>NZ_CANLMP010000001.1 GCF_947492405.1 uncultured Aquimarina sp.
ACTACAATCGTGGGAGAGTAGGTCGCCGCCTTCCTTGAAAACCCTTCATTATGACAATGAAGGGTTTTTTTATGTCTCGATGTTTTGATTTTAAAATAATTATACAAAAAATTATAGTGATTTAGATAGGGAGGGCAGAATCAAGAATAATATAATGATTCAAACTTTAGTTAGAGATCTATTTTTAGATCTAAAATTTTCAAGCGGATTTATAATGATTAACTATTTTAATAAAAGAATATAGTATATTAAAAATCATCTTTTATCTAAAAACGTATAAGATTAATGTTGAATTTTATTATTAATTAATACCCTTACTAAGATGCCTTTGAGATTTTACCATTAATGTGTGCTTCAACTTTTTGAAAGAACTCTTCATTTTTGTAGGGTTTTCTAAGAAAGTCATTGAAACCTGAATCTGGATTAAGGATTGCCTGTACCGTGTCTTGTGTATCTGATGCAGTCAATGCTATAATAGGTACATCTGGATTAAATTCTCTAATTATTTTAGTTGATTCCATTCCACCCATGTTAGGCATGTTTAGGTCCATTAATATGAGATCATATCTATTTTCTTTTACCATTTCAATAGCAATCAGACCATCACTTGCGATACTGGAATTAAACCCTTTGGTTTTTAAAACATTCTGAGTTACTATTTGATTAATCTTATTGTCTTCAACAATCAGAATATTATAGTCTTCAGTGTTCTTTAATTTGATATATTTTTTCAAATTGTTTATTTGATTTTTTTCTTGAGTAGTAGAATCAATTTCAAAAGAAATTGAAAAATAAAACATAGAACCTTTGCCAGGAGAGCTTTTTATTTGGATATCACCACCATGAAGATTAACCAAATTTTTAACGATGTGTAAGCCAAGCCCAGTACCAGTTGTATGATCTTTTGAATTAGCTTGAGAAAATTTATCAAAAATAATTCCTTGCTTATCAATAGGGATTCCTCTTCCATTATCTTTAATTTCAAAGGTGATTTTAACTTTATTATTTGTGATTATAGGGTTGACAAAGTTTAACCAGATGTCTCCGTTTTTGGTGAATTTATTTGCATTACTAATGAGATTAATGAAGATCTGCGATAATCTTACAGAATCTCCAATAAGATAGTGTGGTATATTTGGATCAAAATTAAGATGTAATGTGTTACCATTTTTATCAGCTTGATATTCAAATGAGTTTTTGATGTCATCTGCTAAGCTTTTGATGTTATATGCAGACTTATCTAGACTTATTTCATAAGATTCCATTTTAGTAACTTGAAGAACGTCATTAATAAGATTAAGTAAGTGATCCGCTGAAAATTTCATTAGTTTTATAAACTTATGATTTTCTTCATCTTTGATTCGTTCCATAAGAATAGATGATAAACCAACTACTCCGTATAGTGGGGTTCTAAGCTCATGGCTTACTGTAGATATAAATTTTGTCTTTACGGCTGCAAGACGATCTGATTTTTCTTTCGAAATTTTTAATTCTTTGTTCCTAATTGCTAAAGATTCTCCAAGAACTTTTGTTTTTCTATGATTATAGATGAAAAAGCAAAATAGGATCAGACATAATATTAGCAGTGATAAAGTAAATATAGAAACTGTTTTTGATTGTTTTGCTTTTTGAGTTTGTATGCTGTTATTCTTATTACTTACTACTAATTTCTCTTTAAATTGATTTGTTTCTAATTTCTCGGTTTCTAATGCGGTTTCGTGATGTTTAGTATACTTTTTTAGAATCGCATAAGCTCTGTCTTGTCTTCCGAATTTCACAAGTAACTCCTCATACTTTTTATAAATGTTCATTGCTTCTCTAGACATTTTATTCTTTTCTGCGATAGAAGCTGCTTTTTCGAAATGTCTTATTGCACTGTTATAGTTATTATGAATCTTATAATACTCACCAAAACTTAAATATGTTAAAAGTAATTCACTAATATGTTCAGCATTTTGGCTAAAATATTTATGACATTTTTTTAATAGCCTATGAGCTTTTCTGTAGTTTCTTGTTTTTAGATAAATATTGGCTAAATTTAGTTCTAAGCTATGTTTATAGTCGCTATTTAGGTTTTTAGAGTTTTCGTAAATATGTTTAATTCGTTTTAATGCTCTTGCTGGTTTGTTAAAACCCTCTAGATATACTAAGGCGATATTATTATTAACATCTATAATTAGTTCAGAATCTTCTTCTAATTCTTTTATAAATAGCTCGGCAATTTTATATTCTTTAAGAGCTTGTTTATATTCTTTATTAAGGAAATGTATTTTTCCTAATAGGTTATAGGAGTATCCTTTTAAATAATATTCTTGTTGTGCATTGAATTTAGTAGAAATGTCTATAATATCTTCAATAATCATAACACTATTCGCTCTTCCAATCGAGTTTAAGTGTTCTTCTGTATGAATAATTCTACATTCCAATTCAACGAATGACATTTCTTCGTATTGATCGGCGTAAAGAGTAGAAAAAAATAAGTTAAGGCATAGGAAACATATAAAATACTTGGTGATTTTAATATTTTTCATTTGTTACTTTAGATTTTGGGGTATCTAAATATATATAAAAAAACATAATTACGGGTTTAAATGCTTTAAAAATGTGGTTAAAACGTATTTATTTTGTTTTTAACACCAAAAAAGTAGTATTAACCTTACTTTTTAATATCCTGTTTTGAATACCAATATGACGAAAGTAACTGTTATATTTTATGTTATTATTTATAATTGTAATGAAATAGGCTTTGAAACATTAGTACTTTATTATTTTTGTAATCTATGAAAATACAAACACCGATTGAAGAAAGATGGAATTGGTTAACTCATGGATTTGGTTTCTTCCTTTCTGTTTTAGGTTTGTTTTTCTTACTACTAAATGATACATATAAAACTTCTTATAGTACATTTTCAATACTGTTATATTCGATTTCATTAATGGTGCTGTATTTTGCATCTTCGGCATACCATTATACAAATGATACTGTTCTTAAAAATCGTTTTAGGGTTATGGATCATATTAGTATTTATCTACTAATAGCAGGGACATATACACCGGTAACCTTAATTGGTTTAGTAAGTAGTAAAGGATGGCTTCTTTTTATATTAGTATGGTCTTTGGCTGGTTTTGGATCAATTCTAAAGCTTTTTTTTACTGGAAAATTCGAAATTCTTTCAGTGATTTTATATTTGCTAATGGGGTGGTTAATTGTTTTGGATATCAGTGCATTAACAAATCAAGTAGGTTCGGATGGAATTATGTATCTTATGTTAGGAGGATTGGCCTATACTTCTGGGATATTATTTTACGCTTTTAATAAGCTAAATTTTAACCATGTAATTTGGCATTTATTTGTGTTAGCAGGTAGTATCTTTCATTATATATTTATTTTGAAGTATATAATTTAAAGTAGATTTGATTTTGGAATTTTTTTTTCGAAATAGAATCTTTTCAAAAAAATAAATGACAAAAGTTTAAAAGATTAGCTAATATAACAAGACCTTCTAAAAATCAGTTGATATTTGTCAAACTGAGCTTGTCGAAGTTATTAAACATTTGACTTAAAAATTGTCTTCGACAAACTCAGACTGACCAATCATATTATTTGCTTTTATAGTTCCTTATCCTCTACACCCTCTAATTACTCCAAAAACATAATCATCTGCTGCTTCATTAAACTCATCGCCACAGTTTCTGTCACTACTTCCTCCACTGGCGTTATTGATATTACTACATTGATCATGATCCATGCAATCTTTTGTCCAGGCACTAGGTATCCACCATCTACCACAGTCTCCTCCGCATCGTCCCATACATCCGTAATTGTTTCTTGGCTTACTACCAACCTTTACTCTATCTCTGTGATTACCTCTAGAATCATCATATTCTGCATTTACGTAAGTGTTCTTTCTGATACAAGTAATACCTTCATTCCTGCTTTTTAAAGTGTTTGTGTTATTGGAGGATATTATGTTTCTTTTAGCATAGATATAATTATCGGGTGACTTTGCAAGATATTCCGTCATGCTTAATAGTGTATACTCTGTCATAGATATGTCACCATCTTTAGTGCTTAAAATATATTCTGATATTAGTTGTCCCATTTTAAGTAATGCTTCTTTTTGGTTTTCTGATAAGACATTATCGTAACCATTTATAGCTATACTTTCGTTTTCATAATTAATAGAGACATCTATCAAATTTTTATCAATTTCTAATGACAAAGTAAAATTAAGCTCGGAAGAAGCATTAACAACATAGGATATGTTGTGATTGTTTACCATCAGTTTTCCAACGAAATTATTTTCATTCTGGAGTTCCAAGCCAATTTCAGATGCTTTCGTGGAGATGTTTTCATCTGTACATTGCACGCATGCAATTGCGCATAGCAATATCGCTATAACTTTAAAATAATTTTTCATAAGATTGAGTTTGTGTTAGAAACTAATGTATGAAAAATCTTTCATATTTACGAATTTCATAAATAATTAATAAAATTATTTATGTTTTGTTAATTATGATTCGATAAAATCTTTATATTCTAAAAAGAAAGTTTCAAGTATGAGCATCTTTTCGTTTAGGAATTTCATAGTCATTTCCCAAGTTTTTTTATTATGTATGCTTACATCTGGCAGCTCCGCATAAATACGAGAAATGACTTTTTCATTTTCTAATTGATAGTATTCATCAAAAATGATATCATCTAGATATTCAGAAAGAATAATATTTTTCAAACTTAAAAACTTGTCATAATAATAAGCTCGTATAACCTTATCATAAGGTTCTATGTCTATAGAGACCTGAGCGACTTTGGTAGTAAAGGTGAACTTAAGTGTTACATCTTTAATCTTTGTATTATATAAAAGCCATTTACGAGGGTGCGTTTTACCAAATGTAGTCCAGAATTCTTGTCTGATTTTTTTTGATTCTTCTTTACTAAACATATTAAATGAAATAAGCACAAGCTGTTGCAGCTAGAATAACCATTAATTTGGTAATATTAAATTTATGGCCTTCATTACTTTCAAATAGAATAGTGGTAGAAACATGTAGAAATATACCAATGACGAGAGCAGTAATCTCTTTATAGTATTCTTGTACTGCGACAAAATGTTCAGAGATAAACGTTCCTAAAGGTGTCAATAAAGCGAAAATAAGAAGAAACAATATGATAATAGGTCTTTTTATTTTTGTATTAAATAAAAAGGTAGTTAGAATCATGGCTACCGGAATTTTATGAATAATAATCCCAATAAGAATACCTTCTGTATGATGAATAGGAAAACCTTCTAAAATAGCATGAATTCCTAAACTTATAAAAAGCAATTTAGGAATCCTGGTTGTTTCTTTATGAATATGTATATGTCCGTGTTCTGCTCCTTTTGAGAAATATTCTAGTACTTTTTGAAGTAAAATTCCAATCATAATCCAAACACCTGTCTGCTTAGCATATTGATGTTCTTCGAAGACTTCAGGCAATAAATTAAATATCGTAATAGCCAACAAAAATGCTCCGCTAAAAGCTAGAAGTAGTTTTAGTTTTTTTTGATTATTAGGTTTAAATATATACACTATTAATGAACCTATAAAAACTGCTGATATGGAGAGTATGTAGTTATACACTATTTAAAAATAAGAATGAGTCGAGGAGAAACGGTTTTATGAAATTTTTCAAGATGATAATCGCCAAAAATATCAAGCAAACTTACTTGGGCTTCTTCGAAATAATTTTTAAAGTCTTCTAAGGTCAAAGCTTTTACCCTTTCAGTAAACAAAAAATCCTCATTATTGTCATTAAATTTAATTTCCTTGTAGATGTAACCATCTTCTACATATCTTTTTATATGAAAATTTATCCCAGATACTTCTTTCGTTTCTTCTGGAACCAGGTTATCTATTACATAATCTACATTCATAAAGTCAATAACACCAAAGCCTCTTTCGTTTAAATCAGACTTTATGGCTTTAATTGTACTTAGATTACATTCTTCTTTTTCAAAATAACCGAAACTTGTAAAAAGATTGAATACTGCAGAAAACTTTTCAGAATAAGGTTTAGACATGTCATGTACCTTAAACTTCAATGATTCATTTTCGAATTGAGATGCGTATTCAATACTGTTTTTAGAAAGGTCAACTCCAGTAACATTATATCCTAATTTATTTAGATAAACACTGTGTCTTCCTTTACCACAAGCAAGATCCAAAATTTTTTCCTCTGGCTCTAAACTTAGATAACTAGTCAAGTTATCCATGAATTCCTGGGCTTCTTCGTGACCTCTATCTTTATATAATATATGATAATATGGTGTATCAAACCATGATGCATACCACATTGTAGAATCTTTTAGCATAGGGCGCAAAATTAATGTATTTTTGCGGTTTATTACCGCAAGGTCAAACGAATTATAAAAGCTTAGTCTCAAAAACAAAAAAAACTTTCTCGAAATAATATATTTAATGTTTTTTGAAAGTTGAATAACTTAGAATTATTAAAGAAGTGAATCATTCATTTAAAATGGTAGCCAAAACCTTTTTTGGCTTTGAAGAAATATTAGCAAAAGAGCTAAGGAATCTAGGTGCGCAAAAGGTTCAAATAGGTAATCGAATGGTTAGTTTTTATGGTGATACAGGCTTTATGTATAAGGCAAATCTTTGCTTAAGAACGGCTTTGAAAATATTGAAACCTATTTCTTCCAAAAAAATCCGTAATGAAAAGGATTTATATAATTTTATTCAATCTATTCGTTGGGATGAGTATCTAAATGCTGATGATACTTTTGCTATATACGCAACAGTAAACTCAACAATATTTCGGCATTCTCAGTTTATTTCTTTAAAATCCAAAGACGCTATTGTAGATAAGTTTAGGAAAGAAACAGGAAAGAGACCCAATGTAGATACAGATTATCCAGATTTGACTATTAATATTCATATCCAACAAGACTTATGTACAGTATCTTTAGATAGTTCTGGTGGATCATTACATCATAGAGGATATCGTAGTGCGACAAATATTGCTCCGATAAATGAAGTCTTAGCAGCTGGCCTGTTATTGTTATCTGGATGGGATGGGCAATGTGATTTTCTAGATCCAATGTGTGGTAGTGGAACTTTAGCTATAGAAGCAGCCATGATTGCTTGTAATATTCCTGCTAATTTAAACCGAAAAGAGTTTGCTTTTGAAAAGTGGTTAGATTGGGATATGGATTTATTTGAAAAAATTGAAGAAGCTAGTTTGAAAAAAACACGTGATTTTCATCATTCAATTGTTGGTTTTGATAAAGCTCCATCTGCAGTTAGAAAGGCGAAAAAAAATGTAGAAAATGCCAATCTTACTGATTTTATTAGTATTAAAGATGATAATTTTTTTGAAAGTTCTAAAAATGAGGATGAAAAGCTTCATATGGTTTTTAACCCACCATATGGAGAACGTTTAGAATTAGATGAAGAAAAGTTTTATGAACAAATAGGGGATACACTTAAACAGAGCTATCCAGATACGAATGCTTGGTTTATAACTTCTAATCTTGAAGCTATAAAGTATGTAGGGTTAAGACCTTCTCGAAAAATAAAAGTATTTAATGGTAAATTAGAATGCCGTTTAGTGAAATACGAAATGTATGCAGGAAGTAAAAAAGCTAAATTTCAGGATAATAAGTCTTAATTTAATTGATTAAAGTACCGTGGTTGTCTATCTTTTCTTTTTTATAAAAGGAATTAAATAGCTAATAGTGTATGTATAACCAACTCCAAATTGACTAAAGTCATTTGTTCTTCCGTATCCCGGAATAAATAAATTTTCAAATCCATCAAATTCATCATCAAATCCATCAGGATCTTTTTCACTAACAAGTCCTCTTAAAGATACACTGGCTCCCAAATAGAGATTGTTTAGTACTTCTACTTTGATTCCTAAAGTAAATTCTATCCAGCTAGCAGTTAAGTCTTCAGCTTCTCTTTTTTCTGTAATAGGTTCATTGGGAAAAAAATCAGTTCCCGTAAATATTCTATAACTGTTTAATGTCTGGTCAAAAGTAGAGAAACCATATCTAAGACCGGCATAGATACTATTTTGCATTCCATACCAGTTTTTATAGACGTTATAGTCAACACCTAATCTGATATAGCTTCCGGCCCCTTCTACTTCAATATTTTCTTCATCTCTTAAAAGAGATTCATTTCCTATTTCTGCTGCCAAATAGTAGTTTTTGTATACTCTATAATCTCCGTTAATCTCAAAACCGGAATAGTCGTCATTTATAGCAGTTCTAATTAATCGTGCGATATCCACACCAACTCTTAAACCATATTTTTCGGCAGGAGGTAAAGTGTCTCTTGCAGAAATGTTAGTTTCTTCAGTTTCTTGACTCAATATCGTACCTGAAATCAACAGGCTAATGAAAAATAAATACGTGTGCAGCTGTTTCATTGGTTACGTTATCTTCTTCTATCGTTATTCTTTTAATCCAGTTTCCTTCGTCTTCTTCTTGTGTTAGAGTACTTGTGAGTCCTTGAAAATTCACTTTAAATCCACAAGCACTACTCACGTACTCTTCTACTGGGGTATACTCAAAACTAACTATATCTCCATTTGCTAAAGTTGTATCATCATTTGTGGCATTAATAATAAATTCAAACTCTGTAATTTGAGAATCTACTCTTAAAGGAATCATTATTGAATCCCTTGATACAACATCAGGAACTGTACTCGTTATTAAAGGATCCGTAGATCTCACTTCAAGATCTACAGGTTGTTTAATATCAGATACGGTAACATCATCAATAAATTTAATAATCAGAAATGGTGTAGTTGGTGTATCTTCTGCACAGATATCATCTCGTTCACAACTAGAACTTAGATAAACTGCAGTAAGGCAGCAAACCAAAGGGATTAAAGTCTTGTATAACTTCATGAATTATCTTTTTTCTAATAAAACCACATTTTCTACATGGTGCGTTTGTGGGAACATATCTACAGGTTGTACTTTGGTAACCTTATACGTACTATCTAATAACGACAAGTCTCTTGCTTGTGTTGCACTATTGCAACTTACATATACAATCTTATTGGGCGAAATGTTTAATAATTGACCTACAACATCCTTATGCATTCCATCTCTTGGAGGGTCTGTAATTACAACTTCAGGTTGTCCATGAGTTGTAATAAATTCTGACGTAAATACTTTTTTCATATCCCCAACATAGAATTCTACATTATCAATATTATTATGTTTTGCATTTGTCTTGGCATCTTCAATAGCTTCAGGAACTGCTTCAACACCAATTACTTTTTTTGCTTTTTTAGCTACAAATTGAGCGATAGTACCTGTACCGGTATATAAGTCATACACTAATTCATTTCCAGTAAGACCGGCAAAATCTCTTGTTATCTTATATAATTCGTACGCTTGTTTAGAATTAGTTTGATAAAAAGATTTAGCATTAATCTTAAAACGTAAACCTTCCATTTCTTCTTCTATATGATCTTTTCCGTGATAACAGATTACTTCCTGATCATATATAGTGTCATTTCCTTTTGTATTAACAACATATTGTAAAGAGGTAATTTCAGGGAATTCAGAAATTATATAATCTAGTAATAATGTTCTTTTTTCTACGTCTTCATAAAAAAACTGAACCAAAACCATAATTTCTCCAGTAGATACAATTCTCATCATCAAAGTACGTAGAAAACCACTTTGATTTCTAGCATTATAAAAAGGTAAGTTATTCTCAGTAGCAAATGTCTTTACCTTATTTCTAATTGCATTACTAGGATCTTCTTGTAAGTGACATGTGTCAATATCCAAAATTTTATCCCACATTCCGGGAATGTGAAATCCTAATGCATTACGGTTCTCGATTTCAGTGCCACTCTGTATTTCCTCTAGTGTTAACCATCTACTATCACTAAATGAAAATTCCATTTTATTTCTGTAGAAAAATTGATCTTCAGAACCTAGAATTGGAGTTACAGAAGGCAATTCTATTTTGCCTAAGCGTGTCAGGTTATTAACTATTTCTTGTTGTTTATACGATAATTGATGCTCATATCCCATAAACTGCCATTTACATCCACCACAAGTACCAAAGTGCTTGCAAACTGGATCTACCCGTTTATCCGACTTTTTGTGGAAAACGGTTGCAGACCCTTCATAAAAAGCTTTTCGTTTTTTTGTAGTTTGTATATCTACCACATCACCAGGAACCGCATTGTTTATGAATATAATTTTTCCATCAGGAGCTTTGGCAATACTTTTCCCTTTTGCACCAGCATCGATTACTTCTATATTCTCAAAAACCTGTTTTCTGTTTTTTCTCGCCATAGCGCAAAAATAAGAATAGAAACTATATACTTATTAAATATTCCACATATCTTATGAAAAGAATAAAAAAAATGAACCTAATTCATATTTCTACGTCTATATTATAAAGGTTACCATGACAAACACCAATAAAACATTTGATTCTTTGTTGGTATTACAGTGCCAATCCGGAAATAAGAAAGCTGCAGCAATTCTTGTTAAACGATGGCATGAGAAATTATGTAAACAGGCGTATTGGTATAGTAAGGATATAGAGGCTTCTAAAGATATCGCTCAAGATAGCTGGAGTATAATATTACTAAAAATTCATAATCTGAAAGACCCTAATAGTTTCGGGAGTTGGGCTTTGACCATAGTTACAAGAAAATCGTATGATTGGCTACGTAAAAATAAAAAAGAATTAGAGGGTATAAACTCTTACGGTAAAAGCCTAGATCAAATTCCGATAGATTATGATACCGAAGAGAACGATGATAGTGTAATGATAGTATTAAAAAAATCTATAAAGATGTTGCCTAATAATCAACAAATGGTGCTTCATCTTTTTTATCTCGATGGTTATAGTGTAAAGCAAATAGCCGAAATAGCAAACGTTTCTACAGGTACTATAAAATCCCGCTTGTTTACTGCCAGAGAAAAATTAAAATTAATTCTAAAAAAATAAAAATCATGAAAAATAATATGGAAGATATCGATCAATTGATAAAAGAAACATTAACCAATGAAGAAGCGAAGTTTTATGACGAATTAGATGAGCAAAACTTATTAGAAATGGTAGGGGGGCTTTTCAAAACACGGAATAGTTGGGTTATTATTATGATGTTTATCGTAAACCTTGTAGTATTTGGGCTTTTTATATATTGTCTAATTCGCTTTTTAAATACCGATAATACTAATGAACTTATAAAGTGGAGCGCAGCTGGTTTTTTCTGTGTTATGATAACAGGAATGCTTAAGTTGTTTTCTTGGATGCAAATGGATAAAAATGCATTATTAAGAGAAATTAAAAGACTGGAATTGCAGATTTCATCTATAGCCGCAAAGTACGATCAATAAATAGGTGCTCTGGCTTTAGAAATCATTAAATCGTAATAATGAAAATCAATTATTTTGAATAATTAAAAATAGGGTGCATTACAGACTCTAAAATTAAATAATCAATAAAGATTTAGTAATTTTACGGTTCTCTTAGGGATGATTTCTCTCCCACGCTGAATTTTCGAGTCTTTTCGAAAGGATAAAGGTACAGAAGGAATGGTTATTTTATCAATTTAAATTATTAAAAATGGCTGTTTTAGAAAAATTAACTTCTCAACAAGCAATCGATTTAGAAAACAAGTATGGAGCTCATAACTATCACCCTTTGCCGGTAGTTTTAAAGAAAGGAGAAGGAGTATATGTTTGGGATGTAGAAGGAAAAAAGTATTATGATTTTTTAAGCGCTTATTCTGCCGTTAATCAAGGACACTGTCACCCAAAAATAGTAGGTGCAATGATGGAGCAGGCGCAAACATTGACGCTAACCTCTCGTGCATTTTACAATGATAAATTGGGAGAATATGAAAAATTTGCTTCAGAATATTTTGGTTTTGACAAGTTGTTACCAATGAATACTGGTGCAGAGGCTGTAGAAACAGCGTTAAAAATATGTAGAAAATGGGCATATGAAAAGAAAGGTATTGCAGAGAATGAAGCTCAGATTATAGTTTGTGAAAACAACTTCCACGGAAGAACTACTACCATTATTTCTTTTTCTAATGACCCTGTTGCACGAAAGAATTTTGGACCATACACGGCTGGATTTATAAAAATCGAATACGATAATCTTAAAGCATTAGAAGAAGCATTAGAAAATAATAAAAATGTAGCTGGATTCTTGGTAGAACCAATACAGGGAGAAGCAGGGGTATATGTTCCTTCTGAAGATTATTTGGCTAAAGCAAAAGCATTGTGTGAAAAACACAATGTATTATTTATTGCAGACGAAGTTCAGACAGGAATAGCGAGAACAGGTAGATTATTAGCTACTTGTGGTAATTGTTCTTGTAGTGATAAAAACTGTTCTGGAACTCCTAATGTAAAACCTGATGTTTTGATTCTTGGTAAAGCACTAAGTGGTGGCGCATACCCAGTTTCTGGAGTATTAGCGAATGATGATATTATGGAAGTTATCAAGCCTGGTAACCATGGAAGTACGTTTGGTGGAAATCCCGTGGCAGCAGCGGTTGCAGTTGCTGCATTAGAAGTTGTAAGGGATGAAAAGCTTGCAGAAAATGCATATCAGTTAGGAGAATTATTTAGATCAGAATTGAATGAATATATCAAAACATCCAATGTGGTTAATCTTGTTCGAGGTAAAGGATTGCTAAACGCTATTGTAATAAATGATGATGAAGAAAGTGAAACTGCGTGGAATATTTGTGTTGCCTTAAAAGAAAATGGGTTATTAGCAAAACCGACTCATGGAAATATCATACGTTTTGCACCACCATTGGTAATGACTAAAGAACAGTTGCTAGAATGTGTCGGAATTATTACAAAGACGCTTAAAGCATTTGAATAAATAAAAGAATAGTTTTTTAGAACTACGTTTTATATTAAAAGCACCCTTATTGGGTGCTTTTTGTTATTCCTTTGTTGATAGGAAATAATATTTATATTATAACAAAAAGTTCTATTGATTAAAAACCTCTGTCCAAGGAATCAAAGCCCCTACAAAAACGATGTAACCTAAGATTATTAATAGATATAGAGAGCTAAGACTTATACCAACTATAGCACAAATTCTTCCAGCTTTTAGGTTTTCGTATCCATAATAAAACTCTGGATTTTCATTATAAAGTTTAATAGACTGTTTAGAAATTACTAAGGCTACTATCCCAAATATTAATCCAAGAATTCCGTAGCAAAAACAAGTAACTATTGAAACAATACCAAAGATAAGAACAAGGGTAGCATTAGGTAATTGTTGTTTGTTTTCCATGTATGTTTATGATAATTGTTTGATAAAATAATTGGCAACAATAAGGATTATATTCAAGAAATAAAAGTATTTAAGGATGCTTGCACCATTTTTAAAATTAAAAAATATATGGCTAACTAAAAATCCAACCATAATAAGCATTGGTATTAAGGCAGGATACATTATGATAGAGTTCAGAAATTCTCCTTTTATCAAAAGAATAAAACTTCTTTGAAGCCCGCAACCCAAACATTCAATTCCTATGAATTCTTTAGAAGGGCAAAACAGAAGATTATTCTCAAGAAAAGTTATTGTTTCATTCATTTCTAATAAGCTCAAAAAATAAAAACTGCTTTGTTGTCAACAAAGCAGTTTTAAATATATTAAATTTTGGTTTTATTAATATTGTCCCATTTGTTCTCTGACCATATCCATATAACCTTCATAACCTATAGTTGCAAACATGATAACTACAAAGACTAGATAAATAGCACTTAGGATTAAACCAATTATTGCTAATATTTTTCCAGTTTTCACATTATTATATCCTTCATATAGTTCAGGGTTTTCTGTATACATTGCTGTGGCCTTTTTAGCAAGAACCAAAGCTACTATCGCAAAAATAAGACCAAGAATTCCATAACAACAGCATCCTAAAATTGATAAGATACCGAATACTAAAATAAGGGTAGAATTAGGTAAGGTTTGTTTTTCCATAAAAATAGTCGATTAGTTAAAAATGAATTTCATTTTGATTAGATAGCTTACAACCATTGTAAGCACAGATATAATAGTTAAGACAACTTTTACAAGTGAATCTTGTTTAAATTTAATAAAAAAATTAAACCCTAAGAAAAAAAGAAGAATAAGTAAAGGATATATAGCAGGATACATTTGGAAAGCAGCAACAAATTCTCCTTTAAATAGAAGCACTACCGACCTTTGTAAACCACATCCTAAACAATCAACACCAAAAAGTTTTTTGTTTAGACAAGGAAACATATACTTTTCCAAAGACATTTTTTCTTAATTATGTGGCACAATATACACAATTTGAGTATTCGAAAAATTAATGCTTAGAAAAAATCTAATATTTGATACTTTTGCATAATGGATAAAATGAAATTAAAAAAGATATTTAGTCTTCTTTTGATAACCGTAGGTGCTATTTTTTTAATTGTTGAAATAGCATCATCTAAAAAGAACTATTATTTACAGAGTGCAGGGATTGTATGCTTGATGTCTGGGATATTTATAATAAATACAAGTGTATCATCCAGAGCAACAAATAATAATATGGAGTATCCTAAAAATAATGAAGAAGAAGAGTAGAGAACATGATTAAGATAGGAGATATAGTTTCGGTATTAGACGAACCTATTAGCGGTAAGGTAATTTCTGTTAATGGAAATGAGATCACCATAACATCTGATGATGGTTTTGACATGATTTTTATGACTAATGAATTAGTGAAAGAGCAATCTGATAATTTAATCATTCCTTCTTATGAAGAAGTGGAGAGGAATCTACAGGAAAAAGAGATTTTTAAAAAGAAACCTAAAAGGCCAACAATAAAACCTAAAGAGAGAAGTGTACCGCCTATGGAAGTAGATCTCCATATACATAAGTTGGTTAAATCTACAAAAAGGATGACTAATCACGAAATGGTTACTTTACAACTAGATACTGCAAAAAGGCAATTAGATTTTGCAATTGGTAAACGTATTCCAAAGGTAGTTTTTATACACGGAGTGGGACAAGGAGTTCTTAAAGAGGAATTAAAATATTTGTTCGGACGATACGATAATATTAGTATATCAGATGCAGATTATAAAAAATACGGTCTTGGAGCTATGGAAATCTATATATTACAAAACCCTAAAAACGGATAGTTAGTTCGGGATGAATATAGTATCTGATCCTAAATCCAATTTTTCCTTTCGTAACGCAATACCATCTCCTTCTAGTGTTACATCCTTTAATATAACAGTTCTGGAATATGCAGTTTGAGTTGGATCGGGTTGATCCTCTGCAGCTTCATAACTAATTTCAGCCGTTCCATTAGTGCTTATAAGTTCTAAAGTTACGTTAATATTACTTACAGGAATACTACTACAGAAATATTCTTCTCCAATAATTGAAGTGTTAAATTCTCTATATAGAAGTTGATTGTTACTAGCATTTAGTGTTATTACTGTAGGTTCATCCAGAGATATGTCAGATGTCATTTCGGGATTAATTTCGAAACTGGAATCTGTGAAGTTAACCGATAATGATCTATTCATATCTACATCATTTACGAAAAATACAAAAGTATTATCATTTTCATTAGAGCAATTTTCCAGATCTCCGTTCAAATCATCAACAGAAAATTCTATAATATCACCTTCGCTACAACTTATTAGTAGGAGTGTGAAACATAAAAAATATAGTTTATTCATCATTCTATTAGTCTTAATTTAAGGGAGTGGTAATGGAGATGGTTTGGTCTCTAAAACCAAAGGAAAAATCATCATTTGTAAATTGGTCATTAACTTCATTTAAAATGAGATCACTAATTGTTAATGTAGTTCTAAAAGTTGTAATGACTGTATTATCAAGAACAGGAAGATTCTCTGTATTTGTAATGGGATTATTACCCATGATACTAGAGTCTAAATAGTTAGGTATGCCATTCCCATCATCATCATCATTCATTGGATTCCCGTCTCCATTAGTATCTTCATCAATTGTTAGAATGCCATCTCCATCATCATCATTATCTAAATAATTAGGTATACCATCACCATCCGTATCGTCATTTCTTGGATTCTCATCACCATCAACATCTTCATCTACTGTAGAAACATTATCTCCATCATCATCATCATCCAGAAAATCAGCGATACCATCATCGTCTGTGTCATCATCTCTTGGGTTTCCGTTTCCATTAATATCCTCATCTATAGTAGGAATATTATCTCCATCATCATCTGGGTCGATGTAGTTAGGGATGTCATCTCCGTCTGTATCAAGAAAACTATCGTCATTCGGATCACTGTTAGGTAACTCCACACTGGTTAATACATTGTCATTATCATCATCTTGATCTTTAAAGTCAGGAATTTGATCACCATCGGTGTCATATCCTTCCTCTATTCCTAGAGGATTTTCCATAGTTTGATTCGTATTTCCGATAGCGCTGTCATCCATAGCATCATCCAGATAATTAGGAACCCTATCACCATCCGGATCAGCCTCAGGGTCAATATTGTTTGGAGACTCTAAAGTAGATTCCACGCCGTCATTGTCATCTTCACTAACTATTAAGTTAGTTATAGTTGCTTCACCGTTTACACTTAAAAGTTCTTCAGTAACAATAATATTGCTATCAGGAATATTGTTGCAGTAATAATCTGAAGTAATAGCAGTATTAAATTTTCTGTAAATCAGACCATTATCCAAGTTGTCTAAGTTAATAATAATTGGGTTTTCGGTTATAGTAGTTGCAGAATATGTCGCATCAATAAAATTATATGATATAGATTCATTAACGGACGTATTTATCTTAAAGAAAACAAATTCGTCGGGTTTAGCTCCTTCGCAAAGTTGAAGATCTACGTCATCAAACTCAAAACTAGTAACAATGATATCACCATCATCACAAGAGATTAACCCCAAAAAAATAAAAATATATAAAAGCTTTTTCACTTTCTATGTTTTGAAAATTAGTAACAAATTGAAGTTTCATTATAGGAAACTATACTTTAATCTTATAGTATACTAAAATAGTTTACATATGATAAAGACGAATGAAATTTACACATGTTTATTTTAGGTATATTTTTTTCTGAATATTTTGACAAAAATAATGGAATTGAAAGATTATAACGTGCAGCGAGGAAAATAATTTTATTTGAATTAGATTTGTGGTTATAAAATAAAGATATGATAAAATGCATTGTTCGTTATTGCATTAATTGTATTTTTTTGTTGGTTTATAACTAATTTTTTAGATTTAATGCAAAAGGTTTATTTCGATAGTGCGGCAACTACGCAGTTGCGTCCCGAAGTGATTGATAGGATGACTTTGGTGTTAAGAGAGGATTATGGAAATCCTTCTTCTACTCATGGATTTGGTAGATCCGCTAAAAATCATATTGAGCAAGCTCGAAAGAATATAGCAAAATATTTAGGGGTAAAAGCTTCCGAAATTATTTTTACATCTGGTGGAACCGAAGCTGATAATCTGGCAATAAATAGTGCTGTTAGAGATTTAGGAGTAAAACATATTATTACTTCAAAAATCGAACATCATGCAGTTTTACATACAGTCCAGGAAATACAATCGCAAACTAATATATCTGTAAGCTATGTAGATGTTACTGTAGATGGTTCTATTGATTATAATCATTTAGAAAAGTTATTGGTTAATAGTACTGTTAAAACATTAGTTAGCTTAATGCATGTCAATAATGAGGTAGGAACTATTTTAGATATTGATAAGGTAGGTAATTTATGTAATAAGCATGAAGCTCTTTTTCATAGTGATATGGTGCAATCAATAGGGCATCTTAATGTAAATTTAAGTGAGCTTAATGTAGATTTTACAGCAGTTAGTGCTCATAAGTTTCATGGTCCAAAAGGAATTGGTTTTGCATATATCAAAAAGAATTCCGGACTAAAACCATTGATTTATGGAGGTGAGCAGGAGAGAGGGTATCGTGGTGGAACAGAAGGAGTGCATAATATTGCAGGTATGGACGAGGCATTACGTTTAGCATATGAACATATGACTGAAGAAAAAGCATATATATCTAATCTAAAACAATATTTTGTAGATCAGTTAAAGGAACAAATTGATGGGATCAAATTTAATGCAAATTGTTGTGATTTAACTCATAGTACGTATACCTTAATTAATGTATGCCTTCCGATATCTCAGGAAAAAGCTGGTATTTTATTATTTCAATTAGATATCAAAGGAATAGCTTGTTCCAAAGGAAGTGCCTGTCAAAGTGGAAGCAATAAAGGCTCTCATGTCTTAACAGAAATACTGTCTGAAGAAGATATGCTTAAACCATCGATTAGATTTTCTTTTTCTAAATATAATACAAAAGAAGAGGTGGATTATGTGATTGGTGTTTTAAAAGAGTTTATTGAGGATTAAAACTTCATTCCCAATCGGACATTAAAAACCCTTTGAGTCAAGAAATTTGGAATGGAAAATTGTTGTTGTGACGCAGCATCTCTAACGAAGGTGTTTGTGATAGAGTTAAGATTATCAAAAACATTGAAGATTTCAAATCCTAGATTCAGCTCTTTAAATTTATTAAAGAAACTACCTTCTTTGCGTCTTATTTTTTGATCTACTACGATATAAGAAATTCCTAAATCTGCTCTTCGGTAATCTCGCAATCTAGTCTGGAAATTGTATGGATCAGCATTACTCGGTGAACCACCAGGAACACCTGTTTGGTATACAAGATTAAGATACATTTTTAAATTGGGAATCGTAGGTACATAATCCTGAAACAGTGCTCCGATTTTTACTCTTTGATCAGTGGGTCTTGCAATATATCCTCTATCATCAAGGTTTTCTTCAGTTTTTAGTAAACCAAGACTTACCCAGCTTTCAGTTCCAGGAACAAATTCACCATTTAGTCTTAAATCAAATCCGGCGGCATATGCTTCAGCATTGTTATTAGCTCGGTATCGAATTCTTACATTTTCTATAGTATACGAATTAACATCTGTAAGCTTTTTATAATATAGTTCTGTGGTAAGTTTAAAAGGTCTGTCCCACATGTTAAAACTGTAATCATTACCAGCGACTAAATGAATAGATTGTTGGGCTTTTACATCGGGTTGAACGGTTCCTTGAATATCTCTTAATTCTCTATAAAAAGGAGGTTGATGATACACCCCTCCAGAAAGTCTGAAAATCATATCTGCTTTCCAATCGGGTTTGATGGCTATTTGAGCTCTTGGGCTAAATACGGTCTGAGAAGTACTATTAATTCCATCTCCAGAAACATTCCAATTATGTGCTCTTATTCCAGCATTCATCCAAATTTCGTGTTCTTTAATAGTGGATCGGAAACTATACTGAGCGTATCCCGAAAACCTATCAATAGTTACCATATTAGTAGCTCTTACACTAGTGAAAGGAACAATAGGACTTGCATTAGGATTATAAGGTTGATCATTAATAAAAGTACCAGGTGGGCGAATCGAAAATCCAGCAGAGTCAATAACTTCATATTCCTGAATTCGATCTCTAATGTCTTCAGAAGTATATTTTATACCCCAATCTACTTGATGCTCATCTGCAATATAGGTTCCTTTGTGCTCAAGATTAAATATTAAAGCATCAAGATCATTTCTCGCATGAGTTAGTTGAGAACCAATACCTTCGTTAAACTCAACTTCACCAAGATCTTCACTACCAATATCTGTATTTACTGCTCCTAAAAAATAAGCGGCAAAAATATCAAAATACTCTTGCTCTTGTGTATGGTAAGCCGAACCGATTAATTTTAAAGTTAAATTTTCATTAGCTTGATATGTGCCTTTTAATGCACCAAAATAAGTTTCATATTGGTCTTTTTCCTGACCATCATAGAAAATTGTTAGTGCAATCGGATTCGTAATTGTACCAAAATTGGTTTGACGTGTTAGTGGTTCGTAATCGTATTTGTTGATCGCAATATTACCTAGAAAACCTAATTCAAACTTATCAGAAAAATTATAAGATAGGTAGGTTTGTAGATCCGCAAATCTAGGTCTAAAATTAGTTTCAGTTTGTCTGGCATCTACTAAAAGACTATTGTCTCTATATCGAACACCAACTACTCCTGCAAATTTTTTATCCTTCGTTATTGCTCCGGCAGATATACTTCCTCCTAATAGACTTAGATCGGCAGTTAAATCAAATCGTGTCGGTCTGCGATATGTAATATCTAGAACAGAAGAGAGTTTGTCTCCATATTTTGCCTGAAAACCACCTGCAGAGAAATCAACATTTCTTACCAAGTCGGTATTCACAAAACTTAATCCTTCTTGTTGTCCCGAACGAATAAGAAAAGGACGATAAACCTCTATTTCGTTTACATATACTAAGTTTTCATCAAAGTTACCTCCTCTTACCGAATATTGAGTACTCAATTCATTATTAGAGCTAACTCCTGGAAGCGTTTTTAGCAAGCCTTCTACACCAGCATTAGCAGATGGAGTTATACGAATTGTTTCTGGATCTAATGTCGTAATTCCTTCTACCACTTTTCGCTCTCTCCCAGTAATAATTACTTCGCTGATCTGTTCAATATCTGTTTTTAATACAGGATTTAATTCATACTCCTGGTTTTCCTTTAAGTTAATGGTGAAAATAATATCCTTTAAACCAACATGACTTATTTTAATTTTTACATCCTCATTAGCAGGAATACTGAGTATGTATACACCATTTTGGTCTGTGCGTGTGCCAGAATTTTCATAGGATACATTGGCTCCAACTATGGGTTTGTTGAACTCGTTAAGAACAACACCTTTTACGACTGCATTTTGAGCTATTATGTTATGACTTGTGAAGGCTAGAAAAAAAACAAAAAGGAAGTGGAGATTTTTCAAAGAATATATCTATTTACGGTTTTCTAAAGAATGTTGTTTCAAATGTAGCATTATTTCCTACTTTATCTAACACAATAAGTTTAAATTTATTTTCTGTCTCAGCAATTATTTTGTCATTAAAATCATAAACTAACATTCCTGTTTTATAATCATACTCCATCAAAATGAATTTCCCGTTTATTGTAGCGCGATAGCTTTTTATTCCAGAATCAGCGTCATCAATCTTAATCTTTAAAAAATTAGCTTTGGACATCCATTTTTTACCAGATACATTTATGGGAACTATGGTGGGTATGTTAAGGTCAGTAAATAAAGAGTAACTACCCAGTGTTCTTGTTCTTGTCGAAAAACGATTGACTTTTTTATTGGTTTTTACATAATAATGCTTATTGTTATAGCCTAACCTTCCTATATATAATTTTTTCTTATCTGATTCACTGTAGTTAGAAACATCAAATACAATTGTCATGTTTTTATGTAATGGAATTTCATCCTGATGAATTTTAATAGTATCACCATTGGCCTGAATGTCTAGATATGCATTTTCGTACAAACTACCTTTAGGAATATACAAATCAAAAATCCCAGAATTAAATGTAAAGTTTTCTGTTGGTTTTGCTAGATAAGGAGTCTTAATAATTTCTTTTTTTGAAAACTCAGGTAGTTGTTTTCCCTGTATTGGGATACTAATTACAGTGGTGTTACCCTTAAAATCTTCGACTAAAACTTTAGCCGTATACGATAAGCTATCTTCCACTTTAAAAATTCCTTTGTCAACGATATTTTTATAAATGGTAAGCGGATTATTTTTTTCAATAAATAGTTTTGTAATCCTATTACGATTCTTTTTATAGTATGAGTAATCAATTAATCTATTAATATAGCGAGTCTCCGAAAATGAAAATCGTTTCATTTCCATAGCAAAATTTTCCTGACCATTGAGTTCTGTCGAAATCTTATAAATCCCATTTTTGTTGGCTGCTAAATTTTGTTGATCTATGGTCGAAACACCAATCCCTATTTTTCCTATTGCATTAACGCCTTCAGCTTTATAACTACCATTCTCCAATGGTATTAATCTTAATTTTGCCGGTTGTTGATCTCCATTAACATGTGAGTTTTTATCAAGACTATATATCCAAACACTATTAATTGTAGGTTTTTTAGTGTCCTTGATGTCAATACCAAAACACATAGGATTCATTGGTCTTGCTTTTGAATCTCTTATCTCGAAATGTAAATGTGGACCACCACTACCTCCTGTGTTACCGCTATAAGCAATTACATCTCCTTTTTTAATAGATAAAGCTCCCGCCTTCGGAAAAAGTTCGATTTCATATGATTCTTTTGCGTATTGCCTTTTTTTGATATATGCCTCTATCTTAGGGGAAAATTTTTGGAGGTGTGCATACACAGATGTATACCCATTAGGGTGTGATATATACATTGCTTTTCCGTATCCAAAATGAGAAATTTTTATTCGACTTATAGTTCCATCACCTGCTGCATATACTTTTAAGCCTTCCTGACCTTCTGTTTTTAAATCTAAACCAGAATGAAAATGATTAGATCGTAGTTCTCCATAAGTTCCAGAAACAGCAAGAGGAATATCTAAAGGGTTTATAAAATAGTCTTTCGGAATGTCTTTTTGACAGTGCCCGATTCCAATATTGAATATTAAAAATAGTGTTAGTATACGCATAGGCAGTAAATGTAAATATTTAGGAATTAAAATTAAAGTGATGTTTAATTAAAAACTAAAAGGCTATAAACTAACCACTTGATTGATGAGATATTGGGGCTGTAAAATTAGTTCAAAAACTATTGGGTTTTTTCAATTGGTATGTTAACTTTGTGTAACGAAGTATTGCGTGAAATTATAATGAGTGATTTAATTGAAATTGTTGATTCTCTTGAGAATAGGATAAGTAAGTTGATTCATAAGCATGAGTTGCTTAAACAACAAAATGCTGATCTTAGAGATAAAATAAAAGATTTGAAGTCTAATTCAGAACTTCAGATTGATCAATTAAAACAATGGGAAGAAAAATTCAGTGCACTCAAAAATGCAAATGCAATGCTAGGCAGTGACGAATACAAAAGGGAAACCAAGCTCAAAATAAATGCCTTAATAAGGGAGATAGATGTGTGTATAGCGCAGCTGTCAGAGTAATATAAAATATGGCGGATAAACTAAAAATCAAATTATCAGTTGCGGATAGAGTGTATCCATTAACTATTAATCCTGATCAAGAAGAAGGATTAAGAAAAGCAGCTAAAAAGATTGAAGCCATGATTAAGCAATTTGAGCAAAGTTATGCAGTGAGAGATAAGCAAGATGTATTAGCAATGTGTGCTTTACAATTTGCTGCACAAGTAGAACAAAAGGTTATAGATAAAGATAGTGATGAGATAAATGTAACAGGGCGATTAAGTGCTCTGAATACTTTGTTGCAAGATCATCTATCGTAGACGTTCATTAAAATAAATAAGGTTACTGCCTGCACTAGTTATTATTTTTTGATAAACTCAACAAGAATTATTTTAAAAAGGGTGAGTTTAAGTTGTAAAAGCATGCCGTACTGATATATATCAGTTCTGCGGATCCTTGAGCAATTTGTTAGCCCTAAACCTGTTTTTACAGAGTTTATACAAAACCCATGCTAGTGCAGGCTTTTTTTATATATAAACACTAACTAGGATTATGGATAACATTATATTTTTGATTATTGCGGCAGTGGCGGGTTTAGTGATAGGTTTTATTATTGCTAAAGTGTTAGAGCGCAGTAGAGCTTCAGAAATTGTCAAAAGCGCCAAAAAAACATCTCAAAGTATTATTAGAGAAGCTAAAAGTGAAGGAGAGACGATTAAGAAGGATAAAATACTTCAGGCTAAAGAAAAATTTATAGAGTTGAAATCAGAACATGAAAAAGTGATTTTATCTCGTGATAAAAAAATGGCTGAAGCAGAAAAGAGAACTAGAGACAAAGAATCTCAAATCTCTAACGAGCTTTCTAAAGGGAAGAAACTGAATACGGAACTGGAACAAAAAATCAAGGATTACAATCATCGAAATGAGTATCTTGAGAAAAAGCAAAGCGAACTAAAAAAACTTCATAAAAGCCAAGTTCAGCAACTAGAAGTGATATCTGGGTTGTCTGCAGAGGAAGCAAAAGAGCAGCTTGTGGAATCTTTAAAGGAGCAAGCTAAGACCGATTCTATGGCACTGATACAGGATACTATAGAAGAAGCAAAACTGACTGCTCAACAAGAAGCTAAAAAAGTAATTATTAATACGATACAACGAATAGGTACGGAAGAAGCGGTAGAGAATTGTGTATCCGTATTTAATATCGAAAGTGACGATGTAAAAGGACGTATTATTGGTCGTGAAGGTAGAAATATTAGAGCTATAGAAGCTGCTACTGGAGTAGAAATTATTGTTGATGATACTCCTGAAGCAATTATATTATCGTGTTTTGATTCTGTAAGACGAGAAGTTGCTCGCCTTTCTTTACATAAATTAGTAACCGATGGAAGAATACATCCAGCGCGTATTGAAGAAATAGTTAAAAAAACAAGAAAACAAATTGACGAAGAGATTATAGAAGTTGGTAAAAGAACCGTTATTGATCTTGGAATTCACGGATTACATCCCGAGTTAATTAAAACTGTGGGTAGAATGAAATATCGTTCTTCCTACGGACAAAACTTATTACAGCATTCTAGAGAAGTAGCAAAGCTTTGTGGGGTGATGGCTTCAGAACTTGGACTTAACCCAAAACTAGCCAAAAGAGCAGGTTTGTTACACGATATAGGTAAAGTTCCTGACACGGAGACTGAAGTTCCACATGCTATTCTAGGAATGCAATGGGCTGAAAAATATGGTGAAAAACCAGATGTTTGTAATGCAATTGGTGCTCACCACGATGAAATAGAAATGACAGCACTTATTTCTCCTATTGTTCAAGTTTGTGATGCGATAAGTGGAGCTAGACCTGGAGCTCGTCGTCAAGTATTAGATTCTTATATACAAAGATTAAAGGACCTAGAGGATATTGCATTCGGGTTTAATGGAGTAAAGAAAGCATATGCTATTCAGGCAGGTAGAGAATTACGTGTTATAGTAGAAAGTGAAAAAGTTAATGATGAAAGAGCTGCTAGTTTGTCATTTGAAATTTCTCAGAAAATACAAACAGATATGACGTATCCTGGTCAAGTTAAAATTACTGTTATTAGAGAGACAAGAGCGGTTAATATTGCTAAGTAAATATTATTACATAGCTATTTTGTAACAAAAAAAGAGAATCAATTGATTCTCTTTTTTTGTTTATCTGATGAGATGGTCAGTTCCTTATATTTATTAATAAGATCATCTTTCCAAGTCAATGCAGATTCCACATCATCAAATTGACGAAACTCTTTTTTAAAAAATGATTTTTCATAAGTAGTTTGAACTTTTTGTTTAGGATCATTAGATACCACTGCAAACCCCAAAAGATTTGGCACCTTTGCTGTTTTTATATATATGATTGGATCTACTGCATACGAATGAATTCTATGTGTAATATATACGAAAGGTGCTTTTTTAAAATGTTTTTCTGCAATTTTAATTAGAATGGAGTTGTTTTTTTCTGAAACAACAATACCTTCTTTCATAACGGCTATCATATAGTTCTGATATACGTCTAATTTGCAAAAGTCTAAATTATAAGATCTAATCATTGGGGGATTTTTAGATAGTAGATTGAAAAAAAGTTAAGCGCGTAAGATAGTTTTTAGGATATAGAAATAAAAAAAAACTTAATATTAAAATCCTATATTTTTCTCTAATAGCTCATTTTTCCATTCCAATGCTTTGTTCATGTTTGTGAAATATTTTATTCTTTTTTGAAAAAATTTACTTTCTAATTCTGTAAGTCTTTGTTGTCTATGATTTTTTGAAACAACCGCTAAGCCAATGAGATTGTCGATTTTTGTGGTCTCATGATATATTGTTGGATCAACTGAATACGAATTGACTCTGTTGGATATATATACGAAAGGTTTGTTGTTAAAATACTTCTTGACAAACTCTAGTAGTAATTTGTTATGCTCTGGTGTAACTAAAAAACCTTCGGCAATAGTATTTTTTAAAAAATCTTCTTGGATCTCTACCTTAGCGAAACCTAAATCATAGTATTCTGTCATTTGTAATTACAAAACTATTATTCAAGTATGGTTAATTTTTTAATAAGTTACAATAAAACTATTACTTATAAAAATTAAGAGAGCGTAAAAGTGAGGTTTTAGGGGAAATATCAGGAGGTTAATCCACAGCATGTTTTAGGATTTGATCTTTCCATTCTAAAGCGGATTCCATAGTGTCAAATTGTCTAAATTCTTTATTAAAAAATGCTTTTTCTAATTTAGTTTGTATTTTTTGCCTAGGATCATTTGATACCACTGCGAATCCAGCTAAGTTTTGGATTTTTGCAGTCTCCAGGTAAATAGTTGGGTTAACAGCGTATGAGTTAATACGATGAGTAATGTATAAGAAGGGTTTATTGTTATAGTGTTTATGAACCATTTCTAATAAAACATCATTGTGCTCCGGAGAAACAGTAATACCTTCGTTCATAGTAACTTTTATATAATCTTCATAGATCTCAATGAAGCCAAAATCTAATTGGTATGATATAATCATTTGGGGTATTGTTTTAAGAGCCACAAATATATACTTTTAGTAATATAAAATATAGAAGTTTCTGATCTTATTTGGGATTTTTCCCTAAAGTCTTTTAAGGGGTTGTTTGTTTTTTGTTTAGTGAAGAGGTTTGATACTTTATGATTTAATCTTGTTGTTTAAGCAATTGTTTTTTCCACAATAAAGCTGATTCTAAGTCATCAAATTGTCGGAGTTCTTTATTGAAAAAAGTTTTTTCTACTATGGTTTGTTTTTTTTGACGAGGATCATCTGAAACCACTGCAAGACCAACTAGATTTTTAATTTTCACAGTTTCTAAATACACTGTAGGGTTTACAGCATACGAATTTATTCTGTGTGATATATATACAAAGGGTTTGTTTTTGAAATGATTTTCTACCATTTCTAATAGAGTATTATTGTCGTCTGGTGTTACGGTGACTCCTTCATTTATTATTACTCTGATGTAATCTTCATATATTTCCGCAAGGCCAAAATCTGTTTGATAAGAAGTTATCATTAGAAACTCTTTAAGAGTCATAAATATATACTTTTAATATATTAAATTATATATTTCGTACAATGATTTATTTCTTTTCTATAAAACTTTAAGAAGTGTTTAGTTTAATTAGAGTAGCTTGGCGAAGCCTATTTTAAACACAAAGCTCTCTTTGTAAAAAAGAGAGCTTTGTTATTTAATTTGCTTATGTATTATATTAAGATTCCGTTGGTTTTTCGGCTTTCTTAATCTTAATTGTCAATTCATTAGAATCATCATCCAGATCCATAAAAATACTGTCACCTTCTTGTAATTGAGCGCTAATAATTTCTTCCGCCAGCGCATCTTCGATGTACTTTTGGATTGCTCTTTTTAGTGGTCTTGCTCCATACTGTTTGTCAAAACCTTTTTCAGTGATATAGTCCTTTGCTTTTTCACTTAGGCTTAAATCATATCCAAGGTCTTTAATTCTTCCGTATAGTTTTTCTAGTTCGATATCGATTATTTTATGAATATCCTCACGCTCTAGTGCATTAAAGACAATTACATCATCAACACGATTTAAAAACTCCGGAGCAAATGCTTTCTTCAGTGCATTCTCAATGACACCTTTTGCATAACTATCTGATTGCGTCTTTTTCGCACTAGTTCCAAAGCCAACACCTTGTCCAAAATCCTTAAGTTTACGAGCTCCGATGTTTGATGTCATAATAATGATCGCATTTCTGAAATCAATTTTTCGACCAAGGCTGTCTGTTAAATATCCATCATCTAATACTTGTAACATCATATTAAATACATCAGGATGTGCTTTTTCGATTTCATCCAATAAAATTACAGCGTATGGTTTTCTTCTTACTTTT
Source organism: uncultured Aquimarina sp. (assembly GCF_947492405.1). GTDB lineage: Bacteria > Bacteroidota > Bacteroidia > Flavobacteriales > Flavobacteriaceae > Aquimarina. The sequence goes on from NZ_CANLMP010000001.1 coordinate 27,947, forward strand.
TCGGTAAGTTGACCACCTTCTTCATAACCTACATATCCTGGAGGTGCTCCAATAAGTCTGGAAACAGCAAATTTTTCCATATACTCACTCATATCAATACGAATAAGTGTGTCTTCACTATCAAAAAGTTCTTTTGCAAGTACCTTGGCTAGTTGTGTTTTACCAACACCTGTTTGCCCTAGGAATATAAAAGATCCAATAGGTTTGTTAGGGTCTTTTAGACCTGCACGATTACGTTGAATTGCCTTAACAACTTTAGAAACAGCATCATCTTGACCAATAACTTTTCCTTTTATAAGTTTTGGTAATTCGGCAAGTTTATTACTTTCGGTTTGTGCGATACGATTAACCGGAATACCAGTCATCATCGACACTACATCAGCTACACTTTCTTCATCAACAATTTCTTTATGAAGCTTAGAATCTTTCTCCCATTGCTCTTGTGCTTGCGCTAATTCCTTTTCGAGATTCTTTTCATCATCTCTAAGTTTAGCAGCTTCTTCATACTTTTGTTTTTTAACAACACTATTTTTAAGTTCTCTAACTTCTTCTAGTTTTTTCTCTAAATCTAGAATTTTTTTAGGAACATCTATATTTGTGATGTGCACTCTTGATCCAGCCTCATCTAAGGCATCTATAGCCTTGTCTGGCAGAAAACGATCTGTCATGTATCTGTTAGTAAGCTTAACACAAGCCTGAATAGCCTCATCGGTATAACTTACATTATGATGTTCTTCGTACTTTTCCTTAATATTTTCAAGAATTTCTATAGTTTCTTCAATATTTGTAGGCTCTACTATAACTTTTTGGAAACGTCTTTCTAATGCACCATCTTTTTCGATATATTGTCGATATTCATCTAAAGTAGTAGCTCCAATGCATTGTATTTCACCTCTAGCTAAAGCAGGTTTAAACATGTTAGAAGCATCGAGACTTCCTGTAGCGCCACCAGCACCTACAATTGTGTGAATTTCGTCTATAAAAAGAATGATATCATCATTTTTCTCTAGTTCGTTCATTACCGCTTTCATTCGCTCTTCGAACTGACCTCTATACTTTGTTCCGGCCACAAGACTAGCTAAATCAAGTGTTACTACACGTTTATCAAACAGTATTCGAGATACTTTTCGTTTAATAATTCTAAGAGCTAATCCCTCTGCAATCGCAGATTTTCCAACACCTGGTTCACCAATCAATAGTGGATTGTTTTTCTTTCTCCTGCTTAGAATTTGAGAAACTCTTTCTATTTCTTTTGTTCTACCTACTACAGGATCTAGTTTTCCTTCTTCCGCCATAGCGGTTAAATCTCTACCAAAATTGTCTAATACCGGAGTTTTAGATTTTTTACTTGCCTTATTTCCGCCAGCTGGAGAGTTAAAAGGATTTTCTTTTGATGCATCCCCGGTCATATCATCATCCTCAGAAAATGACTCTGCCTTAGGGTTTTCTATATATTCTTCTTCGTTAGCAATCATAAATTTAAATTGATCTTTAACATTATCATAATCCACTTTAAGCTTGTTTAAAAGCTTGGTAGTGGGGTCGTTTTCATTTCTTAATATGCATAATAACAGATGTGCAGTGTTTATGGAAGAGCTCTGAAATAGTTTTGCTTCTAAAAAAGTAGTTTTTAGCGCTCTTTCTGCTTGTCTGGTTAAATGTAAATTCTTTTTTTCATTTGTAGCTACAGCTACGTTGGGGTTTGCGGGGCTTAGAATTTCAACTTTTCGTCTTAAATTTGTTAAATCTATATCTAACGCATCCAATATACTAATTGCTTTCCCACTTCCATCACGTAACAGTCCTAACATTAGATGTTCTGTTCCAATAAAATCGTGCCCTAATCTTAGCGCCTCCTCTTTACTGTATGCAATCACATCTTTGACTCTTGGTGAAAAATTGTCATCCATATAATTAGTTTCTTTCTTTTTCTGTGTTTTTTACTATTAAATATAGTAATTTTTAAAATTACATTGGCAAAAACTATTCCTTTTAACCATCATTAACAGATAAGCTGACATAAATACCTTTTATGTCATATTTCTGTATGTCTACACAATGTTTTTTAATTATTAAAAAATCAAATTTAATAGTATTATTAAGTTTTCTGAGTAAATAGACAAAAAAAGCATTAATAATCAAAATCTATATTTGTAGACTTATTAACTATATAGGTCGTTTAAGTTGTTAATAAATTACGTATATTATAGAAGGTATAGACAGTTAAAACCGTCTTAATTTACTTAAATTAGCCCGTTAAATAAAATCAATTTTAGAATAAAATAATTTTTATGGCAGAAGGAGAAAAGCTAATACCTATCAATATAGAGGATGAGATGAAGTCTGCATACATCGATTATTCGATGTCAGTGATTGTATCACGAGCACTTCCGGATGTTAGAGATGGTCTTAAACCAGTACACAGAAGAGTTTTATATGGTATGTATGAGTTAGGTGTTAAAGCCGGTAGTGCTCATAAGAAATCAGCAAGAATAGTTGGTGAGGTTCTTGGTAAATATCACCCTCACGGTGATACATCAGTCTATGACACAATGGTTCGTATGGCTCAAGAATGGAGTTTGCGATACATGTTGGTAGATGGTCAAGGAAACTTTGGATCTGTAGATGGAGATAGTCCGGCAGCAATGCGTTATACAGAGGCAAGAATGCGAAAAATATCCGAAGATATGCTCGCAGATATTGATAAAGATACAGTTGATCATACATTTAATTTTGATGATACATTAAAGGAACCTACGGTTTTACCAAGTAGGGTACCAGGATTACTGATTAACGGTGCTTCAGGTATCGCTGTTGGTATGGCTACGAATATGCCTCCTCATAATTTAAGCGAAGTTGTAGATGGAACTATTGCTTATATTGAGAATAATGATATCGAAATAGATGAGCTTATTCAACACATTAAAGCACCAGATTTTCCTACTGGAGGTATTATATATGGTTATGATGGCGTAAGAGAAGCATTTAAAACTGGTAGAGGTAGGATAGTAATGCGTGCTAAAGCTAGTTTTGAAGAGGTAAATGGTAGAGAATGTATTATCGTGTCTGAAATACCTTATCAAGTGAACAAGGCAGATATGATTAAGAAAACTGCCGATCTTGTAAATGATAAGAAAATTGATGGTATTTCTACTATTAGAGATGAATCTGATAGAAAAGGAATGCGTATCGTTTATATCTTAAAAAGAGATGCAATACCTAATATAGTACTTAATCTTTTATACAAGTATACTGCTTTACAGTCTTCATTCAGTGTTAATAATATAGCATTGGTAAATGGAAGACCACAGTTACTGAATGTAAAAGAAATGATTCATCATTTTGTCGAGCATAGACACGAAGTTGTTGTGCGAAGAACAAGATATGAGTTAAGAAAAGCAGAAGAAAGAGCACATATATTAGAAGGTCTGATCATTGCTTCTGATAATATAGACGAAGTTATCAAATTGATTAGAGCGTCTTCTAATGCTGATGAAGCAAGACAAAAACTTATTGATCGATTTAAACTCACAGAAATACAAGCGAAAGCAATTGTCGAAATGCGTCTGCGTCAACTGACAGGACTGGAACAGGATAAATTGCGTGCTGAGTATGATGAGTTAATGAAAACTATTGAAGACCTTAAGGATATTCTTGACAAAAAAGAACGTCGAATGGATATTATTAAGGAAGAGCTTATTGAAGTAAAAGATAAATACGGAGATGATCGTCGTTCTCAGATAGAATATGCAGGTGGAGATTTAAGTATTGAAGATATGATACCAAATGAGAAAGTAGTAATTACTATTTCTCATGCAGGTTATATCAAAAGGACTTCCCTTACAGAATATAAAAAGCAGAATAGAGGAGGAGTTGGCCAGAAAGGAAGTACTACGCGTAATGAAGATTTCTTAGAACATCTATTTGTTGGTACGAATCATCAATATATGTTGTTTTTTACCCAAAAAGGGAAATGTTTCTGGATGCGAGTTTATGAAATTCCAGAAGGAAGTAAGACGTCAAAAGGTAGAGCGATACAAAACTTGATTAATATTGAAAGTGATGACAAGGTAAAAGCATTTATCTGTACGCAAGATCTTAAAGATGAAGAATACATTAATTCTCATTATGTCATAATGGCAACTAAAAAAGGTCAGGTTAAAAAGACTTCTCTAGAGCAATATTCCAGACCAAGAACTAATGGTATAAATGCTATTACTATTAAGGATAATGATGAATTGTTAGAAGCTAAGCTTACTGATGGAAAAAGCCAGGTAATGCTTGCTGTTAAATCAGGTAAAGCAATTCGTTTTGAAGAGGAAAAGACTAGACCGATGGGACGTGGAGCATCAGGTGTGCGAGGTATTAGACTTGCTGATGATAAAGATGAAGTAATCGGAATGGTTGCCGTAAATGATATGGAAAGTAATATTCTGGTAGTTTCAGAAAACGGTTATGGAAAACGCTCCAAGCTAGATGATTATAGGATTACGAATAGAGGAGGAAAAGGAGTGAAGACTATATCAGTTACTGATAAAACTGGACAGTTAGTTGCTATCAAAAATGTTACTGATGAGGATGATCTTATGATTATTAATAAATCAGGTATTGCTATTAGATTGTCAGTAGAAGACTTAAGAGTAATGGGACGTGCTACACAAGGAGTTCGTTTGATTAATTTAAAAGGTAAAGATTCTATCGCGGCGGTAGCTAAAGTAATGCATGATGACGATGATGTTGAAGATGAAAATGAGAATATTGAAGAAAATAATATATCTTTGCAAAATGAAGGCGATGCTGCTGATGGCACGACTATTGATGAAACAAATGAATAACAAAGAATCCCATAAAAAAAGACAAGTAATGAGAACTAAATTTATTTTAGCATTTTTTTTAACTATAAGTGCTATTGGTTTTTCACAGAAAAAAGCGCTTAGTGCAGCTAAAAAGGCATTAAAATCTGGAAACATAGAAGTAGCTAGTGATGCGTTAGCAGCAGCAGAAGGTCAGTTAGAAACTGCTGACAATAAAATGAAAGCACAGTATTATTTTCTAAAAGGACAGGTTATATCTGCATCTTCAGATAAATCATTAGAAAAAATAGAAAATGCTGCATCAGCTTATACTAAAGTTTTAGAAATAGAGAAGGAGTCTGGTAGTAAAAAATATTCTGCACAAGCAGATACAGGAATCCAGACACTTCGTCAAGCTTTAATTGAAGAAGCGGTTGCAGATCAGAAAGCTGGAAAAAATAAAGAAGCAGCAGATAAACTTTATTTAGGATATAAAACTAAAAAAACGGATACTTCTTATTTGTATTTTGCTGCATCTAATGCCGTAAATGGAAAAGATTATGACGCTGCTTTAAAATATTATAATGAGCTAATTGATCTTGGATATAATGGAATTGAAGATCGTTTTACAGCTACTAATAAGGAAACAGGAGAAGTAGATAATTTTGATTCTAAACAATTAAGAGATTTCTCTGTTAAAGCAGGTACGCATATCAAGCCAGAAGCATCCAAAACAGAATCTAGAAGATCAGAGATTACAAAAAACTTGGCGCTTATCTATATCAATCAAGGTAAAGATGAAGAAGCAATTAAGGCAATGGAAGCTGCTAAAAAGGAAAATCCGAACGATCCTGCTTTGATGCAAGAAGAAGCTAATATGTTTTACAAATTAGGGAACATAGCTAAATATCAGGAATTAATGGAGAAGATAGTTGCTAATGACCCTGAAAACCCTAATTTATTATATAATTTAGGAGTAAGTGCATCACGTCTTGGAGATAATGAAAAGGCATTGGAGTACTATAAGAAAGCTTTGGAGATAAAACCTGATTATTCTTCTGCACAAATAAATATAGCAGCTATTATTTTGAGTGGAGAGACTGCTCTTAATGAGGAAATGAATAGCCTAGGTACATCTAACGCGGATTATAAAAGGTTTGATGTTCTTAAAAAGCAAAAACAAGATCTATATAGAGAAGCTGTACCTTATTTAGAAGGTGCTATACAATCTAAGCCAGATAATGTCGATGCCGTTCGTACCCTAATGCAGATCTTTTATCAACTAGATGATCCAAAAGCAGAAGACATGAAAAATAAATTAAAAGCTCTAGAGGGAGGTAATTAATCCAACACTAGACTTTAATGATAAAAAAAGTGCGGATCAAAATTTGATCCGCACTTTTTTTATCAAGATTATTATTAGCCTAATAAGAGGTTAGAGTTCGTTCTAATAATTGAACGTTACTATGAAGACGTTCTCTAACAATACTCATCATCCTTTTATTTAGGGCAGAAGAATTCTTTATGTATATTAAGTATTCATCTACAGTAAATTGACCGATAATCATTCCTTTTAGACTATTCCTTAATTTCATGTCCTTTTGAATAGCGTTATCGATATAAAGCAAACGTTTTTCTAAAGTTAATTCGTAGAAAGTGTTTTTTCTTTTCTTAATGTAATTCCTGAATACTTCGATTAATAATTCGCCCTGTAACTTGATTATGGGTCTGATTGTTTTGTTCTGAAATTGCTCGTCATCTGACATGTTTTCAGAAACTCTTGCATTTAAAATTTGTGGGCGTATTGCCAGTAAATTTGATTCCCTGTTTTCCATAGTAAAGAGTGTTTACTAAAAATACAGAATTGTTTCGTCCAAAATAGACTATGATGTTTAGAGTTTTAAACCAGTTATGAACAAGATTTTATTATGAAATTAGTCAATTGTTTTTCTCTTTTTCTAGGATGATAAACATTGTTCAATCCTAGAGTAAAGAAAAGAGCCCTTAAAAAAAGAGCTCTTTTTGTCATAAAAAAATAATTAAGTATAGTTTATTTACTTAGGTATTCCTCTTTTGATTTTATTAGGAAAGTACCTGCATTATTTTTTTCTAAATACTTTTTAAACTTAGCTAATTGTTTTGCTTCTATTTTTTGATATTTTGTTTTCGCTTCGTTTAATCTATTTTCTAATACTTCTTTATTCTCTAGTTGTGATAAAGATGGTTTTTCGAATAAGTTAGCCACATCGCTATATAATAAAGCTAATTTCTCTCTTAATTGTGGTTCCGCTTCAGCTACATAATTATCACCAGTAGTTACAACCAATGATTCTTTTAGTGTATTCATTTCTGTAATTAGTGCAGAAGCAACTTTTGTTGCTTTTGAATCTTCTTTTTGTACTTTTTCTGCTTTATTAATTGTTTGGTCGATCTTGTAGACTAAATATGCTAAATCTTCCATATTATTATAAAGTTCTTTAGTAGTTTTAAATTGAGATTCTCTTTCGGCATTAGTCACTATCGAATTTGGATCGTTTTGAAGCGTTATAGAACTTTCATAAGAGTTTTTTCCTTTTTTGAGAACTACTTTATAGGTTCCGGCAGCAGCTCTTGGTGAAGTAAATCCACCAGCTGTATACGACTTACCGGCCGCAACTTTAGGGGCTTTTGTTCTAAAATCCCAGGTAGCAATGTTAATTCCCTTAGATTTTCCAGGTACAAGAGAGGCAATTTCATTTCCATTTTTATCCTGAATAGACAAAGTCATTTTTCCAAAAGTGTGTCTCTTTTTTAAATAATAAATAATTTGACCAGAAGAGGAAGGATTATTTCCTACAAATTGTAGCTCAGTACTTCCTCCTCCAAAACCACCTTCTTCTTTTATTATCGCTGGTTTAGAAGCAAAGAAATGAACATCTTTTTTTAACATTTCTTGATTGATTTGGCGTAATGGAGAAATGTCATCAATAATGATAATTCCTCTACCATGGGTACCTAATACAAGATCATTTGTTTTTTTCTGTAAATCAATGAAGTGAACAGCAGTAGCAGGCATGTTATTAGTAAAACGAGACCAGTTTTTTCCGCCATCTATGGTTATAAATAATCCAAATTCTGTACCTAGATATAGTAAGTTTTCATTCTCAAAATCTTCTTGGATATTTCTAGTAAATCCAATAATATCATCAGTTACAAGAGATTTCCAAGTTTGTCCAAAATCGGTGGTTTTGTATACATAAGGTTTCATGTCATTCTGTGCATGACCATCAAAAACGGCATATGCTGTTCCTTTAGAATGGTTACTTGCTTCTATATGATATACCCATGTATTTTTAGGAACTCCTTGTATATTCGGTGTTGTATTGGACCATGTTTTTCCTCCGTCTTGTGTTATTTGAACGTTCCCATCATCTGTTCCTACCCAGATTACTTTTTCATCCAAAGGTGATTCTGCAATTGTGAAAATTGTAGTATGCGTTTCTGCTCCTGATTTATCAGTTGAAATACCTCCAGATTCTTTATCTTGTTTTAGTGGATCATTAGTAGTAAGATCTGGAGAAATAATCTTCCAATTATCACCCATATCTTCACTTATATGAAGAAATTGACTACCCATATAAAATCTATCTGGCTGATGTGAACTTATTGCCATGGGGGCATTCCAATTAAAACGGAGATCAGCTTTTCCTTTTACTTGTAAAGGTTTTACATTTTTAGTATTGTTTTTATCAATATCATATCTCCATACATTTTGAGCACCTTGCATTTCGGAGTAAATAATTTTTTTAGTTGGATGTCTAAGCACTCTAAAACCATCTCCGACACCTATACGTTTCCAATCACGTGCCTCGATACCTCCAGGAGAAGAAGATGGACCATACCAGGAACCGTTATCCTGTAATCCACCATAAATGTTATAAGGTTCTTCATTATCTACGCTAATTTGATAGAATTGTGATAATGGCAGGTTGTCTACCATATCCATAGTAGATCCACCATCCCAACTTCTATAAACACCACCATCAGTACCTACATACATTCTATCTGAATTGTTAATATCAAATGTAATATCGTGGATATCCGCATGCATGTTACCAAGATTTTTAAAAGTCTTTCCACCATCTCTTGATATGGAACCAAATAAACCTCCTTTTACTATAATATCTGGATTTTTAGGATCTACAACGATTCTAGCAAAGTAAAAAGGTCTTACCACGAGCCCAAAATCTCCATTTAATAATTTCCAACTTGCTCCTGCATCGTCGGATCTGTATAAACCTTTATCTTCTTTACTTTCTACAAGAGCGTATACAATTTTAGGATTAGAAGGAGCGATTGCTATACCAAATCTTCCTAAATCACCTTTTGGGAAACCGTTATGGATTTTATTCCATGTTTTTCCTGCGTCTGTTGATTTATAGAGAGCACTATTAGGTCCACCTGAGTTAAAGCCCCAAGCGGTTCTTCTAAACTCCCACATAGCAGCATAGAGGATATTAGGATTAGAAGGATCCATGATTAAATCACTAACCCCTGTTTTTTCGTCTACATATAAAATCTTATTCCAGGTTTTTCCACCATCATTTGATTTATACACACCACGTTCGTCACTATCTCCCCAGAGTGCGCCCATAACTCCAACATATATTTCGTTAGAGTTTTTCGGATTAATTTCGATACCACTAATTCTCTCCGACTTTTCAAAGCCCATTTTTTTCCAATTAGCACCACCGTCTGAAGATTTATAAAGTCCATCTCCTACAGAAACACTATTCCTGGTCCATATTTCTCCGGTTCCTACCCAAACAGTATTGTCCGGATCGCCTGGATCTACGGCTACAGTACCTATAGATTGTGCATAATCATCAAAAATAGGAGTGAAGCTTGCACCTCCATTAGAAGATTTCCAGACACCACCACCAGCAGTTCCAGCGTAGATAATTCTATCATTTGTAGGGTGATTCTCTAAATCAATAATACGACCACTCATTAAAGCTGGACCTATATGCCTTGCTTCTAGTTTTCCAAAAAGTTCTTTACCTTTTAGTACAATATCTTGAGCTTGTATTGTTAGAGAAAATATAATGCTAAGCCCCGCTATTATAATTTTTTTATTCATAATTCTTTCGATTGATTAGTAATTTATGTGAAAAAAAATCCCCAACGAATTGGGGATCTGGTTTGTATATTGAAAATTACTTTTTCTCTGGAAAAGCAAATTTAGCGTTGTCAACTTCTGGATTAAGTTTAATCTCTTTAAAATTCATAGTTTGAAACTCACTTCCTATTGTAAAAGGAAAATAAACACCATTTACTTCTTGATAGTCGCTAATAGAAGATTTTACGGTTTGTCCTTTCATTGGACCTTGGTTCATTTGTGTCTCAACAATGATAGGTACAAAATTTTCTGTATCAAAATAATAGTGAACAATATTAGGTATAGATTGTCCATCTACAATAATGGGATCTTTGGTCATTTTGATCTTAAAAGTTTCGGTTCCATCAACAGTTTCTTTCCCTACCAATTCGATAGTGTATCCTTTTTCTTTATAATTTAAAAAAGGATCAGGAAAATCTTTAGTCTGCTTTTTCATGTTTTCGGTAGCTTCACTATCACTTTTCTCAGCTTCCATGGTCATTTGATTTCTCTGCCAAGAGGTCTCACCATCAAACGCAGACCATGTCATACGGTTTCCCTGCAGTTCTATAGTAACTAATTGTTTTCCATCTTTTGTAGATACTTGTTCAAAAGGAATTTCCATTCCTTGCATTTTCATAACTCCAACCATTTCAACCCCTTCTAGTTTTTCCCAGTTTTCTTTTCCTCCTGTGTTTTCTAGATAATTTGCTACGATTTCATCTGCTGTTTGGGCGTTTGCCGGAGCCAGAATTGCTATAATTAAACCTACTATTAACGATTTTAAAGTATTCATTGTTAAATTTTTAATGTTGTTACTGTAAAGTTAGTCATTCGAATCATATTTTTGTTACACTATTTATGGTAATCTTTTTAAATAAAAGTTATGAAATTTGGCAAAGTAGAGCACCCCGAGAATATAAATTTTGTATTACCAAAAGATCATGGAGATACTTTAAAGGTTTTACAAAAAGAAAGTAAAAAGGATTTATCTGTATATGTAGGATGTGCTAAATGGAATAAACAGGATTTAAAGGGGTTTTATCCAAGAGGCACAAAGGATGAGTTATATTATTATTCCCGACAGTTTAATTCTATAGAATTGAATGCTACTTTTTATAGAATCTTTTCGGAAGATCAATTTAAGAAATGGTATGAGAAAACACCAGAAGGGTTTAAGTTTTTTCCTAAACTTGTTCAGAATATATCCCACCTTAAAAGATTGAACGAAGATGTACAACCTTATGTAGATCAATACCTGTCGAGTGCTATCCATTTAAAAGAAAAATTAGGGACCATTTTTTTACAAATGCACAGTAATTTTACTCCTAAATATTTCGATAGAGTTGTGAATTTTGTAGAGAAATGGCCTAAAGAATTACGTTTGTCAATAGAATTTAGGCATACAGATTGGTTTAATGACGAGATGATTGCTAATGAGTTGTATGATTTATTAGAAAATAATAATGTAGCAAATATCATTACGGATTCTGCAGGTAGAAGAGATTTATTGCATATGAGACTTACTAATAAAGAAGCTTTTATAAGATATGTAGGTGCTAATCATCAAACAGATTATACGAGATTAGACGAATGGGTAAGTCGATTAAAATTCTGGAAAGAACAGGGTATTGAGGATATTCATTTTTTTGTACATCAGAATATTGAACAAGAATCTCCGCTATTGTCTAAATATTTTATTGAATTGCTGAATAAGGAATTGGGAACAAGTCTTAATTTACCCAACCATTCATCCGATGGTGCAACCTTATTTTAGTTAGTTTTTTACTTAAAATAAAAATTAATATTTCGTTTTGTAGCTATAATCAGTCGTAAATAGTGTTAAAGTTTTAAAATATATTGCACTTAAACCTATTTATGTGTATTTTGCCGATGATTTTAAATAATACGGCTTAAATTTCCGAAGATTTATTTAAAAACAGGCTTACTTTGAATTTGTATTAACAAGCCAAAAAAATACGTATGACTAAACAACTACACCCCACTTTATTATTAGTTTTTTTATTAGTATCCCCTTTATTAATAGCTCAGAAAGAAGATGTTAAGGAAGTTAAAGCCCTGTTTGATAATCAAGTAACGATTTTAGATATATCAACAAATTTTGAAATGGACGGGTTTAATAAAAAGAACGTTTTTTCTTACATTTCAAATTTTGAATTAGACTCTCACGATTCTCATAACCATTCTGAACATACTCCGGAACAAATCTGTCATATACATTCTGAGAGTATTTCACTTATTGATATCATTTCGTCTGACGAAGGATCTGACTTTAATTGTTCAGGAGGTTTCTGTATGGATAAGTCTCATTTTCATAAAAGAGGACTAACCTTAAAAAAACAATTATTTGATTATTTCATGAAAATTTCCTGCTAATACGCTTATATTTTCTATGATGTATTGATCTATTTAGTTGGGCAATGAATATATTCATCTATTTTTGTACCCTAAAACAAAATAAGGATGAAATTTTCAGAATTAGGTGTTCCTAAAGATCTAAACAGAGGTCTAAAAGAAATGGGGATTACGATCCCTACCAAAATTCAAGAACAAACATTACCTGTTCTAATCAATAATCAAATAGATTTTATTGGTAAAGCTCAGACAGGTACAGGGAAAACCGCTGCCTTTGGCATTCCTTTATTAACAGCTATTGATCCTAAAAAGAAAGAAGTTCAAGCCTTAGTATTAGCTCCCACTAGAGAGTTAGGACAGCAAATTGCGAAACAATTTTTTAAGTTTACTAAGTATACGGATAAAATCTTCACAGAATCCGTTTACGGAGGCGAAAAAATCGAAATACAACTCTCAAGGTTAAAAAGACCTACTCATATAATTGTAGCAACTCCCGGCAGACTTATAGATCTAATGGAAAGAAAAGCAGTAGATATCTCCAAGATAAAGACTTTGGTGATGGATGAGGCTGATGAAATGTTGAGTATGGGATTTAAAAAAGATCTCACCACAATTTTAAGTAAAACGAAAGGTCGAAGAAATGTTTGGTTGTTTTCTGCTACGATACCGTCTGCTCTTAACGAAATTATTAATTCTTATGTAGATAAAAATGCGGTACGAGTTTCTATAGATAAAAATGATACGGTTAACAAAGGGATTGAACATCAGTTCGTTGTTGGTGAAGAAGCAAATAAATTAGATACATTAACTTATTTTCTTAAATCTCAAAAAAAACAAAGAGGTATTATTTTTACTAAAACCAAAGCTGCAGCGAGGAAATTGTCTAAGCAATTAATTGCAAAAAATCACGAGGTAGGCTTACTGGAAGGTGATATGACTCAAAAAGATAGGGATAAGGTAATGCGTGCTTTCAAAAAAGGTACTCTCGGCTTATTGGTTTCTACAGATGTAGCTGCAAGGGGTATTGATGTGGCTGATTTAGCATTTGTAGTCCATTATCAATTACCGGATCAAATAGAGTATTATACACATCGAAGTGGTAGAACCGCAAGAGCTGGAAAAACAGGGTTGTCATTAGCATTAATAGTTAAGCAAGAATTAAAAGTGATTAGAGATTTGGAAAAGCAACTCGGAATTAGGTTTTCCCAGATTAGATAAAGCAAACTAATTAATTATTTTTGATCCTTTTGTAATAAAAATAGTATCATCAGATTTCGGATTCTATCAAAAAACCAGGATAAATTACATAGATTTTATTCAAAAACTACCTGAAAACAGGGGGGATGCTTTACCTAAAAACTAGGTAAATAGATTAGAAAAAATAATATACTTTTGGTTTCGGAAAGTATATTTTATGTAACAATTGGATGAAAACCTAAGAGATATCGAAAAAAAACAAGTTTTATTTCGAGCGGAGCGATAATTTTTTGCGAATTATTAGGTTATTTATTTACTTTACGAAAAACCAACTTCATGCAAATTTTAGACTATACATTATCTCCAAAAGTGACTAATGCTATTCATATAGCACAATCTATCGCTAAAGAATATCATAATGATGAGTATAATGCTGCTCATTTATTAAAAGCTCTTTTGCACAAAGATGTGGGATTAAAAGATTTTTTTAACCAAATTGATGGAGATATTTATTACTATGAAGAGTGGTCTGAAGTAAGAATAGAGGCTTTACCTAGGGTAGTTAATATTCCAGATGCAATTAACGGAGATAAATCCGTTGAAGCTGTATTTAATGAAGCAGATACATTAAAACTTAAATTAGGTGAGGATGAAATTACTCCAAAAGCTGTTCTAATAGCTTTATGCACACCTGGTGTTGGGTTCTCTTATGAACAACTTAAAACATTGCCTCTTAAAGCTGATGAAGTTTTAATTGCTGCTACCCAAGGCAAAACTGTAACCGGAAAGACTGGTGCTTCTAAGAGTGGAACTACGGGTGCTATAGGACAGAAAGGTGATTCAGGAATTTTAGATGAGTATTGTTTTGATAAAACTTTTGCTGCTAAAAATAAGCAGCTAGATGACGTTTTTGGTAGAGATGGTGAAATAAAGATGATCACCGAGATATTGGGGAGACATTCTAAACCTAATGTTTTGATTACAGGAGAACCAGGTGTTGGAAAAACAGTGCTGTTAGATGGTTTTTCTGAAGCTGTTGTTAACGGTAACGTGCCGGAATCATTAAAGGATGCACAGATCTACGAATTAGATTTTATAAATCTTGTTTCAGGAGCTAGTTACAAAAGTGAAGTAGAAGATCGGTTTAAAAAGATTTTAGTGGCGCTAAAAGAATTTGATAAGCCTGTTTTGCTAATCGATGAAATAAATAATCTTACTGATAAGAATAGTGGTAATCAAGGATTAGTAAATATCCTGAAATCAGAATTAGCAAAAGGCGAAGTAACTTTTATAGCTACTGCTACTAATGATGCGTATCGCAAACATGTAGAAACAGACGAAGGACTTACTAGAAGATTCGAGATTGTTGCTTTAGATGAACCTTCAGAAGAAGATACGCTTACAATGATTTCTAATACTATTGATAAGTATAAAAATCATCATAGCCTAGATGTTATTGATGAGACAATAGCGGAGGCGATCCGACTTTCTAAACGTTTTAATAAAGATAGAAGTCTTCCTGATGCAGCTATTGATTTGCTCGATAGAACGATGTCTGCTTCTAGATATATGATAGAAACGACTGCTAATAATGTTGAAACTTTATTAAAAGAGGTAAAAGAAATAGGGGAAAAAGAATCGGAAGAATCTGAAAAAGTAAATTCGATAAGTTGGATATATAATAATCTTAAAAGTAAGTTTAGTTATCTTTTGTTTACTGAACTTAGTGAAGATGAAATGGTTTTGGGATCAGAAACATTCGATAATTATAAAACTAAACTTGTAACAATTCTGGATCACTTTTTTAAGAAAGCTTCAGAAGAGAAAGTTTTTATAGATAAAAATGATGTTTCTGCTACTATTGCCAATAAGACAGGGATTCCAGTAGGAAAATTGCAAGCAGATGAAAAAGAAAGGCTGTTAAACATGGAAGATCACCTTAAAAAGAGAGTGATTGGACAGGATCATGCTATTAAAACAATTTCAGAGGCGGTATTAGAATCTAGGTCAGGGTTAAGTAAACCAGGTTTGCCAACTGGATCTTTCTTTTTTACAGGGCCAACCGGTACCGGTAAAACAGAATTAGCAAAATCTTTGGCTGAATTCTTATTCCAGACAGAAGATGCTATTATTAGATTTGATATGTCAGAGTTTAAGGAAGAGCATTCTGCTGCACTTTTATATGGAGCGCCTCCAGGATATGTAGGTTATGAAGAAGGAGGATTATTAGTAAATAAAATAAGACAAAAACCATATTCGATTGTGCTTTTTGATGAGATAGAAAAAGCGCATCCTTCGGTCTTTGATATTTTTCTTCAGATTTTGGACGAAGGAAAATTAAACGATAGATTAGGAAAAACGGGAGACTTTTCAAATGCGGTAATTTTATTTACTTCTAATATAGGTAGTGAGCATGTGGTGAAATCATTTACCGATGGTGAAATCCCTAAATCCTCTGATCTTTTAGAATTGATGTCTAGACATTTCAGACCTGAGTTTTTGGGACGACTTACTGAAATTGTTCCGTTTGCGCCGATAACAAAAGACAATGTAATTAAGATTTTTAATATTCAATTAAAAGACTTGCACAAAGCTTTAAACAAGCAAGAGGTAACTTTAGAGTTGACTGAAGCTGCTCAGGAATATCTTGCATATAAGGGATTTACCCCCAAATATGGAGCAAGACCTTTACGAGGAGTTATTAGAACAGATTTAAGAGGGCCGCTATCTAAAATGCTGATTACCGGTAAAATAGGTAAGGGGAGCAAGGTGAGTCTTGATGTAAAAGATGAAAAAATGCAGTGGTCATACGAATAAAGACCGTATCCTGCGATAAAATTAGTATATTTATAATTCACAATCATTATTAAGATAAGAAAGTATGAGCAATAACACATATGGATTAGGAGGAACAGAGGTTAAAACCGATGCTAGTGAAGCTATATTGGAAATCGGACAAAATAAGACACTTCTTGTTCAGAAATTAACACAGGATCAACCTATTAAACCGCAGATAGTAAATGGTTTAACATCTATTGATCATGTATTTGAAAATTATAAGCCCGAAGTGGAAGTAGAATTCGAAGATGCAGATGGTGTAGAGAGTAAAGAAATGTTGAAATTTAACCATTTAGGTAATTTTGGGAAAAAGGGAATTATAGACCAAAGTAAATTCTTAAATGATTTGGATACAGAAAAAGATCAGTATCTTAAAGTAGTAAAACAACTTAAATCAAATAAGATCTTAAAAACTGCTTTGGCAGACCCAGATGCTAAACAGGCATTAATAAGATCTATTGAATCATTATTAGCAGAATTACAACAAGGTTAAAAGATAAAGATATAAAATACATGGCAGCAGGAAAACAAGCTCAAGAGAGTATTAAGATAGAAAATCCAGCAAAGGAGCTAAAAATAAATGAAGAAAAATTAGCCAGATATGGTGGTTTTGATCTTTTAGAAGCGTGTATAGATGACGTTCAGAATATGAATCCTGATCGTAAAGCACGAAAAAAGATTTTTCTTACAGAATCAACTAAAAAATTAGAGAGAGCTAAACTCGAAAAGACATTAGAGATTTGGAGAGATGTTTTATCATCTTCTGATGATATTTCAGAAATGGTTGAAGAATCTGAAAAGCGTTCAGAAATCGCTGGTAAATCTCTAGAAAAAAACTTGGGAGCAGCACTGGAACAAACAAGAGAATTGGAACAATCGTATAGATCAGTAGCATTATTCTTTAAAAATACTGAGTCTCAAAAAGTTAAAAATATTAATATCATGAATGCTGAACTTGAACAGTTGAAAGATCTGGATAATACCAGATTCATCGATGCTGTCCAAGAAGAGTTAGTACAAGGATATGATCGTCTGGATTTAAGAGATAACTATGGTATTTTAGTGATACCAGGATATCTTGGTTCTAACAAAGTAGTAGAGAAATGGGCTAAAATAGCGCATGAGAATAAAGTTATGATGATTACTGATTTTGAGCATCTTGATGAACCAGATGATGTTATGGAGATGTTTGAAGCTGCTAATCTTACAGGTGGTGATAAGTATAGATCTAATGTAATGATGGCCTGTAACTGGTTAGTAGGAAGAGGAAAACATGATGAAGTTGGAGAAGAAGATGATCTTTTTGTGCCACCATCAAGTGCATTAGCAGGGCAAGTATATAGAACATTAATGTCTCAGGTTGCTGCTGGTAAGAAACATGGTGGAATTAATGAGGTTGATGGAGTTCGATTTGATCTAAAGAAAAGTGAAATCGCTCAGCTAGAAAAACTTGGATTAGTACCTATGGTTAATGAATATGGAAAAGTTATGGCTTTCTCCGCTAAAACCTTGTTTAATGGAGATAACCTAGGATTACAAACGTATTCTGTAGTAAGGGTGTTTGATTATGTAACTAAGGTACTTATGGACTTCTTAAATAGAAGAGCATTTGAAAACTTTAATGCTAGAACTCGTAAAGAATTGATGGGACAAATTGTTAAGTTCTTAGATGAAATTACTGGTCCGGATCAATTAATTGAAGATTTTTCTATAAAACGTTTTGAACAAGATCCAAATCAAAAGGATAGAGTGTATCTTGATATACATATGAAACCTTATTTCCCAGCAAAAAACTTTATGATCAAGATGGATGGTCAGAAAGGAGATGATGGAACTGATTGGGATTCTGATTATGAACAACAATAAAAAGTATAAATAGTATTTATATTGTATAGCGAGTGTTTACTTTTAACACTCGCTTTTTTAATTTATTCCAGATGCTACGCTGGAAATAGCGGATAAAAGTTTTTCAAAATTAACAGGTTTCGAAAAGTATTTATCAAATCCGATTTTAATAAATTTTTGAGCATCACCTGGCATAGCATATGCTGTTACTGCATATATTGGTATGTTTTTTAGTATATCTAGTTTCTTAAGTCGTTTTAATAATTCACATCCATCCATTTGATTTAACCCAAGATTAATATCTACTAAAATTAAATCAGGAGATGATTCTTTGACTATTTTTAGAGCAGTTGGACCATTTTCTGCAATCATAACGTTGGATACATTTTTAGATAGCATCTTATTCATGACCATTGCGTTTATCTTATTATCTTCTACGTAAAGTATATTCATATATTTTTTGGGATTGTAATGATAAACTTTGTTCCTTTTTTCAATTTACTAATAACTTTAATTTTTCCTCCAAGGATTTCAATATATCTTTTTGATAGGCTTAAACCAATTCCGGTACCTTCATATTTGCGACTCAATCCAATACTTTCTTGTATAAAAGGATCAAATATTTTTCTTAGACTTTCTTTTCCAATTCCGATTCCTGAATCCTTTATAGAAATACGAATGCTTGTTTTTTTTGCTTTAACATTAACAATCACTTTACCTTTATTGGTGTACTTAATGGCATTGTGAATAATATTATTTATAGCTGTATGAAAAACATCTACATCAATAATTGCAGAAGGGCAGCTTTCATCTAGCTCCAAAATGTATTCTAAATTTTTAGAATTTGCAAAATGACGATATTCTCGATAAGAAGTCTCTACTGTGTAATTCATATCAACTTCTAGGTAATTGAGATTTTTTTGGATAGTTTCTATTTCACTATAATGTGATAGGTTATTAATAGTAGCAAGCAATCTTTCTTTACTTTCATCCAGATAAGTGGCTAATTTTTTACGATCACTTGGATTTTCTTCTCCAAGTAATAATAGGTTGCTAATCGTAATAATACCGTTTAAAGGTGTTCTTATCTCATGGCTGAAATTAGATAGGATATTTGATTTTAAACTGCTTAACTCTTGTTCTTTTATATGTGCTTCTTTTATGGCCAGCTCCGCAGATTTTTGTTCCGTAATATCGTGAAAACTAACTAAAATAGAATTGACATTATTTTCTTGATCTTTGATGGGAGTATATTTTGATTCTAACCATTGTACGGATCCTTTGATAGTGGTTCTCTCGATTTCTTTTTTAACTGTTTTTCCTTTTAAAGCTTCATTAAATTCATGAGCAAAGGTATTCCTAAAATTAACAGGCATTACATCTATAAAACGAGATGCTGTAACAGTAGGATCTACATTAAAATCTCTTTTTATGATATTTACAGAGTTCTCATCGGCCATTAGAATTTCTCCAGCAGTATTGAGCAATACAGTATATGCAAAACCATTATTTACCATTGCTAGCAATCGACTTTGATTTTCTGCTATGGTTCGTTCATTTAATTTCTTTTGATGTACATCAATAAGGTTACCAATCATTCTGGTTGTTTCGCCCTTCTCATTCTTTTTCCTGTATCCATATATTTCATAATGGCGATATCCGCCATCAAGGTGCTTAAGACGATAATAGTTAAAATAATGATATCCATTTTTTTTCAGGTTATCTTGATGTCTTTGTAAAGCATCATCAACATCATCCGGATGTATCATTGTTCTGAAAGTTTCTTCGGGAACAAAGTCTTCTTTTAATGGTAACCCCAGCATTTTTCTAAAGTCCAGGCTATAAAAAACCATGTTGGTTTCTATTAAATGATCGAATAATCCAGCCCGAATTCCTTTTAACGCTAGTTTTTTAGTTTCCTCATTATATTTTAGCTGTTCTATATAATTTTGTTGATCAGTAATGTCAGAAAAACTACCATTGATAAAAATAACTTTATCATTGTGTTTTATAGCTTCTGCAATTACGCGTATCCATTTTTGTTTACCTTTTTTAGTGATTATTTGATCTATATAATCATATGAAGTTCCGTGTTTAATAAGATTATCCCAATAGTTTTTTATACGTTCTTGCGATGCTTCAGGATAGTATAATAAAGCTTGCTCCATTGTTATGGAAGTACCTATGTCTAGATCGTGCAAATGATAACATTCATCAGAAAAGTATACTTGATCATGGACCGGATCATAATGCCAGGCTCCTGTTTTGGTTAATCTAAATACGGTCTTTAAGAAATTGTGTTCCTCATTTTCTTCGGTAACATCTATTCCCGAAGCATAAATCTTACCTTTATGGTAAATAAGATCAAATTTTATATATAAAATAGCGTCAGAAACTAGCTTGGCAAAACCTAATGTTGTATTAAGTTTAGATTTACTTTTGGAAAGTCCCGAAATTACCGCTTTAAATTTCAGCTCATCTTCATCCAGTAAAAAGGTATAAATAGATTCTCCAATGATTTTATCTGATGGTAACGAAAAAAGTACTTCGCAACGTTTATTGGCTTTATGGATATTTCCTTGTTCATCCAGGATGATAAGAAATAGCGAAGTTTTCTCTGTAAGAAGTTCAAATTCGTCTGCTGTAAATGCCATAAATCTTGTAGGTAATTCTATTTTTAAAGTTACAAAAATGATTTATATAAAGAAATGTTGATTTCTGGTACAGAAATTAGGTACTACTTCTTTAGTTAATTATGAGATTATTTAAACAAGCTAGATCCAAGGATGCATTTTTTAGACCTTTTTATAAACCTATATAATAAGATAATAATACCTAATCCTATAAGAAGGTATAATCCATAAGACTGCCAAAAAGAATTGCTCTTGGTGGTAAGTAGGAGAGGATTCTCTTTATTATATAATATTTTAATGTTATCACCTTCCTTGTCCAGAGCTCCTATAAAAGGAATATGCATTAGTTTCACTGTACTTGTAAGACTATCTCCTTCTATGGTCTTATAAGCTACTTTTGCGGTTGCAGAGGATCTACGTGATCTAACTTTGAAATTAATTTCTTTAATAATTGCATCAGTTTCTATGTACTCTGTAGTAGTGTCTTGCGCAAAAAGAGAAAAAGCAAAGCAAACAAAAAATATGTTGATATAGTAGATTTTAAAATTTTTCATTGTTGGTTGATTAGAATTCTAAATATACTACATCAATGTTGGATTAAGAAATGAAATTTATCTGCATTTTTTCTAGAATTTCGAACTTAGTTTTTTCGGAATCTGAAGCATTTTCTTAGTTGAAGACTCCGCTATCTAAGTTGTTTTAACTCTCGGAGTTATTATTAGTTATTACAATATTTTCAACATCCCGTAACAAAGATTCTCTATTAAGTTCTATTTTTTTTTCAATTAAATATTCTGATAAAGAATTAAAAAAAACTTTAGTCAAATCAGATAGAAGTAGTCCTATATCGTTACTTTGCTTCCAGGATTCATTTGATATAATTATTTCAGCGGAAGCAGTTTTATTTTTCTTGTCTAATCTATGATTATAAATACCTGTAGACTCATCATAATTTTCTATTTCTCCACTGATTCTAAGCAATACTTTTATTTTCTCAATAGATTCTGAATATGTTTTATCATTAAGTAATTTTAAAGATTTTCTCAGTTTTACTATTGGTTTCCTAAATTTACTACCTGCATCAGAACCACCAATTTGAGAGGTTAATGTTATTTCCATTATAAATAAATTAATATTATGGTTAGTTATTGAATCACCAATTAGCTTCCATTTTTTCTAAGATTTCTTGTTTTGATTTTTCAGAATCTGTAGCGTTTTCTTTAAACCATTGTACAGCTTTGTTTTTATCTTCCGTTAATAGATATATTGCAGCTACTCTTACCTGGCTCCTTATTTTGATAAATTTATGATAATCGTTTAACCATTCATTTTTTGTGTCAATTCCTTCTAAGATACTTTCTAAAGTAGGGAATGTTTTAAACAAGTTGAAAGCCCCATCTTCTATGTTACTAATAATTTCATTTGAGACACTTTCTATTTGATCTGTATTGCAAATAGGGATAGAAATAAATTTACTATCAGTATTTTTAAAGTGACCTATAGATCCAGCAATTATAGGATAAGAATTTAAAAAATCCTGAATTATTTTTTTATCCTTACTGTTTAGTTCTCTATAATAAATACCCGATGTGACACCAATATATGTCTGGTCTGTATGTGGAGTTCTTCCTTTTCTGGAAGAAAAAGAAATCACTTCCTCTCTTTTATGAAGTTTTTCTTTTTTGATATAAGCATTGTTACCCCTTTTTGTATATCCTTTATCTATTAGAAAAGAACCTACTTTATCTTTTACAACTTCTAAGAGTTCGTTCATGCCAGATCATGTCCAAAATTTTTCGAGTTCAGAATAATTTCCAAACCAGAATTTCAATGCTTCTTTATTAAGTCCATTTTTTCCTAACCACCAATCTACAGGATAATTCCAGTCAGAACTATGAGTTTTTGTTGGAGCAACAGCCAAATTAGTATATTGATTTAATAAACCTTTATGTTCTTCTGTCTCTAAAATACTACAGTAGCCCAAAGTTTCTAGTAGTGCTTGTCTTTGTTCAGAATTCGATTTAAATTCTTTAATTTTAGATATTTTGGTTTGAATTGACTTTTTCACTGTTTCTTCTTCATCTGCATTACCTAATATTTCTAATATTTTAGAGAAAATTTCAAGATCTTCTTCTTTAGGTTTTATAGGTTTTAACTCACTAGTTTTCTTGAGGTAGTAAAAATAATCTAAAAGTTCAAAACCTGTCAGTCCACCAATTTCTTCAAAAGATTCTTCGACTAATTCTGTATCTAGTTCGATCTGTTCATAGTTAGAGCAAATATCGCAAGGTGATATTCGAGAAGGTTTTTGATTTTCAACCAGTTTGAATTTATGATTAGGAAAGGTCTGCAAAATTGAATAAGCAGATAAACCACTTCTCCAATTCATATTTTTAGTACTTAAGCTAGCTAAAAATAATGATATGTATTTTTCTTTATCGGCTTTACCATACTCCACAAAAATTTGTTCAACTAAATCATCGTGATGGATAATTTCTTGTTCTAATATTGTTGTCATATTTATTTACATCCTAAGTCTTTAAACTCTAATTCATCTAACGAAGGTAATTGACTTGGTTTTTTACCATCTAATAGTTTATCTGCAGCTTTTAACCTTCTTTTACCTTTGGTAGTTTTTTGTTTAGTTTAATTTAGAAGTTTTTTTCATATTATTTTGTCAGCATTTAACTTTAGGCTTCTCTTTTCCTTTAGGCTTGTTGTATTCTGATTTAAACTTTTTACCTCTAGCATCGGTTTGATAGCTCTAGCTAATTGTATAAAAAAACCACTCTTATTATTATAAAGTGGTTTTATCTTTTTTATATTATGAAGTTAAAAACTTTCAATTAAGGTCTTAGTTACTCCACTCTATCAAGTTCGCTTTAATCAAGTTTTTGATACCTTCTAAGTTTTGCTCTTTAATAAAATTAATAGCTTGGATTTGAATTTCATACTCTTTTTCAAAAAGAGGCTTTACATAATTCATAATTTCATCATCATTAGCTTTAAAATTGCTTTGAACATAGTATTCTCTAGCTTTTAATTGATTTAGAATTTCAATGTTATTTGATGAACAATATTCAATAAATTCTTCATCTTCACTTTGTTCAAAATTTAAAAGATAATCAAGGCCTTGGGCTACTAATCCTGAAATTTCATTTTCCGAGGTATTATCAAATATCTCCTCAGTATCAAGAATTAATGGATCGCAAGCTTCAATTAACTTATCAATATCACTTATTTCTTTATTTTTAACTTCATTAAATATTGATTCTAATCTCTTGTATGCTTCACCTTTTTTAATAGAGGAATCTACAATATTTAAATTTTCAGTTTCATCAACTTTCTTATACAAACTAAGAACTCTTTCTAAACAAAAAATACCAAAAGACTTTTTTTGTTCTTTGTTTAAGGTGTTCAATAATTCTAAAACTTTATTTTCTAAAGACATATTTTATTTTATTACCACATACCTGAATAATCTCCTTCTCTTTTTCTTTTATTTGAACGAGACCCTTTTGTATTACTTTCATTAAAGCCAACGCCATTTTTCTTCATTCCATTTTCACAATCAAGACATATAGGTTTACTACTTCCTATTTCAACCATTTCTTCACCTGCAAAATTATGTAGTGATTCTTCAGCATGAACATTAGAAGTCTTACTATTAACAAATTTAACATCATTAGCATCTGCCCATGCTTGAATTTTCTTAGGTGTATGTGTACCACTTGTAGAGACGTAAAGCTGACCGCTTTTACCTTTTCCTACAGCCACAGTTGTCATATTTTTGTTTTTTCCCTTTGGTAAGGTATCCCAAGCATCTATTGCTTTTTTATCTAAATCCGAAAGAGCACAATCACTTAGTCCAAAAGGATCAATCAAGCTATTGGAGTCAAAAACATATCCATAGAAATTGGCATTACCACTTTTTAACCTAATCGGATCCTGCGAGATATAAACACCTTCATCAGCAGAATAATATCTAAATCTATTATAATACAGTCCTGTTTCAGTATCTTCATATTGTCCCTGATACCTAAATGGGCAATCTTCCAAAGAACCTTTCGCTAACTTACGTACTTTTCCATAAATATCATATGCTACCTGCCAGGTTTTTTCGCCTTTAGAATTATACATTTCTACAGGAGTGCCGAGATAGTCTGTGATAATAGAGTAGGAGTCGTCTTCTGTGATCTTAGCAGCTGGTTTAAAAGTACCTTCGTCAAATATCCAAGTAATTAGGTTTTCTACTGGTTCAGGTTTACTTTCTTTTAATATACCAAACTCATCGACTACCAATTCTGGTCGTTGATTGAGATCGTATTTCCATTCATGGAGTGGCACGTTGCCGTCCCATACGAATCTCACAATTTGACCGCCTCTCGATTCCGCTCGAGGTGACAGTATTTTTTTGGCTGTTCGTCTGCCTAAGGCGTCGTATTCGAACTCGGTTACTTTATTTTTAGGATCAGTCACAGATTTTAACATTCCGTTGCCATACCAATCATAGTCCCAGTTTCCTTTGTTCGTAATCTTGGTAATTAGATTTCCTTCTAAGTCGTATTTAAACTTATTGCCATCGGCTTCTAATAATTGTCCACCAGTTCCGTATTTTCTATCTCCTTTGCCTTCGGTTCTATATAAATTACCAACCTCATCGGGTAATTTGTAATCAAATTGTTTGTTTTCGTATCGCGCACCAGCTAAATTGTTAAATTCATCATAGCTATATGCTACTGTACCTTTGGTTAATTGATCCACCATTTTGGTGAGTCGATCATTTACATTCCAGGTGTAGGTGCGATGGCGCATTTCCCTATTGCCAGCAGTTACTTTATGTTGTATGGGTCTGCCTGCATTATCGTATTCGATATGATTAGTGATCCCGCCAGGAAGTATTCTTTCTACTTCCATACCTAAACTGTTATGGGAGAATTGGGCATTCCAACCTCTCTGTCCGCCTTGGGCAGATATCTCTTCTTTGGAAGGAGAGAAGCTGTCTGAAGAAACAGCGGCATTCATTTCTTCAATCAATCCAAGTTTATTTCTGGTGAGTGCTATGTTTGCACCTAAACTACTGGTAATATTGGTGCGATTACTAAGGTTGTCATATTCGCTTTCTACCAGATGTCCATCTTGATTTTCTGCAATGATACGTCCGGCAGTATCTCTGATGAGTTGTACACGACTATTCTCATTTACTGCTTCAATAAGATTGCCATTAAGATCGTAACTATAGGTTTCCCAAGTGCCATCACTATGTTCTGCTCGAGTGATTCTTCCGTTTAGATCGTATTCATATTCTGTGTATTTATCATCCGGTCTATTTACCTTTAGTACTTTTCCAGCACGATCACGATCATACTTTCTGGTCAATCCATCAAAACCAATTTCTCTTATAATTTCTCCTTTTTCATTTCTGGAGAAACGGTAGAATTCATTATGCTCGTTGGTAATGGTGTTTAGTTGTTCTTCGGTATCGTATTTAAAGTAGACTTTTCTACTATTTTCTTCCCGCATTTTAAGGCTTCCCATGGGGGTATAATCGAAATTGACTTCACGTTTTTTCTGATCCACCGTTTGGATGACCTCATCATATGCATTGTACTTCAGCTTTACAAGATTAGTGTCAGCTTGTCTTATTTGATAAATACGATCTAACTCATCATAGAAGAATTGCTGTTGATGTTCTTCGGAGTTTCTAGTATGCAAACATCTTCCCCATGGGTCGTATTTCCAGCTAGAAACTGCTCCATTGGGTAGCGTAAGTTTATGTAGGTTATGATCTTCATCATACTCGAGTTTTGTTCTGTTTCCGGCATTATCTCTGACTTCATTAATTAATCCCGATTCATTATACTCGAAAGAAGTAACGCCTCCGTCTAATCCAATAACTGCGTGTAGACGATCATTATCAAAAGTTTTTACTACAGAACCTCCAGATGGATCTTTAGTAAGAACTAACCTATCTTTTTCATCATAAACAAATCCAATAACAGAACCATCTGGTTGGTGTAAACCAGTTAAATTTCCACGTTCATCATAACTATATCCAGTAATGTTTCCTTCTTCATCAATATCGCGATACGGTTCCATATATGGAGTGTATTCGTGAAAGATATGATCACCCATTGGATCGGTAACCTGTGTACAAAGATTTAAGCTATTAAAATAATAAATACTCTCTTGGTCAAGTGAGTTTGTTACCACATTATATCCTTTGTTATATTCGATGGTTCCTGAAAGAATTCCTTCATCACCCCAGGTCTCAATACATTTAGCACCCGTAGTTTTTCCATCATATTTCCAGTAGAAAGCTTGTCCGTTACGATCCGTTTTTTTGATCATCAGATGATTTTCGTACTCCATTACGGTTGCTTGATCTAATGCATCAATAATTTTTATTAGATCTCCATCTTTATTGTATGCATACTGAACCAGCGTTCTGGTTTCTCCTTGGTGTGTAGCTGTAACTTTAGTAACTCTATTTTCTTCATCCAGATCTAAATTAATTCTTCTGCCAGCGGCATCGATGATTTGTTCTAGTTTATAAACAGCATTGTATATAAATTGAATTTTAAAACCTTCAGGATTTCTTAAACTAGTTGGTTTATAAAGAGTGTCTGTATATTTAGTAAAGGTATATGTCTGTTGTGATTCGTGATCTATAACTTCATAAGTGTTACCATTAATGAATGTAAGCGTTAGTTTTTCTGGTCTGTTATAAGAAGATTCATTTTCTGTTAGTAACATTGGGAAAGAGGTAATTCTTCCGTCAGCTAATCGCATCACTATAGCATCTTTGTCATAATCGATGTGTAGCGCTAGATCATAGTTACAATGCATTCCGTGTCCCATCATTCCTTCATATCCAGAATCGGAGTACCAATTACGTTCCCATCTAATTGGTATAGGGCCTGCAAGACTAAAGTCTTCTCCTTCATATACCATACGACCTGTAATCAAATCTACAGGTTCGAAGCCCATTTTACACATCTTTTTCTTTAATCCACTAGTAGCAGGTAATGCGTGGTTAAGTTTGGTAAGTCCTTTTTTGGCAAGTTTTCCGGCTCCTTTCATTAAAGCTCCAAAACCATAAGACATGACTAATGCCATCAACATTCCCATTAAATCGGGAGCGTACGGACCACCTACATTTACAGGTTTTCCCATGGGTAATGGCACGCTCATCGATGAGGGGAGATATAAAGTAGGAATAGGTTTCATTTTTTTTCCTGGTGTAGCGGATAGTGGCATTCCGATATCATTACAGGTCATTGTCATATACCCAGCAGGAGTGAAGTAAGCATCTTCTGCACTCACTTTTGTACTTCCAAAAAAGTTCATAGAATCGTGACCAATCATTGGAGCCATGGCAAAAGGACCTCCCATAGGGATATGTACCATGGTTCCGATCATCCCTGCGGTACCACTATTCCCTTTAGGAACACAATTAACATTTACGGTAGATCCAATTATAGGAACATAATCCATTGGGTCAATCACCATACCAATATACGGATGCGGTATTGGAACAGGAACTCCAGGTGGAATGATTACGATATGTATATCAATTCCGATGACAGGAGTAAAGTGTTTACTTGCTAATAACATATCTAGAACCAGTTTAAAATTGAAAGACTCTTTTTTTCCATTTCTTTACGATGTGCTTCTACGCTTTCTCTCCATTCTTCTCCTTCAATTTCTTTCATAAAGATATCTATAGCTTCACATTCGTTTATATTTCTATTATTTTCCTTGATATTGTAATAATCTGCGGCGATGTAGGCCATACAGGTGGATTTTATCATTTCTGGTGCTAATGAAACACCATATTGATACGCTTTAGTAACAATATCTATATATCTTTTTTTATCTCTTTTCTTGATTACATTATATCCTAACCACCATGCAGTTAACGCTTGTGGTCCAAAACCATATTCAATTGAAATATCTGCTTGTTTGCAAAATAAATCCGCTGCTGTATCTTTTTGTTTTTGTAACTGTTTACAACTAGCTTGATATCCATAATTTTGTACAATAATAGGTTTACAGGTTTCATCTCCTCCCGATAATCCTTGTTTAGCAATGGCTAATCCTTTTTGCAGTAATTCTTCTATAATTTTATATTCTTTAAAATTAAAAAGCATCCCGGCATAGATCACATGAGCTGTGGCAAACGCAGATTTACTGCCAGACTTCTGAGTAACGGTTAATCCTTTTTTTCCCCAGGTATGAAGTCTTTGTAAATTCTTTTTAGTTACACTTTTAGACATTTCGATCATACATTGTCTAAACTGTACTTCGGGATCATTAGGATCTCCGGCAGAAGCAATTTTGTTGATAGCTCCTTGTAAATCTAAAGGAACTGCAAGTGAGATTGATATACCACTGTGCTTTTTTATAAGCAGATCAAAGTATCGTTCTTCTACATAGTCAAAAAACATCAATCGGACCTTATCGGGTAACCCTAATTGCATAAGCTTATCAATCCATTTTCCATACTCTTTAGTTTCTTCTACGGAGTAAGGATACAGGGATAATGCTAATGGTAGTTGTGGATTTGGCATTGCTTTCTGAAAGGTGCTTAACATTTCTAACAACAATACATCACAATCGGTATTCTCATTTTCGAGTTTTGTTTCGAATTCTAAAACATCCCAATCAAATTTTAGATTTCTGGTATCGAGGTCTTGTTGTAGTTTTTCATCTTTTTTAAATGTCTCCACCCAATCCTGGATTAACTTTTTACTATGTGTTTCTTTATTTTCGAAAGCAGTAAGTAATACAATGGGAACATCTGGCAATCCTCCATTAGGAGTAGATTCTAAACGTAAGAACCCTTCATACAATCTTGCTTGATCAGGTTTTATTAAACATCTTACCAATTTAATATGATCGTTAGGGCTTACCTCATCAATCCATTTTTGTTGGATTGTAGTAATTAATTGCGCTATGGGATTATGTTCGTTATTCATGGTGTATTAACCGCAATTAAGGTTTAATAATCCTCCTTTTACATTAGTCATTGCTGTACCATCAATATCAGTCATACCCTTACTGGTAAGTTTTAACTCAGCTTTTCCTTCTACTAATGTACTCGGAGCACCAATTTCTACTTTAGCACCACTGTTAACAGTAACTTTTGCACTTCCATCATTCAGAATTTCTTTGGAAGTAACATTTACGTTATTGGTACCATCAATGTTTACAGTTTCTGAAGCATTGATATTAATTTCTTTTGATGAAAAATTAATTTTTTCTGGTGCGCTGATGTTTATTTCTTTTTTAGAAGTATCTAAAATAATTGAGTTGCCGTTTTTATCGGTAATCGTAATGGTCTCTTTTCCATCTTCATCGGAGAAAGATAATGTATGCCCGCCTCTAGTTTTGATAGCTTTGATGTCATTTTTTTCGGTTTTCCAGTCACCTGCATTACTGCCACCTGTAAAAAGGGCTCCCATAACATATGGTCTTTCTGCATTACCACCTTCAAAACCTACGATAACTTCTTCATCTTTCTCTGGTGTAAACTGAAAACCTTTTCCACCTCCAGCATGAGGAGTTAACACACGTAGCCAAGGAGTTTCTTCTCCGCTGGCTTTTTGCCAAGGGAATTGTACTTTTATTCGACTCATACCTTCTGGATCAGCATTATCCATTACAGTGGCTACTTGTGATTCACTTTTTGGAAAGGCCATCATATTAGTGTTAGGATATACATCCAGATCAGCTGTTACACCAACAAAACGGTTCTGATATTTTCCATTTTCATTAGAGCTATGCGAAACACTAATAATTCTAAAATTTCCATAATCCGCTTGTTCTCCTTTTATTTTCACGACTTGTCCCAGGTTTACTCCAGGGTTATCGCTTGTGCCATGGATTTGAACTTGTCTTATTTCTGTAGCTTTTTTTTGTTGCTCTACGTGTTTATCTAGTCTCCTTTTTAATTGAGGGTCGTAATAAGAATTAACATATACACTGGTTTCTTTTGCAAAGATTGCATCACTTTTTTCGCTGGTAAATCCATTAAATCCATTTACACCAGAATTTACCTGAGCCGTTGCCATCTCGTGTTGCTCATCTGTTAGGTAATCGTTGGTAAAATATTTAAAGTTATTAGGAGTAGGGTTGAGGTTTAAAGAGAACTCTTGTAGATCATGTCCATAATTTAATTCTGTAGTATCTTTATCTTCCGGTTTTCCAAATACCAGTTTACTTCCATCATAAAAAAACCATTCGCTGTATTGTGCAGCTAACCTACTGGCATATTCAAAGGAACTTTCATTATGTTGTACACTATAATGAAGAGTTTCAGAATTCTGTGGGCTAATATTGGTTTCTAATTTGGATTTATCATATCCCTGAAACGTTTTGTCTAATATTTCGGAGAGTCCTACGTCACTATGCGAGTCATAATGAGGTCCATCATCGGTTATAATACTGCAACTATGTGCTTTTATAGAAACCATATCACCACTTTGCTGATGAAATCCTTTGGTATTGCTAACAGAAGTTACTATTCCTTTAAATTCTAATTCCTTATATCCATTGGCAGTATCAAGAGAAGAAACTTTTACCGTGAGAATCTCGCCTAGATAGTTTTTACTTTCTGATGCGATCTCTCCAGCTATAGTTTCTAATACATCCATTCTGCATAAAAGTTCAAGAACGTGATGTGCATCAATTTCCTGATGGAGCATTAATCTTTTATATGCAGATATTGGAGATCCACCTATAAATATTTGTGTGTTTGATTGCAGAGCCATAATTTCTCGTTGTTTTCTGTTTTATAGAGTGCACTAATACTAAAATCCTATATGTATTTATATTTAGTGTACTATTCACTAGTATAGTTAACTTCATAAACAATTCGAACGATTTGGGAAGAGTTCTGATATATAAGAATTGTCTAAAAAGTGTCAAAAATTGTATTTAACCAATCTATTATAAAAATACTTAATTTTTTAAAAGTGTTATAGTTAACAATGTTATTTTTGTGTTTTCTTACATAAAATTGGGTGTTTTCCCCCTTAAAATCGTGTCGTCAAACTTATATACAGTTACTCATATAATTGTTACCCTAATTATTCGAAAAAAATTTGTGCGGGTATAATTATTAGAAATCTTTTGTCATCATTTGAGTTTGATTCTTGTGTAAGTTATGTAGTGAGATAACCTTTCATGACATCCTTTTGTAGGGTTCAGAATTTTTTTAATAGTAAGAGGAGTATCTATAGGATTTGTTATCTTTCTTGGCTTATTGTACTTAACTAAAATAACTATTTAATGTTTTCCAAGTGTATCGGTTGCTTATTCGTGTTTTTTATTAATTCTTATATTCTTTTAGGTCAACAAGTTGATAATGATTTTATAGCTGGTAAATGGAAAGTTGAAGAGGTTATAGTTCCCGAAAATAAGTTTAAAGATAAAAGAGAAATCAAAATACTTGAGGAGTTGGGTAAAACCATACTACATTTTAAAGGAGATGGTCATTTTTTATTTATTTATGATGGTGAGCACGAAGAGATGAAAAGAAATATTAAAGAGTTTGAAAATTCCATTTGGCGTACAATAGAGGGAGAAAATCTGATTTCTTTGAAGAACAAGCAATTGTTAACACTGATGCCTGTTGATGTCGAAGAAAAAATAGTATTTGGATTTATAGAACGAATAAAACTTCAGGTACGAAAAACTGAAGACGAGAAGGTTGATTTTTTACCTGTAATTGAGCATAGACAAGAGAATAAAGCTGTCGAAAAAAAGATTGATTCTGTTTTTAAGAAGGTAAAAGTAGAGAAAAGAAGTTTGGAAGACTCGGTAGTTACAGAATATCCCGTTTTAGAAGGATGTAAGGATGAGAAGGGTAGTGGTTGTTTAAATAAGGCTATTCGAAACAGTATTGTGGATGCTTTGGATTTGAAAAAGTACGATTCATTAAATAATCATCAGAGAATTAAGGTATTTGTCTTTTTTGCTATAGATAAAGATGGGGAGATTAAAAATATAAAGGCAAAATCTCCAGACGAAACGCTAACGTATGATCTCAAACTAATTATTAATAACCTGAAGGTGATTAGTCCAGCAAAGAATAAGAGTGGTGAGGTTATGTTAAGTACGTATTCGATACCGTTAACTATGATGATACAATAAGACGAGAATAAAACCTTTTACTAAGGTATAGTCTAGTTTTCTTTATCAGAAAGTACCTTTAATTTACCTGTTTGATAGTTATATTTTCTTTTAGTTTTTAGCCTTTTTATAGACAAACTTTCCTTTACGATCTATGTAACCAATGTATTTACCATCTTCTACGTATGCTACTCCAATCTCAAAATCTTCAGCAGCTATAAAAACAGGATCAATTATAATTTCTCCTTTTTTATTAATATATCCGTATTTTCTATTGAGTACCATACGAGCAATACCATTATTAAAAGGGTATAATCTATCAAATTCTGGTTTAATTATAAATTCTCCTTTAGTATTTATAGCACCCCATTTATCATTGATTTTTACTCTAGCAAGATCATCTTCAAAATTAGCAACATCTTCAAATTTTAGTGGGATTGTAATGCTTCCTTGTTTATTTATGTAGCCTCCCTGATCATCTATACGTACAGGTGCTAATTCACCTATGAAATTACCAACTTGCTCGAATTGAGGTTTGATAAATATTTCTCCTTTTTTGTTTATAAACCCATATAAATCCCCATCAATACTAACCGCGGCGCATCCATTAGTAAAATTGCCCGCTTTTTCGAATTGAGGTTTAATGATTGTTTTTCCTTTTTCATTTATATAGGAAAACAAAAAGCTGGTTGTGTCTACCACACGAGCCACATTTTCTTCAAATGACAGCGCATAATCTAACTTGGGGTCTACAATGTATTCCCCTTTTTTATTAATAAAGCCATAAAGATTGTTAATACTAACCAAGGCTATTCCGTTGTTATATTTGTGAGCTAATCCTTCGAATTTAGGTTCTACGATATATTCTCCTTTTTTGTTGATATAGCCTAACTTAAAATCAACTTCTACACAAGCTATTCCTTCTGAAAAATTATATACATTATCTGCATTAGTTTTTAGAATGATTTCTCCTTCTTTATTTATGTAACCACTGGAATCAATAGCGTGTAGTTTGACTGCTGCTAGTCCTTCACTAAATGTAAGCTGAGTGACTTGTTCTTCATTATTCTCATCTAGGTAACTATATAAGGAGTTTTCTTTATTAAAAACCTGATATCGCCCATCAGTATAATCTTGAGAACAGCTGGCAAATGTTATTAAAATGGCTATAGTATTAAAGATTATTACGATACTCTTGTATTTCATTATTATTGTTGTTGTTAGTTGTTTTGTTAAGTTTTTTACCGGTTTAATGGAGTTAAGAATGGGGTACATCATATAATACAAAAACTTTTTTTTCAGGATCTACAACAATCTGTTTTCCATTATCGGTGTCAATAGTCTTTCCTATTATTATAACTTCTTTATTATTTTTTAGGCGTTGTTCTGTATATCTTTTATTAGCTTCTCTATTTGATTTTGGTTTTGACCAAGAACGAATTTCTAGATCTTCACATGACACTGTTATTTCTCCAGTTTGATCTTTTATCAAAAAGGGGTTACAAAATACATTGTTTGATAGTGTTGAAAATGTTGTTCTACTTTTTCCTACTCCTCCTGATCTGGTATACCTACTCTTTTCGGTTTTATAAGAATATGCAATACATTCTTTTTTCTTTATTTCTGATATTAGTGGATCGATAGCTTGAATAGTACCCTTAATTTTAACCAATCCATTTTGAATATCTCTAATTTGAGAAATAGGAAGTTCTTTTTTTAATTTGATAATGGTTCTTTCTACTTTATTTGGTATTAAGAACCATAGGATGGTTAATATAAATAAAATGATAGCTCCAAGGATAACTCCGAAATAATCAATAAGTACTAAACCCAGAAGTATAAAAAGTAATGATTTTATGAAGTTAAAAATTTTATTTTTCATTTAAAATAGGCGATAGGAGTAAAAAAGATTAAACTATATGATTGTAACGAACAATTAAAAATAAATTGTAAGATAACTATTTGAAAAAGTTATTTAAGAACAGAAATAGTAACCCAATTAAGATCAACATAAAAATTAAACCATATTTACTGATTTTATCAGGCAAATCACTTTTGTATATTTTATCAAAATATGGGTCTCTAATAGAAAATTCATTCTCATCTTTTTTAATGATCAATTCGTTCTTTTTGTTATATGTTGCTGTACCGATTAGTATATATTCTTTATCATCTTGAAGCAACAAGTTCTCGGTATGCGTATGTCCAGATATTTTTTTATCTGTTTGGTTAACCTGAAGAAGTGAAATCGAAATGTCTTTAGCTTTTACTTTGATTCTACCTGTCTGATCTTCTATGTAAAAATCATTACATGCTGTATCAGAAGATATTGTCTTCCATTTCATATGCCTATCACGCTCTTTTAATTCAGATATTCCTCTATCTATAGAACTCCTACTTCTTTTTCTTGAGGAATTAAAGCGCATAACAGAATAACTGTATCCAATGCATTCTGATTTTGTTATTGGAGAGGTCATTTTCTTAATCTGCGTAAGTTTTCCTTTTACTTCAACAAATCCATTAGATATATCTTTGATATCTGAGATTATTGGTTTTGTTCTATTTTTCCTTTTTTTGCGCTTTTGAGATTCTCCAATAATTATTATGAGTATTAGAAATAAGAAAAATAGTAATATTGAGGAGTTCATTGTTTTATTTATGATATATAAATGAAGACACATTATTATTAAATTCTAATTATTTATTTAGACTTTTAACATTAATAAAATTCTGATTCTTCATCATAATGAATATAATACTTCCAATCTTTTTCATGCTCATAGTTTCCTATGGATAAGGAAGTTTCCAAATCTGTTATATACAGATAAACTTTATATGTTATATCCGAATTTGAGTTTTTCTCTTCATTTTCATTCCAAAATAATAAAATTTGCTTATCCTCATTTTTCCAAAAATAAGGGTTAAAACTTTCTTTGAAACTATTTTTAAACTTTTTACTGATCTCAATTTTACTATATACTTCATTTATTCTTTTAATTGACTTCAGAATGGTTTCTAGATCAACGTAAAAACCCACTGCACAAATACTCGAAAGTTGATCTTCATTATCTACTCTCATATGTATCCGTTCAAACGGAATTTTATAAAATTCTGCTACTTTTCTGCCAAGCATATAATGTCCTTGATTATACTGAATACCAAATTGAGTAGATCCGCCAGAGAAAGGGTTACCTACTTTTATTGTATCTGCACTAGCATCGTATACTAAAGATTCTTCATAGAATTTATGAACATTAAAATTAGATGGTATGTCATCAATTTTTAAATTTCCTTTGTTCAATGTTGGCTGACAACTAATTATCAATACTACTACTATAAAAGAAAAAAGTACTTTGAGTTTTATATTATTAATTTTCATTCTTTTCTTCTTATTTACTATAAAACCAAGCTAACAGGATCATTCCAATAGAAATTACAAAAGGTATTTTCCATAATAATCCAGTAGGTTTATACATGAAATACAAAATGGTTGTTATCACTAATAATACTAATGCAATTCCTCCAAAAATGAGCATTCTAATGAATCCTCCAGGAACATGAGTATGACTCATAGAAGGTAATAGATACCATATACAGCTTACAATCTGTAATACTATGAGAGGAAAAATTACTTTTTGTTTTGTCAAATTCATTACGCTCATTTTATATACTTCTCTCTATATGATTCTAAAAAGTCTAAAGGAATATAAGATGGCATTTCATAATAATCTATTCCTTTTTCCAATTGATACCATACTTTTGCTGTTAGAGAACCTTTTATTTCGTTTAGTTGTAATTGTTCTATCTTATTTTGTTTTTCTTGATTACTAAACCACCTATTTTGGATAGCGATCTGCTTTGGAAATTGACTGCTTTCAATTTCGTTAAATTCTCCTTCATTGGTTGACTTAAAAAATCTGAAACTTATCTTGTTAAAATCTGTTTCTCTATCAAAATATATGATGTAAAAATGCCTATCATAATATTTGATAGAAATAGGAGTATAGGGCATCTCATCTTCATATTGTACTCTGTCATATTCAAATTCTATTAAGTTTTTTTGACCTCCGCCACCCCATCCTAGACCGTGACCCCCAAAATATCCTCGCTGAGAACTCATTAGGTTTATTGATATTTCAGTATTTGGAGCAACAGTTATATTTTCTGTCCATTCTTTGGTTTCTCTTTTAAAAAGTAAGTAAGAAATTAGTAATACAACGATTAGTGCTATTCCCGAAAATATAAGCCCTATTTTTTTTAAAGTTTTCATCACAATACGTTTTTTGAATGATCTTTACATATCCCAATAGAGAAATAATTGAATCTAACAATTCTAACCTTACTCTATCAAATTTATTTGAATTATCTAAATAATACTTTTTACTCTATTGATTTTGTAATTGATTCCACTTTCTTTTTGGTGAATTCTGTAAACTATGCTTTATTACTCATTTTGAAATCTATGAGTTTCTAAAATAATACATTAAAAACCCAAACAACACAAGAATTAACAAAGCAAACCCAAATTGTTTAAGATTGGGTATCAAAATATCATTAACCAACTCATCATATTTGACATCTAATATGGAAAGTTTTTTTTCTTCTTTATCTTTTTTAATTATCAATGTTCCTTTTTTATCTTTCGAAACAGTTCCTACGACCGTGTATACATGATCATCCGGGAGTATCAAATATTCTTCGTGAAGTATTTTTCTGGATTCTGTAAATTTAGTTTCATGGCTTTTTATCCCCATTACTATACCTTTAGAAATCACCTTTATCTTACCTGTATCATCTTCTATATAAAAATCAGAACATTTTTCTAAAGATTCTGTTGTTACCCATTTTGTATAACCATTAGGAAGAGCACCTTGGATACCTGAAGGTTCATTTTTTCCTCTTATATATTTATGCTCTTCTTTTTTATAAACATATCCTATACATTTGGTTTCTGTTAGAGGAGAAATAAGGTTTTCCAATGAAGATATCGTCCCTTCCACCTTTACCAGACCATTGGTTATATCCTTAATGTTTGATAATTCAAAATCTTTTGTAACAGTAAATTGTTTTATTTTTTTTCTTAAAGATAAGATCAAGGAAATAACAACAAAGCCTATGAAATAAGGAACAAAGTCGAAAATAGAATCAAACATTTAAGACGCTATATTTAATCATTACTAAAGAATTTATACAACACTGTATTATAGAAAAGATACCAAGAACCAAGCATTAATACTCCCCAGAATATGGAATACGGGATACTAGGTTTTTCAGTAACTGCGGCTTTATTATCTAAAACGTTAACATCTATTCTTTTACCTACATTTATTCTATAGTCGATAGAAACAAAATCTATATGATCATCTGAGAAATTTACTGTATCAACAAACTTTAAAGTATGACTATATTCATATCGTCTATAACTCTTAAAAGAATCTAACGCTACCACTACCATCTCATGGGGAGTACCATAATATGTTATCCAAAACCTATCTTGTGTATACCATTTAAAATTAAGAAAGGTAAAAATGATTGCAATCAATGTAATAATTACAGACATACAGCCTATTTTTCTTTTCTTTTTTTTCTTCTTTTTTGAAGTCACAATTCATTTTTTGTTTGAAAATTTAGAGTTATCGTATAATCTCTAAACTATCTGATCCTTTGGGCTGGTGAAGTAATAAAGAATAATATGTTATTCTTCTCTGTCCACTTTCATTGAGAAATTTTTTAGCAATAGCAGATTCCCCTTTATCAGGATTGTTTTTAAAGACTAATCCTACAACACGGTTATCTCCATAATAAATCATTTTATGATTTTCTAATCTTGCCATTATAAATTTCTCTTTAGCAAAATCATTAATATATTTTTTTCTATCCTCAAATAATTTATCTTTATCAGTATATGTAGATTGAGCCATTTCATAAGCCTGTTTAAACCCTAATATTTCTAATTTTAATGGTTTTTTATCAACCATTAGTTGTCTGTAATTCTTATAGAACTCTACAACTCTTTTTTCTAATTCAACACTATCTTTTTTCTTAAACACTTTGCTATCACTCCATCCTGTAAGA
This sequence comes from uncultured Aquimarina sp., assembly GCF_947492405.1. Taxonomy (GTDB): domain Bacteria; phylum Bacteroidota; class Bacteroidia; order Flavobacteriales; family Flavobacteriaceae; genus Aquimarina. Next base: position 66,979 of record NZ_CANLMP010000001.1, read on the forward strand.
ATATAAGGTACTGTGGCATTAAATGTTAACTCTTCATGATGTGATCGTAACTGATAAAAATCTATTTCATTACCATTCTCATCTATTTTAGGAATTTCATATTGTAATACGGTTTTAGGTTCTTCTTTACTACCATTTACCCAAGCAGATTGTTCTATCCATAATTCAAAATCGTAATCAGATGGATCTTCGAGGTGTGTCTTTTGAGTTTCATCATCGGTATATCTAGGGTAAATATGAATCGACAGGGATTGTTTACCTTTCTTTAATATATTGTCATTAATAGGATACCATATCGTACCTGTTGATGTGCTAAAATTATTTGCAGCAGGCATATCGTTTACTCTAATTTCATAAGCATAATGAGATCTTATCTTAATTACGTATTCTGGTTCATAATCATATTTTTGTAGTTGATCTATATAAGGATCATTTTCTAATATTGCATTGATATCCATATCAGGAGAAAAATTATTTTTTTGTTTACGTTGTGCGCAACTAGTTAAACTTAAGATAATAAGTAGTGATACGCTGACAATTTTTTTCATTTTATCATTTGAATTTATATAACGGTATTTGCCATTTTGTTATTTCCCATTCATAAGGATCTAACACAATTATTTCTCCGTGTGTCTTATAATGAATTCCTTGTTCTTTTTCTAATGCTTCTATTGGATCACCCGAAGAGGGTAGTTTTTCGGTAGTTTGCTTAGCTTCATTTTCTAGCATCTCATAATCATCATCTGATTTACGATCTTTTTCCTTTATCTTTTTTTGAACTTTAGTTATTCCTGCCTTTACATTTCCTTTTAGAATTAGACCTTCAAATTTTATCTCTGGTTCGATATATAACATTTCTTGGTTCGCTTTTGTAACAAACTCCATTGAAATACCCGTTTCTACACTAGCACTTACTTCTCCATAGGCATTATACTTTCCAAACATAAATGATTCGAATTCTCCGTTTACCTGTATCTTGCCTTCTAAAACTATATTAACAGCTCCACCCACTTTTGCAGGTGTATCATCCTCATCTTCCTTTAAGCGATCAATATACTTACTACCAGGAACAGTATTTATCATTCCCATCATAGTTCCGCTTATTTCTGAAGTAACAATAAGATCTAGGTCTATATCGAAATTATCTCCCGCAAGTTCATCTAGAACATCCAAAGTTGCAACAATAGCTAAGACTGCTGGATGCTTAATTTTATATAATAATTGATAGACGTCATATTTTATTTGGAATCCAAAAAGCGGATTCATATCTATTACTCCAGTAAACATAGTGCCCATTACAGGTTTGTTTAGGTCTTTTGGTCGTTCTGCATGCCAACTAAAAGATACTGCGATAGATGGATCTAAAAATTCGAAACTCCAATTACTTTTCTTTACTCCAGTTTTCTTCTTTTTATCTAGTGCTTTTTTTAGATTGTCTGTCCTTTTTGAGTTGCCTTTTGGAGATTTTTTTGTTGTATCTGAGTTTTTTCCATTAATAATTCCCTCAACCATTTCTTTGATATCAACAATTTTTTTAAGGAAGTTTACAATTTCCGCAAAATGAGGAGTAACTTCGATAGCTCCATATGGGCGATCAAACTCAACAATAGCAGTAAACTCTATATCTAATATTTTGTTTTCTATAGCATCATCCATTTCAAGTAAATCAATAGCTTTACTAAGTTGACCCGATTTACTAGTTTTTGATTTAGCTTTTTTTAATTTTTTATTAGCTTCTTTAATTTTTTTATTTTTATTAGCTACTTTTTTATTAAAATATTTTTCTTCCTCTCTTTTTAATTTTTTCTTCTTTTTTCCTTTTGCTTCTTCCGCGGCAAGATATTTATCCATATGAATTGCTTGAGACTTATCTCTCTTCGCTTCTAATCGTTTTTTTACGTCCTCAGCTTCCAATTCTCTACGTTTCCACTTTTGATGATAAGCCTCTCTAACCAAGTTATACTGTTTAAGGTCATAGTTAAAAGCTAATTGAATGGTACATTTAGTGTCTGGCACTACCAATATATCCAATGGATGTGTTCGGGCACAGGTTTCTACAACAAGAGGGTATTTTTGTATTGCAGCTTGTCGATTAGGGATCATAGAAGTTAATAACCCCATTACGTAATGTTTACTCCCTCCAAAAGTGAAATCGTAACCTACTTCCAATTCTAATAATTCATCAGTAGGCTGTTCTAATATAAAAGGGCGATGTTTTTCTAAAATATTAAAAGACTTTTTTCCATTTATCTTCATTATTTTACCAACAATGTCAAGTTGATTTGTTATATGACTGGCATCAATAATTCTATCGTCGTTCTGATCACCAGATTTTTCAGTTTTTATTTCTCCATTTATAAGAGTATCGCCTTTTTTATTTTTCACTTCACCAGTTGGTAATCCAACTTCTTTGGCTAGATCTTCAGTATTACCACCTCGCCATTGTTTACTTCTTGTACCATATCCATTATCTATTTTTTTCTGTAATGATGTAATATCAATTACGTGGTTTTTATGTTCATTATTTTTACCAAGAAAACGACAATCATCGGTATTAACATCTTCTAATTGAATTTTAAACCTTTTTCGTTTTTGATCTGTTCCAACTACTATGGGGTATTCTAATTCATCTTTTCTTCCTTGATCTTTGCTATCATATAAAGTCAAAGTTTTTTCCTCATTGTCCTCTTCAAATGATACTAATATTTTCTCATATCTACAAGGATGGAATTCTGCGGGATTAGTTTCGATTTTTTCAATGATAACTGGGTTATTGCCTGATTTAACCACTTCTGGAGCTTCTATTTTAGTCCCTCGAATTGGTACTTCGACAGGTAATTCATATTTGCTGCCAGTAAAATCTCCGTGATCAACATTGTCTAAGGTAGTTCTAACAATAGGCACTATATCCAGACCATAACTACTAAACCAACCACTAGCCAATACTCGCCAACGATGCTCTATATTAATAGTAATAATTGCCTTCTGTACTTTATTTCCTTGTTCATCTATATATACATCTACTTCTGCACCAAAATATTCTTTTATATTGTCTTTACTATCGTCTTTAAAATCTGTATCAGCTGTTAAATCTGCATTTACTTTACGAACATCTCTTAGATATACCTGTAGCTCTTGTCCATAAAGACCTGTAGTGTATATATGTAATTGAACTCCCTGTCCATAATGCTTGCCTTCATCTAAATCTACTAGCGGTCCATTATCATCAGTCTGATACTCTCTCCATTCGATTCTATCAATACTTCTAGAACCCATACAATTAAAAAAGTATCCATGTGGAGCTTTACATAATGGTGTGTCACCATCCTTAAAGGGTTCTATCCATCCAAGACCACCACCAGAATAAACTTCTTCAACTCTTAAGTTTAATTTATTTTTCAGATGAAATTGAGTGTCTTGTTTTATAATATCTGGTGTACCGTGAAACCAATGAGAAAGCCATTTTATTGTTTCGGATTTTTCCTCATTATCACCAAGTTCTTCTAAACTTAATTTTATTAATCCATTAGGTTTTGCTGTAATTAAATACTGATCATGATCAATAATAACATCTCCTGATATTTGTATTTTATTTTTTACTGCCATAATATCAATAACAATTACGTTTGGTTAAGATTCGTTTTCAAGTCTTAGATAAGATACTCTTTTCATTTTTTTCATGTTTACCAAAGGGTTCAGATGACTCTGGACTTCCTCATCTGCTTCCTCGACAGAACTACTACCAGGTGCAGCTGTTTGACCATGCCAAGTGAATTCTACACTAGGTGATCCAGAGATTGCACACATAGCTTTGCTCTTTTCAGTAAGTATTTGTCCTTGATTAGACAAAATTACTTTGTCGTAAAAATCTTGCCATTGGGTAATTGCAGGAACGCAAGGTAGATATCCACTAGAACTAGGTTGTAATTTACATTGACCAAAAGTTTTGGCTTGTAATGGTATACCGATGTCCCTAGTGTTTGCAACTAGTTTCTTACTTGCTTGTCCATCATTAATGTATGCTTTAGTTTGTGTTTGTACAACCAACGTATCAGGCGTCGTACCAAATTGACACTTACATAATGCTCCATCTACTACTACATGTCCTGTACTCATATTTCTTAGTCTATATTAGTGCTATTGTTGTTTTATTTTCCAAAGAAAAAGAAACGTTTTTTCTTCTTCTTAGGTACGTTTTTTTCTTCTTCTTCAGTTATTTCAAAAAGCGCAGCTCTCTTAGCGGATGATAGGGGAGTTTTGTTTTTTAAATTGTACATCTCCACTGTCATGTTTTTGATTTTACCTGAAGGGAAATCTAAATTACAAACTCCTGTAATGGCATCAGCTATTGATGAATCTTTATAAATTTGATATTTTAGATCCAATTTACCTTTAACCGGTTTTTTAATTTTATCAATGGAAATCAGATTTCCTCTTAATATATCTCTTTCACTTCTTGGATCAATACACTTCCCTTTTTGTTTAATGACGATATCATTTTTTTTATTAGAATGCGTACTCATTTTGTTTTTTGTTTCAAAGATTACTCCAGGAGCGTAGGGGATAAACGGAAATGATATCTTATTCTTTTTTTTATCAGTTAAATTGATATTGTATAAAGGAGAAAAAAACAGTTTTATAAACCAATCTCGTTGCAGTACGAGATCAGTTAATTGATTTGTATTATTAACCACAATATCCATATTTTTTAATAACAGATCAGTTTCTTTTCCCTTATAGGATTGGTTGATACTATCTTTCTCTGTTTCCCATCTTTTTATAATATCTTCTTGATTCAGTATACCAACAGCTAGCCCTTGTCTATTTACCTTAAGTAATAATGGATACATTACTTTACCACATCGTTCTGATAACTCGTCTATGAGAATATCGGGAGTTTTTTCATTTATATATACCTGATGTTTAAAAACTTCAAACTCGAAATGATTGTCTTCTGTTTCATCTAAACATATTACGTCAATTTCGTAGTGAATCTGAAGTCTTTGCTGTTTCTCATCTTCCGAAATTAATACAACACCATAGGTATTCGCTACTCCTAAGGGATTATAAGAAAAGTGATCAAGCTTATCATTCTCTGTTTCTTCTATAATACTAGTTCCAATATCCAGTCGAGCCATTACCTATGATTACTACTAAAATAGTTTGATTTTATCTTTTGCTTGAACATCTACTTGCTTAGAACTAACCAGCTCCATATTTTCCTTAGCACTCTCGATACGAACTTTATCAGCATTTTCTAAAATTTCCTTAGCTACTAAAGTTTTATTTTTTTCTATCATTTCTGTACCATTTTTAGCGTTGATAGAAAGATCTTCCGTAACTCTAGCAATCATATTAGTACCAGCATTCATTTTAATTTCTTCCTGGGCGTTGATCTCAATATTTTTAGCGTTCAAAGTCATATTTTCCAAGGCAGAAATCTCAATATTGTTATTAGCAGTATCAATACTTATTAAGTTACTGTTTTTATCACTAATTAAAATTCTTTCACTTCCATTAGTGTCTACTAGTTTTATTAAGTGGCCAGACCTTGTTTTAATCGCTTTAATATCATTGTTTTGTGTATTCCAACTAGCAGGATTAGCTCCTCCAGTATACAACGTACCTAATACATATGGTCTTTCTGCATTCCCTCCTTCAAATCCAATTAACACTTCTTCATCAATCTCCGGAATGAAATGAAACCCTTTTTCTCCACCTGCGTGAGGTGTGACGATTCTTAACCAAGGTGTTAATTCACCATTTTGTTTTTGCCAAGGAAACTGTACACGAATTCTTCCTATTCCTTCTGGATCGCTATTTTCCTTTACAATTGCGACCTGCGTTTCACTTTTTGGAAACGCCATTAGGTTGGTGTTTGGATATACATCCAAATCAGCGGTTACTCCTTCGAATCTATTTTGATAGCGTCCATTCTCTGTATTAGTGTGTGTAACACTGGTAATTCTAAAGCTTCCGTAACTTGCTCCATCTCCCTGAATGGTTACGACTTGTCCAATTTTCACACCTGGGTTATCACTTGATCCTTTAAATACCACTTGCTTTATCTCTTCAGCTTTTTTCTGCTGCTCCACATGGGTGTCTAATCTTTGTTTTAGAGAAGGGTCATTGTATGAGTTTAGGTATACATTCGTTTCATTTGGGAAGATTTCATCTCCTTTATTACTAGTAAAACCATTATATCCATTTACTCCAGAACTTATAGCACTAGTAGCTTTTTCATGTTGTCCATCTGTCAGATAATCATTGGTGAAGTATTTATAACTATTTGAGGACGGTTTTAGGTCTAATGAAAATTCTTGTAAATCATGACCATACGTCAGTGTAACTTCTTCCTGATCTTCGGGTCTACCAAATACTAAAGCACTTCCGTCATAGTAAAACCATTCACTATACTGAGCCGCCAGTCTACTAGCATATTCAAAACCGCTTTCTTTGTTCTGAACACTGTAATGAATATTGTCAGAACCAGAAGGGTTAAAAATAGTTTCCAATTTGGATTGATCATATCCTTTAAAGGTTTCATCTAAAACCGTTGCCAAATCTACATCATTAAATGAATTGTAATGAGGTCCATCATCAGCAATAATACTACAGCTATGTGCTTTTATGGTTACCAAATCACCATTTTGCTGATGGAATCCCATCGTGCTGTTTACTGCAGTAACCACGCCTTTAAATTCGAATTCTCGATAGCCAGAAAGCGTACCTATTGATGATATTTGAACTGTAATAATCTGTCCAAGATAATTTTTGGTTTGGGATGCAATGTCTCCAGTAATGTTTTCCAGTACATCCATTCTGCAAACTAACTCTAATACATGGTGCGCATCAATTTCCTGATGTAGCATTAATCGTTTGTAAGCATTTATAGGTGACCCGCCAATAAATATTTGTGTAGTAGATTGTAATGCCATACGTTTTTATTTTTTTAGTAATTCATCAGCTTTTATAAAGTTGATAATACCGTGTTACTCAGTTTTTATAAAGTTACTGTTTTTAAATTAGAGCTTAGTAACCTCTTGTTTTTTCGTTAAAAATAGGATCCTTTTTTTTCATTTGTTCTCTGGAAAAGAAAAAAGTTTAGATAAAAGTTCGCGTTGAAGATGTTTAATATAATTAACCTCCATATAAGTGTTGTCATAATTTAATGAGAAAACACCTTTACTTATATAGGTGTTTTCTCATTAAATTGATCTTTAGAGATTAACTTAAATATTTTCGATATCCAACCATTCATAAACCAAAAAGAGTGTTATGTTTTAGCTGAATTCCTTAGTTATCTCCGCAACTTTTTTTAAGGCTTTTCTCCACAGTGCCTATAACATCAGGCTTTAGAGGGCCAATTATTGGTAAACGTAGTTCCTTTAATAGAGATTTCTTTTGCAGAGAGTACTAGATGTATTTGCAAAGGTTTTGCACTTTCTGCATTAAAATGCTCAGTGTACTCAATGCAATAGGCATCTTTAATCTCGACATTTTTAAGGCTAGACATATTATCTCTTCTAAAAAAGGTCATTTTACAATTTTTGGTAATTGATGGTGATATACACCAATCAAGATAATCCGTACTTGCTGTGGATTCTATAAGTAAACTAACTTGTCCTCCCTGTGGCTTTGCACAAGGTCTCCCCGTGTAATCTGTGTCTTGTCTGAAGGTAAAAGAGCAATCCAAAATGTTTATCTCTTCCCCATCAAGATCTAATTTTGCTAAAAATGACATAAGTAATAATTTTAATATTAATAACTACTTTATCAGTTCCATTATTGTTTACAAGAATGTAAAAAGAGGAAATGATGACTTAAGATAAGAAAGGGAGTGAAAAAACCACTCCCTTAACATAAATCTTATATAAACCGATATGAATTATACCCACTCATTTATATGCTCACCGTTCCCAAGCTTAATTTCTCTAGCGGAAACAACTATCTTTTCAATCATTGGAGTTTTTCCAGTAGAATCAAATTCTTCTGTATATTTAACTGCGTAAGCATCTGTAAAAACAAGCTCTTTTGATGTAGCTTCCGTATCTCTTTTTAAGAATACGATTGATCCACTTCTCATTTCGAAATTGTTAAACATCCAATCAGATAAACCTGTATCCGAAGTTGACTCTACAGCGATAAAAATCTTACCACCTCTTGTTACAGAAGAAGGACGACCCGTTGCATCAGTTTCTTGATTAAGGCCGTAACTTGTGGTTAATACATTGTACTCTTTGCCACCAACTTTTAATTTTGCTTTAAAAGACATAATAAATAATTTTTAAATTAATAATTAATAATATAATAAATGTAACTTGTACAGGGTAAAGATAATAAAATATATTTAAGGTCTTTATTGTTATATTGTTAAGTAGTATAATGACAGCTAATTAAGAAGGAAAAGGACTACACTGTTTTCAGGGAATTTGCACTTTGTCGTGAAGTTTATCTAAATAAAAAAAGATCTCAACGATTGATTTTGAGATCTTTTTTTAACAAGATTTTAACATATTGTTTTTATGCTCTCTTGCATATAATCACATCATTTTCTTTGATGTTGTTTCCTTCTATAGTTCTGGTGAAGTCTACATGAGTTTGCATGCCCATCCAGTTTGGTTTGGTGTAGAAAATCCATCCATAAGGATTGTTTTTATCATCCAGGAATTCTATTTCTCCCTCAGGGTGTCTATCGTTATAATCATTAATAAAGAAGTAGAAAAGCTTGCCGAATTCCATCTTTTCAGGAGCTTTTAATCTAAAGTTGCTCAATTCTTGGATATTTTCTCCTTTGTTAAATTCAAACGAAATAACAAGTGGATTTATAAGCTCGTCATCTTTTGGGTCTTTCATTTTCTTATCAATAGGGTAGAACCATTTCTTATATATAGGTACCGGAACTGACACTGCAAATTCATAAAGTTTTACAATCATTATTGGAACAAGAAAACAAATAGCGGATGCAGCGAATATATATTTGTATTCTGGTTTGTAAATACCAACTACAAAAAGAAATGTTATTAAACCTACAAATATGGTTACTACAGTATATAGGAACTCTGGCCAAAATTTAGTAGGATTGTCGTCTAATAGATTTGGAAAAAATTTACGCATAGCTAATACGTGTAATGAACCTAAGCATAAAAAGATAACCTGAAATCCAATAAAACTATTTAAAGGGATATCATTTAGTACTTTTTCGTTACTTAATAAAGCTGTTGCGGCAAACAATAAAAGAACTACCAGCATATATAGCAGGAATTTCTTTTTGTTTTTGACAAAAAGTTTCTTTAACCCGGCAACAACACCCATTAGTATAACGCTAACGGCTAATAGTATTATTCCCACCTTAAAAAAATCAGCATTTAATGCTGCAGATTGTAATATCAAATTCATATCATAGTTGTTAGACCCATCCTGGGACTGTTAGTCTCATGTAATACAAATGTTTCTTCTTTGCTCGAGTATGTTACATTAATTTTTGTGTCTATTTCCATAGGGATAAAATAGTCACAAAAGATAGTAATAAATTTTTTAGTAGCGCCACTCACGATATATTTATCAATATTTTTTTCGTTTACAGGGCCTATAGTGATTTCCCAACAAGGATAGGCGATAATTGTTTCTTTTAGTTCTAAAACAAGATCCACACCAAGTTGATGTTCATCTGATACTTCGTGTATGTTTTTATCTACCGTTTTGTACTTCTTTTCAATGGTAACTTTCTCACCAATAATTTTTTCCAAACTTAAAGCAGTTAGTTCAATTTCACCAGATATTTTGTGAACGTATGGCAGTAATTGCAATAATTTAATACTATAGTCTGTAGGAATGTCCGGATCTAAGTTCCAAAATTTCAAAAGAAAATCTGTCTTTAAATTGGCGAATTCATTAATTAATTTTCGTTCGCTTTTTTCTATATTGACTTTTTGGTTAAAAAATTCATTCTCCAAGGGAGAGAAAAAGGATCGAGCGTCTTTTTCTTGTTTTTTTTGTTTTTGATGTAATTCGGTAAACGAAATGTTGCTTTTAGCTTTAACAGGTTCATGGAATAATCCTTCCGGCAGTGTGTCATAAAGACTGTTTCTGGCCAAGTTAAATTGTAGCTTATCTGTATTTCCAGAATATGAATCCACTTTGAAATCAATCACATCCCGTCTGTAAGATCTAGAAAAAGTACTTTTATTAAAAATGTCAATATCCGTTAGTTCTAAATCAGAATTTTCTAAAATCTCAGTCACGAAAATTTCCGCTTTTAGATTTTGATATGTACTTATTAGCTCTTGATATACATCTTGTACCTGTTTGTCACTCATTCGTTTAGTTGGTGTAAAGAATGTTCTTTTGTTTAGTTTTCGGTAGTATTGTTGTTGAATTTAGGTTTTTTTCCTCCTGCGACAAACATTCTTTTCCAAGGTTGTTTTGTTAGGTCGCTAATTTGTACGCCATTACCACCAGAATTTCCCCTTCTAGAGGTAGAGTGTACGAATCGATTATTACCAAGATAAAATCCTACATGTGTAATTTCATTACGTTCTGATCCTTTATTATTAAAAAATATAAGATCACCTTGTTTTAGATTATGCAGTCCTTTAAACTTGTTAGTGTCTGGTGCATCGAACTGTTTTTGTGCGGTTCTTTCGATTAAATTACCATATATATCATGAAAAATATATTGAGTAAAATAAGAACAATCAATGCCCTGTTTAGTATTTCCACCAAGTTTATATGGAGCATTCATCCAATCGTCAATAAACTCAAATAAGGGAACGTTGTTTATTTTTTTAGGAGGAATTCCCAGAATAGCTCCGTATTTTTTTTGAATAGGTAGGACGGCATTTTGTTTTGCTAAGGCAATAGAATCTCTTCTAGCCTGAGCTAATGCTTCTTGTTCTGCTTTTTTAGAACCCCCACAACTCATTGCCCCAACAATGATAATAAATAAAAAGAAAGTTTTGTAAAGTGTGTTCATTTGAAAAATAAAATTTACACAAATATAAAAAACTTATGTTTATTTTCTACCCTTCATGTATTGATAACGCTAAAATAAAATGAGAAAATATAAGAATGTTATTTTTTTAGTTAGTTTATTGAATTATGAAGTGCTGATAAATAAAATGTTTACTAAATTGCATTTGCTAACGAAGTTTATTAAAGCACACAAATTATTATTTATGATTACTTCTTATTATAAGTTGCCTTTAGACACGTTTAAAATTATTAAGAATAAAGAAATTGATAATTGTGATCTTACACAATCTATTGTTGGTTATATTCATTTGATTACGACTTCATATTTTGGAGAATGTACTTTTGATGAATCATTTGGGTGTTCTATTTGGAATGTGGATTTTGATAATCTTACCAGTACAAATAAGTTACGAAATACAATTTCTGAGTCTTTAGTAGAAAGTATTGTTTCTCAAGAAAGAAGACTCAAAAAAGTAACTGTAGACGTGGTTATAAAACAAGAAGAATTTAAAAACAGAGGAAGTTTAAATAGAATTAAGAAACGTGTAGAAATAAAGGTGAATGGCATTGTTAGTAGAACTAATGAGCAATTCTCTTGCCTAGAAAGGTTTTATATAGCTCCACTTTCATTTTAAAAGGGTTTATGAGTATAGAAAATAAAGTTCAGATTAAAAACAGAATGATTAAAAAGGCTGCTTCTCTTTGGGGAGTTTCTCCTAATGAAATAGAAAGTTCTTTTGATCCTGTTGTATCTCTTCTTATTGGCGCTTGTGCATCGGAAATAGAAAAAATTTCTGGTGAAATTGATAATTCTCAGACTAGAATAACGGAGCGATTGATTCAATTAATGACTCCGGAGACTTTATATGGATCGAGACCCGCACATGGTATAGTGTATTCTGAACCAATAGAGAAGAAATCGACAATCACGCCAGAACATTTATTGTATTATAAGAAAAAAGTAAAGACAAAAAATGCGAGTACTGAACTAAAAAATATATATTTTTCTCCAATTCAGAAAAACGAATTAATTGATGCTACTATTAGTCGGATGATATGTGGGGATAAGATTTTCGAATTAGAAGGTAAGAGGAAGACGACAAGCTCTTTGTCTTTAAATAGAGGAAGTTCTTTACCGAGTTCTACTTTATATTTAGGTGTTGCATCAGAGCATGAAAAAATTGCGTTAAAGGATGTGTCCTTTTACTTTGAGTTGTTAGATGTACAAGAGAACGAACTTTTTTATCATCATCTCAAAAATGCAAGTTTCTATATAGATGGTAAGTCAGTAGAGGTTTTTCCGGGATATTATAATAGTAATGTTTCAAGACGTATAAATTTAGAATCCATATTTGATTATAAGCCAAATAAGACAAGAAATATAGAACAGCAGATAAAGAAGCTGTATAAAAAACACTTTATTTCTATAAAATCAAATATTTCATTAAGCTCCAAGGCTAAAATACCAGAAGAATTTTCTAACTTTATAAATCTAAAAGATCATGATGATTTAGGAGATTTTAGTTGGATTAAGATTGAGTTTCCAAGGATTATTAGTGATTCAGTTTTAGAAAGTGTCTATTGTACTTTTAATGCTTTTCCTGCGCTTAATAGAAAGTGGGAAAGTATTTCATATCAATTAAAGGATTATATAGATATTGTTCCAATAAGTACGCAGGAATTGTTCCTTGATATAAAATCGATTTCTAATACTTCGGGAAAGGAGTATAGGTTAAGGGAAAATGATTCCTCAACAGATGATAAAGGTACTTATGTTATTAGAAGGGATAATGTAAGTAAATTAGATTATAGAAAAGCACGAGAGTACTTGATACATTTGATTGAATTATTAAAAGATGAAAGTGCTTCTTTTTCTTTTTTTGGAAATGATTTTTTGCAATCTAATATAAACGAACTAAATCAGAATATTTCTTTATTAGAAAAGAAAGTATCTGATATGAAAAAATCATCAGAAGAGACAAATTATATTTCGGTAAAACCGTACAAGAAGAAAGATACACTTTTGGTAGAATATTGGGTGACTAATGGTGAAGATGCAAATCAAATTAAATCAGGTAATTCACTAAATATTTATCAGGGAACTGATCTTAAGCAAAAGGGAAGTATGTTCCTAACTTCTACATTTCAGGGAAAGAATAACCTGGGAATGGAAGAAAGGCTTAATGCATATCGAAGAGCTTTGTTATCTAGAAACCGAATTGTTACTAGAGAAGATGTCAAAGCACTTTGTTATGAATTATGTAGTAATAAAGTACATGAAGTAAAAGTATCTAAAGGTTTTAAAACCGATATTCATATTTCTAAAGGTCTTATTCCTTGTATAGAAGTTACGCTTTTGGTAAACCAACAAGAAAAGACTTCATCTGAAGAGTGGGATTCTTTAAAAAGTAATATTTTGTCTATTTTAGAACAGCAATCCCTGAATGTTTTTCCATATAAGATTACAATAGTAGATTAATAATATTTTGAAAACAATAAGTAATGAAAACATCAAGTAATACAACGAATTATCATATGGATAAAAGTGTAGTGTTGTTTTTTATCATAACAATACTGGTAACGGCAACGGTATTTGCCTTTAAATACGTTAATTACACTCCTTGCGAAATTATAGAATTTTCTTACAGTAAAACTGAAGCTAGAGTAGATGAGTCTATTGAGTTTGAAGATAAAACAATAGGAGCACTTGAGTGGAAATGGGATTTTGGAGATAGTACAGCAACGGATACAAGAAGAAAACTTTTTCATACCTATAAGAAGCCTGGAGAATATACGATTTCATTGATCGTTAATGGTAAATGTCCTAAAATTCAGACTATTACTATTTTAGAGAAAGAAGAGGTTTTAGATCCTTTAAAGAAAGCTAAGTTTAAAATTCTTACACCAAAAATAAGAGTTGGAGAAAAACTAAAAGTACAGGATAATACCTTAGATGCAACATCTTGGGAATGGAATTTTGAAGATGCTGTAGGTGGTAATTCTAAAGAGCAGAATCCTGAGTATGTTTATAGTACAGAGGGTAAGAAGACAATTACTTTGATCCCGAATGGAGAGCTTAAATATGCTACTAAGCAAACTATAGAAGTATTGCCTAAGAAAGTAGATCGAGTTCGAAGAGACGAGACAGTAGTCCGAGAAATATCTACTATTCCGGTGGATCCTATCGGGGATAGCTCTATTGATGTAGATCCTAAAGATGAATTTAAAGCGCCTTTTATAAATGAAAAATCATTTAAAGCTAAACTTATTCTTGTTTCAGCAAAGAAAGCAAGTGTTAATGATTTTAAGGAGTATCTATGTAGAAATCTTGACTTACCAATAATAGTGAACAGAAAGCGAACTACTTTTATTGAGTTTTGTGAGAAAATCAAAGGAAAAGGTATTAAAATAAAGGAATTAGAGTTAACCCGAGAGGATAACAATTGTATAAAGAATATTGTACTGAAATATTCTAAAACAAGCATATTTTAAAAGGATGGAATTAACGAACAAAAATCATCATCGTGTCAACTGGATTGACGGTATGAAGATCAATAAAAATCATTTTATTGAAGCGGATAATGCATTTACCAATTTTTCGCAACTAATAGGTTCTAAAGATATTAATGGAATTAATTATGGATTATTACCTGATTTAGCAGGCGACGATGCAGTGGATATGGTGTTTTCTATGGACGGTCAGGATACCATAAAAGTGCAGCTTAATAGATGTAGGGCTATAACTAAAGGTGGTTATATCATAAATATTACACCAGAAATATCTTCTTCTTTAGAACAAAAAGGAAGTATAATCAATACAGAATATAAGATCAATCGTACCGAGGAAGAGTGTTATATAGTGCTTAGTGTGGATCCTTATGGTAGAATTCCCGTTGGGGATGCAGATCCCGAAGAGGAGCCACCACGACATCCGCATGTGTTACCGGAATATAGCCTCAGTGTTATTAATATGGCAGAAGCAAATGAAGAAGAGTTTGGAAAGCATCATATTACAATTGGTAAAATAGAATTTCAAGATGGAGTAGCGTCTCTGGCAGAAGATTTTATTCCGCCTTGTGTTTCTATCCAAAGTCATCAAGATCTTAGATATATCTATACAGAAATACATACATTTTTTAATGCTATAGAGAAATATTCTATGAATATTATTCAGAAGATCTATCAAAAAAAACAGTCTAATGAGCTTGCGACTATGGTGTTAACACTAACACAGGGTACTTTGCAGTATCTAGGAGGAATGTTGCCAGAATTTAGGTTGTATGATAGACATCTTCCACCTGTTACTATGATTACAAAGCTTATGTCGCTTGCTAGGGTAATCAAAAATCATATGGATGTTTATGTGGGTACAGGAAAAGAAGAGTTGTTAAATTATTTATCAGATTGGTGTGACCTTAATCAAGGGGCGTTTGAGAATGTATTGGTAGAAATGATGGATCTGGAATATCAACATACCGATATTAATAAGGCGCTACATAATGTATCGAGTTTTACAAAATTAATGCTCTCATTATTTAAAAAATTAAATGAGCTTGATTATATTGGGAAAAAATCAGATTCTAATATATTTGTTAAGGAAGAAGTTATTGCGAAACCAGATGTTAAAAACAGACGCAGCTTCTTATTAGATTAATGTGTATTTAAATTATAATTTACAGAAATGAAACCAAAAAACAGTAAAGAAAGAAGAAATAGCGTTTTAAAATTTGCCTTACTATTTTTATTTACAGTCGCATTAATTGTTACAGCATTCTTTTTTGATTTTGATAGAGTTCCTTTTAAGGAAAATGAAGTACTACGAGAGCGTAAGGCTGTCATAGAAAAAAGGGTTAAGTTTCAAAAAGACTTTTCTAAAGGAATGTTTACAATAGAAAAATTGATAGATTCTTTGAGTAGACCTGATAAAAAAGAAGATTTATATTATATCAATAGGTCTTTAGAGTCTGAAATAGGGGATCTGAGTGAAACTATTGATCCGAAAGATACTACATACGCATATAAAATGTATGTGAATATTGTAAGTTCTTACAGGCAAATTAAAGAGATGAAAGCCTTGTTGTTAAAACAGGAGGAAGAGGTTAAAAAACTAGAAGAATATAAGACTGCATTGAGAGAAACAAGGGATCAATTAGAAAAAGCTAAAACTGATCTGGATTTATGCAGGGCATCTAGAAGATGATAGAATTTTTGGTATATAGCTAAAATGATAAATAGCTGGTAAATAAAAAAGTGTATGATTTTTTCATACACTTTTTTATTAGTAAGATTATAGCGAATTATTTAGCCTTTAACCAATTTTCTCTTTTTAGTAAAGCTTTTTTACTAGGTTTAGAGAATTGAGTAATTTCTACTTGAGGATTAACGCCGAACTTAACAAGTGCTTTTTTCTCTTTATCTAACCTTCTATAAACAATAGTTGCTTTTTTACCGGGTTTATATTTTTTTAAAACCTCATTAAATTGATCGATATCAGAAAAAGATTGATTGTCGATCGCTACAATTACATCTCCTTTTTCTAAACCGATATCATAGGCAGGAGTTCCTTTCTTTACATATTTTGATATCACTGCATTATCATCCTCATTAAATACTATTTCTACTCCTAAATAAGACTCTTTACTATTCGTTTTTGGATAGATCGCTACAGATCCTAATAGTTTTTTAAAATCAGGAGTTTGACTATCAAAAATATACTTCTCAAAGAAATCATCCGCAAAAGATTCTCCGGCATATTCTCTCAATGTAAAAAACAAATTCTCTATAGTATATGGTATTTCTGTTTTTCCATATTTGGTCCAGACCAATTTTAGATAATCATCTAAGTTTAAATCATCTTTGTCTCTTAAGGATAAATCTAATGCAAGGCCTAACATACTTCCGTATGAATAATAAGATACAAATGTATTGTCTCTATTAGTAGGATCCACAGATGTAGCTGCATCAACAAAAGGAGCTTGAAAACTCATTTCTATGGGATTGAAATATTGCAGGGCAGGAGAGTTCCATACATAATTATATGTCTTGCTCAAACTTTCTATATATTGATCCTGTGTCATAATACCGGCTCTGCAGAGAATAAGATTTGTATAATAGCTCGTAAAGCCTTCTGCAAACCATAATTCACCAGACATATTTGCTTCTTCAAAATCAAAAGGCTCTAATGAGTTAGGACGAATACGTTCTACATTCCAGGCATGAAAAAATTCATGAGCGACTGTACCAATATTTTTTTCCATTCCTCCATCTGCAAGACTTCTTGTGCTTGTTAGGACTGTAGAATTTCGATGTTCCATACCGTCACCAGAAACTTGAGGCATGTAACTAGCTAAGAATGTATATTCTCCATAATCGAAATTTGGATAATCTCCGAAAACCGCTTTTTCTTGTTCAACAATCTTTTTTATTTGTTCGAAATATTGATCTGCTTCTTCTTCGGTACCTTGATGAAGTAATGCGAGTTTTATAGTATACTCAGTTCCTCCAGAAGCTACTTTAAATTCCTTAATGGTGTGATTACTTATCTGAGCCGGACTATCCATAAGGTACTGTAGGTCAGGAGCTAAAAACTTGTTACCTCCTAAAGGAATCAGTTGTGTTGCAACTTTCCAATTAAGATCTTCTCTTACTTGATATGTAACTTGTACCGGACGATCTTTTAATGTTGGAACAAACATAAAAGTTGCTGGCATATTAAGGTGTGCGTGTGTTTCGTCTATCTGTGAGTAGGTTCCATCAGCTCTATCTGCAAACAATGTATAAGAAACATTAAGAGTTCCATCATGTCCAGATGCATCCCATTGATGAGGGTTAGGTCTTGTTACAGTGACATCCTTTCCTTTACTGTCTGTGATTTTGACATTATATACATTTTTTGCAAATTCATGTAGTGCATATCTACCAGGAGAAGTTCTACTCATTCTTAGAGAAATAGTACCACTTTCCAAATTAGTAAATACTGCTTCAATTTGAGCTTCGTGATGTACAGCATTTTTAAAAGAAATTTGGTATTCATTTCTTACCTGAGTATACCCAGCTTGAAAAACAAAAAGAAATAAAACAAAAAGAAAAAATCGAAAAGATTTCATTAATAGTAGTTTTGGTTAAAAGATTCGTGCTTTTGTAAACGGCAAAATTAAAAAATAATTAGTAACCGAAGCGTAATTAGGAAAGTTCTAAATGTTAATGGGGCCTGAAATGGTTTAAAAGAAATAAGTTTTGAAATCATAACAGAACTCAAAAATACAACAAACTCTTAATTGCACAAATATTAGTAGAGGAAATTGATTGTAACATCAGAAGAGTGTGTAAATTACTTCGTTCAGAAACAGAATATGTTAATTTTTGTTTAACTAATAGTGTAAAAAGTTAAACAATTACGTAGCTTTGATTTTGTAAGTTTATTAATCACTTTGATGATGTTAATGATTTCCTTTCTGATATTTCAATAAAAAAATCAACTACATCTTCAAAATACAATAAAAATCAAATGAAAATAGGGACAGAAACATTATTAAGATCTAATGGGTACAATTTAAAAGGTTTTTCTATTGATGATATAGGTGACGATCATATCAGTACTGGTATGGAAACTCCAATGAAGAAGAATGCTTTTGAGATGTCTGATGCAGAAAAAAAAGAGCGTATAGCCAACTTATTTGGAGAGATTATGGATGTAATGGGATTAGATTTAACAGATGATTCGCTAAAAGGAACACCTAATCGTGTAGCTAAAATGTATATTGAGGAGATTTTTTCAGGATTAAATCCTAAGAACAAACCTAAGGTAGCATTGTTTGATAATAAGTACAAATACAATCAGATGCTTGTAGAAAAGAATATTACATTTTATTCTAATTGTGAGCATCACTTTGTGCCAATAATTGGTAAAGCACACATTGCATATATTTCATCAGGCAAAGTAATTGGATTGTCAAAACTTAATCGTATTGTGCAGTATTTTGCTAAACGTCCTCAGGTGCAAGAAAGATTGACTAATCAAATAGCAATGGAGCTAAAGCAGATTTTAAAAACTGAAGATATTGCTGTTATTATAGATGCAAAACATTTATGTGTTTCTTCTAGGGGTATTAAGGATGATACTTCTGCAACAGTAACTTCGTATTATGGAGGCGTTTTCAATACAGCAGATAAAATTGCAGAACTGCAGAATTACATAAATAACTGATTTATTCATTTAAGACAAAGAGCTCTTATTAAATATGCATTATACAAAAGAACAGATAACTTCGATGGATCGTGTACAGCGACTTAAAATAATAAATGCTGTATCAGGTATTAAACCTGCAAACCTTATTGGAACGATAGCTGATGATGGAAAAACTAATGTTGCAATATTTAGTTCTGTAATTCACTTAGGAAGTGACCCTGCACTTATGGGATTTATTATGAGACCAGTTGGAGAAGTTCCTCGCCATACTTATGAAAATATTTTGCAAAATGCCCAATATACAATTAACCATGTGGACAGATCTTTTGTTAAAAACGCCCATTATACTTCTGCTAAGTTAGATCGAAATGATTCCGAGTTTGAAAAATGTGGATTGAATGAAGAATACATATCTGGATTTGATGCTCCTTTTGTTAAAGAAAGTCAACTTAAGATAGGTTTGCAATTCGTAGAGGCTATAAATATTCGTCTTAACGGTACTATTTTAATGATAGGCGAAATAAAGCATTTAATAATTCCAGAAAAGATGATTGGAGATTATTTAGATTTGGACTTAAGCATAACTAATACGGTTGGTATTTCAGGATTGAATACCTATTATGCTTTGGAAAAGATTGCAGAGTACCCTTATGCCAGAGCAGCTGAATTACCTGATTTCTAAATATAATGAATCTTACTATAGTTAAGTTGTTTTTCGATGTTGGATTATTTATTCTGATCTGGATCGTACAACTCATTGTGTATCCAAGTTTTATTTATATCCAAAGGGTAGATTTAAATGTTCTCGACAAAAACAGATTACACATAATAAAATTTCAAAAAGATAAATGATGAGCGATAAAAAACCAGATCAAGTAGTTTATAATGAAGAAGAAAATCGTTATGAGGCAGCATTAAAACCTTATGCAACAGATGTCGGTGCTCCCGTGATAACCATTCCAGATACCGTAGCTTGGAAAAATACAAATGTCCATAAGGTTAATAAACAAGTAAAAGCTAAGTATGATGAGTTAAGAGCACAGTATGATGTTTTGATTGAGAAGTTTGAGTATAATAATTTAGTTTACAATGCTAAATTTACTTTTGAACCCATAGTCGGGGAAGTGTATCATCTTTATAGAAATAGAAAAGAAGAACCATTTTTGTCTATTATAGCTCCATCCGAATGTAGTTTTGATCACTTAGGTACCTTTAGATTAAATGCGGATAAAATGTGGGAGCGTTTATAGTGTAGTACTGGTAAAAATAAGATAAGTTCGTTCTGTTAACGATTTTTTTGGGAGAAAGAATGATTATTTTCAATCATCTATGATTTAGGATAGGGACTTTTAATTAAGTTCTTTGATCTATGACTTGTATTATCTTTTGATTTTAGCTGCCTATTAGAATTTTATTCCAAAGACACCTAAAATCAAAAAATGCTCCAACCTAAAGTCTGTAGGTGTCTTAGGTTATGAAAATCTTAAAAACCCAAAATATAAGGGGAAGATAATAGTAAGTTGATATTTCATATTTAATATAGGTTAGGGCGCCATAATCTTCCATAGCTTTCAAAGTTACCCTTATCTAAGCAGACTAGATTCTTAGCTACCCAGTAATGAAAGTTATCCTTTGATGGTGAAAAGTTAAAGTTTACTATATGCTCTACTTGTTGCGCTGTATAAATACTCATCGTTTTTTTAGGATTATAAGGGTTTACCCAAGAGGTTACTAACTGTAAATCCTTAGCCTTTATCTGACGATTTGTTATTATGAAGTTTTCTTTTATTACTACTGGAAGATTTGATAGATGCTTTTGCAACATTAAATTTCCAGATGGTGTACCAAAAAGTACAATATCTGAATTACTCAAATCTTTTTTTAATGCTTCTTTATCAGTGATGAGTTGAATTTTATCAGAAAACATTTTGCGATAACTATCTACCCAGTCTATCATTTTTTGTTGTAATAGAGCGTCATCTTCTTTACTACTCACTATAAAATAGGTAGTACTATCTTTTGCAAATTCATAAGGTTTGGGGACTTCAGGAATGTTAGTGTGCCGTATTGCCTCAACTTCATTTTGTTTTTCTGTAATATAAGTTTCAGGAATTTTATTAAAAACTTCTAACAATGTTGGCATAAACTGGTCAAAATTCAAGTACTTTTCACGATTTTGAGTATAGTCATCTAATGCACCTAAAATTAAGTCTGTATATATAAATCGCCGGACTTTGAGTAATTTATAGAACAAATGTTCCGATAGCTCATTGTCGTAATAGGTCTTTGTGATTTCTACCACAGCAGCTCTTACAATATGCTCATTTACCGTTACACGCCAGTCCCAATAACCTTGTTGTTGCATCGAAGACTTTATGGGTTCATAAAGGTGTTCAGATTTTTGTACTTCAGTAATGTATTGGTCAAAAATGGGGTTGATGAAACCGTGATTGAATTCGTGAATAATCAATTCAGTTAGTCCTATACTCGGATTATAGGTTGGTAGACTTCCAGAATGCGTATTGGTTTCAATGATTGCATATAAATCTGTTTTAGTATTCCTAGTAATTGATTTTCCAAAGTTTCCATAGCCTCCTGTTAAGTTCAATAAAATGTTATACGAATTCTTTTTCTGGCCAAAGTAGGCTTCCATATTGTCTATAATGGTAAAATCTCTGAAATTGTAGGCACTATTCTGCAGTATTTGTTCGTAAAACGGTCGCTTAATGTCATTAAAAAATATCTTATAATCATTTGCTTTTGCGAAAGTAGACATCGCAGAAGCTAATTTGTTCAATTGTTTTAATCCGCCACCACGTTCGATAACGCCTTTATCAAGTCCATCCTTAAGCTGAAACTTATCATCAAGGTATAGTAAAAAAGAAATAGGGTCATCTATAGCCCAACCTTTCTGAAAGGTTTCAAATAATATTTCAGGCGCTTTGTTTGATTCGACATCTTTAAAATAACGTATACATTCTTCTTTATAAGGAATGTTACTTAAGCTCATTTTGGGGTGTCCAGCTTGTATTGCAATTATATTAAAAAGCTCTAACTTATGGTCGATAACAAAGGTGATATCGTTAACCGTTACTTGGTAAGATTGATAACTTGATGGATCTGCTAAAGCTTTTTGCGATAGCATAATAAGGGTAATGAAGATGATTCTTTTCATAGTTTATAGGTTTTAATTGATGTTATTTTATTAAATAACAGAAACATCAATGGCGTAAGGGTAATTGCGATAGCTATTGCGGATGTATTTGAATTAAGAGGTACTTTAAACACCATACAACTGATGATGAATCCTAAGTTTAGAATCAAAAAAATGTACAGCAGTTGTATCGAAGTTGTTTCTCTTTTTTTAGGACGCTCAGAAAGTTTCACTTTATTCATAATGTCTCTTACAGCAGCATCCGGAAGTTCTTTGATTTCTTCCTGTAATAAGGCTTTGTAGACGTCATTTTTAATTTTTTGTTTCATTGTATTTCTGCTTTAGTTTTATCCGTGCACGATGCAATATGACTTTAACATTAGACTTGCTTAAATTGGTTATTTGTATAATCTCCTTAATACTTTTTTCCTTTAAGTAAAATAGCGACGTAACCAGATATTCTTGTTCATTTAAGGTGCTCATCAGTTCTTTTACTTTAGACTGGGATTCGTCTTCTTCAATTGTTTCAGAGGTATCAATGACGAGCTCTGAACTATAAGATTCTGTATTTCTTTTTTGAACTATTCGCAAAGCTTCTCGGTATACAATTTTATACAACCAGGTTGAAAATTGCGCTTCTTTTCGAAACCCCTTTATGTTCTTAACAACCTGAATAAAAGCGTTTTGTACACTGTCCTTTGCATCATCTTCATTTTTTGTATGTTGCAGTGCAATGGTATAGGCAAAATCCTTATGGTTATCTATAAGCTCGTTTAAAGCTCTCCGGTCACCATTTTTAGCTCTAGTTATTAGTTCTTTTGACATAGATGGTTCTAATCATTCTTGATGACTCTATAAAAAATCAGTGAACCAATACCAAAACTTAAAAAGAGCATTGTGATATACCCAACAATCGGGATGATTACTGTGTAATGAACCAGCAGGTATCCAGATACTACACCCAATGCAAGTGCAATCGCAATGATACCTCTAGAAAGACTGTTTAAACGCATTTGTTCCAAAGCATCTTGAAAAACAATACTCTCGCCTTTTTTAATGAGTTCTATTTTCTCTTTGTGTTGGTTTTTTAAATAGTATGCTAGAACTACTGCACAAGTAATAATTGAAACCATGAAAGGGATTTGCCAAAAAGTTATCATAAATCTGTTTTTATTGTTTAGAGGATAGAAAATATGAAAAGGTTACAAATCATTAAAAAAATAAAAATTCATAGGTATTTCATTGTATCATTATATCGAGCCTGTAGCTTGAGCTTTTTTCGTAAGAAAAAATTACATCGACTTGTTTCACTTTTAATTAAACCTCAATACTCAAATATATTGAATGTTAGGCAAGTTGCTAAAGAATATGAAATCAGTTAACGTACAATACATGGTGATTAATTGGGATCTGAAAATGCAGGTGTCCTTATCGGGATGAACCAACTAAGAGCACAATATGATGTTTTTATTGAGAAGTTTGAGTATAATAATTTAGTTTACAATGCTAAATTTACTTTTGAACCCATAGTCGAGGAAGTGTATCATCTTTATAGAAATAGAAAAGAAGAACCATTTTTGTCTATTATAGCTCCATCTGAATGTAGTTTTGATCACTTAGGTACTTTTAGGTTAAATGCGGATAAAATGTGGGAGCGTTTATAGTTGTGTTATTTAATAAGGTGAAAATATATTATTGATATGTCTCTCCATATTTCATTTTAATCAAACTTTAGTATTTAGAAATTAAAATTCTGAAGGTTAAAATGTTTCAATTTAGATACATTTGTAGATGAGATAATTTTATACATTTGAGTATGAAAAAGGATAAGTTTAATCATAAAAGCAAAACTGACTTTTTCAAAATTATTTTTATGTAATGTTCAAACTCTTTTACACACCATTCCCTAGACCTAAAAAAAACTTTAAAAATATAGTTAATGTTTTTTTATTAGGTTTTACAGCTAGTTTATTCATTATACTTTTTAAACCATTTGCTATAGTCGATAACGGTATTTGGTACGTTAAATTGATTATCATCGCTATGGGAGTTATTTTTTCATTGTCTATATGCACAATGGAATTCCTTGTTCCGAATATTTTTAAAAGACTATTTCAAAAATGGACATTAGGTAAAGCTATTTTATGGTACACCTGGATGATACTTTTTGTGAGTGGTGTTATGTTTCTGGTTAAGAGTTTCTTGGCAGAGTTTAATGATTTTACTTTATTGGAATATGTAAACGTTATTGGAAGGGTTTCCGGAATAGGTTTAGTTGTTTCTTTTTTTACTTTAGGAATTGTAAGTTATTTTAATCGTCAAAAGATTACGTTACTATCATCAAAAGAAATATATAAAATTACTGCACCTAGAGTGAAGCCTATAGAGCTCAATCTTGATGAAGTTATGTATATTATGAGTGACGATAATTATGTGGATATACATATTAAGTCGAATAATAAAAGAGAGAAAATCGTATTTCGCTCTAGTCTCAAGAATATTGAAAATCAAATTGTGAATCCAATATCACCAATATGTCGTTGTCACCGCCAATATTTAATCAATACAAATTTCTTTAAAATAAAAAATAGTAAGCGAAGAAATATGTCAATTGAGCTTAAAGAATTTGAAGATGAAATTCCAGTATCTAATAAATACACCAATACTGTTTTAAGTTTATTGCAGTCTCGCCCCTAAAACCTGTTCATTCTCCACAAAGCCTAATGTTTATTGAGTTTTTAGTCTTTTGTGTTATTCATTTGTGAAGTGAAATTTTAAATCATAAATCAAATGAAAACTTCAAAAAGAATGAAAATTATTATGACTGCGCTATTTTGTGTTACATTAACAACGAACATATTTGCTCAAGGAACAAGCGTTTCTGATGTAATGCCAGAAATTACTAATAAAATCAAAACTACTTCTGAAAAAGAGGCAGAAAGCATAATAAAAGCCTATGTTAACGATTATAAAAATGATCGTCATGCTAGTGAAAAACGCATTGTAGGGATAGAAGTACCGGAAGTTAATGGGAAATGGACCATTGAAAGTACTGGTAAAAAGAAAACTGAAAAACAATGGGAGGTCCATATCAAAGATGGGTTGCCAAATATTCCAACGTACGTCTATCGGATTGAGTTAGAAACCTTAAAGGCTATTAGTGAAGGAAAGATCAATGCACTAACAGCTCAAGGCAAAGCTTTTGGTAGTGATTATACACCAATGAGTGTTCGAGAAATAAATGGGTATAAACCCACTGTGGATGACGATGGTGATTTGAATGCCTTTTCGTTTCATTTTTGGACTAAAGGTTTTCCGGAGATAATTCCATTTCATGAAAAAGCGACACGTAAAGCACATGGCTCCAATTTTACCGTGTTTTACTATGAAAAAGGATTACGTACCGCTTGGTACAGTGTCTCTCCTGGAGATAAGGTACGTAATGACCCTCGCGAACAAGCCAATCCGTTTCCCATGATGTGTGTTATGATTAAAGGAACTATTGAGGGTGAGGTTGATGGTGAGCGTATCACTGTTTCAGCAGGAAATACCATATTCATTCCTGCTAATGTAAATCATAAATGGTGGAATGATTCTGATAAACCAGCAGAAGCAATTCTTATCATGTTTGGTAAAGGAGCTTAAGTCAATTAAAGGTAAATACGACTTCATTTTAATAGATTTAAACATAAATGTAAGGGCTCATAACCCTAAAGTTACTGGTTCGAGTCCACAGTTCCCGCTACTAGTAAAAATTAGGCTCTCACAGAAATGTGAGGGCTTTTTATGCATAGGCTACAGAATATTACTTTTTTTCAATGCTTAATATTACTTGTTAAATATTAGCTTGTTTTGATGTTCTTTTAAGATTCAATTATATCACGGAACAATATTCCAAACATAAGTTCTAAAGAATGATGGATAATAAAATTTCATTAAACCACTATAGCACTTTTTTTGAAAAGTAGTATTTGAAAATTATAACTCCGAAGGTTTGAATGTTTTGTCTAGGTTTTATAGTAAACATCTTATGCTCTTTTAATTCTTAAATTATACGATCATATAATTTTCTTAACTTTATAGTCAATATATGACCAGAGATTTTATACATATAAATGACTTTGTAATTTTGGTTGAAGAGGCCAAAGCTACATCTGTGGAAGTAGACGCTTGTCGTTTTGAAGAACCACTTATTGCTGTAGCATTTTATGGCTCAGGAAATGTGGATTTAGCAGTTAATTATAACGGGAAAAGTAAAAAATTTCAGCATACCAAAGGCTTAGCTTTATCCTTTTATGCAGATGATAAAGTAGAATTCGAACATACAATTTCTTCAGATAAAGACCTTCAATGCATTGTTATAGCCACAGCCCTACAGAATATTGATAAACTACCAAATCAAGAAGGTGAAATATTTAGAGATTTACTTCAGGAGTTAGTGAATCCCAAAGATAATTATGTAGAAGGACCTAGCTTTTTTATGACACCAGAAATGGAGCGTATCGTAGACGCTATTTTCGCTAATCAGTATTCAGGAAAAACCAAGATGATGTTCTTTCGAAGTCAGATAACGGCGTTACTTTCTCACTTCTTTGGTCGGCTAGCATTAATGCACAACGAAGACTCAAAGACCGAATATCGAGACAAGCTTAATGAGGTAAAAGATATTTTAATTTCTAATCTTGAAAATCCACCTTCTCTTACCGAAATCTCTCAACAAATAGGGTTCAATACTACCAAACTCAAAAAAGAATTCAAAGCAGTTTTTGGAGTTCCTGTCTTTAAATACCTTCATAATGAACGTCTTTCTGCTGCTCACAAGCTTATAAGCGAACAGCAGACCACGGTGCAAGAGGCTGCTTGGCAGGTTGGTTATGATAGCTTAAGTTCCTTCTCAAATGCCTTTGCTAAAAAATTTGGCTACAGACCTAGCCAAATCAAGTAAAGCACTTTTCGAACAAATCATACTTCTTCTCGAATAAATGAATCGATCCAGATAGTCACACCTTTGTATCATCAAACAATAAAACTATTTGATGATGACAATACTATTATAGCTTGCAATCGCATTTTCTTTATCGCTTTTAAGTGATTCTAAAGATGTTTATAAACCTATTGAGGCAGTTATGTTACAACCTCAATCGTATGCTTTCATAAGAAGAGTCACAACTACCTCTAAAGAGAAGGCTTTTCAAATTCTAGAGAATAAATGTAACGTGTGTCATAACAAGCGCAATAGAAGACGTGTGTTCACTTTAGATAATATGAATCCATGGGTGGATGATGTCTATAAACAAGTATTCATTAAAAAAAGAATGCCAAAAGGCAAGAAAATCAAACTTACTTCACAGGAATATCAAGATTTGCTAACGTGGATATCAGCCACACAAAACAATCAAAATGGAAATCAACTTTAAAATCATCGTATTGATGCTAAGTGTCTTATTTACTGGACTTACTGCAGGATTATGTTTTACGTGGTCTAATGCTATAACACCTGGGATTGGGAGACTGGGGGACTTTGGTTTTTTGCAGTCATTTCAAGCGATGAATAGAGTCATCATTAACCGTAGCTTTTTAATTGTCTTTTTCGGTCCAACAATTCTATTATTTGTCAATGCATTTTTATATAAGAATACAAGTCAGATCTCTTTTGTGTCCTTTATGATAGCTGCCATTTTATTCTTTGCAGGTGTGGGCTTGGTGACGATTTTTAAAAATGTTCCGCTCAATGAAATATTGGATAAAACAATATTGGAAACAGCTACTAAAGTTGAACTAGCTGATTTAAGGAAAACTTTTGAACAACCTTGGAGTCGTTGGCATATGGTACGTACAGTGTGCTCTTTTGCATCTTTTACTCTATTACTAATAGGCTTGATGTACAATAAATAACAAAATCATTTAGACGCTTTCGCGAAACCTGCGCTGAGCGCATTTGAAGTAACGGAGTGAATAATAATAATCAAAAAACGAACAGTCATGAAACATTTAAGAACTATTAGTATTGGAATTATCATATGGATAATTGGAGTGAGTTTATATGCATCGTCCTATTATGTGCAATTTTTAGAAGATGCAGAACAGCAAGCCAATATATGGTTGTCAATCATTATAATCCCGCTGGTTTGGTTAGGAGCAAAATTGTATTACAGAAAAGACATTAGTGCTCATGGATTTAAGGTAGGACTGATTTTCTTTATCATATCGGCAATTTTAGATGCACTCATAACCGTACCATTTACAATATTGCCCTATGGAGGCACGTATTCAGATTTCTTCATTGATTTCGGTTTTTGGTTGATTGGACTAGAGTTTATTGTGACGGTAACCTTGTATTGGTATATCAAAGTTTATCTCAAAAGAGAATCAACTCATTATTTATAAAAGTAAAATCAAAAGATTTCCATCTTCATGGAAATGAATGTTAATATTAATCTGCCTGTCGATAGACAGGTTTAAAAACAAATGAAATGAAAACAGAAAACATTTTAGTTATCGGAGGAACTGGAAAAACAGGAAGAAGAATTGTTAAACAACTAGAAGTGTTGGGTCATAATGTGAGAATTGGTTCCAGGTCGAACAGCCCATCATTTGACTGGCATCAGCCTGAAGATTGGGATGCGGCTGTAGATGGAATGGATAAAATATATATTACCTATCAACCAGATTTGGCAGTACCTGGAGCATTGGAGGCTATTGAACAATTGGTAAAGAAATCAAAACGCGCAAATGTCAAAAAGTTAGTACTACTTTCTGGTAAGGGCGAACGAGAAGCGCAATTGTGTGAACAAGTGGTTATTCATTCTGGATTAGACTTTACGATTGTACGAGCAAGTTGGTTCAATCAAAATTTTAGTGAAAACTTCTTACTAGAACCTATTTTAGATGGATTCGTAGCTCTGCCACAAGCAGAAGCAAATATCCCTTGGGTGGATGTTGATGATATTGCCGAAGTTGTTGTCAAATCACTAACAGAAGACAAACACAATGGCGAGATATACGAATTAACAGGAGTAAGAACACTCACTTTTAAAGAAGCCGTTGCTGAAATTGCGAAGGCAAGCAATCGCAACATCACTTTTGTTCCCATTACGGTACAGGAATATGGAGAAGGTATGCGAAAAGCAAACCTGCCAGAAGATTTTATTTGGCTTATCGAATATCTATTTACTGAGGTTCTGGGAAATCCTGAACTAGCAGAAATTTCTAATGACATCGAAAAAGTTTTAGGTAGAAAGCCTATTGACTTTAGCGAGTATGCATCCAAAGTTGCTAAAACTGGTGTATGGAATCATAAGAGTTTAGTATAATAAATGATTTTTTTAAATCGGATGTTTAACAATTTTTTAAAAAAAGTAATATGAAAAAGAAATGGGCATTAGGATTAATTTTTGGAGCAGGAATTGGGCTTGGAGTAGGTGTTTTAACCGATAATATTGCAATTGGATTAGCTCTTGGAGCTGGCTTAGATTTGGTTTTTGGATCTGTAATTAAAAAATAACTTTTTAGATACAAAAAAATATCAGATACAGGTTTTTGTCAATGATATTATCCGTCAAAAATAAAACCCTTGTAAATCAATTGTTTACAAGGGTTTTTGCGGAGAAAGAGGGATTCGAACCCCCGGAGGTGTGACCCTCGCTGGTTTTCAAGACCAGTGCATTCGACCACTCTGCCATTTCTCCAGTGTTTAGTCTCATCAGGTATTCCCTGAATGCGGGTGCAAATATAATAACCTTTTTTAATTCTATGAAGATTTTTTTTAATTAATTTTTGATAATTTTTTTAAGAAAACATTCGCAAAATGATCTCCCCCTAAATCTGTATATTGCATAGTGTTATAAAAAAAGAATTCAATGAGAAATATTTTAATTGTTTTTAGTTTATCAATTCTTTATTCCTGCGGCAGTTCACAGAATTCATCAAATACTGGTAGTTCTAATTCTTCAAAAGCGAAAGAAGCTACATTGGATGTTGCGTCCTATGCAGAAACTATTACTTCAGAAGAACTTAAAGAATACTTGTTTACGTTTGCAGGAGATGATTTTGAAGGCAGAGATACAGGAGAGCCTGGCCAGAAAAAGGCAGCAGAATTTTTAAAAAATCAATATAAAAGAATGAATATTCCATCACCAATTGGCGATGATGATTATTTTCAGGTAATACCGGAAAGTTATTTTAGAGGAGGTATTAAATCTTCAGAAAATGTATTGGCTTATATTAAAGGTTCAGAAAAACCTAATGAAGTTGTAGTAATATCTGCTCATTATGATCACGTAGGAGTAGATAGTAAAGGTAATGTATATAACGGGGCAGATGATGATGGATCCGGAACTGTTAGTCTGTTGGAGATAGCTGAGGCTTTTGCAAAAGCAGTTAAAGACGGTCAAGGACCTAAGAGATCTGTATTGTTTTTACACGTTACCGGTGAAGAAAAAGGATTATATGGATCAAGGTATTATACAGAAAATCCTATTTTTTCATTAGAAAATACCATCACAAATCTTAATATCGATATGATTGGCCGTATTGATAAAGATCACGAAGGTGATGATAAGAGTAATTATATATATATAATTGGTAGTGACAGATTGAGTACCGAATTACATAATTTAAGTGAAGAGGCAAATACTAAATATACCAAACTCAATCTCGACTACACATATAATGCTAAAGATGATCCTAACCGATTCTATTATAGGAGTGATCATTATAATTTTGCAAAACATAATATTCCAATCATATTTTATTTTAATGGTGTTCATGAGGATTATCATCAGCCAACGGATACTGCTGATAAAATAGAATATGATCTGATGACTAAGCGAGCTAAACTTGTTTTTTATACGGCTTGGGAAGTAGCGAATAGAGAAAAAAGATTAGTAGTAGATGGTATTGGAAGCGAATAGTCAAAGTTTTTAATAAACATTAAGGAATTTAATTGACCATTCCATTATATATAAATTAAAAAGACTCTGCATAAGCAGAGTCTTTTTTTTTAAAAGGGTGGAAGACGGGATTCGAACCCGCGACCCTTGGTACCACAAACCAATGCTCTAACCAACTGAGCTACAACCACCATTTAATTTCGGCTGCAAAAATAAGGCATTTTTATATTTCTACAAAGCAAAAAATGAAATTATATTAGATCAAAAATGGAATCTACTGCAACATAGCGTTCTACGGTATAACCTTCTGCATGTGCTACACCAATAATTCTTCCAAAATCAGCCGCTCGATACTCAATACTGTCTTTAAAATTCTTACTTGATATTGGGGTAGATGGCGCTTTACTGTCTGTATCATAAAATTGAGTTTTGTATGCCATTACGCTCTCCATCTTTTTATCCATATATCCGCTTATATCAACAACAAAATCAGGTTTAAGAATTTCCCATTGAATATAATGATATACTTTTTTTGGCCTCCAGGCAGCTTGAGTTTTACCATTTATGGATGTTTCAATTTTGCGTAAACCAGATAAGAAACAAGCATCACTAGTTAATTTGCTTCCTTTTCCGTGATCTATATGACGATCTTTAACAGCGTTACAAAGAACAATTTCTGGTTGATATTTTCTTAGTATCTTAATGATAGCTAGCTGATGAGCTTCATCATTCGTAAAGAAGCCGTCTCTAAAACCTAAGTTCTCCCTAATAGATACACCAAGTATTCTTGCAGCATCTTTTGCTTCTTGGTCTCTTATTTCAGGAGTTCCTCTTGTTCCGAGTTCCCCTCGGGTAAGATCTAATATCCCAACTTTTTTACCGTTATCAATTTCTTTTGCTAGCGTGCCCGAACAACTTAATTCTACATCATCCGGATGTGCTCCAATAGCCAGGATATCTAATTTCATATTAGTGTTCAAGTTCTAGTATCTTAATTTTTTCTAATGCTTGTTGTATATCGCTTATTAAGTCTTCTTTTTCTTCAATGCCAACACTAAATCTTAATAATCCATCTTTAATTCCTTGATGTTCTCTTTCTTCTTCTGTAAGTAAAGCATGTGATGTTAATGTAGGCGAAAGGATGGTGCTTTCTACACCAGCTAGACTCATAGAACTTTTTATAAGTTTTAGCTCTTTTTGAAATTTACTGGCATCCAATCCTTTTTTTAATTCAAAAGACAACATTCCGCCGAAACCTTTCATTTGTTTTTTCGCTATTTCGTAATCAGGGTGTGATTTTAATCCAGGATAATACACAGCTTCAATATCCTCGTGCTTTTCTAACCATTTAGCCATTTTCTTGGCATTCTTGTTTTGCTGTTTTACTCTTAATCCTAGAGTCTTTATACTTCGTTCTAACATCCATACGGTGAAATCACTTAAACTGCCTCCTAGATTTTTTGCTAAATGAAATATTTGTTCGATATTCTTTTCTGAAGATACTACGGCTCCAGCAAGTATATCGCTGTGTCCTCCTAAATATTTTGTTGCAGAGTGTAAAACAATATCAATACCTAATTCTATAGGGTTTTGATTTACTGGTGAAGCAAAGGTATTATCAATCATTGTTATAATTCCTTTCTTCTTCGCTAATTCTGATATAGCTTTAATATCTGTTATAGTTAATAAAGGGTTAGAAGGAGTTTCAATGTATATAACCTTAGTGTTTTCTTTAATTTTTTCTTCAAATCCGCTGATGTCCTGAGAATCTACAAAAGAATATTCTATACCATATTTGCTGAATTCTTCATTTACCAGGTTGACAGTTCCTCCATATAGCGTACGCTGTAAAACTATATGATCACCTTTTCTAAGAAAAGCCAATAAGGTAGTACTTATAGCTGCCATACCACTGCCAAAAATAAGAGAAGATTCTCCTTTTTCTAAACGTGCAATTTTTTTACATAATGCCTCCTGATTAGGAGTGTTAAAATAGCGAGGATATCTTTTAATATCTACATCTTCAAAAGCATATGAAGTGGAAAGATAGATGGGTGATATCGCTCCTTTAAATTGTTTGTCTTCTATTTCCCCAATATGGGTGCAAATGGTATTAAAACCTGTGTTTTTTGAGTTCATGTTCGTGTAATAAGCTTAGAAATTGTGCTCTAAAATAATATATTCGGTGGTAAGTACGATATGCTTTAACAGAATAAATTATTCGATGAGATAGTTTTAGAATCTAACTTATATACTTCACTTTCGAAATATTTTTCATGATTGTCTGGAAGAATTGTTGAGTGTCATAAGGTTTAATGATTACATCATTCATTCCCACAGATAATGCTTGATCTCTAATTTCTCCTTCTTCTACCGCAGTAAGCGCAATAATAGGGATGTGTGTATTAAAAGTTCGAATAACTGTAGTGGCGTCCAAACCATTCATCTCTGGCATATTGATATCCATTAGAATTAGGTCAAAACTTTCGCTTTTTACCATCTCGATAGCATTCATACCATTACTAGCTAAATTACAGGTATATCCTTTCTTCTTTAGGATGTTTTGGGTTACAATCTGATTAATTTTATTATCATCAACAATAAGAATATTAAAATTGGTTGTTCCAATACTGATTGTTTCCCCTGTTTTAGATGAAATATCTTGTTCTTTAACCGCTTTTTCGTAACTCAGATCAAATGTAAACTCAGATCCAACTCCATCCTCACTATTAATAAAAATCTCACTGTTATGAAGATGAATTAATTTTTTTACAATAGCTAAACCGAGTCCGGTACCTTCATATTCCTGGTTTTGATTCTTTACTTGTGCAAAATTATCAAAAATAGTCTCCTGCTTACTTTTAGGAATACCAATACCATCATCTTTTATAATAAAACGTAATTTGTAGTTGTCATCTTGATAGTCAAGACAATTTACTTTTATCCAGATGTTTCCGTTATTTGTAAATTTAAGAGCGTTACCAATTAGGTTGATTAATATTTGTGACAATCTCACTGAATCACCAAGTAGTGTGGTTTTTATATTGCGATCGATATCAATATGTACCGTATTACTATTGTGTTTTTGCTTAGAATGAAGCGAATTTACAATCCCTTCAATAAGTGATCTTAGGTCAAAAGAAACTTTTTCTAGTTTAACCTCATTAGTTTCAATTTTACTTAATTGTAATACATCATTAATTAAGGCGAGTAAGTAGTCTCCAGAGAATTTTAGAGATTCCAGATATTCATTCTTCTTTTTCTCTTCTGGGTTCTCCATAAGCAGAGAGGTAAGACCTATAACTCCGTAAAGAGGTGTTCTTAATTCGTGGCTTACAGTGGATATAAATTGTGATTTAAGAGTGGAAACCTGCTCAGCAGTTTCCTTAGCATTTACAAGTTCCTTATTTTTTTCTATAAGATCGTTGTTTAGTTTCTTCTTTTGTAGATTATTTTTGTAAGCACTAATTAAAAATGCAAGAGAAATTAAAATTAATACAACACCAAGAATAATACTGATCTGCCATTTAATCTCTTTAGAATAGTTTTCATCATCTTTCTTATTAGCTTGTTCTACTTGATCTTTCATCTGATCTACTCCAAACTCAATAGTAGCTTTGAGTAACTCAATTTCTTTTGTTAGATCTTTTGATTTAGAGAGACTTTCATAGTGTTTTTCTAGAAAAGGAGTTGCTAATTCGAACTCTTTTTGGCTTTTGTGAATTTTATATTTTGTCATGTAAGAAGTCGCTAACTCCTTATGATAAGTAGAAATTAATATTTTGTTGTTATTGGTGTTAGTAATTTCTTCAGCAGCAAAGGCTATCGCATTTTCTACGTGTTCATTAGCTCTTTCATATCTTCTTACTCTTAAAAAATATTTACCAAGCAAGTTGCTTAATTTGGTTTTTTGAGGACTAGATATATTCATGTCCGAACCAATCAAGGCTCTTACCTTAGTTAGGTACCCATCACTGGTCTTGTAGTCATCATTATTAATATAATGTTCCGCAAGATTTAATAAAGGTTTCACCATCTTAGTAGTGTCCTTGATCTCTTTGGCGATTTGGTAACCTTTATTGTAATGTTCAATTCCTTTATATAATGTAGAATCTGATTTTATAAAAAGGTTTCCTAGATTATTATATAGCTTAGCTTTTAGATAAGTAGTCTTTGAGCTGGAAGCATAAGTAAGTGCAGTTCTATAATTAGTAATAGCAATACTTTCTTGATTATTCAATTCGTGTACTCGCGCAATAACATCATGAATCTTAGCTAGATTTTTTTCGTCATCATTATATTTTGCAGTTTTATATGCTATTTGAGCCTTTTCTAAAGCTTGCTCATATTTATATTCTTCTAATAGAACTTCGGCTTCCTCAATATATGATTGAATATCATTTCCATCCAATGAAGTTTGGGCCAAAGTATTTAGCGAAATAAATACTATAAAAATTATAACTACTTGATTAAGAAAGTTTCTCAACTTGTTAAGTTTTTAGTCAATGGTTAAAGCGAAAATACAAAAATAGATTGTATGAAGTGTTAATCATCGTGTAAAAAGAACAATTTATCCGTAATTTATGTAAGGTATTTCATTTTCTTGTAAGAATATTTTAAATAACTGAAGGAATTTTAATGTATTGGCAAAAACTATCAATATATAGAAAATTAAAATTATCCTTGTGTTAAGGTTCGGTTAGGAGGTGTATATTTGCCACTTCAAAAATTAATTAATTACACTTTTAAATAAAAAAAAATGGCATTTGTAGGTAAAAAATTTCCAAATCTTAGTGTTGATGCAATGAATGATATGGGGGATACTTTCAAACTTAATGTGTTGGAAGAAGCAAAAAATAACAACAAAAAAGTATTACTATTTTGGTACCCAAAAGATTTTACTTTTGTGTGTCCAACAGAATTACATGCGTTTCAAGAAGCTTTAGCTGAATTCGAAAAAAGAAATACTATAGTTATTGGTGCTTCTTGTGATACTCCTGAAGTTCATTTCGCGTGGTTAAATACATCTAAAGATAATGGAGGTATAGAAGGTGTTACATATCCTATATTGGCAGATTCTAATCGTAATCTTTCAAATACGTTAGGGATTTTAGATATCACAAATGAAACATATAACGAAGAAACTGGTGTTGTTACAGTAGAAGGTGATAACGTTACCTATAGAGCGACTTATTTAATTGATGAAGAAGGTACCGTTTTCCATGAAGGCGTAAATCATATGCCTGTTGGAAGAAATGTAGCTGAGTTTTTAAGATTAATTGATGCATACGCTCACGTTCAGAAAAATGGAGAAGTATGCCCAGCAAACTGGGAAGAAGGTAAAGATGCAATGTCTGCTAATAGAGATGGAGTAGCTTCTTACTTAGCTGCTCATTAAAAAGAAGATCTTTTGATTTGATTTTATAAAACTTCTCTGAAGTACGCTTCAGAGAAGTTTATTCTTAACCTTATAATTATATAAATTATGATCCAAGAGTTAACTACGGATAATCTTTCTGAAGTTGTAAATGATAATACCACAGTGGTAGTTCAGTATTCTGCTACTTGGTGTGGTAATTGTAGAATAATGAAACCTAAGTTTAAGAAACTAGCTTCAGAAAAAAATGATACTACTTTTATTATCGTTGATGCAGAAAAAAATCCTGAATCCAGAAAAATGGCTACAGTAGATAATCTTCCTACTTTTGCCACTTTTAAAAATGGAACTTTTGTAAATCAGGTACAGACTAATAAATTTGATGTTTTAAAAGAATTAGTAGATGAAGTTACCAATAATTAAACATCTTACTTCTTTTGTAGAAGAAAACGATGAGGATTTTCTTGTAGAGACCATCGAGACTTTAGAATCATTAACCGAAGTTCCTTCATTAAAAGATGATGAATTAGATGTAATAGGAGAATTAATTTCTAATATGTACGGAGCTATCGAAGTGAATAAAATGATTAAAGATGGTACTTCTAAAAAAGAAGCCTTAAATAGTTTTATGCAACGTGTGATGGGGTCTATTGATTCCTAAAAAACTTCTTGATATAAGCAAAAAAGCCTTCTGTAGTAGAAGGTTTTTTTATTTTCATAAAACTTTACGTAAAATACCATATAATCTTACTAATTTTATAGCTCTAAAAAAAACACAAATAATTATTATGGCGGCAATAACACTAGGCGGAAACGCAATACATACAAATGGAGAATTACCTAAGGTAGGTGAAAAAGCTCCCGATTTTGAATTGGTAAATACAGATTTATCATTGTCAAAACTTTCTGATTATAAAGGCTCAAGAGTTGTTTTGAATATTTTTCCGTCGGTAGATACAGGAGTTTGTGCTGCTTCGGTTAGACAATTTAATAAAGAGGCAAGTAACTTATCAAATACCAAAGTTCTTTGTGTATCCAGAGATTTGCCATTTGCTCAAGCTAGATTTTGTGGAGCAGAAGGTTTGGAAAATGTAGTGAATCATTCGGATTTCAGAGATGGGAAATTTGGAAAAGATTACGGCTTAGAAATTATTGATGGTCCTATGCAAGGACTTCACTCTAGAGCAGTCATCGTAGTTAATGAAGAAGGCACAATTGTGCATACTGAACAAGTACCAGAGATTGTGCAAGAGCCTAATTATGCTGAAGCCATAAAGACGTTGGCATAATTCTCTTATATGAGTAAAATTTCTAATTTTATTACGGGTAGGATACGAGGTTGTGGATATGCATTAAAAGGAGCATTGATATTACTTAGAACCGAACCAAGTATACAAGTACAGGCTGTCATAGCGATTATTATGACAGCCTTAGGTTTTTATATGAATATAACTGCTACTGAGTGGATTTTACAAACTTTTGCCATTGGGCTTGTGATGAGTATCGAAGGGCTAAATACTACCGTAGAAGCAATTGCGGATTTTATTCATCCTGATTTTCACGATAAAATAGGTTTCATTAAAGATATTGCAGCAGGAGCAGTATTTATAGCTGCAGTAATAGCGGTTATTGTAGGCTGTATTATTTATCTTCCTTATTTATTATAGAAAATTTTTTTTCCATTTTTACGTTCCAATATAGATATTCGTATTTTTGCGATAACACACCCAAAAAATGGCAAAAAAAAAAGCAACAACAAAAAGGAAAACCACAAAAAAACCTAAAACTCCTTTAAAAGAAAGATTTACTTTATCAAGACAGCAAAAAGTTGTTTTGGGTAGTTTCTTATTTTTTTTGGGGATAGCATTATTCTTTGCATTTGTATCTTTTTTCTTTAATTGGAAAATAGATCAAAGTGAAATTTCTCAATTTCCAAATAGAACTTCTTCGGCAAAAAATTGGCTTAGCATTTCGGGTGCTAAAGTAAGTGACTTTTTCATTTTTAGAGGTTTTGGTATTTCAGCTTTGATTCTTCCGGTTCTTATTTCACTTACAGGGGTCTACTTGTTTTTTGACTTAAACAGAAAGAAACTAGCTGGGTTCTGGTTTTGGGGAACACTGGTAATGTTATGGATTTCAGTGATTTTTGGATTTGTACAAAAAGAAAGCGGTTTACTTGCAGGGGTCATAGGATATGAAGTTAATGACTTTATGCAGGACTATATAGGGTTTATCGGAACCGTATTGGTATTAGCCTTTTTTGCTATTGTCTATATCGTAGTTCGTTTAAGATATACTCCAGAAAAGATATCTGCTTCTTTAAAAAAGACACAAACGGAAATCACAAAAGACTATCAGTCAGGTAAAAAGATTAATGGTACGAAGAGTTTACCAAAAGAAGATAAAAAAGAAGACAAAAAGGAAGATGCAGAGAAAGAAAGTTTATCTCTTGGTGACACGAAGGATCTTTCATTGAATACCGTTACAGAAAAAATTAAAGAAAAAACCTCTCTTTTCGGAAGTAAGAAATCTGCTGAGACTACAAAAACAACTGTAAACGAGTTTTATGGAAATCCTGAGAATCAGTCTGATGAGATTCCAGAAAAATTGATTATCAAGTCAGAGGATAATCCAGAGGATATAGCGATGGAAGTAGAGACTATCGTCGAAGAAGAAGAAGTAGAAAATCTTAGTGCTAAATTAGTAAAGGATTTTGGAGAATTTGATCCAAAATTAGAATTAGGGAATTATAAATTTCCAGCTATTGATTTACTCAAGGATTACTCAATACAAAACGGAGGAATAACTATTGATCAGGGAGAACTCGAAGAAAATAAAAATCGTATAGTAGAGACGCTGAAAAACTATAAGATAGAAATTGCTCAGATTAAGGCAACTGTTGGTCCTACAGTAACTTTATATGAAATTGTACCAGAAGCAGGAATTCGTATTTCGAAAATTAAAAACCTTGAAGATGATATAGCATTGTCATTGGCTGCATTGGGAATTAGGATTATAGCACCAATTCCTGGTAAAGGAACCATTGGTATCGAAGTTCCTAACAAAAAATCTACAATAGTTTCTATGCGATCGGCAATTGCCTCATCGAAGTTTCAGGAAGCAGAAATGGAACTTCCTTTATCTCTTGGTAAAACAATTTCTAATGAAACTTTTGTGGTTGACTTGGCAAAAATGCCGCACTTATTAATGGCAGGAGCTACAGGACAGGGTAAATCTGTTGGGCTAAACGCAATTTTGACTTCTTTGTTATATAAAAAACATCCTGCAGAAGTAAAGTTTGTGTTAGTGGATCCTAAAAAGGTAGAATTAACATTATTCAATAAAATAGAACGTCATTATCTTGCCAAACTACCGGATACAGATGAAGCTATTATAACGGATAATAATAAAGTGATTAACACACTGAACTCTCTTTGTATAGAGATGGATGCTCGATATGATTTGTTGAAAAATGCAATGGTTCGAAATATAAAGGAGTATAACACCAAATTCCGAGCACGGAAGCTAAATCCAGAAAATGGACATAAGTTTTTACCTTATATTGTTTTAGTAGTAGATGAGTTTGCCGATTTGATAATGACAGCCGGTAAAGAAGTAGAAACACCGATCGCTAGATTAGCGCAATTGGCGAGAGCAATAGGAATACATCTTATTATTGCAACACAGCGACCTTCTGTTAATGTGATAACAGGTATGATCAAAGCGAATTTTCCAGCCAGAATTGCATTTAGAGTAACTTCTAAAATTGATTCTCGTACTATTTTAGACACGGGAGGAGCAGACCAGTTAATTGGTCGTGGAGATATGTTATATACACAAGGTAATGATCTTGTTAGAATTCAATGTGCTTTTGTGGATACTCCAGAAGTAGAGCGGATAACTGATTATATAGGTAGTCAAAAAGCATATCCTGATGCACACCTATTACCAGAATATTCAGGAGAGGAAAGTGGCACAAGTCTTGATATAGATAAGAAAGATAGAGATAAACTTTTTAATGAAGCGGCAGAAGTTATTGTCACAGCGCAGCAAGGTTCGGCGTCTTTATTGCAGAGAAAGCTTAAACTGGGTTATAACAGAGCCGGAAGATTGATTGATCAGTTAGAAGCTGCTGGTATTGTAGGTCCTTTTGAAGGAAGTAAAGCCAGACAAGTTTTAATAACTGATTTAATAGCTCTGAAACAGTTATTAGACTCAGAGTAATTATAGTAAATTTGTAGAATAAAAGAGATTTTTAAATACATAGACATAAATAGATGATAAAGAGAATATTTTTTTTAGTTATTACCCTTTTTATTGCTACTGCTCAGGCGCAAGATGCAAAACAACTTTTAGATGAAGTGTCTACTAAGGTTAGAAGTTATGATAATATTGTTATAGGATTTAAATATGCCCTGAATAACCCTGCAGAGAATGTTTCTCAGGAGACAAGAGGAGATGTTACTCTATTAGGAGATAAATACTTATTGAATCTAATGGGGACTGAACAAATGTATGACGGTAAGAAATTACATATTATTATTCCTGAAGATGAGGAGATAAATATTTCTTCTCAAAGTGCAGAAGATGATGCGAGTGTTACACCTTCTAAAATGCTTACGTTTTATGAAGATGGATATACTTCTAAATTAGATATAGTTCAAAACGTACAAGGAAGAAAAATTCAGTTTGTAAAATTAATTCCAATCGATTCTAAGAGTGAATTAAAAGAGATTTTATTAGGAATTGATAAGCAAACAAAGCATATTTATAAACTTATTCTTATGCAGAATAATGGAACAAATATTACGATAACGGTGAATAGTTTTAAGACAAATCAGCCGCTTTCTAAAACCTTATTTGTTTTTAACGAATCAAAATATAGCAATTATTACATCAATCGTTTAGATTAGTAATATATTTAGACATTAATTTATAATCAATACCCATCCCGAAGATTTCGGGATTTATTTTAGTAGCGAATAGGTGAAAATACTTGACAGATATATTCTAACGACGTTTTTAAAGACTTTTTTCCCACTCTTTATTATTATCATGTTTATCCTTTTATTGCAAACAATCTGGTTGTTTATCTCAGAGTTAGCAGGAAAAGATTTAGATTTTTCAGTGATAATAAAGTTTTTGACATACGCTACGCCTAGGTTAATACCGATGGTATTACCACTTACTATATTGCTTACTTCTATCATGATCTTTGGTAATTTTGCAGAGAACTATGAGTTCGCTGCAATGAAATCATCAGGTATTTCTTTACAGAGAGCAATGAGAACCTTATCGGTGTTTATCTTTTTTGTTGGGATTGGAGCATTTTTATTTTCCAATACAGTAATTCCCAATTCAGAAAGAAAGTTTGTTAACCTTAGGAAAAATATAGTAAAAGTCAAACCTGCTATGGTAATTACTCCCAATCAATTCAATGATTTGGGAGACATAAACATACGAGTATCTGAAAAATATGGAGATAATGATCAATTTATTAAGGATGTAATTATTCATAAAAAAGGAGTTAGAGCAGGTAATTTTACAGTAATAAAAGCCACTGACGGTGAATTAAAGGGAAGCATTGATTCTGACTTAATTACGTTGGTACTTAATGATGGAAATTAT
This sequence comes from uncultured Aquimarina sp., assembly GCF_947492405.1. Lineage (GTDB taxonomy): Bacteria > Bacteroidota > Bacteroidia > Flavobacteriales > Flavobacteriaceae > Aquimarina. The sequence continues at coordinate 109,191 of NZ_CANLMP010000001.1, forward strand.
TACGATGAAATCCAACAGAAATCTCCTAAACAAAGAAAAAAACTGCCATTTGCTAAAACCTATTTTAAGCAGTATGTTCTTAATATGGACTTGTCTTCTTTAGATAATGTGGATATGGATGCTCAGCAATATAGTAAAGGGTATAACATGCTAAATGTAAGTGGGCTTAAAAATGAAATAGATACATTATCGATCCAAGTAAATGATGAGGTTGTATCTACACAAGAAGATGTAAATAGAAGAAATGGATTTAAAGAGCTAAATAGAAATCTAAAAATAGATACACTAAAAAAAGCAACTGTTGATACATTAGATTTGATAAATGATCGCTTTAATGTAAGACAGAAATCACAAATCTATAACCTTGCATTTTCTAATGTAGATGGGGTTATTAGAAGAATACAAACATCCAAAAGAACATTAGAAGTAAAAAAAAGAGCGCTTAATAAGTACGAGATGTCATTGCATGATAAATATGCATTGGGTATTGCTTGTGTTCTGTTATTTTTTGTAGGAGCTCCGTTAGGTGCAATTATTCGTAAAGGAGGATTAGGATTGCCAATTGTGATCGGAGTAGTACTTTTTCTTACGTATCATTTTATCGGAATTTTTGCAAAAAATGGGGCAGAAGAAGGAGGAGTTCCACCATTTGTTGGTTCTTGGCTTTCTACATTCATCATATTTCCTCTGAGTATATTTTTAACGTATCGAGCAACTAGGGATAGAGGGTTTGTTAGCTTCGATATTCTAATTCAACCTATTAGAGATTTTTTTGAGAAGAAATTCAGTAAATCAAAAGAAAACAAAGTTGAAAATTCATTAGTTGATGAAGAGATTGATGTGGTTATTGATGAAAACATTTTGTTACAAGCTGAAAAGGATAAAAGTGATTTTCAGGAAAACTCAATATTAGTAATTTCATTGTTTATACTCTTAGTGTTAGTGAATACCGCTATTACTTTAATATCAAAAGGTACTGGTGATAGTAAAATTATGCTTTTGCTTTTTAATTGTTTAGGGATTATAGCATACCTAGTGTTTTACTTTAAATCTTATGTTAGTCATAGAAGTTTTTATGCTCATTTTAAAGGAATTATAAATAAACCTTCATTATTGTTATTTTTTATACTTGGCATTCCATTGTATCCATTTGTTTATTTCTATTATAAAAATAAAATGAACAAAGATTTGAACAAAATCAGATAATTAGAGGATACTGTTCCATTTAAGAATTATATCAATTACCTTTGTTGTCAAATTAAGAATTCTATCATTATGTCACAGGTTACGGAGACCAAAAACAAATTGAAATTGAACACCATACAAGAAGCTATTGACGATATTCGTCAGGGGAAGGTGATTATAGTCGTTGATGATGAAGATAGAGAGAATGAAGGAGATTTTTTGGCTGCAGCCGAAAAGGTAACTCCAGAAATGATCAATTTTATGGCGACACACGGACGAGGACTAATTTGTACTCCTATTACAGAACAACGTTGTGAAGACCTGAAACTGAATATGATGGTTGATAACAATACGGATCCCATGGAAACAGCCTTTACAATTTCTGTGGATCTAAAAGGTAATGGTGTTACTACTGGTATTTCTGCTAGTGATCGTGCTAAGACTGTTCGTGCACTGATTGACTCAGAAACGAAATCTCATGAGTTAGCTAGACCAGGTCATATTTTTCCATTAAAAGCAAAAGAAGGTGGTGTTCTAAGAAGAACAGGCCATACCGAAGCAGCAATAGATTTTGCCAGATTAGCAGGTCTACAGCCAGCAGGAGTGATTGTAGAAATAATGAATGAGGATGGTACGATGGCACGTCTCCCGCAATTGGTAGAAGTGGCTAAGAAATATGATCTTAAGTTAGTTTCTATCGAAGATCTGGTAGCATATAGAATGCAACACGATTCACTAATCGAAAAGAAAGAAGATTTTGATATAGTTACTCGTTTTGGTAAATACAGACTGAGAGCGTATAAACAAACCACGAATAATCAAATTCATATAGCATTAACAAAAGGGAGTTGGACCGATAATGAATCAGTGTTGACACGTATTAATTCGACACTGTTTAATAATGATATTTTGGGAACACTAACTAATAATGCAGATAAGCGATTAGATGCTATGTTTACCCGAATTAATAAAGAAGGAAAAGGGGCTATTGTTTTTATTAATCAAGAAAGTCAATCTTTTAATCTGATTAATCGCTTAAAGGCTTTAAAAGAAGTCCAAACAGGAGAAGAAGTAGTAAAAGCACCAAAAATAGTTATGGATACTAAAGATTTTGGTATCGGCGCTCAGATTTTACACGACCTTAATATTCATAAATTACGATTGGTATCTAATACCGTGCAACAAAAACGTGTAGGTATGATAGGATACGGACTAGAAATAGTAGAATATGTAAATTATTAGAAAGTCATTTTTTATAAAATACTTTGTAGAGCTTCAATCATTTTTGAGGCTCTTTCTTTTACATCACTTTCAGACCAACTTACTTTTATCAAGCATGAAATAGTTCTACCCATCCAGGCATCGCTCGCATTAAAAGAGCGATTATTTTTTTGAAGTCCAGTTTGTTGTTCTTCAGAAAGTTTATTTAAAGATTTTGGCTCTAATAAGTGTTCCCACTTCTTATAATAATGCCAGTTGTTATCAAACCAATAAAAACAGGCGTCTACTCCGTGTTCACCAAGGATTTTGTGTCCTTTTCTCGCTAAATCTTCAGTGGGAAGGAATAGGTTTAAAAAAGCATAACTTTCTACTCCAGTTTCTGGAACTCTTCTAAACGTAACTTCAGGAATAGCGGTTAGCGCATCTCTAAGAATAGTATAGTTTTTTTTCTGTAGATCTAAAGTATGATCTAGCTTTCTTAATTGAGCAATTCCTACAGCCGCATTTAATTCAGATAGTCTGTAGTTGTATCCTAAAAATGGATGTGTTTCTGCACCTCGATCATTCCCAATATGATCATGTCCATGATCTTGATACTTATGGGCATTTTCAGCGTACTTTTTAGAATTTGTGATCAGACCACCGCCTTCTCCACAAGTAACTGTTTTTACATAATCAAAAGAAAAACATCCCAAGTCTCCGTAACTACCTAAAGGTTTACTATCAAAAGTTCCACCGATAGCTTGACAAGCATCTTCTAATAAAATCAGATTATGTTCGTCACAGATAGTTTTTAAAGCTTTAAGGTCAGCCATAGAACCGCACATATGTACTGGCATTACCACTTTGGTTTTTGATGTAATCGCTTCTTTTACTGCTTTAGGGTCTAAAGTCAAAGTATCGTCAATATCACACAAAATAGGAGTAGCACCAACCGATAATATAGCTTCGAAACTAGCAACAAATGTAAAAGTCGGCATAATTACTTCATCTCCAGATCCAACACCTGCAGAAGCTAATGCAACAGTTAGGGCTGCTGTTCCACTTGATACCACCTGAGCGAATTCCGTTTGCATTCTGGAAGCTAGATCTCTTTCTAGTTCTAAGGCTTTGTGATGTCCATTTCGATTACCATCAAAACCGTAGCGCATTAAAACTCCATTGTCTAATACATCTTGAACTTCTTTCTTTTCTTCAGTTCCAAATAGCTCGAATCCTGGCATAGGTACAGTGTTAAATTAAAAAACTCTCTTCGGCAAAAATACCGAAAAGAGTTTTGATAATATAATGTGTAACTTATCTTTTTAATTAATAGTTATCGATAATCATGGTTACAAAACTAAAGTATCTACTGGGGTCTCGTAAAGAAGAACTATAAGAACCTTGAGAACCAAGTATTTTGCCTTTATCATCAAGTGCAATAATATTTGGGAAACCACCTTGTTTGTTGTATTTACTTAATAATTTTTTATTTGCTTTTAGTTGTTCTTCAGAAATTATATCCATTCTTCTAGGGATATCTACTTTAAGTAAAACTACTTTTTGTGATTGATTTTTAAATTTCTGAGTCGAAAAGAAATCTTCATGAAGCATGATACAAGGAGCGCACCAGTCACTACCTGTGAAATACATAAGAATAGGTTTTTTGGTATCTTTAGAAACTTGTTTTGCAGTTTCAAAATCTGTTAACCAATGTAAATCATCCTCTTGCGCAAATACAGCTGAGGTAATTATCAATGACACAAACAGCACTACTTTTTTCATATTATCAAGTTTTGGGTATGACAAAAATATAACATTTTTTATACTCCAAATATCTTGCCAAGTAATTGTTTATAAAATAATTACTGTTTCATTAATGGAACGTCTTACTTTTTTAAACTCTGCAAACATATCATCATCAGCACGATAACCAACTGGTAGTACTAAGACCGAAGTAAGACCACGTTGTGTAAGATTAAGAACTTCGTCATATTTTTCAGGAATAAAACCTTCCATCGGACAAGCATCTATTTTTTCAGTAGCGCATACAGTTAATAAATTACCCATTGCTAAATAAGCCTGTTTAGCGGCCCAATTGGTAATCTCATCAGCAGGTTTGTTCTTAAAAGAATCAACGAGTTGTTCCTTAAAGGGTTTAAGTATCTCATCAGAAGTGTTTCTTATCGCTTTTACGTTATCAAAATACTTAGTAATGTATTCTTCTCCAACAGTATTTTCGATGCAAAAGACCAATACATGAGATGCATCTGCAACTTGTTGTTGATTCCAAGAATGTTCAGTAAGTTCTTTCTGAATTTCTCTATTATGTAGCACAACCAATTTTAATGGCTGTAATCCATAAGAAGTAGCAGTAAGATTAAAAGCTTCTGTAAGTATATCTATTTTCTCTTGAGGGAGTATACGTGTGTTATCAAATTTTTTTGTAGCATATCGCCATTGTAGGCTTTCGATAATTTCCATTCTAATTTTTTAAAAATTATACCACAAAGATACAGGTATAACAAGTATCTTTATTCATCAAACTGATAAGAAAAAACTATATCACATTATATGAATACTATAGATGAATTGATCCAAAAATCTGAGACTAGAATCTTTAAAGCTGTTTTTCCTAATACGACCAATCACTATGAGACTTTGTTTGGTGGAACTGCCTTACAATTTATGGATGAGGTCTCTTTTATATGCGCTACTCGTTTTAGTAGAAAAAAAGTAGTAACGATTTCTACAGGTAAAATTGATTTTGAAAAACCAATTCCACAAGGAACGATTATAGAATTAGTAGCTAAGGTAAGTGAGGTAGGAACAACTAGTTGTACAGTACAAGTAGATATTTATAAAGAAGATATGTATAATTATGATCGTGAAATAGCCGTTTCCGGAATGTTCAAGTTTGTAGCTATTGATAATGATAAAAAACCTATTCCAATTATTGATAAAAGCTGAAAATTAAAAAATCGTATTCTTTTAAAGAATACGATTTTTTATAGTGATAAAGCTTTTGTTATTTATCTCCTAACTGTTTGATTTTTATTCTAAAAGCTGCAAAAAGTAATGTAGTAAAAGGACTTAGCCAATTGAAGACTGCAAAAAAGAAATAATCTACCACGGGAACACCTAAAACACCACTTTGATAAGCTCCGCAAGTATTCCACGGAACCAAAACGGAAGTTACTGTTCCCGAATCTTCCAAGGTTCTACTTAAATTTTCAGGAGCAAGCCCTTTATCCCTAAACGCTTTTGCATACATTCTACCAGGTACTACGATCGCTAAATATTGATCTGAAGCAGTAACATTTAATGCAAGACAACTGGCAACGGTACTGGCAAATAATCCAAATACAGAATCAAACATACTTAATAGAGCTTTACTGATTCTGGCTAGTGCTCCAATAGCATCCATAACACCGCCAAAGACCATTGCACATACGATTAACCAAATAGTGCCCAACATTCCAGACATTCCACCAGCTGTAAATAGGTCATTCAATTCTTTACTAGAGGTCTCTACAGCAGTGTCCACGGTCATTGCTTTCATAACACCTATATACGCAGATTTAAAATTCAGTGTTTCACTACCAGCAATATTCATTACAATATCTGGTTGAGCTATAATTGCGGCAATAGCACCTAATAATGTTCCAGCTAACAAAGCAATTAAAGGAGGTGTTTTTTTGATAATAAGCCCAATAACAATTATTGGAACGATAAATAACCAAGGTGATATCGTAAACGCACTTTTGATAGCTGTTAGTTGTTCCCCAATTTCAGGAGTACCGGTGGTATCAAGCGTGAATCCAATTATGATAAATATAATTAACGTGATCACTATCGTTGGTACTGTAGTGTATGTCATGTATTTTATATGAGAAAATAATTCTCCACCAGCCATAGCAGGAGCAAGATTTGTAGTATCAGATAAAGGAGACATTTTATCACCAAAATATGCTCCGGAAATAACAGCACCAGCCGTCATTCCTAAAGAAATTCCTAATGTATCTCCAATTCCAATTAATGCAATACCTACTGTAGCAGAGGTTGTCCAGGAACTACCTGTAGCTATGGAAATAATCGCACAGATAATTACGCAAGCAGCTAGGAAAATAGTAGGATTAAGAATTTGTAATCCGTAATAAATCATTGTTGGAATAATACCACTTATGAGCCAAGTACCAGCTAATGATCCAACCATTAACAATATGAGTAATGCTCCAGTTGTAGATTTTACGTTGCGAGCAACTTCTTCCATCATTTGTTTGTAGGATACCTTATTAAAGAAACCTACTATGGCAGCTACAGCTGCGCCTAATAGCAGTATAAATTGATTACTACCACTTAACGCATCATCGCCAAAAGCATAGTATACGTTATAAAACAACATACCTACTAATGCAATAATGGGAATTAGTGCTTCCCATATGTTTAATTCTTTATTTTCAATAACTTCTTCGTTTTGGGGATCAGTAGGAGTGATATTTTGGCTTTCCATATATAATATTCGAAATTTTAAGGATGTAATGTTACGATATTAATAAAATTTATGCAACGTATTCCTTTCGTTTAATTGTTAAAAGGATTAGTGTGTATTGTTGTAAAATAAATTAAAATGCATATAATCGAATAAAAATGCATTTTGTCGATTATTTAATGTAAATTTGTTCCATTATTTTTGTGGACATATGATGTTAAAATACTTTTGTGTCATCAAAGGAAAGATATTAAGAAATTAAATATATACCGAAAGAGAAAAATTGGAATTGATTGTTTATGTTTTTTTGCCCCTACAAATTTGATTTCCCCCAAAGTTAAATTTGACAAGTTATAAAGCCTCAGAAATGAGGCTTTTTTTTGTTTTTCCAATATTGAATTAATGTTTGAGTAAATCATAATTTTTTTAATGTTAAATAAAACCAGCGCTATTAGGAAATTTAGGTTTTATATTGATTGATGAATATGTAATTGAAATTGGTTTGTCCATTTTCAATACCTGTTCAGTATACTGTATGGTTTAGTAAAAATCTTACTTTTCAAGTGATATTGTTGTTTTTTAATCAATTATTTGTGTTTTATCGATTTAATATGTTTTTTGTCGATTATTTGTGTAATCTTATTACCGTATTTTATATAAAGTTATCGTGTATCTTGTACTTTTGAAATGTGAAAGAATTAGAGTTACAAATAGAATTAGTTTTGTTATTTCGCCCTGAAATAATTAGATAACTCTAAAAATTTAGAGAACTAAACTTTTTTTGCCCAAATTAAATTTACCTACTAATAAGCCTCATACCCCAAGAGGCTTTTTTTTATGATATAATTTTTCTTCATTTATAATATCTAAACCGATAACTTCTTCTTCAATATTATTAGGAAAATTCTTATTTCATCATTGGTTTTAAATAGCTAATGAATCATTTTATAAATTTAAAATTGTATTTCGTCGATTAAAAACGCATTTAAACGATATTTTTATGTTTTTGTATAAGTGATTTCTTGATGTTTTTAGTATGTTGCAGTACTTTTGAAGTGTTGTTAATGATTGATATAAGTTGAATTAGTTTTTATGGTATATCAGATACCAATTACCCCAAGATTGTAAATTAAATAATCCCCAAATTTGATTTCCTTACTAAAAGCCTCTTGCCCGGAGGCTTTTTTATTTGTTAAAAAATTACTTGTTTCATTTTTTATGCTGAAATTAGTAGAAAACAAAACGATGCAACCTACTTTTGCCCGAGGACTGGAATTATTCTGTCTATTTATTCTACTACCAGTTAGCTTCTTATTTTCATACCCTCCGTTCATAAAAGTGGGGTTCGTAGTTATTGGGTTTATTTATATTTTGTTTCACCTCAAGAGATCAAGCTTATTAAAAATAAAGTTTCCAGATAAAATTTATTGGAAACCATTTTGGCGAGAGACTGTTATTAAGTTGGCCATTGTGATTATAATTACTAGTCTATATGTTTTTTGGATAGCTCCGGATAAACTATTTTCTGTAGTAATTAAGAAACCAATTTTGTGGATTGTTATTTTGTTTGTTTATACCTTCTTATCCGTTTGGCCACAAGAAATTATATATCGAACATTTTTTTATGATCGATATGAGTCCTTGATCAAAAATAAATGGTTGTTTATTTTTATAAACGCGATCCTTTTTTCATTAGCTCATATATTCTTAAGAAGTTTTCTAGTGCAGCTACTTACTTTTCTGGGAGGTTTATTATTTGCATTTACTTATCAAAGGACAAAATCAACTACTTTGGTGTCTATAGAACACGCAATTTATGGAAATTGGCTTTTTACTGTGGGGATGGGGGAGATGTTAGCATTTCCCGGCGCAGATTAGTTGTTTAAAAATGCTACCAATTTTTTCACTGCCTTCGCTCGATGACTAATATTGTTTTTTTCTTCCAGTGGAAGTTCTGCAAATGTTTCATTGTATCCATTTGGTAAAAAAATCGGATCATATCCAAAACCTTTCGTACCTCTTTTTTTAATAGTTATAGTTCCTGGGCAAATACCCGTAAACGTTTCTAACTTATTATTAATATGAAGCGCTACAACTGTTTTAAATTGGGCTTTACGATCTTTTTTTTCCTTTAGGTTGTTTAGGAGTTTATCCATATTAGCATTAGAATCCTTAGCTTCTCCCGCATACCGAGCAGAAAATACACCAGGATCACCATTTAGAATATCTACTTCTAATCCTGTGTCATCTGCAAAGCAATCATATCCATAATTTTCTTTTATATATTGAGCCTTTTGTATTGCATTACCTTCAATTGTTGGGGATGTTTCAGGAATATCTTCGGTGCAACCTATATCTACTAAGCTTAGTAATTGAATATGAGATGGAACCAACGCTTGTACTTCTTTTAGTTTATTGGGATTGTTTGTGGCAAAAACTAGTTTCATTTAAGAAATATCTTTTTTTGAGTTAGTTTGATAAAATATTTAGGCTTTGGCATCATAATTCTCAACCCATTTTCCTTGTACTTTAAGTACTTGCTCGATGACATCTCTAACGCAACCTTTTCCTCCTTTTTTAAAGGAAACATATTTAGAAACTTCTTTTATTTCTGCTACGGCATCTTGCGGACAGGTTGGTAATCCTACCATTTTCATTACAGGTAAATCCGGAATATCATCACCCATATATAATACATTTTCGATTTTGATATTCTTATTGCTCATATATTCGTTTAGCTGATCAACTTTATGATGAGCTCCCAGGTAGATATCTTTAATTTCTAAACCTTCTAATCTCTTTCTAACTCCTTCATTTTTTCCGCCAGATATGATACATAGATTAAAACCTTGTTGTACGGCAGTCTTTAATGCATATCCATCCTTGATATTCATAGTTCTCAATAACTCTCCATTAGTATTGATGATTACCGTTCCATCGGTAAGAACACCGTCGAAATCAAAGATAAAAGTGGTGATATGTTTTAAATATTCTTTATAACTCTTTTCCATATTTAGATTGTATTGCTTTGGTAAGCATTTTGTATAATTGTTTTTGTGAGTCGTCTTTTAGAATTTCCAGATGTCGATCAATTGTCAGAACATCATTACGAATAGCGGGTCCAGTTTGAGCAATATCGGGTTCGATCTCAATTATTTTTTTAGCGGTTTCTTGAATCAGTGGATGTAAAATTTCAAAAGGGACCTTATTTTCATTACAGATCTCATTTCCGACAGAAAACATATAATTCGTAAAATTATTGACGAACACTGCCGCTACGTGTAATACATTTCTTTGATCAGAGGAAATATCGTATACTTTTTGTGATAATATAGAAGCTAGATTTTTTAGAACAATAACATCTTTTTGTCGATCTGCTTCTATACAAAAAGGAATTTTGCTATAATCAATCTTTTTTGTAGCACTAAATGTTTGTAATGGATAGAAAACTCCACGAGAATTTTTATCATCAATAGCTTTAATTGGTACACTACCAGAAGTATGGACAACTAACCTATTCTGGAAAGGTAAGGTGTTTGATACCTTTTTTATGGCATCATCACTGATAGCTAAAATGTATAGGTCAGCTTTTTTCAACTTATTTAGATCATTAGTAATAGTAGCTGCTTTTTGATCTTTATGTATTCGTATTCCTTTTCTGTTATAGCATTGTATTATTGCTACAGAACTTTGATTTAAAAAAGCTGTATACAAATGTTGCGCTACATTTCCTGCACCAAGGATAACAATTGTAATCATTTGGCTAAAATAAGGAAGATACTTTAAAAATTAGACAAGTTTTATAGTTCTGTTAAAACCAATAAATAGGATAATTAGAATGTCTGATTATCCTCTCAAAAACATTAAATTTGCCGAGCTAAAAAAATTACGATGCAAAAGAAGTTGGCAAGTGTTTTATTTTCTACCAGATTAATGGCGATCCTGTTTATAGTTTTTGCAGCCTCTATGGCTGTAGGTACTTTTTTAGAAGATGGTTATGGCACTACTGCAGCCAGAATTTGGGTTTATAATACCTGGTGGTTCGAAGCGATTATGGCTTTTTTTATGATTAATTTCTGTGGAAACATAGTACGTTATCAATTATATAAAAAAGATAAATGGGCTACGTTATTACTACATCTTTCCTTTATTTTAATACTCTTAGGTGCTTTTGTTACCAGGTATATTAGTTATGAAGGTGTAATGCCCATACGAGAAGGGGAAACCACTTCAGATTTTTTGTCGGAACGTACGTATTTAACCACATTTCTTGACGGAGAGATTAATGGAGAACCACGAAGACGTGTAGTTTCAGAACAATTAGAATTAACACAAGCTACGGATAATAATTTTAGAATAGATACCGATTATAATCAACAACCAGTAACCATTCAATATAAAGAATATATCACTGGAGCAGAAATGGGATTGGTGGAGACAGAAGATGGAGAGAATTATCTTAAAATAGTTGAGGCAGGAGATGGTAATAGACATGATCATTATTTAAAAGAAGGAGAAGTTTCTAATATCCATAATATTTTGGTTGCTTTTAATATACCTACAAAAGGAGCGATCAATATAACCTATGAAAATGATGAGTATTACATAGAGTCACCTTTTGATGGTTCTTATATGAGAATGGCTGACCAAAAGCAAGGCTTGGTGATGAAAGATAGTTTACAGCCGCTTATGCTTCGATCATTATATCAAACCGCTGGAATGCAATTTGTAATTCCAGAGCCTGTAATTACAGGAAAGTATGATATTATTCCAATTGAGGTGAAAGAAAAAGGTCAACAAGATGCACTTATTTTTGATGTAACTACTAATGGAGAAACCAAAGAAGTGAAATTACTAGGAGGAAAGGGATATGCTAATGATATGAAAAAGGTTTCTTTGGGAGGTTTGGATATGTACTTTAGCTACGGTTCAAAGAGATTGGAGCTTCCTTTTGCATTAAAGTTAAATGATTTTATAGCCGAAAAACAACCGGGGACAGAAAAAGTATATAAGTCGTTTATGAGCAAAGTAGACATTGTTGAAGAAAATACTACTCCTCGGCCATATGATATATATATGAATCACGTGCTGGATCATAAAGGATATCGTTTTTTTCAGGCCTCTTTTGATCCAGATGAAAAAGGAACGGTGTTATCTGTAAATCATGATTATTGGGGTACAATGATTACCTATGCAGGTTATATGCTGTTATATCTTGGATTAATGTTAATTTTATTTACCAGAGGATCTAGATTTAAGGATCTAGAACAAATGCTTAATAAAGTGAAGACAAAGAAGAAAGAAATGACTGTATTGTTAGCGCTGTTTGTTGCTACGTTTTCTTTTGCACAAGAACAGACGGATCATGTAAATCACCTTCAGACTTTACCAGGAAAAGCGAAACTGGATTCTATAATTAAAGCAAATGCCGTAAGTAAAGAACATGCTGCTAAATTTGGTAGTATTGTGATACAGGATGAGCGAGGTAGGATGAAGCCTGTGAATACTTTTTCTTCAGAATTATTGCGTAAATTAAGTAAAAAAGACACATATGAAGGATTAACAGCTGATCAGGTTTTTGTATCGATGGTAGAGAATCCATTTATATGGTATAGTATCCCTATTATAGAAATTAAAAGAGAGAATGACAGTATCAGGAAGATATTGGGTGTATCTTCATCAGAAAGAAGAGTTTCTCTTATAGATCTAGTAGAACAAGATGGTTCTTATAAGTTAGATCCTTATTTAGAAAAAGCAAGTAGCACGAATACACCAAGTAGTTTTGAGAAGGATTTTTTGAAAACCCACGAAAAGTTTTACCTTTTAAACCAGGCATTAGGTGGTGGAATTCTTAAAATATTTCCGGTTCCGGGAAACATAGGTAATAAATGGGTTTCTGTACCAGAACTCAATGAGCATAAGTTTACCGGAATGGATTCTGTGTATACAAGACAAATCATTCCTATTTATATACAATCACTACAGGAAGCAAGAAATTCAGGAGATTACAGTAAACCAGATCAATATATTGATAGTATTAAATCATTTCAGACAAAGTTTGGTAGTGAGGTTATGCCAGCTGATGATAAAATTCAAGCTGAAATAGCATTGAACAAATATGATATTTTCAGAACATTGTATAGATATTATGCTCTGGTGAGTTTGTTTTTAATGTTTTTTGTGATTTTTAAAATATTCATTACTTCTAAAGGCTTGACTTTAAGGTTTTTTATGTTGTTTACTATAGTGATACCTGAAAAGGTGTTTAAATACATAATTAACGGATTCATCGGTTTGATAGTTCTTATTTTTATGACGCATACTTCTGGATTGATTATCAGATGGTATGTGTCTGGACATGCGCCATGGAGTGATGCATATGAATCCATGATTTATGTAGCGTGGGCAACGATGGCACTAGGTTTGGCATTTGGTAAGAAAAGTAATCTGACTATTGCTGCAACTGCTTTTGTAGCTGCCATTATCCTATTTTTTGCTCACCAAAACTGGACAGATCCGGCTATTGCAAATCTACAACCTGTATTGGATTCTTATTGGGTATTGATTCATGTATCGATCATTGTGGCGAGTTATGGTCCTTTCTTCGTAGGAGCTATCTTAGGAGTGCTTTCATTATTATTAATGATCTTAACTACGAAGTCTAATAAAAAGAGAATGGATCTCAATATTAAAGAGATCACCATTATTAACGAAATGGCTTTGACTATTGGTCTTGTAATGTTGACTATTGGTAATTTTTTAGGAGGAATGTGGGCCAATGAAAGTTGGGGACGTTATTGGGGTTGGGATCCAAAAGAAACTTGGGCACTGGTTAGTATTATGGTATATGCTTTTGTAATTCATATGCGATTGGTTCCTCGTCTAAGAGGAAGATGGTTCTTTAATTTGATGTCCGTATTTGCGGTTTCTTCTATATTAATGACATACTTTGGAGTGAATTTTTATTTAAAAGGATTGCATTCTTATGCTAGTGGTGATCAAGTAGTAACTCCATCCGCAGTATACTATAGTTTCCTTGCATGGGCAATATTAGGAGCATTCTCTTATTGGAGATATACTGTACATTATAAGAAGTAGTTTTTGTAATTATCTATGTATCATTGCTTTATTCTTAATGCTAACTATACAAAAACTATACAGTGTTAATTTTTTGGCTTTATCGTTAACATTACCTCAATAATATCTGATATTTTTATGATTCTTAATAAATCATTAAAATTTCAATATGGGTATTATTTCTTTTGTAGGGTTCACACTTTTAGTTGCCATCATATCGTATCTGGCTACAAGAAAAACCGACGAAACATCTTCTGATGGTTATTTTCTAGGAGGTCGTAGCTTAACTGCTGTGGTCATTGCAGGTTCTTTATTGCTGACAAATTTATCTACAGAGCAAATTGTAGGGCTCAACGGAGCTGCATATTCAGAAGGTATTTTAGTGATGGCTTGGGAAACACTTGCAGCTATTGCGATGGTGATTACAGCAGTTTTTTTATTACCAAGATATCTAAAAGGAGGAATAACAACGGTTCCGCAGTTTTTAGAAAGACGTTATGATACTACAACGAAAGCAATTACATCTGGATTATTTTTAACAGGTTATGTTGTAGTATTTCTACCTATTGTTTTATACTCAGGATCTCTAGCTATTAGTACCATGTTTGATGTTCCTGAATTGTTAGGAGTTTCTAAAAGTGCTTCCATATGGATTTGTGTTATTGGTATTGGTGTTATTGGATCTATTTATGCAATATTTGGTGGATTAAAGGCGGTAGCGGTATCAGACACAATCAATGCTGTTGGATTATTAATAGGAGGTATCATGATTCCTGTTTTTGGTTTGTTAGAAATAGGTGGCGGAAGTATCTCAGAGGGGATTAGTACATTAATGACCACAAACCCGGAAAAATTCAAAGTTATTGGAGATAGTGATTCCTCGATTCCATTTGCAACTATATTTACAGGAATGATGCTGGTCCAATTATTCTATTGGGGAACTAATCAGGCTATTATCCAGAGAGCTCTCGGTGCTAAAAATCTAAAAGAAGGCCAAAAAGGATTATTATTAGGATCATTCTTAAAAATATTAGGTCCAATTATTGTTGTTTTACCAGGAATCATAGCTTTTCACCTTTTTAATGGAGAGTTAGAAGTGGCAGATGAAGCATATCCTACTTTAGTTAGTAAAGTGTTACCGGTTTCTTTAGTCGGTTTCTTTGCAGCAGTATTGTTTGGAGCAATATTAAGTTCTTTTAATAGTGCTTTAAATAGTTCAGTTACTTTATTTGGTTTAGATATTTATAAAGAATATATCAATAAAGAAGCAAATGAAAAGCAAGTAGTAAAGGCAGGAAAGAGTTTTGGTATTTTATTGGCAATCCTGGCAATGGTAGTTGCTCCGTTTATTGCAAATGCCGGTAGTCTTTTTGATTATTTGCAGGAAGTAAATGGAATATATAGTATTCCTATTTTGACAATAATAGTAGTAGGATATCTTACAAAGAAAGTTCCGGCAATTGCAGGTAAAGTTGGTATTATATCTGGATCTGTACTATATATAATCAGTCAGTTTATTATAAAACCGATTCTTCAAGGTAATGCAGTGGAAGCTGCTAAAGCTAATGGAATAACTGATCTTGCAGAATTAGGAAAGATAGAAACAGCTGCTTATCCACACTTCCTGCACGTAATGGCAATTCTTTTTGTAGTGAATATCATTATCATGTTAATTATTGGTAAATTGTATCCAAGAGAGGAAGCATACGAACAGGAGTATACCAAAGAAGTGGATATTACCCCTTGGAAATATACAAAAGTAGTTGGAGCTATTGTATGCCTAATAGTGATATCTACTTATATCTATTTTAACTAATTGAAATATATTAAAGAGACATTTTTATTTCTATACCTTTTTTTCTCGGCCATAATTTCTGCTCAGGAATTACCGCCGATAGAAGTTTATTTGCCAGATGAATATGAAGGAGGAATCCAGAACTGGTCAATTTCTCAAGCTGATAATAAATATATTTATGTAGCAAATAACGAAGGGCTTTTAGAGTTCAATGGAGCAAACTGGGAGCTTTACCCAACGCCGAATGAAACTGTAATGAGATCGGTCAAAGTTATTGGAGAACGTATTTATACAGGGTTCTACATGAATTTTGGCTACTGGGAAAAAAATGACCTCGGAAAGCTTGAGTATACTTCATTAAGTGAGAACATAACAGAAACCCTTATCGAAGATGAGCAGTTTTGGCATATTGTCAATCAAGACGATTGGATTTTATTTCAATCTCTTCATAGAATTTATCTTTATAACGTTCACAATCAGGAGATCTCAATTATAGAATCTAGAAATGCCATTACTAATATATTCAATGTTGATGGGATAATATATTATCAGGATGTTAATAATGGAATCTATAAAATCGAAAAAGGTAACCCAACATTAGTTATTGATAATGCAGAAGTAGTTAGTGATAAAATAGTAAATATTTCGAAATCTCAAAACGGAATTCTATTGCTAACAAGTACTAAAGGTTTCTTTGAGCTTGCTAATGGTGAGATTCGTGGGTGGAGTACACCCTTTGATGACTTATTGAACAATTCTACCATTTATAGTAGTATAACACTTAAGGATGGCAGTTTTGTTTTAGGAACCATTTCCAAAGGACTAATATATCTTTCAGAAAAAGGAGAGATTGTATATCAAATTAATCAGAATAAAGGCTTAAGTAATAATACAGTTTTATCTTCCTTTGAAGATATGGATGGGAATATATGGTTGGCATTGGATAAAGGTGTGAATTGTGTAAATATAAAATCGCCTGTTCAAAGTTTTAATGATGATAAAGGTACTATCGGTACCGTATATACCTCAATTGTTTTTGAAGGTTCTTTATACCTGGGAACAAATCAAGGAGTGTTTTACAAAAGTATTAATAAGAATGAATCATTCCGTTTTGTTGAAGGTACTAAAGGGCAGGTTTGGAACCTTTTTTCTTATGATAATAAGCTGTTTTGTGGGCATAATGATGGTACTTTTTTAATAAAAAAAAATACATCCGAGTTTATTAGTTGGATTCAGGGAACTTGGATTTTTCGAACCATAGATGATCATCCCGACTGGCTGTTGCAAGGCAATTATGAAGGATTAAGCGTGCTGGAAAAAAGTAATGGGAAATGGCGATTAAAACAAAAAGTTGAAGGATTCGATTACTCTGCTCGATATTTAGAAATATATGATGGTAAATTATGGGTCAATCACGAATACAAAGGGCTTTTTAGTATTACAGTAGATGATGAGTTTTCCAAAGTATTAGAAGTCATTAAAGACACAGTAACCATAAAAGGGAAACACTCAAGCATAACAAAATATAAAAACAATTTTTTTTATGCACATCAAGGAGGAGTGTCTTTCTATAACTATGAAAACAAAGCATTTGATCAAGAAAATGTTGTAAACCAGGTTTTTGAAGGTGAAAAAGAAGATATTGGAAGGCTATTAAAAGATAATGCTGGAGAACTCTGGAGTTTTACTGATGAAGAATTAGGGTATATTTCTCAAAGCCAATTTTCAGATAATTTAGAAGTAACTAAAGTGCCCATTCCTTACCTACTAAGAAAAGAAATGAGTGGTTTCGAAAACATTATGCATCTTGAAGAGGAGAAATATTTATTAGGAACTACTTATGGATATATGATTTTGGATTTATCTAGAGTAAATTCAAAAGAGCATACCATTATTCTAGAAAAAGTTTCAGTAAAACAAAAAACTACAGAATTTAAACAGATTGGAATTTCTGATTCACCTCCCGTATTCAAATCTGATGTTAATACTATTTCTTTTGTGTATACAATTCCCGAATATGATAAATTCCTTATTTCCAAGTTTCAGTATAAGTTAGAAGGTTTTTATGAAGACTGGAGTGGCTGGACTTCTAAAACCACTAAAGTATTTGAAAATTTACCATTCGGAGAGTACACGTTTAAAGTTAGAGCAAAAACAGGTAATATTTTAAGTGAAAATATTGTAGAGTATACGTTTATTATTGATAAGCCCTGGTATTTTTCAGTAGTAGCTATTATAATTTATTCTGTTTTATTATTAATTCTATTATTAGTTATGCATAGAGCGTATAAGCGCTATTATACCAAGCAAAGAGGGAAACTGGTAGAAGAGAATAAAAAGCAATTAGAACTCAAAGAACTGGAAAGTGAACGAGAAATAATGAAACTCACTAATGAAAAATTGACACAGGATATAGAGAGTAAAAATCGTGAACTTGCTTCGTCTACAATGAATATTATTAAGAAAAATGAAATCCTTACGACTATCAAAAAAGAGCTTCAAAAATCAGAATTTGAAAGAAGTGGGGTAAAGAATGTAGAACAAATCATTGATAGAAGCTTAAATAATAAGGACGATTGGAAACATTTTGAAGAAGCTTTCAATAATGTAGATAAAGACTTTATAAAGAAACTTAAGGCAAAACATGATAATTTAACTCCGCACGACTTACGATTTTGTACATACTTAAGATTAAATTTATCATCTAAAGAAATTGCTTCATTAGCTAATATCTCAGTTAAAAGCGTAGAAATAAAACGTTATCGTCTAAGAAAAAAACTACAATTAGAACATTCAGACAGTTTAGTAAACTATATTTTGGAAATTTAACCCCTACACACCTTTAAAATACCACTACATTACCTATACTCTAACGTTATAGTAGTGCTACAATACCACTTTCTTTACTTTTTTTTAAGAGTTGTGAAATCCTCATTACTTACTGTTTTTATTGATGTTTTGTGTATAAAATTCACTAATTTTTTAATTTTTATGCAATGCTGTAGGATTTTTGTTGGGGTTGTTTATTAACAATTTCTTAATGTTCATAGGTAAATTTGAGTAAATCAAACTAAAGCATTTATGAAAATTACTTATTTCTTAATAGCTGTCTTTTTAAGCACAGTTATCAATGCACAAGAAATTCAAATTCGGGGGAACGTAAAGGATGCAAACGGATTAGAACTCCCTGGAGTTAATGTTATCGTTAAAAATACATCAAACGGAGCAGTAACAGATTTTAATGGAAAATATACATTAGATAATGTAGCAGTGGGAAGTGTAGTTGTGTTTTCCTATGTAGGATTTACTACACAGGAAATAACAGTTGAGCAAAATTTTGTTATCAATGTTATCATGGAAGAAGATAGTCAGTCACTAGAACAGGTTATTGTAATTGGATATGGTACTCAAACAAAAAAGGAAATTACAGGCGCGGTTTCTGTAATAGGATCCGAAACTATAGAAGAACTTAATGTAGTAAGAGTAGAGCAGGCACTGCAGGGACAAGTAGCTGGTGTAAATATTACATCGCAATCTGGAGCTCCTGGTAGTAGCGCTACCATATCAATACGAGGAATATCTACTAATGGAGATAGTAGGCCTTTAATTCTTGTGGATGGTAATGTAATAGAAGATCTCAGTGTTCTGAATCCCAATGATATCGAAAGTATAAATGTATTAAAAGATGCAACAGCAGGTATTTATGGAGTAAGAGCAGCAAATGGTGTTATTCTTATAACTACCAAAACAGGATTTAGGAATACAGATTTAAAATTCGAATTTGATTCGTATACGGGTTTTCAGGAAACGACAAGGAGACTTCCGGTCCTTAATGCTACAGAATATGGTATTATCATAAATGAGTCGTTTGCTGCTGGAGGCGATACTCCACCGTTTGCCGATTTATCCGAATTGGGAGAAGGTACAGATTGGCAAGATGAAATTTTTAGAACAGCAGTAATTTCTAATATTAATTTCAGCGCTACCGGTGGTGGTCAGAATTCTACATATTCTGCAGGAGTTTCTTATTTAACACAAGATGGTATTGTTGGTGGGAGTGATGCTAATTTCGAACGTTTTACAGGAAGATTAAATTATAGCTTGGATTTTACTAAAAACTTGAAGTTCACAACCTCGGGTATTTTTACACAAACCAATAGAAAAACATTATTAGAAAATACTTTAGGTTCCGTATTGTTTAATGCATTAAATATGGCGCCTACCTTAACTGTAAGAGATGAAAACGGAGATTTCACATTAGCAGAAGGATTGGGTAATGAAGTAATTAACCCGATTGCACAGATAGAAAATACGTTTAATGATACCAGAGTGAATAGGATAGGAGCAACATTTGGGTTGAAATATAATTTCCTAACTGATTTTACAGTAGAATCCAGATATCAGTTTAATTACTCTGAAGTTGATTCGAAAGTACTCTCACCAGAAGTGTTTTATGGATCTGGAAAAGTGTTTAATGTAGATAGAAGTAGCGTTACAGAGTCCAAGAATTTCTTTAGAGACTATACTTGGGATAATTTTTTAAAGTATGAAAAGATGTTTGCAGATGATCATGACGTAAAAGTGCTTTTAGGGATGTCTGTATTCAAGACGACGGGAACCTTTACGGGTTTAACAGGTTTTGATATTATCGATAATTCATTTTCTAATGCTAATATTTCTCAGGCATCGGATGTAGTGGATAATTTTCAAAATGGAGGAAATACTTTTGATAGTAGATTATTATCATATTTTTCAAGATTACAATATGGATATAAAGGTAAATATTTACTATCAGCAGTAATCAGAAGAGATGGTTCAACAAAATTTGGACCGAAAAATAAGTTTGGATATTTCCCATCAGCTTCAGTTGGTTGGGTAATGTCCGATGAATCTTTTTTAAGTAATAATAGTTGGTTGAACTTCTTAAAACTTAGGGCTAGTTATGGTGTGATTGGTAATGATAGAATAAAAGATTTCCAATTTATATCCTTGTTAAATGGAGAAGGATCTTATGTTATTAATGATGAGTTGATAATAGGTGAAGCTATTGGAGCACTTTCTAATCCAGAAATTAAATGGGAAAGACAAAAAACACTTGATATAGGGTTGGATACAAGATTATTAAATAATAAAATTGATATTACATTTGACTATTTTAAAAAGCGAACAGAAGATTTATTGGTTGTAGCACCTGTTTCAGGTATTCTTGGGGTTGCTGCACCAGGATCATCACCACCTACAATCAATGCAGGTATTGTAGAAAATAAGGGGTATGAATTTAAAGTTGCTTATAGCGATCAGTTGTCAGAAAATTTAAAATTCAATATTAGTTATAACATTACACTGTTAGAAAATGAAGTGATATCAGTTAACAGTGATAGTGATTTTATAGCAGGTGGTTCTTTTGGTGTTGGTCAAGATCCTCCTTCCAGAATGGAGGCAGGTAAGCCTATTGGATACTTCTATGGATTACAAACAGATGGAGTTTTTCAAAATCAGACAGAGGTCGACGCACATGCTACTCAGACAAATGCAGCTCCAGGAGATCTTAGATATGTAGATATGAATGGTGATGGACAAATCAATTCTGATGATAGAACAGATATTGGTAATCCTATTCCAGATGCTACCATGGGATTGAATATTGGCTTAGATTATAAAAACTTTGATTTTACCACTTATGCATTCGCATCAGTAGGAAATGATATGGTAAGAAACTATGAACGTAATCAACCCCTAGTAAATAGGAGCAATGCATTTTTAGGACGCTGGACAGGTGAAGGTTCTACAGATTCTTTTCATAGAGTAACAACAGCTGCTAATTCTAATAGTTTGTTTTCTAGTTTTTATGTAGAAGATGGCTCATATTTAAGGATACAGAATGTACAATTAGGGTATACGTTCCCTAATCAATACATGAAACCCATCGGTATAGATAAATTTAGAATATATGCTTCAATAAACAACTTGTACACCTTTACAGAATATAAAGGATATGATCCCTCTGCATATCAATCAAATCCAGATCCTAATACAGCTACTCCTATTGGAGCGGGTATAGATCAAGGGTTTTATCCAGTGCCAAGAACATATTTATTAGGTGTGAATCTTAAATTTTAATCAAAATGAAAAAGATAAAATATAATATCAAATCGATAGTCTTTTTTGTACTATTAACTATGATCGTTTCTTGTAGTGACGATTTTGTGGATGTCGCTTCAGAGGATGAAAATTCAGAAGACTTTTTTAATAGTGAGGAAGATTATCAGAGTGCTTTGATAGGAGCATATGATCTACTTCAGTCCACTTACCTGAATGTAATGTTAGGAGAGATAGCATCGGATAACACATTAGCAGGGGGGGAAAGTGCATCAGATACCCCTGGGATACAAGAAATAGATGACATGGTGCATACACCCGTTAATGCACAACTCAGAGATATATGGAGTTGGATGTATGCAGGTGTGAATAGAGCTAATTATATCATGGAATTTCAGGATAAAACTGATTTTGCTGGTAAGGAAGAAGTAATTGCTCAGACACGTTTTCTAAGAGCTTATTATTATTTTGAATTGGTAAAATGGTTTGGAGATGTGCCTTTAGCCATTGATAGAAGAATTCTCTTTGGAGAAGAAACAGATTTTGATAGAGCTCCAAAAGAAGATGTGTATGCTCTTATAGAAGAAGATTTACAGTTTGCAGCAGATAATTTACCAGCAATACAGGCAGAAACTGGGCGCGTAACTCAAGGAGCTGCCAGAGCCTTATTAGGTAAAGTGTATTTATTTCAAGATAAATTTTCTGAAGCTGCTACCGTTTTAGATCAAGTAATCGCAGGACCTTATGATTTGGTTACTGATTACGAATCTATCTTCGAACAAGAAGGAGAAAATAATATCGAATCTGTTTTCGAAGTACAATATACAGATGAAGAAGGAGCAGGTTTCGGATGTTTACAATGTAGTGAAGGTAATGTAGCAGTTGGTTTTAATGGAATAAGAAATTACTCAGGACCACTATTTGAGTCAGGCTTCAGTTTTAATATTCCTACACAAGAAGTTGTAGATACATTCGAAGCTGGAGATATTAGACTTGATGTCGCTATTTTAGATATAGATGCATGGGCAGCGGATCAAGGTGCCACTTTTTCTACAGGTTTTGAGCATACAGGATATTTTAATAGAAAATATATTGCTCGTCAGGGAGATCTTAATACCGGAGATGCTAATCTAACAAATCCTAATAATTATAGAGCAATTCGATTTGCAGATGTTTTGTTAATGGCTGCAGAAGCACATAATAAAAAGTCACCAAGTAACGACGGACAAGCCCTGATATATCTAAATAGAGTTAGAAGCAGAGCTCAGTTAGGAGATGTTACAGCTACAGGAGCTGCATTAACCGATGCCATATATCAAGAACGAAGAGTAGAACTGGTTGGAGAAGGACATCATTTTTTTGATTTAGTAAGAACAGGAAGAGCCGCAACCGAAATAGATGGCTTTGTAACAGGAAAGCATGAATTATTTCCTATACCATTAATTGAAATTCAGTTGGCAGGAAATAGATGGGAACAAAACCCAGGATATTAAAAACAAAAACGAGAAGAAGATGAAACTTTTAAAATATATATTCAGCGCATGTCTATCCTTACTCCTTGTATTGAGCTGTGCTGAAGACGATAACCTAGATTATCTAAATAATGTGGAAGCTCCGTCAAATATAGCAGCACTTTTACAGATCACTCAGGATAATACGGGATTAGTAACTGTAACACCAAACGGAGATGGAGTAGTGTCTTTTGACATTTATTACGGAGATGATACTGTGGAACCTGAAAATGTTAAGCTAGGAGAAAGTACTACACATACCTATGCGGAGGGAACTTATAATTTAAGATTGGTAGGTAATGGAATAACAGGATTAACAACTGAAGTTACACAGGAAGTAGTTGTGTCATTTAACCCACCAGAAAATTTAGTAGTTACTATAGAAAATGATGCTGCTGTATCTAAACAAGTAAATGTAATGGCTACTGCAGATAACGCCATGTCTTTTGATGTATATTTTGGCGAAATCGGAAATGATACTCCGGTGACCGCTAATATAGGTGAAACAGCCTCTTATATATATCAAGAAGCAGGAACTTATACAATTAGAGTAGTTGCTAAAGGCGGAGCGATCGCTACAACAGAATATACAGAAGAGTTTGTAGTAACAGAAATTTTACAACCTATAGTATCAGCTCCAAGACCTCCAGCCAGAGGAGCACAAGATGTTGTCTCAATGTTTAGTGATGCGTATACAGATGTAAATGTAGATACCTGGCGTACACCCTGGTCGGATACTACTTTTGAAGATGTTGAGATAGATGGAAACCCAACTAAAAAGTACAGTGCTCTTAACTTTGTGGGGATAGAAACTACAACCACTACGATTGATGCCAGTTCAATGACTCATTTTCATACCGATATCTGGTCCCCAAATTTGACAGAGTTTAAGATTAAATTAGTTGATTTTGGTGCAAATGGAGTTTTTGATGGGGGAGATGATGTAGAACATGAAATAACAATAGCTAATCCCGATAATGGAGAATGGGTGAGTTTAGATATTCCATTAGCTGATTTCACCGGATTAACTACGAGAAGCAATATTGCTCAATTAATATATGTGGGGGCACCTTCCGGAACAGCAATAGTTTTTGTTGATAATGTTTATTTCCATAAACCTCCCGAGCCAGCATCCGGATTAGAAGGGATTTGGAAACTGGCACCAGAAGCAGGAGCTTTTAAAGTAGGACCAGGTCCTGGAACAGGTGATTTTTTCGCAAATAGTTTAGAGGATGTAACAACAAGAGCTTGCTATTTTGATGATGAATATGTGTTCTCTGTCGATGGAAGTTTTAGTAATATTTTAGGATCTGAAACTTGGCTTGAAGGATGGCAAGGCGCTTCACCGGATCAATGTGGAACGCCAGTTGCACCACATAATGGATCTAGCGCAGCTACTTATATATATGATCAAGGTGCGGGTACCATTACTCTTAACGGTACTGGTGCTTATTTGGGATTACCTAAAGTAGTAAATGGAGGAGAATTACCCAACGTTTCTGTCCCATCATCTATTACGTATAATGTTACACTTTCTAATAGTAACAACAGAATGGAAGTAATAATTGATATTGGAGGAGCCTTTTGGACCTATCAACTCATACGAGAAACACCATTGATTGCTGGAACTTGGAGACTTGCACCAGAAGCAGGAGCTTTTAAGGTAGGACCAGGTCCTGGAACAGGTGATTTTTTCGCAAATAGTTTAGAGGATGTAACAACTAGAGCTTGCTATTTTGATGATGAGTATGTGTTCTCTGCCGATGGAAGTTTTAATAATGTTTTAGGATCTGAAACCTGGTTAGAAGCTTGGCAAGGAGTGGCATCAGATCAATGCGGAGCACCAGTTTCTCCACATGATGGATCTGGAACTGCTTCATATACTTTTAATGAAGAATCAGGTATAATTACGCTAAATGGTGTGGGTGCTTACTTGGGATTACCTAAAGTAGTCAATGGAGGTGAATTACCAAATGTACCTGTTCCGGCATCGATCACATATAATGTTACGCTTATGGATAACAATAATACTATGGAAGTAACAATAGATATAGGAGGAGCATATTGGACTTATAAACTAATTAGATGAATTTTATTTATAGAATCTTTAGATGATCGACGATAATAAAAAATTAAATAGATGAAAAAATTAAAATATAGTTTAGGAATTTTTATACTACTGGCTTTTTTGTTCAGCGGCTGTCAAGAAGATGATGTATCTGTAGGTGAAATTGTAGCGCCATCCAATATACAAGTTACTATTGATGTTGTAGGAGCTGATCCTAATAATCCAAACGGAGATGGAAGTGGTACCGTAAATTTTAGTGCTACCGCCGACAATGCTATTACATATACGTATGTTTTTAATGGAACTGCAGAATCATCTCCATCAGGAAATAGATCATATAACTTTTCTGTTACAGGAGTAAGCACCTATGTGGTAACTGTTATAGCAGTAGGAACAGGTGGAGTATCATCCAGTACTACCGTAGAAGTAGATGTACTGGTATTGTATGAGCCACCGATAGAGTTAATTACAATGCTTACATCAGGACCCTGGAGAATTAAAAGTGAAGCTCCAGGACATTTTGGTCTTGGCCCCGTTGGAGGTACGGAACCATCAGGTTTCTTTTCTGCACCTCCAAATGATAAAGCAACTGTTGGTATGTATGATGACCGTTATCTTTTTAATGCGGATGGAACATTTACACATATCACAAATAGTGAAAACGATGATCCTACAGAAGATCCATCAGGAACTGTATTTGGAAGAGTCAATCTGATAGATGAATTAGGACCACATAGTATAGATCCTAATGGAGCAGATATAGAAAATTATCCATTAAATGATTATTCCACTTCTTGGTCTGTAAGTGCACCAGGAGGTGTAGAGTCCCTTAATTTAACAGGAATAGGTTTTATTGGATATTATACCGGAGGCAATCATAGTTATGAGCTTTTTAGGTTTGCCGAACAACCTGCAAACGAGCTAATCTTAAGAACTACAGATGGTAATAATGAGTTTGACTGGTGGCTTATAATAACCTCAGAAGAACCTGGTGGAACCGATGATATTGCAGAACCACCTTTTGATACAATAGTTTGGTCAGATGAATTTGATACCGTTGGAGCTCCTAGTACAGCAAATTGGACATATGATCTTGGAACAGGAGATAATGGATGGGGGAATAATGAATCTCAATCGTATACGGATGATCCTAGTAATATAATTGTAGAAGATGGAGTACTTAAAATAACAGCAAGAGCTGAGAATGGAGGATATACCTCTGCAAGGATAAAAACCCAGGATTTGTTTTCGTTTACTTATGGTAAGGTGGATGTACGTGCAAAATTGCCAACCGGTGGTGGTACCTGGCCTGCAATCTGGATGTTAGGATCCAATATCACAGAAGTAGGTTGGCCCAATTGTGGAGAAATTGATATTATGGAACATGTCGGAAACAATCAAGATGTAGTGTCCAGTGCACTTCATTTTCCTGGAAATAACGGAGGAAACGCAATTTTTGAAGAAACTAATATTGCTGGAGCATCGACAGATTTTCATGTATATAGCGTAGAATGGTCATCAACAGAAATTGTTTTTTCTATTGATGATACTCCATATCACACATTTCCTTATTCTAATAATTTACCATTTTATAATAATGATTTCTTCCTGATACTTAACGTAGCGATGGGAGGAACTTTTGGAGGAGCCATAGATCCTGCATTCATAGAGTCTACTATGGAAATTGATTATGTAAGAGTTTATCAATAGATATACACTTAGTTTTAAATTGTTTTAGAAAGGAAGGCTATTTACCACACATAGCCTTCCCCAAAAACAGATTATGTCATTATAAGATAGTGACTAGATATGTTGGTTTAAACGAAATATTTACATTTAATTTTAAAATACAAATGATTAAAAACCTAACCTATATTATATTTTTAATAATGATTTCATGTGGAAATGTTGATACTGTTATTTGGGAAGAACAATTTAATGGTAATCAATTAGATACTTCATCTTGGAATTATCAACTAGGAGATGGATGTCCTGACTTATGCGGTTGGGGTAATAACGAAAGACAAATTTATACTGAGGAAAATGCAAAGTTAGAACAAGGTAATTTAATTATAACTGCTACCAAAACAGGTGATGTTTACAAATCCAGTAGACTAACTACCAAAGATAAGATAGAGTTCCAATATGGTACCATAGAAGTTCGTGCTAAATTACCCACGGGACATGGTCTCTGGCCTGCGATTTGGATGTTAGGAGCAGATATTGACGATACAGGCTGGCCGGATTGCGGAGAAATAGATATTATGGAATATGTAGGGAAAGAACCTCATACGATCTATACATCCTTACATACAAGACAAAGTTTTGGAAATACTATTAACTCAAAGAAAACGTTAATTGACACTATAGAAGAAGGATTTCATATCTATAAAACGAAATGGACTAAAGACACAATAGAATTTTATATAGATAATAAACTGGTTTATACATTTTCTCCAGAAATAAAAAATGATAAAACTTGGCCTTTTGACAAGCCATTTTATATAATAATAAACCTTGCCATTGGTGGTAATTTTGGGGGTCCAGAAGTTGATGATACTATCTTTCCAAAGCAATTTGAGATTGATTACATCAAAATCTGGAAATAAACATCACTACAACAAGGAATAATTAATTCAGCTCTACCCTTGGTTTCAGCAGCGTATATATTCATTATACAACTGGAATCGGATTTAAGATTATGATATTTTTTAAATATCAAATACGGAAATAGATAATTGAAGTACGTAACTGTATTTCTGTTTATCAGGACTACTTGGGAAAAACATATTTAGTGTTCGGATTGTTTGGTTGAAACAATCTGGATATGGAAAATAGTTATGACGTATATATCAAAAAGAATATATACGGCTTGTATTACGTATACGGAATTTCGAAAATTAACTTAAACACACAAACCATTTTAATTATGAAAACAAATATATTCTTTAAAACCACTTTAACCTGTATAACGTTGCTATTTCTTGTAGAAATAGGATATTCGCAATGTTCGGAACTTATATTCAATGATGAATTTTCTGGTAATTCAGTAGATCTTACCAAATGGAGTTTTGACAATGGCGATGGATGTCCTACGCTTTGTGGGTGGGGTAATGCCGAGGAACAATGGTATCAACCAGAGAATACAACTGTACAAAACGGGAATTTGATAATTACCACTAAAAATGAATCAGCAGGAGGTAAGCAATTTACTTCTTCAAAGTTGATTACATCGGGAAAATTTAATTCTAAATATGGCCGTTACGAAGCTAGCATAAAATTACCTTCTGCAGGAGGGATTTGGCCTGCCTTCTGGATGTTACCAGAGAATGGTAATTGGCCTTTTACCGGAGAAATAGATATTATGGAATCTCA
This sequence comes from uncultured Aquimarina sp., assembly GCF_947492405.1. Classification (GTDB taxonomy): domain Bacteria; phylum Bacteroidota; class Bacteroidia; order Flavobacteriales; family Flavobacteriaceae; genus Aquimarina. The sequence continues at coordinate 137,993 of NZ_CANLMP010000001.1, forward strand.
ACATAAAAATCCGGAAAGTGTTGGAGGTACTGTACATTATTCTAACGGAGGCTGGCAATTTAATGGTAGAGAATTTAATGCAGGATTAGATCTTTCTGTTGGATTTCATGAATATGCAGTAGAGTGGGAACCAACAGAAATACGCTGGTATGTAGATGACCAATTGTATCATACAGTTACACCAGCGAATACAGTAGATCCTTGGCCGTTTAGCGAAGGAGATTGGTATCTTATTCTTAATGTGGCGGTAGGAGGTCCTAGTACTCCATATACTGGAAATATTCCACCAACACCAGCAGATTATCCAACACAAATGGAAGTTGACTATGTTAGAGTGTACAGTGGTACTTTTAATACACAGCTTATAGGAGATAACAATGTATATGAAGGTGAAATTGGTAAACCTTATACAATTACACCAACTGAAGGAGCTTCTTATAGTTGGACTGTACCTAGTGGAGCTAGTATTACTTCTGGTCAAGGAACGAATACTATTTTAGTTGATTGGGGCATCACAGAAGGAGATGTGAAAGTTGTGGTAAATGTTCCAGAATGTGGTATCAATGAATTTAAGATGAGTGTTTCTGTTAACCCAATTAAAACCTTAGAATATGTCTTTGAGGATTTTGAAGGAAATAGAAACGTAACATATACTTCAACTACAGACGGCGCTTTAAATGAATCTGTGGCAAATCCGGGAGCAAGTGGTGTAAACAATTCTTCAATCGTAGGAAGGTATGTACGAGCTACTGGTGCACAATATGATGGTTTGTATATGACAACTACGAATATTGGGAATGCTTTGGAGTATACTTCCGGAGAAAAGTCCATTTGGTTGGATGTATACAGCGATGCTCCAATCGGAACGGAGTTTGTTTTACAGATAGAGAATAGTACACTATCTGCTGGAGATTGGCCAGCAGGTCGCCATAGTAGATACAGTGCTAAGACAATATCACAGAATCGTTGGGAGACTTTAGAATTCGAATTGTTAGATAGACCCGATGCTAGCGTTGGAGCTTTAGATGTAGATCAATTAGTATTATTAATTGATCCAAATAGTTTTACGGGACATACTGTATTCATTGATAACATGAGGAAAATGGATGCGCCTGATCCTACTTTGTTAGAAGAAATTATTATAGCCGATTATGATGGGATAAATCAATTGGAATTGTTTTTTGAAAATGGAGAGTATACTCCCAATGTTATCAATCCAAGTCCAAATGATATTAATAATAGTATTAATGTAGCACAATACGAAAGAGGAGCTTTTGAATTATATGATGTTGTTAGCTTTAATACAGGTGCTATAGAAGATTCAAGTCCTTTTATCGATGGAGACAATATCTTTTTTATGGATGTCTATACATCGGCACCGGTAGGAACTGAAATTTCTTTGAGTTTAGAAAACCGTGAAGGATCAAATAGTGATTTTCCTTCAGGAAGAAATAGTCAATATACTAGTGTTGTTAAAGAACAAAATCAATGGCATACGATAGCATTTAGTTATACTACATCGCCAGATGCAGGAACATCTAATTTATCTGTGGATGAGGTTTCAATTCTTTTTGATCCTAATTCTAATACATCCACAACATATTATTTTGACAACTTAAGATATGGAATTACTAAATATCTACCGTCTTATGAATTCTCGGAAATGATTCATAATTATAACGGAGTAAATAATCTTTCATTAAATAATACAACAACTGGTAGCTACCTAGAAAATGTTGGAAACCCTGGTGCAAATGAAGTGAATAATTCATCACTAGCAGGAAGGTATGTTAGAAATAATGGAGAATTATATGATGTTTTATTTTTTGACACCAATTTCGTCAATGATGCTAGTGTTTATGTTACTGAAGATAAGAGATTTGCAATGGATGTGTATACAAGCGCAGCGGTTGGGACTGTGATTAGTTGGCAATTAGAAGCTAGTTCTATATCTACTCCGGCTAATTTTCCATCCGGTCGACATAGTGTATATCAAGCTGTTGTAAAAGAACAAAATAGCTGGCATACGTTAGAATTTGTACTAACAGGAACTCCGGATTTAGTAGTAAGTGATGCGCAAATCGATACTATTGTATTGTTATTTGACCCCAATAACAATAGTGGTGATACATTTTATATTGACAATTTAAGATCCTTAAGTAAGGAAGAAGTAACCCAAACACCAATTTTATCATCGATAGTGGTTGTTTCTGATAGCTCCACAATTAATCAAGGAGAAACAGCGCAGTTCAGTGCACAAGGTTTTGATCAAAATGGAGAGTCATTCACTACTGACTTTAGTTGGACAGCCACTGGAGGTTCTATAAATGCTAATGGTTTGTATACTGGTTCATATGATGGAACCTATACTATTACTGCATCAAGTGGATCGGTTTCTGGTACAGCATCAATTACAGTAAATGAAAATACGAATTCATTTGAAACTATTCCCGGAACAATACAAGCTGAGGATTATAAAGAAGGAGGAGAAGGAATAGGATATCACGACCTAACATTAGGAAATACAGGAGGTGCTTATCGACAAGATAATGTAGATATAGAGAATACAGGAGATATTCTTGGAGGCTCATACAATGTTGGTTGGATTGAAACCAGTGAGTGGTTGGCATATGATATAAATGCTACAGTTTCTAACAATAGTTATGATATCGACTTCCGTGTAGCCTCCCCTAATGGCAATGGTAAATTTCATTTAGAGCTGGATGGAACTACCATTACGGAAGTGATATCAGTACCAAATACAGGAAGTTGGCAATCGTATGAAACAGTTTCAGTGACTGGAATTTCAATACCTAGTGGAAATCATGAATTGCTAATTGTTTTTGATTCAAATGGTTTGAATATCAATTATATAGAGTTTGGGGTTTCAGAAGATACAACTGTTAATAATTGTAATGGATTAGCAGCAAATACTCAGTATAGCTATGAGGTTTCATCAGATACTACAAACCCTACAATAACTTTTGTTCCTGAAATTACAGGAATGGGAGATACCATTTGTATCCTTTATTATAGTACTTCCACCACAGGACCATATCCTGGATACCTGGTTACTCCAAATGTTCCATTTCAGATTAATGCAAATTCTGGAGATCAGATATATTTCTATTATACTTATAGTTTGCCAACTGGAGGAGAAAATAACACAGCAGCATCCAAACATGATTTTGTAGTTGGATCTTGCACAAACAGATCAGGTATCATTGATGAAAAGAATCCAGTTGATATAACTGTTTTTCCAAACCCTATGAATGATATAATTACATTATCAGGTTTAGATAAAGTACACCAGATTAGTATATATAATATAGCTGGTGAATTGTTGCGAACTAGCACTGTAAACATGACACAAACTCACCAGAGTTTGGATGTCAGTTCTTTGTCTAAGGGTTTTTATATAGTAAAGACGTATAGTCAGAATAGAGAATCTTCAATTCATAAAATACTTAAGAACTAATGTTTTGCTAAGGAGCGATTCTGGTATGAACGCTCCTTGTTTTCTTAGATTTCGAAATACTAAATCTATAAGCTTTAATTTCTAGTTTTTTAATGCAAATATTAAGGATATTTCACACAAACTCAAATACTATTTATAGCATGAAAAAGAATGTATTTATATTAATTATAATGGGGCTCTATATCATTTTTTTAGCACCAGATATGGAGGCTCAGATTGTACCCGTAGGAAGCGGTAGTTATACCACAGTGTTTCCTGGAGTAGATGCAGCCGGAAGAAATAGCTTCCCTTCTGGAGCTCCTTGGATTTCTGGGGTAGCGGCATCAAAACCTGTTCCTACAAATGACTGGTGGTCCGATATGATAAAAACAGATCATGGAGCAAAAGCCTTTAACTACCCATTATCGTTTAGATCTTTGTCTACAGGTCTTAATATCAATTATACGATTCCGTTAACTTCTGGACCAAACGATTATCGAGAACCTATGAGCGGTGTTGAATCCATTGTGGTCGGTACCGAGGATTTAGGAGTAACTAGTTCTAGTGCTTCAGATCATTCAGATTGGAGTGTAACGATGAATTGGGGGAACCAGTTTTATAGCACAGTTACTATAGGTTCTCCTTTTGTATATTTTGAAAAAAGCAGTACTGCGGGACCTGCAAAAGTAGCTGTCAATTTTAATGGAAATGGAGTGACTCCCGATGGAAATAAGCTGATTATTCAGAACAATATGAGTAATTCAAATTATGTGGTTTTTGCACCTGCTGGATCCAGTTGGGTTGGAAATAATGGAGTATATACTTCTACATTAAATGGAAAAAATTATTGGTCAATGGTACTATTACCCTTTGGAGTTGATATAAATACGGCTATTGCGGAGTATGAGCAATACGCTTTTGTATTCCCTGATAAAACAACTGTTGATTGGGATTACAATGAGAGTACAGGTAAAGTAAGAACAACATTTACGGTAACTCCAGATGTAAAAGAGGGAAGTAATACAAAAGTATTACAAGGATTATTGCCTCATCAATGGGATCGTCTTGCATCTGATTCTTCCCAACCAACCGGAAACATATATCCGTCAGTGAGAGGTACGATCAAAACTTTAGTCTCTAATAGTTTTATAGTAGAAAATACCTTTAGTGGTATCTTACCAACCTTACCTGATCTCGGCAAGTATACAGATGGTTTTGATCCTGGTTCTTTAGCCCAGAAAATTGATCAAATAAAGAATGATGGATTACCACTATGGACAGATTCATATAATCAAGGTCAGGATATGAATCGTTTGATACAAGCAGCGAGAATAGCTGATCAAATTGGTAATATTGAAGCAAGAGATCTTTTGGTTACAACAGTAAAAAATAGGCTAGAAGATTGGTTATCTGCAGAAAGTGATGAAGTCGCTTTTCTTTTCTATTACAATTCAGATTGGAGTGCTTTACTAGGTTATCCTGCGGGACATCGACAAGATGTAAACCTTAACGATCATCATTTTCATTGGGGGTATTTCATTCATGCAGCGGCGGCTATAGAGCAATTTAATCCAGGCTGGAATGAACAATGGGGAGACATGATAAATCTACTAGTAAGGGACGCTGCTAATCCATCAAGAACGGACAGTATGTTTCCGTTTCTTAGAAATTTCAGTCCTTATGCTGGACATAGTTGGGCCAATGGTTTTTCTTCAGAACCACTTGGCAATGATCAGGAATCTACTTCAGAGTCTATGCAATTTAATTCTGCATTGATTCATTGGGGAACAATAACTAATAATAAAGAGTTGAGAGATCTGGGGATTTACCTATACACTACAGAATTATCAACGATTCAGGAGTATTGGTTCGATGTAGAACAGCGTAGTTTTCAACCAGAATATGCCTACGAAATGGTAGCAAGAGTTTGGGCTAGCGGATATGACAATGGCACCTGGTGGACAGAAGATGTCGCAGCTTCATACGGGATACAGCTGTATCCAATTCATGGAGGTTCACTTTATCTTGGTCATCGAACGGATTATGTAGATAGAGTATGGCAGGAAATGACACAAAATACAGAAGTATTAAGCAACGTCCCTAATATGAATCTATGGTACGACACCTATTGGAAATTTCTTTCTTTTACAGATCCACAATTGGCTTTATCACTATATAGGTCTTATCCCGATCGTGGAATTAAAGTAGGTATTTCTGATGCGCAAACATATCACTGGTTACATACCATGGCTTCTCTGGGACAGGTAGCCGAAGAAATAACTGCAGATTACCCAATAGCTTCGGTGTTTAATGACAACGGAACATTTACATATGTCGCGCATAACTATAGTAATTCCCAAATTACCGTAAGTTTTTCTGATGGATATAATTTAACAGTACCAGCCAATAGTATGGCGACTAGCAGAGATGTTGATATTGCTGTAACATTATCTTCTGACGTCTCAATAGTTCCAGTAGGAGGTAATGCAAACTTAACTGCTGAGGTAACCGGAAATGGTATTACCAAAGTAGAATTTTATATTGGAGAAGCATTAATAGGTACCAATACATCAGCTCCTTACGAGATAAATACAGGTACTCTTTCTGTTGGTTTCCCAAAAGTATTTGCCAAGGCTTATGTTGGCAATAATTTAGCTATTTCTAATGTGTTATCAATACAGGTAGGAGCTCAAATTCCTTATGGTGGAACAGCTGTTAATCTTCCGGGAACTATTGAAGCGGGTCTTTTTGATGTTTTCGAAGGTGGAAATGGACAAGATATTACTTATTCTGATAATGATGCTTTTAACCAAGGTAATTTTCGACCTACTGAAGGAGTGGATGCTAACAGTACCAATAATGAAGGGTTTACAGTAGGTTGGATCGGTTCTGGAGAATGGATGGAATATACTGTCAATGCCGAAAATGCAGGACGTTATCGAGTTACAATGCGATATGCTTCAGGAGATACGAATGGAGGAGGCCCTTTCTGGTTTGAACGTGATGGAGCTAAAATCAGCAATGATATTTTAGTACCATTTACAGGATCCAATTGGGATGTGTGGCAAAACGTTGTGACCGAAGATGTTAATTTGATAGCTGGTGAACAGGTAATTCGAGTAGGTATTGGTAATGGTGGATTCAATTTAGGAAAGATGACTTTTGAATATATAGGACCATCCACAGATGAAGTACTAACAAGCATCGTGGTTACTCCGCTAAACAGCACATTAAATGTTGGAGATACTCAAGAATATATAGCTCAGGGTTTTGATCAATATGGAAACCCTTTTACAATTACCCCAACCTGGTCAGCAACCGGAGGAATTATAGATATAAATGGTTTGTATACTGCAACTACAGAAGGAAATTTTACAATTCGGGCTACCAGTGGTTCCATAACAGGAACAGCATTGATGATAGTTTCAGATAGTAGTTCGGTATTGTCTAGTATCGTAATATCTCCTTCTAATGTGAATCTTTCTGTAAATGAAACACAACAATTTACCGCTCAAGGTTTTGATCAAAATGGAAACCAAATGTCTACGAATGTAAGTTGGTCAGCCACAGGAGGAGTAATTAACGGACAAGGTGTTTATGCTGCTTCGCTTCCTGGAAGTTATACCATCAATGCATCTGAAGGTAGTATTTCAGCTTCAGTAACCGTTACGGTTACTGATGTTATAGGAGGAATATGTATTGGTGGTCCTGTAAATGGAGACTATACCTATAGTACTTCGGGAGATACAAATAATCCCACAATTACTTTTGAACCTCAATTACCAGGTATAGGTGACTCTGTGGTTATCTTATATTATGGCACCAATCCTGGTGGAGGATACCCTGGATATATGGTAACTCCTGGAGTACCTTTTCAGATAAATGCTAATCAGGGTCAAGCAGTATACTTTTATTATACATACAGTGTACCAGAAGGAGGAGAAAGGAATACTGCTGATGAGATGCATAATTTTATCGTAGGTGATTGCGGACCTCCTCCTTTACCAGTGCTTAGTTCTATTAAAGTGTCTCCAGAAAATTCATCTATTACTAGTGGAAGTACCTTACAATTTATAGCAAATGGATTGGATCAATTTGGGAATTCTTTTCCGATATCGCCAACTTGGTCTGCTAATGGTGGTATGATAAACACTAATGGTCTATATACTGCGTCTCAAACCGGGAGTTTTGAAGTAATAGCCTCGTTTGATGGTATTTCTGGATCAACAACGATTACGATTAATGAACCGCCAGTGTTAACGAGTTTACAAATCTCTCCAGAGACATCATCTGTATTTGTTAATGATACAATTGCATTTACATATGTTGCCTTAGACCAATATGGCAACTTGTATCCGTCGACACCTACCTGGTCATCTACTGGTGGAATCATAGATTCAAATGGACTTTACAGCGCAACTACGATTGGTACTTTTTCTATAAACCTTACTGAAGGTTCTGTGACCGCCACAGCAAATGTAACCGTTAATGAAACTACAAGTTCTTGTGTTTTACCCGCTTCAAATGGGGATTTTACAACCGAAGTATCTGGAGATTCATACAATCCAACCTTAACATTTTTACCATCACAATCTGGAATAGGAGATACCGTTTTAATACTGTATTATGGTATGGATCCTAATGGAGGTTATCCAGGGTATTTCGCACAACCAGAAGTTCCTTTCCAAATTCAGGCTGCTGAAGGTCAGAAGATATATTTTTATTACACTTACAGCTTACCAACTGGAGGAGAAGATAATACATCGAATGCAAAGAATGATTTTATAGTAGGTTCTTGTAATAGTAATAGATCACAGGTATTCGACAATACTATTTCTGAAGTATTGGTGTTTCCAAACCCGATATCAGATCTAGCACAAATGGTTTTACCAGCAGAATACGAATATTTTAGATACAGAATAATAGATATTTCTGGAAAAGTAATTGTAGATCTTCCAATAAACAAAAAAGAGCAAAAAGTAGAATTAGATATGAGTCATAAAGAAACTGGATTGTACTTCTTAAAGCTATATGGTAACTCTTCAACAAAAAGTTTTAAACTATTAAAAAAGTAGTTTTCTTATTTATAAAAGTTAAAAGAAAAGTGGTTTATGAATTTTAGATCACTTTTCTTTTTATTTGATGTTTTCACAATTAGAACAAATTAATTTTCCTACACAAGTATTTCTAAGACCTCATAACATCCTTCGATATAGATGTTTGATGTAGATTTTTCGATGAAATGTATTGTGGTGAAAAAAGGTAAGTTTTATACTACATTTTAACATTTAATTATAGATTTTAACATTTTGTAGTGAAATCCTGTTTTTTAACGTTTTTCGTTTTTTTTTCTTCTTTAGCGTTCAATAAATCATAATATTTGTACGGGGAAATAGGGGTAAATTTTTTAGTTATATCGTTTTTAACGTGTTGATAGTTAGTGTTTAACTGTCATTTTTCTATTTATTTCTGATTTTCATTATTTATTTTTTGCTCTTTTCTTTTAAAGTTTTGAGCATTTTTTATTTGCATACTAACATAAATCATTAACAACAAAACCAACCGCATGATGAAAATTACTTTTGAGTATTACAAACCAAAAAGGCGTGATATGATTAGCATATTACTTTCCTTATTATGTTTTGTGTCATTTACAACACAAGCAGGAAACAAAATCAACTCTTTCGATAGTGTAGAGGATAGCTATACAAATATTACGGCTGGATCTACGATAGTATTAATAGCTAATAATGGTAGATATGTATCTTCAGAGAATGGAAAAAAACCAATAATAGCTAATAGAACAAGAATAGGTTCCTGGGAGAAATTTATAGTAGTAGATGCCGGAAATGGTAAGATTGCTCTAAAAGGAAATAATGGAAAATACCTTTCTTCTGAAAATGGGAAAAAGGCTATGCATTGTAATGTAAGACATTTAGGAGCTTGGCAAAAATTTAAGGTAATTCAATTAGGAAATGGTAAAATTGCCTTGAAAGGGAGTAATGGAAAGTATGTTTCCTCAGAGAATGGAAAAAAACCTATGAACTGTAATAGATCTAGAATTGGTTCTTGGGAAAAATATAAAGTAAAAGTTTTACGTAATAACAATTGTGAACTTAATGCTGGGAGAATTGAGAGTACACAAAGAAATTGTGGTGGATTTACACCTGAAGAATTTGTGGGGACCGCTGTAACGAGTGGAGATCATAGAAATGTGAAATACCAATGGCAGATTAAAGAAAATAGAGGAGGACAATGGCAAAACATCACAGGTGCAAACGCTGTAAATTATCAACCTGCTTATAGAGAATCAGGATCTGTTTGGTACAGAAGAGCTGTTAAAATAGAAGGTTGTCACGACTATTATTATTCTAATATTGTTGATATTCATGTCAAAGTTGCGCCAAAAGCAGATGTAAGTGTGAAGAATACTAATTGTGGGAAACAAGATGGAGCGATCACTTTTACATTTGGAGATACCAACGGAAGAACACATATAGAATTTTCATTAGATGGAGGAAACTCTTATAAAACCGTTCCAGATGATTCGTCTATTTTTACCTTTAAAAATTTAGCGTCGGGAAGTTATGATGTTTGGGTACGTTGGGGTAATGATGAATGCCCTATAGATCTTGGGGTGGTTAATATAGAAGACCAATCAATTACTGTAGATGCAGGTGAAGATGTAGAAGTTTGTGAAGGAGAAGAAGTAACCTTAACAGCTTCAGTAGAAGGAAATCAAGATTGTAATGAATGTGTAGGGTATAGTATATTAAATACAGATAATTGTAAACGAAATGAAAACTATGTGATGTGGCTGACTGATGGTCATAATCCAAGATGGTTTTCTAACGTAAATCTTCAATGGGAAGAATTTGTAGATGGTACGGCAAAACTTTCGGGAACCGTATACGATCATACTTTAGAACAAAAAACGTATGAAGTAGATGCACTATTTACAGGAAAAACTGTAAGCACTCCTGCAGATAGTCCAAAAGATCACGTTTGTAATGATGAAGACAGTACCGGATGGACTTATTATACAGGATTAACTGGTACAGTAAAAAGTACTGATGGTTCTTGGTCGGTTAACTTATCAAGAAGAGGACCAGCATTCCAAATGGGGAATGGAGCTAACCAAACTGAAACTGATGCGGGTAAATTTGGTGCTTGTGGATGGTTTGATACTACGGATCAAGAATATTGCAGAGGAGATTTCAATATTAATTTTGGAGATTGTATTACAACAGATGAGGATAACCTTACTTATTTATGGTCTACTGGAGAAACAACCGAAAGTATCACTGTTAATGAAGCAGGTTCTTACTCTGTAACAGTAAAAAATTGTAATGATTGTGAAGCAACGGATAGTGTAAAAGTTACATATACTAAAGAACTTGAAGATGGTGGTCAAATAGAGGAAACACAAGTAAACTGTGAAGCCTTTGATCCGGAAGAGTTTACAGGAAATGATCTTGAAGATGAAACTGGTTTGACAATAGTATACCAATGGCAGGTTAAAAGAGAACAAGGACAATCTTGGGAAGACATCGATGGAGCTAACGGAATAAATTATACCGCTCCTCGTATAGAATCAGGTTCTTTATGGTATAGAAGGGGTGCAAAGAGTGAAGAATGCGGAGACTTTGTGTATTCTAATAGTGTAGACCTACATGTTAGATTAGCTCCGGTTGCCGAAGTAATTCTTACCAATGCAGATTGTACAGATCCTACAGGAGATATTGAATTAACTTTTGAAGATGTAGAAGAACGTACACATATTGAATTTTCTATTGATGGTGGAGTTACGTATACAGAAGTTCCGGATGATTCAGGTTCATTTAGTTTTAATGACCTAGAAGTTGGAGATTACAATTTATGGGTACGATGGGGTAATGAAGACTGTCCTGTTGACCTTGGAATTTTTACAATCGAAGAGGTTGAAGTAATTACTGTAGACGCAGGAGCAGATGAATTTATTTGTATAGGTGAAGAAATTACACTAAGTGCTGCTGTAACTGGAGAAGGAGAATGCGAAAGTTGTGTCGAGTATGTTATTCAAAACACAGATTATTGTAGAGGCGATCATAATTTTGTAGCCTGGATAAATTCAGGAGGTAAACGAAGATGGTTATCAAACGTAGATTTAGTATGGAGTGAATTTGAAGATGGAACGGCTACTTTAAAAGGGACTATGTATGATTATTATTATTCAAAAACTAATTATGAAGTTGATGTAATCTATTCTGGTAAAACTAGCATAGCTCCTGTGGAAAGCCCAAAAGATCACTTTTGTAATAATGAAGATGCATCTGATTGGGTATATTATACCGAATTAACAGGAACAATATCGCAAGTAGAAGGTGATGAAGTATTTGTTGTTAAAAGAATGGGACCTGCTTTTCAGTTAGGAAACGGAGCAAATACCTATGAAACCGAAATCGCTAAAAGTGGAGCTTCAGGATGGTTTGAGATCATAAGTGATAATGGCGGAATTGGAGATTTTAATATCAATTTCGGAGATTGTATTACTACTGAAACGAACGGAGTCGAATATCTGTGGTCAACAGGAGAAACAACATCAAGTATTACCGTATCTCCAACAGAAAATACTACGTATTCTGTAACGGTTTCTAACTGTGTAGATTGTATAACAACAGATGAGGTAAATGTGATCGTAAATGAAGCTAGCGTTAGCTTAGGAGTTGATATAAATATTTGCGGAGAAGAAGAAGTAGAACTAAATGCCGGAATTGCAGATTCTTATTTGTGGTCTACAGGAGAAACTACACAATATATAACAGTAACACCAACTCAGGAAACGACATATTCGGTAGTTGTGAATCAGAGTGGATGTGAGGCTTCAGACGAAGTAGTTATTTCAGTTACCGATATATCAGTTGATGCAGGAGATGATATATCAATAGATCAAGAAGAAGCATCAGAAGTTTCTTTAACCGCTACTGCATCTGGAGATGTAGAATCTTATCTCTGGTCTACTGGAGCTACTACAGCTTCAATAATTGTATCGCCAGATGTAACCACAACCTATACAGTTACTGTAACTAAGAACGGATGTGTGGCAGAAGATAATGTTACTATAAATGTAGCATTAGATCCTTGTCTTAGCGAGAGTTTTGCTGCTACAGCATTTCCAATTCCTGTAAGTCGTTCAGGGCAAATGAATGTAGATATTGCTGTGAATAGAGCTCAGCCCGTTACATGTGAAATTTATAGAATGGATGGAACAGTGGTAGGACCAGCCGTTACAGAAAGCTTAGATGAAGGATGTAATACGATAACTATTGATATGTCTGTACAGACTAATATTCAGTCAATGACCAACTATATATTGATACTAAAAGGTGATTCATCTGAGAATACAGAAACAATTCAATTTTCGACTATAAATTAATCAGGTCGAATAAAAGAAAATCAAAATATATAAAAACCTGTGGAATTTTGTTCTACAGGTTTTCTTTGTTCTAATATTTTCTATCGAACTTAAAATTACCTGTGAGATGCGTCATAGGGTTAATAATACTATTTTGGAAAACATCAACCAACGAACCAAGCTTATTGTGCGTGAAAGATATTTATATTTCAACATGAAAAAAGAATAACAAGTTTATGTGGTAAGGCCTTCAATTATTATGGATTGTTAAGATTCACTGTTTTTATTTAGATATACAATTATATTCTATGATCAGGTCAGAATATATGTGAATCTTGCATTGAATTAATAATTCGTATTATTGTATTAACAATATGTTTCTTTTCTTATTTGGGATTTAATAGAATAATATCATTTTTGTTAATAGTTCTTTTCTGTACTTGTCTTAAAGCGCAGGAGCTACCGCCTATTCAAAATTATTTACCTAAAGATTATCATGCAGAAAATCAGAATTGGGCTATTTCTCAGTCTTCAGAAAAATTAATTTATATAGCAAATAATAAAGGACTATTAGAGTTTAATGGTTCAGCTTGGAAGTTGTATTCTTCACCAAATGAATCTATTATAAGATCTGTAAAGGTTATCGGAGATAGGATTTATACTGGATGTTATATGCAATTTGGTTATTGGCAGAAAGACATTTTAGGAATCTTGCATTATACTTCGTTATCCGATAAAATGGATATAGAACTAGTTGATGATGAGGAGTTTTGGAATATAATTGATATCGATGATGGTATAGTTTTTCAATCTTTGAATAGAATATATATTTATAACATTAAAAATGGATCTGTTAATACCATAGATTCTGATAAAAAAATAACTAAAATATTTGAAGTTGATCGAAGTATCTATTTTCAGATCATCGGTAAAGGACTATTCAAAATTGAATATGGTAAAGGTATTCTAGTTGCCCAAGATGAAGTCTTTAAAAATAGAGAAGTAGTTAATATTTTTGATGCCGATGAAAACTTTTTAGTCTTAACAAGAGATAATGGTTTTTATAGGTTTAATAATGACAGTATAACCAAATGGAATATAAGAGCAGAAAGTTTACTATCCGAAATAAGTATCTATAATGCGATCCGTAGGAAAGATAATAGTTTTGTTTTAGGGACAATTTCACATGGGTTAATTTATCTAAATAGCAAGGGTGACTTATTGTATCAAGTTGATCAAAATAAAGGATTGTTAAACAACACTATTTTATCACTTTTCGAAGATATTGATAATAATATATGGCTAGGTCTAGATAACGGAATTAGTTATATTAATCTAAATTCACCTTTTAAGATATATAGTGATAATTTAGGAGTTTTAGGCAGTGTCTATACCTCTGCTATTTATGATAACAATTTATATCTAGGAACAAATCAAGGACTTTTCTATAAGAAAATAAAAAGTAATGATGACTTTAAATTTATAAAAGGTACTCAGGGGCAAGTTTGGTGTCTGCGTGAAATCGATCAGACACTGTTTTGTGGACACAACGAAGGGACATTTGTTATTGAGAAAGATCAAGCAAAAAAAATTTCTGATATTCCTGGAACTTGGAATATAAATGAGTTAAAAGATAATGCAAATGTTTTATTGCAAGGGAATTATGATGGCCTTTATATTTTAGAAAAAGCAAATAACAATTGGCAATTAAGAAATAAGATTAAAGGTTTTAATAATTCGTCTCGATATTTTGAGGTTTTTAAAGATGAAATTTTTGTAAATCACGAGTATAATGGTGTTTTTAGAATAAGAGTAGATACTAATTTCATTGAGACAAAAAATGTTGTTATAGATACATCAATAAGAGGGTCTAATTCAGGGCTTACAGAGTATGATGATAATTTACTATTTGCTTATAAGGAAGGAATTCTAAAATATGATAAGTCCAGAGAAAAATTTATCAAAGACAGCCTTTTGAGTACAATTTATTCTGGTGGAGAATACGTTTCAGGAAAAATAATTTTAGATAAAAAGGATAATAATTTGTGGGTTTTTACAAATTCTAATATAAGTTTTGTGTCTCAAGAGATGCTTACAAATACATCAAAGATTAACAAGATACCGTTAACAAAAGAAGATCGTAAAAGTGTAGCTGGATATGAAAGTATCATGCGCTTTGATAATAAAAACACGTATTTATTCGGTACAAGCTCAGGATATATTACCGTAGATATTAGTAACCTCGAGTCTAAGAATTTTACAGTTCATATAGATAATATTACTAACGGTAGTATTAAAAAAAATAAAGAGCAAATAAAATTTATAAATAAGAATATAGAAGGGGATTTTAAGAGTACAGAAAATAATTTGAAAATCTCGTTTTATGCTCCAGAGTTTAATAAGTTTATCAAACCAAAATATCAATTTCAATTATTAGGGATTTACGATGATTGGAGCGATTGGTCCGAAAATCCTAACGCATTTTTTGAAAATCTCCCCTTTGGAAATTATACTTTTAATGTTAGATCTAGAATAGGGGACAAAGTATCTAATAATACGGCTAGTTATTCATTTAAGATTGAAAAACCGTGGTATTTTACTAATTTAATGTTGGCAATCTATCTATTAGCGACTATTTTGTTTTCAATTTTCATGCATATAATGTATAAGCGATATTATAGAAAGAAACAAGAGGAATTAATTGAAAAAAATAAAAGAGAACTAGAGCTGACCAGAGTGCAAAATGAAAAAGAAATTATTAAGATTAAGAACGAACAATTAAAGCAAGAATTTAAAGACAAGAGTAAAGAATTAGCTGCGTCTACAATAGATGTTGCAAAAAAGAATGAATTACTTACCCAAATTAAAAAACAACTTTCTAAAATTTCGGATAAAAGTTCTGTTACACCTGTAATGAGTATTATCGATAAGAGTCTTGATCATAATGACAACTGGGAAATGTTTAAAGAAGCATTCAATAATGTGGATAGGAAATTTTTGAAAAAGCTTAAAAAAATACACCCAGATTTATCTCCAAATGATTTGAAACTATGTGCTTATTTACGTCTTAATTTATCTTCTAAAGAAATAGCACCATTATTTAATATATCAGCTCGAAGTGTCGAGATTAAACGCTATCGACTTCGTAAAAAATTAAACCTACAACACGAAGAAAACCTGGTGAGCTATATTCTGGAACTATAACTACCTATACAAAAAGTTTTGACACCTCAACATTACCTATACAAAACTGTGTAATAATCTTTTTTAACGCTTGTTTAATCTTTTATTAAAACCTTTGAGTAAAAGGCTTTAAAGTAGTAAAAGTGCAAAAAAATAACCTTTCTGTTGCCATGTATGTTTTTTGTTGAGGTGTTTTTTGAAGATATCGCAGTTTTTTAAAATAAGTTTACTAAGTCAATAAACGGGAAACACAATACAATCAATTACTTATTAATGTAACATTTATTAAATAATGCTAAGTAGTATTTGGGGCAAATACAAGGATAAAAGTTTCTACACATTTTTTACAGTCATTTTTAAAAACAACAGGTATAATGAGAAATAACTTTCTACAATTAATAATTTTTTTCTTGTTTACGATTGCAGGTAGCGCGCAGACTAATCAGGTATCAATAGTAAATAATGATGAAGGGATAAAATTAGTTGTCAATGGAAAAGATTTTGTGATCAATGGGGTTAATTGGGATTATGTTCCAATTGGATCTACCATAACTGATCCCGGAATTTGGGCAAAGTCCGATGATATCATCAAAGCAGCAATAGATGGCGAAATGTCCTTATTGAAGAATATGGGGGTTAACGCTATTCGTACATACAATCTTAAACCCAAGTGGATTAAATACATCTACGAGAATTATGGTATTTACACCATGCTCAATGTTACTTTTGGCGCATATGGACTAACCATAAATGGTGCTTGGGTTCCGCAAACAGATTATGCTGATCCCAATACAAAAGAAGTCTTAATGAAAGAAGCCAGAGATATGGCAAATACTTATAAAGGGACACCTGGATTGTTAATTTATATGTTAGGTAATGAGAATAACTATCATTTGTTTTGGTCTGGTGCCGAAACAGAGGATATACCTATTGCAGATAAAGGAGATACAGGTAGATTAGCTGCTCGATTTTTGTATCGAGCGTTTAACGAGGCGACTAAAGAAGTTAAAAAGATAGATCCTAATATTCCAGTAGCTATTTGTAACGGTGATTTGGGCTTTTTAGATATTGTAAAAGAGGAATGTACAGATATCGATATCTATGGAACTAATATGTATCGCGGAATTTCTTTTGGAGATGCGTTTCAAAAAGTTAAGGATGAATTAAATCTACCTGTTTTATTTTCCGAATTTGGAGCAGACGCTTTTAATGCAAGAGACAATAAGGAAGATCAATACTCTCAGGCTTACTATAATTTAGGTAATTGGAAAGAAATTTATAAAAATGCTGCAGGATTGGGAAAAGCCAATAATTCTATTGGTGGTTTTACTTTTCAATTTAGTGACGGATGGTGGAAATATAAACAAACTGAAAATTTAGATATTCATGATAATGCTGCCTCCTGGGCTAATGGAGGTTATAACCGAGATCAGGCTAAAGAAAGCGATAATAATATGAACGAAGAATGGTTTGGTATTTGTGCTAAAGGACCAACTAATGAAAGAGGGCTTTATGAATTATATCCACGTGCTGCGTATTACGCTTTAAAAGAAGCGCATAGATTGAATCCATATGAAAATGGAATGACCCTTGACTTTATAGATAATTATTTTAACAACATTCAAATAATGGATGGGATGTTAAGAGCAAGAGGAGATAAGGCTGCATTGCAATCCGAGAGTACAGGAAAAATACGAATAAGTCAGTTAAGAGCGGAGTTTACTACGTTTAATACAGGAGGTAAATTGATTACAACTCCAAAAAATGAAGATCCAAATGCAAATGTATTTCCTAATCAATTAGGTTTTGATCATATGCAGTCATATTACATTGGTGTAGAAGGAAGGCCTACACCAAGTATGCGAGCCAATGTTAATTTTAATATTCTGGGCAATGTAGCCGAGAATCCTATTAATGAATTATTTTATGAAAGTGTTGGTAGACCAGTGGTAGTCCAAGGGGTAGAAGGAGGAAATAATTTAGATGTCGAAATAGCAGATTTTAATAGACTACGTGTCTATAACGCAGAATATGAATGGAACACCAAAATTGTTGATATAAAAGGATTTTATAGAACAGGGCATTACCATTGGGGATATGAAGGTGATTTTTTTGGTTTATATCCAGAGGCTAATTATGGTCCAAACTTAGATATCTATAATGGTGAAATTTTAGGGATGGAGCTTAACGGTAAGGGTAGTTTAAATGGTTTAAAAGCTGCTTTTGGGCCGCAAGTATGGTGGGGTGCTAACCCTACTGCATTACTAAAGTATAGTACCAAAATAAAAAAGTTCGATATCACAGGTATTTATCATAGGGATTTTGATACTAGTATAGATTTAGATGAAAGTGGAAGTCGTGTTTTAGATGCAAATCAAGTAAGAAGTGGTGTAATTCCACCTTGGCCTACAGAGAGAGCTACTCTAGTGGTAGATAGAGACTTTGGCGCATTCGGGGTTACACTAGGAGGAATATGGGCAGGTAGTCCATTAAATGATATAGCATATCAAGATATAAGAGGAGAGTCAGGAAATTATGTTGTATATGAGGATAAAGTAAATTCTGACGATAATTGGGGAGCAAAGGCAAAGGTTACTTTTTCTAAAGGAAAGTTTAATTGGTATGCCCAAGGTGCTACCACTGGATTGGTAGCGAATGGAGGAGCTGATCAAACGCAATCATTTGCAGGATGGAAGTTAAGAGACAATGGAAGTGGAAACCAAAATAGTTTTTTAACAGGTTTTACATATACCGTCGGAAATTGGCAAATAGCTCCCAACTTTCTATGGCAAGAGCCATTAGTAGATGCCATACCAAATGATGCGGGTGGAACTGCAAGGTTAAGAAACATACTGGCAGATCCTTTTGTAGTAAGAGCAAATAGAAAAACAACAGCTGGAGAATTATTATTAACCTATGACCCTACACCAGGTTCTTGGTTTTATCAATGGGATAACGATAGATCAGAAGATGCTAAACTTGCATTTAATTTAGGATTTGTATACTGGAACCTTCCAACAACAATGGATGCGCATATTGGTTTTTTAGCAGATCGAACCATTTTTGCGTTTCCCAACTCCGTACCTGCTACGGATTTATGGGAAGTTAATTCACGTATTGTATCTAAAATGACCCCTGATTTAGCCCTAATAGCCAATTTATTTGCAGGAAATGGTCAATCGAATGGGAGCGATTCTAGAGAAATTGATAGGATTGGAGGAGACATTCGTGTGATTTATAATAAATGGAAATTTCAACATACTTTCAAAATAAATGATTGGGGACCATATGATTATCATCGAGATTTCAACTTGACATATCCAGTGCAATTAATGTTAGATATATCAACATCTATCGGTAAACCAGATTGGTTCGTTCTACCCACTACCAGAATCGGGATTCGAGGTACTTGGCGTTCATTAAATGAGTTCTCTCCCCGTTACTCACCAATAGCGGTACCACCAAACACATTTCCCCCTGAACCAGTATTAAGTCCAGTAGGATTTGATGACGGTAGTGAATGGGAGATAAGAACATACGTACACATTAACATAGGAAAATAATACCATAAAAATGAAGAATATAAAACATATCAATTTAAAAACCATATGCTCTTTAATATTGGTTATGATAATCCTATCTGGTTGTGATAGAGATCTCTCAGACGAAGCAGTTTTCGCTACCTTTCCAAATACTGCCGATATTTTTACAGATAGTCCAATAAGTCTTACAGATAGATTTTTTGTGTCGTTTGACCCTGCCCTTGGAGCAAACCCAGAGGCTTTTGGTACGGATGATGAAGTCGCTTTTGAGGGAAACTCTTCGATAAGAATTGATGTTCCTGCTCCAAATGACCCAAACGGAAGTTTTGTAGGAGGTATATTTCTAGATAGAGGAGAAGGAAGGGATTTAACAGGATATACAGCTTTATCCTTTTGGGCAAAAGGCTCCATTACAGCAACTATTGGACTTGTGGGCTTTGGGACTGATTTTGGAGAGAATAAATTTGCAGTGGAACGATCAAATATTCAGCTATCTACAGATTGGCGAAAATACATTGTACCAATTCCGGATCCTTCAAAATTAGTTCAAGAAAGTGGTATGTTTATTTTCTCAGCCGGAGGTTTAGATATCATCGATTCAGTGCCTAACGGAAATGAGATAGGCTTTACCTTTTGGATGGATGAATTAAGATTTGAGAACTTAGGCACAATAGCCCAATTAAGACCATCTATATTTTCTGGTGAGGATTTAATGGAGCAAGGTTTTGTAGGTTCAACAAGACTAGTTACTGATTTAGGAGCAACTTTTAATGGATCAACAGGAGAAAATATTACAGTTGTACCTGCACCAAGCTATTTCGATTTTTCATCCTCTAATACGAATGTAGCATTTGTTAATGAACTTGGATCAATTGAAATCGTTGGTGAGGGGACTACAACCATTACTGGACAACTTAATGGTGTGCTGGCAGAAGGATCTTTGAGTTTAGAAGTAGGGGGTGCTTTTGTTAGTGCAGATATACCGCCATCAAGAGATCCTGCAGATGTTATCTCCATATTTAGTGAAGCATATACCAGTGTTACTAATTTGAATTTTGCCATATTCAATGATCCAAATGTACAGGTTCAAACACAAAATTTTAATGGAGATCAGATTGTTACCTATGAAAATTTAGGTTTTGTAGGGCTTGGCTGGGATGGAACAAATGATGTGTCTACTATGACACATCTACACGTAGACGTACAATTAAGTAGTCCAACAAATCCGCTATTCACCGTTCAGCTAATTGACTTTGGAGCAGATAATTCTGATGGAGGTGTAGATGATACAGGGGGCGGATTCACTGTTCCTAGTTCAGAACTTTCAGAAGGTATTTGGGTTGGCGTAGACATACCAATAAATTCATTTACAGAACCAACAGGAGGAGGGTTTCCAGGGTCTCCTAACTTGAATAACGTAGCAAGAGTAGCTTTTATATCAAATGGGAGTTCGTTCGTAATTGATAATATATATTTCTATAGAGAGTAAAAAAATAAAAAATGAATAAGAATTTAAATAAGATAATTGGATCTCTTTTTATTGCCTGCCTTTTTATGATTGGTTGCGGAACTGATGATACTCAAACAGTAGCCACTTTCAATAATTTAGTAGCAGAAGATAATTTTGATATAGACGGCCAAATTGATACCTCTTTTTGGAATTTTGACATCGGCGATGGTTCAGAACAAGGTATTCCAGGATGGGGGAATAATGAACTACAATTCTATACGAACAGGCCTGAAAATGTTACTGTAGAGAATGGTTTTTTATTGATCACTGCCCGCGAGGAGAATTTTAACGGAGCACAGTATACCTCTGCAAGATTGCAGACTAAAGGAAAAATCCAGCAACGCTATGGTCGTTTCGAGGCCCGCATACGTTTGCCTTTTGGTCAAGGAATGTGGCCAGCCTTTTGGTTATTAGGAGACGATAGTGATGGTAGTATCTGGCCACAGATAGGTGAGATAGATATTATGGAGAATACAGGTGATGCACCAACAGAAATATTTGGCACTATCCACGGACCTGTATACTCAGGCGAAAATTCAATATCAAAAGCGTATACATTAGAGAATAGCAGAGTAGATACGGATTTCCATATTTATGGAATAGAATGGGGACCAGACTATATAAACTATTATATAGATAACGTACTGTATAACCAGATAACTCCTGAAGATGTAGATGAAGAAACAGATGGAGAGGGTGAATGGGTATTTAATGACAGGCAGTTCTATATTATTTTAAATCTGGCTATTGGTGGTAACTTACCTGGACCACCAAATGAAGAAACGGTCTTTCCCCAAACTATGGTCGTAGATTATGTAAGAGTATATACCAACGGAGTAAACTAATTTAATTATTAAGAAATTATGAAACTATTTATCAAAAGAACCAAAATAATTTTGCTTTTAGTGGCAACTGTTGTCTTTTTTGGTTGCGAAGATGATGATACCAACTTACCAACGGTTACTGCAACTTTTGCACAAACCATAAATACAGATACAGGTATAGTGTCTTTTATTAACCTTTCTGAAAATGCAGATACCTATATCTGGGATTTTGGAGACGGTACAACTTCTACCGAAGTTAATCCAACTAAAACATATCCAACGGGTAACTATACTGTAATATTAACCGCAAAAAATGTAGCTGGTGCAGAAGGTACTTTCCAAGATGAAATATTTATAAACATTCCGGTACCGGTAACATTCCCTATCAATTTTGATGTGGAGAATGTTAATTATCAGGCTGAAGTTTTTGAAGGTACATCTTTTCAGGTTGTAGAAAATCCAGACTTATCGGGAGCAAATACGAGCGCATCTAATGTTGGTGCTATTACTAATAGTGGAGCATTGTTTGAAGGTATTGTCTTTAATTTAGGAGAACCGTTAAGCTTATCCGAACAAAAGTCTATAAAAGTTATTTTTTGGTCAGATACTCCGATTGATGTGCTATTAAAACTCGAAGAAGGAAGTACTTTTATAGAGACAACTGCAAGTCATGGAGGAACAGGTTGGGAGGAAATTTACTTTACATTCGATTCTTCTGATGCATTTTCAAAACTTACCATTTTTGTTGATGGACCAGGCACTACGGCAGGAACATTCTACATAGATGATATTTCTCAAATTAATACAGCAGATATTCCTTGTACGGATACCTTATTAGAAATTCCAATAGATTTTGACTGCGATGGAATTGACTACACTACTAAAATTGTTGGTAATGTATCGTTTACTGTTGTAGATAATCCAGAATTATCTGGTGTCAATAGTGAACCTACGATGGTTGGGCAGATCACAAATGTAGGTGCTAACTTTGAGAATGCTTTCTTTAACCTAGATACTGCGATTGACTTTTCTGTTGATAAAGGAGTTAAAATGAAAATATTCTCTAATCAAGCGTTACCAATTTTATTAAAATTTGAAGACGGCACAGAAGCACCTGTGGAGAACGCACAAAACCATGGAGGTTCTGGTTGGGAAGAATTAACGTTTGCACTCAACTCATCAGCTTCTTATAACGATATGGTCATTTTTGTAGACGGTCCTGGTACTGCAGCCGGTATATTTTATCTGGATGATATTGAGCAAGTTTCAGTAATAGTTGCAGATCCTTGCACTCCAGAGACTAGCCAATCATTAGCTGCATCAGATTTTGATTTAACATTCCAAACGGATCCAACTGCCAGTATAAGCTCATTTGATGCAGGTTTATCTTGGGTTGATAATCCGGATTTTGATAATGATGTAAACACATCATGTAAAGTTGGTCAAATAGATCGATCTGGAGCTGCATTATTTGCTAACAATCAAATTGATTTTGATGCTAAATTTGATTTTAATGCGAATTCAGGGTTTAAGTTAAAAGTTTGGTCTCCTAATGCAGGCACAAATGTTTTGGTAAAACTCGAAGATAAGACCAACAGTGGGATTAATGTAGAAGTAGGAGCTGTTACAACAGTAGCTAGCGGTTGGGAAGAATTGACGTTTAATTTTGCAAGTGGAGAAAGCGGAAAGTATGATAAAATCATATTGTTTTTCGAGTTAAATACAAATACAACAGAGACTTATTTTATTGATGATTTTAGACTATACAGCTCTGGTGGTACAGGAGGTGGAGGATGTACCGCAACACTAGTTGCAGCAACATCTCTTCCATTAGATTTTGAAGGCTGTGAAACTTTTCTTTCAGATGTTAATTTTGGAGCAGGTCTTACTTCAGAACTCGTCGCAAATCCTTTTCAAACAGGTATTAATACTTCTGATTTTGTTTTAAAAGTAGATAAACCTACTGGTTCAGATTTTTTTGCAGGAGTTCAAAATACGTTCGATAATTTTGATTTGACTACAACAATGACTTTTAAAGCTAAAGTCTATTCTACTAAAGCAAACGTAGTAATGCGTTTTGAATTAGCTGTAATACCTAACGATGGAAGTATTGGTAATCCAGCTCCGGTATTTGTAACTATTGCGAATGCAGATGAATGGACGGAAGTCGAATTTACATTTATCAATTTACCAGCATCACCAACAACATATAATCATTTAGTTATAAAACCAGATAATGATCAGACTGATAGCGCAATAACAGCAGGAGGTACATATTATTTTGATGATATAAGACTAGAATAGTTTACATCTGAATACTTATTAAACTCGTAAAAATTAGAAGAGGTTGAATGTTTCTTCAATCTCTTTAAGCTTGAAAAATAAATGCTTTAAGAAGCAACTTTTTAAACCGAAGCACATAAAAAATGATAAACGACTCTGTGTTAGTATCTGGAAAAATAAAGAATAAAGAGGTAAAACTTGAACACATTACTATAGATAATGAAACATTTTATATGATCTCTAATAGTGATGTAATGCGTCCTTTTTTTATGAGTATCGTTAGCGATTCTAATCATTGGATGTTTATATCTAGTAATGGAGGGATATCTGCAGGTAGAAAAGATTCAGATAACGCAATATTCCCGTATTATACAGATGATAAGATTACCGAATCCTATGATATTACAGGAAGTAAGTCCATTTTTAGAATAAGAAAAAATGGGAGACTATTCATATGGGAACCTTTTTCTGAGCGTTATTCGGGGACGTACCAATATTCTAGGAATATTTATAAAAATGCTTATGGAAATAAAATTCTATTTGAAGAAATAAACCATGATATAGGGTTGACCTATACATATATGTGGAGCTCAAGTAATGAGTATGGTTTTGTTAGAAAAAGCAGATTAACAAATAACTCCAACGAAGTAATAGATGTCGAAATATTAGATGGATTGCAAAATATTATGCCTTATGGAGTCAATACAGATTTGCAAGGAATACGAAGTAACTTAGTAGATGCTTATAAAAGAAGTGAGCTTCTACAGGATAGTAAACTTGGTATTTACGCCCTTAGTGCTATTATAGTGGATCGTGCGGAACCAAGCGAAGCTTTAAAGGCAAATATTGTTTGGTCTAAAGGTTTAGAAAACTCCAAATACCTCTTATCAACATTACAGTTGAATGATTATAGGAATGGAATAGACACATATGAAGAAGTGGATATAAAAGCAGAAAAAGGTGCATATTTTGTTAATTGTAATATTTCTCTTCAACCAACAGAAATAAAAAACTGGATAGTAGTAGCTAATGTTAATCAGGGACCTTCTCAAGTAATCAGAATTTCAGAAAAACTTAAAAATGATAACAATTTAATCGAGAAGGTTAATAATGATATTCAACTAGGAACAGAATGTCTGATCAATTTAGTAGCTGCATCGGATGGAATCCAATTTACTGCGGATAAAAGAAGGAATGCAAGACATTACGCGAACACCTTATTCAATATCATGAGAGGAGGTGTTTTTGATATCAATTATACAATAGAAAAACAAGATTTCACCAATTATTTCGCATCCGCTAATAAGAAAGTATATAGTAAGAATGAGGCATTATTAAAAGATTTTCCAGATACTTTTACACTTTTTGAACTTAGAGAAATAGCGCACCAAAATGAAGATAAAAATTTTAGAAGATTAGCGCTAGAGTATATGCCTCTTAAGTTTAGTAGACGCCACGGTGACCCAAGTCGCCCTTGGAATAAATTTTCAATAAATACCCAAAGCGAAATAGATGGATCTAAGATTTTGGATTATGAAGGTAACTGGAGGGATATTTTTCAAAATTGGGAAGCTTTAGCACATTCTTATCCAGAGTTTGTGGAAAATATGATTCACAAATTTCTAAACGCCAGTACTTTTGATGGATATAACCCTTATAGAGTTACAAAAGGAGGTATAGATTGGGAAGTTATTGAGGAGCACGATCCTTGGTCTTATATTGGTTATTGGGGGGATCATCAAATTATTTATTTATTAAAATTCTTAGAATTCTTTCAGGATCACTATCCAAAAAGACTGAAAAACTTCCTTAATGAAGACATGTTTGTATATGCTAATGTGCCTTATAAAATCAAACCCTATGACGATCTTTTAAAGAACCCTAAAGATACAATTGAGTTTGATTACAATCTAGATAAAAAGATACAAGAAAAACGTGCCGAATTTGGAGCAGACGGAGTATTGCTACGAGACAAAAACAACTTCATTCATAAGGTGAATTTTATAGAAAAGATATTGGCTACAACATTAGCTAAGTTATCTAATTTTATCCCTGAAGGAGGAATTTGGTTAAATACGCAGCGTCCAGAATGGAATGATGCCAATAATGCTTTGGTAGGAAATGGAGTGTCTATGGTAACACTTTATTACTTGAGACGGTTCCTAAAATTCTTTAAAAATGTTTTTAAAAATATAGAAGATAGAGACATTGAAGTTTCTAAAGAACTTTTAACTTTTTACAATAATATAAATAAGACCTTCAGAGATCACGAAGAGCTTTTATCCAAAAATTTATCAAATAGAGAAAGAAAGAAAATCCTTGATGACTTAGGAATGGCTGGAGGTAATTATAGAGCCAACATTTATGAGGATGCATTTTCTGGAAAAAAAGAAACACTCGCGATAGATGATTTAAAAGCTTTTATTGATTTGACATTGAAATATTTAAATCATTCAATAAATGCAAATAAGAGGGGTGATCATATGTATCAGGCATATAATCTAATGACAGTAGAAAATGAAAACGAAATTTCTATTACCTATTTAGATGAAATGCTTGAAGGTCAGGTAGCAGTGCTAAGTTCTGGGTATTTATCCTCAAAAGATAGTTTAAGTCTGTTAGATGCTATGAAGAATAGTAGTTTATTTAGGCAAGATCAATATAGCTACTTGTTATATCCAAATAAAGAATTGCCAAAATTCACGGAAAAGAATATCATTCCGAAGGAATATGTAGAAAACTCAAGATTACTAAAGCAATTGCTTATAGATAACAATACACAAATCATTGAAAAAGATGTAAACGGAAATTATCATTTTAATGGAAGTTTTAATAATGCAGAAAGTTTAAAACAGGAGTTAGAAAACCTATCTACTAAGGGATATGATCTTTTAGTCGAAAAATATAGAGGTTTGGTATTAGATACCTTCGAAAAAGTATTTA
Source organism: uncultured Aquimarina sp. (assembly GCF_947492405.1). Lineage (GTDB taxonomy): Bacteria > Bacteroidota > Bacteroidia > Flavobacteriales > Flavobacteriaceae > Aquimarina. The sequence goes on from NZ_CANLMP010000001.1 coordinate 165,129, forward strand.
ATCATAAATCCTTTACAGGTCGTTCCGGAACGTTTTACGGTTACGAAGGATTAGGATCTATTTATTGGCATATGGTTTCAAAACTATTACTAGCAGTACAAGAGTGTTGTTTAGTAGCAATAAATAATAATGAATCAGATGAAGTAGTAGGCAGGTTATTAGAGCACTATTATGAAATTAACGAAGGTATTGGAGTTCATAAATCTCCAGAATTGTATGGTGCCTTCCCGACGGATCCTTACTCACATACACCAGCAGGCAAAGGAGCACAACAACCGGGAATGACAGGGCAAGTAAAAGAAGATATCCTAAGTCGTTTAGGAGAATTAGGTGTGTCAGTTAAAAATAGTGAGCTGCAATTTAATCCATGTTTGTTAAGAATAGGTGAGTTCTTAAAAGATCCGAAAATGTTTCACTATACGGATATAAATCAAAATAAAAAACAATTACAATTATACAAACACGAATTGGCTTTTACATATTGCCAAGTGCCTGTGGTGTATTCATTATCGGGAGAGAACAGTATAGAAATAACCTATATCGATGGCTCGATTGTTTCACATATTGGTTTAAATCTGGATGTTTTGATTAGTAAAAAACTATTTAAAAGGACTGGCGAAATAGAAAGTATAAAAGTAAATATTGAGAAAACTATTTTAAAGTAAAATCAAATGATATTAAGACGCAACATAGTAGTAGTAGTATTTACCATGCTTATGCTGTCTTGCAATCAAGAACATAAACCCAAATCCAATCCAAAATTAGCTATGCAACCTAAAAAAAGCATAACCGCAGAAGATATTTTAGGTAACCCAAACTACTTAGCGATATCCTATGGAGGTTATCGTAAATCATCTAGAGAGTTTCAGCCTACAATTTTACAGCTTAAGGAAGATATGAGAATTTTGCAGGCGATGAATATCAAAATTTTGAGAACCTATAATGTTCAATTAGCTCAAGCTTCTAATTTGTTAAAAGCTATTCGACAACTAAAAACAGAAGATGAAACTTTCGAAATGTATGTTATGCTTGGTGCTTGGATTGATTGCAAAAATGCTTGGACAGATAAAGAACCAGATCATACTACAGAAAGTGTGAAAAATACAGATGAGATAGATAGAGCCGTTGCGTTGGCAAATCAGTACCCTGATATTGTAAAAGTAATTGCAGTGGGTAATGAAGCTATGATTAAATGGGCAACCAGCTATTATGTAGAACCAAATGTGATATTAAAATGGGTTAATTATTTACAGAATTTAAAGAAAGAAGGTAAACTTTCTAAGGATCTATGGATTACTTCTTCTGATGATTTTGCATCCTGGGGAGGAGGAGAAGAAAGTTATAGAGTTAAAGACTTAGAAGATTTGATCAGAGCAGTTGATTATATATCTATGCATACATACCCATATCACAATACTCATTATAACCCTGAATTCTGGGGAATTAGCGATGATGAAAACGGCTTGTCTTCAGAAGAAAAAATAGAAGCTGCTATGCAAAGAGCTTTAAAATTTGCACAGAGCCAATATAAAGCGGTAGTACATTATATGGAGAGTTTAGGTGTGAAAAAACCAATTCATATAGGAGAAACCGGTTGGGCTACTGTATCTAATGGACATTATGGACCAAATGGATCCAAAGCTACCGATGAGTTTAAAGAAGCATTGTATTACAAATACATGAGAGAGTGGACTAATAAAGAAGGTATTTCTTGCTTTTATTTTGAGGCATTTGATGAACCCTGGAAAGATGCTCATAATAAGAAAGGTTCAGAAAATCATTTTGGACTAATCACAGTAGATGGTAAAGCAAAATATGCACTTTGGGATTTGGTCGATAAAGGTAGTTTTGAAGGATTAACCAGAGGAGGTAATGCCATAATCAAAACCTATAAGGGTAATAAAATTGAAATGATGAAAAATGTGGAACTACCTGTTGTAAAAAAAGTAACGGCTACTGATTTTTAAAAAAGATGAAAAATACGATGTATATAGCGCCAATTGTTGTTTTAACCCTGATTGGGTGTGTACGTGAACAAAACCTAGAAGCAGTGGTTTATGAAACTTCGGCAAGTGGTAATAAGATGGTAAAAGTGTCAGAGTTTTTTACATCAGGAACCAAAACCAGTATTAAGTTAAACCCTGATAAAACCTATCAAATAATTACAGGTTTTGGAGGAGCTTTTACAGAATCTTCTGCCTATTTGCTTAATAAGTTAAGTAAAGAAAATCGAAATAAGATCATCAGGGCGTACTTTGGAAAAGAAGGAGCTAATTATTCGCTCACAAGAACACATATGAACTCTTGTGACTTCTCATTAAGTCAATATTCATATACACCTAATGAGGATAAAGAACTGAAAGATTTTTCGATAAAAGAGGATATGGATGATTTAATCCCTATGATTCAAGAAGCCATGGAAGTTTCAGAAGATGGTTTTAAAATTTTTGCTTCTCCCTGGACAGCACCACCTTGGATGAAAGATAACAAACACTGGGTCGGTGGAAAACTATTACCTGAGTATTATGATACTTGGGCATTGTTCTTTTCTAAGTATATAGATGCCTATAAAGAACAGGGAATAGATATTTGGGGATTTACTGTCGAAAATGAACCTCATGGTAATGGTGATAACTGGGAGAGTATGCACTTTACGCCAAAAGAAATGACAGATTTTGTACAAAATCATTTAGGACCAAAACTAGAAATAGATGGTAAAGACGATGTTAAAATTCTAGGGTATGATCAAAACAGAGAAGGCTTAAAAGAATGGGTGGATGTAATGTATGAAAACGAAGCATCTTCTAAATATTATGATGGTACTGCTGTGCATTGGTATGAAAGTACTTTTGAAGTTTTTCCTGAGGCATTGCAGTATGCTCATCATAAAGCACCAGATAAATATTTAATTCAAACCGAAGCCTGTATTGATGCAGAAGTACCTAAATGGAAAGATGATGCTTGGTATTGGTCTAAAGAAGCGACAGATTGGGGATGGGATTGGGCTCCAGAAGATCAGAAACATTTACACCCCAAGTATGTGCCGGTTTATCGATATGCAAGAGATATCATTGGTTGCTTGAATAACTGGGTAGATGGATGGGTAGATTGGAATATGGTACTGGATAAACAAGGAGGTCCCAACTGGTTTAAAAATTGGTGTATCGCACCAGTTATTGTAGATCCGGATAATGATGAGGTATACTTTACACCATTATACTATACCATGGCGCATTTCAGTAAATATATTCGTCCAGAAGCTAAAGTGATAAATGTTGAGAATTCTGATGATGAAGTGATGATTACTGCTGTTAAAAACTCGGATGGTTCTATTGTTATTGTGTTATTTAATCCTACAGAGAATATAAAACCGTTTTCATTGATCTTAGGTGAAAAATCAAAGGATATTTCAATTAATGCAAAGGCTATTCAAACAATAGTAATTGCTAACTAAAATTAAAATTATGTCAAATATTAAAACTGCCACAAAAGATAAAGTTCCTGTAGGTCAAAAAGCTGCATTTGGTGCAGGACATTTAATAAATAATCTAATACCCGGTATTTTAGGTGTTTTTGTGGTAATTCTCAAATCTGCTGATGGTTTTGGTATGGATACGGTGTTGGCAGGTCTTATCGTTGGTGTTCCTAGATTGTTTGATGCTATTACGGATCCTGTTATGGGATATATTTCTGATAATACAAGTTCAAAATATGGGAGAAGAAGACCTTATATTTTTGTTGGAGCTATTTTATCAGGTGCTATATTCATGATTTTATGGCAAGTTCATGATACCAATCCAGAAATGTACAACTTTTGGTATCTTCTCATTTTTTCCATTTTTTTAATTTTTGGAAACACCATTTTTTCTACACCATTAATAGCATTAGGTTATGAAATGACTTCTGATTATAACGAACGAACTCGATTAATGAGTTTTGCCAATACAATTGGCCAAATTGCCTGGATGTTAGTACCTTTTTTATATGTATTAATACCGGATGGTGATCTATTCGCTTCTCAACCAGAGGGAGTGCGTACTGTAGCCTTAATTGCTGGATTTGTAATTATAATTTTAGGAATCTTGCCAGCTATCTTTTGTCGCGGAATTGATGCCAGTAAAATGGAAGGTCGAGAAGAGATTTCATTTAAAAGTGTTTTCAAAAGTACAGGAAAAATTTTCAAAGGAATTAAAGTGGTTCTTAAAAATAAGCCATTTGTTAAATTATGCTTAGCAACATTTTTAGTATTTAATGGTTTTCAAATTGTAGCAGAGTTTGGTGTATTTATTATCAATTTTTATATGTTCAATGGTGATTGGGGAGCATCCAAATGGTGGGTAGCGCTTTTCCCTGCCGTTACAGCTGCATATACAGCATTTATTGCAATTCCCATAATTAATTGGATGGCTAACAAGTTTGGAAAACGGAAAGCCTTTATTTATGCTACCTTAATTTCTATAATTGGATATATTTTAAAATGGTGGGGATTTGATCCAGAAAACTATTATATGATATTTCTACCAATACCTTTAATGGCTTTTGGTATGGGATGCTTGTTTACATTGATGATGTCTATGACAGCTGATGTTTGTGATTTAGACGAACTGGAAAATGGAATGCCAAGAAAAGAAGGAACTTTTGGGGCTATTTATTGGTGGATGATAAAAGTGGGTCAAGGTATTGCATTAGTATTTTCCGGAATCATTTTAAAAGTATTAGGGTATGACCCAACGGCTTCTGTTCAAACTGCAGAAGCGTTAACAGGAATGCGAATTACAGATATAGTATTGCCTGCGCTAACAGCAGCGTTGGCGATTTGGGTGATGTGGAAATATACCTTAACTGAAGATAGGGCTAGAGAAATTAAAGTGGAGTTAGTAAAGAGACGAGGCGAGTTATAAACCTTTCAAAATATAGAGCAAAGTAATGTCAATAAGAACTGAAAAATTTTTAGCATTAGCATCGATAGATTATGCAGGTAAAAGCAAAGAAGATTTAAGAGCTTTATTTGAGAAGTTTTTAGCTCAAGGTATGCACGGATTATGTTTTAGCCCATATGAAGAAGGACAAAAACCAGGAGATCAACTATCCGAAACACAAATAAGACGTCGAATAGAAATCATTGCGCCATATACTAAATGGGTGCGTTCATTTTCTACTACAGAAGGAAACGAACTAATACCCAAAATTGCTAGAGAATATAACATAAAAACAATGGTTGGGGCTTGGCTAGGAGATGATGAAGATATAAACCAAAAAGAAGTTACTAATCTTATTGAGTTATGCGAAAAAGGTTATGTTGATATAGCAGCCGTCGGTAATGAAGTCATGTATAGAGGAGACTTAACTGAACAACAATTGCTAGATCATATTTATTACGCTAAATCAAAAATAAAAGATGTGCCAGTGGGTTATGTAGATGCATATTATGAGTTTGTGGATCATCCTAGAATTACCGATGCTTGTGATATTATACTAGCGAACTGTTACCCTTTTTGGGAAGGTTGTGATCTAGACTATTCTTTATTATATATGAAAGATATGTATCAAAGAGCACTTCGTGCAGGTAATGGCAAAAAGGTAATTATTTCAGAAACTGGCTGGCCAAGTGAGGGAACAAACCTGGAGGGAGCATTTCCATCTCATGAAAATGCTATGAAGTATTTTATGAACACACAAAAATGGTCAAAAGAAGATGATATCGAAATATTCTTTTTTTCATCCTTTGATGAATCCTGGAAAGTGGGTTCAGAAGGAGATGTAGGAGCGTATTGGGGTATTTGGGATAAAAATGAAAAACCGAAATATTAAAAAGAGTAGTGTTAACTATCTGGAATATAGAATTTAGATTTTTTTCTTCAGGTTAACGATAATATTTGAATAAATAGGGCAAAAATATTTCTTTAAAACAAAAAAGTCTTACTTATAAAAGTAAGACTTTTTGTGAGCCCGATAGGATTCGAACCTATGACCGCCTCCTTAGAAGGGAGGTGCTCTATCCAGCTGAGCTACGAGCCCGTAACTCTAGTATTAGTCGGGGTGGCAGGATTCGAACCTGCGACCTCCGCGTCCCAAACGCGGCGCGATAACCGGGCTACGCTACACCCCGAAGTGTAACTATTCAAAAATTTCAACGCTTCTAAAATATAAAGAATTATTGAAATAATTGCGGAGAGACAGGGATTCGAACCCTGGCAACACTTACGCGTTGACAGATTAGCAATCTGCTCCATTACCACTCTGGCACCTCTCCTAAATTCAAAATTTGTTATGAACTCCGCATTAATATCTCAAATGCGGATGCAAATGTAGCTTTTATGGGACTACAATGCAACATTTTTTTATCATTATTTTCGTTTTATACAAGTTGTGTTTTTAAAAAGTTGAAAATCAGTTTTTTCATTTTTAAAAAAATCTATAAAAAAATTAAAATAGGTATAAAACTTTTGAAAAATACAGGTTTCAATCAAGAATCATATATTTGTGTTACTTGACCTAATTATAAATGTTATGCACTCAGATAAAAAATCGTTTACAATGAAAAATAAGTACCTTCTTCTATTTATAATCTTTATAAGTGTATGTTCATATGCACAGAAACCAGTTCTTTCTAAAGAATTTAATTTTAAAATTGGGGAAAAGTATAAAAGAATTAGAAGCGCTAACTCATATTACGTTGCTTCTGGAGACAGAATGGTCGCTATTAAAAAAGGACGGAATGATATGACTATTCAACGTTTTTCTTTAGAAGATCTTAAGGAAGATGTAAAAAAGAGGCAGGTGATTGAAGATAAAGGAGATTTTCAGACAGTAATGAACCTTAATGGAAAAGCTGTTGTGTTTTATACCGTAAAAGATAAAGCATATGCGCAAAAAATTTCACTTACAGGTATTATCGCAGAGAAACCAGTTCTTGTAGGTAGTGATAAGGATAATATTAATAATGATGTAGGTTTTAAAAGTACATATGGTTTTGATGCCGGTGGAAGGATCAACAAGTTTGTTTTTAAAAAATCATTTGATGGAACAAAATTGTTGGTATTATTTAGAGTGAAAACTGCTGACGATAAAGCAGATAAAATAGGGATTAGTGTATATGATTCTAGTTTGAAATTAATTTGGAGTCGAAAAGTAAAATTACCTTATGCGAGTAAATGGTTAGAAAATGAAGATTTTGCAATTGATAATGAAGGAAGCTTTTATATGACTGCTTCTGTATTTAATTCTCAGGCAGAAGATAAGAATAAGTTAGAGAATACATATAAAACAGAAGTTTTTAAAATTAAAGAAAATCCTAAGGAGATTGTTAAAAGTAAAATAGAACTGGCAGGTAAATCGATTATGGATGCGGTTATTGGTTTAGACAAACAAGGAAAAGTAAGGGTTTCTGGCTTTTATGTAAATAATGATAATAAATTAGAAGCAACAGGTCTGTTTTCCGCTAATTTAGATGAAACAGGACTTGTTAATTCTGTTTTAAAAAGCGATATTCCTTCAGAAATAGCTCAGCAGTATGCTCTAAAAAGAGAAGAACGTATAAATGAAGGGACTCAAGATGAAAAGGATAAGAAAGATTTTGAAAGCTTAAAAGTAAATGATGTGGTTTATAATGAAGATGGAAGTATTATAATCCATGGAGAACAGCGATATGTAGAATCTTTTACTACATCTAGTTCTTCAGGTTCAAGAACGACTTATAAATATTTTTATAGAGATATAATTACTTCAAAACTTTCTCCCGAAGGAGCTGTTAAATGGTTCCATAGGTTGCCTAAATACCAAACAGGAGCCAGAGGAAAACGAAGTATGTCATATATTAATTTTAAGAATAAAGGCAAACACTACTTATTCCACATAGATGATTTTACGAACTTAAAAAGATCTTTTGACGAATATCCTACACGATATTTTGATGGTAAAAAAGAGTTTTTATACCTAACCTCTTATACAATAGATGATGCTAGTGGAGAAGTAACTAAAGATCCAATTCTTACCGGAAGTGATATTAGAAATTCTCGTTTAGATAATCTAGAGGTTTATAAAGTAGCTACCTTGCCTAATCAGGATATGATTTTTGAGGCATATGATGGTAAAAAGAATAATTTATTACTAAAAGTTTCAGTTGCTAAATAGTCGTTAGTTTTTTCTTGTTTAAAGAAAGCAGGTAACGGTAAAACTTAGAAAACTATCTTTACCATTTATATCAATAATGGCAACAACAGGAGCATTGCGATATGGATCGGTCAAGCCATAGTGATATCGTAGATTAGCCATCAGGAAATCATATTGTGCGCTTAATCCAATGGATAGAAAAGTGTTAAAAGATATTTGTTCATTTCGAGTATCAAATTGAAGATCATTAGGAGAAGCGTAAAGAGGATCTAAAACATACTCACTCTTAGAATCATCAACCAGTTCATATTGATACAAGAAAGAAAAGGTAGGTCCAGCATTAACTCCTAACTTATATTCATCAATTACTAAATAATTATAATTGAATAAAAATCCGATATTCACGTTTTGAAGATTGAATTTTAAGTCTTGCGGAGGTGCAGTTTCATTTTCTCTACCGATAAATTTTACAAAATGTTTGGTGTAATTTACTTCAACAAATAATTCCGAACGATCGCTAAATTCAGCAGTACCCATGACCCCTAAAGTATATCCAATACCTGATTTAGAAAAAAGAAAATCCGTTTTCGTAGAATAATTAGTAATTCCCGCTGTAATCCCTAATCTTCCATCAGTAAACTGAGAGAAGGAATGTAAAGAAATTAATAAAAAACAAAAAGTAAAAGTTTTTTTCATATTTAAAATTAATAATGATCGGCAAATATATAGATTGTTATATTTGCGGGAAATTTATTCTAATGAAAAAGTTAATTTTTATTTTTTTGTGCTTCTTGTCGATTAGTTGTGAAATTGAGAATGTTAACTATCTGGCTCCTATTATGGTAACGGATAAGCCTCAGAATGTTCTAGCTAATTCAGCAATTCTTGGTGGTAAAGCTTTGGGAGAAGGAGGTAAAGATATAACAGAATTTGGTATTGTTTGGAGTGTGAATAACCCTCCAACAATCAATGATAATAAAATAATTGAAGGAGAACGTTTAGGTTCTTTTTCTAAGTTGTATGATGTTTTCGAATCAGGTACTACTTATTATTATAGTGTATATGGAATTAGTGAAGCAGGTGCTGGTTATGGGCAGGTTTATGAGTTTACCACTAATCCTGATCCCCCGTGTGATCCAGATGTGGATAATTCTATTAATCTTGGGGTGTTTACGGATTCTTTTCCAATACCAATAACGGATGTTACTTTAGATCCAAACGGTTATTCTGTATTTGATGCAAATATAAAGTTCACCTCAGATTCTTATCCTTATTCTAGAGTAGAAATCATTTTAGGGTTTAATGAGAAAGATAAAATATTGCCTGGCACTGGAGAATATATTGCTGTAAGAAGTTTTGATTCTAATGATGAAAAATCACAAGGAAATGTTTTAATACTGGTTGCTGATAGGAATATTTTTGACCCAAGTAGTTTCTTGGCTGAGTCAGGGACTAAAATATATGTAGAAAATTTAAATAACAGGGTAACATTTATCTTCTGTGATACACTAATAGGTGATAAATACTTGTTAAATGGAAAATTCACGTATACAGAATAGGAGTTTTTGCAAAAAAAACTACCCTTTTCGGGTAGGGAAGTCATAAGCTATTATTAATAATTTCGCGCACGAGAAAAAGATAAAAAGTAACCAAAACAATAAAAAATAATAACCCAAATATTTAAACATGAAAAATAGAATTTTATTCTTAATACTACTAGCTGTAATTAATGTGTTCGCACAAGATCCAAAATTGTCTGATAATTTTGTTTTAGAAGTAGGTGAAGAATACAGTGAAACAGATGGTCGTTTCAAAAAGTTTTTTAAGTATAAAGATCAAGTAATTGCTGTAAATGGTCATAAAGATGACTTAGTAATTCAGAAATTTGATCCTTTAACATTAAAAGAACTTGATAGAGTTGAAACTAAAAAGTTTATTAAAGGTAAGATTGGTTTTAATACGGAACTTATCAAAATAGGAGATAAGATTGTTTTTTTATACGCACAATGGAATAGAAAAGAAAAAATAGAATCATTAATGGGGGTTAAAATCTCGATGGAAGATCTAACCGTTGGAGAGCCATTTGTTATTATTGAGCAGCAAGGAAAGGTTGCAAGAAATGGTTCAATTTTCCGTCAATTGGGAGGAACTGGATATAGTGATGGCGGAAAAAAATATTTAGTAAGAAAATCATTCGATAATGAAAAATTACTTATTACCTATAGGTTGAAACCGAAATCGAGGCGTGACTCTAAAGGAAATGATAGGTTTGTAATTAGTGTATTTGATACAGAACTTTCTCTTATATGGAAAGAACAAGTTACTATGCCGTATACAGAGAAAAAAATGAATAATGAAGACTTTACTATAAATAAAGACGGTGATTTTTATATGTTAGCTTCGGTATATGAGGATGATAGTACTGATGAAAAAAAGAAAAAAGAAAAACAGGCTAATTATCACTTAGAATTATTTAAAGTTAAAAAGAATACGAATTCGATAATAACAAGTAAAATAAGTTTAGGAGAAAAGCTGATTGATGAAGTTTTCCTATATGGTGATTCAGAATCTAACATTGTTATTACAGGAACTTCAAAAAACCCGGATTCAAAAAGAGGAAGATTATTTGGTAAAAGAAAAGGACAGGCTACAGGTATTTTTAATATTAAACTAACTAATGAAGGAGATGTTAGTGATCTGAAAAGTTATGATTTTCCAGTAGAATTATTAAGAAAATATGCTTCCAGAAAAGAAAAGCGTGCGATAAAAAAGAATGATAAAAGAGAAGATGAAGTACCTTCTTTTGAGCGTTTGCAAATAAATAGTGTAGTAGCGAATAGTGATGGGAGTTGTGTGATATTAGGAGAACAAAGAAATGTTGAGATAAAGGTGAAGGGATCACGTATTGATGTCACCTATTTCTTTGATGATATAATGACTGCTAAAATAGAAGCAGATGGAACACTGGCCTGGATGCATAAACTTCCTAAAAGACAAAAAGGAAAGAAAGGGAAAGGTACAATGTCTTATACTCATATGCGAAATAATGATAATCATTATTTGATGTATTTGGATAATGTTAAAAACTTGGATTTACCAGAAGATAAAGAACCTTATTTGCATTCTGATGGATATGGTGGGTATTTTACAGCATATATTATAAATGATAAAACGGGAGAAGTTAAGAAGGAAGCGATTTTTAATACCCGTGATATTAATGGGGTTGAGTTAGAACATTTTGAAACCGATAAAATTTTACCACTTTCTGATTCAGAAATATTAATAGAAGGTTTCGAGGGAAGAAGTAAGGATTTCCTGGTAAAAGTTTCTGCAAAAAAATAAATGAAAGTTTATAAACACATATACTAAAAAAGGAGGCAAGTGCCTCCTTTTTTAGTATATGTGTTTATAAAAAATTACTACGACATGCTCTCTTCCATTTCTACTAATTTGGCAACACTTCGTAAAATGTGTTTGTGCTTTTTAACAAATGGATTTGTTTTATCCCATACATATCCAGCTAGTACCGCACAGATTTTTTCTTTAAACTCTTCATTAGGTTTATCGTGAAAAATAATCTTTTGTAAATTTCCAGTGTACCATTCTTTTACATATGTTGTGAATACATCGACACCTTGCCTCATATAATCTACGAAATCAGTTTGCCAATCTACTTCTTCATTGTTAAGTTGTTTGATAGCTAGTTTAGCGGATAATAAACCAGTCTCGGTAGCAAAAGAAACTCCAGATGAGAAAACAGGATCTAAGAATTCTGCGCTATTACCAGTAAGTACAAAACCATCACCATATAATTTAGTGACATTTTTTGCAATGTTTTCTACTTTATAAGGTTCGAATAAATAAGGAACGTCTTTAAACTGCTCATAGTAATAAGGAGAAGTTTTCATCATTTGTTGTAATACCTCTGTTTTGTTTCCTTCAAACTTATTTATCCAGTCCATTGGGCCAACAAATCCAATACTGGTATTGCCATTTGAGAAAGGAATATACCAAAACCATACTTCGGTTTCGATAATCTCAAAAGTAATGCTGGTACCTTCAATACCTTCAGGACGATTAACGTCTTTTACCTGTGTGAAAATAGATCCGTGTTCTGCAAGTTTGGATGGAGCTTCAAGACCTAGTTGTTTAGCTACTACACGTCCAAAACCACTAGAATCTATAATAAATTTAGCTTCAATCTGACTTTCTGAACCATTTTTGTGTTTAACAGTAGTTAAAGAATCAGTTCCATTAAATTCTACATTGGTTACTTCGGTTTCAAAATCAACACTAACTCCTTGTCTAATAGCTTCATCTATTAAGGTCTTGTCGAAATGATCCCTAGGCACTTGCCAAGTCCAGTCCCAACCCTCTCCATATTTTTTACTGAAATCAAAACATCCCTGAACTCCATCTTTAATGAAACGGGCACCGTGTTTTTTTTCATATCCTTGTTTCATAAGGCAATCAAGAAGACCTGCTTCTTTGAAATTATCCATGCATCTGGGGATCAAACTTTCCCCAACCTGAAAGCGAGGGAATTTCGTTTTTTCAACCACCTTTACATTTATTCCTTTTTTGTTAAGATATGCAGCACTCACACTGCCTGACGGACCAGCACCAATAACCAGTACATCTACATTTTCTTTTTTCATAATTTTCAAAGGTATATTAAATACATTACATTTGCCCTCTGTAAAAATAAAGAGTAAACTTGAATTTTTTTACAAATATTGGAAAAAACTTACTAATTCGCGAATGCTAATACTAAAAGAAAGGTTAGAAATAAAAGATTTTCTCAGCGTAATTTTTAACGAAGAGAAGCTCGCCGTAGATGAATCTATAGTGAAAAGAGTAGATGATAGTTTTAAGTTTTTAGAAAAGTTTTCTGAAAATAAAGTGATCTATGGAGTAAACACAGGATTCGGTCCAATGGCTCAATATAAGATTGATGACAAGGATAGAATAGAGCTACAGTTTAACTTGATAAGAAGTCATTCTTCGGGAACAGGAAAGGCTATGAAACCTGATTATGTAAAGGCATTAATGTTAGCTAGACTTAACACACTGTCATTAGGTAAATCTGGAGTTAATATATCGGTGATTAATGGATTAAAAGATCTTATTAATAATAATGTTACACCATTAATCTTTGAACATGGAGGAGTAGGTGCGAGTGGTGACTTAGTACAATTAGCACATTTGGCACTTGTTCTTATTGGAGAAGGTGAGGTCTTCTATAAAGGAGAAAGAAGAAATACTGCTGATGTTTTTAAAGAATTAGGCCTTAAACCAATCGAAGTTAAAATTAGAGAAGGACTGGCATTAATGAATGGTACATCTGCAATGACCGGAATAGGTATTGTTAATGTTATTAACGCTCAAAAATTATTAGATTGGTCCATTAGCTGTTCTTCAGCGATAAATGAAATAGTAGAGGCTTATGATGATCACCTCTCAGAAGAATTAAATCATAGTAAGCTCCATTTAGGACAGCAGGATGTAGCTCGTAAAATGAGAGAACATTTATCAGATAGTAAACTTACTAGAGACCGAACAGAGCATTTGTATTCTGGTCAAAATGGAGACACCTATTTTAAAGAAAAGGTACAGGAGTATTACTCACTTCGTTGTGTTCCTCAGATCTTAGGTCCTGTTTGTGATACAATAAAACACGTAGGTAGAATATTAATCGAAGAATTAAATTCTGCAAATGATAATCCTATTATAGATGTAGAAACCGAGCACGTGTATCATGGTGGTAACTTTCACGGAGATTATGTTTCTTTAGAAATGGATAAGCTTAAGTTGGTAGTGACCAAATTATCAATGCTCGCAGAACGCCAATTAAACTATCTTCTGAATTCTAAACTTAATGATATTTTACCTCCTTTTGCTAATTTAGGAAAGCTTGGATTTAATTTCGGAATGCAAGGAATTCAATTCACTGCTGTTTCTACAACAGCAGAAAATCAAATGCTTTCTAACCCTATGTATGTGCATAGTATCCCAAATAATAACGATAATCAAGATATTGTTAGTATGGGTACGAATGCTGCAAATATGACTAGAACCGTTATAGAGAATACATTCGAGGTTTTGGCAATAGAATTAATGACTATTGTGCAAGCTTTAGAATATCTTGATTTTGGAGATAAGTTGTCAAGTAGAACTCAGAAGTTGGTTAAAGATATCAAAAAGATAGTTCCTCCTTTTACTAAAGACTATATTACATACCCTTTTGTTCAAAAAGTTAAAGACTTTTTGAAGGAGAATGATGCATACTAAATATTTGGAATTAAGATTTAGCTTATAAACCATATAAAATTATGCATGTTTACTTATGTTTAATTTTAGGCACTAAAAAATAAACCTTAAATATAAATATGATGAAAAAAGCACTTTTAATTACACTAGCATTAGTATTTGGTTTACAAACCGCATTTTCCCAAGAACTTGCAAAAGTAAGAGAAGACGGGAAATTTGGGTATATTGATAAAAAAGCAGAGTTTGTTATTACGCCAAAATATAAGAAGGCAAATAATTTTGCAGACGGTGTAGCATTAGTTTTGGATGGTAAAAAATGGGGATACATAAATCCAGATGGTACTTGGCTTCTAGAGCCTCAATTTAGCAAAGCTAAAGATTTTAATAGTGGAGTTGCTATGGTTCTAAAAGATAAAAAATGGATCTACATAGATAAGCAAGGCAAAGAGTTGTCTTATTCCAATGCCGAAAAATTATACCCCTTTAAAGATGGTGTAGCTTTTGTTAGAGAGGGTAAAATGGTTGGTTTGATGAATGCAAAAGGAGAAATTATAGTAAAACCTGCTTATAAGATTATTAAAGGATTTCGAAATGGATATGCTAGATTTGCAAATCTAGCTGGTCAATGGGGTATTATAGATAATAAAGGGAATATAGTTATAAAACCAGAATATACTTCAATTGGTAATTATGTAAACGGAGTGGCTCGTGCTGAAAAAGGAGAAGAAGTTTTTGGTATAGCGACGGCTAATTCTTTTAATAAAGTTGATGGGGCGACTAAACTTTGGGATTTTAGAGATGGAGGGAAGTATACGATTGCACGTAAAAATGAAAAAATAGGATTTATCGATAAAGAAGGTAAATGGGCGATAGAACCTCAGTTTGTAAAGGCAAAAACTTTTAAAAATGGATATGCCGGTGTTTTTGATGGTAACAAATGGGGGTATATTGATACTAATGGTAAAGTGGTTGTCGAAAATAAGTATGATGATGTTGATTTTTTTGATGCTAACGGAATGGCTCCAGTGAAAATTGAAGATTGGGGATTTGTAAATGCAAAAGGAGAATTAGTTATTGAAACTAAGTATGGAATCACAGCAGGTAGCTTCGGATTTTTATCTGGAAGAGTTCCTGAAAAAGGTTTTGTCGACGGTCTTGCACGTGTTAAATACGACAAAAAATGGGGTTTTTTAACACCAGATGGAAAGTTGTTAGGGAACAAATGGTTTGAAAATGCAGAGCCTTTTGTGAAAATTAAATAGAGATTTTGATGTGTTGTAACATTAGACGATTGTTAAAATCGTTAGGAATCTTTTAAATTTGTTAATTAAATCTTAATTTGGAATAATTGTTGCTTTTTTTAAATTCAATAATTATTTGATCTTAAAACCAAAATTGTAAATGAAATACGCCCTTGTTACTGGTGGATCCAGAGGAATAGGAAGAGCAATAGCTGTGAAATTATCAAAAGAGCTAGACTATCCTGTTTTGATTAATTATCAATCTAATGATGCTGCTGCCAATGAGACAAAGAATTTAATAGAAGATGAAGGAGGTCAGTGTACGCTGCTAAAATTTAATGTAGCAGATGTAGAAAATACACATCAAGTGTTGGATAATTGGATTGCAGATAATCCAGATGCAATCATAGAAGTGATTGTTAACAATGCAGGTATAACTAGAGATGGTTTATTCATGTGGATGAAACCAGAAGATTGGCATGATGTTTTGAATATTAGTTTAAACGGTTTTTATAATGTAACAAACCATCTTATTCAGAAAATGTTAACTAACCGTTATGGTCGTATTGTAAATGTTGTTTCTGTTTCTGGAGTAAAGGGGACTGCAGGTCAAGTTAACTATTCTGCAGCAAAAGGAGCACTGGTTGCCGCTACAAAAGCCTTAGCTAATGAAGTGGCAAAACGTAAAATTACGGTAAATGCAGTTGCGCCTGGTTTTATAAAAACAGATATGACAGCTGAGATGGATGAAAAAGAATTGAAGCGTATGATTCCTGTAAATCGTTTTGGAGAAGCAGAAGAAGTAGCCGATTTGGTGACTTTTTTATCATCCAAAAAAGCATCATATATAACAGGAGAAGTCGTTAATATTAATGGAGGAATTTATTCATAAGAGATTATGCGAAGAGTAGTTATCACTGGAATGGGAATTTATTCTTGTATTGGTACTAATGTTGATGAGGTTAAAGAGTCATTGTATCAAGGGAAATCTGGTATTGTTTTTGAGCCTTCTCGTAAAGAGTTTGGGTATCGATCTGCGTTAACTGGAACAGTGCCAAAACCAAATTTAAAAAAAGAGTTAAGTAGAAGACAACGTGTTAGTTTTGGTTCAGAATCTGAATATGCATATATAGCTACAAAACAAGCGTTTGATCAAGCCGGTGTTGATGAAGAGTTTTTGCAGAATGAAGAGATTGGTATTCTTTTTGGTAATGATAGTACGGCAGAATCAGTAATGCAAGCAATTGATAAAATAAGAGTTAAGAAAGATACTACTTTGGTGGGATCTGGTGGAGTTTTTAAATCTATGAACTCTACGGTGACAATGAATCTTTCTACAGTGTTTAAATTAAAAGGAGTTAATTTTACAATTAGTGCAGCTTGTGCAAGTGGATCTCATTCTATTGGAATGGGGTATCTATTAATTAAACAAGGCTTACAAGATTACGTATTGTGCGGCGGAGCACAGGAAATTAATGATTATGCATTTGGTAGTTTTGATGGGTTAGGAGTTTTTTCTATAAATGAAGATAATCCGATGGAAGCATCAAGACCTTTCGATAGCAAAAGAGATGGATTAGTGCCAAGTGGTGGTGGTGCAGCGCTGTTTATGGAATCTTATGAAAGTGCTGTGAAAAGAGGAGCAACCATCTTAGGAGAAGTCGCGGGGTATGGTTTTTCTTCTAATGGAGATCATATTTCAACACCTAATCAAGAGGGGCCGGCTAGAGCTATGAAACGAGCTGTAGAACAGGCTAATATCAAGCCAGAAGATGTTGATTATGTAAATGCACATGCGACATCAACTCCAATTGGAGATGCAAATGAAGCAAAAGCAATAAATGAAGTTTTTGGTGGTTCAAAACCATATGTCAGTTCCACAAAATCAATGACCGGACATGAATGTTGGATGGCAGGGGCTAGTGAAATAGTGTACTCATTAATAATGTTGAATAACTCATTTATAGCACCTAATATTAATTTAGAATCTCCTGATGAAGATTCTACAAAGTTAAATTTAGTAAAAGAAACGGTAGATAAAAAAATTGATGTACTTTTGTCGAATTCATTTGGGTTTGGGGGCACAAATTCTGCAATCGTCATAAAAAAGGTTTAGAATAGAAAAAAATTACTAGAAAGATGATGGAAACAAGTGTAATTGTCGAAAAAGTTGATGACTTTTTGATAGAGGAATTCGAGGTTGAAGCGGATGATATTGCTCCTGATGCTAACCTTAAGGAAACATTAGATTTGGATAGTTTAGACTATGTAGATCTTGTAGTGGCTATTGAGGCTACTTTTGGAGTGAAATTGGTAGGAGATGATTTTGTCGGTATCGAAAGCTTCAAAGATTTTTATGATTTGATAGAACGTAAAGTCAATATTTAAGAGACATAATGGCCCAATGGGAAGGTAAAGCTAAAGGGACTCCTTTAGGATATAAAATATTCATATTCTTTATAAAGAATTTAGGTCTGAATGCTGCTTATTCTGTTTTGATATTTGTAGCTGCTTACTATTTGGTATTCTCTTATACTACAACCAGGGCAAGTTATTATTTCTACAATAAAAGGTTAAAACAGTCTTCCTTTAAATCCATATTAAGCGTTTATAAAAACTATTTTGTCTTTGGACAGACACTTATAGATCGTACTGCTATTTCTTTTGGATTAAAGAAAAAGTTCGCATTTACTTATGATGGTAAAGAAAAAATACAAGAACTTTTGGAAAAAGGAAAAGGCGGTATTGTTTTTAGTGCACACGTCGGTAGTTTTAATATTGCTCGTTATTTTTTTGATGAATTTGATATGACCGATACCGGAGTTAATCTGATAGTTACTGATCAAGAAAATGAACAGATCAAACAGTATGTTGGAGCGGTATCGACCGATACTACAATGAAATTTATTGTAATAAAGGAAGATATGTCTCATATTTTTCAAATGAACGATGTTTTAGCTAATGGAGAAGTAATTGTTTTTGCTGCAGATCGATATGTTGAAGGAATTCAATATCTCGAACATGAGTTTTTTGGAAAGTCTGTAAAATTCCCTTCGGGACCATATAAATTAGCAGCCAGAAAGAAAAAACCTATTCTTTTTATGTATATTATGAAAGGTTCAGGTAAGCGATATAATTTATACGCGCGCGAACCTGAATTTTCAGAATCATCAATCAAACCTAGCCATGTATTAAAAGAGTATGTCAGAAATGCTGAAATTATGGTTAAAAAGTATCCCTTACAATGGTTTAATTACTATGATTATTGGGATGATCTTAAAACCTAATGTATGAAGAATATACTGGTATTGTATTATAGCCAAAGTGGTCAATTAGGTGAGATATTAACAAATCTTGTTAGACCCTTAGAGCTAGACGAAAACTGCACTGTTACAGTACAGGAAATTTATCCAGAAGAACCTTATCAATTTCCATGGGATAAGAAAGACTTTTTACAGGTCTTTCCTGAATCATATTTACAGATACCAAAACCTAACAAGCCGATTCCCGATGCTATAAAAAATAAAAAGTATGATTTAATCATATTTGGTTATACTGTTTGGTATCTTTCACCATCGATTCCAATTAATTCTTTCCTAAAAGGAGATGATGCGAAAGTATTATTAAAAGATACTCCCGTTATAACCATTAATGGTTCTAGGAATATGTGGATTTTGACCCAAGAGAAGGTTAAAAGGTTATTGGTAGATTGTAAAGCGGAATTGGTTGGAAATATTGCTTTTGTAGATCGACATTGGAATCATATTAGCGTGATTACCATTGTACATTGGATGATAGGAGGTAAGAAAACTAAATATTTAGGTGTTTTTCCAAAGCCAGGAGTATCGGATAAGGATATAAAGGAGGCTGGAAAATTTGGATTAACTATAAAAAAACACCTTTTTCAAGAAAATTTTGAACAATTACAACAAGAGTTGGTAAAAGAGGGAGCGGTTCGGATAAAACCTTTCTTAATTAGATCAGATAAATCTGGAAATCATATCTTTAGTAAGTGGTCAGCACATATATATAAGGTAGGACTAAAATCACCTAAAAGAAGAGCGAAATGGTTAAACTTTTTTGAGTATTACCTCCAATTTGCTATTTGGGTTTTTGTACCAATAGTTTTTGTTATATTTTTGTTGACTTATTTGCCTTTTTATACACGTATAAAAAAGGACATCAAATATTATCAATCAACAAGGTTACGATAAGTAATCATTATTTATGAAAAACGTTTATATAACAAAAACAGGCCATTTTTTGCCAAATCAGCCAGTCTCTAATGATGAAATGGAAAAAAGACTAGGTATGATTGATGATCAACCTTCAAGGGCCAGAAGAATTGTTTTAAGGAATAATGGTATTAAAGAACGATACTATGCTGTAGATAATGATGGTAATATCACCCATAATAATGCTCAGCTTACAAAAGAAACAATTAAAAATTTATGTAATTCTGATTTTTCCGAAAATGAAATAGAGTTACTTTCTTGTGGAACATCAACTCCAGATAATTTGTTACCTTCTCATGCTTCTATGGTGCATGGATTACTAGATACAGAGGATAGTATTGAATTAAATACAGCTTCGGGGGTATGTTGTTCAGGAATGAGTGCGTTAAAATATGGATTTCTATCTGTTAAATCTGAAAGTACGAGAAATGCTGTGTGTACTGGTACAGAAAGAGTTTCGACTTGGATGCAATCCAAAAAATTTGATAAAGAAGTAGAGAATTTAAAGTCTTTAGAAGAACAACCAATTATTGGTTTTAAGAAAGATTTTCTGCGTTGGATGTTGTCGGATGGAGGAGGTGCCTTTTTGTTAGAAAGTGAACCTAAAGGAGAAAATCCATTGCGTATTGATTGGATGCAGGCGTATTCATTTGCACATGAACTAGAAGCTTGTATGTATGCTGGAGGAGATAAAAATCAAGATGGAAGTCTTAAACCTTGGAGTGAATATGAGCCAGAGGAATGGTTATCAGAATCTGTTTTTTCGTTAAAACAGGATGTGAAAATACTAGATAAGTATGTAGTTCCAAAAGCTGTTTCTAGCATGAAAGATGCTTTTCAGAAAAATAATTTTAAAGAAGAAGAGGTAGATTATTTTTTGCCTCATATATCTTCATTTTATTTTGAAGAAAGGTTGAATAATGAAATGATAAATCAAGGAATCTCGATTCCAAAAAGTAAATGGTTTACTAATCTGGAAAAAGTTGGTAATGTAGGTTCTGCCTCTATTTATTTAATGATAAATGAGTTGAAAAACTCAGGAAAATTGAAAAAAGGAGATAAAGTTGTTGCGATGGTTCCCGAGAGTGGACGTTTTTCATATTTTCATATTTTGTTTACTGTGTGCTAATGGATAATCAATTAGAAAGTGATATAACAGATGTTGATTTCATAAAGAAGTTGATTCCACAAAAAGATCCTTTTGTGATGATTGATAAGTTATTGTATTTCGATACGGAAAAGGTTGTTTCTGGTTTAAAAATAACATCTGATAACATATTAACCTCGGATAAAAATTTTACAGAAGGAGGCCTTATAGAAAATATGGCACAAAGTATCGCTTTGCATAGAGGATATAGAGGATATATAAATCGTGGGAAAGACGAAAAACCTAAAACAGGGTTTATAGGTTCTATAAAACATGCTACTATTTATTCATTACCGAAAATAGGCACTGAACTTATAACTACCGTAGAAATCGTTGCGGAAATAATGCTTGTATCTTTAGTTAAAATCGAGGTGAATGATACAGAAGGAAATCTAATTGCTTCATCAGAGATGAAAACTATTATAGTAGATTCTTAGTTTTGTGAATCCTTAACTTTTAAACACTATGAAGAAAGAAGACGTACCACAGGATGAAAGTAGCCTTTCTAAAGCAAATATTAGAGAGGTGGTATATGCAGTTGATCAAGATGGGAAGTATGGTAAAGCACTCAGTTCTGGTTGGGATGCAAAAACTATTGCATTGAACGAATCTTTAGAGTTGATAGAAGAACAGCTTCAGGAGACTATCCAAAAAATAAAACAAGGAGAGCTTAGTCCAATAGCATATTATATGGAATTACAACGAATGGATGTTGTAGTGTTATCTGGATATGTTGGTTTTTGGCAATGGAAAGTAAAAAGACACTTAAAAGCCAAAACATTTAAAAAACTAAGTAAAAAGAAGTTGGAAAAATATGCCGAAGCTTTCGAGATCTCTTTAGAAGAACTTAAAAATCCAAAGATTTGAAAATAAACTTTGAACATAACCAATCCGCTCATTGCGAAAATGGAGTGGTTTCTAATTTATTAAATTATAATGGACTCAAGATAAGCGAACCAATGGTTTTTGGGATTGCTTCTGGAGTTTTCTTTATATATATACCTTTTGTAAAGGTGAATTTCGCACCTATGTTTAGTTTTAGACCTGTTCCTGGTTTTATTTTCTCTAGAGTAAGTAAAAGATTAGGTTTTAAGATTAAAAGACATAAGTTTAAATCTACAGAAAAAGCACAACAAACGTTAGATGTAGAGTTGTCAAAGAATAACCCGGTAGGTTTACAAGTAGGAGTATATAACCTGTCATATTTTCCTGATGAGTATCGTTTCCACTTTAATGCCCATAATCTGGTTGTTTATGGAAAAGAAGGAGATGATTATTTAATCAGTGATCCGGTAATGCCAGAAGTAACTACTTTGTCTTCTAGAGAATTAGAAAAAGTACGATTTGCTAAAGGTCCGTTTGCGCCTAACGGTCATATTTATTATCCTACACAATTGCCAGATCAGATTGATCTTAAAAAAGCAATTACTAAAGGGATGAAACAAGCATATAGACATATGTTAGCTCCGGTTCCATTAGTTGGTTATAGGGGGATTAGATATGTAGCAAAGAGAATTCGTAAATGGCCTGATAAGATTGGAGTAAAAAAGACAAATCATTACTTGGGTCAATTGGTACGTATGCAAGAAGAAATAGGAACTGGCGGTGGAGGTTTTCGATTTATTTTCGCTACGTTTTTGCAAGAAGCTTCTGTAATTATGGAAAATTCTAGGCTCGCAGAACTTTCGAAGGAAATGACCGAAATTGGTGATCAATGGAGAGATTTTGCCATTGATGCTTCTAGGTTATATAAGAATAGAAGTAGAGAAACTGATGCATATAATAAAATTGCAGATAAGTTAGATGCGATTGCTCTGGCAGAGAGAGCTTTCTTTTTAGATCTTAAGAAAGCAATTAAATAGTTTTAAGATGGATGCTACTCCTCTTATTCAAATAAAAAATATCTCTAAACAATATAAAGGTGCCGCTTTTCTTTCGTTAGATACTGTAAATTTAGAAATTAAAAGAGGAGAGGTATATGGTCTTCTGGGACCTAATGGAGCGGGAAAGACTACATTAATATCTATTTTATGTGGTTTGATTAAGCCAACTTCTGGAGAAGTATTGATTGCTGGCAAGAGTTTTAGGACACAAGCTAAAGAAATTCGAAAGTCAATAGGTGTGGTACCTCAGGAGTATGCATTGTATCCAAAATTAACCGCAAAAGAGAATTTACTGTATTTTGGGAGTATGTTCGGAATGACAAAAACTGAATTGACACCAATTGTCTTATCTCATTTGGATCAGTTAGGATTGCTACCTTTTGCAGATAAAAAAATTAAAACATTTTCTGGTGGAATGAAAAGAAGAGTAAACCTTATTGCAGGAATACTTCATAACCCAGAATTATTATTTTTAGATGAACCTACTGTAGGAGTAGATGTTCAGTCCAAACAGTCAATTACGACTAAACTTCAAGAATTAAATAAAGAAGGGACAACTATAATCTATACATCTCACCATCTAAGGGAAGCACAAGATTTGTGTTCTTTAGTAGGAATTATTGATTCAGGAAAAATTATAGCACAAAATACACCATCCAAATTAATTTCTGATACCAAGGATGCAAGAAATTTAGAAGACGTTTTTATAGAACTTACAGGAAGAGAACTTCGTGATTATGCATAGATTTTTAGCTTCCATAAAAAAAGAGTTTTTATTGCTTCTAAGGGATCCTGGAGGGTTGATTATTTTGTTTATAATGCCAATTATATTGGTAGTTGCGATTACATTGATTCAGGATGCTACTTTTAAATCAATTTCAAGTAACTCTATCGAAATTCTATTGGTAGATAATGATAAAGGAAAGTTATCAAGTGAAATTCGAAAAAGCTTTTCTGAAATAGAGTTTCTGGAACCTATTTCAGAAATAGATAATAACCTTTTAACAGAAGAAAAAGCAAGTCTTCTTGTGGCTTCTGGAGACTATCAACTGGCAGTTGTTATTCCTAAAGGATTGAGTGATGAACTACAGAAACAAATAGATAAAAACATAACTAAAATTCTTGAAGAGTTTGAAGGAGTAGCTGATTCTTTAAAAGTAGAAGATGTTCAAGAAAAACTACCGAGTAAGGTAGTGAAGTTGTATTTTGATCCTATAACACAAGAAACTTTTAGAAGTTCTGTGATATTTGCAGTAGATAAATTGGTGGCGAGCATTGAGACTAAATCTATTTACGAAGCTTTCGAAAAAGAATTAGGAGAATCAGAAAGTCTTAAGTCTTTTAATCGAGATAATTTTGTAAAATATGAACAGATAAACCCTTCTTTATCAGGAGAATCAATTTTGCCTAACTCTGTACAACATAACATACCGGCTTGGACTTTGTTTGCTATTTTCTTTATGATTTTACCATTATCATTGAATCTTGTACATGAAAAAGGACAAGGAACATTTGTTCGTTTACAAACTACGCCTATCAATTACTTAACAATTATAGCGGGTAAGGCATTTTTGTTTCTATTCGTAAGCTTATTACAGTTTACCTTGATTTTGTTATTAGGGATTTATGTGTTTCCGAAATTAGGGTTGCCTATTTTAGATTTGGGAGATAATCTGGGATTGTTATATCTTGTAGCTTTATCTTCGGGATTAGGAGCTATTGGTTTAGGGATCTTATTAGGAACAGTCTTTAGTTCGCATGAACAAGCAGCTCCTTTTGGAGCCGTATTGGTTGTTTTGTTGGCTGCAATTGGAGGAGTTTGGGTTCCTGTGTTTGCAATGCCTGATACGATGCAACTCATAGCTAAAATTTCTCCTATGAACTGGGGATTAGAGGCTTTTTATGATTGTTTTTTAAGAAAAGGTAGTTTGATAGATATTCTTCCCGAAATTGGTTTGTTAATTGGGTTTTTTATTAGTACTATCGTAATCGCTATACTATACTATGAAAAGAAAAAGGCGGTCTAAAGAAATTATAACCGATATCAAACATGTCCATGAGGTAAGGGTCAGATTTAATGACTGTGATCCTTTAAGCATCGTTTGGCATGGTATATATATAACCTATTTTGAAGAAGGACGCGAAGCTTTTGGGCGAAGTCATGGTCTTTCATATCTTCATTTTAAAGATAATGATTATGTAACACCAATTGTTAATTCTAATTGTAATCATAAATTACCTCTTAAGTACGGAGATATTGCTACAGTAGAAACAGTATATGTAGATAGTCCCGCTGCGAAAATGATTTTTAGATATAATGTATATAATCAAAACAAAGAACTAGTTTGTGTAGGGGAAACAACGCAGGTATTCTTGGATATGGATGGTAATATGTCTCTTACTATTCCTGAGTTTTTTCTTGATTGGAAACGTAAAGTAGGATTATTATGAAAAAAGTCTACTTAATTGCTGATAATATAATTTCTCCACTTGGGTTTTCTACTGAAGAAAATATAGAAAATCTTCGTTTAAATAAGACCGGAATCAAAAAAGTGGATGATGATGATATTTGGTCAAAACCATTTTTTGGAGCAGTGATTGATAACGATAAACTTTCTGTAGCTTGGAATACAATCTCAAATGATTCGGTATATACGAAGTTAGAGAAGATGATGTTATTATCTGTTTCTAAACTACTAACAGAGAATCCTTCTTTAGATATTACTAAATGTGGAGTTATTATTTCTACTACAAAAGGAAATATTAATAGTCTGAGAGGTGACTCTGATGAGAAGGCCTATTTGGCAAGTATTTCCAAAACTGTTCAGCGTTATTTTAAATTAGATCATACGCCGGTGATCTTATCTAATGCCTGTATCTCTGGAGGATTAGCTCTGGCTGTTGGAAAGCGGATGATTCAGTCAGAACTTTTTGAAGACGTAGTGGTAATAGGAGGAGATTTACTCTCTGAGTTTACACTTTCTGGTTTCTTTTCTTTTCAAGCCGTAAGTACTGCACCTTGTAAACCTTTTTGTAAAAACAGGACGGGTATAAGTTTAGGAGAAGCAGCAGCAAGTGCATGGTTGAGCTCTAATAAAAAGAATGTAACAGAAGAAGCGATCAGTATTACCGGAGATGCTTCCGCTAATGATGCGAATCATATTTCTGGACCTTCACGAACAGGTGAAGGATTATTTATTAGTATTACTAAAGCTTTAAAAGAAGCAGGTATAGAGAGTAATCAGATTGATTATATTACTGCGCATGGTACGGCAACTCCGTATAATGATGAAATGGAAGCTATTGCTTTTAATAGAGCAGGAATGAAAAGTGTTCCTATTAATAGTCTAAAAGGATATTATGGACATACATTAGGAGCTTCAGCATTAATAGAAAGTATCATAGCTAGACATTGTCTAATTAATAATGAGCTCTTCGCTTCTTTAGGTTTTGAAGAATTAGGAGTTTCAGAACCAATTAATGTAATTGATAAGAATCATAAAAAAGAATTGAAAAGGGTTCTTAAAACGGCATCTGGCTTTGGTGGATGTAACGTTGCACTGATTATTGAAAAAGAAGTATCGTGATTAAAGAAAAATATTATATATCAGATTTTTGTTCGATTCGAGATAAAAAGATCTTTAAGAATGGAGATCAACTACATATTGATTTAGAATCAGATAATCTGAAGGATTTTGCAAAAGGAGTTTATAAATTTTTAGAATTAAAATATCCAAAATTTCACAAAATGGATGAGTTGTGTAAGTTAGGGTTTTTAGCGTCAGAAGTTTTATTAAAAGACAGAGAAAAAGTAGACCGAGATACCGCACTTGTATTATCTAATAGATCATCAAGTCTTGATACGGATAGAAAACATCAAATAAGTATTCAGGATCGTGAAGATTTTTATCCATCCCCAGCGGTTTTTGTGTATACACTTCCCAATATTATTATGGGAGAGATAAGTATTAAGAATAATCTTAAAAGTGAGAATGCATTTTTTGTAACAGAAAATTTTGATACCGATTTTATGTCTAATTATTCTAAAATTTTAATGAATACCGGAAAAGCCAGCAATGTTATTTGTGGCTGGGTAGATTTGGATAATGATAAATATGACGTATTTTTGGCTTTTCTTTCAAAAAAAGGTGAAAAAGAGCTAACAAAAGAGGAATTAAATAATTTATATAATCAATAGGTATGGCTGAATTAAGAGAAGAGCTAAAAGAGAAATTAATAGAGCAATTAAGTCTTGAGGATGTAGAGGTAAGTGAAATAGGAGATGATGATCCTCTTTTTGGAGACGGTTTAGGATTAGATTCTATTGATGCACTTGAACTAATTGTATTATTAGAAAAAGACTATGGGATTAAGTTGAAAGACCCAAAGGAAGGTAAAGCTATATTTGAATCTATTGGCGTAATGGCTGATTATATTTCAAAACACCGTACAAAGTAATATGAACAAAGGCATTGCCATTACTGGTATGGGTATAATATCTTCAATCGGAAACACGGTTGAAGAAAATCTTAATGCTTTAAAATCAGTGTCTCCTGGAATTTCCAGAGTGGAGATGTTGCAAACTCGTCATAGTGATCAAATTATGGTTGGGGAGATAAAAAAAACCAACAGTGTCTTAGAAGAAGAATTAGGTTTACAACCTTTACATAGTTTTTCTAGAACAGCTATGATTGGTGCTATCGCTGCAAAAGAGGCATTAGAGGATGCGCAGATTTCGGATGTAAATAAATATAGAACTGGTTTTGTTTCAGGAACCAGTGTGGGTGGAATGGATACTACCGAAAAACATTATTTAGAGTATACAGAAATTGAAGATAATAGAAGATTCATTCGGGCACAACATGCTGGATTTACTACGCAATCTATTTCTAATTATCTAGGAATAAATGGGTATGTTTCTACTATAAGTACGGCCTGTTCTTCAGCAGCAAATGCAATAATGCTTGGAGCACGTATGATTCAAGCGGGTAAGATAGATAGAATGATTGTTGGAGGAACCGATGCTTTGTCTAAGTTTACGATAAATGGTTTTGGTACTTTAATGATTTTGTCGGATTCAGAGTGTACTCCTTTTGACGATAATAGGAAAGGATTGAACCTAGGAGAAGCAGCAGCATTTTTGGTGTTGGAAAGTGATTCGGTGGTTGAAAAAGAAAATAAAAAAGTACTCGGTCGTGTTGCTGGTTGGGCAAATGCTAACGATGCTTATCACCAAACAGCTTCGTCATCCGATGGAGAAGGCGCATTTCTTGCTATGAATAAAGCATTGAAAATTGCCAATATGACTGCTAAGGATATTGATTATGTAAATGCTCATGGAACTGCAACTCCTAATAATGATTTATCAGAAGGTGTAGCTATGACTAGAATTTTTGGAGAAGAAGATACTCCGCTATTCAGTTCTACAAAGGCGTTTACAGGACATACACTAGCAGCTGCAGGTTCTGTAGAAGCGGTTTATTCTCTTTTATCGCTGAAGGAAAATCTAATTTTCCCGAACTTGAATTTTAAAACTAAAATGAAAGAGTTTTCATTAGTCCCACAAACTGAATTGGTTTCTAAAGAAGTAAAAACTATTTTATCCAATTCTTTTGGTTTTGGAGGCAATTGTTCCACTTTAATCTTTACAAAATAATGAGCGATTGTTTTATTAATGGTATTGCTAGCATTTCTGCGCAGCCGACGACGGATCCAGATATGTTTTTAGAGGAATTAATTTCTTACCACGAAAATATATTTAGATGTCACGATCCTAATTATAAAGATTATATAAAGCCAGCAGCTATGAGACGAATGTCTAAATCTGTAAAGATGGGTGTTACAACTGCGTCAATGGCTTTAAAAGATTCTGGAGTAGAAATACCTGATGCGATAATTACAGGTACAGGAATGGGGTGTAAACAAGATTCCGAGAAATTTTTAGAAAACATTCTTCATAATGATGAGCAGTTTTTAACACCAACACTGTTTATTCAATCGACACATAATACTGTTGGGGGTCAAGTAGCATTGGGATTAGGATGTAAAGCGTATAACGTTACTTATGTTCAAGGAGCAGCTTCGTTTGAAACTTCTGTAATGGACGCTCAGCTAATGTTATCAGAAGAATCTGGCAAAAATATCTTAGTTGGAGGTATTGATGAAATTGCTAAAAACTCTACTTTACTACATAAATTAGATGGTCAAATTAAAGAAGAAGATATTGATATAATTACCTTATTGGACTCAAATACATCCGGTACAGTTGCAAGTGAAGGTGCTACATTTATGGTTTTAGGTGCAAAAACTGATAAAAGTTTAGCTAATATTATTGATGTAGAAACTATAAGTGAAGCAACACCAGATGAAATAAAAGCAGATATTGAAAAATTTCTTTTGCGTCAAGGGTTATCTGTAGATGATATAGACGCCGTAGTTTTGGGTAATAATGGAGATATAAAATACGATAATTACTATAAAAACTTACAATCTTCGATTTTTTCAAATATAGAACAACTATGTTATAAGCATTTGATAGGTGATTATTATGTTGCTTCTAGTTTTGGTTTTTGGCTTGCTTGTAAAATTTTTGCAACTAATCAGATACCTTCTGTCTTAAAGGTTAATGATGTTACAGCAAAGAATCATAATAATGTACTTTTGTATAATCAATATCTAGGAAAAAATCATAGTATTGCGTTGTTGCAACGATGCTAATTAGAAAAATAGTTAATATTATATCTAGTATTGCTGGTATTCTTATGGTTACCGCAATTTATTTCAATGAACTTCCTTCGTGGAGTTTACTTGTACTGGCGTTTCTTTGGCTCCTAATTACTGCTTATGGAGTTGCTAATATTAGATCCGGATACTTTCTGAAAAGTTTAAATAGTAATCCAACACTTACAGAGAAAAAAATAGCCATTACTTTTGATGACGGCCCGGATCTCAATACTCTAAAGATCTTAGAGGTTTTAAATAAGTATAATGTTAAAGGAACTTTTTTTTGTATCGGAAAACAAATTGAAAAGTACCCTGATATACTTAAAAAAATTATTCAGGAAAATCATATAGTTGGAAATCATACTTTTTCTCATGATAAACTGATAGATACCTACGGCACGGATAAGTTTATCGGTGAAATTCAGAAAACAGATACTATAATAGAAAAAAATTCTGAATTAAAACCACTATTTTTTAGACCTCCCTATGGAATTACTAATCCTAATATAGCCAAAGCTGTTAAAAAGACTGGACATACTGTTATTGGATGGAATAAGAGGTCGTTTGATACTACAATTCCTTCAGAAAAAGTAATACTTCAGAGGATTACAAAAAACCTAAAAGGAGGAGATATTATACTGCTTCACGACACAAAAATAATTACTGTGGCAGTATTGGAACAATTGTTGCTATTTTTGCAAAGGAATAATTTTACAACAGTTACTATAGATGAACTATTTTCGATACAAGCATATGCTTAGATTTTTATTATTTGGTTTCCTTTTCATGAATTTTGCTTGGCTGCAAGCTCAAGAAGTGGAACTTTCTGGATTAGAAATAGATACTTTTAAGAATGCTGTAAGTACCAGTGCAAAACAGTCTAAAACAATCGTAAATACATTTACACAATTAAAGCATATTGATTTCCTGTCTAATGATATAGAAAGTAGTGGGGATTTATATTTCAAATCACCCAATATTATCAAATGGTCTTACACAAAGCCATATGAGTATAGCGTGATTTTTAAGGATAAGAAGTTGTTTATAAATGATGCAGGTAAAAAAAGTGATATTAACCTTGCTTCCAATAAAGTCTTTAAAAAACTAAATGATTTGATCGCAAAAAGTGTAAGTGGGGATATGCTAGATGATACTCAGTTTTCTATGAGTTTTTTTAAGAATAATGCGCAATATGTAGCAAAATTATTTCCAAAAGATCAGACTCTAAAAAGTATGTTTAAACAGATCGTTTTGAACTTTGAGTCAAAAAAATATTTAGTTACCAGTGTTAAATTAATAGAGCCTTCAGGAGATTATACACTTATAAAATTTCAGAATACATCTTTAAATAAACCTATTCCTGATGCGATATTTGCTCATTAGTATACTGATTGTATCTGTTTTAGGTTGTAAAGTAACAACGGTGGATGATTTTACGGAGTCTAAAGTGGAAACAAATGATATGGTGCAAAACCCATATTTTTCAAACCCTGATATAGATTATGTATATAAGGCAGATATAAAGGTGTATGGTAATGAGTTTAGTGGTATTCTTATTTTAAAAAAAGTAGCCCTACAAAAGCATCGCATCGTTTTTACTTCACAATTTGGAAGTACATTTTTTGATATAGAGTTTGAGAAAGGTCAATATAGAATTAACTCAATTGTAGATCAGCTTAATAGAAAAATTATCCTGAATACTTTAATCAGAGATTTTGCATTATTAATCAAAGAAAAAGGAACGGTTGAGGAAAAGTATTATGATGATGCATATAATGTTCTTAAAAACGAAAGCGACAAACGAAGTAATTACTACTTTTATAATCAATCAGATTTGAGATTATATAAAATAGTTCATACAACTAAGAGTAAAGAAAAGTTTATGATATTTTTCAAGGATATTTCTAAAGATTTGATAGCTAGAAATATAAGTATTGACCATAAAAACATTAAATTAAATATAGATTTAAACTTCCTAAAAAAATAATATGCTAATAGCTGATTTATATAAAATCAATGAAGATTCTGTAACAGATGGTATACAAACCACGAGGATATCTTTAAATCCTGAAAATGATATTTTTAAAGGTCACTTTCCTGGTAACCCTATAACTCCCGGGGTTTGTACATTACAGATTATTAAGGAGCTTACAGAAAAAAGGAAAGGATGTTCTTTATTTATGAAAAAGGCTTCTAATGTGAAGTTTATGGCTGTGATTAATCCTGAAAAAACTCCGGATTTGGTGATTACGAATGATTTTACTGATAATGAAGAGGAGATTAAAGTAAAAAGTACCGTAAAGTATGATGATACCATAGCGCTAAAAGTTGTAGTTACTTTTGTTAAATTATAAATTACGATATGAAATTTTTTGTTTTATTTATTGGATTACTTTTTATAAATATTACTGTAAATGATATTACCCAAGTAAGAAGTTCATACAAATATGCAAAGGGTTCTAAAGAGAATACCGAGAAATTTTATGAATTAACAAAGAGTTTAAACTATAAAGAGAGTTCTGTGTTATCAGCATATTACGGATGTGCACTAACTCTAAAGGCTTCTTTTTCTGAAAAAAGAGGAGATAAAATATCTTTTTTTAAAAAAGGAAAAAAGTTAATTGAAGAAGCAATAGCATCCGATCCTAATAATATAGAATTAAGGATGATTAGATTAAGTGTACAAATCAGTGCTCCTAGAATTACCAGATATTATAAAGATATAGATGCCGATAAAAGCTTTCTGAAAGAAAACATAGATAACGTTCCTTCTCCAGAATTAAAGAAATTTATCAAAGGTTTTATATCGACTTCAAAGGCATTTAAAAAATAATTCTTCAAAAAAAAGTAGGGTTTTTCATGCTTGTATTGTTTTAGTTAGTATAGACTAATTCTAACTAACACATAAATGAAAAGAAATTTCCTTTTTTTTATAACAGTTTTAAGTTGTTATATAATAACGGCCCAAGATTGGCGTAAATCACCAGCTAAAGATGATAGTAATTATTTCGAAGTAGTAAATAAAAAACGACAGGAATATACTTCAATTAGTAAAAGTAATAATAGAGCAGATAGAAAAAAAATAAAACAATTTGAGCGTTGGGCTTATTTTTGGGAGAGCCGTATCAATGAAGATGGTTCTTTTCCAAGTCCATTAAATACTTATAATGAGTGGAATAAGTATCAACAGAATGTTCCTGCAGAAAAGAATGAAAACCTAATAAGTTGGACACTTATAGGTCCTAAAGTAATTCCAGAATCTGGGACTACCTTTTATGCAGGAATGGGAAGATTGAATGTAGTTACATTTAATCCAACTAATAGTGATGAAATTTGGGTAGGAGCGCCAGGAGGTGGGATCTGGAGATCTGATGATGCAGGAGCAAACTGGACGCCTAAGGGAGATAATATTCCTAATCTTGGTGTATCAGATATCGTTTTTCATCCTACCAACAGTGATATTATGTATATGGCTACAGGAGACTATGATGGATTTCAAAATACTTCTATTGGAGTTTTAAAATCTACTGATCACGGAGAAACTTGGGTGGCAACTGGGTTAAATTATGAAGTTACGCAAACCAGATTAATTGCACATTTACTTATCGATCCAAATAACCCAGATACGATTTTTGCCACAACTAATGGTGGGATATATAAATCAACCGATGCTGGAGTTAATTGGAGTTTAAAAACAACTACTGCAAGTTTTAATGACATAATGTATAAAGAGGGGTCGACTACCACTTTGTTTGCAACTGGAGGTAGATCAACGACTTTTTATGTTTCTACAGATAATGGAGAGAATTGGACCGATTCTTCTACCGGTTTGGGTAACTCTGGTCGTTTTGATATCGCTACTACCGCTGCTGATTCAGAATATGTAGTAGGTATGAACAACAGAAATGTTTACGAATCTACCGATGGAGGAGCTTCTTGGAATTCATTAGCTATATCTACACCTTCTGGTTTAAGTACACAAGGAGGATATAATCAAACATTATTAGTTGCTCCTGATAATAAAGATCTAATTATTATTGGAGGAGTAGATGGATGGAGGAGTATTAATGGAGGAAGTACCTGGCAAAAATATCTTGATGGATATTGGGTGCCAGGAAACCCATTTTTTTATGTGCATTCGGATCATCACGATTTAGAATTTTTACCAGGAAGTACTACGGAAGTTTTTTCGGCAAATGACGGAGGATTGTTTAAAGGTGATATTACTACTAATGATGTTTGGGAAGATTTATCTTCTGGTTTATCAATCACTCAATATTATAAAGTAGCGGGGACACCACAAAATGCAGATTTCTTATTAGCTGGTGCTCAGGACAACGATATTACCCAATATAATGGAACAGAGTGGATTAATAGAAATTTTGGGTCTGATGGAGTAGAAGCACTATGGAATTATAGTGACTCTAATGTAGCTTGGACCTGCAGCCAGGCAGGATATGTAGAAAGAACTACAGACGGATGGGCAACACGAACTACAAGACTTAATACACCAGGTGGAGCAAGATTTGTTTGGCCTTTGGAGATAGATCCTACGGATCCTAATACTATTTATGGAGGATTTGGTAACATTTATAGTTCATCTAATTCAGGAGACACGTGGACTAATCTTAATTCTCCTGGTGCATCTCCAAGAGCAATAACGGTAGCTCCTTCAGATAATCAAGTTATTTATGTAACTGATGGAAACGGTGTTTATACAACTACCGATGGAGGTTCAAATTGGGATACATTAACATTGCCTGTAAACGGTCTTGTAACCAGTATTGCTGTCAATTCTACTAATCCGGCAGAAGTTTATATTTGCTATGGAAGATATAATGATGGAAATAGAGTTTTTAAATCTGATAATTCAGGAACTAGTTGGACTAACATATCTGGAACGTTACCTAATGTGCCAATGCATAAAATTTTATATTTAACAGGAGGAGATGGAGATCTTTTCTTAGGGTCAGATATTGGAGTTTTTCATAGAAATAACTCAAGTACAGATTGGGAAGTTTATGGAGAAGGATTACCTAATGTAATATCTAATGATTTAGAAGTACATTATGGAACCAATAAATTAAGAGTAGCTACATACGGGCGCGGTATTTGGGAAATCCCTATAGGTTCTGCTGTGTTAGGAATTGGAGAATTTGAAGACCCTAATGTATTAACCGTATTTCCAAACCCTTCAAATGGAGAGTTTACCATAAAATTAGCTGATTTTGACAGTAAATCCGAAATTACTATATACAATATTATTGGTGGCGTAGTTAAAAGTTTTAAAACAGACAAAATCAATACTAATGTTGATTTATCATCATATAGTTCGGGAGTTTATCTGGTTGATCTTAAAAATAACAACAAGAGAATAGTGAAAAAAATTATAGTGAAATAATTGAAACCATAATTTTTTAAACCGGTAAAGAATACTTAATTTCTTTACCGGTTTTTAATTTAATGAAATTAACTAAAATGAAATACGTATCTGTAATAATTACATTCTTAATGCTTTGTACACTCCTGTCTTGTAAAGAAGAAATTTTATTAACATCTGCTGTTAAGGAAATAACCATACCAGGAAGACCAAATCAAGATCAATTTGTGCAATATAAGATACAATTTGAAGTAACTAAAAATGATCAAAATTTTAAAATAGAAGATATTAATTTCCCTCAATTGGATGTCAAAAAAGAAAGACTGAGATTTGATATTATGGATATGAACTCTAACTTGATTATTTCTAATATTACTAAAAAAGGAAAGTATCTATTGAATATTAAACCCGATAATGAATTTCAAAACCAAATGATAACCACTAAAAAAGATGAAATAATAATTTCTTTGGTAGTGAATAATAAGACAGAACAAATAAAAATTTCATCTTTTGTTGAAAAAACAAAGAGAATTAGATAATATTTCTATTTTTTTAATCGTATCATATCCTATTTTTGTAATGGAAAAAATAGCACTGTGACCACAACTAAATTACTAGATCATCGTTTTAAGACACTAAATTGCTGTGTTTTCATTCCAACATATAATAATCAGAAAACTTTGGATAGAGTTATTCAAGGTGTTCTGAAGTATACGGATAGGATTATAATTATAAATGATGGTTCGACTGATGCTACTGCTAGTATTTTAGAAAGCTATCAAGAACATTTTACAATAATTACTTTTCCAAAGAATAAAGGCAAAGGAATGGCTTTGAGGGAGGCTTTTAAACAAGCAAACCATGTAGGATATGATTATATGATCACCATAGACAGCGATGGTCAGCACTTTCCAAGTGATTTACCCTTGTTTTTGGATGAGTTAGAGAGACAAGACTCTAGTTCGCCATTGTTGTTGATAGGTTCTCGAAATATGGATGACCCGTCGGTACCTGGTAAAAGCAGTTTTGGAAATAAATTCTCTAACTTTTGGTATTATATAGAAACCGGTATTAAACTAAAAGATACACAGTCTGGATATAGGTTATATCCAATAAAGGAGATTAGTAAACTTAGGCTATTCACAACAAAGTTCGAGTTAGAAATAGAAGTGATTGTTAAGCTTGCCTGGAGAAACGTAGAAGTTCGGAATATACCTGTCCAAGTTCTATATGATGAAACCGAACGAGTATCTCATTTTAGACCTTTCAAAGATTTTACTCGAATTAGCATCTTGAATACGTGGTTAGTAACATTAACTTTATTCTTTTATCTACCCAAACGACTTATCAATAGAGTAAAAAAAAAAGGGTTTAAGCAATACTGGAGAGAAAATGTACTAAGAAGCAATGACCCTCCCATAAAAAAAGCGAGTGCCATTGCTTTAGGTTTGTTTATAGGTATTGCACCGTTATGGGGATTTCAAACAATTTTGGTTATATCATTAGCAATTGCTTTCAAGCTAAATAAACCAATTGCGTTTTTGTTTTCTAATATAAGTATACCTCCGTTAATTCCATTTATTATTTATGGAAGCTATCAGATCGGGGCAATAGCAATGGGAAAAGAAATGGATGCTACGCTTAATATAGAAGATATAAAATCTGGTACTGATATCTTTAAAAGTTTAGGGCAATATATTTTAGGAAGTTTTATTTTGGCAACATTGGTATCATCGATTTCAGGAGTCATTGCGTATTTGTATTTTAGCTCTCGCAAATCCAAAAGTAATGCGATAGATGCATAAGTTTTTTCTTTTATTATATCAGTATATCAAGCATAATAGATTAATTGCTTGGCCTGTGATTATTGGTGTTTTTGCCATATTTGCATTTTTGGCAAGTAACATTGGGTTCGAAGAAGATATTACTAGACTAATTCCTAATAGTGATAAATCAGAGGTTACACAGAAAGTTTTAAAAACAGTATCATTTTCGGATAAAATAGTGGTTAATATCACTAATAAAAACCAAAATCCAGATGACCTTGTAGCGTATGCTTCTGCCTACATAGATTCGATGAATACGCATCTTCCTAAATATGTAAAAAAAATACAAGGTAAAGTTGCAGATGATAATGTAATGGAATTATATGATTTTGTATATCAACATCTTCCATTTTTTCTTGCTGAATCTGATTATGAAAATATAGATCAGAAAATCAATCCGGATTCTATAACTAAAGTTATTGAGAACAATTATAAAACTTT
The DNA here is from genome assembly GCF_947492405.1 of uncultured Aquimarina sp. GTDB lineage: Bacteria > Bacteroidota > Bacteroidia > Flavobacteriales > Flavobacteriaceae > Aquimarina. The sequence goes on from NZ_CANLMP010000001.1 coordinate 202,387, forward strand.
GATTTCCCCGGCAGGTTTAGTTACTAAAAAGTTTATTGTTAAGGATCCTTTAGGGTTAACTCCAAAAGGACTTCAAAAACTAGCACAATTGCAGTTAGGGGATAATTATGATTTATATAATGGTTTTTTAATTACTAAAGACCGAAAAAATTTATTATTATTTATTACACCTGCGTTAGCAACAAATGAAACAGGAGAAAATACATTTTTTGTTGAAGAGTTAAAAAAAATCACAACAAATCTAAATAACATATACTCAGAAAAAGCGGAAGCCGTTTTATTTGGAGCTACGTTATATGCTGTAGCGAATGCAAAACAAATAAAGCGCGATATACAGCTTACAGTTAGTATCGCGATGAGCATCTTACTGCTTATTTTAATTTTCTTTTACAGAAAACTTACAGTACCACTCATTATTTTTACTCCTACGGTTTTTGGAGCAATCATTGCTATAGCAATATTGTATTTAATCAAAGGGAAAATATCTGCCATATCTTTAGGTATAGGTTCCGTGTTGCTGGGTATTACCTTAGATTATTCGTTGCATATTCTAACACATTTTAGAAATAATAATAATGTAAAAGAACTGTATAGAGACGTTTCTATGCCTGTTATTATGAGTAGTCTAACTACTGCTGTTGCTTTCTTGTGTTTGATTTTTGTAAAGTCTGAAGCGTTAAATGATCTTGGGATTTTTGCTGCTGTAAGCGTTGTAGGAGCATCCGTTTTTGCTTTGATATTTATTCCACAAGTATATCGTTTTTCTGAAAATAAAAAAACTAAAAGAAAAACATTCATAGATAGAATTTCTCAAACAGATTTTCATAAGAGTAAAATTCTTATTTCGATTGTTGGAATAGTATTTATTATTGGATTATTTCTGTTTCATAAAGTGGGATTTAATACGGATCTAAGTAGAATGAATTATCAACCAGAAGATTTGGTAGCGGCAGAAGAAGATTTGGATAGAATTAATAATAATAAAGCAAAATCAATCTATCTGGTTTCATACGGAACATCGCTAAATGAAGCTTTAAATGCCAACAATAAATTATTTGAGACGTTACAACAAAAGAAGTTAAATAAGGAATTAATAAATTTCAGTTCCGTAGGAGGAGTTGTTCTTTCTCAAGAAGCACAAATTGAAAAAATAAAGTTATGGAGTGAATTCTGGACAAAACAGCGTATAGATACTCTCACTAATTTATTGAAAGAGAAAGGACAAGTTGTTGGTTTTAAACCAGAAACATTTACTCAGTTTTATAAAACATTAAATTCAGAAATTAATCCTATAAGTTTTCATGAATATCAAAATATTAAAGAACTATATCTTGATGAATTTGTGACTAATGAATCTGATTTTTCAACAGTGGTTTCTGCGATAAAAGTGGATCACGAAAATGCAGATAATATCAATGCTTCTTTGAGTAAGATTGCAAATACGGTGGTTATTGACCGAAAGCAATTAAATGAAACTTTATTAGGAAACCTTAAAAATGACTTTAATTCATTAATAGGATATTCTCTTGTAGCGGTTGTCCTATTGTTATTATTGTTTTATAGAGATCCTATGCTAACCTTGTTAACAGCGCTACCTATTGCAATTACCTGGGTGATTACATTAGGAGTTATGAAAATGTTGGAGATAGATTTTAACATTTTTAATGTTATTATTTCTACATTTGTTTTCGGTCTAGGAGTGGATTATAGCATTTTTATAACGAATGGCCTCGTAAAAGAATTTACATACGGGGCAAAAGAATTGCCCACATATAAAACCTCTATTTTACTATCTGTAATAACAACTATCTTAGGAGTAGGAGTATTGATATTTGCTAAACACCCTGCGCTTCGATCTATTTCTATAGTATCACTAATTGGGATTTTGTCGGCAGTTTTTGTGGCGTTTACTATCCAACCAATGTTATTTAGAACATTCATTACTAATCGTGTTAAAAAAGGGTTGACTCCACTTAGAATGCGTCAAACATTGTGGTCACTCTTTAGCTTTGGATATTTTATTATAGGAGGGTTTATTGTATCACTAATTAGCAGTTTGATTATTCCTTGGTTTCCAGCACGTATGAAAAAGAAAATGGCTGTTTTTCATAGCGTTACATCTAGGTTAATGAGGTCTGTTTTATATTCTAACCCTTTTGTAAAGAAAAGAGTATATAATCCAGAAAATGAGGATTTTAGTAAACAATGTATCATTATTGCCAATCACTCTTCATTTTTGGATATTATATCGATTGGAATGTTATATCCTAAACTTATATACTTAGTAAAAGATTGGGTATATGATAATCCGGTTTTCGGAAGAGCAGCAAAACTAGCAGGGTTTTATCCTGTGTCATCAGGGATAGAAGGTGGAGTAGAACATCTAAGGAATAAAGTAAAACAAGGATATTCCTTGATAGCTTTTCCAGAAGGATCGAGAACCGACACCGCTAAGATGAGCCGGTTTCATAAAGGATCATTTTATCTCGCTCAAGAATTAAACTTGGATATACTTCCTGTCGTAATTCATGGGAATGCTCTTGTATCTCCCAAAGGAGATTTTATAATTCACGATGGTGCGATACAACTAAAGATTTTGCCAAGAATTACTTCAGATAATAAGGAGTTTGGAACTGGTTATGCGGAAAGAACTAAAAAGATAAGTGCTTACTTTAGAGAACAATTTTTTAAATTACAAGAAGATCTAGAAGGAGTAGACTATTATAAAAATGCGATACTGAATAATTATAGATACAAAAGTTGTTTTAAAGAAGTCAAAGCTGATTACGCATTGCATAAAGAAAAATATTATAAGGCTGCAAGCTTTATCGATCATAAAGATCGTGTTTTGCAATACAGTGATGATTATGGACAATTTTTACTATACCTAAGTTTTAAAAGACCTTATGCCAAGTTAACGGGAGTGCTTATTGGAGATGAAAAGCTGGCTATAGCAAAAAACTGTTACAGTACTAAAAGAAATAAAGTGGAGTTTGTAGATGATCAAGATTTGACATCGAAAAAAATTGATGTACTTTTGCTTAATACAACTACACCAATACAACCACAATACATAAAAGAAATACTATCAGAAGATATAAATCGAATTATTATATTTTCTGAAAGTAAGGAGTTTACCGAATTATTGAAAACTACTTTTAGTGTAGTTATTCAAGAGTTTGGGTTGACAGTTTTGAATAGAATTAAATAGATGCAAAATAAATTTGATGTTATCATTATTGGGAGTGGATTAGGAGGATTGGTTTCTGCAAATATCCTTGCCAAAGAAGGTAAGAGTGTATGTGTTTTAGAAAAGAACAACCAGTTTGGAGGAAATCTACAGACTTTTGTTAGAGACAAAAGTATATTTGATACCGGTATTCATTATATAGGAGGTTTAGATAAAGGACAGAATCTATATCAGTATTTTAAATATCTGGATATTATGGATGATCTGAAAATCAAAAGAATGGATATTGATGGTTATGATGTTGTTACTTTTGATGATGACGAGTTTGAATATCCTCACGCCCAGGGATATGATAATTTTGTAAAACAGTTAGTGAGTTTTTTTCCAGAAGAAGAAAAAGGAATAAACGAATATGTTAATAAAGTAAGAGATACTTGTTACAGGTTTCCGTTGTATAATTTACAAGAAGGAGATCGATATTATGGAGAAGATCTGTTAACCCTTAAAGCCAAGGATTATATAGATGATGTTGTAAAAGATCCTAAATTAAGAGCAGTTCTTGCCGGTTCCAATTTATTGTATGCAGGTGATCCAGATAAAACTCCGTTTTATGTACATGCATTATCAGTTAACTCATACATGGAAAGTGCATGGAGGTGTATTCAAGGAGGAAGCCAGATTGCTAAGCTGTTAGTAAAAAGATTTAGAGCACTTGGAGGTGAAATTTATAAGTATCAGGAAGTAAATAAATTCAATTTTGACGAAGGTCAATTAGTATCGGTTTCCACCACCAAAGGTGACACTTTTGTTGGAGATAATTTTATTTCTAATGTAGATCCAAAACTTACCTTACAGATTATTGGTAAAGAACGTTTTAGGAATTTATATTATAAAAGGATTCAAAACACAGAAAGTATTATATCTTCATTTAGCATATATATAGTTTTCGAAAAAAGAACTTTTCTTTATATCAATAAAAACTATTACCATACGCGCACACCAGAGAAAGTATGGACTACACAAGAGTATAAAGAAGAAAATTGGCCAGAAGCATATTTGATTTCTACCAATGAGGACCTTAAAAATCCAGGTTTTGCAGAAAATTTGACTTCTATTGCTTATATGCGATTTGAGGAAATGGAACCTTGGACGGACACTTTTAATACGGTTGCAGAAAAGAATGATAGAGGAGAGGATTATGAGGAATTTAAACAACGTAAAATTGAGGCATATTTAAAAGAGATAGAGAAAAAATTTCCAAATATTAGATCTTGTATCAAATCAGTGCATACTTCTACACCGCTGTCTTATAGAGATTATATTGGTTGCTATGAGGGTTCAATGTATGGTTTTGCAAAAGATGCAGATAATCCAATGAAATCTTTTTTATCACCAAGAACTAAGATTCCTAATTTATTATTTACAGGTCAAGGGTTAAATATGCACGGTGTGCTAGGAGTAACAATAAGTGCAGTAGTAACTTGTGGAGAATTAGTCGGTAAAGAACATTTATTGAAACAAATTAAAAATACTTTGACTAAAAAAGAAGTAGAAGGTTCATAATGAAGCATATTTTCTATTATATATTTCTTCTATTTGTTGTAATGACCTCAACATCTTGTGGTGTAAAGAAATCATTGGCAGCGAGACCAGATATTTCTGGAATTGAAAGTGTTGATACAACTAGAATAAAACATAGTCCCACTTTTTTTACCCTTAATAATAACCTTCTTCGTAAAAATAAGCAGGGATTATGGGAAATGTACCTTGAAGGAAAACCACTAGAAAGAGGAATTGCAGCTGGAAGTTTAGGGAGAGAATTGATCAAAATACAGGAAGATGCTTTTATAGGAAAGATTACAGAGCTAATCCCTTCAGAAGGGTATCTTAGGTTTTTAAGTAAAATTATAGCTTGGTATAATCGTAAGTTACATTTGAATGTTCCAGAAGAGTTTAAAACTGAAATCTATGGAGTTTCTAGGTATGCATCCAATGATTATAATGATTTTGCAGAACCTTATGTGCGTATGCTCTACGCACACGGAGCTCACGATATAGGACATGCATTACAAGATTTGATGCTAGTAGGATGTACTTCTTTTGCTGCCTGGGATGATAAAACAACAGATGGTAAACTGCTCATCGGACGTAATTTTGATTTCTATGCGGGAGATGATTTTTCCAAAGAGAAATTAGTCACTTTCATGAATCCTTCAGAAGGGTATAAGTTTATGACTTATGGATGGGCAGGAATGATGGGAGCTTTATCCGGAATGAATGAAGAAGGATTGACTATTACGATTAACGCTGGTAAATCTAAAATTCCACTGGTAGCTAAAACACCTATATCAATTCTAACAAGAGAAATATTACAATATGCTTCTACAATTGAAGAAGCTATAGAGATTGCTAAAAAAAGAGAAGTTTTTGTGTCAGAATCTATTATGATAGGTAGTGCCAAAGACAAAAGAGCAGCATTGATAGAGGTTTCACCTAATAATTTTGGAGTCTATAATGTTCAGAATACCAATCAATTGGTGTGTTCTAATCATTTTCAGAGTGATACATATACCGAAGATAAGCGTAATCAAAAAGCAATAGCAGAAAGTCATTCTTTATATAGATATCAACGAATGACAGAGCTTTTATCAGAAAATGATAAATTAAACCCCGAAAAAGCAGTAGCTATATTGAGAAACAGAGATGGTCTGGATGACGCGTTGATAGGATATGGTAATGAAAAAGCCTTAAATCAGATGCTAGCACATCATGGAATTGTATTCCAACCAGAAGAACGAAAAGTATGGGTTTCTACAAATCCTTATCAGATGGGAGAATTTGTAGCATACGATCTGGATGAAGTTTTCGAAAGAATAAAAGAACAAAAAGAAGAAGTTGTTATTGCTTCAGAATCAATGAACGTTCCTGAAGATGCATTTATTCACACAGAAACGTATGCTAATTATGAAGCGTTTAGGGTGTTAAGTAGAAAAATTGAAGCAGCAACAGATAATGAAGAAAAGGTGTCTGAAGATGAGCTTTCGAAATTTCAAAGTTTAAACCCTAATTATTGGGCAACGTATTTTGTTCTTGGTGAATATCATTACATACAAAAAGATTATAAAAAAGCATTAATAGCTTTTAAACAAGCTATAAAAAGAGAAGTAACTACAGTTCCTGACATGGAGAATCTAAAAAAGTATATCAGGAAGTGTGAGCGAAAAATGTAAAATAAAGTAACTTATACAACCAGACCTCACAGTACGCCGCGGCGCACTGTGAGGTCTGAATAGAAAGTATAGATATAATATGATCAAGAACATAGAGAAAGCTACATCGACAGAAATATCAAATCTTCAGAATGAAAAACTTCGGGAGTTAGTAGGTTTTGTTTCGCAATATTCTCCTTACTATAAAAGATTGTTCGCTACGCTTGATATTTCTATAGATGATATTAAAACCGTTGAAGATCTTAAAAAACTACCTATTACTACTAAGGATGACTTACAGGAGTATAATGATGATTTTTTGTGTGTACCTAAATCAGAAATCACGGATTATGTAACTACTTCAGGGACATTAGGAAAACCAGTCACATTTGCTCTAACAGAAAAAGACTTGGAGCGATTGGCTTATAACGAAGCAATTTCATTCACAACTGCAGGAGTAACTAAAACGGATGTTGTACAATTAACCACAACTTTAGATCGTAGATTTATGGCGGGTCTGGCATATTTTTTGGGCACTAGAAAATTAGGTGCAGCAATGGTTCGCGTAGGATCCGGAATTCCTGAATTACAATGGGATTCTATAGAACGTTTTCAGTCAACATATTTGGTAGTAGTCCCTTCATTTTTATTAAAATTGATCTCTTATGCAGAGGCACATGGGATAGATTATAAAAACTCTTCTGTAAAAGCCGCAATATGTATAGGAGAACCATTAAGAGATCAGGATTTTAAACTAAATACTTTAGGTAGTAAGATCAAGGAGAAATGGGATATTGATTTATATTCTACTTATGCATCCACAGAAATGAGTACGGCATTTACGGAGTGCGAAGCACATCAAGGAGGACATCACCGTCCTGAGTTGATCATTACTGAGATTCTTGATGAAAGCGGAAATGCTGTTGAAGAAGGTGAAGTAGGAGAATTGGCAATCACTACACTAGGTATAGAAGCAATGCCTTTATTACGATATACTACTGGTGATATGGTACAAGCACATACAGAACCGTGTAGTTGTGGAAGGAATACCATGCGTTTAAGTCCTGTACTTGGGAGAAAGAAGCACATGATTAAGTATAAAGGAACTACGTTATATCCACAGAGTGTCATAGAAGTACTTACTAGTTTCGAAGGATTAGGAATGTACGTAATCGAAGTCGTGATTGGTGAGCTTGGTACGGATAAATTGTTGATACATGTATCCAATTCTTTAAGCGCTTTGCAACAAAAAGAGTTGAAAGAACATCTAAGAGCAAATCTCAGAGTAGTACCAGATTTAGTATTAAACACAAAAGAGACTCTAAAAGCAAAAAAATTTCCTGAGATGAGTCGTAAGCCTATTTCTTTTATAGATTCTAGATAATCCAATTAGAATTATTCAAAAAATAAATTTTAGTTATTTGATTTTCAATAAAGGGGTAGATTTCTCTTATAGAATAAAGAAGTTTGCTGTGTTTTTTTAAGGGAAATTATAGTCTTTTTTTGTAGTTTTAAAGAATACTAATTTAAAACCTATGTATTATGAAAATTAAACACTTCACACGAGCGTTTATTGTTTTTGGGCTTTTATTATTTGTTTCTTGTAACGAAGAAGAAACAGCTGTCGAAACAGTCGAACAATCAACAGAAGACTTATTTGCTAAAAATTGGCAAGAAGCAGATCTCTCCAAATTCTTTACAGGAGAAGAAATGAATTACCCTATTTCTAATAAACAGTTAAAAAATGTATTGAACCACAAAGATGTATATCAGATACGTTTTGTGCCGGGCATTTTAAATAATGAATTACTGGTAAAAGTGGTAAGTATAGATGCTACAGGTAAAGTTTTGGCAGAAGAATTGGTAAAACAATCCAAAGACTTGACATTACATAATCAATTAGAAAAATTGCGCACCTCTGATTTTGACAAAGAAACTATTACAGATTCAATGGTGTCTAAACATATACTACCATTTAATGATGCAGCAAATTATCTAAATTCTTGGATGCAAAAATCATCTTTATATATTGATGAAATGACCTCATATAATGGAATGCGTATCCGTCATTTTGCTTTAGAGCCGGTGGTTATTAAACATATGATAGCTTTAGAATCGGATACAATTAGCCTTTCTTGGGGCATCAATTCAGAAAAAAAGTTGACTACAGTTTTTGTACCTATTACCAATAACCATATAAAAGCTGCTACCAAAAATGGAGGTAATGGACCAGCGTATGATTTTACTTTACCTTGTCCAACAGCTTGTGATCCTGATTAATTAAAATATTATTTTAATTAAAATTCTAAGCTTAAAATAATATTTGATTTATAAGTAGTAAGACCTGACAGCACGCCACGGCGTGCTGTCAGGTCTTTTTATTGTTTGTAGGATATTATTCCTCTCCTTGGAAGGAGAGGTTAGGTGAGGATGTGGAATATGAATGAAGAAAAGATATTAAAAAATCTAATTAGTTGTAATTGTGGTTTTAGGCTAAAAAAACATCCCATCCCCAGCCCTTCCCAAGTGGAAGGGAGTATATTATTTAGCTAAAAGTTCTTCCCTCTGGGAAGGATTTAGGATGGGGTACACCAAAAACTTCGAAGGAGAGTCTAGGTGAGGATGTGAATATTTCACGGATTTATTTCAGATTACTTATAAATTAGTTTTTTAGTTATTTGATTTTCAATCAAAAGGGAGATTTCTCTTATGAATCGAATAAATTTTTCACATTTATTTAACGATATCAATAGTATTTATTATAAATTTATAGGATACTTTTTTAAGTTTAAAAAACCAATGGCTTTTAGACATAAACCAAGTAAACTATTTACATATCAATTACTCCGTATTTTGTAAGCTTATTTAATCATATTACTAATTTAAACCAAAAACAAAATGAATCCGAACAACGAAAACACAATTTCATTAGAAACAGCTCAAGATTGGACTCAAAGATGGAGAACACAATATCCGGAGAACAGTAAAGCCTATTTAATTCCTGCAGTAGATCTTATCGAGGTATTAAATGAAATGAAAATTTTATCGGATACTGCTGCTGCTGAGGCACAGCAAAATGCTAGTGATAATGCATTAGATGTTCGTGCTTATATGGCGATTGAAATGCAGAAAAATGGTGCAACCCTAGAAAAAGTAATTTTGGTAGGTACTAAAAAAGGAAAAGATGGTGTTTATCGCGATATTATTAATGGAACAATAGATGCTAAATCAGCAGGTCTTGAAGATGGTTCTAGCAGTGGACTTTATGATGTAACTGCTCCTTGTCCACCTTTTTGTGATGATAATAGCCCTTTGTATTAATGCCTTTATTTTACAAGATAATTTTTTGGATAGGTGTTATTTTTTTAATATTTAATGCAATAATATTTATAAGAGCTTTATCTAAGGATAAGGCTCTCATATTTTTTACTTTTTTTCTTGTTTTTAGCGCGACTATACAGCTTTTAATGAGATATATTGGAGGGGTACTACATGAGAATAATTTATTTATGAATAATATATTCTTGGTAATACAATTCGTTTTATTGTCAATGTTTTATTATTATTTATTGAAAAAAAAAGTTGTTTTATTGGTTTTATTAATTGGTCTTAGTTTTTTATTATATCAATATCTAATGGATTTAAATTTATTCAGTATTTATAATCCAATAGGAATTACATTTACCCAATCTATTATTATTATTTATTCATTAGTTTATTTTTATAATTCATTAAACCATGAAAAACCTAAATTTCTATTAATTAACATAGGAGTATTCTTGTACCTTATATGTAGTACTTTAATTTATGCTTCTGGTAATTTAGTGTTTAATGTGAATATTCCAGAAAACACCTATTTACTATTGTTGAAGGTTAATGCCATCTTATATATTATCTTCCAAATCCTAATTTTTATTGAATGGAGAAAGAATTACTACAAGAAGACTCGCAGATCATCGTGATTATCTTAATTGCTATTTTGGTCTTATTACTTATGGCAGTGGCATTAGTACTTTTCTTTTTCTTTTCTCGTAAAAAAATCATTGCTACTGAGCTAGAAAAAGCAACGCTAGAATTGTCTTACCAAAAAGACTTATTACACGCTACTATAGAAACCCAAGAAGAGGAGCGTAAGCGAATTGCACAGGATTTACACGATGCCATTAGTGCTAAACTTAATGTAGTAAGTCTTAGTACCAATGTATTAATTGATGGTAAATTAGAGAAAAATGAACAGGAGCAAACCTTACACCATATATTATCTGTAACTACCAAAACCTTAGAAAGTTCTAGACGATTGGCGCACAATTTGTTACCGCCAATTTTGGAGAATTTTGGCCTTCAGGCAGCTATAGAAGAACTCTGTGATGAGTTTGTAAGTAGTAAAAAAGTAAAAGCAGATTATAAGATTAAATATAATAATCTATTGTCTAAAAGCGACGAATTGCATATCTTCAGGATTATTCAGGAACTTCTGAATAATTCGGTCAGACACGGTAAAGCCGAAAATATAACATTAAAAATAAATGATACGAATGAACAGTTAGACATAGAATACACTGATGATGGAAAAGGATTTGATATAAAATCTGTAAATAAAAATAAGGGAATAGGACTCAGAAATATAGAAAGTAGAGTAGAGATACTCGATGGGAAGCTTTCATATTATAGTGAGATCGGTAATGGAGCGACTTTTAATATTAGCACTAAAAAACCTAAACCATGAAAAAAGATATCATTAAACTTGCCATAGCCGATGACGAAACATTATTTAGACAAGGAATCACTTTCATCCTGGATAAAGAAAGTAATATAGAGATTAGTATTCAGGCAGAAAACGGAAATGACCTGATCAAACAACTGAATCTAACAAGAGATTTACCGGAGATTATTTTAATGGATCTTAAAATGCCAGATCTCAATGGAGTAGAAACCACTAAGATTGTCAAGAAAAAATTTCCCGAAATCAAAATAATCGCACTAACAAGTTATTATAGTAAACCTTTTATTACTAATATGATGCAGCAAGGTGCAGTGGCGTATCTTGCCAAAAATGCTACACCTACAGAGGTTATAACTACTATAAACCATGTAGCTATAAAAGGCTTTTATTATGATGAAAATGTGATGAGTATTCTGGAGGAAGCTTCTTTGAAGTTAAATAAACAATCCAGAGATGATGAGTATTTAACCAAACGAGAACGAGAAGTTTTAAAACTAATTTGTGAACAAAAAACTACTATAGAAATTGGAGAACAGTTGTTTATCAGTCCAAGGACTGTAGAAGGACATCGTAATAATTTGTTAGTTAAAACAGGTTCCAAGAATATTGCCGGTTTAGTAATACATGCCATAGAAAATCAAATATTTGTACGTAATGCAGAGTTGTAAATGAGAAGTTTTAAGCGAAAAGTTTAAAATGAAAAGAGAGAAAAGAGAAATGTAAAATGTTGAAACAAGTATGTTGATAAGAAACTAAAATTGTATTTGAATTTGTACTCGCAACATACTTGTTTCAACTAACATTTATTACAAACCAAAACTATTCTCTCATCATTACAATTGGTTGTAAAGAATAAATATGTCGTACCACCATCTTTAATTTTAAACTTTTTGCGTATTGCAGAAACAGTTTCAGGAAAATTACGGGTAGTGATATTAGCTTTGGTAATTTTTTCTTTCTTAATAGTCTGTTTCTGATAGGGTAGTACCGAAAGTACTTCGAAACTTCTTCCAGGAAATTCTATTTTCTGATCCGAAGTATATAAATGAGAATGATTATGAAGTTTTTCTAGTTCATAAACTTTTGAGATACTACAAAAACCTCCTGCTTTCATAATAGCGGCATTAGGTTCATAGATATATTTTTTGGGTAAAGAAAATTTTGGTGTAATGTCACTTTCTTCCTTTAGTGAAAAGGAAAATTGTATCTGTTCATTTTTCACAAGATTGATCGTACGGATGGTAGTGTCCATTTTAGTTCCTTTTTCCAGAATCCATAACAGTTCTTTTACTTCATTGTTTAGTGCAACAACATGAATCTCTTTGACGAATTGTAATGCTTTTATTCCAGAATGGATGTCAAGCAACGGAGAGGTTTTAATCAAAATGTGATTGCTTTTTGAAAACAAAAAATCCAAATTAGCTGGTACATCCGGTAAGCAATCTTCCAGAAAGAAAACTTTGCCTTTACTATCATTTCTTCTGGATGGATCGATATAAATCCAATCGATATCCTCATGGTTTTCTAGGATTTTTAAGCCATCACCAGTATATGTTTCAATATTATTAACACCTAAAACAGGAAAGTTATGAGATGAGATCTCACTTAATATTGGATTTAATTCACAATGAATGATACGCTTTACTTTTTTAGAAAAAAAATAGTCATCGATCCCAAAACCTCCTGTAAGATCTATCAATGTATCACCAGAAACTAGCTCACTTTTATAAATAGCAGTAGTCTCAGAGGAAGTTTGTTCCAGGTTGAGAGTAGGAGGATAATAAATACCTTTTGTTTGATGCCATAGCGGTAATTTATTTTTAGCTTTTAATCTTCCATTGATCTGTTGCGCCAATTCTTGAATATTAATGTGCTCAAAAGGACTCCCTGATAATATCAACTTGGTTAGATCTACATTTTCATCAGATTTTTTAAAGATATATTCTTGTATTTCTGTATGTAGGATTTCGGAGTTCAATTTTCTGATGTCAGTATTAAATATTCTAGAGATACCTGTTTTTGAAATGTATTTGTCACACTGATCTTGTCGAAGTGTTTTCTATTAGTTCTATCGTCTCATTAATAAAGTCGGTTTTGGATAATACATATCCACCTCTATCATTTCTATACTTTTCAGCTAATGATATCTTTAGTTTTTCATAATCCTTAGCTCTAATTGGATTTTCGATTAAATAGTCTCTAAACTTTAACTGTTGCCACATTAGATTATTTTTTGAGCACATATGAATATGAAAAATTTGTTCTTTGGCGCCATCAAAGGTATAGCCTTTCCCAAAACTCATATAAGCATCGAACTGCTCTCTTTTTGGTACTAAAAAATAAGTATATCCAATTTTTGTAAATTGTTTGATAATAGTATCATCAAATAGTAATTTCTCTGGAGTTTCAATGATAATATCTATATATAGTTTGGATTTAATAGAAGGAATAGAAGTACTTCCGAAATGTTCAATTTGTATGATCGCTTCCCTTGATATAGTATCTAATATAAGTTGTTTTTCTTGCTCAAAAATAGCTTTCCAAGCAGGGTTATGATCTACTAATTGGATTGGGAATAAAGTATTCCAGTCTTCTTTGGTTAAATCGTAAAGTGTTTTCATATATAGGTGTTTTGTAACTAGGAGATGGGTAATTATAGTTCTTTAGTCAATTGTTTAACAATTTTATACTCAGATAAAAATTCTTTTGCAACCACTTTGATAGCTGTGTAAAATGGCACAGCTACAATCAATCCTCCAATTCCGAATAGAGCTCCAAAAATAAGAATTGCCAGAAAAATTTCTAAAGGGTGTGATTTTACACTATTTCCAAAAATCAAAGGTTGATTCAGAAAGTTATCAATCAATTGGATTATAATATACCCAATCAAAATATAACTTAGTTTTGGTAAAATCACCGATTGGAAATCATATCCTAAATTACTGGTAGTTGCTAATATTAGTACCAAAGCACCACCAAATAATGGTCCTACATAAGGAATAAGGTTAAAAATAGCTGCAATTAATGCTACTGCAATTGCATTATTAACACCAAAAATTAACAATAAAACAGTATATAATATAAACAGAATCAATACCTGAAGCAATAAGCCAACAAAGTAGCGAGATAGTAAGTCCTTGATTTTAGTAAAAGCACGCATAAACCTTGTTTCATTTTCTTTCTTTGCAAAAACAAGCATGCTGTTTTCTAATAACTTGCTATCTTTCAATAGGAAAAACGAAATAAATAATACAGAAAACAATCCAATGAGTAACGCGCCAAAACCACTTAAGAACGTATTGATAGCATTTGGGATTACTTTAAGATCAAAGAACTGCATCAGATCAGTTTGTTTGATCAATTCTACGAAATTTAGTTTTTCGACATTAAAATAATCACTGATCTCCTGATTTAAACGGTCAAGATCATCACCAACTTCATTAATGTCAATTTCGCCAATCAATTGCCCTTGCTCCGTAACAATAGGAACGAATAATAAAAACAAACTAAGAAACAATCCTATAGTAATGAATAAAGCAAACATTACAGCCAATGTGTTATTAAATTTCAATCTTCTTTTTAGGAATTGTACCAGAGGTCTTCCCATTAATGAAATTACTGCTGCAAAGGTTATATAAAGAAGAATGGATTGTATTTTATATAAAAACCAGAGTAACATTAACACACCAACCAGTACTGCTATTGCTCTCAGAATACCATATGCGATTGTTTTTGAATTCATATTCAAATGTTTTAAAAAAAGAAAGTTTAATTTTAGTATTAATATTTTCCATCAACCATCAACCATCAACCATCAACTGTTTCGTAATCTCATAGAGTGCAATTCCAGTAGCCGTAGCCACATTCATACTGCTATTGGTACCATACATATTAATATGTATGCTTTTTGTTATTTTGGTTAATGCTTCCTCAGAAATTCCTTGGCTTTCTTCTCCAATAACAAGGGCAATTTTATCATTAGCAGAAAAATACATTTCGGACGCAGGAACACTATTTTGTGTAATTTCTAATCCAATGATTTTATATCCTTCAGATTGCAATGTGTCAATAACCGGTATAATCTGATCTTCTTGTTCGTAAGGGATCATCTCATGAGTGGCTCTAGCCGTACGCTGCATTCTTTTGCTAATCACTGTGATATCTTCTCCACAGAAATATATTTTTTCGATTCCAAAACTATCAGCAATTCTAAAAATACTACCAATATTTGCTGGAGCATTAACACGGTCGCAAATCAGTATGATAGGAAATTGTTTTTTAACAAAAATAGTATTCTCGTGATGTAATTGTGCGGTCATCTATTTAATTCTCAAAAGCGTATTTGATAATATTCGCACCCATTTTTAGTGCTTTTTGACGAACTTCTTCCGGATCATTATGAATTTCAGGGTTTTCCCAACCATCACCTAGATCACTTTCAAAAGTGAATAACAATACCAACCTCCCTTCGTGAGTAATTCCTAGTGCTTGTGGGCGTTCTCCATCGTGTTCGTGTATCTTAGGTAATCCTTTTGGAAATTTATATTTTGAAGAAAAAATAGGGTGAGAAACGGGCAGTTCTACTAACTCTTTATCTGGAAATATTTTAATCAATTCTTTTTTGACGTATGGCTCCATACCATAGTTGTCATCAATATGTAAAAAACCACCGCTTAGCAAGTAGTTTCGTAAATTATCAGCATCTTGTTCTGTAAAAAAAACATTTCCGTGACCAGTCATATGAATATACGGATACTGAAAAATGTCTACGCTTTCGGGTTTTACAGTTTTGGGTTTGGAGCTCATCGCTGTGCGAATATTTTGGTTGCAAAAGCTAATTAGATTAGGTAATGCAGTAGGATTACTATACCAATCACCACCACCATTATATTGTAATACTGCAATATCTTGAGCTAATACAACTCCAGAAAATAACAAAAGGCAGATAAAACCTGTAAGTTTCTTAATCATCATCGTCTAAATAATAGACTTTAAAAGTACTAAAATAAACGAGATGATAAGAAACCTTTTCATACTATTAACGATCACAGTTTCTGGATTAGTTAACGCTCAGAACAATGACGAAGCAATTGTAGTGATGGAATTATTTACCTCACAGGGATGTAGTAGTTGTCCACCAGCCGATGAATTATTAGATGCGATTAAGAAGAGCTACGAAAAAGACAATGTGTATGTGTTATCCTATCATGTGGATTATTGGAACCGATTAGGCTGGAGAGATCCTTTTAGTGATGCAGCATTTAGCGATTATCAAAGAGATTATGCCCAACAGTTTAATAGTAGATCTATTTATACACCACAATTGGTAGTGAATGGGAGTGAACATTTTACAGGGGCCAATAGTACCAAAGCATTGGCGGCAATAAGAAACTATTCAAAATCAAAAAGAACCAATACTATCAAATTCATAAAACCAAAACGGGAAAATAATAAGATTACTTTGACCTACAACGTAGAAGGGGCGTCATTTGATCAGATTACTATAGCACTAGTTGTATCAGAACGGATTACTGAAATCGGTAGAGGAGAAAATCGTAATAGAACGCTTAAAAACACAAATATTGTAGCGAATCGTTTGGTAAAAATGGATACAACAGGATCAGTTATGTTATCCGTTCCTGATTGGATTGATCCTAATGATGAATTGTCTATTATTGCCTATACCCAGAATAATAAGCTAGTAACTATGGGAGCAAGTAAAATAAGTATATAGTATAGTTCCTGAATAAATAGTAATGAAACCACAACAGTAATTGTTGTGGTTTTTTTGTTAAATGAATTTTGCTTTTCTTTAATAAAAAATGGAGTTAGTCATAGTCGTAACCGATTATTATGGGATGTGCTAAACGACCACAATTAGATGTATAGACAAAGTATGTGTAATATTGCATAAATCCACCTGTTATTACTAAATGAAAAATAACCTTATGAAGTCGATAATTATTCTTAATCTAGCGTTAATCTGCTTTAATATCTCCTATGGACAAACAGAGGATGAGATTTTAGCAGAAGCTTATTTGTTATATAACTTAGAGAAAGCATCCTGGAACGGAACCGATATATTTTTGGAACAATTCCCGGAAAAGAGAAATCTTATCGGCGGGTATTTTTCGTATTCAGAAAACGATTATCATAATTGTATTTTCTTTAATCAAGATGAAACTCCAAAGATTCTTGCTAAAATTACATTTGACCAAAGTTTTGATGTAGCAAAAACAGTGGTAGATACAACAAAAAGAAAACTGGATAGTTATGAAATGGATTTATTTCAAATAAGAAAAAATGCTTTAAAAGAAATAAATGCGGACAATGAGTTATTCAAGCAATATAATAATACCAACTTAAATCCTATTCCAATTATTAGTGGAGAAGACAGAAAGGTTTTTGTTTTAACAGGTCCGACAATATCAGGAGTTGTTGTTTTGGGAAATGATTATTTATTGACTTTTGATGAGGAAAATAATCTTAAAGAGAAAAAATCATTGCATAAAAACATTATCCCTATTGACTATGATAACAAAACTAAAGATGTAGTAACAATGCATAGCCATATAGAAACTACTGGAGACCTAATTACATCTACGGATTTGTGTACAATAATGCTTTATGAAAAATATGCGAATTGGAAACAACATATCGTAATCTCCAAAAACAATGTTTCGTTATGGGACTGTAAAAAGGATAAACTAGTTGTTATGACAAGAAAAGCTTGGGAAAGAATTTCGGAACACCAAAATAATAAGAATTAATTTATTTAGAAAACAAGGTAACGTTTTGGTCCACTACGATACATATAATAAACGTTAACAGCAATTCTTACAATTGAAAGTACCTATTGAGCAAATAGAATTTAAAGACCAGGTATCAACGTTTGAAGTTGGTGCTATGTATAAAGGGCAACCTTTTAGCGGAACAGCTTATGGACATAATGTTTATGAACATTATTACGATTGGCATGATAAGGATGATGATAACGTATATTATGAATGGAGTTACCAAAATGGCCGCGCACATGGAAGATGGTGTCAGCTTAAGCAAAACTCAGGAGAGATCATTTTTAATGGATTTTATAAGGATGGTAACAAAATAGGGGTTCACGAAGAAATTAGACCACCGTTTAAAATGGTTACGGAATATATTGACGGTGAATTGATACAAAAAGAAATCAGGAATGTAAAAGGAATGCTACTTCTTGAGTATAATAAAAAAAATAATATTGACCGTGAATACTATGATGATGGTACTTTATATAGAAATACCGTAGTCATAGATGGCAGAATGTATGGATCTTTTTATTTAGGAGATGAACAGAACTGGTTAAGTAAGGAAATTGTAAAAGAAAAGGAATACGAGTATTCAGGAGCGCCTTATCGCTATAATAGATTATATAACAAGCCACTGCTTTTTAGTAAAATACATAGTTTAGAAGCAAAGTTTCATCTGGTTACTCTAGATTCATTTTGTGAGTTTATAATAGAAAACAATAAAAAAGAGGCAACACTCTATTTTAAAGAAATGATGGGGCACAATGACCTATGTATTCAAAACATAGGAGCATACTACGCCGGAGAACTAAAAGACACTGATTTAATACCTGATTTAAAGGAATTAATTGCAAACAAAAAAAAGGAACCTAAACGTCTCATTCTAACTAACCGATTTGGTGAATTAGATAGAGGCTACAAAGAATTTCATAGAACATCAAAAGTTGCTAAAGAAGCTCTTAAAAAAATAAACAATGTTGTTAACGCAAAATAAACGCCCTTAAAATGGTCGTTTATTTGTGCCGCTAAATGTTATATACACCGAAATGAAATTAACTAAAGAAATACTTAAACAAGACCCAGACATAGAAGATTCTTTTATTACGGAATTTATCTTTAATGATAAAAAAATTAAATTGAGGCTTGATCCCGATGATGTTTCCATTGATGACACCTTGATATTAGCAAATAATATGCTCGAAAACTTTGATGTTTATTTTAAAAATGCAGAAGATATTATCGTAAAGGACTTTCTGGATAATTACAATGAAAACTGGTCTGATAGTGAAAATGGTTTTCCTGAACTAAACGAACAAGGTTTTAGAGATAAATTAGAGTTAAGCGCAATTAATTTTTTATCAAAGGATAGTATTGATGTCTTTTTCAATGAAAGTGGAATGTTTGGAAATCATTCTTTGATTGCTCAATCGTTTGATGGGGTAAATTTTGAAGATACAACCATGTATGGATAAAATATGCAGGTGATACAATGCTAATTAATAGTAATTCAAATAATTCAATGAATGTATAAACTTAAAACAAAGCTCTGTGTTAAAATAAAAACTCAGAGAATGGTTTTATAAAATTTAAAATAGAATTATGCTAACAGATATCAATCCGAAATTACCAATGCGTGACAAAAATATTACCAGAGAATTTTATATTAATAAGCTAGGATTTAAAGAGTTTGGGAGTGCTGATTTTGATGGTTATTTAATGATAGAAAAAGACCAAATTCAAATTCATTTCTTCGAATTTAAGGAGCTGGATCCTAAAGGGAATTATGGACAGGTTTATATTCGTACAGACAATATTGAAGAGTTTTATAATTCATTGTTGGAAAAGCAGACTAAAATCCATCCAAATGGACCATTAGAAATTAAGCCTTGGGGGCAAAAGGAATTTTCCGTTCTGGACCCTGATAGTAACCTATTAACATTTGGACAAAGTATTTAGAAAAACCGATCACGTACTACCCTTTGATAGCTGTTTTCATTCACATTCGCTATCTTAGCATAACAATCAATCATATTCACATAAATCATTCATCATGTCAAAAAAACGTAGCTGGAAATTTTGGACCTCAAGGACCATTCTCCTCATTTTAGTATTAGGACTATTGTGGTTAACCAACCTAATTTGGTTTAAACCTTTTAATATCAGTCATTTTTATGATAAAGTATTTGTAGAACTAGCTTTAGATAGCCCGGAACTTACCACAGCTATGGGTATTCCGGTGATCTATGATTGGTCTAAGGATGAACTGGATGATATTTCTGATACAAAACAATGGGAATCTTTCAATAAAATGAAAGAGGATTATGAAACCTTACAAAGTTATAATTTTGAGAATCAGTCAGAAAACAATCAATTAAACACTAAGATTTTAGGATTTTATCTGGAAGGGCTCATGGAAGGCGAACGTTTTTTCTATCACGATTATCCAGTAAATCAAATGGGTGGTATACAGAGCTCACTGCCAAGTCTTATGGAAAATTCGCATAAACTTCGGGATAAAAGTGATGCAGAAGCATATATCACTCGTTTATCACTATTTGAAGTAAAGTTTAATCAATTAATCGATAACTTAAAAATAAGAGAAGGAAAAGGAGTCATTCCTCCTAAGTTTGTTATCGATCGGGTATTAGATGAGATGAATGGTTTCATTGAGAAGAAAAAATCAAATATTCTATATACTAATTTTGAAACCAAAATTGACAAATTAGAGGAACTATCTCAAGAAGAAAAAGAAGTACTTAAAACACAAGTTGAAGAAGAAATAGAAACTACTGTTTTTGGTGCTTATAAGAAACTAATTACTTATTTCGAACAACTTAAAGGAAAGGCTACAACCGATGATGGCGTATGGAAATTGCCTGATGGAGAAGCTTTCTATCGCTATCAGCTAAAACAGCGTACCACAACAGATTTAGATCCTGAACAAGTACATCAAATAGGATTATCTGAAGTAGCAAGAATAAAAGCTGAAATGCAAGAAATTCTCACTTCAGAAG
Organism: uncultured Aquimarina sp.; assembly: GCF_947492405.1. GTDB lineage: Bacteria > Bacteroidota > Bacteroidia > Flavobacteriales > Flavobacteriaceae > Aquimarina. The sequence continues at coordinate 223,308 of NZ_CANLMP010000001.1, forward strand.
GATATGTCGATTCTACAAAGACCTTGGGAGCTATTATTCAGGAATTAAATAAAGAAGAACGTTTTCTTTTTCCTAATAATGACGAAGGCAGACAAATGGTACTCGATGAATATGATCGCATACTATCCGAAATTAGTGCAGGTCTAGATGATGCTTTTGATATCAGACCAAAAGCAGGTTTGGAGGTAAAACGAGTTCCAGAATTTAAAGAAGAAGGATCGGCTGGAGCATATTATAACAGACCCGCTATGGATGGCTCACGAGGTGGAGTTTTTTATGCAAACCTGAGAAATGTTCATGAATCCGTGAAATTTGGGATGAAAACATTAGCTTATCACGAAGGAGTGCCTGGACATCATTTTCAAATAGCGATTCAGTCAGAGCTCGAAGGAGTTCCGATTTTTAGAACCATTGGACTTTTTACCTCATATATAGAAGGTTGGGCATTATATTCTGAGCAGTTAGCTTGGGAGCTAGGGTTTTATGAAAATGATCCTTTTGGAAATCTGGGAAGGTTACAGGCAGAAATGTTTAGAGCAGTACGTCTTGTTGTAGATACAGGAATTCACCATAAAAAATGGACAAGAGAACAGGCGATTGATTATATGGTACAAAATACCGGAATGACTACTAGCGAAGTAACTACAGAAATAGAACGGTATATCGTTTGGCCAGGACAAGCCTGTGCCTATAAGATAGGGATGCTTAAAATATTAGAACTTAGAGAAAAAGCGAAACAAAAGCTTGGTGATCGTTTTGATTTAAGGGATTTTCATAATGCGGTACTAAAAAACGGAGCCGTTCCTTTGGATATTTTGGAAGAGATTATAGACGCTTATGTTGATCAAACTTTGAAAAGCAGCGAAAGTTAATACAATATGAAATACAATATCGATAAGGTTGATAAAACTGAATATCCAGAGATTGTAGAAGTTTGGGAAGCTTCAGTCAGGGCTACTCATCATTTTTTAAAGGAGGAAGATATAGCATATTTTAAACCGTTAATTTTAAACCAATATTTAGATGCTGTAGAGTTACGATGCATCAGAAATGAACACAAAGATATTGTTGGTTTTTTAGGGGTAGCGGAACAGAATTTGGAGATGCTTTTTATTCATCCCGAATATCGAGGAAAGCGTATAGGCAAAACACTATTGCAATATTCGATTAATGAACTCGATATAACTAAAGTAGATGTAAATGACCAGAATGAACAGGCAGTTGGATTTTATGAGCATTCTGGATTTAAAACTATCAGTCGTTCTGAATTAGATGCTTCGGGAAAACCGTATCCAATTTTGCATATGGAATTGCAGAAATAGAAGAGAAATATGAACCAACAAGAAAATAAAAAGAATGCCATTGCTTTTTATAAAATGGCTTATGAAGGTAATCCAAAAGAAGCAGTGAAAAAATATCTTGGCAATCAATACATTCAACACAATCCGGACGTTGCAGATGGTACCGAAGGGTTTATTGCTTACTTTGACAGGATGCAAAAAGAGTATCCGGATAAGTCTATTAAGTTTGTGAGATGTATTGCTGAAGGCAATTTGGTGGCACTTCATACCCATCAAACCTGGCCTGGTAATGACGAATATGTTACGATGGATTTTTTTCGGTTTGATGAGCATGGAAAAATATGTGAACATTGGGATTCCATTCAGCAGATTCCAAAAAAATCAGCAAACCCTAATACCATGTATTAAGAAGAAAGCGTGGAACCATAGGTTGTTTGAACTTTATTATGTTCCATAAAATACCATAATCTCATTTACTAATTAACAAGAATATAGATGCAATATCTAACGTTTTCTGATTTAGATGCACACCTTTTGGAACAATACAGAAACGCGATAAACTTTGCATTCCCAGAAGTTATTTTAAATTCTCAAACCACCAAAAAATATTGGAGTAGGCTGGAGGAGTACTTTCCCAATACCCAACTTTTTATGATAAGAGAGGATAATAAGCTCATTGGCTTTATGAATATAGTGCCTATTTTTTGGGACCAACCTTTTACGGAATTACCTGAAGAAGGATGGGATTGGCTTGTTAAAAAAGGAATTAGTGATTTTGAAAGCGGTATACAACCAAATAGTTTAGGTGGTTTGCAGATTGTTGTTACTCAAGAGTTTCAAGGGCAGGGATTTAGTAAATTATTAATAGCAAGAGCTAAAAAAGTCAAGGAAGATTTGGGGCATAAGAATTTTATAATCCCTATAAGACCAATTCTAAAATATAAATTTCCTGAGATGAAGATGAAGAATTATATGAGCTTACAAGAGAACGGTAAGATTATGGATCCTTGGATCCGAACTCATTTAGAGAGTGGAGCAAAGATTATTAAAGTATGTGAAAAGTCTATGAATGTTATTGGTGATATTCATTTCTGGGAAAACTTACTAGATATAAAAATAATAAAATCGGGGACTTATATGGTTGATGGAGCTTTGAATCTGATAAAAATAGATGTGAAAAACAATTTTGGAGAATATAAGGAAGAAAATATTTGGATTTATTATGCTTAGATTTATTTTAATACTAAAACTTAGAATTTAAAAAGAGCATTATCAACAATGATAATGCTCTTTTTAATTAGTATAATTTAAAGCTTATTTGATCACTAATTTCTTAGTAACCGATGTGCCATTTTGATCTAATTTCACGATATAAATACCAGTATTTAGGTCTGATACATTTAAACGAGTATCGTTTAAAGTTTTAGAAATAACTTGTTTCCCTAACATATCAAAAATGCTAACACTAACAGTAGTGTTAGATTTTGTAGTAATATTTACAAAACCTGTATTTGTAGGGTTAGGAGATATAGCGAAGTTATTTGTAGGTTCATCAAACGAATCAACAGATAGTGTACTTGCATTATCATTAGCAGCGCCAGGAGTACCTAGATCACCACTACCAAATGCTGTAATAGCTTCGGCCCAATTAGCACCATCATCGTTAGCAGTACTATTTAAATCGTTAATGGATAATTCCATACTCGCTCCTGTAGGATCAGGAAACGTAGCTCCATTATCCCAGATAACCTGATCTATAATTGTAGAACTACATTCTATAATAAGCCCATCTGTAGAATTTCCTAGAGAAATTACATCATAAGTATAATCCGGTGTAATTCCCCCATTTGGAGTTGCTTCATTAGCTAACAACACATATCCCATTGCTGGAACAACTACTGATGATGCTATCACATGTATTTCTGTGGTAGAAGTTTCATCTTTAATGATCCAACTTTGTATATCAATTGGACTTCCTGTAGTATTATATAGCTCAAAATATTCTCCATTAGGATCATTTCCAGCAGCTGATGGGTTTTGCATCACTTCTGTAATGATAATATCACCAACGTTTGCACATGTCGCAACTGGAGATACTGTGCCACTTAATCCAATGGTTTCATCCATTGCTACGCCAGTTGAAGATACTATAATGTCTCCTGTATATGAATTAGCAGTAAGACCAGATACCATTCTTACGAAAATTTCAGTACTATTTACAGTTCCCGTAGTTGGCGTAATAGAAACAGAAGATCCAAAACCAGTTCCTGTAGTTAGCGAAACTTCAAAATTCATTGGTGCAGTTACAGTAATGTCATTAGTAAGGAATAAACCTTCTACGTTAAAACTGTCTTCAGCAGAAGGACCTGCTCCTTCAAAATATGAAAAATCACCAATAAATCCAGTAATTGTAAATTGAGGATCAGCTGGAGAAACAGTTCCGCTTAATGCCACAGTTTGATCAGCGGCTCCTGTAGATGATGCAGTAGCATCTCCCATATAAGAATTAGATGTTAAACCAGCCGCTAAACGTACAAAAATTGTAGTAGTTGCGATTGTTCCCATATTAGGAGTAATTGCAACGGAAGATCCAAAACCAGTTCCTGTAGTTAGTGAAACTTCAAAATTCATTGGAGCAGTTACTGTAAGATCTGCGGTTAAGTTTAAAGCAGAAACTGTAAATGTACCCTCATTAGAAGGGCCATTTGCTTCAAAATAATTTAACCCTGAAACTGCACCACCAACATTTATTGAAGGTGTTGTAGACACAGTAGTTGTATATGTTCCGATACCACCGATAAGTGTTTCAAATGTATCTGTGCCGCCTTGACAAGTTCCAAGATTGTTTAAAGTTCTTACTCCAGGTATCGTCCAGTTTACTTCTATAAAGCCAGCATCAGGCCCTGTTCCATCAACTCGTTTAGCATAAGAATCCGCATATTCCCAAGTAGCACCAGTTCCATCCGTACCATCTACACCGTATTGATCTACCGTTGCACCAGAACTATTTAATATAATTCTAACTCTATCATCCCCATTAAGGTTTATAGTATTAGAGGTAATAATATTAGCAGTAGCCAATGAGGGGAATTCTGAAGTAATACTAGTTGCGCTTCCCGTAGTAGTGATATAAACAAACCCGTCTGTTACTGTTCCAAGTCCAGAAAGATCCTGAGTGTTTCCCCAAGTTGTACCAGCATTAATTTGATTTTCTAAAGAGTATAAAGAAAAATCAACCATTCCGTCAGCATAAATCTCTAACAATTTCGGATTTCCTCCAGAACAATCTCCATCCACAATAGCAGTTATTATGGGATTTTGACCATAAGAAGCTAAAGAGAGTGTAATAGTAAAAAGTAAAAAATAAAGTTTTTTCATAATAGTAATTATAATTGAGTGAAAATTGAGCGTTAAATATACGAAGAAATAAGAAGGGTAAAACCATAGTTTTTAGTAATTTATCAACCTTAATTATTACGTAACAATAATTTTACTTTTGTAAGTTAAAGTTAATAATTTATTCAGAAGAAACATCGATTGCTAAGGAAACACCTTAAAAATAATTAATTGACTTAATTGATGTAAAAAGGCATTAAAATTATTCTTAGAAACCACCAATTGGTATTCCATTAATATCTTGAACTGAAATAATGAATTCATTGATAAACTTTAGACTGCTAATGGTATTAACTGATGTAATGGGGGCAGGTTCTGTAGTGTCATCAATTTAAAAATAACCATCAAAAGGTGTAAAGACACATTTTAAGTGTCTAATTTTTAATACTATATTTTTATTGGTAATAATAAAGACACCAAATTATCGTATTACGAATTTAGAAAAGCAACGCTATGTGCAGCAACAATAGCAGCAGTTTCCGTTCTAAGTCTGGTTTCTCCTAGAGTGACTGGTTTATATCCTACCTTTATTGCTTTTTCAATTTCTTTAGCAGAAAAATCACCTTCAGGACCGATTAATATGGTGCTGCTGTTTTTTATAGTCAATATATCTTTTAGAGATTGCTTTTTAGTTTCTTCGCAATGGGCAATGAGTAGTTGATCTGTATTTTCTTTCTGTATAAACTCGGAAAATGAAATAGCAGGGTTCAGTTTAGGTAAATAACATTGTAAAGACTGTTTCATAGCACTCTGTAAAATACGTTCAAAACGTTCTGTTTTTATAACTTTTCTCTCACTATGATCGCAAATGATTGGTGTGATTTCATCAATTCCGATTTCAGTGGCTTTTTCTAAAAACCATTCGTATCGATCATTCATTTTAGTTGGAGCAACTGCTAGATGTAATCTATATTTTTTAGGAGTTTGGAGTTCTTTATGTTTTAACTGTATAATGCATTTATTAGGGCTAGAAAATGTTATTACCCCTTTACAAAGTAATCCCAAGCCATTTGTGATCTGAAGCATGTCACCTTCTTTTTTTCGTAATACTTTAGAAATATGTTTACTTTCTTCTCTAGAGAATTCAAATTCTTTAGTAGCTTCTGTAATATCTTTGCTATAGAATAATTGCATGTTTTAATTTCTGATTTCTCATTTATAACAATCCAAGGCTATAATAATTGAATAATCTAACAATTTATTCAAAACTTAATTCTAGCTTTTGCGACAACACTCATATCAGTAAAATCTTTTTTAAGATATTTTAGATACCCAACGATCCCTATCATGGCCGCATTATCAGTAGTATATTCAAATTTTGGTATAAAAGTTTTCCAGCCATATTTCTGTTCACCTTCTTTAAGAGCTTTTCGTATTCCCGAATTAGCAGAAACACCACCACCGATAGCAATAGATTTTATTCCAGTTTCTTTAGAAGCTTTTTTTAATTTATCAATTAAGATATTGATAATTGTATATTGAATAGATGCACAAACATCTTCCAGATTTTCTTTAATAAAGTTAGGATTTTCTTTTACCTGTTTTTGAACAAAATATAATACTGCAGTTTTAAGTCCACTAAAACTAAAATTTAATCCATCTACACGTGGTTTTGTAAATGGAAATGCCTTAGGGTTACCAGATTGTGCATGTTTATCGATCAAAGGTCCACCAGGATAAGGAAGACCTAGTATTTTGGCACTTTTATCAAATGCTTCTCCAACAGCATCATCGATAGTTTCACCAATAATTTCCATATCAAAATGATCATTCACTTTAACAATTTGGGTATGACCCCCACTAATTGTTAAAGCAAGGAACGGAAAATCTGGTTTTTCAAATGCGTCTTCATCAATAAAATGTGCGAGTATATGTGCCTGCATGTGATTTACATCGATTAGAGGGATGTTTAAAGCTAACGCTAGAGACTTAGCAAATGATGTTCCTACTAATAATGATCCCATTAAACCAGGGCCGCTGGTAAATGCTATAGCGCTTAGATCAGATTTATCAATATTAGCTTGTTTTATAGCCTGATCAATTACAGGAACAATGTTTTGTTGATGCGCTCTAGAAGCTAATTCGGGAACCACCCCACCATATTGTTCATGAATTTTTTGTGTGGCTACAACATTTGATAATACTGTACCGTTGGATAATATAGAAGCGGAGGTATCATCGCAAGAAGATTCAATACCTAAGATGTATACATTTTGTGAACTCATTATGAGGAAAAGGGCATAGAAATTGTTAATATTGTCAGCAAAGTTAAAACAATAAAACGTATCAAAAAATTCGGGAAAATATTGAAGAGGGTTTTACTTACCCTTATTTCGCTATTTATACTATTGGTGATCTTATTTTCCATTCCCGCTGTTCAAACTTTTTTTGGCAGAAAAATCACAAACTATCTTAATAAAGAATATGGAGTAGATATAAATGTTGGTCGTGTAGGATTAACATATTCAGGAGATGTTAGCCTTAAAGAGGTTTTTGTAAAAGACCATCATCAGGATACATTGTTATACGCTAAAAGCATCGCCACATCAGTTCTGAATATTAGAGAAATTTCTAAAGGCCAACCGGAATTAGGTGATGTTTCTATAGATGATCTCACATTTAGAATGAAAATGTATAAAGATGAGCGTAGTGATAACCTAATGACTTTTATTAGAAAATTCAATACAGGAAAAACTTCTACATCTGATACAAAGTTTTTATTGACCACCGGAAGTGTTACTATGGATAATAGTAAGTTTAGTTATATAGATGAAAATCTAAATACTCCCAGAATTGTTGTTTTAAGAGATATTACTTTAGATGCTGAGAGCTTAAAAGTCGATGGAGAAGATTTTCATATTACCACCAATGTACTTTCATTCAAGGATCATAGAGGATTGAATGTTTCTAACCTAAAAACTAAGTTTTCAATCACCCCCACTGAAATGAAGTTTCATGAATTGTTAATAAAAACAATAGATTCTGAGGTAGAAGCTGAAATTGTGTTTTCTTATGAAAGAGGAGGGCTTGTAGATTTTGAGAATAGTGTGGACATTGATGCTGATTTTACAAAAGCTACTATCTCTACGAATGATTTAATACCTTTTTACAAAGAATTTGGTAATGATGAAGATCTTATGGTTAGAAATACTAACATCAAAGGTACTCTTAACGATTTTAAAATATTAAACTCAAACATTACCGGATTAGATAGATCCATAATTCAAGGAGATATTAGAATACGAAATGCGGTTACAAACGCATCTAAGTTTAGATTGGACGGTGATTTAAAAAACTTAACAACTAATTATTACGACCTTGTTAATTTACTGCCAGGAATTTTAGGCGAGTCATTACCAAAACAATTATATCAATTAGGAAGTGTAAAAGGTGTAGGTACTACCATTGTGACTATAAAGGATGTTGATGTAGATATGGATTTCTATTCTCAGCTAGGTAAAATCAATGCTTTTGTTTTATTAGGAAACCTCGATGATGTAAAAGAAGCAACTTACAATGGGAATGTTATTTCTAATAACTTTAATATTGGGCAGTTACTAGGTAAATCACGCTTAGGAAATGCCGCTTTTGATATCCATGTTGATGGAAGCGGGTTTACCTTGAAAAATCTTGATACAAAATTAGAAGGAGATATCAGGAAACTAGAATTTAATGGATATTCTTATACGAATCTGAATGTTTTCGGAAATCTAAAAGATCCCGTTTTTGATGGGAAACTAATTTCTGATGATCCTAACGTGAAATTCACATTTAATGGTGTGGCTGATTTATCAGAGGAAATCAATAATTATGATTTTGCTGCAAATGTAGATCATATAGATTTAAAACAGTTAAATGTTTTTACCAGAGATAGTATGTCTATTTTTAATGGTGATGTAATAATGAAAATGAAAGGAACCGGAATTAATGATGCTTTTGGTACAATTTCTTTCGAAAAAACATTATACAAAAACCAAAATGCAAGCTACTATTTTGACGATTTCGAGATCAATTCTAGTTTTGATGATCAAAATGTAAGGACTATTACGATGAATAGCCCAGATATTATTGATGGAAGTGTTAAAGGAATTTTTAGATTCGAAAACGTGTATGACTTATTTCGCAATTCTATAGGTAGTTTATATACTAATTTTGAACCTACCGAGATCACGGATAATGAATTCATGGAATTCAATTTTAAGATTTATAATAAAATCGTAGATGTGTTTTTTCCAGAAATTGAGTTCGCACCTAATACCTTTATAAAAGGTAAAGTAGAAAGTAACGATTCCGAATTTAAGCTAACTTTTAAATCACCTTCTATAAAGGCGTTCGATAACTTAATGAAAGAAGTAGACATACAGGTGGATAATAAAAACCCTTTATTTAACACCTACGTTGCAATTGATAGTATTGATACCAAATACTATGATGTGTCTAAATTTAGCCTGATTAATGTGACGCTAAAAGATACGTTGTTTATGCGATCAGAATTTAAAGGAGGTAAGAATAATGTGGATGACTATAATCTGGAATTTTATCATACGATTAATGAAGACAATAATTCTGTTCTAGGATTTAAAAAATCTGACTTTACTTTTAAAGGATATACTTGGTATGCAAACCCCAATAGAAGTAAAAGTAATAATAAAATCATTTTTGATAATAATTTTCAAAATATAGATATTCGATCCATCCTGTTAAGACATGAAGAAGAACAAATAAGTGTTTCTGGTGTTATGGAAGGTAAAAACAATAAAGACATCAAAGCAACCTTCGAGGATGTAGATTTAAATAAGATTACACCATACATAGAGAATCTAAAATTATCTGGAATAGTAGACGGAGATCTAACGGTACTTCAGGATAAGGGAGTCTATTTTCCGAGCTCTACTGTAATTATCAATGATTTGGCCGTAAATGATTCGGATTTAGGAGAGCTTAGAGTAAATGTTTCTGGTAATGAATCGCTTACAGAATACAAGGTGAATACCAGATTGGTGAATAAGGATAATCAAAAAACACTTTCTGCCATTGGATCAATTGACGTGTCTAATAATAACCCAGACATGAATATAGATGTAAGTTTGGATCAGTTAGATATGTCTGGATTTAGCGCTTTGGGGGGAATCGTGATATCGGATCTTAGAGGCTTAGTAACTGGTAACGCAAAGGTAACCGGGAATTACGTGAATCCTTCTATCGATGGAGTCTTAAAATTGAATGAAGCTGGATTAAAAATTCCATACCTAAATGTAGACCTTGATTTAGATAACGATTCGAGAATTATCTTAAATGAACAGCGATTTAATTTTGATAATGTAGATATTACTGATACAAAGTATAATACGAGAGGAATTTTAGGAGGATTCATTGGGCATCAGCGTTTTTCTAAATGGGAGTTGGGACTTAAACTAATAGCTAATGAAAGATTATTGGTTCTGGATACAGAAGAAGATGAAGATTCTTTATATTATGGAACCGGTTTCATTAGTGGTGATGCAACCATTGAAGGTCCAACAGATGGTTTAGTTATCAATGTAAATGCTACTACAGAAGAAGGCACTGTTTTTAAAATTCCGTTAAATGAATCCGAATCGATTGGTGATAACTCCTATATTCATTTTTTAACCCTTGAAGAAAAGAAAGCACGTTTAGAGGGAAAAGAAATCGTATTAAAAGAAATTAAAGGATTAGAGCTTAATTTTGATCTAGATGTTAATGATAATGCATTGGTAGAAGTGGTTGTGGATAAAAAAACAGGTAGTTCCTTAAAAGGGCGAGGAGCAGGTACACTACTTATTGAGATCAATACGAATGGTAAGTTTAATATGTGGGGGGATTTTGTAGCGTATGAGGGAAGCTATAATTTTAGATATGGAGCTTTGGTTGGTAAAGATTTTACAGTGAGATCAGGTGGAAGTATTAACTGGGATGGTAGTCCAACTAGAGCAAAACTTAATTTAAGTGCGGTATATAAAACCGAAGCAAATCCAGCAGTATTATTGGAGAATGCTACGATCAATAGAAAAATTCCTGTAGAAGTAGTGGTAGATTTAAATGGAGAATTAATACAACCAGATCTTAACTTCAATATAGAATTACCGAATTTAAGCTCTGTTGCTAAGAGTGAATTAGAATATCAATTAGAAGATCAAGCAACTAAAGAATTACAAGCCCTATCATTAGTTACCCAAGGACAGTTTTATAGTGGGAATCTTGATCCAACTTTTATAACAGGAAATTTAGTTGAACGTGCAGCAGGACTGGTAAATGGTATATTTTCGGGTGATGATGATAAATTTAGAGTTGGTGTAAACTATGTTCAAGGAAATAGAAATGTGGATCAAGAGGCTGCAGATCAGTTTGGAGTTACGGTTTCTACTCAGATCAACAACAGAATTTTGATTAATGGGCGAGTAGGAGTTCCAATAGGTGGTGTAAGTGAATCTGTAGTCACGGGAGATGTAGAAGTAGAATATCTTTTTAATGAAGATGGAACATTAAAAGGAAAGATTTTTAATCGACAGAATGAGATTCAATATATAGGAGAATCTCAAGGTTATAAACAGGGTTTAGGATTATCGTACTCCGTAGATTTTAATAATTTTAACGAACTTTGGCAAAAGGTTTTTAATTCTAAAAAGCAAAAGGATACTTTGGTTGTAAAAACACAAGACACAACCAAAATAGACACACCAGAATTTATTAATTTTACAGATAAGAATTAGTAATTTGATTAAATTTTACAAACAATAAATGGCTAGACAAATTAAGACTATCGGAGTAATGACCTCTGGTGGAGATTCTCCTGGAATGAATGCTGCTATACGAGCAGTTGCTCGTGCTTGTTCATATTACAAAGTAAAATGTATAGGTTTTTATAGAGGCTATCAAGGAATGATAGAAAATGATTATTGTGAAATGAACGCCAGAAGTGTTCGTAATATAATAAGTGCAGGAGGCACAATTCTTAAATCGGCACGTTCTGAAGAATTTAGAACGATAGAGGGAAGAAAAAAAGCAGCAGAGAATCTTAAAAAAGCAGAAGTTGATGCCATGATATTGATTGGTGGTGATGGTACTTTTAAAGGCGGCGAGATATTTAGTAAAGAGCACAATATTCCTGTTATTGGTGTTCCTGGAACTATTGATAATGATATAGCAGGCACTAATTTTACGATAGGATATGATACAGCGTTGAATACTGTTGTAGAAGCTATTGATAAAATTAGAGATACTGCTAGTTCACATGATCGCTTATTTTTTATTGAAGTTATGGGGCGAGATGCAGGATTTATAGCACTAAATAGCGGAGTAGGAGCAGGAGCAGAAGAAATACTAATTCCGGAAGAAGATTTAGGGTTAGACAGAATGCTAGAGTCCTTAAAGAGAAGTAAACGTTCTGGTAAATCTTCTAGTATCGTAGTTGTATGCGAAGGAGATAAAATCGGAAAAAATGTATATGAACTTGCGGATTATGTTACAGATAATTTACCAGATTATGATGTGAGAGTAACAGTTTTAGGTCATATGCAGCGTGGAGGGTCTCCTTCTTGCTTCGATAGAACATTAGCAAGTAGGCTTTGTGTAAAAGCGGTAGAATTGCTGTTAGACGGAGAAGAAAATGTAATGGTTGGATTACTTAACAATAAAATTGTGGCAACCAATTTTGATGAAGGATTAAAAGAAGATCACAGTATCAATAAAGAGTTACTACGTATTTCTGATATATTATCTGTATAAACACTATTTAGTGTTACTTATTTATCTGTTGTACCCTTTCTACAGAATCATTTTTGGATAAAGAAAGCCATACAATGCTATTTTCTGATGCAATTAGGCTGTGACCGATATGTGGTTTTAAAGAAATTATATCCCCTTTTTTAAGGGCATACGTTATATCATCTACAACAAAACCAATTTCTCCTTCAAAAACGGCTACCGTTATAGGGAATATGGTTTGGTGTTTTTTCATCTCTTGCCCTTTTTTAAATACTATTCTAATTTCTTTGGAGGTTTCACTTTCCATTAATTTCGTGATTACGGGTTTGTGATCTCCATATGTAATGTCCTTAAGCAATGATGTCAAATGCATATCAATTGTTTTTTTTTAGTTACTCCAAAAGTAGATGCTTTCTTCTTGTTGTTTTATGAGTTAGATCATAGAATAAAAGAGTAATGGGATGGTAGTTTTGCATCAAAATTCTTTAGAAGTCAAAACTCGAACTCTAAAAAAAATAGGAAAAGGATGAAAAGTGAATTAAAATACAAAAGCGAGATCATTTTTATAATGTCTCGCTTTTTAAGGTTTCTTAAATCTTCGTACCCGATAATCTTCGGGAGAACCGGAATTTTTACCGGTTAATATTTCCTGAATTATCATCTTCTGATTACCTATGAATTGCATAAGCTGAAGATGCAGGAAGTTCTTTTAAAAAGTTAACGAAAGATGTAAAATCAAATTTGAATTTAAATAGTAAATTTTTCATAATATATAATTTTAATTGTTATTTGATATTATATAATCAATCGCCGTGCCAAAATTTTAAAATCGCTCTTAGATGTTGATTTTAAAGGTGTTGAGAAGAGTATTGTTTTTGGTTGTGAAAACTTTAAAAGAAATAATGAATACAAGAATAGTAAAAATAGAATATATTAAGATGAACGAAAATTGATGGTGTTTTTTATATGTTGGTACTATTCTTAGATTGACTGGATAAGTTCTCTATGCACTGCTCTCTTATTTTCCATATTTCTTCAAATGAAAAATTTAGTTTTTCTGAGACGATCCATTCTTTGATAAAAGCCTGATGATATTTTATCTTATAACTTCCTACCTGATTTGGTTGTATGTTTTTTTCAATGATAACATCGTTTATAATCCTTCCAAAATCTGATGAATTAGAAGTGGCATCAATTGTTTCGTCATTATATCTTAAATAACAATGTGCTTCTGGAATATATTTCACATCATTATTTAGAATTACATTACCTATTTTAGGAGTATTTGTAGCGTTCATTTTATAGATCCCGATAATGAGCTTAATGTCATTCATTCCGTTTAGATCTGCGATTCTTTTTAAGAACGAGTGTTTAGAACTACATGTTCCTTTATTTTCTGTAATTACTAATGTGGCATCAGTTCTATTGAAATTTCTGCCGTAGGGTATGTTTTTTACATAGATTATGAGTTCAGACCAAGAAGTAATTCCTTTTTCCGTAATAATTTTGGATAAACTATCTTCTGAACTAATTTTAAAATCAAGCATGATTAAAAATAAAAAAACTCAAGTAAATTTTACTTGAGTTTTATAGTATGTTTTTTTTACAAAAAATTATTTTACGGCAATCACAGATATTTCTACATTTACAAACTTAGGTAATGCGGCAACTGCTACTGTTTCTCTGGCTGGCGCTGTATCTTCATCAAAATAGTTTCCATAAATTTCATTTACTTTTGAAAAATTATTCATGTCACTTAAGAAAATAGTCGTTTTAATAACATTTTCGAAAGTCATACCTACTTCATCCAAAATTGCTTTGAGATTCTGCATTACTTGTTCCGCTTCTGTTTTTATATCATCCATGACTAGTTCACCTGTTTCCGGATTGATTGCAATCTGACCAGAAGTATATAGTGTATTTCCGTTAAGAATGGCTTGATTGTAAGGTCCGATTGGAGCTGGAGCTTTAGAAGTAGTTATAATTTTTTTCATGATATGTGCAAAGTATTATTGTTTATATAGATTTCATAAATTTAATTCCTCAAACCTTTACCCTGAGCGTGTCGAAGGGTTAAACCTCATACCTATATTAAAGTTGTCTGTCCGGTTCTCGTCTTTTATCGTACTTAATATCACTAAGAACAGAAGATTTGATTCCAATAAAGAAGTTCCAGGATGTTCTTTCACTAAAAGGAATCCAGTTAAAACTCATATTCCAGCTGTCTAAGTCTCTTTGGAATCTGAGGTTGGTATATGTAAATCCTGGATTTTTAAGATCATAACCAGAAGATACGCCTACAGTCCACTTAGGAGCTAATTCGACATCACCGGAGAACATAATAGAATGAGATGATATTTCGTTTTGTCGTGCGTTATTGCTGTAATTAACTGTGTATGATAAACGTAAGGACCAAGGGATTTTGTAATTATAATTTTTGACATCCTTTTGTTCACGATTATTATCGTTTTGTCGATATGTTTGTTCTTCTCTAAAATCTGTTCCCCCACCAAATAGATTATCAGGCCTACCACCATTCCTTAATGTCTGGTTCGTTAAAGGGTCTTCATCAGATTTTCCTTTTTCAAAATCTTTGCTTGAGAACGAGTATCCAAAATTAGCACTGGCTCTTGTTAACCTAAATAAACTACCTCCATTCTCAATGTTCCAAACATCAATTTTACGGTTGTTGTTGTCTAATGCATAAGGATCTAACTCAGCACTAAAATTAATATCTAATTTATTCTGAACTATTGGGATATTTCCGGTTATTGATAAAGGACTAATTTGAAGTGAGTCACCAGCAATATTATAAGCAGTTCGAAAATTCAAATTATTTAATAGTACTACTTTTTTGGGTTCAGTAGCGGTGGTGTCTCTGCTTCTTACTTTTGCTTCTAGGTTATTGCTAAGAGAGAATCCTACACTACTCGAAAAAGTATTACTTGGTGCACCAAAGAAACCACCTTCAAAACGCGAATATTCAACAACTGTTTCATCAATATCTGGTGTATTCGGATCATCAGGGATAGTATATTCATCATAGAATTGATCAAAAGCTGGATTGATACTATAGCTTATAGAAGGTCTCATTGTATGACGGATCGCTTGTATTTTTTTATCTTTTTTAAAGTTAAAGGTACCATAGATAGTGGTTCCTAAACTAGTAGAAAAATTATAAGTTCTGTATGCATCAAAACCTGTAACCGTGTCTCTTACCACTTCACCTACGCCCTCATTGGCATCTTCATCAAAACGCTGTTTGATAACCTCAAATACCCAATTCTCCTGGAAGCTTGTTCCCATTGTAGCACTTAGATATTTAAAGATCTTAAAATTAGTACTAATAGGAATAGAGTGTTGCATTCCTATACTAGCACCTCTAAACATCTCAGAAGTAAAAAGCTCGTCATCCGTAGTCTGAATTCTATTTTCTCCTCTAAAGTTATATTGTGTATTGATATTTTGAATAATTCCTTTTTTAACACCCACTTTTGGAGCAAAAGGAAATATTCGTGATACACTAGCATTTACATTAGGAAGAGAAAGATTAACTATTCCTGTTTGAGTATTAGAATTGTGGGTGGCGGCTAAATTGACATTCACCTGAGGATCTCCTTGAAATGTTTTAGCGTAGGAAATAGAAGAACTAAGCTGATTGTTTAAGAAATTACCAGTATTTAACTGATTTGTAGACTGCTGAAAAAAGTCACTACTTCCAAAATTTACCGATGCAGAAAACCTCGAATTAGGATTAGCTTTTGCATCCTGGTTATGAGACCACTGAAGGTTATATGTAGTAGTTCTAGCAAAATCAGGAAATCCTCTTTCGCTAGTTAGATTATTTTCAAACCTAAAACGAACATTACCTCTATATTTATAACGTACTGCATATGCGGATTCCGCTAGGAGTGTGTAACTACCATTTGTATAGTAATCACCAGTCACAGTTAAATCTGCAAAATCACTAAGTGCAAAATAGTATCCACCATTCTGAAGAAAATATCCTCTATTATTTTCTTCTCCATAACTAGGAATAATAAACCCAGAAGTTCTATCTTCTTGTAAAGGGAAATACCCAAATGGTAAACCAAGAGGAGTAGGAACGTCTGCGATAAACATATTAACAAGTCCAGTTACAATCTTCTTTTTTGGCACTAGTTTTATCCGTCTTGCATAAAAGTAATAATCTGCATTATCAACGTCTTCTGCAGTGGTGAATTTTACATTACTCATATATATTACAGAGTCATTCACTCTTTTTGACACTTCTCCTTTAACATTCATTTCACCTTGTTTGGTTCTGGAATTGTAAATAAGCGCTTTTTCTGTATCAAAATTAAAACGGATAGAGTCTGGTTCTACTATATTCTGTGCTTGTTTAAAAACTGGAGTCTGAGAATAATCGCCAACAGAATCCTTAATACCATATGCGTATACTTCGTTCTTAGCATTATCGACGATAATGAGTCCTGCATTAATTTGCATTTCACCATATATGATTTCAGCTTCATTGTAGAGGTACATTTTGTTTTCTCTACGACTAAGTCTCATATAATCAGTTGATTTATACTTTACTTTATCTGTCAATAATTGTGGTGGTTCAGCAACAGTATCTTTTTTGGTGGTGTCTTGATCTTTCTCATTCTGTAGTATTTCCGATTTCGGATCTACAGTGTTTTTAGGTATAGAAAGAGTATCCTTTTGAACTGGAACTGGTTTCTTAGTGGTTTTATCAAACTCTTGTGCAGTTGTATAACAAATACAAAATAGTGAAAAACTTAGTGAATAAAGTATGTTACGTACCGTTGTTTGCAATGGTTTAAATCCTATTTTTGTAAAACTATGGCTTAGTTTTTGAAGTGCCAAAATTACATATATTTTTTATGTAGAGATTGTAATTGGTAAAAAAATAAATATTTATATCAAATACAGCGCTCTAACGTTATTATAAATAAAACTTGTATTGTAATTTCTAAGATCATAACCTTATGATTTTAGAATTATTATACTAAATACGGAAACAATTAGGTAATGTTTCAAGCTAAGTGATAATTTTGTGTAATTATGAAAAAGAAAATAATATATAGCTCCTTGTCGATTGTATTGATTTTTATACTGTCTGCATTTTCTATATCAGTAGCTCCGGATAGTTATAAGGAAAAGTTTGTCGTGGTTTTGGATGCTGGACATGGTGGACATGACCCTGGAAATAGAGGAAATGGTTATAAAGAAAAGGATATTGCACTTAAAGTAGTATTAGCAGTTGGAACGGCTTTAGAAAAGGACGATAGATTTAAAGTAGTATATACTAGAAAGGATGATAAATTTATCGAATTACATGAGAGAGGGAGTATAGCAAATAAAGCAAAGGCAGATCTATTTGTATCTGTTCATTGTAACTCTCATCATTCTCAAGCATATGGAACAGAAACATTTGTACTCGGTTTGCACGCTAATGATGAAAACTTTAATGTCGCAAAAAACGAAAACTCGGTTATTTTACTGGAAGATAACTATGAAGCAAACTATGATGGGTTTGATCCCAATTCTCCAGAATCTATTATTGGATTAACATTAATGCAGGAAGAGTATCTTGATCAAAGCCTTACGTTAGCAAGTTTTGTGCAGAATCGATTCAATAAAACATTAAAAAGGAAAAGTAGAGGAGTAAAACAAGCTGGTTTTGTTGTATTGCATCAAACATATATGCCAAGCGTACTTATAGAATTAGGGTTTCTTACCAATAATAAAGAAGGAAAGTATCTTAATTCTAAAAAAGGTCAGGAAGAAATGGCTAAATCCATAATTAAATCAATCGTAGACTATAAGGAAAGTTTGGATGCAGCGTATTATGTTCCAGAACCTGAAATCCAAAAAACAGTTACTAATGATTCTATAACACAAATAGTGGGAGAGCAATTATATGATGATATAATTTTTAAAGTTCAGATTGCAGCAGGTTCTAATGATATTGAGCTTGACCCGAAAAATTTTAATGGACTGGATCAATTATCGAAAGTTCAGTTTGATGACTTGTATAAATATTATTTCGGAAACACTTCTAATTATAATTTAATCAAGGAATTAAAAGGAGTAGCTGTAGAGAAAGGATACACCTCGTGTTTTGTAGTTGCATTTAAGGATAATGAATTAATTCCACTTACAGAAGCGTTAAAAATGGATGCTTCATCGAATTAATCTAAATAAATACTGAGAATTCATTCGTTAATAATCTTTAGAAGTATTTTTTTTATTCTAAATTTGTTTCCTAAATATATGCTATTTTGAAATTTACTCGCGAAGTTAAAACAGGAATTTTAGCACTGTGTGCTATAGCACTTTTGATTTTTGGTTATAGTTTTTTAAAAGGTAAAAACCTTTTGAATGATGATAGGACTTTTTATGCTATATACGATAATGTAGAAGGTTTAATACCATCTTCTCCTGTTACCATAAATGGTTTAGTCGTTGGTAAAGTGATCTCTATTAGTTTTGCCGATACTAATGGGAAGTTGTTGGTTAAATTTAATGTCAATAATAAGTTTGCTTTTTCTAAAAATAGCTTAGCAAAGGTTTATGGAGGAGGTTTAATAGGAGGTAAAAGCCTTGCAATAGAACCTATATATGAACAAGGGTTAGAAGCAAAAGATCAGGATACGCTTCCAGGAAAGGTAGAAGCAGGTCTTCTCGAACTGGTAAATGAGCAGTTAACTCCTCTTCAGCTCAAATTAGAATCCGCAATAAAAGATGCAGATACTTTATTAACTTCTGTAAATGAAATTTTATCAGTTGATAATAAAAATAATTTGAATTCTATATTTAACGATTTAAGTGTTACGGTTAGAAACTTTAAAGGAGCGTCTGGAGCTTTGAACAATATTTTGTCAGGTAATGAAGGGAAGTTAAATAAAACACTTTCTAATCTAGACGAAATGTCAACAAACCTTAACCAATTCTCGGATTCCTTATCAAAGGTCAACATAGGTAAATTGGTTAATGATTTAGATGGTGTATTAGCTAATTTTGAGAAAATCTCTAAAGATTTAGAAGTTGGAAACGGAACTGCCGGGAAACTACTTAAGGACGATAAATTATATGGTAATTTAGAAAAAGCCAGTAAAGAACTAGAATTATTACTTCAGGATCTTCGATTGAACCCTACAAGATACGTTAATGTCTCTGTCTTTGGAAAAAAGAATAAGCCGTACGTAAAACCAACAGATTCAATAAACTAACTACTATCAAACTATGCAGTATATTCCTAATATCATTTTTACAATTGCTTTAATAGCAGGAATTGGGTATTTCACTAAGAACATTAGAAAAGTCATTCGTAATATTCGATTGGGTAAGGATGTAGATCGAACAGATAATAAAAAAGAACGTTTCAATAATATGGCGCGTATTGCCTTGGGACAGTCTAAGATGGTAAGAAGACCGGTTTCTGGTGCATTACATATTATAGTGTATCTAGGATTTATTATTATAAATATTGAAGTACTGGAAATAATCATTGATGGTATTTTAGGAACCCATAGAATATTTGCTTTTTTAGGAGGTCTTTATGATTTCCTAATAGGTTCTTTTGAAATTTTAGCGTTTTTAGTATTTGTAGGGGTAGTTATATTCTGGATCAGACGTAACGTAATTAGAATTAAACGTTTTTGGAACCCTGAAATGAAAGGTTGGCCAAAAAATGATGGAAACCTGATTCTGTATTTCGAAATGGTATTGATGACGCTTTTCCTAGTGATGAATGCAGCGGATCTACAGTTACAATATTTGGGCGCAGAACATTATATAAAAGCAGGAGCATATCCAATAAGCCAATATATTTCACCATTATTTAGTGGAATGTCCGAAGGAACATTAATTCTAGTAGAAAGAGGAGCTTGGTGGATGCATATTATTGGAATATTAGTTTTTCTAAACTATTTATATTTCTCCAAACATTTACATATTCTTTTAGCATTTCCTAATACCTATTATGGCGATTTAAAACCAAAAGGGCAAATGGATAACTTAGAAGCGGTTACCAAAGAGGTGATGCTTATGATGGATCCTAATGCAGATCCATTTGCAGCTCCGGCAGATGATGAAGCCGAAGCTGAACCAGAAAAGTTTGGAGCATCAGATGTAATGGATTTAAACTGGGTACAATTGCTTAATTCATATACCTGCACAGAGTGTGGGCGTTGTACTAGTGAATGCCCGGCAAACCAGACAGGAAAGAAGTTATCGCCTCGTAAAATTATGATGGATACCAGAGATCGTCTTCAGGAAGTTGGAGATAATATTGATAAGAATGGTAGTTTTGTGGATGACGGTAAGCAATTACTAAATGACTATATTTCTCAAGAAGAATTATGGGCTTGTACCAGTTGTAATGCTTGTGTAGAAGCCTGTCCTGTAAGTATTAGTCCGTTATCTATTATTATGGATATGAGAAGATATTTAGTAATGGAACAAAGTGCAGCACCAACAGACTTAAACAATATGATGTCTAATATAGAAAATAATGGAGCTCCTTGGCCATTTAACCAAATGGATAGATTAAACTGGAGTCAGGAATAAAAAATATAATATTATTAACCATAACTATTAACCATAAACTTTAAAATTTAAGAGAATTTAGAAATTATGAAGAAGGAAGAAGTAGAGAAATTATTGCATGATAAGATAGAAGCTGGAGAACATATCAGTCCTGTTTTACCAGAAGGGATTAAAAATTATCTTATCGATATTGATGGAACAATTACAGAAGATGTTCCTAATGAAGAACCAGAGAGAATGGCTACTTGTAAACCATTCCCGGATGCATTAATTACATTGAATAAATGGTATGAAGAAGGGCATATTATATGCTTTTTTACATCCAGAACAGAAGAACATAGAGAAGTTACAGAGACTTGGTTAAATAAACATGGGTTTAAATATCATAGTCTTTTAATGGGGAAACCAAGAGGAGGAAATTATCATTGGATTGATAATCACTTGGTAAAAGCTACTCGATATACTGGTAAATTTACTGAACTGGTAGAAAGAGTAGTAACCATAGAAGTTTTTGACGACGGTAAACACGATTAAATATGAATTTTTGTTTTGAATAATTTTTCAAACGGAAATCATAATATATAAATAGTAAATACATATGAGTGAAACAGTAAAGGTGCCAACAATGGCAGAGTATATGGCTGAAGGAAAAAAGCCAGAAGTTTTATTTTGGGTAGGCTGTGCTGGTAGTTTTGATGACAGAGCCAAGAAAATTACTAAGGCTTTTGTGAAATTACTTCATAGTGCCAATGTAGACTTTGCTGTATTAGGTACTGAGGAAAGTTGTACCGGTGATCCTGCTAAAAGATCAGGTAATGAATTCTTGTTCCAAATGCAAGCAGTTACTAATATCGAAGTAATGAATGCTTATGAAATAAAGAAAGTAGTTACCGCTTGTCCTCATTGTTTCAATACGCTAAAAAATGAGTATCCTGTATTAGGAGGTGATTATGAAGTTATGCACCACACACAATTTCTTAAGTCCTTACTAGATGAAGGAAGATTAACAGTGCAGGGAGGAAAGTTTAAAGGAAAGCGTATTACTTTTCACGACCCTTGTTACTTAGGTAGAGCGAATAATGTGTATGAAGCGCCTAGAGATCTTCTTAAGAAATTAGAAGTGGAGCTTATAGAGATGAAACGCTGCAAGCGCAATGGATTATGTTGTGGAGCAGGAGGAGCACAAATGTTTAAAGAACCAGAACCAGGAAATAAAGACGTTAATGTCGAGAGAACAGAGGATGCTCTGGAAACAAAGCCAGATATTATCGCAGCTGGTTGCCCTTTCTGTAATACTATGATGACGGATGGTGTTAAAAATAAAGAAAAAGAAGATAGTATTGACGTGATGGATGTAGCAGAATTAATTGCAAATGCCCAAGATTTATAAAAGTATTTTTTAATAAATGAAATACAATAATAAAAGAGTTGATATGTTTGTTCATATTAACTCTTTTTTGTTGCAACAATTAGAAATAGTTTTTGTTATTTTAGAGAATAAAAAGAAAGCTGATGTTAGTAGATTTTAATGAGCTCCCTGATACCTCGAGAATTTGGATATATCAGGCAAACAGATCCTTTACTTTAGAGGAATTAGAAGAGATAAGAAAAAAGTTAGATGCTTTTATAACACAATGGACTGCACACGGATCCGATCTCAAGGCAGGATATGATATAAAATATAAAAGGTTTATTAGTATTGCTCTAGATCAAAATGTTAATGAAGCAACTGGATGTTCTATAGATGCTTCTGTACATTTCATACAGAAATTAGAAGGCGATTACAATGTGGATTTGATGGATAAAATGAATGTTTCTTATAAACAAGGAGAGTTTGTTGCATATAAATCCCTTACGGACTTTAGAAAAATGGCAAAAAACCGATCTGTTTCTCCGAATACTATTGTGTTTAATAACCTTGTGACTAATATTGCCGAATATAAGACAGATTGGGAAGTTCCTGCTAAAGAGAGTTGGCATAACCGTTTTTTAAATTAGTTTTTTTGTGCGATATACTTTTAAAAAATACTTTTCCTATGTAATTTTTATTTTCACATTGTCAGTTTATTCTCAACAATCTGATGTTTTAAAGATAGAAGATTCGATTAACGGAAACCAGTCTGACTCGCTTACTATTGAATTAAAAACAGATATAACTCCATTAAATCCACTTGTTGTTAAAGATCAATATGATGTCCAAAGATTGTGGGTAGATAGTATTTATAACAGAATGACACTTAAGGAAAAAATAGGTCAGTTATTTATGGTAGATGTCTTTTCTTCAAAACCGAAGAAAGAGACAGATAAAATAAAGAAACTGATAGAAGAGTTTCATATTGGAGGAATCATTTTTTCTAAAGGAGGACCAAAACGTCAGGCTAAATTAAACAATGAATATCAAGAACTCTCCAAAGTACCTCTGCTTATTGGGATGGATGCAGAATGGGGATTAGCTATGCGATTGGATTCTACTAAAGCTTTTCCCTGGAATATGACTTTAGGAGCTATTCAGGATAATGATTTAATTGAAGAGACTGGGCGACAAATTGCTAAACACTGTAAACGGTTAGGAGTTCATATTAATTTTGCCCCTGTTGTTGATATGAATACGAATCCTAAAAACCCAATTATTGGAAATCGTTCTTTTGGCGAAGACAAAGATAATGTTACAGAAAAGGCATTAGCTTTCATGAAAGGAATGCAAAAAGAAGGAGTGCTAGCAAGTGCAAAACATTTTCCAGGTCACGGAGATACAGATAGTGATTCACATAAAACACTACCAACTATTAATTTTGATCAGAAAAGAATAGATAGTATAGAGCTATATCCGTATCGTAAACTAATTGCTGATGGATTATCTAGTGTAATGGTGGCACACCTTAATATTCCGAGTTTAGAACCTCGATCAGGATATCCATCTTCGATTTCTGAGAACGTGGTTACTAATATTTTGCAAGACAGTCTTGGCTTTGAAGGATTAATCATCACAGATGCTTTAAATATGAAAGGAGCTTCTGATTTTAAAGCACCTGGTGATATTGATCTGGCAGCTTTGAAAGCAGGAAATGATATTCTTTTAATATCTGAAGATGTTCCTTTGGCATCTCAGAAAATTGTATCTGCTTATTATGCAGGCGAAATTACGGAAGAACGTTTGTCGCGTTCTGTTAAAAAGATATTACAAGCAAAATACAAGGCAGGACTTCATAAATACAAACCTGTAAAAATAGAATACCTTACAGAAGAGCTTAACAGTATAGCCAATGAGGTTTTACATCATAAATTGGTAGAGAATTCTTTAACTTTAATCAAAAATGATAGGGCAATATTACCTGTTAAGAATCTGGATCTTAAAAAAGTAGCATATGTTTCTTTAGGAGATGATTCTGGAGAAATCTTTTTAGAAGAATTGAATAAGTATACCAAAGTAGATTGGGTAAAAGGTAATCAGCTTCCTGATATATTAGATCAGTTACGAAACTATAATTACGTTATTGTTGGTTTGCATAAATCAAACGATAATCCCTGGAAAGATTATAAGTTTAAGGATAAAGAATTGGTATGGTTGTATGAAATAGCAAGACTTAATAATACGGTGTTAAGTGTTTTTTCTCGCCCATATGCAATGCTAGATCTTCAGACAACCACAAACTTCGAAGGCGTTTTAATGGCATATCAAAATAGTCCGGTTGCTCAACAAAAAGCTGCTCAATTGCTTTTTGGAGCTATAGAGGCGAAAGGGAAACTCCCTGTAAGTCTTGGTGAAGATTTTCCTTTAGGAACAGGATTTGAAACAAGACCTTTAAAACGTCTTACATATGGTATACCGGAAACCGTAGGTATGAACTCTCATAAGTTAGAACGTATTGATTCTATAGTGAATATAGCATTAAAAGAAGAGATGACACCTGGCTTACAATTAATTGTAGCGAGAAAAGGTAAAGTGATTTTTAATAAGAATTATGGATATCATACCTATTCAAAATCTCGGAAAGTTAAAAGTTCAGATATTTATGATTTAGCATCCTTAACAAAGATTCTTTCTACATTACCATTAACAATGGAGTTGAAGGATAAAGGTATTTTGTCTTTGGATACTAGAGTTGGAGAGATGTTACCTTCATTTAGTGATTCTAATAAAAAGGATATTACCGTAAGGTCGATGTTGTCGCATTACGCACGATTAAGAGCTTGGATTCCCTTTTACTTAAAAACGCTAGATACTGCTACTACGAGACCTGATAAGAAATACTATAGAAATAAACTTTCTGATGAATTTAATATTAAGGTAACTAGTAATTTGTATCTGAGAAGTGATATGAAAGATTCTTTGATGTTACGAATAAAAGATAGCGAATTAAGAAATAGACTTAGTTATAAATACAGTGATCTCCCGTATTATTTAATGAAATCATTTATTGAAGAACATTATGGAAATAACCTGAATGCTTTAACTCAACAACATTTTTATCGAGCTATGGGGGCAAGCAAAATGGGATATTTGCCGTTAAATAGGTTTGATAAAAAACAAATTGTTCCGACTGAAAATGATCAAGCATATAGGAAAGAAATTATTCATGGATATGTTCATGATCAAGGTGCAGCGATGTTCGGAGGTATTGGAGGCCATGCAGGACTATTTTCTAATGCCAACGATGTTACAAAAATGATGCAAATGTATCTTAATGGAGGATACTATGGTGGTAAACAATATATAAGTAGTCAGACAATAGCAGAATTTAATACCTGTACTTATTGTAATAAAAGTGTAAGAAGAGGAGTAGGTTTTGATAAACCCCAGTTAGGTGATGTGGGTCCCACTTGTGGCTGTATATCAATGAATAGCTATGGACATAGTGGTTTTACGGGCACATTTACCTGGGCAGATCCTGATGAAGAAATAATCTATGTATTTTTAAGTAATCGTACGTTTCCTGATTCTGCTAATCGTAAACTGATATCTAATGATATTAGGTCGGAGATTCAGAGATTGATATATGAAGCAATAAATTATTGATAAGATATATATCATAGATTCATAGTCTAAAAATTAAATAAAATGAATACAAAGGTTTCAAAAAGCGAATCATTATTTTCTAGAATAGTAGCAGGATGTATGAACTGGGGAGAATGGGGAGCAAATCTTAGCATTGAGGAATCTCAAAAATTAATAGAAGATTGTATTGCTATTGGTGTTACAACTTTTGATCATGCAGATATTTATGGTCATTATACTACAGAAGCATTATTTGGTAATGCCATCAAAGGTAAAAGTTCGCTGAGAGATAAAATACAGTTAGTTACTAAATGTGGTATTCGGTTAGTGACACCTAATCGACCTAATAATAAGATAAAATCTTATAAGACAACCAAAAAGTATATTATAGCGTCTGCAGAACAATCATTGATAAATTTACAGACAGATTATATAGATATGTTGTTGATTCACAGACCTAGCCCTCTAATGAATCCTTCAGAAATAGCGGAAGCTTTTGAAATACTAAAATCAAGTGGTAAAGTACAGAATTTTGGAGTATCTAATTTTGATACTTCTCAGTTCGATATGTTAAACGATTCTTTTCCGCTACAGACCAATCAAATAGAAATATCACCATTATATTTAGCACCATTTATTGATGGTTCTTTAGATCAGTGCATAAAGCATAACATAGAACCTATGGCATATTCTACACTAGCCGGTGGGAAGTTTTTTTCGAAGCAACCAGATGAAAGAGTTGTTAGAATCAACAAAGTTGTGAATCAATTAATACAAAAGTACAATGTTTCTGCTGATCAGATATTAACCGCCTGGTTACTAAAACATCCTTCAGGAATAGTACCGGTAATGGGGTCTACAAAAATAAATCGTATTCAGTCTGCTGTAAATTCTTTATCACTTCAGATAACAGATGAAGAATGGTTTAAGATCTGGGAAGCTTCTACAGGTCAAGAGGTAGCTTAGCCATTTTTCTGTTTTAGAAACTCAAAAGCAGGTTTCGACTTTAAATTTCTTTGTTATGAAAATTAACTATTACATCTTTTTGATAAGAAGTTGATTTTTGTATGTCATATTTTTCTTAAAGTAAAAAAAAATAAAAAAAATCAAGAAAGAGGGGGTAACAAAATGATCACTCACGACACATGTATATAGTAATGGTTTAGTTTGATGGTTATGGTAGGCATTTTAGTCAGATTAACTTTACTCAGAAATCAATGACTACGGTTACGTAGGGGTATGTGTATCGTAGTCATGTTTTTTCTTGATTGTTTGTATATAGTTGATTATCAAAAAACTGCGTTTTTTGTTCTTTTTTTCGGATGAAAGTAGTTTATTTGCAAACCCTAAAATTTACCCAAAATGAAATTGTTATTTACACTAATTTTGCTATTCGGATCTACCCAGTATATCAACAAAGATGTAACGAGAAAGGTTATTTCTGATGATAATTATAATTATACATTCTACGTTTCTAACAAGAAAGCATCCAATTATCAAGATTTAAAAGAATATCATTGGTATAAAAGTGGAAAAATTCATTCCTCTTTTGGAGGTGGTGATGGTCAAATTTTACATGGAGAATATAATAAGACTTACAGAGGTAATGGAATTGCCGAACAAGGAGATTTTTATTATGGTCTTAGGGATGATACCTGGAAGAATTGGTATGAAAATGGAAAAATAAAAAAAATATCTAATTGGCAAAAAGGAGCACTTTCCGGTACATATCAGGAGTTTACAGAATCAGGTGTTTTATTAGTTAGTGGTAAATATAAAAATAATAAAAAACACGGTAGATGGATTAGCCATAATACCAATGATACGCTTTATTTCAAAAAAGGAGAAAAAGTAATTAAAGAAGCCGCTGAAGAAGAAATTGAGGATGATAAGAAGAAGGGTATTATAGTAAAGACCAAAGACTTTTTTAAAGATATTTTCAGGAAGAAAACACCTGAAGAAAAAGAGAAAGCTAAGAAGGAAAAAGAGATCCGAAAGCAAAAGAAAGAAATAGAGAAAAAACGTAAAGAGTTAGCAAAAAAGAAAGAAGCTAGTAAAAAGAACACTCCAAAAAAACAATAAGTAAATGCTAAAAGCGGGTTCTTTATTATATGCTATTTACGTTTGTCTGATTATTGCTATTCTCAGTGGTGGACTTATATATGTCTTCACAATCAATAAAACTTTAGCAACCAGACAATCTGTAAAAGAACAGCTTATAGATCGTTGTACTTCCTGTTTTGATTATTTTTTGTTAAACCCAAAATCATTTGACAAAGCAAGCACACAACAAGCTGATCTATTTAATGATGGATTAATGTGCAAGTTTACTAAAGAAAGATGGGGGATGTATTCTAAATTATTAGGAAAAGCCTTTTTTAAAAAAGATACAATTGATAGAAATTATATAATTGGAGAAGTTGTTGATTCGAATCCATTAGCACTATATCTATGTGATTTTGGAGAGGAACTTAAAATTTCAGGGATTACTAAGATCAAGGGAAATGTAAGACTCCCAAAAAAAAGATATAAAGTGGTAAATATTTTAGGTAATCAACAAGCCAATAACCCAAAACTTGATGGAAATATTAGCGTTTCATCTCAGAATTTACCTAAAATAATTTCTCCTAAATTAGAATATCCAACTAGTATTATAGAAACTACTTTATCTGAGTTAAAGGAAAACCAGCCAATATTTAGAGCGTTCGATCAAAAAACCGCAATAGTATATCTGGATAAAGGGGAATCTCTAGATAGATTAAACATTAAGGGTAATTTTATTTTTAAATCAAGAGATACGATACGTATTGATGATACTACAAAAATTGAAGATGTTATTATTCAGGCACCAAAAGTAGTATTGGAAGAAGGTTTTGAAGGAAGTTTACAAATTTACGCAGATAAAGGAGTTGATATAGAATCAGATGTTAAGTTACGATATCCATCTTGTATTGTAATTGAAGCATCTACCAGAGATTATAAAAAGAATATTCATATAGCTGAGGATGTAGAAATCTATGGTGGGATTGTAATCAATGGATCGAGTTTTAGAGAAAAGCAAAATAATTTTGTTTTTATTGATGAAAACTCTTTAGTAGTAGGAGATGTGTATTGTAATGGTGTTATGGAATTAAAGGGCAGTATTATTGGTTCTTTATATACACATAAATTACAATTAGAAACTAGAAGTTCTAAGTATGCAGATGTTATCTTAAATGGTGTAATTGACGCAACAGAATTACCAAAGAATTTTGTGAGATTACCACTATTTGGAAATACAGGAGAAAATAGATTTGAAAGAATTAAAAACATACAATAAATATTTCCTTGATGGAAGTTCATTAATCGAATCGGTAATAGCTATTTCGATTATAGCTACTTGTTTATTAGTAGCAATTAGGTTGTATGCAGCTGTTTTAAATAGTAGTTCATCTTTGAATTCGTATAGAATGAAGTTTAAAGTAGCTGAGCTATTTAATGATACTAGAATAGCCAGAGATTTTGATGATGAATTATATGAGTTTAAAACATATTCAATTAAAAAAGTAGTTGAAGATTTCCAAAGCAATAATGAATTGAAAAATATAAAATTCATAGTGCAAACAACTTCCGATACTATTATATATAACTATTTGTTAGCCAATAAAAAACGCAATGAGTAAGGTAAGAGCATTTACCATATTAGAAATGTTAATTAACCTGACTATTATGTCAATCATAATGGGGTTGATATATTTTGCGTATGCTTCATTTGTAAAGCAGGTAGTAAACTATCAAGCGTCTATAGATGAACAAAATGAATTGACAACAAGTTATGTGCAATTAAGAACTGATTTTTTTAATGCAGAGCGGATTGTAAAATCTTATAAAGGATTTAAAGTGATTCCTTATAATAATAAAGAAATAGAATATAAAATTACAGAAAAGTATCTTATTAGAAGACAGGTTCATATGTTGGATACTCTTTCTATAAATAAACTTACCATTTCATCTGATTTTAATAGCATTACAAAAGAAGATCTTATTACCAAAATGATGATTGAAACAACGCTTTTTGATGAACCAATCGAGTTTATAATAGCTAAGGATTATGCGCCTAATCTTAAACTGAAATTGTAATGGGAGTTGATATAAGTAAAATACATAAAAACACTAATGTGAAGACAGATAATAAATCGTCTTCTGTTAGTGGTTTCTTTAATCAAGAATTGAGCTTTTCCAAAAAAATCGGCGCAAAGGAGAAGGTCGTATTGTATAAGGATTTGTCTACACTATTGAATGCAGGTGTAGATTTCAAGACTGCTCTAGAGATATTAGCGAATCAACAAAAAAAGAAGCAGTTAAAGGAATTAATTTTAGAATTAAAATCCAAAATTGTAAAAGGAAAAAGCTTTTATGAAGCTTTAGAAGATACAGGGCTTTTTTCTTCCTATGAATATTTCAGTATCAAGATAGGAGAGGAAACTAAAAAATTAGATACTGTTTTATTAGAATTACATAAATATTTTAAACGTCAGATTAAATTAAGAAAGCAAATTATCTCGGTGATTACGTACCCATCATTTGTTTTAGTTTTGACTGTAGGAGTTTTATACTTTATGTTAACCTATGTGGTTCCGATGTTTAAATCTGTATTTAATCAATTCGATGGAGATCTTCCGGCATTGACCGAAAATATCATCGTATTGTCAGAAAAATTTCCGACCATATTTGTTGGGATATTAATTGTGGTTTTGACTAGTATGTTTTTAGTTAAAATATACGGGCAAAACTCTTCTTTTAGAAATTTCAAGTCAAAATTGGTTTTGAAAATTCCTTTTTTCGGAAAGTTAGTTAAGATGGTATATCTGGCGAGGTATTGTCAGTTTTTAGATTTACTACTGACATCAAAAACATCATTAACAGAATCTCTGGATATGGTGAAAAAGATGATTGGTTTTTATCCAATAGAATCTTCAATTGATCCTATTAGGAATGATGTTATTAAAGGAGTTCCCTTTGCTGCAGCTATGAAAAAGCATAAGATTTATGAATATAAATTAATTTCTATGGTAGAAGTAGCAGAAGAAATTAATGAATTAGATACTATGTTTTCTAGATTGGCAGATGAATATGATGAAGAAGTGGAACATAAAACCAAAATGATCGGAGTAGTTCTAGAGCCATTGATAATTATTGTCATTGGGCTAATTGTTGGTTTAATAATGGTAGCAATGTATGCACCAATGTTTGATCTCAGTAAAATTATAAATGGAAATTAAAAAATTTAGATTTTGTTAACACAATTTAATACTTTTGCAACCCCTAAATCAATCTTAATGAACTCATTAAGATTACAAGAAAAACCTATGAAACGCAAAAACAACTGGTATGCTGCGGCATATTCTATGACAGAGATATTGATTGTACTTTGTATTATCGGTATTTTGCTCCTAATGGTACTTCCAAGTCAGACTTCTGTAATTACTCAGGCAAAATCTATAGAAGCACAGAGTATGCTAAACCATTTATATGGATTAGAGAAAAACTACTTTTTTAGACATTCTAGATATACGGCTGATTTTGACGAACTAGGTTTTGAACCAGTATTGACTATAGAACAAGGTGGTCAAGCAGTGTATAGAATAGAAATCATAGAAGCTTCTACAAACTCGTTTAAAGCTTCTGCCACTTCTTTATCTGATTTTGATGATGATGGTAATTATAATACCTGGGAAATCGATCAAAAAAAGACATTAAAAGAAACAGTTAAAGATTAATTCGTTGGATACTGTTATTCAAATAACCCTAATACTATTGCTTTCGTTGGTATTTATTCAAGACCTAAAGCTTAGAGCTATTCATATATTATTACCAATTTTTATTTTAATTATTGGGTTGATACCTTATTTTAAAAATGACTATAGCATAATTGGTTTACTATATAGCTTGATTTTTCTGATCATTACTTTTGGCGGATTGTATTTGTATTTATCTTTTAAAAATAAAAGACTGACCAATCCTTTTAAAAGAAATATGGGGCTTGGAGATGTACTGTTTTTTATAGCTGTAATTCCCTTTTTCTCGTCCTACAATTATATATTATTTTTTATTACAGGGATGCTGTTTTCGATACTAGGGTTTTTAGTAATAAAGCTAATAGTTAAAACAGATTTAGTTCCGTTAGCAGGATTGTTAGCGTTGTATTTAATTTTACTCAAAATCGGAAGTTACATTTCGGGCTTTGATATTTTCTTTACTAATTTTTTATAAGATGGATATAGCTAAAGAAATAACATTAACTACAGAAGAGCAGCAAATTATTAATGCAGATTTAGCTCACAATTATCAGATTGTCCCAAAAGAAGATAAAGGAAACAGCACTAGCTTTTATATATCAGAAACTGTTGCAAAAGATACTGTCAAAGAAGAGTTAGAGTTGATCATGGGTAAAACGGTGATATTGCATGAGGTTACTCCTGAAACCATTAATAGAGCGCTGGTTTTATATTATAGAACGGGTAATACTAGTAAAACTCAAAATACAACTAAGTCGGAAAACTTCAGATCAACATCTCAAGATTTTTTAGAGGAACTGATTTTCGAAGCAAAAGCAATAGGAAGTAGTGATATTCATTTTGAAGTTTTTAAAGATGAAGCCAGAATTCGTTATCGTATCGATGGAAAACTTACTGAGAAATATAAAATAGAAAAAGAAAATTATCTTGAATTAGTTAACAAGATCAAAATCAAATCCAATCTTGATATTACTGAGAAAAGATTACCGCAAGATGGTCGTATTAATTATGATGAATTTGATATTAGAGTTTCTATTTTACCAACATTGCACGGTGAAAAAATCGTGATGCGTATACTAGGAAGAGATACAGCACATCTTAGTATGGATAAGCTGGGAATGGAACAAAAGGAAAAAGAACTATATCAAGAAGCATTAAAAGCATCCAAAGGAATTATACTGATCAGCGGTCCGACAGGTTCTGGTAAGACAACTACCTTGTATGCTAGCTTAAAAGAATTAAATAAAGTTACCAGCAATATAGTTACGGTAGAAGATCCAATTGAATATACGTTAAAAGGAATTAACCAAGTTCAACTTAGAGAAGACATTGGATTAACGTTTACCAGTGCATTAAAAACATTCCTAAGACAAGATCCTGATATCATTATGTTGGGTGAGATCAGGGATGGAGCTACTGCCGAGATGGCAATTAGAGCAAGTCTTACTGGTCATTTAGTATTATCTACTATTCATACAAATTCTGCTTTAGGAACAATTTCCAGATTAATTGATATGGGAGTACCGGCTTTTCTTATTGCAGAAACACTGAAAATTTCTGTAGCGCAACGATTGGTAAGAAAATTATGTGATTCTTGTAAAGAACATTCCGTTTTAGAAGGAAATGAATATAAGAATGATGCTTTTATAGGACTTAAAGAACATTGGATTTCTAAAGGATGCGAACATTGTCACTATACAGGATATAAAGGAAGAACAGCAATTTATGAGATCATACCGATTGATAGTGTATTAACTCAGGAAATAAAGAAAAATTCAACAAATCTGGAAGAATCCATTTCAGATTATACAGAATCGAGTTTGTCGGGGAAAGCAATTCGATTAGTACAAAATGGAATAACATCAATTGAGGAGGTATACTCAATTATTATAGAAAAATAAAGAATGATAAGGAAAATACTATTAATTAGCTATCTCCTAGCGATCCAGGTATTGTGTGCTCAGAATACACAAATGACGGTCGAAGAAAAATTAGAAGAAATTGCCAAAACAAAGATAGGTTTAGAAGAAATAACTCAAATGGATGTTTCTGGTTTAACCCTTTTTGAGATCATAACCTCATTGGGAGAAGAACATAAACTTAATGTAGTAGCAGACCCTGGACTAAGTCAAATGGTTACAAGTAACTTTTTTGACGTAAAAGTAAAAGATGTTTTTCTTTTTCTAATTAGAACTTATGATCTGGAAGTGGAATTTATGAATAATATTATTGTTTTTAAACAACGAGAAATTGTTAAGGAATTACCCAAACCAAAGCCTAAAAAAGAATTAGATATTAACTATAGTAAGCAAAATGATTTCCTTTCTGTAAAACTTAAAAACGATTCTTTACCATCAGTAGCAGCAAAAATTACAGAATTAGCTAATAAAAATATAGTGCTAGCACCAGATGTTAAGAATATGAGTATTTCGGCTTATATTATTAACCGACCATTTGATCAGGTAATTGACATGATTGCGAAGTCTAATCAGTTGATCGCTGAGCGAGATGATAATGGTTTTTATTTTCTTTCCAAAGATGCAGAGTTACAGACTCCAACAAATAACGGAAGTAGAAATAATAGTAGAAGGAGGTCTTCATCAAGATCTTCTGCTAAAAATGTTTCTGGTGATTTGGAGATTAAATTAAACGATAACGGGTATTTGAACATAAAAGCATTTGATGCTAATGCGACGGAAATAATTACTCAGGCTGCAGAGTTATTAAAGCTTGGTTATGCAATGTATGACAAACCTGATGAAATTATCACAACAATTTTTTCTGAAGAAATAGATTTTGATAGTTTATTAGAACATGTATTTAGAGGAAAGAAATTTGCAGTTAACAAGTCCGATGAGTTTTACCTTATCGGAAAAGAAACTACAGCAGGGTTAAGAACTACAGAGTTAATCCAACTAGAGAATAGAACTATCGAATCTGTGTTAGCAACATTACCTAAATCCTTGACTCAAGATGTAGAAGTTCAGGAGTTTGTGGAATTAAACGGAATGCTGGTTTCTGGATCAAAACCAGTTATTATGGAATTAGCGCAAGTTATTCGTAAACTGGATAAAGTAGTGCCTTTGGTACAAATAGAAGTACTTGTAGTTCAGTATAACAAATCCTATGACATTCAGACAGGGTTACAAGGAATTCTGGGTGATGGTTCAGAAGATATAAAAACAGGAGGAGTAATTTTTCCTAACACAGATGTTACAGTAAACTCTAGTTCAATCAATCAATTAATAGATGCGTTTAATGGACTTGGAATTATTAATATTGGTAAAGTAACTAAAAACTTCTATGCCAATCTTAGTGCTCTGGAAAACAATTCTATTGTGAATCTAAAATCAACACCTAAGATCGCTACATTGAGTGGGCATGAAGCAAGTATTTCTATTGGAGAAACCGATTATTACTTTGAACAAACAAATAGGTTAATCAACACTGGAGTCAATGATAATATTCTGCAATCTGGTCAATGGAAACCAACAGAGGCAAATTTAAGTGTAAACATAAAACCTTTCGTATCTCTGGATGAGCATGTAACTTTGGAAATTTCAGTAGAAAAAAGTGCCTTTTTAGGTAGAGCAGGAGAGAATGCCCCACCAAGCAAGTCTACTCAAAAATTCGAATCATTGATTAGAGTACGAAATAATGAAATGATATTATTAGGAGGACTAGATGAATTAGAACGAGAAAACTCGGGTAGTGGTACTCCTGTTTTATCAAGAATACCAGTGATAAAATGGTTTTTTAGCAGTAAAAGAAAAGCCAGAGATAAATCAAAATTGCACGTATTTATTAAGCCAACAGTAATTTACTAATGATTCCTAAACTTCTAAATAATATCCTTTCCGGAAGCAGAATTCAATCTGTTCAGATTCATTTGGATACTGATCAGAAAGAGTATAGTTTGGTCGAAATTCAGAAGAAAAAAAATAACCTGACTATTGTAGATCGATATACTACGCAAAGCTTTGAAGAATTGTTAACAAAGCTTTCTAAAAACAAACCTGTTATACTTGCAATAACCGGTATGGGAATATTGTCTAAGCAGGTAAAAAATGATGTAGGATATCAATCAAAAATAATATTCAATGCAGATCCTAATGATTTCTATTGGAATGAATATAGACAAGAACAAGAAATTTTTGTTTCTGTAGCAAGAACAGCAATAGTAGACAAGGAAATAGAATTATTTGATAAAGCGCAGATTTCTATAGTTGATTTTACTATTGGTCCTTTTGTTATGACTTCGTTGAGCCCTCTTATGGAAGAAAAGGAGGTGCATACAAAAAATAACATCTTACATTTTAATAAAGATTATTCATTAATAAATTTTGAAAAAAAGCAGGAACGGAACACTTTTGAATATACTATCGGTGATGAAACTTTATCTAACATAGATATCCTTTGTTTTGCAAACGGACTTAATAACTTGTATCCAAATGATGCTATTAGTTCCGAATCTGATACAATGTCCTTAAGAAAGGAAGAATTCGCCTTTAAGAAAGCATTTAATGTTTTAGGAGTTTTTACACTTTCATTTTTCTTAGTTTCATTATTGATAAGCTACCTTTTATTAGGTCATTATCAAGAAGCACATCATAAAATACAGGTTGAGTTAGGTCAGCAAAATGTAGCGTATTCTAAATTAGTTTCTTTAGAAAAAGACAAAGAGAATAAAGAAGCAATATTAAAGCAATCTGGACTTAGTGATAGTAATTTTTTAAGCTTTTATATTGCTGAGATCACTAAAAATGTTCCATCAGAAATTAATTTAAGGGTGTTGAATATATTCCCAACTACATCTAAAATTAAAGCAGAACAGCGAATTAATTTTAGTAATAACCTTATAGAATTAGAAGGAACGGCTTCTTCTAATGCTGAATTTACATCTTGGATAAAAGAACTTAAAAGAGAACCATGGATCAATAACTTAGAGATTATTGATTTTCAAAGAGAGAACAGAACGAATTCTTTTAAAATTAAATTAATACTGAAATTCGATGTTTGAGAACCTATCATATAAAAAGAAGTTTTTTGCGTTATTAGCCTTGATGTTAGTTTTAGGTATAACAGCATATAAACGATCCTTTAGCATGACCATAGATGCAGCTCAACTGTTAGAAGAGTCTAAGCAGAAATTAGAGAAAGTAAGTAACTCTCAACAGCGCATTACTAACTTGATTGCAGAAGTATCATATTTAGATAAGCTAATAGGTAAGGAGGTCGCAAACCCAGATATAGTTCAGCAAGAAATTCTAAATACATTTACCGAAATAAATTCGGATACTCAATTAGTAAAACTAGAAGCAATTCATAAAGCTAGTGATGAATATTTCAATATTTATACGAATCGGTTAATTCTAACTGGTAATTATGGAGATCTTTTAAAAACTACCTATAATTATGAAAAAGCTTTTGATTTTTCTAGAGTGGTAAGTCTTCAGTTTTATATTGAAAAAGAACCAAGAACACGAAGAAAAAAATTATTTGAACAAATTATATTTCAGAATTATGAAAAAATACGTTAGTTATATTGCTATTGTGTGCGTAAGCTTTTTTACAGGCTGTGATGATATTATTGAAGATGATATTACCAATGATATTGTAACGACTAATGCACCAGAGGATATGGCACAGATTCAAGGAAATTCTGTGCAGTTTAGATGGAACGGAATTGATGGAGCAGATGAGTATCGCATACAAATTAACAATAAAGTTTCAAACAGCATTATCTTAGATTCTCTTGTTAATACTACTCTTTTTGATTATACTATGAATCCAGGATCGTATCAATGGAGAGTAAGAGGAGAAAATTTTGCATACCAGACAGCATATTCTTTTAATTCAGATTTTGAGGTAATTTCGTCAATAGATCTTTCTGATCAAGTAGTAACATTAGAACGTCCTCTTAATGAGGAATTTCTAAATAATACGGATATTACTTTTTCTTGGCAATCAATTAGTACAGCTACTTCTTATAAGATCAAGATTTCGAAAATAAATGAAACTTCGGAAACCCTTATTTTTGATAATGATGATAATAATATTAGCGGCACATCTATTACCATAGGAAATTCAGTAATACCAGAAGATGCTAGATATAAATGGGAAATACAAGCTTTAAATGATTCAAGTATGACCATGTTTTTTTCGAATTTCTTTTCTATAGATACTCAGAATCCTCCAGAACCAGTTTTAACAGAACCAACTACAGGGCAGACAGGTTCCGTAAATCAAGAAATCAGTTTTAAATGGTCCTATACGGATACAGGAGCCATTACATCTGGAATAACAAGCACCATCCAGATAGCTACAGATGATAGTTTTAATGACGTTATAGAAACAAATTCCAATCCGCTTACTGCAGATGAGTATACATTTACTTTTACGGTAGCCGACACTTATTTTTGGAGAGTAAAAGGCGAAGATGATGCCGGAAATTCTGGTGAGTTTAGTGCTGCAAATCAAATTATTATTAATTAATGCAAAAGAAAAAGATTAATAAAGTTTTGATTATAGCAGTTGCTCTGATTTGGGGAGTGGTCATTTACAAGTTTGCCGCTCCATATTTCCTAACCAATGATGTAGTAGTTACAGCAGATGCTCTTGTTAATCCTCCGAAAATATTTTTACGAAAGAAAGATACTTTTAATCTCAATATACCAAATAGAGATCCTTTTTTAGGTAAAACCATGAGTAAAAGAAAGCCTAAAGTATTTGTTTCTTCTAAGCCTGAAAAGAAGTCACGATCCAAAACAGTTGTATCTAAGAACTGGCCTAGAATTGAATATTTAGGTTTTATAAAATCAAAAGAGAGTACATCTAGATTAGGATTGTTACGAGTTAATGGCGTTTTAAAAAGAGTGAGGAATGGAGCCGATATACAAGGGGTTAAAGTAAAAAGTATTTCTCTAGATAAGATAACTCTGCAATTCCAAAAAGACGTCAAAGATTTTAAAAAGGCTAATTAAAAGATAATTATTAGGTACTGAAAGTAGTAACAAATAATTAGTGTTTAATCTCACAATATAGTGTTAGAAATAAGGCTGTGATACGTTAAATTGTATCACGGTATTTTTATGACTTTATTTTTTTTGAAAAAAAACGGATTTTCATGGTAACATTTCAATTGTTAAAGACATAAATATATGGAGAAAAGTAAAATGCTTTATTATTTATTGAATATTTGAATAATAAAACGATATTAATTAATTATTAATGTATTGGGTAATAGTTGTTTATAATTTTTTAAATAAATTTTTGAAGAAATCATACGTTTTTGAATTAATTATTATTAGATAATTAAACATTAAAAACTTTACGGTTTTAACTTATTTTTTTATTTTTTTTAACATATATTTGCCCTCCCAAAATAAAAGTTAACCATCTTGAAAAAAAATTACACCGCTTTGCTGGTAATATGCAATGTTTTGCTCTTAATTACCATATTCGTCCTATTTTCTTTTTTTAATAGATCCGAATCTAATATTGTTTATGTTGACAATGTTACATTGTTTAATGGGTTTAACATGTCTAAGGATCTTGGAAAGATCAACAATGAGAAAATTACAAAACAAAAGAAAAAACTTGATAGTCTGTATACGATCTATTCAATCTTCAAAGAACAGAAAAATACAGAAAAAGCTACTGCATTAGAAAATCAGCTAAGATCAGAAGATCAAGAGTTAAGAAAAATTAACGAGTATTTTTCTAATGAAATGAGCCAACAAGTCTGGAATCGACTGAATCAATATATTAAGGAATACGGAGAAGCTAATCAATATAAAATCATACTTGGAACTCAAGGTAATGGTAATATTATGTTTGCTCAAGACGGAGTAGATATTACTACAACAGTATTAGAATATGCTAATACGAAATACGAAGGGAATTAATAAAATTTATAGGAATCAATAATTGCGTATATACGCAATTTTAAAAAAGAATGTATGAGAATAATAACTACTAAACTATTTGTGGTATTTGCATTTACCTCATTTGTCACTTTTGCACAAAATAACACTACAAATCAAGGAGTTAACTCTGGAGAGCTAGGAAATAATAATAGTTTTTTTGGTGGAAATTCTGGACGTGATAATACAGCCAATAATAATAGTTTTTTTGGAGCAAACTCTGGTCAGAGTAATACTACAGGACAAACAAATGTTTTTGTAGGACGAAATTCTGGTCGTAATAATGTAGAAGGAAGTAATAATGTTTTTAACGGGAACTCTGCTGGGTTCAGTAATGCTTCTGGAAATTTTAATACGTTTTTAGGTACTTTTGCCGGTAGGGAGAATATTGATGGGAGAAGAAATGTTTTTGTAGGAGGTAATGCTGGACGGAATTCAACTGGTAATGCAAATATTCTTATTGGATATAGAGCTGGTTTTAATGAAACTGGAAACAATAAATTAATTATTGAAAATTCGGATTCAGATACTCCTTTAGTCTACGGAGACTTCGCTACGGATCAATTTGGTATTAATACCAATACCATTCCTGATGGTTATAATTTTGCTGTGGGTGGAGGAGCTAGTATCGATGGAAGTGTAAAGGCTGCAACGTTAGATATAGAAGCTCCGGATAATTCAGAGGATTGGCTGCCAGTTACTATTGGTCGAGAAGTAAAGCCTTTTACTAGAAATTTTAATTTTGTAGTTTCTCCTAGCACTAGTACTAATGAATTGTTAGGGTTTAGTATAGTTGATAAAAATTTAATTTCTAGACAGGATAATTATTTCCGAGATGATTTCACAAGAATTTCATATATGAGTAATAGAAATCAATACATTTTTTCATTAGATC
This sequence comes from uncultured Aquimarina sp., assembly GCF_947492405.1. Taxonomy (GTDB): domain Bacteria; phylum Bacteroidota; class Bacteroidia; order Flavobacteriales; family Flavobacteriaceae; genus Aquimarina. Next base: position 263,879 of record NZ_CANLMP010000001.1, read on the forward strand.
ATAATGATAGACAAGGACAAGATCAGGCAGCGATACAAATGCCGTTAACAAACTCTAAAATTGTAATTGCTGGATTCGGAGATTATTTAGAAGATCAAGGACATAAATTTATCGTAAAAGATGGTACTGCATTGATTGAAAATGCTATTTATACTAACGGCAGAATAGCTATTGGTACGACAGAAGATGATCCTGGATATGCACTTACAGTAAAAGGAAAAGTACACGTACAGGAAGTAAAAGTTGATCTTCTTGGAGTCCTTGCACCTGATTATGTATTCTATGAAGATTATAAACTAAAAACTTTAGAACAAGTTGAAGATTATATTGATCAAGAAGGACACTTGCCTAATATTCCATCTGCATCAGAAATGGAATCACAAGGAGTGAATCTAAAAGAGATGAATATGAGGTTACTGGAGAAAGTAGAGGAACTTACATTATATACGATTGCACAAGAAAAAGCGATTAAAGAACAACAAGAAGCAAACGATGCGTTAGAAAAACGTTTACAAAAGCTAGAAAAATTGTTACAGCAATAATCGCAAAATTTAATCACCATTTTTAGAATTATGATGTTCAAAAAGAAAAATATGCTCTTTTTGATTGGGATCTTATTGTTTGTATCCTGCCAAAAGGAAAAGAAAATTCCGTTGTCAGATACAGAATATAAGCTGTTTAATTTGGAACAAGCTGGTTGGAAATCCAAATCTGTTTCGCATCTGTTTTCCGATATAACATACAAGGCTACATTGGTTCCGTTACAATATTATATTCTAAAAAATGAAGGAAATAGGGATTTAGAAAAAATAGATTCCGTTTATGAATCCCTTAAAAATGAACGAATTATAGAAGTGGAGTTTCAGCAAGAAAAAGAGGATGATTTGTTAAAAGATATCTATACAAATAGAGATTATGAAACTTCAGTCAAGTATATGTCTTTTTATATAGAAAAGGATTTTAAGGCGATAACACAAAAAGGTGATACTGTCAATTGTTCTGGAGTAACATTCGAGCGTAATTTCAAAGTTACACCTTTTAAAAGACTATTACTTCATTTTGGTAATATTCCAGAAGAAGAAAATATAAAACTTATTTACCAAGATAATTTATTTGGTAATGGATTAATGAAATTCAATTTCAAAGAAACACCTATTAAGTTATAAAATTATAACACACTAAGTGATATGATCAATACGATACGAAAAAGTAAGGTTACAAAAGTTATTGCGAGTTATTTGGCAATCCAAATGATAGTTCAAATGGCTCAACCAATTCATCTATGGGCGTTAACGAGTGGTCCATCTCAACCAGAGTTTAATGCATTTACACCTATCGGAACTTCAGATATGGTGGACTTATCTTCTGGAGATTTTAATTATAATATTCCGATAATGGATGTAGGAGGGTATCCGCTAAACCTTGCTTATAATTCAGGAGTTAACATGGATCAGGAATCTTCTTGGGTAGGACTAGGATGGAATCTTAGTGTTGGTCAGATCAATAGACAAGTACGTGGTATTCCGGATGATTTTGACGGAGATGAAATTAGGTATGAAAATAATCTGAAAGATAATCTTACCATTGGTGCGACCGTAGATGTAAATGCTCAGATATTTGGTATTGAGGCATTAAAAGGCGGTGCTGGGCTCACTATTGAACATAATAACTATCAAGGGATTACTTTCAAGCCATCATTTGGTTTAAATTTTGCCGTTTCTGATCACGTGAGTGTAGGAATGAATTTGTCATCTTCTGCATCTGATGGGGCTACGGTAACACCTAGCGTGAGTATTAGTGCAAATTTAAATGACAAAGAAAAGTCTTCTAATAATGCTTTGACAGGAGGTCTAAGTTTTGGAGCTCCATTTAACTCCAGACAAGGATTGACATCCTTTAATATGAGTGCTTCAATTTCTCAAAGTGCAGTTCTTTCAGAAAAAACAAGGAAGGTTAATGGTAAGACAAAAACTACAAGTTTTAATGGAGATTTTGGCTTATCAGGTTCAGGAAGTGTTTCGTTTATCAATAACACGTTTACCCCTACCAAAAGAACTTCATTTAAAAATACAGGATTAACATTTGGTATTTCTGTAGGTGGAGACCTTTGGGGAGTTGATGGAGAAGTGGGAGTAACGGCCTACGGAAATAAACAAAGTCTTGCAAGAAAAGAGAATATAGAAAAAGCTTATGGTTATGAGTTTACAGAGAATGCTACACGTAATGATATCTTAGATTTTAATAGAGAAAAAGAAGATATAGTAAGTAAGAATACGCGCGTGCTTCCAATGGTGAATTATTCGTACGATCTCTATAATATCAACGGTCAAGGGATAGGAGGGATGTTTCGCCCTTTTAGAAGTCAGACGGGGTATATCTATGATCAATTCGTAGGTGATGAAAGTAATAGTAATTCCGGTGGTGGTGAAATAGAACCGGGATCAGGTATTCATATTGGTTTAGACTATAAAAGTTCTCCATCAGATAGTCATACAGGAGTTTGGGAAACCAATGCAACTCAATTTTTGAAAGAGAGAGCATTAGACGACCCGACTTATGAAAAAGTATATTTTAAATCTATTGGGGAACTGTCTGTAGATCAGGAAAAAGAATTGTTTCAAAACACTTTAGGAGGGTATAATGCGATGGCATTAGCAATCGACCAACCAGGAGGAAATATGGGTACTCTGGGAAGAAATAATAGTTATGGAAAGTTTGCTGCCAATCGATATAGAGTTAAGAATTTCGAAAATGATGGTGTGAATTATAATTATGATGAAGTTGTTTTTAATCAACCAATTCAAAGAAAGAAGCGAGAAATTCGTAATCAATCTATACAGCCCGTTACCGTTAGTGATGTAGAGAAATTTGGTCTCGGAACTTTTACTGCTAATACACATGCAAAACCGCATCACAAAGCAGGTATGAAAATACTACAAGCTGATGGTTCTACATATACCTATGGAGAAACCGCTTACAATCTGGAAAAAGAAGAAGTTTCTTTTGCTGTTAGAGCAGCCGGTAATTGTTCTTTAGGGAGCGTACCAATAACCGGTAATGAGAATACTAAAAATAACCGAAGTGGTCAGGATCACTACTTTAATAAAATCGCCACTCCTGATTTTGCTCATACATATTTGTTATCCAGTGTTTTATCTTCTGATTATGAAGATAGGAAAGGAGATGGACCTACGGATGATGATTTTGGAGCTTATACAAAATTTAACTACGAAACAACTGAAGATGAGTATCAATGGCGTGTACCTTATGAGGATGCTTCTTTGAATGCAGGATTAAACTCGGATAAAGAGGATCAAAAGGGAAGTTATGTATATGGTAAAAAAGAGATCAAATACATTAAAAGTATTGAAACGAAAACACACGTAGCTGTTTTTCATTTATCAGATAGAAAAGATGGTCGTGGTGTAAAGGATGATAAAGGAGGAGGAGATGATAGCTCTGCACATATGCAGAAAATAGATAGTATTTCTCTATATTCTAGGCCGGAATATAGAAAATATGGGGAGGAAACTTCGCCTATTAAAACAGCTCATTTTATCTATGATTACTCTCAGTGCCAGGGAATACCAAATAATCTTGGAGGTACTTTAGATGATAATGAACTGGATTATTATGATGAAGAAAAAGAAGAACTAGCAAATAAGGGTAAGCTTACACTAAAAAAAGTGTACTTCACGTATCGTGATTCTAAAATGGGTAAATACACTCCGTATACCTTTAACTACGGAACAGGTTCCTATAACGAAGATGGTAAATGGATACAGGATAGTGCTTCTAATCCTGAATATAATTTAAAAGGATATGATATTTGGGGTAATTACAAACCTAATCAAGGTGGTTGTGACGTAAATGATGACATCACGGCACCAGAATATCCGTATGTAGAACAAGGTGATCAAGAGCAACAAGATTTGTTTGCACAGGCGTGGAGTCTTACTTCTGTAGAATTACCATCTGGGGGTCGTTTACAAATGACGTATGAATCCGATGACTATCAATATGTACAGCAGCGTAAAGCTATGCAAATGTTTAAAGTGCTTGGAGCAAGTAAAACGCTTAATGGAACCATTGATGATACCTTATATACACCTGGATCCTATAATGGTACTTCTGATGCTAAGTATTTAATAGTCGAAGTTGATAATAATGTTAATTCAATAGCAGATTTCAAAGAGAGATATTTGGGCGAATACATCGATAAACCGGTATTCTTTAAGTTCATGGTGAATATGTCCAAATCAGGAGGTATATCTAATCCTGTTTATTCCAAAAATGAATTTGATTATGTAACCGGATATTTTAGAATTGATCAAGAAGCTTTAAATGATAATATCATTCTTCCACCAGATGCATCAGGTAAAAAGAAAGTCGCAATTCCGATGCGAATGTCTGATTTAGAAGGCGGTATCAATGGTAGTGGAAAAAATGTAAACCCAATATCAAAAGCTGGTTGGTATTTTGGAAGAAAATTCCTGAATAGATTAGCCTATGGAATGAAATTGGCTAATGATCCTCAAAACCCTGCAGATATAGCTCAGGAACTGGTTAAAAGTTTTGGAGGAATTATTGAAATTTTTAAAGGTCCAAATGGAGTACTTAGGGATCAGGAGCTACATTCAAGACGTTTTATACCAGAGAAATCTTGGATACGTTTACAACATCCTGATGGCAAGAAATTAGGAGGAGGTTGTAGAGTAAAACAACTCTTATTAGAAGATCAATGGGATAAAATGCTAAACGTAAGTAGCACTGATGATAATATTGATAGATATGCTAAAAAATATGGTCAGTTATATGATTATACATTAGCAGAAGATGGAACGTCTAGTGGAGTGGCCACATACGAACCTCTGGGAAGTAAAGAAAATCCTTTTGTAGAACCTTTCTATAACAGAGGTGATAAAGTAAGACCCGAAGAGGTAAATTATGTGGAGAAGCCTTTTGGAGAGTCATTTTTTCCATCGCCAACTATTACCTATAGCAGGGTAACTGTTAAAAATTATAACCCTTCCGAGGATATAAAACAGCACGCTACAGGTAAAGTGGTTAATGAGTTTTTTACTTCTAGAGATTTTCCAACAATTGCAGATTATACAGATATTGATAATCCAGCTAACTGGAAATCCAATGATAAAGAAGTTGTGGCCAATGTTTTAAAGGGACTTTTTGGATTGAAAGTCTCTGTAAAATCAGAACTTACGTTGTCACAAGGATTTGTGGTTCATACCAATGATATGAACGGTAAAACAAAATCACAAAGTGTTTACAATGAATTTGATGAGTTCATATCTGGTGTGGATTATAAATACAGTACTAATAGTGAAGACGAAAGTAAATTAGATAATAATCTTGTCACCATTGCGAAAGATGGATCCGTGGTTAATAGAGAAATTGGAGTTCATTATGATGTGATTAATGATTTTAGGGAGAATTACTCTAAATCTACAGTATTTGGGATTCAGGGTAACGTAGCAACATTGTTTATAGGTATTTTTCCATTGATAATTCCTACGGCTCCACCAGAGAGATCTGAAATTATCTCTACGTTACATACTACTACAACCACAAAGGTTATTCATACAACTGGAATTCTGAAGGAAAAAATCGCTAAAGATTTAGGATCACAAGTCAGTACTGTAAATGAAGCCTGGGATGCTTCTACTGGTCAGGTACTCTTAACAAAAACGGTGAATGAGTATGAAGACCAATATTATAGTTTCAATTTCCCGGCATATTGGAGTTATAAGAATATGGCACAAGCTTCAAAAAATATTGGAGCCAAGGGTAAATTGGAAAAATCTGGTGAATTTTTTACTTATCCAAATGTAAAAGATTTCATGGCTGAGGGTGATGAGTTATTAATTGATGTAGGATTAAAATCAATGCGTGCTTGGGTAGTTGGATTTAATGGATCAAATGGAGTTTACTTAATGAATAGAAAAGGAGAGCTACTAAACGATGATACTAATATCAATGGAACTATCGATTTTAAAGTGATTCGATCGGGGTATCGTAACCAGCAATCTGCAAATATGGCATCAATTACGATGATGAAGAATCCAATAGAAGGTAAGATTGGATCTACTATTACTAATGAAGATTTCATACAAGCTGATGATACTGCTACCAATAATCTTAGGATAATAAATGCAAGTGCTGTTGAGTATGATGACTTTTGGAATGCTCAGTGCGAAGGCGATTTAAAAAGTTTACATGCGGATGATTTGGATAAAGTGGACATAAGAGATTATACATTCAATCCTTATATCGAAAATATAAAAGGAGAATGGAGAGCAAAAAAGTCATATGCCTATTTAGTAGAACGATCTAAAATAGCAGAGGGACAGAGTAACGAAGCATTTAATAGGAGAGAAGGGTATTTTAAAAGTTTTGAACCTTTTTACAAACTAGAAGGTGGATCTTGGAAAATGATCGTACCTGATGATTCCAAACAATGGACCTTTGCTAGTGAGGTAACACAATATAGCCCTTATGGAGCAGAAATAGAGAACAAAGATGCACTAAAAAGATATTCTTCTGCTCAATACGGATATAACTTCACATTACCGACTGCGGTTACTTCTAATAGTAGATATCGATATATGGGAGCTGATAACTTTGAAGATTCTTATTTTAAAAATGCTTTAGGTCATCATTTTAATTTTCGTGAGGCTATAGATAGAGATGGAGATGGCGGGATAGTTGTTTCTGAGGAAAAATCCCATTCAGGACGTACTAGCCTTTTGATCCCAAAGGGTAGTAATGGTAGTGCCGATCAAACCACAAGTTTAATAGGTGAGTTAGTCGAAGATATGGATCCTGATGAGGATGGAATCACAAATGTAGAAGAGGTTATAAATGATGTAGTTAATCCTGCAGACAATTGTCCGTATAATTATAATCCAGATCAGGCAGATTACGATGGAGATGGTATTGGAGATGAGTGTGATGATATGTCAGAACCAATAATTAAAGGTGTATACACAGAGGGGAATACTTGGACTGGACAAACTTGTCATGGTAGGACGGCCAAATTTACCATTCACGGTACTCCTAATGACGATGTTTATTATGCCTTTATAGTCCATGAAGCTGGATTTAGACAAATGTCAGTTAGCTTTAATAATGTTCGCCAATTTAACCATGAAGGACTTCGTGCTGGGGATATACTGATTTTTAAAAATAGAGAAATAGTTTTAGGCACAACAGGAACAAGATATATTGAATATGATTTGGATGTTGCAAAGGGTAAACCAGGAAATAGTAGTAAAAAAAATATTTGGAGATTAGAGTTTGTATTACTACATAAATCCACTTTAGAACCAATTCAAGGTACTTCTATAGATCTTAAGGCTGTGGGCTACGATAAGTGTCATAATGGTCCTCCAGTTTGGCTACCAATTAATTAAGAATTTTACTAAGAAAAAAACATTAAAAAAGATATATGAAAGACTTAACATATATTACATACAGAGTAAAAAATATTCTTATACTGATATGTACAATGAGTATGATGCATCAAGTTGCAATTGCTCAGGTATCTCCATCAGAACGTCAGGCGTTAATTGATTTGTACAATGCTACTGATGGTGATAATTGGTCGAATACGATAGCTGGTAACCAACCTTGGTTAGTTAATGACCCTACTTCGCTAGTGAGTGATTGGTTTGGGGTATCTGTTGTTGATGGTAAGATTACAAGTCTCTCTCTAGTCGGTAATAATTTGAAAGGAGAAATACCTACTTCATTTGGAGATCTAGTAAGTTTAACATTCTTAAATCTTGGAATTAATCGGTTGACTGGTCAATTACCTCAATCTATCGGTAATTTGACAAGTTTAGAAGTATTACAGCTCACTCGAAATACTTTAACAGGAGGTGTTCCTTCCTCTATAGGTAATTTGACTAATCTGATTCAGATAGATTTTTCAATCAATCAATTAACACTACCTCTTCCAGATGTATTTACTAATTTAATAAATGCCAAAACATTTACAGTAGAACGAAATGCTATTACTGGTACCATTCCTCCATCTATTGGTAGTATGATTTCACTTGAAACTTTGATTTTAGGATCTAATCAGCTAACTGGGTCAATTCCTTCAGAGCTAGGAAATTTAAGTAACCTTACATATTTAGGATTGTATGTAAATGGTCTTTCTGGAGAAATTCCTGATTCATTAGGAAATTTATCTAAACTCGAACGATTACTTTTATTTAGAAATGCTTTAACGGGAGAAGTTCCTGTTTCGTTAGGTAATTTATCAAACCTTAAAGGTTTGGATGTAAATTCTAATCAACTTACCGGCAGTATTCCAAATGAATTCGGAAGTTTAGCAAATCTAGAGGTTTTAACCTTAAGTATAAATAAGTTTTCTGGTAATTTACCTCAAGGACTATCAAGTTTAGCTTCTGCAGATATATTAAATACCTTAGTTTTTGAACGAAATAACTTTGTGTTTAGTGATTTTGAATTACAATTTCGGGCCTATAATGATAACCTTACTACCTTTTCTTATTTAAATCAAGGACAGGTAGACCAAATTGAAACAAGATCTGTGGTAGCAGGTCAGTCAATTACTTTAACCAGTAATGTTTTGACTAGTACTAATAATAGATATCAATGGTTTAAAAACAATGTAGCAATCCCAGGAGCTACTAATAAAGATTTGGTAATTAGCAATGCTTTGGACTCTGATGCAGGTGTATATCATTTTACAGCTACAAATAACATTATCGCTGATCTTTCTTTAAGACGTAATCCAATTACCTTAGAAATTAGTTGTGGAGTATCAGAAGCAGAAAAACAAGCATTAATTGATCTATATAATAGTACAAACGGACCCAATTGGACTAGTAGTAATAACTGGTTGACTGATGCTCCGGTCTGCGACTGGACGGGGGTTACTGTAAAAGATGGAAAAGTTACAGGGCTTTACCTTTTTGGAGGGGGTGTTGCAGGACCACTACCGGCTTCGATAGGTGATTTGGTACATTTAACATCATTAACTATCACCAGAAGTGGTGGTTTGTCGGGGGCAATACCTTTGACTATTGGAAACCTAGTGAATTTGGAAACTATAAATCTTACTTCTAATCAATTAACAGGAGAAATTCCAGTAGAGATAGGAAATTTAACCAATTTAGTTTCTTTGCAATTAGCTAGAAATCAATTATCAGGTAGCATCCCTTCATCAATAGGAAACTTAACTAAATTAATTTCTATTGGTATTAGTGAAAATAGATTTACAGGTGATATTCCATCATCTATCGGAGGTTTGACAGAGTTAGAGAAATTTGATGTTTCTATTAATCAGCTTAATGGTTCAATTCCTCCTGAATTGGGAAATCTAACCGGTTTAACACAATTAGGTTTAACTCGAAACGCTTTAACAGGTTCCATACCTGTTACATTAAGTAATCTTGTTAATTTAACAACTCTTGATCTAAGTTCTAACGCGTTAACGGGTGTAATCCCTTCAGAGTTAGGTACGATGAATAACTTAAAAACGTTAAACTTATTTCGTAATCAACTAAGTGGTTCCATCCCATCAGAATTAGGGAATTTGCAAAATTTAGAATCTCTTAATTTGTTTAGTAATGGATTAACCGGAGCAATTCCTTTGTCCTTCGGTAATTTATCTAATTTAATAGTTTTACAGCTATATAGAAACCAACTTAGTGGCAGTATTCCTGAAGCATTGGGTAATTTGACAAAATTAACAACTTTAGGGTTGTCTACCAACCAATTATCAGGGTCAGTACCGCCTAATTTTGGAATATTGGCTTCATCTGATATATTAAATACATTAACATTAGACAGGAACAATTTTGTATTTAATAATTTCGAAACAGAGTTCCCTGTTTATCAAAGTGATCTTATAGCTTTCAATTACCTCACCCAAGCAAAAGTTGATGAGATTGAAACGCTTTCAGTTACAGAAAACGCTAGTATCACGTTAACCAGTACTGAATTAACCAGTGGAAATAATAGTTACCAATGGTATAAAAATAACACTGCGATTCCAGGAGCAACGAGTAACGATTATATCATTAACAATGCAGCAGCAACGGACGCAGGCGTATACTATTTTACAGCTACTAATAGTGTGGTTACAGATCTTACCTTAGAGCGTAATCCTATTACAGTAACAGTTACAGAAGGTATTGCGGATTGTGTATCTGCGGAAGAAAAAGCGGCGTTGGTAGCATTATATAATAGTACAGACGGAGCAAACTGGACTAACAATGTTAACTGGTTATCTAATGAACCAGTTTCTGAGTGGGCAGGGGTTATAGTAGAGGATTGTAAAGTTACAAGGTTATTTTTAGGTGATAATAATCTTGTAGGTGTATTACCTAATGAAATAGGTGACTTAATAAACTTAGAGCAATTACATTTAAATACTAATAGTGTCTCTTCTACCATCCCGGATCAGATAGGTAATTTATCTAATTTAAAATTACTTTACCTATATGGTAATGAAATTAGCGGAGTGTTACCAGAAAGTATCGGTAATCTTACTAATTTAAATAATTTAAGTCTTGCCAGTAATAAATTAGAAGGGAATATACCATCTTCATTTTCTAATTTAACTAATATAATTGCACTTAGTTTAGGTGGTAATATAGGTATAACTGGTGATGTTTCTTTTTTGTTTAAGTTGCCAAATATAAGTTCATTGGAAGTTTGGAGTTGTAATCTTACCGAAGAGTTTACTACTGATTTTGATTATGTAAATACTAGTTTAACAAAGTTGATTATAAGTAATAACGGTTTAACAGGTGTTTTTGATTTTGGTAAATACATGCCAAACCTTCAAAACTTATCTGCACAAGATAATGAGTTAAATGGTGAATTTTCAGCTTATGGCTTTACAGAGCTGTTGAATATTGAAAGACTATACATAGAAAGAAATCAAATTTTTGGTTCAATACCAGTAGGGCCAAAACTTGAAAATTTGATAAGATTAGATTTTAGTGAGAATAATTTGGAAGGCCAAATTCCAGATATTTTTACTGATTCTAGTTTGATGAGAGATTTTCAAATGAATAACAATAGGTTTTCTGGAAAGCTTCCTTTGTTTGGGGTTAATTCTTTAACAAAGGTTTATGTGTTTCACAACAATTTTGTATACGATGATTTTCAAGCATCTTATAATGATGCAGCCTTTTCGTATAACTTTCAAGCGGCTTTAGAAGCTGCACCGGATCAAACAATCTCAAAAGGTGATACTTTAACAATTTTAGCAAATGAACGATTATTAGAAGACAATAATCAATATGCGTGGTTTAAATCGGATGATGGTGGAGCTACATTTGTTAATACAGGGATTACTAGCAAAGATTATAGTAAAGAAAATGTTGATGTAGATGATGCGGGAATCTACAAACTACAAATTACTAACCCCACCTACCCAGGTGTAACGTTAGCACAGGAAGCTACATCAATAACAATAGATCTAGACACCTGTGGAGTTTCTGATGCAGAAAAACAAGCATTAGTAGATTTATATAATAGCACAGATGGTGCTAACTGGACTAATAATACCAACTGGTTAACTGATGCTCCCGTTTGTGATTGGTATGGAGTGACTGTGGAAAACAGGAAAATAACGAAATTAGAATTAGTCAAGAATAATTTATCGGGAACAATATCTAATCGTATAGGCGATTTGCCTAGTCTTACCATACTAAATTTAAGTAATAACTCATTAATTGGTGAAATCCCAATAGAAATAGGTAGTCTAACTGACTTAAATCAATTAAATCTATCTATAAATGAAATCTCAGGAAGTATTCCATTTTCTATAGGTTCTTTAAATAATTTAACATATTTATCCTTATTATCAAATAGTCTTACAGGTCAGATTCCTTTAGAAATGGGGAATTTATCTAACCTTACTATTTTATACCTTGGTAGAAATCAACTTACTGGAAATATCCCTTCTGAGTTAGGAAATTTAAGATCATTGCAGTATTTAGGTCTGATTGGTAATCAGTTGACAGGGAGTATACCTCCTCAATTAGGACAGATTAGTGGGTTATTAGATATTACTCTATCTAATAATCAATTATCAGGAGATATACCGGCTGAATTGGGTAACTTAAGTTTATTACAAATCCTTAATTTAGGTTATAATCAATTCACGGGAAGTATTCCTGTTGAACTTGAAAATTTAATTAATTTAAGAGAACTTATTTTAAGGAATAATAATTTTGAAGGTCAATTACCATTAGGGTTAGATCAATTAAATGATTTACGAATTATTTATATTGAGAATAATAAATTTCAAGGAATAATACCTTTCCAGATAATAAACTTACCTTATATTTTTCGTTTTTATATACAAAACAATGGTTATGTTTTTAATGAAATAGAAGTTGAATATGATGAAATTCAAGCCAGATTAGGAAATAATTTTATATATGCGCCTCAAGCAGATGTAGACCAAGAAGAGACAATAGAAGTACAATTAGGAGGTTCTGTTACCTTAGCTACTACGCAATTAACAAGTACTAATAATACCTACACTTGGTACAAAGGTACAGATGTACTTATAGAAACTACTTTACCACAGATCACTATTGATAACATTACAGCTGCTGATCTTGGGGAATACTATTTTACAGCAACTAACAGTGTGGTTAATGATTTAACATTAACTAGAAATAATATTACTCTGGTTTTAGGTAACACAGATCCTGATGGTTGTGATATTTTAGAAGGTGTTGTAGATGGAAGTTTTGAAAATTGTTTATCTGTAGCAGGTCCTATTTCAGAAGAAAACTTTAATAGAACAATTGATTGTAGTAATTGGGAGTTAACGAGTGTTTTTCCTGTAAACCCTTTGTTTCAAAGTTCTATAAGTACTTGGTTTGTTGATGGGAATAGTTCTAATATGCCAGAATCTCAGTTTAGTGAATACATTTCTTCTTCGCCAGATGGAGGAGTATTTACATCCTCTTTCTTAGAAATTCAAAGACGATTATCCAAAGGTAATGGATTTAAAACTACTCTAAATGATCTGACAATTGGAGAAGAATATATAATTAGTTTTTATCAATCTCATGGAGGTAGTTTTGATGATTTAAATGGAATAGCAGTTTTTTCAGATCCTCAATGGGAGGTAAATTTTGGAAACGAATCTAAATTTAGTAACTCAATAAGTATTCGTCCAATTTCAAATATTACGGAATCAATTCCTTGGGAAAAGGTAGAGTTACGATTTACAGCAACCACATCAGAACAAGATTTAAGTTTTACTCCTAATGTTAGCTATCCAGATGAAGCAGTATTTGTAGAAGGAGCATCATTTCATCTTTTAATTGATGGAATCAAAGTAATAAAAGTAAATGGGAACTGTAATGAAGAAATTACTGAACAACGCTTTTGCTCGGATAATGAAACACCGCCTACGATAGGAGATTTAGTATCTCCAATACCTAATACTACAGTTACCTGGTTTACCGGAGAAAATAACGATGAAGCGTTACTTCCTCCAACGATATTAGCTAATAATGTAACCTACTGGGCACGTTCTAATAACGATCCTTTGCTACCACGTATTGAAGTGAAGGTGATTTTAGAAAGCGGAACTCCAACAGGTTCCTCTACTCAGACATTTAATGAAATCGATAATCCAACGATAGCTGATTTACAAGCTACAGGTTCTAATATACAGTGGTATTCTTTAGAATCAGGAGAGACTCCTTTAGCTAATAGTACTGCACTAATCAATAATACCTCATATTATGCTGCAGAAGGAAATAGCATTTGTAGACTGCAGGTTTTGGTAACTATCAATACATCTGGAGATGGAGATTGTGACATTTTGGATGGTATTGTAGATGGAAGTTTCCAGGATTGTGCTTTAGTGTCAGGATCTACACAATTAAGTTATAATAATAATATTGAATGTAGTGGATGGCAACCAATCAACGCTCTTTCTTCACCGAGTACCTGGATTGTGGATTTGAGCGATCCGGTAAGTGATCTAAACCCAGTAATGACATCCCAAGTAAGACAGTCACCTGATAGAGGGATATTTGCATCAGCATTAGTTACTCATGGAAGAGGAACATCAAACTTAACAAAAGGACAAGGTTTTAAAACTACATTAAATAACCTTGAAATAGGTAAGACATATACAATTAGTTTTTACCAGTCACAAGGAGGTAGTTTTGATATTTTTGGGAACACTACAGTTCCAAATTCAGAAAATATTTTAGCACAATGGAATGTAAGTTTTGGAAGTGAAACAAAAAGTAGTGATTTAATTCCGATCCAGTCAATTTCCGATATTTCAGTTGCTCCGGTATGGGAAAAACAGGAAATTACATTCGTCCCTACAGCTACACAACAAGAATTAAGTTTTTCATCATTTGGATCTTTAATAAATGTTGTAGAGAATGTATTTTATTATAATCTTTTGATAGACGGAATCAAAGTAATTAAACAGAATTGTAATCCTGTTGATCCATTAGTACAAGAATTTTGTCTTTCTGATGGAGTACCGACAATTAATGATTTAGAGTCTCCTTTCCTAAATTCTATTGCATGGTTTGAAAATGAAACTGGCGGTGCTCCGCTGCCATCTGCAATGGAGATTACTGAAACTGTTACATTATGGGCAGAAGGAAACTCTACGAATCCAAGAGTAGCGGTGCAGATCATCATCAAAGAAGATTGTGATGGGATAGCTATTCAACGTTTCTGTATACTAAATGGAGAAGTAACTATTGGTGACCTACAATCACCGTTCCCAGGAAGTACGGCTTCATGGTACAGAACCGAATTAGATAAAGCGCTAATATTACCAGAATATGTGATTCCTGAATCAGCCATCTATTGGGCTTCATCTGATGAAAACCCTTCTTTACCAAGAGTACCTGTAAGTATAATTTTGAATGATCAAGTACCAACGGGAGATACGGTTCAGATTTTTGATGAAGCAGATGCGCCAACAGTAGCAGATTTACAAGCAACAGGACTCAATATCCAATGGTATCTTTCGGAAAATGGAGAAGTTACTTTATCTAATGATACACCTTTACTCCACAATACATATTACTATGCTGCAAACGGGTATAGTAAATGTAGACTACGTGTGGCGGTAAAAATAGAAGGTGTGATAACGGATTGTAATATACTTGATCAATATGTTGATGGATCTTTTGAAAATTGCGAATCTATAGCCAGTTCTTATGGGCATAACAGTAATGTTACCTGTGGACAATGGATAAATGGAAAAGGTTCTGCTGATACCTGGAAGTTTCCATTTGACGCATCTCATAGCGGTATCGCAGATAACATTCAACCTTCTCCGGATAATGGAGTTGCGGCGGGTGCAATTGCAAAATCTCTAAACACTAATGAGTTAGAATCTTTTTATACTAATCTTAATGGTCTTAATATTGGGGAAACATATAGAATTGAGTTTTATCAATCTAATGTAACTGGTAATTTTGATACTACAGAAGGACTTGAAGAGGCAAGATGGAAAGTAATTTTTGGAGATCAAATTCAATATTCTGCATATATGGTAGTGAGTAAAAATCCTGTATGGCAGAAATCGACATTAGAATTTACTGCCAATACCACAGAAGCTAGACTAGAATTTAATGCTTCTTCTGCGGATAAGACAACGTCTACTAGATATGTATATATGTTAATTGATGGGATCAAATTATCACAAGTAACAGGAGGCGATACGGGATGTCCAGATGATATAGTCTATGATACGCAAAGCTTTTGTAGTATGTTTGAGGATCCGACAGTTGGTGATTTATTACCACCAGACGGGGCGACCGATGTTCTATGGTATAGTAGTGAGGTGAATGGATATCAATATTCTTCAGAAGACATTCTTTTAGTTGGCGGAAATGGAATCCCTTCAACAGACGTATACTGGGCAGAAAGTTCTCAGTTTACGGGAAGAAAACCTGTTAGCGTGGTTATTAATGAAGGAATCCCTACAGGAAATACGCTTCAGGTTTTTGATCCATTAAATAACCCAACAGTAGCAAATTTACAGGCAATAGGAAATAATGTACAATGGTTTGCATCCCCAACTAGTCAAATACCTTTACTAGAAAATGTAGAATTAATTGATGGTTATACCTATTATGCTGGTCATAACGGATTAGATTGTAGGTTGGTAGTTGAAGTTGAAATAAAATTGAATTCCCCAGATGTTAATGGAATACAGATTTTATGTGCTTCTGATTTACCGACAATTGGAGATTTGGTAGCGATTCCATCAGATCCTTCTTATACCATTAATTGGTATGATTCTATAGACGCTGTTACTCCTTTAAGCGAAGATACTCAAATAGTGAATTCTAGATTTTACTATGTAAGTCAGGTTACAAGCAATGGCTCAATTTCTGATAGGATATCTGTATATGTTTCTCTTATATCTGTATCAGCACCTATCGGAGCTTCAGAACAAACTATATATACGAATGATGGTGCAACAGTAAGAAACCTTGTAGCGCTTGGTAATGGTGTGTTATGGTACGACAGTGACGGAATACAATTATCTCTTGATGAACCTTTAGAAGATGGAGGTATATATTATGCAGATCAAGCAAATATTTCTGGAACTTGTAGAAGTATTGATCGTTTAGCTGTGCGTGTACGAATCCTTCCTGAATTACCACCACAATACTTCAGTTGTGAGAAATTCAGACCACAACCTGGTGATAAATATGTAGTGAGCGGCTGGGTAAGAGAAAATGGAGTTACGATAGCTTCGACAGAAACAAAGAGCTATTCAGAAATAAGTGAGCTTTTTGCAAAGCTTTTAAATGAACTAAAGGATATTATTGTTACTCAAACTCCAGTTCCACCGGTTTATATACCTTCTCCAGAAGACAGAACTTATGATGCTTTAGTACCTTATATTAAAACAACAGGTATTGATAACCTTACAATTTACAACTTGAAACCAGTTAAAGAAGATCAAGATGGATTTGTAAGAACGGTAGGGTTTTCTTTTTCTTTTGATGAAGAAGGAGAAACCACATTTACATATAAAACACCATTAAATGGTTTTACTTCTAATAATATTTACTATAGTTTTCCAATTGTTGGAAATGAAGATGCTATTAGTATTGATTTTACGGGTTTACAAACTTGTACAGAAGGTCTGTGTGTAAATACTAACTTTGTTTATAACACTGTCATAGTGATTATCCCGATAAGTATAAATTATCCTCAGAGTATACCGGTCGATAATGTTTTAAAAGAATCTGTAGATTTTAATACATACACTCCTGATCCTGATTACCAGGCAATGACCTATGCGAATTCATTATTAAAAATTACCTATACAGATAGAGAAGGTGTAGAATTAGAGGATGACGGATCCGTAAGTTTTAGACCTAAAGGAAATATCGTTGATGGGTGGCAGCGTATTTCTACGGATTTTAGAATACCCGATAATGCGGAATTTATGACCATTTCTCTTCAGAGTGAAGATACGAATCTTAATGTATACTTTGATGATATAAGATTCCATCCATTTAACAGTAATATGAAAACTTTTGTGTATGACCCCGAGACACAACGATTACAATCAGAATTGGACGAGAATAATTATGCTACTTTTTATGAATATGATAAAGAAGGTGGTTTGATTAGAGTGAAGAAAGAAACAGAAAGAGGTGTATATACCATTCAGGAAACCAGATCAGGGAATTCTAAATTAAATAATAATTAGTAGCTGTGTTGTTATGAATAGAATGAAGACATATTATTTATCCTTTTTTATACTGTTAGCTCCTTTGGTTTTTTTCGGACAACAGAAAAAGGATATAAAACCAATTTTAGAGAAGGTAACAAGTTTTTATGATACTACATCAAGGTATAATGTAGCCATAAAACAAACGCTATTAAGAGGAAAAACAGGAAACAATATCTCAGAAAGCTACAGCGGAAAATTCACAAAAGATAAGAGTTATTCCAAACTTGAATTATTAAATTCTGAGGTCGTTGAATTCTCTAATGTTCGTTTAATAATTGACCATGACAGTAAGGCCATTGAATATAATAAAACTTCAAAGGGTGTTTCAGCTCCGATTGATATTAGCGGATTTTTGAAACATTATGAAGGCTCTTCTTTAAAAAGCACGGAAAAACAATGGATTTGTGAATTAAACGTAAAACCTTCTGCAGCATTTGTTCCTTGTAATAAGATCTTATTATATATTAATAAAGACTATCATTTTGTTGAAAAACAAGTTTTGTTTCTGAGTAGGGAGTTGCCTTTTAAAACAAAAGGAGGAAAAACTGAAGAAGATTTTGGTAGGCTGGAGATAAGCTTTACGCATGACCTTACTATGTCAGACAAGGTGAATGATAAAGTAAGCAATTATATACAAGGATCTGGAAGCAATATGACTTCTGTTAAAAAATATAAAGGATATAAGGTAGTAAACCTATCTAATAAATAAAATATAAATAGTAATTCTCACTATACGACAATATGAATACTAAGAATTTACATAAAGCATTATTATCCCTGTTATTGGTAATCGGTAGTATCGGGTATGCGCAGAACGAAGATGTATATACAGCAGATCAACTTAACGATATTATAGATAATTCTAATGCAACATTTGTTTTCGAGGAATCTGTATTACCTAATGATGATATCAAGGATGTAAATCCTATGACATATATAGCACTGAATGTCGATGAGCAATTAGGTGCTGCATCCTGGTTTAGGTTTTCTGTTGAATTAGAAATCACATCATTATTTCCTGAAGGAGAACCAGCCAAAACTGTAGTTTTGGAAGTAGAAAGTAATAATATACCCGGTTCTGGAGGGAGTTTTACGAATGTAAATAAACATTTATTAAGAGATGTTTACGGTGCTACGGTTAGGATTGTTAAAACAACGTATAAGGATGTTGATACGGATAGTGCAGAACAGAATAATGTATCAATTCCAGAAAATGTGTCGTTAACTGTAGGTTTTGATGTGGATCGTTATTTTAACTTGGATCCTGCAAATGCTCCACAAGTTTCAGTGCCAACGGCACAAGATATTGCGGTTGCTAAAGAAGTAGCAATAAGCTGGACAGAGGTAACGGGGGCTATAGGGTATGATTTAGAGTGGACTTGGGTAGATAGTTATTCAAAAGATTTTAACACACCGTTACGACCAGACCAAATTGATTTCTCTACAAGGGATTTTGAATTGGATAATACCAGAATTCAAACAGATACGACAAACTATTCGATTCCGCTTATTTATTCAAAAGGATATATCATTTTTAGGGTTCGTGCAGTAGGTAAATATCTTGAAGATATTACAAAATATAAATACGGTCAATGGAGTAGCGGACTAGATGAGAAACAAAAAGTTGACCAATGGCCACACGTAGTAGAAGTGACTCAGGATCATGAGAATAATAAAAACTGGCAGTTTCAGGCTAGTTATGCCGAAGAAGGTAAAAAGAAAGAAGTGGTAAGTTATTTTGATGGTACCTTAAGAAATCGTCAAACAGTAACTAAAATTAATAGTGATAACCGTGCAATTATCGGAGAAGTAATCTACGATGCACAAGGAAGACCAGGGATAGAGGTATTGCCCGTTCCTGTAAACGAGAATGAAATTCGTTATTATGAAAACTTCAATTTAAACGAAACCAATGCACCATATAGTTACCAGGATTTTGATACTGAAGATAAAATATCTCCTAATGAAGTGAAAACAATAGGTATGTCTAATGCTGCAGGAGCTAGTAAATATTACTCAGTAAATAATGATATTGCTACTATTTTTAGAGATCGTATTGCTCAGGCAAGTGGGAAACCATTTTCTCAGATAGAATATACTTCTGATAATACGGGACGTATTAAAAGAAAAGGAGGAGTTGGATCAGATCATCAGTTAGGGAGTAAGCATGAGATGCGTTATTACTATGGAAAACCAAAACAAAAAGAGTTAAATAGACTTTTTGGCTATAATGTAGGTAATGAGATTCACTATAAGAAAAATGTGGTTATTGATCCAAACGGTCAATCCAGTATTAGTTATATAGATCCACAAGGGAGAACAATTGCTACAGCATTAGCAGGAGGAAGTCCAACAAGTTTAGTTCCCTTGTTTGATGAAACTAATAATGTTTTACACGAACTAATTACATTTGATCTTTTTGAGGACCCAAAAAGTAATGCCAATTATGTTACACGGAATTTTGGAGCATTAGAAGATGCTAAGTTCTATGCGTCTCAACAAGTAAACGCTGCGGATCTTACGGATTATTTCTTTGATTATACGTTAGATGTAAACGAATTAAAATTCACTGATGAGTGCGCAGATGACACCAATGGATACCCTTATGTATATGATCTGCAGTTAGACGTAATGAATGATATAGGGGAGTCTCTTTTGACCAATTCTGTAAATACAACACTGACAACAGATACCTCATTGTCTTTGTTAACTTTAAAAGACAGTGTCTTAGATCTCGAGGCGGGTTCTTTTGGTATTGCAAAGTTGTTAAAAATAAACAAAGAGAAGTTAGAAGAATATACCGAGGATTATATAGCAAGAATTACCGATGAGACGAATACGGAATGTTATATAGACCCATCTCCATTTTCTCCTGATGCAAGTTTAGATGGATGTTTTATAAAAGATAAAGAAAGTTGTAGAAATGCTATTTTAATGGGACAAGAAGTGGGTATAGCAAAAGAGAATTATATCACCCAACAACTTGAGTCTTATAATCAGTTTTCCACAGCTGATGAAATTGTTATGTTAAGAGAACGTTTTGCAAGAGAATTTGATTTGTTATTAGCAGTTTGCGAGGAAACCTTTGGAACAGATGGTATTAGTACTGATGGAACTGATAATCAAGATGAGGTGATCAAAAATTCTATTTCGTGTAATAATGATAAAGATGCACTCATAAAAGACATGAGTATCGCAGGTCAATACGGAATGCAGTTTATTGAAGAGGCAATAGAAGATGAAACATTACAAACCTGGGAAAATTTAGAACCCCTAAGTATTTTCAAAGAAGACAATATATTATTCAGTGCTAATGGAAATAGCTGGAGAAATCCTTTTCACTATGAAAAAGATCTAGGATCAGATACAGGGCATTATTATGATGAAAATGGGTTTGTTAGCTATATCCGAGTAAAAGATTTAGGAAATGATACTTATGATCCACAAATTCTGGAAGGCGCGCCAAAAGAAGAAACAGAGCAAGAAGGATATTACAATGTAGAACCACAATATATTACAGATATAAATCAGCTAAGAAGTTATTGGCAGGATTCCTGGGGAGAATCGCTAATTGTATACCATCCAGAATATACTTATCTGGAATATTCTTTTGCAGTATGTGCACAGATAGAGAATATTGGAACATCGTTTAGAATGAATAGCGATGGTTTCAATAACTATATTATGGGATTGGATTATGAAGGAGCAAAGGCATTTGGAGTATTTAGTACAGGCGCGGAAACATTTCTATCTGATAATGATCCGTACTTTAGATCAAGTATTCCTAATTTCGAAATTGGCGCCAGTTATTCCAATAGAGTAAATCTAATGGAGTACGCATTGAATACCTATTACGATAGCTTCGACACATTTATGCTTCAGGTTGCTTATAATACGGCATTTTGTAATAGTGTGTCTGATTGTAATAATAACTTTTCTTCATTTGGTGAATTAACCATTTCTTTGGGTAGCCTTTCACCAGCTGATCAAAATAGAGTATGGCAAACATATAGATCGTATTATTTAGCATTAAAGCAAAAGATTCAGTTTGTATTATCTTCTTTATACGCATACAATAATGGGTTTTATAACACCTGTATTGGTGTCGATGAAGCACCGGCTTCATTAGTAGCTGTAATTTCTGATTATCCACAAGCAGGAGCGATTAACGGATTGTTTAATCAGCCTTCGGATAACTTATGTAATACAAACGGGAATGAATTGTATCTGGAAAAAGAAAAACGTTTTCCTCCAATCGATGATTTATACAATTCCGGTCAGGATACAGCAGATGTGGTACAAGAAACAATTAATCAAGCCAATTATGAGTATTTTATCAATACAGGAATATGTCCTATGGCTAGAGATATGGAATTGTATCTTAATGGATTAGCTACAGAATTGGACGATAATGAAAAGCCAATCTCGTTAGTAGGTACCAGAGAATATAAAGGACAGTATCTGAGTAAGGATTTATTTGAAGAATTAGGAGGTACACTTCCGGTGGGTAGTTTTAATGTGGTGGGAACTCCAAATGGTAGTACCTTGTCTTTAACTTTTGATAATGGAACTCCTGTTACCTTAACCTTAACCGATATAGATGCTGCTAATTACTCTTGGACTGGATATAACAATCAGTGGCGTATCACCAAGATGAGTGGTGTTTATGATGATGAGAACCAATATAATACATCTACCCAAACTTTTGGTTTTAAGATTTTAGTTAGAGTACAGCCTACTACAGGGGATACAAGTTCTTTTGAAGAAATAGTGTTGTCAGGTACTACGCAAGCCAGAATAGGACAATGTTCAATAAACAATTCCGGGAATGATGTTGGTCAGGATTTAGGATCTGGAGCAGAAGGAACCTCAGTTTTTAATGATTGTGATAAGCAACCTCGTTTCAAAGCTGCTATGATTAATTTAATGAATGCTTTGGTACAAAACGGTAATATCGGAAGTACAGATTATGAAATTACCAATTTAGATGCTTATAGAGATAGTTACTTGCCAGAGTACTTTGAAATTCCTGTGGGAGAAGAGGTATACTGGAATGTATTGGGTAATACCTGTTATATAGAAACTGACAACGAAACACATCTTACGTATGTGTTGGATGGTAATTTACCTTCGGGATCAGATTATATCATCAGTGGATTGTTTATTGGGGAAACTATTAATAACGTTACAGGACTATCCAATGTAGCCAATCTAACATATTTAGATGCTAACTTTTCTAAAGTAAAAATAGAAGGTCGAATTTTTAAAGAGGCAAAAACACTACTTAATTTCTCATGTTGTGGCGTGGTTGATAATCCAGGTGAAGATGATTTCGAAACTTGTGAAAATGGAGGCGTTAGTTTAGACTCACAAGTAGAATTTTATTTTAAAGAGTTGATGAATGCTTTATTGGCAAATGGAGAATTTTTTAATAAAGATGTATCCCTAGGGAATTATCCTGAGTATAACGATTTTATTCAGAAATATTTACAATCAAATGCCTTAAGAAATTGTGGGGATATTGGGAGTTGTACTAATAATGATTTTGTAGATTTTTTCAATACGAATGAGGTTTTCTGGTCATATAATGATTTTAGTAGTCAAATTCGCCTAAGAATTCATTATCTAAATCAGCACAATTTTGACATTGTAATAGATGGAGATGTTGATGACATTACATTGGTAAAAGAAATAGAATTGGGGGCTAGTTCTGAAGGAAGAAGACGTTTTCGATTCTTTTATTACATTAATAATACAACTGAAGAAAGACAAAGAAATGGTAATGATTTTGGATTTCAGTTTTCTTCAGAATATCCTTCGGAAGAAGGGGAATTCTCTGGCGCATATTTCTCTTGTGATCTGTTTGATATTCTGGAAGATGATACGAATACAGGTATAAGTTGTTCCAGTTATGCAGAGGATGAGATTCTATTTGAGGACTACCAAACCCAATTATGGAATTTAATTATACAAAAAAATCAAACTTCTAATTTCGGTATATTCCGAGATAATCTGGTAAATAATTTTGTTAATGAACTTGATTTAAATGAAAGGGTTATACAATTAAAAGCAACTAGTGTCAATTATTTCTTTGATCAGGATGATTTAACTGAATATAAGGTTAATGATAATTTTTCAACAATTTTAATTGGGGAATCTGAATCAAACTCAGATGTTCATAGTCTTGTTATTAGGTTAGGATATGAAAGTAGTCCTTTTATAGAAAATCAGATTAAAGAGCCTTTTAACCTTAATGATGTAGGACAGTTTGTTTCTTTTGATTTTATAGGTAGGGTTCTAAATACAACAGCGAGATTAGAAAGAGTTAGATTAACTTATATTGATAAAAAGAAACAAACAGTTACCACTGAAACGTTGGTCGAGTTTCGTTCTAGAAGTCCACAACCAGACAATCCTGAGCTTTGGCAAAGTGCTCCTTTTTTCCTTTGTACTTTGTTAGATTATGAACCTGTATCTATTAGAACGAATATTAATTCCTCTTCACAAGACTTATCTTTCAATACAAAAAACACAACAAATTCTGAAGAACCAGGGTCTTGTCTACCTTGTATCCCACAAACTGTAGAACCGGTAAGTTGTACAGATGCCTATATAACGCTACAAAGTGTTGCAGCAGGTATACAAGGTTATACTTTACCAGAGTTATATACGCAGGAGTATTTCTGTGATATCAAATATGCAGTGATCACCGAGGATTATAAATATTATATCGATAGACTTGGTATAAACAATATAGAGAGTTTACAGTTCTTAACCATAGCAGAATTTGCTTCTTCAGGTCTTAACTACGGAAGCAGCGCAACAAAGACTGTAATTGATGCATATGTACAGCACGTCAATCCAGATCCTGACAATGCAGATAGTTGGGTAGATTTTGTAGGAGAGTACTTAACAGAGAATGAACTGCCTTGTCAGCCTGCAGTGATCACCGTAATTCCTGATGTAGAGGTGGATATTATTGATAATGAAAATGACTGTGAGGAATTTATTCTTAATGTAAGCGAGACTTATAATGCAGATAGCTATAATAATTTCCTGGAAGCGAAAAGATTGGCGTTTAAGAAAGCATATCTAAAAGCTGCTTTAAAAAATGTTAATGAGACCTTTACCATGCGTTATTTTGATAAAGAGTATCAATATACATTGTATTATTATGATCAGTCAGGTAACTTAACACAGACGGTGCCACCTGCAGGAATTGATCGTTTTACAAAAGATGAACTCGATGCTAATGGTATCCATGCGCAGATCAATGAGCATAGAGCTTTAAATAATGCTACAGAAAATGCCACATTGCTGCCAAACCACCGTTTGGTGACAGAGTATAAGTACAACTCGCTTAATCAATTAGTGTGGCAATACACTCCGGATGGTGGAGAAACTCGTTTTGCCTATGATGATCTAGGTAGAATCATTGCTTCGCAAAACGCGAGACAAAAAGAAGATAATACCTTTAGTTACACAACCTATGATCAATTAGGGCGTATTACAGAAGCCGGCGAACTTATACCGACAAAGAGTATTGCTATAGAAGAAAGTTCTGGTAAACTTATATTTACAGCAGATAATACTTGGGTGCCTAATAGACCAGAGGATAATTACCCAAAAAATATCTCTGAAAACCAGATAGAGGTAACCAAAACGATTTATAGTACACCGGTGTTTAATGCAGCTGCTATTTTTAATACGGTTGTAGACGCTAACGATGATCTAGTAGATAATGCCAGAAATAGAGTAACAGGGATCTATTATTTTGATGCTTTTGAATCAGGTATGTTAATCCGACAATATAATAATGCGATTTTCTATGCGTATGATATCCACGGGAATGTAAAAGAAGTAGTACAGCATAATAAGCAAATGGCTACAGATCCTACTAACAGTATCTCTGGAATTAAGAATATAGAATATGAATATGACCTGATCAGTGGTAATGTGCAGCGCGTAATTTATCAAAAAGGAAAACCGGATCAGTTTATTCATAAATACGAATATGATGCTGATAACCGTATTGTTAATGTGCAGACCTCTGATGACAATATGATCTGGGAGCAAGATGCATCCTATCAATATTTTGCACACGGACCGTTAGCCAGAACCGAACTGGGTAATGCCAAAGTACAAGGTATGGATTACGCCTACACCTTACAAGGTTGGTTAAAAGGAGTGAACTCAGAAAGCCTAACCCCGGATGCCGATATGGGTAATGATGGTGCTGCTGGATCCAAAGTAGCAAAAGATGCTATGGGATACTCTTTAAGTTATTACGGAGTAACAGATCCTGCAACAACTAATGGAGACTATACCTCTGTAGGAAACATAAGTACTACAGCTTTTGCTAACGGAAACACAGCCGGTAAAAACCTGTATAATGGTAATATCAAACAGATGATTACCAGTTTGATCGATAATGATGAGTCTATGCTGGGATTACAGCGTAACGAATATGAATATGATCAGTTGAATCGTATCAAACAAATGCAAGGGTATGATGGTAGTGGAAATGAAAATTATAAAACTACCTACGACTATGATAATAATGGTAACTTAGAAAAGCTAATGCGTACCGATGATACCGGTACGGTAATGGATAATTTTACCTATAATTATAATGAAGAGGCAACAGCTGATCCGATAACCAACAAAAAATACAAACTATCTAATCAATTGCGCTCAGTTTATGATGATCCGAGCATAGATGCAGTATATGATAAAGATATTGATAGCGGGCAGGAGTTAGATAACTATATCTATGACGAGATCGGACAGTTGATAGAGGATAAGGCAGAAGGTCTTGTTATAGAATGGCGAGTAGATGGTAAAGTAAGGAAGGTAACTAAGAATGATGGAACTACCATTAGTTTTGGATATGACGGATTAGGAAATCGTATTTCTAAAACTGTGATGCCAGAGAATAAGACGACCTTATATGTGCGAGATGCACAAGGAAATACCATGGCGGTATACGATACTTATTCTGACGGAATACCAAATCCAGAAGTAAATCCAATAGAGCTAGAACAAAAAGGAGAAAACATTGCCGATAATCAAGATTTCAAAGCAGTAGATATGATTACTCTGGGTACGGAGACGGAAGAAGTAGTGGTAGAGCCTACAGCTACGGTTACCTATACAGCAGGAAATGGGATTACCTTAAAGCCTAATACGCACCTTAAAGCTGGTGCAGATATACTCGCTAAGATTGCTCCGGTAGAAGGAATGGTAGGTAATGAAGAAGGCGTGTTCTTAACCGAGCATCATATTTACGGTAGCAGCCGATTAGGGTTAGAAGAAAAACGTATTAAAACTACCGATGAGGAGACTGCACTAGCAGACATGTTTACCAATGGAGTAGGAGATAAGCGTTATGAACTAAGCAATCATTTAGGGAATGTATTGAGTGTAATCACCGATCGTAAGTTGATTGATACGGAGAATTTAGCTACCTTTACTCCGGACGTTCTTTCATATAATGATTACTATCCGTTTGGGATGCTATTAACAAACCGAAATGGAAATGCCGGTGAGTACCGTTATGGCTTCCAGGGACAGGAAAAAGACGATGAACTAAAAGGGGAAGGGAATAGCTTGAACTACACCTTTAGAATGCACGACCCTAGAATCGGTAGGTTCTTTTCTATAGACCCTCTAGAAAAGAAATATCCAATGCTAAGCCCTTATCAATTTAGCGGAAATAGACCTGTTGATTCTAAAGAAATTGATGGGTTAGAAGGTTTTCAATATACGAAATATGGTATAGTGAATGGGCAAAAGACGCCTCTGAAGCAAATAGTTGAGGTAGATGTTATTGTTTTGGTTACTAATAATAAAAATGAAAAAATCAGTTTTACCACTGGCACTGGTGAAAAAGTAGAAAAAATATTGAATGATAATTTTAATCCATCGGCTATCTATAAGGATAATTGGCTGAATAGGAAATTAAGAAAAGATAAAATAGGAAAAAAGAAAAGAGAGTATACGACAACAATTGATGGGCATACAGTTCCGGTGGAGTTCATTTTTAATGTAAAGGAACAAAATCACGTTGGAGGCGAAAGCAAAAGAGACCGTCATATGAATGCAGATGCAGCTACTCAAAAGAACAGTAAAGATAATAAGTTTGTTTCAACTGATGGTGATGTAATAAGAAGAGCTGTAACTATAAGTAGGATTGAAAAATCAACTGAGGTTGTAAATGGAGCTAAAATAGCTACTTCTGGGAGTGATGGGATTGTTTTTAGAAGACCCGGGTTGTCAGTAATTGTTCACGAGATAATACATAATTTCTTTTCTTACAACCCTAAACTACAGATGTTAAATGATCCCAAGAAACATTCTGACAAAAAAATTGGAGGAGGAGGTGCTATGACTTATGGACAGAATTCACCTCCATCACAGAACAATATTGATTTTATTTTGAGTACTGTTCCAGCAGTTAATGAATCTGAAGTACCCAGAGATAATTCAAGCAAAGAAATAATTAACAATTAATGTTTAGATTTACTTTTATAATATGTTTTCTTTTTACTAGTTTTTTGTTTTCTCAACAAAATTATGATGGCTATATTTTATGTATTGACAATTCTGAAACTGGAGATAAAAATCTAAATCAGTACTATTATTTGCCGTCAAATTATTTAAAACATAGTTTTATTTTTGATAAAAAGAATTTGGAATTTGAAGATGATGAATTAGAACATAAAATTCGTTCTGCGAAGGGCTTAAAAGTTTATAAAAATATATATGATTTTGAAGGTCAAAGTTCTAATATAAAAAAGAAGGATTTAAAATTTTATGTGAATCTTAATTTTCAACTGGTTTATTTTCATTATGAGTATGATACCTCAACTATTAATGAAAAATATTTTTTAAAAAAAATTAAGGGAAATAAATATTATCTGGGTAAGATTAAATTTAGTGGTTTTGAGCTAATAGACAATGATTATTTAAAATCTGAAGTTTTAAAAATATTTGTTTTTGAAATAGAAAGAATTGAACCTACGAATCAAATTGAACAAAAACAAATGATAAAATTTATTAAAAAAAAGTAAAAAAAATTAGATTCTTTTCTAGTAAACCTCCTCGCTAGGATTCTTCATAGACGAGTGTCATATTGGATCAGTTGGAAAAAAATATAAATCTGGATGGCGTGGATTTGTAACCTGTGAGGTTGTAGCAAATTATAAACAAAAGCTGCTTAGATAGGCCTTAGGTAGTTTTTTTTATTCTAGTAACTTGAATGAAAAACAATTTTTGCGCTAATTAATATAAACAGTACATTTGTAGCTCTTCACAAAAACATCTATAGTTTTAAAGGCTTTATATTTTTAGGCTATATGAAAAAAACTACTCCCATTCTGCCATTATTTAAGCAGTTTATTCGTGATTCTGAGACAGGTAAGCGCTTAAAAAAGAATGGTACTAAAATTACTAAAGGTACTATCGAGAATTATCGGTATGTACTGCATAACTTAATAGAGTTTACAACTACTACAGATTTTGATCTGCGCATCAGTGATGCTAGTAAACTGACCAAACGTGAATTAGCTTCAGAAAAGAATTACTGGAAAAAATTCTATCGCAAATTCTCTGATTTTATGTACAAAAAGGGGTGTTATGATAATTATGTCGGTGCGAATATGAAACAGATACGAACCTTTTTTAATTATCTAAAAAACGAAAAACACTATAATACCGGGGATTTTCATAAGCTGTTATATGTACGTAAAGAAGAAGTAGATATCTTGGTATTGTCTCCAGAACAGTTAAAATTTCTGATTCATGATCAGAAGTTTCAGAAAATATTAACTCCTTCAGAAAAGCGTATTAAAGATATCTTTGTTTTTGGATGTACCACAGGCTTACGATTCTCGGATATATTTTTGTTGACCAATAAGAATTTTGAGCTGCAAAATGACGAATGGTACCTAAAGGTGAAAAGTAAAAAAACAAAGTCGTATAGCGCAGTAAAGCTTCCTAACTACGTCATAGATATTTATAAGAAATACAAATCCAGAAGTAACAAGAATATGCTATTTACACCGATTACGTTATTTAATTTTAATAAAACCTTAAAAAGCATTGGTAAGAAAGCTAATTTTACGGCTCCTATCGAGCTTTCTAGAGAACGACAAGGGAAACCCTACAACGCTTCTAAAAACGTACAGAAAAAGCCTGAGCGATTTTGTGATAAAATGAGTTCTCATATGATGAGACGTACAGCTATTACTACACTACTAATTTTAGGTATGCCAGAACACTTGGTACGTTCTATTAGCGGTCATAGTGCTAACAGTAATTCTTTTTATCGATATGTACATTTCGCGCAGTCTTATGTAGATACAGAAATAGAAAAAATTCATAATAAGCTGGAAGCTTATGGTGAGTAGCTGGTTTCTGCACTGAATATTCTTACAACAACAAAAGCTACTGCAAAAGTAGCTTTGTTATAAATTATAGTATCTTTTTTATAAATGCACGGATTGCAAATCTGCGCTATCGGGTTTACATCTTCGGCCACTAGTCAAAGATATAGCGGTAGCGATCACTTTAGTGAAAGCGAGGGCCACTTCTAATTACTCGTTCTTTACATACACCTTAAACTGAAAACAATATTTTGCATCGGTAACCCTATAAGATGCAGAATCTGTTCCCTTGTACATACCATAAGCTTTTAAAGAAATATGATCATTTATAATGCCGCGAATATAATTGTCACCTAGTTTTGTTGGAGTAATATAAAAAGGTTTCGTAATAGTATCTAAAAAACTTTTAGAATGCCCAACTAAAGTATCGCAAGGTAAATTAAAATAACGTTTAAATAACTCGTCATCCGCCATTTTTATGGGTTTGACATCCAAACACGCAAGCAAAAACCTAATATCATTCGATGTAGTTTTGATACTATCTTCTAAAGAACTAAAATATTTAATTTCTCCACGTACTTTCTTATTTAAAATTAAAGTATCGGGTATCAAAAAATCAATTAAAGTCTCTTTAGCTAATTTATCGTCTTTCCCAGATATATACATTGCATTCTTGCTTTCATCAAAGGAAAAAGCATTATTATCAATTTTATCTCTTTTTAAACAAGAAATAACTAATAATAAAATAAATAAATATTTAATTTTCCACATAATTACTTAGTTTGTTCTAAAGAATCCTGTTTGGCTTGTCTTCTTTCTTTATCTAATAACCTATTCGCTTCTCTATTTTCTGGTGTATCAGGAATAAGAGTGTCACTTCTTGGTATATGAATAACTTTAAGTCTATCACTTTTATTTATTCTTACTTTAGCATCTTTTTTCGTAATTCTTACTTTAACTTTTTTAATTTCTGGTTTAGGTACATTTTTTCGGTCCGTGGATGGATCATTATTTTCAGTATTTTCTTTGAGAAGATCTGATATCCTTTTGGATAAATCTGTAATTGATGTAATACCAGCCTCTGCTCCTCCTAGTTTTCTGCCTAATATTGCTGTAAGTGCTGATAATGCGCCTCCAAAGTCAATATTAATATCTCCCTTTCCTTCACGAGAACCGCCTAAGCCTTTCTTGTTTCCTCCAGTTCCATCGCTAAAATATATTCCTCCACCTTGTTCCTTTAAAAAGTTATTCAAACTACTCCAAAAACTCTTGTCTTCTTTTAAGTTATTTAGTGTTTTAGTAACCACTGCTTCTCCTGTAGAAATACTTGTTATGAATATTTTTTCTCCACTCTCAGGACTAATGGTATAGATATCCATTTTATTTGGGTAAGCAATATCTGCCGTATGACTTGCCGCGACTGAACCATCGCCTCCTCTTTCTTTAAATCTTGCCTTTCCCCAATCATCATTAGATTTTGCTACCATAGCTCTTAATACTAAAGTTAATATCACATCGTCATTTTGAAGAACAATTGATGATGTTTGACTTCGTATTTTTTCAACAAACCAGGGGCTATGAATAGTAATTTCTTCTAATCCTTCTAATTCAGCTGCATGTATAACTTTGTTTCCACTAAAAGAATATGGTGAATAATGAGGATATTTTGGTGCCAAAGGATCCACTGCAAAGAATCTACCCACTCTTGGATCGTGCATTCGATACTTATAGTTCAGACTATTCCCTTCTCCTTTGATTTCGTTATCCATTTCCTGTCCCTGGAAGCCATAACGGTACTCACCGGCATTTCCATTTCGGTTTGTTAATAGCATCCCAAACGGATAGTAATCTAAATCACAGGTGCGTCAGTATTTATAAGAACTTACAATTATTTTAATATGATAAAAATAACCGTTTAATACCAAAAACAACAAAATTTTAGCCACTTTTTTTGATGTTTTTTAGGGTGTTATAAAAAGCTTTTATCGCTATCTAATATAGAGAATTAAAAAATAAATCGTATTAAGTTCTATCAAAGGGTTAGGGTGAGAGATTATAGGGGTAGTGTATATCAAGAATATAATTTATACTGTAAATTTTACTATAGCATTTCTTTACATTTTTTATAACAAAAAAATCATAAAACACCCAAAACCCACTACCATAAGTGGGGAGAGGGTACTTATATAAGTCGGTATGTGAGCACCGGAGTATCGCTGGGGGTACTAATAATAGTAGGTCTTTGTATCTAAAAGTTTCGCATTGGGTAGTGCAAATACTGGATATGGGTACTTAAAACAGATGTACTTCCTGTGTCAGAGCTAAGTGTTACTTGTGTTTCACAGAGGACTCACCTATTATAAGAACTAGGGGTAGGGTACTTTATAAGTACCCTTTACGAGTATAGTATTGTTAATTTTTTAACACATATAGCGTCGCGTTTCATTATTTCTCGTTCTCCGGTTGAATAAATCCTGTGTTGTTATAAGAGTAATTTAATTCTTGATTTAAAACGTCCAAAAAAAAATATTCAAAATACTGGTATTCAGTAGAATATAAATCAGATTAGAAATAAAATAAAAAAACTCGAAAATAGACAGTAACAAAACACCTCCTAATGACACTTACTTATAGTAAGAGCAAAATTCAATAAATAAAGGTAGGCATTTAATTGAATAGCAATTACAAGAATCAATGGCTACGGTTATATGCGGGGTATGTGTGCCGTAGCCAAATTTTGATAATAAGGTTCTATAAAGACACCTAAAATTGTGAATAACTATGCGTGCATTGTTAATAAGTTACGGTTAAACCGTTTTTTTGTTAAATTTTGTGTACATTTATCCGGCTTAACAATTGATCCCTATATGATTTTATCCAGAAATAAAAATCATAATGTATTAAAAACAATCACAAATCGTCATTACTTAAACCTCACGACCCCTCCAATGAACAACTACAAACTTACGATCATCGGATTTGTAATATCCGCGTTCGTTTATTTTTCCGCTATTTTTTTAGAACTAGACCTTTTTGAACAAGTATTGGTATTTATGTCCAGCATAGAGCAATTCGAGTTCGATGAGTTTATTATTCCTTTCCTTTTGTTTTTCGTTTTTTGGGTATTTGATATGCGCAGGCGTGTCAAAAGAATCAAATTGGAAAATGCAAAATTAAAAATTTATAAAGCAATGCTATCTTCTAGTCATCATATTCTAAATAATTTTATTTATCAAATGGATATATTTAAAATCACGGCAGAAGATACTCCTGGTTTTGATGCCAGGACTTTGGCGTATTATGAAGATATCATAAGCAATACTTCACATCAGATTCATTCGCTTAGTAATCTTTCTAGCATAGATGAATATTCTATACGTACCTCCGTGATGACTGGTTAAGTGTTTATTGTTTTTTTATTATAGTTCTTACAGAGAAATAGAATAAATTTCATTTAATATTTTAGATATTATCTGCCTAAACTTTATAGTTAAGAAGATTAGAAAAACTGTAAGTATCTACTATTTTTATCGACTCTAGAGTAAAATTATAGCTATGGAAATTATTGATTACTTATTGGGTAGAGGTGGATTTGCTTTGTTAGCGCTTTTTGCAGTGGTAATTGTATTATATAATAAGATAAAAGCAAGGAGAGCATTTAGAGTTCCTTCAAAAAAGAAAAACAGATAATGTAGCATTATGAAATAAGGAGTTACACAGATGGTATAACTCCTTAATTATTTTAATTAATGAGAATAAATCCTCTTAATTAAATTGGCATACCTTAAATCCAGAAAAAGGAGTGTATCTACAAGAAACATCTCCAGGCCCCAAGAATGGAGACATATTCCAGCAGTCTGAATTTGTATTACATCGTCTTCCACCGATATTTCCTCCGTTGATCTCCTTTTGTTGTTCTTTGTTAAGAGAAGTCCCTAAGTTTTTGATTTTGTTAATCATAATGTGAAAAATTTATTAAGTTATATAGTTCTAAGTTAAATTCTTAAAAACTATAAAACTTAATCTTGTGGAAGTTCTACAGAAAAATGTGGATGAGTGTATATATTTAGACAAAAATATCTTTAACCACCTTTTTTAGGGTAGTATGCTAAGGTTTACTTTTTTCGAAAAAGCTAAAGACAGATCCTCCATATTTACGAGCATTGCTAAAATTGGCAACATCATCAAGCTTAGTGTGCTTAGAGTGTTCAATAATTAAAATACCATCTTCATTAAGTAAATCGTGCTCAAAAACTAATTCGGCAATCTTTGCAAACTGTTCATTTGTAAAATCATAAGGCGGATCGGCAAAGATAATATCTGATGTACGTTTTACTTTTTCTAAGTAATGATATACATCACTTTTTATGGTTTCTATTTCGAAATCAAGCTCTTTTGCTATACTTTTTATATAGCCTACACAAGCATAGTGCGAATCAACGGCTGTAATATTATCCGCACCGCGTGAGGCAAACTCATAGCTGATGTTACCTGTTCCTGCAAAAAGATCAAGCAATGTAACCTGAGAAAATACATAATGATGATTTAGGATGTTAAACAACCCTTCTTTGGCCATATCCGTTGTAGGTCGTACAGGTAATTTTTTCGGGGCCTGTAGTCTTTTTCCTTTATATTTTCCAGAGATAATTCGCATACTAAAAATGATTTAACAAAATAAAATGTTGGTGATTATCAATAGAAGGTAAAGTTTCAGAGAATTTGGTATTGTTGTTTCTGTTCCCAAAACCCACATGACGTATGTATTTATGTGCAATGTCGTAACAAGAGCTGTTTTTAGAAATATCACCTAAGAAAATTAATGTAAACTCTTCTGGATTCAATCTTAATTGTTCTGCAGCAAACATCACATAATACAAAAAATCTTCACTGGTTTCATAAATATATGAATTACTCAATAGTAATTTTCCTTTATTAGTGATTACCAGATCGAATGTTTTAGAATTCATATGTGCAAAAACTCTCGTAGTTTCGGTATTTTTCTCTTTTGATAAAACCTTATCAATTAGTATTGTAGCAGAATGCTTATAGGTAAATGATCCAAAAGTTTCAAAAAAGAAATTATTAATATTGGTATAAGGAATATAAACAGTAACTATTTCGTGTTGATCCAATTCATCATACGCTATAAAATCGTTTTCTAATACTTTGATATTGTGTTTTAGATAATCTTTTAGAGATTCAGAATCAAACAAAGCCTTTGGAACACAAGTATAGAGGTCATTTTGATAAATAACTTCTACAACATCAAAGTTGTGTCTTAGATTTGTATTGTGATCAAAGCTATATTTTATCTTTTCTAATACTTGTTCTGGAGATAAATGTATACCAAAATCATCTTTCTCTAAGGCAATTACTTCGTTATCAGAATTTACTGTACAAAAAGAAAGTCCATTCAGGCTTACCTGAATGGACAATGTATATTTTGTATTACCAAAAGTATTACTCTTGTTCTGTTGTATTTGAGTCATAAGTTTTTGGCCAATTACCTGTAGTGTTTACTTCTTGCATCGAACCAACTGATAAGAATGGTCCATCCACACCTTCTACAGATTTTACTTGTTTTTCTTGATATAGTAAATCTTTATCTAGATCGTGTAATAAAATATCCTTAGAGACTTTAGCTTCAAAAACGCTAATTCTAATTCCGTTTTTATCAATAAAACCAGCATCAAGGTCAAACTTAGCGTCTTTACCTTCTACAGGCACATTCATCATAGTTTTGTAGCGATCGCTTCCTCCAAACAAAGAATCCTTTATAGATGCGTAACCAAGTGTATCAACAACTACAGTATCTCTTGGTTCATCTATCTGTAAAATTTTATTAAATCTGATAAAACTAGAATCTCTACGTTGTGTAAGAGTAAATTTAGCAGTATCTATAAAAGCAATTAACTTGGCCGGATCTTTTTCGAATCTACCAACTACCGTATTATGAGCTAGTTCTGCTTGTCGAATATCTCTTAAGTTTTCGATAGCTTTTGCATAACGCACTTTTTTAATTTTGTTGAATCGTACAGGACCCATTACAGAATTGTATACCATGTAACCCAAGGCTGCGATAACTACCCATAGAACTAATTGAAGAACAATTTTCATTTTATAATTTAGCTTTTAGACATTAGTGTATACGCAAATCTACAATTTTTTTTCAATCGTAAAAGTTTATAGCCAAAAAATCATTACTATCTTTGATTTATTAACAGAATATGAATTTAAGTATTATGGATATTTCATGAGGGAAACAGAATTTTATCAATTGTTAAAAGACGATTTTCCTTTTGAACCGACTCTAAGACAGGACATTGTACTTCAGAAGCTTTCTGCTTTTATATTATCAGGCACAAAAGATTCACTTTTTTTATTAAAAGGATATGCAGGAACAGGAAAAACAACTTTAATAGGAACTTTGGTCAAAAACCTTGGAAAAGCGAGATTAAATTCTGTTTTATTGGCTCCTACAGGTCGTGCTGCGAAGGTAATTAGCAACTATTCGGGCAGACAAGCACAAACAATACACAGAAATATTTATTATCCAAAAAAAACAAGTAGTGGAGGTCTTGCTTTTCAGTTAAAACAAAATAAAAGCAGAAATACCATCTTTATTGTAGATGAAGCTTCTATGATTCCAGACACTCCTAGTGATAGTAAACTATTTGAAAATGGATCATTATTAGATGATTTAATGATGTATGTGTACTCAGGTCATAATTGTAAAATCCTTTTTATTGGTGATACAGCTCAGTTACCTCCGGTTAAATTAGAAGTAAGTCCAGCTTTGGATGCCGATAATTTATCAATGGGTTTTAATAAAGAAGTAACCCAAATAGAATTAGATGAAGTAGTAAGACAAGCTGAAAACAGTGGTATTCTAATGAATGCAACATCATTAAGAGAACTGCTTAATGATGGGTTTTATGAGTCTTTTCAATTTAATATAGAAGGATATCCAGATATTATAAGGCTAATTGATGGACATGATATTATGGATGCTTTAAATGATTCTTATGCCAGTTCAGGTCATGAGGAATCAGTAATTATCTTGAGATCTAACAAAAGAGCCAATATATATAACCAACAAATTCGTTCCAGAATACTTTTTCAGGAAGAAGAACTCTCAGCTGGAGATTACCTAATGGTTGTAAAGAATAATTACTTTTGGTTGGACAATAAGAGTGAAGCAGGGTTTATAGCAAATGGAGATATTATTAAAATTTTGGAGATATATGCTATAAAAGAATTATATGGTTTTCGTTTTGCAGAAGTGAAAATAGCTATGGTTGATTATCCGGATCAAAAACCATTGGAAACCGTTTTGATTTTAGATACTTTAACTTCAGAAACACCTTCTTTGTCCTATGAAGAATCTAATAAGTTATATCAAGAAGTAATGAAAGATTTTGAAGGTGAAAAATCAAAATATAAAAAGTTTCTTGGTGTGAAAAACAATAAGTTTTTTAATGGATTACAAGTGAAATTTTCTTATGCGATCACCTGTCATAAATCTCAAGGAGGACAGTGGGATACTGTCTTTATAGAACAACCTTATCTTCCTGATGGGATTAACAAAGATTATTTAAGGTGGTTGTATACAGCGGTTACTAGAGCTAAAGAAAAACTGTATCTTATTGGGTTTAAGGACGATTTTTTTATTGAGAATTAAATTTATTTATAAATGCAAGAAACAATTTTAAGCATATGTTTAGGAATTGGATTGGCAGCTTCTGTTGGTTTTAGAGTGTTTTTGCCGTTATTAGCAGTTAGTTTGGCAGGTCATTATGGTGTTATTCCGTTAAATTCTAGTTGGGAATGGGTAGGGAGTAATGTAGCGTTGCTCGTTCTATCTATAGCTACAATAGTTGAAATTTTAGCATATTATATCCCTTGGTTTGATAATCTATTGGATACGATAGCGATTCCACTTGCCGCAATAGCGGGTACTGCGGTTATGGTATCAACTGTTGCTAATCTGAGTCCTACAGTAACTTGGGCACTAGCTATTATCGCAGGTGGAGGAACAGCAACTACTGTAAAAAGCACAATGGGAGCGTCTAGACTAACATCTACAGCAACTACAGGAGGATTGGCAAATCCTGTTATAGCGACTGTAGAAACTGGAACAGCATCTGTGATGTCTTTGGTATCTATTTTTATAGCACCTTTGGCAATTATTTTGGTAATACTGTTGTTCTTTGGTTTAAGAAAAGTTTATAAAAAACTATTTACTCGCTCTTCTTGAAAATCGATTTAAAAAAGTTATTTTTGATCCTTCAAAAAGCACACAATTTTGAACAAAACTAATCTGAAAACCATCGCAATGATTCCTGCGAGATATGCTGCATCCCGATTTCCTGGGAAATTAATGCAGGATCTTGAAGGGAAATCAGTTATTCTTAGAACATACGAAGCAGCAGTAAATACATCGTTATTTAGTGAAGTTTATGTGGTTACTGATAGCGATATTATTTTTAAAGAAATTACAGCTCACGGTGGTAAAGCTATCATGAGTATTAAAGACCATGATTGCGGGAGTGATAGAATTGCCGAAGCTGTGGAGAATATGGATATTGATATCGTAGTCAATGTACAAGGGGATGAGCCCTTTACCGAAAGAGAAAGTCTTGAAAAAGTTTTGGAAGTGTTTCAGGGAGATGATGCAGATAAAATAGATCTAGCAAGTCTTATGACTCCAATGAATGATTGGGATGATATCGTGAACCCAAATAGCGTGAAAGTAATTGTAGACAAAGACGATTATGCTTTATACTTTTCTCGCGCTCCAATTCCATATCCTAGAGATAAAGAAATTAGCCATACATATTATAAACATAAAGGAATTTATGCATTCAGAAAGCAAGCAATTCTGGATTTTTATCGCCTACCGATGAGAACTTTAGAAGCTTCAGAAAAGATTGAGTGTATTAGATATTTGGAGTATGGTAAGAACATAAAAATGATAGAAACACACCACGAAGGTGTGGAAATAGATACCCCGGAAGATTTAGAAAAAGCAAGGAATTTAATTAATAAACAAAATCTTTTGAATATTACATCTACGGTTACTTCTAACGTTAAAGAATCAATCCATAAGAATTTTCCTATGGTACCAAGAGTGGTTTTTGGTAAAGGATCCTTTAATCAACTAGAACAAATCCTCTCTCCAGAAAGAAAAAGTGGAGCCCCTTTTATTTATCTTATCGATGATGTTTTTGAAAATAATAAAACGTTTATTGAAGATAGGATAAATTTATCAGGAAATGATAGTATAGTTTACGTATCTACAAAAGAAGAACCTAAAACTTCTCAGGTAGACCAATTAGTTTCAGAGTTTAAGAGTACATACAGTTTTACACCAAGCGGTATTATTGGTATTGGTGGCGGATCAATAATGGATCTTGCAAAAGCTGTAGCTATTATGATGAACAATACCGGTAGTGCTACAGAGTACCAAGGTTGGGACCTTGTAGATAATAAAGCTGTATATCATGTAGGAATTCCAACGATTTCGGGAACAGGAGCAGAGGTTTCAAGGACAACAGTATTAACAGGTCCTGAAAAGAAATTAGGTATCAATTCTGATTTTACACCTTTTGATCAGGTAATTCTGGATCCAGAATTGATAAAAGAGGTGCCTAAAGATCAGTGGTTTTATACGGGGATGGATTGTTATATTCATTGTATAGAATCTTTAAATGGTACTTATCTCAATGCGTTTAGTCAAAGTTATGGTGAGAAAGCATATGACCTTTGCAAAGAGATCTTTCTAGAAAACACATTAGATAAAGAAGAGGCAGATGCCAAACTAATGATGGCTTCTTGGCATGGAGGTATGAGTATTGCTTATTCGCAGGTAGGCGTTGCACATGCTATGAGTTATGGATTAGCATACGTTTTAGGAACGAAGCACGGAATAGGGAACTGTATTGTTTTTGATAAGTTAGGAGATTATTATCCTGAAGGAGTAGCGCTTTTTAAGAAAATGAAAGAAGTTCATAACATTAAACTCCCTACAGGAATTTGTGCTAATGTAACAGAACAACAACTAGATACTATGGCATCTGTAGCTCTAGGTTTGGTACCTTTATGGGAAAACGCTTTAGGCAAAAATTGGCAAGAAAAGATGAATGCCGATACGTTAAAGGCAATTTATCGTACATTATAAGCCTAATAATACTATAATCAGATAATCATGAGAAAACTATCATCTTTTATATTTCACAAAATTTTGGGGTGGAAGATGATAGGAGATTTTGACAATGATAATATAAAGAAGTGCGTTGTTATTGCAGTTCCACATACTAGTTGGCATGATTTTTATATTGGTTTACTTATCCGACAAGTTGCTGGTGTTAAAATAAGTTTTATGGGTAAGAAGGAGCTTTTTAAATGGCCATTTGGTTGGTATTTTAGAAAAGTAGGAGGGATTGCGTTAGATAGAACTCCTGGTCAAAACAAGGTTGAAGCGATCGCAAAAGAGTTCGAGAAACGTGATGAGCTTAGATTAACATTGGCTCCAGAAGGAACAAGGAAAAAAGTGACTTCGTGGAAAACAGGTTTCTATTATATCGCTCAAGCTGCTAATGTGCCTATCATTATGGTTGCTTTTGACTTTGGAAACAAACAAGCAGTAATATCTTCAGCGTTTTATCCTACAGATGATATTGATAAAGATTTACAATCTATGTATAGCTTTTTTAAAGGTGTAAAAGGAAAAGTCCCAGAATATAGTTTTGAACCAGAATCTTAAAACTTTCGAGTATTTTCTTTTTTTATAATCTCCTTTTTAGGTTCTTCTTTTTGTTCTTCTAAAGCGCTTGCTCCAAAAAGTAATTCTGTACTGGAAAAGGTTGTTCCAAAAGTTTTTGCTGCAAGATAAACTTGCGATATAGCGCTTTCTACCTGTTCTGTGGTTAATTCTTTCAAAGGGTGTACGTACGCAGACCATAAAATCCCATTAGAAATCGCATATTTTACATCAAGAGCAGAATGAAAGTTTGCTGTCATAGAATCTAATAGTAAATCTTTATCAAGATTACTGGATTCTGTAATAGGTGCTATAATTCGCATTCTGTTATTTTTTGCATCCGTAATACATAACATAGGAGTTTCTTTATAAACAAATTGCCAGTTTCCTGATATTCCTTTTAAAGTATCTGATTTTCTGGTAATAATTTCACCTAACGTATGATTGTTCATATTTTGAGCCTGAGAAAATAATCCCAGAAAAAGAAATGCCAAAAAGATCCAATGCTTCATAATTGTATTGATTTTTAATTAGGTCGTAAATACTTTTTAAACATAACAAAAAAAGACCACCTAATTAGGCAGTCTTTTCATAAAGTATTGTTATGCTTTTGTTTACTCTTCAGAAGACGACTCTTCCATAGAATGATATACATTTTGTACATCATCATCTTCTTCTATTTTTTCCAGAAGCTTTTCCACATCAGCTGCTTGTTCTGGAGTAAGTTTCTTAGTTACTTGCGGAATACGTTCAAAACCAGATGACAAGATTTCAATTTCTCTGCTTTCTAATTCTTTTTGGATAGCACCAAAGCTACCAAAAGGAGCGTAAATCAATATACCGTCTTCATCCTGAAAAACTTCTTCTGCTCCAAAATCTATAAATTCTAGTTCTATTTCTTCAGGATCAAGTCCTTCTCCATTAATTCTAAAATTGCAGGTATGATCAAACATAAACTCTACAGAACCAGAGGTTCCTAGGTTACCATCACATTTATTAAAATAGGATCGAACATTAGCAACTGTTCTATTATTATTATCAGTAGCTGTTTCTACCAGAATAGCAATTCCGTGTGGAGCATACCCTTCAAATAAGACTTCTTTATAATCGCTTTGGTCTTTGTCAGAAGCTTTTTTAATTGCACGTTCTACATTGTCTTTAGGCATGTTTACAGACTTTGCATTCTGTATTACTGCTCTCAGACGTGAATTAGAAGCTGGATCCGGACCACCTTCTTTTACAGCCATTACAATGTCTTTACCAATACGAGTAAATGCTTTGGACATTGCTGACCAACGTTTCATCTTACGTGCCTTTCTGAACTCAAAAGCTCTTCCCATAATCTAAATTTAAAATCTGAATACAAACATAAGTAGAAACCAAATGTTTCACAAATACATATTCATTTCCAC
The DNA here is from genome assembly GCF_947492405.1 of uncultured Aquimarina sp. Taxonomy (GTDB): domain Bacteria; phylum Bacteroidota; class Bacteroidia; order Flavobacteriales; family Flavobacteriaceae; genus Aquimarina. The sequence goes on from NZ_CANLMP010000001.1 coordinate 306,209, forward strand.
TTAATTTTTATTCTTCTTCTACAATTCCATCAATAGCTTTGGCAAGTTGAAAATCTTTTTCAGTAACGCCGTCTGCATCATGTGTGGACAGACTTACATTAACTACATTATATACATTGGACCAATCAGGATGATGGTTTAATGCTTCAGCTTCAAAAGCAATACGAGACATAGCCGAAAAAGCATCTTTAAAGTTTTCGAATTCGAATGATGTATGAAGTGCATTATCTTCATATTCCCAACCATCCATTTTTTCAAGTCGAGAGGTAATTTCAGTTTCAGTTAGTTTCATTGTTATGTGATTATTACGTGATTGTTTTTATTGAATAATAAATTTTTGACTAAAGCTTCTATTGGCGGTTTCAGCTTTAAGAATATAAATTCCTTGATTTAATTTTGAAACATTGATATAGTCTTTAACTTCAGTTTGGATCAACTTTTTTCCAATAATAGAAGATATAGTAATAGTGAAATTTGTTGTATCTATATTTTCAGGAAATTGGATTTTGATTGAATTTTTGGTTGGATTAGGGTATAATACCAATTTGGGAGTTTCAATATTTGGTGTGTTATTAGATAATAAGGCTCCAGATTCTGAAGCGAATTTAGATAAAAGTCTTATGTAAGCTATCTGATATCCACAACTATTTTCTGAGATTGACCAGGAATTTAGTGGCCAATTATTATTGAAGTCTAAATAAGATTTTTGATTCGGTTGCCCCTTTGGGGGAGATATAGAAATAGAATTGCATAAAGCATCATTGGCAGAGCTTCCACAACTACTATTGCAACATTGATCTCTATCATAACTTGGATTAGGTCCACCAGGGACAAAACCAGGAGCAGGACCATATAGAGAAACTCCAGTTTCATCCCAATCAGTTCCATCTTGAAACCAAGTATGATATATTTGATTTGCGCAACGATCACCACCGAAATTATACATATTTGTTAGATATGTTAGGTTTAGAGGATTTACTCCATGTAAGTAATGAATATAATTTTCTGCAGCTTTTTCGGCATCCAAAGCTCGAGAAGTATTTAGTTCATACTCTTTAATATTGTAAAAAGTAAGTCCTTTCTTTGCTTTTGTATTATTGCTTCCCCAAGTATATGTTTCCAAATGAGCCATGTACGGATCAACTTTATTATCAAATGACATAAAATTAATAGCGTTTGAATTCATTGAACTGTTATAGGTGTTGGTTATGTTATCAATTACATCGGTAGAAACTCCTGGAATTCTGGTGTAGTAGAGTAAGGTTTCTTGTTCTCTAGCTTCAAAAGGAAAAACAAAATTCCAGGCAATCATATGAGTTTCTGTATAATTATTTTCAAAAAAAGTTTTATAGTTTTCCTGTTCAGTAATTTCATATAGATGCGCTGCAGCTCTTAAGCGATACATTGCCCTTCCATAATCATCTACTTCTTGTTGTCCAGCACCAATTCCTTGTGATCCATTAGTGGCATCGTTATTTCTCCAGATAATATTAGGATTTGCCGTAGCCCAGTTCCAGGCATTTACCGCCGCCTGTTCTAAGGTGTTGGCATAAACAGTCATCCCAAATGACTTAAATATCTTAGCTCCAAAAGCAAATGTACTCCCAGAATTCCAGGTACTACTTGTGTTTATATCTCCATAAAGACTTTGACCAGTAGCAGAAGAAGGTGGACTCGCATGGCTTTCTGAAACTACTGAAATCATACTACCATCATTATTTTGTAATTTTAATAAGTGATCCATTCCCCATTTAGCTTCATCCAATATATCGGGGATGTTATTTCCGGATTCTGGGATGTCATAATCATCTCCCCAAACATCAGGATTTTCTGTATAGGCAAGTAACATTTCATATATATAATTAGAAGTCCAATTGGTGTATTTGTTATAATCACCAGCATCATACCAACCACCACTTACATCTTTTTCAGTTGTAGGATCATTAGGAGCATCATAACTTCTGCATTGAGTGTCTTGTAATGATCCCATATGGCTAGCATCATCTACCCAATTCGCTTCTGCATAAGGGAGGGCTTTAGTAAACCCTACTCTTTGATAGTAAAAGGTTCTTACCGCTTGTTTTAATACTTCGTTATAGATATCTTCTCTTATTTCAAATTCGAAAGAACGAAGGTTATTAGTCACATCAAGAATATAATAAGTTCCTGAAATGGAATAATTACTAAAATCAAACCACCAAGCTTTATCTCCTGAAGATGTGTCTTCAGCACCGGTATTCCATATTATAGGTGTTCCCGTAAAAACCTGTTGATTATTAGATGAATTTACTAATGCATATGTGTTTCCTGGGCTAAAAGATTCATCAGAGTCGAAGCCCGTTTGAGGATCTCTAATTACCGCTATTTTATCTGAATTAGGTCTATATCCAAACTGGTCAATTACAATATAATCAGATAATGATTGTGCTTGGATTCCATTTAAACCTATTACAAACAATATGCATAACACATGCTTTTTCATAATTAAGTAGATTTGTTAAGTTTAATTTTTTGGCAATACCAATTTCTTAATAAAAGCTCAGTTTTCCTAATATACCTCAACAATTGTTTCTTAGTGCAGAGTGCTTTTTTTTATTTTGATTTTCAGTGTTTTAAGGTCGAAAAAGTGTATTTAGCTTATCTCAATCCCAAAGAATCTCTTAATACCTCATCTTTATTACTGTTCTTTCCCCAATAAGCAGATTTAATACTTTTTAATTTCGTAGCTTTTGTAGTTAATTCTTGTGCATTAGCTCCAAATCCACTTTTAAAAGTTTCTGTCCAGCCTTCTATTTCGTATGGAAAAGAACTAGTAAAGGTAATGCTAATACTTCTATCTAATTCTGGATAGTTTATGGTGTAAACATTAGAAGTAGTGTTTTTTTGTAAGGTAGCTTTTGCTGAATATGCTTTAATCTCCTTGTGTTTGAGTCTGGAGTACTCTAGAGAAGGAATGATCTTTAAATCCCCTTGTGGTAAGTTATTAGGATCGATTCTGATTTTTGCCCATAATTCATTTTCTAGAATATCTTTTTCTAATGAAAAATTCTGATCAGCTTCTCCCTGGAAATAGGAGTGAGACATAATATCAAATTTCTTTCTATTGTTTAACTGTGCATAGACATGTCCACACCACTCTTGCATAGAACTTGATATTTTTATGGCATGCTGATTGTCTGCTACAGGATAAAAAGTACTTTGCATAATTGAATATGGATAAATACCTGTATTAAATTTTTTGGTAGCATTTAACTTTAGAACAGCTATGTTTTCTTTGTTTTGATAATCTGCTTTGACTTGTTCTTTACTAAGAAAATCTTCGGTTACATAAATGAGAACTGCTTTTCCTTCTCTAATTTCACCATATCTCGCTTGTTCTAATTGATACGATGTAATTTCTGCATTACCGGCATACCAGTATTTTTTAAAGCTTTCCGAAAGTTCTTTTGCTGGTTTTAATGCTGTTGCTGTATTTTTGATAATTACTTTTTCAGCATTTTTGTTCTTTTCATCTGCTTTGATATTACTGCACGCAATAATTATCAAAACACCTAATATTCCGAATAAGAGCAATGACTTTTTCATAATATGTTTTTTTATGCTTTTATAAAGCAAATTACGATAAAGCTATGATCTGGCAAGTTCCATTAACGTTTCATAAACAAGTTGAACAGGAAGTCCCATAACATTAAAATAACTTCCTGCTATATGAGTAATACCTATATATCCAATCCACTCTTGTATGCCATACGCACCTGCCTTATCCATTGGAGAAAACGTATCTACATAATAGTCTATTTCTTCAGATGTAAGTGGTTTAAAGGTAACTTTTGTGGTTTGATTTAAAATTTTGATGGTAGTAGCCGTTTTAAAACATACTGATGTAATTACCTCGTGAGTTTCTCCTGATAATGATTCTATCATATTTTTAGCGTCTTGTGCATCTTTAGGTTTTCCGATAGCTTTATTATGATGCCAAACTATGGTGTCACTGGTGACTAAAATATCGTTTGGTTTTAATTGTGTGAATTCATCTGCTTTTAGTTTTGCCAGATAATCTGATATTGCGGATGCCTTAAGATGATCGGGGTATATTTCGTTGACTTCTTTCAGTTGAATAGTAAAGTCAAAATCTAAATCCCTGAAAAATTGTTGTCTTCTAGGTGATCCGGACGCTAGAATAACGTTGTGATTCTTTAATAATTCTCTTAGCATGTGTTACAATAAAATAAATTGATAAAGCAGTATAGATAGGGATGCGATAAATAATACAAGTTTTAAAATGAAGCTCAACGTTTTAAAGTCTTTATTAGTTTCCGCACTCCAGCTTTTAAACATAAAATATAATAAAGGTGCTACCAAGAGTCCCAAAACTAAAACAACGGCAGTAGAATTACTAAATAAATATGTATAGACATAATAGATAATTAATCCAATCGGAATTATTGTTAATCCACCAATCAGTTTTACTGTGCGATCCTTTCCTAATGCAATGGGAATTGTTTGTATGCCAGCATTATGATCTTTGTCTATTGAGAAACAATCTTTTACAATTTCTCTAATAGTAACGATCGTAAATGCAAAAATGGAATAGTCAACTATAATTAGAAAGATAACTTTCTGCGAATCCCTGTTTTGATCAGTAATAGCGGGAAGTAAATCAAAAATGGCAACAGAAATTAAAGCCAAAGCCATAAGAACACCTATAACCACGTTTTTTAGAACTAAAATTTCTTTTAAATAGGTAGCGTAGATATAAAATATACCAGAAACCACTATGAATAAAGCAGCTAACTTAGGATTTCCTATAATGTTGGATAGATAAAAACCAATCGCAACACCAATAACATTAAAAATTATAAAAAGACGATTAGCGATCTTTTCAGAGATTATTGCATTTGTGTTTTGCTTATTAATAACATATTCTCTGTTTTCAATATATAGCATACAGTTTGCCGCTGCAACCAAAGAAATGGTAGCGATAATCAAAAGTGAAATTCCGAATCCATTTAAGGTTATTGCAATATCAAAAGGTTCAAAAAGACCATATTTAATGCATAATTGTGCTATGGCTATAAGAATAAGATTATCGAATTTAATTAGCTTTAAATATGCTTGCATGAAAAGATGTGTTTTGTTAACCTGTAGTAAATTTTAAAATTAATAAGATAAAAAGCATCGATTCGAGTGGTTTTTCGGAATAAAATGCAGAAAAATTGTATCGAGAATAGCTTTTTTAACCCGAAATCATATTCTCGATACACTTCTTCCTATGGTCGAAGTACTCGAATTGACGAATTTCTAATTTATAGAAATCAATAGACAACGGATATTATTAGTCAGCAAATGTAATAATTTATCCTTTTGGATGCAGTATTAACTTAACCTCTTAAACCCTTTGTTTTATAAGGTGATAAAGATTTGTTAACGTTAACGGTGGGTTAACGGAGCTGAATTCTTCGGTTTGTTTAAGAGTATGCTATAATTTTGATCTCATCAACAATCAAAAAGCGAATAGTAATGCTAAGAATCATCATCATTTTATTTGTAGTGTCTAGTTCCTTTGGACAAACAAAGTATCGGAAAGATCTTGATGTTCAGAAAACCAATTTGGATGAAAGAAGGATTTATCAACCTTCTGTAAATACAATTCAAAATGATGATGATTTTATTTTACTTGTAAAAAAGTTATTTCATATGAATGGAACAACTAGAGAAGATTTTAGTCCAAAACATTATATCTTAGATACCCAGGATCAATTGCAAAAAGCAATTGCAATTATTAAAGAATCTTTATAATGAAGCAGAAAGTAAATACACTTATTATTACATCGATTATAGCTTTATTAGCGCTATGTGCTATACAGGCATATTTGATACATAATACATATCAATTAAAGAAAGATGTGTTTATCAAGGAAACAAAAAGAGCTATAAGCAATATTGATAACACAAAAGAGATGGATTCGTTAGCAGAGCTCTGGTATACTTATTTGAGTGAAAGTTTAGTGGATTACAAGAAAAAAAAGATTCAAAAGAAAGAAGCACTTAATAAATTTAGACCTAAAACAGATTCTTTAAACGACCTATTCATAACATATTATAAAAAAGAAATTGCAAGCCGTAATTTAGAATATGATATACAGTACAAAAAAGATATTAAGAGTATTGTGATTTTTGAAGGCGAAAAAATGGATACTATTTTTTCTGCTGTTGATGGAGAGAATATATATGCTTTTGGAGAAAAATTTCCTAAAGAAGATGAAGTGCTAATGAGTAAAGCTCGCTGGTTTACAGATCTTGATTATGAAAGCGAAGTTAATGACGGATCAATCAATGTGTCTTTGGATATAGAAGTTAGAACTGAAGATTATATTAACATAATAGGATGGAAACGAATAGTATTTAAGCAGATGGCTATGCTATTTATTTTCTCAGTACTATTATTTCTTTTCGTAGTTAGTTTGTTTTTCTATTCTATCAGAAACTTGATTCGCCAGAAAAAACTAGCAGATATAAAAACTGACTTCATAAATAATATTACCCACGAACTTAAAACTCCAATGGCGACTTTAGGAATTGCCTCTAAGAGTCTGAGGAAAAAAGAAATACAGAATTCTTCTGATGCATTTACAAGTACATTAGATATCCTTGATCGTCAGAACAATAGATTACAGAAACTTGTTGATCAGGTAGTTACTAATAGTTTAGGATCTGAAGAAATAGTACTTAAAAAAGAAGAAATATTAGATGACACATATTTTCAGAATGTTTTGAATGATTTTGAACTTTCTGTTCAGAACAAAGAAGTCAGTATTGCCTCAAAGATTGAATTTAGAGAAGTGCATTTAAGGATAGATAAATTTATGTTTACCACAGCTTTATTAAATGTTTTGGATAATGCTGTAAAATATGGAAATGAAAAAGTAGAAATCGTTTTTAGAACTTACCTAAAAGATGATCATTATGAGATATCTATCCATGATAATGGAATCGGAATTTCTGAAAAAGAACAGCGTAAGATTTTTGAGAAGTTCTATCGTGTCAGTAAAGGAGATGTTCATGATGTAAAAGGGTTAGGATTAGGATTATTTTATACCAGCCAGATAGTTAAGGCACATCAAGGAGTAATTTCTTTAGAAAGTAAGCCCGATTTAGGAACTACATTTACCATAACATTACCAATAACCGAATAAGTATGAAACATATATTATTAGCAGAGGACGATTTTGATTTTGGAAGTATTTTAAAACAATATTTAGAGCTTCATGGGTATAAAGTGATTTGGGCTCAAGATGGAAAAGAAGCTTTGCAAATATTCTCCGAAGAACAATTTGATATCTGTGTTTTTGATGTAATGATGCCCAAGATGGATGGATTTACATTGGCAGAAAAAGTAATAGAATTAAATCCGGAAATTCCTTTTGTTTTTCTTACTGCAAAAAAAATGAAAGAAGATAAAATTCGAGGTTTAAAACTTGGGGCAGATGATTATATCGTAAAACCTTTTGAAGCAGATATTTTGGTGCTAAGGCTTCAGAATATTCTGAAACGATCACAAAAGGTTCAAGCCATCCGCGAAGAAGTCATTTCTATAGGAGATTATAAGTTTGATGCAACTAATCATTGTCTAAAATTAAATGAAGAGCGACAAAAGCTTACAGAAAAGGAAACCATCTTAATTCAATACCTATATGATCATAAAAACACAATGATAAAAAGAGAACACTTATTAAAAGATGTTTGGGGTAATGATGATTTCTTCTCAGGAAGAAGTATGGATGTGTTTATTAGTAGATTAAGAAAGTATTTTAAAGAAGATAATAATATAACAATAGAAAGTGTAAGAGGAGTAGGTCTCACATTTAATTTAAAATAAAGAAATTTCATCAATCATCAATCATCAATCATCAATCAAAAAACGAAAAATTATGAGAACAATTAGTAGTATTCTGTGCTTGGTCATGTCATTTTATGCGAATGCGCAAACATCAGTTAATCAGTTAAATAAAGAGATAGATTCTATATATAAAACAAGTAAAATAGTTGGTTTTGGAGTTTCTATAATGACACCTGATACAATACTTTATCAAAATGGATTTGGTTACGCTGATATAGAAACTAATAAAAGATATACTGTAAATACATTACAAAATATTGGCTCTGTTTCTAAAACTTTTATAGGGATAGCTTTAATGAAAGCTATTGAAGAAGGAAGGCTTACAATAGATACTCCTATTAATGATGTTTTACCTTTTAAAATAAATCATCCTAAATATTCAGAAGTTCCAATTACTGTAAAACATTTGGCGACCCATACATCTTCAATTTTAGATACTGATGCATACGAAAAGAGTTATGTTTTTGAAAAGGGTGTAGAATTAAAAGAAGAAAACTATACCAAAGAAGAATATAGAGAACTTAAACTAATGAAGTCTAATAAACAATATAGTTTGGAAAGCTTTCTGAAAAATCATTTAACTCCAAAAGGAGAATGGTACAAGAAAAGTAATTTTTTAAAGGATCAACCAGGTGATAGGTATAGATATTCTAATGTAGGATCTGCTTTATTAGCATATATTATCGAAATAGTAACAAATACTTCATTTCCAGAGTATACACAACAACATATTTTGGATCCATTACAAATGAATAGTTCAGGTTGGTCATACGAATCTAGAAGTGCAGAACAATATGCTTCAATATATACTGAAGCTGGGAATGAAATCCCAAAGTATCAATTGAGCACATATCCTGATGGAGGATTTAAAAGTAGTATAAAAGATTTATCTATATATCTGCAAGGTCTTATGAAAGGATATTATGGAGAAGATGGTATACTTAAAACTGAATCTTTTCAGGAAATGATGTCACCAAAGTTAACCAAAGAACACTATAATACTAAAAAAGAATTAAGAGATAATTATGGATTCTTTTGGGAAGTTTCTCCTACCGGAAAAATGGGGCATAATGGATCTGATCCCGGAATACTAACGTTGATGTACTTTAATAAAAAGGAAAAAATAGGAGCTATATTTTTTATGAATACTTCTTTGGAAAAAAATAAAGACATTATACGTTCTGTCCAAAACATATGGAATGCAATAAAAGAATACAAAAAACAATATGCCAATACGATTTAGGCTATATCAATCAATAACCTTTCTGCCCATGGCGGATCAAAATCAAATATCATGAGAACATTAATTTTAATTACAGTCAGTCTTGTTTTAGGAATATGTACAACCATAGCTCAAACAACAGAAACTAGCTCGTCAAAATCTTCATCACAGTTTTCGATTACATACGACTCGGATGCTCCCAATAAAAAATATTATAGATCTTTTACTGTTTTAGACATGGATAATGACTATAGGATAAAAGTTAGATTTATGAAATACTTAAAATCTGACGTAAAATCCTACTTGATAGATCAGTTTGGGAAAGAAAATATGATCGTAAAGGATGATATATACCTTTGGAATAAAGAAGTAGATGAAGAAGAAATGTATGAAGTGAGATTGAAAGGGAATAAATTAAGGATTAACCTAAATAAAGATCTTGCCTCAGACAAACTCATCAAAAGATTTATAGAAATAGGCAAAGAACTAAAATCAATCACTTCAAACTCAGAAAAAAGTTAAAAATCATTAATAGTAAACATCAATCAATAATCTGTCCACCTATCGTGGATCATTAACCCGTCCGCCTCAGGAGGATCAAAAAACGAATATTATGAAAACAATCATTTTTATGTTATGTATGGCATTTGCTATACCAATGGTCAAAGCACAAACAAGTTCTAATAATAAAGTTACCGTTAATTATTCTAGCGATGATGACAGTAACGGTTACAAAATAAATATTTCTGTTTCCAATACAGATGATATTTATACCCTAAAGGCTAGCTTTCCTTCTGATAAAACAGATAAGGTTAAAAAGTTTTTAAATGATCATTTAGAAACAAAAATGTCTAAAAGTTATGGATCGTACAGCTGGAATTACAATAATAGAGGAGAAGAAGGATATAAAGTTAAATTACGAAAAGGAAAACTATCTGTTTTTTTGGACAAAGAAGTTGTATCTATTGACTTGGTAGAAGATTTAATATATGCTTTTAGTGATTTAAGAGAATTAATCAAGGATTAATACGTATAATAACTGTTTAAATGGGTTCTATCGATGATGATAGGGCTCATTTTTTAGAATGGTAAAACCTCTATACAATTGCTCAATAAAAAATAACCGGATCATTTGATGGGAGAATGTCATTTTTGATAAAGAGAGCTTACCGTTAGCCCGATTGTATACATCAGGGCTAAATCCATAAGGACCACCAATAACAAATATCAATTGTTTAATACCGCTATTCATATGCTTTTGCAATAGTTCTGAAAACCCAACAGAATCATATTGTTTACCATTTTCATCCAGTAGTATCAAAACATCAGAAATGTTGGTTTTAGCTAAAATTAATTTCCCTTCTTTGTCCTTTTGCTGTGCCTCGCTTAGGTTTTTAGAATTCTTTATATCGGATATGATTTCAAACGTAAATTTGATATAAAACCCTAACCTTTTGATATACTCAGCAATAAGATTCTCTAGTTGTTTATGATCCGTTTTACCTACGGCGATTAATTTAATTGTCATTGATATAGTTTCTTTATTGACTTCTTACTTCCAACTTCGTACTTCCAACTTCTTTTCCTACTTTAGCAAAAATAACCATTCAATATGATTACAAAAGCTCAATTTGATAACGAAATTGAATTAATAATTAAAAATGCTATTAGAGAAGATGTAGGTGATGGAGATCATAGTTCGTTAGCCTGTATTCCTAAAGTAGCAACCGGAAAAGCTAAATTATTAGTTAAAGATGAAGGAATATTAGCAGGTGTCGAATTTGCTAAAAATGTATTTAACTATGTAGACCCAAAAATGGAGGTTGAAGTAAAGATTGAAGACGGATCAAAGGTGAAACATGGTGATATTGCTTTTTATGTATCAGGAAGCTCTCAATCCATTCTAAAAGCAGAAAGATTGGTGCTTAATGCAATGCAAAGAATGAGTGCTATTGCTACGAAGACAAATCAATTCGTACAGTTATTAGAAGGAACAGGAACGAAGATATTAGATACAAGGAAAACGACTCCGGGAATTAGAGCTTTAGAGAAATGGGCAGTAAAAATTGGTGGGGGAGAGAATCATAGATTTGCATTATACGATATGATTATGCTTAAAGATAATCATATTGATTTTGCGGGAGGTATTACCAATGCAATAGAAAAGACAAAGAAATATCTAGAGGATACCAATAGAGATCTTAAGATTATTGTAGAAGCTCGTGATCTCCATGAAATTAAAGAAATATTGAAAACTCCTGGAGTGTACAGAATTCTAATAGATAATTTTAATTATGAAGATACCAGAAAAGCAGTAGAACTTATTGGGAATACCTGTCTTACGGAATCCAGCGGAGGAATAAATGAAAAAACAGTTCGCAAATATGCAGAATGTGGTGTAAATTATATAAGTAGTGGCGCTTTAACACATTCTGTTTATAATCTCGATTTGAGCTTGAAAGCAGTATAGTATATGTCAAAAGCAGTTGAAGATAAGCTTAATAAGATTCCGATTATAAATATTTTGGTTAAAATCGGAAAGAAAATTATTCTTCCAGGTTTTGAGGGGCTTTCTCTTTATGATTTAGTAGAAATTTATACAATAGGGATTGTTAAAGGAACATTCTCTGCAAGAGCCAGTGCAATTTCATGGAGTTTTTTTTTATCCCTGTTTCCTTTTCTTCTATTTTTATTAAACTTAATTCCCATAATACATATTGATGGGTTTCAGGAGAATTTCTTCGAATTTATAACCTCTGCGTTGCCAAATCAGTCTAAGTTGTTTTTTGAAGAGATATATAATGATATTTCTGCGAACCCTAGAACAGGTTTATTATCTACGGTTTTTGTGCTTTCACTTTTTTTAATGACCAACGGCATTAATGCGGTATTTTCAGGTTTTGAATACTCGTATCATGTTACACTCAATCGTAATTTTGTAAAACAATATATAGTAGCTTTAGGTGTCTCACTAATTGTGGCATCGTTATTGCTAATCACAGTAATAGTAACACTATACTTTAGTTATTTATTGGAAAACCTAAAGGAAATAGGAGTTATGGATAATACCGTTTTTTGGTTACAATTTGGAAAATATGGTTTATTCGTTTTAATGATTTTTCTGGTAATAGCAACGTTATTTTACTTTGGTACCACAGAAGGAAAAATGAATAGGTTTTTTTCGCCTGGAGCGTTTATGACTACCATACTTATTATGATAACAACATATTTGTTTGGAGTATATATAGACAATTTTTCTAACTATAATAAATTGTATGGATCGATTGGAGCTATGCTAATTTTAATGGTATATATATGGTTAAATGCAAATTTACTTTTGTTAGGTTTCGAATTAAATGCGTCACTTATAAAATTGAAGAAGAATTTTTAATATTTTAGCATTATACAAACAATTAATTTAATAAAAATGAAAAAATTAAGCTTATTATTTATTCTTTTAGTAACTCTAGGAACTACTCAGGCACAAGACAAAGATGCTATACTGCCCGACACAGTAACTTTTAATGGAGAAAACTTGATGAAAAATGGAGAAGGAGTAAGAGAAAAGTTCTTTTTCGACATTTATAATGGAGGATTATATCTCAAGAAAAAAAGTGCTAGTGCAGGTTCTATTGCTGCTGCAGACGAAACAATGGCGATAAAATTACATATAGTATCAGGTATGATGTCTAGAAGTAAAATGGAATCAGCATTAAGAGATGGATTTAAAAAGTCTACTAAAGGAAATACAAGCTCTTTAGATAAAAGAATTAACACGTTCGTTGGGTTCATAAAAGATGAAATCGAAAAAGGACAAATCTATGACATTGTTTATGAACAAGGTAAAGGAAGTGTGATTTATAAGGATGGAGTAGAAAAAGGATATGTAGAAGGATTAGACTTTAAAAAAGCATTATTTAACATATGGATTGGAGATAATCCTGCAGATAAAGATTTGAAAAATAAAATGCTAGGCGCTTTTTAGGATTAAAAGTATTATTTTAGCGGTGAAATACACAAATTTAACATTTTTTTTCAATTTTTGCTGTGCGCGCATAATAAATTTAACTATTTTTGCAATAGAAAGGAAAAATTTAAATATTAATACACCCCAATAAAACTTTAACAAAGATGAAAAAAATTACTTTACTAGTTGTAGCTCTTATTTCTTTAACAACTGCTACAGCACAAATCAGAGTCGGTAAAGCTGTATTGCCTTACGAAGAAAACTTCGGAGATACAGATCTTAAGTTAAACGGAGCGGGGATGCGTGAAATGCTTTGGATCGATTTATATGCAGGGGGACTTTATCTGCAAAAAAAGAGTAAAGACCCAAGAGCGATTCTCGATGCAAACGAAACAATGTCTATAAAACTAAATATAGTCTCTGGTTTTGTAACACAAAAGAAAATGATTAAGGCAGTTCGTGATGGTTTTAACAAAGCAACTTTTGGTAACACCAAACCGCTAGATGAAAGAATAAACAAGTTTATTAAGTTTTTTAATGAACCTATAGTTAAGAATGACATTTTTGATATTGTATATATAAAAGATAAAGGAGTACAAGCTTTTAAGAATGGAAAAGAGCTTGGAGTTATAGAAGGAAGAGACTTTAAATATGCTTTATTCAAAATATGGTTAGGTGATGAACCAGCCAGTGAAGGAATCAAGAACGGGATGTTAGGACTTCAATAGTTCCCTGTTCTATATTATTATTAAAAAGCTATCTGAAATACAGATAGCTTTTTTGTTATATTCATATTTTCTATATTGAACCCAAAAATTTAAAACTATTAATTTAATGAACGTATCTAAAATTCTTATTGTAGCATTAATATTCATAACAAGTTTTGCAAGTGCTCAGAGTGAAATTATTGGTAAATGGAAAACGATTGATGATAATACAGGAGAGGCTAAATCAATTGTAGTTATTTATAAGAAAGGAAGCAAAATATATGGTAAAATCGACAGAATCTTAAAAGAGTCTGACCGAGATAAGCTATGTAAAGAATGCGAAGGTGAGGACTATAATAAACCTATAGAAGGAATGATTATTCTAAAAGGTTTACAGAAAGATGGAAATGAGTATGAAGATGGAACAATCATGGATCCTGAAAATGGAAAAGTCTATAAATGTAAAATTTGGGTAGATGAAGATGATCCTAATGTGTTGAATGTTAGGGGGTATATTGCATTTTTGTTTCGAACTCAGCAATGGATCAAAGCATAGTGATTTTATGTAAAATTTTCTTTTAAAGAAAATTTTAACATTTCTGATTGTTAGTTTTTTAAAAAATACAGAACTAAGCTCTTGTAATAATTAAAAACTAAATCATGAAAAAAATAATTACCCTATCTATCTTATTAGTTGTAACAGCTATGACAACAGCTCAAATTAGAGTTGGAGATGCAGTAGTACCATATAAAGTAACTTTTGAAGGAGAAGAGTTAACCCTAAATGGAGCAGGTGTTCGAAAAGTGTTAGGAGTTGAAACATATTCTGGAGGATTATATACTGTAAATAAGTATACAGACGATAGAAAAGTTTTAGATGCAGACGAAAGTATGTCTATCCGATTAGTTATTAATTCTAAGAAAGTGACTAATAAAAGAATGAAAAAGGTATTTAGAAAAGGTTTTGATGATGCTATGTTTGGAAATACGCAAAGCCTTGATAAAAGAATTGATGAGTTTTTAGAATTGTTCGGAAGTAGCACTCAGATTAATGATTTTTTTGATCTGGTATATATAAAAGGAAAAGGGATAAGAACCTTTAAAAATGGAGAAGAAGTTGGATATATAGAAGGGCGAGATTTTAAATATGCATTATTTAAGATTTGGTTAGGTGATGAGCCAGCTTGTAAGTTAATTAAAGGAGGAATGTTAGGACAGAACGGATAAATAAGTTTACCCCAAAATAAACAAAAGCCTGATCAATTGATCAGGCTTTTGTTGTATGTAATAGGGTTAAAGATGTATTTTTGTTATACCAATTATATTGTAAAATGAGTTTCTAGAAACGAAGTTGCTTTCTTTTTATATGTCGCCGTGATAGTTTTTGATAGTAGCGCTATCAAAAATGAGAATAAGAAGTTATAAAAATGAAATGAACGAGTCTGACCAGCTCATTTCGCAATATAATTGGTATTAGAATCAAAAGTGTCGATGACGTATTTTATAGATGTAATCCTTCCTATTCCTCTAGATAAAGAGTTTACGTATAGTATTAACGAGAATGAGGCTCATTTCTTAAAACCAGGAATGCGAGTTGCCGTACAATTTGGTAAAAGTAAAGTATACGCAGCATTGGTTACGAAAATACATCAGATAGCTCCCCAAGTATACGAAGCTAAAGAGATAGAACACATTTTAGACGAAACGCCTATAGTTACGATGCATCAATTAGAACTTTGGTCATGGATCTCTCAATATTATATGTGTTCAAAGGGAGAGGTAATGCGAGCGGCTTTACCCAGTGCATTTTTATTAGAGAGCGAAACAATTATTCTAAGAAATGATAATGCTTCAGTTGACGAAAGCTTATTAAAAGATGATGAATTCTTACTATATGAAGCACTTCAGCATCAAAGTTTACTGCGTATACAAGAAGTAATGGATATCATTGGGAAGAAAAGCGTACTTCCCCTGATTAAAAGATTAATAGAAAAACAAGTAATTACGGTTCAAGAAGAAATTTATGAGCAGTATAAGCCCAAGCTGGTAAGATATGTCAAACTACAATCAGAATATACAAGCGAAGAAGGTCTGCAATTACTATTAGACTCCTTAACTCGTGCTCCTAAACAAAGAGATGTCTTGATGCATTTGTTTATGCTGCAGGCCAAAAGTGAGAATGCGATTAAGGTGAGTGAACTTGTAAAAGCAGCAAATAGTAATGCTGCGGTTATTAAGGTGTTAATAGATAAAAATATTTTAGAAGAATATCATTTACAAACAGACAGAATTCAATATGAACAAGGTACAGTAAGTGGTACTAAAGAATTAAATAAATACCAAGAACAAGCGCTAAAGGAGGTTAAAGAAAATCTTTTAGAAAAGGACGTTTGTTTACTTCATGGAGTAACTTCTTCAGGAAAGACAGAAGTGTATGTAAAATTGATCGAAGAAGAATTAGAAAAAGGAAAACAAGTCTTGTATTTATTACCAGAGATTGCGTTAACCACGCAATTAATAACAAGGTTGCGAGAATATTTTGGAGAGAAATTAACAGTATATCATTCTAAATACTCCGTAAATGAAAGGGTAGAAGCTTGGAATAATGTCAAAGATGCTAAGTCCAAAGCCCAAATTGTTATTGGAGCAAGATCTTCAATTTTTCTCCCTTTTACGAATCTTGGATTAATTATTATAGATGAAGAACACGAAAGTTCTTTTAAACAATATGATCCAGCACCCAGATACCATGCTAGAGATACGGCTGTGGTATTATCCAATATGTTCAAGTCTAAAGTAATGTTAGGATCTGCTACACCAGCATTAGAATCATATTATAACGCGAAGCAGGGAAAATATGGAATGGTAGAATTATCTAGACGATATGGAGATGTGTTAATGCCAGATATAAATTTGGTAGATCTGAAGACTAAATACAAAAAAAAGGAAATGACAGGGCATTTTAGTGATACCTTGTTAACAGCTATTCAAGAGGCATTAAAAGAGCAAGAACAAGTTATTTTATTCCAGAATAGAAGAGGATATTCTCCAGTAGTAGAATGCAATACTTGTGGACATTCACCTCAGTGTCCTAATTGTGATGTCAGTCTTACCTATCATAATTATCGTAATCAGTTGCGATGCCATTATTGTGGATATCATATAGCGATGTTACAGAAATGTATGGCATGTGATAGTCACGAGTTATCTACCAAAGGTTTTGGGACAGAGCAAATAGAAAATGAGCTCAAAGAGTTATTTCCTGATCATAATATTGGTAGAATGGATCAAGATACTACCAGAGGGAAACATGGTTATGAAAAAATAATAAATAAATTTGAAGAAGGAGAAATAGATATTCTGGTTGGGACCCAGATGTTAACAAAAGGGTTAGATTTTAGAAACGTAACGTTGGTCGGAATTATGAATGCTGATAATCTCCTTAATTTCCCAGATTTTAGAGCGCATGAAAGAAGTTTCCAATTAATGCAACAAGTAGCAGGTAGAGCAGGGAGAACACGTAAAAGGGGAAAAGTATTAATCCAAACTTATAATCCATTTCATCAAATTCTTCAGCAGGTGTCGGTTAATGATTATACCGGAATGTATAAAGATCAGATAGAAGATCGTTACCAATACAAGTATCCCCCTTTTCATCGAATTATTAAGATCACAGGTCGCCATAAGGACTATAATAAAGTCAATGAAGCAACAATGTGGTTGGCAAAATCATTAGCAATAACTTTTAAAGAAAATGTTCTTGGACCTGAATTTCCTCCTATTTCTAGGATAAGAAATCAATACAATAAGAATATCTTGATAAAAATACCTCAAGGACAATCATTAAAGAAAACAAAAGAAGTGATCAAAAAAGTACAAAACTCTTTTAGAAGTATTAAAGAGTTTTCTGGAGTAAGAATTATAATTAATGTAGATAATTATTAATTCATTTTTATAAGTATATTTAGGGTTCATTATTTATTAGCTAAAATTTTTAGTACGAAGTTAAAATCCTTTTTATGAAAGAAAATAGTGCTCTTAGTAAAGAGGCAAGAGGAGAAAATGTGATCAACCTTGATCGAACTACTATTTCCAATAAAAGTTTAGACAACCACGAAAATAAGAAATCCTTACCCTTCTTTTTTATAGCATTATGTGTTTTAACCATTCTAGGATCCTTATTTGTAATAATAAGAGGATTTTGGTATCAATTGTTTTCAGGTATTTGGTATGATCAAAATACAATATTGTATGAGGAGTATTATAGGGGTTGGCTCTATATTATTTCGGGTATTGGAACTTTGATTGGTGCAATTGTTATGGTTGGTAAAAGAAAAAAGATAGGACTTTATGTATATACTGTAAGTCAAATAATGTATATCATAACTATAGCGATAGCAGCATCTTCTTATACTGATATTAAATATTTAGGTGATGTAAGTGAGCTTGCTTTTGCCATTTCAATCCTATTTCTAGTTCCTGCTATTTTATTTTTGATTTTTTATTGGTTGAATCCCACCCGAAAGTATTTACACTAAGAAGATCTTACAATTAGAAAACTTTAGTGTTTATAAAGTAGCAAAGCTTCTGATATTAGGTCTTTACATTATGATACTATTACTACTAGATTTATAGGAGAGGCAATGATTGTAATTTGATTGTCTCCAGGTTAAAAGAAAACAGCCTAAATTAGACGAAGAATATATTAAAAACAAAAAATCCCACTTCAGAAAAAAGTGGGATTTTTAATATATCAATAGTAATTTTTTATCCGCTTAAAGCTTCTATTAAAGAATGCTTTTTATGCCTACTTAAAGGAATCTTCTCATCCGCAATTTCGATATTACGACTGTTGTAACGTTCTACTTTGTCAAGATTTACGATATACGATTTATGTATTCTAAGAAAACGATCACTAGGTAGCTCAGCTTCGAAGGATTTCATAGTTGCTAATACAACTATAGGATCACCATCTTCCATGATTAATTTTACGTAATCACCTAAAGCTTCTACATATTTTAATTGACTTAAAAATATTTTACGTTTTTTGAGATTACTTTTTACAAAAATATAATCATCATCTTCTATAGAGGCTTGTTCTGAATTTAGGCGAGACATACTTAATGCTTTTTCTACAGCAGCATTAAATCGATCTTTTTTAAGAGGTTTTCTTAAGTAGTCAATTGCATCGTAATCAAAAGCTTTAAAAGCATACTTGGTTTTTCCGGTAACAAAAATGATATGAGGTTTATTTTCCAGATCATCTAAAAGATCAAATCCTGTAAGGATTGGCATTTCAATATCTAGAAATAATAAATCAACAGGAGTATCTAATAATCCGTTTTTTGTCTCAATAGCATTGTTCCACTCAGCCACCAATTCTAGTGATGAATGCTCGTCTATTAATTTAACAATAGCCAGTCTTTGCAGACGGGAATCGTCCACTACTGCACATTTTAATTGAGATTGTTCCACTTGCATAGGTTAATATTCTATACAATATTAATGAATATATATTATTTCCACAAACATTTTACGCTTTTTATCGATAAAAGACGTGTTTCGTCGAAGCACTTTTTTATTTGAAAATCAAAAAAATAGTGTTACTTTTGCAGCCAATTTAATTAAAAATAGATTTTTTATGAATCATTATGAAACTGTTTTCATCTTGAATCCCGTTTTATCTGAAGAACAGATAAAGGAAACAGTTAAGAAATACGAAGACATTCTTGTTTCTAACGGTGCCAAGATGATATCCAAAGAAGACTGGGGGCTAAAGAAGCTTGCTTACGCAATCCAGCACAAAAAGAGTGGTTTTTATCACATGTTTGAGTACACTGTACCAGGAGAAGCTATCAACACTGTAGAGGTGGAGTTCAGAAGAGACGAAAGAGTAATGCGTTATCTTACTGTTCGTTTAGACAAGCATGCAATTGCTTGGGCTGAAAAGAGAAGAAATAGAAACAAACAAAAAGCTTAATTATGTCATCTATAGAACAACAAGCTAAAGGAAAAAAAGATGGAGAAATTAGATATCTAACTCCATTAAATATAGATACTACAAAAACGAAGAAATATTGTCGTTTTAAAAAATCAGGAATCAAGTATATTGATTATAAAGATCCAGATTTCTTAATGGCTTTCGTAAATGAGCAAGGTAAATTATTACCTCGCCGTCTTACAGGTACTTCTTTAAAATATCAGCGTAAAGTGAGTGTTGCTGTAAAGAGAGCAAGACATTTAGCATTAATGCCATACGTTGGTGATTTATTAAAATAAAATTCGTCATAACATTATGGAACTTATATTAAAGAAAGACGTTGAGAATCTAGGATTCGCAGACGATGTAGTAGAGGTGAAGAACGGTTATGGACGTAACTTTTTGATTCCTGGAGGTTTAGCTGTATTAGCGACTCCGTCTGCTAAGAAAGTTTTAGAAGAAACGTTAAAACAACGTGCTTTTAAAGAGAAGAAAGAAATTGAAGATGCTGAGAAAATAGCTAAGAAAATTACTGGATTAGAAATTAAGATTGCTGCTAAAACAGGATCTGGAGATAAATTATTCGGTTCTGTTTCTAACGCTGATGTTTCTGAAGCTTTAGCAAAAGAAGGTGTAGAGCTAGAAAAGAAATTTATTACTGTACCTGGAGGAACTATCAAACGTTTAGGTCAGTATGAAGCATCTGTTCGTTTACACAGAGCAGTAATTGCTCCAGTTGCTTTTGAGATTGTAGCTCAAGCTAAATAATCTGAAAGTCTCATAATCAGTTAATAACTGGTTTATAAGAATATTTAAAACCGCTCATTTGAGCGGTTTTTTTGTTTAATTTCATTGGTACTCACACAAAAACAGCAATCAATGAAAAAAAATATTCTCACTCTGGTTTTTGTATTATTGGCAATAACCATTCGGGCTCAGGTAACAACTTCTAATATTTCTGGTTTAGTATATGATAATGCTAGCCAGCTATTGCCTGGAGCTAACGTAACAGCAATCCACTCTCCGACAGGAACGACCTATGGAGGAACTACGAATTTTGATGGTCGTTTCGACCTTATTAATTTAAGAGTTGGTGGTCCATATCGAGTAACTATTAGTTATGTAGGTTTTAAGAAAAAGGTATACGATGATGTTTTTCTTCAATTAGGGCAAACTTATAATATAGATGTCGTTATGATAGAGGATGATAATCAGCTAGAAGAAGTAGTAATCACTACCAGTAAGAATGCTACCTTTAGTAGTGAAAGAACAGGAGCCGAAACCAGTATTGGTAATAGAGAATTAAAATCTTTACCTACGATTACACGTTCGGCAGCAGATTTTTATCGTTTAGAACCAACGGCGTCTAGTAACGGATCTTTCGGAGGAAGAAATGATCAGTTTAATAACTTTAGTTTAGATGGGTCTATTTTTAATAATCCTTTTGGTCTGGATGCAGCAACACCAGGTGGTCAGGCTAATGCACAGCCAATTTCATTAGATGCGATTGATCAGATTCAGGTTTCTACAGCACCTTATGATGTGACTCAAGCTGGTTTTACAGGAGCATCAGTAAATGCTGTTACTAAAAGTGGTACGAACGAATGGAAGGGTACTGTATATGGCTTTTACCGTAATCAAGATTTGACTGGAGATAAGGTGGGTGATGATGATATCATTGTTCCGGATCTTACTCAGGCTCAATATGGTCTTAGTGTAGGTGGTCCAATAATAAAAAACAAATTATTCATTTTTGGAAATTTTGAAATTGATGATCGAGAGGATTTAGGTTCAAATTTTTTAGCAGCAAGACCAGGGTTAACTGGAGCTAATATCTCAAGAGTATCTGCGGAAGATTTGGATTACGTTTCTCAACAACTTGGTTTGTTGGGTTATGAGACAGGACCTTATGAAGGATATACGCATAATACGGAATCTACTAAAGGGATTTTAAAACTTGATTGGAATATTAATAACAATCATCGATTAGCTTTGATATATAACTTTTTGGACGCATCTCGTGATTTGCCTGCAAATCCAGAAGCTATCGGAAGGAGAGGTCCAGATTTAACAACACTTCAGTTTAGAAATGCTGGATATACTATAAATAACAAGATTAATTCGTTTTTGGTAGAATTGAATTCTAATTTTGGAGGGAATATATCTAATAAATTTCAAGCTGGATATACATTTTTTGATGATAGTAGAGATCCGTTTTCTGCACCAGCTCCTCCTATTAACATAGCGCAGGATGGTGTACGATATATTGTAGCCGGTCATGAACCTTTTTCTATTAATAATCGTTTAGAGCAAAAAGTGTATCAAGTGACGAATAACTTAAATATTGTTACTGGTAAACATACAATTACTTTAGGAGGAAGCTTTGAAAGATTTGAATTTGATAATTCATTCAATCTTGGTTTGTATACCTATTTTAATGCTAATGGAGGAGTCGGTACATTCGCTCCTGATTTTGATAGTGTTCGTATAACGGCTGGTTCTACTAATAGTTTTGAGCAAGCAATTAATAATGGTCTTATTGCAGAGGCTCTGGCTAATGCTCAAAATGTTTTTGATACAAATAATACTGCAGATAGTTGGGCATTAGCAGAAACCAATGTAGGGCAATTGGCATTTTATGCTCAGGATAAATGGAGAATGAGTGATCAATTTACTTTAACATATGGTATTAGAGTGGATCAACCGCTTTTCTTTGATACTAGAGATAAAATTGCCGAAAATATTGAAAGAGCAGCTGGAGGAGAGTTTCCTGATGGGAATTATCAACCTGGAATTACATACTTCGATGAAAATGGAACCCCGACCAACTTGAACAGTTTAGATTTACCTTCTAAAAAATTACTAATTTCTCCAAGATTAGGTTTTAATTATGATGTAAAAGGAGATAAAACAATCCAAATAAGAGGAGGTACGGGTATTTTTACCGGACGTCTTCCTTTTGTGTGGATTGGTAATCAAGTTGCAAATCCAAATTTCTTTTTTTACACAACATCAGCACCGGATTTTCAGTTTCCTCAGGTGTTTAGAAATAGTTTAGGAGTAGATTATAAGTTTAAAAATGGGTTGATCGCTTCTACAGATATTATTTATACAGAAGATATTAATGCACAGATGGTTCGGAATTATGGATTAGCGAATCCTTCGGGAACACTGAATGGTGCGGATCAAAGACCTATTT
Organism: uncultured Aquimarina sp.; assembly: GCF_947492405.1. Classification (GTDB taxonomy): domain Bacteria; phylum Bacteroidota; class Bacteroidia; order Flavobacteriales; family Flavobacteriaceae; genus Aquimarina. Next base: position 329,184 of record NZ_CANLMP010000001.1, read on the forward strand.
ATTTAGCATCTGATAGAGCAGTGAATGAATTTGGAGGCATAACAAATGCCTATGTATTTACAAATACTAATGTTGGTTACTCGTTTAATTGGTCTTTTAAATTGCAAAAGAATTTTAAGAATGGACTATTTGCTAGTGTTGCTTATAATTTCTTAGAAGCGGAAGATGCAAGCTCGCTGGATGCTGAAATTTCCAGTGATGCGTATGATAGAAATCCGGCTATTGGTAATGTTAATCAAGCTGTAAGTACCGCTTCTAGATATGGAGATAAACATAGAATTGTTGGGCAAATTAATAAGTCTTTTAATTATGGGAAAAATAAGCAATGGAGGACTTCATTAGGAGCTTTTTATGAATATGCTCAAGGAGGAAGGTTTTCATATACATATTCAGGAGATATAAATAATGATGGTTCCGTTTTGAATGATTTGATTTATATTCCTACTGAATCAGAACTTGCGTCGTATAATTTTAGCGGTACTCCAGCAGAACAGGCTGATCAGAGAGCAAGCTTAGAGGCTTATATACAGCAAGATGAATACCTAAGAGGACGCAGAGGAAATTATGCAGAGAAATATGCTATTCTAAGTCCTTGGAGAGGACGATGGGATGTAAAATTATTACAAGATTATAATTTTCAAATTGGTGATAAAACAAATACTATCCAGTTAAGCGTTGATATCCTGAATTTCGGAAACTTATTAAACTCAGACTGGGGTGTAATAGAAATTCCTGTAAATGATCAACCAATTGGTGTTACAGTTGATGCTACCAATACGCCAACGTATTCATTTGATACTTCGCAGACTAAAACATTTGCTAATGACTTTAGCTTGGATTCTAGATGGCAGGCACAGGTTGGACTTCGATATATTTTTAACTAAATGATTAGATTTATTAAAGGTTATAGATCCGTTCTTAATTTATTGGGAACGGATTTTCTTTTATAGCGGTTTCTATTTCTAATAGTTTTCTATAAAAAAAGATAGTGTTTTTTTGAAAACATACTTAGTAGTCTTTTATTCTGATTGTTGATTAATGCTTATTTTTGCAGCCAATTTTAGGAGAAAAGATGAAATATCAAAGACTTACCAAAGAACAATTTGAAGAATTACATCAGGAATTCATCAATTTTTTAGCAACACAATCTATTACTGCAGACGAATGGAGTGAGATTAAAGAAAACAAACCTGAGGTAGCAGAAGAAGAGCTAGATATCTTTAGCGATTTGGTTTGGGAAGGAGTCTTGAGTAATGCTCAATTTTTAGAACACTTTTCTAAAGATCAAATTCATCTATTCTATCTGGGTGAAACCGAAATGAATCTTATAGCTATAAAAGTGAATGTTCCTGATATTGACATTACGACTCAACAAGGGTATGATTGGTTAAGAAATAATTTATTAGATGATCAGGTAGCTTTTTATAATGCTAATAAAGATTATAGTGAAGACTCTAACATGGATAAATTCAAACTTATTTTACAAGGTGCTAATATTACTAAAGGCGAATTGTATCAGTATTTTGAGAAAATTGTTAGTGCTAATAAATAATTTGGTACTTTTTATTTTTTAGTTTTAGTAAGTAACTGTTGTAAACCTTTGTTAGATAGAATATGACCATTAAAAGAGTATGAGTCTTGAGTTAAGCTAAATTTTACTTGACAATTTCTGTCAAACTTTTTGCTAAATAAGATATTGGGAATATTACTGGGCTTATGAGTATATTTTACTTTTCGGCCTTTTATTTCTTTTGATTTGATTCTTTTTATTGTTATCCCGAAAATACTTTTCATTAATAAGGTCTTGTCTTCTAGTTTAATAGTATGAACCATAAATAAATTAATCAAAACTATAGTTCCAACACTGATAAGTTTTACATCATTCGAGAATGAAATTAATACTCCTCCGCTCAAAAACAATTTTCCAAAGGATACAGCTAAAAAGGTTCCTAAAGAAATTAGCCCAAATCTAGCACTTAGAAAAAATGAGTCTCTTTGAAAAATCATATCTTATATGGCCAAAAGTTGATATACTATTTTTTTGATTTTCATAGTTCTTGTTGGTGAGGTAAACATAGTTTATTAAACTCGACTACCGACTACCGACTACCGACTACCGACTACCGACTACCGACTACCAACTACTCATACCTCAATGACTCTATAGGATCTTGTCTAGCAGCTTTTACTGCAGGATACGATCCAGAAACCACCGCGGTTAGGAAAGAAGTGACTACTGCAGCAAAGATCGCTAGCCACGGAATGCTAAATTCAAAACCAGAAACCGCCACTATAATTGCTCCAATGGTGATGCCGAGTATAATACCAACGATACCGCCGATTTGTCCTATAATTACGGTTTCCATAAAGAATTGACTTGATATGGTGTTCTTTTTGGCTCCAAGGGCTTTACGTACTCCTATTTCTCGAGTTCGTTCCGTAACAGAAACCAGCATGATATTCATTAAAGCAATAGAGGATCCAAAAATAGTAATGATACTAATGATCCAGGCTGCCCAGTATAGATACCCGGTGATACTCGAAATACGGTTAATAAGGTCTTCGCTTCGTTCTAAACCAAAATCATTTTCTTCTACAGGATTTAAGCCTCTTATTTTTCTAAAAGTTATAATTGCTTCATCTTGTGCACCTTCTAAGAATTGCTTGTCATCAACTTTTACACTGATATTGTAATTGATACTAGGTAAAGTATAAATAGAACGAGCAACTTGAAGCGGAATTAATACTTTAAGATCTTGATTATTTCTGAAAGTAGCTCCTTTACTTTCTAAGACACCAATAACTTTAAACTTAACACCTCTAATGCTGATGGTTTTGTTAATAGGGTCTGTGTCTTTAAAGATATTCTTTTTAAAATCCGATCCGATTAAACATACGTTATTGTTATTTTCTATATCAAAAAAGGTGAAACTTCTCCCGAATTCAACTTCAGTTCCAGTATTCTCTAGATAATTTTCATTCACACCTACTACGGATGCTTCAGGATCCGTCTTCTCATTTTCGAATTTAACTTCGGCGTTTTTAGTTCCTGTAAAGGATACAGAAGTTTTAGAAAAAGGATATTGAAACTTTTCTTTAAACTGTCTTACATTACGATAGCTGATAATAGGGTTTATTTTCTCTCTTTCGCCACTTCCTCCACGTCTTGTGGTAAATTCATAGCGTTGAATATTAAATGTATTAGATCCCATTGAGGCAAAATCACCTGTAATCGTATTTTCTAAAGCTCCAAGAAATGTAAGAATACCAACTAGTGCAGTAATACCAATGGCTATAATCAAAACGGTAAGAATCGTACGTAAAAGCTGTCCTTTTATGGAATCTAATGCGATACGGATATTCTCTCGAAAAAGTGAAAACATAGTGGGTGAATTAGTATCATTTGCAGTATAAGACTACAAAACGAGTCTAAAGTTACTCAAAAAAGTAAATTTTCTGGATATAAGTAAAACTCTTTATGGTTTTCGTGTAAAATTTTAAAGCTTTTTTAGATATTTACATCCTTTAAGAAAAGATAATTGTTGATGCAGATATTGATAAAATAACCTCTATCTAGCAAAATATGTAGAAAAAATATATGGCACAAAAACCATCCATACCAAAAGGAACACGAGACTTTTCTCCGATAGAAGTGGCAAAGAGAAGTTATATAATGAATACAATCAAAGAACAATTTCAGTTATTTGGTTTTCATCCTATAGAGACTCCTAGTTTTGAGAATAGTGATACCTTAATGGGTAAATATGGAGAAGAAGGAGATCGATTGATTTTTAAGATACTAAATAGTGGAGATTATCTGAGTAAAGTCGATGATGCTTTATATGCTAGTAAAGAAAGTATAAAGATGACTTCTAAGATAAGTGAAAAAGCACTCCGTTATGACTTAACCGTTCCTTTTGCACGTTATGTAGTTCAACATCAAAACGAGATTGACTTTCCGTTTAAACGGTATCAGATACAACCAGTTTGGCGCGCTGATCGTCCACAAAAAGGTAGGTTTAGAGAATTCTATCAATGTGATGCTGATGTAGTAGGAAGCAAGTCTTTATGGCAAGAAGTTGATTTTATTCAATTGTATGATAAAGTATTTAGCAAATTAGGATTGAATGGGGTTACCATTAAAATGAATAACCGTAAAATTCTTTCTGGTATTGCAGAAGTCATTGGTGCTAGTGACAAATTGATTGATTTTACTGTTGCTTTGGATAAGCTAGATAAAATAGGTGAAGACGGAGTTAAAAAAGAAATGTTGGCTAAAGGAATTTCTGAGTCAGCAATTGATAAAGTGAAACCACTTTTTAATTTTACAGGAACCACTTCAGAAAAAATAGATAAATTAAAAGATTTGTTGGCTTCTTCTGAAGAAGGAATAAAAGGTGTTGAAGAACTAGAATTTATTATAAATACGATTAACGAAATTCCTTTAGATAAAACCTCTCTTGATTTAGATGTAACATTAGCTAGAGGTCTTAATTACTATACTGGCGCGATTTTTGAAGTTTCTGCTCCAGAAGGAGTGAAAATGGGATCTATTGGTGGTGGAGGCCGCTATGACGATCTTACCGGAATTTTCGGATTAAAAGATGTAAGTGGTGTTGGTATTTCTTTTGGATTAGATAGAATATATCTTGTGCTAGAAGAATTAGGATTGTTTCCAGAAACAGTAGCTCCATCTACAAAAGCATTATTTATTAATTTTGGAGAGATCGAAGCGTTGTATTGCTTAAAAGCTATACAACAACTAAGGAGTAATGGAACGATTGCGGAACTATACCCTGATAGTGCAAAAATGAATAAGCAGATGAAATATGCTAATAAAAGAGCTGTTCCTTTCGTGATTCTTGCAGGTGCTTCAGAAGTGGAAAATAATAGCTTTACGGTTAAAAATATGGAAACAGGTACTCAGGAATCAATGGATTTAAAAGAATTAAAAGTACTTTTACAATAGATAACGTAATTACCAGACTAAAAATAAACACTATTTAACTACCCTAAAATTAGAATTATGAAAAATATCTTATTGAGTTCATTGTTATGTCTCTTGCTAGTATCTGTGGTATCTTGTAAAAAAGACCCTAAATCTGATAAAGTAGAAGTTGTGGAGGAGGTTGTAGACTCAACAGATGTAGTAGAGGTTGTAGAGGAAAAGAAGCCAGTGGTAAAAAAGAAAAAGAAAAAGAAAACAACGAAAAAGAAGCCAAAAACAAACGTTATAGAAGTTCCAGCTGGTGCGCCTTCTTTTAATAGTACTGCTGCTAGAAAATATGTTAGAGATTATGAAGCATACGTTTCTAAATACAAAAAAGCGGTCGAATCCAAAGCGGATATGGACGCTTTCCTAAAATTGAGCAAATCTAGTAGTGATTTAACGAAGCAATATAGAAAATTGATTTCTACATTACCTGCCGGAGAAATTGAAAAAATGAGTAAATATATGCAGGAAAAAACAAAACAGATCGATGCTTTGAGTCGACAGATGTAAAATCTATAATAAAATATTTTTTGATTAGAGAACCATCTTATTTTTTAAGGTGGTTTTTTAGTATAATATAAATTATCAAATCATAGGTTTATTTTACCATACAAACAGAATTAATATTACCATTATAATCATATTCAATAACCGAGTTTGACGGATCTAAGACCCACGCGTCATTTACAATAAATTTGTAATGATGTTTTCCGGCAGAAAGAAGTATCGTGTATTTCCATCCATTGGTTGTTTTTTCCATAATATAATCATTCTCCGACCAGTTATTAAAGGAACCGGATAATATTACTTTATCTGCATTTAAATATCCATTAAGAACAAAGTTTATTTGCTTCTTAATATTTATTATGGAATTGTAGCCTTGATATTCATTCAATGTCTTATTAGGATTAATAGGGTCTTCCATCCATTCGCCATCTACAATAAACTTATATTGATATTCTCCCGGTTTTATTTGTAATGTTAGCACCCAACCATCTTCGGTTTTATTCATTTCATAAATGTGTTCATTCCATTTGTTGAAACTTCCACTTAAAATAACTTTATCAGCTTCTGTATGCCCCGGTAAGTTAAAGGTCATGTTCCCTTGATTATCAGGATAAGCCACAGTATACATTTTTAAGTTATATACATTTAGAGAGTGTCCATTTTTTTTAGCTCGCGTTATATTTAGATCTTTTTTTGATGGTTCAGCCCAATAGTTGTTATTAACTACAAACTTAAATTCCCAAGAGAGTTCGTCAGAAAAATCTTGGATATTTTTTCTAAGTTCATATATATTATCATCAATTTTGGTCATTCTCCATTGTTTTTTTGACCAATTATTAAACTTACCAGAAACAACTACGTTTTTTATATCTAAATCCTGAAAGTCGTGTATACTTCCGTGGGTGTCAGATGTTACTCTGTCATAATCTCTCTTATCGAAAGTAAATACAAGTTCATCACCATCAATTCGGTATCCTTTTACTTTTTTGTACTCATTTTGAGCGTATATGGATATACTTATAAAAGCAAATAAGGAATAAATAATATATAATGTTATTTTTTTCAATGTATTATAATAGGATAATCAACAAAGTAAAGCTTTTCTTTTTGATAATTTATGATTGTTCTTTTTTGTCTTAAAAATTCATAGCCTAAAATGCCATCTAATTGAGTCCCGAATGCCTCACTCATTTTTGTCAGATTTGTTAGAAGTGTAATCATCGGTCCACAGTATGTTGTTTCACTTAACCGTACACGGTACAATTTTCCTGCCATAACTTCAATTGTATTTTTACTGGCTCCTGTTAATACTATTCTTTTAGATGGGAAGAAATATTTTAGTACTTTTTTACTACTGTTTTTGTTAATTTGATTATACTCGGCAGCACTATCTAATCCAAACTTTAATTTTTGTTTATTTATATAGGTGTCTAAGACAATCGTGTGTTTTTTAAGTTTAAAACTTATACTGTCAGTAAATTTTTCTGCATACACCTTTTTATCTAGAGTATTACCAAATTTGTCCACTTTAGTGAGAGTGATTTGGTGAAGATGCATGTCAATAAAAACTTCATAATCCTTTAAAATACTGTAGCCAATAATGCCTAATAAGTTCATTTTTTTCGTTTTTTCAATATGCGATAAATCTATTATGTCAGAGGCTTTATTCTTAAGATTAAAATTTTGTAGTATGAATTCTTTTAGTTTTGTTGTGTTCGTATCTTCAATTATATCAAGAACTCCAGAAGTTTCTTTTCTTTTTTTTCGGTGAGAATATTTAGTTGGAAAATGAATTTTATTCAGAATTAAGGTTTCAGAACCAGTATCAATAATGAAATTTCCTTTTTTATTCAATAAAGCCGCTTCTATAACGATCAAGTGATCAATTAGCTTAAAGGGAATTCTAGTAGTAAATTCATTAAGAACCTCTGCATTTGGAAAAGTTATATTATTATTATCAAAAACGATATCATTCGTATTGTTTGCATATACTTTGGCAATAGATAAACTAAAAAATAATATCCCCCATAAGAGCTTTTCCATATAATATAGACGCAAAAGTATATAGTATAGTTACACTAGTTTTAGTTAAAAATATCTGAATTTAATAACATATTGGAGTGATTTAAAAAATGAGTAAATATATACATGAAAAACAAAACAGATCGATGCTTTGAGCTGACAGATGTAAGTTAAAATAACATCATAAAAAATTTAAAACTACCTTAGAATTTCTCTAATGTGGTTTTTGTCTTTAGTGTATAGGTTGTATATCATGAAGGTTCTAAAAAAAGTGCTTTTAAACTTTCGAGCCTAGGCATATAGATTTATAAAGAATCAATTTTTCTTTTGGAAAAAGAAACACGCTCATATTAGGGCTTAGTTATTGTCTCTTTTATTTACATATTTTCCAACTATGATAGCAGTTAGAATCACTAAATAGAACTGTCCCATCATTCCAATTAAAATAGATGCTTTTTGAGCCAGAGAAGTTACTGGTACGATCTCACCATAACCAATGGTCATTAGGGTAATATAACTATAGTACATGATCCTCTCTGTAAATTGTTGTTGTTGATTCATAGTTGCATTGAGTCCTTCAAAAGAACCGGGATATGCCAATTCTATACTTAAACAAATAAAAAAACTAATAAGCCCTAGCGAAATGTATCCGCTAATCAATCCAAAGATCATATTTTTATTAATGACTTTAGTCTCCCAAATCTGTTTGATTATTTCAAAAGTAACCATCGTATAAAACAAGAAGTAGGTTCCCATATTAAGAAACTTCAGAAGTTTATTGTTTTGATCCTCTAACACATCTGCACTGAATACAACGCCCGATACTATTAACAATGCAATAAAAAACCACATTAGTTTTTTCTTCTTCGAAATCAATAAAACACCAGCCACGAGGTTGATTAGAAAGAGTAGGGGAGATATAACAATTTCAAAAAAGTCTCCGGGAACAAGCAGAGACCCAAAAAGAATGGCGATCTGACTAAATAGAAAGAGTTCAAAACGGTATGGGTATAATTTTTTCATCATATTAAATTATTCGATCACTATAAAACAGTCAGCATCTTTATTATAATTGTATCCTCCGATCTGATTTTTTTCAAAACATTCGCTAAAAAGCTTGATAAGATTAATTTCATAGGTTTGTAAAGATACTTTTAATCGGTCTAAAACGGATTTATGAATTTTTAGTTTTTCTTTTTTATAACCATTTTTAGAAACTAAAAAAGAAAGCTTACGACTGCTTCTAGGGTAGAACAATCGAACAAAGCCTTTTGCTGGATTATTAGTCTTATCAAAACGATCTTCATATACCTTGGTCTGAGAAGGAAGTAATTGATACGGTTCTAATTGTTGAATCATCCAGTTTAGAGAAACTCCACTAATATTAGTGTTTCTATAGCCTCCACCTACATCAGAATGTGCTCCAAAAAACCAAACTTCATTAGCAACATCTTCTGGTTTTACTTCTGAACAGCTAGATACCATATGTTGCTGTGTAAGCAATACAGGTGTAAATATAGAACTTCGATTATCATTAAGTGATAGGGCATGCACTGCTTTTTTTACATTACATAATTGATCAAGATAGCTGTTTTTAGGAGCATAATACTCCTCATCATATTTTGGAACTCCAAGAGCTGCTACCGTATCCCACAATCCCATAAAATTGATCTTATAATCATCAGGATGTATCGATTGTCCTGTTATTTCAAAAATATCTTTTCTCCGATCTTCTAAGGTCTTTTTAGTTTTATGAGCATCAAAGATTTTTTTGATGAATTTTAGACGTTTTTCTTTAGGAATATCTTCTACATCTATTATTCCAGCAACGTAAATCAAACCAGCTAAAACTCTTGAAGCATACGCACCTCTACTAAATCCAAAAATATAGATTTCATCTTGTCTTTGATGATTATAATGTTCTGCTAAATAAAGGTATCCTTTACATACTTCACGTTTCATTCCTGAACCTGCCACCATACCCAATATATCTGCTCCGTTTCCGACTCCTCTTAGATATACGGCACTTACATCTGGATTATCCTGAAGCGTAGTTAGGTTATAAAGTTTAGATATATTCGTATGACTCGCTTCATTATTATGAGTGCCATCCAGAAATATTGCTAATTTTCGAGGATTTTTTCCTTTATAAATTGGATTGTGAACAATAGGAGTTTTAATAGAACAACTAGTGCAAGCAAAATAAAGAAGTAGCATCAATGAATTCCTATAAATAGATTTACCTAGTTGCACATTAACTATTTTTTAAATTGGTCAGAAATCACTTTAACAAAGGCATTTAGAACTTGATCAGAAGTATTAGGATCGATGACGTCTAAAAGACATACATTAACTAATTGTTGATTTTTTTCTAAGGCTAAATCGTAGGTAGTAGATTCTAAAATATATGTAGTAGCTATAGTTTTTGATTCACGTGATGTATCAAAATCTAACTTGTCTAGATCTGGCAAATCTTTTAAATTATCATAATCTTCTATTGAAAAAAAGCCTTTTTTTATATCTTTCATAAGAATTTTTCCTCTTTCCGGTTTCGAAGAATTGTTGGTTTCGATAGTTTTCTTTAATGATGTAATTAATAAGGCTTCTATTTTTTTTTCTTTGAACATTCTTAGAATTTGCTCAATTTCTTCTGCAGTTCGTTCTTTTTTATCTTCAATACTAGGAAATACCTTATGCATTTCAATAGCATCAATCTGTTGTCCCCGCAGTTTGGATGCGATTGCTTTTTCATAGGATTTTTGAATAGTAGGATTAGGACTTTTTGCAGCTACCAAAATCTTCTTGCTTTTTACCGTTTGAAAATCTTCTGATTTCCAAGAATCAATTAATTTGATTGTAGAACAACTCCAAGTACCCATGCCAACTAGGATTACTATTAGAAGATGTTTTATTTTTTTCATTACGTATAAATTTAGTTGATCAATTTTATTAATTTTTATTAAAATGAATATCCTAATTTTATCCCATAGCGAAATGCAGGAAGTACAATGTTAGTGTCTTGATTTCCATTGATACGAAAATCAAGATTAAGTCCATCAAAAAAAGCATATTCAGAAAGCGCATCAGATACATCATCATAGAATTCATCTGGTATGGGTTGCTTTTCCACTAGTTTAATCCTATTAGTACTTACACCAGGCCCTGCAATCAAAAAATCGATAAAGAAACGTTTCCAAATCATTAATTTATAGCCTATTTCCAATCCACCAGCAAATGTTATTATGTTCGTATCAACTTCGATAGTACTATCTATTTGATTGCTATCCGTATAAATACCAGAAATTTCATCAGTAAAATTCTGATATTTAGTGTAAACTCCAAGATAAAACCCTGATAGTCCATTACTGGATTTTTGGGTATACCATCTAAATTCGGGCAAGATTTTTATACCTTTAAAACTTAACTCATCAATAGAAATTCGATCTCTATTAATTCCCGAAATCTTAAGTATTCCTGAACCTGTTTTTAGCCCAACCGACATTCCAATACTCATTTTATCGCTAATAGCTCGTTCATATTGAAGCTGCACAGTACCAAAAATGGGTAAAAGAGGATCTATATTAATGTGATTTTTTTCTTGTGCCCTCGCGATAATACTGATTACAAGAAAACAAATGACTATCAAAACTTTATTTTGCATTATAATGCGATTTTTTAGTATGGCTCATTAGATATGTTAAACCTAAATATTAGTCATTTAATAAATTCTTAAGTATCTTTTTATTCTAACAATGTATCATCAAACTCATATTCTGTATAATCCACCTTATACAATACACTATAAAAAGCAGGAATAAATAGTAAGGTAATCACAGTTCCAAATAATAATCCAATCATAATAGTTACCGCCATAGGTTCCCACATTTCTCCTCCACCAAGATACAATGGGATTAAACCTAGTACCGTAGTAAAAGTAGCTAATAAAATGGGTCGAAAACGTTGAATACAAGCTGCTATAATCGCATCTTGAGGTTTTCGTTTCAATTCGTTTTCTTCTATTTCTATCCTGTCGATCAATACAATGGCATTGTTTATTACAATTCCTGCTAAAGAGATTACACCTAAGAAGGCCATAAAACCAAAAGGAACTCCAAAAATTAATAAACCTATAACCATACCAATCACACCAAGAGGAATGGTGGTAACGATCATTGTCATTTTTCTAAAAGAGTTAAATTGAATAATCAATAACATAACTATAATGAAAGCTGAAAGAGGTAAGTAGTTCGCTACAGCTCCCATGTTTTCAGCACTATTCTCTGCATCTCCCCCTAATGTATAGGTATATTCTTTTCCCCATTTTGATTCTTGTTCTTTTAACCAAGGAGTTATTACTGCAGTCACTTCTGAAGCATTTCCATTTTCGGTTAATTCACTGGATACATTGATGGTTCGTGTAAGGTTTAATCGCTTTATTTTAGAATATTGCCACTGTGGAATAATGTTAGCTACTTGTAATAGAGGGACGCTTTTTCCAGAGTTTTGCCCATAAATATTAAGCGTTTCTAGTGAAGCTAAAGATTGTTGTTTTCCTTGATTACTGGTCATAACAATCGGTATAGATTTATCATTTTCTCTGAATTCTCCTGCCTGAAAACCATCTAATACAGTTTGAAGAGAGATGGCGACATCTTGATTGGTAATTCCTGCGAGCTGTGCCTTATTTTGGTCAATATCTATGACAAACTTTTTTCCTTTAGGACCCCAATCGTCCTTAATATTTTTAGTTCCTGAAATACTAAAGAGTTTTGCCTTGATTTCTTCAGAAATACTGGCTAGTTTATCCGGATTATCGCCAGAAACCTTAATTTCTATTGGAGTTCCTCCACCGCCTGATCCTAACAATCCGACTTTTATATCTGCATTAGGAAAGGTATCAAAGCAAAAAGCATCCAGTTGCTTTACCATATCATTATTTACTAAAAATGAGGAAGTATTGACTAAAATATGAGCGTAATTAGAATTGGGCTCATCGGCATTATATCCCAGATCATAGGATGATGGTCCTTCTCCAATATACGAGGACCAATCTACAATACCATCTGTTTTTTCTTCAGTAACTTTTAGCGTATTCGTTATAAATTCTTCGATGGCTAATATGGTTTCTGTAGTGCTTTCAATTTTTGTTCCCTGAGGTAAATTAATGTCTATCGTAATCATATTACGATCACTATCCGGGAAAAATACAAATGCTAATTTTGTGAAACCATAGAGTGATAAAAAGAATAGCACTACAATACTCACCAAAACAGATTTTTTCCAAGCCAAAGCGATTAGGATGAGATCTTTATATTTGGATTTTAGGTTATTGATCATACGATCCAAAAAACCAACCTTGCCACCTTCTCGTTTTTTTATTTTTAGAAAAAATACACAGAATAAAGTGATGATACTCAGTGAAATAATCCAGGAAGATAAGAGAGCAATGGTAATCACTACAAAAATAGGCCCCATAATATCACCCATTACAGATTCTGCCATAAAAAATGCCAGGAATGCTGCTGAAGTTGTTAGTGTAGAAATCAATAAAGGCATAAATAATTCAGCACAGGAATCAATAGCCGCTTTTTTAACTTCAATCCCATTTTCCATTTTTACCATAATGGATTCTGCTACTACAATGGCATTATCCACCATCATTCCTAATGCCATAATCAAAGCTGCCAGCGTTATCTGATTAAGACCAACGTCGATAAGTCCCATAACCATTAACGTTGTTATCGTTACAATAGGGATCAAACTGGCAATAACCATTCCTGTGCGGAATCCCAAGAAAATAAGCATTACTGCTAGTACAATAGCAATGGCTTGCATCAAATTTCCTAAAAAATCACTAATCTTAAGATCGATATATTGATCTATAGATGCTAATCGAGAAACTTCTAATCCCACAGGAAGTTTTGCTTGCCATGCTGTCAATAGCAGATCGATTTCCTCTCCTAATTGGATAATATTTCTCCCTTCTTTTAAGGAGATATGTAATGAAATTGCATCTTTTCCATTAATTCGTACTTTTTGATTAGGTGGATTAATATATCCTTTTTCTATATCCGTAATATCTCCTAAAGTAACTACTTGACCACTTTGCCCAATAGGAATCAGCATACTTTTGATATCTTCTATTTCATTAAAATTTCCTGTTGGTTCTAATATGATACGTTCGACCTCAATATTAACTTCTCCACCAGAATTCAGGATATTTGTACTTGCAATAATTCCTTGCAAACTACTTGATGTTAATCCATATGCCTTAAGTTTTGTGTTGTCAAATTTCACAAAAACACGTTCTTCTTGGGCTCCATTGATTTCTACTTTGGCTGCATCTTCTAATTTAATTAGATCATCACGAAGATCATCTGCTTGTTCCTTCATAGCTGCATATGAAAATCCATCACTAGTAATTCCCACAGCTATCCCAAATACTTCTCCAATACCGTCATCATTCAATTGTGGAACTACATTACTTGGCAATCCTTGGATTGTATTTAGTTTACGTCGCAATCGATCCCAAACGGGTTGTAACTGCTCGGGAGTGACTTCCATTTTTAACTCAACTTGAACGACCGAAAGTCCGGTTCTAGAAGTACTGGTTACTTTTTTTAGTTCAGGGAGTTCCTGCGCTATTTTTTCAATTTTATCGGTTACTAATTCCTCAACACGTTCTGGACTTGCTCCCGGAAATGATGAAACAACAGATGCCACACGAATCGTATATGGCGGCATGCTATCTCGTGAAAGTGAAGCATAAAAAACCATCCCCATTACCATCACTACAGTAAGAATACTTAGTGCAACACGATTTTTTTCAATAGAAAATTTAGCAAAATTCATATATTCTTCTTTTGATAGTAGTTATTGTAACTTCACTTTTTGTCCATCTAGCAGGGTCTGAAGTCCCGCGGTAGCGATTTTTTGTCCTTCTGTAAGACCGCTTTTAATTTTAAAACCATCTGTAGTAAGTTCTCCAATTTCTACACGATGTTTTTTTGCAATACCTGTGGTTCCATCTTTAGATTCAATTAAAAAAACAAAATTACCTTCGCCATCTTCTCCAACAGCTTTTACTGGAATTACTAATGCAGTATCACTACTGGTTTGCGTATTTCCAAAATTAAAAGTAACATTAGCGGTCATTCCAGGTTTTATTTCTTTAGTTGAATCTGTAATATCAATTTTTACTGGATAGGAAGCAGAGCCTTCTCCTACAATAGGAGCAATTTCGATAACATTTCCTGCGAATTTTTTATCATTCAAAGCGGAAAATGAGATTTCAGGATTCATTCCTAATTGTACTTTATTAATTACATTTTCTGGTAAGCCTACTTCGATATTCGTATGATCTCCAGCATTTAATATTGCAATAACCTGTCCTGCACTTACATTTTCATTTAGCTGACTGTTTTTTGCAGCAATGATGCCTGTCTTCGGCGCTTTGATATATCCATAACTGATCTGAGATTGCTGGATGCTTTTGTTTCGTTTTGCAGATTCATACTGATCCAAAGCACTCTGATATGAATTTTTTGCAGATTCATAATCACTTAAGGAGTTACTCCCTTTTTCATATAATGATTTAATACGATCCAAACTTGATTTTGCAGTATTCATAGAAGATTTGGCACTGTTCAGGGCAGAAACTGATTGCTCATAAGCGAGATTAGCCTGTACATTATCTAATTTAGCAATCAGATCACCTTTAGTTACTTTTTGTCCAACTTTTATATCAAGAGTAGTAATGATTCCGGTACTTCTGAAACTTAGTTCTATTTCATCACCAGCTTTAGCAATACCACTAAAGGTTCTCATCTTTTGAGCGCTAGAACTACCTACAACTTGATATTCCACAGGTCTCAGTACTTCTTCTTTTATAACTTCTTTTTCTTTACAGGCATTTATCATTAATAATGAAAAAACCATAAGTACTATATGCTTTATAGATTTCATAGGTGGTTTATTAGTTTTTATTTAAAATATACTGGTTAGCTCTTTGAATAAAATCCTGATTATTTGCTTCATCATTCATTAAAAAGAAATATCCTATCGACCTTTCTAACTGCATTGAGGTTAATAAGTAGTCATAATTGGCTGTTGCTCTTGCAAGTTTAGCCTGTAAGTAATTGGTCTGAGCATCGATTAACTGAATCAGTGGAACTGCTCCTTGAGAATATGCATTTTGAGTAAGTTCTAAGCTCTCTTTGGCAGCCTCTTCTGATATTTTGGATATTTCGATGTTTGCAATTTGATTGATCATATCTAGTAAAATGTCGTTCACATTTCTTTCGATATTTAGTTCTACATTCTCTTTCTGAACCAATAATTGATCTTCTTGAATTTTTGCAGTTTGCCTGTTAATGTTTCGTTGATTTTGCTGAAATATAGGTAAAGAAAGATTTACACCTACATTATAGGTTCCATCAGGAGCATCAGGAAAACCAGCTGGCACTGTTGACCCTTTACCTGATTCTGAAAAGACAAGACTATATTGCCCTTGTAACGCTACGGTTGGTACAAATCGTCCAAGATTATTCAATCGATAATTACGTTGGGTGGCTTCCATATTGTAACCAATGTTTTTTAACTCAGGAGCATTTTTCTTTGCTTCTTCGACTAAAAACTCAATAAGTGCAGGTCTTAGTTTCGGGTCGTCCAAAATTTCTCTAAAATCCTGATATTTATAATTTTCAAATATTCCTTCAGATATTTCGGCATTATCGATATCAATCTCAGTAGCGATAGGGTTATTCATCAACTGATTAATCGCATTGAAAGCCTGCTGTTTTTGATTTTCTGCATTAATTAAACTCTGGGTATTCTGTGCTAGTTGACTTCTGAAACGTAATACATCAGACTTTCCGGATTCTCCAGCAGCAAAGTTTTGATCTGCTATTTCCAAATTCTTTTTTGTAACCTGAAGATTTTGATTTTGAATTTCTACATTCGTTTTTAAAATCAAAGCATTAAAATAGGCTACCGATGCATCTAATAGTGCATCCAGTTCTGCTGCGTTATAGGTTTCTTCTTGTGCTTTTTGTAAATTCTCACTGATTGTGATATTGGCTCCCGCACCTTCAGAATATATAACTTGTTCCAGGGTTACGTTTCCAGAAGTAGAAAACTCGGGATTAGCGCCATTAGAAATCTCTGCAACCTCCGGATCTAGATATAAACTATTGGCACTGGCAGTTACATTGGGAAGATAACTACTTTTAGCAGTTTTTAGATCTTGACTACTTAACTCAATATTTTTCCTTTCTGCATCCAGCGATAGATTTTTAGCCACCACTCCTTTCATGATATCAATAATAGAATACGATGTACCTACTTGTTCATCATTAGCCCCTCCTATAAAATCTGCTGTAGCCAACAAACTATAGCGTAATGGGAACTCAATTTTTTTTGCGGTATTGGCATTTATAGAAAGTTTATTTTTATATTCTAAGTAGATGGGTAACTCAGAAGCATTCGTACCATTAATAATAGCTTCTATATCCAAAGCAATACGTCTAAAAAACTGATCGATATATGTTCCTGGTTGGTTAGATGCTAAAATTCCTCTCTGTACATCTTCGATACTATAGGCAGAAAATGAAGGTAATTTTTTTGTATTGATCGTAGTAACTAATGTTCTGAATTCGGTATCATTTAAATGAAATCCTGTAGTAAGATATATTGCATCGACATCATCTAAATCTGTTGCTATATTTTGATTATTCTGAAGAGGAATTAACGTATACGCAGCTTCTTTTTTTGAGAAATAGTCGTCTAATAACTTTTTAATTGGTAATAGATCCGGTAAAAAATCGTCGATGATAATACCCACTTTTTTATAGGAGTAAAGAGATTCGAAAACATCCAAATCTTTTGTATATGAAAAAGGCGCGATGAGGTAGGTAATATTAGCAACTCCCGAAGTTTTTTGATTTTCTGGAAAATCATAAAAATCGCTATTCGCAGATCCGAATAAAATAACAGGTTTTGGATAGTTTTTTTCTTTATCAATGATGAGCGTATTGATCACCCCAAACGCTAAAATAATATCGGTATCAGAATTTACAAGCGCTTGATAGTTTTCTTTTGCCTTGGTTACATTAAATCCGTTTTCCAGTACTTCCTTAAAAACGATCGTTGCATCTTGTCCAACAACACCTTTTATTTCGTTTTTTAATTTAGACAATAAGGGTTTTGTTTCTTCAGATGATCTATCGGAAAGAATACCTATAGTCACTGTTTTTGAGGATTGCGAATACCCTGAAAAGTTTACGAAGATGAGTAAGAGTAGTAATCTTATATTTTTCATATTACTAAAATGATGCGTGTATACTATAAATTAAAATAAATAATAGGTTATAACTGATTTAGTCGCTTATTCACTGACCAAGATAGTTTGTCATAAAATTTAGAGAAACTCTCGAATTGTTCTAAAGGTAATATTTGTTCAAGTTCTTTATTTTGTTTTTTTACCAAATTATTAAAGCCATCAATAATTTCAATCTTGGTCAGTTTAGTATTTTCACTAAGCTGCTTCATTTTTAAACCATAATAGGAGGTAATAACCTTAAATCGGGCAGTTGTTTCTGGAGTCATCGCTTCATCAGTAATAAGATCCTTCATCCAATTTTCGATATAGTTGGTTTCTTCCTTCTTGAATATTTCCAAAACAGGTTTGGTATCTTCTTCAATACCTTCTGTTTGTCCAAAAATGGTTATTGAAAAAAAAGCAAAACATATACTGATAAAAATGTTTTTGAACCTCATATCTTTAGCTAAGTTATGATTATTGATATATGCTACTTGGCCCAACCTTTTCTATTGTAAACACTAGTAACAATTTTACCGAAACTTTCTCGGTGTATTTTATACTGCTCGTCTGTTAGAAATTCTTTGACCTCATCATTAAGCTGAATCACCATAGCGTCAAACTTCGTTTTCATCTCAGCTTCCGTATATCCTTTATTCTTATCTCCGATACGTCCCATTTTATTGGTGTAGTATAAGAGAATACCATAATAGTCATCTCTAAGGTCTTCTGTTAGTTTCATTTTATCCACTTCTCCGGCAACAAAAACTTGTAAATTGTCTTTTTCATTGGATTCGAATATCTCTACTTTGTTCTTTTGCCTTTCTTGTAGTTTTTCTTCTTGTGTTTGTCCAAAGGCAGATATAAAGACTAGCAAGAGTAGTCCAGTGAAGTAATTTCTCATGATTTGCGTGTTGATGAGTTTTGGTTTAAAAATCGTATAAATTTAACTTTTTTAATTTAAAATAATACTATTAGGATTTTTTTATGCATTGTTGAGACTTGTTTTAAACGGAGTTCCGCGAAATCAAAAAACTTTTAAATAAAATCTAGAATACCAAAAACTGATAAAAGTCAGTAATAAAGATTTTAAGATAAGTCATATCGATCATCATGTTTTCATAAGAATCCCTTAAAAAGATCAATACTTTTGATCTCCGCAGTTGCATTTAGAGATGTTTGATATAGAAGTTTTTTATATTACTTTTAATGAATCTTACAATGCTCTAAAAACTGACTCAGTTTTTTAAAGTAGCAAAACATCTGTAATACAAGAATAATACTCTTTTGAAAATTCAACGATGAAAAATACATGCTTCCTTATTTTTATATTACTAAGTAGTTTTTGTACGGCGCAAGATCTTTCTAAAATTTATGAAACTGTAAATCCAGCAGTGGTTGTAATCTTCACGCAGGAAGCAAAATTAGAATCTAATGGAGGTATTACCAGAACAGTTACTTCTGAAGGATTGGGATCTGGTTTTATGGTTTCAGAATCTGAAATTATTACTGCATCACACGTTGTTGATGCTGCTGAAACATTAAGAGTCAAATTTATTGACGGAGAAGTACGATCTGCAAAAGTGATTTCTACCTTCAAATCAGCAGATGTTGCATTAATTAAATTAGATATACCCAAAAAGGATGCTATAACGGTGAATTTTGGAGACTCAGATCGAGTAAAAATAGGAGAACAGGTGTTTATTGTTGGTGCCCCTTTTGGATATCGCCATTCCCTATCTTCAGGTTATGTGAGTGGTATTATCAAAAACAAAAAAGGTATTAATCCATTTACTCAATCTGAGTTTATTCAAACTGATGCTGCTATCAATACAGGGAATTCTGGTGGTCCTATGTTCAACATGAAAGGAGAAGTTATTGGTGTCGTTAGTCAAATTCTTACTAAATCAGGAGGTTTTGAAGGTATTGGTTTTGCTGCTACTGCTAATATTACCAAAAATTTAATGCTAAATAATAGAACACCTTGGTTAGGTTTTGATTCATATCCATTAACAGGTAAAACACAGCGATTATTTAACGTCCCTCAAAGAAGTGGATTGTTGGTACAGCGTGTGGTTTTTGGTTCTGTATTGCATAAAATGGGATTACAAGGAGGAGATACAGAAGCTATTATTGATGGTCAAAAATTGATAATTGGCGGTGATATTATTATGGCATTTAATGGAATTGTCTTTGATCTTACGGATGAGGCTCTGGTAAAACTTGGAGAGTTTGGCAAAAACCTAAAACCTACGGACCCTTTTGAACTGACAATATTAAGAGGAGGAAAGGTTATGAAACTAAAAAGGTAATTGTATTTATAAAAGTAGTATTGTCACATCATCAGGATCAATAGGATTATACGAAGGAAAAATCATGTATACGAATAAATACTTTAACATTCTAGTTGTGCTACTGCTCCTTGTTAGCTTAACAGGAAATAGTCAAGAAAAAGAAAATGATTCTGTTGTCACTCCTTTTCGGAAAGGAAGATGGTTTACTGGTCTATCCGGTACTATTAATTCTAGTACTATTAAGTTACAAAGTACAGGAGAAAATACTTCTACTAATGAATTTGGCATCAATCTTACCACAGGAAAGTTTATCAAAGATAGATTTTTAATAGGGGGCACGTTAACGCTAAATCGAAGTAATAACTCCGGTATTGTAGAAAGAACATCAGAAAATATATTTATAGCTCCATTAGTATCCTATTTTATTTCCAAGAATAAACAAGGCTCTTTGTTTTTTCAATTAGCGCCAGGATATGTACGTTACAAAGATGAAACCCGTATAGAACAAGCCGATTCTTTTGTACAACAACTTGGTGAAGGAGGAGGCTTTGGATCATTAGTGGGTATAGGGTATTCATATGCGTTTTTTGATCTGGTAACCTTTGATTTGGGACTCAAATTAAATTTATTATGGATTAATGTTGATCAGGAAGCGCTTCCCGCTAATACTGTAACATCAGAAGATATTTTTATAAGTAATATTTCTTTTTCATTTGGTTTTAACATTTTAGTAGATCAATTTTGATGCAAAAGCAGGGTCTAACATATATTCTAGTACTTATTCTATTTTCTACTACTTCGTGGTCTCAAAGTAAAGAGACTGTTTTTAAAACGAATACGATAGCAAGCACAAAAAGTATTCAATTTATAGGAGTTCCTATTGCCTTTTATACCCCAGAAACTGAATTTGGTTTTGGTGGTGGAGGACAACTGTTTCTATTAAATAAAAGCAATATCTATAATGACCGCCAATCAAACATTCTATTTAGCGGAATTTATACACTAAATGAACAGTTTCTATTTGAAGTCAAACCAGAAATCTATTTAGGCAAAGGAGATTATTTTATTGATATAGACTATACTTGGGAAATATACCCTAATTTATTTTGGGGCATAGGTAATAGTACACCAGATAGAGATGAAGAAGTTTATAATATGACTTCGCATAAACTAAAAATGGGATACCTAAGACGCTTACCTCCAAATCTTA
This sequence comes from uncultured Aquimarina sp., assembly GCF_947492405.1. GTDB lineage: Bacteria > Bacteroidota > Bacteroidia > Flavobacteriales > Flavobacteriaceae > Aquimarina. Next base: position 350,528 of record NZ_CANLMP010000001.1, read on the forward strand.
ATTTCGGATTTGAGTATGTCTTCGAAAACCATGAAGTTACCGAGGTTGAAGAGGGAGGAATTCTAGATGCTGCGACAGTTTTAGGCAGTGATCGAGCAATTATAAGCGGTCTAGGCGTTGTTTTTAATTTAGATACTCGAGATGATATTGGATCTCCTCTATCCGGACGTTATTATAAGCTTAATGCTCAATTTTCTAGCGAACTTCTAGGGGCAACTCATGGGTATAATAAATTCTTTTTGGATTTACGGACCTACGAACCATTAACTAAAACGAGTATTCTGGCTATGCAAGTCTATAGTGAGAATACTTTTGGAGACGCACCTTTTCAGGGACTAGCAAAGTTTGGTGGAAGCTATAGTGCCAGAGGATATTTCTATGGTAGATTTACAGACAACCATATGTATATTATACAAACAGAGTATAGATGGCGTTTTAGACCACGATGGACAATTGCAGCCTTTGGATTAGTAGGCGAAGTGGCAAGTAATCCTGAAAATTTCTTTAGCATAAGCAATATGAAACCCAGTGCAGGAGCTGGAATACGCTTTAAGTTACTTAAAAACAAAAGTACCTGGCTGCGTTTGGATACTGGATTTGGAGAAAATGGTAATAATGGTTTTTATTTTGGGATTAATGAATCTTTTTAATAATAAACGATGTTAAAAATCAGGAACAAACTAAAAATGATATTGGTATAATACTATCTTCTACTCTTTTGAGCTAATGCAATTTTCGTAGAATTTATGACATATGGGTTTTGTGTTTTGGTGATTTTTAATTTAATATTTTCTTTTAAAACAAACATTATCATGAGAATTAATCGAATAATTCTTTAAATTTAATAAATCAAATATTTACAAGAAGATATTATGAAATCAGAAAGTACCTATCATTATCAATTTGGAGCAGTTGTAAAAATAACCTTAAGAGATGGCGAAGTATCGGAAGAGGAGAAAACCTTTTTAGATCATTTGGCCAAAGTTTTAGGAATTTCAGGAGAAGAATATGATCACATCATGCAAAACTATCTAACCTATCCATTAGAACCCACCACTACCCATAATGAGCGATTAGAAAGTATGTATACCTTAACAAAGCTTATTTCTGAAGATGAGACCATTTCTGGAGAACAACAAACCCTTTGGTTAGAAAGAATGGCCAAAGCAATAGGATTTACCCCAGGAAATGTTAAATACATTGTTGGAAAATCATTAGCTGTTATTGAGAAAGGGATAGATCAAGAAACATATAAAGAAGAAATTAGGAATATTAATAAATAATTCTAGTGTTGTATTTACTTCTTTAGCTAAATTAGATGTATGGTCATAACATTTTATGGCACCAGAGGTTCTATACCTGTTTGTGAATCTGGCTTTCAGGAGTTTGGAGGTAACACAACTTGCGTAGCCGTATCCGGTAAAAAGGAAGGAGGAAGTGTGCTTGTTTTTGATGCTGGTACGGGTATTAGGAAATTAGGAAAAGAACTCATTTCAAAAAACTTTTCTCAAGGGAATAAGATTTTTCTAACCTTTTCACATTTCCATTGGGATCACATTCAGGGATTTCCATTTTTTGCTCCTGCGTATGATATAAATAAAGAAATCCAATTTTTTATCATTGGAGATGATGCTCCAGACCTACATGATTTCAAAGAAATATTTGCTAAACAAATGGAGAGTACCTATTTTCCTATAGGTATAGATGATATGGGGGCAAATTTCACTTTTACTGTGAATAAAGGCAATAAAGTCGCCTTTGATGGAGGTCAAATAACAGTCAACAAACATAAGCATCCTGGTGGAGCTTATGGGTATCGTTTAGAAACTGAAGGAAAAGTATTTGTCTATTGTACAGATATAGAACACGGTGATTCGTTAGATCAAAATGTTGTCAATTTTTGTAAAAATGCTGATGTGCTTATTCATGATGCTCAATATACTCCTGAAGAATTACCAAATCACAAAGGCTGGGGACATAGTAGTTGGGAACAGGCCATTGGAGTTGCTGAGGCTGCGAATGTAAAAATGCTATACCTCACACACCATGATCCAGAACATAACGATGATTTTTTGAGAAAGGTAGAACGGCAATGTCAACAACGTTTTTCAAATTGTTTTTTGGCTCGTGAAGGGCAAGAGGTAGTCATATAAATTTATAAATCCACCCATTTTTTAAACCTCGTAGCTTTGGCTTTGCTTACTACGATACGTTCTTTGGAAACTGGACTTATATTAACAATCAGTTTACCATTAAAATAGTGTTTAATATTCTCGATAGCATTTCTATTTATTATAAATTGCCTATTCACCCTGTTAAAAACCTCTGGGTTTAGTTCATCTTCTATATCTTCTAGTTTTTTATCAATGCTATATGCTTTATTTTCTGAAGTAATCGCCTTCACGACACCTGTGTCTATATAGAAATAGGCAATTTTTTCGGTTTTTATAGGAAGTAATTCATCTCTATGATGTACCAGATATGTGGTTTTATGAGGTTTTGTTTTAGTCTGAAGTACCTGTAGCATTCCTTGAATTTGATGGTCTAGAAAACCCTCTTCTTTGGATCTGTTTCTAAATTTTTCAATGGCTTCAAACAATTCATCTTCATCAATAGGTTTTAATAAATAATCTACACTATTTACTTTGAAGGCTTTAATTGCATATTGATCATAGGCAGTTGTAAAAATAATAGAAGTTTCAATTTTTACTTGTTCAAATATTTCAAAAGAAATACCATCTGCCAGATGAATATCCATAAAAATAAGGGATGCTTCTTGAGTACCAGAAAAATACTCGATTGCCGTTTTTACAGAATCTAAAACCTTCAATACTTCAATAGTAGGATCTATTGATTTAAGTAAAAAAGTGAGTTGATCACTTGCTGTTATTTCGTCTTCGACTACTATTACTTTCATATCGTCAATTTAGTGGCAGTTTCACGCTGAATATATTCTCTTTCTTACGAATACTAATATGTTGCTTTTTTAATAAAAAATATCGTTTATCAAGGTTCATTAATCCATTACCTGTACTATCTACAAAAGAAGTTCTTTCTCTTATTTTGTTTTCGACATAAATAAATTCATTTTTTGAATATACGTTTATCTGTAAAGGATTCTTTTCTGAAATCTCATTATGTTTTACTGCATTTTCTACTAATAATTGTAGTGCTAGCGGAGGAACTTCTCTTAGTAAATATTTTTCATCTATTGACACATTCATCTCAAAACGATTACGATATCTGGTTTTCACCAAATGAACATAGCTATCTAAAAATTTAAGTTCTTCTTGTAAAGAGACTAGATCTCTTTCTCCACTCTGTAAAATATAGCGATACATAAAAGATAGTTCTTTTATAAACGTAGTTGCATCTTTATTATCTCTGACTATTGAATTTAATGAGTTTAAAGAATTAAAAAGAAAATGAGGATTGATTTGATTTTTTAAGGCTGTTAGTTCTTTCTGAAGGTTTTGCTGTTTTAGTTTTTCGTTCTCTAAAAGATCTTCGTTATGTATCATTTGATATTTAAGAATTCTCGTTATAAAAATAGTAATCACTAGAACTACAAAATACACAAAGTACGTAAATCCAATTTCTGAATCTGATAACTCTTGTCCTGTTACTAAAGGATATAATGAAACAAATAACTGAACGATACCTAAAAAAAATACTGTATTGAGCATAATAGTTATACATGTTCGTGAAAAAACGGAATATTGAGCGTATATATACTTCCAATTACTATTAAGTTCCAATGAAACTAGTGACATTACAAAGAGAAATAAAAAGCGAATGATAATATCTTGTACTGAAACTTCTGAAAAAGAATCAAACAGTTTCTGATTTACATCAAATAATGTCAATGTACGTGGTAAACTAATAAGAGTCGCAATGAGCAGTGCTATCCTAAACATCACTATGTGTTTTACTTTTCTAGAGCTCAATGTAAATAATATCTTCTTTAATTCGTACTTGTTAAATTTACGGAAAATTGTACGGATCATATAATTATTAACCACAGTCATATTTTTGTTATTTATTCTTTAAACCGGAATTAAAAAGAAGAAGCCTCCGTATGGAGATTGGAGGCTTCTATGTAGAAGTGAAGGTATGGGGAAACTCTTCACTTCTTAATTTGAATCAATTAATTCTTGCAGTGTTTTTTTAACATACTTTGAGTTGATAATGTAATATGTACTTAAAAAAGGCAGCCGAAAACACCTAATAAATCTCCGACTGCCAGTCATCAACCAAACTCTATCATGAAAAAACAACTTACTTATTCAATTCTTTGACTACCTTTTTAGAAAAATCTAGCGATACCATTCCGAGGGTTTGTGGATCATCAATCTCAGTTGTAATTACTGATAACAATTGTTTCTCTTTTGGTTGTGTAAGATCATATACTACAGTTTCCAGCGTATATTTTTTAACATTCTCTGTTAGTACTGTCACTGGATCAGAGTCTACATATATTGTTCCATAGTATCTATAAAATCCTCTATAATATCCTAAACCGTAATATGACGGGTATACTGTATAAAAAGAATTGTTTTTACTAGTCGTTTTAGTATACTCTTCACTATGTTTTAGTATGGTTACTATTACTATGTCTATCCCATTTTTTTTTAAGCTTATCTTTTATTTCCATCGTTTCGGATTTGCTTAATTCTTTGGTTGGAGATGAGTTTGGAAAAACAATATAGCTTTCAATAGATTGATATCCTTTTTTGTTTAAGTTTTCGACTAAATCTTTTTCAAAACGTACTCTAGCGGTTTGATCATCTGTCTTACTTACCACCATCACTTTTTTACCTTTTATTTCTGGGACCTCAAGGTTTCTCCAAGAATCTGTTATCCTTACGGATGAACAGCTTGATAAGAGTATCAACACTATCAATGTTCCTGTTATTTTATTAATAGTTTTCATAATTCTCAATTTTTTAGATGAATAAAAAAACTTCTTCTTGCTTATCTAAAGACTGAAATTCTTTTTGACTTTTGTATCTCTTGTTTCTTACTATATCACTCCCTATTTTTTGGAAGAGTGTATATAATATTGATTGTATTGTTTTCATCACATTATCTTTTAGTATTAATTTTCATGTAATTTACCTTCTAATAGCTTCGCCAGCTCCTGATCCCCATTGTTCTAATTCTTTTAAGTAATGGTCAATTAGAGTCCTGATTTTTTTAAGAGACCATATTGAAAGCTCAATGATTCTTTTATTACGTTTTGAACTGTTTTCTGAATATTCTCTTTTGTGATCATATACTATTCTTAAAGGTTTCGTTTCCATATCCTTTCTACTTTTAGTGCTATACTTATCTTTGTTTTCTAGTACAAATGTAGCTCGGTATGGGCTGCTAATTATTGAGTTTTCGAGTGAAACAACCAAAAGCGAAAGTGAAGCTTCCCGACTTTATACTGAAGTGTTTTTTGTTTGGACAAAAGAGAAAATGTCAGCATAGCCTATGCTACGATTACATTTTATTTTGAAGCATCAATGAAAAAGAACAGATTTTAGTGGGTAATAGTAAGTCAGAAACGGTATTAGATATGAAGGAATATAATTGTCAAGAAAAAACACATTTCTTTACGCTCTTTTTTTTACATTTATGTTTTCACAAATCATTTAAACTTCATCTACATGAAAAAAATAATAGTCCCTATAGATTTCTCTAAATACTCTGAGTATGCACTGGAAACTTCGGCTGCTTTAGCAAAAAAACATAATGCACAAATCATCGTTATTCATATGTTAGAATTATCAGAAGCGGTTTTGTCGGTATCTGGCACTGAAACACAGAATGAAACGCTATTTATGCTAAAATTAGCAAGTAAGAAGTTTGAAGAATTTTTGCAAAAGGATTATTTAGAAGGTATAGAAATTGAAACAATAATTAAGCACCATAAAGTATTTGATGAACTTGATCAAGTAGCCAAAGATATTGGAGCAGATCTTATTGTGATGGGATCTCATGGTCACAGTCGACAAGAAGGTATATTTTCTGGATCTAACACTGCAAAAGTCGTTAGACATAGTAATGTCCCCGTATTGATCGTTAAATCTAAACTTACTAATGTAGATTTTGATAAGGTAGTATATGCTACAGATTTTTCTGAAGAAAGTATTCCTGCGTTCAAAAAAGCACTAGACTTATTATCTACGATGAACAGTGAAACTACTTTATTGCACGTTAATTTACCATATTCAAATTTCCAAAGCACTACAGAAATAAAAGAACAAGCAAAAAATTTCTTAGAAAAAGCTGATGGAAACCTAAACAGGTTACCTACGATTGAATATATATCGGATTATTCAGTTGAAGCTGGAATTCTAAGTTATGCTAATAATACAAATATGGATATGATTGCTATGTCAACTCACGGTAGAACAGGTTTGGTTCACTTTTTTGGAGGAAGCATATCAGAAGATCTTGTGCATCATGCAACCTTACCAGTTTTAGCTTTTAAAATGTAAAAAAAATCAGACTATGATTATAAGATAAAGTTTCTCTATATTCACAAGAGCGAAGCACTTTATGTTCTTATCAAAAATTACCGGACTGAAATCATCGTACTAGTACATTATCAAGTCTGGTAATTTATTTATAGGGATTTAAAAACCTCTAACAAGGTCTCTCTCTGCACCTAATTCTTAATGGATTACTTTTAGGCAAGATATTTCTACCATTTTGCCCACCATACAAATTCCCGCCATAGCTTCAGCTTCTTTATACACTATGGATATCCTTGGCTCATTTTTCTTGTCAATTTCGAAATCAAACAGATTAACTGGTTGTAATTTTTCACCAGTATCTAACTGAATTACCCAAGAGCACCCATCCAATCCTAACATATTTACCAAAGTACCATTTACTCCCTTAGAACAAGCTTGTTTTTCTGAACAAGATGTTATTAAAAAAACACCAAATACCGCACTTATAATATATCTTTTTATATCTCTCATTATTGTAGTTTTTTACAAATTAAACATATGTTTTAAAATGAAGAATTATTCCTAAGAACACTTCAATCTATTTTTTTAAACACCATTAAGGCTTTATTTTCAGTATCAAGTAAAGACAAGGTGAGGTTTTCTATTTTATAATATCTAATTTCTCTGAGCAAGTTTTGATATTGCACTGAGGTTTTTGCTTCAATACATTTCATTCTGGTTGCTCCTATAGCATCAAATTCTAAATGTGTATTCGTTAGTCTTTTTAAATTTCCAAAAATTTGATTACAACCATCATTTCCAGTAAATTTATTCTCTCTATGATTAAATTCTAATTGTGGTCGTTTTTGAGCAACATCTTTATAGTCTTCGCCATTAATTTTTGTCATACTCCAAATATCATTTAGAAGAATTTTACTTTGGATAGCTTCATTTCCTTCTAATGATTTATTATTTCCCTGGGTACCTTGGCAGCTATATAGTATAAAAGCAAATACTACATAAATAAGAATACTTTTTGTCATAACTAGATATATATTATTGTGTAAAAGTAGATTAAGTTTATGAAGGAGGCTATGATTTTTCTTCTGAAACAGCAAAAAAGCATAGGTGAAACGTTCTAAATGAAAAGTGAGTATCAGTTGGATATCAAATGATTTATTTGTTTTGAGTATCAGCTATCTCAAGAACTACAGTATGTATATGTCAAGATTATAAAACATAAAACTAGTTTATATTATTTCATTGTAAACATAGGATAGTTCACCTTTATTTTTAGCAACTTGACCAAAGAATACCGTATGGATCTTTTGATTATCCAGTACTTTTAATATAGTCATTAAGAAATATTAGCTAAATCTGGAAATCATGAACCTAATTCGATACCTCCATATTGTTTTTGCTTCTTTAAGCTATGTAGCACAATTGAAAGCGCAACAAACACGACATTATGATAAAGAAGTTTCTTTAACTACAGATAACGATGCTTTGGTTGCTTGGCAAATTTCTGATCGCTATTACACCTTTGGAGTAGGAATACAATACGACTTCAGAACAGAGAGACTATTACGACTTGAAAAACTATTTCCTTCTAAAAGTGATTACTTTTTTGGAACCGAATTACGTTTAGAAGGGTATACTCCTTCTAACAAATCAATAGTCATAGAATCTGATCAACAGAGTGTTTCTAATTTTGACAGACCTTTTGCAGGTATATTATATGGGACACTTGATGCAACATATGTTTTCGAAAAATCCTTTTTTGAAGTTGGTCTTTTGGCAGGGGTTATGGGACCTTTATCCCAAGCTGAAGAGCTTCAGGGATGGTTTCACAATAACATAACAGGAGGATCTACTTTTGATGGGTGGAGATTTCAAATCCCAAATCAATTCATTTTTAACATAAACACTAAAATCGTATATGATTTTACACCTAAAAGCAAATTGTTTGATGTATTTGGGATGGTAGACACACGATTAGGAAATCTATATATTGACATTAGTCCTGCGGTAGGTTTACGTATTGGTAAATTCGGAGAACTATATAAATCAGCTGCTTTTGGTAATAGTATTCTATCTGATAAAAAATTTAAGTATTACTTAAAGTCAACGATTGGTGGTACTATAACAGGGTTTGATGCCACAGCACAAGGTAATTTATTTGATAGGGATTTTGAATTTGCTTTAGATAATATAAGTAATAATCATATAACGCTTACCAATGGAATCTTTCTTTCTTATCATAATATTTCCATTGGCTTCGATCATTTTTTTACATTCGGAAAAGTAATACCTGATACACAACATTTTTATGCAAGATCGATCGTTAGGTTTCGATTTTGATCAAGAGTTTTTATTACATCTATATCAATTTTGAGACGGTAAAATTACCATATCATTGAGTAAGGACGCTACCATTTCGCTGGTAAAAGTTACTGCTGCATTTTGTGAAGAAGATGGGTTAATTAAAGCACTTTGACCTGACCATACCAAAGTATTTTGACCTTCTTGCAATTCTCCTGCAACATCATATAAAACAGCTTCTATTAGATATGATTTTTCATCTTGATAATATCCTGGGGTAGAAATATAACTATATGTTCTGTAATAATATCTGCCAAAACGTCTATATCCTAATGGGACTGCATACGTCTCGCCTGGCGTATACCTTTGTGATTCTTTCGTATTGATCAAACTCATCGTGATGACTCCATCAATATCATTATCCTTTAAAATTTTAATAAATTTTGCGTCTTCACCTTTTTTAGGAGACATCTTTGGTGGAAAAATAGTGATCCCCGTAATTGCATGAATACCATTGTCTTTTAGTAATTGAACAGCATTATTTTCGAAGGCTTTACGCGCTGCCAGATCTTCACTGATACCAACAACTGCAATTTTAGTATATGTACGTCCTTTGTAGTCTTTTGATTTCCAGGTAGAGCCCAATTTTGGTGCGCAGGATGTTACTATTAAAAAGATAGAAGCCGCATAAAGTAAAGTTTTCATATGTGTTTATATTAATTATAATGTAAAAGGTTTTTAACTATTTTTTTTATTTCTTTTTGATGGTAAAAGTTGGTAAAGAAATACTAAATCTTACCGCCAAAACTCGTATAACAACCACTAATGCAATAGTGCTTAGATATGATATATTTTTATCGAATTTTAAGGAGTAAAGAATGATATAACATACTCCACCAGCAAGGGAAGCTAGTGCATAAATTTCTTTTCTGAAAAGTATTGGAATTTTGTTACACAAAATATCACGGATTACTCCTCCGAAACATCCCGTCATAATTCCAAGTACAACACTTACGGCTGGATCCAAACTTGCAGAAATTCCAATTTGCACACCGCTAATTGTAAATATGGCTAGGCCAATGGTGTCGAATATAAAGAGTGATTTCGTTAAAAAATAAATCCTATTTCGAAATACTATAGCCAAAATAACAGAAATGCTAATAAAGTGTACGATATAGAAATGTCCCATCCACCAAACCGGCGTATTCCCAATAAAGACATCTCTTAGAATACCTCCGCCTAAGGCCGTAACGAATGCTACAATAAAGATACCGAAGAGATCCATTTGTCTTTTTATCGCAGCTAATGCACCAGAAATAGCAAAAGCAATCGTACCTAGTATATCAAGAACATCGAAAAAACTCATCCCTTTTTTTTAGTATACTATTATTACTTACTCCTTACCATTTAAAAGGCTTAAAACCAAAACCATATTCTATATAATCTGCAGAACCTCCATCTAGTGTTTTAAGACCAATTTGTGCAAAGAAAGTTTTAGAAATATTATATCGTAATGCAGGTCGCATAAAATATCCACCTTTTCCTTTATCATCGGACACATACGTACCGATCTGAAATTTCATAGCTAATTTCCAGAATGAAAAATCATAACCAGCATGAACTCCTATTAATGTTCTTTCAGAAGCTTCAACATCTCGAAAACGATTATCGTAAAAGAAATCAACACCACCCGTTAAGGTATGTACTTCATTGAATTGATGTTCATAATCAAGCACTCCAGAAAAAGTTCCGAATACTGTATTGGTTCCAATTTCTCTATCGGTTTGTCCGACTCCTCCAGCTACATATACGCTTATATAATTTCCACCTGTTGTATCTCGAGCAGCGCGTAAAGGTCGTTTAAATCTGGCTGGCAATACATTATTTGTATATGGATCATTATCTTTCTTAAACTGAGCTGCATTATAATTATAGCGCATCCCTAAATTGATACCATACAGATTAAGACCTCTATTAGGTCTAAACGTAGAACCGTTACTAAAATGAGTAAAATCGAATCCATATAACAAATCTAACTCTCTTGTAAACTTATAGGTGAATCCAAGATCAATATTAAAATACACTGCTGCTCTGGCTCCTATAGAAGTGTTTAACTCATTGGTGTCTTCATCAAAAGGATTCAAATTATACGTAATCCCGAGAGAGGGTTCAATACTAAAAACATTTCTCTTATGAGACCCAGATATAGGAAAATTCATAAAACCATAAATAGCATTTGGATTTCCAAAAACATTAGCATCACTCAGAAATCCAACATACGCTCCAATACCATAAGATGGATATCCATATCTGCTAGCCCATCCATTTGGATTGGTTGGTTGCCATCCTAATTTCACGGTTACTCCGCCATAACCATTGTCTAAAATACCACTATTCCCTAAAGCATTATCTGATTTCAGAAAAGCACCAAAATGAGATTTTATCTCTATGAATCTGAACCTATTTTGGGAATTATTTTCAAGGTTATCCGAAGAAGATTGTGAATAGCTAAAAAAACATGTTAGTAAAGCAAGTATTAAATAAAGTTTTTTCATAACTGATATCATCATAAATAAAGTAATAACTACCCAAAAACACCTAATAAAAGTTTAATAATCAAAGCATTAGATAGGTCAATAAAAAAAGCACCAACCAGAGGAACAACAATGAATGCCTTAGGCGATCCCCCAAACTTTTTAGTTACTGCAGTCATATTGGCAATTGCCGTAGGTGTTGCGCCCAAAGCTAATCCAGCATATCCTGCACTCATCACGGCAGCATCATAATCTTTACCAATAATTCTAAAAACAACTACAATTACGAAAACAGAAATCACTAACACCTGTACAATTACAATTAGGAATAGTGGTCCAGCCAAATCAGTCAGTGTCCACAATTGAAGACTCATTAATGACATGGCTAAAAAAAGCCCCAATGATAAATCCGAGGCCATGGCCAGAGGTTTTGATTTTTCAGGTTCCCAATGAAAATTTTTAGAAAATACCGGAATTAGGTTGGTAATGATAATGCCTGCAAACAATGCTGTGACAAAAGACGGGAGTGAGAGCCCTATCCATACGAGCAATTCATTAATTCCTATACCCAACCCTGCTGTTGAGAAAATGAAATAAATCATTTGCAAAACGTTATTATAATTCATTTCTACAGTATCCCCTTTACCATGGCGTACTCCTACCGTAACGGGTTTGCTATCTTTTGGTTTTAGATTGTGTTTTTTTATTAGAAATTTTGCAATGGGACCTCCTATAAAGCCTCCAAGTACTAAGCCAATAGTTGCGCAAGCAATACCCATTTCCATGGCATTTTCAATACCGAAATCGTTTTGAAAAGTAGGAACCCAGGCAATAGTAGTACCATGTCCGCCACTGAAAGAAACAGAGCCGCCTAAAATCCCTGTCACACTTGACATACCAGTAATATAAGCAATACCAATACCATTAAGGTTTTGGATAAAAAGATATCCTACCGCTACTACTAAAAGTAGGGCTAACGATTTACCTCCTTTTAATAGTGTTTTTAATCTTGAAGAAAGCCCTATTGTTATGAAAAAGATGATGAGAAGTGCATCCCTTAATTCAAGAGCAAAGTTTACCTCTATACCCGTAATAGTATAAAGAATACCGAAAAATATAGAGAAAATCACTCCGCCCGTCACAGGTTCAGGAATGTTATATGCTCTAAAAAAGGATATTTTCTTGTTAATATACTTGCCCAGAAACAGGACTAGACAGGCTATAACAATAGTGTCCCTAGGACCTATTTCCATAATCTATTTGGAGTTTATAATTTTATCCATAATCATCAGTTTGTTTACCGTTTTTTCTTATTCAAAACCCAAATCGAATCCCTACACCAAAAATACTTTGACTACGTCTATCACCAATACCATCTTCACTGTAATCTATACTTGCAGCAGCAAAAATATGACTGGATTTTTTAAAGTTATAGCCTACTTCGGTAATTCCGAATTTGGTGTCAAAATCACCTAGATTTTGGTCATCATCTGGTTTTAAATAATTGAAACCTGCAGCAACATGCCATCGTTTATTCGTTGAGAATTTATAACGAGCATAGAACTCAACACCTTTAGCATCATAAAAAACATCCCCTAATCGTTGATGTTGTTTTAAAATAGCATACGAAGCTGCTAGTGTAAATCTATTTATTTCATAAGAAACAGAAGCCACAAAAGCCTCATCACCAACTTTTGCTTGATTTGGTAATGGATCTTCGACTCCATCATTCACTTTGTTGTAACCAACTCCTATACCAAGTCCTCCTATTTTATAATTAGCTCCAAATCCATAGGTATCAATACTTTCACTATTGTCAGAGATATTTCGTGCTTCTGCTTGAACTCCCAGACTTAATCCATTCTTTTGGTATTTTAGAATAAAAACCTGATTGGCACGACCTGTCCCAGAAACTCCACCATCAGAGATGTTCCATACACCAATAGCAGCACCTCCAAAGGCTAAGAAGCGATCTATTTCAACAGCTCCCATTGTATAATACACAGAGTTTTGTTTCCCGAATGTAAATTCAAAATCTTGATAAGAAACTCCAACAAACCCTAATCGAGTAAATACTGCATCACCAACTTGTGCAATCCCTGCTCCAGGATCTACCGCAAACTCTACGGTATCATCTCTTGATACAAGGTTTACACCAAACTCAATACCGCCAATGATGTTAAAATTTTCTGCTTCGTCATTGGACAAGGCATGTTTAAATTTTAACCCTACACGTGGAGCATTATTAGAAATTCCTATTTCACCTTCTTCAGCAAAACCAGCTCCAATTCGTATACTCCCATAAGGTGTAACCCGAGAGGTAATTTCATCTATCCAATTTGAATCTTTTTTTTCGTTTTCTGAAGTCCTTGTTTCTTCAGCATTAGTGGCTTGTGCATATATTCCATTCATCAGGAGTAGAGTCATAACAATCACTATAACATTTATTAATGGAAAATTGACATTTTTCATACACTTAAATAATTTAGTCATTCAAAAAACTTATGTTAGCCTAATAATTTAGCTTTAGCATTACGAGCATTCATTTCTGCGATATTTAGTATCGAAATTCCTTCTGGGCATTCTACTTCGCAAGCACCAGTAAACGTGCAACTCCCAAATCCTTCAATTTCCATTTGATACGTCATTTCTTGTACCCGTTTGTGTTCTTCCGCTTTTCCTTGTGGTAACCTATTGAGGTGATTAATTTTTGCAGCAGTAAATAATGCAGCTGAAGAATTTTTACAGGTCGCAACACAAGCTCCACATCCAATACAAGCGGCAGCATCCATAGCATTATCGGATATTTCTTTGGGAATAGGAATGGCATTGGCTTCCGGTGCTGTTCCTGTTTTTGCGGTTATATACGCTCCCTGTTCAATGATTCTATCAAAAGCAGAACGATCTACAATCAGATCTTTAATTACCGGAAAAGAGGCAGCTCTCCAAGGTTCTACGACAATGGTATCTCCATCTTTAAAGCTACGCATATGTAATTGACAGGTAGTCATATTATCGTGTGGTCCGTGTGCACGACCATTGATAAAAACACCACATTGCCCACAAATCCCTTCACGACAATCATATTCGTAAGCAATTACTTTTTCGTTTTTAAGGACCAATAATTCATTTAAATGATCTAGTGCTTCCAGAAAAGACATATCTTCCGTCAATCCATCTACTTCATAGTCTCTAATCGCTCCTTTATCCTCAGGTCCTTCCTGTCTCCATATTTTGAATGTTACTTTCATAATATATCATTTATAACTTCTCACCGAAGGTTTTACAAATTCAAATTCTAGTTCTTCCTTGTGCAACTTAAAATCTCCATCATCATACTCCCAGGCAGATACATAAGAATAGTCTTCATCTACTCTCACTGCTTCACCATCTTCTGTCTGGAATTCTTCTCTAAAATGTGCTCCACAGGATTCGTCACGTTCTAATGCATCTGTACACATTAAAATTCCTAATTCAATAAAGTCAGCTAATCGCAAGGCTTTTTCTAGTTCTGTATTCAGTTCATTACTACTACCGGTAATTTTTACATCTTTCCAGAATTCATCACGTATTGTTTTTATTTGTGCTATAGCATTTTCCAATCCTTTTTTATTGCGGCTCATAGCGCATTCTTGCCACATCACTTTTCCTAATTCTCTATGGAAATGATCTACGGTTTTCGTACCATTGATATTCAAAATTCTATCTATATCAGCTTTTACCGCTTTCTCGGCTTTTTCAAATTCAGGATGATCTGTAGTTGGATGATCTTCTTTTAAAGCACTTGCCAAGTAATTATTTATCGTATTCGGAAGCACAAAATAGCCATCAATACTTGCTTGAAGTAATGAATTTGCTCCCAGTCTATTAGCTCCATGATCAGAGAAATTACATTCGCCTATCGCATACAATCCGGGTATCGTAGTCATTAATTCATAATCTACCCATAATCCTCCCATAGAGAAGTGCGCCGCAGGTGATATTTGCATAGGTTCTCTATAGGCATCAATCCCTGTGATTTTTTTATACATCGTAAAGAGGTTTCCATAGCGATCTTTAATCGTCAGGATTCCGAATTTTTCGATGGCATGTCTAAAATCAAGGTAAACGGCATTCTTTAATCTCCCCACGCCATATCCTGCATCTATTCGCTCTTTTGCGGCTCTCGAGGCTATATCACGAGGTGCTAAATTTCCAAAGCTTGGATATCTTCGTTCTAAATAATAATCTCGTTCATCCTCCGGTATATCGTTTGCTTTTCTTGCATCCTGTTGTTGTTTAGGCACCCATATTCTTCCATCATTACGAAGCGATTCTGACATCAAGGTAAGTTTAGATTGCGCTTCGCTAGATTGTGGCAATGCTGTTGGGTGAATTTGTGTAAAACTGGGAGCTGCAAATAAGGCTCCTTTTTTATGAGCTTTCCATAAGGCACTACCATTACATCCAATAGCCAATGTAGATAATCTGAAAACACGAGAATACCCACCAGTTGCCAGTACTACAGCATCTGCAGCGTAGCGTTTAAGTTCACCTGTTACCAAATCACGAACGATGATTCCTTTTGCTTTTCCGTCAATAACTACCAAATCCAGCATTTCACTACGTGGGAACATCTTTACTTTCTTAGCACGTACCATTTTATACAACTGAGAATATGCAGCCATTAATAATTGCTGTCCTGTTTGCCCTCTGGCATAAAAAGTACGCTGTACCTGTACTCCCCCAAAACTACGATTGACTAATACGCCTCCGTATTCTCTGGCAAAGGGAACTCCTTGTTGTACGTAATGATCAATAAGCGGAGCAGAAAGTTCGGCTAATCTATAGGTATTCGCTTCGCGAGATCTAAAATCTCCACCTTTCAAGGTATCATAAAACATTCTCCAAACACTATCTCCATCATGCTGATAATTCTTAGCCGCATTGATGCCTCCTTGTGCTGCTACAGAGTGTGCCCTTCTGGCAGAATCCTGGTAACAGAAGCATTGTACATCGTATCCCAATTCTGCAAGTGTAGCAGCTGCTCCAGCACCCGAAAGTCCTGAACCAACTACAATAACATTTAACTTCTTTTTATTGGCTGGATTGATCAATTGTGATGTAACCTGATAGTTACGCCACTTATCTTCTAGTTTTCCTTCTGGAATTTTTGAATCTAATTTCATCTGTATATTCTATTTGAGGTAAACAATGAATGGAATAATCCCGAAACCAATACCCATAATAAGAGCATAAACCAAAGAGACCTTTGCTATAATCTTTAATCCTTTTTTATGATAAAAGCCTAAGGTTTTGAAACCACTTTTAAAACCGTGATACAAGTGAAATGCCAGCGGTACGGATATAATAGTATAAAAGATAACATAATAAATGTTGTGAAAAAGACTATACGTTACTTCATATACATCTTTATTCCCATCTACATCTAATGCTACCGCATCACCAAATCCTAATTTGATACGCGCCCAAAAATTCACTAAATGTATAACGATAAAGATCAAAATAAGCGTTCCTAAAATCCCCATATTTCGAGAAGACCAGCTGCTATTTTCGTTAGCGTGATTCATAACATATTTTTGTGGCTTCGCTTTTCTATTTCTGATAGTAATCAGTAATGCATACACCACATGAAGAATAATAGATAGATATAACAAATACGCTACAATCTTTATCAATGGACTTTCCCTTAAAGTAGTCGAATACGAATTATACATTCCTCTAGCAATGTCTTCGGGTAATAACAGAATGCAGTTTGCAGAAAGATGTACTACCAGGAAAACACATAAGAACAGCCCTGTTCCTGCAACAAGTGTTTTCCTAAAAAATAATGGATTAAGTGCCATAATCTATTTCTGTTAAATTAGTACGTATAAAAAAGTTCTTGCATGTCATTTAATTTTTCACCCATAGAAAGCGCAAGCATTAATAAAATTCTTGCTTTAGCCGGATTTAAATCTCCAGAGGCAACAGTGTGATAATCTTTATCTTTAAACTCGTTGTCTCGCAAAACCCACCCAGTGGCAGCACGTGTACTTCTAACAACAATAACACCATGATCTTCGTAGGCTTTCTTTGCTGCATTCAGGATGGCATCCGTCATATTACCATTCCCAACACCAGCAATTACAATTCCTTTGGCACCAGCTTTTACGTGCATATCGATTAAATCCGGAGCCATATCTGCATAGGCATAAATAATATCAACTCGGGGTAATTTTTTGACCCCCGTTATTGAAAACTTACTGGTGTTTCCGAATTTTGTGTTTGGTTCGCGGAAAAAGCCCAATCTGCCATAAAACACACCACCCAACATCCCTTTAATAGGGGATTGAAAACTATTGACATTGGTTGTATTCATTTTACTCACGTCGCGGGCTGCATGTATTTGATCATTAAGTGATACCATCACACCTTTTCCTTTGGCTTCCGGGTTCGAAGCAATAGCTACCGCATTGTATAGATTCAAAGGACCTTCAGCACTTATAGAAGTTGAGGAACGCATAGAACCTGTAGTAACCACAGGCTTGTCACTTTTGACAACCAAGCTTAGAAAATATGCTGTTTCTTCTTGTGTATCGGTGCCATGAGTTACTACGATGCCATCCACGTCGTCAGAAGCTAACAATTCATTAATCCGATTTGCCAATTTCAACCAAATTTCAACGGTTATGTCTTGCGAACCCACATTGGCAACTTGTTCTCCAGAGACATCAGCCAGTTTTTCTATACCAGGTACAGCATTAATCATGGTCTGAATACCAACCTGACCTGCAGAATAACTCCCAGAAGTGGCTGACGAAGCTGATCCCGCTATGGTACCTCCAGTTGCTAGAATTTTTACATTTGGAAGGTCTGTGTCTTGAGCAAATCCAATAGCAGTTATTACAACTACTATTAGGAATGCCTTTATTTTTATATTAAATAATTTCATAATAAAAGAGTTTGTATTCTCTATTGCTTTTGGAAAAATCAATTATTTTTATGTAATGCAGCTGTATATTTTGGATGCATCAAATTATCTACACTGAGAATTTTATCTAATTCTTCTTCGGAAAGCAATTCTTTCTCGAGAACCAATTCACGAATTGATTTTCCTGTTGCCACAGCTTCTTTACCCAGAACATCTCCCATATGATGACCAATGTATGGGTTTAAGAAGGTGATAATTCCAACCGAATTAAACACCATTTGTTTGGTATGCTCTTCATTGGCAGTGATACCATTAATACATTTTTTGGCTAGTGTGACACATGCATTGGAGAGTAGCTCTACAGATTCAAACATACATTGTGCAATTACAGGTTCCATTACGTTTAGCTGTAATTGTCCTGCCTCGGCTGCAAATGAAATGGTCACATCATTTCCAATAATCTTAAAACACACCTGATTCGCTACTTCAGGAATTACCGGATTTACCTTCGCTGGCATAATGGAAGAACCTGCTTGCATTTCCGGAAGGTTAATTTCATTTAATCCACATCTGGGTCCAGAAGAAAGTAATCTTAAATCATTACAAATTTTAGATAACTTCACCGCTGTTCTTTTCAAAGCTCCTGAAATCATCACATACGCACCACAGTCTGAAGTCGCTTCTATCAAATTTGCGGCAGGCACAAAACTAGCCTTTGTGAATTGTTGTAAATACCCTATGGACAGTTCTGTGAATCCATCAGGTGCATTTACTCTTGTTCCGATTGCTGTGGCACCGAGATTAACTTCTAAGATAAGGTCACGACTATTTTTTAGGTTTTTAGTTTCTTCTTTTAAATTTGCAGACCAAGCTCCAAATTCATCACCCAAGGACATGGGTACAGCATCTTGTAATTGGGTTCTACCCATTTTAAGGACATTTTTAAATTCGGCAGCCTTTTTATCAAAACTAGTGGTCAGTACATTGATTTTTTCCAACAAATGATTCATATAATAATAAACAGCTACCCTAAAGCCAGTTGGATAGGCATCATTCGTAGACTGTGATTTATTTACGTGATCATTAGGATGTAAAATATCATAACTTCCTTTTTCGTGTCCGTTTAGTTCTAAAGCTACATTTGCAATCACTTCATTAGTATTCATATTTACAGAAGTACCTGCTCCTCCTTGAAATACATCTGAAGGAAAATATGCTGCGTACTTATCTAGATTTTCAAGAATTTCATCACAAGCCTGAATGATCATATCTGCTTTATCTGCCGGAATTGTTCCGATTTCTTTGTTCGCACATGCACACGCCTTTTTAGTAACTACTAATCCTTTTATAAAAAACGGATAATCTCCGATTATTGAATGCGAAATTTGAAAATTATTAAGAGCTCTTTGTGTATGAACTCCATAATACAAATCTCCGTTTATTTCTAGCTCTCCTAAAAGATCTGTTTCTTTTCTTGTTTTCATAAGTTCTTTATTTTGATTTGATTATGAGTTTATAAAATAAGACCTCCAAGTATAAATCCGAAGATGACACTGGAAGCAATCGTTACTATTCCAGGAATAATAAAAGAGTGATTAAATACATATTTCCCTATTTTGGTAGAGCCTGTGTCATCCATTTCTACGGCAGCCAATAATGTCGGATACGTAGGTAATACAAACAGGGCACTTACAGCAGCAAAAGAAGCTATAGCAGCAATAGGGCTTACTCCTAATGCTAAAGCAGCTGGCATTAATGCGGTTGTAGTTGCTGCTTGAGAATACAGTAGCATACTCGCTAAGAATAAAACAACTGCCAGCATCCAAGAATATTCATTTAAAATACCTCCTGCTGCTTCTTTAATTTCTACAATATGATTACTCACAAAAGTATCTCCTAACCAAGCAACACCAAGAACGCATATTGCAGCACTCATACCCGATTTAAAAGTGGACATACCTGTAACTTCATTAAGTTTTATTTTACAAACTAATGCAATCACCATAGCAGCTAATAACATAATTGCCATTATGGCGTGATTACGACTAATTGTTGGATCAGGAATTAACCCCACTTTCTTAGAAATTAAGCTTGCGTAGGTTACTATAATTAATATGGCAACACCAAAAATACCCACAGACCATTTTGCGCTTTTGGGGCTTTCGCTACGTTCCTCTGTTTTCTGTTTTATCAATCCAGACGCTACACGTCTTTGATATTCTGGATCTTCAGCCAAGGGTTTCCCTAATTTGTTAGCTACAATAGCTCCAACCATACAAGCTAAAACTGTAGAAGGAATAGCAACAGCTAAAAGTTGCAAGTACGATACTCCTAAAGGCTCTAAAAAACTTGCAAAAATCACTACAGCTGCTGAAATAGGAGAAGCTGTAATTGCTATTTGTGATGCTACTACAGAGATACTTAAAGGTTTAGAAGGTCTTACGCCTCCTTCTTTAGCCACTTCAGTAATTACAGGTAAAGCAGCATAAGCGGTGTGACCAGTTCCTGCCAATAACGTCATCCAATAGGTTACGGTAGGCGCAATAAACGTAACACGTTTTGGGTTTTTTCTAAGAATCTTTTCAGATACATTGACTAGATAATCCAGTCCGCCAGCCTTTTGCATCGCAGCAATGGCAGCTATTACAGACATAATAATGAGTATTACATCTACTGGAACCGAACCAGCTTTGAGTCCAAAAACCAAGGTAAGAACAACAACACCAGCACCACCAGCATAACCAATACCGATACTTCCCAGTTTTGAACCCAAGAATATAAAAAAGAGTACAACTAATAATTCAATCCAAATCATATCTCAAGTGTTTAGTTAGTTAATTTCCAATTTTTACGTTGATAAATACCTTTAAGAATGGCATTCCAACTGTTCTTATGAATTTCAAATTGTTTAGGGTTGAGCAGGTCTTCTACATCCTTGTGAAGTTTTCGTATCTGCTTCGGGAATTCATGACGGATTTGTTCATCACTTAATTGAGCTTTTGGGTTTCCTAGACGTTCCATTTTGTAGGTGTGATAGACCACAATTTTCTTGTAATTTTCTCGTAACTCTCCTGTTAGCTTCATTTTATCCATTCGGTCTTCATACCATAATGCTTGCAGTTCTTTGTCATCTGTAGAAAAAACATCGACTTTATATTCGAGACGTTCTTTTTGTTCGTCTGTTAATTCTTGTGCCTGCACATTTAAGAAACAAAAGCAAGCCAAAATGACTGTGATAAAATAATTACAATACATACATATAATTTTATAGACAATAATGGTGTTAGAATTCTTAACTAAAATAGTTTGATATTAAGATTAAATTTCTAATCATTTAAGTGAAGTAACCTAAATCAAAAGTGAAGTGTCTAAACTTAATATTGAATCCTTTTTTGTTATAAATTTTGTGATTTTTTCTAAGGATTTAAAATATTTAACAAAACAATAAATTCTGTTTAAAGGGTAGCATAAGTAATTGTGACCAATTTTGAAATGAGCTTTAATTTATAAAATGGTATAATCGATGTAACTAATTCCTACTATTGGGATTAACCCTATCATAGGGGCGAGAATAAAAAGTATAATTTAATAACTAAACTAAATCATCCATTTTGTTCTTTTTTTTTGTTAAATTTAAAGACTAACCAACACCACGCAAATCTTGGCAATAAAAGGCAAAATATTACCAGATAAAAAATCTCGTTGGCGTACTACTGCGGTTTTTCTCATAGCTGTTCTTATTGGATTAGGGCTATTTATGGCTAAAGAATCTGAGGTGGTATCGTATATGGGTGATAATCCACAAACCTGTGTTAATTGTCATGTAATGACACCAGTTTATAATAGCTGGATGCATAGTTCACATCGTGAATGGGCTTCGTGTAATGATTGCCATGTTCCCCATGATAATATATTCAATAAATATTATTTTAAAGCTAAAGATGGCTTATATCATGCCTCTATATTTACATTACGTGCAGAACCTGACGTGATTTTTATGCGGGAGGCATCTCAAGAAGTTGTTCAGAATAATTGTATTCGTTGCCATGTACAACAAGTAACCCAAACTAAGTATGACGGTTGGATAGATGGGCACACATCTGATAGAACAGATAGGCAATGCTGGAGTTGCCATCGTGAAATCCCCCATGGACGTAGCCATGGTATTTCTACCATAAAATATAATATAGCGCCTATACCTACGGATGAAGTAGAGGCTGTTATTCCAGAATGGTTACAAAAGGAAATTGAAGAAAAATAAATAGCTAGTATTATGAAAAATAAGGTATTGTTCATTGTTACTATTATCGTAGTATTTTTATTGGGACTGCTTGCTTCCAGTATTATTAATAGAAAGTCTGAAGCAAAATATAAGTATGTACCTAAAGTGGATATTAGTGAAAATGAACCTCGAAATGCAGTTTGGGGCGAAAACTTTCAAAAGGAATATCAATCTTTTATTCAAACGGCAGATACCAGTTTTTCCACTTATCAAGGAGGTTCTGCCATGCGCGATATGCTTGAAGAAGATCCACGTTTAGTAGTACTATTTGCTGGATATGGTTTCTCTAAAGATTATAATCAAGGACGCGGACATTCATACGCTATCGAAGATATTCATAATACTCTAAGAACCGGAGGTCCAAAAGGAAAAGGTGATGGGCCAATGCCAGCTACTTGTTGGACCTGTAAAAGTCCATATGTACCGAGATTGATGAATGAGATAGGAATTGAAGAGTTTTATAAAGGAAAATGGGCTGATAAAGGAGCAGAAATTGTAAATTCTATCGGCTGTGCAGATTGTCATGATCCTAAAAGTATGAAACTTCGCATTACACGTCCTGCACTGGTAGAAGCTTTTGATGCTATGGGTAAAGATATTAATAATGCTACTCATCAAGAAATGCGATCGTTGGTATGTGCACAATGCCATGTAGAATACTATTTCAATAAAAATTTACCGGGAAAAGAAGGAACTCCATATCTAGTTTTTCCATGGAAAAATGGAATGGCTGTAGAGGATATGGAAAAATATTATGATGACCTTGAATTTAAAGATTGGACTCATAAAATTAGTAAAACCCCAATGTTAAAAGCACAACATCCTGGTTATGAAACTTATGTAACAGGTGTACACGCTGATCGTGGAGTATCCTGTGCAGATTGCCATATGCCTTATAAAAGTGAAGGAGGGCAAAAATTTACAGATCATCACATACAATCTCCGTTAAATAATATAGCGAATGCCTGCCAGGTATGCCATAGAGAGGAAGGAAGTAAATTAATGGCTAATGTATTTGAACGTCAACAAAAGTCTACAGAAAACCGCTTAAAATTAGAAGATTTACTAGTTAAAGCTCATATCGAAGCTAAAAAAGCATGGGATCTTGGAGCTACTGAAGAACAAATGGCCGCTGTTTTAACAGACATCCGTCACGCACAATGGCGTTGGGATTACGCTGCTGCTTCTCATGGTGCTTCTTTTCATTCTCCAGTAGAAACCGCTAGAGTCATAGGTGGTGGGTTAAATATTGCGCAAGAAGCTAGAGTGAAATTAGCCCGTTTATTAGCCGATTTAGGACATAATAAGCCTGTAGAAATGCCAGATATATCTTCTAAGGAAAAAGCGCAGGCTTATGTGGGGCTCGATATAGAAAAGTTAGAAGCAGAAAAAGAGGAATTCAAAAAAACACTGCTGCCAAAGTGGTTAGAAGAAGCAAAAGCCAGAGAAGCAAAACTGGATGTAAAAACTGTTTCTATGCAAGAAGAATAAAACAATCAAATATATCCTTTTTATAAACAAGATATCCTCAGTAGTAAGCCTAATGAGGTTATCTTTCTTTTTTTAAACAACACATAATGCACAAATTATATCGTTTTTTTTCCTCACCTATTTTGGCTGTTCTATTATTATTGCTTTTTGCAATCGCAATGGCTACTGCTACTTTTGTAGAAAATGATTTCGGTACCGCTACCGCATGGAAAATCATTTACGATGCTTGGTGGTTTGAACTTGTTATGATAGGGCTTGGTATCTGTTTCGGTACTAATATTTATAAATACAAACTGTGGAGAAAAGAGAAGTGGCCAATTCTTTTGTTTCATGTAGCATTTATCGTTATTTTAATAGGTGCCGGAATAACGCGACATTCTTCTTATAGCGGTATTATGCGTATTAGAGAAGGAAACGCTTCAAACATTATAATTTCAGATCAGAATTATCTGCAAGCACACATTTCTGACGGAAACAATACAAAAGTAATTCGAAAACAATTGAGTTTCTCTCCAATCAGTGATAATGATTTTACGATAGAAACAGATTTTGATGATATACCAATACGCATTTCTCATAGTAAATTTGTTGCAGACGCTGTACCCGAAATAGTAGATGATGTTGAAGGTGGAAAAGCACTCTTGCAATTAGTTGTATCGTCTGGAAACGGAAGGCAAACGGTATTTTTGGAAAAAGGTGAAGTAGAGAGTATTGGAAAACACCATCATAGAGTTGGATATAATGCCAAAGAAGAAGGAATTATCAATATAATAGAGAAAGATGGTGATTTTAGTGTGCTATCACCACGAGATCTTGATTTCTTTATGATGGCCTCTCAAACTGCCGGGAAAATTAAGAAAGATAGTCTACAGCGGTTAACTTTACGTACATTATATCGCGATGGTGATGCTTCTTTTGTACCACTGTCTTTTCATCCTAGCGCCACTATAGAACTAGTTAGTGAATCCGAAAAACCTAAGGATAATGATAGGGGCAAAGATGATGCACTCATTGTAAATGTTCAGGTCAATGATCAGATAGAAGAATCCTCATTATTATATCGAGAAGGTTTTTTACCTACAACACATCAACTCGAATTAAATGGATTAACGATCCAGCTTTCTTATGGGGCACAAGCACAAGAGGTGCCTTTTTCGTTATATCTTAATGATTTTCAATTAGAACGCTACCCTGGTTCTACAAGCCCTTCTGCATATGCGAGTGAAGTAACTATTATTGATAATAAAAAAGAGACACCATATCGAATCTTTATGAACAATGTGTTAGATTATCAAGGCTATCGATTTTTTCAGGCAAGCTATGATACCGATGAATTAGGAACCGTACTTTCTGTTAGTCATGATGCCGCAGGAACCTGGATTACTTATCTAGGATATTTCCTAATGGGATTAGGGATGTTTTTTACATTATTTGGAAAAAACTCAAGATTTCGATTGATCAATCAAAAATTAGAAAAATTAAAACAAAGTCAAATTGTTCCATTATTACTTTTTTTATTTATATCTACTTTCTGCAACGGAAATGTAACTGAGCCGACTAAAGAACAACAACTGGTAGCAGAACAACAGATTGATGTATATCACGCCGAACTCTTTGGTCGATTGATGGTACAAGATCTAGATGGACGAATCAAACCTATAAATACGCTTGCTTCTGAGTTTTTGAGAAAGATATCTAGAAAACCTTATTTCAAATATTCAAACAATGGATCAAACATACGCTTAGATGCTAACCAAGCATTTTTAGCGATGCATGTAAATCCAAATGCATGGCAACAAATCCCTTTGATTAAGATAGATCAAAAAAAAGGAGGAGTATTATTTAAGTCTTTAGTACTAAGTGAAGACGGTCTGGTTCCATTCAATGCCCTGTTAGACGAAAAAGGAGCTTATATCTTGAGTGAAGCAATTGAAAAAGCGAATCTCAAGAAACCGGCAGAACGCAATGAATTTGACAAAGAAGTAATAAAAGTAGATGAACGTTTCAATATATTGTACAATGTTTTTAGTGGAAATTATTTAAAGGTTTTTCCTAATAGTAATGACAAGAATAACACTTGGTATAGTTATACCTATCATTTTAGGGATTTCCCAGCTGAAGACGGCAAGTTTGTGCAATCCATTGTTCCTTCTTATTTTCAGGATGTGATTTCAAAGAATTGGGATGCAGCTACAGAGAAGCTTTCATATATAAAGACTTATCAAAATGTACTGGGTGCAGCTATTATACCAAATGATGAAAGAGTCGCTGCAGAGTTATGGTATAACGAGTTGAATCTCAATTTTTGGTTGTTTCAGGTATTTTTTACTTTGGGTTTTATATTATTAGTAATCGCAATCACCAAAATTTTTATTCAAAAAAAATCCATTGAATTGCTATGGAACATATTGATAATCTTATCGCTAATTTGTTTTTTGATGTTCACAGGAAACATATTATTAAGATGGTATGTGGCGCAGCACGCACCCTGGAGTAATGGGTATGAGATGTTGGTTTTTGTAGCCTGGGTATTGATGCTTTGCGGGTTACTGACTTTTAGAAAATCAGATTTTGCATTGCCATTAGCTACTTTGTTTTCAGGTGCATTATTATTTGTAAGTTATCTAGATTGGCTAAACCCTGAGATCACTAATCTTATGCCTGTCCTTAAATCTTCTTTTTGGTTAAAAGTACATGTAGCAACTATTATTAGCAGTTATGCGCCATTGGCTTTATCGGCTATTTTGGGTCTAATGGCGCTTATTTTAATGATTATCAAAACAGATAAAACAAAGGCTCCTATTGATATACGTGTTAAAGAACTTACATATATTAATGAAATATCTATGACCATTGGTTTGTTTATATTGGCAGTAGGAACATTTTTAGGCGGCGTTTGGGCTAATGAGTCCTGGGGGCGTTATTGGGCGTGGGATCCTAAAGAAACCTGGGCATTGATAAGTATTATCGTATATGCAGTGGTGTTACATCTACGATTCATTCCAAAGTTGCAAGACCGATACGTATTGAATGTTGCCAGTACATTTGCTTTTTGGTCGATTATTATGACTTCTTTTGGAGTAAATTATTATTTATCAGGGCTTCATAGTTATGCAGCAGGAGATCCAATACCTATTCCTACTTTTGTTTATGTAGTAGCATTATTGATGATACTTATTGCAATAACAGCGTATTTCAGGAATAAAAAAGGAAGCTATAAGCAAGCTTAGTTGTACTGCAATAAAGAACTAATCATTAAAATTATAAATCCACCCATTTCTTGAATCCAGTAACTTTTGCTGTGCTTACTACAATACGTTCTTTTGAAACTGGACTTATATTGACAATCAGTTTACCATTGAAGTATTGTTTAATAGTTGAAATAGCACTTTTTTGAATTATAATTTGTTTATTTACCCGGTTAAAAACTTCGGGGTCTATATCGTTGATTTTCTGGGTGAAGCTTCTAAAAAGGAAAGTGAAACGGATTAATTTAGTTATGAAGTATATTAAACGGATATGCCAAAAAATCTTTCATATAAAAACAAAAAAACTGAAAAGGGGGTGGGGAAGAATTACTGTATAGAGAGGTTTGATCAGGTTTGTGAGAAACAACTTTAGATTTGGAGACTCCTATTTATTAGTTCTACTTGTATCGACTAAGACTTTTGTGCTAGCAATTAGCTTTTTGCCAGGCGATGTAGGATTCAATATTGTGTTCCAAGCTAATTTTATCTGGGTTTATCAACCCATGAGTAATCCCAGTATCTTTTAGGCTATACCATTGTATGTTATTGGATAGCTTGCTAACTGACTTATCTTAGAAAAAGTATCGCTTATTTTTTGTTGTTCAATGAGTTCATTGTTAGGTCTAATTTTTTTCTAAAAATATATTCGTTATTAAAATCCATTAGAACTAAATTGGATGCTTCTTTATCTAATAAAATCGATTAATATTCCTAACATAGGATTTGTACGTTTTATAGATGTCTTTACTTTCTCTACCTTTTTTTATTGCTTTTTCCATTTTTGAAAGGTGTTCGTTCATTACACTGGTGAGTTTGTAAAAGTTTTTACTTGTGCTAATTTGCTTTAATAAAAAACCACCCTTTGTGGGTGGGAAAATAATGACTCTTTTAAGCTAATATTGTTTAGAAATGATTGTTAATTTTTTATTTTAATTATGGAAACAAGAAAATTTATAGTATTACTAATGGTTGTAGTTTTCGGAACATCGATGATTAGTTGTGAATCAACAAGTATTAATGAAGAGATGGTGGAGTTGGAGAACCTAGAAACTCAGATAGAAGGGAAAAACAACATTAAAGAATCAAAAAGTCAAAATAAGTCGAGTTTGCAGAAAGTTGTGGATGTAAGAGGTATGGGATAAAATCTTTTATGTTTTAGGCTAACTTAAAAAATCGAGATAAAGTCTCGATTTTTTTATTTATAGGATTATGGTAAAAACCTTTGACATGAATTTAATACTGTAATCTCTTCCTCTACCAGATTTTAAGAACTTTTCTCTAACCAATGCTTCTTTTTTTGAGTTAAAAAACTCTAGGTAGACCACTTTCCACGGTCTATATCGTATTGTAAACCCTTTCGTGGCTAATTGATTATGAGATCTGAAACGACTTATTAAATCAGAAGTGTATCCCGTATAACTTTTGTCATACTTTTCAGAATATAATATGTAGACTACAAATTCTTCCATAAAACCAAAAAAGCCCTTTAAAAATAAGGGCTTTTGCGAATTAGTGTAGCGAGAGGGGGTACGACCTCCGTCCGCCTCAGGCGGATATGAATCCTTCTGTTATTTGATCAATTTATCTTTAACCCATTCTCTTCCTTTGCCAGATTTTAAGAATTTTTCTCTGACTAAAGCTTCTTTTTTTGAGTTGAAAAACTCTAGGTAGACTACTTTCCACGGTCTATATCGTATTGTAAATCCTTTCGTGGCTAATTGATTGTGAGATCTGAAACGACTTATTAAATCAGAAGTGTATCCCGTATAACTTTTGTCATACTTTTCAGAATATAATATGTAGACTACAAATTCTTCCATAAAACCAAAAAAAACCTGAAATTCAGGGGTTTATCGAATTAGTGTAGCGAGAGGGGGGCACGCCTGTACGCCTATGGCGTAATCCTCCGTCCGCCTCAGGCGGATATGAATCCTTCTGTTATTTGATCAATTTATCTTTAATCCATTCTCTTCCTTTGCCAGATTTTAAGAATTTTTCTCTGACTAAAGCTTCTTTTTTTGAGTTGAAAAACTCTAGGTAGACTACTTTCCACGGTCTATATCGTATTGTAAATCCTTTCGTGGCTAATTGATTGTGAGATCTGAAACGACTTATTAAATCAGAAGTGTATCCCGTATAACTTTTGTTATACTTTTCAGAATATAATATGTAGACTACAAATTCTTCCATAAAACCAAAAAAAACCTGAAATTCAGGGGTTTATCGAATTAGTGTAGCGAGAGGGGGGCACGCCTGTACGCCTATGGCGTAATCCTCCGTCCGCCTCAGGCGGATATGAATCCTTCTGTTATTTGATCAATTTATCTTTAATCCATTCTCTTCCTTTGCCAGATTTTAAGAACTTTTCTCTGACTAAAGCTTCTTTTTTTGAGTTGAAAAACTCTAGGTAGACTACTTTCCACGGTCTATATCGTATTGTAAACCCTTTCGTGGCTAATTGATTGTGAGATCTGAAACGACTTATTAAGTCAGAAGTGTATCCCGTATAACTTTTGTTATACTTTTCAGAATATAATATGTAGACTACAAATTCTTCCATAAAACCAAAAAAACCCCTGAAATTCAGGGGTTTATCGAATTAGTGTAGCGAGAGGGGGGCACGATCCCCCGACCTCTGGGTTATGAATCCAACGCTCTAACCAGCTGAGCTACCTCGCCAAATAGATGCTACATCATTTTAATTCGGGTGCAAATATAAAAACAAAAAGTATTGTAGCAAACAATAAAGTAGAATTAATTTTTTTCAAATACTCTTTTCAAATACTTTTAAAGTCAATAATTAATCTATATATTGGCTTACTAACAATTTGCAATATGTCTGAAAAAATAAAATACGAACTTGAATTTGTAATACAATCCTCCCCACAACTGCTATATCAGTATATTTCTACTCCTTCAGGACTTTCTGAATGGTTTTCTGATAATGTAAACTCACGAGGAGAAATGTTTACATTTATCTGGGATGATAGTGAAGAAGAAGCAAAACTTCTAAGTAAAAAAAGTGGAGAAAGAATTAAGTTCAGATGGATGGCTGATGAAGAAGAAGGAGATGATTATTTTTTCGAACTGCGCATACAAGTTGATGAAATCACCAAAGATGTTTCTTTAATGGTTACTGATTTCTCGGACGATGATGAAATTGAAGAAAATAAAATGTTGTGGGATAATATGATAAGCAATTTAAAACATGTTTTAGGTTCTACATGATTCCTTTATTTTTATAATGTATATTTGCCCCGCCCAATAACAATTGGTAATAAGGGGCTTTTTTATGATCAATATTAACGGAAATTTATTAATTGATAATGACGCTACATTATCAATTACTAATAGAGGATATGCATATGGAGATGCATTATTTGAAACGATACGAGTAAATTCTGGAACTATTCTTTTTTGGGAAGACCATTATTTTAGATTAATGGCTTCTATGAGAATTTTGAGGATGGAAATTCCTATGAATTTTACACCAGAGTTTTTGCAACAAGAAATTCTAGATCTTATTGAGGGAAATGGTTTGACAAATTCTTCTGTTAGAGTTAAAATTATTGTAAATCGTAAAGAAGGCGGTTTATATACTCCAACTATTAATAGTATTGATTATAGTATTTCAGTAAAACCATTGTCAAATAAGTTTTATACACTTCCTAGCGATTTATATGAAGTCACTTTATTTAAGGATCATTATGTAGCGGCTGATCTTCTTTCTACGTTGAAATCTAACAATAAATTAGTAAATATATTAGGAGGAATTTTTGCAAAAGAAAATGGATTCGAAAACTGTTTATTATTGAATACTAATAAAATGGTAATCGAAGCATTAAATGGTAATTTATTCTTGATTAAAGGAAATAAAATAAAGACAGCACCCATTTCTGATGGTTGTCTAAAAGGCGTTTTAAGAACTCAATTATTAAGAATCCTTGAAAAATTACCTGAATATGAAATAGAAGAAGCTTCTATTTCGCCATTTGAGTTACAAAAAGCAGATGAATTATTCATAACTAATGTAATAACTGGAATACAGCCTATTACCAAATTTAGGAAAAAAGAATACAAATCTGAAGTGACAAGAAGGTTGTTAGGAATATTGAATGTAAGGATTCGAATAGGGGATTAATTATAACTAGGATCTTCTGGAGCATTAGACCATAATAAATATTCTCCACCTAATTCTATCATTTTTTCTTTCCAAAATGTATTATAGGATTTACCAATGATGTTTTTTTCGTAGGTGTTTTTTACGATCACCCAGGAATTAGCTTCTAACTCTTGGAGTAGTTGTTCTGCGTCCCATCCTGAATATCCGAGAAAAAATCGAATTTCATTAGGAGTAATTTTGTTTTGGGCAATTAATTCTGATACTACAGAAAAATCTCCACCCCAATAAATTCCGGAAGAAATTTCTACGCTATTAGGTATTAGATCAGGGACTTTATGAATAAAATATAAGTTATCCTGTTCTACAGGCCCACCATTATAGATTTTAAATTCAGCTTCTACTTCTGGGACCAAATCAGATAACACATAATCTAATGGTTTATTCATGATAAAACCGATAGATCCTTGATCACTGTGATCTGCAAGAAGAACAACCGAACGGTTAAAGGAAACATCACCTATAATAGATGGCTCGGCAATTAGAAGATGTCCTTTCCCGGGTTGAAGTGATATCATGGATGGTGTAGTTTATACTAAAACTAAATAATTATTTCTAATAATCAAAGCGGTTGCTTGATTTTTACGGGGAATCCATAAAAAAAGCTCTCTAAAAAGAGAGCTTTCTATAATATCAAAAACTAATTAAATTAGTTAACTGAACTAGATAAATCCGCACCAGCTTTGAACTTTACAACGTTTTTAGCAGCGATCTTGATAGTTTTACCTGTTTGAGGGTTTCTACCTTCTCTTGCAGCTCTTTTAGAAACTGACCAAGAACCAAATCCTACTAAAGAAACACGGTCACCTTTTTTAAGAGAACCTTCAACATTTCCTAAGAAAGATTCTAAAGCTTTCTTTGCTGCTGCTTTTGTAATTCCAGCGTCAGCTGCCATTGCATCGATTAATTCTGTTTTGTTCATAATTCTGTTTTTAAATTAATTGTTGGTTAAACCAAATTTTTGTTAAACGCTCTACAAATTTATACGGATTTATGATTCGTGCAAGGATTAGCCCAGTAAATACGGGGTTTTGTTGATAACTCAGGGCGATTGTTAATAAACAAGTAGGAATTCTATGAATTTTCTTACTCTAGTGATAGCAAGGGCTCAGCCCATTTTTGCATCTTTATAAAAGGTATACCCATTAAGTAGTGCTTTAGCATCCATGGCTTTTTTCCCCGGAAGTTGGATTTTATGAAGAATAACGTATCCATTTTTCACAGCTACCTTAATTGTGGAATATTCTATGATAACTTTTCCAATGTCAAAATTATGATTCTGACTCTCTATTTCGGCAGTATATACTTTTATAGAAACTTCTTCTCCTTTATTATGAAGGGAACTCCAGGCACTAGGATACGGACTTAAACCTCTTATAAGATTATAAATAGAATGTATATCATCATTCCAGTTTATTTTAGTGTTATCTCGATTCAGCTTATAGGCGGTTTTTAGTTCTCCAACTTTAGGTTGTTCTGTAGTGGTTACCGTTTCGTTTTCTATCGCTTTAATAGTATCAATAACCAATAAGGCACCTTCTGTCATTAAATTATCATGAAGGATGCCCGCTGTATCCTTATCTTTTATTTCAATTTCTTTTTGAAGAATAATATGACCTGTGTCTATTTTTTCATCAATAAAAAAAGTAGTGATACCAGTTTTTTGTTCTCCATTAATAATAGCCCAGTTAATTGGTGCAGCACCTCTATAATCCGGAAGCAACGACGCGTGTAGGTTGAATGTTCCATATTCTGGCATACTCCAAACTACTTCGGGTAACATTCTAAAGGCAACAACTATATTTAGGTTGGCTTGTAATTCTGTTAGTTCTTTAATGAAAGTTTCATCTTTTAAGTTCGTAGGTTGTAGTATAGGAAGGTTTTGAGATACTGCATATTCCTTAACTGCTGATGCTCTCAGTTTTCTACCTCTTCCTGCTGGTCTATCTGGAGCAGTAATAACACCTACCACGTTATAATTATTTTCTATAATTGTTTTTAGGGTTTCTACGGCAAAATCCGGAGTGCCCATAAATAGGATTCGTAAGTCTCTCATTATATATATTATACTAGTTGATAGTTGTTGTATGGATCAATTTTTATGATATTATGTTCATTAAGTTCTCTTAATATTTCCAAAGCAGTTGCTTCAGGGCATTTTAAATGAGTTAAAATATCTCTGGAAGACAATTGTTTCTTTTGTAAAAGGTTTATGATCTCGTTTCTAATTTCTTTAGGATTTGTAATAGTTTTTTTATTGGAAATACATACACTACAAATCCCGCAATCTTTTGAATCCTTTTCTCCAAAGTAAGCTAGTAGCTGTCTACTTCTGCATATTGATTCGTTTTGTACAAAACCGATCATGGTTTTTACTTTATTTGCTTTAGAACTACTTAGTTCTTTAATATAAGGTTTTACTCTGTTAATAGTATGATCATCTTCTCTAGGTACTAAAAAGACAATATCTGCATCCGTAAGTTTATAGTTAAACTCAAGTAATTCTGCATCTTGTAATTTTTTTAAAACTTTAATAATATTAGCTTCTGTTGTATTTACTTTAGAAGCTATTAGAGATAGGTTAACTTTTACTTCTTCATCAAAAATACCACCATAAGTGCGTAAGATAGCTTTGGTGACTAATTCTAAATGAGAGTTATCTTCTAAATATTTTAGAAGATGATTTCCTGTGGTTGTAATATGAACGGTACTTTTTTTAGTAAATCGTTGTGTAAAGTTAATAACACTACAACGATCTAAAAATTGCATGGCATTATAGGTCATTAATGTGTTCAGATTGTAAGTCTTACAAAAAATGTTAAAATTAAAACCATGTATCGATTGTTCTCCTTCTCCATAGGATATTCTGAAATAATTAGACAATTTACGATACACCAACTTTACAAAATCCACATCAGGAAGTACTTTGATAAACTGATTTTCTACTCTTAAGATATCATTTTCGTTTTTAAGAAGAAATGCATAAGATGTTTCTCCATTACGTCCTGCTCTGCCTGCTTCCTGAAAATAACTCTCTATACTCTCTGGAATATTATAATGGATAATAGTTTTTACGTTTGCTTTATCAATACCCATTCCAAAGGCATTAGTAGCAACCATAACGCTAACTTCTTCTGTTAACCACTGCTGAAAACGTTTGGTTTTTTCTTTAGCATCTACACCTCCATGGTAATATGTAGCAGCATAACCGCTAGCATTTAAAAATTCACTAATTTCTATAGCTGATTTTCGATTTCGAACATAAATAATAGAACTTCCTTGATATCGCTTCAGAATTCGGATAAGTTTATCATTTTTATCTAAAGTATGATAAACCATATATCCTAAATTACTTCTAAAAAAGGATTGTCTGAATATTTTTGGTTGAAATAAATCCAGTTCTTTTATGATATCATCTACGACTTCCGGAGTTGCTGAGGCTGTTAGAGCAATCATAGGAACCGCAGGTTTGATCTCTCTTAGTATTTTAATTTTCTTATAAGAAGGTCTAAAGTCATTACCCCATTGCGAAATACAATGCGCTTCATCTACTGCAATAAGGTTAATGTTCATTCTTTTTAGTCGTTCTTTTACCAAATCCTGTTGGAGACGCTCTGGTGATAAGTATAAGAACTTATAATTACCATAGATACAATTATCAAGTAACGTGTCTAATTCAGAATATTTAATTCCACTTGTTAATGCAATGGCTTTAATACCTTTTTGTTGCAGATGCTGTACCTGATCCTGCATCAAAGCAATAAGTGGTGATATTACAATACAGATTCCCGGTTTAAGTAGGGCAGGTATCTGAAAACATATAGATTTTCCTCCGCCAGTAGGGAGTAGGGTAAAAGTGTCATTGTTTTCAATAACAGCATTGATAATTTCTTCCTGTAAAGGTCTGAAAGTATCATAATTCCAATTCTCTCGTAATAGCTGGATTGGGGTAGTCATCAATACTATGCTGTTATTTTACGTGTTGTAATATAAAGGTACTACGTTCTTTTACATTTCCAAAGGGAACTTCAATACAATTGTATCCAAATTTTGTGTATGTTTCTAATAAATGATGATGAATTTGTTGAGCTTCTTCAAAACTTTCATAACGTTCTGCATCAGAGATATAGATTTTTTCCCAAGGAGGTAACAGAAAAACCTGATCATAAACATGGTCTTTGCAAGCTTTTATGAATGGAGCATCGTAAGGTTGTTTAAAAAGATCCATATATGCTAGTACGTCTGGGATTCCTCTATCATAAAAAGCAATATCTTTATTGTTAGCAATAGGATCTTTGAACTGATCAATCCTTCCATTCATTAATTGTATGTTAAAATCATATGGATCCGAAACAGAAGCTATAGGATTAGAAACAATATCTAAGTCATCCTTATTTTTAGCCTCTTGAGTAATACTTCTGATGAATTCAGGAAAACAAAAGAAACCTTCTTCTTCAAGTGCATTAATGATTGATGTTTTTCCTGTAGAAGGACCTCCAGTGATAACTATTTTATGATTTGCCAAAGAAATATTTTTTTGAGGCGAATTTCGGAATTATAAAATGATTTTGAAAATACTTTGATAAGTATACCATAAAGCTCTGTTAAAGTTGAATTTGTCAATCTGTATTTTTAGTAACTTCAATAACAAAATAGTGATTATTCTCTTATTTAGACTAATTAAATACAAATCTTAAAATTTAAACTCATGCCTGTTTATAATCTAAAAGTAAATGGTCAATCGCTTTCTGTAGAAGCGGATGAAGATACACCTCTTTTATGGGTGTTACGAGATCATTTTGATCTTGTAGGAACTAAATTCGGTTGTGGTATAGGACAATGTGGTGCTTGCACTATTCATGCAGATGGAGTTGCGACAAGAAGTTGTTTATTAAAAGTTTCTGTTGCTACAGAAATGGAAATTAAGACAATTGAAGGTCTATCCAAAGACGTTTCGCATCCGGTACAACAAGCCTGGAAAGAGATAGATGTTCCCCAATGCGGGTATTGCCAAGCGGGTCAGATTATGACTGCAGCAGCTTTTCTAGAACAAAACTCTAATCCTAGTAGAGAACAGATTAGAGATGCTATGAGCGGTAATATCTGTAGATGTGCTTCTTATAATAGAATAGAGAAGGCAGTCCAACAAGCAGCAAGTAAAATAAGCTAACCAATTTAAATCTCACTAAAATGAAACGCATAACAACTCCTTCTGTAAGTAGAAGGTCATTTATAAGAACATCGGCTTTAGCTGGTGGAGGAATTTTAATTGGTTTCAACCTATTTCAGGCATGTAAGCCCGAAGTTACTCCTCCTACAGATATTGTAGATATTGCTGATCTGAATTTTAACGATTTTAATGCTTTTATTAAAATTGCAGATAACGGAATGGTGACTATTTTTTCTCCAAATCCTGAAATTGGGCAAGGTGTAAAAACATCAATGCCGATGCTAATTGCAGAAGAATTAGATGTTGCCTGGAAAAACGTGCATGTTGCCCAAGGAGCATTGGATACCAAAAACTTTACTAGACAAGTCGCCGGAGGTAGTCAATCTTTACGGCAAGGTTGGGAGCCTTTGAGACAAACTGGCGCTACTGCAAGACAAATGTTAGTCAATGCTGCCGCTGCCAAATGGGGTGTAGATCCTTCTACTTGTAGTACGGAGAATGGGATTATCAAAAATAGTAATGGAGATACATTAGGATATGGCGAAGTAGTGAAAGAAGCTGCTTCCTTAAAAGTGCCTGAAAACATAACCCTTAAAGATCCGAAAGATTTCAACATTATAGGAAAAGATATTCATAATGTGGATATAGATAAAATCATATCTGGTAAGTCCTTATTTGGTTTAGACTATAAGGAAGAAGGAATGCTGTATGTATCTGTGGTTAGACCACCTGCTTTTGGAAAAAAGCTGCACGATTTTGATGTTACAGAAACCAAAGAAATTACTGGTGTAGTAGATGCTTTTAAGTTTGGAGATAAAATTGCCGTATTAGCAGAAAATACTTGGGCGGCAATGAAGGGTAAAAAGGCCGTAAAAGCAAAGTGGGTAAATGATTCTAAATTAGAGAATACTACAGACCACGACAAAGCATTAACAGATCTTTTAAACGGTAAAGAGTTTAATACGATGCGAGCTGATGGTGATGTAAAAAAGGCTTTTGCAGCAGCAGATAAAGTTTTAGAAAGAGTCTATGAATCTCCTTTTCTCCCGCATAACTGTATGGAGCCGATGAATTTCTTTGCGCATGTTACTAATCAGAAAGTTAGATTAGTAGGTCCTATACAAACACCCGCAGGAACGGCCAGAAGAGTTGCTTCACTTTTAGAAAGAAATCCAGAAGAAGTTTCGGTGGAAATGACACGAATGGGTGGCGGTTTTGGTAGAAGATTATATGGTGATTTCGCATTAGAAGCAGCAGAAATATCTAGTATTTCTAAAAAACCAGTGAAGGTTGTATATTCTCGGGAAGATGACATGTCTGCAGGAATTTATAGACCCGCAATTAAATATAAGATCAGTGCTTCGATTAAAGATGGTAAGTTAACAGGCTATCATCTGAAAGAAGCTGCTGTTAATTCTAATATGTATGGATTGATTCCGAATTTCTTTCCAGCGGGAGCTGTAGAGAATTATCAGGTAGATGTAGCAAAATATGATAGTAATATTACCATTGGTGCATGGAGAGCGCCCTATACCAACTTCTTGGCTTTTGCAGAACAAAGCTTTTTTGATGATCTGGCAGAATTAATGGAAGTAGATAATATTCAGTTGCGATTGGATTTATTACAAAAAGCAAAAGGACATACCGATGAAAGAATACAATATTCTCCAGAGCGGTTAGAACAAGTAATTAAAACAGCAGTAGAGAAATCCGAATGGGGTAAGAAACCAGAAGGTGTATACCAGGGATTTAGCTCATATTATTGTCATAATACACATGTTGCCGAGGTAGCAGATGTGGTATTAGTGAATGATCAGCCTGTAGTTAAAAAAGTTACTTGTGTGGTTGATTGTGGAATTGTGGTTAATCCGTTAGGAGCCAGAAATCAAATTGAAGGAGGTGTGATTGATGGAATTGGTCACGCTATGTATGGAGATTTCTCTTTCAAAGATGGGGAACCTCAGGATACAAATTTTAATACGTATCGTTTGATACGTATGAATGAAACTCCTATTGTAGAAACGCACTTTATCGAGAGTGACATCGCACCTACAGGACTAGGAGAACCTACATTACCACCAGCTGGAGCCGCAGTGGCTAATGCTATTAAAGCAGCAAAAGGAGTGAGGTTAACAAAACAACCATTTGTTAAAAATATGGAAAACAAAGCAGTGTTAGGATAGTATATGACACATGAGTTTAAAGAAATAATAGCATCATATCATAAAGCGAGTCAGAAAGGAATTCGAGCCGTCATGGCAACAGTAGTTGATATCGACGGCTCGTCATACCGACGACCTGGAGTGGGTATGCTTATTTTGGAAAATGGTAAAATGACCGGAGCTGTAAGTGGCGGTTGTGTAGAAAAAGAAGTATTACGGCAATCACAATCGGTTTTTATTACAGGTAGAGCAAAGATGATGACCTACAATGGTAGATATCGCTTGGGCTGCGAAGGAATCTTATACATACTAATCGAACCTTTTTCTATAAGTTATGCTACCATTAGTATTGTGCAGGAATATTTAGCTTTGAGAAAACCTTTTCAGATTAAGTCTTATTATAACAAAGATGAAGAAAGGGATTGTTTAATGGGATCGGTAGTTTCATTTGGAGAAACTCAGGAATTTAGATTTTCAGATGATTTTAAGTTAAGTATTTTGAAACAAGATCCTGTTTTAGATTGTTTTGATCGAGAGATGCAACCTTGTTTTCGATTGGTTATTATTGGATCGGAACATGACGCTATACAATTAAGCACGATTGCTAATGCAACCGGTTGGGAAGTAGAAGTGGTGAATACTCCTAAAAATCCAAAAACAGTGTCTGATTTCCCTGGAGCTAAAAAAGTATTGAATCAATCTCCAGAAAATTTAGTGATCGAAAGAGTGGATAAACAAACTGCGATTATCTTAATGACTCATAATTTTGCTAAAGATTTAATGTACTTACAGTCAATAAAAGATACACAACCGATTTATATTGGTTTATTGGGACCTTCTAGAAGAAGAGAGAAATTGCTTTCTGCCTTTATTGAGTATTTTCCGGATGTGACTGATGAATTTATAGCGTGTATTCATGGCCCTGCAGGATTAAATCTAGGAGCAGAGACACCAAAAGAGATTGCTATTTCCATTATTGCAGAAATCTTATCAGTAATTCGTGATCAGAAACCTATTCCATTACAAGATAAAGTAGGCGGAATTCATGGAAATTCCCAAAAGGAAACAATAGATAGCATTGTAAACAATCGCTAAAAAAATTGCACATATCATTCTGGCCGCAGGATCTTCTAGTCGTTTGGGAAGTCCAAAGCAGCTATTACCGTGGAAAAATACTTCGTTAATTGCTAATGAAGTTGAAAAATCACTAAAGTTAAAACGATTAGTGACTGTTGTTGTTTTAGGAGCTCATTTTGAAATCATTCAAAAAGAAATTAAACATTTTCCTGTTGAAATACTTTATAATAAGAACTGGAAATCAGGAATGGGAGCTTCTATTAGTTTTGGAATTCGACATATTTTAAATGATGATATACTTTATGATGCGGTGTTGATATCGTTAATAGACCAGCCATTTATTGATGATGTTCATTTTGGTAAATTAATTTCAGAATTTGATAAAAACCAAAATACTATTATAACAACGGGTATGAAAGATAGAATGGGTGTTCCTGCTATATTTCCGCGTGGTTATTTTGAAGAACTTTTAGCGCTTAATGAAGATTATGGAGCACGCATGATTATTAAGAATAATATGAATCAGATAATTACTGTTGATGGAAAGGATATGACCGATGATATTGATACAATAGAGCAGTATAGAGTATTGTCTAAAAGAGTGAAAGAGTAAGTAAAAGCACTCTGATATCTAAATGAGAAGATGTATCTTTGTCAAAAATTTAGTTATACATGAGTGATGCTTCGAAATCTGAAGAATTTTATAAAAAATTAAAAGTACAATTAGCAGATACGGCACTTTGGCCAACTGCTTACCTCTATAAATTTATTGTCCCGACTGATTCGGATAAGGTTGGTCAAATAGAAGGTATATTTGATAATCTTGGAGCGGTAATTACTACCAAACAATCTAAAAATGGTAAATACACTAGTGTATCCGTCAATGTACGAATGAAAAATCCAGATCACGTTATTACCAAATATAAAGAAGTTGCAGAGAAGGTAGAAGGGGTTATTTCTTTATAAAAAACTTGTCTTAACTTTTTATTAGTACCTACACATAATATTTTTTACATAAAACTAATCTTTTGTTTGTTCCGTAACCCGGTAGCACAACTTAGAAAAGCCATTGCTTGAATAAGAAAATCAATGTTTTTTTGGTTTAATAAAAAATACAATATGAGTTTAACTAAAATATTTTTATGTACTTAAATAAGCATACTAATTTTATTTTAGTATTTTGCAAACCAATTAATGAGCAACTGAAAAGTCTACACCTTAGAAAGTCTATTTTATAACTTACCATTCCTTTTTAGAAAAGCTCATACTACTATACATTTTATGGACGTTAACAATCATATGGAGATTAATAATTTAGAATATAACACGGAGCGGGATAAGCTTATTATACCCGAATATGGTCGTCATTTGCAGAAGATGATTGATCAAGCTGTGGAAATAGAAGATAAAGAAGAAAGAAATAAAGTAGCAAAAGCAATTATTGCAGTAATGGGAAATCTGCAGCCTCATCTTAGAGATGTTCCAGATTTTCAGCACAAATTGTGGGATCAACTTTTTATTATAAGTGATTTTAAATTAGACGTAGAGGCTCCATATCCTATCCTTACAAAAGAGAAACTGGAAGAAAGACCAGAACCATTAGAATATCCTCAGAATTTCCCAAAATATCGTTACTATGGTAACAATATTAAGAGAATGATTGATGTGGCGATTAGTTGGGAAGAAGGAGATCTAAAAACAGCATTGACATATACGATTGCTAATCATATGAAAAAATGCTATCTAAACTGGAATAAAGACACGGTAGATGATAAAGCTATTTTTAATCACCTTTTTGAGTTGAGTGACGGTAAAATTGACTTAAGAAATAGTGAGGAAGATCTGAGTTCACCTTCAGATTTAATGAGAGGTAAGAAGAAAAACTATCGTTCTAATAATTCTGGGAAAAAGAATTATAGAGGCGGTGGAAGCAACCGAGGTAAAAAACGTTATTAACCAATACCAACACCTATAACCATTCAACTTTTATGAGTACTTTTCAGATAGAAGGCGGGCATCAGCTCAAAGGAGAGATTACTCCTCAAGGAGCTAAAAATGAAGCCTTACAGATTCTTTGTGCCGTATTACTAACCCCAGAAAAAGTAACTATTTCTAATATCCCTGATATTAGAGATGTTAATAAATTAATTGAGATTCTTAGAAATCTTGGTGTCAAAATTCAAAAATTAGGAAAAGGTAAGTATACCTTTAAAAGTGATGAACTGAATTTAGAATATCTGGAAAGTGAGCAGTTTAAGCAAGAGGGTAGTGGACTAAGAGGATCTATAATGATTGTAGGACCATTACTAGGAAGATTTGGTAAAGGATATATTCCACGTCCAGGTGGAGACAAAATTGGACGTCGTAGATTAGATACACACTTCGAAGGATTTATTAACCTGGGAGCAGAGTTTAGATATAATAAGGAAGAACGATTTTACGGAGTAGAAGCGCCAGAAGGATTGACAGGAACCTATATGTTATTAGATGAGGCTTCTGTTACCGGTACTGCTAATATTGTTATGGCAGCAGCTTTAGCAAAAGGAAAAACTACGATTTATAATGCCGCTTGTGAACCATACTTACAACAGTTATGTAAGATGATTAACTCTATGGGAGGTAAGATCCAAGGAGTTGGCTCTAATCTATTAACGATTGAAGGTGTTGAATCTTTAGGAGGTTGTGAGCATAGAGTGCTCCCAGATATGATCGAAATTGGTTCATGGATTGGTTTAGCTGCTATGACTAAAAGTGAAATCACTATTAAGAACGTTAGTTGGGATAATTTAGGAGTTATTCCTAATACTTTTAGGAAACTAGGAATCACTTTAGAACGTGTTGGTGATGATATTTATATCCCTGCGCATAAAGATGGTTATCAGATAGAAAGTTATATCGATGGATCGTTTATGACGATTGCTGATGCTCCTTGGCCCGGTTTTACACCAGATTTGTTAAGTATTGTATTAGTTGTGGCAACACAGGCTAGAGGAGAAGTGATGGTACATCAAAAAATGTTCGAAAGTCGTTTGTTCTTTGTAGATAAGTTAATTGATATGGGAGCGAAAATCATTTTGTGTGATCCGCATAGAGCAACCATCATTGGTCATGATTTTCAGTCTACATTAAAAGCTACCACTATGGTATCTCCAGATATTAGAGCTGGAATCTCATTATTGATTGCAGCATTAAGTGCAAAAGGAACTTCTACTATTCATAATATCGAACAAATTGATCGTGGATATGAAGATATCGATGATCGTCTGAGAGCAATTGGTGCAAAAATTATCAGAATAGAGTCGTAATACTAATATCTCTATATATAAAAGAGGAACTATCACTAAATAGTTCCTCTTTTTCGTTTTTTATAGTCTCTGAATTAAAATTAAGTCAGTTTGAGACATCCAATAAAAATTTTATCCAGTGTTTAAACTGACATTCGTTGTATCTGTAGCTTCTACTTCCTCCTTTGAAGGAGGATCGAGGAGGATGTTTTTAAAGAAACACCCATCCCAACCTTCCATCAAGGGAAGGGGTTTTAAATACTGAAATACGGCTATTTATAAAATCTGTCAATGGTAGTGTTTTTGCGTTAGCAAAAATGCATCGAAAACTCTTATGTCATCGAAACTCGTACTTTCTTTTTCTTAAGCCTAGTATTGGTAACTTGCTCGATCACTTTATTTGCTTTAGAAGCTTTTACAGCTACAAAAGCACAATCAGGTTTAATTTCGATAATCCCCAATTCATCCTTACCTAATTTTCCTTGTTTAAAGAAAAGTCCAGCGATATCTCCTTTAGAAATTTTATCA
Source organism: uncultured Aquimarina sp. (assembly GCF_947492405.1). Taxonomy (GTDB): domain Bacteria; phylum Bacteroidota; class Bacteroidia; order Flavobacteriales; family Flavobacteriaceae; genus Aquimarina. Next base: position 394,165 of record NZ_CANLMP010000001.1, read on the forward strand.
CGTCTTCCACCCGAAACGAATAAAGTTTTCCAACCTGAAGGTTTCGGAATAGGAGCATCTTCTAATACCTCTTCTTCCTGATCTGTTATAAATTCTGGAAGTTCTTCGTTTTTCCATTGTAATATATAAGCAGTTCCATCTGCATTCATCCTTGCAGTTCTTCCGTTTCTATGAGTGAATTCTTGACTTTTAAGAGGTAAGTGGTAATGGATAATATATTTAATCTCTGGAACATCAATTCCTCTTGCTGCCAGATCTGTAGCAATGATAATTTGGTGAGTCCCGTTTCTGAACTTGATCAATGCGCGTTCTCTGTCTTTTTGTTCCATCCCACCATAAAAACAGCCATGACTGATTTTATGTTCCTTCAGAAATTCGCTCACACGTTGAATAGAGTCTTTATAATTACAAAAGATAATTCCTGGTTGATTACCGATATGACTTAATGCTTTTACAAGTGTTGGTAACTTATCTTTGGTGTCAGAAACAATGGTTTTGATCTGTAATTGAGAAGATCCTGTATCTAAATAATCGATTTGCACTGGGTTTTGTAACCCCACAAATTCTGGTATGGCTACTTCTTGTGTTGCTGAGGTTAGCACTCTTTTCTGAATATTGGGTAAAGCTTCAATAATTTCTGTCATTTCTGCTTCAAAACCTACTTCTAGTGATTTATCAAACTCGTCTAGAGCAATGGTGTTGATATGATCTACAGAAAAGCTATCTCTTCTCAAACGATCTGCAACTCTACCCGGCGTTCCAATAAGAATTGCCGGACGATGTCTAAGGTCTAATTTATCTTGTGATCCTGATCGACCTCCATACACGGCATTCACTTTGTATCCTGTACCCATATCTCTGGCTACTTGCTCAATCTGTATCGCTAATTCTCTCGATGGCACTAGGATTAAAGTCTGTATCTCTGTACAATCTGGATCCAGATCGGCAATGATAGGTAGTAAAAAGGCAACCGTTTTACCGGTTCCGGTAGGAGATAGTAGCACTACATTATCGCTGGAAGAAATCGCTAGTTTTGCTTCTTCCTGCATTGGATTTAGAGTTGAAATCCCTAATTTTTGTAATAGATGCTCCTGATTTTTGATAGTACTTGACATCTGGCAAAGGTACAGTTAAAAGAGAAATATGTGAATGTTTTTTGACAGGAGTTGAAGTGTAATAGATTTGATCATTTTTGCTATTGTTATGGATTCCAGCCCTTCGACTTGGTTCAGGATAAACTAAAGGTCTGAATTCATATAGGTTTGTAATTAAAATCCTTTTCTAGCTTCAATTTCTTTTTTAATGGCTTTATGATCTCGGGACGCTGGATAAAATTCTTAATTTCAGTGCAGATATATAAGAACTTTGGATAGATAAATAAGCTACTAGGATTGAATATCATTATGTTGTACATCTGTACTTTTCTTTTTCAAAATTTTGGTTAATAAACCTCCAATTAGTCCAATTAATGCAGCAACACCTGTTACCACAATAATCATAAATACCCAAATCCCTGTTGTCATTTCGACTTTTAAATCTCCTGTATTAGGTTCGCCGAATAAGTTTGAAACTAGAGAACCAACTGTAGATTCAGAGAATCCCAGTATAGCGGCAAATAGGACTCCAGTTTTTAAGTTTTTCTGTTTAGTGACAAGGAAACCCATAAGACCATATATAGTATATGATAATGGAGATAAATTCGAATAATTAAAATCAAGCATTCTTGAACCAATCGATCCGAAAAAATTTAGAATTAAGAGAGCTACTATTCCAATTACTAATATTTTATATTCATTCTTCATTGTATTTTTATAATAGCCTTTTATCTCCAAGTGAATGACTCAAATACGATATTGTTTTCTTTCATAAACGCACCAAACTTAGAATAAGCTTCATTATCATTAAAACGATTTTTAATTTCTTTTAGAAAAACCATTTTTTCATGAATATCAACATCAAAAAGGCTTGCTATCTTTTTTGCTTCGTTAAACTTAATAGAGTATTTATATTCATAATCTGAATCTCCCATCAATTTGCTTACTGTTTTTCCAATATCATACCCATCAAAAATCAAATCATTTTCCTTGTTAAAATAAATTTTCATTGAAATCTTAATATTAGGACTTTCAAATTCGTAAAGAGTGATTTTTTCCATATGAGGTTTTAATTGACCACAATGCCAAATATATGAATGGGAGTAAGGTAAGTATTCCTGAACCAATTGATTTATCTGTGCGTTTTTATTTCTTGTTTAATTTATAAAATTTTAGCGCTATTGCAAAAATGAAATAACCTTTCGATATAACACCAAACTTTGCGCTGATTTTGTATATAATGTTAGCAAATCGTTTTTTAGGGTATGAGTATAAATCGTTGTTTTAATTTTTCACTTCCAAATACCCAAACTATTAAATATCCTCCAGCACCATCGCCGTTCCATTGGTGGACTATATAATCATCTTTGTTTTTGTTAATAGTAACTTCATTATCACATTCAAAAAGATCTTCATAAAACACTTCTGGGATGTCAATTATTTTTCCATTTATTGACACGTCAATTCCAGCAATTTCTATTTTGGGAATATTTCCGTCTGTTCCATAAAAATGCCGTCCGTTTATTCTAGTCAACCATTTTCCATCAAAGTCAGTTACTTTATTTTCAAGATTAAATTTGGTTAATTTATATTTGAAAAGAAATTCAGTCCCTTGGTAGATTTCAATATTTCCAATAGGATTTATACGACTTTTGTGAATATATCCAGCAAAAGTATCTTGTCCGTCACATTCTAATTGGTATCTGTTTTTTGAAATATTTACAGTCATCCAATCATTTTCTGATTCATGATAACTAAAGATTTCAGAATCTTTTAATTTGTATATAACCTCGGATTTAGAGTCTGGAAGTTTTCGAACATTGGTAAAGCCATCTTTATCTTTTATGACAGCTATCTGACCAAAATTAAAATTGCTAAAAAAAAGAATTGATATTATTATGAGATGCTTCATCTAATTTTTTCAAATGATACTTGGCTTTTCGATTTTCTGTGTAGTGGTTTCTAACTTTTACTTTTTACAAGTATTACGTCTTCATAAAGATACAACAACCAATCGATTGATCACTTAACTGCTATGACTATATAGTGTTGTATAGCACATTTTCATTCATTCCACCATATTACGTTATCAAATTTCAAATCAATTTCAGATTCACTTAACTTCAGTTTGATCTCAAAGCAAGGATCAGGATAATTCTCCAATGTATAATTTTCAGGGTTAAACATTTGTCTTATGTGTATGTTGTAAATTCCGTTATCTAATTCCAGTTTTAAATCTGCATTCATATCCGAAGGTAATTTTTCATCAAAGTATTGAGCACACATTGTTAAATCGTCATAATTAACGAGATATAGAGATTCATTAGTAACTTTAACCTGAGTTCTAATATCTCTGAAAGCTGGTTTAGATGTAAATTCATTAATGAAATCAATCGTCATTAAATTTTGAGTTCCAGTATTCCAAATTATACAGTGTTTGTTATTCGTTTCGGTTTTAAATCTATAAAGAACATCTTTTAATTCCCAATCCTCATTTATAAAAGTTTTATATAATTGATTGTTTATCAATCCAATGAAGCCAGAACCATCATAAATTTCTAAGCGATTTTTATTGGACTTTTTATCTTTTAAAAAGTTTAGTGATTTCATCTAATTTGGTTTTCTAGAATGTGCTTAAAGCGTGTTTATGTATAGTAAGTTGCGTAGTTATACAATCAATTTAGTAAATAAAAACGTGCTAGAGAAAATTCCGAAGAAATTTCTAAGTTGACAATTGCCAAAGCAATTAATTATACATGTTGTTACCTGTAGTTTGTTTTACTATTATTTTCATTAATTCATTTTGAAGAGATCCTTGGATTCAAAAGGGCAGGCTTCTAAATTTTGCATATTCTGAGACCAAGTTACACTTGTAATTTTCCATATATTATTTATTAGAATTAGAGACCAGTATTCGGTTCCCCAATTTTGAATTTTTGAATTGACATTGAAACTGTAGTCAAATGATATAGTTGCAAATTCATTTAACACATCTATTTTAACGTTATAAAATTTTTCTTCACTTCCATCTTTCAATTCTTCAAAGAAGGCCTTGTAATTACTAGTTTTAAATGTGAAATCAGGTTTTTGTTGAAGCACTCTTTTTTTAGTTTCCCCTGTAATGATTGCTGCCCAAGTGATAGAATCGTGCAAAAATAAATTAGAAAATTTTTCAAAATCATTATGCTCTATTATTGATACTCTAAAAACATCAATTACTTTTTCCAATTCCGCTTTAGAATCTTTAGTTGTTTGAGCATTTATAAAAAAGAAAGAAAGGAAGAAACTAAAAAGTATTAATCTAAATCTCATAAAAGTATATTTATTTAAATATCTATACAATGATGACGGCAAAGTTTGAAAATTGTTACTTAAATTGAAATAATAGTGCCGATAACTTTCTGAAAATTATAGAGTAGTCTTAATAGTTAGATTAAAAACTATGATATAGTTAATATTGCAGACAAAGTATTGTATGTAAAAAGTAGTAGTTTTTAATGTACAAACTTTTCTGTAAAATAAAAGATAATAAAAAAACGCAAACCAAATGGTCCACGTTAATTCTGCTATTTTTTATATACGTTTTTGTATGCAGTCTATTTCTTATTTTGATTCGACTTTATACCTATAACTATTAAAGTAATTAAACTAATACAAACAGAAAGTGTTCTAATCAAATGATAAAAATCCCAATTATCAAAGGTTTCTAAGGCAGTCACTTCTTCTAGCGTGCCTGATTGTAATGATGGATTGAAGTCAAAAGCAAAGATGCTGAAATTAAAAGCTTGGCATATAAGCAATGTAACAAGAGCCAAAACCCATAGTTTTTTAATCAGACCTTCTTCATTTCGATGTGCTCTATAAGCAATGATAATGGTGATTATTGACAACAGATGAACCGGAACCATCATATAAGAAAATCGAGTAAATGGACCAAACCACCATGTTTGAATTTCTATGCCTGACAGTTCTTGCCAGTAAGGTACAAGTGCAATGGTGATAAATAAATAGACGAAAGTTACTGCTGCTACAAAAGCAAAGGCAAGTAAATAAGCTGTGGTTTGTTTTTTAGTGTGCATATCTTTATTTTTTAGTTATTATATATCCGTTCATTGATGCTATTCCTTTGTTTCTAAAAGGCACCCATTTTTTATAGTTTTCATCTTCAGACAAAGCACCCCATACGCTATCATCATTTCCTTCTTTAAGCCAAATAAAGTCTGAACCACATTCGCCAGCTATTTGTTTATTTATCTTAAAAGAGAGCAAGGTATTTATACCATAAGAAGTTGCTACTTTTTCAGACTCATCAACATACGTATGATAAGCCTCTTGCTCCTCAGAATTTATAGCACCAACAGTAAGGAACAACGACTCCTTATCTGAATTGAGGACATTGCTATCTGCTAGTTCATTCCATGTGCCAATAAAAATGTTCATTGAAGTAAATGCTTTATCTCTTGTGGGGATTAATGCTTTGTATTCATCAGAACTAAAAACATTCGTTAGAACCTTTTCAGTTGGAGCTTCTGCATAGCCAAAGGTTTGCCCAGCACAATCTCCGAAAACCGTTGTATCAATGTTGTACATGCCTATTGTAGTTGCTCCAGCTTCGGTTAATAATTCGTGAGATGCACTACTATAATCATTATAAGCATCTGTTTCATCCGGGTTTTTCACACTTAGAAAAAAGACTACGGCTTTTTCAGACTCGTCAGAACTAGTTTCTTCTACTTGATTTGTTTCCATTGTTTTAGCGGTTTTAGATTGATTATTCTTTTTAGAGTTTGAACATGCTGTTAGTGTACAAACAACAAGTGCCGGCATTAAAATTTGATTTGAAATTCGCATAGTTCTTTATTTTGCAGATTAATTAGTTATGGTTTGCTTAAAATTTTAAACTCATTGTTGGAGCTATATAAAAATAGGTTTCTGAGCTTCCAGAGCGCTTAATAAAGTCACCTGGAATAAAGTAATTAGACTTTAAATCAAAAGTGATGTTCCTATTCATGTTGTATTGTATTTGTAACCCAACTACATCTCCAATATGTTTTTCAGATATACCATCGGCTGTTCGTAATTGAAAACGAGGTGGTGTATATAATCCATCATTTTCAGAAGTTCTATAAAACAATGCGTATTCAATAAAAATTGAAAGCTTGTTAAAAGGATAGATAGTTATGCTTGGATGAAAGCTGGTAAGGTTAACAGGTGTATTTAGCGATGCCAAACTATAGAGCGAAGGCCTTACAAATAAAGGATTAAACGATTGTAATTTTCCATCTGCTGCTTCTTTGTCACCAGAAGATAAATCAAGCTTCATACCAATGGTAGGTTTCCATTTGGTATTGATAAGCTTATAATTCCAATCTGTTTCTATATTAAAAGCACTTATTGTATTATCATCCAAATCACCAAATTGATATACAATTTCTGTATTATAACTTAAGCGTTTACCTATAGTCCCGAAACGTCTTAACCCTATACTATGTCTTTTCTCTTCGCCAAAAACATCACTAAAACCGGCAACTTTAGATTTAAATCCTAAATAATAGAGTTGATTGGTTCCGTTTAAACTCTTAATAGGAAACTGAGTTCCAAGTCCCCATATTTCTGGATCTGTTGCATCACTATTAAATAAATTAAATTCATTATCAAATGCATCAAACCCAATAGAAACTTCCTTACCATAAAATACCACTAAAGAGGTTGAGTTAATTTTATATTTTACTTTTGCTAAATCAAAACTTCTTCTAATATTTGGACCTTCTCGAGAATCGATTAATCTGCTAGAACCAAGCGATAACTCTTGGCGACCAAAACGAAAAGATAAGTTTTGATTGTCTGTAGAAATCGCACGAACCTCTACAAAAATCTGATGTATATCTAGTTTGTCAGATTCTGTTATTTGTTCGCCATCACTTGTGTAACCATGATATAATTCGCCAAAGACACGAGCATACTTGCTAAGGTTTAGGTTTGCATTTAAATTTAAGCGTTGTGAATAAAATGTTTGATCTCCTTTTTCGTAATTTCTATTAGTATAACTTTCTAATCGTGCACGATATTGACCTCCTAAGGTAAGATAAATTGATTTTTTAGAGTTAAATGAAATATATTTTAGCTCGTCTAAAAACCCTTTTTTATAGGGATTAGTAATCGAATCTTTTAAGTAACTATAATTTTCTTCTGCGCGCGGGATTTTAAGAGTAGGAGGATCTTGTTTTTCTGTTTGTTTTGATTCTTGTGAATATAGGATCGTCGATAAGAAAAATAGAATGATTATCGAAATACTTCTTATCGCGATTATTTTTTGCCGTAATCCACACATTTGATCTTGTTTTTTTATTCAAGACAAAATTGAGAATTAAAATATCCTTATGCATTGATGTAGATCAACAGGTAATTTTTATACTATAAGTTTTTACGAACACGACTAAGGGCTTCTGGCGTGACACCAAGATAAGATGCAATCATTCTTTGCGGTACACGTTCAATTATATTTGGATATGTTTCTATAAAATGAAGGTAGCGATCCAATGCAGAAGCACTAATTAACATAATGATTCTATTTTGTAAAACTTTCATTCTATTCGTCAACTTGATTTTATCTGTAGGGCTAATGTCTGGATCTTTTTCGAAAACTGTAACGCTTGAATCTTCTATAGCATCAATAAAAAGTTGGCAAGGCTTTTCTGGTGAACCTAAATCGGCAATCATCCATTTTTCAGGTGCAAATTGGTAAATATGTTCTTTTCCTTTATCATCAATAGTATAGCTTCTAAGTAAACCAGTATTTACATTATAAATCTTGGAATTTAATTCACCGCTTCGCTGAATAATTTCACCTTTTCTTATTTCAATAGTATTCATTAAATATTAAGTTGATGTAGTTTGTTTGAATTGTATGCAATCTTGCATAATGTTATGTGCTGTTTTATTATTAATTTTTTATTTAGTCCAAAATTAATAATAAATTAAGGGACTGTCGTTCTATTTGTAATGGGACGATATCCAATTTTTTTCGGTGATCCCTAACCAAAACTAATCCAACTTCCTGAATTTCCTTTACAGAAAACCACAATGGAGGTAGTCTTGCTACAAATAACTATTATATACAATGTTGATATTGGGTGGGTAAGTATAGCTAAACTAACAGCTATTTTGTAGTTATCAACAATATAATGGTATTTTAATGGGATTTTTCCCTCAATTATGTTGATAAACATCCTTATTCACAGGTTTTTGTTGATAAGACCGATGTTTTTAAAGGTTTTGTCTATGTTATTAACATTTTTTGTAGGAAAATAATACTTATTAACAATTTTATAAACATTTTTTGTGTTTTTAATCGATTAAAATAAGTTTTACATATAATTATTAACATTAACTTGCTGATAATGTTGATTATATGTTAATAACTTCGTATATTTACTTCAGTTAAACCTTAAATCACACAGTTATGAATCATCTTTATTCTTCTATTGACCTTATTTTAAAAAATGTTTTAGATTTCTTAAGAGATCTTCCCGGCGCATCTAGCTATGCGATCCGTAAATAATAATAAATTGTTTAGTGTAGTTTATAAATAGTGAAAGAGGTTGTTTCCCATAAACAACCTCTTTTTGTTTTTCTTTGCACTTCGACAAGCTGAGTGTACGGAAAACAAAAAAGTATCTCTAGATTTATGAAATGATTACTAATATTCTAGGATAACTTCTACTACGCTTGCTCAATACCCAAATATTTTGTTCTTTCGCCATCATAGCCAGATACTTTGAAAGATTTAGAACAAAAAATACGCTCCTTTACTCCGGTTAGTGACTCAGATATGGAGTTCGGACTACAGTTTTATAAAAAGGAAACCTTGAAAAAAGGGAAGTTTCTGGTACAACCCGGTCAGTACATTCGGGATTTTTATTTTATGAAGAAGGGATGCGTCACCTTTTATACCATAGAAGAAGGAATTACTAGAGTTATGGAATTTTATACAGATGGTTCTTTCTTTACAGATCTGTATCCTTATATAGAAGAAATTCCATCAGAATCATATCTGAAAGTTACAGAAGATTCTATAGTGTATGTTATTTCTAAATCAGATGCATTAAAGGTTTTTGATCATTCGCACGCTTTAGAACGTTTTGGACGATTGTCCATGCAAAAAGCTTTTATCAATAACTTTCAGCGTATTAATCGAATCAAAAATTTATCAAACCAAGAACGTTATTTACAACTACTAGAGAAACGTCCGTCACTTTTTCAGCGTGTTCCTCAATACCTAATAGCTTCCTATCTAGGATTAACACCTGTAGGGCTCTCTAAAATCCGTAAAAGACTGAGTAAGCAATAATTATTATTTCTCTGCTAATTCCCATTCTGTCACCTCAAGTCTTTTGATACTTGTCGACTTATGGAGGAAGCTCAAGACGGGTTATAATCGAGATTTTACTATCTACAAGAAGCGATTGCTGGAAACCATACTTCGTCTGTCTGTTTTGGTATACCAAATAAAGAGATGAGTTTCCTCTCCTTGGGGAGAGGATTAAGGTGAGGGGTTTTGGCATACAAAAACCAAAGAATATCTTAAAATTCATATTTATTAAACCAGTTTAATTAGAATCTACTAAATATTCACGAAATTTATTGTGTTGTCAATAATCAATCTCTTAAAACTTCACACAATGGCTAAAGAATATATAGACTTAGATACGCTTAAATACCTTTTATATGATGTTCATCAATTAGAAGAAGTATTGCAGCAAGATCGTTTTGCAGATCACGATAAAGAATCGCTAGACCTTTTTCTAAATTCGGTAAAAGAATTCTCTGATCGAGAATTATTTCCATATTTTAAAGAAATGGACGAAAACCCTGCTTATCATAAAGATGGAGGTGTAGTAGTTCATAAACAAGTAGAGGTAATGATGAAAAAAGGAGGTGAGATGGGACTCATTTCCGGGACTTTCGATTATGATGCAGGAGGATTACAGTTACCGATGATGATTTATACAGCATCTGCTTTTATTCAGGATGCAGCTAATAACCATTTGCCAGGTTATGTAGGCCTGACCCTTGGCGCTGCAGAATTGATTATCCATTTTGCTAATAAAGAGTTAAATGACACCTATGTCCCTAATATGCTTTCCGGAAATTGGGGAGGAACTATGTGTCTAACAGAACCACAAGCTGGTAGTTCGTTATCAGATGTGGTGACGAAAGCAACACCTCAAGATGATGGTTCCTATAAAATCTTAGGACAGAAAATTTTTATCTCTGGTGGAGATCATCAATATGCAGATAACTTTGTGCATCTGGTGTTAGCTCGTATCGAAGGAGCACCAGCAGGAACTAAAGGAATATCATTATTTATTGTTCCAAAAAAACGTCCTGATGGAAATGGTGGTTTGGTGGCTAATGATGTAACCACAGTTGCAGATTTCCAAAAAATGGGTCAGCGCGGATATTGTACTACACATTTAGGTTTTGGAGATGCCGATGATTGTAAAGGTTGGTTGGTAGGAGAAGCACATCAAGGGCTTAAATATATGTTTTTGATGATGAATGGAGCTCGTATTGCGGTAGGACGAGGAGCAGCGGCGATAGCTACCGCTGCGTATCAAGCTTCATTAGAATATGCAAAAGAACGCCCACAAGGTAGAAAATTAGCCAGTACAGGTAAAAAAGATCCGGAGCAAGGACAAACGTTGATCATTAATCATCCTGATGTACGTAGAATGCTTTTACTGCAAAAAGTAATTGCAGAAGGCTCCTTAAGCCTGGTACTATTAGCTTCAAAATATTATGATTTCAAAGAAACGTTAAAAGATGAAACCGAAAAAGAAAAGTATAGTTTGTTATTGGAACTAATCATTCCTATGGTAAAAACGTATCCATCGGATATGGGTGCCCATGCAGTTTCAAATGGGTTACAAGTATTGGGAGGTTATGGATTCTGTTCTGATTTTATACTACAACAATATCATAGAGATATTCGTATTTTTCCTATCTATGAAGGAACAACAGGGATACAATCTCAGGATTTATTAGGAAGAAAACTTCTAATGGAAAACGGAAAAGCATTAGAATTACTAAATAATGAAATCATGCAAACGATCCGACAAGCATCAGAATATGATGATTTAAGAAGATATGCAAATACGTTAGGTGAAAAACTGTTATTGACTCAGAAAGTGATTGGATTCCTGGTTGGTTTTGCTAAAAAAGGGGATTATGAACGTTTTCTATCAGATGCCACACCATTTATGGAGTACTTTAGTAATATTACCATGGCCTGGATCTGGTTAGATATGGCAGTACATGCTAAAAATGCTATTATAACTGGAAAGAAAACCTATTCTGAAGAGTTTTATGAAAGCAAGATTCACGCAATGAAATTCTATTTCAAGTATGAACTACCAAAAACCAGTGGCCTGGCTGAGATTCTTATGGATGAAGAGGTATTGACAATCTTAGGCGAGAAAGAAGTTTTTAATTAGAAAAGAAAAAGAAATCATTTTATCATTAAAACATTAATTCATTAACTACATAATGAACAGTATAAAACAATCATTTAATTTAGAAGGAAAAGTAGCCATAGTCACAGGCTCTAGCAAAGGAATCGGAAAATCAATTGCACAAGGATTGGCAGAACATGGTGCTAAAGTAGTAATAAGTAGTCGTAGTCAGGAAGCTGTGGATGAAGTTGCAGCGGAGTTTAAAGCAGCTGGATTAGAAGCGGTTGGGATTGCTTGTCATATTGGTAAAGCAGATCAGCGAAAACATCTGGTTCAAAAGACAATCGAGCATTATGGCGGAATTGATATTTTAGTGAATAATGCAGCAATTAACCCTATTTACGGACCTATTGAAGATGCAGAAGAAGAAGTATTCGATAAGATTATGGATGTTAATGTAAAAGCTCCCTGGATGTTATCCAATCTAATCTTGCCTTCTATGCAAGAGCGTGGTGGTGGCAGTATTATTAATATTGCTTCGGTTGAGGCATTGCATCCTGGAGCAGGTTTAGGATTATATAGTACCAGCAAAGCAGCTTTGCTAATGCTTACGAAGAACCAGGCAAAAGAATGGGGGCAATACGGAATTCGTGCTAATGTATTATGTCCAGGATTGATCAAAACCAAGTTTAGTGCTGCACTTTGGCAAAACGAAAAATTACTGAATAAAATAGAAAAAACATTACCAACCTCACGCATGGGAATGCCTGATGAGATGGCCGGTATGGTTTGTTTGCTAGCTTCAGAAGCAGGAGCTTATATGACAGGTAGTGTGTACAATGCAGATGGAGGTTATATGATTGCGGGGTAACTAATTTATTGTTAAATCAAAATCTCGTCATAAAAACATAATAATATACGTACAGAATGAATTTTGAGTATTCAGAAAAAACTATAGAACTCCAACAAAAGCTAACAGCTTTTTTTGAAGAACACATACTACCCGTAGAAGAAGAAGTAAATGCTTTTCTCTATAATCCAGATAACCGATGGAAACCTTGGCCAGGAATGGAAGATTTAAAGACAAAAGCCAAAGCAGCCGGATTATGGAACTTGTTTTTACCCAAAAGTTATGGAACGCTAAGTCCTGGATTAACAAATCTGGAGTATGCGCCATTATCAGAAATTATGGGACGCATATTGTGGTCCTCAGAAATATTTAACTGTAGTGCTCCCGACACCGGAAATATGGAGGTATTAGCCAAGTACGGTTCTCCAGAGCAACAGAAACAATGGTTAAAACCATTAATGAATGGAGATATCCGTTCTGCTTTTTTAATGACAGAACCTCAGGTGGCTTCCTCGGATGCTACGAATATTGAGACTTCTATTATTAAGGATGGTGATGAATATGTAATTAACGGTACAAAATGGTGGTCTTCTGGAGGAATGAATCCTCATTGTAAAGTTGCTATCGTGATGGGAAAAACAAATCCCGATGCTCCGAGACACCAACAGCAAAGTATGGTATTGGTGCCGATGGATACTCCAGGATTAAAGATTGTCAGACCTTTATCAGTATTTGGGTTCTATGATTCTCCAGAAGGTCATGCAGAGATTGTTTTGGATAATGTACGAGTACCCAAAGAGAATTTAATTTTGGGAGAAGGAAGAGGATTCGAAATTGCACAAGGTAGATTAGGCCCGGGACGTATTCATCATTGTATGCGTTTAATAGGTATTGCACAACGATCCTTAGAATTGATGTCTAAACGTGCAGCAGAACGTATAGCGTTCGGAAAAACGTTCAAAGATTATAGCAGTATTCGGCAAGAGATTGCCCAATCACAATGCGAAATCGAACAAGCCAGATTACTAACACTTTCTGCAGCAGATAAAATGGATAAATTCGGTAATAAAGCGTCCAAAGATTTAATCGCGATGATAAAAATAGTAGCTCCTAATATGGCCTTGGCAGTAATTGATAGAGCTATGCAAATACATGGCGGAAAAGGAGTAGGACCCGACACACCTTTAGCTCATTTCTTTGTGGCTGCCAGGATGTTGCGCTTAGCAGATGGGCCAGATGAAGTACATATGTACCAGTTAGGGAAAAGCGTAATTAAAAAATATTCAGAATAAAATATGCAAAACGTACGCAAAGGTGAAGAACTAAACGAGAAGACTTTAAAACCATTCCTTCATGAAAATGGATTGATCAATGATCATCAAAGTGATTGGAAAGTAGAACAATACACACACGGATATTCTAATCTTACCTATTTGTTACAAATAGAAGATAAAGAATATGTATTACGTCGTCCACCATTTGGTGCTATTAAACGAGGTCACGATATGGGTCGAGAGTTTAAAGTGCAATCTGGTGTATACAAAGCATTTCCGAAAGTTCCCAAAATGTATGCTTTTACAGATGATGAAAGTATATTAGGCTGTCCTTTTTATATTATGGAAAAGGTAGATGGCATTATTCTGAGTGCTCGTGAAGCTAAAAAAAGAAATGTTCCTGCAAGTGATTTTAAAACCATTGCAGATTCCTGGTTGAATACATTTGTAGAACTTCATAATATAGATTACAAGGCAGTAGGATTAGAAGATTTAGGTAAACCGGAAGGATATGTTGGAAGACAAGTACTGAACTGGGGGAAACAATATCTAAACGCAGCAACAGATGATGTACCTGCAGCGGAGAAGGTGATGAAATGGATGGAAGAACATCAGCCCAAAGACTATCGGTATAGTTTGGTACATAATGATTTTAAATATGATAATGTAGTTTTTAAAGATGATAGCTGGAACGAAGTAATAGCTGTGCTAGACTGGGAAATGGCAACACTGGGAGATCCGTTAATGGATTTAGGAACCTCTCTTGGATATTGGACTATGAACAGTGATCATGCATTTGTACAGCAAGGGATTCCATCACCTACAATTATGGAAGGAAACCCAAGTAGAAGTGAAATCGTAGCGTTATATGCACAAAAAAGTGGAAGAGAAGTGGATCACCTTGTCTTTTATTATGCATTCGGACTTTTTAAGATTGCTGTAATTGCCCAGCAGATTTATTACCGATACAATAAGGGATTAACCACCGATCCTCGATTTGCACAGCTAAACAAAGCAGCAGAATTGCTATGCAATTTGGCTTGGCAAGCCATTCAAACGAAGAAAATAGATTAAATAGAGTATATGATGGATTATTTAGCAGCAACATACTTTTTTGATTATGAAACGGATGAAGTCCAAAACGTTATTAAAGAATTTAAAACGGATTCATTAACACCTAAGGAAAAAGCGATACGGTTATATCTTAAAGTAAGAGACGACTGGTGGTATGATCCATATCATATTAGTTTTTCTAAAGAAGGGTATAAAGCAAGTAGGACTGCAGGAAAACAAAATGGGCATTGCCTTGATAAATCTATTCTCTTAATAGCTTGTTTACGAGCTTTGAGAATACCAGCAAGAATTCATCTTGCTAAAGTAAAGAATCATATTGGAGTAGAACGTTTGATAGAAAAATTTGGAACCAATGAACTAACACCACATGGAATGGTCAATATCTATCTGGATGGAAAATGGGTCAAAGCTTCTCCTGCTTTTAATAAAGCATTATGTGAAAAGTGTAATGTTGCTCCATTAGAGTTTAATGGAGAACAGGATTCAATGTTTCAGGAATATGATAATCAAGGAGGGATTTTCATGGAATATTTGGAGGATTATGGACATTTTGACGATGTACCATTTGATTTTATATTAAATAATATGAAAGAACATTATTCCGAAATCACCAAAATATACGAAGGACAAACCGAAATAAGATTATAAAATAACTTTTATGAATAATATACATACAGGGATTACTCAAAAACAATTTCATGATTTTATGGAGTTCCCAGTCGATGGGGCTTTTCAGATGATTAATTTGCTCAAATTTAAAGACGTTGTAGAAGAAACTGGAACCAGTGGAGCAGAAGCTTATGCACAATATCTGAATGCTATAGTTCCATTTTTTGAAAATACTAAAGCCAAGGTAGTATATCAAGGGAAACCCCTGTTTGGTTTAATAGGTCCGGAGAATACCATAGAATGGGATAAAATACTAATTGTGGAATATGAAAGCAAGCAAGAATTTTTGGCGATGATCACTAAAGAAGGATATCCGGCAGAAATGCGTAGTCGTGCTTTGGCAGATTCCAGATTGATTTTGTGTAAAGAAAAATAAAACAACCAACGTAAATAATAACATGCAAGTAAAAGATAAAGTAGTAATAGTCACTGGAGCAGGTTCAGGAATCGGAGCCGCTACCGCTAAACATTTTGCAAAACATCAGGCTACAGTGATCGTTTCTGATATTAATGAAACAAGAGCACAAAGCATTGCAGATGAAATTAGTAATGATGGAGGAAAAGCAATAGTGATTACAGCCAATGTTGCAAAATTTGAAGAAGTAGAACAATTGATTAACGAAACAGTAACACAGTTTGGACAGCTAGATGTGATCGTAAACAATGCTGGAATTGGCCCCAGAAATATGGCAAAAACAGGAGAGTATACCTTAGAAGATTGGGACAGTGTGATTGCTGTCAATCAAACAGGAGTATTCTATTGCATGAAACTAGCATTGCAACAGATGACAAAACAAGGTCATGGAAACATCGTTAACCTTGCTTCATTAGCAGGTCTAAAGGCTTCGCTTAATAACTTGTCTTATAGTGCCAGTAAATTTGCTGTAGTTGGAATGACTAAATCCGCAGCACTGGAATATGCAACTAGAAACATAAGGATTAATGCAGTATGTCCCGGATATACAGAGTCTGCTTTATTAAGTAAATTGTTATCCGTACGACCAGATATGGATCAGATGCTAAAAAGTGTGATCCCAATGAAACGGTACGGACAAGCAGAAGAAATTGCTGAAGCCGTGGTTTGGTTAGCTTCTGATAGTACTAAATTCATAACGGGTCAGACTATAACTCTGGACGGAGGAACTTCTCTATAAAAAGATTAATCAAATACTAAGTCAAGTAATTACTAAGAATGCAAACCATAAAAATAGAAAGAAAACATAACTATGCTATTGTTCAGCTGAACAGAGGTAAAGTGAATGCAATTAACCATCAAATGACAAAAGAAATAAGACAAGCTTTTACTGATTTAGAAGCCGATGATACTGTAAAAGGAGTTATTATTACAGGGACTCCACATTTCTTTTCGGCAGGTTTAGATGTGATTGAATTGTATAGTTATGATAAGCCAAAGATGAATGAGTTCTTTAACGATTTTGGAGGCATGTATATTCAGTTAGCCAAATTCACCAAACCTTTTATATGTGCCATTACCGGATATTCTCCTGCAGGAGGATGCGTAATTGCGATTACAGCAGATCACAGGATTATGGCAGAAGGAGAAAAGTATACTATAGGATTAAATGAAGTGGCGGTAAATATTCAGATTTCTAATAACCTTATTAGAGGATATTCATATTGGTTAGGAGAAGGGAAAGCAAATGAATTTATTTTGGGAGGAAAGTTATTAAATGTAGAAGAAGCCCTTACTTCAGGGTTGGTCAATGAGGTATGCGATTTAGAAGAAGTATTGCCTAAGGCCGAAGCCAAAATGAAGCAATATTTGCAAGCAGATGAGGATATTTTTAAGAATACAAAGTACAAACTCCGTAAAGATTGGTTAGAAGGTATGGAGGAAGATCCTAAAATTGATCTGGAACAAGCGATTTCCCTTTGGTGGAAACCGGAAATAAGAGCAAAAATGAAAGCTTTTGTAGAGAGCCTTCAGAAAAAATAAACAAATTAAAATCTTTTTAATACACAAAATATTACACAATGAACAAGCAAATCATCTTAAAAAACCGTCCAGAAGGACTACCAGATAAAAATACTTGGGAACTACAAGACAATCCAATTCCTGAACCTGCAGAAGGAGAAGTACTGGTACAACATCATTATATTTCATTAGACCCGGCAATGAGAGGTTGGATGCGTGAAGGTAAATCCTATATTGAACCTGTTGAATTGGATGATGTCATGCGTGCTGGTTCTATCGGAAAAGTGATAAAATCCAATAATCATCCAAAATTTAAAGAAGGTGATTATCTAACTGGTTGGGGTGGTGTACAGCAGTATACAGTGACTAATGGCGATAATTGGTATGCTGTAGATCCTAGCTTAGCATCTTTGCCTTTGTATATAGGTACCTTAGGAATGCCAGGAATGACGGCATATTTCGGGATTTTGGAAGTAGGTAAAATCAAAGAAGGAGATACCGTGTTAGTTTCCGGAGCAGCAGGAGCTGTGGGCAGTGTCGTTGGACAGATTGCCAAAATCAAAGGTTGTCGCGTTGTTGGAATTGCAGGAGGAAAGGATAAATGTGACTACGTAGTAAATGAATTAGGCTTTGATGCTGCGATTGATTATAAATCTGAAGATATTTATGATGCTGTCAAACGTGAATGCCCAAAAGGTATTGACGTGTATTTTGATAATGTTGGAGGAGAAATTCTGGATGCCGCTTTGTCAAGACTTCGAATGCGAGCAAGAATTGTGATTTGCGGAGCTATATCACAATACAACAATATGGAGGATATGAGAGGACCTAAAAACTACTTGTCGTTATTAGTAAATCGTGCGACAATGCAAGGGATGGTGGTTATGGATTATGCTAAAGATTATGGCAAGGCAGCCATGGAAATGGGAGGCTGGATTGCTCATGGAAAGCTTAAAACCAAAGAAGATATTTATGATGGAATCGAAAACTTCCACGAAACATTCTTACGCCTTTTTTCTGGAGATAAAATGGGAAAACTAGTATTAAAAGTTATTGAAGAATAATAAAATCCGTCAATTCGAGTGCTTCGACATTAGGAGAAGTGTATCGAGAATAGAATTTTGCCTAAAAATTATCTAAATAACAATAGGTTTATTCAATCACTCAAAAACTAACCAACTACTATGAAAGCAATAGTATGTAAACAATATGGACCGCCATCTAATTTGGCAGTAAAAGATATAGAAAGCCCAGTGGCTAGGGACCACGAAGTCCTAGTGACCGTTAAGGCCTGTGGAGTTAATTTTCCTGACACCTTGATCATTCAGGGATTATATCAGTTTAAACCAGAATTACCATTCACACCAGGAAGTGATGTGGCAGGGATAGTGAAAGCAGTAGGATCAGGAGTTAAGCATCTTAAGGTAGGAGATGCCGTTTTTGGATTTGTGATGCAAGGCGGATATGCAGAAGAAGTGGCGGTGCCAGCTAATGTATGCTTTAAAAAACCGCCAAAAATGGATTTTCCGATTGCAGCATCTTTTATGATCGCCTACGGAACATCGTATCACGCATTAAAAGATAGAGCAAAACTAAAAGAAGGAGAAACTCTATTAGTTTTAGGAGCATCTGGAGGTGTAGGTCTGGCAGCTGTAGAATTAGGAAAACTGATGGGTGCCAAAGTAATTGCTGCGGCTTCTTCTGATGAGAAACTTAAGTTATGCAAGGAATATGGAGCTGATGAAGTCATTAATTATAAAACTGAAGAACTAAAGTCGAGAATCAAAGAACTCACCGATGGAAAAGGTGCTGATGTAGTATATGATCCGGTTGGTGGTGATTATTCTGAATCCGCATTGCGTGCTACTGCCTGGGAAGGCAGATATCTGGTTATCGGTTTTGCAGCAGGACATATTCCTAAAATACCTTTGAACCTTACATTACTGAAAGGCTGTTCTATAGTAGGAGTGTTCTGGGGTAATTTTGCCATGAAAACCCCTAAGAAAAATTTAGAGAATACCATGCAGTTAATGCAATGGTTGGGAGAAGGCAAACTAAAACCACATATTCATAAGATATATCCGCTAGACCAAGCTCCTAATGCCTTAGAAGAAATGATGGAACGAAAGGTAAGAGGGAAAGTAGTGATTCAGTGTTCTTAGAGAAAAATAGAATAATGAAAAAAGGTTAATTATTGTTGGGTTTTTCTTTCTGTCTTCCCGAGCGGAGTCGAGGGGAATAATTGTTTGATTACACCCCGACTCCGCTCGGTGTGACGGCATTTTTAATTTAAAGATAATTGACTTTTTATAAATAGTAATTAAATATATGAGACTAAAAAATAAAGTAGCGATTATTACTGGTGGAGCCAGAGGAATAGGTAAAGCTATATCCGAATTGTTTGCTCAGGAAGGAGCAACCGTAGTTATATGGGATTTGCTAACTGAAGGAGAAAGTGTTGCAGCTGCTATTGCAGCAAAAGATCAAGTTGCAGAGTTTACTAATATTTCTGTAACAGATAAAACAGCTATTGAAGCTGAAGCCGAAAGAATCCATAAAAAATATGGTAAAATAGATATCTTGATTAATAACGCTGGTATTACAAAAGACCGTACTCTTCATAAAATGAGTGAAGCCGAGTGGGATGCGGTAATTGATGTAAACCTAAAAGGTGTTTTTCTGTGTACACAAGTGGTTTCCCAATATATGAAAGAAGCGGGGTATGGACGAATCGTTTCTGCTGCATCTAATGTGGGATTACGCGGTAATTTTGGACAAACAAATTATGCAGCTACAAAAGCAGGAGTAATAGCCATGTCTAAAACCTGGACAATGGAATTAGGGAAGTACGGCATTACAGCAAATGCGCTGGCACCAGGTTTTACCTTAACCGAAATGACAGAGCAAATACCAGCAGAACATATCGAAGGCATTAAATCACAAATTCCTCTAAAAAAAGCAGCTACACCTTTAGATATAGCATATGGATACTTGTATCTGGCATCAGATGAAGCATCTTATGTATCCGGTATTTGTCTAACTATTGATGGAGGAATCTCGAGATAGGTTGCAAGTGTTTCAATTAAAGTTTAAAAAAAATCTTCAATTCAAGTATTCAGATTTATGATAATAAGGATAGCCTGCCCGCCTATGGAGGGTATCGAGAATAGATTTTTGAAGATCATATAACAATAAAAATCATGAATCAACTAATTTGTAAAAATTTTGAAGAGTTTAAAACGCATGAAGGGAAGTCGTTACCAACAGGAGAGTGGCTTACTGTCACCCAGAAGATGATTAATGCCTTTGCGGAAGCGACACAGGATTTTCAGTGGGTGCACGTAGATCTGGAACGGATCAAAAAAGAATCACCTTTTAAGAAACCAATTGCACACGGTTTTCTGTCTGTTTCTTTATTATCCAAAATGTTGATGGATCTTATTCATATAGAAAGTTTTGCCATGGGAGTTAATTATGGATTGAATAAAGTACGATTTCCACATCCAGTTTTGGTGGATAGTAAATTAAGGTTGCATAGCAGTATCCAGATGATTGAATCGTATGCAGAAAATGGATTAAAGATCACCTGGGATTGTTCCGTAGAAATAGAAGGAGTAGATAAACCCGCTTGTGTAGCCGAATTTGTATCTCTTATGTTTGAAGGATAACACTCTTTCAAACATAAGAGATTTTTAAGGTATTCAACAATTAACTTTTAATGAATTTAAGCGTTTGATTATTATCAAATTTAATTAGATATACTCCTTTTGAATAATTTTGAATATTAATTCTTTCATTCTTATTAATGATGCCTTCTTCTATTTTATTTCCCAACAGATTATAAATTTCATACTTTTCGTCAGTTGTTATACCAGAAAGAGATATTGCATCTTTGGAAGGATTAGGAAATAGTTCTAATTTCGTCGTAGCGGATTGAAATTCTTCCGTACTAAGTGTAGATCTTGTAAACTTATAAATAGTTCCGTTCGGAATTACGCCATTCAGAAAAGTATTGTCATCTATGGTCGAAAGTACTACGGTTGGGTTAGTAGGGTTGCCGGATAAAAAAGTGGCATTCTCTACAATAACGTCTGTTACAAAGTTATAAGCAGGAATTAGAACAATTGAAGAACCAGTTTCTCCATCAAAGGCTTCATCTGGATCAGATATAGAATTGGGACCAAAATGAATTTCTATATCATTAGAACCTTCAAATAGCCATAACTGAAAATTTGTAAAATCAGTAGAGATACCATCTGCTACTATATCCGAGAGGAAACCTACATTGTTCCACTCAATTTTTAATATTCTATTTCCGGTAGTGCCTTCAACCAAGTATGAGATATTTGATAAAGCACCAGTAGTTGCATTCTGGTTGTTATCATCATAAGCTCTATCGACAATATCAGCTCCATAAGCAACTAATGCTGGTAGAATTCCTGTTTCATTTGGGTTTGATGTTAACCCAGCTCCAAATCCCCAGTCATCGATGTAAATTTGATTCATCGTAATGTCAAAATATTCAAAATCAAACCCAATTGGAATTGCAAACTCAGGATCATCCCATGGTGCTGTACCGTTTAAAGATGTGCTATTAATTAAGTTAATATACGGACCTGTAGATGTACTTAATTCATAAGATTGAGAGTTTGCAAAGAATGATATCCCGCAAATAATTAGTGTAAGTATTTTTTGTGTGTTCATGATCGAAATAATTAATGGTTTATATTCAAAAATAAGATCACTATTTCATTAAAACATTCAATTGTGCTTAAACCGCAGGATATTGTGGATGAATATTAGCTAATTTAGGGAATTTGGTACATGGATATAATTCCTGTAAAGTAAAAAATATTAATGCTAATAGGAGCATCCAAATACAATCGCTCAAAGAAATTACTGTTTAGAAGAAGTTTTGGAAATAATATGAAAACGAGAATGTGTAATAAATAGTCTTTGTGATTAGGTCGATTTTACTTATTTAGCATATGGAAAAGTAATGATCTGATTTTCAGAATCATTTTTATTCCTCTACATCTTTTTTTATTTCTTCTCCATTTATATCTAGTTGTTTTTCCAAAAAATACAAACCGTTCATAGCTTCGAGATAGATTGTTTCTGCAATACCATTTTTATTTTCTGTAGGCTCACCATTTTTGTCGTAATATTTCATGGTCTTTATGAGGCTTGACGCAGCCCGGGTATATTTGTATTCTGCTACACCATTATTATCATTAACCAAATTAAAGTCGGTATCGTAGGTACTTTCTTTAATTAACAAATCAGAATCATTATACTCATAGATTACTTTGTGATATCCGTTAGGTCCAATAACTGGGAAGCCTTTTTTATTGAAGTACTCATAAGAAATAAGATGACCAGATCTATTCAGGGTCTTTTTTTCGTAAAAAACACCATTTCCATCATTAGTAGGGTTGTCAAATCTATTGTAATTCTTATGACCAATATAACGTTGTTGATTATCATATAAATATTCAATAGCATTTATTCCATTTTGATATGAAACCTTTTGATTTCTAGAGTTATAATAAGTTTCACGAGTAATGTTGCCATATTGGTTGTAGGTGTAATGAGTGGTACAAACCCCTTTGATCAACTTATTTTGTGTGTCAAATTCTTTAACCAGCGTATCTTTACCAATACTATTGTATTCATATATTATTTTAAACACACCGTTTAATAATGCTGGGTTCATATTTTTATCGTAGTTGGTGCGTTCTATAAAGAGATTGTCTTTATTGTAAGTATAAACGTTATACGTAACGTTTTGATTTGCGTTTGCCAGTATACTATCCGTTTGATAATATGTAGTTTTGGTTTTGTTATTATGGTGATCATATTCCCAATGTGTAATGGCTACATCTTTATTGTGAGGTTTTAATTTACCTAAAGAATCCAACTTCTTTTCTTTAATTAAGTTACCTTTTTCGTCATAAGCATATTCGTGTATTTCGATACCATCTTCCGAAGTTGCAAAACATTCATTTTCGTCTAGAAATAACTCTCGGACTACTTCTTCATCTTTGTTTGCGTATTGTTTTCTAATCGCATACCCATAATCGTTTTTGAAAATTGTATTGTAAACGTCTATATTTAAAACATTTCGAACCGAGTCATTGATATATTCATATTTGATGGCACCATTTCGATTGTCATCAAAAGCCAATACATAACCATCATAGTATTTAGCTGTAAATTTAATCCTGTTTTTATGATCGTAATCCCATACTTGTATAAAGTAATCATCATTTCCTATTACGGGTAATTCTGATGCGTTATATGTTCTAACAGAGGTATAATTATCTTTTAAATCATAGGAATACTCATACATACATATTCCTTCATTATTTTCTGTTTGACCTCCATTTTTATCAAGATTCATAAACTTTACTAGATTACCTCTTTCATCATAGTTATAGTGTAGATTGTATTCTGACAAATGAGTTGCAAAACTACCTCCTTTATCATATAATCTTGTTCTTTTTATTTTATGAAAATCATCAAGTACATAGTCATAAATTGAGATGTAGTCTTTGTCGTTCATAGGTTCGTCTTCAGAGTTAAAATTGGAAATTTTAATGGTTCTCCCATGTCTGTCAAATTCTCTTCTTTCATGAAAAACAAGATCATTATTTGTGGTCGGCTTTTTATTTATATCATAATAACTAGCATATCGATTTTTAGTTTTGGAATCATATTTCCAAATAGTTTTATGAACGGATTTATATTCTATAGGGTTTTCATTTTCATCAAAGTATGAAATGGTCATATCATTATTGGCATTCCATATAGTTTTAGAAATGGATTTGTTTAATACAGTATTTCGAGTTAAATCTTTGTTGTAATGATGCACCTCGGATATTGAATCTGTAGGTTTAATTATTTTAGTAATAGCAGTTTTAAAGATGCCTCCATTAGTTAATTTTCCATTTTTATAATATTTGATGATTACTTCTTTGTCATTACGTTCTACTTTATAACATTTCCCATACTTATGATCGGCTTTACTGATTGGGTGTGAAGTCAGAATTTCGTGCTCTAGTGTATGATAAATATGCTTGTAATATTCCGTACTTTGTTTTGTGAAGTCGTAGTAGTTATAAATATTTGGATC
Organism: uncultured Aquimarina sp.; assembly: GCF_947492405.1. Classification (GTDB taxonomy): domain Bacteria; phylum Bacteroidota; class Bacteroidia; order Flavobacteriales; family Flavobacteriaceae; genus Aquimarina. Next base: position 418,651 of record NZ_CANLMP010000001.1, read on the forward strand.
ATTATAGTAAGCTGTTTGACGGAGTAAATCATCAATTTTAAGTTCCCAATATCTTTGCTTTTGTGTGTTTGCGTTATGTTCTGAAGTTTCATCGTATTCTGATTGCATTTTTGCTCTTTCTTTATCGTACATATCATATAACTCTTGAAGTGTAGATGTCGAAATGTTTTCTTCTCCTTTTTTAACGATTTGTTTACGTAATAAACGAGCGTGATATTCTGTAATGTTAAAGTGGTATTGTTCGTGTTTTAACAATTGAGGATCCAGCACAGAATCTTTTAATCTTTCCGATTGATTAGGATCCATAAATGCATATACTAATGGATTATCTTCGTTAATAATATTAGGGCAATATATTTCAGAAAAGATTGCAGCATCAAAGTCATCATCAATCTCTTCTACTTGCTGAAAATCTAACCAATTTACGGGCCTATCAGACCAGATAACTATATCACTCAGTTCTACTTTGTTTGAGTAACCAACTACGAGAATTAAAACAAATAATATTAGAGAAGTGCAGATGTAGTACTTAGTTTTCATATACCACTTCCTCCTTTCTTTTCTTAAAAATTGATTTGTAGATTAAAAATGGAAGATAGGTGACACCAAGTATTACCAAGGCTAAGAAGATAGCATACGATATATCTTCTAACTGAAACGATGTATAATTAAAAGTAAGATTATATAAGTAAATGCTTATTGAAAGTATTGCAGAATAGGCTAATCTTTGTCTAAATAAATAAGAGTTAAATTCTGGCAAAGCCTTTTTCTTATTTGCAAATATTAACAATAAGAAGAAACACACGAGTATAGAAATAAATATACACAAAAAACTAAAAAATTCCTTTTCTACATAATTATTTGAAAGCTGAATGAGTAATGTGTTTAATAAAACAAAACACAATATTTCACTTAATATATTAATATTTGATTTTCCTGGAGGTAATGGTATTCTTAATTTGAATGGTTCCCGTTTAACAATTGGGGCATCAATTTCTTTAGGATTGTAACCATATTTATTAACTCCATAATTTCCTTCTTCGAATAGCATAAAAAGGCCGTAAAAAGGAATCAACTGAAAAAAACCACTATTTCCTAAATCATGACAACGTTTGGAACCTTGTGCTATTAGAAACCAGTATGAAGGTAAAATTATTAATACTATTAAAGATTCTGCTTCTGGTATAATTTCGGTGATAACTCCTATCAAAAAAAAGGATGCTATGAATATGAGGTAACTTAGGCCATATTCTAGCCGACGTATCCTCCCTGAGAAGGAAAATGGATTTTTGAACATATTTCTGGGACTTAGGATATTTTTATAATCAATGGATATAAATGTTTTTTAATGTTTTTAAACTTTAATGATTGACATATTTAAACTCTATTCTTGTTAGTGATCCTCTTATTGTTAATCAAAGTTTTTTGATTAACAATAATTAAAAAAAAGAAAAATAAAATAGAAATTCATTTGTCGAATTACAGTTAGGTTTAATGTATGTGTCATAACTATATAAAATGTTACCTAGTAATACTTAATTTGTACTGATTTTATCTCTCGATATATAATTTTTTACCATAAAGCTGTATATAATTAATAAAAATAAAACTGTCCTTAATTGTTTATACAAAATCAAGTATTAATAATGTTAATCTAGTTGTATGAAGGCTTTATTTTAATAGTATATTTAAACCATGCAACATCAAGAATATTTTTTTGAATATAAAGAACATGAATTATTTGGGCAGTATTGGATACCAGATGACTGTAAAGCAATGATTCTGTTAGTACACGGCATGGGTGAATATTCTTCAAGGTATGAGGATTATGTGATTCCTAAATTACTAAAGGAACATATAGCGGTTATTACTTATGATAATTTCGGACACGGAAAGAGTATTGGTAAGAGGGGACATTGCCCAAGTTATGATGCATTAATGAAAGTTTTAGATATTGTTTGTCAAAAGGCAAGCGAAATTGCAGGTGATCTTCCTGTTTTTCTGTATGGTCATAGTATGGGCGGGAACTTAGTTATCAATTATATTCTACGAAATGCCCCTAAAATTACTGGAGCTATTCTAACAAGCCCGTTTTTACGATTGGCATTTCAACCGCCTGCTTGGAAAATGACAATAGGTAAATTATTCCAAAAAATAGCCCCTTCGGTAACACTGCCTTCTGGACTAGATGTAAAAGCAATCTCTAGAATAAAAGAAGAAGTGGATAAATATAAAAATGATCCTTTAGTTCATGATAAAGTAAGCGCTAACTTTTCTTTACCTATAATAAAAGCAGGTGATTGGGCAATAACTAAAGCTTCTCAATTAGAAACTCCTGTTTTATTAGTGCACGGCACCGAAGATCAGATAACAGATTTTAATGCTAGTAAGGAATTTGCAAAAAAAACAAACTATATTGATTTTATCTCTTTTGATGGTGGATATCACGAGCTACATAATGATTTAGAAAAAGAAAAACTTATTCTTACTATTACTGCCTGGATTCAAGAAAAGTATTAAGTTGTTGTTTTTGTGGTGTTTGTGTTTTGTTTTTGTAGGTGTATTCATACCCCATTATTATTACTATGATGTTAATTTTGTTTACTTTTAGTGATTATAGGAATATGTTTTGCCAAATACTACCAACTTTTAGATAAACACAAAAGAATAGCATTATGAATGAAGTAACAGACACTAAAAGAAAAAAGACCTCAGTACTTTATATTCTGCCAGAGGAACAGAAGGGCATGAATAATTGCTGGGCAGCAGCTTTATCAATGGCATTGCAGAGTTATGGATTACATCAGTCAGAAAAAAAGCTAGATGAAATGTTTGGGGCTGATGGTCAAGGTTTGGATTTATTCACCTTGCAACCACAAATATCTTCTCACTTTTCATATGTTCATACAGAATATAGAAGCCTAATTTTCGGAAAAGATCCCAAATTAACTTTTGTGGAATTACAAGATCTAATAGATAGTGATCGACCTATTCTTATTGGTACTCAAAACTATAGTGATTTTGCAGCACACGCCTTATTGATTGTTGGGTATACTGATGATGAAACGGTTTTAATAATAGATCCTTGGGTAGGAGCAATGAAAGAAATGGAATATGAAGAATTAGGAAATTATTGGGTAGAGACTATTGTTTTTAATAAGTAGTTTTGTTCTTTTTGTTACGTAAACGTATTATTCAATAACCCTTTTTTTAGTTACGATTTAGTGTATGGAATGGTAAAGTAGAAAATTGTTCCTAAATCTTTTTTGCTTTCTAACCAGATTTTACCGCCTAACATTTCGCTATAAGCTTTGGCAATCGATAATCCTATACCGGCTCCTTCTATGGCATAGTTGTTTTCAATATCGGCTTGTACAAAACGTTCGAAAATAGCTTTTTGTCTATCTTTGGCAATACCCATGCCTGTGTCTTTAACATAAAATTGTAAAAACTCATCTTTTACCTCATAGCCAAACGAAACGGAGCCTTCAGGAGTGTATTTAAGAGCATTCTTTACCAGATTAGTAAGTATGGCATTAAACTTCTCTTTATCGGTTTTAATAAGCGCACTATCATCTGGTAAGTGATTACTAAATGATAACTGTAGTTCTTTTCGATCTGCTTCTGGTTTAAAGAACTGATATAAATAAGTTACTTGTTCATTAATATCTACTTTAGACAGAAAAACCTTTACCTGTCCAGACTCAATTTTAGAAATATCAATAATATCTCTGATGATGTTTAACATACGAGCACCACTTTCTTCGATCAAACTAATGTATAATTGTTGTTCATCTCCCGTAAGTATAGGTTCTTTAAGTAATTCTGCAAAACCTAATATACCATTCATAGGAGTACGGATTTCGTGACTCATGTTTGCTAAAAAAGCCGACTTAAGACGATCACTTTCTTCGGCTTTATCTTTCATTTTATTGAGTTCTATTTCATAAAGTTTTAATTCAGTAATGTCTGTTGCGGTTCCTACGTATCCTATAATTTCTTTTTTTTCATTATACTCAGGAATTGCTTGGCCTAATACCCATTTGATTGTTCCATCAGGACGCAAAAACCTATATTCGGCATGCGATGCATTTCTTCTTTTTGCATCGTCATACCAACCAGATCGTAGTCTTTTTCTGTCTTCAGGATGCACTGCTTTAAGCCATCCGTCATCCATCGCTTCTTGTTGTGATAAGCCAGCAATTTTGCACCACTTTTCATTTACAAAAGTAGTTTTACCATTTGCTTTAGTCATAAATATACCAACAGGTGATATGTCTGTAAGTGTTTGGTATCGACTTTCGCTAAGTTGAATAACTTTTTCTGCTTCTTCAAATTTTTGTCGGTAAGTAAGGGAATGATAAACGTCTTTAAATGTTGAATAGCTGTTTTCTGATACTTCTTTTTGAAAATATTTTATATAAATAGTAAATAATATTCCGTAGTAGAAACTCATTACTATTTTGGACGATAATCCAGAAATTAAAACACTGGATATATTACCAGTATTCCAAAACCCTATTACACTAAACAATACGGCATCAAAGGAGAGGATGATAAGCATTGTTATAAATATTCTTAAAAATAAGGACTGGATATATTTCGAAATATATTCAAAGATAAAAATGATCAAAATCGAATCAATGAATAGGAGTGTGGTACCATACACTAAAAGGAAAACATTTGTGTTAAAAAAGTCTGATAACATCCTGAATGATACTTGATGCATATTAGAATCTTCTAAATTAATTCCAAAAAGTAGTAGAAGAATTACAATCATCAAATTGGCAATTACCAATGCATAAATAAGTCTTCGTGTTAATAAGGCATCTTCTTTAATGTAAAATATAAGTACAGAAAAAAGAGTGACCGAGAACAAGACAGAGGAGCCAGGAGATACTATAATACCATCATATACTTCAAAGTACATGGTAGTAGCTGTAAATACCTGAATAAACTGAAACATACCCAGTGCAGTAAATAACAATCCGTTACCGGTAACTTTTCGAAAATGAAATAGAATTAAGACTAAAAAGGAAACAACGAATCCCTGTAAAAGAAAAATTGATATTTGATAAAAATTAATTGCCTCCATAAAACATAATTAATCACCTTTATTTTTCAATAGATGAAGGATATAGTCTTTTTAATAATAAAAGCCCGAAAGATGATCAATGTATATAATTCCCTTAGCGGAAATTGATTGTATACGTATTTTTCGAAGATACAAAAGTAATTAGATTTTAAGTACTGAAAAAGATTATGTTTTTTAACGCTAAAATTAAGTTGTTGTTAGAGATATTGTTTAGATATCTGTTTTAGCTATTTTTCGTCTCCAAAAGGTTACAAATAATAAGGTAATTATTGAAGGCGTAAGCCAAATCCATAAAGTACTGGAATTTAATGCAGCTAATAAAAATGCAGTTACAGCAGCTCCATAGGCACCAGACATTTTTCCAATATGATTAGATAAATACGCGGTAGAATTGAGTTTAAAGGTTTTAAATAGTTTAATATCCCTTAAGTTAGCCATAATACCAAATCCTCCAAAAAAGAAGAACAGGGTGCTTTTAGGAAGCTCCTGTATATGATAATAGATGCCTACACTGATCATTCCTAAGAAGACGAGCCCCATAATGCTGGTAATGACTATATCAAGCACTCCTAAAGTATGGTGTTTCTTAAACCGAAGCACTCGGTTTCCTGAAATCACAAGGTAAATTGTGAAAATCGAAAGTAGATGTAGTAATAAATTTTCGTGATTAGGTAGCAGTGTAATGGGAATTGCAATTAAAGCACTAACAAACATTGCTGTAGAGAATACGATTCCGGCTTTACGGTGATAAAATTTACCCTTTTTACCAATAATACTTACTAAGCCTGATAACAACCCAATACCACCAAAAAAAGCATGAATATAAATCAGTACTAGTGCAGTTTGTTCCATTAGGTTACTTATTGTATTGTAAATGTATAAACGAAGGAACAAAAAATAAAATTATGAAGAGGAAATAAATTTCATAATATAATATGCTAACCTGGCAGCTAGTCTGGCAGTACAATTGTCAATGTCGTATGAGGGGTTTAACTCTACAATGTCTGTACTGATTAATTTACCGGATCTACAAATTTGCTCAATAACAAGTAGCGCAATATCTACAGAAAAACCAAATGGAGAAGGGGCACTGACACCAGGTGCATACGCTGATGAGAAACCATCCAAATCGATAGTTAAATACACATGATCCACTTGGGTTATAAAGTTATCAATAACAGAGCTAATACGATCTTTGTTTTCGATGGTAAAACTCGTATTCTTGATATATTGTACTTCAAGTGCATTGGCAGTTTCAAATAATTCTTTATTGTTAGATTCTTCTTGAATTCCGAGGCAAAGATATTTGAAACGATCGTTTTCTTTTGCAATTTGATAAAATGGAGTACCAGAATTTGCTTCAGTTTTCACTTGTCTTAAATCAAAATGTGCATCCAGATTGATAATTCCGATTGTAGTGTTTGGCTTACTTTTTTTGATGCCATTATAATGTGCATATGCTAAATCATGACCTCCTCCCAATATAATATTAAAATGTTTACTGTCAATTAATTGTGATACTTTATTTGAAGTATAGGTTTGGGTTTTTTCTAGAGCGCTTTCATTACAAAAAATGTTTCCAGCATCTACAATATGAATCTTATGGTCGAAGTGGTTAGATAGTGGTGCCATCATTTTTCTGATGATGTCTGGAGCTAATGCTGCACCAACTCTTCCCAAGTTTCTTTTAACGCCTTCATCACAAGCATATCCTAAAATAGCAAAATTTATATTTTGATTTTCAGGTAGTTCATCATTTTCTAAATCAATACAAGTTACTTTTTCGTGGAGGTATAATTGATCATTAGATGTTCGTCCTGTCCAAATGTTTGTATCTGTTTTTTTATAAATGTTCATACGCTAAGATAATGCTGATGTATAAAATATTACACAGGTGTGTTTGTTGTTAAAATAATTTATCTAAAATATTATTTTCTAGAATATTAGGTAGTGTTACTTTAAGTTCTGGTGTACGTTTCATTTCTCTTTTTATAGCGAATAAAGCTTCTTCATTTCTAGCCCAACTTCTGCGAGATATTCCATTGTTTACATCATAAAACAGCATGTTTTTTAGTCGGCGCGAGGCTTCATTAGATCCATCTAATAACAATCCAAATCCTCCATTGATTACTTCACCCCAACCAACACCTCCACCATTGTGAATGGATACCCATGTGGCACCTCTAAAGCTATCACCAATCACATTATGGATAGCCATATCTGCGGTAAATTTGCTACCGTCATAAATATTACTGGTTTCTCGATACGGTGAATCCGTTCCGCTAACATCGTGATGATCTCTACCCAAGACAACAGGAGCAGATATATCGCCTGATTTTATAGCTTTATTAAACGCCTCAGCGATTTTTGCTCTTCCTTCGGTATCTGCATATAGAATTCTAGCTTGAGAGCCTACAACGAGCTTATTTTGCTTCGCTTCATTAATCCAGGTAATGTTATCCTGCATTTGCTGCTGAATTTCTTTAGGAGCAGTAGCTTTAATTTCCTGCATTACTTTTACGGCAATCTGATCTGTAGTATCTAAATCTTCTGGATTTCCTGAGGTGCATACCCATCTAAAAGGTCCAAAACCATAATCAAAACACATAGGCCCCAGAATATCCTGTACATAAGATGGATACTTAAAATCAATTCCGTTTTCTGCCATGACATCGGCTCCGGCACGAGATGCTTCTAAAAGAAACGCATTTCCGTAATCGAAGAAGTAGGTGCCTTTTTCTGTGTGTTTGTTAATAGCAGTTGCATGTCTTCTTAAGGATTCCTGAACCTTTATCTTAAAGGTATCTGGATCATTAGCTATCATTTTGTTGGATTCTTCATAGCTCATATCTACAGGATAATATCCACCTGACCATGGATTGTGCAATGATGTTTGATCAGATCCGAGATGTATATAGATGTTTTCATCATAAAAACGTTCCCAAACATCTACTATATTTCCTTTATACGCGATAGAAACTATTTCGGTATTCAGAATTGCTTTTTGTACTCTTTCAACCAAGTGATTTAAGTTGCCGATAATTTCATCCACCCAGCCTTGTTCATAACGTTTTTCTGCTGCATCAGGATTTACTTCGGCACAAACTGTAACGCATTTAGCAATATTACCTGCTTTTGGTTGTGCGCCACTCATTCCTCCTAAACCAGCTGTAAGAAATACTTTTCCAGCACTGTCTTCTCCAGGTTTTAATGTTTTTCTAAAAGCATTCATTACAGTAATGGTGGTCCCGTGAACGATACCTTGCGGACCAATGTACATATAGCTGCCTGCCGTCATTTGTCCATATTGTGTAACGCCTAGTGCATTGTATTTTTCCCAATCATCCGGTTTAGAATAATTTGGAATCATCATTCCATTTGTAACAACTACTCTTGGAGCTTCTTTTGATGAAGGAAATAATCCCATAGGATGACCAGAATACATATGTAGTGTCTGTTCTTCGGTCATTGTAGCAAGATAATGCATCGTAATTAAATATTGCGCCCAATTCTGAAACACTGCACCATTTCCACCATAAGTGATTAGCTCATACGGATGTTGTGCCACAACAGGATCCAGATTGTTTTGTATCATCAACATAATTCCTGCAGCCTGTGAAGTGTTTGCCGGGTATTCATGAATGGATCTGGCATACATTTTATAATCCGGCATAAATCGATACATATAAATTCTGCCATATTCATTAAGCTCCTCAAGAAACTCTTTTGCTAATTCTTCATGCCACTTTGTTGGGAAATACCTTAGCGCATTTTTAAGTGCTAATTTCTTTTCTTCAATAGATAAGATTTGTTTTCTTTTTGGAGCTCTGCTTATCTCTGAACTAAGATGTTTTTTTTGTGGAAGTATTTTGGGAATACCCGCTATGATTTGTTCTTTGAAAGTTGTCATACTTATATGGTGTAATTTCTGATCACATCCGGATCATTGAAATATTGTTTTATTTTAGTTTTCTGTGTACACTGCATCTCCACGTTTCCAAACCATAGAAGGAGTCAGTTTTCCTTGATGATATACGATTTCGTTATAATGATCTGTAGAAAAAAGACAAAAATCTGCTAACATTCTTGGAGCAAGTTTACCTCGATCTTCTAGTTTTAAAGCAGCTGCAGCTCTAGATGTAATTCCTGCTAATACTTCAGTATTGCTAAGCTTTTGAAAAGTTCCTAAAATACAAGCTTGTGTTAGTAAATCTCCCATAGGTGCAGATCCGGGATTCCAGTCACTTGCAATTGCCAGAGCACCTCCAGCATCCAGAATTTTTCGCGCCGGAGTGAAATCACATCCTAAACCTATGGATGCTCCTGGTAGTGCTACGGATGTAACATTGCTTTCTGCTAAGGTTTTAATTTCTGTATCTGTGCTGGCTTCCAAATGATCAGCACTCACTGCATTAACTTTTACCGCTATGTCGCTTCCTCCAGGTGTAAATTGATCTGCATGCACGGTAATATCAAATCCCATTTCTATTGCTTTTTCGAAATAAGGTTCTATATCTTCTTTGGAAAAAGCACTTTGCTCAACGAAGGCATCGATTCTATTAGTTAAGTTTTCTTCTTTAAGAACGGGAAATAACGTTGATGCCATTTCATCAAGGTACTCCTGATGATTACCATCATAATCTTTCGGTAGCATATGAGCAGCTAAACAGGTTGGGATGAGATCTGATTCTAAGTTTAAATTAGCATCTTTTATGGCTCTTAGCATTTTGAGTTCTTCTTTAACAGAAAGTCCGTAACCACTTTTAACCTCTACGGTGGTAATGCCATTTTTCAGAAGATGATTCGCTCTTTTTATAATGCCGTGACAAAGTTCTTCTTGACTTGCAGCTCTAGTGTTGGTTACTGTGTCCCAAATACCACCACCTGCATTAGCTATTTCAAGATACGATTTCCCTGAGTTTCTCATAGCATAATCATTAGCTCTGGAACCTGAGAAACAGATGTGGGTATGCACATCGATAAATCCGGGAAGACAAACATAATTAGATGATAATTCAATAATTTCTGCATCTAGACTACTGGCAACTTCTATTAAATCAGTGTAATTTCCAATCGAGTGAATGTGTTCTCCTTCGGTTAGGATTCCTCCGTTATGAATTACAGTTAATTCTTCATCTTTTAGAGCCCCTTTTAGCGGTAATCCATTCATAGAAATGAGCTGTGTGATGGGGCCAATAAGTTTGTACTTTGTCATAATTAATATATTTCAAATTGAGAGGAGAACTTAGTTTCTAAAGATAAACGCTCTTTATTGGCTACATCATTGGCCAATGTAATGATCGTTTTATTTTTAACAATAGCAATTCCTTTTTCTATATCATTCGCAAAAACACGATCTTTTTCTGCAAAAGAAACTTCTTTACGTACGGTTTTGTGAATTTCATCCAAAATAAGACCTGATTTCATCGGTTTTCTAAATTCAAAAGCTTGAGCTGCAGTTAAAAGCTCTATAGCTAATATTTTTTCGACATTTTCAATCACTCTTAACGCTTTTCTTCCTCCAATGGATCCCATACTTACATGATCTTCTTGCCCTAGTGATGTAGGTATGCTATCCGCACTAGAAGGGAAGCATAATCCTTTGTTTTCACTGGCTAATGCTGCGGTAGTATATTGTAAGATCATATATCCTGAATTAATACCAGTGTCTTCCATTAATAATTTTGGAACGCCAGGAGAATTACCTTCTAATGCTAAATATATTCTACGATCTGAAATGTTTCCTACTTCAGAAGCAGCAAGACAAGCGTAATCTATTGCCATCGCTAATGGTTGCCCATGAAAGCTCCCTCCACTAATGGTTAACTCTTCATCAATGATGATGGGATTGTCAGTTACGGAGTTTAATTCAGTTTCGACTAATTCCTTAAGGTGAAGCCAGGCATTTCTGGAAGCGCCGTGTACCTGAGGAATACATCGCAATGAATATGGATCCTGAACACGATCACAATCAATATGGTCTTCCATAATTTCAGACCCTTTTAGAAGAGACTTCACTCTTGAAGCGACATGGATATTGCCTTTAAAAGGTCGCAGTTCATGGAGTTCGTTGTAAAAAGGTTTTACAGAACCTTGTAACCCTTCTATCATCATAGCGCCAATAATATCCGCTTGCGAAAGACAACTATGTAATTTCTCTACTACTTTGACTGCGTGTGCTGCTATGAATTGTGTTCCGTTAATTAAGGCAAGACCTTCTTTTGGACCCAGATCCAAAGAAGTTATCTCTGTTTCTTTAAATAAAGTTGAAGTACTTATCTCTTTACTATTATATATAACTTTTCCTAAGCCAATTAAGGGTAAGAAAAGATGGGAGAGTGGTGCTAAATCACCTGAAGCACCTACTGATCCTTGTGAAGGAACTACAGGGATTGCATCATTGTCGATATGCCAAAGTATACGATCCAATGTGCTTTCTGCAATACCAGAATACCCTTTAGATAATGACTGTAGTTTTAAAATCAACATGAGCTTGGCTATTTCTTTATCAATAGGTTCACCCACACCAACACTATGGCTTTGTAAGATATTAGATTGAAGTATTTTGGTCTCTTCTTTAGAGATCATAGTGGTGCACAACGGACCAAACCCAGTATTGATTCCGTAAACCGGATGACCTTTATCTACTATGTTTTCGACAACCTGATGACTTTTTCTTATTTTTTCTCGAGCAGTCTCAGAAATGATTCCTTTAATTTTTCCTGAAGCTATATTTACCGCTATACCAGCGGTAAGATAATCTTCTCCAAATCGAAAGTTTGATGATGTTTTAGACATTATACGCTATTCATTTTTTGTGTAGACTAAGATAATATGTATTTTTAATACCTATAAATACTAATTTTATCAATAATTAATAACTATGGGTTATCAATTAGAATTGCGTCACTTTACATATTTTTTGGCGGTAGCCGAAGAATTACACTTTAGGAAAGCAGCTGAAAGGCTTTTTATTTCACAACCAGGTTTAAGTAGACAGATCAAACAGATGGAGGAGATTATAGGCGCTGAGCTATTTATTAGGAATAAAAGAAATGTAAGTTTGACGGTTGCCGGAGAATATTTGAAAAAAGAAATTGCCTATATATTTAATCATATCGATTTTACCATAAAGCAGACTGCATTAATAGATAAAGGTAGTGAAGGTGAAGTTAGAATTGGATTTTTGGGCTCAGCCATACAAACGGTTATACCTGAACTTTTGGTGAAAGTTGACAAAAACTACCCTAAAATCCAGTTTAGTTTGGAAGAAATGTCTAATTACGATCAGGTAAAGGCCATTGTAAGTGATGAATTGGATATAGGATTTGTGCGATTAGCAAGAGTACCTGATGGAGTATGTATAAAAGCAGTACAAACAGATACATTTTCATTGGTCTTACCAAAAAATCATGTGTTGAATAAAGAAAATTTTAAAAGTGTAGCTCAGGTTGCTAAGGAACATTTCATATTGTTTTCTTCGGATTATAGTTCTATATATTTTGATAAGATCATGAGCATATGCGAGGATAAAGGATTTACTCCAATCGTGTCTCATAAATCTGTACATGCGCAAACGATTTTTAGGTTGGTTGAGAGTGGGTTAGGAGTGGCAATTGTTCCGACCTCACTACAATACGGATTTGATCTGGACGTGAAATTTTTAGAGATTCCTAAAATATCTCAAAAAGCAGAACTGTCCGTTATCTGGAAAGAAGATAATCGTAATCCAGCTCTAGAGAAAGTGTGGGGATTTCTGTAGTATATAAAAAATCAGGCTATCTAATAGCCTGATTTTTTATATTTTTTTTATTGAGGAGGCATAGAATAAAAGAATTGTTCTTCTACTATTTTTCCATTATTCACATTATAGATAGCTAGTTCTTCCATCTGCATCCTTCCTTGTCCTTTAAAAGTGCAATCCATTTTCATTTTACAAGTAAAGTAGTTTTCTGCAACAACAGGATCAGAAATTTCTCCACCATGAAATTCTTCAACACTAGCATACCAATCTTGACTTTTTTTGGTAACTGCATCTTTTCCGGAAACAATGGGGTTGGGAGCTCCCGGCATTTCTTTGCTAACTACATTGTCAGCGTACAATTCTTTTAAAGCTTGCATATTTTCGCCCTTTCGGCACAGTTCAACTAAACGATTGGCTACTTCTTGTGTATTCATTGGTTTAAAATTTATTGATTTATAATGCTATTAAATTACAAAAAACTTTATTCCATATTTTTAAAGAAATGTTATATTTTGATTATTCAGCAACCGCTTCTTTGTATACCCGTAGACAACGTTCTCTTGCGATTTTATGGTCTACTATAGGTTGTGGGTAGGTGAGTTCGTTGATATCCTGAACCCAGGTGTTAATGTATTCTAATTTTTTATCAAATTTAGTAACTTGTGTAGTAGGGTTGAAGATTCTAAAATATGGAGCTGCGTCCACACCTGAACCTGCTGCCCATTGCCAATTACCTACGTTAGCAGACATATCGTAATCTAATAACTTTTCTGCAAAATAAGTTTCACCCCAACGCCAATCAATCAATAAGTGTTTGCATAAAAAACTGGCAACCAGCATTCTCACTCGATTATGCATATAACCAGTTTTATTGAGCTGACGCATGCCTGCATCGACTAGCGGGTATCCTGTTTTACCATTTTTCCAGGCATCGAATTCTTTTTCGTTATTACGCCATTCAATACGATCATATTTTGGTCTGAAAGCTTTATTCTTAGTATGAGGAAAGTGCCAAAGAATTTGCATAAAGAACTCACGCCATATTAATTCTGACCAAAAAACATCATTTTTTTCTGCAATTGCCTTTTTGATCATTTTTCGAACACTCACGGTACCAAAGCGTAAATGAGGGCCTAATCCAGATGTGCCGTTTTCAATTCCTGGAAAATTACGAGTATCTTCATAGTTATTAATAAGTGCAGGAGTAACTAGATAATCTGGAACTTCTATTGAAGATTTTTTAAATCCTATATCAGATAATGAAAAATTTGGTAGTTCAGTGTTTTGAATTAAATTGGTTAAATAGGGATTAGTATTGTGAATCTTTAGCTTTGATTTGTCAAATTGTTCTTTCCACTTATTTTTGTATGGAGTAAAAACTACATAAGGATTTCCGTCAGATTTTACGATTTCGCTTTTTTCAAAAATCACCTGATCTTTATGTGTTGTAAATTGTATGGAGCTATCTTTTAATAGTTTTTTTATTTCTTGATCTCTGGTACTTGCATATGGTTCATAATCATGGTTAGCGTATACTTTTTCAATAGTATAATCTTTTATTAAATTCTTAAAAACTTCAATAGGTTTACCAAAAAAAAAGGCAATAGAGCTGTTATGATTGTCTTGTAGTTCTTTGCGCATTTTTTGCAAAGTACTATGTATAAAGGATAATCTGGCGTCATCTTTAGGTAGTTTATCTAATATTTCTGTATCAAAAATAAAGATTGGTAAAACAGGTAAATCATCCTTAATGGCTTTTAGAAAACCTATATTATCATCAAGTCTAAGGTCTCTTCTGAACCAGAAGATATTAACTTTTTGCGACATATTAATTTACATTTAACGTAGACATTCCTCCATCAACACCTAATACTTGTCCTGTAATCCAGCTGCTGTCATCGCTTAACAAAAATTTTGCAATGTTAGCAATATCTTCTGCTTCTCCCACACGCTTAAGGGGATGACGTTCATCCATTTTTTCTCGTTTCTTTTCATTACCTAATAATCTTTCAGCCAATGTAGTATCAGTTAACGAAGGTGCTATTACATTTACTCTAAATTTTGGAGCGTATTCTGCTGCTAATGCTTTAGCGAAACCTTCTATAGCGCCTTTTGCAGCTGCAACACTAGTATGGAAAGGCATACCAACTTTTACTGCAACAGTACTAAAGAAAATTAAACTTGCTTGGTCGGATTTTTTTAATTGAGGAAGAATAGAATGCATGATTTTTACCAAGAACATAAAATTGATCTGCATATCTTCCTGAAAGACTTCTGGACTTAGCATTTTAAAAGGTTTCAGATTTATACTTCCAGGACAGTATACAAAACCATCTAAACGTTCAGGTAGTTTTGATGTATCAATTTCGTCTGTTGATGCATCGTATGGAATATGCGTTACTTCTAGGTTGCCTAAGTTCTCTGAAGTACGAGAAGCTATAAAGATGTTGTGTTTGTTGTATAGTTTTAATGCGATTTCAAATCCGATACCGTGGCTACCACCAATAAGTAAAATATTTTTTCTCATTCCTAATAATTTCTTAATAATTAAACTAGTTCAGTTTGTTTTTCTGTAGAATGATTGAAAACTCCGAACATTTCGATTAGTTTTTTTTCTCTGTAATCAAATATCTCTTTTAGTTTAGGCTTAACCAAAAACGGATGTACTAGTTGTCCTAAAATTCCAAAAGGGACTTTGTAATCAATGACATCTTCCATTTCTACGCCTCCTGGAATTTCTTTGATAAAATGTTTATGATGCCAGAGAGCATAGGGACCAAATCGTTGTTCATCTACAAAATATTCTTTGTCTACAGCGTGTGTAATTTCTGTAACCCACTTAGTCTTAATGCCAGCGACAGGAGTTACGATGTATTGGATGATTTGTCCAGGATACATTTTTCTATCTGCACCAGATAAAATTTTGAACCCCATATAATCCGGAGTAATAGTTTTTAAATTTCTTGGGTCTGATAAAAAGTCCCAAGCTTCCTGAAGAGAAATGGGTAAGTTTTGTTTTGCTTTTAGTGTGTATATTTTCATTTTGCACCTGTTTTCAAGGTAAAGGTACAATCATTTTGTTTAATCTTTTAATAGTAAGTGTTAAACAATAAATAAAATTAATAGATATCTATTTTCGATATTTTGTTTATTGTATAAGATAGAAGATTTGGCAGAGGGGCTAGCATTCTTTACAACAGTTGTCCGCTTTGATAAGCTTACAGGTCATTACAGCCAATATGGCTCCAATTATTGGTGCGATCATATATAACCATTGATGTTCCCAATGGCCAGATAACAATGCTGGTCCCAGAGATCTTGCAGGATTCATTGAAGCATTTGTCATAGGTCCGGCGAACATGGCTTCGAGAAGTACAACGCCTCCGATCGCTATTCCGGCCATCATACCAACTTCTTTTGATCCAGTGGATACATTAATAATGACTAACATCAAAAAATAAGTAAGGAGTAATTCTAAAATAAACGCCCTGAGATCATCAAAAGAAGGTAGTGTTCCACCAAGAAATTCACTCTCGGGAAACAGAAAAAGTAAAATACTACTGGCAGCAATTGCACCTATAAATTGTGCTGCAATATATTTAGGTACTTCTTTCCATTCGAATTTTTTGGCATATGCAAAAGCTATTGTAACAGCAGGGTTAAAGTGTGCTCCTGAAATATCACCAAATGCATAGATCATTGCCATAACTATGAGTCCCCAAGTGACGGCGATGCCAACATGGCTAACATCACCTCCAGTAATTTCGTTAATCGTCATCGCACCGGTGCCACAAAACACCATAGAAAAGGTACCTATAATCTCTGATATATATTTACGTCTCATACAATTAGAAATGATGGCAAATATAGCATTCCTTATTTTAAGTTTTTGTTAACTCTTAATGTATGTGTAATTATTAATTTCGTCATTAGTAAACTAATTAATAGACTAAATTTAAACACAATGAAAAAGATCATCTTATTTGTATCTGCTGCATTACTATCTTTTGGAATGGAAGCTCAGATAAAAACACCTCAACCTAGTCCTTCTTCTAAAATAGAACAAGTAGTAGGTTTAACAGATGTTACTGTTGAATATTCACGTCCAAGCATGAAGGGGCGTACCATCTTTGGAAACCTAGTTCCTTATGATAAATTATGGAGAACAGGAGCTAATAAAAATACTCAGATCACTTTTAGTGACGATGTTAAAATAGGAGATGCAGCGCTTAAAAAAGGAACGTATGCGATTTTTACTAACCCAGGAAAAGAAAGCTGGGAAGTTATATTTTACAGCGATGCGAATAACTGGGGAACACCAAGAGAGTGGGATGACAGTAAAGTAGCTGCTAAAGTAAAGGTGAAAGCCAATTCATTACCATTTAATGTAGAAACTTTTACAATTATGTTTAGTGATTTTACTATGGATAGTGCTCATTTGAACTTTGTTTGGGAAAAAACAGAAGCTGCGGTAAAAATAAATGTTCCTACTAAGGAAAAAGCATCTGCAAGCATAGAGACAGTAATGGCTGGTCCATCTGCTAATGATCATTATCAAGCTGCAGTGTTTTATAAAGATACAGAGGACTATGCTAAAGCTAAACAACATATCGAAAAGGCTGTTGCTGGTAGAGCAGATGCATTCTGGTATCATAGACAACATTCTTTAATTCTTGCTAAGACTGGAGATAAAGATGGAGCAATAAAAGCTGCTAAAACATCTTTAGAGTTAGCAGAAAAGGCTAAAAATGCTGATTATGTAAAGCTAAATAAAGACTCCCTTGCAGAGTGGGGAGCTAAATAAACACTCTTTTTTTTCACACAAATTGAAAGCGTTTGATTAATTAATCGAACGCTTTTTTTTATTTGTGTATCATCTGAAACAAATAGATTTTCTGAAAAATAAGTTATTCATAATGCAAGTTTATTTTATCTCTCACAGTATCTAGTAAATGAATCAATTGTAGACTTTTATCGAAGGTCATAACTGTACTTTCTATATTTCCTTTCTCTAGCATTTCTTGTACATGAATTGCTTCAAAACTGTAGCCGTTTGTATTTGTTGTAAATTCATGTAATTTCGAAACTCCATTTCGTATGATAGTGACAGAAGATGGCTCGTGAAAACGACTATTAATAATAATAGTTGCTTTTTCCAATTCGATAATAGCTTCGGTATTTGTTTTTTCTGTAATCGATGATTGTAAAGATGCTTGGATATCGTTTTTGTAGGAGAGTAGCATGGAACATTTTTCATCTATCCCATCTTCATTAAATGTAGCATTCGCTTCGATTTTTTCTGGATATCCTAATATAGTTAACGCTGCAAATAAAGGATAGATCCCTACATCTAGTAAACTTCCTCCTCCAAGTTTTTTATTAAACACTCTGTTTTCAGGATTGTAGGTGCTTGCAAAACCAAAATCAGCTTTTAAACTTTTTATTTCTCCTAACTCTTTAGATTGTATAATGTTTAAAACATATTTATAATGTGGTAAAAAATAAGTCCATAAGGCTTCCATTAAAAATGTATTATTGTTTTTTGCCACAGTAATCATTTCTTCTACTTGTTTTGTATTCATGGCAAAAGGTTTTTCACATAACACCGCTTTGTTATGAGTTAGACACATTAGTGTATTTTCTAAATGAAAAACATGAGGAGTTGCGATGTAGATAATATCTATTTCGGGGTTTGTTACAAGTTCATTATAACTTCCATAGCAACTATAGACATTATATGTTTTTCCAAAATCTTTGGCTTTTTTTAGATCTCTACTTGCTACCGCGTATAATATAGCATTTTGGATAGTCATTAAGTCCTCTGCAAACTTATGGGCAATTTTGCCACAGCCAATGATTCCCCATTTAAAGTTTTTTTTCTGATTCATTGATTCTTATGAAATATTTAGGTTGTAATTATAAAATTGATAGGGCATTTTCCCTTAATTTATAAGTTTTGTGATTGAGGTTTATGAAATTTTAATTATCATTTAGTGATGATTTTTTTATAAATCGTTTAATTATTTAACATAAATATAAAACATGTATATATACTACCAGTTTTTTTTGAGGTCTTATTAATTCTTGGTAAATTTAAAACACTCACCTTTAAAACCAAACCATTATGAAAAATCAAACTACCCCAAAAGAATCCCCAACTCGTCAGACACATACACTTAGGTTAAGTCGAATGAAAGAAGAGCTTTCAGGAATGCTTACGGAGTTACATTCTTATCGCTGTGAACCGTGCACTCCGGATATGCATAAGCAATTTTTAGAGTTGGATGACAGTGGGCGTAGATTAAAGCAAACTATAAGTAAAACAGCAGATTTGTTAAAAGATTCTGTTAAGGTTTCAAAAGAAATAGGAGATGAAGTTTTCTCGGCTATGAAAAAGTACCATAGTTTTCAAAAAAACATGTATACATACAGATCTGAGGCTGTTGTGCATCATTAATACTGAAGACTTAAATAGTATACTAAAACCTCGATATACCTAATCGAGGTTTTTTTAATATAGTTGTTTTAGTAATTCAGCATTTTTGCAAGATTTCAATTGTAATAACTACCGTATATTCAGCTCTCTAATGAAATAAAAATTTAATGCAAGTGTTTTAATTAGGTTCTCGTACATAAAACCTAATATAAATCAAAGAGTTTATTGTTGGTGACCTCTTAGTAATTCTTATATTTGAGGACACAAAATCATACATATCATATATAAATGATATGTAACCAAAAAAATATTACAGAGCGAATGAATCTCTTACAAGGTAAAACCGCCATTATTACGGGGGCTACTCGTGGTATCGGAAAAGGAATAGCACAAGTTTTTGCGAAGCAGGGTGCAAATGTTGCATTTACATATAGTTCTTCAGTAGATGCTGCAAAAGATTTAGAAAAAGAATTAAACGATTTAGGTGTTAAAGCCAAAGCATATCAGAGTAATGCTGCCAGTTTTATAGAGTCTGAAAGTTTGGTAAAGGATGTTTTGGAAACTTTCGGAAGTATAGATGTATTAATCAATAATGCGGGTATCACTAAAGATAATTTACTTATGAGAATGAGTGAAGAAGATTTTGATAAGGTTATCGAAGTTAATCTTAAAAGTGTATTTAATATGACTAAAGCTGTACAACGAACAATGCTTAAACAACGCAGTGGAAGTATCATTAACATGAGTTCTGTAGTCGGGGTAAAAGGAAATGCTGGTCAAGCTAATTATGCCGCTTCAAAAGCAGGCATTATTGGTTTCTCTAAATCAGTAGCTTTAGAATTGGGTTCCAGAAATATACGTAGTAATGTAATTGCACCTGGTTTTATCGAGACAGAAATGACAGGTAAGCTGGATGAAAAAGTTGTTGATGAATGGAGAAAAGCAATACCATTGAAGCGAGGAGGAGCGCCAGAAGATATAGCTAATGCTTGTCTGTTTTTGGCTAGTGATCTAAGTGGATATGTTACTGGACAGGTCCTTAATGTAGATGGTGGAATGCTTACTTAAATAATAATTTAGAATTGCGATTAATAATTTTCGAATAGTTTTTTAATAAGTTTAAGACCTTTTTAATTAAATGTTATTATTTTCAGGTTTGTAATTGACTATCTTAAAAAATGTGGAAAGTAAAAAATTGTAAATCCGAACATTTACATCGTAATTAATAAGAATGCAAATACAAAATATAGGATTGATCATAGCGGCAGGGATAATTGCATTAATTATAGCGCTATTCCAATATATATATAAAGCAAAGAATAAAACCAAAAGGAACTTATTCTTTGCTTTTTTACGTTTTCTAAGCATATTTTCGTTATTAATCTTATTAATTAATCCGACATTTCGAAAAAATACGTATTACACAGAAAAGCCAACATTAGTAGTTGCGGTTGATAATTCTTCTTCAATAAAACATCTTAATCAAGATCAGCAAGTATTACAGTTTGTAAATCAGATCCAGACGAATGAGGAGCTTAAAAAACGATTTGATGTAAAGTACTATTCGTTTTCTAATGATTTAAAGGATACCTTAAGTTTTGGTTTTAATCAGAAACAAACGAATATTTCGAAAGCACTAGACAATCTAGATCAGATTTACAAAAACTCTAATGCACCAACAATATTGGTTACTGATGGTAATCAAACATATGGTCGGGATTATCAGTTTAGAAGTAATGCGTATAAACAGCAGATATACCCAATAATTGCTGGAGATACTATAAAGGTGACCGATACCAAAATTCAGCAGCTTAATGTAAATCGGTATGCATATCTTAAGAACAAGTTTCCGGTAGAAGTAATTCTTACATATTCTGGAAATGAAAATATAAATACCAGATTTGAAGTGAAATCCGGTAAGAATCTGATATACTCACAACCCGTTTCTTTTTCTAAAGAGAATAACTCTAAAGTAATTAATTTTACATTAGCAGCAAGCAATGCTGGGGTGTTACAATATAATGCTACGCTCATTCCTGTTGATAATGAAAAGAATAAAGTTAATAATAGTAAAGACTTTGCAGTAGAAGTTATTGATCAGAAAACAAATATATTGTTGGTAAGTGATATCACTCATCCTGATGTGGGCGCCATCAAGAAAAGTGTCGAAAGTAATGAGCGTAGAAGTCTCACAATTATTAAACCGTCTGAGGTAAAAGATGTTGATGAGTATCAATTGATCATTTTATATCAACCCAATGCCAGATTTAGAAGTGTATATGAGAAAATAGAAAATGTTAAAAAAAATCATTTTACGATTACAGGTTCTAAAACTGACTGGATCTTTCTTAATAAGATTCAGAATAAATATAGACAAGAAATTACAAGACAAACGGAGTATTACCTACCTAGATTTAATACTAACTACGGAACATTTCTAGCAGAAGATATAGGTTTTGACGGATATCCACCATTGATTGGAACTTTTGGTGAAATAAAGATTAATTTTTCTCACGATGTATTGTTACAGAGAAATGTAGGTAATATTACCACCGATGAGCCTATGTTGGTCACTTTAGAAGATAATGGAATAAGAGAAGCAGTATTATTGGGTGAAGGCATATGGAGATGGAGAGCTCAGAATTACCTGGATACTAAGAATTTTGAAAGTTTCGATAATTTTTTAGGAAAGATACTACAGTATCTAGCTTCTAATAAACGAAAAAGTAGATTAAATACTATTTCAGAATCTTTTTATTATGGTAATGCCAGTATCAAGATTAACGCAGAATACTTTACAAAAAACTACGAATTTGATAGCAGAGGAAGCCTGAATATAGTCGTTAAAAATAAAGATAAAAAAACGTCTCAGACTATTCCGATGTTATTAAAAAATAATTCTTACGAAGCTGACCTTAGTAATCTGTCATCTGGTAATTATGATTATACCGTGATGGTTACTGGTGAAAATATATCACGTTCCGGAAGTTTTAGCATTTTAGATTATGATGTAGAGCAACAATTATTGAATGCCGATGTAACAAAGTTAAGACAAGTAGCGACTAATACTGATGGAAAGGCTTATTTTATGAATGAAAATGATATTTTTATTCGTGATCTAATTGAGGATCAGCGGTATCAGGCAATCCAAAAGAGCAAAGAAAATATCGTATCTTTAATAGATTGGAAATATCTTTTAGCAATTATCATATTATTACTCGCTATAGAGTGGTTTATGCGAAAATATAATGGGCTTATTTAAAAATTTAAAACTAAACATTTATCATGGAAAAATTACCTAAAATAGGGTTACCTATTCTTATACTTATTGTGTTAACAATTGTCTTTATTTCAAAATCCACGGTCACTATTGGCTCAGGAGAAGCTGGAGTTCTTTATAAAACATTTGGAGGTGGAGTTGTAACTGATGAACCACCACTAGGAGAAGGATTTCACTTGGTGTTACCTTGGGATAAGGTAATTGTATATGAAGTAAGACAACAAGAGGTTTTTGAGAAAATGCAAGTACTTTCTTCTAACGGTCTTGAGATAAAATTAGATGCATCTGCTTGGTTTCAACCACAGTATGAAAAATTAGGATTGTTACATCAGGAAAAAGGTGAAAATTACGTACAAAGAATATTATTACCTACCATACGTTCTGCAGCACGTAGTGTAGTAGGTAGATATACACCAGAGCAGTTGTACTCTAGTAAAAGAGATGTAATTCAGAAAGAGATTTATGAAGAAACTAAAAAAATTGTTGGGAATCAGTATGTTCAGCTAAATGAAGTATTAGTGCGCGATGTTACATTGCCACCAACTATAAAAGAAGCAATTGAGCGTAAACTAAAACAAGAACAGGAATCATTAGAATATGAGTTTAAGTTAACAAAGGCTCAAAAAGAGGCAGAGAGACAAAAGATTGATGCAGAAGGTAAGGCGGTTGCCAATCAAATCCTTAGTGCTTCTTTAACAGATAAGATTCTTAAGGAAAAAGGAATTCAAGCAACTTTGGAGTTAGCAAAATCATCTAATTCTAAAGTAGTGATAGTAGGTTCTGGAAAAGATGGAATGCCATTGATTCTTGGAAATCAATAGAAAGTAATATAATAAACAACACTTTTTTAGTAAACCATCATGCAACATTGCATGATGGTTTTTTTATGCCTGATAACTAATTTTATAAACCTTAACTATCTACTGTAACCCAGTGTGTTTAAATTATAAATAGTTTTAGAAACTGCATATATTAAATTAAGAGTATTATCGTATAAATATTACCTAACTACCTTGTTGTGTTTTGATTATGGATCAAAAAAGATAGGGTTTATCGTTCTTAATTTTAAAAAAAATGTATTTTTATCTTTATTAGTAATCATTTGGTCTTTTTTTTAAAGTAGTTTTAACAAGAATTTTATTACGAATTTATCGTTTATGAACGAAAAGGATACTACATTATCTAGAATCATTCACCTACTTGATGAATCCTATAAACTTAGGGTCAATAATTTACAAGAAAGCGTAAGACTGGCTAATGAAGCATTACTGCTGAGTGAAAAAATAAATAATAAAGTATATATAGGAAAAAGCTTAAATATGCTTTCACTATATAATATGATTTGTGGAAAAGGTAGTGATGCATTGTCCTTTGCAGAAAAAGCGATTAAATGTTTTGAGTCTTTAGAAGATGATAGAGGAGTAGCAGACGCTAAATATAGTATTGCGGGAATACATTATAAAACAAATAATTATCATCTAGGGATGATATATCTTATTGATGCGTTAGTGATTTATCAAAAATATGATGATTGGCATAATCAATCCAGAACTCAAAAATCACTAGGTTCTATTTATGAAATTTTAGGAGATGAAAATAATGCCTCTGAAGCTTATGAAATAGCAATTGAAACCGCAAAGAAATGTGAAAATAAAAATCTTGAGTCTAATGTATACAACCCTATGTCAGGAATACTTCTTAAAAAAGGTAGACCTAAAGAAGCTCTTGAGATGATAAATAAATCAATAGAACTAAAGTTGGAAACAGGGGATGATAGAGGTCTCGCTTTTGCTATTTATGGTCGCGGTAAAGTGTATAATTACAATAAAAAATATGAAAAAGCTAAGACTGATTTTATAAAAGCATTAAGTATACATCAAAAATATGATGAGGTTTATGGTATTGGAATGGCTAAACATAAACTGGCGCAGCTATATCTTGAAACAGGGGATAATGAACGAGCAAAAACCTTACTAAAAGAAGTCATTGCTCATAGTACAAAGTATAACCTCTCTAGAACTAAGTATAAAGCCAGTCATCTTCTATACGAAACATATAGAAGTGAAAATAATCACAAAGAAGCTTTAAAATACTTGGAAAGCTATTTAATAGAAAAAGACGCTTCTGTTAATTCCCAGACGGTAAAGGTGATCGAAAATTACGAGCTTATTTCAAATATGAAATATGAACAACAAGAGGAAAACCTAAAAAGAGAAAAAGAAGCCATCATATTAAAGAAAAAACAAGCAGAGGAAACTGCAAAAATGCGACAAGCATTTTTATCCGCTATGAGTCATGAGATAAGAACACCTCTCAACGCTGTTACAAGTATTATCTCTATGCTTAAGGAAAGAGCAGATGCGGATGATCAAAAACTACTTACATCCCTACAATTCTCATCAAAAAACTTAATGCGAATTATTAATGACATTTTGGATTTTTCTAAATTGGATTCTGATAAGATGGAATTAGAAATGCATACGGTTAATTTCGAAGAGCTCATTAACAATATTAAAGATACCTATTTAGGAATGGCTCTTGAGAAAGGGATTGAATTGAAAGTTCAAATTGATGTAGCTCTAAGTAAATTCTATATGCTTGATGAAACTAAATTGTTTCAAATTCTGGGAAATCTTGTAAGTAATGCTATAAAATATACCAATAAAGGGTCGGTCAATATAAATATTGAGTTAGTATCTGTAAAAGGTAGTAATGATACAATTTCTTTTAGTGTTGAAGATACTGGTGTCGGAATAGCTAAAAAGGAACAAGCGAGGCTGTTTGAAAGCTTTTATATCCCTACTACAATTACTACAAGAAATAATGGGGGTACTGGATTAGGCTTAGCAATTGTTAAGAAGATAGTTGAGTTATATGGTAGTAATGTTGTGTTAACTAGTGAAAAGGGTAAAGGTTCGGCTTTTCAATTCGAACTAATACTACAACGAGCGAAAGCAACTGTAAAGATTGATCAAAAACGCACAAATCAATTAAAAAATAAAACAGCAATTCTTGCTGAAGACAATGAAGTTAATGCTTTAGTAATGGGGCAGCTACTTAAAAAATGGGGTGTGAAAATAGAACGAGTAAAAAATGGATATGATGCTGTAGCAATTGCAAAAAAGAAAAAAGTTGATTTTATCCTTATGGATATTCACATGCCTGAAATGAATGGTTTTGATGCGGCTAAATCTATAAGAGCCTCTGCAAACGAAAATCAACATACACCCATTTACGCTCTTACTGCAGATGTAACAGCTGTTAATAATGAGGACTATTTAACTTATTTTGATGGTTTTTTATGGAAACCATTACAAATAGATAGACTCTTTGATACATTGGTAAACTCAAAAAAGCCTTTATGAATTGTAATCATAAAGGCTATTACTAAGTTAAAAGTTGCTATTGCATTGCAGTTATTTATTTTTTAATTTTTCAGCTTGAGCGGACCAATTGTCTCGTTCAATACGACCAGGAAAGAACTGTATTAAATCTGTTACCGTATCTATATCTTCTTTTGTAAACTTACTTATTTGGTCAAAAGTATATATTCCTATACTGTTTAACTTCTTTTCTATAAAAGGACCAACTCCACTAATTAGCTTTAGATCATCTTTTTCTGATTCATCCGCTTTTCCGAAACTATCAAAATTTAATGTGGGTTTTTCTCCAGAGCTAATTGCTTTAGCAGTATCATTAGTTTCTACTGTAATAGGCTTTGAAAATGTAGTATTAGCCTTTTTGAAATTTCCATTTCTTAGTTTTTCTTTTTCTCTAAGGCATTGGTTCAGTTTTTCTTGATATTTATTTTTGAGCGCCCATTTCGATAAAAACCATCCTAATAAGAATGCAATTAATAATAATAGTAGTAGACACCACCAGTTTGCTTCGTTTAAAAAATCTAACATATTTTTAGTTATTTAGTTTACAGTTATTTCTATTCTTCTGTTTTTTGCTCTGTTTTCTTCTGTATCATTTGGAGCAATAGGATTTGACTCTCCTTTAGATTCTGTTGTAAGTTTCTCTATAGGAATGCCTTGAGAAGCAAGGTAATTTTTAACATTGTTCGCTCTTTCTAAACCAAAATATTGATTCGCTTTCTCATCACCAACATTATCGGTATGCCCCACAAGTAGTACGTTCTTGTTTGGATACTTGTTTAAATAAGTTTTAAGTTCTAATGCATAGTTTGATAATGTAGCATCAGGTTTAAAATCTTTAGATCCAAAATCAGAATATAGCACCTTATTTGCGATGCCTTTTTCAACTTCCTTTAATCTGGATTCATCTATTTTGTTAAAATTTAGAAGAATACCACCGTTGTAATATCCGTTGGTGTCATAATTATAAGTGTATAATTTCGCTTTAGTAAGAATACGATCTCCGTTTATACCGGCGTTAACCAAAATATCTTTCATGAAATTTGCTCTAGACACTCCAGCTAATGTATCTTTCTTTTGTTCTTCAGAAGTTTCGTAACCATAAACGATTAACTCTTGATCTTGATTTTGCCCGAGATAATCAGCTATCTTAGCTTCAAAACCCTGAATACCATCCGGGATGTTTACCGTGAAGTTGGCGTTATTAATTTGAAGATTTTCAGGATATCTAAAAATATCAGTGTTTTGGTTGTCCTTGGCATAAAAGCCGTGAGCTAGTGCTAAACTATCTTCATAAGCCTTTTTTGCTTTTGCTTCGGCTTCAGGATCAATTTTTTCTTCTACAATAGAAGATCCCCTATTTTTATCCCCAAGACACCAATTACAGGAGTAGTACCACCACATTCCCAGTAAGGCGAATAAGATAAAAATAAGAAACGAAATTAAATTTTTCATATGTTGATGATTAGTGTTAGTCTTTTAAAGTTATAAAAATGTTTTAATTAATTTATTATGATTGAGTGATTTATAACCTGAAAAAAGATGAATAGCAAAAATTTAAGCTGAAATGCATTTCAGAAAAAAATATTTTTTATACATTCGCAAAGTATTACAAAAAACATGAGAAATATTCTTGTACATCATCATCATTCTTACATCTTCGCCCAGGCGTGGTAAGTTGATATGTGTATAAGTAAATCATATATAATAACCCGTTTGAGCATTTTCAAACGGGTTTTTTTATTTTAAAGCTTGTTTTGAACTGATCAAACACAACAACAAAAAAGACAATGTCAAAAATTAAAATTGCTATTCAAAAGAGCGGTAGACTCAACCAGGACTCTGTTCAGATTTTAAAAGATTGTGGAATTTCTATTGATAACGGAAAAGACCAGCTAAAAGCGGCTACCAGAAATTTCCCAATGGAAGTGATGTTCCTTCGTAACGGTGATATTCCTCAGTATCTAAGAGATGGTGTGGTAGATATTGCTATTATCGGAGAAAACGTTTTGGTAGAAAAAGGTAAAGATATTGCTATAGCCGAAAGACTTAATTTTTCTAAATGCAAAGTTTCTTTGGCAGTTCCTAAAGATGTAGCATATAATTCCATCAAAGATCTTGATGGAAAAAGAATAGCTACTTCATATCCAAACACAGTAAATGAATATCTGAAGGAAAAAGGAATCTCTGCTGACTTACACCAGATTTCTGGATCTGTAGAAATAGCACCAAACATTGGTCTAGCCGATGCGATTTGTGATATCGTATCTAGTGGAAGCACATTATTTAAAAATAATCTCAAAGAAGTAGAGGTTATGCTTACTTCCGAAGCCGTGTTAGCAGTTTCTCCGGGTATTAGTAATGAGAATAAAGAAATTCTTAAAAAACTACAATTTAGAATACAGGCGGTACTCAAAGCAAGAGCTTCTAAATATGTATTACTTAATGCACCCAATGATAAAATTGATCGTATTGTAGATATCTTACCAGGAATGCGTAGCCCAACGGTTTTACCGCTTGCAGAAAAAGGATGGAGTTCAATTCATACAGTTGTAGAAAAAAACAAATTCTGGGATATTTTGGATGAGTTAAAAGCAGAAGGAGCTGAAGGTATTTTGGTATGTCCAATTGAGAAAATGGTATTATAATGTATAGTATAAAACTCATTCCAAAACAGGATATAGAAGTCGTTTTACCTCTACTAAAAGAGCTTTACCCAAAAATTACACGTATTACACTGAAAAAACGTCTTGCAGAAATGGTTTTTTCTGGTTATGAGTGTATTGGAGTTTATAAGAACAGTGAGCTTATAGGTATTTCTGGAATTTGGTTTTTGACTAAGTTATATGTAGGTAAGCATATAGAACCTGACAATGTGTACATTCTTCCAGAATATCAAGGAAAAGGAATAGGAAATTTATTAATGAATTGGATTTTTGAATATGCAAAATCTAAAAATTGTATTGCTTCTGAGTTAAATTGTTATACCGGAAATGAAGAAGGTCAGAAGTTTTGGGAAAAACAAGGTTATGATTTAATTGCATATCACTATCAAAAGAAATTATGAAGAAGATATATAATCCAGAAAGAAATACCTGGCCGGAAATTCTAAGAAGACCAACCCAAACCGTAGCAGATATTGAAAGTATCGTCTTAAATGTTTTTAGTGAAGTTAAAGCTGAAGGAGATATCGCTATCGATAGATATACTGAGAAATTTGATAAAGTATCTTTAGATGCAATATTGGTTTCTGAAGAAGAAATAGAAAAAGCAAAACAATTGGTTAGTCAAGAGCTCAAAGAAGCTATTGTATTAGCCAAATCAAATATCGAGGTTTTTCATACTGCTCAGAAGACTGAAAAGATATCTGTGGAAACTAAGGATGGAGTTAGTTGCTGGCAGGAGAAAAGACCGATACAGAAGGTAGGACTGTATATTCCTGGAGGTACTGCACCTTTGTTTTCTACAATTTTGATGCTAGCAGTTCCTGCAAATATTGCTGGTTGTAAAGAAATAGTACTGTGTTCACCTCCTGATATAGACGGAAAAATTAACCCAGCTATTTTATATACGGCGAATCTTTGTGGTGTAACTAAAATTTTTAAAGTAGGTGGTATTCAGGCGATTGCCGGAATGACGTTTGGAACACAATCGATTCCGCAAGTATATAAAATTTTTGGTCCTGGAAATCAATTTGTTACCGTGGCTAAACAATTAGCAACAAAATTCGGTGTAGCAATTGATATGCCTGCAGGCCCAAGTGAATTATTGGTGGTAGCGGATGATACTGCTAATGCATCTTTTGTAGCTTCAGATTTGCTAAGTCAGGCAGAACATGGTAAAGATAGTCAGGTGATTTTAGTATCTACTTCAGAAAAACTTATGGTAGAAGTAGAAAAAGAAGTAATTAGCCAATGCGATGTATTACCAAGAAAGGAAATTGCAGAAGTAGCTATCTCTAATTCTAAACTGATTTATGTCGAAAATGATAAAGAAGCATTAGAGTTAATCAACGAATACGGTCCTGAACATTTTATAATATGCACAGCGGATCAGGATTTTTATGTGGATAATATTGTCAACGCAGGTTCTGTATTTATTGGCAACTATACGCCAGAAAGTGCAGGAGACTATGCTTCTGGTACGAATCATACCTTGCCAACCAATGGATATGCCAAACAATATAGTGGTGTAAATCTGGATAGTTTTATGAAATCTATGACATTTCAGAAAATATCGGAAGAAGGAATTAAAAATATAGGAAATGCTATAGAGGTTATGGCAGAAGCAGAAGGGTTACAAGCCCATAAAAATGCTGTGACATTGAGGTTAGATAGCTTAAAAAAAAACGTTTAGATTAATTGAAAGTGAAAAATGACTTGTAGAAATTGTGAATATAATATCACCGAAACGGCACGGTTTTGTCAAAGCTGTGGGGCAAAAGTTGTTACAGAAAGACTTACTGTAAAGAAGATATTTTTAGAATTCCTTAATAAGGTTTTTGGATGGGATAATACATATTTAAGAACTCTTAGAACAATGACAGTAGCGCCATATGTAGTTGTTAAGGATTATATTGATGGAATTCGGAAGAAATTTATGCCGCCGTTTACATTTCTTTTAATCGGTCTTACTGCCGCAACGCTTGTTTTTAATGCTTTTTCGGATAAGTATACCGAGTTTTCTACTGATATGTTTGGTGAAGGTTTTTATCGAATACAATATGAGACCGCTAAAGAGAAAGATAATTCTCTTAAAAAAATAGAAAAGGAAAATGAGCAGGAAACATTCGAAGATTTTAAGATTAAGGAAATAGAGAAACAAAAAAAGACGCAAGGTAAGATATTGAAGTATTTTAACCTTTTCGCTTTTCTATTAATTCCGATGTATACTTTTATTTCATACTTGGTTTTTGGAAGAAAGAAGTACAATTATGCAGAGCATTTAGTTATTAATTGTTATATACAGGGGTTCTCAATGATTGCAACCACTCTTTTGTTTATAGCTGCATTAGTAATCCATCCTTACATATTTTCTTCAGGTGTTTTAATTGCAATTTTTTATTATTCATTTACTTACAAAAGATTATGTGGTCTTACTTTAGGCAAGACCTTATGGAAATTTGTAAAATTCCTATTAATCTTAGTAACTGCATTTATAACAATAACTCTGTTAATAGGGATTGTAGCGATTTTATTAACCAAAATTTTTGGACTAAATTTTTTTGGTTAATGTTAGAAAATTAAAATAATTAAATCACGAGATCCTGAAAGAAATTCAGGATGGTAATAGAAATGAATAAAGCACAATTCAACATAGATAAAATAACTCGCGAAAACGTAAAAGGATTAAAACCATATTCCTCAGCTAGAGATGAATATGTTTCTGATGGCTCTAAGATGATCTTTCTAGATGCTAATGAAAACCCTTATGAGAATGGTGTAAATCGATATCCGGATCCACAACAACGTAGTTTAAAGACTGTATTGGCAGATCAAAAAGGAGTTTCTTCTCAAAATATATTATTAGGAAACGGAAGTGATGAGGTATTAGATCTTTTGTTTAGAGCGTTTTGCGAACCTAAAATAGATAACATTATAACATTACCTCCAACATATGGAATGTATAAAGTTTTGGCAAATATCAATGATATAAGTGAACGGGAAGTTTTATTAACGAATAGTTTTGAACCAAATGTCTCTGAAATTCTAGAGGCGATTGACGACGCAACAAAAATTATTTTTTTATGTTCTCCAAATAACCCAACTGGTAATTCTTTTTCAGAAGAAAGTATCATTAAAATTTTAGAAAGTTTTGAAGGCTTAGTGGTTATTGATGAAGCATATATCGATTTTTCGTCCAAAGAAAGTTGGATAAATAAAATAGATATCTACCCTAATCTTATTATCACGCAAACATTGTCTAAAGCCTATGGTATGGCGGGAATTAGATTAGGGTTATGTTACGCCTCAAAAGAGATTATCAATGTGTTGAATAAAATAAAACCGCCGTACAATGTAAATGAGCTTACGCAGAAAAGAGCATTAGAGCGAGTAATGGACGTAGCAATAGTAAAAGGAGAAGTCGCTCGTATTTTAGAAGAAAGAGAGAAGATGATTATTTCTTTAAAAGATGTTTCTTTTGTAAAAGAAGTATACAAAACAGATGCTAATTTTATTTTAATAAAGGTAGATGATGCTACTAAGAGATATGATCAATTGCTTAAAGAAGGCGTTGTAATTCGTAATAGGACAACCCAACCTCTTTGCGAAAATACCTTACGATTAACAGTTGGAACTTCTGAAGAGAATAAGGCTTTATTAACTAAAATGATGACATTAGATAAAAATTAGATCTATTTAAAGAATTTAACAATGAATAAAACTACATTAAAAACACTGATATTAAATTTGTTAGTTATATCTAATCTAAGTCTATGGTCGCAGGAAGAGACGGCAAATGAAGAGACTGTAAATATGGAAGAACTGTTGCTACAGTTTCAAAAATATAAAGATAGTATTGATAAGACCTTTAAATACCAAACAGGAAATGTGATGTTGGGAGATGGCTTAGCACTTCTCAATGTTCCCAATGGGTATAGATTTTTGGATAAAGAACAAGCAAATTATGTTTTGACAGGTCTATGGGGAAATCCATCAAACGGAGATTATGGATTATTAGGAATGCTCGTAAAAGAAGATGAATCTCCTGTAGATGTATCCTATGCCGTAGAAGTTTCATACTCAGAAGAAGGATACATAGAAGATGATGATGCAGAGGATATTGATTATGACGAATTATTAACAGGTATGCAGGATGATGCTAAAAATTCAAACCCAGAAAGAGTAAAACAAGGATATCCAACAATTAATTTAGTTGGATGGGCTTCAGCACCTTTTTATGATCAGCAAAACAAAAAATTACACTGGGCGCAAGAATATAAATTTGGAGAAGACGAAGAAAATACATTAAACTATAATATAAGAGTTCTCGGTCGTAAAGGATATATCAACTTAAACGTAATAGGAGATATGCAAGTTCTTGATGATGTAAAGAATAATTTAGACCCAATATTAGCAAGTGTAGAGTTTAAAGAAGGGAATAGATATGCGGATTTTAATCCTGATTTAGATGAAGTTGCAGCGTATGGTATCGGTGGACTTATTGCAGGAAAAGTATTAGCAAAAGCAGGGTTTTTTGCGCTGGTTTTAAAATTTTGGAAGTTTATAGCTTTAGGAATAGGAGGAGTTTTTATGGCTTTTAAAAATAGATTGTTTGGTAAAAAAGAGGCTTAAACGGTCTCTAGAATGTATATGTTTATGAAAAAGAAAGTATTATTTATAGATCGTGATGGAACCTTGGTTTTAGAGCCCCCTGTGGATTATCAATTAGATAGTTTAGAAAAGTTGGAGTTCTATCCGAAGGTTTTTCAGTATATGGCTAAAATTGCTAATGAATTGGATTATGAATTAGTGATGGTAACTAATCAAGATGGATTAGGAACAGATTCTTTTCCAGAAGATACTTTTTGGCCAGCTCATAATAAAGTAATGACTGCATTCAAAAAAGAAGGAGTTGTGTTTAATGCTGTTCATATTGATAAAACATTTCCACATGAAAATGCAGATACTCGTAAGCCAAGAACAGGTTTATTAACGAAATATTTTGATAAGGAAAAGTATGATCTTGAAAATTCATTTGTTTTAGGAGATCGAATTACAGATATGGAATTGGCAAAAAACCTGGGAGCTAAAGGAATTTTTCTATCAGAAGATCCAGAACTTGGAGCAGATGAAATAGAAACTGACACAAAAGCAATCTCAGAAAGTATTGCATTGACATCAACAGATTGGAAGGAAATTTATGAGTTTTTAAAGTTAGAAGATCGAGTAGCAGATATTACTAGAGATACGAACGAAACTAAAATTTATATCAAGTTAAATTTAGATGGCTCTGGTAAAAATGACATATCAACTGGTTTACATTTCTTTGATCACATGCTAGATCAGATTGGGCGTCATGGAGCAATGGATTTAACGGTTAAAGTAGATGGTGATCTACATGTAGACGAACACCATACTATAGAAGATACAATGATTGCTTTAGGGGAACTGTTTTCTAAAACACTGGGTAATAAATTAGGAATCGAACGTTATGGGTTTTGTTTGCCTATGGATGACTGTTTAGCGCAAGCAGCAGTTGATTTTGGAGGTCGCCCTTGGTTAGTTTGGGATGCTGATTTTAGGAGAGAGAAAATAGGTGATATGCCGACAGAAATGTTTTTTCATCTTTTTAAATCATTTACGGATGGAGCTAAATGTAATCTAAATATTAAAGCAGAAGGAGATAATGAACACCATAAGATAGAAGGAATATTTAAAGCCTTTGCTAAAGCGATGAAAATGGCAGTAAAAAGAGATGCAAACAAAATGTTTTTACCAAGTACCAAAGGAATACTTTAATTAATTACGAATTAAGATAGACGAATTACGAATTAAGATCTCGTAAATCTGAAATCGCAAATCTAAAATCAAATTGAAAATAGTAATCATAAATTACGGAGCAGGAAATATTCAGTCTATTAAATTCGCAATTCAACGATTAGGATATGAAGCAGTTTTAAGCGATGATCCTGAAGAGATTAAAGCGGCTGATAAAGTTATTTTTCCTGGAGTAGGAGAAGCAAGTAGTGCGATGCGTAAATTAAAAGATTCTGGTTTAGATACGTTGGTTCCACAATTAAAGCAACCTGTTTTAGGGATTTGTTTAGGGATGCAATTGATGTGTAATTACACAGAAGAAGGAGATACTAAGGGGTTAGGGATTTTTCATACCGATGTAGTAAGATTCAATCACGGTGTAAAAGTTCCACAAATAGGATGGAATCAAATAGAATCATTAAGCTCAGATTTATTTCTAGGAGTAGATGAGAAAGAGTATATCTATTTAGTTCATAGTTACTATGCACCTGTTACAGAAGAAACTATTGCGCAATCAACTTATGGAATTACTTATAGTACGGCATTACAGAAAGATAATTTCTATGGAACCCAGTTCCACCCAGAAAAAAGTAGTATAGTAGGAGAGAAAATTTTAGAAAATTTTTTAGAAATCGGAAATTAGAAAAACGAAATTTAGAAAATTATGAAAGATATGAAGCTAAGAACTAAACAATTTACAATTGATTGTTGGAAATTATGTTCTGGACTACCAAAAACTAGAGAGTATAATAATTTAGTATATCAGTTACTAAAAAGTTCAAGTTCTGTAGGAGCGAATTGGAGAGCGTCACAAAGACCAAAATCAACTGCTGATTTTATAAATAAGCTAAAGATTGTAGAGGAAGAAGCCGATGAATCCTGTTTTTGGTTAGAAATTTTAATTGAAATTATAAATGAAGATACTAGTGAAGCAAATCGCCTTTGGAAAGAATGTGATGAATTGTTAAGAATTATAGTTGCATCAATCAAAACAGCAAAAAATAAACAGAGTTAAAGTATTTCGTATTTCAACTTTCTAAATTTCATATTTAATACATGAGAATAATACCAGCAATAGATATCATAGACGGAAAATGCGTTAGACTCTCTAAAGGAGATTATGATACCAAGAAAATATATAACGAAAACCCATTAGAGGTTGCCAAAGAATTTGAAGACCACGGAATTCAATATTTACATTTGGTAGATTTAGATGGAGCTAAGTCTAAGCATATTGTAAATCATAAGATATTAGAACAAATGGCATCTAAGACAAATTTAAAAATTGATTTTGGGGGAGGTTTAAAAACAGATGAAGATCTAAAAATAGCTTTCGATAGTGGTGCCCACCAAATAACAGGAGGAAGCATTGCAGTAAAAGATCCAGAAACTTTTAAATTCTGGTTATCTAAGTTTGGTAATGATAAAATCATTTTAGGAGCAGATGCACAGCATGAAAAGATTGCAGTTAGCGGTTGGTTAGAAGAAAGTGATAAAGAGTTGATTCCTTTTGTAAAAGAATACCAGAAAGAAGGAGTTTCGTATGTTATCTGTACTGATATAAGTAAAGATGGAATGTTAGAAGGACCTTCTTTTGAGTTGTATAAAAAGATGTTGACAGAAATAGAAAGTATAAAACTAATTGCATCTGGAGGTATTTCAACTTTTGATGAACTGCCAAAACTAGCTGAGATTGGTTGTGAAGGAACGATTATTGGAAAAGCAATTTATGAAAACCGAATTAGTTTAAAACAACTAGAAAATTATATTAGTGAAACTCAATTTTAAGCAGTTTAAAAACGAACTTAAAATTGTAAGTTGAATTAATCCCGATGGATAGCGGGATCTAATACCTCAAAATGATGAACCAGGAAATAGCTCAAGAGTTTAAAGAACAGATCGTCTACAGGTTAGATGAAAGCATTAGAATGATTGCTATCAGCTTTGAGCAACTTGCTGAGGATGATATCTGGAAACGATTTAACGAATCTTCCAACAGTATTGGAAATTTGATATTGCATCTTTGTGGAAACATTACTCAGTACGCTATTGCTTCTTTAGGTAATCAAGAAGATAAACGTGATCGAGATGCAGAGTTCGAAGCTAAAGAAGGTTTTTCTAAAAAACAGTTATTAGAACGGCTCAATACTGCAGTTAACGAAGCGAAAACAACCATATTAAATTGTGCTATTTCAGAATTAATGAGAAAACGAGAAGTGCAGGGATTTACGTTTTCTGGAATTGGTATTGCAATTCATGTTACAGAACATTTATCCTATCATACGGGACAGATTGCATTTTGGACAAAACAATTAAAGAATAAAGATTTAGGGTTCTATAATGGAATAGATTTAAATATTAAAAATGAATAAGTTATTAGTACAAAGTATACATACTATCAACTAATAACTATAAACTATTAACAAAAAAAATGCTTACAAAAAGAATTGTACCATGTTTGGATATTAAGAATGGACGAACTGTAAAAGGAGTTAATTTTGTTGATTTAAGGGATGCTGGAGATCCTGTAGAGTTAGCTGATGCTTATTCCAAGGCAGGAGCTGATGAGTTGGTTTTCTTGGATATTTCTGCTACAGAAGAAAGACGAAAAACATTGGCAGATTTGGTCCTTCGAGTAGCTGAAAAAGTAAATATCCCCTTTACCGTAGGTGGTGGGATATCATCAATAGAAGATGTAGATATTTTGCTTCAGAATGGAGCAGACAAGGTTTCGGTGAATTCATCCGCTGTAAAGAACCCACAACTTATCAATGATTTAGCAGGTAAGTTTGGTAGTCAATGTATCACTGTAGCTATAGACGCTAAGCAAATTGAAGGAACATGGAAAGTGCATTTGGTAGGAGGAAAGGTGCCGACAGAGCTTGATTTATTCGATTGGGCAAAAGAAGTAGAAGAAAGAGGTGCAGGAGAAATTTTATTTACCTCGATGGATAATGATGGTACCAAAGATGGTTTCGCAAATAAAGCCTTAGCCAGATTGTCAGAGGAATTGAATATTCCAATTATAGCTTCTGGTGGAGCAGGGAATATGCAACATTTTGTAGACACTTTTAAAGAAGGAAAAGCCGATGCAGCCTTGGCAGCTAGTGTTTTTCACTTTAAAGAAATAGAAATTAAAGATTTAAAAGAGGAATTGAGAGTAAACGAAATTCCAGTAAGATTATAATTAAATGTCATTCCGGACTTGATCTGGAATCTATAATATAGTGATGAAATAATGGAAATAAACTTCAATAAAAATAATGACGGATTGGTTCCTGCAATAATCCAAGATGCAATTACTAAAAATGTATTAATGCTTGGGTATATGAATGAGGAAGCATATCAAAAAACTCTGGAATCTAAGAAAGTAACCTTTTATAGTAGAACCAAAAACCGACTTTGGACTAAGGGGGAGGAAAGTGGAAATTTTCTAAATTTAGTAGATTTAAAAAATGACTGTGATAAGGATACCTTACTAATTACTGTAAATCCCGTTGGACCAACCTGTCATAAAGGATCGGATACTTGTTGGAATGAAACCAACGAGCAGTCTTTTGGTTTTTTGACGGATTTAGAAAACACGATACAGGATAGAAAGGAAAATCAAGACAATGAAAAGTCTTATGTAGCATCTCTATTTAGAAAAGGGATTAACAAAGTTGCACAAAAAGTAGGAGAAGAAGCTGTAGAGGTTGTGATAGAAGCAAAAGATGATAACGAAAAACTATTCTTAGATGAAAGTGCAGATTTACTCTTTCATTATCTAATTTTATTACAAGCTAAAGGGTATAAGCTAGATGATATTGTAAAGGTTTTAAAAAATAGACATTAATATACAATACTTTGCTTTCTAATAAATTAAATTGTATTTTTGCACCCCTTTTTAGCGAGTAAGAGAATATAAAAAGGATTAAAATAGTTTAATTTAACGCTTCTGTGCACGTTTTCGTATTGATTCTCAAACAAGTACAGAATACAAATTTTATCTTCAATGTCTGAAGAAACAAAAAACACAGACGTTCAGGAAGTAGAGGCTCCAAAAGCAGCTCCAGCTGTATCTCCTCAACAAGAAAACCCTGAACAATTTTTAAAAGATTTTAACTGGCACAACTACGAGGAAGGTATTGACCCAATCGAAGATTCAAAACTTGAAGAGTTTGAAAAGCTAGTTGCAGAAAATTTTGTTGACACCTTAAATGATGAAGTAGTTGATGGAACAGTAATCAATATTACTGATCGTGATGCTATTATTGACATTAATGCTAAGAGTGAAGGTGTTATTTCATTAAATGAATTTCGTTACAACCCAGACCTTAAAGTAGGTGATAAGGTTGAGGTATTAATTGATGTACGTGAAGACGCTACAGGTCAATTAATTTTATCTCACCGTAAAGCACGTGTAATCAAGGCTTGGGATAGAGTAAATAATGCTCACGATACTGGCGAAATCGTAAACGGTTTTGTTAAGTGTAGAACTAAAGGTGGTATGATTGTAGACGTTTTCGGTATCGAAGCGTTCTTACCAGGTTCTCAGATCGATGTGAAGCCTATTCGTGATTATGATGCTTATGTTGGTAAAACAATGGAATTTAAAGTGGTTAAGATTAATCATGAATTCAAAAACGTTGTAGTATCTCATAAAGCACTTATCGAAGCTGATATCGAAGAGCAGAAGAAAGAGATTATCGGTCAATTAGAAAAAGGTCAAGTATTAGAAGGTACTGTTAAGAATGTTACTTCTTACGGTGTATTCGTTGATCTTGGAGGAGTTGATGGACTTATTCACATTACAGACCTTTCTTGGTCCAGAATCAACCATCCAAATGAGATCGTTGAGCTTGATCAGAAATTAAACGTAGTAATCTTAGACTTTGATGAGGCTAAGACTCGTATCCAATTAGGTCTTAAGCAGTTAAAACCACATCCGTGGGAAGCTCTTAACAATGAACTTAAAGTTGGAGACAAAGTAAAAGGTAAAGTAGTCGTTATTGCTGATTACGGTGCATTTATCGAAGTTGAAGAAGGAGTAGAAGGATTGATCCACGTTTCAGAAATGTCTTGGTCAACACATTTACGTTCTGCACAAGATTTCGTTAAAGTTGGAGATGAAGTAGAGGCTGTTATTCTTACTTTAGATAGAGAAGAGCGTAAAATGTCTCTTGGTGTTAAGCAATTAACTCCAGACCCTTGGACTGATATTACAACTAAATATCCTGTAGGTTCTAAACACACAGGTATCGTTCGTAACTTCACTAACTTTGGAGTATTTGTAGAGTTAGAAGAAGGTATCGACGGATTAATTTATATCTCTGATCTTTCTTGGACTAAGAAAATCAAGCACCCATCAGACTTTACTAATGTTGGTGATAAACTTGATGTTGTAGTTCTTGAATTAGATGTAGAAGGACGTAAATTAAGTCTTGGACACAAACAAACTGAGGATAACCCTTGGGATAAGTATGAAAAAGAGTTTGCTGTTGGAACTAAGCACACGAACACCATTACTGAGATTGTAGACAAAGGTGCTACTATCGATTTTAATGAAGATATCGTTGCTTTCGTACCGTCTCGTCATCTAGAAAAAGAAGATGGTAAGAAGCTTACTAAAGGTGATGAAGCAGAATTCCAAATCATTGAGTTCAATAAAGAATTCAAAAGAGTTGTAGCTTCTCATACTGCTTTATTCAAAGAAGAAGAAGCTAAGATCGTTAAGCAAGCGGCTAAGAAAGCTGCTGCAAGTAACTCGGAGAAAACAACTCTTGGTGATATCGATGCATTAGCAGATCTTAAAGCTAAAATGGAAAAAGGAGGTAACTAAATCTCTTAATTTCAATATATAATGAAAGACCGTTCGAAAGGACGGTCTTTTTTTGTTTATATATTTCTCATAATATTCGATATAATGAAAAGTAGAATTGTTAAAACTTATGGAGATCCACTGATGTAATAACTCTAAATTTTATTACTTTTGTATACCAAATATCCATTTGGAGATTATGAGTCAAAAATTACTACTTAGTGCAAAAGAAATAGATATCATTCTGCACCGTTTGGCTTGTCAATTAATAGAGAACCATACTCATTTTGAGAATACAGTTCTTATAGGTGTACAACCTAGAGGTATTTTCTTAGCAGATAGAATAAAAAATATTTTAGTAAAGGATTATAATCTTTCTGATGTTAAAATGGGGTATCTTGATATCACATTTTATCGAGATGATTTTAGAAGAGGAGAAAAGCCTTTGGAAGCTAACAAAACGCATATCGATTTTACTGTAGAAGATAAACGTGTAGTTTTTATTGATGATGTTTTGTATACCGGAAGAAGTATTCGGTCTGCATTGACAGCAATACAATCTTTTGGAAGACCCACAGAAATAGAGTTACTTACGTTAATTGATAGACGTTTTAGCAGACATTTGCCAATACAACCTAATTATCGCGGAAGACAAGTGGATGCAATTAATCAGGAAAAGGTAAAAGTCCATTGGTTAGAAAATAGCGGAGAAGACGCTGTATATTTAATAAGTAATTAAAGTTGAATAATTTCTGAAATGCTATCAAAAACATTTTGGGAGTATAATAAGAATATAAACGAATGAGCGAATTAAGTGTAAATCACTTACTAGGAATTAAATATCTTAAAAAAGAAGATATAAATCTCATTTTTGAAACTGCTGATCATTTTAAGGAAGTGATCAATAGACCAATAAAAAAAGTTCCTTCGCTTAGAGATATAACGATTGCTAATCTGTTTTTTGAAAATAGTACAAGAACGCGATTGTCATTTGAACTTGCTGAAAAAAGATTATCAGCTGATGTTATTAATTTTTCTGCGGCGTCGTCTTCAGTTAAAAAAGGAGAAACCCTCATTGATACGGTTAATAATATCCTTTCTATGAAAGTGGATATGGTGGTAATGAGGCATCCAAATCCTGGAGCAGGTGTTTTTCTTTCTAAGCACGTAAATGCGAGTATTGTAAACGCAGGTGATGGAGCTCACGAGCATCCGACTCAAGCTTTGTTAGACTCGTACTCTATAAGAGAAAAATTAGGCGAAGTACAGGGAAAAAAAGTAGTTATTGTTGGAGATATTTTACACTCTAGAGTGGCATTATCAAATATTTTCGCACTTAAATTGCAAGGAGCAGAGGTAAAAGTATGTGGTCCGAAAACCTTAATACCAAAGTATATAGAAAAACTAGGTGTTACTGTAGAAACCAATCTTACGAAAGCTATACAATGGTGTGATGTTGCTAATATGTTACGAGTTCAAAATGAACGTATGGAAATAAGTTATTTTCCATCTACTCGAGAGTATACCCAGCAATTTGGAGTAAATAAAAGGTTATTAGATAGCCTTGATAAAGAAATTGTAATAATGCATCCGGGACCAATCAATCGTGGCGTAGAAATCACGAGTGATGTTGCTGATTCTAAACAAGCCATAATATTAGATCAGGTGCAGAACGGAGTAGCAGTGAGGATGGCAGTTATTTATCTTTTAGCTTCAAAAATAAAACAATAGACTTATGATATTTAATAAAGAAGGTGCAACAACTATAATTACACAAGAAAAAGCTACCATAGTAGATTTTGTAAAAGGAATTGAGGATAAATATGAATCCCTTAAAAATGATAATATTGTGGCTAATCTTTTTTCGTTAAAAGAGTTATCTGTAAGCGATATTAATGAATTTCTGAGAGTTTCTAAAAAACATAAGACTAATAAACGCTCCTTTGTTATTGTGACTGATAAGGTGTCATATGATGAAACTCCTAAAGAGATAACGATTGTCCCAACTTTGATAGAGGCTTTAGACTTGATCGAAATGGAAGAAATAGAAAGAGATTTAGATTTTTAATTTTTTTTTCTTTTGTTCTGTAATTTTTAATTTTTTTTACGTCCTAATACTTATGAATAAATACGCCCCATTTATTCTTGTGTTTATGTTTGTGTTTTCTAGTACTGCGTATGCACAAGATTGGAAATATGATTTTGATGAAGCAAAAACTTTAGCAAAAGAAAAAGATCAAAATATTGTTTTACTTTTTACAGGATCTGATTGGTGTCCTCCTTGTATAAAATTAGAAAGGAAGATATTCTCTGATCCCGAATTCAATAAATTTGCGGATCAAAATTTCGTTTGGGTTAAAGCAGATTTTCCTAAGCGTAAAAAGAATAAGTTACCAGAGATTCAGCAACAGAAGAATATGGAACTAGCGGAACGATATAATAAAAAAATGGTGTTTCCCGTTATTTTGGTAATTGATAAAGAGGGTAAAGTTCTAGGTGCAACCGGATATAGAAAAATGTCGGCAAAACGTTATATAGAATTACTTACTACTTTTGATTCTTTTGGAAGCTGAAATTGATTAATATATAAGATTAGAGTATCTTCACGCTGTTTTAAATTAAGAAGTAAAGACAATTGAAAGTAACAATTTTAGGCTGCTATTCAGCGACTCCCAGAACGTTTACAAACCCAACTTCTCAGGTATTAGAAATAAACAATCATATTTTTCTTATTGATTGCGGAGAAGGTACTCAGGTAGAACTTAGAAGGAATAAGGTAAAGTTCTCTAGGATCAATCATATTTTTATTTCTCACCTTCATGGAGATCATTTTTTTGGTTTGGTAGGCTTAGTTTCTACATTTAGAATGCTAAATAGAGAAAACCCACTTCATATATATGGGCCAAAAGGTGTTAAGGAAGCGATCACGTTACAATTAAAATTGTCTAATTCTTGGACGGACTATCCTTTGCACTTTCACGAACTCACCAATCCTGATTCTGAGGTAGTTTTTGAGGATGACAAAGTAGTTGTAAGAACAATTCCACTTCAACATCGTATATATTGTAATGGATTTTTATTTCAAGAGAAATCAGGAGATCGAAAACTGCTAATGAGCAAAGTACTTAATTATGATATTGATAAGGCTTATTACAGATCGATTAAAAAGGGTAAGGATGCTGTGTTAAACGATGGAAGCGTGATATCTAATACAGAATTGACGGATGATCCCGCACCTGTAAAAAGTTATGCTTTTTGCAGTGATACCAGATATGATGAGGATAAAGTCTCTTTAATTAAAGAAGTTACAGCCTTGT
The DNA here is from genome assembly GCF_947492405.1 of uncultured Aquimarina sp. Classification (GTDB taxonomy): domain Bacteria; phylum Bacteroidota; class Bacteroidia; order Flavobacteriales; family Flavobacteriaceae; genus Aquimarina. The sequence goes on from NZ_CANLMP010000001.1 coordinate 462,183, forward strand.
ATCATGAATCTACATTTTTAGAAAGTCATAAACACTTATGTTATAGAACAGGGCATAGTACTGCTATAGAAGCTGCGACTATTGCAAAGAAGGCAAATGTAAAAAACTTAATTTTAGGACATTATTCTACCAGATATGATAATATTGAACAGTTTAAAGATGAGGCATTAACAGTTTTTGACCATGTAGAAATCGGAGATGATGGTAAAGTTTTTGAATTCTGATAGAAGAAACGTTGTACTTTGGACTAACTAAATAAAAACAAATTAGATAATCATGAATAGAGATCTTACGAGTTATAGAAAGTCTTATGATAAAAAAGCATTGGAAGAAAGTGAATTACCAGAATCACCTTTTCTATTGTTTTCTAATTGGTTTAAAGAGGTTGAAGAAGCCGGTGGAGTAGAAGAAGCTAATGCAATGACACTAACCACCTTTGGTTTAGATGGTTTTCCTAAAGCAAGAATCGTTTTATTAAAACATTTCGATAATAATGGTTTTGTGTTTTATACCAATTATCAATCCGAAAAAGGAAAAGCTATTGTTAATAATAATAAAGTTTGTATTTCTTTTTTCTGGCCTAATTTAGAACGACAAGTTATAATTAAAGGGCAGGTTGATAAGATATCTGAAGAAAGAAGTAATGACTATTTTCAATCTCGCCCGCGAGGAAGTCAATTAGGTGCTTGGGCATCTAATCAGAGTAATATCGTTGATTCAAGAGAAATTTTGGAAGCGAAACTTAAATCATTGGAAAAGGAGTACCAAAATAAGGAAATACCAAAACCTGATTTCTGGGGAGGTTTCTGTATCAAACCTATCGAATTTGAATTTTGGCAAGGCAGACCTAATAGATTACACGATAGAATTAGATATATTGCTGAAAAAAATACTTGGAAAATAGAAAGATTATCGCCTTAAATAAAAAAGATTATTCCATGATAACAAAATTAGACCTTCTGTTTTTTCTATATTCATCTTCTTCGCAGTCCTGACCATCAAGGCAATTATTCACAGGTCTTGTTTCTCCAAAACCACGATAAGAAAGTATTCTATTCTCAGAGATATCTTGATTAACTAAATATTTAAATATAGACTCTGCTCTTTTTTGTGATAACACTAAATTATAGTCAGTGTCGCCACGACTATCAGAATGCGTTTCTATTTTGATAATCATATCAGGATATTCCTCTTTCATTAATGACACTACTTTGTCAAGCTCTACGATCGCTCTTTCAGTAATATCCCATTTATCAAATTCAAAATAAATTTCGTTTAATTTAATTAAATCATTTAGAGTCTTGTTTAATTCTGTATCAGATTCAGAGGTTAATTCAGATTTTGGATCTCTCTCAGTTTTAACAACATCATTATTATTTATCCCTGTACTTTCTGTATTCTCTGATTTGTTTGAGGTGTTTAACTCAACAAGATTTTTATCCAGTTCTTTTGTTCTGTCTACAAAATTAGTGTTGGCATTAGGGCAATTTAAGCCACTCATATCTACAGCTAATTTAAGCTGGTAATAATCAGGCAGGTTACATTTGTTCATATAATTATAACCTTTAGAATGTTTCTTGGTATCATTAAATGAACCATTAAACTCAGCTATTACCGGCTGATCTACAATAGTAACTTCTCCCGTCTCATTTATTAGGTCACAACTAGTGTTTACTTTAATCGAATATCTAATCTCAAAAGGTTCACTATCAATTTTTACCAGTTTGTTTGGTACCGAAAAACTTAACATCCTAGATGGTTTATCGTATGATACTTTAATCTTTTTAGAAGGAAGAACGACAGATTCTGTAGTAAATATTACATTTTCTGGAAGTATATCTTTAATTACAGTATTCTTTGCATCATCATTACCATCATTATTAATGGTTAGACTGTAGATTATATCCTGATCAGGTGCCACAATATCATTTGGGAAAACAAAACTATTGTCGGTGTAACGAGATCTTTTAATAATTTGAATAGCAGGTTCATATATTTCTACACTAAAAGCTACTGCCATAACCGAGTACCCATCGTTATCAGTAAGTAATCGAAAGCTTGATTTTGTCTGATTGTTACCTATTATACTATTTCTTGGATTTTTGATATCAAATAAATCCGCATCATAACCTAAGGTGTTTTGACTAGCAGGAACTCTGGATGTAATATTCTTTCCGTTTTCGGTTATATTAGCATTAAAGAAATTATTCATAGGGTTGGTATTGTCTGTAATACCTTTGTACTTATTCGTCTCATTAGACATTACCTGAAAACGATCTCCTCGTATTCCTTTGTCGCCTTCGTAAGAAATCACCCCGATTTTTCCGTGTACAGCACCTTCAGGAATCGTTTGAAAATTATCGAAAGAAAACTCTACAGGTTTAGCCTTAGAATCAATATTAACAAAACCATCGTACACATAAAAACGCTTTCTAGGTTTAGAATTATCTTCGTAAATAACAACCATTGTCCAGCCACCTGCTAAACCATTTCCAAGAGTAGCATCATCATTAACCTCTGATGTTGTAGCCGGAATATTTGCTACAGTATAAGTTCCAGTTGGATTATCAAGATTTATAACTTGATCCGTTATATCTTTATAACAAGAGTATTGTTTAAATAAAGATTTAGGATCATTATAATAATCATGGATTACAGTAGCATCGGTAATTGGAGTGTAAGCTTCGTTACCAGGATATTTAATTTTTATTGAAGTAATATCATTTTTTCTATTTTCGTCTGCATAAGAAGCAGTCCAGTACAAACCTACATGCTTAATAGAAGCACAACCCGAAGTGATATCTAAATCAGCACTACTAGAGTTAAAAGTGGATGGGTCATTATCAATGTCTATAAAGCCCATTTTAAATTGATTGTTTAATCCCCCGTTATTATAACTTTTATTAGGATTAAAAACATCAGTCCCGTCATCATTACTTACTTTTCCTAAAATAGTATTAGAAACGAACTTAAAATCTCCTTTAATAGTAAATTCAGTTCTTTTCTCAAGAGGTACTTCAACCTGACCATATATATTAAATGAAAAATATAGTATAGCAATGACAAGGCTGAAATTTACCTTTTTAAAATCTATTATTTGTCTACAAATTTTCTCCACTTTTCCTTATTTAATCCCTATAGTTAACTTAAATTTTGTTCTTAAATTGTATCTAATTAGTTAGGGTACTTGTCTTCATATTAAGGGGAAACCGTAGGTAAATTTAAATTTTAACATCTGATTATGTAAGTAAAAACTGTTCTTTTCGATATAAAATATAGTTTTATCGATTAAATGCATCGAATTATTCAACTCATTTTCATTGAATTAGCATTTTTTTTCACAATAATTTATGATATTATATGTATGTCATTAGTTTAATCTGAAATATTTTTTGATTAGACATTTTTTATTATTAAAGAACTTTTTTATGATATTATACTTAGAATTGTAAATGCTTATTCTTAAACTTGCGTAGATATAATCTGTATTGGTTAAAATAATCTTGCGGTATGAAAACTTTATATATTATTAGACACGCTAAATCTTCTTGGGAGTTTGATTTAGAAGATCATGAAAGGCCTCTTAATAAAAGAGGATTAAGAGATGCGGATTTAGTTGGAAAAAGACTGAAAACCCTTGTTAATACTATAGATAAGGCGTTAAGTAGTGATGCAGAAAGAGCTAAAACTACTGCGAAAATTATTTTAGATAATTTCGATATTGATGAAAATGTATTTAGTTTAGAGTCAAAGCTTTATGACTTTAGTGGTCATCAGGTGATAGAAGTGATTAAAAGTTGTGATAAAAATGTTAATACTTTAATGATTTTTGGACATAATCATGCATTCACATCTATCGCAAATCTTTATGGTAGTAAGGTAATAGATAACTTGCCCACAGCGGGAGTTGTAGGTATTCAGTTTAATGTAGATAATTGGAATGATATAGAAGTAGGAAAAACCGTACTAACTCTATTTCCAAAGGAATTAAGGTAAAGTTAAATGGTAGAAAATCAAGTTAATAAGTATATAAATAGGGAGTTAAGCTGGCTGCAATTTAATGCCAGAGTATTACAAGAAGCATCTGATGATAGTGTGCCATTGTTAGAGAGATTACGGTTTATAGGTATATTTTCTAATAATTTAGATGAATTTTTTAAGGTACGATATGCAGCAATTAAAAGAATAGATCTTGCTGGGCGTGATGGTAAAAACGTTCTTAAAGGTAAGACAGCAAGTGAATTGTTGGAACAGATTACTAAAATTGTAATCAAGCAACAAGCAGAAAGTTTAAAAACAATTAATACAATTGGAGAAAAACTAAAAGAACACAACATTTTTATCATTGATGAAAATCAAGTAACTTCTGAGCAAGATAGTTTTATACGTAGATATTTTGTCGATAAAGTGAGTCCTGCCTTAGTAACTTATATATTAAATGATCTTGATAAGTTCCCTCACCTTAAAGACAGTGTTGCATATCTCGCTGTGAAATTAGTACTAAAAGATCGTGTTCCTAAAGAAGGAGCAATATCCAAGATTTTACACCAAAAAACTAAGGAAAAAATTTATGCTTTAATCGAAATACCTAAAAATACAGATCGTTTTGTAGTATTACCAGAAAAAGATGGTAAGAAGTACATTATTATATTAGATGATCTGATTAGGTACTGTATGCAAATTAACTTTAGTATTTTTGATTATATCAGCGCTTCTGCACATATGATTAAAATTACTAGAGATGCGCAGCTGGATTTTGATAACGATTTTAGTAAAAGTTTTATACAAAAAATTTCGAGCAGTGTAAAATCAAGAAGAGATGGAGAACCTGTACGATTTGTATATGATAAAAATATAGATAAGGATACTCTTAATTTTTTAATGGAAAAAATGGGAGTAGATAATGCGGATAGTATTATTCCAGGAGGTAGATACCACAATCGCAGGGATTATATGAATTTTCCGGATTTGGGTAAAAAGGAATTGGTATATCAGCCTTTATTGCCTTTAACCATTCCAGGTTTAAGTTTACAAGGTAGTTTGTTAGATAAGATTGCTAAAAAAGATTATTTACAGTACACGCCCTATCACACTTTTTCTTATACCGTGAAGTTTTTGAGAGAGTCTGCAATTGATCCAAAAGTAAAAACGATTAAAATTACTATCTATCGATTAGCAAGTATCTCACATATTGCAAGTTCTTTAATTAATGCAGCAAAGAATGGAAAGAATGTGACTGTACAGATTGAACTTCAAGCACGATTTGACGAAGAAGCAAATATTGGTTATGCAGAACAAATGCAACGAGAAGGTGTAAATCTTATCTTTGGAGTTTCTGGCCTAAAAGTGCATTGTAAAGCATGTGTAATTGAGAGAGAAGAAAAAGGGAAGTTAAAACGGTATGGGTTTATAAGTACTGGGAATTTTAATGAATCTACAGCAAAAATATATACAGATTATACTTTGTTTACAACCAATGAAGCTATTTTAAAGGAAACGAATAAGGTGTTTAAGTTTTTCGAGATTAATTATAAGGTGAGTAGATATAAACACCTTTTAGTTTCTCCACATTATACCAGAAGTTCTCTGGTAAAGTTAATAGATGCCGAAATACAAAATAGTAAAGAAGGCAAACCGTCCGGTATCAAACTAAAGCTAAACAGTCTTAGCGATTATGCAATGATCGATAAATTATATGAAGCTAGTAGAGCAGGAGTAAAGATTGATTTGATTATTAGAGGAATATGCTGTTTGATTCCGGGAATTCCTGGAATGAGTGAAAATATTAGAGCCATAAGTGTAATTGATAAGTTTTTAGAACACCCAAGACTGTTAATTTTTAAGAATGGAGGAAATCCTAAAGTATATATATCATCTGCAGATTGGATGAGAAGAAATCTGGATAGACGAGTAGAAATAACATGTCCTATTTATGATACAGATATTAAAGAAGAGCTAATGGATACTTTCGAAATTTGTTGGAGTGATAATGTGAAGGCCAGAAAACTTTCAGAGAATCAGGATAATGGGTATATTCGAAACGATAATACGAAAGTAAGATCCCAGATTGCCACATATGATTATTATTTAAGAAAACTAGGAAATTAAATATTTTGTTGACTATAGAAAAATATGGAGCCATTGATATAGGTTCTAATGCAGTTAGATTATTAATTAGCAGTGTCCATGAAGAAAATGGTAAAACTACTCGGTTTAAAAAAACCAGTTTAGTTCGTGTACCAATTCGATTAGGTGCGGATGTTTTTTTAACCAATAGAATTTCCGAAGAGAATATTACCAGAATGATCGATGCTATGCAGGCGTACCATCTTTTGATGAAAACGCATAAAGTAATTCGATATAAAGCCTGTGCAACATCTGCAATGCGAGAAGCAGAAAATGGTAGAGAAGTGGTTGATCTGATTAAAGAAAAAACAGGAATAAAGATTGATATTATTGATGGTACAGATGAGGCAGCAATTATCGCGATGACCGACCTTCATGATTTAATTAATTCTGATGCGACCTATTTATATGTAGATGTTGGTGGTGGTAGTACTGAGTTTACTTTATATCATAATGGTAAAACGATAACTTCTAGATCATTTAAATTAGGGACAGTAAGACTGCTAAATAATGTAGTTTCTAAAAGTACATGGGAAGAAGTACAAGAATGGATTGAAAATATAACTAAAGGATATTCTAGGTTATCTTTGATCGGATCCGGAGGAAATATAAATAATATTTTTAAAAACAGTGGGAAAAGTAATGGAAAACCACTTTCATTTTTATATCTAAGTTCTTATTATGATTTATTGAATTCGCTTTCATATGAAGAAAGAATATGGGAGTTAAACCTGAATCAAGATAGAGCAGATGTGATTTTACCAGCTACTAGAATATATTTGTCCGCTATGAAATGGAGTGGTGCTCAAGAAATTTTTGTTCCTAAAATAGGACTATCCGATGGAATTATAAAATCACTATATAGCGAAAAAATAAATAGAATTTAAGAGAAAATTCCCTTAATCGTTTGAAAAGATTAAAAAAACTCATTTTTTTGTTTTAACTTGGACTTCTTAACCGAATGTATAATAAATACGTATGCTATGAATAAAACTTTACTTTTTGTTTTTGCTTTACTAATTGGAACTATTACTATGAATGCGCAAGAATCCAGATATGGAGTTAGAATAGGAGCCAATTTAAGTTCGATAAGTTCTGATGATATAACTGGAGATTTAGATAAAAGTAGGATAGGAGTTGTTGTAGGTTTTTTAGCAGACTTTGCTTTAACCGAAAAACTAAGACTACAACCAGAATTTCAGTATTCTGGACAAGGAAATAAAGATAGAGATCTACGTGTTAATTATCTTCAAGTACCAATTTTATTGAAATATAATATTACAGATCTTTTTAATGTTCAATTAGGGCCACAAGCAGGAATTAAGATATGGGAATGGGAAGATAATCAAGCTAATGTTGTGGACTTTGGTACCTTTGATTTTGCAGCTGTTGCAGGAATAGGAGTTAATATTACTGACAATTTCTTTGTTGATTTACGATATGCTTTTGGGTTATCTAATGTTTTTGATGAAGATGGTTCTGCTATCGAATTAGACGGTAATAGTAGAAATATTCAGTTATCTGTTGGGTATAGATTATAATCAAACGACAATATAAAAATAATAAAAATGCTCACTATATAGTGAGCATTTTTATTATCCGTGGATAGATTCTTTTTTGCTTAATGATTTCATAATTTCAGCTTCATAAATCAGGAGATCCTGCCATTTTTTATCCACTTCTTCGCGATCGCCATATTTCCGGGCAAAGCCAAGAAACATAGTATAATGATTGGCTTCACTTACCATTAAGTCTTTATAAAATTTTGCAAGCTCTTTATCTTCTAATTCTTCAGAAAGTAGTTTGAATCGTTCGCAACTTCTAGCTTCAATTAATGCTGCATATAATAATCGATGCACTAATTGAGTAGTTCTGCTACCACCTTTAGGGAAAAACGTAACTAATTGAATTACATAATCATCCTTACGATCCCTGCCCAATGTCCATCCTCTTGCAATAATTTTATCGTGTACCATTTTAAAATGGCTAATTTCTTCTTTTACTAGTTTTGTCATCTCCTGAACTAACTCAGTATACTCAGGAAAACTAACGATTAAAGATATAGCTGTTGATGTAGCTTTTTGCTCACAATAGGCATGATCCGTTAGGATTTCTTCAATATTTTTTTCTACAATATTTACCCATCTTGGATCCGTTGGAAGTTTTAGGCCTAACATTTTCAGTTATTTATGATTTATTAGATGCAAAATTAGTGCTTTGTAATATCCTAAACTAATTAGGTTAGTAAAAAAGATCACTCATGAATAGGTAAAATTATATATCCAAATCAAAATCAGAACGTAGCTTATCTATAAGAGGATTTTTCTCGCGTAGTTTTTCGTATTTATCCTGCGGTGTAAAGGCATATTTTTTTGAAGCTTCTTCATTTACTGTTATGTCAAGTGCAACACTGTAATTGTTCAATTTTTTATATAAAAACTGAAATAAGCCAGGAAGTGCACTTTCCATATCAACTTTCATAGATTGATTAGGTAATTCTAAATGAATTTTACCATCTGTAAGCGTCGGAATATTCATTGCGAACATAGATCCGATAATCCGTTCTCCTTTTTTGTCCTGCATTTTACCATATTCTTCCCAACCAGCCTGCATTTCAGCTTCTGTAAACGTATCACTTGGAAGATTTTTTGGGTCAACAATCGTATCTACTTTTTTCTCTTCGTGTTCCTTTTTCTTTCGAATACTGTTAAGTGATAAACCAGAAGTTCGACCCTGTCTGTTACGTATTGCAGGTTTGCTTTCTGTAGCAGTAGGGGGTATAGTAACTGTTTGTTGAGAATTGCTAAGTTGTGATGGAGATTCTTCTTTTTTGTGGTCAACTACTGGATTAGATGGAACAGATTTTTCAGGGTTTTCTGCAGAAGTTACATCTTCAGGAATGTTTTGAGTTGCTTTTTCTTTAAGCTCTGTAGAAATCTTTACCGGCTGTATTCCTTTCTCTTTAAAATAGCTAGGCGGAATTATGTAGGGCTGGTCATTTTTTTTTTCTCCGTCTTTAGTAAGAACAGAGGCAAGTTGCATTAGGCATAATTCGACCAGTAGTCGTTGGTTACGACTGGTTTTGTATTTTAGATCACAATCATTAGCCAGTTCAATACCTTTAATCAGAAAAGGGTGTGGAGATTTCTGTGATTGTTCTAGATATTTTGCTTTTGTTTGTTCTCCAACTTCAAGAAGGTTAATAGTTGCCTGATTTTTGCAAACTAATAAATCTCTAAAATGTGATGCTAATCCAGCAATGAAGTGATGACCATCAAATCCTTGCGCTAGAATTTCATTAAATTCCAATAATAGCTGAGGAATGTTATTTTGAAGTATTAAATCAGTAGTTTTAAAATACGTTTCGTAATCTAAAACATTAAGATTTTCGGTAACAGCTTGTCTGGTGAGGTTTTTTCCACTAAAACTTACAACTCTATCAAAAATAGATAAAGCATCACGCATGGCGCCATCTGCTTTTTGAGCGATGATTTGTAAAGCATCTTCATCCGCAGTGATCCCTTCTTGTTCAGCCACTTGCATCAGATGATTCTTAGCATCTGTAACAGTGATTCTTTTAAAATCAAATATCTGACAACGAGATAATATCGTTGGAATGATTTTATGTTTCTCAGTAGTTGCAAGAATAAAAATAGCATGCTTAGGCGGTTCTTCTAATGTTTTAAGAAACGCATTAAAAGCTGCTTGAGAAAGCATATGAACCTCATCTATAATATATACTTTGTAGGTGCCAACTTGAGGAGGAATACGAACCTGATCAATTAGATTTCGAATATCATCTACAGAGTTATTAGAAGCTGCATCTAGTTCAAATATATTAAAAGCGAAATCTTCGTCCGGATTTTCATGGCCTTCCTGATTGATAGTTTTGGCCAAAATCCTTGCACAAGATGTTTTTCCGACACCTCTAGGTCCTGTAAACAATAAAGCTTGAGCGAGATGGTTATTTTCTATAGCATTAAGCAACGTATTGGTAATAGCCTGTTGCCCCACGACATCTTTAAATGTTTGGGGTCTGTATTTACGTGCAGATACTATAAAATGTTCCATCGATACAAAGTTAAAAATTGATTGGAAATAAAGAATTGTTGCTTTTGGTTTTTATCCCGAGTTATTAACAGATAAAAATATTCTTGAATTCTGAATTCAGGTATATGAATTATTTTATTTTTGCAGCAAGCAGATCACCTTATCGCTGTTCGCTTTATGCGGAGAGAGGAAAGTCCGGACACCGCAGTGCAGCATAGCGGGTAACACCCGTCCATTGTAAAATGAGGACAAGTGCAGCAGAAAGTATGTACAGGTTAAGCTGTAGTGAAACCAGGTAAACTCTATGCGGTGCAACGCCATGTAAACCAACGCTTAAGAGTTGCACGCTCAATGTTGGAGGGTAGGCGGTTTGATGTTGATAGTAATATCAATACTAGATAAATGATAAGGAGTCCGCCATATGCGGATTACAGAATCCGGCTTATGATCTGCTTTTTTATTTGAATTTTCTTCTAACACAAAAAATCCAATATGCTTAAAATTTCGAAAGGAAAAAAAAACGCAAAATTAAAAATAGGGAAATTCGAATTTGTTGGCTCATATTCTAAAAACTTTTTGATGTATCCAGATGAAGATATTATACTTTTTTCTAATGAATCTGAGCATAAGGAGATAAGGGTTGAGATGTTTAAAATTATACAAGAATTAAAGTTGAGTGAAATTCCAAAAGGGGTTCAATTTCATTTAATTCCAATAATGCTTAATGAGCCTATGCCCTTTCCTTTAATGGAAATACCCTTTCCTTTTGATAGTCTTACTATTGGAGATGACAATAAGGGGAATTACTTTGTAAGATTTGATACGTGTCAAGATGAAATACACCACGAAGATTGGAAAAGTAAATGGGGAATAAAGTTTTATTTTCAAGCACTTAAAGAGTATAAAAATCTGGATAGCGAAATATTAATATTTGAGCCTTCAAAAAATATGTTTGGCGAGATATATATCCAGATAAATTTATCTAAAGAATATTCAGTTAAAAAAGCTTTTAGCTATGCGAATAAAAAATTGATAGAATTACTAAATAAAATAGAACTAAAATTAAGTGGTTTAGATAAGTTTTTAGAGGTTGTAAATATATGGCATAAAAACAAAGAAAATAGAAATGAAAAGTTTTGGCAAGCTACTTTATCTAAATACTCTTGGATTTTAAGCCAGAGTTTTAATTCTCCATTAATATTATTTGAAAAAGAAGCTTTCTTAGGAGGGAAAAGCCTTTCTAACATAAAAGGAAGAATAGTTGATTTTGTATTAAAAAATAAGCTGTCTCAAAATATAGCTTTAATTGAAATAAAAACCCCTAAGACCAAAATAATTGGTAAGAAGTATAGAAATGTACATACTATATCTGCAGAATTGACTGGTTCTATATCTCAATTACTCGATTATAAAGAACAATTATCTAAAGATTTTTACTCCATTTACGCTAATACTGATAGTGACTTTGTTGTATTCAATCCAAAACTATTATTAGTCGTAGGTTCATTGAAATTACTAACCAAAGATGAAAGAAAAACATTCGAATTGTTCAGATCTGACTTAAAATCAGTAGAAATAATAACATTTGATGAACTATTTGAAAAGATTTTTATGACAATTGAATTATTAAATACAACAAATAACCAGTCACGAAAAAAGATATTTTAAGTTTTAATAAAAGCTTTTGTATTATTGTAAAATATTTAGCTCATTATCGTTTCAAAAGTAATGCTAACCAACGACCTGTTAATATAACAAGGGGTAAATTCAAATTATTTTTTTACAAATCCTTTAACAACCAGCAATACTAATTTTCTTGTACATTGTGCGATGAAAAGAAAATTGTATTTATGAACATTGCGATTGTTTGTTATCCTACCTTTGGAGGTAGTGGAGTAGTGGCTACAGAATTAGGGATTGCACTAGCTAAGTTAAACCATCAAGTGCATTTTGTAACGTATAAACAGCCCGTAAGACTTGGACTGCTAAATCCTAATATTCATTTTCACGAAGTTACGGTGCCAGAGTATCCACTATTTCAGTATCAGCCGTATGAACTAGCTTTATCTAGTAAATTGGTAAATACTATAAAAAAATATGACATAGAGCTATTGCACGTGCATTATGCAATACCGCACGCATATGCAGGTTATATGGCTAAAAAAATGTTAGAAGAAGAAGGGATACATATTCCAATGGTAACTACCTTACATGGTACAGATATTACTTTAGTTGGGAATCATCCGTTTTATAAACCTGCAGTTACTTTTAGTATAAATAATAGTGATATTGTTACTTCTGTTTCACAAAGTCTAAAGGATGATACGTTACGACTTTTTGATATTAAGAAAAATATAGAAGTAGTTCCCAATTTTATTGATGCCAGTCTTCGCAAAACTGATTTTACAGATTGTCAGAGAGAGTTAATGGCAACTCCAGAAGAAAGAATAGTTACTCATATTAGTAATTTTAGACCTGTAAAAAGAATAATGGATATTATAGATATTTTTTATAATATTCAGAAAGATATTCCTGCTAAATTATTGATGGTAGGTGATGGGCCAGAACGCGAACCTGCAGAAAAAAAGTGCAAAGAGCTAGGAATTAAGAATAAAGTCATCTTTTTGGGTAATAGTAATGAGATAGATAAAATATTATGTTTCTCAGATTTATTTCTTCTTCCGTCAGAACGTGAGAGTTTTGGGCTGGCTGCGCTAGAAGCTATGGTTAATAAAGTGCCTGTGATATCTAGTAATGCAGGTGGAATTCCAGAGGTAAATGTAGAAGGGGTTTCAGGCTTTTTAAGTGATGTTGGTAATGTAAAAGAAATGTCTGAAAACGCTATTCAGATTCTTAAGGATGATAATACCTTAAATACCTTTAAATCAGGAGCGTTTAACCAAGCGCTTAGGTTTGATATAGATAGTATTGTTCCTATGTATGTTGAGTTGTATGAAAATGCACTTGAGACAGTATAGTAATAAAGCACTATCAATATATAAGATAGTGCTTTACAACTAAACATAAATCAAATCAATTGATCTATAGGGGTAACTAAAAGGTGTATCTCGCTGCGATACCTATATTTACTCCAAAATTATCAACGTCATTAAACCCTGATGTATTTTCTATATTATGAATATCATAAGTAGGGCGAATGCTAAAAGCTACTTGTAACGGGAAATCAAAACGATAATCCACTCCAAAGTCAGCTCCTACAGAGGGAAAGAATTCACTGTCTCTATCATTTGATATTCCAAAACCAAAAAGGCTTGTTTTAAAATCGATGTATCCAGCACCAATTCCAGGACCTGCAAACCAATTTAAGTTATCCCAAATATTATAACTCCAGTGAAAATAACCACCAGCACGATAGGTATTGATAAATGAATTAGTTCTCCAACTTAAATTAACATCAATTCGGTTATGCTCTCCAAACATTTGTCGTTGATATGTAATTTCTGGACCAAATCCTTCGTCACCAACAACACCTTCTGATATTCTGATACCAATAGCACTTTTAGGAATATCCTGAGCTTTTAAGTTAATACTTGTTACGATTAAGAGTACTCCAAAAAATAATTTCTTCATGATTATAAGGTTTTTTTAATTTACCTTTAGTATCATTTAGAATTGATAGGTTAACACATATATGTTGATTTTTTTGAAAAAAGAAAATCCTTAACAATCTTGTTAAGGATTCACTGTACCTAATATGTAATATTATTAAAACTTATACCTTGCACTAAGACCAAAATTAAATATAATATCGTCATCAGTATAGTCATCAAAATAGATTTCTGGTCTAAAATCTAACGAAATCATTAACGGAAAATCAAAATTATATTCGATACCTACATCTCCAGTAACAAAACCAAAAGTTTCCAAATTATCTCTATTATCAATATCATCATCAAAATCTATCAGACCACCACCGATTCCTGGACCAACATACCAATTAAGACCTCCATCTATATTAAATACCCATTGATACATTCCGGTAAGCTTTACTGCATTAAATCGATTTCTTCCTTGTACTCCAAGATCTAATTCGATTCTGGTGTCAGAACTTAATCCAGCTTGATAAGTAGCTTCTGCCCAGAAACCGTCACTCTCACTTAGTCGTAAACCAATCGCGTGTTCGGAAATATCCTGTCCCTGAATAGTAAAGATAGAAGCTAGCAATAATGTGGTAATAATAAAAATATGCTTCGTCATTGTACTTTTGTTTTTATTGTTATCCCAGTATAACGCTAGATCCTAAATTTTAATGTAATAGTGTTGCTTAAGATTTTGTTAATTTAGTTAACATTTTCCTAAGTCAAATAAGATTTTATTTACACTTCCTGAAGCTTCATATCTGTGCTTTCGAAAATTTTATCTGCGGAGTTTGCAATAAATCCGGTAAAAAGTTTTCCGTTTTCCTGCTCGTATCGATAAGCAAACTCATAATAACAAGAAGTAATTTCTTTAACACCTTCAATAAATGTTACTTCAATTTTATCTGCAAGGATACTAGATTGTTCTAATAATTGTGAAGGATTACCTTTGATTTCTCCTCCTGATGAATTCATCAAGAAACCGCTTTTCTTTAGAAACTCGTTTAAATTACTTAAATTTTTGAATCCTTTTAGTTTATTAACATCCACTGTAAAATGATTAGAACAAAATCCATTAACGTACATCCAAGCGGCATATTCTGATTCTTTTTGTAGTCCTTTGTAGATTTCGTAAGAAGGTGTTTCCCAAACTCTACCTTTTAAAATAAGGTCATCTTCCTGGAAGATGTTGTTATCACAATTATCTAGTATTTCTCTTATTGTTGTTTGTAATTCATCAGAGAAATGATGAGTTAATAGTTGACTTATAAAGATTTTTGGTGCATTTGGGTTATCCATATGCTCGTAGTGTTTTGCATATAATTTCTTAGCTTCAAAATGATATTCACCCATTTCTTTATATCCCATTGTTATAAATGGCTTAGCAATAACTTCGATATCGGTTCTAGGGTCATCAAATGTTCTAATAGCAATATGATCATTAAAAACCGTTTCGCCTTCTGCTTCTAACAGAGATTTTATCTTATATGCAGATGGGGTTTTACTTGCATATTGTTTCCATAGCGCTGATAAAAAAAGTGTAGAGTTCATTTATTATTTGTTTTATTTTGACACAAAAATACTAATTTTGACTACTTTTGTTTTTAAATATAAATGATTTATCTATTTATTATTTTATTTTATGTCAATTTGATTTTGCTTAAAAATAGGTTTTATTATTTGAGTATAGATCTTTCAAAATTTCACTAATTATGAATCATTTTGATTATATAGACCAACAAATATTATTACAAATTCGTAAAGACGCTAGAAAACCTTTTTCTCAGATAGCAGAAGAGTTAAAGATTTCTAATTCATTAGTCCATCAAAGAATCAGAAAATTAAAAGAGAATGGTGTTATAAATAAAGCAGAATTTGTAATCGATGAGAAACAGATAGGATATAAGACCAAATCTTATGTAGGTATAAGGTTAAAAGAAGCTAGATATGCAAAATCTGTGGTTAATGATTTGGCAAAAATACCTGAGATATTAGAATGTAATTACGTTTCGGGTAATTATGCACTTTTTATCCTGATATTTGCATACGATAACCACCATTTACGTAATATATTATATGAACAGATCCATCAAATTGAAGGTGTAGGGGGAACTGATAGTTTTATCTGTTTTGATACTAATTTTAAAAGACAAATTACCTTAGATTCGCTGGCAAAAGGAAAAAAATTATGATTAAAGAAACTGACTTGGTAGTTTTAAAAGATCAGTTAGATGGAGAACTAAAATTTGATTCACTTACTAAATCATTATATGCTACTGATGCATCCGTGTATCGAAGAGTTCCTGCTGCTGCTGCTTTTCCAAAGAATATATCAGATATAAAGAAAATAATTGGTTTTGCAAACAACAATAATTGCGGTTTAATTCCAAGAACGGCAGGAACATCCTTAGCAGGTCAATGTGTGGGAGAAGGTATTGTGGTCGATGTTTCTAAATATTTTACTAAGATAATTGCTGTTGATGAAATAAAGAAAACAGTAACTGTGCAACCAGGAGTTATTAGAGATGATCTTAATCGTTTTTTAAAGCCATATGGTTTGTTTTTTGGACCTAATACATCTACTTCTAATCGATGTATGATTGGTGGTATGGTTGGTAATAATAGTAGTGGTACTACATCCATACAATATGGTGTTACTAGAGATAAAGTAATAGAATTACAAACGATTTTGTCTGATGGTAGTGAAGCTGTTTTTTCTAATATTTCTAAAGAAGATTTTGAATATAAAACGAATCAAAATACTTTAGAAGGAAAAATATACAAAACCATTTACCAAGAACTTTCACCTAAAAATATACAGCAAAGAATAATTGAAAATTTTCCAAAACCAGACATACATAGACGTAATACTGGATATGCCATAGATGAACTCATAAGCTCTGCTGTTTTTTCTGATGAGAAGGAAAGCTTTAATATGTGTAAGTTATTATCCGGTAGTGAAGGAACATTAGCTTTTACCACTCAGATTACTTTACAATTAGATGAATTACCTCCACAAGAATCAATAATGATTGCTTCGCATTTTCGTTCTATTGAAGATTGTCTTAATGCTGTAGCGCCTGTAATGCAACATAAATTGTTTACCTGTGAGATGATGGATAAAACGATTTTGGATTGTACTAAGAATAATATAGAACAGCTTAAAAATCGTTTCTTTATAAAAGAAGATCCACAAGCAATTTTAATGCTCGAACTAAGAGCAAATACTATAGAAAGTCTTGAAAAGCAAAAATTAGCACTTTTATCTACTTTAGAAAAATCACAATTATCATATGCAAATCCTATTTTATTAGGAGGAGAAATACATCAAGCTTTAGAACTTCGGAAAGCAGGATTAGGATTATTAGGTAATATTGTTGGTGATAAGAAAGCAGTAGCGTGTATAGAGGATACAGCAGTTGCATTGCCTGATTTGGCAGATTATATCTCAGAATTTTCTGATCTTATGAAGAAACACGATCAGCAAGCGGTGTATTATGCACATGCAGGTGCCGGAGAGCTTCATCTAAGACCTATTTTGGATCTTAAAAAGAGAGAAGATGTAATTCTTTTTAAGAAAATAACAGATGATGTAGCCGCTTTAGTAAAGAAGTATAAAGGATCCATGAGTGGAGAACACGGAGACGGAATCGTACGTGCAGGATATATTCCTTTTATGATTGGAGAAGAGAATTATGAATTACTTAAGCGAATTAAAAATGTTTTTGATCCTAAAAGTATTTTCAATCCTGGTAAAATTGTCGATGCTTATGCTATGGATGAGCAATTGCGATACGAGATTGATCGTGAAGAACCCGAAATAAAAACATTATTTGATTTTACAGATTCGCAGGGAATACTAAGAGCTGCAGAAAAATGTAATGGTAGTGGAGATTGTAGAAAATCTGTAGCAGCTGGTGGAACGATGTGCCCGAGCTATAGAGCTACCAAAAACGAAAAAGATACAACCAGAGGTAGAGCAAATGCATTACGAGAAGTATTAACTAATAATACAAGTAAAAATAAATTTAACCAAAAGGAGTTAAAAGAAGTTTTTGACTTATGCCTAAGTTGTAAAGGGTGTTCTAGCGAATGTCCATCTAATGTAGATGTAGCAACGCTAAAAGCAGAATTTGAATATCAATACCAATTAGAGAATGGAGTTTCATTAAGAACTAAACTATTTGCTAATAGTAATAAACTAAATAATTTAGGAAGAATAGCGCCCAGATTAACAAATTTCGTTTTTAAAAATACAATTACATCTGGAATTTTAAAATCGACATTAGGTATTGCTAAAAAGAGAGATTTACCACTGTTAACTAAACAGTCCTTAAGAAATTGGTGTAGCAAGAATTTAATGTCAATTCAACCAAAAAGTCCAATTAAAACTATTTACTTTTTTATTGATGAGTTTACAGATCATTTAGATACTGATATAGGTATTGACACTATTGAACTATTAACATCTTTAGGTTATGAAGTAAAAATCATTGACCATAAAGAAAGCGGAAGAACTTTTATTTCAAAAGGATTATTGAAACAAGCTAAAGCTTTGGCAAATTATAATGTACAGGTTTTTAAGGATCTCATCTCTTCGGAAAAACCGCTAATTGGACTTGAGCCATCTGCGATATTAACATTTAGAGATGAATATCTAAGATTAACAGATGATAAACAAGAAGCAAAAACACTTTCTAAAAATGTTTTTCTTATCGATGAATTCTTAAAATATGAAATTGAATTAGGTAATATTACCTCTGATCAATTTACTAAAGAAGAAAAGGTAATAAAACTGCATGGACATTGCCATCAGAAAGCATTATCCAATATTCAAACAACGTTTGTATATCTTAATCTTCCAGAAAATTTTAAAGTTACCATTATCCCATCCGGATGTTGTGGAATGGCAGGATCTTTTGGGTACGAGAAAGAACACTATGATATTAGTATGCAAGTAGGAGAGCAGACGTTATTTCCAGCTGTTAGAAAAGCCTCTGAGTCTACTGTTATTGCAGCGATAGGAACCAGTTGTAGACATCAGATAAAAGATGGGACACAACGCAGCGCATTGCATCCCATCAGTATATTAAGAAAAGCCTTTGTCAATTAGTTTTACCAAGATATTTGAGTAGTACAGTTAGAATCAGAGGGTCTTCTGGAGTATGTTACTTCTATGTTAGTAATACCTCTATTTGAAAGATCTTCTGTGTGTGTGAATTTTGAAAAACTTCCTGGATTTATTTCTTCTATAAAACCTTGTGTATTTATTACTAGAAATACAGATTGAATACTCCAACGTCTTGAACATCCTAATCCCACAAATGCTTGCCTACACTTATAACTTCTCATTGTAGCTACAAGTCTTGTGCTTGTTAGATTATTTCTTACGAAAACATTTCGATAATATCCTCCTGTACATACCTCATAGCATTCTCCTGGATCTCCAATTGGAATAATACCTCCATCTGATGGATCTATAGGTAATTCTTCCAATCCAGAACAAACAATATTACATTCTCTTGGCACCCAAACCTGTCTGTATTGTGGAGTGAATGTATTTATTATTGAGGTATTCCCAGTCAATTCTCTTCGCTCGCCTGGAGGAGACCATATACAATTGTCTTTTAGTGTTACATCAAAAGTTTTATTGATATTTTCATTCAATAAATTGATAACAATTAAATCATCATCCTTATTCCCTGATTTTTTTAGAGAAGGATCATTTTTATAATTTAGATTAATTTTTAATTCTTTATTAGAATATTGCAGTTTTGAACCTGCAACGTAAACGATCCCATTTTTATCCAACAAAGTAGCTAAAATTTCGTCCTTGATTTTAAATTGATCAATAGTGTAACCATCAAAAGACATATAGTTTTCATATTTCTTTTTTAGAGAATTATATTCTTCATCAAAAGATTTTGCCAATGCTATATCTTTTGAATTGTCTTCTTGTAGAAAATCTTTATACTGGTTATAAATTCTTTTTTCTTCATCTAATGCGTTTGTGTATACAGAAAATAAAGAGTTGAAACCAATATCATTATTCCAGCTTATTATTTCTTCTTCTGAAAGATCTTTAATCCATAAAATGGTATTTTTAAAATCCTCGGTAGTTGCAAAGTTTAGAACGCCATCTTCGGATACATAGATTTTGGATGTAATTTCTTCAATATTGATTTCTTGGTTAATATTTTCTAGTTCATCATTAACTTCCAACTCCTGTTGACAAGAATAGATTAGTAAAAAACTAAAAATGGATAATGTAATTTTTAAGATGTTTTTCATTGTATGAATGATTTTGGTATAAATGATTTATTAAAGCAGATCATTAGTTCACTACTTTCATCAAATAGTTATATATAGGAACATTTCTTACCCATGATTTTTATTAAAAAAATGATTATTCTCAAATTCATTTTACCTATTCTTTCAATTTCTAATTTTATAATGACGTAATTGTATGATTTCCAGCGTTAATGTTTAGTCTTGATTATTTATGAAATGGAGGTTTTAAAATTGTGAATATCTATTGATATAATTCGTGTTGAGATTTTTTTTTAAGATTTATATTTGGCATCCTAAAAAAGTAAATATATGAGCGCTACTTGGTATGAATGTAAAGTAAAGTATAGAAAAATAAACGATTCCGGAGTACAGAAAGTTACTACAGAACCTTATTTAGTGGATGCTGTATCCTATACAGAAGCTGAAACTAGAATTAATGAAGAGATGGCAGCGTATGTTAGCGAAGAATTTAAAATCACTAATATAAAAGTTGCAAATTTTGCAGAGATACACCCTTTTGAGAATTCTGATCGTTGGTTTAAATCAAAGGTCTCCTTGATCGCTTATGATGAAGAAAGTGGTAAAGAACGAAAAACAAATATGTATCTTTTAGTACAAGCTAATGATGTAAAAGAAGCTTTTGATAATACTAATAGTATGATGAAAGGAACTACAGGAGATTATACCATACCGGCTATTACAGAATCTCCAATTATGGATGTATTTCCTTATTTTACAGGAGAAGAAGATCAATTAGAAAAGTTTAAAGCCTTACGAGATTCTATTCAAGTTGTAGAAGAAGTAGAGATTGATGAAAATGTACCTGCAGCTCCTGGTTTTATAGTGAAAGACGAAGAAGAGTAATCTCTTTTTGGAAATCTGGTTTAATGCTGTTTTCTATTTATTAAGTTTTTATATCTGTGATTTTGTCATAGATATAAAAACTTTTTTTTTTACCCTAGAATTAGATGCCGAGTTATTCAATTAATTTTTAGTAAAGTATTAGTAACTTATGCTACAATTAATCGTCATACATATGATGCTTATATTTAAGCAGTATCATATATCAATCAAAAAATAACAAATCAAATGAAATCATTACAAAAAATCAAATTACTTGCAGGTCTCTGTATAATTAGCTTTATACCGGCTCAGGGTCAGAATATGGAAAAAGAAATTGATGCTATCGTTTCTTCAATGTATACAGTAGATGAACCAGGAGTTTCCATTTTAGTAGCAAAAGATGGTAAATCCATTTACCGTAAGGCCTTCGGAAAAGCAAGTTTAGAATTAGATGTTCCTTTAAAACCAGAAAATGTATTCGAGATAGGTTCTATTACCAAACAATTTACAGCAGTCGCTATTCTTATGTTGGAAGAACAAGGAAAACTTAAAATTGAAGATGATATCAAAAAATATATCCCTGATTATCCGACTAATGGTAAAAAGATTACGATTCATCATCTTTTAAATCACACCTCTGGTATAAAAAGCTATACTGGGATGCAAAGCTTTATGAAATCTGCACGTATAGATATGACACCAAAGGAATTAATTGATGTTTTTAAAAATGAACCTATGGATTTTGATCCAGGAGAACAGTTTAAGTATAATAATTCTGGTTATATATTATTAGGGTATATCATTGAAGTTATTACATCTGATACGTATGAAAATTTTATAGAGAAAAATATCTTCGAAAAGATAGCTATGAATTCTTCTTATTATGGAAGTATGAGTGAGCTGGTTAACAACAGAGCATTAGGATATAAGAAAAAAGGTGATACATACTTAAATGCGGATTATCTTAGTCTGACATTACCATATGCTGCTGGTTCATTGATGTCTTCAGTGGATGATTTGTTAAAATGGCAAAATGCGATAAGTGCTAATACCTTTATTAAAAGAACAAGTTTAGAAAAAGCCATTAACGGTTCTACATTAAATAGTGGTGAGGAAATTAATTATGGATATGGTTGGCGTAAGACCAATGTACAAGGTTCTAAAGGGTATTCACATAGTGGAGGGATTTTTGGGTATACAACAAATGGTATCTTTCTAGAAAAGGAAAATGTGTATGTAATCGGACTTACCAATTGCAATTGTAAAAATGTACGTGAAATTACTATGAAAGTAGCAGCTACGGTTATAGGTAAACCGATTCCGGATAAGAAAGATGCAATAGCATTATCTGTTGATGAAGTTAAGAAATGGGTTGGTGCGTATCAATTCGAAGAAAATGTAATCCGACATATAATCTTAAAAGATGGCAAGTTATTTAGCCTTAAAGAAGGCAAAAATTCAAGAGAATTTGAAATTTACCCAATGAAAGATGGCTCGTATATTTTTGATGATGGAACTATTTCATACACTTTTTCTTTAACCGATGATGGAAAGCGACAGACAATTTTTAAAACAGCTCAAGAAAGTTTTGTAGGAAAAGGAATTGATAAAGCACCTCCAGCAGAACGAAAAACGATTACTGTTGCTCCAAAAGTTTTAAAACAGTATGTTGGGAAGTATGAACTACAACCAAATTTTATTATTGATATTACTTTAGAAGGAAACTCAATATATGCAATGGCTACTGGTCAACCTAAGTTTGAGATTTTTGCAGAAAGTAAAACATTATTTTTCTTAAAAGCAGTTCCTGCTGAAATTACATTTAATAAAAGTGATAAAGGGACGATAGATAGTTTAATCTTGAATCAAGGAGGTAGACAAATGCCTGCTAAACGAATAGAATAAACAATAGATATATACATTATTGACCTATCAAATTACTAAATTTGGTAGGTTTTTTTTGAAAACAAGATTAAACCATCGTCTTTTCTTTTACCGCCATTCAACAACATCATTATCCATGTATCGTTTCTTTCTTACCGTATTTTTGGATAAGTTCTCCTTCGAATTCTAGTAGATCTTGCCATTGCTTATCAACATCGATATCTTTTCCGTATTTGCGTGCAAAACCGATAAAGGTTGTATAATGACCAGCTTCACTAATCATAAGGTCATGATAGAATTTTGATAATTCGGGATCCTTTATTTTTTCAGAAAGGAGCTTAAAGCGTTCACAACTGCGAGCTTCGATCATAGCAGAAAAAAGTAATCTACTCACTAAACCCTGCTGACGACTTCCTCCTTGCTTTACTTTATGCTTAAACAATTCATTAACATAACTATCTTTTCGCTCACGTCCCAGTTTATAGCCACGTTTTTTAATAAGTTCATGAACCATTTGAAAATGCTCTAATTCTTCTTGAGCTAAGATCAATAAATCGGTTACAAGATCTTCGTGTTCAGAATTTAGTGTGATAATTGTAATTGCATTGGTCGCTGCTTTTTGTTCGCACCAAGCATGATCTGTAAGAATTTCTTCGATATTAGATTCTACTAGAGCAGCCCAACGAGGATCCGTTGCTAATTTTAAACCAAGCATAGATTTTTTTTTAGATGATTTGGAATATTCAGTCAAAGATACATATTACAGATTTTGTTTTTAAATTAGAATTTATCAAACTATGGGAGATTGTAAAAGAAGTTAGAAACCTCTTTGTATGTATTAGTTCCCTTTCTTAGCTAATTGTAAATAATTCTATTTGTTCGTTTTTTCCTCTTAATGAGGTTTTATCTATACTCTTATATGTATAACCAGAATTTATTTTTAATTTTTGTACTAAATGATAAGAAATAAGAATGACTTGTCCATAAGTATTACAAAGTCCTTGAATTCTGGCGGTAGTATTAAGAACGTCTCCCGTAAATACAATATCCTTTTTTATTGTTCCAATTTCACCAGCTGTGATCATTCCGTAATGAAAACCTGCTTTAAATGTTGGCAAGACTCCAAATTGTTCTAGGTATTTAGCAGATTGTTTTTCTAGAGCTTCTTGCATAGCGTAAAAACAATGAATGCAATTATCGTTTTTAAGCCCTTTGTCCAAGCTCCAGGAAACTACGATTTCATCTCCTACATACTGATATACGATACCTGCATGTTGAACTATTGCATTGGATAAATCAGAATAATATTTGGCGAGCATCTCAAAATATTTTACGTGACCTAATTTTTCTGCAATAGTGGTAGATGATTTCATGTCTAAAAACATAAAGATGCGCTCTTCTTCTATAGGTTTATGATATTTTCCTGTAAAAAAATTGAATAACACTTCCTGACCAATATTATCACTTACTTCTAGATAGAATAAAGAAACACCAATGATGGTTATGATATATAATACGACACTCAGGAATGCTAGGTTTGTAATAAAGCTCTGTAAATTATGCCATACAATGTTATCAAATAGATTAGTGTCAAAAATTATTACAAAAGATATCGTCGCAGTACTAATTAAAAAAATAGTCACTATGGTCAGATAAAAAGATATTTTATAAATTATCTTTTTTGAGAAACTCTTAGAAGAGAAGAGTTTATTAAAATAGAGCACCTCAAACGAGCCAATTATTAATCCAAAAAGTGTAGCAGAAATGATGGTTATTACCACGCTGTTGCTAAAATTGTACGGGTTCTGAGTAGAAGGATAAAATTTTAAATCTCCAAGTATTCCTTTTTCTATAAATAAGTAAATAAAACCTGCAATAATGAAAAATATACCAAAAGGGATAATCCTAAATATCAATCTTTTTTTAAAAGGAGAAAATATACTCATTAAAAGTATGAATATTAGCTGATGGTTAAATATAGTCCTACTTTCAAATTTAAGAATAAATATTTTGGGGATTAATTATCGATAGGGAAAAGCATAGATCGTATTGTATGAAGTTACAAAGAAGTCTTAGTAATACCTTAATTAGAAATAAATTGATTATTATTTTTTAATTAGTGTATTGATTGCAAAAGACGCTTGAATATTTTCTAAATTAATATCTAGATCTTCTATTTCATCATCTACCAACGTATCAGTTTCTGTATTTTGATACGTTATAAGTTTCCACTCTTTGTTGTTGTATTCTAGAGAAGTTAAGTTTTCAATCCAATCACCAGAGTTTAGATACATACAAGATCCATTTTTATTAGACTTCTTAATCATTTGTGGTTGATGAATATGCCCACAAATTACATAATGATAATCATTATCAATAGCTAAATCCGCTGCCACTTGTTCGAAATCGTTAATATATTTTACAGCTTTCTTGACGCTATTTTTAATCTTTTTTGATAAAGAGAACTTTTCTTTTCCACACTTTACTAGACACCAATTCATAAGTTGATTAATTAGTATCAAGAGATCATAACCCCAACCGCCCAGTTTAGCAAGCCATTTTGCATTTTGGATAGAAGCATCAAAAATGTCTCCATGAAATATCCAAGCTTTTTTATTACCTAATTCTAAAACAACTTTATCTACAAGTTGGAAATTACCCATTTTGGTGTCACTAAACTTTCTAAGCATTTCATCATGATTTCCCGTAATATATATGACTTCAGTTCCTTTTGATGCAAAATTGATAATCTTTTTAATGATTTTAAGATGTGATTTCGGGAAATAATGTTTCCTAAATTGCCAGATGTCTATAATATCTCCATTCAGAATAAGCGTTTTAGGTTTTATGCTATTTAGGTAATTTAACAGTTCTTTTGCCTGACACCCAAATGTTCCTAGATGAACATCAGAAATCACGACAACTTCAACAATACGTTTTTTCATAAATTATAATAATTTTCAAATTAACTACATGTGGATTAATAAATAATTAACTGATTATGAGAAGATTGTTATGATTTGTGTCTGGTAAGTTTCTTATGTTATTATAATGTTAATCAGTACGGTTAACGCTATGAAAGGTTGTTTACATTTAGGCAAAAAGGTTCTATATACTTTCTTAACAACTTAAGAATTGGTTTGTTTTGCTTTTTTCTTATCCTGAAGTATATCTAAATTCGTCTCATAAATCTTAACAGTGTTATTACTGAAAAGTTAAAAATATCTTTCTCTAACTAAAATTATTTTATGACGTTTTTACAAATGAAAAGTTATACTAGAAAATTATTGTTGTTTGTATTATTGAGTGTTTTATTATCCTGTGATTCTAAAACTACGGATACTTCAGAAAAGGATATAACAAAAGATCCAATCGAACACAAAATTGATAGTATAGTTTCTAATATGTCCTTAGAAGAGAAAATAGGTCAGACTGCTCAAAGAGGTAAATCAAGTAGAGTAAAAGAATTACCTAAAGATCTTAAAGAAGCCGTGAGAAAGGGACAAATAGGTTCTTTTCTTAATATTATGAATAAGAATGATGCCAAAGAATTACAGAGAATAGCAGTAGAAGAAAGCCCTAGTAGAATTCCATTAATTTTTGCACGAGATGTAATCCATGGATTCAAAACAATTTTCCCCATTCCGCTAGGGCAGGCGGCTTCATTCAATCCATATTTAGTAAAAGAAGGTTCGAGAGTCGCAGCAATAGAAGCAAGTACTAGTGGAATCAGATGGACTTTTGCTCCTATGTTAGATATATCAAGAGATCCTAGATGGGGTAGAATTGCAGAATCAGCTGGAGAAGATCCTTATTTAACAAGTGTGATGGCAGAAGCATATATACAAGGTTTTCAAGGAGAAGATTTATCGTCTCCAACAAGTATAGCGGCCTGTGCAAAGCATTTTATAGGTTATGGAGCAGCAGAAGGAGGAAGAGATTATAATACAGCAAATATAAATGAGAATTTATTACATAACACTTATCTAAAACCTTTTAAAACGGCGGTAAATGCTGGTTCTGCAACATTTATGACCAGTTTTAATGATCTTAATGGTATTCCTGCATCTGCTAATAAATATATTCTTAAAGATATTTTAAGAGATGAATGGGGATTTGATGGTTTTGTAGTAAGTGATTGGAATTCTATCATAGAAATGGTAAATCATGGATTTGCAAAAGATCAGAAAGAAGCGGCAGAGAAATCAATAAATGCAATGTTGGATATGGAAATGACGAGTACGTCATATCAAGATCATTTAAAAGAATTAATAGAAGAAGATAAGTTTTCTGAAAAGCAATTGGATGAAATTGTTAAGAATATCCTTCGTGTAAAATTTAGATTAGTGCTATTTGACGACCCATATTTTGATCCAAATGATGCAGTTCTTTACAATAAAAAACATTTAGCTTCTGCCCAAAAATCTGCTACAGAAAGCACGGTGTTATTAAAGAATACTAATAACCTATTACCCATAAATTCTAAAAAGAGATTAGCAATTATAGGGCCATTAGCGAATGCTCCTCATGAACAATTAGGTACTTGGACTTTTGACGGTGAAAAGGAACATACAATTACTCCTTTAAAATCATTCCAAGAAGATGGTCAATTTACGATTCAATATAGCCAAGGGTTATCCTATAGCAGGGATAAATCAACAGAAGGTTTTGGTAATGCAATTAATGCGGCAAAGTCTTCTGATGTGGTCCTGTTTTTTGCTGGAGAAGAAGCAATCCTATCTGGAGAAGCGCATAGTAGAGCCAATATCGATCTTCCTGGAGCTCAAGAAAAATTAATTACAGAATTACATAAGACAGGAAAACCTATCGTTTTAGTGATTATGGCAGGAAGACCAATTACATTAGGAAATGTAATTGATAAAGTTGATGCCGTTATAATGACCTGGCATCCTGGAACGATGGGTGGACCTGCCTTAAAAAGTATTATAACGGGTGAAGTTTCGCCATCAGGAAAATTACCAATTACTTGGCCGAAAGAAGTAGGACAAATACCTATTCATTACAATCATAAAAATACGGGTAGACCAGTGATTCCAGAAGAATTTGTGCATATGGATTCGATACCAATTGCAGCTTGGCAAAGTTCACTTGGTAATACATCACATTATTTAGATGCTGGTTTTTTACCACAATATCCTTTTGGATATGGATTAAGTTATAGTAGCTTTAAGTATTCTGATGTTAACATTTCATCAGTAAATCCTAAAATAGGAGATACAATTACTGTAAAAGTTAGTATTACCAATACAGGTAAAATAAAGGCTAAAGAAACCGTGCAGTTATATTTTAGAGATATGGTTGGTAGTCTGACCAGACCGGTTAAAGAACTTTTACGATTTAAAAAAGTAACTTTAGAACCGGGTGCTTCAAAAGAAGTTGTATTTAGTTTTTCTACAGATGATTTAGCTTTTTACGGACCTGATAAGGTATGGGTGACAGAACCAGGTGATTTTAAGCTATGGATAGGTAAACATTCGATGGATGAAACGAATGAATTAGAATTTACATTAGAATAAAATAAGAATGATATCGTGGGCAAAGGTGTTATATATATACTATTTGGAGTTTCTGGAAGTGGGAAAACCACTATAGGAAAAAAGTTAGCTAAAGATTTCAATATTCCATTTTTTGATGCAGATGATTTTCATCCAGAAAGTAATATCAAAAAAATGTCTGATGGATTTCCATTGAATGATTCTGATAGAGAACCTTGGTTACAAAAATTAGCGAATGAAATTAATGACTGGAATACTAAAAGAGGAGCAGTATTAGCTTGTTCTGCTTTAAAACAAAAGTATAGAGAAACGCTTAAATCTATTGATAAAGAATATATAAAATGGATACTTCTAGATGGAAGTTTTGATTTGATAGCCAATCGTATGGAAAAAAGAAAGAATCACTTCTTCAAAAAGGAAATGCTGCTTTCTCAATTTGAAACTTTAGAAAAATCAGAGGAAGGTATTATTATAAATATAGATAAAAGTAGCGATGAAATTGTGAACGAAATTACATCTAAATTGAATACGAAAAAATCACAGTTAGGACTTGTAGGGTTAGGCGTTATGGGCAAAAGCTTGGCTAAAAACCTTTTATCTAAAAACTTTACACTTTCTGTCTACAACAGACAAGTGGATGGTTATGAAGTCGATATTGCAAAAAACTTTGTGAAGCAGCAGCCCGATAGTCATAATGTATTAGGATTTGATGACTTAAAATCATTTGTAGATTCTATAGAGCGACCTCGTACCATTATACTTATGGTTAATGCAGGGAAACCGGTAGACTTTGTGATTGATGCATTGATACCATTTTTATCAGAAGATGATTGTATTGTTGATGGAGGAAACTCTCATTATAAATCAACATTCGAAAGAAGTAATAGATTGGCTGATAAAGGGTTTCATTTTTTAGGAGTAGGGATTTCAGGAGGAGAAGAAGGCGCTCTGAAAGGACCGTCTATTATGCCTGGTGGATCAAAAGAGGCCTATGATAGATCAGGAGATTTTTTAGAAGCAATAGCAGCAAGAGATAAGGCAAATAATCCATGCTGTACTTATATTGGGCCTGAAGGATCGGGGCATTATGTAAAAATGGTTCATAACGGAATCGAATATGCAGAAATGCAATTATTGGCAGAGACCTATCACATCTTACGCTTTTATGGAAAGAAAACACCAGACCAAATAGCAGCTATTTTTAATATTTGGAGGAATAATGGATTAGATAGTTATCTGCTCGAGATTACAACAGATATTCTTCTTAAAAAGGAAGGAGACGATTTTCTAATTGATAAGATACTGGATAAAGCAGGACAGAAGGGGACAGGAGGTTGGTCTACCAATGCTGCCTTAGAAGTCGGAATGCCGTTATCTACGATTTCAGAATCTGTAATGGCTCGTAATATTTCTGGAATAAAATCCAAACGTGTAGAAGCTTCAGAGATATATCAACTAAAAACATCTAGTATTTCTTCAGATGATACAGTATTTATAGAGAATTTAGAAAAAGCTTTTCGAGCCGCTAGTATTATTAACCATCATATTGGTTTTGAATTACTAAAAGAAGCATCTAATGAATATAAGTGGAAACTAAACCTATCCGAAATAGCTAGAATATGGACCAACGGTTGTATCATACGTGGTGATTTAATGGAACAAATTTGGGAGTTATTTTTAAGTAATAATGATACTTCTTTGTTACTATTTTCTGATATAGTTACTATTATGAAACCTTGTGTAAGTTCACTTTCAGAAATAGTTTCTGTTGGATTAAAAGCTGGATTTTCATTACCAGTTCTTTCCGCAGCTACTAACTACTTTTTAGCATATACATCTGCTCAAACCTCTGCAAATATGATACAAGCACAACGAGATTATTTTGGAGCGCATACCTATCAAAGAGTAGATTCATCACTAGATGAATATTTTCATACAAACTGGAAACACTAATTTATGGATTATCAATTATTAATTGCTGTTGGAGTAGGTATCATTGCATTACTTTTTATGATCCTGAAATTAAGAATGCAAGCATTTATAGCATTACTTATTGTTTGCATATTAGTTGGGATTGTTGCCGGATTGCCAGCAGATGACATTCTTAATAGCATCAAGAATGGAATGGGAGGAACCCTCGGTTTTGTTGCTACGGTTGTAGGTTTAGGAGCATTATTTGGTGGTTTGTTAGAAAATTCTGGGGGAGCGCAAGGATTAGCTAATTATATATTAAAACTAGCTGGAGAAAAAAATGCATCCTGGGCATTAATGATTACGGGATTTATAATCGCAATACCTGTATTTTTTGATGTGGCTTTTATAATCTTAGTACCAATAGTATATGCAATTGCCAGAAAAACAAAAAAATCTTTGTTGCTTTATGCAATTCCTTTATTAGCTGGATTAGCAATTACGCACAGTTTCATTCCACCCACACCAGGTCCCGTAGCAGTAGCTGATATTTTAGGAGCTAATCTCGGATGGGTAATTGTATTTGGATTTTTAACTGGTATTCCTGCCGCGATTATTAGCGGACCTATTTTAGCAAAATACCTTGCTAAAAAAATAAACATCAAGATTCCAGAAACGAATGACTCTGTTAAAACAATTGAAGCAACTCCTAATCCCATTGGTATTATAGCAATTATAGCATTACCTATTTTATTAATAGTTTTAAAAACAGTTTTGTTAGGCAATTGGTTTGCAGAAGATGTATTACCAAAATCGTTGGTATATATAATTACACTTTTTGGGCATCCTTTTACTGCTTTGATTATTGCGAATTTAATAGCTTGGTATTTTCTTGGAATTAAGAGAGGTGTTACCAGAGATGAGCTGTTAAAAATATCAATGAAATCTTTTAAACCTGCGGGAGCCATTATTTTATTAACCGGTGCTGGTGGAGCTTTTAAACAAATATTAGTAGATACCAAAGCAGGAGAGTTATTAGCTTCGTCATTACAGAGTTCATACATTCATCCATTACTCTTTGCATTTATCGTGGCTGCTTTGATTAGAGTTTTACAAGGATCAGCTACAACCGCTATGATTGCTGCCGCCGGAATTACATCGCCAATTATTTTAGCAGGGGATTTTAGTGCCTCGCAGATTGCTCTCTTTGTAATCTCGATTGCTTCTGGAGCAACGATATTATCTCATGTAAACGATAGTGGATTTTGGTTAGTAGGCCAATATTTAGGAATGACAGAGAAACAAACCTTCCGCTCGTGGACAGTCATGACTACATTAATTGCAATTACAGGGGTTTTAATGTCATTACTATTATGGTATATTTTTTAGTATATCTAAGATACTATTTCTAAAGAAAAAGCTGAGAATAAATGATGCTGTTAAAAACTAGTTAACCACCCATTTCGGGTGAGAATGTTTCTACCTAAAAGATATAGTTTTAAGATTATTAATAATTTAAAAAGAATATTGTGAAAACATTAAATGAACTTAAAAAACTGTATAAAGAATTAGAAAGAGATGAAAAGTATAAACTTAATGGAGGTACACAACAAAAATCCGTTGTTATATGGTGTAGAATGGCGCTTACTTATGTTCCATGTGAATGATTATTTGGATTATTTAATGAAGAGTATTTAAATTTTTAAGTTTATTTTGAATATATAATTATGTTATTCTTTATATAATCATTAGTATAAACAAAGAGTAAAAATTACTTTCTTTGTTTACGATGAATCCAGAAGTTTTTAAACATATCGAATTATTACTAGGTAGTGTTGGTTTTATAATCGCATTATTCTTTGGATTATTCTTGATAATAACAAAAAAAGAGCGAGCTAGTGCCAATGTATTTCTAGCGATATATCTCTTGGCTTTTAGTCTTAGAATTGGTAAATCTCTGTTCTATAATTATTTTCCAATTGACCCTATCATTCGAAATGTTTTTCTGGGTATGTTATTAGCTATTGGGCCTTCGTTGTGGTTTTATGCCACGAGATTATTTTTAACAAAAGAGATAAGTAATAAAAGATTAACTTTCATTCAATATGTTCCGTTGCTTTTGTTTGTAGTATTTTGTTGGATTATTCCCAATGATGATTCTACATTTTCCAAAATCATATTTCTAGGACTATTATTCCATATTTTGCTATACGGATTATATACGTTGTACTGGTTGTTTACGAATAAAAACAACTCCAATCATAAATCATATAAGCTGTATCATTGGTTGTTGTTTTTTACGGCGCTGACTATTGCAATGTCACTAATTCAGATTGGAGTGTTTTTACGCGTAGTTCCGTATTTAAGTACTGCTTTTTTATTCTCTGCGGTAATTCTTGTTTTACTAATTTATGCACTAAGGAATCCTTTTTTGTTTAAGATAGAAAATAAGAAGTACGCAAATTCTTCATTAAATAATGAAAATGCAAAAGTATATTTGGACCAGCTAACATATCTAATGGAAGAAGAAAAGTTATTTCTGGATCCAAAAATTACTTTAACCAAACTCAGTAGTAAAATAGGAATAACTTCTAAACAACTATCTCAGGTTATCAATCAAAATAAAAAAGAAAATTATTCGCAGTTTATTGCCAGATATCGGATAGCAGAAGCAAAGCGATTATTGAAGCTTCCAGAATATCAAAACTATAAAATATCTAGCATTGCTTATGATTGTGGATTTAATAGTATATCTTCTTTTAATACAGCCTTTAAGAAGTTAACCAATACCACAGCAATACAGTTCAGAGAGGGGCAATTGGATTCTTTATAGGGTTTTATAAATTGATTCGTTTGTGGGTTTTTTATTAACTAAAGTAATTACTTTTACTTCACTAGTATTCACAACTTTTTTATGAAATTCAATGATATTTTTTTTAATTATTTCATTGTAATTCAGGTGTATAGTTAGTGACTTTTCTGTTAGTGTAAATGTGAATTTAATCGGAGTTTGTAAGCTGTTTTTAATTTTCAAGTCTTTATATCCGTATGCAACAGTGGCATCAGAACCTAATGGTGTAAATCTTGTTTCATCCGTATATATGTCTTTAGAGTGATTATGTCTTTCTATAATTTCAAGATTAGCATATAGACTACTATAATATATAAGACCTGCTAGTTGACAGAGTCCTCCTCCGATCGAAGGTTCTATTTTTCCGTTAACCAAAGAGCGACTTTCCATATATCCTTTTTTTAACGTAGGATTTCCTACAGTTTTCCAAAATGAGAATATTTCACCTGGATTAATAATAAAAGACTCTATAGATTTTATAGCGATTAATAAGTTTTGTTTTTTCGCTTCATTAGGCTTTAACTCTTGAGATATCTTATTAGAGAATTGAAAATCAACGTTCATTTGTTGCTTCTTAGCATATAAAAACCAGTAACCATTAAAAATATCACGAATAAAGTTTATTACTACGTGAATTTTAATTTTAATCTGCGCCGGAATAATTTTTCTTATCATTTTTTCCTAAGTACAAAGATTAAATGAGAGCTATATTCCTTTAAAAAAGATTCGCATAAAAAGTTGTCAATCAAAATAAAGAACTTTCTGATTTTTTTAGGAATTCTATGGATAGGAAAAAAAGCAATTCCATAAAAACATTCCATATTCCAGTCTTTACTAGTAATTTTCTTTAGTTTCTCGACTTCTATTTGATTTCCACCATGCCAAGATTTGCTTTGATACCCGGATATTTTTCTTCTTTTTAAAGAGGGAATATCAAAAATAAATAGGCCTTCTTTTTTTGTGACACGACCAACTTCAGAAAGTATTTTTTCAGTTACAGTCAGATTTAAATGCATAAATAAATGAAAAGAAATTACGTTTTCGAAGTGTTCATTTTTATATGGAAGCTCTTCTGCATCTCCTATCACAATGTCTTTAGAAGGGAATTTACTTTTAGATATTCTAATCATTTCTGAACTTATATCGACTCCATGATCAGCATATTTTAGAAAACGACCTGTACCACAAGCTACATCTAAATTTAAGCTAACATCCTCTTGATCTAAATATTTTTTAAGGATTCTGTTTTCCTGATTGTTTATATATTTTCCATATGAGTTAGAAAATCTACTGGAATCATAATTTTCAGCTATTTCATTATAGTATTGATTGATTTCCGCTTTCACTTTTTGTTATGCTAATTTGTAAATGAATATTAACGAGATAGTTACTAAAGTTATTTTCCGCAGCAATCGAAAGATAACTAATAAGATTTAATTTTTGAGAGAAAATTTAATTCGCTACCTGTTATTAACTTAGGTTTTGTTAATCAGTGTCTTTTTTCAATACACTATTGGAATTTCCTTTCCAGTAATCCAACTTTTTAAAAGTTGTTCGTTTGTACTAATTTCTGCAAGATAAAACATATTGTAGGAAGCAAAAACAGGAGAGTCTTCAATTTTTTCGATTTCCACTCCTTTATAATCCATATAGTTTGAATGAATTAAATACAGTTCTTCATTTTCTTTAAGAATATATCCAACGTGGCTAGCATCAAATCCAATAAAATGGATTCCGTTTTTTAAGCTTTTATGAATCATCAAGATATTTTCTTCTATAGAACTTTCAGCAATTTCAATTACTTTAGTATTTAGCGCTAAACTTTTTGCTTCGTTTACTGGAGATTGTTGAGCTAATTTATATCGGTTTAAGTTTAATCCTGTATGTTTTAGGGTCGTTGAGACAAAGTATCCACAAGCGATTTTTCCTTTCCTTGGGATTGAGGTATGCCCTTCAAACGACCATTCAGTTCCTTCCCAAAAAGGAATTATTCTATTGATCAAAGAGTGCTTAAAAACGTTAGATAGCGAGTCAATTGATATTTCTTTGTTTTTTAGTTTGAGCTTTTCATTTTTAATTTGACTTTTTACTAATTCATAACTTTTAAGCGAATCATTTTCCGATTTTAATTCTTTAAGAGTTTGGATAAAGTTCTTTTTTGTTACATCAATAACTTGTGTTGTACTATTTTCAGGCATATTCGAAGCTCCTTTACCATTCTGACCAATACATCCAAAGTGCATCAGTATGAATATTACCAAAATAAGTTTACTCATTTTTTATCTGTAGTTATTGTTGCTCTTTTGATTAAACTCGAGTTTTATTATTTTTTATCTGTCTTGAATCCATAAATAGTAGTTTGCATTCCAGCAATTTTCCATTTTCCATCTACTTTTTCCATAAGTCTTGTTTCCCGTTTCAGTCCACGTAGCGAGTCCTGTTGTTCATAAGTCACCCAAGCTCCTTTTCCATAAAGTCTTACATCAATTTTGTCCAACAATTTGGGTAAAGGTTCAGGTTCTGGATGTTCTTCAATAAACGTTTTTACAAATTGACTTATTTCATTCCAACCTACAGACTCAGAAAAAGTATTATCCACAAAGTCAATATAGGTTTTCGTGATATTAGGGTCGTGTACCCATTTATCTTTCCATTCCTTGTAATTTCTTTGAAAAGCAGCTTTTGTCTCGTTATTAAGAGTTTCTAAAATAGCTTTTTTTTCGTTTTCAATATCGATTTCCGGATGTGCCACATCATCCGTTTTTGTTGTCTCATTTTCTTTACAACTAGTCACGATTAGAAAAAAGATAACCGAGAATATTGATAATAATTTATTAGACATATTTTTATAATAAATAAGAATCAGTTTTTTTGAAGTAAAAGATACCTGTTTAATTGCAATATATTTATTTTTTATATTTCAAAATCATTCTAAACGATACTAATGTCCATATTCCTTCTAATATCATAAAAGGTAAAAAACCAATAAGATAAGAAGACCACATAGCCATGGCTGCACCTGAAAAGTTAAAAACAGCATATAATAGATCAGTGTTCTCTATTTTCCTTAATTGCAAAAGGAGATAAGCTATTAAGAGTAATGAGACTCCTAAAGAGCCAATTATAGTATGAAATTCCATGTTACTATTTTTCTAGAAATTTTAGTAAATTCATTATGTATCTATCGGGTGTATCCTGTTGTACCCAATGCGAAGCATTTTCTAGTTTAACCAAATTAGCATTAGGGATTTCGGCAGCAAGACGTTCACCGTCTTTTATTGTTTGCCATGGATCATCCACTCCCCAAAGCAAGAGCGTTTGTGCTTTAATGTTTTTGTGTCTTGATACCAGACTTGTTGTGTGATTGGTATTTAAGGAAGACGCATTTCTAATAAGACTAATTTTACCTTCATTAGTAAGATATGGTTCTGTTATGCCCTCAATAAAAGTTGATGTGAGTGTTTCAGGATTGCTTAACCCCATTATATAGCCTTCCTTTAAAAAATCTGCAATTTCATTAATTGGTTTTGATACCCACTCAGGATTTCCTAATGATAACATGTCATCTATTGGCCAGGAATCATAGGCAACAATGTTAGATAATACTAACTTATCAATTTTATGTGGGTGATTGATTGCTAGGATTAAAGATACTCCTCCACCTGTGTCATGGCCTATAATATGTGCTTTTTCTAGGTTTAAGTATTCCATCAATCGTAAAACAACTTTTGCTTGTACTTCTATGGATCGATCAAACATATCATTATGATCTGAATATCCATGACCTAAAAAGTCAGGAGCAATTACTCGATATTTTTGAGCAAGTTCATCTATGACATTGTGATATAAATAAGACCAAGTAGGAATACCGTGTAATAATATTAAAGGTATTCCTTCTCCCTTATCAGTGTATGCTATATCTACCGGAATATGTGCAATTCCATCTAGTTTTACATGTTTTTGTCCTTTTTTAAATTCATTGACAGTTATTTCTTTTGGTACCATGCTATTTTGCTTTTAGTGATGCATAGAACCTATAGATAAAGTGGCTATGATCAACATTAGTTTAATAATTAGGTTTATTATGAGAACAAAGTTAAAGAGCGGTTATCAGATTATTTTTTACCTATGTTAAAAAAGATGATTACTGAATTCCTGCACGTATACGGCTTAAGGATACTTGACTCATTCCAAGGTAGGATGCTAAATACTGTAATTGGATACGATTAAAAAGTTCAGGTTTTGAAATAAGTAGTTCTTCATGTCGTTGACTTGCAGATTTAAACTGATAAGCAATAAATTTTTGCTCCAGATCGACCATTTGGTTTTCAGCAAATTTCCTGCCCCAAGTGGCCCATTCAATATTTTGAAGAAAGAGTTCTTGAAATCGAAGTAGCGGTATTTGATATAAGATACAATCCTCTAAAAGTTCTGCAGTTTCGTAGCTTATTTCATGTTTTAGGTAGGTACGATATGGAAAAACGATATCTCCTTCTAACCCAAACCAAAAAGTAATTTCTTTACCCTCATTAAAAGCATAAGCACGGATTAAGCCTTTTTCAATAAAACTGATATACAAATGTCTGCTTTGAGGTGAAAATAAGAGACTACCTTTTTTTAAAGATTTTAGTTTCACTTCACTTTTTAGAGATTCAATTGCTACATCGCTTAGCTTATAAATATTTTGTATGGATTCTAATGTTTTTACCATTTCTTAAATCAATAAGCTTGGAATCAGTTATTATATTCAAAGTTTTAAATATATGGTAAGTAGGGCAGAAAACAAGCGATTATTTTCGATATATCGACTTCCCTGAATTACCCAGAATTTTTGTCAGCAATAACTGGTAGGGTTTTTTTATATATGGTGTTACTAATAATTATTTTTCTACAATACTCATTACTTCTTCCAATAATGGAGGTAATCCACTTGGATTAATAGAATCGTTATTCCAAAAACTTAAAACACAACTTACATAATTATCTCGTACCTTTTCTGAAACGTAATAAATGGTTAAATTTTTTCCGCCTGACATTGATGCAAAAAGAGAAGTAACTCCTGTAAAATCGTAATATACTTTTTTTGCTTTAGTTGTAACCTCTTCAAAAATAATATCCACTTCTTCTTCAGAGATTACTTTTCCACCATTTTTGGTTTTAGTTGCCTTCAGTGCGTTTTTGATTGATAAATCGGCACTTTCCTTGGTTTTATGCATAGACCAATTCATTTGCCCATAATACGGACATTGAATATTATTTATATTCATCCAATTACAATTACCTCCTAACTTAATTTCTCGGCCAGCGAAATTAATATTATCTGTTTTAATCGAACTAAAACAAGTTTTTGGAATTTTATTATTAATTATCAGTTCAATCATCTTCCTCTCAAACTCCGGATTGTCGTTATCATAATAACCAAACCAAAAAATTGAAATCCGATTATCATTATTTTTGACGAAGTAGTTCACACTTATTGAAACTAAGGCATTCTCAAACTCTTCCCGTTTGACTACTTTATAATTTTCAAATTTTAATTGTTTGTCAGCAATCTTAACATCTTTC
This sequence comes from uncultured Aquimarina sp., assembly GCF_947492405.1. GTDB lineage: Bacteria > Bacteroidota > Bacteroidia > Flavobacteriales > Flavobacteriaceae > Aquimarina. The sequence continues at coordinate 500,819 of NZ_CANLMP010000001.1, forward strand.
TTTTTTATCTTGTTTTTTCGATAAGCCTTTTTGAGATTTTTATCGTTGAATTCTGAAGAAATATTTTGGCTGGTAAAATCAATTCCATCAACATTATAAAATGTTGTTCCACTATTTCGTATTGCTCGGAGTCTTTCGAACATACTTTCATTCTGTGCAAAACCTGTTTGAAAAATTATAATTAAGATAATAACTGAAAATTTCTTTATCATGTATTCCGCAATTGTAAAGGTGTAAATTGATTTTCCTTCGTGTTAATTGTATAATTGTTGCTTAGGTATACAGTAACAATTATTTTTTATTAAAGAAACATATAATTCTTTAATAAAAGAAGAATCATATAAAGTGTTTTTACAATAAAAGTATGGTATCACGTTTTTTTAATTCAGACTATCTTTCAAAATGTTATATACTAATTCCTTGGACATAGGTTTTCCTGTGGCTTTAGTTCTTACCGTTTCAAAAGAACATCTAAAATCACAACCGTTTTTAAATTCACTGCATCCATAAGCGGTTTTACCTTTCAGGATATGTCCTTTAGTACATTTAGGACAAGGCATTTGATCAGTTGTTGTATTCGATGTTGGAGTGGGAGAAGCTTTCTTTGGTTCTAAGAGTATTTTAAAATTAGTATCAAAACGCAATAATCCTTCCGCAGAACCAGCATCCGTTTTGAAACCTTTTAGATTAACGGTACAGCCTTTTTTAAGTAATCGGATGTATTGTTTTTCGGATATTTTTTTACCTAGATAACTAAATGGCAACTGCAAATCACATCCTTCCTTAAATGCACTACAACCATAAGCGGACTTTCCTTTTAGATTCTTTCCTTTGTTACATTTAGGACAAGATTCTGTAGTGATTCCTGAAACCTTTTTAGTTACTTTTTTTTGTTTTTGAGCAGTAGTATGGGATATGTTGGCTCTTATTTTTTCGGTTCTCACTTCATAAACTAAATGATCTACCATCTGTTTCATATTCTTTATAAATGCGCCAGCATTAAATGTACCTTTCTCAATTTCTTTAAGTTGCTTTTCCCATCTTCCGGTTAACTCAGCAGAGGTAAGCAACTTGTTTTGAATCGTATCAATTAATTGGATGCCTGTACTGGTTGGTAGGATTTGTTTTTTATTACGCTCTATATATTTACGTTTAAAAAGCGTTTCTATGATATTCGCTCTGGTAGAAGGTCTTCCAATACCATTTTCCTTCATCAGTTCTCGCATCTCATCATCATCGACTTGTTTCCCTGCAGTTTCCATAGCTCTTAGTAAAGTAGCTTCTGTAAATTGTTTAGGTGGTTTGGTTTCCTTTTCTAAAAAAGAAGGCTCGTGAGGTCCTTTTTCCCCTTTTTCAAAGGCAGGAAGAATTCCGGTTTCTTTTTTATTAGGCGCATTAGGATTCTCAAAAACAACACGCCATCCTTTTTTTAGAATTACCTTACCTGTAGTTTTAAATGAAACTGTATCGGCTTTTCCAATTACAGTGGTATTAGCAACCTTACAATCATCATAGAAGACTGCTATAAAACGTTTTGTAATAATATCATATACCTGTTTTTGATTATATTGCAGATTCATTTGTTCTCCAGTAGGAATAATAGCATGGTGATCTGTGACTTTTTTGTCGTTAAAAACTTTAGCAGATTTTTTAATTTTTTTACCTAATAATGGTTTTGTTAATGTACTATAATCTGTTAGTTTTTCCAGAATTCCTGGAACTTTAGGGTATACATCATTAGGTAAAAAAGTCGTATCCACTCTAGGATAGGTAACTACCTTTTGTTCATATAACTTCTGAACAATTTTTAAGGTTTCATCTGCAGAAAACCCGAACTTTGTATTACAATATACCTGCAATCCCGTAAGATCGAATAATTTAGGAGCATATTCTTTTCCATCTTTTTTAGTGATGGAAACGATTTCAAAATCACTTTCTTTTACTTTATTAGCGAGTAATTCTCCATCTTCTTTTTTTAAGAAACGTCCTTCTTCATAACTAAATAATGTATCTCTATATAATGTTTGCAGTTCCCAGTAGGGTTGTGGTATAAAGTTTAGGATTTCCTTATACCTATTAACAACCATGGCTAAACTAGGAGTTTGCACTCTTCCTATGGATAATACTTGTTTATACCCACCGTGTTTCACCGTATATAATCTCGTGGCATTCATACCTAATAACCAATCGCCAATTGCTCGAGAGAAGCCTGCATAATATAAATTATCATATTGTGCAGATGGTTTTAGATTGTTAAACCCTTCCTTTATAGCTTCAGTAGTTAATGAAGAAATCCATAAACGTTGTATTTCACCGGTATATCCCGCCTGATGAATCACCCAACGTTGTATCAATTCTCCTTCTTGTCCTGCATCCCCGCAATTGATGATCAAACTAGCTTTGTCAAATAAGGATTTTACAATATTGAACTGTTTTTGGATCCCTTGATTATCCACCACCTTGGTTTTAAATTTTTCAGGAAGCATAGGTAGATTATTCAGATCCCAACTTTTCCAATATGGTTTGTAATCATTTGGTTCAAATAAAGTACAGAGGTGTCCAAAAGTATAGGTAACAGCATATCCATTGCCTTCATAATAGCCATCACGCTTTGTGTTCGCTCCCAGAACGGTAGCAATTTCTCGTGCGACACTTGGTTTTTCGGCTATACAAACCTTCATCAATAATCCTATTTATTATCGAGTCGAAAATTAAGGAATTTAAAATAAAAACGATAGTAATGATTATAGAGTATATCACGTTTTAGTTTGCCAAGATCACGATCTTGATAGGAAACTTGTTATATATCAGTCAATTTTGTGTAAAACTTAATAGATATGAATACATCAGGATTTAATAGAAGAAAATTTTTACAATTAGGAAGCACTGTTGCTGTAGCAAGTGCGGTAACACCAATAGCATATGGAGCTTCTTTGTTTAAGAATGATGTTTTAGAACTTTCTTTAGATAATGAAAATCTTAGGTTATTCTCTAATGAAAATCCTTACGGACCTTCTCCAAAAGTATTAGATGCTATTACTCAGCAGACCAATCGAGTCAATAGATATGCCTCCTTTCATAGGTACGACACTAATAATCTGAAAAAGATGATTGCAGAGCATAACAATATTAAAGAAGATCAAGTAATATTAGGACATGGATCATTTGAGATATTGTGTATGCTTACCAGAAGCTTTGGTAAAGAACAAAATAGTATTATTGTTCCAGCAACAACATTTAACGTTACAGCAGCTTTTGCAGATAGAATATTTGATCATAAAGTAAAAAGGATAGTACTTAACCAAGAAATGAATATTGATTTAGAAGCTACTAAAAAAGCAGTGACTAGAGATACAAAGCTGGTATATATATGTAATCCTAATAATCCTACAGGAAAAGCATTGTCTGCATCCGAATTAGAATCTTTTTGTAAAGAAGTTACTTCTTCTACTTGCACAGTAGCCATCGACGAGGCGTATATAGAATTAATGAATCCATCTGATGCACCAAACACTATACAACTATTAAGAGATAAGTATAATGTTTTAATCATAAGAACTTTTTCTAAAGCATATGGTTTAGCAGGGTTACGTGTGGGATACGCGATGGGATCAGCAGAAACTATCGCACTATTGAATCATCAGCACTATAATTTTAGTGGGCTTATTTCCAATCCAGGAATAGTAGCGGCTATTACGGCTCTAGAAGATACAAGTTATGTAGAAGCATATCGAAAGAAAAATAAAGAAGTAAGAACTTACGTAGAAAAAAAATTAGATACTCTTGGTATAAAATATGTAAATAGTAATACTAATTTTATACTAATGGATGTAAAAAATTCAAAACGTTTTAGATTAGAATTGAAACCACTTGGATTTGCTATTGTTCCTGGAGGAGGAAAACATTACCCAACTTGGGTAAGGATTAGTATTGGTAGATTGGAAGAAATGAAAATTTTCTTAAAAGCGGTAGATGCAATGAATTGGTTAAAAGTGTAAACCTATACTAGATTTTATAACATATCATGGAGGTTAAATGAGCTCAAAATAATCATAGTGTAAAAAAAGAGTTTGAAATCTGAAAGAGTTGCAATTTTTAAGAAATAAACGATGGTTTTTCTGTCAAATTACTAGCACGTTTTTAAAGATTAACAAGTACATTTGTTGAAAATTGTTTTTTAATGGCAGGAAATACATTTGGAAACCTATTTAAGGTGACCACTTTTGGAGAATCACATGGAGTAGCAATTGGTGGAATCATTGATGGATGCCCATCCGGAGTACAATTAGATCTTGAGGCGATACAAGCTGAATTAGATCGTCGTAAACCAGGACAATCAGCTATTGTTACACAACGCAAAGAACCAGATACTGTAGAGTTCTATTCAGGTGTTTTTGAAGGAATAACGACAGGAACTCCTATTGGTTTTGTCATTAAAAATGCCAATCAGAAATCAAAAGATTATTCTCACATAAAAGATTCATATCGACCATCACATGCAGATTATACCTATGACCAAAAGTATGGTGTTAGAGATTATCGTGGTGGTGGACGCTCATCCGCTAGGGAAACAGCGAGTAGAGTAGTAGCTGGCGCTATTGCAAAACAAGTGCTCTCTGAATTATCATTTAATGCGTATGTGAGTGGTGTAGGAGCTATTAAATTGGATAAACCACATACAGAACTTGATTTTTCATTGACAGAAAGTAATATCGTTCGTTGTCCAGATACAGAGAAAGCTGCAGAGATGGAACAATACATCAAACAGATTCGAAAAGAGGGCGATACCGTTGGTGGAGTAGTGAGTTGCGCGATTTCTGGAGTTCCAGTTGGATTAGGAGAACCTGTTTTTGATAAATTACACGCTGAATTAGGAAAAGCAATGCTCTCTATTAATGCGGTCAAAGGTTTCGAATACGGAAGTGGTTTTGCTGGAGCTGCTCTAAAAGGTAGTCAGCATAATGATTTGTTTAATGCAGATGGTACAACTAAAACAAATCTTTCTGGAGGAATACAAGGAGGAATTTCTAACGGGATGGATATTTACTTTAATGTTGCTTTTAAGCCTGTGGCTACCATTATGCAAGATCAAGAAACGATTGATAAAGAAGGTAATATAGTAAATATGCAAGGTAAAGGAAGACATGATCCTTGTGTAGTGCCAAGAGCCGTTCCTATTGTAGAAGCTATGGCAGCATTGGTTTTAGTGGATTATTGGTTAATGAATCGTACGATTAAGAAGTAGCATAGTTTGTGAGCCTCCAGTTTGTGAGTATCTGAGTATTTGAGTGATTCTAGAGTTTCTAAAAAATGTATTCTTTTTTATGAATAGTTCCCTATACACGCCAATGGTTATGATATACACTCATAAACTCAGGTTATAGGATAGATTATATATAATAGATCCACTAGTAATGTATTTAGGATTTTGAATCCAAAAAGCTATTTTAGATACTCCGCCTCAGGCGGACGAGCAGGCTATTTTTCTTCATTTCATTACAAAAAATCACTCGAATTGAAGCTTTTCATTAACTTTTCATTCTAAATGCATAACAGGTTAAATCTCTAACTTACTTACGGGTACATGTTTATTACATTGTACGTGTTACTATTAATCTCACATACTCACACTATAAAAAACTCATCTACTCAACCTTTTTTTATATCTTCGACTTTTTGTATTCAGAAAATTAGATAATTCACATGAAAAAAATTGCATTGCATTGGCAGATAATGATCGGAATGATAGCTGGGATATTATTCGGATTTTTAATGACTCAGTTTTCTTGGGGTAAAGGATTTACCGGGGATTGGATTGCACCATTAGGAACTATTTTTGTGAACCTTCTGAAACTAATCGCAGTTCCACTGATTCTCGCTTCTTTAATAAAAGGGATTTCAGATCTAAAAGATATTTCAAAATTCAAAAAAATTGGAGGAAGGACCATTGTAATTTATGTACTCACTACAGTTATCGCTATTACTATTGGTTTACTGTTGGTTAATGTAATGAAACCAGGGAATGGAATTACTCCGGAGACAATAGAAAAGCTGACCACAGAGTATGCAAGTAGCGCTAAAATATCGGAACGTATTGCTGAGGCAGGAAGACAAAAAGAAAGTGGGCCGTTACAATTTGTTGTAGATATGGTTCCTCAAAATGCCGTAAAGGCAATGAGTGATAATAAAATGATGTTACAAGTAATATTCTTTGCCATCTTTCTTGGTATTAGTATGTTATTGATTAAAGAGGAACAATCAGATCCTTTAAAAAAGTTTTTTGATAGCTTAAATGAGGTAGTTTTGAAGATGGTTGATTTAATAATGCTTACTGCTCCTTATGCTGTATTTGCGTTATTGGCTAATGTTGTTGTAACTTCTGATGATCCAGATATATTATTGGCGTTATTAAGATATGCAGGTGTGGTAGTATTTGGATTAGGATTAATGATTTTCTTTTACTGTATTTTAGTTTCTGTGATTACCAAAAAATCTCCTCTTTGGTTTTTAAAACAAATTAGTCCTGCGCAATTATTGGCATTTTCTACAAGTTCTAGTGCTGCGACTTTACCAGTTACTATGGAAAGGGTAGAAGAACATATTGGTGTAGATAAAGAAGTATCAAGTTTTGTATTACCAGTTGGAGCGACCATTAATATGGATGGAACTAGTTTGTATCAAGCAGTAGCATCTGTATTTATTATGCAAGTATTATGGCCAGAAGGATTAACATTTAGTAATCAAATTACCATTGTATTAACTGCATTATTAGCTTCTATTGGCTCTGCAGCTGTTCCAGGTGCAGGAATGGTAATGTTGGTAATTGTTTTAGAGGCTATAGGTTTTCCATCAGATAAACTTCCTATTGGATTGGCATTAATTTTTGCAGTTGATAGACCATTAGATATGTTACGAACTACGATTAACGTAACAGGAGATGCTACTGTGTCTATGATCGTTGCAAAATCCGTTGGTAAATTAGGAGATCCTAAAGTAAAAGATTGGGATGATCATTATCAAGGATAATTCGATGTAATTTGTTATTGTTTTTCTAAAATTCAATCCTTTTTACCTAATATACAATTAGGGTTTTTACCTTTAATGCGAATTGATTAATCAAGCTCGACATGAATGAAGATACGCTAATAGACGAATCATTACAAAAATTATATAGCCCATCAGATTTTAGAAATATAGGCCATCAGTTAGTAGATGTACTAGCAGACCACCTGGATCAAGTACAATCCCAGAGAGAACAAGCTGTACTCAAATATCAAAATCCTGAAGAAGAATTAGCTTATTGGAAAGAAGATATGTCTTCTGATACTGATATAATAGATGTATATAAAGATATTTTAGAGCGATCTATTCATGTGCATCACCCTAGATATATGGGACATCAGGTAGCGGTACCTTCAATAATCAGTAGTCTTTCTGGATTGGTAACCGATTTATTGAGTAATGGCACTGGAGTCTATGAAATGGGTATGGCGTCTAATGCATTAGAAAGAATTGTTACGGATTTTGTTGCCAAGAAAATTGGGTACGGATCTGATGCTTCCGGTTTTCTTACTTCTGGAGGGACTTTAGCAAATTTAACGGCGTTATTAGCTGCAAGAAAAGCAAAAGCACCTGGAATGGTTTGGGAAGAAGGTCATAAAGAGAAATTAGCGGTTTTAGTTTCTGAAGAAGCACATTATTGTATAGATCGTGCTGCAAGAATCCTAGGATTTGGAGCAGAAGGAATTATAAAAATCCCATCAAATAAATCTTATAAAATTGATACTTCTTTATTAGAAGAATATCTGGAAAATGCACAAAGAAAAGGTTTAGTTGTCATAGCAGTTGTTGGATGTGCTTCTTCTACATCTACCGGTTCTTATGATGATTTAGAGGCGTTAGCGACCTTTGCAAAAGATAATAATCTATGGTTTCATATAGATGGAGCGCACGGAGGTGGAGTTGTTTTCTCAGAAAAATATAAATATTTAGCAAAAGGTATCGACAAAGCAGATTCTGTGGTGATTGATTTTCATAAAATGCTATTGACACCAGCTCTGAATACTGCTTTAATCTTTAAAAACAGCGAAGATTCTTATAAAACTTTTGAGCAAAAAGCACAGTATCTTTGGGATTCTCAGCAATCTAGAGAGTGGTATAATTCTGGTAAAAGGACCTTCGAGTGTACTAAATTAATGATGTCGCTAAAGGTGTATTCAATTATTAAGATGCATGGTAAAGATATTTTCGAAAAAAATATAAATCGATTGTATGATCTTGGAAAGGCATTTGCAGCTATTATTAAAGAAAGAGAGGGGTTTGAATTACTTATTGATCCGGAAGCCAATATTGTGAATTTTAGATATACGGATGTTTCTTCAGATGTTATCAACTCACTCAATTCGCAAATACGTGAAGAGTTAATCTTATCAGGAAAATTTTATATCGTACAGACAATGATAGGAGAGGATCGATACTTACGAACATCCATAATGAATCCTTTAACAGAAGAAAGTGATTTTATTGCTCTTTTGGATGAAATACAAAAAATAGCTTTTAGGTTCAAATAAGGCTTCTATCGTAATTAGAAGGCTAGACGTTAATTAGTTTAATAGTTTATAAGTTTTAGAAAAGTACTCTTATAGGTTTTACCTATTGGAATTACCCTATCTCCAATAAAAACTTGGTTTCCTGATACTTTTTCGATCTTATCCATATTGATAATATAAGAACGATGTATTCTAATAAAATTGAAATTATGTAATTTTTCTTCCCAATTGCGAAGTGTATCCAGAATCAATATATTCTTATGGAGTGTAACCACTTTTACATAATCTACCTCTGCTTTTAAAAGACATATATCATCAACGTGTATGTTATAAATTGTTTTATCGGCATATAAAAAAAACTGTTTAACATATTCCTTTTTTTCTATAATTTTATCTTGTATACGATTTACAGCTTTAAAAAATCGTTCATAAGAAAATGGTTTTACCAGATAGTCGATAACAGCTTCTTCAAAAGCTTCTACTGCGTAATCAGGATATGCCGTAGTAATGATAACCTTAGGAGGATTAATTAAAGTTCTTAAAAAAGATAACCCATTCAATTCTGGCAACTGGATGTCTAAAAATATAAAATCAACTTCTTCTAACTGTTTAGAATCAATATCCAATCCACTTTCATAAATACCTTTACAATGTAAAAATGGAGTTTTATCAATATAGTTTGTTAAAACTTCTTGTGCTCCGTGTTCGTCCTCTATAATGATACAATTCATCATAATGTAATAGTAAGTGTTACTTTGAAAAGATTATCATTTTCTTCAATTAATAGTTGATGTTGTTTGGGGTACAACAATTGTAATCTTTTTTTAGTGTTTTTTATACCGATACCACTTTCTTTCCAATTTGTTTCGATCTCGGATATTTTATCTTTATTATATGTATTTTCACAATAAAAATAGAATTGGTTTTTATCTGATATAGTTTTAACTTTTATAGGGTGTTTGTTACCTTTTAATATACTTGTATACTTAAATGCATTTTCTATAAAAGGTATTAAAAGTAATGGAGCTATTTCCTTTTGAGAATCATGAATATCTTCTACAAAACTAACGTTTACTTTGGTTGATAATCGTTCTTCTTGTAAGCTAATATAATCTTTTATGTGACCGATCTCTTTATCTATTGTTACTTGCTTTTTTTGTCCTTCGTGTAATACATATCTGAAGCTATCTGATAATTTTAAAATTAAATCAGGAGTTTTATCATCTTTTCTTAAAGCATTCGCATAAATATTATTCAGCGTATTAAATAAAAAATGAGGATTTACTTGCGCCTTAAGTGCGCTAAGTTCTGCTTGTTGTTTTTCTTGTTTTGTAGTTTCTAATTCTAATTGTTTTGCGTACAATTTCTTTACGGAGAAAACTGCAAAAAACACCAAACTAAAGGTAATATATGTTACTAAGCTCGAAATCATAGATCTCCATCGATGATCTTTATGATTTTCTTCCAAATGAAAAAAAGTATCTGCATAATAATGAAAAAAGGCATTAACGATAAAAAAGAGTAATACCAATAGTATATATTTTCGCTTGTTTTTTAAAGGAAAAAACCACAAATACATCATATATGTTGGGATACTATTAAATAATAACGCTACTAATTCATGAGAGAAACTCATGGGATAACCGCCTTCGCGTCCCAGATACTTTATATACGGAAACAAAAGCACAATTAACCAGAAGAGCAGGTGCAACAATGGCTCAATTTTTTTCAATTTATCATATGTAGAATCTTTTTTCATAAATTAAGACTAAGGTATTACTTTTATTGATGATGTATTTTCAAATCTTTTATAGACGCTTTTGCAAGAATATTTTTTCCATCTCTAGTTCCACCACTTATTCTAAAAATAATATGCCCACCTTTAAGTGGAGAAAAATCCGTCCGTTCAAAAACAATATTATCGTTTAGAGAAAACCAAACTTTTCCTTCATTTCTACCGATTTCTACTGTACTCCATTGGTTGGATACCATAATGTTATCTGGTTTTCTTAAATGAAAATCACGTTCTAATGCTGAAATGTTTTTATAGAAAAAAGGTGTGTATCCATGTGATTTATTATTAAAAGTTAAGTTGTAATGACTCATTTCTCTGCGCCATTGCCAGATATCTTCGTTAGAGATGTTATCTTCTGGTATTGTTAGCTCTAAAGTTTCACTGGTATTAGAAGCAGAGAATAATACTATAAGCACTGATGCTTCAGACAAGGCTTTTATTTTGTATTTTAATATGATATCTCCTTGATAATTTTTAGGGCTTATTAAAAAGAGCCCATCAGAACTATCAATCTCTTCCATAATAAATTCCCGATCCTTAATCGAAGTTTTTCCCTTTCCTAGCGTTTTCCATTCTAAAAGTTCTTCTGGATTGATTTGTTCTTCTATTAGTTTATTGGATTCACATCCAGTCATTACCAAAATAATAATTATAGATACTGTGAGTGAGTTGAAATACATCTTTTTTATATGATCTTTTACCATGATTAATTGTTTAACTATTAGAATCATTATGTCTATATTCTCTTTTTTTTCTTTTCCTTTCTTTATTTTTATTTTTGAAAAGGGAGTAATTAATACTAAATAAAAACCCAAGAGTTTGGGATTGAAATTTCCATATGGTACGCTGATTAAATTCTCTTGTACGTGTATTTCGTTTCATCAAATTATTATCAAATACATCTATTATTCTTAAATTAGCTGTTAATTTATTTTCCAAAAATTTTGCTCTTACTCCCCAATCAACTCTATTTCTGGGTTCTATAAAATCGAAAGCATTTTGTCGTTTAGGGGTATACCGATACGTAATATCAGTGCTTATTTTTTTAGAAATTTTAAAGGTGTTTTTAAACTGTAGACTAGAAGAGTATAAATTATCCCAGGTATTCAAGTTATTTTCTTCGACTTTTGTATAGTAGTAATTTCCTGTAAAAAATGCACCCCAAAACTTAGCTATTTTATAAGATATTGTTGTTTCTATACCAAAAGAATGGTTGATTCCTATATTCTGAAATGAAATTACTTGTATATTTTCATCCTTAATATCTTGTACCCATAGTATCACATCTTTCCGGTAACGATAAAAGGCAGCAATAGACGAATTGAGTTTGTTTCCATTGTTTTGATAATTTACTTCAATATTATCACTGTATTCTGGTTTCAAAGCTGGATTACCGTCAAACCTGAAAAACGGATTTCCTAGCTGAAAAGGGTTGATATGATGCAGGTTAGGTCTAGAGATGCGTTTGCTATATCCTACTCCGAGTGTGCCGTCTTCGTTAAATTTATAAGAAAGATGTATAGATGGAAATAGGTTAGAAAACTTTAAGTCCGTATTTGATGTGCTTAATGTATTCTGCGATTCTGAAGAAAAACCTTCATATCGTAATCCTATTTGCCAATCTATTTTATATGCATTGAATTTAGTGAGTCCATAAATGCCAATAAGGTCTTCTTTATAATCAAATACATTATTTGTTGCGTCAGTTTCATTTGATGTAATAAAATATTGATTGTTTGTTGAATTACTTTTGTTCCAGGAAACTCCTGTTTCTATTTGTACTTTTTCTGAAATGGGTAAGGAGTAATCCAAAGAAAACGTATGGATTTTATTATCTTCTGTTATGATTTGATCAAATTGAAATACATCATCTTCAAAATCAGAAGCTGGATAATCATTCTTATTATTGTTAAAGTTGTAATCTAATTCCAAGAAATGATTGGATTTAGCAAATTTATGACGGTAGTTAGCATTAAGCACAGATGTCACATGTGTATGTTCAGAATTTCTTGTATATATAAAATCTTCTCGATCGGTTATGTTGAAATACTGTGACCTATTATAAAAACTATGATAATCATCTGTATAATCAAACCCTATAGAAAATTCATTATGCTTATCGGTAAAGAAATCCAATCCGATAGCTCCTTTTCGGATCATTCCATTAAAATCATATGGAGTGAATATTCCTTGAGTATTACCATCTATAAATGTTCTATTTATCGTTTGCTTACTATCCATTTCTCTTCCAGACTGCGAAGCATTAAATCTTACATTCATGGTTGATAGGTTATAATTACCTTGGACTCCATATCCATATCGTTTTGTACCTATAGAGCTATTGAGATTCATATTAAGTCCTGTGTTTAGATCTTTTTTTAAAATCACATTAATGATACCTGATAACCCGTCTGCTTGATATTTTGCCGATGGAGAAGTTATTATTTCTACACTTTTTATGGTCGATGAAGGTATTTGTTCTAATAACTCTGTGGCATTCATAGAAGAAGGTTTACCATTGATTAATAGTCGTACATTATCACTTCCTCTCAGAGATAAATTACCAGTCCCAAGATCTGTTTGAATATCTGCAATTTGATCAAAAGCTTCTAATGCTGTAGTTCCTGATTGTTGGATATCGGTTCCTATATTTATAATTTTTCGATCGATTTTAAGTTGTGTTGTTGTCCGATTTCCTTTTATAATTATTTCGTCTAACGTACTGACTTTTGGTGTTAGTTTGATTAAAACATTTTCTGAAGTAATTAATTCTGTAAACCGACCTACATAAGTTTCATATCCTATAAAACTAACTTCATAAGATGTAAATACTTCTTTAAGCTTTAGTATAAATTCGCCTTTTTCATCGGTAGAAGTGCCATCGATCAATTCTCCTTTATCATCATAGATGGCAATGGTTACAAATGGAATTGCCTTATGAGTAGATAAATCTTTTACAATTCCTGTGAAAGTATCAATTTCTTGAGCAGTCGTGATTAGTGACCCTAAAATTGATAATACGATAAAAGTTACTGTTCGTATCATTTTTTGATTTAGATATCTCAAAAGTGATACTCTTGTCTTTTTTATAAAATTTTAATCTGTGAAAGTCACTAATTTCTCTGTTAACATAAATGGTATCATAATCATAGATACTTTATCATGGTTTTCCTTCTAGAAAACATATTGATTCTATTCTGAACCTTGCTAGATATTGATGAATTAGTGGTAATTAAATTTAGTTACTAATTTTTAGACGCAACCAATATAGAAGTATACCATCTATTAAGAGAATTAACTTTTAAATTATAAAACATGAAACGTTTCTGTCTAGTATTACTTTCGATTATCCTTTTAAGTTGTAGTAATGATGATGATAACTCAGTACCCACATTGCAGGGCACCTGGAATCTTGTTAATGTATCAGGAGGTATCACTGGATTAGATGAAGATATAGATAGGGGAGCGGTTGTTTGGGATTTTGATATAACTTCAGGGATGGTTACCATCGTTAACAATAGCACAACTACTTCTGCTAACACATTGTTAGTATCAGGAACATATACATATAGTGTTTCTGATGCAGCAGATGCAAATATACTTGCGGTTAATGAAGTAGATTATGGCAGATTAAACTTAGAAAACACTGTGTTTACTATCACAGAAAGCGCTATAGATGGATTTACTTTCCGTTTTGAAAGATAGTACTGCTTAAAATACTACTACCGTTTTTTAATTTTCACAAAACGGTAGTAGTATTTATGATAATATCATTATATATTAATTCTTTTGTTTTTCGGATATTTCAGCTGATAAGAAAATTGTTTTTCCAATTGTGCTTTGGGTTTTACCGTTAGTTTCCATTTCATGATTCCTGTTTTAGGATCGTAATTCGCATCATTAGTTTCTATATTATCTACTTTTATTTCTTTGTTCTGAGAAACAGGAATTCGATCTTCGAGAATCAGATGAATCGTATTTTGTTTATTATTTTTTAGTTGTACGGAATATCCAAGATCTACCATTCTATTGCTCCCATAAAAGGATTTGCTTTTAAATTTTTTCAGAGGTTTTCTTTTTACCACAATGTTTGGGTCAGTTCCTAAAGAGATCGTCAAACTGTCTGTAGTTGCTTGAGGATCAATATTTGTTTTTCCTGCATAACTACCTTCAAAATATATATTAGCTTCTCCAGCTAATAGATCAAACTGCTCCCAGTTTCCTAACTTGGCAGTTAAAAATATATTTTCGTTGAGTTCTGGAGCAACATAATAACTGTAATCAGCATTCATATCAAAATTATCAATTTCTATAGTAGTGATATCGCTATTGGATTTGATAGTATATTTCTTTTTGATTACAAATCGGGTATTTGTAATTCCCTCTTCTTTGGCCTCTACAGTAACATTATAGGTTTCTTTTTTTCTTTTCGATTTACTACGCGATGCTCTCCTATATCCTGATGAAGTTCCATAACCCACTACAACAACTTCCTCTAGTGCAGTATCATCTTCTTCCAGACTTAAATTGACTATAGAACTTCCTATTGTTATTTCTTCGGTTACAAAACCTATATATGAGAATGATAATTGTTTTCCTTGTTGTATGGTAATGGTATATCTACCATCAAAATCTGTTACAGCGCCGTTATTGAATCCTTTTTCCACTACGTTAACACCAGGAAGCGGAAGCCCTTTTTCATCTGTTACAATACCGCTTACTGTTTTTATATTAGGATTATAGGTGGAGGAATATCTATTTACAGCACTTCTTCTTTGATAACTACCATAACTAAAGTTTAAATATCTGGTTGTAAGATCTGGCTTTATGTTATTAGTGTTAGGATCACCTGTAGATAAGATAACTTTTGTGTTATTCCAATCGGTACCCGTTTTTTGGTACACATTAGCTTTGTATGTTATTTTAAGAGGAGTGTTGGTATTTTTTGATTTGATATCATACAAAGGAAACCAACCGGCGTCTGTTACATTATACTTTAGTTTTAAAGCAAGGTTTGTAGCAGAAGATACATCTATTTTTACCTTTATTTCTCCTCGTTCTTCTTTAGTATGATCACTAAGTCTATCGATTTGATTGGTGATGTTTCTAATTTCATCGTGTAATTTATTTTTTTCCAGATTAATATTATAAGTTTCATTCTGTATAGCTACTGATCTTTCTCGGTAATAGGTGGATATTTGTTTTACTTTTTCCAATGAAAGTGCAGTTTGATCGCTACCAATTCGTTGGTTGTTTTCTAATACCTTTTTTTCTTGATGAAGTCCCGAGAGTAAGTTCTCTAATTTGTTTTTCTTCAATAATAATAATTCTAGTTGATGTTCTAATAGTTCTAATTCTTTCGAATTCTTTTTCTTTTCTAAATAATTGATTCCATAATTTATGGATAAGATAGAAGCATTTTTTAAACCTGAAATTTGTATACTATTTTCATCAATTTTATTAGAAAGATCATTAAATACAATTTCATTTACCCCTGGTACTACATCGGTTAAAGCGGTTCTTTGGATTCTAGCCCCTGATATATAAACAGTGACCTCTTCTATAGTAGAGGATACTTTTTTATCATTATTACCAAATATAATAGTAGGTAAGAGTAACATAAGTAAGGTAAAGGTTCTCATAGTTGTATACTTTTTGGATTTTAAACGAAAATATAACTGTAACCTATAATGATAAACCCATATTGAGTGAACTGGCTTTTTGATTGAGTAAATCTATATAAGCACTTAGTTTACAGTTTAAAAAGCTGTGAATGTCCTGTAAATAGTGAAAAAGGGGGAAAACCCCTATATGATTTCTAGCTAAAGTCCCCTTACTTTGTGTAATAGATAAGCATACTTTTGAACCACACTTATTAATAAACTTAAAATACACTCATTATGAAACGGCTTTTTCTACCCATAGCTTTAATCTCATTTGCAGTTATATGCCTAAGTATTGTGCATATCGATAATGTGAATAAACTAGATGAAGAATATAATCAGTTAAGAGAGAGGCATCAAATCAACAGTAGTTCTGATGCAGAAATTACAACAATAGAAAAGTTTGAGACTAAATGAAGAGTTGAGAAAGATACATTACAAACCAATAAAGAAAAGAATTAATTATTTCTGAATTGGATAAATAAAAGGGAAAACAAAAAAAGTAACGGATCACTCTAAGACTGCTGCCTTGCACATTATTGCAAGGCAGTTTTTTATTTGTAACAATAGAGATCATTATATGAATGAAAAAAAGATGTTTTTACGAATTCTAAATGAATGCCTACGAATTCTAAAATACCTATCAACTAAGACCGTAATCATGATTACTTTTAAACCGTAATTAAAGAGTGGTCTTTTTTTGCTGCCAAATCATTTAATCCCAAAATAAAATGAAAAAGCTTTTAATACCAATAATACTAATTTGCTTTGCAGTAGCATGTTTAGGATTTGTACATATAGATAATATGAACAAAGCCGAATTGAATAGGGTAACATCAAAGGGGGAAAGTTTTGATATTAATTCATAATGCTATTGCAAAAGTAAATTATATGTTATTGGTCGATAAAGAGGGCTTTTAGCTTTTGAGTTGGAATCATGCAACTCTCTTTTTTACCAAACCAGTTATATCTGTTTCTTGAGACTATATCGTAAACACAATCTCTTAAGAATTTAGGAAAAATAAGAAAAACAGAAAGTAACGGATAACCACCAGACAGCTGTCTTGCAATACGCAGGGCAGCTGTTGACTTATGATAATATGCCATATTAGGTTCTATAAGTAGAATGGTGTTCAATTCTGAAGTGTCAATACCTCTTTCTTTTGCCAATTTCTGCCCTATATCGCTCTGTAAAGAAGCATATCGAAATACATCATTCTTATCACGCTTAATGATGAAATTAACCGCTCCATTACAAAGATTACATACTCCATCGAATAATATGATTTTTTTTCCTTCGATATTCATACTACAAAGATAAGAACCAAATATAGAATCTTGTTAACCAATTATAATTTCATTAAGAATCATTTCAGGATAATAGAATCTATAACTTGTTTAGTAGTAATTTGTAGATTCTTTGGCAACAAATTATCCTTAGGCAAGACAGCTAGATAACGATCGTTATTAGAATCAAAAACTTGTTTAAAACTAGGATCTTTTAATTGAAGCATATCGCATATTTCTGTAATGAGATCCAGATGATAAATAAGATCAGTGCTTCCGAGATGAAAGATACCTTTTTTACCTCGATTAATGATATAGTGTAATTGTTGTGTAAGTTTAGAAATAGAAGTTGCATTGATAATTACATTAGGAAAAACCTCTATTGGCGCCTTAAGATCGTGTAAGGTTTTTAGTTCCTGTACGCGAGGTGTACTTGCACCAAAAATCATTGGTATTCGAGCGATTACATATTTTTTTGTGGGTAAGCGCATTAATGCATTTTCAATTTTGATTTTTAACCTTCCATAAACACTATCACTTAATGTTTTATCGTATTCATAGGATGGATAATTACTAAACGTATCAAATACATTAGCACTGGATAGAAATATTAATTTTGATTTATTCTTTGTTAACCAATTTATGATTCTTTGATGCGCATCTAATTGTGAATTAAAATTTCCTCTAAAAGCAGAAACGATAATGGTAGGTTTTAAGTTGTCCAATAATATGGAGATATCTTCGAGTTCCATATCGTACTGAAAGAATTTTTGATTTTTTTCATAAAAAGTATTGTCTGTTCTGTATGTACCATAGGTGTCAAAATAGGAGTTTAGCTCTTTATATAGAGCATTTCCTATAAAACCACTGGCTCCTATGATTAAAATTTTTTTCAATACTTATGCTAAAAAAAGTTAAGTTCCAAAGATCACTAAACTACGTAACCTTGAAACTTAACTTACTCTTTATTATTGTTATAAAATAATTATCCTTTATAAAAAGGTAATTTTACTACTGTCGCAGGAATTGCTTTTTTACGTACCTGAATATTGATTTTACTACCGGGAGCAGCAAAAACTTTAGGGACATACCCTAATCCAATTCCTTTACCTAAAGACGGAGACATCGTACCAGAAGTCACAATTCCGATTTTATTACCATTTCCATCCACAATATCATAATCGTGTCTTGGAATTCCTCTTTCATCTAATTCGAAACCTACTAGTTTACGTTCTGGTCCGTGTTCTTTTTCTTTTGCCAAAGCATCGGCATTCACAAAATCTTTGGAGAACTTTGTAATCCAGCCTAAACCAGCTTCAATAGGAGAAGTTTCATCATTAATGTCATTTCCATAAAGACAATACCCCATTTCTAATCGCAATGTGTCTCTAGCTGCTAGACCAATAGGTTTGATCCCGAAATCCGCACCCGCTTCTAATACTTTATTCCAAATTTGCTCTACTTCAGAGTTTTTACAGTAAATTTCAAAACCACCACTACCAGTATATCCAGTAGCCGAAATGATTACATGATCAATTCCTGCAAAATCTGCTACTTCGAATGTATAAAACTTCATAGCTTCCAGATCTACGGAGGTAAGAGATTGCATTGCTTGAGCAGCTTTTGGGCCTTGAATAGCTAATAGAGAGTAATCTTCGGATAAATCACGCATATCAGCGTCCATTGTATTATGGCTCTTGATCCAATCCCAATCCTTCTGTATATTAGAGGCATTGACTACCAATAAGTATTTTTCATCAGCTATTTTATATACTATCAGATCATCTACAATACCACCTTTATCATTTGGTAAACAACTATATTGCGCTTTTCCATCTACAAGCTTAGCTGCATCATTAGAAGTTACTTTTTGAATTAAATCCAATGCATTAGGACCGGTGATCAAAAACTCACCCATATGTGATACATCAAAAACACCAACTCCGTTACGAACTGTTTCGTGTTCTATATTTACTCCATCATAGGATACAGGCATATTGTATCCGGCAAATGGAACTATTTTCGCACCTAAAGCAGTATGAGTTTCTGTTAACGCAGTATTTTTCATAAAGAATCGATTTGTAGAATTAAGAATCAAATTGAGGCCGAAAGTAAAAAACTTTGTGTTGGTAAACAATCCTTTTATATGATTAATTGTTAACTTTTTCTAAATCTAAAAGCTAATAATTACGGATATTATAATATGTAATATGATTTTATATGTTTTTTAATAACTTTATAAAAATCACCATTAATTAAAAAAATTATGTCGGCTGGATATTCAGGTACGCCACTAGCTAAAAAACTAGGAATAAAGGACGGGCTGGCGTTATTATTTTATAATCGTCCAGATCATTATTGGAATCTTTTTTCAGACTTACCAAAGAATATAAAAGAGTTATATAAGGTTACACCTGAAGAAGCAGATTTTATTCACGTGTTTTGTACTAGTGCAAATGAACTACATACTCAGATACCAATATACAAAACTGCTTTAAAGAAAACCGGAATGTTATGGGTTAGCTGGCCCAAAGGTAGCTCTAAAATACCTACTGATCTTAAAAGAGAACCTATAAGAGAATATTTATTAGATATTGGATTGGTGGATATTAAGGTAGCCGCTGTTGATGAAGACTGGAGTGGTTTAAAATTTGTTTACCGTGTGTCAGACAGAAATTAATAGATCAATATTTGATTAAAATATCTGATTTGAAGCAACCTAATTGTGTGAAATGTATCTATATTATAAACACTTTATAGTTATGAAAAATCAAGCACTTCTTTTTTTTATTCCACTTTTATTTGTTTTCTCTTGCAATGACGATGACGACACTATAACGAATCCAGATTTATTGGGAAAATGGAGACTAATAGAGCAATTAGTGGACCCAGGTGATGGAAGTGGTACATTCCAACCGATAAGTAGTGATTTAGAATTAGAATTTTTGGGAGAAGGTATTCTACAAGTTTCTAATGGTAGTTTATGTTCATTAGCTATAGAATCTGAAGGGAATAGTACAGAAAGTTATTCTATCGATGAAAATACTATAACTGTTTCGTGTAATGCTCCTTTTTCGATTAGCTTTGAAATCAAAGAAGGAAGTTTATTTTTATATCATCCTTGTATAGAAGAATGCGGTCAACGTTACCAGAAACTTCCTTAAACTCTTTTTTCAGGAATTATATATAAACCCTAGTAAATAACAAATCCTGTTCTAAGTTAGAACAGGATTTGTAACATAACTCTTATCAATTACGATAAGTTAACTTAATACGTTAGCAATGATTATTGCATTAACTTTTTAGATAACTCTTGTAATTCAGTTGACTTAGCCATCATGTAATCATTAAGCTTTTTTACGTCATCACCAGAAAGGTTCCCCATAACTTCTTGAGCTTTGGTACCTAATTCTTGTCCTTTTTGACCTAAAGAAGCAAAAGCAGTCATATCCTTACTTTCTACTACTTTCTTATACTCTTCGATATAAGCTTCATAAGAATTTACGTACTCCTGTACTTTTTCGTCACTAAAACTAGGTACACCATCTGATGCTGCAGCTTCAGTTTTTTCTTCTACTTTTTCTTCTGCTTTTTCTGTTTTTTCAACTTCTTCAGTTTTGTCAGCACTATCAGTTGCTTCAGACTTAGTTTCGTTTTTACAAGAAGCTGCAAAAAGAACAGCCATAACTAATGCGAAATTTAAAATGGTTTTTTTCATGATTTTTATATAAAATGTTAATTAATTGGTTTGTTTTTATTAACAATGCAAATATACACTTGTTTACGCCTTTACCAAACACTTTTTTCAGTGAAGAAAATACCCGGTTTTCAGGGTGTTTATAGGCGTAAAATCTATACATTCCCTTAAAAATAATATATATTCGAAAAAATAATATTACAAAAAAACTCTAAATAATCACTTAATCAGTTCTTTAAGTTGTTTATCGATTTATAATAAAATTTTAAGAAGTTTATGATAAGATTAGATAATGAATTATAATATTTTTGTCCTATGCAATATGTAAAAGATTCTATATTCTATCAAGATGCCATTCACGAGTTAAATTATCCGTTTGGTGATTTTTACTTGTTTGATAGATTTGTAATTGGAGAATTCAAAGAAGATACCGTAGTTACCTGGGATGATCATGCAAAACTATTAGTAGAAGATTTAACGAATCTATATGATCATGATGGATCTAATGTAGTCTATATTACGAATAGGGTTCATAGGTATGCTGTAAAACCAAGTGATTGGTTAAAATTCTATAAGAGTGATTATAAGATGAAAGGCTATGCTATTGTTAGTTATACACCTAAGGGATTATTAAATTCATTAATAGAAAAGTTATTCATTAAAAGTAAGTTTAAAAGCTTTGAATCTTTAGAAGACGCTATTCATTGGGCCAAAAGTCTGACCGAGGCGACTGTTCCTAATTAAAATTGGAGATTGTATATAGGTGTCTTATATTTTTACTTTCTTGCTAACTATCAAATACACTGTAGTAAATAATCATCGTATTACGAAAGTGACAAAAGAAAAGTAATAATAATCTTTGTTTGTTCACATTCAATACATATAATTTTGTTAAATGAAAGACACTTTACTTATACTATTAGTATTGTTTGTTTGTAACATGTACGCTCAACAAAAAGAGTATACAACTACATTACAGGAAATAGAAATAATAAGAAAAAATGCGAATACCTCTTATAATAGAGCAAATGCCGCAGAAAAAGATTCTATTATAACCACAACAAGAGTCTATATATTTAAAACATTGGTCGACACTATTTTTCCATATTGGTATGGAACCCCCTGGGATTTTAACGGACATACCAAAATACCAGGTGAAGGCAAGATCGCTTGTGGTTATTTTGTGACCACTACTTTACAAGATATTGGATTTAACATTCCTAGATATAAGTGGGCACAATCTGCTTCTGAGGTGTTTATTAAGAAACTAGCAAAACAACAAATCAAACGTTTTACCAATAAACCCTTAACTACTATAGAGGATTTCTTATTAAATAGTGGAGATGGGTTGTATCTAGTAGGATTGGATGATCATACAGGTTTTATTAGTGTAGATAACAAAAAAACACGATTTATTCACGCCAGTTATTATAAACCAGAAATAGGAGTAATGGCTGAAGCTTTGGATTCAGAAAATCCACTAAAGTATTCTAAATACAGAGTTATTGGTAAATTATTATCTGATACAATGGTTCGTAACTGGATCAATGGTATTCGATATAATTGACACCGAAGATTCAGGCGGATTAATCACTAACTTTAATAGACTTAATAGATCATGTTTGGATCTTGTTTTATTTTAAATAACTGGTGAAAAGTGAATTAAATTACCCGTTGCGCATTTTTATTTTTTTATTCAAAATTCGTCGATTCGAGTGCTTCGACTAAAAGAAGAAGTGTATACGCCAGAGGCGAGCAGGCTAATTTTTCTTCTGTTATCTCGAACGTAGTCGAGAGGTCATTTTGGAAAATTACTCGAATTGACGCTTTTCTTTAACATTTACTTCAAAATGAACAACAGGTTAATAAAGATTTAAAGTATATAAGTTTCACCAAAAAAAAACGGGAAAAGAATACCTGGATTAAACCCCTTTTTATTCTTATAGAAAAAGAAATAATGGAGCATGGGGCTTCGAGTGCCTCAACCCTTGATATAAATCTGTAGGGAGAGGCTCTCTAATCCTAAACCCTTTTACAGGCTCAGGAAAGGTTAAGTTCAAGGGTAATTCCAGTCGAACTGGATTTGCTGAGTGTCCTCCATAGGCGGACAGGTACCTAAGTATTATCTATATTAGTTATCTATTCCTATATTTTCCAAAACAATCACATCAACTTCGCCCGATACAGAAAGATCATTTTGTGAATCATTATTTATTCCTTCTACTTCAAAAGAAAATGAAAATCTTAAGGTATTGGTATCACTATTAAAATTAAAATCGGTAATGTCAAAATTTAGAACCTCTACATCATCATTACTGAAATTTTCATCTAATTGTAAGACTCCCAGATCTTCAAAAATGATATTATGTTCTACAAATTCCATATTAAAATCAAAGGTTTCATTCTCAGTTCCTGGATTGATCACTGTAAGATTAATTTCTACAGTAGATTCTTGATGTCGATCATCAGGAATATTAATAAATCGTAAAACATTAAAAGAAATACTGGAAGCATCTGTATCAACTACTACCGAATTACCATTTTCGAGTGCTTGTGAATCAATTGCTGAGAATTCAAAGATTGTTGTATCCGTAAAAGGGGATGCGTTATCAATCCTTGTTCCATCTAGTGTAATGGTAACTCCTCCGAATTGTCGTAATTCGTCAAAACCAACTCCATCGATTCCATCTGCACCATCAATTCCGTCAACTCCATCGATTCCTGCTAAACCATCTTCTCCTTCGCAATTGGTTAGGAACACCCCAAGGCAAACCACTAAAACGGTTTTATATATTGTTGTAAAATCTAAATATTTCATTTTTTATAAGTTTATAGCTTTAATATAATTTGTTAGTGAAACTCTATTTTGAAAAATTGCGAAGCAACACATTCAAAATAGGTAGTTGAACTAATTCCGCTTTTTAGCGGGATCTTAGATCTAATACCTAGGAGCTTGCTTCGAAACTTTAAAGATTATTTTCGTTTGAATGCCTCGCGGGCTTACCCCGAGGATATTTACTCTAACCCTGGTATTTCTTTTAGTACAATTACATCTACCTCTCCCGATACAGAAATATCGTTACTAGTAGTATTTAATTCGGCAGGTATATCTGCAGTGAATAAAAATGTAAGTGTATTGGTTTCGTTGTTAAAATTGAAATCGGTTACCTCTGCATTACTAATTGAGGTACTGGTAACATCAAAAAATGTCAAATCTTCTGAAACCACTGCATAATTCAAAATTTGCAGATCAAAGTCGACTATTTGGTTGGCTTCTCCTGGATTCGTTACTAATAGTTGGAAAATAGTACTGGCTGATTGAAACGCATCATCAGGAGCGCTTAAAAATCTTCTTACATTGAATTCCAAACCAGATTCGTTAGGAGTTACTGTATTTCCTTCGGTTAAGAAATCTGGAGACAAAGCACCAAATCTAAAGATTTCCGAATCAGTAAAAGACTGATTATCTGGTCGTGTACCTTCTAATGTTACTGTGATACTCCCAAATCTGGTAATTTCGTCAAAACCTAAGCCATCTGTTCCGTCTATTCCATCAATGCCGTTAACTCCATCGATTCCAGTTGCCCCATCTTCTATTTCACAACTAGATAGTAGGAGTCCAAAACAACAAACTAAAAGGATTTTGTATGTATGTATATAATTATAACTTTTCATATGTATTTCTTTTACTCGATAATCGAGATTTAAATGTTCCGAGGCTTGCCTCGAAATCTAAAATTATTTTCTATCTAATGCCGCATGGGCTTGCACTGAGGTAGTTACTTATTTTTTCAATTAGATCCTATATCCTCTATATCTTCAAAAACGATTACATCGACTTCTCCAGAAACAGACAGATCATTTCCTGTGCTGTTATTAGCTGCATCTACATCAAAAGAGAATGAAATAGTAAAGGCGTTGGTTTCATTGTTAAAATTAAAATTGGTAATACTTACATTAGAAACACCTGTATCATCAGTTTCAAAACTATCGTCAAATCTGAAGAAGGATAAATCATCTCCGATAATGGCATAATCAGTGATACCTATAAAGATTAATATTTCCTGATTTTGTTCTCCAGGATTTGTGACTTCCGCAAATACTTCAACTTCAGATCCTTGAAACTCCTCATCGGGAGTGCTCAAAAATCGTACTGTATCAAATTCTAATAAAGAAGTATCAGGATCTGTAAAGACTGTGTTTTCAAAATCAATGTCTTCTACACCAATAAACTTAAAAACATCGGTTTTTGTAAAGGGTACTCCATCTGGTCTTGTGCCCTCCAAGTTCAGTGTAATAGCTCCAAATTTAGAAAGTTCATCAAAGCCAACGCCATTTTCTCCGTCTGATCCATTGACTCCGTCGATCCCATCGATCCCATCGAGACCGTTTTCCCCTTCTTCACAACTAGAGCAGAAGATCCCTAAGGTGCAGAACAGCATAATTTTTAGAAAGTGTTTTTTCATTTTAAAAGATTTGTATGAGTTAGTTGGCAAATAACTTACTATCAGATCCTTCTATGAAATAAAAATCTGTGAAACGGAAAAAATGGATTTAAAAAGGAAAAAAAAGAAGTGAATGGAATGCTTATTTTTCTGATTCATAAAACTAATATGTGTTATATTCTATAGACTATAAAAGTGATCCTGAGTTGTCACACCGAGCCTCCTCCATAGACGGACACGTGTTGAAGTGAGAGCCGAAGGGTGATGAACCGGGCTTCGACTACGCTCAGCCCTTGGATGAAGCATACTGAACCCTGAGCCCTTCGACACGCTCAGGACAGGCTAAGTCGAAGGGTGATGAACTGGATTTCGGCTACGCGGATGCTGAGCTGTGCCGAAGTACAATCCTCGGATGTTCGAATCCCCAAATGTCATACTGAGTTTCCTCCATAGGCGGACAAGTACTGAAGTAACAGCCCCAGATAAGAATATTTCCGAACCCTGAGCGTAGTCGATGGGTGAGTATATAGCGTTTTAAAAAATACTAGATTTCATTAGAAATCTAGTATTGAAAATTACTTCTTAATAATACTTTTAACTAGCTCACCAGTATTATTTGATACCTTTAATATGTAGACTCCAGGAGATAAATCTTGTATGTCTAAAGAGATTTTTTCTTTAGATTTATTCTTTACTTTTTGGTTTCTTAATAACCTACCATTAATATCAAACAAACTAATATAGTTCGCATCAAAAATTCCGGATATCGAAATATAATTTGTAGAAGGTATAGGATATACCTCTATGTTGTCAGATTCAAACTCGTCTGAAGATAAAGTCGAGGAAAATACTGTTTGTTCCTCATTGGTGATGATGGGAAAGTTAAAATCAAAATATATTTCAGCCTGATTCGCTAAAATATCACTCTCCGCAAGTGTATTTAAAGATTTAATCTTAAAAGTAAGATAACCATCGTTATTGAGATCATCAAAAGGAAGATTAATATTCTCAAAGATAAATTCTACTGTATTGTCATCATAAATTTTGGTTACCATCGAATGACTGGAATTAATAGGTGCCAAGGTGTTTATATCAAATTTTGTAGTGTCTAGAACATCTTTGACAACGACATTAATAGCATTTGCTGTACCTGTATTTTCAAAACGGATTAGATAATGGAAATCATCTCCAATTTTATCAATAGAAACTGATTGCCCTTCTAAGCAGGTTATATCATTAGGGTCAAAAGAATTTACTACAGTCTGATTGAATTCAAAAATATTATCGTCCGGTGTGTCATCAATGACTTGTGATGAAATAGTAGCTATAAATCCTAATACATCATCACCATTTACAGGAATAGGATCAGTCGGACGATTGATGTTCATAACCACATCAATTTGTCTACTTTCAAATGGAGCCAAATTTTCATAATTCCAACTCAAGAGATTATTTGACTGATTATCGGGCAGGGGAACCATGCTTACGGTATCCATTAGATCATCATTAAATGTTAAAGTAATAGCTCCAGATAATACCTTGTTTCCTTTGTTCTTATAACTGATTTTATAGGTAGCATCAAAACCCGGTCTTGCTCCTTCTATAGGAATTATGACTATATCCAAATCATTATGGGTTCCTACCGGAGTAAGACAAAAATCTTGATTAAACAGACTGCCATCAGTAGGGAAATCTACAGCAATACTGCTTGGAGCAATCGAAAAATAGGATGGATTTTCCAAGATAGGAGTAATAGTATACATTCCTTCTTCGAGCGGTATGGTATAGGTTCCGCTATCATCAGAAATAAGGTTTGCTATTTCGCTTCCTTGTTGTATCCTAAACTTCATATTAGGAAAAGCAATGTCTCCAACATCACAACCATCGTTATTATTATCTATAGTAACTGTGCCTGTTATCGTATAAAATTCTCCGCCGGGAGTAAATGTACAGTAGGAGTTTACTGAGCAGTTGGTATACCCCAATCGATCAACTTCATCTTGAATATATTCTAATTCTCCATTATCATCATCTACGCAGATATAGCTTAATTCCGGATTTCCAGAGAAATCAAGTGAGAAATTATCTTGATTAGGAATCCCGTCCTTAAGAAATAGAGAAGTTAACTCATTATTGCTACAGTCCAAATTTACCACCCAATATACGGTGCTTACATCCAACGTAGTAAGTTTATTATTAGCGCAACGCAGCGTGGAAATATTTGTCGTACTTATATCTAGGTCGGTAATAAAGTTATTATTACACTCTAAAAGACTAAGATCACCACTATTACTTAAATCTAATGAGGTTAAATTATTATCATTAGCATATAAAAGGTTTAGTTCTGGGTTGTTAGTAATATTCAATTGTGTAAGTAAATTGTTTTGACATCTTAAATATTGAAGTGATATATTCTTAGAAATATCTAAGGTTGCTAATTGATTTTCAGAGCATACAAGATCTACAAGTTTGGTGTTGTTAGAAACATCAATATTAGTTAAACCTAAATCTCTACAATTAAATTTTTCAAGATTTATATTATTAGATACATCAATTGCGCTAATCAGAGTTTGTCCAACATAAAGTTCTTTTAATTCGGTAAGCATGGAAACGTCTATCGTTGAGATATCATTACTCCAACAGCTTAATACTTCCAGTTTACTGTTTTGACTAACGTCGATAGCAGTGAGTTGGTTACCTTGACAGCTGAGATGGGTAAGATTAGTAAAATACTCAATACCTCTCAATGAGTTCAACCCTCTGCTTACTACATTTAATCTTAAAACAGCTTCGGCCTCACTCTTAGAAATCTTTTTGTTATTGTCGGTATCGGCATCACCATCATAAATACCATCATTGTCAAAATCGGCTACGTTACGAGTAATCAGGTCTTCTTCAAAACGATCGTCAAAAAGATCTAAAATCGGATCACAATTTTCATTATAGGTTGCTATTATATCCTTTTGCCAATTGGGATACCCGTTTGCAAGGCTAACATTTTCTACTGAAATACAAGTAAGTGTAGCATTATTTAAAGCGTTCATTTCAGCCAGAAGCGGATTATTGCCATTTTTCAGACTAAGTATAGTCAATTGATTTGTGCTACAATCTAAAGCGATAAGATTAGTAAGTTGATCAATTCTTAATTCGGATAATTGATTGTTTTGACAAAATAACCTTGTAATATTTTTAAAATTTTCTAAGCCATTTAATGAAATAATATTCTTAGCGGAAAGATCTAACCCATTTACAGCTAGAGCCTCACTACGTTGTATCTCACCATCATTATTAGTGTCTACATCACCATCCGCTATGCCATCATTATCAAAATCAGCAACGGTATCGTTTAACAATGCATTTTTAAAATTGATATCAGCAATATTTATAGCAGGATCACAGGAAATACTGTATTGAGCTAGAGCATCCTTATTCCAAGAATTTTGAGTATCTGCATAAGTAACATCATCAACTTCAATACAAAGAAGATCAGGATTATTACGAGCATTAAAACTTGTGATATCTGTATTGTTACCATTTTTTATGTTCAAAATAGTTAACAGGTTGTTTTGGCATTCGACACCAATCAAATTCGGGTTATTACTTGTATCCAAACAAGTAAGTTTATTAAATTCACAGTAAATACCTCTTAGATTTGTATTTGTCGACACGTCTAGACGGGTCAGTACGTTATAGGCTACATCAAGAGTCCATAATTCCGGATTATTAGAAAGATCGATTTCTGATAGATGGTTTTCATCAAAATCAAAAGTGATCAAAAGCGGATTTTGACTCAAATCCATGGCCGCGATATCATTTCTGCTTCCATACAGTCGTTCTAGTGCCGTATTGTTGGAGATATCAAGAGTTGTTAATTTATTATTATAACAGAATAGGGTATGTAAGGAAGTGTTTTGAGAAATATCCAGACTGATAAGCTTGTTATCTCCACAGGATAAATATTCCATTTGTAGATTTTGCGAAACGTCTATAGTATTGATTTCGTTACCGTTACAATCCAGACGCAATAGATTGGTAAAACTTTGTATTCCTTCAAGTGATTGTATATTGAAACGAGCGACTTTTAGTCGTTGTACAGCTTGCGCTTCGCTTACTTGTATTTCTCCGTCATTATTGGTGTCGGCATCTGCATCATACGAACCATTCAGATCAGTATCTACTACAAGATCATTAATTAATGCATTTTTAAAATTAGCATCTGGGATATCCACAATTTGTGCATTAATAGATATAGAAGAAGATAATCCCAAGAATATTAAAAGGTAGTATAGTCTCATAAAAGTTTGATTTGATTGAATGAATGAATTTATAATGTTAGCAAAAATAGATAAAATATGAGATTTTTTCTGTTAAATTTTTGGTCGTGGAATTCAACTCCGTGGCTGTTGATCACCCTGAGAGGAGCCGAAGGATGATGAACCAAATGTCGAAGGGTGAGCCGAAAGGTAATACTCAAACACCTCCAATTGTTGGAAGCAACAGTTGGGGACGTTTTGTTTGGTATAAAACAAGTATAACTACCTATAAAATATACTGTAAATAAAAATTAATTTGCCCAATACTAAAAAAAAATACTGGTCATTGGGTATGTTTTTACGAAATGATGTTTTTTATTTTTAACACTTAAATAACTCTAAATAATAAATCATGAAAAAAATTACGTTGAGTATCCTTATAATGCTATTATATTCATTAATCGTAAACTCTCAAATTGAGGATAAAAGTAATAATCTTGTATCTCCAGGAGCTTTTAATAAACTTGTATTTCAGGATCTTAACTTTTTAGTTGTTGGAGAAAACACACCACAACAAGGTGTGTTGTTTGAGCTCAAAGAGGAAAAATCCTTAATCAAAGCTAGTGGATATTTAAAGAGTTTTAATTTTGGTTTTTTTACGGTAGATGGAGATTTTTCTGTCGATAATGGGGTTTATTTTTTTGATGAAAATGATGGAAGCAAAAAATCTAAATTCACACTCAATTTTTATTCGGGAATAGGAAAGTCAAGTAGGAAATATGATAATTTAAAAGATGTAGATATTCAAAGAGCTTTTATTAAGAAAAATCTTTTTTTACAGGATTCATTAACTAAATATTTTTATAGATATGATGACTTGAGAAAAGAAATGATAGCACATAATTTACCTGTTGATAAATTAACATCTAGTTATGATAAAATGAAAAAGGAGTTGAAGAAAAAATACAAGATTGATATTGATGATCCGAAATATTTAAAACAAAAGGTAGATACTGATTTGTCAGTTTATTCTACGAAAACGAGAGGTAATAATAGAAATTTAATTGTAAATAAAGCAGGTAATGCTGTTTTTAATCAGGTTCTAAAAGACGGGGTAGATGTACTTAAATTAATTCAAGATTATGAAAAGGCAGCAACAAAACTGGATAGTGTTATTAGTATAGCTCAGAAAAAAGAGATAGAAATTACAAATAAATCGTGGAACTCAAAATTAATACCATTTTTTGGGGTTTCGGCGTTTTATCAAAGAGAAAGCACAACTTTATATGAACCTATAGCAGGTGGAAGTTTTGGTGATTTTTTCAATGATATTACTGGGGATCTTTATGGTGTTTCAGGATCGTTTAATGTCGTTAAACAATGGAAAGATCAAAGCTATTTTGTGGCAAGAGGATTAACTTCGTTTTCCAGAAGTTCTAATATAGATGAATTTACACAACAAACAATTACTTTGAATACGCCTACAGGAGATATTATTGACGGAAATCCTGTTACTATAGCTAATAGTAAGAAAGGGTATGTAGGGGATAACAGTTATGCATATGGTTTTAAGCAAAGTTATAGCACCGAAGTCTATTTTGCTTGGAGGAATTTAGGAGCTTTTGTAAATGTTGGATATGATAATATAATGTTTTCAGAAGAATCTGGTGTTACTGATCTTGAGAGCTACCCTGGTAGATTAGGACTATTATTTAATTTAAAATCCAAAGATGATTTAAAAACTATTCTTACACTTCAAGTTTTTGTTGACAGAAAAGATCTTGATGAAGCACCTAGAGATAAGAATGGACGTAGATTTGGATTTAAAGTTGGGTTGCCAATAAATATTAGCAAAAAGTTGTAATAATAGAAAGAAAACTTTATGTATTGGATAATGAGAAAGTAATTAATTGTCGTATTACTAAAAGACAACCCGCATATCATTTTTAGTATGCGGGTTTATTCGTTTCAATTCTTTTCAAAACCACAAAGTACTCGACCGAATTTCTTTTCTGCTTTTTCTTTACAAATAGTTCTAATACTATCTTTGCAATGTTTTAATCCGCCACATTCTTTGGTATAGTGATAGGTTTTACTAGCTGTACTGTTACATATAAAAACCTCTTTTTTACACTTTGTTTTTTTCTTTTCTTGTTCTAGATAGTTGATTGACGATTTCTGTGACCAAATACCTATATTCTTTTGCTTAGCAATACTTTCTAAAGAGTCATAACTAGCATCTGTAGAATACTTTTTGAAGTGAATGGCATATCCATTTGCCACTAACTCTTTATTTAGGATTTTATCATTGTATTTTATTTCTGCAATGAGTCTTCGGTATCTGTCAAACTTACCTTTGGATATTACTTTTACTTTTTTACCAAAACAAAAATCTGAAGTGAATTGTTTAGCCCTTTTCCAATATGCTTCTTTTTTTTCAGGACAATCGATATGTTCTAATCGTATAATTATAGGCTCATTATTATACAATACTTCTATAGTGTCGCCATCTTTGACACCGATAACTTTAGCTTCAAACTCTTTGGGTAATTTATCAGAAGTTGAAATAGTAATTAGAGCAAAAATTGATATAAAAAAGTGTAAATAATTTCCCATAAGCTTTCTTTTTCAGTCTATTAAAATAATCATTTTATGTGTCAATTACATATACTTCGATCTACATAGGTTTTGTTTCCATTAGAATTGATATAATAACATCCACCTCTGGATCCTCGTATGTATCTCCTAGTAGTTCTGGGTTTGTTTCGCTTTTTTTTGGTTGTACTGCTATTTAGAGAGTTATAATTAACTGTTTTGGTTATGTATTGGGTATCGGATTTAGAATTGCTTTTATTTCCTAATTTTTGATCAATAGAGTCAATTCTTTTTTGAATATCCCGTGCTTGTTGTAATAATTCATCTCGCTGATTTACCAATTCTTCTTTAATATAGAGTGTGGTTTCCAAGCTTTGGGAATTACATTGGTAAGAAGCGGTAATTAATAAGGCCAATAGTAGGGTAATTTTTTTCATTGTAAAGAGTTTTGCTATTCTAAATCTGAAATGTTTTTTACAATTTCACAATCTTTCATCAAAACGTTCATCATTAATCCATTACACTTGCCGTAAACTGTTACGAACTGACCCTTCTGAAGTTTGGATACTACTGTTGGGTCATCAATAAAGCATTGAACATTCCTAAAATTATTGGAAGCCCCTTTTGGGGTAATATAGATGTTGTCTAAAAAATCTTTACCTATGTCATCTATTCTTCCTTCTACATAGAAAGTCTTATTTTTAAAATCATTGTCGGCACTGACCTCATTTTTTTCATAAATGGCAATTAAGTTTCTTGAAGAAATGGTTTGATTCTTTCTAATTTCTATTTCTTTAGTTTTTTCAATAGCAAGTAGACTGTCCTTTTCAGTTTCTGTTAAACTATTATCATTCTTAATTTTTTCAGCATTTGAAGATGTATTTAATTTTTCTTTTTTATCATCATCACTGCTACCGAAAGCAATAAAAATGAAAATAATAAAAGTTAATATTGAGGCTATATGTTGTAATTTTTTCATGATGGATAAATTTTAAAATTAATATTTGATTTATAAAGTATAAATGGGGTATAGATTCCTAATAGATAAAATAGTAGGTCATTAAGATCAAAAGTTCCAGGTAAAATTTTCATTGCTTGACAGATCTCCGAAAGGATTGCTATAGTTGGTACTATAAATATCCAGAGCAAACTATTCTTAGTTATATCATTATTCCATATATAAAGTATTGTACTAACATATGAGAAAAGCCAAAGACCATCTGGTAATGAAAATAATATCCAATCTGGAATTAAATAGGAAAACTTGAATATATATTCTCTAAATACTTCAATTAGATTAATAAAGCCAATTTGATTAAACCAATCAAACATTTTTAAAGTGTTAGATCTGAATAAGATATAAATCAAACTACCAGTAAAAATGGATCCAAAGCATCCATAGATCAGTTGCTTTTTCATTTTGTTAATAGTATAAAGTCTTTAATGATTTTATCCATGTTAGATGGCAAATCAGCATTTTTAATAGCAAACCTTTTTACATTCATTGATGTTAACCAATTATTCCAATAAAGTCTAATGACATCCTCTTCATAAGGATTGTCTTTATTTGGGTGTAACCCTAAAATCAGCACTTCCAGATTAGATAGATTATTGGCTGCAGGAATGAATCCGAAGCTTTTATCTTCAATTTTACTTTTCCAACCCTCAGTATTTAACCTTTTAGATCTTATATACTGTGGTATTAAATAGGAGGTAAGGTTACCTTCTTGTCGTTTAATATCTTTATGATAGATGTAGCCATCGGTTAATATTATTAGGATATTCCTGAATTGATCTTCAATGCAATAGTCTTTTACTTTGTTCTTGAAAAAGCCCCAAGTATTAGAACCTATATAATCATTATCGGTGATTGCTTGATTATAGATTTCGACAGGAAGTGTTGCATAAACAGAATCGATACTACATAATAGATCATTTGTTACAGTAGTTTTATCAACTTGAAATTTTAACTTATTCGAGATATCACTAATTTCTTTTGTTTTAGGTTCTGGGTCAAAAAATAGTTGAATCTTATCATTTGTTCTAATTACTTTTTTTGTCCTCAGATGAACGTTAAAAGCTTCTGCAGCTGATTGGATATATTTTGCATCTCTTTGATAATATTCCATCGCTGGGTTTGGGAATTTTTCAGGGTTTATTCTATCAGAAAGATCCAATAGAAAGCTTATGTTTAAGTTTTCATTACTATTTCGTGTAGTGTATACTTTAGATATATTTTTATTATCAAAACAGTTTGTGGTCTCCTCTTCGTTTTCTTTTCTGCAAGAGCTAAAAACCACTATAATTATTGCAGTGTATATGTATAGATACTTCATTATAGTTGTTTTTTCGTGAATAAAAGATGTTGATGATCCATTTGATTCAATTGATGTTCATTCAAATGAGCAGCTGAGACTTTTTCACATTCATCCAATAACTCCTGTTTTTTATCATGAGGTAATGCTAATTCAGCATTTATTGACTGATACCAGCCTTCTTTATATTGATAATGATAGTGCAGATACTCTTTGACAGGAAAAACAAATCCATCAATTTGTGATTGTAATTCTGATATCTTACCTGTGATGGAAGTTATTTCATGTTTTATCTTATCAATATTTTTAAGTAATTCTGTTTTCTTATCAAGTAGATTACGAAGTTCTTCTTTTTTAGCTCTTATAAATGCTTTTATCTTATCAACATTTTCATACTCCTTCATCACAAAATCGAATACTAATCCCCAAATGATATAAACCACAAATCCTGCAAAAATGATCATCCAAAACTCAGCTTCTTCTAAGGCAACCTGTAAATTATATGGTTCAGAATTTAGTGTTTTATTGAATTCGTATATCTTCTTTTCTATCTGATATGCTAATAAACCATCAAATAGAAAGGTGGTAAGAAAAAGTAAGCTAATTTTTAAATAACTTTTTATACCTTTTCCCTTTTGTAGCATGTGTATTACATAACCTAATCCCATAAAAACAAAAGGAATGGTAATTACCAATAACCCTTCAAGCCAACTTGCTTTTATAGCATTGGTAAGTGCGTTCGGATCAAAAATAGCAGCGGTTAAGCTATCATCAGAAAACTCTTTAAAGAATGCAGAATAAGATGCTGAAATATAAAAAACTAATAGGTAAATAGAAATTGGCAATAAAATAAAGAGTCCAATATAGAATTGTGCCTTAGGTCTTTTATCTGCATCAATTCCAAAATGATCTGGATTTTGCTTTACATCAACCATTTCATGCTTTTTGGTTTCGATGTTTCTATTAATATTGTTTTCTTGTTCTTCGTATATTACTATAGCTGTCTCCCTTTTTTTTAGCTCAGTTCTTTGTCTTTCTTGTTCTTCTTTATAGGGTTGTTTTAAGCGTTGTTGTTCAGCTAATTGTTTTCTACATTGATCCTCAAAACTATTATATAAATTATGAAGACCTGTTCTTAATGTAATTGGGCTACCTGAAGCTTTTTTTGATGCACCATAACCACTTTGATAATAGGTTATTCTAATTTGGTCTCCCTGATTTCCCTCTCTATCATTTGAAGTTTTAGGTTTAGACTCAACTTTTTTAAGTGTAAATAGTTTTTTTACAGACTCCATAGGTTAAGATTTTATTTGTTCAATGATTTCTTCTTTGCTGATTCCTCTTTGCACACAATCCAGAAGGTACTGTGATAAATCTTCAATGTTTTCTTCTAGGAATTGGAATTTTCGGCAGTATTTTTTCAGTGTGGTCCTTTCGTCTTCTGTGATTTTTTCATCTGCCCAGATCATTCTGGCTAAATCAAAGAGGTATTCAATACGTTCATCTAAGCTTTCTGGAATAACCGATTCATGATCTATAGGGCTTAATAGTAGTTTTTCAAGTTCTTCTTTTTGAATACCCCGTTCTTCAGCAAAATGGTATAACATTTGAAGCTCTGGGATGCCAAAACTGTCATCTGATATAGCCATTTTATAGAGCCTTAAGAAATGGCTTTTTAATTCAGCGGAAACTGTATAATTTTCCATAGTTAGTTTATAATTAAAATGATTAGAGTTATGATAAATAGAATGATTATAGAGGCACATCCTTTTTTACTATTATTATTATTATTTAATCCAGTTGATCTTCTTCTTGAATTTGTATAATGTCCTCTTACATAAGTTCCATCTTTTCTATAATATCCTTTACGATATCCCATATAATTTATTTTTGATTAGCTACACTTACATCCAGTTCCAACTACCCATTTACAACATGGATCACTTTCACACTGAGATTTTGGTTTGTTAGAACAACCACAATTAGATGTCGACGCACAAGTTCTTACACTATTACCGGGCTCTTCACAAGCGATACCATCATTATCTCTGTCTAAATCATTTCTGCATTCTGGATCAGCATCAAACGCCGTTTGAGCAGAGGCCATTGATGTATAATTCGCACAGTTAGTATCTCTACAGCCTGAAGATGTATCGAGTTCTGTTTCAGATTCAGAACAAGAACTGATTAATGAAATAAACATTAGCATTGATAATATTGAAAATAAAGTCTTTATATGTTGCATATTTTTGTTAATTAGGTAGTTATTAAGCAAAGAACTAAGGAACCTGAGGCTACTAATAGAATTAATGATACAAGACATCCACTTCCTTTAGATTTTTTAAAAGATTTTCGATATGATAGCCCAGGAATTCCAGTTCTTATTGAATATCCTTTAGAACTTACGGAACCCCTTTTGGTTCTATAACTAGGAGTGATACCAGATTTACTAATATTGATTCCTAATCCTTTTCCCAGTTTTATTCTTTTGTTGAATCTGAATCCCATATTATTTAGTTTTATTAAATATTTAAATCTGTTCCACAACTTGGACATTTACATACTTTATTATCCTTTTCAGCCTGTAATTTTTCAATAAAAGCAGAGCTAATTATCCCAGCTGGTAGCGCAATAAACCCTATGCCAGTTAAAGCCATAACTGCGCTTAAGGATTTTCCTAAAGAAGTAACAGGAAAGAAATCGCTATAACCAATTCCAGTTAAAGTTGAAATAGCCCACCAGAAAGCTTCACCAATATTTGCAAACTTGTCCGGTTGCGCTTGATTTTCAACATAAAACATTAATGTAGAGGATATGATTAATAAAATAAAGGCGACAAAAGCTGTAATGAGTAATTCTGGTTTGGTTTCTTTAATAATTATGTTGATAGTTCTAATTGCTTTAGAATACCTCCCTAACTTTAAGATCCTTACAATTCTAAATACTCTAAGAATTCGGATTACTCTTAGATCAAATGGTATTAGTAATGGAAGATAAAATGGCACTATTGAAATTAGATCAATGATTCCATATCCTGATAATGCATATTTGGTTCTATTAGAGTAACTTTCTTTATGGTTTTTAGTACCAATATCGGCAACCCATAATCTTATTAAATATTCAAGAGTGAAAATGGATATAGATATAAACTCTATAAATTGAAACACTTCTTTATAATCCCAGTATAGAGACTTATATGATTCTAATATTAAACAAACTACATTCAGAATAATCAAACAATAAATAGAGTTTATAAAAACCTCGTTTTGATATATTATTGAATGTAGTTTTCGTTTCAAAATCAATATAATTATGTGTTATGATAAATCTTCAATTTCTGCTTCTGGAGCATTTGTTTTTACAGAATTTATTCCATTTTGACAACCTTGTTTAGTTGAGTACATTTCACTATTTGCAATTATCTGACCGTTGGCAGCATATAAATTGAAATAGAATCGATCATTTGTACTTTTTTTGATGACAAATTTTGGGTAAGCCATTTTTTATGTTTTTAGGATTAATACTTCTCAAACTTACCAGTAGTTAAACCCAATTCCTTGTGGTTTTCCACAGTGACGGTCGTTTTATAACAAAAAAAAAGACCTGCCAAGTTTTAAAGCTTAGCAGGTCTACAATAAAAGCCCGTTACCCCATAACAAGCTTTATGTTTGATTCCAATTAGTTATATTTTATTCTTCTGAATTATCATTTTCGGTTTTAGGAAGTTCAAGTTGGGGAATGGTTTGTATAGCGTTTCCTGCAATCCCTTTAATTGAACTGTACATATAATTCGTGTTCAAAAGCACTTTATTTATTTGCTTTTCTCTTTTCTTCCAATGTCCCTGTATTGAACGTTTTTCCCTTTCTAAATCAGTTTGCATTTGAGTAAAACCTTCAACTATAGCTTCTATTTGTAATTTAAATTCATTGCTGGTTAGGAAATTATAGAGCATAACCATTTTATCACCTTTATTCTCTTGACTTGCAATCGCATTTGATAGGGTAATTATGTTCTCTCGAAGAACCCAACAGAGTCCCTTAAACTCTTGATATGTACAAACCCAAACTCCTTCTATTAATCCCATTCTTTCCATGTTTTTGGGCATAGTATTAGTGACAAGCACTCCAATATTGGCGTTTTGCTCACGCATATCATTCCTGAATTTTTCAATCCAACTCGATTGAAACTCTTTAGTTCTTTTGCTTTCATAGTAAATAGAACCACAGTTGGCATTAGTTCTTGTTTTTATTATTTGCAAGGAATCAGCTCCACGTTGACCCTTTTTAATTTCTTCAATTTCGTCTAACGGAAACTTCTTTTTCAACCATTCTTCTATACTTAATTCTTGTATTTCTCCTTGTAATT
Source organism: uncultured Aquimarina sp. (assembly GCF_947492405.1). GTDB lineage: Bacteria > Bacteroidota > Bacteroidia > Flavobacteriales > Flavobacteriaceae > Aquimarina. Next base: position 539,784 of record NZ_CANLMP010000001.1, read on the forward strand.
GTATGGACCCTTGTTCAGCTTTTCTTTGAGCTTCTGAAAGTTGTTCTTTTAATTGGTTAATGATCTTTTCTTTTTCTGAAACTTTTAGCTCATTTTTATCTGCTTCTCGCTTAGCAATTTTAATTTGTTGCTCTTGTAGAATTTCTGTCAATTTCTTTTGATTTTCAAGTTCTATTTCTTGGCGTAATTCATTTTTTTCACGTTTGAGTTTTTCAACTTGAGATTTAGTTTGATTTAATTCTTTAAGTTTTTCGGATTTGTCAGCTAATTCTGATTGTAATGTTTTATATTTTTCTGCATTTTCGTACTCTATATCACGCTTGATTTTACTTGTTATTTCTTTCTTCTGTATTGAAAGCTTTTCTTTTAATTGGTTTTCTATATTTTCTGAAATTTCCTTTTCCTTTTGTTCAAGCTCAATACTTTTTATTTTTAATTTTTCTCCTTTTTGCTCGTATTCTTTTCTAGCTATAGAAATTTGAGATTGGTATTTCTTTTTAATGTCATCTTCCAATTGGTGATATATAATTTCATCTACATTAATTTCTTTTCCACAATCTGGACATGTTATGTTTATATCTCGTTTACTCATTCTTATAGGTTTTATGCATTAATACATACAAACCTAATTTCATTAAAGAAGAATTCTTTGTGTTTTCCCACAATACAAGATATTTTACTGGTAAGAATATAGGATGCCTAAATATTAAATATGAGTTTTACATTATTATTATTCAATTAATCCACGTTTTTTTAACCTCTTAATATGTTTGTCGAGACTCTTTTCTATTTGGAACATTCGCATTACTGGAGAGTTAAACGCACTAGTGGTTTTAGATGCAAAATCTTTTAAGGAATCCAATGCATCATTATAACTTTCATTAATCATGAGTTGAAGATCAAGTTGATATTCTGATTTAATCTTTTCCCGTAATCTTATCAATTCAGAGTACGTATTATATTTTGCAGTCTTATTACTTATTTTGACGATTGGGGACCAAAGCATTGGAATCACAATGAATCCTTCAAAATAAGTCTGTGCATATTCGATATCCTTTTTGAATTTAGAATAGAACCTGTTATAGTCATCCGGTCTTTTATTAGTTACATATTGTAAACCACCAGTATGCGTTGCAACCTCGCATACATAGATTTTCTTATCAACAAGCTTTATACCAACAACATCAATTTCTCCTTGAATATCAGGGTTCACTATGTTGTAGGTAATAAAATCACAGCGTAAGATGTGACTCAAATATTCTCCACAGATTTCTTCTCCTATATTTTGCATTTTTATTATATGAATTATTTATGATTATGATATCAACCCCATTCCATCCACCAAATGGATTAATTGAATGGTAGTTTTGGCATCAAAGTCTTGGCGTAGTTTTCGGATACGATCTTCAATAGATCGTTTGCTGTTGGGTTCGATACCTTTTTCTGCAAATTGATGACTTATTTCATCTTGCTTATATCCGTTGGCTAATAGTTGTAATAACTGTATCTCGTATGGATCTAATTGTGTTACATTATTTTGCCGCAGTGCATGTTTAGAAACCGGACAACTAAAAGTGTTTCCTTTATATACCTGAGTAATTGCCTTTTTTAATTCTGATAATCCATAGAGCCCTTTGCAAACATAGCCATTGATGTGATGATTTTCAAAAAGGGATTTGACAATCGCAGGTTTATCCTCTCCACTAAAGACAATGATCTTGATATCTGGCTGAATGCTTTTAACTGTGGCAATAAGCTGCTTTCCAGAAGTAATTTTATGAGATATTCGAGCATCCAAATTAAAAGATAGGTCGCTAATCAGTAGGTCATATGGTTCGCCCTTTTGTATAGCTTCCTTTATTTTTGATAAGGTTTTATCACAAGATTGTGTGTTATCAACTGTTGCCTCAGTGGATGTACTGATAGATGATACAATCCCAAGATTGTCACTATCACTATCCTCTGCAATAATAATTCTCTTAAACATAGTCTTTGGTATTATGGGGCGAACTCAATAATAGATTTAAAACCTTTTTGTGGTTTTGTTTCAAAAGTAATAGTTCCTTTCATATCCTTTATGCGGTTTTCCACATTGTAAAGGCCATTCTTACGTTTTTGAACCGCATTAAGATCAGTACCAATTCCGTTGTCAGTATACTTCACGATAATATTCTTTTTCTCTTTAGTGATACCTACAGATACGATAGTAGCCTGACTATGTTTTTTCATATTAGTTAATAGCTCTTTTAGTACCCAATAGAGTTCTACTTTTTTATAATCTGCTACAGACGTCCAAAAATCGTCTTTTAATGTATTCGTAAAAACTTTGATATGTTCATTCCCATAAGAATTTAAAAGGGATAACAGTTCATCTCCATATTCTGGTCCTATTTCTATCGTATGATTGCGAGAAAAATCTCGTACTTTATGATACACCGCATCCAATCCACTAATAATAGAAGTGCCAGTTGAATTTTTAGATAGATTATTTTCGTTTTGTAGTTGTGACATTAAATAAAACACATCGTTACCCACTTCATCGTGTAGTTTTTTGGAAAGTCTCTTTTCGGTGGTGTGGCGTTCTAATACTTTTTCTTTTTTGTGTTTAGTTTGGAGATAGAAGAAAAGGAAAATAGAGCAGAGAATGGTGAAAATACCTATTCCAGAATAAATGGTATTTTGGGTAATCCTTTTTTGATCAATTAGCTCTTTGTTTTTTTTCTCAGTAATTAATGCTTTTTCCAGTTTATTATTGTCATATATCATGGCAGCATATCTACTTCCAGATAATTTCTGTTCATTGAACAAACTATCTTTTAATTGTAATTCTAAATTTGTGTATTTTATGGTTTCGTTTGGTGAATGTTTTCTCAAATATTCGATGGCATCTAATCTATCTTCAATATTGTTTTGCTCCACAGTTAATTTATAGAGTTTCTTCGCATAATCAATGGCTTTTACTGAGTCTTTTTGGCTATAAAAAAACATTAAATGTTCATTACTAGCGATTAAACCCGACGCATTTTTTAAACTATCTCGTAATCGTAAAGATTCTAGTAATTCCCTTTCTACATCTACATTAGAATCTGCAAGCCATTTTGTATAAGCAAAGTTATCTAACACCCGTGCATATTCCTTCTTGTTTTTAGCTATATTTTTATCCTTAATGAGAGCTGAGTAACGTTTAATAACTTGACCAAACTCCTCATTTTCTCTGAGAATTAGTAACTCGGTATTTTCCAGTATCTTTTTTGCTTTAGCAGAAGTAGAATATTCATATGCTTTATTAATATAAATTTTGGCTTGATTATAATTTTTTTGTTTTCTGTAATCAATGGCAAGATTTAAATAAACGGAAGTAAGTCCAACACTATCTTTGATAGGCTCTAGGTATTCCAATGCTTCCACCAAAAGACTTTCCCCAAGATTGTAATTGCCATCATAAATCAGAATTCTTGCCATTCTATCTAATTTTTTTCCAGCTTCTGAGCTATCCTTAATTTGGGTATAAACGTACTTGGATTTATCTAAATAATAGAATGCAGAATCGTTAATGTTCTTGTTTAAAAAGTTTTCGCCTATTTTGAAATACGCTTTGCCAATACTAGCAGAATCTTTTGCTTTTATTGCATATGTGAGCATTTTTTTGGCTACTGGTAAAACACTATCCAAATAGTTTTCTTTTTTATATAAATATGCTTTAAGAGAAAGAGATTTAATCACAATCGAATCTAAATTCAGAGCAATAGCTCTTTGTTCTGCTTCAGTAAGGTAATACAGGCGTTCTTTTAGCAATCGTTCTTTTTGTTTACCTAGCTCAAAATAATATACAGGATGATCTTTAGAGAACTTTTCGGTACTAGATGAGTCAGGAGAACTACACTGGGTGAGTAATAGAAGAAATAAAAAGGATTTTATTAAAATTTTCAAGAGTGTTTAGGTTCAAAATTCCCTGTAAATTAAATAAAAAAGGTCATATTCAATATAAGAATATGACCTTTTTACCAATTTAGATTATCTATCCTTCATCTTCTTCTGAACTTTCTTGACCTAAATCTCCATCTTCCCCTTCGGTGGCTAATTCTTCGATAGCAATTTCTTCTGCTATATCAGAGGTTGTACATGAAAATATTGATAAACTAAACATTACTATTGCTAAAATTACAAATGAATTTCTCATCTTTTTTTGTTTTTAAAAATTTGACAATAGTGTTGCTGTCCGGATATTAAATCCAGAGAATTATTACCGGTCACAACACCGTTAAATGAGAAAAGGCCTTTTCTGTTTTTGAGAAGTATGTTTGGAAATAGTCAGACAGAAAAAGCTTGTTGTACTTCTCGGATCAACTCACAGATCCTGTCTTATATTTCCAGTTTTGAATTAGTTTGTGTTATACAAACATTTTTGTTTTTAAAGCTTTGTAAAACGTCAACTAATTCCTGTTACGTTACACTACAAATATTTTATAAATGGTAAGATTTTGAATGGAAATTGTGTGGAAGTCTCGTGGAATTTTGATGGAAACCAGTAAAAATGGTAACTACAATGTGATTTTCCACAATTAGATTTCCATGGAAATTCCTTATTTTAGGGTAAGACACTAACAATTTATGGAGGAATTCAAGAAAATTGTGGCTTTATCTTTTATTGAAGCCTATAAAAAATATCCCTTTACAAAGACCAAAACAGCCTTATCTAAGAAAATTTCAGAAGAGATTACTGAAAAGGAAGAAGGAGAAGCAGATGAGAAGCATTATAAATCATTAGTAAACTATTATGATTATTTCTTTAATCAAGGAAGTAATAAGCAAGAACCTACAGAAACAATGGTTAATAAACTCTTGAGTTTTCTGAATTATGATTCAAGAGAGCAGTTTGTTAAGAACCAACCTATTGATGACGGATACTTAGATAATGTTCCTTTTGTAAAGAATGTTTTGGTAACAGAACCAGAAGATTCTACCGGAGATGATATAAAGATTGATCCTCCTGAAGATGTTGAAGAAGATGATAGTGATAGTAATAGTAATTGGGTTAGAAAAATAGTAGTTACGATCTCTATTGCTATTCCATCTATGATTGTATTATATTTCGTTATCAATTGGCAACAAAAAGAATGTATGGTTTGGAAAGAGGATCATTATGAAAGCGCAAGTTGTAATACAAAAGGTATTAGTCTTAACTATAATCAGGATTGGGTTGACAATTTTAAGAAAGCACAAAATGATACTATTGAAACCTTTTTCAAACAAGGGGATACCTTATATTGGTATTTTAAGAGAAATAATAAAGTAGAGCTTTTTACAAAATCGGGGATGCATCCCGTAGAAAATGTAACACTGAAACCAATTACTGAGACGATAGTTCGTAATTATATATTGAAAGAATGAATTTCTTATTTAAATTAAAAAAAAAACCTAATCTAAATACCACAAACAATTAACTAAACCTTTCGGTTATTTATGTAGAGGTTTTCCTTCCCAAAGAAAAATACATATAAAAAACACCATATATTATAGTAACATTTTTTGTATTTAAGACACTTACTAATAGATATACTATTATATATGATACCAATAGCTTTACTGATAATAATTTTGGTGTTTTTAGGAGCAAGTTCAAGAAATCCCAGAGCCACGAAAAGATTTAAAAGACGATATAAGAAAAAGTAGAGGCACAATGGTATTTTGCTAGATAGAGCTGTTCAGTAAATTTTTAAGTTATAAGAAAATATAGGTAACGTGAAATTAGTTGATAAAAAACAAAAATGGAAAGGACAGTTCACTTATCAAGATGGATATAGTGATATTGATCAATATAGAGAGGTAATATTTGAGATGGAGATCAAAGTTGATAACGATTCTTTTGTTGGAATATCTAAAGATTCAGAATCCAAAGAGTTATTTGATAAACCAGCTTCTGTAAAAGGTTTTTTTGATAATGATATGATTAGTTTTGTTCTAAAATATCCATATTCTTATTATAGAGATGATGATGGTACGTTAGTAGTGGAGAAAGGGTATGAGCATCCCGATATTCAGTATATAGGGTTTTATGATGAAGATCTTAAAGAATATAAAGGTAATTGGGAGATTGTCGTAGATCAAGAAACTTATGGTACTGATAACCTTCTTGAAGTAGTAAATGGTGGTTTCCAATTAAGAAGAATAGATTAGAAATATTTATAAAGAAGAATTAAAATAACATGCTTAGTAACCAAACCCTCACCATACTAATTATCCTAGGAGTCCTAATGAGTGTAACTGGCTTGTTTTTATCCTCATTCACTACAGTTGCCAATAGTGATTTTTTACTGACTTGGGGACTATGGTTAATTGAAATGGGAGGGATGTTCTTATTATTATCCAATGGAACATTTCTTAAAACCATCTATTCACGTATTGTTATGGGTTTATTAGCAGTAGTTTTAATTGGTTCAGCTTTTAAAATTATGCATTGGCCCTTTGGTAATCCTATTCTGGTTGGTGGATGTATCGGTATTGTTATTTCTTATTTGATACACTTTCTTAAAAAACCAATAAAAAAACGAATAGACTATCTAAAAATGGTTTGGGTTATTGTACTATATATAGGTGCGGCTCTAAGATTATATCATATCATTCCCCGAGATTATAGGATCCTTACTACTGTATTAATGATCCTAGCTTTAATGGATTATATGTTACCTAAGATTAAAAATAAAACTCTGTTCGAATAATAATGTTAAAAATTTCGCTTTTCAGTATTGTTTGAATAGCTATGTTATATAAATCGTCATTCCGTTAAAAACCATTAATTTTGATGTTGAAGAAATCAATAAACTATTTGATTTCATAAAAAGAAAAGCATGATTAAATACATAGCCTTATCTATTAGTGTTTTACTAATTGTTTCTTGTAATGGCCAACAAAATCAAGAAAGCAATTGTCTAAACAATCCCCTTAAGATTAAAGAAGATAACATACTACTAACTTCAATAGAAGCATTTACCCTGAGTGAGTCTAAAACCTTTTTAGAAGAACAGTACAATAGCATAGAAACTTTAATTAACTTTTCTGAAGCGAACCTTGAATTTTCATTGACCTCTGGCGAATCAATGAATGAAGAAGAACCTAAATTCAGTGATTCATTTTATCAGTTGTTGCCTAAAGATTCTTTAGAAGGCAAATTGGATACCTTCTTTAATACTATGTATATGAGACAGGAAATTCAATATCCTGATTCTTATCTGCAAATTCCATTTGATCGCTATTATTTGGATGTAAAACTTATTAAAGATTTCTGGGAAGAAGATAAAAATTTACCCAGATTTAACATCAATACTATATTTTATGGGGATAAAACAAGAGTAAAAGACACGACCTCTTTTCAGAAAGACTCTTATAGATCATTAGCGACACAGATACCATCCTCAAAACCTATGGATAGCATTGAGGTACAGGTGTTGTATACATATCCTACTATAAAAGAGATTATATTAGAAAAAAAGGAAACCAAAACGGAACTGCCAGACGGATCCATAGTAACAGCGGCTATCTCAGGAAATACGATAAGTCTTCAGTATCCAAATACTATGCATGAAAAAATAGTAGCGGTAGAGGGGATACACGAAACTGACAATTATTTAGTATCATCAGGCAGTTCTGGTAGTACGCGACCTACCGAAGAAATGATAACCTATCTAAAATGCTTTAATACTACACTAAAAACGGCGATTGATAAAATCGAAAATAAAGAAATGGATACCAATGAAGTATTGCGCAACTTTTTATTGCAAAATGTATCGGAAGCCCCAGAAAATGATCAGTTAAGATTACAGAGATTTCAATTTTCGGGTACTTTAAAGAAGGCTAAAGTTTATATACAAACAGGAATTTCTGAAGAAATAAACAAATCCTTAGTATTAAAAAGGTCAGAACACGATCAAAAAGCTACTAATGGATATTATTTGGCTATTGATAAGAAAACACAGAAGCAAGGACTGGTAGATGAAACAGGAGCGTGGGCTATTCGTCCTGAATATGAGGACTTACGGATGATGAATGACTATTATTATTCTGGTTTATATAACGATGATTACAATCAATTGTATTGGTTAAACACAAGAGCTAATAGACTGGAGCGTGTGAGTTATGAGCTGGACGAAGTTAAAATCTATTCGGATAAGCTTGTAAATATAGAAAGGGAAACCAATGGGCCAGAGGGAATTATCAATGCAAAAACAGGCAACATGGTCATCCCGATGAAGTATGATTATATCCGACCACAAGAAGGCTTTTTTATTACAGATCTAAATAATAAGGAAGGATTGTATGATAAAAATGGAAAAAATATACTACCAGAAGTATTTAATAACATCAGTGTAAAAGATGATATGATTTATACCTCAAAAGAAACCGATGATTCGTATGATGAAAAGGATATTTATTCACTGAAAGGTGTGAGTATCAAAAATGGTACATGGAACGATTATGATGAATCTTTCGGAAAAGACGGCTTGTTACTAGTAAAATATAACTATAAAAAAAACAATGTTCATTACTATGACTATATAGGTTTTATCAATAAAAAAGGAAAAATAGTTGTTAATGTACAGGAATATGAACAGGTAGCGCCTTTTTCTAATGGACTTGCTGCGGTAAAAGATAAGGAAAGTAAAGCTTGGGGTTATATTGATACAACAGGTAAAGTGGTGATTCCGTTTCAGTATAGTGAAGCGAAAGCTTTCCAGGAAAGGTATGGGTACGTAGTAAAAAATAAAGAGGCCTTATTAATTGATAGAAATAATAAGGTTTTCAAAAAATTACCAGATACATTTAGTAGTGCTTCTCTTCCGTTAGATAGTAATGAAGCGGTGTATCATTTGTATAATGGAGAGACGTATGATGCTGATGGTAATTTAGTGAAAGACAAAGAATCGAAATAAGAAAACCTTCAGAATCAAAATGTTTTTTATCTTGGATATATAACTATAAAAAAGCAATTTTAAGTGGACTTTAAGTACATCACTACAACAAAATAACTAACTAAATGAAACAGCCACTACTGATCTTTATACTACTAATGGGGACAACAGTTCTATGGACTCAAGAGATTAAAACTTTAAACCCAAATATTGAACTTTTGGAGTTTAGTAAAGAAGGTGAACAGGAGTTTAATAGAAATTGGAAAGCTTGTGAAATCATCTGGGAAAAGATGCAATCTGGAGTAACATATGAAAATCTTACTGCACAAGAACAAAAGGATCTCGATCAGGTAAGCGAGGTACATAGTGATTATTGGCAGGTAGGTACTGATGGTTGTAGTTGGTATTGTGGTGCTAGTATTGCTATGGTTTCTGCTTCTTCTTATTTAAAGACACAAGGAAAAACATCATATGTTCCTAAAAATGCTCATGATTTTGATTATAAAAATGCATGGGTAGAAGGAGTAGATGGGTATGGAGTTGGCGAGTTTTTAGAATTTAGTTTTCCACAGGAAAACCCTAGAATTACGCAAATCAGTATAGTAAATGGATATGTAAAAAGTGAAAAAGCATGGAGAGAAAATAGCAGAGTGAAAAAACTGAAAATGTATATTGATGATGTCCCTTATTCCATACTTAACCTTAAAGATGAAAGAGCGACAAATCATTTTGAGGTTGCCCCAATTGGTAATGCTGATCGAAATAATTATGAGGAATTAGCTAAATTACCAGATTGGACGATGAAATTCGAGATTTTGGAAGTATACCCAGGAGAGAAATATGAGGATACTGTGATCTCTGAAATTTATTTTGATGGAATTGATGTGCATTGTTTTGCTGCGGGAACTATGATTACTATGGCAGATACTACACAAAAACCTATTGAGTTATTAAAAATTGGCGATGAAGTAGTATCTTATGATATTGAAGCAAAAACCTACATAACTGCTGTTATAGAAGAAGTAGCACATCCAATACATAGTAATTTAGTAACTATTACTTTTGATGATCAATCAGAGATAATATGTACTGATGATCATCCATTATTAATAGCTAATGGAGCTTGGGTTTCTTATAATCCATCAAAAACAATAAAGGACTATGACTATGATCAGGTACATCAATTAAAAATAGGAGATGTATTGCAAGGAAATGATAAACAACAAACTGTTGCATCTATTAAAACAACTGTAGCAGCGCAACCAACATATACCATAGTACGCTTAGATAAAGGAACTAATTTTATTGCTAATAATATTGTAGTAGGAACAGAGCCATTAAGGAAGAAGATAAATTGTGATATTCACCAATCAAAGGGTAATGTATCAAAGTAGATAGATATGATCATATACCTTAGCGTCATAGAAGTGGCATTGGTAGTGTATACTTTGTATGAAGGGTATCGATATTTCAGTTTTAAATATCAATCGCTTACTATTGATGCTACCATAAGTTTATGTAAGTCGGATAAAGCTTTTCAAACAGCTAGCTTTAGATTTTTACAGGGAACAAGAAAGATAATGAAAATAGGACTTTCGTATAAAATAGATGGGAAAAACTATGCTGAAATTCAAAAAGCTCCATATGATCCTGATATAAAAGTTGGCAGTACTATACCATTAAAAGTTCTAAAGAATAGCCCTAACGTATGTAGCTTGCATAAGGATACTGTTCGCTTAAGAAGATTTATATTAGCAACAATATTCTTACTCGTTTGGTCTGTAGTATCATATGTTGTTTTAAAAACTTCTTAAGTATAATAAACTTTATGTATCTAAAAATATGAATGAAGGCATTATACCGATTCTTTTTGGTATACTTTTCTTAATAACAAGTTTGTATAACCTAAAACGATATCTATCCTACAAACAAGGAAGCGTGCAGTCGGATGCCATTGTTATTAATGTAGTATGGAAACCACGATCGTTTCATGTAAAATTTGATTTCTTATATGATAAAGAAGTAGCAGTAGTAACCTATAGATTTCAATTGGATACGAATTGGTATGAAAAAACGGAAGAAGTTTTTATGCAATTTAGGAAAGGTACTGTCCATGAAGGAAGTCAAATAAAATTATACATACCTAATACTAAAAACCCTAATAAAGTAACTATTATAGATCCTTTTAAAAATAAGATAAAGTATATGGTTTTTGTTACACTAATGGGCTTGTTGATGATTCTGATTGGTTCTTTAGCGTTATAAAAACAAACTAATGATGTGTCCTTTTATTATTTAGTAATTAGCGCATTCTTAACAGATTTTAGGTAAAAACCTTCAAAACCTACTACCATAGATACTCCCAATAGAAGCGTGACTAGGTATAGGAGGGAAGTGCCACTTGTGTCAGAGTATGCTGTGTTTACCGAAATACAATCATAGAATAGAGGAATTAGTTCACCGAACCCTAAGCATAGCCGAAGGATTGCTATTATAATCTGAAGAGTGCTCTCTAACGGTCAAAAGGTTGAACGAAGTCAAATAAAAAACAAAAAAAGCCGAAGCTTACAACACACGGTAAGCTTCGACTTGCTCGGATTTTCCCCAAAACCCTCGCTATTTATACCCTCGCAATGGTATGAATGTTTACTTCTTCTTGCTTGCCTTTTAATAATACACTTCCTAAAAATTGACAGGTTAAATTAGCGCTGATCTTTAGGTCCTGTATTAGTTTATCAGATATCAATAAAGGCACTTTGTAGGTGTTACACTGTCCTTGTATGCGAGCGGAGGTATTGATTACATCTCCGTGATAGGCTATTTCTTTTTTTACAATACCTACTTCTGTAACCATTAATTTACCGCCATGTAACCCTGCTTTGAATTCTGGTACAACCCCATATTTTTTTAAATAATATTCAGATTTACTTTGTTTTCTCTGTTGGAAAGCAAAGAATAGATTCACACAATTGTTATCTGCTAGCCCTTTTTTATAAGGCCAACTTAGTACTACTTCATCACCTACATATTGATAGATTTCTGCATTGTGTTTTGGTACTACTTTATTAAGATCATAAAAACAATCCTGTATTAATTGACTGTACTTAAAATGTCCTAATTTTTCTGCGATTGTTGTAGAATCTTTAAGATCAAGGAACATAAAGATTCGTTTCTCTTCTTGTGGATTTTTATATTTCCCTAATAGGATATTAATAAAAACTCCTTTTCCGAATTTTTCATTAGCTATTTTTATAAAAGAGAATACAAAAGAGGCGAAGACAATATAAAGGATGACTGCCCAAAATGATTTATTGAAACAACACCAAACGTTATGTTCATTAGAATGTGTGTATGTGAGGGTCGTAAACACATCAGTAATCAAGGTAAATACAATAAATGTTACTGAAAAATGAAGCAGGGTTCTGATAATAATATTATAAATAAGGGAAATCCCATTTTTGGTAATAATATCAAAAATAAAGTCTACAGTAGCGTATAGTACACCGATTAAAATTCCGATGTTGATTAGTTTTACAAAATAATACAGTACTCCTAATGTTCCATTGTATTTTTTAATCACTGTGAGGCCTTCTTCGGATTCAATTCCATAATACCTAAAAATCGAATATAATACCATAGCAGTAGTCCAAAAAAGTACAGACTGCTTCAAAAGCTGCGTGTATTGTTTTAATGTATGATTCATAATAGGTACAGATTTACGTGATTATTTATATCTTGATCAATAATGATCTGGTATTTTCTGTACCTAAAACACATACGCAGTAATACACCCTACCTTTTTTTTATTTAAAATTAGAGAAACCGGATGATTTTAGTTTTAAGACATTGTATTGCAGTACTTTATAGAAGGGTTAAACTATTTTCTCTATGGTATGAATATTTACCTCTTTTTGTTTTCCTTTTAATAAAACACTTCCTAAAAAAGTAGAAGATAGATGATTACTTATGTGTAAGTCTTTTAGCAGTTTTTCAGAAATAAGAAGCTTCACTTTATGAGTATTACATTCTGCCTGGATACGGGCAGAGGTATTGATTACATCTCCGTGATATGCTATTTCTTTTTTGATTACCCCAACTTCTGTTACCATCAGTTTACCACCGTGTAATCCTGCTTTAAACTCAGGAATAACACCATACTTTTCTTTATAGTAATCATTTTTACGCTGTTTTTTCTGTTGAAAAGCAAAGAATAAGCTTACGCAGTTATTATTAGCCAACCCTTTTTTATATGGCCAACTTAGCACCGCTTCATCACCTACATACTGATAGATTTCTGCGTCATACTTGGGAACTACGGTATTTAGGTCATAAAAACAATCTTGTATGAATTGGCTATATTTAAAATGTCCCAAATTTTCGGCTATAGTAGTGGAATCTTTTAAATCTAGAAACATAAAAATACGTTTCTCTTCTTGAGGGTTTTTATATTTACCCAGTAGCATTTTTATAAAAACACCTTTCCCAAACTTTTCAGTAGCGATCTTGATAAACGAAAACACAAAAGAAACCAGTACGATATAGAGTATAGTTGCCCAAAATGATTTATTTTCTTTCCACCAGCCCCGATCTGTATCCAGATTGAGGTTATAGATAGCAGAAAATAAATCCATAATCAACGTAAAAATAACAATTGTGGTTATGAAATAGAGTAAAGTTCTAATGATGAGATCCCAAACCAGAGATAATTTATTAGAGGTATATTTATCAAAAATAAAATCGATAGTAGTATATACAAATCCAAGCATAGTGCCTATACCAGTAAACCCCATTAGTGCGCGTATTGTTCCTATATTTCCGCTATACTCAGGGATTACAGTAAATCCTTCTTCTTCATCAATCCCGTAATACCGAAAAATAGAATACAATCCCATAACTATAGACCAAAAAAGAATGGATTGCCATAATAATTGTAAGTATTTTTTTAAGTTATGTGTCATCTACGCTGATAATGATATTGTAAAGTACGTCAAAATATCCTAATCATATATGCTAAGTTTACCAAAATTTCCTAGTATTCTTGAATCCTGTAATTTGGATTTTATTTTGGAGTATGCTGAACAGAATACAATAAAGTCCTTGATTGTAGCTGAATCTTGTACGGAGGAACAAGGTAGCACTCTTAAATCATAAATAATGTGGCAAAAATACACAGTTGTGTAAAAAATACACACTTTTATTTTTTGGCCTTATTCTTAAATCCTTGGTATTCAATAACGTTTGTAAATGGTATCAATTTTGGTTATTCAGAGAGGTATTAAAAATATACTATGAATATATCAAAACCTGTTGAGATTACAGAAGCACCAATTATAACCAACGCGTTTGGTAATCGTTTAAAGAATAGGATACTTAATACTTCCTCTTCTTTGATTTTATTAGGAACATTTCTATTGCTGTTTGGAGCTGCGTCATTATTTTATTTTTTGCAACCTTATTTTGAAGAAATTCGTTTAGAAAGAATGAACACGGTTTGGGGTATAAGTCTAATGGTAATTGGTATTTCTTTGTTGTTAATTAAAGTTAGTTTTTTAGTTTACATTTTATTTCTTTACTTAAGGTACAAGGTAATTGATACGGTTTCGGATGAAGAACTACCACTGTGTACAGTGATTGTTCCGGCATATAATGAAGGAGAATTAGTATATAAAACATTGCATAGTTTGGTACAAAGTGATTATCCAATCGAAAAATTACAGATCATTTCTATAGATGATGGTAGCCAGGATGACACTTGGCAATGGATGCAGAAAGCAAAAAGTGAATTAGGTAATCGTGTTTCTATTTATCAACAACCTGAAAATAGAGGAAAAAGACACGCATTATACAGAGGGTTTAATCTTGGTATGGGTGATGTATTTATTACCGTAGACAGCGATTCTATAGTAAAAAAAGATACACTACGTGTTATGGCTTCTCCTTTTGTAACCAATGAGGAGTGTGGAGCTGTAGCAGGTAATGTACGTGTGTTGAATAGTGATAAAGCATTGATTCCAAGAATGCTTAATGTAAGTTTTGCTTTTAGTTTTGAGTTCATTCGTTCTGCGCAGAGTGCATTAGGTTCGGTATTATGTACACCAGGTGCTTTATCGGCATATCGTAGAGAAGCTGTTATGAACTGCCGAGCAGCATGGATTACACAAACATTTATGGGGCAAGTTTCTAAAATAGGAGAAGACCGTGCGATGACTAATATGATCCTTAAACAAGGATATAAAGTATTATTCCAACGTAAAGCATATGTCTATACGAATTGCCCAGAACGTTATAAGAATTTATATAAGATGTTTATCCGTTGGGAACGAAGTAACATTCGAGAGAATCTAGCGATGAGTAAATTTGCTTTTAGTAATTTTAGAGAAGGATCTAAAATTGGTACAAGAATCTTGTTGTTAAACCAATGGTTAAAAATGACTATGGCATATCCAGCTACATTATTAATGTTATTTTTCGTTTTTACATATCCAATTTTATTCTTTAGTTCTACGCTGGTAAGTATCTTATTCTTTTCTAGTATTCAAGCATTTTTTTATGCTAAGAAGCATAATCTGTCTGAATCTCTTTGGGCATATCCATATAGCATATTTTATGCTTTCACATTATTCTGGATCACTCCGTATGCTATCGCGACTGCAGGAAGAGGCGGTTGGCTGACACGTGACCTAACTAAAAAAGAACTAGACAAACAACAACAAGTAGTTTCAATACCATCATCATAACCCCACGTTTTATAATTAGCCAATTTATTTCTACGTCAGGGTTCTGAATGTTTGCCCCCCAATAAGCTTTCGGACCCTGAGGAGATTTAATAATAACTCTTTATAAGACATCTTAAATAGTAACACCAAAACTCAACTATATTTTTTTGCTTATCAATTTATCTATGATAATCAACCTACCTAAAACTCCTCCTTCCCCAAATAGGAGGAGTTTTGCTATTATTTATAAGAGATAGTTTGCCCACTTTTTGATCAACATTTCTTTTCTTAAGATCACACTGTTTTGATAAATTAGTACTCATATATCATTAGTAATTATATCGTTTTTATCGTATATTTAATACATATACAAACCTTAAAAACAGTATAGATATGGAATTTATGGAAATGAAAGATAAAGATGGCAAACAGCACTATATAAATCCAGATCATATATCTGCTATTACAGAAGTTGATGGACATTGTAAAATCAATTTAATGGGCAATGATTATATTTTGGCAGGAAAAAATCTGGAAGACGTAAAACTTCATTTAATGTCTTTTAAGCATTATTAGTTTTGTTAGTTTAAAATTTATTGCCTTTTTTGAAACTACCATTATTTTTTTTAGTTAATTACTTTTAAATTAGTATATAAAAACCTCTCTATTTGTGACTATCAGGTCGCACCTCCTAAATATGCCTAAAAGTGTTATGTAATATTAGCTTGTTTTTATCATCTCAATTGCTATGATAAAATATTCACGTATTTATACTTGCTATTGCTTGGTGTAATTTTCCCTATTTTTAATGTAAATTAATTATAAGTTTATAGTGCTTATCAATTTAACTAATAATAGCATATAGTTATAAAATTTCATGTAATAATTAACTAATGTTCTTTTTATAAGTATACTTAAAAACACACTTTAGAAATGGCTGATTCAATTCAAGAAAGTAGTAATGCATTAGACAGTTTTGATAATGTCGTTGTATTAATGTTAGAAAACCGATCTTTTGATAATTTACTTGGTAATCTTTATATAGATGGAGTACCTGGCGGTAAATCTTTTGAAGGTTTACAAAATTACACCAAAGAAATGCCAGTGCCCCCAAGGGCGGTTGATTATAATACACATAAAACAGTTCCGGTACAAACCGCTCAAGATTTTCATCAACCTTTTCCTGATCCGGGCGAAGTATATCAACATATAAACACTCAGTTATATAATTTTGTAGACCAGAATAATATAAATGTTGCAGAACAAGATATGGTATCTCCTTATAATATTCCTAGTCCAATTCCTCCGGATAATTTGCAAATGTTAGGTTTTGTTAATGATTACATTAACAGGTTACAAGCGTTGGACGATAAAAAATATCCTCAGTTTGATGAAGCTACTTTTGATTTGTATAAAGTAATTATGCAGGTTTATATGCCTTCTCAGGTAAGTGTTCTTTCTACATTAGCAAAAGAATTTGCTGTATTCGATCATTGGTTTTGTTCAGTGCCTAGTCAGACTTGGTGTAATAGGGCTTTCTGGCACGCAGCAACTTCTGGTGGACAAGTAATTAATCCAGGAGAAGATAAAGGCATTATAGGAAACATAGAAGGTATGAAAGACTGGATTGAAAACGTCTGGTCTCAGAAAACGCTGTTTGAACTTATGGAAGATGCTAATGTAAGTCATGGTATTTATACAGAAAACCCTGTTTCTCTTACTACTGTTGTAAATGGGCCTTTTAAGAATGAAAATGTGATTCATATGGGAGACGAACTTTCTGAATTTAAAGAGCACGTAGAGAATGGTTCATTACCTCAGTATACATTTATAGAACCTAAGTTTTTTGGACAACATAATGATCAACATCCTTCTTCTCTTTCTGGTTTGATTGATGGTCCTACAAAAGTTGGATCAGTGCTTTTAGGAGAAAATTTGATTTGGGATGTGTACAATACGATTTTTACGAATGATACCTATAAAAACAATACCTTATTGATTATTACTCATGATGAGCATGGAGGTTGTTTTGATCATGTGATTCCAGGATCTACTATTCCTCCTGTTCCCGGAATGAAAGGACAGAAAGGTTTTACATTTGATAGACTTGGTGTTCGGGTGCCCATGGTAATGGTGTCGGCACATATTGCTCAGAATACTATTGTAAATGATGTATTTGATCATACTTCTTTTATTCGTACAATGTGTAAGAAATGGAATATGCCACATTTAACCAATAGAGATAAAAATGCTAAAAGTTTTGAACAGGTTTTTAGTAGTTCTATAAGAAGTTTTCCTGTTATAGAAAAACATATAATTCCAGAAATAGAAGAAACTACTTATGATAAGGATGACTTGAATGATCTACAAAAATCAATTTTGTTAGGAGCTTCTTTCCTTGCAAAACGTAATTGTGAGGGTTCATCAAAGGAAGTAGATATTAATAAAGCAAAACAGATCTCCACAGTAGGTGATGCAATAAGTTTTTTAAAAGAAATAAAAGACTTAATATAAATTAAATTGGTTGTTATATGATTTTGGAACCAAAGAAACAAGATTCCTGGGATAGTAATTAGGAATGAATTTTTTGAATTCAAAAATAATTAAGGAGCCCATTAGAAGAGGTGTCCGATAATGCTATTAATTACAAATCTTATATTTGTAAAACCAACTAACCAATCTCTTCTTTATGAAAAATTTTATACTCTTATTCTTCTTTATAATTACGACCCATCTTCAAGCTCAATTAGCAGATTGTTCATCTTGTGATACCATAACGTATACGACAAAAGATATTGCAAAGAATAGCCTGTATGATCTACAACTATTGCGTAATGAAATTTTTGCAAGACATCAATATATTTTTAAAGATGAACGTTTATTAGAATTTTTTCAGGAATACCTATGGTATCAACCGGATTATAATAACCCTGCGGAAGTAAATCTTAATGCTATAGAGAATGCCAATATCACCCTTTTTAAGACAGCAGAAGGACGTATTAAAAAGAAAAGACAAAGACTCTTTAGTGAATTGAATGAGTTAAAAAGAGTATTAAAGCAAAAAGACACGGTTACCATTGGTCTCTTTTTAGATGATGGATTATCAAATGAGGTAAACCTAATAGGAACTATGAATGAATTGGGCACTATTTTTTCTAAAATAGATCTCAAGAATGTGAATTGGTATAAAGATGAAGCCTTGTTTAAAATGTCGGTCGATGATGGATTTTCAGTTAATATTACATATTTAAGAATTAATGGAAGTGAAGTAATTCTGAGTACAGGAGATATAAAACACTCAGAAATTATGGAAGAACCGTTTAAATATGGTAGTGGTTATTATTCTGAAAGTGAGTACAATTCTATGTGGGTTTTTAAATTTGATGGCGAAAAATTGCGACTAGTGGAGCATATCATTGCTGGTTGATCTAATAGTTGTCAAAATTGATGATTTCCTATAGTGTCAAAAAATAGTTTCCTGTAGGTGTTCCCAATAGGAAGTTCTTGATCATGAATCCAGATCGAGTCATTATCAATTTTATCAATATGTTTTATAGAAATAATATAAGATTTATGTATTTGTATGAAACTGGATGCAGGTAAGGTTTCCTTAAAATGTTTTAATGTATTGTATGTAATGATTTGTTGATCGTCTAGATGTATAGCTATATAGTTTTTAAGACTTTCTATGTATCTGATATCTTTTAAAAACACCTTAGCATACTTGTTTTTACCATCTGTTTTAAAAAAGAAAAAATCCTCTGTACTATTATCGACAGATACTTTTGTAATATTACCTGATTTTATTTTAGATACAGCTGTATAAAAACGTTCGAATTCTATAGGTTTTAGAAGATAATCGATAGCGGCAACTTCATAACTGTCCAGAGCAAATTGTGGATAAGCAGTAGAGAAAATAATTTTAGTCTTTTTATCAATAATTTTAGATAACTGTATCCCTGTTATTTCCGGCATTTGTATATCTAGGAGAACTAAATCAATGCGTTCACTTTCTAAATATTTTAACCCCTCCAAAGGATTTGTAAATGTATTTTTTACTTCTAAAAAAGAAATCTTAGTAATATATTTTTCCAAAAGCCTAATAGCAGCTGGTTCATCGTCAATAATTACACAAGTAAATATATCTTTCATTTTTAGAGTATTATAAACTTAGAGTTCAAGTTTTAAATATGCTTGGAATTTGTTGTCATTTTTTTGATGTTCCAAGATATAATTATCCTTATATATTACCTCAAGTCTTTGTTTAATATTTTTAGTTCCAATACCAGGTTCTGTATATTTATCCGAGGTGTTTATATCATTTTTAGTTCTTATTTCTAATATATTTTCGTTAATAATTAAAGATATACTAGCTGGATAATCCTTGTTATTTATAATACCGTGTTTACAAACATTTTCTACAAAATGTATCAAAATGAGTGATGGTATTTTTTGAGAATGTATTAAACCTTCAATGTGTAGTTGCACATGGAAATTATCTTCATATCTACGTTTAAAGAAGTATAGATAATCTTCGATAAAGGTTATTTCCTTCTGTAAGTAAACTAAGTCTTCGTTGGTTTCATACGTAACGTATCTTAATAATTTGGATAACTTTAGAATATCACTAGCGGTGTCTGGTTTCTCATCATACAATTCTTCATAAAAGTTATTTAATGTATTGAATAGAAAATGTGGACTTATCTGTGATTTTAATACTGATAATTTTGCTTTTTCTTGCTCTATTTGTAAATGATGTATTTCGTCGTTATTTTCATTATATCTAAAAAACAAACATATAGCAGCACTTACCAAGCAAGCGCGTAATGTATAATAGAATGAATCTAACATATAAGTACTTATAAGTTGTGAGATAGGAGTTTCAAAGAAATAATTATGCCTTCCAGTAATATTATATATAATAACTTCTTCCAATAAAAATCGTATTCCTGCGAACAACAAAATCATAGCGATAAAGGCTAAGAAGTATTGGATATACTTTTTCTTAAATAAAAAGCGTGGAGCACTATATATATAATTTACAGTATATATGATAAGTAGTGATATAGTAAATGTTACCTTAAATAATAGTAAAGGTAAATTGAAAGAAAAAATGTCTTTATCAAAAATGATATAATCACCAATAATATCAAGAATTATGATGGTTATTATGATTAGTACATTATATATAACTTCTTTTTTTATGCTCATATATCAAAAGTACTTTTAAAAAGGTACTGTTTTGGTTAATTAGTACAAACGACCATTTTTATAGGATGAACTATAGTTTTGATACAATAAATATCTATGTTTTATAATAGATATGGTTCGTGAAATTATAGTAGGTGTTTGTGTAAAATAGGCATAATTCTTTTGATAAGATAATACTATTGTATAGAATCTAATAAATCATATACAATGAAATATAGTCTATTATTACTCGTAAGTATCGGTGTAGTTTTTTTTACAACCAAAATAACTGCACAAGAAATATCAAAGGAAAATGAAGGAATCCTGAAACCATATGCAAGCTACTATCCAATACAGAAAACAAAAGTATTAGTGGTTGGTACGTTTCATTTTTCATATCCTGGTTTGGATTATACCAAAACAAATGAAGATGATAAGATTGATGTTTTAAAAGAACCTAAGAAATCAGAGGTAGAAGAATTAGTAGCTTATATAAAAAGGTTCAAACCTACCAAAGTAGCTATAGAAGCAAAAGTGGATTGGGGAATGGATAAGAAATATAAAGAATATAGAGAAGGAAAGCATAGAGATGTGAGAAATGAAAGTTATCAAGTAGGAATGCGTATAGCAAATGACCTGATGCATGATAAAATCTACGCTATAGATGCCACTACATTTAGTTCAGATCTAGAAAAGAAGTATCCCGAAATGATGAAAGAACTTACGGAAGGATATGATTTTAAGTCAGATGATCCATACAGTCAGATGGTTCAGAAATCATTTAATGAATCCACCCAATTTCCAGCAAAAGTAAAAATTCTGGATTATATTAAATATATGAATACTATAGAAGGGCATAAGAATAATTATGGAGCTTATTTGGTAGGTGATTTTAAATTGGACGATTATAGAGGCGCAGATTTTTTATCAGTATGGTGGTATAATCGAAATCTAAGGATGTTTAGAAAAATTCAGCAAATAGATCAAAATAAAGAAGATAGAATACTCGTAATAGTAGGTAACGGACACGCATCTATACTAAGACATCTTTTTGAATACTCACCAGAGTATGATTTTATAGAGTTTAGTAGTTTATGATTTGATACAACAAAATATTAAATTAACAATACACAAGAATATCAGGCTTTTTAGGTGCTCGATATTCTTGTGTATTACAATACATTGAGTATGTAAGTCACCTACTAAAACCGATCATTATTTTAGAGTAACTGCGCTCTTTTTTAACTTTATGATACGGAGTTTATGTAATAACAACATAATATAATAAGTAGGGTCGATTTCGTGCCATCGCACACCGCCAAAATTAGCTCTACCACTATGTTTATGATGGTTGTTATGATAACCTTCTCCCATCATCAGGAAATCAATTGGCAATAGGTTTTTAGAGGTATTATCAACTTTAAAATTAGTGTATCCAATAATGTGCCCAAACCAATTAATAATAACTCCGTGAATAGGTGCCATGAAGAAAGCTACAGGAAGAAACAACCAATGCCACCATGCCGAAGCGAAAAAATAAAAGAATATTGTATACCCTAATCCCCAAGCAATTCTAGAAAAATTAGAACTGGCAAAACTATCAAAAGATTTCCATTGAGGAGTGTTTTTAGTAAACTTCGTATCAAGCGTAATTCTTTGATTATTTATATCCTGATATATATTTTTGGTACGCCACATCATACTAAACATATTACTATCATATTTAGGAGAATGTGGATCTTTTTCTGTATCTACAAAAGCATGATGCATACGATGCATCACACCATAACCGTAGGCACTTAGGTAATTAGATCCCTGACATACCCAAGTAAGAAAAAAACATGCTTTTTCTGTAAAATTAGACATCGTAAATGTCTGATGTGCTGCATATCTGTGTAAAAAGAAACTTTGAAAAAATAGACCTGTATACCATAATACAAGCATAAAAATTAGAATAGCCATTTTTAATTTAATGTTGAGTTTGTAATTATTTTGATTTGTGAGCATCTTAACTAAATACGCAATACTGACTATTTTGGCTGCTTAGAAAAGAACACCGCAAAAATAAGGATATCTACCAGATGGATGTCGTTATATTGTAGTTATATTTTCAATAGTATTATATTTATGAAAAGATTACAAAAAACACACATTCATAGAGGTACATTATAATCATAATCTTTTTAGATTTTAGCAACAACCATAACCAATTCATACGAAATGATTCAATCCTATAAGCAACGTCCACAGTTAGAAGAAAATTATGATGCAATTATTATTGGATCTGGAATGGGAAGTCTTACCGTAGGAGCTATTTTGGCTAAAGAAGGAAAAAAAGTACTTATACTAGAAAGCCATTATACAGCTGGTGGTTTTACACACGTATTTAAACGTAAAGGATATGAATGGGATGTTGGAATTCATTATATAGGAGGTGTACAACAGGAGAATAGTCCTATAAGAAAATTGTTTGATTATGTATCTGATAGTAAGTTAGAATGGGCGGATATGGGAGAGGTATATGATCGTATAATCATCGGTGATAGATCATATGATTTTGTAAAAGGTGTTGATAATTTTAGAACTCAGATGGTTAGTTATTTCCCAAAAGAAGAAAAAGCAATTGAGAAGTATATAGATTTGGTTTTTAAAGCTAATAAAGTAATGGGCTCTTTTTATAAAGAAAAAGCATTACCTGCTTTTCTACGTTTTCTGATTGGTGGATTCTTAAAAAAACCATATTTAAAATACGCAGATCAAACAACATATCAGGTACTTAGCAAGCTTACCAAGAATGAAGAATTGATCAAAGTATTATCCGCTCAATATGGTGATTACGGTTTGCCACCGAAACAAAGTAGTTTTGCGATGCACGCTTCTGTAGCCAGACACTATTTTGGAGGAGGTAACTTTCCCATTGGTGGATCTTCTAGAATTGTAGATACCATCGACCCTGTCATTGCAGCTACCGATGGTACTATATTAATAAATGCAACTGTAGATAAAGTGATTATTGAGAATGATAAAGCGAAAGGAGTGAAAATGATTGATGGAAAAGAGTTTTATGCCGATATGATTATTAGTGGAGCAGGAGTTTTTAATACCTTCGAAAGGTTGATTCCTGAAGCTACAGCTATCAAACATAAATTACATGAAAAGTTACAGAAAGTAACACCATCTGTTTCTCACGCCTGTTTATATATGGGATTTAAGAGTTCACCAGAAGAATTAAAATTACCTAAAACAAATTTTTGGATATATCCAGAAGATGGAGATCATGATACTTGTGTAGATCGATACTTAAAGAATGAAGAAGCTCCGTTTCCTGTTGTATATGTTTCTTTTCCATCAGCCAAAGATCCTGATTGGTCTAATCGATATCCAGGAAGAAGTACAATTGATATTATTACACTTGTTCCTTATGAAACAGTTTCACAATGGAAAGATACACGTTGGATGAAACGAGGAGAAGCGTATGAAGCTTGGAAAGAAAAGATTTCTCAACGATTGATGAAAGAACTTTTTAAACAACTTCCGCATCTGGAAGGGCAGGTAGATCATTATGAACTTTCTACACCGTTGAGTACGCAGCATTTTGTAAATTATAAAAAAGGAGAAATTTATGGGATCGATCATACTCCAGATCGTTTTCGTCAGAAGTTTTTGCAACCTAGAACTTCTGTAAAAGGTTTATACCTAACTGGTCAGGATATTGTTACAGCTGGTGTTGGAGGAGCTCTGTTTGCAGGTGTTGTGACTGCATCAGCTGCTACACGCAAAAACTTTAAAAATAAGATTTTCGGATAGTTTGTTCGGGTAATACAGCACAATATAATACAGGAAGAATTACGTATCTTTAGAATTAACTATTAAAACTTTAGACATGGCTACAAACGAGATTAGAAAAGAATATACAAATGGCGAACTCACGATTGTATGGAAACCAGGAAAGTGTATTCATGCAGGAGTCTGCGTAAAGACACTTCCTAAAGTGTATGACCCTAATGGAAAACCTTGGATTCAACCAGAAAATGCTTCAACTGCAGCATTAAAAAGCCAAATAGAGGCTTGTCCATCTGGCGCATTGAGTTATTATATGAATACCTGAGATATATTTTTAATAGCTTAGGATCGAGTATATAAAAAAATGCCTGAAAATAATTTTCAGGCATTTTTTGTTTTTTTAAAGTTCCCAAGGGCGATAACACTCACATAGATATTCGATCATACCCGGATCACAAGGAGGTGCAAAAGGACATGGTGTAAGAATACCATTTCCTATAATCTCCTTTTGTTGATTCTTGTTTAATACTTTAGCACTGTTTAGGTTTAAAATTTCTTTTAACATAATTAAGGTTTTAAGAGTTAAAAATTATTGTAAATATGTTACATCTATAACCATAAAACTATGTGTTTAATTGTTTGAAATTTCCCTAAATATTATAAAGTTTTATTAAAATTACTAAACGGATTATGTTTCACGTAGTGATCTATTATCGAAATAAAAATTTATTACTTAAAAATACCCCAATGCTTCTTTAACGGCTTCTTTATATTTTCTACCTACAGGAACCTTATTTCCTTTTAATTCTATTTCTATTGGA
This sequence comes from uncultured Aquimarina sp., assembly GCF_947492405.1. Lineage (GTDB taxonomy): Bacteria > Bacteroidota > Bacteroidia > Flavobacteriales > Flavobacteriaceae > Aquimarina. Next base: position 565,200 of record NZ_CANLMP010000001.1, read on the forward strand.
GAAAAAGCATCGATATGATCCACTGAGATTAGAAATGATCTATGAACCCTAAGAAATTTATCAATTGGAAGTATACTTTCTATTGCGGATATAGGTCTATGAGCGATGATTTCTTTCGTAGTCGTCTTAACTTTTATGTAACTTTTTAAGCTTTCGATGTAGAGAATATCTTTAAGATATATTTTCTGCATCTTCTTTAATACTTTAAGATATATATAGGGTTTATTTTCTGAAATGTTGTTTTGTACTTCAGTATGTGTTCCTTGTATAGGTTTTGATTGTCGATATACTTTGTTGACAGACTTTAAAAACCTGGAAAACTCTATAGGTTTTAGAAGATAATCAATCGCGTCCAGATTATATGCGTCTATAGCATGGTCTTTGTAAGCGGTAGTAAAAATAACTGTGGGTGCAGGAGATAAATCTTTAAGAAATTCTATTCCTGTAATCTCGGGCATTTGTATATCCAGAAAAATAAGATCTATATCCTCTTTATGAAGAACGTTAAAAGCTTCATGTGCACTGCTGCACTTGGCGATTAACTCAAGATTATCAATACGTGAAATAAAATTTTCTATTACATCTCTTGCCAGTGGTTCGTCGTCTACGACAAGACATCTTATTTTTTGGTTATTCATATTGTATCAAATAAGATTTAATGTTAGCACTATTTCATAATATGAGACGGTTTCATTTTTCGTTAACTCATATTTATCTTTATATAGTAATTCTAAACGTTTTTGAACATTAACCAGACCAACTCCTGTTTCTTCATCTTTATTTTTAGTAGAGTTTATTTTTTTGGTATTGTAAACCGTCATGGTTAATATATCTTTATCCGTGATAACACTTATTTCTATTGTGGATATTTTATCATTACTGATCCCATGTTTAAAAGCATTCTCTACAAAAGGCATAAGAATGAAAGGTGCTATTTCGCTATCCTTATTCATACTAGTAGTAAAATGAATAGTATTCGTATTATTAAGTCGTAATTTCTCTAGATCAATATAATTTCTAAGATAGTCTATTTCTTTTGATAGCTGTACTCTAGGCACGTTTGCCTCATATAACATATATCGCATTAAATCGGATAATCTTATAAGTGCATCTTCAGCGTCATCGGATTTTTTAATAATTAAAGAATATAGATTGTTTAGTGTGTTGAACAAAAAATGTGGATGTATTTGATTTCTAAGTTGGGTTAATTCGGACTTAAATTGTTCTCTTTCTAATGTCAAAGTTCTTTTTTGTTCATTATTATAAAATTTTATAAATACAAAGATCATAGGGATAATAGCTGCACGATTAACTTCAAACAAATTCCCCATGATTTCTGATAAAGAGAACATATCATAAACTTTCCATTGAGGAAAAAAATGTGCCCTGCTTACATCCCAAATGGGTCTTTGCACAAAAATAGTTACCATCACCAGCCAAATAAAATAACTTATACCGAATATAAATGCATCTCTTTTGAAATAAAACTTGGGAATTAATATATACAATGTTACATACACAAGTAACATTCTTGCGGGTAATAATAAACATTGGACAATAATAGCAATAGAGTAGTTATCATCAGAACTTCCCCAAATAAATCCTAAAAAGAGATTGAACCCTAGCCAATAAAGAATATGTCTACTAATTCTGTAGGGAAGCTTATTGTTGCTTAAAAAATCTGTCATTATGAATGTTAAGATGGAAAAATAAGAATAAAATTTTAAAATGATTCTTATTTCACTTATTCTAATAACAGACTACAACTATCAGGACACGAATAACCATTTGTTCCCCATAAACACCTCTATATTCTTAAAGTTCGACTAGAAGAGGAAATAACATAAAGAACCTGCTTTTGGTTGCTCTATGCTGTTGTTTGTTCAATCAATTTTCAGAAGCTATTCATTTTTGATAATATGTGTTCATATTCAAACAATTAGCACAAAAAACCTATGATTTTACTTAAAGAAAAACTGTTTCCAGACAGACAACGTATCACAATAACCACATATCTAATGATTCAAGAATTATAAGATGAAAATAGCTTCCCAAATCATATGAAAATAACCTACCGCTTAACTAGCTATTTAATTTAAACTATTAGAACAAAATTAATGTATGAAAACAAAACAAAAACTAGTATTACTCTTAGTCACTTTTATTTCTTTTGGGGTTTTTGCTCAAAACGAGGTTAGTGGTGTCATTACAGAAAAATCTACCGGTAATCCTATTCCTGGGGTTAATGTTCTTATTAAAGGAACAAGCAACGGAGCTGTGTCAGATTTTGATGGGAAGTATAGAATTGATGCAACTACTGGAGATGTGTTAGTATTCTCTTATTTGGGGTTTAAGAATTTAGAAGTAGTTGCCGACACTACTATTATTAACGTTGCGCTAGAGGAAGATGCAGCAACATTGGATGAAGTGGTTCTTATTGGATATGGTAGTGCTACTGTAAAAGATCTTACTGGAGCTATAGAAAAAGTTGAAGCAGAAGATTTTAATCAAGGTGCAATCACCTCTCCAGAACAACTATTAACAGGTAAAACTGCAGGAGTTAATGTAATTCCTCCAGGAGGACAACCAGGGCAAGCAGGAACGATTAGTATAAGAGGTGGTAATTCTTCATTATCTGCCAATAATAGTCCGTTAATAGTAATTGATGGCGTACCTATTGATCAGGGAACTACAGGAGGAAACGGAGTGGCCGCATTAAATTCTATTAATCCGAATGATATAGAAAGCTTTGTAGTACTAAAAGATGCATCTTCTACAGCGATTTATGGATCAAGAGCTTCTGCGGGAGTGATATTGATAACTACTAAAAGTGGAAAATTAAGTTCACCGTTTAAAATACAAGTAAATACTACAGGGTCTATCGGTATGGTGCAACGAAAAACAGATGTACTAAATGCTGAGCAATATAGAGAAGTAGCTATTAATAGTCAAAATGCAGCATTGATTTTACCGCTATTGGGAAATAGTGATACCGATTGGCAAGATGAGATATTACAAGAAGCCCTGGGAACGGATGCAAATATTACACTTACACAAGGTTTCGGAAGTACCTCCTATAGAGTTTCTGCAGGATATACTACACAAGAAGGTTTAGTAAAAACATCCAAGTTCGAAAGAAGTTCAGGTTCTATAAACCTTATTCAAAAGTTGTTTGACAGGAGCTTGTCCATAAACCTAAACATTCGTGGAGCACTTACGCAGGATGATTTTGCAAATGGAGGAGCATTGGGCGCCGCAACCCAATTTGATCCTACACAATCTGTATTTAGCGGATCAGATGCCTATGGCGGGTATTGGGAGTGGCTACAACCCAATGGAGACCCTCTGGCTTTAGCACCTAGAAACCCTGTTGGTTTGTTACAACAATCCAGTAATACAGCAGAAACCGAAAGAGCGTTAGGGAACATTAAATTAGATTATAATGCTCCATTTTTAAACGGATTAAATGCTAATATAAATTTTGGGTTTGATTATAATGAAGTCAGTGGCGAAACTAATGTACCGGCAACATCGGCATTAGGATTTCTTTCGCAGGGAACTGTTGGCGATTACGGCAGTATAAGAAGAAGTACATTAGTTGATTTCTTTTTAAACTATAAAAAAGAAATTGAAAGTATACGAAGTAATATAGAGTTAACAGCAGGACATACTTTTCAGAAGTTTTATAGAAAAAATTATAGTAGCAGTACTCCTAATGTAGGGGCGCCAACAGAAAATAGTTTTGCTACACAGAACGCATTAGAATCATATGTTACTAGATTACGATATTCTTATGATAGCAGATATCTATTAACACTAAGTTACAGATCAGATGGTTCCTCTAGGTTTAGTGAAGAAAATCGTTGGGGAAACTTTTATGCCGCAGCATTGGCTTGGAACATTGCTGAAGAGAATTTTTTAAGAGATTCAAAAACGATATCCAATCTAAAACTTCGGTTAGGATATGGGCAGACAGGTCAGCAGGAAATCGGTGTTGATTTTGGTTATTTACCTGTATACGTAAATGGTGCAGATAATCAACAATACCAGTTGGGTAGTACATTTTATAATACAGTACGTCCACAAGGATTTGATGAAAATATAAAATGGGAAGAGTCTGAAACCTATAATATTGGATTAGATTATGGTTTTCTTAATAATAGGATTTCTGGGAGTATTGAATACTTTACAAGAGAAACGAATGATGTGTTAAACTTAATTCCTATTCCATCTGGAACAAACCTTACCAATCAATTAACAACAAATATAGGAGACTTGGAGAATAGTGGTTTTGAGTTTACTATAAGTTCTGATATTATAAGGAAAAAGAATTTAAACTGGAATGTAAGTTTTAATGCATCTTATCTCACCAATGAAATTATAAAACTAAATATTGTAGACGATCCTTCATTTATAGGTGTACCTACTGGTTTTATTGCCGGTGGTATTGGAAATACAGTTCAAATACATAGAGTAGGTGCTCCACAACGATCCTTTCTTTTATACAAACAAGTATATGATACCAATGGAAGGCCTCTAGAAGGTGTTTATGAAGATATAAATGGAGATGGTGTTATAGATTCTGGTGATTTATACATAAACGAAAGCCCGGCTGCAGATTATTTATTTGGTCTGTCTTCCAGCACTAGTTATAAGAATTGGGACTTAAATTTTACAATGAGAGCAAGTATAGGCAATTATGTGTATAACAATGTGGCTTCATCCACTGGAAACGAATTTGGGTTACATTCATTAAATAGCAATAGAAATGTCCACGTATCTATATTGGATACAGGTTTCAGAAACAATCAATTACTCTCGGATTATTATCTAGAAGATGCATCATTCTTAAAGATGGATAATATCACATTAGGATACAATTTTAAAGATCTTATTCAGGATGATAAAATCGGTTTACGATTGCAGTTAACTGTTCAAAATGTTTTTACTATTACTGGATATGATGGTATAGATCCTGAAATTTCTGGAGGAATAGATAACAACTTCTTTCCTAGACCAAGAACTATTGTGTTTGGAGCAAATATGAACTTTTAAAAAAAAATGAAAATGAAAGCAATTAAAATATTAAACAAACTCATTCATATATCAACGGTGTTGATATTATTGATGCTACTGGTTTTACCTTCTTGTGCAGATGAACTCGAACTCGAACCATTAAGCGCACAAACTTCAGAAATCACTTTTGAAAACCCAGATGCGTATATACAATTTTTAGCAAAGATCTATGGAGGAATCTCCTTAACTGGTCAGGATACCAGTGGAAATTTTGATGATATAGCAGGTATTAATGGTAATTTCTCTAACTATCTACGTTTATTATTTACTACTCAAGAACTTGCTACAGATGAGTCTATTATTGCCTGGAATGATCAAACAATTCATGACATTCACAATCACGTGTGGACATCTTCTGATATTTTCGTAACAGCAATGTATGCGAGAGTTTACTTCCAGATAGGCCTGGTGAATCAGTTCTTAAGAGAAACAGAACCAGGAGCTCTTGATCAAAGAGAGAATGTGGATGCAGCTCTAAGGGAACAAATAGCTGGATTTAGAGACGAAGCACGTTTTATGAGAGCATTTAGTTATTGGCACGGAATAGATATGTATGGAAATATTCCTCTAGTAGATGAAAATGACCCTGTGGGGGCTTTTTTTCCAGAACAAACGTCTAGAGAGGAAATGTTCAACTACATAGAATCCGAACTATTGGATATCGAAACGCGTTTACCAAACCCTCGCCAGAATGAGTATGGAAGAGCAGATAAAGGATTTGTTTGGATGTTATTAGCCAAGTTATATCTAAATGCAGAAGTATATGCTGGCACCAATAGATATGCTGATGCGCTAGAGTATACAAATAGAATTATCAGCGCAGGATACAATTTAGTACCTAATTATAAATATCTATTCTTAGCAGATAATGATCGTAATGGAGCAGAAGATGAAATCATATATCCTGTATTGTTTGATGGAATTGCCAATGGATCATTTGGTGGAACGACATACTTAGTTCACGCTGCTATCGGTGGTGATATGGATGCTGCAGATTTTGGCGTAAATACAGGATGGGCTGGTATTAGAAGCACAAGTGCTTTTGTGGCCAAGTTTGATGATATTTCTGGAAATACAGATACCAGAGCTGAATTTCATACCAGTGGACAAACACTCGAAATAGATAATCCATTTGATTTTACTCAGGGATATGCAGTTACTAAATATCGAAACCTGGATGTTAATGGTGTTATTGGTTCTGATGCCTCGGGCAATAATGTAGATGTCAATTTCCCGATGTTTAGACTTGCGGATGCATATTTGATGTATGCCGAAATTTTTCTAAGAGGAGGTGGAGGAGATGCTAATACGGCACTTGGATATATCAATGACCTTAGAGAAAGAGCATATGGCGATACTAGTGGCAATATTACAATAGCGGATTTGGATTTAGATTTTTTACTAGATGAAAGATCCCGAGAATTATATTGGGAATGCCATCGAAGAACTGACTTAATTCGTTTCGGACAATTCTCGGATAAAGGAATATGGCCTTGGAAAGGAAATATTGCTGCGGGGAGAACTACTGAGAAGTTTAGAGATTTGTATCCAATGCCAAGTGCAGAACTTAATGCAAATCCTAACTTAATTCCAACTCCTGGTTATTAATTAAATAATATTAAAATCATGAAAATTATATATAATAGAATCGTTATTATACTGATAGCATCCCTATTCGCAATATCCTGCGAAGACAATGATGATCTAATAACAATTTCTTCCACTGCGTCCACCGGTAATGCCATTTTATCTACAAACAGTATTGTATTGGATAGAAATAATGTGGATGAAGAAGTATTAGCAATCACATTTCAAGAACCTGATTTTGGATATAATTCTGGATCCATTGGCTATCAATTGTTATTTGATTTAGTGGATGGAGATTTTGGTTCGCCTCAGATTAAAGCTGTTGGGAATAACTTTTCTACAACTTTTACTACTTCAGAACTGAATCAAATATTAATCAATTTAGGAGCTAATCCAGGAACAGCAACAGAACTTTCTGTAAAAATCGAAACCGTATTATCAGTTGATACGAGTTGGTTTTCTGAAGCCAGTAACCTAACCGTTACACCTTATGCATCAGCATTAGATTTATCATCCAGATGGGGATTAGTAGGCAGTGCCACTATAAATGGCTGGGATGGACCTGATATGCCATTTTATCAATCTACTGATGAAAATGATCCAGAAGATACTTTTGTTGCATATGTGAACCTTACTGATGGAGCAATTAAAATTAGAGCCGATAACGATTGGGCAATAAATTATGGAGATAATGAACCAGACACTACCTTAGAATCTGGAGGAAACGATATTATTATAACTGCCGGAACCTATAAAATAGTATTTAATGAAAATTCATTGAACTATTCAGTAGAACCATATTCGTGGGGATTGGTTGGTACTGCAACTATAAATGGATTGGATGGACCAGATATGCCACTGATGTATGATCCTTTATTTGATAATTGGAAAGCCGAAGTTACACTTGTTGATGGAAGCATGAAGATACGATTCAATAATCTTTGGGATATTAATTATGGGGATGTAGATAATGATGGAGTATTAGAACTAGGAACATTAAGCAATAATATTCCAGTTGATGCAGGTAACTATCTAATAACTTTTAATCCTAAAACATTAGCATACAGTTTGAAACAAAATTAATCTGCTATAAATAAGATAGTAAGTATATAAGTAAGGTTTTCATCTTTTAATTGTTTTTGATAAGACCTGTTTGTTTGTGTTGAATTAGTTTTTATTTCATTTCAACTAAAAAGGGGCTATAACCACATGGCCCCTTTTTTAAAATGGTAACTATCATATGTCAAATTCTTACAAAACTATAAATGCTTAAAAAAGAGATTTTTATAATTATTGCCTTTCTATTTATTGTAAAAAGTAGTAGTCAGGAATTCGGTTTTGCCGAAGAATTATCATATTTAAAAGAGAAAGGTGTTAATCCAATTACTTATGTGATCAAAAAGTTTAATGATTATGATTTCGTAATTCTAGGAGAGGATCATGCCATTAAAGATAATCTTGATTTTGTAGATAAATTAATTCCTGAATTATATCAGGCAGGAGTGTATACCTTGGGAATGGAATTTGGGGCTTATGAAAAACAACCTGTTGTGAATTCATTATTACAGGCTAAAACATACAATGAACAAATCATAAGAGATGTCATGTATTTCTATAATGTAGGCTGGGCATATAAAGAATATATGGATATCTATAAGACGGTTTGGGAATTCAATAAAAGGCTGCCATCGAATTCTAGAAAATTTAGAATACTTAATGTCAGTTATCAATATAACTGGAGTGTGTTTTCGGGTATTCCAACACCAGAGAATATGTCTAAAGTATTTCACATGGGACCGCCAAACATATTTAGAGCTAAAGTGGTAGATCAAGAGATAGCCAAAAAAGATGATAAAATCTTATTATTAGTCGGAACTCCTCACGCTTTTACCAGATATCAAAAAGCTTCTGTATCTAAGAATAATGATGGTTTTTGCGCCTTCGATAATGGAAGTCTGGGTAATATACTTTACGAAAAATATCCTTCCAAGGTTTTTTCTATTTTCTTACATGGCCCTTTTTATAACAAACCAAATAAAACCCCTTTTCTTGTTTCACCAGCCTTTGATCATATTGAAAAAATAGCAGCTTTATCCGGTAATAAACCAATGGGATTTGATTTGCAAAGTACTCCTTTTGGGGAGTTAAAGGATGATAGTATTTATGCAACTTGTTATCCTGATTTTAGGCTAGGTCAGCTGTTTGATGGTTATATTTTTTTAGTACCATTTAATAAGATGAAAAGCTGCACAATAGATAGTGATTTTTTCAAAGGAAAAGATTGGAATGCAACTAAAATGCAGCTTCCCGACCCTTATTGGCACGAAGAGGTGAATAGTTATGATGAATATTGGAAACAAATAAGGAACTATGGAAATGTAAAATCTCGTTACAAAACATTGATTAATAAATAATAATAATCTTATGAAATAAGCCATAACTATTAGGTTGACACCCAACCGAAATGATAGAGTGGCGATTCCATCTGACCAATGAAAACAATAAATATAAACAGATGAAACAAATTATAATAGGGATGCAAATATTGATGTATATGATATTTTTCAACGTAGTTGCACAAGAATCGAAAAAACTTAAAATAGGAACAGAATATACTATTCAATCAGAAATTCTAGAAGAAACGAGGAGCTATATTATTAGCCTTCCTGCATCATATTATAAAACTAAGAAAACCTATCCGGTGCTGGTACTTTCAGATGGCGACTATAGATTTGTGTATACATCCGGGCTTATCGAATATTTAAGTAAAGAAAATAGAATACCCGAAACAATCATTGTGGCAATACCTAATACAGATAGAACCAGAGATCTTACACCAACAAATATGGCTTATAATAGTAATAGTGGTGGAGGGAAGAATTTTTTAAATTTTATAGAGAAAGAACTTTTAACCGAAGTTGATAAAAAATTCAGAACGAACACATGTAGAATACTTACCGGACATTCATTGGGAGGACTTTTTGCTGGTTATGCGTATTTGTCTAATAGTACGTTTAATGCTTTCATAGCTACGGATCCAAGTTTTTGGTGGGATTCTCAATTACTGGTGAGAAATATTAATAAAGATCTAGTAAAGAATATCAAACACAAACCTATTTACATTTCCAGCGCAGATGATTACAACAATAATCCACAAGCTGTGAGTGCCATGCGTAATGCCCACGAGTTATTTAGTATTAAACTAAAAAAACACGGAGTTCCAAATGCTAACATAAAATTAGAATATTTCACAGATGAAAATCACGGTACATCCGCTTATAGAAGTCTTTATTATGGATTGCTGTATGTGTACGATACTTTAGACTTGAGTAATATAATTGAATAATAACAGAGATTGACAGGCAATACTATTTCTCTCTATCTAAAACATATACATTACAAATGCATCTACATCAGATACTATTCGGCTTTGCATGCTTAATAAATACAATTCATACTTTTGGACAAGAAGGTAAAGGAATCTATCTAGATACCTCAGAACATTTAATAGTTTCAGAATGGGTACATAAAGAAATGCATTATACTATAAGTCTTCCGCCTTCTTATAAAAATAGCCCTGCTTCAAGTTATCCGGTGATTTTTCTTTTAGAAAGTGATTATCATTTACATTACGCGAGTACTACAGTTGAGGTTATGAGCAAAGAAGGACAGATACCAGAAATGATAATTGTGGGTATTCCTGCGTATGACAATGGAAAAAAATATTTTACAGAGGATGGAACATTAAGTGAAACCGATCTTATGATACGTTGTAACATCAGGATGAACGATAAAAGGTTTCTTAAGTTTCTGGAAAAAGAATTACTTACGGAAGTAAATAAAAATTTTAGAACCAAGAATTATAGTCTGTTAGTAGGTAATACACAAGATGGACTTTTGGTTACAGAAGCGTATCTTAACAATAGTATCTTCCATTCATATGTGGCTATAAACTCAGGTTTTTGGAAGGAGGAGTTATCTACAATTGATGCGATAGATACTACGCTAACCAAAGCTATAAAAAAGAAGCGTTTTTATTTTTCTGGTCATGGCGAAGTGAAGAGTACAAAAAACAGGATGTTAGATATCAGAAACAATCAAGAACACCTGTATTCATTACTTAAAAACAATGGAGTGCCTTATAGTAATCTCAAGTTTCAGATTTTTGAAGAACAAAGCAATGAGAGTATATCTTTAATAAGTTTATATCACGGACTTCGATTTGTTTTCGAAGATTATGTATTGCCAATTTCATCTACGATAACTATGGATGAAGTTGTTAGTCATTATGATACATTGTCTGATAATTTAGGTGTTAGTTTCCTACCTCCAGAGAATATAGTAAATATGATTGCCTGGACAAAGTTTAATAATAATGATAGAAAAGAAGCATATAAGTTTTTTGATTTGAATATCAGTAACTACCCATTATCTCATACAGCATACGAAATGCTGGGATATGCTTATAATAACGAAGGCAAGAAGAAAGAAGCTATTAAAAGTTTTGAAAAATCCCTTAGAATGAATCCCAATAGCAATGAACGAATTATAAAGTTGATAAAAGATCTTAAGGCGAATAAATGATTTAGTCAATTACCAAAGTAATATTTTTTCTATATGAAGATAGGTTGCATACAAGGTTATTGTATGAATTAACTGATCTAGTCCTAAAAGTGGAAAAAAAATCCGAGGGTTTTCTCGATAACGCGAGGTAAGTTTGCTAGTAAAGAAATCGGTAAAACCATGTAAAAAGCTGTTTATTAAAACGTATGCAATGGTTGTTTTAATAGAAAATAAGAAAAGACTAAATGTAGCTAATGTAATGGTATAAACTATAACATGAACGAATAACCATTTTATTTCTTCACTTTTTCCCAGAGCCATTTTAGAGGTTTGAAATGCAAAATCTCCTATCCAATGCGCTATGAGAATCCAGCTAAAGATCATACCTAAAAGATATCGATTCAGGTGATTATAACCTAATTGTTTACATAAAGTTTTAATAATTGTAGGCAAAAACATACAAAAAGAGCGTAAACTTAAGTATATTGTAGTAACAATAGTTTTGAACCAAATTGTGAGCTACTTACTCTATTATGAGATGGATATGCACTAATGTGCATTAGTTATATATCAAAGTTTAATACTATCAGATGTTTCGTACTTTCCGTCATCGATTGTTATTTTGGTTTCTGGTTTTCATCAGCTTTAGCTTTGTGATTATCATGCTTTCTATTACCTATCTTCAGAAACGAGAAACCGTACTAAAAAGAACTGAAGCTATTGAGAAATCTTATGTGATGCTTTTAAAAAGTGCAAAAGCGCAGCAAGATTTTTTTAGTCATGCGAGCAGAGATCCTCAATTCTTTAAGACCGGAGATAATCAATATTTAGATCAGTACCTTACCTTATTAGATAGTACAAGATCCTATCTGATGCAAGTTCATTTTGAAGAAGAATCAGCATTAGTAGGAGGTATAGAATTTATAAAATCTGATATCGCAGAAATTGATGCGGTTTTTCTAGAGCTTATCGAACAAATTCAGGCAAGAGGCTATAAAAATTTCAATCTAGAAGGTTCTATGAGAAAAGATGCTCATTGGTTGGAACAAATTGATGAGATCGCTACAGAGGATATTCTTTTTCTAAGAAGATATGAGAAGGATTATATAATGCGTAACGAATCTGTTTATGTAACTAAACTTAATGATCTAGTTACTAAACTACGGAAACAAACTGTAAATAATAGAAGAATATCTAATGCCCGAAAAAAGACAATTTTATATTATTTGGATGGATATCGTAATAAGTTTATTCAATTAGTAAAACTTGATCAACGTATTGGAATACGGGACAATTCTGGTTTAAAACAAAAACTAGATCAGAAGATAACCATTTGTGAAGAAGATTTTAGCAACCTCGTATTGTTTACCGAGGAATGGGCAAAAGCGGAGTTTAAGCAGCTTACTATTTATTTTGGTGTGATTGCTTTTCTATTATTAATCGTAAGTATATGGATTAGCGCGTTGATCTCTAGAAAGATTACCCAACCGCTCACGGAGCTCACAAAACATATTACACGATTTGTAGATAGTAACTTTACCTTAGAAACAGAACATCCATTGATACGTACAGACGATGAAATAGGAAGTCTTACTCGTAATTTTTCCTTCCTTAAAGACGAAGTTATTTCTCGACTAAAGTTTTTTAAGCAAAAAGTGGATGAACGTACAGAAGAATTAGCAACAGCCAATAAAAGATTACTTCGTTTGAGTGAAGCGAATAGTCGTTTTGTACCAGAAGAATTTCTTCAAAACTTAGGTAGAGAGAGTATCGAAGAAGTACAATTAGGGGATCAGGTAGAACGAGAAATGACGGTAGTATTTTCAGATATTAGAGAGTTTACTAAAATATCAGAATTATTAAGTCCACAGGAAAACTTTGACTTCCTTAATGAATACCTAAGCGGTATTGTCCCTATCATACAGCGAAATGGAGGTTTTATAGATAAATTTATTGGAGATTCGGTAATGGCATTGTTCCCTGATAATCCTGATTCAGCGATACAAACCGTTTTTGAGTTTGAAGACTTTATTGAAGAATATAATCAACGACTTCAGAAAAATATAGCTCTTCCAATACAGATAGGAACAGGGATTCACACAGGTAAGCTAATTCTGGGAACCATTGGTCATGATCATAGGTTAGAAACGACGGTAATTTCTGATGCCGTAAATACAGCTTCACGAGTAGAAGGCCTTACTAAATATTATGATGCCAAGGTAATAGGGACAGAACATACTTTGTCAAAAATTAAAAATAAAAAATCATTTCACTATAGATTTTTGGACACCGTTAAGGTAAAAGGAAAAACCAAAACATTATCAGTGTATGAATTTTTAGGGCCTGGAGAGAAAGAAAAATTGGGCTATCTTAAAACATATAATAAAGGAATAAAATTTATAGAAAGTAAAAAGATTCGAGAAGCAGCAGTAATATTTTCAGAATTGTATAGAGAAAATCCAAAAGATCGAGCTGTAGAAATCTTTTTTGAAAGATGCGAAAATTACTTAGAAAAGAAAACATCCTCTTGGGATGAAATAACACATATGATTACCAAATAATAATAAATGAAAAAGAAATTTGATCTAATTGTCATTGGCTCAGGTCCTGCCGGTGAAAAAGCAGCAGCAAAAGCGGCATATTTTGGTTATAAAGTAGCTATCATAGAAAAAGAACGTAGATATGGTGGAGCAGGAGTACAGACAGGTACATTACCATCCAAAACACTAAAAGAAACTGCTTTATATCTATCAGGAATATATCAGAAAGGAATATTTGGTGTAGATAAACAAATAGGAAGAGAAACTGGAGTACATGATTTTTTATATCGTAAAAATATTGTGACCAATCATATGCATAAAACGGTGGCACATAATCTTAAGAAACACGGAATAGAGGTTTTTGAAGGTTTTGCTAGTTTTATAGATGCTACACATATCAAAATATCCGGCGAACTAGAGCAAATTATCGAAGGGAAATTTATCCTGATAGCTACAGGTTCCTACCCTTATCATCCAGAAAATATTCCATTTGATGACAAACGAGTACTAGATTCTGATTCTATTTTGAATATCAAACGTTTTCCAAAATCTATTTGTGTATTAGGAGCTGGAGTTATCGGTTGTGAATATGCTACTATTTTTGGAGCCATGGGGGTTAAGACTTTTATTGTCAATGATCACGATAAGATATTAGGCTTTCTGGATTCAGAAATATCGGAAGCCCTTGTAGAACAGATGCGGAAAAACGAAATCAAAATCTTATTTAATAATTCTGTTGTAGAATTCGAGATTTCTGATGATGAAATGCAACCATTAAGATTAAAATTAAGGTCAGGAGAATACCTCAATGTAGAAATGTTCTTATTTGCCGCGGGGAGAAGTGGTAATATTAAAGGATTGAATTGTGAAGGCATTGGATTAGAAACAGGAAAACGAGAAACTGTCCTAGTAAATGATAAGTTTCAAACCAATATTCCTAATATTTATGCTGTTGGCGATGTAATTGGTTTTCCTGCTTTAGCTAGTACCAGTATGGAACAAGGACGCCTGGCAGTGACCAATATGTTTGATACTGCAGATTTAGAATCTATGGCTGATGTTTTTCCATATGGTATTTATACAGTTCCTGAAGTCTCAATGGTTGGTATTACAGAAGAGCAAGCTAAAGCTAGTAATATTGATTATGGAGTAGGATATAGCTATTTTAGGGATACTGCCAGAGGAAAAATTATGGGAGATAATGATAATGGATATTTAAAATTAATTTTTGATAAAAAATCTAAAGTCATAAAAGGTGTTCACATTATGGGACATTTTGCCACAGAATTGATCCACTTTGGGATGCAATTAGTACAAGAGAACAAAACATTGGATCACCTTATTTCTACAGTGTTTAATTATCCTACATTACACGACTTATACAAATACGCCAGTTATGATGGTTTAGGCAATATAGCGGGTAAAAAGGTAAAGACTGCCGGAGAAGTGATATAGTTTTATTACAAGAATTCACGTGTTTTTACGTGTAAATAAACCATCTAATCTTATTAGTTTTATGCTACTTAAAACCTTAATAAGATGATTAACACTAAAATCTTCGTTGTTACAGCATTACTAACTGTTATTATTACTTTCAGTAGTTGTAATAAGCAAAATAATAGAAAAATAATCACTGATGAAAATATTGAAGTAGTCAAAGATTCTGTATTATTCAGTTTTTCTTTTGTAGGTTGCAATAGAGTCCAATATGGAGATTGGCATAATGATAATGCTACGAACGCCTCTACCGCTAATCTTTCGGTATTAAAAAGAATATTTGATGATGTAACGAGTCTAAAACAGAAACCGTCTTTGTTTTTCTTTTTGGGTGATTTGGTACTTGCAGAATCAGATACGATTAATTTAGACAAGCAACTGAAAGCTTGGGTAGAATTATATGAGAATAAAGCTTTTAGTACTATTAGTGATTCTGGAATAGAGCTCGTTGCTGTTCCAGGAAATCATGAAATGTTGTTTTATAATACCAAAGATGATAAAGAATATCCTTTAATAGGTTCAACTCCTGTTTGGATGAAATATATGAAACCTTATATCCCAGCTGATCGTAATCAAATTATCGGAAAAGATAGTCTAATAAATCAGATGACTTTTTCTTTTGAACGTAATAATATAGGATTTGTAGTTATGAATACAGATACTTATAACCCGCCAACAAAGGGGCAACTTTATGGTTTTGAAGGCTTAATACCTACACAATGGATTATTGATCAGATTACGCAATACAAACAGAATCCCGATATAGATCATATTTTTGTACTAGGTCATAAACCATATTATGTAGACGGTAAACCAGAAACTGGGCATAAAGGATTTCCTGAAGGTCCAGTGCTTTGGACGGAACTTCAAAAAAATGGTGTTGTAGCAATGTTATCCGCTCATGTTCACGATTATCAACGTATGCAACCAAATGGAACAGGTACCTATCAGATTATAGCAGGAAATGGCGGAAGTGACGGAAAAGCAGCCTTTTTTGGCTATAGTATGATCAATATTATGAGTAGTGGAAAAGTTCAATTTATCTCCAGAGGGTTTGATAAAGGTAATCCTTACTATCAGGATGTACCAGCTAATCTTATGAAAGTAAAAGATAGTACAATACTAAGCTGGTCCAAGAATGGTAATCCTTATCATTATAACTAGTAAAAAGCTTTAAAAGCTCTTGATTTCGATTGAAATCATTTTATGTTAGGTATTGAAAAAGTCAATTTTTGTAAAATCAAGTCACTTTTCATAAAATAAGATTTTAATGTTCTGATTAGATTTGTTTTTAAATTGAGATAAACAGCATGACATTATTAGATATTAATAAACCTGTAGATCTTATATTTTTATTGTATTTTAAACTAGTATTATAATACAAGATCATCTCTAATTTCTATGGATAGAAAGCCACTTTTTTTAAAACTATTGGTAATAATTTTACTAGTGCTTTTTTTTCATAGTACTGCATATGGTCAACAGGGTAAAACGGTAAGAGAACGTATTGATAGTCTAAAAACTCTTTTGAAATCTAAACAGATTGATAGTTTATCAATATTTATAAGTTTAACAGATTCCTATAATAAACTCCAAAATGATTCTGCAAATATTTATATTGATAAATCTTTATCTAAATTAAAACGTGGAGTTCCTAACATCAGAAAAATTTATGAGGTATTAACACAGAAACATTTATTTTTTGTTCAGAAATATGCGATGGATAGCATAAAAAAAATGAACATTAAAAGATTAAATCTAGCAAATGAATTAGAAGATGAAAATTTTATTTTTGATTGTTATACTGATATAGCTGCGTATTCAGTAGTATTAAGAAAACACGATTCTGCAACTTATTATTTTGATAAAGCAAAATTGATTTTGCCTAAATTAAATGATCAAGAATCAATAGCTAGTTTTTATTCTAATTTGGGAATGTTTAATGCAGAAAAAGGGGATTTTGATTCTGCAATCAAGCATTATGTAAAAGCTTTAGAAATATATGAGAAGCTTAATGATGTTTTTGCATTAGCTAATATATATAATAATATAGCTGTCCTTTCTTGGCACACAAGTGAAAAAGAAAAAGTTATAGATTATGTAAAGAAATCACTTAAATATAGCAGAGAGATTGGAAACGAAGGACTTATTTGCACCAATTTATATAATCTAGGCGGCTGTTATCTAGAATTAAATAAAACTAAAGAAGCAACTAAATTTTTGAATAAAGCTTTAGTATACGCAAATAAATTACATCTGGATTATATAAAAGCTGATATATATAACAATTTAGGTGTTATTTCTGTACTTGAAAAAAAAGATTATCCTACCGCTATTGTGTACAACAAAACGGCTTTAAAAATATATGAAAAAGTTTCGGACGATAAACGATACATAGCCACATTACAGAGTTTATCTAAGAACTATCTTAATAAAGGAGATTATGAAAAATCTAAGATGATAATCGATAGTGCTTTAGTATTATCAAGTGAGAAAAAGATTATCGAAGAGAAACCAGGTCTTTACAAATTATTATCCAGAATAGACTCAATTAGAGGGGATTATCTATCTTCTTTAATAAATCACAAAAAATCAATAAAAATATTAGATAGTTTAGAAAAGGCGAAAAGCAGAGATGAAATTAAAGAATTACAAGTTAAATTCGAAACTTCGGAAAAAGAAAAAGAAATTACTTCCCTGAATAGTGAAAATAAAATTAAAGAATTACAAATTACACGTCAGAGATATCAAAACTATATTTTATGGGCAATTTTGGCAATGTCAGTCATTGCTATTGGAAGCATATTTTTTCAATATAGAGTGAAGAAACGTAATAATAAATTATTATCGATTAAGAATGAAGAAATAGAGGAGAAGAATCAGATTCTAATAGATAAAAGTGCTCAATTACAGAAGGCACTAGGAGAAAAAGAAGTATTACTAAAAGAGGTACATCATAGAGTAAAGAACAATTTACAATTGGTTACAAGTATCTTAAATTTACAAGCAGATAGGCTTAATGATAAAAAAATAGAAGCTTTTGTGGCAAGAAGTCAAAGCAGGATTACGTCCATGGCTCTGGTGCATCAGATTCTTTATTCTAACGATAAGATAGAACAAATAGATTTTCATAAATACTTATTAAAGTTAGTGAAAGCGGGGTATGATTCTTTTGACTTTAATGATCAAAAAATAAAATACAGTATTGATGCAGAAGAATTCTATTTTCATATTGATACAGCGATACCTTTGGGGATTATTGTTAATGAATTGGTTCACAATTCATTTAAGTATGCGTTTGGTGGAAAGAAAACAGGAGTATTAGCAATTAAGGTATATAAGGAATTAGAAAAAATAGCCATTCTTATAGAAGATGATGGTATTGGGATTTCGAAAAAAGACACAAATAAAGAATCATCATCATATGGTCTTAAGCTAGTAGAATTATTAGTTAGACAAGTAAACGGGGAAATGATTGTAAGTCAAAATAATGGAACGTCGATTAAAATTTTATTCGAACCCTTAAAAGCATAACCAATTATGTCTAAAAAAATACTAATTGTTGAAGATGAGTTAATCATAGCTGCTGATCTGGCTCGTATTCTTAAAAATAATAATTGGAATCCAGTAGCAACTTGTATCACTGTTGATGAAGCTCTGGAGCAGATAGAATTATTATCTCCAGACATGGTACTTATAGACATCAATTTAAGAGGAGAGAAGCAAGGTACTTATGTAGCCAATTATCTATTAAAAAAAGATACTATACCATATATTTTTATTACTTCTTTGTCAGATAGACTGACACTTGATGAGGTTAAGAAAACTAGACCTATGGGATATATTATAAAACCATTTAAACCAGAAACCATTATTTCTACTATAGAAATAGCTTTTTCCAATCATAAGCATAGAAAATTGGATCCAGTTCGTAACTCTGAAACCCCGGTAAGTGATGTTCCTTTTAAGCTTAGAAAAGTTACAGATTATATTGCTAATAATTTGGATAAAAAACTGGTAGTAAAGGAACTAGCCGAAATGACAGATTGGCAACATCACCATTTTATTAGAAATTTTAAAACCTATATAGGATCTACTCCTTACCAATACATACTAGCACAAAAGATCAGTAAAGCAAAATCACTCCTTACAGAAACTGATCTGCCAATTTCCACTATTGCTTATGATCTGGGTTTCCAAAGTCATTCTAATTTTAGTGTAACTTTTCAAAAAAATGTAGGTATGAATGCAGAAAATTATAGACGAACTTATAAGAAAAGATGAATTATTATATTAATCAATTTAATTTTTATAGGATATACATCTTTATTTATGGTTAATCTAATACTTAAAATCAATTTTTATAAAGATTACACATTTTTAAGAAAGCGTTAATTACGATTCTTCCCTAATTTTACAAAAGAATAAAGAACAATTTTTGTAATATGATAAACCTAATTTATACGATGCAGATTTTAATCATTAAATAATATATTATGAAAAACAAACTCAGAAACACAACACTAGTAATGATAAATGCAAGAAAACTTACTAAAGAAGAATGTATTCATATTGATGGAGGAGCGATTAGGCAAAATAATGCATATTGTTTATCCCTAGTAAACAGATTAGATAGATTATTTCTTCTCGCATCTAATTTATCTCCAAGTTCTCCTGAAATGTATAATATTCAATCGCAAATTAGATTCTGGCAAAGCGTTTATAGTAATAATTGTTAATAATGTACTTTTAACCGTTATGAAAACAGCCTTTTGATAAAAAGGCTGTTTTTTTTGTAATCTATTTAAAAGGGATATTTTATGTTAATAAAAGTTAATGTCAATTTTTGTAAAATGGTATCAATTTTCAGAAAGCTTTCACTTTAGATCACACCTACATTTGCACCGCTAAATAATAAAAATCCAAATATTTAAATTACAATAAGTTATGAGGTTTTATTCAAAAACATTTACAGTAGTAAGTTTTATTTTTTCGGTAATGTTATTTGTTTCCTGTGAAAAGGAAGATATTTCTACTGAAAATTACAAAGAAACAGGTATAGAGAGTTCCAAGGAAACATCATTAATAAAATACTTGGGAGCCATGATACGAGCAGAAGAATTAACGGATGGTCAATACATGATTGGTGGAGATATGATTGTTACTCCTGACCAGGAAAATGATAATAAATCCTATAGTTCCGCAGGTGTAGGACTATGGCCTAATGGTGTTGTAAAATATATGATTTCTCAACAATTTAAAGACGAAGATGCTAAAGTTAGACCACATCCATTTAAAAATTATGATATGAAGAAGATGTTGGAGGATGCTATGAGCACCTGGACAACAGCAACAGGAGTGAGTTTTGTAGAAGTAGATTCATCAACTCCACGTAGAGAATATATTGAAATATTGTGGGGCAGTAGTAATAGTTCTGTCGTAGGGTACAATTCACCTTTTCCTAAAAAATTTAAAATATCCGATCAAGCACATCAAGGAGTGTACTTACATGAGCTAGGTCACACACTTGGACTACTGCATGAACAACAAAGAGTCGATAGAGATGATTATATAATTATACATAGTGATTATATAAACGATAGTGCTTATGAAAAATTCACTGCCAATCCAATTTTAGATTATCACACTCCTAGTCTTGATTTTAATAGTGTAATGTTGTATCCTTCTACTGAATATAGAGGAGATTATAATGTTAAAAAGACTAATGGACAACCATTTACATCAGGTTATGCTACTGGTGTATTATCACAAGGAGATATAAACACTGTAAAAGCTATGTATTCAGGCGGAAATAATTGTAATACTAGTGGTAACCTTCCAAATGATGTTTCATGCGATCATTGGGCGTTTAATGAAATTAAATTTATGTGGCAGAATGGTTATATTGTTGGTAACGGTACAAGTTTTGATCCAGATGGAATATTAAATAGAGCTCAATTTGCAGCGTTGGTTGCAAAAGTTATTAACCCAGAACCAATACGTGATGCAAGAAATTTTGCAGACGTGCCAGCTAGTCCTAATAGACATTGGGCTTATGATGCTATCTCTAAAACTTATAGAGGAGGTTATATGAGTGGAATTTCTAATACTTTATTTAATCCTAATGGAAGACTTACAAAAGAACAATTAGTAGTTGCAATCGCATCTGGAAAGAGGCTCTCAGGAGGAAATAATAATCATTTACGTTTGTTTTCAGATCAAAGTTCAATTTCAAGTTGGGCGATAGAAAAAGTGAAACATGCTATTGCAAATAGATATGTTACGAATTATCCAGATAAGGATAAGTTTAGAGCTCAATCACCTGTAACGAGGGCTGAGGCAGCTATGATTTTTTATCAGGTATTAGTAGATCAAAACATAGCACCTTCTATTAATAACCCTTATTTACTAATACCATAATTTAGAATAGTAAATAACCATATAAAAACAATCCTTTTAGGTAGTTATAAAATAACCTGAAAGGATTGTTTACGTTACAGGATACTTCATATATTAATCATTAAGATCCCAGTTATATTCTAAATACTGAATTTCTGAAGATTCATTGGTTTTCGTGTCTGAATATTTATTAATAAAAGTAATAATACCTTTCTTAAAATCTACATTATACCATTCAAATATTTTACTGATTTCTATAGTATTTTCAGTAATCTTATTTTTAGTAGAATCATTGATCCAGGTTTTAGATAATTTATCTAATTGATTATTAAGTTTAGTAGGAGTGAAGGCTTCATTTAACAACTTAGGACAGGATACTGCTGCACAATTAAAAGCCACGTGTAATCTTGGTTCATTAAAATTTGGACGAACAATGGTATTTTCTATTTCATTTAAGGAGTATGTCCTATGTCCAGATTTTATAAATTTCTTATCCCAAGGTTTTCCATTATTAATATCCTTAATACTCTTTAGAGGATAGGCAGTGGCAACCAAATGAATGGTCGAAGCGTTATAGAGGTTAAACCAATATGATAGTTTTTCGTTTTTAGTCCAATCTTTTTGAGGTGAAGTTTGCTCTAATTGTTTTAGGTAAAACTCTACTTTAGAAATATCTGATTTAAAACCATTATAATTTACTTTTCCAGATGCAGAAACATGTTTTTTAGTCAATAGATTCCAACCGGAATGATCAGGTCTAATTTTTTTTATTACCGTTGGTACAATCGTTTCTGTTGTTTCTTCTTTTACAGGTGTTTTATCTTTGATTTCTTTCTCAACTTTTTTTCTTGTTGTCGAATCTAAAATAGAATCTTCAGCTTTTTTATTTTCAATCACTTCCGTATTGATAATTGTATCTTCTATTTGAGATTTATTAATAGTGTCTTTTATAACAACTTTATTTTCGGTTTGAATTTTTGTTTTCTTATCCTTTTTTTCAGAAGTACAACCCGATATATAAATTAACATTAATAATAGTAAGAATACCTTTTGCATTATATATTATTTTAAGTGATAATAGAATTGTCTTTTTTTAGAAAGCTGCCTAAAACTATTTTAAGTTGCTGAGAATAAAATCCAACTTTTTATTTGTATTCATATTTTTTGCAAAAGAGTCTGTCATATGAACACTCTTTTTGGATAATCCTAATTGTTGTAATCGATCAATAACGTTTTTATTTTCCAAGGTTACCTTACCAGTTAACAATGTATTCATATCTTGATTAGAATAATAATAGTCATAGATTTTTTTAAGTCCCGTTAGATAGAGGTAATCTTTAGTAAAACCACCACCACGATGTACTCTTAGCGTTATTTGCCAAGCCGTTTCTTTATCCAGTTTATACTGGCTATATAATAAATCAAAAGTATCCTTAAAATCATATCCTTTAATCAGACTATCTGCTGCAATAACACGATAAGCTAATTCCTTCATTCGTTTTAGCGTTAAACAGCCTGACATATATTCACTAAATACAGCAAGCCCTTCCTGAGTTTCTGTGTTATTAACAAAGCCATTAGAAAAAATTTTCAGAGGTTGACTTTTTCCATTAAAAGTAGTAACCATATGCACACCAATCTCATGGTTAGCAAGTACCATTAAGTCATTATCACTAAACTTATTATTCTTTTTTAAAACAAGTGTTTCTGAAGCATTCAGAACCATAGCGGCCGCAGATATATTGGTTGATTTTTTGATTGTAAAGTCAAAATCATAGCGCTCTGCGAAATTTCTAAAATACGCTTCAGCATCCGTAGCTGTGTGTTTTTTTGTAAATTCTTCTTTTGGGTTTTCGTCTTCAAAATGAAGAATAAATCGGGCATTTTCTACATCTCTTTCTTTTGGAGTACCGAAAACTTTTAAGGAATTGTAATAAAAGTTCTTACCACTACCAATCGTTTCGATACACTGAATCAATCCAGAGTATTCGTAAATGATATCTTGATATAATTTTCTGATTTCTTCATCTTCAATTCGCTCTAACCGTTGACTAAAAAATAATCGTTGTAATTTATAAGGTTCGAATTTTATTTTCCGATAGTTAAATTTTGGATTAAAACGATATTTACAAGCAAAAAAACTCTTTTTTTCCTGCTCAATATTCAGTGGATTTAAGTAATTAAGAAGTTCAATGTTCTTAACAAGTCTATCAAGATTTTGATCAATTTCGAATAAATCTGAGTATGTATCTACAACACCTTCGATCATATTGTTTTTTTAATTGGATACAAAAATAATAGATTAACATTTCAGAAACACTACTTTACATCAATAAAGCGATGATAAAATGACTTGGCATGTTCTGG
This sequence comes from uncultured Aquimarina sp., assembly GCF_947492405.1. Classification (GTDB taxonomy): domain Bacteria; phylum Bacteroidota; class Bacteroidia; order Flavobacteriales; family Flavobacteriaceae; genus Aquimarina. The sequence goes on from NZ_CANLMP010000001.1 coordinate 589,229, forward strand.
TATTCTCAATATTAGTTCTTGCTCAATCCTATACACAACTTCTGGATACATCACATACTCTAGTTCATGACAATAAATTTTAGAGAATTCAGTCGCAAGGACTAGGGTATTGCGAAAATTTTTGGTAATATATTTTAGAAAATAACCATTTCCTTGAAAAGTATCGTTAATAGCCGCAGTAGTTTTTATATCATTTGGTAGTTTAATTTCGGATAATGAATTACTCCAAGAAGTTGCAAATAAATCAAAACGTTCATTGTCAATATTAGAAGTACCAAGATTCACAACCGGTACTTCGCGATCCCAACGCCTCCAGTTATAGGAATGCATATCATATACAATGGCAGCACCATATTTCGATTCTATTTTAGAAACTAATGCATTGACAATACTATAAAAATTATAATGTTTTTGTAATGAACGCTCTTTTGTATCTGGTTTTAAAGGTTTTTTCCATAATTGTTTTCCCCAGGCATCTTCATAAATTGCATTTTCCGGATCTCTATTAAGATCATATTCAAATCTTGAATCACAACCAGCAATCACGATAGGATGACTTCGCACCATCTGTTTTGTCGCTGGGTCTTCTTCATACCATCGCTCATATTCTGTATGCAGACAGTTATCCCAAAGTTCTTTTCTAAATTGATGTCCATCGTGAACGGCGGCACAAATATAATGAGAATAAGAATCTATCTTAAGTGTAAAAGAGTAGTCCTCGGCAACAGCATCAAAAGGCTGTTCAGCCTGTATTTTAGCCAGCATATCTTTAACAGAAAGCTTAAGCATCATCCACGGTTTTTCTAAGTTTGGCTTTTCTATCAAACCTGTTAACTCTTTGTACGACCTTATCTTCAATGAAATCGACGACTTTTTCTTGTAATCGTATTTTATACTTTTTATTGATATAAGTAATTCCGCCAGGACTCATCACATTTACTTCTACCAGCATACCGTTTATAACGTCAATACCCACAAAATACAATCCATCTTTAACAAGCTTAGGACCTATTAAACGACATAATTCTTTTTCTTGTTTTGTCAACGAATGTTTAACTACAGAACCACCTGCAGTAACATTAGATCTATGATCATCCTCTCCTGGAACTCGACGCATAGCACCAATCGGTTTTCCATTTAAAATAAGAATACGAACATCACCTTGATCAGCTCCTTCTATATAATCCTGAAGGATAACATAATTAGTAGTCCCATCTTTATTATCAATATAAAAATCTAATAGAGAACGGATGCTAGTCATTGCTCTTTTTTCAATTAAAATAACACCAGACCCACCAAAACCATTAAGAGGTTTAAGAATCATTTTATCATTACTAGATTCTTTGATCATTTTGATCAGATAATCTTTATTTTTAGTAACATGTGTTCTTGGAATGAAATGCGTATCAATATCATCAAATGCTGCCGTGTAGAGTTTATTGTTTGATCTTCTGATTCCATCAATATCATTCATAATAAAAACATCATCTTTAATGGAATCCAGAAAATTAAGCATAATCATGTCTAGTGGCGGATTACTGCGTAAAACAATGACATCAAACCCTGCTAAAGGTAACATCTCATCTCTAAACGTTGTCTTCATATAAAATGATTTCATAGAAGAAGAAACTTTCTCCTGACGATTAATAACTTTACAAAAAGAATAGGTTACACTATCTCTGATGGTAAGGTTTGAAGGTGTTGCTAATGCAACCCCATGTCCTCGTTTGGCAAATTCGTGAATTAGTGTTAGACTAGTATCGTTCTCTGGATCGATATCCTCCCAAGGGTACATAAGAAAACAAGCGTTCATGAGCAATATGTGTTTTAGAAAAGAAAAATAATAAATTTTGTGTTTCGATACTTAAAAAAATAGGTAAAACTTGCAATAATTTTATCTAAATAAAAATCTTACTTACAGTCTATGTTAGGCTTTACTTCATTTAATTTCTCCCATACAGGATGATCAATTTGTTGTGGAGAGATTCTGAAAACAACTAAATCTTTATCAATTTTTTCACAAGGTATATAGGTAACTATTATATTAAGATTTACTTCTTTTTTAGTGGTAAATGGATCATAGGTTAATACTTTACCAGCGTAGGATTGATCGTCAATCTTTTCGAAAAAAGCTTTGGCTTTTGGAATATGATTTAAAGATGAAGAATTTGGTTCCGAAACAGCCTTTATTAAACCGTCAAAATAGATTTCTAATTCTGATTCTAAAGTGGTAGTTGACAATTTTGGCTCTTGATCAAGATACCAAAGAAAAGCATAAGAAAAATATTCCTTAGAATCTTGTTTACCCCATCCTGGAGCAAATCGAACATATTCAGTACCTTTATAACTTAAAGATGGAGCGAATGATAAGGGAAATTTTATCGTTTCTTTTCTCCAATTATCAGGAGCAGATAGAAGATTGATTGATGGATCTTCTTTTTTACAATGTATACATACCAGTAAGATGATAATAAAAAACGGTATGGTTTTTGAAAAAGTCATATTGAAAAATAATTATTTTAAGCATTAAAAATACTAATTGTAAAACTATTTATTGTTTTTTATAAATTTGTGAAAAGAAAGAAGGAAAAAATACGAATACAAAAATTTAAAAATGAAATTATATAAGTTTAAAACATTACTACTCTTTATTTTTTGCATTCAGATTTCAATGGCTCAATCGTTAGATGATGAAACTGAGGCTGAGATAATTAATGTACAGAAAGATATTGTTGGCAAACTTACTGGACATGTCCCAATTAAAGGGAAAAAAAAGTTGTCAAGTCGCGCCAGTAAGTCTGAACGTAAAACCACAGCAGATTACTTATTTAATTCCCTCAAAGAAATGGGTCTTAAACCTAAACGTAATACGTACAACGTACAGGATAAAAAAGGAAATCAATACAGTGGAGCAAATGTTTATGCAGAGATTCCTGCAACTAACGGAAGTGATGAGTTTATCGTGTTAGGTGCTCACTATGATACAGCCGAAGGTAGCCCTGGAGCGGTTCATAATGCAACCGGAATAGCCTTAACTATTTATGTTGCTGAGAAATTAACCAAATTAGCGAATAGAAGTATTAATTTTATGATTGTATTTTTTGATCAACAAGAAACTAATATGATTGGTTGTAGAATGTTTGTTAAAAAATTACAGGATGATAAATATAACATAAACTCTATGCACAGAGTGGATTACGTAGGATGGGATAATGATGAAGATAGAGCGATAGAGTTGTTGGCTTCTAATATTAGTTTAGAATCTGCGTATCGCTTGGAATCTGGCGTTCCGGTATTTAAGAGAAGAGTTTCAACTCCGGAAACGAGGGTTTTCTCTACATTAGGATATGAAACTATCACCATTACAGCAGAATTAATGAATGGAGATAATTCACCATATGTTCATCAAGCTGCGGATAAGTACACAACAGTAAACTTCAAATATTTAGCTTCAACATCGGATATTGTTTATAAAGTGATGAAATCACTTTCCAAATAAAATAGTATAAATTCATTTTTAAAAAGGAGTTCTTCTATTTCAATAAGAACTCCTTTAATTTTTTATAATCATTTGTTTTAATACTTACCTTTTGTTTATTCAGTACTTTTTGAATTTGTGGGGGTATTGCGATTTTGGTATCTAATGTTTCTTCCACAATATCCAAAAACTTAACCGGATGAGCAGTTTCTAGAAAAACACCATATTCATTATCCTTTAGGTCATACTCTTTTAATCCTAAATATCCAACGGCTCCGTGAGGATCTGTAATATATTTATTTTGACTATACACTTCCTTCATAGCATCTCTGGTAGTAGCGTCATCAAAACTGTAGGCAGAAAAATTATTCTTTAAAGATTCAAATTTATTATTAAACAATTGTTGAATTCTAATAAAATTACTAGGATTACCAACATCCATAGCATTCGATATAGTAGCTTTCGACGGTTTTGGATCATAATTCGATGTTTTCATATATCGAACAACAGTATCATTCACATTAGTAGCCGCTACAAAATGTTTTACTGGCAGCCCTAATTTTTGTGCTACAATACCAGCACAAATATTACCGAAATTACCACTAGGAACTGAAAAAACTATTTCTTTTCCTTTGCTTTTTAGTTGTTTATAAGCAAAAACAAAATAAAATAATTGGGGTAACCACCTGGCAATATTAATTGAGTTAGCTGATGTTAATTGCATATGATCCGTAATACTTTCATCTAGGAAAGCCTTTTTTACCATATCCTGACAATCATCGAACACGCCATCTATTTCTAGAGCAGTAATGTTTTGACCTAGTGTGGTAAGCTGTCGTTCCTGAATATCGCTAACTTTTCCGGAAGGATATAGAATTACAACATCTACACCTCTTACCCCTAAAAAGCCTTGTGCGACAGCACCTCCAGTATCTCCAGAAGTAGCAACAAGCACAGTAACTTTATCATCATTGTTTCGATTGAAATAACCTAAACATCGAGCCATAAACCGAGCCCCAACATCTTTAAAAGCCATTGTAGGTCCATGAAAAAGCTCTAGAGTTCCAATATTTTCCGTAATATCAATAACAGGAAAATCAAAACTTAATACATCCCTAAGAATATCTCTTAACTCAGTCCCAGGAATCTCATCACCGACAAATTGTTTAATCGTCTGAAAACCAATTTCTACATTGTCCAGATTTTCTATGTTATCAAAGAAAGATTGTGGAAGAGGAGTTATACTTTCTGGGAAATATAATCCTTTATCTGGAGCTAAACCTTTGATGACAGCTTCAGAAAAAGAAACTTTAGGAGCTTTATTATGTAAGCTATAGTATTGCATTTGTATTCTGATTTATTATTTTGGAACTATAGCAGAAAACTCTATTTCTACCAGGATATTTGGATCTATTAATTTTGAAACTTCTACCATTGCGGTTACTGGTTTTATTTCCTTAAAGTATTCTCCGTGAGCTTTACCAATTTCTTCCCATTTTGAGATATCTGTGCAATATATTCTGGTACGAATCACATGACTAAGATCAGCATCTAGTTGATTTAAAACTTTTTTTACAGATTCAATAATAGCTACAGTTTGTTCATATTCATTAGCTCCAGGAGCCGTAGTACCGGAAACTTCGATAGTACTACCAATTTTTATAGCTCTCGAATATCCTACAATATCTTCCCAAGGAGAACCGGTTGCTATTTTTTTAATTTCCTTCATATTAATCAATTATTTTTATTCCTTTACTATTGATTTTAGAAACGTGAATATCAAAATCAAGCCCAGTCTTAGTATATACTTTTCTAATTGCTTCTGCTACGTTTTTTGCTGTCTCCATGCCTTTACTCAATGCAAAAATTGAAGGTCCAGATCCTGAAATTCCACACCCTAAAGCACCTTGGGCAATAGCAGCGTTTTTCACATTTTTAAATTCAGGAATCAGAATAGAGCGCATAGGTTCTACAATAACATCTTCTAAACTACGACCAATAAGATCATAATCCTCTGTAAAGAGCCCGGATACCAATCCTCCAACATTTCCCCATTGATGAATTGCTTGTTTCAATGTCACATTTTGTTTGATTACAGATCGAGCATCCGAAGTTTTTACTTCAATTTGTGGATGGATAACGGTCATAACTAAATCATCCGGAGTGTGTAATTTGATCACATCTAATGGATCATAACTTCGCACTAAAGTAAATCCACCTAATAGGGCAGGAGCTACATTATCTGCATGCGCATTTCCACTTGCTAGTTTTTCTCCTTCCATAGCGAACTCAACTAATTTATGAAGAGAAAAAGGGTTGTCTAATAGATGATTTACAGCCCAAACAGCACCAGCACTGCTTGCTGCACTGCTTCCGATACCACTACCAGCTTTAATTTTTTTATAAATTTCGATATCAACACCTACTTCTTTATCATAATTTTCTAACAAAGCTTCAACAGCTACACCAGCTACATTTTTCCTGGTATCTAATGGTAAATCTGCTCCCTCAATTTTAGTAATTTTAACTCCTGATTCTGAAGTCAATGAAATAATCATTTCATCTCCCACAGTATCCAAACAACATCCAAGCACATCAAAGCCACAAGAAAGATTGGCTACAGTGGCAGGGGCAAAGATCTTTATATGTTTCATTTTAAATTTTGAGTTTTACTTTTTACCAATTCTAATGATATCTGCAAATATACCTGAAGCAGTTACTTCTGCACCAGCACCAGCACCTTTTACGATTAGCGGTTGTTTAGGATATCGATCGGTATAAAAAAGAACGATATTATCACTTCCTTCCAGGTTATAAAAAGGATGATCTGCAGGAATATGTTGTAACCCTACTTTAGCTTTTCCATTTTCGTATTGAGCGACATATTTTAGTCGACAGTCTTTTTTGTTTGCTTCATCAAGAATTTGTGCAAAATGAGCTTCATTGACTTTCAGCGATTCGAAGAAATCACCAACATTATCATTATCAAGACTTTGCTGTGGTAGAAAAGCTTCTTTTTCAATATCTTCTAATTCCATAATATTGCCACTTTCACGAGCTAAAATCAAAATCTTTCGGGCAACGTCTACACCACTAAGATCTATCTTAGGATCTGGTTCTGTATAACCTTCTTCTTGTGCTTGTTTAACCACATCATAAAAATTGACTCCTTCTTTATAGTTATTGAATACAAAATTAAGACTACCGGACAGTACTGCCTGGATTTTATGAACATTATCTCCAGAAGCAATTAGATTGTTTAGTGTATCAATGATTGGTAATCCCGCTCCTACATTTGTTTCATAAAGAAAAGAAGCGCTGAACTTTCTAGAAAGTTCCTGTAATTCTAAGTAATTTACATATTCATCTGCACAAGCAATCTTATTGCAAGTAACCACAGCCATGCTTTCTGCTAAATAATGTTTGTAAACCTTTGCTATATCTGGGTTAGCTGTGTTATCAACAAATATAGAGTTCCTAATATTCATTTCTTTAGCAGTATTGAAAAACTTTTCAGAATCCGCTTTTTCTCCTTCACTTAACCCGTCTTTCCAAGAATCTAATTTAATACCCTGTTCATCAAAAATCATAGTTCTGGAATTAGAAATTCCAACTACACGTATTTTAAGGCGTAATTTATCTTTTAAATAACTCTTTTGTTGTTCTAGTTGGGAGAGTAATTTACTACCAACATTTCCAACACCCGTTACAAATAAGTTTAATTGTTTTGTTTTTACCTCAAAAAAGCGTTCGTGTAATATATTTAATGCTTTTTTAATATCTTTTTTCTCAATAACAACAGAAATGTTTTTTTCTGAAGCTCCTTGAGCAATTGCTCGGATATTTACATTGTTTTTACCAAGTGTACTAAACATTTTTCCACTTAACCCTTGGTGATGATACATATTGTCACCAACTAGTGCTACAATGGCTGCTTCGTTTTCAATTTTTACTGGATCTACTTTATGTTTGGTAATTTCAAATTCGAATGCTGTATCCAAAACTAATTTAGCTCTTTCTGCATCTATTGCATCTACTGCCAAACAGATAGAGTGTTCAGAAGATGCTTGAGTAATCAGAATAACATTGATATTTTCTAAAAATAGTGCTTCAAATAATCGTTTAGAAAACCCTGGAATACCAACCATTCCACTTCCTTCTAATGATATTACAGAGATATTATCAATATGACTAATTCCAGTAACAGGTTTTTGTCTATTGGTTACTTCTCTTGTAATTAATGTTCCTGCATCTTCTGGTTGGAACGTGTTTTTTATTACAATTGGAATGTTTTTGTCTAATATTGGATGAATAGTGGGAGGGTAGATAACTTTGGCTCCAAAATGAGACAATTCCATAGCTTCCTGATATGAAATATGTGAAACAGGCTTAGCTTGTTTTACCAATTTTGGGTTTGCTGTATACATACCACTAACATCTGTCCAAATCTGTAATTTATCAGCTTGTACGGCAGAAGCTAAAATTGCTGCAGTAAAATCCGAACCCCCTCTACCTAAAGTAGTAGGTTCTCCTTCTGATGTTTTGGCTACAAAACCAGGAAACAGACTAATCTGATGCGTATTATCCTGTGCATATCTTTTGATTCTAAAATTAGTCTCCTCATAATCAATAGTTACTTTTGCAGCATCTGTAGTAATGATGTAATCTCTAGAATCTTTAAGGACAATATCCAAGCCTTTTACTTTTGCTGCTTCTGCGATTATGAAAGAAGATAACATTTCACCAAAACTAGCGATTACAGATTCTGTTTTAGGTGATAACTCGCTTAAGAGACATACTCCTTCGCATAGGGATTCTAGTTTATTTAATTCAGATTTTACTTTACTAATTATAGAACTTTGAGAAACCACCGGAATTAATTCTTTTATGGCTTCCAGATGTCTGTTTTCTATAGTAACAAGGGTGTTTTTATATTTTTCGCTATTAGAAGAAGCTTCTTTTCCTGCTTGTATTAAAAGATCCGTTACTCCACCCAGAGCAGAAACAACCACGTAAAGCGATTTATTGTTAGACTGCTTTTCGATGATTTCTATAACTTTTTCTATGGTTGCTGCATTTGCAACTGAAGAACCTCCAAATTTTAGAACGTTCATATGATATTTTTTTAGAATGATGTATTTGATATAGCTTTTCGGTAGTTTCTTTACATAAAATAACTACTTACTAAATTTTTGTGATATATAAATGATTAACCCCTAAGGGTAATAATTGTAGTTGTAGTACGTGTAAAAGAAGTGTAAGCGAAAGCCGCTGTTGTTTCTAACGCGAAAAGTAAAACCGAGATTGAAACCGTACTAAACATTAGTTTGCTTTATATTTAAGTTCAAATGTATAATTTTTTACTTTTGAACAAAATAAAAACGTTACTAATCATAAACTTTTATTGATCCTTTAATTTATGAGTTGATTCGTTAAAGCATTCTTAAAAAAATAAATCTAAAAGGGTTGTTGTATTTTGAAAACGTATTATCAAATGATTACTAAAAATTAAACTTGTGAAGATATTTTCCGCTACTCAAATGCGAAAAGCAGACGAAGTTACCATTCAATCTCAAAAAATCACTTCTTTAGAATTGATGGAAAGAGCTGCTACTCAAATATTCAATGTATTGCATCAACGATTACAAGGTGCGCCAATACCAATCCACGTATTTTGCGGTATTGGAAACAATGGGGGAGATGGACTTGTCATTTCTCGATTGTTAGTTGAACATGGATATCATGTAAAAACATACATTGTTAACTTTAGTGATAAGAGATCTGAGGATTTTTTGGCTAATTATGATCGCCTTAAAGCTATTGGAGTAGAATGGCCTATACAATTAAAATCTGAAGAAGACTTACCTGATATTAAACAGCAGGATATGGTGATCGATGCTATTTTTGGGATAGGATTAAATAGACCTTTAGTATCCTGGGTAATTAATTTAATTAAACATATTAATGCCTCCAGATGTTTTACATTATCCATTGATGTACCGTCTGGTTTATATGCAGATAAGGCTCCCGATGATCCCGAAGGAGTTATTTATGCATCTACAACAGTTACTTTTCAATTACCAAAATTGATATTTTTCTTGCCAGAAACAGGTCAATATTCTCAGGATCTCGAAGTTATTGATATTGGTTTGAATAGAGATTTTATTGCGCAGACACCTGGTTTTGCGGAATTGATTAGCAAGAATGAAGTACTTTCTTTGTATAGACCGAGACACAAATTTGCTCATAAAGGAGATTATGGACATTGTTTAATTATTGGAGGTAGTTATGGAAAAATAGGTAGTGTAGTATTGGCTACAAAATCAGCATTACGAATTGGAGCTGGTCTAACAACAACTTATATTCCTGAATGTGGATATGATATTCTACAGACTTCAGTTCCCGAAGCTATGGTAGTTACTGATGATCAAGATGATTTTATTTCTAATATTTCGGTTGATTTCAATCCATCAGTAATTGGAATAGGTATTGGACTTGGAACTCATGAAAAAACAGTGGAAGCCTTTGGTGAATTTTTGAATCAAAACAAGACTAAATTAGTTATAGATGCTGATGGCATTAATATATTAGCTAAAGAACCAGAATTGTTAAAATACTTACCTAAAAATACTGTATTAACTCCTCATCCAGGAGAACTAAAGCGTTTAATTGGTGCTTGGAAAGATGATTTTGATAAAATTGATATGGTAAAGAAGTTTTCTAAAAAGCATGATTGTATCGTTGTCGTAAAAGGAGCGAATTCTTTAATTATTTATCAAGATGATATATATGTGAATACTTCTGGAAATCCAGGAATGGCAACAGCAGGAAGTGGCGATGTCTTAACAGGAATCATCACTGGATTAATTTCTCAAGAATATGATCCATTACAGGCAGCAGTTTTTGGAGTATATCTACATGGTAGTTCAGGTGATTTGGCAATTCACGAAACTGGTTATCAGGGATTACTAGCTAGTGATATTGTTTCTAATATAGGAAAATCATATATAGAATTGTTCAAAAAACCAGAGCAGCAGCAACCTCAAGCCTGATTCTGCTTAAAAAAATAGTGGTTTTCGCGTACAATTTTGTTTACTTTTTATAGTTATGCATATGGATGATTTTTATAATTTTATCTCATAAATTAAAAAGCAAAAAATGATGACAAAAAAAATGATGGCGATTGCAACAATTGCCTTGGGATTATTAGGTGTTTCCTGTTCTAGTGATGATGGACCACCAGTTGCTAACTTGGCTTTAGAAACTATAGGTTTAGAAAATTTAACTGGAGGATCCACATATCAAGGATGGTTAATTGTTGATGGACAAGCAGTACCGACAAGTAAATTTACAAACCCTACAGGAACAGTTAATCTTACGGTGTTAGCCTCGGATCTTGCAGATGCCACAGAATTTGTTCTTACTGTAGAACCAGTAGGTGATACTGATAATGTACCTTCTAGTGCTAAAATATTGACGGGTAATTTTAATGGATCTAATTCGGCAACACTTAATTTTGCACCAGTTGTTGCAGATCTTTCTAGTACGGCCGGACAATTCTTTCTTGCTACACCAACGGATGATGTAGCAGATAATGATGAGTTTGGTGTTTGGTTTATGAATGGAACTTCTGCGGGATTAACACTTCCTCCATTAGCAAGTGGTTGGAAATATGAAGGTTGGGTTGATTTTGGTAATGTAACTGTTTCTACAGGCACATTTTCTGACGTGGATGCACTTGATGACGCTAATTTCTTTAGAGGTTCTGGTGGAACAGTACCTAATTTTCCGGGTGAAGATTTCCTTATTATTCCTAGTCAAATTCCTTTAACTGGTATTACATTTCCTGCTGCTGTAACGAGCAAAAGAGTATTTATTACAGTAGAACCTTTTGAAGATAGAGATCCTGCTCCTTTCTTTATTGAACCGCTAAGCGCAACTGCAGGAATAACTACAGGTCCTGCAAATCCTGTAACAATGATTTCTGATACGGGAGTGCCTTCTGGTAGAGCAACAAGACCAAATTAGAACTTATTTTAAGATGAAATGATTAATAAAAAAACTCTCGAAATTTTCGAGAGTTTTTTTATTAATAGAGCTCTTGTTTAAAAGATAGTAAGAAAAATCCATTAAAAATCTTTTTAGCTCTTTGTATTTCTGTTTCGGGAAGAGGATTATTATCTAAAATTAATCCTGCTAATGCATACTTGTCCGTTTCATAAACCTTTGGGATGTGCTGAATTTGATTATTGTTTATATGAACCATAAGTAACGCTTTCATTTTAGTGAATTCTGGAGGAAGCTCTGAAAAAAGATTATATCCAGCATGTATTACCCATACTTTTCTCATTTCGGTAAATTGATCTGGTAACTCTTTCAATTCGTTATGATCAATGTATAAAAACCTAATTTGACTGAGTTCGCCTGTACTATTAGGAAGTTCTTTTAATTTATTGTGATCAATCCACAAAGAATATAACTTGGGTAATTCCCCTAAATAGGAATAACTTTCTTCATCCTTGATTGTGTTATATGACAAATTAAGGTCTCTCAGATTCTTTAGAGCCTTTATATTCTCTGGTAGCTTGGTGAGCTTATTGTTTTTTAGATTTAAAAACTCAATAGGCAGTTCAGAAATCTGTTGTAATATTTGAGAGAGATTAAAGCCTGGATTATTTATTAATGAAATCTGCTTTAGATTTGGAAATAGTTTAATTGATTCAGGGATTGTTTTAATGTCTAGACTATCTAAAATTAAAACTTCTAAGTTTTGATGAATAGCCAACTTACGAAGGCTACTATCAATATCTAAGTTCATGTTATTACTTAGATTAATCATTCTTAGGTCTTTTAACTTGGTTATAGACTTAGGTAATTCATTAAGGTTTTGATTACTAAGGTCTAAACGATGAATTTTTGAGAACTTTTCTGAATTAATTTCTACGTGAGTTTTACTATAAAAAGTTGTATAAGTATTACAACTACTACAAAGTAATAGTAAACACATGCAATATACTAACCATCTTTTAATCATCTGTAATGGCTTTAAAAAATGTACTTCCACTTACTTCTATATAGATTTCATCTTTAGTTTCTACAAGCCAAGGAAATCTAGGGTTTAGTCCTAATCCATCATGTAGTATATTCTGTATGTATGCACCAGCTTTTTGACTATTAATACCTACATTAGAATGTATAGAAACATCATTTTCTTGATAGGTGCTATATGCATATAAATTACCATAAAAAAGCTCTTTAAATGGAGGTAATGTAAACCATACGTTTTTACGTCCATCATCGGAGTTAATTGAATTTCTTGGAGACCGACTATAATCTGGTCTAGCAGTAAATAAGTCAATTCCAATTCCCAATTTATACACCGTTTGTGGATTAGTAATTGCTGTAAAACCTATATCTAACGAACCAGTAACTCCATAATCTGTACCTGCACCACTGAACAAACCGATGCTAAAATCGTTCTGAAAAACTAAATGAATGTTATGATTAGCATTACTAAAGCGCATTAATAAAGCTCCACGTTTTAGTCCATAAGATTTTAATGATTTAGGAAGGTAATCTTTACTAAACCCAAAGCCTAATCCATTAAACCCTCCTTTGCCTTTTTGGTTAAATATAATAGAAGTGTTCATTTTTGATAAAGAGGATCCCAATAAGTTACTGTTTTTACCAAGTCCAGCTAATGCAAAAAAATCATATGAATACCCTAATCCATTAGTTTTTACCGTATGTCGCTTTAGAAATTGATAAGAAGCAAACGATACTCCGCTTTCTAAAGAAATATCTCCATAATTAAGAGTGCCAAAACCAAAAACACCTAATTTTAACCATTGATTTTGGTTACCTAAAGTGATTTCCGTTTTTAACATAATACCACCATCAGCACTAAATCGTTGTGAGTATAGAAGAGAACAACTCAAGAACACAATACAAGTAATTTTTTTTCTTAAGCTATTTATATACATATTATTTTCTTGGATGAAATGTATTAATAACTTCAGTTAAGTGACTTCTGTCAAGATGCATATATATTTCTGTAGTGGTTATGCTTTCGTGTCCTAACATCAATTGTATAGCTCTCAGATCGGCTCCATTTTCCAATAAATGGGTTGCAAAAGAATGTCTGAACGTATGAGGACTTATGTTTTTATGAATGCCTGCTTTTTCAACAAGCCTTTTTACAATAGTAAAAATCATAGCTCTTGTAAGTTGTCTTCCTCTGCGATTTAAAAACAACGTATCTTCGTGACCTTTCTTGATATCGAGATGAATTCTTATTTCGTTCTTATAAATATTGATATATTTCTGTGTTATTTCGCCAATAGGAACGAATCTTTGTTTATCTCCTTTTCCTGTTACACTAATGAAACCTTCATCAAAAAAAAGATTAGAGAGTTTTAAATCGATTAATTCACTAACTCGAAGTCCGCATCCATAAAGCGTTTCTATAATAGCTTTATTTCTTTCTCCTTCGGGTTTACTTAGATCTACATGAGAAATGATAGTATCTATTTCTTCTAAAGATAATGTATCTGGTAACTTCCTACCAATTTTAGGAGCTTCTATAAGTTCCATGGGATTGGTTTCTCTATAATCCTCAAAAATTAAATAATTGAAAAAACTTTTTAAACCAGAAATTATGCGAGCTTGAGATCTAGCATTGACTAATTTTGCAGTTTCATAAATGAATTGTTTTAATATATCTTTTTCTATAGCAATAGGAGTGGTCTCAATATCATTTTCTTCTAGATATTTAAGTAATCTTTGGATATCCAAACTATAATTGATAATAGAATTATCAGAAAGTCCTCTTTCGATTCGTAAGTAATGTTCGTAATCTTTTATCGCATGACTCCATTTCATGTTTCCTAATATAAAAAAGAAAATCCATCCGCAAACTGCGAATGGATTTAAAATTAGATAATAATTATATTATTAGAATTTATATACCAATCCAAGATTGATATCATCAAGATTCACTCCGATAGAAAATAAATCAGTAGATTCGGCTCCATCAAAATCTGGTTTTGTTGAAGAATAAGAAATTGCTCCCCAGAAAGCTTCTAAAGCAAAGTTATCGCTAATGAAATAGCTTACTCCAGGTCCTCCACCAATTAAAAATCCATCTGTGGTTGAATCAATTGTTGCTATTTCTGTTTTAATAGAAAGATAGTTCGCCCCAAGTTCACCAAAAATAGAAAACTTACTAGATGGCGTAAAATAATACCTACCAAATGCTCCACCCGTAAAAATGTTTGTTTTCGTATCATCAGTAAATGGTATTTCTAGTTTTTGAGTCGTATAACTTATTCTGGCACCTACCACGATATTATCCGATACAAAGAAACCTGCTCTAGGAGTAATCTCAAATGAGTTAGACTTAGCATCACCAGTGGATTGTGAGTTGTATCCAAAAGATCCTGAGATGAAAATATCTCCTTTAGCAAATCCTTCTCCATCCTGAGCATTAGCAAAAGCTAAGCTAAATACTGCTACTGCAGTTAACATTAATTTTTTCATGATAATTGTTTGTTTATGGTTTATTATATCAGTTAGTAACAATTATAGAATATTTGTTACTAGGTTTTTTATAGAAATTTCAAATAAACTATTCGTGTAGAACATAACGCCTTAATAATCAGAAAATATGATTATGTTTTTATGAATGTAAAATGAGTTATGAATAGGAAAGAACATGTTTTGTTTGCACATATTAGTATTTATACCTTTATATTATGCAAAGGTTTTTTGTTTCCTTTTTACGTTGTATAAAAAAATAAAGCTACTTTTGAGTATAAACTTATAATAAAGGATGAAAAGAAATATTTTTATACTTATGATGGTCCTAAGTTTTGTTTCTGTAAATGCTCAGAAGCTTGATGATGAAGATCCATTATATGCAAGAGCAGGATTTAAAGGTGGTATTAATTATAGTAATATTTTAGGTGATGCCGATGGTACTGAAGGAAGGATAAGAATACATCTCGGAGCCGTGGTAGAATATCCTATTTCAAGTAAGTTTTATATACAAGGAGAATTACTCTATTCAGCGCAAGGTTACAAAGTAGATGTTGGAGGTCAGGAGCAGAAAATTAGTTTAAATTATTTTTCGTTACCTATTATAACTAAAACATATGTAACAGAACGTATTAGCCTTGAAACAGGTCCGCAATTTGCTTTATTGACAAATGTGGGAAATGATGATGTAGCTGATAATGACCCGTTTTTTGATTCTTTTAATAATTTTGATGTTAGTTGGGCATTTGGAGCAGGTTATAAGCTAGAAAGTGGTTTGTTTTTTCAACTACGATATAATTTAGGTTTAACTAATATTAATGATACAAGTATTATTGATATAACCAATAGAAATTCAGTTGCTCAATTATCAATAGGGTATTTGTTTAAGACAAAAAATAATCGAAGAATCTCACGAGAACAATAAATGAAACTTTTAATATTAAACGGACCAAACCTTAACCTTTTAGGTAAAAGAGAACCTAGTGTATATGGTAACCAATCTTTTGAAGATTTTTTTTCAGAATTACAAATGAAATTTAGAGATGTGGAACTAGGCTATTTTCAATCTAATATAGAAGGCGAATTGATTACTAGAATCCAGGAAGCCGATGGTACTTATGATGGAGTCATTTTGAATGCAGGAGCCTATACACATACTTCTATCGGTATTGGTGATGCAATTAAAGCAGTTACTGTTCCGGTGATCGAAGTACATATTTCTAATACTTTTGGTAGAGAAGAGTTTAGGCATCAATCTTATATTTCTCCAAATGCAAAAGGAGTTATTCTTGGTTTAGGATTACAAAGTTATGAGCTAGCGATTCAAAGTTTTTTATAGAAAAATAAAAAAAACTTATTTTAACTTGAAGTAGCGGTAAGGATTGTTCGTTGGATCATATCTCGTAGTAAGAAGAATTTAGGATTTTTATTTTGTTAATTGCTGTTAATAGGAAATATAAGCTTGTTTCTATGATAATGACAAACCTTGAGGTACCTTTTTAATATTGTAATTTGATCCCGAACTAACTCAGGTAGATATAGTGTTTTTCTTATTGGAATTAGGTGTTTTCCCCCTTTTATAAGGATATATTTTTGTATACTTTTAGGTACTCAAGCTTTATTCTAAAATATACTCTTATGATAGAACCTATTATTTTATCCAAAACGGATGCTACTGTAGCTAACACTGTATTTAATAATGCATTAGCAAATGAACCGGTGACACTTATATTAGTAATAGGTGATACCACACAATCTGATGGAGCTGTACAAAAAATTTCTTCTTTTATAAATTCCGATGATCATTTTTATAACGGCTTAAAAGTAATACAAGCTCCTGATATTAGTTTTATTTTAAATACTTTAAAAGGATTAAAAGTTAGTCCGCGACTAGATGAAATAAACTGGAATTCTATGGACTCTTATGTGCTTTTATCAATTTCTAACGTTTTTAATAATATTGGAAATGTAGTATTAGCGTCAAAATATGATAATCGATCAACGTATTATATAGAAAAATCTATTATGTTGGCGATGGCTTATGACCAAAATTTAAATCAATAACTATATGGGTGTTGTAAAGAAAATCCACATTTATTATATGCTTATTTGCTGTTATTGCGTATCAACTATTACAGCTTATGGGCAGGATCAATTGTCAAGTGAAGATCAAAAATCTGTGTTTTCTATTTTAGAAAAGGACAGAGATGGTACCTATTTAAAAGACGGAAAGCCTAAAGAAAACTTTGTCAACAATAAGATTGTCGATATCAATAGTGTTTTACAGATTGATTTAGATTATTCTGCTATTGTTTCTGAAATTGAAAAAAACGGCGCTGGTTTACCCGATGATATTGATAAAAAAATTAAGATGTTTTCTGAGGCAATGAGACTTAGGGAAAAAAATCTGGATTCATTCAATACATTATTAAACACTTATAATTATCGGCGGTTTAAAGAAAATTCTCAGTTAAACAAAGAATGGGCAAATAAAATGCAGAAAGTTGCATTAGCTATTACCGATTTAGGTTTAAGTTTAGAAGATAATGGAGTTGAATTAAAAAGTTTTAGACCGGAATATATATATAACGCTGCTCAAAATGAGTTAAAGCAGTTAACTAATCAAGTAGAAAATTTCGCAAATAATGAGGGTGTGTATATTCAATTTGGCGCTTGGTTGTATACTAAGAATAATAAAAGTGATTCCGTACATTTACCGGGATTTGACTCTATAAAGCCAAAACAACCTTATGAGGTAGAAAGATGGCAAATTTTACCTACAGAAGAACAGCAAAAACAATTAGAAGAATTAAGTGCGCTTGCGAATAAAAATAAAAATAATGGTTTGTCTGCGTTGAGAGACGTCATTGATATTCAAATAGAACACCTTAAGCAAACATTAAAGGTGGAGTTCACGAGTATTGTTAGTCAAATCACACAGGACATTGAACAGATATCAGACCCTCAGCTAAATCAATTTATCACAGATTTTAACAGTTTTAAAAGTGATTTGGAGAATTTTGAAATAGAAATTAGAAAAAGAATTTCGTTCTATGAAAACTTAAAAATCAATGACCAAACATCTTTTTTTCAGGTAGTATCACAAATAGAAAGTGATATTAATTTTATAACCAAAGAAGATGGAAAACAACTTTTGGATAAAGCGGTTTCGCTGTATGATCAAGTAAAAAATCTTGTAAATATTCAAAATTTAAAAAAGTATGTTAATGATTTGAAAGTATATTTAGAAAAGTGGGTAAGAATAATTTCGGATAGTAATAGCGTTCAAAGTATAGAAGCGTTGATTTTAGGAACTCCAATAGACTTTAGTTTACTGAAGTTTAGTGATAAAGTTTTTAAACTCTCTTTAGCAAATATGCCAACCCAAACAGATCTAGACTTATTTACAACCGGAATACGAGGTAGTGGAGATCGCATTGCGTTTAAGTTTGAAATAAACTCTAAGAAAAAACTGATCTATAGGGAAAACCGGGAGGTTTATATGTATAGAATCTTACCTCACATAGAAAGTACGGTTGGTGTTATTTTTGCGGACCCTTTGGCAAGGACAAATGTAAAAACACAATTTCAGATGGCTCCTTATTATAACCTAATTCTAAAAGGATTGTGGGATCAAAAAATAAGAAGAAGAAGCGTAGCATATAATAGAATTTTTGATTGGGGAATTGGGCTTCATATTTCTGCTCCAGATTTTGATGGAGATGATGTCCCCGAGTTAGGGGCCGGTTTGGTAGTATCAATACTACATGATTATGTACAGACAGGTGCGGCTATTAACGTGTTTACAGGTGATCCATACTGGTATTTTGGATTAAGGCTGCCTGTACCATCTTTTAATATTGGTTCGATTCCTATGAGTTCGAATTAAAAAATATGATTATAAAAATAAAAAACACCTTACTAAATAATTTTAGTAAGGTGTTTTTTATGAAAATATAATATCTGTTATAAATGAATCACTTCATCGTAAGCATCAGCTACAGCTTCCATAACGGCCTCACTCATTGTTGGATGAGGATGTATAGCTTTTAGTACTTCATGACCTGTAGTTTCTAATTTTCTACCTAATACGGCCTCCGCAATCATATCTGTTACTCCAGCTCCTATCATATGGCACCCTAACCATTCACCATATTTAGCGTCAAAAATTACTTTTACAAAACCATCTTTAGTTCCGGCAGCACTTGCTTTACCAGAGGCTGAGAAAGGAAATTTACCAACTTTAAGCTCATAACCAGCTTCTTTAGCTTGTTTTTCTGTCATTCCTACACTTGCAATTTCTGGAGAAGCATATGTACATCCCGGAATATTACCATAGTCGATTGCTTCTACGTGCATATTGGCTATTTTTTCTACGCAAGTAATACCCTCTGCAGAAGCAACATGTGCTAATGCAGGACCAGATACAACATCACCAATAGCATAAACACCAGGAATATTAGTTTGATACCAGTCATTTACCACAATCTTATCTCTATCTGTAGCAATTCCTAATTCTTCTAATCCTATGTTTTCTATATTCGTTTTAATTCCTACAGCAGATAATACAATATCAGCTTCAAGAATTTCTTCTCCTTTTTTAGTTTTTACAGTTGCTTTTACACCATCACCACTAGTATCGACACTTTCCACAGAAGAATTGGTCATTACTTTGATTCCGGCTTTTTTGAAACTTCTTTCAAATTGCTTAGAAACTTCTTCATCTTCTAGTGGCACTAGGTTAGGAAGAAATTCTACTATAGTAACTTCTGTTCCCATCGCGTTATAAAAATGAGCAAACTCTACGCCAATTGCACCAGAACCTACTACGATCATTTTCTTAGGTTGAGAATCTAAAGTCATAGCTTCTCTATATCCGATTACTTTTTTACCATCTTGTGGTAGATTTGGTAATTCTCTTGATCTAGCTCCTGTAGCAACAATGATATGCTTTGCATCATAATCAGTAGCGTTTCCATCTTTATCAGTAACAGTAACTTTACTACCAGATTTTAATTTACCAAAACCTTCGATTACGTCAATTTTATTTTTTTTCATTAAGAATTGAACACCTTTGCTCATTCCTTCTGCAACGCCACGACTACGTTTTACCACTGCATCAAAATCTTTATCAAATTTTTCCACAGTTAAGCCATAATCAGACGCATGTTTAAGGTAATCAAATACCTGCGCACTTTTTAATAGTGCTTTTGTGGGTATACATCCCCAATTTAAACATACACCTCCAAGGCTTTCTTTTTCAATAATAGCAGTTTTAAACCCCAATTGAGAAGCTCTAATAGCAGTTACATAACCACCAGGTCCACTTCCTAATACGATAATATCATATGCGCTCATAAATGTGAATTTTTTGAAGACACGAATTTACGGATAATTAGGTTAACCAAAAAAGGTTTTAACCATTCCATTTTTGCAATTATCTATACTAATTATTTATATAAAAAAACACTATCATTACGATAGTGTTAATTTTTTGTAGTATTTATTATTTTTAGAATAAAAACAAATATTCTTTAATAATTGGATTCTTAAAATTCTAAATTTAAAGCAGATTGAACTTCATTTAAATCTGATAAATCAATATCTGTATTTTCTGCAAATGAAGCAGGTACAACTACGACTCTAAATGTTTGATTATTTGTTAAGCTAGTAGGAACTAAATCAAAGGCGTTACTTTCTAACAATACATCTACGTCTCCTGATGTAAAATTAAATCGGTATAGAACAGTAATATCACCACCATTACCATCATCAATAAAAATTGTAGCAGTTGGCAGAGGTTCCCAAACATCTAGCCCATTATTCACACTCTCTAATCTATACACCAGTACCACATCAGAATCAAAAATGTTTTCATTAAAAAAGAATCGATGCAAGAAATCATTAGATTGATTAAAGTCTGTAGTAAATTCGAATGTTGTTCCTATAGTGTCAAAATCTGCATCATCGTCATTGACGCACGAGGTGAATAATAAGGATGATAAAAATAAAAGTGTGAAAATCTTTTTCATAATATGTAATTATTTGTTGTTTTGATATTGAATATACTTATCAATAAGTGTTCCAAAGTATGAAATTTATGCTTTATCGAAATCAATACTTACCGAATTTACACAATAGCGTTGCCCTGTTTCTGTAGGTCCATCATCAAAAATATGCCCTAAGTGACTGCCACAGTTAGCGCATAGAATTTCTGTTCTTATCATGCCATGAGTTGTGTCTTTTATGTATTCTACGCTTCCTTCAATAGATTGATCAAAACTAGGCCATCCACATCCAGAGTCAAATTTCGATGTACTTTCGAACAGTGGAACATGACATCCCATACATTTATAGGTTCCATCTTCTGAGTGAATATTATATTCTCCGGTAAAAGGACGCTCGGTTCCTTTTTGTCTCAATACTCTATATTGTTCTTCAGAGAGTTCTTTTCTCCATTGGTCTTCTGTTTTGTCAAAAGGGTATTTGCTCATTACTTGGTTTGTTTTGGTTCAAAAATTAAAGCATCGCCATTAATACAATGTCTTTTTCCGGTAGTTTCCCTTGGTCCATCATTAAAAACATGTCCTAAATGCCCTCCACAAGTTCCACATACAAGTTCAGTTCTAGCGTAACCTAACTTATAATCCGTGTCAACAGATACATTTCCTTTTACAGCTCTATCAAAACTAGGCCAACCTGTGCCACTATCAAATTTATGTTCACTTTCGTATAACGGTGTATTACATCCTGCGCAGTGAAAAGTTCCTGAAGCATACACTTTATTTAGAGGACTAGAAAAAGGTCTTTCTGTGCCGGCTTGTCTTAAGATATAATACTGATCATTTGTTAGGATTTCCTTCCATTCTTTGTTTGTCTTAGAAACAGCATATTCTTTCTTTTCTTTTTTTGTTTCTTTTTGAGCATTACCAGTACAACTTATCGTTAAAATACTGATGAATAATATTAGAATCTTTTTCATGTTATTCAAATTATAGTTTTATGTGTATATAGTCGTATATCAGTACAGTCCATAACATAAGAATTCTTATTATATAATAAACTCAATTATTTTACCAATTACCTCCTGATCTCCAAGAATTTTTCTATGACCTAATTTCTCAGTTAATAATAATGTTCCTTTCGTTAATTTTTTATGAATCTCTATAGCCTCTTTATAATTTACGTCGACGTCATTTTTATCATGAACAACTAAGGTTGGTATTTTTACTGCTTCTGCAGAAATCCCTCCAGAATAATTGTCAAGGTCTTCTCCATAACGTTCATCGAGGTATCGTTTCATTAATCTTCCGGTTTTCTGGCTTAACTGTAGATTTCTAACAAATTCTTTGGTTATTTTGGTTACACTGTTTGCTGTACCGATTATTATCAATTTTTCAATCATGAAACCGAATTTGGTAGCTCTTAATAAAGACATACCTCCTAATGAATGTCCAATAGCGCTATAGAATGGTCCATGAGTTTTTTCTAATTGGCGTATGGTTTCAATAAAATGTGGCATATTACTTCTCTTTCCCGGAGCTTCACCGTGAGCCGGTGCGTCAAAACTTACCGTACTAAAACCTTTTTGCAATAATTGATCTGCAATCTTAGAAAGTTGAGTACCACTACCTGACCATCCATGTACTAACAAAACCTTTTTGTTAGAGGTTCCATAGTTATAAACAATTACATCCCGATTTATATTCTTGATTTTTACTTTTTCTTTACGACTTTCTATCGCCATAGTTCTTTCCCGTTCTGGTCTTTTGTACTTAAACGGTGTTAAAAATAAACGGGCTCCAAATCTAGAAGCTAAAAAAGGAGAAATCCAGTTTAACACTTTACCTGTATATAAAATTGATTTAGGAACAAGTAGTGCTTGAACAGGTATTAGATCTTTATCAATCTTAGTCATTAATGAATAATCAATTTTTATTTAAAATTAAAAGAACAAAAATGGTTGTAAGAAATATTATGAATAATTAACATTTTAGAAGAGATTTGTTGAATTAAAACGAAATATATTCTACGAATTCTTTTATATAAGTTTATAAAGTGCTTAATTTTGTAGCTTATTTTTTAACCTAAAGCAAATGCGGGTGGAACCCACTGAAATAGAAAAAAAGGAACAGAAAGTACTTTATAATTATCAGGCTAGAGATATTGATAAGATCTTTGGGCGTTTGCAAGAGTTTCCTAAAAGCTATAATTTACTTTATCAGCTACCTACTGGTGGGGGGAAAACGGTTATCTTTTCAGAAATTGTAAGAAGGTATATAGAAACCACAAAGAAGAAAGTCGTAGTCTTAACGCATCGTATCGAGCTTTGTGACCAAACATCTAAAATGCTTACTGAGTTTAATGTGAAAAATAAGATCATTAACAGTAATGTAAAAAAGCTTGAAGATCAGCATGAGTATATGTGTTTTGTGGCTATGGTAGAAACACTTAATAATAGACTTAATGATGATCAATTAGAGATTGATAATGTAGGAATGGTCATTATTGATGAGGCACATTATAACTCTTTTCGAAAATTATTTCGTTTTTTCGATACTTGCTTTATTCTAGGTGTTACGGCTACACCTCTTAGTTCTAATATGAAGCTTCCAATGAAAGATAACTATAGAGAGTTGATTGTTGGAGATACTATTACATCTCTTATTGGAAATGGGTTTTTGGCTAAACCAGTGACGTACACATATGATGTAGGTCTTGGTTCTCTTAAGATAGGTATGAATGGGGATTATACTGTGAAATCTTCTGAAGATCTATATACAAATGCGTTGATGCAGGATAAGTTGCTAAAAGCATATGAAGAAAGATCAAAGGGACAAAAGACATTAATTTTTAATAATGGTATTAATACTTCAATTCAAGTCTATGATGTTTTCCATAGAGCAGGATATCCAATAAGACACTTAGATAATACGAATAGTAAACAAGAAAGAGCCGATATACTAAAATGGTTTAAGCATACAGATAATGCAATTCTTACTTCTGTGAGTATTTTGACTACTGGTTTTGATGAACCTACTGTAGAAACGGTAATTCTTAATCGAGCTACGAAATCTTTGACTCTTTATTTTCAAATGATTGGTAGGGGATCCAGAATACTTCCTAAAAAACCAGAGTTTTCTATTATTGATATGGGAAATAACACGGCGCGTTTTGGACTTTGGAATGGAGAAATAGACTGGCAATCTATTTTTAGATCACCTGATTTTTATTATGAAAGCTTGGTTAGTGATGATGAGATAGAACGTAAATTTAAATACGTAATGCCGGAAGAAGTAAGAAAGCAATTTAGTAATTCTACTGAAATAGATTTTGATATCGAAACGGAATATGCTAATACCAAAAAATATGGTTTACGTAGTAAAAGTGTGTTAGAAAAATCGATTGAACAACATGCTAAGATGTGTGTGGAAAATAGTGAAGATGTTTTCGACGCACGAATTCTTAGCAAACTATTAGATCAGGATATTGAATATAGAGTTAGACGTTATTCTTATTGCATTAGTAAAAGCACCAAAAATTATAGAGATTGGTTACAAGAGGACTATGGTCGAAAATTACGTTCTAAAATCAATCAAATGTTTTTGTAATTACTTCTTATATTTTTACAATTAATTTACCCATGTTTTTTCCAAAAAAAAGCATATTTAAAGCCTCTGGTAGTTGATCGAATCCTTTGATAATGGTTTCTTTATATTTAATCAAACCATCTTGTACCCAAGGAGTCATTTCGGAAAGTAATTCGTCCATTCTTTGATTGTAATCTCTAGCAAGAACACCTTGTATAGTTGCTCTTTTATATAAGATTTTATGTAGAAATCTTGGTCCCATTTCAGGAGTATCTAATCCACCTGAGTATTGAGAAATCTGTCCACAAATAATGATTCTGGCATTAATATTAATGTGTTCAAAAACGGCATCCGTAATATATCCGCCTACATTATCATAGTATATATCTATTCCTTCCGGTGATATTCGCTTTAATTCTTGATACATTTCTTTTGCTGATGAATGCTTCTTATAATTTATTACTTCGCTTACACCTATTATTTCTTTGAGAAATTTTGTTTTTTCATCTGATCCCGCAATACCAATAACTTTACAGCCTTTTATTTGGGCAATTTGCGCTACAATTTGCCCAACGGCACCAGAAGCTCCAGAGACTACTACCGTTTCTCCTTCTTTAGGCAAACCAGCTTCAAGAAGTCCAAAATAAGCAATTCGAGCAGGCATGCCTAAGACACCTAAAGCCGTTGTGACTGAAATTTTAGTAGGATCTAATAAACGAAGATTACTAATTTCTGTAATAGCATATTCCTGCCAACCAGTATATGATAATACCCAATCTCCTTTTTTTAAAGAGGAACTATTATCATTAATTGCCACTATTTGAGCGACGACGGCGCCACCTTGAACGGTATCTAATGGATGTGGCTCTTCCCAGGTGTTATGCTTAGATTGCTGGATACGCATATATGGATCTATACTAAAATATACAGACTTTAATAAGGCTTTTCCCGGTTTTACTTCTGAAATAGAGATTACATTCTCCTCTAATGTATAATGACTTTGATTAACTACTTTTTCAGGTCTCTTGGTATAAATCCACTGTTTGTTTCTAAATTGGGTCACTTTCTTGAATTGTATATTTTGATTGACAATTTTTGTTTTTGATTAATTCTCTAAAGCCATTTCTACAGCACTTTCCGCATGAATATTGGTAGTGTTGAATATTGGAATATCCACATCTTTTTGTTTTATTAATAAAGGTATTTCTGTACAACCAAGAATAACCCCTTCAGCACCTTTGTTTTCAAGATCTTTTATGATATGCTTATATGCTTCTCTTGAATTACTTTGAATATTTCCAAGAACTAACTCCTCATATATCACCTTATGTATAAGTTCTCTATCATCGATATCAGGGATTATAACATCAATTCCATATTTTTTAAGGATCATTCTGTAAAAATCTTTTTCCATGGTAAATTTAGTACCTAAAAGTGCAAGTTTTTGTAATCCTTTGGATTGAATTATTTTTCCTGTAGCATCGGCGATATGAAGAAAAGGAATCGTTATGTTTTTAATTATTTCTTCACTACACAGGTGCATTGTATTTGTACAAAGAAGTATCAGATCTGCACCAGCGTTTTCTAATTGTTTTGCGGATTTAATCATATATTTAGTTAAACCATTCCAATCGTCTTTTCTTTGCAAAATTTCAATTTCTGCAAAATCAACAGAAACCATAATAGATTTCGCAGAATGAAAACCACCTAATTCTTCTTTTACCTTTTTGTTTATCAATTCATAATAAACGGCTGAGGATTCCCAACTCATACCTCCAATTAATCCAATTGTTTTCATAATTTACTTTTTTAGATTTCTATTTCACCAACTAAATAAGGAACTGAGTATCCACTAAGAAAAACTCGATCTCCCACTAATTTACAATCAAGTTCTCCACCTCGTTTGGATAATTGATGAGCTTTCAGTTTTGTTTTGCCGAGTTTTTTTGCCCAAAAAGGAACAAGTGCGGCATGCGCAGATCCTGTAACCGGATCTTCTAGAGGGATTTCGGGATTAGCATCGAATACTCTGGATACAAAATCCGAATTTTTACCTTCAGCAGTAATAATGGTACACAAATAAGGGAGTCCTTTCAGAAACTCTAATTTAGGTTCTTCTGCTAATACTTCTTCTTCTGAACCAACAGTAATAATAAGATCTCTTCCGGCAAAAGCTTTTAATGGTTTAGCTTGGAAAGCTTCGAATACTTCTTTTGGAATATCAATAGGTTGCGGAGGTCGCGAAGGAAAATCTAATGTAATAGATCCGTTATCTTCTTTTTTAGCTTTTAGAATACCGCTTTTAGAAGAAAAAGTTATTTCATTAATTTTAGTATCGATATAATTAAAAATCACATAAGCTGAAGCTAAAGTCGCGTGACCACATAAATCAATTTCTGCATATGGCATAAACCATCTCATTTCATAGATGTCGTCTTTTTTTACAAAATAGCCTGTCTCTGCAAGATTATTTTCGATTGCAATATTCAATAAAGTTTCATCATCTAACCAATGAGGTAAATGGCAGATAGCCGCCGGATTACCTCCAAAGAGTTTTTGAGTAAATGCATCGATCTGGTATATTGGAATTTTCATAGGTTTAATAAATTTTTAGAATTTGACCTGTGTTTTTGCTAGTTAGTACGTATTCGTATATTTTCATAACATCTTCTATTTCTACAGGTAAATACCCTGCAAATTTCTGATCTTTAGGAAAATCACCAGCTATTGCTCCGGGAGCGACAGTATTAAGTCGAATACCGCGAGTTAATTCTTGGGAAGCTGCATTAATAAAACTATGGATAGCACCATTAACCAAAGAAAGTGCCACTGCATTTGGTTCATAATGCTCAGCAAGAATACCAGTTGTTAAGGTTATAGAACCGTTTTCTTTTAGATAATCTTTAGCTATATGAACAAGGTTTACCTGTCCCATTAATTTACTTTTAATTCCTAGATAATAATCTTCTTCTTCGAGATCAGAAAGAGATTTCCATGATGCTGTACCTGCTGCATTAATTACGGCATCTAGTTTGGGTAGCTTTTCAAAAAGTGATTTTATTGAATTTTTATCTGTAATATCAATAGGGTAGGAGTTACTTTTTCTATGTGCACCATAGACATCATGATTATTTTTAAGAGAATTGTAAATTTCTTTTCCAATGGTTCCTGTTGCTCCTATAACTAAAATCT
Source organism: uncultured Aquimarina sp. (assembly GCF_947492405.1). Classification (GTDB taxonomy): domain Bacteria; phylum Bacteroidota; class Bacteroidia; order Flavobacteriales; family Flavobacteriaceae; genus Aquimarina. Next base: position 617,024 of record NZ_CANLMP010000001.1, read on the forward strand.
TCATAATTATATATTTAATTTTATAAATATGTTGTTTTAAATTTTTTATAAATTATCTTTTATTTCTGTAATATATTCTTGGATAATCTTTTCATTTCTTTTAAAGTATGTCCATTTTCCGTGTCTGGTTGGTATAAGTAAACCAGCTTTGTGCATAGTGGCTAAATAATGAGAGATAGTAGGCTGCGATAAGCCAGATTTATCCTGAATTAATTGACCACATACACCAAAATCAAAATGACCTAATTCAGTATGGGGTGGAAAATTAGAATCTGGATCTTTTAACCACTTAAGTATATCTAACCTAGTGGAATTTGCTAATGCTTTCTTAATTTCTAAAACTTTTTCTTTATTCACGGATCAAATATACATATTTAATTTTATAAATATGTTTGTTTGTGCTAGTTTTGATCAAAAAATATTATACAATGCTCGAATTGTGTTATGTGCTTTTTATTAAAACGTTGGTATATCTATTAAGATTTTTTAGAACCATCTCACTTCCTTTTACAACAACTTCTAAAGGGTTTTCTCCTTTGTATACAGGCAATTCAGTGGTTCTAGAGAATCTTTTATCAAGACCTCTCAACATAGATCCACCTCCTGTTAAAAAAATACCGGTATTATAAATATCTGCAGAAATCTCAGGTGGAATATCAGATAAAGTATCCAGTACTGCGTTTTCTATCTGAGTAATTGATTTATCAAGACTTTTTGCTATTTCTTTATGAGTGATATAAACTTGTTTTGGCTTACCTGTTAGCATATCTCTACCTTGTACGGGTATTTTTTCTGGTGGTGATTCTAATATATCTACCGCAGAACCAATTTTGATTTTGATATCTTCAGCAGTACCTTCTCCAATATGTAAATTGTGATTTTCTCTTATATATTGAATGATATCATCATTAAAAACATTTCCAGCTATTTTTACAGACTGGCCTGATATAATTCCACCAAGTGTTATTACTGCAATTTCTGTGGTACCACCTCCTATATCTATAACCATATGACCTTTAGGTTGTAGCACATCAATTCCGGCTCCAATTGCAGCAGCCATTGGTTCGGCAATTAAATATACTTTTTTTGCATTAAGGCGCCTGGCAGAATCCCTAACAGCTCGCATTTCTACTTTAGTAATTCCACAAGGAATTGCTATGATCATTTTGTAAGATTTAATAAAAATGGCACTGCTTATATCGGATAGTGTTTTGATTAGGATTTTGAGCATCTTTTCGGATAAATCAAAATTAGCAATGACTCCATTTCTTAGCGGGTAAAAGGTTTTAATGTTCTTGTGAATTTTGCCTCGCATAGAACTAGCTTCTTTTCCAACTGCAATTATTTTTCCGCTAATTCTGTTAACTGCAATAATCGAAGGAGCATCGATTGCTATTTTACCTTTATGTGTTATTAGTGTGTTAGTTGTTCCTAAATCTACTGCTATTTTATCGGTTAAAAAATCAAAAAAGCCCATGATTGTTAGTTAAGTTAGATTGATTTGAGTTGTATAAATATCAAATAGTAAGATCATATTCATACATTTGGGTTGCTAATTCATGATAACTCTTATAAACATATAATATTGTAGACTTTTTTTAATCCTCTTGTAATCAATGTTTTGCATGTTGTTTGATTTTGAAATTAGATTTAAGAGTAGTTAGGGAATAACTTTGAATAATTTTTCTTTAGGATCATTTTTAGATGTGTTTTAGGTTTTATTTAGTGCCTCATAAAATTTTTATCACTTACTATCGTTTTCCAGATAGTTTCTTTTATTTTTGCTGCTAATGATGCGTAAATACATATTTCTGGTACTACTTTTTTTTACCGCTCTGACTTATTCACAAATAGGAGGGAGATACACCTATCAATTCTTGAATTTAGTTTCGTCTCCAAGACAGGCGGCACTTGGAGGTAAATATGTTACTGGATATAATATGGATCCTACTTCTGCGATGCTTAATCCAGCATCGATTAATATTGAAATGGATAATCAATTAGCTGTAAACTATGTGAATTATATCGCTGATGTTAATTATGGATCGGTATCATATGCAAAGGCTTTTGGAGCAAAGAAACGAGTATTCCATGCTGGTATTACCTATATAAATTATGGGAAATTTGATGGTTTTGATGAATTTGGAAATGAAACTGGAGATTTTGGTGCTGGTGAAGTAGCCTTATCCGTTGGATACGGGTATGCTATACCTAATTCGAATTTTCATGTTGGAGCTAGTGGAAAATTTATTTCTTCGAAGTTAGAGCAATACACATCTTTAGGAGGAGCATTAGATCTAGGACTGATCTATCATAACCCCGATACCAAATTTGATTTTGGATTAGCCGTTCGTAACTTGGGAACACAATTTACTACGTATGAGAATACAAGAGAAGATTTACCATTATCCGTGGATATGGGCTTTGCCCAAACATTAAAGAATGTACCTATACGATGGAATTTAACTCTAGAAAACCTGCAGGTATGGGATGTAGCATTCCGAAATCCAGCACGTGATATTACCGATTTAGAAGGGAATGTGGAAGCTGATGATCCTAGCTTTTTTAATAATGCACTGCGCCACGTTGTAGTTGGACTGGAGTTTTTTCCTGAAAGTGGATTTAATATTCGCTTAGGATATAATTTCAGAAGATCTGAAGAATTAAGAATAGAAGATCAACGATCATTTGCAGGACTTAGCGGCGGATTTTCTTTAAAGCTGGGTAAATTTAGATTTGCCTATTCTTATGCACGTTATAATTCTGCTGCTTCTTCTAGTACTTTTGGTGTAAATGTAAATCTTCAATAGTGAATACAAAAATAATCATTGCAATAGACGGTCACTCTTCCACAGGAAAAAGTACAGTAGCAAGACAATTAGCAAAGGAATTAGGATATATTTACGTGGATACTGGAGCTATGTATCGCGCAGTTACTTTATATGCTATGAGACATAATTTCATTAATGAATCGGAAATTGATAAGAAAGCATTAGAAAAGAGTCTTCCTTTAATCAATATTAGGTTTGAGGTTAGTTCTAAAACAGGGTTGGCCGAAGTAATGCTTAATGACGAAAATGTAGAGAAGGAAATAAGAACATTAGAAGTTTCTAGGCAAGTAAGCCCAATTGCAGCGATATCAATAGTTCGAAAAAAATTGGTAGAACAGCAGCAATTAATGGGTAAAGATAGGGGAATTGTGATGGATGGAAGAGATATTGGAACGGTTGTTTTTCCGAATGCAGAATTAAAATTATTTATGACAGCAACCGCAAAAGATAGAGCAGAGCGAAGATATAACGAACTTTTGGAAAGAGGAGAAAATGTTACGTATGAAGATGTTCTAAAAAATGTAGTTAATAGAGATCATATCGATAGCACAAGAAAAGATTCTCCTCTTCGTAAAGCTGAAGATGCTGTAGTAATTGATAACTCTAATCTTACGCTTGTAGAACAATTTGATCAAATACTTACCATAGCAAACGAGGCAATTACCAAAAAAAGCTAATTAGCACTAATGGTCTTAATAATGGGAGTAATTTTTTTCTTTAGATTAATAGAAAGTATTTCTCTAGTTTCGTAGTATGTATGACTATCTTTTTTCCATTCTATTAATTCGGTAAGTTCACTATTACCTTTAATTAGAATCAATCTATTAAATGTTAATGTAATATCACCAATTTTATTGTATTTAGTGATAGAAGGGTCGTTCACCTTATTATGAGGTTTTTGAATTACAATTTGATACTCTTTCCCATTATTCATAACTACAAGGCCTGCACTTTCATAAATCACTTGGATTTTAGATAAACATTGTCCATAATTAGTAATGGAAAACAGTAAAAAAAATAAAAATAAAATTTTTACCATGATACATTTATTTGTAGTATTTACCTTACAATTTATGGTTTTAAAGTTGTTTTATTGTTATAAAACCATAATTATTTATGCTTTTTTCGATAAAATACACAGTTTGTTCCCTGAAAACCAGTAAAATAGATGCGATTAGTTATGTAATATACTTGTATAAATGAACAAAATTTAGACAAATCTAATGAAAAGCACAAAGAAAATTCAGATAAAGTATTGGTAATAAGTTTCTTAAATATAAAGATGAAAAAGCAGACTTACTCAGAATCTTTAGACGGTCTAAGTTCGTAGAAAGTCATTTTTCCTTTTATCCATTCTATTAGTTCCTTTTTTTCTTCATTTTCTTTGACTAATAATACGCGATTAAGAATAAGTGTTTTGTCTTCGAAATTATATCTTAAAGGAATAGAGGTATCAGTTACTGCGTAAAGAGGTGTTTCTTTTAAAATTTTATACTCTTTACCATCGTTCATTACTACAGCTTTCTTGGATTCAAAAATAATATTGGTTTTAGATAAAGCTTGCCCATACCCAGATATTGCCAATATTAGGAAGAATGAAAATAAAATTGATTTCATAATTATTTACAGATTTGGATGGGGTGTGTTACGGTTAAACCTCAAAGTTAAGGATTTTATTGTTTTTCACCAGTATTTTTAAGTAAACACTGAAATTTTATTCTTTTGTTAACGTATCACTCAAAATTTTCAGGGAATATTTAGCCAAAAAAAGAGGCCATCCAATAACGTTTAGGAAAGCCTCTATTATAAAGTATGTTTTAAAATGTATCTTATAGATTAGGGATAATTAATTCTTGATCTGGATGAATAACATCAGGATTCTTAAGAATATGAGTGTTTGCAGCAAAAATCTCTTTATATTTCATAGGGTCTTTAAAATAGTGTTTTGCTATTTTACTTAAAGACTCTCCGCTTTTCACGGTATGTCTATGATATACAGAGGTATCCGCTACATCAATGTCAGCTACGATATCAGCAGGAGCTTCTCCTCCGATTTCTTTTATTTTATCCCAAAGTTGATTTTTTTCATATTGAGTATTTGCTGTTCCTTTTACTTTAAGAACTCCATTATCTTCAGAAACGTCACCATTTTGGATATTTAATTCTTGTCCTAAATCCAAAACATCTTGATATTTTGCTTTAACCATAACTAAGTTGATTTTTTAAATTATTATTTAGATTTACTCAAATATAATAATTTCTATAGTTGATTTTATATTATTTCCTTATTAAAAAACATCTTATAATCGATGAAATACATAATTTATCTATATTCGAATGCTTATAAATAAAAGTGAATATGTTTCGAAAACGATTTTATTATCTTATTCAACTACAATATTTAGGGTTTAGGTATCATGGATGGCAAAAACAGCCAAAAGTGAATACTTTACAACGAATGGTAGAACGTACTATAAATTATGTACTGGACACTACAGATTTTAAGATTTTGGCTGCAGGCCGTACGGATGCAAAAGTTTCTGCAAATGAAGCTTATGTAGAATTATTTGTGGATCATACACCATTAGATTTAAAGATTTTTTTTAATTTATTTAACCAAAATTTACCGCAAGATATAAGAGCTATCAGTATACAGGAAACGGATGAGAGGTTCAATATTATACAGCATCCTAAGATTAAGGAATATATATATCTATTTTCTTATGGTAAAAAATTTCACCCTTTCAGTGCTCCATTTATGTATAATGTAATGGAGGATCTAGATATTGATTTAATGATAATGGCCGCTAAATTATTTGAAGGAAAGCATAATTTTAGATCATATTGCCATAGACCGAATGAACATACAATTGTGCAAGGAGAAATTATACAATGTGAAATAGTAAAGAATACATTATATACTGCTAGTTTTTTTCCTGAAAAGAGTTACTTATTGAGAGTAAAGGGAGAAGGGTTTAAAAGAAACCAAATTCGATTGATGATGGGAGCATTATTGGATCTAGGAAAAGGCAAAATTAACATAGATTTTATTAAACGTACACTAGATCCGGATGCAGAAAAGATCACTTTAGAGCATATCGTTCCGGGTTCTGGATTGATCTTAAATTCTGTAACACTTAAAAATGAAATATCATGAAAGTAGTATCTACCAATATAGGAGAACCTCAAACTATTTCGTGGAGAGGAAAAGAAGTAAAAACAGGTATTTATAAATATCCTGTTAACAAACCGATATTTCTTGATACAGAGGATGTAAGAGGAGATCATGTTATAGACAGACGTGTTCATGGAGGCGTGGATAAAGCTTGTTATTTATATGCAGCAGAACATTATCCTTATTGGAAAGAAAAATATCCCGATTTAGAATGGGATTATGGCATGTTTGGTGAGAACCTTACAGTTTTAGGACTTGATGAACGATTAATTAAAATTGGAGACGTCTATCAATTAGGAGAAGCTGTAGTTCAGGTTTCACAACCAAGACAACCGTGTTATAAGCTAGGAGTGCGTTTTGGAACACAATCTATTTTAAAACAATTTATCGAAGCAATGATACCAGGAGTTTATCTAAGAGTTTTGACTTCTGGAGAAGTCAAAACAGATGATATTTTGATGCCAGCAGAAATACATAAGGATGGAATCACCATTCGTGATATGTACCGATTGCTTTATGATCAAAATTCATATCTTGATTTGGCTAAAAAAGCACTAGATAATCCTTTTGTTACCGTAAATAATAAGAAAAATATATTGAATAGATATGGAAGCTCTATTTCTAAGTAGGATATGGATACCAAGCAAGTTAAAAATTTAATTATTGGAACGGGTCCGGCAGGATTGGCAGTTGCGGGACGTTTTAGGAAAAAAAATATTTCTTTTGAAATATTTGAACAAACAGATAAAATAGCCTGGAGTTGGCATAATCATTATGATCGTTTATTATTACATACGGTAAAAGAACTTTCGCATTTACCTTATTTAAAATTTCCAGAAGAATATCCCAGGTATGTTCCTAAAACGATGCTAGCAGAATATTATGAGCAGTATGCAAAGCATTTTGATATTAATCCTCAATTTAATGTTGAAGTCCAATCTATAAGAAAAGAAGATAATCATTGGACTGTGATCACCAATAAGCAAAACTATCACTCAGAAAATGTTATCGTTGCTACCGGAGTGAACAGAATTCCTTTTTCTCCTGTTTGGAAGCATCAGGAATATTATAAAGGAGAAATTATTCATAGTAGAAACTATAAAAATTCATTGCCATTTAAAGGAAAGAAGGTACTTATAGTGGGTATGGGAAATACAGGTGCTGAATTGGCACTAGATCTCAGCGAACAAGATATTGATGTAACTATTTCTGTAAGAAGTTCATTACTTATTGTTCCGAGAGATATTAATGGTAGACCTGTTCAGATTACAGCCAGAAAATTAGAAAAACTACCTTTTGGGTTAGGAAGATGGATTGGCAAGCAAGTAAGAAGCATTGTGATTGGTGATCTTTCTAAATATGGGATTTCGATTTCTAGAAAAGATCCCATCAATCATCTAAAACAAACAGGAAAAACACCAGTTATTGATTTAGGAACGGTAAAGCAAATAAAATCAGGTAAAATCAAGGTGATAGGAGATATCTCTTCATTTTATGAAAATGGGGTGCAGCTAAAAGATGGGACTAGATTTGAGGCAAATGTAGTAATCCTTGCTACTGGATATCGTGCTAAGGTAGATCAGTTTATAGAAAATACAGATGGATTACTGGATCGATATGGTGTTCCTGAAAATGTTATTGGAAAAGGTAAGCATAAAGGCTTGTTTTTTGTTGGATTTGATAACTATAAGCTCGGTGGAATATTAGGCACTATTGTTACTGATTCTGAAACGATAGTCAATGAGATATTACAAAAACATGGGTAATTTCACTGTTTTCGGGGTATCATTTTGATGTTGATTTTATGATGTTTGTAGTATACTTATGATAAAACTGTTTATCATAAACTATTATTATTATTATTAATGAAACATAAATCACTACTTCTTTTGTTTTTGTTAGCTATTGGTCAACTTTCAATTGCTCAGGAAGAAACCTTAAGACCTTCTTTGAATTTTTATGATGATAACTTAGCGTTGAATAATTTTCCTGCAATTTCCGAAGATCGCTCACATTATTTAATATTATATAATGAGTATTCTTGTTGTATTGAGACTGAAGAGGTGCTACAAAAAATAAGTACTAAGAACGGAAGAATTTTGAATGAAATTGTCATATATCCTGGAAGTGAAGCAACTCAATTTACAGCTGAGCAACAAAAGGGGATTTATGATAAGGTATTAAAGCTGTTGAAAAGTAGTAACTATACAACATTAAAAAGAATTCCAACATATAATCATATGTATGATGATGATAAGAACACTTTTCTTGCATTTGAAATAAAAAAAGAAACTTTCAAAAGTGAGAAAATAGATCTTCCAAGACTTGGGGCACATGGTTTTTGTTGTAATGGTGGTACAGATCTAAATGAGAACTGTCTGTTATATCAAAGTATTATCAACGCATGGTTTTCTAAAGAACATAATTTTTTACTTATTGAATCTGGGATACATCATGGTATGAACGGCTGTGATCAAGGTCCTTTTTATAAAGTGATCCAAGTTGCTAATGATTAATTTTTAACCTGAGTTCGATTATTCCAAAGCGCGTCAGTTTGATTTCTATGACAAATTCAAGCGTTTTGGATTTAAAAACCTATTCTCGATAGCTCTGCTGAGCTTGTCGAAGTACAATTTTCCTTCGTCAAAGGACTCGAATTGACGTTTTTTAGGTCTAAAACATTAATAATCGAACTCAGGTTATTGTAATGAGTCATTTTCCAAAACCGCTAATGCCAATTTTATAGTATTATAATCCATTGCTTGTTCGAAATGCTCAAAATAAGGCTTTAGAGTTTCAGGATTACCTAACGTTTCTTTTGCTTCTTTTACAGAAATGATATCTTCCTTACTTATGAATTGTTTTAGATCAATGTCTTCGCCATCATTGTATAATTTCATGATATGAGAAAAAATAGTAGAATGCGCTAGTTTTCTTTCCTGTGAGATTTCTTCAATTGATAATCCTTGATTATATAAATTCAAGGTTTCTTTATACGAATTGCCTTTGTTTTTATTAGTTTTTTTCTTCTTTTTAGTCTTTTCAGCAGAGAAGTCAATAATAGCCTTGATGAATTGATATCCGTAGTTTTGCATTTTTAATTTCCCTACACCGCTTATTTGCATGAATTCATCATCACTCATCGGTCTGGACTTTTCCATTTCTTTTAAAGAGGCATCATTAAAAATCTGATATGCAGGAATACCAGCTTCTTTAGCTAGTTCTAAACGAAGTTCGCGCAACTTATCGAATAATGTATTTGACTTTGTTTTTTTAATCTGTTGAGCAGCAGTTTCTTTAATTTTTTCAAATTCTGCAAGATTGGCTAGACTAACTTTTTCACCTTCAAATAATACTTTTTTAGATAGGGAAGTGAGTTTAAGTTTGTTATTAAGATGAAAAGCAATTTCCAGATATCCCTGATTAATCAACTGTATTATATATTGTTGCCAATCTCTCCAAGAAATATCATTAGCAATACCATACGTTTTTAAGCTTTGATATCCTTTATCTAAAACCGTAGCATTCTGAGCTCCTCTAAGAACGTCAATTACAGTTCCTATAGGTTCTTCTTCTTTAATTCGTGCCACTGTAGATAATGCTTTTTGCGCGATAATAGTTCCATCAATAAAGCTTGGTGGATTTTTGCAGACATCACAATTACCGCAATCTTTTTCAATTAGTTCTCCAAAATAGCTTAGTAATATTTTTCTACGACAACTAAGAGAATCTGCATATTGTTTCATTCTATCCAACTTAGCCATCTGCACTTCTTGATTACCAGATGTTGTTGCGAACTTTTGTAATTGTACAACATCAGCATAACTGTGAAATAGTAGTGTAGCAGAAGGTAATCCATCACGACCGGCACGACCAATCTCCTGGTAATACCCTTCGATGTTTTTTGGTAAATTATAATGAATCACCCAACGTACATTGGATTTATCGATTCCCATGCCAAAAGCAATAGTAGCGCATACAATTTGTACAGTATCATTTATAAAACCTTCTTGTACTTGAGCTCTTTTTTTATGATCTACACCCGCATGATAGGCCTCTGCAATAAATCCTTGACTTTGTAGTTTTTCTGCCAACATTTCTGTTGTTTTTCTGCTCAGACAATAGATAATACCAACATCATTAGGTTTGTCTTCCAGGAAATCTATAATTTGTTCTACTCTCTTGTTCCCTGGACGTACTTCCAGACTGAGATTTTTACGATCAAAGGATGCTAAAAATTGCTTTGCATTAGGAATATTTAATTGTTTACAAATATCTTGTCGAGTTGCTTTATCTGCTGTCGCAGTTAATGCAATTACCGGAGTATCTGGAAACCTGTTTTTTAAGTAACCTAATTGAGTATACGCGGGTCTAAAATCGTGACCCCAAGCCGATATACAATGTGCTTCGTCAATAGCAATTAAACTTATAGTAATTTGTGAGAGTATAGTATCCAAAAAACTCAAACTCTCAGGAGCGACATAAAGTAGTTTAAGATCTTTATCCAGGAGCTTTTGATAAATTTCTTGTTGTTCATTTTCATTCTGACTACTATTCACAAAAGCTGCTTCTACGCCACTGGCTCGTAATCCATCTACCTGATCTTTCATTAATGCAATTAATGGAGAAATTACCAAGGTAATACCAGGAAGTAATAATGCAGGTAATTGGTAACAAATAGATTTTCCGCCACCAGTAGGCATAATGACCATGTTATCATTACCATTAAATATCGAATTGACAATCTCTTGTTGTAGTGGTCTAAAACTGTCGTATCCGAAATACTCTTTTAGCGTACTTAGAATTTGTTGTTGTTCTGGCATAAATGCAAAGAAAGGAAAAATGAAATCAAAAACTAAGTCATAAGGATATAGCTTATGAACTATCTTTTAATTTTATTCATTTGAACAGGTAGACCATCTTCAGGAACTTGCAGAGGAACCGGTTTTACGGGCATTTTATATACCGAATCTACAGACCATTCATGAGATAGTAATAACGTACTAATTACATATTTTATTTGCATTTCTGCAAAAGCAAATCCAATACAATAATGGGCTCCTGCTCCAAAAGGAGTATATGTATAAGGACATTTAGTATGTTCGCTTCTTTCTTTAGAAAAACGTTCTGGGTCAAAATCTGCAGGACAGGACCATACTTCCGGGTTGTGATGGTTTTGATCAATATCAACTGATACATGGGTGTCTTTTGGGATATTATATCCTTTGTAATTAAATTCCTTTGTAGACATCCTGCCGATAGATACCAAAGGAGGAAAACGTCTTAATGTTTCCTTTAAAGCTAGTCCAAATTGCTCCAGTTTTCTTAGATCTTTTACTGTAAAATCATCACCGTATTCTTCATAAAAACCTTGAGCCTCTTTTCTTAATTTACGTTGCCAATCCGGATGTTTTGCCAGAAAATAACAAAAACTAGTTTGTGTGCTGGCTGTAGTGTCGTGAGCCGCCATTAGAATAAAGATTAAATGATCAATGATTTGCTCATCATTCAATGATTCGCCATCTTCATTTTTGGCATTAACAAGTATGCTAAAAAGATCTTTTTTTGGGTTGTTTTTTCTTTCTGGTAATAAACCTTTAAAGAATGTAATCAGATATTTCCTAGCTTTAATTCCTTTTCCGTATGCAGTAAATGGCAATTTAATAGGAAGGGCAGAGCTGGCATCAACAATATCTGTTATTGCTTTATTGATTTTAGTAAATTGTTGACTTTTATTAATTCCAAAAAAAACTTCTAGAGCAATTTCCAAGGTAAATTCTTTTAGTAATGGAAACATTTTGGGATTAGGATCATTCCAGGTTGAAATATGAGAAGGGACAATACTTTTCATCATATCTAAATATCCTTCCATAGGTTTTTTCTTAAATGCTTCTGCAATAATGGAACGATGATGTTTATGTTTATCACCATCCATAAGCATCAAACCATTTGGAAATAAGTCTTTTAGTATAAGATCCCAGGCTTCTTTGCTATTAAAATCCTTATCGTTTTCTACTAATGTATAACGTGCTGAATCCTTATCATGAAGTGTAGAGATCTCTCTATTCAGGATCCTAACCTTGTAGATTTCTCCATACTTTTCTAATTTTTTTCGTTTAAAAGTATGATAGTCCTTGAAAAAAGCTAATAAATCTCCCCAAGGTAGTAATGATGAAGTTTTACCAGGGATTTCCTTCAATTTGGACTTTTCCATTAAATTAGATTTACTAGATTATTCTATAAAGCTAATAAAACAAAAATATATTCATAGTGTACTTTTACTATTTAATTTTTTAAACGTGCTGATCCAAAAGAATCGTGTTTCCATCAGGATCAATTATTACAACACTTCCTGGACCGCTAGAGTTTTCATCTGTCTCTCGTTCTAATTTTATGCCTTTCTTTTTCAAATGCTTCTGAATTTCTCTTACATCATCAAAATTTTCAAGTTTATTAGCTGCAGTATCCCATCCAGGATTGAAAGTCATAATATTGTTTTCAAACATTCCTTGAAAAAGCCCGACTATGTTGTTTTCATTTTTCATTATCAGGTAATTCCTTTCGATATCTCCAGCAAATACATTGAATCCAAGGCTCTCATAAAATTCTTTTGATACGTTAATATCTTTAACGTTCAGACTTATTGAAAATGCTCCTAATTTCATTCGTTTGGTTTATTTAATTTATATGAATTGTTGTTCTCTCTTAATTGCTTATAGCTAAAAACTATTAGATACTAACTTTGATTCTAAGAAAGTTACTAAAATTTAGATTAATGAAGAATACTATCACGATTTATCTTAAAAGGCGTGAAATTTAGATATAAGGTTATCTGAAGTTCTATTTGTTTATTAGTTAATCTGTTACCTTTCGCATAACCCATTCCAATGGACCAGATTTAAAGTATTTCCTCCAAATGACAGCAAATAGTATACATAACAAGCTAAATCCTAAGGCATAGATTACGGAAAATTCAATGGAGTAGTTTCCTATCTTGTTAGAATTTATAACTTCTATAATTCCCATTCCAATAATAACATGTGCTACATAAAAAGTCAATGCCAATTGCCCTGTTTTATATAGTGCATCAACTAATTTATTATTTTCAAAACGCTTAGAAATCAAGATGCACGCAGAAACTATGAATGAAGCAACGGCAATACCATTGAACATATACATCGGTAAAGGAGGCATTGGGTTTGTTCCAAGTATTTGAGTTAATTCATTTACAGACTCTTGGTTTCCTCCTGATAAAAACAAAATTGTAATATAAGAGAGAAGTTGGATTAAGATAAAACTGATTAGACTTATCCAGAGTATTTTTTTTACAAATTTGTTGTCGTGTAAATTTTGTTTACCAAACCAATACCCAAATAACATGAAGGCAGTCCAAGGAATTACCGGATGGAACCCATTGAAAAAGAGATTTCTTAAGAATCCATTAAAACTCCAAAAATGCTCATAATTAAGTGTTTCAAAGTTCCAACCTGTTTCATAATTCCAAAATATTAGTAGTATTGGAAACACTATAATAAAAGTAATTACCGAAGCTAGGATTGTACTTTCTTTTGCATTCAAAAGTAGCATGACAAATAGCATATAAACTCCATAGAAATGTAGAATATCTGCAGGCCAAATTGTGATATAAGAAATCCCAACGATAAATAGAAATAGCGCTCTTTTCATTATTCTTATAAGAACAGTTTTTAATTTAGCTAGGTCATTTTTTTGAATTGCAGAATTGGTCATTAATGCGAGTCCAATACCGGCTAAAACAACAAAAGTTGCTGCAGCTTTTCCATCAAAAATACTTGCTGCTGATTTTACCCAGCTAAGTCCATTAGCACCAAAGACAACCTTAAAATTTACGATAATCATTCCGAAGACAGCTAAGGCTCTTGCAACGTCTATTCCTATTATTCTTTTGTTCATTCAGTTTTTTTCTTTCTATGTAATGCTTCGTATATGTAGAGAATAGAATAAAAATGTTACACAAGTTATTCTTAAATTAAATGGGTTATTGTTTTACTCTTATATTTGAACAACTATAGCTATGGATTTTGGTTTGTATCGTATACTAAAGTATTTATGAAAAAAGAAGAAATTATAATTAAAAGAACTAAGAAGCCATGGCCGACAAAAGATGTGATGGAACAGATTTATGAGAAGAATCTTTGGGGTAGTAATAATTCTGATTTTTATTCAGGAGTAGGTTCACATCTTCCTGAGATCGTAGATCCTTATCTTGATGTTTTGAGAACATTTTTTGAATCCTTAAAAAAACCTATTACTGTATGCGATTTAGGTTGTGGAGATTTTAATGTAGGAAAAGAATTGGTAAAACATACTAAAAAGTATATAGCGGTTGATATTGTATCTGATCTTATAAGCTATAATAAAGAGAAGTTTACAGAAGAAAATTTAGAATTTCATTGCTTGGATATTTCTACAGATACATTGCCCTCTGGTGATTGTGCATTATTGCGACAAGTATTACAACATTTATCCAATACCGAAGTACAGCAGGTATTGAACAAATTAACAGATTTCAGGTATATTATTTTAACAGAACACGTACCTGAAGGAGAGTTTGAACCCAATAAAGAAATTATTTCAGGGCAAGGAATTAGATTAAAAAAACAAAGTGGTTTAAACTTATTAGCTTCACCATTTAATTTTAAAGTAAAAGAAGAAAAACAATTATCATCAATTACTTTAAGAAACCAAGAAGGGGTTATAACAACTACCTTATATAAAATGTTCTAAACGATATTAAAATTTGCTATAATACGTTTTGTGTATTAAAACGGTTGTCCAAGGTTTTATGTGGAAACCAACTAAAAATATGTAACAATATTAGAATAGAATTCTCTTGATCAATAAAACATTAATAACAATTTAATGTATCCTTTTTAGCAATCCTTCTAAAATTTCATCTTGATCGTCCAACAAATGATCTTTAATTTGAATATCTGGCATAACGCCCTTACCATTATCTACGCCACTGATACGCTCTATTTTTCCTTTTGAAACTTCCACAATAATAGCTGTTTTAGGCAATTTATAGTTGTATACTGACGCATAAAGATTAGGGAATTCAGCAGTTTCTTCTCCTACAATAGTACCAAAACCGTAATCTTGAATCTGTGAAGCGGTAACTGTGGATTGTGAATAGGATTGTCGATTTACAAGTACATAGACTTTTCCACGAAAAAGTTTTGTTTTGGCTTGTGGCTTATTAAAGTTGAAATTATAGTCATAAATCTCACCATTTTCGTGCTCTAAGATAGATTTCCAATAAGCTTTTGTGGTATCCTTAGTATGTCTAGTATTTTCTTTTAAATGAGCACTGGTTTTAAGTTGAAATCTTGACGCCCACTTAAAAGGTTTATTGGCTATAAAAGATACTAAATAATCACTAAAAGCATCATCTCCACCGGGATTGTTCCTTAAATCAATGATTAGATTTTTAGAGTTTTTAGCTTTTGTTTGAACAAAAGCAGTATCAATAAATTGTTTATATTGTTCTAATTTTCCACCAAAATGCCCTGGATTTAAATATACTGCATTAGGGTAAAATTTAATCATGCGTTCATAATTTATGATGTCGTAACGTTTCATTTCAAAATCATCTAGAGCATTAATCGCATTGAGTTTAATAACTTTAGATTTTCCATTTTGAAATATTTCAATCTCAAAATTCTTTTGTTCACCAAAAGCAAGCCAATAATATCTTGGAAGCGTCAAATATTCAATTTGAGCATTCTTAAAATATGTTCTTTCTGCTGAGACTAATGGATATATTTTTTCTAAAACTTGTTCAATGCGAAGTCCATTTATACGTTTTAGCTCAGAGCCAATTTGGATATCTTTATTTATTGACCAATTTTTTCTTACCAAAGCTTTACCGTTTTCAATAGCTATTTCTAAAGGGAAAATTGTTCCACCTGTCTTGACATATATCTTGTAAGGTTGGACAAACGAAATTCTGGTATGACCATTATTGGCTTTAGAAACTACTTTCTGAAATAATTTTGTTACTTCTAATTGGCTAAAACTATCTTTTTTAACCTCATTTTTAATAGATTCAAAATTTTGTTCAAACTCCTTTTTACTGGTATAGGCATATAGGTTGAAGTGTGTGTCTTCAAGTGATTTTTTCAAGTATTCCAAGTCTGATAATATTTCCACTTTTGAAAACTGTTGTGCTGAAATTGGAATGTTTATCACACCAATAAAGAATAATAGAAAGACTGTACAATAATTGCTATTGAATAATTTTGTTTTATTCATTTGTAAAAATATTTTTCGTCAAACATATATGATATATAATGTTTAATCGACCGAATGCTTCTAACTGGACGTATTTTTCAACTTTTTAAGATACTCACTAGGAGTTTGTTGCATCGTTTTTTTAAACACGTGGTTAAAAGTGGACTTAGAATTAAATCCGCACTCATAGGCGTGACCAAGTAAAGACATTTTATCTCGTTCTGAAGATTTTAGTCTACTTTTAAATGCTTTTACACGATAAAAATTAACAATGTCGTAAAAATTCTGATTACAATTTTGATTAATCTTTAAAGACAATTCCTTGGGTTTCATCTGTAATAATTCAGCAAGTGTTGACAGGTTAAGTTCTTGGTTGAGATATGGCTTTTCGTTTTCCATAAGCTGTTTCATCTTTAAAAGGAATATTTCATCTTTTTCAATCTCAATATGCGTAGATTTTTTTTGAACAGGTTGTAATTGAACTATGTCACGTTCTTTTTGAATATATCCTTTAAACCCAATCCAACAGGTAACAACAGAAAGTATTACAAAATTTGGTAAAAAATAATGTTCACGAAGATTTCCGTCAAAAGCAAATCTATCTATTTCTGTCAAAATGTTCCACAAGATAAAATAACTTGCAAAAATGATAACAGGCGCTTGTAACCATCTAAGGGAAAGATGTTCAATTTTTGAGTAATATTCTTTGAGTTGTTTTTGGTGTTTGATTAAAATACTCAATGAAATAAAGCTATATATTAAAATAGAAAGAATTCCAATCCATTGTTGCGTTAAATATACATAAGAGTAGGATGGTAATTCTTTTAAGTATAAACCATCTGATCCAATTCTGTAAATGGAAGTTCTATAAAAAATAAATTCAAATACCAATGGTAAGAAGTGGAGGAAATGAAATTTAGTAAATTTAAATTTTGAGGAGGAAATGGATTTAGTGTAAAAATAAAGTGCTGGTCCTATACCGTATAACATCTCCATTTGAATATATCGAAATACATCAAGCCTGCCTTGGTCTTTTAATAGATTAACAATCACTATATTTATTACCATTAGAGCGTAGAAAAACACCAGTATCGAAAGAAAAATATTAGACGATTTTATTGGACGTTTAAAGATAATTAAGCCGCTCAAAATAATAGATTGAAAGGCAAATACACAAATGATAGTAAATAGAATGGGGTTGGATGCAATCATTTAAGATCGTTAGTTTTAATTGATGTCAAAGCCAAATTTAATATTTTAGCGACAAACTAAATAAACAATTGCTTTTCGATTAAACCAACATACTTAATTGTTGTATAGGTTTTTTATTCGCATTCTGATTGAGTTTTTTTGTTTTTCCATTGAATCCAGTATTCCTGCAACCCTTCAGGTGTTTTTTTAATTTCACTAATATCTAAATGATGTCCTCTCATCGTTACTGATGCTAGCTCCTTTTTTCGTTTGTTTAATGCTGGTGTGTGATTCCAACCTCCGACGTGGTCAAAGGATGTATATCCTCACATTTTGAATTTACAGAAGTGAAAGGAATAAGGAGGTGATAAATTACTTTTCCACTTCCCATTCCTTCTGTTGTCATTTTAATTGAAGAAAAATCTACTCTTTTGTACTTATTGTCGTGATAAAGTTCTTTTAATTTATTTCCTACAGCTTGACTCATTTTATTAGAAAATTGATGCGCAATGTCTTTACCATTAATAAACTCAGGCCCTGTGTATGTTCCGCTACAACCTTTTTCGGTACATTCTATTACATTTTCTTTTTGAGTTTGTATTTCAATAGTTTTCTTTTTGTGTTCATAACAACTCACTTGAAATAAACTAAAGAGATAAATATAAATTAGTGATTTCATGTTTTTGAGTTATTATTAGTTAACGTTTAGTATATAAAATAACCGTATCTCATAGGGTGTTATGAAAAAATTAAGCTTATATAGTCATATTTCCAAGAGTCACTGACTTTTAAAAATAGACTTATAGTCTTTTTTTAGATAATAACGTTATTTTAGACTCAGATAAGAGTTGTTAATTTTCATTATTTTCAAAGTTAAAATAATACGCAGATTTTAAATAATCATTTTTCTATTAGTGATGTTTTTGCTTGTGGCTAACACCAAACATATGAATCGGAGCAAGACAAGTAAGCTTAAACTGATTAATTTATATATGCATTTTTTTCTTATTTTTTATAAAAATCTCTCGTCACAGTAAAAGGAAATGACCTTTTGATCTAGCATTAAGCTTTGCTCTGATTTTATATATAATATTATCAGCTGTTTTATTATTTACAATAGCATTCTTTTCTTAGTTCTAAAATATTTGCGTACTGCATTGTTGTATATTTCCTTCTATAATTTACATTAATTAAATATGACTTAGAGTTTTTGATTTTTTTTATTATTATGTTTTTAATATTTTCATCTTGATTATCGTAAGGTATTTCAAATCGTATACATTTTTTATTGAATGTTAGTATAATAGTTTCAGGTTTGAAATTAATAGGAAATAAAATATCATTTTTGTTATTTGAAACATCAAAACATAAATTCTTGTTACCCTTAATTAAATATAAGTTCTTGGCATTTTTAGTATTTATTATTTGAACATAATTTGTTTCTTCTTGAAACGAATTTAGAATAATGAATAATACTATACACAAATTAATTTTTAATACTTTCTTCAAATTATTTAAATTCTTAGCTGGTTATATTTTTTTAAGTTTGTTTACTGTTAACGTTTAATATATGCGCTGAAGCAAAGCAAAACGTTACCTTGTTTTTTGATTTTTCTTGCGCATTGATTGCTATATTTTTCGTTTTGCAAGCATTGTACCTTACCAAAAATACAATAACCATTCGATTTATCACTTAGTTGTTATCAAAGCGTATAACGTTTTGTACAGCGTGATATTTAACTTCATTTTTCTGAGTGAGTGCGCTTTCTATCACTTTTAGTTAACGTCCAAATGTTTAAAACTTCATTTATCAAATTGTTTTGATTATTAGGTTTTATTTTCTCAATTTTCTCAATTGCTAAAGTTGATATTTTATAATCTTTATTATCAATTAAATATCCATCTAAATAAATAGGATTATTTTTCCTAAAACCGAAAAACTGATTAATTTCAGATTGTGTTTTTGATTCTATTGTTTGATCTATTTCAACCAATAATAATCCGAATTCTGTTAAATTAGGAGAAAATTTACCTTTACACTTATTACATTCTTGATCTTTTACTACTGCAACACTTTTCAAGTTCTTCGGGTTAAATGTTGAATACATCATTTTTTCATTTCCAAGAATATTATTGTTAAATAAAACAGTTTTAATTCCAATTTTTGAATTTGGTAGCTTATTAACCTCTTGAGATAAACAATTGAAATTAATTACTAATAATAGAAATAGTAGTTTTTTATTCATTACTAAAATATTGTATAACAGAAGTATATAGTTAACAGTATTACCATTTGTAATTAATTAGAATAGTTGATTGTAAACGAAAATTCTTTAAGTTAAATTTTCAATTTGTCTTCGATTGTATGATTGTCAAAAAACTGGGTTATTATTCTATTCCTGAAATAAAACCATCATCGATATTGGAGGTACCGTTATTTTGCCTTTTACGCTTTTTATTCCTTCAAGATCAAAATCATCTCCTAAAACAGCTACTTGCCAAGTTTCATTTAGCTGATAAGTTATAGCTTTTGGATTACTATTATATACCACAAGAATGTTCTTCCAAGTATCACCATTAGCATTATTCTTTATCTGGTAACTAATCAATCCATTTTCGTCTTCTTTAAACTCTAAGTTTGCCCTCACATCATCTGCTTTAGTCATTCTGAATGCAGCATGTTTTTTTCTAAGAGTTATCAAGTTTTTATAGTATGTAACTACATCAGTATGTTCTTTTTTCCATTTCCAATCGATCTGATTGATACTATCTGGCAAATTATAGGAGTTGTGCTCTCCATTTTTAGTACGTAACATTTCTGCTCCGGCGTGTATAAAAGCCACTCCCTGAGAGGTCATTACAATAGCATTTGTTAGTTTTTGCATCGCGATAAGCTCATCTTTCATTGCATCTTTTCTGGAGATTTTTAGTTTATCGAACACAGTATGATTATCATGACAAGAAACATAAGATACCGACTGCCAAGGTTCATTTGCCCAAGGTGCTTTTGAGTAATTTACCTTTGAATAATCAATTTGTGGATGTTTTATGGATCCCACAATTCCCATTTTAACCGACGCCGAAACATTTTTTGCTCCGCTTACAAAACCAGTACTTTCTTCTTTGAAAACAGAACCTTTTAAACCATCTCTTAAGTCATCACTAAAAGCAGAAATCTGTGGCATGGATAAAGTATTCTTTTTTAGAGCCCTTCTTTCTTCTGGTAGTGGAGAATCGCCAGCGGTCCATCCTTCACCGTAGACAAAGATATTTGGGTTTATAGTCTTTACCCTTTTAGCTACTTCATTCATCGTTTCAGTATCATGAATTCCCATTAGATCAAAACGAAAACCATCCAGGTGATATTCTTTAGCCCAATATGCTACGGATTCTACAATATACTTCTGCATCATTGCTCGGTCTGAAGCCGTTTCGTTTCCACATGCAGAAGCGTCTGACGGTTTACCGTCTTCCCATTGACGATAATAATATCCAGGAACTTCTAGATTAAAATTAGAATTCTCAGTTCTTCCTGTGTGATTATAAACCACATCTAAAATGACTCCGATTCCATTATCATGAAATGTTTTAACCATCTGTTTAAACTCTTTGATTCTTACCTCGGCTTTATATGGATCCGAAGAAAAGGATCCTTCAGGCACATTATAGTTCTGTGGATCATATCCCCAATTAAATTGCGGTATATCTAATTTTGTTTCGTCAATAGAGTAGTGGTCATACGTTGGTAAAAGATGTACATGCGTGATGCCCAACTCTATTAAATGATCAATTCCTGTTGTTATGCTATCAAGACTTTTAGTACCTTTTTCTACCAATCCAAGATATTTACCAGGCTTACTGGATCCAGATTTTGGATGTATTGTCATATCTCTTATGTGCAATTCATAGATAATAGCTTCATTTGGATATTTAAGAGTAGTGCCTTTATCTTGATCCCATCCATTAGGATTTGTGGTTTCAAAATCCAATATCATAGCTCTCTTACCATTTACTCCAGTGGCTTTTGCATAAATACCCGGAGTCTCCTCCAACCATTTACCATCGATCATCGTTTGATAGGTATAGTAAGTACCGTGTAAATCTCTATCAATCTGTAAAGCCCAGATTCCTTTTTCTTCTTGTTTTAGTGCTTCGGTTTCTATGGGAGCCCCACCATTTCCTTCTTTATATAAATGAAGCTGTATTTTTTCTGCAACCGGAGACCATATTTTAAAAGTTGTTGCTTCTTTTGTATAGTCAATCCATAGATTAGCCTCTACAGGTGCGGGATACTCTTCATAACTAGCGTATACTTGTTTCTTTTTAGAACAGGAGATGATAGACAAGATAAAAAAGTACATGAAAATACGTTTCATATGTTGATACTTATGGTTTATAATTGGTTATGGTCGGTTAACTATAGGTTTTAAAATATACTTTTATTTACGAAAATAAATCAGAGCTTAAATATCTGTCCCCACGATCACAAATAATGGCTACCAGCACTCCAGTATCAAGGGTTTCTGCTAATTTTAAGGCTGCAGTGACAGAACCACCACTACTCATTCCAGAAAAAACACCTTCTTCTTTTGCTAGTCTTTTAGCCATTTCTGTAGCTTCATCCTGACTAACTTCTATAACTTGATCTACTTTATCTGGATTAAATATTTTTGGTAGATATTCTTTTGGCCATTTTCGGATTCCAGGAATTCTGGATTCATCTGTAGGTTGCACACCAACTATTTGTACTTCTCGAGATTGTTCTTTGAGATATGTAGAGGTTCCCATAATGGTTCCTGTTGTTCCCATAGAAGATACAAAGTGAGTAATTTTACCCTCAGTATCTTTCCAGATTTCAGGGCCGGTGGTTTTGTAATGTGCTTTCCAGTTATCATCATTAGCAAACTGATTAAGCATTACATAGCCTTCATTAGTCACTTTCGCTTCAGCATAATCACGAGCCCCTTCAATACCAATGTCTTCAGAAGTTAATGTAACCTTTGCTCCATATGCACGCATGGTTTGTACACGTTCTTTAGTAGAGTTCTCTGGCATTACCAGCTCTATATCTAATTTGAAGATTCCAGCAATCATAGCCAATGCAATACCTGTATTTCCGCTAGTTGCTTCAATTAGTTTAGTAGTTTGATCTATATCGCCACGGTCTAATGCAGATTTGATCATGTTATATGCTGCACGATCTTTAACGCTTCCTCCAGGATTATGACCTTCTAGCTTAAGATATAATGTAATATTCGGGTTCTTTATAATAGAAGTAGCCTTTACTAAAGGCGTATTTCCTATAAGGTCTAAAATGCTATGCGACATTAAACAACTTTTTTGATCTTAATTTCTGAAGTATTTGATATAATCGAGTTTTCTGGCACCGAAGACGTAATCCATGCATTACCACCAACAGTACTATTGGCTCCAATAACTGTGGTACCACCTAATATAGTTGCATTAGCATAAATGGTCACATTGTCTTCTACCGTTGGATGTCTTTTTACGTTTCGAAGTTTTCTATCTACATATAGACCTCCAAGTGTAACACCTTGATATATCTTTACATTGTTTTTTATAATTGCGGTTTCACCAATAACAATTCCTGTTGCGTGATCAATAAAAAAAGATTCCCCAATTTCTGCACCTGGATTTATATCCGTACCTGTTAATCTATGAGAATACTCTGTCATTAATCTGGGGATTAATGGTAAACCAAATTTTAATAATTCGTGACTTAGTCTATATATTGCAATTGCATAAAATCCGGGATATGCCAGATACACTTCTTCGATAGAATTAGCAGCAGGGTCACTTTTCATAAAAGAGTCTGCATCTTTATTTAATTTTTGCAAAACCTCTGGTAATTTCTCCAGATAAGATTGCCAGATTTTACTACATGGTTTTTCAGTCTCCCAACAGGCAAGATCAACTAGTTCTTCAAAAGTTTGTTCTAAAATATCAATATTCTCTTCTACTTCAGTATCTGAATCGAATAAGGTATAGAAAAGTAGATTGGTAAAATACTCGGTTCTTTCTTTCAATTGTAGCTTTAGATTGGGATTTTTTTTCTGTTCCTTGATCTTAGCTATGATTTGATCTTTTACTTTAGTCATCGTACCTTTTTTTGAAAAGTCTAGTAAATATATAGAATAAAGAAATAGAGAAGTCTTAATTCGTTATAAATACTTACATTTTTTAGGTAATTATAACAACTAGCACTCAAAATTCCGATATATACATAAATTTACGTTAAACTTGAACAAGGCGTCTAGAATTTAGTAATTTTAAAAATCAAATTTCACATATGAGTACCATACCAAAATCAGCTTTTGAATTTTTAAAAGATTTAAAAAAGAATAATCACCGAGATTGGATGCAAGAACATAAAAAACGCTATCAAGCTAATGAAAAGGAATTGAAGGTTTTCTATGCTGCTGTTGCGGAACGCCTTGGTGAGCACGATGAGATAGAGAAGACAAAAGTTTTTCGTATCAATCGTGATGTTCGGTTTAGCAAGGATAAAACACCCTATAATGTACATCGAAGTGTAAGCTTTAGTAGGGCAGGAGCCCAACGTCGAGGCGGTTACTATTTACGATTGGAGCCAGGAAATTCATTAATGGCTGGTGGTTTTTTTGGTCCTGAACCCAAAGATTTGTTACGTATTCGTAAAGAATTTGAAATGGATGACCAAGAAATAAGAGACATCCTTGCCAATTCGGATTTTAAAAATGCTTTTGGTAGTTTTAATACAGAGTTTCAGGTTAAGACTGCACCCAAAGGATTTAGTAAAGATCACCCTGCGATCGATTTAATTAAAAACAAATCATTTTTTGTAGATCATAAGTTTACAGATAAAGAGGTGTTTGCACCAGATTTTCTGGATAAATTAATCCATCATTTTGAGTTATTACGTCCTTATTTTGATTATATGAGTGACGTGCTAACTACGGATCTAAATGGTGTTTCTTTAATCGAAGAATAATGTAATGTTTATTCATTCGATACGACCATTACATAACAGTTTTAACCACTTTTTAAACCAACAAAAATAAGAATATGAAAAGAATAGCAATTAACGGATTTGGAAGAATAGGGCGTGCCGCACTTAAAGTAATTATGGAAACGCCAGGATTACAAGTAGTAGCTGTAAATGACCTAATGTCTATCGAAAATGCACAGTATCTTTTGAAATATGATAGTGTGTATGGTATTTACGATAAAGAAGTTCGTGTTCACGAAGATCATTTGCATATAGACGGGCAAAAAATACTATATTTCAATCAACGAGATCCCGAACAGCTTCCGTGGAAAGAAAATAGCATCGATATTGTTATCGAAAGTACAGGTTTTTTCACCAACAGTGAAGATGCGGAAAAACATATAAAAGCAGGTGCAACTAATGTTGTAATTTCTGGTCCTACAAAAAGTAAGGATACGCCAACGGTCGTTCATGGTGTGAATACTGAAGACGGAAAGACAGCTATATTTTCATGCGCAAGTTGTACAACTAATAATATTAGTCCTGTTGTTGAGATATTAGGAAGAACGATTGGAGTTAAAAAAGCTATTCTTAATACAATTCACGCCTATACAGCATCACAAACGTTAGTAGATGCACCTTCTAAGAAAAACCCAAGAATGGGTAGAGCAGGAGCAATCAATCTTACACCTACATCTACGGGCGCTGCGGTTGCCACAACTAAAGCATTACCACAGTTTGACGGTAAGTTTGACGGTATCGCGATTAGAACACCGGTTCCTGTAGGTTCTATTAGTGATGTTACATTCATTGCACAAAGGAATACTACAGCAGAAGAAATTAATGAAATTCTTCAGAAAGAGGCGAACACAGATCGATATCTTAAGGTATTAGATGTTACTTATGAACCGATCGTTTCTTCTGATATTCAGATGAATCCATATGCTGCTACTGTTGATGCTTCTATGACAAGAGTTGTAGACGGAGATTTAGTCAAGGTAATGATCTGGTATGATAATGAATGGGGATTTACCAATCAAATGATTCGACAGATTTTAGAGTTATAATAATTTATTTGATTTTATAATCTACAAAGTATCCACTTGTTTTGTTTGTAATAATTTTAACATAAAGTTAATTTTCGTATTCTATTTTTGAGAATTCAATATTAAAATAAGCAAAAATCAAAAATTAATACGAAAGTTTCAATATGAGGTTTTGGATCGTTATACTCTATATAGGTTGGGGGTGTCAAAGTTATGCCCAATCAGGAAATACTGAAAAAAAATCTTTTGTAGTAGGAACTACTAACGAAACCATAAACATTGATGGTCAATTAGATGAAGCTGTTTGGACAAAATTAACTCCTGCGAAGGATTTTGCTCAATATTTCCCTAATGATTCTCTGCCAGCTGCTGCACAAACAGAAATCTATATGTGCACGGATAAAAAGAATTTATATATAGGAATTAAATGTTATGCAAAGGGAAATGATTGGGTTGTAGAATCTTTACGCAGAGACTATAGAGCCGGTGGGAATGATAATATTACGCTATTGTTTGATACTTTTGATGATGAAACAAATGCTTTTTATTTTGGAATCAATCCAGAAGGTGTTCTAAGAGAGGGGACCATTAGTAATGGAGGAAATATGTTTCAAGACTTTTCTACTTCGTGGGATAATAAGTGGAGAGGAAAAGCCAAGAAGTATGATGGTTATTATACTGCTGAATTAGAGATCCCTTTTAGCACATTTAGGTACCCGATACCTTCAAAAAAGTGGGGATTTACTAGCTATCGATTCGATACACAGTCTAACGAAATTAGTACATATCCAGGAACACCTCGTAATCAGGTAGTATTTACTTTAGCGTATACTGCAGATATGATTTGGGAAGAAGATTTGACGACCAAAAGTAGTGCGATTTCTTTAATACCTTTTGTTTCATCAGGAATTAATAAAGATTATGAAGATAATACTCCTACAGATGAGATTTTTGAAGTTGGTGGTGATGCTAAGATCGCTTTAACACCAGGATTGAATCTTGATTTAACTGTAAATCCTGATTTCTCACAAGTAGAAGTGGATGAACAAATCACGAACCTGGATCGTTTTGAAATCTTTTTTCCAGAAAGGAGGCAATTCTTTTTAGAAAATGCCGATCTCTTTGGACAATTTGGTTTTTCTAATATCAATCCATTCTTTTCCAGACGTATTGGAGCATCAGAA
The DNA here is from genome assembly GCF_947492405.1 of uncultured Aquimarina sp. GTDB lineage: Bacteria > Bacteroidota > Bacteroidia > Flavobacteriales > Flavobacteriaceae > Aquimarina. The sequence continues at coordinate 643,711 of NZ_CANLMP010000001.1, forward strand.
GATGTTACTACAGAAGAATTGGTACAGAATAGAATTTATGGCGGATTGCGTATTAGCGGAAAATTAGATCCTAAGACAAGAGTAGGTTTATTGAATATGCAAACTGAATCCAGTAAAAAACAGGGGATACCTGGAACTAACTTTGGAGTAGCTGTTGTACAGCGTAAAATTGGTATACGGTCTAATATCGGAATTATTGCCGTCAATAAACAGGCTGTCAATTTTGATGAAAATTTAGATACATTAGATATTAATCGGTATAACAGAATGGCTGGTATTGATTATAATTATTCTACACGAAGTAACACCTGGTTTGGTAAAAGTTTTGTTCACGGAACTTTTACCCCTGATACAGATATTGCAATTGCTCAAGGAACAACGGTTAATTATAATACTAGAAAGTTTGGAGCACTCTGGAAACACGAATATGTTCATGAAGATTATAATGCAGAAGTAGGATTCGTGCCAAGAACTAATTACTTTAGAATAAGCCCTAATGCAGAATTACGTTATTATCCTCAGAATGATTTTTTGAATAATCATAGTTATGGAGCAGAGGCAGATATTTTTTGGCGCCCCGGATTTGGTAAAACAGATCATTTTTTGTCTGTTGGATGGGGTGGGGAGCTGACTCAAAGATCAAACTTTGGATTTAATCTGAATCATAGTTATGTATATTTATTCGACCCTTTTGATCCCACGGGTACTGATTCAGTAGAATTGGCGGCTGATCAAGACTTTTCTTGGGTTAGTTTTACCGGAAATTATAGAAGTGATAGAAGAAAAGTGTTCAGTTGGAATGTAAGTCCATACATTGGAGAATACTTTAATGGTTGGCGCTACGGTACCAGTGGCGGTTTTAATATGCGTTTTCAACCTAAGGGTTTTTTCTCTTTAAACTATGCTGTGAATGTGTTTGATTTACCACATTTGGACGGAACAAGACAAACCTATTTGATAAGTCCAAGAATAGACTATACTTTTTCTAAAAGTTTGTTTACCTCAGTTTTTATACAATATAATTCTCAAAATGATAATACGAACATCAATGCTCGTATTCAATGGAGATTTGCACCTGTATCTGATTTGATTCTAGTGTATACAGATAATTACCTGACCGGCGATGTGGATGATCCGATGAATCGATTTGCTTTTGATGTGCGTACTCGATCTATAGTCTTAAAGATTACATATTGGCTCAATCTGTAGCTATGTAAAAAAACTGTCTGATAAAGACAGTTTGTCTGTCATTTCGAGCGGAGTCGAGAAATAATAATTGTTGGCTCTTAATATATTTCGACTCCGCTCAATGTGACAGTATGATTAAAACACGGTGCTTTTCGGGTAAATTACTAAAAATGAAAACACTAAATTTGACTCAATCCACCATCTACTTCTAATTCAACTCCGTTAATATAAGATGCATCCTCAGAGGCTAGGAATAAAGCAGATTTAGCAATCTCTTCGGATGTTCCAAAACGTCCAAGAGGTACCTGTTGTGCAAATCCTTTACCCATTTCTTCTACTACATCTTCTGGAAGCCCCATTTTTCCATAGATTGGTGTGTCAATAGGACCAGGTGCAATTGCATTTACTCGAATTCCTCGGGATTTCACTTCTGATGTCAATACTCTTTGATATGCACGTAAAGCTCCTTTGGAAGCAGAATAGATCCCTAATCCGTCAAAACCTTTTTGATGTACGACAGAATTAGTAAAAAGAATTGTTCCACCATCATTTATATGCGGTAATGCTTCTTTTGTAGCGATAATGGGACCTTTAACATTGATGTCAAATATTTCATTGTAATGTTCTTCTGTAATGTCTGTAGTAGGAGTAGGAGGTGCAATTCCTGCGTTTAAGAAAAGAATGTCGATTTTCCCATATTTATTGGTAGCTTCCTGTATTAAATGTTTGTTATCAGCTGCGATACCAACATCAGCTTTGACGGTTATGAAATCACCTTCTAGTTCTTTAGCTACTTCATCCAATGCTTCTTGACGTCTTCCAGAAATTACTACTTTGGCACCTTCTTGAAGATATAATTTTGCGGTTGCTAAACCGATACCGCTATTAGCTCCGGTTATTACTGCGACTTTGTTTTTTAATTTATTCATCATGTTATATTTTATTTGAAACAATCGTTTCAAAATAGGTTAAAAAAATATTAATATAGTACTTTTAGTACTGTGTTTATTAAGTTCTTAAGTTCATCCTCATTATTATTTAGTATTCCTGTCATACGAAATCCTTGTATTGCAGAATATAAATACAGCGCATACTGACCTGCAGTTTGATCTTCATTAAAAACCTTTTCCATTTGTCCATTATGAACTAAATCTTCCAAGACAGCTAACATTTGCTCTTGATTTTGTTCCATAAAAGATTTTATTAAAGGTTCTTGATTGGTCATTTCAGATTTACAATTTACGATCAAGCAACCTTTTCTATTTGGATCTGTAATAATATCTTTCAGATACATTTCGAAAATTGATTTAATGGTTTCTAAAGCATTTTGCGCTTGTATTGTTTCTTTTCCTATATTTTTTTTGGCAATAGATTGGTAATGCGAAAGTACTTCCATAAATATGCCTAGTTTGCTCCCAAAAGAATTGTAAATACTAGATCTATTTAGATCAGTTGCATCTACTAAATCTTGCATAGAGGTTCCGTTATATCCCTTTTTATGGAATACTTCTGTTGCATTTTGCAATACTTGTTCTCTATTAAAAGTTTCTACTTTTGGCATATTATTGAAATGATCGTTTCAAAATTAATTATAATTATTAAAGCGAAATGTTATAAAAATATTAAAATTTTAAAATGCTTATAGAATCAACTTCATCAGGATATCTGTTTGCTTATCAGAACCTAACATAAATGGGTGCTTGCCAAAGGTTTTAAATCCAATTCGCTCGTAAAATTGTATTGCTCTTTTATTTTTATCCCAAACTCCTAACCATATGAAGGTTATTTCTTTTTCTTTGGCAATTTTTACTGTTTTATCCAAAAGATACTGGCCAATACCCTGACCTTGATGAGTGTTTATTACATAAATCCGTTCAATTTCTATAGAGTCTTCTGATATAACTTCTGTTTGCGCTGTTCCAAAGTTTAGTTTTAAATAGCCAACCAGTTCATCTTTATACAAAGCGAAGAAGAATTGAGATTCAGGATTTAGAATCTCGTTTGTAATTTTTTCTAAGGTAAATTTCTGACTTAGATAATAATGAATATTCTCTGGTGTATTATGCGGAGGACCAAAAGCATCGTAGAATGTTTGACGGCCAATCTCCAGAAGTTTATGGTTATCTTCAGGAAGAACTCTTACTATTTTTAATTCCTGAGATTCCATATTTTTTTGTTCTGTTATACAATTCGCTTAATAACTCTTAATTTATGAGTGTATAAGCGTTGTTCTGCATTAAAAATTCCGGTATGATCTATACGATCCACACGCACTTTGCCATGCGCGTGGATAATATAGTTATCTTTCATAATAATACCGACATGGGTAATTGCTCCTTCGTCATTATCAAAAAATGCCAGATCACCCGGTTCGCTTTCTTCGATAAAACTTAAAGGATCTCCTTGCGTTGCCTGTAAAGAAGCATCACGCAATAATTTATATCCGTTTAGTTTATAAACTATTTGGGTAAAACCACTACAATCGATACCAAAATTTGTTTTTCCGCCCCATAAATAAGGAGCATTCAGAAACATAAATGCTGTTTCTACTAATTTTTCTTTTGGTTGTTGCTCTGTAATTCTATTACCATCATATTGATGTTCAAAAAAATCTAAAGCTCCTAATGACGAACCTAAAGCAATTGGCATTAACTGATTATCTCTACAGCTTACAAAATCAATTAAATCAGCAGTTACATCTAATGGTTTTGTATCAAAATCTTTATATTCTTCTTCTGTAATCTCTACATACTGTTTATTATCAATCCAACCTTCATAGGTATCAAAAGCTAAGCGGATTCGGCTCCATTTTTTTCGTTTTTCTAAAATTTTAAAATGATCACCATATAAAACCTGTGATACCATTTCACTAGGATCACTTGGTTCAAAACGTAAAGGGACAATACTAAGATTGCAAATACCGTATAGCATGAATCTTTATAGGTACTAGATATTAAACATTTAATAAATTTCTATGATATTTGATACGCTAATTATAGACGCTCAATTACCATTGCTGAAGCACCACCACCACCATTACAAATAGCTGCTGCTCCGGTTTTTGCATTATTTTGTTCTAATACATTCATCAATGTAATTAAAATACGAACACCAGAACATCCTAATGGGTGTCCTAAAGATACCGCTCCACCATTAACATTGGTATTAGAGTCATTCAACCCAAGTATTTTCATATTAGCCAATCCTACTACAGAGAAAGCTTCATTGAATTCAAAGAAATCTACATCCTCTAATTTGATTCCTGCTTTATCGATAGCTTTTGGTAATGCTTTTGCTGGTGCTGTTGTAAACCACTTAGGTTCCTGAGCTGCATCTGCATAACTTTTAATTTTTACCAACGGTTTTAATCCAAGCTCCGCTGCTTTTTCTGCACTCATTACTACTACAGCTCCTGCGCCATCATTAATGGTGGAAGCATTCGCAGCTGTGACTGTTCCTTCTTTTGTAAAAGCGGGACGCAAGGCGGGAATTTTCTCCATTTTTACGTTTCTATATTCTTCATCTTCTGTAACCATTACAGGTTCTCCACGACGTTGTGGTACTGGAACGGGAACAACTTCATTAGCAAATTTACCTTCTGACCAGGCCTTTGCAGAGCGTTTATACGATTGAATAGCGAAAGCATCTTGATCTTCTCTGCTAAAATTATGTTCTGTTGCGCACAAATCTGCACAAACTCCCATAGCATTTTGATCGTACACATCTACTAAACCATCACGTTGCATACCATCTTCTAGTGTTTGAGGGCCAAATTTATGTCCAGCTCTAAGTCTTACATAATGAGGAATCAAACTCATGTTTTCCATTCCACCAGCTACTATAATATCAGCATCACCTAGTGCAATTGCCTGAGCTGCATGCATTACAGCTTTCATACCACTGGCACATACCTTATTAACTGTAGTACAAGGTACCGAATCATTCAGACCAGCTCCCAAAGCTGCTTGTCGGGCTGGTGCTTGTCCGTTTCCGGCTTGTACAACATTACCCATAAATACTTCTTCAACCAATGAAGGGTCTAAATTAATTTTATCTAATGCACCTTTTATTGCTATGGATCCTAATTGTGTAGCAGGAACCGTAGATAAACTTCCTAAAAAACTACCTATTGGAGTACGTGCTGCTGATACTATTACAACGTCTTTGCTCATTATATTCGAATTTAATATATGTGTGTTTGTTATTTTGCGAATTTAAGGATTTTTGAAGGATATACATAGCTAAGTTATTGATAGGATTTACTAATCCTAAATTATACGATGGGCTATTTTTTGACCTTCTTTGTACTGACTTATTTTTTAGTACTTTTGAGTAATCTATACGAATATTCTGGTGAAAAAGTTTTTAAATAATTTTTATAAAAATCAATCCTTTTTATATAAAGGGTTTCTTTTTGTTAGTACATTGATTCTCATAGTATATTTATTCCCAAAAGGAGGGGTTTTTAAGTATGAGTTTACAAAAGGAAAGCCTTGGCAGTATGAAAACTTATATGCTCCGTTTGATTTTGCTATTGCAAAAACTCAGGAAGATATTGACGCAGAGAAGAAACGTATCGAAGATAATAACATACCGTATTTTGAGTATGATACTATTATATCAAATACTGCAAAAGATAATTATAATGCTGCGTTTAAAAGTAATTTAGAAACTTTAGATCAAAGTAGTTCAGGAAAACAGGCAAAGCTTTTTGGTAGGATACTTCTTAATGATATTTATAGATATGGTGTTTTACAAGAATCATATGCCTATGAGAGTAAAAGACAGATCTTTCTTAATAAAGGTAATAAAGCAGAAGCTATCACTTTTGGACAAATATTGACACCTAATGCGGTTACCGCACTTATCAACTCTAGAATTGATAAAAGCGAATATGTTAAATTTAAAAGTGGTTTTGTAGCCTTATTTTATGATTTAATTAAACCAAACGTATCTCTAAATCAAAAATTAACTGAAAGTACACTAGAAAATGAATTAGCTCAGGTACTTACTACTAGAGGTAGTGTTTCTAAAGGAAGTAGGATCATTGCAAAAGGAGAGGTAGTAGAAGGAAACAGATTGCAAATACTTACATCTTTAAAAGCGGAATATGAGTCACAAGTATGGAGTGATAAGAACTTTTATTGGATTGTTTTTGGGTATGGGATTCTAGTTTCTCTAGCTTTGTTAATGTTATTGCTTTTCATACGAAAGTATAGAAGGGATATTTATGATAATAATACTCAGGTTACTTTTATCGCATTTAATATTCTGTTAATGGTCTTAATCACTACATTGGTGGTTAAATACAAGTCAGATTATATTTACATAGTTCCGTTATGTATTTTACCGTTGATTTTAAAGGCTTTCTTTGATTCTCGACTTGGATTATTTACGCACGTAGTAACAGTAATGATTTTAGGGTTTGTTGTTCCGAATAGTTATGAATATACGTTTTTACAAATTATTGCTGGTATTGTTACCATACTAACTATTTCTGAATCTTATAAAAGAGCAAACTTATTCATTACAGTTGGACAGATTACTGGGATCTACATTTTGGCTTATATTGCTTTTCATATAATTCATGAAGGAAGTATTAGTGATATTGATTGGACAACTATTGGGTTATTCGTTATAAGTGGTTTTGCTACATTAATAGTACATCCATTGATTTATGCTTATGAAAAGATGTTTGGTCTCATCTCTGATGTTTCTCTTTTGGAGCTTAGTGATACTAATTCTTCTTTATTAAGAGAACTATCTGATAAAGCTCCAGGAACCTTTCATCATTCTCTTAATGTTGCCAATATTGCAGAAGCTGCAGCTAGTGAAATAGGAGCAAATGTAATGTTGGTTAGAGTAGGAGCTTTATATCATGATATTGGTAAAATGGCGAATCCCACATATTTTACTGAAAATCAAACGGCATCAGGAAATGCACACGATGTATTATCTCCTAAAGAAAGTGCTAATATTATCATCAATCACGTTATAAGAGGTATTGAGATCGCCAAAAAGAACAAATTACCAGATCGTGTAATTGATTTTATAAGAACACATCACGGAACCAGTACGGTTTATTATTTTTATATGAAAGCCAAGGAAATTAATGAGAATGTGAACATGGAAGATTTTCAATATCCAGGACCGAAACCTTTTTCTAAAGAAACTGCAATTTTGATGATGAGTGATAGTGTAGAGGCCGCTTCCAAGAGTTTGAAAAATCCAACCAGTAGTTTAATTGATTCATTTGTGGAGAAGATAGTGAATAAACAAATGGACGAAGGTCAATTTCTTAATGCAAACATTACATTTAAAGAAATCCAACAAGTCAAGAAGGTCTTTAAACGAAAGTTAACCAATATCTACCATTTAAGGATTGAATATCCGGAGTAGGCAATGAGTTATTGAGTATTTTAGAGGTGAGTATTATATTATTAGAGTGTTATGAATAATATAAGGATACTCACTGACTCACACACTCCTTTACTCACTTACTTTTTTATTCAAATACTTTCCATCCATCCAGAAAGTTCCAAAAGGAATTATGGAGCATATCAGTACTATTACCAATGTCTTATTATCCCATCTTTTTTCTGGTTTTACTAAAAAAGCAAATACAATATAAGCAAGAAATAAAAAACCGTGTGCCATACCAATTATCTTATTAGGCTCAGGAGATGCAAATAAGTACTTAAGTGGCATCGTAACAAATAGGATAGCTAAGTATGAAATTCCTTCGAGATAGCTAATAAATCTGAAACTGGTAATCATATTTTTTATTTGTTTAAAATTGGATGCAAATTTAAGGCTCAGAATATATCCAAACGTTAATAAATACCTATTTTTTATTACGATAGTCTAATTCAAATATTTCGAGATCAAAATAAGGGATAGCAGATAATAAATGATCAAAAATGTCTGCAACTATTTTTTCATAGTTTTTCCAGACTTTATCATTACTAAAAGCATAAATTTCTAAAGGTGTTCCCTGAGAGGTAGGCGCTAATTGGCGACTCATAATCATCATCTCATTATTGATATTTGGATGACTCTCTAGGTAAGATTCTACATATTTTCTAAAAACACCCATATTAGATAAGTTATTACCATTCATTAGAACTTCTTTATTTATATGATGTTCTTTATTATATGAACTTATCTTTTCCTGTGCTTCGTTCAGATATTCTTTAATAATTTCTACTTTTTTAAGACGATCTACATCATTTTCTGATAAGAATTTAATACTAGAGGCTTTTATTAAAATAGCTCTTTTGATTCTACGTCCACCAGAATCCATCATACCACGCCAATTTCTGAAGGATTGAGAAGTTAAATGATATGTAGGAATTGTTGTAATTGTCTTATCAAAATTCTGAACTTTAACAGAGGATAGGTTTATTTCTATAACATCTCCATCGGCACCATATTTATCCATGGTAATCCAATCACCAATCCTAACAGTATCATTTACAGCTACCCGTATACTAGCAACAAAACCTAGTATAGTGTCTTTAAATATTAATAAAATAACAGCAGACATAGCACCAAGAGCAGTTAGAAATGTCCATATTGATTTTCCTGTAATCGATGAGAAAATAAAAATGGCTCCAATAGACCATACGACAATCATAAAAACCTGAACATAACTGTCTATGGGTTTATCCTTAAAAGATTCTAAGGATTTAAGAAAATCCCTGAGTGTTCTCAGGATGCTTCTTACAATCCAAATGGTTAATGCGATAACAAAAATATCAAATAGGATTTCTAGATAGTTTTCTGCAATGGGAAAAGCTATAAAAAGCTTAGGTATTATCCAAATACTTATGGATAATGGTATGATGTGCGATAAGTAATCAAATGTTCTGTTTTTTACTAAATAATCATCAAAAGTATTCTTTGATTTTGAAGCATATCTTTTAAAAAGATTTAAGATTACCTTTCGGATGATTTTATCTAGAACAAATAATGTTACCAGTAATAAGCAAACACCAATAACCACATTCAGGTATTCTGCCATTGTTTCTGAAAAGCCATTAGAAACTAAAACTTTATAAAAATACCGAGTTAGTTTTTCCATAAAAACAAATCAATTCAGATATATGATTACCCTACAGGTTATTTTGTTCTAATAAGTTCTATACTAAACTAAAAATAGCAACAGCATACAAATAGAATCTTACAAAACGCAACAGTCCAAAAAGTAAATAACTAATAAAAGGATATTTTATCATTCCTGCGGCAATACTGGTAATAGAAAAAGGAATTGGAAGTAATGCTCCTACTACAATTAAAAACCCTCCCCATTTGCGAGTATTCCTAATATGTTTTGCCATTTTAACCTCTAAATATTCGTGAACTGAGGGGATTTTGGTAATTGATTTTCCTATGAAATAGGAGATAATTCCTCCTAAATAAGACAATAGGGCAAGTATAGAGAGATATAAGATAGGGCTAGTTGTTTTGTCACTCCAGGCAATGAAAATTTCTGGAGGAATAAGGCCCAACAAAGATTCTGAAGCAAAAAACACACTAAAAACTACATAGTCTGAATAGTTTTCTGTTACATAAATCAGTAAATCATTGATATTAATAACAAAATAGTTTACGATCAATAGACCTGCTATAAAGAGTAGGATAGGAGGTAATGCTTTTTTTAAACTGATTCCTAAAAATTTATAGAAACCTGTATAGCTATAGTATTGATGCAATAATTGCAATCGTGTTTTTTTTACAGATCGGGGATTCATTTTCATAACAATTTTTCCACAAGGCAACAAAAATAATATATAATTGATTTTTTATCGTTTATAAAATCATAAAATTTGTCGAGAAGTTGTTATAATAATTACAATGTATACATAAAACGTTCCAAAACGTTGGTTATAAAGAGGGTAGTGTACAATTAACTTTATGTATTTAAACTAAAAAAACCCTGAAAAATGATCAAGGTTTTTAAGATACTATAGAAGAAAAATAGTATTATATATATTCTATGCATTCAAGGCATCTCTATAATCTGCCAAATCCATAACATTCATTTTATTTTTTAAATCCTTAAATAAGGAAACAAGATACATAAGGCTTTCTACCGGATTTACATCTTCATTATTCACTACTGGTGCTTCATTGCCCTCTTCTTGTTCTTCGATAGGTTCATCATCTGGAATAGGGATAAGAAAACTATCATTTTCTTCGATATGTTCATAAGTAAGTCTTAACACTTTTACCACCAATGGTACTTGCTGTTCTAAAGCATAAGATCTCAAAGATTTAAGATCCTCTATTAGAGTATCTGTATTGATTCCAGATTTTTCTAGATCAGTCAGAATTTTGTCAATTAATTTGAGCGCCTTTTTATTTTCCAAGGATTATAAAATTAGTTTGTTTTAAAAAATGATTACGGCAAATTTAACCCTTTATCTAAATCTTTGAAATCTTTTAAAACAATAAATTTACTTTTTATTGTTAAAAAAAATATTAGAAAAAAATATTATCAAACGGATTGAGGAATTTTCCCCGTAAGATACTGGTCATTAGTTGTTTATTACTTCAAAAACTAACTTATGCTTGTATTCCAGCTAAAGTTTGAGGTTTAACCGTAACCAAAATTCCTTAATCCTTTTTATCTTTGACAGGTATTCCAATTACAATTTTTCCCTTACTTTTTTTGTTTTCCCCAACACTTACCTCCTTGAATACAGGAGGTAAGTTCTTCTTGGGGTATTTCGTAATTAAAATAATACTACAGTCTTATTTTCATCTTCTTCTTTTATTGTAATCAATAATTTTCTTTTTCCTAATGTACTTACCTTATATACCTTGGTTCCAGTGGTCCAATTTTCCTTTCTAACCGCTTGCGGCATCATCGGAAATCCATAGCTAAATTTCGAACCATCGGGTTTAGGACCAACAACTAAGAATTGATTTCTGGTTAATGAATTATTTTTGATTTTGAATTTTATATATTTCACCAAGCTGTTTTTGATTTTCTTTTTGCTATGCGTGACTGTTTTTCTTGCATCTCCTTTTATTTTTTTTGGAGTATTCATGATTTTGAGCTTGGCTTCTTTACTTAATTTAGTATCTAATTCATTAGTAACATACACTTTTGCAGAACCACGACTCCATATGTTTACTCTAGCATTTTCTGCAATCAGGCTAGATGAATCGATAGTAGCAAGCTCTCCTGCGATACGTAGTTCTTTTGTTTTTCCATCCATAAAAATTTTACCGATTGGTGCTAAAACTTGAATGTAACTATTATCAAGATTAATAATTCTTGTAGTATCATGTGTTCCGCTTTCTACTTTTCTAATATTAGGAGCACCGATAACTATTTTAGCATTTTCTGATGGTTGTATCCATTCTTTTTGATCCAGGTGTAAGGTCCCATCTATAACTTCCTTATCTATATAATCAATTAAGTTAGCATCTGTAGTTATAGTTAGGCTTTCTTCTTTAGATTGATCAATAATTACTTGAGCATAAAAATTAATTTTTACGTTTTCGATATTATTAACATCAAATGTTTTGGTGATGATTTCTTTATTTCCTTTTATTTGAGACAAGGTTGTTAAACTAACCGATAATAATAATATGTTTATGACTTTTTTCATGACTTTATATTTTTAGATTAAATTTTTGATAGTATTGTGATTAAGCTACTCCGAACCACTTTTTAGTAATCACATAATCGATTCCGAATTTTCCTGATCCTAAGACAAGATTGTAGATAGCGATCCATAAGAATCCCATTGCAGGTAGCATTCCCCATATCCCACCATCCCATTTCTGGAAAATTATGGCAACTAGCATCGTGCACATAATGAAAAAGGAAGCGATTCTTGTTTTGAAACCTAATAGTAGGAATACACCTCCGATAGCTTCACTAGCAGCACCCATCCAGGCAAAGAATACTGGGAACATAGCAAAAATACCTCCGTATTCTGCAATATCTTTAGGGAACCATTCTACAACTTCTAGGAAAGCTAAATCAGGTGCTCCTTCTGGACTCCAGGGAACCCCGAATTTACTTCCTCCAAAATTCACAGCTAAAAAATAACCACAGATGATTCTAGGAAACGCAAATAGTAAATCTATAGACCAATGCGCCATAGTAATTGGAACAATAATTTTTTTAATAACATTTTTCATAACTAATATGATTTTAGATTGTTTGATAGTTCAAATGTCTGAATCAGTTATGAATACTGCGCCCCAAAACAAAATAGGACGGCTCAAATCATAATTTGAGCCGTCCTATTTTAAGTGAGACAGTATGTTAATAGGCTATTTCTTAGCTTCTAATAGTACGATATCATTATCAGATTTTATTGTCACACTGCCATCTTTTACGGTAACATTTGTTCCAGAATACACATCTGTTAAAACAGTACCCTCTTTAAAGACAGCATTGACTTTTAATGTTTTTGTTCCTTTTCTTAGGTTTAACCCTACAACGACACTATCAGTAACATCTTCTTTCTTATATGTTCTTGAAAATACATATGGAGTTTCACTAATCATTTTGTGTTTTCCAGCTCCAATGGCTGGATGATCTTTTCGGAATTTCCCTAATTTTTGCCAATGTAATAATAGTGATTTAGTTTCTTCTGTCTCCAAATCTTCCCAGTTCATATTTGATCTTAGTGTAGCATCTCCTTGTGCTCCTTCAATGATTAATGATCTTGCCGTTTCATCTCCATAGTATACCTGAGAAATACCAGGAGTTAATAAAAGCTTTGTTGCAGATTCATAGGTTTTCTTTCTTTCTTTATCAAAAGGATCACCATCATCATGAGAACTGATGTAATTCATAACACTTTTACCAATTAAACCAGTCTGCAATGCGGTACTATATTTACTATATAGTTTTTCATAATTTAATTGTCTTGCATCATATTTAAACTGAAAATTAATAAGATTATCAAATCCGTTAGCATAATAATCTACCTTACGATCTCCAAAATCATAAAAACGCTTTCCATCAATTCCATATCCGTATAATTCTCCAAGAACATAAAATTCATTGTTATCTAATACCCTATCCGGATTATTTTTCTTCCACTCTGTAAAAGCAACCTTTGCTTGTTCAGCTAATACGCCCCATACACCTTCTTCTACATGTTTTACAGTATCTACGCGATATCCATCAATACCTAACTCTTTTACATAATCAGTTAACCATTTAATGATATAGTTTTTGGGAGATCTTTTAAGACCTGTTTTTGCAAAAAAGATTTCCAATTCATCCATTTCAGCTTCTAATCGACCTTCTTTTTCCCATTTTGCTTTTAATGCTTCAGGAAGTTTTACTTCTTCATCACTTTCCGTTTTAACATCAGGAAGATTTTTTACTAAAGTACATTTAACAGCAGTTTCATAATCTTTATATGTACATTGTGGAGTGGTACGTACCCAATCATCTGACCAAACAGGATCTTTATCTGTTACAGGTCCCGTATGATTAATAACCACATCCATTAGAATTCGTATACCGTTTTGATGAGCTACCTCTACTAATTTTTTAAGATCATCATAAGTTCCAAAATTAGGATCTATAGTAGTCCAGTCTTTTGCCCAATATCCATGGAATGCATACGTATTACCCGTTCCTTCATCAACACTTTCATGAATTTGCTCTACTAATGGATTTACCCAAAGCGCATTAATTCCAAGATTAGTAAAATACCCATCTTCAATTTTTTGTATGATTCCTTTTATATCTCCTCCTTCAAAACCTCGCAACACTCCGGTTTCTTTTTTTCTTTCTAAAACGTCATCATTGGTAGTATCTCCATTTTTGAATCTGTCAGCCAATAAAAAATAAACGTTTGCACCTTCCCAAATAAAGGGCATATTTTCTGTAGTAACTTGCTTGGAAGTCTCTAATGTTTCGGTTTCGGTTGTTGAAGGAGTTGTTTTAGTATCACTCTTACAGGAGATAAGGATACTAAAAAGTCCCAAAAAAATAGTTGTTAATAAATGTTTCATGTGTTAGTTTTTGTGTTTCAAAACATTATTCAGAACTATAATAAAGTAACGATAAAAGAATTGAAACAATATTCAATACTGGTTTAAGCTGCTAATCTATAAAAATGAAGATAAAAATCCATCTTTGTAGAATTGTGAAATTCGTAAAAATGCTGAATCAAGCTTTGTTTTGGGATGCTACAAATTGTGAAGGAGATGTGTTTGTTAATTTTTTGAACACTCTATTAAAGGTTGCTTTACTATTAAAACCACATTCATATGCGATTCCTAAGAGAGATAATTGTTGTTGTTTTCCCTCTTGTAACATCACTTGTACAGCTTCAACTCTGTATGAATTTATAAAATCATTGAAATTTTTCTCAAATCCCGAATTTATAGTATCTGATAAGGTCGAGGCAGGGATGTTAAGCATTTTAGAAAGTTCTGTAAGATTTAAATCTGGATTAAGAAATGGTTTTTCTTTTTCCATGAACACTTCAATTTTTTCTTTAACTCTAATTATATCTTCACTAATTTCAATCTGTGGAGTATCAGTATTCTCTTTAATAGTCACCGAAAAATTTAGATTATTCAACTTATTAGTATCTGTAAAATATCCTTTGATTCCAATGTAGATAATAGCTACGGCTGTAAAAAAATGATACCACCATTTTTGTGTCCAATGTAAATCTGTAATCACAGAGCCTATAACTCCCTGAAAAATGCTATATAAAAATAGAAAAGAATAAATAAAAAGAAAGTTTCTAATCCAATTTAACTCTAGACTGTAGGTGTTAGAGAAAAACTGCTGAATCTTCTTTCTGTATATGTAATATAGCTGTATGGTAAATGCTAGATATAATAACATTTGTAGATTTTCTATAATTCCTATTAGTGGACTTACATATTTTTCATCTAGAAAAACCTTTAGATACCCATTTTGAGTTTCATCGAATCCTGGTTGAGAAGCATCATAAATAAGAATACATATTTTATAGACAATGTATAAGCTAACGGGAATAAAATGTATAATATCCTTTTTTCTGAACTTAAAATTAGATGTTGTTATTGATTTTACATAAAAATAGAGTAAAGGACCAATAGCTAATGATAATGCAATAAGCCAATAATTAATCTTTGTGTTTCTATAGGTATCATACCAATCCATAAAACCAATGGTATAGGTAGTTCTATGATATCCAGTAATAAAAATAAGTATGGATAGTATTAAGGCGGGAACATATTTCTGTTTAAAGTAACGCACTAATAAAAGGAATGCAAATAAAAAAGCTTGTAACACCAAAATTAGCAATGGTGTACTGTATATATTAAAAGAAGGAAATTCTAATGGTAAATGAATTGGCATAACGCTAATTTAAAAAAATCACAGAAGTATTTTTTATTTTTTTTTTAATTAAAATACTGTTCCTTTGACAATAATTTAATTAGAATGACCAAATTCAAAGCTTGGATCTCTGCTGCACGACTTCGAACCTTACCTTTATCTGTATCTGGAATTATTGTAGGATCTTCTATAGGAGTTAGATTTATATATGAAGACATTCTGAAAGTTATAGAGTCTAATGATTATTTAATTTGTTTATCTGGACCAAATTTTTTTGATAAATCGATTTTCTGGTTAGCTATTGCAACGACCCTGGGATTACAGATTCTATCCAATTTTGCTAATGATTACGGTGATGGTGTAAAAGGAACAGACAATGAAGATAGAGTAGGACCACAACGAGCATTGCAGAGTGGAATAATTTCTAAAAAAGAAATGTTCAGAGGTATTGTTATTACAGCTATCATTACATTGATTTTAGCAATTTTACTAATCTACGTATCCTTAGGTAAGGAATATTTTGTGTATTCCGTTTTCTTTTTCTTCTTGGGGTTGGCAGCTATTATTGCAGCAATTAAATACACTATGGGAAATTCTGCTTATGGATATCGAGGGCTAGGTGATGTGTTTGTTTTTATATTCTTTGGATTGGTTAGTGTGGTAGGATGTTATTTTTTATTTACTAAGAATTTAAATTGGTTAGTTTTTCTTCCCGCAACCACTATAGGTTTTTTGAGCGCTGCAGTGTTGAATCTTAATAATATGAGAGATCACGATAGTGATAAAAAAGCTAAAAAAAATACGATTGTAGTTAAAATGGGGTTAATAAAAGCCAGAAAATACCACTATTTCTTGATAACATCAGCTATGGTATCAATGCTAGTTTTCTCATTTTTTACATATGAATATTATACGAATCTACTTTTTTTATTGGCGTTTATCCCATTATTGATTCATCTAAATAAAGTGGTAAAGACAAAAAATGCAGTTGATTTAGATCCAGAGTTGAAAAAAGTGGCATTATCAACATTTTTACTTGCCATATTATTTAGTTTAGGGCAGATTTTTTAATTTAGTGACACTTAGTTTTAAGGAGCTTGTAAAGCGAACTTAAAACTATTAGTGGAACTTATCCCGCTGCAGAGCGGGATCTAATACAATTATAATTTATTTAAAGAGTTCGAAAAGCAAGCTTTAAACTAGTAAAACTTATCCCGCGGAGAACGGAATTTATATTTAATAAAAACAAAAACCTCATATAATGAAAATTACATTTTTTGGGCATAATACATTATTGTTAGAAATTAAGGATATCAAAGTTTTAATAGATCCTTTTATTTCAGGTAATCCATTGACTAAAGATACGTTAGATATCAATGATTTTAAAGTAGACTATGTACTGTTAACTCATGCACATCAGGATCATACGTTAGATGCTGAAGCTATTGCAAAGAATAATAATGCCACCATCGTTTCTAATTATGAAATAGCAATGCATTATCAAGCAAAAGGAATAGAAGTACATCCTATGAATCATGGCGGTAATTGGGAGTTTGATTTTGGCAAAGTAAAATATGTGAATGCGATCCATACCAGTAGTTTTCCTGATGGTAGTTACGGAGGTCAACCTGGAGGATTCGTGATCGAAGGTGAATATAAAAACATTTATGTAGCTGGTGATACAGCATTAACAATGGATATGAAGTTAATTCCTTTATCTACTAAATTGGATTTAGCCATATTTCCTATTGGTGATAATTTTACAATGGGCATTGATGATGCTATAATCGCAAGTGATTTTGTAGCGTGTGATAAAGTATTGGGAGTACATTATGATACTTTTGGATACATAGAGATTGATCATGATGAAGCTAAAAGAAAGTTTTTTGCTAGAGATAAGGATCTTATGTTGTTAGATATTGGCCAGAGCATAGAACTATAATGAACGCTACCTATCATAGACATATTTTAGAATTCAAAAGACCAAGTGGTACTTCTCGTGGGGTACTAAAGACAAAAGAAACCTGGTTTATTGTTATTACTTCTGAAGAAAAACAAGGTATTGGAGAATGTGGGATTTTAAGAACTTTAAGTATTGATGACAGACCTGATTATGAGGAGAAATTGAAATGGACTTGTAATAATATTCATTTAGGAGTTGATCAACTTTGGGAAGAATTAAAAGAGTTTCCTAGTATTCAGTTTGGTGTAGAAATTGCTTTTAAATCTTTAGAAAGTGACTCCCCGTTTTTATTATTTCCTTCAAAATTTACAGAGGGAAAAGACACTATTCCTATTAATGGATTAATATGGATGGGAGAGAAGGAGTTCATGAAAGATCAAATCAAGGATAAGCTAAATCAAGGGTTTGATTGTATAAAAATGAAGATAGGTGCTATCGATTTTCAGGCAGAACTGGAACTTCTTTCTTATATAAGGTCTCAGTTTTCTAAAGATGTTATCGAACTTAGAGTAGATGCTAACGGAGCTTTTTCCTCTGATAAAGCACTAGAAAAATTATTAAAGTTAAGTAAGTATCATCTTCATAGTATCGAACAGCCTATTAAGCAAGGACAATTAGAAGAGATGAAGACTTTATGTAAAGAAACTCCATTACCAATAGCGTTGGATGAAGAATTAATTGGGGTTTTTAATGTAACAGAAAAGAAAAAACTACTACTAACAATAGAACCTCAATATATAATTTTAAAACCAAGTTTAATAGGTGGATTTAAAGGCACTCAGGAATGGATTGATTTGGCTGAGGAGCTAGGAATAGGATGGTGGATCACAAGTGCATTAGAAAGTAATATTGGATTAAATGCAATTGCTCAATATACTTTTACCTTAAATAGTAAAATGCCACAAGGTTTAGGAACTGGAGGTTTATATACTAATAATATAGAAGCTCCATTAGCAGTAGATAATGGAACATTAACATATCAACCTTATATGAATTGGGTTGTGTCATATTTAGATTAATAAAATAATTATAGATGTATATAGAACAAGGAAGAAAAGGAAAACTTGGAATGTGGAAATATTTATTTCCCCCACTAGGATTTTTTGGTTTAATGATCTTAAATTTCTTAGTCAGTTTATTAATGGGACAGGATACCGAAACTGTTATGCAAAATCAAATAGAAACATTCGGGAAACCCTTATTTTTTCTTATAGCCGTAGCACCTTTTGTTGTTTTTTTGGGAGCATTATTCTTTTGGGTAAAAATAGTACATCAGCAAAGCATAACTTCATTAACTACTTCTAGAAAAAAAATAGATTGGAAACGAGTGTTCTTTATGTTTGGATTAATGTCATTATATATTGGTATTACCACATATATAGGATATATCGTTTCTCCAGATGATTATGAGTTAAATTTTAAACTGCAACCATTTTTGATATTAGCTATAATGGCAATAATATTAGTACCTATACAAACCAGTTTTGAAGAGTATTTTTTTAGAGGATATTTAATGCAAGGACTTGGTATTGCTACAAAAACAAAATGGATCCCTTTTGTAATTACCTCTGTGACATTTGGATTAATGCATATTGCTAACCCAGAAGTAAGCAAGTTAGGACCCATTATTATGGTTTATTACATTGGTACAGGATTTTTCTTAGCAATTATGACATTGATGGATGAAGGTTTGGAATTGGCATTAGGATTTCATGCGGCCAATAACCTGGTAACAGCAATGTTAGTTACATCCAGTTGGACGGCTTTTCAAACAGATTCGTTATTATTATATACAGCAGAACCTGAGGTGAATTTCGAAATTCTATTTCCGGTGTTAATTATATTTCCTGCTTTTTTATTCATTTTGACTAAAAAATATAAATGGTCAGGATGGAAAGATAAATTATTCGGAAAAATAGAACCAGAACTTCTGACAGAAGAATGATAACAAATTCATAATATACAATTTACTTAAGCATAACCTATGGATATGTTAGAAAATTGAAATTTGGATATGCAAACAAAAGATACATTTTCTACCCCAAAAGTGCACAAAGATTTTTGTATTAACAAACAGTCTTTGGATAATGAAGGTTTACAACGAATTGCGTATAATTTTATCAAAGAAGGAGAGTTTTATGAGCAAGAAGTTGGTAATTTTCTATTAGATTGGTTAAATGAGAAAGATCATATTGTTGTAATGACATCAGGTTCTACTGGAAAACCTAAAAAGATAAAGATTTACAAACAGCATATGGTTAATAGTGCAAAAGCTACAGGTGCTTTTTTTAAAGTAAATGAAGGTACAACGGCGTTATTGTGCTTACCAGCTACCTATATTGCGGGTAAAATGATGTTGGTACGGGCAATGGTATTAGGATGGAAAATAGATTTAGTTCCGCCTAAAACAAATCCTTTGGATACCGTCTATAAGCAATATGATTTTTGTGCAATGGTACCATTACAACTTGATAACTCAATCAACAGACTCCATCTACTTAAGAAATTAATAGTAGGAGGAGGAACTGTATCAGAAAATCTAAAAGAACTCATTCAAGGAATCAAAACTAAAATTTTTGAAACCTATGGAATGACAGAAACGATAACTCATATTGCTGCAAGAAGAATCAACCCAAAGAAAAAAGACAAAAAGGATGGCAAGTACTTCAGAGCTTTGCCCAATATTACATTGAGTACAGATGATAGAAATTGTCTAATAATTAAGGCTCCTCAGCTAAATGAAGAAACTATTATTACCAATGATGTAGTGGAACTCAAAACGTATAAAAAATTTATCTGGAAAGGGCGCTATGATAATGTAATTAATAGTGGAGGTATTAAATTGTTTCCAGAAGAGATTGAAACAAAATTACAACTGCTTATTGGACACCGTTTTTTTATAACAAGTATTCCTGATGATACATTAGGAGATAAAGTAATCTTAATCATTGAAAATGATTATAATGAGTTAATGTATAGTACTTTAAAAGAAGCTATACATAGTGTTAAAACACTTTCTAAATACGAAATACCTAAGAAAATTTATTTCACCCCTCAGTTTATAGAAACAGATAATGGAAAAATTCAGCGTACTAAGACTCTGGAATTTGTAGTTGGAGTATAACCGTTAGAAGATGAATTGCTAAATAATCATACTCTGCTTAGCTAAATTTTAATCATTTTATAGTTCAGAATGATAACAATAGTACTTGTACGTTGATCCATTCAGAAACTTATGTATTCCTTTTTATTAATTATATATAACACTTTTGAAAAAATCCTATTCAAATATTTCTTCTACAAATATAATTGTGACTAAATATATGCAGTTTTAAAGTGGATTATTCCCTCGATTTATATTCTGACAGAGGTCGAAAACCAAAAACGTTATTGTAAGTTATTCAAACATCAAATAGTATAGATGAAATTGAAATTTATTGATTCCATTTATAATCAAGTTAATTATACATCCTACTCCAAAGAGGTGTTTGTTTATTTCCCTAATAAATCAATTATAAAAAATAGTATTATTCCCCGTTTATTGAAGTTTTTTGGGGATTAATGTAAATAAGTACCTAAGGATCATTGTTCTTAAATGCGAGGAAATACATTGTTAAACAAACCTAGGGTAAACCACTTGTAAAACAGGTGTTTATACTGGTTTTTTTAAAATTAGTTAGTTGTAGTTTTGTAATGTAGTACTATAAAAACAAGTTTGGATACCCGATTCCAAACATAAAAACAGGGGCAATTCTTAAAGTTTTTTATGAGTAAAAAACGACATCAATAACATCATCGTTTTTATAAGTTATCGCACAGTAAATTTTTCCAGTATTAAGATAACAATTCATAAAATATAAATGAAAATTCAAATATAATTGATCACTATATTTTTCTATTAAGGGTGGCTTTATTTCGTAAAATTAATAATTAATAAAACAAAATTATGAGCACAAATGGTATTTCAACAACCGATGGGAAGTTGTTTTTTTCAAACCCTCCTCATCCAGATTCAAGTCATACACCTGAATTTAAAAATCTTGATGATATGAAAGATTTTAAAATAGATACTTCGGCTAAAAGTAAAAGCTTAGCTAAATCTGCTAGTTTACCTAAAGTGGCGGTTTATGCTGTAGCACCAGACGTATTAGTCACTCCCGCTAACCCTTTAGTGATTTCTGGTAGTGGACCTGTTTCTGTAAGTTTTGGGCAAGTTACAATTGAACCAGGAGGACAAATAAAAGTCTTAACAACTGCAGATATTAAAATCGAAAAATTGATAAAGAAATAATTTAAAAAATATTCAAAATGAGCAATTTAACAGGAGATATAATCATATCGGGAGCCGATGGTTCGGCAGGTACAAATGGCCAAAGTCAATCGAATCCAGCACCAAGTGGTAATAATGGTACAAATGCAAACTGTGATTGGGATTCAGTTTGTCGTCCAAAATCCAGTTCAGGGACATCAGGAAGTAATGGAGCCGCAGGAGGAAGTGGATCCTCTGGTGGTGATGGCGCAGCTTGTCCTTCGGCAACAATAACAATAGGTGAACTTACAGGAACAATTACCGTTTCTGCTGCTGCTGGAACTGGCGGAAACGGCGGAAATGGAGGTGCTGGACAAACTGGTGGAAATGGTGGAGATGGAGGAAAACCTTCAGGATGTCCTGCTGGTTCTGACTGTTCAGGTAGTAATGGTGGAGATGCAGGGAATGGTGGAAACGGTGGAAATGGTGGAAACGGTGGAAACGGAGGAAATGGAAGTCAGGTTATTGTACAGTACCACGGAGGAAACGTTCTTACTTCAACGCCAACGCCAAAAGGAGGATCTGGAGGAGTTGATGGCTTAGGAGGTTCTGCTGGAAAAGCAGGCTCTCCGGGAGGAAAACCAGCTAGTGGTGGTACCGCAGGAAATAGTGGTGCAGCAGGAAGCAATGGTACTCCAAGTAACATCATTACTCAACCAGTATAGTAAAACGCGTGTTTATGAATGATACTAAAGAAAATATCATTAATAATGTAACGCAACTTTCATCTTATGCTACAACACTTAGCTTGGCTCCGGCTAAGCAGGTGTTGCAGCTTAGAGATGAATTACTTGCCTTACCAAATGAGACTAAGTGGACGCTTGGAGGTAGATCAGGATTAAATTCTGACGGAAGCCCGCTTCAATATTGTATTAGTTCTTCTAATAGTGGATTGCACGGACGGTTTATAAGTGATCCTTCTTGTATAATAGGTCCACCCAAAGAACGATATCAATATAGTTATCTGGCTTTACAGAAACTTTATAAAAGAACAGGATCAAGTGACATTAAGAAGGTATGCGAAGAGATGTTAGCATATCATTTACCTAAAGAACAAGAGGTGTTGCAGGACTATCCAGATGGAGTGTTTTGGTTAGGAGCTTCACCTGATAGATCAGGAATGGCTGTTTACATAGACGGAAGAAGAGGAGGACATGATGCCTCGTGGAAGCGCTTAAGAGACTGGCTTACTGATTTAATGCCAAATAATACTGAAGTGGATTCTTTTATAAGTGCTGTTAAGCCTTTTGCAGATATCATGAGTATAGGTTTAGAAGGAAGTAATCTAAAAAACTTAAGAGCAAAAATCTATTTCCGTTTATCAAAGCCTACTTCATTTAAGGATTTAGATATTCCTTTACTAAAAGAAAACAAGTTTACTACTTTTTTAAACGATGTTGTTGGTGATAAGGCGATAAGGCTTTCTGGACTTGTTTTTAACATAGGTTTTCATATTGCTTCCTCTAAAATGTTTGATGCAAAAATAGATGTGTGTGGTTGTAATTCTTGTGTAAAACTGAACTCTAAAGAATGGATTGCTTTACTAAATAAAACAACATTAAAAAATGATGTAAAACCATTTCCTGTAGATGATAGTGTTCTTGATACTCAGTGTGCTGTTTCTTATTACGGAATGGGGGTTGATAGAAAAGGTAACGTTAGAATAAATTTATACTTAAAAAATAAATTATTGAACTAAAATAATTACCGATATCTCCTAAGACTTTCTAATCAAAACTAATAAAATATAATAAAAAAATTATAGATGAAACAAGATGTAATTATTCCTAGAAATAGAATTTTAATTTACTATCAGGGGTATTGTGGGAAATGTAAAATTTTATCAAAGTTAGTGGTGTTGCTTTCTTTCAACTTTGTGAAAAGAATTCCTTTGGAAGTAGATGATAGTATTAAACTATTTTTTGAAGATTATCCCAAAGCCAAAGGATATCCCATTCTTTTCTTAGGAGCTAAGCCTATATATAATTATTGGGTATTCCCAGCTGTTCCTTTTGCAATCATGTTATCCTGGGTGTATCGGATACAAACGATTTTTGGTAAAAAGCAATAATTTCTTGCGATCGAAAGAATACCGATTGCTAATTAAAAAGATGCCTTTAAGACAATTTAATTAAAACATTTTATGAGAACGATTTTTAAAGATCCAAAACTTCAATTAGAATTTGAAGATAAAGGTTATGTGGTTATAGATTTTTTAAGCATAGAAGAAGTAACCCAGTTAAAAGAAATATATAAAGAGCTGAATGGTCAACCTACTCAAATGGGATTTTCTACATCTAATATGAGTATGGATGCTAATTATAGAAAAAAAGTATCTAATACGATTACTTCGGTATTTAGTAATGCGGTTAATAAACATTTTGATCGCTTTAAGATGTTTTTTGGAATATTTACTTCCAAACAGCCCAATCAAGAGAAAGGTCTTTGTTCGATGCATCAAGATCCTACATATGTGGATGAAAGTAAATACCAGGGGATCACGATATGGGTACCACTCATAGATACTAATGAGACTAATGGAGCACTAGAAGTAATAGACAGAAGTCATTTACTTAATGAATACCCTAGAAGCACATTACCTAGATTTCCATACGGTGATTTAGTGCCTTTATTACTAAAAAAATATTTCAAAAGATTAGACATCAAAGCAGGACAGGCTTATATCGGTAACTCCAAAGTTTTTCATTGGTCTCCATCAAATATGAGTAATGAAGAAAGAGTTGCGGCTTTAGCCTGGATGGCAGAAGAAGAAAGCCAAATGAGATGCTATTATCAAGATTTTAAAAACCCAGGAAAAACCATGGAAGTTTTTGAATTAGAAGCGGATCATTATATAGAAAATCCACTTTTTAGTAGACCAGATGAAAGCAAAGCAAAAAAGATAGAAGAGGTAGATAGTCAATTCGAACCGCTAAATGAAGCCAAAATTGATGCTATTATCAATGGTGTAACTACAGCCTAATCTAATATTTGTTTTGATTGCCTAAAGCGAATTTAAAAATAAAAAATCATGAGCATTACAGAGAAATTATTAAGTGACGATTCTTTTGAAAAAAAGAAAAATACCAGAGTACTTTTTAAAGATGATATTTTAAATAAATCTTTTCTTAAAAATGGTTTTGTTGTTGTTGATTTTTTAAATGCATCAGAAATCGAAGAATTAATAAATTCCTATAGAACACTTCATGGAGATTTGGGAGAAGCAGCATTTGCTTCTACAATAATGAGCAAAAATCCTGAATATCGATTCGCTGTGTCTTCAATAATAAATACAATTTTTCGGAGAGCAATACAGGAATTATTCATTGATGTTAAGTTTTTCTGGGGAAATTTTAATATAAAATATCCGAATAAAAAGAACGGAGTAGTACCTCTTCATCAAGACCCTTCATTTTTGGATGAAAGAAATTTCAACCCTCTAGGAATATGGGTTCCATTAGTAGATACGAATCAAGAAAATGGTGCCTTGCAGGTCATTCCGGGCAGTCATACAATTTTAGATAGCCCTAGGTGTGGAGGACAATTGTTCCCATATTCATCAATACAAGATTCTTTATTAGAACGTTTTGGGAAACCACTGTTTATGAAAGCTGGTCAAGCATATATAGGAAACCCTGCTTTATTTCACGCTTCACCATCTAATGAAAGTTTACATCCCAGAATTGTTGCCGCTTGTTTGGCAGGACCTGTAGAAAGTGAATTGAGATACCATCATTATAAAGTTACAGAAGAAAAAGAAGTAGCAGAAATGTTTAAAGTAGATGATTCATACTATTTATCTGCTCCATTATTTAGTAAACCTAATGTATCTGAATATGAATTATTAGAATCGATTAATATTCAAAAACCACCTAGTAAAGAAATGTTGTTTCAGCTATTAAGTCAGTTTAATTAAAGAGAAGAAGGATGTTTAAAATAGATAAGACAGAAGATAAAATCGAAAACCTCATTATTCAACAAATAAATTCTTCTATTGAAAAGAATACTTGGGAGAATATGTTTCTGAATGGACTTAATCATTTGGTTAATGAGTATTATGAAGGATTTGTAAATACAAAACATGTGATGCCTTTTTCTCCAGAGGTTTTTCAGGTAACAGAGGAGTTTCAGGAAGGAGATATTTTTCAGAGAGCTCTAATTTTAGATACTTTTATTGATGCAAATACGATATTAAACAATCAACTAGGAAACATTATTACCTCTGAAGCTGCTTATCTTATTGAATCCAGACGAGAGAAAGGGGTAGGAGGCTGGGCTTATTTTCCTAAATTAAGAGAATTACCACCGGATGCAGATGATTTAGCGCAGATTATACAGGTACTGTGTAGAAGCGGATACAAAAAGGAAACGACATCCTTATTTGAAGAACCGTTAAAAGTTTTATTCAGAGATCAAGCTAATACAGATAATGGATGGGAATCCTGGATTATACCTAAAGAAAATCAATCATTAGAGGAACAGTTACAAACCATTTGGGTAAATAAAGCATGGGGAATAGGATCTGATATCGATGTTGTTGCTAATGTATTATATGCATTAAGTATTTATGATAAGGATAGATTTTCTAAAGAAATAAAACAAGGACTTTCCTTCATATATAATAGTCACGAGGAATATTCTTGGAAAAGCACCTGGTACTACGGAAAAAACTACGGTACATACGTGAGTATAAGAGCTATTTGTGCTAATAATGGAGACAAACAAACGATCAGAAAAGCTGTAGATTTTTTAATCAATTCTAGAAAAGCAGATGGAGGTTGGGCATTAGAAAATGAAGCATCAAACTCTCTACAAACGGCTTTAGCATTATTAGGAATAGATATAGCTAATAAATATCTAGGAATTAGTATTGACCCAAATTGGTTAGAAAAGAGTCGTGTTTTTTTACAAGAAAAGTATAACGACATATCCGGTTGGGAATCAAGCCCATTTATTCGCATGCCAATGGGAAGACCAAGTGGTTATATACATACAATTCTTACTTATGAGAGTGCAACAGTTACAAATAATTTTGTTACCAAAGCCTGTCAAAAATTCATATAAGAACCAACAAAAAAATAAGTAAACATGAGTTTTAATTCACACAAAAATAGTAAAGAACAAGGTTTACCTCAAGTAACCACTTTTCAGTTTAGTAATGATGCAGTAGGACAAATAAAAGATAGCGTTAATCTTTTTACCGGAACAGCAAACATTCCGATTAACATTGCTTCTTTTCCTGGTCGAAAAGATTTAGATGTGAACATTGGTATTATGTATAATAGTAATGTGCAAAACAGTGTTAAAAACTGGAATTTACTTAATCCAACCGGAATATTAGGATTGGGTTGGGATATGTCTTTTGATAAAATCTCAGTAAATAAAAATGGAAGTGGGTCTACATCTTCTAATGAATATTATTTATTAAATAATGGTTCTGGTAACCAGTTGATTCAGGATGGGATTCTTCCTAATAAACCATCAGATATATTATTATTTCAGTTAAGGAATTTTGAGTTTTGGGATATTAGTTATGATAAAACGAATGAGAAATGGACTATAATAAAAGAAGATGGTACAGTTCATATTTATGGAGATAAGAATAGTGGACGTAATACATTGCAATATGGTGTAGCATGGGGAAACTGGCTAGGAGCTACATCAGTATTAAGTGGTCAGGAACAATATGTTAGTTCTTGGAATTTATCTGAAATCAGGAACTCTTGGGGAGAAACCATTCTATACTCGTATGATAATGTCGAAGTTAGTGTTGGAGATAAAAATGGATTAAAATATACACAAGCATCTTATATTAAAACCATTCACGATAGTTTCAATAGAACTATTTCTTTTCACTATGGAGAAAAATTTGGAGCTAATAATATAGGGAGTCAAAATATTATTGAATATAAAGCTTCACATACACAAAAAGATACACCAAATGCTTATCAAGATCAATTCGAAACACGATTTCTAGATTATATAGAGGTTTATAACAATATAGATATCCTTCAATTTTCGATTTTGTTTGAATATGATTTTATCAATTTGGGAAACAGTAGTCAGAATACAATATATCCATTGATGTGGAAACGTGTTTTAAAAGGTTTTTGGCAAGTACAACCTACAGGAAGTTCACTCCCTGGAATTGAATTTGATTATTATGACAAAGTTCAGGACACATATCCCGGAGCATTAAAAAGCATCCTATATCCGCAAGGGTCTAAAGCCGTTTATACGTATAAAGATCAAGCATTAAATACAGCTCGCAACGTTAAATTAGACAGTCCTATCGCAGGAGCAACACCAAGAGTATGGTTTGGATCAGATTATACAGTAGTAACTTGGTATCATAAAACGACTAAAAAATTAATCGTAAAGGTTCATACTTGGTCAGGTAATTGGATAGATTTTCAATTAAATAGCGACGATCCTTCTAACCATTATTTTGATAATGTAGACTTTGATATTGATACGTTAGGCGTTATTACTAAAAAAGATTTTATCGGTATATATTTTACCGAGAAAACGAAAAAACAACTTCAACTGTTTTTATATCGACGTAATCCAGAAAATTTTGGTGTATTTAATTTAACAAATGTTCCTGAATATTTTCCACTTAAAACAGATACATCAAAAGTTAGTATTGAATCTGGAAAAGATTTTGTAATAGTAGCTAGTAAAGAAATAACTACCAACCCAATAACGGCTTTTCAATGGGATTGGAAACAAAGAATTTGGAGTATCTCTCCGTCTAATCAACAAGGAGGAATTTCGATTCTTTTACCATCACCAGCAGATGTAGCAAAGGCTACCGATATAAAAATTAATGCGAGAGATAATTATTATATAGCTACTTTTTACAATAGTAATACTAAGTTATTACAATTTCAATTGTTTCACTATAATGGCAATAATGTATGGAGTAAAAGTGCTTTATACAATACACCAAATGTTACTATTTACCAAAATCCATCGGAAGGCTTGGATTTTGCATTTAATATTACATTAAATAGCTCTTTTGGTGTTGCTACATATATTACCAATCAAACAACTACAGAAGTAGATTATACACTTAGAATTTTGCAATGGGATAAAAACTTTAATTTATTAAGTCCAGGTAATCCATTACTTAATAATTATAAGTCACCAATTGTTAATGGAAAATCACAATTTCAATTATTCAATACATTATTAACTGATGCTCTAGTAGCAAATAATCCTTATTTAAATAGATACACTGGTGGTTTAGGAAATAGTAATAATCCAGTAAATTGGAAACAAATTTCATTTATTACCAAAAATGATGAGATTGTAAGTTTTGCAGTAGGACAAGATATCTCTACAATCTCTAAAGAACAAGGAACAATAAATACAAATCGATATTTCCAGTTTAACCCTAACAATGGTACTTGGGGGATTGAACAAAGTTTGCCATCAACGGGAAAAAATGTTACAATAAATGGTAATTACATGACTGCCGGTAAAGATATTTTTTATCAAAATACAGATGGACAATGGATCAAACAAGAACAACAACTTACTAATTTAGGAGCTACAGAAACGGTACAGAATCGAGGATCAGTGTATATCGCTTATCAAGATAGTACAGATAATAATGCACAAACATATTTTGCTACTCCTTTAAATAGTGTACCCGGTTCTCCTGTAAAATTACCGCTAACTGCGGGAGGTAGTGGTCAAAAAATAATGGTAGATCAAGAAACGGTAAGACCCGGAACTTTATTAGCGGGGATTAATTCTTTTGTAACATTTCCTTCGGATCAAGATTTCGATACAGCAACTTCCATTGCTTTATATAAAGTAGTAGATAGAAAAGCAACAGATATAGTCCAAGTACAACCAGTATCTTATATTGAAATTTCTAATGGTTCGGATTCAGAAGAAGAATACTATCAATCGTATGATTACGCACGATCAGCGCAGTCTATAATTACATATGATAGCCGTTCTGGTTTAGCACAATTTCCAAAAGTTACTGTTTTTACAGGAACTAAGATTCCTGATGTATCATTAACCACAAATGGAATAACAATCAGCTATTTCTCTAACGGAGTGGCAACACAAAACGAAATCCCATACAACAACTGGATTTATAATTATAATCAATTATTAAATGGTGCTTTACTACAAAAAGTACAATATGATAAAGATGGTAATTTGGTTACAAAAGAAACCAACTATTGGAAAATATTTAGCAACGATGTAGTTCAAAAAAGATATCTATACAGCGCTTTTTTTAGGTTAAGTAAATCGGTTACGGTTAGAGATGGTGTTAGTCAAACTTCTAGCATAACATATTATCAGGATCTAGGATTACCCATGAATAGCGTAACTACTTATTTTGATTCTAATGGCGTAGAAAAAACCATTACAAGTGAGAAAAAATATGCTATTCAGGTTTCTGAATATGAAACAGCCATGAAGCAAAAACACTTTCTTAATGCTATCGTGCAAGAATCTGTTGCTGTAACAGGAAAGGATGGCGTTAAAAAATATATAAATTCTAAAGTAGTTACCTGGAAAAATTGGTCAGATACTAATGAATGGAAATGGTCAGCCTATCAAAATTATGATTGGTTGGATAATTCGCAAAATAACCCTGTTTTTGATTTTTCTCTTAAGAATAGTAATTCAGATTGGTTAAAGAAACAAGAAGTTATTACCAGAGGTATATTCGATACCGTCGATGAAATGATGAATGTCGATGGTGTGAGTTCATCATATATTTATGATAAAAGTGGTCAATTTCAGGTTGCAGAATTTATAACAGCTAGTAGAAAAGGTGAAGAAGCTTCTTTTTAT
Organism: uncultured Aquimarina sp.; assembly: GCF_947492405.1. Classification (GTDB taxonomy): domain Bacteria; phylum Bacteroidota; class Bacteroidia; order Flavobacteriales; family Flavobacteriaceae; genus Aquimarina. The sequence continues at coordinate 674,320 of NZ_CANLMP010000001.1, forward strand.
AGTTTCGAAACATATGAAGAATCAAATGGATGGGAAATTGATTCAAATGCATCTATAATTCCAAATACTATAGATAAAACTGTTGATGCCAGAATAGGTGTTTCATCCTTAAAAATAGCTAAAGGAACAGGAATTAAACGACAATTTACTCCAACGAATCAAGAACAAGATTATGTGTTTTCTAGTTATGTGAAATTACCAGATACTTTCGATAAAAATAAAGGAGAAGCTAATTGGGTTATAACCTTTAGTATTAATGGTACTCCTGTAAGGAAAAATATAATCTTACCCTTTGGAGAAACAGTAGGTTCCTGGCAATATGTTTATTGTATATTAAATTTAAAAGATTACAATCCAGCTGGGACTTCTAAATTAATAACAGTAACAATAAAAGCACAAAATGATAATTCAGATAACGCAATACTAATAGATTGTTTACGATTTTCGCCATTACAAAGTCTTTTTTCTGCTGTTTCAATAGACACAAAAGTTAATTTGATAAATGAAAGTTTAGGCTCTAATGGAGAGGTAAGAAGTAAGTTTTTTGATAATTATCAGAGAGTCATGGCTACAACTAGTTTTTCTGATGAAACAACTTCAATGGCTACAAATTATTTTTCTAGAATAGGTAATTATAATAAATATGCAGCTATAGACCCAAACAATAAACTTAAAGTATTATCAGCTGGAGGAGGTCCAGCACTTTCTTTTACAAAAGGAAATCAGTGGAAAGAATTTTGGACACCAAATAATGAATCTGATTGGCAAGTAGAAAATTCAATGCTGAAATTTACTCATTCATCATCAGAAGGTACATTAACATATAAAGAAGAAATGACCAATAATTATGGAGTTATGTTAAACCTATCTCCATTAGAAGCAATTAATGAATCTCTGGGAATAAAAATTGGAAATCAGTATACGGTGAAATGGAATCCATCTGCAGGTGATTGGCAATTACTAGATGGGAATAATCAAATTTTACAACAAAAAAATAGTAATACAATTGCTATAAATACAACTGCTTCTTCAAAAAAAACAAATAATACTTCTATCTTAAAATCGAAACTATTAAGATCAGGTTTACATTTAAACCCAGAAGTGAATGCAATTGATGAAGAAAACAATGGGATATATGATGAAAAATATAATAGGTATTATGCAGTTGACTCCTCATCTGATGGCACGAGCGTTAATAATTTAGAGAATCAATGGTTTTTATTGGTTAATAAAAATAGTATTTTATTTTTCGCTGATGGGGCTCTTATATTTAATTATGTAAGCGATACAGAAATTTCAGGTAAAGCATCATTATTCGCAAATAATACAATAGGAATACATAGTTTATTAACCTCATTTGATAATTTATCTACGTTAACTTTTGTTAATGCAACGGGTAACGATATTCAATCACAACTATTAGATAATACTAGAATGACAGTTGTAGAGAACATCTATAATAATCTAGGATTGATAATAGCTAATACAAAACCTGCATTCGTAAAAGCGAATCAAAAGAATCAAATATTCGCATATTCCAATGATTTCGCAATGTATAATCCACAAAATGGAATTATAAGCGGACTCGTTTCTGACTTTTATCCTGATGATAAGGGATATCCATATTTTGGATACAATTATGAACGCTCTCCATTAAATAGAATAGTAGAAAAATCGATGCCAGGAGTATCATATAAGTTGGGTACAAATACTCAAAAATTCAAGTATGAAGCTAATACAGGAGAATTAGGATTACCTATTGGGGAGTATTTCAAAACAACTACTATCGATCAAAATGGAAATGAATCCTATTCGATAACAAATAAACGACAACAAGAGGTTCGAAGAGTAAGCCAAAAAGATGCTAGTGAAGAGATTATCTCTGCAGTGTATTATGATGAATTAGGTAATCCAATAGCAATGCATACGCCAAATGCTATGATCGAACAAAATAATAGCGAAAACTGGATAAATTATAGTACTTATAACTTTATCGGTCAATTAATTACTACAAAATCTAATACAAGTGGCACAACTGAATTGATTTACGATCGGGCTAATAGATTACGATTTAGACAAGATGAGGAAGCTAAAAAAGAAGGGAATTATCAATATTACAAATATGATAGCTCTGGTAGAATTATCGAAACAGGTTATGTAACAGGCATATGGAATCGCAATGATTTACAAGATAAAGCAAATAACAACCCAGACTATCCTGCTAATTTGAATACGTGGAGATTAAAGACGTTGTACGATTATAATGGTACAGATAGTCCTTTTCAAATTGGCCAGCTAGTACAGACAGTAAATAATCATTCAGACAACGGAATTGCTGATGTAGAAGAAAATTTCTTATATGATGTATATGGAAATGTGATCTCCAGAAGTCAAAAAGTACTGGAATTTGAAGACGAGTATTTTACAACAAATTTCGAATACAACAATCTAGGAGGAATACTGCGAATTGATTATCCGGTACAGAAAAGTAAAACGGCATATAGTGTTTACTATGCCTATAATAGCATAGGACAAATAGAAGGGATAAGTAATTCTCCAACATCTAAAAATACGATTGCTTCATATACATATAATCCTGCTGGGAAACCGGAACAAGAGATTTTGTACCCTAATGGTAGTAATCCTGTGACAAGAAATTATGGTTATAATTCTCCTGTTTGGTTAGATGCTATGAAAGATGTTGGAAATAATACGGATCAAATTTTTAAAGAAACATTAAAAACAGATGCTAGTAGTAATAGCGGACCAAAATATTTCAACGGACAACCAGCCGAAATTGCTTTTCAATATCCAAAAGATGTAAAAGCAGGAGCTACATATACTAATTGGTATAATAGCCTTAATGCTTTAGAAAAAGTAGACGAAATAAGTGATCACGTATCTCCTAAAATAAGACTGTATGATTTTGATAATAATGGTAATTTTGATACAATAGCTATAGATGCAAATACATATAAGTTCATATCAGAGCCTGATAAAGGAGATCGTCTTCAGAAAGTAGATAATAGTGTTACTAATGAGTCTTTATTCAATCTTTCCTATAATCAGAATGGATCCGTACATCTTTATACTGCATCAGGAGCAGATGGACATGTACCACAAAATCTTTCTTTTAAGTATGATGCAGGGAATAGGATGACTTCTAAGATAGAAAATTTAGCTAGTTCTGTAGATTTCAATTTTTATTATAATAGTTCTAATGATAGAGTGCTGAAGCAAGAAATATCTGGAACAACGATCGAAAAAACCACATTATATGTTAAAAGTTTATCAGGTAATCCTTTAGTTCAAATAACAAGAGAACAAAATAAAGAGGATAGTTTGTATATAGTGTACGGTCCAATTGGGATTATATCTTTTATTAAAAATAATAAAGAATTTACTACACTAAAAGATCATTTAGGTTCTGTAAGAGTTATTCTAGATGATAAAGCAAATGTGGCTGCTGCTTATGATTATGATATATATGGAAATGTAGAAATATTAACAGAACCGGAGCAAGGTTTCTTCCCTTATTTGTATACGAGTCAGGAATATGATTTAGAGTTAGGGATATACAATTACAAAGCAAGGTTTTATTTTAGTAGAATAGGTCGTTTTGGGGTTGTAGATAATTATAATCAATTTTTTAGCCCATATATCTATGCAGGCAATAGTCCTGTAGTCTATATAGATCCATCAGGAAATTTTTCTATTGGTAATTTCTTTTCTGCTATCGGAGGAGCTATCATAGGAGCTTTCGAAATTTTAATTGGTGTTGCTATTGATGCAGTTGCAGGTGTACTCGAAGTCGTTACTGGTGGTTTATCAACTCCAGTAAGTATTGGTCTTGCTGCATTAGCAGGTGGTTTTATTGGATCAGGAGTTAGTGCAGTATCTTATTCTGCGGTAAGTTTGATAACCAATGAATTTAGTTGGAAAGAATATGGAATAAATACAGCTATTGGATTTGTAGCGGGAGCAATAACAGGTGGTTTTGGAGCAGCAGGAGCGATTGCTGCAGAAGCTGCAACAGGAGTTAAAGCTGCTGCAGAAGCAGGACAAGCTGTGAGTACGTTAGCTAAAGTAGCCAATGCAGGTATAAAAGCTGGATTTGCAATTACCGGAGCCGAAATCGCTGGTGTTTCGTCCACATTGATTAATAATGGAGCACATGGTAATAGCTTAACCACTGGTCTTGATGAAGTATTGGTTAAAGGTGTTTTAAGTTCTACTTTATCCTGGGCTATTCCTGGAATAGATTATAAAGCAGGATGGGGAAATCTTTTTAAAAGAATCTCGGCAGGTGTTGTTAAATCCGAAGGAATAGGAGTTTCTATTCAATTAGGATCTAATGCTGTACAAGGTAAAAACCTAGATACTGGATTAATGAATACTGTAATTAAAGGATTTGTAAGCGGAAGCATAGGATCCTTAGGAACAAAGTCATATGCTAAAGAGAAAACAACAAGCGAACTTAATTTTATGGGAGCACGAGCTCCACAAAATCAAATTCCGGATGATGGTATTATTAGACTTTAGTGTTTTGTTTAATTACAGCAATCTATTTAACGAATTTTGTTTTCCTATTAAATAAATAATAAAAGTAAAATAGTTTTAATCTAATAAATTCTACATGATAATGATAGAACATATGAATGTTTTTATGAACTAGAATATTAAATCCAAAAGAGAATAGTATGATAAATGCCACTATAGATAAACCAAATCATATAGAATATACATTTATAGAACCTATTTATGAGAAAGATGTAAATCATAGAACAAAGGATTTTTATTTAAAAATCACTAAGACTAATGAAGTGCAAAAGTTAGAAATCCGTTCATTTACTAAAATCCCTGAGCATGGTTTTTGTCTGGCAGGATGTTATATTCAAGATATTCCTGACCATAGCCCAGATATATACTATGTACAGAACGATGAACCTATAGTTTCGTGTATTATCCTATTGACTTTTAATGATAGATTTGTATACAATTTTTTAATTCCTTCTATTGTCAATAATACCACTATTCCTTATGAAATCATTATTGTATATAACGGCAGTAATGTCAATTTAGAGTTGTTTGAAGACTTTACTATTATAGAATCCGAAACAGGATGTGTATCAAAAGCGTACAATATCGGTGTAGAAAAAGCAAGCGGAAAGTATATAGCCATATTTCATGATGATTGTTTAATAACTAATTATCAGTGGCATGATGTAATGCTACGTAAACTTCAAAAAGATACTTTGGCTGTAAGTACGGAAGTTATGTATAATGAGATGTTTGATTTTCATTTTTTAAAAGGAACACCATTAGTAATGACAGCGGATCATTATAAAACGATAGGAGGGCACGACGAGTTTTACTTTGCAGGTATTGAAGATGTAGATTTTTCATATCAAATGATAAAAAAAGGATGGAAAATTGATAAGGTTGTAATGCCTTATAAGCATTTTAATGGTATGAGTACGGTTATATTATTAAACGATCAACCTGAATTAATAAAAATATTGTTTGGATATTGTTTAATTCCAGAAAATGTTATCGAAGAATGGAAAACTAAAGTCATGAGTTTTTCGGACATAATGCCTTTAATTCAGAAGGTAAACGGAGAAAACTTAAAGTATTTCTATAAAAAAAACACATTTGTTTCGGACAAGGATAAAAGACAATACATGGCTTCATTAACAACTGCAGATTTCCCCGCTTTATTCTCCATACACAAAGTATATAAAGAATGGCTCACAAAACAATTCACATCGATCCCATGCAAGGTAAGTAATCAATGTTAAATTCAGGGTTTATAGCATATAAAACAAGTGTTTATACGTAATCATAAGACTAATATTCGACTTAACTTGTAATGTAAATCATAACTAATTACAGTTCTTTTTTTAAGAATAAAAATACGTATTAGTATGATTTTTTATGAACGAATAATTAACTAAAACATATCAATTATGTCTGATTCAAAAACTTTTAATGGAGTAAGTACTTCAACTTGGGAATGTGTAAAAGAAACTAGTTTAAAAGAACATGGAACAATTTATGCTCCTCCAGGAGCTAATAAAGGGACAGCAAAAACAAGTACAATTGTGGGTGATGTTGTTCTAAGTTTTGATTTTGATCCAACTAAGGAGCGTGTTGCTTATACGATTATAAAAAAACCTGTGTTAGCACCAAAAAGTGAAATATGGAGTGGAATTGAAGATACTATAAAAGGATGTGCAACGTAATCTCAAGGTCCATAAAGCTTTGGTAGAATAAATGGCAAATCAAATTGTCTATTGGATAATTTGATTTGCTTATAATAATGAGGAGTAATATCATAACTTCGATAACTATCTTGAATTTTCATACACTATTCGAATAATAACTTAATTTCTAATTTCCCTAAATCAAATACCCACTTCCCTCAATAGCGATTGTGATTGGGTATTCATAGAAGTAGTTTTATTTCATAATTAAAACACTATCAATTATGAAATGAGCCATTACTATAAGTTGATACCAACTCATAACAATTATTGGCGAATTCCATCTGACGATTAAAAACAACTTAAAAATAAACAGATGAAACGACTACACTACTTTATGATCGTATTCCTGATCACTGGAATATCGTATGCACAAGAACTTACAATTACAGGAATGGTAACAGAAGATGGTACCGGAACCCCATTACCATATGTAAATGTTACTGTTAAAAGAACATCTAATACAACTAATACAGATTTTGATGGTAATTATAGCATAAAAGTTAATCTTGGAGATACTTTATCGTTCTCTTATGTAGGATATGAATCAGAAGAAATAAAGGTTAAAAAAAATGATTCGGTTATAAATGTAACAATGAGCATAGCGCCAGGTACATTAGAAGAAGTTGTAGTAACGGCTTATGGTGCTAGAAAAGCTAAAAAATCATTAGGCTATGTAGTTTCTGCTGTTTCTAGTGAATCTATAAGTATGTCCAGATCAGAAAGAAGAAAAGCTAGGAGAGCAAGTAAAAAATCAAACAAATCATTAAATAAAGCACTTAGTGGAAAAGCAGCCGGACTAGCTATAAGCAATGGTGTTGGCTATACCAATTCTAATAGTTCAGTAAAAATCAGAGGAGCGAATAGCGTTTCTGGAGCACAACAACCATTATACATTATAGATGGTATTCCTGTGAATAAAAAAGATATAGCAAAAATTCAGCACATCGATCCTACTAAGATTTCTGATGTAAAAGTTTTAAAAGATAAAAAAGCTACTTCGTTATATGGATCTAGAGCAATTCATGGATGTATTATTATTACTACACATAAGGGGAACTACGAAATAAAAAACAATGAATCCTATGAAGAGATTGTAGAAAATAGTTTTGAAAAAGTCCGGACCTCTCCATTGTCTACATTCTCTATTGATGTTGATAAAGCATCCTATAGTAATGTGCGTAGAATGATTAATAATGGACAACAAATTCCTGCAGATGCGGTAAAGATTGAAGAAATGATAAACTATTTCGAGTATGATTATAAACAACCAAAAGGAGATCATCCTTTTGCAATCCACACAGAATATGGTAGAACTCCTTGGAACAAGGGAAGTCAATTAGTAAAAATTGGTTTAAAAGGGAAGGAGATTCCGCAAGATGAAATTCCTGCGTCCAATCTTGTATTTCTGCTTGATGTATCTGGTTCTATGGATCAAGCTAATAAATTACCATTGTTAAAAAGAGCTTTTAAATTATTAGTAAATCAATTAAGAGAAAAAGATAAGGTTTCTATTGTAGTTTATGCAGGAGCTGCCGGAATGGTATTAAAACCTACTTCTGGAATAAATAAAAATGAAATTAATCAGGCGTTAGATAATCTCGATGCAGGAGGCTCTACTGCTGGAGGAGCAGGTATCGAACTTGCTTATAAAATTGCTCAGAAAAACTTTATAAAAAACGGAAATAACCGAGTAATTCTTGCTACCGATGGTGATTTTAATGTAGGTATGAGTAGTGATAAGGATATGAAAACGTTGATAGAAGAAAAGCGTAAATCTGGAGTATTTCTAACCTGTCTAGGCTTTGGTATGAATAATTATAAAGATAGCAAATTAGAAACCTTGGCAGATAAAGGTAATGGGAATCATGCATATATTGACACGATGCAGGAAGCACAAAGAGTATTAGGAAAAGAATTTGGAGGAACACTGTACACAATAGCAAAAGATGTTAAGATTCAGGTAGAATTTAATCCGGCAAAAGTACAGGCATATCGCCTTATAGGATATGAAAACAGGTTATTGGCTGATGAAGATTTTGTAGATGATACAAAAGATGCTGGCGAATTAGGTAGCGGGCATACAGTTACTGCCTTGTACGAAGTAATTCCTGTAGGTGTTAGAAGTGATTATATTAACGAAATTCCAGATCTAAAATATACTAACTCTGAAATCAATAAAAATTTTGGAGATGAATTGCTAACGGTAAAATTTAGATACAAAAGACCACAAGAAAGTAAAAGTATTGAAATGATACACATACTAAAAACAGGAGAAAACAAAGTTTCTAAGGATTTTAGTTTTGCAGCTTCGGTAGCTTGGTTTGGAATGAAAATTAGAAAATCAAAATATATAAATAATGACCAAATAAAAGATATCGTCACTTTGGCAGAAGAAAATAGAGCAGTAGATAATCAGGGATATAGAGCAGAGTTTGTCAGATTAATGAATAGTTATCAGACATTATAATATAGTTTGTTGAGTTTGATTAGTAAAGAGACATTAGCAAAGCATTGCAGGTGTCTCTTTTTTGTGATACTTTTATTCGAACTTAATGAATCACACAAATGAAAAAATTACTTGTTCTTACCTTACTTATTATTACAAGCATATCCAATGCGCAAATCCTTCCGGAACGGGATCGTGCTGATGTAATTGATCAAATCCTTTCTGATAGGTTTAATAACCTGTTACCTCAGCTTATGGATCGAACGGATTTCGATATGTGGATATTGATTTCGAGGGAATATAATGAAGATCCGGTTCTTAGAACCATGCTTCCTGCCAAGTGGCTTAATGCCAGAAGGAGAACCATTCTTGTTTTCTATAGGGATAAAGAAAAAAATACTATCGAGCATTTAGCTGTAGCAAGGTATAATGTAGGTAAGAATATTGATTCTGCTTGGGATAAAGAGAAACAACCAGATCAATGGAAAGCACTTATGGATATAATTACAAAAAGAGATCCTAAAAAAATTGCTGTTAATTATTCTAAACATTTTGGTATTGTAGATGGTATTGTAAAAACTGATTATGAAGAGTTCATGAAAGAACTTCCAGAGAATTACCAGTCTAGAGTTACTTCTGCAGAGAAATTGGCAATTGCCTGGATAGAGACTAGAACCGAACAAGAAATGGAATTATATAAAGAATTGGTTCAAACTACACATGATATTATAGCAGAGGCATTTAGTACAAAGGTTATTAAGCCAGGAACTACTACTACTGACGATGTCGTTTGGTGGTTACGTCAGAAAGTTACCGATTTAGGGTTGAAAACCTGGTTTCACCCAACAGTAGATATTCAAAGAGCTGGGGAGAAATTAGAAAGCCATATCACTTCCTTTTCCAATAGACCAGATAAGAAGATTATTCGCAAAGGAGATTTAATTCATTGCGATTTCGGAATTACATATTTACGTTTGAATACAGATTGTCAGCAGCACGCATATATCCTTAATAATGAAGAAATGGTTCCTCCAGAATTTCTTACTAAGGCTTTTTCTGACGGAAATCGTGTTCAGGATATTTTTACTGCAAATTTTGAAACCGGAAAAACTGGAAATCAGATTTTATTAAAATCATTAGAAGAGGGCAGAGCAGAAGGATTAAAGCCAGCAATATACACACACCCTTTAGGCTTGTATGGACATTCTTCTGGTACAACTTTAGGTATGTGGGATTCTCAAGGAGGTGTTCCTGTTAATGGCGATTATCCACTATATGAAAACACAGTGTATGCGATAGAATTGAATACAACAGTAACATTGCCAGAATGGAATAAGGATATTAGAATTATGTTGGAAGAAGCAGGTTTCTGGGGGAAAGACGGTTTTAAATATGTAAATAAAAGACAAACCGAATTAATTACTATTCCAAAAAGAAAATAGATCTGAAAATTATTGTTTTACTAAGGAATCTTACTAGCTAAACCTTAAAAGATTCCTTAGTAAAACAAGTATTCACTTTCTTATTAGAAAGCACATAAATCATCAATAACAAAACCATTAATTACCACTCCACAGGGACCGCAAGGACAGTCATTATCGGAAAAACATTCTTGAAAAATAGGACATATTGGAGAGAACCCTCCATTAATTTCCTGTTGTTCTGTTTTGTTAATGATCGAAACTCCTTCTAAATTTAAAATGCTTTTTTTCATTTGTATATATATTTAAGGTTAATAATTACAAGACAAAAAATATTGCATTTCAATCAATAAGTTATTAGTAACTTGTTGTCCTTTTAATTTTAAAGTATATTAAAAAGGATACTATTTTTCCATTTACACATTGACATTATATCAAAATAATTATGTCAATAATCTCTAAATTAAATAAAATAAATTCCCCACATCTGTTTTCTGTGTTTTTATCATTTTTTTAATAAAATTGTAGGTAAAAAAAACATCCGTAAAATATGCTTTTACGGATGCTTTATTAAGATTTCCAGATTTATGTCTATAGATCAATCTCTTCCGTAGTTCCATCAGGATAGGTTACTGTTGCCTTATTATCACAAGTACCATCTCCATAATTGATAGAAGCACTTAAGGCATTCTTAGTCATTACTAAAGTTCCAGTAGTAATATATCCACAGCTTAGAGTACCTTCTAGAGCTGGATCAGTTGATAATGAATACGTATCTGCATTTAGAGTTACGGTCCAGTTTCCACTTAGAGTATATGCTGCATCAGAAGTACCAAGACCAGTAATTGTATAGGTTTTAGTTCCTTGTTCTGAAGCAGTAGTTCCATCTGCTAAAGTAATTGATAAATCAGAAGTAACTGTGTACGTAAAACTTCCTCCATCAGTTGTATCTAGAGAGTACGATGTACTCTTACTACCATTAATGGAATTACCTGCGTAGGTTAAATTATCAAAAGTAATAGACGTAGAAACAGTGTTATTTTCTATAACTATAGCTACATTCATAGAACCACTAATCGTTTCACCGTCTTCAGTGGTGCAATCTGTAAAAGTAAGTGTATATCCTGTATCAGTAACACTAAAATCTGCACAACCGGGTCTGTTAAATTTTGAAGAAATTTCAGCACTTGATCTGTTCATTGAGATGTTATCTAATGTCAGATCATCGATAAAATTAGAAATTTCTTCTACTTCTAAACTTTTCATTACATCTTCCTGAGTAATCTCAGAAGATACATTGTTATTACTATCATCGTCGCTACAACTCACTATAAATAGTGAGGCCATTATAGCAATGCTTAATACTTTAATTTTAAAAAATGGTTTGTTCATTGTTTTGCTTTTATTAGTTCTAATTATGTAACTAAATAAGTTTTATTTTAGTATATAAACCATTATTATTTTATGATATCAAACCACTAAAAAGACTCTACTATTCTCTTATAAACCCCTTAGTGTAATGATGTTCGTTATTAGATTATTAATGCCCGAGATGTGTTTTTATAATTGACAAGAAGTAATGTTTAAACTTTCATAAGGGAAAACTACAGTTCCTTGTTCATAAGCTAGTAGATAGCTAGTTTTGTTATTTGTTATATACGTATCTCATCTCTATCGAACAGATTTCTATAAGAGCTGATTTTATCAATTTCAAATCTAAAACGATTATTAAATGATAAAAGGTAGTCGTCTCTATGAATTTTGGGAATTTTCATTTGTCTTGTCTGATTATCATTGATGATGTATTCTCCTAAATATAATCAGGACCAAAACCTCCAAAATAGACAGTTACTCTAGGTTTTATCTTGCTTTGTGTTAAATCGTAAAAGCTCTTGATGAACGTTGCATTTAGCGTTTAACAATGCTTATCAATAGGATCGTTGTCTTCAAAAGTAGGGTTTAGAGTTTTCGAATTTTGAAAAGGATGCTTCTTCTAAAGGTTCTTTTTTACACGAATAGAATATTATAATAGTCAGAATGAATACTAAGTTAAGTGCTTTTTTCATAATGTTTGATCTATTTTTAATTTTATTAGTAGCAAATTAATAACGGAATAGTCAGGAGAAGAGCTACAGTTTTCTACTTTGCCTGTAGCTCAACCTCCTCAGAAATAAATTTAATTTGTATGCTCTTTTCGATAAAACTTATGGACAAATAGGATCACAAGGAGGCTCATCTATGTCGACAATATCTCTAGGTCTTCTTACGGTTCTGCCATCAGCCCATTTTCTAGCTTCAGGATTTACAACCCATATTCTTAAACCATTTTGTGCAAACTGTTGTCTTTCAAATGACGATCGTAAGCGTATGGACATCGTATCATCTCCATTAGGAGATATGTTTATTTGTCTATCAGATCCTCTATAGGTACCAATAATACTTTGGCCAGTCGTAGTTCGAATATCTATATAAGCATTCGGTTCAAAATTATCCCCAACAATCCAAATACAGTAATTGTCATCACATCCAGCACCAACTCTAAAGATTTTTGGAGTTCCATTTTTTTGAACTAACGCAGCATTAAACCCGCCAGGAAATAAATTGTAATTAGGACATCCATTAACATTTAAATACTGTACAAGTTCAAAACCTGGAGGAATTCCTTGGATAGAGCATACGATTGAAAATTCATCTCCACTTTTTTCAGAGTTTAGTTCGGTGATTTCTTCTATAGATTGTTCATTTTCTATAAAGATATCTTCTTTAGGTTGGCAACTTATTACTATAAAAAACATTAGCAATAAACACCATAGATTAAAACATTTTTTCATGAGTATGATTTTTTGTATTTATAATGAATTATGAATTTTAATAATTCGTGTTCCCTATGTTATTATTACATTGAGCAGGGAAATCAAAACTTAGGTTGTTAAAGTTCGCTTGCCCCGAAACTATGTTTCTGGCACCTAAATTTCTTTCAATACCATATTGCGGACCAAGAAACATAAACACAGAATTGGTATAAAAATCGCCATCATTATTTGGGAGTATTCGAACTCTAAATTTATCAGGATCGCTAAATTCTGCACCTAATACGTAAAAACTGAAAGGTTTATCGTGACGCACGGTTCTTTGCATTGCCTGAAAGCAAGATCCATCACCATTTGGACAGTAATCTAAAATAAAAGTTCCGGTTCGTGAAGCTGGATTAGCCTCTGTTAGATTTAGTACAAATTGAAATCTAACTCTGCCTTTAAAACTATTACAGTATCCAAACCATTTTGCATTAGTTTCTGTATCTAATTCTTCTTTTACAATGAGTTGTTCATCCAAATTCTCAATACTTTCTTGTTCACAGGAAAAGAAGATTGTTGTAATAGCGATAAATAATAAAATTAATATTTTTTTCATTGTTTGATTTGTATTAAAATTTAAACTTCTAATGACTTTTTGATAGTTTTTAATAAGTCATTATTCTAATTAAAAAAAGATTGTTTAATAAAATGATTTAAGATTCTGCCGGTCAGAAAACAATTGTAAAACTATAAGTAAAAGCCTGATAACAAAAGGGAAGAAGTGTCAGTTTTATAAAATTGACACTATAAATAGATTGTATTTTGAGTTTTTTTGAGAATGGTTTGTGTTACGAATATGCTATAAAAGCTTGAAGCAATTAGAATGTGTTTTAGATGCTGTTTTTTTATGGTGTAAGATCAATTTTTGAGCAAATAAAAATACCAAACTTATCAATAATAAGTTTGGTGTTTTTTCAGGTAGAATGTTTTTTTTAACCAATTAATAAGCACATATACCAACTAAAATATTTTGTCCATTAAAAGTAATTGTGACTCCACACGTAGAACAATGACAATCGCTATCCGAACGACATTAGAATAATGATGGTTGACGATCAAAAAATCCTCCATTAATGGATTTTTGATCTTTTTTTGATAGAATTTTTGCGTCACTTAAATTTGAAATTCGATTTTTCATATAAGTATAGGTTTTAAGATGAATAATTTGAAATAAAGTTATTGTTTAATAATAGTTCCCGTAGAAGGGTAATACAAGGTGTTATTTCTTCCTAGTAAAAAGGAATAATGATATATTCCATTTGCCCCTCCATTAATTTGACTTGAATATATTTTAAATTTAAAATCACCTGTTTCGCTATGGAATTTATTGGTTTGAAACCTCAAAATACCACGTTGATCATAGATACTTAATTTAATATCTGTATTTCTATATTTTACCTGATAATTAAATTCTACATATGCAGAAAAAGGATTTGGCGATACCGTAACTAATGTTGGATTTTGATCAGAATCGTTTAAGTTTCGAGGAATCCTAAACCGTTTTTCATTGTTGGTTTCGTCAATTTCTTGTACGTCATTATCCGCATCTGCAATGATAATTAAATCTCGACCATGTAATACTAGGGAAAAATATTGCCAGGTAACTAACGAATTTACGTTATAAGATTCATTAGGTTTTAGAGCAGGTACAGTTCCTCTAGCAACAAATTTTCTTGGATGCTTTTCTACATAGAAATCCAGTTTTGATAACTCTGATGTAATGTTGCCTTTATTGGTAATAGTAGTAGACAAGATTACATTATTATCAGGTGTTTTATATACTCTGATATCCGAGATTTGTAGCTCTGGTAATACTTTAATAGGATAGAAGTTGTTTGTTTCATCGTTTTCATGAATTGTATTAAGATCGTCAACAACTGCGATAACATAATCATCTGAAAACGAATATCCTCGTGGCGGCCCTTGTATTAAAAAAGGTATAGACTCTGTTTCTCCTGTTAATAAAAGTGAAGTCTCTTTTCCATAAACTTTTTCATCTGTTTCAAGATCAAAAATACTATCTCTAGAAAAATAAACAGAGGTATTAAAATTAGGAGAAAATATATCGCACGGAGCAGCAGGAGCTATGTTTTTTCCAGAATTGGTTATAATTAAATTTAAATTCAATGTATCAGCTGCATAGTTAACATCAACTCTATTAAAGGAAAGTTCACTGAGATTTTGATTAGATACTGTAAATGAAGTGATTATTCTTTGGATTTCCTGGTCATTAGAGTTTGATCCAGATGAAGGATTGGTATCCATTAATCTTGTTGTTAAATCATAACGAGTGTTTTGTTCTAGATATTCACTTATTATTACAGCGGGGAAATCATTAATGAACCTATTTCCTGGGCCTATCGGAGGGATGACTATCGGATCTAAACCTCCAGATGTATAGGGCACAATGGGGTTCATTTCAAAATCAACTTCTAACCCAGTCTTAAGTTGTGATGAATTGTTTTGAGTAATAACCCTAACGTAAAGATATGGGAAATCAATATTCTCTGGAAATGGAGAAATATATCTCATACTGATTTCTGTATCTTCAATAATAACTTCTATATACAAAGTTTCATCTTGTAAAGTAGAGATTGTTGATTTAATAGTATTAGATGGATAAGAGAAAATAGCACCAGAATAAAATAGTAGAAATAGTAGTAGTTGGAATATTTTTTTCATAGTGGAGAAATAATAATTTTAATATAAGATTTGAATGAAAATTTGTAAAAGCTAAAAATAAATGTTCTTATAGAAATTAAACATAACTATATAATCAATTTTATAAAAATGATACTTTTTTGTTGTACTTAATTATTCGTAAGTTCTTGTTGCTTAATCTGTTTTAAGTAATAACTAGGGCTTAAATTCGTAACCTTTTTGAAAGCATTGTTAAAAGTATTTACACTTTTATAACCCAAATCTTCTGAAATTCCTTTGACAGAGTAAGATTTGTATTTGTGATCTTTGTTAAGTTGTTTTATCGCATAGGATATTCTAAGATCATTAAGATAATTATTAAAAGACTTGTTCTTATATTCATTAATTATTTTAGATAAGTAGGTGGTATTGGTTTTGAGAAGTTGAGCAGTACTATGAAGGGTACAATCCTTATTAAGATAGAAAAGAGATTTCTCTAATTCTTCCAATTGTTTTAGAATATAATCAGCTTTTTCATCATTTATTTCTAGTTTTTTAACTTCTTTGTTTTCTTGTTTTTGAGTTGTTTGTGATGATTTTTTAGATTCTTCTAAAATTCTTTTAAACAAAATTTTATTTTTTGTTTTCTGTTTTTTAACATATAAAAACAATAAAAAACTCACCAAAGCGACACCAATAATAGTAAATCGAATATAAGCCCTATTACGCGTATTACTGAATTGTAATTTTTCATTGTCATCTTTTAAATCTACAATCTCCTTATCAAATAATAAATCTTTGGTTCTATTTCTATCTTGATATAATTCTTTTTGAATATCAGTAAGAAGTTTTCTGTATATTAATATCGCTTCATTATCACCTTTCTTTTCAGCATTTTTGATAGCAAGTTCCATCATTTCTACTGCTTTTTCAGTTTTTTTATTTTCTTCTAAATAAGTAATATTCTCCGCTAAATATTGATTAGATTCGTTATAATTTTTATTTCTAAATAGGCAATCAGCTAAATAATAATTTGTTAAGACAAAATTTTCTTTTTGTAATCCATTTTTTATGAATAGGTTTCGCGCTAATCTTAAATTTTGTTCGGTCTCTATATAATTTTCCATTCTATGAAGAGTCTTCCCAATATTAAGATAACATATTGCCATCTGTTTTTCTTTTTCTAATTTTTTTGCTCTTTCAAGGTTTTTTTCTAGAATGCTTAGGGATTTTTCTAGATTTCCTATTTCTCTATAGCAAATACCAATGGCATTATAAGTTGACAATGGCATCATTATTTTATTTATTTCGCTAATGTTATTTAAGACAGGAATACTATCAATTGATTTCTTTACAAATTTCAAGTCATTTAATGCATCTGTATATCTTTGGATTCTTATTTTGCATTGAGCAATGTTTAATATTAAAGAGAGTCTCTCCTCACTAACCTCAGAATTGCTTAGATAGGAGTCTGCTTCTATATAAGTGTTAATAGCATTTTCATAATCACTATTTCTCATATATGCAGAACCTTTTAATAATATAACCCTGAAAGCTTTATTGTTCGGTGTTTCTTCTCCGACAAACTTCAATGCGTTATTTACTGCATATATTACGTCATCCGTACTCCCAATTAAAAAATACAGATATGCTAAATAATAATTAGAACTGTATTGGATTTTTTCGTCATTTTTTTTATTTCCTATATATAAATACATTTTAGAATAGGACAAGGCACGAGGATAATTTTTTCTGTTAATCTCAGTGTAAATGAGTTGTTCTATTTCCTCATAAGTAATTTTAGATTGTTTTTCTAAAATATATAGAGAGTCTATATTATTTAGTTTTTGTGAAGCGTTTTTATTAGGGAGGGTTCCTTGACTTTGATTACCTAGAATTTGGAAAATAATGAATACAAAAAACAGAGGTGATAGTAGTGTTTTTTTTAAATATATAGCTTTGGTTGACATGGTCTTAGGATATATTTATTAGTCAATTAAGAAACCCCAACAGTTTATTTACTAAACTATTAGGGCTTAAAAAATAAAAATACGATTATTTCAACAGATGTGGTATCATCTTTCGATTAACCATTCTGTTTTTTACCATCTTATACCTGAATTACTCCAAGATTAAAAGGCTTTTCGATAGGAGCGTGGTCTGCTGCTTCAATACCCATAGAAACCCACTTTCTAGTGTCTAATGGATCAATAATACCATCTGTCCAGATTCTAGCTGCCGCATAATATGGAGAAATCTGTTTGTCGTATCGAGCCTTGATCTTATCAAATAGTGCTTTTTCATCCTCTTCAGAAAGTTGCTCTCCTTTCTTCTTTAATGATGCTGTTTCAATTTGTAATAATACTTTGGCCGCTTGGGCACCTCCCATAACTGCTAATTCAGCACTTGGCCAGGCACATATCAATCTTGGATCATAGGCTTTTCCACACATTGCATAATTACCAGCTCCATAAGAATTACCAATAACAATAGTGAATTTAGGTACTACACTATTGCTAACTGCATTCACCATTTTGGCACCGTCTTTTATAATTCCGCCGTGTTCACTTTTACTACCTACCATAAACCCGGTAACATCTTGTAAAAAGACTAATGGAATTTTTTTTTGATTACAATTTGCAATAAATCGAGTTGCCTTATCAGCAGAATCAGAATAGATCACACCTCCAAATTGCATTTCACCTTTTTTGGTTTTTACCAGTTTACGTTGATTAGCAACAATACCAACGGCCCAACCATCGATACGAGCATAACCGGTTATAATGCTTTGTCCATACCCAGATTTATATTCCTCAAAATCAGAACCATCCACCAATCGATGAATGATTTCCATCATATCATATTGTTCGTTTCTAGCTTTCGGTAAAATTCCGTAAATATCTTTCGGGTCTTTTTTAGGTTTAGAAGGTTTAACTCTGTTATATCCTGCTTTGTCAAAATCTCCAATTTTAGACACTATATTTTTTATAGTATCTAGGGCATCTTTATCATCTTTAGATTTATAATCGGTTACACCAGAAATTTCACAATGAGTAGTTGCTCCACCTAAGGTTTCATTATCAATACTTTCACCGATAGCAGCTTTCACTAGATAGCTACCAGCTAGAAAAATACTTCCTGTTTTGTCTACAATTAATGCTTCATCACTCATTATCGGTAAATAAGCGCCTCCGGCAACACAGCTTCCCATGACAGCAGAGATTTGCGTAATACCCATACTACTCATGACTGCATTATTTCTAAAAATTCTTCCAAAATGCTCTTTATCTGGAAAAATCTCATCCTGCATAGGAAGATATACCCCAGCACTATCTACAAGATAAATAATAGGTAACTTATTTTCGATTGATATTTCCTGAGCTCTAAGATTCTTTTTTCCAGTAATAGGAAACCATGCACCAGCTTTTACCGTAGCATCGTTAGCGACTACGATACATTGTTTACCACTAATATGTCCAATTTTTATAACGACTCCACCACTAGGACACCCTCCATGTTCAGCATACATATCATCACCAGCAAATGCAGCAATTTCTATTGCTTCATTGTCATCATCTAATAAATATGCTATTCTCTCTCGAGCAGTCAGTTTACCTTTAGCGTGTAGTTTTTCTATACGCTTTTCTCCACCACCAAGTTTTACCTTTCCTAGTTTCTGGCGTAATGAAGAGACCAAAAGTTTATTGTGATCTTCATTCTTATTGAAGTTTATATCCATTTGTGTGTATTGTTTGCACGAAAATACAAAAATCAAAGAATTTTTAAATCATTAAAATCAAAAGCAACATCATAACCTTATTTTCAAAATTTAGGTTTCCTAAACATTAACAGTCTATTCATCTACAAGTGCTTTTATAACAGTTTTCTAACATTTGATTATCAGATAATTAACAATTGTCGGGTAGTTTTATATCTAACTTAAAATCCAACTAATTAAATATTAATTTAAATCTAACTCAACTATGAAATTATTAAAATTGAACACGTTGTTTTTCTTAATTTTTAGCACACTCGCAATTGTGAGTTGTAGCGTGGAAGACGAATCTTTTTATCAAGATATCGAATCCGTTCCACTTAAAATAGATGGAGAAATCAAAGTAGAAACAAGTTACTATGATAATGAAGGTCCTCACGATCATAATTTTTCAGAAAAAAGAGCAGACGGTTTTACTGAAACTTATGAATCCGGATCAAAAGGTAGCTATGCAGCTGGTAGTGTTTCGCTATCATCTTCTGGTAGCTGGTATCTCAGTGATGCTTTAATCGGAACTTTATCTAATGATCGAAAGTTTGGGGCGAAATCCGTTAGAATTAGAAATACAGGATACGCAATTATGTCTTTTAATATGGATAATGGAGTGCAAACTATTAGAATCCGTCATGCTAAATATGGAAGTGATAACAATTCAACTTGGCGATTGATTGCTTCTTACAATAATGGTTCTTCTTGGTCTTATGTAGGGTCAACGATTACCACTAGTTCTACAACATTAAATACGGTTACATTCAATTTAAATGAAACCAGAAGCGTACGTTATGGAGTATACAAAACTTCTGGAGGCTCTAATCGAATAAATATAGATAATGTAGAAATTATAACAGGAACTACAGGAGGCGGAGGCGGTTCTGCTTCTAGGGATAGTAATATTACTTTTGGTAACCCGTCTAATGCAGGATCTAGTTCCAACAATTATTATTTGTCCAAACCTGATTTTGTGCTGTCTTATAATAATAATAGAGGAACGGCCAATTGGGTAAGCTGGCATTTAAGTGATGCCTGGACAGGTAGTACACCAAGATGTAATTGTTTCAAAAGAGATACATCTTTACCAAGTAATTTTTTCCGCGCTACATCTAGTGATTATACGAATTCAGGTTTTGATAGAGGTCATTTATGTCCATCAGCAGATAGAAACGGCTCTGCAGATTCTAATGAAAATACTTATTTCATGAGCAATATAGCTCCACAGGCACCAGATAATAATCAAAGGAGTTGGGCAAATTTTGAAAACTACCTTAGATCATTAACCTTAGAAGGTAATGAAATTCATATAGTTGCAGGGGTAGTAGGAAGTGGAGGAACAGGCAGGAATGGTTTTGCATCTACAATAGATGGAGGGAATATTACCGTCCCTGATTCATTCTGGAAGGTTGCTTTGATTTTACCAAATGGAACCAATGATATTAATCGAGTTACTACATCTACTAGAGTTATTGCGATAAATGTCCCAAATGATCAAGGAATTAGTAGTAATTGGACTCAATTTAGAACTTCTGTGAATGCTATCGAAAGTTTAACCGGATATGATCTTTTGGAAAATATTACGAACTCTGTCGAATCTGTTTTAGAATCTAGAATAGATAACGGACCTTCTAATTAAAATGTGATTTACTAAACAAAACAGGGACTTAACATCTAAGTTCCTGTTTTTTTATGAATTCTATTGTATAACTTATTGTTTAACAATAGATAAGGTTATAAAGTAGTCGAAGATCTCTCTAAAAAGCTGTTTTTTGACGATAAAATACCGATATTTGTACGCTGTTTTTGATTTAATATTAAAAACATTTAACTAAATAACTTGCTATGGGAATGAATAAAAATACGGTATTAGCGTGGGCTACATTTATAATGATTCTAGCTGGACTAGGATTGATAGCTTTGGGAGCATTTAGATATAGAGATGTTTCTGGATGGGGATTTGCAGCAGTTGGTGTAGGATTTCTAGCAAATGCTTGGGTGTTTAATGCTTTAAAAGGTAGAGTGTAATTAATCACATATTATTCGGATATCAATAATATTATTTAAAACAATTTAGGGGCTTATGTCAGACGATAAAAAAATCATCTTTTCTATGTCTGGAGTAACAAAAACGTATAAAAGCGCAAATACTCCAGTTCTAAAAAACATATATTTAAGTTTTTTCTACGGTGCAAAAATTGGAATTCTGGGTCTTAATGGATCTGGTAAATCTACATTATTAAAAATCATAGCAGGTATAGATAAGAACTATCAAGGCGATGTTGTGTTTTCATCTGATTATTCTGTTGGGTATTTAGAACAAGAACCACAGTTGGATCCAGAAAAAACAGTACTGGAAGTTGTAAAAGAGGGAGCCGCTGAAATTGTCGCTGTTCTTGACGAATATAACAAGATTAATGATATGTTCGGTTTAGAAGAAGTTTACAGTGATGCAGATAAAATGCAAAAATTAATGGATCGACAAGCTGTTTTGCAGGACCAGATTGATGCTGGTAATGGTTGGGAATTGGATACCAAACTAGAAATTGCTATGGATGCGCTAAGAACTCCGGACTCTGATAAAAAAATTGGAGTATTGTCTGGAGGAGAAAGAAGAAGGGTAGCACTTTGTCGTTTATTACTTCAGGAACCTGACGTACTTTTATTAGATGAGCCTACAAACCATTTGGATGCTGAATCAGTTCATTGGTTAGAGCACCATTTAGCACAATATAAAGGAACTGTTATTGCTGTAACTCACGATAGGTACTTCTTAGATAATGTTGCTGGTTGGATTTTAGAATTGGATAGAGGAGAAGGAATTCCTTGGAAAGGAAATTATTCTTCTTGGTTAGATCAAAAATCAAAACGTTTAGCACAAGAAAGTAAGTCTGCTTCAAAACGTCAAAAAACTTTAGAAAGAGAGTTAGAATGGGTGCGTCAAGGAGCAAAAGGAAGACAAACTAAACAAAAAGCACGTTTAAAGAATTACGATAAATTAATGAGTCAAGATCAAAAACAACTTGACGAAAAATTAGAAATATATATTCCTAATGGACCACGTTTAGGAACTAATGTATTAGAAGCTTCTGGGATAAGTAAAGCTTACGGAGATAAATTATTATATGAAGATCTAAATTTTAAACTTCCGCAAGCAGGTATTGTTGGGATTATAGGGCCTAACGGAGCAGGAAAGACTACCATTTTTAAAATGATTATGGGTGAGGAGACTCCTGATAAAGGAGATTTTTCTGTAGGAGAAACTGCTAAGATTGCATACGTTGATCAAGCGCATTCTAATATTGATCCTGACAAATCGATTTGGCAAAACTTTAGCGATGAACAGGATTTGGTAATGATGGGAGGTAAGGAAGTAAATTCACGCGCATATTTAAGTCGTTTTAATTTTGGAGGAAGCGAACAAAATAAGAAAGTTTCTACGCTTTCTGGTGGAGAACGTAATAGATTGCATCTAGCAATGACTCTAAAAGAAGAAGGTAATGTATTACTTTTAGACGAACCTACTAATGACCTTGATGTTAATACGTTACGAGCATTAGAAGAAGGGTTGGAGAACTTTGCAGGTTGTGCTGTGGTGATCTCTCACGACCGTTGGTTTCTAGATCGTATTTGTACTCATATTTTAGCTTTTGAAGGAGACTCTCAGGTATATTTCTTTGAAGGTAGTTTTTCTGATTATGAGGAAAATAAGAAGAAACGTTTAGGAGGAGATTTAATGCCTAAACGTATTAAGTATAAGAAATTAGTAAGATAGAGAATTTTGTATATACGTACTTGAGTAAATTGGTTTTCTCATCGTAATACCCTCATCTCTAAATATACTATAAATACTGAAAATATGCCATTAAAAAATATCAAGGCTATAGCTTTTGATGCAGATGATACTCTGTGGGTAAATGAGACTTTTTTTAGAAAAGCTGAAGAAGAGTTTTGTGAACTTGTATCTGAGCATTTACCAAAAGAAGAAGCAAATAAACTTCTTTTCGAAATAGAAATGCAAAATCTTGAATTGTATGGTTATGGTATTAAGCCTTTTACACTTTCTTTAATCGAAGCGGCTATTAAGATTACTAATGGAAATATGAACATCCAATTGGTGGAGAATCTTATCGAAAAAGGAAAGCAGATGCTTCAGGAACCAGTAGAATTGATTGATGGTATTGAAGAAACACTTAAATATTTATCTAAGAAGTACCGTTTGGTAATGGCAACCAAAGGTGATTTATTGGATCAGGAACGTAAATTGATTAAATCTGGATTATCAACTTATTTTCATCATATAGAAATTGTTTCTGATAAAACCGAAAAGCAATACCAAAAATTAGTGCATCATTTGGATATCCGTGAAACGGAGTTTTTAATGGTCGGTAATTCCTTAAAATCTGACGTTTTACCGGTTTTGAATATAGGCGCGTATGCATGTCATATCCCTTTTCATACCACTTGGGCTCACGAAGTACATAATGGCACCATTGATCATCCTAATTTTAAGAGTTTAACCAATTCAAAAGAACTATTGAAATATCTATAATGAATAAAACGGTATTGGATCTAACTACTTGGAACAGAAGAGAACATTATGAGTTCTTTAGTAGTTTTGATGAGCCGTTTTTTGGCATTGTATCAAAGGTAGATTTTACCATAGGATATCAAAAGATCAAAGACAATGGGTATCCATATTTTCTCTATTACTTGCATAAGGCAGTAAAAGCAGCCAATAAAGTGATGCCTTTTCGTTATAGGATTGAAGAAGAAAAAGTCTATATATATGATCGTATACATGCTTCTGCTACTATAGGAAGAGAGGATCATACTTTTGGTTTTTCCTTTATAGAATTTGATGAAGATTTTGAAATTTTTAAGGCACATGCGCAAAAAGAAATAGAGGCTGTTAAAAATTCAACAGGATTACGTTATAATGATAACGCAAAACGAATGGACAGTTTACATATTTCTTCAATTCCCTGGTATGATTTTACCAGCATCTCTCATGCAAGACATTTTCAATATCGAGATAGTGTACCAAAAATTTCTTTTGGGAAATACACAAAGGAAGGTGGTAAGATTAGCTTACCGATATCTATTCACGTGCATCATGCATTAATGGATGGTTACCATGTAGGCTTGTATCTAGAGGAGTTTCAAAGGTTGTTAAATGAGAATTCTTAATTGAGTTAAATGAAACTTAATGTAATATTTTAATAGTGTTTATGAAAAAACGAATCCTAATTGTTCTTTCAGTCTTACTTTCTTTTCTAATGAATGCTCAAGATTATACTGATATCGTAAGATTGAATATGTCTAGAGTAAATCTAGAGGATGTAGAACGAACTTTTGATACGGATGTAACCAATATAAATTTTGAGGTTTTATATCCTAAAATTTTAAATGACAATTTAGTTTTATTAGCAGGAGTAACGTTAGAAAATACAAATCTAAATCTTTTTGCATCTACAGCAAACGAAAACCTAACAATGGCACGTATAAATGCCGGTCTTAAGGTAAAGCATTCAGAAAAATGGTCTGGTACGTATGTTGTATTACCAAAATTAGCATCAAACTTCGAAAGTGTTGAGTCCAGAGATTTTCAAATAGGAGCAATAGCACTTTTGGATTTTCAGTATAATGAAAAAGTAAGGGCTAAATTTGGACTTTATTCTTCATCAGAAAATTTCGGTACGATCATTACTCCACTTTTAGGTTTTTTTTATAGATCACAGAATAAGAAATTTCATTTGGATGCTGTTTTACCAATCCGCATGGAAGCTAATTATGTACTTGCAGATCATTTTAGTCTTGGTTTGGATTTAAGAACTTCTGTAAAATCTTACAATTTTATTGCTCAAGATGTAGATTTTTATGTTCAAGAAGAGTCAGTACGAGCAGCTTTATATGGATCCTATGGTTTTCTTAGCGATTCTTTATTAGTAAGAGCAAAAATAGGATTTGATACTACTGATTACGGAGTATATGAGGCAAACGATACATCTGGACTTCAGGTGCTTACTTTTACAGTAAATGAGGATGATAGAACACGTCTCAATAATGAATTTGACAGTAATTTGTTCTTTGGGTTAGATTTTATTTATAGATTCGATATATCAACAAAATAATAATCACTACTATGTCAATTGTTTTTTAAGGAATAAGTAGGGTTTGTTATAAACTTATAAAACTCGAAGTGATAAATAGGATGCTTAATAATTAAGCATCCTATTTTCTATGTAAATAACAGTTGTTATATTAATATAATTGTTTGTTTATCGATATACATATCCTACAACACCTTCATATGCATATCCAGCATTTACACCTTCGTTATAGTTTGTTGTGTATAAATGATCCGTATTAGAAGATCCATAAAACCTATACAGTTTTACTCTTCCGCTTCCTCCACTGTTATGAATATAAGCGGCTTTTTTAATATTACCATATAAGGTTCTAACACTATAGTCTCTAAACCCTCTTCTTAATAGATTGTTTTTTTCTGAACCACTTGTGGTCATTACAAAATCTCTATTTCCTGGTGCAAGAAGGAAGAAAATTTGTTTAGTTCCTGAAGGAGGTGCAGAGATAAAATCATAAGTACCCAATTTAAAAGGTCTACCTTCAAAGGTTCCTATACCAACTCCCAGATTTAATACCCTATAAGTGTGTACAGTATTCGATCCGCCAGAATAATAGCGACTTACAGGTGATATTGTACTTGCTTTGGCGTTAATATCTGAAGTTGCACTTACGTCTTCGGATACCGTGCTTTCAGAATTGATTTCATCTTTTTCACAAGATGTTAATGTCAATACAGCAAGTATTGCTGTGTACATAATTGATAATTTTAATGTAGTTTTCATAATTTAAGAATGATTAATATGTTATAAGTCAAAGGTGTTGCTTATCTCATTTTCTTAAATCATTTTGTGGTGTTTTTAAGGGAAATTGTGGATTACTGTCGTTATTTAAGTGATGTGCGTTTTAAGTTGTTTTTTTGAATGTAAATTTTATTGAAGTATTACCATAATTGTTTTACAGCAATACTGTTTGCAGCTCTTTTACCTCACCAATATTCATGTCTTTTAGTTGGATATTTCCCACTCTAACTCTTACTAATCGGAGAGTTGGAAATCCTACAGCAGAAGTCATTTTCCTGACTTGCCTGAATTTACCTTCTTTTAGAGTTATCGAAACCCAACTAGTAGGACCATGTCTTTCATCTCGTATTTTTTTTGATCTTTTTGGGAATTCAGGAGTACTATCTATTTTAAATGCTTTACAAGGAATAGTTGTGTATTTTTTTCCATCAAAACCAATTTCCACACCATTAGATAGTTTGGATATCGCTTCATTGGTAATATCACCATCTACTTGAGCATAATATTCTTTTTCAATTCCATTACTACATATATAATTACTAATTTTTCCATTGGTAGTGAGTAATAATAGACCTTCTGATTTTTCATCTAATCGTCCTATCGCCATAATTCCATCAGGAAAATCAAATAGTTCGCCGAGTAATTTTTTGGAATTTTGTTTTTGTCCATTATTCACAAACTGACTTAAATATCCATAAGGTTTATAGATCATAAAATGCCTATCATTTGTCTTATTGTCTTCTAGCATTCTTTAATAAACTTTTATTGAGATTAACATAATTAGACATGATCAAATGTAACAATTGTGCAACATTATAAGAAAGTTTTATCGCTTTTAGGTTAACCTTTGCGCTTTATTTTTAACTAATTGATAATCAAAATTGGTTTTCAATATTTTGATAGTTAGATGCTTTTTTACGTTAACTTAAATAATTTTGTTATGTCAATTCATATGATAGGACAGCCATACAGTCAAGATATTATAGTAGGAGGATATGGCTCAGGAAGAAGGAGAAACAGAGAGCCTAATTATTTTGCTCCTAATTTTTTAGATCCTTGGGAACAAGATCGTGTAAGAGGTTTTTATCAAGTAATGCGTGATGAAAACTTAATAGATATACATTATTATAGATCAAACGAAAATGTTTCGATTAATATATACGCTGTAAAACAATCCGAAGTATTGTTTGTGGAAAGAACACTGGACTTATTGCCTTCAGGACATTTAAGATGGTTAAAAGAACGTAAACCAGAAGGAATAATTTTTGCAAATTCTGCAGGACGAGGAAGATCGGAGCGATATACTGGTGGTTTAAATCCTGGGTATGATGATAGGAGTACTCCATTTTTTGATGAAAGTGAAGGAATTATAATTACGTATGGAGCATTATGGAGATATCAAAATTTAGGTATTTCACCAACATTGATTCACGAAATTGGTCATGTAATGACACATGCTGGTAAGATCAGTTATCGATATTTTTCTGAAAGAGACAGGATAACCTTGTCTAATACGAGAGTTTCAAGAAACCCAGGAAGTTTAGAGGCTTTGTGCAATGCCTATATGTATTTTATTTGTTATGCTAGTTCAACTCCTGCAATACGACTCTTCGGGAGCAGACCTCTAATATTGGAGCGAAGTCGCCAGACCAGGGCCGCTCTTAGGAGATGTCCAGGGTTTTCATCACGTATGCTTTCTTCATCAGAAATAACACGTTTTAGAGAACGCTAACCAATTATTGTTTTTAATTATAAGCTACTTCTATGAGGATATAGATTAAATTACCTATATCATTACCTAAATTAAAATGGATCATCTATCTTTGTAAAAATAAGTACATACTAAGTTGTTTTAAGTTGTATGTGCTTGGTCGTTGCAACAACTGGGTTAATTATTCGGTAAATCAATCTCTAAGAATTGTCATTTTCCAATCATTCGTTTAGTATTTCGATGACAATTATGTTTAATAAAAAAAATAGAAGTTTACCGAATGGCAAAATCACAACAGACATTTAGCAAGATTGAAAAAGAAAAAAAGAAAATAAAAAAGCGCGAGGAAAAGCAGAAGAAGAAAGAAGAACGAAGAGCGAATTCTAAAAAGGGAAGCGGTTTCGATAGTATGATTGCGTATGTTGATGAAAATGGCCACTTAACTGATACTCCACCGGATCCTTCAAAAAAGAAAAAGGTAAAAGCTGAAAATATAGAGATTGGTATACCTAAAAGAGAGCATGTAGAAGAAGATCCAATTAAAAAAGGTAGAGTAGCATTTTTTAATGACTCTAAAGGATATGGATTTATTACTGAACAGGAGTCTCAGGAAAAATACTTTGTTCACGTAAATGGTCTAATGCAAGAAGTAAGAGAAGGTGACAAAGTGCAGTTTGAGTTAGAAATGGGAATGAAAGGATTAAACGCTGTACGTGTAAAAAAGATCTAATAACGTTTTGTTATAATATTAAAAAAAGCATTTGCGGTAATATACTGCAAATGCTTTTTTCGTTTTTTATTTTATTGTAGGATACCAATTTAACTGTACCACTTCTATTTCACTATTTCCTTTATTTACGGTTTCTCTAAATTTAATAATATTACTTAACCCATCACTACCTCTGTAATGATATGGGTAAACTTGCTTTGGTTTAAACTCTAAAACAGCATCGGCAGCACTTTCTACAGTCATGGTATATGGTAAGTTCATACATACAAATGCTTTGTCTATATTTTTAAGGGCTCTCATCTCTGGAATATCCTCAGTGTCTCCAGAGAAATATAGGCGCTCATCTCCTAAGGTGATTACATATCCATTACCGCGTCCTTTGTCATGAAATTTTAGTGCTTCTTCTCTTAAATTGTACATTGGGATTGCTTCAATGGATATTCCGTTTATGTCCTTAACCTCTCCATTATTTATAATAACTAATTGTTTTGTGTAACTAGCTGGAAGTTTTTCTGCAACCGCTTGTGGCACCACTAATTTTGAATTCTCTAGATCAAGGCTATTTAGAGTTTCAATGTTCATATGATCCCCATGGATATCAGTTATAAGAACTAAATTTGGCTGTTTTTGATTTTCAAATGCCTTAGCTCCTCCGGTTGGATCTATATAGATAATATTGTCTTTGTATTCTAATACTGCGGTAGCGTGCGTAATAGGAGTGATTTTTAAATCAGAAATTGGTTTTTCCGTAGATTGATCGGTAGTAACAGCTTCTTGTGTATCCGTATTTGCAGTTATTTCTTTTTTAGTATCCTTGCAGCTTACTATAAAAAGTAAAATAGTTAAAAGAAACAGGGTATGTGCTTTCATTGTATTTAGTTTTAGTTACTTTAACAAGGTATAAAATGACTGTAAAATCAGAAACATTTTAATGTAAGATTAACTATCTATCCATAATTTAATAGCCATAGCAATTACCATAATTATTAAAAAGATCTTAACCAAACCATCTCCCTTTTTTACAGACCATCTACTAGCTATCCAGCCGCCTGTAGCATTGCCAAAAGCCAGAACAAATCCATATAGATAGTTAATTTGATTATCTAAAGCAAAGATCGCTAATGCACCTATGGTATAAATAAAAACGACTACTGCCTTTACAGCATTAGATTTCACTAAACCCATTCTATTAATAGAGGTAAGTGCTAAGAGAATAAATATTCCTACACCTGCTTGTATAAACCCTCCATAAATACCAATAACAAAGAATGTAAGAATTCCTATTAGACGATATTTACCCTGTACACGTTCTACAAAATCCTCAACATTCATTTTAGGTTTAAAAACCATAAATAATACAACAATCAGCATAACTATGGCTAATATCCTATTAAAAGTTTCGCCTTTTATATCAATCGCTATTCTTGCTCCGATTAAGGATCCTACTAAAGCTGATATTCCTAAATATACACTAAAAAGAGTTGGTTGTATTCCTTTACTTTTAAAACCCGCTACAGAAGTAATACTCTGAATAAAAATTCCAATTCTGTTTGTTCCATTTGCCATTGATGGAGGTAATCCCATAAAAATTAGCATTGGCAATGTTAATAGGGACCCACCTCCTGCAATAGTATTTATTACTCCTGCAAGGAAACCTACAAATGCCAGAAGAATAAGAAGTAGTGATTCGTTCATTTGGTCGTGTTACCTGCCAAAAATAAGTAAATCCAAAAAACATGAATGCTTTTTGTAATTCATTTATAGTATAAAATCTTAAACTATCGTAGATTTACCATACAATTCAAAATTTAATAACCGTCAAAGCTTTGCACAAAATACTTCCTATTTTAACCTCTTTTAAAGGTTATAATAAAACTACTTTTAATTCTGATGCTATCGCAGGTATTACTGTTGGAGTAATTCTCATTCCTCAAGCTATTGCATATGCTCTATTAATGGGAACTCCTCCGATTTATGGGTTATATGCCTGTTTAATCCCTTTGATTTTGTATGCTTTTTTTGGCACATCAAGACAATTAAGTATTGGCCCTGTAGCTGTTACTGCAATTTTAGTAATGAGTGGCGTTAGCCAGATTGCCACTCCATTTACTCAGGAATTCACCAATTTAGTTGTTTTTTCCGGGTTGTTGATTGGGATATTGCAAATAGTATTAAGCTTATTAAGAATGGGGTTCTTAGTTAATCTTATTTCTCAACCAGTAATTTCTGGGTTTATATCTGCAGCAGCTATCATTATTATTATTTCTCAGCTTGGTGAATCACTAGGCATAGACATTCCAAATTTTGATTATACCCATCAATCATTATGGTATGTCGTACAAAATGTTTCGTCAATACATCTCATAACATTCTTTATGTGTGTAGGCTCAATACTAATAATGCTTATCTTAAAGAGATGGAAAAAATCGTTTCCAGGAGCGCTTTTTGTGTTGATTATTAGTACAGTTATCACCATTTTTTTTGATCTAAAAAATTTAGGTCTTTCAGTAATTGAAGATGTTCCAAAAGGGTTGCCATCTTTTACGATTCCCGAAATGAATTATGATTCGATGGTAGCTTTAATACCCTCAGTATTTACAGTTACTTTTATAGGGTATGTAGGTAGCATTGGTATTGCTAAGTCTTTAGAAATGAAGAACAGAGATCATGTGGTTCGACCTAATCAAGAATTATTAGCCTTAGGGATTGCTAAATTGGTAGGAGCATTTTTTCAGGCTATTCCATCGTCTGGGAGTTATAGTAGGTCCGCTATTAATGATGAAGCAGGAGGGAAGACGACTATTTCTTCTATAATTACCGTGATTATGGTGGTTATTTCTTTATTGTTTTTAACATCTTTTTTCTATTATATACCGAAAGCGGTTTTGGCAGCTATTATATTAGTTTCGGTTTTTGGTTTGATTAATTTTAGTGAAGCCAGGTATCTTCTGAAACTTCGAAGAAGAGAATTCATTGTAATGATTATTACTTTTGTAGGAACCTTAGTTTTTGGGGTAGAAAATGGAATTTTTATTGGTGTCATATTATCTTATATTTTCCTTCAATATTATAGCTCCAGACCTCATGTCGCAGAGTTAGTAAATATTCCGGGAACCAATTATTACCGTAACATCCATAGGTTTCCTGAAGCAAAACGATCTTCCAAATATTTGATTATCCGTTTTGATGATCAATTATATTTTGCCAATACGGGTTATTTTAAGGATGCAATTCTTAATCGTGTAGAGAAACGAGATACATTACCTGAGTTTTTAATATTAGATAGTACGAATATTAATGATATCGATAGTACAGGATTACATATTTTGGAAGATGTACATCAATATTTAGAAGAGCTTGGGATTCAATTATTAATCTCAGGCACTATTGGACCGGTAAGAGATTTTCTTAAAAGATCTGGGTTTACAGATACTTTAGGTAGTCATCATAATTTTCTTAATATTGAAGATGCAGTAGGATATACAGAAAACAAAACGGTTCAGGAAAACTTGTTAGAAGTTGCTGTTCAGTATAATAAGAAACGATCTTTTTTGGATTAGCTATATCAGTAATTTATCTCTAATACTTTGTTTTTTTAAGATTTGAGTATTTCAGGTTTTTTATTAATCTTTTCTGTAGAGATAATTTTAGTACTTCTGTAACCACCAAAAACTAAACGTTTTGTTTGGAAATTAAACCTAATAGAATAGTTTTTTTCTTTCATTTTTAAAGGACTTTCTGGATATAACTTTTTGTAATCTAAGGTATTGACGTAGATCCATTCGATATCACTTACAGGGGTTTTTAGAAAGACTCTTCTTTTTTTTAAAATGATAGATTCAATTGAATATTTGAATAAGTCATGTTGTCCTAAATCGATTAATTTGTATTTAACAATGGATGTACCTTTAATAATTTCAGGATATGCAATACTATACCTCAGCAAAACGAACACAAAACATAGAGCCAACAGTATTGCAAAGAATAGTACAATTACCATATTTTAATTATCCTCAAAATTATTTCTCATATACGTGCATTTTTATGCCCATACCGTAATTCATAAACCCTTTTTGAATCAAAATGTTATTTTCACTATACTTTTCATCAAAACGTTGCCAGCTACGATTTTTAAAGAATATTCTTCTTGTGAAGGTAATGTTATCTTCAATCTTGTCAGTGAATGGAAGTAAAGGTCTGAATGTGGTAGAAACTTTCACAATACCTTTACGAGTTTCTACTTCATGATATTTTTTAGTATGTTGTAATTTTCCATCTTTATCAGTGTATCCTAATACTTGAATAGAAACAAATATTCCATTTTTAGGGATAAAAACTTTATATTCAGTAATATCAAGTTCAAAATTGGTTTTATCCTTGTTTGTTATTCTAAAAATAATATCCTCATTAGGAAGTCTTTTACCTGGAGAATTGTTGTTGTTTTCATAAAACTGCATCTTAAACAAGGTAGAGAAAGATTGTTTCTTTCCTGAAGAAGAACCTCGCGAAGACTCCATCATAACTGGTAAAAATACCGAAGCTATTTTAGTTGATTTTAAAGGATCTCTGGGAAAAAATACAGCAATTTCGGACTCAACAGTTGGTAGCCAGCATCTAAAATAATCATCATGTACTTTAGAACTCTTTCTTTTTGTTCTGTATTTACCTAAATTTTCTGCTTTTACTACTACTTCCTGAAGCTCTGCTATATCTGGCGTTAGTATAATTGTTTTAGGTAAGCTTTTAGTGCTCAGTCCTTTTTCTTTATATCCAAGTGCTGATATAAATAAAGAATCAATATCCTTATATCTTTTTTTAGAAAATTTAAAAACTCCATCAGCATCAGCAAATAACCCATTACCATTTCCAAATGAGATAGTTGCGTATGATATGGGGAATTTTTGTTCTGCATCCTGAATCGTGTATACCTGAGCATAAATGCCTTTAAATAGTAGTAATACAAGTATGAAGAACACTTTTTTCATAGGTGATTAGGGGCTTTAAATACAGGGTCAAATTAATGAAAATAATTTAAAACGACAGTTGATTTAACCAATCTCATAATGTCATATTGTTTTCATCATTACATTTCCTGTTTTTTTATTATCAAAAAGAAAGCCAAAAAAATGAAAATTATTAGTAAACCAGATCTATTTTTTAGAATAATGTATTTTGATTTGGTACAATGATAGTGTAACAAGTTTTATCTTTGATTCCTGTAGCGTGTATCTAATATATATTAAAACAAAAAATATTTGAAAAAAGCCATCTATTTCATGATCCTGAGTACCATATCCTTTACGGCTATGAATTTACTCGTTAAATATCTAGTTGGTTTTAGTGCATATCAGCTTGTGTTTTTTAGATCAATAGGTACATTGTTCTTTACAATGCCATTTTTGTTCTATCATAAGATTTCTATTCTTGGTAATCAAAAGGGATTACTCATATTTCGTGGTTTAGCAGGAGTGACCTCTATGGGATTGTTTTTTATGTCTGTAGAGTATCTTAAAATAGGTTCTGCAGTTTCTCTTAGATATCTTTCTCCAATTTTCGCAACCTTATTGGCGGTTATATTTCTAAGAGAAAAGGTAAAAAATATACAATGGTTATTTTTCTTACTTGCCTTTTGTGGTGTTTTGATCATTAAAGGTTTTGATGCTGATATTAATTCTTTTGGGTTGTTGCTAATTGTTTTATCTGCTTTATTTAGCGGTGTTGTGTATGTCTTAATTAATAAGATAGGTTTACGAGATCATCCAGTGGTCATTGTTAATTATTTTATGTGGATTGCAACAATCTTAGGAGGAGTTCTTTCCGTTTTTAACTGGAAAAAAACACCAGAAGGGATGGAGTGGGCGTTGTTATTAAGTTTAGGTGTTTTTGGTTATTTTGGTCAATTGTTTATGACAAAAGCTTTTCAATCGCAGGTTACTAATAAAGTGGTTTCTCTAAAATATATGGAAGTGATTTTTACCATGATTGCAGGAATTTTCTTGTTTAGTGATAAGTATCCTTTGTTAAGTGTGTTGGGTACTGCTATGGTAATTATTGGATTGATTCTTAATATGTTTTATAAAACAAAATAGATTACAAATATTTGATTTGTAGTTTTTTAAAACAAATCACCTAAACTATCACTCCAGGTTTTTTGTTCAGTCCACATTGCTCTACAAACTTGTTTGTGAATACTTCTCTTGTATCATCATTTAATAATTCATTCCGAGAATCTATCCAATGTTGTACAGTAGCAGCACCATACATTTTTTGTATCCTGTTAAAATTGAGATTGAAATTTATTTTGCCCCAATGTAATGTGTAAGGAATATTCTTTGCTTCAAGTCGATTCCATATTTTTTTATAGAAATTTCTAGTAACTTCTGAATCTACACCATCCAATTCTAATACACAGGTTTTTGGGAATTTTGTAAAACCTAATAATGCCTTAGTTCCTTTTACATAGCGTAAGGAAATCCCGCCAGGAAAAGGATCACCTCCTTCAATAATATTTAATATTTCCTGCGTAACTCTTACGCTATCTTTAATATCTATGCCTAACGCTGCACTTGCTACTTTTCCTCTAAACTTCGTATTGTTATAAGTCTCACCTATAGTACCTTCTAATGCTGCTGTTTCTTTGTACGCAAGAGGAAACAATAGGTTAACTAAACTTGGTACTAATTTTACAGACAAAGCTCCTAAGCTATCCATCATAGTTTGTATAAGCCCTAATAGATCGTCGCCGTATGTTAATCCGTTACTGTCTCTAGTTCTGCGAATATAATCATCTCTGTATTTTCGTTTATACGCGACTTTGATGAAGACTCCTTTATCTATATCGTTAGGTTTAAAATCATAAGGATTAACAAGTACTTCAAAATGATATAATTCTCGATCAGAAGAAAACTGCGGAAAAGGAAGTAAATTCTGAATAGCAGAAAAATCCTGTGTAGTCATCGTATGTTTCAAAGCATCGTTATAGGCAATTTTATCAATACGATGTTCTTCTAATAAAAACTTAGGTTCTGTTTCTATCAATACTCCATGAATAAAGCCAAAACTACCAAAACTTACTATAGCCGAATTGAACATAGTGTCATCCTGAATTCGTTCTGCTCCTAACCAATCAACAAATTTATCTGACATTACCGGATTAGACTGACGTTCTAGCCAAATATGTCTGCCCTTACCAACGATTAAATGTAATCCAACCACAAAATCCTGTAATGATCCAACATTAAATGCTGCCCCATGTGTTCCTGTTGATAAAGCACCGGCAATGGTTTGCCCGTTACTCGCTCCAGAAGCTTTGATAGATCTATTGGGTCTTTTTTCCTTTTCAAGTTTTGAATTTAATTGTAGTATTGACATCCCACATTGTGTGAAAAATAAGTTTTCTGGTGTTCCGCCTTTGTTTAAATAATTATCTGCAACATACGATTTGGAAACAGAGAAAGAGAGACGTAATGATTTAGTATCAATGATACCCCCTTCAGACACTGCAACTTTAGAAAAAGACCAACCACTACCCATTGCTCTGAGTCGGATTTTGTTTTTGATTGCATGGCCAATCAGCCATTGAATATTTTTAGTAGTTGCTTTGTATTTTTCAGAGCTTTTAGATAAGGAATGATCATTTCTAATTTTAAAAGAAGCGTCCTTAGTAAGTTTTTGGGTAAAATTCTGATGTCTGTTTTCCCAGGATGTGATTGGTAGTATTTCTATACCTTTTGGTAATGCCATTTTGATTGTTTTTAATTTGTGTGAATTACAAGTCTTCAATAGGAGTGTCTATTGGAGCACATTCCCATGCTACAGTCTGTGGTACTACGATACCAATTGTTATTGCTGATATAAGAATATAACCTAAATTAGTAGAGCTGGTAACCGAGCTCATTCGTTTAGATTCGCAATCGGGATCAATATCCTTTGGTGTTACCAATCCCCAGGCATAACTCCAGGAAGTTTTAGTGTGTTTTACGACAGAATCATTATCATACTCGCTGACAACGCGGGTTGACATACAACCTTGACAACATAGAATGAGTATAATGAATAAACTTATACTTCGTAATCGAACATAATTTTGCATACCTCGTTATTTTAGAGGCAATTTAGACGGGTGTTTAGGAGTGAATACGTTATTAGTTAAAAATAAGCATATAAAATATGTTTAAAAAGGGGTTTTTAACTGTTTTTATTAGTGCTTAATCTGTTGGTGGTTAATATATTTATATCAATCAACACCTAACTTTAAAGTATACTTTTATATACTTTGAAATATTATTTCATTTTTAACGTATATTATTATATACTTTGTTATATTTGTAATAGATAATTTTATTAAGTATAATTTTTTATACTTAAAAATATTTAAAGAATTACAAAGTATATTTTAATATACGTTAAATTAAGAATATGGATTTAAGTAGATTTTCTGATGATGATGTGTTATCTGAACTTACACAACGTGTAAAAAAAAGAAGACTCAATCTTAATATTACTCAAGAAGAACTTTCTAAAAGGGCAGGAGTCCATGTGCAGACGATTAAAAATTTTGAATCTGGTAAAGCAACAACGTTACTCACTTTTGTTCAGATTTTAAGGGCTTTAGGGGAACTTGATGCGTTGAGTTTGTTTTTGCCGGATCCGGGAATTAGTCCTATTGAATTACTAAAATTAAAAGGAAAAGAAAGAGAAAGGGCTTCAGGAAGCTCTAAAAGTAAACCAAATAAATCATCATGGTAGATGTTATCAAAATAACACTTTGGGGGCAAGAATTAGGTGCTTTAAGTTGGGATGCAGATAAAAAATATGCTTCTTTTGAGTTTTTTTCTGATTTCTTAAGAAGCAATTTAGATGTTTCACCTATACATATGCCCATCCTTAATGCTGAGAAGCGAATATATAGCTTTCCTCGTCTTAATGAAGATACTTATAAAGGATTGCCCGGAATGTTATCAGATGTATTACCTGATGATTTTGGGAATCGCTTGATTGATCAATGGTTATTACTTAATGATATTCCTAAAGCGCAATTCACACCCTTGGATCGATTATGTTATATTGGAACTCGTGGAATGGGAGCTTTGGAGTTTCAACCAGCAAGAAATATTGGTAAAAAAATATCAAGTACTGTAGAAATAGATAAACTCGTAACGCTTGCCCAAAAAGTATTGAGCTCGCGTGAAAAAATAGAATTAAATATTTCTGAAACTGAACATCTGAATGAATTAATTAAAGTAGGTACTTCTGCAGGAGGACAAAGAGCAAAAGCAATTATTGCGTTTAATTCAGCAACGAATGAAATTAGATCTGGACAAACCAATGTTCCTAAAGGATTCGAGCATTACCTTTTTAAATTTGATGGAGTAAATGATGTATCTCTTGGTGATCCACAAGGATACGGAAGGATAGAGTACGCCTATTATTTGATGGCATTGGATTGTGGAATTGATATGGAACATTCTCGATTGTTTGAAGAACACAATCGCGCGCACTTTATGACCAAAAGATTTGATCGATTACCTAATAATGAGAAGCTGCATATGCAGACCTTATGCTCACTAGCTCATTTTGATTATAAATCGCCAGGAGCATATTCCTATGAAAATGCTTTCGAAATTATGAGACAGCTTAGGTTACCTCATCAGGATGCTATTCAATTATATAAAAGGATGTTGCTAAATG
Organism: uncultured Aquimarina sp.; assembly: GCF_947492405.1. GTDB lineage: Bacteria > Bacteroidota > Bacteroidia > Flavobacteriales > Flavobacteriaceae > Aquimarina. Next base: position 712,735 of record NZ_CANLMP010000001.1, read on the forward strand.
TTATTGCCAGAAATCAAGATGACCATACCAAAAATATTTCATTCTTAATGGATAAACAAGGAGTCTGGAAACTAGCTCCAGCATATGATATTACGTATTCCTATAACCCTACGGGAATATGGACTAGTATGCACCAGATGTCCATCAATGGGAAAAGAGATGATTTTAGATTAAGTGACTTGCTTAAAGTAGGAGATAAAATAAGTTATAAAAATAGTAAGGCCGAAATAACACAAATTTTAGAAGTAGTACATAATTGGAGTCACTACGCTAATAAAGCAGGAATTCCTACTGAACAGGCCGCTAAATTGCAAAAAGCATTTAGAACCAATTTATAACATTATATGGATAATTATAGTTTGTGAGTATATGAGTCTTAAAAAGAAGCCTAGACTAAATTACATAACTACTAAGGGAATATTTTATATCACTCTATTGGTAATTTTTCTTACAATACTATCTGTCTGGCAATTTGGACTGGGGAAAGAAAGAACAATTATCGAAAATTCGATACTATCAACAACGATACTATCATTAGTATTCTTTCTTTTTATAACCATTGGATTGTATAATGGTATAAAATTAAAAGATAATCTAGGAAAAATAACAGATCGTTTAGATCTTGGTACGGAAGGTATATCTGATGTTTTTGATGTTTCATCACCAGAGTTACCTGATTTTACTGATGGAATAGAAGAAATGGTATTAGGTATTTTACTGTGGATTTTAATAACCATAATAATAGGAGTATTATTATGGTTATTTGGGGGCATATTATGGACGATGGTACTTATATTTTTAGCAATGCTATATTGGATTTTTTTTAGAGCGTTACGTTTGGTTTTTAAAAAATCTCCAATTTGTAAGGGAAACCTAGTAAAAAGTATGGGCTTTGGACTGGGTTATACTTTATTATATAATTTTTGGATCTATATCATTATTGTAATAGCAGAATTTTTAAAATACTATTAATGAGCATATAAGTACTGAGAAATTTGGTGAATTATTTAGGGCAAAATATTCAAATTTGATTACAATAAGTGGGGTAAAATGTTCTAATAAAGAAACTAAACTAAGTCTCATTGTACTCATACGCTCAAAAAAATAATGAAAGCTTAATTAAAATCTTCTCGTAAATAGAACATTAATTTAGCTTTATCTGTAAAACTTTTTATAGCTAGAATTTCACCATTCAGTTTATTATATATTATTTCAGCAAATAAGAAATCTATATAAAAGACACTGTAATAAAAATCACGATTGGCATCATTGATAGAAAACAAATGAATTCCTTTATTCCAAATGTGATGATATTTTTCCGATAAGTCTTGTGAATTAAAACGTTTTTCTAAGGTAGTTTTTTGCATAAGCAGGGTTTTTAAGATTTAAGGCAAGCACAATCTACGGAAAAACCGTAAGAAAACAAACATAAAAACACAAAAAAGCTAATAATTCCCCATTTATTACTTGTAAATTCATCAAAAAAACAACTAAACTAGTCTTGATAATTAATAAAAAAATAGAATAATATCTTATTTTCGCAACAGAAAAGTATATAGTATTGGCTACTGTTTCTCAAAATATCTTTCTTACTAAAAAAGAAAAACTACGTTGTATTTCTTGTCACAAAAAAATTCCATTAGGTAAATCCTTTGTTGCAGAAAGTGAAAATCATAAAGGCACTTGTTTTAGTTGCTCTCCTTTTGTAGGATATGTGCTATTACCGCCAGGAAATGTAGCAATGACCAGAAGATCTAAAAAACACTCCACACTTTGTGGAGTTGTTCTTGCCTGGAATCAACGTAGAAAACGATATGAACGTAGGGGACAGTTGGTAGAGGAAATTGCTATAGAAAAAGCTCGATTAGAATGTGAAAAAGATCAAGCTTCTAGAGATCTTAAAAATAAGAAAGCTGCAGTGGTAAGGGAGCAAAAGGATCGTGAGTTTGTATTTAATTTTGCATTAGCAATTAGAGCTCAGTATCCCAATTGCCCAGAGAAAAGAGAATTCGCGATTGCCATGCATGCCTGTGAAAAACATAGTGGTAGAGTAGGAAGGACTGCAAATGCAAAAGAATTTGATCCGAAGATGATCGATTTGGCTGTAGAAGCACATATTCGACATACTGAAACCAGCTATGATCAACAGTTTGGTAAAGGAAAAGGGAAAAAAGAAATTAGATCAGATATCCGATCCGATATTAACGCTGTTTTGAAAAAATGGAAATAATAGAATTAAGAAAATTTTATTCTCTATTTTTAAGGATTAAACCATCTGGTATTAAGTAAAATGGCTAAAAAAGGAAGAGAAAAAAATACTCAGAATAAGGCGAAGCATACAAAACTTATGAATCGTAAAAAAAATAAGCTCAGAAAAGAAAAAGAACTTAGAGCACAACGGTTAAAGGCAATTGTACAAAAAGTTAATGAGTCTAAGCAAAATGAACCAGAGAAAGAGTAAATGCTATTGCGGAAGATTACAGGGTTATGATGTTTGTTGTGGCAGTGTCCATAAAGATATAACACAAGCATTAGTAGCAGAAGACTTAATGAGATCTCGTTATACCGCTTTTGTCTTAGCGAACGGTGATTATTTAATGAAAAGCCACCACAGCTCGACCCGCCCTATTAAAGAAAAGAAATCTATTGTAAAGTGGGCAAAATCTGTAAAATGGATCAAGTTAGAAGTGTTACATACTTCTAAAGGATTAGCATCCGATGAAGAGGGTACCGTGGAGTTCAAGGCATTTTACTTTGAAAATGGCACGTTAGAAGTTATTCATGAAAATTCCGCATTTGTTAAAGAAAATGGTCATTGGGTGTATCTTGGAGAAAACTAATGCACGCTTAAGTCAGGCTTCTAAATATTTTATATAGAAATCAGATCTATTCATTTTAAGTTTCTAAACCTAGAAACCCTACGATAGAATCTCGCAGGGTTTGTTTATGTACTGTATCTGGTAGGTGTATTATAAAGAAGATAAAGTATTAATTTCCTAAAAATACGGTATATACAACATTGTCTACGTTCCAACCTCTTTCATTAAAACATCTATTAGAAGCATCAGCATTTATAAAAGAAATTTTCTTTGGTCTGATTTGTCTCTGGATATCAGCAATATGAGCTTCGAACTGAAATTGATATCTATCCATATTAATATCAGAATCGCCATCTATATAATAAGAATAGTTATAAGTAAATTGTTGAGCCTCTATTGGAAATATAATAACTCCTACAGGATAACTAATACATCCTGAAGCATTAATATATTCTTCTATTTCTAAAGCAGCATCACTACCGCAGCCAATATCGCTATCTAGTGTGCAACCTACTCTTTTCATTAATGATGTTTCATTCTTTTGTTTTTTTTGTAATTCTTCTAGCAATAGCATTGTTTCTTGTTCATTAGAAACATCTTTAACAGTAACAAACTGCTTAGGATTAGAAGAGTTTTGAATCTCGGGTGTCTCGATTTCTTCTTTTTGACAACTTGTAATAAATACAAACGAACAAGCGATAAGACTAAGTTTTAATGTGATTTTTTTCATTTTATGAACTTTTTGATTAAATAAAATTGGTTAATGATGGTTCAAAATTATTTAAAAAAATAGGGATTTTTCAGTTCGAATGTATTGTTTACCTAAAGATAAAATCTAGAATAAAAAAGTAATTGTAAATTAATTTAAATGTCTTGTTTTTGAGGTTTTTATGAGTTTTTAAACAACATTAATTCTATTAAAAACCTTTGTTAAGCGTCTTGTTTACAGTGTTTTGTTAGTGAATGTGATAGCAGATTTTGCAAAGCTGTTGATAAATGTAGTTTTTCTCAATTTTAATAATAAAAGGTAACAAATTAATGATCGGTGTATATAAAGGTGTAGTATCAAAAAGCGCGCTTGATAAATACAACTTTCTTGAGGTCGCCGAAAATCATAAAGAGTAGGCAAAATCTAAACATACAAATAATGAAAAAGGTATTCTTATTACCCAGTGGCTTAGACAAATTTTCTACAAAGGAGCTTAAAAACTTGGAAACTATTTTAGGAGGAACAATTGATGTACCCGTAGTAATATATTATCCAACTAGCGGTGGTAGAAGATGTGCGGATGGTCAGGTTTGGTCAGAAACATTAAAGAAATGTGTTCCGATTGCTGTCGGACTGCCTATTGAGCGTAGATAGACGATTAAGAAATAGTTATTTGTTTTCTTAGAACTATATCTAAAGAACTCTAATGATAGCTATTTAAGATTCGGATATAGAAAAGGATTGATTTGTCAATCCATAAAATACTAGGCGAAGCCAGAGGGAACTTACTTGTACACCATATTATCTCTGAACTTCGCTTAGTATATTTAATAAACTCGTTTAACTTCAATAAAATACAGATTATGCAATTCGATGCCTTAATACTCAAAGTTGCCAGTAGATGTAATCTTAATTGTTCTTATTGTTTTATGTATAATCTAGGAGATACTACTTATAAAGGACAACCTAAATTCATGTCTTATGATATGATTGACTCGATTCTAGAAAAGACTAAAAAATATATTCTAAAGTATAATAAAAAAGAGTTTTCATTTATATTTCACGGAGGAGAACCCTTATTAATAGAAAAGAATTTCTATAGAACTTTTATCACTAAAGCGAATAGTATTAAAAAAGAATTGCAAGATGTTGTTTTTAGATATGATATTCAGACCAACGGGGTTTTGATTGATGAAGATTGGTGCGCATTATTTAGAGAGTTACAGATGTATCCAAGTATTAGTGTAGATGGCACCAAAAAAGCTCACGATATGTTTCGTGTAGATCATAAAGGTAATGGAAGCTATAATAAAGTTTTTGACGCAGTACGATTACTTAGAAATCAAATAGGGTATGCGGACACGGTTTGTGTAATTAATATAGAAGAAGAACCAAAAGCTATTTATGAAAGCTTTAAAAAGATGCACGTAAATTCTGTAAACTTTTTAATCCCTGATTTTACACATGATAATTTTCCATTTGACACAGGAAAAAGTGAAATGTCAGATTGGTTGATCGCATTATTTGATATTTGGATAAAGGATCCAAATAGATATAAAATACCAATGTTTATTGGGATGATGAATAAGTTATTAGGCATTAGAGAAACTTTTAACAACGAATCAGCGGTGTTAGTAATTGAAACTAATGGTGAAATTGAAGCAATTGATTCCTTAAAAGCTTGCGGCCATGGATTTACTAAATCTGGAATGAATGTATTGAATAACAATTTCTCCGATATTAAAAGCTCACCATTAGGAAAACTATATTTCGAAGATAGTACTACAAAATTATGTGTTAAATGTTTAGAATGTCCTATTCGAGATATCTGTCAAGGCGGAAGATTGGTACATCGATTTAAAAAGGAAAATGGATTTAATAATCCATCTGTATATTGCAAAGATCTAATAAAATTTATCGCTCATATTCAAAATAGGTTAATGGACCTTTTCCCAGAACTATATTCTAAAGAGCACATTGATAGTATGAAAACTGATGAAATCATGAATTATATCATTAATGTACATAAAAAAAGGATTGTAGATATCAATTATACTGATGAATTAGAGTTTTTTGGACAAAATTAAATAAAATCTCAACCGCAGATAAATATGGTTTCTGTTATAAAAAATCTCTGGGAGAGAATGATATAAAGTTTTTCTTTGATCATTTGATAGGTGATATTGTTTTACCTTTTTAGGAACCAAAAGAAGAATTACTTTTATTTAAATTAAAAATCAGTTTAAAATATAATTTCCAACAATAAACTGTTAAAAACTTCATTTCTTTTTCTCCTAAAAAAACAAGTTATTTGTTTCCGGAAAAAAAAAGTCATTGGAAGAACAAGTTATAGTAACTAAGAAATTTACTCGAAATAATTTCTTTAAAAACACCTATTGCGTGTTTAAGGGAGTACGTTTAAGAGAAATCTCCAGAAGAAAACCCCATTATCGCAGTGAATCCGGTAGTACGTATTATTATACTACTAATGGAGTATATCGATTATCTAATCATTGGGGAAGAGCTGCTAAATGTAACTGGAGATTAGTATCAGAAATTCCTGTGGAAATTGATGATCTTCGATTAGGATATGCAGATTGGACAGATTTTAGAGAAAATTTAAGTGAAGATGTAGATGCGTATTATATCGCAGTAGATTTCGAAACAAAAACAGTGAGTTATAAGCATAAGGATAATCCTGCTTACGATTATATAGCAATTATTAGACCTGTAGATGCTACTCGTAAATTGATTAAACAAATCAAAAACCTCTTAGAAGATCATAAATGGGCTAAGTATTACGACTATGATGATTTAGATGAGTTCAGAAAAGAAGTCATTATGGAACTCGTTAACACCAATAAATCGTTGCAGGAGATAAGACAGGAATTGGCAGCTTATTAATTAACATTATTCTGGCATTACCACATAACTATCATCATTCGTAACCTTAGGAAATTGTTTTTTTCTCCATTGATCTTTTGCTTCTTCTAGTTTTTTCTCACTAGAGGATACAAAATTCCAATAGATATATCTTTCTTCGGGGAACGGTTGACCTCCAAACAGAAGAAGATGTGTATTTGGTTCTAGAATAATAGAACAACTATCTTCTATTTTCGAGACTAACATATTTCCTTTAGTAATAGTGTTTTCACAAGCTTGTATTTCTCCTTCTACAATACAAATGCCAATTTCTCCTTGTAATTCACCTTTTATTTGTAATTCATAACGTTCTTTATTTTTCACTTCTACCATAAAAAGTTCTGAATGTACAGGTAACGGAGATTCTTTACCATATCCTTTTCCGGCAATTAGTTTAAAATCAGTAGTCCCGTCTGCCCAGTTTGGTAATTCAGTTTTGTCTAAATGATGAAACTCAGGAGTGATATCTTCTAAATGTTTTGGTAATGCTACCCAAATCTGATATCCGTGGGTTAAGAATTCAGAACCATCTCGCATATCCCTTGGAGTTCGTTCTGTGTGTGTAACTCCTTTACCGGCAACCATCCAATTTACAGATCCTGGAGAAATACGTTGATTAGTTCCTATACTATCACGATGCATCATCTCTCCATCTAATAAATAAGTTAAAGTAGATAGGCCAATATGAGGATGTTGATCGACATCCATATATTTTCCTTTTTTAATCATTGTAGGCCCCATATGATCTATGAAAATAAATGGACCAACCATTCTTTTTTTTCTGAATGGAATAAGTCTTCCTACTAGAAAATCACCAATATCACGACTACGTTCTTCTATTATTAATCCTTGGTTAGACATTAAACGAGTTTTTTTAGGTTTAGAATTTCTAAAATACACTTTTTATAAAGAGTATTTCGTTAAATAAATATTAAGGACAGATAGTATCAAGGTGAGAAGTTTCTACTTTAAATTATTTTACTATCTTTTCCAAACCAATCTTAAACAACCTAAACTGACCAATGGAAATATTCTCCTCGTATAACCTAATTATAGAAGTTTCATTAGTACTTATTCTATCTTTTATTTTTAACGGAATAGCTAAGAAAACTAACGTTCCTGCAGTATTAATGCTCATTATACTAGGAATTATTATTCAGTATGCTATCAAAGCTTTTGGAGAAGGATCTTTCAATTTCTTTCCGATGTTAGAGGTACTTGGAATCGTAGGTTTGATTATGATTGTATTAGAGGCTGCATTAGAATTAAAACTAAAAAGAGAGAAACTAGTACCAATCCTAAAGTCTTTAGCAATTGCTTTAATTGGGCTTGTTGCCTCAGCATATGTTGCTGCAGTAGTATTAAAAGCACTTATTGATGGAATGACTTGGCAGTCCGCATTATTATATGCTACACCATTATCTATTTTATCCAGTGCGATCATTATACCAAGTGTAGCAGGGTTATCTGATGCCAAAAAGGAATTTCATGTATACGAGAGTACCTTCTCTGATATTTTGGGAATTATGATGTTCTATTTTCTTACTGGTAAATTAAACCCTGCAGAAGATGCTGGTGTAAGCGGTTTTGCTTTCAATTTGATCATTACAATTATCATTTCTTTAATTGCTAGTTATGGAATCATACTAATTTTTCAGAAAATTAAAAGCCAGGTAAAATTATTTCTTTTAATAGCAGTACTCTTATTATTATATGGTGTTGGTAAAAAAATGCACTTATCTTCATTAATTATCATACTGATTTTTGGTCTTGTAATTGCAAACATGAAATTATTCTTTCAGTGGAAACTAGAAAGTCTTTTAGATTTTGAAAAAGCAAAAGCCATTTATCATGAGCTACACGTTATTACCGCAGAAACTGCTTTTGTAGTAAGAACATTGTTCTTTGTGATCTTTGGTATTACTATAACACTTTCTTCTTTATTAAATCTAAAAGTTGCACTAATTAGCATATTGATTATTATTTCTATTTACGTCATTCGATATGGGTTATTGCGATTGTTTGTTGGAAAAGATATTTCTCCGCAATTATTTATTGCACCAAGAGGTTTGATTACAGTTTTGTTATTTTATGCAATTCCGGCAGAAGCAATGGTTCCAGGATTTGAGCCAGGGATTTTATTATTTGTAATTATTGGAACAAGTTTAATTATGACTGGTGGAATGATACGAGATAAACGATTAAAAGGAGCAGTTCTTACTCCAGAAGAAATCGAAGCAGCTGCTGATGCAGAAGTAGAGTTTATAATGAACACCACTACGGATCTCAGTGAAATTGAAGAATCTTCTATAAATGATAATGAAGAAGAAATCCTTGAATAAGTAATTATAATGAAACGATTACATCGGTTAACGGCGATTCTGGTAAAATTACAATCTAAAAAAGTGGTTCAAGCTTCAGATTTAGCTGATAAATTTAATGTTAGTGTGCGAACTATTTATCGTGATATGTTGGCATTATCCGATGCTGGAGTACCAATAGGAGCAGAAGCTGGTACTGGTTATTTTTTGGTTGATGGATATTCATTACCTCCAATTATGTTTAGCGAAAAAGAAGCCAATGCTCTGATAACAGCTTCTAAAATAATAGAAACAAATAATGATGAGTCACTAATTTCTGACTTTAATGAAGCAATAGAAAAGGTTAAAGCAATTCTGAACACAACTCAAAAAGAAAAATTAGAACTTTTAGAAAAAAGAATCGTTAGCCCTCCTTATAAAAAATCTCCTTCAAGTACACACTTATCAGTCATTCAAAAAGCGATTACAGATTTAAGAGTTCTGGAGATTGAATATACCGCCGCATCTCAAGAATATACCAAACGAACTATAGAACCTCTTGGAGTATATTTTACTAATACCATTTGGGTAATGATTGCTTACTGTAGATTGCGTAGTGATTATCGCGAGTTCAGAACAGATAGAATCATTAATGTAATTGAAACTTCAGACTTATTTCCTCCTAAATTTTTCACGTTAGAAGATTATTTTAAAAAATATTACGGAAATTAATTTTACTACTGACATAAGGTTGTCATAGGTCACTTGTAGTTTTGACTAAAATCAAAAACAATGTATCACCTAATTCACACAATTATGCTTAGTATGTTTTTATGCTGCGCAACTACATTTAGTCAAAACCAAAATCTTATGAAAAACAAACCGTACGCAATCGAGGTTGTATTATTCGAAGCAAACCCTAATTATTCAAAAGAAGAAGTAAAAACTGCATTAATTTCGTTAAACAATATCGTGAAATTATACGATGGGTTTATAGATAGAACTACCGCACGTAATGAGCAAGGTAACTATATAGATCTATTATATTGGACAGATATAGAAGCAGCTAAAAAGGCGGGAGAAGATATTATGAAAAATCCGGAAGCAGTAGCAATCTTTGAAGTTATTAAACCAGAGACTATGCAAATGTACCATCTAGATGTTTTTAATCAATTCGAAGAATAGTTATATATTTAAAACTCATTAAGTATGTTATTAGACGTAAAACCAATTACACAATATCAAGATAAAATGATTCCAGATCATATTTTAAACCGAAAAGGAGCCAGAAGTCTTAAGGATCTCAATCCTGAAGTTATCGATTATCTGAATAATGGTCTTATCGAAACCGCTAATTTAATGGAGTGGTTAGCAGTAGACCAATTAAAATTATTAAAAAAAATATTGGACCAATTAGATAAATCTGATTGGTATGATAGTTTTTACGAAGCCGTTTCTAATCAAAAAAAACCTAGTGCTAATAGTAATACAAAAGTGATAGGTGCGACTTTTGCACAGCTTACTTATGATACCACTATTATTAATTATTTGACTAATCATGTTTCTGATGTTCCCAGATGTTGGGCTGCACAATATTATGCCGCTATAGACATGTCAATAACAGAAAGACTACATACGATTAAACCGTATGCAGCTGATACGCATTTTGGGGTTAGAGAAGTTGCTATTTTCTCTGCCAAGGAATATATTATTAAGGATCTAGACCAGGCCATTATGATATTATCTAATTGGACAAAAGATACCGATGAAAATATTAGACGATATGCTGCAGAAGCGACACGGCCTGTAGGTGTCTGGACAAAAAAAATAGATATACTGAAAGAATCTCCAGAAAAAGCAATAGATATTTTAGAACCACTAAAATCTGATACTTCTAAATATGTTAAAGATGCGGTTGGTAATTGGCTAAATGATGCCAGTAAAACCAGACCTGACTGGGTGATAAAAGTTTGTGATCGATGGCAAAGTGATTCTACCACCAAGGATACAGCCTATATTGTTAAGAAAGCATTACGAACAATTAATAAGTAATTTAGTTTATTAACATTCTTATGGTATTTCTCATTATATCCGATAATTATCAAATCAAAAATCATACTATCAAATAATTATTAAATAATCATTAATTCTTATTCTTTTTAAAATTTTTATAAGGAAATATTTTCAAGTTTTTTATAGATTTAAACTCCTTTTAAAAGATATTAACAATTGGTTAATCTCATAAATTTTAGCACTAAAGAATAGGTTATGAGAGTACTTCACACGAGTTTAGAATGTTATCCTTTAGCAAAAGTTGGGGGTCTCGGTGATGTAGTAGGTTCACTACCTAAATATTTAACTGATTTAGATTGCATTACCGAGGTTGTTATACCTTTTTTTAATAATGAAAAAATCAATCATCTTTCATGTGAAGAGGTTTATAACGGTTCTTTAGATTTAGGCAAAAACACCTATGATTTTAGTATTAAAAAGATGTTGTCTAAAAACGTTGGATTTCAGATATATCTGGTATATCAAGAAGATTTACTGTATAGACCAAATGTTTATAGCTATGAGGATGACACCGAACGATTTTTAGCTTTTCAATTGGCGGTTTTGAATTGGTTATTACATATTGAAACAAAACCAGATGTTATCCATTGTCATGATCATCATACAGGATTAATACCTTTTTTGGTTTCGCAGGTCGATAAGTATAAAGACTTAATAGATATACCTACAGTATTAACAATTCATAATGCGCAATATCAAGGTCAGTTCTCATACGACAAATTAGATTATATACCACAATTCGACCTACATAATATTGGTTTGTTAGATTGGGATCATTGTATTAATCCATTGGCTACGGGTATTAAATGTGCCTGGCGAGTAACGACCGTATCACCAAGTTATATGCAAGAATTACAGCATCAAGCCAATGGTTTAGAAGGACTTTTGTCTCATGAGAATGCTAAGTGCTTAGGTGTTTTAAACGGGATTGATCATGATATCTGGAATCCTGAAGTAGATTCAATGATCATACAGAACTATGGCGCAAAAAATATAATTTCTGGAAGAAAAGCTAATAAACAATGGTTGTGTAAGGAGTTCAACTTTGATATAGATAAACCATTGTTTGCTTTTATAGGTCGATTAGTGTACGAAAAAGGAGCGGATCTATTACCAGATATGATTTCTGAAACATTAGAACATCTGGATGTTAACATCTTAATTTTGGGATCTGGTGAACCAACTGTAGAATCACGTTTAGAGAAATTGAAAGAATATTTTCCTAATTCGTACAATACATATATCGGATACGATGAGAAATTATCGCACATCATTTATGCAGGAGCTGATTTTTTACTCATGCCTTCGCGAGTAGAACCTTGTGGGTTAAATCAAATGTATGCATTACGCTACGGTCTTATACCAATTGTTAGACGTATAGGAGGATTAAAGGATACAGTTATCGATATTGGCGATGATGGTTTTGGAATCTGTCATGATCAAGTAAACATTCAAGATGTATATAATTCAATTAAAAGGGGAGTTGAATTGTATAACAATCAAAAGCAATATAGGGGAATACAAAAAGAAATAATAAAAATTGATCATTCTTGGAATAATTCAGCTAAGCAATACATTGAATTATATGAATCTTTAAAATAACCACAATGATTAACAAAAAGGTCCTCGCAATTATCCTTGGAGGAGGACAAGGAACTAGATTAGCCCCATTAACTGAGAGTAGGTCAAAACCAGCTGTATCCATTGCCGGAAAATACAGGTTGGTCGATATACCAATTACTAATTGTATACATTCTGATATCAAAAGAATGTTTGTGCTAACTCAATTTAATTCGGCATCATTAAATAGCCACATTAAGAATACTTATATTTTTAGTTCTTTTAGTCAGGCTTTTGTAGATGTACTTGCTGCAGAACAAACCCCGGATAACAAAACCTGGTTTCAGGGAACTGCAGATGCTGTAAGGCAATCGATGCATCACTTTTTGAATCATGATTTTGAATATGCTCTAATTTTATCTGGAGATCAATTATATCAGATGGATTTTAATCATATGATCGAGGCACATATAGAAAAAGACGCTGATATTTCTATAGCAACGTTACCAGTAAACCCTAAAGATGCAACTGATTTTGGAATTTTAAAGACCGATAAGAATCATTTTATAACTTCTTTTATCGAAAAACCAAGTACCGATAAATTACCTGGTTGGGAATCAGAAGTTAGTGATGAGATGAAAAGCGAGAATAGAGAATACCTAGCATCGATGGGGATTTATATTTTCAGTAGACAACTATTGGTAGATATTCTTTCTGATCCTAGTAGAATAGATTTTGGAAAAGAAATTATTCCACAGTCTATAGAAAGTCATAAAGTTTTAGCATATCAATATGAAGGCTATTGGACAGATATAGGGACTATTTCTTCCTTTTTTGAAGCAAATATTGAGCTTGCTAATGATATTCCTAAATTCGATTTGTTTGATAATGAACGTAACATATTAACAAGGCCTAGAATATTACCACCATCAAAAATATCTGGTACTCTGTTAAATAAAAGCATGATTGCCGAGGGATGCCTGATACAAGCAAAAGAAATTGACCAATCTGTTATCGGTATTCGATCTAGGATTGGTAAAGATACTGTTATAAAAAACACCTACATGATTGGTAGCGATAGATATCAAGATTTGAGTGAGTTAGAAATAGATGATAAAGAAAGTAGACCATATATTGGAGTAGGAGAACGATGTGTTATTAATAATGCTATTATAGATAAAGATTGTAGAATCGGTAATGATGTTATTATTAATGGAGGTCCACATCTAAAAGATACCAAGAATGATCGGTATGTAATCAAAGATGGTATTGTAGTTATTATAAAAGGTGCTGTAATTCCTAATGAATATAAAATTTAGCTCTAAGAATTTTTATTTTATTTCTTAATTTTTCGCATTAAATATGTTTTTTTCAAAATGTGCCGTTGGCGCTACATCGTTGTAGTGTTTTGCGAAAACGTTATTGTTTATAAATTCTCACAAAACTCTATGAAATCTTACAAAATCGTACGCAAATTTTAAATAATAAATAATAAATTGCTTCTCTTGTTATTAAAATATTAAAATCAAATCACTTTAATTTAAAAGTTCTCATGTTGAATCAAGAGCGTGTTATTATCGAAAATGTATCTCCGGAAATTAATAATGGAGCATTTTTTATTAAAAGAGTAGTTAATGAAAAGGTACACATAACTGCTGATATTATTGGTGACGGTCATGATATCGTTCAGGCTAGTATACGATATAAGCATAAAAGCGAACGTAATTGGTCTGAAAATAGAATGCACTCGTTAGAAAATGATTCTTGGAGAGGAGAATTTGAAGTTAAAAAGCAAGGATATTACACATATCAGATTTTAGGATGGATCGACTACGCATTAAATTGGCAACATGGAACTATTCGTAAAATAGATGATAATCAATATGTGAAATCTGAGCTGTTAGAAGGTAGAGAATATTTGAAGGATTTACTTAAGAAATCAACAACAGATGAGAAAAAATATATTAAGGAATTACTTGATATATTTCAAGATGAAAAGCAATATGATAGCGCAATAATCGAAGCTAAAAGTGATAAATTACATGATCTTTTTTATAAATATCCATCAAAAGGATTAATGGCTACTTATCAGGATCTGCAGGTGTACGTGGATCGAGAAAAAGCAAGGTTTAGTACTTGGTATGAATTTTTTCCCAGAAGTGCTTCAGAAGTGGAAGGTAAACACGGAACTTTTAAGGATTGCGAAAAGTTATTACCTAGAATATCCGAAATGGGATTTGATGTATTATATTTTCCTCCAATCCACCCCATTGGCGAAATAAATCGAAAAGGTAAAAACAATACTACAGAAGCGTATGATGGAGATGTAGGATCTCCTTGGGGAATAGGTTCGGCAGATGGAGGACATACCAGTGTACATAAAGAATTAGGTACGTTACAAGATTTTAAAAAACTGGTTAAGAAAGCAAAAGAATTGGGGCTAGAAATAGCAATGGATTATGCATTGCAAGCTGCTCCAGATCATCCTTGGGTAAAAGAATTTCCTGAATTTTTTAAATGGAGACCCGATGGTACTGTGCAATATGCAGAAAATCCTCCTAAGAAATATCAAGATATACAACCTATTTATTTTGACACTAAGGAATGGAAGAAAATGTGGAAGGAATTACTCGATGCGGCACTTTTTTGGATAGAAGAATGTGGAATTAATATATATCGAGTAGATAATCCACATACGAAACCGTTCCATTTTTGGGGTTGGTTGATTGAAGAAATTAAGAAGAAGCACCCAGATGTATTATTTTTGTCTGAAGCATTTACAAAACCTAAAGTAATGCAACAATTAGCAAAACAAGGGTTTACACAATCGTATACATATTTTACATGGCGTACGAACAAGCATGAATTAACAGAATATGTTAGTGAATTAACTACCACAGATCAAAAAGAATATTTTAGACCTAATTTCTGGCCTAATACTCCTGACATTAACCCTTATCATTTGCAAGGTGCAAACGAAGCCATGCATTTAACCAGATATGCTTTAGCTAGTACATTAAGTTCAAATATAGGTGTTTATGGACCAGTATTTGAACAAATGGTTTCTGATGCCATTCCCGGAAAAGAAGAATATCTTGACAGCGAAAAATATCAAATTCGTCACTGGGATTGGAATAAAAAAAATAAACTCACTACTATTATAAGTAGTTTAAATCATATCAGAAAAGAGAACTCCGCTTTACAACAAACCAATAATGTAAAATTTTGCCATATAGAAAATGATCAAATTATCGCTTTCTATAAATATAATGATGATAAAACCAATGAGATGCTAATTGTAATCAGTCTAGATCCTCATTATTCACAAAAAGGCCATGTGCAATTACCATTGGGTGAATTAGGAATACATGCAGGTCATCCAATTCAGGTTCATGACTTGGTTACTAAAAGTAGTTATCATTGGCACGATGAATGGAATTTTGTGGAATTACATCCAGCATTACCTTTTCACATATTTAAAATCACTAAATGATGTAACAAATGTCCGATACTCAACAAAAAAACGACCTTAATGCTGTATATAAATATAAATCAGAATGGTCTGGATTATTAGAAAACCCTCAGTTCGTTACAGAGTTTTGCGAAGATATTTTAGAGCCTTATATCATTACTAAGAGATGGTATGGAGGTAAAGCAAGTGCGCTAAAATATATTGAATTAGTTGACCATTTTAGAATTGATGATGGAAATGATTTATTTTATGGTTTAGTATTAGAAGTTAATTTTAGAGAAGCGTTTGTTCAAAACTATTTTATTCCTCTGGCCCTTGTAACAGATCATAATTATGCTCAGGAAGAAATAATAGCTAAAATTGAGCTAAACGATAAGCAAGGGTTTTTGATTGATGCAACGCTGTTGGAATCTTTTAGAAAACAAATCTTTGAAAAAATATTAGAAGGAGCTAAAAGTAAATATGAGGGTCTAGAATTTAGAAGAGGTAGAGGTTGTGCTGATAATGAATATGTATCTTCTAAAGCGATGGGGGTAGAACAAAGCAACACTTCGATTATTTTTAATGATACATACATTTTAAAAATTTTTAGAAGGATCTTTGTAGATCAAAACCCTGATTATGAAGTTAATAAATATCTAACAGATAAGGGAGTATTTAAAAACACACCTAAATATAGTGGTAGCATTACACTACGGTTTTCTGATAAAAATGTGATCACTTTAGCGTTGATGCAACAATTGGTACCTAATCAAGGAGATGCTTGGGAATATTTTCTGGATCAACTTAAAGATATTTATGAAACATTAAATGAAGTACATCCTGATGTAATGAAATTACAACATATCGATATGTTTGATAAGATCGATATAAATGCTATTCCAGAAGAAATAAGACAATATGTTCCTATATCCTTTTTTGAAGATATCGCCCAACTAGGATTAAGAACTGCACAAATGCATGTAGCATTAGGATTAGAAAGGGTTAATATGCAATTTACCCCTCAGACCTATAGCAGCGATTATTCCGTATGGTTAAAAAATAGATTAATTTATCAATTCGAAAATCGGGTAAGCCTAGTAGAAAACAATCTTCATAAACTAGAGGGGTTGCGTCTTGAGTTAGCACAAGAGTTTTTAGATAACAAGAAGATAATTAGAAAAAAACTATTAGATTTTGATGAATCTAAGCTAAAAGGTGAGCGTATTCGGATTCATGGAGATTATCATTTAGGACAGGTTCTGGTAGATAACGGAGATTTTTATATTATCGATTTCGAAGGAGAACCAGAAAGTACCATACGTGATCGAAAGGTAAAACAATCTCCGCTTAAAGATGTAGCTGGAGTTTTTAGATCATTTAATTATGCAGTGTATTCAACCATATTTAATAATCTAGAAAACTTCAATTATTCTAAAGAAGAACTATTTCATTTTGCAGATGTTCTATACAGCTATATGACCGCTATTTTTCTTAGAAAATATGTGAAATATGTTCAGTCACATAACCTGAGTATTGGATATCTAAAAGAGATAAAATTTATGCTGGAATATTGCTTGCTGGAAAAAGCAGTATACGAATTAGGATATGAATTAAATAGCAGACCCAGATGGGCGGTAATTCCATTAAAAGGAATCTCAAAAATTATTAATAGCTAAGCAATAATATGAGTAAAGTAATAGCACATAGTTTATTTTCTGAATTTGATGTCAATCTTTTTAAAGGCGGGAAGCATTATAGACTTTATGAAAAATTTGGATCACACATTACTACTGTAGATGGTGTAAATGGAACATATTTTGCAGTTTGGGCGCCATCCGCAAAATCAGTTTCTGTTATTGGGGATTTCAATTTTTGGATAGAAGGAGAACATCAGTTAAATGTTCGTTGGGATGAATCAGGTATATGGGAAGGGTTTATTCCAGAAGTTGGAAAAGGTAGTACTTATAAATATAAAATTCATTCTCATAATAATGATATCAAGACCGAAAAAGCAGACCCTTATGCTCGTAGATGTGAACATCCACCAAAAACAGCCTCTGTAGTTTGGGAAGATTCTTACGATTGGAAAGACACTAAATGGATGAAAAATAGAAAGAAAAACAATGCTATTGATGCTCCTTTTTCTGTATACGAAGTTCATTTGGGATCTTGGAAAAGAAAAATAGAAGAAAATAGATCACTCTCTTACATCGAATTAGCAGATGAATTAGTGTCTTACGTAAAAGAGATGAACTTTACACATGTAGAATTGATGCCAGTAATGGAGTACCCATATGATCCTTCATGGGGATATCAACTTACTGGTTATTTTGCACCTACTTCACGCTTTGGTTATCCAGAAGAATTTAAAGTACTCGTTGATAAGTTACATCAAAATGACATAGGGATATTGTTAGATTGGGTGCCATCTCATTTTCCTGAGGATGCTCACGGATTAGGTTTCTTTGATGGATCTTGTTTATACGAGCATCCAGATAAAAGAAAAGGATATCACCCGGATTGGAAAAGCCTGATATTTAATTATGGGCGTAATGAAGTAAAAAGCTTTTTGATAAGTAATGCAATTTTTTGGTTAGATCAATATCATGCTGATGGCTTAAGAGTTGATGCCGTTGCTTCCATGTTATTCCTGGACTATTCTAGAGAAGAAGGAGAATGGGAGCCAAATAAGTACGGAGGAAGAGAAAACCTCGATGCTATTGATTTTATGAAAGAACTTAATGAAGAAGTCTATAAAAGCTATCCTGATGTACAGACAATAGCAGAAGAATCTACTTCATTCCCAATGGTTTCTAAACCAACTTTTCTTGGTGGTCTTGGCTTTGGTATGAAATGGATGATGGGTTGGATGCACGATACTTTACAATATTTTGCAAAAGAACCTATATACAGAAAACATCATCAAAATGACTTAACCTTTAGTATGACGTATGCTTTTACGGAAAACTTTATGCTTCCGTTGTCGCACGATGAAGTAGTATATGGTAAGAAAAGTATTATTGGTAGGATGCCAGGAGATGAGTGGCAGCAGTTTGCTAACCTAAGGTTGATGTACAGTTATATGTTTACGCATCCAGGTACCAATCTATTATTCATGGGAGCAGAATTTGGACAGCGAGAAGAGTGGAATTTCCAGAGTAGTTTGGACTGGCATTTACTACAATATGATTATCACTCAGGAATCAAAAACCTAATTATAGATCTTAACATATTATATAAAAACTACCCCGCGTTATACGAGAAACAATTTAATGCAGATGGTTTTGAATGGATTAGTTATGATGATCATGAAAATTCTGTTGTAGCATATATTCGAAAAGGAAATAAAGAAGAAGACTTTTTAGTTGTTGCTTGTAATTTTACCCCGGTTCCCAGAACTAAGTATCGGATTGGATTACCCTCTTCAGGGAAATTAGTGCAACTATTCAATAGTGATAATAAAAATTATGGAGGAACTGGAGATTTTAATGACGCTCAAGTGACTATAGAAAAAATGGATTGGCATTATAGAAATTATGCTGCGCAAATAAATATTCCTCCATTAGGAGCTGTTGTTTTTAAAATTGATAAGTAAAATCTAAAGGTAAAAATCAATGTGTATTTGAATATTATTTTGAAACTCTAAGTATAACACGGTAAACAATTGTTAATAGAATTTAGTTTCAAACGTTTTCGTTAATTTTTATTAATAAATACTGATTAAAAGAGTTTATTTATTGAGATAGATATTGTTTTTTTACAATACAAAGAAGTAAAAGAAACCAACCAGCTATGATTACTAATACTGAGTTAGAAGTAAAAGGGAATTTGTTTCCCGGAAAAATCATCTCCTTTTCACAGAACGTAGATAAGATCAATTTCACCACAGAAAATGGGGTTATTCTTCAGGTTACGATTGTGAGAGGAAGTGTTGTACGATTTAGATATGCCACTGATAATAATTTTGAAAAAGATTTTTCTTATGCTATTAGTGAAAAGGGTGTAAGAGGCTATAGTGAGCTAGAAGTCAAGGAACTGGAAGATACGTATGAAATTACTACTAAAAGAATAAAGATCTTTATTGCTAAAGCCAATATCCATGTCACTATAACGGATAAAGAAGGCAACATTATTTGCAAGGATGATTGGGGTTTCCATTGGGAACAAAGCTATGAGTATGGTGGTAACATTGTAAAAATGAGTAAATCTGCTCCTCAAGGAGAATGTTATTATGGCTTAGGAGATAAACCAATGCATCTTAATTTGAAAGGAAAACGAATTGAGAATTGGGCCACGGATCAATATGCATTCGGTAAAGATCAGGATCCTTTATATAAAAGTGTTCCTTTTTATATAGGTATGTACGAAGAAAGAGCCTATGGTATCTTCTTCGATAATTCGTTTAAGACATACTTTGATTTTTGTAATGAACGCCGTAATGTTACTAGTTTCTGGGCGCATGGAGGAGAAATGAATTACTATTTCTTTTATGGCCCTAATATGCAAGATGTAATAACTCGATATACAGACCTTACGGGTAAGCCAGAACTACCGCCATTATGGGCATTAGGGTATCATCAGTGTAAATGGAGTTACTATCCCGAAAGTAAGGTAAAAGAAATTACTACAAAGTTTAGAGATTTAAGAATACCATGTGATGCTATATATCTTGATATAGATTATATGGAAGGATTCAGATGCTTTACCTGGAATAAAGAATATTTTCCGGATCCTAAACGTATGGTTCAGGAATTAGCAGAAGATGGTTATAAAACTATAGTAATTATAGATCCGGGAATCAAAATTGATGATGATTACTGGGTGTATCAAGAGGCTATGGAAAAAGATTATTTCTGTAAGCGAGCAGATGGACCATATATGAGAGGAAAAGTATGGCCAGGAGAATGTTTCTTCCCAGATTTTACGAATCCCGAAGTTAGAGAGTGGTGGGCCGGATTATTTAAGGAACTTATTGATGAAATAGGAGTCAAAGGAGTTTGGAATGATATGAATGAACCTGCGGTAATGGAGGTTCCTGGAAAAACATTCCCTGATGATGTTCGTCATAATTATGATGGAAACCCTTGTAGTCACAGAAAAGCTCATAATATTTATGGTACTCAAATGGCGAGAGCTACTTATGAAGGTATTAAAAGATTTGGATATCCTAAAAGACCATTTGTAATTACTAGATCTGCATATTCTGGAGCGCAACGATATACTTCTTCTTGGACAGGAGATAATGTGGCAACCTGGGAACATCTTTGGATAGCTAATATCCAAGCGCAGCGTATGAGTATGAGCGGAATGTCATTTACCGGTAGTGATATTGGTGGATTTGCAGAACATCCTACTGGAGAATTATATGCTAGATGGATACAGTTAGGAGTATTTCACCCTTTCTGTCGTACACATTCATCTGGAGACCACGGGAATCAGGAACCTTGGACATTTGGTGAAGAAGTTATAGATGTTACCAGAAAATACGTAGAATTGCGATATCAGTTACTTCCATATTTATACACTATGTTTTGGGAGTATGCCGAAGAAGGAATACCAATGTTAAAATCTTTGGTATTATACGATCAGTTAGATCCTCAAACACATTATAGAACAGACGAATTTGTATTTGGTAATCAAATATTAGTATGCCCGGTTCAAGAACCTAATGCAAAAGGTAGAAGATTGTACATTCCTCGTGGGAGTTGGTATAATTACTGGACCCGAGAATATGTAAAAGGAGGCATGGAACAATGGGTAGATGCAGAGTTAGATACAATTCCGTTATTTGTAAAAGAGGGAGCTATCATACCTAAATACCCAATTCAGCAGTATGTAGGCGAGAAAAAGATTGAAGAGCTTAAATTAGAAGTATATTATAAATTAGGAAATAAAGAAGTATCCAAAGTATATGAAGACGCACAAGACGGCTATGATTATACTAAAGGTAGATTTAGCCTAAGAAGTTTTGCTTTTACAGGAAAAGAGAATGAAATTATCATTCAGCAACATAAGAATGGAACCTATATCACGGAATATGATACTATGAAGATTGAATTTATAGGATTACCTTTTGATATTGATGAAATTGAAATCGATAATGTGGTGGTACCCCTAAAAGAGTTAAAATTTGATAAGAAAGAAAATACTGTAATTGTTCCAAAAGACTTTGCCGAACTTCATATTGTAGCTAAATAAAACAACTTATCGATAATTATTGCTTTATATAGATCTTATTGCATAAATTGATGATCTTTTATTAAAAAGGATGTGCTGAATTTTGTAATTTTAACATACGAAATTCACATCTATCCATAAATATCATGAAAAAGAAAAAAATAATAGTTGCTCTAGGATCGATTTTACTTTTCTTATCCTGTGCAACCAACCCTTTTACAGGTAAACAAACATTGGCGTTAGTACCTAATTCTCAAATTTTACCAGCTGCTTTTGCTCAATATGATCAAGTGCTAAAAGAAAGCAAGGTACTGAAAGGTACATCGGATGCTGAAATGGTTAAACGTGTTGGTCAAAAGATTGCAAAAGCAGCAGAAAGATGGCTCAATGCAAATGGTCATCAAGGTTATTTAAAAGATTATAAATGGGAGTATAATCTAATAGATGATAAAGCTGTAAATGCGTGGGCCATGCCTGGAGGAAAAATAGCATTTTATACAGGTATTTTACCAATTGCTAAAACCGAAACAGGTATTGCTGCTATTATGGGACATGAAGTAGTGCACGCAATTGCTAATCATGGACAGCAACGTATGAGTGCTGGACAAATCCAGCAAGTTGCAGGTGTTGCTACAGCAGTCGCTGTTAGCGGTCAAAATGAACAAACACAGCAAATAGTTGGTCAAGCGTTTGGTTTAGGAAGCCAATTTGGAGTTATGTTACCCTTTAGTAGAAGTCATGAGACCGAAGCCGATAAAATTGGATTAACACTAATGGCGATAGCTGGCTATAATCCAGATGAAGCAGCAGAACTTTGGAAGCGTATGAAAGCAAATAGTGGAGGACAAGCACCACCAGAGTTTATGAGTACACACCCATCAAACGATACACGTATTGCCAATTTAATTGCTTGGGCACCCGCTGCAAAAGAAGAAGCAAAGAAATTTGGAGTTACTAGCTTTAAATAATTGTAAATTTTTAATTCTTAAAAAGATTATACCTATTTTAGGAGCTGTTCCAGAACAATCTGGAACAGCTTTTTAATTTTAGAACATGCGAGAAATATTACCTAAAGGACATAAAAAATTACTAAACGCCTGGGCTTTTTATGACTGGGCAAATTCTGTATACAGTTTAACAATTGCATCCGCAATATTCCCTATTTTTTGGGGTGCTTTAACGATTGTTAGAGATGCTGATGATAAAATTATTAGTGACACTGTTAGTTTTCTGGGTATTGATTTTAATAATGATTCTCTGATCAGTTATGTAACAGCATTGGCTTTTTTAGTAGTTTCACTTCTTAGTCCTTTGTTATCGGGAATTGCTGATTATATAGGTAATAAAAAGACCTTTCTGAAATTTTTCTGTTATCTCGGAGCATTATCTTGTATTGGTTTATATTGGTTTAATATGGATCAGCTTTGGTTTGGGTTATTATGCTACTTCTTAGCATTAATCGGTTTCTGGGCAAGTTTGGTTTTTTATAATTCTTATCTCCCGGATATTGCGTTTCCCGAACAGCAAGATGCTATTAGTGCAAAGGGGTATTCTCTTGGATACGTTGGTAGTGTTATTCTTTTGATTATAAATTTAATAATGATATTCTTTTATGAAACCTTTGGTTTTGAGAACGAAGGAGTACCAACAAGGTTATCTTTTGTAATGGTAGGAATATGGTGGATAGGTTTTAGTCAGTACACCTATTATTATTTACCAAAAGGGAATAAAAAGGATAAGCTTACCAAAGATGTCGTTTTTAATGGTTTTAAAGAACTTAAAAGTATATGGAATGCTATGCAGCATAACCTAAGACTTCGTAGATATCTTTCTGCATTTTTTGTATACGGTATGGCAGTACAGACTATTATGCTAATTGCCACATATTTTGGAATTGAAGAATTGGATTGGGGCGATCAAGATGCAACTACAGGATTAATTATTAGTATTTTATTAATTCAATTAGTTGCTGTTTTAGGAGCCTTTCTTACTTCAATCGCTTCTGCAAAATATGGAAATATAAAGGTTTTGATTTTTATTAATTTCATTTGGATCGGTATATGCGTATTTGCGTATACAATCACTGCACCTGGACAATTTTATGTAACAGCTGCTATTGTAGGTTTAGTAATGGGAGGGATTCAATCTTTGTCCAGATCAACATATTCAAAATTTTTACCAGAAAATGCTGTAGATACAGCTTCTTATTTTAGTTTTTACGATGTTGCTGAAAAAATAGGAATTGTCATAGGTATGTTTTCATATGGCTTAGTAGCTCAACTTACAGGAAGCATTAGGTATTCTATACTTTTCTTAATTTTATTTTTTGTAATCGGACTGTTGTTACTTTTCAGAGTACCCAAAGAGCAAGAATAACTTCATATAAAATTTTATGAGTTTTATACTGTTAAATTCTGTTAACAGTGTAAAGTTAATATATGATAATATCCTTTATTTCGTTATTGAATTTGTATACCTTACGTATGTAACAATTAAACCCAAAACCTAACAATGATGGCATACAATCTCCAAATGATATTAATCTAAATTTTTTGCATTTTATCTAATTTATAGAAATATTTTAAAAGTATTTTTAACATAGAATGTTCAACTATGATGATATTTGAATATTAATTTTCAACCAATTTTACACATATAAATATAAAATCAACCATGAAAAAACTGATCTTATTACTTGCAGTAATTCTGCTTGCTTCGTGTTCTGCTAGTCAGAAAACTATTATCGCCGCAAAAAAAACATTAAAAGGTGAGTGGTCCTTGGATAATATATCCTATGACCGTTCTGGAATTTTTGAAGTTACTTTGTATAATGATGCTTCAGCAGAATGTCTTACAGGAGGTGTTTGGAAATTTATACCAAACAATAATACTGGTAAGTATACCGTAAATGATAGCCAGTGTACTTCTACAGGTGCTAGAAATTTTAGATTCACTATTCCCAAACCTTCAGAAAATGGTGATTATAGTTTTCTTTTTAAACCTATTGATGAAAAGAAAAAAAGTACGAATAACAATAAAGGGTATCGAATGACTCTAAAACACCTGGATGATACAACAATGACCTGGACCCAAACCGTAAGTTTAGAGGGAAAACCGTTTGTAATCACAATGAATTTTAATAAACTATAATAACTCAAATCTTTACACGATGATCAAATCAAATTTTAATAAAATAGCTATAGTACTTACAGCATTAGTCATTTTAAGTAGCTGTGATGCAGTTCAGAATGCAAATAATACCCAAAAGGGTGCTGTAATTGGTACAACTGCCGGAGCCGTTCTTGGTGGAGTAATTGGAAATAATGTTGGAAACAAAGAAAATTCAGTGCTTGGAGCGATCATTGGAGGAGTTGTCGGTGGAGTTGCTGGTGGAGTGATTGGTAAACAAATGGATAAACAGGCTCAAAAAATAGAAGAAGAAATCCCTGGTGCTGAAGTGACCAGAGTAGGAGAAGGAATTGATATCATATTTGATGAAAATAGTGGTATTTATTTTGAAACGAATAAGCATAATATCAATGCAAAATCAAAAGAAACTCTTAACAAGTTGATAGGTGTTTTTAAGGATTTTCCTGATACCAACATTATAGTTGATGGGCATACTGATAGTTCTGGTGATGATGCTTACAATATGGAGTTATCTAGAAAACGAGCTAATTCTGTGACGGATTATCTAATCTCTCAGGGAATAAACAAATCAAGATTGACAACCTATTATCACGGTGAAACTTTACCAAAATATGATAATGCTACTGCAGAAGGTAGAGCAAAAAACAGAAGAGTCGAGTTTGGAGTATTAGCAAATGATAAAATGATCAATGATGCTAAAAAAGTAGACTAAACAATACATTAAAATTTATCAAAAATCCCTAACAGATCTTTATGCTGTTAGGGATTTTTTTGTTTTCTAAATAAACCTATACCCTGAAAACAGTGATGTTGTTTTCACTATTTATGATGTAGTTTAAGGAGTGTAGTTTGAAGATATTTGTACTATAAAATCAGAATAATCTCTTTAAACCAAAAGCCTTGAGAACAATTTGTATACTATTAATATGTACTCTTTTATTTAGTTGTGGCGCATCAAATAAATTAACCAGAGCAGCAAAAAACTCGATTGATGGAGTTTGGATCCTAAAAGAAGTTGACTATGAAACCGATAGTAAAGGAACCTACGCGATTACTATTCTAAACAACATTTCGTTACAATGTATAGAAAATACTAATTGGGAGTTTGTTGCTAATAATAACACGGGTAGTTATGCCTTATCAGGTACTTCTTGCACAGACACTGGTGTTCAAAATTTTATATGGTCAGTTCCAAAAGAAATGTATGGGTTTAATCATAGCATTATGTTAAAGCCTGTGAATCATAAAATGAAAAGCAATATTAATAATAAAGGGTATCGTATGCAATTGTATGAATTGGAAAACACCAAAATGATTTGGAGTTATGATATGATAGTCGATGGAGAAAAATTTACAATCAAACTAAACTTTGATAAACAATAAAACTCATTAACATTAAAACCAATAAAGATTTAAAACACATGAAATCACACAATATTAAAAACTCAAAGAAACTGGTGTATTTAGGAATAATATTAATAACTATGGTTAGTTGTAAGTCTATGAAAAACGCTGAAATAGGTGGTTTTATAGGGGCTGCAGGTGGTGCTGTAATAGGCGGGGTTATAGGAGACCGTGTTGGAGGAGAAACTGAACTTGGAGCGGTTATAGGTGGAATTGTTGGAGCAACTGTGGGTAGTGTTATTGGTAATCGAATGGACCAGCAAGCTAAAAAGATTGAAGAAGAGATGCCAAGTGTCGCAGTACAAAGAGTTGAAGAAGACATTAATATTGTTTTTGATGAAGAAAGTGGTGTGTATTTTAATACCAATAAGCATGACTTAAACGAGTCGTCTAAAGCAACAATTGAAAAACTGGCAGCAATTCTCACAGAATATCCTAATTCTAATATACTTATTGAAGGACATACTGATAATGTAGGTAAAGAAGAGTCAAATTTTCTATTATCAAAATACAGAGCACAATCGGTAAGAGATTATCTTGTTCTACAAGGAGTTGATGAACAGAGATTTACTGTTAAGTATTATGGAGAATCCCAACCTAGATATGACAATACTACTACAGAAGGTAAAACTAAAAATAGAAGGGTAGAAGTAACAATATCACCAAATGAGGAACTAAGAAAGCAGGCGGTTGCACAAATAAAAGAGTAAGGTGTTGTAATTGAGAATGATAAATCCCGACCTAACAATCGGGATTTTTTTATGCTCAAAATTTATGTATCTTCAATAAATGAATAGTCATACGCACATACTAATCATCGGTGGTGGTTTAGCAGGTCTAACCAGTGCTATTCATTTGGCTAAGGCTCAAATCTCTGTTACCCTTATCGAAAAAGATATCTATCCTAAGCATAAAGTTTGTGGAGAATATATTTCTAATGAAGTACTTTCATATCTCGATTTTTTGGAAATTAACATGAGTGAATTAAAACCTGTGAAAATTTCGGAATTGAATATTAGTACCAAAAAGGGGAAAATGATCAAGAGTAAACTTCCTTTAGGCGGTTTTGGGATAAGTAGATATGCATTGGATCATTATCTATGGAACAAGGCTAAAACCTTAGGAGTACACATGATAAATGATCAAGTTTTAGATGTTAAGTATGATCAGAATATATTTCAAGTATTAACGACTAATAATAACACGTTAACCAGTGATTATGTAATTGGAGCTTATGGTAAACGTTCTGGTTTAGATAAAAATTTAAAACGAGATTTTAGCAACAAAAAATCACCTTGGTTAGCTGTAAAAGCGCATTATAAAGCTAAATTTGATGCTAATACGGTAGCATTACATAATTTTGATGGAGGTTATTGTGGATTGTCTCTGGTAGAAAATAATACTGTAAACGCATGTTATCTTGTTAATTATAAAAGCTTCAAGAAGTATAAAAACATTGAAGAATTTGAAAAGAAAGTACTTTATGAAAACCCTAATCTAAAGGATTTTTTTGAAAAATCTAAACCAGTATTCGAAAAACCTATAACCATAAGCCAGATTAACTTCGATAGAAAAAAACCTGTAGAAAATCATATTTTTATGTTAGGTGATGCAGCAGGATTAATTCATCCTCTCTGTGGTAATGGAATGGCAATGGCAATTCAAGGCTCCAAAATTCTATGCGAGCTCTTAGTGGAGAATTATAGTACGAAAATGTATTCTTCGATAGAGCTTGAAAAACTGTATGTTAAACAATGGGATAGCACTTTTTCTAAAAGATTACTAGCAGGAAGAATTCTTCAGAAAGTATTGTTAAGTAACAGATTTCAGCAAATAGCGCAAAAAATTGCTACCATAGCTCCTTCGATTGTACCAGGAATTATCAAACAAACACACGGAAAACCTATAGTATGTTAGTAAACCTAGAATATCGAAGCAATGAAGCAGAACTTATGGATGATCCAGAAGTGAATGAAAAAGATCTAGGAATAGCATTAGAAGATATCTCTAGAGTTAATCGATTGCTCGGAGGAAATAATATAACAATAAATGCAGTTTTAGATGAAATAAAAAAGGATGAGAGTACAAAAACCTGGGTTATTATGGACTTAGGTTGTGGTGATGGCGAAATGCTTAGAAAATTAGCAGATGTTTTTAAAGAAAATAAAATAAAAGTAAAATTAATTGGAATCGATAATAATGATAAATGCCTATTACAAGCAAGAAAACTAAGTACATCATATATTGAGATAGAGTTTCATGATAAAAATATTTTGACTTTAGAAAAAGGAGATTTTCATTGTGATATCATTATTTGTACACTTACATTACATCATTTTGGAGACGAAGAGATAAAAAGAGTTCTTAAGAAAAGTTTAGAGTTAGTTTCTGAAGTTGTAATTATAAATGATATCCATAGAAACAAATGGTCCTATTATCTATTTAGAATGTTTAGTTATTTTTTTATCAAAGGATATATCGCAAAAAATGATGGATTAGTATCCATAAAAAGAGGTTTTAAACGAAAAGAATTAATGCGTTTTGCAAAAGAATTAAAGTTAAACACATATCAATTGGATTGGAAATGGGCGTTCAGATATCGTTGGGTAATTAGAAATTAAAAAAATAAAGGGAAATAAATTGAGTGTAAAAATAAAGACGGTTGCTAAAGAGTTGCCACAATATGTTAGAGAGACAAAGGAAATACTTCCTTTTGTATCCCAATGGCTTATAGGTCAGGAAGATCGTTTTAGGCGAAAGGTTCTTAAGATTTTTGAAAATGCTGCTGTAGATAAGAGATATGGCATTATGAGTATCGAAGAAGTTTTTACAGCAACTTCTTTCGAAGAAAAGAATGATATTCATATTCGTGAAGTAAAAAAATTAGGAAACGCTGTAGTCAAGAAAGCTTTGAGTCAGGCAGATTGGGATCCAAAATCATTAGATTATATAATCACTGTAAGCTGTACCGGAATCATGATTCCATCTTTGGATGCATATATTATTAATGAATTAGGCCTTAGACAGGATATCGTGAGATTACCTGTTACAGAAATGGGATGTGCGGCTGGAGTATCTGGGATGATTTATGCTAAAAACTTTCTGCAAGCTAACCCTGGTAAAAGAGCAGCAGTAATTGCTATTGAATCACCGACTGCTACGTTTCAGCATACTGATTTTAGTATGGTAAATATTGTAAGTGCTGCTATTTTTGGAGATGGAGCAGCTTGTGTGCTACTTTCTTCCGAAGAAGAAGCTAGTGGTCCTAAAATTATTGCAGATGAAATGTACCATTTTTATGATGCTACTACAATGATGGGATTTAAACTAACAAATGGCGGATTACAAATGGTGTTGGATAAAGAAGTTCCTGAAAAGATAGCAAGACATTTTCCAGATATTATACATCCTTTTTTGCAAAAACAGGGAAAAACTATAGAGGAGATTAATCATTTAATCTTTCATCCTGGTGGTAAAAAAATTGTGCAAACTGTAGAAGGTCTTTTTGGGGATCTTGGTAAGAACATTGATGATACTAAAGCTGTTTTGCAAGAATATGGTAATATGAGTAGCGCTACTGTTTTATATGTATTAGAACGCTTTATGAATAAAAAGCCAACTAAAGGAGAAACAGGTCTTATGCTTAGTTTCGGTCCTGGATTCTCTGCGCAAAGAATATTGTTAGAGTGGTAAAGTATAAAAATGGTATAATGAGTATTAACTAAAACCACGTGAAAATGAAAAAAATATGGGTATGCATTATTTTATGTACAATTTCGGCTTCAGCTTGTACAAAAAATGATGACTCTGCTATTGAAACTGATATTTCCATACCAGAAGTTACTGCAGGAGTTACGAATGTTTCTGTATCTGAAAAAGAAGGTAGCTATACATTTAGTGTAGAAATAAATAGTCCTGATCTAGGATGTAACCAATATGCAGATTGGTGGGAAATCGTTTCTGAAGATCAAACATTAGTATATCGAAGAATATTAGCGCATAGCCACGTAAATGAACAACCTTTTACAAGATCTGGTGGTCCTGTGAATATAACTGAGGATCAGACAGTTTATATAAGAGCGCATATGAATAATAAAGGGTATGGAGATGTAGTATTTAAAGGAAGTGTATCTGCTGGGTTTAGTCAGCAAACATTAGATATTAGTTTTGCAAGTGAATTAGAGACAACAGCACCTTTACCGAACGGATGTGCTTTTTAAAAAATATAGATTTTGACAAAAGAACAAATTATAGAAAAATTGCCGTATGAAGCTCCTTTTCTGTTTGTAGATGAAATTTTGGATGTAGACGAAGATTGCATTAATGGATGTTATACCTTAAAACATGATGAATATTTTTATGAAGGTCACTTTAAGGGTCATCCTATTACACCAGGTGTTATTCTAACCGAGATTATGGCTCAGATTGGTTTAGTGTGCTTTGGAATATTTACACTAAAAAAAGAAATAGAGGCAAACAAAATTAGAGTCGCCATGACCAGTACCGCAATCAATTTTTATAAATCCGTTCTCCCTGGAGAAAAGGTATTTGTAAAATCAGAAAAGGAATATTTTCGATTTAATAAATTAAAATGTAAAGTTGAAATGTTCAATGAAGAACAAAAGTTAGTTGCAAAAGGAGAAATTGCTGGGATGATGGTTTGAAATGATTAAGTTATCTATGAGTTTTGGATATACAATAATAAAAGTAGCAATTGATACTAATGAAGTTTCAGGAAGTGTTATAGGGTTAATTGGAGTTAAAACAAGGTTTAGAACAATGATGGATTTTATTAATTATTCCAAATTTTATGAATAAAAGGAGGGTTGTTATAACAGGTTTAGGTGTGGTTTCTCCTAATGGAACGAACGTTTCAGAATTTAGTAATGCTATTAAAACTGGTATTTCTGGTATTCAATATATAAATGAATTAAATCAACTTAAATTTTCTTGTCAAATAGCTGGTAAACCATTCTATAAGGATGATTACTTAAATAATTACTTTAACACCATTCAATTAAAAGGATTGAATGCTTCAGGTTTAGAATATGGTGTCATTGCCGGATTAGATGCGTGGAAAGATGCTGGATTGATAATCTCTGATAAAACTGAAAATCCACTTTGGGACGTAGGGATTATATTTGGAACTGGAGTATTAGGAGTTGATAAATTTAGAGAAGCAATTTATAAAGTCGATGCAGGAAAAGTAAGAAGGTTAGGGAGTACCTCTGTAATACAA
Organism: uncultured Aquimarina sp.; assembly: GCF_947492405.1. Lineage (GTDB taxonomy): Bacteria > Bacteroidota > Bacteroidia > Flavobacteriales > Flavobacteriaceae > Aquimarina. Next base: position 744,542 of record NZ_CANLMP010000001.1, read on the forward strand.
ACCATGGCAAGCGGTATTAGTGCATTTTTGGGTGGAATGCTAGGATGTGGAAATATAACTACAACTAATTCATCCGCTTGCAGTACTGGTACTGAAGCTATCTTAATGGCATATGATCGTATAGTATCCGGAAAAGCAGAAATTATACTCGCCGGCAGCACTAGTGATAGTGGGCCTTATGTTTGGGGAGGTTTTGATGCAATGAGAATTCTTCCGCATAAGTATAATGATAATCCTACGGAAGCTTCAAGGCCAATGAGCGCAACTGCTAGTGGTTTTGTACCAGGAAGTGGAGCAGGAGCACTCGTTATAGAAAGTTTAGAAAATGCAAAGAAACGTGGAGCTACCATATATGCAGAAATACTAGGAGGACATGTAAATAGTGGTGGTCAGAGAAACGGAGGCAGCATGACTGCTCCCAACAGTATGGCTGTAAAAGAATGTATTAAGCGAGCAGTTATAAATTCTGGAATTGATGCAAAAGATATCGATACAATTAATGGTCATTTAACTGCCACTACGAAAGATGCCACGGAAATCGAGAATTGGTGTGATGCATTAGATAGAAAAGGAAAAGATTTTCCGTATATAAATTCATTAAAAAGCCTCGTAGGTCATTGTCTTGCAGCATCAGGCAGTATAGAAAGTGTTGCCACAGTACTTCAGTTAAAAGAAGATTTCGTTTTTGGCAATATAAACTGTGAGGATTTGCATCCAGAAATAGCTGCTATGGTAGACAGAGAAAGGATTCCTAGTAAAACAATATCTAAACCTCTTCAAATTGCAGCAAAAGCGAGTTTTGGGTTTGGAGATGTAAATGCTTGTATTATCTTTAAAAAATATTCATAATCAAAATTTCATGACAAAAGAAGAATTACTATCTAAATTAAAAACTATTATAGAACCTTATGTCCAGAATCAAGAGGGATTAGAAAATATGTCTGAAGACACCAACTTTATAGACGATTTAGAGATTAACTCCGCTAATTTGGTGGATGTAATTCTGGATGTTGAAGATGAATTTGATATCGAGATAGATAATGACGGAATGGATAAGATGCTTACCGTAAAGGCCTCCATAGAGGTAATTCAAAATAAATTAGCAGCTAAATGATTGGTAACGATATTGTAGACCTTAAACTTGCTTCTGTACAAAGTAATTGGCGGAGAAAAGGATGGCTACAAAAAATCTTTAATGAATCAGAACAAGATAAGATCTGGGATGCAGAAGATTCTAATCATATGGTATGGAAACTGTGGAGTATGAAGGAAGCGGCGTACAAAGCACACCAACGGCTTTTTTCGCTGTCACCTAAATACAATCCGTATGATTTTATTTGTGCGGATGAAGATGTCACAGTGCAAGATTATAATTATCGTACTGTCTCAAAACAAACAGAAAAGTATATCTACACAATTGCATTCACAGATCAAACGAATTTCATTTCAAAGGTATTTGTGGATGAATCATTACAATATAAAAGCAAACTTGTATATTATATTGCTGATATGATGGATGTAAATCTATCTGCTGTCACTTTACAAAAAGATATAAATGGCATTCCAATCGTCAAAATTCATAATAAGATAACAGATATAGCTATTTCTTTATCCAGTCATGGATCGTTTTCTGCTTTTACAGTTGATTTATAGTTCTGAAAAAGTATTTTCTAATTTCTTTTCTTTTTTATCTAAAAAATAATAGGGGGCATTATCCCTAATGAAATACAGTATTTATACCCTTACATAGCTTATGAATTGCTTGTATATTTGCATAAGGGAAAATGAATACATAAAAATAACACAAGATGATTTCGCAATTAATAACTCAAGGGGAAGAAAAACGTGATGACAAAATTCAAATTACACGTTTAAGAGAAACTAATATTGTAAATACAGGACTTAAGACAACTTCTGAAAGATTGGCAAAAGCGTATAGTATAAATTTGTAATCAATTTACTCGATAATTGAGATCTAAATACTCCAGGGCGCGCATTGAGTAGTTTTTTACTTAAAATTATATATCACTTCAGAATAGGGAAATCAAATATAATATTCAGTTTGTTTTTCTCCCTTTCATCATGGATATTAACATCAAAATCGCTAGTGTAAATAGTAGTCTTACCTAGAAGGTTTTTTGTGATATCAAGGGTGAAATTAATAATAATTTCTTTAGTAATACCTTTAATAGTTAGATCTCCTATTACTTTATAATTATTATCGCCAAAATGAACTACTTCTTTGCTTTCAAAAGCTATTTTTGGATGCTTCTTTTTATAAAAAAACTTTTCCCACATCAAATGACCATCCCTTAAGAAATTATCTGTATCCAAGGTGTTTACAAGTGCAGTTCCTTTAAAATAAGCATTATCCGGATCTTCTGGGTTAAATGATATTTTGAAATCCAAACCGCTAATCGTTCCATTGGTTTCTTCAGAAATGAAATCAAAGGATATCTTAGCATTTTTCTTATCAAACTCTAACTTGATAACATCATTGATTAAAGCTTCTTCATGACCAATATAGCCGTCAGATACATTAGTGATATCAGAAGGCGAAGCCGGAAATTGTCCATATCCAAAAGGGATCAACAAGATTAAAAAAAGAATTAGATTAACGTAGGTTTTCATAATATATATCGTTTATAGGTATATCAATAATCAAGAATCGTTCCAACCGCTTGAGCAAATCGGTGATTGTAAAATAGATGAAAATTGAGTAAATAATTATAATTTGATGTTAACGTTTCTACTAAATTCTAAAAAAAAATCTAACTTAGAATAGAAATTAATTGTTAATCAGGTAAGTAAACCATAAAAACTCTTATATGGAAAATCAAAACAAAGAGAAATCCTGGTCAAAAAGAAAGTTTGCGGATTTCCAAAACAAGTATCGTAGATCTTCTAATTTCGGGTATGGTTCCAAAAGGGATAAATTTGCTATCGCAGGTGATGGTGAACTATCCGTTCCCGGAAAAAAGAAAACAGGTGATACTGATGCTATCAGCTAAAAGTTATTGTTTCACCTTTCTCATGGAAGCTTTTAGGTATAGTAGAATCCCAATAGAAATTGCTGCACAAATCGAAAAACCTAAAAATAACGGTAGTGCGGTATTTTCAACATATCTTCCTATGTAAGTACTAATAGGGACAGCCATTATTGTGCTTATAAATCCCGTTAAAGCAGCAGCTATTCCCGCGATATGACCTACTGGTTCCATCGCTAGTGCTCTTAAGTTACCGAATAAAAATCCTATCGAAAAGAATTGCAATCCAAAGAAAATCAGCAATATAACTACACTAGGATTGGTGTCTCCATAAAATAATATAATATATAATAAAGAAATACCAAAGAATGCGTATAATGAAATAGAAACTAGTTTTTCCATTCCATATTTTAGAACCAAGGTACCATTCATAAAAGTAGCAGTACCAATAGATATTGCTAATAATGCAAAAATATATGGAAACTCATCTTTAAGTTGGTATTGCTGTTCAAAAATTTGCTGAGAACTACTAAGATATACCAAAAAAGAACCTACAATAAAACCAGAAATTAAAGTATACCCAATAGTGTTTTTATATTTTGATAATTCTTTAACTCCATCTATAAAAATGTAAGAAGAGAACTTAATACGCTTGGAAACTTCTAAGGTTTCGGTTTGTCGTCTCCAAAACCAAAAGGAAACTAATCCACTAAATATTAGCTGAATATAAAATATAGCTTGCCAGTTATATTGGTCTAATACAGATTTTCCTAAAGCAGGAGCTATAATAGGAACCAAAATAAAAACCACAGTGATAAATGACATAATGCGTGCCATATAGTCACCACTATAAATATCTCGAATCATGGCAATGGCAATAGTCCTGGGAGCAGAAAGACCAATACCTTGTATAATCCTTCCTGCAATCATTACTGTAAGACTAGTAGCATTAATACACATGAAACTAGCAATAATAAAGAGTGCAAAACCCATATAGACTACTGGTTTTCTACCGATACTATCCGAAATAGGACCAAAAATAAGCGGACCTATACCAAGACCTAAAAAAATCATGGTAATCAATAATTGATTGTCCGCTAATTCAGTTGTACCAATAGTAATCCCTATAATATCCAAAGCAGGTAATAATGCATCAATTGCTAAAGCTACAATAGACATTAGAGATGCCATTAATACTATAAATTCTAACTGTGCATATTTCTTTTTGAGCATCTGGCAAAAGTAGCTCATTTAGTAATACAGTCTAATATTGATTATTGCTATTTAACCTTTATTTAGTAAGGACATATTTTTTATAGTAAAACTAGTTATGGTTTATGGTATGTTTGCTATTATTAATTTTAAAACCTGCAAAAGTTTTTTTGATCATTTTTCGATTAAAATCTTTCTATTAAATATCTCTTTTCCATTTGTAATCTTTGCGATATATAATCCAATTGGTAAATGTCCTAAACTGATTGAACCTATTCCATTTTCTATTTGCTCAGTGTATACTGCTTGACCTGTACTGTTAAAGATATCAATTTTAGCATCTTTTGAATTATCAATACTGATATGAAGTATATCTGACAATGGGACAGGGTAAAGGTTAAAATTAGTCTTTTTAGTTTCACTGATTCCGGACCTAGAGTTTCTTACCATGTCAAATCTCCATTGTTGATTTTGATTGGTACTACTGGAGGACCACAAATACACATTTTGATCAATAGCACCACCACGGTCACCATCTAATGAATAGTTTGTTCCTCGTTTTTGTAATCGATAATGTCCATGTCCTGCATCTATTTTTTGCCATTGCTGACCATAATCTGATGCATTACAAGGTTGTAGTGTTACATCTTGTCCATTAGCACCTCCAGATCCACCATCCCAGCATAGATTGGTGTTGTATTTTTGATATGAATAATAACCTCCTCCACGATTTATTTCCGTCCAAGTTAGATTATTATGTTGCACATTAGTATACAATTCAATGCTTCTATCTACAACTGCACCACTACCACCATCAATAGCAAAACCAGGAGCATTTCTTTTCACTAACTGGAAATTACTTCCTTCGGTTGTTACTACTTCTCCATACGCTTGTACTTCAGCTAAAGATAAAGTACCGGTTCCGTTTATCTGTACCTTGATTATTTCTCCTATAGCTCCATCAGTATCTATAAGGATTGAAGGGTTGGGAGCAGAGGTAAAAGTTTTAGAAAATGTGGTATCCCCACCTGAATTTATAATGGATACGGTAAAATTGGATAATCTATTTGTACAACAACCATCTGTTCTATTGAAAATAACAATTTCATCAATATTATAACTGGATTTTAAATCTACTTGCCACCAAGGGTTTACTTCTGTTTCTGTATGAGTTACAGATCCTGCTGACCATTTTCCATTCGTATTATTATCGATAGCTCTTGGGGCAGCACCTCCATGTGCCTGACTAGTGGATGACTGCGTAGCTGTGCCATTTAAGGCGAGATTGTCTGCTCCTTGATTATCGTCACTAATAGAAATTTTAATACTATTAAGGTTGAATGAATTGGAAACTCCACTCGCCAAAACTTTCATGCTTTGCACCCCTTTAGATAATGTTATTCCTGTTTTAATGGTAAGATCATTCCATATTTGCATTCCTCCGGTTATAGCTAAAGGTATTTCTCCTGTTTTATCATTGCCTCCAAATTCGAACTTTATTTTCCCACTAGCATTATTTGCTGCATAGTTTATAGATATATCATAAGTAGCTGTTTCCGGTACATACACTGTATATGTCAACCATTCTCCAGATGCTATCCAACCTATGTTATAACCACCTCCAGTACGAGTTTGTATGTCAACATTTTCGTCAGTACGATATTGATTTCCAGAATTACCTTCAGAAGAATCTTTATAGGTTCTTCCGTCTCCAATAACTGGAGAGTAATCATAATTTTCTGCCTCAATTGTCATTGGTAAAACATTCATATTATAATTAGGCAATCCAGCTATAAATCCACTGATTGGATCTCCATAACAACCGGATGGCCTTCTATATGTAAGACCTCCCCAACCAAGCGCATCATTGGTCCAACCAGCTTGTTCGTATCCGTCTATGTCTATTGATTTGTCTCGGGCGCGTAATGTCCACTTAGCTTCATCTTCTGATTTAAAGCCTCTACCGATATAATGTCCTACAGACATCTCCCAATTAGGACGATTTTTTGTAAAGCCTCCAATACCATCTGGGCTTATAGATTTACTGTACCATCTTTCAGTTCTATCAAAACCTTGAAGAAAAGTACTAGGCTCCCAAGGGGAGGTTTGATCAGGATATGAAGCTACATATGACACATTATAACGTAATGAATATTCTAACCCTAATAACAAACGATCATCTTCGTAACTGTATAAATCATCTCCTTGATTCCATGCCATTTCTGCCATAGAGTTTAATAACCCTAAACCAAACATTACATGTGCTTGATCTCTAGATGATTCTTGACATTGTCCCGTTTCATAAATATAATTGGTCAATACCTCATTATATCCATAATCAGGGATAGAATTTCCTTGTGAAGTATTGTAAGTGTCTACGTGTTCTCCTGAATCAATAAGATTTGTGTGCGTTCTTGGACCTGATGGATACGATAAGTCATCAGATCGGTGTGGTTGTCCTTTTATATATCGAAGTGCACGATCGTACATGATCTCGTTATCCAAAAAGATTCCCATTGCCATAACCGTACGCCAACCTGATAATCCCTGATTACCGTGACGTCCAGGATCTCCTTGATAGGAACTCCAATAAAATGTACTATTAGATCTGATGTTAGAAGGGACAGTTGTGTTAGAGTATCCCGGATATACTAGCATATCTTTAAATTTCTGTATATCAGATTCCTCCCAACCAGTGTAGGTACTTTTTATAATTTCTGCTGCTTCAATCATGATATGGGCAATACCGCCGCTGAGTGCTTCTGTTCCATTACTGGTTACCGATTTTAAATTGGACCAAGCTTTGAAAATTTCTATTGCTTTTTCTGCATGTCTTGTATCTTCACTAATATACCATCGAATAGCATTGTAATATGCAGCTCGAATATCACTATTCCAAGCATTATAGTTGGTTCGAGGAGAATCTCTTGCTAATAAAGTAAAGCTTTCATTTCCTTGCACATTATAGTTGTAACTTGATTTAGAATCAGCCACCATATTTTGGTAAGAAGTATACCACGGATCAATTTTTGCTTCTACCATGTATTTCATTCTGTCAAGATCTGATTTTTTATGAGATATACCTGGATGTACCATTTGAGCTTCCATAATATGTATAGCTATAAAATGAAATAGTAAGAAAAGGATTATTTTTTTTGAAGGATAAGAGTTGTTCATGGTTAGTGTGTTAGGTTATTATTTGTGTATTGAATTTAAATTGGTCAACCAATTAATCAAATGTATCCAATCATTGAGCTTAAGTTGGTACAGCTTTAGAATTCGTAAGTAGTTTTTTAGAATACGATATAAATGGATCTATCTAAATTGTAGAATTGATCAAAATAACCATCCACATTAAATATTGAAAAATAAAATTCGTAAATTACGGTATGAAAATTGATGATTAAATAATTGTAAAACAAAAAGATAGAAAAATGAGGGGTTTAGTTTTTATATGTATCATAGGTGGTTTTTTGATTGGATGTAATGGTGCAAAAAAAACCGTAGAACCAACTGCTAAAAGTAAAGCTTTGGAAGCAATGATTGCCGATAAGGAATTTACTATAGAATCAGATTGGATGTATCCACAACCAACAACTAGTATGAATGCTATTGCTAACAGTGGCTTACTTCCTCCGGGAAGTACTACGAATAGCATAAATCTTATAGGAAATCCGAATTCTCTAAAGGTTCATGGAGATAGTATTACATTGGATTTACCATTTTACGGAGAAAGACGATTATCATCTGGACAATATGGTGGAAACGAAGGAGGTATTGTTTTTAAGGGAATACCTGATCGATATGAAGTAACAAAAGATGAAAAGAGACAACGATATATAATCGAGTTTACTGTAAAGAAAAATAGTGAATCTTATCGAGGGATTATTACATTGTACCCTAATTGGAATAGCAATATTGTAATCAATAGTACATATTTAACAACAATCCGATACAGAGGAACGGTCTCTGGTCTTGAAGAGGATGCTGCTGTAGTAACAAATTAGTTTAGACTTTTTGAATAATTCGATAAGTAAACTACTAGTTGTGTTTATTTCTAATAAAAGGGTAAGTAACAAATAGGTTAATCAAAACCTAGATGCTATTCTGTAGATCCTCAATATCTTCAATGTAAGTTTGATAAAACTCTTCTACATAAGGCCTTCTGGTATTATATCCTTGTGATAAAAGTTCTTCTGATGTTTTCAGAAGGGTTAAAATCTCTGAAGGGTTTTTATTAAGAGCTTTCATAGTTTTTGCCTTCCAATAAAAAAGGTCAGCATTTTTGTTATTCTTAATTCCTAAATCAAATTTTTCTAGTGCTTTTTCTAAATTACCAGTTTCAAAATAAGTAATGCCGTGGTACATAAATGCTCTACTTTCTATATATTTTAGATCTCCAGATTTTGATTCGTGTTCGAAAAACTTCTCAAAATACGTTTGTGCTTTAGGGTATTCTTTTTTCATCATATAGGCAATACCTCTCATAAAGTCAATATTCTCAGACTGTGGATAATCTACAAAATTTGGAGTGAGTACATCTAATTCATCAAAATCTTTAATAGCATTATCATAATCTCTATAAAAGTATAAGTATAGATATCCTCGATATCCTTGCCATGATTCTGGATCAAGTGATACAGCTGTAGCATATTTCTTCATCGCCTCGGTATTAATACCTCTTTTTACTCTAGAAGCACCCATTTCTCTATACGAGTCAGAAAAAGTAGCATCCATATTAATAGCTTCCTGAATTAAAAAATACTCTTCTGGAGAACCTTGATAATAAGATCCGTGCAATCCTTCTATAAACTGTTTGGCATATGCTTTTGACTCTGCTTCATCAAATTCTTTTTTATATAATTCTGGTTGTTTGCTACAAGAAATTATCAAGCAAAAACTACAAAGAATACTACGGTAAAATATCTTGAATTTCTCCATTTTTTAAAATAAAAGTTAGATAGAAATATGAATCTCTCTTCTTGTTTCTTATGATGACTGGTTTCCATTCTTTTACACTGGAAAGTATGTCATATAAATGGGTGATTGTTTCGTTAGAGAACTGTTTCTTGTTATAATTAAAATCCGCCGATTCATCAGTGGTGAATTTACCGGCAATACCTTTACAATTAATTACAAATCTAAAGGTTAAGTATCCTGATTCATTAGTTAACTTACTAGCATCTAGTTTACTATTGATTAACTTTTTTAGATTACTTTTCCCACCAATAAATCCTGCTCTATCATTTTCTCCATTATAATAATCGGCAATTAATTTATGTGGTAAGCAAAGATCCAATTCTTTGTCTTTATCAATAGTTTGATCAAAATTAATATAGCCAACACGTTGTATACCATGTTTAGATTGTTTATCAAATTCTGAAGGTAGTAATTGTTCTACCAAAATTCTTTCTATTACATCCTTATTTGTACTTATTATAGATGAATATAATCCCAAATCTTGCACATAAATACTACGAGACTGTAATTGCACGGTATCTCTAAAGGTTTCGCCAAAAACGGTAATGTCGGTCGTATTTTGCTCTACTATTTTAGCAGGTTTATTTTTTATGATAGTGTCTTTAATCATTCTGGTAGACTGATAGATATCCTTGGAAAAAGAATCTTTGTTTTTCAATTTTGTTTTATAATACACTGTATCTTTTCTAAAAGTCAAGTAGGTTGTAGCTTCTTTATCAGTATAAAAAGCCACTAGTGTATCCGATAGATAATATTTTTCGCGATTAATTTCCATAATTTCTCCATCTTCAATTTTAAACTGCTTAGAAGATTTTAATCCATACGAAGGGCTATAAGTTTCTTTACGATAAATAGAATCATTAATTTTTTCAATTAAAGAATAATCGAGAAGCGTTTTTTTACTCTGTTGATTTTTAGGGTAGATATTTATATAGCATTTGTTAATGACACCCTGATCACCAGCGCCTTGTGAGATGAAAAAGCGCTCAATATTATCTGATTTTTTATTACATGAATAACAGATGACACATAAAAACAATAGAAGTAATTTGTAATTCATTTAGTTGGTAATGGTTTAGCAATAAAGGTAATTTAATTTTATGAATACAAAATCAAAAATACACCAATCATAATACCAAATAAAGGAATTAATTTTTTCCTCTTATTTTTTTCTTTAAAAACTAACCCACCAATAACCACAGCAATTAGTATCTGACTTCGTTTTATGGCAGATAATAACATAATTAACGCCTCAGGATCTTGGAGTGCTTTAAAATAAAAATAATCTGCTGCTTGCAGTAAAACACCAACGGCAACAATTGTCCAACGCCAGTTAAACTTCTTCCTTTTTTCAGGATTGTTAAACCATGTTAATGATAAAATTACCAACAATATTAAAACGGTGTACCAACAAAACCAGAATTGCAAGGTTTGTGGATTCAATGATAAACTCTGAATTAGGAATTTATCATATAGACCACTAGATGCTCCTAAAAATGTAGCTCCAATAATAGCAAATATCCATTTATTTCTTTTAAAATTGATTCCTTCTTTTTTTCCTATTTTAGAATATAGAACTACCGAGAATATGATGAGAAAAAAACCGATCCACTGCAGCAGGTTAGGTTTTTCTTGGTAAATCAAAATGGCTCCGATAAAAGTAAAAAAAGGTCCCGCAGAACGTATGGGTGTTACAATGGTTATTGGTAAATGTTTTAAAGCTTGATATGCCAAAACCCATGATGTAGTCATGATCATTGATTTTATAAAGATAAAACCGTGAGTTTTCCAGGAGATACTAGTAATATGAAACCCTATTTCCTTAGTATATTCTGGAAAATAGTGCGAACCAATAAAAAATGGAAGAAGTAATAAAAATCCTGAACCTATGGTTCCTAAAAGTACAGGGAAGACTTCATTTCCTTGTACAGCATGTTTTTTACACAGGTTATGTAATCCTAAAAAAAGTGCGGCTAATAAACCTAAATACATCCACATGCCGCGAATATAGTTTTTTAAGCTATTTTGTAATTATAATATCGAAATTATCTTTTAAAATTACCTTGAATTCCTTCTTTGCTTTTTTGAGTACAACTAACGTTTTATGACTATAGAATCTATTGAATTTTTAGTAAGATAGTTATATATTTGAGCCTAAAATATATGTATGTCTTTCAATAATCCATTACTATTTTTTATTTGTGCGATAGGTGTTTTTAATGGATTTTTGGTAAGTTTTTATTTTCTTTTTTTGAGTAAACAAAAACGAGTTCAGAACCTGTTTTTCGGATTATTAGTGTTGATGCTAAGCCTTCGTATTGGTAAATCTGTATACATTATTTTTACTCCTGTTGAAGAAAAAGATTTATTAATTCCTCAGTTAGGTTTATCAGCTTGTTTCTTGATTGGAGTCTCATTGTTTTACTATTTAAAATCTTCAGTAATCAATTCGAAAGAAGTTTTAAATTCCTGGAAAATACACTTTTCGATATTATTTTTAATTGTACTTGTTGTAGGTGTTCTCAAGCCTTATGAATCGAATGTATATTTTTGGCATACTTATTTTATACATTTTATTTATATCGTTTGGGGAGTGTACCTTTTTCTTTCGGGTTATGTTTTACGATATATTTTTAAGAAAATAGCAAGTAACACTCAAAAATGTACTACTGCAGAACTTTGGTTAGTAGCAGTATTTATTGGTAATGTACTTATTTTTATTGCCTATATGATTGGTTATTTCTATTTATACCTGATAGGAACAATTACCTTTTCTGTAGTATTTTACGGATTGCTTTTCTTTTTTCTGTTTAAGAAAAATAGAGAAACCATTTTTCAAGATATTCCAGAAAAATATAGCGCTAAAAAGATAGATGCAAAAGAGGCACATTTTTTAATTGAGCAACTGAATACATTAATGCAAGAAAAAGAATTATATAAAGAAACTGATATCAAGTTACAATATGTAGCTAAGAATATACATATTTCTACCCATAAATTATCTCAATTATTAAATGATAATCTAGGAAAAAGCTTTGCATCTTTTATTAATGACCATAGAATAGAAGAAGCGAAACGATTATTAGCAACCAATAATCAGTTTACATTAGAAACTATCGGTTTTGAATCAGGATTTTCCTCTAAATCAAACTTTTATGCAACTTTCAAGAAAGTAGTTGGTAAGACTCCTTTAGAATTTCAAAAGGAGTTTTCGCAAGAATAAGATTCCAATTTTATAATTCTGGACACCTAAATTATAACCTATCATTTTAAACTAACGTCATTTTAAGAGGTTTGAATAAACTTTTAAATCTTTTATTATGAAATCATATGTATTTACATTCATACTTGTATGTATTGTTCAATTTTCAAACGCACAATCTGAAACTTCTCTTATAGAAAAAACACTTCAGAACTACATTGATGGGAGTTCTTATAACAAGATTCCCCAACTAAAAAGTGCTTTTGCGGAAAACGCTACACTTTATCTTACTACCAAAGATGGTTTGTTTAATCGATTCACCCCTGATGAATATTCCGGGTTTTTCAAGAATAAAACACCAGGAACGTTTAATGGACGTCTTGGAAAAATTCTAGAAATAGCTATTGTAAAAGATATTGCAACAGCAAAGGTGGAGATTTCTTTTCCTGAAAAAGGGATGCTATATATAGATCTTTTCTTACTGAAAAAGGAAAATGAAGCCTGGAAAATTATTAGCAAAACTGCTACTAGAATTGATGAAAATAAGTAAAATGAAGTATTACGTTTTGTTCTTAATATTAGTAGTACCAATATCTTTAGTTGCACAAGATTCAGTTATTACATTCAAGGACACAACCATTGAGGTTGATGGGAATATAGATGAAAATGTTTGGCAACAAATACCTGAATACACTAATTTCTATAATTATTTACCTACTGATGAAGGGCTCGCAGAAAATCAAACTTCTGTAAAATTATTTCATAATGGTGTTTATTTATTCGTAAGCGCTATTTATAATGACACTACAGAAAGAACACAGGTAAGTACTTTAAAAAGAGATGTGCCAATTGGTTTAAGCGATGGTTTTGTACTGGTTTTGGACACCCAAAATCAAGAACAGAATGCTTCTTTTTTTGGATTAAATTCTCTAGGTAATCAAACAGATGGTTTGATAGGCCGGGACAGTGAAGGATATACAATGAACTTTAATTGGAATACTGTGTGGAAATCTAAAGCAATATTAAATGGTACAAAAAAACAATATGAAATGGCCATACCACTAAAAGCATTAAATTATAATACTAATAATGCTGTTTTTGGTGTTCAATTTTATGTTCGTGATATCAAGAACAATTCTTGGACTATTTTTAAAAATGTAAAACGAAACTATTCAAATTTTGATTTACGATTTACTGAAAAATTTATCGTAGAGCATCTACCGAATAAAGCACCTTCTAAATTTACAGTAACTCCTTCATTTACTATGAACTATCAAAAAGATATTCTCGAAGATGAAGAAATGGAGACATTTGTACCAAGTTTGGATATACAATATAATCTAACATCATCCCTAAAATTAGATCTAACGATAAACCCGGATTTTTCTCAAATTGATGTAGATCAACAAGTAACTAATTTATCTCGTTTCTCCATTTTTTTTCCTGAACGAAGAAACTTCTTTTTAGAGAATAGTGATTTGTTTTCTAGTTTAGGTGTTTTTGGGGTTAATCCGTTTTATTCGAGAAGAATAGGAGCGGATAGCGATATTCAGTTTGGAGCAAAACTATCTGGAAATATAGCCCCGAAAACCAGAATAGGTCTTTTAAATGTACAAACAAATAGAGAGGAAGAAACAGCTTCACAAAATTATGGCGTACTAGTTACCGAACAACAAGTAACAAAAAACATTACAACAACTGGATACTTCATTAATAGACAAGAAACTGATAGACTAGAATTCATTGATGATTACAATAGAGTAGCAGGTTTAAATTTACGATATACCTCTTCGAACAATAAATGGATAGGTGAAACAAATTACAGTACAAGTTTTAGCGATGGTGTTTCTAAAAACACTAGTTTTTATAATGTAGGGATATCGTATAATAAACGAGGGTTAAATTGGAATACTTCTATAAAGAAAGTAGAAGAAAACTATACTACAGATGTAGGGTTTACCCCAAGATTATTTAATTATGATGCCATTAATGATGTGCAAATACGAGAAGGTTATCTACAAACATCTTCTGGTATAGAATATGAAGCTTTTTATGAAAAATCAAGTATCTTAAATTCTATTCGCTTTGTAAATTATGGTATTAACAATTACTTTGATGAAAGTGGTGCATTAACGCAATCACAAAATTTCTTTAATTCCGCTATTTTCTTTAAAAATTTGTCAGCGGTCTATTTTGTAATTAACTATGATTACATAGATCTAAAATATGGTTTTGATCCTTTAGGAAACGGAAATTCACTAATCCCAGATATTTATCGTTTTGGAATATTAAAAGTAGGATATAATTCAGCTAATAATCAAGCATTCCGATATCGTGTTAATTTACAAAGAGGAACTTATTATAATGGAAAACGAACTGTTGGTGGTGCTTATCTTAATTATCAATTATTGCCTTTTGCTAATTTAGAAGTATCTTATGACGTAAATTCTATTGATTTACAAGAACTTGGTAAAGAAACCTTCCATTTAGCACGCTTCACTGGACAAATATTTTTTAGTAATAGAATAAATTGGACTACCTATGTACAATACAACACCCAAGGAGATAACTTTAATGTAAATAGCAGGTTACAATGGGAGTACAAACCTTTATCATATGCATATCTAGTAGTTACTAATAATTATAATAAAGATATAGAAGCTGAAAATTGGGGAGTGGCTTTTAAAATTAATTATAGATTAGATTTTTGATAAGATAATAGAATTACAGACAAACATTAACACCTGTAAAGACTATTTCTGATTATCTCGCATATTTTATTTAAATGTATACCGTTGTTCTTCTGTTGAAGAAGCATTTAATAATTGGTTAAATGTTCTAATAGTATTAAAGTTATTCGTGATTTCTCCAGATACAGCTATTCCAGAAATTCCGGTTTTTAATATATCAGTAACATCATTTGTGGTGATCCCTCCAATACCAATAATTGGAGTTTTGCTTTTTAAGCCATCTATAATTGAAGTATAACCACTTATACCTAAAACAGGACTTAAATTATCTTTAGTGGTTGTAAATCTATATGGACCTAATCCAATATAATCCACTTCTTTGTTAATTAAAGTCTCGCAATCTATCAAGGTATTTGCTGTTCCTCCGATAATTTGCCAAGTATATAAGTACGTTCGCGCAATAGTAGGGCAAGAATCCGTTTTTCCTAAATGCACACCGTCTGCTTTAACCTCTTTTGCTATTTTATAATGATCATTAATAATTAATCTCGTCTGAAAATGAGAAGTAATTTCTCTAGCTTCTTTAGCAAATTTTAAGAGTTTTTTTTCTGAAATATTTTTCAATCGTAGCTGCACTAATTCTGCACCAGAAGTACATGCTTTTTGGATGTTCTCTATGTGCTCTTTTGGAGAGTTTCCTTGCGAAATATAATGTAATTTAGGTATAATCATATATTAATTATATTGTAGTAAATAGTTAACAGATATTTAGGTAGCTACTGTTTTAGAATATTCCATAAAGTTAGATTCAAAACGTTTTAGTTTTGGATGCATTTTTTCCGAATATAATACATATTGACATTTTTTAATACCTCGAGTTATTGAAAGAATAGCTGTATAAGCTGAGTTTTGAATTAAAAAATCCGCATCATCTACACTAAAAATCTTTATTTGAGAAGTACTTACACCATTCGATAACAATAACTTATTCATTGAAATAGGTGTAGAAATAAGAATATCTACACCTTCAAATATTTCTGATTTTTGCAAATCAATATGTAATTGCTCGTGTCCTACATAGACTCGTAAAGAATTATGCTTCGTATAGGCTAAAAAAGCATCATATAAGTCTAAAGCGCGCTCTGTATTTTCTACAAGAACTATTGCTCTTGGCGCATTTCCTACCGCCTCACATTTTAACTTTTGCAAAGTAGTAAGTATAAGGGTAGTCGTTTTCCCACTATCTTTTGAAGCAGTACAAAAGACATTGGCACCACTTTTAATTACAGGAATACTTTTGCTCTGAAAAGAAGTAGGCGTTATAATTTCTAGATGCGCTAGCATATCTTTTATATGGGAGTGTAATTTTTTAAAAGGCATAGGAATTAAAGAAATGATTGTTTAGCGTAAGATTCTTAATTGTTATTCTGGTATGAAACAAAGATACTACCTAGAAACGGAATAAACAGATAATTACTTTTTCTAATCTGAAGTATTAGAGTAGTAGCCTTAAGAAATGTAGTAATAGAGTCCTCAAAAATTAAAAAAAATAGCAGGATAAAGGCTTAGTAAAAATCGATTAAACTCAAATAAATCCTTTTGAACTGCTATAGATATCCTAAAAATTTACGCTTATCCTATTTTTTATATAACAAAATTATCAATATTGTATTTTTTTAAGAATAAAATTAACATTTACATAATTAATTAAATATATTTGCGCCACAATTAATTTATTATTCACGCATAATACTTTTAAACTATTTAACACAAATCAATTAATCTAAAACCTAAGAATGAAAACTCAACTAAGCTTTACAAAAAGAACTTTATGGCTATTGGCCATAACAATGATGACTACTGTCGCTATGGAAGCACAGCAGGTTATTAATGCCACCTTACAAAACGATGGAAGAACAAGACAATACCGTTTGTATATTCCTGCAAGTTATGATGCCAATACACCAACTCCTTTAATTTTAAATTTTCATGGATTCACCAACAATATTGATACTCAGTATAATCAGAGTGATTTTAGACAACTAGCTGAAGACAATCAATTTATATTTGTAACGCCACAAGGTCTTGGTTTTCTTGCAGGATGGGCAATAAATAATAATTTTGGAGGTAATGAAGATGACCTGGGATTTTCTGATGCTTTGATAGATAGAATCCAACAAGATTATAATATTAATGAGAAACGAATTTATGCTACAGGATTCTCTAACGGAGGTTTTTTTAGTTATAGGCTCGCTTGTGAATTAAGTCCTAGAATTGCGGCAGTAGCATCGGTTGCAGGAAGTATGACCAGAAGATGGATAGATAACAATCAATGTCAACCGCAACATCCTACGGCTGTATTACAAATAACAGGTACTAACGACAATGTAATTTCCATAAACGGTAACGGAAGTAATGAACCTATACAAGATGTAATGGAGTACTGGTCTGCAGTTAATAATGGAGACGCTACACCAGATGTGATTCAATTAGGAGGTGGATCCACACGTTCTATTTGGGATAATGGTGATAATGGTGTGACAGCGGAATTTATTAGAGTTCAAGGAAAAGGACATAGCTGGAACGGAGGAAATATCAACACTTCTCAAGAGGTTTGGGATTTCTTTTCACGATTTGATATAGATGGAGCTATAGATGGTACGCCACCACCGCCACCTACAGCCTGTAGTACTACAATATCTTCTTTCCCTTTTAGTGAAAGTTTCGAAAGTAGTTTAGGACAATGGTCACAATCTACAAGTGATGATATCAATTGGACAAGAGATTCTGGAGGTACGCCTTCTAATAATACAGGACCATCTAGTGGAGCAGATGGCAATTTTTACCTTTATGTAGAAGCATCTGGTAATGGAGACGGTTTTCCTAATAAAAGAGCTATACTCAATTCACCATGTTTAGATTTTAGTGCAGTAGATACTCCAACACTTAACTTTCAGTATCATATGTTTGGTAGTGCTATCAATAGTTTAACAGTAGAAGCAAGAACAAACAATACAGGAAACTGGTTGTCTGTATTTAGTAGATCTGGAGATCAAGGGAATACCTGGAATGGTACGAGCATAAATCTATCTGATTATGCTGGTAATCCAAGTGTACAGCTACGATTTAATGTAGTAACTGGTTCTGGTGGTAGTGGTTGGCAAAGTGATATTGCAATTGATGCTGTATCCATCCAGAATGGTACTGTAGATCCAGGGCCAACTTGTGACAGTATAGATTTCAATGATTTTACAATTACTTCCTTTTCTAATCAAGATAGTGCAGGTAATTTCTCTATAGAAAGTGGAGGAGATGCGTTATCATTAACTAATAATACTTGGAAATATATTGGTCTTAATTATAATGTTACCTCAAATACAGTGATCGAATTTGACTTTAGCAGTACATCTCAGGGAGAGATTCATGCCGTAGGTTTTGAGGACAATAATTCACTAACATCATCACGTTATTTTAAAGTACACGGTACTCAGAACTATGGAGTAACTAACTTTGATAACTACTCATCTGGTACTACTACCTATGTAATCCCTGTTGGAAATTTCTATACAGGATCTATGGATAGATTAGTATTTATAAATGATAATGATAGTGGTTCAGGAAATAATTCCATTTTTTCGAATGTAAAAATATATGAAGGCTCTTGTGAAGGTTCTCTAGTAGCAGAAAGATCTAGTGATTTTACTAGTTTAACACCAATATTAGGTACAGAAGGAGAAGGTATAGGCGCTATTAAAATGACTCCTAATCCTACAAATGATCTATTTTCTTTAAACCTAAACTCAGAAAGCACTGTAGAAACTATGATTAGTATTTATACTATATTGGGTCAGAAAAAGTATGAAGCTAGATTACAATCAGGTATAAATAATTTCTCTGCTAATAGCTTAGGACTTAGTTCTGGAGTTTATGTAGTAAAAATTAAATCTGAAGGAGAAGAAGGAATTGCTAAAAAATTAATTGTTAGATAATAAACAAAATAATTGATTCATGACATATAAAAGATGCTTCAGTGAAAATACTGAAGCATCTTTTTTTTAATCGATATCATGCAGGTGTAAACTAGTTTACTCAGATTGTATTACCAATTAACAGTAGTATTAAAATTTTGATTATCACCATTTACTTTATGAAAAACGGTACCACCCAAACTCACTTCCCACTTATACAAAGAAATATTAGTAGGTTTAAAAAACACAAAATCAGCTAATGGAAAATATTTTGTTCCCTTTAGTGGATTGCTACAATTGTTATTACTATTAAAATTGAAGTATTGTGTATTTCCAAATTGAGTACCTGTGTAATATT
Source organism: uncultured Aquimarina sp. (assembly GCF_947492405.1). Classification (GTDB taxonomy): domain Bacteria; phylum Bacteroidota; class Bacteroidia; order Flavobacteriales; family Flavobacteriaceae; genus Aquimarina. The sequence goes on from NZ_CANLMP010000001.1 coordinate 763,939, forward strand.
TTATTCTGCAATTGCCAGATATATTTATATTATATAACCTCTCTGTAGTCGTATTGTTATATATCCAGTTAGCTCCTCCTTTATGGCTCATTCTTAATTTGAAATAAACAAAAGTCTGTATGACACCTCCTAAATCAATAGTTTCAACAGCCAGATAATGTACCAATCGGTATTTTAAACTTTTATTTATTGGTGTTCCGCAATAACTTTGATATGTATTTCTATCAAATTCTTTCCATCCACTAGCTGGTTTATAAAGAGTACCATTTTGTGTGCTCAAACCTACTTTGCTAGAATAATTTACTAATTCAGTTTCTTCTACAGGTGATGATTCTTGCTTAAAAGTTCCAATAACTTTACTCTGATCTTTTGTAATAATACGTCCAAAGCTATCGATAGTATTCTCATAAAAAATACCTTCTGAGTAATGTATCAATTTATTTCCTATAATGAATTCTTTGTTTTCATTTAAAATAAATAAGAATGTAAAAGGAATATTATTTTTATCCTCTACAGTAATTTTATTGGAATGGTAGGCTGAAACATAATTAACCTGATGACTCCATTTTTCGAAATCTGAAGTTTCCTTGAATGTACTAAATAAAGTTAGAGTGCTTTGGTAATCTTCAAAGTCATCGAAAATTTTGATTAAATCTAAATCACTTGATTTCGGAATTTCTAATGATTCGTTTTCATAACTACAAGAAAAAATACAGGCTAACAAAAGGACAGCCACTAAATTTGAAATACTTTTTAACATAATAAAAAATTAGAGTTAATAATAGCACTGTTCCTATTTACGCTAAAACGTTACCCAATAAAATTGAATTTTTTAAAAATTAAAAAAAAGCACACTCAAAAATTTTCCTAATATTTACAAATAAAGAGCAAGAATAACATTCCTTATATTTGTGAAACTAACTATGATCGTTTGGAATTCAGTAAAAACTTGTTATTCTTTTTTAGTGCATTAGGAGCTTTTAATGGGCTTTTTTTGAGTCTCTATTTTGGGTTTTTAATTAAGAATAGGAGCAGAGCTACTTACTTTCTAGCGGCGCTGTTATTTGTAATAAGTGTACGTGTTACCAAATCTGTTTTCCTAACGTTTTATCCAGGCACATCTTCTTTATTCGTAAGTATAGGATTAACGGCTTGTTTTTTAATCGGTCCATTTTTATACCTGTATACTAAGATTGCCATAACACCTCATAAAGTCCATAAATGGAATTGGTTGTTTCATATTATTCCAGTATTAGTATTTATGACTGTTATAAGTATCGAATATCCTTATAGAGAATATAGGCATTTGTGGTGGCGTAGCCCTCCAAGAGTTTTTGGAATGTTATTATTTATACAGTGGACGCTATATACAATAGCTGCTGTTTATCAGGCTAGAAACACTTTTAAAACACTTTGGAGTAAAACAAAAAACATTACTACACTGGATTTCTGGATTATTAATATTGTTACAGGTGGTTTTATTATTTGGTTAGCATATAATACCACTAAGTATACCTCATATATTGTAGGTGCTTTATCATTTTCTTTTACCTTTTATATCACACTAGTTATTTGGATTATAAAACGAAGAAAAAGTACATTGACATTTCTTACACCAACGGTAAAATATGCCAATAGAAAGATTGATCAAGAAAAAGCTTCTTCGATTGCAGATAAGTTAGAGATCTTGTTTAAGGAACAAGAAATACATCGCAATCCTAACTTAAAGTTATCGGATGTAGCCGATCAACTTCATATAAAATCTCATGAACTCTCTCAATATCTAAATGATAATTTGGGCTTAAGTTTTTCCAATTATATCAATACATATCGTATAAAAACAGCTACAAAATTAATTAAAACCAATACATTACTTACAATAGAAGCTATTGGAAACGAATGTGGTTTTAAATCAAATTCTACTTTTTATGCTGCTTTTAAAAAACAAGAAGGTATGACCCCTTCTCAGTTTCAAAAATCTTGGCAGTAACCACGATTTTTTCTTCGAAATTATAAATCCGAAGAACATGCATCCTTTTTTGTATGTTGATTTTCAAGGTTTCAAATAGATTAGTATTCAAAATCAATTTTATAAAAAAACGAACAATGAAAAATCTATTTGTAGTATTCTTATGCCTAATCAGTTTTGAAATCGCACGTGCACAATCAGACAAAGATCAAATTACTGAAACCCTTTTAGATTATATAGAAGGAACAGCTAATGGTAAACCAGAACGAATAAAAAATGCATTTCATAAAGATTTGAATTTATATTCTATTACTAACGATACGCTTAGCATTAGATCTGGAAAAAAATACATAAGTTATTTTAAAGAAGGGCAAAAACGAGATAGAGTAGGGAAGATCATCTCTATAGATGTGGTTAACAACGCTGCCATTGCCAAAGTTGAAATTGATGTCCCAACAAGAAAACGATTGTATACAGATTATATGATGTTATTGAAGGTAGAGGGGAAATGGAAAATTATTCATAAATCATATACTCACGTTAATTATTAAATTAGTCTCAGTAGAAATGTAGGTCATGAAATAAATAAAAACAACTCAATGAAAAGAATAATCTTAATACTACTATTTTTATCTGTTTATGGCCAAAGTATCTGTCAAATCAATAAAGAAGAAAAATCAAGTATTGAATCGCAGATAGATTCATTATTTAAAAACTATACTAATGTACCAGGTATTTCTATTGGAGTTATTAAAAACAATCAATTAGTATATAGCAAACAATTTGGTTTGGCGAATTTGGAATATGATATTCCAATATCTGAAGCAACGGTATTTACACTATGTTCGGTTTCTAAACAATTTACAGTATTAGGATTAATGTTATTAGTTGACGAGGGATTGATATCTCTTGATGATGATATTCATACATATATACCCGAATTACCAGATTATGGTAATATTATAACATTAAGGCATTTAGCCAATAATACTAGTGGATTAAGGAGTAATCTTCAGTTGCTTGGATTAAAAGGATATACAGCCGATGATATGATTAATCAACACATTGTTGATGAAATTATTTTTCGTCAAGAGGAATTAAACTTCAAACCAGGGGATGAGTACAATTATTCTAACTCTGGCTTCATTTTACTAGCTAAAGTAATTGAAAAAGTAAGTGGAAAATCATTTTCTCAGTACATTAAAGACAACATATTTGATCCTCTTGAAATGCATGATTCTTTTGTTATGGACGATTATCAAAAAATCGTAAAAAATAAAGCTTCATCTTATGAAAAATCAAATGATGAATTTGTGTTTGCACCTTCTAACTATTCATATGTTGGTGCATCAGGTATTTACACAACTATTGAAGACTTTTCGAAATGGGCCACTAATTTCACTCAAATGAAAGTTGGAAATAAAAACATATTTGATGAAATGAATAAAAAAGGAGTACTCAATAATGGTCAAGAATCTTTTTATGCATTAGGTCAAATTATACAGGAATATCAAGGCTTAAAAAGAATTTGGCACTCTGGCGCTGATGCTGGTTATAGATCATATATAGGAAGATTTCCAGACCAAGACCTAACATTTATTCTTTTGAGTAATAATGCAAGTGTATACGCCGAGGGAGAAGCTTTAAAAGTTGCAGATTTATTTTTAAAACACCTTTTTGAAAAAAACAAAAAAGAAAGAATATCAATAACACAAAAACCAATGTATACGAGTCTGTCATTAAAACAGAAGGAAGAATTAACTGGTTCGTATTTAAGTGAAAATTATGAGGTTATTAGAAATATTCGGTTAGAAGAAGATAAGCTAATGTATATAAGACCAGATCAAGGAAATAGGAAGACTGAACTTAGGCCTTTAAACAAAATGAGATTTGTATTGGGAACTAATGAAAATGTGCAAGTATTATTCAATAATGATGAAGTTTTAAAAATACTAGTGGATAATAAAGAAGAAGAAAAATACATTAAATATTTTCCTAAAAGATATACTGTTGATGAGTTGCTAGAATTTACAGGTGTGTATTATTGTGATGAATTAGAAACAACTTATGAACTAAAAATTGAGAACGATAACCTAATCATTTTTAATTCAAGGATTGGCACAGTGAATATAAATTCACTAAAAGAAGACGTCTTTTTAGGAACTAGTTGGATATTTAATTCATTAGTTTTTATTAGGAATAAGGATGAATCAATTAATGGGTTTAGAGTTTCTGGTCAACGAGTGAAACATATGTATTTCAAAAAAGTAAAACTAATTAAAACTTAATTGCTACTACTGTCTTCAAACTTTCTTTAGCTTAAAATAACGGTGTAGAGTGATCAACTTGTATTAATAAATGTTCAATTCTATCTAGAATATTAAAGAATCAATATATTTGTCATGTTAACTAATTACATAACAAATAATATGGAGTCATTTTTAGATCAATCAGCAGGTTATTTAATTAATATGACAGCTCTTTTATTAAAAAGAGAGTTTAATTCAGCAATAAAAAGTAATAATATTGATGTTACGCCTGAACAGTGGGCTATTTTAAATAGACTAAATGAAAAATCCGGCTTAACTCAGAAAGAGGTTGCGAAACTTACTTTTAAAGATAATGCTAATATAACTAGAATAGTAGATAAACTTGAAAATAAAGGTTTGGCTATACGGCATAAAGACGCTAATGATCGCAGAACATGGAAGTTATCGATTACGAAAAAAGGAATTGAAATACGTGATTTAGTCGAACCTCTAGCTATTAATATATTAAAAAATGTTACTAAGGGTTTGACTGAAGAAGATGTAAAGTTTTATAATGATATTTCGAAAAAAATAATCAGCAATCTAACAGAATAATTTTTTTTGTATATATTTGTCATGACAAATATTGTTAAAGCAATTATAATATTAAAATCATGAAATATTTAAAAATATTAGCAACTAAAATTTTAATAGTTCTTATAGCAACATCTTGCTTGAATAAAGAAGAAACTGAAAACAAATCAAATATGGAAAATAATGATTTAGAGTATATTACATTAATAAACCCATTTGAAGTACCGGAAGGAAAACTTGCCGAGTCTGTAACTTATTGGGAGGCTTGTAGAGATTTTCTTAAAAATCAGCCTGGTTATGTTTCTACAAAACTTCATCAATCAATAAAAGGTGATGCAAAATTTATGCTAATAAATGTTGCGGTATGGGAAAGCCCAAAAGCATTTACTGAAGCAAGTCAAAAAATGGCAAAAGAACTTGGTGTATCACCACCAGAAGGTCTCAAAGCAAATCCTTCTCTTTACACTGTGATTAGTGAGTAATTTTATATCATAGTAATTATAGTACACAGGGAATGGGTATTATGCAATATCTATCAAAAAGAAAATCGAAGATTCATAAACTTCTATAAAACCCATAAGAACCTAGATGCTTTTTAGTTTAGCTATCACTAAATCAATAAGTAACAGAAAGAATATGACTTGTAGCAACTTATTAATAGTTGCATGGAGAAATAGCTTCATAAATATTAGCAACACCTAATTGCTGAGAATCGAGTATTTGAAAATTTCTTGAACAAAGTCTCGAATATCTAATTTATATGAAGATTATAGAAATAATAAAAATGAATGAATGAATGAATGGAGTGGTTGCAAAATATTCTATTTTACATAATATAAATTATAGCACAAAAATGTTATTATAAGTAAAACGGCGGATACCGTGTATTTGATATAATATCAGATATAACTACGAGCCAGTGTTTTATATCGATAGTAATTGTTACTATCAATTTAAAATGTGGATTGTGATTAATTAAAATGTGGAACTTTTTTAACACTCTAAAAACACTTTCTAAGCATTCACAATATCTATCCGAATTTATTCTGTGAAAGATTTCGTGAAAAACTCGTGAAAATTGGCTTCATTTTTAGTTTAGCATTACAAAATACTGTGAAAAATAATTTTCCTAGTTTTTTATCTCTAATTCTCATAAATCTAATATTCTATATAATCCCCTAGAAATTTTCAAATATGCGATTCTCTTGAATTTGTAACCTTAGATTTTAAGGTAATTTATTTGTCTAAATTCTATTTTACATAATATATCGGTTTACGTTTCTGGATAAGCCATATATCTAAATATTTCAAATTGCTATTACATTCTTATTTTCTAAACTTATTTGTTCCTCAGGGTTGTCAAGTCTTTCATAATATTTAGATTCAATTAAGTATTTTATATCTTCCTTGATATTATGATTTAAAATGTAATTTTTTTCATCTTCAGTAAATTCAGGGATTCCAAATTTTTTAATATAATTTTTACTTATTGACCTGTGATTTGATACATAATATTTACTTGTTTGAGAAATGTAAAACCAAAATATATCTGTTTCTAAAATGTATTTTAGTATTCTCAATTCATCTATATCTTCTGAAAATGCAGCTAAACCGTTATAAAACAATAAATCTCTATCTTCTGCAATAATAAAATTTGGAGAATCTGTTATGTGTGGAAAGAATAACTTAAGTCCTTTAATGTCTAGTGATTGAGTTCTTCCGTATGCGTACCATGCTTCATAATCTCTTTTTCCTTTATCTCGATTAGAAAGTACAATTTTATTAGATTCTAAATAATTATAAGCACTTGGATAATTAGTTCTAAATTCATCTTCTAATATTACTATTCTGACTCCATTTACATAATGATAAGGAAAAATGATAACTTCATTATTTGCTAATAATGATTCTTGACTTTCAATACTATTAGAATTAATAATCGAACGACAAATTCCTCTTTCAATTCTAACTTCCTCCTCCCCTTTTTCTTTTCTATAATAAAATTCATTGTCTTCTTTAACTGGTGTGAACTTAAAAACTTTATTTTTAAGTGTAGCTATACCATTTCTTGTTTGGTATTTATCAAAAAAGTGAATTCCTGTATTTTCTATTATTGAAATTAACTTCTCCGCATATTCGTTATCAACTAAATTCCAACCATTCCAATCATCAATGCTTTCATATTCAATAAAATAAAAATCATTTTCTTTTATTTCAAATAGTGATTTACTTTCCATTCTTTTATAGTAGATTCCATTAGAGGTGTCATTTGTGATAAAACATAAACAAGTATAAGTGTTGTACGCTTCAAATATTTGCTCGCCTCCAAAATCAACAATTTTAAGAGATAGTTTTTTGTTAGAAATATATTCCCGTAATGCTCTTCCATTTATACTTTTAAAGAAAGAATTGACCGTTATATAACCTAAAACTCCATTTGGAGATAGGTTTTCAACACCAATTTCAAAAAAAGGAATATACAAATCTGGGTGACCACTATTTCCAACACTCCAGTTTTTTACTAATGCCAAAGATTCTTCATCCATATTTCTAGAGCAGACATAAGGTGGATTACCTACAATTATGTCGAAACTATTAATAGGTATATTAAATGCATTATTAATATCAAGGCATAAGGTATTTCCTTTATGAAAATTGAATTCAAAATCAAAATCTTCTCCTTGTAATATGGCATTTAAACTTAATAGTATTTTTGCTCTATTAATACTATAATTTGCAATATCAACACCAAATAAATTTCCACTATAAATTTCACTAAAATCTTTATTGGTATTCGCTTTAATATAATTCGAAACTGTCAAAAGAAAACCTCCACAACCACATGCTACATCAGCACATAATACATTTTCAATATTTCCTTCCCATTTACTAAAAGTACTTTCTGTAATGTAATTGCGTATGTTTTCAGGAGTATAAATTGCTCCTGTAATAACTTTTTCTTCAGGAGATATAACATACTCAAACGCTGTAATTAAATCTTCAAGACTATTTATATCAATTTTAGAATTAAAGTCAACAAATGTAGAAAAATCATTATCTGTAGCTTTAATAATATATTGATTAATTAAATTATTTTGTACAAAACTAATATTATTAGAATTTAAAAAAGAAGAAACCAAAAGTCTGTCTACTTCCAAAATATCTTTAGAGTAATTATTTAAGTATCTATTTAATTTTGACTTATTCATATAATTTGCGGACAGATATCTGTAGTATTCCAATCATTTTTTAAATCATGAAAACCAAAATGACTAGCTAAACTAGCGATGAATGGTTTTAAGGTTCTTTCTTGTGCATTTCCTAGTACTTTTAAATATCTAGGGTCTCTTTTTAAATTATGCCATAAATCAGGTGCAAAATTTGAAAAAACAAAGTCCAAACCAGATATGAAATCCATTGGATAATGCATAAATCTAGGATTATCTATAATTAAGTGATTTCCAAAGTTTTTACCGTCTGTGTTGTAAACTCCAAGTTTTCTTCCTCCCATTTGAAAATGATATATTGGGTGTACTTCATTGGATTGATTACCTCCTTCAATGTGTCTGTCTAAATGATAAGAAAGTATATGATCTTTTTTACTTCTAGATTTGCCTTCTACTACAATATTAAATTCTAAATGCTTAAAAGGGTCTTTTAATTCTTTTGATGCATCATAATACTCTCCTCTTAAATCAATACTAAATTCTAAAATCGCTGTTTTTACAGTTTTTGGATATTGAATATTATTGGACAAGTCTATTTCAATAGCAAAATTACTTACATTATAACCCCAACTTAAAGGAGTTCCTACAACTTTATTGGTTTTCTCCTCAATCTTTGTAGGAGGCAGAAACTTCTTATCCTTTAATTTTTTAATTGCTCTATCAATTGTGCCAATTGAATTTCTATTAACTCGACATTTATCCAATGCCATTTTTAGTAATTCTAATTCTTTTGCTAACTTCAATCGATATTGGTAATTTGAGTTATCAATTGTCATTTAGTCTATTTTTTTTCTTTCAAAACTTAATCTCCCTGTATCTGTTGGATGTATCTTAATACCACTTTTACTAATTAAATCAGGTTCAGTGACAATTGCAAACAAAGACACGTAAGAGTAGTCCTGCCATGGTTTTGGTTCTTCCTTACCGCTTATTTTAAATCCTTCAAATGGGTCAAGTGGTTTTTTTGTTATTTCACATATATTCCAAAAGTTATTACTGTCAAAAAGTTCTATTGGTTTGGATGCTATTAATTCTTTGAATTCTGTATGTTCAATTAATAATTCAACTCTAGAAGTCGCATCTAGACTGGCAAGATTTTCATTAGTTAGTTCTTCAAATACATCAATTACTTTATCATTCCACCATCTATTCCAGCTTTCACTAAAAACACCATTATATTTTGCAGAATTGAAGTACTTATCAAGTAAATCATTCCAACTTTTTTTTGATTCAGAAATGTCTATACCCAATCTAGAGGCCAAAGTGAGTTCATTTATTAAAACACCTGTAGGTTGTACTATATCCTTAAAAATAACCCTTGCAATTTCATGTATAGGTGGATTGTCCTCGATTATAAATCTTGACAAAATTCTTTCATCTAGTTCATCGTAATCTCTATCTAAAGATGAAGAGAAGTTTTTTTTATTCTTGTTTAATATATGATAACCATTGATAAGAGAAACTATTTTATTGACTGTTTCTTCATCAATATCATCTTTTAAAAATGTCCAATCAAATAAATCATGACTAGTAAAATCCCTACTAAAAGAATCTTTAATTTTGTCTTCAGTAGAACATAAAATAATTGGTAAATCTGGAATCGTACCTTCAGATGCTAGTGTCCTTATCATTTGTGCCAAAGGTGGTGCTTGATATCTTACTTTAAACTTCTCACCATTTTTGTCAGATGTACCTTCTTGAGGCCCATTTAATTGTAAATCTAAAATTAAAGCCTTACAATCCTTAAGTTCTTCAATTAACCTATCTAATTCCATTTCAAAATTATTTGGTTTTTCTAAACTTACCTCTAATACCTTATTTGACTCTAATTTTTTTTTGATGGGTTGAGTTAAATCGTCTTTCTCGTCATCTAAATAAAATACTTTATATTTACTCATAATCGTCTATATCAGTTTTTGGTAATTCAATTCTTATAGTAGTTGCAAAATTTTGTTTAGGTTTAGTTACGAAAACTTCACCTCCATAACCTTCTATAATATCTTTGACTATTTTTAAGCCTAAACCTGTGCCTGTCAATTCTTCAAGTTCTGTTGAGCTGCTTCCAGATGGATTACTAGTTGTATAAAATGCTTCGAAAATCTCATCTTCCTTTTCTGGCGTAATCCCAATGCCATTATCTGAAAACTCTAAATAAACTTTATCTTTAATCTTTCCTGCCTCAATATTTATTTTGCCTACAATAGCTTTTTTTGCTATTGCTTTCTTTGAATTAGTATAAAAATTAAACAATATCGAAGCCCATTCAGACGAATGCATTGGACAAGTGAATAAGTTATAACCTATAAATTCTGGTTTGTCAAAATTAATATTGCTCCTTATTAAATCAGGAGTTATTATTTCCATAAAATTTGAAATAGGTTCGCGTAATTCAATAGGTTCTAATTCTCTATTTACATTTTTTGATATCGCATTTTTAAAGAATGATGTATAAACTGTAAATGCATCTAAATTTTTCTGTAATCGAATACCAGCTTTTTTTCCTTCCGAATCCTTAATTAAGTCTGTTAGAAATTCTGCATCATATTTGAATGCTGGTTCGTAATGACTTACTTCATGTACAAATTCACCAATTGTTAATCCTAAACCAGCAAGTATTCTTAATAATTGGATTTCTTTTAATAGTTCTCGAGTTTTTATTTCTCTCTCTAAAGTCTCTTCTTCTTGCACTTCTTCTAACTCAACAAGTTTTTCATTAATTGTTTTTAATTTAACAGATATATTTCCTTTTTCATCTTTACTTATTTCATCAAATTCCTTCTTTACTTCTTTTAAAATGTCGGTTGAAGTTTTCTTATCCCAATCTTTTTGTCCAGCAGTTCCTTTTCTTTCTCTTACTTGAGAGATTTTGATGGCTACATCTGTCAAAACCTTATAGCCAAAATCCTTTAATTCTTTTAAAGAATTAGTTTCTAATAGTCCTTCTCTACTAGAAAGTTCTTGAAAATCATCACCTTCTTTATCTATTACTTCAGTAAATCCGAAAAAATGAAGGTTTGAGTGAGGAGCAATAATACTTCTTCTCCTCATTGAAGCATCTAAACCTAACCAATCATCATCTTTTTCTGCATATGGTAAAACTCTAAAACCATTTCTATATAATCTAATACCTCCATTTTCTTTAGCGTTTTCTAGTATATATGTATTTACAGTTTTAGGTATAAAAGAAGTCTTATTTGAATTATATATAAAATAATAAGCTTTTATATGAACATTTTTTAATTCATCATACTTAGTCTCTCTATCTTTTTTACCTATTAAATAAACTTCTTCTGGTATTGATAGTTTTTTACTTTTAAACGAGTAATAACCCTGTCCATGTTCATCCACATAGGCTTCAATTTCTGCAAGTGCATGTTGAAAAAAGGCGCTTTCCTCATCAATCACAATATTTCCGTTTCTATAAAAAGCTACCTTGAATCCAGGGTCGTTTTTACTTTTCTCAAATCTATGAGATAAAGGAAACGGCTGTAATAAATCTGAAATGTATTTATAAGCTCTTTTTATCATGGAATCAGACCATGAATCTCTTACATTTTCAATAGTTAGTGTAGTACCTTCCTTCTTTTCTTTCTCAACTTCTTCAATCGTATTCGATATTAAAAGCAAATTAGAATCCATCTCATATTTATCCCAATCAATAGTAACTTTAAATGCTTTGTCAGAATTTAATGTTTGAGTAACTATTGTTAATACTTGTCCAATTCTTTGCGTTGCGAAACGCCCTATTCCTTTTTGTCCAGCTCTTGTTCTATTATATCTTGGAGATTTAGGGTTATGTATTTTATCACTTGATGAAATAGTCATAAAACCCTTAATTAACTGCTCTCTTGTCATTCCCAATCCAGAATCTTCAATAATTAGAGTACCTCCTGGTTTATCACAATCCTGAAAATATAAATCAACAGTTAAAGCATCAGCATCATAAGAATTTTTAACTAGCTCTGAAACAGCAGTTTCATGTCTTCCAACAAGTTCTTTTCCTAACCTATTGATAACACCTGCATCAACGGAAAACCTTACATTTTCTCTATCGAACTCTGCAATTGATGAAGATAATTCTAATATTTTAGAATAATTATTTGGTTCTTTCTCTAAAACTGATCCTAGTTTTTTTATTAATTCTTTTTCTGTCATTCTAACCATCAGTTTTGTTTGAAACAATTAATTCCGTAATATCAATATCTAATATTTCTGCAACTTGGTTAAGAACTCCTAAGCTTGGTTGCCTTCTATTTTGAACATAGGAGTTAACCATATTATAACTTTTACCTAATTTTTCTGCTAGCCAAACTTGTTTAATTCCCTTATCCTCTAGTACTTCTTTAATACGGTTCATGTCATAATATTATTTTCATAAAAATAAACTTTAATATCTCACTTTATGATATAATTTAATTGCATTTTATTTAGCTTTTATTAACAATTTATCATTATGCTAGAATAATAATTAAACATTCTTGCTAAAAAAAGTGATGAAAACTTAATCTTTCTTGACTATACTCTTTTCCACCCTATAAAAAGTAGCTTTGCTCACTCCTGCCCTTTTACAAGCTTGATATATGGGTATATTCATGTTATCATAGAGATGTTTAGCATATTGGTATTTCTCTATAGTTTCTTTTTTTGGGCCTTTGGGTCTCCCTAGAAGTTTCTTTCGTTTTCGCGCATTAACCAAACCTACTTTGGTTCGTTCACTAATCAAATTTCGCTCAAATTCTGCTACTGCAGCAAAGATTTGTAATAGGAATTTACCATTAGCAGATGTAGTATCAAATTCTGGTTCGCTTAGACTTTTAAAATGAACTCCTTTTTCATTAAAGGTGTCTATGAGTTCTATCATATTCTTTAATGATCTAAAGATCCGGTCATTCTTATAGGTGAGTACCGTATCTCCTTTTCTGAGGTATTCAATCATTTCTTTTAGCCCTTCTCGATCTTCTCTCACTCCACTAGCTATATCAGTGTAGATTTTATCACATCCCTCCTGCTTTAGAAGATCTACTTGCGATTCTATATTTTGATCGGGAGTTGATACCCTGGCATATCCAACTATCATGTTCGTCTCATAAAAGGTTATTTTACAAAACTACTAAAAAAGACCAAGAATGTTACTGAAAACTTATTTTATGCCAGCCTATCAGGAAAGTCTTGTAAAACGATCGTTAAAATATACCATTTATTTGCTACCTCTGTGGATCCAAATGATGAAACTAGCAAAGTCTTTATAATTGAAAATGATGCTTATGATGAGATGATAAAAACTAGTTTTGAATTCCACAATACAGTAGAAGAATTATTATCTAATTTTTAACTCGAACATTCTATTAATCCTTTATTTTTAAGTGTTTAATTTATCATCATTAGTACATCAAAACCCTAATACTTACAACTTTATAATAAATAACCTATAAAGATTAGTTTAGCTCGGTACTCTTTCTATGAGATAATTACCATAAACCATCTAGAAATCAGCTTACTATTTTGTTAAAATGCTAAAAATAAGTATCTTAGGAATCATTATAAAGCTCAAGTTATTTTGTTTGAGCTTTAACAAGAAAAAAAAATTAGGATGTAATCTATATTCAAGAACTTCCTTATTTAATTAGTAATATCCTAGAGGTTAACATAAAATTTAAGAATTTGTATTATGAATAAATATCTACTTTGGATTGCGTTGGGTCTTACGCTTATAATTGGGGCCAGTGTTGGTATTGTGATTTATAAAAAATATTTTGATCCGCCAAGATCTGACAGAGCCACATTAGAAAAAATTCTCAAAATAAAGGAGTTACACTTAGTTAAACATGTCTATGAAGATATGTTTTTTCTACATAGAAAAAACAATCCTAATAAGTCAGTCCGAGCCATTGCACAGGTTCCTGTGGAAATAAATGGATTTATCAATTTAAATGATGCTAAAATTATAAAGAAGAGTGATTCTGTTCACCATATTCAATTACCCTCACCTCAAATTGATGAACCTAACTACCAGATTGATAAAATGATTGTAAAATCCGTTAAAAAATTCCAGTTCCATATGGGTAGTGATCTCTATAGTGATGTTTTGAAATATGTGCAGGAAATTGTGGACAAAAGGAAAGAATCCATTAAGCAAAAAGCTATTAAGCGAAATATATTAAAGCAGACAGAAGAAGAAGCTATAGTATACTTTAAATCTATTTTACTAGGTTTTGATATGGAGCACATTGATGTTGTTATTGATCAGAGTGTGGTGGACAAAGTAGAAATATCTAGGGGTGTAGTTTCTGAAGACGATTCGGTTGAATTTATAACCATAGAAATAGAGAATCTGGAAGAACTAATGGAGGGTCATTGAAAGAAAGCTAAACGACAACAAAATCATTCGCAAAACTTCCTCTTTAGACTATATGGAAAATTTGGATTCTAAAAATTGATTGCTAAAGAAAATAATAGTAAATGGTCATATAATAATTTTTAATATTAAGAACGATCTTAGTACAAATTAAGATGAGTAGAAATGTAATCCTATATCAAAAATGAGAAAAATATTATTAAGTATTATAATATTGCTTTTTTCGAATAATAATATATATGCTGAAAAACATGCTCTTATTATTGCAATTGGCGATTACCCCAAAGATTCAGGCTGGGGCTTTATTAGTTCATTAAATGACGTACCTTTGATCAAAGAGGCATTAATGAATCATGGGTTTAAGAGTTCAAATTTTACGCTGCTTAAGGATAATCAAGCTACCTATGCGAATATCAAAAATACAATAACAGAATTCACCTCAAAACTAAAATTAGGTGATATTGCAGTAATTCATTTTTCAGGACATGGCCAACCCATATGGGATACCAATAATGATGAAATAGATGGTTACGATGAAGCTTGGGTACCTTATGATGCCATGGCGAATTATGATGTTTATGGCTATAAAGGGGAAAACCATTTAAGAGATGACGAATTGGGTGATATGTTCATTAAGATTAGAAATAAATTGGGCAAAGATGGTCAGTTATTGATACTTATGGATAGTTGTCATTCAGGAACCGCATCAAGGGGTCCTATTGGTGATATACATAGGGGTAGTTTTTTCCCTTTTCAGCCAGAAGATTATGATCCCGTAGTTAAAGATGATAATGAATTTTCAATAATTGATAGGGAAAAAACAGCTACTAATGCCGCACCTTTTGTAGCTATTTCAGGGGCCGCCGCAAGGGAATTGAATTATGAATACGATGGAGTTGGTTCGTTGACCTTTGCCTTTGCTAAGGCTATGACTAGCTTACCAGACGAATATACTTATAGGCAAGTCTTTTCAAAAATTGAGTCTAAAATGAATATCATTGCACCTTCACAACGGCCTACAATTGAAGGTAATGGTGTTGATTTTAAATTGTTCAAAAATGAATATGTTACTCAGAAGCCCTATTTTCCTATAACAAAAATTTTAGCTCCTAATAAACTTCGCATAAGGGGCGGCAAGATTCAAAATTTGTTAGTGAATACGACGGTTTTTGTTTGTAAAGCAGGCACTATCCAACCAAAAGAAGGAAATATTATTGCTAAGGGAAAAATTGAAAGTTCAAAATATAATGAATCCACAATAGTTTTAGACAGCAATTTTAAATTTACTAATGCAAAAGATATATGGGTTTTTGTTGATCAATTAAGTTATGAGGATATTTCGGTAAAATTATATTTTCATCCTAGCGTTAAAGAAAACACCATAAAAGATTCTATTTCCGAATTTCTCCAAAAAAATAATTTGGGGTCAGTAGTAAAGGATACTTGGACTGCCGAATTGGCCGTTGTTAATGACAAGGGTATCTATAAGTTATTGAGCCCTGGAAGTTTGAAATTCTTTGAAAAGAACCGTGGGCCATGGGCACTTGAGGACTTAAAACAAAAAATATTCAATTATGCACAAGGGAAGTATTTAAAGAATTTGGAGCTAAATAACTCATTCTATTCTTTTGAATTTGAACTACTTCCAGCTAAAATCAACACTGATAACCAAAGAGTTATTGGATTATTAGATAAGGATTCATTTATTGATGAACAAGGAAACTTTAAGGTGAGACCTGGTAAAGATTATGTTGTTTTAAAAGTTACAAATACCGGTAAAAAACCAGTTTATTTTAGCATAGTGGAGATCAATAGTAAAGGTGAAATAGCCCCTTTTATGCCTAACCCAATACAGACTTTTACAGATAATGAAAGATATCTTTTACCAAACCAAACCAAGATTTTCAAGGAAAAACCTTTCAGATTTGGCCCACCTTATGAAAAGCTAACATTGAAAGGTTTTTCTTCTAATAAGCAGCTAGACTTAAGCCCAATTATAACTAGATCGGCACCCATAAGAGCAAGGAGTCCCTTAGAAAAATTTATTGATAAGTCATATACTAAAAAAAGAGGAAATCTTCCCGTAACACCGGATGAAAAGGTTGATGGTTTTAGTTATAAACTTGTTTATGAGGTAGTTAAATAATAGATAATAAAATCATTAGAACCGAGCCTATTTGACTTATAGTGCTCACGAATTCTCAAAATTGGTTATTAAATTTAAAGCAAAAAGAGTTCTAAATTCGGACTGCCATTTGAGGAAGATTAAATATGCCTAAAACTTTTAGTGCACAATTATATCACTTCAACCTCCAATCCCACTCTATATTTTCGGTTCTGGAAGTTGGTTTCTGATGACCGTTAGTTAATAATTGAACTTTGTTTTCTACATAATTTTTAAATTCGGAGATTGTGATAATTCCATCATTCCCATATCGTGTTCTTCCCAATTCCTTAAAACCTTGAATTACGCTATAGGTAAAAGCACCATTTTTCCATTGTCGATCCTCATAGGCAAATTCCAAACCACCTGCCGCAGAAATAACATATGAACCATTACCCCTATCTAAATCATAGAACAAACTCTGCATTAATTCAAAGCTGCTTTGCAGGTTACGACTTTTATTATTCCCAACGGCAATAGAACCTTTTACACCTCTGGGTAAAATTGCAGTAACATTTTCATTAGTGACCACTATATTTTTTAGATCCTGTTCGTTATCTAACTCGCCACTATGACAAGCGTCAATGAGCATCAATTTTTTTCGAGCCGGTATACCAGTCATTAAATCTTGCATTTCTTCATATGAAATCCCATATAGCGATGGATATGAAAAGTCCATATCATGAGGAGCAAAATAAAAACTAAGATTATCATCAATTAGTCCATGACCAGAAAAAGATATAATAACTGTATCGTCTATATCGGTCTTTAGTAATTTATCTTTAATTCTTGCCAAGTTAGTTTTGGTGACTGAAGCATTGGTTAAAGTATCTACGACTAAATTTTGACCATATTGCTGCTTAAATAGCTTTGTTAATGAAACTACATCTTTGTCTGCATATTTAAGGTTCATAGTACTATCTTGATATTTTGACACACCAATTCCAACAAAATAGGTCTTGTTTTTCTGTTTAGTTTTAGTATTAACAATTTCAAAAGAAATAGGATCGCTTTCAACGCTGTTTTTATTCTTTGCTACTATGGATATATTATTCTTGCCCTTGCTAAGTTTGAAAGTTTGCTCAATAATGTTTTTTCCTTGAGTAGTTTCAATTATGGATATAGGAACACCATTGACATAAATAGTAATTATTTTCGCGCCTGAAGAGTGTTTTAATTTCACTTGGACATCTCCTGTCTTAGAAGAAGAGCTTAGTTCATTCGAATTAATCAGTTGAATCTCTGGAATAGGTAAACTTAAAATATCAATTTCCTCTGACAGACCATTTCGTCGTAATCTTTTCTGGTAAGCCTTTTTATATATATCGATTGTAGTTTGGTCCGAAAACCCTAATCGTTCAAGTATGATGTCTGGTCTATTCAAAAATATTTCATAATTCAATAGAGAATAGGTACTTAAACCTTTAACAAAATAAAATTGTCTTAAATCTCTTTTTGAAGAATAAAAATGGTTGTTTACTGTTCTGAACATTAGAGATATCATTTCTGATCCTTTTGCAAAAATATTTATAAAAGTTTCGATTTTTAATGTGTCAAGATTAATCAAGGCTATTTGTCCTGAATTAGAAAAAACAAATAACTTGTTATCAACTTCTCGAACTTCACTAATTGGCCCAATCCCTATTTCTATTACTTCTGGGACTGATTGATTTTTTTTCCAAAATTGCACAAAACCATCGTTGGTAGAGTAGCCAAGAATTAATTGCTTATAATCTAACAACCTTCCGTGAGTTAAATTCTTACCGGATAAATAATAATGTACACTACCAGTAATTTTATCAGTAAGTTTTAATTGATTTGGTTTGCTATGAAAAAGTAGATACGTTTCACTAAAATCAAATTTGTAATGCAAGTCACCAAAATCTGAGTTACGTTTATAACGATTATCGTTTTGATAAACCTCCCTGATAAGTTGACCTGATTCCAAATCATAGTGTTGGATTAGATGAGAATCATTTAGTGCATTTTTATACCTATAAATAATTAAAGTTTTATCATCTGAAGATAATTCGACATTCTGAACTCCAAATTCTTTCCACTTATCAACCATAAAGGTTTTTAATGTATTCTCCGCATGATTGAAAAGATATATTTCATTTAATTTTTCTCTACTGTAAGCGCAAATAAAGTTTTCACTTCTACTCAACTTGTAAAAAATAGGAACATAACTTAACCTAAAAGTTTTTGATTTTGATGGTTTACTATTTAAAGGGTTATCGTAGGTTTCAAGGGAGATTTCAATGTTATTTCCCGTTCCATCAACTTGTTTTAGCATTACTATACCTTTTGATGTAAGAAATTGAGTGTTGTAGGTATTAAATACCTTTTTTAGTTGAAGATTTTTCAAATCATATAAGTAAGTTTTTAGCAACATTATAAGGCCATCTGAACGAACTCTTACATTATTTTCAACCGCAAATACACTTTTCCGGTTCAAATTTGGGAAAGTGATTTTATCTCCCATAAGATCTTTAATATTACTGATGCTGATTTCATAGAATCTGAAACTATCGTAGAAGTAAATCTTGTTATTCTTGGCCCCGTAAGAGTTACCTCCTTCATATTTTTTTTTTGAAATCAATTCAAAATTATCCTTGTTTAGTGTTAAAATTTCATTTTCCTTTATTGACATTGTGGTTCTAAGTACTACCAAGTACTTATTATTAGAAACTAAGGCATTTTCGAGTAGTTGATTTTCTAAAATATTAGTTACAAGATATTTGGATTTACTTTTAAGGTTATAAACAAATAAGCTCTTATCCTTTCTAAATATCAGATTTCCATTTGATAATGGGAAAATTTCATTGTGCTCAGGTAATAAAATATCTTGAGTTCTATCTGATTGAAAATTATAAATTTTTGCATTATTGACGGCAACAAGGTCGTATGGAGTCTTGAATTGTCGATATGTAAGAAGAACTTCATTTGTATTATCGATTAACCTTGCTTCAACTCTAAAATCAGTTCTTACATTTTCTTCATTCTGGATATTTTGGATTTCAAAACTGTTTAAATTTACAGATACTATTTCACCTTTAGTTCCAATTCCAACCCATTTGTTATTATCTTCAGGATCTTGAATGAAAGTGGCTGTTGCAGCATACCAATTTTTTAATCTCAAATCATAGCTATACCACTGTCTTGAATATTTTCCACTTTGAAGATTAATTTTACCAATTGAAAAGCTACCATTACCAGATTTAGCCTCTAATAATAATATATATGATTCGTCCTTACTGAGGAATGCTCCAATTTCATTTTCAAAATTAATATTATGAAGTTTTTTCTTTTCCTGAATATTCCAAATTTCTAGAATTGTACCATGTGTAATTACCATTAGCTTATTCTGAAAATGTGGTCTACCGGGATTTAAGATTGCAGATTGAAGATAATTACTTTGGATCTGAGGAGTTTTCATGTCAATAAGTTGGCTAATAATCTGCTCTTCACTTTGAGAATATCCCCATTTAATAGTTATAAGTGATATGATCAGCAAAATTTTTCTAAATTGAGATTTAAAACTCAAAGCCGTAAGGATAATGGACAAATCCATATTTTTTCTTTAAATTACAATAATTAACGAAAAAAGCATACTTTCAATCAGTATTTATTTGAAATCCAAATTTTTAAGTTATAAAATCCTCCATTTAGAAGGGACCATAGTTTTTGTTTGTATAAATAGTAATTCTTCCTCAAAAACATTTTAGGGATCAATTGACCGTTTTAAATAAGATTAACTAATGAAACGATGATGAGATGATGAAAAGAGTATTTTTTGGTGTTTATTATGAGTAGACCTAGAGTTAACTTAAAAAACAGGATTTCAACTAAAATTCATAAATTTTCTTAATCTAAATTATATCAATAAAATGAATAAAACTACTACTCTAATCTTAAGTCTACTCCTAATTGGCTTATATGGAAATGCCCAAAATGAGGATATTGTTAACAGGAGCTTAGAAAAATTTGAAAAGCGAAATGATTCCATTTTCACTTCTCATAGGGGACCATCCGTTGAGAGTTTCACAAAACAATATATAATAGATAGACAAGGATATGAAAAATATCTCGGGAATGTCATAGATAAAAACCTAGCAAAAGGTTTAACTTACGACATTAGGGAAAATGTTTTTTATGATAATATTGAAGATGCAGATGACACAACATCAGACGAGTATGCCTTAAGTCAACTTGATTACTTTTCAATACCAATTAAACTGAAAAATGGTGACTCAGTAGTTGTGGATTTTGGTAGAACAAAGGATTTTACTAGTTCTTATCAAAAAGTAAAAAAAATAGTTATCACATCATTGAATGAAATATTGAATGAGGCCAATAAAGAGCTTTTAAAAGATTCTATTCCGCCAATAAAAAGAATCTACATAAGCGCAAGTAGCAATGGAAAGCATTCAAAAAATAGTAATCATTACAGAAAGGAAGCTCTTGATATAAGTAGAATTAATGGTCAGATGATTGCGTATCACCATTTTTCTTTTAGAATTAAAGAAAAGCTAAAAATCCATATGGATAAGTTGAATTACAACGATTACAAGAACAAGTATTTTCTCTTGATTGAAGAGATGCCGTACAATCTTGACGAGATTTTTTTATGGAATAGATTGGAAAAATTACAAAAGGCAATCTTAAATCATAAATTCACAAGAGAAAATTATGGCCCCTTGCTTAATACTAAATATGATAAAAAAACAAAAAAATTGACTGAATATGATTATGTCATTCCAGGTCACCATAACCATATTCACTTTTCTGTCAGATAACACACTTCTTCTAAAAACAAGGGGTTAAAAATTTCATATCGTTTCTGATTTAACTAGATTTATCTTATTCAAACTATTTTTCTGCCTCCAGGTAATATGATTGTATAGAGTTTTACTTAGTTAAAAAGGAAATCAAATAGTAATTATTTATAATCCCTTAAAAAAATCGGAAATCTTAATGTCAAAATAATCACAAAGTGCAGATAAAGTACTCACTGTAATATTTACTTTACTTCTCTCAATTCGGGATATATGTATACCTGTATCGTTATATACATCTTCTTGGGTAAGCCCTTTCTCTTGCCTCAGGTATTTAAGCTTTGAAGTAATTTGCTGTAGTAATTCTGTATTTTTTAAATGACTTCCCATTAATGGCAAAGTCATAAGATTTGATCATTTTCGTAATGACATAAATGTCTGTATCTTTGTTTATTATTTTTTCACTATGGACTTTGATATAGTTACATCGAATAATACTCCTGAGAAATTTTTCTCTTTGATTTCTAAATACTGGTCTATTAATGATAATAAATTATTTATCCACAGTGAAAAGGATCTGAGGGAAGAATATGGTAGAAAATTTAAAGAGATCGTAGCAAGATTTTCTAGCACATTAATTAAAGTGAACTGTGCCTTATGTCATTCTTCTTTTAATATACTTGCGAAATCAAGAGATGTACTAATTGAAAATCTTAATACAGATAATAAGATATGTGAGCTCTGTGAATTATATTCCCCTAATTATCTTGGTTATTATGAGAATAAAGAACTAGATGTTAAATCTCAATATGATGAAATTTCAGAATTTGAAAAGTTTATTCTAAAAGGGTTGGTTAGTTTAAAATCGAAAATGCTTATTTATAGACATATCTTCAATAATAATTTAGAGGATAAAGATCTTTGGAAATTAATTAATGGACTTGAAAAAAAGGGTCTTATTTTTATTGAAAGAACTAATGATTGCAAAATAAAATCATTCCAATTTCCAACCGAAATTATAAAACTAATAAAAGATAATAACTTTTAAAAACTATCTTCTCTTTCATACATAAGAAATGATTCAATATCATCTGATAAAGAGGCAAAATTCTCATTTTTACAAAATCGATTATTGATTAATTTTTTGTCTGTTATTTCATACGTATTACAGATTGCTGTTATTTCTTTTTTCTTGGGTCTATCCAACCATATTTTAAAATTTATTCTTCTGTAAAACTCAGGTATCCCCTTTACTTTATTTCTTACACCAAATAATAGATCATCATGAAAATATTCTGGACCAGCTAGAATAATACCTAAAGATTCCTCTGTTAAATCTCTAAATTCATGAAGGTATTCGAGATCAGAAAATTTAAATTTTCCAACTTCATCTATTATTAGTAACCTTTTCTCATTACCATAGTTTATACTTCTTAATCTATTCATTATTCCATACAGAGATTTATATCCTCGATTTGATATAGACTGAGTACCTAGTAGTTCACTATAGAAATTCATTGTTGTCATTGATTTTCTAACTTTAATGAATTGAGTATTTCTATTTTCTTTATAAAATTTTCTTAAAGCAATAGTTTTGCCAGCACCTTCATATCCAAAAACAGCAATCATCTTTGAGTTTTCTAAAGCATAATTGCAAGCTTTCTGAATTGACATAAAGTTATCTAATTCAACTAATCTTTTCTCGAACTTTTGCATATTCAACTAGTTAACCTCTTTATATTCATTTTTGCCTTTAAATTTTAAAAAGCTGGAGCTTTTCCTTGTTTTGAATTTGTTGTGTTTTACTTTTTTGATTGGATACACATTAGAAAGAAGTATTTCATTTTCTACTCTAGAAGCTTTTTCTAACGATTCGAAATCTTTTTCCATAGATATAATAGGAATTGATCTAAGTTCTTCCCATCCTTCATCTAAATCAGAATTTAAATCATCTAGATTCTGAATTATCCTTTGATTTCTTGCCTCTATATGCTTCTTTAGTTTCGATTTATCAGAAGAATCAAGAATGATATTTATACCCTCTTCTACATAAAGAGTTCCTTGATATTTATCCGTTGTTTTATCAAATACATCAATTTTTGATAGATCTAGTTTATCATAACGAATAATTACTGTTGTTCTATTAATCCGATTTGATAAATAAGAATTATCTATAGGATATGTATGAATTTTACCTTGTTGTTTAATAAAAATTTTAGAATTTCTTACCGTAGTAAATTTTTCTTCTAAAAAAATATATGAAAGATTCCCTTTAATAAACTTAATACGATTAGAATCAAATTGTTTCTTAAACAATTGATTTGGAGATTTTCCTTTTGTCAAAATACTATTATTGTACTCTTTTACTTTTAGACTGATTAGTCGTTTTACTTCATTTTCATTTTTGATAAAAGGTATTTTTGAATATAGTTTTTCTAAGTCAGAATTTACCCTACCTCCTTCTCTACTTGATGTTATACTATCACCAATATAACCAATTTCATATTTTAAATATCCACCTTTTAATGTGTCGAACCATCTTTCAATATGTCCCTTATCTCTAGGGTTTCTTGATTTACATTGCCTAGCAATAATTCCGAAATCAGACATTTTTGAAAGTATTGTTTTAAATTTTTCTGATAAATAACATTGATGCCGATCATGTACTATCATTTTAGGGATTACTTTTAATGTTTGAAAAGATTTTTTAAGACATTTTAAAGTCATTCCAGTATTTTCAGACTTATCAAAAGAATACCCCAAAATTTTTCCAGAAGAAACATCTATAACTGCGCAAAGCCATAATTTATAAAACTCATTTTTTTCATCTTTTAACAGGAAATTCAATACTGTAGAATCAATTTCCAGTACATCTCCTGAGTTTTTAGGTTTTTTTCTTGTTATATATGAATAAATATTGTCTTTGGCATATTGTTTCCCAAACCGTAAAGGATC
This sequence comes from uncultured Aquimarina sp., assembly GCF_947492405.1. Taxonomy (GTDB): domain Bacteria; phylum Bacteroidota; class Bacteroidia; order Flavobacteriales; family Flavobacteriaceae; genus Aquimarina. The sequence continues at coordinate 788,230 of NZ_CANLMP010000001.1, forward strand.
CGCTATGTTTTTCAATTCCTGATTTGAAATAACTCTTTTAACTGTTGAATATGATATTGTTTTTATATTCCTGGAGATTAATTCATTATTAACCAAATCTGAAATTTTTTTATAAGAATATTTCCTTGGTAAAGCATAATAATACTTTATTCTATTCTTAATTAATGGGGTTAATTTGTATGGTTCTCTACCAAATCTTTTGAAGTCATGAATTAAAGTCTCGTTAATTCCTTCTTTTTCAGCTCTTAGTATTTTTTGTGTAAAATATTTGTAATTTTTTGTTTGAAAAATAACAGATTTCAATGTTATATATACATTATGAATATCTATGATTTTTAACTCCTTTTTTAACTGAATAATTTCACTAAATACAGAGTGTGTCTTAGCAATAAGATTCCAATTATCATTATCAAATAAATAATCTTTATAATAAGGCTTGTACTGCATCCAATATTCAGGATTTGTGCAAGCATTATTTAATATAAATCGAATTTTCCTATATGTTATAAATGCTTCTTTATCATCGATATATTTTTTATCACTCAAAAGTATTTCTTCAATTTCATGTTTTTCTAGAAATATTTTATGTTTCATAAGTAATCTAATAGGTATAGACTCATATAAGATCCATTTTTCATTATCAACTTTTAAAACTTGAAATTTAAAATGATTATACTTTTTAGCGAGATAAATTTGGTTTTCTAAAGTTCTCTTATTAAATCCTTTTGTTACTAAAAAAGATATTGATAGGTGGATTTTTCCTAGATAAACTCGTAATGTTTTTTTATTGAAATCTTCGAGAGAGAAGAGCCGTTCATTATACATAACTTTAGTATATTTAGTTAATTATATTGGACGACAAGGATTTAAATATAACTAAATAATACTAATAATAAAATGTTATTTGGTTAATTATAAAACTATTAACAAGTATAATTTAGTTTAATGATAGGATATAAGTTAAAAAAAATAAGAACTCAAAAAGGGCTCACACAAAGTGAATTAGGTGAAATTTCTGGAGTGTCATATGTACAAATAGGGAGGTATGAAAATAATACTGCTAATCCAACTTCGAGAATTATTAAAAAATTAGCTGATGCACTAAAAATATCTATTGATGATTTTTTGCAATCAGATGAAGAACTTATAAAAGTAAAAGATATTGATTCATTATATGAGAAAATGAGGACTCTGGTATCTGATGATCAAAGTGAAATTAAAACAATCAAAATGATGTTTGAAGCTATCATTTTTAAAAATGAAGCACGTAGAAAATTTAGCAGTAAATAATTCATATTCTAAATGATCTAACCAACTCTTTAAGTTAATAATTCTTCATTTTAATTAATTCGTTTCACAATCCATTTTATAGAGATTCTTTTGTTTTCAATATAGTTGAGGAACATTCAATTTCTTCTAAATTCTATATTTTAAATTGACGTTGACAGTAATTATGTAAAAGTCAATTTGCGACACGCCTACCACATTCGTAGCTATCATGTTCTCAACGGCATCAACCCGCAGATATTTAAAATTGATTTTATGATCAATTGTAAATACTCGTGTAAAATATCCCACAGTAATTCTATTTCATAGCAATATTAGCTACTGGGTTCATCATAATTCTAAAAAAACTATTGTTGAAACATTCTGCTCATAATTGTAGCTATAATTTGCCGTTATGTAAAATTGCCGCGCCCAACCGCTTTATTGTTTTGTAAATAAAAATGCTCGCCGCTACATCATCTCACAGTTTCATATAATTCATCCACAGGATAAATTATATTCACTCGTCTCTACACACAATTTGCCAACGCTTGGCCACACCAAAACCCGCCCGAACATTCCTTTTTGAGGCCGGTTTGCCAACGTTTCATCTGGGTAAAAACGCACCGCTTCTATTTTACATAATATAATTATTTCAAATATTGGTTTAAGGTTTATAACCAATATTTTTAGCTAGTTTTTTGGTGTAAAGATGATTTTTATCTTTTTCAAAGATCATTTTGATTAATTTCTTTGCTTCGCCAATTTTCCCTAAATGAACATATAACCAAGCTAATTTTGTCCTATCATCAAGGTTATCAAAATTATCCGATATCCGATCATTCATTATTTTAATCATTCTATTTGTATTGGCATTTCTTTCATCCTCTCTACTATCTAATTCTCCCGAACTAAGTAATTCAATTAATCTAGTGGCACAAGAACTCATAGAAGCTTCGGATGTATTTTCTATTTCGCACATCTCAATCAATGAATGAATTTCTCCAAAAAAATCATTTTGTTTATTATATAAAATTGATAGCCTTTTCCAAACGGGAATTGTTTTATTAATGTCATTTTCCTTTTGAATGAATTGTTGACAAGCTGAGATTGCTCCCGGATAGTTATTAAACTCTTCCATTAATGAAGCAAAAGTCAACCAAGATTGATAGTGTTTTCGACATAAATATTCAAGTATTGGCTTATAAAAAGCCAATTTCTGATTATTTTTTGTTGTTACCTTAGTAGCTACACTTCGAAAGAATTTTTCTAATCTCAAATCAATACCTTCATCTACATCTATCACTTTACCTACCCCTAACATCATTAAAATTTCCCTATCATCTAAAACTTGCTGTTTAAAGGTACTCACGGTTAGTTTATTTTGCCCAAACAAATAAGCTGATAGCGGAAGTGATATAAATTTTGAAGAGTCCTTTTTAGATGAATAAACATCTATAAATGAAAATTTATAAAGTTCTTCAATGGCTGATTCTACATCCAATGAAGAATCAGCTGTTTTAGTTAAAACTGCCTCTAGACCTATTTTAGGAATGGTTGACCTCCAACTGGCTAAAGTGAGAAATATTTTTTTAGCTGCTCTGGATAACATACCATAAGTTCTTTCAAAAAGTGCAGTTAATAATTCATCCTGACTAGCTACGATTCTTATGATATTTCCGGCTTTTTTTTCGATTGCAACTACGCCCAAAAGTATTTTTGCTACATAAGGATGCCCGCCAGATTCTTCAAATAAATTTTCCAAATATTTATCATTAATCATATTGGAAATATTTAATTTATCACTAACTGTTACTACTAATTCTTTAAATTCACGTTCAGTCATTCCAGAAACCGTAATCGGATAATCAGCTTTAAATTCGCTTATTCTAGATGTAATTAATATTTTATTTGGTGTTCTTATGTAAGTATCCAACCAAACAAACATTTCAGCCGGGTTTTTTACCGTTTCAAAATTGTCAAAGACAATCAAAATAGGAGAAATTCCTTCCGTTTGTTCATTTAGTTGATTTTCTATAAAACTTCTACAATCGAATCCTTTGGTTTCTAGTTTATCAGGATCAATCAATTTCACAAATTCTCTTGCTATATCATCGATATCTAATACTTGAGGTTGTACCGATTTAGCTCCATATTCCAATAAATCAATATCTCTAGAACTAAACCATAAAATTGTTTGATACCTTTCTTCTTTGCATAATCTTGTTAACACTCTTAAAGCCAATGAAGTTTTACCTATTCCTCCTCTACCCAATAGGGTTACCATTGGATGTCTCTCATTCAATAGAGTTTTTGTCAATTCGGATTCTAATTCTTCTCTTTTTATGTAAATAGAATCAACTTTTGGTAAATTAGTAAAACAATTATCTATAACGTCAAGTGTTTTTTTTCCTTCGGTTTCACTTAATGGTAGATCACCTGGTGGCAATAAATATTTCGAATTATCCTTACTGTCTCTATTTCCTGTTGAATATGATAGAACTTCGTATCTTTTCCCATTAAACCCACCATTAGGGAAAAAGAATTCAGTAATATCTGAATCGGATTTCACCAATTCAACATAAACAGGTCTATTAAAATAAATATAAACGCCATTATCATGATTTTCTTTTTTTCCAGAATTTGATTTTAAATAGTTAAAACTTGTACTATTTTCTGATATACTAGTTACCTTATATTTTCCTGATAAATTCTGCGATAAATAAACCCATTCATATTCAAAAAGAGAAAAATTATTACAAATAAGTAAAAGGGATTTTTCTAATTCTGGACATATTTTTGTACATATACTGCTTTGTAAGGCTCCATGACCTCTAGTTTTATTTCTTAATTGAGCAAATAAGTTAAACCAATTCTTCATTGCAGCTTTTGTAGGAATATCATCTACATCTTCTCCAACTAATTTTAAACATTTATTTAAACTAGTTAATGCATCATGTTGCCAAGTACCGGTTTTAAGTTTCTGTGTAAGTTGTCGTTGTTCATTTTTTAGTTGAATCAATAACAAATGGGACGTTGGGCCAATTAAGATTTCTTCAATCGACCTACTCCATTCACCAATACCATCTGCTCTGACAAGATTATAAATTTGTGTATATTTCTGTTTTTTTGGATCCTCTTCGACGCCAGCTAATAATCCAGAACATATTAGTTTTGTTAATAATTCACCAGTGTACATTAATGATAAAAAAAAAGTGGAATCAGAATCTTCTTTATCAATATAATTTCTATTCCAAATCTGTTTTAATATTTTAAGTTTTCTATTATACATTATAATCTTTAAGTTGAAATTTACTGTTAAAATACAATTTCAATTTAAGGTAAATTTCCTCTTTAAATTATAAACTATATAAGGATTTTTAATAATTATATTAACATTTTGAAACAAAAATAGGCGCAAATTCCATTCCACACACATTCCCCTACTCTCCTATCGTCGAACGGGCAATAAGTGTTGCATTACCTTTTTTTAAAGGAACATTTCGTTAGAAAACTTTTAAATTAAACTATAGAGGAAATAAACGCCATCGCACCATCTAGCTCCTACTTCAAAAGGTCTACTAGACCTTTCTCATTCGGCCGTCCCAAAGCAAAGTGATCCTCCTACATTACATTTCGGCGGACAGGCGGCACGCAAGTACATTATAGTACAAATGTATTTATTGAAGCACAACAGCGGTCCGCCGCGGCGGATTAACATAATTGCAGATATAACGACACCGTCAGGTGTTTTATATCGATTCCCAGCCGCATCTTCTCGCAGATTCAATAAATTGATTCACTGGATCAATTTATTAAACTCATATAAAATTGCTTTAAACTTTAAAAATTATCATTTTATTGTATACGGATGTGCGTTATAGACTATAAATTCTTTTCATAATCCATGCTTTGGTTTAATACACGAATAATTAAAATACCAATATCGGTAGACAAATAGAAAATAGTGTGGGATTTATAAGAAAATCGTTTTAATGATAGAATAAATTCTGATGCATCACGTCCAAGATTAGTATTATCCGCTAATACTTGAAACAGTGTATGCATTCCTAATAAGTAATCCTTAGCTTCTTTTAACCCAAATGTTTCAATACCATATTCATACATTTTGGCAAGATCCATCTCTGCTTTTCTTGATACTTTATAAACGCCCATCTGCTCGCATACGCTCTTCGACTTCTTTCATAATATCTGGAACAGTTTTATCACTAATACCGCTATCCATGCCCTCAGTTATAGCAGCTTTAAGTGCTGAGAACTTTGCTTTTTTAGCTTGGTCACGTCTTACTAAATCACGAAGATACTCACTATCATTTGTGAACTCTCCTGCCTTAATTTGAGACTTTATCCATTTATCTTGTTTCTCTGTAAATGTGATTGTTTTTCTAATTGTGGCCATTATTATGTGTTTAAATAATCATACTATTGGTGTAATATAGTGAATTTAGTTAAATGCATAAAATTTAAGAGTACAATTTATGTGATAGGTAATAACCCCCATTCCACACACATTCCCCTACTCTCCTATCCCTTCGACAACACTTCGACAAGCTCAGTGTGACAGCTCAGGAACCACGTAGTTTCGGGTAATAAGTGTTTCATTACCTTTTTTAAAGAAACTTTTCGTTAGAAAACTTTTAAAATAAACTATAGAGCAAATAAACGCCATCGCACCACCTCGCTCCTACTTCAAAAGGTCTACTAGACCTTCCTCATTCGACCATCCCAAAGCAAAATTTATTACTTCTATTACATTTCGGCGGATAGGCGGCACGCAAGTACATTATGATACAAAATTGTAATTCATAATTCTAGCCGCATCATCTCGCAGATTTAATAATACAACCTAAAATCAAGTAGTTTACAGATTTTGTAATGTCTTTGATGCAACTCTTCTACGACATCTAACATATTCTCATCTTCTTTAAATAAGTTAAAGAATGCAATATCCAGATTTGAGCTAGTCATTCCATTACATTCACTACCATATCCAGAAACACCTTTTGCGCCAGTGATATCCAAAAAATATTGTGCTTCTTCTTCGTCTAAATCTAAAACTTTTGCATTTGAAAAATGTAAAATCTTTCCTTGTAACCTTCCTTCAAAAATTTCTGCAATTTCTTGTAGACTATAATAATAATCATTTAAACAAATACTATTTGCTCCTCCTGATATAATGAAGTATATTATTTCGTAGTTTTTGAAATTATGATCATCTAAAACCAATGCATTTAAGCTAGCTTCTAAACCTTCAATGGTATCACACGTTTTATAAATACTAGCTACGCCATACTGAGAGGTCAATTGTTCTAATTTTTTTTGTGCCTCAGTAATATCGTTCGTTTCTATATCATCAACTGCTTCTAAACAGTAAATGAAATAATCTGCATCTATTAATTGCTCTTGTGGTAATTGCTCTCTTTTCTTTAACAAACTTTCAGGATTTATGCAACGTATATGAATAGCAAAAATAATGCAACTCTTTTATTCTTTTTTAAAAATATTGCGCTAGAATTTAATTATCCTTTGTATACACATGTCAACTTCGCTCCTATCCCATTCCACAACACTTCGACAAGATCAATGTAACAGCTGAGAAATCAAGTGATTTAGGAGTTATTTCGTAATAAATGTAGGTATAATGATTTCAGAAATTTGAGTCATTATTTTATCATCTTCACCATCATGACCAGAAATTACAATGGTCAAATCTAGTTCTTCGATCACTATAACACGTTGTCCACCACCTCCCCAAGCTAATGTAGTGTCATAACTTTCATCACCTACTTTTAGGAGTGTTTGATACCAAAAATAGCCATAGCGATAGTCTTTTGGCATCCAATCTTGAGTTGGTTTCACTATGCCAGCGGTAGCTTTAGTAAGATATTCTTGAGAAATAAGTTGTTTACCATTTAATTTTCCTTTATGAATAACCAAATTACCCAATTTGATCATGTCGCGAGACATCATACGTACACGCCACCCAGCCTCTGGTAACCCGCTTATATTATTTGACCATTTATAATTGGTAATACCGAGTTTATCAAGAAGCTCAGTTTTAATAAATTCCTCAGCCGTACCAGGAACAACGGCATCAATGACCGTCATCACCAGCATAGGATTAAAATTACCATACAAATATGTCTGAGATTCTGAAGTTATAGGTTCACTCTGCTCTAGAAGCGTCTGAACAAGCCCTTGGCCTTTTAATCGAACTGAATCATTCTCAATTTCTTTCCACTTATCTCTATCTATATTCAGTCCTCCGTGCATGGTTAATGCTTTATGAAGTGTAATTTTTTCTGCTCCTTTGGTAAACTTCTTAGGATCAACATCTTTTAGAAAACCAATCAAGGGTTTGTCTAGATCTTCCATAGATAGGTAACCCATTTGAATAGCTCTTCCCAAAACCAAACTAGTATATGCTTTTACTGCTGATGCTTGTCCGTGAGGTAAGTTGATACGACCTTTTTTATAATAGGATTCAAAAACTAATTTATTTTTGTGTGAAATGAGTAAGGCATCATAATTCCCATATTTGCCATCAAAAATCTCTTTAGAAAGTTTAAGGATTGCATTTCGATTGTTATTACTCACTGCTAATGTATCCACTGATATTCCATCTTTTCTGTCCTCTGGAGTTGTAGTAATAAATGGATTATTGAGGTGTGGAATATCCCAGAATGACACCTCATTGGTTTCACTTGAAACATGACTCATCAGGGAAGATAACCAAGCGACACTTTGTACAGCAATCCTTGGGAAAGCAGTTTGATGATCACCTTCGATTACTTTATTTTGAATGGATAAATCTAAATTTTTTCTACTATCCAGTAATTTAATAAATTCGTCTATAGGTTCGTCCTTTTCTTTTTCTAATGTACCATAAGCGATATATACATTAGCGTGTAATGTATTGTTCTCATTTGACTCGGAAGCTCCTAATTTGGTATTAATCTCAGAGAGGTATGGAATTAAGCCTTTGTTCAATGGACTACCAAGAATATAATTATCAAAAGTATCAGGTTGAGTCAATAGTATATAAGCCCCGAATGCACCGCTTAGTGAGTAACCAAAATAAGTGCGACTGTCTGGATCCGTACGATAGTTGTCATCTACATATTGAATAACATCGTTGCGAATAAATGCCAAGTGATTTTTAGCTTGGCCAAATTTCAATTTAGGATGATTAGGATTGGATTTTTTCCAGAAAGAATAATCAGTAAATCGGCTAGCGTGAGCTCCATATTGTTGCTTTAAATCTTCTGCAACGTCCTTCTGCCAGGAAATTCCAACTAGAATAACGTCTTCTAGCATGAATTCTGTAGATCCGGATAGCATTTCTAGATGCCACATAGCATCTGTATAATAAAGAACAGGATATTTTTTGCTTTCATTCTCTGAATAATCTTCTGGTAACTCTATATACAATTCATAATTTCTTTCATTATTAGAATCTTTTATCGGAATTACCCTAATTTGAGGTGATTCTAAGGCAGATCCATTCTCTATTTGCGAATTTCCGTTTGTGATATTTTCTTGAGCAAAGACAGTGTTTAACGATAAAGCACATGTCAGTATTAATAATTTGATAATTTTCATATTTTCTGTTTTTCCTAGCTAATTGATTTGTGATTAAACCAGTTGACTATTTCTATTTTTAATTTAATAAATCCACCCAATAGATCTTTGATGAATAAAACCAGGTTTCATTTCTCGAGTCTTTGTAGCCATCTTTTAGCAAGTGAAAATTCTGGATCAATTGTCAGTGCTTTTTCGATCATGACCTTAGCACTTTCAAGCTGACCTTGAGCTCTGCGTACAAGTCCCATTCCGAGATAAGATTCCTTCCCTTCAGGATACACTTCTATGGAATATTGAAAGATTTCTTCTGCGGCAATTAAATCCTTACTTAGTATCGTGTGAAAACCAAGGTTAAATATGACGCCTATAGGTGGCTTGATTTCATACCCGTATCGTTTTGATAACCTATCGAAATGTTGTGTCACTTTATCCAATGATTCCAGGTTTTCACCGGGATTGAAGGGATTGAAGTCAGGATATAACGCAAGAAGAAACAATATAAAATCCATCGCTGGCACATGACCCTGGTTCACCAATTCATCTACTTTATAGGTAAAACTCTCTGGTTTATGATCTTCTACAACAAGAGAGAATTCAGAAACAATATCTGTTAACCCCTCTTCATCGCTATAAATGATGTGTAGCGATCTGTTTTCTGCAAGGGTTTTTAACGGACCCGATTTTATTTTTTGTTGAAGCACTGTTGGTATGTGCATAATTGATGGACTGCTTGCAAAATAGCCATTAAACAGATGGGGCTTATTGAGCAGCGCATAAACAGTAAAAAACCCACTGTTAGAAGCGCCATAAAGTACTTTGAACGGAGCAGTCCGGTATTTATTATCAACGTGCGGCATCAGCTCTGTATCAAAGAATTTAATATAATTATCCGGAATAGTTGTGTCCTTATGTTCCCTTGTTGGCAACAAAATACTATTTCCTTCGGGTAGATCTATTCCAATGAGTATCATCTCCGGAATTTGCCCTTCGCCCATGTAATCTAATGTAGCAGCTAACATGGCAAATCGGGCACGGTAATCTGAACCCAACATATACAGCACGGGATAGGTTTTCTTGGAACTATCGTAGTTTGCAGGTAAATGGATTGATAGTGGAATAGTTTTGTTTAATACTTTTGAATGAAGTGAAGATATTTCACCTAAGGTGACTGCTGCTTCATTGTGTTCTGTTAAATGAGGGAAATCAGGTTCGTTTACTTTCTGTTTTTTAGTATTGCACGCATTTAATACTAGTGCAAATACAAGTGTCAAAATAAAATGTGGTTTTGTCATTATTTATTTTTTTACTTAAATGTTGAATAAATGTATAGTATATTCAATGTCTAAATCTATTAATAGGATGAACCCAATAATTAAATGATCAAACCATTTCGTCATTGATATACCTCTTTCATAAAGAAATAAAGACGATTTGTATTTATAGATAGTATCTTTATTAGTTATTAAAATAGTTTATGATTAAAACCTCTTTACAGCATACAATACTCCTTAATATTGGAGCCTTTTTATTGGTACTTACACTTGAAGTATTAAGTATGTGGGCGATTAAGGATAGATTTGATACTACTTTTTATTTTTACTTACATGGTTTTAATTATACAATGGCAATTATGGCCATCATATGGATAAATCATTTCGTTCTAATTCCATCTGTTTTTGATAAGAGACGCTACTTTTTATATACAATACTTCTTATTGGGAGTGTGTTTTTTGTGGCATATTTGAAAGGGTATTGGAAGGATGGCTGGTATGGTGTTTACAAAATGATCTTCTTTTTAATTTATACTACAGGAGCCGGAATGGCTGTCTTTTTTTTAAGAAGAAATATGATCATTCAAAGAGAAAAAGAAGACAAAGAAAAGTTACAAAAAGAGATGGAACTTAACTATTTAAAAGAGCAAGTGAATCCACATTTTTTTTTCAATTCATTAAATAGTATTTATGCACTTTCTAGGCAACAATCACCCGAAACTCCTGATGTTGTTATGCAGCTTTCAGAATTAATGCGGTATCAATTAGAGAGTTCAAAAAAAGAAACGGTTTTATTAAAAGAAGAACTTGAGTTTATAGAAAACTATCTTTTACTTGAAGAAAAAAGACTCAGTAAACGATGCATTGTTGAATTAGTAATTGAAGGTAATCTTTCTGGACTAAAAATTTCACCCATGTTGTTAATTCCTTTTGTTGAAAATGCTATTAAACATGGAGCGCAAAGCACTAATGAACAAAGTAAAATTGATATTTATGCCACTATAAAAGATACTACGCTACATTTTGTTGTGGTTAATTCAAAGCCTACGGTGGTTATTGCATCAAATAGAAACGGATTAGGGCTTGAAAATGTAAGAAGACGTTTAGGCCTATTATATCCTAATGCTTATACATTAAATATCGCCGATAAAGGAAACGAATATCATGTTAACTTAACTATTGATTTAACCATATAAGATGATAAAAATTGGTATTGTTGATGATGAATTACTAGCACGTAGAGTGTTAGAAGAATACTGCTCTAAAATTGAGAACTTTGATATTGTACTTAGTACTGGGAATCCACTTGAATTTATCAATTTCATTCAACAAAATGACGTTGATCTCATTTTTCTTGATATAAAAATGCCAGAACTTAATGGAATGGAAATTTTGCGTTCTCTATTAAAACCACCTAAAGTGATTTTAACTACGGCTTATTCTGAGTATGCATTAGAAAGTTATAATTATGGTGTTGTGGATTATTTATTGAAACCCATAAAACTTGAACGCTTTATAAAAGCCATAAATAAAGTTTCTGCTTCAAAAATAAAAGACTCTAAAAAAAATAGTGTAAGTGAAGAACTTCAAATAAAACATGATGGCGTGCCGGTTAACATTTCATTTAAATCAATTCTATACATTCAGAGTTTCGGAAATTATTTGAAAATCTTTACCGATTCACGAATGTATCTTATTTCTGAGACACTAATTAATATCACTACTTTATTATCTAAAAATTTCCAACGCACACATAAATCATACATTGCTAATTTAAATAGAGTTTCAAAAGCAACTAGAACCCATTTATTAATTGAAAATAATAAAGTTCCTGTTAGTGCTATGTATAAGGTTATTGTATTTGAAAAACTGGAAGTTTTAACAAAATTATAAAATAGATAATACCCATTCTTCACGCTATGTAGCGTTCCCCTACTCTCTTATTCCTTTGACACTTCTGCAAGCTCAGTGTAAACAAAATCAATATGACAGTTAAGGATATGCATTAAGTATGATCATCCTAAATATTCACTACATTTTAAGGATTTAACAGAGCTGGTAAAATATAATCAATCATCATTTTATCAATGTTTCTGTGAGTACCTGGTTTACCATATGCTGAAGCCGTAATGACAATAACAAAAGGAATGTCTTTGAAAATAAAAATCTTATTGCCACCATTTCCTGTGGCAAAAGACACTTCATAATCTTTATCATTGACTGTATATACTCTATTCCAGAAAAGGTAACCGTAATGCAAGCCTTCTATTCCTCCATAATCCTGAGATACTTGTTTGGCTAAACTTTTTTCTACCCATTCTTCAGTTAGGATTTGTTTCCCGTTCCAAAGTCCTTTGTTTTTATATAATTGTCCATATTTGGCAAAATCAATAGCTCGTAGTTCTATACCACCACCTGTATATGCAACATTTTGTGGGGTATAAAACCATTTATAATTGGTAATATCTAATGGCTTAAATAATTTTTTATCAGCATATGAAACCAATCCATCAGGAACTGATTTATGAATAATATCACCTAGCAAATTAGACCCAGCAGTAAAATAATTATAATCTTTACCTATTATTTTGTCTTTATGCATGGGTAAATCTAAAGTAAACTTCACCCAGTTATCAGTAGATTGCATCTTATCTTCAGTACCTGGACTTTCATCATCCCAATCATCACCTAGAAATCCAGAACTCATGGTTAAAAGCGATTTTAGGGTTACAGCATCTTTTTTGGTACTATAATTCTTATATAATCTTAAATCATAAAAGTCTTTTAATAAAGCGTTTTCATTTTTTATAAATTTTTCTTTAATGGCTATCCCCATTATTGTAGAAGCAAATGATTTTCCTACGGACCTGGGGTTGTGTAAATGATCTCTTGTTGCATCGTTAAAATATTCCTCTATTAACAGTTTACCATCTTTTATCACCACAATTCCATTAATATCTTCAAACCTACCTTCTACTATTTTTCTATTAAGTGCTTCAATTTTATTGTCATCAAAATTATCTTTAGAGATTTCCCAACCACTATTAGGCTGTATTTTCTGAACAGGAACTAAATTTTCATCTATATAAATTTTAGGCACTTCTACAGCGATATTTCCTTTTGCCAAAAGAGGTCCAACTTTTAATACTTCTTCTTTTAAATAGGGTCTTACTTCGATACTTAACGTATGATTTCCTTCTGTAAATACATCTTGCCCACCATTTAATTTCATAAATCGTTGCCACATAAACCAACCCCAAAAACCTATTCGTTCTGGTGTTACTAGTGGTATTACTTGTCTAAGTTTTTCTGTTTTCCTGGTTTTTGGTCCCGCTCCTGTGTTTAGGTTCTCTACATAAATTATTTTCCCATCGACTATGTATGTAAATTGAAAATTTCCTTTACTTAACAGTTCTTCTTCCGATAAAGTTGGAGCTAATTCTTGAAGACTCTGTATTAATGGTTTATCTAAGTTAAAAACAATACTTAAGGAAGTGTCCTTATATAGATTGAATTTTTTTGAATAATTCTCTCTTGTAATTTTACCTTTTGTAAAGTCTACTGTTGAATAAAATAAGTTCTCAATTTCGTTTGATGATGTATTGCTCGATTTTGATTGACCACTGTTTTTACATGATAGTAATAGACAGCAAATAAGGGTAAATAAATAATTAGGTTTCATATTCGTAATTTGATTTCTTGTAAAGGAAATTATTTTTTGTCATTAGATGTAACTATTTTCATTATTAGATGTCCTAAACTATAGTATCAGACTATTTTTTAGTCCTTACATAAATAAAGATCGCATGCTAACTAAATGATAAAAAATAGTAATCTCATTTTTTTGTATTAAAACGCAGTAATGATAAAATTATAATCGGATGAATATATCGTTATATGAGCTTTTCCTGGTATTAATTATTGGTCAGTGTATTTTTTTGATTTTTGCTATCCAGTATATTCCTAAAAAGCATACCGGAGCAAACAGGGTTATACAGTATTTATTAGCTATTTATAGTCTTTTTCTATTCGAAAGGGCTATAGGCCATCAATTTGAAAGAGATTTTTTGAGGCTATATGGTAATATCATTAATACTTTTTATCTTTTTATTGGACCTCTAGTTTATACCTATATTAGAAGGTTACTTTTTTATAAAAACGGACATTATCGCTTAGCATACTATCACTATATACCTGCTCTATTATACATAGCATACTGCTTTTTTCACATTTATATTTATGATTCCATAAAAGATCTAAGGAGTTATTTTAACACTTTGCTGTTTTACAACGACCTTATATTTTTTGTTTTTATCTCGGCTTATTTATTCAAATCTAATAGGCTATTGAATTACTATAAGAAAAATGAAGAACAAGAGCTATCCTTTAATCAAACTATCATAAAGTATATAAAAATCATGCTCATTTGTTTGTTTATTTATATGTTTTTTTGGTTGTTAGGTATTGTAGAACGTTTTATTGTTAAATTACCAATCGATATTAGAATGATCTGGGACATATCATGTTTAATTTTTGGTATACAAATTTATATAGTAGGGTTTTATAATTTAAAACATCCAGAAATATTCAAAATTCGGTTTCCACTAAAGAATCAAAATGAATCTAAAAAAAAGAGTGGGCTTGACGAAAAAGAAATAAATGAGATTCGAAATTTGATTGATAGCTTCTTAAAGACAGAGAAAGGATATCGTCGACCAGAATTAAGTTTATCTATTTTAGCCAATGAAATTAGTACTACAACCAATAAATTGTCTTGGGTTCTCAATAATAGCTATAAAAAAACTTTTTACGAACTTGTTAATGAATATAGAGTTGAAGATTTTTTACAAAGAATCAAAGAAAATAAACATAAAGAGTACACCGTTGTATCTATAGCGTTTGATGTTGGATTTAATTCTAAATCTACTTTTTATAAGGCATTCAAAGAAATAACAAATTTTACTCCTACAGAATATATTAGAAAGATTGAGAACCTGCAAAATATTAAAGAATATTAATAAATACTTAGTTCAACTATACTCCATCTCTTTGCCCCATTAATAAGCTCAGTGTAAACAAACTCATTGAGACGGCTTAGTGATTACTGGGAATAAATATAAAGGTTTCAATTCCTAAAAACATTCTATTATTATCTTGAAAAGATTTTTTATTAACTGTATAAGCGATACTAGAATTGACCGCTTATACAGTTTTGTGCATTTGGTGAGGTTTATAATAATTAATCTTGATAAACACGAATAATACTCACAGTATTACCGATATAATTTGATACAATGGCATGCTCACCATCTGGTGTCATGAGTATAGATCCCGGAGCTTGACCTACATTAATCGTCATAGCAACTAATGCATTTGTTTTTAAGTCAATGATATTTACGGTACCTTGTCCAGCTGTTAATCCAGTAAAATTAGGAGCTCCACTACGATATAATGTGTTATAATTAGATACAAAACCATACTTGCCATCCGTAGTAATGGCAAAACCAGCTGGTTGAATTCCTCCGGTGTTGATCTCCGTAATCTTATGGTTTTTCAGGTTTAAAACTCCGACAGTTTCACCATATGGAGCAAAATTATTACTTCCAAAATTAGTTAGATACGCATGTTTCCCTTCAGCATCAATCGTTATTGAAAAAGGTCCGAAAAACCCGGTAATGCTATCTACGACCTTATTTGTATGGGTAGAAATTTTCGATACCGTACCTGAATTAGGATTTCCTGTTACATAATTGCCCGTATACACAAAATCTCCTTTTGGGGTTATGGCAATTGCTGCTGGAGCTGCTGGAAATTCTCCATATTCACTGAGTCGTATATGTTCAATAATTGTTTCATTTTCTAAATCAACTACGGTAACAGTATTACCTTCACCAGAAGGCATGGTGCTTATAGCTCCATAATTATTTACATAGGCCTTTTTTCCATTAGGAGAAATAACCATTCCGGATGGTCCGTTAAACCCGTCAATTACACCAATAACTTCATTTGATTTTGTATCGATAATACTAATGGTTGTACTATTAGAATTGGTTACATAGGCTTTCTTTTCATTTCTTGACAAGGTAACCGTATAAGGTTGATTGAATGATTCGTGGCTAATAGTCTTTGCTGGCATCATACTGTTTAAGTCGATCAGAGTCACAGTATCACTACCTCCTATACTATAGTTATTACTATTCGTGACATACAGACTAGTAGAATCGGATGTTACCGCCATTGCAGCGGGGCTTACTCCTACATTAACAGTAGCTATTACCTCTCCACTTAATACTCTCTCTATTGCATTAGTTTTACTTTTTGCCATAATTTTTTAATTAATTACTCCTACTCTTTTGGCTTTTCAGAATACGCCCCGTTTTTAATGTGATTTTCGGACTCCACTTTATATTAACAACTAATATTTAACAGAGCTTCCGCCTAAGGAGGAAGCTCATTTTAACATAAGTAAGGTTTACTTTTAATGACGAGTATGTCTCATCACTGGACAAATGCTAGCAGCATTAGATTTTTTAAGTACTTCCTCATCATGTACTTCTGTTGGTAATTTAATTGATGGTAGGCGTCTGTCTACAGGAATATCTTTCTCACGACGTAAGGTGTTCACCTGGATATGAGGCCATAGCGTTGTTCCTCCATTTGATCCAAACTGGAACTCAAAGTCCACGATCTGCTCGTACTGTAGCTGTTCGATCACGCCTCCAAAATCTTCATCATAAACCTCTTCAATCCACATGCGATAGCGCATTCTGGTAACCCTACAGTAGCGCTCAATCATCACGTTGTTTATAGTAGCACCTTGAACACCGGTGTTGTGGAACGAGTCCAACTCGATCATATCATACTTTTTAAACTCTAACCTTTCATTGGCTTCACTTAACTTCAGATTAGGTTGTACTGTGTATGGGAACTTCGCACCAAATTGGTCATAGTTAAAAATCTTTTCAAAGTAAGCACGTCCACTATTTACGCCACTGTTACCTATACCTCCGTCAGGATTTTGTTCTTCGCGAGGGAGTTCTGTCCATTTTGGCTTCTCCAGAGATCCTGGGATTAAGTCCTTCTCAGGATTGATTCCCATACTTGGTGATACAGATAAATATTGTTGCTCCCAGAGGTCGGCAATATGTGGAGCCTTTCCTTCTCCAGACTCGGTGATATTCCCTGTTAAGTGGATGGTTGTACCATGAGGAATCACACCTGAACGAGAAATTTGATATGGAGGTACAAATTGAGGTCCCAATTCTCCTGGTCCGAATACAGGTTCTGCACCATCTGTTTTCACGGATTCAGCATCTGCTGTATGTTTGAACATCGTTGTAGGGTTTTGGTACGGACTTTCTTCACTCCAAGGCATCTGGTGATCGCCCAGCCATAAGTACATTCCGTCCTCAAAGTGCTGAAGATCGTTATCGTTGTCTATAATTGCAGTTTCATACTTAACAGCTCCATTAAACTGCTCATTAGATCCTGCACGGTTACGGACAGGTGCATTAACTTGAGTGAACTTGAGCTGCTCTCTGTACTCCTGAGATTTAAAGTGGAATACTCCAAAAATGGTCTCTGATGATGAACCAGGTGAAGGCATAGGTGTTGTATGCAATCCTGTCGGACCGTCTTTCCAGTTTACCCAAGTGCCATGAAGTTTCGACAAAATACCGAATTGCGTCCCATTGTTCTTTCCTTTTGGGAGTCCTTCCTCCCACTCTTTGTAAGGTCTTACCGAAGATTGTTGTGGTTTTTTCATAATAATTTACTTTATAAGATTACTACTTTTCTGATATTGTGTTTACTTCGGACAAATAAAAGGGTACTCCTTATCATCTATTAATTTTTCTATATTGAAGAAATCGTTCAAAACGGATTCTGCAGTACAAAAAGCACCTTCTACCCAGGCCTGATCGTTAGAGTATGTGGATCCAACAATAAAGAGGTTACTGTCTTTACCTTTTACTAAGGATGATGGTTTTCGTATTTTTTGCTGTACATCTCCAATATTATAATGAGAAAAATAAGCATGATATCCTGCATTAAATGGTGGTAAAGACCAATCCATATATTTAGTTTCTAAAGGCTCTGGAACCGCTGTGTAACTTGCTTGATCGCCAAAATGTAAGCTTGCTAATTGTTTGCGCAACATTTTTACCATGATAGGTGGTGCTTTACGGGGACCTTCTAAGGGTTGCGTATTCTGAGACTCCGCTACTTTACGTTCTCTGTTGGGTCCAATTTCTAAGGCTTTCCAGAAAGTAGTGTATTGTATATCGTCATAACTGGCCAAAATACCGTAGATTTTCTTTCCTTTTTTATTACGTGCATTGTCCCCAAAATAAACTACTTGTCTAATAGGCATATCTGTAGCACTTGGTCCGATCGTATCTAAATGCGCTACTCCTGTAATTTGTTGTGCTTCTTTATAGCTAAAGTTAGCTGCTACAATTGTTTCTGCTGCATTTAAAAAAGAAGCTTCAGTATCATAAGTAACATCAATAAGGGAGGTCACTGAATTATCATACGCTTTATTTTCTTTTTCTGCTAATTGCTTTGCCTTTGCAGCCTCTGAAGCTGCTTTTTCTATTGCTTTTAAGTATTTAGCAGGAAATTTATCTTTCTTAAGCGCTTTAATCCCTTCCTGCGTTAAAAAATAACTATTTAATTTTGCAGGATATTTGGGTGGGGAAGGAATATCGTCTCTCCACCAGGGAGATTCAAAAAACATCCCAATTTTATAAGAAGGTTGCATTAAAACAGATTCTAAATACAATTGTACTTTATTGTCATTTAAAACATCAAAATCACCTCTTTTCTTGTTCATGTAACGTGTAGCCTGCGCTACTAAATCGATCGCATACCTTCCCATGGCTAAAAATGCAGCATCACAGGTTTTTGAATCCAATTCTTTAGTAGGTTCTTTTCTACTTGCTGTTGTATAATGAATTACGTTTTTATTCTCTAAAATAGAACGTAGTCTTGTATTTGGATAGTACTCAAAACAGATGCCTGTCTCTTCCGCAAGTTTTACAATTTCCTGAAAAAGTGTAGAAAAAATACCAGAATACCCAATGGTTAATGTTTTGTATAGTGTTCCTGGTGTAAACTCATTATTTACTTCAAACGATTGTGCAGAATTACTATTTACCACGTTGGAAGAATATCCATTTCCATCTGCTAAATAACCAAAACCTTCTTGTCCTAAAACATCATAGGCTAAATTCCAATACCCAATATCTTTTAATTTTTGTCCTTTTTCAAAGATAGATTCATCGCCTAAATCTTTCGTTATTTTTCCTTCTTCATAAAATGAACACCATTCATTTCTTGTAGGTGGTAATGCATCTTCAGAAACATCAATCCCAACGCTTTCAATTTTGGTAAAACCGTCATCTGGTCCTGAGTCAGCTCCATAATTATTTACATTATACGGCGCAGGGTTACTAGCGTCAATATCTGATGTATACATGCTTTTTGCTCTTAAAGATAAAAGTGGATCACTAGCTTCGTTAAAAGGTACAGAGTACTTTTCTAAACCAATTTCACTAATGGTTTTGGTTACTAATCGATGTCCCGGATTATTACCATCGTTAGGATTTGGATTGTTCTTTGTTTTTTTATAATCCCAGGCAGAATAACGCATTCCGCCTAATTCTAAATAAGAAGCATCTGGATCATCTTGATAATGCCAGGTACAAACTCTGGCTCCTGCTGCACGGGTTCCTTTATCTTCTTCAGAAAATTGGTATTTACCCCAATCATATAATTCCAACGTATCTCCTTCTTTTAAATTTTTTGATTTGTCTTTTGCATTAGCTGGTTTTCCTTGCAGTAATCTCCATGCTGTATATAAACCAGCAGCTCCAGCTCCAAAAATTGAATAGGTCTTATTTTCCATTTGTTATATTTTTTAGTTGTTACAGTTCATTACTTGAGGGGTTAGATTTTTCATTTGTCCTGCTAAATCTTTTTCAGGAATTACAATTTCCACTAAAGTAGGTTTGTTTGTTTTTGTGCTTGTAATTGTTTTCAGTACAGTATTTAGTTCCTTTATGGTACAGGCTTGATACCCATTAGCTCCATAAGCCTTTGCTAAGGCCATATAATCCCATTTTGCTAGATTGTCAAATTCATCGAATGTACCATTTGGGCAAAAAGCATCTACATCTACAAAAACTTGTTCTATGGCATACACTTGATTACTCATTACAAAAATGACACTGTTTACATCATATTTTGCCAAGGTTGAAAGCGATTGACAAATCATCATAAAACCGCCATCACCAGCGATTGTCCAGGATTGTTTTTTACTTCCTAATTGTGCTCCTAATGCCGCACCTGTTTCATAACCAATACATTGCCAGGCAGCAGAACTGATAAAGCTGTTTTGTTTCATTCCATAAATATTGGTGGCAACATACATTGCAGAACTCACACCAAATGTTAGATTAATGTCATCCCACAGCTTGTTATCTTCTATATGCTTAACAGTGTGTTGAAAAAAGCGATTATAGGTAATAACATCAGACTTGTTATTGTATTTTGGATCTGATGATGAACTCCAGGGTTCTGGATATTTAGGTTGTTTAGGAGCTTTGTTTTTTAATGGATAGGATGTACTGTTTTCAAAACGCTCTAATAAGGCTTCCATAAAGTCTTTCATGGTAACGTCTTTATACGTATAATATCCAGCCCTGATTTCTGTTGTCGTTGCCATCACCATATCAGAAAATTTATTTTCAACGAACCATAAATAGTCATCGGTAATGAGCGCTCCTAAGGTTAAGAAACAGTCAGATGCTTTTACATAATTGGTTACATTTTCTATAGAGGCGGCATCTGAGTAGGTACCAATAAATTGATCTCCTTTTTCATCCAGTACCGTTTTACCCAGCGATGTGGTTGTATATACAAATCCACTGGCGTCTATTATTTTTTGAAGTAAATCCGATAAACCGTGTCGTAACACTTCTACACCTGCAAAAATCATGGGTTGTTTTGCAGCGGTTAATTGTGTCCAGGCTTGATCTACAGCATTTAGCAGTGCATCTGGTTTGCTCTTTTTAACTTTAGGCTGTAGCTTCTTTTTCGAAGGGCGCTTACAAGGCTCACCCCACACTTCACTATAAGCCGCGATATACACAGGTTTTTTGTGTGTAATTGCTGCAATTATTAATTTATCAATTTTTTTAGCTGCGCCAACAGAAGTACTTAAAGTTTCTGAAGCCACTGTAACATGATTATAAATCTCCTGATCCGCTTTTAGGTTTCCTGTGGAGTGATGGTATAAAACATTATACATATTTCCAATCTGTCGGTCGTTAGAACCTGGTGTGGCACTTATAACCACCATTGGACTGGATTCTACATAAGCACCAGCTACTGCATTTAATGCACTAAAAGTACTAACACCATATTGTAATGAAACAGCAGACAATCCTCTGGTTCTTCCATAGGCATCTGCGGCATAAGAAGCGTCTAATTCATTAGAAGTTCCAATAGTCTCAATCCCTTTAAATTTTTCTAAAGCTTGAGTGAAGTTTTTAACGTAATCTCCAGGGATCTGAAATAATTCTGTAACATCAAGTTGTTTTAAGCGAGTTAATAAATAATCTGCTACTGTAAATGTATTGTTTTGCATGGGTTAAAGTTTTAGGTATTTACTATTAAAAGTAATCGGGAAATTATCTGTTAAAGATATTTTTGTTAAAGCTAAAACTTTGTCATTATTTTATGTACACGTAGAAATACCCCATTTTTAAATATGAAACAAAATATAATATCATTAATAGTATGCTATCACTTCACAATATTTGTGAAATCAAATCTCAACGACCTAATATTTTATCATAATCATTGAGTATTTTGGTTGGAATACAAACACTTCATATTCTTTATGTATGTTAAATATTAACTTAAAAAATGTTAATTCATTGACAACAAGGATAATAAATACTAATTTCATAATTGTTATTGAACCACCCTGTTTTTTTGAAAAGTAATTCATTACTAACAATTCAATAACAACATGAAAAATACAAACTCTAAAACCTCAATCTTAGGTCAGATTATTTCTTACCTAAAAAAAATGTCTGCTCTACTATTGATATGTGTTGCTTTCGTTTTTCCTAGTCTTCAAACCATTTTTTCACATGGTACTGTAACAAGTCCTCCTAGCAGAGTATGGATTTGTTTTCAAGAGAATCCTGAGAGCCCGGATTCGCCTGCTTGTATTGATGCAGTCGCTTTATATGGTACTCAAGCTTTATATGACTGGAATGAAGTTGCACGTATGGATGCCAACGGTATGCATCGAGAAATTATCCCAGATGGTAATCTAGCCAGTGCAGGAAGACCTGATAAATACGGTGGACTCGATCAAGTTCGGGATGATTGGATTACTACACCGGTTACTCCTGGTCCATTTACTGTAACCTGGACCAATACAGCTCCGCATCAAACATTGTATTATAGAGTATACATTAC
This sequence comes from uncultured Aquimarina sp., assembly GCF_947492405.1. Classification (GTDB taxonomy): domain Bacteria; phylum Bacteroidota; class Bacteroidia; order Flavobacteriales; family Flavobacteriaceae; genus Aquimarina. Next base: position 810,867 of record NZ_CANLMP010000001.1, read on the forward strand.
GAAAGAGAGCTGGACTCCAGATCAACCTTTAACTTGGGATAGTCTTGAACTTCTTGTGGAAACAGAACCGCGAGAAGCATCTGCAATTGACAATATAGATGTGATACTTCCTCCAAGAACTGGCAAACACGTTATTTATAGTATTTGGCAACGATCTCTTACTGAAGAAGCTTTTTACGCGACTAGTGATGTCGATTTTGGCCAAACAACAGAACCAAAACCTCCTGTAGCATTATTCACAAGTGATAATGGTAGATGTGGAGGTCCAGATGTGGAATTTGATGCTAGTGATTCTTTTGATCCAAATGGAGACGCCTTGACCTATTCCTGGGATTTTGGAGACGGTACGACAGCAGAGGGTGTTAATGTGTCACATAGCTATACCAATCAAGATAGTGCGATAGTTACCTTAACAGTTAGCGATGGCGTTTTTAGTAGCGGTATTGTACAAACCATTGACTTAGTAGTAGATACCGCATGTGAAGAAATAATTTGTCCCTTCGATACGCCAAGAGCTACCCCATTACCTTCAGTAAATAATTCATATTCCAATATTTATGTATTTGGTGATCGTGGTCCTAATTTAGATAATATCACCAACTGTTCTATCAACTGGGACTTAGGAAATAATGGTTTATACCAATTTTCGTTAAGTACTAACAATGGTATTCCAAACTGGTATAATGATTTAATTGCCGTATCTACACAAAACTTTAATGCTGCTGCATCACAAATCACCATTGCCGGTTCTAGCTTTGTTGGATTAGACGGAAGCTATTATGTAACCCTGGACGGAGATAATCTGGTACTAGTTTCTACTACTGGAGATTTTACAATTTACTGCAGTAATTCAGATATAGCTCCGTTGTGTGCTGGTGATACAGATCCAGTAAATACAGCTCCTGTGGCTGTCCTCACTGCTACTCCAACAGCTGGAGTTACTCCTCTAGATGTAGTTTTGGATGCTTCTGGATCTACAGACGCAGATAACGATACACTTACTTATAGCATTGATTATGGTGATGGAACTTCTGGAACGGGAGCTATATCAACACATACATATACAACAGGAAACTATACCGCTACTGTTACCGTAAGTGATGGAAATGGTGGAACCGATACTGCTTCGGTAATGATTACCGTTACAGATGATATAATTATTGATCCACCTACAGGTAATTGCACTTTTGGTGCACCAACAGAAACTGCTTTAGTCAGTATAAATACCTCTTATGATTATATTTACGTACTAGGAACTGGTGGTCCAAATATGGACAGTGTCACATTATTTACACTAAATTGGAATTTAGCAAATAATGGTTTATATCAATTTTCATTTAACTTAAATACAGCTCCGTGGTACATTGATTTTTCAAGTGCTACGCAGAACTTCAATGAGACAAATCCTCAAATTTCTTTGAATGGTACTGGCATCCCTGGTTTGGATGGAGATTATTATGTAACGATTGATGAAAGAAACTTTGTACTGGTGGCAAAGGATTACTCTATTTATTTTAGTAATTCGACAACAGCTCCTACTTGTGAAACTGCAGTAAATAGAGAAAATAATATCGAAAACACATCTTTTGAGATATTCCCAAATCCTGCAACTACAAGTTTTTCAGTACAAAACGCAACAGATTTAAAGAATAGTATTATTACGATTTCTGACCTTAGCGGAAAGAAATTGAAATCGCTAAGGGTGCCAACGAGTACAACCAATATGATCATTGATATTTCTGGAATTAAATCCGGATTATATTTGGTTAGAATTTTAGATCGTTCTGGCACCAAACGCACTTTAAAACTAGTAATAAACTAAGAGTTCATTCTTAGAATAAAGCAAACTATTACAACAAACAACCTTCTAGATTTTAGAAGGTTGTTTTTTTTAGCATTGTACGATGCTTCTAACATTATAAAGAAACTTTTGGAAAATAGAAAATCCAACGAGCAGGAGTATTTTTTTTATAAATATTGGTTCAGTCTTTTTTTTGTACATTAACATTATGGGAAAATATATACTTATTATTGTCACACTTTTATGTAGTGTTAATCTAACTGGAAAAAACCGAATTACTGAGGAATCTAAAAATGTGGCTATCTATTGGGATGCATCTCTTTCTCAAAAAGACAAAAATAGCTCCATAGAGTTTGAGTTTTTGGATATTTTTTTTAAAGAATATCCGAATACAAAAGTAAAGTTGGTCATAGCAAACTCAAAATTATTAACTGATGAGAGCGTAGAGATCAAGTCCTCCGATTGGAGTTCGTTAAAACAAAAACTTAGTGATGTACATTATGATGGTACTTTAGATCTTGGATTAATAAATACAAAGGTAACAGCGGACTTTTTACTTTTTTTTACTGATGGTCAAGGCTATTTTGGTAATTTCAAAAAAGACCTGTATAGCCCTAGAATATTCACAATAAGTAGTACTCCAAAAATCAACAAAAAATTTCTTTATGAAACTTCTTTTTATAGTCTAGGATATCATATTAACCTCAAAGAGCTTGATGCAAATTCTGGTGTAAAAGCTATTAAAGAAAATAAAAAAATGGTCCGTCTAGAGTTTGTTACTAACGAAAACACAAACTCACAAAAAAAGTATATAGAAGGTGTAGTTATGGATGACACAAATGTTTTGTCTGGTATAAATATTCTAGTACAAGGTAAAAATAGAGGTACCATTACGGATAAAAATGGTGCTTATAAGATCGCCGTAGAACCTGGAGATGTTTTGGTATTTAGCAGCGCTAATAAAGAAAAAGTTATCGCAGAGGTAAGTCCTGAAGATAATTTTATTGACATCAATATGAATGATAAGGTGACCAATTTGGATGCTGCTATTGTCAAATCCAAAGTCCGAGAAGAGCGAAAAATGGTTGATGTAGGAATGAGGAAAGTAGATGAAAAATCTGTAGGGTATGCAGTCCAGACTGTTGAAATAGATGACCAAATTAACTTGGGACAAGCTATCGCTGGTAAATTTACTGGAGTTCAACTTAGTAGTCGAAATAGTTTGAATGATATTTTGATCCGTACACGAAAAACCTTTTTGGGATCAAGTCAACCTGCAATATATATAGATGGTATACCTACTGCTGGTGCTCCTCCTAATGGCTTTGGAGATACTCCTGATATATTAAAAGGAGCCGATTTACTCAATTCGTATGATGTGGAAAGTGTAAAAGTATTAAAAGGATTGGCGGCCACTAATTTGTATGGTACTTATGGAATTAATGGAGTTATATTGATTACTACTAAATCAGGAAAACGATTATCCGGCAGGAATAAAGAAAAACAACCAAAAGATAACAATATTCCCGTCAAAATGTTTACATCTCCACTTCTTGTATCTGATGCTCCGGAATCTAATTTTATAACTTTATTTAAAAAGGAATCTGATTACAACAAAGCCTATGAAGTGTATCTTAATATGCGAGAGTTTCACAAGGATAATGTCACTTTTTTTGTAGAGTGCGCTGATTATTTTTTTGATAATAATCAGAACGATAAAGGAGTACAGATTCTTTCTAATCTCATAGAATTATTTCCTAATAACACTTCTGTTCTTAAAGTGTTGGCTTTCAATCTTGAAAAAAGAGAGTTGTTTGATCACGCGCAAAAAGTATATCAAAGAATTATTGAAGTTTCCCCCTTGCAATCACAGATATATCTAGATTTAGCTAATAGTTATTCTAATGAGAAACAGTATCAGAAATCTGTTGATTTATTTAAAAAGATCGCCAATAACAAGGTAAAAGCAATAGAATCATTTAATGGATTACAAAATCAAATAGACAATGATTTCAAACACTTATTATCCAAACGTAATCAAAAATGGAGGGTAAAAAATATCGATCAAAAGTTTTTTATGTTACCGAAATACGATGTGAGAGTTGTTACAGAATGGTCTCATCCTGTGGTAGAGTTTGAAATGCAATATATTAATCCAAAAAAACAATATGTTGCGTTAAGTCATACCATGGAAAAAGATAAGAAAACGATAAATCATGAACTCACCAATAAGTACACATCAGATGAGTATATAATAGCAAATACAGAAAAGGGAGAATGGTATTTAAATATCAAACTTCCTAATGATTATACTCCCAACATAAAAGAGCCTAAATTTTTAAAAATTAAGTTATATACTAATTTCGGTAGTGCTGAAGAGAAATTGCAAACGCATATTATAAATATAGATAGAATTACCCAAAATAGGATATTCACTTCTTTTAAACTCTAATATAAAGTACACTTCGTGTAAAAAAATATTCTTTTGGTAAGCTTTGTGATATCCTCAAATACTTATTGAAAGAAAAAGATCCGCAGTAATAGATATTGTGTTAGAAGATTGTTTTAACAATTTGTTACCACTATTGATGAGGCGATATGAATCAGATTTTCGTTAACTTTAAAATCTCACAAATCACATTAAAAAATGAAGACTCTTTCTCGCATTTTTTGCACAATCATTTTTACATTTTTAATGGCTTTTACGACTTCAGCTCAAGAGAAAGCCACAACAGAAAATCCATTTAATGGTTTTAAACTCCGAAGCATTGGTCCTGCGTTTATGAGCGGACGAATTGCAGATATTGCTATTCATCCACATAATGAAAATATCTGGTATGTTGCCGTAGGCTCTGGTGGTGTATGGAAAACTGTTAATTCTGGGACTACTTGGACACCTATATTTGATAAGGAGACCTCCTACTCTATCGGAACCGTTTCCATAGACCCTAACCGTCCGGAAACCATTTGGGTAGGTACAGGCGAAGATGTTGGTGGACGCCATGTCGGTTTTGGAGATGGTGTTTATCGTAGTGATGATGGTGGACAAACATGGACTAATATGGGGCTTAAAGAAACGCAACATATTTCTCGTGTAAAAGTTCATCCTGATAACAGTAATATTGTTTGGGTAACCGCACAAGGACCTCTTTGGAGTAAAGGTGATCAGCGCGGCTTGTACAAAAGTAAAGATCGAGGCAAAACCTGGACAAAAACACTTGGGGATAACGAATGGACAGGTGTCACAGAATTAGTATATGACCCTAGAAATCCAGACCGCATGTATGCAGCGACATGGCAACGTCACAGAACCGTGGCTGCCTATATTGGTAATGGTCCTGGTACAGCATTATACAGAAGCGATGATGGTGGTGATACTTGGGAGAAATTAACCAATGGTTTACCAAAAACATCTATGGGTAAAACAGGTTTAGCCATTTCTCCACATAATCCAGATGTGTTGTATGCAGCCATTGAACTGGACCGTAGAACCGGAGCTGTGTATCGCTCCGACGACGGTGGAAGCTCTTGGTCTAAACAATCAAATACCATTACTGGCGGAACTGGACCACATTATTATCAAGAATTATATGCCTCACCACATCAAAAAGATCGTCTATATCTTATGGACAATACTATGCAAATTTCAGAAGATGGTGGAAAGACCTTCTATAGAATGAATAGGAAAAATAAACATGGTGATAATCACGCCATAGCCTTTAGGAAAAACGACCCTAATTACCTGCTGGTTGGTACCGATGGTGGTTTATATGAATCTTTTGATTTAACCAAATCTTGGAAATACATTGAGAATTTACCTGTAACTCAATTCTATAAACTGGCAGTAGATGATGCAAAACCATTTTACAATATATATGGAGGTACTCAAGATAATAGTACCGAAGGAGGTCCATCTCGTACGGATAACATTCATGGTATACAAAATAGTGATTGGCGCGTGATTCTTAATTGGGATGGGCATCAACCAGCTACTGAGCCGGGAAACCCAAATATTGTATATGCTGAACGCCAGGAAGGAACGCTGTCGCGCTTAGACATGAAAACTGGTGAAGCTATAGATATACAGCCACAACCTGCCGAAGGTGATGCAATTCAACGTTTTAATTGGGATGCTCCTATTCTTGTGAGTCCGCACAAACCATCTACCATTTATTTTGCATCACAACGTGTTTGGAAATCAGAAAACAGAGGCGATTCTTGGACCGCAATCTCTGAAGATTTAACGAAAAATGAAGAGCGTATTACCTTACCTATATTTGGTAAACAACAATCTTGGGATAACGCTTGGGATGTGTATGCCATGTCTAATTACAATACAATTACATCACTTTCAGAATCTCCTAAACAAGAAGGGCTCCTCTATGTGGGTACCGATGATGGTTTGATTAATATTACTGAAAATGGAGGTGTAAATTGGAGACAAATTAAAGTGAATCAATTACCTGATGTACCGCCAACTGCTTTTGTAAATGATATCAAAGCTGATTTACACGATGTTAATACTGTTTATATAGCATTGGATAATCATAAATATGGCGATTTCAAACCTTATTTATATAAAAGTTCCGATAAAGGACAAACTTGGGAATCTTTGACTAAAACCATTCCGAATAATCATTTGGTATGGCGATTAGTGCAAGATCATGTGTCACCAAATCTCTTATTTATTGGTACCGAATTTGGTTTATTCTTTTCTGTGGATAGTGGAAAGCAATGGACTGCATTAAAAGGCAATGTACCAACAATTTCATTTAGGGATTTAGCCATACAAAAACGTGAAAATGATCTAGTTGCAGCGTCTTTTGGCCGTGGATTTTATATTCTAGATGATTATTCAGCCTTAAGAAATATCTCCCAAACGGATTTAAATGCAGAAGCCAAGTTGTTTCCCGTTCGTGATGCTTGGTGGTATGTACAGCGTTCTCAACTCAGTTTTGAAGCGAATAAGGGAAGCCAAGGTGATTCTCATTTTGTAGCACCGAACCCTGATTTTGGAGCACTACTCACCTACTATTTAAAAGAAGCTCCAGTATTGAAAAAAGAGCAACGGAAAACAAAAGAAACGAATATTAAAAATCAAAACATTCCCTTTCCAGGATGGAAAGTCTTAGAAGACGAAAAGTTAGAACAAAAGCCTCAACTTGTATTCGTGATAAAAAATCAGGCTGGTGAGGTGATACGTAACATCTTTAAAGAAGCAACGTCTGGAATTAACAGAACTGCTTGGGATCTGAGATACCCTAGCTATAACCCAATAGATCTTAATGATAAAAAAGGTTCTAATGAAGACGAATCAAGAGGTTTATTAGCTGCACCAGGTACTTACAGCGTAACCCTATATTTATCACATAACGGAACTATAAAACAACTAGATGAACCAGTAAATTTTAATGTGAAGCCACTTTATAAAAACACACTGCAAGGAGCAACACCAGAAGTTACATCTGCTTTTTGGCGTGGTTATGAAACTGCTTCCAGAACGGCGAGTGCCATTGATAAATCAATAGCCAAAGCTGAGAAAAAGACTAAAGCATTGCATAAAGCACTAATGCATAGTACAACCAATCCAGAAACGGGTTTAAAACAATTAGAAACTATTAGAGATCAAATCAATACTTTAAAATCTGATTACTATGGTAATCAAGCCAAAGCAGAAGTTGGAGAAAAGAATCCACCTTCGGTCAATGATAAGCTTTTTACAATTTATTTAAGTCTAGAAAGATCTACATATGGACCTACAGAAACTAATAAAGTGCAAATGCAAATTATCAATACAATGCTTAATACAGCAGAAAATAAATTAAAAACAATTCAAATCTCCATGAATAAATTAGAAGAAATGTTGAAAGCTTCTGGAGCTCCATATATTGATGACTAAACTAAAAAAATACATGACGAAATAAAGAAGAGCTTTAATGGCGTTAGCATAATAAACATTAGGAGTAATAGTCTTGTTTTGTTTTGCATAGTTTTTATTATTTACTAAAATGTAGATATTTGATCTACTGTATCAATTGTAGGTCATTTTATTCAAGATCGAACAGTCCGGATTTAGAAAGCTGTCGAGAGATGACATCAAGTTGATTCCTTTCACGATCAGTATTAGATGTTCCGAAAAATGCGATAACCAAATCTTTCGAAGGTGATATATAAAGACCTTGACCTCCATGTGCTCCTTTATAAAAATCGCCATCCTCGAATACTGCACCCCATTGATAACTGCTATATATCGTTTCTTTAAAATTCCGTGACGTCTCTTTGAGATTTTTATTTACATTCAGGATTTTAGATAAGTATGCATCAGAAATTATTGGGTTAGAGTTCTTTCTACCACTAGGGGTAAAAGCAAGACCAAATCTAGCAAGATCTCGAAGTGTTGTTGACAGACCATCGGCATATGAAATAGAGGTGCCATTTTTATTGATTCCTAAAAGAGCACTATATTCTGCCCCTATCTTTCTCCATATTTCCTGTTCCACAAAATCGCGAAAGGTAAGACCACTAATTTTTTCAACGAGTAACGTCAATATGTAAGCATCGGCATTCGAAAATTGGTACTCCGTTCCTGATGGTTTAGTAGATTTTGCCGTAGCTAAATCTTTAATTGGGTCAAAACTTACCTCATAGGTTTCCAATGGGACACGATCAATTCCGGAACTCATAGAAAGTATATCTATTATTGGAACACCTCCCCAACCTGAATTTTTAAGGTCATCAAAATAATAATCAATGGGTTTGCTAGTATCGATTAAACCTCTATCCTCCAGAACAGCAATTGAAGTACTAACAAAGACTTGGGTTATTAGCATATTAATATGCAAATCAGTTGGGAACATTCTCGGATAGCCTTCAAAGACGATTTTGCCTTTATGAATTATAATTAATCCATTAACTTCTATTTGCTGTACATAGTCGTTTAACGATAGTCCACCTCCTTTTTTTAAATCTGTTTTGGTAATAAAATTCTTCACATCATCTCTTGGTGTTTCTTCAAGAATTTTTGGTGTATCGGACCTTTGTATGCGTGAGTGGTTCTTTATTTCGGAGAAGTTTAGGTAAAAATACCGTTCCGTATCACCATATACGGTCCAATCGCCACCTTCATAAATATGCTTATGGAATGCGTAAATCTCTTCTTTTGTAAATCCAGAATAATTATACGTTTCATATTTTGGACTTATAGTACTTAAGGCGTCAGAGTCCTTTTTTGGCTCGTTTTTACATGCTGTAAAAAGAAATATTAAAAGCAGTAATCCTGTTATGTTTTTCATAATTGTCATAGTTTCTAAATGCTTACCAGCGACTTATTATTTGCTAAAAGTTTGTTTTATTCACTCTTTTGTAATTCCATAAGCATATCATTGGCATAGTTATTTTGCGGATTTAATTCAAGTGATTTCGAGAAATTTAAAATTGCGAGATCAATTTTTCCTATTTTCATACAGGCTTTTGCATAACTATCGTACACTTTGAAACTTTCTGGATAGAGCATCATATTAACTTTGAAAACATCTTGTGATAGTTTCATTCTATCCTCGTTTAAAAAACGATGTCCTAAATTATTTAAGTAGTCTTCAGTAACTGTAGGATGAATTGAGTCCTGTTTGATTAATACCATATATGCATTAAGTGCTTTTTTAAAGTCACCTTCAAGAAGGAATTCTACAGGTTCTTTTTTATCAGTATCCATCTTAACAAAAGTTGAAGCTATTGTTCCATCGTTTCTATTAATATAAAGCAAATTGACAGTTTCATTTTTAGAATTTGGTTTGAATTGAATAAGTCGAGTAGAATTTCTTTTAACAAAGCTACTATCCGAGACTTTGACTAGTTCTTCTGCTTCTAGATCAAGGATGTTTCTATAGAACAGTTGATTGTTCTTTTGAAAAACCTCTACAATCCTACCATTTTCCATATATCTACCCGTAATTTTATTGACTAAAGACTGTTCAGTTTCCATTTTTTTATGTACTGGAACATAATTATCCCAATCATAAGCAAGAGCAACAGAACGGACCAGTTCATAAACTAAATCTGGTTTAAGGGAGTTCGTTAACACAACTACACCATGCCCGTTGTCTCTATGAGCCATCATCTCACTATAAAACCCTGTACTCCATCCATTTTTTCTAAAGTAGATTTCATCTTTCTTATAAGAAATTGAAAACCCTAGTCCATTTAGTCCCCAGCGATTTTCCACTAATGGAGTAAGCATTAATTCTGTCATATCTTTTGATAATCCTTTAGTACTATTATCTTTTAGGGTTTGCTGTATGTTGATTACAAATTTCGCAAGGTCTTTGGCATTTGTCCATAATCCGTTTGAAGCCAATTCTGGATAGGTATGTCTTTTACCTTTTACCATAGAACCATCTCGCAAATAACCAGTTGCTGCCATCTTTAATTGTTCTATAGTAAGAGGTTGATTAAAACTACTATTGCTCATCCCAAAAGGCTGCAGCACTAATTCATTCATAATCTCTGGGAATTTTTTGCCCTCAACATCCATCATCATTTGTTGAATGATTGTATAGCCACCAGCTGAAATCCAAAAACTTTCATCAAGGACTTTATCTACCATGACTGGACTTGAATTGGCTGGAGGCGTTCCATTTAATACCTCTATAAGTGTTGGTACAGGTACATCTGTACTATATCCTTTAAATGAGTGCACGTTTATTCCAGCAGTATGACTTAAAAGATTTTTTATAGTGGCTTTCCTTTCTTTGGTAAATTCACTATCAGGCAATTTCCAAGATTTTAAATAGCTGTTAATGTTTTCATTTAAGCTTACTTTATTTTGTTCTACAAGACGTAATGCACCATACGCAGTTAGAGGCATGCCAATATTTGATACTTGGAAAAGTGTTTGCTCAGTCACAGGAGCTTTACTTTCCTTATCCATTATACCGTAGCCTTTTGCCCAAGCAATTTTACCATTATTGATGACAGCAATACTAACACCTGGAACTCCATAGTGTTTCATACGTTCTTCTATAGACCATGTAGAATCACCGGCTATGTGCACTCGAGTTGTGAGACCAGTTTCTACCTTTTTAATTAAATCAATTGTAGTATCAGTATTTGATTCTTCTGTACATGATTGGAAAAGAATTATGATTAAAAGGATTGTGATAATATTATTCATATTTATAAAATCTTAACAGCTATTATTGAACAATTTTTAACCACGCCGGACTTGTAGCATTAGGTATAATTTTTCTTACTTCAGCACCATCTTTGTTCATAATATAAATGCTTTTTTCTCCATCTCTAAGTGATGAAAAGATTAGTTGAGTCCCATCAGGAGACCAAGATGGATACCAATCATCAACATCATTATTTGTTAATCGTTTTTGGTTAGAACCATCTATATTCATCACATAAATTTCATGATTTCCATCTCTGTTAGACATAAAAGCAATTTGTTTTCCATCCGGAGAAACCTCGGGATGCTGCTCTTCAGCTTCATTGTCTGTCAACTGAATTAGATCGCTACCATCGATATTCGCTATGCTTATCCAACTTTTCTGGTTTTCTGAGTGAAAGACTATTCTTCCATCTTTTGTGAAATAAGGGCCTCCCCCTTTTAGTGATTTTATTTGAGTCTGCTCACTACCATCTGAATTCATAATCCAAAGTTCTTTCTTCCAATTTTTATCAGCATCTCTATACGCTCTTGAAAAAACGATTTTTTTTCCATCAGGAGACCACGCTGGTGAATTGTCCCATTTGTTTTTTTCATGAGTTAATCTTTTCCTATTCGTACCATCAATATTCATTGTATGAATGGACCAGGTTTTTCTTTCATCATATTTATAATAAAAAGCAAAATGTTTTCCGTTAGGAGACCAAGCTAAATAACCACCATTTTCATTTGTACTTTTAATATTTGATTTACCTTCTATATCACCTAAATAAATTTCTACATTACCTGAATCAATTGAACTATAAGCAATTGTATGAGAAGTTGATTTAGGTGCTTCATCACAGGATAAAAAGATTATCAATAACACTTTACATAAAAGAGTCTTTATAGTCATACTTTTTTCCATATAGTTTAAATTATTAGTTATCATTTATATTCTCTAAAAGTTCTTTTTTCAACTGAACAAAATCTATCCAATACGTATACGATGTCCAATATGTACTTCCGTCTTGTCTTACTTTTTCTTCACCCCTAGAGAAAAACAGATACTTTCCATCAGCAGAAACAGTGGCAGCGTTCTCATTTATTTTCGTATTTATTTTAGGCCCTAAGCTATAGGACTTTGTCCAAGTCCCATTTTTATTGAAGCTGATGAATATATCGCTATTATTAGGTTCTGATGCTTTTTGAGAATCATATAGGATATAGCTTTCGTCGGGAGCTATAAAAGGATGCGCAATCCACTTGCCATTATTGTTGATTACATCATCCATTCTTTCAATAGCACCATAACGACCTTTCTGATTAACAGCATAATAAATACCTTCATTATCAGCACCAGGCCCCTCACCAGAAGTAAAATATAGATTACCATTTTCTGAAGGTGTCGTACACATGATATATATATCTAAAAATGGTTTTCTCATAATAACTGGCGTACCCCAAACACCATTTTCATCTTTTTCAACATACCATTGATGTAATCTTCTTTGTGTAGTTGATGTTGTAATAGTATTATTAAATGGTCTTGTACTTCCGAAATAGAGACGTTTTCCATTTGGACCAAAACGAGGATGAAAATCTAGATGTTTTTTGTTTGTTGAAAAAGATGCTGGTTTCGGCGAAGACCATTTACCAGCTATCAATTTCATAGTATAGAGATTATGGCTTTCTCCTGGTTTTCTACGATTGAAAAACAGTTCATCCATATCGGAATTAAAAGTAATCGAACTAGAAACGTGATTATCAATTGAAATAATACCTGGAGCAAAAATTAAAGGCATATCCGTAGGGATTTGATTGCTCAATAAAGTAAGGTTTGACTTTTTATTGTCCTGACAAGAAACACTGAAGCCAATTAGGAAAGTAAAAACGAATAATATTTTTACTTGTTTTAAATAATTAGTTTTCATCTTTCTTACTTTTTATATGTAAAGCATTGCTTTAGCTTAAATGATTTTTTTTGACAACTATAAATATCCAAGGTGATATGGAATAGATCTTTTTGTTAGTTTTAATATTTTTATAATAATTTTTTCTCTTACAAAAGATGTGTTTTTCTTTCAGGAATTCAATGTAAATTTTACCAACTGCTCTATAGAGTAATGAACTGCTCTAAGAAGCTATCCATAATGGTTATCTTACATCCGTAAAACTGCTAAAATGAACTTGAAATTTTCGCCTTGTCTTTTATTGGTATTGCTACTGATGATATCTTGCTCCCAAAGCCCTGTTTTCGAGGAGCATGAGACAGTATTCAAAATTGGAGATCAACAAGAATGGGCTGCCAGAGATCTAAATGATCAATCTTGGGAAAAAGAGAAAATTATTGTATTTGATGGTCAGATTTACTGGTTCAGGACTCTAATCGATATTTTGAAAGCCCCTGAATCATTACATCCTTATGGAATCCAATTAGATGTTTACGGAGAGTATGAGGTTTTTTGGGATGGGGTATTGATTGGAAAAAACGGGAATCCAGGTCAGGAAGCTGTATTGCCACCTGAAGGTAAAATGTGGGCAACTTTTAGCATTCCGACTGATCTGACAGAAGTGGGTGAACATATATTGGCCATACGCTCAAGTCTTTATTATTTCCCTGATCATTCTGGGATATGGGGATTAAAAATGAACTACTACGAGGAGCTATTGAACGATCGACTCATCGAATCTTCCTATATGCATCTCTTTGCAGGAGCCTTTCTTATTACTTCTATCTATTTTCTATTTCTCTTTTTAAGTAACAAAAAAGAGTATGCAACATTAATTTTCAGTATTTGCTGTTTCCTCTTTTTTACTTTGATATTGGCAGAATTCATGAAAACTTATATACACATCCATTACAGTATGCATGTGGTACGTTTACGTGTCATCAGTATTTTGATGCTTGGTATTTCTTTTTTGATTCCATTCTATTTTTCTATGCAGTTTCCTTTTCCAAAAAGAAAACTACTGCTAACCATTTATTCTATTATTTTGTCATTCTTTTTCCTATCGAGATATGTCTATGAATTGACCGCTAATAATATGGTTTTAAGCATGTGGTTATTTTCATTTGGAGTTGTATTGTATGGGGTTTATAAAAAAATGAAAGGTGCTCTTCTTGTGCTATGTACTCTCCTACTATCGGTATCTATTGGTTTTGCCACTCCTTTTAACAAAAGCTTATTTGCAGGTTTTAGTCTTATTCTTCTTGGGATGTTTTATTTACTTTCTATGAGAATTAAAGAACAACGGCTTGCTTATGAAAATTCTTTAGTTCAATCCACTCGTTTGCGCTTAGAATTACTCAAAAAAAATATTCAACCACATTTTTTAATGAATACCTTGACTTCATTGATAGACTGGATAGAAGAATCACCTAAGAAAGGGGTTTTGTTTATCGAGGAGTTAGCTAAAGAATTTGATCTCTTTAATCAAATTGAAAATCATACATTAATACCTATTTCACAAGAGATAGCGCTTTGTCGTACACATCTGGAGATTATGGAATACCGGAAAGAAATCAACTATTTCTGGCAAGAAGAAAACATAGATCATGAGCAAAAAGTACCTCCTGGAATCTTTCACACGCTTTTGGAAAATGGAATTACACATAGCTTGCCCTTAGAAGATAATAGTATTACATTTAAACTTATTTTCGAATCGACTCATCAGTATAAATGTTATACATTTTTAACCTTTGCCATTAAAGCACGATCAGTATCAAGAAATACAGAAGATGGTACCGGACTGAAATATGTTAAGGCACGGCTTACAGAAAGTTATCAATCAAATTGGGATTTTATTTCAGAGCCAACAAATCAAGGTTGGAAAAATATCATAAAAATATACTCTTAAAGAAATGAATATTTTAATCGTTGAAGATGAATCTAGAATAGCCAAAAGAATCGAACGCATGACTCGCGATATTTTTGGTAACGCATTAAAGTCCTTAAAACATATTAATACTCTCCCAGAGGCATTGCAATTTATTAAGAATAGTTCATTAGATCTTATGTTGCTAGATTTAAACCTTAATGGTGATAGTGGTTTTGACTTGCTTACAACTGCAGTTTCCGAATCGTTTCATACTATTATTATTTCTGCTTATAAAGATCAGGCAATTACGGCTTTCGAATATGGAGTATTAGATTTTGTCCCTAAACCATTCAATAGAGATCGGTTAGAGAAAGCTCTACATAAAACCATCACCAGTGAAAAAACAACTACAAATGATATTAAATTTTTAGCCATAAAAAAAAGACAAAGAATACAGCTAGTACCCGTTTCTGATGTTCTTTATATTAAAGGTGCAGGAAGCTATACAGAAGTCTTTCTAAAAGATGGAAAAAAAGAGTTACACGATAAATCATTGGATAAACTAGAACAGTTGTTAGCGTTTTCTTTTGAGCGTATTCATAAATCATATTTGCTAAAGATGTCTGAGGTAAAGGAAATTATTGTAGAATCTGGAAGCAAATATATTGCTGAGCTTAAAAATGGAGAGCGTATCCCTATCGGAAGAACTAAATACAAAGATCTAAAGGCCAAGTGGCTTTAAAATAACTTTGGTATAATGTTTCTTACTAAAATTTTGAATTAAGATTGGTTATGAGATAACCAGAAAGTCACATATTCAATTTTTGAATTTTGGTAATTTAGATTCAATTCAATTATTAAAATTATGAAGTTATAAATCAATAACCCTTTGTTTACATTGAGGGTTATTGATTGTATATTTTAACTCTTATTCTTTATAGTTATCTAAACGCTTATTTGAATAATGTTTTTATACCACTTTTAAGCCCATAGACAGTTGTTATTTCTTCAAGGTTTAGAGACTTATCAAAAATGGCGATTTCGTCCATTAAACCAATATAGCCTAAACCTAGCATGATTTTTCCTTTTTCTGCTTCCCAAGTAAATGGATCATTAATATTTTTTATATCGACTTCATATTCTAAAGGATTGCTTACGAATTCTAAAAAGGAATTATGAAATATTAGATAGTTACATATATTAGATAATTGGTTGACCAATTTAAAATTTGGTTAATCCATTTAAACCTATTAACCAACTACCTAATGCAAGCTATTCGTCCTCATTACTTATTGAAAATAAATTGCAAAAAAATAAAACGGAAACGCCATTATATAACACTTCTTATTTTAATGACGTTATTATATCCTATTCATTCTACAACTGCACAAACAACCGTTGTGAATTCATTAGAACAATTTAGAATCGCGGTTCAAAATAGTAATCAAGAGATTGTTTTGGAAGCAGGTAACTACTATCTAGAAGATTTACCAAGCAATTCTAGAGTTATTAATTGTAGCGGGTCTGGTAATACCATTGATATGACTGGAGCACGTATTAATACCTTGGTCGGATCTATTAGAGAGGTTTATTTTATTATTTCTGGTGATAATAACGTCATACGAAATGGTGCTATTGAAGATTTCTATAGAAATGGTTTGGAGGAAGTCACTGATTTTAGTGCTTATAATAATGATAGAGATAATCTGGCGTATGGATTAAGAGGTGATCCTATTATGTCAATTACGGGAAATCAAAATTTAGTAGAAGGTCTCGAAATGATAGTAAAAGGATCTTTTCCTTATGGTTATGGAAGTCAATATGGTATTGGTTCCCAAAACACCTTTGGCTTGAGTAAACGTTGCGGGATTTTAGTTACAGGAATTGATGGTGGAGGAATTGGAAATACCCTAGATGGTATTACAATGTATCATTATGCTTTTGGTCATGGTATTTTCATGCAAAGTGGAGCTACAGAAACGACAATTAAAAATTGTTATATAGAAGGTAGAATGCGTCTGAGTGACGATATGTATAATGACACAGAAACCTATGACCTCCCCTATTTAACGGATTATAAATTTCCAACAGGAGATGGTTCTTGGAGATTACCTTTTGAAGAATCCTATGATATTCCTTATAATCATGTATATCCTCTTTCTGAAGATGGAATTCGTTCATATAATAATACGGGTAGTGTAACCGTAGAAAACTGTACAGTAAAACAAATGCGAGGCGGAATTCGTCTTTACTTAGCTTCTAGTGCAACAGTAAAAAATAGCCAAGCTATTGATTGTGGTTCTGGTGGAACGAATTACAATATGCCTGCAGGTGGAACAATTACTGGATCAAGTGGTAATTTCACATATGCTCCCTTAAGTGACTTTCGTTTAAGTCGTTCTCGTCAAAATATTGAAATGACCATTATACCTTCTCCTAATGCTATTGGTCCTCATAATATAGCAGATATTCTAGGAAATAATCATAACATTATCTTTCACAGAACGCCAGGTCCATTGGATACTGACGAAACACGTGCCATTGTAATCACAGGCGATAACTCTACCATTGTAAACGAAACAGAATATCGTATTATTCTAGAATCATCTGCCAGTGGAAATACAATAATTAGCTGTGGACCAGTAAGTGATAATGGTGCTAACAATGATATTACTTATGCCGATGATTGTTACGATATTGTTCCACCATGCGACAGTCAGGATGCATTTACACAAATTGAAGCAGAGGATTTTTGTGACATGTTAGGAGTACAAATTACTGGTGATGCAGTGGGTTATATAGAAGATGGTGATTGGATAAAGTTTGAAGGAATAGATTTTAGCTCAGGAGCAACATCAATATCCGCATTAGTATCTAGTGGAAATTCAGGTGGAAATATAGAAATAAGACAAACAAGTATTACGGGTAATTTGCTAGGAACTTTAGAGGTTCCGAATACAGGATCATGGACTAGCTGGGAAACGGTTTCAACAAATATTTCTTTGGTAACAGGAGTGCAAGATATTTACTTTGTATTTACTGGAGATCCAGGATATTTGTTAGATATTGATTCTTTTAGCTTCTCCGAGGATACTTTACTTTCAGTAAATGATAATAAACTTCTAACACCTAGTTTATATCCAAATCCAATAGTAAATACTATCACTATTGAGAGAGCAGCAGATTCTGTTATTAGTATTTATAATGTAAATGGTAAAAAAGTATATAATGCAACGATCGTTAATAACACTGAAACTATAGATTTAAGCAATTTACCAACTGGTTTATATTATGCTAAGGTGTTATCACAAAAGGATAAAACGATCTTAAAAATTATAAAGAAGTAAATTAGTTAAAGTAAAAATTATGAAAAAGAAATCTCAATTTAAGAATAAAGTGCTCCTGTTAGCTGTCTGTTTTTTTTCATTGTTCATTCAGTTTGCATATGGTCAAGATTTTAATCTATTAGTTTTTCACGAAACCAATGGTTTTAGGCATACAGGTGCTATAAACGCCAGTATCACAATGTTGGAGGAATTGGGATCTAATAGCAGTCATGATACCTGGTCTGTAGATGCCACAAGAGATGCATCTGTTTTTACTACAGAAAATTTAGCCAATTATGAAGTTATAGTTTTTTCTAATACAACTGGTGGTGATCTTCTAAACGATAGTCAACAAGCAGCTATGGAATCATTCATACAAAACGGAGGTGGTTTTGTAGGTTTTCATTCCGCAACTGATACCTATAGAGGTACAAATGCTGCGTCCACTTGGCCCTGGTATAATGAACTAGTCGGCGCAATTGTTCAAACAAGTCCTAATCATACTTCTAATAATTTACCAGGAGCTATGAATTTGTTGGTCAATCATCCCGTTACCGATCACATTGGGAATGTTGGAGATACTTGGTCACATGAAGAAGAATGGTACTATTGGGAGCTTAATGGAGGTCAATTAAGTGACACAAATCAAAACCTGTTAGAAGTCCAAGCTACAGGTAATCAAAGTTACGATGCCACTCGTCCAATAACTTGGTTAAAGGAGTTCGATGGTGGAAGGTCATTTTATACTGCGCTAGGTCATAATGGAAGTACCTATGAGAATAATCAAACATTTAGGCAAATGATTGAAAAGGCGGTGCTTTGGACTGCTAACAGACTGGATACAGATATTATAAATGATTGTGGTGCGACATTAACTAATCAATGGACAGATTTACTGGAAAATGATTTAGAATGTTGGGAAATATGGATGGGAGTACCCCATACTACTACAGGTTTACCTGGCAGCAGTAATAATGTAACTAATGGATCAGGGACTCCTCTGGGATTAGAAAATGATCCTAGAAATGTATTTTCAGTTATAGAGGCTGAAGGAGAAAAACAATTATACATCACAGGAGAAGTATATGGTGGTCTTACCACTTTAAATGAATATGAGAATTACCATCTTAGTATGGAGTTTAAATGGGGAGAATTAAAATGGGAACCTCGATTAAACCAGTTAAGAGACAGTGGTATTCTTTATCACTGTAATGGAGAACATGGATCGTTTTGGGATGTTTGGAAATCTTCTTTGGAGTTTCAGGTACAAGAAGGTGACTTGGGAGATTATATCGGTTTAGCAGGTACTCGGGGCTTAGTACCTTCAGAGAATACCGGTGGATTGACATTCAAACCTATGGCTCCGCTCAATACCGGAACATTAATAAGAGCAGGATCAAATCCGGAATTACCTAATGGACAATGGAATTTATTAGAGGTTATTGTAATCGGTGATAGAGCGATTCATTATGTAAATGGTGTTATGGTAAATGCACTGCAAGATGCTACTTGGAATGGAAATGCAGTTACTAGTGGTCAAATACAAATACAATCAGAAGGTGCAGAATTATACTATCGTAATATTAGAATAAAATCCGAGAATGAATTTCCGGCCGAGGATTTGGAAACATTAGGATGGGGTGATAATCCTTCTACTCCAACCTGTGATACTGATGCACCAATAGGAGAAATAATTGCATTTAGAAAATCTGGAGGTGATCAGAAGTGGATTACTATTGATAGTTCCAATTCCAATCTTATCGCCAATGGAGAAGAAGCCGATAGAGCATTGTTTTATGTAGAACAGCATACTAATGGATGCATCGCTCTTAGATCAGTAGCTACAGATAAATACGTTCAAGTAGTTGGCACGAATACAAATGCAGCAATCCGTGCAAATGGAAATGCTCCAGGAACCTGGGAGAATTTTGGATGGGAACCAAAAGGTGCTAATCAAGTAGCACTGAAAAGCCTATTCAATAATGGATGGGTTCAGGCAAATTGGAACGTAAATAACAGTACTCTTTTTCCTTTAGGAAATGCAGATGGAACTTGGGAAACCTTTGATTACGAAATAGTAGATAATTCTCCTACAAATGAAACTATAGTTCATATTACCAAACGTAATGCTACAGGATTTGCTATTGATGGAGGTACTGGCGGAACGAATGGACAAAATGTAACGCTCTCCTCTGCCGATACCTCAGATGAAGGTCAACTTTGGGTCGAAATAAATCATGGAAATGGATATTATTCTTACGAGAAATATGGAACCAATTACAGTCTTGATGGGGATGACGGAGGAGCAAATAATCAAACTGTATACCTATGGGAAACAAATGATATCAATCAAAATCAACAATGGCAAAAAATAGCTATGGCTGATGGTGGTTATAAACTGATTAAAAGAAATGCAACTGGGTTCGCAATCAATGGTGGATCAGGAGGTGTAGAAGGAAGAGATGTTAATCTATGGAATTCAAGTTCTTCTAGTCAGAATTTACAATGGTATATAACTCCTGTAGCTACTGTAGATATTCGTTTAGAAGCAGAAGATTATAATGATATGTCAGGCATTCAAACAGAAAACAGCACGGAAAGTGGAGAAAACGTAGGATGGATAAATAATGGAGATTGGCTACGCTTTGATAATATTAATCTTTCAGGTATTTCTAATATAGATACACGTGTTGCAACAAGAAATGCTGGAGGAACTATAGAGGTTCGTACAGGAAGTCTTACTGGAACATTAATAGGGTCTGTTAATGTAAGTAACACCGGTGGATTTCAGAATTGGACTACGGTAAACACAAGCATTAGTAATGTTAGTGGAACACAGGATGTATACTTAGTATTTACAGGAGGAAGTGGTTATTTATTTAATGTTAACTGGATCGAATTCAATACAAGTTTGAGAAGTAATAATGATGATATTGATACTGTTAAAATTACATCCGATATAATTATATACCCAAATCCTGTAAAGACAACAGCTATTATTCAAAATGCTGCAAATTCAATCATAACGATTTATGATATCAAAGGAAGTAAAGTACTTACTAAATCAATTTCTAGCGATAATGAAATTATAAATATAAGCGAATTTAATACAGGTATTTATTATGGAAAAGTAAGCGGAAAAAAGACTAGTACAATACTTAAAATAATAAAAGAATAAAAGTGAGTTAAGCCAAACAAAATTATTATTTAAGTATTACACACGTGTTTTTCGATAATGAAAACCGAAAATTAGATTGAAAAACTAGTATCTCAATAAAAGCCTCGTATCTTAGTATACGAGGCTTTTTAAAATTTAAATAATGGCTGATCGTTTGATAAATATCCAAAACTATTTTTGATGTCGTATTCGACTTAACGTTTCTTGAGTAATTCCGAGATATGAAGCAATCATTCCTAATGGGACTCTTTGCAAAATGTTAGATTGTTGATGTACTAACAAGTCATAACGTTCTTTTGCAGTATTAAAATGTAGCGTATCAAATCGTTTTTCTAAAAGTGAAATTCCATGGTTAGCAAATAATCTCGCTGCTTTCTCTAACTCTTGATTAGAAGAAAATAGTTCTTCTAGTTTATGATGCTCAAATTTCCATAGAATGCAATGTTCGATTGTTTCAACCATTTTATTACTTTTTTCTCTAGAAAAGAAACTTGCCATTGCCCCTACAAATTCGTTTTCTGGAGCAATCCAATAGGTGATATCTTTTCCATTTTTATAATAAAATGTTCTGGCAATTCCTTTTTCTACAAAATAAATACTATCACATACTTTACCCGTTTCGTGAAGTATGGTTTTTGGAGGGAATTCGATACGTTCTATCGTATTGAACAATACTTTCTCATTTTCTTTAGAGAGATTTCCAATTTCCCTAAACGTCTCTATCAAATTTTGCATTTTTTAGTTTATATAGTAATTAGTATTGTTATGTTATAAGAAGACTATATAGTATAATTATTGTTACCACGATATACCATCATTTAAGAGTAAAAGATAGAAAGTATCAAATCAAGTTCATTATTTGATAAATATCAATTCTTTTCGTTTTCTAAATTATAATCTTTGAAGTTATAACCGAAACACAAAAAATGGAAATAAAAAATATACAAAAGTTTGGTGGAGTATGCTCAATTTTTGAAGCTCTTATATACATCATAGCTTTCACTATATATGGCGGTGTTTTAAAATATCCTGATGAAAATGCAAGTGCTAAGGAAGAATTATTTTTTCTATCAGAGAATTACCTAACCTTATCAATTCTAAACTTTACTAGCTATATTTTATTTGGGATATTATTAACGATATTAGTACTAGCAATTCATAATCGCATAAAAAAAGATTCACCAAATTTATCAAAACTTGCTTTCATCTTTGGTGTTATTTGGGTTGGATTGGTCATTGCCTGTGGAATGATAACAAATATTGGTTTGAATTCGGTGCTTGAAATAGGAATTACATCACCAGAAAATGCTATGCAAATATGGTCTAGTGTAGCTGTTATTTCTGAAGGGCTTGGTGGTGGAAATGAGATTGTTGGTGGAATTTGGGTATTACTCATTAGTCTTATATCCTTAAACAACAAATCATTTTCCAGAGCTTTGGTTTTATTAGGAATCCTTGTAGGGATCGCAGGTATATTAACTATTTATCCATTGGATATTTTTACAGAAATCTTTGGGATTAGTCAAATAATTTGGTTTTTATGGATAGGAATCGCTATGATTCGTAAATCAAAAATCACAAAAGAGAATTAGATATGTTAAAGCAGTTTCCATCAAAGGTCTTTTATGTAACCTAATGAATGCGAAGTTAAGTTTATAGCAAAAGTGTTGCTGGATTTTGAAATAGATTTTACGTCGGTTCTTATAATTAATTAAAAAACGAATGCCATTATTATTGAAATATGTAATTTAAGAAAGAAATGAAGGTTCTAATTATATTTTGCCACCCAAGTAAAAACTCATATACTTATGAGATTTTACAGCAATTGGAATCAAATCTAAAAAATGAAAAGATTGATTTTCAGGTTTCTGATCTGTATGCAATCAATTTTCAAACAGATATGAGTGAAGAAGAATATCAACGAGAAGGTTTTGCCAATCTTGATATACCAATAACTAATGATGTAAAAAAAGAGCAAAAAAAAATTGCCCTAGCCGATTGTATTATATTTTTATATCCAGTTTGGTGGAGCGATTGTCCAGCAAAGCTAAAAGGTTGGTTTGATCGAGTATATTCAGTTGGATATGCATATGGCAATGATAAAGTAATCGATAAGAATCTGGTTATGAAACAAGTACCTGAAGGCATTGTAATTTGTACGGCTGGTCATTCTAATAAATTTTTAGAAGAAATAGGTATCGCTAAAAGTATGAAAAATGTAATGCTTGATGATAGGCTTGGGAAAAGATTTAATAAGAAAGAAATGATACTTCTAGGTGGAACATTGAATAAAGAAGAAGTAAGATTAATGCATTCTGAAAGAATTAATTCTATAGTAAAAAGAATAAAAAAGAATTTTGATTAACCATTAGACACTTAAAACCAATGAGGTATACACTATTTTTTCTAGCAGTTATTTTTTATAGTTGTACTGATAAGACTACAAAAAACGAAACAACAATAACAATACAAAACGAATTTAATGAAGATGATGTTAGTTGGTTTAAGAATACAGGAACTTCTACTATTAAAGGAATTGCAAAATTTAAATCAAAAAGTGGAGATATCCGTTTTGGAAAGGATTTTAGAATAGAATTAAATCCATATTCGGCTTATACAAAAGAGCGATTAAACCATATTTACAAGAATGATGATTCTGGCTATGTATATATAGAAAATGGAATCCCAAAGTTCATTCCTGATCCAGAAGGTTACCATAAAACTAGAAAGATAATGTGTAATGAAAAAGGAGAATTCGAATTTAACGATTTACCTGCGGGAGACTATTATGTTATCGCATTCATGCTATGGGATGAAACTGGCGGAGGTATAATGCAGCACGTAAAATTATCAGACAGTGAAACAAAAGTTATTGAAATGATCAATTTTTAAAGTGAAATACTTTTCCTGTATTTAGAAATAATAAAAACCTCATAAAGGGAATTACTAAAAAGAAAATAATGAAACAAAGTTTTACATATTATCTAACGCTATTGGTTATAAAACTAAAAGGTTTAAAAAAGAATTTCAGTAAAGATCCCATAGATTTCAAGCGTATCAGAAAAGAAGATGTATATCATCCAAAAGGAAGATTTTTTAAACAACATATCACGAAACGATTTAAAGTTTTGGATTCTGAAGTCACAGAAATAAAAAAAGAGAGTACTCCTAATAAACTATTGCTATTTGTTCACGGCGGAGCTTTTATTTCAGGACCAGGACAACATCATTGGGATACGATAAAGATAATTACAAAGCAAACCGATTACACGATTTGGATGTGTAATTACCCTAAAGCACCTGAATACAACATATCAGAAATCTCCGAAAATGTAAATTCAATCTACAATGAGGCCTTAAAGAACTACAAATCAAATCAAATTTCGTTAATAGGTGATTCTGTAGGAGGTACATTAATTATTGCACTTATACAGAGGTTAATTACTAATAAGCAACAACTACCCAATAAACTAATTCTCGTTTCGCCAGTAATGGATTCATCTATGACTAATTCAGAAATTGATATAATAGATGTAATTGACCCAATGCTCTCAAAAGCTGGATTGTTAAGTGCCAAAAAAATGTGTGCTGGACATGTTGATTTAAAAAACGAGATGATTTCACCGTTATACGGAAATTTCGAAGGATTTCCTGAGACTATCTTATTTCTAGGAGAAAAGGACATTACTTATCCTGATCAAAAATTGGTTGTCGATAAGTTGAAAGCAGCTCAGGTGAAAATTAAAGTAATTGAAGGTGAAAACATGCCACATATTTGGCCATTTCTACCCATTATGAAAGAAGCAAGGTTATCTTTAAATGAAATAATTAAAGAATTAAATACTACCAAATAAATAATTATTTTACATACGTTATACTCCTCTCCTACTAGTTAAATAATTAGATGAACTCGTAAATATTAAAAATTGATTTTATAATTAATTGTAAAACTAATGTAACATCCCAGAATATTTACAGTTATTGGTATGATGTATAGAATATTTGGTATCTGAAACATTCGTGCTATAATAATTTATATTTCTCATTGAATTTTAATACCATTAATTCTTTAAAGATTGGATACAACAATACTAGATTTTATAGTAATTGCAAGTGGAATTATGGGATATTTTATAAGTATCTCATTAGTTACTACTTCTTTTTATAAGAATCGTGCAAATAAATATCTCGCCTTTTCTTTGTTCTTATTGACAAGTTTGACCTTCTTAGGTTGGTACGACATAGAAGGTTATGTCTTACAGTTTTTAGACAATATCATGTTAGAATTTTTGGTTACCGTAACTTTATTCACCTATTTTCTAATCCAAATTCAGCATAGCTACCTAAAAAAAAGATGGTACAAATTGCTTTATGTTCCTTTTTTTTGCTCTTTGGCAATTGAGGTTTTTATTACCTTTTTTCATGCTGTTTTTAATTTTTACGACCCTGATTTTGATGTTATAATATATGACATTAAAGACATTTTAGGTTTTGCTTATAATGTGTTTTTAATCTTTTGGGCAAGGAGATTAATAAAAAAGGCCACTACTATTTCTGAAGACAAAAGACGTTGGTTATTACGATTAAATCTTTTCATTATATGCATTATTATCGTTTGGCTTTTGTCTAATATTGAACTATATATATACGATTCGGAATATGTTACAAATTTTTTATGGATATCACTTTCGTTTTTATTCTGGTGGGTTTTGTATTATGGAATATTCAGATTACAAATCATTGTTCAAAAAGAAGAGATACATCGATATTTGGTTTCAGGAAAAATCGATAAAACTCCTATAAAAAAGCAAATAAATGAAACTACGGTTTCTAAAATTATTACTCAACTCTACATATTAATGGAAGAAGAGGAATTATATAAAAATCCTCTTTTAAGCAGGTTAGATCTTGCAACTCGATTAGAAACAAGCGAAGGATATTTATCACAGATTATAAATCAAGAAATTAATAAAAGTATTATTCAGTTTGTAAATGAATATCGAATAGAAGCCGCTAAAAATTTATTACATAATCCGATATTTAATAAATATTCTATAGAGGCTATTGGCTTAGAAGCTGGTTTTAAATCTAAGAGTGTTTTCTATAGTACTTTTAAAACTAATTTAGGTATGTCACCTGGTGCTTTTAGAAAGCTTCAAAAAACGTCCTAATTCGTGTAATCCTACTGTTTTAGTACTTCTTCAACACTAAAATCATTCTCTTTCCTTTTTGATTCCGATACTTTTATATCGAGAAATCAAAAAACACATGAATGAATCAAACACTACTTAGTCTTAATTGATAATACCCTTTAAATTAATATTTAGTATGAAAAAAGTAGCTTTTGTTTTATTATTCCTTTACACTTCTTATTCTGGATTTTCACAAAATGCAGAAGAAGCATCTGTAGAAAAATCAATTTTTGGAATTCAGATCGGAGTTATGGGCGTATGGGTTCATAATGAATTGAAAATAGCTAATCAAGTCGCTTTACGAAGTGAAGTAGGAATAGCAATTGTAGGTTTATGGGCAGAGGGTAATGATACGCAAGTTGGAAATGGTTATTCATTACCTATAGTAGCTTTAGAACCTCGATGGTACTATAATTTAGACAAACGAGTAAGTCAAGGAAAAAGAATAGATGGTAACAGTGGTAACTATGTTTCGTTACGAGGTAGTTACTATTTTTATGACAATGTAGATACTGGTACGGATAGAAATTTATCAAGTCATCCATTTACAGCAATAAGCTGGGGGATTAGAAGAAACATTGGCAATCATTTTAATTATGAGATTGGAGCTGGTGGAGGACTTGGATTTGGGAATAGCACTGGAAGAGAAATTGGTTTAACACCTTATTTTAACCTAAAAATTGGATATCGTTTTTAATGTTTTCTTCAGTTTTAATACCATAAGAACTTTTATTAATCTCTTTACATTTTACTAAAAATCAAAAACTAGCATTATGATAGTACACATTATCAAAAAAGAAATCCATTTTACAATTATTAAAAAGCTATGCGTATGCTTCCTGTTATTATTAATTGTTTCTTGCCAAACGGATGATGACAATCCCACGCTTCCTGTAGAAGATTCGATCAATGGCTTTTGGTTCTCAGAAGAACTAGGATACATCCTGGAGTTTACAGACGGTAAAGATGTAGTTTATAATATAAACACCGCAGGATGCTCAATTGCAGATGATGATTATGAACTAGAAGATTTTGTTCCAAATCTAGTAAGCCCTAATGAACTGATATTAACTACGGAATTAAATGAATCTGATTTTGAATTTATTAGGTTATCAAATCAAAACTCAATTTGTCTTCCTGATCAGATAGCTGGCACAGATGATCCCAAGGTGAATTTTGATCATTTTTGGAATATCTTTAATGATTATTATGCTTTTTTTGAAATCAGAAATGTAGATTGGTCTCAGTATGAAAACTTAAGAGATCAAGTCACGGCGGATAATTTTTATGAAATCTTAGAAGAGCTTGTAGTTTTATTAGAAGATGGACATGTGAGTATCTACGATGAAGACAATGATATTGACATTAACTCAGGAGCACCAAAATTATTCGAAATACTTAATACAAATCTAAGTGGAGAGCTGATCATAGAGAATATAGAAGATTTAGGAGATCTTTTTGGTCAAAAAGCTACAACAATAGTCACAGAATATTTAGGTGGAGATTTTGAAATTGATGAAAATGAGAATATGCTATGGGGATTGATCAATGACAATGTTGGTTACATTAATATCTTAGCAATGGAAGGATATGGAACAGATTTTAATGATGAGTTGTCAACATTAAATGCTGTGTTAGATACGATGATGAATGATGTTGAAGCATCAGGAGTTTCTAACCTGATTATCGACATACGCTTTAACGGTGGAGGATTAGATACAGCAACTTTGGATATGGTATCTCGTTTTATGGATCAAGAGCGATTTTTATATACTAAAAAATTTAGATTAGGCGATAGTTTTACAGAAAAAAGAGCTGTTTCTGTAGGTCCCAAAGGAGATTTTCAATTTACTGGTAATATTATAGTACTTACAAGCCCCTTTTCGGCAAGCGCAGCAGATCTTTTTGCTTTATGTATGAAAGATTTACCCTATGTAACGATTGTAGGAGAGAACACAGCTGGTGTTTTGTCTAATGTTCTCAGTCACACATTACCCAATGGAGCAGAAGTAGGTTTATCTAATGAAGTATATGAAGATCCACAAGGAGTCATTTTTGAAGCAATAGGTATTGGACCCGTAAATCAAGAGAATCGAGTCCCGTTTTTATCAACGGTAGATTTTCAAGAAGAAAAAGATAGTGGAATAGAACGAGCTTTAGAACTATTAAACAATTAAATGATTTAATATCTTGACAAAGTAAATTGCCTTTATACAAACTATTCATTACCCGGACTTAAAATCCTAAATAATATATCTGTATAAAGGCAATAATAATTAAATAGTTATGAAAACTAAGTGTATTCTTGAATTTTTGATACGCTACTATGCTACTAATTCCGTATAACCATTCGTCTAGTTTCTTTATAATTTCCTACTTTAAATACATAAAAGTATATGCCATTACCTTGTATACGATCTGCATTAAAAATGATTTCGTGCTCTCCAGCATTTTTAACTTCATCAACAAGCGTAGCAACCTCCTGCCCTAGAATGTCATAAACTTTAATATTTACCGAAGATTCACTCTCTAAACTATACTTTATAGTACTCTGCCCGCTAAATGGATTTGGGTAATTTTGTTCTAAGCTTGCCGAAGGTTTTTTTAACTCATCAATAGATAACGTATTACCAAAATCTACATCACTCGTGGAATAAAATGCTTCTGGACTAAGTGATCGTTGCCAAATACTATAGATAACATGTTTACCTGTTCTTTCTGGTAAAATTACTTCTATGTTATCTTCTTCTGATAATGGTAGTTCTCCTGTACGTTCCAGAAGCTCTAGACTATCCCAGGTAAGTGGCTGATTGGGGTTCCAACCTTCTTTGGTAATGTATATTTCATAATATAATGTTGCATGTGGTGCTGTTATTGACCAAGTAACGGTAAATGGTCCTGGAGAAACTGGTGTTGCTACCCAATCGTCTCTTACCTGATCCAACCCTCCATACTTATCAGGTCGTCCTGCACTGGCTAAATTGCCATCTGGTATAATTTCTCGATGCATACCATTGGCATCCATTCGTGCTACTTCATTCCAATCATATAAAGCTTGTGTACCGTGAGAAGCAACCATATCGATACATGCCGGTGAATCTGGACTTTCAGGATTTTCCTGAAAACAAATCCAAACACGACTTGGTGGACTGGTTACAGTACCATGTGGAGAAATTGATTGTGTAGAAGTTAACAATAATCCGCTTAATAGCAAGACTCGCATGTTTTTAAAAATGCTTTTTTTTTGAGTTGTTGTTTTCATGATGATTAGTGTATAATGATTTGAGATTAAAAAACAGAATACAAACACTTTTTACAAGTATTAAACACCTATTTTCATATTTTATATCGCTTTATTTTATAAAATATTGTGTATAGACTAATTATTTCTATTAGTCTTATTTAGAAGAGATTGAGTATTTTAATAATTTCAAGAATTAAGTAAAACTCTAAATAAAATAAATACTAATCCGTTAGTTTTCTTGATGTTTTTTAACTGCTCCAAATTATTTAGTGATCAGTATGGTTCTATATTATATATCTTTGTTTATGAAACGATACAAAAATGAAGTATACAATTACTAAGGAGGATCTTAATAAAAGGAGTTATGGAATATCGTTTGATAGTTTACACTATGATTTCTTACTTTTTATTCAAAAAGAAAAAGAAAACAACAATCCTTTTTTAAGTGACACCAATATTCTTAAGCTAGAAAAACACGCAAAAAAAGACATAAATATTAGTATTTACCTGTTTGGAGTTCTTGGATTCTTAGCTATGCTTTATGGACTTTATGTATTTTTCTCTTTTGACCCTAGAGTTGCTATTAATCTTTATACTCAATTTCCCTTTATAGAAAATGGATCTATTCCGATCGTAGCAGGTTTTACTTTGATGATCGGTTGTCTTTATAGTTATATTAAAAGAGAAGAGATTTTAATATCTAAAGTGAAATCTAAAATTATTGAGCATCTAAAAAAACTAAAAGAAGAAAAATCATCAAAAAACTCTCTTTATAACACTAAAAAACGAAAAAACTCTAATCAACAACCTAAGAAAAAACGTCATAGAAAAAAGTAACGTCTTTTCTACATAAAAAAGCTATTGATGTTTTTCTAAAATTAAATGAATTGTAATTGAAGGAATAAGATCATAAAAAAAGCCCATCAAAATTGATGAGCTTTTCATTAAACTTGAAAGTATATGTATGTATTAGATAACTTTTACGTTCACTGCGTTTAATCCTTTGTTACCTTCTTTTAGATCAAATTCTACTGTATCGCCTTCACGAACTTCGTCTATTAATCCAGAAATGTGTACAAAGTGATCTTTGTTAGCACCTTCTTCAGTGATAAATCCAAAACCTTTAGTGTCATTGAAGAATTTTACTGTTCCTTTATTCATTGTAATGTAATTAAATTAAAATATTTTTTCAAAGTGCAAAAATGACCCCTTTTTTTCGATATTCAACATATTAATCAACTTATTTTCAATTTATTATATATATCTTGTTTTTATATATAACAATTTGAATGCTAGGCTTTATCTTTTCGATATCTAGATGGTGTTATTCCCTCAAACTTTTTAAATGCACTATTAAAAGAAGAAAGACTGCTAAAACCTATATCAAAGGCAATAGCAGAAATAGTGTATTTATCACCCTCTGAATTAGAAAGTAATTTCTTAGCTTCCTGAACACGATAATGATTAATAAAATCATTAAAATTTCGTTTTGCATATTGATTAATAACTGATGAAGTAATTTGTGTGCTTTTTCCTAGCATTTTACTAAGCTTTACTAATGAAATATCTGGTTCGAGATATAACTTTGTATCAGCAACTAATTTTGAAATCTGATCAAATAAAAGATCATTATCATTCGTATTAAATATAGCTCCATCAAGATCTGTTGCTTTTAATTCAAATGCCTTATAACTTAAAAAATAAATAATTACAGAATATAAAATGGGCCCTACAATATATGGTACTGTTTCATCTAAAATATTTAACACATAGGTTATCCAGATAACTATAAAACCTATAATAAGGAAACGTAACCAACTAAATATAGCACTTTGGGATTTTGTTTGTATTGTTTGCTGATATTGTTGTTTTGTTTTTTTCAAGATCCACCAACCGAATGCTATATATAAAGCTAAATGCAGGTATATAAATAAGATACCACTCCCGAAAATGACAATGACCAGTTTACTGTTTTCATACCATTCTTTAGTAACAAAAAGACTAGAGCCAAAAATAAAAACAAAAGGAATAATTTCTAAATAATAGTATTTCGGCAGTTTAAAGTTTGGAGACGTCATTCCTAAAATATACCATCTAAATAATGGACCTATAAGTAAAAGAAATGCCAATCCTATAAAAATAAAAATGGGTTCTAGACTATCGCCAAAATTAAGCATTACTGATTTTCCAATTCGAAAAGCCATAAATATGAGGATCAGTCCAAGTAAAAGATTAGTCAATGTCTTCTTCTTTTTGAAAACGATTAAATAACAGGCAAAAAGTATTCCATGCAAAAGTCCAGCACTACTTATAATAACCAATAATATATCTAAAAAACTCAATAGACTAATTTTTTCAAATGTAGGGATATTTGATATTCCAAGAAAGCATAAACCTTTAGAAGAATTCATGCTTTTTGTTTAGCAATAGTGTGTTTTGGTTCTTTTAATTTCCTAAATCTTTTGATATGTTTTTTGTATAAGATGTTAAACCTACCAAACTAAAAAACTTTCCTATTTTACCTTGCATCGCGGCTATAATACCGTGTTTAGCTATTAGTATTCTATCCATAGGTTGTTTATCTATAGAAATCATTTGTTTAATTAAATCTTTTGCATTCTTAGATCCTTCAGCTTCATATACCTTCAAAACTTTTACTGCATTTTCTTCTGCCGTAATTTCTCTGTACTTTGGCACGTATCCCAATTGAGTGATCATGGTTTCTGCTAATTTCCAGGTAGACCAGGGATTCTGGCCAGTTACTAAATTATTCTCCTGACTAATATTTTCCAAATACATAGTACCTTCATTAAAAATACCGCCTTTAGCTTCTAATTCATCTTGTAATAGAAAAGGAAATATATTTTTCGCATCCGAAATCAATAATAATTCTTCATCATTGGTGAAGCTGCTCACTTTTTTATTCTCCAATAAAGGACGACCAGTATCGAGAGTTACATTTACTAGTGCTGCAGGTCCATGACATACTGCTCCGATCACCTTATTAGATTGATACAAGTTTTTAACAATAGACTGAATAGAAGTGTTTTCTGGAAAATCAAACATAGCTCCTTTTCCACCTGCAAAAAATACAGCTTCATACAACTCAGGGTCAATATCTTGTACTGGAATGGTATGTTTCGCTTTATACTGAGCTAAACTATCATTTAAGAAAGCAAAATCATAAGATCCCATATCTTCATCATCAATTACTACAGGAGATTCTCCCCCTAATGGACTAGCAATATCTACCTCAAAACCATTAGCTTGAAAAACATAGTAAGCACGTGATAATTCAGTTAATTCATAGCCCGTACTTTTATTAGTATTACCCATAGTAGCTGTACTGGTGACGATTACCAAAATCTTCCCACGTTTTGGAATAGTATTTTTCGAAAGATATGGTAAATCTGATATTTGGGTAATAGTTATATCCTTTCTATTTTCTGAAGATGGTAATAAACCCATAAACCACCAACCAAAAATAAAAAGTGAAAGAACAATAGATAAAATAGAGATTATACTCCATTTAAGAATTCGATATTTTTTGAACATGCTATTAGTTTTTAAAAATTATAGCACGAAGTAATAGTAAGTATTAGATAAAATATGTCGAAATGATAATTCCGTCAGAGTATATTATGTTTTGAAGATTAAATAATTTAGCTGATATGCTCCACTTTCTTAAGTATTATATGAAAGGCTCACATATCAGCTAAATTATTTACAACCCAAATTTTTATTCACTACAAATATTGTTTTCCAGATTTTCTCTTGTAGGATTAAAACTATTTTCTTTTATCTCAAAAAATGGTATGTCATTAGCTGCCAATCCAATGTTTAAACCATTTTCTGATTGTATTAAATTAGCTAACCCACAAAGATTCGTAAGGTTATCATTATTAGAAACGATCAGGAATGAATCAACCTGTAAAAGCGAATGTAAACCTTCGAGATCAGTTATTACATCATTATCATATATTGTAAAACTTCCTGAAACTTTAGCAACATTTCGTAATCCATCTATAGTAGCTAATGCTGGGTTTTCTAGCACCCATAAACGTGCACCAACTTCCGTAATACTAGAGCATCCTTCGATATCTTTTAGTATATCGTTTTTTCTGATATCAACGTCTTTTTGAACGGATATAAGATTACTCAATGCATTCACCTCTTCTAATTTGGGGTTACTACTAATTAGCAATGACCCTTGTTCTGTGATACCCCCTTCGACATCAGAATTTATATTTTTTAATCCTTCAAGTCCATCTAAAGTAGTAAGTTCCGGGTTATTTTCGAGTTTAAGATAATTTAGTGTAAATAGACCTGTATTTTTTAATCCTTTTAAATCTGTAAGTGACTCATTAAATACAATAGATATGTATCCTCCGAAAGAATTGACATTTATTAAACCATTAACACTTTTCAGTTTTGGA
Organism: uncultured Aquimarina sp.; assembly: GCF_947492405.1. Classification (GTDB taxonomy): domain Bacteria; phylum Bacteroidota; class Bacteroidia; order Flavobacteriales; family Flavobacteriaceae; genus Aquimarina. Next base: position 845,014 of record NZ_CANLMP010000001.1, read on the forward strand.
TTTAACCAAAAATCTAAACCTCCGCCCAGAGTTTTAACACTGCTTAAATCATCTATATTTTCCAGTTGATACATTCCAGAAAGTTTCAGAGTTCCATCTATCTGTTTTAGGTTTTGTAATCCTCGTAGTGATTTTAGACTTCCATTACTATTTAATATTAAATCACCTCCAATGTGTTCAAGATTTTCTAATCCTTCAAGAGAAGTAAGAGGATTACTAATAAAAATAACATCTCCTTCGACCTTTTTAATAGTACTTAAGGTATTAAGATTTACTATACCATTACTTGTTGAATCATCAACAAAACATTTTCCGATGTATAAACTGCCTTTAATTTGATCTACATCTTGACTCCAATTATTTATTTCTTCCTGTGATGTTAGTATAACGTCTCCTCTGGTTGTATCTAACTCAAATATCGCATCGCAATCATTTGTTATGTATTCTCCATCTAATGATGGATCTGCACAACCAGATAAAATCAATAGGACTAAAAAAAACTTTAAAACGGATGTATTATTCTTTAACTTCATATACTCGTGATTGTTTATATTATTTACTAAAACAAATATAGAATCCAATAGATAACCTAATTTGTAATAATCACAAATAACAAAACTTTTTCGCTTATAAAACACAAAATATGAGTAAAGGAAACGTACTTAAAAAAGACTAGAAATTATAGAATGCAAATAATAAAGAAAACCAATTTAAATGATAATTCCGTTAACCTATATTATGCCTTAAGCAGGTATTTTATCAAATTAATAAGCTCCATAATTACTTACGAAGCTTATCCAAAAAAACTAACTAATAAAAACTCTAAAAGAGCATATTTAACACAAAATCAATTACTAGTTAGAGTAAGATCAACATTAAAAATCTCACATCATACACGTAAACCTATTTTACTTGATTATTTCAATTTCGCCTTGAACCAAAAATCTAATTGTATCTTAGAAGATGGTTCTCCTCCTCTTGATCTTCCTTGATTTCCTGAAGGACCATTACCAGATCTGCCCTGTGATCCACCACCTCTTGGACGCCCTCCTCTACCTCCACCTCTTGCCGACTGTTGTCCATTAGATGGTCTTGCTTCTTTTGATTCATTTCTTGATGTTTCTGCCGTTATAACACCAATAGTTAATTTATTAAAATCAAAGTCTGGATCATCATTAATTTTTAGTTTGGGAATTTTTAAACTATATAAAAAGTTATTTTCTTCTTTATCGAAGTCTAAGTTTATAGAAATCCCTTCATTATTAAGAAGTGTATTAAATTCTTTATTATTATCATAATATGTATACAATGCTTTTTGTGGTGGATCATTCTGTAACATATGATCTATTTGTTTTATTAAACTACTATCTTCTTTGAAACCTCTCGTTTCTTGAACTCTATCTTCATTTCTTCTAGGTGGTCTTTGATTTTTAATTATCGGATATGTTATGGATACGTTCTTTTTCTTTCTTCCTTTAACATCAAAATAAACTGTTATCCCTTGCCGCAATATAGAGGTAGCAATTTCGGGATCTATAGTATTGATATTTAAGTAAATATGTGTACCATCGTGATATACAGAATATGTTTCTGTATTATTAATCACTGTAGTAGTATCAATTGTAATATCTGTGTGAAATGAACTTGGATATATAAATTTCATCATAAAGATACTGGCAAGAATCAAAAGTCTATTTTTCATAGTATTTATATTTTTGAAGATGATAATGGTTCTATTTTAGGAAATATAGAGATTCGTATGAGTATAACAGTTAGTAGCGTGCTGATACTAAGTAAAAACCAAATCCTATGAATTGATCTAATATCATTTACAAAAGATGCTTTAGCTTCTATACTATTAAAGATGCCATCATCAATTAATAATTGATACATTGAAGTAGTCTGCTGTTCCACTGGATTGCATTCTAGATTTATACTTATAAATCCAAAAAACACAATCATACCCAAAAGTATTACTGTTTTTAATATGTTTCGTTTCATAATCTATGGATTTGAACTTACATATTAATGACTATAAAAATATTGAGAAGTTTAATAGCTCTTAGAGGTTTTCAACGAAATACTATTATTATTCTGTAGAATACATTTTATATCAAGTAATCGATTTGTTTGAAAAATTGAGGTTTTTCACTATAAATAATCGCTTATTTATTGTAAAGCTTAAAAAAGTTAATCGTATTAAAATTTACAATCTTTTAAGTTTTGGATATAGAAAAGGTAAATGTACTACCTACTCCTTTTGTAGAAGTAACGGAAATAGCTCCTCCTAAATTTTTAACTATTTTCTTTACAGTTGCTAATCCAATGCCAGTACCAACATTACCATACCTGTCCTCTACTCCAACCACAGTAAAAAGATCAAATATTTTATGTAAAAAATCCTTAGGAATACCATCCCCATTATCTTTAATTACAAAATTGTAAAAATTTTCTTCATCTGTAATAGCTATATCAATTACTATCTCAGGTTTTGAATTATACTTTATAGCATTGGTAATCAGATTAATTAAAATTTGCATTAAGGCAGTTTCATTTGCAAAAATTTGTTCAACATTTGTAGAAATATTAAATCTGGCTTTGTGTTCAGAATCAGTTATCCTCTTTAATTCTTCTAGCAAATGGTTAATTTGTATCTCTGTTTTTCCGTCTTTTATTATATCATCACTTTTATAAAACTTAAGAATTCCATCGATATAGTCTCTTAAGGAATAAGATGACGTCTTTAAATATTCTAAATATTGTAAAGATTCTTCATTAAGTTTATCCTTGTTATCATCTTCTAAAAGCTCTGTGAGCGAAATGATATTAGCTAAAGGGGATTTAAGATCATGTGAAACTACACTGGCAAACTTTTTAAGATCTTCATTCCTTTTTTCTAGTTTATCACTAAGTTGTGTTAGTTTTAAGTTTTGGTATCGTTGCTCGAACAAATTCACTACTTGCTTAGACATTGCAAGTAATGCGTCTTTTTGTTCAGAAGTTAATTCTCTTGGTTTGGTATCATATACGCACAAAGTTCCCAACTTAAAACCATCAGAATCTATTAACTGTGCGCCAGCATAAAAAATAGCTTGATGGTCATCTACTAGTGGGTTTCCTTTAAACCTTTCATCCTTTCTAGAATCTGTAATAATAGTTATAGGATCATCAGAATTAATAGCGTGACCACAAAATGAAATTTCTCGAGGAGATTCGTTAAAAGGAATTCCGTGATGTGATTTTAAAAAATTCCGATCTTTATCCAATAATGTAATAAGTGATATTGGTACATCGCAGATATATGACATAATAGATGTAATATTATCGTAACTTTCTTCTGGCAAAGTATCTAATAATCCATACTTCTCTACGGCTATTTGTCGATGTTTTTCGTTTTTAGGAAATATAGGCGCTATCATTGGGGTAAATCTAAAAAAATAATCTGATTTTAATTCCGGTGAATACCATATAAATTATAAGGTTTTATTTACTAAAAGTCGTAAGGTTTTGTTATTTCTTACCATAGATCAACTATTTAATGCATTTTTATTTTAAAATTTGTATAAATAATTTCAATCAAAGTTTAGTCAACTTAAATAATTAATATAAAATCATGAGAAATTTTGAATTATATGTACCTACCAAAATGATTTTTGGTAAAGGACAAATTGAGAAACTCACCACCGAAGTCCCAAAGGATAAGAAAGTTTTATTGCTCTATGGAGGAGGAAGCATAAAGAAAAATGGTGTTTATGATCAGGTAATATCTGCTCTTAAAGATCATGATATCATAGAGTTTTCAGGAATTGAAGCCAATCCTGAATATACTACGTTATTAAAGGCATTAGAGATAATAAAGAAAGAAGGCATCGGCTATATGTTAGCTGTTGGTGGAGGGTCTGTTATTGATGGAACCAAGTTTTTATCTTCAGCAGCACTTTATGAAGGAGACGATCCATGGGATATTCTGGCAAAGAGAATTAGAACATTCAAAGGGTTACCATTTGGTACTGTACTAACTTTACCTGCTACAGGTAGTGAAATGAATAGTGGTGCTGTAGTGAGTAGATCTGAAACCAACGAAAAAATGGTGATGGGCGGACCTGGATTATTTCCAGAATTTTCGATCTGTGATCCAACAGTTGTTCATAGTATTCCCAAAAGACAATTAGCTAACGGTATTGTGGATGCCTATACTCATGTTTTAGAGCAGTATATGACGTATCCTGCAGATGCTTATCTTCAGGATCGATTCTCTGAAGGGATTTTACAAACTTTAATTGAAATTGCTCCTGCAATAATTGACGACCCTAGTGATTATAAAGCTGCATCTAATTTTATGTGGTGTTGTACTATGGCGCTTAATGGATATATCCAAAAGGGTGTACCTACAGATTGGAGTGTGCATATGATAGCGCATGAACTTACTGCTTTTTATGGTATTGATCATGCAAGAACTTTAGCTGTCATACTACCAAACGCTTATACTAAGAAGTTTGAGCAGAAAAAAGATAAATTAGCACAATACGCAGAGCGTATTTTTAATATAACTGAAGGAACTGTCGAGGAAAAAGCCAAAGAAGCTATCAAAAGAACCGAAAGCTTTTTCAAGTCGCTAGATATTGATACACGATTAAGAGACTATACCGATGACTATGACGGGTTCTCTAAAAAAGTTGCAAAAAACCTTACTGACCATGGAATGACGGCTTTAGGAGAACATCAAGATATCACTCCTGAAGTTGCAGCAGAAATAGTGGAAATGGCTTATTAATTTTAGACTTTGATATGAAAAAAGGTAGAGGCTGTCTGAAAATTCTCAAAAACATATTGCTGTCACATTGAGCGTAGTCGAAATGTATTGACACGCAAGTAATATTTCTCGACTCCGCTCAATGTGACAGGGATATTGACTCTTTCAGACAGCCTCTTCTTTCAGTTTTATGATTAATCAATCTGCTTCTCCTGGTTATAGTAATTTAACCTAATGACAGTATTGAGATAATATAACAAAGCAAAGGTTATTATTAAAAATACAGGTGTTTTAGGAATATCTATTGAAGATGAATTTAATAAACCATTATCAGTACCAATAACTTGATGTAATAAACCTACTATTAATAAGATCAAAATAGAACATAGGATTAAAATTGTTCTAAATGACCACCATACCTTAACTTTCTTAGTTTGCTCCTGTACCTCAATAGCATTCATTAAATTATTGATAAAATCATCTGAAGTTTCAACAGTACTTTTGCTGATTATTCTTTTTAACTCTTCCTCTTTCATAATAAGTTATTTAAATCGTCTCCCAGTAATTGTTTTAGATAAAAGTGCAAATTTTCTCTTCCCCTATGTAGGTCAACTTTAATTTTAGATGAAGTAAAACCAGTTACTTTTTCTATTTCCTTAATTTTATACTCACACAAGTAAAAAAGACGTAGTAATAATGCTTCATCTGGACGTAGTTTTTCTAATGCCAGATGAATATATTTTTTTTGATCAGCTTCAATTAAATTATTTCGATTACTAGAAGGAAGATCAAATGCATTGTTATCCTCTTTTATTTCTACGGTATGTTTTTTCTTTTTAAGTTCATTATAGCTAGTATTGATTACGATTCTATATAACCAAGTAGAAAATGTTGATTTATATTGAAATGTATGAAGCTTATGATATACTTTTATAAAAACATCTTGTAGCACATCTTCGGCAATAACAGGATCTTTTAATATTGAAATAGCAAGTGATAATGATACATCTTTATGCATATAGACTAGTTGTCTAAAGGCAGATGTATCACCATCATTTATTTTACGGATTAACTCGTAATCTTGCTGTTTTGAACTATTTTTCAAGCCTCTTTCTTATGAAATGTGCAACTATTAATCCTGCAGCTCCAAAAATTAAAATAGTACCCCATACCAGTAGATCCATAGTGTCTTCTGATATTTTAAAGGTGGTAAAAATGGAGGAAATAAATAATCCGATCCCAAGACCAAATACAATACAACCGGCATCTAAATATTTCAATTTGTTGTTTATATGATCTTGATATACTCCTTTTTCTATGAGAGCTATTTTAATTAAATAGGTGTAACGTGCAATAATAAATACAATAAGGACTGCTGCGATTATAATTCCTATAAATACGAATACTTCGTTTAAATTTTCCATATATTTTATCTTAAAAATGTTCTCCTAAAAGTTTTTCTATTGTTTCCAGTAAAGGAAATAAATTATCTGAGTTTCCAAACATGACAAAGCCATATTTCTGGTCTGGAATAAACATTGCATAGGCTTGAAAATCATGATTATTACCTGTATGTAAGTGCATAAGACCATTTGCAGTAGGCTTTTGTGCGAAACCAAGCCCCCAACCCGTTTGACCTGTTTCTTGTAGTAATTCATTATCCGATTTAAAATGATTATGCTCTCGCAACATTTCATCTCGTGTAGTTGTTTTAATATTTTTTGGATTCATCATCTCTATTAAAAATAGCGCATAATCTTCTGCATCCGAGTGTAAACTAAAACCAGGTCCGACTTTTTTAAATTTATTTATTTCAGGATTCGTTTTCCCTTTCATATGACCATTTGCTACATCTTTATTATAAGCATTATTCCAGGTATAAATACTTCTATCCATACCTATGGGATGTGCAGCTTCTTTCAGAAATAAAGAATCTAATTTACTTCCCCATCCTATACCTAATTTGGTACCAAACGCTGCTCCCAAATGTTGATACGCTTCTCCCGAATATGAAAAATCAGTTCCTGGTTTAAATTTGATCTCTATCGGCTTTCCCTTTACCCAATTAGGAATACCAGTACCATGAGATAAAATAATTCTTGGAGTTAGTGTTTTATAGTCTTCAAAGGAGTCTTTATGAATAACACCTTCCGGAAATATTGACTTTAAATAAGGATATATCGGTTTATCCAAATCCAATTGTCCGTTTTCCATCATTTTCATTAAGAAATAGGCGAAAAGAGGTTTTGAAAGGGATGCTGCTTCAAAAATAGTTTTTTTTGTGACGGGTTTCTTTGTTTTAAGATTAGCAAATCCAAATGTGTTATGATATACAATATCTTCCTCATTAACTATGGCAATAGAAAGTCCGGGTAATTTTATGGAATCCATTGCTTTTTTGATATGCATATCTAATGTAACAATATCTATTTCTCTTCCATCTGGTACCCTTATCGTTTTATAGCTTTTTTGTCCAAAAGACGTTGGTAAGGATATTAAATAAAAAATCAATATCCATAGTTGTACTGTTCGTTTTGATAAAATCATTTTGATTAATTTAAAATGTGATTATTTTTTTGATTGTGAATTCACATTTATTAGACAAAATGAATTTCAAAAAGGTTACAAAATTGTTTTTAAGCTAATTATTATATAAAAAATACAGACAAAATTAATAAGATAATTTAATCTCCATTTTTTCAAAATATTGATACAAATCATCATCCAACTGACATAATAAATGGTTATTACTTAGCCTTGATATGGTCTTCCCTTTAATTCATAAAAAATCTAAAATAATTTCGATTTGCTGTTAAAATTTAAGTTAATTTTAAAATAATTAACCATTTAAATTAACACAAATGAAATTAAAACTCGTATTACTCACGGGGTTTGTTATGGGCTGTTTTATGACTCAAGCACAACAAACTGGAACAAAAGCATTTTATCACGGAAAAGTATCTTCTGTAGAATATGTTTCCTCAATTGCATCAAGGCCCAATGATCTTATTGCTCCTGATAACTCAGTTCGGGAAGCAAAGGATAAAAGATCATTAGGTAATCAAATTATTTCTGGCAAAGATCCTCAAACAGAAAATGATTATTTTTTCAGAAATAAAAATGCGATGGAGCAAAGTGTTCAAAGAGCTCCTGCTAGTTTAGTTTTTGATACATATTCTTCGAATTCTCAACCTACAGATCCTTCTATCGCAGTAGGACCTAATCACGTAGTAGTTGTTTACAACACTGGATTTATGATCTATGACAAATCTGGTAATCAATTAGTTGGACAAACCTCTCCTAACCCTGCAATTTTCCCTTCAGGTGGTTGTTGTGATCTTACAGCCTCCTATGACAATGCAGCAGATAGATGGGTACTTTCATTTTTAGGGTCAGGTGCTCAAGTAGCTGTTTCTGATGGACCTAACCCTGTAACTTCTGGATGGTATGTTTATAACATTTCGGGAATACAAGATTATCAAAAACTATCTGTTTGGAGTGATGGATATTACATTACCGAAAATACCGGCGGAACTAATAAATTATGGGCGTTAGAAAGAGATGCTATGTTAGCTGGAGATCCAAATGCACAAATTCTTGGTTTTAATCTTCCAGGAATAGTTACTAGTGGTTTTTTTAGTCCTCAAGCTCTAAATGTTACTGATGGAAATTTACCTGCTCCAGGTGGAGCAACGATCGTTTATTTACAAGATAACGCTTGGAATGGTGTATCTGTAGATCATATTAAGGTATGGACAGCCGACGTAAATTGGAATAATCCTGGAAGCTCTACAGTTTCTAGTCCACAAGAAATTGTTACTACACCTTTTATTAGTGTTTTTGATGGAGGAAGTTTTGTTAATTTATCACAGCCAGGAGGAGGTACATCTATTGACGCATTGCAAGCAACAATTATGAATCAAGCTCAATTTAGAAAGTTTGCCACTCATAATTCTGCTGTATTCAATTTTGTAGTAGATACTGATGCTAGTTCTGGAGAGCTTGCAGGAATACGTTGGTATGAATTTAGGCAAAGTGGTGATAATCAACCCTGGTCTTTATATCAGGAAGGAACGTATACAGCACCAGATGGAAGACATGCCTGGCATGCAAGTTTAGCCATGGATGGGCAAGGAAATATCGGAATGGGATATACTTCTATGTCTGGTCCTACTACTCCATCAACAGTAAGAGTAAGTTCTTACTTTACTGGTAGATTAAGTTCTGATCCTTTAGGAACTATGACAACTGCAGAAGAACTTATTGCGAATGGAACTGGTAATATTCCTGGGACACGATATGGAGATTATAGTAAAATTGATGTAGATCCATCAGATGATTCTTCTTTTTGGTTTATTAATGAGTACGTAAGAAACGGAAGAAGAGGTGTTGTTGGTAAATTCCAAATAGAAGCAGGTGTTCCTGACACGCAGGCACCTTCGGATCCAACAAACTTAGCTGCTAGTAATATAACATCTAGTGGAGCCACTCTTAATTGGACCGCTTCTACCGATAATGTAGGAGTAGCGAGATATACAATTTCTATTGGTGGTAGTGTAGTAGGAACTTCTACAACAACTAACTTTGATGTTACAGGACTATCTCCTTTAACATCATATACTGCTTCTGTTAGTGCAGAAGATGCAGCTGGAAATGTTTCAGGAAACGCAACTACCTCATTTACTACTATAGATGGTAGTACCACTGTTTATTGTGATTCTGCAAGTACCAATGTTAATGATGAGTTTATTAGTAATGTTCAATTGAATACAATTAACAATGCTTCTGGAGCACAATTTTATTCAGATTTCAGTTCAATTTCTACTGATTTAAATGAAGGACAAACATATACAATTACCGTTACTCCTACTTGGACTGGTACTATATACGCAGAAGGATATGCTGTTTGGATTGATTATAATAATAATGGAGATTTTGATGATGCAGGAGAGCTTGTTTGGTCAAAATCACCATCTACGGATACTCCTAATAGTGGATCATTTACAGTTCCAAGTGGAACTTCTGAAACCTCAGTTAGAATGAGAGTTTCTATGAAATACAATGCAATTCCTACTTCTTGTGAAACGTTTACCTATGGTGAAGTAGAAGACTATACCGTTAATTTAGGTACAAATGGCGGCGGCGGAACTCCTGGTGAAATTGCAGCTTACTATTTTGAAACAGGATTTGAAGGCTGGATAGATGGAGGAAGCGACTGTGCTCGTATCAACAATAGCGCACGAGCATTCGAAGGAGATTTTTCGATTAGACTTCGTGATAATAGCGCTTCATCAAATGCAGTGTCACCTATACTTGATCTAACAGGAAATACACAAGTATCTATTGAGTTTCACACTTTTGCGAATGCAATGGAAAATGGAGAAGATTATTTTATTGAGTTTTTTAATGGTTCTTCTTATGAAGTGATTGGACAATATGTAACAGGAACAGATTTTACTAACGGATCTTTCTTTACAGATACTATTGTTCTGGATTCTGGAACTTATAATTTTAATGCGAACAATAGATTTCGTATACGTTGTGATGCTAGTGTAAATAATGATCAGGTTTATTTTGATCAAATTATTATTAGTGGTGATAATGCAAGAAGTACTACTCCGGCAAATGAAGAAGATACGGACGAAATCGCAGAAGTAGTATCGTTCACAAGAATAGCAAATAAGAGTATCCAATTGTATCCTATTCCTGCAACTTCAACATTAAATATTGAAATTAATGAAGGGAAATTTGATGAGATTATTATGATTTCTTCAAATGGTACTATTGTGAAAAAGATAAATCCAAAGAAATCTTCTTTTGGAGTTGATATTTCTCAATTCGCTGATGGATTGTATTTTGTTAGGTTTACTAATTCTGACGGATTAGCAATTACAAAAAGATTCATTGTTAGGAAGTAACTAAAACTTTTATGAGCCAATAAGTAGAAGAAAAAGGCTGTCGATCAAAATGACGACAGCCTTTTATATATTTTACACTAAAATTTCTAAAATAATAGAATATAAATTATCTCCATTGCAGAAGAGATAAACCAATTCCGAAAGTTGTTTGATTATGATTGTAATCTATTAAACTTTCACCATATCCGTGAAATATTTGAGCATGAACCTGTAGTTGCCCTAAGATTTCAACTGCATAATCGAGTCGTATACTCCCTCTATTTTTACTTCCGCCTCGTAATGAATGTTTAGCCAGGATACTTATATCATGCTTTCCTTTAGAAAAAGTAGCTAAAAACTCTGTTCTACCAACAAAGTTTTCTATTCCAGGATTGTTATCTTCTATTGTATCCTCTGGTAATCGCCACCAAGGTCTTAACATAAAACTCCAAGAAGGGTTTTCCCATCCGAACTGCATTATAATTCGATTCCAACTTCTTGATAAAGGATTTGATCTTCCATTACTTTGATGATTTATGCCAATACCTGCTAAAACCCCTTTGAACCCTAAAATCTTATAAGGAGTAGGAAAAACCAACATAACTTCTGGTTCATAATTAGTTTCTCTAAATGGTCTCGAAATATTAGCACTATATAATTGCCAACGTGAAGATTGCGTATACCCTATCCAGAGATCACCTCCTATTTTTTTTCCAAATAAATTTCTAACTGCTCTGGTCTTAAAACTTAATTGAAATTTTAATTCTGTATCAGAAAAATCAGAAGATTCTTCTACTGTATTAAGAGGATTAGCACTTGTTGGAAAATTATTTATGTCTGTTGTATAGTTAGCTAATAAAAAATATACAGGCTTATAAGGTTCAATTTTAAATTGTTTTATACTATCTCCTCGCTTTATTTTCCATCTTTTGGATAAATTTCCTTCAGAGCCCTCAATAATATTTTGGCAGTAGCTAAAAGAAAATGTGAGAAAAAATAAAATTATAGTGATTAATACTTTCATAAACGTTTTATATATTCCAAAATTCACATATAATACTAAAAAGAGTATTACTAAGTGGTTTTTCACTAAACTTAATCAGAGACAAAAAAACCAGTAAAAAGAAGTTTTACTGGTTTTAGTATGTTTCTTTAAATGAATTATTTTTTTATTCCTTCTAAATCAAGCATAAATGCATAATTAAGAGCTGTTCTCTTATATCGTTCGAAACGACCTGATGCACCGCCATGACCTGTTTCCATATCACAATCCATAATTAATAGATTATCGTCAGTTTTTAGTTCTCTAAGTTTTGCAATCCATTTTGCCGGTTCCCAATACTGAACTTGGCTATCCCAATAGCCTGTAGTAATTAATATATTTGGATATGCTTTTGCTGCTACATTATCATAGGGCGAATATGATTTCATATAGTCATAATATTCCTTGTTTTTAGGATTACCCCATTCATCAAATTCGAATGTTGTTAATGGTATGGTTTCATCCATCATAGTCGATACGACATCTACAAATGGTACTGCAGCTACTACTCCATTCCAAAGCTCAGGTTTCATATTTAGTACAGCTCCCATTAACAATCCACCAGCACTTCCTCCTAATGCATACATATGATCAGAGCTTGAGTATCCTTCTTTTACCAAAAAATCTCCAACATCAATGAAATCAGTAAATGTATTCTTCTTTTTTAATAATTTACCATCTTCATACCAATACCGTCCCATTTCCTGTCCTCCTCTAATATGAGCCATTGCGAATACAAAACCACGATCTAGTAAACTAAGTCTAGTTGAACTAAAATAAGGTTCAGTACTGCTCCCATATGAACCATAGGAATATAACAATAATGGTGTATTTGCATTTTTCTGTGTTCCTTTCTTATACACTAAAGATATAGGCACTTTTACTCCATCTCTTGCTGTTGCATATAAACGTTCTGAAACATAATTCTCTTTAGAAAAGTTAGCATCTAGTACTTCTTGTTCTTTTAAAACTGTTTGTTCCTTAGTATCCATATTATAATCGATGGTACTATTAGGAGTTGTTAAGGATGTATAACCATACCGCAAAATATTAGTATCAAAATCCATATTAACACTTGTCCTAGAGAAATAAGCAGGGTCATTAAATGAAATATAATGATCATCTGATCCCTCCCATTTTCTAACTCTTATTGTACTTAGACCATTTTTTCGCTCACTTAATACTAAATGATTTTTAAAAGCGGTAAAATCTTGTAGTAAAACATCTTCTCTGTGCGGTATGACATCTACCCAGTTTTCTTTAGTAGTGGCACTCAAAGGTGTTTTTACTAATTTAAAATTCTTAGCATTTAGATTTGTGTTAATATAAAAATGATCCCCAAAATGAGCTACATTATACTCTAAATCTCTTTCTCTTGGCTGGATTATTTTCCAAGTGCCATTAGGAGTATCTGCATCTAAATATCTATATTCCGTAGATAACGTTTGGGAACTTCCACTAATAATATATTTATCAGATCTGGATTTATAAACAAACGTACTAAATGTATCATCTTCTTCATTGAATATTAATTCGTCTTGAGACTGATCTGTTCCTAATATATGTTTGTAAATTTTATTTGCTCTTAAAGTAACTGAATCCTTAGAGGTATAAAAAACGGTTTTATCATCATTGGCCCAAGCTACACTTCCTGTGGTATTTACCAATTTATCAGAAAGTTTTTCGTTAGTCACTAAATCCTTAAAATAAATAGTATATCTACGTCTAGACACAGTATCAACTCCATATGAAAGTATTTTATTATTAGCACTAACTGACATTCCACCCAAAGCAAAATAAGCAAATCCTTTAGCCATTTCCGGGCCATTAAGCATAATCTCCTCTTTCGCATTTTCTTCTAGATTCTTACGACAATACAACGCATAATCCATTCCCTTTTCAAATCTTGTGTAATATGAGTATCCATTATCATTATAAGGAACAGATGAGTCATCTTTCTTGATACGTCCTACAATTTCATCGAATAATGTTTTTTGTAGACTATCAGTATGTTTCATAGCAGCATCTTTATAATCATTTTCTGCATTTAGATAGTCCAGTACATCTTGGGTTTGTACATCAGGAGTTTCCGAATTTTTCTGTTCGTCACTTAGACGCATCCAGAAATAATTATCGATACGAGTATCACCATGTGCTTTTAATTCCTCTGCTATTTTCTTAGCAATCGGAGCGTCTAATGATTGGTGAGGTCTTGATTCTTGTTTTTCTTCTGTAGCAGTATTACAAGCTATAAAGAATGCAGGTAAAACTAGAAGTAGATTGATGATTTTAGTTTTCATATATAATAGTATGATTAAATGATAAAAGTGAATATTCAAATCATAACATATAATTTGAATTTCATGATTTAAAAATACTAGTATTCTACAACAACTAGCAATTAATTTAACTTAAAAAAATGAATATTTTATCCTAATTCCGGATAATACTATAAATCATAAACGAATTCTAAACTAATCTCTACGAATTCTAGAGATCAAATGATCCCTTATAATTGTATACTACTTTTACTTTTATAAAATTGGTTGACCAATTATTTTCAACCCCAATTTTATACAATCATGTTTTAAAAATCAAAAATGTATTCCGTTTAACCAAATTGACATAAATATTCCTCTTAATGTGAATCAGATATGTCTAAAAATTAATACTATTTAATTATGATAAAGACAAACTATTTTATTAATATGATGAAGGTTTTTATCCTTTTAATAAGTCTTTCATTGAGTGCTGCAGATATAACAGTACCTTTAGGTGGAAACATTCAGGATGCACTCGATGATGTAGCCTCTAGCGGAGGAGGTGCTGTTACACTTGATTCTGGTACATTTACGATTACTTCTTCTCTTAAAATATCTAGTAACACAAAACTACAAGGTTCAGGTATATACGGCACCACCATTAAGACGACTCAAAATATAAAGATGATTGTTCAATCTGGTTATGGATTAAAGAACATTACCATTCAGAATCTAACTTTGACTGGTACCAATGCATCTGACGGCGGAGGGATAGAAATTATCTCCTATGGCGCTGATCACGATACGGTAAAAATATCAAGTGTTCGTTGCTACAACACAGGATGGGGAGTGCATATTAAAGGTGTTAAAAATGTTTTAGTAGAGAACTGTGATTTTAGCGAAAACGGAACAGCAGGTAAAGAAGGTTTTGCACATAATATGTATCTAAGGAGATGTTATGGTGCTATTGTTAGGAATTCTACATTTAACAACTCTACTTCTGCAAATGGAATTAATATTTCTTATAGTGAGGATATTGAAATCTATAATTGTGAAATGTCAGGAAATTATTTTAGAGGAGTACGTGCTGCAGATACTGAAGGATATTTGGTACATGATTGTATTATCACTGACAATGGTGATTTTGGATTAGGTGCAAATAGTGAAAACTTTACTACAAGAAATATAGACTGGAAAAATAACTGTGTAGCAAATAATGCAAAAGACGGTATTTACGCTAAATCCGGAGCTACTGGAGAAATTTCAAATTGTAATTCTTATGGTAACGGAGATGATTATGACGTTACCGGTGCGGTTTCTCAGTCAAGCAATATAAGTGATTCAAGTGAAACTTGTGAAAATCTTGTTGAACCACCGACATGTAGTAGTCACGATGCGTTTTCGCAAATTGAAGCAGAAGATTTTTGTGAGCAATCAGGTATACAAACAGGAAGTACTAATTCTTTTGTTGGCTGGATAAATAATGGTGATTCGGTACAATATGAAAATGTTGATTTTGGTTCCGGAGCAAATTCTATAGAAATTTCTGCATCAAGTGGTACGTCAGGAGGAACTATTGAAGTAAGACAAGGAAGTGTTTCTGGAACTTTATTAGGAACCGTAGAAGTTACTAATACCGGATCTTTTACATCTTGGAAAACCTTTACTGCAAGTATATCACAAGTAAGTGGAGCGCAGGATATTTATTTGGTATTTACTGGAGGAAGTGGGTATTTATTAGATGTTGATTGGTTTAGGTTTTTAGAAGATACTACAGTGAATCCCTGTAGCTCACCTTTAGCAGCGATTACACCACCTTCTAATCTAATAGGTGGTATAAATTATGACTACTATGAAGGTTCCTGGAATTCTTTACCTAATTTCAGTTCACTTACTCCCGTTTCAAGTGGTATAGCATCATCTATCGATCTAAACAATGCAACAAGTACAGACAATTTTGGACTACGTTTTAATGGGTATATTAATATTCCGAGTGATGGTGATTATACGTTTTACACAACTTCTGATGATGGTTCCTCACTTTGGGTTGATGGAATTAAGATAGTAGACAATGATGGGTTACACGCCGCACGTGAAGAATCTGGAATAATTTGTTTAGAAACTGGATATCACCAAATAGAAGTTCAATTTTTTGAAAAAACCGGAGGAAATGTATTGTCTGTAGCTTATGAAGGACCTGGAATAACAAAACAGAATATTTCAACCCTGTATGGAACCTCTGAATCTGAAGGGTGTTCAATTCCTTGGACCGATGACGACTTTACTATTTCTGATCAGATGGTAAACTACAGTTCTGGAGTCATTGATATTTCCTGTGCTTTTACAAGCATTGAAGTATCTATGGATATAGAAGGCATTGGATCTATGGAGGATGCAGATTATCTAAATATTTATTATTCTATAAACGATGGTTCTCCACAGATTATTTCTGAAAATGTCAATGCCTTTTCTCAAAAGACTGTTTCGGTTAATGGTATTACCGGCAATACAATTGAAATTATTATCAATGGTGCCACTAGCGTAGCTTCAGAAACGTATTATATTTCGAATATTAATATATCCGAAGGTACTTCAGATAAAATAGATCAAACAATTTCCTTCGGAACTTTACCAATCAATCAGGTTGGAGATTCAGACTTTTCACCAGGTGCAACAGCTAGTTCTGGTCTATCAGTTTCATATACAAGTTCCAATACAAATGTGGCAACTATTGTAAACGGTAATATCCATATTGTTAGTGATGGAATTTCAACTATAACAGCTTCACAAGCTGGAAATAACACCTACAATGCTGCTCCAAATGTAACACGGACATTAACGGTAAATCCTATAGATAACAACAACACAATCACAATTCAGGAAAATACAATCGGATTCTGTTCTTATGATGGTTCAATTGACAACAATCATGGTGGACATACAGGAACGGGGTTTGTTAATACTGATAATGCATTAGGCAATGGTATAGATTGGAAATTAGACGGATTAGCTGGATCCTATACTATTACCTGGAGATATGCTAGCACAAGTAACAGATCAGGAAAATTAGTTGTTGACGGATCTACTGTAGCAAGCAATATTGCCTTTAATACTACAGGAAGTTGGACTAATTGGGAAACAGAATCAGTTACAGTAAACCTTTCTGACGGAGTAAAAGATGTACGTCTGGAGGCTACTAATAGTTCTGGACTTGGTAATATTGATTATATGGAAGTAACAGGACCTAATGTTTCTGCATTGGCTTGCACAACGATTGGTGGAGATTGTTCAGATTTCTTTGGAGGAATTTCAATTACTCAAACTAATCCAGGTTGTAGCAATAACAATGGTCAAATTATAGTCGATTTCGAAGATTCGGATGCGTATACACAAATTCAACTAAGTATTGATGGAGGAAACTCATACCCTATTACTATTAATGACAATGCTGGTTCTTATAGCTTTACAGGTTTAAGTAATGCAGAATATCAAGTAGCCGCTAGATATGCAGGTGGAGATTGCGAATACAATATAGCTCACCTCATTTTAATAAAAGATTGTGGAGATATTCCTTTAAACCCAGGAGGAGTATCATGGCACGATAGTTATGAGGCCAATGGGTTTTGCTGGTGTAGTACTAATTTTGATCACAATTTAGGTAGTAAAAAGGTAATCGTTAATGGAACACAATATAGTGTAGTTGATATTTGTGATGAATTAGAAAAACATCCTTTATTTAGATCAAGAAATAATGGAGATAACATCTATAATGATGTTCAATGTGGAAATGGACCTATAAATGATTCAAGCGATGAACCATTATGTCCTGGTAGAGTTGATATGGGAGTTGAAGGATGTTTATTAAGAGGTGTTCGTTGGGATATGGAATGGCTTGCGGGTAGAGATCGCTTTCAAGGAAATAACAAATCCCCTGAAGATATCATAAAGAAAGGTCCTTTGGTATATCCTAACCCTTTAAACAACTTTGATTTATTAAATGTAACTGTTTCAGGTGTAGGTACAGCTCGGGTAGAAGTTTATAACCTAGCTGGTTTACGGATACATTCAGAAAGTGTTAAAGGTGAATCAGCAGCTTTGGATTTACAACACTTGAATACTGGTGTTTACATCTTAAAAATTCTAGATAATAAAAAATCATATTTTAGCAAAATAAGTATTCAGAAGTAATTGTTTGAATACTTAACTAAAGTTAGATAAAAAAGAAATCCTTAAAATAAGTAAGCCTTTCAAAAATGAAAGGCTTACTTATTTAATCATAAAACATTCGATTATCTTGACAAACAATTCATTCTACTTTTTCAAATAAATCGGTAATTATATATTGTTGATCTTTTGGTGTTACTCTAATAAAATATGATAGTAAATCCTTGGTCGTGGCATATCTACTTGATAAATTTTTAAGTTTACCTTTTTGGCCATGCCAATCCTCTATAAAAGCTTGTAATGCTTTATTAACTTGATCCTCTCCTATTCTTTCTTGCAATGTATACATTGCTAAGGCTCCTTTATTATAATAAATATAATCTTGATTTTCTACTAAAGCCAATGAAGGTTCTTCGATTTTAGATTTCTTTCGTTTCTTATTATAAGTTTCTTTTTGAAATTCTAAAAACCGCTGTATTTTTTCTTCATGATAATTATTTTTCAACACCATCATAGCTGCATATTGAGATAAGGTTTCTAAAATCATATGACGCCCTTGTACGTTTGCTGCTTCTATTTGCATACCAAACCATTGATGCGCTACTTCATGTGCAGTTACATAAAATGCCATGTCCACATCACTTTCATCATCGATATCCAATACAAATCCTATTGCTTCAGAAAAAGGAATCGCATTAGGAAATGATTGAGCAAATGTAGCATACCTAGGAAATTCCATAATACGCAATTGCTCATATTGATAAGGGCTAAAGTTAGTACTGTAATAGCTTAAAGAAGCTTTCATAGAAGCCATCATCCTATCTAAATTATATGTGTGAGTATTGTGATAATATATTTCCAAGGAAACAGGTTCCACTAAACTATCTAATGGTGATTTCCAAAAATCCTTTTTAATTTCATAATCCGCAGAAACTATCGAATAAAAATTTATCATAGATTGATCCATCTTATAATGAAAATAATTTCGATTATTCTCGTTCCATTGTTTGATTAGAACTCCCGATGTAATTGCGGTTTGTTTATTGTCTGTACCGATAATCGCTTCAAAATGAATTCCATCAGAATCACCACCCGAAATAGCATTTTTTAATTCTAAAACATGATCTCTTTTAGCTTTATTCGATCTACGTTTTAGTCCATATTCCTTGCGGATATCCTTATCGCGAAGTTCATATTTTCTATTATAACCAATAGTTGGAAACTCTTGATTATTGTAAAAAGTACCATTGTGTATTATTTCGGTATTCGTATCTTGATCATCAAAGCCCTTAGAAAAAAAACTTTGTTTAAACTTCATTTTGATAGAATCTCCAGGTGCTAATGTTTTAGATAATGAATAGATCGTATAATCAAACTGATTATATGCTGTGTTTATCGATGCGCCTCCAACAAAAACTATAGAATCTAGTTGCACATGTGATGCTATTTTTTTCTGAATATGGATATCATTAATGGGTTGATCTAAAGTGTTCTTTAGGATATAGTATCCGTTAACAGAGTATCCTCTAATTTTTGGATATAATTCCACATTTAAATTCACACTTGTAATTTTAGGTTGTGGTAGATATTCAAAATGTTTCAAGGTTTTTTCATAATTGGCCCTAAATACACTTTGTTCAGAGTTTGTCCAATACTCATTAAGTATATTCGTATTATAAAAAATATAACTTCCTATTAGTATAAATATAAAACTTGCAGAAATAGTAAGTTGTATCATCTGTTTTGTAAAGCGATATCTAAAGGCTTTAAAACGCTTTATTAAGTTGGTTTCTGATCCACGTACGGAGATTCCTGCACTTAGTATCAATAATAAAACTCCAAATATGAACCAATAGGTTTTAATCCATAAATAAGGTTTCAAAAAATGACCATAACCATTCATACTTGAATAAGTACCTAATGTTTTACCTCCAAATTTGTACAAGCTATGCTGAAATCCAAAAAGTTCTGAACTAATATTTACAATAAAGAATAATAACAGAAATAGGATTCCAACAAACTTATTATTACTAATAATCTGAAAGAAAAATGCAGCAATTGTGTATAGCATTAAAAATGGCAGTATTTCTATAAAGAATCCAAAGAAATAAACTTTCAGATCAAACTGATAATAACCATGAGCTACTTGAAATAGTATCCCTGTTATTATCAAACTAAACATTAACACAATATAAATACCAGTAAGTGCAGTAAACTTACTGAAAAGTGTGGTAAATTCTGAAATTGGTGTTGCATCATATATCAAGTTGATTTTTTTATCACGTTCTTTCCAAACAAGTTCACCAGAATAAAAAACAAGAATGATGATAAAGAAGTACAGAGACATTTCTTGTAATTCCTCTACAATAAAATAAGTTGCAGGATAGCTATCTACATCATATACTGTTCCCAAGTTTACCGAATTGATTAAGATGATGATTATTCCGCAAATGGCAATCGCCCAAAATGACGTCTCTTTGAGTAAGGATCTTGTATAAAACTTAGATAGCTCTAATAATTGAATACAGTATGTTCTAAACGTATAATGGATATTAACTTTTGGAATAATATGTTCAGTTATTATAGAATTTTCTTCGAGTTTAACCTCCTTTTTCTTTTTACTATTTGAAATTTTAGAAACAAGACTAAAACTAAATTTACGATACCCTATTATTAAAGTAACGATGCCTATCGCGATCCAAAACAACTTGTTATGAAGCATAACTCCATTAAATGATATCCCTAAAGAATTACGCTCTATAATCGACCAATTCTTTGCTATGTTCGTCAATGTAGTTAGTGAAAAAGGATCTAAAATTGCTTGTAAATGTTCATTTTCGATCGCTTTGGTAAGTAAAAAAACAACAAATAAGAATATGCCCTGTGTATAGACCACTAATAATTTTCTACTCAACATTCCTGCGATAAAAAACAAACAGGCGCCAAAAAACAATATAGGCACTACAATTACTAGGAAGGATTGCAAATAGGTAATTGGTTTAAATGGTAACAGATCTTGACGCCAAGGCATAAATTCACCTACCATCATTCCTAATAATACGGCACTAAAGATGAAAAGCAATACAGTAAAAGATCCTAAAAAGCGCCCTACTAAATAATCTTGCTTCTTAATGGGATTAACAAATAGTAATGATTCCATATTGTACTGAAAATCTCGGAGAATAGGAACCCCCATAATCATTGAGGCCATAATCATAAAAATGCCTGTGATTGCACCCATTGTTTTGGCAACAACTAAGGGTGCATTTTCTTTCATTAATCCTAATTCCACTCCTTGAAAAATAAAATCCACACCTACTGTAGAAAACAGAAATAGGAATATAAAAAACACATATGTTTCTGGACGTTTAGCTCTATACCTAAGTTCGAACTTGAATATTTCGTACCACATAATTTTTAGTTTTTATTATTGATTTGTGAAAAATAGACGTCTTCTAACCTAGTATTTATAGGAATAAAACCATTTTTGGGGTGATGATTACTTAGTATACTGATAGTAGGTTTTCCTAAAAACAGTTTCTCGTTGATAACTTCATATTCTTTTTTATAAGTATCTAATTCATTTTTATGAATCGTTTTTTGATATACCTTCCCTTCTGTACTATTAATAAGATCCAAAGGGTTTCCTTTTAATACAACCTTACCTTTATTAATAATCGCCATATTGGTGCATAACTCTTTAACATCATCTACAATATGTGTCGATAAAATAACAATCGTATTTTCTCCAATTTCACTTAATAGGTTATAGAAACGATTACGTTCTGCAGGATCTAATCCAGCGGTTGGTTCATCAACTATTAATAACTTAGGATTGTTAAGTAAGGCCTGTGCAATTCCAAAACGCTGTTTCATTCCTCCAGAATAACCGCCTAAGTTTTGTTTTCTAACATCATATAAGTTTGTTTTATGAAGTAGCCCTTTTACCACTTCTTTTCGTTGATTTTTATTAGTGATTCCTTTTAAAAATGCTAAATGGTTAAGTAATGCATAAGCGGATATTTTAGGATATGTACCAAATTGTTGTGGTAAATAACCCAATATCTTTCTAACTTCATTTTTTTGTTTTAAAACATCTATATTCCCCAGTGTTATTGTACCTGTATCGGCTTCTTGTAGGGTAGAAATAATACGCATTAACGTTGATTTACCAGCACCATTAGGTCCCAGTAACCCAAACATGCCTTTTGGAATGTTTAGCGTAACATCTTGTAGTGCTTTTACATCATTTCTATAAGTCTTTGATAAGTTATTGATGGTTAGTTCCATACTGTTCGTTTTTTGATTAATATTTGTTTTCATCAAACATATAGACAAGATTAAAATCAACTAAATAATAGTGACCAACTTGATTCAAATAGATGCACAAATAAGAGCTATAAATAGTAAGTGGATTCGTCCCTGATTTAATACGGTTCATATAGAGATAAACCGTGTATATCAACTTCTTTGGTGGATACCATTTATTTAAGTAATATTGGGTATGATGTTACAAAATAATAGATATAATAGAGTTTTTATTACACTAAGTCTCTTTGTGTTTTCGTTAATAAGTGGTTTATTTTTAATAACGTTAGACATAAGGTTTACTGGGGTTCTATTAACATTTGCCGCTATAGTTACCATTGGCTATTTACTATTATATTGGTTTCTTTCCAGAAAAAGTTATACACCCAGTTCACTAGCCTGGATACGCAATGAAATCTTAGCGGTTTCGATAGTATTAGGAATAGTATATTTAATTGGAGCATTAGAGTCAGATCCGACTCATGGGGTTTTAAGTATACTATTCTGGATTTCATTTATTTCGACATTGATTTTCTTATATATACAATATCGTATTAAAGAAAATAAAGGTAATCGTGTGGGAAATTGGAGCTTTTTTACCATCGCATTTTGGTCTTTAATGGTTAATATTACCGTTGTACTATTATTTGTTATTTTTTACACATTCGAGAAAAAAGCAACTGAAAAAGGAACATTAGTGATATTAGAAGAAGAAGATTTATTAATGGATCTTCTGATACCAGTAATATTTTTAATGGTATTGGTGTTTATATTGAATTGGCTTATCAGACAGGTCAAATCTATAATCCGGCTTAAAAACGAAAAAACTAAAACCGAACTACTACACTTAAAAAGCCAGGTAAATCCACATTTCTTTTTTAATACCTTAAATAACCTGTACGGATTAGTAGAAGAAGATCCGAAAAAAGCGCAAGAATTGATATTAAAATTATCTGATATGATGAGATATAGTATTTATGAAGGAGAACACGATTTTGTGAATATTGACAAAGAAATTGAATATCTCAGCAATTATATAGAGCTGCATAAGATGCGTTATCATAAAAAAACTGATGTACAATTTGATTATAATATTGAAAATAAAGAAACCAAAGTAATGCCTTTATTATTTATAATATTACTGGAAAACGCATTTAAACACGGTTTAGAAAATCTAAGGAAAAATGCGTATGTTAGAGTTAATCTAACTTCAACAAAAGAGGAAATATATTTTACTGTAGAAAACAATTTTGATCCCACAGAGCCTACAGAAAAACCTGGTATTGGACTCAAAAATCTAAGAAGAAGACTTGAGCTAGTGTATCACAAAAAACACTCTTTATCTTTTTCAACAACAGAAGATGTGTATAAAGTACAATTAAGACTGAAACTAGTATGATTAAATATATAATCGTAGATGATGAGCATATAGCGCACGGTATTATTAAACGCTATTGTGATGTATTGCCAAATATGAAATTAATGAAAGATTGTTATGACGCACTGGAAGCTTTTGAATATTTAAGTACTAATGAAGTAGATTTAATTTTCCTTGATATTAACATGCCAAAACTTAAAGGTTTTGATTTTTTAAAAACCCTCTCTTCTCCTCCCAAAGTTATTGTCACAACTGCTTATTCTGAATATGCAGTTGAAGGATATGAACTTAATATAACAGACTATTTGTTGAAACCCTTTAGCTTTGAACGTTTCCTAAAAGCAGTAAATAAAGCGGTAACTTCTACATCAAAAGCAACTCCTTCACCTACAACACCTAAAGAAAGAGAAGAACGAAGTGTTTTTCTAAAAAGTAACAAGAAGTATACTCAGGTTCCGCTAGGTGATATTCAATATTTAGAATCTGCAGGAAACTATGCAAAAGTGGTTACGATCCATGAAACCATTACCGTAAGAGAAAAAATAACCGATTTATTAGAAACACTGGCCAGTGATGATTTCTTGCAGGTACACAAATCTTTTGCCGTAGCCAAAAAACATATAAAAAGTATTGAAGGAAATAGAATATTAATAGCGGATCATGTGGTCCCTATCGGAACAATGTATAAAACCAATGTCACCCAATTACTGAGGTAATACCCAAGAATAATCTCATTTAAGCTTTATATGATATAAAATAATGAATCCCAAAACCCGATAAGTTTTATATCCTATCGATTTTGGGATAAATAAGAATGTACTAATTCAATTGGCTCTATTTTGTTCATCTTTACTCCCAAAACCTCTGTTTTTAACGTTAACTTTTTTGTTTCCGAAGCTGTAGGTTAATGAGAATCGTACATTTCTACTACTATAATTTTGACCATAGATTGTTTCTACACCATTGATCTCTGATGATAGATTACGTAAACTAGCGGTATCAAAAATATCATTAAATACTAACGATGCTTGTAGGGTATTGTCTAAAAAACTCTGTTTTAATCCAATGGTAAAATTGTACATCTTGTCTACATCATATAATAATGCTTTATTCTTGGAAGCATACCAAAAATCTGCTTGTAACTTTGTGGTTTTTCCTAATACAAAAGTGTTATTTGTTGAGAAATAGAATTGATTTCCATTTTGAGGGCTTGAATTGAGATCATCGTCAAGTCTTGTGTTCTGAAGTGAAAAAGAGAAGTAATTTTGACTTTTCCACCAAGAAAAACTATCGAAAGTATAGGTTTCACTTATTCTAAAGAAGGAACTCGAATAATAATTACGTCTGATAATGGTCTGAATTTCATTTTCAGCATCAGCAGAAAACAACGTACCAAAACCATCCTTAGTTCGAGCATAATAGAGATTCGTAATTAATTTTCCTCTATAATTATGTGATAACGTAAAACGATCTGTAAAGGATGGTTGAATAAAGGGATTCCCTTCAGAATATGCATTACTGTTGATAAAACTTCTAAATGGATTTAAATCTCTGAAGCTAGGTCGATTTATACCTTTTCCATAATTGAATGAAAAATTATGTGCATCATTTCTCTGATATGATGCATAAAGTGTAGGGAATATTTTTAAATAATCGTTTTTGTTTCGCTGGTTTAAGGTAGCAGAATAACCTCTGGTTTCTGTATTCTCTAATCTCAATCCAGCTTGTAAATTCCAATTATTCTGTATTTTTTTTGCTCCATTTATATACAATGCTTGTACGTTTTCTTTGTACTCAAATTGATTCGATAGGTTGGTGTCAAAAACTGGAGATCCGGTAATCGTATTAAAGTTTTGCAAATCATTCAGTGTTGTAATAAAACTTAATTTGCCGCCATAAGAAAGGTTTACAAAGCTTAAAGGATGTTCCATATCTACTTTTACGCTATAGTTTTCTATATTTTGATTCGAGAAATTCTGTGCCGCTTGATTAATACCAAGGAATTCATTCTCAGAAGAGAACGTATTAACAATGTAATCGTTTTCTAGAGAATTATTATAGCGAAAATAATCGAAATCAACAGAGATTTTTCTTCCTATAGTATCCAGTTGAGTTATTACATGTGCATTAAGTACATGACTATCTATTCTATCACTTCTATTATTATCATTTATCAACAATGAATCCAGAGTGCCTTGATTATTGATAAAGTTAGTAATACCATTACCTTTAGAATCCGGACGGTTATAAGTACCATAATACTGCCCTCCTATTTTTATATTCTCTGAAATATCATATTCTAATGAAAAACGACCAGAATAATTATCTTTTTCATCTTTAGACTCCGTGTCAACATTCCATGTACTATTCGGAAAGAAAATAGTACTACCTTCTTGATTTCTGATATTTCCCTTACTACCGTTTACAGAAAGTGCTAACCTAATTTTACTTTTGTTGTAGAAAAAGCTATTACGCAGTGTTGTGAAGTTATAGGTGTTTTGGTTATATGTAATACCTGAAGTATTCTTCCAGGAATTTCTTCTACCTTTTTTATAAATAACATTTATAATACCTCCATTCCCTACGATTTCATACTTAGCAGGTGGATTAGTAATGATCTCTATCTTCTTTATATCATCTGATGCTATAGAATTTAAAAAATTGATTAGATCTTCTCCGGTTAATTCTAATAACCTACCATCGATCATAATCCGTGAGGATTCACCGCCAATCATACTGATATTATTATTTTGTATCCTGATGCCAGGAGCAACTCTAAGCGCATCTGCTGCGTTACCTCCTATCGCAGCAATGCTGTTTTCTACGTTAAATACTAACCTATCTGTCTTCTGTTCAATTAATTTCTTTTGTGATGTTATCACTACCTCCTCCAGGTTTTCTGTATCTTCTTCAAGTATAATACTTCCTAAGTCATAGTTGTTTTCGATCAAAAGTTCTTTTTCCCAATCTTTAAAACCTATAAAGCTAACAGTTATTTTATAGGTGCCTTTTTCAGTTTTTATAGAAAAAAAACCATTTTCATCAGTAATACCTCCACTATTAGTTACAATTTGACCATCCTGATTAGTCAAGAATACATTTGCAAATGCAACAGGGCTAGAACTATCTGTTACAGTTCCTGTTAATTCTAATTGCGCGATCCCTAAAAAAGAAGTCATTAAAAAAATAGATAGTATGTAATTTCTCATTTCGTGTGTTTTAAAATTTAATTCAAAACAAAAATGATAGGAAAGTTTAATGAATGCGTACAACTAAAGAAAGTAGTACTCATTTTTTTACCAAAAATTAGTATTACTTTTTTACAAGAACGTACTACTTTATTGTAAACACTTCATTATGAGATGTTTTTACGATATTGAGAAGGTGTATAACCGGTGTGTTTTTTAAAAGCCGTATTAAATGGAGATTTAGAATTAAACCCAACATCATACAGAATCTCAAGGATGGTTAGTTTTTTGTTAAGTGGATTTTCTAGTAAGGTTATTGCCTTTTTTATTCGATATTCATTGATGAAATCAAAAAAGTGTTTTCCAATATGATGATTAATTAAAATGGACATATCCCTGAACGGAAGGTTCATTTGATTCGCTAGCTTATGTATGGTCAATGAAGAATCTAAATAAGGTTCCTCGGTTTCCATATAGTTTTGAAGCTTCTCTATTTGTTCTACAAATTTATCAGCAGGGTCTTGCTTAATAGATGAAGTTTCAATCAAATTTCTAACCAACAGGTGCTTAGTATCAATACTTCTAAACAATTCTGGATAATACATGCTCTTGAGTACAATCCATGACAAAAAACCTAACAAAAGTAATGTGAGTAGAATTCTCAACATATTTAGAACTTCTATATCATTACCAACATATTTATAAATTTGTTTAGAAGTAGAAAAAATAAAAATGAACGATAGTAGTAATGTTAATTGATATAACCATTTATAATTAAACTTATTACTATCAGAGTAACTTTCTAGCAGTAATAACTTATATTTTTTAAGCGTTTGGAATATTAAAACAAGATAAACTATGGATACTATAGAACCATACAATGTAGAAAATTTCACTTCCGGATTTGAATGAAAATTATCTGTAAAAATTCTTCTTTCCTCTTCACTAACCGCATAAAAATTAGGAACATAAATCAAAATCTCAATAACAAAAGGAATCAGATGTAACAAATGCTTGGGCTGTAGTTTAAAATCTGAATAGACAGAGGACAATACGTATAGGAATAATAATGGGCTGGACAAAAACATGATTTGATCTCGAAGCATGTCTATAACCAAAGGTAATTCAATATACTTTGCATAAAAAAATACACTTATATGTACGGCAAATATGATAAAATAGACCCCCATTAATCGGTTACTAATCTTGTTCTTTGTTTTAACAGTAAACAAGAAAACAGCAAGCAATAATGCAATAAATACGATTACTAAAGTTATGATTCCTAAAACAGAAAATTTATCCATTAACCTTGAAAAATATTTTAAAGCTAAAATAAATATTTGCTATTAACTAATAAGTAAAAGAACCTTTAATAATAAAAAAATAAAAATATATTTAGTGTATAACTAATACTATGTATTATCAATCTTATTTAAAACTATTTTTCTGTACGACTTACTTATCGGTAATTTACTATCATTTTGTAATACCATTTGATTACCATCGATTAATTTTAGTTTATTAAAATTTACGATAAATGATTTATGTATCCTAATGAAATCATTAGATAATTTTTCTGAAAAATCGGATAATGTTGTGGGTGTTAATATCATTTGATCCGTATAAATTTTAATGTAGTTACCGTACGCTTCTATATAATTAATAGCATCTAAGTCCAGCTTAATAATTTTCTTATCACTCTTTACATATATAGATGTAATAGTATCTTCTTTCTCAACAACTACATTATTGACATTATTATTTGATTTTTGTTGTACCTTAATAACTGCCTGTATAAATCGTTCTAAAGAAAATGGTTTAAGTAAATAATCAATCACAGATAACTCAAAACCTTCTACGGCAAATTCTGGATAAGCTGTAGTAATAATAACCTGAGGTTTTTGCTGCATTGTCTTTAATAAACTGATACCTGACAATTTGGGCATATTGATATCTAGGAATAATAAATCCACATTGTTTTCCTGTAAAAAAGCCATAACTTCAAAAGCATTTTTACACGTAGAAACTACCTCTAGATAAGGTATTTCCTTAATATAATTCTCAATGATCTGGCGAGCTATTGGCTCATCATCTGCTATTAAACATTGTAATATTTTCACACATTCAAAAATTAAGAGTTAACGCTACTCGATAAGAATCTTCTTGTTGTTCTATCTGCAATTCATGTTTTTCTGGGTACATCAAATCTAAACGTTTTCTAGCGTTTTGTAAACCAATACCACTTTTTCCTTTTTCGAGATTACTATGTTTTATATCTAAAGAATCAGTAGTATTTATACACTCGAAATCGAGTGAACTCTCCGCTATTACTATATTTACTAACACTTTACTCTTCATATCACCTAAGACTCCTAAATGTTTAAAAGCGTTCTCCACAAAAACGATTAGCAACATTGGTGCTATAGCAGTACTAGATATGACACCACTAATATTAAACTGAATATCCGCTTTATCTTCTAAGCGTATCTTCTCAAGAGAGATATAGTTTTCTAGATATTTAATTTCCTTTTCTAAAGGAACAAACATTTCTTTCGTTTCATATAAACTATAACGTAACAAGTCCGAAAGTTTCAGCATTAAATCAGGCAATTTTTCTGATTTCACAACAGATAAGCCATATAGATTATTCAAGGTATTAAATAAAAAATGTGGATTCAATTGTGCTTTCAGAAGTTTTAACTCTGCTTCCTTCTCTTCCTGGCGACGAAAAAAACTATCTCTGGCGAGTTTTAAAGCTGTTCCGAAAAGAATCACTAATAAAACGGCACCAAAAACATTGAATAACATTTTCCATTGGAAATTATCAAATAAGTTGCTCAAAAGAAGAACACCCAAAAATGTAAAAAATAAAATATTAAGGAAAAACAAAAACATTCCTAACACTCTATTATTATTATTAAAGAATAAAGGCAATATCTTTAAGTTACAGATATATACTGGCGGCATAATAAAGGCAATAAATCCCAAAGTTGTAA
Source organism: uncultured Aquimarina sp. (assembly GCF_947492405.1). GTDB lineage: Bacteria > Bacteroidota > Bacteroidia > Flavobacteriales > Flavobacteriaceae > Aquimarina. Next base: position 875,001 of record NZ_CANLMP010000001.1, read on the forward strand.
TCAACCTATTTTCTGCTTGAATGACCATCAAGAAAATAAGCATCAAAAACAACCATGCAGTTATATTTTGTAAGAGCTTATTATCCACCCAAGTATCTAATTTTGACATAGTATTTGATTAAAAATTCTTATCAAAAATAGGTTTTGGTATTTGAAATAACACTTTTTAATGATGTAAGTTATCCTTTATGGTCTATGTGACCTCTTTTTCGTGTTAAGATGATTTTTATACTAATATCATTCTATCACTCCCTCTCATCATTCTTTTTTTATTCTAAACTTAAATTAAATGAGTTTTGATCCAACAAATTATAAAAACAGATTTATGAAAACTTCAAGACAATTAATCGTATTACTAGTATTCTTCCTTATAAAGTATATTGGATATGGGCAAACAAATGATTTAGATATTATTTCTAAAAAATATAATTCCGTATTAAAAGAACAAAACAAAGGAATGGCCATCCTAATCAAAAAAGATAACAAAATAAAGACAATCAGTTTAGGTAATTTTAATCTAACAGAGCATAGTGTTTTTAATATTGGTAGCGCAACAAAAACTTTTACTGCAATACTAATACTTCAGGAAGTTGAAAAAGGAAATTTAAGACTAACGGATAGTGTTGGTACATACTTAACACCAATACAAAATGTAGATGGATCATTGACTATAAAAGCTTTACTAACACACGAAAGTGGTCTAGATGAAGTAATAGGAAGAAACATTCAAGATATTTTCTATGCAAAAAACGATTCATTGTATAATGCTGCTTTATTACAACAAATAGAGAAATCTAACCCTAAGATGGTTGGTAAATTCGACTACTGTAATACCAATTATTTTCTTTTAGGAAAAATTATTGAAAAAATCACTGATCAAAGTTATTTTGATTTGTTGCGAGAACGCATTCTTACACCTTTAAAAATGAAAAACACTCATCCTTATGTGCATAGAAATATTCCAAATTTAGCAACACCTTATCACGAAGAAAAAGATGTTACTGATTATTTAGACTACCGTTATTTTGCAAATATTGCGTATGCAGCTGGTAGTATGGCTTCTACCCTAACAGATATGGAGATATTCTATCGATCCTTATTCGAAACAGAACAATTATTGAAAAAAGAGACAGTAAAAATGATGATGGAATCCGGAAATCAATATTATGGCTACGGATTATTCAAATCCAACCAAGAAGGAGTGAATTATTACGGACACGGTGGAAACAATATTGGGTATGCATTCCGGAACCAATATAATCCAATCACTAAAGATTTATACCTCATTTTTTCTAATACAAGAACAATTCCATCAAAAAAATCTATTAGTACCGACCTAATAGCATATATGAATAATAAACCTATAGAAAGTTTTAAAAGTATTGATTTAAAAAATTTCAAAAAATATACTGGAACTTATTTACTAAAAGAAGCTAATCTAACCTTAGAAATTGTTCTTGAGAATGATAAAATGTATTTAGTTTCAGAAGCTCAAGGGGTTAAAAGTGAACTTACACAAAAAGATGATAAATCACTTTATGACACTACCGTTGGTGTTGTATTAACACAAATAGAAGATGATAATAATAGTTTATCGTTTAGCCAAAACGGTTTTGTAACGACAATTAGCAAAAAAGCATTAAGCAAATAAAATCGACAATTATGACACTCGAAATTCAAAACATATCAAAAAAGTATAATAGAAATAAATACGGTTTAAAAGATTTCTCCATAACTATAGAGAAAGGAATATTAGGACTATTAGGGCCTAATGGAGCTGGAAAATCAACACTTTTAAAAATGATAGCTACTGTAAGTAAACCAACACAAGGTGTTATTATTTTAAATAAAAACAATATTGTAAAAGATGCAAACTATATGCGCAAACAGCTAGGTTTTCTTCCTCAAGATTTTGGAGTATATCCTAATCTTAATGCTTTTGAGTTTTTAGAATATATAGCAGCTATGAAAGGTATCGGAGGATCTAATCTTACATCAAAAATTGAGCAATTGCTAGATGGACTTAACCTATTAGATGCTGCTAAAAAACCTATAGGAAGTTATTCTGGAGGAATGAAACAACGCGTGGGAATTGCACAAGCACTTCTCAATGATCCCAAAATTGTGATTTTTGATGAACCAACGGTTGGGCTTGACCCAGAAGAAAGAGTTCGTTTTAGAAATCTTATTTCGGATTTAGCACAAGACTGTATTGTAATTTTGTCTTCCCATATCGTATCCGATATTGATACAATTGCTGATCAAGTAGCTGTAATGAAAAATGGCTCTTTACTTTCATATGGTGATCAAGAAAAACTAATACAACTTGTTGATCAAAAGGTTTTTAGTATTACCATAGAGAAAGATCGCCTTACTCATTTTAAAAACAACCAAATTATAGTAAGTACTTCTCGAAAAGAAGGAATGATAAACGTTCGGTACATTTCGGAAAACCCAATTGAACATTCTATCCCCCAACAAGCAAATCTTGAAGATGCATACTTATACTTAACTAAAAGAAACTAAAACCATGAAAAAATCAATAAATAAAAAGACAATTGTAAGAATATCCATAGCATCAGTACTATTATTCATTGCAATCCTTGCTTTTTTAGAAAAGGTACATATCGGAATCTATAATGCTTACTAACACAATTTATCATGAAAACATTTTTATCAACCATAAAGTTCGATTATCTGCAACGCACCCGAAGTTATAGTTTTCTAATAACCTTATGTATTAGTTTAGCAATAGCATATACATTCGTGCCAGAACCAAATGCATCCTATTCTACGATAAGAATTTCTGATTATGTAGGTTATTACAATGCAGCTTGGTTTGGTTATGTAACGGCAATTATGACGAGTGTTTTTTTATCCCTAATTGGTTTTTATCTCGTAAACAGTGGAATTAAAGCGGATCAAATAACTAAGATTGGACAGATCACTGCCGCTACTCCTGTTTCTAACTTCAGGTATTTATTTTCAAAGGTATTTAGTAATTTTTTAATATTATCTACCATTGTATTTATTATTTTCATAATGAGTATAATTCTCTTCTTTTTATACAATGAAGGATTTCCTTTTGAACTGTCACAATTTATAGTTCCATATTTATTGATTCCTATTCCGGCTATGTTTTTTATTGCTGTATTGGCTGTAGTTTTCGAAGTTCTATTTAAAAAATATTCAGTAATTCAAAATATCGGCTTCTTCTTTTTATTCTCTACAATTGTATTTTCCACATATTCTGATGAAACACAATTTGCATTAGATCCTTTTGGAACCAAAATAGTAATGCATCAAATGGAAGAAAGTGTTAAAGGTATTTTACAAGTGGATGACCAGACTAGTTTATCAATAGGATATGTTTTAGGAAATGTTCAAAAACCAAAGAAATTCGAATTTAACGGAATATCTTTTCCTATATCTTTTTTAATAAGCAGAATAGCCTGGACCTTACTAGGAATGATACTAATTATCATAATATCTCCATTTTTTCATCGATTTAAGATAAAACACAAATCCAAAATAACAAATACAATTCCCAAAATCTTTAATAAAAAAGAAGCCAAAGAAATTGTTTTATCCAACTTATCTAAACCTGAAATCGACTATGGAATATTTTCTTTAGTAAAAACTGAATTAATACTACTCTTCCGAAAAGGAAAAAGATGGTTATGGGTTATAAATCTTATAGGAATGATTTTGCTAGCAATAACTCCCGTTGAAATTGCATATCCATTGATCTTACCTATACTATGGTTTTTACAAGTACATCGGCTTTCAGAAATATCATCTAAAGAAATCTACCATAATGTTCATTATTTTGCATTTAGTTCACATAAACCATTAACTCGATTATTAACGTCTCAAATAATTGCAGGGATAGCTATCATATTATTTTTAGCCACTCCGTTAATAATTAGATTGATGACTATACAAGAATTTTCATCTGTAGGATTTATAATAATAGGGGCTGTTTTTATTGTTTTGTTAGCATCTGGATTAGGGATACTTACTAAAGGAAAAAAACTATTCGAAATACTATTTTTTATGATCACATATGCGAACATTAATAAAATACCATTTGCAGACTATTTCGGTGGACTTAATCATAGTTCTAATTATATAATATCATTAATAATAGTAACTATGACTTTAGGAATCATTGGTTTCTTAACGAGAAGGTATCAGTTGAGAAAACAATGACACACTTTACACTCTGAGTTCGTAGCAATACATATTTTTTTGTTACGAACTCAAAGTGTATTAAATTTGAGTAAATTTTATTAATAAATTGATTTTTTTACTTAACTCGAATTATTTTAAATCTTCTTTTCAAACCAAAGATTCTTTACTCTTTCAGAAGAAACTTTAAAGCCTTTAACATTATCTTTTTGGATTATAAAATCTAGAATACCAAAGAACCACGTATTTCCGGTAAACTTAGTAGGTTCGAGTGCTGTAAGTTTAGTATTATCTTGTCGTTGATGACTGGCAATTAATTGACCATCTTGTATTGATAATTTATAGGACGTATTTAACTCTTCACTGTAATAAGTACCAGTATATTTTTCTAGAATAGATTTATCAATATCATAAGTTATCCTTTTAGCAGAATTAACGGTTCCATTGTGATCAAAACTTAATGTATTTACTGTCCCATCTTTATCCTCCACAAATGTGATTAAAGCGTCTATCCTTCTAATTCTAAATTCAGTGTTACTAATTGTTTCTAAAGGTAATGTTCCTTGTCCAGTAGCGGTTATAAACAGACCTCCCTCCTTCTGATTAAATTCTAATATAAACCCAGGTTGCAATTCGAATTTCCCTTCATATTTGGTTAACATTTCTTCTGTTATAGGTGAAGTTGATAGTACTTTTTGATTAGACACTTTTTTTAAAGATTTCATATCATTACTTAAATATAAATCTGCAATGCGATATGCCTTTTCTTCTGCGTTTAACGAACCATTATTTGTTAAAACAATGATTGATAATTTTTCATGAGGAAAGCGCAAAATCTGACTTTTATATCCTGCATCAGAACCTCCATGACTGATAACTTTTTGATTTTTATATGAATGTATCACCTGACCTAAGGCATAAGACAGTGTATCACCATTTTTTAGTACAGTTGGAGTGATTAATCTATTTATAATCCTTTCATTACCTACTTTTAGGTTTTCAAAATTCAGCAACCATTTACTTAAGTCTTCTGTAGAAGTTCTGATACCACTAGGGCCAACAATATCTTTTGAATTTCTAATGGCTACTTTATATGATTTACCATCAAAATAATATGGATATGACAAGTTCTTAATGATCTTACTATTATCTTCGAAAACAACTGTATTTCTCATTTCCAATGGCATAAAGATATGATCTCTCAGATATGCATGAAATGGTTTTCCTGATACTCTCGCTATAATTTCTGCTAGTAATATGTATCCAGAATTATTATACAAAAAATCAGTCTCCGGTAGAAAATTGAGTTCCTTTTGTTGCTTAAATAATTCAAAAATATCTTTTTTAGTAATAACATCTTCAATATTCCATCCCGCCATTCCTAATAAGTAAATTACACCTCGTATCCCATGAGTATGCTGTGCCAGATTCTTTACTTTTATAGTATATCCAAAATCTGGAAGTTCTGGAATGTATTTTCGAACATCATCTTCTAAGGATAACTTACCTTCTTCCTCAAGTAATAATGCTGCAAACGCAGTAAACTGTTTAGAATTAGATGCTATATTAAAAAGACTAGAGGTTGTATTAGGAATATTATTTTCAATATTTCCTAATCCATACGCCTTTTTAAAAATAACAGCTCTGTTTTTTATAACTAAAACCGAGGCTCCAGGAGTTTCACCTTGTTTCCAGTCATTGAATAACGCATCTATTTTTTCTTCTACTACGGTAGAATTTTGAGATTTTGCTACACTGATCGAAAGTACATAAATACATACCGAAATTATTTTTATAACTACTCGTTTTGATTGTATCATAATTGATTAAAATTGATTGATGAAATGATTATTTTGGTTATAAATCTCAATACGATCACGTATTAGATATTTGCTTTCTTTTTTTCCATTCTGTAGTTAATAATAATGCTGATCCCTCCAAATAAAAATGTCATAGAAAAATAAAATATAGGATGGTCTTTTTCTTGTACAAATAGATTTATAAAGTATCCTACCAAAATTCCTAAAGCGATACCCATCAGAAACATTCCGTATTTTAATGATTGTGCTAAATCCCTTTTCCTATTTACTAATTGAGAAGCATTCACTCCATATTTAATCATAGCAATACGTTCTCTATGTCGGGAGGCTATATATATGTAAATGATTCCAAACACAGAGGCTATAAATGAAATAGGCACTAAAATATTTCCATCCATATTCTTAAATTTTTAATTGTTATCTATTAAGATGCACTTTTTAGATATATGGTTACACATTATAGATAAAGAATGAATTTTTGATTAAATCATAATAAAGTGTAACCATTGTACATAAAATAGCATCCTAAGCATGGATGAGTTCAGAGGAAGATTTTATACATATCGAAAAAATAAGACAAGGTGATTTTGAAGCATTATCATATATCGTAGATAAGTACAAGGATATGGTGTATAACATTGCTTTAAAAATTGTGAAAAACAAAATCGAAGCAGAAGATATAGCTCAGGAGAGTTTTATAAAAGTATATCAACAAATACACGCATTTAAAAAAGAATCGAAATTTTCTACTTGGTTATATACGATTACATATAGGACCGCTATATATGATCTTAGAAAAAACAAAATCAATACGCAACCCATTGTTAATGAAGATCATGAGAAATTAAAGTCACAGAATCTTTCTCAACAAGAAAGTCTTCAGTATAAAGACACTCAATACTTTGTGAAATTAGCTATCAATTCATTACCAAGTATAGAAGGGCTTTTAATTACTTTATTCTATATCGATGAAAACAGTATTGAAGAAATACATGGTATTACTGGATTATCTAAATCAAATATCAAAATTAAACTGTTTAGAGCAAGAAAGAAGTTAAAAAAACAATTAAATGGTTTATTGAAAGACGAATTAAAAAACATTTTATAAAATGAATAAAAAAGATAAACTTCTAATAAAGTGGATTAAAAATGAGCAATTAGAGGGACCTAATACTCAATTTACCAGTGATTTTCTGGAAATGATTCAGGAGAATGAAACTTTTTTAAAAACAAAAGATGTTAGAATTAATGAGGTTTTATTTCATAATACTCTAGACCCTATCCGTAGTGATTTTACAAAAAAAGTTGTTTCTATGATAGAAAAGAATAACGAAGATGAAGTAATAGAACCTTTGATTTCCAAAAAGGTTTTAATCATCTTCATATCGAGTATTCTTATTCTTTCTTTGTTTTTCGAAACTTATATTAATTCAGAGCAAATCGAGATAAATAGCGTGTTTTTAGATATTATTAATTCTGCTCTAAAATTTATTCAAAAAACACCTATTTTACTAATATATATCATGAGTAGTTCTGTACTCATTTTAACAATAGAAAAAATATTTCTAACCATAGGAAATATATTATCTGAAAATTAAATATTTACAAAGCAATATTTAATTTTCAGATAATATATCGTTCAATAAAATTATGATATTAGATAGGGTAAAGTGTTTATTTCAATTCATTCTTCCACATCTCATGACAGCGATATCATAAAGTTTATTTAAAACTTTCATATCCAATACTCATCATCATATATGATGGGTATTATTTTTATATATTTATAACCATATTATCTCACACAAACCATCTCATGAAAACTATAAAATCTAACCCTCATTACATTGTTATTTTTGCTTTTGCACTATCTTTTTTAGCAGGGTCTTGTGGAAATGACAATACCAAAAAAGATAAGACCCAAAAGGACGTAGCTAAAGAAAATACTACAAACACAGCATTAAAAAAAGCCTTAACTTTTTATGCTTCTTTTGATCAAGGCGTTCAGGCTGACTTTGCACTCGGAGATCCTCAACTATATACGGTTCCTTCTCGTAAAGCAAGAGATTCTGCACAAGTTGGAATACATAAAGAAAATATAAGTATTGCAAAAGATAAAGGACTTAAAGGAGATGCACTATTATATACTTCTAATGGTAAAGGCTATATTTATTATACCAGTAAAGATAACATCGCGTATAACACCAATAACTGGAATGGTGCTGTTTCTTTTTGGCTAAATCTTGATCCAGCCACTGATCTGGAACCAGGATATTGTGATCCAATCCAAATAACTGATGTTAGTTATAATGATGCATCTATATGGGTTGACTTTACGAAAGATAATCCAAGAGATTTTAGACTTGGAGTTATTGGTGATAAAACTGTTTGGAAAAAAGACACTACAGTTTCTGATAATGACGATCAGGATTTTATTAAACAACTACTGCCCGTTTCTAAACCGCCTTTTGCCAAAGGCACCTGGACACATATCTTAATTAATTTTAAAAGCCTAAACACAGAAATAGGCGAAACTTCCTTATATATAAACGGTGAACTAAAAGGAAAAAGAGAAAACATTACAGATCCTTTTACTTGGGAACTAGATAAATCAAATATTTATCTGGGATTAGGATATATAGGATTGATGGATGAACTTTCTATCTACAATAGAAATCTTACTCAAAAAGAAATTACCACATTATATACATTAGAAAATGGAGTTCATACACTTCTAAAATAACAACTTACCCTTTCTTTAGATTATAAAATAAGTTCTATGATACGATTTAAAATCATAATTTTTGGTATTACTACTTTGCTCCTATTTTCGTGTAAAACTGAAAAAAAAGTAGAAATTAGTGATGAAGAGAAAAGATGGCAAGAACATTCATTAAATACTACCATCATTAGAGATGATTTTGGCGTACCTCATATCTATGGAAAGACTGATGCAGATGTTGTATTTGGATTATTGTATGCACAATGTGAAGATGATTTTAATCGAGTGGAACAAAATTATATTTGGGCAATCGGTCGTTTAGCCGAAGTGGAAGGAGAAAAAGCTATTTATAGTGATTTAAGAGCAAAGCTTTTTATGACAGAAAAAGAAGCCATAGCTAATTATGAAAGTAGTCCAGAATGGCTTAAGGAATTATGTATTGCTTTTGCCGATGGGATCAATTATTATTTGGAAACACATCCAGAAGTAAAACCTCGATTACTTACACATTTTGAACCATGGATGCCTATGTATTTTAGTGAAGGTTCCATTGGTGGAGATATAGAGCGCGTATCTACTCGTAAAATCAAAGCGATGTATGAAAATGGTATGGAAATACCTATTACTGAAGAACTTTCGTTACAAAAAGAAAAGGAAATGTTAGAACCTCAGGGCTCTAATGGAATTGCAATTTCCGGTTCACTCACACAATCTGGAAATGCTATGTTATTGATCAATCCACATACTTCATTTTATTTTAGAGGAGAAGTCCATGTAGTTAGTGAAGAAGGATTGAATGCATACGGAGCAGTTACTTGGGGACAGTTTTTCGTATATCAAGGTTTTAATGAGAAAACAGGCTGGATGCATACCTCTACATATACGGATGTTATTGATGAATTTATAGAAACTACTACTGAGAAACAAGGCAAACCCATGTATCAATACGGTGATGAACTGCGCCCTATAGATCAATATGATATTACCCTAAAGTATAAGGAAGGTGATTCTATAAAAGAAAAAACATTTCCCGCATATCGTACACACCATGGTCCTGTAACACATATTAAAGATGGGAAATGGGTATCTACTGCTTTAATGTGGGAACCAGTAAAAGCCTTAGAGCAATCCTATATACGAACTAAACAAGATGGATATAAAGGGTTTCGTAAAATGATGGATATAAAAACTAATTCATCAAATAATACAGTATATGCAGATGCTGAAGGAAATATAGCATACTTTCACGGTAATTTTATTCCTGTTAGAGATCAATCCTTTGATTATACAAAACCTGTAGATGGTAGTAATCCTAAAACCGATTGGAATGGCTTACATCCTGTTGATGAAGCAATAACCCTTTTAAATCCGAAAAATGGCTGGTTACAAAATTGTAACTCTACACCATATACTTCCGCACTAGAATTTAGTCCTAAAAAGGAAGATTATCCACGCTATATGTCTATAGATCGTGAAAATTTCAGGGGTGTTCATGCTATTGAATTACTAAAAGATAAAAAAGATTATACCATAGATAGTCTTATTGCTCTTGCATATGATTCGTATTTACCAGCTTTTGAAAAATTAATTCCTGGATTGGTAGAAGCTTATGATAAAATTGATAAAACTAAAGAATTAGAAAGTTCTATAGAAATTTTACGAAATTGGGATTATAAAACTTCTAAAGAATCCAAAGCCATGACATTGGCTCACTTTTATGGAACTAACTATGCAAAAAAAGGAAAAAGACCTAAAGAACGGATGAGCGATATGGCACTTCTCACCTATTTTGGTACAGGATCTCCGTTAGAAGAAAGACTAAATATTTTTAAAGAAACATTATCGCAATTAGAAGCGGATTTTGGAGGCATTGTTCCTTGGGGAGAAGTCAATCGTTTTCAGCGTATTAATGGAGATATCAGACAACCATTCGATGATAATAAACCCAGTACAGCAGTTGGTTTTGCATCAGGACGTTGGGGAGCACTTGCTGCTTATGGTGAACGTTATACAAATAATACCAAAAAAATCTATGGAACCAGAGGAAATAGTTTTGTGGCCGTTGTGGAATTTGGAGAAAAGGTAAAAGCAAAAACAAGCCTTGCTGGTGGTCAAAGTGGCAATCCCGATTCTCCTCATTTTGATGATCAAATACAACCCTATGCTGATGTACAATTTAAAGAGGCCGCTTTTTATAAAGAAGATGTATTAAAACGTGGTAAAAGTTTATATCATCCAGGAGAGAAAGAACCTTCCATCAAACAATTAAATAAAAACAGGTAAAAAATTGAAAATCAATATTTTATGAAATTTTTTTATTACCAATTACTAAGTCATACTATAACAATATTTTCTAAAAAATCAACAACCTTTTGTTCTGGCATTTCACAAGGTTTTAATAGTTCTGAAGTAGACGTAATGTAATAGTTTAAGCTGATAAAATCATTTCCTTGCAATTCTTTTCCGTATATCTTAAAAGACTTTCCTTTATTGAAGGTCTCTTTGGTAATACTATATTTTATGTTTTTATATATTCCTTCAGAATATCCTTCTGGAATTCTTTTTATATATTCTAATAACATAACAATACTAAGAACTACAGGATAACATAGAACAACCAACCTTGTTTCTTGCCCAATCTGGACGTTTTACAAACCATTTGTCATATTCTGGTTGCTCATTGTATGGTTTTTTAAGCATTTGGTATAATTCATCAATTAAACTATAATCTCCCTTATCTGCGTCATCAATCACCAGCTGAGCCATATAATTGCGAAGAACGTATTTTGGGTTTATCATATTCATTTTCTCCTTACGTTGTTCATCACTCAAAACCTCGTTTTGCAATTGATCATTATATTTCACAAACCAAGCATTCCAACGACTTACAATATCATCTTTTAAATCTTTAGGGTTATAAAACGCACGATGCACAATTTCAATTCCTTGATTGTGATCTCCTTTTTTATAGTTAGCAAGGGTTCTAAAAAAGATCGTCATATCCGTTTCTACAAGTTGTAGCAATTCTTCTAGTTCATTTATAAGTAGATGATCTTTCTCCTGACCTGTGAAAATTCCAATTTTAGTATACATCATATCAATATATTCCTGCTTATAAGCTTCTTGATATTCATTTAATACATTTTCTATTGGATCAATTTCTTCAATTAATGGATACAACGCATTAGCCAGTTGGTACAAATTCCAAAGTACTATTTCCGGTTGCGTTCCATACTTATAGCGTTTAAATTGTCTATCTGTAGTATTAGGAGTCCATCCCAGATCATAATCTTCTAACCATCCGTATGGACCATAATCAATGGTCAAACCAAGAATAGACATATTATCCGTATTCATAACACCATGTACAAAGCCTACCCGTTGCCAATCAATAACCATTTTTAGGCTTCTTTTACTAACTTCTGAAAGAAATTGAACATATGCATCCTTACCACTCGCATTTATTTCTGGATAAAAATGTTTTATGGTATAATCAGTCAAAAGTTTTAAATTTTTATGATCTCCATGAGCTGCTAAAATTTCAAAATTCCCAAACCTGATGAATGAAGGAGCTACACGACATACAATAGCTCCTTTTTCGTAAGCTGCATTACCGTTATATAATATATCTCTTAATACTTGATCACCTGTAATTGCAAGAGACAATGCTCGTGTTGTTGGAACTCCTAAATGAAACATTGCTTCACTACATAAATATTCACGAATGGAGGATCGTAATACAGCTAAACCATCAGCATTACGAGAATATGGAGTTTCGCCAGCACCTTTTAACTGAATTGCCCAACGCTTAGAATTGTATACAACTTCTGTAAGATTAATAGCGCGACCATCTCCTAATTGTCCGGCCCAGTTTCCAAATTGATGTCCACCATAATGCATAGCATAAGGTTTAGTATCATCTATAATCTTATTACCTGTCATTATATGCAAAAAATCTTTTGACTGCACATCTTCTTTAGAAAATTCCAATTCCTGACTCATTTCTTCAGAAACATGTAACATCTCTGGCTTGCTTGTTTTCTTTGGAGTCACATACGAAAAACAAGCATTTCTAACCTGTCTTCGGGAATTTTCCTGAATAGGATCTGAAGGTAATTCTTCAGAAAAAGTATTATTTAAATTTAATTTCATTACCGACTACTTTTTAGTAATACTTCTAGTTTGCTTCAAAAAACTTGAGTATTCCTTTAATATAAAAATATTGAAACCAAAATAATACCACTTAAAGCAAACGGTATTATAATAATCACATATATATAACTAACAAAAAAGCCTTTAAGAAGTGCTCCTATCCAACTACTCTTATAAAAATTTCTAAAAGCAAGTATTAAGTAAATAATAAATGAAAAAAAGAATAAGATCTGCAACCAAATAGGTATTCCGACAATTGAATTAATTAAAATTAGAAAACAACACGAAGTAAAAACAAACGTGAAAAAATAGAAACTAAATACCATATGATGTGCAAAAGTTCCTCTTTTCCAATAAAATATTTTTAGTAAAAATGCAAATAACGGTAACATCAAAAACATCGTTATTGGAATAGTATCATACAATGTTTTTAAAATACCTCCTCCTTTTTGCTCATAAAACTTTAGAATTTGGGTAAGGAATTTTTTAGTGATCCCACTATCCCCTTCCTCTAATCCCATAAATTTTAATTTTTCTTCCAAAGGAGCCTCTATAGCTATTAAAGAATCCAGCTGCTTTCGTTTAAAACTGAATGAATTTTTAGATGATTTTTGTTCAGCAGACATCACAGAATCAAAAACCTTAAGATCTTTTTTTGCTATTTTGGAAAGGCCTGCATTATTTGTTAATGCTTTTTTAGCAATTTCTAAACCAATGGAATCTTTCTTAATTTCTTCTGGATCTAACGCACTTTCCTTGCTAAACTCCTTTTTAAACGTCTTATTTAGACTGTCATCAGCCTTTCTAACAGTAAATGAAAAAGCAAAAAAGAATACAACAGAGATAAAAAGATAAAACTGGGCAGGATGCAAATAAGATAAGCGTTTTCCATCAACAAAAAGTCTTGCCAAAATACCTGGCTTTGTCATTAAAGGAATAAAACTCTTAAAAAAACGAGCATCAACCGCAAAATAATTACCTATAGTATTACTAAATAATACCCCAAAAGTTAGATTATCCGCAGCTTCTTGTCCACAGTAGGGACAATAGTCAAAAGATTTTTCAAAAGATTGTTCACAATTTTTACATTGATTAGTAGTAGACATTTTTAATCATTTGTTTAAATGTACAGAACGAAATTACAAATATAATTTGATCTATTTATGCTAGCTTCAATCCTTATAGATTATAATTAAAAGTACTTTTAAATATCTGATAACTCCTACTTTTTGCAGTCACTTAACAAAATGATATAGAAATTCTTGTATTTTTGGCTGAAATCATACAATTAATATTCACACATCTTTTATGAAAAAAGTAATTTCCGTTTTAGTAATAACGGCATTCATTGCAGCTTGTGGTACTACAAAAAATACTACAAGTACCTCTGCAGAAACAAAAAAAGTAGTCAGTAATTCTGTAACTTATGCAAATACGATTACTGCGGAAGATCTAAAAACAGCATTATACACATATGCATCTGATGAATTTCAGGGTAGAGAAACAGGTAAACCGGGACAGAAGTTGGCGATTAATTTTCTGAAAGAACATTATATGAAATATGGTGTGCCAGCTGCAAAAAGTGATGGAAACTATTTTCAGGAAGTACCACTAAATATTATTGGCAAACCCGATGTAAAACTTAGCGTTAATGATAAACCTTTTCAGTATACAGAAGATTTTATTTCGCTTTCTTCAGGAAAAACAGATAACTTTTCTTTAGATGAAATTGTTTATGCAGGATTCGGAATTGATGACGAAAAATTCTCAAGTTATGGTGATATAGATGTTAAAGATAAAGTGCTTCTTATAAAATCAGGAGAGCCCAAAAATACTGATGGGACATTTACGATCACAGGCACTTCAGAAGGGTCAAAATGGTCTAATATGAGACAACAATTTGCTGCAAAACGTAATGCTGCCAAAGAGAAAGGTGCTAAGGCAATATTGTTCTATTTCCCAGAAGTTTATCAAATGGCTGTGGCACAATTTGGCAATGCATCCGGTAGAATGACGCTTTCGGATAATTCTGAGGAAGCTTACTTCTTCCTGATCAATAATGATTTGGCTAAAGCATTAGTAAATGATATAGAGACAAATGATAAAACCAATATTATCAAAACTAAGATGACTTTGGATTATAAAAATGTCTCTGAAAAAATAACTTCAGAAAATGTAGCCGCATTTATCAAAGGATCGGAGAAACCAGATGAAATCATAGTAATTTCTGCACATCTGGATCATGAAGGCGTTAAAGATGGTAAAGTATATAACGGTGCCGATGATGATGGGTCTGGAACAGTCGCTGTAGTAGAAATTGCTGAAGCTTTTGCAAAAGCTGTAAAAGATGGAAATGGTCCAAAACGTTCTATTCTATTCCTAAACGTAACCGGTGAAGAAAAAGGTCTATTAGGATCTCGTTATTATACCGATATAGATCCAATTTTTCCATTAGAAAATACTGTAGCAGATTTAAACATTGATATGATCGGTCGTATAGACCCTAAACGTAAAAGTGAAAATAGAAACTATGTGTATTTAATCGGGAGCGATAAATTAAGTACAGAATTACATGCTATTTCAGAAGAGGTAAATACTAAATACGCGAATGTAGAATTGGATTATACTTATAATGATGAAAATGACCCTAATCGTTTCTATTACCGATCAGATCATTACAATTTTGCTAAAAATAATATTCCTGTTATTTTTTATTTTAATGGAACTCATGATGATTATCATCAACCTAGTGATACTCCGGATAAAATTCAATATGACTTATTAGAAAACAGAACACGATTAGTATTTTATACTGCTTGGGAATTAGCAAATCGTGAAAATCGTATTGTTGTCGATAAAGCTGAAAATAAATAAGTAAAACTTATCATTGTTCTTTTGATACAAAAACAGGCTTGATGAATCAATCAAGCCTGTTTTTATTAAAAAATATTTTAAAAAAATATGTATCAAATAGTTAAGGTTGTTTTTGATTAAAATGCAAAACAAACGTAGCATTAAATCCAAAAACGAAATTCCCATCACTAAGATTAAAGTTATTAGGAGTTTGTGTAATAAATGTATCTTCTACCATGCCTCTGGCATTTGTCATCTGAAACTGAAGCATTAAGTCGCTCATTTCCCAATTTACTCCCAATACAAAGGCATCATAGGTGTCAATTGATTTAAGTGGATTAGCCTGATAATAATATTCTGAAACAATAGATATATGACCTCCCACTTTATACCTTGCTCCTATTCCTAAAGCAAAATGATTATTTGGATCTTCATCAAAAGCAGAAGAACTTCTATGAATAAATGTTGGAGATACTTGTAAAGAAAATTGAGGGGTAAATTTTCTAGCGATTAAAATCTGACTGGTAAATGCAGTCCGATCCATAAAATCATCAGATAAATTTATATTGCTATGAAGCCCACTAGTCATACTTCTATAAGATCCATTTTGAAACAATGTAATACTTATAGGCGCACCTTTAGCATCTTTTCTTTGGCGTATAAGATTATATTTTAGAAAACCATCAAAAATACCATCCAATGTAGATCCGCCGGCACCAAAAGTTAATCTATCAGATATCCCATATTCTAAAGCAATTCTTGCTGTCCATTTATCCGCAACAAAACTTTGACTTGGACGATTAGGGATATTCCAAAATAGATTCATCGCCTTTACTTCTAAAACTCCTTTTCTTCGGTTTTCTATAGAGTGACCTAACGAAATACGAGTTCCTTTGAAGGTTGCTATTTCATACTGTGGAGTATTTGGATATTCTTTTTCTAATTTGTCCAGTAAATCCTGAGCATTCATAGACATACTAAATCCTATTAGCAAAAGTAAATACAGAAGAAAAAACTTATTATTGCTCATATGGTTGGTATTCAAATCTGAATTTAATTGATATAATTTTGGCTATATTGGGCGCAAGAATTGGTGGAATTTTAATATCAAAATCTTTAACAACAACTTCAAAATCACCCGTTATTAAATATGTTCCATTATTATTTTCAATACTTGTTTTTATTTCTACTTCTTTAGCGATATCCCTAATAGTAAGTGTTCCTTTTACCATTTTGGTCTGAATCCCTTCTGCTAAAGGATCAAAATCAATAATATTACCTTGAAAAGTAGCTTTAGGATACAAATCAGATTCAATATAACTTTCATTAAAATGTTCGTGCATTAGTGATTTTTTAAACACAAATGCATTCATTAGCATACTTATAGCTATCTCATTTTTCGAAAAATCAATAATACTTAAAACCTGATTATTCTTAGCTTCTATGTTTTCTACAGAAGTATAGGAAAAGAAAGATACCTGTCCCTGACGTGTTATAACTTGATCTGATCTATTGTCAGCGTCAATAAAATTGATCAAAAGAGATAGTAGAATAATAATTCTATTCATTGCTTTGTTGGTTAATCAGCATACAATTTAGTAATATAGCATCTTTAAGAAATCCTTTACAAACCCCTTTAAGCATAATCTTCTGGCCTTTTGCAAGCTTTTTAATCTCCATCATTTGATTGGATTGCATATCACATAATACGCCAGAATGTTTATTATCACCATACAATATTACTGTATTTCGGTTATTTAAAAAAGTAACTTCTTTCACTACACCTTCTACTTCTATTATTTTACCTTTATATATTGAATTAGCATTTTTTTCATTCTTAATAAATGATGCCGTAAGATTTTTAGAACTCGTTTTTATTTCTGTTGATACTTTATTGATATCCATTCGCGGATAACTATAAAATTCAAAATAGATATAAAAACCTCCTAACAATAATAAGGTTATAAGAGAAAAAGTTATTTTATTTTTTTTATTCATTTGTTATTGAAACAAAACTAGTGGTTCTTGATGATATTATTTAGAATTTAAAAAATATAATCTTAACAATGATAAAAATCTATAGTACATATTTGCTTTCATATTTAATTTTTTAAAATTAGAACTTAGACAAATTAAAGGTTATTGAGATATTCTATCATTAAAAACCTGTTTTAAGACGAAAAATAGTGTTTAAAAAGGAAAAAAAAACATTGAGATGATCTGTAATTATTTCAACGTTTAAAAACAATAGGAGAAAAAATATAGTATTTTCGTTTCGAAAACAATCAATAAGCTTATTAAGTTTAAATTATTAAAAACGATAGCTAGCATAGTCAATGAGAAAAGACAAATTATACTTCTTAACTTTTATTTCTATATCTGTAATTTTTTTAATTATTGCTTCTTTTGGTGTAAAGTACTTTATTAAAGTAAGTGCGAATCAATTAATAGAGATACAGTTAGAATCTAGTAAACGAGAAGCTAACGAAATATCTAAATTAACTCAAAACCAAATAGTTGAGGGTATTGAAAAATCAAAAATAGTCAGTAGTATCCAAAATGCTATCGAAAACACTCATAATGAAGCTTCTTTTATTTGTTTGTTTGATTGGTCAGGAAAACAAGTTTGTCATCCAGATATTACAAAAGTAGGTCTAAAAGTAAATTCAGATCAATCTTTAATCACCTCATTAAACGAAGAAGATAGTTCTGATAAACTATATGACCTTCTTATAAACCAAAGAAAGAAGAATGATAGTATCGCTAATGCAGAAATAGTATCAGAAATTGTTTATATATCACCTGTAAAAGACTCTGATCTGATAGTAGCTGCACAAGTAAATTTAAGTAAAATATCAATCCAGATAAGAAAACTAAAAACAAGTTTTTACACCATTTTCGCACTCATGGGTGGATTAATTATTCTATCTTCTTTTTTTGCAGTTAGAATTATAGGAAGTTATTACGAAAAGCAATTAGAACAGAAAAATATAAGCCTGGAAAGTGAACTACTAAATCTATCTAAATTAAATACAGATCTTATTGCTTATCAGCAAAAAGTAGTAGAAAATACTGAGGAAGAATCACTAGAATCAACAGTAGAATCCTTAAAAGAATCTGGCAAAAAAAGAATTCTAACCTATATCAGAAATGAATTGATTCCAGTTTCGATAAACAATATATCTTACATATATACTGAAAACACTATAACATATATAGTATGTTTTGATGGTAAAAAATCTACAAGTAATGATAGTTTAGATGATATATTAATGAACATGGATACTTCTCTCTTTTTTAGAGCAAATCGGCAATTTATAATAAGTATAACTGCCATAGCAAAAATCATCAAATATGGAAATAGTCAACTGAAAATTTTGATCAAGGATGCCGATGTAGAGATAATTATAAGTAAAAATAAAGCAGCAGAGTTTAGACAATGGCTAAATATTTAAGTTTATAAACACCATAGGCAATGTTCCCCTGTTTTATATTTAGAATTACCGCTTTAAAGGATAAAATTCCATTTATTCAAAAAACGATTTAGGTAGACATTGTGTGAACATTCTTTAATTAAATTAAAATAAAATACTGATTTTCAGATATTTAAAATGTATTCGTTTAATTCATTTTAATGAAATTCAGAAAATATAAAACACTTTATAATTTCAAAGCCTTTTTTTCCTTTTTAAGGCTTTTTTTTCCTTCTCACATACATTAATTTGATTTTACCTTCTTCATTGATGGTTATTTGTGGCATAAATCATAAATAATTTAAAAATGAAAAAATCAATTTTCTTATTACTCACTTCAATATCATTATTAACAAGTTGTAGTAGTGATGACTCAGATCAACAAATTATTACCGAACCTGAAGCTAATAATGTAAAATTAGCTGATAATAATATTCACGGAAAAATACTTACTGATTCTGAAGGTATGTCGCTTTATTTCTTCTCGAGAGATACTAAAGAACAATCAGAATGCTCAGGTAATTGTAAAACGGCTTGGCCTATATTTTATAAAGCTGACTTAACACTAGATGATGGTTTAGATGCTAATGATTTTGGTGTAATAACTAGAACTGATGGAGAAAAACAAAATACATATAAAGGATGGCCATTATATTATTTTGCAAATGATAATGCAGCTGGTGATACTAACGGCGATAAAATTGGCAATAACTGGTACATTGCTAAACCCGATTATTCCTTAATGTATGCAGAAGCTCAATTAGTGGGGAGAGATGGTGATGGAAACGATCAAAATTTCACTAGTGATTATAATCCTGGAGATGAACTTACCTTTTATATGACAAGTAGCAAAGGAAGAACCATATACAGCTTTAGCCAAGATACAAAAGATAAAAACAGCTTCACTGTAGAAGATTTTTCTAATAATGCTGCGTGGCCTGTTTTTCATATAGATATAGATAGATTACCTAGTATTCTAGATGCTAGTGATTTTGGAACCATCGATGTTTTTGGTACACCACAATTAACCTATAAAGGAAGACCTTTATACTATTTTGGACAAGATGTAGAAAGAGGAGATAATTATGGAATCAATGTTCCTAATCCAGGTATTTGGCCAATTGTTAATACCGATACTACAGAACTTTAGAAGATTAAAACTTGGTTTATTTATAAGTAGTTAGTTAGTTGATCATAAGAGGAAGATAAGAACTTCTTTCTTCCTCTTATACTTAAAATTCTTTTCAAAAATGAACATTATCTCAAAAATTAAAAACGCACTGATAATCGTACTTAGTATCACTCTTTTCTCTTGCGAGACTAACGTAGAAGAAGATTCTGATATAATAATAGAATCTTGTGACACCACTATTTCCTTTGCAGCTAGCATTAAACCAATTATCGATAGTAACTGTATAAGCTGTCATGGAGGAAGCCAATTTCCTGATTTAAGAACTTATGATGGTATTAATAATAACTCTGCCAGAGTAAGAACTCAAGTTGTTAATAGAACGATGCCACAAGGTGGTTCTTTAAGTAATGAGGAAATAGAATTGATTCGCTGTTGGATAGAAAGCGGCGCATTAAACAATTAAATCAAATCCAATGACAAAGAAAACAAATAAAAAGATTCTCATTGCCGGAGTAATTATGCTATTTGTCGCTGCTTTTATAAGCTTCAAAATATATAATAAGCCTCATATAGATGTATCAACAGCTACACCCAATGTATCCATGAAAGCAGGTATTCTATTGGCCGAATTTCTAAATGATGAAACAGAAGCTAACAAGAAATACTTAGAACAAATAATTCAAGTTAGTGGTACCATTGCGGAAATCGATACAAATAAAAATGGTAATGCTATTATCGTTTTGAGAAAAGGCGATGATATAGAGAGTGTAATATGTCATCTATCACCTGAGGAAAATAAAAAAACAAGTAACCTAAAAATAGGTCAAGAAATCAATATTAAAGGTATCTGTACTGGATATTTAATGGATGTAATATTGATAAAATGTACAATTACTAACTAACAATCTAATTACAAAAAAAATGAAAATATTTAATATATTATTATTCGGTTTATTATGCTCAACTCTTTCATTCGGGCAAGGCAAATTTCTAACAAAACAAGGATACACTTCGTTCTTTTCTACTTCTCCTATAGAAGATATTAAAGCAGATAACAACCAAGTGCTAAGTATTATAGATTCATCAACAGGTAATGTAGCCATTTCTATACTTATGAAATCTTTTATGTTCGAAAAATCATTAATGCAAGAACATTTTAATGAAAACTATGTAGAATCAGATACATACCCAAAAGCAATTTTTAAAGGTCAAATTCTCAATTTCAACAAGTTAGATGAAAGTGAACAAATAGTAACCATAACAGGTGATATCACAATTCACGGTGTTACAAAACAAATAGAAACTAAAGGTAAAATCACTAAGACTAAAGAAAATATTTTACTAACGGGAGATTTTCCAGTAACCGTGGCTGATTTCAAAATTGAAATACCATCTATAGTTGCTAATAATATAGCCAAGGTCGTAAAAGTTTCATTTGAGTTGGATCACAAACCTTATAATAAATAATATGAAAAAGATATTAATTGTTATTACACTTTGTATCATTAGCTCTCAAGTATTTGCTCAAGATCTATTAGATATTTTAGAAGATGAGACTCCACAAACTAAAAATTACATTACCTCTACTTTTAAAGGAACCCGAATACTAAATGGTCATTCCATAGAGAATCGAAAAAAAGGAACCTTAGAGTTTGTAATATCACATCGTTTTGGTAGAGTTAATTTGGGAGCTGATGAGCTATATGGACTGGATCAATCTAATATTCGTTTTGCATTTGAGTATGGTTTAACTGATGATATCATGCTAGGAATAGGTAGAAGTAGTTTTGATAAAACATACGATGGATTTGTTAAGTACAAGTTCTTAAAACAAAGTTCTGGTAAAAATTCATTTCCTTTTACTGCATCTCTTTTTACCAGTATTGCGTATAGAACATTAAAAGATTTTGATCCAAACAATGAACCAAGTTTCAGTCAAAAGTTATCATATGTTACACAAATATTAATGGCAAGAAAGTTTAGTCCCGGGTTTTCATTACAAATTACGCCAACCTATATTCATAGAAATTCCGTAAAGATTAATGAGGATCCACATGGCATATTTGCCGTTGGTGTTGGTAGTAGAGTAAAATTAACTAAGAGAGTTTCTATAAACGGAGAGTATTTTTATACAGCAAACCCATTAGAATCCATTGATGCTTCAAATTCAATAGCCTTTGGGGTTGATATAGAAACAGGAGGACACGTTTTTCAGATCATACTTTCGAATTCTATAACTATGATAGAAAAAAGTTTTATTACCGAATCCACAGATGATTTTTTTGAAGGAGATATACATCTCGGTTTTAATATTTCAAGAGCTTTCCAAATTGGAAATAAGAAAAAGAAAAAATTGAAAGCAATGAAAGATGCTGGTTTATAAATAAGATTACTACTACAATAAATATTAAACAAATTATACGATGAATAAAATGTTTAGAAGAAATTTCAAAGTTAAAGGAGAAGATGTTGATGATTTTATGGTAATGCAGGACAATGCCTATCAAAGCTATACATCATCGATACTTAATGCTTATTTATCTGAAAAAGGATACGCTAAGCAAAAGAGAAAAACGATCAACTTTGATTTGCAAGAATTCTTAGAAACAAAAAAAATCAGAAAACATTTAATGTTTATGCAGGAGTTTTTTATAAATCTGGAGTTATTGTCATTTGATGAAAAACAACAAAAACTAATTGTTAGAAATAGTTTTTTTAATGCAAGTAATGAATTATGTGTAACTGCAAAAACAAGTATATCCTGGTTTGATCATCACGCTTAATAAAATTAATTATCCATATAAAAATATATGGAGATTGATCAATCATTTACTTAAAACTACTTTATAGAAAGGTCAATGGGGTGAAATTGCTATGAAAAATGTTTTTTAGGTGGTTGATATTAAGAAAGGCTGTTTTCGTAAGAATTCAGCCTTTTTATTATAACAGTATTTCTTCCTTTATGTATTAATCAACTCCAGCTTAACTAAAGTTTGGTGTAAATATAAACTACAATATTCTATACTTTCAAAAGTTGTTTCAAAAGTAAAATCTCTGTAATTAATAATAACTACAGAGATTCTCAATAAACAAATCTATCTATAAACACATAAGAAGTCAAATTCTCAGTTTTACAGTCTTGGGGTAATATTTTTTTTAAAAAAACTTCATTCCGATTTTAATGTGTTAACATCAATAATTAATTGTGCTATAGAAGCTCTATTAAGTCCATTATAAATTCCACGGATATGTTTGTTTTTATCAATTAATAAAAAATTTTCTGTATGCAAAAAATCATCTTCATTCTTTTCTACTCCCAGATCTTCTTCTACAAAATAATAATTCCTTCCTAAATCATAAATCTGCTTTCTGTCACCAGTCACCAAGTGCCATTTATTTGGGTTGATCTGTTTCTCTTTAGCATATTCTTGTAATACAGGAACAGAATCATATTCAGGAGTCACGGAGTGAGACAATAACAATATGGTTGAATCATCTTTAAATTCTTTCTGAAGCTTAGACATATTGGCCGTCATTTTTGGACAAATACCAGGGCAAGTAGTAAAAAAGAAATCTGTAATATATATTTTATTTTCAAAAGTTTTATTCGTAATCGTATCTCCAAGTTGATTTATTAAAGTAAAATTAGGTATCACATGAAATTCTTTTTCTTCTTGGCTACCTGGTGTTAACCAATGTGGTGTAAATGTAGCTTCATTAAAATAGGGTAAAGACTCTACCCTACTCGTTTTCTTTGCTTTATTATCTTTACAGCTACTTATCATAATCAACATGCCAATAGCAAAGCATACTGTTTTATTGATATTGTACCACTTCCTTTTTAAGTTCATAACATAAATTTGAGCGTCTAAGACCAAAAATCCGACCATTTTTAGCCTCATAATTAACGTATATTTTACCATTCTCTAACCATGCTTTTTGCATACCCTCTTCCCTGCCTAGATTCATATGAGTTTGCTTAGCTAATTGTCCGGTTGGATACCATTTTTGTTGAATACCATGTTTTTCTCCATCTATATAGTTTGACTTTGAAGCTAAAGAACCATTCTCCCACCAGATTTTTACTACTCCATCAAGACGATTGCTTTTATAAAAACACTGTTTGCGTACTGCTCCATTAGGAAACCACTTTTTGGCAATCCCTTGTTTTTTCCCATTATAATAACCAACCTTTTCCTCTAAAGTATTATTTAGATGATAAGTAACTGCATATCCAGAAAAAGGTTGGTTGTTATAATACCATCTCCCTTCATTTGAATTAAGAACCAACTTTTTCTTAGGTACCAGTTTATTAGGAATACTTGTAACATTTTCAGTGTATATATTTATGCTTTCTGAAGTATTTTTACAACTGATCAAACAAAGGAAAATGGTGGTATAAACTATTTTAATTAATCGCATTTGGAGTTCCATTATATGGTCCGGCAAAAACTATATAACTACCTGTTGTAGAATACAGTTCATTGATGATATGATAATGATATTCAGCTTCATCTGTATGCTGAGTAGTGCTTGAATGTCCTCCAGAAGCATCTAAATCTGTTGGATATGTTGCTGTTGAATTACATTTTCGGCCATAAATAAAAAAACCATCCGAAATGATCCCTATTAAATCTTCATCATCGTCTGACCAAGCTCTTGGTTCTAAATGATAATGATATTCTGCCGGTCCAATATGTCCTCCTGAATAATCTAGAGATGCTGCAGCTTGATCTAAAGCTCCATTACCTTCTTGATCATTAAAAAGTGCTGCTCCACTAATAGCTATCCCAATAGCTCCAAGAGATGTCGCTGTTGTACTATTTGCTAATTGAGGATCAGTAGAAACTCTTAAAGTAGCAGAACCATCAAAGTTTGGAATCAAACTCGGTGTTGCCACAACATCAGGTTCCTCTATGTATAATGCATTACCTTGTCCCCAATAAGAACTGGTATGATTTGGCCTTCCTGTAGTTTCTATAACCACATTAGAGCCTTCTATATAAATATCTGTTTCCTCTGTATCAAACTCAGCAAAGGCAGCATGAAGTTCTGAAACGGTTCCATCATCATCAGTTGTATTTACATTGTTATCATCACTACTACAAGCGATAAAAGTGACGATCAACATGGATATTCCAAATATTGTTGTCATCATTCTATTATTTTTCAGGTTAAGATTCATTGTTTTCAGATTTAGTCAATTAATATCATTCTATTGTTCTCTTTTCGGTGGGCCTTTTCTTTCCGGTTTAGGGGCTTTCTCTAACTCTTCTTTTGTAATAAATCCATCTTCATCTGTATCGATTTTAGAAAAATCTCTTTTTAATGGCCCTTTTACTTCTTCTTTGGTCAATTTTCCATCCTCATTAGTATCCATCATTTTGAATATTTCTTCTATGCTTGGAGGTTTTTGACCTCTTTCTCTGCTATCATTAGATTGAGCATTTGATTTACAAGATACCATAATCGCTACTAACCCTATCGCCAATCCAAAATTCATTTTGTTTCTTCTTAAATTCATATCTATACGTGTTATCATTTCTTATATAGACTATTAAATTAAACAAAAGTAGTACAGCAAATCCCTGTTATCAGTCAATAACACGATCTTTTCAGTGAATGATGGTTTATAACATGTAGATGGCATTTATAAAAAAGATTTGAGCTAAGTTTTGTAAAATGACTGACTTTATTTTTAGTTAATTTGCAATATGAGCAAATCAAAAAGATTCTTTTTCCAAATACTTTTATGGCTAACTGTATGGGTAATTCTATCTTTAGGTCAAGTTAGTAATCATAGATTGTTTAGCGAAAATTTATTAATGTTTGGCTTTCAGGTTTTTCTTATCGCTGGTCTTATATTTTATCTTGCAGAGAAATTTTTATTCAAGAAAAAATATGTGCTTTTTTTAATAATTTCAATTTTAGCAATTAGTATATGTACATTTATTGCTTCTAACCTATTTACTCCAGCAAGAATGCCACGAATTGATGAATTAAGGCATATGCCCAGAAGACCTCCATCTAAGTTTTTGATTACATTGTTGTTCTTAACCATTTCATATGTAATTGCTACATTTATAGAGACTTTCTTGTTTGCGCAAAAGAAAGAAGAAGAAACTATCCTGATTAAAAATGAGAACCTTCAGACAGAACTTAAACTTCTTAAATCACAAATCAATCCTCATTTTTTATTTAATTCTCTTAATAATATCTACGCACTTTCAGTAATAGATTCCGATAAAACACAACAAAGCATTAGTTATTTGTCTAATATGCTTCGATACGTATTGTATGAGTGTGAACGACCACTAGTCTCTCTAGATAAAGAAATTACTTATATCGAAAACTATATCAAGTTGTTTTCGCTAAAGAGCAGCAAACCTTATCCTATACAAACTAATTTTAGTGTTTCTGATAATAATTTAATGATAGCACCTATGCTGTTCATTCCTTTTATCGAAAATGCTTTTAAACATAGTAATATTGAGAAGCACAATGGTTCCTTTATACATATAGCAATTAATGTTACGGCACAACATATAGTTTTTGAAATTGAGAATAGCATTCCAAAAGAAAAGATTCAGAAAGATAATGTCGGTGGAATTGGACTAGAAAATGTTAAAAAAAGATTGAGTATATTATATCCAGAAACACATCGATTAGAAATTAATGACTCTAAAGAAAAATTTAAGGTTATGTTGAACATAAAATTTATTGATCATGCTTAAATGCCTTATAATAGACGATGAAGAATTGGCAAGAGCCCTTTTAAAAACATATATAGATAAATTAGATTTTATTGATATAATTGGTTCGTTCGAAAACCCAATTGATGCTATGGAATCTCTTAAAAATGAATCAATTGATGTTGTTTTTTTGGATATCCAAATGCCAGAATTAAAGGGAACTGATTTTGCCAAACTAATTCCTTCATCTACACAAGTAATTTTTACAACTGCTTACTCAGAATATGCACTAGAAGGGTTTGAGTTAAATGCTTTAGATTATTTATTAAAACCTATCACTTTTGATCGGTTTTTAGTTGCTGTGACTAAAATTAAAAAAAATATTCCTCCTACAAATATCGAAGACACTATTACTATTAAATCAGGATATGATTTGCATAAAATTAAATATTGCGATATTCATTATATAGAAAGTGATAGTGAATATGTTGTTTTTAATACAGATAGTAAGAAAATAATGAGCCATCAAACCTTAAAATCTCTTAATGAAGCATTGCCAAATAGCTTTTTTATTAGGGTTCATCGTTCATTTATTGTCAATAAGTATAAAGTCACAGCATTAAAGGGAAAAGATCTTTTCTTATCAGAAATCAAAATACCTGTAAGCTCTAGCTATTATGAATCGGTTAAAGAACAATTATTTTAAACTGAAAACAAAAAGGTGTTTACACTATTGATAATCAGTTTTTCACCTCTTTTTTTTCGAAATAATAAAATATAGATTGTGTCTTCATAAAAAACAAAATAATTATGGCACAATCATCTTTTCAAGTTCAGACATATTCCTATTATAACTGGTCTTCAAGAAATACAGGAAAAACCAATTTAATTCTTAGAGGATCTGGTGGACAAACCTGCTCGGTTAGGTTTATAGAAGACTCTAATGCAGTTCTTCCGGATGCCACACAATTCGGTTCTTATTATAGTTTCTATTATCATCATAATCAATTACAACATTTAATCGACATGTTACGAAATGAGAATCCAATATATGTTTACTTCAATAATGATAATGGATTTAACAACTCTAGAATATCTACGGCTAATGAACCTGTAGGTGAAGGAGAATTGAATTAATAAAAGAACCATAATAATATAAGCCGGAGAATAAATACTATTCTCCGGCTCTAATATTTTTAAGGGTTTTAAATAAGCTTTGTATCAAAATCTGAGTGATTCATAAATAAATCATTAGTTTTCTAGAGTAATGTTTCAGATTTAATTCTATACTGAATTACAGTATTGGCAATTATTTAACTGTAAGAATTCTTCATTTTTATTACTTTTAAAATCATTGATCTATTCATAAATCACACGTCATGAAAACACTCATCACTCTAATTATTGCATTCATTCTATCTCTTTTTGCTAGTAATGCTAAAGCAAATTCTTTACTTAAAATAAATTTTAAAACAGGTAATCCCGGTATTACTTCTATTCATAAAATGACCTTTGGTCCAGAAGGCATTCTATTTATTGGCGACAGTAATGCTGCCCAAATTGTAGCAATTGATCTTAGTGAGCATCCTAAGTTAGATAACTCTAAAGTAAAATTAGATCAACTAGACAAACTAATAGCAGATATGATGGGCACAACCATCGACCAGATACAGATTACAGATATGGTGGTAAATCCACAGAATGACAATATCTATCTCTCGATCAATCACAGTTCGGGAGTACCAATCTTATTAAGAGTAGAAAATAATGTATTAAAACAGGTTCCGCTTGACAATGTTTCTTATAGTAAAACAACTTTACTCAATCCTGTAACCGAAGAAGCAAAGGATCGTAGAGGTCGAAAATTACGTAAATGGGCCGTAGCAGATATAAAATATATAGAAGGAAAAGTATTGTTATCAGGTTTGAGTAATCAAGAATTTGCTTCTACATTTAGATCAATAGATTTTCCTTTTAGTGAAAAACAAGATTATAGCTCTTTAGAAATTTATCATGCGGCACATGGAAAATATGAAACTCATGCTCCAATAAAAGCATTTATTCCGACTAGCATAAATGGGAACCTACACTTAGTTGCTGGTTATACGTGCACGCCATTAGTTGTTTTTCCTATGAATGAAATTAAATCTGGTGAACATAATAAAGGTAGAACAGTCGCTGAATTAGGAAGCGGAAACTCTCCAGTAGATATGATTGAGATTGAAAGTGAAGGAAATCGTTATTTACTTATTGCTAATAGTAATAGACCATTAATGAAAATGGATTTTAAGGATCTTGAAGCATATGAAGGTTCTCTTACCACACCTGTTGTTAAAAAAGGAGCTGCAGTGGGCGTAGATTATGTAAACCTGCCATTTGTAAACGTACAGCAACTAGACAAACTAGGTGATAGCTTTCTTATCGTACAAAGAGAATCTAATGGAAATCTAGCGTTAAAAACAGGAAATAGCTGGTGGGTGAAATAGTAATATTTAATACATTTCTATTTATTAATATTTTATTGTGAAGCATCTTTTCAAGATTTTATTAGTTCTTATAAATCTAATGCAAGTAATGTATGCCCAGCAGTCATCACTGGAATTTACTTTCACTAAAAACAAAGTTCTTATAAAAAAAGACAAATTACCCGAAGGAAGAATCGTTATATTCAAAGGTGAGATTTCTGAGGATAAGTTAGATTCTTCTACTCCAATTCTAGGAAAAACAATTAAAGCACAAGAAGGAACCTTATTTACACCAGTAGTTCCTTTTGGATGGAATCAAAAATATACCTTGGTATATAATCATATCATAGAATATTTCAAACTAACAATTCCTGAGAATTACGAACCTCTTTCCGTAACAAAAATATACCCCTCTGCTACTATCCTTCCTTCCAATCTTTTAAAATTATATATTCAGTTTTCAAAACCAATTAATACTACTTCAATATATAATCACATTAGATTCATTAACCACGCAGGAGATACATTATCAAAAACTATACTCCCATTAGAAAACCCACTTATTTCTGATGATAAAACAGTCTTAACCCTATGGATAGAACCGGGCAGACAAAAACGAGGCTTAAAACCAAATCAACAATTAGGACCTGTTTTTAATAAAGAAACCTATCGTTTGATAGTTACAAAAAACATAAAAGATAATAACGGAGTTTCTATGCAAAAAGACTTCATACACCCCTTCAGTATAGGAGATACCGATCGCATAAAACCAACTATAGATGACTGGAAGATAGATATTCCGAAAACTAATTCTACATCAAAGCTTTTAATTCGATGTAATGAATCTATGGATTATGGTAGCGTCCGGGATAATATTTATATAGTAGACAGTAGTATGCAGGAAATAAAGGGAACCTGGCAATTATTGGAACAAGAGACTATATTATCATTTCAGCCTATAGAATTGTGGAAAAACGGTTATTATCAGATTTTATGTAATCCAGAAATTGAAGATTTAGCTGGAAACAACCTCAATCGGTTATTTGATAAAGAAATCAAAAACACTTCTAACAACCAAAGTAATCATCAAAAGTACTCATTAGGATTTACTATAAATTAAAAAAAGGCAGTATGATCAACTGCCTTTTCTAGCATTAAGTAGGTATATTATCTCAGTGGTAGTTTTGAGACTCATGTAAGATTTTAGTGTCCGGCCAACAAAACAAAAGAGTTACTCGCTACTGGAGACACATTATAGCTTTTTACATTTTTTAATGTTTTCATATATTTTTCCGCCTCAACAAAAGCACTTTCCATTGGACTTACAGATAAATTTTGATCTAAAGTAATCGTTTTAGAAATCACCTCTCCACTAGTATATTCAATTGTCATTTTCCATTTTTTTACAGAATGAAAATTCCTAGAGACTAATGAGTTTTCTTCTTTAGCACTACTCTTCTCTTTTTTAGTTTTTTCTTTTTCATTTCTCGGATTTGTTGTCGCATAGCTAAAAGACATACAGAACAAAGTACTGATAATAAGGAGTTTCATAAGTGATGATTTTTGGATTTGTTCCGACGAATATACATATATAATTTGATTATACAAATATTTTTTTAATAAAATTTTATTTGAATATTAAAAAAATACATGTATGTTTGAATTATGGTAAATAAGAATTTAAAAAGGCTCTTAAAAAAAAGTAAAGGGGCTAAAACGGTATACGGTATTTCTAAAACTTTAGGAGTAAGTCCGCAAGCAGGAGATTATGTAGTAAAGAGAAAAAATCTTGCTAAAGATTTTGAACGATTACAAAGAATTGCTGATTATATGGAAGTAGATATTAAAGACATCATAGATAGCAATAAATAGCCTTTTACTTCACTGTGTTATTATAAGATTGGTTTTCTAGTTGCTATACAAAATGGCATGCTGTTTTTTATTGATTATTCTGTGAATTGATCTGGCATTATTCAGTTTAATTAATTGAGATAAAACTAAAATCAAACTTTTATACTTATATTTCCGAAGAAAACTAATCTAAATAACACATTCTTCTCGATGAGATTAACTCTCTTTCTCTTCTTAGCTTCTATTTACGTATTATCCATAAAACCCGAAACTTATATTGGTAAATGGCGTATTGAAGGTGGCTCTATCATAGAAATCTATAAAAATGGAGATCATTTTTATGGAAAAATTAATAAACGAGCAGAACAACCTATTTCTAATCTTAATGGCTTAGATAACAAAAACCCTAATCCTTCTCTTAGACAACGTCAATTATTGGGAATAGATATTCTTAACAACTTAAGTTTTGAAGATGGAGAATTATCTGGTGGAACTATCTACAATGCAGATAGCGGAAAGACATATACTGTAAAAGTATGGATTGATTCAGATAACATTGATTTATGTTTCATAAGGGCCTATAAAGGTATTCTATTTAAAACTTTTGAAGCAACAAGAGTAAAAAAGTAATGCATTTACTCGATAATCGAGATTTAAATGCCCCGAGGCTTGCCTCGAAATCTAAAATTATTTTCTATCTAATGCCTCACGGACTTGCCCTGAGCTAGTTTACTACTACTAAAATTCACTTCATACAATTGATAAAATTTTCTAACAACTTAAGCTGTATTAAACTGAAATACAGTATTTAAGTAATAAAAAGATGCTCCGGCTACTTACAAGCGTGTTAGTTATTTTTTCTCATTTTATTACGAAAAATCACTCGAAATTAAACTTTCATGATGTACTTAATACTAATCGAAATCGGATTGGTAGTAATGTATATTTATTAGGGTTATTCGTGTAACAAATTTTTCACAAAAGTTAATAATAATATTAACAATTTTCATCCCTTAGAATTCTTCAAAATATAGTATATTTAAGGATACGTCCTTTATTGTCAGCATGTTATACCTGTTGCTTGACAAATCACTAGAATCCCTATTCTCTAATAACTGTTTAAACTTTTTTAATTCTTTTATCACTATGAGTATCGTAAGGCCAACCCCAAAAGGTAAGGTAAGAAGACCTGACTTCAAAGACCAATACAACAATTATATTGGTGGAAAATGGACCGCTCCTGTAAAAGGTCAATATTTTGACAATATTTCTCCTGTTGATGGAACTAGCTTCACAAAAATTGCCAGATCAACCGCCGAGGACATTGAACTAGCTATTGACGCGGCATGGAAAGCCGCTCCAGAATGGAATAACTCCTCTGCAACATTTCGTAGCAATTGCTTATTAAAAATTGCTGACGTAATCGAAAAAAACCTTGATGCACTAGCACGAGCAGAAACCTGGGACAACGGAAAAGCTCTGCGGGAAACCTTAGCAGCCGATCTGCCATTAGCTGTTGATCATTTCAGATATTTTGCAGGTGTAATTCGTGCAGAAGAAGGATCGGCAAGTGAATTAGATTCCAATACTGTATCAATAAATATTTTGGAACCCCTTGGTGTTGTTGGTCAAATTATCCCTTGGAACTTCCCGATCTTAATGGCAACTTGGAAAATAGCTCCTGCTCTTGCTGCCGGAAATTGTATCGTACTAAAACCTGCAGAACAAACACCAGTAGGAATCATGATCCTTATGGAATTGATTGAAGGAATACTTCCAGATGGTGTTCTTAATATAGTTAATGGATTTGGAATTGAAGCTGGAAAACCATTAGCATCTAGTACCAGAGTTAAAAAAGTAGCATTTACAGGAGAAACTACTACTGGTCAGCTTATCATGCAATATGCCTCTAAAAACATTACTCCTGTTACATTAGAACTTGGAGGTAAATCTCCTAATATCTTTTTTGAGAGTATCATGGAAGCAGACGATACCTTTTTTGATAAATGTATCGAAGGCGCAGTATTATTTGCGCTTAACCAAGGCGAGGTATGTACTTGCCCATCAAGAATATTGATCCAAGAAAGTATCTATGAGCGATTCATAGAACGAGTTATAGAACGTACAGAAGCAATAGAACTCGGACATCCTTTAGATCCTGAAACTATGATGGGGGCACAAGCGTCAAATGATCAGTATGAAAAGATACTTAACTATATAAATATAGGTAAGGATGAAGGATGCGAGGTATTGTCGGGTGGTAAAGCGGCTTATGTAGAAGGTTTAGAAAATGGATATTACATTGAACCAACCTTATTATTAGGAAATAATAAAATGCGTGTATTCCAAGAAGAGATCTTTGGCCCTGTCGCTTGTGTAACAACTTTCAAAAATGAAGCGGAAGCTATAGAAATTGCTAATGACACTCTGTATGGTTTAGGTGCAGGTGTATGGACTCGCGATATGCATCAAGCTTATCAAATATCTAGAGCTGTGCAAGCTGGACGGGTTTGGGTAAATTGCTACCATACATATCCTGCCCATGCACCTTTTGGAGGTTATAAGAAATCTGGTATTGGAAGAGAAAATCATAAAATGATGCTTAACCATTATCGTCAGACTAAAAATATGCTTATTTCTTATGACAAAAATCCTCTTGGGTTTTTCTAAAAAGTAAACTGAGATATGACACCACGAGTTAAAATTACAGAAGCCGCAAAAGCAACTATAGATACACTCACAGCAGCACACGGGGAATTAATGTTTCACCAAAGCGGAGGATGCTGCGATGGATCATCTCCTATGTGTTTTGAAAAAGGTGAATTGATGATCAATGAAACAGATGTGTGGCTAGGTATCATCCATAACTGTGACTTTTATATGTCAGCAGATCAATTTGAGTATTGGAAACACACGCAATTAACTGTAGATATAATTGAAGGTCGTGGTTCTAGTTTTTCTTTAGAAATCCCCTTAGGAGTTAGATTTATAATTAAATCTCGAATATATAATGACACAGAAACTAATGAATTGAAGCCCATTCATATTGGAGAAATGGTACGATGATTTACCAAAATTCATTAGTTATTTTAAAAAAACAGGCTGTAAAAACAGCCTGTTTTATCTTTTATTTTTAAATAAAAGAAATTTGGGTAATTAAACATAGCAGTAACTTAATAACACTCTTAACTACATAAAAAAGGAAACTTAGTTAAAAGAATACTACGAAAAATTAAAGAAGAATTTAATGTAACTCTTAGCAAAATCACCATCTAAAATTCTTCAATTTTTTTCATAGCATTCTTCATTTGATCAACTTGCGCATTTGTGAAATCCTTTCTCATATGTGGTCTTATTTTACTCATTACATTTCCCTCTATTGTAGAATGAAACAACCCTAAAGCATGACCTATCTCATGTGGAGCCGTTGCCGTAAACAAAAACTCATCAGTAATTAAGGCTCTTTGATTTTTACCTATACCCGCTATTGCATCGGTATGAGACCTCTTTATAATATATATGTTCATTCTATTTTTATTATACAAATCCTGTGTCTGAGCTAAAAACACCCTTGATTCTTCTCCACTATTATCTCTTAAATCATATAATTCATCATTAATTAGTGTTTGAATATCTCCAATTTCAAGTCCAATGCCATATCGATGAAAAAAACTACCATTCAGATTCTGGATAAAAGCAGTTTCATCTAAATTATAAAAAGATTGATTGGAAGCTACAGAAGATTGCACATAAATAATATCAACCTTAATGGTTTGTTCTAAATTATCAGAAAACACCTGTTCAATCTGAAATTGAACATAATCATCTTCTACTGCACAAGAAATTAAAAATAAAAAACTAAGCGTTGCTACAACTAACTTCATAAATCGAATATTAAATATTAAACATTACAGATTAATGAGTCCTAAGTATTCCACGCGCTTTGAAGCACAGACTGAATACATCTTTCGAGCTTTTTATAATTGGGTAATTCTGATTATAGTTGTAGCAACAAGAACTATAAATCATCGAAGTATGATTTGCTCAAATTAAATTTTAAATAAGCTAATCTTTAATGCAATATTTATATATTAATTGCATTGTAATTAAGTTTGTGTGAGAATATTTGTGACGATTAATTAACATAAATATAAGAAATTAAACAACTCAAAATAAGGGGTTTTTTCCCCTGTCAAAAATGAAAAACATTTTGTTTCATAGCATTTACATCGATTATCGATCTATTTTAATACTTAAAAAAATAGGGAATTATGAACTTTTTAAGCACTATAAAATGTGTATCTATCACTGTTAAGAAGGTTTTTATTGGAGATGGAAAATATTTCTTTTTTTATGTTATAAACAACATTGATAACAGTATAAAATAGAGGATAAAATTTATTTTTTTAACTTTATTTTAACATATTTTATCCCTTATTTTTAAAATGTAAAAGAGAATACGCAAAAACTTCTATCATCTCGCTACTACTTATTTCGGTAATTATAATCTGTATATTTACACTTTCATAATTCCATTTCTATTTTGCATCCCAATAATATCCATAATTCCACTTACGACTTTGATGTCTTAATTACATCTCATCAAGATTTATCAAGCTATCTTTCTGTAAATTCTTACGGTAATAAGAGTATTGATTTTTCTAACAATCAAGCAGTACTTGAATTGAATAAAGCAATTCTGAAGCATTATTATCGCTTAAATGACTGGAATATCCCTAAAGGTTATTTATGTCCTCCTATTCCGGGGAGAGCTGATTACATTCATCATATTGCTGATCTATTAACAAAAGATGGAAGTAATGACCAAGTAAAAGGGTTGGACATTGGTGTTGGTGCAAATTGTATTTATCCTATACTAGGATCTCAAATATACAATTGGAAAATGATTGGTGTAGATATTAACATGACTGCTGTTTCCGCTGCTCAAGCTAATGTAGATTTAACTCCTAATTTAAAGAAGAATATTGAGCTTAGGCATCAAGAAAATAATGCTAATATTTTTGAAGGTATTATTAAACCTAATGAATATTATCATTTTTCTATCTGCAATCCTCCTTTTCATTCTTCAGAAGATGAGGCTACCAAAGGGACACTTCGTAAATTAAAAAATCTATCTACAAGCAACGAAAAAACTACATCATTGGTATTAAATTTTGGTGGACAGGCTAATGAATTATGGTGTAACGGTGGCGAAGCTTTGTTTATTAAACGAATGATTAAACAAAGTAAAAATTATAAAACTCAAGTAGGCTGGTTTACTTCTTTAGTATCCAAAAAAGATAATTTGCCAAAAATTTACAAACAGCTTAATAAGCTAAAAGCGATTCATAAAACTGTACAAATGTCTCAAGGAAATAAACAAAGCCGATTTATAGCCTGGAAATTCCAAAAAGAATAGAAAAAAATAAAAATCAAGGTCTATTCGGGAGGTCTACCGTGAATTTCTTCGAATTTAGTATCGAAATTTTCTCTTAAATAAGCATTCAGTTTTTTTCTATAATCATCCTTTAACCAAGATAAAAAGTTATATGTACTTCTACTTATGCATTTAGCATAACTCTGTATCCTATGATCTATATCATCTCCTAGTAACTTAGCTAAAGCAATAGCATCATAAACATCTTCACTATTTTCTATACAAATTTTTGCATGTTGTGCTATGGATCGTTCTAAAACAACTTTAGAAGATTCTCCTTTTCTAACAGAATCTTTATATGTCTCTTTGATGTCAAAATACACTTCTTCGGAATTAGCAAACTCAGCTCTTAATTCTTCCGGCATTTCATGTTTGAACTTGTTTTCAATATCCTCATCGTTAAGGAGTTTATCCATGTAATAATCCGGCGAATTGAATATTTTCTGCCAATCTAAATCTGCTCCCCAAGGTCCAAAACGATGATAATTATTTCCTAGATCAATAACATTAAATGTAGACTTATTTTTTAATATACGAGATCCACGACCGATCATCTGATAATATAAAGTCAATGACTTAGTAGCACGATTAAGGATAATAGTATCTACCGTAGGTTCATCAAATCCTGTGGTCAAAATACTTACAGAAGTTAAAATAGCATCAGGTGTCTCCTTAAACCATTGAAGAATCTGTTTTCTTTGTTTTTTGGTAGCAGTATTATCTAAATGCGCAATAGGATATCCCGCAGATCTAAAAGTATCGTAAACATGTAATGAAGTGTTAATACCATTATTAAATATTAATGTCTTTTTACCTTTAGAATGCTTTTCATAGGCTTGCAATAGCTGACTCAGCATATTACTATTGGTATATAAATCTTCTGAAGATTTTACTGTATAATCTCCATTAGATCCTACCTCTAGAGAAGTTAATCCCATATTATAAGCAAATACATCTGCTCGCGCTAAGAATTCATTCTCAATTAGAGACTCTATAGTTTCACCAACAATTAATTCATCATAATTGTCTTTCATTGGTAATTTTATATTAGAACTTAATGGCGTGGCAGTAACTCCTAAAATAAAAGACTTTTCGAAAAATTTAAATAGTTTAGTAAAAGAATTATAATGTGCCTCATCTATAATCACTAAACCAATATCAGAAATATCCAGCTTCCCCTCATTCAATCTATTGTTTAAGGTTTCCACCATTGCCACAAAACAACTATACTTATTCTGATCATCTAGATTAGCCTTACTATCCACTACTTTGTTAACAACACCAAATCCTGTAAGCATATTAGATGTCTGCTTACATAATTCTATACGATGTGTCATCACTAACACTTTTCTATTATGATGCTTAAGGTATTGTCTTACAATCTCAGAAAAAATAACCGTTTTCCCTCCTCCGGTTGGTAATTGATATAATAAATGGTAGTCTTCACGAGCATCTTCAAAACTTTTGAAAATCTTGTTAATTGCTCCTTTTTGATAACTATATAAATCTTTACCTGTTTTTTTTTCTTGTAATTCTGTAGTGGTATCCGACATATTTTCTGATTTCTAGGGCTGCAAAACTACTTCCTTTTATGCATTTTTGCAGAATTTTTATCATAAAATATGTTATTTTTTTTCTACAATTTGTTGTCAAATGAATGAAATTGCATGTCCGAAGCTTATTATTCCGTGAATATGGAGGCTTCAAACTGTATCTCATCTGAGATCAAATTATCACCTAAACTACCAAAAACACTACCAGATGCATAAACTATATTCCATAACGTTCGATCGATTGTAAATTTTGAAGTAAAAATCAACTTCTTTTCTTTATACGCTATATGAGCATTAAACTCTATTGGCTGTTGCACGTCTTTGATAGTTAAATTGGCTAGTACCGATATATTAGAGTCATCAATATATTTAACGGTTATTATTTTAAGTGAAGCGACCGGATATTTATCTGTTTCAAAAAAATCAGCGTTTTTTAAGTGATCTACAAGAGACTCGATGTAATCTCCATCTGTATTTATAATAGTATTCATATCAATTACGAACTCTCCACCAAAAATCTTATTCTCTTTCATATAGAATGCTCCGCTATCAAAAGTAACAGTTCCGTAGTGTCCTTCTGTTTGAAGTTTATTAAATCCTTCCCATCTAAGAATGCTTTTCTCTTTGTTTATTTTCAAAATATTACCATCAACAGCTTTAGTAGGTATTTTCTCTTTTACAATATCTATTAATTCAATTTCATAAAGTAATGTAGAATCTGGATGTGGAAAAGTAACATTTCCAGTTCTTTTACTTAAAGATGGAGGCACAATAAGTTTACGTACTTCTCCTATTTTCATTCCCTGTAAACCTTCGTCTACTCCTTTTATTACTTGATTTCCTCCTACCAAAATCTTAAGAGGACTTGGCCTGTTTCTAGAAGTATACACCAAAGAATCATCGGTATATGTAGTAGTTTCATGAATAAGAACTTCTTTTCCTTTTACAACTGCAGGACCTGAACCAGGTTTTATTATTTTATACTGAAGTCCCGATTCTGTGCTAATAAAGTCGGTTTTATTAGAACATCCAAAAAACACTATAAGTATGAGCATACTTATATATATTTTAACAATATTGACATTCAATTTATTAAGTTGAATTCTTACATTAGTTTTCATCTATTATAATATTTTAAATTTTAGTTAAGACGAAAATAATTCAGAGCATATGCTACAATGCTAAATCAATTGTAAAAAAGTGTATCGCAATTGTAAATTTTTCGTTATTTGTAAGTAAGAAACATTTTTTAAGTGAAGAATAAACTCAAAATACCTATAACTGTTACCGTCTTATTGATGAGTATAATGATGATTCATAGTTTTTCTCCAAAAGAAGATGTGTTCCATACAGAAAAAATTAAAGTTGCCTTAAGAGCTATTGGAAACAAGTTATTATTAAAAAACAATGATTCCACATCTTTAGTACTTCCGATAAAAGAGGTTT
Source organism: uncultured Aquimarina sp. (assembly GCF_947492405.1). Lineage (GTDB taxonomy): Bacteria > Bacteroidota > Bacteroidia > Flavobacteriales > Flavobacteriaceae > Aquimarina. Next base: position 914,788 of record NZ_CANLMP010000001.1, read on the forward strand.
CTGATCATAAATTTGAATTATCTTTTCAGAAAGAACTGACAATTGATCCAGAAGATTTAGTTGCAATTATTGATGTTGAATTAAAAAAAACAGGGCTCCCTGATAATTATATCACAGAAGTGATTCATTGTGAAACAAAAGAAGTATCGTATAGTTATGAAATATTAGGTCCAATAAAAGAAACTGAAATTTCATGCCTGGGCAGAAAACTTCCTGTAAGTTGTTACACTATTCAGCTTATTATGCTTAAAGAAGAAACGCCTTCTTTATATAGCACAATGGGTAATATGTATACTCTTTCTTTATTAGTATTACTTATTATTGTGATTACAAGTACTACTTTGTTTAAAAAGAAAGATCTAGAAAAAAATCAAATAGTTTCATCAAATCAAATCATTCTTGGTACACTTATATTTTATCCGGATCAACAGAAGTTAAATAAAGATCAAACAGAAATTTCATTAACGGCTAAAGAAAGTGAACTACTAGCTATTTTTGCACAATATCCTAATCAAATTGTTAAGAGAGAACAGCTTATTAAACAAGTCTGGGAAGATAATGGTGTTATTGTAGGCAGAAGTCTTGATATGTTTATCTCTAAGCTACGAAAAAAATTCGGTAAAGATTCGGAGGTCAAAATTGTAAACGTTCATGGGGTAGGTTACAAACTTGAAACAACCAATAGTAAACAATAATTCTTAATGAAGTTACTATAAAATTATGTCCCTAAAATGAGCATTTAGATTGGTTCTCTAAGCTAGAATATAGGATACCTTGCTATAAAAAACAAGGCATCCTTTATTTTATGAATTAATGATGTTCTTTTTGCCCAAAGGGTTTTATAATAACACCCGCACTAAGAATAAATCCATCTGTAGGAGCATAAATTTCGGTAAATGTAGGGTCATTGGTTGGAGGTAAAACCAATGGAGAAAATCTACTTTGTCTACGATCTGTAAAATTCTCGAAATTTACAAAGATTGTTCCCCAACTAAAATTACGCATTCCTAATAACCCCATTAAAACAAAATCGGTAGTTTCTGTTCCATTAGATAGCAATTGCTTACCGATATAATAGGTTTCAAAACCTATTCTCCAGGTTTCATTTTCATACATCACCACACTTCCTGCGTTATGTCTTGCTGTTAAAGGCTTTTGTGGATTACCATTAAGGTAATTTAAACGAGTGTCAATAAATGCATAATTAAGAAACCATCTAAAATCCTTATAACTAAATTTAATATTGGTCTCCGCTCCTTTACTAACAATATCATCCTGTGCATTTTCAAATTCAAAAAAACCGGTATTGGTATCCGTTAACAATAAACCATCCTGAATTGCTGTCATATAAAATAATTGATTTACAGAAAAACTTATTTCATCAGTTAAGTAGGTATCATAGTTAAAATCCAAATTTACACCATAGGAACGTTCTGCGTCTAAACCATCCTTATCGATAGCCAATATATTATTGAAGTTAATAAATTCAGCTTCTTCAGTAAAAATATCGGGAATTTTATACCCTAAACCTCCTCCTATTCTACTAGAAAATGAGTTATTTGATTTGTAAAGTAATGAGACTTTTGGTAAAGGAAAAAATCCCCAGTCTTTTGCATAATCTGCTCTAAAACCTGTTTCTACTATCCAGTTGTCAGTGATATCATAGATATTATTTACAAACAATCCAGCTGTTATATCATTCTGATCACGTTCTAACGTAATAGAATCTTCATCAAAATCTACTGTATATAAATTTGCACCTAAAATCCAATCTGCTCTTACACCCTTCTTATTATAGACGATTTCTGTAAATGAATTGAACTGAGATCCATTAAAATTAAAGTTAGGAACGGTGAGATCCCTATTAAAATAAGCAAAACTATTTTTTACATTTAATGATCTTATAGCATCAATTTCGGTTGTATAAACTGTCTGAGTGCTCAAACGTTTAGAAATATTCTCTTCTGTGTAAAGCGTATTATTTTCATTATTATCGATTCCATTTGTGTCGCCACCTATCCTATCATCATAAGTACCATTAACTCCAAACCAAAACGTAGTTTTATCGGATGGATAATAAAATAGTTTAGGATTTATCGATACAGATTTTGTTCGTGGTAAATTACTAAATCCATCATCTTCTGGATCGAATTCCTTCTGATAATGACCAGATCCATATAGAGTCACTCCAAATTTATCATTACGTTTACTATAAAACACATTACCAGTAGTTCCTAATGCGTGGGTCTGTGTTATCATAATATCGAGATCAGGTTCTTCTTCAGGAGTTTTAGAAATCATATTTACTAATCCTGCAATTGCTCCTCCTCCATAAAGTGTAGAAGAACTTCCTTTTATGATTTCGAATTGCTTTAAATCCAAAGGAGGTATCTGCATAATACTCAATCCACTGGAAAACCCTCCATACAGGGGAAATCCATCTCTTAACAGCTGCGTATATCGACCATCCAGCCCCTGGATTCTAATATTCGAATTTCCGCTACTTAATGATGTTTGCTGCATTTGTATTCCGGTACTTTCTCTTAATACCATGGAAATATTAGTAGCATTCATAGCATTTTTTTCTCCTAATTCTTCTGCTCCTATAAACTCGATTCTTGTAGGAATTCTTTTGATGGTTCTAGTACTTCGATTGGATTGTAAAACTACCTCCTCTAAAGATTCACCATCTTCTTTTAGTTTTATAATCAATACTTCAGTGTTTGGAACTTTTATTGATTTTTTAACCGATTCAAAACCTAAAAATGATATCGTAAAATCATAAATCCCATCTGGAATTAAATCTATAGTGGCTATACCATCCAAGTCCGTTACAGCCCCTTTTTCTATTTGTTCCGAATAAATAGTTGCTCCAATCAAAGGTTCACCGTTTGATTCTGATAGTATTTTAATTTTTAATGTATTTGTTTGCGCATTAGCATATGCACATAGCAATATGGAGAGCATTATGCTCCATAGTATATTTTTCATTTTAAATTTTAGTTTTTAATTCGCCAAATTTGATTTGAGGCTTATATTATAAAGCCTAACTAACAATTAGCTAATTGATCTAGGCGGTTGCCATATATTTGGAAAGAAATAAAAAGTATAATCGGATTGATAGATACAATCATCTTTAGAAATGATGACAGTTCTTATAGCTACATTAAACTGTTTTAGTAACTCATATGTAATTGTTACACCACAACAAGTACATATACATATTGAAGCACAAGAATCATCTGTATCCTCAGAATGATCGTGCTTGTGATCACAAAATACATCCTCTTGATCTTCTGAATTCAATGCATCAGAACAAGGTATAAGCGTCGAACTTAATATAAAGACAGATAATATTATTGTAAATAACTTCATTACATTTACAAAGATAAACGAAATACAATGCAATGAAGTTTGAAAGTTCTATAAATTCCAATATCATAAACTTCTTTTAGCATCAAATTCACTATTTGTATTATAAAAACACGCAAATCTGTATAGTGAATATTCATCATTTCTTAGTCCCTACTAAAATCCATATTCGCTTATCTTCTTCTTTTTTCCATCTCCCAAAATCTTTAATTTCCCTTTTCATTATAAACCGAGCAGTTTCTAATTCTTTTTTCACATAATGCATAGCCAATGTATGAGCCTCCATTTGCTCATCTCTAGATTTATTGAGCATATGTTCTTTAAATTTTTCTATTATTACAATATTACCTTTTGGTTTCAAAGCTTTTTTAACGTGTGCTAATATTTCCTTATAATCGTCCATTTCGTGATATGTATCCAAAATCACCACAACATCCAAAGAATTATCAGGTAAGTTTGGATTATCATAATCTCCTAAAATAGTTTTTACATTTTTAATTTTTCGCTTCTTTAGATGTTCATCCAGCTTCTCTAATCTATCTTTTCTAACATCGACTGCTAAAACTTTTCCTGATGCTCCGACTACTTTTGCCATATGAATCGACAAGTATCCCTCATGGCAACCTACATCTGCCACCATACTGCCTTGTTTGATTTCTGCTATCTCAAATAATTCTGAAACCTTCATCCAGGTATCTCTCTCTTTCCAATCATTCTCTTTATATTGAGCCTGTCCTAAATTAATTCCAATCAAAATTAATAATATCAGAAATTTATTATTTAACTCCATATATCTTCGGTTTTGTATTAATACTGATTATATGATGATTAGCTTAATTAAAATACGAGTTAATTAAACTTTAAATACTTTATTTATGAAAAGTTTATATTTTATTTACATTTAGAAATTGATATTCATCTATATGCTATGTAAGATTACGACGCATTTTTATTTTAATATATTAAGTTAGTGATCTGGTATATGAAAAACGAACTTTTTACAGCTTTTAAGGTATATATATTCTCTTGGTTAACGAGCTTAATTATTTTTATTATTGGTACTATATCGGCTGGGTTTACATTTTTAGAATCTTTGCAGTATTTTGGAAATGCACTGATAAGTCTGAAGTTTATTGTTGTAATTCATATCCTATATATAATACTTTATATAGTATTTCTAATTTTCAGATATTTTATTCGATTACAAAAAAAGAAAGGCTTTACAGTGATGTTAAAACATTTCTCCTTAAAATTATTTACTCCAACTTTGGTTCTATTTGGAATTTTTAAATTTATTATCATCAAGAATAGTTCAGAAGATTTTGAGTATAATTGGATTCCATCCATAGAAAACAATAGTGGTTTCTCTAAGAACTTATATAAAGTTGATGGAAAACATCGTGGCATGACCGTATTTGGTTGGAATTATAATGAGGATAATAAAACTGCAATTGATGACCTAGTTCGATCCAATATAGAATGGGTAGCGGTAGTACCTTTTTTCGATCAGGAAGATGAGGAAACATTAAAAATGAGAACTCCAAAAAAAGTTGGCCAATGGTCAAAAAGAGATAGTATATATATAAATGCAATCACAAAGCTTAAGGATAGAGGTATTAATATAATGCTAAAACCACACCTTTGGTTACGTTCTGGATGGAGATCTAATGTAAGACAACCTACTTCTGCTGATTGGGATACTTGGTTCAATTCTTATCGTGCAAATATGTTACACTATACGAAAATGGCTGCTAAAACTAATGTGGAGCTACTTTGCATAGGTACAGAATTAAAAAGTTCTCTACTAGCTCAGCCAGAAAAGTGGAAGACTTTAATCAAAGAAATTAAAACTATCTATAAAGGAAAATTAACGTATGCAGCAAATTGGGATGGTGAATATGAATTAATCGATTTTTGGAATGAACTAGATTATATAGGAATACAAGCTTACTTTCCTTTAACCGAAGGTGCTAATCCCGATTTAAATACAGTACTAAGCGGATGGGATGCCCATGTAAAAATGTTAGAATCATTATCAAAAAACCATAAAAAACCCATATTATTTACAGAAATAGGATACAAAAGTGAAGCATCGGCAACTATCAAACCCTGGGAATGGGGTTCTGTCCTAAGTATTTTATCTAAACAAAAATCGGACAAAACCCAACAAATAGCTTATCAAGCACTTTATGAAACATTATGGAACAAAGATTGGTTCGCAGGAACATATATCTGGCAATGGAACACTCAATCAAATAAGGAGAATGCTCCTACTAATTTAGATTTTTCTCCAAGGTTTAAACCAGCTGGAAATACCATTGCTAAATGGTATGCTACTGATAGCTCTAATTAACATCAAGATAAAAACTTTGCAGGATTATCACGCGCGATAATATCAAATTCTTCTACAGTTAAGTTACCTGTTGTCGCAGCAACTAAATTCTTCTCTGCGGCATGATTTCTTACCACATAAAAATCAGTCCCAAACAAAACTTTCTTTCCTAACTTAGTATGATTGATAGTTTGTCTCAATAAAGGAAAAATCTGTTCATCATGAAGTATATAACTTATATCTGCATACACATTCTCGTGTTGTAACATCATACTACAAATGATTGAATACCAATCTACATACTTCCAGCAATCTTCTAGTTTTTTCCAACTAAACTTATTATCCAATCTGTACAAAAAGTTAATCCCAGTCTCTGGCTCTTTAATTAACTCATTACTATACCTATATCGATCAAATTCCAGATATTTATTCCACTGATCTTCTCCTCCAAAATGAGCAAAACAAATTTTGAGATGAGATAAATTATAAGTTAAAGGAGTGTTTAAGTCTTTGTATCCGAATAGGCTTTTAATTTCATCACTACATTGATCGACCAGAATACGAAGTAATTCTTCCTTCAGCAACACCAAATAATTCAATGGATGTGTGAAATTTAATGAAAAATCTTTGTTTTTAGTTTGCGGCAGTAATAATGGCTCATAAATATCGTTTTCAAGATTTACAACTTCTTTAAAAATAGGGTGCACATCCCATTCCTTTTCCTTTTTGCCTCGGTAAAATATAGTTCCCTTGATACAATGTGTCATAATAGGAATACCACGATCAGCAGCATACTTCCATAATGGTAATAACGCTTCGTCAAAAGGATAATATCCCAATGCAGGGTAAATCTTAAATCCGTTGAATTTTTTATCCTCTATATACTCTTTTATAAAACAATCCTGAAGTGTTACTTTTCCTTTATAAAATGTAAACTTAAGGTGATCTTTTTCTTCTCGTATTCTTCTTGGTTCTGCAAATACAAACGGAAGTATTTCATTCTTATACTTTCCTTTTTCTTTTATACTTGCTATTTCCTGCATTTGATGTTTATATGAGGATTTTGCGTCTAGTTTACCTGCTCCCATATATTCCATATCCATTGGTAATACTATAAATTTAGAACCAGGAGGATATTGTGATTCTAGTACTGAAAAAATTCTTTTTTGATCTTTATATAATGTAAAACGACCCAAAAGCAAATACCTATCTAACAAATCTTTTGTCATTTTACCTGGTAAAACAGAAAAGAACTTTAGCGTTTTACGAAGTATAAACCATATTAGATTTCTACCACTTTTAAAAAATAATACTAGTATTGCAACCAATGCAGTCTTAATAAAAATATTTTTTAATGGATATAACAGGTATATAGATTCTAGCCATTCCTGTAATATTAATCCGTATTTGATAACGTCATTATTTTCAGGACTAAAAACAAGGGACAACCATTCAAAAATAATAAACAATGCATGGTATGTTACAATAAATCCTATAAGTGATAAAACACCATTCAATAATTTATTTCGCTGAAGTTTTATTCTTCTGATCACTTTGTTCCGTTTTTTTTCTACGTAAGGATCTTGGTATTTTTCGTTATTATCTTTTACACTACGTTTGTACAACTTCAATATCAGCGGAGTATTAAGCAAACGATAAAATGGCCAGGGTACAAATGTTTTGGCAAGATAAGGAGGCACGTGTTCTCCTTTAAAAATATGAGCGTGGCAGTTTATGATTGGCTTTTTAGTTGAATCATTCATAATCTTTTGATTTAAAAAGTGTTATGTTTTGGTTTATGAAGGATGATTTTAAAGATCTATTTGTACTATTTCCATTCCCGGTTCTGGATACATAGTTGTATAATTATATTTGTTTTTTATAAACTCTTCATCCCAAATCTTATTAATCTTTGACTTATAATTAAAAATAAGTTGAGTATTAGCTCCTGCAGATTTTAAGATTCTGGCTATAGTTACTTTTTTTGGGTGTTTATAAATTCTACCATTTGTAGAAATGACAAAATTCTTACAGTTTACTTTGTTTAACAATTCTGGGCTTGTATTATGTGAACTAGCATGATGTGATACTTTAAAAAGATCTAAATCTATTTTACGATCCGGAGCTATTTTATTTAGTGCTTCTAATAGTTGACTGGGAAATGCATCTCCACAAAACAGTACTTTTTTTCCTTCATATTCCGCTAAAAAAGCAATACTACTTCCGTTTCCTGCTGCTGTATCTTCTTCAAAACTTTCTTGCGAGAGTATATCTATATTCGGTATTTCTTCACCTCCAAAACTATCAACCTCTTCTTCACCCTCCTCTTCATCATTTATTGCTAAACCAAAACCAGGATCTAAATTAGCAGCTCTTACTTCATCTTCCCATTTATCTTTAAGCTCAGATAAGTGTTTTGGTGCTGGAGATAAAAGTGTAAGTTTCATTCCTCCTGGTAGCGATATTTTTGGTAATGCTTCGCCATCTACTACAACGGTTTTCTTATTAAAATCTCCATTCCAAGATAAATTATGTTTTAATATTCCTGCTGAAAGGCGTTCTCCCATAACACCTCCAAAAGGTTCTATTTCTTCTTCGCCCGGTATATCTAAATGTCCCCAGCCGTTGAACCAGAAATCACGTATGGTAAAAGGTAATTCATCTTCTTCTAACAATTTAAGAATACCTTCTATATGATCTCTATCTATATGTGTTACTACTAACAATTCAAGCTTTCTTTCATTTTCCGGAAGTTCTTCTACTAATTTTCTGATACTGTGCCTTGTACCTCCAGTGCCTCCATCAATGAGAATACGACTAGGATTATCTTCTGCTCCGTAAGTTATCCAGATACAATCGCCAAATCTTGCAGGTAAAAATTTAATATTAAACATAATTTTATAGTTTTCCTTTTCCCATTCTATATTTTCTGATTTCAGAATCAAAGTCTTTATTAGGAAACTTAATATGAATGTCTTTTAATTTTTCATCCATAGATCCGCTCGTAGTTCCTTTACTTCTTAATTCTTTTGCTGCTTTATAAATAGAACCAAACTTCATTCCTTCATCTGATCTAATCCATCCATCTGACGCTAACCTTATTCCTGGCGAAACGGAATCTCCGACATATATTTCCAGATTATCATCAATAGGATCGAATACCGTATCTTTTATTAACTCCTTTACAGGTACATCATAGATGTATGCTATAAAATCTTTATTATGAGGTGTTCCCCTTTTTGACTTTTTACCAGGTTGTTGGGGAGCAACTCCATTAAAAGTGGTGGTTGTGGTTGTCCAGTCCGCGGCTTCAGCATATTTTTCTACTACTTTTAATGCAGCTTCAATTTTTGAGTCAGCAGTGTCATTATCAACCAACATTTTTAAACCTTTCCATAACAACCTTAATCCTTCTGTATATAAAGGTATTCCTCTTTTTGTAGCTTCCAGAAAACGTGATTTGATTTCGATAATATTCATATTACCACTATTTCTTCCTTCTTTGATCAATTGCCATGCCCAGATAATCGAACCATCAGACATCCAAGGCATCCAATTAGCCAAATTTTCAGCCCAGTTATGTAATCGGTCTATTTCTCCCGTTTTCAATAAGTAATATCCTCCTATCGCCGCGGCAGTAGGATTAGATATTTTTCCATATAACAGTTCTTCTGCAGAAGATGATTTCAGCCCTGAGCTATCATAAAGATCCTGTGCTTTGGATCTGGAATCTTGATTAAGTAAAGTCAAAATAGTTTCTGCAAACCAGTTATCTGAAGTTACCGTAACCTCTAAAGGGTGTACAATACTTTTAGGACCTTCATTAGGTCGGATCAAGCACATCAAGTTATTATTAGGAGGTAGCGCTATTAATTTCCAGGGAATTTTAGGCCCTCCTACTTGTAGAAATTGTTGATCACGTTCTACATTTAGCTCATAACTTACACCTTCTTCATTCCAGGAACTTGATTCCTGAATTGGAATCTTAACAACTTTCCAGTTCTCATCTTCTTTTTTCCATAATCGAATCCAAGCGCCTAAATAAGTATTATCTACTAAATCTTTTTCTTTATCTACGTGGGTGGATAAATTTTTGGATAAATATGCCCATTCTTGGGTTTCATATGGGCTTAACCCCGATAAGTCGAACGTTACCTTTCCGCTTAAATTAGATTTAACCATTACAGCCTTTTCCATTTTTTTACCAGAAGCCAATGTAAGTGCTACTCCATAAACTCCAGATTCCACATTTAAATTTTTATGATTATTATGAGTCATCCAAAAAGAATCAATCTCTTCGAGTTTTGAATTGAGAATTGTAATTTTCTTAGGAATACGAGAAGAATCATTTCCATGTGTTATAATATGTATAGATAGATTACTCATTTCTAGAACAGTTTATTTTTTCGTTAGTTAATGCCCGAACTAAGGCCAATGTTTCTCCATTATTAAATTCATCACTTTGTGATTCAGTCTGTAATGTGTAGTATCCGGCAATCATATCTAATTCCCAAGATTCAGGTTTTGGATCTTCAGTAAATTCCGTTTCTCCTTCAAGAGCTTTACATTTTAATTTAGATACATTGGTTGCTTCAGCTGGATCACAAGCAACAGATAGATGCGCAGGTGGCGCCTTGCTAAAGGTAATTATACCAGAAGGTTCACTAGCAGAATACACACAACGTTGTTTATATCCTTCAGTAGATTTAACCATCCGTAGGATCTTATGAATCTGTGTAGCGATATCACCTGTATTGACAGCCCATTGTCCTCCTCTTTTATCGGCTGCATATCCTTGTAAAGCTTTTATTATGGATTGAGTAAAAAATGAAGGCTTTTTTTTCGGTCCATATGCTGCTTCATTATGTGCAGCAGCTTTCATTGTAAGATCATGTTTACAATCAGGCGTTGTTAACGAAGGAACATCCAAAGGAATATCTGGAAGATCACTTTGGAGCATATCTGCATTAATCTTTCTACAAGAATCTATAAAAAAACATTGTGTAGATGCCTGGCAAGAATGAAATGCACTTCTCGTTTTATTGAAAGTAAAACTTCCCATCAACCAAGGATTATTAGGGTTAGCACCAAAATCCTCAGTTAACAAATAGTGATCTTTTTTTTCAACTCCGTGACCACTGAAAAAGAAAATTGCGACATTATCTACATGACTATCACAACGTTGTTTCCAATCATTATATGCTTGGGAAACATTTGCAAAGTTTGCAGGTTCAAATTGTTCTCCATCACTACCAGGATTAGGGTCATTAGGAGATGGAGAAATCAATAATTCTATACTCCCCAAAGATTTAACAAATCCTTTTTGCTGATCGTTCTCTATTTCTAATAGATGATCTCTAAAAGCCAAAGCTGATTTAGGAGGTGATGATAGTTGTTTCAAAATACCAACTCTTTCATAATTCTGCACCTTTTCTTCTATTCCTCCAGATAGATATCGATAACCTCCCACTCCTATAATTAATACGTGAGTTTGTGCTCCTCCATTTATTTGATCAAAAATCAATGCCATATAATTTTTATTATTTTAATGCGTCATTGCTAAAAAAGTGAATACCAAAAAATAACATATCATTATTCAACTGAGTACAAATTAGCATTTGTAATTTCTATAATTCTGACTATATATAACATACCTGTTATTGGGTATTTTGAATCAAAAAACCCTTATACACAATTCTTCAAAGTGTCTTTTACTTTGAAAATAATAACTAAAAAATGGGGAAAATAAACTTAACTATGAGGACCTTTAAAGTAATAAGAATAATTTAAATAAAAAAGTTACTTTACATATTTATTTTTAAATCGATTGGAATCAAGCATACTTAAAACCATAAAAACAAGGCTTTTACAATCAATAAGCAACCAAAAAGTTGCTTATTAAAAAACATTGACTTAAATTTGCAACCATATAGTTGCATTATTAATTTAAAATGTCATACAAATGAAAGATCAAATTATTAAAGAACACATTTTTAAACATTCCATTGACAAAATCTGGAACGCTATTTCTACGGCTGAAGAAATATCAACCTGGTTTATTCCTGCAGATTTTAAAGCTGAAGTTGGTTACAGGTATACTTTTAACTCACCTGATAAAGAAAACTGTACCCAAATAACTGGTACCGTAAAACAAGCTAACCCTTATACCTTGATCTACACATGGATTGTAGGAGGCACAGCAGTAGAAACTATAGTAACTTGGAAACTAGAAGAAATTGATGGAGGTACTAAATTATATCTTGAACACTCCGGTATTTCTAATTATCCAGGAGACACTGCCGTAACCATGTTCAACAGTTTTAATGGTGGTTGGAATAATTGTATCAACGAACTGTCAGGATATTTAACACAGGAAGTACATGCAGGATAAAATCACCAAAATACTAAAAGCGATTGCGGATCCAACCAGAAGAGAGATATTTCATGCATTGGTATTGGCAGCCACTGCTTTACCAATTACTCAAATATCAAGTCAATTCGACATGAGCCGTCAGGGAGTAACTAAGCATCTAAAAACGTTGGAAGATGCTGGTTTGGTCCAAATAAATTCGAAAGGAAGAGAACGATTTTGTTTTGCAGATACAAAACCACTAAAAGCAGTAAATCAATGGTTGAAGTTCTATGAGCAATTCTGGGATGATACACTTAATAATTTAGGATCGTATCTGGATCAAAAAGAATAGGTACAACTATTGTTTTATTTAATCTATACCAATAGCATCATAGATCTGTACTTTATTCCACAAGGAAGAAGCCTCTTTAATAAATAAAAGATGTGCTTCTTCTTTTTGGTATAAATCCTGTTCTTCTTTAGAAGAAAAAGTAACGACTATTGCGTACGTATAAGAATTATCCACTACTTCCCTATCGGTTCCTGCAGGAGTGCCCACAAAGTTAGTTTTTGCATACTTCGATGTATTTAAGAATTTATTTAGAGACTCTTCAAAAAGTTTTCTATCCTCTTTACTATCCGGATTATTGAGCCATATATACACCGTATGAACAAAGTTTTTATCAAATTGATTATCATTTGATTTAGCATCTTCACACGAAATAATTGTACTAAATATTATTAAACTAAAAATTAAATATTGAAATTTTCGATTAAAATTAAGTGTGAAGTTCATTTTTAAAATATCATTGGTTATTCCTTAAAAATACAAAAACATTACATTTTGTACGTATAAATCAAAAAAATGAATTCTATAGCAACAAAACCAGAACTCTGCGCTCAAGTCTGGTTTTATTTTTTATTGTTAGAAACTAAAATCTATTCTTCTGCTTGTAAATCCTTTAGTATATTCTCCGCCTCGTTGATATTTTTTCCATAACATTTCTTAACCCATTTAGCAAAAAATATAAAGAATGTAATTCCTAAAGGTATGAATACAATCAATGGCCAAATATTTTTTACACCCGTAAACATATCTTTACCTCCAATAATTTTAGATGTTACCGGTAGTATCAAAAATATTAGTACAAAGCTTAAATAATAAGAGAATTTCTGAAGTAATTGAAATTGTTTTTTGTTTTTTGTGTACTTTATTAAAGTATCCTTATAGCTATTTTCATAAAAATTAATTCCGCTCATTTTATTTATTGATCGCAAGGATAATATTGGTAAAACCAATAAAATAATGGCACATATCACACCAAGTATAATATTATACCATGTTTCTAATGTATTTATATTAGCAAAAATCAATATCGCCATGCTAAAGCAAATGATAGTACCAAAAATTTCCGGATAAGCTATTTTATTCCATTTTTTTCTATATTGTTCTTGTGTCATCATAATAATCATTTTATCTGTTAACTTTTTTTGTTTTTCTAATTGGCCACTAATCTCAGACCATACTGCTTGCATTTCCTCTAGTTCCATAGCCTTATTTTTTTATTATTTGAGTTTTCAGCTTTTGTTTGATTCTGGATATTCTTGTTCCCACATTGGATGGAGTTAATCCGGTGATCAATGCAATTTCTTCATACTTCTTCCCTTCTAGAAGTAATAGAATTAATCCTTTTTCCAGATCGTTAAGCATTTTTATATGAGCATATAAGATTCTTAATTTCTCCTCGAACTCGGTATTATAGTTTTCTGTTTGTTTTAATACTACTTGATCAATTCCGACTCTACTACCTTTTCTTTTTTCTTTCTTAAGTCTTGTGATGGCTGTATTTAATGCCACACGATACATCCAGGTACTTATTTTAGATTTTCCTTTAAATGTATCATAAGCTTTCCATAATTGATACACAATTTCCTGATATAAATCTTGTTGATCTTCTGATCTATCAGTGTATATGGTAGTTATTTTAAAAATAACACCTTCATTATCCTTAATAATGCGAGTAAACTCTTCTTCTTTACTCATCTTGAGTTTGTTTTTTCTTATTAGTATGTTATACATCTAAAAAATCACATAATATTTCAAAAAAAATATAAATACTATGAAATCATTACTAATTAACGTGTGGAAAAAGTATCAAAAAAGATATAGTAAACCTAAAAGATACGTTTATATAAATCTGAGTTCGACCTAAGAAAATTTACGTTAGTCAGAGTGATCTTCTGTCTTAGGCGAATTATACTTCGACAGGCTAGCAGAACTATCGAAGACAAGTAAATTTTCAGGTAAAAGTCTAATTTCGATACCCTCCAGAGGCGGGCAAGCTAATTTTTCTCAGTTTCACTATAAAAAATTACTCTATCTGACGGCTTTTTAGAACTAAATTCTTTCATCGAGTTCACCTTATAAAGATTAGCGAAGAATTAATTAATGATAAAAATTCGAAAAATAAGAAACGTGAATTTAAAAAGATTTAGGATAAGAAGATATTACTCTTTAACAACTATAATCGTAGCTTTTACTCCGGTAGTCAGATTCCATTCGTTAGCAGTAACTATATTTCCTTGGTCATCGTGTAATTGAAACTCTGCAGTATTGGGACCAGAGGTTCCTTGGTTTAGAGCTTGTATATCTATTTTATTAAACCCTTTAATTAAATTAATCTTAAACCCTTTGAAAACAGCATCTAAGTATACATTAGACTTAATTACATCATCATTTATAAAGATTCTTACTAAATCTCCATCTACGGATTGATGATCTCTGTAAATAAGATATACATACTCTGAATTACTTTTAAAATCTCCCAGATATTGATCAGATTTATATTCTTCTTTTATTTCTTTATCCTTTTGAAAATGTTTAGGGACAACCTTAAAATTTGGTTGTAAAAGACCATTATTTCCAGTCATATCAAACGGTTTCTGTGTTCTGTTAAACCGAATTGAGTCTTTTGAATTATTATATAATGTAAAATTATTTTTAGGCTTGGCTAAACCAGAGGATAAACTGTATTTACTAGTACTTAAATTACTGCTTTCATCAACTTTTAAAGAAGACAAAGGTTTTTCTATTTGTGCATTTATAGAAATCACAAAAAAAACCGCTAATATTGATACAACTGTAGATTTCATCCTCATTATTCCTTTATCCATATATAGTCGTTAAAGATAATCAATCCCTTACTTTTTTTTATTATTTGTAATCAAAAACTCAACCAAACTAACTATTTGTTAAGTCAAAAATGCAAAATAATCCTATTTACCAAAAAAATACGGTTTCAAACTTGTAAGATAAATCCGATATCTCTTATTTTGTCATAAAATATTTCAAATGATTTATTATATCATCGGAATTTTACTCCTCTTCGTGATTATTTATTTAAGTTATCGATGTTTAACATTGAGCAACCAACTCAATAATAAGAACAATGAGTTAAATTCTTTACTTGATTCTACAGAAAAGAAAGTTCAAATCAATCAAGAATTTATTTCATCTCTTAACCAAGAATT
Organism: uncultured Aquimarina sp.; assembly: GCF_947492405.1. GTDB lineage: Bacteria > Bacteroidota > Bacteroidia > Flavobacteriales > Flavobacteriaceae > Aquimarina. Next base: position 930,375 of record NZ_CANLMP010000001.1, read on the forward strand.
AAGAACACCATTGTACGGAATTATGGGTTTAACGAATATTCTAGTTAATGAGCACCCGGAATTGGAAAGCAATAAAAATCTTAAATCATTAAAATTTTCAGGAGATTACTTATTAACTCTTATTAATAACGTACTTCAGATTAATGTTTTAGATTCTGAAGAAATTGTGCCTACAAAGAAACCTTTTAATCTAAAAGAATTGACTCAAAATATCATAAATTCTTTTAGTTATGCTATAGAAAATAGTGATAATTCATTAGATCTAGAGTTTGATCCCGATCTACCCGAAACACTAAATGGCAATCCTGGGATTCTTTCTCAAATATTAATGAATCTCATTAGTAATGCTCTTAGATTTACTAGAAATGGAAATGTTCTTTTCTCGGTTCAGCTTATCAATAAAAAGGGGAATTTGAATCATATTTCGTTTAAGGTAACTCATGATGGTAATGAGGTTTCCAAAGAAGATGAAAAATCTATATATCAAGAGTTTATAGGTATAGAAAATGTAAAAAAGGCATATCTAGGAACTAGTGCTAATTCTACTATAGTTAAAAGACTTGCTAAATCTTTAAATGGTGAAATCATACTGCAAAACAATTCTCACTCTGGGTCCGAATATGCTTTTGTTATAGATATGGAAACTATCAATCCTAACGATGAAGCTAGTCAAACAATAGATAGTGGTACTAAGCAAAGAGTACTAATCGTTGATGATAATAAATTGAATTTGTTAGTTGCGGACAAGATTCTTTCAAAAGAAAATTTTGAATGCACGACTATAGACAACGGTTTCGATGCTATAGAATTAGCAAAAGACAATTCTTATGATATTATTCTTATGGATATCAATATGCCAAAACTTAATGGCATCGGCACTACAAAAAGAATTAGAGAATTTGATAGTAAAACTCCCGTCATTGCATTGACTGCTGTTGATGTAACACAGTTAAACAGGCAGATTATACAAGCAGGATTAAATGACTATATATTAAAGCCTTACGACAAAAATATTTTGTTAGAAATGATACAAAAACATGTAAGAAATTAACTATTAATAAATTACAATTTCTTGTCCCACATTAAGAACCGAGTTGTATCTGATTTCGTTTATTTTACATATTTCCGATACTTCGATATCGTGTTTTCTTGCGATCCCATGTAAAGTATCTCCTCTCTTCACTATATACACACTTTTAGTAGGAGTTTCATTAGAGATTTCTTTAATATTCGTTTGAACTACAATTTTACTTTTCTTAGTAGATCGGTGCGATCTTGGGGTCATCCACTTTTTTGTTACAGCAATATCTTTGGATCTAACTTTCGTCTCTTGATTAAACTCGAAAAGATACTCCGGATGTATACTCTTACCTTTATATCTTACTTCTAAGTGAAGATGACTGCCTCTCGCATTACCAGACACACCACCTTTACCTATAATTTGTCCTTTTTCCACGATATCGTTCTCTTTTACCAAATATTTAGAGAGATGTGCATAAACAGTTTCTAAACCATTATCATGACGAATTACAACAGTTCTTCCGTGACCTCCGTGACGTCTGGCGTATCGGACTTTTCCACTAAGTAATGTTCTTACATTATCACCAGTTCTAAGATCTATATCAATCCCTTGATGTGGTCTACCTCTCCTCCATCCATATCTAGATGTAACTACCATTTTATGTTCTACGGGTGATGAGAAAACTTCATCCTCAAAATGCAATAAGAAAGGATCTATAGACTTTTTTAGCCAAAAAACATTAAATACTGTATTACTCCAGTCTTTCTCATAAACCTCACTAAAATCTTTGGAATCGTGTGTCGTACCAGAATTAGTCCTGGCAATAATACTTTGTCGATTTACTTTATATATTGGTAAGTACGTAATGGTGCCGTCCAATACTATCGTCTTATAGCCTAATAATAACTTATCATCTTTATTTTCGACTAACTGTGCAGATACATTTATAGATGAAACACAAACTAAAACTCCTAATAGGAATAATTTTCTTTTATTCAAAAACATGAATTTTCAAGAATTTTTAAATTTAAAGTAAAATTGATTCAGGACCTTTCGTTTTATAATAAGACGATACATTTTTTATATCGTTACAACAATAAAAAAAATTAATTTCGAATAAAAAAATTTCAATCATACCTAAAAAACATTAAAGTATTATTATTCAGTTTATTAACAATAATAAAGGGATAAATTTACCGTAAAAATAGTACGGTATACTAATTTTAACAATTTTTTTTAACAATTTTTAAGAATTCGATATGAAAAGTTTAGTAGGTGAAAATATAATAAAACGCACAACAAGTAGTTTTAGTTACGTATAAAAGATTAATTAAATAACCATGAAAAAAGTATTCACACTAATCGTATTATCTGGAGCTCTTATGGCTACGTCTTGCGTATCTAAAAAGAAATATCTTGCTCTAGAAGAGGATTTAAACAACACTCGTAGTACGTTACAGAAAACCACTGTAGAAAAAGAAGAATTAGAATCTAAATTTGCAAAAATTGAAGCTAGAGTAGCAGATTACAATTCGAAAATTAATTCATTAAGAGAATCTAATGATGAGAAAATGGTAATGGTTGATAACCTTGCCGTAATTTCGAACAACACTAAGGAAAAGATGAAGGAAACGTTGGCTCAAGTAGATCCAGAAAAGCTTCAGGGTGCTAGAACCCTAGAAGACTCTATGAATCTTGCGGTTTCTCATAATCTAAAAAGTTCTTTAGATGATAGTTTGAAAGAAGATGATGATATCTCTATCGATATTGATAATACGGTAGTTATGATTTCTATATCTGATAAAATGTTATTTAATAGTGGAAGTTACAGAGTAAGTAACAAAGCAAATGATGTTTTAGAAAAACTAGCACAGGTAATTAATTCTGAGCCTAGTCTTGATGTTATGATCGAAGGTCATACAGACCCAAGAACAATTAACACTCCTGCATTAGAAGATAACTGGGATTTAAGTGTTAAAAGAGCAACTTCTATTACTAGATTATTACAGAAAAAATACAATGTGGATCCTGCTAAACTAATAGCGTCAGGAAGAAGCAGTTACCAGCCTCTAGTAGAAAATGATACTGAAGAAAATATGGCTATTAATAGACGTACAAGAATCGTATTATTACCTAATTTAGATAAATTCTTTGCGATGTTATCATCGAATTAAGATAAAACAAATTCTAAAGAAAAGGGATGAGTTTAAGTACTCATCCCTTTTTTTGTATTCAATGATTATTTTATTTCTGTAATATCTCTTAAAATACTGTCTAACATAGTAAATAATAAAAGATTATCCTTCTGTTGATATTCTCTTATCTTCTTTTGGAATTCCGACAGCTTATTCAAAAAATTTTGTATTCCTTCTGTTTCAAAATCTATAAGCATTTTCCCATATCCTAGTTTTTCTATATAAGCACCATTTAAATATTGTTCAAATTGATTTTTAATAGGAACAGTACAGATAGGCTTATTCAAGAATAATGCTTCACTTATAAACGAATATCCTCCATTACAGAAAACAGCTTTAGCAGTTCTAAAATTTTCAATAAACTCAGTTTCACTAAATTTCTTCATCGATACATTTCCATGAACTTCTTCCTTGTTAAAACCATATAACAAGAAATCTTCTTTGGGAAACTCATTTAAAAGAGGTATCATTCTCTTTTCACTGCAGGATGATTGATAAATTAATATGTGATTCTTTATCTCTTGCTTGGCATCCAGAATTTCTTTTCTAATTATTGGCGGAACTAGACAGCTATTCTTTTTCTTAATTTTAGTTTTAAAAAAAGAGGATATCAAATACTGATTACACTGAGGAAGTTTTGCTTTTACTACTGCCTTAGCTATTTTATAATTTAATTTTTCTGACTTCGGTATTTTAACATCTATTTTACCTCGATCAATAATCTGCATATTATCGATACTTATTACAGGAATTTTATGATACTTGGCATATATATAGGTAAAGGATTCAAAATCAGATATGACGATGTTTGGTTTAAAATCATCCTGAAGATCTTTGTATTTCTTGAAATTTGTAATCAGGTTTTCTGGCGCATGCTTTATAATATCCGCAGATGTTTTCGATCTAGACACTACTCCATCCTTGTATGAAAAATGAAATCCTTTAATTTCATATGTTTGATCCGGAAACGCTTTCTGAAGAAATCGATATGCTCTATCACTAGAGACAATTCTTATTTCATGAGTTTTAGCTAAATGGGTAAGAATTACTTTTGCTCTCGTTGCGTGTCCCATTCCTTCTCCAGGAACTCCATATAATATTTTCAAACTAAGTAATTATAATTGTAAGATATGTATTAACCTATATAGGTATTCACACTCGTAGTTAATTTACAAGAATTATGAAGCATTTGTTTAAACTTTAAAGCCAAATGCTCATCGTTAAACTTCATTGCTTCACTGATACTATTAGATAAAATCAATTCTCCTATAAGATATTCTACAAAATAGGTTTGATCATCAGTTAATAATACATATTCGGTCATATTATATTCTCGTTTTCAAGCTAGAATATGTTTTTAATTATAAATATTAAAAACCATTCATCTATATTATCAGGTTTCAAATTTACTTTTTATGATAACTACTTTTATTAGTAGGCCCTACATGTTATTAAATTCTTATTCACAATCACTCCTAAAGAAATTATAAAGCCATTTCAAAACAAAATAATCTCACAAAATTTTTGTAACTTATTAAGGTTCAACTTAAATCACACAATCATGAAAATCTTTGTATTGATTCTCCTCGGCTTATTTTCTACTACTACATTCAATAATATTAGTACTTCTCCTTCAATTGATGTCTATAACCTTGAGGGAGTGTGGGAACTAAAGCACCAATTCCTATATGAAGACAATCATATTTCTGATACCATTTTTAATACTAATGAATACCGTCAGGTAAAAATGTATAATAAAGGAAAAATAATGTGGACCCGTTTTGATCCTACTGATAGCAATGAGTGGTTTGGATATGGGTCATATATAATCAAAGGTAATGTACTAGAAGAAAGATTAGAATATGCATCAGGCCCAATGATGAAAATTGTTGACACAACTCAGGTATTTAAATTTGAACTTGTCATGGATAAAAATTCTTATCAGCAAATCACGGTTGACGAAAAAGGACATCATACACAATCTGAAAATTATATAAGAATTGAATAGTCCGTATGTCATTCTAATAAACAAACTGGATACTTAATTTTTTCTTTTAAATAAGTCTTTTTTACCAAGTATTAAAAATAAAGGGGATTAACCCACTGATTTGGGTTGTACGCCCCTTTTTCTATTTGCCATTTCATCTTACTTTTGAAAACAATAAAAATGTATAGTTCCATACATATATTTTGTTCCCACCCTAAAACTATTTCTATTATAACTTTTGTTGAAAGATTTGTGATCGAATCCCTCCTTAGTAAATAGTATTGATAATTAACCATAACTAAATATATTACAATGAAAAAAATTAAATTATTAGCACTTTGTGCAATTGTCATGGCAATGACCTACTCCTGCCAAAAAAAGGAAGTTACTGAAGAAATACAGGGAATTACTCAAGAACCGACTAAAGAACAGCTTGATAAATTACTAAGTATGGGTATAAACATTGATGATGTTTCTATACAAGAAATCACCAATTTAGATGGAAAAACCTATAAATACTTGGTATCAGGAGATATTTTAGTTCCTGTTTCAGATTTAGATTCATATCCAGAACTAAAACGTCTAGATGGTGGTGACAAACAATATAGAGATGTTAATATAGTATCTCCTGCTAATAGAGACATTGATATTCTTGGATATACTGGTGGTAGTTTCGCGTTAACTTCAAAAATGCAAACTGCATTAAGTTGGGCAGTTAATAATTATAATGCACTACCTAATACTCTTAATTTCAATCTTACTTTTGGAACTAACTTTGGTCCCGCAGATATCGTAGTTTATAAAGTAAATAATGCTGGTGGTGGTGGAAGTGCAGGTTTTCCTAATGCTCAAGGCGAACCATACAAATGGGTAAGAATAAATTCTGGAACAGACGCATTTACAACCAACGTCAATGAACACGTAATTGGTCACGAAATTGGGCATTGTGTTGGGTTAAGACACCAGGATTGGTATAATCGTCAAAGTTGCGGTTATACAGGCCCATTACCTGCAGAATCACCTGCTATTTGGATTCCTGGCACGCCTATTTCACCATTTGCAGATTCTTTAATGCTAGCATGCTTTGGTCCTAATGAAGATGGAGAATTTACAAATTCAGATAAGGATGCTTTAAATATACTCTATTAGATAGTTAAAGCTTCATCAGATCATAAAAAACCACATACAATCAAATGTATGTGGTTTCTCTTTATATGATATAAACGTTTAATTAAGAAATGTATGTTCAAAAAAATTACGATTAAACCTTTTCGATTATATCAAGTCTTATTACCAAACATTAAAACTTGAATTATGAAAAATACAGGAATACAAAAAATAGCATTACCCTTCTTAATCATTATTTTTTTGGTAGGAAGTAGTTTTACATCTTCCAAAATTACAAAATGGGAACATTTAGGTTCTAGAACTGTAAACTACAAGGTAGATCGTGATGTCATAAAAGTAACCGCTCTGGATGGTGCATTTAAAAAATTAAAGTTGAAGGTAACTAATGGTTCATTAAACATGCATAGAATTGTGGTAGAATATGGTAATGGCGAAAAACAAGTTATTCAAGTTAGAAAGAACTTTAAAAAAGGCGGAGCAACAAGACTTATTGATCTAAAAGGTAATAGAAGAATTATAAAAGATATCACTTTTATCTACGACACTAAAAACTTATCTAGAAATCGCGCTAAGGTTCACGTTTTCGGAAAGCATTAATAAAAACAGGATAATCTGAGTCTATATGTATTAAATTAGACTCAGGTTTATTAATTATATACTATTCTAATACAGCTGGTAATATCCGCATTTCAGATATGCACCTTCCGGAAAAGTGATCGGATGATCAATATCGTGATAAGTCTTATCTAATAGTTCATATCTTCTTCCTGTATTAGAAATATTTTCTTCACAAATTTTAAAAAAATCTTCTGCTATTACTCTTGATGAGCAGGAAGCTAAAACCAAAATGCCTTGATTTTTCACTAATTGTGCTCCAAGTTTAGCCAATCTAGCATAACTATTTTTAGCTTTTTTAATTTCACTTTCTCTTTTCGCAAAAGATGGTGGGTCAATTACAACAATATCAAATTTCTTTTTCTGATGAATTAAACTTTGTAGACCTTCAAAAGCATCTGCGACCATAATATTATGATTTCCAGAATGTTCATTTAAAGAAGCATTATCCTTCGCCATTTCTAATGCATGTTTGCTAATATCCAAGCTTATCACCTCTTTTGCACCACCTGTCAAAGCATGAATAGAAAACCCTCCTGCATATGAGAACACATCTAACACTGTTTTCTCTTTAGATAAATCCCCTACTCGTTTACGATTATGTCTATGATCCAGGAAATATCCAGTCTTATGACCTTTAATTACATTAGCAGAAAATAAGACCCCATGTTCTCTAAAAATGACAACTTCATTTTCCAGGTGTCCATAAATTATTTTACCATCCTCTAAGTTATAAGTTTCCCCTACTGTTTGTAAGGATCTACTTAATCTAACTACTACAGTTTTGCTGTCAGATTGCTTAATTAAATTAGGAACTATCCAATTGAGGTAAGGGAACCAAATATGAGAATATAATTTTATAACTAAAACATTATTATACACATCAGCAATAAACCCTGGCATTTGATCATTTTCACCAAATATCAATCTATAACTATTCGTATCGGTTTCTAATAAAGGCTTTCTTAGAGCATAAGCTTCCTGTATGCAATTACTAAACCAATCATTATTAATCTGCGCCGCTTTTTTAAACTGAATCAGTTTAATCCTGATTGGAGAATATGGATCATATAACCCAATAGCTAATATGGTATTTTTTTTATGATCGTATATAATAGCTAAATCACCGGCATTACCTTTTACATTTTGTTTAAGAATACTGTTTTCAAAAATCCAAGGATGTCCCCGCTTTACCATTTTTTCTGCAGCGGGCTTAAGTTTTATTGCTAATCTTTGAGTCTTAATATTAGATACTATGTCCATAGTATGCAAGATTAATGATATTTTTTAGCTTATCGGAATATATGATAAAAAAAACGGGATTGTTTATAACAGTCCCGTTCTACCAAAACTTTTTAGAAAGTGAACTTATTATAAAAGACACTCAGTATGCTTTTCAATAAGTTAAAAATCTAACTTTAGATTTAAGAGATTTTTCATGTGTAATATACTCGTTGGTCAATGAAAACATGAGTTTCAAATAAAGTCTGGTTTATAGTTTAAAAGTAAGATATTTAAACAACTTATAGCTGCGTGTAAACCTCAAAAAAAGTGAAAGAAAATAGTTGATTTACCACTAAAATAAGAAAAGCGCTCATCCCAAGTAGTATCAGGATAAACGCTCAAAAAAATATTGTTCGAACTTGTAATTATTAGTAAAGTAAATCTTGTTTTTTGATTGCCAGTTAAAATATAATACGCTATTTCAAAAAGCACTCATCCTAAGATGTATCAGGATGAACCCCCTTTTTAGTATTAATTCAACTTTTGATGATCTAGTAAAAGATATCGTTGATTTCTCTACTGTTTACACCTATATGACGAACATTGATAAATTTTGTTACACTTTTCTGCTATTTTTTTTCTAATTAAACACCTAAAAACTAGAAAGATGCAATAAAATCAATAGATTCAAGCATTTAATAATATCTGGAAGCAAAAGGTATTAAACATCAAATTTGGTAATGAATCTAATAAAAAGATCGCTCCAAGGGTGGAAATCTTAAACTAAAATCCCGCTTTTCAGCGGGATTATTTTAATTTAAAAAGTTGTAATTACATTAATCAATGAATTGATTATAATTTTTTAGCATTTTTAACCTTGCTTTTAGTCAATGCTAATTCTAATACTTCACTCATTTCTTTTACGTAGTGAAATTTCAACCCTTTAAGATATTCCGATTTTATTTCTTCAATATCTCTTTTATTATCTTCACAAAGTAATATTTCTTTAATATGAGCTCTTTTCGCAGCTAGAATTTTTTCTTTTATCCCTCCTACTGGCAATACTTTACCTCTTAGTGTAATCTCTCCGGTCATTGCGATACTTTTTTTCACTTTTCTTTGTGTAAATAAAGATACTAGAGAAGTTAACATCGTTATACCTGCACTTGGTCCATCCTTAGGAGTTGCTCCCTCTGGAACATGTATATGAACATTATAATTACTAAAAATATCCTGATTAATTCCCAATATATCTGCATTTGCCTTTATATACTCCATAGCAATGGTAGCAGATTCTTTCATTACTTTACCTAAGTTTCCGGTAATAGTAAGACTACCTTTTCCTTTAGAAAGAATGGATTCTATAAACAAAATATCTCCACCGACACTCGTCCAGGCTAAACCTGTTACAACACCTGCAACCTCATTATTTTCATACTTATCACGTTCTAATCTAGGAACCCCAAGTACTTCTACAACATCTTCATTGCTAACCTTAACATTGTATGAATCTTCCATTGCAATGTTCTTAGCCGCATATCGAACCATTTTAGCGATCTGCTTTTCTAGGCCTCTTACTCCAGATTCTCTTGTGTAACCTTCTACAATTTTTTCTAATTGAGCTTTCCCTATTTTAAGATGTGACTTATCCAATCCATGTTCTACCAATTGTTTTGGAAGTAAATGTTGCTTTGCTATTTCTACTTTTTCTTCAATTGTATATCCAGTAACATTAATAATCTCCATACGATCACGTAATGCGGGTTGTATAGTATTTAGACTATTAGAAGTAGCTATAAACATCACTTTAGAAAGATCAAATCCCATTTCGAGGAAATTATCATGGAACTCCGAGTTTTGTTCTGGATCTAAAACTTCTAATAATGCAGAAGAAGGGTCTCCTTGATTTCCAACAGAGAGTTTATCTATTTCATCTAGTACAAATACTGGATTACTAGTCCCGGCTTTCTTAAGGCTTTGAACAATTCTACCAGGCATTGCTCCAATATAAGTTTTTCTATGTCCTCTAATCTCGGCCTCGTCTCGTAATCCTCCTAATGAAATACGAACATATTCTCTACCCAATGCTTCTGCAATGGATTTTCCTAAAGAAGTTTTACCAACTCCTGGAGGTCCATACAAACATAATATTGGGGACTTCATATCATTACGAAGTTTTAGCACTGCTAAATACTCGATGATACGTTTTTTTACTTCATCTAATCCATAATGATCGCGATCAAGAATTTTCTTTGCGCGTTTAAGATCAAATTTATCCTGACTAAACTCATTCCAAGGCAAATCTAGAAATAGATCAAGATAATTTCTCTGAATAGAGTATTCCGCTACCTGCGGATTCATACGACGCATTTTGGACAATTCTTTATCAAAATGTTTTTTTACATTTTCATCCCATTTCTTATCCTTACTGCGCGCCTGCATCTCTTCTATTTCATCTTCATGAGATACTCCACCAAGCTCTTCTTGAATAGTTTTCATCTGTTGATGAAGAAAATATTCACGTTGTTGTTGACTCATATCATGCTGCACCTTATTCTGTATATCATTTCTGAGTTCTAATTTCTGAAACTCCAGATTCATATACTTTAGTGTAGCAAGCGCTCTATCCTTTATACTATCTATCTCTAGTATTTTTTGTTTCTCATCAACAGGTAAATTAAGATTCGAAGAAACAAAATTGATCAAAAAGGAATTACTTTCTATATTTTTTATTGCAAAAGAGGCTTCAGAAGGGATATTTGGGCTTTCTTTAATAATCTCTAATGCTAATTCTTTAATAGAATCAATGATTGTATTAAATTCCTGATTCTCTTTAGAAGGTCTATTTTCCTTTACTTCTACTACTCTGGCTCTTATATAAGGATCTTCTTCTAAAATTTCATCAATCTTAAATCTTTTTTTCCCTTGTAAAATAACCGTGGTGTTTCCATCAGGCATCTTAAGAACTCTTAAGATTCTAGCCACTACTCCAACTTTATTTATATCCTTTGATGTTGGGTTTTCTACATCTTCTTCTTTTTGAGAAACTACACCAATAGTTTTATTACCATTATTAGCTTCGTTAAGAAGTTTAATTGATTTATCTCTACCAGCTGTAATAGGAATTACCACACCAGGAAACAGCACTGTATTTCTAAGCGGTAATATAGGAAGAGTCTCGGGTAAATCTTCTTTATCTATTTCCTCCTCATCTTCAGGAGTCATTAAAGGTATTAATTCTGCATCTTCATTTATTCCTTGTAATGACAAACTGTCAAGAGTTGTTAATTTGGATTTCGTCATAAGTATATATCAAAGTCATTTTGTCATTAAGTCAAAACAACATTCTTTAAAAATTTAATAAAACTGATTTTAGAATCAATAACAGTAACAAAATAAGCTATTTATAGTTGATCCTACTTAGATAATTCAATTGTTATGCCATAAACTTCAAAAAAATATTTTTAAAACTGTAACAAAATGTATCTATCCATATCTTTATATAAAATAAACTGAAGTTTTTGACACTAACCAAACTAAATACCGAGCAACTGGTAGAAAGATGCCGCAAATGCGATCAGGGAGCGCAGATGGAAATTTATAATCGATACTATAAAGCTATGTATAATAGCGCTTATAGGATTATAAAAGATTCTGCAGAAGCTGAGGACGTAATGCAGGAAGCTTTTCTAACAGCATTCACAAAGCTATCAATGCTAGAGGATGATAAACTGTTTGGAGCTTGGTTAAAAAAAATAGTTATTAATTCAAGTCTTACAATATCTCGTAAGCGTAATAGTTATGGTGAGGTCCCTTTAGAAACCGTAGCATATGCACTTACAGATGAAACAGAAGGGGTTGTAAGAGAGGATTTAACTAGTGTTAAAGCAAATGCAGTTTTAAATACATTAAAAGAATTAAAAGAAAGTTATAGCACTGCATTATCATTACACTTAATAGAAGGATATGATTATGAGGAGATCTGTGAAATTTTGAATATATCATATTCTAACTGTCGTACGCTTATTTCTCGCGCGAAAGAAAGTTTACGAAAAAAATTACTAGTTGCATGAAAACCGAAGATGAAATAGAGAAATTATTTGAACGCATGGAAAATCAACTTGATGTATTTGAACCATCAGCTGATCATAAAATACGCTTTTTAGAAAAACTACAAGATCAAAATAAGGTAGTTACATTACAAACAAAGAAGCGAAATTGGATCAAGCCACTAGCTATAGCTGCCTCAATTGCTATACTTATAGGTATCGTATCGGTAGCTCCTATTTTTAGTGATAATGAGAAAGCTGATTTAGCAAGTGTTTCTCCACAAATGGAAGAAACTCAAAATTTCTTTACGGTTGCAATTAAAACTCAACTGGAAGAAATAGATAAAAATTCATCTGCAGAAACAACTGAATTAGTTACAGATGCAATGAAACAATTAGAAAAATTAGAATCTAGTTATGAAATTCTTAAAAAAGATCTAGTAGAAAGTAGTAACGACAAAAGAGTAATCAGCGCGATGATCAAAAACTTTCAGAAACGTGCTTCTTTACTAGAACAAGTATTAGAAAAAATTAACAATGTCAACGAATTAAAATTATCAGAAAATGAAACCAATATACTATAAAATAATATGCTTACTATTTCTAGTTCCTGCAATCACACTTGGAAACGGGGATGTTAGAAAAAAAGGAAAGTATACCAAAGAAAAGTCACTTAAAAAAGAGTTTTCTGTAAACAGTGATGCTTTATTAAAAATTAGTAATGACTATGGGAATCTAGATATTACTTCTTGGGATGAAGATAGAATTGTTATGGAAATTAACATTAAAGTTAATGGAAACGATGAAGAGAAAGTAATCAAAAAACTAGAAAGTATTGACGTAGTTTTTGAAGCAACTTCACAATTAGTTAGCGCAAAGACAACTTTTAATAAAGGTGGAAAATCTTGGTGGACAAAATTCTCTGATAGTTGGCAAGGAAATAATTTAAAAATGGAAATTAATTATACTGTAAAAGTTCCGGCTACAAATAGCATAGATCTCAATAATGACTATGGTAGCATTACTGTAGATAAAATTAGAGGTAATGCAAAAATCAACTGTGACTATGGACAGATACTTATAGGAGAATTATTAGGAAGTGACAATTATATCAGTATAGATTACACTAATAATAGTACTATTAAGTATATGAAAAATGGAAAAATTAATGCCGACTACTCTGATTTTACCTTAGAAAAAGGAGAAGAAATAATACTCAATGCAGATTATACGCAATCTAAAATAATAGCGGCTAAAGAACTAAATTACAATTGTGATTATGGAAGTTTAAAAGTAGAAAATGTTGGAATATTTAAAGGAAATGGCGACTATCTTGACACAAATATTGGAAACGTAAGTAATAGTGTAAATATCAACTCAGATTACGGTTCAATAAATATTAAAAATTTAGAATCGACTACGAAAAATGTAAATATTAGAACTGATTATACAGGTGTCAGTATAGGTTATGATGCTGGTTTGAATTTTGACTTTAATATCAAAACATCGTATGGAGGTATTAAACTTGATGAAGATATTAGCATTATGAAAAAGAATAAACAAAACTCCAGTAAGGATTATCAAGGATATCGTGGACAAAAAAATAGTGGAAATACTATCGATATTTCAACCAGTTACGGAGGAGTAAAATTAAGGAAAAATTAATCATCAAATATTCAATCAATTATGAGAACAGTAGCAATCATTTTAAGCCTAGCATTATGCAGCATAACATCGGTAAATGCACAATGGTGGGGAAAAGGTAAAAAAGTAGAAGGAAATGGTAATGTAGTTACCAAAACCAGAAATCTATCGAGTTATGATCAAGTAAAACTAAAAGGTAGTCTAGACGTAGCTTTAGAATACGGAACAGAAGGAAATATTAAAATTGAAGCTGAAAGTAATCTAATCCAACATGTAGTTACCGAAGTTGAAGGTGACGTATTAAAAATATACGTAGAAAAAAACTATTACTTAAAACCTAGTAAAAATAAAATAATACTAATCACTGTACCTTTTAAAGATATTTCTAAAGTAAGTTTATCTGGATCTGGCGATATCTATTCTAACGATGTTATCAAGGCGAACTCTTTCGAGACAAGAGTTTCTGGTTCTGGGGATGTACGATTAGAAGTGGAAGCGAATCAACTAGAAGGGTCTGTTTCTGGTAGTGGTGATCTAACACTAAAAGGATCAGCAGAAAATCTAGAATTTAATGTGACTGGTTCTGGAGATGTAAGAGCCTATGATTTAAAAGCAAAAAATGTAGATGCCTCGGTAACTGGTTCAGGAGATATTAAATTGACATCTACGCATTCTCTAAAAGCTCGTGTTACTGGCTCTGGAGACATTGATTATCAAGGGAATCCAGAAAAAGAAGATAAAAAAGTTTCGGGATCCGGAGATATTACAAAACATTAATAAGAAGCATATTTCAATAATCCGAAAACTGCTTAAGAGGTTTAACTTCTTAGGCAGTTTTTTTTACGTATAATAATCTTTACTTTTGTAAATAACTGTACTCATTATAAATTAAAGGTTTACAGCTATAATTTACCCCAAAACAAGACGGACATTTTGCATTTTTTATCTAAAAAAGAAATTCCACTTAAAGAATTCATACCAAAAGGTTATGTTGATATACATTCACATTTATTACCCGGAATAGATGATGGAGTAAAAACGGTATATCAATCTGCATTTATTATTGAGCAATTCGAAAAACTAGGTGTAAAGAAGATAATCACCACACCTCATGTCATGCAAGATGTATGGCCTAACACCACGGAGATTATTACATCTAAACATATTGAAATGCAAAAAGTATTATCCTCACTTGATATAGAGGTAACGATAGAAGCTAGTGCGGAATATATGTTAGATGATCTTTTTTATAAAAGAATAAAAGACAAAGATATCATTCCACTATATCAAAAATATATTTTGGTAGAAATGTCAACATTTAATCCTCCAATTAATTTAAATGAAATACTTTTTGAAATTAAGTTGGCCGGTTTTAGTCCTATCCTAGCCCATCCAGAGCGTTATTCTTTTTATAAAGATGATATTAATAAATTCATCGAATTAAAGGAATCGGGGTTTTTATTTCAACTTAATTTACTTTCTGTTTCCGGTTATTATGGAGAAAAAGTAAAAAATATAGGACAAAAATTACTAACCGAAAACCTTTATGAGTTTGCCGGTTCTGATGTCCATAATCATCAGCAGTTTGAAGTCCTAGAAAAGGGATATACTACTAAATATGCATCTAAAATATCAGAATTAATGAAAAAGAACCGTTCTTTTAGTTAGTCTTTTGCTCCATACCCATATCCATAACCATAACCCACCTTATCACCAGCAGCATTAAGAAGGACAGCCATATTTGGCAATCGTTTTTCTCTATAAAAGTTTTCAGGAACCTGTAAAATTCTTTTATCCGAATAGTTCTCTCTTACTATATATATACTTAAGTCTGCAAAATGACCAATTAATAAGGTATCCGTTACTAGACTAACAGGTGCTGTATCCACCACTATATAATCATAATTTTTTTCCAAATATCCAAACATCTCTTTTACCCTGTCATTCATTAAAAGTTCCGCAGGATTAGGAGGAATAGCTCCAGAAGGAATTACAGAAATAGGATCTTGTTGGCCTTGCTCATATATTATATCTTCAGGTTTAATATCCAAATTCATAATATAATTGGTAAATCCTGGAGTATCTTTTCCTTTTGGTAGTTCAAAGAAATTATGAAATTTTGGGTCACGAAAATCCGTCCCTAAATATGCTATCTTTTTACCAGAAATAGCTAATGTTTTGGCTAAATTAGATGAAACTAACGTCTTACCCTCTCCAGAGATCGTTGAGGTTACAAATATCACTTTACCAGTTTCTTTGTTTGTTCCAGCCATTAAGAAACCTAAATTAGTTCTAAGGATTCTAAAAGCTTCAGCTACGGATGATCTGCTGTTTCTGGAAACTACAATTTTACTCTTCTTAGTTTTCGTTTTTGGAATAGCTCCTAAGATTGGCATAGAAAGTGCGTTCTCCAGATCTTCTCTTGAACTTATTTTAGTATTAAATAAATCCAATAAATAAATCGTTAAAAAAGGAAGTGCTAATCCTAAAAATATTGCACCTAAAAAGATCATTTTCTTGTTAGGAGAAACTGGATATGATCCTAAAGTAGAAGCTTTATCAATAACACGTGCATTAGAAAGTGTAATATGACTAGTAATCTCTGCTTCTTCACGTTTTTGTAATAAATAAAGATACAATTGCTCTTTAATACCTTGTTCTCGACCGATTGCAGTTAATTCTTTTTGCCTTAACGGTGCATTATACAACTGTCCACTAAAATACTTATCCTGAGTCCTTAAACTATTCAAGCTTATACTTATAGAACTTTTAGCTCCATTTAAACTAGCAATCAGTCCTTGACGTAATGAACCTATTTGTTCATCGATATTAACTACCACCGGGTTTTGCTCACTTGATGACTTTAATAATCTTTTCCTTTGACTTATCAATCCATTATACCTAGCAACTGTAGATGTTACAGATGGATCATCAAATCCAAGGGTAGAAGGTAAAATATCATATTTACCATCCTGACTTAAAACAAAACGTCTAGTAGATTCTATTTTTCTTAATTGAGTTTCTAATCTATTAATTTCTTGAATATTCCTAGAATCAATATCAGCAACTCGTTGGGTTTGTGCAGAAACATCATTGGTCAACCCAAATTTAGATTTATAACCTGCCGCTTCATCATCAACCTCAGATAAATCCCCGGAAATAAGATCTAATCTTTCATTAATAAATTCAGCGGTCCTAGCAGAAGTTTGCTTCTTGTTTTTAATGGTATATTTATTATACTCTTCTACTAAGTTATTAATAATGTCTTTGGCTTTCTCCTTAACAGGATCATTTAAAGACATGTTTACAATAGAAGATCCATTTCCGCTCTTAGCAACAAAGATCTTATTCCTATAGTTTTGGGCAACAACGTTAACAGGAGTTATTTTTATACGAATTATCTTTCCTTTATTAGAGGCTATATCTTCAATATTTGGAGTAATAACAACATCGCCTACAGTAGTATTTATAGTCTTACCAAAGGAATGGTCACTAATATTTTTTCCTTCTTTATCCACAAACGAAAAAGAAGTTTCAGAATTAACAAGCACTCTGAAGTTCTTTGATTTAGTATGAACAATAGAATCTGCAGATAAAAAATTAATCTCTATCAAAGATTTAGGATAATTCTCTGATTCGAGCACTCTTCCTTTTGTAAAGTATTGAACGTTCAATTTCAGATTATTAACAACTTTCGTTAATAATGTTCTTGATTTTATAATTTGAAGCTCATTTTCTATTTTATTTTGAGATTCATCAAGTAATCCTAGATCCTTAAAAGCAGATAGTTCAGATTCACTAACACTTTTTTCTTGTGATATTAGGATGGTACCAGAAACATTATACTGCGGAATTGTATATCGTACATGGAGAAACGCCAAGGTTCCAAAAATTAATACACTTAGCAAAAACCAGTACCATTTCTTTATGTATTTGAGAATTTCGTCCCTAAAATTGAAACTGGACTTCGGTGCATTCACGAGGGTAGTATTATCAGAATTAGTATTAGAAATCATACTCCTCTAATTTATAATAAGCGCTAATACAGATAAACTAACCCCTACTACACTTAGAACAACTCCTAAGGTATTGTCATTGCCCTTAGAACTTTTGACCATAGCCTCATTAGGTTCTACGTATAAGACATCATTTTGTGCTAAATAGTAGACAGGTGAATCAAAAATCGATTTAGAGGTAAGATCAACCCTATGATATGTATTCACTCCTTCATTTTCTCTTATCACCATCACATTTACTCTTTTCCCCATAATAGTAAGATCTCCAGCTAAACCAATAGCTTCTATAATTGTAATCCTTTCGTTAGGAATAGTAAAAGACCCAGGTCTGTCTACTTCTCCGATAACCGTAATCTTAAAATTTTTAAGTCTAACATTTACAATAGGATCTTTTATATAGATTTTTAGCTTTTCCTTTAGCATATCTTTTATCTGCACTCGAGTCAATCCAGCTATTTTTAATTTTCCGATAACCGGAAAATCAATAGTTCCCTCTTCATCAATAAGGTATGTTGGTTCTGTCCCTCCATTTCCATTAGATCCGGTTCCAGTATTATCTCCAGACGAAGATTCCAAACTAGCTCCTTGCATTAAATTAAAGGGTCTCGCTGCATCCATATCCGTGGCAGAAACTAAAATACTAACAACATCATCTACCTTAAAAACTGGAGTAAATGAGTTTGTAGATTTTATTTTTTCTAAATCCTTAGAATTCTGGAAATAGACCACGTCTGTCGGAGTCTTACAAGAAAAAATGAATGTTGATATTACTAATAAAAGTAAAAACTTATATGAATTCATATTTTTTAAGTTCTTTAGGGCATTTAATAAACAAACAAAAATATGATAATATTCTCGTTTATTACAACAATTTTAAAAAGAAGACTAGACTAGTACCTTTTGTTCTTTATTATTAGTTTCCTCGTTTTTAATATCAATGCTTTCGAAAGTAGAATTCTTAGAAATAAACTCTGGTACAATTTCCTTTAACTTCCCAACAATTTTGTGATCCTGATTGAATAAATTCATAATACAAAGATCATCAATTTTATCCATTACTAATGGACAATCAGCATCATCAAACTTACTAATCATAATTTTCTTATGGTACGTTGGTAAGGTATTTTCGGTATCTGCTAATAGTTCTTCATACAGCTTTTCTCCAGGTCTTAAACCAGTAATTTCTATATCGATATCATTAGGATAATTAAGTCCCGATAATCTGATCATTTTTTTAGCTAAATCGAATATTTTTACTGATTCACCCATATCAAAAATAAAGATCTCTCCTCCATTACCCATCGTTCCAGCTTCAATCACTAACTGAGAAGCTTCTGGTATGGTCATAAAAAAGCGAGTAACATCTTTATGAGTTACAGTAAGTGGTCCTCCTTTATCTATTTGCTTTTTAAACAAGGGAATTACAGAGCCATTAGATCCCAAAACATTACCGAATCTAGTAGTGATAAATTTAGTCTTACTTGTTCTATGCAAGCATTTTATATACATCTCTGCAACCCTTTTGGTCGCACCCATTACATTTGTAGGGTTTACTGCCTTATCCGTTGAGACAAAAACAAATTTATCTACGCCGAATTCCGACGATAAATCTGCTAATTTCCTAGTACCTAAAACATTTATCTTAATTGCCTCACAAGGATTGTTTTCCATTAAAGGCACATGTTTATATGCTGCCGCATGGAATACCATATTAGGTCTAAATCTTTCAAAAATTGTTTCAATACGTTGATGATCTCGAATGTCTGCAACAATTGGTGTAAAATTATTAACTCCTTTACTTAATAACTCCTGCTGTAAATCATACAAAGGTGACTCTGCCTGATCTACTAATACCAGGTGTTTATAGCTATAAAAAGATGCTTGTCTAACAATTTCACTTCCTATAGAACCTGCTGCACCTGTGATCAAAATTACCTTATCATGAAGCTCTTTTTTGATATTTTGATTTTCTAGTGCAATCGGAGCTCTATCCAATAAATCTTCTATCTGAATTTGTTTGATTTGGGATACATTTAATTTCCCATCGATCCAATCATTAATTGCAGGTATAATCTTTACCTTCACAGACAACTTAAGCAAATTATCTGAGATTTCTGATAGACGTTGTTTATCAATATGAGGAATTGATACGATAATTTCGGTAATATTATGCTTTGTGATATACCCTTGTGTAATCGTTTTAGAACGATAAACGTTAATACCATTAATCGTTTTTCCTATTTTCTGAGGATTATCATCAATAAAACCAACTACGGTAACCGATTTATGAGAATCGTTCGTGATTGCAGCTAATGTTATTAACCCTGAATCTCCTGCTCCATAAATCATCACCCTTGAAGAATCTCCAAGTTTTGACTTTATATAGTGGTAAAAATATTTAAACACTAATCGACTAAGAGTCAAATTAATAATATTCAATAAATAATGAACACAAATAATAGATACAGGAATATTAAGAAGCTCAGGAATCAAAGACAATCTACTTGATACCATTAACGCACCGCTTAGTGAAATCAGCACTGTAACTGCTAAAAACAAATTGTATGCATCTCTCATTCCAGTGTGCCTGATAACTCCTTTATGAGAACCTATCATCAAGAAACTAGCGGCAGCTATTACCGCCATTACTGGTATTTGATAAACAAAATTAGTCTTATCAAAATCTAGGGTTATACCAAACCTAACTACATATGCTAAAAAGAAATTAAAAATAGTGATCGCAATATCAATAGATAATACAACCCATTTTGACGCGTGCTTATGTGAATTATTAATTATGTAGTCCTTAATCATCTCAATATATTTTTAATTACCGATACAATTCTAAATAAATCTTCTTTTTCAAGATTAGACCCGCTGGGTAAGCAAAGTCCTCGATCAAATAGGTCGTCAGAAATTCCATTGAGGTAAGCATCACAATCTGCAAAAACAGGTTGACGATGCATGGGTTTCCATAGTGGTCGTGATTCTATGTTTTCTTCTGCCAATGCTGCTCTTATACCTTCTCTTAATTCATAAGATGTGGTTTCTATACATGTCAGCCATCTGTTAGAATGAAAACCTGTAGGCTCTTCCAAAAATTTAATTTCAGTTGAGTTACTTAAGTTATTTTTATAAAAATTGAAGTTATTTCTTCTGTTGTTTACGTGCTTATCTAAAACCTCCATCTGACCTCTACCTATACCAGCAATAATATTACTCATACGATAGTTATGGCCAATTTCGGTATGCTCATAGTGCGGAGCATTATCTCTAGCTTGAGTTGCAAGAAAAATGGCTTTTTCTTTATGCTCTGGTTTTTTAGCTATTAATGCACCTCCACCTGAGGTGGTTATAATCTTGTTTCCATTAAAAGAAAGTATAGCGATATCACCAAAAGTTCCACACTTTACATTATGATAAGAACTACCGAGTGATTCTGCACTATCTTCTAAAACCGGAATTTTATATTCAGAAGCTATTTTATGGATAGCATCCACATTATATGGCATTCCATATAAATGTACTGCTATAATAGCCTTAGGCTTCTTACCCTTTGCTATTCTATCTTTAATAGCTAATTCTAATTGCTCAGGACAGATATTCCATGTTTGTGCCTCGCTATCAATGAATATAGGTTTTGCTCCTAAATAAACTATCGGATTGGCAGAAGCTGCAAATGTCATACTCTGACATAATACTTCATCTCCTCGAGAAACACCTAAAAGTTTAAGTCCTAAGTGTAACGCTGCGGTACCAGAACTTAAGGCTGCAACAAAATTGTTACTACCAAGATAATTCTCGATATCCTTTTCAAAACCATCAACATTTGGACCTAATGGTGCAACCCAATTAGTATCAAAAGCCTGTTTAACATAACTTTGCTCCGTCCCCCCCATATGTGGTGAAGAAAGCCATATTCTCTTGGATTCTACTGCATTCATAATTTTCCCCATTAATTAATGAACAATAATTTATCCTCAACTATTATAACAAAACTGCTATAATTGCCGACTCTTTTAATGATAATCTAATAAAACGTAAGGAAGAAGGGGGTAGTACTTCCAAAAATTGTATTTTTCTCTTACTTGCTTTAACCACCGCTAAAATAGTTTAGTTACTTTTAATATCATCTAAAAAATTAATTTTTTAGATAGAATACTTAAAAAAGGCGTTTAACAGCATAACTACTTCGTTATAGATCCTTAAACGAGGGGTTTACCGTAAGAAAAGTACTATGTAAATAGAACACTAATACAAGTAAAAACCTACAAAAAAGGTCATTTTGTTTAATCAATTAGGTCGAAACCATCATTTTTAACATTTTTTAACTAAAATTTGCAAAAAAAATTAACGTAATTTCCTACTTAAGCTAATTTTTAAACAACAACGTAATGATACTGGTTAAATTTGATAAAATAAGTAGTGAATAAACTGTTTCTTTAAAGGGTTTTTTCCCCTAGCAACGTTAGTGAGAAAAATCTAATTTTACGTCAACAAAAGAGTTTTTAAAAAAAAGAAAATAATTCTTGATTTATTAAATTAAATAAACAAAATTTACACGCTTCAAAAAATATCAAAATTTTATAATACTAATCCTTATAATCCATAAACTCCCCAGAATTTTATATTAATGATTTTACATGTTATTTAATTCATTAGATTTTTTTATTTTTTTACCAGTAGTTTTTATTGTATACTGGTTATTGTTCTATAAAAATTTAAAGCTTCAAAATATTTTTGTTTTGGTTGCTAGTTATTTATTCTATGGAATGTGGGATTGGCGTTTCCTGTTTCTTATTTTAGCAAGTACTACAGTTGATTATTTTGTTGGTCAATATATATACAGTTGTGATTCCAATAAACAGAGAAAGAGATGGTTATGGGTCAGTGTGATTTTTAATATTGGACTATTAGGTTTTTTTAAATATTACAATTTCTTTATAGACTCCTGGGTTGATCTAATTGATATTTTTGGTTATAAACAACAAAGTTCCTGGACATTACAAATTATACTTCCTGTAGGAATATCTTTTTACACCTTCCAGACTATGTCTTATTCATTAGACATTTACTATAAGAGGCTTACTCCTACTAATGATTTCATATCATTTGCAACATTTGTTAGTTTTTTTCCGCAATTAGTTGCTGGCCCGATTGAAAGAGCTTCCAATTTACTTTCTCAAGTTACAACAAAAAGAACTTTCAATTATAAGCAATGTACAGAAGGACTAAAGCTAATCATATGGGGTTTATTTAAAAAAGTAGTGATAGCAGATTCTATTGCCCCTATAGTGGATGACATTTTTGCTAATTACGGAAGTTACCCAGCTTCCACCCTAATACTTGGCGTTACATTGTTTAGTTTTCAGGTATATGGAGATTTTAGCGGTTATTCTGATATCGCTATTGGTACTGCTAAATTATTTGGAATAGAGCTAATGTCTAATTTTAAGTTTCCAAATTTCTCCAGAAATGTTGCGGAATATTGGCAAAGATGGCATGTATCACTATCAACGTGGTTTAGGCATTATGTATATATTCCTCTTGGCGGAAGCCGGGTTAGTAAACTAAAATCAGTTAGAAATATCATCATTATCTTTTTAGTTAGTGGTTTTTGGCATGGTGCTAATTGGACTTTTATCGCTTGGGGAGCTATTCATGCACTTTTATATATTCCGGTTTTTCTTATGGGACGTAATCGAATTTATATGAATAATGTAGTTGCCGAAAATAGTTGGTTTCCTTCTTTTAAAGAAATATTACAAATACTACTCACCTTTTCATTAGTAACATTTTCCAGAGTATTTTTTAGATCAGAATCAATCACTGATGCTTTTGGTTTTTTAAAACAGATATATAATAATTTTAACTTTGAAATATACGAACATCCCTTAGGGTATAGAATGATTGACTACTTTGTATTATTAGGGTTCTTTCTTCTGTACGAATATCGAATTAGAAGAGATGAAAGATCTCCTTTCAAATTTAAATCAAAGCTAGTGCGATTTATAGCTTATACTTTAGTAATTTTAGGTATGCTCCTTTTCTTTGATGATAATATTGACAGATCATTTATCTATTTTCAATTTTAAACTATATGAGTATCTAAAACTGAACTAAAAAAATGAAAAAACTTATTCTAAAAAGCGCTTTATATGTATTTCTTGTGCTTATTTCATTAGAGTTATTTGTTCGCGTTTTTCATTTAGGAAAAGATACACCGACCAGAATTTTGGATGAATATAACGTAGAGAAATGGATGCCTAATCAGAACGGGTATTCCGTTACGGGAAACAGAAGACAGAATTTTTCTGAATACCATATAAACAACTCAGGGTATAACTCTTATCGCGAGTTTACACCGACCACAGACAATATTGAAGTTGCACTTGTAGGAGATTCTTTTATTGAAGGGTTTCATCAAAACTACTATAACTCCATTGGTAAAAAAATTGAAAAATCAATACCTGAAGTCGAAGTTTACGAATACGGATATGCTGGATATGATTTTGCAGATCAACTACACCTTGTTTACGCTTATAAAGAACAATTTGATGCGATTGACCATATAATTCTCGGAATAAAATTTTCTAATGATCTTACAAGAGGAAAATATGAAGTCGACACAGGTCGTTTACAACTGGAATCTCCTATGAATAAACTTCTTAAGAAAAGTAAGCTACTAGTTTACTGTAAGAGTATTGGTATATTGGATCCTCCACAACAATTACTATATAGAATCATAAATATTTTAAGACCGGTATCAAAGAAACCTGTTTTGAGTAAAGAAGAAATTAATAAAATCAAAAAACAAAAGGAAAATCAATATTTAGTTAATTTTAAAAGCCTTGCAGATATATATCGATATGACAAAGATCGGTTTACCTTACTATTAGATTCAAGAATTACCAGTGATACTTTTTTATCATATCTAAAAGAAAACGGTTTCAATTATATTGACTTTTCAACATATTTTGAAGAGAGTAGTCAATCCACAATTTTAATTTATGATAAACATTGGAATAATCACGGACGTGATTTAATAGCAAAGGCTATAAGTAACTACCTCAAAGAAATAGATCTTAAAAAATAGTAATTTTAAAAATTAATCATCTCTTCTATAAAGTGGAAAATAACTTACAGATGAATATACATCTATATCTTTCGAATCTATATCATTAATTTTTTGTTCTATAAGTTCTAGATACTTCTCCTCATCAACAACCTTTCTGCCTGTACAATATATTACATCTTCGTCATTAGGAAAGAATGATTTTTTATACTTATAGAGACCGTCCTGATCGACACGCCCTCCTCCTAATACATAATATTCATAATTATTCTCTCTTGCCCAATTCATCACCTCAATTTTCAGGAAATCATTAGGTCTTGTATAAAAATAATCTGATAATGTCCCTCCCAAATATGAATAAAGAGTAGAATTGTCTATTAAAATTAATTCTGTAGAAATAGGCTGATCATCCTTGTATATCATTGCGATGATAGAAGAATCAGGATTATTAAAAATAAAATTTTTAAAATAATCAATGTCGTGAAAATACAATGAATGTGCATTATTACGTCTCATTGTTTCTATATATATATTATAAAAACTTTGAACTATGTCTATTGACACGGGCTGCTGATAAATTTTTAGCTTCAGTTCTTCATCTACAGCTTTTCTATGATTGTTTCTAACTTTGGGCTTGAATTTTTTCCATTGCTCCTCCTTTTCTATAATTTTTCCTTTAACATTTTTAAGGCTTGGAATAAGTACACCATTATAATATTCATGATTCCCATTAAGACTAAAACGAATAAACTCACTAACGATATTATTCTTCTGATACCAGATGTCTACTTGTTTCCAAAAATACTTTATAAGACTCTCATCAACTTTATCCGAATCATATAGAGGACCACTGTATCCATAAGGTGAAATTACATCATTATATTCGCTAAGCTTTCCATCTATAGATATCTGTCTTTTGAAAAAAGGCATCATAATCATTGTAGTGTCTGATTTGCTCAATACAAAATAGCACAACTGATGAGCATTCATATTGGTAGTATCTAACAATTCTATTTTATAGAATGGATTAGAACCATAAACTGTTTCTACACTATCTTTGTATACTTCTAGGTCTTTTTCTGTTTTGATTTCATAAGCTGCAAAATTTATATTTGCTGGCATCGAATTAAGGTACGCTTCTCCTTTTTTTCTTTTTCTTATAGTTTTTGCGGGTATTCCATAGGATACTGTAAAATCTTCTATATTCTTAGTTACTAGAGCTCCTGCTCCTATTACATTATGACTTCCGATAGATATATTTTGTAAAATAACTACTCCTAACGAAACTGCTGTAAATTCTCCAATAAGAACGGTTCCTCCGGTAGTAACTCCTGGGGCCAGACTTGAAAAATCTTCCATAATACTATCGTGTCCCAAGTTGGCATTCGTATTGATAATACAGAAATCACCAATAGTAGCATGCGTGTTAACGGTTCCAGAGGCTAAAATAACAGTTCCTTTTCCAATTGTACTATAAGGACTCAAAATAGCACCTGGATGAATCACGGTTATAAATTCAAAATCCGGCACTAATTCCACAATTCTTTTATACATAATCGAACGCACCCAATTATCTCCAATAGCAATAACTCCTTTTTTAATTCCTTTTTCTGAGAGTTCCTTCAATATAGATTCATCTCCCAGAATCTCGTAGCCTAGAATCATATCTCCGGACTTCTTATATGTATCTATAAAGCCTTGTATTTCATACTCATTTACTAACTCAACAGCCTCCACCACTACTTTTGCGTGTCCCGAAGCTCCGATTATAAGAATTTTGTCCATGTACGTTTATTTACCCGAATTCTTGAAAAAATATTTTCTGAATCTTATTTTATTTCAGATTCTATAGTCTGTATCAAATCTCCAATATTATTCATATTCATGAGACTCATTAACTTAAATTTTATATCAAAAGATTTTTCTATTTCAGATATAATCATCATATGCGTGATAGATTCCCATCCATCCACGTCGTGTGCAGTAGTTTGATCTGTTAACGTAAAATTGTCATGCTCTAAGACTTTTACGAATGCTTCTCTAACTTTAATTTTTATATTTTCTATATCCATTCTATTTAGTTCAAAGTATGTTTTTAATTACTTTCCTGTTTATTTTTCCATTTGCATTTAGAGGAAACTCTTTAATAAATTTATATTGAGTAGGAATCATATAATCTGGTAATTTATTTTTCAAATGCTTTTCAAGATCTGATACATCAAACTTATCAGACTCTATAATTAAGGCTATCTCCGTATTTCCTAAATCATTAGTAATATCAATCCCTATTACATTAGTTTTTGATAATTTTTCTTTTGCATAAAACTCTATTTCTGAAAGCTCTACACGATATCCTCTTATTTTCACCTGAAAATCTTTCCTTCCGATAAATGTAATATCCTGTTCTTCATCCATTGTACATAGATCTCCGGTCTTATAAAACCGTTGTTCTTTTCCATTATAAACTGTAGTGAAGAATGATTCTTTATTTTTTTGCGAATTACCCCAATATCCAGAGGTTAGTTGCGATCCAGCAAGACATAGTTCACCTTCTTCACCAGGTTTCAGAATATTCTGAAACTCATCTATTACCATAGCTTCGACTTTATCTAGAGGTTTCCCTAACGCTACTACTCCATTTCTTGTTTTTGGTGTATCATTATTTTCTAAAGAATAGTACGTTGTGGTAACAGTATATTCTGTAGGGCCATAGGAATTATACAATATTGCATTAGGGATACATTTTTTCCATTCCAAAACAATATCTGCATCTAACGGTGCTGCACCAAAACAACAATATCTAACTTCTAATTCATTAATTTCAGAAAAATATGGCCTTAGATAATGTATTACAGAAGGTACCATAACTAAATACGTTAACTTTTCTTCTAAAATCAACTTATATATATAGAAGTACTTGATTTGATCTTTTGGTATTGTATAAATACTTGCGCCATTGAGTAATGGGTATAAAAATGTAACCAAAGAAAAATCAAAATTTAATTCAAACATCTGCAGACATTTATCTTCAGAAAATATCTTATGTCTTGGATCTGCATCTAAAGCTCTAAATAAACTATCTAGATTTTTAAAAGTAATCGGTACTCCTTTTGGTGTTCCTGTAGAACCTGAAGTAAATAATATATATGCTAAATTACTTTCAGAAAACTCGCTTGGTTCCAAATTAATTTCGGCGGATTGAATATCTGATGTTATTAAAACGCTGTAATCTTTATCATATCCGTCTACTTTTTCTGAGGATAGAACAAAATTGCTACCTACTTCATTAAGAATAAAACTATTTCTTTCTAACGGAGTTGTTGGTGTTATCGGAATGTAAGCTTTTCCTTCTAACCATAATGCAAAAATAGTAGCATACGTTTCTACATCGTCATTCGTCATTATTCCTATATGCTTATGAGATAATGGAATATGCTCTCTTATAAGCAGTCTTATATCAGATATGCTCTGTGATAAATCTTCATACGTATATGTTTCTTTTCTAATACATAAAGCCGGCCGATTTTTGTATTTAGAAAAACTTTCTACTATTTGATCAATAACTCCCATTTTCATTTTTAATTATGCAAAATGCCCATCTCGGTCATACAAACTTACATTTTCAAAATTGTTTTCGATATCATTATGCGCAAACGCATACAACATTCTTTTATCGCTATAAAAGTTGCTAAACTTTTCTGAAATCTTTTTACCCAAAACTGTATTCTCAGTATGAATAATATTCGTATTTGTTTTTATAAAATTATCCATTAAAGCACTAACACATTCATCCATATATCCTTCTTTAGCAACAAAATATTTAACATTAAATTCATTCCCCCTTACCAGAAAACTTAAAAATCCGATAATCTCTTTCTCTTTCTTAACACTTAGATTTATATGATGTAACTGCTCTGAAGCACTTGCTATCAAACAATGATATGGGAATCTGTTTATTACAGGTGTAATTGCATACTGATTGTTAGAAAGTTGCCAGTTTACGTATTCTTTTGTTTTGGGAATCAAATCATTTTTGCATTTATTTTCAAGAAACTCCCAAGTTTCTTGATCTAATGAGCTTAGATATTCATAAGATAATTCTGAAACAGTCTTGTTTATTTTTTTACGATTGATTTTTTGAATCCACCACCCAGAAATTCTTTCTAAATATTTAGCGATAGGTTTTGCATATTTTAAAACTGTTATTTTACTGATCAATAAATTAGCATCAGCGTTAAATAGAATGAAAAACCGCTCTCTTTCAGAAAATTTCGTAAAAGGTTGTTTATCATAAAACTCTTCAACTTCTTTTCCTATATATTTAATTAAAACCTGCTTGTCAACAGCATTAACAGCTTCGTTCATCATATAGGTTGCAAGAATAGAGTTCTTATAAGCATCTGCTACCCACCATCGTCTACACCAATATATTTTTTTTTCACCGGCGCTTGTTTTAATATAATCTGGAATAAAATAAATGAAAGCTATCATTACTTCATCCTCATACCCTATCAAACCACAGATATCATTTTCTTCTATGCGACTGTTCTGCAACAACCAATTTGCTTTACTTTTGGTAAAAGGAACATTTTTAGCATTCTTCCAGAAAGTGTTTTTATCTAAAGCCTCTCTGATTTCTTTTTTGGTAATCAATAAGGTTTTAAAATCACTATTCATTGTTGCCTACTGTATTTATATGTAAACTTTCAACTTTTTTCATCGTCTTAATAATCAATTTAGCTCCCTTTTTAGAAAACTTAGGGTATAAAGTATCGAATGTATCCTCATCTTTAACTTTGATTGCAACCTGACAAAGAATTTCTCCTTCATCCACTTTATCATCAATAATATGGGTTGTTATTCCTGTTATCTTAACACCATACGCTAACGCATCTTGAATTGCCGTCTTAGTACCTAAAAAACTGGGGAAAAGGGATGGATGAATATTAATAATTCTGCTAGGGAATGCAGATAACATATTCTTCCTAATTATATATTTATAATTGAGCATAAATATATAATCTATATTTCTATTCTGAAGTTCTTCTACGATTTTTTTTTGATAAATTTCTGAGTCCTTGAAATCCTTTCTTTTTAATTGTAAAGTCTCTACACCAATATTTACTGCCAGCTCTGCTGCTCCACAAGGCTCAGATTCATATAATACAAGAGATATACGGTGACCCGATCCCAGTTTTTCATTAGCATAAGCCTTTAATGTATCTACAGCATTTCTTCCCCAACCTGTAACAAGAATAGCCCAGTTAATTTTATTTATTGTCTGCATAAAATGAAATGTAGTTTTTCTTCAATATGTATATTATTAAATACGATTTAATTTAGTCTTTTCAACTAACCGCAAAAATATCAGTTATTTTAATCGTTATATCATATTTATAAGTTTTTTTTAAGAGGTTTTTGGTTTTTTTTAAGACAACTACTATTGGAACCATTTTTACATAAATCATTGGCAATGATAAAATTGTTACTTTTATACATCTAATTCCAAATATGTAACCAACTACATGTTTATTATATTCTAAAAGAAATTTATGGTCATACTTGGACTCAATTACTATTTTCATGATTCAACCGCATGTATAATTATTAATGGTGAACTTATCGCTGCAATCGAAGAAGAAAGGCTTAATAGAGATAAACATACGCGCGTATTTCCTCAAAAAGCCATAGATCGTTGCTTAAAAATTGCCAATATAGGATATGGCGATATCGATCATATTGCAGTCTCCATAAAACCTACTCATAATTTAAATAAAAAAATAATTCACGGAATACGATATATAAGTAAATTAAAAACATTTATAAATCACGAGTATACCCACGCAAAAAACAAGCAAAAAGGCTTTTGGAAATGGTACAAACAACATTGGTCTGATAAAAATAAAGGACCTAAAACACATTTTATTCCACATCACTTCTGTCATGCACCCGGTTCTTTTTTTGTTTCTCCTTATAAAGAAGCTGCTTTATTAAGTATAGATGGATCCGGCGAATGGGCTACTAGTTGGATTGGATACGGTAGTAATAATACGATAACTAAAATATCTGAGAGTTTTTTTCCACATTCTTTAGGATCTTTTTATGAATCTGTTACCCAATTCTGTGGATTCAGAACGATGTATGATGAAGGAAAAACTATGGGACTTGCTCCTATGGGTGATCCGAATGTTTTTAAAGATATTGTCGATACGATTATTACTATCGACGATAAAGGATCGATACATATTGATTTAAGTTATTTTAATTATCAAAATATGAGCTGGAAGCGTTGCGCTCCCAAGTTTTTTGAAACGTTTGGTCAACCTAGAAAAAATGGAGAAGATTTTAAAAAACATCATATGGATGTTGCTGCTGCTTTTCAAAGGGTCTTAGAAGATAAGGTTTTAGAAATTTGTGATTTTTTGTATCAAAAAACCAAAGCAGATTATTTAGTAATATCAGGAGGAGTTTCTCTGAATAGTGTAATGAATGGTAGAATCGTTAGAGAAAGTAATTTTAAAGATATATAT
This sequence comes from uncultured Aquimarina sp., assembly GCF_947492405.1. Lineage (GTDB taxonomy): Bacteria > Bacteroidota > Bacteroidia > Flavobacteriales > Flavobacteriaceae > Aquimarina. The sequence continues at coordinate 961,859 of NZ_CANLMP010000001.1, forward strand.
GTTATGCCCGCGGCAGGTGATAATGGAACAGCAATAGGAGCTGCGTATTATTTATATAATGGAATTCTGAAAAAACCAAGAAATTTTATTCACCTAGACCCTTATTTAGGAACCGGTTATAGCAATAACGAAATTGAAAAAGCACTAAAAAGCTCTAAATTAACGTACACTTATTATGAAGACATTACTGATAAGGCGTCCTCTCTACTCCAGCAAGGGAAAATAATTGGTTGGTTTCAAGGTAGAATGGAAATTGGACCAAGAGCTTTAGGAAATAGAAGTATCCTTGCTAATCCTGCTTTTCCGGACATGAAAGATAAAATTAATGCCGAAGTTAAATTTAGAGAAGCTTACAGACCTTTTGCCCCGTCTACAATTTTAGAGGCAAAAGAAGATTTTTTTGATCTAACTGTAGAAGCTCCTTTTATGCTTAAAGTTTGTAACGTACTTAAAGAAAAGCAAGCTGTAATACCAGCAGTTACTCATGTAGATGGTAGCGCAAGACTGCAGACTGTTACCAAAAAATCTAATGCATTGTATTACGATTTAATTAAAAAACTAGGAGATAAAACCGGTGTTCCGGTAGTTCTAAATACAAGTTTTAATATTCAAGGAGAACCGGTTGTAGAATCTCCGATTGATGCTATTAGATGTTTTTTTTCTAATGGATTGGATGCCTTGGTCGTTGGTAATTACGTTTTACTAAAAAACAACTCTTAAAAAAGTAATTTCCAATTTTATGATCAACATTGATGTTTTATAGTAAGCCGTAACCGTGTAAGATGAAAAATGAATTTAAACAAAATTATAAAAACGAAATAATTGAAGGTTATAAGGATAGGAAACAAATTAACCACATCGAAAATGAATTAATTAACACCTACCTTGTCAATAAAAACTTAAAAGTTCTTGAAGCTGGTACAGGTGCCGGTGTGATTTCGTTCTATATTGAGTCTAAGGGATTTGATTCCATTACAGCGTTTGATATAATTCCTGATTTAATTGATAGAGCAAAAGAAAAAGCATTAAAAACCAAATCAAAAGTTAATTTTATAATTGCCGATGCTTCAGCGCTGAATGAACTCCAAGACAATCATTTTGGTTATGTTTTATACCCACAACAGATATTAAGCATGGTTAGCAAGAAATTCTTATCAGAAGCTCTTTCTGAAGCTTTTAGAGTTGGAACGAAAGATAGTCTTTATGTATTCAGTTTTATGGATTGGCAATCCAGATGGTACAATCCAATACTTAGTTTTATGCTAAACGTTTTACGATTAATAAGAGGAGAAAAATGGAGTTCATATTACATTCCTGAATTAACAATGAATGGAAAAATAAATACCAAATTCTTTCATGCTGATCAACATTCAATTTTTTGGGGAAAAGAAACTAACATTTTGTCTTTACTAGAAAAACATGGATTTAAAAGCCAACGAATTGTAAAACAGAAAAAAAAGTTTAGTCTGCACGGTGATGGTATTTTCTTTGTTTGCAAAAAAATATGATCCAAACACCCGTATAAAATTTCAGAAAACTGAACTCTAAATGATTAACCTTTCTGACGTTCTTCCATCAGATTAGGCATTATCGATTGTGGATCTACCACAACGTCTTTTGATGTAAGTACATTTTGAATTGTCTTGATCACTATTTTAGCATCCATTAAAAAGGATATATTTTTCACATATTCTACGTCTTTAGCTAATCTATCATCCCATTGTAATAGATTTCTACCAGACACTTGTGCCAATCCTGTAATCCCTGGTCTAATAGTATGTCTTAGTTTTTCTTCTTCTCGATAATATGGTAAATATTTTGTTAATAGTGGACGAGGTCCGATAAAACTCATATCTCCTAAAACAACGTTGATAAGTTGTGGTATTTCATCCAAAGAAGTCTTACGCACAAAACTTCCCACGGGAGTTAACCGTTCTGTATCAGATAAAAGATTCCCTTTATCGTCTTTCTTATCATTCATTGTTTTAAACTTAATAATTGAGAATATTCTTTCGTTTTTCCCTGGTCTTTTTTGAACAAAAAATGGTTTGCCAGCATTAGCAAACGCCAAAAAAACTGTTAAGAATATAAAAATTGGAGAAACAAATAATAAGAGAACCAAAGAACCTACAAAATCCAAAAATCTCTTGAAAAACAATGTATACATAAAACCTGTTAAATTACCTCATTAATAATAGCTCTTTCTTTTCCAGAAGGCAACAGCGCAATATCTGTAACCAGATCTATTGAAATTATAGCGTCCTGCCCCAAATATTCTTTAAACTCCTTTTTGAAAACATCTTCCTGGTCAAAAATATTATTTTTAGTCTTCAATCTAAAAAGATATTCATTCTTTGTTTTTTGTACGATCTGGCGTTGGACAATTTCATCATATTTATTAATCAATAGTAATATGCTGGTGGATAAGATATCACCTTCAGTATTACGAATCATATCCATCTTCCTCCCCTCTATTTTGGTTAATACCAATCTAGAAATATTATTTTGGGAGATATAATCTACACAACCCAAATCACCAGTGTCATATCTAATTATAGGAGTGAGATAATTGAATAAATCTGTAACCACAATTCTTCCCAAAGTTCCAGGTGTTACCGCCTCATTACTCGATATCTCCAAAATTTCAACATAATAACTACCCCAATTAATATCAAAGTATTCCTCTCCTATCGGTTGCTGTGCGATCATACCATTCTCCGAATTAGAATATCTAGAAACCATATCCACCCCAAAATATTTTTTCATGCCCATTTTGGTAACACCATCTAATCTTTCAGAAATACCAATAACCGATTTTAGGTTACATTTAATAGGTTCAGAGTGTACTGTTTCTAAGTAATTACATATCTTATTAAATGATGAGGCATATCCTATCATTCCTTTTGAGGATCTATCATTTTTCAAAGTATTTACCAGATTCTGAATAGATTCGGGAGACAAATCAAAAACATTAATAGGGACAATATTCTGTAAAAAAGATAATATCTTACTTTTCTTTTTAAACATATCCCAAAAACGCAAATAGTACAATTTATATCCAACATGAAAACCAGAAATTTCTGAATAATAAATAATATCGGCTATGTTTCTAGCTTTTTTATTAAGGTCTTGATATACAGAAAAAGAAGCTCCAGTAGATCCGCTTGTCGTTACTTTTACTCTTTTTTTATTTTTAAATGTATAAGATTCAAAATCAGAATACGAATTTCTTATAGTTTCCTTAGTAATAACTGGAAAGTTTTTAAGCTTAGCTATTCTAATATTTTTATAAAATTCTGTGTTTTCAATAGCGTGAGTTAATATACTATTCAGATACTGATGCGTTTTTTTGTGAGTTAAATCATCATTTGGGTGTTCTGCTATATGTTTTATATCCTTAAAATGACTTAAAACTTTACCTCCTTTTGCAAAATCAATACTCCAAAACAATATATTTCTCAATTTCTCAAAAACTTTCATTCGCGCTTACTAAATAGTTTTTATATACTGTTAAGGTTTATAAAGAGTAAGAGATCATAATGCTCTCTCATGGTAACTTACTCATAAAAAGTGAAATTAAGAATTTAATTGATTCTTATTAATATCCAAAAGATCTTTCTTATAATTGTTTATATTCTTCTAATATGGAATCCCACACAAATTGTCTCTCATAATTATCGCATACGATTTTACGAGCATTCATAGCTAACGTCTCTTTAAGCTCTGGTTGCTTTATAAATTTCTCCATGGCACCATACAGAAAATCAGTGTTTTTTACAGGGATGATCATTCCGTTCTTACCTTCAGAAATAATTTCATTACATCCGTTAATATCAGTTACAATACTGGGAAGTCCCATGGCTCCTGCTTGCAAAACCACGTTAGGAAATCCTTCTCTATAACTCGGAAAAGTTAATACATTTGATATTGCAAAATATGGTCTAACATCAGTTTGCCAACCTACAGGAATAATGTTCGGATTATTATTTATCTCCTCCTCTGTTTCCGGTAAAACAGGATCTAATTCTTTTTCATAAGACCCCACTAATATTAGTTTTACGTTTTCATACTCATCATTAATACGCTTAAATGCACTTATCAATTCATTAATGCCCTTGTCTCTTACAAGTCTCCCCACAAAAACATAAACCAAATCTAGAGAAGAAATTGATAGCTCTCTTTTCAATTCTTCTTTTTCTTTTTCTGAATACAAGGCGCTATTAAAATAATCGATATCAATTCCATTTACATTTCCATTAGCGATTATTTTTAGAGGCTTTTTGGTAATCTTATACTTTTTTAAGTCATTTTTAACTCCTTGTCCTTCTGGATAAATATGTGTAGCACATTTACATAACAGTTGATCTGTTTTAATTAACAATTTCTGAAATAAACCTTCTTTAGTTGGAAAAATTAATCCAGTAAAAGTGTGAACTCTATTTGGAACTTTTGCCAAATAAGAAGCGATCATACTAAGTAAACCTGCTTTTGGTGTTATAGAATGGACTATATATGGGTTTTCTTTTCTGAAAAATTTATATAATTTATAAAGCGCGACACAATCTTTGATAATAGATATTTGTCTTTGCATTTCTATATCAACCACCCTAATACCTTCACTTTGGCCTGCTTTTATTGCTTTTTCTCCTGGCGAAGAAACTCCAACCACATCATAATATTGATTAAGAAATTTCAATTGACCAGTCAATAATCCATAAGAGACATCAGAAGTTACTACCCTGATTATTTTCTTTTTTTTCATTAAAAAATGTTAAAAATTAAGATATTAGCTTTAAAATTTAAAAAAACAGGATAAAAAGTAAAAAAAGTTCGACGAACGAACAATAGTTTACAATTATTTACGTTATGCTCTTCAAATAAACCTAAATTATTAGCCAAAAAAATGAAAAAATTAATTTTAATCCTACTTATTTTTGGATTCATTTTCTCTTCTTCTTGTAGTAATGAATCCTTTGAAAATGAACTTATCGAAGAGGTTGACGAAAACGAAGACATTCCTGATGGAGAAGAAGATCAGGAAGAAGATGATAATCCCGATCCAGATGATACTATTAATCTTACACCTTGTGACTTTAGTTTAGAAGGAATAGCATCTAATTCTAGTGTCACTATTTCGTGTACTATGGATTTGGAAGGTGCAACAATAAATCTTCCTGCAAATACTACACTGATCTTTGACAATGGTCAAATCATAAATGGTACATTACAATTTGCGTCTGGAGGTACAATTGACGGGGATCTATTAAATATAAATTTAGACATTCAAGGAGAAGTAATTTTGAGTGATAATTCATTCGATTTTAGGTCAAATCGCTGGGAAATCAAATCTGGAACAGTGAGTGATGAAATCGCCGAACAAAATAAGCTAAATTTACAGTCAGCTATAGACCTTTCTAAAAGATTAGGAGCTCAAATTTTTAATACAGATGAGCTTGATGCCTTTTTTAAAGTTGGATTAGGTCACGGAGGTCAGCAAGGTTTATCAGAAAATGGTATTCATATCCCTTCTAATTTTAGACTAGAAATGTCGGAAAATACTTACTTAAGAGTGCAACCAACTCATTTCCCTTGGTATGTTTTATTAAGTACTTATAAAGTAGAGAATGTTACTATTACGGGTGGAACACTTATTGGTGATCGTTATGAACACGACTATTCTGATTTTATAGACGGTGATAATATCTCCAGAAAAACTCATGAATGGCCTGCATTAATTGTGACCGCAGGTTCTAGTAATATTGTGTTTGAAAATATCAATATCGAACATTCAACAGGAGATGGCTTTATTGTAGGTAGCGCAGGTTTTAGAACCAATCCGGGCGCAGTATGGAATGAAGGAATTGTTTTAAGAAATTGTACGTTGGATGGTAATCGTAGAAATAATATTAGTATTACTGATGGAGAAAATATTACGGTTGTAGACAATTTGATTATCAATGCTGGTGATGGTCCTACGAATCCGAATGGAGTGTTTAATTCTGCAGGTGTAAATCCACGTTATGGACTTGATGTAGAACCTTATGTAGAGTATGCCAGTTTTGATTTTGCCTCGAGAGTGCAATATGAATGGGTAGAGAATGTAAGTATTAGCAATAATCGATTTGAAGATAATTACGCAGGTAGTATCGTAGTATATTCTGGTGATAAAGTTTCTATTGACAATAATACTGCTGACCACTCTATATCCCTAAATGAAACTACAGGTAGTAATATAACTAACAATACCGTAGAAGCTAGATCTAACGTATCAGGACGAGTAGGTATTACTACTAGTGATTTTAGAAGATATACTGATTTTATAGGTGGAAATATCCAACAATATGCGCTAAATAATAACGTATCCGGAAATACTGTTCGTGGTTTTACTACAGGTTACTACATTAGAGGATCTGAGGCGGAAATCACAAGAAACTTTGGCTATGAAAATGAAGTAAGTCTAATTGTTGACAGAGCGGAAGACTTAAGTATTCATGACAATATTTATGAAAGTTCATTGCCTAATAGTGCAGGTATTATTTTAGGATCTTATGGTAACAATGTAAAAATATTTAACGAAAATGTTTCTGTTGCTGCTAGATATCTTTTCGTAAATAATTATAACCGAAACCTTGATTTCAGTAGTGAAGTAGAAAGTTTTACTGTTGAAATTTCTAATTGTGTATTATCTGGTAACAAATCTTCCAGAGTTTTTGATGCTATTGGTGTGCATTTGATAAACAATCAAATAAACACAGGAACAGAATTTGTACAAACAGACGGTACTCGATTTTTAAATAACACTGTGGTTGCAGAATTTGTAGATGGTGTGATCCTTGATAACTCTATGAATTGTCAAATTATAGAGAATAATTTTACGCTATCAGCTAATTATGAACCTGTTGTAGTTATGAATGAACCAACAAACGCTAATAATACTATTGAAAATAATTAAAAAAAATATTTAATAGCTTAATTAAGAGCCCTTAGTTACTAAAGTAGCCAAGGGTTTTTTATTTATAATTGTTATATCAATTAATTTTTAAGATCATTAAGCCATCCTTCAATAAATTTAGGATGGCTACTATAATTAAATTTTCTTGCAAACAAGGCATCACTTTTTTCAATTTTAGCTTTATCTTCCTCATTCAAGACTCTTGGAAATGTAGGGCCCGTGGTCCAATCAATATATCTTAAATCATAATGAACAATATTTTGTTTCTCTTTTGAGTTCATCAAAATACTTTGCACCCACATCTCATCGGTAGCCCTTGAATATTTTAATTTTTTCAAAAACTCTGGATAATCATTCAAAAATGCAAACACCTCCTCTACTGCATTGAGATTTAAATTTATCCAATTAGATCCTGCGTAATAATTTATAGGAAATCTTTTCACCTTTATAAAAAACATTCGTTGCAGAATCAAGGTAATTCTGGCTACAATTTTTACTATTTTTCTAGAGCTAATTTTCATAAACCAGAATCGATCCAGTCTATCAAACCCTTGATTAAAACCCCATGTCTTTATAGGTAAAGGATTTACGTACATATAAGAATTATCTTTATTGGTAAGAATAAACTCTTTAATTTGATTATTTGTTTTTATAGGGAGGTCATCACCACTTATATACATATAGTAGCTATATCTATTTTCATAAGCCTTTTCTAAAATAAATTTCATGTTTTCTACTTGGCTTACGTGACCCCAGTATACTTCAACTTCTTTAAAATAAAATACGTTCTCATGTTTTGGTAAATCAGCAATTTTCATTTCTGATCTTTTATCAATCTGAACAAATACATCAAAATCAGTTTGCAAATGATTAACCAATAGGCCAAGTTGCTTCGGTTGATGATGTGCTAATATTAAAATCGCTATTTTATTTTCCATATCGTATTCGATTATAAGTACTGCAAAAAAAGTTTCCTATTGAAAATAAGGGATAGATATTCGAAAAATTTAAAAAATATTTTTTATCCTTTGTTTCCGCTTCATACTTTGTTGGATAGAGATTGTCTTCTTTTAGTTTCTTAATAATTTCTTTTTTCGTTGATGTAGTTTTAGAATCTTTAAGAACACGAATGAGTAAAGTAGCGATAAGTGAACTTACCCTCCTTTTTAATGGAATATATGCAGAAGAATTTTCTGTGACTTCATTTTCGGTAAAATCATTAATCGATTTTAAGACTGTATGAATATCAAATATCATTTTTTCTTTTTTTGCAAAATTTTTAGTTCTTGTAATAGATCCTAAGCGTTGCAAAAAATGAGCAGCAATGTAATCTGTTGCTAATACTTTATTTGCCTTAAAAACCACACGTGTGTTAAATTCTATGTCTTCGATATAAACACCTTCCATAAAACGTAATTTATGTGTATTAAGAAAATTGCGATTATATAATTTATTACAAGCAGAACCCATATATCTTATTTCTGTTAGATACTGCTCACCTGTAAAAACTTTACCATTACTAGACTTTGCTAAAGAGTAAATTACATTTTTATCTTCATCAACACCTTGCGCTCCAAATTCTAATAGATCGAGTTGATGTTCTTCTGCCAGAGATATTAATTTATGTAAAGAATTAGGAAGTATATAATCATCTGAGTCTACACACAATAAATAGTCTCCTGTAGCAAAATCAAATCCAGAATTTCTAGCCCCACTGAGTCCTTTATTATCTTGATGAATAATCTTTAGGTTACTAATTGTCTTTTGTAATTTTTCTAAAATAGCAGGACTATTATCTGTAGAACCATCATTTACCGCTACTATTTCATACGTTTCGTGCGGTATATCTTGATCGAATACACTTTGTATACATTTTTCTAAGAATAACTCGACATTGTATACAGGTACAATTATAGATAATTTCATTACAATAATATTACAGTTAAAACATAGGTAATAGCAAAATATCCCAACATTAGATATCCAATTTTCTTAAATTGTTGATCCCAAATATTTTGTTTAAAAGGAGGGTAAAAAATTACTAAGGCCATCAAAAACCAAGATAGATAGGCAAATCTATTTGAAAAATTCGCACGTATGACCATCACCCAGAATGCATTGGTTAATAAATATGTCTTTAGAAGTTTATGATACGTCTTATCAGTAACCTTGAATTTATAAATATATAAGTAGCCCATAATTATTGGGATTGCACTATATATCAGAAAATCCCATCTAAACCCTGTAGAACTAAATTTACCTGCGGTCGGAGCATTATTTAAATAAGCACTCAATCGATCGTCACCAAATCCTAAACTCGCAAAAATACTTATTATAAATCCTCCTACAGTGAGAGATATAAAAATAGAGCTTACCCAGGCAATGAAATAAAATTTAATATTGTGATAAAAATTAGCCAAAATAAATACCAATAAAGGAAGACTCATACTTTTATGGAACAAAACACTAAGCATAAACCAGAATACCATCGGTACAACTTTCTTATCGTAAGACAAGGCTAATATAAAAAACGATGTTGCAATACCATTACGCATACCATTAACACCATAAGTGTAAAACGAAAATGAGCATACCAACATAAAGAAAACAAAGAAGTAATGCTTAGGAAACCATCTACGAGAAGCAACAAATAGTGGTATGATATACATACAGGCACAGATTAAAAAATACATCTGTAATGATATCAATTTTGATGCAACATAGGTAAAAATCACAAAACCTATATCACCTTCTTCTGACATTGGTGCCCCATGTTCATATGACGTGAATATATGTCCATATGTTGCCATATCTACAAAATAATACTCACTTAATGGTCTTAAACCAATATATAATAATAAAACAAATAAACTACCATAACCAAAAACCCTATTAAAAAATATCACCTTTCCTTCATCACCTTTTAGAGAAGAGGTATGCAATAACATAAATAACAACATACATAATCCACTATTAATGAAGAAGTAGAAATAATTTTTAAGAGGTATGAAATCTATCATTCTAAAGAATTATTTTAGATATTGTTTCGTCACATTTTGTAAATCGAATTTTGACAAAAGTAATTCATATTTATTTTCTATTGCATTTCGCAACGACGTCGCATTTTCTAGCCCAAGCTGTAATCCTTGACTTAAAGACGCTTCTTCTGATGCATAATTTAAAGTTTCTTCTGATGGAACTGATAAATCTCCTTTAAACAGATTAGGAGTAACGATTCCGCCTTCGGTCATAATATTATTATGTTCTATTAGATCTCTTTGATCAATACTCATAAGCTCTAATATCCCATCAGTACAGTTACTACTTACCACAGGGGTTTTGAGACACAACGACTCTACGATCACATTAGGAGTGCCTTCATAATATGACGAAAGTGATAGCAAAGTTGATGATGAAATATACTTATATGGATTTTTTCTGCGGCCTAAAAAGAATACGCTGTCTGATATTTTTAAATCGTTTATTTGCTTTTTTAAATAATCTAAAACCCTATCATCTCCGTCTCCAATAAAGACTAAGTTCGTTTTTTTAGTAATTGATAATTTGGAAAAAGCATTAATTAAATGCCACGGAGCCTTCTGTATAGACATTCTTCCTAGAAACAATATTGTATCTTCAGAAAAAATCTGTAATTCCTTGTTGTCTGTTATTTTTTCTTTAGAAAGTTCTATTATTTGAGATACATTATGTGGATTATAAATAACCTGAAGATTGTTAAAAGTGTATCCACAATTATCTTGTAAATCAAGTTTAATTGCTTTACTAATACAAACTACTTTATCAAAATTTCGATAGGTAGTACGATAGCTTAATTCAAAAATCCGATTGAGCATATTCTTGGCACTCAATTCTACACTTTTTAATGCATGTATACTAGCTATTTTAAACTCTTTAGTGTATGTCAATGAACTAAAAACATTAGTCATATCACCAAATGAAATAGAATGACTTATTTTTTCTTTTTTAATTATTTTTCTTAATCGCAACGGTGCTTTTAAATAAAATAGAGCTCTGTTTGATTTAGACATATCTGCAAAATCAATATCACTAAAATGATATTCATCTTGTCCAAAATTTATAATATCAGATTCTAGTTTTATTAACTTAACTGCTTTTACTTTATGCCCCATTGATCTGTAATGGTTATAAAAAGTAAAAGCCAGACGTTCCATCCCTCCTACACTACCATATGGCATGATTAATAAAATGTTCATATTTTATTTTTTGCTAGACTTTTAAACAATGTATCCCACTGGGGAACTATTTCTTCCGGAAGGAATCGACGAATATTTTCCTTTGCATTAGCTCCCATTTTTTTCCTCTTTTCTGGATTCAGAATTAATTTTTCAATAGCTTCAGAAAATGCCGAAATATCATTGTTTTCTACTAAAAAACCATCCGTATTATCAGTAATGATGTCACTTGGACCGCAAGGACAATCAAATGATATTGCGGGCACTCCACAAGCCATTGCTTCTATCAGTACCATACCAAAGCCTTCGAATCTAGAAGACATAACATATATTGATGAATTTAAATATTCATTTAGTATTTCCTTTGTAGGAGAATGAAACTCTACAGAACTATCGATTCCTAATGTATTCGCTAAACCTTCTAAATTAAGGCTTTCATCTTTTTTTCCATAAATTTTTAATTTCCAATCAGGATACTTGTCTTGAATAGTTTTCCAACTTTTTAGTAATCTATCATATCCTTTCTGATAACTCTGTCTTCCTACTGCCAATACTGTTTTTGCCTCTAATACTGCTTTGGTATCAGGATTGAACGACAAAGGATTAGAAATCACTTGTAAATTCTTTAATTTCCATTCACTAAGATTATCTGTAGTAAGTACGACAAAACGATCATACCGTTTAGCACCTAAATGCATAAGTCGGTATTTAATATTGGTAATTAATTGAGTCTTAAAAGAAACTTTATCTTCCTTTACCTCTATATTTTTGGACACATGCCTTTCATAAATCATCGGACAAGGTTTGCCGACAATACTAGGGACAAAAAAACCCTTTAATCCATCATCACAAACTGAAATCATATCCGGTTGCACCTTTTGGACTATAGATCTTAAACCTTTTTGATATTGCAAAAAATATTGAATAGGATTTCCCTTTACAGTAATATCGTGAAATCTAATAGTATCATTAAAATCATAAAATACAGGAGTATTATTCTGATTCATAGTAAGTATATGAATATCATATCCATATTTCTCAATTAAATAATCAGTTTTTATCGATAGAACTCTTTCTAATCCAGCAGATCCGCAAATTTGATTTGTAATATATAGTAATTTCATTCGAATTTTACCTTTTTATTTTTGATACTATTGCCAAATATGATTTTCTAAATATCCCTTTAACAGCATCCAATTCTGTAGTGTTCCTGTATGCTAACATAATAATAGTATTTGGTATCACTAAACAGAGTATTAGTTTAAGTATCAGGTTAACTAATATTGAAAAATTAAAATGTATCGATATATAATATGTTATACCTCCAGAAATTAATAAAAGTCCTAAAAATACCAGAAACCTTTTAAGATAGACGGATCCTTTTATTTTTAGTCCCAACTTAAAAACAATATAGGGATCATACCAAAAATTAGTAACCACTCTGGAAATAGCAGTTGCCATTAAAATACCAAATAAACCGTATTCACTACCCAACCAAAAAGAGAAAAGTAAATTCAGTAAAGCTGTAACTATCACCAAATATTTACCTTGATTAAAAAAACCATAGGTAGTTTTAAAAGTCCATATAGTACCCTGGACTCCAACCATAAAGAAATTAATGGCCAACATTAGTGAGATGTTTACTGGTAATATATATTCTTCTCCAATCCATAAAACAATAAAATCGTTAGAAAGAATTATAAAACAGATAGCACTAAAACCGTATATCCAAAGATTGGCCAAGTTGACCATCTTAAATGTTTGATACTGCTTATCTTTACTTTCTACAGCATTAATTTGGGCAATACTTGACGTGATATTATTAAAAACTTGCAAGATTAAAGCAGATATAATCGCAATAAGTAAGTTATAATTAGAAGCTAATCCTACTAATACCAAGCCCGAGAAATAGTTAATAATTATATTATCCGTATTATTAACAATGATTCCCCCTATTTTTATAACTAGTGTAGCTTTTGCATTAGAAATTATTTCTTTTTTAATAACAGTATCTACTTTTTCTTTTTTGAATTTTTTTAAAAAAGGATAATATCTGTTCACTAAATATGAAACAGAAACATTACTCAAAAACTGTAAAATCAACTGAGCTGCAAGATAGTATAAGAAGTCTTTATAAATGATCAGAACCAGAATCTGAACAACATTTTGGATCACATAGAAAATCAAGTAATTAACAGTAGTGATATAGTTTCTCTGGTCTGCATTTAATAGAGATACTTTATAAGAAAAAAAGTATGAAGATGCCGCGTTGAATAGAAAAAACAGATAGATTACTGTAATATTTTCAACAATTGCATCCGGTTTTACAGGAATTAACTCATCCAGAAATGGAATTACCAAACTACCTAATACAAAAACCGTTACTCCTATGGTTACATATACTTTTTTATATAAATTAAGTACTGCAGTAACGACATGTTCTTTCTTTTCTGCTAAAGGTTTATAAAGTGAATAAATAAATGCAGAACCAACTCCCAACTCGGCAAATGCCAGTACAGAAAGAATGCTGGTAAACAATCCATTAACTCCAAGATACTCTACCGCCAGGTACTTAATAAAAATAGTTCTACAGACAAAACCCAAAACAGTCTGTACAATCTGAGAAATTAAACCGGATCCAATATTTCTAAATGAATTTACCGTTCTAGAATCCGTATTAATACCCTTTATCTCCGCCATGTTATTATTTACTTTCTATAGCCGAAGACAGCCGTATGGTTAACCCCTGCACAAAAGGCATTAAATCAAAAGTGGTTGCATAAAGTCCGATTCCCTTGGTATCTCCTTGACAAAAATCAATAACACCATCTCTACGAGTCACTTTCATAAGAGATTGTACACATCTTTTGGCAGCCAAAAGATATTTTTCATCTTTATCAATAGTAAATGCTGTATAAAACAACCAGCCTGCAATTGCTGTTATAGAAGAATCATGTCTGGAAGAATCAACTGCAATCATAGCATTAAATCCTCCATCTTCTTTCTGAAAAACTAATGCGTCCTTTGCTGTTTTTTCTACGAGCTCTTTAAGATAGATCTTTGATGAATGCGTCTCATCTAACTCGTAATACATATCTGTAATTCCTAGAATAAACCATCCGAGTCCTCTACCCCATCCATAAATTCCTAATGGCATATCTTTTTTAAGATCATACGCGTGAGCTGGAATCATCTTGTTTGGTAAAAAAGCTTTAGCTACATAAGATTGTATTTGTAATAAAGCTAAGTCGATATATTCTGGTTTATTAAATTTCTGACCATAATATGTTAGAAACGGACAAATAAAACCGATGGTATCCACAAATCTTATTGAAGGAATGAAATCTCTATAAAAAATAGTACCATCTTCTCCTTTACAACGATCTATAAGTTCTATAACCTGATCAAAAGCAGGTTTTAGTTTAATAACATCAACATTTGTTTTGGTTAGTGCATACGCCAAAATAGCTCCATCTACATATTGTGGAACCTGTTTCCAGGTGCCAGTATGTATATCTATCTTATTATTAATGAATTCATCAATTTTTTCCTTTGTGTTTTCAGTATCAATTGCACCTAATAAAGCTCCTGCTTCCTGCCAGGATTGTATCGTCGTACTTCGATAATGTCCTTTTAGAAGATCTTTTATAATATAACTTTCATTATCAGTTAATTTAACCGTTGGTGTTTTGCGAAGCCAGGTTAAATTAATTTGTTTTACACTTTTTAGCCAGTTATTTTGATCTGTCCATCTTCCTATTTTATATCTCTGAAAAACACTTTTATAATAAAAAAACAAGTCTATCCCTATTACAAGTAATAAAACAGATAGTATTATGATAAGTAAAATCAATATGTAGTAGATCATTTTTAAATTTATTTTAGCTAAACAATATATCCAGAATCGTTTTCTAAGTCCCTATTCATTTGGGTTCTCATACTTTCAGTAATACCGTTATGTATGGTCCAATTTTCATCATACACCTTTGCTTCTTTTATCAAATCCTTATGCTTTTTAATATAGTCTTCAGTAGTACCAATTATTTTAGCTGGGTTACCACCAACAATTGCACCATCTGGTACAGATTTTACAACTACACTTCCTGCTGCCACTATTGCATTTTTACCAATACTAACTCCAGGCATAATTAGAGCACGAGCACCAATAAATGCACCATCTCCAATTTTTATTTTTGCAATTTTAGTATACCCTATATGACGTTTGGTACTTGCATCGTGTGCTAGTAGATAAACCTGAGGTGCAAACACAACATCATTTCCTATTTCGATAAGCCAACAATGAGAATAATCAAATTTCACCTCATTAAGCTGAAGAACATTTTCTCCTACTTTCATCCCCATTTTGATACAGTCTCTATAGTCAATATCCCTACTTAAACCAAAAATCTGTTTGAATTTACCCTTTATCTTGCTTAACATTATAAAAACTATTACACTGTTTCTAGTTGAGCGTTCCTATTTCTTTAGCTGCTTCAACTATTCTAGATTTATATTCTGGCATCATATCAACTAGATATTTTCTTATACCATCTTCTTTCTTTGCAAACTCTTTATATAAATTAGTTAAATCATTTTCTTCTTTTAATGATTGTACAGGAATTACATATCCTTCTTCAGAACCAAATAAATCCTTAGCAATTCCTAAGGCTTTTACTGAATACCCAACTACTAGAGTAGGAACACACTGAGAATAGGCTGCAATAGATGAATGGGTTCTAGCTGCAATAAAAATATTACATTTAGAAATTAAATATTTTAGTTGCATTCCATTCAGAGAATTATCTTCTGCCACAAAAAGAACCCTATCATTATCTTTATATTTATCATATAATTTTTTCAGTGGGATTCTATCATCATTATGATCCCACATTACGTGAGGGATTAAAGCTATTTGGTGTTTCGTTTCAGAAATTAGATATTCTATAAGCTTGCTATAATTTTCGAAAGCTGCTCCTTTATTTTCTTCATAGGACATAATCATTGGGCTTAGATTGATCCCAATTGTATTTCCTTCTTCAAAACCTTTAGGTAATGTTATTTCTTCTTTTTCTAATAAAAAAGCCGGGTCAGGACATAAACGTGCATTTTTAACTCCTTTTTCTAATAATGCGTTGTACGTAATAGTCTCTCTTGCAAAAACAAATTTATATTGCTTCAAATCCTTTACCATTTCTTCATCCATAGCACTTGGCTCTATAGAACAGCCCCATAAAATGGTATTTGTACCCTTCTCACGAACATGTTTATTCATAAAATAAATATCGCCTGGTCTACCATAACAATAATTATCTCCTCCAATTGACAAAGCTAATGTTTGTTTTCCCGCACTATTAAATACATCTCTATAAGCATATCTATCAAAAAAACCTTTATCACCAAATACGTGTCTTTTGACCATTCCTTTAAAATAATCAAATGATAGGGATTGTAATGGTCGTGTTTGCGGTAAAACTTTACATTTTTTATCCATCCCAAACTGTATATCCTCTTCCGGACGCATAGAAAATAAAACTTTATTTTTGCTAACCTCAGGGATCGCTTGGTCCATAATATCCAAAGTTGTTCTTACAATAGCTTCGCATCCGTGGTTGTAACTTCCTCCATGAGGATACATAATTATTTTATTCATCGTTTCGTCGGTTATTTTTAATTATTTAGTGTTGGTTTTTATTGTTTTTAAAATCGAATTACAAATCAAAAAAGAAAATACCATCTTATGTTTCATACATAAAACTATCCAAGAAGCATATTTTTCTTTAAATAAATATTTATAACTTTTTGTCAGCTCTTTTTCTTTTAGCAATATCCTAATTTCTTTATATTTTTCTCTAAATGTGAATCCAATATCATTAACTATTATAAAAATTTCGTTGTAAAAATAATCGAAAAGCCTATTATATAATACTCCCAGAGATTCTTTATCTGTTAACTGAATCCTATCAAAAAAATCAAGTAAAACGAAATGAATTCGTTTTGCTAATTCTGTTTTATTATGATATCGTTTTTTTGATAATGATTCTTGATTATCGTGAACATATTTATATACTACCTTATTTGTTACTGCTATAGAATTGATATGTTTAAAATATTCAAAATTAAAAAGCAAATCTTCTCCATAAGATAAAGATCTGTCAAACGATATTCCGTTATTAACAACAATATCTGTTTTATACAATTTGTTTACAGGTCCAAATAACAAGAATTTTTGTATTAATTCTAAGAATATATCCTTATTTATATGATCAAAATGAAGTGTACTTTCTTCTACTTCCCACTTGTCAAAAATATGACCATCTGTGTTTAAAGATTCAATAGCACAAACAGATAATTGAGCTTTTTCTTTTTGAATCGTATTGAACAAATGCTCAATATATAATCCATCTACATAATCATCACTATCTATAAACTGAAGATACGTTCCTTTTGCCATAGAAATCCCTGTATTCCTTGCATTAGAAACACCACCATTTGGTATATCTATTACCGTAATCCTATTATCTTCCTTTTCAAGATGCTTGCATATATCAAGACTGCCATCGGTAGACCCATCATTTACTAACAAAATCTGAAGATGCGAATATGTTTGACCAATAATAGATCGAATACACTTATCCAGATATTTTTCCGAATTATATATTGGAATTATTACAGATATTAATGGCAATTCTTTAGTCTTCATTTTTTCCAAAGTTCTTCAATCCTAGCCAATGTTTTTCTGCTATCAAAATCGCCACTTCTTTCTCTACTTTTTTCGGTATAATATGCCCTTAGTTTTTCATCTTCCAAAAATCTTTTTAAACCTTCATATAGTGCTTCCTTGTTATTTTCGGTTATAAGTCCAAATTCATTTTCACCTAATAATTCTAGCATCCCAGCACAATCTGTTGCTACGACTGGTTTTCCTAAAATTAATGCTTCAGTAACAACAGTACTAAATCCTTCAGAACGTGATGAGCAAACAAAAGCATCCGCCAAGGCGATAAATTGATAAGGATTAGACTGAAACCCCATCAAGCTAACTTCATTCTGAAGTTTATGATTCTTAATATAATTCTCTAATTCTGATCTTTGAGAACCTTCTCCGATGATTCGTAAATGAAAAGAGAAGGATTCGTTTTTTAGTCTATTTAATACTTCTAATAGTCGATCATATCCTTTCTGTGGTTCTAAACGCCCCACAGTAACAAGTTGTAAAACCTTGTCGGACTCTATGTTAACCGTAGGCTTTAATTTAGACTTTTCGATGATATTCTCTCTATCTACAGGGTTATACTTAACAGTTAAACGCTTATTCATATTGAATTTACGCGAAAAAGCATCTTGTACACTCTTAGACACACTAACTATATGGTCAAATTTAGTATAACTATTACACTCGTCTTCATAATTATTATATGCAATTTCACTCCAGTGATTTGCTTCTAAATCGATATGAACCCAGGCAATTTTAATTGAATTTTGATTAGACCCACTAATAATTCTGGTACTATACCCTTCTATAAAGGCTACTTCTACATCATAATCTCCTTTTATGAACCACTTATAAAACACCTTAGCCGAAAATCTATTATAGACAAATGACTTTAGTTTATTCATGATTTTGATGCTCAATTGATTTTTTAGAGATCCTCCGCCTTTATAGCCTCCATTATATACAGATCTATACTGAACGCCTTTAGGATATAAGGCAGTATCATACTTCTCATTCTTTACACCATATAAAGTAATGTCATATACATCTTGATCCAACTGTCCGAGCAGCGTCTGAAGAATCTTCTCGGCACCACCTCCGTAGAGGTTATTAATCATAAAAACTATTTTCAACTTGGTACTCATAGTATTTCTTCGATACTTTTTATAGTTTTTTTAATGTCAAAATCTGCGCCTCTTTCTTTACTTTTAGCTGTATAATGAGATCTTACTTGTTCATCCTGTAAAAATTTCTTCAACCCAATATATAAAGCCTCTGTGTTGTTTTCGGTTATCATACCATATTCATTATCACCCAAAAGTTCTGTCATTCCAGAACAATCGGTTGCGACAACAGGTTTTCCTAAAATTAAAGCTTCGGTAACAACCGTACTGAAACCTTCTGATCGGGAAGAACATACAAAAGCATCAGCAGTATTTATAAACGCATAAGGATTCGTCTGAAAACCTAAAAGTGTCACGTAGTTTTGTAAATCATTTTCCTCTATATAATTTTCTAATTGTTTTCTTTGAGAACCTTCTCCGACAATCATTAACTTAAACTCAAAAGAATCTTTTTTTAGTTTGGAGACTACTTCTAATAATCGATCATATCCCTTTTGTGATTCTAATCTACCAACGGTAACTAGATGAATTAAAGAAGTTTCTTTTTGAAAATCTATTTTCTGCAATGATTTTTCTAAAATATCTTTTCGATCTACTGGATTATACAGAACTTTTAATCTTTCTTTAATACCAAATCTTTTTGAAAAAGCATCTTGTACACTTTTGGCTACGCTTATTATATGATCAAATTTTTGGTAGGCTTTTACTTCCTCTTCTAAGTTTTTATACTCTATTTGTGTCCAATGATTCGCATATAAATCTATATGAACCCAAGCTACTTTTTTAGAGTTCTTATTGGAAGAGGATGCAATAATTTTAGTACTAAAACCTTCTACAAAAGCAACTTCTACATCATATTTTTCTTTAAAAAACATTGTATACATCCATTTAGATGGTAGTATATGTATTAACTTATATTGTAATCCATACCACCTTCTTTGAATACTGTTTTTATTATCACCAGGGTTATTTAAAATTGCCTTATAAGTACAAATGCTCTTTAAATAATCATTATATACTCCTACGTCTACCAGTGAACATACCGTAATTTCATACTTAGATAAATCCAAATTAGATACTAGATCTGTTAGTACTTTTTCAGCTCCTCCACCAGATAAACTTTCTACAAAAAATAAAACTTTTTTCACAGCTTATAGTCTTTTTAAAGTCTTCCGTGCACTTTCTCTTTCAAAATCCCTTTTACATCATACAAAACTCCATTTGGTTTTAATAATGAATTAAGATTAATATCAAGATATTCTTTATGCGCTACAGTTAATACAATGGCATCAAACTTAATATTTGGTAGTTCTTTTACCGTATCCAGATCATATTCATGTTTCACCTCTGATGGATTTGCCCAAGGGTCATAAATAGTAATATCTGTTCCGAAATCTTTTAGATTCCCTATTACATCAACTACTCTGGTATTTCTAACATCTGGACAGTTTTCCTTAAAAGTAATCCCAAGTACTAAAATAGTAGCTCCTTTA
This sequence comes from uncultured Aquimarina sp., assembly GCF_947492405.1. Taxonomy (GTDB): domain Bacteria; phylum Bacteroidota; class Bacteroidia; order Flavobacteriales; family Flavobacteriaceae; genus Aquimarina. The sequence goes on from NZ_CANLMP010000001.1 coordinate 982,354, forward strand.
ATTTTAATATCATGATTAACCATCAATTTAATAACTTCAGAAGCAACATATTGTCCCATGCTATCATTCAATCTTCGCCCTGCTAATATAATTTCAGGATGATATCCAAACTCTTGTGCTCTTTGAGCTAAGTAATACGGATCTACTCCTATACAATGTCCACCCACCAAACCCGGTTTAAAAGGCAAGAAATTCCACTTAGTCCCAGCGGCTTTTAATACTTCACTTGTATCAATATCCATTAAATTAAAAATCTTAGCCAGCTCATTTACGAAAGCAATATTAATGTCACGTTGAGAATTTTCTATCACTTTAGCTGCTTCTGCTACTTTTATATTTGGTGCCAAATGAGTTCCCGCAGTAATGACTGATGCATATAATGCATCTACTTTTTCACCTATCTCTGGTGTTGAACCTGCTGTTACTTTTAGAATTTTTTCGACCGTATGCAGTTTATCACCTGGATTGATGCGTTCTGGAGAATATCCAGCATAAAAATCTTCATTAAATCTTAATCCACTTATCTTTTCTAAGACCGGAATACATTCTTCTTCAGTAACCCCTGGATATACTGTGGATTCGTAAATAACAATATCTCCTTTTTTAAGTACTTTGCCAACAGTTTCACTGGACTTATACAGTGGAGTAAGATCTGGTCTATTATTTTTATCTACTGGTGTAGGAACAGTTACTATATAATAATTACAATCTTTAATATCTTCTAAATCATCAGAACAATATAAGCCTTGGTCTATTTGAGAATTACTCTTCAACACTGATTGCAAAACTTCATCTTCAACTTCTAAAGTTGTGTCTATTCCGTTTCTTAATTCTTCTATTCTATTTTTATTAATATCAAAACCAATTACAGGAAACTTTGTAGCAAAAAGTCTAGCCAAAGGAAGACCTACATATCCTAAACCTATGATTCCTATTTTAATATTCCGCATTCTTGTTATGATTATTTCTTTTATATAAAGGTTATATCATTATTTAAGATTGTCCCAGTACCATTTTACAGCTTCTTTTAATCCAGATTTCATGTCAAACTTAGGGGCGTATCCAAGAAGTGTTTTTGCTTTATCCACAGAAGCCAAAGAATGTGGCACATCACCTTTACGTTCAGGACCTTTTTTGACTTCTACATCAGAAATCTCAGCATCAAACTCTGATAAATACTCCTTTAATAAAGTAACCAGTTCATTTAAAGTAGTTCGTTCTCCAAAAGCTGTATTATATACATTGTTCAATGCTTCTTTATTATCAGAAACAATAGCTTTTAAATTCATTTGAACTACATTATCTATATATGTAAAATCCCTAGAAAAAGATCCATCACCGTTAATTACAGGTGACTCATGTTTCATAAACTGCATTACAAATTTAGGAATAACCGCTGCATATGCTCCATCAGGATCTTGTTTACGTCCAAACACGTTAAAATAACGTAATCCAATGGTATCCAAATCATACGTTCTTTTGAAATTATCTGCGTATAATTCATTTACATATTTGGTAATTGCATACGGTGATAAAGGCTTTCCTATCTTTTCTTCAACTTTTGGCAAAGTTTTGGAATCTCCATAGGTAGAAGAACTAGCCGCATATATAAATCGTTTAACTCCAGCATCTCTAGATGCTACGAGCATATTAAGAAAACCTCCTACATTCACATCATTAGTGGTTATTGGGTCATTTATGGATCTTGGTACAGATCCCAATGCTGCCTGATGTAATATATAATCAACACCATTAGTAGCCTTATGGCAATCTTCTATATTCCGTATATCTCCCTCAATAAATGTAAAATTTGGATTTTCGTTAATAGCTGCTAAGTTTTTCTCATGACCAGTGGCAAAATTATCTAAACCTATAACTTTACTACCCTTTTCTAGCAAAGCTTCGCATAGATTGGACCCTATAAAACCTGCCGCTCCAGTAACTAAAACAGTAGAAGAACTCAATAGTTCTAATTGGTTAGTGTTCATGATTTTTTGTATTACCCCTTGATTTTTAATCCCCTACGTTATGCTTATCGCATAGACTGCGCGAAATTAAGATTAAACAATAGAACACACAACTTATATCAAAGGGGATTTTAACCCTTAACAAAACCCACGATGCTCCGTCATCCCAAAAAAAAATCAATTCATCGATTCAAATATTATAACCAACTGTAAATCAAATATATAAATTCTCACTCATTTTTATTAACAAAAACGTTTTCGAAATATAAAAACAGGTATTAATACGTATAAAGATCTAACAACTTTTTTTGCCCTTATTTTTGATTAAATATAAAGATGCTATTGCTAGCTACAATGGAAATCATTTTTCTAAACTAGTAACTATTATGATTTTATAAAAATATTGAAAAATGGAAGTAATTAATTTCTATCAATTACGTCTTCTCTAATGGTTTTTTCAAAGTCCAGAGCTAATTCTTCCGTCCATTTCTTAAGAAACCAGTATCTCCAACATGATAATGAAGTAAGAATTATGAAGATCCACGGACTTAAAGTACCGCCTACAAAGCCATGGATCATTTCTATAAAAAATACAAAGGATAAACTTCGAAAAAGTTTATAATGCGCTGTATTTCTTTCTAATTCCTGTAATGCAGAGAGATTATTCATCCGTATAAAAGAAAAAGCATTATAAAATCTGTTACGACCTAACGTTTTTTTACGGAATTTGAAATATAAAAGATCTAAAGGATAACTAATACTAAGTAAAAAGTGTCCTATGATATATGACATCACCAAAAACACCGTTATCTCAGGGATTTCGACTATATTAAAATGAAAAATAGATGATATCTCATTAATCCACAAATAGACAAATATCAATCCAGGCAAAAGAATCGCAAACAGATCAAAGATTCCGATAAAAAAATCGTTGGGTTTAAAATTCATAATAAATTATTTTAAAATTAATTCAAACCCATTATTATATACAGGTCTAAAATTCTAATAACTCTTGCAACTCTTTTTCAAATCTACTTTTTGCTAAATATTGAGATTCTAGACTTGGTTCGAAAGGAATTGGTGTATCTAAGCTTGCAACCCTTTTTACAGCCGCATCTAGGTATTGAAAACAATTCTCCATAATCAATGCAGAAATATCCGAAGCTATTCCTCCAAACATGGAATCTTCTTGCAAAATAATCGCTTTACCAGTTTTCTTAACTGATGATAAAATTGTTTCAACATCCAATGGCTGCAAAGTTCTTAAATCAATAAGGTCTGCTTCTATTTCAGAATGTTTTTCTAAGATTTCTAAAGCCCAATGTATACCTGCTCCGTAGCTTATAATAGTTATCTGATCTCCTTCTCTTAACAATGAAGCTTTTCCTAATGGAATAGTATAATATCCTTCTGGCACTTCCTGTCTAATACTACGATACAGTGCTTTGTGTTCGAAAAACAATACTGGGTTCGGATCTTCTATAGAGGTCAATAACAATCCTTTGGCATCTGCGGGGAAAGCAGGATATACTACTTTAAGACCTGGAGTTTTTGTGAACCAAGCTTCATTGGTCTGACTATGAAACGGTCCTGCACCTACTCCACCACCACAAGGCATTCTGACAACAACATCCGCAGATTGACTCCAGCGATAATGTGATTTAGCTAATAAGTTCACAATAGGGTTAAATCCAGAAGAAACAAAATCTGCAAACTGCATTTCTACAATTGCTTTTGTACCATTAACAGATAATCCATAGGCGGCAGAAATTACAGCCGATTCGCAGATCGGAGTGTTTCGGACCCTATGTTTTCCAAACTCATCCATAAAACCATCAGTAATTTTAAAAACACCTCCATAATCTGCAATATCCTGTCCCATAATAACAAGATCATTATATCTTCGCATTCCTTCTTTTAGACTATCTGCGATTGCATCGATAAGTCTAAGTTCTTTTGTTGATGTGTTAGGTTGAATTTCTTTAAATTCGAATGTCTTATAAACATCTTTTAACTCTTTATCCAAATGAACTTGAACATTTTGTTCTTCATTAGCTCTTTGCCAATGTGTTTCGATTTCTGTTTTAATAGTGGATTTTTCACGAAGATTATCTTCCTCTGAAAGAATGCCATTTTCAATAAGATATTCCTTATAATTATCTATAGGATCCTTTAATGCCCATTGTTTCATTAGCTCATCTGGCACATACTTTGTTCCACTCGCCTCTTCATGACCGCGCATTCTGAAAGTTTTAAACTCTAGTAAAATAGGTCTAGGATTTTGCCGTATACTCTCTGCCAGTTTATCTACTTTATCATAAACTTCTAACACATTATTACCATCAATAACATGAGATTCCATACCATATCCTATGCCTCGATCAGCAAGATTTTTACAATTGTATTGTTCTCTTGTCGGTGTAGATAATCCATACCCGTTATTCTCAACACAAAATAACACCGGTAAACTCCATACCGATGCAATGTTTAAAGCTTCATGGAAGTCCCCTTCACTAGTTCCTCCTTCTCCTGTAAATACGGCAGTTACTTTGGTATTCTTTTTTAAGAGGTTACCTAAGGCAATACCACAAGCAACTCCTAATTGTGGTCCTAGATGTGAAATCATACCTACAATATTATACTCTTGGGTACCAAAATGAAATGAGCGATCTCGTCCATTAGTAAAACCATTAGCCTTACCCTGCCACTGACTAAAAAGTCTATACAAGGGAACATCCCGTGTAGTGAATACACCTAGATTACGATGCATCGGCAAAACATATTCATTTTTCTGTAATGCAGCAGTTACCCCGACAGAAATAGCTTCTTGACCGATACCACTAAACCATTTAGATATTTTACCTTGACGAAGTAATATGAGCATTTTTTCTTCGATCAATCTTGGTTTCAACATTTTGACATATAATGAAATTAGTACTTCATTACTATACGCTTTCTTATCAAAATCTAATAACAATTTCTCTTCTGCCATACAATTCAAAAATCAATATACCTTAATAATTGTTGGTTTTCCAAAATTGGAAAACAGTAAAGTAAATGTAATTATTTTTATTTCAGAAAAAACAACCAAAACCCAATAATATTAAGTAGTTGTTAATTTAACCCTGAAAATTATACGAATTAATTAAATTTACTTTGCTTTAGTGATAATATGTCAAAAAATAATTATTTTGACAGTTATTCACGATATTTTAAAAAAAGGCATCATCCATGATGCTTATTTAATGAAATACATTTATTTTAGTTAAAGAAAATTAATAACCATGAATAATATACCAAGTGTAGATCTTTCGGATTTTTTATCTGAAGATCCATCACGCAAACAAAAGTTCGTTGATGAGATAGGAAAAGCCTATGAAGAAATAGGTTTTGTAGCATTAAAAAATCATTTTTTAAGTGATAACTTAGTAGAAGAATTATATAAAGAAGTAAAGGCATTTTTTGCTTTACCCTTAGAAGATAAACAGAAATATGAGATTGAAGGATTAGGTGGGCAAAGAGGTTACATTTCCTTCGGTAAAGAACATGCTAAAGGTAAAAAAGAAGGTGATCTAAAAGAATTTTGGCATTTTGGTCAAGAACCGTCCGAAGACGCTAATTTAATTGAAGAATACCCTCCAAATGTTATTGTAGAAGAGCTTAAAGATTTTAACCTTACAGGAATGGAAGCTTATAGAATGCTCGAAAAAACAGGAATATATGTACTTAGAGCATTAGCAATTTACATAGGTTTAGATGAATTCTATTTTGATCATTGGGCTAGTAATGGGAATAGCATTTTACGCCCTATCCATTATCCTCCTATAACCGAAGAACCAAAAGGAGCAGTTCGCGCTGGAGCACATGGGGATATCAACTTAATTACATTATTAATGGGAGCTTCTACTGGTGGATTACAAGTACAGCGTAAAGATGGTGAATGGATCGATGCCATACCGCAAGAAGATGAATTAGTAATTAATGTAGGAGATATGTTAGAGCGTCATACTAATAACAAATTACGTTCTACTATACATAAAGTAATTAATCCTCCAAAAGAACAATGGGGTAAACCTAGATATTCTATTCCGTTCTTTATGCATCCTAGAAGCGATATGAAATTAAATTGCTTAGAAGAATGTATTACAGAAGATAATCCTAAACAGTATGAAGACATTACTGCAGGTGATTTTCTACATCAACGACTTGTTGAAATTGGATTGATTAAGAAGTAATTTCTGCATATGGATTTAAAAGATCAATTAAAAAACTTATTTCCAGATCACGAACCTATTGAAGAGGAAAAAGATCTTAAAAAAGAAGACGATATTTGGATGCAAGATGATCCGATTATTTGTAAGTATGAAAAAAGAAAAGGGAAACCGATAACCATATTAGAAGGATATACAGGTGCTGATGAAGATTTCAAGAAACTTGCTAAAGAAATAAAAACCAAATTAAGTGTAGGGGGTAGTTTTAAGAATGAACGTATTATAATTCAGGGAGACTATCGTGATAAAGTTATGGACATCCTAAAAACAAAAGGGTTTAAAGTAAAAAGAGTTGGAGGATAATTTTTTATCGAATAATTTAGAAATAGATATATAATTGGGGGCTAAAACATTACATATTACAAATGGCGATAGTTTGACGGATCGTCTAAAAGAGCTTAATCTTGTAGATGGAGAATTTTTGATTTGGAGGGAGATGCTTTGCGAAGGTCCTACAGACATAAGAATTGAAACCAATAAGGCTATTGAAAAACGAAAAGGATTTCTAAAAAAGTACTACAGAATTGCTAATGATGACTATGAAGAGAAATTTATAAGTCAATTAAATAAATTAGACAACCTAGAAAAGTATGATGAAATTATACTTTGGTTTGAATATGATCTTTTCTGCCATATTAATATGATTGCCGCTATAAGCTTATTACTTAGAAAAGGAATTAAAGACACTCCAATATTTTTGGTTTGTAGTGGTAGAGTTGAGAATTCTAAAAAACACTTGGGATTAGGTGAACTATCAGATGTTCAATTAAAAAAACATTTCGAAAATAAAATAACATTAGATATCAACGATTTAGAACTAGCATCTCATGTTTGGACATTATATTGTGAATCCAATCCAAATAAAATCGCTGGACAAATCAAAAAACAATCATCATTTGATTATCTATCTATTTGTTTAAGAGCCCATTTACAAAGGTTCCCAAATATGCTAACAGGTCTTAATACATTAGAACATAATATTCTACAAATGGTCGATACATATGAGATCAAAAACATAAAACAATTGATGGGTTATACCTTAGAATATCAAGGGTTCTATGGATATGGTGATATGCAGATGAAAAGAGTATTGGCAAGACTTTTTCAGTTTTTTGATCAAACCAAAGACAGACTCTTATTATCAGAAAGAGGAAAACTTGCCGTACAACAAAAAAAGAATTTTTATAATACTCAAACATTAGATTGGTATTATGGAGGGGTCAAAAAATATGATTATTTGTATAATAATGAAACACACAATTTACTAAAATTATAATATGGCTATAGCCGAATCAGAATTAATCCTCAACCAAGATGGTAGTATTTATCACTTAAACCTAAAACCTGAACACCTGGCTAACACTATCATAACTGTTGGTGATCCTGATCGAGTAAGTAAGGTTACTAAATATTTTGATACTATAGAACATAGCATCAGTAAAAGAGAGTTTCATACTCAGACAGGTACATATCAAGGAAAAAGAATAACTGTACTCTCCACCGGTATTGGTACAGACAATATAGATATAGTTTTTAACGAATTAGACGCTTTAGTTAATATTGATTTTGACACTAGAGAAATTAAAAAAGACCATACCTCTCTTAACATTATTAGAATTGGTACATCTGGAGCTGTACAATCAGAAATTCCAATAGATAGTTTCATAGTTTCTGAACTTGCTATTGGGTTTGACAGTCTTCTCCATTTCTATGATAGTAAAGATATTCAGTTTCCTCAGATTTCTGAACCCTTAACAAAGCATCTGAATTGGGATAAAGATAAATCAACACCTTATGTAGTTTCTTTTGACAAAAAGTTAGGAAGACATATGCAAAGTGACCAAACCAGTAAAGGATTTACAATCACAAATGTTGGATTCTATGGCCCTCAAGGTAGAGTATTAAGACTGCCTACATCAGACGCTACATTAAATAACAAAATAGCCTCATTTAGCTATGCTGATAAAAAAATAACAAATTTAGAAATGGAAACAGCTGGCATATATGGAATGGCAAAACTTCTTGGTCATCGTGCTGTATCCATGAATGCAATGATAGCAAACAGGGCCACAAAGCAATTCAGTAATGACCCAAAAAAAACTGTTGATAATCTTATCAAGTATACTTTAGATAAAATTGTGAGTTACCTTGATTAGATTTAACCTTTAGTTAAATCTAAAATATTCTGTATAGCTTAACTTTAAAATATGGATCTAAAAAAATACCCTTATAATAACAGGGATGTAAATTGGTTAAGTTTTAACGAACGTGTCTTGCAAGAAGCTGAAGACGATTCAAATCCTTTATATGAAAGATTGAAGTTTTTAGCAATATTCTCCTCTAATCTAGATGAATATTTTAGAGTAAGAGTTTCTCGATTACGACAAATAAAAAAATTAGATAAAAAGCTTAGAAAAAAGCTTGCTTTAAAACCAAATAAACAGGTAAAGGAAATATTAAAACGTGTAAAAACTCAACAAGAGAGATTTGGCGACATTTTCTTTAAAAATATTATTCCCGGACTTGCAAAACACAATATTCACCTAATTGATCAAAATCAATATGATTTTAATCAACATAAATTTGCTACAGAATATTTTATCTCGAAAATCCTTCCTTTAATCAATGCCGAAACCATTAATTTATCAAATGAAAATTCGATTTTTCTGGAAAATAACAAATTATACTATTTAATAGCATTCGAAGAAGAAGATCACTTCGGAATTGTAAATATACCTTCTGATGATTTAGAAAGATTTGTTTGTTTTCCTTCTATAGATCACAACACATTCATAACATTTCTTGATGACATTATTCGACTTAATTTAAATCAAATTTTTGAAAATCAAAAAATAAGTGGATGTTTCCAAATAAAGCTTTCAAGGGATGCAGAATTATACATCGATGACGAATTTGATGGTGTTTTGGCAGAAAAAATAAAAGAATCCTTATCACAACGTGATCATGGCCAACCGACACGTTTATTATTTGACGCTGCTTTACCTAGAGAGTTTAAAAATAAGATTCGTAAATTCTTAGGATTGGGTAAAATTGATATGATGCCTGGTGGAAAATATCACAATTTTAGTGATTTTTTCAGTTTTCCAGATCCAACAGGTAATTCTTCTTTACATTATCCAAAAATAACGGAGATAAAACACAAGGAATTTGAGAAAAACACCAATTACTTTGAAGTAATTTCTAAAAAAGATCAATTGGTACATTTTCCATATATGTCTTTTAATTATGTTCAAAACTTTATTAATCAAGCAGCTGTAGACCCTAACACTACAGAAATAAAAATATCACTGTATCGCGTCGCTAAGGAATCTGAACTTACCACTTCTCTATTAAAAGCTTTAGAAAATAATAAAAAAGTGACTGTATTTGTAGAAGCCAAAGCTCGTTTTGACGAGAAGAATAATTTAAAATGGGGAAAGATTTTTGAAGAAAAAGGAGCTTCCGTCTTTTATAGCTACCCAAAAATTAAAGTACATTCTAAAATACTTCTCATCAAACGAAAGGAGAACAATAAAGAAATGTCTTATGCTTATATCGGTACTGGTAATTTTAATGCTAAAACATCTAAAATTTATTGCGACCACGGTTTATTTACAGCTAACCAACTAATAACTAAAGAATTATCAGAAGTTTTTGAAGTACTTTCTGGAAAGATGATTTTACCTAAACCCAAGCACTTACTTGTATCACCTTTCACTACGCGAAAAACTTTTGAAGAACTTATTGAAAAAGAAATAGATAATGCCAAAATCGGTAAACCGTCTGGTATTAAAGCAAAATTAAATAGTTTAGAGGATAAACTAATTATACAGAAACTTTATGATGCAAGTAATGCAGGTGTAAAAATAGAATTACTAGTAAGGGGTTTTACCTGCTTAGTTTCAGGATTATCAGGGATTAGCCAAAACATAAAAATAATAAGTATCGTTGATCGGTTTTTAGAACATGGGAGAATTTATCATTTTGAAAACAATGGATCTGAAAAACTATACATTGGCAGCGCAGATTGGATGACACGTAATTTAGATAAACGTATAGAAGTCCTAGTACCTATTTTAGATGAAGATTGTAAAAAAGAGTTAGAAACAATTTTGGATATACAACTTAATGACAATGTAAAAGCTAGAATCCAAGATGCTAATGAAACTAATCCTTATAAAAAGAAAATGGACGATAAACCGTCCATACAATCTCAGCATCAAATAAGAGAATATCTAACAGAAGTACATTCTCTAACCGATATGTTAACCGAATAATATTTTCAAACTTATTAAAAAATTAGTTGCTAACAACAAGGCGATAAATACCACAATCCCGTTTTCTAACGTATTGTTTTTTAATTTAGCTACCTTAACTTGAGCACTTTTATTTCTTAAAAAATTCTTTTTCATAGCAAATATTGTTTTATTTGGTTTTAATTACTTCAAATATAGTCGTAATTATCAGATTTATATTTCAAAGGTAATGATAATAATTCAAATTAAACGACAAAAAACAAATATAATCGATAAAATACACAATTTTACCATATTTCACATCATAACAGCATGCATACGATAAAAATAGGAGGTGTTCCTGAGCACTTCAATTTACCATGGCATTTAACAATTGAAGAAGGTGCTTATCTTGAAAATAACATACAACTAGAATGGAAAGATTTTCCTGGGGGAACCGGAGCTATGTGCGAAGCTCTAAGAAACAAAGATATTGATATTGCTATCATTCTTACCGAAGGAATTATAAAAGACATCATTGCTGGCAATCCTTCAAAAATTGTACAAACATATATTCAGTCTCCTTTAATTTGGGGAATACATGTAGGATATAACTCAAAACATAATAATATAAATGATCTCCAAAACACTTCAGCAGCAATAAGCAGATACGGATCTGGATCTCACTTAATGGCATACATAAATGCACAGAATAATGGATGGGATACTTCTTCACTAAAGTTTGAAGTGATAAAAAATCTAGATGGAGCTGTAAAAGCATTAACTAATGGTAGTGCTGATTATTTTATGTGGGAACATTTTACAACAAAACCATTAGTGGATAATAAAACTTTTAGACGTTTAGGAGACTGCCCTACTCCGTGGCCTTGTTTCGTGATTGCGGTTAGAGAAGAAGTTCTACACAATAAGAAAGATCAGGTAAAAAGTATTTTAGAAACAATCAATACTACTACTGCTGATTTTAAGCAAATACCCAGTATAGATAAAACACTTGCTCATAGGTATGAACAACAACTAGAGGACATTAGAGCATGGTTACAAATCACTGAATGGAGTCAATCATTGATAGATGAGAAAACTCTAAAAGAAGTTCAAGATAAATTATTTAGATTGGATATCATTGGCAAGATAGTTGATACTGAGAAACTAATTTTTAAGATGTAAGCAACCTTTTTCATGTTTTAACATCTTTCTTAATAGGAAAACAACTTAATTATTATGAAACAGACATTAATAGCTATTATTATTTTATTCTCTTTTCAAGTTTCTTTTGCACAAAACCAATCTAATCTACCTCCTAGGGACATTAATAAAAATGAAATCGGTATTAACCCAATTAACATTATAGCTTTTGGAGCTCTTGATATAGGTTATGAAAGAGTATTAACAAATAATACTACACTAGGTTTTGACTTTTTCTACAGGTTTAGTGATAATATCGATAACGATGATGACGTAATTGATAGAGATGGAATTTTTGATAAAGAAATAGCTTTTACATCACGGTTCAAATATTTTTTTGGAAGCAGAGTGGCAAGAGGCTTTTATGTAGAAGCATTTGGAATGTTATCTTCTGGTGATCATGATAATTATGTAGTAATATTTGATGATTTAGGAAATTTTGTTAGTTCAGGAGATGTCTCAGAAGAATACACAGATTTTGCTTTAGGATTCTCTTTAGGTGGTAAATTTGTAGCTAGAAATGGTTTTTTCCTAGATATTGGATTTGGTATTGGGAGAAATTTATTTAATGAAAAAGCTCCTCAAATTATTGTAAGACCAAATTTTTATATAGGATATAGATTTTAATATAACAAATCTATCATATTGGCATATACTTATTCTATATAGAGTTATACAGCTTATATCTTGGTAAGATTATACCTTTATAACTCTTTAAAAAAAGCAATTAATTCTATGAAGAAAATCATAATAATTACAATAGTGCTTATTTTTTCTATCAGAATTGGTCTTTCACAAGAGAATGCAATCAATTTGCCAAAACGTGATACTCAAAAAAACGATTTAAGTGTAAATCTGCATCCATTTATTATTGCTGAAGGTTTTAGTATAAACTATGATAGAGTTCTTAACAAAGATATAAGTGTCGGAATAAATCTTTTCAAAGCATATAATAACCAAAATAGTATCGATAATAGAGATATAGATATTACCAGCGGAACAAATATTTCGGTCATTCCTAATATCAAATACTATGTTGGTGAAAGATTTGCAAGAAGGTTTTATGTTCAGGGACTGGCCATGATATCATCAGGAAAAGTATACACTTTCAGAAATAATGATTCAATTTCTCAAGAAACTGACTTTACTGATGTCGCTATAGGGATAGGTATAGGGGACAAAAGAATACTAAAAAATGGTATTTTTATTGATTTCGGGATTGCTGTAGCCTACAATTTATTAAGCGGAAATACTCCTGATTTACTCGCTCATCCAAATTTATCTTTCGGTTTTAGATTTTAGAAGTAGGGTTTTTGATTACATAAACGTTATATAATAAGAGGAAAGACTTGATGATTGTTTAATTATTTAATATTTTTTTTAAAATAACGTAAACTAAATAAGATAAATAATTAAGATTTAACTAAATCATACATATTACGGAATATCCGCAATAAAAGATCTAATTATTTTTGTACATTTGCCGAGCCTACCCCAATAAACTAATTATGAAAGTGTACGCAACCCTTTGGAGGTATTTGCATCTAATAATTAACTAACAAATCAATTATGGTAACTTTTCTACTAATTCTTGGAGGGCTTATAGCATTCAATTTTGTTTTATTAAAATTCAGTATTCAGTCAGTTGATACCGATAAGAAAAAAGCAAAAGCAAAAAGAGTTCAGTCTACTACAGCTAGCGCAAAAATCAATAAAGTAAAAACTACAGGAATTCCAAAGGCTGCATAATTAATTTACCATTGCACTGGTAATTGATTAGTCTTTGTAAGATATTCATTAGTTTTACTAAAATGCTTGTTTCCAAACCAATACCCTCTATTGGCACTTAAAGGAGATGGATGGCCGCTGTTTAAAATGTAGTGTTTTTTGTTATCTATTTTAGCTCCTTTTTTCTTAGCAAAACCACCCCATAATAAGAAAACCACATTACTTTTATTACTAGAAACTGATTGAATAACCGCATCTGTAAATTTTTCCCAACCTTTGCCTTGATGCGATCCTGCTTGATGCGCTCTTACGGTTAATGTAGCATTTAATAATAAAACGCCTTGTCTTGCCCAACGCTCTAGATTACCATTAGAAGGAAAAGGGATATTTATATCAGATTCAATTTCTTTAAAAATATTAATCAAAGAAGGAGGCATTGCGATTCCATTATTAACAGAAAAACATAATCCATGAGCCTGCCCAACACCGTGATAAGGGTCTTGACCAATTACTACAACTTTTACATCATCAAAACTACAATAATCAAATGCAGCAAAAATTTCTGATCCTTTAGGAAAACAAGTCTGAGTCTTGTATTCTTGTTTTACAAAACCCGTTAATTCTTTAAAATATGGTTTATCAAATTCATCCTTAAGTTGCTGTTTCCAGCTATTCTCAATATTTACATCCATGTTAGTATCATAAAAATATGCAATTGTTTACATTTGCTTCGTTGTAAAATTATAACAAATACTTTTCTAAAAGTAAACTCATATTGAGATTTATAATAAAGAAATTAACAGAAAAAAGAATATCTCCTAAAAAATTAGGGCAACAACATGATCCGTATTTCCGAAAAAACACTTAAAGACTTAGAATTCAACACAGTACTTAATCATATTGAAGATTTATGTAATACTGACCATGGAAAAACAAAAGCTTTAAAAATTGTTCCTTTAAGTACTAAAGAAGATTTACATGTGTCTCTACAACAAGTATTCGAATACAAATCTTCTTATCTAAATGATTCTAAGATACCTAATCATGGATTTGATAGTATTGATAAAGAATTACAATTATTAGGTATTGAAAATACATTTTTAGAAACATTTAATCTTAAAAAGATTATATCTATTAGCTTAACAACTAATGGTTTACTTAGTTTTTTTAGAAAATTTAAGGAATTCTATCCTATACTACATCAAACATCTTCTGAAGTTCCTTTCACCAAAGAAATTATCAACCTTATTGAAATAGTTGTCGACAAATTTGGTGAGATTAAAGACAACGCTTCTCCTACGCTTCGAGTACTTAGAAAAGATATTAATGAAGTACAAGGAAAGTTAAACGGAAGTTTCGGTAGAGACCTTACCAGATATAATAGTTTAGGATATTTGGATGAAATCAAAGAAAGTGTTGTCGATAATAGAAGAGTGCTTGCGGTTAAATCGATGTATCGCCGTAAAGTAAAAGGCTCTATAATGGGGAGTTCTAAAACCGGAAGTATTGTCTATATTGAACCCGAAGCAACATTACAATTTAGCAGAACTCTTAGCAATCTTCAATATGAAGAACGAGAAGAAATCGTTAAAATACTTAAAGAACTAACAAATAAAATAAGACCGTTCTCAGAATTACTAGAACAATATCAAGAGTACCTTAGCGATATTGATATCATTGCTGCAAAATCAAAATACGCAAACAAATTAAACGGAGTATTACCAAAAATAACTGAGGATAGAGAATTAACAATAAAAGATGCATATCATCCACTACTCTATCTAAACAATCAGGAAAAAGGAGAAAAAACCTATCCCCAAACTATTTCATTAGACAAGGGAAATCGAATCATTGTAATATCCGGTCCTAACGCTGGAGGAAAAAGTATTACGCTAAAAACTGTAGGCTTACTACAAATTATGCTACAAAGTGGTATGCTGATTCCTGTTCATGAATATAGTCGAATGTGTATATTTAATACCGTTTTGACTGATATCGGAGACAATCAATCTATAGAAAACCACTTAAGCACCTATAGTTACCGTTTAAAAAACATGAATTACTTTCTTAAGAAATGTAATGACAAAACGTTATTTCTTATAGATGAATTTGGTACTGGTAGTGATCCTGAATTAGGAGGAGCACTAGCAGAAGCATTTTTAGAAGTTTTTTACGAGCGAGAATCTTTTGGAATCATCACAACACATTATGCAAATCTAAAAATGTTAGCTAATGAACTACCTAACATGACCAATGCAAACATGCTTTTTGATTCTAAAACTCTTGAACCTTTATTCAAATTATACTTAGGCGAAGCAGGAAGCTCGTTTACTTTTGAAGTAGCACAAAAAAACGGAATACCTTATAGTTTAATTAACAAGGCAAAGAAAAAAGTAGAACGAGGCAAAATTCGATTTGATAAAAGTATTGCAAACCTGCAAAAAGAACGATCAAAACTCCAAAAAACCACTTCTGTTCTGAAAACAAAAGAACAAAAAACAGAAGAAGAAAAGGAACGTTTAGATAAAATCAATCAACGATTACAGCATAAATTAGAAAGCTATCAAGAACTTTATGATAGTAATCAACGGATGATTTATTTAGGTCAAAAGTTAAATGAAATAAGCGAAAAATACTTTCACAATAAGAGAAAGAGAGAACTTATCGATGAGTTTATGAAAATTGTTCAAGTAGAAAACTCTAAAAGGAAAAAACAAACTACTAAGCAAAGAAGGGCTAAAAAAGTAAAGGAGGAAAAAATAGTCAAAGAAGTAGAGAAAAAAGTAGAAGTAATAAGAGAAAAGAAAAAGGAAGAAAAAAAGAAAGTAGAAAAACTTGAAAAAGCAAAACCAAAAATGATCCTTAAGGTTGGTGATAGAGTCCGCATGATTGATGGAAAATCCATTGGAACTATAGATACTTTAGAAAAAGGAAAAGCGGTTGTTAATTATGGAATTTTCACCACGAATGTTGCAGTAGAACAACTAGAATTTGTGGAACGAAAAAAGTAACATCTAATAATACATATATATAATACAGCAAAGGGCTGCTAATTGTTTAATTAGCAGCCCTTTTTTTCGTAGGTTAAGCTCAATCGATTATTACTTCCCTCCTGCTAGCAAAACAAAAGAATTTCCTGATACTGGTAATACATTATAAGTTTTCACTCTTTTTAAAGTCTTTATATATTTTTCTGCTTCTATAAAAGCTAGTTCCATTGCACTAGATGATAGGTCATCGTTGATCTCAATAGTTTTAGAAATAATATCGCCATTCGTGTACTCCACAGTCATCTTCCACCTCTTAATCGAATGAAAATTTCTAGAGATCAAGTTATTCTCCACATTCTCTTTCTTATCACCTTTTTTGTTTTTTTCCTTCTCATTTATTGGATTTGAATCTAAAGAAGTAGCGTTTCCGAATGTTACGCAAAGCATTGCAATTACTAATAAGAGTTTCATTTTTAGCCGTTTTGATTTGTATGATTCGAATATACAATTATTTTTTGATTAATCAAATATTTTTTTAATAAAAATTTATTTGTATATTTAAATTCTATAACACTGTTAAATAATGATTAACAAGAAGTTAAAAAGGTTACTGAAGAAAAGTAAAGGGGCGAAAACCGTATATGGTATTTCTAAAGTATTAGGTGTAAGTCCGCAAGCAGGAGATTATGTCGTGAAGAGAAAAGATTTAGCAAAAGATTATGAACGATTACAAAAAATTGCAGATTATATGGGTGTGGATGTAATAGATATTGTAGATTTTAAGAAGAAGTCGAAAGACAAAAAGACTTAACCTATCTTCTCATTATATTATTAAATCAACTACTAAAAAGAGAAGTCCTTTATAAACACTTTGCTTATTTTTGAAGCTCATTAAACCCGTCCCCATATGGAGATTTATAGTTACTTGTCCATTTATATCACATTAATCATAGGTCTATCAGTTTATATTTCAAGATCATCCAGTACCGAAGATTTTTTAATTGGCGGGAGAAATCGTAGTGGATGGACAATCTTATTTTCAAAATTTGCTGGTGCTATTGGTGTAAGTACCTTGATTACCTATACAGGTTACGCATATAAGTTTGGCTGGGGATTATTTGCTATGTCTATTGGCTCTGTAATAGGTTATCTATTATTTGCTTTTTGGGCAGCACCGAGAATCAAGAAGTTATCACTACAAGGTACTTTTTATACACAAGGTGATCTACCCGAATTTGTTACAGGAAACAAATTGACTTCATTAATCACTAATGTTATTACTATTATTGTTCAATTCTTTTGGATTTTACTCTCTCTTGCTGGCGGTGCTAAGGTTATTACCTTTTTTGATTTATTTTCTTATGATATTTCTTTACTTATTACGGCATCCGTAGTATTAATTTATGTCTTGTTCTCTGGTTTCAAAGCAGTTATTATTACAGATATAATTCAGGCTCTTATTATAATTAGTTTTTTATGTATTCTAATTTTCGGAATGTTAGATATAAAAGATCTTGGTAGCGTTTTAGGTACTTCTACCAACGAAAATGTACAATTAGGTAGTATCATAGGTCTCGTCTTGTATGGAGGTTTATCTGTATTTGGGTTAGCAGATAGATACCAACTTTGTTATGCTGCAAAAGATGTAAAATCTCTAAAAAGAGGGCTAGGATTAGCTATTATCCCTGTATTGGTGATAGCATTTTTATTATTACTTATAGGTTTATATGTTTATAATCAAAATACTACTTTGGATCCGGATACTGTATTTGTATTTGCAATGCAAAACTTAGTCAATCAATCTTGGATTCCTTTATTACTAGTACTTTTCTTTGCAGGTTTGATGAGTACGGCTGATACTTCTATTTTTGCCGTATCTTCCCACCTGGTTTACAAATCAAAAGAAGATAAAAAAGTAAAATCATTACGATATGCAACAATTATAACTGTTGTTATTGCTTATGTTACTGCACTATTTTGGAAAAGTATCGTAGACATTACTATCGTAGGTGCAGCGCTCAGAATGACACTTTCTATAGCCATGATTTACGTAATTAATAAAAAGAAAAATAGTGGCCGTTTTATTGCCAGCGCATTAGGAGGTGTTATAGGCTTGCTTATAGGTTTAACCGTTTTTGGACCCAGACCCACTATTGCAATTACCGTTTTATTAGGTTCTTTACTTGGCTTAATCTATAGATCCAAATAGTCCTGTTAAAGTATCCTTAAACCTAAATACTGAGAATTTTATCTTTTTATATTTGACGAAACACTCAAAATTAGTATCAATCCAATATTATGCGAAAATTACTTTTTGTAATCGCTTTCAGTATACTGTCTATACATATAACTGAAGCACAACAGCCTAAAAAGCCAAATTCAGTAGAAATCCATGAAGCAATTAAAAAACTAAACTTTTTAGGTTCTGTTTTATATGTCGCGGCACATCCTGATGATGAAAACACTAGACTAATTTCTTATATGTCTAATCAGATTAAGGCAAGAACTGCTTATCTATCACTTACTCGTGGTGATGGTGGTCAAAATTTAATTGGTTCGGAAATAAGAGAATTACTTGGAGTAATAAGAACACAGGAATTATTAGCAGCTCGTAATACTGATGGTGGAGAACAAATGTTTACACGTGCCAATGATTTTGGATATTCTAAACATCCTGATGAAACCTTGGCAATCTGGGATAAAAAAGAAGTATTAAATGATGTTGTTTGGGCGATAAGAAAGTTTAGACCTGATGTTATAATCAATAGATTTAATCATAGGACTCCGGGAAGTACACACGGACATCATACATCATCCGCAATGCTTAGTGTAGAGGCTTTTGATATGGTAGCCGACAAAAAAGTATACCCTGAGCAATTGCAATATGTTGATACATGGCAACCTAAAAGATTGTTTTTTAATACTTCGTGGTGGTTTTACGGAAGTAGAGAAAATTTTGAAAAAGCGGATAAATCTAATTTTTTAGAGTTCGACACAGGCGTTTATTATCCGAATTTAGGAATTTCTAATACTGAAATTGCTTCATTAAGTCGAAGCCAGCATAAATCACAAGGTTTCGGGAGTACTGGAACTCGTGGAACACAAACCGAATATGTAGAATTAATAAAAGGAGAACTTCCTAAAGACAAAGCCAATATTTTTGATGGAATTGACACTTCCTGGAACAAAGTTAAAGGAGGGAAAGCCATTGGCGATATTTTATATGAAGTAGAAAAAAGCTTTGATTTCAAAAACCCTTCAGCTTCTGTTAATCAATTAGTAAAAGCGTACCAATTAATACAACAACTAGAAGACACTCACTGGAAAACCATTAAAACAAAAGAAATAAAAGATATTATCACAGCAGCTACTGGTCTTTATTTAGAAGCTGTTGCTACAGAACCTTATACTACTAAGGATAGTGAGATAACAGTTAAAATTGAAGCCGTTAATCGAAGTGATGCTTCAATTCGTCTAAAATCAATTGATATTTCTACAATTGGAATTTCAGAAAATGCGGAAACCGCTTTAGCGAATAATCAAAGAAAAAATTATGAACTAAAAGGAAAAATAATTTCTGGCACAAAAAACACAACTCCTTATTGGTTAAACAATAAGGGAACGTTAGGTATGTACAATGTTACTGACCAAAAACTGATTGGAACACCAGAAACAAAACACCAGACTCAGGCAATTTTTAATATTGAAATCAATGGGACCATTATTCCTTATCAAAAAGATATTGTTTACAAGACTAATGACCCTGTAAAAGGAGAAGTATATAAACCTTTTGAGATTGTTCCTGCCATTTCTGCAAGTATTAAGGACAAAGTAATCATTTATGCTAATGGTCCTGCAAAACAAATTCCTGTCACTATAAAAGCCGGAGAATCTGACTTAACTGGAACTGTTTCTTTAAAACACCCAGAAGGTTGGCAAATATCTCCACAAAATATTAATTTCAGTTTAGCTCAAAAAGATGAAGAAAAAACAGTGATTTTTACACTTACGGCTCCAAAAAATCAAAGTGAAGGTTATATTTCACCTGAAATAAAAATCAAAGGAAAGACATATTCTGATGAGGTTATAACAATTGATTATGATCATATTCCATTTCAGACCATAGTACTACCTTCAGAGACAAAAGTTGTTCGATTAGACATCCAGAAGAAAGGCCAAAATATTGGATATATAGAAGGGGCTGGTGATGTAGTACCAGAAAGTTTACAACAAATTGGTTACAAAGTAACTACTATTAGTCCTGAATCAATTTCTGAAGAAACATTAAAAGTTTTTGATGCTATTGTTGTTGGTATACGCGCATATAATACCGTAGAAGAATTAAAGTTCAGACAGAAATTCCTGTTAGATTATGTAAAAAACGGTGGAAACTTAATTATCCAATATAATACCAACAGAAGACTCAAAGTAACAGATAACTTAGGGCCATATCCTTTGAAACTTTCTAGAGATCGTGTTACAGATGAAAATGCGACTATTAAGTTATTAGCAAGTGATCATCCTGTATTAAACACTCCAAATAAAATATCTAACAAAGATTTTGAAGGTTGGGTACAAGAACGAGGATTATACTTCCCTAATGAATGGTCTAAAGAATACACACCTATTATTTCGGCAAATGACAAAGGAGAATCTGAGAAAAAAGGAGCTTTGTTGATTGCAAAGTATGGTAAAGGATATTATGTATATACAGGTTTGAGCTTCTTTAGAGAATTTCCTGCGGGAGTTTCGGGAGCCTATAGATTGTTTGCAAATATGCTATCTTTAGGGAAATAACTACCATTATGGAAAATTCAAACACTAAAATAGTCTGGAAAAAACTATACACGGTTATATTAGTAGCTAATGCGTTGTATTTACTCCTCTTTTATTGGATTACGACAGTTTTTTCATGAAAATTTAGCACGTAACATTACTTCACAACATACACATATAGATAATTAACATATGCAACTTATAGATTGGATCATACTCATAGGAACTTTATTGTTTATTGTATTATACGGTGTTTGGAAAACTAAAGGAAGTAAAAATGTTCAGGATTATATTCGTGGTGGTAATGAAGCAAAATGGTGGACTATTGGTCTATCCGTAATGGCCACTCAGGCATCAGCTATAACTTTTCTTTCTACTCCGGGACAAGCATTTCATAGTGGAATGGGATTTGTTCAGTTTTACTTTGGACTACCCATTGCCATGATCATCATCTGTATGGTTTTCATTCCGTTATATCATAGGTTAAAAGTATATACTGCCTATGAATATTTAGAAAGTAGGTTTGATTTAAAAACAAGAACTATTACGGCCATTTTCTTTTTGATTCAAAGAGGATTAGGTGCCGGAATTACCATCTTTGCTCCTGCCATTATATTATCTGCAGTATTGGGTTGGGATCTTACTACGCTAAACATAATCATTGGGATATTGGTAATTGTCTATACCGTTTCTGGAGGTACTAAAGCAGTAAGCGTTACACAAAAGCAACAAATGGCTATTATTTTCACAGGAATGTTTATTGCTTTTTTTCTTATAATAAGTTATCTGCCTGATGATGTAACTTTCACAAAAGCATTGGATATTGCTGGAGCTAGTGGAAAGATGGAAGTCTTAGATTTTTCTTTTGATCTTAGCAACAGATATACTGTTTGGACAGGTATTTTAGGAGGAACATTTTTAATGCTTTCTTATTTTGGAACAGATCAAAGTCAGGTACAACGTTATTTATCAGGTAAATCTGTTAAAGAAAGTCAATTAGGACTATTATTTAATGGACTATTAAAAATACCAATGCAATTCTTTATACTCTTGGTAGGAATAATGGTATTCGTTTTCTATCAGTTTAATCAATCTCCATTGAATTTCAATCAAAACTCTGTAGATAAATTATTGTCATCAGAATATTCTAATGATTATAAGGAAATTGAGCAAAAGAATGATGTGCTATTTTCTAGAAAAAAAGAAATAAGTGAAAAGCTTGCAATTACCGGAAATCCTGAATTAAAGACAGAGTTAGCTAATCTGGACAGTATAGAACGGTCATATCGTCTCAATACACAATTCTTTATAAAAAGGGTTGTAGATACAGCATATGCGTCGAAGTATGATAAACTAGAAGCAGAAATAGCTAGTTATGAAGATAAATCATCCGTTAATAAAGAATATAAAACAAAAAAAGATGAATTATTAACATTATATAATGAATCTGCCAAGGACAAAGAGACTAACGATAAGGACTATGTTTTTATATATTTTATACTCAATAATCTTCCGAAAGGACTTATTGGTTTATTATTAGCTGTGATATTATCAGCTGCTATGTCATCCACGGCTTCAGAATTAAATGCTTTAGCATCTACTACGGCAATAGACCTTTATAAACGTAATCTAAAAGAAGAAAAAAGCGAAAAACATTATGTTACAGCCTCTAAATTTTTTACGCTTGTTTGGGGAATATTGGCGATTCTGGTCGCCTGTTTTGCAAATCTGTTTGATAATCTGATACAGCTGGTTAATATTATAGGATCTATATTTTATGGAAATGTATTAGGCATTTTCTTATTGGCTTTCTTTTTCAAGTTTGTAAAGAGTAATGCTGTTTTTATCGCTGCACTCATTACACAAGCTGTCATTATTTTTGTCTGGTGGCAAGATTGGCTTCCTTTTCTTTGGCTCAATGCCCTTGGATGTGGAATAGTAATGTTTCTAGCCATTTTGTTACAAGGATTTATACCAACTAGTAATAATAAAAAGATCGAAATACAATAATGAAAAAGGGAAGCTTACTAAAAGCTTCCCCTTTAAATATTAATATTGCTAAGATTTAGTACATATCACAAATCCACAAACAGGCATCTACATCATCTACCATTGCTACGAATTGTCCATTACAATAGCATTTGATTGTAGAATCTGGTACTGTAGGATCCTCTTTTCTCCCTCCATTTACCTGTTTTTGTTCTACTCTGCTTAAAGTTTTTCCTAAATTTGAAATGTTTTTTAACATGATTAAAGTTTAAATTATGATGAATACTATGACCGTTTAATAACGTTCATATTTTATATCTTCTAGTGAAACTTACTAAATTTATACTTCAGTAGGTTCTGACGGTAGGACTGGATAACCATAACAGCAAGCATCCCAAGTGCTGTTATACGTAGTACCGCTTGGACACGTTGTAGGAGTAAATCTAAATGATGGATGACAAACTAAACCATCTGCATTAGGTCTCAAACCACCATTAACTGTTTTCTGCTCATTTTTGTTTAGCTCTTTACCTAAATTTGAAATGTTTTTTAACATAATTATGAATTTTAAATTATGATGAATAATACTATGATCATTTAATGACACTCATAGCTTATGTCTATTCTTCGCGAAAGAATTTTGATTATAATTAGGTAAGAAACACGAGTAACTTTTACTAATTATGATGTCCTGTTACCATAACAAGTTTTTTGTTACCCAGAAAAATTATCTTTTTTTAATAAAAAACAATAAAGCGCTGATTATCAATACTAAAAAAAGAGAAAAAAGAATACTACAAAAGAAAATATTAAATGAAAATAGTTTGGTATCTGCATCACCAATCAATACAAAACCTGCCCAATAATGTGGTGATGCATCAGATAAAGAAGTAGACTTTAGATACTTAATTTTAGCATTATGCAATGCTTTAGATTTGGTCTGGCCTTTTTCTAAGTTATTATAGAAACTCTCCATAATCTGAGCAGTAGATTTATCATTGGCATTCCATAGAGAAGAAATCACCGTATTGGCACCAGCATAGAAAAACCCTCTAGCTAAACTCATTACTCCTTCACCCTCGGCTATTTCTCCTAATGAGGTATTACAAGCACTTAAGACTACCAATTCTGCTTGATTTCTGGAAGTATATAGCTCACTATATTCTAGGTTCGAATCATGAAAAGCTATCTGAAGTTTATCAGAAAAATTGGCATGTGTAGCCAGATGGATTATCTTATAATCATCTGTATTAGATAAAAAATTATGTTTAGAAGCGTCCTTTTCTTTATAGTTATTTTGGAGCAAATGATTACCTATAGCTTCAATTTCATCAATACTGTGAATAATTTCTTCTAAATTATTATGATTAAAATTTACAGGAGCGAAACTTACTAAATCCTTTGTAGCTTTGCGGTCAACATTGTTATTATGCATTAAAAAAGAAATAGAATATGCATAACTTATTTCATTTTCTTCTATCAAATATCGATTTGTATCACGATCTATTACCAAAGATTCAAAAGGTATGTATTGCAATTTCCCATCGGGAATTATCATTAAATGTTTTTGATGTACGTCTATCGATATCCTGTTCTTAGGAATTAAAAGAGTATATAATTCATTTGCTACTTCTTGGAACATCAGCTTATCCGTTAATGTTTCAAAGGGTTTAGATAATCTTTCTCGATAATTTACAATTAACTCTTCTACAAGTTTTAACTTTCCAATCTCAATAATCTCTGTTTGACTTTTAGAAATTACAACTGCATATAACTTGTTAAACTCATCATCAATTTTATTATAACTACTTACATATGAAATAATTACAGTTTTTTTATCTAAATTCTCTTGAACTTGTGATATTGTAGTAATACTCGTGGTCTGTTTTTCTTTATGATAAGATGGAAACAAAATTTCCAAAGAATCTTCAAAACTTTCTTGTTGTCTTTTTAGTTTAAAACGATTATTTTTCAACGACTTAATAAGACCGTTATCCTTTTCCTCTTTAATAGCTTTCTCTATATCTACAATCTTCTTTTTTAATGTATTTTCTCTTTCCAGAACAACTCCAGGTAGTTTTGATTTATTTGTATTCTTTGATATATCTTCAATTAGAAGTAATGCTTTCTTTTTTTCTGCAAAATAGAATGCTGCTTCTTTTTTATTTAAAATTTCACAGACTAGTATTCCTTTGAGATAAATTTCTGCGGCTTCTTTACGCCAATATAATCTTGAACCTTCTTCTTTACTATCGCGTAAAAGAAGATTTATTAATGTATCTGCAGAAACTAGATTAGAAAGAGCAAGTTCTACATACTTTAGATCTTTTTCTTGATAATATAACTGTATAAGAATAGTAGCTTTTTGGATTAACGCAGAAAGTACATTATACTTATTATAAGCGATCGCTAAAACTTTTTCATCTGGTAAGGTTTCTATTTCATTACCAATATTAACACTCTTTACAAGAGATTTTTGAATATTATTCAGAGCATCTAAATACTGATTTTTAGTAACATAATAATTACTAAAATTATGATAAATCAAAGATTTCTCTTCTTTATTAGTGCTGTATTTTAACCCTTGTCCCAAAAAATAGAGAGCGCTATCTCGCTTTATTATATTTTCAGAATCAATATATAAATTACCTAAATTCGAATATGTTCTCGATATTACAGATGAATCTTTAACTTCTATAGATTTTCTTAGGTTTTTATCGTAGTAGTATCTTGCTTTTTTAAAATTATAAGTTTCTTCGCTATTAAAATAATTCGCATATTCATTATTAAGACTTATGTAATCTCTAACAGAAAAAGGTGATGAAACCTTATTCATAAGTTCATTAGCATTATCTAAGATAATTAGTTTTTTACTTAGGCTATTTGTCGTATTCATTTCGCCCAAAACCTGGGAAAAATCAATGTATTTTTTTAATAGCAGCTTTTTTCTATCGAATTTTTCTAAAATCGAAATTCCTTTTGTATAATAATCCTGTGCTTTAAAAAAATCTCCTTTCTCATAATAGTAATTTCCCAATTCGCAAAATGCTTTGCCTGTACTATATTCATCTTTATTACTATTCACGACGTCTTTGTAAAAAAGACTAGCACTATCAATATCACCTATTTTACTATAAAACAACCCTAAATTGTATAAAGCTTTTGCATATTTATCATTTTTTAGATCTAGTTTTTTATAGAGAGAAATTTCTAACGTTCCATATTTAATAGCCGTACTATATCGTTTTATTTTATAAAGTCTACGTGAATATTCGTGTGAAATTGCAATACCATTAAGAAAGTTGTTATTACTTAAATGAATCGTAATAATACTATCAATATGTTTTTCAGTTTCAGAAGCATACATATCATTACGATCCATAAACGATCTATCATCCTTAGATAACTCCTGGGAATTACCTTTTGGACAAAATATTACTAAGAAAATTAAAAGTTTTAAATACCTAAACACTAGTTTCTTATATAATCTTCACACGTTGCATATATAGTAGCCTTATCTATATCTTCATTATCAGTATCAATAACGGCTTTAGGTTTTCCTTTGAAAAAAATGTACGTATTTACTTCCCAAACTTCCACATCATCTATCTCACAAGAACTCCATCTTACCAAAAGACCTGAAGTTAAATAATTTTGTCTAATAGCATCTTTTGTTAATTCTCTAGTTCCAGGAACATATTCTATCAAAATATTTGTAGTTTCAATACTCATTCGTTTAGTATTATAATACTCGTGATTTTCCTCAATCACAGCATCAGAACTACAGCTAAAAATAAATATAGAACATATCGCAAATGTTACTGTCTTATAAAAATTACCTTTTTCCATTCTTTACTTTTTATAAATTATTATTAATTTTTAGCTAATTGGTTCCCAAAACTTGCATTTTGTTACCCAATCATCGTAAAAAAATTATTTTTGCAACGGACATACTATTTGCGAATGACGGAAAAAACGGAATATCTTACAAGCTTACTGAATAATGATTCTAAAGGGATAATGAAAATATACACCATAGTTTTCCCAAGAGTAAGAAAGTTCATTCTCCAAAATAAAGGACAACAACAAGATGCAGAAGATATTTTTCAGAAAGCTTTAGTGCAAATTACTGTACGATACAGAAAGGAAACATTCGAAATCAATACTAGTTTTGAAGCCTATTTATTTACTGCCTGTAAAAATTTATGGCGTAAAGAATTAAAAAAATCGAAAAACTGGGTAACAAATACTGAAATTGTAGAACTAGTTCCTGAAGAACGTGATCTTGCTTTAACTATTTTAGAACAAAAAAGATGGGAATTGTTTAATGAAAAGTTAAACTTAATTTCTGATAATTGTAAAAAGATATTAATTATGTTTTTCAATAATATTTCTTATGAAGATATCGTAAAAAAAATGAAATATAGCTCCGAAACCGTTGCCAGACAACGTGTTTTTAAATGTAAAGGGAAATTATCTAAATTCATCAAAGAAGATGAGCGTTATAATCCGCTTAAAAAATTATGAGTATAGAAGAAGACATATTAATTCAAAACTTCCTTAAAAACACACTTTCTGAAAAGGAAAGAAGAGAAGTATTATCAAAAATAGCGGTTGATTCAAGTTTTAGAGAAAAAGTAAACTTCGAAAAACAATTGCTTTTTAATCTAAATAATTCTGAATGGAGTCTTAGTAATGCTTATGAGCTACCAGAAGTAAAAGAATATGAGGAATTACTTAAAAGTAGCACTACCCAAGAGCTTAAAAGTACTTTAAGCAACGTCAATACTGAATATCAAAATAGACAAAAGAAAAAAATGAAATCATGGTGGCTATACTCTGGTGCAGCTATGATATTGACATTAATCGGATTAAGCACATTTTTACTTTATAACTCACCATCTAATAAAGAACTTTATACCAATTATATCAATCTATCTGATTTACCTTCATTGGTGGATAGAGGAACTAATAATCAGACTAAACTATTAGTTAATGCCCAAAAACTATTTGAAGCTAAACAATATAAGAATGCTTTACAGATTTTGACCAATGACTTAGATTCTATTCAGCAAAATAAAGCAATAGTTTATTTATATACTGGAATCTCGCAAATGGAATTAAATCAATTCACTGATGCAGAAAAAACTTTTGACAAGTTAATCAACAGTAAATTAATTGATGCTCCTAAAGGAACTTGGTATAAAGCCTTATTATATATCAAATTAGATAAAGTATCAAAAGCTAAGGAGCTTCTTTTTCAAATATCACAAAACCCTAGTACTTATAAATCTAAAGAAGCATCCGAACTTTTAGATACTTTATAATACAATAAATCAAAAAGTCCATCCGTTTTAGGCAGATGGACTTTTTAGTCAATAGTATTATTTTAATTTACATAATACTTACCGTGTAAGTATTGTGTAAATTACATTTTAACATCTTTATCATTTTTCTCGTAGTTAAATAGATAATCGATATCCATTTCCTTTACATCTCCTAGCTTTTTTAAGGCGTTCATGTCGACGTCTTTTTTATTACCTATTACCAGAACATTATAATTTTCGCCCTTAATATTCTCATTAAAGAATGTTTTAAGATCTTCTAATTTCATATTCTTAATGGTATTATACATTTGTTCGCGATTATCATTTTCTATACCTCTTTTCTTAAGACGTTCATATGTCCAGAAAATGTTAGATTTAGTAATACGCTGTGCAGCAATTTTCTTTAACGTAGCTTCTTTTGCTTGATTAAACTGTTCTTCTGCTTCCGGCATATCTGTCATTAATTCCATCATTGCATCTACTGCTTGTGGCATTTTATTGGCTTGTGTACCAACATATGCCATAACATAATCCGATTCTCCTACTTCTCTACCCTGATTATAACTAGAAAAAGCAGAATATGCTAATGATTTTGATTCTCGTATTTCCTGAAATACAATAGATGATAACCCACTACCAAAATAAGTGTTAAACAATCTAGAAGCTGCCATTTTTTTAGAATCAAACTCTGCTCCTTTTGCTAACAATAACATCTCACTTTGTACCATATCATAATCCACAAAATATACATTACCTCCAGTTTCTTTTTCTATATATTTCGTCTTCTCCGGATATTCTAATAAATCAGACTTTATAATGTGATTTTTATCTAAAGAAGCGATAGCACCTTCAACATCATTACCATAATAGAAAATACGTTGTTTAAAATCTCGTAATTCTTTTACTTTATCCACTAATTCTTTTGGATTCAAAGCCTGTAATTCTGAAGCAGTATAGATATTACGTATGCGTGAATTTTCACCATATTTACCATAACTCATAAGTCCATTCCAGAAGATATTACCTTTTTGAGTTTTATTATCCTTACGACTTTTTAAAACTTTATCTACGTATTTATTATATGTTTCTTGATTAGGCACAGCATTATTCCATAAGTCTTCCAATAAAGTTAAACCGGCATCAAGGTTTTCTTTTAGTCCTGAAATGCCAACATATGTCTTATCATCAGCAGTAAATACACTATAATTAACTCCAATTTTATAGAACTCTTGCTTAAGTTGTTCTGGTGTATACTTGTCTGTACCTAAATAATCTAAATAACCTGCAGCTAAAGACATTTTTGGATCATGATCTTTACCCATGTCAAAAATGATATTTAAATTAAAAATATCATTATTAGGGTTTTCGATATATGACACTGATAATCCATTACTTGTCTTGTTTTCTTTAATAGCTGTTTTATAGTCTATAAATTGAGGAGACAATGTCGGAGTTTTGAGTTTGTTAAATTCTTGTAAGAAAATAGATTCCTTATCTCTGTTTAGTTCTATTGGAGTGATACCAGGGTTTTCAACTTTTACGATACCTTTATCTTCTCCTTTAATCTTATGAACTTCTACATAGTTATTAGCATACAGAGTATTTGCAAACTCTACTACCTGTTCTTTGGTAATCTCCTTCATATTATCCAGCATTTCTAAACGATTTTCCCAATCTTGAAAACTAATAAAAGCGTCTAGATATGCATATGCTGTAGAAGATGCATTCTCATATTGTCTAATTTGAGATAAACGTAAATCATTAACAACTGCATCCAGCAACCATTCTTCAAATTCACCTTTTTTAATCTTTTCAATTTGTGCCAACAATAAATCTCTAACTTCATCTAATGTCTGATCTTCTTTTGGTGTTCCATATAATAAATGAAACCCATAATCATTATCAAAATTTGTAAATGACGAAGCATTTTGAACCAATTGTTTTTGATTTAAATTTAAATCAATCAATCCTGCTTGAGAATTTGCAAGCATATAATCAATAAGAGTTACTATTACTTCTTGCTCTGATCCCTTTCCTTCTGTTCTAAAAGCAACATAAATTGATTCAGATGTAGGTCCATATACCTCTTTTTTAACAGGGGCAGCAAGTGGCTTTAATTTTTCAAAGGTAGGATGAGAAACTTCTTTCTTTTTATAAGATCCAAAAGATTCGTTTACTTTTTTTATTGTAGCGTCAAAGTCGATATCTCCTACTAATATTACTGCCATATTATTTGGCACATAGTACTTATCAAAATACCCATGAATGGCCTCCATTGAAGGATTTTTAAGATGCTCTGATATTCCAATTGTAGATTGAGTACCATATGGATGTGTTGGATACAAACCTTCTAGAACAGCAAAATACTGCTTACGGCCATCACTATCTTGTCCTCTATTAAATTCTTCATATACTGCTTCTAATTCTGTATGAAACAAACGTAACACTAATTTACTAAAACGCTCACTCTCTACAGTTAACCACTTATCTAATTCATTGGCAGGTATTTTATTCACATATACAGTTTGCTCATTTGATGTAAATGCATTTGTTCCTTCTGCACCTAACGAACTTACCATCTTATCATATTCATTAGCAATAGAAACTTTAGAAGCTTCTTGAGAAATCTCATCTATCTTCTTATAAATTTCTTTTTTCTTTACTGTATCAGTTTCTTTTTTATGAGTTTCATATAAATCAGAAATTTGCTTTAGAAAAACACTTTCCTTTTCGAAGTCTTGTGTTCCTATTTTATCTGTCCCCTTAAATACCATGTGCTCCAAATAATGCGCTAAACCTGTATTATCTGCTGGATCATAAGTAGAGCCGGCACGCACTGCAATAAGAGTTTGAATTTTTGGTTCTTCTTGATTTTTCCCCAAATATACTTTTAATCCATTATCTAAGGTATACAATCGTAAACCAGTAGGATCATTAGAAACAGTTTCATATGAAAACCCTGCGGGATCTGTATGTTTTTCTACTTTAAGTTCTTTCTCAGATTTTTTTTCTTGATTTGATGAATTCTCACAATTACTCAATAATATTACTAAAGATAAAAGTAAGAGAGATTTTAATGATTTCATTTAAATAGTTTAAGTTAATGTTTCTTTAACGTTCTATTAAACGCAAAATGTTAGCACAAGTTACACTTTTTAATAATACTTTAACAGGGGTAAAAGCAAAAGTCCATAGACTAGAAAGCCTATGGACTTTATTAAAATATTATTAATAGAATACTTTAATTTATATATTATTTTAACCTAAAACTTCGGCAACTTTTTTACCAATCTCTGCTGGAGAATCTACTACATGAATTCCACATTCTCTCATAATAGCTTTCTTAGCTGCAGCAGTATCTTCACTTCCTCCTACAATTGCACCCGCATGTCCCATCGTACGTCCTGCCGGAGCAGTTTCTCCTGCGATAAAACCAACTACTGGTTTAGAAGTTCCACTTTCTTTAATCCATCTAGCGGCATCAGCTTCTAATTGTCCTCCGATTTCTCCAATCATTACAACACAACTTGTTTCAGGATCATTGATCAATAATTCGACAGCTTCTTTTGTGGTAGTTCCAATAATCGGATCTCCACCAATACCAATAGCAGTAGTAATTCCTAATCCTTGTTTTACAACCTGATCGGCTGCTTCATAGGTTAATGTTCCTGATTTAGAAACAATACCTACATTTCCTTTTTTAAATACAAAACCTGGCATAATACCAACTTTTGCTTCTCCTGGAGTAATTACTCCTGGACAGTTAGGACCAATCAAACGACATCCTTTTCCTTTTATATAGTTAGAAGCCGTAATCATATCTGCAACAGGAATACCTTCCGTAATTGTTATTATTACTTTGATTCCTGCATCAGCAGCTTCCATAATAGCATCTGCAGCAAATGCAGGTGGTACGAAAATAATAGTAGTATCAGCTCCAACTTCCTTAACTGCATCTTCTACAGTATTAAAAACTGGTTTATCAAGATGTGTTTGTCCTCCCTTACCAGGAGTCACACCTCCAACAACATTAGTACCATATTCAATCATTTGACCAGCATGAAAAGTACCTTCACTACCTGTAAAACCTTGAACTATTATTTTAGAATCCTTATTTACTAGAACACTCATTGCGTTATGATTTTTTATATTTTTTTAGCAGTTTCAAAAGTACGGTTTTGAACACTATAGTTAAAATTAAAAATCAAAAAAAAATTCTTTTTTGATTTTTAATTTTCTAACACCTTTCTTTTTCAATATTTGGAAAAAATAAAGGTAATTATTCTGATTTTTGAAATCTATTTAGATAAAAATGACTTTAAATTTTCTGGTGTATTATCGCCTTGTTGACTAATCTGATATCCTCTATATAGTTTACCATCTTTTAGTTCCCAAATTGCAATAAAATGAGCTATTGCTTCTTCTTGGTCAGGTCTTTCAATGGTTTTAGCGACATAGGTATATCGAATAGTAACCATTCCGTCCTCTTCTAAAAGGTGACTAATTTCACATCTAAATGTTTCGAATGAGCTGGACATCTCCTTAAACATGGTCTTAATGTCATCGAAACCTTTTTTATTGTAGCCAAAGCTACTATTCCAATTTAATTCTACTTCTGGATGTAAATACTCAGAAAAGGCTTCTATGTTATGAATCAAATCCGTTTGATAAAAGGATTGAACTACCTCTTTTGCTATTTTACTCATCATTCTTTAATTTTTCAATTATTTCGGGTATTTGCCTAATGGCAGCAATTTCTTTATATTTTTTTCTAAAATCATCAGCAGGAGTTCCAAAATAGCTCTTGTTTCCTTCCAGAGATTTACTAACTCCGGATTGTGCCGAAACAATAGCTTTGGTTCCAATTGTTATTCCGCTGGTTACTCCTACTTGTCCCCATACGGTAACTTCATCTTCTATTATTACACATCCGGCAATACCAACTTGAGAAGCGATCAAACATTTTTTTCCGATAACAGTGTCATGACCAATATGCACCTGGTTATCTATTTTGGTTCCTTCTTTTATTGTGGTATCTCCTGTAACTCCTCTATCAATAGTACATAAAGATCCTAAGTCTACATTGTCTTCTATCACAACCCTACCTCCAGAAATTAGTTTATCAAAACCTTCAGGTCGCTTTTTATAATAAAAAGCATCTGCTCCCAATACTGTTCCTGAATGTATAGTTACATTATTTCCGATAACAGTCCCATCATATAAACTTACATTTGCATGAATAAAACAATTATCACCAATTACTACATTATTACCAACAAAAGCATTGGGTTGGACAATAGTATTCTTTCCAATTTTAGAGGTTTCAGAGACTGTTTTCATAGCCTTTTCAAAAGGCTTAAAATACCTGGTTAATATATTAAAATCTCTAAAAGGGTCATCAGAAATAAGCAAAGCTTTTCCTTCTGGACAATCTACTTTCTTATTAATTAATATAACTGTAGCTGCACTTTCTAAAGCTTTGTCATAATATTTAGGGTGATCAACAAAAACAATATCACCGGGCGTAACCACATGAATCTCATTCATTCCAAGTACTGGAAAATCCGGTATACCAACAAATTCTGAAGATATTATAGTGGCTATTTGCTTTAGCGTGTGTGCTTGAGGAAACTTCATTTTATAATTCAGAATTCAGAAATTATTTCTGAATTATTCTTTAATACGTTCTTTATAGGTTCCTTTCTCCGTTTCAACTTTGATTTTGTCACCTTCATTTATGAAAAGAGGCACCATTACTTCTGCTCCTGTTTCGACTACAGCAGGTTTGGTAGCATTAGTGGCTGTATTTCCTTTTACTCCTGGTTCTGTAGAAGTAACTTCTAAAACAACACTTGCTGGCATTTCTACAGAAAGTGGCATCTGGTCTTCTGAATTGATAATAACCGTAACTACGGCTCCTTCTTTTAATAATCCAGGAGCATCAAGAGAAGATTTCTCTAATGTAATCTGGTTATAATCCTCAGTATTCATAAAATGATATGTATCACCTTCTGCATACAGAAACTGAAACTTATGAGTTTCTACTCTTACTTCATCAATTTTATGCCCAGCAGAAAACGTATTATCAATTACTTTTCCAGAAGTTACACTTTTCAATTTTGTACGCACAAAAGCAGGACCTTTCCCTGGTTTTACGTGTAAAAATTCAATAATCTTATATATATCGTGATTGTATTTAATACACAATCCATTTCTAATATCGCTAGTACTTGCCATTGTTATTTTTGTTACTTATTCCTATTATCTAATCTCTAATTAATTACTTAGTTAGAGAAATATCCTTTCATAATACCTCTTTGAGAGTTCTTAATAAACTCCAAAACCTCGTCTCGTTCGGGTGTAGCTTCCATCTCTGCTTCAATAATAGCTACAGCTTGAGAATTATTATAATTGCTTTGATACAAAATTCTATAAATAGATTGTATTTCTCTTATTTTCTCTGTTGAAAAACCTCTTCTTCGCAATCCTATTGAATTTATTCCAACATACGAAAGTGGTTCACGAGCTGCTTTAGCATAAGGTGGTACATCTTTACGAACTAAAGATCCTCCTGTCACAAATGCATGATTACCTATACTGCAAAATTGCTGTACTGCAGCCATACCTGCTAAAACTACAAAATCTCCAACATTAATATGACCGGCAAGTGTACTATTATTAGAAAATATACAATTATCACCTACTATACAATCATGAGCTATATGGCAATATGCCATTATCCAACAGTTTTTACCAATCTTGGTTGTCATTCTATCTGCAGTACCTCTATTGATAGTAACACACTCACGAATAGTAGTATTATCGCCTATTTCGGTAGTAGTATCTTCATCATTAAACTTTTTATCCTGTGGAGTAGCAGAGATAACAGCTCCAGGAAAAATACTACAATTTTTACCTATACGAGCTCCTTCCATAATAGTTACATTGGAACCGATCCAGGTTCCTTCTCCTATAACCACATTATTATGAATCGTAGTAAAAGGTTCGATGACTACATTTTTTGCAATCTTTGCTCCGGGATGAACATATGCTAAAGGCTGATTCATTGATTTGATTTTAATATTTTTAGTATAAACAAATTTTATTTAGTATACTAAATAATTATTTTGATTTCACGATTTGGGCCATAAGCTCCGCTTCTGTCACTAATTTTCCATTAGCGTAAGCAAAAGCTTGCATATGACAAATTCCTCTTCTTATTGGAGTAAGCAATTCTAATTTAAATATTAGTGTATCTCCTGGTAATACCTGTTGTTTAAATTTCACCTTGTCTATTTTCATAAAATAAGTAAGATAATTCTCTGGATCTGGAACAGTGCTTAAAGCAAGAATACCTCCTGTCTGAGCCATTGCTTCTACTTGCATAACTCCTGGCATAACAGGCGCCCCAGGAAAATGACCAACAAAAAATGGCTCATTCATAGTCACATTTTTCATTCCTACAACATGCTTATCCGACATTTCTAAAATGCGATCAATCAATAAAAATGGTGGTCTATGTGGAAGCATAGACATAATTTTATTGATATCCATCAAAGGTTCTTTATTTAGATCAAACTGAGGAACTTTATTACGTTTCTCTATTTTTATAATCTTCGAAAGTTTTTTAGCAAACTGAGTATTAACATAATGTCCAGGCTTATTTGCTATGATTTTTCCTCGAATACGTGTTCCTATTAACGCAAGGTCTCCTATTACGTCTAGCAGCTTATGCCTTGCAGCTTCGTTAGGATAATGAAGAGTAAGATTATCTAATATCCCATTTGGTTTTATAGCTATAGAATCCTTACCAAAGGCAACTTTTAGTTTTTCCATGGTACTAGAACTTAACTCCTTATCTACATATACAATTGCATTATTAAGATCACCACCTTTAATAAGACCATGTTCTAATAACATTTCTAGCTCATGTAAAAAACTAAATGTTCTGGCATCAGCTATTTCTTTCTTAAATTCTGAAAGGTGCTTTAATGACGCATTTTGTGTACCCAAAACTTTAGTACCAAAATCTACCATAGTAGTTACCTGATATTCATCTGATGGCATTACGATAATTTCACTTCCAGATTCTTCGTCTGTATAAGAAATTACATCTTTTACGATATATTCATCTCTTTCTGCTTCCTGTTCTACAATACCTGCTTCTTCTAAAGCTTTTATAAAAAACTTACTAGATCCATCCATAATAGGCGGTTCTGAAGCGTTTAGCTCTATTAAAAGATTATCAATCTCTAAACCAACACAAGCAGCAAGTACATGTTCGGATGTCTGGATGCTTACACCATTCTTTTCCAGGTTTGTGCCTCTTTGCGTATTTACTACATAATTAGCATCTGCCTCTATAATCGGACTCCCTTCTAAATCGACACGACAAAATGCATATCCGTGATTCTCAGGTGCTGGTTTAAAAGTAAGTATAACCTCTTTTCCGGTATGAAGCCCTACTCCTCTGAGTTCGACTTCTTTTTGAATCGTCCTTTGTTTATTTGCAACGGAATTACTCATTGTCATTTATCTTTTTCTCAAGTTTGTATACTCTATCTACAATTTTGGGTAAATTTTTAAAATGTACATAAGATTTATTATAATCAGAGTACCCTAATGCCGGAGATCCTTGAATAGCTTCTCCGTCTTTTATATTTCTTCCAATTCCAGATTGTGCCTGAATTCTAACTTTATTACCTATAACAAGGTGTCCTGCAATACCTACTTGACCGCCAATTAAGCAATATTTCCCAATTTTAGTGGATCCTGCAATTCCGGTCTGGGCAGCAATGGCAGTATGTTCTCCAATTTCTACATTATGAGCAATCTGAATCTGATTATCCAATTTAACTCCTTTACGAATAATTGTAGAACCTAAGGTTGCTCTATCTATCGTAGTTCCTGCACCAACATCTACATTATCTTCTATGATCACATTACCCGTCTGTGGAACTTTACTATATTCTCCTTTCTCATTTGGTGTAAAACCAAATCCATCCGCTCCGACGATTACTCCACTATGAATTACGCAGTTATTACCTATAATCGTTTCAGAATATATTTTTGCTCCTGCAAAAACTACAGCATTATCTCCAATGGTTACATTATCTCCTATATATACATTTGGATAGATCTTGGCATTTTGACCAATATTTACATTATCTCCTAAATAAGAAAATGCTCCTAAATACATATCATCACCATACTTAGCGGTATCCGAAATAAAACTGGGCTGTTCAATACCTGTTTTATTCATCTTTACCATATTATAGTAATCCAATAATTGCGAAAATGCTTTGTAAGCATCTTCAACCCTAATTAAAGTAGTTTTTATATTAGATTCAGCTTCAAATGTTTTATCTACTATAGTAATAGACGCATCCGTAGAGTAAATATATGGGGTATATTTAGGATTAGACAAGAATGTTAACGAACCTTTAGTTCCTTCTTCTATCTTTGCTAGTTTTGATACTTCTACGGTTTCATCTCCTTCGATTTCACCATTCAGTATACCTGCAATTTGTGTGGCTGTAAAAATCATTAGCAACAAAAGTATAAAAAATGTGTTAATCTATATGCTTTGGGTAACATATAAAATATTTAGTTACAGGTTTTGACAATGCCTTTAAATTAAATTGATCCGTAGCACTCACAATATCAACTATTTTACTCGACTTATATAAAATATTTATATTCTGTCTATTTTGATGATATGCTTGATTAGAAATGGTTCCTGTAAACACAAAATAACGAGCTTCTTCATCAGAAATTTTATATTTCTCTTTAAATTCATCAACTCTTCTTTTTATTTTTCCTTCGTTAAACGTTTTCTTCTTTATTTTTATTTTTAGTAAATCCCTATCAATAATCATATTACATAGGCTCCGTAAAACGAAATCATCAGAGGTAGTCCATTCTTTCATAGCTGATACAATATCATAATCATCTAATTTCGAAAAAGTCTCTAAAACATCATCCGTAAAATTATCAGCCGTAATTTTGTTTTCTAAAAAGAACAACAGTGCCTTGCTTGAACTAAGTTTTTTTCCTTGGCCAACTAATTCTTTTGCTCTTTTTAATACTCTAATTAATAAACTTTCTGCGACTAAACTTGTTTTATGAAGATATACCTGCCAATACATAAGACGTCTTGCTAATAAAAACTTCTCTACTGAATATATACCCTTTTCTTCGACTACTAATTCATCATCTACTACATTAAGCATAGTAATTAAACGTTCACTATTTATATTTCCTTCTGCAACACCTGTATAAAAACTATCTCGCTTTAGATAATCCAGACGATCCATATCCAATTGACCAGAAATTAATTGATGAAGAAACTGACGATGATACTCTCCTTTAAAAATTTGTATGGCAAGCGTTAAACTACCGTTAAATTCTTCGTTTATTTTCTCCATAAACATCAAAGAAATTGACTCGTGATTTACTTCATTAACAATACTATGCTCCA
The DNA here is from genome assembly GCF_947492405.1 of uncultured Aquimarina sp. Taxonomy (GTDB): domain Bacteria; phylum Bacteroidota; class Bacteroidia; order Flavobacteriales; family Flavobacteriaceae; genus Aquimarina. The sequence continues at coordinate 1,021,320 of NZ_CANLMP010000001.1, forward strand.
TCGCATGAGAGAAAGGTCCATGCCCAATATCGTGTAACAATATAGCAGTGCACAAGGCATCTTCTTCTTCTGAAGAAACACTAACCCCCTTAAAACGAAGAACTCGCACAGCATTTTGCATTAAATGCATGCAACCTAACGCGTGATGAAAACGTGTATGATGTGCTCCTGGATATACTAAATAAGAAAGCCCCATCTGGGATATTCTTCTTAACCTCTGAAAATACCTATGCTCTATAAGATCAAAAATTAGTTCATTAGGTATCGTAATAAAACCGTAAATTGGGTCGTTTAGTATTTTAAGTTTATTTCTTTTTTTCAAGTTTACTTTACTTTTGCTAACAAATATATATGTATGAATTCAGAATTACGAATTAAGCAATAGAATTATACAATGTGTATACATTTTAAAAAGTAAAACTGTAATAATTTAGAAAATAAACAGTCAATACAACAGATAAGGTGGTCATAAAATTGAAAAAGTCATATTCTTAAATCATATAACACCTTATAATAATAAATAGCATAAAAAAACAGCCTATAATGAGCAATATAAAGATACTTTGGGTAGATGATGAAATTGATTTACTAAAACCCCATATACTATTCCTGGAAAAGAAAAATTATGAAGTAACCAAATGTCAAAGTGGCACTGAGGCACTAGAAACGCTAGAAGAAAAGAATTTTGACATTGTTTTTCTTGATGAAAATATGCCAGGACTTTCTGGAATTGATACTTTAGCAGAAATCAAAGAAAAAAATGATAGTCTTCCTGTAGTGATGATTACTAAGAGTGAGGAAGAATATATCATGGAAGAAGCAATCGGAAGTAAAATTGCGGATTATCTTATTAAACCTGTTAATCCAAATCAAATATTATTAAGTCTAAAAAAGAATCTAGATCACTCCAGATTAGTTTCTGAAAAAACTACTTCTAACTATCAGCAAGAATTTAGAAAAATAGCTATGGATATGGCTATGGTAAATTCTTATTCTGCTTGGGTAGAGCTGTATCAAAAGTTGGTATATTGGGAAATTCAACTAGAAGATATTGAAGATACTGGTATGTTTGAGATTTTAGAATCTCAGAAAGTAGAAGCAAATTCCCAATTCTGTAAATTTATTGATAAGAATTATCCGGATTGGTTTAACGGTGATGAAGATGCTCCGATTATGTCTCATACATTGTTTAAACAAAAAGTAGTTCCTGAAATCAGTAAAGACCAACCTACACTATTTATAGTTATTGATAATCTTAGGTATGATCAATGGAAAGCTTTTGAGCCAATTGTAAATAATTACTATAAGAAAGAAGAAGAAATTTCGTATTGTAGTATTCTACCAACTGCTACCCAATATGCGCGTAATTCTATTTTCTCTGGTCTGATGCCTGCCGATATGAAAAAACGACATCCAGATCTTTGGCTAGATGATACCGATGAAGGTGGTAAGAATATGAATGAAAATGAATTTCTTACTGCACAATTACAAAGGCTTGGTTTAGATATACAGCACGAATATTACAAAATAACTAATGAACGTTCTGGTAAAACACTTGCTGCTAATTTTAAAGGACTAAAAGATAATGATCTGACTGTTGTTGTTTACAATTTTGTGGATATGTTATCTCATAGCAAAACAGAAATGGAAGTAATAAAAGAATTAGCTTCTAATGATAAATCCTATAGATCTCTAACTCAGAGTTGGTTTAAGAACTCACCCTTGCTCGATATGATACAGCAAGCACAACAGATGGGATTTAAATTGATAATCACAACTGACCATGGAACGATTAATGTAAAAAACCCTTCAAAAGTTATTGGTGATAAAAACACTAGTCTAAATTTAAGATATAAAACTGGTAAAAGCCTCACTTATGAAAACAAAGAAGTATTGGCCGCAACTAATCCAAAATCTATACACTTACCCTCTATAAATATGAGTAGTTCGTTTATATTTGCTAAAGGAGATTATTTCTTTGCATATCCTAACAACTATAATCATTATGTTAGTTATTATAGAAACACCTACCAACATGGAGGAGTTTCTTTAGAAGAAATGATTATACCTTTTGTAGTATTAAATCCGAGGTAACTATACAAAAGGATTAAAATTTAAATAAAGAATTGCTTCCCTCTCTGTCCGCTTAGGCGGACATCTCTCCCAAAGGGAGAGAAGCCTAAATTCTGCTTTTAATAACATTTTGATTAACTTATTATACCAAAATAACATAAGCCAATTTTTTTATTAAAACAATGACTATTACATATACTCTTGAAGATCTTTCTATAGTAGCAAAGCAGTTAATCTATAACACCAAAAATACAAGTAAGCTATTACTCTTTAATGCAGCAATGGGTGTTGGAAAAACTACCTTAATTAAAGAAATATGCAAACAACTAGGTGCATCTGATACGATTTCTAGTCCTACTTACTCTCTAGTAAATGAGTATAAAGGAGAACACAACACTATTTATCATTTTGATTTTTATAGAATACAAGATGAAGAAGAGGCCTATGATATTGGTTTCGAAGAATACCTCGATATGGTAGACGCTTGGATATTCATAGAATGGTCGGATAGAATCTCTAATTTATTACCAGAAAACTGTGTTAAAATAAAAATAGACCTTCTCGACGATGGTAAAAGAGTACTTTCATTAGGGTAAAAATATGTTAAAAAAGCCATTTTAGTAAAATTTAACAGAATTACTCTTTTTCTTACAATAATAATAAACTATTTTTATTGTTGATTTTTACTAGTATTTAATCGATAAAAAAATGGTTTTCGACAGAAACAACGTAGTATTTTTACTTTTTTTCAGCAACAAAAACAACCTGTTACAGCTCGCGAAATTACAATTTTTTTAAATTGAACAATCATTTGATTTTCATCTAAGTTTGGGATATAACTAATTTTAAATCCTATAAAATGAAAATCACAACAACTATCTTTTTCAGTTTTTTCTTTACCCTAGCTACCTACATGATCTCCGATGTAGATAATAATAACCTGACAAAACCCTATACCTCAACCACACAAAATGACAACACCCAGCAAGGAACAACAACCCCAAAATCACTCGACAAAACAAAAATTAAAGTACCTAAAAATAAGTAGTCTGATTGTATTTCTTATAGCAACAGTACCATTCTTATTTTATATTAATGATATTTTCCCAGATGGCAAAATCTGGGAAAATTCCCTTTTTAGTTATCAAAGTAAATATTATGAAAGTGTTAATGTATTTGTATGGGTACTCCTTGGCAAATTAATTCCACTATCACTATTCATTATTTGGTTTTTCACCTGTAGGCATTGGTGGTATCCAGTAATTCTAATTCCTATTGCCCTATATTCTTTTCAACTTATCTCTTTAATTATTGAGGATTCACAAATAATAAATGATGATGAAATCTTCTATCTTATTCCCATTACCATTATTATTTTATCAGTAGTTTATGCTGTAAGAACTAAAGTTTTTGATATAATTCATGGGATTGATTTATCAGAATTAAGCACTTTTAACAAATCAAACAAAAAGTCCTGGTGGAATAGGCTTAGATAGCTATTAGGTATTCTACTCATTGTATATCATCAAATCAAATTATCATAAACAGTATTCTTTCTGACTCAAAAAACTCAGAAACTCATTCACTCGCTTACTACTAAATTTGCATACTATTCATTTTTATTCGTAATTTGAGATATAGAAGATCACACAAATGAGCAAACCAACCTCTCCTTTTACCAAAGAGCAACTCTTGCCACAAGAGGAAATGATAGAAGTGGCCCGTAAAAAAGGAAGACTTTTTATAGGAATCCCTAAAGAAACCAGTTACCAAGAGAAACGTGTATGCCTCACTCCAGACGCCGTGGCAGCCCTAACAGCACATGGACATAGAGTATTGATCGAATCTAACGCTGGAATAGGAGCTAGTTTTACAGATAATGAGTATAGCGAAGCCGGAGCAGAAATCACTAACGATACTAAAAAAGTTTTTGGATGCCCAATTATCCTCAAGGTAGAACCGCCATCTATAGAAGAATTAGCTCATATCAATCCACAAACGGTTTTGATCTCCGCATTACAGCTTAAAACACAATCTAAAGATTATTTTCAGGAACTGGCTAAAAAAAGAATTACTGCTCTTGGATTTGAATTTATTCGTGATGCAGATGGTGCATATCCTGCAGTTCGTGCATTAAGTGAAATAGCAGGTACAGCAGCGGTATTAATTGCCTCAGAATTAATGAGTAGCGCTACACATGGTTCTGGATTGATGATGGGTAATATAAGTGGCGTACCACCAGTAGAAGTAGTGATTATTGGCGCAGGTACTGTAGGAGAATTTGCAGCGCGTTCTGCTATTGGTTTAGGAGCTAATGTAAAAGTGTTTGACAACTCTATTACTAAACTAAGATGTATTCAGACAAATATCGGACGACCTCTTTATACTTCTACTATACAGCCTAAAAACTTATTAAAAGCATTAAGACGTTGTGATGTGGTTATTGGTGCAGTTAGAGGAAAAAACAGATCCCCTATTATTGTATCAGAAACAATGGTAGAAAGGATGAAAAATGGTGCCGTTGTTATAGATGTAAGTATTGATATGGGTGGTTGTTTTGAAACAAGTGAAGTTACTTCTCACGATCATCCTACTTTCGAAAAACACGGAGTAGTGCATTATTGTGTTCCAAATATTCCATCTCGCTATGCAAAGACATCATCACTATCTATTAGTAATATTTTTACGCCTTATATCCTACAGATCGGCGAAGAAGGAGGTATAGAAAATGCTGTGCGTTTTGATCGTGGATTAAAAAGTGGATTGTATTTCTACCACGGTATTCTAACAAGTAAATCTATCGCAGATTGGTTTGATTTATCTTATCGAGATATTAATTTGTTGATTCTATAGTAAGTGAGTTTTGGAGTGGTGAGAGTGCAAGCATTGCCTGCTTGCTTTGAGTCTTAAACTCATGGTAAAAAATAATCAAGTAATATGTAATAAAATTGTTAGTACCCGAAAACTAAAAAACCCACCAACAAACTCATAAACTTTAACTATTTTTGCATTGATTTTTATAACATATGAAACTAGCGCACCGACTGGGGTTTTACTTTTTTGGGTTTATTATTGGATTATTTCTGTTATTTTTCTTTTTAGGAGGAAAAAAGGCTTCTTGTGACTACACTCCTACTGCTCGGGTACTAAAAAACATCAGGATTAAAGAACGGGTGTTTTCTAAAGAAGTACTCACGACTATGCAAAATTATAGCATAGATACTGCAGATATCTCTAATATTCTAAAATCGGGAGATGTAGATTTCGGTAAAAGTAATACTGATTTAGACTCTTGTAATACATATTTTATAGAAGGACTAGCTAAAGAAAAAACTATCGGACTACTTATTGCTAATTGCGACTCTATTGCACAAGTGAATTCGTTAGAAATTATTAAATAATTATAGTTTTCTACTCATTACCCAAAAATCAAAATCTTCTTTACCAATACTAAATGGATGTTCACCTACAATCGTATATGAATTCCTTTCATAAAATCTAACGGCTTTTTCATTTGATTTTAAAACGGACAACCAGATATATTCACTGTTATTACCTATTGCTCTATCAAATATCAATTGGTTTAATTGAGCTCCGATTCCTATAGATAAATATTCTTTTAGTATATATATCTTTTGCAACTTACAGGTTTTTGGGGATTCAATAAACTCTGAAGGTGAGTCCAATTGAATTTTAGCATATCCTACAGCGTTATCTTCATAAAAAACAATCCAATATACATTATGTGTCTTAACAATACTGTTTCTTAATTTTTCAACCGAAAATGTACTTTCTAAATAATCAGTTAAATCCTTTCTATCTTTAAACAGATGACCAAAGGATTGATCAAACGTTTTTTGCCCCAAAAACGAAATATCCTCAATATCATCTATCGTAGCTATCTTTATTTGCACGCTCATATCATTATCTTTCTCTGGATTCAATATGTATAAATTTATTCTGTAGCTCTTTGTAAATTTCGTAATTCACAGGTTTATGAATAATGTTCGTACTTACAGGATATTTTTCTAAAAGATGAGAAGGTCTCGTTGGTCTTTTAGTAAAACCTCCTCCACAATTAGGGCATACATTCTGTAAAATAGTATCTACACAATCTTTGCAAAATGTACATTCAAAAGTACAAATCATGGCTTCTTTACTATCATTAGGTAAAGATTTGTTACAATTTTCACAGGTTGGTCTTATTTCTAGCATAACAATAAAATTACGAATTACGATTGTTGAATTACTAATTAAAAATTAGCTTTTATTTTTTACATAACTTAAAACCGCTTCAGGAACTTTTACAGCTTCCCCTAAATCAGCATCAGAGACCGGATCACTCGCTGTCTGCTTAATTGGTATCACTCCCGCCCAAATTGGTAAACTGTGATCCTCTTTTTCGTCTACAACTCCTTCTGCCCTAACCTTGGCAGAAGCCGTATCCATCTTAATTGCCATGACCAATGTAGCGTTAAATTCTTTTTCGTTTGGCTGTCTAATATTATTCCAATGTCCGGGAACCATATGGTTTAGGATACATTCCAAAGCTTTCATCTTTTCTTCAGCATCTTCTACTTTTCGAACGGTTCCAAAAACATTTACAGATCGATAATTTGCAGAATGATGAAACGCGGATCTAGCTAACACCAATCCATCAAGATGAGTAACAGAAATACTAGCACTCCCGGCTGCTAATAAATTAGTAATCATTCTATTTTTTAATGAACCATGAATATAGATCGTATCTCCATCTCTACCATAAGCGGTGGGTATCACAATCGCATTATTCTGCCAAACATATCCTACATGACATAAAAATGTATCATCTAGAATTTTATTAATTTCTTCAACATTATAATTTGCTCTTTTTGAACCTCTTATTACTTTATTGAGTTCGGATACCTGATATTGTGACATTACATATTCGTTTTTTGATTTAAGCCAAAATTAGTAGTTTTATGGATTGTTAAACTAATCCAGTTTATATATTATGAGTAGTCCGGTTATATTTCCTTTTAAAAGCAACATTGATTTAGACAGAAAATCAAATCGTCATCTTTATTTACAATTATGCGATCAGATGATTGGTTTTATCAAATCAGGAAAACTTGCTCCTTCCACAAAACTTCCTGGATCTCGAAAACTATCAGAAGATCTCAATGTACATAGAAAAACAGTTATCGCTGCTTACGATGAACTAATGTCCCAAGGTTGGATAGAAAGTATCCCTGCAAGAGGAACATTTGTAAGTCAGGATTTGCCTATTGTGAATCCTAAAAAGCTTCAAAACAATGATATTTCTAATAGAACTTCCGAAACTGTAGGTTTTCCATTTAAAAAACGAAAACATCTTTTTAGAAAAGAAATAGAAACTATGCAGGCTGCTTTTAAAATAGATGATGGAGTTCCAGACCATAGATTAGCTCCTATTGAGGATATTGCTAAAACATATAGAAATATCACAAAGAAAACACATCACAGAGCGCTACTCACCTATGGCGACATCTATGGAAATATTGAATTACGCAAAGCATTAGTACCCTATCTAAATCAAACAAGAGGATTAAAAATCACTATTGATAATGTCCTAATCACCAGAGGAAGTCAAATGGGTATTTATCTTGCCAGTCAACTACTACTTAATAATCAAAACGTTATTATCACAGGAAACACAAATTATATGACAGCCGATAATACATTTACAGAAGCAGAAGGAATTATAAAACGTGTCTCTGTTGATAAACAAGGAATGAATACTAACGAAATCGAAAAGATCTGCAAAAAACAAATCATTAGTGCAATATATGTAACATCTCATCATCATCATCCTACTACTGTTACTTTATCAGCAGAGCGACGCATGCATTTATTACAGTTATCACAACAGTACAATTTTGCTATTATTGAAGATGATTATGATTACGATTTCCACTACAGCAATGCTCCTATTCTTCCGTTAGCAAGTAATGATACTCATGGAAATGTAATATATATTGGTGGTTTTACAAAGATTATTGCTCCCGCACTTCGTATTGGATATTTCATTGCTCCAAAGGAAGTAGTAGATGAAGCAGCAAGGTTAAGAAGAATATTAGATAGACAAGGAGATACTTTATTAGAACAAACACTAGCTAGAATGATTAGCAATGGTGATGTGCAAAGACATAGCAGTAAAGTGCGTAGGATTTATAAAACACGTAGAGATTTGTTCTGTAAATTATTGCAAGAAAAATTAGGTGATTTTTTTGATTTTGAAATACCAAAAGGCGGAATGGCTGTTTGGGTGAAATTAAAGAAACCATATCATTGGGACTTAGTAATCACAGAATCCAGAAAACAAAATTTGACTTTCATTAATGATTGGAAACGATATGATAATGACAACAGTGGTCACAACGGTTTTAGAATAGGTTTTGCAAAATTTAATGAAGAAGAAATTTATAACGTAATTGAGATATTAGAAACCGTAATGAAAGTTTTAGAATTAAAAGCCGTTTAAATTAGATTATAAAATTGTGGTGCCTTTGTAAAATCTTCCGTTTATAAAAAGATCTTTACACTAAGTTTTTTAGTGTAAAGATCTTTGTCAATGTATATGGTAAATTAATTTACCATATTATTTAATAACCAATTGTTTACTTATCCTTTGCCCACCATTTTCAATACTTAAGATATAAATAGCTGGTGCCAAATCAATGAATTGTAATTCCTCCTTAAAAGTATTTCCTGGATTGTTAAAAGACTGTGTACTAATCAGACGACCTCTTAAATCATATAAATCAATATTTATATCGTCATTATTTAATACATCCATAGTGACTAAGACATTACCTTCTGACGGATTAGGTGAGATTATTAAGGAAACCTCTTCACTTAAATCATTAATGCTCAATGTAGTTGATTCCTGACCACATATTTGTAATGAAAAATTTTGGAATTCACCGCCATCTGCACTTGGGAATACATCTGTGATTTGGAGTACCCAATCACCTAGAGCACTTTCATTTTGAAAAGTAGATAAAGGATTAGCAGGTATGATAATACCTTCAACAGCAGGAGCACTGGCACTACATTCAAGGGAACCATCTGCCTCATCATCAAAGGTAACTGCCATATTATCTCCTGCACCGCAAACCCCACCTAATAGAACAATTTCGCTTCCTTCCGGAGAAATCAATCGTAACTCTATATCTTCTACATAGTCATGTAGAATGTTAACACTAATATTTAAATCACTAATTGTTATATCCTCCGCAACAGTAATCGTAGAAGTAATCACGTGGTTTGCAGTACCAGTATCTGGTATTGTAATATCATTTTGTACGGAATTAAATGTGTAACAGGCTACTGTAGTAAAACTATTTACTACTGAAACCATTCCTGTATCACAAGGATTTGAGCTTGTTACTCTCCAAAAATAAGTAGTAGCATCCAGTAAACTTCGAGTAGTGTAAGATGTCGTATCCAAATTACCAGACTCAACTATTTCAGTAAAGTTTTGATCAGTTGCAATTTCTATTAAATAGTTAGTTGCACTAACATCTGCACTCCAGGTTAGATTGGAGGTTAAAGAAACATTGTCTGCGTTATTTTCTGGACTAGATAATGTAACTGCCGACAGTGTTTCCGGATATAATCTAAACCCAAGATTATCGACTGTCCTTTTATCAGTTCCAGAAGTTGCTTCCAGAGCAAAAGCATATGAACCCAAATCTACCGAGTCTAGCCCCGATATTGTAACCGTCCCCATAGTGCCTTGAGTAGCTGAAGTGGGGTTTATAACAGCTGTTGCTCCTGCAGGCAATCCATTAACCGTAAAACTAGTGGTACTATTAAATCCAGAAAACGTCTCATAAGAGAAATTGTATACTATTCCATTGTCAGGTAAACACACATCTTGAGTAAGATTATTTACCTCAATATCGAAACTTGCACTATCTACGGTAAAGTTAGAACTATTTACAGCATAAAATATATTATCATTGGCCTCTATCATAATTCTAGCTGTTGCAGTATTTGCAATATCAGGTACAGTAATTTCATATGAACCATTATTAGGTACTGCCGCTGCTAATGTTACAGGAAATGTTAATCCTCCATCTGAGGATAGTAAAATATTTACTGTAGAAACATTGACAGCCCCTGTATCCGTTCCTGCCACATTCCAGGTAATTGTCTTGGTGGATGATACCGGCCAGAATTCTTCTGTTGACTGTGATGTTACGACAAATGGACCAGCGGTTCCATCTACAGTAACCTTCATCTCGTCAAAGTCTGATTGCGGTGTTTGACCAAATCCTCCACTTTCTGAGCGATCTCTAACTGTTAATCCAAAATTTAATTCACGTGCTACATTAGATACAGTTTCCCAAGAGGTGTTCTCCACATTTAAAACCGGATTGGTTTGGGTTAATCCTCCTGTCAACACTCTCTCTAATATCGGCATATATCTATTAGGACTAATACTAGGAGGTCTTGATCTCCATACAGCCCCTGTAGTCTTGTCTGGGCCAAACGTCTGAAATGTTGTAATACCATCATCTAACTGTTCCCAAGTATATGTATGTACATCCCCAGCATCTGCATCGGTAACAGATGCTTTTAAAATAAAAGCTGTACCATTAGGAATTACATAATCAAGACCTGCATCTGCTACAGGAGGAGCATTAGTAATTGGAGTAGTCATAGCACAACTCCCTGCAGGACTGACTAAATTAAGAATCTGATTAATACTAGCATAATGAAAATGAGCATCACTATGAAGTTGTACATCATTTTCTGCAGTTATCCCGGCATATCCCATAATAGTGGTTCCACTTCCTGGTTCCACATTCACACCAGTCCCTTCACTACTAAATGACCAGGTATGATTTGCGCCCATTTGGTGACCTATCTCATGTGCCACATAATCCACATCAAAATAATCTGACATATATGGCCCTCCATTATCTCCGGTAAAAGTATGAGCTGAAAAACCACTTGCTTTTCCAATACCACCAGTAACACCGACGCGACAAACATTTCCTATATCACCTGCAGCTCCGTTGTTTCCATTAGGATTATATACAAATAAGTGACCAATATCATAATCCTCAGCCCCCACAGTTTGATCGATAACAGTCTGCATTTCTACAAGAACATTATTAGAGTAAGGATCCGGATCTTCGTAAATCAAATCTAGTGCAGGATCATCAGCTGTATCTACAAGGACGAACGTTATCGCCATATCTGATTCATACACTTCATTAACACGATTCATAGTGGATACCACCTGAGCTAGCGCATCTGCCCTAGCATCTCCGTTGCTAGCATCGCCATCATCCCAAAAGGCTGTGTATTCACTCGTTGTAGTAACAGCCATTCTAAAAGTTCTTAATACCTGATCATTAGCATCTTTTGCTATTGATTTTGGAGCATTTTTTACCCGTGTATTGAGATCTTCAGTCAGACATTCAAAATTTTCTTTCACTCCTACTCTTGCAGATTTATTATAAATTAAATACTGTTTCTTAGATTTTTTGGTTATAGGTTGAATAAAAACAGTTTCTTTTCCAGGCTCCGATATCATCGCTTTAAGCCCCTGAGGAGTCACACTAAATCTTGCTCTAGTTCCAGAATTATCTGTTCGCCATCCTAAATAGGTTTTAATATTAGGATGTTGGTATGTATTATCTTTTGATGAAAAGATTGAAGTCTCCATCACTTTATATTGTGATATTTTTCCTTGCTCATTTGGAAAAGAAATGATAGATCTTGAATTCGTAACGGACGTTCCCCGCAATGGAGCGGTTTGTAATTGATCTTTAAAATCTTCATAATTAAGATCAAAGACCTTAAAATGCGCTACATCTAGATTCTTTAAAGAAACATTAGTATTCTTAGCGTTTGGTTTCGTTTCAGACCATACCCTCTTTTGGCCGTGCACACCAGAATAACAAAGGATAAAGGCAAAAAACAAGAAACAGAAATTGATTTGTCGAGTATTATTTTTTCTCATAACAGAATTAGCTTTACAAATAGTCTTTTAAAATTTTATGACTTTCATTTATTATTAAACAACACTCGGATGTTTTACCCTATCAAAAAGTTAAATTTTAACATTTACTTTTTGATAAGGTATTGACTTTCATTTTAAAATTTATGTAAAGCATATCTGTTTCTTAATACTATATGAAGTAACCAACGTGAACTCGATATAAAAATTTAGTGCTAAAAAGCCGTCAAATTGAGTGATTTTTCATAGTGAAACGGAAAAAAATTAGCCTGTCCGCCTTTGGAGGATATCGAAATTAGGCTTTTGCTTGAAAATCTCCTTGTCTTCGATACAAACCGCTCAAGACGAATCAGACTGACGTGAATTTTCTTACCTCGAACTCACGTTAACCAAGTTAAATTGAAAAAGTTTTAAGACCTAAACTGAGATCGCTACATAAACCTCCAGGTAAGTCAGCGAGGTATTCAATAGGAGATAAATCCACGCATCTACCTCGAGACATTAGACCTCTAAATCCTACTAAAAAACGGCGTGAAACGTGCAAATCCATTTCAGTTATCTATTTTGAATGCTTTGTCAAACAATCTTTCAAATAGCGTTTTACTAATAAAATGAACTATAAATAGAGATTATTAATCTACTCTTTCTTCAATAGCAACGATATGTATGGGCCTACCCATATCGCATCGATTCTGCATTCTTAAACTAGTAAATTTAACCCAAACTTTTTCAGGCATATTTTCTTTAAAAAAATCTTCAATATTTACCGGATCAAGGCTATCACTGTAAGTATCTACTGTAATTGTATAGGGACAAGATTTTACCTTGGTACGCTTTAAAATTCCCTTTTTGTAACCATCAGATATCTTATCATTTGAATCCACCTGAGTTTCTTTTTCCATTTCCGAAGCTTTCGCCGTTTTACAAGATTGATTGAAAACCAACATACCTAAAAATAAGATGCAACTAAGATAATATTTCATTTATATAAATATTTTAATGAATACTAAAAATCTATAAATAATTAAAAACTATGTTTCCAATTAGTAATCAGTTTTACAAACAATAACCAAACTTTATTATTTAAATAACATTTAATCCAAAAAACATACTGTTTTGTGGCAATAAAATTCAAGTAAAAAAATTAATTAATTCTCCAAGGTGGATTCTTTCTATTGTCTCCTGCAAAATACAAAATGATTTGATTCCCATCAGGATCTTTAAGCTTTGCTTCTCTCCATAACCAGCTTTGATCTGTAGGTAACAGCTCAAACTGTAATCCTTGTTCTATTAATCGTGTTACTTCCTGGTCTAATTGTGTTGTTTCAAAGTATACATAAACACCATCTCCATTTGGTAACTTTTCAACCTGATGAATAGAAAAGGTAGCATCCCCTTCTTTACACTCAAAACGAGCATAATGAGGCAAAGCCTTGACAATTAATCGTAAACCTAGTTTCTCGTAGAACGAAATAGATCGTTCTATATTAAGTGATGGAACTGTGACTTGATTTAGATTCATGGTTTAAACATAAATATATAATAAAAATTGTGCTGCACTTACCCTCTCTATCAAGATACATCTTCACATCTCTCCCTACAAGGAAGAGAAGCTGTAATAGATCTTTGATTAGGATTGAGAATTCATGTTTTCTTGGTTGTATTTTAAAAATCGCACCCGAAATTTCACCTCATAATGAACGAAGTGAATATCCTCACTTACTCAAAAACTTATCACTACTAGAGCTTTCGTCTTTTTCTTTCCTTAGATAATAAATCTAATTCTCTGGTAGTTTGTCCGGCAACAGAGGTGTTTTCTTCCGCTCTTCTGATCAAATATGGCATAACATCCTTTACAGGACCAAAAGGTAGATATTTAGCCACATTGTAACCTTCTGCAGCTAAATTAAAACTTATATGATCACTCATACCGTATAACTGTCCTAACCAAACTCTAGGATCACTCTTAATTACTTGTTGTTTTCTCATTAACTCGATAGCTTGATAACAACTCTCTTCATTATGAGTTCCTATAAACACAGAAATATCTTCCAGATTTTGTAATATATACTCCAGTGTCGTATTAAAATTAAGATCCGTAGCTGCCTTATTTTCGCAGATAGGTGTTGGATATCCTTTTTCCTGAGCACGATCATTTTCTTTCTCCATATATGCTCCGCGTACAATCTTCATTCCTATCTTAAAACCTCCTTTTTTAGCTTCTTCTTGCAACTTCTTTAGGTATTCAAACCGATCATGCCTGTACAATTGTAGGGTGTTATATACAATTGCTTTCTCTTTATTGTATTTCGCCATCATCTTAGCTACTAACTCATCAGCAGCATCCTGCATCCAGCTTTCCTCTCCATCAATTAATAGAGGAACATCACACTCATATGCTTTTCTACATACCTTATCAAAACGTTCTTCTATCCTACTCCATTCTTTCTCTTCTTGCACAGTTAATGGAGTACCTTCTGTCTTCTTTTGCCACACCAAGAAACGGCCTAAACCTGTAGGTTTAAAAACCCCAAACGGAATAGCCTCTTTTTGATCTACAAAATCCAGAATCTCCATGGTTTTATCCAATACATGATCAAATTGTTCCTCTTCTTCTTTTCCTTCTACAGAGTAATCTAATACAGACGAAACTCTACCCTTAGCATACATCTTTTCTACCACTGGTAAACAATCTTCTTCATCTACTCCTCCACAAAAATGATCAAAAACTGTGGCTCTAATAAGACCTTGTACGGGTAAATGGGCTTTTAATGCAAAATTTGTAACAGCAGTACCAATACGAACAAGAGGTTCATTAGCGATCATTTTAAAAAGAAAGTAAGCTCTTTCTAGTTCAGAATCACTTTTTAACGCAAAAGCAGTTTCAGTATTATCAAACAAAGTATGTTCTTTCATGAAGCATTCATTTTAAAATTCGTAACAATAAGAGCGAAAACACTTAAATTATGATCATATTATCATTTCCCTCACAATTGTTTTAAGATATCTGCAAATATAGAACTTGGAAGTTTATTTTATTACAAATTCTACTTAATTTCACAGCCTGTTAAAACACCATTTATGAAGCCCATAGTTTCTAAAGATTCTATCGTTTATTTTAACGATGAATGCTACACTGCTCTCAATGCTTATTTAGAGAAAGCGAACCATTCCAAAATTTTTATTCTTGTAGATAGTAATACCTATCAGAACTGTTATGCTCATTTTATGAGTAAGGTCGAAGGAGATTATGAGGTTGAAGTATTAGAGATTGAACCTGGTGAAATCAATAAGAATATTGATACCTGCAGTAGTATCTGGAGTGTATTAGCAGAGTACAGTGCTGATAGAAAAAGTTTGCTCATTAACCTCGGTGGTGGTGTAGTAACTGACCTTGGTGGTTTTATTGCTTGCACCTATAAACGTGGTATCAGTTATATAAATGTTCCAACCTCTTTGCTCGCTATGGTAGATGCTTCCGTTGGAGGTAAAACAGGTGTAGATCTTGGTAACCTTAAAAATATGGTGGGTGTTATCAGTGAATCCGAAATGGTCCTGGTAGATACTGAATTTCTGGGAACCTTACCAGTAAATCAAATGTGTAGTGGTTTTGCAGAAATGCTAAAACATGGGTTAATTCAAGATAAAGCGTATTGGGAGAAAATGAGCGATCTATCAAAGCTTACTACAGATGATTTAGATCAATTGATTTATGACTCTGTAGTTATTAAAAATAAAATTGTTTTTGAAGATCCCACAGAACAAAACATTCGTAAATACCTGAACTTTGGTCATACCTTAGGTCATGCTATTGAATCTTTTTATTTAACACATCCAGAGAAACCAGAATTACTACACGGTGAAGCGATTGCTATCGGGATGATCCTGGAAGGGTTTATTTCTGCTGCCCAACTATCCTTAAAAGAAGAAGAGCTTATCATCATAAGCCAGGTAATTCTAGCTACATTCCCAAAAGTAGATATCGATCCTAACGATTATCCAGCTATTATGCAACTGCTAGTTCATGACAAAAAGAATGAAAAAGGAAATATTTATTTTGTATTACTAAATACGATTGGTGAAGCAAAATATAACTGTACAGTTTCTGATGATATCATCATTGATGCTTTTGAGTATTATGCATCATTGTAATCATGCTGGATGAGCAATTCTTATGAACAATATAATATATACGATATATACTATATTAAAAAAAACTATTTGACTATTGGGGAAAATATAGTTTATTTGTTATGGTTGTTTTGATCTAAAGCAACAGTTGTTGATTACTATGAACTATATACAAGAATTTAGGAATATCCTACTATCTCAGAATGAAATTGCCAAAAAACAAATTGAACTGGATCACCTGGCTCGAAATAGCTATCCTACCGGCATCCATCCTAATAGTCAAAAAACCTTTGCATTATTAAAGAAAAAGGTAGCAGAGAAGATTAAGGAACTGGAAGCGAAGTTACCCAATGCCAAAGGCGCAGATAAAAAAGACCTCCAAGCCCGTATCAAAGAACTAAAAGATGCCCAAAAAGAATTTAAAGTTATTGAACAATCGGATACGATGTATTCTTTTAGATTGAGAAGAGAACCTGAATTTCTCTATTTTGGAAAAAGTGATGAAGGAACTATTTACTATGATGGTACTTTAAGAGTATTAATTAATGAACTAAAACACGCCTTCCAGTTTGAATCCGGGCAAATGGAATTTTTAGAAATAGAAAATAAACCCGTACCAGGTTTAACCTATGATGTTTTTGATGAATTAGCCACTTATAAACGACAGTATGCATTTGATGGAGTATTAAAGATGCGTATTTCATTATCAGAACAGGAAATTTTTGCAGGGGTGAACAGAGTGCTTACAGGTGACAAAAATTTTGGCACAATAGAGATTAAGCGAATGAAGGATATTAAGGTCGCTGTGATTGCTAAAGTATCTGATAGTTTTGCTTTAGATGGTTTATATCAGAGAATCTCACAGAAAGAACTGGATATTCATAGCAGTACCAAAGAGGTGTTTAATGCGAACAAAGAAAATAGGTTCGAAAGGATATTAAACATCAGTCTTGGCTCTGCGGATAAGAAAAAACCGTATCTTGAATACATTAAAGTTTTTATACAGAAAAAACCTATTATCTATGCGAAGTATTAGCTTTATGATTTTTCTATTCTTGTTATCAAGTAGTTGTTCTGCTCAAAGACAAGTTATTGATAAAATATATGAATATTCATATACTAAAGAACCTTCGGTTCTTTATAATAGTATTGATTTTAGAACAGATAGCACTTTGGTTATATCTGGTGGAAGAGGGCAATACTCTTATGGTTGGTTTCCTAATTACAAAGTTTTAAATGATTCAACATATTATGTCTATCATCCTAACCCCAGACCTGCCGAGTATCCCATAACAGATACCATTATGATCAAAGTACAAATGGATGATGTAAAAAACGATACAATCTACTGGAAAAACGATAAAGAATTTATTTTTAGAGAACGGCTTTTTAAATTATTTGAATACAAAGGTGTACCGCTAGAAGATCAGTGAAAATAAGTATTATCTATGCGAAGTATTAATTTATTATCATTCTTTTTATTATCTCTTTTAGATAATAGTGGTTACGAAGGATACTGTCGAGATGATATAACCGATGAAGGGATATTTATAACTTATTTTTCCGAATCTCTCCGACATCACGAAGTTACTTTAAAAAATACAGAATTACGTATAAAAACTTTTCCAAAAGGACTATTCCCTTCTACAGATGTTACTTTTCGACTAAAAAAAATAAATGATTCAGTATTTCAAACTATTGCGGAAAACTGTTTGCTTTCTAAATATCCTGATGATAATGCTTTAACAATAGAACAATTTTGTGACAAAAAAATCAAAATAATTTCAAAAGATGAATTTTTAATATTAGAAAATTGTGAACCATATTTCAGAAAATCTTATATCGATAGTCTAACTAATAGTGAGTTAATGTTTTCTATAAATGGGAAATTAAAAAAGAGAATTGAATTAAGCGATGAGGATTCTGTAGTTTTTAAAAAAACAAGACGTAGGCAAGTCAAATGGTGGAAAGGAAAAGAAGCTTTTGATAAATACGGAGCTATTGGATTATATAGTGTTTTTGAGATAAAACCTAAATAATTTAATTACATGAATACAAAGGTGTTCCTTCAGAGTATCAATAATTTATCTACTAATTTAAATACATCCTTACACTTTCTGATAAGCAAATCATCTATATTTATCATAAAATACTTCACTTTAATATCGGTTTGATTTAATATCTTTAAACCTAATTAAAGCACAACATCTTGAAAAAACGACTATTTAAGCTACTCAAAATATTCTTTGCCAGTTTATTAGTGATTGTTATCTTTTTGGTAGCGATCCTATACTTTTCATTACACAAAAAGATGCCGGAAGGAACACCGGGAGCAGAAGCTGATAATTTTGCTATGCAGATACAAAAAGCGGTACAGCACGATAAATATGTGAATACCGATTATATACGATGGACTTTTCGGAATAAAAATCATTATCTCTGGAATAAAAAATCTGGCACAGTCGAAGTAACCTGGGAAGGCTATAAAGCTAACTTAGATCTTCTAAACTCTATAAATAGTACAATAACAAAAAACAATGCGCCTATTGATAATCCAGAAAAGGATAAACTACTAGAGAAAGCCTTGTCGTATTTTAATAATGATTCTTTTTGGGTAGTAGCACCACACAAACTATTTGATGAAGGTGTTACCAGAAAAATAGTTATTCTTGAAGATGGATCTAAAGGCTTACTAGTCACTTATAGTTCTGGAGGTACTACACCTGGTGATTCTTATTTATGGAAAGTAGATCAAAATTACCTCCCGAAAAGTTATCAGATGTGGGTTTCTTTACTACCAATCGGTGGTATCGAAGCCACCTGGCAGAATTGGACAACTACAGAAAGTGGAGCTTATCTATCTCAAAAACATAAGTTAGTAGGAATCGGGATTCCCATAAGCAATTTGAGGGCTTGGAATGAATAGTCAGAGGTTGATGGTTGATGGTTGATGGTTGATGGTAATTAACTAAAAAACTTTAAACTTAATATTTATACTTAATACTCATTACTCTGTACTTAATACTATCTCTCAAAACAACAACGACACATAAAATTTAAACAACAAGACCAAAAGTATTACAGAGATAATATTTAGAATTAATCCCGCTTTTACCATTTCAGAAACTTTTACATAACCACTGGCAAATACAATCGCATTCGGTGGTGTGGCCATGGGTAACATAAATGCACAACTCGCAGCCATTGTTACAGGAATTAATAAATGAAGCATCGGTATATTTAACCCAAGTGCTATTCCAGCCACCACAGGTACAAAAATCGCTACCAAAGCTACATTACTCATCAATTCTGTCATAAAAAGCATAAAAACAATCAGTAATAGGGTAACGACTAATAAGCTCAATCCTTTATTGGCGGCAATCATATTAGCTACCAATTCTATCAGTCCTGCATGAGATAACCCACTTGCCAAAGCCAATCCACCACCAAAAAGAATAAGGATTCCCCAAGGTAGTTTCTGAGTATCTTTCCAAACTAAGGTAAACTCTCCTTTACTTAAGCGAAATGGAATCACAAATAACGCAAAGGCTCCCATCATACTAATACCTGTGTCAGATAACTTAAGATCCGGAAAAAAGCCATTTATCGTAGTTCTGGAAATCCATAAAAAAATCACTACACAAAAAATAGTAAGTACTCTGCGCTCTGTACGTTTGATCTTTCCTAGTTTTTTTAATTCTTGATCAATTACATCTTTGGATGCCGAAAAACTTCCAATCCGATTTGGATATATCCATTTTACAATTACAACGTATACAATTCCGATCATTAAAACAGAAAAAGGCAATGCCAGTAACATCCAATTCAGAAAAGAGATTTCTATCTGATACTCATTTTCTAAAAACCCTACTAAAACAGAGTTTGGTGGAGTTCCAATAATGGTCGCCACACCTCCTACGTTAGCAGAAAAAGCAATACCCAACATAATACTTAATGCAAAATTTCGATCATTCTTGGTAAAACCATCCTCATCATCCACTAATAACTGAATTACGGATAGTGCAATCGGCAACATCACGACTGTACATGCAGTATTACTGATCCACATACTCATAAAAGCCGTGGCAATCATAAATCCGAGTATGACACGATCTGGGCTTGTTCCTGTGATTTTAATGATAGATAAGGCGATACGTTTATGCAGATTCACTTTTTCTAAGGCTAACGCCATCACAAATCCACCAAAAAACAGAAATACGATTGGACTCCCATAACTTTGTGAAACGGTTTTTAGGTCTAAAACTCCCACCAGCGGAAATAAAATCAACGGTATCAAAGCCGTTACCGATATAGAAACTGCTTCTGTAATCCACCAAACAATCATCCATACCGCTACTGAAAGTACTTTGTCTGCAATTTCAGAAACTAATACTACCGGAAGATTGATCAACACCAGAAACAATATGGGTCCTGCAATCAGTCCAATTTTTTTAATCAGTGGATAGAGTGTCATTTATTTTTTGCTACTTCCGGTGAATTGTTGTGATTTATTACTGAACAGTACATTAAATGTAGTTAAACTACCATACATACGTGTAATGTATTGTTGTAAATCTACCTTATCCTGATCATCTATCACCTTAGAGCTATTGATTTTTTGTTCCATCACACGGATGCGATCTCGTACCATTACTATTTTATGAAAAAAGGTATCTATCGGAATTTCTTTAGAAGCAAGATTTGTATCTCCCGGCTCTAATATCATCTTACCACCTTTCCATTTATCAGCAATCGGAACAATTTCGGAGATATCGCTGTAGCGTTTTAATAATTCTCTAAAGGTTTTTTCTACTTCAAAGAAACTTACCGTATCCACTTCGTCCTCTACTCCATCAATCACCTCAAAATCTTCGTCTACATCAATGGTTTCTAATCCATTTTCTATAAAAGTTACCCAATACATTTTTGCAGTTACATTGGTAACTACACCCAATCCATACGTTGGATGTTTTATTCTAGAACCTATTCCTAATATCATTGGTATTTGTTTTTAAGCTAAAATATAAAAGTATGAGGATTTAACAGATATGATGCAGCAGAAAATCTATTACAAAAAATGTAATTGAGGAAATTTCCCTATATTCGGACTTCGGCAAACTCACCCTTCGACTCCGCTCAGGGTTCGGGGTCGTCAATATCTTTAGTCGAGGGCTGAGCGGAGTCGAAGCCCGAAAAATGTGTAATATTAAGACATTCTGCTAAATCATGTAATTCCTCTAAATCACCCTTCATCAATGCCTCCTTTTTAGCTCTACTCCAACCCTGCACTTGTTTCTCTCGATAAAATGCAGTGTCAATTCGATTGTATTCTTAATAATACAATCGTTTTACAGGTAGTCTCTTTTTAGTATGGTTTGCTCCTTCTCCGTTTTGGTGTTGCTTCAATCGCCTATCTAGATCTTTGGTGCTTCCGGTATAATAGCTACCATCACTACATTCTAAAATGTACATATACCCTGTCATTGATTTGATATTTATGTGTTCATATTATAATGTGTATTATATACGGTATTTGTTACTACGTGTACTCACCCTTCGACTCCGCTCAGGGTTCGATAGTATCTCCATTCGAGGACTGAGCGTAGTCGAAGTCCAGTAAACTCAGCAGCCACAGAATAGAAGTTTTATTCGAGGACTGAGGCTCTCGAAGTCCGGTTCAACTGGAATCACCCTAATTCCCAAAATTATAACAGCTATTTAACAATTGTAAAAGCCAACCCCATTTTACTAAGAGCTATCAAATAACTACATTTGCAATCTTGGTTAAAAATTTATGGCGATATCAGATGAAAATATAGAGGTTTTAGGCGCAAGAGTTCATAATCTTAAGAACATTGATGTAACCATACCTCGTGAAAAATTAGTAGTTATTACCGGACTTTCGGGTTCTGGTAAATCATCACTGGCTTTTGATACAATTTATGCAGAAGGACAGCGTAGGTATATAGAAACATTCTCTGCCTATGCCAGACAATTTCTAGGCAGCCTGGAGCGACCGGATGTAGATAAAATCGATGGGCTCTCTCCTGTAATTGCTATAGAACAAAAAACAACCAGTAAAAGCCCAAGAAGTACAGTAGGAACCATTACAGAGATTTATGATTTCTTACGACTTTTGTTTGCTCGTGGAAGTGATGCCTATAGTTATAACACAGGCGAAAAAATGGTCAGTTATAGCGATGAGCAGATCAAAGACCTAATTCTTCAAGATTTTAACGGAAAAAGAATCAACATCCTGGCTCCTATTGTAAGATCCAGAAAGGGACATTATCGCGAACTTTTTGAGCAAATAGCGAAACAAGGTTTTGTAAAAGTACGCACCGACGGTGAAATCAAAGATATCACCAAAGGAATGAAGTTGGACCGTTACAAAATGCACGATATAGAGATCGTTATTGATCGTTTAGCCGTTAGTGACGATAAAGATAATTCTAAACGTTTGATGGAGACTATCAATACCGCCATGTATCACGGTGATGATGTATTGATGGTGATTGAGCAAGAATCTCAAGAAGCACGTTTCTTTAGTAGAAATTTAATGTGTCCTTCCAGCGGAATATCATATCCCAATCCAGAGCCAAATAACTTTTCATTTAACTCTCCAAAAGGTGCTTGTCCTAAATGTAATGGGATTGGCAACCTATACGAAGTAAATATCAAAAAAATCATCCCTGATGATTCTAAATCCATTAAAAATGGAGGTTTAGTTCCACAAGGACCACAAAAGAATAATTGGATTTTTAAGCAATTAGAATTAATCGCACAGCGCTTTGATTTTAAACTAAGTGATCCCATCAAAAAGATTCCTGCAGAAGCCATGGAAGTCATTCTTTATGGAGGGAAAGAAAAATTCACTGTGGATAGTAAAACACTGGGAGTTACCAGAGAATACAAAATAGATTTTGAAGGTATTGCCACTTTTATTGATAATACCTACACCAATAATGATTCTACTTCTTTGAGAAGATGGGCAAAAGATTTTATGGACAATATCCAATGTCCCGAATGTAATGGGTCCAGACTGCGTAAAGAATCCTTGTATTTTAAAGTTGGCGAAAAAAACATAGCAGACTTGGCTAATATGGATATTAGCGAACTAGCAGAATGGTTTAAAGATCTTCCAGGTCAGTTAAATGAAAAACAAAAGCGAATTTCTGGAGAAATCCTTAAAGAAATTAATGCTCGATTACAATTCTTAATTGATGTAGGGTTAACATACCTATCCCTAAACCGAAGTAGTAAATCACTTTCTGGTGGTGAAGCACAACGAATCCGTTTAGCAACTCAGATAGGATCTCAATTAGTTGGAGTGCTTTATATCTTAGACGAACCTAGTATCGGATTACATCAGCGAGATAATGAAAAGCTGATCAATTCTTTAGTTCAGCTTAGGGATATTGGGAACTCGGTTATTGTTGTAGAACACGATAAAGATATGATCGAACGAGCGGATCACGTTATTGATATTGGTCCTAGAGCGGGAAAACATGGTGGTGAAATTATCAGCGAAGGAACTCCCGAAGACTTAACAAATCACAATACATTAACTGCTGATTATTTAAGTGGTAAAAAACAAATAGAAGTTCCTGATAAAAGAAGAAAAGGAAACGGTAAGAAAATTTCTTTGACCGGAGCAACCGGAAATAACTTAAAGAATGTTTCTATTGACATCCCTTTGGGTAAAATGATAGCTGTTACAGGAGTTTCTGGTAGTGGTAAGTCTACTCTTATTAATGAAACGCTCTACCCTATTCTTAATGCTTATTATTTTAATGGGGTAAAAAAACCGATGCCTTATAAAAAAATTAAAGGTTTAGAACACGCAGATAAAGTAATTGATATTAATCAATCTCCAATTGGTCGAACACCCCGATCTAACCCTGCGACATATACAGGAGTGTTTTCTGAAATCAGAACATTGTTCTCTAAAACACCCGAAGCTATGATCCGTGGATATAAACCGGGACGATTTAGTTTTAATGTTACAGGAGGAAGATGTGAAACATGCAAAGGCGGCGGTCTACGTGTTATCGAAATGAATTTCTTACCAGATGTTTATGTCGAATGTGAAACTTGCCAGGGAAAAAGATTTAATAGAGAAACCTTAGAAATAAGGTATAAAGGAAAATCTATTTCTGATGTGTTAGAAATGACCATTAATGAATCCTGTGAGTTTTTTGATCAGATTCCTAAAATATTTAGAAAACTTAAAACTATTAGGAGCGTTGGTCTAGGATATATTACCTTGGGACAACAATCTACTACCTTATCTGGTGGTGAAGCACAACGTATTAAATTAGCAACCGAATTATCAAAAAGGGACACCGGAAATACTTTTTATATATTAGACGAACCAACTACCGGACTTCATTTTGAAGATATAAGGGTATTAATGGAAGTGCTAAATGAATTAGTAAACAAAGGAAACACCGTACTCATAATCGAACATAATCTGGATGTCGTGAAAATGGCAGATTATATCATCGATATTGGATATGAAGGTGGAAAAAATGGTGGTGAAGTCGTGGCAAAAGGAACTCCAGAAGAAATTATTAAAAATAAAAAAAGCTATACCGCAAAGTTTTTGAAGAAAGAATTAGAAATCAGTAATTAACAAAAATGATGAAAATACATTCTTCAATTTTATAATAAATAAACATAAACAACCAATCAAGACTGTATCGGTCAATTAACGAAGCAGTTATAAAATATAATTTATGAGAAAAGAACAACGTCACAAAGGATGGAATGAGATAAAAACAAATGATTCATGGGCTATTTTTAAGATCATGGGAGAATTTGTTAATGGATTCGAAAGAATGAGCAAAATTGGACCTTGTGTTTCTATTTTTGGGTCGGCAAGAACCAAGACAGATGATAAGTATTATCAATTAACTGTAGATGTAGCCCAAAAGATCGTAGAACATGGATATGGGGTTATTACCGGTGGTGGTCCAGGTATTATGGAAGCAGGTAACAAAGGAGCTCATTTAGGAGGCGGAACATCTGTAGGACTTAATATCGAATTACCATTCGAACAACATGATAACCCATATATTGATAGTGATAAAAGTTTAGATTTTGATTACTTCTTTGTTCGTAAAGTAATGTTTGTAAAATATTCTCAAGGATTTGTAGTGATGCCCGGAGGATTTGGGACATTAGACGAACTTTTTGAAGCGATTACTTTGATCCAAACAAAAAAAATTGCCGTTTTTCCTATTATTTTAGTAAGTACTGACTTCTGGGGTGGACTAATGGACTGGGTGAAAAGTACCCTTTTAGATAAATTCGGAAATATTAGTGCTGGAGATTTGGATTTAATTCATGTCGTAGATACACCAGAAGAAGTATTACACATACTAGATAAATTCTATGGAGAATACAATCTAAGTCCGAATTTCTAAAAAAACATCTTTTTTCACACAAACTCAACAAGCTCAACAATGAAAAGGACATTAATAAACGTTATAATACTGTGCTTTGCCCAGCTTTCATTTAGCCAGGCGACCATTAAAACCATGTTTTATAATGTATTAAACTACCCTGCTGCTCCCCCTACAAATAGAGAAGAAATATTAGAAACTATCATAGACAGTTATGAACCTGATATTTTTATGATCTGTGAATTGGAAACTGAAGCTGGTGGAGAAGAAATACTTAATGATTCATTAAATGATGATAATAATAATTATTCTAGTGCCCCTTTCTTAAGCAATTTTTCTAATTCTGATGTAGAATTACATCAATTACTGTATTACAATAATCAAAAGTTTACTTTACTACAAAGCCAAAGACTAATAAACACAATCAGAGATATCAATTGGTATACACTAGAATTAATATCTGATGATCAGGCTGATAACCCTATCAGAATAGAAGTTTTTGTAGCACATCTTAAAGCTAGCAGAGGTGCCGAAAATGAGACCAAACGGTTAAATATGGTAAAAGCGTTTACGGATAATTATGCAAACTTAGATGAAAACGATTTTGTGATTTTTGCAGGAGACTTTAATTTATATTCATCCGAAGAGCCTGCTTATCAAGAATTACTAGACACTAATAATAAAATTATCATGGTAGATCCTATCAATACTCCTGGTGATTGGACTAGTAACAATACTTTTACAGATATACATACGCAGAGTACACGTATAAGTAGTGATGAATTTGATGATTTCGGAAGTGGCGGTGGACTAGATGATCGGTTTGATTTTATTTTGATGTCGCAAAACATGGTAAATAGCCCCGAATTAAGTTACAAACCTAACTCCTACTCTGCATATGGTAATAATGGTAATTGTTACAACCAAAGGATTGATAATGTTGATTGCACGGGACCATTTGATAGCACTCTTAGAGATGCACTATATAATATGAGTGACCATTTACCTGTTGTGATGGAATTACAAGTAAATCAACAATTACTTAGTAATCCAGAGTTTGTCGAAAATTTAAAAACAATACAATTAAACGGTGGTACTATAATTGATGATATACTTTCGTTACAAATAAATAATCATCCAGAGCCAATCGATTTCAAAATATATAATACTTTAGGACAAGAAATGGCATCTTTTTCTGCAAATGGAAATAGCATTACCGATATTCCTGTATCTGGATTAAGTAAAGGGATGTACTACCTTATTCCTGTTAGTATAAATAGTAACACGATTAAATTTTTAAAGAAAAGTTGAGCTTCTCCAAAATATTCCATATCATTTTAATTCTTTTTGTATTGCAAGCTACATCAGCTCAGCACAATATTAGAATTGATGGAATTTTGGACGTAGAAAATAAAGTAATATCGATACAACAAGAAATCATATATACTAACAATTCTAAAGACACTCTACAAGAAATATTTTTACACGATTGGGCAAATAGTTTTAACAGTAAAACCACTCCTCTTGGGGAACGTTTTTCTGAAGATTTTTTAAAACGATTCTATTTTGCAAAAGATTATGAACGTGGTGCTACTGCAATCGAATCCATTACAGATCAGTCTAAAAACGGTCTAAAATGGACACATTATAATCAAGTTCCTGATATTATAAAATTAACGATTGATAAACCATTATATCCTGGAAATAGTTTCACATTTAATCTAACCTATAAAGTAAAAATCCCAAGCGAAAAATTCACGCGATATGGGTATCATAAAAATGGTGATTTCAGTCTAAAGTATTGGTATATTATCCCAGCTGTATATGATACAAAATGGAATGTCTACAGCCATAAACACCTTGATGACTTATATGCTCCATTAGCGGATTACACCATAAATATAACCTTACCATCAGACTATAACCTTACTAGTGAATTTGATCAGAAAGAAATATCATCGTCTAATGAGGAAACCAAAAATGTGCAACTTCTTGGTAAAAACAGAAACGAAGTAAACTTATATCTGGAAAAAAATAATTCATTTTATGACTTTCAGATGAATGGGTTAAAACTTATTAGTAATATCGAGGATAATGATTTAATGCCTGAGATGAAAAGTGTGGCAACCAAAAGAATCATTAAGTTCTTAAAACAAAGATTAGGCCCATATCCATTTGGAAAAATTTTAGTTTCTGAAAATGATTACAAAAATAATCCAGTATATGGTTTAAATCAGTTACCAGATATATTGCGACCGTTTCCAGATGGTTTTCAATATGAAATTAAACAGCTAAAATCAATCACCGAAAGCTATCTAGAAAAAACATTAATAATAAATTCCAGATATGATGCCTGGATAAAGGATGCTATGCATATTTATTTAATGATGGCGTACACCGAACAGTATTATCCAGATATGAAGATCATAGGAAACCTTAGTAAAGTTATTGGTATCCGGTGGTTTCATGCGGCAGATTTGGATTTTAACGACCAGTATTTTCTAGGATACAAAAATATGGCTAGATTATTTCTGGATCAACCTCTTACTGAACCACAAGATAAGCTCATAAAATTTAATAAAAATATTGCCAATGCCTATAAAGCGGGAATTGGTTTTAAGTACTTAGAAGATTATTTGGAAGATGATAATATCTTATCAGAAGCTGTTAAAAATTACTACAGCAATAATGCTTTAAAACTTACAGATTCTAAGGAATTCGAAAAGATTTTAAATGATTTAACTCCTAAAAACATAGATTGGTTTTTTGAAGATTTCATTCCTACTAATGAAAAATTAGATTTCAAAATAAAATCGATTAAAAAAAGAAAAGACTCTCTCGAGGTTACTATAAAGAATAAAAGAAATAACGCGATGCCTATCTCATTGGCTGGATTAAGAGATGGACAATTAGTTTCTAAAACTTGGGTCACTAATATTACAGGCAAGAAAAAGGTGAAAATTGCTAATGACGATATTGACAAATTAGTTTTAGATTACGATCAAAATATTCCAGAAGTAAATCGCAGAAATAATCACCGAAACCTAAAAGGTATTTTTAATAAACCTATACAATTCAGGTTTTTACAGGATGTAGAAGATCCTACTCGTAGTCAGATATTTTACATTCCTGAATTTGAATTTAATGTGTATGATGGTTTAACGATTGGTTCTAAATTCTATAATAAAACATTTATAAGAAGAGATTTTGATTATAGAATCACTCCTAGTTATGGTTTTCTGTCTAAAAAGCTGATAGGTGGTGCTTTTTTTCAATATAGAGACCAAATTGCCGATTATGGTCTTTACCAAATTAAATACGCATTTAGTGGTAGTATGTTTAGTTATGCCCCTGATTTATTATTCAGGCGTTTCTCACCTTCTGTTGATTTCTCTTGGAGACCAAAAGATCTAAGATCTAATGAGCGACAACGACTATCTATACGTAGTGTAAATGTATTTAGAGAGCGGGATGACGAAAATCCAGTAGAAACACCGGATTACAGTGTTTTTAACGTTAGATATAGGTATTCTGATTTTAATCTTTTGGATTTCACATCTTATATATTCGATTATCAAATAGCCAAAAACTTCAGTAAATTATCTGCTACTTTTAATTATAGAAAAGTTTTTTTGAACAACAGACAAATAAATCTTCGTTTATTTGCTGGGACTTTCCTTTATAATGATACTGAAAAAGATGGTGATTTCTTTAGCTTTGCATTAGATCGACCAACCGATTATCTTTTTGATTTTAACTACTTAGGGCGTAGTGAAGACACTGGATTAGTTAGTCAACAAATTATTATAGCAGAAGGAGGATTTAAATCTCAACTTGAATACCCTTTTGCTAATCAATGGATTACAACACTTAATGCCAATACTAATATTTGGAAATGGATATATGCATATGGAGATGTTGGTTTTGTTAAAAATAAAGGAATATCACCAAAATTTGTATATGATGCTGGTGTCAGAGTAAGTCTCGTTGCTGACTATTTTGAACTTTTCTTTCCAATAGCTTCTAATAATGGTTTTGAAATCAATCAACCTAATTACAACGAGCAAATTCGTTTTATCATTACATTAAGTCCTCAAACACTCATTGGCTTATTCACAAGAGAATGGTATTAATAGAGATTTAGTCTTCTAACCTTAATACTCTCTAGATCAGGTCGATCATTATCAAAGATAATTTACATGAATCGGAAGTTCTTTTTCCGGAGTAGTTCTTATTAAAAATTTCATTAAAAGATAGAGACTTAATACATGGGCAATATTAATGAATACCGTGAAAATTTTACTTGAATAAAACAACTCATTTATAGGTAACAAAGACACTATAAATATGCATAAAAAAGCTATAACAATTAATTTTAAGCCTTCCTTAGACATATCCTGTACATATATCAGGTAGGATACTAGCAAATAAGAAGTAGATCCTATCAGACAAACAACTACTTCCAGAACAGCCTCTTTCACCACATCAATAAGCAATTGCGAAATAGCATATATCAAATACAAAACTAATCCAGAACTTACTAAAATGGGTATTGATAAAAAAGTACTACGCTTAATGTTTCTAACTAATAAATACTTTCTCAGCGCCAGTGTACACGATATAAAGTAAATGGATGTTAAAATACATATGATTGAAAAATTTTGGACGAAATCGGTATAAATAAGAGCGTCACAAATAATCATAGAAATTAAACTAAGTACATACCAAAAGTTTATTTTAATTGTACGTTCTAAATATATGATACCTATAGACACTATCATTGCAGGTAAGGCATAAGCTAAATATTTTCTATCGAAAAAAACAGCAATTATAATAACCACTGCAAAAGTCAAATAGAATAATATATCTGTTAGTCTTATGTTTTTCAAAAATACACCGTTACATTTCTATTTATCAAAGAATCAATATTGGTACTACTATGATCTTCAACCACACTTCTAAGTTATATTTTTTTTTGGATTTGTAGGAAAAAAACCTAGTTAACCTTAAACCTACTTCACTAAACCTTAAAAACTATAAATTTTAAAAATTTGATAATCAATTATTTAAAATACAAAAAACGTAAACAACCTGTATTTAAAAAATAAACAGCTTAAGGGTAAAACAACATATAATCGGAATATGTAAGTACTATTTATAGTGTAAGTCAAACAAGCATTTACAAAATACTAATTCAAACATTTTAAGTAATGAACCTACAAAATAACAAATGTGAAAATTTTGAATATTTGTTAATCAGTTCTTAAAATAGTAAACTAAAAAAAGAATTCGATAACAAAAAGTCAATTTAAATGAATTATCCTTAATAAATTTAATACTTCTTGTCTTGGAATTGGCTTGGATTTTAGCTAAATTTGCGCACCGTAAAACATCGTTCACATGCAGCCTGAAACAACAATTACACCTAATATTTCTTTCGAAGAATATAGAAATCAAATACTTAGAGATTACAAAATTGCTTTAATAAGTAGAGAGTGTAGTTTATTAGGACGAAGAGAAGTACTTACAGGAAAATCCAAATTCGGAATTTTTGGTGGTGGAAAGGAGTTACCTCAGTTAGCAATGGCTAGAGTATTCCGTGATGGTGATTTCAGATCAGGGTACTATCGAGATCAAACATTTATGATGGCAATAGAGCAATATACTGTAGAACAATTTTTTGCAGGTTTATATGCTCATACTGATATTGAGAAAGAACCTTTTGCCGCGGGTAGACAAATGGGTGGTCACTTTGCAACGCATAGTCTTAACGAAGATGGGTCTTGGAAAAATTTAACAAAACAAAAGAATTCTAGTTCTGACATCTCTCCTACTGCTGGTCAAATGCCTAGATTACTAGGATTAGCACAAGCATCCAAAGTATATCGTAATGAGAAAAGCGTAGAAGGAAACACTAATTTTTCTATCAATGGAAATGAAGTAGCTTGGGGAACTATTGGTAATGCAAGTACTAGTGAAGGCCTTTTTTGGGAAACCGTAAATGCCGGCGGAGTTTTACAAGTACCAATGGTTATTAGTGTCTGGGATGATGAATATGGTATTTCCGTGCATGCAAAACATCAAACTACAAAAGAAAATATTTCGGCCGTTCTAGAAGGATTTAGACGTGATGAAAAACACGATGGATATGAAATTATAGTAGTAAACGGTTGGGATTATCCAGCTCTTGTGGAAGCTTACGAAACTGCAGAAGATTTAGCTAGAGAACAACATATTCCTGTTATAGTTCATGTAAAAGAACTAACACAACCACAGGGTCACTCTACATCTGGATCTCACGAAAGATATAAAAGTGAGGAAAGATTAAACTGGGAACGCGAACACGACTGCAATAAGAAGTTTAAGGAATGGATTATTGATCATAATGTAGCGACAGTAGATGAATTACTAGCATTAGAAAAATCTTGCAAAAAAACAGTTAGACAAGGTAAAACTGCTGCTTGGAACGCTTACTTATCTGAAATTGTTACTGAACAAAAACAAGCACTTACTGTGTTAGAAGCTGTAGAAACTAAAAGTGCTAACAAAAATTTCATCGCTCCTCTTATAAAAACACTAGCAGATAAAGATGAACCGATCCGTAAAGATATTCTAGAAGCAACACGAAAAACATTACGATATATCGTTAAAGAAGAATTTCCTGAGAAAACTGCACTTCAGAATTGGGTTAACGGTTATATGGAAGAAATTCAACCTAAATATAGCGATCATCTCTATAATGATTTTGATAGTAATGTAACTAAGATCAAAGAGGTTATACCACAATATTCAGAAAATGCTGAGACCGTAGATGCTCGTTTGATTCTTAGAGATAATTTTGATCAAATATTCAGTAGAATTCCTGAATCCTTAATTTTTGGAGAAGATAGTGGTAAAATTGGTGATGTAAATCAAGGACTTGAAGGATTACAAGAAAAATTTGGAGATATACGAATTTCTGATGCTGGTATTAGAGAAGCAACTATAATTGGACAAGGAATTGGAATGGCAATGAGAGGACTTAGACCTATTGCCGAAATACAGTATCTTGATTATATTTTATACTGTATACAAGGATTAAGTGATGATCTTGCTACCTTAAGATATAGAACATTCGCTAAACAAAAAGCACCATTAATTGTCAGAACAAGAGGACATCGATTAGAAGGTATCTGGCATTCTGGTTCTCAAATGGGTGGTTTAATTCACTTATTGCGTGGAATACATATTCTCGTACCGCGAAATATGACTAAAGCTGCTGGATTTTACAATACTTTAATGGATAGTGACGAACCAGCTGTAGTAATAGAATGTCTTAACGGATATCGCCTTAAAGAAAAAATGCCATCTAACTTAGCGGAAATAAGAACACCTGTTGGTGTAGTTGAAACCGTAAAGGAAGGAAATGATATAACGTTAGTTTCCTATGGATCAACATTAAGACTAGTAGAACAAGCTGCTAAAGAATTGTTATCACTAGGTATTAATGCTGAAGTAATTGATGTACAATCATTAATCCCATTTGATTTAACTCACGATATCGTAAAAAGTGTGGCTAAAACCAATAGATTAATGATTATTGATGAAGATGTTCCTGGCGGAGCTACAGGTTATATACTTCACAAACTTATAGATGAACAAAACATCTATCAATATTTGGACAGCGAGCCGCAAACATTAAGTGCACAACCTCATCGTCCTGCATTTGGTACAGATGGAGATTATTTTAGCAAACCATCTACAGAGGATATTTTTGAGAAAGTTTATGATTTAATGAATGAGGTTAACCCTGTAGAATATCCTAAATTAAGGTAAACATAAAACCTTAGTCAAAAACCGAAGCATCCGGTCTAATAAACATATATATTGTTCTTTGCCGACAAGCTTAGAAAAACAAAACCCCTCTTTCTTGAGGAGTTTTGTTTTTAAAATGGGTCTTCTATCCGTATACGCTCTCCTTCTTTATAAGAAATAACAAATATATTCTTATCAATAATCCCAGATTGAAGTAAGATCTTTCTAAATTCCTGAGCTTCTTCGAGGGTTTCAAAAATCCCTAAACTAAGTTTATAATAATACATATCATTATAAAAAAGAGTATTCGTGAATTTATCTGACACCAAAGAAACCTTGTCTGTTGTAAACGATTGTATCTGAACAGAATACACAGTATCTTTGTTTATTAAACTCCTGTATA
This sequence comes from uncultured Aquimarina sp., assembly GCF_947492405.1. Lineage (GTDB taxonomy): Bacteria > Bacteroidota > Bacteroidia > Flavobacteriales > Flavobacteriaceae > Aquimarina. Next base: position 1,055,125 of record NZ_CANLMP010000001.1, read on the forward strand.
AATAAAGATCTTTTATGTTTTTAAGATCGGGTTGATCCTTTTTTAATTGATTCAGTTGGTTTTTAAGTCCATTAATCTCCGATTGAAAAGATGAGAACTCTTTATTCTTAGTAACTGTTACAGTACTATCACTATTATCCACCCAGAATACTGTATATATAATTAACGCTATTGTAGTAATTAATAAAACAGAGCAAAGTATTTTAAACATCATTTTAGATGCTCTATTCCTTTTAAGTTCTAATGACTTATCATTAAGAAGATCCTCTAGCTTTCGTTGTTCAACCTCAGCTTTTTCTATCTGATAATGCAATGATAAAAGATCTTCATTTTTAATATCTGGCATTTTTTTAGGGGGTATTAAGAACGATTTATAGGCTTTATGGTAATTTCTGTTTCTTTATTTTATAAACAATTCCATCATTCATTTCTAAAATCATAATAGGTTTATCTGCAATAATTTTCTGAAAGGCTTTCAAAGGAAACCCTCTAGAAATTTGATTTATATCCTGAATACGAACTTTGTCATTCAACTCGAGTCTTCTTAACTTATTACTAGTGTTAGATACGTAGTAATTATCATATAAGAAATATAACGTATCTCCGTTTTTATCAATATCATATTCTGCTTCATTATTTTCTTTGGCTTTTTCTACGGCTTTTCTTCCTTTAAAATATTCTATAAAATCGGCTTCAATAAAAATTACGCCATTGTTTCTAAATACTTTTTTAACATAACAATGATTTCTTTCAAATTTTAGTTTCTTTATTGTATCCGTAGCTGTTCGGTTATTTCCTTCTATATCAGTGCTATCAATTTCAGTAGGTTCTGCACTAAGGCTATCTGTTTTATAAGCTAATCCTCTTTTATAATCAGCAATATCAGATTTAAGCTTCATTAATTCTTCCTGTAAAGAATCGTTAGTTTTCTGAATTTGATCTATCTCAACCTGCGTATCCTCATTTTGATCAGCAGAAAACAAAGCATCTTTTTCACTTAGATAATATATTCCTCCGGCCATTACAGCGATAACAGTCAGAAAAAAAATCATAAAAACTAAACTGTTCCTCTTACTCTTTTTTAATTCTTCTGATATAGAAACAAGACGATTCTCCAGCTTCTGCTGTTTCATTCCGGATTTTTCAATCCTATATTGTACCGATAATAATTCGTCTTCTTTATCTTTCATTATCAATTTTAAATTTAAAGCTCAACATTACACTATTATGGTATCCACTTAATATCTTTAAAATTAGGTTTTCTCTTTTCTAAAAACGCATTTCTACCCTCTTTAGCTTCATCTGTCATATATGCCAATCGTGTAGCTTCTCCTGCAAAAACTTGTTGCCCAACCATACCATCATCTGTTAGATTCATAGAGAATTTTAACATTTTTATGGATGTTGGAGATTTTTCTAAGATTTCCTGAGCCCATTCATATGCGGTATCTTCCAATTCATCATGAGGTATTACGGCATTTACCATACCCATTTCGTATGCATCTTGTGCAGAATAATTTCTGCCTAAAAAGAAAATCTCCCGTGCCTTTTTCTGTCCCACCATTTTAGCTAAATATGCAGATCCATATCCTCCATCAAAGCTAGTAACATCTGCATCTGTTTGTTTAAAAATAGCATGTTCTTTACTCGCAAGAGTAAGATCACAAACCACATGTAAACTATGCCCTCCTCCTACAGCCCAACCTGGCACCACAGCAATTACCACTTTTGGCATAAAACGAATAAGTCTTTGAACTTCTAAGATATTTAATCTATGCATTCCATCCTGTCCTACATATCCCTGATGCCCTCTTGCTTTCTGATCTCCTCCACTACAAAAACTGTATACACCATCTTTAGTAGACGGTCCTTCTCCAGAAAGTAACACTACTCCTATTGAAGTATCTTCTTGTGCATCATAAAATGCATCGTACAGTTCACTTGTAGTCTGAGGTCTGAAAGCATTACGCACATTTGGTCTGTTAAACGCAATTCTGGCTACACCATTTGATTTTTTATATGTTATATCTTGATATTCTTTTGCAGTTTTCCAATTTATTGAACTCATCATATGTTTTTTTAATGCTATCAAAAATAATATAATATATTGTACCAAGCTATATCATTAAGTGAGTTAAATCAAGTTAAAAAATCAATATTATTTTAACTTTCTACTAAATTAACATAGGTTTTGCACGATTTTTGATATTTTTAATCGAATTACATAAAGTAAATATTATGATAAGGATCTTTTTGGGATTACTTTTAGCTTGTATCGGCTTTACTTCTTATGGGCAAGAAAAAACTTCTTTTTCTATTTCATGGGATGAAATGAACACACATTTATCAGAAAATGATTTTATGTACACCATTGAGCACAAAGAAATCACGCCTTCTTTATCATTTATTAAACCAATAGTATCCGTTGGTACTTATCAGCTGATGGAAATAGATCTTTCTGTAGATTTACGAAAGCAGCATTTGAAAAATGATACTCCTATCCTACTTCTTCCGGAGAATAAATTCATTCAATCTGATTATGCTGTAGCTATTCCTAGTACTGTAAAAAGTAATGCCAGAATAACAATCACTGGAAACGGTGGTTACAATAGCAGTAGTACTAATAATGGCGGTGTTAAAAACACAGCCTATAGAGACGCCAGCACTTATACAGGAATCTATTGTCCTGTAACTGGATTGCCTTTAACATCAAGGATTAGAAACTAATATTTTTTTAAAGGTACTTCTACCAAAAACATTTGTGATAAGAAACTTTATTCCACCAATCGAATACCGTCTTTTTCTATAACGATTTTTTTGGCTTTATATAAAGAACCGATTGCTTTCTTAAAGCTTTTCTTGCTTAATTGAAAAACTTCTTTAATATCATCAGGATTCGACTTATCATTAAGATCTATAAAGCCTCCTCTATTATTTAACTCATTCAATATTTGTTGTGCATTTGGTTCTATAGCTCTATATCCGTGCCTTTGTAACGTAAGATCTATTTTACCGTCAGGACGTACTTTTTTCACAAAACCCTTTAGCTGGTCTCCTGGAGTAATCTTTTGAAAAATTTCATCTTCGTATACCAGCCCCAAATGTTTTTGATTTACAATCATATTCCAACCATACGGAGAAGGATGTGATGCCATTAAATCTACTTCATCATAGGCAGATAACAATACTAGAGAATTATCAAGAAAAGCATTCGTCTTACTAGAACCAACGAGTCTGTTTGTCTCTTCATCTAAATACACATAAACTAGATACCAACTACCAATTCTCATCTTAGAAGCTTGCTCTCTAAAGGGAATAAAAAGTTCTTTCTCTAGTCCCCAATCCATAAAAGCACCAATATCAGAAACTGTAGTACATTTCAAGTAAGCAAATGAATTAACCACAGCATAGGGTTCTAAGGTAGTAGCAACAATACGCTCCTCATGATCTAAATATAAAAACACCTTAATTTCGTCCCTAATCATAAATTCATCCGGAACGTATTTATTAGGCAATAACACTTCATTCCCATCATCATCACTTAGATAAATCCCTTGATCCCTTTCTCTTACGATTTCTAATGTATTATATTTACCGAGCTTAAGCATGTTCTATTTTTTGCGCAAAGATAATTGTTTAATCTTCCTATGTACCATATTAAAACAAAAAAAGGTGTTCATCAGAGAACACCCTTTATTCTTTTATGAGCTGCTATTTTTATTTATATACAGACTCTTTTTTGAAGTGTTTAGCTAGAAGATAATACACTACTGCTCTGTACTTATTTCTGTTAGATTTACCATAAGCATCCATCACAGAAGCAATTGCTTCATCTAATTTTGGCCCATCAGAAAGCCCTAATTTTTTGATCAAGAAATTTTTCTTTACTGTTTCTAATTCTGCAGCATCACTACCAGATACGGTAGCAGCGTCTTTATTATAAATAGATGGTCCACAACCAATCGTAACTTTAGTTAAAAAATCTACATCTGGTGTCTGACCAATTTTATCTTTGATATCAGCCGCATACTTAGTGATTAATTCGTCTCTTTTACTCATAAGGTGATAATGTTTTAGGTTTTAGTTAATTTATTATGTTATCTCAAATATAACTTATTTATAAATGAATAATTCATTTATAAATTATATTCTCTGGTGATTTTTAGATAAAATACCTAAAATAATCGATTAAAACACTATCATTCATTTTTCTTGGTGTAAAAACTTCCAATAACTGCGGTGAATCGTTGTTTAGATATAAACTTTCAATTCCTGCTACTAGCCCTTTTATTTCACTTATCTGCATATATTTAAAACCAAACATATTACATAGCTGCTCTGCAGTAAGATTATGTTTCGTCTCAAAATAAGTACTGAAATTATCCGTCTCTGATTTACCCGGTAAAATTCTAAAAATTCCTCCTCCACTATTATTAATTAGAATAATTTTAAAATTAGAAGGGATATTATCATTCCATAATCCATTACTATCATAAAAGAAGCTAAGATCTCCTGTGATCAAGGTTGTAGGAATCCCTGAAGCTACTGCTGCACCGATAGCGGTAGATGTACTTCCATCAATACCACTTGTTCCTCTATTACAATATACTTTAAAAGAAGGATTCAATGAAAATAATTGTGCATATCGTACCGTAGAACTATTACTTAACTGAATCATCTGATCATCCGGAATATGATTAAAAAGTGTTTCAAAAACTTTTAGATCCGTAAAATCTATATGTTCTAAATATTCAGCATGTCGCTCTCTTCTTTGGTTTCTTAGAGAAATCCAAAATGACTTATAATTATTTTTTATAGGTACAGTATCTGGAAGAAAATCAGAAAAAAAGGAATTAGGATTCATTTTTATATGCTCTGTTAGGCAGAAATATGTATCATAAGCCTTCTTCTCATCAATATGCCAATGAATTTTAGGCTGATAGTTTCTAAAAAAGGCTTTGATCCGTTTAGAAACTACCATTCCTCCAAAAGTGAGTAGTACCTCAGGTTGCAATGCTCTAAATTCTTCTTCTTTCAGAGATGTAATTAACTGATCAATACAATTAATATGGCTAGTATGATGAATATTTGATGTGGTTTCTGTCAAAACCAACACAGAAGAATCTTTGGCAAAATGATCTATCCACCTTTGCTCAATACTATTTGGTGCATTAACACCTATCAATATTATTTTACGTTTCGCTTTATTCCATTCAGCAAGCATGCTCGATCGTAAAGCATCTGATATACGCTGCTCCACTCGCTCAACAGGAATATTCTTAGGGGAAATCGTTGGTTGATCAATTGTATCATATAATGGTTCATAGAAAGGAACGTTAATATGAACTGGACCGCTTTTTTCTATAGAAACGTTAAGAGCCAGGTTGATTTCTCTTTCATTATGCTTTTGCGCTTCGTGTTGTTTTTGCTTTATCTTAAGGTCGTCTATTTCCGTTTCTGGTACAATTTCAGAATATAAATTCGCAGAATACAGAATATGATTTTCGAATACATTTTTTTGCCGTATCGTTTGTCCGTCACCTATATCAATACGTTCAATAGGTCTATCGGCACTTAATACTACCAAAGGAATATCACTATAAAAAGCCTCTGAAACCGCTGGATAATAGTTTAACAATGCGCTACCCGATGTACACACCAGCGCTACAGGCTGCTTAAGCTGTTGTGCAATTCCCAACGCAAAAAAAGCGGCACACCGCTCATCAACAATACTATAACAGTGCATATCAGGATTTTCAGTAAAACCAATAGTTAACGGTGCATTTCTGGATCCTGGAGATATTACAATATGATGAATTCCTTTTGATTCACACAAAGCAACAATAGTTTGCGACAAAGGAATTTTGGAATATAATTGTTTCTTCATTCGAGTAGCTAAATTACAATATAGCGGTAATTAAAGCCAGTGTTTTAATGCAAAACTTTTTTCATAGTTTCAGTCTTTCGTACAGTTTCTTCCCATTCTTTTTCGGAGATAGAGTCTTTGGTGATACCTCCTCCTACATAAATGTTTGCTTTACCAAAAGACATCTCCATACAACGAAGATTTACATATAAATTAGACTCCGTTTTTTCATTTTTATTCATATGTAATTCACCAAGAAAACCTGTGTAATATTTTCGATCATACGACTCATTCTGAAGAATGAAAGATTTTGCAGTTTTTTTAGGCAAACCACATACCGCAGGTGTGGGATGCAATACTTTGATAATATCTTCTACGTTAGAATCTTTATTTTTTAAAAAACCCTTAATATCTGTTCTAAGATGTAACAGCGTGCCTGCCCGATATGTATATGTGTTTGATTTTTCAATACTATTTACTTTAGATGAAAGTTCATTCAAAACAAAATCTGTTACCATAGCTTGTTCTTCTATCTCTTTTTCTCCCCAATCTACTTCTAAAGAACTTTCATAAGTCTGAGTTCCGGCTAACGCCATTGTAAAAAATTGATCTTCCCTTATGGTAACTAAGGTCTCTGGAGTTGCTCCTAACCAGATTCCTACTGCTGGATGAAACCAATAATACACAAAAGCATCAGCATAACTATCAATTAGCTTTTGAAAGACTTCTAAATAATCTTCCTTAGGAAAAGACACTTCTTCTTTTCTGGATAACACTACTTTTTTAAAGAAACCATCATTAATGGCTTTAATTCCATTCTGAACCAGTTTTAGATGATCCTTTTTTGCTTTATGGTCATCTTCAACCGAGAAAGATTGATCATAATGATAATTTTCAACTTTACTCTCGGATCGCATAACCGCTCTGTAGCAACTACTTATATTTGTCGGTATTATTATTGTTTTGTTTTCACTATCAAATGGAGCGAAAACAAAACCAGAAGTCTCATATGAGTTCATTTCATACAGCTGATCATCGTTTTGAAGAAAACAATTCACTTCTTCTTCTCCAGATTTTCTATATACAACAAATGGTAATTGTTTATCCAATTGAGATTGGATTTTAGCATATATTGCTGAAACATCCATATTATCTGGATTTAGTCAATGCAATGGTGGTTAATTTTACAATAGAGATCAAACTATCTTCCTCATCGCGTAATTTGATATCCCAAAGTTGAGTAGTTCTTCCTTTGTGTAAAACCTCTGCTCTTGCATACACATACCCATTTTTTACACTTTTTACATGATTGGCAGAAATCTCTAAACCTCTTATGTAAAATTCTTTGGTATCTAGGAACATATGTGAAGCCGCACTACCTACACTTTCTGCCAATGCTACCATTGCACCACCGTGTAACACACCGTCAGGTTGATGAACTTTTGGGGTAACGGGCATTTTGGCAATCAAATAGTCCTTACCTACTTCACAAAAAGAAATATCTAATGTTTCCATCAGTGTATTCTTGCACATCTCTGCGCATTTTTTCAATATTTCCTCTTCAGTTAATTGCATACTTTTAAAAATTTTAAGTAAAAATAAACATTGACATTAAATAATTCTAACTATATTTATTTATTATTTTAACGAACGTTCAATAAAATGCCGAAAGTCAAGACATCAAAAGAAGAAGTTCTCAGCAAGGTGATTCCTATATTAAGAGAACGTGGTATATCTAAAAGCAGCATGAGTGAGTTGGCCAAAGCCTGCGAAATTCAAAAATCGCACTTCTATTATTATTTTAGTAATAAGGAACAATTGATAAAAGAAGTGCTGGCTACCGTAAATAGTTATTTTAAGCATAATCTATTTAAAGTAATTGAAAACAATAATCTTTCTATTGAACAAAAGCTTAAAAAAGTACACGAGCTTATAGACAAAATGTTTAAAAATGCTCATAGCGGTTGTATTATGGCAAACACTGCCCTGGAAAGCGCTCACCTTGACCCTATTTATAAAGATGAGATTCTTTATTTTTTTGAAGATTTTATAGCTGGACTGCAAGTTTTATTAGAACCTAACTATTCTAAAGAAGAATCACTAGCACTTGCAGAACAAATGGTTCAAGATCTTGAAGGCGGAATATTATTAATGCGCATTTATAATGATCACAAATACATTAACAATGCAGTTTCCAGAATGGAAAAAATAATTCTGAAACAATGAAAACATACTATAGAATTGCAAAAAAACCATTTTTCGGACGTTTTATGATACCTTGGAAAAGCCCGTTATCTGAAGAACAAAACAAAGAATGGACTTTTATTTCTTTTAAAAGCAAATCAGGCGCTTTATTAAAAGGAATGTACTCATCACCTATTTCTGATCTACCTAAAGCCACGATAGTATTAGGTCATCCGATGGGAAAAGAAGCTAAAGGTTATTTTCTTAAAAATGGATATACCGATATACTAAGAAATCAAGGTTATAATGTATTCATTTTTGACATCAATGGATTTGGAGAAAGTGAAGTCGGAAATTTCTATTATCACGAAGATATAATTTCGGCAGGAAATATTGCTAAGGACCTATTCCCGAATACTCCTCTAGGGTATTTTGGGATCTCATTAGGCGGACAATGGGCCACTATTGCCTTTGCAGAAAAGCATCATTATGACTTTGCTATTATAGAAAGTGCCGCTAACACACTTGATGATTTCTGGGTTCAATATCCTTTTGCAAATTTTGCTTTAAAGACACTAAATACTCTTAATCCTAAGTTAAAAAAGAAAATACGGATGATTGATAGGATTAAAGATGCTCATAGTTTACAAAAAGTTCTTTTTATATATCTAGATAAGGATGAACTCATTAAAGATGATGCAGGATATTGTTTTAATCAAGCTATACCAATCCAGTCAGAATTACACGTTATTTCTAACGCAAAACATGCTCAGATACCAAAATCAAAGTCTCGACATGATTACTTCAATAAAATTGTGACTTTTTTCGACTCACAAACTGAACAATATTTACAACAAAACTCAATTTTAAAATCGTAGTAATGGAATCATACACTGTTAAATCCACCGATAACTACCCAATTTCGGTTCACGAATTTGTTCCAAAATTATCTAATCATAAGACCATTGTATTTGCTCCAGCCGTAGCTGTTCCTCAAAATTTCTATTTTAATATGGCTACATACCTAGCAGAAAAGGGATGTAATGTCTTTACTTTTGATTATCGTAGTATTGGATCTTCAACATCACAAAGTATTCAATCCCTAAAAGAGCATGGTTTCTTTTCTTGGGCGATGGATTTTAAAGCAGTATCCAAATACGCAAAAGAGGAGTTCCCTGACAATATACAATATATGATAGGTCATAGTTATGGTGGAAATAGCGTAGGTTTTAGTGATGCGTTTCAATATTATGACAAATATCTTACGATTGGTTCTCAGTTTGGGTTTTATAAACATTTCACTCCAAGAATGCGTGCTTTGATATATCTAAACTTTAAGATATTTGTTCCTCTAACTACTTCTATTTTGGGATACTACCCATCAAGTTGGTTCGGATTAGGAAGACCACTAACCACAAAAGCTGCTAAAGATTGGGCAACTTTCCTGTTACATCCTGATTCCATGTTACATTTTACCAAAGGAAGCTCTAAAACATACTATCAGGACATTAAAGAATCTATGTTACTAGTAAGCATTGATGATGACCTTTTTGCTCCCAGAAAATCAGTAGACATATTAAGCGATCAAGTATACAAAAATGCTAAAACCATTAGAAAACACTTAAAACCATCCGATTATAATCTAAAAACAATTGGGCATTTTGATTTTTTTAGAAAGAAAAATCAGAATATCTTGTGGCCTTTAATCGATGAATGGTTCCAACTATAAAAAGCTATTAGTTATGCAAAAAGAGGTTGTTTATCAATCCACAAATACCTACGACACTTTAAATAAATTAACTTCTGAAACAGAAACCGTTTGGTTAGTCTTTCATGGGATCGGCTATCTAAGTAGATATTTCATCAGATTATTCCAAAGTCTGGATGCTAATAAAAACTATATCATTGCTCCGCAAGCTCCTTCTAAATATTACAAAAATAATGATTATAAGAAAGTAGGATCTAGCTGGCTCACTAAGGAAAACACAAAAACCGAAACAAAAAATGTACTCAATTATATAGATGCTGTTATTGAAGAAGAAAAACTTCCCGTTACTGCTAAGTTTGTTGTTCTTGGATATTCACAAGGTGTAAGTATTGCAAGTAGATGGATTGCCAGTAGAAAAATACAACCAGATGGTTTTGTAATGATTTCTGGAGGTTTTCCGAAAGAATTAGGGAAAGAAGATTTTACATTTTTGACTAGCAAAACTAGTGTAACACATATTTTAGGAGATAAGGATCCTTATTTTGAAATTGCCAAAGTAGAAGCCGAAAAAATTCGAGTAGAGGGTATATTACCACAGATAGCATTTAGATCACATCCTGGAGGTCACGAATTAGATATAGAATCTTTAAAGAATATTGTTTGAAATTAAAGTAATTTAAAGAAAAAAAACTTTATAATGTGTCTATCAAACTTCTAGCATTCACCGTATCATAAATAATGATTAACTTTTTGATTTTGTTTTCAGAAGTAAGCTCTAAAATATCTACTACTTTAAACTCAACAGTTTTATTATTTTTTAGGACCCACACATAATCAAAAAGCAAAGAAACCCTATTCGTATTCTTTTCAAAGAACAATCCGTCAAAACTAAGTTTAGAGGAATTTGTATCTGCTGCTAAGGTTTTATAAAATTCTTTGGCAGAAAGCACTCCATATAATGGAGACTCTACCACACCATCCCTTGTAAACAAATCAACTACCTTATCCATCTCTCCTTTTTCTAAAAAGAAAAGATACTTTCTTGCTACTTCTTCTTTAGTCATTTCATTTGTTGATAAAAACACATAGACCTACCATTTTTTTAAAACTGATAGGCCTTGCAAATTATAAATATCGATCTTTAATTACATTCAGGTGATGTTTCTGATGACCCGAAAGTATGTAACCTGCCGCTCTCGCACTCATTGGGCTACCACTAGCTTCTCCTATTTCGGTTAACATATTCTGCGTAAAGCTTTTGAATAATCCAATCGAGTTATTTCTAGCAGCTTCAAAATCTTCTATGAATTCCTTCTTACTATAATTATTCGCATTAGAATTAGGAACGTATTCGTCTTGATCAAAACCAATCAATGGGCTTTTGTCATTTCTGGCAAAACGAAGCGCTCTATAAGAAAAAATGCGTTCTGTATCAATTATGTGTTGGAGCACTTCGGCAACTGTCCATTTCCCTTCAGCATAGGCATATGTTAATTTTTCATCAGAAATAGCGTTTACAAAATCAATGAATTTCTGTTTACTTTGTTGTAAGCCTGTCACAATATTAGCGTTTTCAGCTTGATCAATAAATACACCGTAATAAGGATTATACTCTCCCGAAGTTAGTAAAGACTGCATACATTATTATTTATAAATAAAGTAGAAATGTACTAATTCTTATTTCAATCCATAAAATCATTAACAGTTCTTTATTATCTACACACATCTCACTCTTCAATCACTGCCATTTTTTCCAACCTACGTGCTCTAAAATATAAAAACAGTGGAAAGGCAAATGCTATAGCTACCATAAAAGTTAATGGTATAAATACCCACCAATGTTTCATTTTTAATTTAATAGCTTCCGGGATATACCAAACAAAAAAAGTAAATACAACAACTAATAAATCTGCATTAAATGATTTAGCCGGAAATGTAGTTTTTGTTTGAGCAATATAGTTTAAAAGAGAGGTATCTTCGGCGTTTATATAAAACTGAATGTTAAAATACCAAGTATAACATAGTCCGAAAATAGCTAATAAAAAAAATACGTATTTAAGTTTCATAAGTATGGTTTTAAAACTTTATCTAATTTAAAACATATTTAATTAAACAAATACTCTAAGTAGATACTTCCATTACTTACTATCTATAAATTTAATTGCTTCGATAATATTTTTGTCTTTTTCTAAATCTTGAAAATTAGCCTCTTTAACAATTTCTATTTGAGGTTCAATATTGTTGGTAAATACTGCTGATCTATCTGTTGCATAGCTTAATGTAATTGCAGCTTTTGTTTTAAATGGTAACTCAAATAAATCATTAGCTGTAGTCAGTCCAAAGCTCTCCTCTCCTATAATGATTAATTTTTTTCTTCCTCTAAACCCTAAAGCCACAAACTCTCCCGCACTAGCAGTCATCACTCCTGTAATTAGAGCAACAGGAATTTCGGTATTAGGTTTTGGAATTGTCTTTACACGTGCTTGTATTTTTTGATCCTCATAGTAAATACCATTATGCAGACCCGAACGGTTTTTTACATTTTTATCTGCATCTAAATACAATGAAACGGTGTTATCTCCTATTAAATGATATAATCCAGCTAACATAACATTAGAATTGCCTCCTATGTTTAATCTCAAATCGATGATCCATCCTTTGATTTTTTTAGTTTTATTCAATTCTAAGATAGCATCGTATATTTTTTGTGCCCTTTCATTTAACTCTTTCTCCGTAGCGTTAAGTAAAAGCATCCCAGGAATAAAAACATACCCATAATGATCATTGATTACTTTTACCTCAAATTTTGGTTCTTCACTATATGCTATGAGTAAGCTTTTATGTAAGTCTTCTTTTACAATTTTTCGTTTGAGATTACTTTGATACATTCCTTTTTCTGAAAATAGTAATAAATGATCTCCTCGTATAGTGTCAAAAAGTTTTGAACTGATCTCTAATGATTTCTCAAAGGTTCCACTTTTTAGTGCTTCCTTTTTTATATATGGCTTTATTTGGCTCCAATTAACGTTTTTTCGATATAAGTAATTAGCTTCTAGTTCTTCAAAAAACTGATCATAGAACACATTAATACTATCCTGAACTGACATAACTTTTTGTTGACCATAGACCTTTGAAGATAGTATAGAAACACTAATCATCACGGCTAAAAATAATTTTCTCATAAGTATAGTTTTAAAATTTTATGATTTCAAAACTATTGGCTTTTATAGGAAAATAACTTAGGAAACAGCGGAATAATGTCCAGAAAATAAATACTGGACATATTAGTTTTTATGGTTTGCTTTATACTGAGTAGGAGTTAAACCTGTCATTTTTTTGAACACAGAATTAAACGAAGATTTAGAACTGAAACCGGATTTTTCTGCAATCGCTAACAATGTGAATTTTTCTTGTTCAGAAGAAACTAACAATGATTTTACTTTTTCTATTCTATAGGTATTTATAAAATCTGTAAAAGACATATGATAGATATCATGAATATATAAGGAGAGTTCTTTTTCGGATATAGATAATAAAGAAGCTACATCTGAAACTTTAAGATTTTGATTGGTAAAAACTTCTTCATTCTTCATATAATGTTCGATGCTGTTTTTTAACAAATCACCTTGATCCTCTTCTTTTTGATCTTTTAGATTAAAAGTTTTAAACAACAGATTAGATTTAGTAAAACCAATAAAACCTATCCAATATATATAGACAGAATTTAAAACTAATATTATATAATAAAATTCTCCACTATCCTGAAGATTAAAAAGTACTGCAATAACCTGATGTAATATATTAAGTATAATAAACACAATAAACATCCAGGAGAATATCGCCAACCATTCCCAATTTTTACGTATTGACACAGATCCCTTTATCCTGTCTTTATTCTTCTTTATAAACCCTAGAACACTAATCATCAGTAGTAGATTGAAAATTAGATAGGCAAAATCATTATACAAGAAAAATCCAGTTTGATACACTCTATAAAAGATATATTCGTCAATACCGCTATGGAGCATAACATACCAGTAAGCTCTTAATATTCCATACAAAATAGCAGGAATAAATAGTAAATATTCGATTGAAGAAATAACGTCTATCTTCTTATTAATTTGGCTTTTTATATAGAAATAAAAGCCCACACCAATTAGATACTTATAAGGAAATGGAAAAGAAGCTAAAGGAATAAACCCTATTGAATCTACATTCATATACAAGAATGCATATGTTAGATTATAAAAGGATAAGGAAAATAAAAATAACATATAATAATTAAATGCTCTTTTATTCTCTCTTCTTTTGGAAAGCAAATAAAGACACAATGTAAATCCTTGTATTCCTCCAAAAAGAACTATGATATTTAAAACATTATAGTCTATTGTATCATTTTTTTATAGATGAATGGTTTACGTAAAAACTGTACCTGAGTTTTAGAAATCATCCTGTAAATTTACAAGATTCTGTTGTACTCAATGAATATGATTAACTTTAATTTATTAATGTATAATCTGGTTCTTGGAGTTTCATTTGTTATATTCTGTAATAATTGCCATTAGGTTTTTTACTATAGGCAGCCTATAAATTAAAAGTACTAAACTTTTGAGTAAGCATTCAGGGAAAAGTTTAGTTTCATCTTTTATTTCAAAGTACACTAAAAACTAACAACTATCAAAAAACAAAAATGAAGTTGTAAATCAATTGATTTAGCAGTCATTATAAAAATGAAAAAACTCTCAGAAAGGTTTAAAATTATGCTTGTTAAAAATTATAAAATGTTTATCGAATGCTGAAAAAATAGATCCTTTCAGTTTCATCTATAAATAATACAGAACGATTGCCGCATTGATTAAAATCAATTTGGTATGGACGATTTTCTATTTGATAATTTTCGATAATAGATTCATTCCTATTTTCATTTTGAACAACTGCACTATTAATCGAAGGCCAATTAATCATGTAATCCCCAACAACTAGTGGTTTTAATCCTATTCTATACATATATAACGAACCATCATTATTCAATTCTGGAAATATTGTTTTTTTGGTATTTTCGCAAACGGTTCTAGGAGAGTAATCTCCTATATCATAAATTATATCAAACTTATGTATAGCCCCTTCAGTGTTTGCAGCCCTATCATTTATAGGTTCTATTAATTTAAAAAGTGTAAATTGATTAAAGATCTTATTTGGATCTTCGTTAAAAATAGAATCGTTGGTTGATAAATCATAAACTTTTGATGAAACTCTAGCCGTAATCCAAATTGTATCGTTTAAAGATAAAGTAGCATTTGGTGTTATATTTATTTTATAAGGATTAAACCTTAGTTGGTTTCCAATTTCATCATCGCATTGAAAAGCCATTAATAATGGCGCAATACATATAAATTTGAGTACTTTCTTAAACATTTCTTTCTTTTTAGATGTTACAAAATGAAATAGGTTGCGTAACGTATTGGTTAACCTTAATACTCACTTAGATATTTTTTAAATAGTTTAAGTTAACAAGTTGGCAATTACTAACAGAATAGAAACTTTCATTTATTTTATTAAGTATTTTCAGCAATGATTAACTTCATAAACTCCTATTTAATTTTATTTTCCTTACCCCATTGCTGCATACTCTGAATAATAGGCATTAATGAATCACCTGTCTCTGTTAAAGAATATTCGACTCTTGGTGGAATTTCCGCATAAATTTTTCTAACTATAATTTCATCTCTTTCAAGTTCCCTTAATTGTGTGGTTAACATCTGTTTGCTTATACCTTGAATTCTTTTATATAGTTTCCCAAAACGATTAAGATCTTTAGAAATTAGATATAAAACTATGGGCTTCCATTTTCCTCCAATCTTTGTCATACAATATACAACTGGACAATTATCATACATTATCTTGTCTTTATTCATGTTTTTATTTTAAAATTTAATCAGTAATAACAGTATTAGTCTAATTTAAAGACTAAGTTATATTAAAATAACTACTTGTGCAAATGGAACTTATGAAGTAGCTTTAGACCTAAATAGCATAAAACCATGATCAAAACATTTCATCTAAAAGAGAAATATGATTTATTTCAGGATTATTGGAATCCACGAATAGTAGCAGAATTGAATGGACAACAAATTAAAGTTGTAAAAGTAAAAGGAGAACTAGTTTATCACACTCATGAGCATGAAGATGAGTTGTTTTATGTTATTAAAGGGTCTATAAAAATATGTTTTGAAAATTCAGAAAAAACGATTAAAGAAGGTGAAATGCTTATTGTTCCCAGAGGAATAAAACATAAACCTATAGCCCAAGAAGAATGTTGGTTAGTACTATTTGAGCCATCAGAAATAAAACATACAGGAGATACATATTGTGAACAAACAGTATCAAAATTCAAATGGATATAATGAATATTAAATTAAGAAAAATTATACAACATTGGATCCTAAGAATAGCCTTAGGAATTATTATATGCATCTCAGGTGTATTAATTATTAAAAAAGCTATATCTCAGCCAATACTTGGGTTAATTCTAGATTCTCAAGAAATAAAAGACGGAATCCAGAATTTAATATCTGGTTTTGTGATCATCAGTATTTATTATGTTTTCTATAAATTTTTAGAGAAAAGGAAGGTTCACGAATTATCCCTGAATAAAATTAGAAAAGATTTCTCAATTGGTATTTCTAGTGGTTTTGGACTCATTTCACTTTGTGTAGGCATACTATACCTTTTGGGATATTTTGAAGTATATAGTTTTAATGAATTATCAGTTATATTACTACCGCTTACATTATTAGTATCGGCGGCTTTGTTTGAAGAAGTTATTTTCCGTGGAATTATTTATAGAATTCTAGAAGAACGATTTGGTACTAACATCGCATTAAGTCAGGCTTTATTTTTTGGTGTATTACATTATGCGAATGTAAATGCTACGATTACTTCAGTCTGGTTCGTGATAATACTAGGCGTTGTTTTAAGTCTTTTGTATACGTATACACAAAGGCTTTGGTTACCATTCTTTTTTCATTTTAGTTGGAATTTTACCCAGATAGTGTATGGTACACCTCTTTCTGGTGATACTAATTTTAATGCTTTAGTATCTAGTAAATTTAGTGGACCTAGTTTATTTATAGGCTCTGAGTTTGGGATAGAAGACTCTTTTTTCTCCATTCTTTTTATGACGATACTCGCCTCTTATCTTTATTGGATTTGCAAGAAAAAAGGTAAGCTAAAAACTCTTACGTACAAAAAAGCTTCATAATATTAAAAGTCCGATTTTGTTACTTTTGAAGTATGCTTATAGGTCGGAAGAAATGATTGTTTTAATCTCGTTTTTTTATTGTTAGTATTTGTTTTTAATTCAATTCTCTTTCCAATACTTTAATTAAGTGATTTAAATCGTTCTCGGCTTGTTTATATAACCCATCCTTTTCTACTCCTATTTTTATCATAAACTCAATATCATTATGAAATTTGTAGTCATACAATTGTTCTGGCATCATTACCTTAAACGGTTTTATTCTTAAATATTTGGAGATTTTAGGAACAATTGTATACATAAATTGTTCTTGATTTTTCTCTAACCTATTAATATAATTGTAAAGTATTCCAAGGTTTTGTAAACGCATTAGAACCTCTTTGTTCAATATTAATTCTAGTTTACCACTTGCGGCTAATTTGTTGTAAGCTGATTGATCATTTTTAAAATCCGAAAAATTGGTGAGTTCTGTTGCTATAACTGCCAAAGTATCTGCCAATAACCTTTGAGAATCATTTAGGATTATTTCGCTTGCGCGGTTGTATCTCAATAAATATTGGTGGTTATAATCAAGATTATCTTTTACTTCTCCTAAATCAGTTTCTAATTCCTGTTTAAGGTCGCCGTATAAATTTTGCTCCACCTTTTTTAACTCAATAGATTGTTTCCAGTTATTTATTGATACTGCTATTAAAATTCCAAATACGACAAGTATAATCTCTCCGAAAGCATAGATCAAATATTTCTTAAACTTGTTTTCACTCAAGAGGTTTCGTCTAATTTTTTTTAAAAATTTTATCATCCTTCTCTTACTCTTCTAAAGCAGCAATTTCTCACATATTTACTTTTCCTATTTATAACTGAAGATAAATATATAAAACTCGCCTTGAATTAAGTACTTACGCTACTGTTTTTTATATACACCATTAGCAGTTGTTGTTTATTTTAGATGAACCGTTTATTTTTTAATTACTTTCTAATTAAGGGATATACTCTTCATTTGCTGTGTAGTGATACATATCTCCATCTGGATACAAGGTGTTTTCTGAAATAATTATTTCTTTTTGCTAAAATATAATCTATCCTGGAGTGCTTGAAATTCCAAAGTTGCATATTAATTGACCAGTAATTGTAACTTTGTCAAGAGTGTTAGTAGTAAACATATATAGTGACTTGTATTTAAAACAGATAACCTACAAGTTTCTTATAAATTGTTTTACATATCAATAAATAATGTTGTATCCACACCTAATTTGTTTATCAGAGTATTTTTAAATTCTGGTTTTAATTTTGGCCAGTTCCAAAAAATAATAGCAAAATTTGTAAAAATTAAACTGTTGTTGTAATCATACTCTTCAATCAAGTTTTGAACACCACAGTTATAACAGGTAATATTAACTTCCTCATTTGATTCCCATAATGAAATACCAGCTCTTAATTCTTGTAAAATTCTAATTCCATTAGGGTCTTGTTCTAAATTATTTTCTCCATAAAAGGTTGCAGGGTCAATTCCTTTTATTAAATCTTTTTTGCATTGAGGGCATAAAACAACATCTGGTAATAAAAAATCTACACCCCAATCCCAACCTACTCTATGCATTATTTCAGTTCTTTTAGCAACGAACTCAACCTTTCCATAAAAACCTTCTTCTTCTATTATATTCTTATAATTTATACCTCCATAATAGGTGTTAGGTGCTTCTAGCTCTAATGGCTGCTCTTTTGATGATATAATCTCTTGATGAATTAGCCATTGCTTTATATCCTCCATTAAGACTTTTGGATTATCAATCGTTGTATTTTTAAAAAAAGTTTTTGAAGTTTCCATATGGTGAGCTCAAATAATATAGATGAGACATTGAACTTAGTTATTTTTTAAATAAGTATACTTTACTTTAGCTAACAACTTTGCTTTTTTCGAAAAATATTCAATTTTTTCAACAAATCCATTTTCTGATTTGGTTACAATTCTTTCACCTCCTTTTTCCGAAATAACTTTTATTCCCGAACTATAGCCTTCACTGTTTTTAAGAATTTTCCAAGTTTCTTTATTTCCTTCAATACATCTAATTGAAACTAACTTACTTCTACTATTCTTTTTCTTTATACAATTTCCATTTTTTTGATATGTAAATGATTCGCTCAACAATACGTCACCATTTTTATCATAACGCTTTTTCGAATTGAGAATACCATCTTGATTATAATTCCATTTTTGGCTTAAAATTCGTTTTCCATTTCTTATCCTAAATAGAATACTATCATTCAGGTTCTTATCTCTAATCCATATTTGTTCAACAAGTGTATCTCCTTTTGGGTTTATTTGCATGCGCCTAATTGAACGTTTTTCTTTATTTTTGATAGTAACCATAGAATATTTTAAGCTACCTTCTTTATCACGCATTTCTCCATATTCGGTCATTCCATCATCTGAAAATTTGTATTTAGTTTCTTTTATTAATGAATTATTTAAATCGTATTCTTTAAATGATATTGTGTTACCGAATTTATCTAAATCGTCAACGAGATAAGTTTGTTTAATTAGAGAGTCATTCTTATACTCAAATCCTTGAATTATTTTCTTTGTTATTTTATTTTTCACCAATAAATCTTGCTGTTTATCCTGAGAATAAAGATTTATAAATGATAACATACATATTAATAGTAATGATTTTTTCATAATTGAATACGACGGTCTAATGTATAAGTATGTTGTGTGTTTAAGCACTAAAGTTAGCAAATAAATCACGAATAGAAAGTCCACGAGGACTTCCCCCTGTAGGTTCTAACTAACAATAAATTATGCACATTGTTAGCAGTAGTTTTTATTCTTCTACCCCTTTTTGATTATAGAGATCTAACCATGTATTTAACATGTGCCTAGAGATACCTTTTTGTTTTGAAATACTATTCATAGAATGATTACCTAAAATAATCAAATCTAAACACTCTTTCTTAAATGTTAAACTGAACTTTACTTTTCTATACATAAAAATACCCCCAAATAGTATCTAACTTTTTGGGGGCAATTCATTACTGCTGTGGTCTTTACATAAAAATTATAGTTTCCTATGCCGAATTACGACTGGCGTTGATATTACCAAATAACGAACGAGTCACCATTTTCTCATAGATTTCTAAATCTTCTGTATCCTTACCTGATCGGGTAATATCCTGAATCTTCTTCAGAGCGTATTGCTGAATGGTAAGTAATGGCAATACAATATTTTCTCTGATATCAATGGATGCCTTACCTGCTGGCTCGTTTTCCATCAACTCAGTATATCCTGTTAATTTCAATAAAAGACGCTTGGTTAGCTCATATTCTTCATGAATAATATTCCAAAAAGCACCATACTCCTTATCGTCTTTCATATAGGCAGTAAGCTGAAAAAATGATTTAGTCAAACTCATCATACTATTACCCACCAAAGCTCTAAAGAAAGCAGACCCTTTGTATAGTGCTGTTATCTTATCAAACTCTCCTCTGTCTTCATAGGTTTTTAAAGCAGTTCCCACACCATAGAATCCAGGAACATTTTGTTTTAATTGACTCCAACTACCTACGAATGGTATTGCTCGTAAATCTCCAAAATCTAAGCTACTACTTTTACTTCGTTTAGAAGGACGACTACCGATATTGGCTTTTCCATAGTACTTAAGCGTACTCATGTGTTCCAAATATGGTAAAAACTTAGGATGGTTCTTAAAATCTACATAGGTTTGGTAACTAACATCTGCCAATTCCTGCATGGTCTTTTTGTTCTCTTTAGAAAACAAATTAGCCTCATTATCAGTTAATTGATTTTCCACACCTGCACCTAACAATTGTTCTAGGTTATACTGACACGAATCTAAAGTTCCAAAGTTAGAACTAATTGTTTGTCCCTGAACTGTTATCTGAATTTGTTCATGCTCTACCGTTGGCCCTAGTGATGCATAAAACTGATTGGTGTTTCCTCCTCCTCTTGCTGGTGGTCCTCCACGACCATCAAAGAATATGACTTTTACACCATATTTTCTTGACATTTCAGTTAACGCTTCTTTAGCTTTAAAAATACCCCAATTTGCCATTAGATATCCTCCATCTTTTGTTCCGTCAGAGAAACCAAGCATAATTGTTTGCTTCATTCCACGACGTTTTAGATGCTCCATGTATACAGGATTACTATATAATGCCTCCATAACTTGATGAGAAACTTCCAGATCTGGAACGGTTTCGAACAACGGTATCACATCTACTGATGGTTGCTCCCAATCACTTAATCTAATCATCGCAAAGGTCTCCATCACATTAAGAACACTTCCGTTATTACTAATAATGTAACGATTTGCTCCACGTTCTCCATTATTTTGCTGTATGGTTTGTATAGCGTAGATAGATTCCATTGTTGCTCTTGCCATATCATCATCTAGTACCGATGGATCTAATTTTCCAGTAACATTGGATAATACTTGTATCTGCTCTTCTTCTGATAAGGAATCATAATTATCAGGAAAGAAACCTAACCCTAAATCGTTAGTCTTTTTTACTATCTCTGTAAGAACACTATGGTGTACTCTAGAATCCTGACGGATATCTAAGGTCCCAAAATGGAATCCGAAAATCTTAACTTTATTAATTAAATCCTGCAATTCTTCCAAAAAGAGTGATTGATGTTTGTTAATCAATTCTTCTCTTACTTCAAGCAAACCATTCATTAATGTTTCAATCGATAAAGGTTCTGCAGTTTTTGCATAATAAAAATTATCGTATAATGCTTCCTCCAGAACTCCGAGCTTATCCTGTAGGTTTCCAAAAGTGATTCTGCGCTTTAGTTTACGCATATCTCTATAATAATTGATAAGAATTGTTTTTCGCAATCTTTTTGCAACTTTAAGTGTTGTCTCTGTCGTTACAAAAGGATTACCATCTCTATCCCCACCAGGCCAGAACCCGAGATTAATAAGATCGTTTTCCAGATCTTCTCCCTGAAAAATGTTCTGCTGAATATAATTATAGATCGTCCCTACCGAATGATAAAAAACATTTTCGAGATACCAAATCAAACTTACCGCTTCATCATATGGTGTCGGTTTTTCTTTTTTAAAGAAAGCCGTTTTACCTAATTGGGCTAATAATTTTTTGATTCTTTGCGAGTCATTATCTCGGATAGCAGTATCAAGATCATGAATAATCCCTAACACGGTTCCTGGATAAAACTGTGTAGGATGTGCTGTTAAGGTTGGTCTAATCTTAAACCTTCTTAGATAATCTTTTAATTCTTCTAATTGTCCCTTTGCCTGTGCTTCTTCTTTAATACTTCTTAGCGTACCGCGACCGTCCATATTATTAACAACAGGGAAAGCTGCATCTTCAATCGCATCAAATAATACTACCTGACGTTCTATATACTGGATAAACCTAAATAAAAGATCGTGTTTATCATTATCAGAAGGATTATCCTGATATAGCTTGAAAAAATTTTCTACAATTTCTGAAGGATTTTTCTTTTCATCATACCCTTTTTCACAAACCTCTTTAAACAGTGGTAATAAAACACCTGTATTAGTGATCTCATCAAAAGGTAACGTAATAAATATACTGTTGTATATCTGATATTTAGTAAGAACGTTATGGTTAAAACGTTCTATTTTTGGTTGTCTTGCCATAATTGTGGTTACGAATATGGTTGATTAATAAATTATTTTACATTAAAAAACCCTCTAAGATTGGTTCCTAAAGGGTTTATATGTTTGAATAGAATGCCCTTTACATTTCTTGAAAGATAGAATGCATCAAACGTTTCTTATCATTTATACTTTCTTCTAACGAAATCATAGTTTCTGTACGGTACACACCATCGATATCATCTAATTGGAAAATAATATCCTTCGCATGATTCGTATCCTTTGCTCTTACTTTACAAAAGATATTAAATTTACCCGTTGTAATATGCGCAACAGTAACAAATGGTATTTCCTTAATTCTTTGTAATACAAACTTAGTTTGTGATGTATTCTGAAGATATATACCTACATACGCAATAAAAGAATACCCTAATTTTTTATAATCTAATGTTAAAGAAGATCCTTCAATAATTCCAGCTTCTTCCATTTTCTTTACACGCACATGTACCGTACCGGCAGAAATCAGTAATTTCTTTGCAATATCCGTAAAAGGAGTACGTGTATTTTCGATCAACATGTCTAATATTTGGTGATCTACTTCGTCTAATTTAAATTTTGCCATAGTAATTCTAATAAATTTTCCCGATTAATTACATTGCAAAAATAACAGAAAAATAATGTTTTCATACATTTTTTTTCAACTTTTTCTCAATTCTGTTGAGAATAATTCATCGTTTAGGCGGAATTTTAACAACTCATTTTCCGGAAGTACCTCTACTGTAACGTTTTCGTTATATATCGTCCTTTTGTTACCGATAATTTCTCTATGACCATAAAAATTTCCTAAATTCTCAATTTTAACAATTTTTGGAATGAATTTAATATCATTTTCGGATAATTGCTCAGTATACTGAATCGCTATATCTACATTTTTTTTATCAAGAATAACATCTCTAATAATAATATCATAGAAACATTTTCCATTTTCAGGAATATCAAAGTATTCTTCATACTTATTTCCTGTTATATTTTTCTCTGAAATATATCGAACCGCAGTAACCAGTGCATAGAATATATAGGTTCTGGTTTTATCTCTATCATAATCATCAGCATAATGTCCCGCTTCGAATAATATGGTAGGTATCCCCATATCGGATAAAGTATCACCCACACAATTAATATTAAAGCCATCATCATACCTCCCCACGCTTTTTGGTATATACTGTTGCAACACAGAATTCATCTCAGAGATGATTTCCATAGCTATCTTACGACAATTAGTAATAGTACGCTCTTTATCTCCTGCAGGAGAAAGAAAAGAGACTGTAGCGGGAAAATAAGTTTCTCCCGCACTAAAAATAGTACGCTGACCATGAAGATTAAAAGCAACATCAGGACGAATCTTATGAATTAGGTTGTTTAGTATAACACTTTCTTTTTGAGTCCTATCCTGAGCATCTCTATTAAGATCTACTTGATTATAATTTAGTCTGGTATATGCTTTAGCACCATCAGGGCTTAACATAGGAATCATATATAAAGTACAAGATGCCAAAATATGCTTGGAAAGATCATTAGAATCATCCATTAACATATTTATAAAATCCAACATTGCTTTTGTAGTAGTACTTTCGTTTCCATGCATCTGTGACCAGAACAATAACTTCTTATTTCCACTACCCAGTTTTATAAGATGAATAGGAGCATTATTTTCTGAAACTCCTAAAACTTCAATATTTACTGTTTTCGAAAGATCATCCAAAAGCGGAGCTATATGTCCTAAATGTATATAACGTCCTGACAAAGATGGTTCTTTATAAATTTCGAACCAATGAGATAATTTATCAACATCCATAAGCTAATTAAAGCGCCTAAATTACTACTGTTTACTGAAGATTCATAGCAAATAGTATAGTTTTTACATATGTAAACCATAATGATTTTTACAATTGTAAATTGTGTGCTTTTACATATGTAAACAACTTGAAAATTTTAATTGTTTAGAATGTTAAACAGATAATACTGCTTAATTATCTAAAACTTGTGAGTTATTAACAATTAGATTAATAATTAAAACTATTTACAGTAATTATTTTATTTTCAATTGATTAAACTAAGTAAATTAAACTCTTAATTTAATACATTATTCTTTTATTTATCATTAAATTACAATTGTAAACTCATGTTGTATTTGATTTGTTTAACTTTGTAATCACTTTGTTAATTTAAAACTGTTTACAATCGTCAACACAGCTGCTTTCGGAAAAAGAATACAAGAAATCATGAAATTTTATCATGTTTCAGCTTCAGGATTTGCCGACGCTATGGGCGTAGGTCGTTCTTCCATTTCTCATATTCTTTCTGGTAGAAATAAACCTAGTTTAGATTTTGTAATGAAAATTACTGAAGCGTATCCAGAAGCAGAATTATATTGGTTGCTATATGGTAAGGGTACATTTCCTAAATCTGAAGAGAGCAACAAATCTATAGAGACAATTTCTCAAATAACACCAACAACTCCTACTCTAGCCGAAACACCAAATACTAAAGAACCTGAACAAGATTTATTTTCCCTCCCTGAATCCGATATTCAAAATAACACTTCGGATATCACAGAGAACAAAGAAAAACAGATCATCGAGACTCCTTCTGTTACTAAAGAAATTAATCAAATTGTTTTTTTCTATAAAGACGGTACTTTTGATGTTTACAAGAATTAAAAATCTTAACAACTTTTCTCACTGTTGCTGTAAAATCTGTTTAAATAGATTTATTTTCGTTTATCATTATTATAATGCTATGTGGCGACCTGCTTTTTTACTTATTATTACTGTGTTGTTTTCCAGTTGTTATCAACAGGAAAGGGACTGTAAAGATTTTCATACTGGTACTTTTGAATTTGAAACCTATCTAAACGGAGAACTTGCTAAAACTACATTTGTGCGTAATGACTCTATCGAAATTGATTATTTTCAGGGCAAAAGCGATACTGCTAGTATTCGATGGATCAATGACTGCGAGTATGTAGTAAAGAAACTACATCCAAAAAACATGGCAGAAGAAAAAGCAATTCACATGAAAATATTAACTACTGACAAAGACACTTATACTTTCGAATATGGATTGGTAGGTGCTAAAAAAAATAAACAAAGAGGAACCGCTAAAAAAATAAAATAATGTTAGAGATTTTCGCAACTGCTGATGCTTGGGTAGCCTTGTTAACATTGACTTTTCTCGAAATTGTGTTGGGTATTGATAATATTATATTCATTTCAATAGCCTCAAGTAAATTACCTAATAAAGAACAGAAAAAAGCAACCAACATCGGCTTATTACTAGCCATGGTTATGAGGATTGTATTACTTTTTGGTATTTCCTTGCTTGTAGCAATGGAAGCTCCTTTCTGGCATATTAACCTACCTTGGATCGAAGCTGGAATTAGTGGGCAGTCTCTGATATTATTCGGAGGAGGAATATTTCTACTGTATAAAAGTGTTCACGAAATTCACGAAAAAGTTGACGAAAAAGGGGAAGAAGAGAAAGAAATTAAAGAAAAAAGTTCAAGTTCATTGTCCAAAGCAATTGTTCAAATCACACTTATCAACGTAGTTTTCTCTTTTGACTCCATACTTACTGCTGTTGGTATGACTAATGGACTAAGCGACAACCCAACGGACGCACTGATTATAATGATTATCGCTGTTATAATTTCTGTTTTAATCATGATGTTGTTTGCAACACCAGTTGGTCGTTTTGTAAACAAACATCCTTCTATTCAGATTCTAGGTCTTTCGTTTTTGATTCTAATAGGGTTTATGTTGATTGCGGAAGCAGCACATCTAGCGCACTTACAATTATTTGATAGTGAGGTTGGTACGATTCCTAAAGGATACTTATATTTTACTATTGCATTTTCGTTATTTGTAGAGTTTATTAACTTCAAACTTCGTAAAAAAGGAAAATTGAGTGGTCAAGAAAATTAAAATTTATTACATTTTTGAGAAAACTATGGTGATCTCACCTATTGAAGGAAACAAATGAGCAAATTAAAAGAATTACAAGATCGTAGTGGATCTGTATGTGAATTATGTAGCACTACCGAGGATTTATTAGTATATGATATTCCTGAATCACCTAATGTAGGGCTAGACTCCAGTATTTTAGTGTGCTCAACCTGCAAAGAACAAATCGAAGATCCTTCGAAAATGAATCCTAATCATTGGCGATGTCTTAATGATAGTATGTGGAGTCAAGTTACTGGAGTTCAGGTTATGGCTTGGAGAATATTAACCCGGTTACGATCTGAAGGGTGGCCACAGGATCTTCTCGATATGCTATATCTTGATGATGACATCATAAAATGGGCTCAAGCTACTGGTGAAGGAGATGATCAAAGCGACATCTTAAAGCATATTGATTCTAATGGAGCTATTTTACAAGCTGGAGACAATGTTGTGTTGATTAAAGACCTAAACGTAAAAGGTGCTAATTTTACTGCTAAAAGAGGTACTGCGGTTCGTAATATCTCTTTAGTTTATGACAATGCAGAACATATAGAAGGTAAAGTCAGTGGTCAGCACATCGTGATTTTGACCAAGTTTGTAAAGAAATCTTAATCCATTTATTTAAAGTATATAAACAATAGATTACTTAAAATTTAAGTAAAAAAAACATTTAATATCCTCAATAATTTTTGTTTTTCGTTGTTATTAAAGAATTTTATTCTAATTTAAATAGTTAAAGTGTTGCTTTAAATCAACTGCTTTAAACTATTTAATATAAAATTCTTATCTAAATAAAACAACATGAAAAAATTGCTTTCTGAACCACAAAATCTAATAATTCTACCAATATTACTATTTGTATTTTTTCTAGGAAATATTCTAAATGGTAAAGCGCAAACCTATTGCATACAATCAGGATCAGAACAGATTGCTGGAGAAGAAGACGGATTCAGATATGAATTATGGAACCAAAACTCACAAGGAACTGCTTGCATGACACTTGGGAATGAAGCATTATTTAGTGGAGAATGGGATGGCATATTGAATTATTTGGCAAGAAGAGGTTTAGGATATGATCAAACACAACTACATCATGAAATTGGAGATTTTTACACCATTTACAATTGTAATTACAACCCTTCTACCAATTCAGGGAATTCCTATTTATCTATTTATGGATGGACTATTGAGCCTCTTGTAGAATATTATATCATTGAAGATTGGCGTAATTGGATTCCATCAATGGCAGATGGCGCTGTTTTAAAAAAATCTTTTGAAATAAATGGAAGCATATATGATGTATACGAGAATACAAGAGTGAATCAACCTTCGATTATAGGTATTGCTACGTTTCAACAATATTTTAGTATAAGAAGAAACACAAGAAATAGCGGTACTATAGATATTTCTGAGCATTTTAAACAATGGGAATCTATCGATATGAATTTAGGTAAATTACATGAAGTTTCTTTTGTTGTAGAAGGATATCAAAGTAGCGGTAATTTCGAATTTACGGAGCTCGACGTATTTGCAGATAATACTACTTTAGGAATAAACAATAGTAACACCCCTAATTCATACTTTGAGATTTATCCTAATCCTACAAAAGATGAAGCATATATAAAATTTAAAAACACGTCTAGTTCAATAAAAAAACTCAAAATATATGACGCTACCGGAAAAACGATAATATCAAAAAACTATAATCATACCGAGAACACAGATAAAATCTCTAATTTAACAAAGGGTGTTTACTTTATTTCACTAAATATTGATAAACAAAGAGTTGTAGATAAACTAATCATCTATTAACAAGAAACATAAGTCATAATCAGAGAAATGATCTAGTTTTCTCCTATATTTTTTTTAGAATAATGTTGGCTGATCACTATTCTCATCATCTTCGGGATTATCACCCTCAGAAATATTGTTGGAACCAGAAACCGCTTCCTCCTCTATTACCTCTATTTCTTCGGCTGGTAATTCTTCTGGCTCATCATAAGGTAATGAATCCAATAAATTTATCTGTCTCACCTTTTCAGTAGTCAATTGATTTCCTTGTGCCTTGATTCCTTTTACAGAAATAAAATCTTCCAAACTAATTTCATCATTTGGTTTTTGATCTTTCCCTCTAAGCTTATTGTATACTATTTCTGCAACAGGTCTATGATCTGTAGAAACAATTTCTAAAAATGATTTCTGATGATCCGAAATAAACGTTTCTTCGCGATCTGCATTTTCTACTAAAAATCGCTTAACATAATACCGCTCTTTTTCTCCGTCCCAATAAATAGCTGAGATAGGCTTCATTGGTTTCCATTTTTCAAGAACCACCATATCAGAACCAAAGTGTACAGTTATCTCAGGGACAATAGTTTTAAGAATCCCTTTTTGACTAACAACCAACAATCGATCTTCTCCTTTAAACTCACCTAGTAATTCTCCTCTTCCATCCACATTAAGTCGTTGAACAGTATCGTCAAACCAAATTTTACGAGGTTTCAATGTGGAAACACCTTGTTCTTTTAATTCAATTTTCTTGATGTTATATTTAGTAACAATATTACCTTTAACACCTCGTCCTTTTATCAATAGATCAGAAAAATTGAGATCAAACTTCAATTTCTTCACGCTTCCTGCCTGACGCAAGAAAATAGTAATTATTTCTGCTTCTCCATTTGGGTTTGCGGTAAAGTAAGTAACCTTAGAACTTTTCTTCCCTTGTGTTAAATCATACTCTTTATCTCTCGTAACTCCAGTAACCGCAAAGCGTTTTACATAAGACGCGCCTCCTCGACCATCCTGATAAATCATATTATAAATAGTGCGCTTATCTTTCTTTTTAAAGACTGCTACATGGATAATATCTTTACCTACAAAAGTCTTAGCACCTACTTTTGTTATCATGAGTTTACCTTCTGCCGTAAAGCATATGATATCATCAATATCAGAGCAATCAGTAACATATTCGTTTTTACGAAGTGATGTACCAACAAAACCTTCTTCTCTATTTACATACAATTTTGTATTCCTGATAACAACTTTAGTCGCTTCGATATCGTCAAAAATCCTGATTTCGGTTTTACGCTCTCTACCTTTACCGTAGGTGTCTTTTAATCTTTTAAAATAAGAAATAGCATATTCTACAAGATGTTCCAGATGATGTTTTACCTGGGCAATATCCTCTTCTAAAGCTTCAATTTTCTGCTGAGCTTTATCAATATCAAACTTGGAAATTCTTTTAATCCTAATTTCAGTTAAACGAACAATATCTTCTTCTGTAACCGCTCGTTTTAAGTGTTTTATATGAGGTTGCAATCCTTTATCAATTGCTTGAATCACACCTTCCCAGGTTTCTTCTTCTTCTATTTCTCGATAAATACGGTTTTCAATAAAAATTCTCTCTAGAGATGCAAAATGCCATTGTTCTTGCAATTCATTTAACTGAATTTCTAATTCCTTCTTCAGTAATTCTAATGTATGATCTGTAGAACGCTTCAGCATTTCAGAAACTCCAATAAATCTTGGCCTGCTGTTTTCTTCGATCACACATCCTAAAGGAGAAATAGATGATTCACAATTAGTAAAAGCATATAAAGCATCAATAGTCTTATCAGGAGAAATGCCCCCCGGTAAGTGTACCAAAATCTCAACTTCGGCAGCTGTATTATCCTCTATTTTCTTAATTTTTATCTTACCTTTTTCATTAGCTTTTAGGATAGAATCAATTAAACTAGAAGTTGTAGTAGAGAAAGGTATCTCATTGATAATCAATGTATTTTTATCTAATTGAGATATTTTTGCGCGCACTCGCACCTTCCCTCCACGATTACCATCATTGTAATTCGTGAAATCCGCAATTCCTGCTGTTGGAAAATCGGGTAATATTGTAAAACGTTTACCTTGTAAGTGCTTTATAGAAGCTTCGATAAGTTCTATAAAATTGTGTGGAAGTATCTTAGTACTTAATCCAACTGCTATACCTTCTGCTCCTTGTGCTAGCAACAAAGGGAACTTCACAGGAAGATTAATCGGTTCTTTTTTTCGACCGTCATATGATAACTGCCAATCTGTAACTTTGGGATTATACACTACATCCAATGCAAATTTGGATAAACGTGCTTCAATATACCTAGATGCCGCTGCCCTATCTCCTGTAAGGATGTTACCCCAGTTACCTTGCATATCGATTAGCAAATCTCTTTGGCCTATTTGTACCATAGCATCTGCAATACTAGCATCACCGTGTGGATGGTACTGCATAGTATGTCCTACAATATTAGCTACTTTATTATATCTACCATCATCTAAATCCTTCATAGAATGAAGAATCCTACGTTGTACAGGCTTTAATCCATCTTCGATAGCAGGTACGGCCCGCTCCAGTATTACGTACGATGCATAATCAAGAAACCAGTCTTTATACATTCCGGTTACTTTGGTAATTACTTCCTGAGGTTGATGATCCTCTGGGTTTAATTCATTATGTAGTTCTTCGTTTTCGTTTTCGTTCTCTATATCCATACCTATTTCCGGGGCACTTTTTTGTATTCTTTTAGTTTACTCTTCTACTACGTCCAATTCTACTTTTAAATTTTCTATAATAAATTCTTGCCTACTAGGTGTATTCTTTCCCATATAAAAAGACAACAATTCTTCTATAGACTTTTCTTTATCTAACATAACAGGATCCAAACGGATATCGTCTCCTATAAAATGTACAAATTCATCTGGTGATATCTCTCCTAATCCTTTAAATCGAGTAATCTCTGGTTTTCCTGATAATTTTTCGATCGCATCCCTTCTTTCTTGCTCAGAATAACAATAGATCGTCTCTTTTTTATTTCGGACTCTAAACAATGGAGTTTGCAAAATATACAAATGCCCTTCTTTAATAACTTCTGGGAAGAATTGAAGAAAGAATGTGATCAACAATAATCGTATATGCATTCCATCTACATCGGCATCTGTGGCAATTACAATATTATTATATCTAAGATCTTCCAAGGATTCTTCAATATTAAGAGCAGCTTGTAGAAGATTAAATTCTTCATTCTCATACACAATCTTTTTGCTCATGTTATAGCTATTTAACGGTTTCCCGCGTAAACTAAACACAGCCTGTGTATTTACATCTCTTGATTTGGTTATAGAACCACTTGCAGAATCTCCCTCGGTAATAAACAGAGTACTTTCTAGATTTCTATCTTTCTTACTGTCTGTAAGATGAACTCTACAATCTCTTAGCTTCTTATTATGTAAACTTGCTTTTTTAGCACGTTCGCGAGCCAGCTTACGAATACCAGATAAATCCTTACGTTCTCTTTCTGCTTGAAGTATTTTTCTTTGTAAAGCCTCTGCAGTGTCCGAATTTTTATGCAGGAAATTATCCAGCTTCGTTTTTACAAAATCATTGATATATGTACGAACTGTTGGAAGATTACCTCCCATTTCGGTAGAACCTAATTTGGTTTTAGTCTGACTTTCAAAGACCGGTTCCATTACTTTTATACTAATTGCAGATACAATCGATTTACGAATATCACTTGCTTCATAGTTTTTACCATAGAACTCCCTGATGGTTTTTACGACAGCTTCTCTAAAAGCTGCCTGGTGTGTTCCTCCTTGTGTAGTATGCTGTCCATTTACGAAAGAATGATACTCTTCACTATATTGAGTCTTACTATGAGTAATGGCAATTTCTATATCATCACCTAATAAATGAATAATAGGGTATAATCGATCATCTTCATTAATATTATCAGAAAGAAGGTCTTTTAACCCATTTTCTGAAAAATACTTTTCTCCATTAAAAATAATGGTTAGCCCTGGATTTAGATACACATAATTCTTAAGCATCTTGGCCACGTACTCCGTACGATACTTATAGTGTTTAAAAATTGTTTCGTCTGGTACGAATGAAACTTTTGTTCCTCTTCTACGCGAAGTTTCTCCCAAAGTATCTTGATTGGTAAGATTTCCTTTCTCAAATTCTGCTGAAGCAGATTTTCCATCACGTGTGGATTCTACTCTAAAGTACTTTGATAATGCATTTACAGCTTTAGTACCAACTCCATTTAACCCTACGGATTTTTTAAATGCTCTGGAATCATATTTACCCCCAGTATTCATTTTAGAAACTACATCCACTACTTTGCCCAATGGAATACCACGACCATAATCTCTTACAATTACTTTATCTCCTTGAATAGAAATCTCGATAGTTTTACCAGCACCCATGACATATTCATCAATAGAATTATCAAGTACTTCTTTTAGTAAAATATAAATTCCATCATCTGCGGATGATCCATCACCTAGTTTACCAATATACATACCTGGTCGCATACGGATATGCTCTTTCCAATCGAGGGATCGTATATTGTCTTCGGTATATTTAGTTTCCTTACTCATAAAATTTTGGGTAGAATGCTTGCTAATATAACGTTTCACTTACTGAATTAAAATAGGTACACTACAAAGTAATTAACAATTATAACAAGATTTTTGTTGATTAATTGGCACACAATGGATTAACATAAAACATGGTCAGTTTTATCATATACAATGTTAATTTTCTTATTTTTTTAATTTACACGCCATAACAAAAGAAAGGTGACCTAATAAAAGATCACCTTTTTAAAACATTTAATTTTTCTAATTCATTTCTATTTTAAATCGAATCGGTCCAGGTTCATCACTTTTGACCAGGCTGCTACGAAGTCTTTAACAAATTTTTCCTTCGCATCTTCGGATCCATACACTTCTGCAATTGCCCTTAATTCTGTATTAGAACCAAAAATAAGATCAGCTCTAGTACCTTTAAATTTAGCCTCTCCCGTTCTACGATCACTACCTTCAAACAAAGTATCGTCTGTTGATGTAGGCTTCCATGTATATGTGAAATCAAGAATGTTTGTAAAAAAGTCATTAGTTAATGTTCCAACATTATCGGTAAACACGCCATGATTAGATTCATCATAATTTGTACCTATAACTCTTAACCCCCCAACAAGAACAGTCATTTCTGGAATAGACAATGTTAGTAATTGTGCACGATCTATTAACAGTTCTTCTGCAGCTAATTTTAAATTACCTCTTAAGTAATTTCTAAAACCATCTGCCAAAGGCTCTAAATGTCCAAAAGAATCGACATCTGTTTGCTCTTGAGTGGCATCTCCTCTACCACTGGAAAAAGGAACAGTTATATCGAATCCTGCATTTTTAGCGGCTAGTTCTACTCCAACATTTCCTCCAAGCACAATAAGATCTGCAATAGAAACATCTCCGGAAAAATCATTCTTAATAGCTTCATAAACATCTAAAACTTTAGATAAAGCCTTTGGTCTATTTACTTCCCAACTTCTTTGAGGTTCTAAACGAAGTCGTCCTCCATTTGCACCTCCACGCTTATCAGAACCTCTAAATGTAGAAGCAGATGCCCAAGCTGTAGTTACCAACTGGGATGCAGTCAAACCAGAAACAGAGATCATCTTTTTTAAGGAGGTAATATCCGAATCCTGAAGAGATGTTCCTTTTGGGATTGGGTCTTGCCAAATTAATTCCTCTGTTGGAACTTCTGGACCCAAATAACGCGAAACAGGTCCCATATCTCTATGCGTTAATTTATACCATGCTCTAATAAAAGCATCTTCAAATTCTTCTGGATTATCACGAAAGCGTTGAGAAATTTTTAAGTAATCAGGATCAACTTTTAATGCCATATCAGCATCTGTCATCATTAGTGCTTGTCTTTTTGAAGGATCACCAGCTGTTGGCGCAGTTGGAGCTCCAGAATCTGCTTTAGGAGTCCATTGATTTGCACCTGCCGGGCTTTTTATTAATTCCCAATCATAATCCAATAATACTTTGAAGAAATCATAATCCCATTTATCTGGATTAGGTGTCCAAGCTCCTTCTAAACCACTAGTAATAGCATCATCTAATACTCCTGTTCCATAAGTATTTTTCCATCCCAAACTCATTTCTTCAATAGAAGCCCCATGTGGTTCTGCACCTACATATTTATCTGGATCGGCTGCACCATGAGCCTTTCCAAAAGTATGACCTCCTGCAGTAAGTGCCACTGTTTCTTCATCATTCATGGCCATCCTTCCGAAAGTTTCTTTCATAAGTTTAGCTGTTTCTAATGGGTTTGATGAGCCATTTGGGCCTTCTGGATTCACATATATTAATCCCATATGAGCTGCACCAAGGTGACCTTCGAGAATACCATCTGCAAAACGCTCTTTATTAGCTAACCATTCTGTCTCGTCTCCCCAATATACATCTTGTTCGGGTTCCCATACATCTTCTCTACCACCAGCAAAACCAAATGTTTTTAAACCCATAGATTCTATTGCACAATTACCTGCAAGAATCATTAAGTCTGCCCAAGAAATTTTCTTGCCATATTTTTGTTTAATAGGCCATAATAATAAACGTGCTTTATCCAAGTTACCATTGTCCGGCCAGCTATTTAAAGGTGCAAAACGCTGATTACCTGTAGCTGCTCCACCTCTACCATCACCAACTCGATACGTACCAGCACTATGCCATGCCATACGCACCATTAATCCTCCATAATGACCATAATCTGCAGGCCACCAATCTTGAGAATCTGTCATTAAAGCTATAATATCCGCTTTCAGTTCATCATAATTAATGCTATTAAATGCCGCAGCATAATCAAAATCATTCCCCATTGGGTCAGATTTTGTTGCATTCTGACGAAGAATATTTAATTTTAATTCGTTAGGCCACCAATCTCTATTTGATGTTCCAGCCCCAGCGCTTTCTTTTTGAGGTCCTCCCATAAATGGGCACTTACTAATATCACCCCCGTTGTTAGTATTATCCATAATGTTATTGAGTTTTAAAGTATGTTTTCTCAAATTTAATGAATTGCCATACTACTTTGTATAGATTAATCATATATTTAAATGAATCTACAATCAATAATATCTATACTACCCAAATGATCATTATAAAATAAATCTGAATAATTATTTGCGTAACCGAATGATTACATTTAAATTTGTAACCAATCAGTTACATTTAAGAATGAGAAGAGACGTTTTTCAAGCTATTGCAGACCCCGTGAGAAGAGATATTATTTCTCTTTTAGCAGAGCAAACTCTCTCTATCAATGCTATCGCAGAAAAATTCGATATAAGTCGTCCTGCAATCTCCAAACATCTAAAAATTTTAGAGGAATGTGGTATCATTTCTATTAGCAAACAAGGTAGAGAACGATACTGCTTAATTCAACCTAGAAACTTGATTCCAGCATTTCTATGGATCGATCAATACAAAACTTTATGGGAGGAAAAATTAGACTCCTTCGAAAATTATTTAAATAAATTACAATCTAAAACAAAAGACAATGAGTAACCTAAACAATCGCACTTTATCCTTAAAGAGAACTTTTAATGCACCTATCAAATTAGTCTGGGAAGCCTGGTCACAATCTGAGCATATAGCACAATGGTGGGGACCAAAAGGAATGGAAACTAAAATTATAGAACATAATTTTAGTGAAGGTGGGATATGGAAATACGTTATGATTATGCCAGATGGCAATGAATTTATAGCAGATGGTATTTATAAAGAAATTGTGCCGTTTCAAAAAATAATTTCATCAGCTAATTTTAAACCTATGACCGAAGGAGTAGAAATACAAGCACTGTTTGAAGAAGATGGAGATAAAACCAATTTTACTTTTAATGTAGTCCATGCTACTGAAGAGTATTGTCAGCAACAAGAAAAAATGGGCTTCATGAACGGTTGGGGATCTGTTTTTGATAGATTAGGATCATTTGTAGATATTTCGGATAAAGAGTAATGCGGACAATAACTCATTAAGAATTATTGCTTTTAAGTATTTAATACTAAAAAAATGAGATATGCTATTCAGCTATTTCTTTCCTATCCTAAAAAAATAATACCTTTAACAAAAAAATGCTATAGAAAACAAATTGTAATTATTGGTATTAAAGTTTATGGAAAAAGAAAAAGGTGATAAGGACTCTCTTAATCAAAATAAAGAGTATGACACCATAATTATTGGTTCTGGCGCAGGAGGGCTTTCTGCAGCGATATGTTTGGCTCGTTCAGGTCAGAAAGTATTAGTGTTAGAACAGCATGATGTTCCTGGAGGATGGTGTCATAGTTTTTACCTAAATGGATACCGTTTTACACCTGGAGTTCATTATGTAGGTTTACTAAACAAAGGAGAATCTACAAGTACACTGTATGAAGGACTTGGTATTGCTAATGATATTTCTTTTTTCAGAATGAATCCTGATGCTTATGAACACTGCTGGATCGGCGATGAACGTATCGATATGCCTGCTGGATATGAAAACATAAAAGAAGTATTGGCTAAACGATTTCCGGAAGAAGAAAAAGGGGTTGCAAGTTATTTAAAGTTGGTTAGCGATGTATGCTATGAGTTACAATTAATTCCCAAAGTAAAAGGGTTTTGGGCACACCTTACCATACCTTTCCGCACTAAGAACATGGGTAAATACAGTGTTTTTAGTTTAAGAAAAGTAATAAAAAAACATATCAAGAGCCCATTACTCAAAGCTGTTCTAAATATCCAGATAGGAGATCACGGTTTACCACCTTCTAAAGCCAGTTTTCCTTTACACGCAGCTGTTATGGGGCATTATTCTAGTGGAGGTTACTATCCTATTGGTGGTGGTGGAGCATTGGTAAAGGCTATGACCAATGCTATTAAAAAACATAAAGGAGAAATCAGAACTAGTCAAAAAGTAAAGCAAATTTTGCTTGATGGAGATAAGAAAAAGAAAGCTATTGGAGTACAATTAGAAAATGGTGAAAAGATTTTTGCCAAAAGAATTATCTCTAATGCAGACCCTGATAAGACATTTTTTGATTTAGTAGGAAGAAATAATATAAGTAAAAAACTAAGTAAACGGCTTGATAAAACAAAATACTCTTGCACTTCCTTAATGCTTTTCTTAACTGTGGATATGGATGTGCGAAAAGCTGGTTTAGATTCTGGCAATATCTGGATGATGAATAACGAAGACCTTGACAAGGTATTTGAGGAAACACAAAAAACAGATCTTTTGGAAGGAGATAGATTTCCCGGAATGTTTATTAGCTGCACAACCTTAAAAGATCCTATAAGTTTTGATGGTAGATACCATACAATTGAAGCAATTACATATATTAATCATGAATCGTTCAATGCTTTTAAAAATGAAAGTGACAGACGTTCTGAATCCTATCTAAGCTTTAAGGATAAGCTGATCAAAAAAATGATAAGAACTCTGGAAACAGTCATTCCAGAAATTGGTGATAAGATTGTACAAAAAGAATTAGGTACTCCAATAACCAATGAGTACTACATTAATTCTACTAATGGCTGTGTGTATGGAACGGAAAAAAGTTTCTGGCAAATTGGACCTTTCGCTTATAAATCAAAAAGCGAAA
This sequence comes from uncultured Aquimarina sp., assembly GCF_947492405.1. Lineage (GTDB taxonomy): Bacteria > Bacteroidota > Bacteroidia > Flavobacteriales > Flavobacteriaceae > Aquimarina. The sequence continues at coordinate 1,093,221 of NZ_CANLMP010000001.1, forward strand.
TTGAAAACTTATATTTATGCGGTGCTAGCGTATTATCTCATGGAGTAGCAGGAGCCGGTTATTCTGGAGTAGAGACTGCGTCAAAAATTCTTAAGTGTAGACAGGAAGATCTGATAGTACCTGATGAAAATCAAAACATTAAGATTTATGAAGCAGAAGACGACAGTGAATATCCTGATTGGATGCGTAAAAAAATTCAGGTAAAAAAAGATCGCTTAGCAGCTGGCGTGGGTGGTTTTCCTGAACCATAATAATGCGTATAATACGATCAAAAATTGTGCACTAAGTAAAAAAAACGGGTCAATATGACCCGTTTTTTCGCTCTATATTTTTTCCTATGTATTCATTATCCCTTTAACCAAGCATTTCTGAGCGCTAACTGATCTTTTGTTGGAGTTTCAATATCACTCAAAACTTCTCCTTTTGTAAAAGATTTTGTCAATTTAGTTTTTATAACAACCTCTTCTCCTGCTCTATCCAATTTTACTTCTACATCATCACCTTCTTGCCATTGAAGTGTTCCCTGCAATACCGAATTAGCATTTGTTAAAGTTAATTTTGTTCCATTAACCTCTTTTATTACATCATACGCTCGTACTCCATTATCTGCCCAAAAACTATTTTCGGCTACCAATTCTGTAAAGAAAATAGTTCCTTTCTCCTGATCTCCTCCAACTATAATTGCACTACCATTTCTAACATAATCAGTTTCTATATTTTTAACACCTATAGAAAGTCCTACTTTTTTAAAGAAATCATTATAATCAATTGGAGTGTTACCTATCACATGAGTTTTTAAAAACTCTCCTATAGATGGGTATGTCATTGCGGTGATTTCTTCAATAATCTTATCATCTTCAAAAGGTTTGTTTTTTCCATATTTTAATGATAATTCCTTCATTAATGATAAAATACCTCGATTTCCATTACTTTCTCCTCTCATAAGTATATCGATACACATTCCTATCAAAGCTCCTTTTTCATAAACATTGGCATAATTCTTAGCATAAGGTTCATTCAGAATATTTTCACTCATTACGGTAAAACTCATAGCATCATCATACCTGCTAGCAGATTCTATCTTACCCATCATTTTAGTATAAAACTCATCTTCTGCTACTAAATCCTGATTAATTTGGAAAACACTTGCGAAATACTCTGTAACCCCTTCATACATCCATAAATGCTTAGAAAAAGTAGGGTCATTATAATCAAAATAGTGAACGTCTTCAGAATGTACGCTTAAGGGAGTAACTATATGAAAAAATTCATGAGATACCACATCTATCATTGCTGATGTCAATGCATCTTCTGGAATTGCTTCTGGCAATACAACGACTGTAGATGTATGATGCTCCAGCGCTCCAAAACCTGTAGGTGCTGTTTGTGATTGAGGCGCAAGATATAAATAGATATCGTATCGAGGTGTGCTATCGATATCACCTAAATACGCTTTTTGAGCCTTCATCATTTTAAAAACGGTTTCTTTAATTCCTGCTGCTGTATAGGCTTTATTTGGAGAGTAAACACTCAGAACAATTTTAATCCCTCCTACTTCGAATTCTTCTACATCTAACTTACCATACATCATTGGATTATCTGTAATATCAAAATATCTTGTGGCAAAATACTTATCCGTAGTAATGGTTCCATCTTCATTAGTTGATGATCCAACATTCTGTAATGCAGAAGTTCTTTGCATATCAGTTGGTGCTTTTACTTCCAATGCATATTGATTATTTTTTAATACATCAAAATATCCTATGAATCCATGTAAGTTCAATACAAAATTATCCGCCTCTATATTCGTTCCAGATGGAGAAAAAGGTGTTTCTACCTCAGTGTTTTCTATATCATATGTATCATTAACCTGATATACAATTTTATCTAATTGTTTTGCATTCGTAATTAACCACGTATTAGCATCTAATTTTTCTGTAGCCAACTCTGCTCCATTATAATCCAGCGCTCTAAAACCATCCACAAATTTCCCAAAATCACTAACTGCATATGTTCCTTGTACTACTTTTGGTAAGTAGTATTTTACTGTATCCTGAATAAAACGTCCTGGATTTATTACAACAGGAACTTTATCATCTGTTATTTGTGTTAAATCTACCTCTGTAGCAATTGGTAATTTAGAAGCAATGTCTTTTGTTTGGTTAACAGATCCACATCCAATTAGCAAAAAACCAATGGATAGTGTAATAAATATGTTCTTCATGTATTCGATTATTTACTATGCTAGACGCAAAAAATTAGTAAGTGTTACAACTTTGGTCGCGCAAAATATATAATTTGTATAGACTTTAACCTATTTTTGATAATTATTTACTTATTTATATATCAGTTTGGATATTTTAATTGACACAAATAGATTATGGCTTTCTAACGATCCAAAATCATTTAATCCTTTACTTTCTACAATTATATTTCTACACGATTCTCTTGGGTGTATAAAACTTTGGAGAGATTTTCCTGAAGAACTAAGTAAGTCTTCCAATTGCAACGTACTTTCTTATGATCGTCAAGGTTATGGTAAATCAGATAGTTTTTCTGAATTAAAAAGAAACAAAAAATATCTTCATAAAGAAGCGGATGTACTTGCTAAGTTAATAGATCAACTTGCATTAAAAAACGTGATCCTATTTGGTCATAGTGATGGCGGAAGTATTGCATTGCTTGCAGCTTCCTTATATCCAGAAAAAATAAAAGGAATTATTACAGAAGGAGCGCACGTTTTTGTAGAAAAAGAAACTTTGCAAGGAATAAAAGATGCGAAAGTTGCTTATGAAACTACTAACTTAAAAGATAAGCTTGCTAAATATCACGGTGAAAAAACAGAAGATGTTTTTAGAATGTGGACAGAAACTTGGCTTTCTCCATCATTTAAAGACTGGAATATAGAAAGTTATCTTCCTGGAATACAATGCTCTTCTCTGATTATTCAAGGTGAAAATGACGAGTATGGCTCGATGGATCAAGTTTCTAGTATTGTTCGAAAAACCTCTGGAGATTCTAAATCTCTTATTATACCAAATGTAGGTCACACTCCACATAAAGAGGCAACAGAAGTTGTTCTTAAGAAAACTACAGATTTTACCCTAAATTTATAACAGTAGAAAGGATCAATACACGAAGAAAATAACTAGCTATAAGGATCTAATTAAGGCAACAAATTTTTAGCAATAATATCTCGAAGATCATTTTTGTTTAATGGTTTATTAATGATATCATTCATACCAATTGATAAGCATTCTTCCTGAACTTCTCCTAATTCTGCAGCAGTTAGTGCTATTATAGGAGTGGTTTTATCAAATTCTCTAATTCTTTTTGTAGCCTCACTACCATTTAGATAAGGCATATTAAGATCCATTAATATCAAATCAAAATCTTCCTTTTTAACCATTTGCACTGCATTAAAACCATTTTCGACAATAACACAGTCATATCCAATCAAACTCAATAAATTTTTAGTTACAATTTGATTAATTTTATTATCCTCTGCTACCAATATTCTACGATAAACGTTAGTTGCTCCATTATTCCGTTCGTTTACAGAATGTTCTTCTCCTTCTTCTAATATTTCTAATTCTAAATCAAAATAAAATTTAGCTCCTCGTCCTTCGTTACTCTCCAAATAGACCTTACTGTCCATCATTTCTAAAAGGTTTTTTACAATGGAAAGTCCTAAACCTGTACCTTCTACTTTATTAGACTCCCTATCTACTTGGGAAAATTTCTCAAATACAAAATCTTTTTTATCCTCGGGAATTCCTACACCACTATCCTCAACTTCATAACGAATATAGATGGTATTATTTTCTTTATTGAGTATTTTAATTCTTAACCATATTCTTCCATTTTCGGTAAACTTAGAGGCGTTCCCAATCAAATTGATCAGAATTTCAGATAATCTAAGTGAATCAACATTAAGAGAATCTGGTAGCTCATTTGGCACATCCAGAATGAGTTCATTTTCTTTACTTTTTGCCTGATACTCAAATGAATTCAATAAGTTCTGTGATAACTTAAAAAGATTTGTAGGTGTTTTTGCTAATCTTACCTTATTAGATTCGATCTTACTAATCTGAAGTACATTATTAATTAGATTTAAAAGGTAATCTCCAGAAAACTTTAAAGATCCTAATAGTTGTCTATGTTTCTCTAATACATCTTTATCTTCTAGTAACAATGAGGTTATTCCAACAACACCGTATAAAGGAGTTCTCAGTTCATGACTAACTGTAGATATAAATTGAGACTTTACTTGAGTTAGCTTTTCTGCTTCCGCTTTAGCCTCTACAAGTTGTTTGTTTTTATCTTTCAGTACATTATTCAATTTTTTCTTTGATCGATATCCTATATATAGAAAAAATGCTGTAGCAAATAAAAATATCAAAGCCGCAACAGAAATAATATTAATTGTTCTGTTATTATTTGCCATTTTGGTTTGATACTCCTTTTCAGTTTTTGTTACTTCTAATTCTCTTTTATATTCATCTACATTAAAACTAACTCTTGCAATCTCTATCTGCTTCAGTTTTTCCTTATTGTAAACCTTATCTTTATACTCCTGAAAACTTTTAATATCATTATAAGCTTCTGTAAGGTTACCTTTCTTTTCATACATCTCTGCCCTTGCTTCATAAAGATAAGATAACTCTAATAACATATTATGTTTTTCTGCAATCTCCATGGATTCTTTAAAATACTCCTCTGCTTTTACATACTGATTTTGACTTAATGCAAGCCTTCCTTTAAGATAATATACCTCACAATATCCTTCTATATCTCTATTTTCTACTACTAATTTGTTCGCTTCTTCTAAATATGGAATAGCTTTATCAAATTCTTTTGCATCTATATAAGTCCAAGCAAGATTAATTACGGGAGTCATATATTCTTGTGAATTATCTAACAACTTCCCAAACTTGGTAGCTTTACTATAAAAAACCAAAGAAGTTTCCAGGTCTTTATAACCATCAGAGTATACATTACCTAAGCCATTATTATTCCATAGTATAAGTAATGAATCATTTGCTTCTTCAGCATATTTTAATGATTTTTTGAAATACTGTTCTGCATTTTTATAATCGGCAAGTGTTTGATAATTATAAGCCATTAAATAATAGGCCTCAGATTTATAATGATCATTATCTAATTCATGTGCATAATTAGCTGCCTTAATTGCATACTCAAGAGATTCTTTAATCTTATACTCAAAGGTTAGGTTATTTGCAGTATCTATTAAATATTGCAAACTATCATTAATGGGGAATTTAGATTCTTTCTGACTGTAAACCAAATAGGGAATAGAGAATATGAAATATGTAAATAGTAATATTTTCCTCAAAATATGTAACTTTTATAAATGCCTTAACTTCTCTAACACAATGATATGAACTATCAATAAATGAATTCAATCTGTATGGTTAATTTACTAAAAAAAAACAGAAAATCGTTGATTTTGTTAGGTTAAGATTAAGATACACTCATACACTACTTCTTTTTTTTACTTTTTTTTGTGATACTGTAAATTCCAAAAATCACAATACCAGCTCCAATAATTTGTATTAAAGATAAACTTTCTCCTAAAAAGAAAAAGGCAAGTATAATAGTAGATATTGGACCAAGACTACCTATGATAGCTACATTCGAAGCTCCTAACTTTCCTATTGCATATGATATGAGATATGACGGAATTATAGTTGAAAAAAAAGCCATCAGCATACCCAAGACATATACTTCTGAAGAATAATTTAAAAGGTTTCCTCTATCAAAAGCTATATATTGAAAAATTATGCATAAAGAAGATACAATCATTGCATATGAGGTAAATGCAATAACTCCAAACTTAGGTATTAACCAACCACTACCAACTAAATAGGTTGCATAGGTAAGGGCACTGAGAAAAATTAGAGACACTCCTAAAACAAGGTTAGATGTATCCAATTGAAGTTCTTGCCAAAAGGTAATCACTACTCCTATGTATGTAATAATTATAGCTACTAACTGTTGTTTTGTTATTTTATCTTTTAAAAATATTCTAGAAATGATAATAACCAAAGTAGGATATACAAATAAAATTATCCTTTCCAATCCTGCTTTTATATACTGTAAGCCCAAGAAATCAAAGTAACTAGCCAAATAATACCCCACAAAACCAAAGAATATAATCCACAAATAGTCTATTTTTCTTATTTTCTCAGGGTTTGAAGGTTTGTTAAATACAGCTATTGCAAAATAAAAAGGAAGAGAAAATGACATTCTAAATAATAACAAATGTTCTGAGCTTATATGATACTTATAGGCCATCTTAACCATTACTGCTTTTGCGGAGAATAAAACCACACCAATGACTGCTAAAATGATTCCTAAAGAAGTCTGTTTAGATTTTTTCATTGTATAAAAGTAATCGCAATATTTTCTGCTTTTTTTCTGAATTGATAAAAATTACGATGTCCAACAAAAAAACCTCTTAGATTATTTTCTAAGAGGTTTTGTATAAAGAATAAACTTATATTATACGTTAAATAAGAAATGCATTACATCACCATCACTAACAACATATCCTTTTCCTTCTACTCCAAGCTTACCAGCCTCTTTTACTTTAGCTTCACTGCCATAAGACACATAATCATTATACTTAATTACTTCTGCGCGTATAAATCCTTTTTCAAAATCTGTATGAATCACTCCCGCTGCCTGAGGAGCTGTAGCACCAATCGGAATTGTCCAAGCCCTTACCTCTTTTACTCCTGCAGTAAAATACGTCTGTTGATTTAACAGCTTATATGCTGCACGAATCAATACAGATGCTCCAGGCTCTTCTAATCCCATATCCTGAAGAAATAGTTGTCTTTCTTCGTAATCGTCCAATTCTGTTATATCTGCTTCGGTTCCAACGGCCAAAATAATTACTTCTGCATTTTCTGATGCGACTGCTTCTTTTACTCTTTTTACATGATCGTTTCCATTAACAGCGGCACCTTCGTCTACATTACAAACATATAATACTGGTTTATCTGTAATGAATTGCAATGGTTTTACAAACGCTAGATGATCGTCCTCAGAGACTTCAATTGCTCTAATAGACATTCCTGCTTCTAACCCCTCTTTTAGCTTTAGTAATACTGCTTCTTCTTTCTGAGCTTCTTTATTACCCGTTTTTGAAGCACGCTTGATCTTATCTAACTTTTTTTCAAGTGTTTCAAGATCCTTCAATTGTAATTCTATATCAATAGTTTCTTTATCACGAATTGGATCAATAGAACCATCAACATGAACGATGTTATCATTATCAAAACAACGTAATACATGAATAATAGCATCAGTCTCTCTAATGTTTCCTAAAAACTGATTTCCCAGACCTTCTCCTTTACTTGCTCCTTTTACCAATCCGGCAATATCTACAATCTCTACAGTGGCTGGTAGAACACGCTCAGGATTTACTAATTCTTCAAGTTTTTCTAATCTCGGATCAGGCACATTTACAACGCCTATATTTGGTTCAATCGTACAAAATGGAAAGTTAGCACTTTGCGCCTTCGCATTAGACAAACAATTAAAAAGTGTTGATTTTCCTACATTTGGTAATCCAACTATTCCTGCTTTCATATTTATGTATGTATAAGAGCCAATGTGATATTTGCTCAAATTTTTGAGAATGCAAAGATAAGAGTATTAACACGTAGTATACAAATACTATGTAAAGAGATTACAATTAAAAGAAAATATATTCAATCTCGTTTATCACAATAATTACCTTTATAATTTAACATTATAAAATGATTTTATTACTTTTTCGTAATTTTACAATACTAAATAAACAAACCAATGAAAACATTAAAAAACTTAGTAATAATTATGCTTTTCTTGTGCACCTTCATAAACTATGCACAATCCGAAGATAAAAAAGAAGAAAAAGAGAAAGCTGAGGAAATGAAAGCTAAAGAAAATACTTCTGAGGAAGTGGTTACTAAAATAATCAGAATTAAAGGTGCTAATGGAGAAGAAAAAGTAATCAAACAACAACAGGTGATTACTAAAAAAAGTGAAGTAAAACTAAGTCCTGATGAGGAAGACGGAGAAACAAACAGAACAGCTGTGTATGCTCCAGAAAAAGTATCTATCAAAAACTCAGGAACTACTTCTAGCGAAAAGATATATAGTAGTATCCCTGATGGCTCAGGTTATATATTAACGCTCATTGATGAAAAAGGAGAAAAAACATCTAAAGCTAAACCTGTTTCTAATGGATATTATTTAGTAAATATGGGACCAAAAGATAATTGTTTAGGGCATTTTGATGAATCTAAAAATCTAATTATGGAAACCTATGATACAGTTAAGGATTCTGTTATCACGTTAAGTTACAAATTAAAATAAACTGTATTATAATGTATCAAAATGACCTCAAAACAGATAGGTTATTTTATTAAGACAAAAAACCTCCTAGATTTTATTTAGGAGGTTTTTACGTTATAAAATGTTATTCTTATTATATTAATTATCAGGAGACACTTGTAGGTTTTTAATTAACACCTGACCATAAACATTCGAACTTTCGTGACTACTACTTGTTGATTGTAGATAACAACCTGCCTTAAAATAATTTTCATTCGCATTACCTATATCGACAGATCTAAATAAGGTCGACGTTCTGTTTCCGCTATTATTAAGGTTATATAAACTTACTACCCCATTCTTCATAGCTAACTCAAAATAATACTCTGTATCCATTTGCATATTAAAATTAATGGTTCTTCCACTTCCTTCTATTTCTTCGGTAACATATCCTAATATTCTTAAATCAACAGATCCTGAATTTTGACCACTACTTCCCTGAACCTGGACTCTAATAACATCATCATAAAAATCATCTCTTTCATGGATTTGACCAAATGCTAATTTACCAGAAGGAGGTAAATCTTCTATTTTAAATCTCCATTTCATCGAGTGTTCTGTATTTGTATTACCATTCCAATAGCCATCTCCTCCATTAATAACTTCTCTTAACTCAGATCTAGGATTACTAGATCCTCCAGAGGTAGGATTTCCTGGGTAACATCTAAATGCAGCGTATCCATCTTTATCAAAGAAGAAATGACTTTCATTTTTACTTGCATTATCTGCATAACTCAGTCCGTTATTATTACTACCAACATTAAGATTACCACTAAAACCATTTAACTTCCAACCATTTCCTATAATACTAGCAGCAGTTCCTCCTGTTGGTGGTGGTGGTGTACCTCCTACCTCTGTAAAAAACCATCTGAATTTATCATTACCATTCCAAGAGCGTGATTCTACATTACCACCATTAGAAGTACTTCCTCCTGCAACTCCTATAGATTTCCCGCTATCTCGAGACTTCAGCCTGTAATATCCACTACCAACACTTATTATTTGCCATTCTTGATGACTACTTCCATTATAAGCTCTTGATTCAATATTAGCTCCATTACTATTACTTCCATTCTTAACAGTAATTGACTTACCACTATCAATACCTTTAAGTCTAAAATAACCGTTACCAACACTAATAACTTGCCATTGTCTATGGGTACCACTGGCATTACCCCATTGTTGAATATTAGCTCCGTTATTATTACTTTTATTAGCTACATCCATATGTAATCCACTTTTTTTATTTCTCAAATAATAAGTTTTCCCTGCAACCGGAGTTGCTTTTTGAAAAACATCTTCTTCTAAATCAGATTCTGTGGAATTTACTAACTCTTCTGATTCGCAAGAAACAAAAGCTACAAAGGTTAGTAACAAGAAAATTTTGACAAAAAAAGGCGAAAACACCTTAATCTTGTGGTTTACATTAGTTTTCATAATTGTGAAATTTAATTATTAATATTATTTGTGTTAAATATTTGGTTATCCAATTGTATTATTGGTTAACCAATTTAGTTATCACAATATTAATGATTTATTAACACAACTCAAACGTTTTCGTAAAATATTTAAAAATTAATTATCAGATTATTAGATATTTAACATTAATTTTTAATAAAACTAATTTTACATATTTAAGTGAATAGCTTGCTTTCAATAATTTTCAAGTCTTCTAATCATAAAAAAGACCACTCTTTTAGAAGTAGCCTATTTTATTACTAGATAACTTATTTTAATATGTTACATCCAATGTCATATCTTTAACTCTAACTTCTCCATAAGCATCAGGGGATTCATTATCATAGCCTTCTCCTGATTTACAATCTTCTAAGAACATTGTAGATTGCGTATAACATCCTACTTTAAAATACCCAGTACTATCTGCAGATTCCCAATCATCTGTCCAAGCATCTAAACCAGATCTACTTTCATTTTCTATCCTACAATAAACTCTGCCATTTTGAACGGTAACTGTAACTCTTAATTGCTCTCCCAAACTGTAGGGTAATACATTATCTATCTCAATATCATCATTTTGAACCACATGTAACCCTTGCTCATCTGACCTATACTCCACACGCAAAGGCTCATCACCTGGACCGTGAATTTGCACCATAGACACTTCAGGTTTCTCTACAGGTAAATGTGTAGCTCTAACGCGTACATCTAAATATTGATAATCATTCATACTCCAATAATTATCATTGCCTCCTGGCATTTGTCTTAATTCTGATCTTGGATAGCTAGATCCTCCAGTTGTTGCTCCACCACAATGTGCTTTAAAAACTACTTCATCACCTTCTACATAAAAATACTCAGCATAAGGCATAGGAATTTCTCCGATAAGATCTCCCATTTCTATTTCGCTATCAGAAGCATTCCTATTTCTATCATTACAGTTATTTCCTGACTTGTCATCATTAGTACTATCCTTACCATTTCCATCAAGTGGGAATGTAATTTTCCATTGATCCAGATTAGATAAAATATCAGAAGGATTGGTACCTCCTCCTGTAGTACCTTGCGGAGTAGCTGTAACAGATTTGCTAGAAGATATATTACCTGCATTATCTACTGCCACCAACGTAAAAGTATAAGATGTTCCATTAGTTAAACCACTAATAGTTCTATTCTCTCCTGAAGTGGTGACGTTACCACCATTATATGTTATACGTACGTTATTAAAATCAGCATCACCAGGATTATTCCAGTTCAAAGCGACAAAACCATTACCAGCTGTTGCATTTAATTCAGAAACAGGTCCGGTAGGAGTTGTATCTCCTGGATTACCTCCTTCTCCATGAATTTCTGTTTCTATAATACTATTCCAACTACTACTCGAGTTACCAAAACAAGATATTCTAACATATCTAGCTTCTACATTATCAAAATCATAGGTTTCTAATCCTTCTGTTGTTCCACTACTACCATTTGTTTTTGCGTCATATACAGTACTTAGAGAAGATGTTGAGTTACCTACTCTAATTTTAAAATATGCATTTCGCTCATCACCTTTAAACCAAGCGATTTTTAAACTTGATATTGTTTTTGAAACACCAAGATCGTATGTGATATATTTTCCTGTATAGCCATTAGATGACCATCTTGATTCTGTATTTTGGATTTCTCCATCTATTGTGTTTTCTGGTCCATAACCAGATTGATTTCCATTAGCAGAAACACTTTGTGGTACGATTCGACCAGTTCCCAGTGGACCTTCTGATTCACTATTTAGGGTAAAATCATCAAAACGAACATCTCCGCTATCTCTTGTTCCCAGAATTCTTACAGAAGATGAATTACCACTATTAAATGAAACTGTAATTTCCTGATAATTGCTAGTATTAAAATCATTAGTTTGCCCACCAATGGAAAGTTTTCCGTTTCCATTAACCCAGGCTTTTAATATATAATCAGTGTTTTGACTTACATTTACAGTTTGTTCTATTTTACCAGAAGAGTTAGTAACTTTACCAGCTCTTGATCCAGAATACTCGTCACCAGAGATTGCATATTTAGCATTATCTCCCCAACCTACTTCGCCCGATTCAAATCCTGGATTTTGAATTAATATTGAAGCTCTAATTTCAGAATCATCTTTTATCTCTTCTAAAAATTCATCTTCAATTTGTTCATTTGTGCAGCTTACAGCTGAAATAAATAGCAACAATAATAGTGTAGTGATAAATGACAAATAAGACATCTTTCCCCTAATAGCTGGTAATTTTTTCATTTGTTAGTAATTTTTTTAAAATGTTAACGTTTTTCCCTTTAAACTACCGATTTGATTAAATTGGTCAACCAATTTTTCAATATTACTATTTTTTTAACAGTCCGCAAACGTTTTCGTAAAATAATTATCAATTTATTTTCATATCCGTAATTTGAGTATGGAATGAATACTCAACCTAAGCTTACTTAAAAACCAATCAGAACAAGCGAAAAATCCTACAAATAGTATCTTTCTATCGTTTTGAACAATTCTATAATTACATAATTATCAAACAAATTATTGAGCGTATTTTTTTCAAAACTATTTTGTTTAACTAAAACCAACAGCTAACGGAGTTAAGAAAAGAAGAAAAACTTGTCAAAAACAATCTAAAAAAATTCAAAAATTATCAAGTATTTACATTTCATTACTGAAAGTTTGTAATAAATAGTGCACACCCTATTGCTTTAAGATTTATTGAATATCTTTAATTCTTAAACCAATGAATATTATTACATGAAAAAATAATCTACTAGTTTTTTCACGCTCTAGTTACCATTGTAATAAAATCTCTTAAAACGGTATTGGTAGAATTTCTGTTCCATACCAAAAGAATATCTCTTACAAATTCATCATTTTTTAGAGGGATAAATTTTATTTCCGGCAAAGAAAAAATAGGTTTTGGCATAAGCGTTATACCCATCCCTGAAGAAACTAAGGCTGCGACAGTTTCATTATTATGTGCGGTGAACACCTTGTTTGGCTCTATACTGAGCTCATTGAATCTTAAAAAGACATCTTGATACAAAGCACAATGACTTCTTTCCACGAACCTTTCTTTATGTAAACAAGTTAATTCTAAACTATCTTTTATTGCAAGATGGTGTTTACGATTCACTGCTAAAAAAAGTTTTTCAGAAGCAACCACAGTAGCTTCTAAACTGTCAACATTTATCTCCTGCTGTTCTGTAAAAAAGGCATCCAACTCATTGTTTTTGGTCAATTTTAATAATGCTTTATGTTTATCTTCTGTAATATTTACATCAGAAAGAGGGCAAAAGGATTTAAACTCATTAATATAAGGAATAACAGCGTCTAGAGACAAATTTTGGACAAATCCAAGTTCCAATGTTTTCCATTCGGTTTGTAAAAAATCTTCCTCGATATCTGACCACAATGCCAATAATCTTTTCGCCTTAGGCAACAAGACCTCGCCTGATCTAGTCAAACTCACATTTCGCTTATCTCTATGAAAAAGTTTGGTTTCTAGATGTTCTTCCAATTTTTTAATTCCTGATGAAAAAGTAGATTGTACTACATGAACCTTTTCAGAAGCTCTTGTAAAGTTTAGAGTTTCCGTTAGCACAACGAAATATTTAATAAACTGTAAATTCATAATCGTAAATATAGATAATTCTAATCTAAAAAATCTGTTTTGACGATTTTTAAATAATGTTGAATTTTGCTGTATAAATAATAATTAAAAAGCATAAAATGAAAGCAGCATTAATAAGAAGTTTTGGAGGATACGATGTGTTTGAGTATACAGATATAGAAACACCAAGTCCAAATTCAGGTGAGGTGATCATCAAAATTCTAGCTACCGGTGTGAATAGAATTGATCATTACCTAAGAGAAGGTGTCATGATGCCAAATATTCCGTTACCACATATTCTTGGTTCCGACGCAGTAGGAGAAATAATAGAAATCGGTTCACAAGTATCTAATTTCAATATAGGAGATAGAGTTATTCCAATGCCAGGATTTCCGATGAATATTCAAGATCATAATATAAATCCCATAACCCTTGCTCCTTCTTATGGACTACTAGGAGCTGGGTGCTGGGGAACCTACGCTGAGTATGTAAAAGTTCCTGAAGTCTTTATTGTGAAAGACAATACCGAATTATCTCCGGAAGAAATAGCCACATTACCTATGGTAACGGTAACTGGTGTCCGAGCCATTAAAGAAGTTGGTAAAGTAAAAGAGGGAGATAATGTTGTAATTCTAGGTGGTTCTTCTGGGACGGGCAGCTTTCATGTACAACTAGCCAAAGCTCTTGGCGCAAAAGTATTAGCAACCACAACTTCAGAAAGCAAAACTGAATACATCAAAAGTTTAGGCGCGGATATGGTTATTAATACTTCCGAAAACGATTTGGTAGAAATGGTTAAAGAATGGACTAATGGTAAAGGCGCAAATGTAGTAATTGATAATTTGGGTGGAAGTTTCCTCCAACAAAGCATTAATGCTCTAAAACCATCTGGTATTGTAGTAGCGATGGGCTTTGTAGATGATCCTATAGTATCGTTTGACGTGCGAAGTTTATTTTTCCCTCAGAAAGTGATAAAAGGTTCAATCATGGGAACAAAAGAAGATCTAGAATTCGGTCTGGAATTAGTACGGAAAGGCAAAATAACAGCTCAATTAGACAAAATACTCCCATTAAGAGAAGCCAAATTAGCACACGAAATGTTAGTTAATAAACAAGTAAAAGGAAATATTGTACTATCTCCTTTGGAATAATAAGTTATCAATACATCATCAGGTTACAACACTTGATGATGTGTATTCATTAAACATTTATTTCATGACTTCAGATATATTAATAAACAAACTAAAGGAAACTAATATTCCTTATTGTAATTTCGATAAATCTCCTCCATCCCCGGCTGGAAATTATGGTGCAATAAAAATACATAAAGATCTAGCATATATTTCAGGACAAATGCCTTTTACAGGTATTGGAATATTATACCCTTCGCATCAAGAACTAACGAATCATATTGACATAAATGAAATTGGTTATAAAGCATCTCAAATAGCTGTCTTCAATGCATTTTTACAACTAGTAAAAAATAAATCAATCTCGGAAGTTAAAAGCATTGTAAAAGTAGAAGGCTTTTTTAGACATATAGAGGGAACAAACCTACCTAAAATGCTTGATGGTGCATCTGACCTAATTACAAATATTTTTCCAGATAACGAATTTCATGCTAGAACGGTTTATGGAGTAACGTCATTACCGTATAACGCCTTTGTAGAACTATCCATTATTGCTGAAATCGAATGACAATAATTCTTTACAAGCACTTATCATATAATTTCATCTATATAAAAAGATCTTATTTATTGCAAAATCTAATAAATTAGATACCTTTAAACAAACCAATAAATATATTTACATGAAAAAACTCACACTCATTTTATTTGGCTTATTCACAACTTTAGGGTTTAGCCAACGGATTATTACAGGTACAGTAACTGATATTTCAGGTGTACCTATACCTTTTGTTAACATCATCGAAAAAGGTTCTGATAAAGGTACTACTACAGATGACAACGGAAAATACACTATTGCTGTAGACGAAAACGCTATACTAGTGTTTAGCTTCATAGGTTTTCAGACTCAAGAAATTCTTGTGGATTCCAACGACAACATTGATGTCGTTCTTCAAGAAGGAGAAGCACTTAGCGCCATAGTCGTTGTAGGTTCCAGAAGCCCAAAAAGAACCGCTACGGATACACCTGTAGCTGTGGATATCATTGATGTGCAGGATATTGTTACCAAAAGTGGTAAAATAGAAATTAATGAATTATTACAATATTCTGCCCCCTCTTTTAATGCAAATAAACAATCTGGATCGGATGGTGCCGATCATATTGATCCTGCAAGTTTAAGAGGTTTAGGACCTGATCAAACTTTGGTTTTAATTAATGGTAAAAGAAGGCACACTTCTTCACTTATTAATATTTTTGGTACCAGAGGTCGAGGAAATTCAGGGACAGATCTTAATACGATTCCAGCAACTTCTATTAAAAGAATCGAGATTCTAAGAGATGGTGCTGCTGCACAATATGGTTCTGATGCTATAGCGGGAGTTATTAATATAGTTCTAAGAGATAATATTGATAAACTTAGTGGTAGTATCAGTTATGGTGCATATAATACTAATGCCAAAGGAGATTTTCCTGATGGAACTCCAAATACGGATGGTAATCGATTAGATACTGAAAATGATGGTAACAGACTTGCTGATGACAAAAGTCTAGATGGTGGTTCTGTAAAAGTAACAGCCAATTATGGAGTTGGTATTGGAGAAAAGGGATATATTAATTTTACCACAGAATATGTAAGTAAAAACAAAACACTTAGACCAGGATTTGATTTTAGGAGAGGTTTTGGTGAGGCTGCTATCGATGGATTTAATTTCTTTGCTAATGCAAGTATTCCTTTATCAGACAAAACTGAGTTATATGCTTTTGGAGGAAGAAACTACCGTGACACTGATGCCTTTGCTTTTACTCGTAATGGTGGTGAGCGTGTGGTGACTGAGATTTATCCTAATGGATTTACACCAAGAATTACTTCTAATATCATAGATAATTCCATTTCTGCTGGGGTAAGAACCGAGACAGATAGTGGTTGGAAAATTGATCTTAGTAATACCTGGGGGAAAAATAATTTCCACTATTTCATTGAAGGTACATTAAATGCTTCTCTTGAAGAAAATTCTCCTACTGAATTCGATGCGGGTGGACATAGTTTAAGTCAGAATACAATTAACCTAGATTTTTCCAAGTATTATCCGAAACTAGCTAAAGGATTAAACCTTGCTTTCGGAGCAGAATACAGAACAGAAAACTTTATCATATTTGCTGGAGAAGAAGGTTCTTATGCCACCTACGATGTTAATGGATTACCGATTACTAATCCAGCTACACAAACACAACCTATAGATCCTGATAGTGGCCAATTAAGACCCGGAGGATCACAAGGGTTTCCTGGATATAGTCCAGCCAATGAAGTGGATAGGTCAAGGTCGAATCTATCATTATATGCGGATGCAGAATTAGATATTACGGATTCCTTCCTACTAGCTGGTGCAGCTAGATTTGAAAACTATAGCGATTTTGGAAGTACTATTAATGGAAAACTTGCACTAAGAGTAAAAGCATCAGAAAACATTAATATCAGAGGTTCGGTTAGTACTGGTTTTAGAGCTCCATCCTTAGCTCAAATCTATTACAATTTATTATTTACGGATTTCCAAGGTGGTATTGCTACAGAAACATTATTATCTCCAAATAATAGTCGTGTAACTGCATCTTTTGGGATAGATAGATTAAAAGAAGAAACTTCTATTAATGCATCTTTAGGAGTTACAGCTAAATTAGGTGATTTTTCGGCTACTGTAGATGGATATTATATAGATATCAAAGACCGTATTGTATTAACAGGAACTTTTGAAGCAATTGATTTTGACAATGTAAATGAAGCTCAATTTTTTGCTAATGGAGTAGATACAGAAACAGTAGGTATGGACGTGGTGCTTTCCTGGAAAAGCAATTATGATTTTGGAACGTTGTCTGCATTATTGGCAGGGAATGTTAATAATATGTACATTACTGCGGTTAATACAGACTTAGATGCAGATATCTTTTTTGGTAAAAGAGAACAAGCATTTTTATTAGCTTCTGCACCCAGAAGTAAATTTGCTTTAAACTTAAACTACAATAACGATAAATTTAATGCAGGGCTTGGTTTGACTCGTTTTAGTGATATCACCTTGGTTGATTTTGATGATAATGAAGATGTATATGACGCAAAAATAACAGCCGACCTTACCGTTGGTTATAAACTAACAGATCAACTAAAACTTACTATTGGTGGAAATAATATTACCAATGAATATCCTGATCAACAAGACGACTTAACAGAAGCTGGTGGATATTGGGATGCTGTACAAATGGGATTCAGCGGAGCTTTTTATTACGCTAGACTAGATTTTAATTTCTAAATAAATACTGTCATCTAGAGCGAAGTCGAAATGTATTATTTTAACTATAAATAACTACTTCTCGACTCCGCTCGAAGTGGCATCCCAATTTTCGTTAAACTCTTTCTCTAACACTTTATCAATAGTTTTAGTATATTCTTTAAAGCCTATCAAATCATTATGAGAACCTCCTTCAATAGAAATCATTCTCTTTTTTGACGTGGGTATACTTTCAAACAATCTTTTACCAGATACATAAGGTACTACTCCATCATCCGTACCGTGATAAATAGTAACATCACAGGTTACGTTTTGTATAAATTCATTAGACGTAAACTTAAACTTCAATATACTTTTTACAGGAAAAATCGGTAACCAATACGAAGTAACTTCTTCCATGGTATTATATGGTGTTTCTAGTATTAAATTGTCTGGTTTGTTGGTTGATGCAATTTTTGTGGCAATACCAGTACCCAAAGACCTACCATACACTATTATTTGATCTTCTTCATATAGTTTTAATGTATAATCATAAAACAATTGAGCATCACTATACAGACTTTCTTCTGTAATTGTACCAGTGCTTTTTCCATAACTTCTATAATCCATTACTATTACGTCGTATTCTTTTTTTGCAAAAAAAACTGTAATATTACCCCATCTAGATAGATTTCCCTTATTTCCATGAAAATACAAGATAACCCCTTTGGGATCTTTGTTTTTAAAATGTATTGCATTTAGCCGTTCGCCATTAGTAGTCTCTAGAAAAAATTCTTCAAAAGGATGATCAAATTGAAAAGTATAATTTTTAGGAAGTTTTTTAGGCTGAAAAATTATTTTATGCTGAAAGAAACCTAATAACCCTAATATCATAAAATATAGTATCAATGTCCATAGCAGGACTTTTTTAAGCTTGGACATTTACTTTTTTTGACGAATGCTTAACACCAATACTGGTATTAGAAAGATTTATTTTCCTCATCTTTGAATTAATAATTTCCCCTAGCATCTTATGATAAGATTCAAAATTATTAAGGTTTTTATGTCCTCCACCAATAACAGTATATAATCGTGTCAGTTTCGGTTTTATTTTTGATAATTTAATACTAGATTTAAAAGGGATTAATTTATCTTGTGTTCCGTGGATGATATGTATAGGACAATTCACATATTTTAACCACTTATACGTAGGTATTGGATATCTCATAATTAAAGAAACTGGCATAAAAGGAATAAATTTGCCCGCTACTTTACTCAAACTATAATAAGGAGCATCAAGAATTAACATTTTAGGATTATTAATAGAAGCTAATTTTGTTGCAAAACCAGATCCCATAGATCTACCATACAAGATGATATACTTTTCATCTACTTTTTCCTTTAATTTATTATAAACAAATTGAAGATCTCTTTTAATAGCTTTAAAAGAGCGTCTACCTGTACTTTTACCAAATCCTCGATAATCTAACATACATACATCATATCCATGCCTCGTAAAATCAACTGCAAATTTCCCCCAACCTTTAATACTTTTAGAATTCCCTTTGAGATATAGAACAACTCCTTTAGGATCCTTAACCTTAAAATGAAGCCCATTTATGATAGCGCCATCTCTGGTTTCTAAATTATACTCTTCTACAACTTGGTTATTATAATGAAATTCAAAATCTTTATCTAACTTCTCCGGTTTGAAAATGAAATACTCCTGCAAATAATACAATGCTACACTAGCTACGATATAAAACGCAAGAATAATAATTGCTATGTATCCCCAATTTGGCATATTAATATTCCTTTAAATATATTTGTAAGTAACTAATTTACAAAAAATTAAATTTAATTGCATAAAAAATCCTGCCGAAGCAGGATCTTAACAAATATTATGTTTATTACAATTTATCGTCTTGCATCATAAATTCGGAAACGTACTCCTACTCTTGCATAGATATCAAAGAATTTACTATCAACATCTACTAGATTATCTGTAAAGTCATTCATCGCACCAGCTTCGAAAAAAATATCAAACATCTCTCCTACCATCTGAGAAAAACCCAAACCGTATACTCCACCAATAACCAATTGTTCATATGCATCTGATTCTAAATCCACACCAGCGAATTCTATACCAGTATTTAATCTAAAAGAAGGACCAACATTAATAAAAGGTCTAAAACGATCTTTACCTCTACCAAACAAATACCTGAATTTAGGATTAAAACCTACTTGCAGTGCTTTAAAATCTGAAGTAATCGTTCCTCCGGGAAGATTTGTTATAACTTCACTATTTCTTTGTAAAATTTCAACGGAAAAAACAATACTTGTTTTGGCACGAACACCCATTACATATCCATATCCAGCATTAAAATGAAAACCAACACCACGGTTACTTTTAGAGTTTTCAATATCAAGACTAGAACTTGTTATACCACCCGTTACTTCCCAACGATATTGCCCATAAGAAGTAACTGAAATAGTTGCTAATAAGATGAAGAATATTAATTTTTTCATAATTTCATGTTTAGATTTGAGGTTAAATTCTTGACGAAAATACTAAAATTTAAAAAACGAGTATAAAAAAACCTGCCTAAACAGACAGGTTTATAATAGGTGTCTATAAAAAAATATGTTATTCTTTATGCATAAATGACTGTTTCTGTAATAAAAACTCCTCGGTTTCCACGACATCTTCATCAGGAACACAACAATCTACAGGGCATACCGCTGCACATTGAGGTTCTTCATGAAAACCTTTACACTCTGTACACTTATCAGGTACAATATAATAAATCTCATCACTAACCGGTTCTTGAGCCTCTTCTGAGTTAACAGCTTTGCCTCCAGGAAGCACAACATCTCCTTCTAAATCAGTTCCATCCGCATATCTCCAGTCATCCGCACCCTCATAAATCGCCGTATTCGGACATTCTGGTTCACATGCACCACAGTTTATACATTCGTCCGTTATTATAATTGCCATAGCTTTTTTTATTCTAAATTTGCATCACAAAAATAACCCGTAAACTAGTGATAAACAAATTAGAAATGGTATTAAATGATCGAATAGTCGCTTTTACTGAATTAGGCAAGTTCTTAAGTCAATTCAAAAATACTGGTTATGAGAAGATTAGCAATGTTATCCGTCAAGAAGATTTTTTTGATGGGATGATTCAAAAAATCGAATCTGCTAAACATCATAATGGTTGGTTTACAGAAGAAAACATCTTGTTTTCATTATCACAATGGAGTAAAACGCTGACAAAACATAATTTAGAACAATGGTTGTCTTCTTATTCCTTAGATACCAAAGTGGCTAAAACAATCGGTATTATTATGGCAGGTAATATCCCATTAGTTGGATTTCATGACTTTATTTCGGTACTCATAAGCGGTCATAATGTTCTGGTAAAACAATCTTCTAACGACAACCAATTACTTCCATATCTAGCATCGTATCTAATTGCGATTGAACCAAGATTTGAAAAACGAATTTCTTTTACCGAAGAAAAGTTTACGGATTTTGATGCCATCATTGCTACAGGAAGCAATAATACAGCTCGCTATTTCGAACATTATTTTGGCAACAAACCTAATATTATACGTAAAAATAGAAATTCTGTAGCAATATTAACCGGAAGTGAGTCCAAAGAGCAACTAGCGTCATTAGGGAGCGATATCTTTACCTATTATGGGCTAGGTTGTAGAAGTGTTTCTAAACTTATGGTCCCAAAAGGTTATGATTTTGACTTATTTTTTAAATCTATTTATGAATACAATGACATCATTAATGGAGCAAAATACGCCAATAATTATGATTATAATAAAGCCGTGTATTTAATGAGCAATTTTAAGTTATTAGACAATGGTTTCCTAATGCTTAAAGAAGATGAAAGTTACAGTTCACCTATCGCCACTTTGTTTTATGAGACATATACATCAAAAGAGGAATTATTCCGAAAATTCGAAGCTGATCAAGAAGCTATACAATGCATAGTTGGCGACAATTTTTCTGATAATAGTGTTGATTTCGGAACCACACAACACCCTTCTCTATCAGATTATGCAGATAATGTTGATGTTATTGAATTTTTAACAAAAATTGACTAAATAATTTATCATTTTGACAATGATTTTGTTTTAGATTATTAGCACCTTTGTGGTGTTTTTTCTTACTGGTTTAAGGAGCCGGAAAATAACAAGAAAAGTAATTAATAAAAAACAATAAAAACTACTGATGAAAAAGCACAACTTTAGCGCAGGACCTTGTATTCTACCACAAGAAGTATTCAAAGAAGCATCCCAGGCTGTATTAGATTTTAACGATTCTGGGCTATCCATTTTGGAGATTTCACATCGTAGTAAGGATTTTGTAGATGTAATGGACGAAGCCCGCAGTTTGGCTTTAGAATTACTAGGCTTAGAGGGTAAAGGATATAAAGTACTTTTTCTTCAAGGAGGAGCAAGTACTCAATTTTTAATGGCTGCATACAATTTATTACAATCAAAAGCTGGATATATCAATACTGGTAGTTGGAGTGATAAAGCAATTAAAGAAGCTAAAATTTTTGGAGAGGTTGTAGAAGTGGCATCTTCTAAAGATGCTAATTACAATTACATTCCTAAAGGTTATGATGTACCTGAGGATTTAGATTATCTGCATTGTACCAGTAACAATACTATTTTTGGAACACAAATCAAAGATTTTCCAACTACCAATACACCTCTAGTTTGTGATATGAGTAGTGATATATTCTCTAGACAATTAGATTTCTCAAAATTTAGCTTGATCTATGCCGGAGCACAAAAAAATATGGGTCCAGCTGGAACTACATTAGTAGTTATAAAAGAAGATATATTGGATAAGGTGGAAAGACAAATTCCATCGATGCTGGATTATAAGGTGCATATTAGTAAAAGTAGTATGTTTAATACGCCACCTGTATTCGCAGTATACACATCCATGCTTACACTTAGATGGTTGAAAAAACTAGGTGGAATTGCTGCTATTGAAGAGCAAAATGAGAAAAAGGCAAACCTTATTTATTCTGAAATAGAGTTAAACCCTCTTTTCAAAGGGTTTGCTGCAAAAGAAGATAGATCTATGATGAATGCTACTTTCTCTTTGGTAGATGGTCATCTTAAGGAAACTTTTGACGCTATGTGGACAGAAGCTGGTATCAGCGGTGTAAATGGACATAGAAGTGTAGGTGGATATAGAGCTAGTATGTATAATGCTATGACTATGGAAAGTGTTGCTGCATTAGTTGATGTAATGAGTGACTTAGAAAGAAAAGCTTAATTAACCAACCTATTAAATTAGAAACTAAAAATTCTGAAATAAGAATTCAAAATTTAAAAAATCAAACCTTTAAAATGAAAGTATTAGCAAACGACGGAGTATCTCAAAGCGGTATTGATGCCCTGGAAAAAGCTGGATTCGAAGTACAAACTACAACAGTTGCGCAGGATCAGTTAGTAAATTATATTAATGAAAATGAAATCAATGTATTATTAGTTCGTAGTGCTACAAAAGTAAGAACTGATATTATTGATAATTGTAGTTCTTTAAAAATTATAGGACGCGGTGGTGTTGGTATGGACAATATTGATGTTGCTTATGCTCGCGAAAAGGGGTTACACGTTATCAATACTCCCGCTGCATCATCCGGATCAGTAGCAGAACTTGTTTTTGCCCATTTATACGGAAGTGTTCGTTTCCTTCATGATGCAAACAGAAACATGCCATTAGAAGGTGATAGCAAATTTAAGAACCTTAAAAAAGCATACGCCGGTGGAACTGAATTAAGAGGCAAAACACTTGGTGTAATAGGTATTGGTCGTATTGGTCAAGCAACTGCTAAAATTGCAATTGGAGTTGGTATGAATGTAGTTGCATTTGATCCATTTATTGAAGAAGTGGAAATTCCTTTAGAATTTTTTGATGGACAATCATTAAATTTTAAAATAAAGACTGTTTCTAAAGAAGAAGTTCTTAAACAAGCAGACTTCTTTACCTTACATGTTCCTGCTCAAAAAGATTATGTTATTGGTAAAGCCGAGATTGGACAAATGAAAGATGGTGCTGGATTAATTAATGCCGCTCGTGGAGGGGTTATTGATGAAGTAGCCTTAGTAGAAGCGTTAGAAAGTGGTAAATTAAGTTTTGCTGGTCTAGATGTATTCGAAAATGAACCAAGCCCAGCTATTAAGGTATTAATGAACAATAAAATATCATTAACACCACATATCGGAGCTGCTACTGGTGAAGCACAAGATAGAATTGGTCAAGAACTTGCCGATCAAATAATATCTATTTTAAAATAGAAATAAATACGTATAGAATAAAAAATGCCTCATAATATATGAGGCATTTTTTATTATTACATTACAAAAAACTAACTAAAAACATCTATAAAATTAGTTCTTAGCAGTATCTATACTCAATTCTGAAATGATCATGTTTACTTTAGAAGTAAGTAATGATAATTCTTCTGTTAAGGTTTCATTTCTTTTTGCACTAACTTCTAATTTTGACTTTAACTCTTTAATAGCTTCAAGTAGCACAGGAACTAAACCATTATAATTAACACTCAAAATACCTTCTTGGTCTTTCGTTACTAATTCTGGATATTGTACTTGTACCTCTTGAGCAATTACTCCTAGTTGTAAATTTTTTCCTCGTTTTTGAGTATCTTTCCAAGTATAGTTCACACCATTTATTTGCTCAACTTTATCTAAAGTGTTTTTTAGTGGTGTAATATTTGTTTTGAGTCTACGGTCAGAGTTTTGAGTTAATGTTCCTGCAAGAGTTGCATTACCGCTTCTTTCCACATAAAACGCATTACTCCTATTAGTTTCTGACACTCCATTTCCTACAACCAATAAACGAGATTCTAAATTTGATAAACCAGGACTTACACCAGTCAATTCGTTATATTGTCCTACCACAGTTTGTGAAATCTCCTCAGCAACGGTATGATTTCCAAGTGATATAGAATATACCCCTTTAGCCGTCGTATTACTACCCATTGCTACAGAAGAAAACCCTTCTGCTACTGTCGTTCTACCCAATGCGAAAGAAGCAAAACCAGAAGCTATAGTTCCTGTACCCATAGTGGTAGAAACATAACCCTCTGCTCTTGTCTCAATTCCTGTAGCTGTAGAATAAGATCCGGAAGCAATAGTTTTATTTCCCATTGCTATTGATACTCCACCACTAGCTAATGTTTCTAACCCCATAGCGGTCGAACTTCCACTAGTAGCTTTTGTATTCTTACCTATAGCTGTAGAAAAATCACCACTTGCCTCTGTTCCAGATCCAAGAGCAACAGTTGCATTATTTATAGAACGTGTATTCTCTCCTAATGCAATTGCATATATTCCTGATGCAGTTGTTCCACTTCCTGAAGTGAAAGAATAGTTTCCAGTCGCCTTGGTTAAATCACCTGTAGCAACGGAGGCAATTCCTTCTGCAACTGTTTGAACTCCTAGTACTGTAGATGCAATTCCTCTAGCGATTGAATTCTGCCCCATTGCAGTAGCATTTAAACCTTCAGCTTTTGTATCTAGACCCAACGCCGTAGAATTTTTACCAGAAGCTGTTGTCCTCGTACCAAAGGCTGTCGCCGCGGATTCTGATGCAACGGATTGACTACCTGCTGCAAAAGACCTATTTCCTGATGCTTTAGTAAATCCACCCATGGCCACAGAACTAATTCCGCTAGCTAATGTACTTGTTCCAGAAGCAAATGCTCTCGCCGAAGTAGCATTAGAATTCAAACCAACCGCAAACGAGAGTCCTGGAACATTTTCTTTTCTCCATAAATTATCGGTTACTTCTCCTGCTCTAAACGCTCCTCTATCAAAAAGTAATGTTTTATACTGTGCTGTATTATCTATTATATATAACTCCTTTTTACCAATCACAAAAGCTTGAGCTCCCGTATTATCAAAAATCGTTTGTATTGTACCTCCTCCTTCTGAAGGGATATTTTGATATTCACTTGTAAACACGCTTTCCGCGATAGTATTCCCCCAGCTAGTTGTACCATCTGTATTAGCTATTAGCACCTGATTTGCTTGTCCTTTTGTTGCTGGTAAAGTATACCCTGTTTCGTTATTGTTAGGGTTAATAGTTACTAATCCATTTATTTCTGTGTTACCATTCCTCCTAACAAGTAACGCATCTTTTCTATTCTCTTCATTAGATCCATTTCCAATTACGAAAAGTGGTGATTCTGGTGTCGTACTACTATTAGAACCTCCAACTCTTGTATTATATGAACCTATAGAAAATTGATTTGTTTTCTCAGCTACTGTACCTACACCAAATGTAGCTGAAGTAAACGACAAAGATTCTGAGGCAGATCCCGAAGAAAAAGATGCATATCCTGAAGCTTTATTATTATGACCAATTGCCGTAGAAATTATTCCGCTAGCTTCTGTTAGCCATCCAAATGATGTAGAAGAAATACCAGATGCTTTTGTATTTTGACCTGCAGCTAATGCATTTTTTCCACTTGCCACTGTTTCCATACCTATTGCTGTTGAAGCTTCTTCTGAAGCAATAGTATTCGATCCCATTGAAGTAGCATTCTTCCCTGAAGCTATTGTACTATTTCCTAATGCTGTTGAAACGGAACCTTCTGCTTTGGTACTAAACCCAATTGCAGTTGCACTTATTCCAGAAGCCTCTGCATTACTCCCTATTGCAATCGCATCCGCTTCGGAAGCAATTGACCCTCCTCCTAATGCAAAAGATCTAGTTCCAATCGCTGTGCTAAAACTTCCCATAGCCGTAGAAGCCTGTCCTCGAGCACTAGTACTTTCTCCGGAGGCAAATGATCTATTACCACTTGCTTCACTACTTCTACCAGTTGCAAAAGAATTATCTCCACTTGCTACACTTGAAATTCCTGTTACAAATGAATTTACACCACTAGCGATAGTTTCATTCCCCATTGCTACAGCATTATCCTTAGTAGCATTTGTTTTTGTTCCCAATACTACTGCACCTTTACCACTTGCTATTGTCTCATCACCAGTAGCAAAAGAATTTGCTCCGCTAGCGATAGTTTTGATTCCCATAGCTACTGCGCCGTGATTATTAGCTTGAGTTTCACTTCCTAATGCTACCGATTGTATACCAGATGCTTTCGTTTTAAAACCAGCAGCAAACGAAAAATTACCTTCTGCTTTGGTAATAAACCCTGATGCTGTAGAAGCATTCCCCGATGCTTTACTAGAAAAACCAGATGCAGTTGCATATGTACTTGAAGCTGGTGTATTATAACCTGTTGCCACAGAATTATTCCCTATATTCTCTAAATCCCATTGATCAGTTGTTGCTGTTCCAGCTCTAAATGCTGCTTTACTTTTTACAAATAACATCCTTGCATTATCATCTACGCCGTTTTTATTATTTATAGAAGTGCTACCAAAAACAAAACTATCAGCACTCACATCCCCTGGTGCATTAGAAGTAATACCATCAACGGTAGTAAATACAGAATCTTCTCCTATTTTTGAATAATTAATAGTCTCAATTAAAGAAAATTCATTTCCTACTAATTGCAGCCCCTTGCCTGCAGTATATCGTGTGTCTTTATCGTTAGCAACAGTCTCTGCATGTAAAGCATACGGAACACTAAGTAACTGTGAACTTCCTATAATTGAAAAAGAATTTCCTCCTTCCATGTCTATTGATACTTCTAACCAATATTCACCTTCTCCCCAAGAAATATCACTAATCCTACTGATACCTAATGGTTTACCACTTCCTACTTTTAGATTGAATAAACCGTAATTTGTTGTAGTTACATTATGAGTTTCTTCATATACCACATTCCCTACAGCACCTTGCTGTATTCTGAATTGCACACTTATATCTTTATTAGTGATTACATTACCAGATACATCTCGAGCCACTGCCTGATAATTAAAAGATTGTGGTGTCTGTGAAAAGACCGTACCACAATAAATTAAAATTAAAATCCTTAAAAATTTCCCCATAACAAAGTTTGAATGATTAATCTGTTTTTAAAATTCTATATACATTGGTATTATTATCCCTATCAGTAACATACAACAGGTAGATTGCAGGTTCTAAATTTCCTATTTCAATAGACTGGGTAGTTTGAATTGGAACTTGTCCTTTAATAGAAGTTTTTTGTTGTAACTTATTATACAAAGCGTAAGATATTGCTGAAGAATTTGTTTTTATATTAAAAGAATTCACAACGGGATTAGGCCATACTTTTATATCAACTAGTACTTCATCTTTTTGTATAAATCGTTCAATTTTAAAACCCTGATGGAAACCTTGATTCAAAGTAATGTCGGAGTTACTCATTTCTGTTACTGCTAATTCACCTATAGTGTAGTATACTTGTACATTTTCATCAAAAACAGAAAAACCAGAAGAAGACATAATTTCCTGTCCAAACATACTTTTAGCCAATAACATTACTGTTATAAAAACAATCCTTCCCATTTTGTTATTTTTTAAAGATTTTTTCCCTTCGACAAAACTAAAGGCTTTTATTTTTTTTCTAGCCTCTAAACCCAGAATATTAAGTAATAAAAATCTTAAACAGGGTATAAAAAAGTCCAAGCAATTCAGTTTCAATGCCTATAAAAACAAATATTAAGAAAGTTTCAAGTTATGATTAACATCTTAGGGACACTAGTAAACAAAGTCGATTACATTTTACCGACAAAAAGTAACATTCATCGGTTTTACATAAAAAATAAAGGCTTCTTTTCTACAATTTTTGTTAATAAAAATGTAAATTTAGAACACATAATAAAAAACATTAAATCATGTCTGGAATTTTAGATCTTTTAAATAGCCCAATGGGCCAACAAATTGTTAGCGGTGTTAGTAGTCAAACAGGACAATCTGCTGATAAAACAGGAAGCTTATTAAGTATGGCAATGCCTGTGTTAATGGGTGCTATGCAGAAAAATGCGTCAACCCCTGAAGGTGCATCAGGATTATTAAGTGCGCTATCAGGAAAACATTCTGGTGGTGGAATCTTAGACAATCTAGGAGGGTTATTTGAAGGTGGTGTTGAAGATAATGTCACTAATGATGGAGCAGGAATTCTAGGACATATTTTAGGTGGAAAACAACCTGCTGTAGAAAATGCATTGAGTCAAAAATCCGGAATGGATGCTGGTTCTGTTGCTCAGATTCTTAAAGTAGCTGCTCCAATCCTTATGGGTGTTTTAGGAAAACAAGCTTCGCAAAACAATGTATCTGATGCTAATGGTTTATCAAATATGCTCGGAGGAATGCTCGGAGGAGGACAAGGGTCTAAACAGCAATCACTAATAGAATCTTTTCTGGATGCAGACGGTGATGGCAGTATCCTTGATGATGTAGCTGGTATGGTACTTGGTGGCGGTAGTCAGAAAAAAAGCGGCCTTGGAGGATTATTAGGCGGTCTTTTTGGAAAATAGATTTATAACTATTGTTTAATAAATACTGAGAAGAGTCTTGATGTTTGTATTAAGACTCTTTTTCTATTTAGGCCTATTCAAATAAATTTTTATAAATTAACACAACAAAAAAAACGTTAAAGCTTAAAAGTAATTAACGTACTTTTTGTAATTTGATTTTTATTAAGATTATGAAAAATAGTATTTACACATTTATTCTAGTGTTATGCATCTATAGTTGTGGAACAACTAAAGATAGAAAACTCGATGTTACATCTGCGGATAGCATTTCTGACACTGTAAGAATTGCTAATGATAGTTTAGAGTATGAAATTATTATAATAGAACCTGGATTTAATGGATGGCTTGCTACCCAGAGACCAAGAGGCTACTATAATCAAAGTTTTCTGGAAGTAAGAAATCGACAATATGTTACTGAATATAATCAAAGGGTTATGCAGCCGCAGCTATTTGATCCGAATTTATATATTCAGAGAATAAACTATGAATTGCAGACCGATTATGGATACGAGGTAAACTACCTTTTATACAATTATTTTCTGTTTTTTGAACGACAATATAATCAACGATTTATAGTAAGTAGAGGTTAAAGATTTTGACACGGAAAGTTTAAGTTGTATTTTTGCGATATGCAAAAGTTTAAAGATCGCTGGGAAATTCAGGCTAATTGGCAACTACTTTTTCCCCTCCTTGGATTAATAGGATTATTGGTTTCATCGTTTTTATTAGCTAAGAGATTAATACTTGGTATTTTAAAATTTACGGAGAATCATGATTTTTATTTCCCATTATTATCCGTAATAACAGTATTAATTTTTACAGGATTATTGATATTTACCTTAAAGATTTTTAGACCCTTAGAAAAAAAATGGAATGTTACGTATCGATGGGAGCTAATTGCGATTTTTATTGCCTTTGCCATTACAGGTTCTACAGCAGCCAGAATTTCTGACCCAATTATACAATTAATGGGATTTCATAGAGAATCTACAACCGGATGGATATACTGGCCATTGAGAATATTTCTGATATTTCCAGTATATCAGATAATATTATTAATTGTAGGATGGATTTTTGGACAATTTAAATTCTTCTGGTGGTTTGAGAAAAAAATGCTTCGCAGAATGGGTTTTGCTCGATTTATTAAAGATTAAAGAATATAAAAAAAATAGTTTCCATTAAATTGAAACTATAGAAATATCATTATTTTAAGAAATAACTTCTACTTCGATTATTTTAGCATCTTTATCCATAATCTCTTCTTTATTGAGCACGAAAGTATATAACCACATTATAGTAAAAGTAGGAATTATATCTGTTCCCGGAATTATTTCCTCTATAAAAGTTATTACCGAAGCTATCTTACCTTTCTTTCCAGGATACATATCCATCATTTTTTTTGCAGCATAAGGAGCCCATATAAGATCTAAAAATGGTCCAACAAAAGGAATAGCCAATGAAGCCATACCTATTAAATCATAAATAACCCCTTTTTTTAATAATTTATACTTGTTCTTTTTCATAAGTTTCTATTTACTAAATATATAACAAAAAAAATGCCAAAAAATTGTTATGACAAGTCTGCAGTAATTAACCTTAAAAACTCCGTACGGGTTTCAATTTTTTCGAACTGTCCTCTAAATCCGGAAGTTGTAGTTACAGAATTTTGTTTTTGAACACCACGCATCATCATGCACATATGTGCAGCTTCAATTACCACAGCAACACCTTTAGGTTTTAAAGTATTATTAATACACTCTAAAATATCGTGAGTTAAGCGTTCTTGCACCTGAAGACGTCTTGCAAAAACATCCACTATCCTAGGCAACTTGCTTAATCCAACTATTTGACCATTAGGAATATACGCAATATGAGCCTTTCCAAAAAACGGTAACATATGATGTTCACACAAAGAATATAATTCTATATCTTTAACAATAACCATATCGTCATAATCTTCCTTAAACATAGCGCTTTTCAGAATTTCTTCAGGATCTTGATGATACCCTTGAGTCAAGAACTGCATTGCTTTTGCAGCTCGTTCTGGAGTCTTCACGATTCCTTCCCTACTTACATCTTCTCCCAGATCTGTAATTATAGATTTAAATTTATCCTTTACATCATCCGTAACTTTTATGTTGTATTCTTCGAAATTATTATATGGCATTATATCTATGTTAGTTCTGTATTTCTTTTTTTAATTTACTTTTATAAGTAGCCTGCAATTTACTTAGTTTTGGATTAATCACAAACTGACAGTACCCCTGATTACTATTTTGATTATAATAGTTCTGGTGGTAATCTTCTGCATTATAAAAAGCTCCTAACGCTGCTACTTCTGTAACAATAGGGTCATTAAAGATGCCTTGCGAATTAAGGTTCGTAATCATTGTTTGTGATAACCGTTTTTGATCTTCATCTACATAAAATATAGCACTTCTGTATTGAGTACCACGATCTGCCCCTTGTTTATTAAGAGTTGTAGGATCGTGAGTTGCAAAAAAGATTTCCAGTAATTCATTATAACTAATAATGTCGGCATCGTATTCAATTTTTATCGCCTCCGCGTGGCCTGTTCTTCCCGTTGTAATTTCTCGATATGCCGGATTCTTAATAGTTCCTCCTGTATACCCAGAAATTACTTTATATACTCCTTCTAATCGTTGAAACACAGCTTCGGTACACCAAAAGCATCCACCAGCAAAGACAGCAGTCTTTAGGTTATTTTTTCCCATAATATTGTTAAATAGTAAATATTGTTTAACTAATTTACATATATACTAAACAGCACTAATGCTTTTTAACTTTTCATTAGTAAGTCATTTAGTTGTAAATCCTAGTTTTGCAAGTAAGTCGAAAAAGTAAGGATTTTTTTACAAAACATGAATAGAAAATTACGCCCTATCTTAAGTGTGCTACTCATTCTGTATGCAACCTTTTTATTTAGTCAAGAAAAAAAACAAATTACGGCGCACAGAATAACAACAGCTCCTAAAATAGATGGTATTCTAGATGATCAAATTTGGAATGACATCCCTGCTTCCGGTAATTTCAGGATGTGGCAACCTGGAAATGAAGGAACTATTCCAGAAAACCTGCGTACAGAAGTCAAAATGGCCTACGATAATAAAGCAGTATATTTTGCCGCATATTTATATGATAACCAACCTGATAAAATTTTAAAGCAATTTAGTCAACGAGATGATGTTTTTGCTCAAGCTGACTTTTTTAATATTTCGATAAACACTTATAATGACGGGATTAATGAAACTCGTTTTTTTATTACAAGTGCAGGAACAATTGGAGATGCTAGAGCAGATCAGTTTAATGAAGATTTTAGCTATAATGTAGTTTTTAATGCTAAAATTTCTTATGATGAAAAAGGTTGGTATGCTGAATTCAAAATCCCTTATAATGCTTTACGTTTTCCAGAAGTGGCTGTACAAGATTGGAGTATTAATTTTTATAGACGCTTACAAAATAGGAATGAAACACATTCTTGGAATTTTATAGATAATAAAGTAGGGCAACGAACACAATATAATGGATTAGTAAAAGGTATAGAAAATATAAACCCTCCGGTGAGACTTACCTTTTTTCCTTTTGTACAAGGATTAGGTACTACCTTCGATGGAGAAACTGAAACTGATTTTAGTGCAGGATTAGATGTTAAATATGGATTAAGTGATAGTTTTACATTAGATGCAACGTTAATACCAGATTTTGGACAAGCAGCTTTTGATGAAGTTAGACTTAATCTGGGACCTTTCGAACAAACTTTTGGAGAAAACAGGCAATTTTTCACAGAAGGAACAGAGCTATTTAATAAAGGACGGATCTTCTTTTCCCGACGTGTAGGTAATGGACCTTCTGGTTTTGTTTCTGAAGATGAACTTATGGAAAATGAAGTAGCCGAAGACAACCCTTCTAAGGTGAACCTACTAAATGCTCTTAAAATTTCGGGAAGAACTAAAGGAAATCTTGGTATTGGTTTTTTTAATGCTATTACAGAAAAAACAGAGGTACGTATAACAGATACTATTACCGGAGAACAAAGAAGTAAAGTAGTAGAACCTCTGGCTAACTACAATATATTTGTTCTAGATCAGCAGTTTAATAACAACTCATCTATTTCATTAATAAACACTAATGTAACCCGTAATGGCAGTGATTTTAGAGATGCTAATGTAACTGGTTTGGTATGGAATCTAGCGAACAAAGCAAATTCATATAGACTAACTGGTCGATCAATAGTAAGTCAGGTAAATCTGCCAGGAGATAATATTGGAGGTTTTAGATCAGAGTTGGATTTTGATCGTATTAAAGGTAAATGGAGATATGGGTTTGGACATGATCTGGCCAATACTACTTTTGACATTAATGATTTAGGAGTGAATTTTAGAAATAACTTCAATAGCTTTAGAGTTAGTACATCTTATCAGATTTTTGAACCTACAAGATTATTCAATAATTACAGAATCAATCTCTTTGCCAGACATCGAAGATTATATGATCCCAGTGTACAAACTTCTAATTCTGTTGGGGTAGATTGGTTTTTCGTAACCAGAGAACGCTTTGGTTTTGGAGGGTTTACAATTTATGATTCTGATACGGATGATTATTTTGAACCTAGAGTAGATGGCAGATTTGTAACATACAGCGAGAATCTTGGTGTTAACTTATGGGTATCTTCTGATTATCGAAAAAAGTTTGCTTATGATATACGTGTATTCCATCGTAATTGGTTTGAAGATGATCAGCAAACCTATAGTATGAACCTTTCTCCGAGATATAGATTTTCTGATAAATTCTTAGTTATTTGGGCAACCGATTACTCTATAAGAAAACGGAATTTCGGATATATTGACAATGACGATACGGATGTATTCTTGGGCCAACGAGATATTACTACCATAGAAAATTCATTAAGTGCTAGTTACAACTTTGACCCATATAAGGCGATTAATCTACGTTTTAGAAATTTCTGGAGCACCGCAGATTACTCAGAAAATGTATTTTATACGTTAAACAATGATGGAACCCGTACTCAGACCGATTATGACATTTCTGAAAATGACCCGAATACAAATTTTAATATATGGAATCTTGATCTAAGTTTTAGCTGGAGATTTGCTCCTGGAAGTGAAGCTACCCTACTCTATCGAAATCAGATTTTTAATCAAGATGAACTTTCCACAATTAACTATTCTGATAGTTTAGATAATCTTTTTGGTCAGCCTATTCAACATACTTTATCATTAAGAGTGGTATATTTTCTGGACATAAATAATTTAAAAGGTTCTTTTAAGGGATAATCTTGCCGAATTTTAGGATATTAGTTATTTTCACTGCTTCAAGAAACATATAGATGATAAAAGCTAAGAATATTCACAAAAATTACGGGGACTTACATGTATTAAAAGGTGTGGATCTGCATATTAAAGAAGGTGAAATTGTTTCTATCGTAGGGGCTTCCGGAGCAGGTAAAACAACCTTGTTACAGATTCTAGGAACATTGGATAGAGCATCAGAGTTAAAAGGAAGCGATTTATCGATCAATAATAATATTATTAATTTCTTATCCGAAAAGCAGTTATCCAAATTCCGAAATGAACAATTAGGGTTTATTTTTCAGTTTCACCAGTTGTTACCCGAATTTACAGCTTTAGAAAATGTATGTATTCCTGCATTTATCAAAAAGGTTCCTAAAGCCGAAGCAGAAAAAAGAGCGAAGGAATTACTGGATTTTTTAGGTTTGGGACATCGATATGATCATAAACCCGCAGAACTTTCTGGTGGTGAACAACAAAGAGTTGCTGTAGCAAGATCATTAATTAACAATCCAAAGGTGATTTTTGCGGATGAACCTTCGGGAAATCTGGACAGTGAATCAGCAGAGAATCTCCATCAATTATTCTTTAAACTCAGGGATGAATATGGTCAAACTTTTGTTATTGTCACCCATAATGAAGAATTGGCGAATATGGCAGATCGGAAATTGGTTATGGTAGATGGTAAAATTGTCGATAAAACGTAATTACTCTTTTAAATTTCTGAAATTTTCAACACTGCATAAAACTTCGTGAAGAAACTAAGCAAATCCGAACTTAAAGAATTTCTTGATGAGAAAGCTGCTTTTTATGAACAGCCAAAATTCATAGAAACAGATCCTGTTCAGATCCCACATCTTTTTACTCAAAAACAAGATATCGAAATAGCAGGCTTCCTGACAGCTACAATTTCTTGGGGGAATCGTAAAAGCATTCTTACCAATGCCCATAAACTGATGCTTCTAATGGGTAATTCTCCTTATGATTTTATAATGAATCATAAGAAAAGTGATCTTGATAATTTAGAAGGTTTTGTTCATAGAACTTTTAATCATATTGATCTAACATATTTTATCAAAGGTTTACAAAATCTTTATATAAAATTCGGAGATATGGAAGGGTTTTATAATCAGTATGCGAACGACGCATATCTACAAACTGCTATTCACCATTTTAAAAAAGAGTTTTTTAGCTTACCACATCAAGCCAGAACTGAAAAGCACGTAAGTGATCCACATAAAAATTCGGCCGCTAAACGAATTAACATGTTTTTCAGATGGATGATAAGAGATTCTGGCGCTGGTGTAGACTTAGGAATCTGGAATAGCTTATCTCCTTCGCAACTATCTTGCCCGCTAGATGTGCATTCGGGTAATGTTGCCAGAAAATTAAATCTACTAAGCAGAAAACAAAATGATGCCAAAGCATTACATCAACTTGATGTTAATCTAAGGTTATTAGATCCGTTAGACCCTGTGAAATATGACTATGCTCTATTTGGCTTAGGTGTTTTCGAAAAATTTTAGTTTAGAACTATTCTAAAGAGTAACATGCTGTTTACATTCTAAACATTAGGTTGATGTTTCTTTAATAAACATAAAACATTTCCATAAAGTTATTCAGCTTACAGTCATAGTAAATTTGTGAAAACAAAAATTTACACAATCATGAAAAATTACTTAATACCTTTTGCGCTATGTTATGGTTTGTTATTTATCTCTTGTAACGATGATGATGACACCTCAACACCGCCTATAGGAGATCTAATTGAATTAGAAAGCAGATCAACCTCACCTGTTCTTTTAAAAAAAATGTCTGGTTTTACAGATATTGAAATCTACAATTTACTTTCATCTGAAGATACGTATATTCCTAATTTCACTTATGGTTCTATGGCTGATGGTGCAGGTTTACTTCGTAATACAGATGGAACATATACGCTAATAAATAATATAGAAGCAGATTATGCTATAGCAAGAATTACATTGGATGAAACTTTTAAACCTATAAAAGGAGAACATATTCTTAATGCAGTAGCTACTGCAGAAACGGCTCAATGTTCTGGTTCTATGATCACTCCAGAGGAACACGGTTTTGGTCCTATGTATTTATCAGGAGGAGAATGGGGAGGAAATTCTAAAGGAGTTTTCGCTACCGATCCCTATAGAGATCCTTCTGTTGCTGCTACTCCAAAAATGTTAACCGCAATGGGGCAATGGTCTACAGAAAATGCCGTAGCAATCGGAAAAGATGCTTACCCTGATAAAACCGTTGTGTTTATTGGTGATGACAATAGTAATAATGAAATTCCTTCTGGTCAATTAGGCATGTATGTTGGAAATAGAGGTGATCTAGAAGGAGGAAAATTATATGGTTTAAAAGTAACTTCTCCTGGAATTACATATGAAATGGATATGGAAGAAGGTACTACATATGATATGGAATTCGTAGAACTTACCGAAAAAGATATTGACCTATTAGACACTGAAGCTAAATCAAAAGGCGTAATGGGGTTTTCCAGACTAGAAGATATCGATTGGAGAAGAGGATCCGCTGATAACAACAGAGAAGTATATCTTGCAGTAACTGGAAGAGATAAGCCAGACCTTATCGGAAAAGGAACTCGTTCCGGAAGAATATATAAAGTAGTATTAAACGAAAATGATCCTACAGGAGCTGGTAAAATAATTTGTGTCTTAGATGGTGACAAAGAAGGTGGCAAAGCCGAAGCTTTTCACAGTCCAGATAATATTCTAGTAACTGAAAATTATGCGTACATCCAAGAAGATCCAAACGGAATTCAAGACTTTAAACCAGCCGCTGCTCACTATGCAAGATTATACCAATATGATCTTAATTCAGGCGCTCTAAAGGCTGTTTTGGAATGTGATCAAGTAACTGCAGCAGCTCAAGGTTATGGTCCTGCGGATAGAACTTGGGAAATAACAGGAATGATAGACATCTCTGATATCATTGGTGTAGATGAAACTTTTGTTTTAATCACTCAAAATCACGGATGGGAACGAGCCGACGGAACTCCTTTTACAGATCCTAATGCCAATCCAAATGTGGCAGACAGTAGAAAAGAAGGTAGTATGCTATATATTGTTAAAGGATTAGGAAGATAATTTGTACCATCATATAGTAATCAAATGAAATTATTGTCAAATTATATAACTAATAAAGGGGCTTATCGTATGATAAGCCTCTTCGTTTTATCTATTTTACTCTCTTGTAATAAAGAAATAAAAACAGAAGAAATAGCATTTAATACTACAATGCATAAGCAATTTAATAAGGATATTACCTTAGCGATTGCATATACAGATAGTATCAAACATAATCCTACTCAAATCGAATATAATTTTAAGAAAGCAAAAAAATACTTTAAGAAACTAGAACCTATTCTATCGAGTCTGGATGTCGAAAACTATGGTTTTCTTAATCAACCAAATATTTTAAAAGTAGAAGAAGAAGACTTTACCGATATCAAAATTAAATCTCCAAGCGGCTTTCAAGTTCTTGAAGAAGAGATTTTTGTAGATAAAATAGATACAAACGCTGTTGCAAAACATGTTAATCTAATTACCGGCCGATTAAAACTAATAAAGAAAAACACAAGTTTTAATCATCTAAAACCATATCATTTTTTATGGCTACTTAGAAAAGCTATAGTAAGAGTAGCACTTACAGGAATTACTGGTTTTGACTCTCCTGTATTAGAAAATTCATTAGAAGATTCTCGTATAGTTTACCAAAGTTTATTTACTTATTTATCAATATTCAAAAATGAATTTCAAGATGAAAACTTATTCAAAAAATGGCAGACTGAAATCACAACTACTTTAAATAATTTAGAAGGAAATTTTAATAACTTTGACAGGTATCATTTCATCAAAAATCATACGCATCGACAGTTAAATCTATGGAATCAAACAGTTACAGATTGGGAGGTGAAATTTCCATTCGAATTGGCTATAAAAAATGATGCTATTTCTCTTTTCTCATCAAGCACTTTTAATGTAAATTATTTCGCTGATCAAAGTCAGAAAAAACTTAGTTCAGAAAAAATAACGCTAGGTAAAAGATTGTTCTATGACAAAAATCTTTCTTCTAATAAAAAAATAAGCTGTGCAACTTGTCATCAACCTGATAAAGCATTTACAGATGGGCTTAAAATTTCTAAAGGAGTCACTCGTAATAGTCCAACACTAGTTTACGCTGCATTACAACAAGCCTTCTTTTATGATAAAAGAGCTGGCGGACTAGAAGGTCAAATCATAAATGTAGTGGAGAATCAAAATGAATTCCATACAGATTTAAAAACACTAGAAAAAGCTGTTCTAGAAGATAAAGCATATGTTGAAGAGTTTTCTGAAGTTTACCCTAATAGGGAAATCAACAATAATGATATCAGAAATGCTATTGCAAGCTATATCAGAAGTCTTATTCCTTTTAGTTCTAAATTTGATAGAAACATTAACAATCTTGAAAACACACTTTCTAAGAGTGAAATTAACGGATTTAACCTATTTAATGGGAAAGCCAAATGTGCAACTTGTCATTTTGCTCCATTATTCAATGGTACCGTTCCTCCAGATTACAAAGAATCTGAAATAGAATTAATTGGTGTTCCATCAACTAATGATACTATTAATGCGACTATAAGTAAAGACCTAGGAAGATATATGGTGTACAAGACACCAGAACGAAAACACTTTTTTAAAACACCTACAGTTAGAAACGCAGAGATAACAGCCCCTTACATGCATAACGGTGTATATAATACATTAGAAGAAGTAATGGATTTTTATAATCGTGGTGGCGGAGCCGGAATAGGAATAAATCAGCCATATCAAACCTTACCTCCGGATCCTTTAAATTTAACAAAACAGGAGATTGATGATATTATTGCATTTATAAAAAGTTTAAACGAAAACATGGGTGAATATTAGATATTTGTGAGTTTTTAGAATAATCTAAGTAGGGAATTCTTAATTTCTGATTTTTTTTTGTTAATTTTATTAAGAATTGTTTCAAATAAGACAATTCTTGACGAAGATGATCGTACCAGCACTCCCCATAAATGAAGATTTTAGAATTGAAGCTTTAAAATCATTGAATATTCTTGATACTGAATCCGAAAACAAGTTTGATGAGATTACAGCGTTGGCTGCGTACTTATGTGATACAAAAATTGCTTTAATATCATTAGTCGATAGTGATAGAGAATGGTTTAAGTCCGCATATGGTTTTTCTACGAATGAAATACCAAGAAAGGAATCTTTCTGTGCACACGCAATTCTAGAGCCAAAAACTCCATTAATAGTTAAGGATGCAAGAACAGATGAGCGTTTTCGTGATAACCCGCTTACATTAAATGGTACAGTAATCTTTTATGCCAGCGTAGCGCTTATTGACAAAAATGGTTTTGCTTTAGGAACTTTATGCGTGATTGATAGTCAACCTAAAGAACTAAGTGACAAACAGCTAGAAGCATTAAAATCACTTGCTCATCAGGTTATCATTTTATTTGAACTCAATAAAAAAAATAATGATTTAAAGAAAGTAGAAGATAAGCTGAGAAAACGAAACGAATCTTTAAAAGAATTTGCCAGAGTAATTTCTCATGATTTAAAAATGCCACTAGCTAATGTTATTACTACTTCGGATTTATTAAAACTAAAATTAGCAAATAATCTGGATAAGGAGACTTCAGAATATTTTGAATACATAAAACAATCCTCATTTTCAATGAGTGACTATATCAATGATGTCCTAGATCATTATGAAAGTGATAGCTTAGCTCAAAATAAACCCGAACTATTTAAACTTAACTACCTTCTTAGAGAAATTGCAGAGCTACTAAGCATAAAACCAGATTGCACAATCAATTTCCCAGAATCAAACCCTGCATTAAACTGTAATAAATCTGCATTAAAACAGATTTTTTTTAATCTGATAGGTAATAGTATCAAGTATAATGATAAAGAACATATTATAATAGATATAGAACACACAGAGGACAACGTCTTTTATTTCTTTAAAATAACTGATAATGGTATGGGTATCCCAGCGGATCAGATAGATTCTATTTTCGAATTATTTACAACCGCCAATGGAATTGATAGAAGTGGTAATAAAGGAAATGGGATAGGGTTGTCTACGGTAAAAAAATTAGTAGAGACACTTGGAGGGTGTATCAAGGTTAAATCTGATCTTGGAATACAAACCACATTTGATTTCTCAATTAAAAAATAAATGAAGATTTAGGTCCTAGTAACTATACAAGCTTCAGCACATTTTTCTCCATCTATAGCCGCAGAAATAATTCCTCCAGCATAACCTGCACCTTCTCCACAAGGATAGAGTCCTTTTATTTGCGTATGTTCTAATGTATATCGATCTCTGGGTATTCTTACCGGAGAAGAAGTTCTGGATTCTGGAGCATGTACAACCGCTTCATTGGTTAGATAACCTCGCATACTTTTATCGAAAGCTTTAAAACCTTCTTGAAGCGTACTATGAATAAACTTTGGAAATACTTCATTCATATCTACAGATGTTAAACCAGGTTTATAAGAAGTCTCAGGTAAATCCAAAGATGTTTTTCCTTGTGTTAAATCTACTAATCGTTGCGCAGGAACTCGTTGAGTTTCTCCAGCCAGATGCCAGGCTTGTTGTTCTATTTTTTTCTGAAAATACATTCCTGATAAAGGCCCATACTCAGAAAATTCTTTAAAATCTTCTAAACGTAACTCTACTACAATTCCACTATTAGAGGTAGGTTGGTCTCTTTTTGATGGTGACCAACCATTAGTTACTACTTCTCCAGGGCTCGTGGCACAAGGAGCAATAACTCCACCTGGACACATACAGAAAGAATACATCCCCCTACCCTTTACTTGTTTTACGATACTATAAGGAGATGGAGGAAGGTAAGGTCCACGAACTTCACATTTATACTGGATTTGATCGATTAATTGTTGAGAATGCTCTACTCTAACTCCTAATGCAAATGGTTTTGCTTCTATTTCTATATTTTTCTTGTGCAATAACTCAAAAATATCCCTTGCCGAATGTCCTGTGGCTAAGATTACTTTATTAGCTTCAATAGTATCTCCATTTTGTAAAGTTACTCCAGTAATTTCGGAATTCTTGATACTAAAATCAGTTACCCGTGTTTCAAAATGAATTTCTCCTCCGTGTGCTATTATTTTTTCTCTGATAGCCGCTATAATCGCAGGTAATTTATTGGTGCCTATATGTGGGTGTGCTTCTACCAAAATCTGATCAGTTGCTCCAAAACCTACTAACAATTGAAGAATACGGTTTACATCTCCCCTTTTCTTAGAGCGTGTATATAACTTACCATCACTGTAAGTCCCTGCTCCTCCTTCTCCAAAACAGTAATTAGAGTCTTGATTCACAATATGATCTCTATTTATTGCCTTAAGATCTCTTCTTCTGTTACGAACATCCTTTCCTCTTTCTAACACTATTGGTTTATACCCTAACTCTACACAACGTAAAGCTGCAAACAATCCCGCAGGACCTGCTCCAATAATGACAACTTCACTTGCTTCAGACACATCCGGGTATTCAGGTAATTTAATAGCTTGATCGACAAAATCTTCCTGAACATATACCTTTATTTTTAGATTTACTTTAATAGCTTTTTGACGGGCATCAATAGATCTCTTTAAAATTTGGACATACCTTATTTCATTTAAAGGGATACCATTTTTTCTGGACACCTGAGCTTTTAGCTTGTCTGGATCTGCAGCAATTTCTGGTGCTACTTGTATGGTGAATTCGTGTTGCAAAGGATATCGATTCTAATTTTTCGCGAAGATACAATGTTATAAAAAAACAAATCTATTTATTACGAACATAAACCAATTTAAACTTTCGATTATTCTGATCTCTTTGTTCGATCTCGAATTGCTTTAATGACTTAAACAATGGTGTTAATTTTTCGAATCCAAAATTTCTAGAATCAAAATTAGGTTGCTTTTTAAGAATAAGAGAGCCAACATCTCCCATAAAAGCCCATCCATCTTCATCAGCTGCATCAGAAACAGAATTTCTTAGTAACCTTATTACTTTAGGCGTAATTTTATCTAAGTTAGATTTTTCCAACTTCTCTTTACCATCCTTTTTCTCTGTATCTTGTTTCAGAATTTCTAAATAAATAAACTTATCACAAGCAACTATAAATGGTTCTGGTGTTTTCTTTTCTCCAAGTCCATATACAACAACACCAGCTTCTCTTAATCTCATGGCTAGTTTAGTAAAATCGCTATCAGATGAGACTAAACAAAATCCATTGACTTTTTCTGAATATAAAATATCCATAGCATCTATAATCATTGCAGAATCGGTAGCATTTTTTCCTGTAGTATAGCTATACTGCTGTATTGGATTGATAGCATTTTCGAGAAGAATATTCTTCCATTTAGCTAAATACGGTTTGGTCCAGTCACCATAAATCCTCTTAATAGTTGGAGTACCGTACTTCGCAATCTCTTCCATCATTTCTTTTAGATATTTTGCCGGTATATTATCACCATCTATAAGGACAGCCAATTTTGTATCTTTAATCATGTTTTTAAAGGTACGTAAATACGATATCTAAAAAAAGTATTCAATAATAATCGAATGACCATTCAGGAAATATTAAAAAACACTCGGCATAGACCCTGGGATTTACCTAATGAACCTTGGAAATACTATCAAGAATGGAATAATGCAATTTTTCTGCATTGGAAAGTAGATTATGACGAGCTTAAAAAATTTGTTCCTAAAGAACTGGAAATTGATCTATTTGAGGGAGATGCTTGGGTTTCATTAGTAGCTTTTTCAATGGAAAAGATTAGACCGAAATATCTTCCGTACTTTACTCCTATTTCTAATTTTAATGAAATTAATATTCGAACATATATTAAATCAGGAAAAAAGACTGGAGTTTATTTCTTAAGTATTGAAGGAGGAAAAAAGATTTCTTGTAGAATCGCTAAGAAAATTTCAGAACTACCCTATCGATATTCTAAAATGAAAAGAGAATCAGATTTTTATAATTCATCTAATAATACTTTTAGAGACCTCTTCGAAATTCAATTTAAAATAGGGAAAGATCAAAAAACGAAGTCTAATCTGGATATTTGGTTAACGGAGCGATATGCTCTTTTTCAGGATTCTAAAGACATCATAAATGAATATGAGATTCATCATCCAGAATGGCACTTACAAGAAATTGAAGTTAAAAATTTAACGGTTAACTATGCTCGCTTTGTTAATTTATTGAAAGGAAAACCTAATAAAATTGGATATTCAAAAGGAGTTCAGGTAATTGCTTGGGGAATGCAGAAAAAGAAATTAATTGACTACTCCTAATAAAAGGTCTTTAAAAAATATCTATTATGAAACATTTTAGATTTTGAAAAAGATTCATCTTCAGCTAAATTTCTATGACACAATACGTAAACTCTATTTTACGTTTACATACTTATTTATATTAACTCAATAAGTATGAAGAATCTGGAAGACAAAACATCAAAGTTTATAAGTAAAAAACTAAATGGATTAAAACCAAAAGGTACAATTGAATGTTTTCTTGATGATACA
This sequence comes from uncultured Aquimarina sp., assembly GCF_947492405.1. Lineage (GTDB taxonomy): Bacteria > Bacteroidota > Bacteroidia > Flavobacteriales > Flavobacteriaceae > Aquimarina. The sequence goes on from NZ_CANLMP010000001.1 coordinate 1,137,539, forward strand.
TCTTCTTTATCTTGTAAAAGCAACTATTCATCAGGTTTATTAAGTCGTTCTGAACAAAAATTCTTTGAAAATTTATCCGAAAAAGACTCTTCTGAGTTTCTTGCTATGGTAAATAAGCTAATACAAAAATCTTCAGAAAGTAATAATGGTTCGATACGTTCGTGTTTAATTAATTTTAATTCCATTAAATTTGAATTTAGTTATTATTAAACAAACCAAAAATATCTTTTACATCAGCATATTTGGAAATAAAAACGTTAAACATATTTTCAAGAAACCTAGAACAACAAAAGGAATTTTATAATGACCTATTAGGATTTCAATGTCAAAAAGATCCAGACACTCTTAGCCTTTTTACTCAAGAAAACATACTAACATTTAGAAAGTCTAAAAAAGATTTTTATTATCATTTTGCTTTCTTAATACCAACAGGTTCGATCCATACAGCAATTGATTTTTTAGAGAATAAAAATATTTCACTTCTACCTTATAAAGGAGATAACATCATTCAATTCGATAGCGGAAGAGCGATTTATTTTTATGACAAGGATGAAAATATAGTTGAATTTATTGAGCGGCCATTAGTAAATTATCCCAAAAGCAATAATTTTTCTATAGATCAAGTAATTAAGCTTAATGAAATCGGGTTGCCACATATAGATCCTATAAAAATGGCAAATACATTGATTAAAGAATTCGGAATTAACCCTATCGATAGAAATAGTTTTAGAGAAAACTTTTGTTGGGTTGGCGATCATAATGGAGTGATCATTGTAACAAAAGAAAGTAGAAATTGGCTCCCAACAGATAGACCTGGAATTATAAATGATTTTACCATCTGTTATCAGGAAAATGGGATAGAATACAATATCTCTTTTGAAAATAATGAAATAAAATAGAGAAATAAAAGTCTATTTTTTATCAAAATACGTTATTAGCAGTTTTTAATCCGAAAAAACAAAGCTTTTGTCGATCCTTTCTATTACTGGGGTTTACAGAGTTTTATACCAACAAACGATATTTATTTATATCTCAATTACGTTGTTTTAACCTTTTATTAATATATAAGTTTCTATATTTGATTTGAACAATCAATAATTAGACTTATGAAAAAACTATTTTTTTTAGCCATTGCGCTTATCGGTTTTACTACAATTTCTAATGCACAAAGTATCAAATTTGGTGTAAAAGGAGGTGTTAACTTTTCTAATATAAACGGAGATACGGATCTAGACAGCAGAACAGGGTATCATATCGGAGTTGTTGGACAATTGGGAATCGCTGACAAATTTGCCATTCAGCCAGAAATTTTATATTCTGCTCAAGGAGCAGATGATACAGACATTGACTATGTGAATGTGCCAATATTAGTGAAATATAAATTTCTTAAGTTCGTTAGTTTCGAAGCAGGTCCACAATTTGGTATCGTAGTAAATGATGATTTTCAAGTTGGAGAACCTGAAAGCTTTGATGTTAGTGGTGCCGTAGGAGCTGGTGTAGAATTTGGAAAATTCTTTGCTCAAGCAAGATATAACTTTGGACTAACCGATGTGGTAGACAATGTCGATTCTAAAAACGGAACTTTTCAACTTTCTGTTGGATATTATATCTTTTAATGATAAAAAATATTTCATTTGATCATAAAAAATGCGGAAGTTTTACTTCCGCATTTTTTATGATCTTTTACGTCTTCTGTTATTATTTCTATTATTACGTTTATTCCTTCCTTGTTGGTTTTTCTTTGGAGGTGCAGCATTATAATCAAAGACAAAACTTGGTTCAAAACCTTCTATGGTCTCTTTAGGTAAAGTTAATCCTAATAGTTTTTCTATTCCTTTTACATAAGCAACTTCTTCCTGAGAAACTAATGAGATGGCTTCTCCGCTTGCTCCTGCTCTACCTGTACGTCCAATTCTATGAACATAATCTTCAGAGATATTTGGTAATTCATAATTAATTACATGTGGTAACAATGGGATATCCAAACCTCTAGCTGCAATATCCGTTGCCACCAATACTCTAATTTTATTTTGTTTAAAACCAGTCAATGCTTTTGTTCTTGCTCCTTGACTTTTATTTCCGTGTATTGCCGCAGATGTGATTCCGTTTTTTACTAATTTTTCGCTTAAGCGATTTGCCCCATGTTTGGTACGAGTAAAAATGAGTACTTGCTTCCAACTCCCTTCAGAAATTAACTTGATGACTACTTCAGATTTCTTAGCTTTATCCACCTTATACATCTTTTGATCTACCTTCTCTGCAGTTGTATTTTCTGGAGCAGCCTCTACGGATACTGGATGATGTAAAATACCATTAGCTAATTTTTTGATCTCTTTAGAAAATGTAGCAGAGAACAACAGGTTTTGTCGTTTCTGAGGCAACAAAGCTAATATCTTATTGATATCTCTCTGAAATCCCATATCCAGCATTCTATCTGCCTCATCCAATACTAGAATTTCGGTTTTTGCTAAAGAAAGTGCCCTTTGACTATGTAAATCTAGTAAGCGACCCGGAGTTGCAACCAATATATCAACTCCATTTCTTAAAGATCTTATTTGTGGATTAGCATTTACACCTCCAAAAACAACCATAGATCTTAAATCAACAAATTCGCTATATGCTTTTACATTATCTAATATTTGAGCAGCTAGTTCTCTAGTTGGAGTTAATATTAATGCTCGAATAGGTCTCTTCCTATAGTGTTGTCCTTGTGATAATAATTGAAGTATAGGTAATGTAAAACCAGCTGTTTTACCAGTCCCTGTTTGAGCCGATGCTAATACATCCTTTCTTTCTAAAATTGGTGGTATTGCTTTTTCCTGAATTGGAGAAGGAACAGTATATCCTTTTTTATCGATTGCTTTTAATAAAGCATCGGATAATCCTAATGAATTAAATGACATATAAATTGTTTAAGAAACAACAATCTATTACGTTATGCCATTTCTGAATGCAGCAGCAAAGGTACGCCTATTTTTTAGTATTAAAATTTTCTTAATAGTTTTCTCTATTTATTTGAAATCTAACTTATAAAAACACTTTACTTATTACGAAATGCAATACCTTATTATCAAGTTTAAATTCCTGTATTTTATAAATCCTAAGTAAGTCTTCATTATATTAGCTAATTATAGAAATGATTATTAAAACACAGAATTTAAAGACATTATGCAATCTAAGTATATCATTAATCCGATTTTTATCAGTTCGTTATTGATTCTTTTGATAAATGATTTCTTTCTTAAATATGCTTTTCATAATTGGATTACCGGAAAATTATCTGACATATTTGGAATTATAGTTTTTGCTTTGTTTTTAACATCATTTGCTAGCAAATTTAAAAAGGGCATATTTATAATTACAGCCATTGCTTTTAGCTTCTGGAAAACATCTTATAGTCAACCGATTATTGAATTTTGGAATGCTTTAGAAACTATACAATTTGATAGGACAATAGATTATACTGACATTATTTGTGTTTTAGTCTTAATCCCTTTGTATCCATACAGCCCTTCTATTCTTTTAATTAAATCTAAAACAATAGTATTTAAATTAGCCAAACCTGTTTTAGTAAGTATAACCTTCTTTGCTCTATTAAGTACTTCTCAAAAGCGTTATTTAGTTCCGTCCGCTATGAAACTAGACAAAAACATTATGATTAAAATGTCTAAAGATTCATTTTTCCATCAATTAGAAAATGATAAGGTCAACTACCAAAAAGACGATATATTGATTGTAAAAAGAGATACTTTTGATAAATATATTCTTAGAAATATTGTTTTAGATTACGATACAATACAAAAAGTAACCATCGGTGTAAGAGAAAGAAAAAATAAAACGAATGTATATATCGATAGTTTGGTGAATAGAAAAAATGGCAAAAGTTATTATTTTACAGTTAATAAGGAATGGCTAAAAACATATAAAGTAGATCTGATAGAATTATTAAAGAATACAAATGAGTAAAAACGATTTGATAGCTTATGGTATTTTCTTACCCTAAAAATTCGTTAAGCCTAAACGGTCAATAACAAATCTTATAGTATATTTGACAAACGTTAATCAAGAATGCAATTCAGACACCCAGAATTTCTTTATGCTTTATTTGCACTTGTTATTCCTATTATAGTTCATTTATTTCAATTACGTCGTTTTCAGAAAGTGCCTTTTACTAATGTGCAATTTCTAAAAGCGGTTACAATACAGACGCGTAAAAGTTCTCAGATCAAAAAATGGTTAACACTTCTTGCAAGATTATTTGCGCTAGCAGGACTTATTATTGCTTTTGCTCAACCGTTTTTAGCTTCAGAAGAAATCGTTGGTAAAAAAAGTGAAACTGCAATATATCTGGATAATTCTTTTAGTATGCAAGCCAAAGGCTCTAAAGGTCCTTTGTTGCAGAGAGCAATCCAGGAGTTATTAAGTGTATTACCCGAAGATGAAAAGGTCTCTATTTTTACGAATACCAAAACATTTAAGGATGTAAGTAAAAAAGATATACAGAATGATTTACTTCAGCTTGAATATACATCTAATCAGATACCATATAGTGCAGCATACCTAAAAGGAAAACAACTTATCGGAAACGCCCCAGAAACTATTAAACGGATTATTATGGTTTCTGATTTTCAACAAAAAAATGAAGCTTTTGATCTTCCTTTTGATACTGACACCGAAACAAATTTTGTACAACTACAGCCTGTAACTCGCCAGAATATTTCGATAGACAGTCTTTCATTGCAGCGTAATGCAAGTAATGAATTAGTTCTTAATGTTTTAGTAAGTAATACAGATGCTAATGCTGATAATGTCTCTATTGCCTTTTATAATGACGAAAAGTTATTAGGAAAAACCTCTGTTACAATCCCTAAAAATGGGACGACAAATACCCAGTTTAAAGTTGATGATAATAGTAAGGTTAACGGTCGTATTGTACTAGAAGATCCTGCCTTAACTTTTGACAACTCTAGGTATTTTACAATTAATACTCCAGAAAAGATTAGGGTATTAGCCATTAATGAGGCAAGCGATAGTTTTATAAAAAACATCTATACTACTGATGAGTTCTTTCTAATAAGTACCGTATTAGAAAAACTAAATTATAATGATATTAGTAATGCTAACCTGGTACTAATTAATGAACTAAAACAAATTCCAGTCTCATTAATTAATGCTCTTAAATCATTCGAAGACCAAGGTGGAACTATATGCTTCATTCCTGCTACAGATGGTAATATCGTTTCATATCAACAACTGATTAATAGTTTTTCTAAAGAAGGCCTATTAGATTTAAATACACAGGAAAAGAGTATAACTAATATTAATTTTTCGCATCCGTTATACAGAGGAGTTTTTGACAAGAGAATAACTAATTTTCAATACCCAAAGGTTAATTCGTTCTATAGAACAAATTCCGATAATAGTATTTTATCTTTCGAGGATCAAACACCTTTTTTGTACAAAACAAATTCTTTGTACATATTCACAGCATCAATTGATAACGAGAATTCGAATTTTAAGAATTCGCCACTAATTGTTCCTACCTTATATAACATTGGAAAACAAAGCTTGCAACTTTCTGATATATCATACATTATTGGACAAACAAACACCTATGATATCCCGATATCTTTAGGACAGGATGGAATATTATCTTTAGAATCTAAAGAAGAAAGTAATATCCCTCTCCAACAAAGTTTTGCTGCCAAAGTTCGAATTACAACCGATGAAGTCCCTACAAAGGCTGGAATATATGCACTAAAAGATAAAGAGCAACTTATCCAAAATGTAAGCTATAATTACAATACCGCAGAAAGTGATTTACAATATTACGATCTTTCTACTACGACGGAATATGTGGTAAATGATTCTATAACTTCCTTATTTGAACAAATAAAAGAAGAAAGTAGCATTCATGAACTTTGGAAATGGTTTATTATTTTTGCTCTGATTTTCTTATTAATTGAAATCCTATTATTAAAATATCTCAAATGAATTTCTTATTAAAGGCTGCTACCATTATTGATCCCTCATCGCCCTTTCATAATCAAACGGTAGATATTCTAATCGAAAATGGAATAATTAAGGATATCGATGCTTTGATTGAGGCTAAAGAAAATATAGAAGAAATTAAACTAGACACACTGCATGTATCTCAAGGGTGGTTTGATAGTAGCGTAAGTTTTGGAGAACCTGGATATGAAGAACGAGAAACTATAAACAATGGATTAGATGTTGCTGCTAAAAGTGGTTTTACCAGTATAGCTCTCAATCCAAACACACTGCCAATAACAGATACAAGTGCTTCTGTAGGCTTCTTAAAAGGAAAAGCGTTACAAAACCCAGTTAACCTGCACCCTATTGGATCATTAACAACAAAGTCCGAAGGTGTAGATATGGCAGAGCTTTATGATATGAAACAAGCCGGAGCTGTAGCTTTTGGAGATTATAAAAAATCTGTTAAAAATCCGAACTTGCTTAAAATAGCTTTATTATATGCTCAAAACTTTGATGGGCTGGTACTTTCTTTTCCGCAGGATAATAATATTGCTGGAAAAGGTATGGTGAATGAAGAAGAGCAAAGCACCGTACTAGGTCTAAAAGGAATTCCTGCACTCGCAGAAGAATTACAAATTTCCAGAGATCTTTTCCTACTGGAATATACCGGAGGAAAATTACATATTCCAACAATATCTACAGCTAAGTCTGTTCAATTGATTAGAGAAGCTAAAGCGAATGGATTACAGGTAAGTTGTAGTGTTTCTGTACATCATTTATCACTTACCGATGAAGAACTAACTACTTTTGAAACAAATTATAAAGTATTGCCTCCATTAAGAACTCAAAAAGATGTCAATTCTTTACTAGAAGGTGTTAAGGACGGAACTATCGATATGGTAACCAGCGATCACCAACCTATGGATGTTGAACATAAAAAGGTAGAATTTGATAATGCCAAGTATGGAACAATTGGTTTAGAAAGTACATTTGGAATACTAAACAATGTCCTAGATATTGAACAAACTGTAGCATTACTTACTCAAGGAAAATCAATTTTTGGAATTGAAAGTATTTCTATTGATAAAGGAAATAAAGCTGACTTATCATTATTTACACCAAAAGGTAATACTACATTTGTAGAAGAACTTATACTATCTACTTCTAAGAATAGTGCATTTATAAATAAGACTATAAAAGGAAATACCTATGGAATTGTCGGAAACGGTCAGTTGGTATTGAAATAAAATAGTGTTTTATTAATACTTGGTGAATAAGAACCAAAAAGAACCTCAGTTATCTAACACAGATATATTTCTTTGATAGTATAACTAAAAATGAATAACAAAATAACATCAATCATGGAATCAGATTACGAAAAACAAGGAAAAACAGCCGCTGTTATATCATACATTACTATCATCGGAACGATTATAGCCTTTTTTATGAATCAAGATGATAAAAATACGTTTGCCAGTTTTCATATAAGACAAGCATTAGGTATTAATATTGGCTTCTATTTACTAGGGGCATTGGTAAGTATGTTTGATTCATGGGTAATTTCGTCATCATTTTACATCTTCATATTTGTTCTTTGGGTTTTTGGTTTGATAACCGCTATAAGAGAAGAACAAAAAACTGTTCCAATCGTTGGGCCTTATTTTCAGGAGTGGTTTACTTTTATAAAATAAACACTCTATCTATCTATTCAACAGCAAATTTAGTGAGTTTTAGATCGGCCGATAATACTATAACTAATATTACAGAATCATTTTCGGATTGCACTAAGTACCTGTTACCACCGTCCTGATCCATAAAATCAAATTCTGAAAACTTGCCTTGATCTTCTAGAGTTTTAGCTAAAAATTCTTTCACTTTATCTATAGTAAAAGTGGCTTGCAAATCAGTAGAGAACTGATCAAAAATTTGTTGTGCATCATTAGCATTATATGAATCAATTATGGTTTTCATTGTATTTTCATAATCAGCATCTGATTGAGCTACTCCTATGTGTAAACAAAAGAACAAACCAAAATATATTAATTTTTTCATAGCAAAAGTAATTTTAAAAGGTTTTAAGAAAAGGGAATATTCCACTAATTTCATCAAAAATAAGTATTAATACGTATTTAACAAATAAGAATTATACAATTTTAAGTTTAATGTAGTAAGAATTTAAAAACAATATTCAAAAAATCCTGATGAATCTTATGTATCAGGATTTTTTTGAATAAAATACTAGTAACAAATCTATTGTAAAGGTTTAGGGCTCCACTTAAGGAAATTAGGTTTGATCACTAATTGAACCCATCCCCAGTTTTGTAATCCACTTGGATTAGGTTGATTTTTTAGAAACTCCATTCCCTCTCCAGCAAACATTTGTGAATATCCAACTTTTACGGATGCATAGGGTAGTAATTTTTGTGTAAATACAATATCTACTTCCGTTCCAAGGTATTTGTCTGCCTCTGATCCATCTGTATCATCTATAAGAGTAGCGGCTGATGAGAAATAGTGTCCTTTGACAAGAAGACTTGAGGATTTTCCAAATTTAAAATTTGCTTTGGCATATATATCAGTTAAACCCACAGAGTTTGCATGGTTTCCAACATAAAAGTAATCCATATATCCATTAAACTTATGATTGGTACCATAAAGAGGAAAGAAAGAATAGTTTTTTCCATCCGTTTCGTTTTGATCTGTACCACTTTGGATTTCAAAACCACCTCCAATACCAACAGCACCAATTTTCCCATTGGCTTCTAGTCCAACTAAATATGCAGAAAGATCAGTAGATGGACTTGCAGGATCAGTGGTATCAGGGCCTTCTCCTGCTTGTAAATATGCATTTAAAGCAAGACCTACTCCTCCTAGTTTAAATTTAGAATGTGTACCAAATGTATGTGTATGATAGAATCCATCAGTAGGAGTACCATTTATTACATTCTGAAATGTATTATTTAATGCTAAAAAACTAAGCGTTGCTTTTTCTGAAGCTTTCCAGGTTAAGTGTGCATACTCCATGGCTTTATAGCTAAAAAAACCAGTAACATTATATATTGTTCCTGTTTGATTACCAGGAAGTGCATCTAGATCATTCTGACTAAATGCAAAACCAAGATCTAATTTGATCTTTTCGTTTCCATATCTTATTAAAGCTAAGTCATGAAAACGACCTTGTAATGCCCAATCTAAACCACCTAAGATTCTCTGATCATCGTATGATATCATTTGTCGACCTACTTTAGTGGACCAACCTTTTCCGAATGCCAAGGACGCCCAGGCTTCTGCAACTTGTAAATTATTATTAGCATCATTATCCAGAATCTGTCTGGTATCTCCCCATACTCTTACATCTTGAATACTAAAATGAGCTTTGAATTTTTCGGAAGTGTACCCAAATTTTAGCCTGGCTCTCTGTTGCACAAAAGCAGCAGGATCCGCTCCTTGAGGAACCAGATTATTGAATCCATGACGATATTCAAATCGATCTCTAAAATCTAAATCAATACTTAATTCCTGAGCTGTTATAACATTCGCTAATAACACAGTACACAATAGTAATTGTAATTTTATTTTCATACTCAATAGGTTTTTAAAAGTTTAGACAAAAAAAATACGTATTAAAAATTTTGTTTAAAATACGTAATTTTCCCCGTTTTATTCACGGTATTTTATAATAATCTATATCTTAACTTTTTCGTATAAGCTAGTTACTGCATTAAATGCTTTTGTTAAATCATTACTTATCTTATACATTTCTAGAGGTTTAAACCCTTGATTCATTAGCTTTTCCTTCCCGTTTTTTACTTGCTCCCATTTTGACATAGCTACTCCTAACTTTTCATCAATTTGTTCGTTATTAAAATTAGATATAAGTAACATTGTAATAGCACCATCGAGTTCATTAAAAACATTATTCAGCATTTGCTCAGAATTTTTAGTCTTCAAAGTCGTTTGATTTGCGAAATAATATAATGCCAATCTTTGAGAAAGCATACGCTGTCTTCCAGCCATGTCTATCATTTTTTTAAGCTCTAAATCAGATTCACTAGAACCATCATCTTCAAGTAAATTCTCATCACTTTGATTAGCTCCTTTGGACTCAACAATAACAGCAGATACTACATCATTTGTTGCTTTAAGTAAATCTGTATTTAAATCTATAATACTTTTTGCATTATCATAATTAGGAGTAGTTTCAATAAGCTTTTTAAACTCTACCCAAATAGCGTCTACCTTAGCGATTCTGTCCTTAGTTACTTTATAACCAGAATTTTGGTTAATAATACCATTTTGCTTTTCGAAAATAATTTTACTAGTTAAAAGATCTCTTTTTGCTTTTGTATCACTAGGGTTCTCTACTAGATATAAATAAGATTTAGCCATTTTCTGACTTAGCATACGTTGCTTACCTGAAATATTAACCGCTTTATTAAAGGTTAACATTCCATATTTTACACTTTGTTGGGCACTAATCGTGTTTGTCCCAAATGCTACCAATCCAGTCAAGAATATAAGCATCATAGATCTTAGCGTTAAATTTTTTTTCATTTTTTTCTTTTTATAATTTAAATTGATTTTTAATACTCTTCTAGGGATAATTGAGTAATTTTATTATCCGAGGATAACTTTAATATTAGAATTGTTGATGAATTTTCGAATTCTACTAAGTAACGCTTACTGCCTTCATCATCCATTAAAAAAGAAGACTCTCCTATATTTCCTTTTTTAGCTTGATTATTAGCTATAAAACTTTGCACCTTATCTAAGGTAAATGACGATTGTAAATCCGAAGAGAATAACTCGAAAAGCTTATTAGCATCTTTTGCATTATACGCATCAGCTATTTTTGTGATAGTCATTTGATAACTATCTTCTGTCTGTGTAAAACTAAAACAGACACATAATAGTAGTAAGTAGGTAATTTTTTTCATAAAGTTTGGGTTATAAATAATTAGTATTACGGTTTAGCCATAGTAAATCTACTTTTAAAGTATCATTTTTTATCAATAAACTGATTGAAAAAAATAATATAATATCGATGAAATACAGTTTTAATCGATTAAATACAAAATAATAATAAAAAACTTGTTGTTTATAAAAACTAATTAAGGGAATATATAGTTTAAATAATTTTGAAATAAAATAATTTTAAAATTTCATTTATCATATTACACAAAACACTGTATACTTAGAATCTAAATCTTTTAACTTGTAGTATTTCTTAGAAGAAAAAAGATCTTTTATTAAAATAAAATATTGATTATCAAGTAATTTTGAAAATAACTAAAGAAGTATTTTTTTTCATAGATTGTTGAGTTTGGTTATTCAAACTTAAACCAATACTACGGTAAAACCATAATAAATTTATGTTTTTAACATAAATTTATGATTTGTTTAACAGTATTAATCAATGAAAAATCATTAAATACGACATGAGAAAAAAAGACAAATAAATTATTTAAAAAAGTAAGAATATTCATATTTAACATTTAAACAGAGCTTTATAGATCATATACCTAGGATAGCTTGATAATTGTTTATTAAAAAAACGTAGTTTTAGTCAATTCAGATTTCAAACAAAATAGATCTTAGTTTTATGAAGAAGATTCTAAAAATAACTTTTAAAATATTAATAATAACATTTCTAACACTATCAACTCAAATTGGAGGGATTATTTATTTGGCAATTGAATTAACCATTAAAAAAACTATAAGAAACTATCGATTTATAAAGATAGGAGTCTTTACGATAACGTATTTAATAATAACATTTACAGTAGTACCTTATCTAGCTCCTGTTTTCGGCAGAGAAAAAATAAAGAATAATGATCTTATTGAAGCCTGTACATTTTTTACAATACTTAGTAATAGAAACTACGTAACCCCCGAACTAAATGTCTCTTTACAAAAAATTGCTAAAACTATTAATAAGAGTCATAACACCATTAGATTAGTATATCTGGATGCTAACTTTCCATTCATAAATGGATTTCCTTTACCTCCACACCTAAGTCATAACGATGGAAAAAAAATTGACATTTCTTTCATTTATACAAATAACAAAGGGACAATTACCAATAAAAAACCAGCACTTTGGGGTTATGGTGTATATGAAGATCCAAATCCAAGAGAATATAATCAAGTTAGAGCTTGTAAGAAAAAAGGATATTGGCAATATGATTTTGCAAAATACTTAACTTTTGGTGTCTCAAATAATCAACTTAAGTTTTCAGAAAAAGCTACAAAAGATTTACTTTTGGCAATTGTAAATCAACAAAAGGTAGGAAAAGTTTTTATTGAACCCCATCTTAAAAGTAGGTTAGGAATACAAAATTCTAAAATACGATTTCACGGTTGTCAGGCAGTTCGGCATGATGATCATATACATTTACAATTGAAATAGATTTAGGCAGACTAAATCTGATATAAAATAACTAGTATGGAAACCAAAAAATTATCATTGCATCACATCATTAAAGAACCTACCCTAAAAAAAGACAAAACTCCTGTTTTATTTATGTTTCATGGGTATGGTAGTGATGAGAATGATTTGTTTTCATTTGCTTCTGAACTTCAGGATGAACTATTCATTATATCTGTCAGAGCTCCATATCCTATGCAACCCTATGGAAATGCTTGGTATGCCATTTATTTTGATGCTGCACAAGGAAAATTTAGCGATGATGCACAGGCTATAGAATCGAGAGATAAAATAGCGAATTTTATAGATGAAGCTGTAATTACGTATAATCTGGATCCTGATAATGTTACATTACTTGGTTTTAGTCAAGGTACTATTCTTAGCTATGCTGTAGCACTCTCCTATCCTGAAAAAGTAAAAAATGTAATAGCATTGAGCGGGTATTTAAATGAGGATATTCTCAAAGAAAATTATGTTGGTAACGATTTTTCAAAACTTAATTTATATTGCTCTCACGGAAGTGTTGATCAAGTAATTCCAATAGATTGGGCTCGTAAAGCTCCATTGAAACTTGCTAAACTTGGAATACAAACATCCTTAAATGAATTCCCTGTTGGCCACGGAGTAGATCCGCGTAATTTTTATCAGTTTAAAGAGTGGCTGGGTAAACACCTTTAGAAATCTTATAAAAATCATACTAAGTAATATTTTTTTTCGTTGAAATAGAGTCACTTATCTTAAAACTCTAAAAATGAAAACGCTAATCACCCCAATTGTTTTCGTGCTACTTTTTTTCACCTATTTTGGTACAGCACAAATCACGTATGAAGCCGCTTTCTCTAACATAGATTTCGAATTTCCTACCGAAATACAATCTCCCGGTGATGGAACAGATAGAATGTTTATAGTAGAACAACGAGGAAGAATCAAAGTGTTTCCCAGAAAAAGTGATGTCACAGCTAGTGATGTAGCTACTTTCTTGGATATTACAGATCGTGTACGTTTTAGAGATGGTCAAGAAGTAGGGTTACTAGGACTAGCTTTCCATCCTGATTATAGTACTAACAGATATTTATACACATACTATACGACCAATAGTCCTGTATCGGGTATTACAGTAAGAATGGTACTTTCTAGATTTACAGTAAGCACTACGAATCCTAATTTTGTAGATCCAAATAGTGAATTAGTTCTTTTTCAGTTTGATAAAAATCAAAATAATAGTAATCATAATGGCGGTAAAATTGCTTTTGGATTAGACGGATACCTTTATATTTCTATCGGTGATGGTGGTGGTGGAAATGATCCCGAAGGTAATGGACAAAATAAGAATACTGTTTTTGGCAGTATTCTGCGCATTGATGTGGATTTGGATGGAAATAATCCAATAGAAAGCAACTCAGATTTGCCCAACGGAAATTACGAAATACCTAGTGACAATCCTTTTGTTAATATAAGCGGATTGGATGAAATATATGCATACGGAATAAGAAATACCTGGAAGTTTTCATTTGATAATGTAACAGGTAGACTTTGGGGCGCTGATGTAGGTCAAGGAGCTTTTGAAGAAGTGAATATTATTGAAAAAGGAGAAAACTATGGTTGGAGTCGATTCGAAGGGAATTCTGTAGCTAATAGTAATGTTACTATTAATGAACCTACCGTTTTTCCTGTACATGTCTACAACCGTAACCAAGGAGATCGCTCTATAACGGGAGGTTATGTATATAGAGGATCAGAAATTACTAGTTTAAGTCCAGATATAAGTTCAAAATACGTTTTTGGTGATTATGTAAGCGGAAGAGTTTGGGCATTAGACTACAATCCTTCAACTGGAACTAGCAATAGTACTTTGTTATTTAAAACATCTGGTGAGTTTGTTTCTTCTTTTGGAGTAGATAAAAATGGTGAGTTGTATTTTAGTGATTATGGGAGTAATGCACAAATTTATAAACTAGTAGATGGCACATCCACCCCATCTGGAACTGCAGTAAATGGTATTGGACAGTGGGAAGAATTAAATCAAGGAATCCCTAATGGAATTGTACAATCCGTAGTTACATATACAAACGGAGATGTATTTCATGCAGGAACCTTTAATCAAGCAGGAAACATAACCGCAAATAATATTGCAGTATGGAACGAAGCTTCTGGCTGGAGTACATTGGGTACAGGATCTAATGGAACTATTAATGCTCTTAAGATAGCACCAAACGGAAATTTATATGCTGGTGGAGCTTTTACCGAAATTGGTGGGATTTCTGCTCAAAACATCGCCATGTGGAATGGTAGTAATTGGTCTTCACTTGGACCTGGAACTGATGGAACGGTAGCAGCATTGGAGATTGATCCTAATGGAAATGTTTATGCAGGAGGTGTTTTTGAAACTGTAGATGGAAATACTGTCCGAAATATTGCTTTATGGAATGGTACAACCTGGTCTGCATTAACGGATGCCGCCAGTGGTATACCAGGTACCAATAATGAAGTTCGATCTTTAGTATTAGATAGTGATGGCACACTTTATGCTGGAGGTAATTTTGATGAAGCCGGAAATAATACTGCCAATAGAATTGCCACTTGGAATGGAACTAATTGGGGAACATTAGGCTCCGGAACTAGTGGTTTTGTAGAGGCTATTGCGGTAAGCTCAACAGAAGTATTCATAGGAGGTAACTTTTCTATTGCTGGAGGTCAGACTGTAAATCGTATTGCAAGATGGAATAAAAATACAGCTAACTGGTCTGCTTTAGGCAATGGCGTAAATAACATTGTAAATTCATTAATTTACGATGGAAACAACCTATACGTTGGTGGTGCTTTTGATACTGCAAATATTGATAATAGTAATAGCATCATTGTAAATAATATAGCAAGATGGAGCGAAACTAATGGTTGGGAAGCTTTAGGTACAAATATGAATGTAGGAGTAGATATTAAAATCAACACCTTGGATTTTGCTTCAGATAGTGATGGAATAAATAAAGTTTTTGTTGGTGGAAACTTTTCAAGTGCAGGAGTAATCATTGCAAATAATACAGCGAAGTGGGTTTCAGGAAATCCATTAAGTATTCCAGATACAGATCAGCAAACGGTTTATCTCTATCCTAACCCCACTAATGGAATAGTACAACTTCCTAACGTAAATGATTGGATACTTTTAGATAATTCTGGTAAAATTATAGATAAAGGAAGAAGCGCCACTCTCGATATATCTGAATATGCAATTGGGATGTATTTTTTAAAAATAAAAAATAGCAGTACCTTAAAGATTATTAAAAAATAATAACAAAAGTTTTAACGATATTTATCGTTAAGACCTACACCATCCATAATCATAGGTGTAATTTTTTTTACTCTAGAAATTCTGGTAGCTTCTCGTTTTGCAGTTGCAATATATTCTTTATATTCTTTTTGTTTAAACGGAGTTAACTTCTCAAAACAAGCTTTTAAATCAGAATTAATTACTAATACGGCTTGTAATTCTTCAGGTATTTTGATATCCTTAGACTTTTCTATTTTTATTTCCTTACCATCTTTCTGATTCTGAATAGCCTCTTGTACATATTGTAATACAAGCTCTTTGTCAATTTCTTCAAAAGTATTGAATCTCCATTGTCGTAAACCTTTGGTTTTCCCCTCTTGAGCATTAATCAACTTATGCTGTTTATCTTGTAAAAACACACCTTGATAAAACCAGATTCCTATGTAAGATTTAAAAGCTCCTAAGCCCACTATATTCTTTCCATCAATTGTATAAACAGGAATTCCCCATTTAACCGTTTCTTCCATTTCTGTAGAAAGCATGATAGACCTTAACAATTCTAAACTTTCTTTCCACTCAGTTTTCTTTGAAATAAACTCTTCTACGGATGTATTCTTTTGCATAATCTTAAAATATAGTACTTGCTAATGTAAAAAAATCTCTCAAAAATGATGTCAATATAATTCCGAAAAGTTTTATGTAATCTATAAAAACATTATTATGATTTTTAGTTAATTTTACCATTAATGTTATACTATGATAAAAAAATCAGATCTCTTCACTTGGATTTATGTCCTTATACTATAACTCTAAAAGACCATACATTGGTTTCTTTATTAAACTTTGATGAATAAACTTAATTAATTATTAAAAACATTCGATTATAGGTAGTATCGATCTGATAAGCACTGTTTTTCTTTGTTATAGCTTACTTAAATTAAAAAAACGCAAGTCAAAAGACTTGCGCTTAGTTAATTATTTTTCATACTTAGTTAAACATAGATTATGCTCCGTAATAAAATTTCTCTTTTATTATTTGTCCATCCTTCCAATCTTGAACAGCAATCTGTGTATAATTTTTAATCCCCCAGTCTTTATGAGTATAGTCGAAATGCCATTCTACCATTGTTGTGTTTTCACCGACTGTTACTTTTAAAGGTTGTGCGCCTCTAAATTCTGTAATTGCTTCAAAGAATTCTTCTTCACGTTTTCTATTGGCTTCTTTACCTTTAATAACCGGATTATCGTTTTCTTGCATTACAATATCGTTATGATAGAATTGGTCAAAAGCTTCTAAGGCTTTTCCTTGAAGTATCATGTCATTAATTGTACTGATTTTTTCTAAAAGAGTATTCATTTTTTTATTGTTTTAAATATTATTATACAAATGTCTAAAACAAGGAGCAAAGAGAAAATGAAGTAGATTATGAAATGATGTTAAACTAGATTAACATTTATTGATTTTGTATTAATTGGCTTTTAATTTTACTTAAAAATTCCTTGGTAATACCTAGATAAGAAGCAATCATGTATTGAGGAACACGTTGTTCTATTTTTGGGTAGGTTTCCTTAAAAATAAGATATCGTTCTTTTGCAGTCAAACTAAAATTTCGAATGATTCGTTTTTGGGAAGCTACAAAAGCACGTTCTACAATCTTTCTAAAAAGGCGCTCTAATTTAGGTATTTCTGAATATAATTCTTCGAGCGTATTATTAGTAAATTGAATAAGTTGAGTGTTTTCCAGGCATTGAACATTATAATCCGCAGGTGTTTGGGATATAAAACTCCCTAAATCTGATGTCCACCAATCTTCAATAGAAAATATAACAATATGTTCTTGTCCTTCTTTATCCATATAAAACATTTTTGTACATCCAGATAAAATAAAACATACACTATTACATACATCCCCTTGTTGAACGATATATTGATCTTTGAGATAATCTCTATATCTAATCTTGGAGAACAGGATGTCTTCTTCTTCAATAGTTAAATTGATATACTTATTTATATACTCCAATAAAGGTTTGCGATTCATCTATATTTATTGCTTATGTCTAAAGTGTTTGTTTATGGTTTAACCATTTTTTTATTTTTTCTTTTAATTCTATAGTTTTTTATCTGTTCTTGAAAACCTTATTCAAGGTTAAATCTATTTTTATAAATGCAGCAATTCGTAACTGATTAGATATCTAACACCATAAATTGTTCTAGTTCCTTTTTTAAAATTATTAGCAATTAATATTCATATCCGAATTTTTAAAACTAAAAAAGTATTTTATGAAAGATTACTTTCTAAATACCCTTTCAATCTTTCTTTTATGAAGTAATTCCAACCAGCTTGACAGCTTTCTATAGTAAACTCTGGAATATCCGATGGAAAATCTTCTATTACGTTAAGAGATAGCTTAAGTGTAACCTGATCCCGTTTCTCAAATAATTCAAAAGTTACAGAAGCATCACCAGGATATTCTTCATAATTCCAGGTGTAACTTATCTTCTTATTAGGTACAACTTCTATAATTTTCCAACGGTGTGTATATTTTCTATCCTCTACTTGTACCAAAAATTGTGTTTCAAATCCCACTTCTGGTATAAATGATTCAATATTATCAAAAAACCATAACCTCATTTCAATTACATTAGTAATCGCTTTCCATACCTTTTCAATTGAAGTGGTAAAAGTTTCTTCTACAACAATATGCTTATCTGTAGTCTTCATGTTTTAAAGTTTTATAAATAATAGTTGTATATTACTAAATTAAGGATGTTCTGTACATCTACAAAATATTATTACGGCATAAAATTTGATAATTAACCCCAAAACAACTAACTCATGGGAAGATTATTTTTTATAATAGTATTTTTAATATCTTTTACTGCTTGCGTACCTACTAAAATAGCTCCAAGGATTAAAGATTATAAGGTAACATCTGGTAAAAAATTCAAAAAACAACTACCAAAAAGAACTGCATTCATTTTTGAAGATCCAAAAAATGAAAATGAGTTTTATGCTTTTATTAATGCTAAATTTAAATTAAACAACAAGGATGTTGGATGGAATGTTCCTTTTACTGTAGATAATGAAGAATATTATTTTTCATTTTATGAAATAGAAAGAACTTCTAATACTATCAATATAGCCCCAATTATTGCAGATATCGCTCTCTTAGCAGCATACCAGACAACAGGAACTTATGCTTTTCAAGATTTCCATACTTCTAGAAGTGGAAAGTGGTATATAGTCCTTACAGTCAATGATAAAGATCTTATGGATCCACTTAAAGAGGACTACGAAAAAAGAGCAGAAATTGTAACTTTTCTACAACAACTCAAAAAAGAATATTTATCCACTAATAATTATAATAAATATTTATTTATGGATTAATGTATCGATAAGAAATAACTTAGGAGCCAAGGATGCAATTACCTCATTTTAATCGTTATGCATTTGATTTTTTGTTCTAAATCCGTCAAGAAACACAGTAGGTTTAGTCTATTGTTTTTTATAAAATAGGTATATAAAAGTCTACAATACAAATATTCTCTGGATGTTTTCTAAAATCATTATGATATATTTCGAAAGGAGTTTCTTCTGACTTAGTATATCCTTTTTCGCTCATCCATACAAAAAGACTACTCCAGGCTTTTTCGAAACCATCCGGAGTAATTTCAAAACGACCTATTATACTTCTGCCTTTTTTTATAGAAACAGGAGTTATTTCACCTTCAGAAACAACAGGTTCTTTCATTAATATACAAATACTCATTCTTACCTTATCTGGCGATGTTACTTTGAAACTATCGTGAAATACCCTTGCCATTTTTGCCTGGTCATTTTCTAATATTCCTTTGGATCGCCCCCATCTTAATACTTTGTCAAAAGCTTGTTCCATACCATTCACTCCTATCTGAGTAATACTAGCAAAATGTAATTCTGGTGTTTCTGTAACTTCAATTTTTGCATTCATTTCAATCCAATTTATATGATTAATACTATTGCAAATGTATTTTTCAAAAATCAAATGTTCTTGTCCAATCTTGCTTTCAGTTATACCGATCTTGCTAAATTTACCTGGAAGTTGTTTTCTAAACTCGGTTGGGCTTACTCCATAAAAATTTTTGAATGCTCTTGTAAATGAAGAATTGCTATTAAAACCATATTGCAGTGACAACGCTGTAATGCTAACTTCTTTTCTGTGCATTAACACCAAAGCCATTTTTTCAATACGCCTTCTATTTATATATGCATTCAGTGTTTCGCCAACTACAGCTTTAAAAATTCTATGAAAATGAAAAGGAGAATACAAAGCTATATTTGCAACAATTTCTAATGACAAATCTCCATCAAGGTTATTATCAATAAACTGGAGTGCCAAATTAATTCGATGTATGTACTCTTTGTTTATGTTTTCTTTAGTGGTTATCATTATTTTCTAGAAGTTAGTAGTAATACTCTTTATTTACAATAATCTACTTTCGCTATGTTCCATTTTTAATATCCTTTAGAAGAGCAAGGGTAAATCCCTAAAAAACTGTCATTTAGCCACAAAACACAAGCCAACATCCTCTTCATTGAGTTTCTTTAAATTTAAATAAATAATTTAAGTTATCATTAACTTTTAAAATTACATATCATGTTAGAAAATTTATTGAAATTAAAAAATCTTAAGGTTTTAGAAAAACAACAACAATCAGGTATTAAAGGAGCTGGAATTTGTGCAGATCCCGAAATGCATTATATTCATTGTCACAAAAATGACTAAAATTTAAAAAAACAAAAAAGCTGAACAATGATATTATTGTTCAGCTTTAATTAATAAATTTAATCCTTTAATAATCCGTATCGGTTATTTAGGACTAGACAATTTTATAATTGTATCTCTACCTTCTCAATAACAGCAGAATTCCATTCAAAATCAATCGACAAACTATTGTCTTTTTCATTCCAATCAGTTCCAACAGTTTTACTTCCGACGGTAACAGATTTTGGAGCTTTTTCAACATTATGCACAATTAATGAGATCTTACGAGTTGTTTTAGTATAATCATTCCCTGTGTTAGCTTTTAAGTTTATAGAAAGTGTAGTATCGGTATTTTTACTTTCAAAATTTAGTATTTCATACTTTCCTTTCTCATATGCATTAGGAGTTTTACCATCATCATCATATAATTTACCTACACCGTTTTTTACTGTCGTATCATAATAGTAATGTAAGATCAGTTCCTTAGTACTATAGGCTTCTGTATGCTGAACCGTTTCAACCATTGGAATAAATGACCCTTCTTTTACAAATACCGGAATATGATCTTCTGATGTTTCTACAGTAATATATCTTCCTCCTTCATATTTTTGACCACTAAAAAAGTCATACCAATTAGCACCTTTAGGAAAGTATACATCTTTTGACACCACTCCTGATTTTACAATTGGAGACACCAAAAAATTATCACCCCATAAATACGTATTAGATACTGTTTGTAATTCTTTAGTATCGTCATCTTCAAAAAATAATGGTCTCATTAATGGAATTCCAGTCTGATTGTTCTCAAATGCTAAGGTATAATTGTATGGAAGCATCTGATACCTAAGTTCGATACTCTTTTTAGCAAGTTCTTTGGTTTTTTTATCGTGAAAAACCGGTTCTGGAGCGATATGTTCTTGTGCGTGCGGTCTATAAATAGGTTGAAAAACTCCATATTGTAACCAACGTGTATATAATTCCGCATCAAATTTTTCTCCACCAGCAAATCCCCCAAGATCCGAATGCATATATCCTAATCCCTGAATTGCCATAGACAAAGCAATTTCTGTCTGTGGTTGCAATCCTCCCCAACTTCTACTAACATCTCCTGACCACGGGATCATACCAAATCGTTGTGATCCAGAATATCCTGCGCGCATTAAGATAAACGGACGCTGCTCTGGAAAATCTTTTTTATATCCTTCCTGAACCAATCTTGCCCAATCGTGGCCATAAATATTATGCACTTCATCAGCCGATCCGGTAGCGTGCAATAACGTAGAAGGATGAACTTCTGGTTCTCCCAGATCTCCCCACCATCCTGACACTCCATATTCTTGAGTATAGGTTTTATAAATATTCCAGAACCAAGCTGCACCTTTCTGATCATAGATATCTACAATTCCTGTATTACCAAAATAGAAATCATAGGTAAAAGGATTTCCTGCAGCATCTTTTCCTAAGACTTTTTCGGCAACGGCTTCATCCCATTTTTTTGATGTTGATAAAACAAAAGGCTCTGTTATCAATATTGTCTTTACCCCTTGATCTTTGAAATCATTAATCATTTGTTTAGGGTTAGGAAATGAATCTTTAAGAAACTCCAGATTACCCATATGCCCTTTGATATCTTTTCCGAACCAATAAATATCTAGGATTACCGCATCTAGTGGAATAGAATCATTCTTAAACTTAGCAATAGTTTCTTTGGTTTCTTTTTCTGAGTGATACCCAAAACGACTGGCAAAATTACCAAAAGCCCATCTAGGAGGTAATGGTTGTTTACCAGTTAAATCCGTATACTGATCCATCAAATCTTTCCAGTCATCACCAGCTACAACTTGATACGTTTTTCTACCATTAATAGTCTCATAACTAAGTGTATTATCCTTTTTACTATCGATATCCAAAAATCCAATAGGTGCATTATCAAAATGAACCGCATATGTCTTAGAAGACAGTACTAATGGCATGGTATAGTTCATGAGTTCAGAACGGGTTTCATATCCATAATGTGCTTTATTATATAATTGTAATCTATTTCCTCTTCTATTCATTCCCACTACCCTAGCTCCTGCTCCATAAATAACTTCTTCTTTATCTAGATTAAAATTCAGAATCTCGGTAGAATCAGTTTTGATATATCCTAACTTTTCAGAAATTAACTTCTTATCCTTATAGATATAAGATATATGAAAAGGTTCTTTAGTGATACGAACTTGAATTCCATCAGAGCCATATACAATAGTATTATCGGTTTCTGTTAACTGCGATACTATTCCTTTTTCTAAAATCACTGCATGCGAAGTTGGATTATACGTTTCTCCGGTAGGAATAAAAGAAGTTTCTACAATCTTATCAGAATATAACTTGATTATATATTTCCCATTATCCCTAGAAATCTCTATAAATCGATCTTCTTGGTAACTATCTATATTAACAATAAAATCGCTTGTAGCTGTTCTGCAGGAAAGCATTAAAAAAGTAAGTGTTCCGAAAAACAAAAAGGAAAAAAAACTTGACTTCATATATAATAAGTGTTTCTGATTTAGATAAGAATCAAATATACTAGAATCCCTTTAGAATAAGGACATAACAATAAATAGCAATACCGAATTATTGAATTTTCAGTTAAACAAGAGAAACGCAAGAAAAATCACAACGGTTTACTACAACGATTTCGTTAATATAAAGACTTCTTTTTTTGCTTAGTAATACAATTCATACAGCAGTTACAGTATCATAAAACACCTAACCTTATCCTAATAATTTGTTGAGATAGATTAAACGTTTTGGTAATACCGAAGCTATACTTTTAGGATGTCAATAACCAATTTAATCTTAATCATATTACACATGAAAAATCATTCTAACTCCTTATCCAGTCAATGCAGAAAACTAATAAGCCTCTCAATATGTTTAGGCTTGTTTTTTTCTTTTTCAGCTATGGCGCAAACACAAAAAAATGAAACGAAATCACAATTTGATCTTCCAAAAGACAATCATTATGGTAATGAAATCTACGCAAAAGGAAAAGGAAAATCCTTCAGAAATTTTGGGGATTTATTATTTTCCAGAGCAGTATTAAAAGCTTCAAGTTTTTCAGAAGGACCTACTTCAGGTCTTTTTATTGGTGATGGGCCAATCAATGAACAAGAACTTCCTTTCACAAACAAACAACCTATTCAAGGGTTTTCGGCGGTACTGAACAATATGGATGGAACCTTTACTGCAATGTCTGACAATGGTTTCGGGAGTATTGAAAACTCTTCGGATTACAATTTACGCTTATACAAAATCAAACCAAGATTCGAAACACTTTTTAGAAGAGGTGAAGGAGATATTCAGATATTAGAATATCTAGAATTAAAAGATCCTAACGGATTAATCCCATTTACAATTACCAATCATTTTAGTCAAGATAGAATATTAACAGGTGCTGATTTTGACATTGAATCTATCCAGAGAACAAGTAATGGTGATTATTGGATCGGAGATGAGTTTGGTCCTTTCTTATTACATTTTGATAAAAACGGAGTATTATTAGATGCGCCCTTTGTGTTACCTGATCTAGATAATCCTGGCAAAGAATTACGATCACCACAAAATCCATTTAGTGAAGAAGCAAGTGCTATAAGAGTTATGAATGCAATGAGATCACATGCACAAGCTAACGGAAGTAAACCACCAGTAATGTCGCCTTGGTTCGTTATGCTAGATGATAATGATGAAAATACGGTGGTTGGAAGCAGAACAACGCCTTCTAATGGTTTAGCAGAAGCATCAAGTGAATTATTTAATGTTTCTTCATTAAACCGAGCAGGACATCCTGTAGTTGTATATACGGTAAACGATACTCAAAACATGAATCGTTTATTAGATTTAGACTTACAAGGGATTATTTCTGATCGCCCAGACCTATTATTAGAGGCAGTACAAAATTTTGATAAAAATCAAGATGGGCGTGCCGATTATATGGATGCAGATGGTCTTATCGATGTAAATCTTTTTGACGCGCAAGGACATCGTGGTGCTCGAAATTTACGTCCGGAAAACACCCTACCATCTATGGAAGCTGCCTTAGACTATTTAATGCCTACATTAGAAACAGATTGCGGAATTACATTAGATGGAATCCCTGTATTAGATCACGATCCACATATAGAAGCCGCTAAAACAAGAAAAGCAGATGGAACTGCTTATGAATTCGAAGATGAAGTATTGGTAAAGGATCTTACGTTATCTACTATTCAAAACACTTTTATTGCGGATAAAATATTAGCAGGAAGACCAGCACAAACTAATGATCTTTCCCTATCTCCAGTGTCTGTAGCTTTTTCTAATGAAAAAGGTTTTATCGATCCTTACGTCATGCCATCACTACAGCAATTATTTGATTTTGTAGAATTTTATGTAGAATTTTATAAAAATGGAGAAGGATCTGCTCATCAAGAAGCAACAAAACGTTGGATGAATGCCTCTAAAGTTCGTTTCAATATAGAAACTAAAATCAACCCAAGAACGGATCTCGATGATCGCGGAGATGTTTTTGCTGAGAGAACATTTGGTCCTGAAACATTTACTAAAGCAATTGCAGATATTATCGTTGCAAATGGATTAACAAATCGAGCAGATATACAAAGCTTCGATTTTAGAACATTACTAATTTCTCAAAAAGAATATCCAGAAATAAGAACAGTTTGTTTATTTGGTGATTTCCCTAAAGTTGGAAATGCTGGTGATGGTACCAACTTACAAGATCAAAACGGAGAGAATACTCCTTGGTTAGCAGGAATGTACTGGCCTTATAGAATTACAAAACTAGATACGCCATTTAATGTAAAACAAAGTGGTGGTTTTGAAGGAATGGCTTTAACTACTGACAACACCAAATTATTACCGCTACTAGAAAAACCTTTAGAGGGAAGTGAAAATAATAACTTATTAATTCACGAATTTAGTTTGGCGAGTAAATCTTACACCAATAAAAAGTATGAATATCCTCTTAACGAAAGAGCTTCTGCTATTGGTGACTTTATTATGTTTAGTGGACAAAGAGGAGTAATTATAGAACGTGATGGATCTCAAGGTGATCTTGAAGGGTTCAAAGCTATTTATGAAATAGAATTAAATAACGATTCTACTATGGTTCAGAAACGATTAAATGTTGATTTATTAAAAATCAGAGATCCTAGAAGAATTTCAGAACCAGGTTTACCTGGAGATATAGGAATCGGTAGAGATTTTGCATTTCCTTTTGTAACTATAGAAAGTGTTATAGTATTTAACCCTTACCTAATAGGTGTTTTAAATGATAACAATTATCCATTTAGCGTAGGACGACACGTGGGTGAAGGGTTACCAGATGATAATGAGTTTATTCTTATTTGGTTAGATCAAAGATTAGGATCGCCTTGGTATAACCATCGTAATAATATCTCAAGGCTCCAGGATCATGAATTCAAAACCTATCCTAATACTTTTACAGATCAAGTTACTTTCTCTAGTACCAATAAAAACATAAACTCTATAGCAATAGATATATTTGATATAGCAGGAAATCTTATAAAAAAAGAGCGCTTTTTGAATACTGATGAGAATGGTTTTCAATATACTTGGAATGGTCAAACAGACAATGGAACTGAAGTAGCTAAAGGAGTTTACATTGCAATCATAGAAGCAGAAGGTGAATTTTTCAAGAAAAAACTGGTAAAAAAATAAGCCAGAAATTAACCAACTTTCTATCAATAAAAACCAAAAAAGACCTGCTAATTTAAGCAGGTCTTTTTATATATTTTTAAAACACCTTAGTTTCTAGGATACAAAAATGATTTTTCGACCTCAAAATCGACTACTCCATCCTTTCTAACATCATAAATTATAAACAATTGCCCCCAATAAACACCATCTGTAAAATCGGCTATTATCCATTTATGATTTAGTAATCGAACTTTATTAATAGCCATATTTCCTTCCATTCCTACAAAAGGAACAATTGGATTATCTGTACCTGCTTTATTTTGACTTACTATTTGATCACTGATCGTTAATTCTAATTTTTTTGCATCATAGCCTTGTTCTTCAAAATAGCTAATCGCCTCTTCATCACTATCTAATGAGAAATAAGTAAGATCCAAGATTTTTTCAATTAGTGAATCTTTTTCCAGATCTTTATATTTTAATTCTTCTTCCTTCTCCCCTATTTTTTTTACTAAATTTTCAATCTTACCATCATAAGATTCCTTGGCCTTTTTGGCATTCATAAACTGAAACAAAATGAACAACACTGAAAAAATAAATAAGTATAAAAATATTCTACTTCGCATATTAAATTTTGATTTTTAGATTATCGTAGGCAATAAAAACGTTTTTTGGTAATTGTTGTTGTACTTCTTCATGAAATCCTAGCATATGGCTGATATGCGTTAGGTAAGCCTTTTCTGGTTTAATCTCATCAATAAATTCTAATGCTTCTTCCAGATTAAAATGAGAATGATGTGGTTCTATTCTCAATGCGCTTACCACCAATACCTTGACACCTCTTAATTTTTTTCTCTCTTCTTTTTCAATGGTTTTTACATCCGTTAAATACGCAAAATCTTTGAATCGGAATCCAAAAACCTGTAATCGATTATGCATTAAATTTATCGGAATCACATCCAGGTTGCCCAGTGAAAATGGTTGGTTAGTTAGTTCATTTTCTATAACACTGGGGGCTCCTGGATATTTATTCTCTGAAGAAAATATATAGCTAAATCTTACTCTTAAAGATTCTAATACTCTTTTATGTGCGTAAACCGGGATATCTCCTTGCCTAAAGAAAAATGGTCTTATATCATCCATTCCCATGGTATGATCCGCATGTTCATGAGTAAAAACGATACCATCTATCCTATCCACATTATTCGCTAACATTTGCTGTCTAAAATCAGGTCCACAATCGATAACATATTGATATTCATCCCAAGCTACCATTACTGATACTCTTAATCTTTTATCTTTGGGGTCTTTACTCAAACACACAGGATGTGAGCTTCCTATTATAGGAATCCCCTGCGATGTGCCTGTGCCAAGAAATGTAACCTCCATATTTTATATTGAGTGAAAGCAAATGTAATTATAATTTTTTTGCTCAAAAAGTAATTCATTTCTGCTACTCATTATTTATACCTATTATAAAATGCGAAAATTTGCCTCCAGTTTTTTTTAATAATACTTAATGTATTAGTAACTTTACATAAACAAAAAAAGCCCTTTTCGCTATGCCTATTACTATCATGGGAGACAAAGAATTTGAGTCTGTCCCTTCACTTAAGAGTAAAGCCTTACGAATTAATCTTAATGCTAATATCTATGGTACCTTTGCGGAAATTGGTGCCGGTCAGGAAACTGCACGTAATTTCTTTAGAGCTGGTGGTGCCTCTGGTACTATTGCAAAGGCTATGAGTGCATATGACAAAGATTTTAGTGATGCTATCTATGGTATCGAAGATGACAAGCGTTATGTTACCGAAGCTAGATTAAAAAAAATGCTAAGGCATGAAGTTCGTCTTATAGAAGAACGTATTACCAGAGAAAAACATCCAAACAAACTATTTTTTAGTTATGCCAATACGGTAGCTACTATAGATTTTGCCAAGAAATATAAAGGACATGGTTGGGTTGGTATTCGATATCAAACAAAACCAGATGAAGATTATAATGAAATTATACTTCATATTCGTTTTCATGAAAACGATGCCAGATTGCAACAAATGACTCTTGGAGTATTAGGTGTAAATCTTATTTATGGAGCTTACTACAAATACGATAATCCAAAAAAACTTTTACGATATCTATATGATCATTTAGACAAAGATCAAATTGAAATTGATACTATCAATTTTTCGGGACCTAGATTTAAAAAGGTAGATAACCGATTAATGAGTTTGCAGTTGGTTAAAAATGGAATGACAGAAGCAGTAATGTTCGGACCAGATGGTAATAATGTGTTACCAGCAGCTGTTTTATATAAAAAGAATATCCTAGCACTTAGAGGAAGTTTTAGACCTGTGACTAAAGTAAATATGGATATTTACAAAAAATCTCTTAATATGTTCCTGAATGAAAATAAGGTACGTAAAGAAAAAACAATAGAGATTTTTGAAATTACTCTTTCTAATCTTAGAGCAGAAGGAGAAATTGATGAAGAAGATTTTATGTGTAGAGCCCGTTTGCTTTGTTCTCTCGGACAAACGGTAATGATCTCTAATTTCCAGGAGTATTATAAGGTTGTGGAGTATTTCTCTAACTACACAAAAGAACGTATGGCGTTATCCATGGGTGTAAACAATCTAGTTGATATTTTTGATGAGAAATATTACCGACACCTAAGTGGTGGTATTCTGGAAGCCTTTGGTAAACTTTTCTTTAAAGATTTAAAAGTATATTTATATCCACTAAAAGATCCTAAAACAGGTAAACTTACAACTAGTGAAAATCTTAAGGTACACCCTAGAATGAAAGAATTATATAAATTCTTTAAACACAATGGAAAGCTACAAGATATAGTAGATTATGACCCTACTATTATGGACATATATTCCAGAGAAGTACTTCAGAAAATCCAAGAAGGAGAATCTGGATGGGAAGAACAATTACCAGATCTTATTCCTGAAATGATTAAAGAAAATAATTTCTTTGGTTATAAAGAAACGGAAACGGTATAATTAAGCTGTTACATAAGTTATTTAGATTACGGACGATTTATTATAATTAATCGCTAATATACTATTGTAATTATGTTTTATAATTATATATGACTGTTATGGTCAATTAATTCAAAATCTGTAATTCAATTTTTATGTAAATAGAAATATGAAAACTAAAATTGCTTATTATAATGTAAACAGATTTGCGCCATATATTATATATAGTTCTGTTTTTTTGATAATATTTCTATATGCTTTAATAACTAACCACAAAAAAATTGAGCTTCTAGGAATTATTATGATAGTAGTATTTATAATAGGAATCTTAATAGATATTATGTGGTTATTATTTGGTAAAATTCAACTAAGTATTGATAAAAAACAATTTATAATTGAAAAGAAATTGTTTAACATAAAACTCTTTAATAAAAAAGTAACCAGACCATTCGATGTTGAATTAATTCACAACCTTAAATCTGATTACTATCTAGCCCGTAATCCATTTAATTGGTTTACATTTTATCATAAAAATGGACTTAAGTTTATGAAAAAAAATGGTGACTTAATTTATGAAATAGGATTAAATGATAATGTTAATGCAAACTTGATTTTCGAAAATATAAAATAATAATGTGCAGATAGATCTATTAGTTCATGTATTCTTGTTTTGCTAAGATTTGATATTGTTCAACATTATGACACATCTTAAATAAAGATTATATTTTTTAATGATTTCTAATATTATAAAAAAACCACATCCATTTGTATTCAATATCTACAGTATTGTAATCCCAAGCGTACTCTCTTTTCTAATTATAGTAGTATTAGCGCCATTTAATTTTCAAGAATTGGAGATTAGTTTAAGAGCTTCATTCGCTCTGATTGTTTCAATCATAGTCGCATTAAGTATATATGCTTCAATAAAGTTTTTGAAAAGAGTATTTCCAAAACTAATGTCTGAGGATAACTGGACATTTGGCAAGGAATTTTTATTAGTTCTATTTATTCTCGTCATTATTACAATATTAATTCTTATTGCAGTATTAGCGATACAAACCAACACAACACCGCTAATTCCTATTATTCTAAAAACAGCATCAATTACAATGGCGATAAGTGTTTTTCCTATTGGCTTTTTAATTCTTTTTGAACAATATAAATATCAAAAAAATCAACTAGAAAAAGCCAATAAGCTTACGGATTCTTTAAAAAACAGTAATAACGAATTCTTAAAAGGTTCAATTGGAGAGCAACATATTTTGATAAAATCTGAGTCGAATGATATTGAGCTAAGACTTAATTATAACGATTTGGTTTATATGAAATCAGATGGCAACTATGTAGAAGTTTATTTTATAAATGCTAATGAACTCCAAAAAAAATTAATCAGAAACCGAATCAAAAACATAGAGGCTATCCTTCCAGAAAAACACTTCTTACGATGTCATAATCGTTTTATTATTAATAGTAATGCTATCATTAAAGTAGAAGGCAACGCTAGAAATTTATTACTTCACCTCAAAAATGGTATAGAAACTATTCCTGTTTCAAGAGCTAAAGCCAACTTAATTTCAGATTTTATCTATAACCTTAATGGATGAGTTGCCCAATTATCACAAATACGTCCTAATAATACCAAAGCTCTGTATATAGGGCTCTTGAGCAGTTTTTATTTTACAGATTTGCATTGTTAAATTAAAAAAAACGATGGAAATACTAGTCAACAACATTTTGTACATACACATTTTAGCAGGAGCAGTTTCATTGACAACTGGTTTAATAGCAATACTAAGTAAAAAAGGGCAAAAATGGCATAGACAATCGGGTAAACTATATTTTTATGGAATGACAGGTGTATTTATCACCGGTGTTATTATTGCAGGATTTAGGTTCAACAGATTTTTATTTTTGATAGCTTTTTTAAGCTATTACAGTGTATTCTCAGGTGTACGAGCTTTAAAACTTAAGCATTTACATAAACAACAAAAACCTGAATGGTTTGACTGGTTCGCTGGTATTTTAAATGCAGTTGCAAATGTCTTTTTTATTGGATTAGGTTTTTATTATAGTATCGAAAATGGATTTGTCTCTGGCGGTGCATTGTTATCTACTGGATTCGGTATTGGAGGGCTTCTAATTTCCTATACCAATTTAAAACCTTTTGTTTTCAGACCAGATAAATCTTATCATTGGTTTTTATCACATATAGGCAATATGATGGGCGGGTATATCGCGACATGTACAGCATTCCTATCTACCATTGTTACACGATTTGATTTTATGAATCCCTATTTGGCATTTGCGATTCCATCAATTTTAGGTTTACCTCTTTTATTATTTTGGCAAAAAAGAATTGAAAAAAAATTTGACTCCAAAAGTTGAAACTATTCGTATAAGGCAAATATTTTACAATATTTACGAAATAGTCTAGTTTTTAAATAAGATCTATCTTTCTAAAAACTGAAGTTTAAAGAACATTAACATTTTGATTTCTATTAAAAACTAAATCATTTTTTCATAATTTTATATTCTTTTGAAACTTATGTCGGACATAAAACTAAAAACAAACCCAAAAGTAGCATCGGTTTATCAGGACTACACGGATAGTGTTCGTGAAAAAATAATGGATCTTAGAAATTTAATTATAGAAACCGCAAAAGCGACAGAAGGAATCACAAATCTAGAAGAGACTTTAAAATGGGGAGAACCTAGCTTTCTAACCGAAAAAGGAAGCACCATTAGAATTGGCTGGAAAAAAGGAAAACCAAATCAATACGCTATGTATTTTCAATGCACAAGTAAATTGGTTACCACATTCAGAGTTTTGTATAAAGATACATTTCAATTCGAAGGAAATAGAGCGATAATTTTCCCGATGAATTCTAATATTCCTAAGAAGGAACTAAAAAACTGTATTACTGCTGCATTAACCTATCATAAAGTTAAACATCTGCCAACTTTAGGTATATAAAACACAAAAGCATCTGTGTTTATTACAGATGCTTTTATATAGTTATAAATTCCCAAATAGTTGGTTACAGTATTTGTGCAGCGTGATCTTTTGTTTTAACCTTCAGAATAACTTCAGAAAGAATTCCGTTTTCATCAATTACAAAAGTGGTACGGTGGATTCCATCATACTCTTTTCCCATAAACTTTTTAGGTCCCCAAACACCAAATGCTTCGATCACTTTTTTATCTTCATCTGCTAACAATGGGTAAGGCAACTCATATTTATTTTTGAAATTCTGTTGACGCTTAGCACTATCTGCACTCACACCAAGAATCTCATATCCTTGAGCCTGAAAAGTTTGATAATTATCTTTCAGATTACAAGCTTCAGCTGTACAACCAGGCGTGCTAGCTTTTGGGTAGAAAAAAACAACTAGCTTTTTTCCTTTGTAATCTTCTAAACTAATAGTATTCCCATCTTGATCTAATGCCGAGAAATTAGGAGCTTTATCTCCTGCTTTTAATGATGTCATTCTTTTATAATTATGTGAAAACTTAAAAATAAGTTTGTTTAAACTTTTTTGATAAAATTAAAACAAAAAATATAATTCAATGACGATTTTATTAAAAATTTAAGTTTTAATTCCGTATTTAAAACCTATTAAATATTCATATTTTAGCAAGAAATAATTCTATTCATATGACCAAACAGGAAAAGGTTGATTTCACAATCAAAACACTCAGAAAACTCTATCCAACCATACCCATTCCATTAGATCATAAAGACCCATACACCTTGCTGATTGCGGTTTTAATGAGCGCCCAAAGTACTGATGTAAGGGTGA
The DNA here is from genome assembly GCF_947492405.1 of uncultured Aquimarina sp. Classification (GTDB taxonomy): domain Bacteria; phylum Bacteroidota; class Bacteroidia; order Flavobacteriales; family Flavobacteriaceae; genus Aquimarina. The sequence continues at coordinate 1,170,461 of NZ_CANLMP010000001.1, forward strand.
ATCAAATTACCCCACTCCTATTCGAAAGAGCTGATAATCCTTATGCAATGGTTAGATTATCCGTAGAAGAAATTAGAGAAATTATTAGACCTGTAGGTTTAAGTCCTATGAAATCTAAAGGAATTCATGGGTTGTCTCAGATTCTAATAGATAAACATAATGGAGAAGTACCGCAAAGTTTTGAATATTTAGAAGAATTACCTGCAGTTGGTCATAAAACTGCTAGTGTGGTTATGTCGCAAGCTTTTGGTGTTCCGGCATTTCCTGTAGACACACACATCCATCGTTTAATGTATCGCTGGGGCTTTAGTAATGGTAAAAATGTGACACAAACAGAAAAGGATGCCAAACGTCTATTTCCAAAAGAACTATGGAACGATCTTCACTTGCAAATTATTTGGTATGGACGAGAATATTCTCCAGCTAGAGGATGGAATCTGGAAAAAGATATTATAACTAAAACAATCGGAAGAAAAACGGTAATTAACGAATACCTTAAAAAATAAAAGACCTGTTATCTAGGATATCAGGTCTTTCACAAAGTTTAGTTTTAATTTAGAAGTGCTTCAAACTTCATATTTTTATAATCTATAACACTTAAAGCCTTTGAGTAATTTAGTAGAAAATCTACTGTAATTTTCTTCGGTACTAATTGTTGTTGCTCCTCTTTTTGAGAAGACTTAAAGTAAAATTTTGCCATATTAATTAATCTTAAATTAAGGGTTATTTTTATAAATAACGAGGCAAAATATACTTTATTGCATAAAGAAATGTTAATTTGTTAAAACGATATTGTTTTTCTCAATAACCTTTCTCAAATTAATTAAAGCATATCTCATTCTTCCTAGTGCTGTATTAATACTCACACCTGTTTTATCAGATATTTCTTTAAAACTCATATCACGATACATACGCATCACTAATACTTCTTTTTGATCTTCTGGTAATTCTTGTATTAGATTACGTAGATCTTCTTCTACCTGATCTTTTATAATTCTTTTTTCTGCATTCAGATCTCCATCACTAATAATTGAGAAAATACTAAACTCTCCATTATCTTCGAATTTCGGCATACGATTCCCTTTACGGAAATGATCAATAACTAAGTTGTGAGCAATACGCATTACCCAAGGTAAAAATTTTCCTTCTTCGTTATACTTTCCAAGTTTCAAAGTACGAATTACTTTAATAAACGTATCCTGAAAAATATCCTCAGATACATCACGATCAAAAACTTTAGAATAAATAAAACTGTAAATACGTTGCTTATGACGTTCGATTAGTGTAGATAAGGCGTTTTCCTCACCATTGATGTAATTGCTCACTAGAACAGCATCCGAAATTGTGTAATCTTTCATACCTATTACTTAATTTAGTACCAACAAGCTTGGGGCTCGGGCTATGTTAAACTTTAAAGTAAAGGTATGCTATAGGCTATTCTTTTTTAGATTTCGGTTTAATTACTGGGGCTAATATAATAACAATCCTTGAAAATCAAACTATTTTCTGTTAATTTTTTTAACTTAACTTTCCAGATCAATCCTTTAGAATACTTCTTAAGTAATCATTATATTTGCCCTCACACCGCATATTTACTATGATTGAAGACATTACAACTTTAGATCCAAAACATAATATATTAATTAAAGGAGCTAAGCTGCATAACCTCAAAAATTTGGATGCAGCCATCCCTAGAAACAAATTAGTAGTAATTACTGGATTATCTGGATCCGGTAAGTCTAGTTTGGCTTTTGATACTTTATATGCAGAAGGCCAACGTAGATATGTAGAAAGTCTTTCTTCTTATGCAAGGCAATTTTTAGGGCGACTCAATAAGCCAAAAGTTGATTATATAAAAGGAATAGCTCCAGCAATTGCCATTGAGCAAAAAGTAAATTCTACCAATCCGAGATCAACCGTTGGAACTACTACGGAAATTTATGACTACTTAAAGCTACTTTTTGCCAGAATTGGAAAAACCTACTCTCCTATTTCAGGAAATCAGGTAAAAAAAGATACTGTAACTGACGTAATTGAATATGTAAAAACATTTAATGAAGGAGAGAAACTATTATTACTAGCTCCGATTCACGTAGAAAATGGTAGAACAACTGAAGAAAAACTAAAAGTATTACAACAACAAGGATATGCTCGTGTAAAAATTAATGATACCGTATGTAGAATTGAAGAAGCACATATTACGAAAAAGGACGACGTACATCTTGTAATAGATCGGATCATAAAAAGAGATGAAGAAGACTTCTATAACCGTCTTGCCGATGCTGTTAGTTCTGGATTTTTTGAAGGAAAAGGAACTTGTTTCGTGGAAACTCTAAAAGACAATGATCTACGACAATTTAGTAATAAATTCGAATTAGATGGAATGACATTTCTAGAGCCTAACGTGCATTTATTTAGTTTTAATAATCCTTATGGAGCCTGTCCGGAATGCGAAGGTTATGGTGATGTTATTGGTATTGATGAAGATTTAGTAGTTCCAAATACTTCTCTCAGTATCTATGAAGGAGCAGTTTTTCCGTGGAAAGGCGATGCTATGAGTTGGTATAAAGATCAATTGGTTAATAGTGCTTATAAATTTGATTTTCCGATTCATAAACCTTATTTCGAATTGTCACCGGAGCAGAAAGAGTTGCTATGGAAAGGAAATGAATATTTTGAAGGTATTGATAATTTCTTTATCGAATTAGAAGCCAAAGCGTATAAAATTCAGAATCGTGTCATGCTTTCTCGCTATCGCGGAAAAACAAAATGTGCTACCTGTAAGGGAAAACGCCTTCGTTCTGAAACTAATTATGTTAAGGTTGGAGAAGCAACACTTACGGACTTAGTTGAAAAACCATTAAATGAACTTGCTGATTTCTTTAAAAGCTTAGAACTTAATGAATATGATACTCAAATTGGTAAAAGATTACTTAAAGAAATTAATAGTAGGTTAGCGTTTTTAGACAATGTAGGTCTGCAATATCTAACACTCAATCGAAAGTCGAATACCCTATCTGGTGGAGAATCTCAGCGAATTAACCTAGCCACTTCTTTAGGTAGTAGCTTAGTTGGATCCATGTATATTTTAGATGAACCAAGTATAGGTTTACATCCTAAAGACACTGAAAAACTAATTAAAGTATTACAATCTTTAAGAGATTTAGGAAATACGGTAATAGTAGTAGAACATGATGAAGATATTATGAAAGCTGCTGATCAAATATTAGACATTGGACCAGAAGCAGGAACTTTTGGTGGAAATTTAGTTGCAAGTGGAACTTTTGATCAAATCTTAAAATCTGATTCTCTTACAGCTAAATATCTTAATGGTGATCTTGAAATTGAAGTTCCGAAAGAAAGAAAAACTTCCAAATATTATCTAGATATTGTAGGAGCTCGTGAAAATAACCTAAAGAACATTGACATCAAGATTCCTTTGGGTATTTTTACAGCTATTACTGGTGTTTCTGGTAGTGGAAAAAGTACATTGGTTAAAAAAATTGTATATCCATCTGTTCTAAAACAATTAGGAGGATACGGTGAAAAAGCCGGTCAGTTCACAGAACTTAAAGGTAATTTTAGCAATATCAAACATGTAGAATTTGTAGACCAAAACCCTATCGGACGTTCGTCTAGATCTAATCCTGTTACTTACATCAAAGCATACGATGATATCAGAAGCTTATTTGCCAGTCAAAAGCTATCTAAAATACGTAATTACCAATCAAAGCACTTTTCATTTAATGTGGATGGTGGACGTTGTGAAACATGTAAAGGTGAAGGTGAAGTAACCATCGAAATGCAATTCATGGCTGATGTACATCTCGAATGCGAAACCTGCGGAGGAAAACGATTCAAAAAAGATGTCTTAGAAGTTACTTTTGAGGAAAAAAACATAGACGATATCTTAACCATGACAATCGATAACGCGATAGATTTCTTCTCTGCTCACAATCAAGCAAAAATTATACGTAAACTACAGCCTTTACAGGATGTGGGACTTGGCTATGTACAACTTGGTCAAAGCTCTTCTACCCTTTCTGGTGGAGAAGCACAACGTATTAAATTAGCATCTTTTCTGGTAAAAGGAAATACAAAAGACAAAGCACTCTTTATTTTTGATGAACCTACTACAGGCTTACATTTTCATGATATTAAGAAACTATTGAAATCATTTAATGAACTAATTGATAAAGGGCATTCTATTTTAGTTATCGAACACAACTTGGATTTGGTAAAATGTGCAGATTATGTTATTGATTTAGGACCTGAAGGCGGAAAAAATGGAGGTACAATTGTTGCTCAGGGAACTCCTGAAGAAGTTAGTAAAAACAAAAAATCATATACAGGACAATACCTAAAGGAGAAGCTTTAGAAATATTAACATAATTGTAATACACTAATTTGTAAAGAGAAGGAAATCATTTCGGCTAAGACATTCGAATACTAAAGTTAAAAGAATGTCACTTACAGAACAACTAAAAGCGCGTGCTGATCAATCAGCTGCCAAATATCCGGAAACTATTCATAAAATAATGAATAATGGAATAGCTACTATTAAAGATACTCAGCTAGCCTACAGAGCATTAAAAACCGGAGATAAAATCCCAGAAATATTGTTGCCGAATGCAGCCGGATCTAATATTTCTATACAAGAATTACTATTAAACAAAAAAGTAGTTCTTTCCTTCTATCGCGGAGGCTGGTGCCCATATTGCAATCTAGAACTAAAAGCATTACAAGAATATCAAAATAAATTCGAAGAATTGGGAGCAACATTAGTTGCTATAAGTCCTGAAACTCCAGATAATTCACTTACCACTTCAGAAAAAAACAATCTAAGCTTTGAAGTTCTTTCTGATACAAATAATAAAATAGCCGAAAAATTCAACTTAGTATTTACACTTCCTAAAGAGTTAATCGAAGTTTACAAAGGATTCGGAATTGATTTAATTAAAAGCAATGGCAATCAAGAGCATCAATTACCGATCTCTGCAACCTACATAATTGATCAAGATGGAACCATTCTGTACGACTTTATCAAAGAAGATTACAAAGAAAGAGCTGATCCAGAAGAAATAATTAACTTTTTAAAAAACAATTAGTTACACCTTTTTCGATATCAATTTTATCATAACCTAAAAATTTTTGGCACGCCATTTGGTTACTTACTAATCAAATAGCGGAAACCGAAAAGCTAATGAGTAGGTAAAAACCCAAAACATTTTAGTTATGAAAAAAATGATACTTTTTATCGCAGCAATGTTACTAGTTGGAACAGCTGCACAAGCGGCCGATCAAAAAATGTCGGATCAACTTGATAGGGTTACAAAACGCTATCGTTACGCACAACCTATTGTATTTGTCGAAGGTGGTGTAACATTCTTTGTCTATCCTAACGGAGAGATTGATTTTAAAACTCCAAGACGAAGAAATTATAATCATTTGGATTGGAACTCTAGAAATTATAACAGTCCCGGACACTCTAGGAGTTCTAGATATAATAACCGATTCACGGTAAGGCATGATTACTACGGAAGATTAAAACGAGTAGGACTTACAACTATAGGTTATAATCGATTCGATCAGGTAAGAAGAATTGGCTCTGTCTTAATGAGATATAATAGAAGAGGAAAATTAGCACAAATAGGAGGACTACGTGTTTATTATGGAAAAAGAGGTAGAATTAGACATATTGAAGGGAATATTCATTATACAGGATGTGGTTATTGTGGAGTTGATGGATGTAGTATGACTCATGACCCTTATTATAACTTTAACGGAAGATCAAATCATTATAGTGGAGATAATCATGATGATGATGATTATAAAAACCGAAAAAGAAAAAAGAAATATAGAGATCAAAATAATGATTAGTATAAATTAGTTAGTTGGTTAGTTGTTAGAAAGCCCGTTACTATCTTGGTAGCGGGCTTTCTTTTTTAACTAAAAATGTTAAGCCTTCTTCCAGATAAGACGATTATTTTATATTTATGGTAGTAATATAAAAACGGCTTCCTTCTTATGAATTCTTACAAATCCTTATTCATTCTATCTTTTATTTTATTAGTTAATAAGTCTTTTGCTCAAAAAATGCAATTCGAAGATTATGACCCACCTTCTACCCTAGTCGTTCCCGAAACTTTTATTAAGAAAGCTAAATTCCCTTTTATTGATGTACATAACCATCAGTTCAGAATGCCCACGCAAGACCTAAGCGAGCTTGTTAAAGAAATGGATAAACTGAATATGGTCGTTATGGTCAATTTATCCGGAAGAGGAAGAGGATCTGACGAACATCTAAAGGGTGCTTTGGAAAATGTAAAAACCAATGCACCAAATCGTTTTATTGTCTTTACGAATATTAGCTTACAAGGAATTGATGATCCGGACTGGACTAAAAGAACAGTTTCTCAAATAGAAAATGATGTTGCAGCAGGAGCCAATGGATTAAAAATTTATAAAAGCCAAGGAATGGATAATAAGGATAGTAAAGGTAATCGAATAAAGATTGATGATCCGCGTATTGGACCTGTTTGGGAAAAATGTGGAGCATTAGGAATTCCGGTATTAATTCACGCTGCCGATCCTAAACCATTTTGGGATACACACGATAATCAAAATGAGAGATGGTTAGAATTAAAATTACGCTCGAGAAGAAAAAGAGACGCTAGTGTAACAGGTTCCTGGGAAACAATCATACAAGAACAACACAATATTTTCAGAAAACATAAAAACACCAAATTTATCAATGCACATTTAGGTTGGTATGGAAATAATTTAGCCAAACTTGCTGAACTTATGGATGAAATACCAAATATGTATTCTGAAATAGGCGCCGTAATTGCAGAACTCGGAAGGCAACCTCGTAATGCTAAAGCTTTTTTAACCAAATATCAAGATAGAGTGATGTTCGGAAAAGATTCCTGGAATCCAGAGGAATACTATACTTATTTTAGAGTATTAGAATCTGATGACGAATACTTTCCATATTACAAAAGATATCACGCCTTCTGGAAAATGTATGGATTAGACCTAGATGATGAAGTGTTGAAAAAACTATATTACAAAAATGCGTTAAAAGTGATTCCTAATATTGACAAGAGTTTGTTTCCAAAATAATATATCCCAAATAAGATAATAAGAGAGTATTTCGAAAATACTCTCTTATTATTTTCAGAATAATCTATTGAATAATAATCATACTGGATACTTTCTTCACTCCAAACTCTGAAGTCAAAATGTATTGTCCAGTTGATAATCCTTCAGAATCCAATTGAAAAGTATTGTGCCCATCTTTTCCTTCATAACTAAATTCCTTTATTTTCTGACCACTTATTGTATGTAGAATAAAATGAATTGACCTATTTCCATTTAAAACTACATCTGTATAAATTGGTGTACCTCGTTGTATAGGATTAGGATATGTTTTTATCGTATTAGCCTGATCAAATTCTTTATCAAATGAAGAAGAATTGTTAGTGGATCTAGAGGAAGTTATAGTAACTGTTTCCGGAACACTTCGTATTCTTAAGCCAGGAACCCCAAGACCTGTTATTCCACCAGTAGTATTTGTTACTTCACAAGAATATACCCCATCAACCGTTGCTATAAAAGAATCCACATTTGGGCCTGTAGGCGTCCAAGTATAATCGTTACCAGTTCCTCTAACATCAACAGAAACTACATTGGTTATTGGATTAAATTCAGTATTTACCTCGCGTTGAGGATTATAATAAAAATTAATGGTACCAAAAGTGCTGTTATAAGGCAGAAGAGCATCAAAATGTAAATTGTTATTTATTACATTTAGGTTATTCAACGTTCTACCAGCACCAAATACATTAGATGGTAAAGTCAACCCGTCAAAAAGATTATCCCTTGCATTACATGATCTAATGTTTGGCATATTAGATATATCCAATGTCCCTTCTATTTGATTATCGGCAATTATAAAATATAGCATTTCATCATAAGTTCCAGACATGGTCAATTGACTCAATCCTAATCCTTGTACTCTGAAATCAAGTAGTTTTCGCATTCCCGAAATATCCATCGTCCTACCTGGAGTTACTGGATTATTATAAAAATATAACCTACTTAACTCTGGATTACTCCCAAAATTAAAATCCGTAAACTGATTATCTCGTGCATTACATTGTTTAAGGTTTGGCATATTTGATATATCTAAAGTACCGGAAATTTGATTGTCTGAAATTATAAAGTACAGCATTTCATTATATGTCCCAGAAACAATCAACCTTCCCAAATCTAATCCTTGTACTCTGAAATCAAGTAGTTTTCGCATTCCCGAAATATCCATGGTCAGACCTGGAGTTAGAGGGTTGTTATAAAAATATAACCTCCTTAATTCCGGGTTGCTCCCAAAGTTAAAATTTGTAAACTGATTATCTCGTGCATTACATTGTCTAAGGTTTGGCATATTAGATATATCCAGAGTACCGGAAATTTGATTCTCTTGAATAAGAAAATATAACATCTCATTATATGTCCCAGAAACGATCAATCGTCCTAGATTTAATCCTTGAACTCTAAAATCCAATAATTTTCGCATTCCTGAAATATCCATCGTCCTACCTGGAGTTACCGGATTATTATAAAAATATAATCTGCTTAACTCGGGATTAGTTCCAAAATTAAAATCAGTAAACTGGTTATCTCTTACATTACACTGCCTAAGATTTGGCATATTAGAAATATCTAAAGTCCCTGAAATTTGGTTATCGGGAATAATCAGATATAACAGGTTATTGTATGTTCCTGAAATTACCAAATCGCTTAAACCTATACCTTGTACTCTAAAGTCAGTTAATTGACGCATTGCAGAAATATCAATAATTTTACCTGCAATAAATGAAGGAGTTTGATAAATATATACTCTTTGCAATAATGGATTTACCCCAAAAATTATATCAGTAAGGTTATTATTATGAGCAATGATATCTAGCAAATCAGGCATTGTAGAAATATCCAGAATTCCGGATACGTTATTCTTCCCTATATTAAGTCGTTTTAGAGCTGTAAGATTAGAAAACGATGCCGGAATTGGTCCATTTAGGTTGTTATTGGACAATTTCAGTCCGGTAACTCTACAATTAGTAACGGTCACTCCATCCCAGGTTTCTATGGGGCCAGATAACCAATTTGTATTTCTAGTCCAGGAAGTTCCTCCAGTATTATTATACAAATCTACTAATGCCTGTCGATCCCTATCATAATCGGTTATGCCAGCATTTATAATGCTTAGGCTAACTCCATTAGGAAGCGTTGCACTATCAACGATTACATTATAATCTCCAACATCCGTACTATCGAAGTTAGTAATAGTGAGTGTAGAAGATGTTGCTCCGCTAATATCTACACCGTCTAACGTCCATTGATAGGAGGATCCGGATATGGGAGATGTTAAGGTCGTAGATGTTCCTTCTACTATCGTAATATTCGAAAAGGCTTCAGCTTGTACAGAAATATTGGGTTGCCCTACTGTGCATTGGGCTTGTACTTTATTTGATAATACTATCAGAAGTATCAGTATCAAATACATTGGTTTTAAGAAATAAGGTTTCATTTTTTTTGTTTTAAGATGTATTAATATCTTTTTGTGATTGTTTCCACCCTAAGGTTAACATTAGGCATTTATTAAAAACAAAAAAACATATTTAAATATTTGATTTTTAATATTTTAAACATTAAAAGTGAATTAAACACGACTTTTCACGCTCACAAAAATCTTTGTTTTTCATTCCAAAATCCGTTTTTGGCACGCTGCTTGATACTATAAAAGAGAGTACAAAAAATTAATTTTAGTACTTGTTTTAAAATCACAGATTATGAAAAATATTGTTTTACTTTTTACAGGCTTATTATTAGCATCTTTTACTGCTAATGCGTTTGATACAAATTCAGAAACCGTATCTCGATACTATAATTATGGAAAATCTTTCATCTTTAGTGAGAACGGAGTAGAGTTTTCTGTATACGCAGATGGACAGTTTGATTTTTACGTAAATAGACCAAGAGGTGGTGTAAGCGTAAATATTAATAATCCTGGAGTAAACATAAGTTTTAATTCTGGATATAATTATGATGCTTATGTACAGTATGACGATTATGGAGCGGTAGTACAGGTAGAAAATGTTCCTGTCTTTTATGACTACTATGGTAGAATAAGTCAAGCTGGTGATGTATACATTAACTACAATCGTTTTGGAAGAGTATCTAGAGTTGGTGGTTTATACATTAACTATAACAGCTATGGAAATTTTGTAAACTGTACAGGATATATCAATAACTTTAATAGACACTACGTATACAGACCATTTCACGCATTTTTTACGGTTCCTGTTGTAAGTAGATGTATCGTATTCAATAGACCATATAGAAGGTTTTATAACCCATATAGATGTTCATATAACGTGTTCAGAAATAATTACTATAGTGGCTATTACGCTAAACCATATAGAAGTCGTAACTATTATAGACCAAATAGTAGAGTAACTAGTTATAATAGAGGAAATAGAACGAGTAGAGCTAGAAGTTTAGACTACAGAAACCGTGATAGAAGAACAGCGATGTATACCAGAAATGATCGCAATTACAGTACTGTAAATCGAAGTAGATCAACGTCTGTAAATAGAAACAGAGCAAGAGTAAGTGATAATGCTTCTAGAAATATATCAAGAAATCGTTCTGTAAACAGAAGAAGTGTTGAATCAAGAGATCGTGTACAAGCTAATACAAGAGGTACTCAAAATAGAAATAGAGTTCAAACAACTCAAAGAAGTAGAAATACTGTTGCCAATCGTTCTACTAGAAGTTCTGAAACAAGAAATCAAGTAAGACGTAACGATAGAAACAGAGTGGTATCTAAACCAAGAAACACTCAGAATAGAAATCGAGTTCAGTCAACTCAGAGATCTCAGAGAAGTAGAAATACGGTTGCAAATCGTTCTACAAGAAGTAACAATAAAGTAAGAACGACTACGAGTAATAGAAATAATCGTTCTGGAAATGTAACAAAACGTTCTAATAATAGTCGATATACTAGTAAAGGAAATAGTTCTAGATCAAGAGTTCAGAAACAAAGAAGTAATACTTCTAATAGAAAAGCAAGGTCAAACAATTCTAGATCTCGTACGGCAAGAAGTAGAAGTTAAAAAATATAAAGAATTTATTTTTTTGGTTGGTTAGTTGGAAAATCCCCCAGAGTTGTATGCTTAGGCACCTCGGGGGATTTTCTTTTTTTTAAATTATTTAAAAATGTCTAAACACTCTTACAAAAGTTTACAGAATTTAACACAAAACACTTAAAATCATAATCTTAAAACCAATACTCTGTTATCAACATTTCGTCATTCATACCAAAACAACACAAATAACATATCTTTTTTAGTTCAAAATATAGGGATCAATAGTAGTTAACTGTTTATTAAGTATCTACTTATTACATATCTAATGGACTATGAAAAATGAGAATAAAATTGTAGTCTAAAAAAATAGCTCCAAATAGGGAACTATACTCAACTTTCACTTCGTCAAACCGCTCTATGCACATTGCATAGAGTGGTTTTATTTTTTTAAATATCTGTTGATCAATTTATTAATATCAGAAGAGATTCTAAGTAAATATACAAGTAATACATACCCCATCCCTATCAAAATACTTTTAAAACCAATATTTACTATCGGATGAAATCGGAAATCCCAAAAATAAAACCCAAACAAGAATACAATAATTAGTATCAATGTTATTAAGGTATTTTTGGAAAACGGATGCATTCTAAACTTTTTTTGTACAATCCATATCTTAGATAAATTATAACAAAAAACAGCAGTAAATGTAGCTATAGCTGCTCCTGTAACACCAAAAATCGGGATACAAATCCAATTAAGAATAAACGCTAGAATTGCCATTCCAATTCCTATGTATAAAATCAATCGATAATAATCAGAATTAAATAAGATAGAATTATTATTTCCTAATAAGTTGTCAAACAATTTAGTCCCTCCTATCAATAATACTACCCATATAAACAATTCATATTCCTGCGGAATTAATTCGAAAAGTTGATTTACATTACAAATAATCAATACAAACAACAACCCGCTAATTGTAAAAAGGTTCAGAGAACTTTTTTTATACAATTCTCTCAATTGCTTGAAACCTTTCTCATTAATTAGCTTAGCAGTTAATGGATATGTAATCTGATGCATTGCTCTTGATGGAATAATAATTACGCTTGCAATGTAAGCACAGATACCATATTTAGCGACATTTTCAATAGGAAGATAGCGTTCGATCATCGTCTTATCAAGATCGATTAATAAAGTAGCAACAGACCCTGCTAATAAAATTAATAACGAATATTTAAAAACCGAAATGTAATTTCCAGGCAATGAGAAGCTAAACTTAAATTCATGCAATCTAAATGCATATATTGCCATTATTAGTAATCGCAGTATATATACGATTACGATGGCATATATAAATTGCTGAACCGTAATCATTCCCAAAGACACTAAAAACAAAAGAATCATGATACACACCCGTATGAATAACTCTTTCAGCACATTACCAAATACGCTCTTCAGTTTTACTTTGGCCCAAGCAAAAAATATTTCAAAATAAGATAATGCAATTGCAAGAATATAAATAGTCCATACATATGGCTGTACAATCGTATTGTCATCACTAAAAAAATTAAGAATATACTCGTACAGTGCAGAACCAATAAATCCTACCAATAATGCAATACACATTGGTAAAATAAGCATCATAGTTAAAAACTTATTTTGCTCTCCTTTATTTATATAAGAAGAATAAAACTTTACTAATGTGTTATGAACTCCAAAAGCCATCAAAGGCCATATCAGATTCGATACTGAAAATAAATAAGATATGAGTCCATAATATTCTTCTTCAAGAAATTTAGTAAACAGAAATAATGTATTAATCGCACCAATCCCAAAACCCAAACAGGTAATAATTACATTCTTTATAGATTGATTGACTACTATTCCCATTATTTTAGTCTATACTTTTTTTAAATTTTTCAGTACTAAAGACATCTCTTTAGTAAGCATTTTTCTACTATATTTCTCTATCCTTTCAGTTTTTGCTACTAGTTTTCCTTCCTGAAACTCTTTAAAATAACTGAGTATTGTGTTTTTCATTTCGTTATTCTCAGAATACTCAAAGAAATGACCAGAATTTGTTTCTTTTATTATTTTCGAAATATCCGCTCCCTTAGGACCAATAGCTAAAATAGGTCTTTTAGAAACCATGTATTCAAATAACTTTCCTGGTATGATACATTTAGTTTCAGGTCTATCGATTTCTACTAATAATAAAACCTGAGAACTACGTTGAATCCCTATTGCCTCTTTATGAGAAACATATCCTTTCTTATCCAAAAAACCAGATAATCCAGCTTCATTGATAGAAAATAATACATCTTCACTTACCGCTCCAACTAATCGCAATCTAAAAGCTTTAGCAAATTCATCATTTTCTTGTGTAAGTTCATAAAGTACCTGCCATAATTTTTCCGGATTTCTTCCTGATAATAATGAACCTATATGCGAAATTGTAAATTCACTATCCAATTTTACTTCTGAAACCTTTTCTGTATCATATCCATTAGTAATTACAGAGACTGGCTTATTGGTAATTTCCTGGAATTCTTCTTTCGTAGTATAACTTGTTACGGTTATACGATCCACAGCTGTTAAAACTTCTTGTTCTAATTGCTTATGTTTTTTTATTGAACGTTTCGTAAGTTTTAATTTATCATGATACCCAATTGTAGTCCAGGGATCTCTAAAATCCGCTATCCACTTAAGATTAAGTTTTTCTTTTAACTCCTTCCCTATCAAGTGAACACTATGTGGTGGACCTGTAGTAATTATAGTATCTATATTATTTTCGATAATATATTTTTGTAGAAACTTCACCGATGGTTTTATCCAAAATTTACGAGCATCGGGTATAAAAAAATTCCCTCTTATATATAACAACAGTTTTTGAACAAGAGATTGTTTTTCCTTTTTTGCAATAATCCCTTTACTAATCGTTTTGGATGATTTTTTAGAAAAAACTTCTGCTAAACGATAAGGTTCAAAAATCGGTTGTTTTATGATAGTTACTTCATCAGGAACCTCGGATGCTAGAGATTCATCTATTAAAGGATATGTAGGGTTTTCTGGAATATACACTATAGGTTCAACTCCAAAATCTTTAAAATATTTAACGAATTTAAGCCATCGCTGCACTCCAGGGCCACCAGCAGGAGGCCAATAATATGTGATGAGTAATGCTTTCAAAATCTTTTAAGAATTCTCTTCTGAAACCTCCGTTTTTCGTTTTTTATATTCAAAAAACAAAGCTCCTAAAAATAATAACCCAAAGATAATAGAACTTGCCAAAGTAATTGTACTTCCGGTTTTTACCACTTGTGGTTCGAACTTAAACTCTATAGTATGTTTTCCTGAAGGAACTTTTAAACCCCTTAGCATATAGTTTACAGGATAAATTGTTTCTAAGTTTCCATCTATATAAGCATTCCATCCATTTTTATAATACGTTTCCGAAAAAACAAGAAATCCCGGCTTTTCTGTATACGAATTATATGCAAGATGATCTGGAGTTGTTTTAGATATAGAAATTGTAGAAATACTATCTTTAACCGGTTTGTAGTTCTCTAATGCTGATTTAAATTCCTTCCTAACAACTGCTGTTTTCTTGGTATCAATAATACTTAATGACTCAAATTCTGACTTATGATCATCAACAAATTTTAATTCTTCTATAAACCAAGCTGGGCCATTTGCCGAAGGATTCTCTTGTACATCCAAACGTCTTTCTTCATTTTGTTGTATCACATACTTAATATTAAGCATGTTTATTACTTGAAGGTTTCCTTTCGCGATATGACCAAAAAAAATATCTTCCATTTTTCTAGGACGAACTGCAGAATAACCGTTTACAGAATTAAAGAAGTAATTGGTATGTGAGTTATTGAAACCTCTAGCCTGGTCCAATACCCTATAATAAGACTTATCTTTTAGAATTTCTTTATCAACAGCGGTAGCCTGAAAATATGATTTATAGGTGCGTTTCGAAATAAAAGATTCACTATCCACACTACGGCGATCCACTCCTACTAAATCAATAAGAATAAGAAGACCAACACCTATAATCATTACGTTTTCAGAAAGTTTTTTCTTTAAAGTGAACCAAAGTAAACCTCCAATTAATAGAATAAAGATTAAAGATCGTAAACTATCGCTTTTCATAATAGTAATACGATCTTCCTTAATAGCATCAAAAATATGAGGTTGCTCTATAGCTAATTGAACATCGTTTGGAGATTTAAAACCAAATAAGCTTCCGCCGAATAACCAAAAAACAATACACAATCCTCCAAAAACACCTAGTGATATTAGGAATTTCTTTTGTCGCTCCTGGAAAGAAGTTTTTTCATTAAACAGTTGGTATAAACCAAATACCGCTGCAATTGGTATTACTAGTTCCAAAATAACCTGAATACTAGAAACTGCTCTAAACTTATTATATAATGGAACATATTCTACAAAGAATCGAGTCAAGAAATCTAAATTCTTACCCCAACTTAAAGTTAGGGACAAAATAATTCCGCCCAGTAACCACCATCTTAATCTACCTTTAACCAATAACAATCCCAATAATGCCAGAAACACTACAGTTATACCTAAATAAGGAGGTGCTTCTACAAAAGGTTGTGCTCCCCAATATAATCCAGTGACGTTGGCATAATAATCAGCTTGCTCTGGTGGTTGCCCTAGTTCAATCAATTTTTGATAAAAAGCAGAATCTTTACCCAAATCAGAAGCTCTTCCTAATCCCATTAACTTAGGAACAAATAGGTTTAAAGATTCTAGCTTACCATAGCTATACTCAGTAATATATTCATAATCTAAACCATTCTTTTCTGAAGACGTTGCAGAGGTATCTGCTAATAAATTCTTACCTCTAATGCTGGTTTCTGCATATTCTGATGTTGATAATAAGGTAGTGGCATTGGTTGCCAAACCTAATAAAGCAGCTACAATTAAAATAGCCGAGGATTTTAGAAAATGTGGAATCTCTTTTCTTTTAAAGGCATCAATAAAATAAGTTACGCCAATTACAAATACTAATAAGCCCAAATAATAAGTCATCTGATAATGATTCGCCTGGATTTCTAATCCCATAGCCATGGCTGTGAGCATAAAACCCCAGACATATCGTTTCTGAAAAACCAGCAAAATCCCTGAAATCACAAGTGGAAAATAAGCAATCGCATGTGCTTTAGAATTATGCCCTACTCCTATTATTATGATGAGATAGGCTGAAAAACCAAATGCCAATGCTCCGAGAATTGCCATTTTCCAAGGAATTCTCATTACTAATAATAGAATATAAAAACTTGTTAGATATAGAAATAAGTAATCCGCTGGTCTTGGTAAAAATCGAATCAAGCGATCCAACTTATCCATATAATCGTGAGGAAATCTTGCTCCCAATTGATATGTTGGCATTCCGCCATAGGCAGAATTATTCCAAAAAGTTTCTTTTCCAGTTTCTTTACGATGGTCCTTCTGCTGCTTAGCCATACCTTCATAAAGCTTAATATCATTCTGATATATCATTTTTCCGCTAAGAACAGGATTAAAAAAAGTAAGCGAAGCGATTATAAAACCTAGAATAACCAATAAATGAGGTAAGAATCTTTTTAGATAAGCCATCATGTGCGAAACAATTTACTAATGAAGCGCCAAATTAATCAATTTCCTCATAATCGATGTACTCTCCTACATCTTTATTAGTAGATTTTTGTTTAGATTTTTTATCAATAGTTATATCCTCTTTTGGTCCAGATTGAGGTTGTTGATATTGCTGAAATTGCTGTTGAAACTTTTCTCCTGCTTTCTTTGTTACATATCTAAGCAATAGAGGACCAAATAAACGCGTTAATATCTTTAATCCGTAATATATCAATAACAGAATGAGAATTACCTTTAATACCCCTGATAATGAAGCCTCTTGCATATTATTTTTTTTCAAAAATAGGGAACTCTCTATACAATTACATGAAGTCAATCCTAAAAAAATGATAAAATCTGCTATATTTGAACCAAATCTATTGAATATGAGCCCTAAATCTTTGCTATTGTTGGTTAGCCTATTCCTACTCGGCTTAACCGCATCTGCACAATATACTGAGAAAATTAACACAAATAGACCTGGGACTTCTCAAGGTGCTTTCTCTGTTGGTAATAATGTATTACAACTAGAAGGTGGTTTTGGTTTTGGAAAAGAAAAACACAAACTATTTGATACTAAAACGAATACATTTAATTTCGACTATACTATTAGATATGGGTTATTAATAGAACAACTGGAAATTAACTTGAATGGTAGTTTTAGAAGTGAAGGCATTAAACAGACTGTAGGGGCTAATGAAGAAAAAATAAGAAGAACAGATTTTGAATATAATACCATAGGGGTTAAATATCTTATTTACGATCCCTATAAAAAACCTAAAGATCAGGATTCAATAAATTACGATGAATTAAAAAGCTGGAAAGAACGCTATAGATTTAAATGGAAAAGTCTTATACCCGCTGTATCAGCTTATGTAGGTATGAACTACGTAAATACGGACAACGCTTTTACCTTTCCTACGGACCAAACAATTAGTCCTAAAATCGTAGTTATGACGCAAAATAACTGGTGGACAAGTAATGCAGGAAGCTGGGTGTTGGTTACAAATTTAATCATAGATAAAATAACTACAGATAATCCTGCATATGGATGGATTATTACCAGTACTCATACTCTAAATGATAAATGGGCCGTCTTTGGTGAATATCAAGGCCAGAAAAGTGATTTTTATAGTGACAATATATTAAGGCTCGGTGGAGCGTACTTATTTAATGATGACTTGCAAATTGATGCTAATATAGCAACAAACTTTAAAGATACTCCCTCCATTTTTAGGGTAAGCGTTGGTGCATCTTATAGGTTTGACTGGCACAAAAAAGACGAAATTATAGAAAAACCAGGTTTTGAAAGTGGTATTAAGAATGAAGAGGAATTAAATGAAAAAGAAAGTGATAGTTTAAGTATTGATAGGGAATTTGAAGAAATTGAAAATGATAGTTTAAAATTAGAGAAAACACCATTCATAAATGAGTTCGAAGATAGTAGTATCAGAGAAGCAATGGAAAAAGATCTAGACGAGAGAAGAACTGCACAACGTTTAGAACGTGAAAGAATCGAAAAAGAAAAGCAAGACAAAAAAGACGATAAAAAGTTTCAGAAAGAAGAACGTAGAAGATTAAAACGTGAAGCAAAAGAAGCTAAGCAAGCAGAAAAAGCCCGAATCAAAGCTGAAAAAGAAAAGCAAAAAATGATCGAGGATATAGATGCCGAATTGGATAAAATGGAACAAGATGAAGGTGTAGATGATGAACTAAAGAAAATTGATGAAGAACTCAAAAAACTAGAGGAACTAGAGAAAGACGTTGATCCTAAAAAGGAAAAAGAGCAAGAAGAAGAGAAGAAAAAAGTTGAAGAAGAAGAGGATGTAGACGCGGCTTATGATAAACTTCAAAAGGAACAAGCTAAAGCTAAAAAAGAAGAAGAAAAACGTAGAAAGAAAGAAGAGAAGAAACGCCTGAAAGAAGAAAAGAAAAGAAAAAAAGAAGAAGAAAAGCGTAAAAAGGAAGAAGAAAAAAAGAAAAAACAGGAAGAAAAAGAAGGCGATGATAATAATGAAGGCTAGTTCTTAGTTATAACTCCTTTTCATATATAAAAAGGGCTAAACATATTATGTTTAGCCCTTTTTTAGTACTGTATATATACAATTGTAGTATTAATTCATCTTGGTCTGAAAATGAAAAAATCATATAAAACACATCAATTTTTTAATATTTCTGTCATTTTTTAACATTTAAAATACGTAGGTTAAAATAAAACTCTTATATTTGGTTAACCAATTTGGTTGACCAATTTAAAAATATGAGAATTAACCTAGGAAACGAACCTTTATCTTCTAAAACCGAAGTTGAAACCGTAATCTCAAAAATTAGAGACCTTATCATTAACCGGCAACTTGAACCTGGAGATAAACTACCATCAGAAAGAACATTATCCAATAAATTCAACGCTAGTAGAAGTCAGCTACGGCTAGCTATACAAAAGTTAGAATTTTATGGAATAGTAAAAAGATATCCCAAAAGTGGAACTTTTGTATCTAAGATTGGCGTTGGAGCTCTAAACTCTATGATGGCAAACATTTTACACTTACAAACACCAGATTTTAAATCTCTGGTAGAAACCAGATTAATACTGGAAACAAAAGCTGTAAAATTAGCGGCCATCAGAAGAACTGAAAAACAATTATATCAAATCGAAAAAGCGCACGAAGCATACATTAAAAAATCTATTAATGGTCAAAATGCGCTAGACGAAGATTTATTGTTTCATCTTAAGGTTGCAGAAGCAAGTTGTAACAGTGTTATCAACTCTTTGATGCTAGTAATCACTCCTGAAATAATTACCAATTTTGTTACAAATAAAATTTGTGATGCTCAAAATTTTTCGAGTTTGATAAAAGAACATCAAGATATTGTAAATGCTATAAAAAATAATGATCCGGACCAAGCAACAAGGAGTCTAAAAATTCATTTTAAAGACTTATATAATTATTGTCACACTAATTAAAAAACCAGCCTATGTAAACTTTAATATTAAAAGAAAAAAGGACAGGCATAACCCATCCTTTTCAATTATTCTGTAATTACTTCAAGTTAGAGGGAGAAGTCAAATAACAAGAATAATAGCGCATCATTACCTAAGTAAACATGCAGCAGCAAATATAACAATTCATATTATGGTTGAAATTTTGCTCTTGTTAATGTTTAGTTAAGTAACACACAAGTCCAAATAGCTTAAAAAGCCGTTAGACTTATATCTGAAACAAAACTAATCATTGAAACAATTACACATGAATCACAAAATAACTATAGCTTTACTACTATCGTTATTATATCATTTCACCTCATATGGGCAAGAAAGTTATGAGTTAACTGGTATAGTAACATCAATAGAAACAAACACACCAATTCCCGGTGTGAGCGTCCTTGTAGTTGGAACTTCTACAGGAGCGGTAACAGATTTTGACGGAAAATATACTATAAAAGTAAAATCAGGTGATGTGGTACAATTCTCCTATATAGGACTTACTACAAAAAACGTTACCATCTCCGGACAGACTACTCTAGATGTATCTATGGAAGAAGATTCTGAAGCACTAGATGAAATTGTGGTAGTTGGATATGGAACTAGAAAAAAATCACATAATACTGGAGCCATTGCACAAGTAAAAGGAAGTGATGTAGCGGCGATACAAGCAACCCGTGTAGACGAAGCACTAGCCGGCAAATTATCTGGGGTTCTTATTCAAAACCAAAATCCAGAACCAGGTGCAAACCCAAAAATTCAAATAAGAGCAGCATCTTCTCTTGCTGGTGACTCAGGTCCACTAATTATAGTGGACGGTTATCAAATCTCAGGAAATTTAGCCACTGTAAACCCAAATGACATCGAAAGTTTAGAAGTTTTAAAAGATGCAGCTTCTGCAGCTATTTATGGTGCTAATGGTGCTAATGGGGTTATTTTAGTAACAACAAAAAAGGGTAAATCAGGTCAGCCACAATTTAATTATAATGCTTTCATTAGTTTTTCAAATAAATACCGTAAGAACATCTTAAAATCAGGGCCAGAATGGGCCGCAATTTCAAGAGAAGAAATTGCCGCTGGTAATTGGGATTTATCTCAAGTGGACCCAGCTTTTGTGGAGTATAGATTAAGAGCATATGAAAATTCGCCAGGAGCTATAAGTCCAGAAGACTGGTTGTTTAGAACTGGTACTACCATTAATCACGATTTTAGCATGGCAGGTGGTTCTGAAAATGCCAAGTACTTTGCATCAGTAGGATATCAAAACGCAGAAGGGGTAGCAATAACACAAGGGTTTGAAAGGTTTAATGCTCGATTAAACATTGATACTAAATTAGGCGAAAAATTTAAGGCTGGAGTAAGCTTTAATGGTTTTACTTCGAGAAGAGACATCTTAGCTCATGATATGAGAGATTTATTAAGAGCTTACGGTGTTCATCCTGTATATCATACAGCAGAATCTATTGCATTTGTACAAGCATTAGATTTAGAAGCGCAAGGATTAGGATTAGCAGCATTTGATAATGGTTATAGAGGCGGTATTGGACCAACGAGCATATATGAACTAACACCAGGAGATAGAGTAGACGATTGGCATTATGGTAGAGCTAATAATGGTATTGGAGGCTCAGGAGATGCTGGACCCGCTCAGAAGTTGGATAATGCAGATGCTTGGCAGAAAACCTATTTTGCTAATATTTCTTCGTACCTAGAGTATGAAATTATTGATGGACTCAATATAAAAGCTGTTTTAGGTGGTGATTATAATAATACTCAAAATTATTATTACCAAGGTCTTGGGGCAGATTCTAGAGCCCGTACAGATCAAACAGATTTAGATGAAAGTACCAGGAATGCAACCTCTATTCTAAGTACTACGACATTAAATTACAAGAAATTAATAGGGAAACACGATATCGACGCCGTGATTGGTTATGAATTTTTAAATAACTACATCAATGCTATTTCTCTTGTAGGTACTAATGTCCCTAATAGTGATATTATCAATTACAACCTATTAGATCCAGAAGATATTACAACAACCGAAACAGAAATCACCAGAGCAAGAAAAAGTGTTTTTGGTAGAGTGCAGTATGCTTATGACGATCGTTATTTAGTATCTGCATCCTTAAGGAGAGACGGTGATTCTCGTTTTGGAGCTAATAAACAATATGGAGTGTTCCCTGCAATGTCTTTAGGTTGGAATGTCCATAATGAAGGTTTTTGGAAATTAGAGAAATTTAGTCTTCTTAAATTAAGATTTAGCACGGGATCTTTAGGAACGAGTGCATTCTTAAATGATTTTGATGCTCAAAGTCTTTTAAATCCTATTCCAACGGTTTTTGGTACTGGGTTTGGAATTTCTGGAAACGTAAATAATCCAGATCTAACCTGGCAAACCAATACGGAAACGAACTATGGTATAGATTTAGGATTCCTAAATAACCGTTTTAGATTAAGTGTGGATTATTACAACTCAGATATTGAGGATATGTTAATAGGAAGAACAGTGTCTTATACAACTGTTGGACAACCTTCTATAATAGTAAACAATGGTGATATGACAAGCTCTGGATTGGAATTTGAACTTTCTGCAGGTATTATTCAAAATCAAGATTTCTCCTGGAATATTAGTGCTAACTTATCAACTGTTAATACAGAAATTACAGATTTAGATTCGGTAGATGAACTACCACAAATACAATACGGTCAGAGCGGTAGAGGCCCAATTTTTAGAAATTATGTTGGAGGAGAAATAGGCGAAATGTGGGGCTTAGAAACCATTGGTGAAGTGGAAATGAGATTTTTAGAAGACCCAACAAGACACCCTAATAATACTTCTGGTGAATCTTATGTAGTGGATCAAAATGGAGATGGAGTTATTAATAGTGATGATTATGTAAAAATAGGACAAGCCACTCCAGATTTCTACTGGGGATTAAATAGCACTATGAGCTATAAATCTTTTGATTTATCAATGCAATTTCAAGGTTCTCATGGAGCAGAAGTATATAACATTGACCCTCTTTACTATGAATCACAATGGTCTGGTAGGTTAGTAGATTCTTTTGATGTTGATGATAATGGTATTGCAGATCACAATGGAGAATTTTATATAGGTAATAGAAGACAAACGGATCACGGCATTCAAGATGCGTCTTTTATAGCACTAAGAAATTTAACTTTAGGATATACCTTAGATCAAAAATTAATATCCAAAATAGGTTTAAGTTCTTTTAGAATTTATGGTGCATCAACAAACCTGTTATACATATGGGGTGATGATTATACTTCATATAATCCAGAAGGTATTGAAACAGGGAATTCTGGTTATGCTGGACCAACAACCTACGGTGTGCAAGTTGGAGCAAGCCCTATTGTAAGAAGTTTTACGTTTGGTGTAAATGTTAATTTTTAAAAAAAGAAAAATGAAAAAAATAATTTTATTATTGGCAATAGTTTCATTCTTCACTTCTTGCGAAGATTTAGAACAAGTGCCATCAAATATCGCAAATTCAGATTCATTAACAGATTTTGAAGGTGTTTTAAATGCAGCATACTATTACCAGTTAGGTTCTGTAACGCCAATGGCAGTGATGGGAGATTTTAGAGCAGACAATGCACTAATGATAGAAGAACCCTACCCTTCTTTTGATAGATTTAATAGTGATTTGTTAGATATGGAAGATCAGTTCTTTGAACCATTTTATATTGCCCTATACAGATCAATCTTAAGTGCAAATAATGTTATTGAAAATTCAGCTAATTCGAATGATATTGGTGAAGCAAAGTTTATAAGAGCCTTATCTTACTTTAAATTAGTTCGTGTTTTTGGTGATGTCACTGTAAATTTAAGTTCTGGAAATCTTAATTTAGATACGACGAGACAGCCAGCTGCAGAAGTATACAATACTATCATTATTCCTGATTTACAAGATGCCATCGCAGCATTAGATAATTCTGGGTTATCTAACGGTAGAGCAACGCAGATAGCTGCTCAAGGCTTATTGGGTAAAGTATATATGCAAATTGGTAACTTTAGCAGTGCAGAATCACATCTTGCTGCTGTAGTAAATGGTGCAGCAGCAGCCGGTGTAAGTTTGCTACCCAACTTTGCAGACATTTTTGGAGATGCTAATGATTTAAATCCAGAAATTCTTTTTGCAACCCAAGTATCAAGTTCAATTCCGGATGAATATGGATTTACAGAATTTACGGGATGGTATATTGGTAATGATTCAAAATCATTTGAACCATTAGATTTGGATTTAGTTGCTGCTTTTGATGCTGCGGGTGATGTTACGAGAAAAGCACTTACAGTTGATGAAGTTGCTATAAGAGGAATAAAATACCTATCAGAAAATCCAGATCAAGATTGGATAGAATTGAGATTAGCAGATGTTATTTTGTTATATGCAGAAGCACGTAATGAAAATATCAATGCAGATGGTTCACAATCAGCATCTATTTTAGGTTTATTAGATAACATTAGAACTAGAGCTGGCTTAGCCAGTTTAAGTGGTACTGCAAATACACAAGTGGAAGTTAGACAAGCCATCGCTGATGAAAGACGATTAGAATTAGCCTTTGAAGGACAACGATGGTTTGACCTAGTTAGAACTGGTACTGTAGATGCAGAAATGGGAGAAACGATTAACTCAAATTATCATGTATTTCCTATTCCAGTTTCGGAAATACTTGCTAGTGACGGTATAATTTCTCAAAATCCTGGATACTAAAGTTGTGTGTGTATGAATAATAAGTAAAATTATTGTTTGTTATGTATCCTTTACTCCATTGATCATTAGTTTGGTCAATGGAGTATTTTTTATTCATATCTTTTAGTTACAATTAATACTAATAAGTTATTGATTGATTCATAAATTGAAGCGTTTCCATTAAAATGTTTAATAAAAGGGTCATATATTTGTTATGAACTAGCGAAGTTGTATGATTACGATTAAAGAAATTACCTCCAAAGCAGATTTGACTACATTTGTTAAGTTTCCTTTTGAATTATATAGAGATTCTCCCTATTACGTTCCTTCTATTATTAA
Organism: uncultured Aquimarina sp.; assembly: GCF_947492405.1. GTDB lineage: Bacteria > Bacteroidota > Bacteroidia > Flavobacteriales > Flavobacteriaceae > Aquimarina. The sequence continues at coordinate 1,195,307 of NZ_CANLMP010000001.1, forward strand.
AGAAGAGCTAGATGTAATGAATCCTAAAAAAAACCCCGTTTTTAAAAATGCGATAGCTAAATATTTCTTAGCATATAGAAATGACAAGATAGTAGGGCGAATAGCTGCAATTATTAATTGGATTGAAGTAAAAGAACAACAAAAATTAAAAGTTCGCTTTGGATGGTTTGATGTCATTGATGATATAGAAGTTACCAAAGCTCTTTTAGGAAAAGTAGCGGAGTTTGGAAAACAACATTCTCTTGAGTATATGGAAGGTCCTGTAGGATTTTCTAATATGGATAAAGCAGGTATACTAATTAAAGGGTTTGAAGAACTTAATACCATGATTACCTGGTATAATTATCCCTATTATCAAAAGCATATGGAACAACTCAGTTTTGAAGATGCAGCGACCTGGGTAGAATACAAAATAAAAGTTCCTACAGAGACTAGAGAAAAGGTAATCAAGTTTGCAAAAATTATTAAAGAACGCTACCAACTTCAATTACTTAAATTTAAGAAAAGTAAAGAGCTATTGAAATATGCAGATGATATGTTTGATTTACTGAATAAAACGTACAGTAGCTTACAAACATTTGTTCCTATACAACAGTATCAAATAGAAATGTATAAGAAAAAATACTTACCATATTTAAATCCAGAATACATTACCTGTATTGCTGATAAAAATGGAAAGTTAATTGCTTTTTCGATTGTTATGCCATCATTCTCTAAAGCTTTGAAAAAAATGAATGGTAAAATATACCCTTTAAAATTCCTTCATATTCTTAAAGCACAACGAAGAAATGACACCGCTGCTTTTTACCTTATTGGAGTTGATCCAGAATATCAAAACAAAGGAGTTACAGCACTTATATTCAAAGAAATGAATGAAACGTTTATTCGTAACGGTATAGAAATGGTAGAAACCAATCCGGAGTTAGAAGAGAATAAAGCTATACAAGCATTATGGAATGATTATGAACACGAGCAACACAAAATGCGAAGAACATATAGAAAAGATATTTAAAGTACTTTCTAAATAAACTACCCATTTAGGGTGAGAAAATTCACCAATGTAATTTTTAAATTAGTCAACATAATACATAGATAAGTCTGTTTATCTTTTTCTGGTCATTATCTAAATCTAAAACTCAATATTATGTTAGACAATCTTTTAAAAATTAATGGAATTCAAAAGTTACACAAGAAAAAACAAAAAACTATTAATGGCGGTGATCTTTTAAACACTGATCGTCTAGCCTGTTCTAATGATTTTGATTGTACACCTCAGCATATTTGTTGTATGGGAACATGTTTCAATCCTTCTATAGCGTTTTTAGACCCGGGATGTTAAAAGAAATGCATTAGATATTTAAAACTAAAAAATCCGCTAAATAGCGGATTTTTTAGTTTTAAATATATTTTTTTAGTCTTTCTTATTCTCCCATTGCTTCTGCAAGAGCAGCAGACATTCTTTTATAAGTTCCGTTTTCTAATGTTTCTCTAATAGCTGAAAATGCATTTAATGTTTCTTCTATATCTTGCATTGTATGAGAAGCGGTAGGGATTAATCTTAACAATATCAACCCTTTAGGAATAACAGGATACACAACGATAGAACAAAATATCCCATGATTTTCTCTAAGATCTTTAACTAGCGCCATTGCTTCAGGTATACTTCCTTTTAGATATACCGGAGTTACACAGCTTTGTGTAGTCCCTAAATCAAAACCTCTATCACGTAATCCATTTTGCAAAGCATTTACATTTTCCCAAAGTTTTGCTTTTAACTCAGGCATGGTACGCAACATATCTAATCGCTTTAGTGCTCCAACCACTAATTGCATCTGCAATGATTTAGCAAACATCTGCGAACGTAAATTGTATTTTAGATAGTCTATAATTTCCTGATCAGCAGCAATAAAAGCTCCTGTACTTGCCATAGATTTAGCAAATGTTGCAAAGTACACATCTATTTCACCCTGAACTCCTTGTTCCTCTCCTGCTCCTGCTCCAGTTGCTCCTAATGTCCCAAAACCATGAGCATCATCAACAAATAATCTGAAGTTATATTTTTCTTTTAGTGCTACTATTTCTTTTAACCTTCCTTGCTCACCACGCATTCCAAAAACCCCTTCAGAGATTAATAGAATTCCTCCTCCGGTTTTTTGAGCCATTCTGGTAGCTCTCATAAGGTTTTTCTCTATGCTTTCGATATCATTATGACGATACGTATATCTTTGTCCTTGATGTAATCTAACTCCATCGATAATACAAGCATGTGCATCTACGTCATATACGATAATATCATCTTTACTTACCAGTGCATCAATCGTAGATACCATTCCTTGATATCCAAAATTCAATAAATACGCTGCTTCTTTATGCACAAATTCTGCAAGCTCATTTTGTAGCTGTTCATGAAGATCCGTGTGTCCACTCATCATTCTGGCACCCATAGGATATGCAGAACCATAAGCAGCCGCAGCTTCAGCATCTACTTTACGAACTTCTTCCATATTAGCTAGCCCCAAATAATCATTAATACTCCAGGTAACTACTTCTCTACCCTGAAACTTCATTCTATTTGATATTGGCCCTTCTAACTTTGGAAAAACGAAATATCCTTCTGCTTGATCCGCCCATTTTCCCAAAGGTCCTTTGTCCTCATATATTTTATCAAATAAATCTCTCATCTACCGCAAATTTGATTTCTTTAAGTGTGCGAAAATACAGAAAATTGACGTGATAGCATAATTATATGCAAAATCACTACTATAAACTATTTTTTCACAAAAAAAGCACCTGTACAATATCAGATGCTCATATTTTTCTTGTATTAAACTTTACTTAACAAACTGAACTTTTGTAGTATCTTCTTCATGAACACTATCAAAAAACCCTTGTTCCATCATCCATTCATCACTAAACACCTTACTCATATACCGAGATCCATGATCTGGTAAAATAACTACTACATTACTATTTGCATCAAATTCTCCCTGTTCTGCTAATTGTTTTACACCTTGTATAGCTGCACCACTAGTATACCCAAGAAACATTCCTTCTGCTTTTACCAATTCTCTGGCTGTATGCGCACTGTCTTCATCACTTACTTTCTCGAACTTATCAATCACATCAAAATCTGTAGCACTCGGAATAAGATTTTTTCCTAAACCTTCTATTCGATAAGGATAAATCTCTTCTTTATCAAATTCTTTGGTTTCGTGATATTTTTTTAAAACAGACCCATATGCATCAATTCCAAGCACTCTTATGGCACTATTCTTCTCTTTTAAATACTTTGCAGTACCAGAAATAGTGCCTCCTGTTCCACAACACGCTACAAAATGAGTTACATTACCATTGGTTTGATTCCAAACTTCAGGTCCAGTAGAATTGTAGTGAGCATCAATATTCAATTCATTAAAGTATTGATTTATATAAACGGAGCCTTTTATCTCTTCATGAAGCCTCTTAGCTACCTGATAATAAGATCTAGGATCATCAGCACTTACATGTGCTGGACACACATATACTTTTGCTCCCATATTCTTAAGCATTGCTATCTTATCTTTAGAAGATTTAGAACTAACTGCCAGTATACAATCATAACCTTTGATAACACTCACCATAGCTAAACTAAAACCAGTATTTCCACTAGTAGTTTCAATGATGGTATCACCGGGTTTGAGAATACCTTTTTTTTCAGCTTCTTCAATAATATAAAGTGCAATTCTATCTTTAGTGGAGTGTCCAGGATTAAAGGATTCTATTTTAGCATAGAAATTTCCTGGATAGCCTTTCATAATTCTGTTTAATTTTACAAGTGGTGTATCACCTATAAGCTCTAAAACATTGTTATAAGCCTGTATATCTTCTCTCATAAGGTTGTGTTTTACACAAATCTGTAGAACTAAAAAAGGGGAGTCTACAAACTGTTACAAAAACGCTACGAAGTTACGTTAATTTTTTTAATTAATTCTTTATACCTTCTAAATCTAGTAAAAAAGCATACTCTTCGGCAACTTCTTTAAGTGCTTCAAATCTCCCTGAAGCTCCTCCGTGCCCCGCTTCCATATTCGTATGCAATAATAATAGATTCTTATCTGTCTTTAACTCTCTTAACTTAGCTACCCACTTTGCAGGTTCCCAATATTGTACTTGCGAATCATGTAATCCTGTTGTAACCAACATATTTGGGTATTCTTGCGCTACCACATTATCATAGGGTGAATAAGATTTCATATAGTCATAATACGCTTTCTCATTTGGATTACCCCATTCGTCATATTCTCCTGTTGTTAATGGTATACTATCATCCAACATAGTCGTTACAACATCTACAAAAGGCACAGCAGCTACAATCCCATTGTACAACTTTGGTGCCATATTTACAATAGCTCCCATTAGTAAACCACCTGCAGACCCTCCCATTCCATAAAGATGGTCTGATGATGTATATCCTTCTTCTATCAAGAATTTAGAACAATCAATAAAATCGGTGAATGTATTTTTCTTTTTAAATAATTTACCATCCTCATACCAGGAACGTCCTAGATATTCACCTCCTCGTATGTGGGCTATTGCATAGATAAATCCTCTATCCAGCAAACTTAGACGTACTGTCGAAAAATATGGATCTATCGTAGAGCCATATGATCCATATGCATATTGCAACAATGGATTAGTACCATCTTTTTTAGTGCTTTTTTTATAAACCAATGATATTGGCACCTTAGTTCCATCAATTGCAGTTGCCCAAACTCTTTCTGATATATAATTATTCTTATCAAAATTACCTCCTAACACTTCTTGCTCTTTCTTAACCTCCTTTTCTCGAGTATCCATATCAAAATCAATAACCGAATTAGGAGTGGTTAACGAATTGTACGCATACCTTAGTGTTTTAGTGTCAAAATCTACATTCGTACTTACATAAGCTGTGTAAGTCTCATTATCAAATGGAAGATAGTAATCATCCGTACCATCCCATTTCTTAATATTGATTCTATTTAATCCATTACTACGCTCACTTATTACCAAATACTCCTTAAAAATATCAACATCTTCTAATAAAACATCTTTACGATGAGGAATAAGATCCTTCCAATTTTCTTTTAAAGTGTCGTTTTCTGAAACCTTCATCAGCTTAAAATTCTTGGCGGCATCAGCATTAGTCAACACATAGAAACTATCCTCATAATGAGCAATTCCATATTCTAAACCTCTAATTCTAGGTTGAAAAACTGTAAAATCCCCAATAGGATTATCTGCTTTTAGAATATGATATTCCGAAGTTAGTGTGCTACTGGATCCTATTACTATGTATTTTTTAGATTTTGTCTTGTAAACGAAAGTATTAAAAGTGTCATCTTTTTCGTGATAAACCTCTACATCGTTATCAGAATCCGTATTCAGAGTATGTCTAAAAATTTTATGCGATCTTAATGTTTCGTTATCTTTTTTAGTATAAAATAGTGTTTTACTATCTGCTGCCCAGGTGCTGCCTCCAGTGGTAGTTTCTATTTCATCCGGATATATTTCACCTGTTATAAGATTTTTAATACGTATTGTATATTTCCTTCTACTTACCGTATCTACTCCAAAAGCAATTAACTTATTATCGGGACTCACACTTAATCCAACCATTTTAAAGTAAGCGTGATTTTCTGCTTCTTTGTTACAATCGAATAATATTTCTTCGGGAGCATCGAGGCTTTCTTTTTTTCTCGCATATATGGGATAATCTCTTCCTGTCTCATAACGGGTAATATACCAATATCCATTTAGTTTATATGGCACAGAAGCATCATCTTCTTTAATTCGGCTTTTCATCTCTTCGAAAAGATTTTTTTGCAAATCCTTCGTATGAGCCGTCATTCTGTCATTATAGTCATTTTCACATTTTAAATAATCGATCACATTCGGATTATCTTTATCATTAAGCCAAAAATAATTATCAACACGGATATCGTTATGTTTTTCTAGTTGTGTAGCTTTTCTGTCTGCAATTGGGTTCTGAACTTCTATCTCCAATGTTCTTTCTTTATTATAGTTACGTGAAGTTGCAAAAATAATAGTTAACGATCATATAACGCTATGCTTTTCACAATAATCTCTTAGTTTATTAACAGGTAAAATACTAATTTTGTTCTTAATTAATCATTAAAAAAATTACCAATGTTTGGAGATATGATGGGAATGATGGGTAAACTAAAGGAAACCCAGAAAAAAGTAGAGGAAACAAAAAAAAGATTAGATACTGTTTTAGTAGATGAGAACAGTACAGATAACCTTCTCAAAGTTACTATTACAGCAAACCGAGAGATCAAAAGTATTTCTATTGCTGATGAATTATTAAATGACAAAGAACAATTAGAGGATTACTTAATCCTTACTCTTAATAAAGCTATTACTAACGCCACAGCTGTTAACGAAGCTGAACTAGCTGCAGTAGCAAAAGAAGGAATGCCGAATATTCCTGGTTTGGATATGTTTAAATAAGTTCTGAAATAATATAGAAACAAAAAAAGGAAGCTATTCGCTTCCTTTTTTTGTTTCTATATCTACAACGCGAATTAGTTGTTAATCAATCTAAATTCTGTTCTACGATTTGATGCATGCTGACGTTCTGTACAAGTAACTCCATCCGCACATCTGTTTTTTAATCTGTTCTCTCCATATCCATTTGCAACTAGTCTACTACCATTTACTCCTTTAGAAAGTAAATATGTAACTACCGCTTGCGCTCTTCTTTCAGAAAGATCCTTATTACTTGATTTAGAACCTCTGGCATCTGTATGAGAAGCAATTTCCATTTTAGAACCTGGGTTATTTGCTAATACTGGCATTAATCTAGTATCGATGATGCTCTTAGCCTGTGCAGTTAATGAAGCACTACCTAAATTCCAATTAATCGGTAAAGCAGAATATTCTACTAAGGAACACTCTACTTCTTTCCAAACTGTTAATCCTCCTTTTTGAGTAAGCACTTCTTTACTTACAGTTTTAAAAGTAGCTGGAACAACAACCTCCTCGGTGTATGAATCTTTAACCATAACCGTTTTAGTAATAGTTGCATATTCTGCAGGAATTACTTCTTCTATAACTCTCGCTGGTTCTGCGATTACTCTTTTGGTATACGTACTTGACTGTTCTGCAATCGCGGAACTTTTTGTTGTAGCATCAGCACTTAATGTTTGAACAGGTACCGTTGTAAATTCTGCTGGATATCCTTTATAACACCAGTAACGACAGTCATCTGGATTACTTGATGCACAATCTGGAGCTGGAGATCCAAGTTCCCACTGCGCATAAGCTGGTTTGATTTCTACTGTTTCCGCACCTTTACCAAATTTAGCAGGAATAACTGCCAATTTTGAAGCTCCTTGTTTCTTAATAAAAGTTACTGTTTCATTTTTATATTTAGCAGGAACAGCAGTCAATTTTTTTGCTTCTTCTTTTACTAATACTTTCTCGGTTACAGTTTCGAAAGTAGCAGGATATGTTTTCAGTTTTTTATACTCTGGTGTAATTTGTACTTTCACAGTCTGATTTTCGTATACATCAGGAGTTGTACAACGCACATAGCATTTTCCAGGTTCAGGATTAGCTGGTAGGTCTTGAGCTTGAACAGTAATTCCCGCAATTGCAAGAAGCACAAATAGAATGTGTTTTTTCATAGTTGATGATTTTTGTGGTTATTATTATGTTACATTTAAAGATACGAAATTATAAAGATGAAAAGAAAATGTTAAAATTAACATTTAACAAAACAAGCATATTTTCGATGTATTGTTCTTTTATTCGATAAAAGACATAAAAAAACCGTATTAGCGTTTTTTTATATTTTTCTTTCTCCTTTTTATTCTATATTTTTATCAAAATCATTCTAAAACTATTTAAAACTCGACAATATGTTTGAACTCAAAAATAAAGAGGGATCTAGTTATCATTTTACTTTAAAAGCAAAAAATGGACAAGTAATTCTAAGTAGCGAAGTATATAACTCTAAGGCCGCTGCTATAAATGGAATTGCATCTGTACAAAAAAATGCTATTGAAGATGGAAGATATGAGCGAAAAACCGCAAAAGATGGAAGATTTTTTTTCAATTTAAAAGCCACGAATGGTCAAGTAATTGGTAGTAGTCAAATGTACTCTTCAGAATCCGGAATGGAAAATGGTATCAATTCTGTAAAAGAAAATGCATCAGAAGCTGACACTAAAGAAATTTAAATGTAGTGCTATTGTATTTATAAATTAAAGCAAAGCTGTTCATTTCACTCTGAGTAGCTTTTCTTTTTTATAGACTTTGTAATAATTCTAAAAAATATTCATGCATTTCCCGGGTGTAATCTAAATGGGTTACAAACCTAAGTTTCCCCTGCCCCATTCCATAGAAATGAATATTCTTAGCTGCCATTTTTGTTATAAAATCCTCTTCATTACCATTGATAGTAAATATAATAATGTTTGTATCAATAGGCTCAACACCAGTCACAAAGGATAATTCTTGTAAAACCTGTCCTATTTCTTTTGCTTTTTTATGATCTTCTTGTAAACGATCAATATGATTCTCTACCGCATATAATCCTGCAGCAGCCATATATCCTATTTGACGCATCCCTCCTCCTAATACTTTTCGAATTCGTATAGCTTTTTGCATAATTTCTTTATCGCCAACTAATACAGAACCCATTGGTGCTCCTAATCCTTTGCTTAGACATACAGAAATAGTATCAAATACTTCTCCATATTGTTTAGGCTCTTCTTTCATAGCGATTAAAGCATTCCACAAACGTGCTCCATCTAAATGATATCCCAAGTCATGATCCCTACAAATCTTTTTTATTTTAATAATTTCTTCAAAATCATAACAAGCGCCTCCTCCTTTATTTGTGGTGTTTTCTACACATACTAAACTTGTTAAAGGACTATGATAAAAATCAGGCGGATTAATGGATGCTAAAACCTGATCCGATGTAATCATACCTCTATGCCCATCAATCAACTTGCACGAAACTCCACTGTTAAAAGAAACTCCTCCTCCTTCATAATTGAATACATGCGCATATTTATCTGCAATCAATTGTTCTCCGGGTTGCGTATGTAATTTTATAGCCGCTTGATTTGCCATACTTCCAGATGGAAAAAACAATGCGCTTTCTTTGCCAAACATATTGGCTATTCTTTCTTCTAAAGCATTAACTGTCGGATCTTCTTTATACACATCATCTCCTACCTCTGCTTTCATCATTGCATCAAGCATTTCTGCAGTAGGTTTGGTAACTGTATCACTCCTGAGATCTATTGTCATATTCTATTTTAACTAAAAGTTTATTATTTTTTATCAATGCTTACAAACTAATTAAAAATCACATCTAAAACTTCCTATAGGAGAACCGTCTGGAATTTTTGGTGAAGATACTATTTTAAATTTTTCAGGTTTGGTCATAAAATCCTGAATTTGCTTTAAATAATAATCATTATAAACTGTATTCGAGTTTTTTCGTTTTTCAGCACTTAGCAAAGATCTAACTTTATTTAACGAAGCATATCCTAAAGCTCTTACTTGAGGATAACTATTATCATTAACACTCAGATTCATTAGATGTTTTAATGTATTGCTTTTTATCGTATGCTGAACTTCGTTATGATAATTATTTTTTGGTGTAGTCTCGAAAACTACTTTGATTAATTTATCTAAAACTTTTGACGCATTTAATTGTTTTGGATCAAGACTACTTTGCTGTACTAATCGAGAAATTCTTTCTGGATGTAACAATAACGACAAACTCATATCACTGGCAGTTGATGCAGCACTTAGTGCATCAAAAGCCACACCCGTTTTACTATTAAAAGATTCTCTGGAACGACCATAACCAAAAGCTCTTGGAGGAAACAATTTTAATTTATCTTCAGGAATAGCTAAAACTTCTGGAGATAACGTTTTCAGTATTTGATCTAATGCTTCTTTTTGTTCTTTTTCTGAAATTATTTCAACAATTGTCTGTTTATCTCCTTTAGTAGCATAATTATAATTAATACCTCCTAGTAACTTTACTGCTGCTTCTGTTTGATATCTATGAAAAAAATACAAAGGAACGAATACATCTTCTAAAACAGAGTAGGTTTCGCCAGTTCTAATATTATCTGCAGAGAAATTACGAATTGCTGTTTCTCTAACTTCTAATACATTTTTCAATTCTTCAGAGGCGCTTTTTCCATTGTCCCAAAGATGAGCTAATGCGTGTGCTCCTCCTCGAGGTCTTGCATCACTATCCGAAATAAAACGTAATCCGGAAGCATAGGCATTATCTAAAATTCTATTGAGCTGCTTACTTTCATCTACTTCCTTGTCAAATTCAGAATAACTATAAGCTACTGTTACTTTATCCCAAATTCCTATTTTAGTATCATAAGCATCAGAAAAGTCTATTTCTCCATCTTTTAATTTAATAGTCGGATGTGGATAATCCATAACCGATGCTCTATTACTGGTACTCGCTGCAAAATTATGCGCAAACCCAATAGTATGCCCAACTTCATGCGCTGACAATTGGCGAATCCTAGCCAAAGCCATTTCCAGCATTGGTTTATAATTGTTATCATTACTAGCAAAAGGTTTGTTTGATAAAGCTTGGGCAATAAGAAAATCCTGACGGATTCTTAAACTCCCTAAACTCACATGCCCTTTTAAGATTTCCCCAGTCCTTGGGTCTACAACACTGGCACCATAACTCCATCCTCTTGTAGATCGATGTACCCATTGAATCACATTATATCGTAAGTCCATCGGGTCCGCATTCTCTGGTAGTATTTTTACTTGAAAAGCGTCTTTAAACCCAATAGCCTCATACGCCTGGTTCCACCATCTTGCGCCTTCTAATAATGCAGATCTTACAGGTTCTGGAGTTCCAGGGTCCAAATAATAGATAATAGGCTCTTTGGCTTCACTTATTGCTAACTCTGGATTTTTCTTTTCTAACCTATGTCTGGTTATATATCTCTTTACAATAGGTTCTTGTATTGGTGTCGCATAATCCAAATAAGATATTGATAAAGCTCCGCTCCTTGGATCAAATTCTCTTTTTTTATAATTATCATCCGGTAATTCTAAAAAAGAGTGATGCTGAATTACAGTAAGTAACTTGGCATCTGGTGCCACAGACCAAATATTTCCTTGTTTAGGTGATCCTTTATATGTTATTAATGCTTCGAATTCTACATTTTTCGGAAATGCCTTGGTTCTTTCCAAACTTAAAGCACTTTTGGTTTTATCTACACTATAAGCACCTTCATTCAGATTTTTTAATCTATTAATGACTCCGTGAGTATCTTGTAATAAAAAAGGTGTTAAATCAATAATATAACTGCTTCCTTTTTGTTCTTTTATTGGAAAACCAAACAATACAGATTTAGCAAATGCTTGTTCTACACTTTTTTTCTCAAGTTTGTTTTCTGTGATTGCCCTATATCTTTGATTAGGTTGTACTAGTAATAATTTATTTCCGGCTTTCTGAAATTTTACAACCACACCATCCCCTATTTGACCTCTATCTAGCCCAATATCATTAGACCCTAAACCTGTAGCTAAGGAATGAACATACAAAAATTCTGTATTTAACTTATTTACTTCTAAATATATCTCATCCTTACTTTCATTATAATGAAAATCAAAATACCCATTATAAGATTTTAAATCTTTTTGTTTTTCTAGAAATTGAGCTGAAAGAAAATGACATATTATGAAAAACAGGCAAGTAATATTTATTTTCATCTTAAAATGATTTATGTGATTTGAAAAAGCAATAAAACTATAAAATAATAGTAAAATTATTTCCTACTGAACTGTTAAATCCTATTTTTGCTAAAAATAATTGAAATATGATTAATACTGAGACTTTACAAGATCTTAGAGAGCGCCTGGTTGCGTTAAGGAGGTATCTTTGACATTGATGCCAAACTTATTGAAATAGCTAACGAAGAAGAAAAAACATATGCTCCTGATTTTTGGGATAATGCACAGGAAGCGGAAAAACTGATGCGTGCTCTTAACGCAGAAAAAAAGTGGGTTTCTGAATATGAAAAAAGTGTCACTCTTGTTGATGATCTAGAAATTCTTTACGAATTCTATAAGGAAGGAGATGCAACAGAAACAGAAGTAGATGAACGCCATACAATAGCATTAGATCTTATTGAAAACCTCGAGTTTAAGAATATGCTTAGTGAAGAAGGAGATAGCATGAGTGCTGTAATCCAGATCACAGCTGGTGCGGGAGGAACAGAAAGTTGCGATTGGGCAAGTATGCTAATGCGTATGTATCTAATGTGGGCAGAAAAACAAGGTTATAAAATTAGAGAACTTAACTATCAAGAAGGAGATGTTGCCGGAATCAAAACAGTAACCCTGGAAATCGATGGTGAATATGCTTTTGGATGGCTTAAAGGCGAAAATGGTGTACATAGATTAGTACGCATCTCTCCTTTTGACAGTAATGCAAAAAGACATACATCTTTTGCTTCCATATACGTATATCCATTAGCAGATGATAGTATCGAAATCGACATTAACCCTTCTGATTATGAGATCATCACCTCTAGATCCAGTGGTGCTGGAGGGCAAAATGTAAATAAAGTGGAGACTAAAGTTCAACTTACCCACTTCCCTACTGGAATTCAAATTTCATGTTCGGACACTAGATCACAGCAAGAAAACCGATTAAAAGCACTGCAAATGTTGAAATCCCAACTTTTTGAGCTAGAGCTCAAAAAACAACAAGCACAAAGAGATGAAATTGAAGCCTCTAAAATGAAAATTGAATGGGGATCTCAAATTCGTAACTATGTAATGCACCCATATAAACTGGTAAAAGATGTGAGAACAGCAGAAGAAACAGGAAATGTGGATGCCGTTATGGATGGAAATATTGATGCCTTCCTAAAAGCATATCTTATGATGATGGGACAAAGAGCTGAAGATTAATAATTATTCAATAGATATGACAACAATATATCATAATCCAAGGTGTAGCAAATCGAGACAGTGTCTTGCTATTTTGGAAGAAAAAAATGAAGATTTAGATATTATCAAATATTTAGACACTCCTTTGACTGAAAAAAAAATATCAGAAATCATAGATCTTCTTGGAATAAAACCCATCGACTTAGTTAGAAAAAATGAGGCGATATGGAAACAAGAATATAAAGGAAAAGATTTTACAGATAATGAGTTAATTAAAATTATGTGTGATCACCCTAAACTAATAGAAAGACCTATTGTAATAAAAAATAATAAAGCTATTATCGGCAGACCTCCCGAAAAGGTTGTTGATATTCTATAAAAAAAAGACTCGTTTTCAATTGAAAACGAGTCTTTTTTTTATAATACTATTCTTTTTTACGTTTAGGATATACCTCAACTATAGTATACTATCTTGGAATTGGTAAAGAAGGCCCCATATTTTCAGAAACAACGGTAACTCCTCCAACCGTAATAGTTAAAGTAGATCCGCTTCCTACACTATTATGTTCTCCTCTAATATACACCTGCCCACTTGCTGGCATTACAAAAAGATCCGAATCACTAGAGTTACTTGTTCCTGCACTTAGACTCCCAAGTAATGCTCCTGACGGAGAATCTGCTCTAGCTTCTACCTGAATAGTGTATCCGGTACTTCCACCTGAACTTACACGAATCTCTACAGTATCGCCAGGATTAGCTGTTAAAAGTCCTGTACTTAAGTTCCAAGTAGGTCCTGTTGTTATGGCTTCAACAATAACAGTTCTCACTACCTGATCAGCCGCATTACCAGACGAATCAGAAACACTATATATTCTTGTGAAAGTACCTGGTGCACTAGTATCTGTAAAAGTACCACCAAATACAATCGAATTAGTCAAATTACCATCAACATTATCAGATGCTGTTGCAGTTTCGGTATAGGTATCGTTAACTAATAAGGTTATTGAATCAGGACCATTTAATAATATAACAGGTTTTACCTCATCTACTACATTAATTGTTTTTGTAACCTCTACGGCTGCGTTACCAGAGGAATCTGTAACATTATAAGTTCTTGTAAAAGACCCTATACTATTTGTATTAACAAAAGTACCTCCAAATACTATTTGATCGGTAATATTACCATCAAAATTATCAGATGCGGATACTGTTTCTGTAAACGTTTCTCCTACACCAATATCTATTGAAGGACTATCAACACTAATAACCGGAATTACATCATCAACTACATTAATGGTTCTTGAAACTTCTGTAGCTGTATTACCGGACGCATCTGTTACATTATAAGTTCTTGTAAAAGTTCCAAGAGCATCTGTGTTAACGAAATCTCCTCCAAAGACTATCTGATCTGTAAGATTACCATCAACGTCATCAGTTGCTGTAGCGGTTTCTGTGTAAGTATCAAAAACGGTTAGCGTAAGCATATCGGAACCATTAAGATTAATTACAGGAGCATCTGTATCAGCATCGATAAAAGTAAGATTGACCTCTGATGTTTTAGTAATAGGAGTTGTATTAGCATTAGCAACAACAAATTCCACGTCATGATCTTCCATAACAGTACCGGTATATTGACCTGTAGAAGCTCCTATCACAACAGGGATCTCATCTCCAGGTTGGTATATAACATCTTCATACACAAAACTTCCAGCTTGAGAAGAACTGTATGTCATTGTATACGATGAGTTTCCAACAGTTTCAATAATTTCGAAATTAATATCGGCTGCTGTATTTGTTGCCAGTGTAGGTTCAGTAGTTGTTGCTGCAAAAGTAAAATCAGGCGTTTCTCCTACCTCTATTCTAATCGTATTTGATTTAGAAATACCTAAACTACTAGTTGCTGTAAGTGTAAATTGAACAACTCCAACGGTAAGTCCTCCAAATTTCCAGCTAATGTCGCCAACTGGAACTTCAATAGCTGTTTCCGGATTTACTTCAACTCCATTTGCAATAATTCTTCCAGTTCCTAATACATCTGAATCTGGTGTTTCAAAAACATATTGCACATTATATGTTGCAGAACTGATCTCTTCTATATTAAGATTTAAATCAATTTCTCCATTAACATAGGTAATTGCTTCTGGAGATGCTTCTGCATTAAATAGAAAATCTGTATCATTAACGTTATATGTTAACACAAATTCTTCTTCTCTATTAGACTGATCTTTTATAGTTAAAGTTACTTTATTAGTACCCACAGCAGTTCCCACGTATTCTATAGTATATTCAGGACCTTCGGGTAAATCAACAAATTCATTTTCAGCTATGGCCACAGTATTCAAAAAGTATGATCCTGCACCTTCTGTAACATTATATTTTATCTGATAATCCCCAGCAGCTATATCACCTCCTCCAGTTATTGTTAATTGGGATGCTTCTCTGGTATCTACAAATGTTTCTATAGTAGTATCGCTAAATTCTACTTTGAAAAATACTACTAAGTCATCTGTTATTTCTTTTGTACAGGCAATCCCAATAAATAGAAGAACAATACCTGAAACGACATATTGATAAAACTTTTTCATCTATATTATGTTTGTTTATTTTAATGATCTGATTATCAAAACCTCTTTTTTAGAAGTCTATTTTCCGAAAAAATTATTTTAGTATTAATTTAATTCCAACACCAAAATAAGGAGTAAATTCTCCGATATCGCTATTGAAGTGATATATCTCTTGTGCTTTGATATTAATGGCTACTGTGGGAATTAAAAATATATCAGCATCTAATCCTGCATATGCCCCAAAGACTACATTATTTGTTTCAATGTTTAAAACCTGATTGTTTTCTAAAATCTCATCGCCATTATTAATAGATTCATAACCCACTGTTGCCCCAGCACCTAGAGCAAGTGCAAACGTCCTCTTATTATTCCTTAACACATCAAAAAAGAAACCGGCATTAAAGGCGTACAAATCGACAGGTATTTTTATATCCTCATACTTTAATTTTGTAAAATTAGTTTGGACACCGAATTGTAAATAATCGAATTCATTTACCTTATAATCAAACGCAGCTAATCCCGCAAAACCTCCATCTACATAACCACCGGTTAATGATAATGCAGTTTTATGACTCTGAGCATACATTGTAATGGAAGAAAAAAGAATAAAGACAACTAATAATAAGTTAGTACTTAGAAGTTTTTTCATAAACTCTATTTTATAATTTTTGATAATATTTAATTTTTGCATTTTCCCACAAAAAGCAGCTGCAAAACTAAAAAACCGAAACGTATTTTCCACTATAAATATTGTGTCTTTGTTGTAACTAAATTCTTTCAAATCATAAAAAAATACAAGTATTGTAGTTTTTTTGTTAATTTAACATATACTTATACAGACACAATAAACTTACAATGAACAACATACATTATTTAATCCCTCATTAACAGTGATCCTTCTGTTCTAATCATATTTTTTTGAAACTTACTTTCAAAAAAATAAAAAAGATTCTCTAATTGCTATTTACCGTATTAATCAGCACATTATCTTTTGTGCCAAAAAATGAAGTTACGATCACCGAAAAATTATCGATAATGAGACCAAAGAACTTTTAGCATATGCTACTGCTTCTTTTATTAGTATAAAAAACTGGAAAAATGTTACCTGTAGAATAACAGAATTTAACGGAAATTTAAGGAATGGGATTCCAAAAGATGTTTATAATATTTCTGTTAAATATATTTTCTTTACAACAATATTAGACAAGACTACAACAATTAAAACTTTGATTTGCAAATATTTAAAAATTAAAGATGATGAATTAGAAGGATCGTTTTTCTGTTTTTCGCGCTGCATCATCTGATTATTATTTACAAAAAACCTGACTCATAAAAATATTACGAATCAGGCGATTTCTATTAATTGTTATAGTTACTACAGCTAATTTGTTATAGTTACTGTAGTTCCAGTAATGTCGGTTCCACCGAATTCGTCTGTTATTAATATTCCTACATTAAAAACTGTTCCTGGTGCACCTGTAAATGTATGCGTTACATTATCTCTAAAATCACTATTTACTTCAGGTGATCCATCTCCAAAATTCCATCTGGCGTTTATAATAATACCGTCACTCTCTGAACCTCCTGCGTTAAAAGTAATCGTTAACGGGGATTGACCCGTTACATTTCTAGGACTAAATCTTGCAACAGGTTTATTAAAAACCTGAACAAACCTAGAAACACTTGCTGAATTACCGGATCTATCAGTTGCGGTATACTTTAACTCATAAAGTCCTGCAATATTTACATTTAAATTCAAAGGTAGTCCAACGGTAATTTCGCCTTCTTGATTAAAATTATCCGAAACTGTCACACCCTGTTCGGTATAAGTTCCTCCTACCTGAATAAATATATTCCTTTCCCCTATAAGTTCTATAGTTGGAGCTACATCATCGATTACGTTAACTTTTAAATTTTTTATTGTTGTATTATCAGACTCATCAGTTGCCGTGTATGTTAATGTATTTTCTCCTAAAGTAGTAGTATCCACGGATCCACTTATCACTGCGGTTAAAGGATCAATGGCATTATCAGTCACTACTGCAGTAGGATTAGTAAACGAGGTATTTACTCTATGGGTTATTCCTGATTCTGAAACGCTTAATGTTATTACTGGAGCTTCTGTATCTATAACCGTGACATCCCTTTCTGCTCTCACCATATTATCTCCTGAATCTTTTACAGTATATATCACTTTATAATTACCCGGATCATTACTGATAACGTTATTTTCTATGTTTACCGTTAGATTCTGATCTATGTCATCAGAAACTTCCACACCAGCATCCGTGTAACTTGCAGTTGCATTAAAGGTTAGCGGGTTTTGTCCTAAAATTCTAATTACTGGAGGAGCATCATTTACTACTTTTACTACTCTATTTAAATTTGTCATATTATCTGAAGAATCTGTTACGCTATACATAATCGTATAATCACCTTCTAGATTTGTATTTACATTTCCAGTTATAGTTAGGTTTTCTTGTAACATTTCGATAGTATCTACATTATCAGAAAGCATTACTCCAGGGTCTGTAAAGGTAGCACCAACAAATATCGTAATAGGATTATCTCCTATTAAGGTAATAACCGGTGCTTCATCATCTATTACTGTTACTTTTCGAGTAATAAATGATGAATTCTCTGAAGTATCTGTGGCAGTATAGGTAATAACATACGTTTCAGGTTTTTGTATATCAACCATACCCATAATTTCTACTCTAATATCAATCTCTACATCTACATTATCCGTGACTATAATCCCTTGATCATTATATTCTTCTCCTACTCGTATTGTAATTTCTGCTTCTCCTATAAGCTCAATAAAAGGTGCTTCTGTATCTGGATCTGTATAGTTCATTAGTAAAGAACCTGTTTTTTCTAATGGTAACGTATTTGCATTTATAACTTTAAATGTAACATCATGACTTCCCATCTCTGTTCCGGTATAAAAACCTGAAAAATCTCCAGCTTCCACCGGTATTTCATCTCCAGGCTGATATACTACCTCATTAAATGTAAAAACACCTTGATTCGATGTATCATACATCATTTTATAACTAGAGTTACCTATAGTTTCAGTAATTTTAAAATTTAGTGTTGCATTGCTATTGGTAGCTAATTCAGAAGATAATGTTTCTACGGTAAACGTAAAATCAGGAGTTTCAGTTACCGGAATTGTTATACTCTTTTCTACTGTAGCATTTAAGCTACTTTTCACAATAAATTCTATTGCTAAATCTCCAACTATTGTTCCTTCTAATTGCCAAGTAAATGTATTTCCCTGATTAATATCAATAGGCTCGTTCTGATTTAAAACTTCTCCTTCTTTATACATAATACCATTTCCACTACCATCACCATCGGTATTTACAAACTTATAAGATATTGTATAATCGGCTGGGCTAATTTCATTGATAATGTTAAAATCAAGATCTATAACGCCACCTATATATGCTGCAGATGGAGTGGGCACGATTTCCATATCAAAAGCTGTATCCTTCACATTATAAGTTAAAACAAATTCCTTTTCTCGTTGATATTGATCTTTTATAACTACAATAACCTTATTACTTCCTACAGTAGTACCAGTATAGGATATCGTATTTGTTAGGTTCGACAAGACGATGAATTGGTCTTCTTCTATTAACTGATCATTTAATAAATAAATTCCTGAACCTTCACTGACTTTATATTTGATACTAAAATTTTCTGGCTGTTCTAAACCATCTGTAATACTAAACTCTATATCTGAAGGAGTATTTAGAAAAGAGTCTAAAGTTGTTTCACTAAATGTCGCTTCAAATGAAATTATTAAGTCATCTGTTATTTCTTTAGTACAAGCCATGATAACTATCGATAAAATGATACTAACCAAAAAGTACTTAGATAATTTTTTCATAATAATATTTACTTAAGTATTAATTTAAAAATAAGCCCAAAAGATGTCATTTCATTTCTGCTGTAAAAACATTACTAAAACACTATTAGTAAGTTCAGGTAGTAGTTTTAAGGTATTTATCTATCTTTTACACCCTTATACATCACTATACAAATCAAGTAATTATATGACGTCTCCACTTTATAATGGGGATGTTCGTTTTAATTTTGTGGACAAATGGGAAGATTTATTGGGTAGGTGTTTTAGAAGTACCAACTATTTTTAGTTCCAAAAAGAGATAATGATTGAAAACTTATTTTTGTTAAAATAGCATTGATCAACCCGAACTATAAGTTTTAAGCAATAGATTTTTAATAAGCGAATAAAGTTAACAGTATATCTATTGGCTATTTTTATTCTTAGAAGCTAATAATGAAAGTTATTAAAATTCTCAATACTTAAGAGAAACTAAAACGAAAATTAATCCCTTTTAGGACAATAAAAAAGGGCGTCAACAATTGACACCCTTTTTTAAAATATATAACTAATACTGTAACTTAAGCTTCTTCTCTAGCCTTTCGTTTAGCTTCTTGTTTTAATTTAAAGTTTTCGATAGTAGCTCCAAAAATCCAGTAAGGAACCACAAAGGTTAATAAAAATATCATCAACCAAAATCCTATTGTAAGGATTGTTAAGAATGCTAAAAAACCAAGGTATTGATCAAATTCGAACATAATAGTAATCTAATTTCAATTTTTGCCAAAGATAGTAACTCTTCCTTTTATCTCATAGTATAAATATGATTTATTTTCAAAACAAAAACTTTAATACAATTCCTTTTTAAAAAGTATATTCTTTATTCAGAAATAGCTATACAAATTCTTAAATTTGCCGTTCGAAAAACAAATCATCACAGCTATGGAATATAGAATAGAAAAAGATACAATGGGCGAAGTAAAAGTGCCTGCTGATAAACTTTGGGGAGCACAGACAGAACGTTCCAGAAACAACTTTAAAATTGGCGCACCATCTTCAATGCCTTTAGAAATAGTATACGGTTTTGCTTATCTTAAAAAAGCTGCTGCTTTTACTAATTGCGAATTAGGGGTTCTTCCTATAGAAAAGAGGGATCTTATTGCGCAGGTATGTGATGAAATTCTGGAAGGAAAACACGATGATCAATTTCCATTAGTAATATGGCAAACTGGTTCTGGTACACAGAGTAATATGAATGTAAACGAAGTTATTGCTAATCGTGCGCATCAAATTGCCGGAAAAACAATAGGAGAAGGTGAAAAAACAATTCAACCAAATGATGACGTAAACAAGTCTCAGTCTTCTAATGATACATTTCCTACAGGTATGCATATTGCTGCCTATAAAAAAATTCTAGAAGTTACAATACCTGGTATCACTCAATTAAGAGACACATTAAAAAAGAAGTCAGAAACGTTCAAAAATGTTGTAAAAATTGGCCGTACCCATTTTATGGATGCTACTCCGCTTACAATAGGGCAAGAGTTATCGGGATATGTTTCGCAGTTAGATCATGGCTTGAAAGCTTTAGAAAACACATTGCCTCATCTTGCCGAAATAGCACTTGGTGGAACTGCAGTTGGTACGGGTTTAAATACTCCAAAAGGATATGCTAAGAGAGTATCTGAGTTTATTGCTCAGTTTACAGGATTACCATTCATTACTGCAGAGAACAAATTTGAAGCATTAGCAGCTCACGATGCTTTTGTGGAAACACATGGTGCATTAAAGCAAATTGCCGTATCTCTGAATAAAATAGGAAATGATATTAGAATGTTAGCTTCAGGTCCTAGAAGTGGAATTGGTGAACTTATTATTCCTGCTAATGAACCTGGAAGTTCTATTATGCCTGGGAAAGTAAATCCAACTCAATGCGAAGCGCTAACTATGGTATGTGCACAAGTTTTGGGTAATGATGTTGCTATCAATGTTGGTGGAATGCAAGGACATTTTGAACTAAATGTTTTTAAACCAGTAATGGCTGCAAACCTATTACAGAGTGCCCAATTAATAGGTGATTCCTGTGTTTCTTTTGATGTACATTGTGCGCAAGGAATAGAGCCAAATCGAGCAAGAATTACTGAGCTATTGAATAATTCATTAATGCTAGTTACTGCTCTTAATACTAAAATAGGTTATTACAAAGCAGCAGAAATTGCGAATACAGCACATAAAAACGGAACTACATTACGACAGGAAGCTGTGGCATTAGGTTATGTAACAGAAGAAGAATTTGATCAATGGGTTAAACCAGAAGATATGGTTGGTGCTCTTAAATAAAAATACTTTTGACTATGACTAGTCTTAAATAAAAAACCGGATGTTTGCACATCCGGTTTTTTGTCCCCATTATTATAACTAAGTATTAGAATTTCCCCCAAAATTCTAATATACTGTTTCTTCCAATTGACAATTACATCCTATCTGTGTATCGCATGGCTACAAGCCTTCGGAAGTTCTCTTAAAAATTCTCTCAAAAATTTGAAATTAATTCGAAATGGTTTCATAATATCGTTGTGTAAAGTTGTTGAATAGATCTTATTTTTTATTTAATATAAAAGTAGTTGTTTTTGTAATCTAATGAAATAAGTAAAAACCCCTATATTTCATTGGTACTGTTCATTATTACCTATGGATAGCGTGGCTGCTAGCTTTAGGTAATTCCTGTAAAAAATCTAAAATAAAACGAAAGTTAATGCCTAGTAAGTTCATAATGTTGTATGTGTAAAAATGATTAGTATATCTTTTAGTAATAATCTCTGGTACAAATATACTTCAGGAATACACATCGCACAATGGGGGAAAACACCCGAAATGACTAGTGAGATACCCCCTTTATTTAATAAAACACTGAAAAACAGTTATTTAAAACTAATTAAAAAACAACTGTAAAACATTATTCTATCATAATTATTAGAATTGTAGTAAATTATGAGAGGTATAAAGCTATCTTTAACACTTATACTTGTAGGTAATATAAAATTATATGAAGAAACTATTCTTTACAATTTTTTCGTTAACCCTATTCATTAGCTGTAACACAGACCCTAAATCCAGTAATAGCAGCGTAAACGATGTAAAATCGATGGATAGCGTCAATTATATTAGCCAACGTCATTTACAAAATCAAAGATTCGAAAACTATAATTTTAAAACTGAAGAACAGTGGGATAGTTTACGTACTATTTCTCATAAAAAGGTACTGCATAAAAAAGGAAAAGTCCATCCCGATATTCGTACGTTTGGATGGCATATCTATTCTAATGGTTCTACCTATAAAAATTATAATTTTTCTATGCTATGGGGACTCTCCTATTTTTCATATGCTTTGCAACCAGAAACCGGTAGTTATAAAACCATTCATCAATGGAAAACGACTTCTTTGATAGATAGCGCTAAAACAAAAGGTTGTAAAGTTTTTTTTTCTGTTTCTAATTTTGGAAAGAAAAACAACACTATTTTTCTTAGAAATCAAAAAGCTCGGCAGACATTAATAGATAGCCTATCTAGTCTATTAGCTCTACGATCAGCAGACGGAATTAATATAGATTTTGAAGGAGTTTCAAAAAAAGACAAAGAACACTTTACTAAATTTATAATTGAGATCTCAAAAAACCTAAAACAAGATAATCCCAACTATATGATTTCTCTGTGTCTTTATGCTATCGACTGGAATGATATTTTTGATATAGGCGTTATTGATCCGTACATAGATTTTTATACTTTGATGGGTTATGATTATTACGGAAGCTTTAGTAAAACCACCGGACCTGTAACACCCTTAAAAAAAAGTAAGAAATTCGGAAATGGTCTGGAAACATCTGTTAATTATTATAAAAACAAAGGTGTGCATTTCAATAAACTAATTGTTGGATTACCATATTATGGGGCGGAATGGTATACTAAAAAACCTGAAATAGGTGCAGTAGCTACTAGATTTAAATCTCACCCAAAATATCAATCAATAAAGGAATTATATATCGATTCATTAAAAATCCCAGTACAGTTTGATCCTAAAAGTGCTTCTAGTTATATAATTATCAAAGACAGTAATAAAGTATATAGACAGTTATTTTTTGAAGATGTAAAATCACTATCTATTAAATATAATTGGATAAAAAGTAACCGCATCGGAGGAGTTGGAATTTGGGCCTTAGGATATGATGATGGGTATCCAGAATTATGGGATCTATTAACGGAGAAATTTTCACAAGAACAAAATGCACCTTGAAACACAAGATAATATTCTGTGAAAATTGAAAACCAATAATTTTTTTCGTTTAAGTTATTGGATAAAAACTGGAAATGATAATAATACGGGGTTAAGATCACATTTCATGCTATTTTAGTCAACATAATACACTGAAACATCTATAATATGAAAGTTTATGATTTTGATATACAAAATGGAACTTACTGTTTTGAATTCGAAGGTTTAAATACTGAGATGCATTCTCACTCTGTGGTAGAGATCATAACTGCGATAGAAGGAACTTTTGATACAAATATCAACCAACAAACCAGGAAAAATTTAGTTTTTGCAATTATAGACTCTAATATTAAACATAAGATATCTGCTCAACATTGCGTTTCTAAAATTTTAATGATAGAAAGTAATAACCCTACACTTACTGAATTTTTAAAAAAATTAAACATCACACTAACGAATGGATATTTCTTGAAAAAAGAATTTAGTGATAGACATATTATAACTAAAGAAATAACAGACTTCGCTAGGGAAAATAATCTTAAAGAACCAATAGATACAAGAATTAAACAATGTCTTTCTATTATAGAAAATGATGACATTGAATATGCTACGCTTGTTAAGTCTTTAACCTCAAAAGTATTTCTATCCGAAAGTAGGATTTCACATCTCTTTAAAGAACAAATAGGAGTTTCTTTAAAAAAATATCTTGTATGGAATAATTTACGAAAAGCTATTCATCAGTACTTAGAAGAGAACAAAAATTTAACAGAGATATCCATTGAAAATGGTTTTTTTGACCAGGCACACCTGAGTAATTCTTTTAAAAATGTTTTAGGAGTAGCTCCATCAAAAGCTTATAATAGCAGAACCTTACAATTTTAAAAGGTTATACCAGATTATATTTGACTTTTAAAATGTAAAAAATGAGTATAGAAATACGAAAAGTCAAAAAAGAAGATGTAGTATCTCTAAAAGAAGTACTGGACTCCAGTGGATTATTTCCATCACATTTACTTGAAGAAATGATCAATAACTATTTTAATGATGGATCTTCAACTGATATTTGGTTTACCGCTATTAATAAAGACAAACCAATATCAATAGGATATTGTGCTCCAGAAAGACTTACTGAAGGAACCTATAACCTTTATGCAATTGCTGTACATAAAGATTACCAAGGTAAAGGTATAGGCAAAAAAAAGATGGATTATATTGAAAACCTTTTACGAGAGAATGGTCATAGAGTATTGATTGTGGAAACATCCGGAAAGTCAGAATTCGAACTAACCAGAAAATTTTATCATAAATGTAAATACACAAAACAGGCAGTAATTCCAGAGTTTTATGATAAAGATGATGACAAAATAGTATTTTGGAAAAAATTATACTAAAAAAACAAGTCTATCAACTTATTAGAAACCGAAGAAAGCACAGCAAATTGAAGATGTGCTTTCTTCAGTAGATTGTTAATTATTCTATACTGTTTCCATTTCCAATGTGCTTGGAACTTCTACTTTTTCTAAAGCCTGTTCTAAATCCCAAATCAGATCTTTAGCACTTTCGACTCCAATAGATAATCGTACCAACTGATCTGTAATATTCATTTGCAGTTGTTGTGTTCCATCTACACCAGCATGCGTCATCGTTTTAGGATGTTCTGATAAGCTCTCTGTTCCTCCTAAACTTACTGCTAATTTCATTAACTTAAGGTTATTAAGAAACATAAATGCTTCTTTTTCTCCCCCAACAATATCAAAAGAAACCATCGCCCCTGGTGCAGAGCATTGCTTGCTGTAAATTCCATGTGCCTCTGTTCCTTCTTTCAATAGTCCCAAATAATATACTTTTTCAACTTTAGGATGTTTATTTAGATAATCAGCAACAATCTGAGCATTCTTTGTTTGTTGATCCATACGTACTTTTAGCGTTTCTAAACTTCTTAGTAATAGCCACGCAGTATGTGGACTCACCATATTACCTAAAAACGTACGTAAAGTTTTTACTCGTACCATTAATTCAGCATTTCCTAATACTGCTCCAGCAATCAAATCACTGTGGCCGCCAATATATTTTGTTGCAGAATATAACACTAAATCAGCGCCACACTGTAATGGATGCTGCCATAGTGGCCCCATATAAGTATTATCGACAGCCACCAACGTTTTTCTATCTTCTGAACTATACTTAGCAGCTATCTGACTAAATTTTTCGATATCTACAATATCGTTTGTTGGATTAGCAGGAGTTTCTAAATAGATCATTGCCAATTTATCAGCCTTACCAGAAGCTTCAATCATCCCCTCTACTTCTTCGATACTTTGGTTAGGCATCACTCCTATCGTATCTACTCCTATTTTATCCAAAAAATGATGTATAAAATGATCCGTTCCTCCATATACAGGGTTACTATACACTAATAAATCACCTGGTTTCAAAAACTCTAATAATACAGTACTAATTGCAGACATTCCACTCTCGAATACAGCACAATCGTCTGCTCTATCCCAAAGACATAATCTATTTTCTAATATTTCCAGATTAGGATTATTAATTCTACTATAAATCAATCCCAATTCTTCTTTTTCTGATTTTTCACGTAGACCATATGCTAACTCGAAAAAGACCTTTCCTTCTTCTGCTGTCTTAAACACAAAAGTCGAAGTCTGAAATATTGGACATTTTATGGCTCCTTCTGATAACTCAGGTTTATAACCGTATGTCATCATTAAACTCTCTGGATTAAAATTGTGATCTTTCATCTATTAAATATTGTATTGTTATAAATAATTCCGGTTTTGTTTCCTCACCATTGAGAAAAGACTAGTATTTAGTATAATATAAAATTACATCGAAAAGAATTAAAAACCACAGTTGTGTATAAATTTAGAATTAAAAACACAATAATCAATAATTAAAAGAATTTTATTCTATTTTTGAAATATTAATGGAATTCAAAGAGAAAAATATTATGGACAAAATAGATCGCTCTATCCTAAATTTATTACAAAAAAATGGTAAAATAACGATCAAAGAGATTGCCGAGCGTTTAAGTCTCACTACTACTCCAATTTTTGAGCGAGTTAAAAAACTGGAACGAGAAGGGTATATAAAATCCTATAAAGCCATTCTAGATAGAAAAAAAGCGGGATTACAACTTATGGTATTTTGTAACGTTACTTTAAATCTTCACCAAACAGATTATCTAAAAAAATTCGAAAAAGATATTCAGCAATTCCCTGAAGTAGTTGAATGTTATCATGTGGCTGGTATGTTTGATTATCTAATTAAAATATATGCTCAAGATATGGAGCGTTACCAGCATTTTCTTTCTAACAAACTTGCTTCACTAGAAAATATTTCTAAAGTACAAAGTTCATTCGTAATGACTGAGGTAAAGGATTTTTCGTTCTTACCAATTCCTTAGAGAACTACATTTTCATTTTATGAAAGAGTCTTAAATTGTGGCTACTTTTTCTTCAGTTTTCACCACAGTATTCTTAGTCTGAATATAATTTATGAATAGAAGAATGAGTATTAATAAAAATATTCCAGATCCGATAATAAAAATTGTTATATCGATACTTTCAAACATAATTCCTCCGAGAACTAATCCGAAAATACTTGCTAAACTTCCCATACTATTCCCATATCCTTGAATAGCACCTTGCATTTGTGAGTTTCCGGTTTTTGATAAAAGAGAAAGGAAACTAGGCCACATCAGACCATTACCTAAGGATAATAATGTATTTGCTATATACAATATGATAATACTAGGATTAGAAAGAAGAAAAAAACTTAGTGACAATAGTATCGTTCCAACAGCGATTAATCTAATATTAGGTACTTTTCCTGATAAAAAGGATAATAATGGTCCCTGAACCAAAATCATAATAAAACTCGAATACGCCAGAAAAACACCAAGATCAACGGCGGTCCAATCCAACATAGTAGAAGCATATATAGGTAATCCTGCATAAAATAAACTAAAAGCCAAAAATGTTAAAAAATAAATTGAAAACAATAATGGAATACCTTTTTGACCTAATACACCTTTAAAGCTATTGTCATTTTTAATGGAATCATTTTCAGTTGCATTTTCAGAAAAACAATTTTTATGTTCGACCTGAAAAAATCTTCTAAAAGATTTAAAATTTAAATCTCCAGTATCTACCATACAAGGATTACTTTCTGGTAATCTGATAAAAATAACAAGAATTGCTATCAGTGAAATAATCGCTGCAAGTAAAATTGGTAATATTTCTCCTAGAATAGTAGAAGCTAAAATTCCAGCAACTGCAGGTCCTAAAACAAACCCCAAACTCGTAGAAGCGCCCATCATACCAAAATTCTTATCACGATCTTCATCTGTAGAAATATCAGAAAGATAGGCATTCGCTACAGATACATTTCCTCCTGTAAAACCATCAAAAATTCTAGCAAGAAAAAGTAGAATTAAAGGAAGTGTCATAATATAATTACCAGTAAATTCAGAATCAGAAGACCATAATTCAGTCTCTGGAAGTATTAATGCTATCAAGAATAAAGACCAAGCGACAAAAGTTCCCGCTTGACTAATCACCAATACTTTCTTTCTTCCTATCCGATCAGAAAGTCTTCCCAAAATTGGAGCTCCTATAAATTGAAAAAATGGATACATAGCACCTAGAATTCCATAAATAAAACCATTTCCTCCTAAATCAGTAACTATGAATATAAGAATCGGAATAACAATGGAGTATCCTAAAATTCCAATAAAATTCACCAAGAGTATTGGAAAAATGCTTTTAGAAAAGAAACTAAAGATTCGCATTTTCTAAAATTAACATTGTTATTACTAAATGCTTGTTAAACAAATATTAATAATCAACGTTACCCCATTATTTTTACTAAAAGCTCTTTAAGAATATCACCTGGAGGAAGATTTGTGGCTCCTACTCCTTTACTCCTAACATCAGCTTCTCTTAACAGGGCTATAATCTGACTTACTTTTTTCATTGGATAATTACGTGCAGCATCAGAGTAATCGCTCACGAAATATGGATTGATCCGTAGTGCGCTAGCTACATTACCCTTAGATTTATCAGATAATCCGTGATACTGTAATACCTGAGAAAAGAAACCATATAATAAGGATATAGTGACTACCAACGGATTGTCTTTTGGATTCTGAGCAAAATAATTTATGATGCGATGGGCTTTCAATACATCACGCATCCCAATTGCCTTGCGCAATTCGAAATTATTAAACTCTTTACTGATTCCAATATTCTCTTCAATCTTATCAGCAGTAATCTGTTCTCCTTTAGGTATGATCAACTTCAGTTTTTCTAATTCGTTATTAATCTTACTTAAATCTGTACCTAAAAATTCGACTAACATTTGCGAAGCTTTTGGTTCTATACTGTATTTTGCTCCAGCTAAAACTCTTCTGATCCAGTCCGAGACCTGGTTTTCATAAAGTTTTTTACTTTCAAAAATTACACCATTTTTAGCAACTATTTTATAGAGTTTTTTACGCTTATCTATTTTCTTGTACTTATAACAAATGACTAAAACGGTAGTAGGTTGTGGATTTTCTGCATAATCTGATAACTTTTCTATGGTTCTAGATAAATCTTGTGCTTCTTTTACAATTACTACCTGTCGCTCAGCCATCATAGGATAACGCTTAGCATTTGATACAATATCGTCTATGCTTACATCACGCCCATACAATACCATTTGGTTAAATCCTTTCTCTTCTTCTGCAAGTACATTCTTATCAATATATTCTGAAATCTTATCGATATAATATGATTCTTCGCCCATCAAAAAATAAATAGGCTTGATATTTCCATTCTTTATATCGCTTACAATCTGTTTTACTTCATCCATTCAGAAAAAATCATCAAATTTGTGTTATGCAAAACCTTAATTTTCCAGCATATCGGTTCAGGTTCAAAAGTAGCGAAAATAAAGTTTCTATTTTTGACAGAATCCGCAAAAAATTCATCATTCTAACTCCAGAAGAATGGGTAAGAC
The DNA here is from genome assembly GCF_947492405.1 of uncultured Aquimarina sp. Lineage (GTDB taxonomy): Bacteria > Bacteroidota > Bacteroidia > Flavobacteriales > Flavobacteriaceae > Aquimarina. The sequence continues at coordinate 1,224,969 of NZ_CANLMP010000001.1, forward strand.
AACATACCATACACTACCTAATAGAAGAAAAAAAATATCCAGAAAGTCTTATTAATGTAGAAAAACTAGTAAAAGTTAATGATATGAATAAAAGGTATGATATCATTATATTTAATCCTAATGGCAGTATTTATCTTATTATCGAATGCAAATCACATTCTGTAAAGATTACTCAAGAGGTTTTTGATCAGATTGCCCGTTATAACCTTTCTCTAAATGCTGAATATCTAATGATTACCAATGGAATGAATCATTATTATTGTCAGATGGACTATGATGAAAAACAATATACCTTTCTTAAAGACATTCCTAATTATAAATGAAATGGTTGATGGTTGATGAAAAATTACACCATCAAATACACTTATCCCAAAAACATTATAACTTTGGAATTAGTTTTGTTCACTCAGTTTTATGTATTGTCGTATATGTAGATTGGAATAGGATGCACTCTTTATATAGTTATTAAATTAAAAGTGTGCTTTTTAAATCTTTCAAACTTTGAAACTCTAAATTAAACTCATTTATTTGCACTTGTGAATATAGCTGTTGTCATATTAAATTGGAATGGTCGCTCATTACTAGAGCAATTCCTTCCTTCTGTTATAAAATATTCTGAAGAAGCAACAATTTATGTAGCTGATAATGCTTCTTCTGATGATTCTGTTGACTATATCAAAACATCATTCCCTGAAATAAAAATTATTCAAAATGAAATAAATGGCGGATATGCTAAAGGCTATAATGATGCTTTATCAAAAATTAATTCTGATATATATTGTTTGCTGAATAGTGATGTAGAAGTAACTAAAAATTGGCTTTCTCCAATTATAGATACCTTTACAAGTTCAGAAAACACAGCGGCTGTACAACCAAAAATACTGGATTATAAAAAGAAGAGTTACTTCGAATATGCCGGTGCAGCAGGAGGCTTTATAGACAAATTAGGGTATCCATATTGTCGTGGAAGAATTTTTGACACATTAGAAGAAGATAACGGACAGTATAATGATACTTTAGATATTTTCTGGGCAAGTGGTGCTTGTTTGTTTATTCGTAAATCAGTTTTTGAAGAAGTTGGAAAATTAGATGAAGATTTTTTTGCTCATCAGGAAGAAATCGATCTCTGCTGGCGTATCCGAAATCAAGGGTATGATATTCAATATATAGGAGCTTCGGAAGTGTATCATCTTGGTGGAGCAACATTAGATGTAATGAATCCCAGAAAAACTTTCCTTAACTTCAGAAATAATTTATTGATGATGGTAAAAAATAATTCTGGAGTGTTCATTTGGTTCATTATTTTTGTCAGAATGATATTGGATGGAGTTGCGGCTTTTAAATTTTTATTTGAGGGAAGACCATCGCATTTTTTAGCAATTCTTAAAGCACATTTCAGCTTTTATAAAAATTTGCTAACTTTTGTTAAAAAACGAAAAAAATCAAAGGATAGAAGGAAATATTATTCCATTTCTTCCGTTGTATGGCAGTATTATATTTTGAACAAAAAACTATTTAACCATTTGTAGGGTTATATTCATTAAAATATTGTTAACAGGACGACATTACGTCACAATTTTGATAATTTTGAGTTATATAACCAGAATAAGACTAAAAACACATTTTCTAATGAAAAAAGTAATGATTATCGGAGCTTCAATGGCTGTTTTATTATCTTCTTGTGTATCACAGAAGAAATTTACAGACCTAGAAGCAAAACAGAAAGAAACCCAGGATTTGTTAAATACAGCAACTGTAAAATTAAATAGCTGCCTTGAAGAAAAAGCAAGTGAAAGTTCTGAATTAAAAGTTCTTAGAGATCAAGTAAGTAACCTTAAGAACCAGAATTCTGCGTTATTAAACAATGTGGGTAACTTGGCTACATTATCGACTAAAGAAGCGGAAAACTTAGAAAGATCTCTAGAAAGTATTAAAGAAAAAGATCTTCAGATCAAAACAATGAATGACGCATTGAATAAAAAAGATTCTGTAACACTAGCTTTAGTAACAAGTTTAAAAGGAGCTTTAGGAAACCTTGCTGATGAGGATATTGAAGTAAATGTAGAAAAAGGTGTAGTATATGTATCTATTTCTGACAAGTTATTATTTAAGAGTGGAAGTTATAACGTTTCTACGAGAGCTAAAGAAGTATTAAGTAAAGTTGCTAAGGTAGTAAATGACAAACCCGATATCGAGTTTTTGGTTGAAGGACATACCGATGACGACCCAATAAAAGGTAATAAAGTGTTAGTTGATAACTGGGATCTTAGTGTAAAACGTGCTACTGCGGTAGTAAGAATTTTACAAAATGATTTTAAAGTAGATCCTAAACGTATGACTGCTGCAGGAAGAAGTTATTATGTGCCAATCGCAGATAACAGTAGTGCTGCTAACAAAGCTAAAAACAGACGTACAAGAATTGTAGTACTTCCTAAATTAGATCAGTTCTACAACATGATCGAAGACGGAATGAAAAAAGCTTCTGAAGGAGGTAATTAAAAAAGAATAAAGTATTTTTGAAAAGGGTTAATTGTTAAATTAACCCTTTTTTTTAATCCATAGTATTAAACAATGGTATGGAAATTGACTTAAGTCGATTAAAACGAAAAGATTAACTATTTTAAGAACAATGAGAAAACTATTTATCCTTGCATTATTCGTTTCCTTAGGAACTATAGAAGCACAAACCACAGCAAACACTTCTATTGGAGAAAATGAAAAATTAGTATATACTGCTTCTTACAATATGTCTGGATTATTAACTAATCTGGCGCAAGTTACTATGCAAACGACCAGAGTAAATACTGGAAAAAGTAATTATCTAAGGCTTAAATGTAATGCTGCCACGTATTCTAAATGGGATTCTTTTTTTAAAATCAGGGATGTATATGAAGCATATGTAAACCCTTCTAATCTAAAGCCATATTTATATAAAAGGGACATCAACGAAGGAGGATATATCAAAAAAGAGAAATATGTATATAGCTATAAGAGTAAAACCATAAAAGCTACTATGCAAAAGAAAAAAGAACCCAATACAAAGAAACTGAAAATGGGAAACAATACATTCGATGTAGTTTCTACGTTATATCATATTCGTAATATGGATATAGCAAAAGCACCCGTGGGAACTAATCAAAAGATGACCATATTGTTTGATAGAAAACCACAAACTGCATATCTAAAATTATTGGGTAAAGAAACAATTAGCACCAAGACAATGGGTAATAAGGAATGTTATAAAATTGCTGTTAACAACGATGCTCTAAAAGGAACAAATAAAAATATTGTATATCTTACGGCAGATGCTAATAAGGTTCCTGTATTGATTAAGTTTAGTATTCCTGCAGGTACAGGACAACTTACATTAACTCAAGCTTCGGGACTAAAAAATTAAATTCTATGAGAATTGTATTAATATCTATTGCAGCCATATCAGCTTTCTTAGGAATTATTATGGCAATACTTCCGTTTGGTACTATTGGTGTTTTACCTGGTATTATTGCTCTATTATCTGGTTTTGGAGCTTATTTCATGTCTAAAAAACAATTAAAACCACAAAAATTATCTCTTTTATTTTTAACTATTGGAGTTTTAGTAATAGTTGCCAGTGGGTCCAAATCATTATGGGTAAAAGATGAAGTTGCTGTAGACGAAGAATTTGAACAAAAAGAAGAGCAAAGCAAAGAAGAAGCTATAGAAGAGCTTAAAGAAATTGAAAGTGAGCTTGAAGAAATCGAAGGCGATCTCGAAGAAATTGAATCCGAATAATCAATAACCAAACTCTTCTATAACCTATTTCTAGTTTTACTTAACTAAATCTATAATTAAAGCTGTATTCTTAGATAAATTTACATTTTGAAGATTATTCAGTTCTTTTCCTGTTAATATTTCTTTTCCCTTGGTAAACCCGTCTAATGACTTTTTAAAACGTTCCAAATTAAAACTAGGATAATCTTTATCACTATTGTTAATGATTATCATACTGCTTTCTGTATCTGTATACCTAAAATATACATAGACATTATCTAAAGGTTGATAATGCGTAAGTTTTCCTTGATGAATAGATGTTGCATTTTTTCTCCAGTTTAGAATAGTTTTCACATAATTGAACACATCATTTTCTTCTTTTGTTCTGCCTTGTTTAGTAAATGCATTTCTGCTATCTCCTTTCCATCCACCTGGAAAATCCTGTCGTACCTTACCATCTGGTCTTTTGTTTTTCATTAAAATCTCATCACCATAATATATTTGAGGAATTCCTCTGGTAGTTAATGTAAAAACCATACTTAATTTTAATTTCTCTACATCCTCATTTAACAAAGCCAATAAACGATCTACATCATGATTACCATTAAAAACCTTATTATTTCCTGGGTTTCCATACACAAAATCTTCTGCTAATGTTTTATAAAGCTCAGTAACATCACCATCTTTTCCAAAAGCTTTTATCATAGAATAATAAAGTGCATAATCACTAATACTGTTAACATTAGAAGTATATCCATCAGTATTGGCTCCATTATTATTCCAATAGGATAAATATGATGCTCTTTCTGCCCAGGTTTCTGCTACCATATAAAAATCAGGATATTCGTCCGTGAGCGCTTTCATCCATCGAGACATTGCATCCTTATTTGGATAAGGATATGTATCAAGGCGAATACCATCAATCCCAGAATATGCAACCCACCAAATAGAGTTCTGGATCATATAAGTTGCCAAAAAATCATTTTCCAGATTTAAATCAGGCATATTGATATCAAACCACCCTTTAGTCAATAAATCAAAATCACTAGACGATACATATGGGTCTGAAGTTGCTATGTTGGTAAAATTACTTCTTGTAAATGTGTCCCATTGATTTAACCAATCTTTTGATGGCAAATCATTCATCCACCAATGCCCTGAACCACAATGATTAAAAACTTGATCCATAATCACTTTCATTCCTTTTTTATGTGATTGATCCACGAGTTTCTTATAATCTTCATTAGTACCTAAACGAGTATCGGTTTTATAAAAATCCGAAATGGCATATCCATGATATGAGTATGTAGGTTGATCATTTTCTAAAAATGGATTTAACCACAAAGTAGTAACTCCTAATTCTTCTAAATAAGCAAAATTATCAAGTACTCCTTTTATATCACCACCATGTCTACCATCATGATTTTTTCTATTTAACTTTTCCAGTGTGTCTTCTGTAGTATCATTCGTGATATCTCCATTAGCAAAACGATCTGGTGTAATCAGATAAATTACATCAGCCGGTGTAACTCCTTGACCAGCATGAGATCTATTTTCCTTTTGTTTTAATTGGTATTTGTAAATAAACTCTTTCTTTTTATTAGTAAACGTAATAGACAAAATTCCTGGCTTTGCTTTTTTCGCAATACTAAGGTTTAGAAAAAGATAATTCTTGTTTTCTACTTTGCTTACACTTTTTAATTTCACTCCTTGATATTGAAATGAAACATCAAAAGAGCTGATATTTTCTCCATGTAACAATAACTGTAGATCCGGGTTATGCATTCCTGTCCACCAAAATGGAGGTTCTACATGAGTTAATATTTCCGATTGTTGCCCTTGGCTCAAAAAAGAAGTTGATAAGCCAATAATAAAGAGCAATAATACTTTTTTTGAATACGATTTCATTGATATAATTTTAATTGTTTCAGTCGCTAATTACTACATACTGCAGATAAACAACAACTTGATTATACCGATAACTGTATTTCAGGATAAACAACTGAGAATGGCAATAATCCTATAAACTCATAATGATCCGAAATAGGAAATGTATTTTCTGTAGTATGTATTATATTGCTGGTTGTTTATCCTGAATTTTGTTTTTTTATTCAATTTTTTCAGATTTTAGACACTTTAGTTTAACTACACCTAATGATGTATTCTCCTATAAAGAATCTATTTTCCAATCGAATTGTCATCCATGTATTATATTGGATAGGATTAATTGTTTTTTTTGGTATCACCTGGGGAACTTATGATAATGATTATGTACGTTCGTTTACAATTCAAACATTTAGTTTACCGGCAAGAATGATACTCGTATATATATCACTATATATATTATTACCAAAGATTTTTATCAAAAGAAAATTCATCACTTTTATCATTTCATATATTATAGTACTCATAATCATAAGTATTTGTATTCAAAGATCAATTATTTTCTTTTATGTGCAACCTAACTACCTTCCAGGATGGCATAGTGAAGGATATTTTATCATTACAGAATTAGTCAATACTATTTTGGATGTTAATATAGCCGCAATCATTCCATTGGGAATGAGTTTTTTTAAATTTTACTATAATTCACAACAAAAAGCATTAACACTTGAAAAAGAAAAAATAGAAGCCGAACTTATTCAACTACGAAATCAAGTACATCCACACTTTTTATTTAACACACTTAATAGTTTATATGCACTTATTATTAGAAAGTCTGATGCTGCCGAAACCGCAGTATTAAAACTTTCCAGGTTAATGCGATATATGTTATATGAAGCTAATGTTCCTAAAGTTTCATTAACTAAAGAAATTGAATACTTAAAAAACTATGTAGACCTCGAAAAATTACGATTTGATACTACAATTGATGTTAGTTTCAATTCTGAAATAGATAAAGAGTACGAAATATCTCCTTTTTTACTAATTCCATTTGTAGAAAATGCGTTTAAACATGGAGCTTCATCTTCAAAAAAATCTTGGATCGTTATTAATTTATTTGCTAAGCAAGAAGAGTTAGTAATGTTAGTAGAAAACGCTAAATTAATTAATAACAATAAGCAGCAAGAACTAGTTGGTGGTATTGGGTTTAAAAATGTAAAAAAAAGATTAGATCTTTTATACCCCGATAAATATTCATTAAGCATTGAAGATAATGAATTATCATATGAAATTATTTTGAAAGTAAATCTTACTAAAATTGTTCTAAATGAATACTAAAATCAAATGTCTGATTGTAGATGATGAACCATTGGCTAGGGAAATTATCGAAACTTATATTTCGAGAATTGATCATTTAGAGTTAATAGCATCCTGTGCAAATGCGTTAGAAGCGTTTAATATTATTGCTGATAAAAAAATAGATTTAATTTTTCTGGATATTCAAATGCCTGATTTAACCGGAATTGATTTTTTAAAAGATCTAAGCCCTTCTCCAAAAGTTATTTTTACAACAGCTTACAGTGATTATGCTGTGGATGCATTTAATCTCGAAGCCATTGATTATCTATTAAAACCTATCGAATTTTCAAGGTTTTTAAAATCTGTTAATAAAGTACTTAAGCTTTCAAAAGCTACTTCTACTCTACTCGAATCATCAAGTAACACCGAGGAAGAAGCTAACTATCAAGATATTTTTATTTATCTCAAAGTTGAGAAAAAAATGCAAAAAATATTCTTAAAAAATATTCTTTTCATAGAAAGTTTAAAAAACTATATAAAAATAAAAACTTCTGATAGAGAAATAATCGCTTATAAAAGTATCAGTAGTATAGAGAATGTCTTGCCTAGTGCGCGATTTCTAAGAGTACATCGTTCTTTTATTATTGGTATTGATCATATTGATTCTTTTTCTACTACAGAAATTGAATTGAAAGGAATCAAAATACCAGTGGGCAGAAACTATAAAACTTCTGTTAAAGAAAAACTTGGTTATTTTTAAGGTCTTGACATATTAAATTCATCCATTTAGAAACTCATCAGTTTCTAAAGAAAATTCTTCTATTTCTAAAGAAAATTTTTCTGTTGTATTAGAAAAAGAAATTATAAAAATTGCCACAATCATCAGGTATATTTCTGCTACTCTATTCATAATTAAACTTTTAATTTATTGTAATAAAGTTACATCAAAAACTTCTGTATAAACACAACAATATTAGCGGATATCTATTCGATATTAACTCTGCTAAATACTATAATTATTTTATAAGCAAAAAGCAGCATGGTTAGTGCTGCTTTTCGAGTGGTTGAGTTAATAATGAAACAATTAAATACTAACTTTCTTTATAAACGTTCTATCCTTTAAGGAGAAATGTAATTGGTATTCTCCTTTTGGCATTTTTGAAAAATCATATGTCTTCTTTAGAAGCGCTTTTTCATAACCGATAATCTCTTCTAACACTCTCCATTCACTATCGTAAATGATAAGGTCAACTGGCGCTTTTTCTGTATTATTAAACATTACTTTCATAAGATCGTTTTCTACACTTACAAGTGGTTTAAATACAGTTACAGCAGAAGTATTGATTAAAGAAACTCCTTTTTTATTTTTCAATAAAGGTGTAACCTTTACTTCATACAAAGATTCGGTTTCTACAAAATACACACCATCAGGTACATTATTTAAATTAAAATATTTCTGATAGTTTGGCGTAGCTTCTAAAGTAACGTTGAATAAAATTTCACCGTAATAATCTTTAAGGAATAATTTTTCTCCTTTTACAACTTCTGTCAATGATACAGTAACCATGGACGAATTGTTTATCTCTACTGATACTCTTCCGGCTGCATTAGCAATATTGCTTGTGGTGATAACTAATGCTAGCAAACAAAGGTTAATTACTCTTTTCATAACTTAGGTTTTTGTTGTTGTTAATATTTTACGATGCAAATATAGTGCAGTGATTAAATACAGAAATACAACTATATTTGCATATATATGTTCTATTTTAACATGTGAAATTACTTTAAAACCCTATTCAAGTTAATTTAACATATGATTTAAAAAATTTCACATTTTATTAACGTGATAAATACGTTATATTTACAAAATAGTATTAAGGAGAAAATTCCCCGGTATGAAAAAAAGTATTAAACCATCTCTAGAAAAAATAGTTCCTGAATTTGGAAGCTCTTTTTATTATGAAAATTTTTCTAAAGAGAAAATGAATAAAGCCCCTGTTTGGCATTACCATCCAGAAATTGAAATTGTATACGTTAATGGAGGAACAGGAAAACGACAAATAGGTAGCCACATGTCATATTATAGAAATGGAGCACTCATACTTATCGGCTCTAATCTACCGCATTGTGGTTTTACTGATAGCTTAACGCAAAATAAGAGTGAAACCATTATACAAATGTTACCAGATTTTCTGGGCAATTCCTTTTTTAACGTTCCCGAAATGAGTGGAGTTAACCGATTATTGGAACAAGCTAAAAAAGGTATTGTATTTCATGGCGATACCAAACGTAGGATTGGAGCAAGAATTGAAGCGTTAGCCATGTTAGATCCTTTTGACAGATTACTTGGTATTCTTAAAGTTTTTAAAGAAATGCAGCAAACTAAAGATTATTCGATTCTGAATGCAGAGGGTTTTGTTATTGAGACATCATTACAGGACAATAATCGTATTAATCTTATCTTCAATTTTGTTCAGGAAGAATTTACCCGCCAAATCCCTTTAGATGAAATTGCTGATAAAGTAAGTATGAGTGTGCCAGGGTTTTGTAGATACTTCAAAAAAAATACTGGAAAAACTTTTATCCAATTTGTAAATGAATATAGACTGGTACACGCTGCTAAACTATTACATGAAAAACAAACTAGTATTACGGATATTTGTTATGAAAGTGGTTTTAGTAATTTTTCGCATTTTAATAAACTTTTCAAGCAATTCTCAGGAAAAACACCAAGTACTTACAGAAATGAATTAAAATATGTAGTTTCTTAGATAATATCGATTGCTCCTTTTCCTTCTCGTACAAGAACCGGTTCACCGCTAGTAAGATCAATTACAGTAGAAGCCATATTATCTCCATAACCTCCATCGATAACAATATCTACAAGGTTATCCCATTTTTCCAATATTAATTCTGGATCTGTGGTATACTCTATAACCTCATCTTCGTCATAAATCGAAGTAGATACTATAGGGTTTCCTAAATTTTCTACAATAGTCTTACAAATATTATTATCTGGAACACGAATTCCCACCGTTTTTTTCTTCTTAAAAACCGTAGGTAAATTATTACTACCCGGAAGTATAAATGTATACGGACCAGGAAGTGTCCTTTTTAATAATTTGAAAGTACTATTATCTATTTGCTTTACGTAATCAGATAAATTACTTAAATCGCTACAAATAAAAGAGAAATTCGCTTTTGCAAGTTTCACTCCTTTAATATGAGCAACACGTTCCAAAGCTCGATTATTAGTAATATCACATCCCAAACCATATACGGTATCCGTAGGATAAATTACCAATCCACCATTACGCAGGCAATCAACTACCTTTTGTATTTCTCTTGGATTTGGGTTTTCATTATATAATTTTATAAGCTCTGCCATATTAGATTTAAGTAGTATAAAGATACGGTTTTAAACTAAATTTTTGTCTTAAAATACTTGTATTTACTATTTAGTAAAAAAGCTTTAATGTATATTAATAACAAACCATTTGGTTTATTTCATAGATATAAATACTATATTATCTGTGTTTTCGTATTTTTTGTAATCAAATAAATTACTTTCGCATATAAAATACTTTCAAAAGTGACTTTTAAAGATCTAAACTTAAGTACACAACTTCTAAATGCCCTTGATGATTTGGGGTTCGAAGTACCAACTCCAATCCAGGAACAAGCCTTCTCCACTGTAATGTCCGGGAAAGATGTTGTAGGAATTGCACAGACTGGAACTGGTAAAACATATGCATATATGTTGCCGATACTGAGAATGCTGAAATATTCCGTACAACAAAACCCAAGAGTTTTGGTATTAGTTCCCACCAGAGAATTAGTAGTTCAGGTAGTAGATGAAATTGAAAAACTATCTACCTATATCAATGTACGCGTTACCGGTGTATACGGAGGAACTAATATCAACACCCAAAAACAAGCAGTTTCTGAGGGTCTGGATATCGTGGTTGCTACACCTGGTCGTCTCTATGATCTGGCTGTAAGCAGAGCATTACAACTAAAATCAATTCAAAAAATAGTGATTGATGAAGTAGATGTAATGTTAGATCTTGGATTTAGACATCAGTTAATGAATATTTTTGATATACTTCCGCAACAACGGCAGAATATTATGTTCTCTGCTACTATGACCGACGAAGTGGATCAAATGATTACGGAAATTTTTAGAAATCCTAAAAGGATATCGGTAGCAAAAAGCGGTACACCCTTAGAAAATATAAAACAGTTTGGTTATAAAGTACCCAATTTCTATACAAAAGTAAATCTATTAGAGGATTTACTTTCTGATAAAGAAACCTATAACAAAACACTCATATTTGTTGGCTATAAAAAAATCGCGGATCGCCTATTCGAAGCATTAGAAAACAAGTACAAAGAAGAAATCTGCATCATACATTCTAATAAAACACAGAATTACAGATTAAGAAGCATTGAACAGTTTAGAAAAGGAGAAAATAGAATCTTAATAGCTACAGATGTAATGGCCAGAGGCTTAGATATAGAAAATGTGAGCCAGGTAATTAACCTAGACACTCCTGAATATCCTGAGAATTATATGCATCGAATCGGTAGAACCGGAAGAGCAGAAAAAGAAGGAGTTTCTTTTGTTCTAACTACAGAACAGGAACAAGAATATCTGGATGCTATAGAAAGTTTAATGGAAATGGAAATAGAAAAACTACCATTACCAGAAAACATAGAAATATCTGAACAACTCACTCCAGAAGAACAACCAAAAGTTAAAGAAATATACAACCCTCATAAACGTCCTAATGATGATGAGGCCGGTGCTGCGTTTCATGAAAAATCTGTAAAAAACAGCAAAGTTAATTTAGGAGGAAAATATAAACGTGAGATAAAAAAGAAGTATAAAAAGCCAAAGACCAAAGGCGATAAAACCTTTAACCTTAAGCATAAGAAAAAGAAAAAATAATTGATTTGATAAGAAAAATGTATACTGCTAATCATGGAGAACACAAAAAAACCAGCTTTTCTTAAGGGAAGTATCCAGGAATATATATACTTGTCTTATCTATACCTATTAATAGTAGGTACATTAAGTTATTCCATCTACTATTCTTTTTTAGGGATAAATATTATTAAATACTCAACAGTATTAGATATTTTATTAAGTCCTATAGTCATCTTGACAGAAAACATAAAAATTCCATTATTCATGGGTGGTTATTTATTGCTTGTAATCCTATTGATATGGTGGTTACAAAAACGAATAAAAAAGAAACTTAAAAAAGAAATCACCGAAGAAAAAGAGAGTAAATTAAAGAAACAACATGCATCTCTTCAGTACATTAAATTTTTAATACCAATTATGGGAACATTAGGTTTTTATATAGGATATGCTTTGGGAGGAGGCTACAAAACAAATAATAATATTCAAAATGGTGATTTTAAAGTCAATAAGTTAATCGAATTTACGGATGGAAATATGCAAAAAGTAAAGTTACTTGAATTAAATAGTCAATATGCTTTTTATGTACTAGAAAATGAAAGAAAAATATCTATTTCCCCCATTTCAGGAAACATTAAAACGATCCATAGTATAGAGCAATCCAATTAATTCATGGCTTCAATATTCGGACACGCATTAACCGCTTATGCCTTAGGAAAAGGTTTTGCAAAGGAAATGACCAACTGGAAATTCTGGATATTAGGTATTATCTGTTCTGTACTACCAGATGCAGATGTGATTAGTTTTAAATTTGGAATAGCTTATGAAGATTTTTGGGGACATCGTGGGTTTTCGCATTCATTAGTCTTTGCCTTATTACTAGGTATTTTAGTTACATTCCTATTTTATAATAAAAAAATTATAAGCAGAACTGGTCTTGCGCTAATCACATATTTTACAATATGTACTGCATCACATGGAATATTAGACGCTATGACCTCTGGAGGATTAGGGATTGCTTTCTTCTCCCCTTTTGACGACACTAGATATTTCTTTCCTTTGAGACCTATTCAGGTATCTCCAATTGGAGCTAGTAAATTCTTTAGCATTTGGGGCATTAAAGTATTGTTAAGTGAATTAATCTGGATCGGATTTCCAACTGGTATTTATATATTAGCTATGTATTTTTTAAAAAGAAAAAAGTCATCTTAAATACATGATTAAACAGTATCTAAAATCAATTACATATGTATTGCTTGTATTTTTTATTTCCTGCAAGCCAAAAGAAGAAAGTAACCTGATTATTATTTCGGATAACTTAAAACTTACCAAAATAAACGACCATAGTTATGTTCATATTTCTAAAGTATTTTTAGATAATGGGAAACAATATGCTTGTAATGGCCTTATATATATGAATGAGGATGAAGCTTTTGTTTTTGATACTCCGGCTAATGATGTTGCTTCTGAACAATTGATCAACTGGCTACAAAAAGAAAAAAGAATAACCGTAAAAGGAGTTGTCTTTAATCATTTTCATAGAGATTGTAATGAGGGGATGGATATTTTTAAGAAATATGATATTCCTTCTATCGCTGCAAAGACAACCGCTCTTTTGATGCAAGAAAAAGACTTTGAACAACCAGATGAAATTTTCGAAAACCAATTGATAATTAAGGTTGGAAACAAAAAGATAATAAATACATTTTTTGGTGAAGCACACAGTAAAGATAATATTGTGTCTTATTTTCCTGAAGATCAAATTCTTTTTGGGGGATGCATGATTAAGAGTATGAATGCTGCAAAAGGAAATCTAGATGATGCTAATGTATTAGAATGGTCGAATACTGTGCGGAAGATAAAAAAAGCATATCCAGATCTCGAAGTTGTAATTCCAGGACATGGAACTTATGGCGATCAAAGTCTTTTAGACTATACTATTTCTCTTTTCAATACTGAAAATTAAACTATGCGAGAATTTCAAAATACCGATACAACAAAAGATAATAAGAAATCAAAAGTTACCATTTTACAGGCTTTTAAAACGATAATCTGGCCAAGGCGTGGCTTGGTTTTCATAGGACTTGTTTTAATTTTTTTTAACAGAGTTGCTGGTCTAGTTCTGCCATGGAAAAGTAAAACTTTATTAGATGATGTAGTGCCAAGTAAGAATATGGCAGAATTATATGAACTGTTGATTGTTGTTGGTGTCGCTATACTTATTCAGGCTACAACCTCATTTTTATTAACCCGAGTTTTAAGTGTACAGGCACAATTTTTGATTTCAGAATTACGTGCGCAAGTACAGAAAAAAGTACTTTCCTTACCTATCAGTTTTTTTGATAACACTAAATCAGGTGCACTAGTTTCTAGGATTATGAGTGATGTAGAAGGGGTACGTAACTTAATAGGAACCGGATTAGTACAATTAGTGGGTGGCATATTTACCGCGATTGTATCTGTATTTTTACTTATCGAAATTAATGGATGGATGACCTTATTTGTATTAATCCCTATTACCCTATTTGGTATAGTAGCTTTAAAAGCATTTAAATATATCAGACCTATTTTTAGAAAAAGAGGTGTTATTAATGCTGAAGTTAAAGGAAGATTAACCGAAACACTCGCGGGAGTTAGAGTCATAAAAGGTTTTGGAGCAGAGGAACAAGAAAGTAAAGTTTTTGAGGAAGGTGTAGATCGTTTATTTCAAAACGTAAAAAAGAGTTTAACAGCTACTGCTTTAATGACCAGTTCTTCCACATTTTTATTAGCTGGTATAGCTTCTACCGGAATTATGGGAATTGGCGGATATTATATGATGGAAGGAACTATGACGGCTGGTCAATTTTTATCCTTTACCATGTATTTAGCTTTTATGATTGCACCAATTGTACAAATGAGCAATATCGGTAGTCAATTAACAGAAGCATTAGCAGGTCTGGATCGTACAGAAGAATTAATGAATATGGACCCTGAAGAAGATCCTGAGAATCGTACTGTACAATTAGAAAATATTACTGGGGATATCATTTTTGATAATGTTTCATTCTCTTATGAAGAAGGAAAAGAAGTATTACATAATATTAGTTTTAGAGCACCTTCTGGAACAGTAACCGCTTTGGTAGGAAGTTCTGGTTCTGGTAAATCCACGATTGCCGGTTTATCCGCTACATTCTTAAATCCTAAATCAGGGCTTATCACTATTGATAGTCACGACATTTCTAAAGTAAATCTTGGCAGTTACCGACGTAATCTCGGAGTTGTATTACAAGATGAATTTTTGTTTGAAGGCACTATTCGAGCAAATATCTTATTTCCTAGACCCGATGCCTCAGAAGAACAATTACAACAAGCTGTAAAAGCGGCATACGTAAATGAGTTTACGGATCGTTTTGATGATGGACTAGATACTTTGATAGGAGAACGTGGTGTGAAATTATCAGGTGGACAACGACAGCGTATTGCGATTGCCCGTGCCATCCTTGCAGATCCTAAAATTATTATTCTGGATGAAGCAACCTCTAACCTAGATACAGAGAGTGAAGCATTAATTCAGAAAAGTTTGGGAGAATTGATGAAAGGTCGCACAACTTTTGTTATAGCCCATAGATTAAGTACAATCAAAAAAGCAGATCAGATCTTAGTTATTGAATCCGGAAATATAGCCGAAAGAGGAACTCATGAGGAATTGATCGCTGCAGAAGGCAGATACTTTGATTTATATACCTATCAGGCTAGAATTTAGATTAATTCTTAACACAAGATTTAATACTTTTAAGAGTGTAAAAAATTAAATCTATGAAAGAAAATAATATAAGAGGTGGTGAAGCTCCAATAGCTTGCGAATTAGAAGCTGATAAAAACTATGCCTGGTGTACTTGTGGTCATAGCATTGATCAACCTTTCTGTAATGGTACTCACAAAAAAGAAGGAGGAACAAACCCTTTAATTTTTAGTACAGAAGAATCTAAAGAGGCCTATTTATGTACATGTAAACTGACAAGCAATCCTCCATATTGTGATGGTTCTCATAAGAATTAATCGATCTCTTTTTATATTATAATTTAGCAGTAGGAGGCTATTGAATATCTTGGCTTAACAGCATAAGATCTTTATCTAAAAATTCTTTAAAATTGTCAACAGAAGGATGTCCTAAAAAAGGTACGTGAAAGAAAGAAGGAGTATCATTTCTCCATACCATAGCATATGTGATACTGCTACTTCTAATAGCCTTGTAAAGACTTTCTGTCCACCAATCATTTTGATCTACATTTTCTAATCCAGTTTCTGTAAGTGCAAAAAGCATATTCTTACTAGTTGCTATATCTTCTACAATTTGCAAATTTCTTAAGGCACTTTGTAAAAAGTTTCCATTTTTGAAATCATACACATCAACACCTAACATATCTACATAATCATCTCCAGGATAATTGCGCATATATTCTTCTGAATTAGTAACCCAATTTGGAGCATAAATGTAAATCAAGTTATGAACATCCAAATCTTCTGCTAAAATCTTTACGGTATCTTTATATAACTGTTTATATTCTTCTGTAGTTCTAAAACCTTCTCCCCAATAGAAAAAATCACCATTCATTTCATGCCAAGGTCTAAATAATACTGGGATTGGATTTCCTTCAGAATCTTTTAAGTTTTTAAACAGTCTTGAGGCTTTTGTTAAGTTATCTACAAATTTGTCCCTATACATCCCACCTTCTAACATATCAGGTACTACCGTTGTTAATATCCCCGATGAATTATTTGGGTTTACCATATGCCAACTCATGGTAATGATACTACCGTTTTCATGTGCATTGACAACTGCTCTTGTAAATTTTTCTATAAATTCATTGATAACTAAAGAGTTTTGTAAACTTATCAACTCCAGATCAAAACCGGCAATTGCGGGATAATCATTAGCTACTTCTATAAAATCTTGATCAAGTTTATCTGGCATAGGAAAATTATTACCAGTACCAAAGGGTTCTTGTTGACCAAAAGCTATTCCGTCTTGTGTTATTGTAAGTAATCTAGAATATAAATCCTTGGCTTCCTGACACAAATTAGCATCCGCAAAAACACCTGTATTCGTCAATATAGGTGGGTTCCTTTCTGCATTAGGATCAAATAAACTTTGCTCATCAGTAGAACAACTTACTAATACTAAAAAAATAAATACGGAAAGGATTTTCTTCATCACCTTTAGTAGTCGTTTAAATTTATAAACCTTACAGATAACCGCCGTTAAATAGTTGTTCAGTACTAATTAATGAATGACCTTACTTTTTTATGATCCTTTAGCAGTGAAGGAACTATATTAAATGATTTATTCGGTTTAGAGATATGTTTGTATAGATATATAACTGGTATCTGTTAACTATAAATTATTCAGCTTCTTTACTTATCCAAGTAAAGATAATCGATGCTATTCTGGCAAGAATGAATACACAAAAACCAAAAATTGGTGGTAATGCAGAAACTTTTAGACCTCCAGCAAACATGCCTGTAGAGATATCCCCTACTGCCTCAACCTGATCAAACATACCCACAATACCAATAAGCTGCCCCAACATTCCCCACACCAAGGTTAACAGGCCTATGGAATTCAATAATTGTATATTCTTCCCTAATAAAGAAGCATCTTTTTTTAGGACTAGTATACTTCGTACGATTAAAAACAAGACCAATAAAAGCATCATTAAAATTGGAAACATAAAAAACATTCCCCCTTCTTCTAATCTTTGGAAAAACTGTATAAATAGAAAAGGATTTTGTGATTGAATAATAGTTAGTGACATCATAGTGTATATTTTTTTGAATTAAACATACTCAAAACTAGTATCTAAAGTTCTCTGAATATTTATTTTTCGACCATCGACTGAATTGAAGGATTTTTTAACCAAATCCATACCTTTTATGGAAATAATCAAACAATATTGCTAAAAAGAATCCTAATTCCGTTATTCATCCAAAAATAAGGTTTGAAAAACAAAAATTGCTGATATTGTGCCTCAATATGATTTCAAGAGATTTTATACTTAAAAAAATCGCAACCTTATTACTGCATACTATCTTTTGGATAGCGGTGTTATTCGGTTACACTTATTTTTTTGGTTACAATACTGAGAACATCGATTACGTTTTTTCTTTTTCACTCTTTTTAATGCCTGTAACCATCGGTACTACCTATACGGTTACGGATATTTTGATCCCAAAATATTTAATTAAAGAAAAATACCTGCTATTTTCACTCTATTGTGTTTATACCATTATTGTCTCGGCATTCTTTATTGTGATTTCATTTTTTTATGGATTGATTTTTTTATCATCTCTTAAGTATGAAGGAATGGCACCAATGACTAGAAGCCCCTTTTTTCTATTCATAGCCGTTTATTTTGTTGTTTTTATTGCTTGTGCTTTGAGTTTAGCACAACATAATTACAAATCTACTTCTGATAACCAAGAACTTAAAAACAGAATTCTTGAAGCTCAATTAAAACTCAAAGAACAGGAACTGAATTATCTAAAAATGCAGATTCATCCTCATTTCTTATTTAATACCTTAAACACTTTATATGGTTTTGCAATAAAGAAATCTGAAGATACTCCAGAAATGATTTTAAAACTATCTAATCTATTAGATTACCTTTTATATCAATCAGATAAGCCATTAGTATCACTAAAAGAAGAAATAAATCATATTGAAGATTACGTGGCATTAGAAAAAATGCGATTCAGTGATGTTCTTGATATTTCCTTAGATTTTGAAAATATAAAAAATACGACTGAAGTAGCGCCAATGTTATTGATTCCTTTTGTAGAAAATAGTTTCAAACATGGACAAATTATCAATCAAAAATTATCGATACACATGTCTTTAAAATGTATTGATAATGAAATTCATTTTTTTATAAAAAATTCTGTTCACACCTTTTCTAAAAAAGATAAAAACGGAATTGGTTTAAGCAATATCAAAAAACGATTATCACTAGTATACAGAGATAACTACGAACTTAAAATTTCAAAAGATCAGAATTGGTATACGGTGAAATTAATCTTAAAAAATCTAAAAACACCTACTAATGAGTTCTAAGATATCATGTATTATTGTAGATGATGAACCTACAGCAAGAGATATTATTTCAGACCACTTAGCAAAAATAGATCGTATCGAAATTATTGCTATCTGTAATAACGCCTTAGAAGCTTTTAATCAAATAAACTCGCAAAAAGTAGACCTAATTTTTCTGGATATTAACATGCCCGAAATATCTGGAATTTCTTTTGCTAAATCTATTAATAAGGAGATCAAAATTATATTTACGACAGCATACAGAGAATATGCTATTGATGGGTTCGACCTGCATGCGGTAGATTATTTATTAAAACCTATTTCTTTTGAACGCCTTCTGAATGCAGTAAACAATTACTTCGAAATACATCATAAAGTCTTACCTGTAAAAGCTGAAGAAATAAAACCAAGCGATTTTATATTCGTCAGATCAGATCGAAGAATGAAAAAGGTAGATTTTTCTGAAATAATTTATGTAGAAAGTTATAATGATTATCTCAAAATTCATTGTAATAACGAAACTATTGTAACCAGAGAAACCATTAGTAATATCGAAGCTAAATTGCCTGTACAGCAATTTATGAGAACGCATCGTTCTTTTATAATTTCTATTAAAAAAATAGATTCTTTTTCTAATGAGGAATTGGTACTTAATAATAAATCAATTCCTATAAGCAGAAATTACAAGACCGAGGTTTTAAATAGATTGGAAAACATGTAATTCCCAAAAACACTTCAATTAATGAAACGTTTTTTACATTTTTATCCTAATCAAAAACAATAATAAGTTTATAAGGGTTAATTATTTTCCTGTAACATAGCATTAAGACCCTAGTCTTTAGGGAAACTTAAATACATGAAAAAAATAATTTTACTTTTATTAACTGCGGTTGTCTTTTGTTCTTCTTGTAATAATGATGATGATGAAGCTATAATTAAAGAGTATACCTTGCTGGAGACAAATGATTCTGGAATTAGTGGTTCTGTTTTTTTTGTAAAATCTTCGTCTTCATTTCCAGATGATATATTCTCAATTAAAGTGCATCTTACTGGTAATGAGACAGAAACATCTTATACAGCTAATATTTATAATAATTCACTATCAAATGGTGGTGATATCGCATTCCCACTTGACAATTTTTATGAATTAGAAAACTCTAATTTAATAGTAAGTTCAACTTTTTACCACTCATTAAATCAATTAATTATTGAAGATGATATTTTAAATTATCAGCAATTAATTGATTTCGATGGTCATATTAAAATTTTTAATAATGAAGATCCATCTATAGTAGTCGTTGAAGGAAATATTGGAAGTAACGTAAAATAAAGAAGATCATAAAAAAAGCGAGCTTTATGCTCGCTTTTTTTATGAATAATACTGTATCATTAAACATGTAATGCTCTATTATCAGTTGCAGCTAATGCCGCTTCTTTAATAGCCTCGGTAAACGTAGGGTGTGCATGGGACATTCTACTAATATCTTCGGCAGAAGCCCTAAACTCCATCGCTGTAACTGCTTCGGCAATTAAATCGGCGCAACGAGCACCAATCATATGTACTCCTAAAACCTCATCTGTTGTTTCATCCGCTAGAATTTTCACAAAACCATCTAAGTCTGCGCTTGCTCTGGATCTACCCAATGCTCTAAACGGAAACTGACCTGATTTATATTTAACACCAGCTTCTTTTAATTCTTCTTCGGTTTTACCAACAGCTGCAACCTCTGGCCAGGTATATACTACCCCAGGAATTAAATTATAATCAATATGCGGTTTCTGACCAGCTAAAATTTCTGCAACAAATGTTCCTTCTTCTTCAGCTTTATGCGCTAACATTGCTCCTTTTACCACATCGCCAATTGCATAAATATTAGATACAGAAGTTTGTAAATGATCATTTACTTCTATCTGTCCTCTATCAGTAAGCTTCACTCCTGCTGCTTCAGCATTTAAACCATCAGTATATGGACGACGCCCAACAGAAACCAGGCAGTAATCTCCTTTAAACTCTACAGGATTTCCTTTTTTATCATCAGCTGTAACGGTTACTTCTTTAGTAGTAGTTTTTACTCCGGTTACTTTATGAGAAGTATAAAACTTAACACCTTGTTTTTTCATCACCTTTTGTAGCTCTCTGGATAGAGCCTTATCCATTCCTGGAATAATTCTATCCATATACTCTACTACAGAAACCTCAGCTCCTAAGCGACGATATACTTGTCCTAATTCTAATCCGATAACACCTCCGCCAATAATAACCATATGCTTCGGTATTTCTTTTAGCTTTAATGCTTCTGTAGAAGTAATGACTCTTTTCTTATCAAGCTTAATAAAAGGTAGTGTAGACGGTTTAGATCCTGTAGCAATGATAGTATGCTTTGCCTCTATTGTTTCTAAAGTGTTATCTGCTTTTGTTATATTGATGTGTGTTGCATCTTTAAAAGAACCAACACCTTCAAAAACATCTATTTTATTTTTTTTCATTAAAAAAGCAACCCCATCACAAGTCTGATCCACCACTGTCTGTTTACGAGCGATCATTTTTTCTAAATTGATCTTCACATCTCCAGGAATCTCAATTCCGTGATCAGCGAAATGCTTTACAGCATGCTCATAATGGTGTGAAGAATCTAATAATGCTTTACTAGGAATACATCCTACATTAAGACAGGTTCCTCCGAGTGTAGAATATTTTTCGATTATTGCAGTTTTCATACCTAGTTGTGCGCAACGAATAGCTGCAACATATCCACCAGGTCCTGAGCCAATTACGGCTACATCATATGTACTCATAAGAGATTATTATGTTGGCGTATTAAAATATAAACGTTTAAATAGTTCTTATTCTGAAATAAGATTAACAAATGTACAAATGTTTTACTTCTTACAGAAGGGATGATCTTGTCAAATTTTTATTAAAAAAGCAATATTAGTACTGATTAAAAAGTTATACATTTAGTCCGTTAATATACTTTTAAAAAGTATACCCTTATTTTGATGAAGTTATTAATCATGTTTTAATAAATATAGAAACTAAATAATGCGTTATTTATCTACTCTTCTTTTACTTGCCATTATCATTGTATGGAGTTCTTGTCGTAAAGATTTTGAAGCCGATCCTAGCACCGGTAACTTACAATTCTCTTCGGATACTTTATTTCTAGATACCATTTTTACTAATATTGGTTCTAGCACTTATAGTTTTAAAGTTTATAACCGAACAAACAATGATCTTAACATTCCTTCAATAGCTTTAGAAAGAGGAGAAAGTTCTAATTATAGACTTAATGTTGATGGTATTCCTGGTAAATCGTTCGAAAACATTCAGGTACTTGCTAAAGACAGTATTTTTGTTTTTGTAGAGACAACTACTGATATTACCCAACAAACGGGTGATTTAGAATTTTTATATACAGACCGGGTTCTTTTTGACCCTAGTGGAAGTCAGCAAGACGTGGATTTAGTTACCTTAGTTAAGGATGCTGTGTTTTTATTTCCATCTAGAGATGACGAAGGAATGGTAGAAACACTTCTTCTTGGAGTGGATGACAACATGGAAGAAATTCGAGTTGAAGGATTCTTTTTGGAAGACGATGAACTTAATTTCACAAATGAGAAGCCCTATGTTATTTATGGTTTCGCTGCTATACCATCTGATAGAACATTAACAATTGATGCCGGAGCAAGGATACATTTTCATGATGGTTCAGGAATTATTGCAGCTAATAATGCTACGTTATTAGTTAATGGAGAAGTAAGTACTGATCCTGAGGCAATGGAAAATGAGGTGATTTTCGAAAGTGATCGATTAGAACCTGGATTTAGTGATATTCCTGGTCAATGGGGATTGATTTGGCTTACCGCTGGTAGTACGGGTCACGTGATCAATAATGCTACTATAAAAAATGCTACGGTAGGTATATTAATGGACTCTAATGATGGCGGAATAGATCCTACACTTACCATTACCAATTCACAAATTTATAATACTTCTGCTTACGGTATCTTAGCGAGAACTGCTAATATTTTAGGAGAAAACGTAGTGATAAACAACGCTGGAATATCATCTTTGTATGCTTCTTTTGGGGGAACCTACAATTTTAATCATTGCACGTTTGCTAATTACTGGAACTCTAGTTTTAGAGAGACTCCTTCTCTTGCTATCGATAATATTTTTGTTGTTAGAGACGAAGGTGGAAATATTACAGATATTCTTGCTACTGACCTATTAGAAGCTAATTTCACCAACTGTATTATTTATGGTAACGAAAACTTAGAACTAGGAATTAATAGAGCTGAAGGAACTGTTTTTAATTATAACTTCCAGAATAGTTTGATTCGTTTTAATGATTTTAATGGACAGTTTTTGGATAATGAATTATATGATTTTACAAATTCTAGTTTATATGAAAACGTGATTTTTAATGAAAATCCTGATTTTAAAGCTCCTTTTGAAAATATGCTAAATATTGGAGAAGATTCTGCAGCAAACGGGCAAGCTTCTACTCCAACTTCTGGAAATGATATTTTAGGGACTCCTCGTAATACTACCGCACCAGATATTGGAGCGTATGAAAGTGTTACTTTAGAGATGGATGGAAATTAAAAAGTATAAATAATGCTTAACATTACTTCTTGTTTTGTGAACATAAAACTCTCAATCTTTGAGATTATTTATAGAGTCACCAATAAGAAAACCTGATTTCATTTAAAGATGTGATCTTCTAAAATTAGAAAGTCCGTTAAATGAAAAAATATTATTAAGAAAAACACTTTACTTCTTAAATAATTCTATGAAACATAAATAAAAAAACCGCAAAACACTTAAAAAGAGTTTGCGGTTTTATAAGACTCGTCAATTCTATTCTTTACTTCGATAATTTATACGCCACTAATATACCGTCCAACATCTGAGGAATTAATAGTACATTTTTTTCTTCCCCATATCCCATATCAGCGGATCCTGGTTTTAGATCCAAAAGCTCTTTAGTTTCTCCTTTTTTATTAACAGAAACTAAACTACCTGCAATCCAATCAGAAACTAAAAAGGTATCATCAAATACTTCTAGTCCATCATAGTTTCCTTGAGGTTTGGTTATTGCAATAATTTTTTTGGTTTCAAGATTTACAGAAAGTAATTTACCCGGAACTTCGGTTTCAAAAGTTTGTGGATTCGTAACAACTCCCCAACTAGCAACGTATAATAGTCCATTATTTAACTTTAACCCGTTAGGATAATCAAGAAGTTCGTCTTTTAGCCAAGTTTCAATCTTATCATTTTTAATTCTAAAAATGGCATTACCACCAAATGTATCTGTGATATATACCGTTCCATCTTTATCAATTTCAATATCATTTAAGAACGTAGCTCCATTAGCTTTATATAGCTTTATTATTTTACCTGTCTTGGTATCAATTGATACTACCTTATCGATATCGGCTACATAAAGGATTCCCTTATATAAACCTAATCCTTTTGGGGCATTTAATCCAGTGACCCATTTTTTGGTTTTAATATTTCCTTTCGTATCTATAATAGTAATATATCCCAATTCATTTTTTTCAGTAGGTTGTCCTGCTACGTTAGATACATAATAAACATTTTGTTGCTTATCATACACTATGGATTCTGGGGATTCTAAACCAGTAACTTCCCATAATTTTTCAATTTGTTGTGCTGTATTAATCCCAAAGGAAAGCACAAATACAATACTTGCTATTTTTTGTTTCATTAGTACTTATTATTAATAATCTTATTATTTAATCACAAAATTATTTAATGTAAGCTTCACAAAAAATGATCTATGATAAGAAAGCTACTCTTCATTTTTTATTAAAAATTAATCTTTAATCTTTATTTATAATTTTCTTCTAGTATCCTGTTTTGTTATGTAGTTTTTAGAAATAATATAAACGCTATTAGAATATCACTTTTGTATTTGGTAATTGTGACTTAATTCGCTTTTTTTCCTGTTCAGAGAAATTATTCTTGCTTAATTCTAATATCTTAAGAGATGTAAAACCTTTTAGATTTTTGGGTAGTTTTTGTAAATCATTATCTCTTAGTAATAACACCTTTATGTTTGACGAAGACTGTAATTCTAAAATTAATTCAGTAATTAAAAGATTTGGGGTATTATCTAACATAAGACCTTCTAGATTTTCTAATGATTTTAGGTTTTTCGGAATTATCCTAAAATCGTTATCAGATAATGCCAAAATCTTAAGTGATTTAATTTTAGCTAAAACATTAAATGCCTGTTCTAAGTTCAGCTTAGGGTTATTTTTAAGATGTAACTCCTGAAGCTTTTTTAATTTAGATAATGAATCTGGGATTTCTTTCAAATTATTACCGCTTAGATATAAAAAATCTAAATTTCTAATTTCTGACAAAACACTACTAGCCTGAAAAAAATTGAGTTCTGGATTCTCTGCCAAATCTAGTTCTCTTAAATTTAGCAACTCCATTAATACCTCTGGTAAAGCTTTAAATTTATTTCCTCTGAGGTTAAGAACTGATAGTTTATCTAATTGATCAAATTCTTTTGGCAAAGAAATAAGATCATTTCCTGCTAAATTAAGTAGTGTAAGCTTTGATAACTTAGTAGTTTCATCAGGGATATTTTTTAAGTTACAATCTGTTAAGTAAAGTGAAGCTATATTCGGTAGTTTTTCTATTGCAAGAAGAAAACTTTCAAATTCTTCGCAATGAAGGTCAAACCATGTTACTTTATCAGGAAGCTTCATTGCTTCTGAAAGAGAAGAATATCTTTCATTTTGGGTATACCCTAAAAGTTGAAGCATTGAAAACAAAACAATTGGTAAAATTCTTCTCATCTTTTGTCCATTTATGAATCATTATTGACACGAACAATACTGTTTATTTTATGTTTTTTGGATATTAATAGATATTCTGGATTCTTATTTATTAAAAATTCTTTATTTTGATTACAACAGGCTAAAATATAATGCCATATTTTATTTTTCTACTAGATTATATAGGTTATAATTAATAAATAGATATTATTTCATCTTACCTGTTATTAAAAATTGCTCTAATGCCTTATATGCAAGTTGATCTCCTGTATTTCCATTTGTAAAAATCACAAATCCCATTTTCAAATCGTCATAGAGTTTAAACTCACATTTAAAATCACCATTATTCCCTCCGTGCCCAAAAGCAAATCCATCTGGCGTATATTCTAATTGTATACCTAAACCAAAATAACTTTCCCAACCATCAAAGTTTATGTCTTCATATTTATTAGTAACAGTATGTTTATAAAACAGGTCATTATAGGTTTTAGTGTTTAATCCTCTTCTTTCGAGTAAGGCTATTACAAATTTCGCAAAAGACTTTGCTTCCGTATGCATGCTCCAAGCCATACCGGCTTCATTTGGTAATGAAATCTTATGAGGATAATTATCATCATGCCCATGAGCAACTAGTTCAAATAAATCATCCTCTTTTTCGAAATAAAAATTTTCTAACTCTAATGGTTTTAAAACCTCTTCGTCTAACACTTCTAAAATATCTTTTTTCGTTATATGGACGATAACTCTCTTTAGGTATTCAAAACCTTCTCCAGAATATCCAAATTGAGTTCCCGGTTTAAAATCAATAGTCATCCTCTCAGAACGCCAATTAGGAAAACCTGTTTTATGACTTAGAACATGTCGAGCAGTTATCATTTTATAACGTTCATCATAAGCGATTTCTTCAAATGGTAAATATTGATGCAGTGGTTTATCAAGATCTATAACTCCCTTTTCCGCAAGTTTACAAACGGCAAAAGCAAAAACAGGTTTAGTAATTGAGGCTGCTTCAAAGATTGTTTCTGAACTTACTTTTTTACCAGAATAGGTGTTTTCAACACCATAACTATTATGGTAACTAATTTTTCCATTTTCTATGATGGCCAATGAAACTCCTGGTATTTCAAAGAAATCCATATATTTTTTGATAAATTGATCAATCCTATCATATTTATTTAATGGATTTTCTTTTAGAATTCCTTTTTCTGGCAAAAGTTCCAAGGGATCTATTACCTCTATTTCCAAATCGGGAGCTGAAACAATTTCATTAGGAACTACTTCGACTTTAATACCTTTTTTATTGATTTTATACTGTAAACTTCCTCCATTATAAATACCCCATTCAGGAAGAATTTCATATTCCCCTTCTGGCAGTTTAGCAGTGTATTGCCCCATAGTATCTACAGATTCCCTTATCCATAAAAACGGATCAATCTTAGAAACAATTCTGATTTTATTGATAGGATATCCCAAAGAATCCTTTTTCCAGGTAAGACGTCCATTGATTATTCCCGTTTCGCTGTTTTTATTTATTAAAAGCACATGTCCTAACTTAAAAGGAACATTTGTTTTACCATCTGTATTTCGCCAAGAAACTCTGGTCAATTCCTCACTTTTCTCTAAAGTATCATTATCATAAATCATAAAATCCAAGCCTATCATCTTGCCTGCCGAAATAGGATCATCAAAAATCAACTGTATTTCATAAAAAGTCTGATTTCCTTTCCTCTCGATAGCTATATTAAGGTTTTCCCAACTTGTATTTTTTATTATTGAATCCCAGCTTGTACTCGCATCATCTATTTCTTTATATAATTCATTAAAACTAAAAACGTTAACGCCGGAACCTTTTGGGTGATGTTGTTTATCCAAATAAAGTAAACACTGATCTTGATCATCGGATAGACTACCTTTGTTTTTATCGATTATATGTACATCATCTGTGACGATTACCATCAGATATATGGATTTTTTCTCTTTCTCGTATCCAACTTGAAATTCCGCATGTAAATCCTGAGTATCTTCACTATTATTTTCTAATATACTTGAAATTGGATATCGAGGAGTTTTTTTTGGCCAATCATTTATATTGCCATCAATTTGAATATCAGTTATAGGATATGCAAAAGCTATTTTTGCAGATTCTGGATTCTTATCTATTAAAGTAAACTCTTTATTTTGATTACAACCAATTGAAATGATTATGAGCAATAACGCAAAAATCTTAATCTTCATTGAACAGCTTTTTTATTTAAGTAATAGTTATCTTATATGAAGATACTTTATCCATTTTACATATATCCCACCCGAAACGGGTAGTATCATTATTTTTTTCAGATTGTACATTCCTTTTCTTTCTAATTGATCAATTTATATTTATCTTGAAATTACTTTAATTTTCAGTTAATATGAATCAATACCTTTTTCAATCCGAGAGACTAGGTTTCCGTAACTGGACACTTGATGATTTAGATGCTTTAGCTGAAATGAATAATGATGATGATGTTATGGAGTTCTTTCCATTTAAACCTTCTAAAGAGCAAACCAAAGACTTTATTCATCGTATGCAAAAAATGTACGAGAAAACTGGTTTCTGTTACTTTGCTGTAGATATTGCAGCAAACAAAGAATTTATAGGATTCATTGGGCTCTCTGAACAAAGTTATATAGAAAACAAACCTACATTTGTGGATATTGGTTGGCGTTTAAAAAAAAGCGTCTGGAACAAAGGGTATGCCACTGAAGGTGCAAAAGCCTGTTTAGATTTTGGGTTTCATCAAATTGGTTTAACCGACATTTATTCCGTTGCTTCGGAAATCAATATCAAATCCGAAGCAATCATGAAAAAGATCGGGATGCAAAGAATCAAAACTTTTAAGCACCCAAAACTATTGGAGGACAAAAGATTAGTAAATTGTGTGTTTTATCATATTTCAAATAACCGAAAGCAGACAACAACCTGAAATACTTTAGATTAAAAAACATCCTAAAAACTCCTTCTATATAATTATTGCAGCATGCTTTTTTCCAGTGGTAATTTTCGTATTCTTTTTTTAGTAGCGGCGTAAATAGCGTTGCAAACAGCGGGGTATGTTACAGGAGGTGCTATTTCACCTACTCCCCAAGGTCGATTCTCATCACTTTCACACAAATGCACCTCTATTTCCGGAATCTCATGAATTCTAAGCACTTTATTATCATGAAAATTACTCCGTAATACTTCTCCATTTTTATATTCCGTACCTCCATAGAACATAGCGGATAATGCCCATATGACTCCTCCTTCCATTTGTTTTTTGACAAAATCCGGATTGATAATCAAACCACACTCAATGGCAATGGTTATTTTATCTATAACAATCTTCTTATCCGAAACCGATACTTCGGCAATACAAGCTCCATAACCATTACCATGCATATACGGATACACTGCAATACCTTGTCCAGAATTCTCTTTCATCTTTTTCCCCCAATTTCCCTTCTCTGACACTAGTTTTAGTACATTCCGTAAACGTTTAATATTACAGGTATAGGTATGATTAAAATCTACCATTATATCCTTTTCTAGAAGTTTTAGTCTAAAGTCTAAAGGGTCTTGGTTCAATTTTTCTGCCAGTTCATCTATAAAACATTCGGTAGAGAACCCTTCTGCATTAGCCATTACAGAGCGCCAGGCACTTGCTTGAGTAAAACCATTGATTCTTACTTCTTCTACATATTTATGGGAAATATCATAATATAACCATCCTAAAACAGCTCCCCAATTATCAATAGCTGCTTTTAGGGACCAGCTAATTGGTTTGTCATTTCTTATCAGAACCGTATGTTTATTAAATTCATACGAGTTAAGATAGTCACATTTAATATCATCTTCTCTGGTATAGCACATTTTAATAAGATCGCCACCAGAAGCTTTTGAAACTAATACAGCTTCTAGTGCATAGGAGGCCCAATACCGAAGTCCAAATCCACCACCAGATGGATAACAATTTATTTTTATATTTTCTTTAGGAATTCCCATATGTTCCTCAATCTTAGCCATCACATAGGTAGCAGATTGTGTTCCAGTCCATATTTCGCAACTATTGTTTGTATATATTGCTGTGGCGTTTAAAGGTTCCATGCAAGCATGATGTTGATACGGGAACTCATACGTTTGTGAAAAAGTAGAATCTGTCTTTTGCATCTTGGGGGTTTCGCCTACATTCAGAGCTTCTCGTCCATCTTCATGCGCTAACTTATGAAATGCACTAGCAACAAAGTCTTCATGTTTAATTTTTTCTTTCTCACCATAATTCCATTCAATAATCAGTGCTCTTTTCCCTTGAAATGCTGCCCAGGTAGAATTAGCGATCACAGCCAAACCGGATCGGATATGCGTATTACCATCGAGCACTTTTCCTTTAATCTCAACTACTTTTTCTACTCCAGAAATAGCTAATGCTTCGGTAGCATCGTAACGTACTAATGTTCCTTTAAAAACCGGACATCGTTCTATAGCTGCATATTTCATATCAGGAAGTCGAACATCTATTCCATATGGATGACGTCCGGTAATGATATCAGGAATAATCTTATTAGGGAATGATTTTCCTATAAGTTTGTATGCGTCCTTCTTTTTAAATTGGGGCTCTTCTAATGTTTCTGAAAGCGTAATTTTATCAACTAGTTCTCCATATTCTATTTTCTTCCGACTATTTTTAAGGTAAATAAAACTATTTTCTGCCTGGCAATCCATTTTATCAACTCCCCAATGTTGAGCTGCTGCTGCCAACAATAAGTTTCTTATGAAAGCTCCAGCTTTTCTAAGTTCATCCCATTGATCTAATGTACTTGTGCTGCCTCCTGTACTGTTGGAAATTCCGGCGATAGGATCTGCATAAACTATCCTTACTTTTTTCCAATTGGCATCCAATTCTTCAGCTAAAATGGCAGTAAGACCAGAGCTAACACCTTGCCCCATTTCATGTTTACACAAATTAATAAATACAGTTCCATCTTTTTGAAGACATACAAAATCTCCTATAGAAATTCCTTTTTTCGAATTTAAACTGTTTAAAATTCCTCCAGTAAGTCTGTCTTTATCTTTACAAGCATTAAATACTCCTAACCCTACGATCAAACCGCCACCTACAATACTACTGGATTTTATAAAACTTCTCCTTGTTATCATATTACGGATATATTTACTGGTTAGCAGCTCTTTTAATCGCTTTTAATATTCTTGGATATGTACCACATCTGCATATAACTCCAGCCATATGCTCTTTAATTTCTTGATCCGTCGGATTTGAATTGTCTTCTAATAATGCTATCGCATTCATTATTTGACCATTTTGACAATAACCACATTGCGGAACCTGTTCATCTATCCATGCTTGTTGTACAGGATGAAAATCATCATCTGATATCCCTTCTAAGGTTATTATGTTTTTTTGGTAAGCATCTATTGCCAAGTAGCTACAGGATCTAATTGTTTGACCATCGATCATAACTGTACAAGCACCACATTGACCAATTCCACAACCGTATTTTGTGGCCGTTAAACCAATTACATCTCGCAGAACCCATAGAAGTGGCATCGTAGGTTCTACATCGATTACCCTAGTTTTATTGTTTACAAATAGTTGAATTTTTGCCATTATTTGATTTTTCTCAAATGTAAAACCCTCAAATTTTCTTTAATAGTAAAAATTAAGCAGCAGGTGGTTAAAATTTAAGAAAGTCAAAAACTAAAAATTGTAATGAAGCTGTTCGTGGGTGACATCTGTAGAGAAATCTACCTTGGATTTAATCAATTGTGAAGGAGTGGTGCTTAAAAAGAACTTGAAATCTTTTATAAAATGATTCTGATCATAGTAACCATAATCCAGGTACTGTCTTTCATTCATAAAATTAGTAGTCTCTTTTTGTAATGCACTATAGCAGTTTCTAAATCGTATCATTCTCTGAAAAGACTTAGGAGACATTCCAGAATACTTTTTAAAACTTCTTTCCAACGTACTGTAATGAATGTTCAAAGTATTTAAAACTGATTTTATATCAAACTTACCATTACTAGTATGAATAATACTTAATGCATTTGAGAAATGAGTAGGCACAAATTCATCTAATTTTCCTAAAAAAAATCGATCCAATATCCTCTTCACCTCCTGAATAGTATCATTGTCTAACAACATAATCTCCAGCAATGAAATATCGCAGTTGTTTAAATTTTCGATATATACAGGTTCTTTTGAGATTTCGGTTAAGGGAATTCCTAATATTTTATGTAAAAAGTTTGGCATTAGCTTCACTCCTATCATATCAATTTTATTAACTCTTTGAGCAAATACCGATTTCCCATTACTCGAAACTGTGTAACTTTTATTTAACAAACTCGAATTTTTCGGAGAATTTGATTCAATACGCTTATAGGATTCATTGATTCTGTTAAAAATTATTTCAGCATATCCATCCGGAAGCAACAGCTCTGGGACTGATTCTCCCATACCATTATCCTTTAATATCCAATAGTATTGAACAAAATTCTTGAGTTGCCAATGAGGTTCTATAATTCTAAATGCAAATTCTTCTACCATGAATACGCTTATTTTCTGTAAGCCGTAACAATATTTTTTTAAGAATAGTAACTAATTTACAGAAATGCTTTGGAAACAAGTAATCTTTAAATACTAATATTTCTTTAAAACTAATCACCTGAATAAGGTCAAATGATATCAATCTCAATAATTATCAAGATTTTAAGTCTCCCCAAATTAATCAATACCGCTAATTTAGTATCTTGGTACTATATTCTCTTAAAACATAGTAAATTCAACAATAATGTACCTCAAAAACAGATCATCACTCCTTATCATTGCTTGCTTGTCTTTTATGTTTCAATCTTGTGGACAACAAAAAACGAAACCTAAAGCAACTATAGGAACAGCATTGGATTCCATTTTTTCTAAAGAATTTCCAGTAGATCAACCAGGAGCTGCAGTGTTAGTTGTAAAAAGAGATACTACCTTATTCGAAAAAGCTTATGGTATTGCCGATATTGAAACTAAAGAAAAGATAACTCCAACTACGGTTTTTAATACTGGATCTATTTCTAAAACTTTTGTAGCAAACGGTATCCTAATCCTTCAGGAAAAGGGACTCCTATCGGTTGAGGATAGCATCTATAAATACTTTCCGGGTTTTGATAATCCGGAGATCGCGAAAAAAGTAAAAATAAAGCATTTGCTTTCTCATACATCAGGATTGCCAGATTTAAGAAATGTTCGTGAAAACATTGAATTTTTTATCACAGCAAAAGATACTGCCAACTTTGAACCTATAAAACGTGCAGATTCTTTAGTATTTGAACCTGGAGAAAAGTTTATGTATTCTAATCCTTCTTATAACGGATTGGCATTAATTATTGAGCAAGTAGCTAAACAAAAATGGCAACAATTCATTATTGATAATATTTTTGTTCCTTCCGGAATGAGTACCAGTAAAATTACAGATGGAGACCATCCAAAAAAAGGGGTAGCACACGCCTATTATAAAGATGATTCCGGAGTTTTTCAAGAATATGATTATGGTGAGGTACCCACCTTTGCCGCATCAGGAAATGGTGGCATATGGAGTTCTGTAAGGGAATTAGCTAAATATGAAGTAGCCTTAAGAGAAAATACTTTTTTATCCGAAAAAACAGTAAAACAATCCAGAACAATCTATCATCCGAAAAACTGGAAAGATACCGTTTCACCCAATGTTGGATATAGTTGGTTTATGGGTGCTGAAGGAATTTTGCGATCAGATATCGATAAGAAAATCACTACACCTATAGTTTCTCATACAGGTTCTCAAGGAGGCTTTAGAGCATTTTTTATTTCATTTCCAGAAAAAGAAATTACATATGTTATGTTAGCTAATCGACCGGTTCAAAATTTTGGGGAACTTATAAAAGAGAGTTTTATAATATTTCATAAATATGGTTTAATCGAATAAAAAATTGAAAATCATGTCAAAAATCAAATACATTTATCCCACTTTACTCTTATTATTCTTTAGTTTTTACACTTTTGCTCAAAAAGAATCACTACATAAAAAGATCAATCAAGATATGTATGGTAATTTCTCTGAAGCTTTTGAGAAATTAGATTACTCTTTATTTGCATCTATTCATAGTGACGAAATGATTAGAATATCAGGCGGCAATGGAGGAGAAATCAAAAGTGTAAAAAAATATCTGGAAGGTTATCAGAAACGATGGAGTGACCCTAATCGCAAAGCATCACCCATAGATTTTAGATTATTCGAAAGAGTAACTTCGGATTCACTGGTATCCGATCGAGGCATTTATAGGGTTACTTATAAAAATGATAAAGGCGAAACAAAGTTTTCTTATGGACAATTTCATGTACTGCTTAGAATGGAAAATGGCTCCTGGAAAATACTTACAGACTATGATTCTAATGAGCAGAATACGATAAACAAACAATCCTACGATACTGCTTTTCCCCTTTCAGACTATAAAAAATATTGGAAGCATAGAGATTAACAGCCATTTCCTGCTACATTTGAAAAATTCTATCGTTAATTACATTGTATGAAGAAAATAACAGGAAAAATAAGAATACTGTTTATACTGTCTTTAGTCCTACTCAATATAGGATGTGATCAGATATCAAAAACAGTAGTGAGACAAACCATCGAACCGAACGAAAAAATAGAAGTATTTGAAAATAACTTTATACTTACCAAAGTAGAAAACAGAGGAGCTGCCTATAGTTTAGGATCGGATCTTGCACCGATACTTAAAGTAGTTCTATTGCAAGTTTTACCAATCATTGTTTTATTATTCTTATTAAGGCTTATTCTTATTAGAACAAATTACTCTAAAGAAACTATACTTGGTTTAACTTTTATTATTGGCGGCGGAATCGGTAATCTTTTTGATCGTATTGTTTATGGATCTGTTACTGATTTTATGATTATGGATTTGGGGATTATAAAAACCGAAATATTTAATATGGCAGATGTGTCTATTATGATTGGATCTTTTATTATAATAATTACAACGGCATTTAATAAAAAAGGATCTTTCTTTAAAGAAGTAAATGAATAACTATGAGTTGGATTAAAGAAATATCATTCGAAAATGCAACTGGTCAACTAAAAAGAATATATGACCGAGTAAAAGGACCTGACAACAATATTGATAACGTGTTATCTATTCATAGTCTTCGTCCTCATACCTTAGTTGGTCATATGGGGTTGTATAAAAATGTTTTACACAATTCGAATAATACATTACCAAAATGGTACCTGGAAACACTGGGTGTATATGTAAGTCATTTGAATAAATGTAGCTATTGTGTGGATCATCACGCTGCTGGTTTAAAGCGCTTATTGGTGGATGATATTAAATTCAAACAAATTATAGTATCTGTACAAAATGATCAAGTAGATGTTTTTTTTGGTAATCAATATCTGGCTGGATTACAGTATGCAAAAAAATTGACGTTATCCCATAGCACTATTACTCAATTAGATATCGAAAATCTCAGAAAATACGATTTGACTGACGGTGAAATACTAGAAATTAACCAGGTAGTAAGTTATTTTAATTATGTAAACCGCACAGTGGTTGGTCTTGGTGTAAATACTGATGGTGATATTATTGGGTTATCTCCTAACGATAGCAACGATCCCGATAATTGGGGACATTCTTAAAATATACTTGAAACATCCTTAGTTATTTTATTGGTAATTAACTTATTTATGCTGATTATTATTCTGCTACGTGATAAATCTTTGGTTTAATAGCGATAATAATCAGGTATCCGATTATAAGACCAATAACCGAAAATATTAGATCATTACTATCATATATATTATTACCTCCCAAATTGTGGAGTTTTAATTCCTGAGTTATCACATAAATCCCAGCTAATATTGAAGCTACAGCATATATAAGATTTCTTTTTATTTGTCTTTTTTCACTTAGTATTCTGAAATTTAAGTAAAGACCAATTCCTGTTAAAATTAGTGTTCCAATAACAGCTTCAAAGAAGTTTGGTAGGGATAGTAATGTGATTTTTATCCATTCAGGAGAATCACTATTCAAAACTGCAGGGCGGATAAATTTAAAAATTACAAACAAAATTATAAGTAAAAACTGAATTCGTGCTAATTTTAATATATCAGTCATTTCTGCTTATTATCTGTTATGAATAAGATTAGTTGTGTTTAAGTAACTAATTTAATGATTATAAAAAGAATGAAAAATACACGATAATTTTCATGGGTAATACGAATGATTATAAAAAAGCGCTAACCAATCGGCTAGCGCTAATACTGTTATTTTTTATGCATTGCTGTAGCAAGTTATTTTTAATCATAAACAGCACTTTCTGCAATTTCTCTATTCTTTTCCAAATCAGATTTCACATTCTCTAGCTTCATTCCTATTGTCATTAGTGCAACTTTTCCAAGAGGTAAACGAAGTGTTGGTTTTTTTGAATCAACCAAGTTGATAATCGCTTTAGATGCTTTTATAGGATCTCCTTCTTGTTTTCCGTTAACTCCTTTTAATTTATTTCTAAACGTTCCTGCTGTTTCTAAATAATCATCAATTATGTTTTCTGCTTCTCCTAGCCCTTTACCTGCAAAATTCGTTCGGAATGGACCTGGTTCGACTATTGAAACCTTTATTCCTAAAGGTTCCACCTCCTGTGCCAATGCTTCGCTAAAACCTTCTAAAGCAAATTTACTTGCATTGTAAATTCCAAAACCAGCAAAAGCTTTGATCCCTCCGTGAGATGAAATTTGAATAATATGTCCTTTCTTTTCTTTACGCATATGGGATAAAACAGTCTGTGTCATTTTTAAAGATCCAAAAAAATTTGGCTCAAACACTTTCCTCACTTCTTCTAAAGATGTTTCTTCTATAGCTCCTACAAATCCTATTCCTGCATTGTTTACCAATACGTCTATTTTGCCATAATCAGAGATAACTTTATCCACACAATTTTTTATATCCTTTTCATTGGTAATGTCCAATACTATTGCTTTTGCTTTGTCAATGTATTTTTTATTGAATTCTTCAACTTGTGATTTCTGTCGAAATGTACCAATTACAAAATCTCCTTTTTTAATAACAGATTCAGCAAGTGCCTTACCTAATCCGCTCGATATTCCTGTGATTAACCAAATTTTATTTTTCATTATTGTATGTTTTCTTAATATTAGATAAGAGTGTTTTTTGAAAATTGTCAATAGTAGTTTCCATCGTTTCTTTATCGCTAGGATTGACTCTAAAAATAGCAGTGAAATTAACTTTATATTTAACCGAATTTATTGGATCTATTTTGATTTTCGCCTTATAATCCTCTATAGGCATTGGTGTTTCTAACATTTTATAAACGATGACATGCTTTTCATTATCTAATTTGATTATTTTTTCTACTACTTGTAATCCGTTGGATTTTAAGGTTAAAGTAACTACAGAACCTTTCCCATTACCAATCATTTCGGTTTTACCGATTATATCGGGAACCAATACATCCAAATTTCCAAGATTGGATATTGCCGTCCAAACCTCATCCATTTTAGTATTCATTTCTATACTATTCGAAACTACAACTTTGTTTAAGTTTTGTGCTTTAATACTATTTACCAAAACAAAAAACAAGATCGAAACGATGATTTTATATTTGTTCATATTCCATAACTTTTTTGAGTGTTTTAAATTGAAAATATGTATCGATTGCAAATAATAGTGTTGGTAACAACCATATTCCATTACCTATGAAATCGTGGGCTACGTGGAAAGCAACTATATTAAATAGTACAGGAAGAAGCAAAAGCCAACCTAAAAATCTAGTTTTTGGTATGATCAATAAAATTCCTCCAAGAATTTCGGCAATTGCAACTACTATAAATAAATAAGAAGTGAACATTGCACCCATAAAACTTTGAGCAATTGGATCGGCAGGTGGTTCCACAGGAATAAAGCCAAAAAACTTGTTAAGACCAAAAATGACCATTAAGACTGCTAATATCCCATTAGTGATATTTTGAATTTTATTTTTCATTGTATTATTTTTTTAAAGCATTAATAATTTCAGAAACTTCTACACGGTTTCTGTAGTCACCACCTAAAGATTTTGCAAAAGAAATAGTAGTATCTTTTTCGA
The DNA here is from genome assembly GCF_947492405.1 of uncultured Aquimarina sp. Lineage (GTDB taxonomy): Bacteria > Bacteroidota > Bacteroidia > Flavobacteriales > Flavobacteriaceae > Aquimarina. Next base: position 1,262,896 of record NZ_CANLMP010000001.1, read on the forward strand.
TAATAAAAACAGCAGGAATTGGCAATTCTCTAGAATCATCTGAGTAATGTGCATCAAAATCGAATCCAAGTGCTGTCATTGTATCTACAGGAGCATCAGCATTTGTAAAAACAGTTGTGTATTTTCTGGCAACAATATTTCCATTATCACTCAAAACCTCAAAATTCAATTCATTTTTTTCTTTTACATTCAATGTTTCGTCAGGTGTCTGCGGTGAGATAGCCACTAATTCTGCTCCTAAAGCCTGGATTTCTGATAATGAATTTTGATAGTGCGCCAGTTGAAGATTGCAATATGGACACCAAGATCCTCTATAAAAAGTAAGAACTACTTTTCTTTTTCTCAGTAAATCAGAAAGTTTGATAGTTTTGTTTGCTGCATTCGAAAGAGAAAAATCTGGTGCTTTTTCACCAACTTTAAGTTTTAGAATTGATTTATGAGTTAATTGTAGATTTTCTGCGTCATTATCAAAAATATTAAGTGCTTCTTTAGGAAGCATCGTTCCTAAATTTGTACGTAGATCTTTTAGGTTTTCTTGATAAGAATTTGTTTCAGTATTCATTTTACTTTGTTTTTGGATGAAGTCAATATTGACTTTACAAAGTTGTGGCAATGTGCTACCTTAAAAAATGAACTGGATTAGGAAATTATCTTGAACTAGTTCAAGATTTTGTGGCGAGACGTTTACGTATTTTGCTTAAAAACTCTGGTGACATCCCAAGATATGAAGCTAAAGTATATTGAGGGACTCTTTGTACAATTGATGGATATAGATTAAAAAATTCTAAATATCTTTCCTCAGCAGATTTACCAAGATTGGATAAAACTCTTCGTTGAGAAAAGGCGAATGATTTTTGTGCAACTAATCTAAAAAAACGTTCGAATTTTGGATTTTTATCACAAAGATTCTCTACATCTTCATACGCAATTTGTTGAACAGTTGAATCTTCCAAAGCTTCAACAAATAAAGATGCGGGACTTTGGTTTACATAACTATTAAAATCACTAATAAACCAATCTTCTATTGCAAACTGAATCGTATGTTCTATTCCCTCATCGTTTACAAAATAACTTCTAAAAGCTCCCTTCAGCACGTAAGTTTGATGCGAACAAATAAAATTAGGTTGCACAATAAATTGCCTTCTTTTTATTTTTGTGGTTCTTACTATTGAAATAAATTGTTGTTCGTCATCTTCATCTAATGAGACGTAACGTTTAATATTGTTTAGTATGTTTATGTAATCTTTCAATGTTTCTAATAAGTATGTTACAATATCTCTTGCATCGTATTTTTATCTTCAAAATCGTGCATACACAATATACATACTTTATGTTTCTATTTTTTATAAATCAGCATCTTTTAAACTATTTCTAGCTATCCAATCATCTATTATTTCAGGTGGTTTTATGATATCAAGAAACTCGGTAAAACTAGCAGCAATTAGCTGAGAATTGCTTATCAATTCTTTAGAATTCGAACCACAATCGTGATAAACATAAACAACTTTAGGATTCTTTTCTTTCACTTTTATATAGAAACCATCTCCGCTTGAGTTCTCGTCTGGTGCAATACAGATAAATCCTTTTTTTATTAATTCAAACCCAGGAAAAGTCTCTGTAGCTTCAAACGCCATATCATCGAAGCTATTAAATTTAGTGTTTAAAAGCGGTAATTCATTTATCTTTTTATTTTTTAAAGATTCCCATCCATAATTAAAAGGAATTCCAATATTTAGATCCGTTAGCGGAAAATCAATCATCAGCTGTCTAAACCATTTTGGAATTTTCCTACGCGTATTCCATTTCAGGTTTTTATATTCTGACATAGAAGCTCGCTTTCCTGTATTCAACTCAGGATAGTATTTGAAGAGTCTGTTTGCTTTATTCGTAATTTCTTTAAACATCATTGTTTATTTCAATCCAATATCCATTTGGATCTTGAAAGTATACCTGTTTAATTCCATCTTTTCGTATGTAATCTTTGTTTGGTGTACCAAGCCAATCAGAGTAATCAATTTTTAGTTCTTCTAGATACTCTACAAATGAATTAAAGTCAGGTGTAGCCAAAGCAAAATGAACGGCTTTATTGATTCTTATCTCAAAATTAGGGCGAGGAATTAGGTGTAACTGTTTACCATCTTCAAAAGATAACCACCTAGTTTTAGAGTTGGAAGCTGTATTTTTAATTTCTTTAAGTTTAAGAACCTTTTGATAAAATTCAGTTGTCTTGTCGACATCGTTTACGGAAAGTGCTATATGATTGAATAAAAAAGTAGGCATTTATTGAAGTTTGTTATATCAAATATCTTAATTATAATTTTATTGTTAAAAAAAATACCTTCCCAAAATTTTCTTCTATGCTATAATTTTTCAATTCAGCATTCTATTGTAGTTTTTCTTTACTACCAAATCAATAACCATCTTTACGATCTAATTGTCCTGACATATCTCTATTACCGATAACACCATTGGTAATATCCAGAGAATGATGTAGCCACGAAGAATGCTGAATTGAATGTGTATGCATATCCGATAAATCTGGAATTAAAAATTTGTATGTACCATCAATTAATAATTATCTAGACATCATACGTTAGAAAATGTAACAAAATCTTTAGGCAACATGCGTAAAAATTTTGTTGACTATTTTCCAGTTATCATCTATTTTAGTTAATGATAAATAGTCGTAGTAATTATAGCTTAGCATTGGTACGTGTAGTTTTACCATTGCGATATTTTCTATAATATCAATCCCTATAATTTCCATTTTAAACGTTTCCTTTAAATCATTTGGACTTTGTCTATTTTTAACACCATCTAAATACTCCATAATACTTTTCTTGTACGGACTTCCATTAATATCACCATAAATAAATGCATTATCCGTAAAGCAAGACTCTAGTTTATTTACATCTCCCTGAAAGAGACCTTCAAAGTAATTCGTAATTACTTTTTCTATTTCGTTATTATTCTTTTTATACATAATTCTATATTTTAAATTGCATGGCCTACGGTATGACCTCCAGCCACATTAATAGTTTCACCAGTTATAAAACCTGAAGATGCTAAATAGTAAGCAGCTTCAGCAATTTCATTAACTTCTCCAATACGGTTTAATAAATGTAATCCAGCCAAGTCATCAGCCTTTTTAATACCCATTTTCTCTTGTAACGGGCTTCTAATAATTCCAGGAGCAATGGTATTTACTTTAATATTATTTTTTCCGAACTCTGCTGCTAGTTGTCTTGTTAGCGAATGGATAGCTCCCTTACTAGTTAATGGAGCTGTTGCAGGAAAACCATCGATAGCATGATCTACTAATACAGTTCCAATATTTATTACGGAACCATTTTGTTGTTTTATCATTTCAGAAATTGCTGCTTGCGTTGTAAAATACGTCCCTTTGAGATTAACATTCCAATACAGTTCTAAATCTTCTTCTTGAACATCTAAAAACGGTTTGGGAGCAAATACACCAGCATTATTTATCAATACATCGACTGAATTGAATTTTTCTATAGCCAATTGTATTAATTGTTGTCCTGTGTCTTGTTTACTAATATCTCCAGCTATATAAAAAGCATTACTTGGTGAACCAAGTTCGAGATACGTACTTTTTAGGTTTTCTTCATTAGAAGAATTCATAACTACATTACTTCCTCTTTCTATAAAATAAGCTGCAATAGCTTTACCTATACCTGTAGAGGCTCCTGTAATAATTACCGTTTTGTTTTTCATGATTTAAATTTGTTTGAATTTGAATATTGTTTTGCATCTACACCCCAATTATCAATAGGAATTTCTTCTATCACCACATGAGTGGTTTTTGGGCTCTTGTTTAATACGTCTACAATTAATTGAGTAACTCCCATAATTAGCTGACGTTTTTGCTGTTTTGTTACCTGTTCATCGGTAACTTTAATGTTTATATAAGGCATTTTTAAAAGTTTAAAATGATACTACAAAGTTCTGATGAACGAGAAGGAATTTTAAGGATGTATATCACTACTTTGATGTGATGTATGTCACATCTATAATAATAGTTCGGATGGATGTTTTGTTAAATATGAATGAAAAACCCTCCTTGAAATCTTTTAAAAATGTGGTTATAATTAAGAGATAAAAAGCCTTTTATGAAGTAATTATTAGAGAATCCTCTTCGTATACCCAATTCTAAATAAGTTGTGTTCTGGGTTGAATCATTATACGCAACATCAGCATATATCTTATAATATTTTGAAATTGATATAATAGATGATATTGAGGTTATATTTTTAAATCTTGTGATTAGAACATTACCGTTTGAATATTGCCATTTTGCAGCAGAAAATAAATTTCCATCATCTAAGTAAGAAGAAACTGTAAGTCGCTTATAAACAACTTTTAAATGATGAACAATGGTATTATCATGCTTATGCAGTCCATAAGACAATTTAAGGTTTTGGTTAAGATCGTAATTTATTTTCAGCCCAATTCTTCCGCCAATTATGCTCTTTTCAGCATTTGTTTCTATTTGACTTTGCCAAGTAGTAGGATTAGGGCGAAGTTCGGTTGTTGGAGTTGCCATTACACCCAGATGAATTGCAATGGCACGATCAGGAGTAAAAATAGCTTCGTAGCTTCTCAAGAATTGTAAGTCACTTCTTTGAGTTTGTTTAAAAACACCAAATGCTCTCACTTGAAATGTTTTTGGTATTAGCAAAAAGTTGACTCTAGTCCCCAATTGTATTGAAGATAAGTTTTTATCGCTAGTATTTTTTGGAGAACCCCAATAAGTAAGGAAGCCTGCATAAAATCTCTCAATTTTGACCTCCTTACTGATTGGTATATTTTCTATTTGAGCCTGAATATCTGAAGTAATAGGCAATATTATCAGAATCAGAAAAATCAAATTTTGAAAGTGTGGTATGTTTTTAATATGTAACATTTGCCCATTGAATACGATCTATTTGTTACCTAAAACATATTTACCTCCACCAGTAAAGAAAATGACTATAGCACCAAATAAATAAAAAGCTTGTAATTCAATTGCCCAACCTCCAAACTGATTGAGTGCAAAAATTTCATTAGCATGAGTTGTTAAAATAGCTGCTAACATTGTTAGGGCTACAAATAGACTTGCCAAACGCTCTTTATATCCAATAACGATTAATAATGGAGCAATAATTTCACCTATAAATGCTCCATAACTTATAAACTCTGGCAAGCCAGATCGTCCTATCATTCCTTTAATAAATTCGTATCCATTTAAAAAATTACCTACTCCATGAAATAATAAAAGTCCAGCTACTAGTACTCTTAGAATTAAAATTCCGAAGTCTGTGTTTTTTTCGATTGTTTTCATCTTTTTATAGTTTTAAAATTTATACTACAAAGTTGAAATGAATCAAACGAGATAAGAAGGACTTAAATCACTACTTTAAAGTGATATATATCACGTTATTAGTTTAATGAATTCTGATTTTTAGAATTAAAATTAAGAGTTAAGTCTACTTAATGTCTCTCTAGAAACACCTAAGTAAGAAGCTATTAGTTTTTTAGGAACTCTTTGAAATAGTTGAGGATATTGTTCTAGCAATAACTCATATCTTTCCTTAGCAGAATTTTTTAAAAGTGAAAGGATTCTTTTCTGCAAAGCAATACGGCCTAGCTTACTCTTTTTAGCCCAAAACCGTTCCATTTTATGCATTTGGGCTGTAAGCTTATCTCTATTTTCAAAAGAAATGTATAGAAATTCACAATCCTCTAAACAATCTATATATATTTTCGAAGGAATTTGTTTTACAAATGATTCATAATCTGTAATCCACCAGTGTTCCATTGCAAAACGAAGAATATGTTCTTTTCCATTCTCATCCAGAAAATAACTTTTCACACAGCCTTCAGTAATCCAATATTCTTTTTTTACGATCTCTCCTTCTTGAACAAGGTATTGGTGTTTTCGCTTTTTAATGGTTTCAAAATGACCCAAAACATAATCAAACTCTTCATCAGTTAATTCTATTATTTCTTCAATATGTTTCCTTAGAGGATGTTTCATTTTACTTATGGCTAATGTCTCCTATAAGAAACTTAGAGAGCAGAAAAGCGATACGTTTTGGATTGGTACTATGCCAAATATAAATATTTTGCTTTTATCTTTTTTCTCATAAACGCCAAATTTTATAGTTGGCGACTTTGAAAACATACCTAGACCTTTTAATTAAGTCAGAAAGCCCTATGTTTTCTTATACATTGTTGGGCTTTCGTTATTTTTTTAACCATTCAAGGTGCGTGTATTCTTCTTTTGGAGATTGATTTTTATTCCCCTCATACCCAGCATTAACAAACATATCTTGAATTTCGTCGAAATCAAGAACTTTAAAACCCGTCAAATCTCTACCTATTTCTGGGTATTTAAATTCCTTTTCAATTAAATATTTATCTCCTAAATTCCTTTCCATTATAATTCTGTGTGGTTTATAATAGGATTTTTGATACAAGTCTCTTTCTATTTTTCCATTTGTTATTTTCAAAAACCTTGCATCACCAGTCGTTGTTTGTTCGTATCCGTAGATTACTTCCGTTAGAAGTTCTGTTGATATTTTTTTTAACAAAAAATCGTGTTTTTCTGGACCATCACAAAAATCAAATGTTATTTCAATCCAATTTGCGATATAAGAGTCCGATAAAATAATGGAGTAGTTTTTTCTATCTAAAAACAATGCTTGATTCTCATAATTCAATAGTTGAACTCTACCTATCGAATAATAATTTTTAATCAAACTGATAAGGTCAGATATATTTACATTTTTAATTAATGTTCGATTTAGAGTACTCATTTATCGCTCATAACGTGTTTGTGTATGAATAGTAGCGGATTTCTACTAACTAACTTTTCAGTTTAGCACTGCCTTTTGGTTTTCGTTTATATTTTTGTTTTATCGCTTAAACCGCTATTATTTATAAACCTTGTTGTAGCCAGTTTTTTTATATCCATTCTGCTTTAATTCCAAAATTATTCATTTCGTCAACAATATTATCTTTTGCGTAACATAATATTACTTTTTTTAAGTTTGGAAATTGTTTTACATCTTCAATAGTATTAATATCCCAATAGTCTTCCCAGCCTTCTCCAAACCTTAAAAGTTGCATGTAAATGTCATTTCCTCCATCTTGATAAATCTCGGTTATTTCAGATGCATATTTCTTTGGAATAGGTAAATCTTTGAAATATTGAGTTACCTCTGGTATGGGTTCATAACCTTCTTTTTCTAGATTAATACTTCTTTTTTTGTACCATCTAATAAACTCATATAAATCAAACTTGGGTTTTAATAACTCCTTTTTATACATAAGTTCTTCTATAATACATATTTTGAAACCAAAGTCAGAAAATTTAACGATTTCATCATCTAATCTCTTGATTTCATATTTTTCAGCAGGTATTACTTTTATGCTCGAACCTGTAAAATGAGAGATTTCAATGGATTCGGTATTTTTATTATCGTCAAAGTGAACTTTTACACTAATGTTATTTAAAATTATTGAGCCACTTTTATCTTCATCATACATTTTGACTCTCATATCCTTATTGTTCACATAATAAGATACAGAATCTTCTGAATTTATATTAAACTGGCCTTTAAAAGATTGTTTCGTACTAAAATCAAAATCTTCCGCTTTTAAACTTAAAAGCAAACTTTCAACAATTTCTCCATTTTTGGAATAAGCCAAGATTCCTAAATTATCCCAAGTGTAAATTGTGTTGTACTTTTTTGTTACACTCCTCAGAGATGAATTTAAAATTTCTTCAAGTCTTTTGATATGGATAGGAAGTACAATAGAAACGTTATTAATTGTAAAATTATCTTCCAGTAGATTTACTTTTATTGACTTCATTTTTTTTTAATTGGCTACCAGATTACATATATCGTCTCGATGTCTTGCTTTAAATGCAGTATAAGGCAGGATGCCTTTTATCTTACGGATATACGTTTTCTTATACATTGTTGGTGGTAGTTATTTTTTAAACAATCACTAATTCTACAATTACAATGAAATAATCTATTTTATTTCTATCAGTCTCTAATTTTATCCCATTCCATTCATTTTTATCTTTTATTCCTCCCGAAGCATACATACTTATTATTGCTGTACAATAAGGGTCTATTTTTTTAAATTCGGGATGTTCAAATCCGCCATACTTTCCAGCGTTATCCCATCCACAACAAGCCCATTTTAATTCCCCCATTCCGTAATTTTCAACCAAGAAATTTTCAATTTCCTTTGATTGTTTGCTATTTACTCGATAAGTTGCTTTTATTTTAATTTGACTATTTTTCGGCCTTACACATTTTATAAACTCTAGGCCATTTGGTTTTATAGCATAAGTACTTAAAATATCATTACACGAAACTTGCAAATTGAACCAAGTTTTATAATTAGTTTTATCAAAGTTAGATATTGACTTTGCTTTTTCTTTTGCTAATAAAGCATAAGATCCAATATGGACTTTTTCTAATGTTGTATAATAATATTTTTGGTCTTCACCATATAGCCAATAATTTCCACTGCCTTTATTCATTTTAACGGCTTTAAAGGTGAAAATTGAACTTTGATTTGGAATAACATAGCTATTTCCGATTAGAAGCCCCCAAGAATTTGAAAACAATTGTGTTGAGAAACCAATTAATAAAAATAGCCCCATAATTCCTAATATGATATGTTTTGTTTTAAGTTTCATATTAATTAATATCAACAAATGGGATAAGTTACATACTTTGTTCCCAGTAATACTTTACTTCCTTTGTTGTAATTCAATAATTTCCTTTTTATTTCCACAAATAACTTTTATTCTATTTAAACCCCAATTTCCAGAGGTAACCATATGTTCATTTGTAAATTCAAAATACTCAATTCCTCCATTGGCTTTTTTGTCATTCTTAACTTCCACTATTGGTGTCAATTGAATTATTCTACTAATATTTTGCGTACTGTCTTCATTAATGCGTTCAGATATGTGCACTTCTTTTATATTTGGTTTCCAATGTCCGTCATATTTGATTCTCCCCTTTATTTTATAGGCAACCAGCGATTTACTATTGAATAGATCTAAATTACTTTCAACGATATTTACATTAAAATTATCAATAACCAAACCTTCTTGATGAGACCACCAAGAAATATTATAAGTTATAGGTATTTCAGTTTTTGGTTTATCAGGCTTATTTGATAATACTCCTTTTCTTCCAAAATTGGATAGATAGAGATAAGTTCCGCCCAAAATGAAAACTATTATTAAAATTATTCCACCCATTATTTTTAGTGTTTTCTTCATTCTTTCTTAACTAGCAATGTTTTTTATATTTATTTATTAAGGGAGTATATGTAATGTGTAAATTGATGTGTTCAGTTTTGGAACCATTTTTTTTAATTCTTATCTTATTTAATTTATTTAATTTATTTAATAAATTTTTCTACACTATAAAACAATACAGCTTTTTTTAATAAAGGAGAGTCTTTGTAAATGAGTTATAAGCTTTCGGTTTTTATGTATTAGATATATTTTATATGCCGTCCTTTCTATTTAGTATCCGGTATCTTTTCCTATCAAATTCATCTTCCATTTCTTCTATTGAGTATTCTTTTATCAATTCTATCTGCCCATTATTACATAGATTCTCCAAATCTTTATATGATATATCGTATAATGAAAACGATTCAGATTTCCCCTTGATTTCAAGAGTCCAAGGATACCACATTACTCCCCATATTTCCCAATAATACTCAAATTCAAAATAATTAGCATTATTACATTTTTCTAGAAGTTCAGAAAATAAAATTTTTAATCTATCATTCATTGTCTTTTAAGAAACTAGATGGTTGATTTATTCTTATTGGCTTCATTTTTTTAATTGGCTACAACGTTCCTTGTATGGTGTGTTAGCTTCCTAAAGAGAGCAAATGCACTATACAAATCTTTGTTAGCATTAGTTTTTTATTTTTTTTAAAATTAATTCTTTTTCTATTTCACTATTCAGGTTCTTTTCAAAATGTTTGTTAATCCAATAATTACAAGAATCAAAATCTTTTTCCTGTCTGTATAAAAAACTTATAATGTATTCATATGAGATTATCATTTCTCCTATTATTGCCGGATGATTTTGAATATCAACCTTTAAGCCAGAAATATTCTCTTGGATTGTACTATTACTCAAAAACCAACTTTCGAAGTTGTTAATGTTCTTAGATAAAACCTTATCTAAACTACCTCTGAATTTTTGTTCGTTTAACGTGCTTATTAAATTACTATTATCACCTACAGATTTTTCAAGTGTTTTTAAATAAATGACCTTGGTTGACTTGTCAGTTCGATGGTTGATAAGTTTTTTTCCGGATATTGTTGGAACAAAATCAAAACAATTCCCAAAGGAAAATTTACCCGAGAAGCCTTTAAATTTATGAAACTGAATAACATGTTTAATTCCTTGATCATTAAAGTCGCTATACCATAAATATTTTCCATTCCAATTATTAAGCCCAATTTGAGCAAATCTAGGAGTAACTATTTCTTCAAAAATTTCAATTCTTTTTTCTAATTTTACTTCATCCAAATTTCGGATATCACTATACAAGTTGTATAAGGCTTTACGTTTATTTATTATATCTTTAATTTTATTAAAAACACTCATTTTCACCAATTGATGTTAACGTTTAATATATGTGTCATAACAGGGCAAAATATTACCCCACTTTTTGACTTTTCTTGCGCGCTGGTTGCTTACTTTTATTTTTTGCAAGTATTGCACCTTACCAAAAATACAATAACCTATCGATTGATAACTTAGCTGCTATGAACGCATAGTGTTGTAGGTAGTTTTTTATTTTTTTATCATATCCCATTCATCAATAAAACTACTTTTTTCAATTTCAGTAATATCTTTTTCGGTTGGTTGGATTTCCTTTCCATTGTTGTCATAAAAATTCCAACTCTCCGTTACAAATCCAAAATTTATTTCGTCTCCACCTTCGCAACTTGTTTCTTTATGTTTTTTTTCGATTCTGTATTTGCCTTTGGCTTTTAAGTTTCCGTTGTGGTAATAGTAATTCCACTCTCCATATTTATAACTATAAAATCCGTCACAAATTCCACCTGTACAGCATTGAGTGTAAGTGTCCAATTTATAATTTCCAGAAGCCTTTAAATTACCGTTTCGGTAAAATTCTTTCCAAAATCCAATTCGATAGTTATTAAATTCTTTGTGAAAGTCATCTATTGTTCCAACACTTTTAATTTCTCCGCTTTCATAGTAATCGGTTATAGTATTTTTTATCGAAAGTTCAGATTTAGTTTGAGTGGTTTTACAACTCACAATAAGTATAGAAGTCAGAATATAAATTGTTACTCTCATATTTAATCAAATGTATAGTAAGGTATATAGTTTTGTAGCAATCAGTTATTTTTGCTTTTTAGTTTTAATTCCTCAATATTTTTATTCAATCTCCGTAATTCATAGAGTAACGAATCCGTTTTATGTTGTCCACTAAATACAGACATAACTTCATTAATTGCTTTACTAAATATGTCCTCAATATTAGCTGAATCCTGTGCTGTTATTTTTATTATCATACCAGTGTCGATAAATTCATTTTCAGAACCAATTTCGATTCCAATCGCTTTCCCATCTAGAAGGCCTAATTCTTTTGGGTAGAATTTTGAGTCAATAGGGATTTGAACTTCACTATTTGCGATTTCACAAATTAAATTTACAGTTCCATCTAGAGTTAAGTTCATTTCAATAACTCGTCCGATTTCTAGTCCATTTATATCAAGTTTAGATTCCGTTGTAAGTCCATCTGCATTTTGTGTATTCACAATTATCGTCCGTGCTTTCTTAGAACAAGAAGTAAAGAGAAGTATTAGAAGTGAAATTTTAAACAGATTTTTCATAATTGATTACAACGTTTAATATATGTGTCATAGCAGGGCAAAATATTACCTCACTTTTTGACTTTTCTTGCGCACTGGTTGCTAACTTTTATTTTTTGCAAGTATCGCGCCTTACCAAAAATAATAGCCACTCGATTGATCACTAAGCTGCTATGACATCATATATCGTGTTGTACGCTGGTTTTTTTTATTCGTTTTATTATTCTAATCAGGCTTGGAATAATAGAAATAATAGCACTTGTACCTATAATCAGTCCGTAATTTATTCCGTTCCAATGTATTTTTCTAATTCCATCATCACAAGCTGTGCATTCCATAACTTTTATATTCGCGTCGATAGCGGAAATTCCGATTAAAGAAATTCCAAAAATCAATAAGCATATAATTCCGTTTTTTAGAAATTCAGCAGGTTTTTTATTCAGATTTTCAAGTGTCAAGATCAAGGGGATCATTCCCAAGGTGACATAATATGTCTTGTCAGAGAAGATGTACATATTTTTTCCAACAAATCTAATTTTGTCAGACGTTGACCATTTAAAAATATCTTGGATTATTTCACGAAAAAAAGATTCGGAATAGAATGTAATTACAATTCCTATTACAAATGCTAAAATTCCAAATATTATCTTTTTTGTCAAATTCGAGTGATTTTTTATGTTTGCTTACAACGCCAAATATATGAATCAGAGCAAGCCAGCCTGAACCAATCGATTTATCTGCGCATTTTTATTTCTTATTCAATTTATAAAAATTTAGCGCTACTGCAAAAAACAAACAACCTTTCAATCTAGCACTAAATTGCTCTGTTTTCATTTATAATGTTGTAGACAGGCTTTCTTAGTAATTTCACTCGATTATTTAATCGGGTTTTTGAAAATGGATCTAACATATACCAGATCATTTTTACCATAACTAATAAGGCCAATTGGTTTCTTTCATCCTTTAAACTGTTATCTTTATTGATAGTATTGAATTTCCCTTATCACAATGTTTTGCGGATAATCATCACCATCTTTGTAAATTAATTTTCTTGTCCAATTGTTTTGTAAATCAAATTCTAAGTATTCAAATTTATTATTAAGAATAATTTCGCCTTTTTTATTTGTCACTTTTTGAGAAGTCAATTTTCCTTTTTTATCATATTTCCATAATGATACATGTTCTAATTCATCATTTCTCATATGAATATACTTTGTTCTTTTTCCATTTTTCCTGAACATCGTTCCATTTACTTTATTACCGTTTACATCAAAGGATTCCGAGTTGGTCTGATTTCTATTAATATGATTAATTTTTATTACTCCTTCTCTTTTTCCTTCTTTATCATAAGTGATTTCTTCTACGATCTTTCCATTCTCTTGTACTGATAGAATTTTTCTTAATAATTTGTTTTCTTTATCTAATTGATGGATAGTTGTAAAGTTTCCATTTTTATCAAATTTTTTGAAAAAATGCCCATAATCTTCAATCTCTCCTTTTTGCCAATTTCCTGATTCTTTTTTTGTTTTATAAATACGTTCAAAATATGATTTTATATTCCCATTGAATTCTAAAGAAATTCTGGGACTTTGGTTAACTGAACAAGAGACAAAAAATAATGCAATTATTAGCTTTAATAGAAGTAAGCTTTTTCTATAATTTAATTTATTCATTTAGTTTAATTTTATGTACCAAATATATTATTAGATATTACCTAAAAAGCATATAGCTTATCTACAAAGTTTAATATATGTGTAGTAGCGGGGGAAAACGTTACCGTATTTTTCAATTTTTCTTATGCATTGGTTGCTAACTTTTACTTTCTGCTAACATTGAGTCTTACCAAAAATACGACAACCTTTAGCTTGATCACTTTGCTATTATGATCGCATATATAGTTTTGTAGCAATCAGTTATTTTTGCTTTTTAGTTTTAACTCCTCAATATTTTTATTCAATCTCCGTAATTCATAGAGTAACGACTCCGTTTTATGTTGTCCACTAAATACAGACATAACTTCATTAATTGCTTTACTAAATATGTCCTCAATATTAGCTGAATCCTGTGCTACCATTTTTATTATCATACCAGTGTCGATAAATTCATTTTCAGAACCAATTTCGATTCCAATCGCTTTCCCACCTAGAAGGCCCAATTCTTTTGGGTAGAATTTTGAGTCAATAGGGATTTGAACTTCACTATTTACGATTTCACAAATTAAATTTACAGTTCCATCTGGAGTTAAGTTCATTTCAATAACTCGTCCTATTTCTAGTCCATTTATATCAAGTTTAGATTCCGTTGTAAATCCATCTGCTTTTTGTGTATTCACAATTATCGTCCGTGATTTCTTAGAACAAGAAGTAAAGAGAAGTATTAGAAGTGAAATTTTAAACAGATTTTTCATAATTGATTACAACGTTTAATATATGTGTCATAGCAGGGCAAAATATTACCCTACTTTTTGACTTTTCTTGCGCACTTGGTTGCTAACTTTTATTTTCTGCAAGCATTGTTCCTTACTAAATACACAAGAACCATTCTATTTATCACCAAACTGCTATGATCACATTTATGGTGTTGTAACACATTTTTTATTCAGTTCAGTTCTCTAAAATCAAATATTCATTTTCAGGAAAAGACACCATTCTTAACAAATCTAATGTTCCGCAATTCAGTTTAAGATATTTTTCCGTATTCGGAATTCCACATTTATCTTTTTCCCAACTTGTTTTGAATTTATATTTTGTAGTATCTAATTTATTTTCAAGAATAACTGATTTGTCATTAGAAATTTGCCATTCGTATTTTTCATTTTTCCAACAAACACCAATTCCATCTCCAAGTTTATCAATTCCACTTACATCAAGTTTGACAAAACCCGTTTTCGGGATTGAACTAGATTTTCCGTTTATAATATATCTCGTACTTCCATTCGTAACTATTGTCACGCACTGCTTTTTGTCAGCTGAATAAATTCTAAAACTCGTTCTATTCACATTGTCACAAGAAGAAATCAGAATCATTAAAATTCCGATTGCTAAAAAGTTAAAATGTTTATTGTTAAACATTAATTTTTGATGGTTTGGTAAATTACAACGGTCTTGTATATGGGGCGTGACCAGATTTTGCTGGGCATGACCGTCATATACGTTGTTGTAGGCAGTCTTCTCAATATTGTAATTCTTTCAATCTATTGAGGTTTCTGTCCCAGAATATGACTTTTCTCTTATCATCTGTAGTGATTAATTTTGTGGCGTCTGCGTTCCAATCTATTCCCTGAAGAAGGTTTTTAGTAGTTTTTTCAGCTACCAAATCACCATTTTTGTTCCAAAGCCTAATCTTCTCACTGGCAGTTGCTAATAAATCTCCATCATTTGACCACTTCATATTTCTAATTTCAGCTTCACTTTTATCAATGGATTTAATTCTTTTTCCATCATATGTCCAGTATTGTAATAAGGGTCGATAATTTTTTTGAAAGTCTCCATAGTCTCCTGTAACAAAGAACTCTCCATTTGGATGCCAATCAACACAAAGCATTAAGACATCTATTTCTTTACTTCTATCGTCTACATCATCTATATTCCTTAAACTATCTAATTTATAATTATACAAGGTGATTTTTTCGCCAACAGCAACAATTAAATTTTCATCAGGATGCCAGTCCAGTCCAATAATTCCTTTCTGATTCGTATTCTTTCTTTGCAGCACATTTCCTTGTTCATCAAATATTGTCAGGAATCCTTCATAATCGCCAATAGCTAATAAATCTCCAGAATGATTCCACCCTATGGCTCTTGCCCCGTCATTGGTTATGGTATCAAGTTGTATAGTTTCGTCGTTGTCAAGATTTATAATTATTGATTTTGATTTTCCATCTTGTACGGATACTGCCAACTTGTTTTTTGTAGGATGCCATTTAGTTTTGGTTATAGTTCCTTTATAGGGGTAAGATTTTAGTTCTCCATAATCCGTAGAAGAAATTAACTTAAAAAAAGTGTCGTTGGAACCTCCTACCACAATCTTACTCTTTGCGGGGTGCCAATCTGCAGACCAAAAAAACCATCGTTCTTTTTCTTCGAAGTTTTGACTTTCTTCTTTTGAGGATTGTTTACATCCCAAAATTGTAATCATTGAAATAATTATGATAAGAATTCTCATTTTTTGTTATTTGATTGCTTACAACGTTTAATATATGAATCAGAGCAAGCCAGCCTGAACCAATCGATTTATCTGCGCATTTTTATTTCTTGTTTAATTTATAAAAATTTAGCGCCTTTGCAAAAAGGAAAAGACATTTCGATTCGTTACTTAGTTGCTATGATCAAATATATAGTATTGTAAACAGTTTATTTTTTTGCATCCTGAAATTCAGATAGTTTTTGTCTAATTAATTGCGATTCTTCATAACTAATCCTTAATTTACTTAAAGAAATTGAAAATTGTTGATTTTGGTCAGTTAATTCCAGAGTAGATTTTACTCTGTTATAATTTAGATTTTCAATTCTGATAAAGACTCTTTCCAAAAGAAGCTTATTCCGAATAATTAATGATACCCTATATTCGGTTAAAATTAGATAATCAAACTTTTTTCTAGTCAAAAAGTAAAAAACAGTTGCTATTGAAAAAATGTTTTCCAGGATAGTTTCCCAAAATGTGTTTTCAGATTCCTTTTTTAAGAGAATTATTCCGGACTCTTTTTTGAGTAAATTATCTATTCTTTTCTTTGTCATTGAACTTTCAAGAAAGTGTGGTAACGTTTAATGTAAAATGCATTTTTACATAGTGTCGTATAGTGTTTTATATTTTTCTTTCCAGTTTTCTGTTATCCACCAATCATCACCATATTTTTCCAATTGTTTAATAGATTCTTTTAATGTCATTTTTTCTGCCCAGTAAAAGACATTATCTTTAATTTGTAAAGCTGCCATTTCCAAAGCTTGATAACATTTTTCCTCAGTTATATAGTTTATACCATAACTGGACTTTAAAGATAATAATAAGTGTTTTTCATTTTCTTTTTTACTAAAAGATTTATCCTTCATTATCCATTTTTTATTACCTCCATAATAGACGGGTTTAAAGGAAATACCAGATTTGTTCTTATCATTAAAATTTTTGTATTGCCAGATTCGATTTTTGAATAAAGCATTTTTATATTTAGGTAATAAATCCGGAGATATATGAAAAGCTGTAGAGCCTGCTATTTCTTTTAAACTCCAAGGATCTTCTTCGTAAGGAATTATACCTTTATGCATTATACAAACTTTTACCAATCGGACTTGCATTGAAATTCCCAGTCTGTCTGTTGGAGCTTCAACACTAATTTTGTATGAATTGTTTTCGAATTGCCAAGATTTTCCTTTAAAGACAAAGCCAATCTCGGAAAGGGGTTTATTTGTTTTCTCAAAAATTTCCCAGAATTCATTAATATTCATAATAAATAGTTCAATACTATACATTTAATATATGTGTCGTGACCAGCTTTTGCTTGATATGAACGTCATATACCTTGTTAGCATCAGTTTTTAATATTACTCCTTTATCCTGCATTAAATCTATTTGATAGGTTTTGACACTTCCTGTAACGAAGGACTGGGCTTCTTTTAATTTCTCGATATTTCTTCCTGCAATAATTACTTCATAACCTTTTTTGATAGCTAGTCTCGCTGTAGCTAAACCCATATTACTTGAACCACCAAGTATCAATATTCTTTTCCATATTAGATTAAGGTTAGTCCTCCATCAACTGTAATTGTTGTTCCGGTCATGTAAGGATTGGTTAAAGCATTGAAGTAAGTATAAGCAAGTTCGTCTGCGGTTCCTAAGTGTTCCACTGGTAAAGTGTTCTTTGCCCATTCTGAGAAATTTGTTTTTTCATTCTCAGTCCATACTCCTGTTTTTACAACTCCTGGAGCTATGATGTTAACTCTTGTTGGGGAAATTTCTCTTGCTAAAGATTTAGCAAAAACGTTTACTGCAGCACTTGCCGCATTCATTATTGAAGCTCCATTTTTTGAAGGCCTATAAATTGCCATACTTGATGTTACAACAATACTTCCTCCTTTATTAATGTAATTAGCGGCAGCTCGACAACAATTAAATGTCCCCCAAAATTTTTCCATTCCTCTTTGAGCAATTTCTGTGTCCATATCCTTTATTTGTGACATCAATTTTGTTTCATCACTTACTGCAGAGAATGACAGAAAGTCAAACTTTCCAATTTTGCTAAAAGCTTTGTTAACGGAATGTTCATTTAGCATATCCATTGGAATAACATGAGTAATTCCGCCAATTTCTTCTTGAACCTGTTTCAATTTGGACTCTGTCCTACTCACTAAATAGACTATTGATTCTTTTTCTATGAATAATTTAGCCAAAGCTTTACCAATTCCAGAAGAAGCTCCAACAATTACTACTTTTTTATCCTTAAGTGAAATCATGTTTATTGATTTTTGATTGATACTAACGTGTTTGTGTATGGTTAGTTGCGTGTTTCATCCACTAATTTACTAAACTACCCTGCACTTAAAGTGCAGGGGTTTCACCCTAATCTGAGACCAGTAAACAAAAACAAACGCGAGAAAATTCCGAAGGAATTTTCCAAATAAGCAACGGCCAAAGCAATTAATTATACACGTTGTTGTAACCAGTTATTTTATTCGAAAGCATAAATATTAATTGATTCACAATCGTGTTCATTTCCGTAAATCATTAATGGTTTTTCAATTTCTATTCCGTCAAATGCATTTATTCCGATTTCGTCAAAAGCCATATTAAGTAATAAATAAGTTTTGAATTTTATACAATTTAATATACTTTGATAAAGTTTAGTTTCGCATACTTGGTCGTAAATATCTAAATCTTCTAAAATCTTATTTAATAAAGACAATTCTTTCCATATTTTAGAATAATCTACTTTTCCGATTCCAACATATAATTCTTCTCGAAAGTTGAATTCAAAATATTCAGGTTTTTTTAATATCGGGTAATTACCTTTTCCAAAACCGCAAAAATATGAGTAAGGCTCATAATCGTATTCTAAAAATATTATCTGATTCTTAAATCCTTTATTTTCAGAGTCAATTTTAGATTTCAATTCAGGAATAGAATTTAAAATATCAGTTTTAAGTTCAGCGATGATTTCTTTTTCATCAAATTTCATTTTTTTTGCATTTTCAAATGCTGAAATCAAATCAGTATTCTTTTTTGCTTTCTTGAAACTTTTAATCTCATCGTTATCAAACAAATTTGTTATAACTCCAAGATTTACATTGAATGCTTTTGGGTTTTCGTTGATTAATTCATTGAACATTTTTTCAATCGAAGTGTTCTTAATAACTTCTATATTGACATTGAATAAATTCGTAAGATTCGATGTTATTTCTGCGTTCATTTTAATTGGTTACAACAGTGGTATGTACTATTACACATATTTCTCTTATATATTCAATGGTAACGGTTTTTAAACATATAATAAACGTTTAATGCGATGGTTACATTTTGTTTTTCTTTTTAAAAGTAGTATAAAATTTCCCATCTAACAAGAAGATATACATTGAGGCTTTCTAAAAACAAAAATATATTTTAGCAACAGTTTAGACCACAAACAATGGTTTATCTGCCATCATAGCATTTACATCATTTGCGATACTATGCAACTCTTCTTCATTTTCTACATTGTTGATTACTCTATCGATCAATTCTACAATATCCAGCATATCATTCTCTTTCAACCCACGAGTCGTAACTGCTGCAACTCCAATACGAATTCCTGAAGTTACAAATGGTGATTTATCATCAAAAGGAACCATGTTCTTGTTCACAGTAATCTCTGCAACACCAAGTGCTTCTTCTGCTTGTTTACCAGTCACTCCTTTGTTACGCAAATCGATCAACATCATATGATTATCCGTACCCGCAGAAATCACTTCATACCCTTTTTGTACAAAAGCTTCAGCCATTGTAGCAGCATTTTTCTTTACCTGGATGATATAATGTAAAAACTCATCGGTCAATGCCTCACCAAAAGCAATTGCTTTTGCTGCAATGATATGTTCTAATGGACCTCCTTGATTTCCAGGAAATACAGCGCTATCCATTAAAGAAGACATCATACGTTTCTTTCCACTCTTTAAGGTAATACCAAAAGGATTTTCGAAATCTTTACCCATTAAGATTAATCCACCTCTTGGTCCTCTTAATGTTTTATGTGTTGTGGTAGTTACTACATGACAATGAGGAACAGGGTCTGCGATAACACCTTTGGCAATTAATCCTGCTGGATGTGCAATATCAGCTAATAAAATAGCTCCTACACTATCTGCAATCTCTCTAAATCTTTTGTAATCTATCTCTCTAGAATATGCAGATGCTCCGGCAATAATTAGCTGTGGTTTTTCTGCTGTAGCAATCTCCTGAATTTTATCGTAATTTAATCTACCTGTCTCCTTCTCTACTCCATAAAAAACAGGGTTATACAATTTACCAGAAAAATTAACTGGTGATCCATGAGTAAGATGCCCTCCATGAGAAAGGTCAAAACCTAGTATTTTATCTCCGGGTTTAAGACAGGCATGATATACCGCAGTATTGGCTTGTGATCCAGAATGAGGTTGTACATTAGCATATTCTGCTCCGAACAATTCTTTAGCACGGTCTATAGCAATTTGCTCTACTACATCTACTACAGAGCAGCCTCCATAATAACGTTTTCCTGGATACCCTTCCGCATACTTATTTGTTAATACAGAACCAGCTGCTTCCATTACTTGTTCACTTACAAAATTTTCTGAAGCGATCAATTCTAATCCATTAATCTGACGTTCTTTTTCGTCCTGAATTAAATCAAAAATCTGTTCGTCGCGTTGCATTTTTTTTTATTTATAAAATAGATGCCCAAAAATAGGAACATTCCTTAAAATAAGCTGGTGGAATATTAATAAATATGAACATTTTCTTCACAATTAGAAATATCACATTTTTTAATTAACTTTCACATAAATAAAATATGTAAAACGTTCTAAAATTATATATTTGATGATGAGAAGTACCAACAACTTATTAAAAAAACGACAATGCCCATAACTGCAAATAACCCAAATAGAAAAACGTGGATCAAAACACCAACAAATACTGATTTCCCAATTCAAAATATTCCTTTTGGGGTCTTTTTGACCAGGGATGATGTCATTACTATAGGAACTCGAATTGGAGATACAGCTATTGATCTGGGAGCGCTTCATCAACTTGGTTATTTTGATGGAATTCCGCTAACCGATGATATATTCCTACAAGATTCTCTTAATGACTTTATTTCTGATGGAAAAAAGACTTGGAGGTTGGTTCGTAATCGTATTGCGGATATTTTTGATACAGAAAATGATGCCTTGAAAAATAATAAGGAACATTGTAAAATAGTACTTTTTACATTAGATGAAATAGAAATGCAACTACCCGTTACTGTGGGTGATTATACAGACTTTTATAGTAGTATAGAACATGCAACTAATGTGGGTACTATGTTTAGAGACCCTGAAAATGCTTTACTTCCTAATTGGTTACATATACCAGTAGGATATCACGGTCGTAGTAGTTCTATAATTCCATCAGGAATTCCAGTACATCGACCGCAAGGTCAGAAATTAATTAATGGTACAGAAAAACCAATTTTTGGACCGTCACGATTAGTAGACTTCGAATTGGAGATGGCGTTTATCACTACAGATGCGAATCATCTTGGTGAGCCTATTCCGATAGAAGAAGCTGAGGATTATATTTTTGGATTGGTATTATTTAATGATTGGAGCGCACGAGATATCCAGAAATGGGAATATGTCCCTTTAGGCCCTTTCCTTGCTAAAAACTTTGCTTCATCAATATCACCCTGGATTGTTACACTTGATGCCTTAGAACCTTATCGGGTAACGGGGCCGAAACCTATAAAAGAACAATTACCTTATCTTCAATATAAAGGAGATAAAAGTTTTGATATAAATCTAGAGGT
The DNA here is from genome assembly GCF_947492405.1 of uncultured Aquimarina sp. Taxonomy (GTDB): domain Bacteria; phylum Bacteroidota; class Bacteroidia; order Flavobacteriales; family Flavobacteriaceae; genus Aquimarina. Next base: position 1,284,816 of record NZ_CANLMP010000001.1, read on the forward strand.
TGCCATACAACCTGAAAAAGCAAAAGAGACTATAGTTTCTAAGAGTAATTTTAAACATATGTATTGGAATATGTCTCAACAATTAGCGCATCATACAGTAAATGGATGCCCTGTAAATTCTGGAGATATGATGGGTAGTGGAACGATCTCCGGACCAACTCCTGATTCTTATGGTTCTATGCTAGAATTAAGCTGGAGAGGAGAAAAACCGGTACAACTTAAAGAAGGTGGCAGTCGTAAATTTATAGAAGATAATGATACTGTTATTATAAGAGGCCATTGTAAAAAAGATGGTGTTAGAATAGGTTTTGGTGAGGTATCCACTAAACTGCTTCCAGTATTTAAAAAATAAAATAGATTATCATCTACAGGAAAACCTCAAAAAATTACTTTGAGGTTTTTTTGTTACCTTTTGGCACTAAAATTGAATAGATGTCCCCCAAACATATCACATTATGAAAAGAATTCTACTTTTATTATTAATTACTACCCTTAGTATCTCTTGTGGAGGAAAAAAGAAGACATTCACCGCTCTTAACACAGGAAACTATGATCAAGCGATTAATACTTCTGTTAATAAGTTAAGAACTAATAAAAACAAGAAAGGGAAACAAGATTACATTTTAATCCTGGAAGAAGCATTTGTAAAAGCGGTAGATCGTGATATGAATGCAATTGCTTTTCTCGAAAAAGAAGGAAATCCAGCTAATCTGGAGCGAATCTATAACTCTTATAACAAATTAAAAACGAGACAAGAACGTATCCGTCCGCTTTTACCACTGTATCACGTGGAGCAAGGACGTAACGTTAATTTTTCTTTTGATAATTATGACCAAAAAATTCTAGATACTAAAGAAAAATTATCTACATATTTATATAATAATGCAAAGTCTTTGCTTACAAATGCAAGAAGAAAAACAGACTACCGTAATGTATACAATGATTTGGTATACCTGGAAAAAATCAGTCCTAACTATAAGAATACAAACGATCTTATAGAAGAAGCACATTTTAAGGGAACGGATTTCGTTAAGGTTGCTATGAAAAATAACACCAACGTAATTATACCTAGGAGGTTAGAAGATGATTTATTGAATTTTAGTACCTACGGATTAAATGATCTTTGGACAGTATATCATAATGAACCTCAGCGTTCGATAAAATATGATTACCTCATGGAAGTATCTTTTAGAGAAATAAACATCTCTCCAGAACAAGTTAGAGAACGACAATTAGAAAAAGAAAAATTAGTTAAAGATGGTTGGGAATATCTATTAGATGAAAATGATGAATTTGTTCGTGATGAAGAAGGAAATAAGATTAAAATTGATAAAATGGTTACGGTACGATGTGAATATTACGAATTTATACAATTTAAAGAGGCGCAAGTAGTAGGCAACGTACAATACAGAGATCTTAACACAAAACAATTACTGGATGCTTTTCCTCTTTCAAGCACTTATGTTTTTGAAAATATTTATGCAAACTATAATGGTGATAAACGTGCGCTAGATGATGATTTAATTCGCTATTTGGGATTGCAGGCAGTTCAGTTTCCTACTAATGAGCAAATGGTGTATGATTCCGGACAGGATCTAAAAAATAAATTAAAGAGTATTATTACCAGATATAAGTTTAAATAGTCATAGTTAATCTCTTGGAGATTTTTTTATTCAATATTCGTCAATTCGAGTGTCCGTCTCAGACGGGTGGGCTAATTTTTCCTCTGTCACCTCGAGCGTAGTCGAGAGGTTATTTCGAAAAGCACAACGAGTTAGTTTATGTAAAAAATAACAATTCATGATTGATCAAAACATCTTAGAAGATGCCGGAGCTGTTCTAAAAAGGTATCAGCGTAATGAATTGCTTTTTGAGGAAGGAGATAGTGCTCGCTATTACTATCAGGTTCAGGTTGGTGAGGTGAAGATGAATAATTTTAATGATGAAGGAAAAGAATTTATACAAGGTATTTTTGGTGTTGGAAAAAGTTTTGGAGAACCACCGCTTTTTGCAGATTTTAAGTACCCAGCCAATGCAGAAGCCATTACCGATGCAAAAGTATGGCAATTACCTAAGAATAGATTTTTAAAAATATTAGAAGAAAACCCTTCGATTCACCATAAGTTTACAAGCACACTTGCCTCTCGTTTATACTATAAAGCAATGATGGTTTCTGAAATATCTACCCAAGAACCAGAACATCGTATTCTTAGAATTTTAGATTATTTCAAAAAAAATAGTGATACCAATCTTAAGGAAACTACTCTTTATAAAATAGAACTAACTCGACAACAGCTGGCAGATTTGACAGGTCTGCGAGTAGAAACTGTAATTAGAGCTGTTAAAAAACTAGAACAAAAAGAAGAATTATTGATCAAAGACAGAAAAATTTATCGGTAAATTTTTCTTTTCCTTGTCTTTATGATTCAGATCATAAACTGTACACCTCTTTCTGAAATACCTTTGAACATAACTTTAAATAATATGTTATGTATTCAAAATTATTAAACGATTTCAGAGAAATGTATATGGCTTATATCCCACTAATGATTATTCTTTCTAGCTGTTTAGGATCTGTAGCTGCAATGTATATTTTAATGCAAGACAGATCTACCTCTCAAGTTATAGAATTAACAATTTGTGTTATCGTTTGCATGGCTTTTAACGCTTCTATACTTGCTCAAATGAAGCCGAAGTTTGTATTTAATCTACTCATTGTAAGCCTAACAATTAATACGATATTGGTTATTCTCAATTTTGGATATTATTCATAATTCAATATTTCGATGAAACATAGTATACAAAGAGATATTGAAACCAGAGAAGACGTTTATAATGTAGTTACTCAGTTTTATGCTAAAATAAGAAAAGAAGAAATACTTGGTCCTATTTTTAATCATATCATCCAAGATTGGGATGAACACCTCAATAGATTAACCGATTTCTGGGAGACAAATCTCTTATTTGTTGCTAACTATAAGGGAAACCCAATTAAAGTGCATGAACAAGTAGATGCCACTTTTCAAGGAAGCATAACCGAACATCATTTTGGTATCTGGTTACGATTATGGTTTACCACTATTGATGGATTATATACAGGAGAAAAAGCTGAAACTGCAAAGAGAAGGGCAAGGAAAATGTCTACACACCTTCATGTAAAAATGTATGAGTCCAGAACATCTGAAAAGACAATTTGTCCTTTTCTCAACGAGAATAACAAAACTATTTTTTAAACAAATTGATGCAAAACCTGAGGTGTAATTGCACTATGAGAAGCGTGATGTACCGCCACTCCATTGCGAATCACAATAAATTGTGGCGATTCATGATATACCTGAAACTTTGCAGATATTTCTGAAGAAACATCTCGATGATTTAATAAATCTAAATAGTATAAATCTACCTGGTCTTCAGAAAGGTCAAAACTGCTTTCAAAATTTCTGATCACCATGCTACTAATACCACATCTTGTAGAATGCTTAAAAATTGCTTGTGTTTTCGTACTGGAAGCATTAGCAATAGTATCTAATTGTTCCAAAGACTTTAGTTCCTGCCAAGGCAAGGCTTGTTTTTCTTCTTTTGGCTCTTTATTTTCTGATCCAAATATCTTTCCAAATAATCCCATAAATCTATTTTCTAACCGTAAAGGTCGGATAAAAACAAGAATAATTACATTTTTATATAGTTCATTTTTAACAAACCATAGCAAAGATAGCTATTCGAGTTTTTGATATTAATATACAAAAACGACTTTTTACTCACTTTCTTATCATTGAACTCCCGTTAAATATTATAGTTTTTTCACAAACTTATAAGAAAAGTTAGTGGTTTTATCCATCAATACATATAGTCCATTGGTTAGTTCAGAAATATGTATTTCATTTTGACTTCCAGAAGTATTAAATCGTTTTATGACTCTTCCGGTAATATCCATGATACTAAACTCACGATTCTCTTTAAGCCCTTGTATAAAAAAGGAACTCTTTACCGGATTAGGATGTATTTTTAATGTATTTATATCAAAATCGCCAATGGATAAAGTTGAGTTAGAAAACTCAAAATTATTAATATTATATAAAAAGCCTGTTCCTCCATTATAGGTGAATCTTATGTTCTGTGCACCTTCTAAAAGTTCAACAGTTATCGCTACCGTTTCCCAAGTTTGCCAACCACCTGTATTGCCTATAGTAGCAGAACCCAAAGTACTACCATTACTAGTAACGGTTATTGAACCTCCAGGAGTACCAGAAGCAACTCTAAAAGACACATCATAAGTTCCTGCCGTATTCACCTCCGCTTGGTATTCTGTATAATCTCCAGATTCTATATATCCTATATTTAGTCCACCTCCTGTATCTGTTGTAGTTTCACGTTCAATTCCTTGTTGAATTGTATATTCTTCTGCTTGGATAATCCCAGGAATTGTATGTACAATTGTACATGTATTAAGGTTGTCTGTAGGGCAAGAATCATCTGCATTACCGACAAATCCTGAAGGTTGAGAACAACTAGACTGAGTACTCGACGGATCTCCTAACCCATCGTTATCAGTATCTGCATACCATACGCCTGGAGTAGTACAGGATTCGCAAGTTTCTCCTGGTAATTCATAGCATATTCCAGCAGGTCCTTCATCGGTATTCCAATCCACTCCAGGAACCCAATTATCCCCTAATTCATAAGCGCCAACATCTGGGTTTGCTCCTACAAAACCAGCAGTATAATTTATACCGTCTTTATTAATCTCTCTACCAAAGTCAATGGCAGGAGTATTTGCTTTTAACCTGAAATTATTAGTAGCGTAGTTTTCAAAAGAAGTTTTATCCACCAGATTATTTTGCTTATCAGACTGCGGCTCCCAAGTGGATTCACTTTCCTGGTTTCCTTGTTGGTCTGTAGCTTCTTCATCTGTAATATTGTTCCAAACATTCACATTCGTAAAAGAAGTACCTGCTTTGTGCCAAGCTCCCATAGTACCTCCATCATTTTTGACAAAAGTATTATTGAACACATCAATATCAGTTCCATTCCAATTGATTTGAATATTGGTCCATTCCACATTCCACACCACATTTCTGTACACACGAACTTTTTCTGGATTAGGATCTGTTTCACTACTAGAATCTAAATAAATCCCCGCTGCTTTTTTTAAATTTCCCCGTCCATAAGCATCATGGAACCAGTTATGATGTACTTCTATATTAAGATTTGAACCAATGATATAAATTAATCCACAATCATCAGCAATCAGATTACTTCTGGATACGTCATTCCATGCAATTTCAGAGTTTTTACTTACTATTTGGATACCATCTCTTCCACCTCTTTCTATCTTATTATTTAATATTCTTGTATTAGGACCTCCTCTCGCCATTATAGGAGCATCATAAGAACCCAAAATATCAAAATTGTGTATATAATTATTCTTGATCAAAGAACCTTTTCCTGCATCCCAAACTCCGGTTCCATCTCCATAACCTATTTCACATTTTTCAATAACCGTATCAACTGAGCCCCAATCTATATCGACTGCGTTAGCTCCGGAATTAAAGTTAGGATTAATACCTCTAGTCATACTTCCATAAAACAGCGATACTTCATGTAATGTATTTCCCGTGCCCTTAATTGCTACAGAACCACCAAAAAGAGCCATTCTTTTTAGAGTTATATGATTTCTATTTGACAAATCTGCGGTTAATGTTCTTCTTGCCATTTGGATTTGACCATCCACTGGAGCTTCATTATTTGGCAACTTCACATAAAGTGTTTTGGTATCTTTATCAAAATACCACTCGTTTTGGTAATCCAAGGCTTCTTTAATCCCTTCCAAAAAATAATCTCCAAGATCTCCAGGAGGATGTGCACTTATGATCCAATTTTGATTTTTTATAGCATCAAAATTAACCCTTCCAGCAGATTGACTTTTAATCCAAGCTCTCCAGGTTGTCCATCCTGAACCTGGTCTGTCCCCATAAAACATGATAGAACCTCCGTTTGACCAATTCCAATTAGGAATATCAGAATCCGTTAGGAAGGCATCCATTTGTACATTGTCCTGGCTACCACCATCATTTCTTAATGAATTTAATGTAAAGCGATCTCCATCAGTATTATTTGGCCATCTGGCAAGATCCAGTACGGTTGTTTTGTTCATCACAAAATTGTCCTGTCCTAAATCCCATCCTGTAGTTGTTTTGTAGATTCCATTACCATCTGAAGTAAACCCATTTAAAGCTTCCATTGCGGTAATAATTACTTTCTCTCCCATATAAGACTGGAAGGTAATAGGATTTCCTGCTGTTCCAGAATTTGCAGGGCGTAATGTTTCTTCATAGGTTCCTTCTCGAATGTATACAACATCCCCAGCGACAGCAACAGAGGCAGCCTTATTTATTGTTAAATATGGTTGATCGATAGTACCCGAATTGTTATCATTTCCATTCTTAGCAACATAAATATCTTTTGCAAAGGTATTTCCTCCTAAACAAAACGATATAACTATCAATAATCTCGAAGCTTGTTTAAAAAAAATCATGTGAAGCGGCTTTAATGTGAAAGTTGAGTATTTAAGTCTATTTATAAAGGACTTTGAGTTTGGTTAAGAGTATGAAGGTATCATATATAGATCTTTACCTATACACAAAATAGAATTCGTTAACTACGGACAAGAATTTGTAATCAAATAGTAACAATTCGTGTAATTTTTTGGGCAACCAATATCAGTCGTTATAAAAACATGCGAGCGTATTCCGGTGTGAATTTTGCAAAATTGGATATCTTTATAGTACACTACCTTATCTAGCAACCTGTTTTTCGATCAAAAGACAAAAAGTCAGCAAAAACAAGGCGTCGAAAGACATTTTGACACTAACTTAGCATAGGAATACTATTTGTTCTATAACGTACAAATACAAAATGAATTGAATTATGAATTTTAATAATTTCACTATAAAATCACAAGAAGCCATCCAGCAAGCACAACAGCTGGCTCAAGGCTTTGGTCATCAACAAATAGAAAACGAGCATATTTTCAAAGGTATTTTTAATGTCGATGAAAATGTGCTTCCCTTTATTTTAAAAAAACTTACGGTAAATATTAAGATATTACAGCAGGTTCTAGATAGTACATTAGAAAGTTTTCCTAAAGTGAGTGGCGGAGAAATACAATTATCCCGTGAAGCTGGAAAATCATTAAATGAAGCCAGTATTATTGCAAAAAAAATGGAGGATGAATATGTATCTATTGAACATTTGATCATTGCAATTTTTAAATCTAAAAGTAAAATTGGTCAGATACTAAAAGATCAAGGTGTTACAGAAAAGCATTTAAAAGAAGTAATTAATGAAATACGCCAAGGCGAAAGAGTAACATCGCAAAGTGCAGAGGAAACGTATCAATCACTAAGTAAATATGCTAGGAACCTTAATGAGTTAGCAGAAAATGGTAAACTAGATCCTGTTATTGGTCGTGATGAGGAAATTCGTAGGATTTTACAAATCCTATCGCGTCGTACTAAAAATAATCCAATGCTAGTTGGAGAACCAGGAACTGGGAAAACAGCCATAGCCGAAGGGCTAGCACACCGAATTATTGCTGGAGATATTCCGGATAACCTACAAGACAAACAAATCTACTCTTTGGATATGGGCGCTTTGATTGCAGGAGCAAAATTCAAAGGAGAGTTTGAAGAACGTCTAAAAGCTGTGGTAAAAGAAGTAACCTCCAGTGATGGAAACATTGTTTTATTTATAGACGAAATTCATACACTAGTTGGAGCTGGCGGTGGTCAAGGCGCTATGGATGCTGCAAATATTCTAAAACCGGCATTAGCTAGAGGAGAATTACGTGCTATTGGAGCTACAACACTTGATGAATATCAAAAATATTTTGAAAAAGATAAAGCATTAGAAAGACGCTTCCAGAAGGTAGTTGTAGATGAACCAGATACAGAAAGTGCTATCTCAATTCTTCGCGGAATAAAAGAAAAGTACGAAACACATCACAAAGTTAGAATCAAAGATGAGGCAATTATTGCTGCTGTAGAATTATCTCAAAGATATATCACAAATAGGTTCTTACCAGATAAAGCTATTGATCTAATGGATGAAGCTGCCTCAAAACTTAGAATGGAAATCAATTCAAAACCAGAAGAGCTTGATGTCTTAGATCGTAAGATCATGCAGCTAGAAATCGAAATTGAAGCCATCAAACGTGAAAATGATGAATCTAAACTGAAATCACTGAATGCGGATCTTGCAAATTTTAAAGAAGAACGAAATGAGATTTTCTCTAAATGGCAAAGCGAAAAAGAAGTTGTAGATGCTATTCAAAACACTAAAACAAATATAGAAGAGTACAAACTTGAAGCTGAACGTGCTGAACGTAACGGTGATTATGGAAAAGTGGCAGAATTGCGATATGGAAAAATCAAAGATGCACAGGAAAATCTAGAAGTATTACAAGAACAACTTAGTCTACAGCAAAGTAAGTCTTCATTGATTAAAGAAGAAGTTACCAATGATGATATTGCTGAAGTTGTTGCTAAGTGGACCGGAATTCCAGTAACCAAAATGCTACAAAGTGATCGTGAAAAATTACTGGTTCTGGAAAAAGAACTACAAAAAAGAGTTGTAGGACAGACAGAGGCAATTCAAGCAGTAAGTGATGCTGTAAGAAGAAGTCGCGCAGGATTACAAGATCAGAAAAAACCGATTGGATCTTTTCTATTTCTAGGAACCACAGGAGTTGGTAAAACAGAACTGGCCAAAGCGTTAGCAGAATATCTCTTTAATGATGAGAGTGCAATGACCAGAATAGATATGAGCGAATATCAGGAACGACATGCCGTAAGTAGATTGGTAGGTGCTCCTCCAGGATATGTTGGATATGAAGAAGGAGGTCAATTAACAGAAGCTGTAAGAAGAAAGCCATATTCTGTTGTCTTATTAGATGAAATCGAAAAAGCGCATCCAGATACTTTTAATATTTTGTTACAGGTGTTAGACGAAGGTCGATTAACGGATAACAAAGGAAGAACAGCTGATTTTAGAAACACCATTATTATTATGACCAGCAATATGGGAGGTCATATAATCCAGGAAAAATTTGAAGCAGTAAAAGATGTAGATACAGCAATGGAAAGTGCTAAAATTGAAGTTCTTGGGTTACTTAAACAATCAGTTCGTCCGGAATTTTTAAACAGAATAGATGATATTATTATGTTTACTCCGCTCACTAAAGTAAATATTAAAGAAATTGTAAAGCTTCAGTTAAAGCATGTTTCTCATATGTTAGCACAACAAAACATAACACTGGATGCTACTGATGAAGCTGTTAATTTTCTTGCTGAAAAAGGTTTCCAACCAGAATTTGGTGCCAGACCTGTAAAGCGTACCATACAGAAAGAAGTGTTAAATTCTTTATCTAAAGAAATTCTAGCAGGCAAAGTATCAACAGAGAGCATCATATTACTGGATGAGTTTGATAGTACTTTGGTATTCAGAAACCAGACGGATCTAGTACTTTAGGCGACGAAAATGTTAATTAAATCTTAAATAAAAAGGGTCGTTTTTTGTTAAAAACTGACCCTTTTTTATTGTTATACGGGAAAAATCAACATTTAATAATCTTTCAAATAATCACGTTTTTACGGTTTTACCGTAGTTATCAACAGCTTTATTCTTACATAGTTGATAAGTAATTCTTACAAGAGATAAAGTTTTAAGTAAATTGCTGCTTAATGAAACCAACTTTAATATTATCTCTTTGTATACTTACTTCGGTGATTTCTCTTGCGCAGGAAAAGAGGGAAATTTTGGCTGATATTAAAAGTAAATATTTACTTATTAGGGAACTTGTAGATAACAATACTCTTCGACAACATTATTCGGATTATACTTGTGAAGAATCTCTTGAAAAAGGTGTTCTAACATTTTATTATAATAGTCGTGAACTAAAACACATCATCCATCGATATACTCAAGGATATGTGTCTTACAAAGATGAATATTACATTTGGGACGATCAGCTATTCTTTGAATTCTCTACCCACAAAGTAAAATACCAAGATTATGAAAAAAACAGAAAAAAAAGAATTCAAAAAGTAGATGTAACATTGACTCTGGAAGAGCGATTCTATTTCCATGATTTCGAACCTATAAAATGCCAGTTTAAAGATTTTGAAACTAGAAGTAACCGCGCTAAAAATCCAAAAACCAATTATGTAAGAAACCAGATTACGGATTGTAATCAAGCCAATAGAATTATTGAAAAATATAATGTCCTTTTAGAATACCAAAACATGATAATTGATGATTCCTGTATACTTCCCAGAAGTATTGCAAAAATCGTATCAGATGATGTAATATATAGTAACCTTGGTAGAAACTAATAGATAGTATTTTACTTTATAATAATTCTTTTCATCACTGACATATCGTCGTGATATATTCGCATCAAATATAAGCCTGCAGATAGATTCAGATCTATTATCGTTGTATCATTAAAAGGTTGCTTGATTAACCTATTTCCTAAGGCATCAAAAATTTCTACATCCCCACGTTTTCCTTTTGCTAATAAAGTAATATAATCACTTGCTGGGTTTGGGTAGACAGAAAAATCAAGTCTTTCATTCTCATTTATAGATAATGTATTAGACCAAGTTTGCCCCACATTATTACCCCAAATATATTCAGCTAAATCAGGTTGATCGATAAACGGATTACGATTAAATTGCCAATTATAAATAATATTATTACGATTCATTTCAAAATCGTCTGGTGGATCATTTCTATGCCAATCTAAAAGTGTTGCCAAATCTCCAAGTTCGGATATAGTATTATCTGTATCATCAGGGAAACCATTAACGACTTGTAAATCTTCATACCTAGTTACAAGAAAAAAAATACCCCTTGCTACATCACCTTTCCAACTACTTTGATTTCCTGTAGGACCAGTATACTCTCCATAATGTTGATTTCCTCTAGAACTATTCTCATTAGAATCTGTCGCCCTCAATCCATGGGCATCTGAATTAGCATGACGCAATGAATCTGCATTTGTGGTAAGAAATCCAGACATACCATCTGCGATATCATCAAATTCTCTCCAGTCTCCAAATTCTCCTAGAGACCTGGGATAGGTATGTTCTCTATTCCAAGTTTCTCCTGTATTCGTAAATCCCGCAAAATCCAATTTAGCCCTATTCTGCTCTGTATACAACAACCAAACCTGATTACTATTTTCAGGACTTTGATCGGCATTACTTAAGATTTCAACAATATCGGCATAAGAATGAGTTCTTACTGTAGTTGGATCGGCTACAATATCCTGAATAGCTTGTACCAAAGCAGCATCAGCTAGTCCTTCTAAAGAGCTATAATAATCTACTGGCGCAGTACTAGTAACATTACCAAAGGTTGGGTTTAAAGGTGTTCCCCAGGGAGCCACAGTAAAATCATTGTCTACAATTCTTAGCTCTTTGTTATCATTAAGACGTTTGAATCCTGAAGGAATTGATCCAAAAGTGATCTTCATCACCTCATCTCCTTCATCATCTGAATCATCAATGATCTGAATCGTATTAGTAACCGTATTCATTCCTGCTGGAATAGTTACAGTTGTACTACCGGAATAATCTGAAGTCGTAAAACTTTCATTAGTAATCGTAATATCAAAGATAAGGTCGCTCGTAACGTTCATCTCTGTTGTAAAAATAATATCAATACTATCCCCTTCATCAAACTGGTCTAATGACGTAGTAATCAAAATTCCATTAAACTGAACACCACTCCCATCATTAAGAGCTCCTGGAGTTGGAGTTTTTACTTCATAAGTGCCATCATCTTTTCGTTGAATAGATTCTGTAGTTTTGTTATTATTTTCATCTTCATTGATTTGTTCCATTAATCCTAACAAAGCCATAAGACCTGTATCATCCGCATCATCAGTATCATGTATTAAAGCATCTAATAAATTAGTAGTAGTCGCTATTGTCCCCTCAGGAAAATCAACATCATTACCTAAATAAATTGCCGCTGCATCAGCTCCATTCTGTATAGTATTTTCGAACAATAAAAAATCTGGTACTGGCGAAACTTCAGGACCACCAATTAAGAAAATACCATTAATATCTGTAGTATAACCATCAAGATCAAGTATAAAGTAACTGGAATCACCCCCACTAGTAGAGCCGTTAAATAATACTAAAACCAATCCATCCAAAGAAAAATTAGGAGTATCAGATTTTAATTCTATAAATTCCTGCGTATCTGTACTTGGCGTATCAGAATCTAATTCATTAATTACAACCTGTCCGAGAGAAACCTGAGAAAATAATATAGTAAAAACTAAGAGATAGATGTTTTTCATAACAATAAAATTAGCGTTACAAGATAGGTATAATATGTAGTTTATGAAGTTATCTTATTATTAAAAATTAAAACTAGCAAAAATCACAAATAGTCAATCAATAGTGTTAAAGTTTGACTCACAAAATATACCATTCGGTATATTTTAATTATATTTGATTCATTAAGTTTAAATAAATGTATACCAAAGCCGAACAAACTGCAGAATTTATAATCACTACGGTTGCTCCTATTTTCAATAAAAATGGGTATGCTGCTACTAGTTTAAGTGATATAACCAAAGCTACTGGATTGACAAAGGGTGCTATTTATGGAAATTTTAAAAACAAAGAAGAATTAGCCATTGCGGCTTTTACAATGACTGTAAAAAACATGCTAAGACGTATTACAGATCATCAAACTCTTAGTGACTCTTCAATAGAAAAGTTATTTCTAGTTACTGACTTTTATCGTAATTATTATGATTATAGTCAAGAACTAGGCGGTTGTCCTGTATTAAATATGGGAGTAGATGCTAAGCATCAAAATGCTGCTCTTTTTAAGTATGTACAATATACAATCGATAAAATACAAAATAATCTGGCACTACTATTAGATAGCGGAAAACAAGCAGGAGAAATACAATATGAAATTGATTCTATTTTATATGCTAAAAGATTATATACTATGATTGTTGGTGCAATTTTTATGACGCATACCATGGAAGATACTAGTTACCTTCTACAAACAATGGATCAAATAGACTCCATTATTATAAATGAATTGAAGCTTTAAAACATTTTTTTTAAATCAAAATATACCGATTGGTATAAAAACATACTACATATGACAACATTACCAAAAATCCTAGAAAGCAAAACTAAAATCAGATTCCAGCATTGTGATCTTTTTAATCATCTCAATAATGCAGAATATATTAATTATATGATCAATGCTAGAGAAGATCAAATCATTGATCATTATAATCTAGATCTTTTTAAAATGGCACAAACCCAAGGTATAAGTTGGGTTGTTGGCACTAATCAAATTGCTTACTTACGACCAGCATTATTAATGGAAGATATTATTATTGACTCTCAACTTTTTTCATACACCGAGAACGAACTACATGTAGAAATACGTATGTGGAATCATAATAAAACAGAGTTAAAAGCGGTTATGTGGAGCTCTTTTGTACATTTTAATTTGCTAAAACAAAAACGTTGGAATCATACTCCGGAACTGCTGGAATTGTTTAATTCTGTATTAAACCCTGTAGAAGCAACTACGTTTAATGAAAGAATTTCACAATTAAAACCGCAAAAGGTGTAACATTTACTTTTCGACGGAGTCTTATAAATACATCAATCAACAAAACCTAACCAGTATGAAGTCTTCTGGAGACCTTGGCTCCTCTCAAAAGAAGAGAAGCTCATATTTTTTTATTGGATTTTTTATCATCGCTATCCTTTCTATGACTATTGTCGCTTGGCAATTAGGAATTCTAGGGTAACATTGTTCTAAACTGATATAAAACCTCTATAAAATAACATAACCCCAATGCGTATAAATTACGTCTTGGGGCTAATCTATATGCATTAACTCCAACTTTATAGTACCTAATACCAGAAAATTCGCTCCTCTTGTATCTTTACTTTAATTTTTTAACCATATTAATTATAACTTCATCGAAAAGCTTGTATATCCTATACTAAATAATGATTTCCTTCGTTAGCCTAAAATCTGGTTAACCAATGTTATCCCAATTAGTTAAATTCCTCAAATTCACATTATGAAACTCAACTTTACATTTAGAAATCAATTTTCATTATTAACCTTTTTACTTATCGGAATATTTACTTTCAGTTCTTCTATGCACTCGCAAACGGTTGTAGAAAAATATGGAAGGTTACAAGTAAATGGCAGCTACGTAACTGCAGAAAATGGCGATAAGATAAGTCTCGCCGGAATGAGCTTATTCTGGAGTAATGCGGGTGATGGTGGTGACTTTTACAATAGTCAAACGGTAAATCACTTAGCAGATGATTGGAAAAACCCTATTATCAGAGCAGCACTCGGCGTTAAAGAGACCTGGGATGGTGGAACAGGTTATATAGATAATACAGCTGCTCAGAAAGCTAAGATCAGAACTGTTATCGACGCAGCTATAGCCAAAGGTGTTTATGTTATTATAGATTGGCATACACACGCAGCAGAAGTATATAAAGATGAAGCCGTAGCATTCTTTACTGAAATGGCAGAATTATATGGAAATAATGATCACGTTATCTACGAAATATATAATGAACCAATAAACCAATCTTGGAGTGATGTTAAAAGTTATGCTACTGATGTAATTGCTGGTATACGCTCTAAAGATCCAGATAATTTAATTATAGTAGGAAGCCCAACCTGGTCACAGGATGTAGACAAAGCAGCAGCAGATCCTATTATAGGTGACCCCAATCTGGCATACACCTTGCACTTCTATGCTAATACTCATAAACAATTTTTACGAGATCGAGCATTAGCTGCTATGAATAGTGGTATTGCGTTATTTGTTACTGAATGGGGAACAACCGATGCCAGTGGAAATGGAGGATATAATCCTCAAGAATCAGAAATCTGGTTAAATTTTATGATTGAAAATCATATTAGCTATGTAAATTGGACGGTAGCTCATAAAAATGAAGATTCTTGTGTGGTGAGTCCTGGCGTTGGAATACAGGGACTTATAAACGGAAATCTTACAACATCAGGTATCTTTATTAGAAATCATTTAATTTCCCGTGCAGCAACATTGAGTATAGATGATTTTACTATTGATAACGTAAAACTTTCATTAGACCAAAATCCAGTAAAAGAAATTCTTTCGGTAAATTCTACTATTGTAATTGATGATCTTACTATTTTTGATATGAACGGAAGATCTGTTTTTTATAAAAATATAAATAAAGACAATCCACAGGTTAACATTGGAAATTTACAAACAGGTAGTTACATTTTAAAAGTAAGTTCTAATAACACATCAACTACTACGAAATTTGTAAAGTTATAGATTCATAAAAATCTTATAAAACTTCTACTTATAAAGCCTCTAAGAACTATCTTAGGGGTTTTATAATTTTATATGATTAAAAAAATCATTTTTCATTGGGTTAGCTCACTATTTATAGTCTATGGATTAGTTTCATGCGCTAGTATACCTAATAGTGAATCTGGAAATTCTTTTAAAATTAGATACCTAGATGAATATGTAATATATAATGATTCTATTTTTGCAGGTTCAAAAATAGGAGGTCTGTCCGGTATTGAGTACCACAAAGAGCAGCATACATATTATATTGTCTGTGATGATGCTAAAAATCCAAGATTTTACAAAGCTTCGATTTCTTTGGAAAAGAATAAATTCAATAAGATAACGCTGGATAGACTTATAAAATTGAAGGATCCAAATAATCAATTTCTACATAAAAATGTAGCTGATCTGGAAGCTATAAGAACTTTCGAGAAGGATAAATTTATATTTACCAGTGAAGGAGCTATAAAACGCGACTACAATCCAGCTATTTTTATTACAAATGGTGCTGGAAATTATCAAAGTAAATTTCGGCTTCCCCCCTATTTCTTAACAGATAGTACTTCTAAGAACAGACCAAGGCATAATGGCGTATTCGAAGGGTTAGTAAATGATATAAATAACAAAGGGTATTGGGCGGCTATGGAGCTTCCTTTAAAACTAGATGGAGAAGAACCAACGTTTGATAATTCAGGAGCTCCTATAAGAATTACGCATTTTAATGTAGATACAAATCAAGCAGATTTTCAATTTACATATCCTCTGGATAAGCTCGCTAAAGATCCGAATGAAAAATTTGGAGTAAATGGAGTAACGGCACTACTGCAGCTTACTAAAAATCAATTCTTAATTGTAGAACGCGGATATGCAGCCGGCTATGGAACACAAGGAAATACTGTAAGAATTTATTTAACTAATATACAAGACGCAACAAATACATTAGATTTTGAATCTCTAAAAGACAAAAAGTATCAATCAGCTACCAAGCAATTACTTTTTGATTTTGAATCTATTAGAAATCAACTGACTGATCAAATTGTTGATAATATAGAAGGAATCACCTTTGGTCCTATATTAGCTAATGGAAATCAATCATTACTTTTGATTTCTGATAACAATTTTAATCCTATTTCAGAACAAATCAATCAATTGATATTACTTGAACTCATTAAAACTCTATAGTCATGAAAATTAAATATATTCTAACTACTTTTTTGCTGTTACTTCTAGTTTCATTTTCAAGCTGCGCTCAGAAAGCTGTAGAGAATAAAAACACAACTACTACCTATATTTTAGTTAGACATGCAGAGAAAGATCTTAGCGATACGACTAACAGAAACCCTAATCTAACTGAAGAAGGGAAAAAACGTTCTGAGAATTTAGTAAAAATACTGGCAGATATAAAAATAGACAAAGTGTATAGTACGAATTATGCAAGAACCCTTCAAACGGGAGAACCTATTTCTAAAAATAGAAATATTGAGATTACACTATATGATCCAAGAGATTTATATAATTCAGCATTTCAAGCTCAGACAAAAGGAAAAACTTCAATAATTGTTGGACATAGCAATACCACACCTGCATTTGTAAATAAAATAATCGGTCAAAAAAAATATAATGATATTGATGAAAAAGACTATACTAAACTTTTTATAGTCAAAGTTACAGGAGATACAATAACAGATACTGTTCTTAATATTAATTAACAACAATCGTTTTCAAGATATACATAGATATCTTCTAGTTCAATTTTGGATAGTAGTTTTAATTGTTCTTTTTCAAACATAATATCCAATTTAGATAATGATGTTGAAAGATTATCCGTTTTATAATTCTTATAGTCTACAAATCTAATCCCATTTACTACTCTTGGATTATACGCTTCTCTAAAACGAATACCGCCTCCATCTACAGCATATTTATACGCTAGATAATCGATAGTAAATTCCTCTTTATGAATCCAATACATAAATTCATCTTCAAAATCAGTTCCACCTCCTTCTTGATCGAACGTTATTTTAATTTTATAATACGATATATTTTTAATTTTCGATTCACCCACTAATTCTTTGTTTACAGCGGGAGCATTTAATCCATAAGGCAAGTTTGCAAAATAATGGACCGAATTTACACCATCACTGATTTTGGTTACCATAGAATCTACAACTTTTTCATTACAGCTTTCAATCGATCTAGATAAACCATTATTATTTAAGACATCATGGACCATACCTTCCGCACCTGATATGAACCTTTCTAATTGATAATTCCCATTACTGCGTACGCTTCTATATTCTTTTCCTCTAAAAGTAAAACGAATATTCGCTTTATCAAATTTTGATCCTCCAGCATTTTCTATCGCCTTGTTAATAATCTGTTCCGCAGAAAACTGTAATGTAACTGTTGTAAAAGATGCTAAAAATAATACTACTACTAAAAATGAAAACTTCCTCATAAATTGTTTGTTAACACAGGAACTAAAATAATTGTTACACTATAAATAATTGTAATAGTTTTGTTAAACTAAAATATCATACTCACAATCCTATATTTTTTTTCGCGGTTATCTAAATATTACAGACGGTTCTTAAGGGAAAAACTTTCTTCGGATTCATTAATTTTAAGTTTATTTTTTTTTGAAATTTGAAAAAGATAATTATTTTGCAAGCCCTAAATCTTATGAATATTATGAAAAACATATTACTACTTTTGATCTGCATGGCTACGCAACCATTCTTAGCGCAAGATGCTGCTGCTTACGAAAAAACTACAAAAGCTTTTCAGGAAAATTTTAATGCTCAGAACATTGATGCCGTTTTTGATTTATATGCTACTGAAATGCAGGAAGAAATGACAAAAGAAGGAGTTTCTCGTTTTATCAAAGGATGCCACTCACAATTCGGAAACTTAAAAACATTAACTTTTATAGAATCGGCAGAAGGAATTAATAGCTATACTGCTGCTTTTGATAATATTAGTTTGGTAATGGAACTAAAACTAAATGCAGATGGTAAAATCGCTACCATACAATTTCAGGAACCTTAGTGAAGTTTTTATCACAATATAAATAACAAAGCTTTCTTTAGGGAAAGCTTTTTGTATTTTTGTATTCTTCGCGAACCTTTTGCGTACACAAATTATGAGTCAGAATAGGATTAACATACTTAATAGAAAAGCCAAATTCGAATACGAATTTTTGGATAAATATACTGCCGGTATTAAACTTGTAGGTACAGAAATCAAAGCAATTAGAGAAGGAAAGGCAGGTATAGCAGAAAGTTTCTGTGAGTTTCATAATAATGGGGAACTTTTTGTGATTAACATGAATATTGAAGAATATTCTCACGCTACTTATTTTAATCACAATCCTAAAAGTGAGCGAAAACTATTACTGAATAGACAAGAATTAAAGAAACTCGAAAAAGAAGTTAAAAATTCAGGACTCACAATTATACCTACTCGGTTATTTGTAAATGATCGTGGTTTAGCTAAACTAGATATTGCGCTGGCTAGAGGAAAGAAATTGTACGACAAACGTGAAACTATTAAAGATCGAGATAATAAACGTGCTTTGGATCGAATTAAGAAGGATTATAAATAAAATATTTTAAAAAGATTATTCTCTTATCATTTTCTCATACGCCCTCTGCTCTTCTTTAATCAATTCAATATTCTCCGGATCTTTATCTAGTTGTTTAACTGCTTCAATATAATCTGGATGATTTTTATATTTCAATGCTAAAAAAGTATAATCTGGTAGACATAAAAATAGTATTCCACCGACACCAAAAAACACAACCCTTAACACCACACTTTTATAAAAAGCTGATGCATTTTTATGTTTGATATGCTTAATGAGACTAACTATAAAAGTGATAATCAGAAAAAAAGAACCTATTATTAATAACTGATTAGCAAATGGCCATCTGAATATCTTAAATAATACTCCTACTATAACAATGGATATAGAAAAACCTGTAACTATAGCACCAATAATACGCCAAATGGAAATACTTTGATAGGATTCTTTTTTAAAAATTCTTCGGAAAGGTATTTTATTGAACAGCGCGAAACCAAAGTAAAAATATAAACAGGAAAGTCCTAATAAAGAAAATATCGTAATTATAGCCCCAAAAGGATATTCTAATAAATAAATTAAAAACCCAATAATAAAGGTAACAGGAAAGACATAAAATTCTAATTTTTTCATCATAACCTTATCTAGTTCTTATCTTCTAATAAAGGCACAAAACGAAACTCTCCAAACTCATGTTTCTCGAATTTAGTTTCACTTTTACGAATAAATAACGTCATAACTTGCGGGTCATTACCAACCGGAATTACCAACCTACCTCCTAATTCTAATTGAGCAAGTAATGGCTTTGGAACATATGGTGCACCTGCAGTAACAATAATACCCTTATAAGGAGCATACTCTGGTAAACCTTTATAGCCATCTCCAAAAGACAAATGCTTAGGGCGATATCCTAATTTAGGTAAAAACAACTTTGTCTTTTTAAAAAGTTCTTGCTGTCTTTCTATACTATATACCTTACAGCCTAACTCACATAAAACAGCCGTTTGATACCCAGAACCTGTTCCTATTTCTAAGACTTTATCACCGCGTTCTACTTCTAATAATTCTGACTGAAAAGCAACAGTATAAGGTTGCGAAATGGTTTGATCAGCCCCAATAGGAAATGCTTTATCCTGATATGCATGGTCATCAAAACCAGAATCCATAAATAAATGTCTAGGAATCTTACTAATAGCAGCAAGAACCGATGGGTCTTTTATTCCTTTGTCGATCAATACATCGACCAGCTGTTTTCTTTTACCAGCGTGTTTTAGTGTATCTTTAGATTTCATTAGGGTAGATTAACAGGCTAAAATTACATAAAGATTTTAAAGAATAAAGAACAATTTTAGCATTAAACTGATTATTTTACATTTTAGATAGAATTAAGATTTAGAATTTATAAATAATACTATTTTTGTGTAAAATCTTGAATTATGCTCAAAGCCGGAGTACTTGGCGCAGGACACCTTGGAAAAATTCACCTACGTCTCCTGGAACAATCCGAAAAATATAAACTCGTTGGTTTCTATGACGCCAGTGACAAACAAGCAAAAGCCATTGCGGAAGAGTTTGGTTATCAATTATTTAATTCTATAGAAGAATTAATTAATGCGGTAGATGTTGTGGATATTGTAACACCAACTTTTGCACATTTTGAAGTTGCAAAACAAGCCATACAAGCTGGAAAACACGTTTTTATAGAAAAACCAATTACCAATACCGTTGAAGAAGCAGAAAAGCTTATAGAATTAGCTAATGCTAACAACGTAAAAGGTCAGGTAGGTCATGTAGAACGTTTTAATCCTGCATACACAGCCGTTGCTAATAAAATCGACAACCCAATGTTTATTGAAGCGCATAGACTGGCAGAATTTAATCCTCGTGGAACGGATGTTCCTGTAGTGCTAGATCTAATGATTCACGATATCGATGCGATTCTTAGTGTTGTACATTCTGATGTAAAACATATTAGTGCTAGTGGAGTTTCGGTAATTAGCGAAACGCCTGATATTGCAAATGCTAGAATTGAATTCGAAAATGGATGTGTCGCAAACCTTACTGCTAGTCGTATTTCATTAAAAAATATGCGAAAAGCAAGATTTTTTCAAAAAGACGCCTATATCTCTGTAGATTTTTTCGAAAAGAAATGTGAAGTAGTAAAAATGAAAGACGCTCCAGAACAGCCAGGTGATTTTGATATGATTTTACAAAATGCAGAAGGTGTAAAAAAACAGATTTATTTTGATAACCCTGAAGTTCCATCTAACAACGCAATATTAGATGAATTAAACACCTTTGCCGAAGCTATTAATAATAACACTACTCCAATCGTATCCTTAACTCAAGGTAAAAAAGCATTAGAAGTAGCGTTAAAGATTATTGAATGTTTTAGGCAAAAATAAAGATATTAGAAAGCAGGGAAGTCATACAATCAAAAAGCAAATTAACGGAAGAGGTCATTTTTGTATGATTACATTAGAAATCGTTCCTTCAAATAAAGGATTAGAGTTCTTTTATGAAAAAAATGAAGCAACTTATTGGAATGTTGCTATTGAGTTAGGAGTTCGACTGGCTTTTGAACAACATATATCTGGAAAAACATATTCTAACTACTCTATATCCGTAAAAGAGTTTAAATGGATGGATATAGATACGAATTTGATGACTGTTTGTTATACATCTTGTAGAGCAATTTACAGTGCTTTTGACGTAGAAAAGGATTTTGAATTTCCAAAAATAAATGACGAAGGAGAATTTATTTTTAAACAATAAACAAACAATAGATTTCCGCCTACGCGGAAATGACATAAATTATAAATTTACTAATGAAAAACATAGCAGTAATTGGAGCTGGAACCATGGGAAATGGTATTGCTCATACTTTTGCACAAAAAGGTTTTAAAGTTCAATTAATAGATATTTCTCAGCAATCTCTGGACAAAGGATTAGCAACCATCACTAAGAATCTTGATAGAATGATCTCCAAGGAGAAGATTTCTGAAGCTGATAAAGAAGCTACTCTTGGAAACATTTCTACGTATACCAGTATTAAAGAAGGCGTAGAATATGCTGGACTTATTGTAGAAGCGGCTACCGAAAATATTGATCTAAAGCTAAAAATATTTAAAGATTTAAGCGAAGCTTGTCCAGAAGATACAATTCTGGCTACAAACACTTCTTCTATCTCTATTACACAGATTGCTGCGGTTACCAAAAGACCAGATATGGTGATTGGTATGCATTTTATGAATCCTGTACCGATTATGAAATTGGTAGAGATCATTAGAGGGTACAACACATCTGATGAAGTTACCAATACGATCATGGAAATGTCTAAAACTTTAGGAAAAGTTCCAGTTGAAGTAAATGATTATCCAGGATTTGTAGCAAATAGAATCCTAATGCCAATGATCAATGAATCTATCGAAACCTTGTATAACGGTGTTGCAGGAGTTGCTGAAATCGATACCGTAATGAAATTAGGGATGGCACATCCTATGGGACCATTACAACTAGCTGATTTTATTGGATTAGACGTATGTCTTTCTATACTTAATGTAATGTATGATGGTTTCAAAAATCCTAAGTATGCACCTTGCCCATTGTTAGTAAATATGGTCATGGCTGGAAAGCTGGGAGTAAAAAATGGTGAAGGGTTTTATGATTATGCTGAAAGTAGAAAAGCTGAAAAAGTAGCAAAGCAGTTTTCTTAAAGTTGTTAGTTGTTAGTTGTTAGTTGTTAGAAAAATAGTAAAAAAAACACTAGTTTTTAAATAACAATGTTATTTAAAATTAAAGAAAGGGTTTAGAAAGTCTCCCTTTAGAAGGGAGATTTAGAGGGATGTTTAACACATATTTAGTATCAACGCTATTTTATAAAAACAAGAGTTCTTAAAAATGAAAATACTTTGGTGTATCATAATTATTCTTTTGACTTCTTTTTCAAGTAAAAAACAACTTGTAATTAATTATGCGAAGGAATCAATAGGAATACAGGATGCGTATGCCAAATACGATGCTCTTTTTAGTAAACATCCAGAGTTTATCTCCAAAGATTTTGATTTTCCTGTAGGCAAACCTAATGGAAAAGGGTATTATAATGCTCAAAAGTTTAAATCGAATAATCATCTAGGCGATGACTGGAATGGTGTGGGTGGTGGTAATTCTGATCTTGGAGATTCCATCTATTCCATTGCTAATGGTTATGTGTCTTTTGCAGAAGATATTGGTGGTGGTTGGGGTAATGTAATACGTATCATTCATAAATACAAAGACAAGTACTATGAATCCCTGTATGCGCATTGTAAAACTATAACCATCAAAGCTGGAGACTTTGTTAAAAAAGGAGATTTGATCGGAACCATAGGAAATGCTGATGGTTTATATTTAGCGCATTTGCATCTGGAGATAAGAGATGATATCTTTATGGGTATAGGAGGTGGATATTCTGAAAACACAAAAGGATATTTAGATCCAACTAAATTTATAAATGAGAATTAATGAAAAAATTGTTTATAATCACGATTAGTATTTTTATGCTAGCTTCTTTTAATCCAAAAAAGAAAAATCGTCCGTATCAATTTATCATTGGTGGTGCTGATCTAATAGTCGAAGGTAACATAGAACGAATTACAACGGGGCAAGGAAGCATTCTCAAGAATCGATATCAGTTAGTTGTAACCGACTATTTAAAGTCCAATACCCAAAGAAAAAACATTACTGTTCAAATGTTCGAAGAATGGACTTGCGACATAAGGAGAAAAAGAGTCACGGAAGGACAAAAATTGTTATTATTTTTAAAAGAAGGTGGTAACGGTTATTATCAAATTATACACGGAAGTAATGGTGAATTAATTATTGAAAATGATAGCATTCTGAACTATATTGATCAATTCCCTTCAAAAAAATATCCGGAATTCAAAGAAGCGGTAACAATGTTCTTAGAATCTTATGAATATAATGGGCCAATATACACCTTAAGCAGTGAAAAAGTAAAATTTAAAAAACTAAAACCAGATACAGAAATTAATTCAATGGTTAGTAAAAATGATTTTTTCAAAATACTAACCGAAAATGTAAAAAGATATCAGTAATGGCAAAAATAAATCCATTCAGAGCAGTTCGTCCTACAAGAGATAAAGTGAGTTTGATCGCTTCACGATCTTACCAAAGTTATACTCCGGTAGAAAGAGATTCCAGAATGGATTATAATCCTTATTCTTTTTTGCACATTGTCAATCCCGGTTATAAGTATCACAAAGAGATTTCTGGTGAAGAGCGTTATAAACTGGTTCGCAACCGATATTTAGAGTTCAAGGAAGATGAGATTTTTATGCAAGATCAAACTCCTTGTTTCTATATATATAAAATTGTAAATCGAGAAAAAGAATCCTTCTCTGGTATTATTGCTGCTGCAAGTGCAGAAGATTATGAAAATGATATCATCAAAAAGCACGAAGATACTTTAGCAGATAGAGAAACAACTTTCAAACAATATCTAAAAACTGTAGGATTCAATGCAGAACCGGTACTTCTCACCTATCCAGATGATGATACAATCGCGCAAATAATCAAAAATGTTGTTCAGGAAAGAGCAGAATATGAATTTACTACTACGTATCGCGACACACACTATCTATGGAGAGTGAATGATAAAAAAAGTATTGAAAAAATTCAATCAGCTTTTGATGCAATGAAAACTATCTATATTGCAGATGGACATCACAGATCCGCTTCTTCATATTTATTGGCAAAAGATCTTGCATCTAATAACTTAGAACATCAAGGAACAGAACCCTACAATTTTTTTATGAGTTACCTTATCCCTGAATCAGATCTTAGAATATATGAGTTCAATAGATTAATTAAAGACCTTAATGGCTTGTCAAAAGAAGAATTCTTAATCCGACTAGACGAATGGTTCAGAATAGAAAACAGAGGAATTGAAGTGTACAAACCGTCTCAACCGCATCATTTTAGTATGTATCTGGATGGAGAATTTTACTCTTTATACCTTAGGAAAACAATTTATGAATTTACAGATGCATTAGATGAACTAGATGCACAGATTCTTTTTAAAACTATATTAGATCCTATTCTGAGTATTAAAGATCTCAGAACTGACAATCGAATAGAGTATTCTCACGGAAAGAATGATATCGTTTATGTAAAAAGTAAGGTCGATCAAGGAGAGTTTCAGGTTGGTTTTGGGTTGTTTCCTGCTTCTGTTGATCAAATGAAAAAAATTGCAGATCAAGGTCTAAAAATGCCTCCTAAAAGTACATATATAGAACCAAAACTAAGAAGTGGTATTACGATTTATGAATTCTGAAATTAAAATCTTTGCAACAATTGCTAAGATCTTCTAGTACTGTCTTTTTTTTAAAAATTTTCGCTGTTATTTTGGATTCTGGTCTACGTCAGAATGACAACTTTTCTTGTTATTTGGTTCGTGTCATTCCAGCGCAGGCTGGAATCTATTTTTCGCATAATTAAACGGTATTTTATTAAAACGAACTTTTGATTCTTATTGTTTATAACATCCCTCTAAACTTCCCTTCAAAAGGGAGACTTTTTTAACTACCTTCCTTTGAAGGAAGGCCTGGGGATGGATGTCTTTTAAATCTGATTCCTGCTACTAAACCAATATTACAACTTAGTTTTTGTAAATTTAGGTATCTTTGCACCTTATGAATTCTATTGAGGAAAACCTAAAACAAATACGTAAAACAATCCCAGAAGAAGTAACTCTTGTAGCTGTCTCTAAAACAAAGCCTGTTTCGGATTTACTAGAAGCTTATCAAGCTGGACAAAGAGTCTTTGGAGAAAATAAAATTCAGGAAATGACCCAAAAATGGGAAAAAATGCCAAAAGATATTTCCTGGCATATGATAGGTCACGTACAGACTAATAAAGTAAAGTATATGGCCCCTTATGTAGATACTATTCATGCTGTTGATAGTTTGAAGCTTTTGAAAGAAATCAATAAACAAGCTATCAAAAATGATAGAACCATCAATTGCCTATTACAAATCAAAATAGCTCAGGAAGAAAGTAAATTTGGACTTGATACAACGGAAGCCAAAAGTTTATTAAACTCTCAAGAAGTTAAATCATTTACCAATATCAAAATTACAGGATTCATGGGGATGGCAACTTTTACTGAGGACATAGAGCAAATCAAAAATGAATTTAATAGCATCCAATTACTTTTTGAAACACTTAAAACAGACCATCCTACATTAAAAACATTATCAATTGGCATGAGTGGAGACTACCAACTTGCTATAGAATCTGGTAGCACTATGGTACGTATTGGAAGTTCTATTTTTGGTGCAAGAAACTATAGTCATTAAAAAATGTTACTTTAGGTCGAGAAATAAATTAATAGACAAAGACTACCCCACCAGAAAAGAATGATGTACGCAATTTTAGATATAGAAACTACAGGAGGAAAATATAATGAAGAAGGAATTACAGAAATAGCGATCTATAAATATGACGGTCATAAAGTAGTTGATCAATTTATTAGTTTGATTAATCCAGAAAAACCCATACAACCGTTTGTAGTTAACTTAACAGGAATAAATAATAAAATGCTTCGTAACGCTCCTAAATTTTACGAAGTAGCTAAAAGAATTGTCGAAATCACTACTGATTGTATTATCGTAGCACATAATGCATCTTTTGACTATAGAATTTTAAGAACTGAGTTTGATAGATTAGGTTTTGATTTTGAACGTAAGTCACTCTGTACAGTAGAACTTTCTCAAAAACTGATTCCTGATCAAAAATCATATAGTCTCGGAAAATTAGTTCGTAGTTTAGGAATTGCCATTTCTGATAGACATAGAGCTACTGGAGACGCACAAGCAACTGTCAAACTTTTTAAATTACTCTTATCAAAGGATGCAGAAAAAAACATTCTTAAAGAAACTGTCCGTTTAGATACTAAGAAAAAAGTAGATGACAAACTACTTAAACTTATCGAGAATGTTCCATCGACTACGGGAGTCTATTATATGCATCGTGAAGATGGCACTATAATTTATATTGGAAAAAGCAAAAACATTAAAAAAAGAGTTACGCAACATTTCACTAACGATAACAGAAAGTCTAAAAACATTCAGGAAGAAGTGGCAAGTGTAACTTATGAGATTACGGGTAGTGAATTATTAGCTCTTTTAAAAGAAAATGAAGAGATAAAACTCAACAGGCCTAAATATAACCGATCACTTAAGCGAACTAAATTTGATCAGGCATTATATCAATTTACTGATACTAATGGTTATATAAATCTAAAAGTCAATAAAGTCGATAGAAACAAATCCAGCATTACAACATTTACGAATAGACAACAGGCAAAATCTTTAATGTATAGATGGACAGAAGAATATAATCTATGTTTAAAGTTAATGGGATTAGACAAAGGAAAAGAAAATTGTTTCAATCATACCATCAAACAATGTAGCGGTGCTTGTATTCAAAACGAACCTATTGAAGATTATAATAAACGTGTGCAAGAGTTTATTTCTGATCATTCTTTTAAGAACAAAGACATGATTGTAATTGATCGTGGTCGTGATATCGATGAACAAAGCGTAATCCTAATAGAAGATGGTGAGTTTAAAGGAATCGGATTTTTTAACCTTAATCATCAGATTAACAATATTAATATCTTAAGATCTATTATTACTCCTATGGGACATAATCCCAATGCTCAGCACATTATTCAAAGTTATGTACGACAACATAAAAAACTAAAGGTAGTAGCATTGGATAAAAATAAAATAGAGTCAAAGGAGTAACATTTCCATCTTAAAAGCTACTAAATATTATATACTAAAAATACATTTAATGCATAAGTCTTTTTTATCAGTTTTATTTCTTTCTCTTTCATTTTTAAGTATCTCTCAAGAAAACTATAACTACAAAAGTTTGGTGGTAAGCGAAGCCGACCTAAAAGGAACTCGCTATGAAAAAGACACTACAGCTAATGCGTTTTTTATATATGAAAAAGGTTTTAGTAGAATAGAGAACGGTGGAAACTACAATCTATTAACGGATTATAGCGGAAAAATTAAAATCCTAAATAAAGAAGGATTTGATGAGAGTACAATTGAAGTACTTTTATACAGAAATAAAAGCAGAAAGGAAATCCTGAGAAATCTTATAGCATTTACTCATAATCTGGAAAATGGAAAAATCGTAAAAACCAAACTAGAAGAAGACAAAATATATAGAGAAAAATATAACGATCATTATACGTTAGTAAAATTCGCCTTCCCTAATGTAAAACCAGGCTCAGTTATTACCTATTCATATCAAACAGAATCACCTTTTATTTTCAATTTTAATGGATGGGATTTTCAGGATGATATTCCTAAAATGTATAGTGAATATATTAATGATCTTCCAGGAAATTACCTTTATAATATTAGATTAGTTGGGCCACTAAAACTCGATGTAGAAGAAAGTTCCATAAAAAGAGAATGTATTGAACTTAGCAATAGTGCTACAGCAGATTGTTCACATAATCAATACATTATGAAAGATATACCTGCCTTTAAAGAAGAGAAATATATGACTGCCAAAAAGAATTATTTTTCTCGGGTAGAATATGAACTCAGAGAATATAAAGGTTTTGACGGGGTTAATAAAAAATATACCGAAACATGGAAAAACGTAGACAAAGAGCTTAGAACCGAAAAAACAATAGGAATACAACTTAAAAAAGCAAATGCCACTAAAAATGTACTTCCTGAGGCTATAAAGACGATGCCAATTAGCTTAGAAAAAGCGAAGGCTATTTATAAACATGTTACTAATAACTATACCTGGAATAAAAAATATCGTATTTTCAGAGATGTAGATATAAAAGAAATACTGAAATCTAAAGTTGGAAATGTAGCAGAAATGAACATCCTGCTACATAATATATATAAAGAACAAGGGTTTACGGTAAAACCTGTTTTATTATCAACCAGAAGTAATGGGTACGCTACCAAAGTTCATCCAGTACTTACAGATTTTAACTACTTAATTATTCAATTGACAATCGATCAGGAAACTCATTTATTAGATGCAACAGAAAAAACCCTAGCGTTTGGTCAAATTCCTTTTAGATGTTTAAATCAATATGCTAGACTTTTAGATTTCAAAAAAGGAAGTTCCTGGATAGATATTACATCTAAAAATCGTTCATCACATTATTATCGAGAAAAGTTAAAACTAACTAATAAATTAACCCTCGAAGGAGAAGCAAAATACACCTATAATGGATATCACGCTTACTTTAGGAGAAAAGCATTTGATAAAGTACTTAAAGAAAAATATTTAAATAAGATTCTAAACGATGATGAAAATCTTACAGTATCGGAAGCTTCTTTACAAAACGAAGATGATTTAGAAAAACCGTTCATAGAAGAAGTTAATTTCACCAAATCGACAGAACAGATTGAAGATATTATTTATCTAAAACCATTTACCAAATCATTCTTTAAAGAAAATCCTTTTAAACTAAATGAAAGAACTTATCCAGTGGACTTCGGATATAATGATTCTTATTCTTATATCGTTTTAATTGAAATCCCTGAGAACTGCCAATTTCTAGATATTCCTGAAAATAAAAACTATGTACTTCCAGGAAAAACCGGAAAATTAAGTTTAAACTTTCAACTGGCAGGTGACAAACTTCAGATTAATCATAATATTAAATTTTTATCGTCTTATTATCCTGTAGAATATTATGATTCTTTAAAAGAATTCTTCAATTTAATAGTCGATATGGAAAATAACACCGTAATCACGATAAAAAAAACTAGCTAATTTTTTAGTATTTTCGTTAAAATAATCAATTTTGAATACTCATTCGAAAAACAAAAACTGGAAGCATAAATTACACGAAGTAATTTATGAAGCTGATACAAAAGCTGGTAAATCTTTTGACCTAATCATTCTTACAATGATTCTAGCCAGTATCGTGCTGGTAATGTTAGAAAGCGTTTCTTATATAAATGAAAAATATGCTTCTTTATTTAATATATTAGAGTGGGTTATCACAATCGTATTTACTATTGAATATATTTTAAGAATTATTACCATTAGTAAACCAAAGACATATATTTTTAGTTTTTATGGCATTATTGATTTCTTATCTACAATTCCTAAATATTTATCAATTCTATTTGTAGGTACTCATGCACTTGTAGCATTAAGGGCACTACGTTTATTAAGGGTTTTTAGAATTTTAAAATTGGCACGTTTTATTGGAGAATCTAATAGTCTAGCAAAGGCATTAAAAGCTAGTAGAGCTAAAATATCAGTTTTTTTGTTTGCGGTTTTAATAGTTGCTATTATACTAGGTACTGTTATGTATTTAATTGAAGGTCCTGAACATGGTTTTAATAGTATTCCTAGAAGTGTATATTGGTGTATAGTAACACTTACTACTGTAGGATATGGAGATATTTCTCCTGAAACGCCTTTGGGACAATTAATTGCCTCAATGGTAATGATATTAGGTTATGGAATCATTGCTGTACCGACTGGCATAGTTAGTGCAGAATATGCGCAACAAGCTAAAGAAACTAAGATAAATCTTAACACACAACATTGTGCCAATTGTAATGCAGACAATCATTTAGATGATTCGAAATTCTGCCATAATTGTGGACATACTTTATTTAATGACTAATACATTAATTGTAGTTGTAGGCCCTACAGCAATAGGAAAAACAAGCTTAAGTATCAAACTTGCTAAGCATCTGAAATGTGAAATTGTTTCTGCAGATAGCAGACAATTTTATAAAGAAATGTGTATTGGTACAGCGGTTCCTGACGATAATGAATTACAACAAGCCAAGCATCATTTTATTCAACATAAGAGTATAACGGAGCTCTATTCTGTAGGCGATTTTGAAAAAGACGCTTTAGACACACTGGACAAGCTTTTCAAAAAAAATGAATATGCGATTTTAGTAGGCGGTTCCGGATTATATGTGGATGCAGTTACTAAAGGTTTGGATAGCTTTCCAGAAATATCCGAAGATGTCAGAAAAGCTTTGAAGGAGCGGTATGACACTGAAGGTATAGAAAGTTTACAACAACAATTAAAAACATTAGATCCTTTATATTTCGAAAAAGTAGACATCCACAATACACATCGGGTTATGAGAGCCTTAGAAGTTTGTATCAGCAGTGGGAAGCCATATTCTTCATTTATTACTAAAACTCCAAAAAAGCGTCCATTTAATGTAGTTAAAATAGGTATTACTGCAGAAAGATCGATTATTTATGACAGAATAAATGAAAGGGTCGACATAATGGTCAGGGAAGGATTACTTGATGAAGTAAAGGAGTTATACTCCTATAAATCCTTAAACGCATTAAATACTGTTGGATATAAAGAAATCTTTAATTTTATTGAAGGAACTTGGGATCTAAATTTTGCAATCTCTGAAATCAAAAAAAACACCAGACGTTTTGCCAAGAGACAACTTACCTGGTTTAGAAAAGATCTAGAAATAGAATGGTTTGATTATCAATACAATCTCGAATCCGTACTATCGTATATCAAAAAAATCGCCACAGGAAATAACCTATAGCGACTTTATATATAATTAGTTACCGTTTGTTACCTATGATTCATCACTACGTACAACAAGTCTGAACCCTTCACCGTGGATATTTAGAATTTCCACATTTTCATCTTTCTTTAAATATTTTCTAAGCTTAGCAATATAAACATCCATACTTCGAGAAGTAAAATAATTATCATCCCTCCATATTTTAGTTAGTGCTAGCTCTCTAGGCATCAAATCATTAAGATGTAATGCTAATAGACGTAATAATTCATTCTCCTTAGGAGATAGTTTAATAGGGTCTTCTTCTCTAAAAGTTAGAAATCTAAGCTTAGAATTAAGATGGAATCCTCCTATTTTGAATTCAAATTGTTTGCTATCTGCAACAGACTCTGTACTCTTACGCTGCATGATTGCTTGTATTTTCATCAATAAGACTTCGCTATCAAATGGTTTATTTAGATAATCATCTGCTCCTACTTTATATCCCTTTAGCACATCTTCTTTCATAGCTTTTGCCGTTAGGAAGATAATAGGAACTTCTTCATTCTTATCCCTAATTTCTTTTGCTAATGTAAATCCATCCTTATAAGGCATCATTACATCTAAGATACACATATCATAATCATCCTTTTTGAATTTTTCGAAGCCTTCCATCCCATTTTTAGCATGTACAACATCATAATCATTCATAACAAGATAATCCTTTAGTACTGTACCAAAATTCGGATCATCTTCGACAAGCAAAATCTTTTTGTTCTCTGTTTCCATATTTTAAGATATTAACGGTAATTTAGTTATAAATGTGGAGCCTTTTCCCCGTTCACTCTCCACCCATATTTGACCATGATGGTCGTCTATAATTCTTTTTACATATGTCAATCCTAATCCATGACCTTTTACATTATGTAAATCTCCGGTATGTTCTCTAAAGAACTTCTCGAAAATCTTTTTCTGAGCAACTTTACTCATTCCAACTCCTTGATCACGTATTTTTAAGACAATACTATTTTTTACATTTTCTGTATATATATCAATCTTAGGTGCACCTTCCGAATATTTTATTGCATTGTCTAATACATTAACTATTACATTAGTCATATGACTATCATTAGCCAATATACTAGATTTAAGTGCTCCTAAATGTGTCTTTATATAGCCTTTTCTATCTTCTACAATTAGAGAAACATGCGTCATTGCATCTTCTATTATGTCATGCAATTCTAAACGTTCCTTTTTAATATTTAACTCATTTTTTTCGAGTTGAGATATCCTTAATACATTTTCTACCTGCGTAAGCATTCTTTTATTCTCTTCACGAATCATGGTCATATAACGATTCACTTTTTCTTGATCATCAGCTATTTTAGGATTTTTAACAGCATCTAATGCAAGGTTAATTGTCGCAATTGGCGTCTTAAGCTCATGAGTCATATTATTAATGAAATCCGTCTTTATTTGCGATATCTGTCTTTGCTGTAACAATTGAGATAAAGCACTTGAATATGCTACTACTATAACCAACGTAAAAATTATTGACAAAATTGCCATTCCTTTTATAGTCGATAAAATATACCTATTCTTACCTGTAAAGTTTACATATAACTGATACATGCTCGAACCATCTTCATTATTCACAAAAAGAGGTACGGCAAAAGTATTACCATCACTTTCATTTGCACTAAAATCATCAGAACGTACTCGAGTTGCCAAAGCATTACTGTATATAGCATACTCGAAATCAACTTTCATATCTCGCTCAGCCAATTCTTTCTTTAATAATTTCTCAACCTCTTCTTTTTTTACCCTACGATGAATAGGAATAAAATTTGCAAGTTGATCAATAACAATTTCATAATCTCTTCTATGCAAATCTGTAAGAGCACTCAATCTGTCTAGTTTTGATTTAGATCTTTGTCTTGTTTGATAACTCTGCTCTTCATCTTCTACTAATTCTGCATTTCTATTTAATATATCCTTTAATCTTACAGTATCGATATTAAAGTCTATAAAAGAAGAAAATAATTTAGAATCTTCTTCTAGAACGCCATCTCCAAAAGCAAATGATCCTTTATCAAAACCTATGTCTAAGAGCTGTTGTATTGTTTTATTATCAGGTTCCTTAATACTATCTAATATCTCCTGTAATGGATAATACATTTCTTCAAATTCCCTGTACTCGATCTTATTAGAGACAGAAATCAATATTTGCTTTGCATTAAAAGAAAACTGTTCCCTGTTATTCTCTACTGTATTTTGAATCCAATATCCCTGAACAAAAATAATACCGATTAATGATAAACTCATCAGAAGGATCAGCAATGCGAATAACCTTTTATTCATAGGTCAAAAGTAAGACTTTAACATTTAGCTACTTTAGGGTTTAACCAAATGTTAACAAAATGAAAGATTGAAAAAATAACGCAATTAAAGGGTGAGTTTATTGTGGATTTTTTTAATTTGAAGCCAAGTTTCTTCTAAATTCGTATTAATAATAACAAAATCTGCTAATGGGATTTTCTCAGAGTCTTCCCATTGATTCTTCAATCTAGCAAGAACCTGCGATCTTGTAGTATTATCTCTTTTTAAAACTCTTTTAATTCGGGTTTCTTTTGGAGCAGTTACCAGAATTGTATGGTCACACCTTTTGTAACCACCATTTTCGAACAATATGGCTGCTTCTTTTATAACATACTCAAACTTTTGTTCATTCTTCCATTTAGTAAAATGAGTAGCCACTTTTGGATGTACTATAGCATTAAGTTTTTCTAGAAGTTCTTTATTATTAAAAACTTTGTCTGCAATAAAGGAACGATTTAATCCTTGTTCCGTATACGAATTCACACCTAACAGAGCTACAATCTGCTTCTTTACACTAATATCTTCATTCATCAATTTTTTAGCTTCGTCATCTGCGATATAAATAGGTACTCCAAGTTTTGCAAACATCTCTGCAACAGTTGATTTCCCGCTTCCTATTCCTCCTGTCAGTCCAATTACCTTCACGCTTAGTTTAGAATTATAAATTGTACTTGTTTATCTTGTAAGCGCACATCGTGAATTGCCGTAGGCATATCTATTAATTCCAAAATTAAGAAAGAACTATCTTCTGCCACCTTATTGTAGTCGGCTATCACCTTAAAATCCCTTTGATTGATTTCATTATACTTATCAAGTCCTACTCTATAGACTACTTTTACTTCTTTAGGAAAAATCTTAATCTCCCTAGTATCAGGAACATTTATTAATGTTATCGGGATTTCCTGACTTCCTTCAGTAAATTTACTAACTACAATGTTTGCTTCTACTTCTTTTGGAACTACTTGAATTCTTGGTGGTAAACTATCTATCTTAATTGACAATATTTTGTTATAATCTGTATTTACCGCATCAAGCTTAAGGTTTTCGGTCGTTACTTGATGTATTGTGTCTATGATTCTCTTAGGACCACTAATTGTAATTGAATCCGGAGAAAGAACAACTCCCTCATCACTGCCATATCCGGGAGCATATTCAATTTCTTTTGTTAATTGTATCGGAATTTTCTTCTTTAAATTAATATCTAATATTACTTTTAAAGTATCTTTTTGGACAGAAAGCACTCTGCCATTAAAATTTAATTTATTTTTTAGAGATTGGTTTGCTTCGCCTAAATAAAAATAATAATCATTTTCTTTAATCTCTATAGCATTTGTAATATCAAATTTCAATAAAGGTTTACTCCAAGTATAGTTTATCAATCTAAAACCATTACCATTAAGTGTTAGTTTTAGGTCTTGATCACTATTCTCGTCTAAAATTCTATCTTCTGGTAAATTGATATATTGAACATCAAACGCTACTTCTTGCGTATAATTTTTAGAAAACTGTATAAAAAGCCATAAAATAGAGGTAAATGCCAAAAAAAACAGAAACGTTTTGACGTTATTTCTTTTTAAAGAGAATCTACTTAATTTAGTTTTAGACATAGGCATTACTTTGAAAAAAACAATTTCTTAAATTGTTGTTCAGGAACTTTTTTCAATAGATGAATATAATAATAAGATTTTAGGAATCCTTTACCGTATCCATAAAATTGCACAAACACTGCAATAACAGATTGAACACCAATACTAAAACTATTATAGTTTATTGATGCGCTTATGAAAACAACAATAAAATACAACATCCATAATGCTATAAAATACCAATAACCTATAAAAAAGGTAATCAAAGAAAATAGTGTATACACTATAAACAGCGTTGGAAACCAATATGTAATTTTTGATGTCTCTGGATGCCATAAATTAAGAATTGGTCGTACCAATCCAAATTTATTAACCTGTATATAAAATTTATCCCAAGAAATTCTTCGTTTATGAAAAACTTTAGCATTTGGTATCAACGCGGTTTTATAACCAAGTTTCCAAAGTCTTATCGTAAGATCGGGATCTTCTCCAGGATGAATATTCCCAAAACCCTCAGAAGCTTCAAAAGCTTCTTTAGATATACCCATATTAAAACTTCGAGGTTGAAACTTACCTAATGTATTCTTTCTCCCTCTAATACCTCCTGTGGTAAGATATGAGGTCATACTAAAACTTATAGCCTTTTGCAAATCAGAAAAATCCTTGTGTGCATCATCTGGGCCTCCAAAACAATGAACAAAATTTATTGACAAAAAATCTTCTACTTTATTTAGATAATCAGAAGGTAATAACACATCACTATCCAGAATCAAAAAGTAATTCCCTTTTGCCTTGTCCATTCCATAATTACGAGAATCTCCAGGACCTGTATTTGGTTTTTTATAATAACTGATATGTAGCTTATCATCATATTTCTTAATAACATCTTCTGCCGTTTCGGATGAACCATCCTCTATAATTACTATCTCATATGATTTTTCATAATCCAGCAAGATCATGCTATTTAACAGCTCCTCTATTTCGTTAGGTCTGTTAAACACAGGAATGACAAAAGAAAAAGAAACATTCATAAGACAAAGGTAAATAATCGAAAGAATCTTAACATAGTATGATACTATGGTTTTAGTAAGTTATAAAGAATCGTTTATAAAATTAAAAAGCTCAACCCTGATCGAATTGAGCTTTTTATAAGATATATTTTCTGTACACTATTATTCTTCGTCTACAAACTTTTCCATAACCATCTGACTAACTCCCATATTAGAGAATCCTCCGTCATGATATAGATTTTGTAGTGTTACTTTTTTCGTTAGATCCGAAAACAATGTGATTGTATAATCCGCACAATCATCCGCCGAAGCATTACCTAATGGAGACATTTTATCAGCATATTCGATAAATCCATCAAATCCTTTTACTCCTTTTCCTGCTGTTGTGGCAGTTGGAGATTGAGAAATGGTATTAACTCTTACTTTTTTATCACGACCGAAGAAGTAACCAAAACTACGAGCTATAGATTCGAGATATGCTTTATTATCTGCCATATCATTATAATCAGGAAATACTCGCTGAGCGGCCATATAGGTAAGAGCAACTATACTCCCCCACTCATTCATTGCTTCTTTTTTAAACAAGGTCTGCATTGTTTTATGAAAAGAAAGTGCAGAAACATCCCATCCTTTTTCACTCCAATCATAATTTAAGTCCGTGTAATGACGACCTTTTCTTACATTTACAGACATTCCAATAGAATGGAGAACAAAATCAAGCTTTCCGCCCAATATCTCAACTGATTTTTCAACAAGATTTTCAAGATCTTCTAAAGAAGTCGCATCTGCTGGTATTATTTGAGAATTTGTTTTTTCTGCCAGTTCCTTAATAGTTCCCATACGCATTGCAACAGGAGCATTCGTAAGGACAAAAGTACCGCCTTCCTCAAAAACACGCTCTGCCGTTTTCCAGGCTATTGAACTTTCATCCAATGCACCGAAAATTATACCTCTTTTACCTTTTAATAAATTATATGACATTTAATCGTAAATTATAAATGATTTTATGATTGGTAAAGATACTAAAACGACCTAAATCCACACTAAGAACTTTAGCTTTGATAATGCAATAGTGATTTTGCATGAGTTAAGGCAGAATCAGAAATATTCTTACCTCCTATCATTTCTGCAATCTCTTTAATTCTTTCTTCCTCGTCTAACAACTTCAATCTGGTAACTGTAGTGTCGTTTACATCTTCTTTAAAAACTTTGTACTGACTCTGCCCATTAGCTGCAATTTGGGGTAAATGAGTGATACTAAAAACCTGTAAGTTTTTACTCATATTCATCATCAAGTCTGCCATCTTATGTGCTACCTCACCAGAAACTCCGGTATCTATTTCGTCAAAAATAATAGTTGGTAATTGTGTATACCTGGAGAGTATTGTCTTTATACCGATCATAATTCTAGAAAGCTCTCCACCAGATGCAACTTTCTTTAATTCTCCAAAAGTCCCTCCTTTATTTGCTGAAAACAAAAATTCTAACACCTCTTTTCCATTAGAAAAATACTTTTCTTGTAAGGTTAATGAGCTTTTAAAACTAGCATTAACCATACCCAATGCTTTTAGGATATTTTCTAATTCTGACACTAATTTAGGCAATGCTTTTGTCCTTTTCTTATGAATTTTAATAGCAACTTGATCTAATTGAACTTTTGTAGTCTCTATCTCTTTTCTTACACTTTCAATATCTCCATTCAAGGACTCTGTTTTTGAAACTTTTTCCTGAAGCCCTTCTTTAATTTTTATAAGCTCTTCTACAGACGACACAGTATGTTTAGTCTGAAGATTATGTATCATCTGTAATCTTTGACCAACTTCTTCTAATTGCTCAGGATCTGCTTCTAATCGTTCTAACTCATTCTGTAATGAATCATTTACATCTTCTAACTCGATGTATACACTCTGGATTCTATCAGACAGTTCTTTTAACGTTCCGGAATATGGAGCTACTTTAGAGATATTAGTCTTTATGGTATTCAAAAGATCAGAAACTCCAACTTCTTCAGAAGAAATTAAAGAAACAGAACCTGATAATCGTTCCTGTATTTCTTCAATATTAATAAGCGTTTCGTAACGTTCTTCTAGCTCAGA
Source organism: uncultured Aquimarina sp. (assembly GCF_947492405.1). Lineage (GTDB taxonomy): Bacteria > Bacteroidota > Bacteroidia > Flavobacteriales > Flavobacteriaceae > Aquimarina. The sequence goes on from NZ_CANLMP010000001.1 coordinate 1,323,460, forward strand.
TAATTCTCCTGGTTTAAGCTTTGCTTCTTCCAGTTCATTCAGTAGAAAAGAATTATAATCATGTTCTTTAGTCAATTCTTGCTGACTATCTAATAAGGCTTTTTCTTCTTTTTCCTTTTCCTTCAACAAAGACAATCCTCGTTTATAAGATTGTAGCTCTCTATTAGATTCTGATAACGCATCTAATACATCGAATTGAAAATCATTTGTAGTCACTTCTAATGTTTGATGCTGACTATGAATATCAATTAAACGAAGACCTAACTTATTAAGGGAATGTAGTGTAACAGGCGTATCATTAATGAATGCTCTAGATTTTCCGGAAGGTAAGATTTCTCTTCTAATGATCGTTTCTATCTCATAATCTAAATCCTCTTCTTCGAAAAGTGGTTCCAGGTCATACTTTTCTATATCAAAAACCCCCTCGATACTACATTTTACGGAGTTATCTTTTACACTACTGAGGTCGGCTCTTTTACCTAGCAAAAGACCCAAAGCACCTAATAGCAGAGACTTACCTGCTCCTGTTTCTCCAGTAATTGTGATCAAACCAGTATCAAAAGAAACTTGTAGTTGTTCAATTAAGGCGAAGTTTTTTATCGAAAGACTTCTAAGCAAAAGATACTAATATTTTGTTGTTATTAAAGGAAGTAAATATACTATAGTTTTTAAAAAGATTACGAAAAAGAAAATCTTAAAACTTTATCTCAGACCAGTTACTTGTATAAGTTGGAGCTATCCTTCCGAGTATTGCCATTGTTTCGGCAATATTAAGCGAAGGTCCTCCTGAAAGAATTCCAGATACTTCATCTGCTTTAGCATCAAAAAACACTCTCATTATATAGGAATTAGGTCTGGTCCTATGCATACTTTCTAATGTTTTCATCGATTCTAGAATAACTTCTTTTCCTTTCTTTAAATCGTTATTCATAATATCAAGACCTTCTCTATGATACGTATACAATGCTGATCTATATCCATCAAAAGTACCTGATAATAAATCGTCATTAAGTCTGAATCTTGATTGTGCTCCATCTTGTCCGTTCCACCCTAATGTATTACTTCCTTGGGCATTATTTACTATACCTTTAGCTTCTTGATAATAATTAGTTCCTGAATTCAATTCAAAAGTATCTGCATCTACTCCTAAAATAGTATACAGGTAAAAAGCAACTACAGAAATAAGATTAGATTCATAACTATTAGGATTAAAATTCAAAGGTTGAAATTCCAGATAATTAAAATTAAACTGTTTATCGTTAATATTTAAAATTGTCGTTTTATAACCAGCACCATACACAGGTCTTGATGCTTGCACCTGCAACGTAGCAGAGAAACTATCATTCGTATTACCAAGAATATTAATAAAAAAACTACAGTCTATTCTTTCTTCTGTACGGTACTCTAATTCAGTCCACTTAGTATTATTAATAAACTCTGTTACGGATCTTTCTAAAGTTTTAAAAACTTGAAGATTAGGATTTCCTGTTTGCTCTGCATTTACTACTACAGTAGCATTAAATTCTTGGGCACTCAGTCCAATACAACATAAAATTGTAACAAAAAGAATAAGTTTATGCATTACGTAGTTCATTAATTTCATTAAAAATATCCAGCGCAACCTCTGTCTTGGTTTTTAGTTCAAACGCTTTAATTTCTAATTTATGATTAATCAGTGTTACTTTATTAGTTTGTCCTTTAAAACCTGCTCCCTTATCATTAAGAGAATTAAGAACAATGAGGTCTAAATTCTTCTTTTTTAATTTATTTTTTGCGTTTTCTTCTTCATTCTCCGTTTCTAAAGCAAATCCAACTAAAAACTGATCTTTTTTCACAGACCCCATCCATTTAAGAATATCTGTAGTACGCTCTAGTTCTATAGAAAAATCAGTGCCAGATTTTTTTATTTTCTGATTCGATACAACTTTAGGTCTATAATCAGCAACTGCAGCTGACGCTATTGCAATATCGCAATTATCAAATTCTTTTGTAACAGCTTCATACATAGATGCCGCACTGACGACAGGTACAACTGTAATAAAATCATGCGTTACTTTTAATGAAGATGGTCCTAAAACCAATGTTACTTGTGCTCCTAGATTAGCTGCAGCTTTAGCCAGCTCTATTCCCATTCTTCCGCTAGAGTGATTTCCAATAAATCTTACGGGATCAATCGCTTCATAAGTCGGACCTGCAGTTATTAATACCTTTTGTCCTTTTAACGGAAGTTTTCCTAAAATATCATCTTCTATAAAACTAACAATCGTAGAAGGTTCAGCCATTCTTCCTTGTCCCACTAACCCACTTGCCAATTCACCAGATTCTGCAGGGATCATTATATTTCCGAACTCCTGAAGTTTACTAAAGGTCTCATGAGTAGATGGATGATTATACATATCTAAATCCATTGCAGGAGCAAAATAAACTGGGCATTTAGCAGATAAATACGTCGCCAACAACAAGTTATCACTATTTCCTGTTGACATTTTAGATAATGTATTAGCTGTAGCTGGAGCTACTATCATCAAATCTGCCCAAAGACCAAGTTCTACATGATTATTCCATTCTGCATTCTCATCTTCTTCATTATAAAATGAAGAATGTACAGGATTCTTAGATAAAGTAGAAAGTGTAAGCGGCGTTACAAAATCTTTTGCTGCAGGAGTCATTACTACCTTTACTTCTGCGCCAGTTTTAATAAAAAGACGTACTAAGGCAGCTGTTTTATACGCAGCAATACCAGCGGTAACACCTATTAAAATCTTTTTACCGCCTAATATCGATGACATACTTATAGAGATTCCGAATCTGTCTTAGTATTTCTATAGTATATCTTACCATCTAACCACTCTTGTGCAGCTAGAGAATGAGGTTTTGGTAATCTTTCATAGAACTTAGAAACTTCGATTTGTTCTTTGTTTTCAAAGATTTCTTCTAGACTATCATTATATGTTGCGAATTCATCTAGTTTCTCTAAAAGCTCCTTTTTAATATCTGTATTAATTTGATTAGCTCTCTTAGATATTACAGAAATAGCCTCATAAATATTATCTGTAGGTTGGTCTACTAAATTCTTATCAATAGTAGTTGTATTTACTGGGGCATTACTTTTTTTCAAATCCATCTTCTCCTATATTTTCTATTTAAATTTTTCTAATCTTGTTTTTATATCTTCTGATATTTCTTCAGCATTGGCAGTAAACTCTCCTTCTTTAAAGTACTTTTTATAATTATTATAAAAATCATTAGCTATTTCTAACCTTTCCTTTACCAAAACCTCATAACTACCAATAGCTAATAAATATTGCGATTCTAGCTTGTAATATAATGCTTTTTCTCTAAAAGTGGATCCTGGATAATCAATTAAATAATTATCAAAAGCGTTAATAGCCACTTTATAATTTTCTCTATGATGATATTGCTTTGCTATCTCGAAAGCTTTCTTTTCTTTTTTATTTCTTAGTTCAGCAACTAATTTATTTGCTTCTTCTAGATTTTCGCTTTCTGGAAACGTATTGATATATGTTTGCAGTTTCTCTAAAGCTTCATCTGTCTCTTTTTGATCTAAACTATATCTTGGTGATAAATAATAATAGCTCTTCGCTCCTTTATAAGAAGCTTCTTCTCTTTTGTCACTATTAGGATAAGATTTAGCAAACCTCTCAAACTGATATCCTGCTAGATAATAGTCTTCTAAATTATAATATGTATCAGAATAGTAATACATTACCCTTTCTGCTTGCGGCTTACCTCTAAACTGAGGAACGATTTGCTCAAAAAGACGTAATGCCTTTTTATACTTACCTTCTTTATATAACTCTTCTGCTAACTTATATTTAGGCCCAACTTCTTCTTCTTTTAGTACTCTTTGGTATTCACTACAAGAACCAAGGGTTAACACAAAAATCAGCAAAAACAATAATCTCTTCATATCTTAAAAAAACATCTGGCAAAAATAGATATTTCTACCGTATTACAAAAACTTTAATTCATCTATTAAATAACTAAATAAATGTCTGCTTGTTGCAAAATAAAAAAGAAAAAGAAACAACGATTAACTATCTGATTTACAGTTTTTTGTTTCACCAATTTTATCATGATCTAAAATAGTGAATCCATCTTCATCATAATGAAATGCTGGAACAAACGCTTCATCTAATTTTAAATTATTCAATACATACGAATGCACCTGATGAAGTTCTTGGGCAAAAGACTCATCATAATAGGTTACTAATATTAAGATTTCTCCATGTAATCTTAACAAGTCTTCTCTATTAAATTCACTCAGAGGACTGGATTCATTAATTGGATGAACTACAGTCCAAGTTGTTGGTAAATATGTAATTTCGTTTCTTTCTAATTTTAAATTATAAAAATTATTTACATACGTTTTATCTTTGGATTTCTGAGATAATGCTAATGTAACCTGTACTTTTGGGCGAATCATCACATTAGTACTCCTACTCATCAATCTAAACATAATACAATCTACTCCTTTATGTTCTCGCACAACCATAACATCACTAAACTTGATACTAGATTTCGGTTTAGAGAACCTTCCATACAACAACCCTGTAATAAAGGAAAAGCTTAATAATCCAATTAAAGCTTCAAAAGAAGAAATCACCCCAAAGATAACTCCAGTAGGTGCCATAGCACCATATCCGACAGTAGTTACTGTTTGGGCAGAAAAAAAGAAAGCCTTTAGAAAATCTCTAAATAGATTTCCTGTAGGTTCTGCGATCGCAGCAATTCCAATAACAGTATATATTATAGCGAAAAACGAGTTTATCAATACATATCCTAATAGAACCCAACAAAAGAATTCTGTCCAAGTAATACTAATTAAATAGTTATAACTTCTGGAAATAGAAGTACGTCTATTGATATGTTTAATGTTAAAAGAACCGTCTGAATTAATAAACCGTTTAGCCTGTTCATCAGAAGATAAACCAATTCCAGGGTCTTTAATTCTTTTAGCCATAAAAGCCTATTAGTTATTATTTACGAATTCCTCTATCTTGTTAGCCAAATTCTTAGAAACCGAAATTAAAGGCAATCGTAAATAATCTTCACAGATTCCTTTTACCTTTAAAATATTCTTGATTCCGGCTGGATTGCCTTCTTCAAAAGCGTAATCCAAAATTGGCAGCATTTTATAAAGTATTTCAAATGCTTTTTTTGTTTCTCCAGAAAGTCCTAAACGGATCATTTCCGAAAATTCTTTTGGAAAACCTTGACCGACAACACTAATCACTCCATCTCCACCAGCTGCGACAGCGGGCAATGCCAAAGCATCATCTCCAGAAATAACAAGAAAGTCTTTTGGTCGATCTTTAAGAATTTTAAGCACTTGTGTAAAATCTCCTGTAGCCTCTTTAATTCCTATGATCTTATCTAATTGTGCCAATCTAAGTGTAGTTTCGGCAGTCATGTTGGTACCCGTTCTTGATGGAACATTATATAACAAAACGGGTAATGAAGCTTCATCATTGATAGTTTTGTAATGCTGATAAATACCTTCTTGGCTTGGCCTGTTATACATAGGAACTACAGACAATATAGCATCAAAATCAGATAAATCCGTATCTCGCATCTCCTCAAGAATAGCCGCTGTATTATTACCACCTATACCTATCATAAGTGGCAGCCTTTTATTGTTTATTTTTACAATATGTGCAACTAAGCTCTTTTTCTCTTCTTTTGTAAGCGTTACTGACTCTGCAGTAGTTCCCAAGACTACCAGATACTCTACCCCACCATCGATACAAAATTCGACTAATGATCCAACTCCATCAAAATCAATTGAACCATCATTATTAAAAGGCGTTGCCAATGCTACACCAGTTCCTCTCAGAAAAGCACTCATATTATATTATCTGTAAAATTTTTAAATATTTTTTTAATTCGGAAATAAAAAGATTTATGTTTTGATTAGCAGCACCTATTACCAAATCATTAATACGATTATCAATTTCTGCAAAACCAACTTTAAATTTAGCTTTTGATGCAGCAGCTACATAATCCAATTCTAACTTGCTTTCTGAATAGAAGTTGATCAAAACATCATAATCATTATTTATAAAATCATTTAACGAATTGCTTTTAACAGATCCATTAACACCAAAACTCCTATCATTATAGTAAGCAGCATCTTTATCATCAGAAATTTCTTTCTGATCTTCTTTATATCCCATTACTTTTAGTCGCTCTGACTTAACTCCCAATTCATTAGCTAGCTTAACTACCGATAGCACATTAACAGACTGTGAAGCATCTATCAGAACTGCTAAACTCTTTATGCCAGAAACCTCTTTTGCAAGAGACTTTCTTTTTTTTATGTGAGATTCAATGCTTTTTTTTAGTGCATTTTTTTTAAGACCCTTTAAAATCATTTATAAATAAAGATTAAGACACAAATGTAGCTATTTTACATTTTAAAAGTACGTTGTATACACTAAGAAAAATAGAAAAACAACAAAGTATTTAACTTTTAGTTATTTAAATAACAATACAAGCACAATCTGTTTTATTACGAGATTAACACTTACATACATTCTAAAAATACCTGTCTTTTTCGTATTCTAGATCAATTGGTTTTGCTTCCATCAAAAACCTAAGAAAAAAGTAAAGTCCCGCTATTTCAGCAATATTAATAAGTATCGTAAACACTCTTGTATAGAAATAAAAATAATTGATTAACAATAAAGCACTCACAAAAAGACAACAGCTTGCGGAAATGAAAAGCCTAAAATTACTTTCGTACTTATCAATAATATATATACAGAAGCAAACTCCAACAAAAAACAAAAGTGCTATTAGAATCATAAAAAAAGAAACTACCGAATCCATTAAACTAGGAAGTACTAATTGAGATATTGAAAAAATCAAATATGATATAAGCGTCAAACTGATTATTATAGGAAAAGTCAAGAATTTCTTTAGTTGTAAATCTGCAAGAGTTATATACTTTCTCAGTAAAAAAACACATAACACATAAAATGTTATGATTGTTATGGCAACTAGATCAAAATACTTAGCAAAATCAATATAGACTAACGTATCATTAGCCAGAATGACTAACATGCTCACTACATAATAAGGATTTATCGATTTAACATTAAAAACATGAATAAGTATCAATGAGATCGGAATTAATGGCTTAGTATAAACCAAATACTCTTCCTTTAAAAACATAGCAACTAGGACAACAATCAAAAAAGAAAAATAAAACAATATATATATACCCTTAATACCTCTCAATCTTAACAAAAGTTTTTTCATACAACCTAATACCCGGTTAAGATATTAAAAATCAACAATTAAACTAAAAAAACTCAACATTATTAGGTTTCAAGTCTTCTTGTTCGATAAAGAATTTAATTAAAAAATAATGACCAAAAACTTGTAAAACGTTGGTAATAACAACAAAAATATCGAGATAAACATACAACTTATTGAGCACGGTAAGAATATTTACGATAAGGAAACAAGACGCAGCAATCATTAAGGATGAACTAACCACTGTCCTACTATTAAGATAGATATAATAACAAAAACCAATAAATAATATAAATAAGACAATAAAAATATTAAGATACACTTGATCATCATCAATATTCAAAGAAATCATATCAGCTACAGAATAAACAACATATGTAATCAATCCCATTGTTATTGCCAATTGAAGCGTAAAAATTTTCTTCAGCTGTATTTTGACTTTCTGAAGACTTTTCCGCAATAAAATCATATTTAAAATATAATATAATGAACCAAGAATATTTATTATTCTAAAATGTGTTTTGAAATCTATAACAGATAGAATTTCTGCTGATAAAATCAGGAGCAATGCTACCAATACTAAAAAATTTACTCTTTCTACCTCTACAACATAAAAAAATGAAACTGAACAAACAACCAAAGGTTTAGTATAAATCAACCATTCTTCATTAAAAATAGACGTTAATAACAGCAAAGCACCTGAAATAAACAATAATTGATATGCAAGTTTTCTTTTACTCAACTATATTTTAATTTATAATTTAAAACCCTTCAAATTCTTCAGACTTAAGATATTTATATTTAGTAATCATATAATTCACTAAAAAAATCAGCGAAAGAGGTAAACAAATTAATCTAATCACCTTTAGCTCATTCGACTCAAGATAAAATTTATCTATCAACAAAATAAAATCACTAAAAGCAAAATTTAGCATTGCCAAAAAAAACCATAATGATTTTTCTGATCTAATATTTATATAATGCATTGCTCCAACAATCAGCAAAACATAAAGCAATAACAAATAAAGAAACCCTATCAGATATAAATCTCCCATCGGCTCTCTTATAACCGAATACGTAATAAAAAATATAACGGTATACAATGAACTTCCTAATATTAGTGTAAAAACATCTCTACGATTATATTTAAAAGATTTATGATTATAATACAAAAAGTAAAACAACAGTATGTAACCAACTATATTAACCAACATTCTATGTTTTATAGTAATTAAATCATCAATCGAATGCATTAATTCTGAAATAAAAAACACAAAAAGAACAATAATATGAAGTACTTTTATTTTTTTACTACTCCATACATAATGTAAAGTGATTAAAATAAATAGTATTGGTTTACCGTAAGTACTTAAAACATGAATTTGAAATACAAATCCCAGCACTTGCAATACAATCAAAAAAGAAATTAAAAATCTTAGTAGTTTTCCTCCATCCATTAAATTTAGCTTGTGTAAAAACAAGGGAATATCCCCCTTTATACACCATATTAAACAATTTTTCCTTTTGTTAATATACTAAATTTCAGTCAAATAAATGAAATCATGTCAACCAACTAGTTCTAATTCCTAATTTTTAAGGGATCCGCGCTTGAAATTTTAAACTTTACTAAGAAAAACACTGCTAATAATTGATATATGGCATTTATAATTCTTAACTCTAATGAAGGAACATAAAACCGATCTAACGCAAAACATGCATCACTGATGACAAAATTTAAAATAGCAATAGCAAACCAAAGAGATTTTGGAGATCTTATATTTATATACTGAAAAATGGCTCCAATTAATAAAGAATAAAGAATGATCAAATAAGCTATTCCATAAGGTCTTATATCTCCCATATTTTGATTCGTAACGGCATATATAGCATAAGCTATAATTGTCCAAAACACAAAGAAGACTGCCATATAAATTATGTCTGTAGTATTATAATCTATAGGGTTGTGATTTTTATATAGGAAATAAAAAAGAATAAAATAGCACAAGGTATAACTTAGCAACACATACTTAAAACCATTCTCTACACCTGTTAACAAGAATATATCTCCTAGAAAACAAAGTAATAAGACCATCACAAATAAAGCATCAACTTTATCTACATTAAACCAATACAACATAAAAAATAACGGTACTGTCATTGGTTTTACATACAACTCAATGGTTGGGTTTTGCAAAATGGTACTTAAAACACATAAACTTCCCGTAATTAATAGTAATATTTTTATAAGTGTTCTTACCTTCATTATCCAATTAAGTTAAGAAAATCATCTTCACTTATGATTGCAATCTCCAGTTTATTTGCTTTTTCTAATTTACTTGGACCCATATTAGCGCCAGCTACCACATAGGTCGTTTTAGAAGAAATCGAACTAGATACTTTACCGCCATTATCTTCTATTAGTTTCTTGAGCTCATTTCGGGATACTTTTTCAAAAACACCAGAAACTACAAAGGTTTGACTTTTAAGCGTATCGGTCTGATTAGCTAATTTCTCCGCAGAAATTTGTAATTGCACCCCATAGTTCTTGAGCCTGTCAATTAACATTCTATTGGATTCCGCATCGAAAAATTCTCTTACACTTTGGGCAATCTTAATTCCTATTTCATCTACATTGACTAAATCTTCTTCGGTAGCAGCCACAATTGCGTCTATAATTTTATAGTGTTTAGCTAGTTTTTTTGCTACAGTTTCTCCAACATATCTGATCCCCAAACCAAATAGAACTCTCTCAAAAGGAATTTCTTTAGATTTTGCAATTCCTTCTACCAGATTCTCTGCACTTTTTTCTGCCATGCGTTCCAGTGGGATTACTTGTTCTTTTGTTAAGTCGTACAAATCTGCATAGTTAGTAATTAAACCTTCTTTCACTAGTAATGCGACTGTCTCTCCACCCAAACCTTCTATATCCAAAGCTTTTCGTGAAATATAATGTTGTATTCTACCTATAATCTGAGGAGGGCAACCATGAACGTTAGGACAATAATGTTGTGCTTCTCCTTCTTTTCTGATTAGCTCTGTATCACATTCTGGACAAGAAGATATATATTGAGTAGGAACGGAGTTCTTATCCCTTTTAGTGAAGTCTACACTCACAATCTTTGGTATAATCTCACCTCCTTTTTCTACAAAAACCGTATCTGCTTCTCTTATATCCAGTTTCTCTATCTGATCTGCATTATGCAATGATGCTCGCTTTACAGTAGTTCCTGCTAATTGTACAGGTTCTAGATTTGCTACAGGTGTTATTGCTCCTGTTCTACCTACCTGATATGTAATTTCGTTAAGTTTAGTCACTGCTTGTTCGGCTTTAAACTTATATGCCATAGCCCACCTCGGTGCTTTAGAAGTAAAACCTAACTCTTCTTGTTGCTGCAGATTATTTACTTTGATCACTACACCATCAGTCTCATACGGCAAATCTCTTCTTTTTTCATCCCACAGATTAATAAACTCCAAAACTTCATCCACAGAATTCGCTAACCTTGACTCCTGTGGAACTTTAAATCCCCAGGATCTTGCTTTCTCTAAACTTTCATATTGAGAAGAAATCCCTAATCGATCTCCTGCAAGATTATACAACAAACAATCTAATGGCCGTTTAGCTGTTTCACTACTATCCTGAAGTTTCAAACTTCCGGAAGCTGTATTTCTAGGGTTTGCATAGGGTTCTTCGCCTGCTGCAATTCGTTCCTGATTCATTTTTGCAAAACCTTCATAGGGTAACACGATCTCTCCACGGATATCAAACTTCGGAGGATAATCACCTTTTAATTTCAAAGGAACAGATTTAATAGTTTTTACATTGGTAGTTACATCATCTCCCTGAATTCCATCTCCTCTGGTCACTGCACGAATCAATTCTCCATCTTCGTAAGTAAGACTGATAGAAGCACCATCGTATTTCAGCTCGCAAGTATAACTTACATCTCCATCTACCAGTTTCTTAATTCTGGTTTCCCAGTCCAGCAAATCTTCCTTAGAATATGAATTATCCAAAGAGTACATACGTTGCTCATGCACAACGGTATTAAAATTTTTAGTAACCTCTCCTCCTACTCGTAAAGTAGGTGAATTGGGATCATAAAACTCAGAATGTTTCTCTTCTAAAGCCTGTAGTTCTTTAAGTTTCATATCGAACTCATAGTCATTTATTGTGGCTGCGTCAAGTACATAATAATTATAATTATGCTGTCGTAACTCTTCTCGTAATTGATTGATTTGTTGTTCTATATTCATTGTGCTGGTATCAGTTTTCTGGTAGCAGTATTCTTTTTATTACTATATTTTATTTATGTTCTATTAGCCTTTAACCATTTTGGTACTTGAGCTGGCTTAAATTCTCTCATCTTCATAAGTAAGCGATCTATATCATCATCCACTAATAGCAACTCATAATTATCCATTTTCAGAAAACCATTACGCACCATATTCTCTAGCAGATGTAGTAAATGATCATAGAACCCATTAATATTTAACAGCCCTATTGGTTTTTGATGTAACCCTAATTGTGACCAGGTAATAATTTCAAACAATTCTTCTAGTGTCCCAAAACCTCCAGGAAGCGTAATAAATCCATCACTAAGCTCATGCATTTTCATTTTGCGCTCATGCATATTATTGGTCGTCACTAATTCTGTTAATCCCAAATGAACTACTTCTTTAAGTTTAAGAAATTCAGGGATTACTCCTATTACTTTTCCTTTATGAGTAAGTGTTCCTTCTGCCACCTTTCCCATGATTCCAATTTTTGCAGCTCCGTATACCAAAGTAATATCTTGCTGAGCTAATTTTTCTCCTAACAGTAATGCTTCATCAATTACCTGGGTATCATTTCCTTCGCTGCTTCCGCAGAAGACACAAACAGAAGTTAAGTTATTCATAAATTATATATTAAATAAATCAGCTCGAATCATACGATCATTGTTATATAAATCTTTACGCAGCGTTACCGATTTAAATCCTTGTTCTTCAATCATACTTTTAGTTTCGATTCCAAGATATTGATTAATTTCAAAATACAACAAGCCCTCAGCAGTAAGATTATCTTTTGCTAAAGTTGTGATTTTTTTATAAAAAACTAATGGATCTTCATCTGATACAAAAAGTGCTAGATGAGGCTCTTTTTCTAACACATTTGGCTTTATCTCTTTCTTTTCTAGCTCTCTAACATAAGGCGGATTAGAAACTATAACATCAAAACGTTCTTCTAACATATCTAACTGAAGTATATCTGCAGGAATAAACTGTATTGAAACATTATTATGATTAGCATTTGTTTTAGCAATTTCAAGAGCATCTCTAGAGACATCAATAGCATACACATCTGCTTCTGGTAGATTTTTAGCTAAAGAAATAGCAATACATCCACTACCTGTTCCGACATCTAATATCTTCAATTTCTTGTCACTTTCTCTTTTCTGATAATCTTTTATAATCCAATCTACCAATTCTTCAGTTTCTGGTCTGGGAATCAATACATTTTGATTAACCTTAAATAGCAACCCATAAAATTCTGTATCTCCGAGCACATATTGAATTGGATCCTGATTCTCCAATCTTTTTTTAGCATCCAAAAACTTTAGTAATTGTTCTTCACTAATTACTTTATCCAAAGCCAAAGCTACATCCACACGTCTTAACCCAAGAAACTTTTCAGAAAGTATATAAAAAAAAGACAACACCTCTTCAGGATCATATAATCCTGACAAGGAATCCACAAAATCTTTTCTAAGGTCTTTAATTTTCAAACCTATAGTTCTTTTATCATCCATGCCTGGCAACTATAGTGTCCTGTATCTCCCATAGGCTTTTCAAGAGAAGTAAATCCAACCTTGCCGTATAGTTTTCTGGCATCTTCCATATATGGCATGGTTTCCAAATAACATTTTGCAAACCCTTGTTCTCTGGCAAATTCGAGACATTTGTTCATCATTCTAGACCCCAATCCTCTTCCTCTAGCTTCTGGAAGAAAATACATTTTCTGAAGCTCACATATTTCTGAGCTTTCTTTTTCTAACTGCGCGATTCCTGCTCCACCAATAATTTTTCCATCATCTTCTACTACATAATATCTTTTTCTGGGAGCATCATAGGTTTCATACATCATATCCAATGCTTCATCCTCGTATGCTGTTCCTACTTTGGGAACACCCATCTCTATTAAAACATCCCTAATTACTTGTGCTAGAGCCTTATTATCTCCTGGAGCAACTGAACGAATTTTTATGGTATCCATTATAATATAAATACTACTTTTGTTAATCTAAAATACTGATGATATCTTATCTTTTTAATCAGATGAAATATACATTAAATCTATACAGAAATCAATGAAGAAGCTTTTATTATTATCAACAATATTGACAGTTATCACAAGCTGTTCTGTATCCAAAAAACCAGAGTTCAAACATGTCTCCAATATTGACGTTAAAAATGTCAGTATGCGCAATGTAAGTATTCAAGCTGATGCGGTATTTGATAATCCAAATAATCTAAGTGGGAAACTTTCTATCGATGACATTCACGTTTTTGTTGATAACATAGACATAGGCACTATATCTTCTCAAGAATTTGATGTTCCTTCAAAAAAAGAATTTACAATACCTTTGGAAGGCACCTTTTCTCTATCAAAAATTTATAACGAAAATAAAAACAACCTTTTAGGTAATGTACTAAAAATGGTACAGACCGATTCACTTCTTATACATTACAAAGGAAATATCAGGTATCATTTAGGAAGCTTTTCTTATCCGTACAAGATTGACAAAGAACAAAAAGTACCTTTAAAATAACAGTGTGAATATACATCAAACATATATGAGGCGATGTATCCAAATCGCCACAAATGCTTTTGGCAGTGCCAGGCCCAATCCAATGGTTGGATGTGTTATTGTGCATAATAACATTATTATTGGAGAAGGTTACACTAGTGCTTATGGAGGTAATCACGCCGAAGTAAATGCTATAAGCTCTGTAAAAGACATATCTCTTTTAAAAGAAGCTACATTATATGTTACTCTGGAGCCTTGTTCGCATTTTGGCAAAACTCCTCCTTGCAGCGACCTCATAATCAAACACAATATACCCAATGTGGTTATTGGTACGATAGATACTCATAGCAAAGTTTCAGGAAAAGGCATAGAAAAATTAAAAAATGCCGGATGCAAGGTTACTCTGGGTGTTTTAGGAAAGGAATGTCAGGAACATCATAAACGTTTTTTTACTTTTCATAATAAAAAACGACCTTATATCATACTGAAATGGGCACAAACATCTGATGGTTTTATCGCTCCCGAAAAGACTGAAAAAAGAGCACCTGTATGGATTACTAATTCGTATTCCAGGCAATTAGTACACAAATGGCGAGCAGAAGAACAGGCTATTTTAGTAGGAAACAGAACTGTTATAAAAGATAATCCAAAACTCACTATACGAGATTGGTCCGGAACAAACCCTGTTAGAATTCTAATCGATTTATCTAACAAAATCCCAGAAAACTCAACTATTCTTGACAAAACAGTAAAAACTATTATTATCACTGCTCATAATCATAAAAAGGAGAATAGTGATAACTTATACTACGAAACTGTTAACCCAGAAAACACGATCGTTAATGAAGTCTGTAATATTCTTTATCAACACGAAATTCAATCTGTGATTATTGAAGGTGGTAGTTATACAATTCAATCTTTTATCGATTCAAATCTTTGGAATGAAGCAAGAATATTTACCGGAACAAATACTTTTTCAAAAGGAACAAAAGCTCCAATACCAGGAGGCAAATTAACTTCTGAAGAAAAAATTATAGGAGATACTTTAAGCATATATCAAAATGATTAAAACTATTATTTTTGATTTTGGTGATGTATTTATCAATCTTGATAAACCAGCTACCTTAAAAGAGCTTTCTAAATTAGGTATATCCTCACTGACCAAAGAATTGGAACACATTAACGAATCCTATGAAACAGGCAATATCACTACAGTAGAGTTTATCAATTACTATAAAAAACTATTGCCAAATTCTACAGAAAGACAACTCATAGATGCTTGGAATGCTATTTTAAAAGATTTCCCTAAGCACCGTTTAGAATTTATTCAAAAATTAGCTACTGAGAAGAATTATAAATTGATTTTACTGAGTAATACCAATGAATTACATATTGATTGGATTAAAGAACACGTGTCCTTTTATTATGAGTTTAAATCTTGTTTTGATACTTTTTACCTTTCGCACGAAATCAATCTAAGAAAACCCAATCTAGATATTTTTCAATTTGTAATTAACAACCATCAATTAAATCCTTCTGAAACTCTTTTTATAGATGATACTTTTGACAATACTAATGCAGCAAAACAATTAGGAATTAATATCTGGAATAACAACCCCGAAACAGAAGATATCACAAACCTTTTCACAATAAAATCCGATTTATTTTGATATACCTACTATTAAGCATATTCGCATCAAGTTGGATTTTAATTACTTTTAAGCTATTTGCAAAGTATAATATAGACACACAACAAGCAATTATTGTTAATTATGTTATTGCTTGTATTTCTGGTTTGGTAGCCTATACCGAGCCTATTGACATCATTAGCATCACAAAATCCAGTTGGTTTTACGGAACTATTGCATTAGGATTCATTTTTATTCTGGTATTTAACTTTATGGCCATCACTACTCAGAAAAACGGACTTTCTGTAGCAGCAGTAGCTAGTAAAATGAGTGTTGCAATACCTGTTATATTTGGGATCATTGTTTATAATGAGATTACTGGAGCTCTAAAAATTATTGGGATTA
Source organism: uncultured Aquimarina sp. (assembly GCF_947492405.1). GTDB lineage: Bacteria > Bacteroidota > Bacteroidia > Flavobacteriales > Flavobacteriaceae > Aquimarina. Next base: position 1,339,565 of record NZ_CANLMP010000001.1, read on the forward strand.
TTATCGCATTGATTGCCGTGTATATGACTTCAATGAAAACAGTTGGAGGAATTGCCATAAAAAAAGAGAATCTAATTTATCCATTATTAGTTTTCCTTGGAGGAGGTATTATAGATACTAGTCTAAAATTTATGGAAACTAATTATGTTGCTAAAATGGATGTCCCTATTTTCTCTGCAACCATTTTTAGTTTTGCTGCTATCTTAGGAATATTTACATTAGCATATAAAGCAGCAAAAGGTACTCTAAAAATAAACGTTAAAAACATTATTGCAGGAATTTGCCTAGGTATACCTAACTACTTTTCTATTTATTTTTTGATTCAGGCATTACGAAATGAAAACATAGACAGCTCTACAGTATTTATAATCAACAATGTAGCTGTTTTATTAGTTTCTACATTTGCAGGAATCCTTTTTTTTAAAGAAAAGCTACTACTTAAAAACTGGATAGGAATCGTACTAGCCATAATGAGTATCTTGTTTGTTACTTTTTCTATTTAATAATAAAAAAATTGAACATAAAAGACACATATAAAACCATTGACACTCCAGGAGAAGAGGTGTTATTCAAAGATAAAAACAGTAAGTTCTTTGGATATTCTTATCCTATTTTTTCTGAAGAAGAAGTTAAGGTAATTATTGATTCGTTAAAAAAACAACATCATGCTGCAAGGCATTGGTGTTATGCGTGGCAGATAGGTACAGAAAAAATCAGATATCGCAGTAATGATGATGGAGAACCTTCTAATTCTGCGGGGCAACCGATTTATGGTCAGATTCAATCTTTTCAGGTAACAAACATCTTAATAGTAGTTGTTCGTTATTTTGGTGGTGTTAAACTTGGTGTCGGAGGATTGATAAACGCCTATAGAACTGCCGCAGAATTATCATTAGAAGCTTCTAACATAGTAGAAAAAACTATTAACATCGATTTTTGCATCACTTTTGAATATAAAAATATGAATAAGGTAATGCGAATAATCAAAGAACGTCAGCTAACTATTACCAATCAAAAACTAGAATTAGACTGTAAATTATTTATTTCTGTCAGAAAAACGATTGCCGATGAAATAAATGATCTTTTCTTGGCGTTGTACGAAGTAGAAATTAAACAATTAGACAACTAATTCCTTTTCTATTATTTCCAGTAAATAAGAAGGACATAAAATTGGTTTTCTTGTTTTAGCATCGACAAAAACCAAGGTAGAAGAGGCAATTGTTAATAAATCATTGTTTTGATTATAAATTTTGTAGTCAAAAACAATACGCACTGTAGGAATTTTCGCTAAAAAAGTTTTAACAGTTAATTCGTCGTCAAAGAAGGCAGATTTCTTAAATTTAAAATCTAAAGCAAATACAGGAAGCATAATACCGCTTTCCTCCATGGATTTATAAGAAACACCTAATCGTGATAACCAGTCAATTCGGGCTAACTCTAAATATTGTGCGTAATTGCCGTGATGGACAACACCCATTTGATCTGTTTCAGAATATCTAACTTTTAATAAAGTTTCGGAAGTGATTGACATATATTTGATTAAAAAAAAGGTGAAGCGTGTAAAATTACATCTATTTAAGTATGCAAAAAAAATAATTAAAATTCAACCCCAAAATCGTTTTTTTTTTACATTTTTTGTTCACATATTTGTCAAGCAAAAAAAGAAGGAACTTTTTCAACAATTTTCCGTTAATAACCTAATAAAAGTAATCTAACCACTCCAATGAATATAACTGCGCAATCAGTTTGGGATAATTGTCTGTCTTTTATAGAGGACAACATTACCCCTCAAGCTTTTAAAACCTGGTTTGAACCTATTAAAGCTGTAAAGCTTACGGATAGCGCTTTAAGTATTCAAGTACCCAGTAAATTTTTCTATGAGTGGCTAGAGGAACATTATGTCAATCTTCTTAAAGTGTCTCTTACTCGAGAATTAGGAGAAACTGCAAAATTGGTATATATCATTAAAATGGAAAATACCTATGGTAACAAAAAACCTTTTACTGAGAAAATACCAAGTTCTAATAGAACTGCTGTAAGTTCTCAAGAAGTTGATGTACCTATAAAAAGTAAAAATCCTGAGCTTAAAAACCCATTTGTAATTCCTGGAATTAGAAACGTGAAAATTGAGTCTCAGCTAAATCCTAGTTATAATTTTGATAATTTCTTAGAAGGTGATTCTAACAGATTAGCTCGATCTGCTGGTATGGCAGTAGCAAATAAACCTGGAGGAACTTCTTTTAATCCTTTATTAATATTTGGAGGGGTAGGATTAGGAAAAACCCATCTCGCTCATGCGATTGGAGTAAACATAAAAGACAATTACCCGGAAAAGACGGTTTTATATATCTCTGCCGAAAAATTTACGCAGCAATATATAGAATCAGTAAAAAAGAATAATCGAAATGATTTTATACATTTCTATCAGATTATAGATGTATTGATAGTTGATGATATTCAGCTATTATCCGGAAAAGCAGGAACACAAGATGTTTTCTTTCATATATTTAATCATTTGCATCAAAACGGAAAGCAAGTAATCCTAACAAGTGATAAAGCTCCTGTAGACATGCAGGATATAGAACAACGATTACTTTCTCGTTTTAAATGGGGATTATCAGCAGAACTGCATCAACCAGATTTCGAAACTAGAATTTCTATTATAAAAAACAAACTATATCGAGATGGTGTGGAAATGCCAGAAGATATTGTAGAGTTTTTAGCAAATAATATCAAAACTAATATCCGTGAATTAGAAGGAGCCATTATTTCATTAATCGCACACTCTTCTTTCAATAAAAAAGATATTACAATTGATCTTGCTAAGGCGATTGTAGATAATTACGTAAAAAATACCAAAAGAGAAGTATCCATTGATTACATACAGAAAGTAGTTAGTGATTATTTCCAGATGGATGTAGAGACGCTTCAATCCAAAACACGTAAACGCCATATTGTTCAAGCTCGTCAGCTAGCAATGTTTTTTGCAAAGAAACTTACTAAAGCTTCGTTAGCTAGTATAGGTACGCAAATTGGAAAAAGAGATCACGCTACAGTGCTTCACGCCTGTAAAACAGTAGACAACCTATCCTCTACCGACAAACAATTCAGAAAATACGTTGAGGATCTTGGTAAAAAACTTACCCTTTAATTTTTAATTTACATGAAGATTAAAATTTTAATGGTATGTCTTGGAAACATATGCAGGTCTCCATTAGCAGAAGGAATTTTAGCTTCTAAAATAGATTCTGAAAAGTTTCAGGTAGACTCTTGCGGAACTAGTAATTATCATATTGGCGGAAAACCTGATATAAGATCTATAGAAACAGCAAGAAAACATGGAATTGACATTACAAATCAAAGAGCTACACAGTTTAAAGTAAGCGATTTTGACACTTATGATTTCATCTACCCTATGGATAATTCTAATTATGATGATATTATCAAACTTGCTAGAAACGAAAAAGATAAGCAAAAAGTAAAACTTATTTTAAACGAGCTGCATTCAAATGAAGATTTAAATGTTCCTGATCCATATTATGGTGGAGAACAAGGTTTTGAAGATGTATTCGATATGCTAAACAAAGCTTGTAACAGTATAATCAAAAAGCTATAAGAGAGATTAAAGATAAAAAACAAAGTTTTTGTATATTTAGTAACAGTTAATCCAGCTTAAATATATCATTCATTGAAAAAGACTTTAACTTTTTATCCAAATTTAACTCTTCTTAAAAACAAATCTAAATCCATCAGGATTATGCTATTTGAAATCACAATTAGCAATATTACAATACGCATAAACCAGAATTCATTTAATCAAAAACTAGTTATCAGATAAACTATGGAATCCAAACCCCTAGATCCAAAAGGAAAATTATATTTAATACCAACCAGATTAGGCGATGATGTACCTCTGGAAGTATTACCAATATCTATAAAAAAAGTTTTAGAACAGGTTAATCATTATATTGTTGAAAATGAAAAACCAGCAAGAAGGTTTATAAAAAAAGTTAGCCCGAGCAAATCTCAACGCTCACTTATCATTCATTCAGTTAATAAGTATACCGACGCTTCAGAAATACCTAACTACCTAGCTCCATGTCTTAATGGAGAATCCATTGGTCTTCTTTCTGACGCAGGATGCCCTGGAATTGCTGATCCCGGTGCGGAAGTAGTACGGTTAGCACATGAAAAAGGAATTCAAGTAACACCTTTGGTCGGACCATCATCCATATTTTTAGCTATGATGAGTAGTGGTATGAACGGACAAAATTTTTGTTTTAACGGATATCTTCCAATCGACAAAAGCGAAAGAAAATCTACTATAAAATCTCTTGAGAAAAACTCTTTAGAAAAGGATCAGGCACAAATATTTATCGAAACTCCATATAGAAACGATAAAATGCTTGCAGATCTCGTATCTATTCTAAATCCAGGAACTCGATTATGTATAGCCAGCGATATTACACTAACCACAGAATATATTGCCACTAAAACTATTGAAGAATGGAAAAACGAACAAATAGAGCTACATAAGAAGCCTACAATATTTATTATCCAAAGAGATTTTTGATGTTATAAAGCCTAGATTTAAGCTTTTGCCTTTCTATTAGGAACTACAAATGAAGTATCAAATCCAGCGAAACGTTTCATATAGTAACGGATTGTTGTACCAAATGCATCTGCAAAACCATCTACTCCACCACTACGCAAATATTTTTTAACAGCACCAGGCCCTGCAAGATGTGCTGCAGCTAATACTCCAGATTCAGTAACAACAATACCATTCATTCTCTTACCTACAAACCATTTTAAGTCTCTACGTAAAATCCATTTATTCCTAGAAAGGTTCGCATAAAAAGCTTTCTCTTGAAGTTCTGGATTATTAAGAAAAGTATTTTTGTTTTTTATTCCGATCATCGCAAGGGTTCCAATACCAAATTGATATTTACCCATATACCCAAATTGATTTACAACTCCATAATCCCCTCTTGATTCCTTAAAAGCTAAGGCTTCTTTAAAACCAACATAAGATTTACCTAATTCTGGGTAAATAAAATTGTCTAACAAATCATCTTCTACCTCGTTAAAGTTAGGAGCGATATAATAGAGATCTAAACCAGCAGTGCTGTATGAGCCTAAATCTGTGCGATTTTTTGGTGTAAAACTTACTAAAACGATTCCCCCGATTGTAAGAATTACAAAAAGTCCAATTATCCTTTTTATCATATAAAAAATTTCTAAGTAGACATCAAAAAGACGTTCCCCTCTACTTAAATTTTTGCGGTGCAAATATACAGCTTTTTTTTAAACAGAACAGCATCAGTTGTTAAATTTATTATAATGCTGAAAAACAGCATTTTACATTAAAATAAACGTTAAAATTCGATAAAAAAACACCTAAAAAGTCTTAAAACTTGTATTTGAACGTCAAATAGCTGGTTTTAATCGATAAAAAGTAAAAAGCAAGTGCGATGAGTAATTCACAAGATTTCAAACGATATTGTTAATAAATAAATAGAAAATATTCCTAAAACGAGAAAAAAACTTATTTTTTTCCTACAAAAAACCGAGTGAATTCTAACGTTTTACTCCTTGTTTATTAATCCAATTTACATACTGCTTTTTATTCCTGGCATGCTGAGCTAAAGTCTTAGCAAATTTATGGTAGCCAAAATTTTCTACATTAGCTACAAAGAAGTAATAGTCATGCTTTTCATGATTCAAAACGGCATCAATAGAAGAAATATCGGGCATCGTAATAGGCCCTGGAGGTAAAGTTTTATATTTATAAGTATTATAGGGACTATCTAGCTCAAGATCTTTATAAAGTACTCTTTTTATAACAGCATCCCAATCATTTTTATGTTTTTTGAGCGCATAGATAACGGTAGGATCCGCATCCAACTTCCATCCATTTTTATAACGATTCATATACACCCCAGCTACTCTTGGACGCTCATCTACCTTAGCGGTTTCTTTTTGAACAATCGAAGCAACTGTGGCCACCTCATTAAAAGTTAAACCAATATTCTTAGCCTTTTCCTTTCTTTTATCATTCCAAAAACGCTTATATTCCTTTAACATACGATCTCTAAACTGTTCTGCCGATGTGTTCCAAAAAAATTCATACTTATTTGGAATATACATTGCTAAAGCATCATCAATCGTAAAACCTTTCTCTTTAATAAAAACCTCATCCTTAAAAGCATTAACCAACGATATACTATCTGCTTCTATTTGTTGCGCAACTCTACCTGCTAGATTCTCTAATCTTTCTTGATTATTAAAACTCAACTGAATTGGGGTGTTTTTACTTCTTAAAAGATCGACAAGTTCATTATTATTTAAATCTTTCTTTAAAATATATCTTCCAGCTTTTACTTTATTAGTATATCCTTTTTTATTAGCTATTTTATCAAAACTTGAAGTATTTTTAAGTAAAGGATATATAATTTTTCTAAATTCAGGATATGTGGTTCCAGAAGGAATATAAACCGTAGTCGTTTCCGTTTCGAAATTTGTATTCGGAGAAAAAACTGCTTGATATACATAATACGCAAACAATCCACCTACAATTAATCCTATTACGGCTATTAACAATAATAATTTCTTAATGTACATATATAAGTTGATATAAAAGTTCATCCTTGTAGACACCATCCACAAGGTTCCATTCTTTTTTTATTCCTATTTTTTCAAAACCCTCCTTTTCAAACAATTTGATGCTAGCTACATTATCCTCAGCAATGTTGGCATATAATTGATGTAAACGAAGATGCGTTTTACCATAATTTTTAATAAGAGCCAAAGCTTCTTTTCCATAACCTTTACCTCGATGTTCTTCTTCTGCAATAAGAATACCTACACCTGCCCTATTGTGAGTTGGATTAAAATCAAATAGATCAATAAGCCCAAGCGCAGCTTCATCATAAGAACATATTACTAGCCGTAACTGTTTAGCGTCATAAATGTCTTGATGTGCATTCTCTAAATATTGCTTTATCAAAAACCTTGAATATGGCGTTTGCGTAGTACTCATCTCCCATATTCGTTCATCATTTTCAATTAGATAAACAAAATCAAGATCTTCTGGCTCTAATGCTCTTAAATAAATATGCTCACCCTTAAGTGTTAACATGTAATTTCTCCTTTAAAAACTTGTTCTGCAGGACCTATAAGAAATATATCTTCATACCCATTAGCAGTCTCTCTAAAAGTAACTTTTAATTTACCTCCTAGCGTTTTAACATTCACTTGTTCTTTATCAGTCATCTTTGTTGTATACATAGATAACGCTACAGCAGTTACTCCTGTGCCACAAGATAAAGTTTCATCTTCCACTCCTCTTTCATATGTCCTTACCGAAAACAAATCTTCTCCCGCTTTCTCTACAAAATTAACATTACTTCCTGTTTCGAAATATGGCGCTCCATTTCTAATTTCGCGTCCAATATTTGTAACATCGAAATCAACTAAATTATCAACCATGGTGACGTGATGAGGAGAACCAGTATCTAAAAATAAATGAGAATCGTATTGCTCTACCTTCGAAACATTCTGCATTTGCAAATAAACCAGCCCATCTTTAATTTCTGCTTTGTGTTTTCCATCAATAGCCGTAAATGTAGCTGTATCTTCTATAACTCCTAGAAATGCTGCAAATGCCACCAAACATCTTCCTCCGTTACCGCACATAGAACTTTCATTACCATCTGCATTAAAATATACCATAGTAAAATCATCCTCCTCATTTTCAGGGAGTTCTAATAACATCAAACCATCTGCCCCTATTCCAAATTTTCTATCACAAAGTCTTGCAAAAAGTTTGGTATTATTTTTGGACAAAATTGACTGTCTGTTATCAATGATTACAAAGTCATTACCAGTTCCTTGATATTTATAAAAAGTAAGGTTCATTATTCTTATTCAATTATAAAGAGCAAAGGTACAAAGAAAGTAACCATATTATTGTTGTTAATGGCGCGTTAAATATCAAAAAAAAATATACTATAATTGTAATTTTAATAGTTATAAAGAGTCTATTATATAGTACTAGTCAAATTAAACAAAAAAAGAAAAGAAGATGAAAAGATTTTTGAGCTTATTGGTTGTCGCTATTTTAGCAGGTGTTGTGACATTAGGAGCATATAAGGCATTTTTGGAACCTGACAGCATTGTCATTAACAAACCTGAATACACACCAAAAACATCCTTCATTCCGGCAACATATAATGCCACGAATTTAAATACCGCAAATATGAATGCGGATTTTACAATAGCAGCAGAAAAAACTGTAAATGCAGTAGTCCATGTCAAACAATATGGAATTACTAAAACTCCAAGAAATCTTATGGAGTATTTTAGAAATGGTGGAACTACAGAAAGAAGAATCCAAGGAGCCGGTTCTGGAGTAATCATTACAGAGGATGGATATATAGTAACTAACAATCATGTGATAGACGGCGCAACTGATCTAGAAGTAACTTTAAACAATAATAAATCCTACAAAGCAGAAGTAATTGGTACTGCACCTCAATCTGACATTGCTTTAATCAAGATTGATACCAACGAAAAATTAACCTACATTCCTTTTGGAGACTCTAATAGCGCTAAAATAGGAGAATGGGTTCTGGCTGTTGGTAACCCTTTTAATTTAACCTCTACGGTAACGGCTGGTATCATTAGTGCAAAATCCAGAGATCTGAATGAATATGATAGTAATTTCCAATCTTTTATCCAGACCGATGCGGCAATAAATCCAGGAAACAGTGGTGGTGCCTTAGTAAATATTAAAGGAGAATTAATCGGAATTAACACGGCGATCACCTCTCAAACAGGAAGTTATGTAGGATATGCTTTTGCTGTCCCCTCTAATAATACTCGTAAAATTGTAGAAGATATTTTAGAATTTGGAGATGTTCAGAAAGGAATACTCGGGATAAATGGAGATAATCTAACTTCCGAAATTAAAGCCAAATATAATTTAAAAGAGACTCAAGGTGTCGTTATCACAAATGTAGGAGAAGACAGTGGTGCCAAAAAAGCTGGACTTAAAGTTGGAGATATTATCAAAGAAATAGATGGTATAAGAATTAAAAAATTCTCTGACCTCACTGGTTATGTGAACACCAAAAATCCTAATGATATAATTAACGTAAAAATTAAGCGCGACAGCGGTGAACTAAATTTACCCGTAACACTATCCAAATATGTAATCCAACGATATAATATTGAAGATGTTGGTGTAGAAGTAGCTAATCCAAACCCAGAATACCTAAAGAAATTCAACCTGGATCACGGAGTAATCATTAGTAAAGCACTAAGCCAAAAAATGCAACGCTACAATCTGGAAGGATTAATCATCAGTGAAATTGATGGTAAAAAAGTTAAAAATGTTTTACAGGTAAAACAGATTATAGAAAGTAAATATCCTGAAGAAGATATCACTATTAGCTTAATAGATCGAGATGGAGAAAAACGTGAATTTGTTTTCCAGAATTAAGCATGACACCTTATAAAATCAATGATCCCATTACTCACGAAAAGTAATGGGATTTTTTTATTAAAAAAGCTTTACGAAAACGTTTGAAATTCATACTTTTGCGCGAAATTTCAAGATTGTAAAACACAACACATTATGAGTTCTAACGAAGTTTATGAGAAAGAACTTGCCTTTCAGGCAGACAGACGCCGCGCAACAGTGGCTTTCATTAAAACTGTAAGTGATTTATGGTACGATAATTCTATCGAATTAGTATTGTTTCGAAATCAGTTAATTGATAAAAACGTAAGTGAAATTCTTAATTTACACGAATACGCGGGTGAGTTTGTTCAAAAACCAATTTCAATTTTTGACTCTGTAGAAATTGCCCAAGCCATTAAATTAATGGACTTACCTCCTGCCAAATTAGATATTGGTAAACTTACGTATGAGTACCATCTTGCTGGTAATGAATTTGATTCTGCAACTAGTTTTGTTATGAACAAATTAAAGGACGCTAAGAAGTTTAAAAACATTTCTCCTAAAGATGTGGTCCTTTATGGTTTCGGACGTATTGGACGTTTAGTAGCGCGAGAACTCATGACTATTACTGGAAAAGGAAGTCAATTAAGGTTAAGAGCTATTGTAACCAGAGGATCTATCACCGAAGAAATTTTAGAAAAAAGAGCTTCGTTATTAAGAAATGACTCCGTTCATGGTGAATTTGCTGGTTTAGTAGAAACCGATATAGCAAACAGTTCTTTGATCATCAATGGAACTACTGTGAAAATTATTAGTGCCAATAACCCTGAAGATATCGATTATACTTCTTTCGGAATTGATAACGCATTATTAATAGATAATACTGGAGCATTTAGAGACAAAGAAGCTTTAAGCCGACATTTAATCGCCAAAGGAATTGATAAAGTTTTACTTACTGCACCAGGAAAAGGAATTCCAAACATTGTACACGGAGTAAATCACAAAGAACATAATCCAGATAAAGTAAATATCTTTTCTGCAGCATCTTGTACTACCAATGCAATTACTCCAATCCTACAAGCCGTAGACGAAAGCTTTGGAGTTATAAATGGTCACTTAGAAACTATACATGCATATACTAATGATCAGAATTTAGTAGATAATATGCACAATAAGTATAGAAGAGGTCGTGCTGCCGCTTTAAACATGGTAATCACTGAAACAGGAGCTGGAAAAGCAGTTTCTAAAGCATTGCCAAGTTTCGAAGGAAAATTAACTTCTAATGCTATAAGAGTACCTGTACCTAATGGATCTCTAGCAATTCTTAATCTAAATCTAGATAAGAAAGCATCTAAAGAAAGTATGAATTCAATTATTAAAAAATATGCTTTAGAAGGGAACCTGGTAGAACAAATCAAGTATTCTTTAGACAATGAATTGGTTTCAAGTGACATTGTAGGTTCATCTGCTCCATCTATATACGATAGCAATGCAACCATTGTAGATGCCAAAGGTAATAATGCAGTCCTATATGTATGGTATGACAATGAATATGGATATAGTCATCAAGTAATTAGATTATCAAAATATATTGCCAAAGTAAGGCGCTATACATATTACTAGAAAATACAATTATGTATTAAAATTAAAAAGACTGTCTTTTCGGACAGTCTTTTTAATTTTAATACACTTGTCAATCTATTTCTAATTTTAAGTTTTCATAAAATAAGGTTATCTCTTACCAAATTGTCTCTACAAAAAATAACACATAGAATTATTAATCAATTCTATGATTATTTCGGAGAAGCATATCAACATTTTGATTTAATTTAAAACTCTATAAACACAACTATAAGATATACACATTAAAACTTTTAAATTATTTACAATATCGTATCTTTATTAGCGTTAAAATTAATTAAAGACTGACGTAAAAAAGAATAAAGCTTTTAGAATAATGAATAACTTCATTTAGCAAGTATTATGAAGTTTATTTCATCAAACTTAAGGTTTTAATCAACCATTAAAAACAATTAAAATTCACACATGAAATTATCAAAGTACCTATTAGTTTTAATAGCTCTATTCCCCATTTTTGAAACCATTCAGGCACAAGAAGAGAATCTAACAGCAGAACAAGCGTTACAACAAGAAAATATTCAAACTCAATTTGATGTTGTAATCAAAAAATCTGGTAGATATCAAGAATACAAGGTAGTAAAACGTGTTTGGCTTGATAAGTTAAAAGGAAACACCATCGATTCCCTTAAAACCTTAGAAGCTAAATTAAATAGCTCTAATCAAAAAATTACTGAACAACAAACTTCTATATCAAATCTGGAAACTTCTCTAGCAAAAACAAATGGAGATCTTTCTGCTGTTACTGAAGAAAAGGATAGTATGACTTTTCTTGGTATGTCATTTACTAAAGGTAGTTACAAAACGATGATGTGGGCTATTGTTGGAGGACTTTTAGCACTATTAGCTTTCTTTGTTTTTAAATTTAAAAATAGTAACTCAGTTACCATTCAAGCTAAAAAAGCTTTAGCAGAGACAGAAGCAGAATTCGAAGATCACAGACGTAGAGCTTTAGAAAGAGAACAAAAAGTAATGCGTAAACTTCAGGATGAAATCAACAAACAACGTAAAACCGGAGCTAAGTAATACCAATTTTCTGGATTATTAATGTATTGTTTTGCATCTTTGCAAATCTTAATTAAAAAAGATGCGAATAGATATAATAACGGTGGTACCTGATATTTTAAAAAGTCCTTTTGAAGCTTCCATTATGAAGCGTTCTATAGAAAAAGGATTAGTAGAAGTACATTTTCATAACCTTAGAGATTACACCACTGACAATTATAAACAAGTGGATGACTATCAATTTGGTGGTGGTGCGGGTATGGTCATGATGGTAGAACCTATTGATAAGTGCATCTCTGGCTTAAAAGCTAAAAGACAGTATGATGAAGTTATTTACATGACTCCCGATGGAGACACTTTGAATCAAGGAATCGCGAATCAACTGTCATTAAAAGGTAATTTAATTATCTTATGCGGGCATTATAAAGGTGTAGATCAAAGAGTTAGAGATCACTTTATTACAAAAGAAATATCAGTCGGAGATTATGTTCTTTCTGGAGGAGAATTAGGTGCTCTAATTTTGTGCGATGCAATTATCAGACTTATTCCAGGCGTGCTAGGCAATGAAACTTCTGCATTAACAGATTCATTTCAAGACGATTTGTTAGCACCGCCTATTTACACTAGACCAGCAGACTATAAAGGATGGAAAGTTCCAGAAGTACTTACATCAGGAAATTTTCCGAAAATTGAAGCTTGGCGAGAAGAACAAGCGTATCAAAGAACCAAAGAACGTAGACCAGATTTGTTGGATGATTGATTAGTATGATTTCTGTTTATTTATCTTGATAAAACTTAATTTAAAATCAACTATACTTAACTGAAATTCAATAGCGTAACAAAGTTGTTTTCCACAAAAAGAATAATCATAAAAAATACTTGCAAATAATTAAATAATACTTATTTTTGCAGCCTGATTGAAATAACCTCTGGCGAGAATCGTGAATGTTGTTTTAATAAAACATAAGTAAACTATCTCAAAAATGGAAGATTTAGTAAAATTCGTACAAGACGAATTTGTTACAAGAAAAGAATTACCTGAATTTGCAGCAGGTGATACAATCACAGTATATTACGAAATTAAAGAAGGAAACAAAACACGTACACAGTTCTTTAGAGGAGTTGTAATCCAAAGAAGAGGTTCTGGTTCTAGTGAAACTTTTACAATCAGAAAAATGTCTGGAACGGTAGGTGTAGAACGTATTTTCCCTGTAAATTTACCAGCACTTCAGAAAATTGAAGTTAACAAAAGAGGTAAAGTTCGTAGAGCACGTATATTCTACTTTAGAGAACTTACTGGTAAAAAAGCCCGTATTAAAGAAAAAAGAAGCTAATTCTTACTTCTTACACCATACAAAAGGTTGCCAAATGGCAGCCTTTTTTTATGAACAAAAGTTAATAACTATAGTTCATAACCAGTTGATAACTAAAACTATACAAAAAATTGATCCATCAATCGATTTTCCCTATTTTTATAATAGAAATGATATAGTAATATCGAGATGACACAAGGATTCTAGATAGGTATTTTTTCTAAACACGTTCTTTGAACATTTACATAAACCATCTTAAGATTAGGATAAATATAAAACGAAAGTTATTTTTTTGAGTACATCGTTGAAATAAATTTAAGGGTTCTCTTTAAAATCATTTCAGAATGAAATTCAAAAGAAAAAATTAAGTTTTGACACCTTTTTAATTTTAAGTGGCATTGGACTATTCGGATAAAAAAACTAAAAATTACATTCGTAATTTAGATACAAAAGTGTTCGCAATAGTCTCCCGAGTAGTATTTAGGTTAACATCGTATTTTCTTTTATAAATTTAAATCTACTCAAAACAGAAATAAAAACATTGGTATAAACTAACGAAAGTTATTATTTAATAGCGGGTAAAACAGCTAACAATCTTATTATTTCTGGACAAAAGCCATATCAAGGTATTCGTATTATGATATGGCTTTTTATTTTTTACAACTATTCTTAAATCAGGCAACTTTTTTTTACGACTACCATTTTTTATACCCTATCTTTTTTAAAGATTTATAATTCAATTCCTTTAACGCAAAACTAACAATATACAGGTTGCATTTACCTCGCTATATTCGTATCTTCGCGCTCGGAAAATCTTACTGCAAATAATATTAAATAACAGATAGTGTTCTGCCAAAAGAAAAAGAGAGGCTACTATTATTTGCCCAAGAAAAGTTAAACGACTAATTATTTCCTTAATAGACAGTATAATACATAGGACATCCAACCGCAAGGCTACATAGATTTCCTATTAAAATCAAAAAAATATGGGAATTGAATCCTCAAAAATTGTTTACACAAAAACTGATGAAGCACCTGCATTGGCTACCTATTCTTTTTTACCGATTGTAAAAAGATTCACTAAAGCAGCCAGTATAGAAATAGAGACTAAAGACATATCTCTTGCAGCGAGAATTCTAGCAGTTTTCCCAGAGAATCTTTCGGACAAACAAAATCAAGCTAATGCTTTAGCAGAACTTGGTGAATTAGCATTAAAACCAGAAGCTAATATCATCAAGCTCCCAAATATTAGTGCTTCTGTTCCTCAGTTAAAAGCTGCAATAGCTGAGTTACAATTACAAGGTTTCAATATTCCTAATTACCCAGAAGAACCTAAGGACGATGCCGAAAAAGAAATTAAAGGCAGGTATGATAAAATTAAAGGTAGTGCAGTAAATCCTGTTTTAAGAGAAGGTAACTCTGATCGTAGAGCTCCTAAACCTGTAAAACAATATGCAAGAAAGAACCCTCACGCTATGGGTGCTTGGAGTAGTGACTCTAAAACACATGTAGCAACAATGAATAGTGGTGATTTTCGTTCTAACGAAAAATCTGTAACCGTAACTGAAGCAGGAGATGTAAAAATTGAATTTGTAGATAACAATGGAAATACTACGGTTTTAAAAGAAAAAACCGCCTTACTTGCTAGTGAGATCATTGATGCCTCTGTAATGAGTAAAAAAGCATTGATTACGTTTCTAGAAGAGCAAATTGCAGATGCTAAAGATAAGAACGTGTTATTTTCATTACATATGAAAGCAACTATGATGAAGGTGTCTGACCCTATTATCTTCGGACATGCTGTAGAAGTTTTCTTTAAAGATGTTTTTGCAAAACATAATGAAACACTAGAAGAAATTGGTGTAGAAGTAAATAATGGTTTCGGAGATCTTGTTAATAAGCTAAAGAAAATACCAGACGCTACTAAAAGAGCCGCTATCGAAGCTGATATAAAAGCATGTTACGAAAACGGACCCAAATTAGCTATGGTAAATTCTGATCAAGGAATTACCAATCTTCATGTTCCTAGTGATGTGATTATCGATGCTTCTATGCCGGCTATGATTCGTACTTCAGGTCAGATGTGGGATGCCGATGGTAATACTCAAGATACCAAAGCGGTTATTCCGGACAGTAGTTATGCAGGAATATATCAAGAAACTATAGATTTTTGTAAAAAACACGGTGCTTTTGATCCAACCACTATGGGAACCGTTCCTAATGTAGGTTTAATGGCTAAGAAGGCAGAAGAATATGGTTCTCATGATAAAACTTTTGAGATCAAAGGAAACGGATCAGTACGTGTTGTAGATGCTGCTGGTACTGTTTTAATTGAACACGCAGTAGAAGAAGGCGATATTTGGAGAATGTGTCAAACCAAAGATGCTCCGGTAAAAGACTGGGTAAAACTTGCTGTAAGTAGAGCTAGAGCTACTGGTACTCCAGCGGTATTCTGGTTGGATAAAAACAGAGCACACGATACTAGTTTAATCGAAAAAGTAAACAAATATTTACCAGAGCACGATACAACTGGACTTGATATTAGAATCATGTCTCCAGTAGAAGCTACCAGGTTCTCTTTAGAAAGAATAAAAGATGGAAAAGATACAATTTCTGTAACAGGAAATGTATTACGTGATTATAACACAGACCTATTCCCTATTCTAGAACTAGGAACTAGTGCCAAAATGCTATCTATTGTTCCATTAATGAATGGTGGAGGTTTATTCGAAACTGGTGCTGGTGGATCTGCTCCTAAGCACGTACAACAATTTAACAAAGAAGGTCACTTACGTTGGGATTCTCTTGGAGAGTTTCTAGCATTAGCCGTATCTTTAGAACACTTAGGAGAAGCTAATAACAATCAGAAAGCTTTAATAATAGCTGAAGCATTAGACCAAGCTACAGAAGAGTTTTTAGAGAATAAAAAATCTCCTTCTAGAAAGGTAAATGAATTAGATAACAGAGGTAGTCATTTCTATCTTGCTCTGTATTGGGCCCAAGCACTTGCAGAACAAAATAAAGATGCAGATCTTCAAACAGAATTCAGTTCAATAGCGAAGCAACTATCTGATAATGAAACCACAATAATCCAGGAATTAAACGATGCTCAAGGAAGTGCTGTAGATATGGGTGGTTATTACTGGCCAGATGTTACTAAAGTAGCTAATGCAATGCGTCCTAGCGAAACATTGAATAAGATTATAGACTAAGCATAGTCTTTTACATAAAAAAGCGCCATATAAAGTATTTTATATGGCGCTTTTTTTATAAGATTTTGCGTTCAAAATGTTTAAAAACAACGTGCTGCGAAACAAACAAAAGATTTAAAATTGTTCAAATAAAAAATGTTTAGTTTTACCAAAGAAAGTAATACCAGCTTTTTAAAAAAATCAAAACTTTTATAGACCAGTAAACCCATGTTACAACTTGTTAAATCATTCAGACTTTTTAGTTTCATATTTTTAGTAGTCATAATATCTTGTAATGAAAAGAAAACAGATACAATTGATAAAACTAAAACAGAAATAAATAGAGAACAAGAAAAAACCTTATTCACCTTAACAGACCCTAAAGAAACTGGTTTTTATTTTGTCAACAAGCTTAAAGAAAATGAAACATTTAATATTATAACGTACGAATATATCTATGGCGGTGGCGGTGTTGCAGTTGGAGATATTAATAATGATGGATTACCTGATGTTTTTCTTTCGGGAAATCTATCTGGTGGAGGACTGTTCTTAAATAAAGGGAATTTAAAATTTCAACAGATTTCTAAAACTGCCGAAGTATTGCATGCTGGTTTTAGCACTGGAACTTCCATGATAGACATCAATAATGATGGTTACCAAGACATATACATCTGTCGTTCTCTAGCTGGAGAACCTGAATTAAGAGAAAACATTTTACTTATTAATAATCAAGATCTTACTTTCACAAATAAAGCTGCAGAATATGGCCTGAATGATCAGAGTTTTTCTAACCAAGCTTCTTTTTTTGACTATGATAATGATGGGGATTTGGACATGTATCTACTTAATCATCGTGTAGACTTTGTTGATGCTCAAAATATAAAAACAACTAAAGATAAAACCGGGAATACCATATTATATAAAGATACTAACTATGAAGATGTTAGTGATCGGTTATATAGAAATAATGGAAACGGTACATTTACGGACGTTACTAAAAAAGCAGGTTTACTCAATAGAGCCTTTGGCTTAAGTGTTACTCCTACTGATATTAATAAAGATGGATGGACTGATCTTTATGTAGCTAATGATTATTTAGACAAGGATCATTTTTATATAAATAATGGAGATGGATCATTCACCGATGCTATAAGCGACATGTTTTTTCACATGAGTAGAAATTCCATGGGATCCGATATTGCTGATTTTAATAATGACGGACATTTAGATGTAATTAATTTAGACATGATGGCAGAACATAACTATCGTCAAAAACAACTAAAAGGTCAGAGTCCATATGATTTGTATCATATTGCTGTAAAGTTTGGATTAGGTCATCAAGTAATGCGCAATACATTGCAACTAAACAATGGTAATGGTACTTTTAGTGAGATTGGTCAGTTATCAGGAATATCACATACCGATTGGAGCTGGACACCTTTACTTGCCGATTATGACAATGATGGCTTTAAAGACCTCTTTATCTCTAATGGGTTTTATAGAAATATAACCGATATGGATTTTTTAAAATATGATTCTAATACGGCTATTGCATCAGGAGGAGGTGCTAAGAAGTTTAACAACATGAAGTTATTAAATCTAATATCTTCCACACCAGTTGCAAATTATATTTATAAGAATAATGGTGATCTTTCATTTACCAAAAAATCAACTTCCTGGGGATTTGATAAACCTTCATTTTCTAATGGTGCAGTATACGCAGATTTAGATCAGGATGGTGACTTGGATCTGATTACTAATAATTTTAATCAAGAAGCATTTTTATATAGAAACAATAGTAGAGAACTAAAATCTAACAACCATTATCTATCTGTTCAGTTAAAGGGCAACAAAAATAACGCTTCAGGTATTGGCGCTAAAGTAACGATTACCACTGGAGATGGCATACAATATCAAGAATGTTCTCCATATAGAGGATACCTTAGTTCAGGAGAATCCATTTTACATTTTGGAGTAGGATTAAACAAAAATATTACTTCGGTATCAGTAGTATGGCCGAATGGTAAACACCAACAACTAAATAATA
The DNA here is from genome assembly GCF_947492405.1 of uncultured Aquimarina sp. GTDB lineage: Bacteria > Bacteroidota > Bacteroidia > Flavobacteriales > Flavobacteriaceae > Aquimarina. Next base: position 1,358,225 of record NZ_CANLMP010000001.1, read on the forward strand.
TTGCTTCTAATCAACGTATCCAATTAAATATTGAAGATGCAATCGATAAACCTACTGTAGAAAAAGTTGAAAAAACTTTACTAATTAAGGCTAAAAACACTTTTTCTCCTGAATTCCAGCATCAAGAAAATGATTATATCGATTTTAAACAAGAACCGTTACTAGAACATAAACTATCTAATAAAGGTCCTTTCATATCTAAAGGAGATATCAATAATGACGGATTAGAAGATATATATATAGGTGGCGCAAATGGATACTCCGGAACTTTGTATGTTCAAAATAATCAGGGTAAATTCATACAAAAGAAAATTAAAGCATTTGAAACAGATAAAACTTATGAAGATGCAGAAGCTCTTTTTTTTGATGCAGATGCTGATCAAGATCTTGATTTGTTCGTAGTAAGTGGTGGTTATGCTTCAGCATATAATTCACCCTTATATCAGGACCGATTATATTTAAATGATGGAGCAGGTAATTTTAGTAAAGCCGAAAATGCATTACCAAAGAATTTTAAAAATGGAACCTGTGTTACAGCACATGATATAGATAATGATGGAGATCTGGATCTTTTTATAGGTGGTGGAGCTAAGCCTCTATCCTACCCTATTGAAGAGCAAAGTCAATTACTTATCAATAATGAAGGTAGTTTTACAAATGCTACCAATATGTTGCCGAATAACGGAAATTTAGGAATGGTTAATGATGCTATTTGGATGGATTATGATACCGATGGAAATAAAGACTTAATTCTGGCAGGAGAATGGATGCCTATTACTATTTTAAAAAATAATAATTCGAAATTTACTAAAATTACAGAGCAAGCTGGTCTTTTAAAAACTGCTGGGTGGTGGAATACTATTACTGCAGCGGATATAGATAAGGATGGTGACCTAGACTTGATCGCTGGAAACCGTGGTGAAAATTCATTTTATAAAGTTTCAGAAGATCAACCAGGTACTATTTATGCCAAAGATTTCGATGGTAACGGTCGGATCGATGCATTTCCTTTTTATTATTTCAGTGATGGAAAAAGTTATCCTAAACATGTGTTAGATGAAATTGCCACACAATATCCGGATATTAAAAAGAAATTTAGGAGGTATCATCAATATTCGCAAGCAACGCTGGATTCAATATTTTCAAAAAAAGAATTGGAAGGAGCTCTGCAATTATTAGCACATACCTTTAGTAGTGCTTATTTTGAAAACAAAGGTAACGGAACATTTGAAGCTCACAACTTACCCAAATCAGCTCAATTCTCTGAAGTTCACGGTATTTTACCCATAGATATGAATAAAGATGGAAACCTAGATCTTATCGTAACTGGAAATAATTACCATACCGATGTAGAAATGGGACGCAGTGATGCAAGCATAGGCTCCGTATTATTAGGTGATGGAACTGGTAATTTCCAAGCTATTCCTGCTCATAAAAGTGGTTTTTCGGTAATTGGAGATACTCGCGGTATCGTTATGCTACAGAAAAAAAATAAAACCTTAATTCTAACTCTATGTAACGAAGGAAACTTACAATATTTCACCAATGACTGATTTATAAAATACATCTTACAATAAATTAAAGCCTATGAATTAAAGTATTTATAGGCTTTTTTTATTTTTCTCCATAAAAAAACAAACATGATGCAACCTTTTACTTTTTGTTTTGTCAATAGTAATAACTAGAAAAGAAAAGTAACTTTAAAGAAACTTACAATCAATCATAAATAATTGAAAACTAACATTCTTTATACACATAAGGATCTTATAGAGAAAAGCAAATCTGGTGACCGGAATTCGCAATATAAACTATATGAACTCTACATAGATGCTATGTATAATGTAAGCATGAGGATATTAGGTATCAAAGAAGATGCAGAAGATATTATTCAGGATAGTTTTGTTGATGCTTTTAAAAACTTAACCGCTTTTAGATATGAAAGTACTTTCGGTTCCTGGTTAAAAAGAATAGTAATTAACAAGAGTATTAATCATTTGAAACTAAAAAAAGTACCTGTCATACCACTAGAGCAACATGAATATTATATAGGCGAAGAGATGAACGAGCCTATTAAAACAATGGATGTAACTAAAATCAAAAAAGGTATAGCACAATTACCAGATGGATACAAACAGATTATTAATCTATACTTAATTGAAGGATATGATCATATTGAAATTTCGGAAATACTAGAAATTTCTAGTTCTACATCCAAATCACAATATCATAGAGCTAAGAAAAAACTAATTCAGATTATAAATACACTAGAATAAGATGGATGATTTTGAAAAATATATCAAAGAAAACAAACTTCTTTTTGATGAGCATAAACCAGATAGGACAAAGCTTTGGTCGCATATTGATGTAGAACTTAATGCAGATTTTAAAGAAGAAACTGTTACATTTTGGCGATCTCCGATGATCAAAATAGCCGCAGCTGTAGTTATTTTGATTGGAGTATTTTCTTTGACTACTATTTTTACAGCTGCAAATGAGTCAAATGATTTTGCCAATCAAGAATTAAACGATATTGACACTTACTACAAAAACTTGGTTTCATTTCAGGTAGAATTAGTAAAAAACAATGCTAAACTTTCTGAAGAGGATAAAGAAGAGTTCCTCTCTTTTATGGATGAGCTAGACAAAGAACATCTTTTATTAAAAGAAGAAATGGCTGCTAACCTTAATAATGAATACATTCTGGAAGCCATAATACAGAATTACAAAAAAAGAATTGAATTAATAGAAAATCTTTTAGAACAAATTAAAGATTCAAAAAAATCCGATGATAATGAAGGATACATTTTATAAAAAAATATTTCTCCTAGTATTGATATTAAACATTGGGTATAATATTAATGCACAAGAAGAACTATCTAAATCAATTGAAAAGGTTTATGATTTTACCAATGCAGGAGAACTACAACTAGAAAATAAATATGGTAACATTATTATCAACGGATGGAGCCAAAATAAGATAGAGGTTGCTATAGATATTGTAGTTAACAAAAAAGATAAAGATGAAGCCGAAGATCTTTTAGCAAGAATAAAACCATCTATAACAACTGTAGGTCAATCAATTATCATATTTTCTAACATTGAAGAGAAAAGTGACAGCTTTTTCTCCAAGGTATTCAATCGTGTAAACCCTTTTGATTTTGACAAAGGAAGCATCCAAATAGACTACCAAATCAGCCTACCCACTAATGCAGAGATTCAGGTAACAAACAAATTTGGAGATATCATTATTAATGATTGGAATGGAAAGTTAAAAACAAATTTACAACATGGTGATATGTGGATTAATAACGATATTATTAATGCTAATATCGAAATGAAATTTGGAAAGCTACAAACCAAGTCTATCACATATGGAAAGATAAAATTAAAAAACAGCGAATTTGATCATAAAACTTCTAAAGATCTCAGAATTATAAGTAGTGGATCTACAGTTGCTATTGACCAAGTTATCAATCTTGAAATTTTCTCTAGTAAAGATAAAATTACTATAGAAAATATTGAAAGGATAAAAGGAGAACTCAAGTTTTCAAATATAGTACTTGAAAACTTAAAAAACGACGTAGATCTCATAATGGATGTAGCAGATTTTAAAGTAAATAAAATTATTAAACCCGACACAAACATTAATATTGACCAAAAATCTTCTGAGCTAGATATTAATGTCTCAGGTCTTAATTTCGATTTTAGTGCTTCCTTAGAACAAGGACTATTAAGAATTCCTAAAACATTCAAAAATATTAAAAACAACGTAATAGATAGTAAGAAAAGATTAAGAGAAATAAAAGCTAATTACGGAATCGATTCCAATAAAGGTACTTTTAATATTACCGGCAAAAAAGGAGTAATCATATTAAAAGAAGAATAAAACATAACCATTTATCAATTCAATAATCAAATCAATACTCATGAAAAAATCAATCAACTTACTAATTACTTTTCTATTGATTAGTACATATCATATCAATTCTCAAGAATCAACAGATGAAGATTATATAGAATTTAATGACCGTAAAAATATTGTGCACGGAGTCTATCTTGGTTTTAGTGCTAGTTATGGAGAAATTGAAGGAGAAGACACAGCATTAATAGGCCTTAAATTAGCATATGTCGCCAACAGACAATTCGAAGTTGGTTTTGGCATGAAGGCTTTTTATTCTCAACAAAATCTACCAGGAATATCTATTTCTAATGATGAAGATTTAATTGGAGGATACGCAGGAATGCACTTAGAACCCATATTATTCAGTAAATCAAGAGTAAATCTATCATTTCCTTTACTAATTGGATTTGGAGGGGTTGGCTATATAGATGGGCAGTTCGATGATAACGATGAATTTAACGAGAATGATTATGACTGGGATGCAGTGTTTGTTGCTGAACCTGGAATAAACCTTCTATTTAATGTATCCAGGTTTCTACAATTGGAAGCCGGGGTAAAATATAGATTCTCGAGTAAATTTAATATCCATCCTAGTGGTATAGATCGAATCAATGGATTTTCTGCAGGAATAGGAGTAAAAGTTGGAGTTTTTAATCTTGGTAAAAACAGATATAAGAAAAAAGCTCCGAAAAGAGAATAGAAAAAGTTAAAGTAAAGCTTAGGTTAATTAAACCTCAAATAAATAGAATTTATGAAATTTAAAGAAAGTGTTTTAATAATTTTAATTATCCTTATCACTCCTCAAACATATTCTCAAGAAACTAAAAATCAAGATTATATAGAGTTTAATGATAGAAAAAACATTGTACACGGAGTATATCTTGGCTTGGACTTTGGCTATGGTCAAATTAAAAAAAATGAAACTACCTCTATGGGAATTAAGTTAGCATATGTTGTTAACAAAAAAATGGAGATAGGAATAACTACAAAGGCACTATATTCTGATTTAAGATCTGTAGATCGTTCTTTTGGAGGAGATTTTGATTTATTAGTTATTTATGGTGGCCTTCATTCAGAAAATATACTGCTTAGCACATCTAAATTCAATTTCTCTTTTCCATTTTTAATTGGTATCGGCCACATACAAGTTTCTGGTCCACAATTAAAAAATACTGATATCACATTAATCGCAGAACCAGGGGTAAATATCTTGTATAACCTATCGCGATATGTACAATTTGAAGCTGGTATAAAATATAGAATTTCATCACCAATCGATCCGATTCCAAATATTCTAGATAACATTAATGGATTTTCAATTGGTTTAGGTGTTAAAATGGGAGTTTTTAATCTAAATAAAAACAGATATAAGAAAAAAGCCCCAAAAAAATAATTTCTAAAAAAAGATCTATTAAACACCCACTATCAATTAACTACAGATAAAAAAAGTATTTAAAAATATCTAAAAAACAAGTTATATATAATTAGGCATAAAAATTGATACTATGAATTTGTATAAAAAAGAAATGTTACCAAAGCCCCAAATGAAAACTAAAGTTATTGTAAAAACCAAAAAAATTGATACTAACTATGTATTTTCAGAGAACAGCCAAGTATATCTTAAACGCAAATCAAGTGTTAAATCCACAAATAGTAATTCTTTATACTCCCAAGAATGGTATCCCATTAGTTTTTGCTGGAAACCTTAATTAAAAGCAGGAATGCCCTTTGGTTTTCAAAGTATTTATTTTAATAATTAAATAACATTTGTATACCTATATTGTCTGTAGATTTATAGCATAAAATTGCTGTAACAAATTTTGTACTTTATAGTCTCCTTAGTATACCTATCTGAAAAACATATCTTTTGAAAAAAAATATCTCTATTAATACACTGCTAGTAATGCTATGCACACTAGTACATTATTCCTCTATTAGCCAAGAAAAATTTACTATTAATGGCACTATAACTGAGCAATCCAGTAATGAAACCTTAATCGGCGTTAATGTACTCTTTCCTGAAATTGGTAAAGGAGTTGTAACCAATGAATATGGATTTTACTCCATTACCTTACCTGAAGGAACTTACAAGCTACAAGTTAGTTACTTAGGATTTAAAGATATTATTCAACAAATTACTCTTAATGAGGATAAAAAATTGAATTTTCAATTATCAGAAGCTTCAGAAATGTTAGATGAAGTAGTGATTACAGAAAATGTAGAAAAAGTAAACATTAAGAATCCGCAAATGAGTCTTAACAAACTAACGTCTGGAACTATTAAACAAATTCCAGTGGTTCTTGGTGAAGCGGATGTCATTAAATCTATCATACTACTACCAGGTGTAACAAGTGGTGGCGAAGGTGCTTCAGGATTTAACGTTCGTGGCGGTGCCGCAGATCAAAATCTAATTCTATTGGACGAAGCAACAATATTTAATTCCTCGCACCTTTTTGGATTCTTTTCAGTTTTTAATCCAGACGCCATAAAAGATATCAAACTCTATAAAGGAGGCATTCCTGCAAAATATGGAGGTCGTGTGTCCTCTGTACTCGATATTTATCAAAAAGAAGGAAATAGTAAAGAATATCACCTTAATGGAGGGCTTGGTCTCGTATCCAGTAGGTTATTAGCAGAAGGACCTATTGTAAAAAATAAAGGAGCATTTCTGGTTGGAGGTCGAGCATCATACGCACATCTTTTTCTACCTTTAGTTGATGATGGCAATGACAATGTTGCCTACTTTTATGACCTCAACGCAAAATTGAACTATAAAATTAATGAGAACAACAACATCTTCCTTTCTGGGTATTTTGGACGAGATGTATTCTCCATTAGCGAAAGTTTTAGAAATACTTATGGTAATACAGTCTTAAATCTAAGATGGAATCATCTATTCTCTGACAAACTATTTTCTAATTTATCCTTAATATATTCAGATTATTTTTATGGCTTAGAACTTGATTTTGTTGGTTTCGAATGGGACTCCGGTATTAGAAACTTTAATGTAAAATATGACTTAAAACATTACCTAAGTGATAATTTTCAGCTTAATTATGGTATAAACGATATTTACTATCGTTTTAATCCAGGTGAGATCAAACCAAATAGTCAAGACTCCGGAATTATAAGAGATAAACTTATTGATAAATATGCAAATGAATTAGGAGTATATATAGACGCCGAGCATAAAATTTCGAATAAGTTATCTTTACAATATGGAGTAAGGCTCAGTAACTTCACCAGATTAGGACAAGACGAATTGAATATCTACGAAAATGACAATCCCCTATTATTTAATGAAGAACTACAGATTTATGAAGCCGCAGATCCAATCGGAACAGAGAGAATTAGTAGAAGTGATCAAATAGAAAATTTCACAAATCTAGAGCCAAGAGTAGCATTGGCTTATGCTTTTAATGATAATACTTCTATAAAAGCAAGTTATAATAGAATGGCTCAATACCTACACCTATTATCCAATACCAGTTCTCCTACTCCACTAGATGTATGGACGCCAAGCGGGAAGTATGTAAAACCTCAATTATTAAATCAATATGCATTAGGTTTCTTTAAAAGTATTAAAGATGATGCGTACTCCCTAGAAACAGAAGTGTTCTATAAAGATATCGAAAACAGGATTGACTATATCGACGGTGCAGAACTTATTGCAAACGATGCTATCGAACAAGAAATTCTTAATGGAGAAGCTCGAGCTTATGGTTTAGAATTATTAATCAGGAAGAATCAAGGTAAATTTAAGGGATGGTTAGCATATACATTATCCAAATCCGAACAAAGAACACCCGGAAGAACACCAACAGAAATTGGTATTAACGATGGACAATGGTATAATACACCTTTTGATAAGACTCATGATATTTCTTTTAACGGAAGTTATGAATTGAATAAAAAATGGAAATTTAATGCTAATTTCCTTTTTCAAACTGGTCAACCTACTAACTATCCAACTGGACAATTTGTATATCAGGGATTAGTGGTACCTGTATATGATGGTTTAAGAAATGATCAGCGCTTACCTTCATATCACCGTATGGATGTTTCGGCTACATTAACACCAAGAAAAAACAAAAACAGAAAATGGCAGGGAGAATGGGTTTTTAGTATTTACAATCTCTATAACCGCAGAAATGCTGCTTCTATAAACTTTAGCCAAAATACAGAAACTAGAGTCAATGAAGCTGTGAGAACTTCCATATTTGGAATAGTACCTGCAGTAACCTATAATTTTAAATTTTAGAAAGATGAAAAAATTACTATATACACTAATCGGACTTACTCTTTTTACGAGTTGTGAAGATGTTATTGATGTGGATGTTCCTAACGGAGAACCTAGATTAGTAATAGACGCTTCTTTTGAAATTTATTTAGACGAAACCCCTATTGATGCAATAGGTGGAGTACGACTTACATTATCAGCTCCTTTTTTTGATGATAATGTCCCTACAGTAAGTGATGCAACCGTATTTATAACCAATCTATCCGACAATTCTATCATTAATTTTGTAGAATCATTAACCGAACCTGGACTTTTTATTCCAGAAAACATTAATATTATTCCGGAATTTGATACAGATTATGAATTAACTGTTATATACGAAGAGGAAACATATAAAGCAACAACTCAGTTGATACCAACCGCTACTATAGATAATATAGAGCAAGGAGACGGAACATTGTTTGATGGAGATGAAACCGAAATTATAGTGTTCTTTACGGATGATGGTAGTCGAGATGATTTTTATTTATTCGATTTTGATTTCAATTTATATCTTCCTAGTGAAGATCGATTCTACCAGGGAGAAGCTTTTAATTTCTCTTATTTTTATGAAGATATGGTAGGAGGCGAAGAAGTAACTATCAAAATTCTCGGGATAGACGAACGATATTATAATTATTCTAACATCTTAATAGAACAAAGCGAACAAGAAGGAGGAAATCCTTTTCAGACACCACCTGTACAAATACGAGGAAATATTATTAATACCACGAATCCTGATAATTTTGCTTTAGGATACTTTAATTTATCTGAAGCAAATCGTTTTCAATTTACTATTGAAGAGTGATCAGGAAAATCAGTATTTTTGAAGCATGACGTTTACCAAGACAACAGAACAAGCTTCAAACTATGATCATCTGGAAAAGATGAACATTTCCGAATTATTATCTAACATCAATAAGGAAGATAAAACTGTTCCAGAAGCCGTAGAAAAATCTATTCCGCAAATCGAAGCATTAGTGTTTCAAATTGTTGAAAAATTAAAAAATGGCGGAAGACTTTTTTATATGGGTGCCGGAACCAGTGGTCGGTTAGGTGTAGTAGATGCTAGTGAATGCCCTCCCACTTTTGGAGTTTCTTATGATCTGGTAATCGGATTAATTGCTGGTGGTGATCCTGCTATAAGGAAAGCTGTAGAGTTTGCTGAAGATAACACGGAACAAGGCTGGAAAGATCTCGAAGATTATCAAATTTCGGAAAAGGATGTTGTTATCGGTATTGCAGCTTCTGGAACAACGCCTTATGTTATTGGAGCTCTAAAAAAGTGCAATGAATCTAACATAATTACTGGTTGTATCACCTGTAATGCAGGAAGTCCATTAGCCGATACTGCGCAATATCCTATTGTGGTTACAGTAGGTCCAGAATTTGTAACTGGAAGCTCTAGAATGAAAGCCGGTACTGCCCAAAAATTAGTCTTGAATATGATATCAACCAGTACTATGATCCAATTAGGAAGAGTAAAAGGTAATAAAATGGTCGATATGCAGCTTAGCAATAACAAGTTGGTTGATCGTGGTACTCGAATGATCATGGAAGAGTTAAAAATTGATCGTTCAATCGCTTCAGAATTATTAGAAAAATATGGCAGTGTTCGTAACGCAATAAACAATTATGGAACCTAAAAGAACTGATAAAGAATTACTGGGTAAAGGAGTACAACGCATGGCGATTGCACTTATATTTATGTTTATTAGTCCAGTTATTATACATTCAGCATTTAAGAATCAAGATCATCCGTACTATATTCCTATTTTAATTTTAGGATTGATTGGAGCAGCTTTTGCTATTTTCATGGCTTTTAGAGGAATAAAAACAATCATGGATTCTATGTTTGGAAAGAAATAGATTCTGTTTTAATGTAATACTACTTATCAAAAACAGAAAAAAGAGTGATCTTATTCCAAAACCACTCTTTCCTAAGATATTATTTAATAAAAGAACTATCCGTATTAGTTCCCCGATCCTGCATCTGCACAATCAGTTGGTAAGGCGTCGTACTCTGCAGAAAATGCACTGTCAGAAATACAATCAAAATCTCTGTATGCTTCAATTAATTCTCTAAGTGATACACATGTAGTTTGACTCGGAGCAGCATCATATGCTGTGATTGCTGTTTCAACAGCCAGTTTAGAAGCCAAAGTCTGATTTTCGCAAGCCACGTCATCTATAAGATCCTGTGCGTCATCACTACCACAAGAGGTCATGAATAAAACAGATGCTACTAACGTTGCTTTTCCTAAGTTCTTCAAAAAATTGTTTTGGATTTTCATTGCTTTTAAAATTTTAATAAATTGTTAAATTGTTCTTAAACTTAACGCTATAATAACAAAATATTGCCCAGCTGTTAACTTTTATTAATTAAGATATTATAGTTCAGATCTGACATCTTTTTCTAAAATCGATACCAATCATATTAACAAAAACATAACACACTGATTTTAAGATTATTCAGATTTGTTTCGCACTACTTATTTAATTTTCATTAACTATTCTCTGATTTTCTATCCGTTCTTTTAGTTCATCGATATATTTCAAAGCATTTTTATTTTCATAATCGGTATATGCTTTTGTTGCCCACTCTATAGCTTTTGTGTAATCCCCTTTAATTTCATTGTAAAAAGCCATATTAAAGCATGCTTGTCCAGCAATTTCAGGATCTGGATTGGATGTTTCTTTCTCCCATAATTCTGCAGCCCCGTCCCACTGTCCGGTTTCTACTTTTCGTTTTGCAATTTCAAAATTAGGTGTGGCTTTTACATAATAATCTCGATATACTTTATCTTTATAAGGCAGTAACCTCAAAGCATAATCGCTTCCAATTTTTTGACTAATCTGTAAGACTGATTGTTTTCTGTTTGTTGCTGCTTCAATTGCTTTTATTGGATTAATACCTCTACCCTTTGATCTTGTTTTCTCATTAACGGAGAGTTGATCACATACCTTTTTACGAATTGGATCATAAATCCTCCATCCGGTCTTGATTCTTGTATCTATATTTACGATATGTTCGATTGCAGGAATTTCTATCCCTAATGGTCCCTCTATCTTTGTATTTTCAACCGTGTAGTTTGCTTTAGCATCGGTATCATATACCGCTAATGTAAAGATAGCATCTACATTATTCTTTTTACATAAACTCTCTATTTGATCCCAACCTAAAGACGAAGGAAAAACGCCTCCACCGGGGTTTTGGTCCAGTTTTATAGGTAATATTACAACTTCAGTAAATCTTGGATTTTGTAATAGTGCTGTTTTTAAAGCAACAATCGCTTGCTCAGCACCTTCTTTATCCAGTTTCTCTCCCTCTATAGATAATATTTTATCTACCTGATCTAATCCACTATTCTCGTCAGATGGTATACTCCTATTAAGGATTCCAATTTTTTTCACTGCTGAATCCAGTGTAACTATTGGAGGTTTAATCACCTCTGTTTTTAATGATTTTTTACTACCACATCCTATTATTATTGTACACAATAATGTGAAAGTAATTGTTTTAACTGTGAGTATATGTTTCATATTTTTACGAATTATAGGGTGTTAAATTAATATAATATTACCACCTAACAAAAACAGAAAGAGCGGTTTTCCCCAAAACCACTCTCCCCTAGAGATATTCAAATAAACCAATCTAATTAGTTGCAAATGACCAAGTATTTCCACTCATCTGAACTCCTACTCTTAAATCATCTTCTCCTACAACAATGCCGTCTGAAGATGAACCTGTAGAAGCTGAACTAAAAGTTCCGTTAGAACCAGTTATAAAAGTGATTCCTGTTAAAGAAGGAACTCCATCACTAAAACTAACTGTGTACGTATTTCCGGATCTTGATAACGTTGCTGTTCCGCTAGTATTTTCAGTGATTCCTGATCCATCTACTGGATTATATCCTAAAACACCAGTATAAGATGTTAAAAGTGTTGCAGGAAGTTCTACAAAACCAACTTCGGTTCCATCATCATCACTACCACAAGATGCCATAAATAAGATAGATAAAACTAATACTACTTTATTTACGTTTCTAAAAAAAATGTTCTGAGTTTTCATTGCTTTTAATTTTAAAATGAATTGTTAAATCGGTTATAAACTTAAAAGTCTTATCATCAAATAAAGTCTACCTGAGGACATTCGAGTGAATTTTGTTGACCAACAGCTAATCTGAAAGGAGTAATGCAATTCCTCTATGTTTTTTAGATTATAGCTGAACAACTTACTATGAAACAGGTAACTTATCTTATTACATATTAGTTATTTAAGTTTTCTATTTATTTAAGACCACAAAATCTACTACAAACATCCTTGGATAACTACCATTCGTCCTCATCCTCTATTTTATAATAACACTTAGTATTAATTTAAGAGAACAAATAGAGTATTCTCTATGGCAACACAAAAATACTATGGCAACAGATACACAAGTACAAATATTTATAGACGGCGAAAGAATTCCAGCATTCCAAAATCTATCATTACATCAGGAAATTGATGCGCATCATAGTTTTGAGTTAACCTGTAGAAAAGATGTACTAGACACCATCACGGACAGTATTACAGGAGAAAGTGCTAATTTTCTAGGAGCAGTTTTTCTTTTGAAAATTCAATCAGTCAATGGTTTTGCTGATGATGAAATATTAGAATTTAAAGGTATTGTAACTACTGTAAATACAGTTAAAGGGTTCTATCAAAAAACTGGTGACCTAGTTCACATTTTAGGTAAAAGCTGTAGCATTATTGCAGATGACGGACCTCATTATACTTCTCATCAGGATATAGGAATATCAGAAATTTTAGAAAAAACATTCTCAGGTTACGACAAAGGTATTTTGCAATGCAATATCTCTCCAAAAAAAGCAACTCCAATTCATTACAGCGTACAACAAGAAGAGAGTGCTTTTCAATATGCGAGTAGATTAGCAGCCCAATATGGTGAATGGTTTTATTATAATGGAACTAAATTAGTTTTTGGAAAACCTGAAGGCAAAGACCCCGTAAAATTACACTATGGATACGATCTTCTTGAATTATCAATGAAACTAGAGGCTATTCCAAATAACTTTAAGTATTTCACAAATGATTATTTAACAGATGCTTTTCATGAAGTAAAAACAAAAGAATTAAATTCTAATACAAAAGGATTTATATCCACTGTTAGTCAAAAAAGCGATAAACTATTTCGGAAAGAAACACAGGTTTTTGTGAGTGCTCATGATGATCCACAAATGAAATCCAGAATTGATGATCAGATATTACATCAAAAACAAGCTAATGAAGTTAATCAAGTAAAAGTAACAGGAAAAAGTAGCAATCCTAGTATTACAGTTGGTAGTACTATCTTAATAGACGGAGAAACCTCTTCATATGGTGGTTATAGAATTACCAAAATAAAACACAGTTGTACTGAAAATGGCAGATATGAAAACACTTTTGAAGCTGTTACTGCAGAAACTGATGCCTATCCTAAAACTTCTATTAAAGCATATCCAAAAGGTAAATCACAAACCGCAGTGGTTGTAGATAATGTAGATCCTGAAGGCATGGGGCGTGTAAAAATACAATATGCCTGGCAAAAAGAAACAGGAGAAACTTCGCCCTGGATCCGACAGGCCAGTCTCGCCGGAGGACCTGGACAAGGAATGTATTTTGTACCGGAAAAGGGAGACGAAGTTATTGTTGATCACGAAGGTGGCAATGCAGAAACACCTATTGTAAAAGGTAGTGTAACCAATGCTTCTTCTGTACCAGAAAGTTTTAAAAGTGGTAACAATCATTTAAAAGCGATAAAAACCCGAAGTGGAAATCAAGTAACACTTAATGATGCAGATGGCAGTGTAACTATAGCAGATCCTAGCGGTAATACTATTGTGATGGGCGGTAATGGAGAAATCACAATCAACGCACCTAATAAAATCACCTTCTCCTCTACCGATATTGCAATAGAAGCAAGTAATGATCTAACCGTGAACGCGGGGAATAATATTACATCCACGGCGACAAAAGATATAAGTTCCAGTGCGGGAACTAATCTTAGCATAAACGCGGGCAGTGATTTAAAAGCTAAAGCTGGTTCTAAAGCTTCTTTTAAAGGTGATAAAAGCGCCACAATATTTGGGAAACGAGTATCTATAACCGGTATGATTATGACCAATATACAGAGTGGTGCCATTATGACTATAATTACGGCAGGAGTATTAAACATTACCGGAGCAGCTAAAAACCTAATTAATGGAGCTAAGGTTAAAGTTCTTGGTGGTAAAGTGGAAATAAATTAAACCTATGCTGGCAACAATACAACAAAAAAGTCTTTTGCTCTCGGAAAATACAGATACCATCTTATATGATTTTGGAGTGGTTCAACAAGTAATTTCACCAGAAGAAACTACAAAAAACAAAATCACGGCAACGGTCGAAAAAACGTTCGTAAAAAAAGATCAATTGGGTTATTTATACAATGTAAAAATAAGTAACCGATCTCAGAGCAATATAGATGATATGTTTGGACTTGAGCAAGAGCTAGCTTTTCTCCAAAAAAACATAGTACTATATACAGATACTCATGGAGAAATCATTACAATTCTTAATAGAGGTCAAATTGCAGAGGATTGGTACGATCAAGCAAAGCGAATCAAAAAAGAATTTAATTATTTAATTCCGGAAATTCAGAATTTCTTATCAGGAATTGATTCACTAATAGATGATGATAAATCCTTCGTTGCTCTAATTAAAAAGTCAGAAATATACAGTGTGTTATTCCCTCCTATTTATAATCAGGAGCTTATGAAAAAAATCACTATTGAACAGCAAAAAGATTTTGATAACTTTTTTGATACTACAACACTTCCCTTCCGTATAGATACTGCTATAACAGGAATCCATGCAGATACAAAAGGAAAACAATTGATACGTTCAGGAAAGATCGATAAAGCTAGGTTTAACAAAGAAGTTGCCAGTAAATTGTTTGCTAAATCTTATGGAGTACACGAATACGCTTTGAACTTTGAAGCTTCCTACCTAGAAACCTTTGATCTTGATCAAAAAAATCAAATAGATAAAGCCAACGCTATGTTAGGCGTAAAAGTAAATGATCTATATCAGCTAAAACAAATTAGCAAGCTTAAGAAAAAGAGATAAATCATGGCTACACAGAAAAAAGAAGATCAAAAACATTTTACACCTAGCAATTCTCTAATCGAATGTACAGGCTGTCCTTGTGGAATCTCTAATTTGATTTCTACCACTCCAACAGTGTTTGTTAAAAAAAAGCCAATGGCCACGATTAAAGATGGCTTACCATCTAGTTTTTTACCTTTCCCTACCTGTTCATTAAGTCTTACGAATACTTGTATTCCTGCTCCTATTGGTGAATGGGAAACTCAAGGTGAGTTGAAAAAAATAGATATCGAAAGACAAACTCCTATTATAGAAGGAAATCGTATCAAATGTCAAGCACAAACAGGGATAGGTACAATAACAATTTCGGAAAAAACCAGTACACCACCTCCTCCAGAAAATGTTGTTGATAAAGCACAAAACAAAATTAATAAAGCTGCTAATTCTGTAACTAAAAAAATCACTGAGGTCGCTCAAGATGCTAGTGATGCAATCAACGATATCGCTGGAGGTGCTAAAAAAGTAGGAGGTTTTTTAAAAAACGAATCCATACAAGGAGCCGTATCAAACACAAGTAATTTTGTTGATAACGTAGATCGAAAAAAAGCGGAGCTTGATGCTACTGTGGGAAATATAAATATTCGATTAGAAAATCTGAGAAAAGAGCTAAAAGAATTGATTACTGGAGAACAACAAGAACTTCAGGATTTAATGACCGTGCAAGACAAAAGTGCTCCTAAAGATGATAATGCTAAAACAGAAGAAGAAAACGCCGTACCAGAATCTAATGAAGAAAATAAAGCCGAAGAAGAAAAAGAAGAGTTAAAGTACAATCAAGATTTTTTTGATCAAGCAAATCAAGAAAGTGTAAATGCTTTTTTAAATAGTATTGAAGAAGATGTAAACACTCTTACAGTATCTTCTGAGGCAGGAAAAACACCAAGAAATTTTGAAACAATAACAGCAGAAAACTCTTCTACCCGCCTTTTCACAGATGAACCTCCTAGTACAAATACAAAAAACAATAATTCGACTAGTGGTGCAGAAACTGCGAATAATATAGTTTCTTCGAAATCAGATAAAGAAAATCTAGAAGAGATATTGAATAATAATGAGAAAAGTGATAAACACTACACAGATATTGCAAATTCTCAATATACAGAAGCAAATACTACGCTTGGTAATTATGATGCCGAACCTTTGCCACAAGATGAAGAATCTTTACAAGCATTAGCTTTACTAAACAGACTTACGGATCCTAATCCTCCTACGGACTCATCAACGATTATATTAAATGCTCTTCCTGCTTCTAATAAAAATAATCAATCTAGTAATCCTTTTGAGGCAAGAATTAACGAAGAAAAAACAGAACTAAACACCAAAGTACAAGCAGAAATTGATGAAGTCCTGAATGAAATTAAATACCTGGAAAGAACGCAAAAATACCAACAAGAATCAAAAGAGTTACAAGAAGATATTGACAGAAGTGCTGCTGCTTTAGATGTCTTAGGAGACTTTGATGCCTTTATAGATGGTATTGCAGCAAAGCATTTGGGTAGACTTGCAGGAAAATATAAACAAGTAATGGATCAGATGGGTAAAAATATGTCTCGTCTAAATGATTCTCTTAGAGGTACCAGTTTTATGACTGGTGGTTTTAAAGCTGGAGATGTTGTTACTCATGCTCCTGATCTACCAAAAGAAAAAGAAGAAGAAAAAGAGGAAGATACGGCTACACCTGTATTACCGCCACCTGTTACTATAGTAGATCCACCACCAAAAGAAAAAGAACCTGAAGAAGAAACTCCCGAAGAAACGGATGAATGTACATTTACGAAACTAACAGTTATTAAAAACAAAACTCTAGAATATGTAGTTATTGAAAAGGATGGAGATAATATCATACAAGAGCAACCAATAGATAAGCCTATTTCGTTTGTTGCTGGTACTGGAAAGAATACTAAAAAAGATTTTACAATTGAAATTAAAGATTTGTTCCGTACCAGCGAACATAAACAAGATCAACTCTATTATCAAGTAGATGGGGAAACCGAA
Source organism: uncultured Aquimarina sp. (assembly GCF_947492405.1). Lineage (GTDB taxonomy): Bacteria > Bacteroidota > Bacteroidia > Flavobacteriales > Flavobacteriaceae > Aquimarina. The sequence goes on from NZ_CANLMP010000001.1 coordinate 1,375,592, forward strand.
GTAATTAATTTTCCTGATGGTAACCCTGAACTAAAGTTCGAGATTAATTATAATGATAGATTTTTAGAAGAAAACAGACTTCTAAATAATTTTATGGGGCTTTTATTTCATCCAGGAGGTAACTTGATTAGTGATCAATTTGGAGCTATGCATAGTACCTTATATAATATTCCACTGAGTATACCTTGTGCTCGTATAAATTCGACAATAAACATTAATGTGTTTCCTGATGCCGAATGGAGTCTCGTGTTTTCTGTTGCAATAACATCGCCAATTGCCAGTTCTTTTTTTACTAATAAGGGAAATAAAGCTTTGTACAAAAGTGAATTAGAGAAAGCAGATAAAGTATTTGGTCTTAAAAAAATCTCGATGGGTTCCGGTAAATTAAAAGGAGAGATCAAATTTGCATATGGTGTTACATATAATGGAGGAAAAGACTCTCTCAAACTTGAAGCATCAAAAGTATCAAAAGCTGTAAACATTTTTAGATGGATCTATAAAATTGCGGAAAAAGTAAATGAAATAACTGATAAAATAGTTGTAGATGAAGCCAAACGTAAAACGGGTAAAGCTTACTCCGTAAGAATTATACCTCCTACGGTAAACATTATATGGAAAAATAAAATGAAAGTAGGAGATAAAACTATATTCGATGAAGCAGAAAAACTGACTACAGTTTCCTTTTCTGCAGACCCTTTTCTTGCTGCAGAAATTTTTATCAATCTAGTAAAAACTTCTAGAAAAATGCCAGTGATTACAGTATTAGCAGGTGTCTTCGAGTCATTATCAGATAAGAAAATTGAAGAGATATTAACGTTTAACGTATCTCTTGATTTTAAAATTGCAGGGAACTTTGATGGAAATGATGAAGGTGGAAGATCCGCAAAAATTGAAGTTAGCCCAGCTCTTAAATTCGTTGTAGCCGTTTTCGACAAAGGAACCGCTGGAGGCATTGAATATGAAGCAGGCATAAAGTTAGAGGCCACTCCTGCAGGATCACTAAATATTGCTTCAGTTTTTAGCTATGAGGAAGATCAATGGTATAATCATACAGAAGTAATGTTCAACGGTGTAGAATTTACTTTTATCGTTCACGCAAAAGCTTCAGGAACCGTTAGTATTCTCTGGTTTGACGATCTGGAAGTGGGTGTGAATTTTGAAGAAAAATATTCTAAAAGCTTTTTCGCATGGGATCATCCCTGGAAAAGTGAAAAGAAAGCTATTTTTTAAATATTAAAAATAAATTAAAATTAATAGAGGATTAAAAAGCTTATGAAATGAAATTAATCAACCCTGCATACGGATTAAATATTAGTAGTGTAAATTGTCAAATAGAAATACGTTGTAATGACGTTATTATTTTCGAATATAAAGGAAAAAACTCTGCCAAGAAAAACGGTATTTCACTAAGTATGCCCATAAATCATGTCTTATTAAAAAATGGAGATTTTGATATTAGAGGTACCGTTTTACCAATTTTTGATTCCGAAACTTTAGAAGATAGTTCTTCTTTATCTCTGGAATTATATCTAATGGATTATGTTGCTCCAAAGCAAACCTTAGTTAGTTTACTAAAATTGACAACACCCAGCAAATCTGAATTAAACAATGAAAACACCCCATCCCAACCACTTAAAAGTTTAGAAGGTTTACCCAAGTATGAAATTTATAGTAAATTCAAGGCAGAAGCTCTTCCATTTGAAGAAGAAGGCTGGTTAGGATCTTCCGATTTATCTAAATTGTCTTATCAAAGTCTTTTGGTAAAAACTTATAATTTTTATCGAAAGATCCACACTACCATTTCCAACAAAGAGGTAGACTTATATAATGACATTACCTATGAAAGAGATAAGATAATCGAAAAAGTATACTATTATGGGCCAGAAAAAATTAAGAAAGAAAAGCAAGAAATAAAAGATCTAGTTCAAGAACCTGGCCTTAACTTATTGCCAATTAAGTTTGATGATTTAAAATTAGAATTAATGGGAAATGATAAACTTGTGCGTCTAATTAGGAAAAATAATCTTCCAGTACTAATGTTTTATAATCCTTTAAATAGAAAAACTGTTCAGCTAAATTTTAAACTTCATAAAAAAACTAACAGTTCTGAACTAAGCATAATATAAATATAATAATTCTTTTACTATGAAAACGGCTGTTATAGATAGTTTACAATGTATTGATCTTATGGACCAAAAATTAAGCATTAACGATACCCTTTCTTATTTTCAGGATTTATCAGAACATCATGATTCCGAAATAAAATTATTTAAATCGGATAGTAAGAATTACATAGCTTCATTTAATTGGTATGGAATCAATCAATGGAAGATAGATTGCCCTGTAGAATTATATGAAATCCATAGGCAACAGTATGCCACCACTGAAGAATGTGTGCTCCTCATTAAAAAACTATATCAATATGGAAATTTGGACAATGAAGATAAATTTATTGATGTACCTATACAGCATTTTACCTTAAATGAAATGATAGAATTTAGGCAAGAGGATAAAATGATGTTAAGAGGAGAAGATCCGGATATGACCTCTAGTTCTTCTTCACAATCACCATCTACTATAAAATCATCAAGCCCTAAAACAGATAATGAATCCTCTTTAGTACTGGGAGAACAACTGGACAAAAAACAAGGCAAAGACGCTATTAGCCAAAGACCTAAAAACACTGTGGATATTTCAAAAAAATCAAAACCTATAAAGGAGAAAAGCTTTTTTAGTATTTAACTATATATACGTTAAAAGGATGTAGAGATATAATAATTAAAAAATAAAATATATGGCTGCTAATAAAGAAGAACCCAAAAAAGTCCCTGTTAAGGTTGCTATAAGCGAAATGCAAATCTTGTGTTCTGGTTCAACAACACCTTCTAAATTAAAAGCCAACCCTTCCAATGTACATATAAAGGGTAAACCTATTTTATTAGATAATTCTATTGATTTACAACTAAACATCGAACAATTTGCTAATTGTAACCTTAATCCATTAAAAAAATGTGTATTTGCTTCTTGCAGTCTATGGGATGCCAATATTGAAAACACTACCTCCCTAAAAAACAAACCACTAACCGTAGAGGATACATTAAAATGTGATGCGTATGGAGGTGATATTACTTTTATACCAACTCCTGTCGCTCCAGCCGCTCCAGAAAACATAGTTGATAAAGCGCAGTCCAAAATTAATAAAGCAGCAAATTCTGTAACTAAAAAGGCCACTGAAGTAGCACAGGCAGCTAATGATGCGATTGATGGCATTGCAGATGCAGCCAAAGAAGCTGGCGGTTTTTTAAAAAATGAATCAGTGACAAAAGCATTACAAGGTACCAGTGATTTTGTCGACGATGTAGATAGAAAAAAAGCAGGATTAGATGTCTCTGTTGCGAACTTAGATATTAGGTTAAATAACTTACGGAAAGAGTTAAAACAACTCCTTACAGGTCAAGAACAAGAACTACAAGATTTAATGACCATAGAAGATGTAAACGAAACGCAAGAAAATACAGATACTACTTCTGAAACAATAGAAGAAGAAAATAGGTATAGTCAAGAATATTTTAACGAAGAAAATGAAAGAGCTGTCAATGAATTTTTAACAGGAATCAATAATGATATTGATACCCTTACAGAAAATACTTCTAGGTTAGATACAACAAAAGATTATGATATTATAGTAGATGAAGGATCTGCCAATAGTACCCGATTATTGACAGAAGATCCGCTTCCAGCAACTGCAGAAACAAATAATACACCCTCTAATACAACAAATCCCACCACGAACCCTATACAGAATACAGTAGATCAAATTGATGCTGCCAATAGCACAGTTAGTGAGTTCGGAATTACTGCAATAAACAATGATAATCAAGCAAACGTTAGGCAATCTCTAGCGGTACTTAATGATCTAACCTCAGTATTAAATAACGATATAAACACTTCTAAAAATATAACTGATATTGCTAACGTCCCTACTGTCGAAGAGACTATTAATGTAGAAAGAGACGAACTCAACTCTAGAGTACAAGGAGAAATAAATGAACTACTAAAAGAAATAGAATATGCTGAAAAATCAAAAAAATATAACGAAGAATCCGGGGAGTTACAAGAGGATTTAGATAAAGCATCTGCAACATTAGATATCCTAGGAGATTTTGATGCTTTTATAGATGGTATTGCAGCAAAACATATGGGAAAACTTCTTAAAAAATATAAAGAAGGAATAAATAAGCTCGGTAAAAACATGAACCAACTTAACACATCTATGCAAGGATTAAGTTATGCAGCTGGTGGATTTACCGCAGGAGATGTAATCACTCATATTCCTGAAAAAGACAAAAAAGAAGGAGAAAATGACGAAGACGGTGATGGTACAGGTGTGGCAGGAGCAGGTAATATATTTGGAAGTCTTGATGATGTATTAAACGATAGAAACGAAGAACCACGTATATTAAGAATCTACGCTATCTATGCTCAAGATCCTGAAGAAGGGGAAACATATAAAAAAGGTGATATTGTAACTGCTGATACTATCTTACCTGGTATTAGGGTAGACCTTATTATTCAAGCTAATGGTAAAGCAAATGGAGAAAAGGTAGATCTTAACTTACAAGGTAGAACTTTTCATTACAGACAGGTAGGCAAAGATAAGGATGATACTGATAGGATTATTGAAGATATAACTTTACTAGGGGAAAGTCCGAATTTTAAAAATGGAGAATCTTATGATGTAAGTGATCCTAATTATGCATTAGATACTTCGGGGAAAAGAAAAGAAAAACCATTAAATGATAAAACCGAAATTAAGTTTATTTCCAGATTACCCATCGAAGAAGAAAATGAAGAAGAACTTTTTTAATTCCTAATTAGTAATTCAAAATTATACTATGACTAACAATGCTAACAATATAAACTCAGGAAATTCTGGAACTGTAGTCTGTACTCCAAAAAGAAACTCTACACTAAATAAAGCAGAAGGCCAAATGGCAGCCTGCAAGGGAGGTGTAGTAACGGCCGTTGCTGGTATTTTTTTTGATGGAACAGGGAATAATATGTTTAATGTAGCTTCTACTGAAGATAGAGGAGATAGTTATAATAATGGTCTATCAAACGTAGCCCGTGCTTATGAGTTTTACGAGAGTACATATAATGGTGAAGAAGTAGGAAAAGAATTATCATTTTATATTGATGGAATTGGAACAACCAGAGATCAAGATGATAATGATATTGGATTTGGAACTGGATTTGGAATTACCGGTATAAAAGAACGTGCTAAATTAGCATCTAGACAACTCATAGATACTGTACTTATCAAATCCGAAGAAACTATTAATATGGTAGAACTTACTATTGATGTTTTTGGATTTAGTCGAGGAGCAGCTACAGCCAGACATTTTATTTCTCTAAACTCCAACCCTCATACACCTAGGTCTTCAACAAACCCAATAACAGGTCAATCTTATTCTGAAACTTTTGAGAATTACATGTATTTTCTCTTGAATACTTCAGGAAATAGGCAGGAAATTAAACTAAAAATTAATTGGCGTTTTGCTGGTTTGTATGAAACAGTATCATCTTACGGAATAATAAATTTAGAAGATGATGTCAAACAATTAGGACTAATGGATTTAGATAAAGTTAAAGGCATATTCCATATTGTTGCTGCTGATGAATATCGCGAAAAGTTCTCCATAACTCCTATACTAACGCCACACAGAAAAGATAAAATTACAGCTTTTAGAAGGAGTGAACCAGGTAAAAATGGATATAGACAAACCATAGTAATTCCAGGAGTACATTCTGATATTGGTGGTGGTTACAATCCTGTTGAGGAAGAAAATAATTTAATTCTATACCAAAGTCGTGAGTTTTTTTCTAATAGTAGTCAGGAACCTGAAAGTAAAGCTTTACTAGACAAAATGGAAAAAATTAAAAAACGGTTTATTGATGATGGATGGTATAAAGAACAAACGAATGGCAGTAATGATAAAATTTTTATTGACATTAGAAATACAGGTGGAAATCACTGGCGTTATGTACTATTAGCTTCAAGAAAAACTATATGGAATACCTATAGCTATATACCTTTACACTTTATGACACAAAAAGCCAAATTATGTGGCGTACCATTTGATGATGAAAGTATATATCGCACTTATGATTTTTCCAAATACTCAATACTCAAAAGATCGTATAACACCCTGAAATCAAATGAATTAAAAATTGAAATCAGTAAAGATGAATTAAAAAAATTAAGAAGTATTTATCTGCATTGGTCTTCTCGTTTTAATACGCAAAAAGTACTAGGCATTTCTATAAGTCCTCATTCTCCAAGATTTAACCCTAAAAACAATGAAGAATATCAAAGACTAGTTATCAATAAGCTGTGATGGTTATTTCAAATGATTTAACTATTAAAATAATTGTTGAAGTAAATAATTAAATATCATGAAATCCTCTATTGTCGACATTCCAAAAAACATAAGCGTTAGTGATCAAAAAATAAATAATAAAGAATTACAAAATGTAATTGATACTGCGTCTACTCATATAAAATCATCAATAAAACTATACAAAGAAAAAGAAGAAGACTATATAGTTATTTTCTCTTGGAAAGATCGAAACAAATGGAAAATAGATTATCCAATACAATTACGTAAAATACACAAACAACGTTATGTTACCCATAAACAATGTCTACAATTATCAGAGCATATATTTAGCGGCAATTCACTAGATGATCTAAAAGGTTTTATCGATGTTCCCGTGCGTCATTTTACCCTAGATGAAATGCTTCAATTCAAACAAGAAGATGAAATGATGCTTAGAGGAGAAGATCCTGATTTACTTATACCTACTCCTACTCCATCTGAAAAACAAGAAATATTAGAAACACAAAAAAACAATCTGGAACAGAAAAAAACCTCCAAATCATCTCCAATTCTTGGAGACATAGCCGTCCCTAAAGAAAAACCTAGAACCAAACCTGTTTCTAGAGTTACTCGTAAAAAAAAGCAAAAAACATCTCCTCTAAAACAGTTCAAGGAATCTACGAAGGAACTAAAAAAAGAAAAAGAACAACCTAGTGTAGCTAAAGTTCCTGTAAAACCAGTAACTAAAAAAGTTATTAATCCTAAATCATCTAAAGATAAAGCTAGTCATACCAACCTCCTACATCTAGGAAAGACAACAAAACCTAAGAAAGAAAATAAATCTTCTTTAGTTATGGGAGAACAACTTGGTAAGGATAAAAAATCAACAATCACTCCTACTTCATCAAAATCTAAAAACACCAGTAGTAGTTCGAAAAAACCAAAACCTTCTAGTGATAATAGCCTTTTTAGTATTTAACTAATTTTATGTATTAGAAATTCTATTGGTTCTTTGAGGTATTGTAAATTTTCGTATTTCAACATTTCATCACTAAATTTCACAATCCAGATTTAAGTTATGTAACCTATTATGCACATCCACATCAATCTGTTGTTTATCCACAATTTTAGACCAAAGCCCCACTATACGAATAGTATCTTATTTCTAAATAATACCTTAAGTATACTTATTACATCGCGTAATAAATAAACTTAAATTTTTTACATCATGATTAACAAATTATCAAACTTAGGAAAAGCTTTAACCAGAGAACAACAAAAAACAATCAATGGAGGGTTACTCTTACCATGCCATAATAATAGAGATTGTGTTGATCTTACTGCTAGTTATAATTATCAGTGTGTTGCCGTTCCTAGTTCTCCATTCGGTAGATTATGTATTTTAAGATAATACAAAACGTTATAATAAATAAAATTTTTACACAATGAAAAAAAACATTTTAAACTTAGAAGGAGTTAAAGTACTTGCAAAAGAAGCGCAGAAAACTGTAAATGGCGGTTACGATGGTTGTGACTGCGGTGTGGTTACGAATATGCCATTTTTTTGTCCATCTAGAAACTGTGATTAGATGAAGATACATTAGTTTTTTAAACTAAAAAAACAAATTTAAAATCCTTATCGCATTACTAATACGATGAGGATTTTTTATAATTGACTGATGGTATTAAATGTCAATCTAAAACCATAACCTCATATGTTGGCAAATACGTTTTCACGTTACTAAATTCTGTATCTAATTATATGCTAATCTTATAGTACAAAAAATGTCCGAAAAATTTATCTTAGAATTTCACTAGTAGTATAATCAATACATCCTTTTGTGTACTTGTTTTTTTTAATCAAAATCCTATTCTCGATAGCTCTGCTGAGCTTGTCTAAGTACAATTTCTCTTCATTTCATTACAAAAAATCACTCAAATTGAGACTTTTCTTTTACATTTTATTCTAAATGCAAAACGGGTTACATATATTTTGTAGATGAATGCGCATATATCTATTATTCAATAACTAAGATCTGTTTATTGACATATCTTTTCATAACAAATTAGTACTTATATCTGAACTTAGTACTGTTATCATCTAGAACAAAAGACCCAAAAAACAATACACTGATCCATAAAATGTTCACCAAAATCCTCAAATAACTATTTCGCTTTAAAATAAGTACTTAATTCGTTTTTCGAATATTCTATTAATTTTTAAAATCAAAATTTTAACTCAAAAAGCATTATTAATGAATAATCTGATACAAACGAAAAATCTAGTATCCAACATATCGATCGTATTACTACTTTTATTTTTATGTTCTAATACATTGTTTGCGCAAAGTCATAAAATAGCACTCTCTTTTACTGGTGGTATCGTTCAAGATGGTTTTGGTGGAATGATTACTGGGGATTATAAAGTGAATGAATTTGATTACCTTCAATTTAATATACAAGCTAGTTTTGCTACTTTCGAACAAAACAATATAGATATCCCTGTAGATACCTACTCTTTTAATGCTGGTTTCTTTTTTGATGTTTTAAGAAACAATTCCAGAACCTTCGCACTATCATTAGGAGCTGGTGGTATCATAGGCTATGAAACCATCAATGATAATGATCCTAATATAGATCTCAATCAAATTCTTAACATCGAAACAAACACCTTGGTTTACGGAGCATATGCAGGTCTGGATGCGGATCTCTTTGTTTCTCCTATAGTTGCTATAAATTTTAAATTAAATGAAACCTATCACGTTAATAGTGAAATTGGTGAATTCACACCTTATGCAGGTTTAGGGGTCAAGTTAATTATAAAATAAATATCCTATCTGTTAATCATCAATCAAAAAACATCAGTTAGTATTTGCACTTTAATTATCATAAAACTTAAACAAAAAATAATGGAAACATTACATCGTATCAACTCACTTAAAAAAACTATTTTGATTATAGTATTCCTTTTATTAGGAAGTCTGACTGTAACATTATATGGGCAAACGAACACCAAATTACCGGAACAACTCATTACTGAATATACAGGTGTACTCACGAGTGCAGGTAATAGAACAAAGGTAAATACTCAAGGAAAGTGTACTATAAAAACAAAAGGATACAGAACCTATGCTTTTTACTTTAGTGATGGTATTCCTTCTATATCTGGAATTAAGTTTCTAAAAAATGATGACACATATACATCTACAGTAATATATAGAGGCAAAACATTAGCTATTACAATTGATGAAGAAGGTGATCTTGTCATTGGATCGACCTCTGCAGGTGCTATTGCTTTTTCCGGAAGTATTGAAAACGATGAATGGAATAATGATAGTAATTCTGACAACACCGTTGTAGATACTAATAATACAGGCATCCATATCGGTACAGGAAATACAGAAATTCATATAGAAGAAAATCAAACAAGTATAGGAACTGAGGATACAGGTATCCATACTGATAATGGTAATATATCAATTGGCACAGGTAATAATGGTATTCGTATAGAAAATGGAAATATATCTTTAGGAACTGGAAATACCGGGATCAACATAAATTCAAATGATGATACTCATAACGGAAGTTGTATCATTGATCATACCCACAACTATGGAAACTTAATAAATTGTGATTCAAGTGAAATTAGCACGCTCCCAAGAAATGTGGTAGGAATTTATAAAGGTAAATTAAAAACCTACGGTACCGAAAACAGAAAAGGAATATGTACTATTGTAAAAACCGGATGTAAAACATATCGTTTAGATTTTAGCAATGGTATACCTTCTATACACGACATACAATTTGGAAGAAAAAACGATTTTGATGAATACGCTTCGGTAATTATAGAAGGAGAATATTCATCAGCTATAGAAGTAGACATGACATTTGATGATCTGGAAATAGATGGCGAAATTATGAGAGTATCATTCGATGGAAAAAGGAATTAATGTAACCCTATAATGAATAGGTTTGTATTTTGTGTGTTAAGTAGGATTCATCAAACTTGTCTTCAGGTTTGATGAATCTTTAACAAAATTATATCACTCGTATTTTTTTATATAATTCTTCTTTGTATGTTCTCCCCACAGGAATGTGATGCTTCTGGATCTCTATAGTTTGATCCTGCTCATAAAATGAATCTATTTTATGCCAATTAATAATATAAGATCTATGTGTCTGAATAAAAAAATCACAATTTAATGCTTTAAGCAGACTAGTTATGGAGTGACGAACAGAAAGCTTTTTTCCATCCGAAGTAATAATGGAACAATAATTTTTAGAATCTGTATGAGCAAAAATTATTGTATTTATTGCTACTTTAATCAACTTATTACCACATTTAACAAATAAGTAAGAAGGCTCTTTATTTTCTTTTTTCTCTATTTTAACTTCCTCCTGAAATGTAGGAAACTGCATTGGATTTTTATAAAGTGAATTAACCTTTTTGGTCAACCCTAAGCTAGCATGTTTCGATCGAATATAAAATCCGATAATTATGCCATCCGGAGTATGTTTTATTACTTGTTTTTGTACCGTAAGCGAAGTTCCCAAATTACTCAAGGATGCATTCTTGAGATCATTAATATCAATATCTAATTCTTCTAAGTATGAATCATTTGTATCTAAATTATGTGTCTCCATGTTATCTGCTTTTTATGTTCACTTTCTCAAATCTAACTCAGTTCTGTTGTACAATGCAAAGCATTATTAGTGATATTTATAAATCTAGAGTTGAAATTTATAAATTTCAACTCTTACAAATTCTAATGATTATTTCTATTGATACCTATTAAATCTTTACATTCGCAATATAATACCCCGTACTAGATATAAGTTAAAAAGTTCTTTACTGATGAAAATGAAATGTTTATCAATACTATTTATAATTGTCCTGTCATTATCAAACAATGCAGCTGTTGCCCAGGATAATTTTGATGAACTAAAGGCTCTTATTTTGAAAGAAAAGATAGATTCTTCAAAAGCAAAAATTGCAAAGACTTACCTTAAACGTTCCATTCGTAAATCTGATACTTTAAACATAGCAAACGCTTACCTTTTCTTATCTGCATACGACCCTAGTAATAAGGTGGCGTATATAGATAGTATTATTAATCTAACAAGAAACAAAAGTTATTATAGATTTCCGGCAGTAAGCTATTTACAAAAGGGTGTTGCAAAGTATGAATCAGGAAACTATATAGAAGCTCTGGAGTTATATATAAAAGCTTCTGAAACTGCAAAAAAAGGAGAAAATCATACAATATACTTATCAGCTAAATTTAATATAGGACTACTAAAAAACATGTCTGGTGACCGCGAAGGAGCGCTAAACATTTTTGCTGAGTATGTTGCATTTTTGGAACAAAGCCCTCAATATAAAACTGAATATACTTATAATCGAGGATTGTTTGCCCTGGCAGATTCTTATATATATACCAAAAAACTAGATCTTGCAGAAATAACTATTGATAAAGGAATTAAAGAATCACTAAAAACACAGGATTCTATCATTTACTCATATTTACTAGTGACTTCAGGAATACATCAGTACCTGATAAACGATTATCATAAAGCAATAGATAGCTTACAAAAAGGGAAAAAATTAATAAAACAATTTGATGATGTAGAAACAAGAATAGCGACCTGTAATTATTACATTGGTAGAAGTTACAAAGGCCTTGGTGATGAAAGAAAAAGTATATATTATTTTAAAAACACAGATACCAATCTCAGAAAAACAAAAGATGTAATACCGGATATAATTGATGTTTATGATGATTTAAGAGCGTTTGCAAAATCTAAAAACGACTATGAACTACAAATAGAATATATCAACACACAATTAGAGTTAGATAGTATTAGTCATGCTAATCAAATAAATTTAACAAGAAATATTACTAAGAAATACGATGCCGCAGAACTTAAATCCGAAAAGGAAAGGCTTATAAAACAATTTGAAAAAGATAGTTTTTTAAAGGATAACACTATTAGCTTTCTCATAATACTATCCGTAGTTTTAGTGTTAGTTGCCATTTATGGTTTTAGGAAAAGTTATTTGAATAAAATACGATTCCAAAAGCTACTCGAACAACAAAAGAAACCGAAAGCAGATAAGTCAGAGGTTATAACAAGCATTAGTAATGATCTTACCAAAAAAGAAGACATCGATATTCCGGCTGATGTTATAGAAACAATATTAAAAAAGCTTCACGATTTTGAGGATAAAAATCAATTTGCAAAAAAACATTATACACTTAATTCTTTAGCAAAAGAACTAAATACAAATAGTGCGTACTTATCTAAAATTATAAACGTATTTAAGAACGTAAATTTTGCAAACTATCTTAACAACTTACGAGTTGATTTTGCGGTAGAGGAACTCAGCACTAATAAATCGCTCAGATCTTATACAATACAAGCTATAGCCGAAGAGGTTGGCTTTAAAAATGCTCAATCATTTTCTTCTGCTTTTTATAAAAAAACAGGAATATATCCTTCATATTTCATAAAACATGTAAAATCCTCATAACAACAATAAAACCATCTTTATACTTCATTAAATTTATAAATTTAAACCATCTTTTCGTGCATATTTACTGCTAAAATTGTAGATTGTTGGCGCACACAACACAAAAGTTTTATGAAAAGAGAAAGGGGCAAAAAAGCTAAGTTTTGATAGAACTAAAATCACTAAATTAAGTAATTAAAGAGTAATCACTTGTATAGTTCTTTTCCTTCAACAGCCGTTATTTTATCCTTCTAAATCATATTATTAATGTGTAATAATCATATAATACTTTTACTTAAAACCTTTAAGCTACATTAGAGTATTATAAATTAAAATAACTCAATTAATGCTATGAAAAATAAAAGAAAACTAAGTCTAGATAAAATCAAAATTGCTAAACTAAATAACACAAGAGCAATTTTAGGTGGTTCGCTGGTAGCTACAGAAAATTTACCAGTGATCAATGCAATGAGTATAATAGAACAATGTACAGATTCGACTAAGACAGGTGCTATTAGCTTTAATACGGACGACTAATTAAACTTTTATAAAAACAAATAGAAATATGAAAGCTAAACGAAAAAAAATATTAAGTCTGGATAAAATCAAAATTGCTAAGCTAGATAATATCCATACATTTAAAGGAGGAATAAGAAGAGTACCTAATCCTACTGACCCAGAAATATGTAATTCTCATCCGTTAGTATGCTGGGTAAGTATTTCTACAAAAACGGCAGCTCTAAGTAATAAACCTGCTTGCTTTACTAAGTAATAGAACTTTATTATATAGAGTCTTTGAATATTATTGATATATAAAATTTAATTATCCTTTAATAAAAAAATGAAAAACATTAATAAACAAAAACTGAGTATTGAAAAAATAAAAGTCGCTAGATTAAACAATCCTATAAATATCGTAGGTGGATCTTTTACACTACCTACAACATCAAGTTTACAATGCCCTACTACAATACCAGAAACAGTTAACTGTGGTGATCAATCAACAAAAACAGCAGCTTTAGGTTCTTCTATAATAGATCTAGGCGATTAGGTAAAGTTAATTATGACATAGTTATATAGACTTATTCTTCTACAAATAATTTTTGAGCGGCTTAAACTATTAAATTACTTTCAGACGTTTATACACATAATCCTTAAAGGTCCTACCTATAGGGATATGATGCCCTTGTATTTCTATCGTTTGATCATATTCGTGCAATGAATCTATTTTGTTCCAATTAATAATATAAGATCGATGCGTTTGTACAAACTCTAATCCATGTAGTTTCTTACAGAGCTTTAAAATAGAATATCTTACAGAAAGTTTTTTATTATCTGCAGTAACTATTGAGCAATAATTTTTTGAGTCAGTATGCGCAAAAAGAATTGTATCTATGCTTACTTTGACTAATTTATTGCCACTTTTTACAAATATATCTTCAGGTTGGTCGGTATTATTATTTTCAGAAGTTATGTCTTGTTTATTAGCAAGAATCAATGCTGCTTGTAAATCATCTTTATTGATCGGTTTTGTTAGATAAGCAGCCGGATTTATATCAGCGGCTTTACTAATAATATCAATATTATTATCAGAAGTAGCAAAAAATACGGGGATTTCATATAACTCTTTAATTTTACGCCCTAGTGCAATACCTGATTCTTTACCATTAAGATGAATGTCTAATATAACAGCATCAGGTCTTAGTTCTCCTATTTGTTCTTGTGCCTCAAAAGGATCATCAGAATTGCCTACACAAGAGTATCCTAATTCCTCTAAAGTGATTTTAATATCTTCTAGATGAAACATGTCATCTTCTACTATATAAATGTTCATGATCTGTATGCTTTATTTACGCTGATAAAGGTTTAGAAATTGCCCCTCCTTCTTTAGTCAACGATATGGTTACGGGCATACTTAAGTCAAAACGCGTGCCAATTCTTTTTTCTGAGGAAACCTGAATAGTTCCTTTATGTATTTTTAGAAACCTATATACAAGGTTAAGTCCTAGTCCTGTTCCTTTTTCACCTTGTGTGCCAATGGTTGACTTTTTTTCTTCCAAAGTAAAAAGATTCTCAAGCTGATCCTGAGACATTCCGACTCCGGTATCTATTACTGAACATAAAAACATATCATCTTCACTTACATATTTTATTCTAATAGTCCCTTCTTCTGTATATTTTAATGCATTACCTATCAAGTTTCTAAAAATAATATGAAAAGCTCCTCTATCAAATTTAATATTAAAATCATTTTGATAATCTAATACGATTTTAGTTTTCTTATAAGCAGCTTGCTGTTCATATCCTTTTATGATTTTATCTAATTCTTCCTTTATAGAAAGGTTTTCAAGATTCATTTTGTATCCATTCATTTGCTCTAAAGACCAATTTAACAAATTATCTAACATATTAGAAAGACTTTCTGAGTTTTGCTCTAGTGCCTGAGAAAGTTCTATGGTTTTTTCATGATTACCTTTACCTATATGATGCTTTAAAATCTTACCTGAACGCTGAAACGGAATGATCATACCCCTTAAATCGTGTGCAATAATCGAAAAAAGACGATTTTTAATCTGGTTTGTCGATGCTAGTTCTTTTTGTTGTTTCCTCAATTTTCTAAAAGCCCAGGTTCCAACTACTAATAAAAATAATAAAAAACCAGCCGCTACCAGATATAAATTCTGTTGTGCTTTAGCTTGTTTTGCAATTTGTTGTTGTTTTTCTTTCTCTTTTATTAACTTAACGATATTTAATTCTTTTGTTTTAGTATCATACTTTTTTTCAATATCGGCAATTTTGGTTTTTATTTCTTGACTTGATACCGAGTCTTCAATTGATTTAAATCTTTTGTAATGATACAAAGCCTTTTCAGGTTTATCAATATTCTCAAAATATTCACTATATCCTTTATGAAGGCGAAGAATATGATCTTTAGTCTTTATTTTTTCAGTAACCTCTTCTAACTCCCGTAACAACATACCGACTTCATCATATCTTTTATTAAAAGATTTTAGTGCTATCAAAGATTCTATTGTTGAATATATAATTAAATTATCATTAGATGATTTAGCAGTCTCATAAGCCTTAACAAGTAAAGTTTCTGCTTTATCATATGATTTAAATTTTTCTAAATAAATGGTTCCTTTCTCCATATACCCCTCTGCAAGACTCGACTTAATTTCAAGTTTTCTTGCAAGAGATAATCCCGAATCAATAGTTTTAATGGATTCTTCATAGTCTTCCAATAATCGTCTTGATTTTGCTAATCTCAGGTAACTAATCATTAAGATATAGTCATCGTTATATTCTTTGGCTTTTGCAATTCCTTTTTTAAAGTAATTATTGGCTACGCTAAGTCTCTCCCATGTCATATAACTTTTTCCCAAAACATAATATGTAGCAGCTATATCACTTAGATCTTTTATTCTTTCTTTTAATTCTATTGCCTTTATCAAATTTTCTGCGGCACGCTCATAGTCCCCTAATTTGACATAATATACTCCTTTATTATGATAGGCATTAGGAATTTCTATACTATCATTACTTCTAACAGCTGATTTTATTATAGAATCACCATACTTTATTGCCATTTCATAATTCAACTTTTTAGAAGAAAATATCTGAAGTGTACGATAATAAGAAACCCAATGTTCACTATTCGGGTATTTATCAAGTTTTTTCCGAGTTTTATCTAATAAAATTAAGCCTTCTTTATCCTTATTATTATCAAAAAACATACTAGCTTTATTTGAGTAAGCCCAAATTAAAATTTCTTCAGCTTTCTGATCGGTTTCTCCTAATTCAATCGCTTTATTAATATAATATCTAGAGGAATCTATTTCTTGTTTTGCATCGTATATATTTCCTTGCTCTATATAAAGATTTACTCGACAAGCTATATCAACTTTGTAATCCATTAATTTACAAATTCTCAACCTTTCATCTAGATCATAAACGGTATCTAACTGCTTACTTAAAATTTCACAAAGCGCTTCTTTTTTAGTTTGTGATTGACTCGATAGAGTAACTAGAAAAATAAAAAGTAAAAACAATGATTTTTGTAATATCATATAGTAGGTCTTTATAGAATTCTAAATCCACATAATTATGCTGATAAAGAATTCGATTTCTTTTCTTCTTCTTCTTTAGTTAATGATATAAATATAGGGATACTCAAGTTAAAACGCGTTCCAATTCTCTTTTCCGAAGAAACTTGGATCGTTCCTTTATACATCTTTACGAATCGATATACCAAGTTAAGCCCTAATCCAGTTCCTTTTTCTCCTTGTGTACCTATAGTTGATTTTTTTTCTTCTAGAGTAAAAAGATTCTCTAGTTGATCCTGAGACATTCCAACTCCGGTATCTATTACTGAACATAAAAAATTATTATTTTCTCTTGTAAATTCTATCCTAATATTTCCTCCTTCTGTATATTTTAGTGCATTACCAATCAGGTTTCTAAAAATAACATGAAAAGCTCCTTTATCCACGCTGATCCAGAAATCATCTTCATATTTTAAAACAATTTTGGTTTTCTTATAAGAAGCTTGTTGCTCATATACCGATATAATTTCGTTTAATTGTTCACTTACTAATATTTTTTCAGGATTCATTTTATAACCATCCATCTGTTCTAACGACCAATTCAATAAATTATCCAACATATTAGACAGACTTTCAGAGTTTTGTTCTAATGCTTGAGACAATTCTATTGTTTTTTCATGATTTCCTTTATCTATATGATACTTTAATATTTTTCCTGATCGCTGGAATGGAATAATCATTCCTCTTAAATCATGAGCAATAATTGAAAACAAACGATTTTTAACTTGATTTATAGAAGTAAGTTCCTTTTGTTGTTTTCCTAACTTCCTATAGGCCCAGACACCAATCCCTAATAAGAACAATAGAAAACCTGCAAGTAACAAATATAATTTTTGGCGGATTTTGGCTTGTTGTGCGATTTGTTCTTGCGCTTCTTTCTCTTTATTAAGCGTAACTATAGCTAGTTCTTTCTTTTTGGTATCGTATTTTTTTTCGAGATCTGCTACCTGAGTTTTCACTTTAGTATCAGATATCGAATCCTTGATTTTAAAATACTTTTTTAAGTATTTCATGGCAGAATCTGGTTTTCCAACTTTTTCATAATACTCGCTATACTTTTTAAAATACTCTTGTTTATACCGGAGACTTCCTATTCTTTCAGTTACTTCTTTGTATGGAGTAAAATATCTTTCTGCTTTTTCATATTCTCCTTTATGTAAATAGGATTCTATAATTCCTCTAACCGATGGATATATAGTTAGATCATTGTCCCCTAGTTTAGCTTGCTCATAAGCTTTTAAAAAATAGTTTCCCGCTTGGTCATACTCCTTGAAACTTTTCAAATAAAGCCATCCTTTTTCAACATAAGCCTGCGCCAATTGGGACTTGTCATCAAGTTTTATAGCTAACACCTGAGCAGAATCTATAAATTTAAGAGCATTTTCGTTGTCTTCTAATTTCCTTTGCGCGTGTGCTATTTGAGAATAACTCAATAATCGCGTATAGTCGTTACTTTCTCTCCTAGCTCTTGCTACTGCTTTTTTCAAATATTTAATTCCTATTTGTGGTTGATCCCAACGAATATAGGCTACTCCCAACACAAAATATGTCGCAGCTAATTGACTTGGATTTTTTTGTTTCTCTTTTAGTTCTAGCGCTAATAATAAATTTTCTGAAGATTCTTTATGCCTAGAAAGTCTAAGTAGATAAACTCCTTTATTATGATAATTATTAGGAAGATCTACCGTATCATTAGTTCTTTTAGAAAATATTACGGTAGAATCAATATACTTTAGTGCTTTCTCATGTTCTGCTTTGTTACTTGCAATAGTAGCATAGGTATGATAATATGATTCCCATCCTACATTATCCGGATAATTCGCTAATAATCTTCTTGCTTCCGTTAGAAGCTGTTCAGCTTCATCATTTTTCTTTATTACGGATAACTTATTCGCTTTTTTAGAATATACATTGGCCAATAATTCTTTTGATTTTTCATCGTCGATTTTTACATCTTTAGCTAGTTCAATAGCTTTATCATAATAATAAAAAGCAGAGTCATTTTTTTGTTCAGTTCCATGTATAAAACCTATGTTTATTAAAATATCAACCTTGCAGGCTTGATTTGCCTTATCATATGATTTTTTTAAAAATGCAATTTTATGATCCCAATTTAAGATAGTATCCAATTGCTTATCTATAGCCTCACAATATTTGTTGTTATCTTGTGCTTGACCACATATAACAACTAAAAAAATAGGAAATAGCAATAATAGTTTTTGTAACCTCATAAATTGTTCTTTAATAATAAATATTCTTTTTTTACGCTGATAAAGATTCAGCTGTTTTCTCTTCTTCTTTTGTCAATGATATTGTAACAGGAATGTTTATGTCAAAGCGAGTACCAATTCTTTTTTCTGAAGAAACCTTAATAGTTCCCTTCTGCATTTTTATGAATCGATATACCAAGTTAAGTCCTAATCCAGTTCCTTTTTCTCCTTGTGTACCTATAGTTGATTTTTTTTCTTCTAGAGTAAAAAGATTCTCTAGTTGATCCTGAGACATTCCAACTCCGGTATCTATTACTGAACATAAAAAATTATTATTTTCTCTTGTAAATTCTATCCTAATATTTCCTCCTTCTGTATATTTTAGTGCATTACCAATCAAGTTTCTAAAAATAACATGAAAAGCTCCTTTATCAACGTTGATCAAAAAATCATCTTCATATTTTAAAACAATTTTGGTTTTCTTATAAGAAGCTTGTTGCTCATATACCGATATAATTTCGTTCAATTGTTCACTTACTGATATTTTTTCAGGATTCATCTTATAACCGTCCATCTGTTCTAACGACCAATTCAATAAATTATCCAGCATATTGGAGAGGCTTTCAGAGTTTTGTTCTAATGCTTGAGACAATTCTATTGTTTTTTCATGATTTCCTTTATCTATATGATACTTCAGTATTTTTCCTGATCGCTGGAATGGAATAATCATTCCTCTTAAATCATGAGCTATAATAGAAAAAAGACGATTTTTAACCTGATTTATAGAAACTAGTTCCTTTTGTTGTTTCCTTAGCTTTCTAAAAGCCCAAGCTCCAATTCCAAGTAAGAATAGTAAAAAAATCGCCAACAACAGATATAAGTTCTGTTGGGCTTTAGCCTTTTTGGTTATTTGTTGCTGCTCTTCTTTTTCTTGGTTAAGGCTTACTATGGCAAGTTCTTTCTTTTTAGTTTCGTATTTCTTTTCCAAATCCGCCACTTTGGACTTTATTTCTTGTCCGGATATAGAATCTTTAATTTTATGATATTTTTTCAAATATTTTATCGCTAAATCAGAATCACCTATACCTTCATAATACTCACTATATCTAATATAAAGTGCCTGTTGTCTTCTTGGTGTTTTAATTTTACTAGATATCTCATCAAAAAGGGTTAAAAACTTGTAAGCTTCCTTATATTTTTTTTGTTTAACCAAAATATCAGTCATACCTTCTAAACTAGAACTTAAATCCATATCCGCATCATATTTTTTTACAATATCATAGGATTCTCTAAACAGTTTTTCTGCTTCATCAAACTTATTTAGGTTTCTAGAATAAAGCCAAGCTTTATCCCTAAGCACCTGAGCTATTTGTATACTGTCATTCAATTTTTTAGCAATTACTAGGGCTGAATCAGAAGTTTTAATAGCTTTTTCATTTTCTTTTAATTCCTGATAACATTCTGTTAAATGAGAATAATTTAATAATGCTATGTAATCATTTTTAACCTCTTTTGCGCTTATAATCCCTTTTTCAAAATATTTTTTTGCTGTTTCATATTGCTCTCCTTTAAAATAACAGCCTCCTAAAACATAGTATGTCCCAGCCAATTTATTATAATCAGGATCTTCAAACTTCTCATATAGCTCTGCTGCATATAATAAACTCTCTGCTGCAGCTTCATAATTTCCTAATTCCTGAAGATAGAATCCTTTATTGTGATAAGAAGAAGCTAAACTAGCACTGTCATTTTTCCTCTTATATAAGATAATTGTAGAATCTATATACTTCAGCCCTTTCTCATAATCCCCATTTTCTTCTGCCAATGCGCCACACGTAGTATAGTACATTCCCCAAGCATCATTTTCTATATTCTTATCTAATATATTTCTTGCTTTTTTTAACAGCGTTACTATTTCACTTTTATTATTATGTTCATAGTAATCAACTAATCTGTAGGCCTTATGCACATATCCAAGGGAAAGCTGTTCTTCTGCATTTATTTCCTTGGCCACTTTAATACCTTTATCAAAGAAAAACATAGAAGAATCTTTTTTTCTTTTTATAAAATAAAGATCAGCTAAACGAAAAGAAATTTTTACTTCACAAAAAGGGGCTACTTTAGAAACTAAATCCCTGGATACTTTAATACCAATATCTATATCCTCGATCGTATTCATTTGTTTATACCACTCTTCGCAATATTCTTTTTCAGTTTGCGAATACACGGTCAGTGTAACCAGAAAAACAAAAAGTAATGGTAATAATCTGTATGGGGTCATAGTTGTTGCTTTTACATTTTATTATCTCTTCTTTTATGCAGATAAAGGTTTTCGTTCTGTTTTCTCATTAAATTGATACTTAGTTATTGGAATGTTAAGATCAAAACGGGTACCTATTCTTTTTTCTGAAGAGACCTGGATCGTTCCTTTATGCATTTTAATAAATCGATATACAAGATTTAATCCTAATCCTGTACCTTTTTCGCCTTGTGTACCAATAGTTGATTTTTTTTCTTCCAGAGTAAAAAGGTTCTTAAGCTGATCCTGAGACATACCCACTCCGGTATCTGTTATTGAACATAAAAACATATCATCTTCACTTGTAAATTCTATGCGAATATTACCTTCTTCTGTATATTTTAGAGCATTACCTATCAGGTTTCTAAAAATAACGTGAAAAGCCCCTTTATCCAGATTAACCCATAAATCTTCTTTATATTTTAAATCAATCTTGGTTTTCTTATATGCAGCTTGTTGCTCATATCCTGATATAATTTCGTTCAACTCTTCACTGATCGATATTGCTTGGAGATTTATCTTATAACCGCTCATTTGTTCTAACGACCAATTCAATAAATTATCCAACATATTAGAAAGACTTTCTGAATTTTGCTCTAATTCTTGAGACAGTTCTATTGTTTTTTCGTGATTACCTTTATCTATATGATACTTTAGTATTTTTCCTGATCGCTGGAATGGAATAATCATTCCTCTTAAATCATGAGCAATAATAGAAAAAAGACGGTTTTTTACCTGATTTATAGAAACTAGTTCCTTTTGTTGTTTCCTTAACTTTCTAAAAGCCCAAGCACCCGTTCCTAATAAAAATAATAAAAAACCAGTAGCTAACAGATATAAATTTTGTTGAGCTTTGGCTTGTTTTGCTATTTGTTGCTGTTCCTCCTTTTGTTTATTAAGAGTAACTATCTTAAGTTCCTTATCTTTTGTATCATATTTTTTCTCTAAGGAAACAACCTTAGTGGATACTTCGACATTTGTAATAGAATCTTTAAGATTATGATATACTTTAAAGTGTGATAAAGCTCTTTTAGGGTTATTTACAATTTCATAATATTGCCCATAAATCTTTTCAATATACATCCTATAATCTGGCTTAGATACTTTCTTAACGATAGGTTCTAATTCATTAATAAGCTCTTTAATTTTTGTTGCATTCTTTTTTTTAATATAAACCCCGATTAATGCTTGAATACTATAATATATATTTTCATCTTGCTTGGTTTTTTTCGAAAACTGATAAGCTTCTTCAAAATATTTTTCAGCCTGATCATAATCATTATAATTATTAAAATACAACCAACCTTTCTCTTCTAATCCGGCTGCAATATGGTTATCCGTTTTTGACTCTTTAGCCAATCTAATAGCTTCATCAACGGCAATTTCAGCTTCCTGATTTAAATTCATAAACCTATTATAAGTAGCTAAATGCTTATAGCTAATCATCATAGCAAAATTATTATTGTTAGATTTTCCAAACTCCAAAGCTTTGACAATATATTTTTTGGCAGTCTCATATTGTTTTAATTTAAAAAAGCACGATCCTAAATATCGATACGTACTACTCAAATCCCTAATCAAATTATTTTCTTGTTTATATTCTAGAGATTTAAAAAAATTTTCTGCAGCTCTTTCATACTCTGAAAGACGCATATATAAAACACCTTTATGCTCATAAGTCTGATGAATCTCCTTTGTTAACCCTCTCTGTTTAGATATAATAATAGTAGAATCCATATATGCTAGAGCCTTATAATATTCGGATTTTACATATTTCATATATCCTTTCTTATCATAATAATACAGCCAAGACTTACTTTCAGGATTTTTTTCTAATAACTTCCTAGATTCTTTTAAAAGATCTTCTACTTCAAAATATCTGTTTAGTGAAATAAGAATATTTGTTTTCTCTGTATAAGCAAATACCAATTCTTCATCCGCTTGAATTTTTTGACCTAAAGCTATGGCAGTATCCATATAATAAAGTGCCGAATCCATTTTTACCTTATTCAAATAAATGCTTCCTAAATTGATATAAATTCTTATTTTACATTTATCATCAACTTTTGGCAAATAGAATTTATCATTAAGAATACCTTTATTTAAATCAGAAATTGAGTCAGTTTTGTTTTGCCATTCTTCACAATATTCTTTTTTAGTTTGTGAATACATGGTCAGTGTAACCAGAAAAACAAAAAGTAATGGTAATAATCTGTATGGGGTCATAGTTGCTGCTTTTACATTCGATTATCTCTTCTTTTATGCAGATAAAGGTTTTCGTTCTGTTTTCTCATTAAATTGATACTTAGTTATTGGAATGTTAAGATCAAAACGGGTACCTATTCTTTTTTCTGAAGAGACCTGGATCGTTCCTTTATGCATTTTAATAAATCGATATACAAGATTTAATCCTAATCCTGTACCCTTTTCACCCTGTGTACCAATAGTTGTTTTTTTTTCTTCCAGAGTAAAAAGGTTCTTAAGTTGATCCTGAGACATACCCACTCCGGTATCTGTTATTGAACATAAAAACATATCATCTTCACTTGTAAATTCTATGCGAATATTACCTTCTTCTGTATATTTTAGTGCATTACCGATCAGGTTTCTAAAGATAACATGAAAAGCCCCTTTATCCAGATTAACCCATAAATCATCTTCATATTTTAAAACAATCTTGGTTTTCTTATATGCAGCTTGTTGCTCATATCCTGATATAATTTCGTTCAACTCTTCACTGATCGACATTGATTGGAGGTTTATCTTATAACCGCTCATTTGTTCTAACGACCAATTCAATAAATTATCCAACATATTAGAAAGGCTTTCCGAATTTTGCTCTAATTCTTGAGACAGTTCTATTGTTTTTTCGTGATTACCTTTATCTATATGATACTTTAGTATTTTTCCTGATCGCTGGAATGGAATAATCATGCCTCTTAAATCATGAGCAATAATAGAAAAAAGACGATTTTTTACCTGATTTATAGAAACTAGTTCCCTTTGTTGTTTCCTTAACTTTCTAAAAGCCCAAGCACCCGTTCCTAATAAAAATAATAAAAAACCAGTAGCTAACAGATATAAATTTTGTTGAGCTTTGGCTTGTTTTGCTATTTGCTGCTGTTCCTCCTTTTGTTTATTAAGAGTAACTATCTTAAGTTCCTTATCTTTTGTATCATATTTTTTTTCTAGATCGGCTACTTTGGTTTGTACTTGTTGATTTGAAATAGAATCTTTTATTGCATGATATTTTTTTAAATATTTTAGTGCTAAAGTTGGTTTTTGAGTTTTTTCATAATAATCACTATACGTTTTGTATAATTGTTGAGTATTGATTAATATATTCATTCTATTTGTTACTTTTCTAAAATCAGGTAAATATTTTTTCACCTCTCCATAGTCTTTCTTCTTTAAATACAATTCTATCAAACCTTCAAAACATAAATGTAGATAGAAATCATCATTAGATTTTTTAGCAAACTCATAAGCTTTCTTAAAATATATTTCGGATTTATTATATTGTTTGAAATTATTTAAATAAAGCCATCCTTTTTCTGTGTATGCTCTAGCAATTCGATTATTATTATTACTATCTTCAGCTAACTTAATACCATAATTAATACTATTTAATGCTTTATTATTTTCGTTTAATCGTCTATAACATTCAGCAAGATATGGATAGCTAAGTAATAGAGTGAAATTATCTTGTTTTTCTCTAGCTTCTGTAATACTTTTTTTTAAATACTTTTTTGCTGTTTCTAAATGTCCCCATTTTAAATAACCAAAACCTAAAAGATAATTGGTACGTGCTCTTCCTAATAGATTCTTGTTATTCTCTTGAAGGTTTAGTGCTTTTAACAAATTTATTACTGCTTTCTCATAATTAGATAACCTGAAATTGTACAAACCTTTATTATGATAACTCCCAAATAAATTAAAAGTATCCTTGGTTATTATTGATATTTCAGTCATTGAGTCAGCATATTTTATTGCTTTTTCGTATTCTGAATTATTATCTGCTATTTCCGAATAAGCCTCAAAGTAAACAGCCCAAGATTTATCATTTGGATTATTCTTTAATATCTTTTTTACCTTTTCTAGTACAAATAGAGCTTCTTTATTTTTTGATGTTTGAGTTAAAACATGTGCCTTATTAACATAAGCTTCAGAAAGTAATTCTTCTTTCTTCAAGTATTTTCCGAGTTTTATTGCCTCATCATATAAATATAATGAAGAATCTATTTTTTGTAAACCTGAGTATAATAAATGTGCCGAATTCAGATATATTTTAGCTTTACAAATATCATCTACTTTAAGAAGTATTTGTTTATTATAGTTCAATCTATATTCAATACTTTGAATGCTATCGACAGTCTTACGCCAAAGTTCACAATCATCTTTTAAATTCTGGGAACAAATAGTAACACTTATAAAAAGAGTGATCAATATAAAGATATATTTTTGTGTAATCATAGTTAGTTAATCAATATGTCTTTTAAATAAATGCACTTATTTCATAATAATTATTATGCTATGCATCATTAAAGCTTTTATGATGTATTAAGAAGGTTTAGAAAATATATTCTTTTAACTAAATATACTCAAATAAACAGATGAAACTTAGTTCAGATGAAATTATCATAAATAGAAAATACATACTACTCTTTAAGTTATATACAAGTAGTAATATTCTATACAAAAAGCAGCATTTATTAGATACTATCTAAAGTAAAATATATACTGACTTACATAAGCAGTATTATTTATCAAAATAAATTAGTATAGCTGATGTTTTGTACTAAATTCCTTCCCTTTTATTTACGGGAGTAGTAGGATTATAACCAAATCCAGGAATTTTTAATTCTATTCCTAATTGATCAAGTACGTAGCCTATTGTTGCATAATGATGTATGGCATGGCTATTAGCATGCGCAAGAATACTTTCTAAAGTATAATTTACAGTGACTTTTCCTTGTCCCATATTATCTGTCACATGGATCAAATAATCAGTATTTACGTCTATATAAGAAACTAAAGTCTCTTGAAGCATATAGATATGATCTTTTGCTGCTTTTATATTAGTCGATAAAATCTCATCTCTTTTACGCGCAGTAAGATCAATATCATTAGTATCCAATCCACTAATAATACAATCAAAAAAATCTAAAGTATGCCTAATATGAGAACCTATACTAGAATAATATGGACCAACAGAAGTATCACAGTAAGTTTCTGAATCTAGTGCGTCTAATAAAGCAATAGCGTTATTAAGGTTATGGTTAATCGAGGATATAATGAGTTCTTTCATAAATAATATGGACGTAATATACATAATAAACTTACATAACAACTTTGACAAAACGTTAAATTTATTGTTTAAGTGTATAAGAGTACAATACCAAGGATCAAACATCGTTATCAAGAAATCATTATGATGAACGACCTCATGAAACAGTAGGATATCTATCACTTTGTTTATGGGTTAGCCATAAAAATTAAGATAAAGTGCGTATTTCATCGATTAATGACATTTATTTTTGGAGGTTACTCAGAAAATATTGTATACTTGTACTGTTCATTAAAAAGCCCCATTAAAAATGAAAAGAATTTCACCAATCTTATTTTTACTTTGTCTTGTAGCTCAGGTTAATGCTCAAGATGTTTATGAAGATGCATTAACAGCAGCTAGTTATGCATACTCACATTCTAAAAAAGCGCACGGAGCAAATAATGTATTTCATACTCAGGAATATGCAGATAAAGCTATAGAAGCTTTTGAAAAAGTAGAAAACCTTACGGACGAGTGTGGTTGTACAGAAGCTAATGAAACAGCATACGAAGCTAAAACAAATATGGTGAGCTCTTTAGACCAAGATACTTATGAACGTAGTAGGTATTATGCTAAGCAAGCTAAAGATCTTGGCCCTAAATTACTAGAACAGTTAACAGATTGTCAAGCGGCTGGTGGTAGTAACGATTCTTATATAGGAGATGTTGCAAGTGCTGAAGAAGAAGCAATCGCAATTGCCTCTGAAGAAGTAGCACAAAAGCAAAGAGAATTAGAAGAGCAAAAACGTCAATTACAAATCGAACAACAAAAATTACAGCAACAAATTGCAGTGCAACAAAAAGCTCAAGCAGAGTTTGAAGCACAGCGTGCAGCTGAACTAAAGGAGCAAACAGTAGTAAAAGTAAAAGCAGAACAAGCTTTACAAAAATTAGAAAGTGCTCTTAAAGAATTAAGTATAGCTGTTGATGATGAATCAATATTTGAATCTCAAAAAGATTATTTAAGAAGTGAAAATGATCTTAAAAATGAAACATTAAACGACACAAAAAGTTTCTATGTGGACAGAGCTAAAGAGCTTACTAAAAGTGCTATGAAACAATTTGCTGGATATACAGAAAATTAATACAATTGAATTTTATTTTGTAGCCCCAAAATAAAATTTTTCAGAAACGGTACCTTATTTAAGGTACCGTTTTTTTTATGTATTGTGAATAAAATTAAAGGTTTTACAATTACTTATTAGGAATAATTCCATAAATTTGGAATTATTCCTAATAAACAAAAATTGAGAACTATATTACATCTTGATCTAGATACATTTTATGTATCGGTAGAACGTCTTATAGACACTACACTACAGAATAAGCCTCTACTAGTAGGAGGCATTAGTGATCGCGGCGTTGTAGCAGCTTGCAGTTACGAAACCAGAACATTTGGTGTACATTCAGGAATGTCCATGAAGATAGCTAAAGAACTATGTCCAGAAGCTACAATAATAAAAGGTAATGCTGGCACATATAGTAAATACTCTGATCTGGTGACAGAAATTATTAAAGAAAAAGTTCCCGTTTTTGAAAAATCTAGTATTGATGAGTTTTATGCAGATTTATCAGGAATGGATAAATTTTTTGGTGCTTATAAGTATGCATCAGAGCTTAGACAAAAAATCATATCAGAAACAGGTTTACCAATCTCTCTAGGTTTTGCACAAAACAAAGTAGTTTCTAAAGTTGCAACCAATGAAGCTAAACCCAATAATCAATTGAAGATTGATTTTGGTACAGAAAAACCTTTCCTAGCTCCATTATCAATTAAAAAAATACCTATGGTTGGTGATAAAACTTTTCAAACACTACGAAATTTAGGTATACGCCAGGTAAAAACTATACAAGAAATGCCTGTTGATGTTATGAAAGGAGTCCTGGGCGTAAATGGATTAACTATTTGGAAAAGAGCAAATGGAATAGACAATACACCTGTGATTGGTTTTTCTGAACGTAAATCTATCTCTACAGAGAGAACATTTGATAGAGATACTATAGATATATATAAACTACGTAATATTCTTGTTGCAATGACAGAGAATCTATCGTATCAATTACGGAGAGGAAATAAACTATCTGCCTGTATTACTGTGAAAATTAGATATTCTGATTTTAATACCTACTCTAAGCAACTTAAGATACCCTACACCAGTGCTGATCATATTTTAATTCCTAAAATTCTGGGGCTATTCGAAAAATTATATCAAAAAAGATTATTAGTACGATTAATCGGTATTAGATTCAGTCATTTAGTAAGTGGCAATTATCAGATTAATCTCTTTGAAGATAATGAAAAACAACTCAACTTATATAAGGCTTTAGATCATATTAGAGATCGATATGGAGACAGAAGTATTATCAGAGCTGCAGCTATGGGATCCAAAACTATTGGTAGAATGCAAAACCCCTTTAATGGTCAGCCTCCTATCGTATTAGCACATAGAAAACAATAATATATAAATAAGGAGTATGGCATCCGGGCGGGCTATACACTATATCTTTTTTATGTACCCATCGACTGCGCTCAGGTACATAAAAAAGGATGTCGTTTCTATCCCTGATGCGGAAGAATAATCAGTAATCAGTAATCAGTAATCAGTAATCAGTAATCAGTAATCAGTAATCAGTAATCAGTAATCAGTAATCAGTAATCAG
>NZ_CANLMP010000002.1 GCF_947492405.1 uncultured Aquimarina sp.
CTCTCTTATCATTGGGGTTATTCCAACATAACTACAAAGCTGTGCTGAAGTTTCAAACTTAGAAAAACCATCGGTCATAACTATTAAAAACAAGGCTGTCTTTTCTCCTATTCCTGGTATAGAAGTTAGTAAGGTTAATTGCTCCTGTTGATCCTCTTTTACCAATGATAAAATCTTTGATTCGATAGCAGCTACTTCTTTATCCAACTGTTTCTTGTTTCGTATTAGAGAACGGTAAACAAACTTTGATGGAATACCCAAAACAACTTCTCCATGTATCTTATTTTTAGTTGCTGTACGATGCTTTAAATAAGCATCTAGCAATCTGAATAGTTGTAAGCATTCACTTTGAATATCTGTCAAAGCATTATAAATAGGGACTTCGTTGATTAAAGCATATTCACAAATAGCTTTTGCATCACTCTTGTCCGTTTTTACCTTGGCCAACTTCATCTGAATAAACCGCTTTACAGACAAAGGGTTTACAACAGAGACAACTACTGCATTTTTGTATAAAAATTGGGCAAGTCGATAATGATAATAACCCGTGACCTCCATAACAACAAGACACCCTAAGGGTAAATCCTTTAATAATTTCTTGAAGCCTAGTTCATCATTTTTAAATTGGCAGTGACCACTGACACTACCATAAACATCAAAAACATCTTTACTAATGTCTACTCCATAAGTTTCTTTATATTTAATCATATAAAATAGTTGATGAAAGAACTAACTACTGGCTTCACAACAACTTGAAAACGAGATCTAAGGTCTCACAGAACTGAACGTGATCTGAGTAGTAAAAGAGAGAGGATTATCAATGTTGTCGAAGTCTAAAGCTTCACCGTGTATACTAACCTTAATTCTCTCTTTTGTTCTTTCTGATTATTATATCAATTTAAAGAGAATCAAACTTAAGACGTGTATAAGCAATAGCGGTTTGAGTAATAACTCGAACCGTTTTTGTTTTAAATAAAGTATATTGTAATCTGAAAAGCAGTTGTGCAAAATCCGCTACTGCTCATACACAAAACCGTTGTAGCTAATTAAAAACTAAAATGAAAAAAACAACTTTATTTCTTCTATTTTTTACAGGATTAATTTTTAACACTTACTCCCAAAAAAAAAACTCACGAATTATGGGAACATACTGAAATAGGCCCTGTAATAATATATTATTCTCTGGAAGAAGCTTTAAAGAACCCTGAAGAAATTAGAGGTTTACAAATAAGAGATAAAGGCTTTGAAAAGATACCTAATGAAATAGCTAAATTAATAAACCTTGAATATTTAAGATTGCATCATAATAAATTTGAGAAAATTCCTGATTTTATCTTCGAAATGAAAAAAATTAAAGTTTTAGAGATTGGAGGCAATAGATTAAGAAAAATTCCCAAAGAAATTGGTAAAATGGTACAATTAAAACATTTAGAATTAAAAGCTAATGGTTTAACAACTCTTCCAGAATCAATTGGAAATTTAATTAATTTAGAATCACTTGACTTAGATTTCAACCCATTAAAAACACTTCCTAAATCTTTAAAAAAATTAATTAACTTAAAGACTTTATATTTTTCTCACAACAAAATGTCTGATGAGGAAATCAATGAAATTAAAAAATTACTTCGTCAAAATCGTGGCTATTAAATACTAACTACAATAATATTTTTACTCACTATTTAATTTATTGAGATAGTAGCGTGGATTTTAAAATAAAACACAATTATGAAAAAACACATTGTATCGTACTTTTTTTTACTCTTCTCAAGTTTCACTTTTTCTCAAACTTCACAAACAACTGAAGACGACAAGGGTGAATATATGATAGAAAGTACTGAAGGAGAAGTTAAAAAAGAGAATAATAATAAAGTACTACCTTTTGAAAATCAAAAAAAAACAACAACTACTTTTTATTCATTAGAAAAAGCTTTCAAAACACCAAAAGATGTAAAATCTTTACAAATTGTAGATAAAGACCTAAAAAAAATACCTGAAAATATTTCTAAATTAATCAACCTTGAAACTTTAATAATTCGTACCAATAACATTAAAAAGATTCCTGTTTTTATTTTCGATTTGAAAAAAATAAAGCATTTAGAAATAGAAGGAATAACAGGAAATAATTTAGCTGAAATTCCTGAAGAAATAGGAAAAATGACAGAGCTAGAATATTTGAGTCTAAGTGCTAACGGCTTAAAATCGTTACCTGAATCTATTGGGAATTTGGTAAACTTAGAAACTCTTGATTTAGATTTAAACCCTATGGAAAAACTCCCTGAATCTATAGAGAAATTAACCAAACTAAAGAAAATATATTACGCCTTTCATAACTTTTCTGACAATGAAATAGAAAAAATTAAAAAATTACTATTACGAAACCGTGACTATTAAAAAACTAGCTACAATATAGGCTATAATTAATATGGGTTTTATCTTTAATCCAAAGTTTAGTGCATTTTTAAGGTCCGTCAAATAGAATATTACGCGATAGCGAATGGATTTAAAAAATAGGATAGTCGAATAAAAAACTGCACCCAACAATTTGCATAATGCATATGCCACCTTCGGCAGGCAAAACCCAATATACAAGGAACGTTAGCAACAAGCTGAAAAACCGAACTGAAAAATGAAATTTAGAACAGCAACAAGAAATGACATTGCCAAAATTGTTGAAATGATTGCTGATGATGAACTCGGAAAAACAAGAGAAAATTACCAGATTCCTTTGCCAACCGAATATCTTAATGCATTTGAAAATATTGATACTGACAAAAATCAAGAATTAATAGTTGTGGAAAACGAAAACTCTGAAATCATCGGAACTCTACAATTATCATTTATTCAATATCTGACTTATCGTGGCGGAATTCGTGCGCAAATAGAAGCAGTAAGAATAAGAAAAGACCAAAGAGGACTTGGAATTGGAAAAACAATGTTTGAATGGGCTATTAATAGAGCAAAAGAGCGGAATGCGCATTTATTACAACTAACAACTGATAAAAAACGACCGAAGGCGATTAAATTCTATGAAAATTTAGGATTTAAAGCCACTCACGAGGGAATGAAAATGCACTTCAAATGAAAAAAAGCCAGTTGCTAACAATGTATAACCGCAATTAAGGTGGATTCGACTACTTCCGAATCCAATCGGAATTGCTTATGTCTGTGCCAATCCGAAAATTAACGCATATAAACCCGTAACTGACGATTATACGAGACCGTTAACAAATATTAAAAAAAGAAAATTGAGATTATTAATTATTATTTTACTTGTTTGTTCTTTAGCTGTAAAAGAGCTAGTAAACTAGAAAAATTTGAAAAAGAAAATTCTAATATCAATAGAATTTGGTTAGTTGACAAGCAAAATGAAGTTGATAGTTTAAAATCAGAAACATATATTTTCCCAACTGGAGATTCTATTCAAAATCAATATAAAAAATTTGCGAATGGAAAATTAGATACTCTAAATAGCTATTTCTACGAATTTGGAGAATTAAAGACTGTTAATAATAAACAAAAAGTAAATCTGGAATTTTATTCTTGTTACGATACTCTAAAAAAATTTAATGAAAGAAAAATTGAGTTAACTATTTTTCATAAAAATAAAGATAGTTCATATAGTAAAACTTATTCTCCTATAAGCGGATACAATCATTTTGAATTTGACTATCTAGATTTCCAAAATGAAAATATATCTGGAATGATATGGGAACTAGTACAAATTGACACTGTTATTGACGGACAAGAAAAAGTGAGATTCTTAGAGAATGTAATTCTCGTGGATAATAAAAATCCTAGTTCAAATCCTTTTGACTTAATTGGATGGTCTAAAAAGTAAAACATTTGCTAACACTATATCCTATGTATTCATAGCAGCTAAATGATCAATCGAATGGTTATTGTATTTTTGGTATGGTGCAATGCTTGTAGAATGAAAAAGTTAGCTACCAATGCGCAGATAGATTGATTGGTTCAGGCTTGCTTGCCTTTCTCCGATTCATATATTTGACGTTGTATTTCATAATAAATCGACATCTATACAAGTTAAAAAACTAAAATGATAAAAGGAATAATAAAAAAAATATTAGGAAGAGATCTTCAACAAGTAATAATTAACCAAACCAAAGAATTAGAATGGGCACACATATATCATGACTCTATAAGAGATAAGGGATGGATAAATAGCCTCTCCTTAAATATAGGCAGATGGGCAGGTAATTATCCGTTTTTTTATATTCTTAATAGAATCTTAAACGATTATAAACCAAAAGAAATCTTAGAATTAGGTCTTGGAGAGTCTTCAAAATTCATTTCTACTTATCTAGATAATTACTTAATGGAATCGACTCACACAATAATTGAACAGGATAATAACTGGAAAAATAATTTTAATGATCGTTTTACACTCTCCACTAGATCTTCGGTACATATTCTTCCTTTACAAAAAAAGAATATAAACGGGTTTAAATTTAACGGTTATGAGAAAATTGAAGAATTTATCACAAAAAAATATGACCTATATCTTGTTGACGGTCCTTTAGGATCATCATATTACTCACGCTATGACATAGTTAACATTGTAAAAAAAATGAACAAGAATGATGAATTTATTTTGATACTTGATGACGTTAATAGAGATGGTGAGAAACAAACTTTTAATGAGCTAAAAAAACTTTTTAAAGAGAAAGAAATTGATATACATATTGGTCAATATGGAGGAATGAAATCCGTTGCTGTTATTGGAACCAAAAAGTATCGATTTGTTGAAAGTTTATAATTGAATTTCAAAATCATAGGTAATTAGAAATATAAAAATGTGTATACCGCATTAAAACGCGTCATATACTAACCGGTATTGGTTGGCAAAAAATATATCAACAAGGGCAAACAAAACTGAATAAACAATAATTTTAGATGAAACAATTAAATCAATTAATCAAAGAAGTTATTCCGGTCATAATTGGAATTTTGATTGCTTTATTTATTAATAATTGGAATGAGGAGAGAAAAGATAAGAAGTATCTGAATCAAATATTTTCCTCTGTCGAAAAGGAATTAAAAGAAAGCATTGTAGATATAAAACGAGTAATTCCCAAGCAACTGGCAACTGTAGACAGCATAAATATCTACTTAAATAATGAAGAACTCTCTATATATGATATAATACAAAGATCCGAAGGTGTTTATTCGCCAAGTATAAAAACTAATTCGTGGAATGCCATGGCCAATTCCAAAATTGAATTAATAGAATATGAAAAACTATCTGCATTAGCTGGTATTCAAGAAAGGAAGGAGAACCTGAATATGAGAACTGAAAAACATATGGATTTCCTATTTCAAAATTTTGAAGAGACCGATAGAAAAAAGAAAGAAGTTCTTAAAATGTTGATTTTAGATAAAGTTGGTGCTGAAAAAAGATTACTATCTTCCATCGAAGAAATATTAAAAAATGAATTTAATATTGATAATACACAAACTATAAAAGAACAAAGCCAAACTGACAATAAGCGATGATCTTGTTAGGCGAGATATCACCAAGAACTAATAGTAATTAAAAGCACTAACAAAGATTCACATACAACTAACTATTCATTAATGAAAAAAATAATTTTACTACTATTAGTATTTCAATTTCAATCTGTTTTAAGCCAAAAAACTTTAGAGCAAATTATTAATGAAATACCATTTTCTAAAAATTATTATTCACCTTTTAGTTATCACGATAGTGCTGAAAAAAAACAAGGTTTTTCTATACAAAACGAAACTAAAGTTTTAAAAAGATTAAACCTTTCTCCTTTAGAACATAGTGAATATTATATTACGGGTAAATATGAAATAAACAATTTAATTGTTCTTTTCTTCTCAAAATATTGGGTTTCCGAAAATATTCATTTTGCTATACTACTGGATAAATCCCTAAACATAATAGATAGGTTAGACGAAACTGCTTATGATAATGAAGAAGGTTCTTATGGGGTAAACTCATGGATAGACTACAATATCATTACGATCAATATTTATAACATTTATAATACCCCAGAATACGTAACAAAAAAATATTCAATTACCAATAGAGGTTTTAAGGCTATAAAAAATCAAGTTGTCATAAAAACACCATCTGGAATTAGGATCCGTAATAAACCAACAACAGATGGAACTATTGTAGCTTCTGCTCCGAATTTAAAAGTTTTTAATTACTTATCGAGCGATTACAAACTAGATTCGACCTCAGTTTTCGATAACGGAAAATATTTAAAAAACTACTGGTTAAAAATAGCAGCAAAAGATTCTTTACAACAATTAGGATATGTTTTTGGTGCTTTTGCAAAAAGACATATTGAAGTAATTACTAATGATCATAAAATAATTTTTGATGAAATTTCAAAAGAAGATTTTTATCAAGAAAATTACAAAAAACAGAACAACTCATCCGCCGAAAAAATTACAGATATTAAAAAAATAAAAAGTATTTTAAAAAACCAATTAATTGGAGAATATGAAAATGGTGATTTTTTTATTAAAAAAATATTGACGGATAATAACAAGGAAATTGATGTATATCAGGACGAATGTAATATTATAGCATATTACCCCAAGTATCATTATTTATTATTAGAATGTGGCCATTCTTCAGATTATACAATAGATTTAAAAAATGGAAAAGATGACACTAACCGAATAGGAAATCCGGACTATTACTTATCATCTCCACAAAATACTTTTCGTTTAAATGGATATTATAGCGGGCAATCCCATATTTATTTTTTAGAAAAAAACAACAAAAATGCTGCCCCAGAATATATGCTTAATATATCTAGTCTTGTTCAATTAGATTATTGGGAAAATTATTTTTGGAAAGACGATAATACTATTTTCTTAAAAATTGAAAAAATATATTACAAAATACAATTACAAAAGCATTGAGTAATAATGTAATTCAGTATCTAAGTCGTCAAACCTTGTTTATCACAAAACATTTAAAATGAAATTAAGTAATCATATTTTAGTCTTAATCTTTATTTTAGGATTTGCTTCCTGCAAAGAGAAAATAGCAGAACAAAAAACCAATAAAACAACACAAAATAGTTCAACCGATTTACAAGTCGACCACTTAAATATTTGGGTAGAAAACCCAAATATGGCAAAGGAAAAATTAATTAAAATTGGATTTACCGCTATTCCTGATTCGCTTTCACAAATTCATCACGGACAAGGAACGGCCGGAAGATATTTTAATTTTTTAAATGGATATCTAGAATTAATTTTTGTACATAACCAAAACGAATTAGAAGAAAATAATTTAAAAAACAAAGATTTAGATTTTACGGAAAGAGCAAATTATAAAAAAAATGAAGCTTCTCCTTTTAGCATTGCTTTAAAAATTAAAGATTATGACATAGATAAAATTCCATTTAAAACAGTCCAATATCATCAAGATTGGATGGAAGATAGTGTTAGTATCTATTCTGCTAAGAATTCGAAAACGCACCTTAATGAGCCTTCAATTTTTGTTGTTTATCCCGAAATTGAATCTCAAATATTTGAATCATTACCCATCTTACAAAGTATATCTAGTGAAGATGAATTCTGGAAAAGTTTTTTTAAACATCCAAACGGAGCAAAAAAGATTACCAATATTAGTATCACATCAACTTCTTTAGATCTCAAAACAGAAACAATTAAAGCGGTCAACGAAATTAAGAACATAACTGTAAAAAATGGAAATAAGCATTTAATGGAATTATATTTTGACAACAATATCCAAGGGAAATCATTTGACTTAAGACCCGAATTACCTTTAATTATATACTTATGACAAAACAATAAATTACCAACGAATTTCTAATAATTATTTATTTTCTTTCACTAGTACTGGTTAACAAATAGCACCTCGACGCAGTTGAAGCTTTCTTTTCTATTTGACTTGTCATTCTTAAATTAGTTTTCAAAAACAATAGCAGATGTTACTTTGCTTTTTTTCTCAAAAACCAGGACAGCTTCATAGCTAATGTACCATAAGCAGCTCCAATTCTCACTTCTCTCTTATAAGGAGCTATTTTAGCCTCTACGCGCAAAGGTGATTTCGATTCCCAAAGAACATTTTCTGGGTTTGCTATTTCATATATTTTAAGTGCTACTTCTATTTTACAAGGCTGCGAAAAACCTACATTATACCCAGGATACACCCACAATGTCTCCACATGCAAATTGTATTTTGCCTTAGGATTGTTTCTGGAAACTATGATTTTTCTTTTTTTAGGTATTGCATAGTTCAGGTTTTCAATAAACATTGGCGCATATACGGTATCTCTATCTGCAAACCAAGAGCCTTTAAATCTTTCACCAGATCCAGGTTTATGTTTTTCTCGTATTCGCATCTTATCTTTTATAAACTCTTCCTCTGTGGTATAGCCGTGTACCTTTATGTTATCATACCCAAAAGTAACTGATAGCTCTTTTTCTCCTGCTAATACAGAGATATTTCCAGAAGCTGTTTTGATTTTCTGACCTAAAACAGACAGCGTACAAAAGATAATTAGAAATATACTAAGTGCGTTTCTCATGTCCTTTATTTATTAAGTTCGGCAAACTTAACAATTATCTGATATATGGAAATTACAATACAACTTTTGTTTTCTCAGCTTTTTTTTTTGAGCTAGCACTAGTTTTACAACGAGTGGCCGAACATAGTTGATTTCTCTTTTTAACCTAAAAAATTGTTTCTTATAAAAAGTTTTATATTTTTGCAAGTGATCACTCACTATTAAAATGACAGAGAAACAAGAAAAAATTATTAATTCTGCGTTAACTCTTTTTGCAAAAGAAGGATATACAGCAACGTCTACCAGTAAAGTAGCCAAGCATGCTGGAGTTTCTGAAGGATTGATTTTCCGTCATTTTAAAAACAAAGAAGGATTGCTACAAGCAATTTTACAGCAAGGCGAAGCACGGATTAAAGAACTATTTATTCCTATTCTAACATCAGAAGATCCAAAAGAAGTAATCAGATTGACATTAGAAATGCCTTTTTCGGTTACAGAAAGTGAGTTCGAATTCTGGAAGCTTCAGTTTAAACTAAAGTGGGAGTTAGAATATAATAATCCGGAGAAAATGCAACCGCTGCAACAAGCGTTGATGATAGCTTTTCAGAAATTGGGTTATGAAATTCCCGAACTGGAAGCAGAATTCATCATTGTCTTTTTGGAAGGAATTTCGACAGCCATTATCAAAGACAATATGTCCGACAAACTAAAATTCAAAGAATTCTTAATTCAAAAATATAAGCTTTAAAAAAATTTATTAATAAAATTAGTAAGTACTCACTAATTTAAATATTATGAAAGAAAAAGTAATTTTAGTAACAGGTGCATCCTCAGGAATAGGAAAAGAAACCGCTATACAACTTATCAATGAAGGCCACATCGTGTATACAGCAGCAAGACGTGTGAAAAATATGGAAGCTCTGGATGCTTTAGGAGGGTTTCCTTTACAAATGGACATCACAAAAGATGAGGATATCCAAAATGTTGTGAACACAATTATCGAAAAACATCAAAAAATTGATGTATTAGTCAATAATGCCGGTTACGCAATCTATGGAGCTATAGAAGATACAACGATCGAGGATGCCAGAAGACAGTTTGAAGTGAATATTTTCGGACTGGGCAGATTGACACAACTGGTATTACCATATATGCGCAAACAACAAAGTGGAAAGATTATTAATATCTCCTCTATGGGTGGAAAAATGTATACACCTCTTGGTTCGTGGTATCACGCCACCAAACACGCATTAGAAGGATGGTCTGACTGCCTTAGATTAGAAGTAGCTCAATTCGGAATAGATGTAGTCATCATACAACCAGGAGCAATTCAGACTGAATTTGGGGATGTTATGACAAAACCTTTAATGGAAAGATCAGGCAACACTGCCTACAGCAAACTAGCCAAAGCCATAGAGAAATCTACTATTGACACCTACAATAAAACCGGAGGAGGATCTCCTAGTTCAGTGATATCAAACCTTATTTCGAAAGCTATTAAAGCAAGAAAACCAAAAACCCGCTATGTTGCCGGGAAGTATGCTAAGCCCATGATGTTTATTCGTAAATATTTTGGTGATAGGATTTTTGATAAACTCATCATGAGTCAGGTGAAGTAGGTAATGAGAAAAACTATCTAAAAAAATCTTGTCAATGTCAATTGTCAGTCTGAGCTTGTGGAAGACGTTTCTTAAATATATCGAAAAACACTTCGACAAACTAATTGTGACAGTGATGTCTTTTTAGAGAGCTTCTTCTTTATTACAACTTATACTTTATTGGTAGATGCACTACCTTTTTGGTTTCGAAAAAATCTTCTTCAAAATAGTCCGGTAAATTGTATTGCATCGCTTTTGGAAACAAAGTAAGCTCCTCTGTTAAATCACCTCCCTTAAGGTACAAAATACCATTAGGTAATTCGTGATTAGATTTTTTGGCAATATTTTTACGCACCCATTTCACAAAATCTGGCATATTGGTAACTGCTCTACTGACTATAAAATCAAAACGATCATCAAATGTTCCTGCGCGTCTTTGCTCTGCTTTAACATTTGTTAATCCTAACGCACTTGCAACCTCATTAACAACGCGTATTTTTTTTGCAATTACGTCTACCAAATAAAATGTAGTTGCAGGAAACATAATTGCCAATGGTATTCCAGGAAATCCACCACCAGTACCAACATCCAGCACAGAAGCACCCTCTTTAAACTCCTGAATCTTAGCAATTCCCAATGAATGTAGTACGTGTCTTTCATATAATAGATCAATATCTTTTCTAGAGATTACATTAATTTTAGCGTTCCAATCTTTATACAAATCACCCAGTTGACCGAACTTATGTATTTGGTCTTCTGTTAATTCGGGGAAATATTTAAGTAGAATATCCATTACGTTTTTTTTAAAGCGCAAAAATACATGTAAACTTGATATATTTTACTACTTTTTAAGAAGTTAGAAAAATATAAATACCTAACTTTACCGAATAATTTATGACTAATAACGTTTAGTTATAAACCCAAAAACCCATGACTACACCTAATGTAAGATTTAGCAGAGCGGATTCCGCAAAATTTTTCAGAACACTGAATAAACGTGTAAATGATTATTTTAAAGAAAATAATATAAAGCGCACAGGTAACTGGAAATTACATCTGAAAACGATTGTAATGTTTTCTCTTTTCTTAACACCTTATTTTTTAATTCTTACCCTAAATATTTCTCAATGGTGGATGTTATTATTAACCATCATTATGGGAGTTGGTATGGCTGGTGTAGGGATGAATGTTATGCATGATGGAAATCATGGTTCTTATTCTTCTAAAAAATGGATCAACAAGTTAATGGGTAGTAGCATGTATGTGCTAGCTGGCAACGTATATAATTGGCAGGTACAACATAATGTTTTACACCACACCTATACCAATATTCATGGTCACGATGAGGACATGGATGCTGGTAGAGTTATTCGTTTCACGAAACACGCTAAATGGGAGCGGTTTCATAAGTTTCAACATTATTATTCTGTATTTCTTTATGGTTTGCTAACTTTTAACTGGGCATTAACCACTGATTTTACACAAACTAAAAGATATCTGGCGCGAAAACTTGCTTACGGAAAACTACCAAGTCCATTAAAACAATGGAGTACGATTGTAGTCACTAAGATTATTTATGTGATGATCTGGATTGTAATTCCTATGCTTATTATGTCTATAGCTTGGTGGAAAATTTTAATTGGGTTTTTCATAATGCACTATGTAGCTGGTCTTATTTTGAGTATCGTATTTCAATTGGCGCATATGGTAGAAGAAGCACAGATGCCATTACCAGACACGACAGGCACAATGAAAAACACCTGGGCAATTCACCAGTTATTTACGACAGTAAATTTCTCAACTAAAAATAGATTAGTTAACTGGTTTACAGGAGGACTAAATCATCAGGTAGAACACCACATTTTCCCTAATATCAGTCATGTACATTACACTAAAATTTCTAAAATAGTGAAACAGACTGCTCAGGAATTTAATCTACCTTATAACGAATATAAAACCACTCGCAAAGCGATTATCGCTCATTTCAGACATTTAAAAGAAATGGGAATGAAACCCGCAATGCAACCATAACTTTTATTTACCAATTACCAAAATGAGCACACAAGTATCGGAAATGAGCATTCAATTATCAGACAAAATCAACAAGCTTAAAGCTTCTGCAACATTAGCAATGGCTGCAAAAGCTAGAGAACTAAGAGCAGAAGGAAAAGACATTATCGGCCTAAGTTTAGGAGAACCGGATTTTAACACACCGGATTTTATTAAAGACGCAGCCATTCAGGCGGTTAATGAGAATTACAATTCATATACACCAGTAGATGGATATGTAGAATTGAAAGATGCGATTATTACTAAATTTAAAAGAGATAACAATCTAACCTACGATCACTCTCAGATTGTAGTTTCTACTGGTGCTAAACAATCATTATACAATGTAGCACAGGTGTATCTTAATCCTGGAGATGAAGTTATACTTCCTTGTCCGTATTGG
This sequence comes from uncultured Aquimarina sp., assembly GCF_947492405.1. Taxonomy (GTDB): domain Bacteria; phylum Bacteroidota; class Bacteroidia; order Flavobacteriales; family Flavobacteriaceae; genus Aquimarina. Next base: position 12,594 of record NZ_CANLMP010000002.1, read on the forward strand.
GTTAGTTATAGTGACATCATAAAATTAGCAGAAGGAGTTCCTGTAGAGGTAAAAACCTCTATAGATACTGATTTCAAAATGACTGCAGAGCAGTTAGAAAAGGCAATAACTCCAAAAACCAAAATGATTTGGTATAGTTCTCCATGTAATCCAAGTGGTTCTATCTATAGTAAGGAAGAACTAAGAGCACTAGCGGATGTATTACAAAAATATCCGGATATCATTGTAGTAAGTGATGAAATCTATGAGCATATCAATTATGTTGGTGATCACGCTTCTATGGCGCAATTTGATGATATGTATGATAGAACGGTTACTGTTAATGGAGTAGCAAAAGCTTTTGCAATGACAGGATGGAGAATCGGTTATATTGGAGCACCAAAAGCTATTGCCAGAGCTTGTAACAAGATGCAAGGTCAGGTAACTAGTGGAGCTAACTGTATTGCTCAGAGAGCAGTAATTACCGCATTAGAAGCTCCTGTTAGCAACATCCAATATATGGTAGATGAATTTAAAAATCGTAGAAAACTTATTTTAGGATTACTTGCTGATATTCCAGGATTCGAATGCAACGAACCTGAAGGTGCTTTCTATGTTTTCCCAGATGTTTCTTATTACTTCGGAAAAACTATTAACGGAAACACTATAAAAAATGCTTCTGACTTCTCTATGTTTTTATTAGAGCACGCAAATGTAGCAACAGTTACCGGTGATGCATTCGGAAATGGAAATTGTATTAGAATTTCTTATGCTGCCAGCACAGAGCAGATTACAGAAGCAGTAAGCAGAATCAAAAAAGCACTGTTATAGATTAACAAAATCATATAACTTCTATTAAAAAACCGATGATTTCACAAAAATCATCGGTTTTCTGTTTTTCTAAAAATAAATTGATGCTTTTGGAGTTATTCCTGTTATACTTTTAACTGTTTTGGGGAAAACATTTATAAGAAAGAGACAAATTGTGGTTTGAACATGAATAACATTCTTAAAACCTACTTTTTGTATTTATGGACATTCTTGAAAAAGAACGTATCGTTCAAAAAAATGTGCTTCAAATTTTCAAAGAAAATTTCAAGGCACCATACTCCGAAGATGAGATCTTAAACTATACACCTTCTGATGTAGAAAACACTGCACCTTATTACGAATCTATTCTCGATATCTTTTTTATTGAACAAGAATACTTACAAAGTGTAAAAGGTTGTGTAAAAGATACTATCAAAAAAGTCGCAGAGCTTTGGCATATAAACCCTTATGCTTTTGGTCCTTGGGAAGAATCTTTTTGACGTTTTAAGCTATCTATTATCTGTTTCTCCAGAAGAAAGGAGTTAATAAGATTAACACTGTAAACAATTCTAACCTTCCGATTAGCATTAGGAAACAACACCACCATTTACCAAATGCTGGTAATACATCGAAATTATTTACTGGGCTTAATTTACCCAAAGCTGGACCAACATTTCCTAGAGATGATGCTGCTCCACCTATAGCAGTTTCGAAATCTAATCCTAACATTCCTAACACCAAAGATCCTATAATAAAGGATAGCATATACAATATAAAAAAGGCTAATATATTAAATACAATTTCTTTGGAAACAGCTTTTGTATTATACCTCACAGGCAAGATAGCTCTAGGGTGTAATGTTCGTTTAAACTCAAGAATACCGTTTTTTATAGTAATAAGATGCCTTACAATTTTCATTCCTCCCGCTGTAGATCCTGCAGAACCTCCTAAAAAGAATAACCCGAAGAAAACGATTTTTAAAAAAGGCGTCCAAACCGTAAAATCCGCAGAAACAAATCCAGTAGTAGTTATAACCGCTAATACCTGAAACAGCGCATGTCTAAAAGCACTCTCCGCTTCACCATAAACCATTGGATGATCAATTACAGAATTAGCAGGGTCTGCTTTTAAATAAATAATTAGCGCCGATACAGCAGTAAAAGCAACTAAAAAGATGATGTACCATTTAAATTCTTCATCTTTTAAAAACTTTCCAAACTTGCCTTTAAAACCAAAATAACTCAATATAAAATTCATACCAGCCAAAAACATAAATAGTATAATAATATATTGAATAAGCGGCTGGTCATTCCAATACGCAACACTAGCGTTTTTTGTTGAAAAGCCTCCTGTAGACAACGTACTCAATGCATGATTTATCGCATCAAAGAAGTCCATTCCCGCAAGTTTCAGTAAGATAGTTTCTGCAGCTGTATACCCAAAGTAGATAAGCCACAGTCTTTTTGCTGTATCTGTAATTCTGGGATGTAATTTATCAGCACTGGGGCCAGGGGCTTCTGCTGCAAATAACTGCATTCCTCCTATCCCTAACAGTGGCAAAATAGCTACTGCAAGCACAATAATTCCCATTCCACCAATCCAATGGGTAAGACTACGCCAGAACAAAACCCCTTTTGGAACAATTTCTATTTCATTAAGAATAGAAGCTCCCGTAGTAGTGTATCCGGACATGGTCTCGAAAAAAGCGTTTGTAAACGACGGAATAGCTTCAGAAAACAAATAAGGCAAAGTTCCACTTAGAGACATAAATATCCAACCAAATGTAACTACAATATATCCTTCCCTTTTATTTATTGATTTTTGATGCTCTTTGGTAAGAAACATTAAAATTATCCCTAAAAACATTGTAGATAATGCAGCTAGCATGATTTGCATAGTAACACCATCTTTGTAGATAAAACTTACAATGGTTGCTATAAGCATAAATCCTCCATTACAGAGCAATAAAAGCCCCATAATGTGCGTAATAATTTTAAAGTTTAGCTTAGACATGTTATAAGAAAAGGTTTTCTATTTTCTTAATCGACTTGGGTAAACAACAAACTACAACTCGATCACCTGCTTTGATATAAAAACCACCTAATGGTATCATTCCTATACCATCTCTGATTACTCCCGCAATAATAGCAGAACGAGGAAAATCTAAATCTCTGATTAAATTATCACTTACTTCAGAAGTTGGTTTAACGATAAATTCCAATAACTCTGCATTCATATTATTGAGCTTGGTCATCGCTACCACTTCTCCTTTTCTAATAAATCTAAATATGTTATTTGCCGCTAACAGCTTTTTATTAATCAATGTGTCGATACCTATGGAATGGGATAGTTGAAAATAATCCATATTTTCTACCAAGGCAATTGTTTTACGGACTCCTTTTGACTTTGCCACCAGACAAGACATTATATTAGTCTCAGAGTTACCCGTTACCGCAATAAAAGCGTCCATATCATCTATATTCTCTTCTTCCAGTAATTCTACATTACGTCCATCACCATTTATAATCAAAGCATTAGGAAGATCATCTGCCAGATCAAAAGCCTTCTCCTTGTCAGTTTCGATAAGTTTTACTCTAAATTTATGATCACATAAATCACAGGTAGTTTTATAACCAATTTTACTACCTCCCAGAATCATTACTTTTTTAATCTGTTCCTTAACCTTACCTGTCAATTTATACAGTTCCTCTACTCCACCTTTTGAAGTAACAAAGTACACCTGATCTCCTTCCTTAAACTTGGTATCACCTCTAGGAATAATTGTGTATTGTGTTCCCGATCGCTGAATCGCAATTGGCATAAAATGAAGTTCAGGGAATATCTCCGCAGCTTCTCTAACAGTTTTATCTACAAACAGTGCCGTACTTGACAATGTTGTTCCTACCATCGTTAGCGCTCCATCCTCAAACTCATAACTATCACTAAAAGCCGATTGATTGAGTAATAATTCTATTTCGCTAGCCGCCAAAGCTTCAGGAGAAATTAATTCGTCTATACCAAACTTGATAAAACCAACTTCTTCTTTATTCTCTATAAATTCTGTATTAGAAATTCTGGCAATTGTGCGCTTAGCACCAAGTTGTTTTGCCAATACACACACCGTGATATTAGTTGTCTCACTAGAAGTGACACTAATCACCATATCTACATTCTGAACTCTGGCATCTTTAAGAATACTTATAGAAGTAGCATCTCCCTTAATCACTCTAATATCCAAATGGCTATCAGCATAATTCAAGCATTCCTTATCAGGATCTATAAGTGTAATATCCTGAGATTCAAATGAAAGTAATTTTGCCAAATGAAATCCAACTTCACCAGCACCGGCAATAATAATTTTCATCCGTATATTTTATTATTTATCATCAAAAGATAAAATTAAACTTCAGCTAATCCACCATAAATCGTGTGAAAATTTAACGCTGAAAAATAAAAGCCTACAAAGATAGTGGAATTTCAGAAACTGGTGAAATAATTAGACAATAGCAGCCCAATAAGCTGTTTTTTTTGTTCTATAAGTTGATAAACTTTTTCAACTACATTTCAGAAGTCAAAAGCAACAATTGGGTAACTTATTTTTTTAAAAAAATAGCAATAACAGCATCTTAGCTGTATAAACACTAACTTTTTAATCAATGAGAACAAAACTTTTATTACTGGCTTTATTACTAACGAATAGTATCGTTGTTAATGCTCAAATGGATGACAAATTCTATTACCCTAAAAAGGATTTGAGGCCCATCGAATGGAAAAATTATGAAGAATTAAAATTTAATGTAGAAACAGATACGATTTCCGCATTAATCCTAAAACCTATAACTAAGCCCAAAGCAACTGTATTTTATTTTCATGGAGCAGGCGGAAACATCACTTACTATCTCCCGCTTACCAGAATATTGGCAGAAAACAATTTTCAGGTGGTTATGGTAGATTTCCGAGGTTATGGTAAATCAACGGGAACTCCTACCCATAAAAATATAGCCAAAGATGGTCAGCAATTTTTTGAAATGCTTCTTGAACAGAAAGAAATAAAAAATACACCAAAAATAATTTATGGAATTTCTATCGGAACTCAAGTTGCTACACTTTTAGCCAAAGACAATCAAGATAAGATCGATGGATTGGTTCTAGAAGGTGCTATGGCATCTTTTACAGATATCGCTATGCACGCAACGCCTCAGTACAGAGATTTTTTAGAAAAAAATTACATCTCACCATATGCTGCAAAAGAAGACATAAAAAGTATTGATAAAATCGATAAACTTTTCATACATAGTAAAGAAGATAAAGACGTGCCATACGCACAAGGAAAAGTTATTTTTGATAATGCATCAGGTCCTAAAAATTTTATAGAGTTTACAGGAGCACATTTGTATGGACTAAAATATGAGAAAGAGCAAATACTCGAAAAGATGGAGGAAATGGTTAAGTAAGAAACAAGTATTCTGGGCGTCCGGGCGGGCTATTCGTTTCAATTCCGCGCATCTCTCCACCGCGGCGGATCGAACTGTGGGATTTTCTCTACTATCCCTGACGCATATAACAGATTTTAATAACCTAACTACGTTATAATCTTTAAAAAATCAAATATGATTTGACACATAGTTTTGTTAGCCGAAGAGTTTTACATTATTTTTAAAACTTAGAAACAAAAAACAGCTATGAAATTAAATGATTATGTAAAACTAAATAAATGTATTTAGGTGTTAGCAATCCTTCTAAAAAAGTCAAATAATGAAAAAGATGCAATGGTTTAATGAACCAGATAAATGGGAAATAATTAATGATACTTCGTTGTCTATGTATGTAACGCCTAATACAGATTTCTGGAGAAAAACTCACTATGGCTTTACTGTGGACGATGGGCCTTTTTATTACACTATTATTGGTGGAGAGTTCGAATTAAAAGTAAAAATAACCGGTGTATATAAAAGTAGGTTCGACCAAATGGGAGCAATGATTAGAATAGATGAAAAAACCTGGATTAAAGCTGGTATAGAATATGTGAACAAAAAAATTAATTTAAGTGCTGTTGTCACTCATAAATATAGTGATTGGAGTATCGTTGAGTTACAACAAAAACCTGACTTCGTTTGGTTAAAGATCATACGAAGATTGGATGCAATAGAAATAAAATACTCATTAGATAATGAAGACTACACTTTGATGAGATTAGCATACTTCCCCGATAACACACCTACGATGGTAGGATTAACTGCAGCTTCTCCGGATGGAGATGGGTTTGATGCTTTATTTGAAGATTTCGCCATTAAGCACCTCCCTGATAAACGAAGAACTGAGTGGTTAAAACAAAACTAACAGAAGAAAACGAATCGCTAACACCAGTAATATGTAATGAAAACTATTCAAAAGCCTACTGTTATTTGATGACTTTTAAATTAGCTCAGAACATCTACCTAACATTTAAATCACAAGTAATTCGAATTTTAGTACCTTAATAACAGGGAATATAGATTGCTTCAGGAACAAAAACTATGATACAGTAAGGGATATCACGGAAAAGTGTGGTATTACTAAAAATAACAAAAGAGATTAATACTGTTTATACAACATTAATACAAGTTATTATATGATAAAAACAATTGCGCTAGTCCTTTATTGGATTGTTATCATCTCTATTATAAACATCCTGGGTAGATATCTATATATTTATTTTATTATAGGGTATCACTATATGTACGCTATATATATTCTTCTAGCAGGGTTTTATGCTACACTAATTTCTATAATTATCTTTTTTGTTGTAAACTATTGGATAACTAAAAAAAGAAAAGAGCAAAACTTATTTTCTTCTACTAAAACTAGATTACTAACCATGATTATTTCAATAATCATAGCTCTTATAATCGAACTGATATATACATTTTCTGCATCTCTCTACACTTAATATAGATTCAGGAGATTCTAACAACAGAACAAAGAACAAGTATACCAAACATATTTTTAAATCAAAAAAACTGAATCACAACAAGGTATCACAACAAAATGACAATCTTTTCCTACGATCCATATCAAAAATGTATATTTGCCTAAATTTTTTTGAATGTCAGAAAAAATAACTCCATACAACGATAAAAACAAAACCAAAAAAGAACAGGTTACCGAAATGTTTGATACGATTTCGGGCAACTACGATGGTCTTAATAGAGTAATTTCTTTTGGGGTTGATATAAAATGGCGTAAAAAAGTTGTAAAAATTGTTACTAATTCCAAACCTAATAAGGTTCTTGACGTTGCGACTGGAACTGGTGATTTGGCAATTAATCTAGCCAAAACCGGTGCCTCAGAAATTATTGGCCTCGATATTTCGGCCGGAATGTTAGCTGTAGGAAAAGACAAGATAAAGGCTAAAAAATTGGATCAGATCATCTCTATGGTAAAAGGTGATGGAGAAAGCTTACCATATGAAGAAAATTATTTTGATGCGATTACAGTAGCTTTTGGTGTAAGAAATTTTGAAGACTTAGAACAAGGGCTTTCAGAAATATACAGAGTACTAAAACCAGGTGGTGTATTTGTAGTTCTAGAAACCTCCGTACCTACCAAAACCCCTTATAAACAGGGATATAAACTATACACATCTTCAATTTTACCTTTAATTGGAAAGATCTTTTCCAAAGATAGATCTGCATACTCATACCTTAGCGAAAGCGCTGCAGCTTTTCCTTATGGAGATGCTTTCAACAATATTTTGAGAAAAATTGGGTTTATAGAAGTCGAGGATAATCCGCAAACTTTTGGTGTTGCCACAATTTATACAGCCACAAAATAATATGAAAAAAGTTTTTATAGCAATAGCTGTTATCGTTTGCACTCAGAATGTGAGTGCACAATTGTTTTCTAAAGAACGTGTTAGAAATCTTCAGAATTACGATAAACCACGATTAAGTTGGGGGTACATCCTTGGTTTTAATAGCTATGATTTTAATTTTGATTATAAAGCTACACCAGAGGGAGAAGAACCTATACTAGATGGGGACATACAAGTTGCTAAATCTGTAGGGTTTAATGTTGGATTGCTGGGTAACCTTAGAATCAATGATTACTTAGATCTAAGACTGGAACCTCAGGTATCTTTTGTAAGAAGAGACCTTACGTTTAACTCACCCGATCTTGATGATAATCAATCTCAAAGAGAAGTTACATCAACCTATGTGCATATTCCATTATTATTAAAAGTTTCTACGAAAAGGCTCAATAATTTTAAACCTTTTATCGTAGGAGGAGTTTCTACTTCTCTTAATTTATCCAGTAACGAGGATAACCCTGATGATAATAGCGTTGGGCAATTTAGAACTAAAACCAGGACTAATTATTTTGAGTTAGGTTTTGGGATAGACTTTTATATGTACTACTTTAAATTTACACCTTCGATACGTGGAGTATTTGCTATGTCTGATGAATTAGTAGCTGATAGTGATCCGAATAGTCCTTATACTTCTACTATTGATAAAATGTCGTCAAGAGGGCTTTTTATCAATTTTACTTTTCAATAAAAAAACTAGATTCTTCTAAATTCATTTAGGATAATTGCAGTTGCTGTTGCTACATTAAGGCTCTCAGTTATTTGAGTATTTCCAAATCTTGGTATTGCAATTCTTTTGGACACTAATTTTTCTATTTCTGCAGAAATACCATTAGCCTCATTACCCATTACAATAATCCCCGTTTGAGGTAATTGTTCTCCATAAATTATTTCTCCATCCATAAAAGTACCATATATCGGCATTTTATTTTTTTGAGAAGTTAAAAAATCCTGTAGATTAGTGTAGATAATATTCACTCTTGTAAGAGAACCCATAGTTGCCTGAACTACTTTTGGATTAAAACAATCTACTGTTTGCTCAGAACAAACTAAGCCCGTAATACCAAACCAATCACATAAGCGAATAATAGTCCCCAAGTTACCTGGATCTCGAATATCATCTAATGCCAAAATCAAACCATTGTCATTTACAGGTTTAACTTTTGGAATATAAAATATTGCCACTGCGAACTGGGGGGTTGTTAAGAAACTAATACTCTTCAATTCTGTTTCAGTCACCACAAAGGTCTTGTCTGATGATGTTTCAAAATAAGAGGCATCTAATACAAAAAGAGCGTGAAGTTCTAAATCCGCTTCTAAAAGTTCATTAATCACCTTTTTCCCTTCTGCTACAAACAATCCATGTTGTTTTCGGTACTTTTTTTGATGTAAACTATTTATTAATTTCTTTTGGTTTTTGCTAACCATACAAATAATGTATTTTTGACACAATAATGAATTTCGATTGAAACACCTGCACACAAAAATAGTATTTGTTGTATTAACTACAATTTTTTTAATTTCATGTAATGCAATTAAAAGAGTGCCAGAAGAGGAATACCTATTAACTAAAAATGAAATTTTTGTTGATAGTGTTAAAACTAATGATACTAAATTATTCAATCAACTATATCAAAAACCTAATTCTAAACTTGCCTGGACTCCTCTTAGACTACATATTTATAATCTTGCTAAAGTACATCCAGACTCCTCATATCAAAATTGGCTTTATAAAACACCTAACAGAGAGCGAAGGTTAAATAATTTCTTATCTAAGAAACAAGTAAATCGACTAGGCACAGGTTATACAGGCCTTAACAATTGGCTAAAAAAAACCGGAGAAGCTCCTATTATAGTTGACGAATCCAAAGCGAAACGTTCTGTTAAGAGACTACAATCATATTACTGGAATAATGGGTGGTTTAATGTAGAAACCGATTACAAAATTAATCTAGAAGAAAACCAAAGAGCATCTGTAGCATATTATGTTCAACCTCATAAACCATATTTTATTGATTCTCTTCATACTAAAATAGAATCTAAGGCAGTAGATTCCATTTATAAACTGAACCAAAGTGAATCTTCTATAATCTCAGGAAAACAGTACAGAACATTAGACATAGAGGCTGAAAGAGAAAGATTAACACGATTATACAGAAATTCAGGACTATATCATTTCGAAAAAGAGTTTATTAAATTTGATGCAGATACCATAAACACAAACCAAAAAATACAACTTAACTTACTAATTAACAATAGACAAATAACAGAAGGGGAAGAAACCAAAAGAATCCCTTTTCAGGTTCATAAGATTAGTAAAGTAAACATCTTTACAGATTATTCTTATCAAAACAAGGATGAAAAACCTAAAGACAGTGTATCCTATAATGGATATAACATATACAGTTATGATAAGCTTAGATACACCCGTAAGGCAATCACCAACTCTATTCTAATAACACCAGGAGAAATTTTTAGAGATAACGATCGAACACTTACCTATAATCAAATTAGTAACTTAAAAACCTTTAAATACCCTAATATACGTTATAGTGTAGATCCAGAAGATCCTAATGGAACTGATCTAATAGCAAATGTTTTATTGACACCCAGAAAAAAATATAGTACAAATGTAGAATTTGATGTATCTACATCTAATATTCAGGTATTTGGAATTGGTTTTAGTGGTTCTTTTTTGATAAGAAATGTTTTTGGTGGTGCAGAAATTTTCGAAATCTCAGCAAGAGGAAGTGTAGGTTCATCAAAGGATCCAGTAGATCCGGATGGACAGTTTTTTGATATTTCAGAAATTGGAGTAGATCTTAAATTATCGTTCCCTAAAATAATATTCCCATTACAAACAAGAAGAATTATTCCAAAATACATGTCTCCAACGACCAATCTTATTTTTGGTATTAATTCACAACAAAACATAGGACTTGATAAGCAAAATGCTTCTGGAATATTTAATTACCAATGGAAACCAAGTACAAAGCTTACAAATCAGATCGATTTAGTAAATGTACAATATGTTCGAAATCTAAATACCGGTAACTATTTTAATGTGTACTCTAATTCATTTACAAGACTTAATAATATTGCCACAGAAGTACTTGATGCTAACTCACCTTTCTTTGACCAAGAAAACACGAATCAAAATGTATTATCTATTCCCTTGGGTGCCAATAGTTTTATTGCGCAATCCTTGGGAGAAAATACTAATGGTGATTTGACTACAGATCAATTACAGGAAATCAGAAATATTAACGAAAGAAAAGAAAGACTAACGGAAGATAACCTGATTTTTGCCTCTAATTACACCTATCTAAAAAACAATCGAGAAAATCTTTATGATGAAAACTTCTCCAGGTTTAGAGCGAAAATTGAATTCGCCGGGAATGTTTTAAACGCCGTTTCTAATCTTGCAGGATTAAAAGAAAACTCTAATGATCGTTTTGAAGTATTTGGTGTAGAATTCTCACAATATATCAAGACAGAATTGGACTACATAAAACATTGGGATTTGGGTAGAAAAAGTGTGTTAGCTATCAGAGCATTTGGCGGCATTGCTCTACCCTACGGAAATGCTAATAGCATTCCATTTGCTCGAAGTTTTTTTGGTGGAGGACCAAATGATAATCGTGCCTGGTTGCCATACGACTTGGGTCCAGGAAGTAGTGGTGGTAGAAATGAGTTTAATGAAGCTAATATGAAACTAGCAATAAATGCAGAATATAGATATAAGATCTTAGGAGCTCTCAATGGCGCATTTTTTATTGATGCAGGAAATATCTGGAATGTATTAGATAGTGTAGAAGAAGAAGATGCCGTTTTTTCTAGGTGGGATGATCTTCAGGAAATTGCTGTAGGTAGTGGCCTGGGTTTACGATATGATTTTGATTTCTTTGTCGTAAGACTAGATTTAGGTTTCAAAACATTTAATCCAGCAAGAATCGAAGACCAAAGATGGTTTAAAGGGTATAATTTTTCTGAAGGTGTTTATAATGTTGGAATCAATTATCCTTTCTAAAAACAATCCCTGTTTTTCATCCTTAAATATAAAATTCATTCCGTATTATTTTACTATTTTTGTTGGCTTATTAACTAAAAGTAAATTATGAGTCACAACATCAAACCAGGAGTTGCTACAGGAGACGAAGTGCAGGCTATCTTTAATTATGCTAAAGAAAAAGCCTTTGCTTTACCAGCAGTAAATGTAATTGGATCTAATTCGATTAACGCTGTATTGGAAACTGCCGCAGAATTAAACTCACCTGTAATTATTCAGTTCTCTAATGGAGGGGCACAATTTAATGCAGGAAAAGGACTTTCTAATGAAGACCAAAAAGCGGCAATTGCAGGAGCTACTGCAGGAGCAAGACACGTTCACTTAATGGCCGAGGCCTATGGAGTACCAGTAATTTTGCATACTGACCACTGCGCAAAAAAATTACTCCCATGGATCGACGGATTATTAGACGCTGGAGAAGCTTTTTATAAAGAAACAGGAAAACCTCTTTATAGTTCTCATATGATTGATCTATCAGAAGAACCAATTGAGGAAAATATAGAGATTTGTAAAGAATACCTTGCTCGAATGAGTAAGATGGGTATGACTTTAGAAATTGAACTTGGAATTACAGGAGGTGAAGAAGATGGTGTAGACAACAGTGATGTAGATGATTCTAAGCTATATACACAACCAGAAGAAGTTGCTTATGCTTATGAAGAATTAAGTAAAGTTAGTGACAAATTCACAGTTGCAGCCGCTTTTGGTAACGTTCATGGCGTTTACAAACCTGGTAATGTTAAATTAACTCCAAAAATCCTTAAAAATTCTCAAGAATTTATTTCTGAAAAATATAATGTAGAACATAACCACATTGACTTTGTATTTCACGGAGGAAGCGGTTCTACCTTAGAAGAAATCAGAGAAGCTATTGGATATGGAGTGATTAAAATGAACATTGATACAGATCTTCAATTTGCATTTTGTGAAGGTATTAGAGATTACATGACCGGTAAAATCGATTACTTAAAAACACAAATTGGAAACCCTGATGGAGCTGAGGAACCTAATAAAAAACATTACGATCCTAGAAAATGGTTAAGAGAAGGAGAAATCACTTTTAAAAACCGACTTAAAAAGGCTTTTGAAGATTTAAATAATGTAAATACATTATAATACGATAGAAAACCAAGCTGAAACTCATTATAACAAAGAGTTTCAGCTTTTTTAATACAAATAATTTATGGCTTGGTTTAAGAGAACTCAAAAAGGTATACAGACTGCTACTGAGGACAAAAAAGATGTTCCAAAAGGGCTTTGGTATAAGTCCCCAACAGGTAAAATAGTTGATGCAGAACAACTGGAAAAAAATTTTTATGTGAGTCCTGAAGATGGGTATCACGTAAGAATCGGTAGTAAAGAATATTTCGAAATTCTTTTTGATGATAATAAGTTTAAAGAATTAGATAAGAATCTAACTTCTAAGGATCCTCTTAAATTCGAAGACAAAAAGAAATACACTGATCGTCTTAAAGATGCTCAGGAAAAAACAAACCTTAAAGATGCCGTTAGAACTGCGGTTGGAAAATCAAACGGTAACGATTTAGTTATCGCATGTATGGATTTTTCGTTTATCGGAGGTTCTATGGGAAGTGTTGTAGGAGAGAAAATTGCAAGAGCTGCTGATCATGCTCTTAAAAACAAAATTCCTTTTATGATCATCTCTAAATCCGGAGGTGCTCGTATGATGGAGGCTGCACTATCATTAATGCAATTGGCTAAGACTTCTGCTAAACTTGCTCAATTAGCAGACGCCGGAATTCCTTATATCTCTCTATGTACAGATCCTACTACAGGAGGTACTACAGCATCTTTTGCTATGCTGGGAGATATTAATATCGCAGAACCTGGAGCACTAATCGGATTTGCAGGTCCTCGTGTGGTTAGAGACACTACCGGAAAAGAACTTCCTGAAGGTTTCCAAACGGCAGAATTCCTTAAAGAACATGGCTTTCTGGATTTTATCACTCCAAGACAAAACCTAAAAGAAAGAATAAACTTATATCTAGATTTAATTATGAATCGACCTTTATCGGCTATTTAGATCAAAACAATTTAAGTTTAAAATTTACAACCCGGTTTTTGCCGGGTTTTGTTTTTTAAACAGGTTATATCCCCCTAAAAAAAGGGGTGTTACATATATAAAACTTACAAAATCAAGCAGTAGATTTACAAAATACCCACTTCCCTTTCACACAAAAACTAATACCTTAATTATTTTTAGTATGAGACTTAGAATGGCGGTTTATAATGTAGATTGGATGCGTAAACTATTTCATACCGACGGCACACCAATTACCAACGGAGATGCAGGTAAAAGAAGTCAGCAATTGGCAACTATAATCAATACCATGAACCCTGACTTTATTGGAATTGTTGAAGGACCAGACACCTTGGTAGATGGTAGTAAAACAGCATCCATACAACTAGAAAATTGGGCATTACATTATGGACTCAATATTAATTTTAAAGGAGTTCATGGGTATCCTTCTAGCGGTCAACAAGAATTATGCGCGTTATATGACAGTTCAAAGATCAAAGTGAAGTTTACTCCTACAATAGACCCAAAAAATCAATTTAATGAAGCCTTTTTAGTAGATACTACGAATAGACTGATTAAAGAGCAGTATAAACATTACAGACCACCTCTAGAACTTACTATCAATACAATATCGGATGAGCATTTTACAAAAATCATTATAGCCCACACAAAATCCAAAGGAATTTTTGCTCCGGTTGACTATGCAAAATTTGAACAAATATCAGAAAGAGATCGAATGAGGTTATATGCAGAATGCATGTCTATCAGAAAAAGATGTAATGATTATATTAAAGAAGGACACAATGTAATTGTTATGGGAGATATCAATGACGGAATCGGGATGGACTTTTATGAAAACAGATTCAATAAAAGTGCTGTGGAGATATTGTTAGGAGACGTCTGGGAACCAGCAATGATACTTACATCAGTCTTACCAAAACCTAAATGGACAAGTAATGGATGGAAACCTTCATCCAGTAGGTATAGAGATAGAATTACGGAGGATTACATCAATGTCTTAATCGATCATATTTTAATTAGTAAAAACCTAAAGCACGGAAAAGCCAAAGTATGGAATCCATATGCTGAAAAAGAAGACAATATAATTCAATCAATAAGTAAAAGTTTAAAAGCAGCTTCTGATCATTTTCCGGTTGTAGCTGAAATCGAAAATATATAAAAATCCTGAAAGTAACACTGCTTTTAAAATGTCACATTGAGCGGAGTCGAAATGTATTGAAAGTCAATACATATTATTTCTCGACTCCGCTCAAAATGACAGGAAAATTATAATTTTAAGATCTTATTATTCATAAACTAAACGTTACAACAATATCTCTCTTTCTTCACCTTCTGCGTTTGTAAACACAGCTTTATTATCACAGGATCCATCTCCGTAATCTAATGCCCCACTGAAATTCGTTCTTACTAACTCCATAACCCCGCTTACCAAAAATCTGCAACTAGCTTCTCGTCGTAAAGAATTAGTTATAGTAGTGCTATGCATATTACCATTTACAAAATTAGTTTGCCAAGAACCTGTAATTAAGAAAACATTATCTCCCCAATTACCATTAAAAGCACCTTCTATCCATTCACGAGTTTTAGAACCTGTTCTTGAAGCTTGTGTACCATCTGCAAATGTTACCGTAAAATCAAGGTTCATTGAATATTGTGGGTTACCATTTTCATTAGCTCTAAGTCTAGTAATCGTTCTGGAACCGGAAAATCCGATGTCATCAATAAAAAAATCTTCCAAATTATAATTAATCACCAAAGACATCTCTTCTATATTTAGCTCATAAGACATAAGAATCTTCCCCTTTACAATATGCCCGCTTCTTACCTCGCATCCATCCGTACCAAAATCGATAGTAACGTTTTTAGAAGTATTTGTTAGTTCTACTGTTACTGTAGCACAATCGGGCAAAAAACGATTATTACCACTTTTAGCCAAACTTTCTTCATCTTCGAATCCTTGCATTGTCAGATCACTTAGCACTTCAGTACCATCGTCGATCTTTGCAGTAAGTACTGCTTCTTCACTATCAATACTATCAAGTGGTAATTGATCTATTGTTTCTTCACTATTACATCCTATTAAAACTATTGAAAAGAATGCAATAAAACCAAATTTCAAAATGTTGTTATTCATACTATTAATTTTTAATGTTACCCTTCTATGACTTAATCATTTAGAAAAGGTTTAATCCAAAATGTTTTTTTTACTAAAAGTATTTATAATCTAAAAAGTATTATATTTGCACGCTGATAGCAGAATGCTATTTATACATAAAAATCATTTAAATAATATTGGAATGTATTTAACGAAAGAAGTTAAAGAAGAAATCTTCGCAAAACACGGAAAAGGTAAAAACGATTCTGGTTCTGCTGAAGGACAAATTGCATTGTTTACTCATAGAATTACTCATTTAACTGAGCACTTAAAAAAGAATCGTAAAGATTATAATACTGAGCGTTCATTAGTAAAGCTTGTAGGTAAGCGTAGAGATCTTTTAGATTATCTTATTAAGAAAGATATTATGAGATATCGTGCAATTGTAAAAGAATTAGGATTAAGAAAATAATCAAAAAAGAGAGGCTGTATGCCTCTCTTTTTAATTATACTCGTTTCCTTTTATTGAAGTTTAAATTAAAAACATTTTGATCTGGAGATGATCAAAATGAATGCCTTAGTTTTTCATTGGTCGCGCAACTACAACAACAACACAACCTTGTCCGCCCGAGTAAGACGGAAACCAATGTTTAATTAAACCTATTGGTAAGTATTACTGATACATCATTAATAATACTATTAGGTCAGAATCAAAAAAATATGATTCCAAAAGTTTATAGAGAGGTCATAGACCTTGGTGATGGTAGAGAAATATCTATTGAAACCGGAAAATTAGCAAAACAGGCACATGGATCTGTAGTTGTTCAATCAGGAAAATGTATGTTATTATGTACTGTAGTTTCTAACTACAAAGCTGCTGACGTAGATTTCCTACCTTTAACAGTAGATTACAGAGAAAAATTTGCTGCTGCTGGTCGCTACCCTGGTGGTTTTTTCAAAAGAGAAGCTAGACCAAGTGATGGCGAAGTATTAACAATGAGATTAGTTGATCGTGTATTGCGACCTTTATTTCCTAAAGATTATCATTCAGAAACTCAGGTGATGATCCAATTAATGTCTCATGATGAGGATGTAATGCCAGACGCAATGGCTGGATTAGCTGCATCTGCGGCTATTCAATTATCAGATTTTCCTTTCGAATGTGCTATTTCTGAAGCAAGAGTAGGACGTATTAATGGTGAATTTATTATCAACCCTACAAGGGCTCAATTAGAAGAATCTGATATCGATATGATGATCGGTGCTTCTGCAGACTCCGTAATGATGGTTGAAGGAGAGATGGATGAAATCTCTGAAGAAGAAATGACTGAGGCTATTAAATTTGCTCACGAAGCTATAAAAGTTCAGTGTGCTGCTCAGGAAAGATTAGCAGAAGCTTTTGGGAAAAAAGAAGTACGTGAATATGAACCTGAAAAAAGTGATGAAGATTTAGCTAAGAAGGTTCATGATATGGCATATGATAAAGTGTATGCTGTAGCAAAACAAGGTTCTTCTAAACATGAAAGAGGAGCTGCTTTTGCTGAAATCAAAGAAGAAATAAAAGCAACTTTCTCTGAAGAAGAGTTAGAAGATTTTGGAGATTTAATATCAAAATATTACTCGAAGGCAGAAAAAGCTGCAGTTCGTGATTTAACTCTAAATGAAGGATTACGTCTTGATGGTAGACAAACTACAGAGATTAGACCAATTTGGTGTGAAGTAGATTATTTACCTTCTACACACGGTTCTTCTATATTTACAAGAGGTGAGACCCAAGCACTGGCAACAGTAACCTTAGGAACATCTAGAGAAGCTAATCAAATAGATATGCCATCTTATGAGGGAGAAGAAACATTCTATCTTCATTACAACTTCCCTCCTTTTTCTACTGGTGAAGCAAGACCTATAAGAGGTACTTCTCGTAGAGAAGTTGGACATGGTAACTTAGCACAACGTGCTCTTAAAGGAATGATTCCTAATGATTGTCCTTATACAGTACGTGTTGTTTCTGAAGTATTAGAATCTAATGGTTCTTCTTCTATGGCAACTGTATGTTCTGGAACAATGGCATTAATGGATGCTGGAGTACAGCTTAAAAAACCAGTTTCTGGTATTGCAATGGGATTAATCTCTGATGCCGATTCCGGAAAATACGCTGTATTATCCGATATCTTAGGTGATGAAGATCATTTAGGAGATATGGACTTTAAAGTTACTGGAACAGCTGATGGTATTACCGCTTGCCAGATGGATATTAAAGTAAAAGGATTGAGTTATGAGATCTTAGTAAATGCATTAAAACAAGCTCGTGACGGACGTCTACATATCCTAGAAAAGTTAACAGATACTATCGCTGCGCCGAATGCAGATGTAAAAGGACATGCGCCAAAAATGGTTACCAGAACAATTCCAGGAGAATATATTGGAGCACTAATTGGTCCTGGTGGAAAAGTAATTCAAGAATTACAAAAAGCTACAGGCACTACAATTGTGATCAACGAAGATCCAGTTACTGAAGAAGGTATTGTAGAGATTCTGGGAACTGGTCAAGAAGGAATTGATGCAGTACTAGCAAAAATCGATTCTATTACATTTAAGCCAGTCGTTGGTAGCGTATATGAAGTAAAAGTAGTCAAAATGTTAGATTTTGGTGCTGTGGTAGAATATATGGATGCTCCAGGTAATGAAGTATTACTTCACGTTTCTGAATTGGCTTGGGAGCGTACTGAAAATGTAAGCGACGTTGTTAATATGGGCGATGTTATGGATGTAAAATATTTCGGTATTGACTCTAGAACTCGCAAAGAAAAAGTTTCTAGAAAAGCATTATTACCAAGACCCCCACGACCTGAAGGAAGTAAGTCTAGAGATGATAAGCCTAGAGGAGACAGAAAACCAAGAAACAATGATAAAAAAGAGAATTAATAAGCTCTTTTAATGACGAATAGAAAACGCCTTCATATTTTGAAGGCGTTTTTGTTTTTTTCACAAAAAATATTGATTTTATAAAAATGAACAGTATATTTGTATTGGTTGACCAAATTGGTTAACCAATTTTTAAACAAAAAAGTAAAGCCCTAAATTATGGAAAACAAATATACAAAGGTACTTACCTTCTTACTTCTATTGATAGCTTTTTACAATCACACCTACTCTCAGATTGTAAACAACGAATCGGAATTACAGAATGCTATTACAAATGCATCTGCTGGAACCACTATTACCTTAGCAAATGGAACCTGGACCGATGTACTCATTAATATTAATAAAAACGGTACGCAGACTAATCCAATTACTATTAAGGCAGAAACAGTAGGATCTGTTTTTTTTGAAGGAAACTCTCACGTAAGCATGGGCGGTACTTACATCATTTTTGAAGGGGTAGTTTTTCAAAACCCCTCTAACCTAACCGACAATGGAAGTACGCTAGAACCTGTAATAGAATTTAGAGATTCTAGTAATAATGAATGTGATAATTGTACGGTCACCAATATAAAAATTGATAGTTATAATGGAACCACAGCGCAAGAAGAAGATACCTTTAAATGGATTCTTGTATATGGACAGTATAACGAAATTAGCTATAGCTCTTTTATAGGAAAACATGGTATAGGGAGCATTATTAATGATAACAGAAATGCTACTTCTACGGAGTTTGCAGAACCAGATTTCACTAAAATACATCATAATTACTTTGCTGATCGCACCCCAATAAACGAAGTAAATGAGGATAACGATCAAGATGCTATACGAATTGGAAATAGCAGCACCTCTCTACATCCATCTAACACCGAAGTATATGACAATCTATTCTATAACTGGTCGGGAGAAGTAGAAATTATATCTAATAAAAGTGGTGAAAATAAATACTACAACAATACATTCAAAAATTACCAAGGAACTCTTACGTTAAGACATGGTGATAATTGTGAAGTATACAATAATTATTTTTTTGCTGACAACCGACAATTTTCCGGGGGAATTAGAGTAATTGGAGAAGGTCATAAAGTATATAACAACTACATTGAAGGAGTAAATTCTGAAAAACCAACCGGAGGTAGAACCAAGACAGCTGGTGCCATTAATGTTAGTAATGGACGTCCTAATTCTGCGCTTAATGGATACTATCAAGTAATAGATGCTACCATTGTCAATAATACTTTTGTAAACTGTGATTATGGATTTAGAATCGGAACTAATGTTGGGAGTGATTTAACATTAGCTCCGGAAAATCTTATCGTTGCTAATAACATCATGGTCAATACCAGTGAAAATGCTGTTGACGAACAAACAGTTCCAATAGGCACTTCTGTTTATGAAGGAAATATTACTCAAAATGGATCATGGGATTTAACTAATGGAACCAACAATAACCAAACTGTATCTTCTGGCTTATTGGTAACCGGAACTGATTTTTATAGATTAGCGACTGGCAGTTCTGCAATTGATGCAGCAGTAGGAACTTATTCGTTCTTAACTAATGATATTTTGGACGGGACAAGACCTTCTAATTATGATGCTGGTGCCGAGGAGTTTGGGGCTAATGGAACCAGATTGCCTTATACCGTAAATGATGTAGGTGAAAAAATAGGTTTTGGTTCGCTTGATTTTATTCTTGGTGTTGAAGAAAACACTTTGGCTAGTAAAGGAATCCAGGTCTACCCGATCCCTGCAAAAAACCAACCTTTGACAATTCAATCTAATAACGTCATTGGTTCTATAGAAGTATATGACTTAAGCGGAAGAATTGTTCTTAAAAAACAAATCAATACTAATCTTGGACACATAGAAACTAATAATTTCAGTAATGGAGTTTACATAGCTAAAATACAAGGAGCTTATGGACGTTTTGTGATTCAATAGAGATACTATAACCATAAAACAAACCGCCTTAAATTATAAATATTTAAGGCGGTTTTCATTTGGCTAAAAAAGTCTCCCTAACACTACTCCAAACTGTAACCCATATATACTTTTAAGACTATTCATATTACTTTATACAAAAGTTACAGCAAGCGCTCTTTATTTCTTATAGGTCAAATTGAATTTACTTCGATTAATCACTCTTTTTTACATTTGTAAAGCATAAAAGACAATTGATTTTCTGTTATAAATATTCAATATATAATATCACTCTTTGTTTTTAAAAGTATATTTCACCCCAACATTAAATAATAAATTATTCAAGTATTTTGAACCATCAGAAAACAAACCTGGTGTTTTTCCCCTTTTCGGGCCAAAGTAATTTTCGAAATCAATATATACTGACATTTTTTTATTTACAAAATAATTAAGTCCTACACCTGGATTTACACTCCCATAATATTTTGGATAATCAGTACGTAAATTGCTGGTATAATTTACATACTCACTTTTAGTTTCTATATTATATGCGTAACCCAGTTTAATATTTCCACTTAAATTTTTGTAAATCCTAAATTCCCATTTTAGGTTAATAGGAATAGTAAAAACGTCTCCGTTAAATACACCTGAATATCTAGGACTAGAGAAACTAAAAAATCCAGATCCACCAGTAGCATCTTGATTAAATGAAACTCCCGTTTTAAAATACTTCAGTCTTCCTGATAAACTCCAGTGTTTAGCAAAATAATATTCTACTAAAATTCCACCTTGCAGTGATGTACTAGATTCACCCAAAGAATATGACGTAATCGTATTCGATCCAATTTCAGCTCCGAAAAACCACTTCCCTTTTGGGTTTATAATTTCTTTGCTTTGTGAAGTGATTGCGTTTGATAATAAACTAAAAAGAATAAAAGCTAATAATTTAGATCCTAATATAGCTTGAGCATTTACAAAAACTGTATTTTTTGGTTTTACATCTTTATCCAATACCGGATATGCATCTACTTCAGCACACAATTGCGACTTGAAATAAGACCATAGGTAATGGTATCCATATTTTACATATTCTATCATAATTAAATCGTTTTATTGTTTAGTGATTTAAACATACTGCCTATTGATCAACTACAGTTGTCAAAATTGCAAGTATGAAATTTTAATCTTGTGATAATCATGATCAAATTTTAGGTAATCAATAGAGTCTCCCCAACACAACTCCAAACTGAAATCCATATACACTTTTCACTCCATTTAGATTACCATAGGTAGAAAGCTCTACACCTACTACTTTGTTAAAGACATATCGTAAAGATATTTTTGAGAATCCTCCAATAATTATTTTTTTATTTTCCTTACTTCTCATATAGTCTAGTGAAGGACCTTTAAATCCACCAGGAAAGCAAATTCCACCAAATCCGCAAGAAGAAGCCGGAGAAAACTTTGCTTTATACTCATAATCTTCGCTATATATTATAGAAGGACCACCCATTACTAATATTTTAAGAGATCTCTTTTTATTAAGTGTAAAAGATTTGAACACGTTAGGTGATAGTGAATATAATCTATTGTCTCTCTCACCATCATAAGGAAATCTTTTTTCTATTCCTTCTGGTAGTTCAGTACCTTCAAAATTTTCTATTTCATCGTTTGGAGGAATTCCTTTAGTACTTTCAGGCCTATATGCTGAACTTGTAAAATCAAAACCATATCCCCATCCATTTTTTCGTTCCATCATGATACCCACATAAATATCCAGATCATTACTCTGATCACTTATTACTTTACTGTATCCGTTAGTAAAAGCAATTGGTTTTTTATCAGTCTTTACATCTTGACCCGAACAATAGTTAGAAATGTATAGCAGTAAAACAAATAGGTTAATTAATCTTTTCATTATAAAAATTTTATTGTTTAGTGATTCAAACATACTAGTTCTCCTACATCTAAAGTTGTCAAAAACACAAGCATGAAATTTTACATTTGTGATAATTACAATTCAGAAATCGTAAGTTTACAAACACCAAGTACGGTTGCTTGTGCAGATTTTATGGACTTTTGATCATGTTTGATTTTATTTTGTGGATCAATACTATTGCATTGGGGATTTAGTAATAATAACTCATATTGAAATCTATTATATTCAATAAAAGTAAGAGTCAAACATCTCAATTTATTAACTTTATACGTACTACCTAATAACCTACCTTATAAAGAATACATAACTAAGAAATCGTAAAAAAAGCACCTTATTAAAATGAAGGTGCCTAATTAAATAATTAGCTAAACTCAAAATCAATTCAAAAAATAAGATTCTTATAATATTCCTTAGAATTCTATAAAGTAGATAATAATATTAGTTACAGGTATATTTATTCAGGATAAATGAGCTTCCATTCATTTCCATGAACATCATTAAATTGTACAATCCCGAAATCATAGTCATAGAAAATTTGATTCACATTCTTCTGCATCATGAAATCACAGTATAAAAAATTATCATTTTCACTACTTCCTGAATTAACTGTAATAACATTTGTAAAAAGATGACCATTTATCATCATTTCCGATGTTTGTGTATTATTAAATTCTGTCATAAAGATGTTAATAGGGTTAATAAGATCATCAATGAAGCTAGATGATAACACATTCCATAAAGGAAAATTTATTCCATTATTAAACTCATCGTCTTTCTTTGAAAAAATATAATTTAATTTTGTTCTATCACCAGTTAAACCTGAGCCTATGCAATTGTCAATTATCTCAATCCTTATGATTTTATCATCATAAGAATGTTCAAAAATTCCGCCGCCAGAAAATGTTCCTCTTGAAAATGATTCACTAATTCTTTGTTCATTAGAAATTACATTAAATTCAATAGTTTCATTTTCTTGATTTTTATAAATTATTTTTTGACCTGCTGCATAATCATAGTCTATTATTAATTCTTTTTCATCAGAATTAAATTGATAATAAGGTTCTCTTGGACTATCATCATCACTACTACAGGCGATAAAAAGAGTAAGTGTTACGAAAAAATATAGCGTTTTAAATAAATGTTTCATATTCAATTTGTTTATACGAGTAATGTTTCTTTTGCTTGTTATTAGGAACGAAATAAATAGTTCAATAAATCTTCTTATGATAATATTGCTTTAAAATTCTTTAGCTATCTAAACATAAGAGCTATCCACCAACTTCAGTTATCACAAAGGTGAAATTTTGTATTTCCGTTAATGATAATCCTAATTCAAAAAATAAAAAGTGCCTTAATTTATAAGTATATAAAGCGTTCTTATGAGACTAAAAAAGTTGATACGTAATTCCGATTTTATGAGATCTTATTCCTATACTTCGATTCTCTTGTGTATCGATACCGGCGAATTGCGATAAATAACTCACTACCAATCGTTTATACCGATAGCTTACCATACCTCCAGTAATTGACGCATCTGTATCTCTAATGGTGTTTAATCCTAAGAACACACCTAAACTTACAGAGTTATTGGTGTTAATTTTATATACCGCTTCACTTTCTGTAATAATGGTGAAAAAAGATTTCTTATTATATATATTATAATCTTGAAAAGTGATATTGTCAATTTCTTCTAATCTATCCTGATAAGGCCCAAACTCATAGCTATACATAACTTTTAGCCCTATAGGTCTAAACTCGAATTTAGAAGTGGATACCCTAAAATTAACCCCTGCCTTTAGTCCTACGTTATAAAAATCCAGCTTTTCATCTAAAGCTATAATAGGAAGACCCGTAGTAATATCTAATTCCTCCCCTTTAAAGGTAAATGTACCATATGCCGCACTACCACCATAAAAGAAGTTCAACCACTTTTGTGAAAAAGATTTGTACACATCTAGAGATGCCACAGTTTTTCTGTCATCTTCCTCTTGTCTAAATTGTTGTTGTCTTGCTATATCTATGGCTCCGGAAGCATAGATTGCAGAGGTATTCTCTCCTTCATATAAGGGTTTTGCGATGTATGAATTTACCGAGCCATAACTGCCTGTTGTATAGGCTTTGGACAATCTAGAGACCGAACAACTAGTTATGGATTGAACTACTATTAAAAGTATTCCTGCTTTAATACATTTTCTCATCATAATATTGCTTTTTAAAGTGTTTAGTGGATCAAACATACTTGCTATTAGCTAACTACAGTTACCAAAAACACAAGATTGAAATTTTGCTGTTGCGATAATCGCAACTTGAAAATCACATGTTCATCAAGACCAAGTAAGATCACTAATACAGACTCAACATACTTTTGTGGAGGTTTGATCATATTTTGTGGATCAACAATACTTTAGAAAGGATGTAACTATAAAATATCACGCTCATTCTTACCTATTAAACACCTTATTCGTTCTAATTGACCCTATATTCTTTAGAACATTTACCGAAAAAAACTATCATACTGCATCTAGAATCAAAAACCAGTATTTTCTTGCGATAATTACAAATCATAGAACTTGATATAAAAAAACACCTCCAAAATATGAAGGTGTCCTTGTGATAATAATACCGATTATAATTTATAGCGTATTTCCTAACTGTTTCAAATGAGATAGATGCGATATCACTCCTCCGAGATAAGATGTTTGATTAGGTATAATATTATTACTTAGTAAAGTCTTATACAGAATCTTATTAAGCGCCGGATAGTACATATGATGAACATGAGGAAATAGATGATGTGCGATATGATTATTGAACCCTCCGAAAACAAAATTTGCTATGTTACTAAAAGGATAAAAATCATTAGAACTTTCTATTTGGTTCATAAGCCAAGAAGTTTTTATAAACCCAGAATTATCAGTCTCCGGATAAACAACACCCTCAATATGGTGTGTCATAAAAAAGGTAAACAATAAAAATAAGGATTGTATTAAATGCATTACAAGAAATCCCGTTAAGATCACATACCAATTATGTTTCGTAAAAAATAATGGCACAATCAATATATAGGCTATGTAAAATATTTTCTGTAGCCAAAAAGAAATCTTATATCCAGTCGTTTTAGTTTTTCCAGTAATTGTTTTACTAAAGAATAGTTTAAAATCCTTGATACATACCCAAAACAAAGAATATGTAGTATATAAAACAGGAGCATACCAATGTTGAAATTTATGAAACCATTTGATACGTGAACCAGGAACTACCCTAATAAGATTTGTAATCTCAAGATCCGTATCATACCCTTCTACATTAGGCGCATGATGATGAGATGTTACGTGCCTATCTTTCCAAGCTTCTGCATGTGCTCCAACCATAGTATACAATAACACGAAAAAGGTATGATTCAGCTTTTTACTTTTAAAAATTGTATTATGAGAAAAATCGTGAGCAAAATTAAATGCAAATAACAAGGAAATCAGTCCAAATAGCACATAAGTCATAATCAGCATAAACGGATTGCTTACATTATATAGACTTACATATCCTATTGTAGTTAACGTCAAATAAACGAATCCTTTAAAAACAAGCTTCTTTCTAAATCGATAAGAACAAAAATTTAATTTCTCATTAACCTCTTTCTGAATGGAAAGGAATAATTCTGTATCAGATGGATTATATATATGTTTAGATTTCATAAGACACAGGTTTAAATTCTTGTTGCATCCCCATTTTCTTTAGAAATCTAAAATGTGATCGTAATGCCTGGGTATATGTCATTTCCATATATGTGATACCATACTTTCTAGCTACTTCTCTAAATACAGGTAGTAATTTTATATAATGTACATGACAGATATTAGGAAGTAAATGATGTAAAGCGTGTGCATTAAAACCACCTAACGTCCAATTTAAAAAAACACTATTCACATTATAATCGACAGAAGTACACATCTGTAACTTAGGCCAACTCATGGCAAGTTTCCCTTCTGAATCAGGCTCAGGATGTGCTACATAATCTGATAAATGTGATACTCCTAATACTGCTGTGAATATTATTGATACTAAAAAATGATTTAAAAGAAATGCTACTAAAATGTATTCCCAACCAAAGGGCAATAGTATACTAGGAATCACAACCATATAGGTAATGTATACTATCTTAAAAAAGATAAGTTTAATAACCTCCCAAGTTGGAATAGTAACTTTAATCGTTCTACTAGAGCGATTAAAAATCATTAAAAACTCTCTGAATAAAAACCAGTTGAGGGAATAGAACAAATACAAAAACGGAACATACAAGTACTGAAATCTATGATACCATTGTATATCCTGATTCGGTGTCATTCTTACAAGTGGATTATTAAGAACATCTATATCACTACCTTCTATATTGGTATACAAATGATGAGACTCATTATGATTTTTGCCCCATACATATGCGTTATTTCCTTGTAAGTTAAAGCTTAATTGAAATAAAAGCTTATTCCAAAATGTACTTTTTACAGCAACTCCATGTGCAGCATCGTGCGAGACATTAAATGCATTTAATAACACAGATATTCCTAAACCAATGTAAAGAATAAAGAATGTACCTAAGTTAGATGAGGTAAGCATTAAAAAATAAAACACAAATACTAAGGTAAAATACATAACTATTTTAAAAATCATCTTTCTATTTCCAGTTTTATCTATTTGATTACTTTCAAAATAATTTCTAATTCGTTCATTTAGCTCCTTATAAAAGTCTGAGCCCTCATCTTTAGAAAATTTTATTTTTTTCATAATTATTTATTTTAAAATTTGACAAATTCATACCTACGTGATACTCAAAAGCAATTGCTTCAGTATCTCGATAGTATTGACTATTATATTGGTATGATTAGTTATATAAACAGATTGACCAACCCAAAGACTAAGATTATGCTTTAGGCTGATCAGAATCTTGATTCTTATTTTTTCTTTCTTGAAGTAATATCTCTAAAGACTCCCATTTTCACACTTCCGGTTTTCGACAAAAAAACCAATAGTTGTTCTTTTCCTGAACGCACATTTATTTTTTGAGTTCGCCAATGCTTTATAAATGAAAGTAATGAATCAACTCTATTACTGGATGAAATACTAAAAATCCCATCCTTAAGCGATCCTTTTATATATTTTGAAATCTTTTGAGTTTCTGATTTCATTAAACTAATTTTTAAAGTCTCTTTATCCATTAGTTTAATACGTGTATATAATTTTTCTTTTACTGGAATAAGACCAACCAAGTCTCCAGTAAGTACATAAAAAGCTTCGAATCCATAATCCCCTTCGAGGCTTAAGTTGCTAGTGATTTGCATAATTAAGATGTTTTTGATTTCACTTTTTTCTTAGAAAATTGCCAATTGATAAAAGGTAAAGATCTTCTGGCATTTCTATTCCAAAGACCAAATTGAAAACCTCTTTGATCAGTACTTTTATTAAATAACCCCAACTGAATACCGTTAAACTTTCCTGCTACATTTGAGATTGCAACCTGTAAACCATTGCCACCAGCAGAAATATTAGCTAAAGCAGAAACTTGAACACCATTAAAATCCTCTGAACCATTTACAATAGGAGCTAGAGATATTCCGTTTAAATCATTAACTATGGATACTAAAGATATGTTTAAGCCACTAAAATCTGTTCCTTCATAAAACCCACCGACGCTTAAATTCAAACCATTCATTGATAATTTAACTTTATTAGATTTATTATTACTGTCTAGCACATGGATTCCGCTACTATTATCATACGTTAAACCTACTGGTAATAACTTAAAAGGTATCTCTAAGCCAAAAGTCATTAATAATAATGGAGCAGGATGAATTACATCGATATTAACCCCATTGATTCTTTGATGTTCTATTTTCCTATTCCCATAATGTCCAACGCCAAATACCAAACCATTTACTTGTGATACATTAGAATGAATAGGAGAAAAACTAAATGACTTCACTTTTCCTGAAATAGTATCTAACTTATGCTCTTGTCCAAAAGTTATTGTCGTAAAGAAGAGCACCATTAATATTACAATTTTGTTTTTCATTTTTCTTGTTTTTAAAAATTCGACAAGTCAAAACTATTGTGATAATAGCAACACAATAGGCAATAATCACGAATAGAAATTTATTTTTTTGTGAAAATCGCAAAATATAAAGAGTAGATTTTACTATTTGTGAAAAACGTAATAATCACAAGGGGCGATCTATTTATTTGCGAAAATCACAAAATTAACTTATTTTTCTACTTTACTTTTCCATTCCATAACATCATCAATACTATTAAAATCAAAAAATGATACAGGAAAGCTTCTTAGAACTTATAAAAAAACAAATCAACTCTAAAAATTCTCTGATTGATGAAGTAGCTACCGCTTTAGATATTAGCTATGACGCTGCTCACAGAAGAATCAGCAAAAAAAGTAAATTATCATTAGAAGAAGGAGTTACATTAGCTAAATACTTTAGTTTATCTATCGATCAATTATTCTCTAGTGAGGATGAGCATATCGTCGCAGTAAAAAAGACAGCTCCAGTTCGGGATATGGAAAGCCTTCTTGCTTATTATGAGAACTCCTATAACTCTTTATCGCCTCTTATAAACAATAAGGATGTAGAAATGATTTATTCTGCTAAGGATTTACCCATTTTTTATACATCTGATGATAATTTACTTTCTAAATTTAAAATGTATGTTTGGTTAAAAATAATGGATTCTGATCTTGGTGATGTCAGATTTACAGGTTTTAATCCCTCTTTATCACTTTTAGAAGCTGCAAAACGTTTGGGTAACATGTATAATGACCTGAACTCCATAGAAATATGGGATATCACTACTATAAATAGTACTCTAAAACAAATACACTTTTATTTTGAATCTAATTCACTCACCTCTAAGGATGCATTAGAAATATGTGATGATCTTCAGAAATTGATTCAACAAATTTCTAAAAAAATAATTGATCAAAAAGATAATTTTAAGTTCTATTACAATGAGTTATTACTTATGAATAACCGTGTATTAGTAAAAACACCATCGGAAACATCGTTATATGTTCCATTCACTATACTATCATATTACAGAACAAATGATGTGATTACTTGTAATCAAGCAGAACATTTTTTGAACATACAAATGGATGGTTCTAAATTATTAAGTACTGCTGGTGAAAAGGAAAGAAATCTATTTTTTAATAAGATGTACAAAAAAATTGACGCACTCCGATCCCTTATCGCTGCCAAAAATGTACTTGAATTCGAATAAATTTGTAAACATTTAGATATAATCCCGACTAAGTACATAAGTTTTTTGTTGATGAAAAAGGGTGATAAAAAAAATAATTTTACTTTTTTGTAACATTTTCGTAACAACATACGTATAATAAATAAAAGCAAAGCCCTAAAGTATTCACATAATAAAATTTCAAGGATAACATAGATGAGACAACTTAAGATTACGAAGCAGGTAACGAATCGTGAGACTGCATCGCTGGACAAGTATTTGCAAGAAATAGGAAAAGTAGATCTTATTACTGCTGATGAAGAGGTAGAATTAGCTCAGCGAATAAAAGCGGGAGATGAGAGAGCCCTTGAAAAATTAACTAAAGCGAATTTACGATTTGTGGTATCTGTTGCAAAACAATATCAAAATCAAGGACTTACTTTACCAGATTTAATTAATGAAGGTAATTTAGGATTGATTAAAGCCGCAAAGCGTTTTGATGAGACCAGAGGTTTTAAATTTATATCATATGCTGTATGGTGGATTCGTCAATCTATCTTACAGGCTTTGGCAGAACAGTCTCGTATTGTTCGTTTACCTTTAAATAAAATTGGATCTATTAATAAGATCAATAAAACTTATGCATTCTTAGAGCAATCTCACGAACGTCCACCAAGTGCAGAAGAAATTGCTAAAGAACTGGACATGACTATAAATGACGTTAAAGAGTCTATGAAAAACTCTGGTCGTCATGTAAGTATGGATGCTCCTTTAGTAGAAGGAGAAGACTCTAACCTTTATGATGTATTAAATTCTGGTGAGTCACCTAATCCAGATAGGTCTTTATTACACGAATCTCTTCGTACAGAAATAGAACGTGCTTTAGAGACACTAACACCAAGAGAAGCGGATGTGATCCGTTTGTATTTTGGTCTTGGAGATCAACATCCAATGACGCTAGAAGAAATTGGAGAAACTTTTGACTTAACACGTGAGCGTGTTCGTCAAATTAAAGAAAAAGCTATTCGTAGATTAAAACATACATCTCGTAGTAAAATATTAAAAACTTATTTAGGATAACTTTTAATTTCCTAAATTGCGATTACAAACAGTTTATAACATAACTGTTCGTTTTTTGATTGATGAATGACCTCCGGCTGATTACCGGAGGTTTTTTCATGAGGTATATTTTTATTTCAATTACGGAAAAACAGTAGCCCATTTGTTTTCAAATTATTAAAATCTTAAAAGCATCTTTTTTTTTATCAAAAAACTGTACCTTTAAGTAAGAACCAAACATCATGTGGCAAACCATTAGTTATGTAAGTACGGCCAACCAATCCTTAACAAATGCTGAAGTAAATGAACTATTCAAATTTGTTAAGCTAAATAACGACAACCAAAATATAACTGGAATATTAATGTATTCTGATGGGAATTTTTTCCAAGTTCTAGAAGGAAAACCTAATCTAATACAAGATCTTTACAAAAAAATACTTCTAGATACCAGGCATTATAATGTTATTAAAATTTTTGATCGTGCAATAACAAATTGTTCATTCTCTGAATATCATTCTTCGTTTAAAGTTCTTGGTCAAAAATATGACCATAAAGAGCTAGATCACTTTTTAGAAGAAGAAAAATTCCACAACCCAGATAATTATAAGAATATTTCTTACTTAATTAATCAATTTATGAAGCTTTCTTAAAAACAATATAGTATATTTTATGTTTCACTCGCACCATACATCTTTTATGCATTTAATAACTAACAAAAACTTTAACATAAATTTTCCCCAAAAAAAGAGTACCTTTAAAACAAGATGTAAAATATATGTGGCAAACAATAAGTTATGTAAGCACGGCCAATCCGTCCTTAACAAATTCTGAAATAAATGAACTATTCGAATTTGTTAAGCTAAATAACGACAGTCAAAATATAACCGGAATATTAATGTATTCTGATGGAAACTTTTTCCAAGTTCTAGAAGGCGAAAAAGACTTAATACAAGATCTATTCGAAAAAATACTATTAGATCCAAGGCATTATGATGTAATTAAAATTTTTGATCGAAAAATACCTAATTCTTCATTTTCTACTTATCATTCTTCTTTTACAGTTCTTGGTCAAAAATACAACCACAAAGAATTACAACACTTTTTAAAAGAAGAAGAATCATATAATCCTGATAATTATAAAAATATTTCTTACCTCGCTAATAAATTCATGAAGCTTTTATAAAACCGCACAATTCATTTTGTTCTTTTTACCAGTAACAGCAAATCTAACTAGTCATTAAACAAAAGTTAAACAATAAATTTAACATAAATATTCCCTTATTTTAGATTAAATTTAGGTTAAAAAGTTATGTGGCATACGATATCTTATGTAAGCACTTCATCTAAGTTATCTGACTTTCAGATTAATGAATTAATGCATCAATCTAAACTAAAAAATGAGGATTTAGGTATTACTGGGATCTTAATGCACTCCGGTCAAAATTTTTTTCAAATACTTGAAGGGGATAAAAATATCATACAAGAGCTTTATATAAAAATAGAAAGAGATATAAGACACTCCAGTTTAATCAAAATATTTGATAGACAAATTAGTGTACCTTCTTTTAAAAGTTTCCACAATTCTTACGCTACGGTTCACAGAGAAAAAGATTTTACAGAGCTACAGCAATTCTTAGAGGCAGAAAAGTCTTATAATCCAAAAAATTTTAAAAACATTTCCTACCTGGCTCATAAATTTATGAAGCTCTCTTAGTATCCCATTTAAAAGTTAAGTAGTACTTTTGCGAGAAACAACACAATTTTATGGCTTCAAAATTAATTGCCCCTTCAGTACTAGCAGCTGATTTCGCTAATTTACAACGTGATGTAGAAATGATTAATCATAGTGATGCTGATTGGTTTCATATTGACATTATGGATGGTGTTTTTGTTCCTAACATCTCCTTTGGGATGCCTGTTTTAAGGGATATTGCTAAGCACGCAACAAAAACCATTGATGTACACTTAATGATTGTAGATCCTGATCGATATATTAAGACTTTTGCTGATTTAGGAAGCAATATTCTTACCGTTCATTATGAAGCTTGTACTCATCTACACAGAACTCTGCAAGCAATAAAAGCGGAAGGCATGAAGGCTGGTGTAGCTATAAATCCTCATACCAATGTAAGTTTACTTGAGGATACTATTAAAGATATTGACCTAGTATGTATTATGAGTGTCAATCCAGGTTTTGGAGGGCAATCTTTTATAGAAAACACCTATAAAAAAGTAAAACAACTTAAAGAAATCATTGATCGTAATAATGCGAGTACATTGATCGAAATCGATGGAGGAGTCACTAATAAAAATGCTAAGCAATTAGTTGATGCAGGAGCAGATGTATTAGTTGCAGGGAGCTATGTTTTTAAAAGTGAAGATCCAATCCAGACTATAAAAGGACTGAAAGAGATAATTTCTTAATGAAGCATATTGATCTCATAATAATTGGTGGAGGCCCAATCGGCATTGCGTGCGGTCTCGAAGCGAAGAAAAAGGGGCTAGATTATCTTATAATAGAAAAAGGTCCTATTGTAAATTCTCTTTTTAATTATCCTGTAAACATGCAGTTCTTCTCTTCTTCAGAAAAACTGGAAATTGATGAAATACCATTTATTAGTAATGAATCAAAACCTAAAAGAAATGAGGCATTAGAATATTATCGTAGGATTGTTACTTCTAATAATTTAAATATCCATCTTTTTGAAAAAGTAAACTCTGTACATAAAGAAGAAAATATCTTTCGTATAAAAACGGAAAAACAAGAATATACAGCTTCCTATATAATTCTGGCAACCGGATTTTATGACATCCCGAATACGATCAACGTTCCGGGAGAAGAGCTATCAAAAGTTTCACACTATTATAAAGATCCTCATTTCTTTGCAAAACAAAAATTAGCTATTATCGGTGCTAGTAATTCTGCAGTGGATGCCGCTTTAGAATGTTATAGAAAAGGAGCTGATGTAACTATGATTGTTAGAGGTCCAGAAATTGGTAGACGTGTAAAATATTGGGTGAAACCAGATATCGAAAATAGAATTGCAGAAGGAAGTATAAAAGCATATTACAACGCTACAGTTAAAGAAATACACCCTCAGAAAATCATACTAAACACTCCTGACGGAGAAGTTAGTGTAGATAATGATTATGTGTTAGCATTGACCGGTTATACACCAAATTTTAATTTTCTTGAAAAAATTGGAGTTCAACTTTCTGATGATGAAAAAATGTATCCCAATTATAACGAGGAAACCATGGAATCTAACATTGATAATCTATACCTGGCCGGGGTAATATGTGGCGGCATGGATACTCATATATGGTTTATAGAAAATTCTAGAATACACGCAAAAACAATCATAAAACATATAATTTCAGGAAAACAAAATGTTTCATAAAAATCCTGTTTCTACATTTAAAAAAAGATCCGAAAAATGGTATTTGGATCTTAAGAACTACAATCAGGAAAGTCTATATTACAAACCCTCTTCTGACCAATGGTCTCTTGCAGAATTATATGATCATATTATGCGTGTGGCGAAGACTTACCAACTTCCAAATTTTCATAAATGTATAAAGAATGACATTAAAAATGGGAAACCTAAGAACGGCGCAGCATATTTAATATTTAATCTGAATATCATTCCTTCTCGTAATATCAAAATGGAATCTTTTCCTTCTAAAATTGTAGTTGACTTTACGCCCGAAATATTAGAAAGAGATAGATTAGAAAACAACTTTAAAGAATTCATAACAGAAACAGTATCCATGGGAGATCTAATAAAGAACTGTGATACAAAAATAAAGCATAATCACCCATTCTTTGGGATGATTAATGCTATAGAATGGTTTTCTCTGATCGAAATACATATGCGTCACCACGAACGTCAAAAGAAACGATTAGAATCTATATAACAAAGGCTATCTTAAATTAGATAGCCTTTGTTATATAGATTATTTCTTATTTATTCAGATAGATTTCTTTTTTAATCATTAGATAAAATACTAAGGATATACCAGAAAAGTAACATTAGTGAAGCGAACAACCCTAAAGATGCACCCACATATTGATCCTCAGAATATTTATGAACCATATTAGAAGTCTGATATAATATAGAACCAGACGCCAAAATTACCATTCCTACACTAAACCACAATCCAAGATTAAATCCAAATAGTAATCCAGCTACAATTAAACCTAATGCAATAAAAAAGCCAATTGTTAGCATTGACTTAAGAAAAGAGAAATCTTTTTTGGTTATCAAAACAACTCCAGATAATCCTGTAAACAAAGCCAATGTTAATATTGCGGCCTGATTCAATATATTCGCTCCTCCATTCTCTGCAATCATCATTGCTATGCCAATCAAAGGAATAAAAATAAAAGCCTCAGCTACTACATATAAGAGAAGACCTAAATATTGTTTGTTTATATCATGTGTTTTGTGTGCCATTTTCTCAGCATAATTTGTTGCCAACATAAACCCTCCTAACATAAGCAACCATCTCCATCCTTGCGTCATCGAAAACGCAAAGTTTACTAAAGGCTCAATCTGAAAAAACACCCATTCTACAATCACGAATAACAATACTGCCATCGCCAAATGCGTATACGTTTTTTTATAAAAAGCCACTCTTTTTTCATCAGTAAGTGAACTTACTACAGGTGCTACTTGCTGAAATTCTTCCATGTTATTCTTTTTTATTAAAATTATTTAGTTAAGATAAATATAGTTTTTATCGTTTAATATAAGTGTCATATTTAAGTAAAATGTTACCCGTTTATTTTGGTTTTTTTTATAAATCGATTAATCCATTCATTTTAACACCAAAGACATTCATAGTTCTAACGCATTAATACTCGTTTTGAACCTGGAAATATCTAAAATTTAACATACGTCCAACATATGTATAAATATCAGGGAATTGTTCTTTGAGCTTCTCAGGAGATTCCATAAAAACTTCGACTAGTACTGCTATAAATTCAAATTTGTCTGTAAAAGCATATTCCCTTAAAATTTTAGATTCAATAATCTTATTTCGTAACTCTACAGAAGAGAGGTGCTTTTCTAATTCTAAAAAAGTATCATGAAATATTTCCGAGCTAATATTATTACTTTTTAGGGAACAGTAGTGGATCGCGTGTGTAATTTCGTGAATTCCTAGATTTATTCCATCTTGCTGATGCAAATTTCCTATATTAAAATGTTCCCAGGATAATACCAAAGCCTTAGATCGTGGATTAAATTCTCCATTATTTTCTGTTTTATTAAGAATCGAATAATAGGACGATGGATATAAAATAATTGTTTCTACATATTCCAATAAATAATTACGCATTCCAAAGGTTAATTGAATTACCATCATCGTAATTTGCATTCGCTTATCATCATCAATGATAAGTCCTTCCCTACCAACAAACTTAGTGCTTTCTAAAAATTGTACAACCCGATGCTCAAAATATCTCTTTCTTCTTTTGTCTAATTGATTATATAATGTATTTGCACTTAAAAAAGACAGCAAATGAGTTGGTAATTTTTTAGGAGCCAAATAAAAATGTACAAAAAAAGGTTTCTTATAAAATTTAGCATATACCGTTTCCAGATATCGAGAAACATAATATAAGCATATTGAAACAATACCAACTGTTAGTATGACTCCAAGGAATTTCGGAATCCCAGGTTCAGGTTTTTCCTGAAAGGATAATGTGTATAAAAAATTAAAAATCAAAAGGGCAAAGTAGGTTTACAAAGTCACAAAATAATGCTTTTGAGATAAAAACTCTGTTAAATCAACTACTAAAACGCTAATCATTAAATAATAGTATTAAAAAAGAACACAAAGGTTTAGACAAAAAACACCATAATTGTGAAATTTTCAAAAAATAATTAACCAAAACCTATCTGCTAATAACAATCAAAGAAAATATCTAAAAACTTACCAAAAACTGAGTCAAATTATCATCAGAACTTAGATTCAATTTTTTTCTAAGCTTATGTCGATTCACATCTACACTTTGGGGACTTATTCCTAGTAAAGGAGCTATTTCTTTTGAAGACAAATTCATTTTAAGGTAGGCACATAATCTTAAGTCTTTTGAGGTTAAACCAGGATGTTGTTTGGACAATCTTTCGTAGAATTCCTGATGAGATTTATCAAAATTTATCTTAAACAGTTTGCTTTCTTTATCAGTAATATAATATTCTACAAGTCTCTTTAGATCCGTATAGTTACTATCTTTTGATCTAGTGTTTGGTGACTCCTGGATTTTTACAATTTTATCTCTAATCTTTTTCAAAATCTTATTTTTATTAAGATTTACATAAGCAATTTGAGTAAGTTCCCTGCTTTTTGCCTTTATCTCATCTTCTAGTTTAGAGTTTTTGAGTTCAATAATTTTACGCTCTTGTTCTAATTTTTGGGCCTTATACTCCTCTTCTTGTTTATTTAGTTTTTCTTCTTTCTGCTTAAGTAGTTTAATTTTTTGTTTTTTCATTTTATAGCGATTAATAGAAAATGCTACAAACACTATCGCCCCAATTAGTAATAAATAAAGTACATATGCCCAAGAGGTTCTATATATAGGCGGCTCTACTGTAAAGAAAAAAGAAGACTCTCTTACAGTTTCATCATATTTAGCTCTGATATGGAATGTATATTCACCTTCATTCAGGTTATATAATGTATATTCTGTGGAAGTTGTCCAATCACTCCATTCTTGATCATTTATTTTTGATTGATAACGCACCTTCTTTCCATATATAGGTAAAGCATATCTTATTTTAAGGTCATTATCCTGAAAAGGTATTTCTGACTTCTCCAAATAAGACATGTTGCTATTGACCGATACAAAATCCCGAATTAACACCTCTTCTCTAGCACTATCCACAGGTAACAGATTATCTCTAACATATACCGAAAAACCACTATAAATAGGAATAAGTTCAAGCTCATCATCTAGTGTAAAAGAATTTAAAACATCAGGTACCAATTGATCCTGAAGTTCTTCGAGGCTCTTTAGTCCCTTTTCATTTTCTATTACAATACCTTTATTATCTACATACCAAATTTCATTACCTTTTTCAATAATACGAGGTGCATATCCTTTTCTATTTCCTAACTCTTTTTTAATGAATGAATTATTTTCTGGTTTATATGTATAAGAATTAAAACCTGATGTAATAACAATTTGATTTTTAACTTTAGATAACGATAAAACAACTCCTTCAAAATCACTTAAAGGGAAAAAAGCTTCTTTTACGAGTGCATTATTACTATCGTCTAAACTAAATTTAAACACCCCCTCTGATCTTAGTGCCAGCCATATATAATTATCTTGATCTATTTCTAAATATCTTACTGATTTATTAAATCCGCTAAGTTGATATTCTTTCCAATTATCATCAATTTTCTCATATAATGACACTCCATTATAATGTGGCGAAAGAATCAGGTTTTTATTCTTGTTCCTAAAGCTTCTAAAGTCCCAGGCTCCTTTACTAAAGCCCATTTTACTGATTTCTTTTCCACTCAAAGTGTATGCACCAGTATCATGTCCAACTAATACCTCATCATTTATAGAAACGATATTCCAAACCTGTCCTTTCAGCAATTGCTCAGGATCTGCTTCCTGAACTTCGGATTTACCATCTAATAAATACAATCCTTGATTGGTACCTACATAATAAAAACTCTCATCTTTTATTGCTGCATATGTTGTACCCAGTTTGCCATAATAATCGTAAAAATATTTTAAGGAAGAGTTTAATTTTAAATAATCAACTCCATAATCTAATGCTAACCAAAGATTATGTTCATCATCCTGAAATATGGATAAAACTGTATTATTCTGTAGCCCTTTTAACTTGTTAATGTTTTCGGTTTTTCCATTACCTAAATCAAGTATATACAGCCCATTGGATACCGTTCCTAAAGCAATTCTACCATCTTCAAGTTTTAAAAAAGAAAAAACCTGTGCTTTTTTTACTTCTTCTGATAAAGAAAAATCCAATGGAACAACTTTATCATTATTAAGTATAAATAACCCCTTTGTGTCGCTAATCAGAATTAAATCCTTGCCTACTTGTGTAACACCTATAATATTAGCATTTAATTCTTTACTATTATATATAGGCAATAAACTTGTGCCTAATAATTTAAAAATACCATACTCATAATCATTTACATATAAATCACCATTTACTTTATAACTCCATCTAAAACAACATGGAGCAGGTATTTTTGTAATAATATTACCTTGATTAATATATAAATTACTAAAGGTTTGAAAAACTACTTCGTTATCTATTTCATGTATCCTCCAATACTCTTCTGCACTATCAGAAACACTTCTATTAACATTGTTTAATAACGAAACTTTATAAGCACCTGTATCATCATCAATTAACAATCCAAAGTGTCCGTCTGCACCAAAATAGATTGAATCTTTATTCTTAACAAATAAACTTCTATTAACCATCGCATTATTAGTTGCCACAGAATTCCATTTACTTCCATCAAAGATTAGTACTTTATTTTCATTTGCTACATATACAACTCCATTTTCATCTTGCTCAATATCCCAAGACTGCGCTCCAAAACCCATATCTTTAGTATCATAATGGATAATTTCAGGCAAAATCTTATTTTCAATTGATTGCGAAAAAGAGAAGAATTGAAATAGAAAAAATAAAAAACAAATACGATTCATTAATTGCTTTATTTAAGCTAAGGTAGTCTCTCAAATATACCAAAAATAATCTTAACAGTACTTATCAAGGTGACTCTAAAGGCAATTCAATAAACTACCTTAATTTTAATAATTTCAATTAAAAACAAAAACATCTATACAAACGAGGATGCTTTTTGTTATAAACCATAATTTACTTTCTTGGATTTTTCCTTATTAGTTTAAGTCCTTTGTTCCTAGTTTTTGGGGATCTAAAAGTAAAATCGATCACAAAAAACACCATTCCAAGAGGTGCTTTGTCAGGTTTAAGCACTAGATTTTGAAACAAAAGAAGAATTTCAACAGTAGCGTTAAACATGGGTAATGATAAGTTTATGGCTACTCCTGTAATGATTGATTTAGGCGTGAGTTTTAGCAGAATTATTGGCTACTAATTCAATACAAGAGGTTTTATATTTAGCTTCTATTTTAATTGTGGCAATCAATATTTGTATATAAAACTTATAAGCTTCCTCCGGAAATTAAACTCACATTTTGATCAATATTATTAAGAAGCTCCGAGATATTTAAGAAGCTCATATACCAGAAAGGCAGGCCAAAAAATAGCCTTAAGAACTCCTAATACTCCCATCCAAAAAGTCGCAGCATGACTTATATAATAGATTAATGCTCCAATAATACCCAAACCATAAACAGTGTTCGACGAGGCTTTTTTTTGTACTTTTTCTTTCATTTTAAATGTACTTTTTATAATCCTAACTCTTTCTTATTCTTCCGATAGCGCAACTAACATAAGATCTTGCTTTTTTACCCAGATTATTTTCATCATCAGCTAAAGGATATCCAAGTTTAGTAAGCTCTTTTTGAACAGTCTCTAATCCATCATCTGTATCATACTTAAAGGAAACTGTACAATCATTAGTATTCACAGATACATCCTTAACCCCTTTAAGGTTGTGTATTTTTTTTGCTATTGTACTTTCACAGCCACTACATTTTAAATTTTGAATTTCTACAGTTGTTTTCATCTGTTCTTTTTTATTGTTTTCCTAATTGTCACACTTCCGCCATGCTCAGTGTAAGAATGTAATTCGTCATAGAACATTTCGTTTGTAATCGACTTAATTATTATGACTCATTTCATAATCACATTTTAACAACTTAAAAATAGGAGTATACACACCCTCTAACTATGATAATTATCAGTCTTTAAGATACATAAATCTGATGAATATCATTTTAATTAGATAACTGCAAATCTATATTTATGGATATATTTAGTAGCATATCTATGACACAATCACTTAGAATAGTAGAAAGAAGAAAAGCTTTTTTTACAGAAATTGGCGCTTTGTAATATCTAACAGAAGATCAATCCTTAGTTAAGAATATAGATGCTAAAATGAACAACATAAAAGAGAGAAGGTATCGATTTAATCAAAATATGAAAGCTCTCAAAAACAATTTCTTCTTCACAGTGTATTTTATGAAATTAGAAAAGAAAAAAATATTCCTAAAACTGATCTCAAAAAATGGATAACTGGTCGCAGAATATCAATGAAAAGACAAAACTTCAGAATGATATTTATCATATTTAAAAACGAGGAGAGCTGCTATTTTTGAGATAGATTTAAAATAGTAAAACAATGACAACAAACATTCAATTTGTACAAATGCCAACAAGTGAATATATGGAGGGTTATGTGCAAGAAAAATTAGAAAAATTGTATAAAAAATATGATTGGATCATTAAATCTGATGTGTTTTTTAAGAAAGAAAACGACCCAAAAGGAAACGGAAAAATCTGTGATATGGAATTAAGTTTACCAGGTCCTAAAATATATGCAACCTCTAATGAAAAAAATTATGAGTTAGCTGTAAAAGAAACCCTTAGCGATCTGGAAAGGCAGCTTAAAAAAAGAAAACAAGAAATGAAGCCTTATATGTAACAGCTAAAAACTTTAAAAACTGATATTTGTCATATTTAGTGATCACTGAACAAGCTACTTTTGTGTAGTAGTTAAATAATAGTTCTTCAGTATAGTGATTAGTTAAAAATAGGCTTTTTATTATAGTAATATAATAGAAAGTCTTAGAAGATATTAGAGATATCTTTAGACTATATGGTAGGTCTAGAATCACTTTAGCAATAAGGTGCTGTTTTAGGATTGAATTGTAGTTTGGTCATATTCTTAATATCTTTTATGAAACGGGGATGCTTAGGCATCACTGTTTCTATCATTCATAGCAAAGACATAGGTTTTATTGTTGAAAGACAGTAGAAGCTGAAACAGAGAAATTGACTATATTTTTTCAGGAAAATAACCTGATTTCGATATTTAGCAATAAATGGAACATTGAAGGTAATCGTATCGAAAAATAAAATTAATTTCTTTGTAGGAGACAGGTAGGTTTACACTTACCTGTTTCTGTTTCTGCTTTTATCTAATCAACCCTTTTTCGTTCTTCCGAAACCATAAATAAGTTGGCCAAAAAAGTTTTTAGGTACTTTTTCTTCTCCGGGGAAACCAATTTCAATGGTACCACTATCTTCTGGGATATAATTTGTTTTGAAAATATAATCCCAAAGACTTAAACTAATACCAAAATTCACTCCATAAGAATTTTTAGGTAGCACATAAGAATGATGATATAAATGCATCACTGGATTATTAAAAACATACTTCAATGGCCCCCAGGTAATTTTAATATTAGCATGATTAAAATGACCTATCGCTATTGCCAAAAAATGTACTATATAAGCTTGTTCTGGCTCAAAACCGCCCAAAATCATTACTCCAATTGTTTTTAAGGGTTTATAGAATATATTTTCCATCCAATGGTAACGTAAATGTGCAGCAAATCCCATTTCCTTCACGGAATGATGAATTTTATGAAATCTCCAAAGGAACGGATATTTATGTAACAGCACATGAGTAAACCATTGTACGAAATCCAATATGATAAAAAAGACAATTAATTGACCCCATTGGGGTAAAGCCGATATATCGACAACCGTTAAACTCTTTGTAGAAATTCCCAAATCACCAAGAATCACTCCTAATAACTGATAAAAACCGCTAATTATAATGGTGAAAACGAAAAAATTAAAGAACATATAAAATCCATCTAACCAAAAATCTTTCCTAAAAATAGATTGTTCTTTTCTCCAAGGAAATGCTATTTCTAATCCCCAAACCAATAATGAAATTATAATTAAACCCCAGAAATAATTAGTATACCAAGGAACTTCTAGAACTATGGAACTCCAGATCCATTGAATATTATTCATAAAAGCATCAGTAAATGCATTGGTATACTTTTCCATCTCATTTAGTTTTAAAAAGGACCTACATATTTATTAACGCAGCCCTCTAAAATAGCTCTTTTTACGATGTATCAAATCCCTTAAAGAGTTTCAAATATTAAAGGTAGAAAAAGTTATTATCTGTTTCGGTAACAAAAGTTACAATCTGTACTATTTAGTGCGAACATCTTACAATAATAATTAGGAATTAGTATAAAATCTCAAAAACTGTATAAAACAAAGGAATATCTTCTTCTTTAGCAACATCCAAAACCTCAGCAAACTCTGGACCTTCAGCACACCATTCTATAAATTCTTTGAGTTGATTTTCTTCTCCTTCTGCTTCAATATAAACACTACCGTCAGACTGATTCCTTACAGATCCTTTGATTCCCAACTCCATTGCTTTTTCTAAAGTACTTTTTCGATACCACACTCCTTGAACTTTCCCTTTTACCGAAATATTATAATGTTTAAGCATAGTTACAAAGGGTTTCTAATTTCTTTTAAGGATTGGATTTTGTTTACAAAAATACCACACTAAAAACATTAAAAAAGAATTCAATGACAATTATCATATTAATTCTTCTGAACATCATCTAGTTTTGATTTTGTAAAAACTAGTAACCATGAAAAAAATTCTTGTCCCTATTGATTTTTCTG
Organism: uncultured Aquimarina sp.; assembly: GCF_947492405.1. Lineage (GTDB taxonomy): Bacteria > Bacteroidota > Bacteroidia > Flavobacteriales > Flavobacteriaceae > Aquimarina. Next base: position 56,197 of record NZ_CANLMP010000002.1, read on the forward strand.
AACACTCAGAATATGCATTACAAGTTGCCGCGAATATTGCAAGAAAGCAACAAGCAGAAATCATTGTATTACATATGCTTGGTTTGTCTGAAGCTATTCTTACCAAGGATGAAGCTCAAGAAGCTGCAGAGGCTATTTATTATCTAAAACTAGCAGAAAAAAGATTTAAGACTTTCTTAGATAAAGAATATCTAAAGGGTATTAAAGTCACAGAAACAGTACAGAATTATAAGATATTTAGTGAAATAAATGAAGTCGCAACCGAAAATGAAGTAGACCTTATTGTTATGGGTTCTCACGGTAGTAGTGGATTGAGTGAAGTATTTGTGGGTTCTAATACAGAAAAAGTAGTTCGTACTTCTGATATCCCGGTGCTGGTCATTAAAAACCAGATCGATGAATTTGATATGAAAGAAGTAGTTTTTGCCTGTGATTTTAAAATGGAAAACATCCGTGCTTATCATAACGCAAAACGGTTATTTAGTTTGTTTAATACTACTCTACATTTAGTCTATGTAAACCTACCTGGTGATCGATTTAGAAATTCTGGTCAAATCGAAGAGCAAGTAAAAGAATTTCTTTTTAAAGCAGATTCGGGCAATTTGGAAAATTTTGATAAAGTCGTTGTTCAAAATGATTATTCTGTAGAGAGTGGAATTTTTAACTATTGCCAAAAAATAAGTGCAGACGTTATTGCAATTCCAACTCATGGCAGAAGAGGATTATCACACTTTTTTAATGGAAGTATTGGAGAGGATATTGCTAACCACGCTAATGAACCAGTGATTACGTTTAAGATTTGATATTGCGGTTTAACTAAACAAACTACACCTCTTAGGTTTCCGAACTTGAGAGGTCTTTTAGTATAATCCACACTTCATTTTATAGAGTCTTTAGTACTATTCCTACATTTTATAACAGTTGTGATATGTGCTCACACATTATTATATTGAAGTTACCAGAGCTACTCCAGAAGAAGTCCCGAGTCGAGAAACACCCATCTTTATATATTTTTTGGCAGTTTCTATATCTCTAATACCACCTGAAGCTTTTATTTGTATTTTATCCTGGGCAATGTCCTTCATTAACGTAACATCTTCTACAGTAGCACCTCCGGTTCCAAAACCAGTAGAAGTTTTAATAAAGTCTGCACCTGAATCTATGGATAATTGACAAGCAATTTTCTTTTCTTCATTGGTTAGATAACAGTTTTCAAAAATGACTTTTAATATGTTATCACCAATAGCCTTTTTAATCTTGGCAATCTCATCTCGGACGATTTCATGGTATCCAGACTTAAGCAATCCTATGTTCAGAACCATATCGATTTCGTGAGCTCCATCTTCAATACATTGTTTTGCCTCGAATACTTTAGCTTTAGTAGTCATTGCACCTAATGGAAATCCCACGACAGCAGCAATCTTGACATCAGACTTCATTAATTCGCTACATGCTAAGCCGACATAGGCTCCATGTACACAAACAGAATAGAAATTATATTGCTTAGCTTCTTCACATAACTTGATAATATCTTCTACTGTTGCTGTTGCTTTTAGAATAGTGTGATCGATATATGTATTAAGTTCCATAGTTATTGATGAGAATTTATGATTCCTACAATATCATTCTTTTGTAAAACTCCCGATTGCCTCCAGAGCTGTTTCCCTTCTTTAAAAAGTAACATCGTAGGAACTCCTCTTACCTGGTATTTAGCTGCTAATGGTTGATTTTTATCAACATCAATTTTTACAATCTTTATGTTTGAACCTAACTCGTCTTTCACTTCTTTTAGAATCGGTCCTAACACTTTACAAGGACCACACCAATCTGCATAAAAATCTATTAGAACCGGTATTTCTGAGTTAATAATATTACTAAAGTTATCCTTCATTTTTGATTTCTATTTATTAGCTTAAAATACTCTTTTTTTGTAAAAACATATTCATAGAATTTAAAAGAATATAAGATCCATCCAAAAGCTATTATAAATATACCTCGTTCATATACCCCTCTATAATCAGAATGTATAACCATTAAATAGGATAATATCAGAGCAATGATTCCTATCAATATTGCCAACAATTTTTGGTTTCTCCACCTCGCTATAAAACTAATAGTCAAACAATATGTACAAAAGGATATTCCAGCAAGTGTTGAAAAAACAGAATGCATCTCATTCTGATACGAGTCAAAAGTCAACTCACGATTTATAGGAGCGTGTAGATATATCCCTGTTAACAGCAGAGAAATACAAAAAACTAACAGAACCAATACCTGAAGCCGAAATCCATCTAAAACTTTAAACCCATTTATAAAAATAATGAAACCTAACAGGATAAAAATGAAGTTCATAATCCAGTTATTTTGCGTATTTTGAGCCCCTAATTCACTTAAAGTATTTTCTGATATCAAATATCCTGGATCCGAAAAAAAAGGTAATAAAAATGCTACTAGGATCATCACAATATATGTGATTGAAAAAATTAAATAGCTCCACTTCATAGTATTGATTTTATAGATTTTATCCTATTAAAGGTTTATTGTTATATTTCCTAATCAGATGCATAATCTCTGTAATCGGAATCTCTATAGAATAGGTTCCTGTATATGAAGGACAAATAATACAATCGTCAAAATAGAATTCTACTACATCATCATTCACCACAAAATTGTTTTTATACACCTTAAAATCTCCTTCTGACAATTCCCAACATTCATAAAATAACTCCCCAGAGTTTATACCATCTGAAATTATTTTATTTATCGTTGTAAGTAATTCTTTTTCCGAATTTTCAATAAAAAAATCATTGTAATAAATGAACTTGTGATTATTAAGATCAAAATTTAGACACTCAAACATATACGTAGCATGTTTCATTCCTGAGTAGTAGTTTTCCTTATAGAGTAATACACTGAGAAGGTTACTTTTTACAGCGTAAATCTTATAATCCATTACTCTTTTATCCATACACCTACCAATTCCAAGCGAGTCGCAGAATATTACTTTATCTTCCAGAATTTCATTTTCTGTAGCTTCTATATCTAAGTAATTTTCAGTCAGAAAATCATTAAATCTAGTGTTATTAGTATCAATTTGTTCGTTGAGATAAGGATATTTATAATCCAAAACATAGAAGTCCTCTTCCTTATAGAACTTTTTAGCAATTACTAGTTCTTGTAGTTTCTTTTTATCATCTTTTATAGTAATAAGACGCTCTACCTTTATGGATTTTGTTTTTTCCTGATTTAGTTCTAAATTTTCTTCTGATAAATATTGAGAACTATCTTTATTTTGATCCAAAAGCTGTTCGCTATCTATAGTATCTTTTTCAGGATTTTCTTTGATTTGTGTTCTATTACACGCTATTAAACTTATAATAATAACACTGATAATAAGGGCTCTCATATAATGAATTTTTATTTTATATAAATGTAGTTTTGAGAGTGTTCAAAAAATATGACATCGCTCAGTTAAGATGTAAAAAAAGGCGAGTTTCATTTACAGAAACCCGCCTTCATAAATAAGTATATAAAATGAACTCATCTTGACTTTTTCTATTTCCTAAAAAATGGCTGAAATTCACCCATATTTCGTTACTTTTCTTACCTGTAGCTCTGCTATAGCTTCCAAAAAGTGCCTCATTTTGTCAAATTTCAACACATTTTCGGTTAAAAATAAAAAGTCAAGATAAGTTCAATATTAAAACAAGCCGTTCCCAATAATTATTAAACTATTCACTGCTAAACTCACAATCAGTAGATCTAACACTAATTTAGGTTTCTGAACAGTTAATATTGCAGCATTATGAGCATTACATACCGCAACAGTGAGAAAAACCAAAAACATTTGAATAAAACCATTCCCATCAAACAAAGTAGTCATAATGGCTATGGATCCTAAACAAGTTGAGGCAATGATTGCTAAAGCGGAATACCCTATATAGTTTTCAGAAAAATCAGCATTTATTTTTGCGTATAATGTCATAATAGTATGTTTTTTAATTTGAAGTAAAATTAGTGTCACTATAACTTTTAAAATATGATAAAAGTCAGTTCTCAAAACTATATCATAAATACATTATCCTTCAAAAATCAACTGAAGTCTTCCTAGCATCATTAATTCAGATTTATTCTTCCCTGAAAAAGCACTCGCAATACTACTAGAAGTACTACAAATTAATTGTTTAATTCTATCTGTAAAAAGAGATTTATTCTCTTTATAGAAAGAGGCGAATTCATTAAAACTTGCTTCTGCCTCAAGTGCAGAATAATCTAACCAATCAAAAACAATTTCTATCTGAAAAGCAGCATCGGCACCAAACTCATCTTCTAGATCATCCACAGCTAACCACTCTGACTTCACTAGACCTCGTAACGATGCATATTCTGATTTCCGGACTACTTTATCAGCTGCCGCAATAGCATAGAATAATTTGCCCAAGCTTTGGTAAAATGTAATTCCTATATTTTCTGTTGTATCCATTTTCTGCAAAATTTATTGGTTTATGGCATAAATCTACCAAGTAACGATCATCTTTTTTATGACAAAAATCAGTTATTACAACGCGACAAAATTATTATTTTTGGAGAATGAAAGTTTTCGAAAAAAACAACAATATTTTCAGAATACTTTCTGAAGCTATTTCAGAAGGAATCATTGTAGTAAATGAGGATCAAATAATTGTTGCTACTAATGAATCCGCAAATGACATCTTTGGGTATGAGAAAAATGAATTAGTTGGCAAAGAGTTAACTATTTTAATTCCAAAAAAACATCACAATGCACACGGTGGATATGTAGAGAAATTTATCGCAGACAGTGGAAAAAGGAAAATGGGGCTAGGACGTGATCTTTTTGGTGTACGAAAAAATGGTAACAAATTTCCGGTTGAAGTAGGATTAAACCCATTTGAGATTTATGACAATTCTTATGTAATGGCTTTAGTAAGCGATATTACATTACGTAAAGAACAAGAAGTAAAAATATACGAACTAAATACTGAACTAGAGCAAAAAATAAAAAAACGAACGCAAGAACTTTACACTACAATAAAGGAATTAGAAGAAGAGATAAAGCTTCGTAAAGAAGCAGAAGCTGTTACAAAAGAATCTCTAAAAAAAGAGCAACAACTTAATGAACTAAAAACTAAATTTCTTTCTCTTGTATCCCACGAGTTTAAAACACCACTAAGCGGAATTCTTACCTCTACAACATTGATTGGAAAGTACACCAAAGCTGAACAGCAAGAAAAAAGAGATAAGCATTTGGCAACGATCAAAAACAAGGTAAAATATTTGGATAATATTCTAAATGATTTCTTATCTGTAGAACGTTTAGAAAGCGGCAAAGTAAATTATAAATTCACTCCATTCCCTCTTAGTAAGGTTATTAATGAAGTAATCTATGATGCAAATATGTTACTTAAAGATGGTCAAAGAATAAAATACCCTAAGGATATTGATGACTACATTATAGATTTTGATGAGAAAATATTAGAGCTGGTCTTAACTAATCTTATTCGTAATGCTGTAAAATACTCTGGAGAGAACTCAACCATTGATTTACAGATCATTTTTGAGAATGATTTACTTACATTTCATATTATTGATCAAGGTATTGGAATCCCGGAAAAAGAACAGCCATTTATATTTAAAAGATATTTTAGAGCAGAGAATGCTTTACTAGATCAAGGTACAGGAATAGGTTTGAATATCGTTAAAAGTCATTTGGAAAATCTGGGTGGGAGTATTAATTTTACAAGTAAAGAAAACCAAGGTTCTACCTTTACCGTACAAATTCCTGTAGTTAAACAATCGTAACTAATGATGAAAACCGTTCTACTAATAGAAGATGATACTGTACTTAGAGAAAACACTGCCGAACTTCTGGAGCTTTCGGACTATAATGTGATTACTTCTCCTAATGGTAAACTAGGTATTACGAAGGCAAAAGAGCAAAACCCGGATATTATTGTATGTGACATCATGATGCCAGAAATTGATGGTTATGGAGTTTTGGAAGCCTTATCGCATGATTTAAGCACAAATCAAATACCGTTTATTTTCTTATCTGCAAAAACCGAACATAAAGAAATACGAAAAGGAATGGATTTAGGTGCAGATGATTATCTAACCAAACCTTTTGATGAAGACGAACTACTAAGTGCTATAGAAAGCCGTTTGGCAAAAGCTCAGATCATTTCTAAAATATTAAAAGAACAATCCCAAGAACCTAATCAGGATTCAGAAGATGGTCTAAGAAACTTACATGAACTCAAAAACTTTTTTGATGATTATGGTACTATTTCTCAATATAAAAAAGGCGAATCTATTTTTAAAGAAGGTGATCATTCTAATACCATTTATCTTATCCTAAAAGGTGTTGTAAAAACACACAAAATGGACATAAATGGTAAGGAACTTATTACGGCATTGTTTAAAGAAGATGATTTTTTAGGTTTTACCTCATTTATGGATAATACACCTTATCAGGAATCAGCCACGGCAGTAGAAGAAACGGAACTTGCTGGTGTATCCAAAATGGATTTAAAAGACATATTAGAAAAAAGCAAAAATATTTCTTTAGAACTCATGGAATTGCTCAGTGATAATCTTTCTGAAATAAAAGAACAATTATTACAAATGGCATATAGCTCTGTACGAAAAAAGACGGCACAAACCATTTTACAATTTGCTCAGATATTAAATAAAAAACCAGAAGAGAGTATTAAAATATCCAGAAACGATCTAGCTAGCGTTGCCGGTATCGCCACAGAAAGTCTAATCCGCACATTATCTACCTTTAAAAAAGACGGACTTATAGAAATTGAAGGACGTAACATTAAAATTTTGGATCTACGGAGACTTCAACTAGTAGAATAAAATATCTAAACTGATTTTTGTCATACTTTTCATAAATACATCCTAATACATTTGTTATGTTAGAAAGTATTAAAAATGAAGAATATCCTTATTCCGACCGATTTTTCGGAAAACTCCTGGAATTCGATTACTTACGCTTTGTCGTTTTTTAAAAAAGTAAAATGTAATTTCCATTTGTTGCATGTCTCTCCTTATCGGCAAGTGATAGGAAGTGATTCTTTTTTCGAATCCAAAGATCAAGTTGTCGAAAAAGTTACTCACAGTGATAAAGAGCAAATGCGATTATTACTAAAAAAAATCCAAAAACTATCTTTAAACAACAAGCACCGTTTCTATACTGTTAATGAACATATCTTTTTTGTAGATACAATTAGAAAACAAGTTGAAGAAAAAAACATTGATTTTATAGTGATGGGTACTAAAGGTGCATCTGGATTAAAAGAAAAAACGATTGGAAGTAATACAGGTGATGTGATTACAAAGGTAAAATGCCCTGTACTGGTTATTCCGGAAAAAGCAACATATAACAACATACATGAAATTGCTTTCCCAACGGATTACAACATCTTTTATAAGGATCGAATACTGAATACTATATCAAAAGTCCTAAACCTTAATAACGCAGCATTGCGGGTATTACACATTTCCAAAAAAGAACAAGAACTCACCGACTTACAAAAACAGCATAAAGACTTTCTAAACGATTACTTTGAGGATAATGCAGAACATAGCTTCCATTTTTTATCCAATCCTAATATCGAACAAGCCGTACAATGCTTTGTAGAAAGCAGAAATATTGGCATGATCACTATGGTCGCCAAAAACCTCAATTTTTTTCAGAGAATCCTATTTCACCCAACTGTAGAAAAGATAAGTTATCATATCAGTATTCCCTTTTTAGTATTACACGAATAAAAATCCAATAAAATTAATTATATGAATGCTAATTTAGTAGATAAATATAATGTTCCTGGACCCAGGTACACCAGTTATCCTACAGTTCCATATTGGGACAATGATACCTTTTCATTAAAACACTGGACTCGATCCGTTAAAAAGTCTTTTACACAAAGTAATGACTCGGACGGAATCAGTTTATACATTCACTTACCTTTTTGTGAAAGCATGTGTACTTTTTGCGGCTGCAATAAGCGAATTACCAAAAAACATAATGTAGAAATACCATATATCAATTCCCTTTTAAAAGAATGGCAATTATATCTGAATCTACTCGATTCTAAACCAAAGATCAAAGAATTACATTTGGGTGGCGGAACCCCTACGTTCTTCTCTCCGGAAAACTTGGAATACTTAATCAAAGGGTTATTTTGGTCTGCTAAATCTGCTTCAGCATGTGAATTTAGTTTTGAAGGACATCCAAACAATACAACTCGAGAACATCTACAGGCTTTATATGATGTAGGTTTTAGAAGAGTAAGTTTTGGAGTACAGGATTATAATGAAATCGTTCAGAAAGCAATTCATCGCGTTCAACCATTCGAGAATGTAAAATATGTTACTGAGGTAGCTAGAAAAATCGGTTATACTTCTATAGGTCACGACATCATTTTTGGTCTACCTTTTCAGACAGAAGAAGCTGTTATTCATACGATCCGTAAGACCAAAGAACTTTTACCGGATCGACTGGCTTTTTATAGTTATGCGCATGTTCCATGGCAAAAAGGTAATGGACAACGTGGATTTAATGAATCAGACCTTCCTAGCGGAGAACAAAAACGAAGACAATATGAAATAGGTAAAGAACTATTATCTAAAGTCGGCTACGAAGAAATAGGGATGGATCATTTCGCTCTAAAAAGTGACGCTCTATATCAATCCATGGAGAATAAAAGCTTACATCGCAATTTTATGGGCTACACGGTTTCTAAAACTAAAATGATGATCGGTTTAGGCGTATCTTCTATCAGTGATAGCTGGTATGGTTTTGCTCAAAATGTAAAAGGCTTAGAAGAATACCAAAATTTAGTCAATGATGGAATCATTCCGGTATACAGAGGTCATATGCTAACTCAGCAAGATGAAGTTATTAGACAACATATATTAAATCTAATGTGTCATTTTAAAACGGATTGGAGTAAAAACCTGCTTCACTTTGATAAATTAGCAGATGTATCGATGCGTTTAAAGGAAATGGAGAAAGATGGATTGGTAGAAATTGCCAGCCACGGCATTAAAGTTACTAAAAAAGGACGACCATTTGTTCGGAATATCTGTATGGCTTTTGATTTAAGGTTACAACATAATAAACCCGAAACTCAATTGTTTTCTATGACTGTCTAAGTAATCCATTTTTTATTAAAAGCAGTCAAAACTTGAAGATATTATTTCTGTGGATTGTTTTGGTGAAACATATGGAATACCTAATCCCATTCCACGTAAAACAAACAATAATCCAATCAAAACCACAAACACCGGAATTGCTTTTTGAATATGTTTTCGTATCCAATTTCCTTTAAACAAGTTCCCCACATACACAACTACTGTCATTAGTGGAATGGTCCCTAATCCAAAAAATAATACATACATACTACTCTCTGCAATACTTCCTAAAGCAATAGCAGCAAAAACAGCCATATATACTAACCCACAAGGAAGAAAACCGTTCAAAAACCCGATGGTCAGAAAGGTATCTGGTGTTTTCTTTTTAAGTTCTTTTCCTAAAGCATTCTTTACTTTAGATATCATCTTATATATAGGTTTAGAAAAATTATATTTCATAAGTAATGGTGATGGAATCAAAACCAATAAAATCATTAAGACTCCTATACCAATCGATAGTCCTTGTTGCATTCCAAAAATATTCAGGCTTTTTCCTATAAATCCAAAAAATAATCCAATAATACTATACGCAAGCAAACGACCCAAATGATATAGGGAGAGCTGAAAAAACTTCTTCAAATGATTCTTATGATCTAAAGGCAGCATAAAAGCAATAGGACCACACATGCCAACGCAATGAAAACTTCCTAAAAGCCCTAATATGAATGCTGAAACTAACATCTAATACGTAAATGATTCTTTAAATAAATAAGAAGTATTCTCATACTCCCAATTCACCGTAATATTCCATCGTCCTTCTATAAGTTGATTCTTGGGAACCAATATTTCGGAACTTTGAAGCGTGATTGGAATTTCGAAATCCAACTTTTTATTTGATGGTCTATATAAAGAAATAGTTCCTGATAGTTTAGTGTAGCTTTTATCTTTGGGAAACGCCACTAGTAATCCTTCTGCTATCTTTTTTACTTCTATATTATTCTGTAGTGCGTTTCCATTTTCTTCGGCATTGATTTCTTGCTGAAAAGCTAGTTCTTGTTTGTAGTAATCTTCAGTTACCAAATCGTGCTCAAACTTTTTGTCAGTATTCATTCTTATCACAAAGAATAATATGAAACTGATAAATCCTATAAATACCAGCACAATAGCTGTACCCCAGTTTATTTTCATCTTTTCATTTTTTCATTTCAAAACAGGACTAAGGAATCAAGATTGAAAATAAATCTCTTTTCCCGTTAACCCCTTATAGCTTGTCCTGTTTCATAAGTTTATTTTCAGTTTATAACTATCAACTAACAACTATCTATAGCTTCTTGGTCCTAGAAAAGCTGTTGTTGTTGTTTCTACCAGTTCGTCATTAGAATACACTCCTATTTTCACTTTATCCTTATCTCCACTTAAGGCAGATGCATTAATTTCTATGAATAGTGTTCCTTCAGCCAGGCCTTGTTTAGGCACTGTGAAGTTTTTATGAGTTACCAACTCAATAGTTCCTTTATGGGATAATAATTCAAAATGAACGTTTTCAATCTCATCTATGGTTTTATTCACCAGTTTATAGGTATACACATTACTGATAATATTATTATCTTTTCTCTCATAGAGCTGCCCTGGTAATCTTAAAATATTGGCTTCTATATCATTTCTTAAAAAAGACATTCCTAAAAAAACACCCGTCAATATCACCATTACCGCTGTATATCCTTTGAGACGTGGTGTAAACTTAAATTTCTCCTTTTTTGCTATATTATCTTCACTAGCATAGCGAATCAATCCTTTTGGAAGATTTACACTTTCCATCATATGATCACAGGCATCGATACATGCGGTACAGTTTACACATTCTAATTGTGTCCCGTTACGAATATCTATTCCTGTAGGACATACGTGCACACATTGGAAACAGTCAATACAATCCCCTTTTCCTGTAGTAGGTCTCTCTTCATTTTTCTTAAACTTTGCACGACCAGCTTCTTTTTCTCCACGCTTATAATCATAAGCAACTACAATAGATTTAGCATCTAACAAAACTCCTTGCAACCTACCATATGGACAGGCTATGATACAAACCTGTTCTCTAAACCAAGCAAAGACAAAATAAAAAACTCCCGTAAATATGAGCAAGGAGATTAATGTACTCACATGTTTAAAAGGACCGTCAACAAAAACATATTCGATAAGTTCATCACTACCGATCAAATAAGCTAAAAACACATTGGCGATCAAGAATGAAATAATAAAAAAAACGAACCACTTAAGTGCACGTTTTTTAATTTTATCAGCATTCCATGATTGCTTATCAAGACGTATTTGTTTTCCTCGATCTCCTTCGATCCAATATTCTATTCTTCGGAAAACCATTTCCATAAAAATGGTTTGCGGACATATCCAACCACAAAACAATCTTCCAAAAGCTACTGTAAAAAGGGTAATAAAAACAACTCCGATAATCATCGAAATCACAAATAGATGAAAATCTTGTGGCCAAAAAGGTGCTCCAAAAATATTGAAACGACGTTCTAAAACATTGAATAACAAAAATTGGTTTCCATCAATTTTGATAAATGGAGCCGAAAATAAAAAGATCAACAAACCATAGCTTACCCATTTGCGGTACTCATAAAATTTACCACTAGGTTTTTTAGGATATACCCAAGCACGTTTTCCTTCTTCGTTTATCGTACCGATAGAATCTCTGAATGTTTCGTTTTCTGATGCTTCCAATTGGGAAATTATTTTCTATTATTTATTGTTATTATTTATGACACCTTCGTTTCTGTCACATCGAGCGGAGTCGAGATGACGGTTAACTAATCTCATCATCAAGTATTGATGTAATTGTATTCAACTTTTTAATTACTAATTAGATACTACCACAGCAGTAGAATCAACCACTTTTTCAGGAGTTTCTTCTTCTAGAACATCTTCCTTTGCTGCTTCCGGATCGATCCAAATTTCACCTTGCGCTTCTTTGGGTTCTGCTGGAGTTGTTCCACCTAACGTAATCACATAACTTGCTACCTGAGCCATTTCTGCTGGTTTCAAGGTTTGTTTCCAAGCTACCATTCCTTTTCCATCTCGGCCTCCTTCAGAAATCGTACGGAATACATTTTTGATTCCTCCACCTAAAATCCAATTCGGGTCTGTAAGGTTAGGTCCAATACCTCCTCCTCCATCTGCTTTATGACAGGCAACACAATTAGTAGTAAAAATGGCTTTTCCGGCACTTATATCAGAAGCTTCAGTGAGTAATACCACGGTATTTACATCTACCAGGTCTTTAGCCGTTTTTTTATATTCTTCTATGGCTATCAAGGCTTCAGCAACTTCAGTTTCATATTCTTCTGTCTGGGTATAATCATTGAACACATGAAAACGTGCTAAATAAATTACTCCAAATAAAATTGTCGCATAAAAACCATATACCCACCAAGGTGGAAGATTATTATCCAATTCTTTAATACCATCATAATTATGGTCCAAAATAATTTCACCTTCCTCTTCTACAGGTTTACTATCCAATAATTTTAGATAGGTATCCTTAACCCAACGAAATTGCTTTTCTTTTTTAGCATTTTGAGCTACTAAATAGCGTTCCTGAGCTTCGGGTTTCAGTGATTTAAATAGCACACTGCGCAGCGCTTCTACACAAATTTCAATAGCGATAGCAAATAATAAAATTATTCCCATAGCTACCCAAGTCATGGGTTCTTTAATGAATGCTGATTCTTCTCCGGAATCCACTGCCCATTCTATTAAAAAATAGGCTACTAATAGAAAGATAATCACTCTTATATAGGATACTGTACTTCTCATAGTATTAGCTCGTTTTCGTTTTCTGTTTCAAATGGAATCTCACTTACTTCTTTTATATGTTCTTTTTTTGCTGAAATTACCCACCAGAATAAGGCAGTAAAAAAAATGAAAAATATGAGTAGGGATATTATAGGATATATCTCTATACCTTCTATACTTTCCAAATGTCCTTTTATGAATTTAAACATGGTATATAGTGTTTTCTAATTGTAAAATTTCTTTCTCTGTCACATAGAGCGCAGTCGAGATGTCATCAATCCTCTATGCACTAATTATTCTCGACTCCGCTCGAATAGACAGAAAACTGGTCATCATGTTCTAGTATGACTTATTATTCTGAACTCACGGTTTCGTTTTTAACCTTTATATCAGTTCCTAATCGCTGTATATAAGCAATCAAGGCGATTACTTCTCTATCTCTCATTTCGGTAAAATCCAATCCATTTTCTTTTGCATATTTTTTATCTGCTTCATAGGTTTTAGCAAAATCAGGATCATCATATAGGTTTTTCTCTATTTGTGTAGCCTGTTCGTTCATCCATTTTTGAGCTTTGGCAATTTCTTCTGGTGTATAAGGAACTCCAAGTGTAACCATGGCTTCCATTTTGGATTCGGTATCGGATCGATCTAATTTATTTTTAAGTAACCACTTATAGCTCGGCATAATCGAACCTGACGAAGTACTTTGCGGATCATAAAAATGATTCAAATGCCAATTGTCAGAGTATTTACCTCCTATACGCATCAGATCAGGTCCGGTACGTTTACTTCCCCAAAGGAAAGGATGGTCGTATACATATTCGCCAGCCTTAGAGTATTCTCCGTATCGTTCTACTTCACTACGAAAAGGCCTGATCATTTGCGAGTGACAAGACACGCAACTTTCTCTGATATAGAGATCTCTACCTTCTAATTCTAATGGCGTATATGGTTTAACACTGGTAATGGTTGGTATATTAGAATCTACCATCAATGTTGGAACGATTTGCACTGCACCACCAATAAGGATTGCAATAGTCGCAAAAATGGTCAACTTCACTGGTCTTCTTTCTAACCAAGTATGGTATCCTTCTTTTGCTGTTCTATGTTTCGTTACTTTAGTTAATGGAGCAGCTTCTGCTAATTCATCAGTAACCGTAGCTCCAGCTCTAATGGTTTTAATCACGTTGTACAGCATAATAAACATCCCGAAGATGAACATACTACCGCCGATTGCTCTCATCCAATACATTGGAATAATTTCGTTTACAGTTTCTAAGAAGTTACCATATACTAAGCTTCCGTCTGGATTAAATTGTTTCCACATAGAAGCTTGTACAAATCCTGCTACATACATGGGTAATGCATACATAATGATACCCAATGTACCGATCCAGAAATGTGCGTTTGCTAATCCTGTAGACCATAATTTGGTTTTAAATAATTTCGGAATTAACCAATATGCCATCCCAAAGGTGAAGAAACCATTCCAGGCTAAAGCTCCTACGTGAACGTGCGCAATAACCCAATCACTAAAATGTGCAATCGCATTTACATTTTTTAAGGAAAGCATAGGCCCTTCAAACGTTGCCATACCATATCCTGTAATCGCTACAACCATAAATTTAAGCACAGGATCTGTACGCACTTTATCCCAGGCACCACGCAACGTTAATAATCCGTTGATCATACCACCCCAAGAAGGTGCTATCAGCATAATCGAGAAAGCTACTCCCAAATTTTGTGCCCAATCCGGTAAGGAAGAATATAACAAGTGATGTGGACCTGCCCAGATATAGATAAATATCAAGGACCAAAAGTGAACAATAGATAATCGATAAGAATATACCGGTCTATTTGCTGCTTTTGGAACAAAATAATACATCAATCCTAAGAACGGAGTCGTTAGGAAAAATGCTACTGCATTATGCCCATACCACCATTGTACTAAAGCATCCTGAACACCTGCGTATACTGAATAACTTTTTAGCGCACTTACTGGTAATGCCAAACTATTAAAAATGTGCAGCACAGCAACCGTTACTACCGTAGCCAGATAAAACCAAATTGCTACATATAGGTGGCGTTGTCTTCGTTTAAGAATGGTACCAATCAGGTTCCAACCAAATACCACCCAAATAACTGCGATGGCGATATCAAAAGGCCATTCTAACTCTGCATATTCTTTAGAACTTGTGTATCCCAGCGGCAACGTAATGGCTGCTCCTACGATGATCAACTGCCAACACCAAAAATTAATAGTACTAAGTGTATCATTAAACATTCGCGTTTTTAGCAATCGTTGTGTAGAATAATACACTCCGGCAAATATGGCATTCCCTACAAAAGCGAAAATTACCGCATTGGTATGTAACGGACGTAATCGCCCAAAACTCAACCACGAGATACCATCGGTAAGATTAGGGAATAAAAACATAAATGCCAGCAGTAATCCGACTGACATCCCTACAATACCCCAAAGGAGTGTGGCATACAAGAATTTTTTTACGATTTTATTATCATAATAGAATTGTTCCATTTTCATATTATACTTGATTGTTATTAGCGGGTACTGAAGATTTTTCTTTGGATTCTTTGACCAGTTCATCGTCAAAAAGCATTCTGATAGATGGTGTATAGGTATCATCATATTGCCCATTCTTTACGGAAAGAATAAAAGCCACAAAAAACACAATGGCTACAACGATACTGATGGTTAGCAAAACATAAATAACACCCATATAGCATTTAATTATGTGCCAAAAGTATGTGTGAACATTTTCTTAAAAAATGACATTTATCAGGTTTTGGTATGCTAGTTTGTGGTAGGATTTGATACTATTAGCTATGTTAATCAACATAACGTAGAAAAGATTCGATCAGAGAAATACTAAAAATGGTTTTTGTAATTGGAGTGTTTTTGGAGTAAAACTGCAGAAGTAAACTTTATTATACGTCTTTAAATGGTTACAGTTGGATATATAAGAGAAATATGCGTAATATTATACGTGTTAGCAACAAGCAAAACAAATAATGCAAGATTATATTGATTTAGCAGAAAAGAATGGAGTGACTTTATCGAGTGAAGGTGCCTGTCAATTTTGCGGTGCAGCTACAAAACGTGGAATTCACGAATGCTTAGAAATTTTCAATCTTGGATTTCAAGAAATTGATTTTTCAAATATTGAAAACCACATATATAGATTTCTTATTGTTGATGCACACACATTACAACATCCAGAAATTCACGGTAGGTGGAATAATCATTTTCACCTGTCAAGACTTCATTTGATTTTTGAATACGGTATAAAGTGGACTTATGAACTTTCACCAAAGCTTAGTGATTATCTGAATAAATACAAAGTTCATAAACAGAATGAATATCTGAACCCACCCGAAATACTTAAAAGAGGAAATATTACAACAACAGATATTAAAAAGAAATCAACCAACGAAACTGAATGTAAAGATTTGATAAAAAAGTGGGCATTTGATGTCTACTATAAATGGAGTAATTCTCATAATGTAGTAGATAAAATTGCTAAAGGATTTTTAAAACATAAATAGAAAAGTCAATTACTAACACGGTATATAGCAAATAGGACATTCGGTGTTTTGAGAAAGTCCAGTGCTATTAACTAAAGCCGCCAAATCGTTGATTTGCTTTTAAAATGAATAAATAATCTTAAATTAAATATTTATGATAACAATAAATCCATACATCTACTTTAATGGAAATTGTGAACAAGCATTTGCTTTTTATGAATCAGTCTTTCGTAAAGAAATCAGTCATATTAGTAAATACAAAGACGTGCCAAAACCAACAAGAAATATTTTTCAGGAAACTGATGAAAAAATTATGCATGTCACTTTACCTCTGAGCAAAGAAACAATGCTAAATGGTTCAGACAACTCATTAGCATATAAAGAAATGGTACAGTATAAAACCTTTACTCTTATCATTCACACCGATAGCAAAGAAGAGGTTGACCGATTATTTGGTGAGCTTTCTCAAAACGGACAAATAAAAGTACCTGTAGGTTTGACCTTCTGGGGTGCATACTATGGCCAGTGTATTGATAAATTCGGTATAAGTTGGAAAATAACTTTAGCATCAGAAAATTAGCATAAATCTTCTATAAATAAAGGAGATATGAAAAAATTTAAATAACAATTGATATTATATAATTATTTGACTCTTATCAGAAACGGATATGAGATACGACCCAATAATTAAAAAAATTGAAAGTAAATTAGAATCATCTATTCATTTTTCTGACTATGATTTTGGAGGAAGAGATGGCCAAAAATGCCCACGACCTGATAAAACTGAATGGTTAACCGAACAATTCATTACTTTAATGAATAAATTAAAAGACTTTCTTAAAAATGATCCTGATCAAAATCTACTCAATGAATTTTTATTGAGTGAAATAAAAAATATAGATTCTTCTGTATTCTTAAAGGAAGAATTTGAACTCCTAATTTGGAAATATATGGAAAACCCATTCTTTTTATTAGATAACAGAACCGTGTATGACTATTTTGAAAAAAACAAAAGTCTATTAAAATATTATGATTAATGGATTATTGAACTTGTAGACATAAATTCAATTCGAAAAACTGGGGCATAAATTAATAAAACAAAAAAGCACCTAAAACCCTGTTTACCATTCTATTAAAAACAATCAACTATGAAAACACTTTTTAAACTATTCTTTTTGCTCTTTTTCACCCTTTTTAGTATAAAGTCTTTTTCCCAGAAAATGGTTGAATATTACGAACCAGTAAAAAATGATAGCCTTAGAGTTGGAACGGGTGAAAATGACTTTTTGCCTTTTATTCAAAAAGGATATACGCTATTGATTCCTGAAAAAAGGAAAATTAAAGGTGTACTCATTTTCCTTGAAGATTCAAGGTATGACAAAAAGAATAGGAGCTCAAAGCAAATGTATAATCAAGCATCTGAAAAAGACTTTGCGGTATTGTCAGTTTCAACCGAAATTCCTCTTGACTTTTACTTTTCTGAATCCTCTATAATTTCTACGCATACACTAATTCAGGAAGTCTTTAATAAACATAATTTGCCAAATGAAAATATTTTCTTTTTAGGAGCAAGTTTAGCAGGACATAGAGCAATGCGATATATTAAGTTTATGAAAGAGGGAGGTTTCGAGTTTCAACTCAACATAAAAGGTATTGTTATTTGCAATTTCACACTAGATTTTACAAGAAAATGGTATCAACATAAACGTGATATCAGAATTAACCGGATTGATCTTTGGGAACCAAAATTTATAAATTATTTACTAGAAAAACATTTGAAAGGTACGCCTAAAACTAATCCAGAGAGTTATCACGATTTCTCATCATACAGTTACTTTGATGAAAAAAATAAAAATATTAAGGTTTACAAAAGCTACAATATTAGAGCGTATATAGAACCTGCAATAAAGTATAAATTAACAAATCAACTAAGAACCTTGTATGAGAATAATTCAACAGATATTGTTGGTTTTTTAGCCGAGTTGGAACTATTAGGAAATAAAAATACCGAATTAATTGTTTTACAGCCTGAAGATAATACATCGTCAAAAAAGAATACGCAATCAACCTGGGATGCAATAAATAAATATGAACTTATGAATTGGATTCTAAAGCAAACGGAAATATAACTGCGTACAACATTGTATACGAAATCAGAGCAGTTAAGTGATCAATCGAATGATTCTTTTATTTTTGGTAAAGCATATGCTTGCAAAAAGCAAAAGTTAGTAATGAATGTGCAAATAATGTAGATGGTTTGGTTACATTCTACACAACTACAAAATATAAATTAAACATTAAAAGGAACTATGAGCTTGTTTAAAAAACTATTTGGAAAATCTGAAAAAAATAATGAAAATGAGATTAATCAATCAGACTTTTCATTAATCAGTAAAACTGATTTTAAGACTTTCAAGGATTTGGTAGAGCAGAATGCTGGTCTTTCTTTTGAAAAACAACAAAATTTCAATGATTTAACCGGAGGTTTAGCTTGGAATATAGACCTAAATACTGCAACATTATCTTTTGGAAATCTCGATTTTCCTATTGAAGTAATTGGCTCTTTGTCTTTCAATGATTATTCTTGGATGTGGGGATGGGCTAACACGAAAAGTGGAATCCCTGAAAACCTTTTGAATAGTTCTTTAAATATCAAAAAAATTGGAGAGGAAAGACAGATTGAAGAATTTACGAAAGGTCATTTTAGTGTAGAAGAAGGATTTGAACATAAAATGGGGATAGTTGCAAGTGGATTACTTAATACCGATGCATATTTTTGTGCAAACTATGGACAAGGGACGATGGTTTTAACCTTGAAAAGTGATAAAATCCCAAAAATTGATGAGAACAAACTGGAGAAAGTTTTGACTACTTTCCGGCAAGTAATAAGCGGAATAGATTTAAACCATAAAGAGGCTTTTAAAAATTATTTGATTGATCGTAGTTTTGTATTAAAAATATCTGATAACAAAATTGAAGGCCTAAAAAACAATAAAATTTTAATTGGTGAATTTGACCAACTGAATAGATTAACAGCACTTAATGGAAAAATATAAACTTTTGTTAGTAGTATGAAAACACCATCTGAAATCACAAAAGATTTTTTTTTAGATTATAAAGAGTGGAATGATTTCGCCTCTAAAACTTCAGAAAATAATGATGAAAATTCTGATCACAAAATAAGAAAAATGTATGATGATTTGATTTTAAAATTTTGTGATTCTGAAAAAAAATACCAAGGGCTTGCTTATGGAAGTGAGTCGTCTCATTGTATAGAACAAGAGCAAATAATAGAAGAATTAATTAGTGAAGATAAAGCAATTGTAAAAACTCTTTTTAAAAATAAAAAATTTGATTTTATACAACATAATTATGAATATCATTTTGAAAAAGTCAAAGATAGGTGGATTTTAAATGAAGTTTACTTAGTCGATGATGATGGACAATATGAATGTTTATAATGATTTGGTAAAAAATATTACAAATAATTACAGAATCAAAAATGAGTATACTTTAAAGAACATTCTGATGGATAAAATAGTAACTGACTTTTCCTTCGAACTTCTTATTTGTCAAATAATGATATTACTTTCAATTGGATTGTGGATTTATTGTCTTATCCATATTTTGAAAAACAGATTTAGTAAAAACGATAAAACAATTTGGATTTTAGTAGTTCTTTTAATTCCTTTTATAGGTTCTCTACTATATCTATTTATTGGAAAAAAGAAAAGATAGCTGTCAAAAAGTTTATTTGTAAATAAGTATATGAAATATTTCTCTTATATATTAGGTCAACTATTATAGTTTTAACTGCCCCATCCTCAAAAAATCACCACCTAAATTCTTTTATTTTTCCCAAAAAACATCTCAAAACACCTTTTTTTTGTTAAAAAGTGTTAAAATAGTACCTTTTTATACATAGTACTGTAACAAAACTAAAACATCTGCGTCTAGTAAGTATATAACAATTTAAAACAATAGAAATTATGAGAACATTAGACAATAATCAAATCACGAAAAAATTAAACAACACTAACGGAAATATCTGGAACAACAAAAGACGTTATAGATAGTCAATCAAAAATTATTAATCAATTAAAAAATAAGATCATGAGAACTTTAAACAACAATCAAATCACGAAAAAATTAAATAACACTAACGGAAATATCTGGAACGCAAAAAGACGTTATAGATAGTCAATCAAAAAATATTTATCAATCAACCTGTCCGCCTCTGGTGGATCATCAATCAAAAAATCAGAAATCATGAGAACTTTAGACAGCAATCAAATCACGAAAAAATTAAACAACACGAACGGAAATATCTGGAACAGCAAAAGACGTTATAGATAGTCAATCAAAAAATATTCATCAATCAACCTGTCCGCCTCGGGTGGATCATCAATCAAAAAACAAAAATTATGAGAATTTTAGATAGCAATCAAATCACAAAAAAATTAAATAACACTAACGGAAATATTTGGAACAGCAAAAGACGTTATAGATAGTAAATCAAAAAATATTCATCAATCAAAACTAATCATCATGAGGACATTACAAAATATAAGAAATAGAACAAGAAATAGTGCAACTCCACAATATAATAAGTTTGTAAACTACATCACACAATTCTACGATTATGAAGGAAACATTATTACCGGAAATAAACGATACACCTATCAGTTGGAACGATAAAACAAAAAGCTGAATTTTAGGATCCATTCCAAAATTCAGCTTTATTTTTTATACTTATTAAAACTTAAAACTCCCTGCTTTTCGTATACCTAACTCTCTTACCCCATCCAAAATCAGATTGAAGTTTATAGCTGGTAATCCTTTTGGAACCTACCGATGGGTCATGCTCGTTAAATTCTATATGAGAAGGTTTGATTATATATCCTCCCCAATATTCGGGTTTAGGGATTTCTTTTCCTTGATATTTCGTTTCATATTTCTTTAAACGATCTTCTAGTATTTTTCTAGAAGCAATTACTTCGCTTTGGTTAGATGCCCAAGCACTTAACTTACTCCCTTCTGGTCGAGATTCGAAATATCCCTCTGATAAATTTTCTGGAAGCTTTTCTGCCTTGCCGGAAATAAGGACTTCTCGTTTTGATTTTATCCAGTTAAACAAAACAGAAACTCTATCATCATTTGCTATCGCCATTCCCTTCTCACTGTTATAATTCGTAAAGAATATAAAACCTTCCCAGGTAAAACGTTTAAGCAGTACAATTCTACTTTTAGGAAAACCATCTAATCCTTTAGTTGATAATAACATGGCATTAGCTTCATCTTCTGGATGTGCTTTATCTACTTCATGAAACCACTGCTGAAAATGTTCTATTGGGTTATGATCATCAGCTATATTCATGATTCTTGAAGTTTTATTTTCCTCCCGTTCCAATTGGTCAAGATCGTTACATAAACAACTACAGAAATAGAGCTTAAAGGCATTAGTATAGCGGCAATAATTGGAGATAATTGCCCTGTAATGGCATAATATAAACCTATACTATTGTACAGGAATGACAAGACAAAACTTGATTTGATAATCTTGATTGCCTTTTTGGAAATCTTAAGATACTTAGGGATTTTGTCAAATTGAGAAGCATCTAAAATTGCATCACAAGCAGGAGAAAATACATTTACGTTTTCTGAAACTGCGATACCCACATTACTTTGAGCCAAAGCACCGGCATCATTTAGTCCATCACCGATCATAATTACTTTTCTTGCTGAATCTTGTAATGATTTGATATAATTCAGTTTATCATCTGGTTTTTGATTAAATAATAGCGAGGTGTTTTTCGGTAGTAATTCTGCCAAATGATCTTTTTCTCCTTCATTATCACCAGATAGTATAGATAATTTATATCCTTTGGTTAAGGTATCAAAAACCTTCTTTACATTCTTTCTATATTGATTATGGAAAACATATCTTCCTTTATATTCATTGTTTGCACTTATATGAACATTGGTATTTTGTAATGCTGAAAATTCGTAGTTTCCAACAAAATTCGAAGAACCTATTTTTATCGTACTTTCTGCCAACTTAGCTTCAATCCCTTTACCAATATACTCGTGGTATTCATCAAGTATGTGTATATCTTGCTCCTCTAAAATAATATACAACGCTCTACTAAGCGGATGATTAGATGCTCTTAACGTATTTTTGAGTAAAGATTCTTCTTCCTGAGTTAGCGCTATTCCTTCATATTCTACTTCACTTGTAGTATTAGTGGTTATAGTTCCTGTTTTGTCAAAAATTATACTATTCGTATGCGCTAACTGTTCTATAACATCTGCATTTTTAAGATAGAACTTATTCTTTCCAAAAATCCGTAGCATATTTCCCAGCGCAAAAGGTCTAGCCAATGCCAATGCGCAAGGACACGCAATAATTAATACGGCAGTAAATACATTAATAGCTTTTGTTGCATCAACGAACAACCAAAAAGTCGTTGCAATGATTGCTATGCTTAAAATAACAATGGTGAAATATTTACTAATAATATCTGTAAGATTGGTAAAAGATGCAGACTTGTCTTTGTTAAACACATCATTACTCCATAATCTGGTAAGATAACTTTGCTCTACGGTTTTAATAGCTTCAATTTCTATAGCTCCATATAATTGCTTGCCTCCTGCAAAGAGTTTGTCACCGGATATTTTAGTAACTGATTCGCTTTCTCCAGTAACAAAACTATAATCGATTTTTGCCTCTCCAGTAATTAATATGGCATCTACCGGTATTAATTCTCCATTGCGTATCAGCAGTCTATCCCCTTCTTGAATATCATACACCTGAATACTCTCTTCTCTATTTTTTTTCTCAAAAACTAACCGAGTGACCGCAATCGGAAAATACGATTTATAATCTCTTTCAAAAGATAAAAAAGAATAGGTTTTCTGTTGGAAAAACTTACCTAATAATAAGAAAAACACCAACCCTGTAAGACTATCAAAAAAACCAGTTCCCCAATCAAATATAACCTCAAAGGTACTTCTTAGAAAAAGTACTGCAATTCCCAATGCAATGGGTACATCTATGTTTAATATCTTGGATCTTAGCCCTTTAAATGCAGAAATAAAATAATCCTGTGCAGCATATAATACAACTGGTAATGAAAATGCAAACATCAACCATCGAAATACATATTTATATTGTTCTAACCAGTATTCTGAGACCTCAAAATATTCGGGAAACGACAAGAACATTACGTTACCAAAGGCAAATCCGGCAATACCTAATTTGTATATCAAACTCCTGTTAATATGTTTTTCCCCTTCAGAATAATCATCAAGGCTGATATAGGGTTCATACCCAATTGAATTAAGTAGCATCACTACTTCTTTCAGAGATGTTTTTTCATTATTAAAAGTAATTCGAACGGTTTTCTTCGGAAAATTAACCTGAGAATTGGCTATGGAAGGCTCTAGTTTATGTAAATTTTCTAATATCCAGATACATGAACTACAGTGTATGTGAGGAATATATAATGTAATAATCTCAGTGGTACCATCACTAAACTCAATTAGTTTTTCAGCAATAGCAGGAGTATCGAGATAATCGTATTTTCTTTCAATTTCTCCAGGAATGGCACCAGGAGCTGATTGTAAATCATAATAACAGGATAAATCATTACTCGAAAAAATATCATATACAGTTTTACACCCATGGCAACAGAATGTTTTTTGATCAAAAGTAATGGCTAACGCATCACAATCGTTACCACAGTGATAACACGTGGATTCTATCATACTCATTTTATTTACTACAAAAATGAAAAAGACTCTAAGTATATCATATGACAAAAATCATAGTTTTAAGGCTATTAAGGATTTAGTTTTGGCATATCACCATAATACTACTGATGATGAAAAAGATTTTATTACCTACAGATTTTTCAGATAACTCCTGGAATGCCATTGATTATGCTACGGAGCTTTTTAAAGAAGAAGCCTGTACTTTTTACCTTTTAAATGTATATAGTAAAATCATTTATGAATCAGTACATCTTTCTGATATACCATCCGAGCGTAGTATTGAAAACACTGTAAAAGCTAATGCAGTAACGAATTTGGAACATTTAAAAAAGACCATTGAACATATAAGTCCTAATCAAAAGCACCAATTCGAAATAATTGCAGCATTAGGATCTCTAACAGAGGTAACAGAAGAGGTTGTAGCTTCTAAAAAAATTGATCTCATCATTATGGGAACTAAAGGTGCGACCGGGGCAAAAGAAATATTTATGGGAAGTAATACAGTGCGTATCATTAATACTGTAAAAAAGTGTCCTGTTTTAGCAATACCGGATGGTTTTACTTTTATCTCCAAACCATCTGAAATTACTTTTGCTACCGATTTTACTCATTTTTATAGCAAAGAAGAGCTGAGACCATTATTGGATCTGGCGAAATCTTTTAACGCGGCTATCAGAATCGTTTATGTGCAACAAGAAGAAGGTGTTTTAAACGAAGAACAAAAATTCAATTTAGGTATGTTACAAAAATATTTTAAAGATATAACGTATTATCAGCATACCTTAACCAAAAGGGATTCCATTTCAAAATCACTTAAAGTTTTTACAGAAGAACTTGATATATACCTATTAGCAATGCTAAACTATTCTCATAGTTTTGTTGATAAACTAACTAGAGAACCCGTAATAAAAAGTGTTGCATTCCATACTCAAATACCTCTTTTAGTAATACCTGAATTAGGTATGAGTGCTTCTTTTTCTAAAACAGTCAAAAAAACTTCTAAACTAGAAGGAATACGATAAAAGTATCCCTATTCATTTCTATTTCTCGCCAGAAAACTTCAGGTAAAAATTATCAAAAAAATAAAGTAAAGATTGTGTTAAAAACACCCCTCCAACCTCCCTTCAAAGGGAGACTTTTTAGCTACCTTTCTTTGAAGGAAGGGTTGGGGATGGATGTTTACCAAAAAAGCATGACCTTCAAAAGATTCGACTTTTATCCTTAACTATCGAGCGATCTTCATAAAAATCTTCGAAAGTTTTATATGTGGTATACTTGTCGGTAAACACTGCATATACCATGAGTACAACCATTATCTGACCAATACAGGTAAGATAAAACACCCAGCTAAAAGCGATATTCATTAGTACCATAATGGTAATAAACAGCAATAGAATTGAAGTAATAACAACCATTAACATCCCGGAGATTCTCATGTTTTTCTTTTCTTAAAATTTAAAAAAAACAAATAAGAAATACTCTTAACGATTAGCCAAAACATGAATAGTAGCTGACAAAAATCATAGTTTCTATGCTTATAGTTATCTAGTTTTGAGAGAACATCTAATAATAGCGGATAATGAGAAAAATATTGATTCCTACAGATTTTTCAGAAAATGCGATGAACGCAATTCGATATGCTGTGGAGCTATTTAAATATGAAAAGAGTGAATTTTTGATCTTTCATGCATACGCAGACGAAGTTTATGACCATAATACGTTAGTCTCTCGAATAATCTTGGAAGAATTGAAAAAAGAGGTTCGTAAGAAATCAGATGAAGAGCTAACCAAAATACTATCAGTACTGCATAAGGTTTCTCCTAATCCAAGACACGAATACAAAACTTTATCGGTTTTTGGAACACTTGTAGATGAAGCTAATGATCTGGTGGATCAGGAAAATATTGATATACTAATTATGGCTACCAGAGGTCAAACAGATGATCGTAAAATTACCTTTGGGAGTAACACCTTACAGGTGCTCAAATATGTAAAGTGCCCTGTATTAGCAATACCGATAAACTGCATGTATACGCAACCAAAAAACATTCTCCTTCCTACTGATTATATGTTACCATACAAAAGACGAGAATTAAAATTGCTGAGTACATTGACTAAAAGCTTTAGATCTTCTATTAATTTTTTACATATTTCTAAATATAAAAAACTGTCGCTACGGCAGGAAGACAACAAAGCCTTTTTAAAAGAGTGTTTACCCGATGTAGACTTATCTTTTCATACAACCGATGAAACCGATATTACCACTGCTATTAATCAATATGTAGAAAAAAATGACATCAACCTGTTAGTTATGATAAATTCCAGGCATTCGTATCTGGAGTGTGTACTATATCAATCGACAATAGATAAGATTGGACTACACATCAAAATACCATTTCTAACTATGCAAAACTTACAACGAAATTAAATTAAAGTAATTATGAAACGGATCTTATTACCTACCGATTTTTCTGACAATGCATTTAATGCTATACGATATGCAATGCAATTTTTTAAGAATGAAGAATGTACATTTTATCTCCTTCATACGTTTACACCCGTATCTTATAACGTAGGATATCTTGTAGAAAACCCCATGCCTTATGGCCTGGAAGATATTGCTATGATGAATTCAAAAAGAGATATCGAACGCACAGAAGAAAAAATAAAAAAGGAGTTTAATAACCCAAAACATAGTTTTGAGAGAATTTCTGCTTTTAATATGCTCATTAATGAGATTAAAGACACCGTGGATCGTTATAACATTGATATGATAGTTATGGGTACTAAAGGAGCTACGGGAGCAAAAGAAATTTTTATAGGAACGCATACCATGTATACTATAAAAAAAGTGAAGTGTCCTGTTCTAGCAATCCCTTCCGGTTTTGAGTATGAGGAACCCAAAGAGATATTATTTCCAACAGATTATCATCTTAGCCCTACTAATAGGTACCTACCATTAATCAAGGACATGTGTAATCTACATACATCAAGACTTCATATACTTAATGCTTATTATGGCATTCCTTTGGATAAAAATCAAAAAGATACTAAAGATTTTATGGATACTTATTTTGAAGAAAATGCTCATGTTTTTCATATTGCTGACGGTATGGATGTGATTGAAGCGGTAGAAGATTTTCAAAAAATGAATATCATAAACTTACTCGTAATGGTGCATAATAAGCATTCATTTTTTGAAAACTTGTTATTCAAACCGGTGATAAACCAAATAGCTTATCACACGAATATCCCATTTTTAGTAATTCCATCAGAAAAGAGAATCGGATCTAGCCAACAAACTAATCCTACTAATGAAAAGAGAAAGAAAAAAGAGGATGAAGGTTTAGCAGTCTAACAAAAATGAGCATAGTCTTAACCTATATAAATACTTGCTAAAAGATGAAAAAAATACTCGTTACAACTGATTTTTCTGATAGGGCCTGGAATGCACTTGTATATGCAATTGATTTATATCGCGATGTTCCTTGCGAGTTTCATATACTTAACACATACGATCTTAACGCGGTGAGATTAGTTACTACATTAAGCTCGCAGAGGGTTGGATATTTTTATGAATCTATTAAGGTAGAATCTGAAGAGAGGTTAAAAATGACTTTAGAGGATATCAATAATTCTAAGACTGCTGAGCATCATACTTTCAAAACTATATCAAAATCCGGTATCTTGAAGAAGATTTTACAACAAATGACGGAAAAGAATCAATTTGATCTTATCATAATGAGTTCTAAAGGAACGACAGGATCAAAACAGGTTTTCCTGGGAAGTAATGTAAAGAAAGTATTAGAAAATGATTTTCATTGTCCTATTCTCATAATTCCTGAAGATGCTTATTTCCAAGGAATTAAAAACATCGCTTTTGCAACAGATTTTGAACGAATATACCATAAGTCCGAAATTAAACCCATTATTGATGTCGCAAAACAAAACAATGCTACTGTGCGAATGATCCATGTCTATGATGAACCAAAACTAAGTACCGTTCAAAATTACAACTCTACAACGTTGGAAAACTTTTTTAAAAATGTAAAATTTGATTTTCATGTAATCCCTGAGTTTTCAACCATAGAAAAAGGAATACAAGCTTTCATAGAAGAATTAGAAATAGATCTATTAACGATGATCAAATACGAACATAGTTTTATTGAGCGTTTAACCAGGGAAGCTGTTATTAAGAAAGTCACATTCAATACTAAAATTCCTTTCTTAGTTATTCCAGCAGATCATATTTAAAAAACAATTATTATTTAATAAACAAGGCTTACATTATCCTTCAAGTCTCTTTAGATATGAGAATTGTCATAGTATTCCTGATATTTTGGAAATAATTTTATGGTATAAATCATAAAACTTAGAACCATGAAAAGAATACTTGTTCCCACAGATTTTTCAAATAATGCATACAGTGCTCTTTTTTATGCTACCCGATTATTTCAGGAACACGAATGCCAATTTTATATTTTAAATACTTTCGAAGTCAATACTCCTGTATTAACCGGTAGAATGGATACAAGCAAAGGAGATTTATTATATCAAAAACTGAGTGGCAAATCCAACGATGGATTGACACAAACATTTCATTCAATTACTAAAGACACTGAAGACCTCGACCATACTTTTGAAACTATCTCTGTTTCTAAAGATCTAACAGAAACAATTAATAAAACTATTAAAAAGAAGAATATAGATCTGGTAGTTATGGGTACTAAAGGAGCCACTGGAGCTACTTCCCTTTTTATGGGTAGTAACACGGTTAAAGTAGTTCAAAAAATCCATAATTGTTCTGTTTTGGTAGTGCCAGACGAATATGATTTCGAAAAACCTATGGAGATTGCCTTTCCATCTGATTTTAGACGATTTTACATAACACAAGAACTAAAGCCATTAATCGATATTGCTTCTTTATTTGGCTCTAATATCAGAATCTTTCATATCCATGAAGACGAAAAATTAGATGATATACAGGAACACAATTACCATTCTTTAAAAAATCATTTAGCGGATTTTACACATAGCATTCATTGGATATCAAAAGAAGGGCAAAAAGCAAGATTAATTAATGATTTTATCGATGAATTGGATATTGATTTATTGGTAATGGTCAATTATCGACATAGTCTAATGGAAAGTATAACAAATGAACCCGTTATCAAAAAACTAGGATTTCATGCATCCGTTCCTTTTCTAGTTATACCGGATGCTAGCTGACAATTATCATAGTTTTCAACTGATTTGGACAATATATTTACATCATTAATCTTTAAAACCTATTCTAATGAAAAAGAAGATCTTATTGCCGACAGATTTTTCTAAAAATGCATGGAATGCTATAAGCTACGCTATTGAACTTTACAAGAATGAGGAATGCGATTTCTATGTACTCAATGTATTTAATGCCACCGGTTATGCTTTAGAAAGTATGATGATTCCTGAACCGGGAGAAAAAAAATATGATGAAGCCAAGGAAAAGTCAGAAAAAGGGTTAGGTAAAATTTTAGAACGACTTTCTTTTAGGGATGATTATCCACTTCATAATTTTTTTATGGTCTCTCAATTTAACAGTTTATTAGAAGCTATAAAAGATCTAGTTGATAAACAAGACATAGAAATGGTTATTATGGGAACCAAAGGAGCTACCAATGCCAGCGATGTTGTCTATGGTAGTAATACCGTTTTGGTTATGGAAAAAGTTAGAAACTGCCCAGTTATGGCAATTCCAGAAGATGTCATCTATACAGAACCAAAAGAAATTGTATTCCCTACCGATTACAAAATGCAGGTTAAACGAAGAGAGTTACAATATCTCATCGAAATTGCAAAAATCACTAATGCAGCTGTATGCTTTTTATACGTTTCTAATGATGATACATTGGATGATGAACAAGCAAATAATCAAAAATTATTAAAAGAATACTTTGACCATATACCGCACACATTTCACATCTTGCGCAATGTGGATGTAAAAGGAGGTCTAAGCGCTTTCGTAGAAAGCAGAAATAGCGACATGATCACTTTTATAAACAGAAAACATAGTTTCTTCGGAAGTATATTTTCAAGCCCCATGGTTAAAGACCTAGGATACCATTCTAGAGTACCAGTATTAGCGCTTCACGATATTAAAAATTAAATCTACTAGTTATGAAAAGTACAGGAGTATGGATGGATAAGGAAAAAGCTTATATCATCGACATAAAAGAAAATGATGAAGACATGACCACGATTTTTTCTGAAATAGAAGATTATCGTATTCACGGAGGCTCAGGAACTCGGTTTAAAGGAGGCCCTCAAGATGTAGTTCATGATAGCAAATATCTGGAACGCGAAAAGAATCAATTCAAAGCATATTTTAAAAAAATAATACCTCATATAAAAAATGCAGACACGATTGTAATTTATGGCCCCGCAGAAGCCGGTGAAAAATTCAATAAAGAATTAACAGAAAATTACAAAGATATCGGCAAGAGAGTTAAAGCTGTTCTCAAAGCCGACAGTATGACCGAGAATCAAACAAAATCTTTGATCCGTGAATATTTCAAATAAGTTGTAATTAGATATCTAGTCCAACAAATGATAATATTCGCTTTATAAATTTAAAAAATAAAACCATGGCAAGCGAAATAAACATAGTAAACAAAGATCTTAGAGATATCCATTTTGACACCCTAGAATCAAAGTCTAGCCTACAGTTTATTGACGATGAAGTGTTATTCATCAATCAATTACTACATTCTTATGTTTTTGAACCTACTACTCCTAATCTTTTTGAACGATTGCAAGAATTCAAACAAGAGATAAATAACGTAAAAAAAGAGATAGAAGAATTAAATGAAGAAATCCGAAAACACGAAAGTGAACTAGGTGGTATGCTCGAATGTGATACGATTTCTTGTGATCATTATTACTATGAAGAACATAAGTCGTTAAAAAATCGTTTTAATGCGTTTTACAGAAACTTTAGAAAACTAAAATCAGAAGTATTTAGCTATGCGGGTGGAATTCTAAAAAACAATAAAAAATAACCAACAAACTGATAATTGTCATTTTTTTAAGCACGATAAGCCTCTATTTTTAGAACACTTAAAGTAAACACTAATAATTAAAACCTAAACAAAATGTCTATAATTAAATTTAACAGAAACAGGTTTCCTTGGTTTAATGATACCATATCTAATTGGATGGATACTGATAATTTCTTTGCAGATGATTTTTTTGTCAAAAACAGAAATTTGCCAGCAATGAATGTAAAAGAACATAAGGATGATTTTGAAATTGAACTAGCAGTTCCGGGGTTTTCAAAAAAAGATATTGAAGTAACCATGGAAGATGATGTATTACACATCTGTGCAGAAAAAAGTACGGAAGATGTAGAAGAAGATAAAGAGTACACTAGAAAAGAGTTCAGTTATAGCTCTTTTGATAGAAAGTTACAATTACCTAATAGTGTAGATCAAAATGAAGCAGTGAAAGCTACATATGAAAATGGAGTTCTTACGCTAAATCTATTAAAAAAAGAAGAAGCGAAAGAACAACCTAAAAAAGTAATTGAGATAGAATAATCTCAGTTTATTAGCAGAAAATAATTTTGGGGAAGTTATTTTCTGCTTTATTCATATGTGTTAATACTATAAAATAAATACAGCACTATTTCTAACAGCCTTCATAGCGTTTATATCTGATTCTAAAATAAACCATAAAATGCGAACAGATGAAATCGAAAAAACCAAATATCAAATATATAGAATGGAAAAGCCCGGAAGAGTTGCACGAGGCTTCTCTTAATTGGATCTCTGAGCTAAAATTTATTAAGGATGAGCAGCATTTTTTAGAGGAACTTATAGAAAACTACACCATACAATTAATCTCAGGAAAAACTTTTGAAAAAAGCAGTGAAATAGTTAATGAACTGGCACTTAATAGAAAACAAATTAATCCTTTGCTAAAAAAAGTAATAAGACACTTCAATGAACTTACCATATTAGTAGATGGTATTGATCAGCCAAAAGAAGAAAAAAAATACAAAGAAAATCATCAGGAATTATTAGTAGAAGTAAGTACATATTTTGAAAGTTATAAAGAAACCAAAAGAAGAATTTTTGACCTTATTAAAGCTATCGTCAAAAAAGGTAAACAAAAACGTTTATTGAATTAGATATACAGACTTTTGATACCAATACTAAAAAAAATACTGTTCATTCTTATAGTTCTGTTTCTAGGATTCTGGGCTTGGTATGAATATACGTATTCTATGGATACAGTAATACCTTTTGAGGTTAATGATCCAAGGGCCAAAACAAAAGTTTTAATTGCTTCTCAAGGGAGTAAGTTTAAGGATTCTTTAGTACAAGGGATTTTAAGAAGATATGAAAAAGACACCATTTATTTTAAGGTAATAGATGTCTATACATTGTTTACGGTGAATCTTGAAAAATGGGATGCCTTAATATTTATTAACTCCTGGGAGTATGGTAGTCCTCCGAGAAATGTAAAAAAGTTTATAAAGAATCATCCTGATCAATTAGATAAGCTTATCATTTTATCCACTGTAGGCAGTAGTAATATTGCTCTAAAAGATGTTGACGTGATTTCTGGTGAATCTATTATTGAAAAAACATCTCAATACACAGATACTCTAGTAAATAGGCTTAATCAAATAATAAAAAGAAACAATGAATAAACTAAACATATATATCATCTTAATAGTTGCGGGATTTTTAGTGAGCTGCTCGTCTAGTGAGCTTGTCGAAGTATGGAAAAATCCTGAAATTGATAGTTTTGAAGCTAATAAAGTATTGGTGATTGGAATGACTTCTGACACCGATGGGAGAAAAGTATTTGAAAAGAAACTTACCCAAGCACTTAAAAAGAACGGAGTAAAATCAGAAAGAAGTCTTGATTTTTTTGAAAAATCATTTACTAAATCGCCAAAAACCGAAGAAGAGCTACTATCTATTGAGAGTAAACTTCTGGAAGCAGGTTTTGATGCCATTTTGTTATCCAAAGTACTAGCGGTAGAAGAAAAAGTAACTGTGACACAAGCCTATAGAAACTTGGATAAAGACTTCAAAAGTTTTAAAGACGACTATTATCAGAATCAAGAGATCTATTACGAAGACGGGTATTATTCAGCGTATGAAGTCTACCATGCAGAAACATCTTTATATTGCATCTGCCCCGATAAGGAAAGAGAATTAATCTGGAAAGGATCTATAGATATTACAGAGCCTGAAAATGTAAGGAAAGCCGTTGGAGATTATGTAAAAGTATTGATTTGGGCTCTAAAAGGACAAAAACTCTTAATCATTGAAGAAGAAATCAACGATGAAGATATTGATATATAGCGCTAAGGATTTTGAAATCCCTTTTCTAGAAAAAGCAAACAAGGATGTATATCAGATCAAGTATATCCCTGAAAGACTTACTTCCGAAACAGCCATGCTTGCTTTAGGGTTTAATGTTGTATCGATTTTTTCGTCAGATGATGCTTCATCTAAGGTATTGGAACTACTAAAAGACTTTGGTGTTAAGTATATCACATTGCGTTCTGCAGGTTATGACAACATACATCTAAAAACTGCTCAAAAACTAGGGATCAAAGTAGCAAATGTACCAGAATACTCCCCTAATGCTATTGCAGAACATGCAGTGGCCCTATTATTAGCATTGAATCGTAAACTGGTTTTATCTAATGAACAAGTAACTTCTTACAATTTTTCTCTAAGCGATCTTGTAGGATTTGACCTTAATAATAAAACAGTTGGAATCATTGGAACAGGCAAAATCGGAAAGGTCATCGCTAAAATAATGCTTGGATTCGGGTGTAAGGTTATAGCACAGGATATTAATGCAGACAAAGGTTTTGCAAAACAATATGATATCGAGTATGTGACATTACCAAATTTGTGTGAACAATCAGATATTATTATGCTAAGTGTACCTCTTACTTCAGAAACTCATTATATGATTGATGCTGATCTCATTCAGCTAATGAAACGAGAGGTATTTATCATCAATATTGCCAGAGGAGCCGTTGTGAATACTTCGGAAATTGTAGAAGCGCTAAAATGGAATAGAATTACCGCTTACGGAATTGATGTTTATGAATATGAACAGAGTCTATTTTTCTATGATCGTTCCAAAGACAAACCAAATGACACATTATTACAACAATTAATCGATTTACCTAATGTTCTTATTACACCTCATCAAGCTTTTGCAACCAAAGAAGCCTTGACTAATATTGCAGAAACCACCTTTTATAATATTGACTGCTGGCAACAAAATAG
The DNA here is from genome assembly GCF_947492405.1 of uncultured Aquimarina sp. GTDB lineage: Bacteria > Bacteroidota > Bacteroidia > Flavobacteriales > Flavobacteriaceae > Aquimarina. The sequence continues at coordinate 90,795 of NZ_CANLMP010000002.1, forward strand.
AACTCCCGAAAATGAACTTTCTATGGAATTAGTGCGGTAATTTATTTTTCAGTAATCCATAGATAAAAGTACCTACTATTGAGGCTAAAATTACAATAAGAATCGGCAAATATCCTGCGCCTGCCAATACAAACATTGGACCTGGACAAGCTCCTGCCAATGCCCAACCTAATCCAAAAATAATTCCTCCTAAGATATAACGGCTAAAGTTTTTTTCTTTTGGAGCGATTACAATCTTCTCTCCATAAACCGATTTCATTTTAAATCTTTTAATCAATTGAATAACGATAATTCCAAGTCCTACAGCAGATCCAATAATTCCATACATATGAAAAGATGCGAATTGAAACATTTCATAAATCCTGAACCAAGAAGCTGCTTCAGATTTAAATAAAACAATTCCGAAAAAAACACCAATAACTAAATAGATAATTGTACGCATTTTTTAAAATATTAAAGGGAATATTAAATGAACCATCGCTAAACCACCAATAAAAAATCCAACAACAGCAAAAAGAGATGGCAACTGTAAATTACTCAAACCTGAAATCGCATGACCAGAGGTACAACCTCCTGCATAACGAGCACCAAAACCTACCAATAATCCACCTACAATAAGGAATATTAAGCCTTTTGGGTTCGTAAAAACATCTTCAGAAAATAGCATCTCTGGCATATACGCATCGCCTGCACTAGTAAAACCTTTAGTATGAAGATCGTTAACAGTTTCTGGATTAAGATTCACTGCAATATCTTTTGATAAATAGTTTTCAGCGATAAAACCTCCTAAAACAACACCTAAAACCACAACAAGATTCCAGCGTTGTGATTTCCAATCAAATCTAAAAAAATCAGTAGTTTTTCCAGCTCCACAAATAGTGCACATCGTCCTTAAGTTAGAAGACATACCTAGTTTTTTTCCGATCATTAACAACATAAACATTACTAAAGTTATTAATGGTCCTGAAACATACCAAGGCCAAGGTTCATATATCCAATTCATCTGTTTACTAATTTCTTGTAAAGAACCTGTATTTTTCAGAAGAAGTAAGTAACTTTTGTTACACTCAGCATATTATGCTATATAAAAAATGTGATTATAAATGGTAATGTTAAAAAACCTATTTAACCTTACAGGTATTTAACCCGACAATCGAGTATAAAGGACAAAAACTAACAAAACTGGTAAGTGCAAATATCACAGAAAGTCCTAAAAGCACATAACCCAACGTACCTTGTATAACTCCTGTAAAGTACAATGTACCAATCACAACGGCTACTACTATTCTTATAATGCGGTCTAAACCGCCCATATTCTTTTTCATATACTTATATTTTATGTTAAAAAAATTCTATAATTAGCACTACTCCAGCCACAATACCCGAACATATAACACAAACAATCAGTAATTTAAATCCTTTATGTATACGCATACATTATTTTGTTTTTAGGTTTTATCCATCGATACATATCAAACAGCTAACAAATAAGTATCTTGAAATAAATTAACAATTGTTTCTCATAAAAGAGTTGAGTATCATTTTTGACTTTCTCAAATTAGCTTGAAACAAATTTATTTAGGAGAATCAACAAAAGATGTGACAATTGTTACAACTAAGATTGTTTTTATGATGCATACCGAAAAGCTAAGAAATGAACTAGGAAATATAGATATCTATATATTAGATCAACTATTAAAAGAGCGCTATTCACAAAATGATAAAATTCTGGATGCCGGTTGCGGAAGTGGTAGAAATATACATTGGTTTTATAAAAATAGATTTAATGTATATGCGGTAGACAAAGAAATTGAACAGATCGAATACTTGAAACTTGTATATCCGGACTGGAGCGATCAGTTTTGTAGTGCTTCTTTAGAACAATTACCCTACAATGATACTTTTTTTGATCATATTATCTGTAGTGCAGTGTTACATTTTGCTACAAGCACGAATCACTTTAGAACTATGTTTTCAGAACTTATACGTGTATTAAAACCTACAGGAAGTTTATTTATAAGAATGACTTCTGATATTGGAATTGAAAATAAAGTAACTCATCTAAAAGAAGGTGTTTATAGATTAGGTGACGAGTCTGATCGATTTTTACTGACTAAAGATTTGCTATCTCTTATAATGGATGAGCATCAATTATCATTTTTGGAGCCTTTAAAATCTACTAATGTTCATGACCTTAGGTCTATGTCTACTTTAGTACTTCAGAAGAATGGTTAAATAAGATTAATACCATTTCTCACTTAAAATTACCCGCTAAAATTTACTCTTTTTCGTTGATGCTTCAAAATAAAATTTAATCATAGCTAAGGCTATGCTTGCACTTTCTTTTTTGCCTAACCAAAAAATAGCTGTATTTTATTTGTGTAATTTTAAATCAGAACTGGTATAACCTTTATCAATCAGTTCAATAACACCTTGTCTTAAAAGTATAAAGCCTTCTTGTTCTAGTTTTTTGAGTAATCGGGATATCACTTCTCTAGAAGAGCCTAAATCATAAGCGATATGTTGGTGTGTAGTATTTAGTGTATTACGACCTTTTAGCTTAGCCTCTTTTTTTAGATATTCTAATAGCCTTATATCCTTATTAGAAAATGTTAGTATTTCTATGACATTTAATAATTCTTCGAATTTAAGATTAAAAAGATCATAAATAAATTCGTTCCACTTGGGATATTTTTTTGCGATGGCCAGTGCTTTATCTGCTGGGATAATTACTACTTCAGAATCTTCTTCGATAACTGCCTTTACCTTACTTGTTTCATTCTTTATTAAAGTGGTTACAGACATCACACAACTTTCTCCAGGTTTTATATAATATAATAAAACTTCATTTCCATTAGCTTGTTCTTCTTTAAAGACTTTTGCTAGCCCCGAAATAAGTAATGGAATTACCTTTATATACGATCCTTGTTTTAAAATTATTGTTCCAGCGTCAAATGTATGAATACTACTAATCGCAACAAGTTCTGCTTTTAATGCTGGCATTGTTGCCAACTTTGGGAAATACGTATCTAGCGCTTTTGAGATCAATAGGAACTATTTTTTACTAATTTAATCAATAATTTATCTCTATCTCAGACTATCTTTTTGGGTTCTCATTCCAGGCTTTATATCCTCCTTTAAAATCATATATTTTTTTAAAACCTAAAGTAACTAGCAACTTAGCTGCTCGGTGACTTCTCCAACCAGAATAACAATAGATATACACAGGTTTTTCTTTATCTAATTTCTGAAAATCTAGAATAAATTTTTCTTTGTCCGCAACACTAATATTAATTGCATCATCAATATATCCAGCATTATACTCTTTAAGAGTTCGAATATCCACAAGCTGAACATCTTTATGTATTACTTTTTCATTTATCGTATGAATATCTACAATGATAATTTTATCATTCTCTATTGTAGTATTGGATTTTTCATTTCCAGAAATTTGTTGAGAAAAAGCACCGGAAAAACTAAATAATAAAAGAACTAAACACAGAATACATTTTATTAATTTGGAATTTACTAGGTATATCATATTTTATTTTAATGTACTTGGGCATACATAGGCCGTAGTTTCTATTCCAGCTTCTTTCATTGCAGAAAAACCACCTGCAACATCAATAAGATTATGTATACCTCTACTTTTTAATATAGATGCCGCAATTACAGATCTATATCCACCAGCACAGTGTATATAGAATGATTTACCTTCTGGGAAATCGTTCATATAATCATTGATAAAATCCAGTGGTGAGTTATTAGCCGTATCCAGATGTTCTGCAACAAATTCACTTTCTTTTCTTACATCAAAAACTGCTGTCTCTTCTGTATCAAGTTTATTTTTAAGTTCCTTTGCTGTTATTGATGATATTGTATCATACTCTTTCCCTGCGTTTTTCCAGGCTTCTATTCCTCCTTTTAGATATCCTAGTGTTTTATCAAATCCTACACGAGATAATCTGGTAATTGTTTCTTCCTCTTTACCTTCTGGAGTTACCAATAAAATAGGCTGTTCTACATCAGCAATCAAAGCACCTACCCAGGGAGCAAAACCTCCTTGGATTCCAATAAATATAGATCTGGGAATATGTCCTTTTATGTACTCACTTTGATGTCTTACATCCAATACAATCGCGCCTGTTTCATTAGCCAATATTTCGAATTCTTCCGGTGATAATGGTTTAGTTCCTCTTTCTAGGACTTCGTTGATATCTTCATACCCTTCTTTATTCATCTTCACATTTAAAGGGAAATACTGTGGAGGTGGTAATAAACCTTCTGTCACTTCTTTTACAAATTCTTCTTTAGTCATATCAGCACGTAACGCATAATTCATTCGCTTCTGGTTTCCTAAAGTGTCTACGGTTTCTTTCATCATATTTTTACCACAAGCAGAACCTGCTCCGTGCGCTGGATATACGATTACCTCATCGGCCAAAGGCATAATTTTATTCCTCAAACTGTCGAACAATGTTTCAGCTAGTTCTTCCTGTGTCATATGAGCAGCTTTTTGCGCCAAATCAGGGCGTCCTACATCACCTAAAAACAATGTATCTCCACTAAAAATAGCGTGATCTTTACCATTTTTATCTCTTAGCAAATAGGTGGTACTTTCCATCGTATGACCTGGCGTATGTAGTGCTATTATTGTAAGATCTCCTACGATAAACTCCTGTCCATCTGTTGCAATTGTAGCTTCAAAAGATGGATTAGCATTTGGTCCATAAATAATCTCTGCGCCAGTTTCTTTAGCCAGTGTTACATGACCACTTACAAAATCAGCATGAAAATGTGTTTCGAAAATATATTTGATTTTCGCTCCATCATTCTTAGTTCTTTCTATATATGGCTTTACTTCTCTCAGAGGATCTATAATCGCCACCTCTCCCGCACTTTCTATATAATAAGCGCCTTGTGCAAGACATCCTGTATATATTTGTTCTATCTTCATCTGTTTTATTTTCTATTGTACTTCTCATAAATGGAAGTCCACTGTTTCTATTATTGAGCTCCAAAAATACGACTCCTATTATCTTTTTACAGTAACAATTGTTACAAAATACAAAATCAAAATTAAGGTTATGTCAATTCCTTGATAAGTATATAAATCCCCATCCCTAAAACAAACCAACCGAATCCTTTTTTTAGTTTTTCGCCTTCTATAAAATTAGACAGGTACATTCCTATAAAAATTCCGATAATAGAAATTCCTGTAAATACTATTAGAAAACTCCAATCAATAGCTAAATTTCCTATATCTCCTAAAAATCCAATTAATGACTTAATTGCAATAATTAATAATGATGTTGCAACTGCTTTTTTCATGGGTAATCTTGCGAATAAAACCAATGCCGGAATTATTAAAAACCCGCCTCCTGCTCCAACAATTCCGGTTAACGTTCCTACTACAATACCTTCTATTACAATCAATGGATAATTGTAGGATACTGTCTCTTCTTTTTCTGTTGTTTCTTTTCTATTTTTTATCATAGAAATAGAAGCCATTAACATGATGATTGCAAAAAATGCCATGATCCCAATATCTTTGGTAATGGTAAAATCAACTATGGAAAAAAGTTCGTTGGGTATTATAGGAACTAAAAATTTTCTCGTTAAATACACCGCAATAAAAGCAGGAATAGAAAATATAATGGCAGTTCTGAAGCTAATCAATCCTTTTCTTAGGTTGCTAACTGCTCCAACTAAGGCTGAAGATCCTACAACAAATAATGAATACGCGGTGGCAGTAACAGGATTGATATGCATTAGGTACACAAAAACAGGTACTGTAAGTATAGAGCCACCACCACCGATTAAACCTAATACAATCCCTATGGTCAATGCTCCAAAATATCCTAGAACTTCTGTTACTTCCATCAATTATTTTTTGGTAAAAATAATCTCAGGTTAGGGTGGTCACAGTAACATTGGTTACAGAGCTCTTAAAAATTAGAACGATTGTATAAAAAAATTATAATTTATTTTAGATTCCGGTGTGTTATATTGAGCTTGTCGAAATGTAGGCTTGAATATATTTTCAATAGTAATTAAATATATTTCTTTAGTAATAATCAGCTATTGATTTTCAATTTCAGAATGTTACACTGACCCCTTCTCTTGAGGGAAGGTTGGGATGGGTGTTTCTTTAAAAACATCCTCCTCGATCCTCCTTCAAAGGAGGAAGCAGAAACTACAGACACAACGAATTTTAGCTTAAACACTGGATAAAATTTTATTGGATGACTCAGACTGACAACTATAATTCTTAACTAAGAGACATTGTCAAATTTATACCTCAGCTTCAAAGATTTATAATTTCAATACTATTGCGGTTTAGTTTTATCTTTCCTTCTACTTCTAATTTTTTAAGTAATCTGGATATCACCACCCGAGAAGTGTGTAAGTCATAGGCAATTTCCTGATGGGTATTATTCACTACATTTTCATTATTAACTTTGGTTTTATCCTTTAGATATTTCAGTAATCGTTCATCCATTTTTAGAAAAGCAATGCTATCAATGGTTTCAATAGCTTCCATAAGTCGTTTATGGTAACTTTCGAAAACAAAATTTCTCCACGATTTATACTTGGCGGTCCATTCTTCCATTTTTCCGACAGGAATCATAATCAATTTAGCATCCGTTTCTGCAATTGCTTTGATCTCACTTTTATGATGACCGATACAACACGACAATGTCATCGCACAGGTATCTCCTCTTTCCAGAAAGTAAAGTAACAGTTCATCACCATCATGATCTTCTCTTAAAATTTTAATCGCCCCACTAATAATAAGCGGCATCGATTTGATATAACTTCCTGGTTTTATGAGTTCAATACCTTCAGAAACTTCCTTAAACATAGCAACGTTATTAATTTCTTCTAATAGCTCATTTTCAAAAAGATGCCCGTAACTATTCTTAAGTTCTTGAATCATAATTCTTATTACTGTTTTTGATTCTCAAAATATACTGCTAATTGTTGTTTTGCTTCCTGATATCCAACATCGAATATTTTATCCAGATTACCACTGCTAAAAATTCCGTGATTTGCCAGTTCCCTTGGTTGAATGATAAGATCACAGTGCTTAAATTTTGTTTCAGAATTAGGCATCGCACGTAAGTAGTATGCTCGTTGCATCACATTATAGGAATGTTTAAAATCCGAAATTTTAGGCTTTTTTATAGGCGTAACATCGATCCCTATAATTATATCGCACTGTTTCTGTAAGGGCTCTATCGGAAAGTTATCTAAAATCCCTCCATCAGAATATAGCTGTCTGTTTATTTTTACCGGAGAAAACATTCCAGGAAAAGCAGCAGAAGCTAATATCGGTCTTATCAGTTCTCCTGTACTAAAAACCATAGTAGTCCCTTCTACCAGATCCGTAGCTGTTACAAACAATTTTTTCTCCAGACTTTCGAAAGTGTTTTTAGGAAAGTAGGTTATCAGATCATCAAAAAACTTCTCTGAATCCAAAAACCCAGCTTTTTTTCTGGTAAATCTATTTAGTTTAAACAATGGTGTTTTACTAAAAAACTTCTTGATTTCTTCTATAGCATAACCACCGGCGTATAAAGCGCCTACAATGGCTCCTGCACTTGTTCCAGAAACAAAATTGGGATGTATCCCTGCTTCTTCCAGTGCTTTTATAGCTCCTAAATGTGCTACTCCTTTAAATCCTCCTCCGGAGAGTACCAAACCTATATTTTTTGATGCTTCCATTACACTTGTTTTTCTACAAAACCGGACTAAAAATTTTAGCTACTCCTTCTTTTAGCTTTTCTATCCAAGGTCTCTTTACAAAAGTAGCATAGTCTAACTGAATACTCTGTTCACAATCCCTTAAAAAATCATTTTTCAGTTCCATGGCAAACGCATCATCATATACCGCCACATTTACTTCATAATTTTGCTCAAAACTTCTGATATCAAGATTAGCAGTACCTACAGAAGAAACTGTATCATCAGCAACAATCGTTTTGCTATGTACAAAACCATTAGAAAACAAATAAATTTTAACTCCAGCTTGTAATAATCTCTCAAAATAAGATCTTACACACCATCTTACAATACTATTATCTGATTTATCCGAAAGAAGTAGCCTGACTTCTACTCCACTTAATGCAGCTACTTTTAAAGCTTCCAGAATTGCTTCTCCAGGAATGATATATGGATTAGCGATATATACATAATCTTTTGCTTCGTTAATCAATGAAAAATATAATTGCATCGTAGCAGAAAAATCTTCATCCGGACCACTATGAACGGTTTGGGCAGTCATATTACCCACTTTTCTATAGGTTGTAAAATAAGATGGGCTTAAAATATCTTCGTGATTACTGATCAGATACCAATCCATTACAAAAATTGCCTGTAAACTATGTACAACAGGACCTTCTAACTGTAAATGCATATCATGCCAGATTCCTAAATTAGGATCCCCTTTTACGTACTTATCAGAAACATTGATCCCACCGGTAAAAGCTATTTTATTATCTATCACAATAATTTTACGATGATTTCTATAATTTATAGATGATAAAAATTTACCAAACTTAACCGGTAAAAAACTATAGATCTCCACTCCTGCTTTCTGAAGTTTTCGGATATACTTTTTGCTTAAGGATCTGCTACCGATTCCATCATAGAGAATACGGATCTGAACACCTTCTTTTACCTTTTGTTCAAAAAGTTCGAACAGCCCTTCTGCCAAATGGCCATCTTCAAAAATATAATACTGTAGATGAATAAAGTGTTCCGCTTTTTGTAAACTTTCGAATATTGCCTTAAATGTAGCATCACCATTTTTTAGAAGCCTCAGCTGATTTCCTGCGCTAGGTGCAAAACTGCAGTTCATGGTAATGAGCTTGATTAACTTTTCATGTTCCTGATATTCCTCTTCTGTTACAGGTTCGTAATGACTTTCTGCTTTTTCTAAATAGGCAATAATTTCATCGGTTCTTTTTAACTGAAATAGTTTATTTTTTCTTCGGTTTCTTCCTAACAGCAAATAGAACAACATTCCGCCAACAGGAATTGTAAAAATAGCCAGCATCCAAGCCAAGGTTTTGGTGGGACGCATGCCATACAATATAAGTTTAATAACAATTACTATTCCTGCTAAAAAATACAGGATAAGAAAAGCAGCATACAGCATTTTATGACAAATTTTTTAAAGCATCAATTATGCATAATCAGCAACGGAACCCTGGTGCCATAACTTATCTTAGAAGTTTCTGAACCCTGAAAAAAGCGTTCCAAAAAGGTTTCCCTATGGATAAACATAGCGTTCATATCTACATTCATAATTTGTACAAAACTATCGATCGCTAATGGCGTAGGCACATTGGTAATAGAATGAAAGGTATGATTAATATCTTTAAAAAAGTCTTTTAAATGCTTTTTATCATCAAACTCAGCAACGGTAACCGTATCGTCTTCTTTTATTTTTAGGATTCTTAAAGATGCTTTATACTTGACTAATGTATCCATTAAGGGTTCAATGTTCTCCGTACTAAAGTAATCATTATAATCAATAGTATATTGTACGTTTTTTATATTTTCAAAAATATATCCTTGTGGGATCACTAGTACCGGACAATCTACCTTACGTATTACATTAAGCGTATTACTACCAAAAACAACTTCTCTGGCACCTGTAGCCCCATTAGTGCCCATAACGATAAGATCAATATCTTTTGATTTTACTGCTTGTTTAATCGCATCAGTAAAAACATCATAATCCGTACTTGCATGAAAGGTATAATTTTCATGCTCAATTTCTTCTTTTAGCGCCTCTATGAGTGTGCTCAGTTTTTCTTTGGATCCCTGTATAACCGATTGATGGATCGATGTATTGGCTGGTGCAGCCATGAGATCATCCATCATATAATTAGAAGCTTTCTGTACATTCAGTACGTGAAATGTGCAGAGTTCATTCTTAAAGAATTCCAGCGCATAATTAATCGCATTTCTTGCATTTTCTGAAAAGTCGGTAGGAAGCAGGATGTTTTTCATGATCTGATGATTTAATACCATAAAAATACTGTAGCTGCAGTGGAGGAACTATGATATTTGTCAGCTTGGTTTTATAGATATGATGAGAACCTTGGTTGATCCAAAGTAAGCTATTTTGTTCTTGTAACTCCTATTAAATAAAATACAAGTAAAATCGCTAATAATCTTAGAATATATTTTAATCGTCGTTTTATTGAACTTTTTACTAGAAACCAGGGAATAAAACTTATCAAGTTCAAAAAACCGGTTCATTGTATAAGTTTACCAATTAACACTTAAATGAACCATTGTTATTTGTTTAACATCCTTATCGTGAATACAAAAATAAAGGGAAAAAACAGCCTTTTAAATTTATTTTATTAACTTAGAAGCAACAAAAAATTATGAATCACCCCATATCCAGACAAACTCTAGATATGGGGTTATTTGTTTAAAATAATAAATTACTGATAATATGATTACAGAATATCCAAATTATCACCAAGAGAACGCATACAACAATAAAGGCTTTTTTTAAATACCCTGATTGCGATTATGAATGGGGAGAATCATTTGATGAAGCACAAATCAAAAATCTATATAAATGATTAATATTATGGAATAAATAATGAAAATTAATAAGTTATATAATAGTATCGTTTTGTTATTTATCGTTCTAATTGGAACTTTTAGTTTTCTAGATGGTCTTAGTAGTTCTATTGATTTTATAACTTTTCCGATTGCTTTAGGTGGAACTTTAAGTATTGTTATTTTGGTTTTATTAGCTCAATATTATTTAAGAAGAAATAAGATTACATGGCAAGCAAATTCGGGGTCTCCAATGCGATTAAAAAAAATAGGTAAAAAGATTTATTTAACACTATTAGCTATTATTATTGGTTTGTGGATTCCTTTATTTTTAAAAAAAGTTAGTCCTTCTGATGTTTTCATTGATGATAGATTTGTAGAATCTACGGCTGATGGCCTTGTTAGAGGCTTTTTATTTGATGATTTAAAAGCTAATCGAAATGATAAGATAAAGTTTTATTTCACAAGTAAGGATATTGATGATCCTGTCTTTATTGATCTCCATTTAAGTGATAATAAAGAAATCTGTTTTTTCAGTATTCCTGGAGATGAATATTGTCCTTTTAGTGTTGTTATTGATGGGAATAAGAATTTTCAATTAAATCTTATGATTAAGGATACTGAAGGAAATGTTTTATTAGAGATTAATAAAAACAAAGCCATTATTAATAAAAAAAATCTATATACTATTTCATGTAATGATAGAGAATTTGAGGTGAAGGATAATAATAACAATTTAATTTGTCAATTTAGATACCTTGGTAATAATGAGTTTATATTTAGAGGTTTACTAAGTTTTAATGAGCGTTGGATTGTATTTACTGATGATTATATGTATATAGCTAAAGATAGGACAGATTCCGAATTATATAGAAGTTTATCTGATAATTTACCTCGATTAGATGCTTCATTGGACTGGTGTAGATAAAGATAATCATTTAAAGAAAAATATTAAAAACAGAATATTAAAGTTTAATAAACCGATGAAAAAACATATAGATTTTCTAAATGATATATTAAATAATGAATTAGACAAATTGAAAGAAAGTCTATTTTCTAAAAAATTGCCTATTCAAATTTCAAAAGAGGAAAAAGAAAGATTAGAAAATTCTTCAATGGAATTGGATCATTATCAAAGTCACGTTCTAGGTTGTAAATGGGAGAGTGAAAAATTATTTAAAGAACGAATCATTGAATACGCCAATAAAGCCAATGATCAAGATTTTTCAAAAAGACTAGCAATTCAATTTATCAATATTACTTTATTGTTTAATCGCAGAGCTGAAGAAGAAATAAATTTGTATTGGAGTTCGAATCCTAAAAAAATAGAAGTCGTAGATTAAAAGTTCAATAAATCGATAGTTAAGATGAAGTACATTATATCCCTAATAATTCTGTGTTGGTATTCTAATTGTAAAGCGCAGGAAGTATTATTTAATGATGAAGAGCCAGATAATAGTGATTTAGTAATTATTTCCGAAACTATTAAGAGTGATTGGAATTTAATTACTTTTACTCAAAAATTTGATAATGAAAAAGTTGAAGTTTTTGTTGATCAAAATTCAGTATATAAAGGATCGGTATCGACTGACCCTCGTTTCGGATCGGCCCGAGGAGTTATACTTGACCGAAAATGTGATTCAATATTAGTTGTTATTAATAATGAAAAAATTCAATTAAAAAATAGCAATGAGTATCGATTTATTTACATAATAAAAAATGACAAGAAGTATACCGTAGAATTTAGAAAAAAACCTTATGTTTTTTACTGATCATTGGAATTTGAACCGAAAAATTTCTTTAAATGAAACCATCTTATATGATGAAAAGCTTAAATTATATAAATAGAAAAGTTCAATAAACAATGGAAAATAATTATAACGATAATCGTCCAAAAGGGTCAGGTATTCTTGTTTTAATCTTTGGAATAGTGCTTTTATCTATTGGTTCTTATTACTTGATTTTAAGTAATCCTATTCCCGTAGATAAAGATTTTCTGTTAAAAGTTTTTTTGATAGTAAATGGGATTCTTTTGATTATATGGGCAATAGAGAGACTGTATAACAGTAAAGGTGGTTGGTTTAGAGTTGGAAGAGATACTATTCAATTTTTAATAGCAGTAATATCTGCAATTATAGCAATAATGGCTTTAGTTAATTAAAAAGCTTAATAAACCGATGGAATACAGATTATAAATGAAATGAACCAATTGATAATAAAATGGAATAGCTATAAGGTTAAGTTTCTTATTGAACTCAAATATTTACATTATACGTTGAGAGAAGTTCTAGGTTTAAAAACAATTGGTTATAATAAATATAATAATCTAGTGCTTTTTAAATTGTTGAAGAAATATGAACTTCCCTTTTTTAGTATGCATGTAGCTACAACTAATCAAGATTTAAGAATCTCCAATATTGAAGAGATTCACGATTATGGCTTAAGACTTGAAAAAGAAGAGTATCTATCATTTATTACTAATATGCAAGATGGACAGGTAAGAATTGTAGTTGGGGAAAGCATGAGTAGCTTTATAAATGATTTTCAAAAATCAGAAATAGAAAATCTAGTACAAAAAAGATTTAGCAATGGAGAAATACTCGCCGGATTAGAAGAAGGAATGAAGCAAGTGTATTTTTACATATCAAATTAATAATAGTAAAAGTTTAGTAAACCGATAAAATTATTACGATGGAAGCTTTTAAGTATTTGCTAGTTTTTATAATTACATTGGCTTTAGTAGGTTATGGCATTTATGCTTTAATTAGAGGTCTGATTTCTAAAGATAAGAAGGCAATATTAGTAAGTTTACTATTTATCATTGCTCCATTAATATCTGCGTACTTTTATTTTTTAAGAACAGAATAGTTTAAAAATAAAATTCAATAAACCGATAAAATTATTTAGATATGAAAACAATAAAAACGATCGAAAAATTATCTAATTTCAAGAAACTGGATAGAGGTTTAAAATTTAAAGTAAAAGGAGGTACAGATCTCCCAAGAGATAGGAATAACGTTCAGAACCCATTCAAAATAAAAGTGAAATCAATACATTGAAATTATAAATAAACGATGATTAAATACATAGATGCACATATAGATAAAAACTAATAAAGGATATTATGAAATACTCAAAACTATTAGCTCTGTGCATAATAATTTTGCTTCCAATGTTGGTATTATCACAAGAAATATCAAAAGTGGATAGAGCGAAAAATATTGTAGCGGCAGTAAATCAAAAAGATGCAAAGCTATATATTGAAAATTTTACCAAAGATGTAAAAATCTATATGTACAGTGAGGACGGAGCCTTCGATCTAAAGGTTGATGGTATCGAGGCATTATATAAAAACCGAGCAGCACATCTTAAGAAACATCCTGATGTTCGTAATGAAATTCAGCATTTAGCAGAAATAGATAACCGACTTGTTATGCACGATAGAGTATGGCTAACTCCAAAACATACAACCGGTAGTGATATTGTAGAGATTTTTACGTTTGACGAATCCGGTAAAATTTCGCGAGTAGATGTATTACAGCAAAGTAATCTGTTTAGTCAAGAGCAATAGAAATCATAGAGACTAAATAATTGATGAACCAAAATATAAAAAACTTGCTTGGATTTTTTTCAGGAATTATACTAGCCATTGCATTCCTAGCGATCGGTGTTATACTAACTAATATATTGGAGCATGGATTTTGGGCTTTATTATCTGTTATTTTAATCCCGGTTTCTGGATTCATCTTTTTTCTTTCTAAGAAAAAGTATATTGGCTTTGGCATGTTCTTTTCGGCCATTCCAATAATAATACTAACTTTTTTGTTTATTCAAATAAGTAAATTACATTAAAATTTAATAAACAGATGATTGAAGTGCTACTTAATTTGATTGCAGAGTATATTGGAGGAAATAAAAGGTTAGGAATAACACTTGCAATCCTTATTATACTTTTTTTCATAGGTTTTTCAATTTACCTTAAAATTCAGTAAACAAATACAACAATTTAGGTTTCCCTTCTGGAAGCGCAACATTCTACAATAGTTAATTTTGTTTAAACATTTTCAGCTCTTTATATAAAATTTTAAAGATATCAAGAGTTCCAAGTTACTATCATTAGCGTTTTGCGAAATTTTTGTTTAGCCTTCAAACAAAGGCATCAAACGTTTCACAAAAAACACAGTAAATACTTCATAATAGTCTTAATAGCCTCATAAATTTCATACATTGTCTAAAAATTCATAGAAATAATTAAAAACTTTTTGAGCGCATATTTTATGAGCTTTATGAGTTGTTATATTATAATCCCCAGAGAATGACTATAATCAATAGATAAACAAAAAATTTATTATGGCAAGTCAGTTTGTATAGTCCGGAATTTACAACTGTGCCTTTGGGGATCTTATTTTCTAAATGTAAATCCTATTATACTTTTTTACTAAAAAACTTATCTGCAAAAATAGACACCAAACTAATATACTTAATACTCCATAATTGGAACTATTTTTCAAAATCAGTAACATATCATTTCTTCTAATTACTTAAGCTAAAGCCATAAAAGATTGATTCTAATTCTGTTTTAAACTCTATCAACAAATATAGTTGTGTTTAATGCAAATCTTCAAAAGTCTTCGTAGCCCTTTTTTCTCTCTCATTTAAAAAAACCTGTGAATAATAAAGATTACTTTTTCATAACTTTTACTTATGCAAAACATTATAAATATAAATAAAAATATATGAAATAATCCATACACCTTTGCAAAAACAAAACAAATGAGAGATTTACATTTAAAGAAAAAACAATCGAAAAAAGTACGGGTGATTTCATTAAACAAGAACAAGAAAATAGCATCACCTGCGATCTTGAGTCTAATCATAATCTTTATATTCTTTTTTACTTTTATTCCACTTTCTATAAGAAACAACAATCTTTTTTTAACAGAAATGCTACTTTCTGGAAGCATAATATGTTTGTTATGCCTACAAAACTCCTTGCCTAAAACAAAGAGATGAACACCTTACTATTTTTCACATAAACAACTATTATAAAATCATAGTAACAACTATATGGATTTACATTTGCTTATAGATAATTTGACGAACCCTGCATTGCTTTTTTTCTTCCTGGGTATTATCGCAGTTCAACTTAAAAGTGATCTTAACATTCCGGAAAACTCTTCAAAATTTATTTCACTTTATCTTTTACTTTCAATTGGTTTTAAGGGAGGTCAGGAACTTTCGCATAGCACATTTAATGCAGAAATACTATGGTCCTTACTTTTTGGGATATTTCTGGCTATTTTCATTCCAGTATATACATATTTTATATTACGAAGAAAATTTAGTCTCGAAAATGCAGGAGCCATTGCAGCATCTTATGGTTCTGTAAGTGCCGTAACCTTTGTAACTACCATATCATTTTTAGAAATAGAAAACATTGCGTTTAGCGGTCATATGGTTGCGGTTATGGCATTAATGGAGGCCCCATCTATAATGGTCGGATTACTCTTAGTTACAATCTTCAAAAAAAATAAAAACGAAGACAAAATTCCTGTAAAAACTGTATTGCATCACGCATTAACTAATGGTAGTGTTCTACTTATAATAGGTAGTTTAATTGTAGGTTTATTTGCAAGTGAGGCGCAAGCAGAAGGAATCAAACCTTTTACTACAGACATATTTAAAGGGTTTCTGGCTGTTTTTCTTCTGGATATGGGAATTACTAGTGGTCGTAAACTTTCTGATTTTATTAAAAAGGGATGGTTTGCTTTTCTATTTGCGATCATTATACCTGTCATAAACGGCTGTATTGTTGCGGTAGTAAGTGGTCTTTTTAGTTCTGGAGAAGGAAATAGATTGTTATTTGCCATACTCGCTGCTAGTGCATCTTATATCGCCGTACCCGCAGCTATGAAATTAGCACTTCCAAAAGCAAATCCTAGTCTTTATATTCCAATGGCTCTGGCAATTACGTTTCCTTTTAATATAACATTAGGAATGCCTCTATATCTATGCATTATTCAAATAACATAATAATAATTTATAATTAAGATAAAATATATAAATAAAAATATATAACATATTAACTCGACCTTTGTACAACAGTTTAAAATAAATTTTAATAAGAAATTATAATAGCTATGGAAACAGCAACAATGGAAGTAAAAACAGACCAAAAAATAAACTTAATTGATGGTCACTTTACAGCATCAGAAGCAGCAGACATTATTAACGCTGTACTTAATATAAAAATCAACTTTCATAAATTGCATCGATTATCAATTACTGAAGGAAATGCTGGGGATGAATGTGAATATGATAGCGGAAGAATAGACGAGTTATTGCAAGAGCAAGTTATAGCAAAAGAGTTTTTTAATCAAGCAAGATTAGATGGAAAAAAACTTAAAATGAATAGTATAATCAATATTTCTGTCGAAGACTAGATATTAGAATTAGTCTAATAGTTGAACATTTAATATTTTTTGTTCTGTCTAGTTAATAAACTTAATGTAAAAGAAGAGAGTTTCTTACTATAAGAGACTCTTTTTTTATTATTACTAACTTAATCAATAGTATTATTCGTCTATTATTCATTTTTTAAAAGATAATAAAACGATGATTATGAATATTTAATAATTCGAATAGAAATTATTAAATCCATTCTCGCATAGTTATCTTTGTTTATATGATTAAGACTAGCACTTTTTTATTCACTATTCTATTTGCTTCAACTTTTGCAATAGCGCAAAAACCTTTTGTTTTTCAAAATAAATCCATTGCTTCTGGTAGTAAACATCATTTTAAGATACCCGTAACCAGTAAGAAGGATAGCACCTTTATTCCTGTTACCATATTTCACGGTTCAAAACCAGGACCAGTTCTAGGTATTACAGCTGGAATTCACGGTTATGAATACCCGCCTATCCTTGCTGCCCAACAATTAAATCAAAAAATTGACCCAAAACAATTATCCGGAACCATTATTTTAGTTCAAATAGCTAATATTCCTGCATTTTTAGGCAGAAGTCCATTTTTAAATCCATTGGATGATAAGAATTTAAATCGCTCTTTTCCTGGGGATTCCAATGGTTCAATAACTCAACGCATTGCAGATATCATTACGACAGAAGTAATTGCCAAATCAGATTTTTTTGTAGATATGCACGCAGGAGATGCTCCAGAAGATTTACGTTCGTATAATGCTTGGTATCAAAGTAAAGCGCTTCCTGAAGTTTCGAAAAAAGGTCGAGCAATGGCCCTGGCAATGGGGTTTGACTATTCAATTATTTTTAATATCCCTGAAGAAAGACTCAAAGAACCTAGTTTATATTGTTCTCAAGAAGCTTTTCACCGTAAAATACCATCAGTGGATATTGAATGTGGAAGATTAGGTATCCCCAGTAAAACTAAAACTGATCGAATTGTGAACGGAATGTTTTCTTTATTCGAACATCTACAAATGTTAGATATCGGTGCTACATCTTCTAAAATCAGGCCAACAGTTATAGCTAAGAGATTTACAATCAAAAGTAAATCAACTGGTCTTTTTTATACCAAAAAAAAAGCCGGCGATTTTATTAAAAAGGGAGAGTCAGTGGGTTACATTACTGATTTTTTTGGTAACACTTTAGAAAATATCAAAGCACCACAAAGCGGAATGATCTTATATATGATCGGCACTCCCCCTATTAATAAGGATGACACTATTATGAATATTGGCATCCTACCTTAAGTTCATATTATAATCGTTTTATCATTGGTATCGAAAGTATTATCATAACAATTGACGCTATTATAAGTGGTATAATAGTTTTTATTGGCTTTAAAGTTATCTTTGTCTTATAATATTCTGGCACAAATTGACTCCAATCCATAGTGTTAGCAAGTTGACCTTCGAATATTTTTGGATAAAAAAACAATCTTAATTTTTCATGAAATTCGTCGGTGGCATTAAGATATTCTAATTGTTGACTCATACTAGTTCCCGCCAATTGATTAAAAGTTAATTGCAAATGCATATTAGGAATTACGGACGCAATTTGGACGCTCTTGTTTTCACGTAATCTAATTTTCTCGCTAAAAGCATTTTGCTCCTTTTCTGAATCGTCATCTCCCATCTGTTGCATAGCGTAATACCACAACCAATTAAATCCATCCGTAGGATATCCATATTTCTTAAATTGTGGATAATGCTGATAAAACTTCTCAATGGTAGCGCGCTTGTCAGTATCCCATTTAACGTGATAGCCATCCCTTTGTGCTATGGCTGTGCTCAAAGCTTCTGGCACAGGATATTTTGCAGTCACATATGCATTGATTCCAGCAGGCACAAGAATAAGTAACACCAGCCAAACAGATAAAAGTAACAAAGCATTAAAGCCAGAGGATTTTTTAAAACTTATGATAAAAAAACTAACTGTAAACCAGAAAAGTATGTAAAGTATAGATAAACCTAATATCCAAAAAAAGTGAATGTCCAGAGATAAGTTCAGGACTAATTTTGCAACAAAAAAAAGAAAAATTAATATTACATATAATAGCATCAATCGTATCAAAAGTTTAGAGATGATAAATCTAAGTTTAGATTTTGACTGAATAGCGACCAATCGCCAAGTACCTGTTTCTGTTTCTTCGGAAACAGCATTAAAAGTCAACACAATTACCAATAATGGAAATAAATAAATGATCACAAAAGAAAGGTCGAGATTACCAGATTGCAGGTTCATTGGGTTTACCAAATCAGTATCATACTTTTGAGCTTCAAAGGTTTTAATTGTGATCCTTTTTACCGTTGGATGTACATCTGACTGACCAATTGATAATCCAGCAAGTGGATTTAAGTTATTGATATGGGCAAAGTTTGCATAATATAACAGTAATCCTAAATCATCATTATGCAACGATACTTGTCGGTCAAAATGTCGCTCTTGGTACGTTTTTACCTCAGCAATAGTATCTTGTTGTCTTTCTAAATGTTTATTACCAATCACGATTCCTACTATGCCTAATAGTGTTATCAATACTAAGCTTATCCATACTTCTTTGGATCGAATACATTGTTGTAAAAATAACTTATATAACATCATATTGCTTTTGCTCTTTTTGAAATGAATAGTATTAAAAATATAGTCCCTACTGCCCAAAACAAGATAGATAGTAATGCAGGAAAAGCTTCTTTTACAGAACTGGTAAATGCGATTGGTTTGTGCCTAAAATCCTGAAAATCTTCCCAATGTTCATGCTCAACTACATGAGATTTACCTTCAGAACCGCTTTCTTTTTTAGGACTGATATATTCCATTTGCAATTCATTCATAGTTTGTGCTAATTGATATCGATAATCATCCGCTTTATCTTGAAAATCCATGTAAGATGAAAAATCGGTCCCAGACATCGTCATTGATATCAATTTTATCGCTGTAAAAGGATTAACAAACGATGAAAATCGAGTTATATCATTTTGGTTTTTATAAATGTTTACCAATTTAGCCTGATGTTTTCTATACAAAGTAGCTGTTATTTTTTCGCCCTCTCGCATTACAAAACCAGAATAGTTAAAAGGCAGATCAGTTACCTTGCTAACATTATGAACTGTCAATACAGAATCTCTTAAGTGATTATAATGTGGGTCATTAGGATTATGACTATCTCCTTTTTGGATCACTTCTTTTTCGATAGCAGATTGAAAGGCCAATTTACTAGGAGTAGGAAACCAATAGTTGCCCATCGCTTGTGCAGATTTCGGTAATAAGATTACTAACAAAAGCCAAATTCCTAATAATCGCAATAAAGCATTTTTTGGCGCATTACTAATCGCCGATACTATAACAGTAATAGAAGATATCATAAAAAGGAATATCAAATAACTTATGCCAATTATAAATAAACGTAACCATCTAAAGTCGTTTAGTTCTGAGGGTTCAAATAGTAAGAGTGTAATAATTACTACTAAAAGAATAGGTATAAAAAACAATAAAGAAATTGCAAAAAGTCCAATAGATTTACCGAATAATATCTCTTTCCAGGTGGCACCTTGGGATAAAAGAATTTTTAAAGTCCCGTTCTGTTTATCCTTTGCAACGCTTGAAAAACCTGTAAAAAAAAGTACTAAAGGTAATACCAACTGTAGTAATAACGCTAAACTCAATTCACCAAATCGTAGCATGCCTGTAGAAAATGTAGCTTCAGAAAAGTTTACACTATTTTGTCGATGTGCTTCTAAAAAAACGGTACTTCCTGTAAAACTTTCTAATCCGTAATCAAATATTCCCAAGGTAGGGTGTATTCGAAATGCAAATGTCCCAAAATGTGCCATTCGATGTGGATGTTTATCAGGATTTGCTTCCCAACTTTGTCTTGCTTTAACCTGGTGCTCCTGTCGAATATTATTTTGAGTGTTATGATTTTTTATACCGCTAACAGCTGAATACGCTGTTAACAGTATAAAAATTAAAAATAATAGATAAAAACTTTTGGGAGCTGTCGCATTACGCCAAAAGTGAACTGCGAATAATCGAATATTTGCCCATTGCATCTTTTTAGAATTTATAAGTTGTAGTTAGCAATACATTTCGGGGAGCTCCCGGAAAAAGTCTGGTTGCATTTAGAGCACCATTCCAATACGTTTCATCAAACAAATTATTAAGCTTTAACGCAATCTGCATATCAATACCTGTTGGACGATAATATAAAGCTGCATCAAACACAGTGTATGATGGCAATACAATACGATCTCCATACCAAGACAAACGATCTCCACGATATACCATACCTAAACCTACTCCAATATTTTTTAGAGCTCCACTTGTAAAATCATATCGCCCCCAAAAATTAGCACTATGCTCAGGCGCTCCTCCAATACGTTCTCCAATTAATGCAGGATCATCATCTTCTATAATTTCTGCATCTATAAAGGCATAGGAAGCACTTAGTTGAAAATTAGGTAACACATACCCATTTACATCTAATTCAAATCCTCGACTTCGTTGCTCTCCACGTTCTGTTAATACAGATTCATCATTTGGGTCTTGCTGTAATAGATTTTTTTGAGTTATTTGATACACAGCTGCATTCACAGTTAATTTACCGCCTAAAAATTCTCCTTTACTCCCAAATTCTATATTATTACTTTCTAAAGGATCAAAACTAGCAGGAGAGTCTGCCCAGAAAAAGGTTTCTGTAGCAGGCGAAAGTGTGACTGTGTTAGATTGTGGTTGAAACCCTTCTACATAAGAAGCATATACACTAATCGCCTCTGTAGCTTCATACGTTAATCCTATTCTAGGAATAAAAGCTTCGTTTTTATATGATTGCTCATTGTTTGATTTATAATTGAATATATCTTCGTACCAATCATACCGAAGATTCAGAAGAGCAGAAAACTTACCTATCTTAAATTGGTTTTGAATATAAATACCGTTTGAAGTAGTAAGGTTTGCTGGAATTGCAAATTCTGAAGTAATATACCCTGAAGTTTCTCTTGCTGTATTATTAGGATTGGCAAGATCGAAATGAGCTACATTAGGCCTTGGAGCAGTTACTCCATCAATATCTATAGTTTCAAATTGATCTGCTTCTGCAGGATCGAACGAAGTCGCTGTACCATTTAATCTTCGGTAACGACGAGCTCCATTAGAAGCTCCACCGACAGTTCTTTCCCATCTGCTACCATCATACCCAACCAAAAGCTTATTAGTAAAAGTATCATTTTCAAGATCAAAATTGATATATGCGGTATAGTTATCCGTTATCCAGAACTGTTGTCTTTCTGTGTAGCGTAATTCGGCCAATGTAGGTATCGCATTTCCATCTATGTCCACTGCAGCAGAACCTGCCACACGATGTTCTGCAAGGTCTTCTTCCCAGGTTTGTTTCATATAGGAAGCATTAAATCCTATATCATCAGTAATCTGCTTACTAAAATTGCTAATCACCATAAACTCTTTGGAAGCATAAAAATCATTAGCCGCGGCTACATTAGTAGTGATATCCGTACTATTTAGATCAAATTGACCATTGATAGCTCCAAAAAGCGGTTGACCACGATCAAGATTTCCTACTCCATTACTATAGATCATTTCCACATTAAGAGCGGTAGTAGTATTAGGTAAAAAAGTAATGGAAGGTGCGATTAAAAATTGATTGTTTTGCACCAAGTCTCTGAAAGACCTAGCTTCTTGTACGGCTGTATTAAAACGATATAATAATGTTCCTGAATCATTTAATGATCCTGTAAAATCTGCCGTTGCCCTTAATGTTCCGAAACTTCCGACTGTGGCGCTTACTTCATTTCTTTTTTCTTTTAATGGTTTTTTAGTTACTAAATTAACAGATCCTCCTGGATCTACACTCGAAAAAGTTACGGAAGACGGACCTTTAATAACTTCTGCTCTTTCTATATGAGATGTAATAGGTTGCAGAAAATAATATTGACGAGTTCTCATACCATTAATGAGCTGACCATCTTCTGCCTGAGTAATACCTCGAATGTTAAAATGATTGTAGAAACCTGTATGTGTAACACTACTAGCAGTTTTTATAGCATCTGCTATCTGAAACGCTTGGCGATCGTTAATTAGTTCTTTGGTAATTGTAGAAACTGCTTGTGGTAGCTCTTTATTCTTAATCGCTACTTTAGTAGATGAAAAAGAATAATCACTATTGTAATCCGTTCTAGGACGACCAACAATTTCGACGCTTTGAAGCTGCTCTGTTCCTTCCTCTAACCTAATAGTTCCTATATTATTAGAACTACTCCCTGTTTCTAAAGTGTTTTTATAAGGTTGAAAACCTAAGTAACGTACTTCAATAGTATACGTTCCCGAAGGGGCATTTATTTCGAATTTTCCTGAGTTATCCGTAAGTTTCCCGAAAGTATTGTCTTTGTTTTTTAATAAAATTGAAGCCCCTACGATAGGAACATCTTGAGTGTCGACGATGGTTCCTGTTATCTGCACTTGCGCAAAAGTTACGTAACTAAATAACAGAAATAAAAGTTTGGGTAATAATTTAAAAAGTTTCATTGTGTTAATTGATGTGTTTTATGTTTAGATCGTTTTTAAGTATAATTCTTGTAATTGGGTTGCATTGATAGCGTCCGTGTTTGATGTGTGAACTAATTGTCCTTCTTTCATGATGCCTATTTTGGTCCCCACGTTTACTGCATTAAAAATATCGTGAGTAGCCATGAAGATAGCTTTCCCTTCATTGCTAAGTTCTTTGCATATTTTAGTAAACTCTAATGTTGCTTTGGGATCAAGACCAGAAATAGGTTCGTCCATAAAAATATAATCAGCATTTTTAGAGAGTGCGATAGCAATACCTACTTTTTGGCGCATTCCTTTAGAATAAGATGATAGTTTGTTTTGATGAGCAGTTTCTTGAAGACCGGCTTTTGATAAAAAATCAGACAACTCGGAACTTTTATATTTAAACCCAGCCAACCTACTAAAGAAGTTAAGATTCTCTACACCCGAAAGATTACCATATAATTGGACAACCTCGGGGATGTATGCTATCATTTTAGTGGTTTTATTACTATTAGATCTAACAGTAATTCCATTGATCAAAGCCTCACCACTGGAAGGTTCAATTAGCCCTAAAAACAGATTGATTGTCGTTGTTTTACCAGCTCCGTTTTGACCTAGTAAACAAAAAATTTCTCCTTTGTCAACCGATAAATTCAGTTGACTAAGTGCTGAGTGCTTACCATATGTTTTGGTAAGATTGATTGCTTTTAGCATATGTATGATGTAAAATAAATTTGACGATTCGTGTTTGTAATTTCGGTTAGAACCGATAATAATTTGGATATAAAAGAAGAAGGACTAAAACCAAACGTATAATACGATAATACACTATTATACGTAGTATATAATTCGGTATGTTACAGTATCAATAACAAATGAGAATACATAACAGTTATGATGCAAAAAACTCACATCATTCTTAAAACTTAAATAAACGACTGGTATATCCTTTATACAAAAGGCGGAGGCTTATTATAAATAAAAGTTGGAGAAACAATCTTTTCCTGCGGAGTATTGTATTGGGATACTACAACAAACGAACTTGGTATACTTTGCTGATCATTTTCTGTATAGAAATTACTATCATTGATTAAATCAAACTGATGAGCATCAACAATAATATCACAAAGTTCACAAGAAATGGAAGTATCATCATCTGATAGATGGCTTAAAGCGTGCAGATTTGCCACTCTTGGGGCAAGAAATGCAGCTGTAAACAACAGCGTAATGATATGTGTAAGTACACGTTTGTGCATCCCCGCAATTTCAGAAATAATAAAATAGAATTTTTTGTTTTAACAAAACTTTAAATCGTTCATTAGGTTTCATTTAACCAATTCCTTAGTGTTTTATCTCAACTGCGCAAGAAGAATTTGAATTTCTGAATGAGTAGAAATTTATTCGTATCAGAAAGAATATTTTATAGAGAATCAATAGAGCATAGCAGAATTACAGCTCGATCAAAAATAGATAGTTATAACAAATTTTAGTTTAGATTACATCGTCTGCTTAAGGATATTTTAAACAACACTATCTTTTCTATTATGTAAAGTTAAGACCATAAAAAAATCCTTGAAATAGTATTTCAAGGATTTTTCTAGTATGATTAGAAATTTTACTGCTCAGAGTTTTCTTCTGTTGCCTTCTCCTGATCTTCTTTTATCATTTTTTCATCTTCTTCTGTTATTCGCTTATGCTCAGCTGTTATACTTTTATGCTCTTTCTCCATGTTTTCATGTTCAGCTTTCATAGACTCATGTTCCTTTGTCATTTGCTCAAGTGTAATCTCACCAGAAGTATGTTTTGTTTCTAGTTCAGCATGTTTTTCGATCAATACTTTATGTGCAGCAATAAGTTCATTATGTTTAGCTAACAAGGCCTTATGGTTCTTTTCTGTTACCAGGTGAATGGAATCATTTTCGATAGCTTTATGAGCAGCTTCCATTTGTTGATGATCATCTTTCATAGAATTGTGTTCTGCTTCCATTTTACTATGAGACTCTTCCATTTCAGAATGTTCAGTTACCATTGCTTTATGCTCAGGAGCTTCAGCAGGGTTTTGTTTACAGGATACAAATAAAAGAACTGCTGCAATTACTGTTAATTTACTAAATGTTTTCATGATTTTCGGTTAATTGGTTTACGTTTTTAAATCTTTTATAAAACTAATTTTTTACTAAATTATTTTAATATTTCTTTTTAATATCAAAATAACTACACCTTCTTAATACTAATCGAATTAAAAAAGATTCTATTTTGTATAAAATAAACTAGATAAAAACATAGTATTAAAGGATGGCTTTTTTCTATTTTATCAAAAAAAATCTCTAATGACTAAAAAATTACTACTTTAGATAAAGTAAAGGAGTTTGAATACTGTACCATGGAAATCAAAAAATCAAGAAATACTGAAAAGCAAAATCTTGTTAAGAAAATCCTTTCTGAAACAGAACATGCTATGTCTGCGGAAGATATTATGGCTGCAATACCTATAAAAGTTAATAAGACAACTATCTATAGAATTTTAGATCGATTTGCTGATAAGGGAGAGGTTCATTTCGTAACAGGCAAAAATGGTAAAGCATATTATGCGCTTTGTAATGGCTGTGGAACATCTCATAAGATTCATAATCACATACATTTTGAATGTCAAATATGTAAAGAGGTAACTTGTCAACCTAATACACTACATATTCCAAATTTAGAAGGTTTTACAATTCAAGAGACGCAGTTCCTGGTAATCGGTATTTGTAATAAGTGTAAATAAAAATGAAACCACCTGCTCTCCAGCCGATGGTTTCGTAACTACACGTGTCCCAACTTAAAAACAAAGACTATGTCTTTTATCTTACAGCAATAGGATAGTTTTCTCCTCTGTTACTTACAGTACCAGATGTTCTTGGTCCATTATTTCTAGCATGCATAATTCCTGCTACGTGAGGTGATGCCATTGAAGTTCCGCTTAATGTAGCATAACCTCCATTTAAATATGTACTTCTTACACTACTACCAGTAGCGATTACATCCACAGGGTTCATATTATAATTTGAGAAAGATGAAAATCCTCGATTACAAGTCATGGAAGCCACTGTATAAATATTCGTTCCGTTCACACAAGCTGGTTGGTAATTCGCCGAATTAGCACTACTATTTCCTGCAGCAATTGCTACTCTTGTTCCTGCGTTTCCTAAAGCCAATAATGCACTTCTGTAAGAAGAATTACTTGAACACCCAGATCCAAAAAATCCTCCTAAACTTAGATTAGCTACATCTCCAGCTAAATCATATGTACCAACGTGATTTATTCCTGATAATATCGTAGCAGTACTACTACCGCCATTACATCCAAAAACTCTTACAGGTACTACACTTGCACCAGCAGAAACACCTATAACGCCAATACCATTATTAATAGCTGCTGCTGTTCCAGCCACGTGAGTTCCGTGTCCGTTACAATCATTAGCAGATCCTCCTACAAAAGATCTTGCATATGTAGTATTGGTAATTACATTTAGATCTGGATGGTCTAAATCGATACCACTATCAATTACCCAAATCCATTCGTCTCTACCTGCACCATTAGCAGCTCCTCCAGCTCTTGTGATACCACAAGGAGTTTGTTGCGCCATTTTTTGTGACATTTTTCCATCAATTACCTCTTCCACTTCGAACTTTGGCAGTTCTACAACTCGATTATACTCGATTGCAGCTATGCTAGGATCTTTAGATAATTTTTGGAATTCATTATCTCCAAGTTTAATAGCCATTCCAGAAATTTTGGTAGTATAATAGCTAAGTACTTTCGACTGATCCAAATTATTTTCTGATAAAATAGTATTCATTCTTTTAATGGATACTTCAGAAATGTCTCGAACTGATTTTGATTTTTCTTCTCTACTCGTAAAAGATCGTTTTTCTAAAACTTTCGATGCCGGTACGATTTGAGAATCTTTAAATACTATGATGTACTCCCCAGGAATTATTTTCCCTTCTGTACTACTAGGTTCTACAATCGATTCTACCGCTCCATCGGAGAGATTTTCATTTTGACAAGAAGTCATTACTAATGCTGCAAGTAGTGTGCCTACAGCTAGTTTACCTAAATTTTTCATATTGAGTTTAATTTGTGTTAAGGATCAAATGTATAAATTCAAATGAAAAATTCATTATGGCAAAACCACAAGCTAAGTTGTTGGTATACAAAAAATAAGAAGGAATTTATATCATATCAAAATACATTATTGCAATTTTGTTGCTTTAGCAAAAACAATGTATTAGCAAGTATTTAACCAGAAAAATCTTTCAATACATATTTTGTAGGAAATTTCCATAAATCAATAATTAATCTATTAACATATTTTAACAATAATTAACTATTAATTAACATGTTACACAAATAAATCAGATGTATTAATCCCAATCAACTTTACCTACATAAGTAATTTATCCAATCATAAATTTCATTAATATTTTACTTAAAGCAACAATGTTGCGTTTAATAAATAATACTATATTTGTTATGATCTAAAAACGTATCCCATTGAGGCTACCAAATTTTAAAATAGCAGAAAGTGTATGATTTTTAATATTCCGGAATCTGGCAATTGTCTGTTTATGATTTGCCCGACAGACAATATAGAAAGTGTTTTAAGGCAGACTTACGATTGTCAAGCATTTTTCTATACTGCCCTTGGAGCTAATTTTAGATGGGATATTGATACTGAGCAGAGTCTTATTACATTAATTGAGAATCAAAAAATTACTCAGCTAATTTTTATAACAAAATACACGAACCTTTTCTATAGGGAAATACTTGAACCAGAAATTGAACCTTTTTTTAATGTTAATGAGACATTATTACAAGTAGATAAAACTTTGCCAGATTACTTCCTAAGCCAAAGTCATCCAATTTTAAGAATGATGCTTTTTGCTTCTCGTCATTTACAAAGACAACAAAAGAATATACTGGAAACCCCTATACTCGGAAAAGCTTTAAAACATAATATGATTACTACACAGAGCTTTGTATATCACCCCAATAATCATTCTTTTTATCCTCCAAGAATAATCGAAAAGAAAGTTTTACTATATGGTAAATTATCTCCTAACTAAATACTGATGTTATTATCTATTATCCTAAACAAATGATATTCTATTTTATCAAATACTATTTAAAGATGTACAGTAATAAATTAATTCTTGTTATTAGAAAGATGAAAAACACTTTTAAATATGTATAAACTAATAAAGATTTATTTAATCCTTTCGATTTTTTTTAGTTCTTGTAATAAGCAAGAAAAAAAAGAAGATTCCGAGGTTATCATCGATCGAAAAAAAATTGATGCAACTTTCAATAAGGATGTATCTAAGTTACTATTAGATCATTTATACGTAGTTGTCGATAGTATTACTTATGAAAAATTGATAAAAAACAACAATTGGAAAAACAAATATGCTTCTATAGATCTAGGATTACCAGACTTTGCTCCTGTACATTATAAAGCATCTACTTGTTATTTAAGAGGACATCAGCATTATATCGAAATTTTAAGTCCAAAAAACCGCTATAATGAACCTATAGGAAAAAGCGGAATTGGTTTCTCTTTAAAAAATAACGACGAGCATTTTCACCTGGGTGTTAAACCTAAATTAAAAGCAACAAAAGACTCATTTCTTTATGCTACCGAAACTGTAGAGATGTCGTTAGGAAATCATAATCAGACTTGGTTTAAGGCTTTTTATACGCCTAGCCCTGGTACATCTTTACATACTTGGTATGGTTTTTATAATCCAGCTTTTTTAGACAACCTTAACGGAAAGAGCCATACCACATACTCGCGCGAAACATTCCTTGAATCAACTTATACTGATCAAAAACTTTTTAACGGAATTAAAGAAATTCACTTAAGTTGTATACCAGATGATTACCGTCGCGTAACCCAAGAACTAAGGCATTTAGGCTGTAAACTTTTAAACAAAAATGGAAATACCCTTTCCATAGCCAGTGGTGACATTACAATTAACATAGCACCTTCTAACCAAGTTGAGTACAGTCAAATTACAAAAATAATTTGTCGATTAAACAATAAAGACAACAGTACTACCCAATTAGGGAATATTACCATAACCAATCAAGGAAATGAATCTATATGGAATTTTGATGCACTTCATAAAAATAACCTTTAAAAAAGCATTTAATACTATTTTAAAATTAAACAAAATGAACAAAAAAACTCACTATCAAATTATTACAATATTCTTATTATTTCTTACAATTACCTCTTGTAAGCAAGAAAAAAAGGCTGAAGAAACTACCAACGAGCTAGAAGCCGAAATTACTGAAGAAGTAGAAGTAGTACAACCTAAAATTACATTAGAGAAATTAGAAGGTTCCCCTACTTATGCTGATGCTGCACTTATTTTAGATACTTCAGAAGAAATAATTGCTAAGAAATCTGGAGAAATGGATTTTTCTTTTAACGTAGAAAATTATGAGTTAGGTGCTCAAACTAAAGGCCCAAATGTGGAAAAACTAGCGAATTCTGGTAAAGGGCAACATATTCATTTTATCCTGAATAATCAGCCGTACTCCGCACATTATGAACCAAGTTTCAAAAAAGAAATTCCTGATGGGATTCATCATCTGGTTGCTTTTTTAAGCCGTTCATTCCATGAATCAGTAAAGAATGAAAATTCTGTAGTTGTTCGTAAACTAATAGTTGGAGAAAAACCTGAGGATAAATTAAGCCTTGATATGGAAGCACCAACATTAATTTATAGCAGACCTAAAGGTGAATATTCTGGAAAAGATACAAAGGAAATATTACTAGATTTCTTTGTTCTAAATACAAAACTTTCTAAAGAGGGAAATAAAGTTCGTGCAAAAATTAACGATAAAGAATTTACAATCACAGAATGGGTTCCTCACGTTATCAAAGGACTACCTATAGGAGAAGTTACTATTCAATTAGAGTTAATTGATGAATCAGGCACTTTAATTCCAGGACCATTTAACAGTGTAACTCGTACTGTAATATTAAAAGAATAAATAGGCTTTAAACAAAAAATCAAATCAATGAAAAAACTACCTGTAACTGTATTGAGTGGATTTCTTGGTGCAGGAAAGACAACGCTGTTAAATCATATTTTACACAACAAAGAAGGATTAAAAGTTGCTGTCATCGTTAATGACATGAGTGAAATCAATATTGATGTGCAGCTTGTTAAAAATGAAAACACGCTTTCTAGAACCGAAGAAAAACTTGTAGAAATGTCTAATGGTTGTATCTGCTGTACATTAAGGGAAGATCTAATGGTAGAGGTAGAAAAGCTAGCCAAAGAACAACGTTTTGATTATTTGATTATAGAAAGTACCGGAATTTCTGAACCTATTCCCGTAGCACAAACTTTTAGTTTCGCTAGTGAAGATGGACAACTGGATTTAAGCCGGTTTAGTTATGTAGATACTATGGTTACCGTTGTAGATGGCTATAATTTTCTAAAGGATTTCTCTAGTCCACAATATTTAACAGATAGAAACCTCACTAATATTGAAGGAGATGATCGCACCATTGTTAATCTACTGACTGATCAAGTAGAGTTTGCAAATGTAATTTTATTAAATAAAATAGATCTTATAACAGAATCAGAATTAAGAAATTTGTATGATATCATCCATAAATTAAACCCAAATGCTCGTGTCATTCCTACCCAAAACTCTCAAATCTCTTTAGGAGAAGTGATTGATACAGGTTTATTTGATTTTGAGGAAGCAGAAACATCAGCGGGGTGGATACAAGAACTGGAAAATGAACACATCCCTGAAACCGAGGAATATGGAATTGGTTCTTTTGTTTATAGAAAATGTAAACCTTTTCACCCACAGCGATTTTTAGATTTTGCAACGCATCACTTCCCATCAAATATTATTCGTAGCAAAGGATTATTTTGGCTTGCATCTCGTCCCAATCAAGCACTTATTTGGGGTTCTGCAGGAGGCTCACTCAAAACAGATCCGGCAGGAGTTTGGTGGGCATCAATGCCTTTTAGTGAACGAATTAGTTATTCCTCTTTTCTAGATAACCAAAAAATGATAGAAGCCGAATGGGATATTACTTTTGGTGACCGTAAAATTGAATTAGTATTTATTGGTCAAAACATTGATGTAAATCTAGTAGCTAAGCAGTTAGATGACTGCTTACTCACAGAATTAGAAATTGATCAATGGAAAAATGGAGCGTTTACTGCAAACGACGATTGGCCGATTCCTAATTATCAAGAATCATAAATACAACAGATATAAATGAAAGATTCGAAAGGAACAGTCCGGTTTGTACATAATCTTACCGGGCCTGTTTTCTTTGAATGATAAAAACATTATTTCAAAAACTATTAGCAGTAAATGAAGTTCATTTATACTGCAATCGTACTTCCTTTAGAAACCTTACTTTTATCGCTATCAAAATAGAAATCTATTCTTCCTAAATACAAACCATAGCACCCAACCTGATTCACGAGTACATCTTTATCTTTTCTGTTTTTTACTAAGGTCGGCTCTTTAAGAAAAGTATGTGTATGTCCTCCGATAATAAGATCAATATTTTCTGTAGCTTTTGCAAGACTCAAATCACTCACTTTATTTGGTTCATTTTTGTAATCATATCCTAAATGTGATAAACATATTACTAAATCACACTTTTCTTCATTTTTTAATCTAGCACTCATATCCTGTGCAATTTCTATAGGATCAAGATATTTAGTTTCCTTATATAAATCCCGCATAACGAGTCCTTCTAATGCGATCCCTAAACCAAATATTCCAATCTTAATAGTATCTTTTATTAGTATTTCATATGGTTTCACAAAAGTATCCATTACGGTATTCGTAAAATCATAGTTAGCGGAAACAAATTTAAAACCAGCGTAAGGCATCTGAGCGTGTAACCCTTCAATCCCATTATCAAAATCATGATTACCTATAGTCGCAACATCATATTTAAGCATACTCATCAACTTGAATTCTAGCTCACCACCATAAAAATTAAAATAAGGAGTTCCCTGAAAAATGTCACCTGCATCCAATAATAATGTATTAGGATTCTCTTTTCTTATATTTTCGATAATTGTAGCTCTTCGAGCTACACCTCCTTTATTTGAGTTTCTTCCATCATCTGGACCAAAAGGATCTATATGACTATGCACATCGTTGGTATGTAAGATTGTTATCTTTTTTGCTTTACTTGCAGAAAAAGATGATAAACCAGCTCCTCCAATTGTTAACAAACCTGCCGTTAATGCCGAATGTTTTACAAATTCTCTTCGTTTCATTTTTTTATTTAATTAGTTGGTTTGTAAAAATCTATCATCAATCTTTGGAGCAATTGTATCTACTTTTTTGAAATAGTCAATCATTGCATTTCGAATTTTATAATTTAACTTATGAGCGTTGTCTGCTTGCTCAAAAAAATACATTTCATCACCTCCATTGTATAAATAATCATTAGTTGCAACGAAATAAACCTGTTCATCCTTAATTTCTGTATTATTGATCAATGCACTCACAATATTAAAATCTTTATCAACAGTTAATTTTAATCCTGAAATAGGATGTGCTTTTCGAGATTTTTGTAAATAGGCAATCAGTTTTCTGATATGGATCCCTTTCATTTCGGCGACTATAATACTGTTCTCAAACGGCATCACTTGATAGGCAGTACGCGCCGTAATAGTACCTTTTGGTATTGCTGCACGTATCCCACCGTGGTTTAATAGCACCATATCAATTGCATTTTTAGTCTTTGATATAAAGAAAGGATTGGATTGCTCTAAAACAATATCTGCCATTAAATTACCTATAGCTGTATTCAAAATTCCATCTTTTTTAGAGTATGTCTCTGGAGCATACGCCAAAGCACTATCTAAAGTTTTATTTACATGTGCTCTGTATGGTTTTATAAAAGCCTCTATATCTGGGTTGCCAGTAACAGTATCATTGATTTCAATTCTTACTCCTTCTACTTTGACAAGGTGCTCTTTTTTCTGGCAAGATGAAATCACTATTATGAATGTGAGTAAAAAAAAACTTTTATAAATTATTTTTTTTTGCAGGTAATTATGATGTATCATTTTATTCACGTATTGTAAAACTTGATTAATCCTTTCTCTAACAGCTAATGTAAAATTTTAATTCTATTTACTCGATAATCGATATTTAAATATTCCAAGGCTAGCTCCGAAATTAAAAAAACTAATAAATGCCTCCTAAACCTAACCTAGTGGTCATTGTTTACTGCACCAATCTAGCCGTTGCTTCTTTTAATATATAATTACAGTGATCTACATCATCTACATTTAATTCCAATATTCCAGTAACTTCTATTACTTGATCTGTTTTATAGTTTTGTTTATCTTTAAAAATAACTTCTATAATAGTTTCAGGACCAGCACCTCCACAGAAAAAACAAGAAGACATAGGGTTTCTGGAAACCATATAAAATTCTTGTTCGTAAGAAAAATCTAAGAAATACCCTCTAATAGTAATTTTATCTCCTTCATATGATTTTATAATGGGACCAAATGTTGGTTTCAAAAAATAATCATCATAATGTACGTTATAAATATTATGAAAACTAACTTCTTCTAAATCCTCCCAAGACAACTTTTGCTGGGCAATGAGATGAAATGAAATACTCATAAAAATAAGTGATAAAAGTACTTTAGGCATCGGCTAAAATTTTTGAAACATTTAATTTAAATAAAGAATAAGACGCTAAAATCGAAGCAAGTATCGTCATAAAAACCACTATAAGTAACATAAGAAACTCCTGCATATCTGGTGAACTGATCTCCAAATGATATTTATATGCATCCGAAGCTAAACTGGAAAATAAAACAATGCCTACTCTTCCTAGAAACCATCCTAAGACAAATCCTATTAAGGATAAAAAAAAAGCTTCTAGAAAAACTAGTTTTAATAATTGAAATGTAGTTGCTCCATACGTTCTTAATAAAGCGAGTTCATGTTTTCTTTCTCTTACTGTTTTTATAAGACCTATAAAAATACTTAAACCAGCTACTAGAAGTATTGCGATAGCAATTCCATTTATTGCCCGAAAACCGATACCTAAAAACTTCAATAATCGGTCAATTTCGAATTTTGGGAGTGCTGCTTGTAAGGAGGTATCTTTATTAATAGATCTAGAAAGTTGTAATGCCCCAATAGGATTCCTGAAATTTAATAATAAAGCTGTAACCTCTTTGTGCTCTTCCTTATGTTCTATATGTTCTTCCTCATGTTCATGAACCTCCCAAACACTTTCAATATTTGTTATAATAAGGTGATCTATCACTGTCCCGGTAGGTCTTAAGACACCAGTCATTATGAAAGGTTTTTCATCATGCTCCTCTACTTCATTTTGTATTAGCCCGTGGGAACTTACAAAAGAGCTTCCTATATTAAGCTTGAGTTTTTTGGCTACTTCAGCTCCAAATATTGCTTCAAAGTTTTTTGTGTTCAATTTTCCTTCTTTTAAGGTCGCACCATATTTACCTACATATTGATCTGAGGTCCCCAGAATCCTGTAACCCATATAATTATCACCATAAGAAACCGGTATAGCTTCTTTTATCATAGGATTTTTACGTATTCTTAAAACTTCATCTAGAGATATATTACCTGTAGGATTGTCCATGTGTAGGATAGCAGATAATACCAACTGCAGCGGACTCCCTTTTGCACCAATTACCATATCAAATGGTTTACTGTTTTTTTCCAGATGGTGGTTAAGTTGTTTACTTATTTGCAAAACAAAAGTAGCTAACAAAATGCTTAACGTTAACAGCAAAACACTAAGCAACGTATTCAAAGGCCTAGAAACGAGATTCTTGAAAGCTAAGTATAACAATTTTATAGAATTATATGTTTGTCGAAATGTGATTTAACTCTTTGGTCATGTGTTATAATGACCAAATTACTTTTACAAATTTGTGCCTCCTTTTTTAATAAGGAAATGACCTTTTCACAATTCTTATCATCTAAATTAGAGGTAGGTTCATCTGCTAATATGACCTTTGGTTTGTGGATAACCCCAAGAGCAATCGAAAGTCGTTGCCGTTGGCCTTCGCTTAATTCATGAACTTTCTTATTACTAACTTCGGTTAGTTCTAATTGCTCAAGCAATTGTCTTCTTCTGTTTTGATTAGTTCTTTTTTTCGATAGTTTCTCTCGTATCTTCAGATTTTCTAATAAGGTTAAAGACTTAATAAAATACCCTCTTTGAAGAATTATCCCAATATGTTTTCCTCTGAAATTATTTAGTTGATTTCTTGTGAGTTGGTGTACACAAGTATTACCAATAAAAACATTCCCTTTTTTAGGAATTAAGAGACCTGCCATAAGATGCAATAAAGTGGTTTTACCAACACCAGAAGGTCCTAGAATTAATGCGTTCTGTTCAAATGATAAATCTATGTCAGGAAAATAAAAAGTATGCGTTTTTGTATTCTGATATGTAAACCTTAGCGATGTTGTTCGGATCATAAAATCATTTTGACAAAAATAAATAAATTTATTAACGCAACAAAGTTGCATTTATTAAATATATATTATCTTTGCCCCCACTAAAATATATACATTTTTATTTTGAACATTTTACACATACGTAGTAACTCTGACACACTAGGCATTATAGCCAGTAGTTTATGCTTAGTACACTGTTTAGCAACTCCTTTTTTATTTTTAGCTCATACAGGATTAATAATTTCTGAAGGAACACACCCTTTTTGGTGGAAATCTTTAGATTTTATTTTTCTAGGACTATCTCTCATAGCTGTATATAGAACTACTCAAACTACTTCGAATCACAAACTGAAGTATTTTTTTTGGTTATGCTGGTCTCTTCTATTCATTATTGTAATTAATGAGAAACTGGATTTAATACCACTAGCTGAAGAGTTTATCTACATTATTGCTATTTCTTTGGCTATCCTACATTTTTACAATCAAAAGTATTGTAGCTGTAATAATGATAAATGTTGTACAAATTAATTGATCATGAGCACTAGAAAAGAAAATGAAATAGAATTAATTGGAGATGCACATATTTCTAATTCGACAGAAACGCCTTTACGAGCAGATGCTTTTGATACATCGGATGATGAAAAAATTAAAAACATACAACATCATTTTGCTGAAATTATGAAGGAGTTAGGACTTGATCTAACAGATGATAGTCTCTCTGGAACTCCGTACAGATTCGCCAAAATGTATGTCAAAGAACTCTTTTACGGTTTAAATCCGAAAAATCGCCCAAAGACTTCGATTTTTGAAAATAAATATGGTTATAAGAAAATGTTGATCGAACAAAACATCAATATTGATTCTTCTTGCGAACATCATTTTCTACCCATTATAGGTACTGCACACATAGGATATATTCCTAATAACAAAGTAATTGGACTATCAAAAATTAATAGATTAGTTGATTATTATGCACATCGTCCTCAGGTACAAGAGAGATTATGCTTGCAAATCTTAAAAGATCTACAAGAAACCTTAGGAACTGAAGATGTTATCGTATTAATACAAGCTAAACATCTATGTGTTTCTTCAAGAGGAATTAAAGATAAAAGCAGTTTTACTACTACTGTAGAATATAGAGGACAGTTTCTAGAAACAGATACCAGAAAAGAATTCTTAGAGGTTGTAAATAAACCTTTCGATATAACTTAACTATTGTAATCATTAAGTAAAGTCATGTAATGAGATATATACTAACAACTGTCCTACTTCTAACTTTTCTTAATTGTTTTCTTTCTCATTCTCAGAATGGAAAAATTATAGAAAAAGAAAGGTTAATTTTAAGCGATTCTACCATTGCCAAAATTCATAAGGCGGATTCAACAATGATTAAGGCTCTTAAAGAGATTGAGTTTTTTAAAATTACCTATCTATCGGATTCTCTAAAGATTAAAGGTTTTATAGCCAAACCGATTCAGGCAGGTAGCTTTCCTTGTATTATTTCAAATCGAGGAGGAACGGGAGAATTTGGACAATGGAATGAAACTGGCGTAGGCTTCTTTTTAGGAAAACTTGCTAGCTGGGGATATGTTGTAGTGGCTAGTCAATATCGAGGAAATAGTGGCAGCGAAGGAAAAGAGGAAGTAGGAGGAAAAGATTTAAATGATGTTTTAAATCTTGTACCCACTTTAGATGAAATTGATAATGCTGATACATCAAGAATAGGTATCGAAGGCGCAAGCAGAGGTGGTATGATGACATATCTTGCACTTAAAGAGACCTGTCAATTCAAAGCCGCCGTTGTACTAGCTGGAGCAGCCAATGCTTTTAAAGCGCTAAAAAATCGACCAGAATTTGAAAAACACGTATACGAGAAATTCATCCCAAATTATCATAAGAATAAAGAAAAAGAGCTCACTGCTAGATCGGCAGTATTTTGGGCAGATAAAATGTGTAAAACCACTCCGCTTTTAATAATGCATGGCAGTTCTGATTGGCGTGTTCAAGCTTCAGAATCACTAGAGTTAGTAAACAAGTTATATACTTATAAACATCCGGTGCGCTATATTTTATTCGAAGGAGCTGATCACGGAATAAGAGAATTCCGAAAAGAGTTTTTTGCTCAAACCAAAAGGTTTTTCGATTTTTATGTAAAAGATCTTAACGACTTACCAAATATGGAATTACACGGAAGATAGCCGACTTGTGTTTAAGAAAATCAATAATCACTCGGAGAGAAAACGAGTCTAATTCCCAAACATAATTTCTACAAATTTTATACGATCAATACTTAGAACTATCTTTCATTTGCTTAATAGTATGATCAGGAATTTCATCATTTTAATATCTCATTTGATTATATAAATTAATACCTGTTCTATGGGTACTATTTAAGTAATCCCCAAAAATCTTCCGCTATAAAGAAAAAATCAGCTGACCGCTTCTTTTTCCAACCGCCTCTTATTTTCATTAACAAATGTTAAACAAATTAAAAAAACAACCCCATAACCGTCTTTATAACAGTTTTTTAACAGCATAAAGAAGTGTAAACCGTAGTTTCAGTAGTATTTTAGTATTAATCACAAAAACCATATATATACAGTAAAAATGTTCAAATAAAATCAATCAAGCATATGAAACTAAAAGCTCTATTTTTTTGGATATTCCTTGCAAGTTATCAACTTGCCATAGGTCAATATGAGATTACCATTGATGCATCTGTTTTAAATAAAGAAACAAAACAAGCAGTACCTTATGTTAATGTAGGATTTCTAGAAAAAGGTATCGGTACCGTAAGTCAAAGTGATGGCAGATTTGTGCTACGGTACGATGAGAGTAAAATAAACGATGACGATGTTTTGCAAATATCCAGCATTGGTTACAAGAGCATTAAACTTACTGCCAAAGAGTTATATAAACTCTTATTAAAAGATGATCATATATATATCGAACCGGATATTTTCACTTTAGAAGAAACTGTGATTATAGCAAAGGAAAGACAAAAAATGACGATTGGTCCTTATGATTATTCTAAAAAATTTATGGGATACTGGAAAGATAAAAAAGCATTAGGAGGTGAAATCGCATCTTCTATGAAAATTAGAAAGAAAAATACAAAGCTTGAAAAATTAAAATTTTATGTCT
Source organism: uncultured Aquimarina sp. (assembly GCF_947492405.1). Lineage (GTDB taxonomy): Bacteria > Bacteroidota > Bacteroidia > Flavobacteriales > Flavobacteriaceae > Aquimarina. The sequence goes on from NZ_CANLMP010000002.1 coordinate 130,074, forward strand.
TAGAAAATTATAGTGATAGTCTATTAGTGAGAGTCAATATTTATAAAAAACACCAAGGAAAACCGAAAACAAACATTCTCACTAGTAATATATATCACACTATAGTTACAAAAGATGGAGAAGAAAGTATAGACTTATCTTCTCATAATATTGTGGTCAACGAAGATATCATTATAAGTTTAGAACTTGTAGAAGTTTATGGCGACGATATTGGTTTTGCAATTTGTGGAAGTAGTAACAAAAAGGGATTTGTAAAATATATTAGTCAGGATGATTGGGAAGTCAAATACGGAATTAGTATGGCTTTTAAACTAGACATTTCGTTTCCAGATTCCTCTAATACCATCAAAAAAAGAAAGAAACCAGAAGATATAACATTATATTGGGATACCTCACTATCCAGAAAAAAGGTAGACCTAGAAACAGAATTAGATTTTTTAAAGAAATACATTGATAAGCTTAAAGAAGCTAGGATAACTTTAGTACCCTTTTCTAATATTATCGGAAAGGATAAAGTATTTTACGTAAAACGAGGGAACAGTAAAGAACTGCTTTCTGAGATCCGTAAGCTACGATATAATGGTGGCAGTAATTTTGTCGATCTTTTTAAACAAACACAAACACCAGATCAATATTTGGTATTTACTGATGGTATTCACACCTATGGAGATCATAAATTTATGTATACCACTCCTGCATTTTATGTAAACAGTAATCCAAAAGCAAATCATACGATCCTTCAAGATGCAAGTATTTCTAACGAAGGATATTATATTAACTTATCAAAAATAAATACGGAAACTGCTGTCGATGTTATCATGAATGATATCGAAGATCAATCTGTATACAATATCGATCTCACAAAAAACAGCATTCAAGGAACCGTATTCACAAAAAACAACATGCCAATACAAGGATGCAGTGTATCTTTAATTGGTTCTCTAAATGAGGTAGAGACGAATGCCAATGGTGAATTTTCAATCAATGCTGATTACGATGATATACTTGTTTTTAAATCATTTGGAATGGTTTCCAAACAAGTAAAAATTGATAGATCAAAAAAAATATCAGTAACATTAAAACCCAAATATAAAACTCTTGATCAAGTATACTTAAAATCAAAAAATGATTCGCGATCAAAACAAGACATAAACAGAGAAAATGAAAAGAAAAGAATAGTTGGAGCTAATTTTACTATATATAACGAACAGTTTCCTAAATCTTCATTTTTCTTTGCTGATGTTTTTCGAATCATACCAGGTGTTCAGGTTACAGGGTTTGGTGATCAAGTTAGTATCGGTGTTACCAAAGCTCTTGCTTGGTATGGAACCGCTCCTATTTTTGTTGTAGATGGTGCTGTATATAAAAGACCTCCAATTCATATATTACCATCACAAATAAAAAGCATCACGTTGATAAATTCATTTGCTCAAATGACTCAATATGGTACAAGTGGTGGCGTATTTATTATTACAACAGTTTTTAATATAGATGCTTTAGAAAAAAAAGAGTCTACTCCATCACTTTTGGTTGAAGGTAATGAATACAAAGAATCCCACTTTTTATTAGACCCTAACCTAAAAAGACCTGCATACTTGAACGCCTTATGGAAAAGCGATAGCTACTCAAATGCAAAAAACATCTATTTTTCATTGCTAAAAACACATCGATTAGAAGTACCTTTTCACATCTACAGTATGTACTATTTTAAAAGGTGGGACAAAAAATTTTCGGATCAAATTTTATCAAACCTGGCAGAGTTATCCGAAAGCAACTATAGTGTATTACGGACCTTAGCCTTTTATCTGGAAGAAAGAAATGAAATAGAAAAGGCTTTATTGATCTATGAAAAAATAGGAGATTTAAAACCACATTATGCTCAATCCTATCTTGATCTTGCCAGAAGTTATAAAGAAAACAAAAAGTATAAACAATCGTTTGAACTTTATAAAAGAATTTTAAATAATGACGATAAGAATATCGATTTCTCGGAAATATTACCTCAAGCAAAAGCACAATTCAGACATTTTCTTAATAATCATAGATCCGAAATATCATATACTGATTTGCCAAAAGATTTACTAGTTGCAGAAAGCTTCAACGTACGTATAGTTTTTGAATGGAATAAACCTCTTACAGAATTTGAATTACAGTTCGTTGATCCTCAGAAAAAGTTTTATAAATGGTCTCATACGTTTGAAGAAAATCAAGAATTACTTTCGAACAGAATAAAAAGCGGTGTCGTATCAGAAGAGTTTATTATAGATGAACCTTTTATAGAAGGAGAATGGATCATTAATATTCAGTCTTTTGAAAAAGAATCAAGCCCTACTCCTCCCTTAATGAAATATACAATTTATAGAAACTATGGGCTTTCTAATCAAACAAAAAGTGTGAAAGTCATTAAGCTGTATAATCAGGAACAAAAAGTAACACTTGATAAATTTGTTTTATAAAACGATATAAAGAGAATCCTCTTTTGACATTCTTAAGGCATAAATATAAAAGCATTACTAAGCTCTTTATTTTCTGATCAAACTGTTCTTAAAATACATTAACCTTTTTTGGACGAGGATTTTTCTATAATTATATACTCTTTATGTACTCATAAAAAATGATTGATTTATTTAAAATTGATCATACAGCTCTTAGATTATCTAAACCATTTTACAAGGTTACGTGATCCCCGATTTCTATGACATAATATTTTAGAAATATATCTGAATCCATGTAAGTCTTTATTTTTTTAATAAGGATTACTGTTTCTACTAATCACGTAGAAAAATCAAAAATATTTAAGCAATTACTACCCTCTTAGAAATTTAAGAAAAAACCTCTTCAATAAAACTATTGCATTTTGGTCATTTCATCTTGTAAAATGGTTACGTAATACGCTGTTGCCTAGGGTAAATTTGTAGTGTAATTATTTAATAATCTAAAAGACATTACTAATGAAAAACTTAAATAAAAATAAAATCATTCCAGGACGCTTATCCCAAAAGCAACTCAATGATTCAGAAAAAATACAACTGCTATACGATAGAGAAGTTATATCACAAATAGTAAGCACTTATGCTTATAGTCTTGATAAAAAGGATTGGGAAATGCACAGAGCGCTATTCGCAGATAATTTACAAATGGACTTCTCAGTATCTATAGGAGGTGCTGGTGGCATAATGGAAGTAAAAGCCGATGACTGGGTGGCTGGTGCAGCCAAATTCTTTGATGCCTTGGATGCTACACAACACGACCTAACACCATATAAAATAGTAGTTGAAGGTGATGAGGCTTATGTTTCGGTAATGCTGCATGCACAACACTACAAGAAAAACAATTTTGGAAGTCCAGTACAGATTATGGTCGGAACACATAATTTTTGGATGCGTAAATCAAACGAAGTATGGAAAATCTACAAAGTTATCGAAGAATTAAGTTGGAATGAAGGCAATTACAAAGTGTTTGACCTTGCTGTCGAAGAATCTAGTAAATAAAATCTAAATAAATACAAAAATGGAAAATCATAAAAAGAAAAACATCCTCATCGTAGGAGCAACAGGACAAATAGGTAACAAAGTAATAGAGTTACTAAGTACAAAAAACCATTTACAGCTTTTTGGAACGTCCAGGAACAAAGAAAAAGTAATTGATCATGCTAATGTAACAGGAGTATATCTAGACCTCGAGGACAAAGAATCTATTAGGCCCGCTTTGAAAGGAATGGATAGTGCTTTACTGATGACTAGCTATACAGCTGATATGATGAGACAAAGCAAACGTTTTCTTGACATAGCAAAAGAAGAAGGTGTTAAACACATCGTTCATATAGGTGCATCAAGTACAAAAACCAATGAAGTATCGCATTGGGGTTGGCATCAGTTTATTGAAGCTTATATCGAAAAACTAGGATTTGATTATACCCACTTACAACCAGAATCTTTTATGCAGAATATCTTCAATTTTGGGTGGCTACAGGAAAATACTTTGCATGACTATATAGGTAATTCTAATTGGACTTGGATTGATACAGATGATATCGCAGAGGTTATTGCACAGATATTTATCTATCCCGAGAAATATCATAATGAAACCATTCCATTAGGGTATGATGCAAAAACTATAAAAGAAATTTCAGAGATAATGACTGAGGTAACTGAACAGAATTTCAATGTAGTTAAACATCATCCTGATGAGTTTAGAGATATGACCTATCAAGGTACTAAAGATTCTGTATATGCTGATGCCTACATGAAGTGTGTATCTGATCAATTTGCCCTCAATGCTTCAGGTGAAATTCCTTCTGGAAAAACATTTGACAACTTCGAATATATTACCGGTCGTAAACCTACTACCTGGAAAGAATTTATTCAAAAGAACAAACATCGAATCGGTACTAAAGCCGTGTTGGTTTAATCATAAAAATAAAAATGATTATGGAAGCGATTGTCATTGAAAAAGAGGAGGAAAAAGCAGTGCCAAAATTTAAAAACATAGATGAATCAACACTTCCCGAAGGGAATGTTCTCGTAAAAGTGAATTATTCTGCTTTGAATTATTCTGATGCTGCAACGATGTTTAATATTTGGAATATGGTGGAGTCTTTTCCCCATATTCCAGGTATCGATTTTGTTGGTACCGTTATTAGGAGTTCAAACGAAAAATTCAATAAAGGCGAACGTGTGTTACACACCAGCCACGGTGTAGGTTACAATCGCTTTGGTGGATTGGCAGAAAAAGCAGTTTCCAATGATGATTGGTTGATTAAAGTACCTGATTCTGTAACGGATATCCAAGCTATGGGACTTGGAACCGTAGGATTTACAGCAATGTTAGCTATTAATGAATTAGAAACTAACGGGCTTATTCCGGATGATGGAAAAGTGCTAGTAACCGGGGCAACGGGTGGTGTAGGCTCATTAAGCATTCAATTATTACATCAATTAGGTTATATCGTTGTTGCCAGTACTGGAAAAGTAGATTCATCATCAAAATATTTAAAATCGATTGGCGCGAATGAGGTTATTGATCGTAAGGAATTTGAAAATCAAACCCTAGAAAGTCTTGAAGAAGAAAACTATGCTGCCTTTATAGACTCAATAGGTGGTAATACAGTGTCAAGAGCCATTAAACAATTACAATATGAAGGTATTGGTATCTCAACCGGTATTGTAACTGGATTGGATTTAGATATATCCTTGGCACCCTTTGTAATGAGAGGTATTAAATTAATCGGAATCAATTCTGTATATACAGAAAAAGAAAAACGTGAACGCGCCTGGAAGCGGCTTTTTGAAATAGTAGACTTTGATAATTTAGAGAAATCAATAATCATCGAACCATTAAAGAGCGTGCCAGAACTCGCCCAAAATATGTTAGCTGGGAAGAACGTGGGAAGAATTGTAATAAACGTATAGATTTATAATTCTTAATCAATTGTTTTTTTTAAATTAGAAGACCAATAAAATATTGCTTCCGAATTGAAAATAGATGATATATACACGTTCTCACACATTAAAGATTATTATGACTTTATAAATTTTGATTGTGAGGTTTTTGAAGGATTTTCTGTTGGCAAGCTAGAAGATTCTGCAAAAAACCTCCCCCAAGTAATGCCTCCTTATCGCAAACGGTTTTTTAAAATAATGCTAATTTTAGGTGGTGAAATTGACATGAAAAACAACTCTGAAGAAAAGCATTTGGAAAACAATATGCTCTTCTTCTCAGGAGAAGGTCATATACAGTCTTGGGAAAGTATCAAACCTTTGTCAGGCTTTATAATTTATTTCACTTCGGATTTTTATTCAGTCGTTCATAAAAAGAATAAACTACATTCTGATTTCCCTTTCTTTACCCGGAATGCCTCAATGGGTATTAAGATTACTCCAGAAGAAACTGCACATTTAAAAAACACCTGCGAGAATATCATCCAATTATCTAAACAAGATTTAGCAAACAAGAATGATATCTTTAGATCATATCTCAATATTTTACTATTAGAATCAAATAATTTATATGAACAGAAAGTTGGTACGAGTAGTGTCACTCAAGATTCTGATACTCGTATTTTAAATCAATTTAATGAATTGATTGAAAAACAATACAGCACCAATAAAGAGAATATTTTAAAATCCGTAAAAGAATTTGCTAATAAAATGGCAATTCATCCTACTCATCTTAATTATGTAGTTAAAAATTTAACTGGTAAGACAGCATTGCAGACCATTCATAATAGAAGATTATTAGAGGCTAAATCATTATTGCTACAAACTTCTAAAACCATAAGTGAAATTGCTTATGACCTTCATTTCGAAAATCCAACACATTTTGTTCGTTTTGTAAAGAAGAAAACTGGTAAAACGCCTGTTCAATTTAGAAATACCTGAAAATTTATCACCCTTGCTTCATTGTTAGTATAACCGTTAATATATCTTACTAGCAGTATCTTCGTCTTTTAATTAATATTGAGTATATAATAAAGTAATAGTCATCAAAAACTAAATTTATAAAAAAGCAGGATCCCTATAAATATTAATATTTACAGAGGTTCTCAAACTTAGAGTGACCTAGAGAGGGATTAACTATATTGATCCCATTAAGCTCACTACTGCATATAAGAAACCTCGAGCTAGCACTCTTGTTATTCATTTTATTCCAAAGCTTCAGACTACGTTTGGCTTTCCCATAAAATAAAGAACCACGCCAAATGGCGTGGTTCTTGCTTGATGTGACCTCGGCAGGACATATGTCGAACCCTTTTGAAAATGAACTAATGAAAATCAATGAGTTAGCAAGGTATTTTAGAGTTACTTAACAAAAAGAAATTATACATTTTCTAACCTGTAACTTCAGAACTCATAACTGGAAGGTCACAGGTTCGAGTCCTGCTTCTGCTACGATTTATAACCGATTTAAAATGAAGAGGTTATTTTTGTTGTAGTCATTTTTCTCTTCTAATAAAGAGTAAAAAACAGCGCTTTTCTTAAAAAAGTACCGTTTCAAAGTACTATTTTAGTGATTGTTTATTTCAATAAGCTGCGACTGCCACAAAGAAATGCAAAAAGTACCTAAGACTTATGAATATAAGACTAGATGTGGTTGTAAAATATGTGGTTGGGCTTACTAGTTTAATAATTATTACAGCAATTTGTTTGGGAGAAATCAATCCTAAAGCATTAGCTGGTTTAATAGATTATAACTACAGAAAAATTGAAGAAAAAATTGTAAAGGCATTGAGAAAAGATTATTTATATGCCTTAAATGACAAATTAGAGGTATACAAATATCCACAAGAAAAATCATGATCAAATAGCTTTAAAAACAGATAATTTTATTGGTAAAGACTTTGAAGAAAGGACACCACTTCGATAAAAAGAAGCACAGAATAATCCATAAAAATACAACTAAAAATATGGACATTGACTTTAAATCATATCAAATGTTTAAAGACTTCGATTTACTCATTATTGAAGGAATAAGATATAATACAGTGCTTAACGCCATGAGTGAAATAGGATTTGAAGGCATACATAATTTTAAAATAACTAAACACTTTACCTCTTGATTAAGATTAGCTTCTAATAACAAAGTAATTGGAGAAAAAGGTATTGTCTAGTAAAATAGGTAAAGGGAGTAATCGCTTAAAAATAGCGTTAAGAAATGCAGCAAATGCGATAGTGAATTTAAAAGATAGTACGCATGGAGGTTTTTTTCATTGAATAAATTTTAGAAAAGGTAGAGCGTCAGTTATTACTGTAACAGTTAGAAAACTTGCTATAATTGTATGGAATATGATCGTAAAAGCAAAACAATATCAAAAACCGGAAGGATATCTATAACTGGACCAGAAAAGAAAACTCTGACTGGTGAAAAGAATTAAAAAACAAATCGATAAATTTGATTTAAAACCAGAAGATCTAGATTTTTCTACATCCTGATTTTCAAAAATAAAAATTAATGTTAGTCAGAATGAAAAAAATCATAAATGAACATAATATATATATTTAATTTAGTCTTATTACTCTCAACTTTTAATGTTAAAGGGCAACAGCAGATAATAGATACTAAAACCTTAAATGATGGTCCATATATTTTTATCGAAAAAGATAAATTAATTAAAAAGGAAATCGTCGATGGAAATTTGATAATCAAAGATTTACGACTAACATCTTATGACACTATATTCAGAATTGAAAAAAGTGTCTACAAAAAAGTAAAAAACATTGTAGTATTAAGTGATATTCATGGTCAATATGACTTGGCTGTTGAGTTATTAAAAAACAACAAAATAATTGACAAAAATTCTAACTGGAAATATAACAATGGACACCTTGTAATTGTTGGAGATATTTTTGACAGAGGCCCGAAAGTCAATGAAATGCTTTGGCTGGTTTACAAACTTGAAAAGCAAGCAAAAAAGAAAAAAGGAAAAGTACACTTTATATTAGGTAACCATGAATACATGATTTTACATGGAAATTTGAAATATATCAACGATAAATATAAAAAGACTTGCGAACTGTTAAAATTGAATTACTCTGAACTCTATGGGAAACATACAATTTTGGGAAGATGGTTACGCTCAAAACCTACAATCGTAAAAATAGGTGATAACACATTTGTCCATGGAGGTATTTCAAAAAAGTTTTTGTCCATTGGTTATGATATAGAAAAAACCAACAAGATTATGAGGGAATTAATAGACAAAGACGAAGTGAAATCGACTGATTTTTACAAAACATATTTTGGTGAAAACGGACCAGTATGGTACCGAGGCTATTTCAAGGATAATTTGAGAGATAATGAAATCTCAGATATACTAAAAGAAATATTATCAAAACATATTGTCGTAGGGCATTGCTCAAATGAAAAAGTTGTACAACTATACGATCACAAAATATTTGGAGTAGATTCAAGTATTAAGAAAGGAGAATATGGAGAGCTATTATTCATAAAACATGGAAAGAAATATTATCGTGGTACTTTGCAGGGAAAGAAAATAAGATTTAGAAAATAAGTCGAGTAGGTAAATGGGGAGACCTCTAACAGAACCTTACGTGACAGTCTTCCATCAATTACTCTTCTTAATAAGTCTAAGGTTTAAATCCATATTGCCAAGCTAGGCTACTCTTGACAGTTACTATTTGAGAGCATAGAGCCAATATTTATACCTAAATCGCAGATATTTGTTGCGTACCCTCTTTGTCAGCGGCATATTCAAAAAACGGAACACTTATTGTAATTCACTGATCCTAAACTTGTCTTAATATTAAATCCATCCTAGTTTTCTTTATCAGAATGAAAAATTAAATGATTACTTCTATTTCTATTAGAAAGCACGATTTTTAATACTTTAATAGATGTTTGAGTTGCTTTCATAGTGCTACTTAATTTCCAATCGATTACTTTACGCTCAAATAAGCCTTAAATATAACCACCTTCTTTTGTTCTTAAGTATGTGAGATCTGACACCCATACTTGACCCGAATAATCAACTGTAAAATTTATATTTAACGAATTAGGGGTTATTGGATTACTGTGTTTAGAATTCACGATTACTATCCATTTTTTCTGACTTACTTTGTATATTATACTTTATTATTCTAGCAACTCTTGGACATGAATGATACTTTATTTCCTAGATCATATAATTCTTTTTATATTCGAAAACTTCCATAAGTACCATTATGATGATGATCATAAATAGTTAGTATTTCTTCTAAAAACTTGTTGTTTTCTTTTTCTCTGTTTGAAACAGATCTTTTACACATCTTCTCAATAGGATATTTTATTTTGAAAGTGTCTATAAAAATATTTACCTGTTCTTGGAGAAGATACTAACTGCTTTTTTTAAGATATCAAGCTCTAATTCTGCATACCTTAATGCTTTTTAATTCTAAGATTTGCTTTTATTCTGGAGTTAAATTTGGACGACCGTTTCCTGCCCCTCCCTGTAGAATTTGAATTAAATTCTCGACATAATCTTCCTAATAATTCTTGACGAATACCTAAATCAGTAATGACTTCTCGCCTACTTTTTCTTGTATTAACTAATTCAACCGCCCTGATCTTAAGTGACTTTTAAATTCACTCCAGAATTTTACCAAATCAACTCCTAAAGGGTTAGATTGCTCCATAATTAACAACAATATCTTCGTAAAAAACGATTTTGAATTTAAACATATCGATCTGAATAGACAGAATTGACTACCTTTTTATATAAGAGAAAGAATCCGACAGAAAGAAAGCTCTAAGTTATAGAAAAAATCAATGCTTTTGAGAGGGTGACTTAGTCCAGTATATCTAGGATTATTTAATGGTTTTTTGTCTTAGTAAGAATTTAAAATAAAAAATATTTACCTTTATGATGAATTATTTTTATAATTGAAGCAAAGGGAACAAATAAAGAATAATTTTTTCATTGAGAATTTAAAAGAGGGAAACGAGGAAGCTTTCAAAATTCTTTTTGAGCTTTACTATGCCAAATTATTACATATTACTAAAGGATATATTTCTAATGCTGAAGATGCAGAAGAGGTCGTTCAGGATGTATTTCTCAAAGCCTGGAAAAAAAGAAAATATATTAAAAGTAATGTAAATGGGTATTTATTTAAGATTACAAAAAACTCATGTTTAGATTACCTGAGATCTAAAAAATATAAACTGAGTAGTTCCAAAAATACAATCCAATTAGAAGCATTTATTAATCATAAAGCTCTTAGTGATGAGGGATCATCTTCTATAATAGAAAAAGAATTGGCACAAAAGATACAGTTAGCTATTGATTTACTTCCTGAAAAATGTAAAAATGTTTTTTTGAAAAGCCGAATAGAAGGTAAAAAAAATAGAGAAATATCTGATGAATTAGATATTTCAGTAAAAACAGTAGAGAATCATATGTCCAAAGCTATCAAGCATATGAGAGTCCATCTTAAAGAGTTTTTATCTTTTTTCTAAAATTTTTAAAAATAACTTAGGGGTAGTTTCATTTTTATACGTCTTTATATGTATAAGACAATAAATAATGGAAGAAAGAGAACTCATAAAATTTATCAAAGGAGAAATTAATCCTGAGGATAAAAGAGATGTGTTGAAATGGATTAATGAAGATCAAGCCAATCAAAAAAGATATAATCTTCTTAAGGCAACATATGTTTCTTCTACACTGGATGCTTATGAAGATATCAATAAAGAGAAAGCTTATCAGAAATTTTATTCTAGAAAAACCAGCAGTAAGCGGGCCTATAAATCTATTGCAATTGCAGCTTCTTTTGTAGTTTTATGTATCGCGGGTTATACATTTAGTTCGGTTACAGGAAATAATTTGATAGTAACTACAGTAGATTTTTTTAGTAATGATATAAAAAGTATTGCTACAAACCCCGGTGATCAAAAAACAATTATCTTACCTGATGGTTCTACTGTGGTTATGAATGCTGATAGTTATGTAACCTATCCCAAAAAATTTGCAGATAGTATTAGAACAGTAACCTTGATAGGAGAAGCTTTTTTTGATGTTAAGCGAGATACTACAAAACCATTTATAGTACATACAGACAATATAAAGATTCGAGTACTTGGAACTTCGTTTAATATTAAGTCTTATCCAAACGATGAAAAAGTAGAAACTACACTGGTAACAGGAAAGGTAGAAGTTTTAAATAATAAAAATGAGACTCCAATAGTCCTGGAACCATCACAGCAAGCTGTTTATACTAAAAAGAAGAGCAGTATTAAAGTTGATAGTGTAGATTCTAAGAACATTATCGCCTGGAAAGAAGGAAAACTAGTTTTTGATAAAACACCATTAAAACAAGTGGTATTAGATCTAAAAAGAAAATATAATACAGAATTTATAATACGATCTGACACACTATTACAATATAAATATACAGGAGAGTTTGATAACTTATCTCTGGAAGAAGTATTAGAAATTCTTAAACTTTCATCACCTATTAATTATAAACACTTAAACAATAAAATTATGTTAGAATCACAGTAATTGGAACACATGATCTAAAAAAAGAGGATGCGGCAACATCCTCTCCAAAGATCATTTAATTAGACTCAAGAATTAGAATAATTAAAATCAAACAAAATTATGAAAAAAAATCTATCCGGTAACTTTCTTTCCGGGAAAGACCTTATAAGAATTATGAAAATTTATTCGCTTTTGCTTTGTATTACTATTTCGAAGATATTTTCATTCAGTTCTTATTCTCAAAATATTTCTATATCTGTAAATGAAGTCAAGTTACAGATGGCGATTGAGGAAATAGAACAAAAAAGTGAATACAGTTTCTTCTATAATAATAATTTGATCGATATTTCGACGAAAGTATCAGTATCGGCAACAAACGAAAATATTTATGCCGTTTTAAGAAAACTTTTTAAGGGAACAGATATTAATTTTAAGATTTATAAAAATAGTATTGTCTTATTTCCTAAAAACTCAAAAGCTTCAGTGAGAGAGATTCGGAAAATTTTGGACGATATAGAGAAGAGAAAAAAACGACAATCTTCAAAACAAAAAACCACTATTGCTAAGACTGAATATGCGCCACAGTCAATTGTAAAAGGAACGGTGAATTCAGATGATAATCTTCCATTACCAGGAGTAAATATATTAGTGAAAAATACAAATATTGGTGTCTTAACAGATTTTGATGGAGAGTATAGTATTGAAGCTAAACGAGGTGATGTATTAATTTTTTCATATGTAGGTTTTCAAACACAAGAAATTGTTGTATCAGAAACAAACGTAATAAACATAACTTTAATAAAGGATGTAAATAGTCTGGAAGAAGTAATAGTAACTGCTCAAGGAATTAAAAAATCAAGGAAAGCATTAGGATATGCTATTTCGCAAATAGACACTGAAGAAACTGAAAGTAGACCGGAAGTTGATATTTCCAGATCGTTACAAGGTAAAATATCTGGAGTTCAAATTTCTCCGAGTAATGGTAGTAGTGGAGCAGCTGCTAGTATTACTATAAGAGGTAGTCTATCATTAACACAGGGAAACGGAGCTTTAATAGTTGTAGATAATGTACCTTTTTCAGGAGGTCTCTTGGATATAGATCCAAATAGTATAAAGAACATTATTGTACTTAAGGGTTTGAATGCATCTGTCCTTTATGGAAGCCAAGGTAGAAATGGGGTAATTCTTATAGAAACAAAGTCAGCTAATGCACCCATTGGCAAAAAAAGTTTTAATGCTAAAATAACGCAGACCACTTATACTAATACAGTGGCTAATTTACCAGATTTTCAAAATACCTATGGTGTAGGAAATAATTTAGTTACTGATGCTAGTACTTTAGGAAATGTAGGTAGTAATGGTGCTCGTTTTACAGATATAGATTTTGTCCCGCATCCATTAGCGCAGAATCCAGGTTTCCCTCAGTTTGCAAATGAAGTGGTTCCATTTGAGGCTGCCCGAAATAATGTTAAGGATTTTTTTGATACAGGAATTGGGCTTATAACATCTGCGAATATTAGTGCTACCGGAGAAAAAACATCTCTCAATTTCTCATTAGGATATACTGATGAAGGAGGGATCCTGGGAAATAATGATTTTAAAAGGTTTACTCTAGGGTTAGGAGGTACATCCCAATTAACAGATAAACTGAAACTGTCTTCGTCTATTTCATATAGTTCTAGAGATAGGTTTTCATATGGTGCTGTAAGTTCTGATGATGATGCAGGACAAGATATTCTAGAAAATCTCTATATCATACCAAGAAGTTTGGATATACAGAGTTTCCCTTTTCAGGATCCTATAACAGGAGAGAGTGTATATTATAGAACCAATCGTGAAAACCCAAGGTGGACTATAGAGAATACGGGTAGAGAATCTGCAATACGAAGATTTAATGCAACTATAAACCTGGATTATCAATTACATAAAAATCATACACTTAGATATAGAGGAGGATTACAAGTTGAATCTTTTAATGGTTTAGAGTTTAGAAATAGAGGAGGGTTAGGCACTACCGCATCTTTAGGATCATTAGAATTAACATCGAATACGGAATTTGATGTGGATAATACGTTAATTTTAGAATCAAATTATGAGCTATCTGATAAAATAGGCTTCGAATCACAATTGGGAGTAAACTCAAGATATGAAACATTTAGATCACAAGATTCTGAATATGCTGAGCAGATTGTTTTTGGTTTTTTAAGACCTAATAATTTTAGAACTCCAGGAGAAGGAGATTTTGATACAAATAAAGAAAACCTTCTTGGAGTATTTGGCCAATTTCAATTTGATTATAACAATTATTTATATCTTAATTTATCAGGAAGGTTTGACAAAGGATCTACTATAGAACGAGAAAATCAGGATCTGTTTTATCCCGGAGTTTCTATTTCATTTGTACCAACATCAGCATTTAATTTTGGAGGGAGTTTGGTTAATTATTTGAAAATAAGAGGTGCATACGCTACTTCATCTGGTTTTCCAGGTAGATTTAACACCAGGCAAAGTTTATCATCAGATCCCAGAGAATTTATTGATGTCAATGGAAACCCATTGGTAACCAATTCGTTCTTTAATGAATTGGCAAATTCTAATCTAAAACCAGAATTACACAAAGAATTTGAATTAGGGTTAGAAGGTAATTTTATAAATAATGCTGTCACCCTACAAGCGTCGGTTTTTTCTCGTATTTCGGATAACCAAATTTTTGGAACTGCTATTGCTCCTTCTACAGGTTTTACAGAAACTACTATTAATACTGGTAGAGTAGATACCGAAGGATTAGAAATAGACTTAGGTATTAAACTGTTTAGAAAATCTTCTTTTAATTGGAATATAAGAAACACATTTACCACTTTTAAAACAGTTGTAGTTGATCTAGCCGGTGATATTACCAGACAAGGAAACCTTATAGAAGGAGAAGAGTTAGGCGTTTTTGTAGGAAGTTATGTTGTTCGCGATACACAAGGAAATCCACTTATTGATCCTGCTACCGGAAACATAATTGATAGTGATGATGTAGGATTACCAGATGAAATTATTGGAAATAGTGTACCCGATTTTAGAGCTACATCTATTCATGAATTTAGATACAAAAACTTTACACTTTCTACACAATTAGAATACACACATGGCGGCGATCGTAGATCCAGTGTTGTGGAACTTTTATTAGAAAGAGGAGTTACTACCGATACTGAAAATAGAGAAGGTAGTTTTATACTACCAGGTGTGTACGGAGATGTTTCCTTTGGAGAACCTTTGTTTGATGCGAATGGTAATACGATACCGAATACGATACAAGTAACAGGTAATAATGCAGTATTTAATAACTTTTATGAACCTGATGAAAACATCACTTTTGATGCTTCAGTATTTAGAATAAGAGAAATCTCATTGTCTTATAATCTCAATAAAAAAACGTTTAAAAAATTGCCTTTTAGCAGTATGGATTTATCCCTAAGCGGAAGGAATGTCTTTTTTAGTGCTCCAGATTTTCCTGACGGAATTAATTTTGATCCCGAAACAACAGGTTTGTCTACACCAACAACCAAGAGATACTCTTTGTCTGTCTCTGTTAATTTTTAATATAATATATATATAAGATGAAAAAAATATATCTAACAATTAGCTTGTTATTTTTGATACTTGCTACATCTTGTGAATTAGGAGATTTTGGTGATAGTTTTCAGGAAAATCCTAATCTATTAGTGCCTGATCAGGCGGATCCAAATTTCTTACTTAACAATGTTCAGAAAGAAGTAGCAGATCTTCTCATGGATTTAAATCGTACTACTGATGAAGTAATGCGTTATACCGTTTTAAATGAAACATATGCGGACGTTGCAAGCCCAACCGCTTTAAATGGAGAATACACGAATTATTATGCATTCGTAGAAGATGCTACTATTATATATGACTTGGCTTCAAATGATGAAAATCTATTGTTTCATAGAGGTATGGCTACTATTTTGATTGCTTATGCAACTGTAACGATGGTGGATTATCTGGGTGATATACCATTTTCTGATGCTAACAATGCCACCGGAGGCGAACAAATATTTAATCCTAAACCGGATGATGATGAAGCAATATACAACGACTTGCTAGCTCGCATTGACACTGCCATCGAAGATTTAATAAATGCCACTATCGTACCGACCAATGATCTATATTATGAAGGGGATGCAGATAAATGGATTCGATTGGCAAAGTCACTACAATTAAAAATGTTGGTTAATATTGGAGATGTAGCAGGGATAAACGCTTTATTGATAGAAGATAACTTTATTACCCCAATAGAGGATTTTCAATTTCAATATGGTACCAACCAAACAGAGCCTAATAGTCGTCATCCGGATTTTAATACGGGATACGCTCCAGGTGGATATAGTCAGTTCTTAGGGAACTCATTCCTAAACTTACTTCTAAATGATAAAACGATCAGAGATCCAAGACTTAGGTATTATGTATATCGTCAGAATGGAGCAGATCCTTCTGATACATTGTTAGGTTGCGTTGGAGCTACTAATTTTGATTTTTGTTATCTGGGTAATTCCTATTACGGAAGGGATCATGGCGATACGAGATCTAGAGGAACAGATGCTATTTTTAGAGCTACCTATGGATTGTACCCTGTAGGAGGAACTTTTGATGAGGATAACCCAAGTGCTCCGGATTTTGCCATAGATACACAAAATCAATCTGGCGCCGGAATTTTGCCTATTTTACTGTCTTCTTTTGTAGACTTTTTAAGAGCAGAAGCAGCATTGAGATTAGGCACTAATGATAATGCAGAAGCATTATTAGAATCAGGCATTAGAAAATCAATGGATAAAGTAGTGAACTTTGCCGGTGGAATTGCTCTAAGCTCTCCTTTTGCCGCTTCTACAGCAGATATAGAAACCTATGTGGCAGAGGTAATGACTGCGTATAATGCTACTGATGCTCAAGGCAAGTTGGATATTATTTTGAAAGAATATTATTTAGCTTCTTACGGAAATTCTACAGAATCTTATAATGGATATAGACGCACCGGATTCCCTTCTGTTTTTAGCGCTCCAATTTTTGATAGCAATACACCCTTCCCAAGGTTGTTTTCATTGCCAGAAGATGCTGTTAATTTTAATAACCAATTGGAACAAAGACCAATTGTGACTCAGGTTTTTTGGGATAGAAATTCAGCAGGTTTTATTAATTAATTTAAATACTATTATTGATGAAAAATATATATCTATTAGCATTACTGATATTAGGAATATCTTGTAATGACAACAACGATGTACTGGAAGATAATTTTACGAGAGGTGGATTAGTAGTATGGGATGAAATACCGGAATCATTTAGACTTAACTTTTTAGAAATCGACAACCTTGAGTTTTCTAATGGTGTTGAAGACCCAAACAATAATATCATTTCGTATGATTTATCATTGACCTACGGAGATATTACGGTTGATAAATTTATAACATTAACCTCTTTCCCAAATACATTAACTTTTACTGGACAAGATATTTTAACAGCATTAAATCTGACTAAAGAAGAGATTGATATTGCTATTCCTTTAGATTTTGTTGCTATCATAAGTACGACGAATGGTGTTTTTGATGGAGCAATAACAGTTTTTAATAGTGACGATAACACCAATGATGGAGGTGATTCCGGTCCTGGATTATTAGATAACCCTTCTTTTAATCAAGCAATAAATTTTAGAATGTCATTCTTTGTGCCACCGCCATTAAAACTAAGAGGAACATCTTTTGAAGAGCCTTTCGGTACCGATGATCGGTATACAAGACCTGACGCAGTTGCCATAGGCGAGCTATTAAATAATCCAGGAGAAAGACATGTAATGCATACTGCGACTGGTATTGGTGTAGATGATGAAATAGGATTTAGATCTTTTTTCTCCGACCCAAACACCACGGTAAGTAGTCCTGGATTTACATCAGAGCAAATTGGAGTTAGTAATGATGGCGGTCCAACTGGTGGTTCATTTTTAGATGGGAATCAAGCGTACCAGATAGAAGATATAGATGGAACGATTAGAATAGAATTTGATAGAGTACCAGTGGATGTTGCACAACATCCATCAACAGGTATACAGATTCAGTATTTTCCTATTGGAGGAAACAATCGCGAAGACGATGATTTTATTAGAGTAACGGCTATTATAGAAAGAGCAGATAACACCACTGAAAACCTAGTACTTCTTGATATAGATGGATTAACTGTTAATGATGGGTTAGATACCTGGAATCTCGTGGATTCTGGTTTTTTAACAAATGTTGCGGCGTATACATTAATTGTGGAGATAGCTGTCGATGGAGGCTCAGAAGATACTTATTTTGATCAAATGCTAGTGTATATACCAGGATAGAGCTTTGCTAAAACGCTAAGTAGTAATAGTAAAAAATATAAAAATGAATAATATATATATATATAATAAAGTATCGGTAGTGATGTCAGTACTGGCATTGATTATGACAGGTATAATATCTTGTGGAGATGATGATTTTAGAGTAATACCAGAATCAGATCCAGCTCAAACAATTACTAACATTGATCCAGATGTAGCAGATATTGGATCTGAGGTTATTATCACAGGTACTAATTTTAGTCTCGTACGTGCAAATAACAGAGTGAGTTTTAATGGAGTATTTGCATCTGTCATCTCTGTCAGTGAAACAGAGTTGACAGTGAATGTTCCCGAAGGAGCTACTACAGGACCAGTAGCTTTAACAATTGGTCAGATTACGGTAGATGGTCCTAGTTTTAGAGTTGTTAGTGCGCCAATGATTACAAGCTTAAGCGTAACCGGAGCCGCAGTTGGAGAAACAGTTGTGATTACCGGAGTAAACTTTGGAGAAACTATTGCGGATAACTCTGTAGCATTTAATGGAACCGAAGCCGAAATTATTGCAGCATCAACGACGGAAATAACAGTGGTTATTCCTGATGGCGCCACAACGGGTCCACTTACGGTTGAAGTTTTAGGTCAAACAGGAACCATAGAATTATTTACGATAACACCGACTATTACATCGTTTAGTCCAGAAAGTGGCGCAGCGGATGATGAAATAACAATCACAGGAACAAATTTTAATGTAGATGTAGATGTCAATAATGTAAGCTTTAACGGAGTTTTAGCTAACGTAATTTCAGCTTCGACTACAGAATTGGTAGTGGAAGTTCCAGCTGAAGCCAGTTCTGGAAGAATAGCTGTAGAAATAGAAGGTTTATTGGCTACTAGTGAAACAGATTTTATCACGATACCTTCTATAGTATCCTTTTCCCCAGAAGTTGGAGCATCAGGAATAGAAGTAATTATAACAGGAGGTAATTTCAGTACAATTCCTGGAGATAATGTGGTTAGGTTTAATGGTGTTGTTGCTGTAGTTACAGAAAGTACGGTCACCAGTATTACTACATCAGTACCAAATGGATCTGAAACTGGACCAATTACAGTAGAAGTTGATGGTCAAATAGGTACAAGTACTAGTGATTTTGTAATTGACAATAGTGTTGTAACCCTACTGGTAGCAATTAATAATGTCAATGATGACGTAGAAGAAGCTGAAGACGGTAGAATGTTATTGGAAAGCGGTGATCTCGAATTAGGAGAATTTGATACTTTTAGTACACCAGATGTAGGACTACAAAAAATCGGACTTCGTTTTAATAATGTCACAATTCCAACAGGAGTAACCATTCAAGAAGCAAAAATTATATTCGTAGCGGATCAAACAGAAGGAGCAAACCCAACAGAAATGACAATTTTTGGTGAAGACGTTGGCAATGCTGCAGCATATACAGAAGATTTAGGAAATTTATCCGCCAGACCTTTAACAATGGCCAATGCGGTTTGGAATATACCTGAGTGGATAGGAACAGATACCCCCATTGCCGATAGAACAACCGTAGATATATCAAATATTATTAATGAGATTATCGCAAGAGGAGACTGGACTGAAGGAAATAGTATGAATTTTATTTTTGAAGCTTCAGGAGTTTCTGCAGGAGCAACAGAAAATAATGTCGGCCGAGAAGCGGAGACTTATGATGTTGATAACCCACAAGAAGGAGCTCAATTAATGATTAAATATATGATCAACTAAGACCAAAAAGACTTGGTTATCAGATTCATTTTGAAAACCAGGTCTTTCTTTAGATGTATCAGACTAACAGGTTATTCTTGGATTCTAAACGATCCAGATAGCATCTGTTATAGCTATTTTACACACAAAATTTATAGAAATATGAAATCTACGATATACACCATAATTACTTTATCATTATTGATGATGAGTTGTCAGAGTGATGATGATATTACTGCTTCTATTCAAGAAGGAGGCAATGTTTTTTTTAATCTTGAAAGCATTGAGGTTGACCGTACTTCATCTCAGCCCGTAATGGTTGAATTGAGATATGATGGACCAAAACAAGATTTGGATATTACAGTACCTTTTACAATTAGTTTTCCCGGAGAGAACAATGCGGTAGAAAATGAAGATTTTTTGCTACCTCAATCTGATTCTTTTATTATTAAAAGAGGGCAAGCTGTTACAAGCGTGGTTTTACTACAAAGGGTATTAAACAACCCAGAAGCAAACCAAAATAGATCTTTGACTTTTACATTACAATCTAGCGAAGGAGTTACTATAGGAAATTCATCCAGTAATGGTAATTCAATTACTATTACATTAAATTCAACTACCGAAATCGAAGAAGTGGATCCTAATGACCCAGAAGATTTTATAGGAGATAAAAAATTTGCTATTACTGTGGGAACTTCTACTTTGAAAATTCCATACTTCTCAGGTCGAGAAGATATTAGAGAAACAGATAATAACGATATCACAAGGGCTATAGTTGTTTTGCACGGTTCAGGAAGGACTGCAAAAAAACAATATACACGCATGTTAGCAGCTGCAAATCTGGAAACTAATAAGCTTGATTCACTATTAATTGTTTCGCCACAATTTTTAGAAGAAGAAGATATTGACAACTTTGTTTTGGATGAAGAACATCTGTATTGGAGTGGATCTGGATGGCGTATAGGATTTACTTCACAAGATGAAGATAGTAATCCTCGACCAGAAAGGGTGTCTTCTTATACCGTTATGGATTCTATAATGGTAAACCTGTCAAAATACCCTAATTTAAAAAAGATAGTATTAACAGGTCATTCAGCTGGAGGTCAGTTTGTAAATAGATATTCTGCAACTTCTCCAATTGCAGATGATTTAATAGCAGATGGGATTGATATAAGTTTTGTGGTTAATAATCCTGCTTCTTATGTATATATGAACAATACCCGTAAGGTTCTTGGTACAGAAAATACCTTTGCCGTACCTACAATTAATTGCTCTGGCTATAATGATTATAGATATGGTTTGGATGATTTACCATCGTACTTAAGAGATATAGGAGGTGAAGATGTTATTAGAGATAGATTAAAACAAAGAAAAGTAGCATATCTAATTGGTCAGAATGATAATGACCCCAATTTTCCGAATTTTGATGATTCTTGTGAAGCAGTATTGCAAGGGAGAGACAGGTTTGAAAGAGCTATTAATTATTTTGATCACTTAAATGATTTTTACGGAACTTCTATTAATGATCTTCAAAAAATAGAAGTTGTTCCGGGAGCAGGACATAGTAGTGAAGATATGTATTTGTCAGAAGTGGGGCGCAGGAATATATTTAGAAACTAATATTGATTTCTAATCCGAGACAGTACTATAAAGTTTGCTTCCTGTTGATGAGGTTTACTACAATTTAAATACCCCGATACTTATTTGAGTTAGCCATTGGATAAATGAGCCTGATATTATGATGAATCATCAGGCTCTTTATTTGCTCAATTTTGACAAGATCGATTATAGACATTACATAATATTATTTAATACAATGAACCGTGACAAATAAGATATTAATTATTATATCAATATTCACTTTTTGGCAGAGTACATCCCAGAAGAAACAGCTTACACATAAGGATTATGACTTATGGAAGGAAATTACAGATATCAAAGTATCCGTTAATGGTAAATTGATAGTTTCTGAAATTAAACGGGTTACCAGAAGAGGAGATGGCTATTTAGAAATATATAATTCTGATACTCAAAAAAAATATCAGTTTGAAAATGGATATGCTGCATCTATAACGTGCGATGAAAAGTATATCATTTTTAGGCAAAAACCCGAATATGAAACTTTAAGAAAAGAGATAAAAAAGAAAACAAAAAAAGAGGATCAATCTAAAGATAAGTTGTTAATTTTTAATGTAAAATTAAATAAAATAGTGGATACTATTCAGAGCGTAAAGGGATACAAAGTACCTGAAAAAACGCCTGTTTATATAGTTATAGAACATTTTAAAAATAGGAATAGAACTTCGAAGAGAGAAAAACAAAATACTGTAAAAGGAGAATATAGAACATCGTTTATTCAGGATTATATATTGATTTATAACCTGAAAAATAAACGAAAAGACACTGTTTTACAGATAAAAGATTATGTATTACCGGAGTTTGGAGATATCTTCTATTATTCTACAACTACAGGGAAAAATCAGAAAAAGAATAATAAAAGAGATATCGGTGTGTATTCATATAATATCCGAACTGGAGTGTCAAAAGTTATAGATACAGGAAAATACAAATACGATAAACTTTCTACGAATCAATGGGGCGATCATTTTGCCTACTTGTCGGCAAGGGATTCTACATCGTTAGATTCATTGCGATTCGAATTACAAGTATATGTAAAGGATACTTTGAAAACACTGGTTGATGTATTTGGTAATAATTTGCAAGATGGTTGGATGATTAGTAAAAATCAAAAACCTAAATTCTCAAAGAACAGCAAGAGATTATATTTCTACTCAAAACCAATACCAACATATTATAAAGACACAACACTTTTGGAAAATGAAATTCCCGAGGTTGATATATGGAACTGGAAAGATAAAATGATTCAACCAGAACAAGGATCAAATTACAAGGAACTAAGTGAAAAAGCATATTGCTCATACTATGATATCCAAAAAGAAGTTTTTGTGAGAATTCAGGATGAAAATATTGATGCTTTGTATATGAATCAGTTTAAAGAACAAAAATATATTCTAGGATCGGATAAGAGTCCTTATCAAAGAGAATACTCCTGGAAACATCCTAGAACCCAAGATTTTTATGTCGTTAATACGGAAACGGGAAAAAAAAGAGTAGCAGTACAAAATATTAAAACCCGTCCATTCTTATCTCCTGATAATAAGTTTGCTGTATATTTTGATAATAACCAGCAACATTGGTTTTCCTTAGAACTATCTACCCTAAAGCTTAGAAACCTTACGGGTAAACTTGATGTAATCTTTTATGATAAGGAAAATGATCGCCCTTCATCACCTTTACCCCATGGTTTTGGAGGGTTTGATCAAGACGGTAACGCGTTGATATATGATCAATTTGATATTTGGAGAGTTTTCCTCGATGGAAGTAAAAGGCCACAGAATATTACTAGAATTGGAGTAAGTAAAAAAATAGTATTTAGAACAGAAAGGTTAGACCCAGAACAAAAAGCAAAAGCAACATATGTTAATAAAAAATTATTAGTAACAAGCTTTGATAAAAAAACAAAAGTATCGGGGCTTTATCTTTTGAATAAACAACAATTAATAGAAAAAATAAAACCTACTTCATTTTTAATAAAGAACTATACAAAGGCTTCAAAAACGGATATTTTAGCTTTTACTAAAGAAAATTTCAATACTTCACCAAATCTATATTTTTCTAATAAAGAGTTTAAAAACATTTTGAGAATAAATGATATAAACCCACAACAAGAAGAATTTAAGTGGGGAATAGCAGAACTTTTCTACTGGAAAGCGTATGATGGCAAAAAGCTAGAAGGTATTATTTATAAGCCAGAAGATTTTGATCCTTCTAAGAAGTATCCTATGATAACTCACTTTTATGAAAAAAAATCTGATACATATTCGAAATATCATATTCCCAAACCTAGCAAATCAACAGTAAACCGTAGCTATTTAGTGAGTAATGACTATGTGCTTTTTGTTCCTAATATTATTTATGATGAAGGAAAGCCAGGAGCTAGTGCATATAATTGTATTGTATCGGGAGTAGAAGCAGTAGAAAAATTGGGATATGTCGATAGTAACAATATAGGGATTCAAGGACAAAGTTGGGGAGGATATCAGGTAGCGTATTTGATTACTGTGACCAATAAATTTAAAGCGGCTATGGCGGGAGCACCTGTAAGTAACATGACTTCAGCATATGGTGGAATTCGATGGGAATCAGGAAGAAGCAGAGCTTTTCAATACGAAAAAGGGCAGAGTAGGATTGGAAAAAGTCTATGGGAGCGTCCTGATTTTTATATAAAAAATTCTCCATTATTCGGAATACCAAATATAGAAACCCCCTTATTAATAATGCACAATGATCAAGATGGAGCTGTACCTTATTATCAAGGTATAGAGATGTTTATGGGGATGAGACGTTTAGAAAAGCCTGTTTGGTTATTAGTTTACAATAAAGAAGCTCATAATTTAAAAAAAATGAAAAACAAGCAGGATCTATCTATTAGGATGATGCAATTTTTTGATCATTATCTTAAGAACAAACCAGCACCTATGTGGATGACTAATGGAGTATCTAGAGTAAATAAAGGGATTGATTTGGGATATGAACTTGATATAAAAAATAAAAGCTAAATGCTTTTTTGAAATAATATTAATTGTATACAAAAAATTAGATAATTCACATGAAGAAACTTGCATTGCATTGGCAGATAATGATCGGAATGATCGCTGGGATATTATTCAGATTTCTTGGTGACCCAAAAGTCAAGGGTTGGAATGATCATTAATAAAAATAGACCTATAAATATGCTAAATGATTTCCTACACTTTAGTATTAAATCTGAAAATTATTATTTAAACAAAATATGAAAACAAGAAAAGAAACAGATCTCTTGGGAAGCTTAGAAATTTTAGAGAGTTCATATTATGGTATACATACTCAAAGAGCTATTAATAATTTTCAATTTTCAAATTCAAAAATTGGTCACTTTCCTATTTTTGTCAGAGCATTAATTTTAACCAAAAAGTCCTGTGCATCTGCAAATAGGGACATTGGTGCTATTCCTGAAGATAAAGCCAATATGATTCTTCAAGCCTGTGATCATATTTTAAGTGATTTAGAAAAATATACTAAGTATTTTCCTTCTGATGTATTTCAGGGAGGAGCGGGAACTTCTGTAAATATGAATGCAAATGAAGTCATTGCCAATGTTGCTCTTGAATTAAAAGGTTATGCGAAAGGTAGCTACGATGTTTTACACCCCAATGATCATGTTAATAGATCTCAATCAACGAATGACGCATATCCTACAGCTTTTAGAATTGCAATTTTTTACTATATAAATCATCTATTAGAGCGTATTGAGATACTATGTACAAGTCTTGATAAAAAAGAATTTGAGTTTAAAGAAATCATTAAAATGGGAAGGACTCAATTACAAGATGCAGTCCCAATGTCTTTAGGAGATGAATTCGGAGCTTGGTCTTCTAATTTAAAAGAAGAAATAAAGAATTTAAAAAATTGTCGTGACCTAATTTTAGAAGTTAATTTGGGAGCAACTGCAATTGGTACAGGTGTCAATGTACCCAATGGTTTTTCTAAGTTATCCATCGATTATTTAAAACAATATACAAAAGTCAATTTTGTTCCTTCTGATAATTTAATTGAAGCTACTTCGGATTGTGGTGCTTATGTTATGATTTCTGGGGCTTTAAAACGAACTAGTGTTAAGCTATCTAAAATTTGTAATGATTTACGTTTACTATCATCTGGTCCTCGATGTGGACTCAATGAAATAAACTTACCAGAAATGCAAGCAGGCTCTTCCATTATGCCGGCAAAAGTAAATCCAGTAATTCCTGAAGTTGTTAATCAAATTTGTTTTAAAATAATAGGTAACGATGTTACAATTTCTTTTGCCGCAGAAGCTGGACAGTTACAGCTCAATGTTATGGAGCCCGTAATTGCACAATGTATGTTTGAATCGGTAGAATTATTATCAAATGCATGTACTACACTCGCCAAAAAATGTATCGATGGTATTACATCTAATGAGGAGGATACCAGACAAATGGTCTTTAATTCTGTGGGTATTATTACATTTTTGAATCCATATATTGGTCATCATATGGGTGATCTTTTAGGTAAAGAAGCAGTAACCACAGGTAAAACAATACGAGAGCTAGTATTAGAAAAGGAACTTTTATCCGAAAAAGATCTGGACAATATTCTAAGTGTAGAAAATATGATGAATCCTAAATATAAAGCCACTTTACATAAGTAAAGTAATTTTTAATCTAATAACTTCTGTGGGAAAAAGAACAAATCTCGAAAAAAATGAAAATGAAGTTTTTACTTTTTATTAATTTCATATTTATTTTCAGAAGTTTGGGCACTCGGCAAGATATTAATGCTCGTACCCAAAATTTAATTCAGAACCTAACTTCTTAAAAACCCATTATTATCTAATTAATTTATTGATATGAATCTCTCTTTAAATCCAAAATTGTTGTTTTTATCATTTTTCACCTTAAGTATAACAGTCTTGTCACAAGATTTTAAAGCCTTACAATATCGCACTGTAGGTCCCGCTCGCGGCGGTCGTGTTACGGCGGTAACTGGAGTAGCTATGAAACCAGGCAATTTTTATTTAGGAGCTTCTGGAGGAGGTGTTTGGAAATCTGAAGACTATGGAACCACTTGGAATAATGTTTCTGATGGATTTTTTGACACACCATCGATAGGAGCAATACAGGTAGCAGAGAATGACCCAAACATAGTATATGTTGGTACTGGTTCTGACGGATTACGAAGTAACGTCATTAGTGGAAAGGGAGTATACAAATCAATTGATGCTGGAAAAACGTGGGAGCATATCGGGCTTAAACATGTAGGTCAGATTGGTGCTGTAGAAATTGATCCTACTGATAGTAATGTGGTTTGGGTAGCTGCTATTGGTAATGCTTTTAAAAGTAATCCGGAGCGAGGTATATTCAAAACTACAGATGGGGGAAAAAATTGGGAAAAAATACTATTCATTTCTGATAAAGTAGGATTTTCGGATCTTGAATTATTACCAGGAAATCCTAATGTAATTTATGCTGCGGCATGGAAGGCAGAACGTAAACCTTGGACTATCATATCAGGAGGTTCTTCGGAAGAAGGAGGTATCTACAAATCTGTAAATGGCGGTAAAGACTGGATACAACTTAAAAACGGACTTCCAAAAGGAAAGATTGGAAAGATTGATTTAGCCGTTTCACCAGTTAATTCTAGTATTATCTATGCTGTTATCGAAGCTCCAAAAGGAGAGCAAGGACTTTATAAATCAGTAGATCAAGGGAAATCATTTGAGCATGTTTCAGACGATAAGCGTTTAGTGAATAGGCCTTTTTATTATACCAATATAGAATTGGATCCAACAAACCCTGATATCGTTTATTCCAATGCAAATCCATTAATTAAATCAAAAGACGGTGGAAAAACATGGAAAGAAATGAAAGTCCCGCATGGAGACAATCATGATATTTGGTTGAATCCAAATAATCCTGAACTATTAATCCAAGCAAATGATGGTGGTGCTAATGTGAGTTTTAATGGTGGAAAGACTTGGTCTTCACAATTCAACCAACCAACCGCCGAATTGTATCAGGTTGAAGTTGATGATCAATACCCATATTGGTTATACGCAGGACAACAAGACAATTATACTACCATTGCTGTGCCAAGTTTTCCACCCAGCGCAGTACAGAGCGTTGGTTCTGCTTGGGTTATCAATACAGGAGGTTGTGAAACTGGTCCCGCTGTCCCAAAGCCTGGTAACCATAATATCGTGTATGTTAATTGCAAAGGGCGTTTTGGAGTATTCAATAAGTTAACTGGCGTTGAAAAAAGTCATTATGTAGGTGCAACTAATATCTATGGACACAATCCCAAAGATTTGAAATATCGCTTTCAGCGAGTGGCGCCAGTGCATGTTTCGCCACATAATTCAGATGTGATTTATCATGGATCTCAATTCTTGCATAAAACAGATTCTGATGGGTATTCATGGGAAATTATCTCGCCAGATTTAACGGCTTTTGAAGAAGATAAACAGGTAATTTCAGGAAGTCCCATTACTCGTGATATTACAGGAGAGGAATATTATAGTACATTATATTCTATAAGAGAATCTGAATTACAAGAAGGTTTAATCTGGATAGGATCCAATGATGGAGTCATCTCGGTGACCAGAGATGGTGGTAAAACATGGAAAAATGTAACTCCTAAAAAACTGCCAAAAGGAGGTAGAGTAGAATCGATTGCACCATCAAAACATGATGTTGCTACTGCTTACATAGCAGTAGATAGACATATCTTGGGAGATACACGACCTTATCTTTATAAAACTACGGATTATGGTATGAATTGGACCTTATTAAGTACAGGATCTAATGGAATTCCTGGTGATTACACCACCCGTGTTTTGAGAGAAGATCCTGTAAAACCAGGATTATTATATGTAGGAACGGAATACGGTATGTTTGTTTCATTTGATGATGGTATAACTTGGCAGTCGTTTCAACAAAATCTTCCTGTAACACCAATTACGGACATTAAAATTTTTAGAGGTGATTTGGTATTGAGTACAATGGGACGTGGTTTTTGGATTTTAGATAATATTACCAGCCTTAGGGATGAAATGATGCCAAATCTAGGAATAGCATCACACCTTTTTAAACCCGATACTACCATTCGATATCGGTATCCAAAAGTACGTGCTAATAATAGCTTCCCAAAATATCCAAGAACAGCTGTGCATATCGACTATTATTTACCGAAGGCAATTAAAGGGTTGAAATTAGAAATTTTAGATGTGAAAAAATCACCTATTATCACAGTTTTAAATGATAGTACTTTGCTGAAATCTTCAATAAACGAGGAAGAAGATATGAATCTAAGTACTACCTTTCGTTATGTCAATAAGAAATTAACATCAAAGAAAGGACTGAATCGTTTTGATTGGGATCTTCTGGAAAAAGGACCGTGGCATAAGGAGATCAAAAAAAGATACAAAAACGGACCGATGGTTCCTCCTGGAAAGTACACTGTTAGACTTACAGTTGACGATCAAACTATGGAACAAGAATTTGAAATATTGATCGATCCTCGTATAAAAGCAGATAGTATGACTCAAGAACTATTTCAAAAACAGCACGATATGCAAGTAAAAATAATAGCATTGTTATCTGAGGCTCGTTTAGAACAAGATCGATTGGAAAAAGAAGTGAAGGAATTAGAAGCCAAAAAAGATAAAGCGAATAAAGATAGGTTGAAAGATATAAAAACAGCTCTAAAACTACTTAAGAATGCAGAAGGAGCGTATCCCCAACAAATGCTAGTATCACAAATATCATACATCTACAATATGGTTAATAGCGCTGATCAAGTGATTGGAGAAGATGTGATGAATCGTTATAATGAATTGATGACCGATTTTAAAGAAATAAAAAACAAGATCCAGTAAATTTAATTCAACATAAGAAGCAGTTTGTCCTATAGACGTATTGAAATATACTAAAAAGAGAACTAGACTTCTATGTCTTGAGTATTACTCAAAGTAGAACAACATAAAAACAAACTGATCGATATGTTAGAAAAAGAGTAATTTAAACTCCTCATAATTTTAACAAAAATACGCTACTAAATATGCTTCTTTTCCTGAATGGATTAGTTAGTTTCTATATCGGCGTAATAAACTTAAATACTCATATTGTTTTTCAGTTACAATATTTTGTTGATATAATAATTTAAATCTGACTGAGACTAAATAAGTTCTATTATCTTTTAATCTAGTTTTCTGGCTATCAGAAGTTTTATTTGGAACAAGTTTTTTCCATATACACTCTATTATAACCTGAACTTGATCTAAGGATTTAGCAGAACAGTGCTAATTGATCAGTTTTAATGGTTTCAAATTTGATTGCAGGTTTCCCGCTAGTAACATATCTAATTCTTATAGGTATTGTGAATTTACTATTCAAACCCTTCCCTAGATTTGGAATAATTTATCTGAACATCAGCAATTACATATAGAGCATCACGTATGCGTTCAACCTGCTCATCGGTGAGATTTTCTCTACCAGATTTTTCTAAAACTTTTCTACAATAGGTTATACTTAACTTCTTTTCCATAACATGACCTCTGAAAGGATTCAAACCTCCTAAAACACTAAAAAACAACCACTTAAAATATGTTTTACTTAAATTAAAATTTAAACAAATTTTGCCGAACCCTATCACAATTATCTTAAGACCTTGATTATCAGTAATTAAAATAAAAAAGGACAAGTGAAGTTTTCACTTGTCCCCTGTGGTGACCGTGGAGGGATTCAAACCCCCAACCCTCAGAGCCGAAATCTGATGCGCTATTCAGTTGCGCCACACGGCCTAATATGTTGTTTCCTCCATCTTCTTCCCGCAGCAGACTTGAGATATTTCTCTCTAATCCTTGCTTCTTGTCGAGTTTCAAAAACTTCTTTTAAAACTATCTTCCAAGGTTTAAATGCCTTAGTTGACTGTGTTTTTCCTAAGTTATGCTCAAATAACCTTCTGTCCAAATTATCTGTCATACCTATATAATATTTGTCGTAATCCACACTATAAAGAACATACACATAATACATACTATTCGTTTTATGCGCCCCGCCCAAACGAAACTAACGTCAGTTCGGATCGGGAGGGTATTTAGTTGCGCCACTGGGCCTATTAAAAATCTTTACGATAATTTAGCTTTTACAATGGTAGAAATCGTTTTTCCATCAGCTTTACCGGCTAGTTGTCCAGATGCCATTCCCATTACCTTACCCATATCTTTCATTCCTGCAGCACCTGTTTTAGCAATTATATCAACAACTACTGCTTCTATTTCTGCTTCACTCATTTGCTCCGGTAAAAATTGCTCAATTACTTTTGCCTGGTCCAATTCTGGTTGCGCCAAATCATCTCTTCCCTGCTCTGTAAAAATAGCTGCACTATCCTTACGTTGTTTCACCTGCTTTTGTAATAGTTTCAATTCCTGATCCTCTGTCAATTCTTCTTTAGCTCCACTCTCAGTCTGAGCTAATAAAATTGCAGATTTAATAGCACGCAATGATGTCAAAGCATTAGTATCTTTAGCTTTCATTGCTTCTTTCATAGCAGTCATTACTTTTGCCTGTAAACTCATAGATAATCGGTTTTAATCTTTTGGATTGCGAAGATAAAAAATAAACCGATAATCCATTTTAGATTATCGGTTTAGTTTACACAATACTGTTAAATTTTGGATTCCAGTCTTTCATTTATTCTGAGTTGTCGAAGGGCTGGAATGATAAATGATTAATCTACATTATCATGTAGAAAAGAATTATTTTTTCTTAATTGAATATCATCATTACTATCAGTCCCTAAAGAAGTTCTTGATAATTCTGACGATCCTGGTTTAGAGTCTACATCTAGTCCTGCACGCTTATATGCAGGTTCTTTCTCGATATCATCAATATTAGATGCATTATTTCTAAACTTATAATTAAACTCCTTCATTTTAGCTCTACGCTCTGCAGCTCTGGCTTTTAAAGTTTCAGAAATTGGTTGATCTATTGGATCAGCATTTTCTGAAGGTTCTGATTCTTCGGCTGGAGCAATGGTTTTCTTCTCGAAAACTACTTCTTTATCCTCTTCTATTACCTGAGTTTCAGGTTTAGCCTCAGTTAATCTCTTTTCTTCTTCCATGTATTCCTCAAGACTATACTTACGAACACCACCTATTTCAGCCTCAGTTACCGGAACAACTTCTATTGGTTCATTAACCTCTACTTCTAAAATATCATCAGTAAGATCAAAAACAATTGGTTTTTCATCTTCTTCTTTTTTAGCAATTGGAGGTATGCTTTCCTTAGTAGTAGGCGGGTTACTTTCTTCCTGGTTTCCGCTTACCGGCATATCAAATGCCAAGGTAAACTGATCTTCTTTTTCCTGTTCGTTTTCTGCAGCAGCTACTTCATTAGCATCGTTTACCTCAATTTGGTTTATAATATCCTGAGCATTAATGATTACAAAATCATTATCTGTTGAGAATGGGTTTACTACTTCCGCATCTACCACATCCAAATTTTTCAAAAACTCAGTGGTAGGCAATAATAAAGATTCTTTGATATCTTCTTCCTCTTCCTCAATCAATTCGTGCTTAATTATAGGCTCTTCTTTTACCTCTTCTTTCTGAGTTACAGGTGCTATTATTGGAGTAGTTCTAGATGTCGACTTAGGAGTTAAATCCTGAGTTGTCGCTCTTTGTTCCTCTTCTAAAGTATGAATGATCCTTTTTGTCTCAGTATTTACAATTTCATCTTGTTGTTCTACATCAAAACCTGTTGCTATTACTGTTACAGAAATTGCATCTTCTAGTGATTCATCTTCTCCAACACCCATAATGATATTGGCACCATGACCTGCTTCTTGCTGAATGTGATCATTAATTTCTCCTATCTCATCAATAGTAATTTCTTCTTTTCCAGAAACTATTAATAATAATACATTTTTAGCACCGGTAATTTTATTATCATTAAGTAATGGTGAGTCTAATGCTTTTACAATAGCATCGTGAGCACGTTTTGCACCAGAGGCATTAGCTGACCCCATGATTGCCGTACCACTATTACTAAGTACAGTTTTAGCATCACGTAAATCAATATTCTGTGTATAGTGATGTGTTATCACTTCAGCGATTCCTCTGGATGCTGTAGCTAATACTTCATCTGCCTTAGAGAAACCAGCTTTAAAACCTAAATTACCATATACTTCGCGTAATTTATTATTATTAATAACTACTAAAGAATCTACATGTGCACGTAGTTTTTCTACACCTAACTGTGCTTGTTCGTTACGCATTTTTCCTTCGAACTGAAATGGAATTGTAACGATACCGACTGTAAGAATATCTAATTCTCTTGCCATTTTAGCAATGATCGGTGCTGCTCCAGTACCAGTTCCTCCCCCCATACCAGCGGTGATAAATATCATTTTGGTATTGGTATCCAGCATTCTTTTGATTTCTTCGTAGCTTTCTACTGCAGACTGTTCTCCTACTTCAGGATTTGCTCCTGCACCTAATCCTTCTGTAAGAGACACTCCCAACTGTATCTTATTCGGAATAGGACTATTTTCTAATGCTTGTGCATCAGTATTACAAATAACGAAATCAACACCTTTGATTCCCTGCTGGAACATGTGATTAATGGCATTACTACCACCTCCTCCAACTCCAATAACTTTAATTACATTTGATTGATTCTTGGGTAAATCAAAAGAAATGTTCTCGAACTCCTCATTGTTACTCATAATTGCTAATTTTCTTGTTCTCTTACTTTTATTTCTTACTATCTTTTTATGTTCAAAACTGAACTATATAACTTTCCAACTATTCTGCATTATCCAAAAACTCCTTGAACTTCTCTGTCCATTTCTCTAGAATATTTTTTCTAGGTCTGTTATCAATTACAGGTTTTTCCTCTTCGATACCTTCTCCTGCGATCGATGCGGTTTCTTCTTTTATCTCCTCTTCTACAATAGCTTCTTTTATAGCCGCTTTTTTCTGTTTACTGATATGTACTAGGCTATCCATGACTAATCCTACTGCAGTTGCGTACATAGGACTTGTAGTTTCTGGATCGCTATTACCTGCCAGATGCTCATTAGGATATCCGATACGGGTATCCATACCTGTAATATATTCTACTAATTGCTTTAGGTGTTTTAGTTGAGATCCTCCACCTGTCAAAACGATACCTGCAATTAATTTTTTCTTAGGCGACTCATGCCCATAGTTTTTGATTTCTAAAAAAACTTGTTCTATAATTTCCACAACACGTGCGTGTATAATTTTAGATAAGTTTTTTAGTGTAATCTCTTTTGGTTCTCTTCCTCTTAATCCTGGAATTGAAACAATCTCATTGTCTTTATTTTCTCCAGGCCATGCTGATCCAAATTTGATCTTAAGCAATTCTGCTTGTTTTTCTATAATAGAGCAACCTTCTTTAATATCTTCAGTAATCACATTTCCACCAAAAGGAATAACCGCAGTATGACGAATAATTCCATCTTTAAAAATGGCTAAATCTGTTGTACCACCTCCTATATCAATTAATGCTACACCTGCTTCTTTTTCTTCCTGACTTAGGACAGCATTAGCAGACGCTAAGGGTTCCAAGGTTACATCTGACAATTCTAATCCAGAACTTTTTACGCATCTCCCGATATTACGAATAGAAGTTACCTGACCAACCACTACGTGAAAATTAGCCTCTAATCGCCCTCCGTACATCCCTACAGGTTCTTTTATTTCTGCTTGACCATCTACTTTGTATTCTTGTGGCAACACATGTAAAATTTCTTCACCTGGTAACATTACTAATTTGTGCACCTGATTACATAGTGTATCAATATCTTCTTCGTCAATAACTGCATCTGCATTAGGGCGTGTGATATAATCGCTATGCTGTAAACTTCTTATATGTTGACCAGCAATACCTACCGTTACTTCACTTATTTTAACTCCAGAAACGCTTTCTGCTTCTTGAACAGCTTGCTGAATTGATTGTATCGTCTGGGTAATATTATTTACCACACCACGGTGTACACCAAGGCTTTTGGATTTACCAACACCCAATACTTCCATCTTTCCATACTCATTATATCTCCCCACCATAGCAACAATCTTTGTTGTTCCTATGTCTAATCCTACCGCTATTTCATTCTCTTCTCTTCCCATATTGGTATTATTTTATTGTACACACAACTTGGTTTCTAAACTGTAAACTGACTTTTTTATATTTATCCAGGCTCTGGTCTTTTAAAGCTTTTTGATAAAAAGCTTTAAAATTTTTCACCTTACTATCCAATTGTTCTACTTTACCAAAAACTACTTTAAAAGCATACACTCTTAATCCTAACTCATAATCTCCACTCTGGTTTCTATATACACTAACCACATGTTTTTTTAAAAACTCATCTTGTTGAATTTTTCTTAACAATGGGAAAATTTCAGAAACTTCTCGTTCTGAAACATTACTAACCAGAGGAACATGAGCTGAATAATTATCCGACAACGGCATCGTATTACCCGTGATATCTACATAAAAAGGAACAACCGCATTCACCCTAGCTATTGGAGTACGCTGCTTGATTCTTGCCTTAAGTTGTCCGTTTACAGTAAGATACACATCTGAATCTTCAATCATTTTGTGTGCATCCAGCCCCTTCTCTACAATATTCAAAACTAAAATTTCTTTACCTACGTCCGTCACTCCCACTTGATTTTGTATTAACAATTTATTAACCGTTAATTCATTTACGTATGGATTCTGCTCTTCGACAAATTCTATTTCTACTTCTTTGATCTTTCTACTATCATTTCTACTGCCTGTAAAAGCAAAAAGAAATGCTATCAAAGCAACAAGACCTACAAATTTCGCATATATCAAAATCTTCTTCATAACGCCAATAATGCTTGTTTTATATTCGTTACCTCTTCTCCTATATCACCTGCTCCAATGGTTGTAATAACCTGAGCATTACTTTTCAAAATTTCCTTTATTAAATTATTTTTATTAACTATTTTTTTATTTTCTAAGTTTATCATTTCCAGCAACCATTCTGAGGTCACACCTTCAATCGGTAACTCTCTTGCTGGGTATATATCCAACAATAACAATTCATCGAATTGACTAAGGCTTTCTGCAAACTCAATTGCAAAATCCTGCGTCCTGCTATACAAATGAGGTTGAAAAATTGCTAACACTTCTTTACCAGGATGCATCTCCCTTATAGCCTGATGTAATGCATTAATCTCTGTTGGATGATGGGCATAATCATCTACATAGACTAAATCATCGGATTTAATCTGATAACTAAAACGTCTCTGAACTCCTTTAAAAGAAAATAAAGCCTTTGCTAAGGCAGCGGTCGGGGAGCCGTATAGCAATGCCATAGCAAAGGCTGTTGTAGCATTTAACAAGTTGTGTTTACCTGGCAGGTTTAAATGCAAATCCTTGATGAGTTGAGTTGGTGTTTTTAAATCAAAAATATATGTACCATTATCAATCCGTACATTTTGAGCACAATAATCAGAATCATCTTCTATTCCGTATGTATTACCAGAAATAGGTAATCCATTACAAACCAAAAGATGATCTTTTGCTCTAGATGAAAATTCTTTAAATGATTCTTCTAGTGCATTGGCTTTTTTATAAATATCTAGATGATCTGCATCCATAGATGTAACCGCAGTAATGTCTGGATAGAGTTGTAAAAACGATCTATCAAATTCATCTGCTTCTACAACTACTACTTCATTTCCTTCTAGTATAAGGTTTGAATTATAGTTTTCACTTATACCGCCTAAAAAAGCTGTTACTTTTGCTCCACTTTCTTTTAACAGATGAGCCAAAATTGCTGTCGTAGTTGTTTTTCCATGAGTACCTGCCACCGCCAAGGTGTAGGTGTTTTTGGTAATAATCCCTAAAACCTCGGCTCTTTTCTTAATCGAAAACCCATTGTTTTTCACATAGTTCAATTCTGTATGATTCGCTGGAATTGCTGGAGTGTATATAATTAGTGTTTCATCAGGATTTAAAAATAATTCAGGTATTGCGGTAATGTCATCCCTAAAATGAATCTCAATCCTCAATTCTTCTAAACCCGAAGTAATCTGAGTTGGTGTTTTATCATATCCAGCTACATTTTTACCCAAAAACTTAAAATATCGTGCAAGAGCACTCATTCCGATACCACCGATACCGATAAAATATATATTATTTATGTCTTTTAAGCCCTTATTCATTCCTCAATTTTCTACCTTTTCTTTACTTATTATCTGTTCGATTTCATTTACAATATCTTTGGTTGCATTGGGCAATGCCATTTTTTTTATTGCGTGGGTCAATTTTATTTGCATAGCTTCAGATTCTAATAATTGAGTGATCGTTTTCTGAAACTTTTCATCCAGCTCACTTTCTTTTAACATCTTAGCTCCTTTTTGACTTACGATCGCATTCGCATTCTTAGTTTGATGATCTTCTGCTACATTAGGTGATGGAATAAACAATGTTGGCTTTGCCACAATACATAACTCTGAAACAGAACTAGCTCCAGCTCTTGAAACAATCGCATCAGCAGCAGCATATGCTATATCCATAGTATCCAGAAACTGATGCACTTGCACATCTTTATTAGCATCATACTTTTTATACTCATTGTAATATAACTTACCACATTGCCAGAGTATTTGAACTTCTTTCTTTGCAAAAAATTCAAGTTCTTTTTCTATTAGCTGATTAATTCTTCTAGCTCCAAGACTTCCGCCTATAATAAGAACTGTTTTCTTTTCTGGATCAAGATTGTACTTAGAAATTGCGCCCTTTCTCTTACTGTTTATCTCCAGTAAATCCTGACGAACTGGATTTCCTGTCTTTATAATTTTATCTTTTGGAAAAAAGCGTTCCATATCATCATAGGCTACACATATTTTATCCGCATCTTTTGCCAGCCATTTATTGGTAATACCTGGAAACGAATTTTGTTCCTGAAGTACTGTTGGGATCTTTGCTGAATTTGCCATTTTCAATAATGGCCCACTGGCAAAACCTCCTGTACCGATTACTATATCTGGATTAAAATTTTTAATAATTTTTTTGGACTTCCAAAGACTACTCAATAATTTAAAAGGAAACAACAAATTGCTCAACGACAACTTACGCTGAATTCCGCTAATCCATAAACCTTCTATCTCATACCCTGCTTGCGGAACTTTTTGCATTTCCATGCGATCTTTGGCACCTACAAACAATATAGAAGCTTCAGGATATCTATTCTTTAATTCATTGGCAATAGAAATTGCAGGATAAATATGTCCTCCTGTACCTCCACCCGATAGTATGATTCTTGGTTGTTGCTTCATATTGCTTCACTCAAAACCTCTAATGGATTTTCTTCTTTTATATTTAAATCATCCTTCTTTTCACTACTAAAGCCAGACTGATCTGATGCTAACATCTCCTCTCTACTACTACTTATACTTAATACCATTCCTATTGCCATACATGTCATCCAAATCGATGTCCCTCCACTACTAACTAGAGGAAGTGTCTGACCAGTCACTGGAAATAATTCTACAGCAACTGCCATATTAATCAATGCCTGAAAAACAATAGGTAATCCTACCCCGATTACTAGTAATTTACCAAATACATCAGAGCTTTTATGAGCAACGATGACCAATCTAAATAAAAGCATTAAATAGAGAAACATTAGAAAAACACCTCCAACTAATCCCCATTCTTCAATAATTATGGCATAAATAAAATCAGATGAAGATTGTGGCAAAAAGTTTCTTTGCACACTTTTACCTGGGCCTTTTCCCATTACACCACCTCTCGCTATCGCAATTTTGGCACGTTCTATCTGATAATCTTCTGGAGTATCTTTATCATTAAAAAAGTTTTCCGCTCTACTCACCCAAGTATCAACTCTATTCGGAAAAGCATCGGGAAAGGCCTTAGCTGTTAAAATAAAAAATGTCAGCGCTAATAAACCTGTTCCAAGCACTACAAAAATATGTCTTAAGGGATATCCTCCCAGGAACACCAACATAATTACCATAGAGAAAAGAATCGCTGCAGTAGAAAAGTTAGCTGGCAATATCAACATAAGAATTATAAAAACAGGCAACCAAAGCGGGATCAAAGACTCTTTAAAAGTTATTTTCTTATCTTTAATTTTCGACAAATATCTAGCTACATATGCCATTAGCACCACAGCTGCTAAGGTAGATGTCTGAAAGGTAACCCCCACAAAAGGAAGACGAATCCACCTACTAGCATTTGCTCCGCCTATTGTATTATTCTGAGCCATAGTAAACAACAACAAGATAACTACGACGGGTAACATGATAATAGAAAGTCCCTTAAAATAGTGATACGGGATCTTATGAACCCAGTACATAATACCAAACCCCAAAAGCAAATGTGCAAAATGCTTTACTAAAAACACAAAAGTATTTCCATCTCCATATAAATATGCTAAATTACTACTAGCACTATATACTGGCAGAAATGAAAACAAAGCCAATAGCGCGACGATTGCCCATATTACCTTATCTCCTTTTATATTTTTTAAAACCTTTGTCACTTTTATATTATTACTTATTTTTTATTTGAATTATTTATTCAACGCTACCTTACTAATCAATTATAATTCTCTTACCGCTTCTTTAAATTGCCTTCCTCTTTCTTCATAGTTTTTAAAAAGATCAAAACTTGCACAAGCCGGTGACAACAACACATTCTCATTACGCTCTGCAATTTTATAGGCCATATTAACAGCTTCTTTCATAGATTGCGTCTCTACTATATTATCTACACAATTACCAAAAGCATTAATTATCTTGGTATTATCTACTCCTAAACAAATAATTGCTTTTACTTTTTCGTTAACCAACGGATACAACTCTGTATAATCATTTCCTTTATCAACACCACCAACGATCCACACTGTTGCTGATTTCATAGCATCTAGTGCATAAAAAGTAGCATTAACATTTGTTGCCTTAGAATCATTCACATACTGCACATTGTTTATTTTGAGTACATTCTCGAGACGGTGCTCAACTCCGTGAAAATTTTCAAGACATTCACGTATTGTAGTCTTTCTAATTTTCAATAATTGTGATACCGTGGCTGCCGCCATTGCATTCTTAACGTTGTGATTTCCTTTTAATGCTAAATTTTTTGTTGGCATGATAAATTCGTTGTTGTCTATTGTTATTTTTATATTTTCTCCTTCCAAATACGCTCCATTTCTCACCTTTTTCTTTAATGAAAATGGTAATAATTTTGAACGAATAGGATGCTCTTCTATATATTTTGTAATTACTTCATCATCCCCATCATAGATGAAATAGTCACTTTCTGTTTGATTCATTGTAATCCTAAATTTTGAAGCGATATAATTTTCAAACTTATATTCATATCGATCCAAATGATCAGGTGTAATATTTGTCAGTACTGCAATATGCGGCGCAAATTTTTTAATACCATCAAGTTGAAAACTACTCAACTCCAGCACATAATATGGAGTATCATTTTCTGCCACTTGCTTTGCAAAACTATCTCCGATATTCCCTGCCATACTCACATCCAACCCCCCATCTTTAAGCACGTGATGTGTAAGCATTGTGGTAGTTGTTTTACCGTTACTTCCGGTTATTCCAACAATTTTAGCAGATGTAAACTCTGAAGCAAATTCAATTTCTGACACCACAGGTATTCCTTTCTCCAGTAGTTTTTTAATCATCACTACTTTATCCGGAATTCCAGGGCTTTTCATTACTATATCAGCATTCAGAATTTTATCTTCAGTATGCTTTTGCTCTTCCCATTCGATTTCAAAATTTCTAAGAACTTCTTTATATGTATCTGTAATCATTCCTTTATCAGAAACAAATACGTCGAACCCTTCCTTCTTTCCCAAAATAGCAGTCCCCACTCCACTTTCTCCAGCTCCTAAAACGACAAGTCGTTTTTTAATTTTTGAATTACGATTCACGATTTACGATTTCTCATTGTTTTTATTGAAGCAACAACTATTGATAATAATTCATTTGCTTCAGCCAACAACCTTTTTATTTCTTGATGTTCTTTTTGTGATATTTCAAAAAAGATCTCCAAAAAGTACATGCACTCATCTGCCTCTTCCTCAACAATTTTTAATTTATGTATGAAATCAGCATCAGATTTGGCTCTACAAGCCGCTCTATAATTAGCTCCAACAGAGCTTGAACATCTAATCAATTGTCTACAAAAAGCATCATATTCTCTTGTTACTGGAAACTTTCCACATAAGTGCCAACAATCAATTGCAAACCTCTTTGTTCTATTTTTTAATACTTCTTTCACAAATCGTTAATCTAAAATCTCTCTCATATCTTAAATTCTTATCTGACTTTTAAGGTAATAACAGCAATTATTGCTAGAAAAATTCCAATAATCCAGAATCTCGCTACAATCTTACTTTCATGAATTCCTTTTTTCTGATAATGATGATGTAATGGTGACATTAAAAATATCCTTCTTCCTTCTCCATATTTTTTTCTGGTATATTTAAACCAACTTACCTGCATCATAACCGATAAGGTTTCTATAAAAAAGATTCCGCATACAATCGGAATCAAAAATTCTTTACGTATTGCAATTGCTATTACAGCTATTATCCCGCCTATTGTCAAGCTACCTGTATCTCCCATGAAAACTTGTGCCGGATAGGTGTTATACCATAAAAATCCTACCAAAGCACCTGCAAATGCAGCTATATAAATCGTCATCTCACCAGAGTTGGGGATATACATTACATTTAGATAATCAGAAAAGACAATATTACCTGATACCCAGGCAAATAAAGCTAGTGTAAGCACGATAATCGCAGAAGAACCTGCTGCTAATCCATCAATTCCATCTGTAAGGTTTGCTCCATTAGAAACCGCTGTTACAATAAAAATCACAATTGGTATAAAGACCAACCAAGCATACTTTGCCAAATCAGGATTAATCCAAGTAATCAAACTTGAATAATCAAATTCATTATCCTTGAAAAAAGGAATAGTTGTTTTTGTAGATTTAACAGCCGGATTAAATTCAGATTCACCTTCTACTGATACGACTTGTTCTATATCGGAAATAGTCTTTTCTTCTTTGATGGTAATATCCTCATGAAAATACATAGTACATCCAACAATAAGACCAAGACCTACTTGACCAATTACTTTAAATCTTCCTGCTAATCCTTCCTTATCTTTCTTTTTTATTTTCAGATAATCATCCGTAAAACCAATAACACCCATCCACAAAGTAGTTATGATCAAGAGAATGATATAAATATTGTCAAGCTTAGCAAAAAGTAGTGCAGGAACTAGTGTAGCCAAAATTATTATAATACCACCCATAGTTGGAGTACCCGCTTTTTCTGCCTGTCCATCCAAACCAAGTTCTCTAATGCTTTCGCCCATTTGTTTTTTCTGCAGAAAACTTATAATTCGTTTACCATAAATAGTAGAAATCAATAGCGATAGAATAATTGCCATTGCTGCTCTAAATGTGATAAACTGAAACAAAGATGCTCCAGGAAATTGGTACTCACTTTCTAAATATTGAAACAAATAATATAGCATATATATCTTCACCTTTATATCCGTTCTAAACCGAACACAACAGAAAGGATTTATTTATTTTCCTATTTTTTTTAGTTCTTCTTTTACTATTTCAAAATCATTAAAATCTATTCGCTCTCCATTTATCTCCTGATAGGTTTCGTGACCCTTGCCTGCTATCAAAATAATATCGTTTTCTTCTGCAAATTGACAAGCGGTTCTTATGGCTTGCTTTCTATCGGTAATTGATATTATTTTCTTATAATTCTGTGGCTCAACCCCTTTCTCTATATCCTCAATAATTTGTTCTGGATTCTCTGTCCTTGGATTATCACTTGTAAAAACTACTTTATTACTTAGTGTTGTAGCGATATTACCCATTACTGGTCTTTTCCCTTTATCTCTATCCCCTCCGCAACCAACTACAGTAATTAAGGCTTCATTATTAGTTCGTATATCATTGATAGTCTCTAATACATTCTTCAGTGCATCTGGTGTGTGAGCATAATCAACTATAGCAGTAATTTTTTTATCAGAAATTAGATATTGAAATCTTCCGCTAACGCTTTCCAAATCACTTAATAGTTGTAAAATTTCTAATGTTTCAAGTCCTAATAATTCTGCTGTTCCAAAAATTGCTAACAGATTATAAGCATTAAAACTGCCTATCAGTCTTGTCCAAACATCATTATCGTTTATCTTCAACAGTAGACCTCCAAGACTATTCTCTAGAATTTGCCCTCTAAAATCTGCATACGATTTTAGTGCATATGTATATTGTTTAGCCTTCGTGTTTTGAAGCATAAAGCTTCCATTTTTATCATCTTTATTAGTTAATGCAAATGCCTTATTACCTAATTCATCAAAGAACACTTTTTTTACATCCCTATACTCTTTAAAGGTATTGTGATAATCAAGATGATCATGAGAGAGATTCGTAAAAACCCCTCCTTCAAATACCAATCCAGCAGTACGCTTCTGATCAATTCCATGAGAGCTTACTTCCATAAAACAATACTCTACACCAGTATCATTCATTTCTTTTAGGTAGTAGTTTATTGTTAAAGAATCTGGTGTTGTATGTGTTGCTTTATACTCCAAATCATCTACAAGGATTTTCACAGTTGACAACAAACCTACTTTATAACCAGCTTTTTTAAAAAGTTGATACAACAAAGTAGCTATAGTTGTTTTTCCGTTAGTACCTGTAACTCCAACAAGTTTTAAATTCTCTGATGGAGATCCATAGTAGTTAGCTGCGATAATAGCCAGTGCTCTCTGCGCATCCTCTACCTGAACATATACTAAACCGTCAATCAAAAATTCGGGCATGGTTTCGCATATGATAGCTATTGCACCTTGGTCAATAGCTTTTTCTATGTAATCATGACCATCTACTACAGTTCCCTTAATCGCAACAAACACGTCATTCTGCTCGACTTTTCTTGAATCGAATTCAACCTTTTTGATGCTTGTAGTTGTGTTTCCTACAACAGCATCCATAGGGACTTTATATAAAATATCTTTTAACTCGATCACGATAACTCTATTCTAATAGTTTGATTGGTTTGTACTTTGGTTCCTGGTTCTATCGATTGACTCTTTACTTTGCCCGAGCCTTTTACCTCTACTTTTAATCCCATATTTTCTAAAAGTGAAATAACATCCATAGCGGGCATCCCTTTTAAGTTTGGCATTATAGTTTTATACTTTCTTGCTTTCTGAAAATATTCTTCATAGCTCTTTGATATTTCTTGGC
The DNA here is from genome assembly GCF_947492405.1 of uncultured Aquimarina sp. Lineage (GTDB taxonomy): Bacteria > Bacteroidota > Bacteroidia > Flavobacteriales > Flavobacteriaceae > Aquimarina. The sequence continues at coordinate 174,128 of NZ_CANLMP010000002.1, forward strand.
TTTCAACTATACCAGGAGACACCTCATCCACAACTGGTATATCGTTATAAACTTTTAAAGCTATTGTTTTAAAAACCGGAGCTGCAACAATATTTCCGTAGTATCCTTTTTCCTTATTAGGCTTATGAATAACTACGATACAAGAATATCTAGGATCTTCTGCAGGAAAATATCCTGCAAAAGAAGATATATACTCTCTTTCTTTAGCTTTTCCATAATTACCCCAACATGTACCTGTTTTTCCGGCAATCTGAAAATTCTCAGTCTGTATATTATCCGCTGTTCCTCTAATCACTACATTTTTCATCATTTCCTGTACAATCTTTGCTGTTTCTTTAGAGCATATTGCAGGATTAAGCACCTCTTTATCAAATCTTTCTCTAGTCTTATCCCAAGCTTTCACTTCTTTTATGAATCTGGGTTTTACCATCTCTCCATTATTGGCTATTGCATTATAGAAAGCTAATGTTTGAAGTGGAGTTATTGCAACACCATATCCATGTGCCATCCATGGTAATGTAGTACCATACCAATCTTTATCTCCTGGATAAGGAATTTTTGGTTTACCTTCACCTTTAATGGATAAGCCTAAGGTTTTATGTAACCCCATATTCATTAATCGATTCACAAACTTCTTAGGATCACTCTTATAATTTTCGTCAATTATCTTTGCAAAAGCAGTGTTTGATGATAATTCAAATGCTTTTGCTGCAGATATTTTCCCATATCCTCCCCATTTAGAATCTTTTACAACTCTATCATAAAATTTTACACGCCCATTTTCTGTATCTACCACATAGCTAGAATCGATAACTTTATCCTCTAAAGCTGCTACCATAGCCATTAGTTTAAATGTTGATCCTGGTTCGTGAGATTCACCTACCGCATAATTCAATTTCTCGTAATATTTACCCGATTTAGTTCGACCAAGATTAGAAATTGCTTTTATTTCTCCAGTTCTGGTTTCCATTACCACAACAGTTCCGTGTTCTGCTTCAAACTTTTCTAATTGTGCTAACAAAGCATGATGAGTGATATCCTGAACATTCACATCTATTGTAGAAATCACATCATATCCATCTTGAGGCTCTACTTCATTAGCATCTCCAATAGGTTTCCATTGATTTTTTGCGATTTTTTGTTTTTTACGTTTCCCTTCTTTTCCTCTTAAAAAAGGACCATATGCACCTTCCAGACCAACTCGAGTATAATATCCTTGATCATCGCGGCGTTCATACCCAACGGTTCTTTCTGCTATTTTCCCAATCGGATGCTCTCGAATTGTTCGCTGTTCTACGATCAACCCTCCTCGGTTCGCCCCATACTTCAACAAAGGAAAGTTTTTAACACGCATGTACTGAGAATACCCCAGATTTCTTCGAATTAAAAAGTATCTATTTTTATTGTCTCGAGCTCTTCGTAATACATCATCGTAATGTTCTGCAGACTTACCAAACTCTTTTGACAATGCCTTAGACAACTCTGTAATATTTTCTCTAAAATCTTTGTCTGTTACGGTAACTGCATCAAAACGGATATCATACTTAGGTACGGATGTAGCCAATAAGTTACCTTTGCTATCGTATAAATTGCCACGATTTGCTGGTATATCGAATGTTTTGAAAACACGCTGTTCTCCTTTAGCTCGATACATATCACCTTCTACAAATTGTGTTTTTGCCAGTTTCACCACAACTAAAATTGCGAAGATGAACATACATCCCGCAATGAAGTATAACCTATTTAATATGTTTTTATCTTTTACTGCCAAAACAACTTTACTCTTTTACTATTATTTTTTGTGGTGGTCTTGTTGGTCTTTTTATACCCTTTTTTGTCATTTTTTCAATGACAGATGATTCCATTTTTAATTGCATCAATTCTGTTCTACCATCTACAAACTGCGTTCTTAATTCTCGTACTTCATTATTTAATTTTGCAATTTCATGAACTTTACTTTCTGCATTATGAGAACTAGCAATCATAATAATTGCCAAAAACGACAAAAAAAGTAGCATACGCCAATTCTTCATTGCGTCGTCGGCAATTAGAAACTTACCTTTTAATATGTCATATACGGTTTGCTTCAAATCCTTTCAGCTATTCTTAATTTTGCACTTCGTGCTCTGTTATTTATTTTAATTTCTTCATCTGTAGGAACTATCAATCCTCCTACTTTCTTAAAAGGCACAGAAATATTACCATATATATCCTTCTCAGGTTCTCCTTCAAATAACCCACTTCTGATAAACCTTTTTACCAACCTATCCTCTAAAGAGTGGTATGATATCAGACTAATTCTTCCTCCTTCATCTAACATATCCTGTGTCTGCAATAAAAACTCTTTGAGCACTTCGATTTCCTGATTCACTTCTATCCTGATAGCCTGATATATTTGCGCTAATATTTTATGTTCTTTATGTTTTGGCATAAAAGGCTTTAGCACTTCCTTTAATTCTGCACTTGTTTTGATAGGTTTATCTTTTCTTGAACCAATAATAGCTCTTGCCAGCTTTGGAGCATTTCTCAACTCTCCATACTGAAAAAACATTGTTCTCAAATCCGACTCGTCATATTCATTAACCACATGATAAGCTGACAACTCATCACCTTGATTCATCCTCATGTCCAAGTCTGCTTCAAACCGAGTAGAGAAACCCCGTTCTGCTACATCGAATTGATGAGATGAAACTCCAAAATCACCTAAAATCCCATCTACTTTCCGCACTCCATGAAAACGAAGAAAACGCTTGATAAACCTAAAATTCTCATTAATCAGAACAAACCTCTCATCATCAATCACATTAAGTAATGCATCTTTATCTTGATCAAAAGCATATAACTTACCCTTATCCCCAAGTCTTTTCAAAATTTCTCTAGAATGTCCTCCTCCACCAAAAGTTACATCTACGTATACCCCATCAGGATTGATCGCTAGACCATCGACAGTTTCTTTTAGCAAAACCGGATTATGATATTCCATCTGTTTCATCGTCAAATCCCATTACTTCTTCGGCAAGATCAGCAAAGTCTACTGCGGCATCATCAATTGCTTTTTCGTACTGTTGCTTATCCCAAATTTCTATAATATTAACAGCAGAAGACAACACAAGTTCTTTTGTGATTCCTGCAAAACTTACTAAATCCTTTGGTATCAAAAGACGGCCACTAGCATCAATTTCTACTACTTTCACTCCCGCAGTAAACCTTCGGATGAAATCGTTGTTTTTCTTTTTAAATCGATTTAGTTTATTCATTTTTTGCATCAAAAGATTCCATTCTTCCATTGGATATAACTCCAAACAAGGCTGAAACACTGCTCTTTTCAACACAAAACCATCTTGCAATACAGGCGAAAGTTGTTTTTTAAAAGCAACAGGCATCATCAGACGTCCCTTAGCGTCTGCTTTACACTCGTATGTACCTATAAGATTTACCACTTTTGCTTTCTTACTGCTATAATTAGTCAAATATATTGAAAAATTTACCACTTTTTACCACAATCTACCACATTGTTAATAAGTTGTCACTGAAACGTAAGATCAACTTCATTCATAAACTTTAATATTTTGCTTATCCACAAAGCACATCAGAAGTATAAAATCTTGGTTTTGACGTATTCATGATCAAAAAAAATGACTGATTGAAAAAATCTAAAAAAATCATATCGCACTATTGATAAAAAATCTTCAAACTAATTATGAAAATGCTATATTTGCTTTTAATTCTTGTAAGAAGTATTAATGAAGCACGAATTAAAAAAAGACGGAAAATTCAGTTATCTTGAATTAGGGGAAGGCACACCAATCGTGATTTTACACGGACTGATGGGTGGCTTAAGCAACTTTGATGGCGTAAGCACTTATTTTCCGGAAAACGGATATAAGGTGTTGATACCCGAGCTTCCGCTATACGAAATGCCATTGATAAAAACCAGCGTTGGTACTTTTGCTAAATATCTTAAAGATTTTATCGACCAACTTGGTTACAAAGAAGTAATCTTACTAGGTAACTCTCTTGGAGGGCACATTGGATTATTATGCACTAAAATGTTTCCTGAAAAAGTAAAAGCTTTAGTAATAACTGGAAGCTCCGGACTTTACGAAAGTGCCATGGGAGAAAGTTATCCTAAACGAGGTGATTATGAATACATAAAAGCAAAAGCTGAAAATGTATTTTATGACCCAGCAATTGCCACTAAAGAAATTGTTGACGAGGTATACGCCACTGTTAATGACAGGAATAAGCTTATAAGAACATTAGCAATTGCCAAAAGTGCTATACGGCATAATATGGCTAAAGATCTGCCTAATATGAAAACTCCAACTTGTATTATTTGGGGCAGAAATGACAATGTTACTCCTCCTGAAGTTGCAGATGATTTTAATAGATTATTACCAGATTCTGATTTATACTGGATAGATAAATGTGGACACGCTGCTATGATGGAACATCCTGAAGAGTTTAATAAATTATTACATTCTTGGTTTCAGGAGCGTAATTTCTAATCAACTACAATTTATGAAGATTAGTAGCGCTGAATTTATAATGAGCAACAGCGATGTAGCAAAATGTCCAAAGAACAATTTACCTGAATATGCTTTTATTGGGAGATCTAACGTAGGTAAATCCTCTTTAATCAACATGTTAACCAGTCGCAAAAGCTTAGCAAAAACTTCTGGAAGACCTGGAAAAACGCAGCTAATCAATCATTTTTTAATTAATAAGAATTGGTTTTTGGTAGATTTACCAGGCTATGGATATGCAAGAGTTTCTAAATCATCTAAAAAAGTATTTCAGAAATTTATTACTGCGTATTTTTCTAAAAGGACCCAACTAGTTTCTGCATTTGTGCTAATAGATTGCAGACATGAACCACAAAAAATCGATTTAGAATTCATGCAATGGCTAGGTGAAAACCAAATTCCGTTTTCGATAATTTTCACAAAAGCGGATAAACTTACCAAGACCAAATTGCCTTTAAACATTGAGACTTATACTAAGGAAATGCTCAAGTACTGGGAAGAGATGCCTAATTATTTTATCAGTTCATCTTCTTCGGGATTAGGTAAAGAAGAAATATTGAATTATATACAAGAAATAAATCAGAAAATGGCTGATTCTTAGGCCAGCCTCTTTCGCAAAGTTTCTATTAAATCTTCTGCAGAATTCATCAAACTAAATTCATTAGCGCTTACCAGAACATTCAATATATTTCCTTTTTGCTCTAGAATTACAGGAAATTGAAACTTTTGATACTCAATTCCCTTAATTTCTTCCATAAGCTCATCTTTATACTTAAAAACAAATTCATAGGGAGCAAATTCTCTAAACTCTTTCCAAATTTTATTCTCTGAAAAATTCCCGTGTGTTAAGCTACAAAGATTACAAGAATAGGAAGATGGACTTATAATTTTATGCGCAAAATCTAATGATTTACTCCAAATATCAGAATCAGCGTTATATATAATTATAATTGTTCTTTTCAATCTTTCTTCTTTTAACAGTTTAGTCGATAGAAAGAACAATTTCTTATATCAAAATAATATTATTTTTCCTTGAGTTCCAGTTTCTCTGCGAAATAATCACAGAAATCCTTCATTGTTGCAGACATTTTTTCATCTTGAGTAGCTCTGTTAAAAGTTTCACTCATTGACACCAAAGTTTGATGAAAAAACACTTTCATTTCATCAACTGGCATATCCTTAGTCCATAAATCAATCCGAAGACTTTCCTTACTCTTATTATCCCAAACCGATAATAACATTGCCTTGGTTTCTTCGTTTTCAATCCCTCCATCTTTAGCAGTCCAGTGTAGCTTTTCAGGAACTTTGTTTTCATCAAGTTCTATTTCAATTTTGATTTCGGATTTATGTGTATTTGCCATTATCTTGAGGGTTTATATTTTGAAGCGTTAAAAATTGTCTCAGCATCTGTTAATAATAATTGCCGCAAAGATACATTGTTATTTTTCATATATGAACTAACTATTTTCCAACCTACATACTGCCCAACTCTGTCTGGCGCTTCTTGATCAATTTCTTCTAAATAAAACTTAGAAAAAGGCGCTGGATACAAGAATCTAGGTAACACCTCAGCTTCTGTACTATATAATAGTTGACGATCTATAAAGTACCTCCATATTTCTTCTTCATTTGCTTGCACCCAAGCAAATTGATCTTCTGTATATGCCATCTTCTGGCTATCTAAAAAACCAGGAAGAAATAAATCTTTTAAATACATCTCTTTCCCGTAATATATCATATTTGCCAAAAAAGTTCTATTTCTTGGCAACTCAACCAATTGTCTAGCGTACATAGTGGCCACATCTGGCAAGATTTGATCTCTCACAAAACGACTTTTAAGATACGCTTGTATACCTCCATAAAAATGATGATCTGCTCCCAAGTAAGTATCTAAGGAGATAATTAACAAATTATCCGACAATATAACTTTTCGTTGATAATCCACATTAGATGTTACCGTAATCACCCTTGGCACTGTAACCTCCGGGAAGTAATATTTTACATGTTGTAAAAGAGATTCGAGTTGTTCTTTTTCTGTTGAGAAATTGCTGAATGCCTTTTCTACTTCTTCATTAATCTCTAACTGTATCGTGTCTTTAGTTTTTTGAATCCAAACACTATCTGTAGTTTTTTCCGGAAACAAAAAAGGATATCTCATCTTTACATCGTCCAAATTTTCTGATGTTACATCTGCAAAAATTCTATCAAAACGTTCAATACCAATTTCTACGGGTATCGCCGCTATTTCTTTTTCGATTTTATTTTCTTTTGCACATGACGATAAAATGCAAAAAACCACAACTATTTTTAAAAACTTACTATACTTCATTATAATATTATCATATCTACATAAATAATTACCCTTACCCTCTAACGCGATCTTTTTTTATTAATTTTATAACCACAAATTTAATATTATCAAATTACGTTTTGCAAGATAATTGTTTACAAAAGCAATACTAACTTTAATACGATCATTACAAAAAAATAAAATATGCAAACTGAAAAAGTAATTGACCACATTGTAAATTGGTTAAAAGATTATGCGACTAAAGCAAATATTAATGGATTTGTTGTTGGAATTAGTGGTGGAATTGACAGCGCAGTTACCTCAACCTTATGTGCTAAAACGGGCTTACATGTTTTATGTGTAGAAATGCCAATACATCAGGCACAAAGCCAAGTAACCCGAGCACAAGAGCATATTTCTCAACTAAAAGAACGATTTAATAAAATATCTGATACTCGAGTAGATCTAACACCAGTTTTTGAAGAATTTAAAAATTCCGTTCCAAAAAGTGATTCAGACACTCGCTTAAACCTGTCTCTAGCCAACACTAGAGCACGATTACGGATGACTACCTTATATTATTTAGCCGGACTACATGGGTATTTAGTAGCCGGTACCGGAAATAAAGTTGAAGATTTTGGTGTAGGCTTTTATACTAAATATGGTGATGGCGGCGTTGATATAAGTCCAATTGCAGATTTATTAAAGAGTGAAGTTTATGAATTAGCAAGGGTACTGGAAGTACCTGATTCGATACAAGTTGCTACTCCAACTGATGGTTTATTTGGAGATAGCAGGAGTGATGAGGATCAGATTGGAGCGAGTTATGACGAACTGGAATGGGCTATGAAAATGAAGGACTTAGGCAAGAAAAATGAAGATTTTTCTGGTCGAGAACAAGAGGTCTTCAAGATTTATTCCCGTTTAAATACGGTAAATCAACACAAAATGATACCGATTCCTGTCTGCGAAATACCCGTTAATCTGATTTAAGTGACATTTTATCGATAACTTCATAAAAAAAAGTTTACGACTAGTAGTTCTTAGTAATTTTGCAATGAAAACAAATATCAGAATTACCCCTAGAGATGTTAACCCCTTTAAAATTAAAAATTAACATTTATCAATTGTAAACAAGAATGACAAACGTACTAATCGCAGATCATCATCCTATTACTAGAAAAGGGATCGTTTCTTTACTTAGAAACTCTGAAGATTTTGAAATCATCGGAAAAGTAAGTAATGGAAATGAAATGTATGATATTTTGAAATCTAATACTCCTGACATATTGATCATGGAATTAGACTTGCCTCAGATTAATGGCATTATGGCATTGCGAACCATAAAAAAAGAATTCACAGGAATTAAAGTTATTATTTTCAGCTCTCATCCTGAAGAAATGTATGCACTAAGTGCCATCAAAGCAGGTGCTTCTGCATATTTATCCAAAACAGTTGCTACTAAAACGCTTAAGAAAGCAATAGAGCGTGTTGCTCGGGGAGGTATTTACCTTAATGATAATCTAACTCAGCAGTTAGCTAATGGTAATACCAACGAAAATAATATGGTTGTGAAGTACAAGAAATTATCTTCTCGAGAAATCGAAGTATTAAATTTATTGTCTTCTGGAAAACGTAATAAAGATATCGCTAGTACTTTATCTATAAACGAAAAAACAGTTAGTACATACAAAACCAGATTACTTAAGAAATTAAAAGTAGATAATCTTGCTGATCTTATACATCAATCCAGATTATTACATATTAATTAAATAACACGATTTAGTTTCCTGTATAATAGTCTCCTTAGCGTATAATAATTATTAATATCCTCAAGGATGTTTCTATTATCATCAAAATTTTGAGCTTTCACTTCTTGTGAAAGCTCATTTATTTTTTCGTTAATTAAAAACCTTCTTAAATTAAGGATTGTATCAGAAACATATTGTGATACAGAATGTTCTTTTTTCTTTACGTGGATTTCCATATCCACCCATCGATGAAGAGAATGTCGCTCTTCATCCATCATAATTTCCGTAATTTCATAAGCAACCTCCGGTGGAATTTGATTTATGAAATGTTCAATTTTAAAATCCTCTTGCTGATTTAGCTGATCTATTAATATTTTATATACTTCCTTAAATGTACTTTGCGTGAATTCGATTTCATCTTCCTGAAGATCCAGGTATATTTTCTCAAAAACCTTCGTAGTATATAGTTCTGGTTCCAGAATTAACTCTCCTTCATCGTTTTCTTTCATAATGAGATCTTCAAACTCTTCTTCATGAGTCCCATATAACAATAAGATTTCGATAATCTTTTTTTCCAGACCATTTTGTTCATTTACCTTAGGTTGTTGCTGTACTGGTTGTTTAACAACTTCTAAAGGCTTCTTAGCTTCTTTTTGTTGTTTTCGTTGATCTTTGATATCAACATTACGAATTTGAGCTAACGTATCGAAAAGCACATCTTCTGAAATATCCATGATACGCGAACACTCCTGTACATAAATTTCTCGCTTAATGACATCAGGAATTTTAGCAATACTCGCCACCATATCCCTAACTAATTCAGCTTTTTTAATTGGATCTGTTTTAGATTCTTCTTGTAAAAGCGAAGCTTTAAACCGTATAAAATCCTGAGCATTTTCCTCTAAATAAGCTGTCAACTCTTCTAAAGTATTTTGCTTCGCAAAACTATCTGGATCCTCTCCATCGGGAAAACTACATACTTTTACATTCATCCCTTGTTCCAGAATCAAATCGATTCCTCTAATGGATGCGCGCATACCTGCAGCATCTCCATCAAACAAAACAGTAATGTTTTTGGTAAGTCGATTTATTAATCTAATTTGATCTGATGTAAGCGCAGTACCAGAAGAAGATACCACATTTTTCACTCCTGTTTGATGAAACTGAATCACATCTGTATACCCTTCTACCAAATAACAATTATCTTCTTTTGCTATTGATTGCTTTGCATGATATATCCCATAAAGCACTTTACTCTTATGATAAATATCACTTTCTGGTGAGTTTAAATATTTTGCAGCTTTCTTTTCATTAGTCAAAATCCTTCCACCAAAACCTAACACACGACCAGACATAGATTGAATAGGAAACATTACTCTTCCCTTAAATCGATCAAATTGCTTTTCTTCTTTTACAATGGTAAGCCCTGTTTTCTCCAAAAACTCCAGCTTATATCCCTTTTTTATTGCTTCGGATGTAAATGCATCCCAAGTATCGGGAGAATACCCTAATCCGAACTTCTCTATAGTCTCTGTAGTAAAACCTCGTTCTTTAAAATAAGACAAACCTATTGCCTTACCTTGTTCAGTCTTATGAAGTGTGTTTTGAAAAAAAGTATTCGCAAACTCACTAACCAAATACATGCTTTCTCGTTCATTAGCTTGTTCTTTTTGTTCGTCAGTTTGTTCTGTTTCTTCAATTTCTATATTATACTTCTTTGCAAGGTATTTAATCGCTTCAGGATAGGTGAAGTGTTCATGCTCCATTAGAAATGCTACTACATTACCCCCTTTGCCACTAGAAAAATCCTTCCAGATTTGTTTAACCGGAGAAACCATAAAAGAAGGGGTCCTTTCTTCACTAAAAGGACTTAACCCTTTAAAATTACTTCCTGATTTTTTAAGTTGAACAAAATCTCCTATCACCTCTTCTAATCTGGCAGTTTCGAATACAGTATCTATGGTTGACTTATGAATCATTAAGTAATCAATGTAATATTATACAACTAGCAAAAATAAAACAATTCATTGAAACTCCATTTCTCAATTATTTATATAAACAAAGAGGCTGCCTTAAAAAAGACAGCCTCCTTGTGGCTAAATATAGCTTTAACGAATTATTATTTCGAGATCACAAATTTTCTTGTTACTATAAGCTCTTCTTTATCAGAAATAAAACGGATAAAATAAGTACCAATAGCCAAATTACTTATATCTATTTGTTGTTGAGTTCCCTGGTCATTAATTTCTTTTACCAGTTGCCCATACATAGAGAAAATCTTCACATTATCAATAGACTTATCTCCAACAGTCACATTTAATATGTTTGAAGCTGGGTTTGGATAGATTTTAAACGCATCACTATCTTGAGAACGAAGTCCACTAAGAGGATATGTATCTAACCTAGCACCGCCTTCTATACAGAAATCTGTAGCTTCAGAATTACCAAATTCTCCTCCGGTTACGATAGTTCCAGCATCACTGGATAATGTATAAGAACCATTACCAAATCCACAGCAGATACCATCTCCAAATGAATCAGAAATTGTAAATGTATATGAACCATTTGCTAAACCTGAAATAGTCTCAGTAACTGTTGATCCATCTGGATTTGCAGTAGAATAGCTCTCTGAAGCCACTACAGTACCTCCAGAATCAGTTACCGTCCAAGAAGTTTCTTGAGGATAGTTATCAAAAGTAATACTTAATGTCACATCTCCTGAAGCACAATCTCCACCACCTGGTCCTCCGTCAGCACTTAATTGCACATCGTCAATAGCAGCATCGGCTCTCCAAGTTCCACCAGTTACTCTATTAAATCTTAATTGTACTCCCGTACCTACATAAGCAGCTAAATCGATATTAGCAGTTTGCCAAGAATTACCTTGATTACCACTTCTATTCCAAATACTGGTCCAGGTAACACCTTCATCATTACTCGCCTCTACATCTAATGATCCAAAATTATTAGCACCAAACATATGATACTGGAACGAGAAAGAAGCAGAAGAAGCACCTGTAAGGTCAAAACAAGGAGATGTTATAATCGCTTGTTTATCTGGGAATCCAATTCCATTACCAGAAGCTTCTACATAGATATAATTTGATCCATCTACAGCACTAGAAGGTCCTGTTCTATTAGATGGAGTTCCATTAGCATCTACAGTCCAATCAAGATCATCTCCAGCATCCTGAGTCCAAGCTGCAATACCAGCTTCAAAACTCTCAGCATAAGGTGGCACAACACCTCCTAAACAACCTGAAGCTGCTGGAGTTGTAACGCTAAGTGGCGCACTTGCTACTGATTCATTTCCTGCTGCATCTTTTGCTATAACTGTAAATTCATAAGTGGTTTCCTCAGTTAACCCACTAATTACAGCTGTAGTATCTGAAACCGTTGCAACAACAACTCCGTCTTGTAACACATCGTATTCTGCTACACCAACATTATCTGTAGAAGCATCCCAACTAAGTGTGGTTTGCCCTGAAGTAGTATTAGATGCGGTAAGATTTGCTGGAGCAGTTGGAGCTTCTGTATCAGGAGCTTCTGTAGTTACTGTTATTGCTGCGCTGGCTGCTGATTCATTTCCAGCGGCATCTTTAGCTACAACTGTAAAATCATATGAAGTTGCAGGAGATAATCCTGCAATATCTGCAGATGTAGTAGCAACTGTTGCCACTAAAACTCCGTCTTGAAATACATCATAAGCGGTAACTCCAATATTATCTGTAGAAGCATCCCAACTAATCGTCGTAGAAACATCTGTTGTATTAGATGCTACTAAATTCGCCGGCACTGTTGGAGCTTCTGTATCTGGTGTATCAGGTTGTAATTTAAATGCCACAACGTGACTTCTTCTTACATTAGGAGCAGGTCCTTTCATATACTCACTAATATGCCAAAAGGTCATATCATCTAAAGGATCAATCGTCATTTGTCCATAATCTCCATAACGACCATCTCCTCTATTATTTTGCGCATCACCATCAGCAGAAACTTGCTCTGCCAGTGTCATAGTACCCGAAGGATCACTCGCCAATCTACCTGTATATCTTAATGAGGTAAACACAGTGCTACTTACTACAGTATACGCCAAACCAATATTACCTTGAGCATCTTGTGCTATACTACCACAAAAAGCACTTAAGCCATCTGGTTGCACATATGTACCTTCTTGAAAAATTGTCCAAGGCTGTCCATCTCCTGTCTGTCTTAACTCGTACCAACGAATACCTGCAAGACTATCTGTTCCATCTAAATCAACTACAAAATTCAATACAATAGAATTGTGAGTACCAAAACGTCTATAGTTAGTCATGTACATCATTGTCGCTTGTAATGCATCGATATCAGGTCCATTTCCCGGCTCGTCCAAATTTTGGAATGATCCACCATCAAACACACTATCAAAAGGTGTAGTATCAATTTCCTGAGGTTGAGATATAGTTGAATTCCCAGGATTAGCCCAATCTACATCAGTAGTCCACACTTTTATGTGATCTTGAGAAACTCCAGACCAGCTATCATCTTGTAAATATAGTATAGAATGTCCTGTACCTACTGGTGGTAAATTTGGACCAGTAGAGTTAGAACCACCTGGACTGTAAAAACCATTAGTTGCTGCTCCTGGTAGCGGAAAACCTAAGAAACCTGCGTTAGGATCACCTACTAACATTTTATCTCTTTCTACAGCAAATACAACATCATTAGCACTTGGATTATTTTGATCTTTATTAGCAGTGATATAATACCCATCACTCCATATAGATAGTTTTTCGTAATCTGGAAATGATCCTGTATTAAACCTATACGTAAACCATCCGTCATTTACCGGATCCGGTCCTTGTCCAACTGCAATTAAAATACCGTTTGGAGTATTACTAAACTCCATGATAATAAATCGATCAGCATAATTATCATATACAACGATTGGATCTCCAAGAGTCTCACCAGGAAACAAAGTACCTAATGAAGCTTCTGGTAACAGTACATTACCCGATCTATCCAAAATACCGAATCCTGAATTAAAAGCATATACATAATGATTAGGTCCGATAGCTCCTGTTGCATCATTTAATACAGTACCAATATGTGCATCAAAAGAAGCAACTTCAGTACTAATCGCAGTCTTAGCATCAAAATTCTTTTGTACAGCCATAAGAGGATCATTCTGACCAAAAGCTGGGCTACCTTTTCCTGGAACAAACATATTTTGCCCTCTTTGTTTGTCTGGAGCTACATGTTGGAAATCTTGTGCGGATATTACATTATCCATTTTAGAAATTGCTGGTATGTTTCTTACATAAGCAGCTTTACTAATTGTTGAGGGGCCTCGTTTTGGTCCTACTTGGGCAAGCATACCAAAACTAAAAAGCATAAAAAATGCTACATAAAAGAATTGTGTTTTCATATATCTAAAATTTGGTTAACAGTTACATAGTTATATACCAATCTTAGCATAAGTAGTATCTTCATTAACTTGTGAAAAAAAGGGGGCATCACAAATCAGAGTATCAATCATTAAAAAATCATTTTTCAAGGGTTTTAAATATATGCTATTTATATAGAGAATAAAAAAAATAAATGTCATAAAATACTTACAACCAGTAACTTACTTTAAAACCGTAATTAAATTAAGGTATTCATGTTTGTTTACTTATATAACAATTGATGTGTATTTGTACAATATTTAACAAAAATAAAATAGCCCTAGTTCTCATAGTATATTAGTAGAGTATCTATAATCCCTTACAGAATCTAGGTAAAATAAAATGTCTTTTTTCATGAAGCTAAAAAAGAGTCGTGATTACTCACAACTCTTTCCCCGTAAAAATTGGCTAACACTAAAAAATTAAATTACACCCAATTTTGTATTTGTATTATGTATCAAAATTAAATTCTATAGAGAACCTTACCGATTATGGTAATTCTTAAAGGTCAAAACGCAACCCCAAAGACACATTGTTCTGATCTACTAATGCATTTTGGAAAATTGGAGATAAATCATACTTTGCGTATAATGACATGTCACCGAAACCTATATAGGTACTTAATCCATATATCAGATCACTTGTATTATAGTTTCTTTTTATTTTGTCTTTTACTCGATCACCGTCTTCTTTATATTTCAATTTCTGACGTGTACTAATATTTGCGCCAACATAACCTCCCAATCCAATCCTAAACTTTCCTACTGTTGAGAACCTGAGTCTTTTCTCTGTTTCTATTTTTTTGGAAGGCCCAAATTCCAGATGTACCGGAACCACTATATTATCCATTCTAAACTTTGATTTATCTAACTCTACCCTAAATTCCTGAAGTTCTGTTTGATCTCCATTTTCCACAAAATACCTGTTATCTGTAGGCTTTAATCCATTAGATTGATAGGAAATCCCATATTTTACTCTCATGAAATTCGAATTTTTAAACACCCTCGTTTTCCATGCCCAACCTAACTCAAAAAAACGACTTCCAGCGATCTTATAATCAGAATCATCCAGCGATTGCCCATCAACTATAGCATTATTCAATCCAAAGGCAACTACAAGATCTGAGTATGTGCGTCGGTCATATCTTACCTTTGTTTCCTTTCCAGTATTAACATTAATACCGAATAAAATATCTCCATCATCCTTATCTTTAGCTCCAAGACCTATTGAAATTTTACCTTTATTAGCATTTAAATAATCGCTATTATTCCTTCCTATTAAAGCAATTTGATTATCAATAATTGCCAACCTGTTTTCTATATTTAGTGCATGTTTTTCGGCTGCAACTTCTTTTAGCGTTTGTGCCTTTTCTTTAGTTATTTCTCCTTTTACTAATCTTTCATTAATAGCTTCTACTTCTTTTTTAAGTCCTTCTTTTTCTGAAATTATTATTTCTTCTTTTTCCTGTTTTAATTTTTCAATTTCAGCCGAATTATCGTTTTCCTGCGCATTTAGAAAATGAGCACTAAGCGTCATTGTCGTTAATACGACATACATTATTATTGTTCTCATAAATAGTAGATTTTACTTACTCTCCCTCTCAACTAAGAGAGGGAATTAGTAAGAATTGATTGATGAATGTTTAATTATCTCTTTCTGCTACGGTAGTTTTCAATTTCTCAAAACCTGTCTTTAGTGCTTCAAAAACACGATCTTTAAATGATTCATCAAGCTCGGATTCTACGTCTAGAAGCAAAGCTGAGGCACTTACCGTATTAGATTTTAAAATTTGTTGAGTAGTAATTTCTTGTTGGGCATTACGCAGTAATACTTCAATTTCTGCATCTGTAACTATTCCCTTATTCTTTTCGAGTTCCTTTACTTTTTCTGCAACACTGGCTATTTTACTATCTATAACCTCTGCTGTAACCTGTAAAGTTTTATCTCCTTTAGTAATTTCATTTTTAATGATTTCGGATTCCATAACAATAGCTTCTGAAGTATTCTCTTTGAAAACATCTTCCTGAATACTTGCTTTACTATTATTGGCTTTTACATCTTCCTTAGCTATGCTATTTCTTAATTTCTCATTCTCTTTTTTGTCTATTTCTTTTTCCTCTTTTTTTGCAATAACAACCGGTAATGTGAGATTTTCATCTATACTTTGATCTTTCTTTATTTCTGATTTAGATTCCTTAGTCATTATTTCTACAAAATCTGTTGATTTATCGTCTTTAATAACTTCTCTATCAATATCGACAAGCTCTACATCAGATGGTTTAATATCTTTATTATATGTAATAAAAACTGTTGAGATAATCAAGACTCCTACAATACTAGCTGCTATACCGAACCACTGATAATTTTTAACTTTTTTTTGACCCAATTGCTGCTCTAACTTATCCCAAGACCCATTAGATGGCTGTATTATGCGCTTCTCTAACTTCTCCTTTATACTATCTTCAAATTTTAATGGCGCCATTACTAATCTTATTTTGTTGGTTTAACTTTTGCTGTAGCATTTTTCTTGCCTTAAAAAGTTGAGATTTTGAAGTACTCTCACTTACTTTTAGCATTTTAGCGATCTCATTATGTTTATATCCTTCTACAGCGTATAATACAAACACCATTTTATAACCTTCCGGCAAACTATCTATCAATTCCTGTATCTGTTCAACCTCTAATTCTATATTAATGTTATTCCACGATTCTTCATGATACACTGAGATATCCTCTGTAAATAATATTTGTTTTTGTTTTCTTAAGAATGATATGGATTCATTAACCATTATCCTTCGGATCCATCCTTCAAAACTACCTTCAAAATTAAATTGTTTCAAATTTGTAAAAACCTTCAGAAAACCGCTTAGCATTACTTCTTCTGCAAAATGAATATCTCTAACATAACGCCTGCATACGCTTAGCATTTTGGGAGAATATTTATCATAAAGCTGACGTTGAGCATCGCGATGCTGTTTGGTAGCTTTGTTGATAAGCTGTGTTTCGTTTTTATAAAACTGAATAACTTTCAAAGTAAAAATCAATTATTTAAGACTCTCTATTTACATAGACGTGATAAAAATCAAAAAGGTTGCCTGGTACCAATAAAAAAATTATTTCTTTTGGTTGGACATTTTAATATCCTCTAAGATCCACTGTAATTCATTATCTACATCGTTTATAGTTCTTTTTATTGGAACATCTGGTTTTATACCATAGCCATCTGGTTCTATGGTATAAGGTGCATTTATTTTCATTAAACCTATACGCATATTAATTTTAGAATTGGGTAATTCTACTTTTGCATAGACTCCGGCCACTGTTCCGTTATAAGCACCACCTGTTTCTTCTCCAATAAAAGTGGCTCGCTTTGTTGCTTTTAAATGTGTAGCGAGAATACTACTTGCAGAAAAACTTTCTCCATTAATTAACACATATATTTTACCTGAGTAGGTATTAGATTTGGGCTTTCTTAATTTACTATACCTAAATTTAAAGTAAGGCTCTCCATTTTCATTTTTAACCTTGAAAATTTGATAGATTCCAAGTACTGGTGAAAAAATTGTTGCTACGGTTTTAGTCGCCCAAGATTTTGTATGAAAATATGGGTACAAAAAGCTTAGTCGTTTTGTCATTTTAGATTTCTCTATAAACACATACTCTTTATCTGTTAAATATGAATATAAGTCATCAATCTCTGTTAATCTACCTCCTAAGTTACCTCTTAAATCTATTATCAAATTTTCGCATTTTGAAGAGTCAATTTTAGCAAAGCTCTCTTCATAAAATTCTTTATAACCTCCGTTAGTGAAACTTCTAATTTTCATATACCCGATAGACGAAAGTGTGTCAGATTCTAAAAAGCTAAAATTTCTGTTATACTCGTTTGTTTTTTTGTTGTATCCATATTTATAATTCTTCTTACGTAGTTTCTTTCGAGTTTCTTTCGCTATTTTCTTATCTGATTTACTAAGCTTTTTCTTTTCTGAACGTATAGTGTCATTTTCTGTAGATACTTTTATTTTATCATAGTTCGCATACAGATATTTATCATACAAGCTGTCTTCATGTTTTAGGTGTAATAAAATACTATCTTTTTGTTTATGAGTATTTGAATAAAAGAAGCCAAAACGACTACCTATGAATTCAGGAATAAAAGTTTCATTATATCCATCACTAGAGTGCAATGTTTTAAAGTGAATTAGTAGATCACTAACTTTTTCATTGTCAACCGATATTACTTCTGATCCTGCTATTAATGTAGTATCTCCTTTAAAAACTTTTTTTACAAATAGTTTGTTAGCTGATGAATAAAAGGACAAAGAATTAAATGGAGAGTCTCTTTTTCCTTTTTCCTTTATTTCCTTTTTGGTTTGCCTTTTTGCAGGTGTATGAATTGACAAATGTCCTTGTTTTATACTTGTAATAACAGGCGCAAATAATTTATAGAATTCTTTAGTGGTTAGTGGTTCCTTTAATTGACTCTTTAGATCATCTATCTTTTTGTCCAGTTCACTTTTAGAGATATACCAATTTACATCTGGGTGTAATTTTTTAAGCTTTTTATAAGCATGATCAACATCGCGATGTAATTCTTCGGGACTATGGATTTTGCTTATTTGTTGATTGTACTTTTCTACAGATGCACAACTTGACAACAGTATAATGGTAACATATAAAAACAATTTTCTAATCATAAATACTATTTTTCTTTAAAATATAACAAACCTTATTTCTTACGGATAGACGTTAGAAAATACAAAAAGGTTGTCTGGTTATGAAAAAAATTCAAGCTTGATTAGTGATAGGCATCAAAACTAATACCAATATCTGTCTTTTAAATGAAATAAATATACTGTGTCTTCATTAAATGAAGTAGTGAGTTAAGATTATTTCTTGCGATCAATAACATAATTAACCATTAATTCTAATGAAGACTTGTATTCTGATTCTGGGTACTCAGATAATATAGCTAATGCATCTTCTTTAAATTGATGCATTATGTTAGTAGCATACTCTAATCCAGCACTCATTTTCACGAAATCAATAACTTCTTTAACTCGTTTCTTATCCTTATTATGATTTTTAACCGAGTTAATAAGCCATTTCTTTTTTTCTTTTGTACAGTGATTTAATGTATAAATTAACGGCAATGTCATCTTTTGTTCCTTAATATCGATACCAGTAGGTTTACCTATTGCTGTATCTCCATAATCAAACAAGTCATCTTTGATCTGGAACGCCATTCCGATAAGTTCTCCGAATTTTCTCATCTTTTCTACCGAATCAGATTCTGGTTCTACTGAACACGCTCCAAGACTACAACAAGCAGCAATCAATGTAGCTGTCTTTTGGCGAATAATTTCATAATATACTTCTTCAGTAATATCCAGATTACGTGCTTTCTCTATCTGCAACAATTCTCCTTCGCTCATTTCGCGTACAGCAACAGATATTATTTTCAATAGATCAAAATCACCATAATCGATAGATAACAATAATCCTTTAGACAGTAAATAATCTCCTACTAATACAGCAATCTTATTCTTCCAGAGCGCATTGATAGAAAAAAAACCTCTACGGCGATTAGAATCATCTACCACATCATCATGCACCAAAGTTGCTGTATGAATCAGTTCTATTACCGAAGCTCCTCGATAAGTTCTTTCATTAGTATCTCCTCCAGAAACCATTTTAGCCACTAGAAAAACAAACATCGGACGCATCTGTTTTCCTTTTCTATTTACTATATAATGTGTTATTCTGTTAAGCAAAGCTACTTTAGAAGACATTGATTGAGAAAACTTTTGCTCAAAAAGTTCCATCTCATCAATTATAGGTAGTTTTATTTGCTCAACGACTTTCAATCCCAGGTAGATAATTTTGTTTTCTAACTAGTTGCGAAGATAGTACAATCCTTTTTGAGCGTCAAAACTGATAATGAATAATTAACACCAGAGGTCTGATTATGTCTTATTTGCTAGTTGTCCGCAAGCTGCATCAATATCTTTACCTCTACTTCTACGCACATTTACTACAAAACCTCTTGACTCTAATGCGCTTATATAATTTTCTATTGCTGTATTTGAGGCTTGTTGAAACTCTCCATCGTCAATCGGATTATACTCTATTAGATTTACTTTACAAGGGACATAAGAACAAAATCGTAACAATGCATCTATATCTTCTTTTCTATCATTAATTCCTTTCCAAACTACATATTCGTAGGTTATTCTACTTTTAGTTTTCTCGTACCAATATTCTAATGCTTCTTTTAGATCTGCAAGCGGAAAGTTTTCATTAAACGGCATTATATTAGTTCTCACTTCATCAATTGCAGAGTGTAGAGATACTGCTAGTTTAAACCGTACTTCATCGTCAGCCATCTTTTTAATCATTTTTGGAACTCCAGATGTAGATAAGGTAATTCTTTTGGGAGACATTCCTAAACCTTCAGGAGAAGTGATCTTATCAATCGCTTTTAGAACATTGTTATAGTTCATTAGTGGCTCACCCATTCCCATAAAAACAATATTGGATAATGGACGGTTATGATATAATCTACTTTCATTATCGATAGCTACGACCTGATCATAAATTTCATCCGGATTAAGATTTCTCATTCTTTTTAAACGGGAAGTAGCACAAAATCTACAATCTAAACTACATCCTACCTGAGACGAAACACAAGCTGTAGTTCTACTTGGGGTAGGAATTAAAACCGATTCTACAACTAAACCATCGTGAAGACGCACTGCATTTTTAATAGTACCATCTGTACTGCGCTGCATTTGATCAACCTTGATATGATTAATTACAAAATTGTCTTCTAGTATTTCTCGTGTAGCTTTTGAAATATTGGTCATACTCTCAAAACTGTGAGCACCTTTATTCCATAGCCATTCATATACCTGATTTCCCCGAAAAGCTTTATCTCCATTTGTTACAAAGAACTCTCGAAGTTGCTCTTTTGTCAGAGCCCGTATGTCTTTCTTTTTTGACTTCATTTCTTTGCAAAAATATGCAAAAGATAAGTGGCTCTCTAACCGAAAGTGTAATCTATTTAAGAATTACCAAAGTTGGTAGGTTATATTTTTAGAATTTTACTGTACGAAAGTCCTCTCGGTTATCTTTACGTGAGTTTTCCACTCGCTTCCATTGATGCACACCGCCGCTTCCTTTATATCTTACATTAAGTACGTTCATATCATCTTCATCTATCCATATTTGACAGATTGATACTTTTCCACTTCTGATATCTGTAAATCTGCCATCTACATACTTAAACTCGCTTTTATTCCTTAAATTTTTTATAATAACCAATCCTTCTACTGGTTGATTTTTATCATCTCCTTCACATTGATAACATACAGCGTCTCTTTCTGATTGACGCAGCATCTGTTGTATAGATCCAAAAACCTTATTTTTTATCATATACAACTGAACAATATTAATTGCTACTCCTGTTTTTTTGTCATAAGCCTTCCACTGGCCTAATATCGGGTTAGTATCAAATGTTCCTAATAGATCTTCCTTTAGTTCTGAATCAACAGGGTTATCTCCTAACCAAATTTTAAAAAGTGCCCGTTTAAACTCTAAGCTGTTTTTTACGGCTCCAAGTCTTTCCTTATTTTTATAAAGGGTAAGACTTTCATCTTTGGTATAAACTATTTTAAAAATCTCATACTTATTGATCGCTTTTGGAAGAAGCTTAAGAAAATCTCTAATACTATCCTCCATTAGATAGCTATTACCATCAGTAGCACGTTCTAACCCATTTCGTATAATTTCTTTTAATTCCTCATTAGAAATATCAGAAATTGTTTTAATAGTCAGTGCCATAGTAGCGTTTTTGTCTGCTACCATAATCCCATCTTCGACTCCATCTACTTCAAAATCCAGATATAAGCCGATAGTATATAGTTTTCCTCTCTCTCCAGCTCCATTAAGCATTAGCTCGGTGTTTTCAAAAACATCAATATCATTAAAATGAAGATTACCGACTTTGGTTTGCGAAAATGAAATGAAGGTTACAAAAAACAAAACGATGTGTAAAATCCTGTTCATAGGTTACTATTTAGTTCACTTATTTATTTAGGGTATGCGCAATAAACGACTAATTTCTTAAAAAAGAAGAATCAATAATTCTCTCAATTCATCTTTTTCGACAAAAAACCAAATTAGTCGACATACAACTCGCTTAAACTACGGTAAAACCGTAATTTTTTTAAAAAGCTTCGCAAAATACTTATTTTTCATGAAACAAACATTATAACTTGTTAATTTTAAGATTTATACAACAAATACTTCTATACTTCATTTCATATTTATTGATTAAAAGCTACCAATTGTTATGAAAGTCTAATAATGAAAAAACTCTACTTTATATAGTAAAGTAGAGTCTTGTTTGGTATTTATTAAAAGATCTTTTGCTTATATAATTAGCATAGCATCTCCATAAGAATAAAACTGATATTTCTCTTTTACAGCTTCCTCATAGGCTTCTTTAATAAAATCGTGTCCTGCAAAAGCAGAAACCATCATTAATAAAGTAGATTTTGGTGTATGAAAATTTGTTATCATACTATTAGCTATACTGAAATCATATGGAGGGAATATAAATTTATTTGTCCATCCTCTAAACTCATTTAACGTATTGTCGGAAGAAACAGAACTTTCTAATGCTCTCATTACTGTAGTACCAACAGCACAAATTCTTTGTTTATTGGCAATACCATTATTAATAGTTTCAGTAGCACGTGCAGTTATATATGCTTCTTCACTATCCATCTTATGTTTGGATAAATCTTCTACCTCTACTGGGTTAAAAGTACCTAATCCAACATGAAGCGTAATCTCTGCAAAATCTACTCCTTTAATTTCTAAACGTTTCATTAGGTGTTTAGAAAAATGTAAACCTGCTGTAGGGGCAGCTACTGCTCCCTCATTTTTCGCATAAATAGTTTGATATCTTTCCTCATCTTCTGGCTCTGCATCTCTTTTGATATATTTTGGCAAAGGAGTTTCTCCTAAGTCTGTAAGCTTCTGTCTGAATTCGTCATATGACCCATCATACAAAAAGCGAAGTGTACGCCCTCTAGAAGTGGTATTATCTATCACCTCTGCTACTAAACTTTCGTCATCACCAAAATATAACTTATTACCAATTCTAATTTTACGAGCAGGATCTACAAGCACATCCCAAAGACGTGTTTCTGAATTTAATTCACGCAATAAAAACACTTCAATTCTAGCTCCTGTTTTCTCCTTATTACCATATAACCTAGCCGGAAAAACTTTGGTATTATTAAGAACCATAACATCGTTAGGCTCAAAATAATCAATAAGATCTTTAAATTGCTTGTGTTCTATTGTTTGATCTTTTCTATTAAGAACCATCAAACGAGCTTCATCCCTATTTTCTGAAGGATATTCTGCTAATAAATCTTGTGGAAGATCAAAACTAAAATGTGATAACTTCATTAGTGTTTGTTTTTTTGGAGGTGCAAATATACAATCTAGACATAGGGGTTGTCAAGTAAATGACCATATATATTTTTATTTACAGGACTTTAAAATCTAATTTCTTTAGATCATCCCAGAAATCCGGGTATGATTTTGATACTACATCGGCATCATTTATAAAAAGTGTTGTTCTTAATGCTAGTGGAGCGAAAGCCATAGCCATGCGATGATCGTGATAGGTATCTATAGCGATCTCTGATCTAATTGATGCAGCGGGAGCTAATCTCAGTGAATCCTCTGTTATAGTAACTACGCCTCCTAATTTTTCGATTTCCGTTTTTAGAGCTTCTAACCTATCTGTTTCTTTTATCTTTAATGTATGTAATCCTTTTAGATAACATGCTTTTCCTAACCCAAAACACGTAACAGCAATTGTTTGGGCAATATCAGGCGAGTTAGCCAAATCCAATTCTAATACTTCTGATTCATTTGACAATGAAACATTTTTTAAAGTAATCTTATTGTTCTCAAAGGTAGTTTCTACACCAAGGTTTTTATAAATATCTGCTAAAGCCGAGTCACCCTGATAACTATTTTGTTTATAGCTTCCTAATGTTATAGTACTACCTATAGACAACGCTACAATACTATAGAAGTATGAAGCAGAACTCCAGTCGGATTCAACCACTGTTAATTTTGGCGAAACTACTTTTACAGGTTTAATACTTATTACATTGTTTTTAAAACTTCCGGTAACCCCAACATCTTTAAGCAAACTTAACGTCATTTCTATATACGGTACAGAAGTGACTTTTCCTTCTAATATAATCTCCAAACCGTTCGAAAGTGATGAGGCAATTAGCATTAATGCTGAAATATATTGACTACTTACATTGGCTGCTAATGAAACTCTATTCGATATTGGATCTTTCCCAATAATTTTTATTGGTGGAAATCCTTCTTCTTTTTCGTAGTTAATATCACATCCCAATTGTCTAAGTCCTTCTACAAGAATTTTAATCGGGCGCTCCTGCATGCGTTTACTACCCGTTAGAATTGTTTGCCGTCCTTTTTGTACTGCAAAATATGCAGTAAGAAAGCGCATTGCTGTTCCAGCGTGGTGAATATCCACAAGCTCATCTTTGCTTGCTAATGCGGCTTGCATTAACTGTGAATCATCGCTATTTGATACATTATCAATTTCTATCTCCGGATATAGCGACTGTAAGATCAATAACCTATTCGTTTCACTCTTAGATCCGGTAATCTGTAATGTATTACTCTTAATGTTCGAAATGTGTTTTAATTCCAAATTCATTTTATTGGTTCGATTTGCGTTTTCTTAATTCAAAATAATAACCTAAAATCATCCCGTACAATGATCCTCCAATAATTCTAGACAATAGATATCGTATCCAAAGGCCATTATTTATTTTTTCATCTACAAAACTACTAAATGCCAAACCTCCATATTGCATGAAGTGTTCAATAACACTATATAGTACTATAAAAACAAGTCCTAACAAAAGTACTGACAACCAATATCTTTTCGAAGAAATAATTGATTTAAACATTATTTTAATTTATCGTTATTATGATGACGATCGTGGTCTCTTTTTGTTTTTATATCTAGCTTTTTATCAAATGCTTCCTGAAGATCTACTCCAGTCTGATTAGCCAAACATAAGACTACAAACATTACATCAGCCAACTCTTCGCCTAAATCTTTATTCTTATCACTTTCCTTCTCACTTTGCTCACCGTATCTACGTGCTATTATTCTTGCTACCTCCCCAACTTCTTCTGTGAGTTGAGCCATATTTGTTAGCTCATTAAAATACCTAACACCATGATTTTTAATCCAATCATCTACGGCTTTCTGAGCGTTTTGAATATTCATCTTATATTTTTTTAAGAACTACCTGTTCGTTTTCTTTCTGTATAATCTGATTATAAAATTCTTTAATAGCAGGATAATAATCAGCTGGGATAACAGGTGATGTAATGGTTTCATCTACCACAACCTGTATTACTCCATTAGACACAATAGATCTAAATGAAAATTTACCCATATCATCCGGCAGTTTAAATGCTGATGCTTTGGGATACTCCACAACTTCATACCCTTCTGGTATTTTAAGGTTCACCATATACTTATTTGAAAAACCATATCCAAAATCTATTGGAAATTTTCTATCGTCTGATTTAAAAACGTTTTCTTTATCCCTCAAAAATAATAAAGGAGAAAAGAATATCTCATCATCTATTGCTTCAATTTGATCTTCAATTATAAAATTGAATCTTTCATTGATGCCTTTACCATATTCTTTAACATCTTTTATGGTATATTCATCGAGTTCAGTAATTCCATATCTTTTTTCAAAACGTTTTACTTTACTCTCATCATCCTTTGCTCCATACACGGCTCTAAAGTTATGAGCTAAATAGTCTCTATGACTAATACTAACCTTCCCTTTTGCTATTCCCTGATCATCAATCTGGCATTGCACCTGATATATGTTTGCTGAAGGTTTTGTGGGTCTAAAACTTACCATCTGAGATGTTCCGTTTTTAGCAATTACTCTCCCCATTCCTTTTACAATTCTATTTGGCAAAATATTAGGCATTCCATACTTATCTGTAGCATCCAAATAAAAAACACTACCATCCGAAAGTTTAACTCTGGTGAGCACATAATTAAATCCATTTAACGTTGGAAAAAGAGATATCAATCTATCACTAGTACTCGCTATTACAGGATTTGCATCTATTTTAGCATAAGTAAGCATCGAAGTAAGCATTAAATTAATTTCTGAAGCATTACCGGTACCCTCTTTATATGCTTTTTTAACCCCTTTTCTAGTGTATACACCTCGTTTCTTATTCCAATTCATTTTGCTTTTTACAAAACTATAAATCAAACTTACCTTTTCCACTTCGCCCGTTGCTCCCTGAATAAGATTATTTACGTCTTCTTTGTAATACGATGTTTTCTTTAATTCATCACCAAAACTAGGGCTCTTATAAATCTTTTTAGTCACATCTTCCCAGGTGGTGGATCGATACTCTATAGCTTGATTTGGAAATTTAACAAATGACAATTCATAACTTAAAGATGAAATATAGTTTTCTGCATTACCAGAATAAGGTTCTTCTTTGAACGCTGGAACATTAGTGGACTGTATATTATCCTGCTTTACTCTAAAATCGACAGTGTTTTGATAAAAAGACGAGCCAGTACCGCGACCATGAGTAGGTCTTGTTCTAACCTTATTGTTAAAAGTAATCTTATCATTAAAACTAGATTCTTTTAAATTAACCGGTAAATATCCTGTAGAAAACTTCTTATAACTATAATATTCTGGTGATTCCACTTTCACCTCTATCTTTTTAATAGGAATCTTATACTGCAAATAAATTCTATCAATAATAGACAAAAAAGGCGAAACAATTCTGTATTTATAATCAATTACAGAACCTTCTTCTATAGAGGGCATCGTGAATTTTTGTTGATTATAATATTCGGAAAACTCACTTTTAAAAACACCATCCTTCTTAAGTTTAGTCTCCTTTATTTTACCATCAACCAATGTAAATGTGGTTCCTTTTAAACCAGTTATACTTTCTTTATCTCCACCATTTTTGTATAAAAACATCTCCTCTGTAGCATGTTCAAATCCATCTTTATTATATAATTTAATTCTTTTAAAAACCTCAGTTATGAGCTGGAAACCTTTTTCTGTATTATATTCTATACTTACTTTCTTCTTTTCGTATAATACTGCAGCATTAGCAGCGCTATCTAAGGGATATGCTTTTTCTAACAATTCCTCTTTAGATACTTTACCAAATTTATATTCTTGGGCTGACATATGAATGGTCAAAACCATAAACATGATCCCAATTATTTTATGTGTTTTTTTCATCACTGTTAATCGTTATTTATTGTTGTTTAAGTACTATTTTTGATTTATCTGCATTACGAATTTTAGACATGAACTGTCTATATTCCTCATATTTTTCTTTTGGATATGAACCATCATTAATTCTTAATGTCCTAGAATATTTCAAAGTGGATTCATCTATTTTTTCGAGACTGTTTTTATACATCCCAAAAACAGTTTCAAAAACTTTCACTTCTGGAAGTTTGTTAATCGAATACCCTGCTGGAATGTTAATTATATATTCATCGGTATCTACGTATCCTCTGGAAATTACTAATGGAGTTTTTCTATCCTTATACTTTGTCATTTTACCATTTAAACGATTAAAAACATTAGGAATCACCAACAATCTACTTCCTGCCTTTGTCGCATAGTTTCTAGCATTTATTTTTACTTTTTCTTGGTACTCAATATTATCTTTATCATCTTCTAAATCCATAGATAGAATATTAAGATTATTAATGTGATCCCAGTACTCTTTAAAATATAGTTTTTGATCTTTAACAGATTCTAACTTTGTCAAATATCTCCAATCATATTGTAAACCTTTGGATACAGAAGTTACTTCCGCTTCGATAGATGCATCTGGTTGCAATGAAATTGTTGCCATCGTATGCAAAGTATTTTCCTCTGGTATATACTTCTTGGTCCTTTTGATTTCTCCTCCATCAGGTTTAACAACCAGCACATTTCTATCATCAGTTGTGGAATCATTATAATCAAATGGCAGTGTCTGACTCGTACATTCTAACCAAATATCTTTCTCTCCATCAGGAATATTAAGAATCACATGGTTTCCTTCTAAAGAAGCAAATTCAGGATCAATATTCCTCTTATAATCATCTCTCCAAACTACGCAGTAGTACGATTCTATACCTTGACTATCCAATAGTGCTTTCGTATAATTGGTTAATGCCTTACAGTCTCCATACCCTAATCTATCCACATCACTTGCTAGCATTGGCATCCATCCACCAATACCTAATTGAATACCAACATATCTAGACTTTTTTTGAACATATTCATATATCCTCTTTGCTTTTTCTCTATTGGTCTTAGCATCTGACACTAAAGCATCCACTTTATGAATGGTTTCCGGAGAAAGTTCACCTCTCCCTGACACCAAATTATCATACTGCCATTTACCAAAGGATTTCCAATCCATTGCAGATCCTTCTACATTAACTAATGAAAAATCTTTTAAAGCTACTTTTGCATTGGGTACTAATTCACGAATAGGAGGTCCTTTTTGTTCTGGTTCGATTGCCGCGATTTTAGACAACTTATAAGTCAGTTCCTGATCTCCCCTTTTTACATCTACCGGATACCCATTAAATTGTTTTTCGTTTGTCCTTAATGGTATTTTTTCGGGATTAATCACAGTATACTTTGATTCTTCAACACTTAAATACACTCCTCCTATTGGAAACCAAGGTCTAATCCAAGCTGTACTTTTATTCTCAGTTATACATTCATAAACTAAAGTATAAGGGTATTCTGTTGGTGTGTGTTCAAAATAAAGTATACGATTATCATCTACTAAAGATCCACCATCATAAACACTCCTATCTTTAAAATCTTTCCTTTTAATTTTTTTTACCTCCTGTCCTAAAGCATTGTAAACAATTGCTTGAACCTTTTTAATTTTGATCTCAGGATCATAATACTCTCTAGAATTAGCGTGACGATTTCCATATTTATTCAATACGGTAACGACTCTTTTCGTTTTTACGGTTACAGAACTTACTGAATTAATAGTAATCGCAATATCTTCTGATCTCACGATAGCATTGGCATTTTTAGTAAGTACCGAATCAATAAGTATGGATTGCAGACTAAGATCATCTTGAGCATTAACTTTCGCAGAAACACATAGAAAAACGGCAACCAGAATTAGTTGTACTTTTTTTTGCATATAAAATTTTATTTTGGGGTAGTTATTATTCTTTGTTTTTAGTATCTATAATTATGGTTACTGGTCCATCATTAAGAAGGGATACTTTCATATCTGCTCCAAACACACCAGTTCCAATGTTTTTACCCAACTCTAACTCTAGCTGTTTTACAAAATCTTCATACAGAGGAATTGCAGTTTCTGGTCTAGCGGCCTTGATATAACTTGGTCGGTTTCCTTTACGTGTACTAGCGTGTAACGTAAATTGACTTACTACTATAGCTTCACCATGTATATCAAGAATACTTTTATTCATTATACCATTATCATCCGCAAATATTCTTAATCGGCTTATTTTTCCAGACAACCATACAATATCTTCTTTAGTATCTTCTTCTTCGACACCAATCAAGATTAAAAGACCACAACCTATTTGTGAAATTTTTTCTCCTTCAACCTTAACAGACGCTTCAGAAACTCTTTGAACAACAGCTCTCATATGTATGTGTCTTTTGGAAAGGAAATGTTACCCTCTAAATTCAAAAAAAATAATTAATTTTCATTATCGTAGTGATTTTTCCTATAATGCTCTTCTTCTCCTTCTAAAATCTGCAAGTAGCTTTTATAGCGTGACCAAGGAATCTCTTCATTATCTAAGGCTTCTTTTACTGCACATTTTGGTTCATTTATATGTAGACAATTATTAAATTTACATTGTTGTTTAAGTTCAAAAAACTCAGGGAAATAATCACCAACCTCTTCTTTATCCATATCCACAATCCCAAAACCTTTGATACCAGGAGTATCAATAATTTTAGCATCAAAACTAAGGTCATACATTTCTGCAAAAGTAGTGGTATGCTGGCCTTGCTGATGTTGATCACTAATCTCTGCTGTTTTTAAAGACAAATCGGGCTCAATCAAATTTACTAATGTAGATTTACCTACACCACTATGTCCAGAAAACATACTAACCTTTCCTTCCATCAACGTTTTTACCTTATCAATATTCTTACCTGTTTTTGCAGAGATACCAATACATTCATAGCCTATTTCTCTGTATAAAGCCGCTAAATATTTTATTTCAAGGAGTTCATCTTGATCATACGTATCTATTTTATTAAATAGTAACACAGCTTTAATATCATACGCTTCCGCAGTCACCAAAAAACGGTCTATAAACGCAGTAAATGTAGGAGGATTATTAAGCGTAATCAATAAAAAAACCACATCAATGTTTGCCGCAATGATGTGGGTTTGCTTTGAAAGATTAACTGATTTTCGGATAATATAATTCTGGCGCTCTCTGATATTTTCGATCACACCTGTTTCTGTATCATTATTAGTTTCTAGCTTAAAATCCACTCTATCACCTACGGACACAGGATTGGTACTTTTAATACCTTTAATTCTAAATTTACCTTTAATACGGCATTCATACACCTTACCATTATCTGCTTTAACGGTATACCAACTTCCGGTAGATTTATATACAGTACCTGTCATAGACGCAAAGATGCGAATAAATCTCTATATCAAATAGGTATTATACATATTTAAGATTTAGCAACTTTTTTCTGATGATTGATTGATTCCTGGTGAATCGCCTTATATATTCTTAACATAAACTCTTCACTTAATCCTTTTTCTTCTCCTTCCAAAATCATCTTCCCTAGAATTTCATTCCAACGTTTGGATTGTAATATAGCTACATTTTGTTTTGCTTTAGCTTTACCAATCTCGTCTGAAATTTTCATTCTTTTAGATAAAATATCTAGTAGTTGATTGTCAGCTACATCAATTTTTGCACGTAATTCATTTAAGGTTCTTTGATATGCCTCATCTACGCCAACTTCTTTACGGATTTTTAAGTCTTTCATATGTTGAATTAAAGTATCTGGTGTAATTTGCTGTGCAGCATCACTCCAAGCATTATCCGGATCATAGTGTGTTTCTACAATTAACCCATCAAAATTAAGATCCAAGGCTGTTTGCGATAGATCAAAAATCAGATCTCTTCTTCCTGCAATGTGTGATGGATCCAAAATCAAAGGTAGATCTGGAAAACGATTCTGCAAATCGATAGGTATCTGCCATTCTGGAATGTTACGATATTTTGTTTTTTCATAGGTTGAAAAACCTCTATGAATTACTCCAAGATTTTTGACATCACAAGTATAAAAACGCTCTACCGCTCCTAACCAAAGTGATAAATCTGGATTTATTGGATTCTTAATCAAAACTGGATTATCAATTCCTCTACAAGCCTCTGCAATATCTTGTACAATAAAAGGAGAAACAGTACTTCTTGCTCCTATCCATAATACGTCTACACCGTGTTCCAAAGCTAACTCAACATGATGAGGATTTGCAACTTCCGTAGCGATTTTCATCCCAGTTTCTTCTTTGGCGCGTTGCAGCCATTTTAATCCTAAAGCTCCAACTCCTTCAAAATTACCAGGTCTTGTTCTCGGTTTCCAAATTCCTGCACGCAAAACCGTTGCATCCGACTCCTTAAGTTGATGCGCGATTTTAACTACTTGTTCTTCTGTCTCTGCACTGCAAGGACCTCCTATTACTAAAGGGTGATCTAAATTATATTCGTCTAACCAGGTTCTAAGTTCTTTCTTATTTTCCATCTCTATTTTTTATTCTCTATTAGTATTTTATTTTATGTGGTTATTTTATGATATTCCTTTCAGAATTGTTTTTATATGATTCGTGTCTTCCATTTCCTTATAGATTTCTACGAAATTATCTTCTTCCATAAGCTCCTTAAATTGAGTAAGGTTTGCTATATATTCATTTAAAGTTTCAATTACGTTCTCTTTATTATGCTTAAAAATTGGTGCCCACATTTCTGGGGAACTTTTTGCTAATCGAACGGTAGATGCAAATCCACTGCCCGCCATATCAAAAATATCTCTTTCGTTCTTTTCTTTTTCGATTACTGTTTTTCCTAACATAAACGAACTAATGTGTGACAAATGCGAAACGTATGCGATATGTTTATCGTGTGATGCAGGATCCATGTATCGAATTCGCATTCCTAATCTCGTAAAAATTTCCATTCCTCGTTCTTGTAATTTAAACGCGGTTTTTTCTACTTCGCATATGATATTGGTTTTTCCTCGATACAAATTAGCAATAGCCGCTTGCGGTCCAGAAAACTCTGTACCAGCAATTGGGTGTGCTGCAAGATAATTTCTTCGTTTAGGGTGATCACTCACAGAGTTACATAATTTCATTTTGGTAGATCCTACATCAAACACTAGACATTCATCGTTTATCTTATCCAAAATCTCCGGTAAAATTTTTACTGTAACATCTACAGGAATTGATGTAATCACTATATCCGCTTGATCTAACGCTGAAAAATTTGATTTTTTATCTATAAGACCTAAAGAAATAGCTTTATCAAGATGCTCTTCATTTTTATCAATACCGTAAATCTCTGCCTCATTAAATGCTGCTTTGATATCAATTGCAAATGACCCTCCGATTAACCCTATACCAATAACGAATACTTTCATGCTATTTACGAATTACGATTTTTGATTTACGATGCTATTATTCGCTACTTGTAGTTCTTCTTTCTTAAATCTCTCGATTGCTTCTCTTATATTTTCCTTAGTTACACATAGCGAAAAACGAATATATCCTTCTCCGTTACTTCCGAAAATATCACCTGGAGTAATAAATACACTATTCTGATATAATATAGTATCAATAAATTCCATTGCATTTATTCCGCTGGGTAATTTTGCCCAAACAAACATTCCTGTTGCAGTTTTATCGTAGGTACAACCTAGAAGGGAAGCCAGTTCCCAAATCAATTCTCTTCTTTCTCTATAGATAGTGTTCATTTCAGAATACCAACTATCCGAAATATTCAATGCTGCAATAGCTCCTTTTTGAATACCCTGGAACATTCCACTATCCATATTACTTTTTACCTTAAGAATAGCTTCTATTTTATCTTTGCTTCCGCTTACCATTCCTACTCGCCATCCAGCCATATTAAACGTCTTACTCAATGAGTTTAACTCCAATACGACTTCTTTAGCTCCATCAATCGACAGAATGCTTAACGGACTATCATTTAGTATAAAACTATATGGATTATCATTTATTAATAGAACGTTATGTTCTTTAGCAAAGGCAATAAGCTTCTTAAATAAATTGACATTTCCGTTGGCGCCGGTAGGCATATGCGGATAATTAATCCACATGATTTTCACTTTACTTAAGTCTTTTTTAGATAAAGCCTCAAAATCAGGTTCCCATCCATTAGAGTTCACTAAATCGTAAAATACAGGTTTAGCTCCGACCAAATTAGTTACTGATGTATATGTAGGATATCCAGGATTAGGGACTAATACCTCATCTCCTTCATTAAGATATGCTAATGATATATGCATAATCCCTTCTTTGGAACCCATTAAAGGGAGAATCTCATTTTCCGGATTTAGCTTTACTTCGTATTTATTACTATAAAAATCCGAGATCGCCTGCCTTAATTCTGGTAATCCCTGATAACTCTGATATTTATGAGCCCCATCTAAAACTACCGCACTTTGTATCGCTTGCACTACTTCTTTAGGTGGATCTAAATCAGGACTACCTATAGCCATATTCAAAATAGGTTTTCCAGAAGCCGCTAGTGCTCTTACCTCGCGCAATTTTTTAGAGAAATAATATTCCTCTACCGTCTCTAATCGTTTTGCCGTCTGAATGCTCATCCGTTTTGATTTTTATATTCTCCTAAAATTTTAAGCTCTAAAGCCATGATTTTTAATATTGAAATAGCTTTCTGATAATCTTCATATTTATTAAAAGTAACATCTACGAAAAAGGAGTATTTCCAAGGCATATCGATAACCGGTAATGATTGAATTTTAGTAAGGTTTAATCTACAATCACTCATTACGTTTAATACAGTAGCTAAACTTCCTCTTTTGTGATCCGTTAGGAACTTTAAAGATGCCTTATTAATTTCCTTGCTATTAACACCTGAATCTTCTTTTGTGTTCAGTATAAAGAATCTCGTACTATTAGATTTAATTGTCTGAATCTCTTTTGCCAAGACATTTAGCTTATATATATTGGCTGCCGTTTCTCCTGCAACTGCTCCAACACCCTTCAATTGTTGTTCTTGAATTCTTTTTGCTACATCTGCTGTATCCGCATCTTCAACCAACTTAATATGCGGTAGTCCTCTAAAAAATTCTTTACACTGAAGTAATGCCATAGGATGAGAATATACTTCTTTTATATCCAAAATTT
Organism: uncultured Aquimarina sp.; assembly: GCF_947492405.1. Taxonomy (GTDB): domain Bacteria; phylum Bacteroidota; class Bacteroidia; order Flavobacteriales; family Flavobacteriaceae; genus Aquimarina. Next base: position 208,713 of record NZ_CANLMP010000002.1, read on the forward strand.
CTTGCCCATCCAATGCCATCAAACAATGATGAATAGGCTGAAAGTATTCTCCACAAATAGTTAAATTGTGCTCATCAATATATGCATAATTAGGAATAATAGAACCTGCTATAGAATTTTCTATCGCCATTACTGCGTCTGTACTTTTCTGATTCTCTAAACTATGAACAAGTTCTTGAAACGACATGCATTCATCTACATCAACTGCTTCACCAAAATATGCTTGCGCAACTCCGTGATGATATGATCCTTTTATTCCTTGTATGGCAACCTTCTTTTTCATCAGTTGTTCTTCTTCTTTTTCAATGGTCTGATGGAATTCGCTATTTTAACATTTTTACTCAAATTAATGCAATCACTATAGCTCATTTCAAACGTTATAAATTTTTATCTCAAAAAAAAATCCCGATTTTTCATCGGGATTCTAGTTTTATAAATTTTGCTGATTTATTTACATAGCGATCCCATTCTTACTTTTAAAATAAAAGAAGAAAAAATAAAATCGGTTCCAAGTAAATAAATTGCTCATTGTTGTTTCTTTATTACGTTGCTAAAGTAGCTAAAACTATAACTATACAAAATAAATTTTCATTTTTTTCATCGATTCATAGCTATTATCATTAAATATCAAATTTTTAATGATATTCAATGAAATATTTCAAATAAACAATCGCATATAATAAGAATCTTCTATGTTTTAAGACACTAACAAACGTTAGTAATTATATTACACCCAGTTCTTTACCTACTTTGGTAAATGCTTTTACAGCTTTTTCAAGATGCTTACGATCATGACCAGCAGACAATTGCACTCTAATTCGTGCTTTTCCTTGTGGCACTACCGGATAAAAGAACCCTATTACATAAATACCTTCATCTAACAACTTAGCTGCAAATTCTTGTGCTAGTGTTGCTTCATATAACATTACCGGAACAATTGGATGATCCCCTGGTACAATATCAAATCCTGCAGCGGTCATTTCTGATCTAAAATATCTGGTATTTTCTTCTAATTTATCTCTAAGTGCTGTAGACGAACTAAGCAAATCTAGTACTTTAATAGATGCTCCCACTATTGATGGAGCTACTGTATTAGAAAACAAATAAGGTCTGGAGCGTTGTCTTAGCATCTCCACAATTTCTTTTCTAGCTGCTGTAAATCCACCAGAAGCTCCTCCAAGTGCTTTACCATAGGTTCCTGTAATAATATCTATTCTGCCCATTACATCTCGATACTCATGAGTTCCGCGACCTGTTTTACCAAGAAAACCAGTAGAATGACACTCGTCTATCATTACCATCGCTTCATATGTATCTGCCAAATCACAAATTTTATCTAACTGTGCAATGGTACCGTCCATAGAAAAAGAACCATCTGTTACGATCAATATTCTTCTTGATCCTTTAGCAGATTCCAACTGTTTTTTCAGATCTACCATATTATTGTGCTCATATCTAAAACGTTTTGCTTTGCATAAACGAATACCATCTATGATAGATGCATGATTTAAAGAATCCGAAATTATTGCATCTTCTGCGGTAAGAATTGGTTCAAAAAGGCCTCCATTCGCATCAAAAGCTGCTGCATACAAAATACAATCTTCCATTCCTAAAAACGCTGCAGTCTTACGCTCTAATTCTTTATGAATATCCTGCGTACCACAGATAAATCGTACTGAAGACAATCCATAACCGCGAGAATCAATTGCATCTTTACCTGCTTTTATAACCTCAGGATTAGATGAAAGACCTAAATAGTTATTCGCGCAAAAATTCAATACATGTTTTGTATTTGTAGTATCTATTTCTGCTCCTTGGGGAGTTGTGATTATTCTTTCGGCTTTATATAGTCCTGCTGATTTAATTTCTTCTATTTCTTTTTGTAAGTCGTCTTTTATATTTGAAAACATGGTTAGTTATTCTTTATTTTTATTGCTAATTATCTATTTCTTATCTTGATGAGACATGTTTTAAAACATTAAAATCTCCTTATTTTGTGAACCTTTCTTATATCCTTCTTGTAATTTTTGGATCATTATCTCTGTAATATCTTTCAGATTAAACTCTGGTTGCCATCCCCAATCTTTTATAGCAGAGGTATCATCAATTGATCTTGGCCACCTTGAAGCAATTTCCTGTCTGAAATCCGGTTTATAATTCACTTTAAAATCAGGATATAATTTACGAATTTCGGCAACAACTTCTTCAGGAGAAAAACTAATTCCTGCAACATTATAAGAAGTTCTTACAGTAATACTTTCTTTTGGTGCTTCCATTAGTTCGATTGTTGCTCTAATCGCATCATCCATAAAAATCATAGGAAGTGTTGCATCTTCTTTCAAGAAACAATTAAATTCTTCTTCTAACACTGCTTTATGATAAATATCTACTGCATAATCGGTTGTTCCTCCTCCAGGTAATGATTGATACCCAATAACTCCAGGATACCTAATAGATCTAACATCCAAACCATATCTCATAAAGTAGTATTGTGCCCAATTTTCTCCAGCCGCTTTACTTATACCGTATACCGTTGCCGGATTAAGATACGCATCATCTGGTGTGTTCTCCAAAGGTGCACCTTCTCCAAAAACTGCAATTGAACTTGGAAAAAACACTTTATCAATATTATTATCCCTAGACACTTCCAAAACATTAAACAATGTCTTCATATTAATATCCCAAGTAGCTAATGGGGTTTCTTCACCCTTTGCCGATAAAATCGCAGCTAAATGATATATTTGAGTTATGTTATATCTTTCTACAATTTCCTGAATTCTACCCTTATCTGTGGCGTCTATAATTTCGAAAATGCCCTTATGATTATCGTTTTCTTTAAGATCTGAAGCTATTACATTTTCTATTGTATACTTCTTCCTAAGTTCCTTAGTCAACACTGAACCTAATTGACCATTTGCTCCAATTACTAAAATTTTTGTATCCATCTTCGTTCTTAAAATTTTAACACTTACTAAGCATTATTCACTTACTAAATTACTAATAGCAACTTTTATATCCGATTTTTATCAAAAACTAAGTAATTATTCCTTCATATTTAAATTATACAAGCTATATTTACTTTTACAATACGCTTAATTATCTATTTTAAAGTAATTTTTTACCATAACTAAATGGAACAATTAGATCAGACTGACACCACAATTCTTAGAATTCTTCAGAGAGATTCTAAAAAAACTGCAAAAGAAATAGCAATGATTCTCAATCTAACACCATCTCCTGTTTATGAAAGAGTTAGGCGATTAGAAAAACAAGGTTTCATAAAAAAATATGTAGCAATTCTTGATAAAAAACTAATAGACAGATCAATAACAACTATCTGCCAAGTTTCTATGCGATATCATAATGAAGCTTTTATCGAGAAATTCGAAGAACAGATTCAGAATTTAGATGAAGTTCAGGAGTGTTATCATATGGCTGGACAAGTAGATTTTATTTTAAAAATCCACACCAAAAGCCTGGAAGAGTATCATGATTTTGTAAAAACGAAGCTTTCCAAAATTGAAAACATTGGAGTACTGAACAGTACATTTGTTTTAAAAGAAATCAAACATTCTTCTGAGTTTTATATTTGATCAAAACATAAATATCAATAAAACCCGTTAGTATGGGAAACTTTATTGTTTATTTTTGATAAAAATTATTTCATGTCGATTTCAGTTTCGAATATTTCCAAAATATATGATCAGCAAAATGCTTTAAAAGAAGTTTCTTTTGAAGTAAATGAAGGAGAAATTGTAGGTTTTTTGGGTCCTAATGGTGCCGGTAAGTCTACAATGATGAAAATCTTAACCACATATTTGGATCCTTCAGAAGGGAAAGCATTGGTGAATGGTTTTGATATAAGTACGCAACCAATTGATGTACAAAGGAATGTTGGCTATCTTCCTGAACACAATCCTCTATATTTAGAAATGTATGTAAGGGAATATTTATCGTTTAATGCTCAGGTATATAAAATTTCAAAATCCAGAATAGAAGAAGTCATTAAACTAACTGGTCTTACACCAGAATCGAACAAAAAAATAGGTCAATTATCTAAAGGTTATCGTCAAAGAGTTGGATTAGCTTGTGCATTATTACACGATCCAAAAGTTTTAATCCTCGATGAACCTACTACGGGTCTTGATCCAAATCAACTGGTAGATATTAGAGAACTAATTAAATCGGTTGGCAAGGAAAAAACTGTTTTCCTTTCTACACATATCATGCAAGAAGTAGAAGCCATGTGTGATCGTGTTATTATAATTGATCAAGGCACAATAGTAGCTGACAAGAACTTAAACGAAATGATGGATCAAACGGATCAGATTATTGAAGTCGAGTTTGATTATCGAGTTGAAGAAGCTTTCTTACTAAAACTTGACCACATAAAAAATGTTAAGAACATTCATGGATTTGCCTATCAACTCGTATTTGATACAACTACGGATATGCGCTCTACCGTTTTTGATTTTGCACATGATAATGAGTTAAAAATTCTTCAACTTTCAAGAAAAAACAAAGATTTAGAGAGTCTATTTAGAGAGTTAACAAAGTAAACTTATAACAAGTACATCTAGCTAGCATTTTCAAAGTCTTGTAATACTTCTTTTAACATTTCTACTGTAACTGGCTTTACAATATAATCACAAACTTCCTCATAAGATTTTGCTCTAAGCACATCTTCAGGATCAACAGATGAAGAAACTATATATATTGTTATCTTCTTTCTACAAGGGATTTTAACAAATTCATCTAGAAATTGCCACCCATCTAGTATAGGCATATTCAAATCTAACAAAATAACATCCGGAACATTTTGGTTTTCAGAAATAATAGATTTTAAATTATCTAATGCTTCTTTTCCATTTTTAAAAACCAGAAGATTATTACAAAAACCTATAATCTTTATTATTCGTTTAATACCGAAAACAAAAATTGGATCATCATCAATTACACAGGCTACATCAATCTTTCTCATGTTTCATAAAAATTTTAAAAGTTGTACCTGAATTCACTTTACTTTCAACTTCAATTCGACCACCAATAGCTTCTACTTGATTTTTGGTTATAAATAAACCAATACCTCTGGATTTTTCGATACTAGGATGAAATGTTTTATACATGCCGAATAACTTTGATTGATGCTTCTCAAGATCAATCCCGAGTCCATTATCTTCAATACTTAACACTACTTCGTTATTTTTCTTAGTAGTCCTTAAAGTAACATAACTATCTTTTTCTTTGGCGCTGTACTTAATCCCATTGGTAATAAAATTAAGCAATATACTATCTAAATATGCCGGAATAGCTAATACTTTAATCCCTTCATCAACCTTATTGTTTATAGTTACATTAGACTCAATTGCAATCGCCTGCACACTTCTTGTAGCTTCATCAATAGACTTTTTTAAATCTATAGGCACTAAACTTTCATTTATTGAGGTATTTATTAGTACAACTTCATTTAAATGTGAAATCGTTTCTGAAAGGTTTTGAGATGCTGTCTTAAAAAGCTGGGCTATTTCATTAGTTCGCATATCTGGATTCTCCTGAAAAAACAAATCCAAAAGCATTTCAAAATTTCCGGAATGGGACTTAAGGTTATGCGAAACAATATGGGCAAAATTTTTCAATCTTTTATTTTGGCCTTCTGTTACCTTCAGTAAAGATTTAAGCTCTTGTTCTCTTTTTATTTTTGTAATATCCGAAGCGTGAAATATTAGCCCTCCTACTTTGTTTTCATTAGAATACCAAGGGCGAAGTTCCCAAGACAACCACTGAATAGTGCCATCTTCTCTTTCCACACATTCTTCGTCATTTTTTATAACTTCACCTTCTAGACACTTTTGATAATTAGATTTCCATTTTTCAGCTATTTCAGGTAATACCCTAAAATGTGATTCTCCAATTACATTTCTATCTTTTATATTATAAACTTCAAACCACTTTTTTGATGCAGCTAAATAGTTCATTTTACGATCAAACATAGCAATTGCACTTGGTGTTTGTTCAATAAAAAGCTTATTACGCTCAAAATCCTTTTTCTTTTTAGTAATTTCTTGATGAGACCCTATCATCCATTCAGGGTTTCCTTGATCATCCCAACTTACTACTCTTCCTTTGTCCAACACCCATACATAGTCTCCGTTTTTATGTTTCATTCGAGCTTCACATTCATAAATTGAAGTCTCTCCATCAAAATGTTCTTGTAAAAGTTTATTAGATTTCTCAAGATCCTCTGGATGGGAGTATTCCATCCAAGTATTAATAGTAGTTGGTTCTAACTCATAAAGCGAGTAACCGATAATTTCTGCCCAACGTTCATTAAAAACAGTTTCTCCTGTTTGCACATTCCATCGCCAAGTACCTAAATCTGTACCATCGATGATATGTTCAAAGAAATTTATTCTCTTCCTAAGATCTTGTTCTGCTCTTTTAACTTGCGTAATATCAGTATGCGCACCAAGCATTTTTCTGGGCGTCCCTTCATCATCTCGTAAAATTATCCCCCTACATTTAATCCAAACCGTATGACCCAATTTATGACGATATCTTACAATTTGATCGAATGGATACGATGGATCTTGGGAATGTTTAGAAAAATTAGCGTATACTCGTTTTAGGTCATCTTTATTGATAATATCCTGCCAAGCGGATGATTTATGAGGCATTTTATTCGGATCATATCCTAACGTAATCCAGAACTTAGGATTCATCCATTCATTTTCAGGTTTGTCTAAATCCCAAAACCAAAGTCCATCAATCGCTGCGTCCTGTAAGAATTCAAAAATTGAATCATCTTTTTTGATAAGATTGTATAATTCCTTCTTTAAATAATTTTCTCTATCACTTGAAATAGGGTTTACTTCTATATTTTCTCGTTCTTTCATAGCACAATTCCTTAGATTTTATAATGGGGGATTCTATTGGAAGGATTACATCAATGTATGAATTATTAACCACATTATGCAATAATAAAAACGCAATACTTTTACGGTATTAGTGTATATTTCTCTTTGAAAAACATTTAAAAAACTATAATAACAAAAACAACATAAATTCCTTTAAAACATATAGGTAAGAGGACGCTAACAATACTAATGACTTCGTGGAAAAGTTTAATAAACAAAATAAAAACCCGAACAAAGAAAGCTCACACCTTTTTAATAAAACAGAGAATATTCCTTTATTTAAACAAGAATATGGTTTATTGAAATATTAATCTACCAGTAAAAAACTCTTCAACTTCTATTATTGAAGGTCTATTTATAGAAATAACGTCTCCAGTACTTAATATCTCTCCTTTAATCGATTGCTGAGGATTTACAATTATCTTATTTGTTCCTCGATGAAAGACTTCTACATTTTCTGCAATAAGTTCTGATCCTTCAAATCGTCCTGTTCCGGAGAAAAACCCGATGTCTAGGTTTATAACATTCCCTTTTACAAAAAAAGAAGCAATATTGTTTCCTACGACAGACAATCTTTCAGTATCAATTTCTATAGTAAAAGTACCCGTAGTATTACCCCCATTATCTTCATTAAAATCCTCTGACAACAATCTTAATGAAGGATATCTTAAAACTCCATCAGAAGAAATACCAAACTGTGTTTCACTTCTAATTTCAGTAATATTAGGAGCTGTAACAAAAATTTTGGTTTGATTAAAATCTCTGACAAAATTGCAATCGTTTGTATTACTCAGAATTAGACGATCTCCTTCTACAACTGTAGATACTTCATCGAGTAAATTATCCCCTGTTTCTATAATCACAGAAGTTGTTTCCCCTTCTTTTAGGATTAATTCAACTCCTGGATTGACTAAAATTCTTGTGAAATCAGAAATCTCAACTTCTTGTCTTATAATATCTCCGGTTCTTTGGAAACAGTCCAAAGCATTTTCCGTATCGCAAGCGATAAATAAAAAAACTGACACTATTAGGGTTATTCTTTTCATAATCTGTATCCAATTGAAAACTCTACCGCCTCGGCTTTAGCCGCATGCGATCTTACTGTAATCGATCCGAATATATTTTTATTGAAATAATATCGCGCTCCAAAACGATTATATACTTGTCCCTCAAAATCATAGGGATAATAAGCATAATAACCTAATTGAGTAAGTATTGATATTTTATTAATTCTTAATTCATGTCCAAAAAAAACTCCAACTCTTTTTGAGTCTTCATCACCTGTAGTTCCATCATTAAAACTTCCTGTAGATCTAAAATCTATAAACCTTTCGAGTGCTTCTGAAAAAAACAGTTCTACTCCTAACTGAACACTACTCTTCTTATTCAATCGCTTATCTGCAAAAGCTCCAATAGTATAGAACGGATATTGACCAGATCCTACGACATCACTTTCATTAATTCCTCCTCGAAAAATAAATCCATAACCAATACGTTCAGAACCTCTAACAGCTCCTTTTTCTTTTTCAATATATTTAGGGTATTCTGTATCTAATAAATAATTAAGACCCACATTAAAAACAAAAGTATTAGTACTTTTATTAGGTGCTTTAAAGTTCGCATTAGAATAATGAATCACTCCTAACCCAGTTTGCAACCCTAATCCCCCAATTATATTTTCTTTTTTTAGATTTAACATAGCAAAAGTAGAACTCATAAAATGAGAACCATAGGCTACATTTCTAAAGTTATTATCTTCATCATAAGGACTTGTTGTATATGCCAAGCCTTGCCCAAGTCGCAGCATCAAAATTCGGTTAAGAAAATAAAAATTATAATGCGCATAGAGTCCATAGTTTTCTCCTAAAAACTCATTATCCATATTTTGATAAATAAACGACACTCCATAATCTGGAGAATTATACAATTGCTGCCATTCTTTATTACCAAAAGTTTTTCGATTTACAGAAAGAATAACTCCTGATGGATGTCCTGTAATTAAATGTGATATATCAGGATTATGTTTCAGAATAGTTCCGTAGAAATTATTTACATCAAAACTATAGTACGCTTTGCTGTAATCAGAATCTGTCTGGTCTTCATATTGTGCAAACCCCTGAAGAGAAAAAATAAAAAAAAGTATAGTAGTCCGTAAAATCATTCCGGCAAATGTAGTAATACCTTTTTAAACACTCTAAGTACTTCTAAATTACTGTTAGAAATAAACTTATTATAAAACAAAGATTCTTTTAAAAAATTAATATCCTGGATTTTGAACTGTATTGGGGTTAAGATTAATTTCAATCTGCGGTATTGGCCAGATAAATTCATGGGATTGAAAATCTTTCACATCTCCTGGATTGTTAATATTAAATGAATTAATTGTTGATTCTAATCTTTGTGTTCTTATAAGATCATCTTTACGATGTCCTTCGAAACACAACTCCAATTGACGCTCTTTCAGAATTGCATCTAAAAACTCTTCCTGGGTTAAACCATCTGTTAATTCATAATCTATAGAACCAAAGGCCCGCCTTCTAACTTCATTAATTGCATTATAAGCTGCTGGTGTAGGTCCATTAATTGCGTTTTCTGCTTCAGCAATCAACAAGAGAATATCTGCATACCGTAAATAAGGAAAATCAAAAGATTCTCCATTCCTAATAACGGGTAATGATACATCTTTTTTAAATTTATAAGGCCTCCAATTGGCTATATCTTCAGTATTTGTTGCAATACCATTTTGTACTGTAAACGTGGATATATTCTGATTAAATCTTTGATCGTTTATGTTTAATGGAAAAGCTATTGGACCTTCAAAATAATTTTCTAAAAAACTAGGAACTAATAGCAGGTTATCTTCTATAGCCAACCCTAAAGGTCCCCAAAGCACACCATAATTACTCCCTTCGTTAGGATCATCTGAACTGAAATCTATTGAAAAAATAATCTCGCTATTATTAACTTCATTAGACACATTAAAAACATCTTCATAATTTGGTTCTAAACTGTACCTGCCTTGAAGTCTTTCAAATTGCTCTAATGCTTTTTGATACTTATCAGCTTGAAAAAGTGGAAAACCTGCCATTTGGATATATACCTTACCTAATAATGCTTGAGCAGCTGACACCGAAGCTCTATTATTGGGACCGGAAACCATTAGATTATCTTGAGCATATTCTAAATCTGCAACTATCAAATCATAAACTTGCTCTGTATCCTGAATAAAAACAGGAGGGTTATTAATATCAATATTATTTCCAGAAGTGGTCAAAACCGGGTTACCATATAATTTTACTAAATTAAAATATAATAATGCCCTTAAAAACCTTAATTCACCAGTAAGCAACTCTTTATCTATCTCCGGATTAGAAATCGGATCAATTGATTCAAGAAATTCTATTCCTGTATTAGCTTCTATTATGGTTTCGTAATGACTAACCCAAATATCATTTATAATCGTATTAGTTGGCGTAAGGTCGAATTTATCTAATCCTCTATAATTAGAAGAAATTGTAGTGTTAGTCGAGACTATATCTACTCCAATGTCCCCCCAGTACATAGAGTAACCACCAGAATCAAAAAGCGTATTATCTTTTAAACGAGCATAAATAGTATTAATAAGAAAATTAATATCTAAAGGATCTGGTTCTATAACTACCACATCATCTACTATAATAGTCAGTAAGTTAAGTTGACCAGGCTCTATGACAAATTCTTCATTTATTGTATCTCCAGGAACACTAACCATAACAGTATAAGTTCCTTCGGACAAATTTTCGAAAAACACTTCGCCATTTTCATTTGTGATTTTTTCAATATCGTTAGGTAGTATTTTAACAATAGCACCTAAAACTATAATATTATTTTCTGTTACTACTGTTATTTTTATATCTCCAGTGCGCAACTGAACATCATCATCATTTTTACATCCAAAAATAGTAAAAACAAAAACAATAAGAAAAAACACCTTATTTTTCATCAAATTACTTATTAAATTATCAATACAAAATAAAAGTTTATTTATGAGTAATTAAAATACTTCTGAAGCTATTTTCTTTATATTATCCGACTTACCCATTGAATAATAGTGTAAAACCGGAACTCCGTATTCCATCAATTCTTTTGATTGTTGTATAGCAAATTCAATTCCTACTTCTCTAATTTCTTTATTTGTTTTACAACTTTCTACTGCTCTTACCAATTCATCAGGCATATCCAATTTAAAAACTTGTGGTAATAGTTGCAAATGTCTTTTTACTGCTACTGGTTTGATTCCTGGAATGATAGGCACGTCAATACCTGCTTCTCTCGCTTTCTCTACAAAGGCAAAATATCTCTTATTGTCAAAAAACATTTGTGTTACCACATAATCTGCACCTGCATCTACTTTGTCTTTTAGTCTTCTAATATCAGAATCCATAGATGGTGCTTCCATATGTTTTTCTGGATATCCTGCCACTCCAATACAAAAATCGGATTGGTTATCACTCTCTATCACCTCATGAAGAAATCGCCCATTATTCATATTTACGATTTGTTCTACCAATTCATTAGCATAACAATGGCCTCCATTTGTGGGATTAAAATACTTTTCTTCCTTCATAGCATCGCCACGAAGCGCCATTACATTATCTATTCCCAAATAATGACAATCTACAAGTAGATATTCAGTTTCTTCTTTTGTAAAGCCACCACAAAGTACATGTGGAATAGTATCCACATTATATTTATGTGTTATTGACGCACAAATTCCTACAGTTCCTGGACGCATACGAGTCAACTTTTTATCCAATAAGCCTTCTCGATCGATATAAATAAATTCTTCTCTAGAAGTAGTTACATCAATAAACGGAGGATTAAATTCCATCAAAGGATCTATATTATCATAGAGTTCCTGTATACTTCTCCCTTTTTGTGGTGGTATTAACTCAAAAGAAAATAAGGTCTTTCCTTTTGCATTTTTTATGTGATCTGTAACCTTCATTAATGTATAGTTCTAAGTTGGTAATTTTCTTTTAGTTAGTCAATAAGATTTGGGTTGAGCCACTTTTTAGCGTATTCAAAGTCAATACTCTTTCTTTCTGCAAAATCTCTTACCTGATCTTCTTTTATTTTACCTAATCCAAAATATCGGGCTTCAGGATTTGCGAAATAGTATCCCGACACTGATGCCGCAGGCCACATTGCTAATCCTTCAGTTAGCTCAACATTTATTTTTTCTTTGACTTGTAAAACTTCCCAGATTGTAAGTTTTTCCAGGTGATCTGGACAAGCTGGATATCCTGGAGCTGGTCTAATCCCTTTGTATGATTCTTTAATTAACTCATCATTAGTGAGTTGTTCTTCACTAGCATATCCCCAGTCTTCTTTACGTACTTTTTTATGTAAATACTCTGCAAAAGCTTCTGCTAATCGATCCGCCAATGCTTTGATCATTATTGAATTATAATCATCGTGATCTGCTTCAAAAGCTTCAGCCAGCTCTTTGGTTCCAAAACCCGTAGTTACGCAAAAACATCCCATATAATCTTGTCTATTCGACTCTTTTGGTGCAATAAAATCTGCTAGAGCAAAATTAGGTTTACTTGCATGCTTCTTCAATTGTTGTCGGAGTGTTCTGAATCTAAAATTACCCGCACTTCGACTTGGCTCAGTGTAAGGGTATTTAATTTCAATATCATCATCATTAACTGTGTTAGCTTCAAACAAACCATAAACCGCTTTGGCGCCTAATAGTTTTTCATCAAACACTTTTTGCAATAACTCTTGCGCATCTTTAAACAAGGAAGTAGCTTGTTCTCCAACCACATCATCCGTTAAAATTGCTGGATACTTACCATGTAAATCCCAAGACCTAAAAAATGGTGTCCAATCAATAAAAGGTTCTAATTTTTTCAAATCAAAATCTTCAATAACCTCTACTCCTAGTTTATTAGGTCTAGTAATTTCAGAAAAAGACCAGTCAATCTTATATTTATTTATTCTTGCTTCTTCTATGGATAAATATTCTTTCTGTTTGGTTCTTTTCAGAAAACCTTCTCTAAACTTTTCATAATCCTCTTTAAGGTCTCCCACATACTTTTGATTGCTTCTCTTATTAAGCAAATCTCCAACAACCGTAACTGCTCTGGAAGCATCATTTACATGGACTACGGCATTCTTGTATTGCGGATCAATCTTAACTGCTGTATGTGCTTTAGATGTAGTAGCACCACCAATCAATAATGGAACTTTAAAATTTCTGCGCTCCATTTCTTTTGCTAAAAACACCATTTCATCAAGAGATGGAGTTATTAATCCACTTAGCCCAATGACATCTACTTGTTCATCAATCGCCGTTTGAATAATTTTCTCTGGTGGAACCATTACTCCTAGATCCACAATCTCGTAGTTATTACAGCCCAGAACTACTGATACTATATTTTTACCAATATCGTGAACATCTCCTTTTACAGTAGCCATTAAAACCTTACCAGCCCCTCCCGTCCCCAAAGGGGAAGCTTTTTCAATAGTTTCTAAAATTTCATCTAATACAAAATCAATTTCATTTATTACTTGTTTATTTGTAAAACGAATAACTTTATACCCTTCTTTCTCCAACCATTCGGTTCGTTCTTTATCACTTGATTTGTTTTCAGGAAGTTGATGAATTGAACCGTCTATTTCAATTATTAAGTTTTCTTTCAAACAAATAAAATCTGCTATATAAGAACCTATTATATGTTGTCTCCTGAATTTGTATCCATTCAAATTTTTACCACTTAAAGCTTTCCAAAGAAAAGATTCCGCTTCTGTTGGTTGGTTTCGCATTCTTCCTGCATGTTCCTTCATTAATCCGTACAAAACGGGATCTGCGGTTTTCCAGTGCTGCTCCCCCTTTGGGGGTTGGGGGGCATTCTTTTTTTTCTCTTCCTCTATATATGGCAAAAGATATGCTACAGCTTTTTTCATAACCCTTGCAGATTTTACTACTTGTGGCAAGAACATTTTACCAGATCCAAAAAGGTCTCCAACTACATTCATACCTACCATCAAGTTACCTTCAATTACTTCTATAGGCTTTTCAGCAGCTTGTCTTGCTTCTTCTACATCCTCTACGATATATTGATCAATTCCCTTTACTAAAGCTCTTGTAATGCGATTTTGTAGTGATTCTTCTCTCCAGGAAAGATCAACTGTTTTTTCCTTACTAGTTCCAACAACGGTTTCTGCAAAGTCTAATAATCTTTCTGTGGCATCATCTCTGCGGTCCAGAATTACATCTTCTACATGCTCAAGCAGGTCTTTTGGAATATCATCATATACTTCGAGCATCGCAGGGTTTACAATACCCATATTCATACCAGCTTTAATAGCATGATATAAAAACACTGAATGCATCGCTTCCCGAACCGGGTTATTTCCTCTAAATGAAAACGAGACATTACTTACTCCACCACTTACACTACAGTGTGGAAGATTCTCTCGAACCCATCTTGTTGCTTCAATAAAATCGATAGCATTTTTTCGATGTTCTTCCATTCCTGTTGCTACAGGAAAAATATTTAGATCAAAAATGATATCTTCAGGAGGAAATTTTACCCGATTTACAAGAATATCATAGGATCTTTTAGAAATTTCTATTCGACGTTCGTAATTATCGGCTTGACCAACTTCATCAAAAGCCATAATAATAACTGCAGCTCCATACCTTTTTATTTTCTTAGCATGAGCAATAAATTCTTCTTCTCCTTCTTTTAAGCTAATCGAATTGACTACGCATTTCCCTTGAACAACTTGTAGTCCAGCTTCAATAATATCCCATTTAGAACTATCGATCATAATAGGTACTCTGGCAATATCAGGTTCTGCCATTATGAGATTAAGAAATCGTACCATGGCTTCCTCACCATCGATCAGACCATCATCCATATTGATATCGATCACCTGTGCGCCACCTTCTACCTGATGTCTTGCAATATCTAAAGCTTCATCAAATTTTTCTTCCTTAACTAACCGTAAGAACTTTCGGGATCCTGCTACATTAGTTCGCTCCCCAACATTGATAAAGTTAGTCTCTGCTGAAACAATCATAGGTTCCAGTCCAGAGAGTTTTAGGTACTTTCTAGTTGATGGTTGAGAGTTATCTGTTGATAGATTATGTGGTTTATTTTCTATCATCCCTTATTTTTTTATAATAGTTTATAAATCCACTTAATAGCTTTTTACATTTTAAAATCTGGATAAAAAGATTTTCATGATCTTTAGTTTGAATATAATCCTGATCCAAAGCCAAATAAGATTGCGTCTCTAATTCGTATAATGACCCTCTTGAAACATGTAAAAACTGCAACGTATCCGCTGAAGTTCTTCTTCCACAACCTTCAGCTATATTTGATGGTATGGAAACTGCACTTCTTCTCATCTGACTTGTTAATCCATATAATTCATCCTTAGGAAACTCTTTTGTTACTTCATACAAAACATTAACCAATATTCTTGATTCTTTCCAAACCTCTAATTCTACGTACTCCATAAACTAAAAACTATCAACTGTTAACTTTCTTGGTTCATACTTTTTAGCTAAATCAGCAATTGCTTTTATATGTTCTGGTGTTGTCCCACAACATCCTCCAACAATATTTACCAAACTTTTATCCATATATTCTTTTATCTGACCTACCATTTGTTCTGGTGTTTCATCATACTCCCCAAATGCATTTGGTAAACCTGCATTAGGATGTGCAGAAACTCCAAAACTAGCTTTTTGCGCTAAAACTTCTAAATGTGGAGTTAATTGACTAGCTCCTAAAGCACAATTAAAACCTACAGATAACATTGGAATATGTGATACCGAAATCAAAAAAGCTTCTGCAGTTTGTCCAGATAATGTTCGACCACTTGCGTCGGTTATCGTACCACTTATCATAATTGGAACTTCTATATTTCTCTCGTCTTTAACCTCTTCAATTGCAAAAAGTGCTGCTTTTGCGTTTAACGTATCAAAAATAGTTTCTACCAAAAGAATATCGGAACCTCCATCAAGCAAAGCTTCTACTTGCTCTTTATAAGCAATCCTAAGTTCGTCAAAAGTAACTGCTCTAAAACCAGGGTCATTTACATCAGGTGACATACTTGCTGTTCTATTGGTTGGACCAATGGATCCTGCTACAAAACGAGGTTTATGAGGTTCTTTTGCCGTAAACTCCTCCGCAACTTCTTTTGCAATTTTAGCTGATTGAAAATTCAGTTCATACACTAATTCTTCCATTTCATAATCAGCCATGGCGATTGTAGTTCCGGAAAACGTATTAGTTTCTACAATATCGGCTCCAGCTTCAAAATACAATCGATGTACTTCTTTAATAGCTTCAGGCTGAGTAATGCTTAGTAAATCATTATTTCCTTGAACCGGAATGGGCCAATCTTTAAATCGTTCTCCTCTAAAATCTTCTTCAGTAAACTTATGCCGTTGTAACATAGTTCCCATGGCTCCATCGAGTACCAAAATTCTTTCTTCCAGTATTTTTTTTATGTCTTTCATTTCTATCGTTTATCAATAATACGAGGTATTATAAAATATCCCCCTTGACCAGCCTTGACTGGCCATTCCCCCTTAAAAAGTGGGAAAACCCAATTTATCCTTTAAAAAAGGAATTGAATTAAAGTTATATCAAGAAAAAAATGGAAATAGCGAAAGCTATGGTCATTGTTATCTATTTCGTTTAATATACGAATAGAACGTAGCACCTTCTTTTAAAGAAACCTTATAGATTTGTAGATTGAACTTTCAAAATAAAAGATCCCGCTATCCTGCGGGATTAATTCAACTACGAATTTTGAATTCGTGGTTAAACACTTTTCAAAATTAAGTTTCATTAAAAGGGTTGCTAAGGTATCATAGGGTCTATTCCCTCCACCTTTCTTGATAACATATTAAATAAATGTATGAACTAAACAGTTTTACCTGCTATTCTTCTTACAAATTAAAGGCATAGCCTTTTGTTTTGCAAGTTTATTCTATTTTTTTAAGATTCAGGTGCTAATTCAATTTCTAAACCGTCTAATTCCGGGGTTATTGGAATTTGACATCCAAGTCTACTATTATCTTCTACATAAAAGGCTTCGGCTAACATTAGATCTTCATCTTGGCTCATTTCCGGAAGTTCATGATCTGATAAAATATAGCACTGACAAGATGCACACATTGCCATTCCTCCGCAAGTTCCTTCTACAGGAAGTTCATATGCTTTACATACTTCCATAAGGTTCATCGCCATATCGGTAGGGGCTTGCACTTCGTGTAATTCTCCTTCTCTATCTTTTATCTTTATGGTAACATCTGACATATTTCTTGTCTTAATAGTATAAAAATCCTCGCAAATATACCAAATCATTCAGTATAAATTGCGAGGACTATGTTATTCTATGTTTTTTAAACTATGGCTTTTACAACCTCTTTTTTCGCTTCTTTTTTAGAACCATCAAATCCTTCAACACCACCAACAGTGGTATATTTCATCACATACTTCTTGTCCGGGAAGATTCTTTGATAGGCACTCTGACACATAATTGCTGCTTCGTGGAACCCTGAAAGAATTAGTTTTAATTTTCCTTTATAGGTATTGACATCTCCTATAGCATATATACCAGGTATATTTGTTTGGTAATCATAGGAATTATCTACTTTTATTGCATTCTTTTCAATTTCTAATCCCCAGTTTCCGATAGGTCCTAGTTTTGGTGATAGTCCAAATAAAGGAATGAAATAATCAGTATCTACCACAATATCACCTTCTGTTTTATGCTTGATACCAACACCAGTTACGTGATCTCCTCCTTTGATTTCTTTTACCTCTGCTTCAGTGATAAGGTTTACCTTACCTAACTTTGTTAACTCTGCAACTCTTTCTACAGAATCTAAGGCTCCTCTAAATTCATTTCTTCTATGCACTAAAGTCACTTCGCTTGCTACTTCAGCTAAGAAAATAGTCCAATCTAAGGCAGAATCTCCTCCTCCAGCAATCACCACTCTTTTATCTCTATATACTTCTGGGTCTCTAATAATATAGGCAACTCCTTTATCTTCAAAATCCGTAATATTAGGAATCGGTGGTTTACGTGGTTCGAAAGAACCTAATCCTCCAGCAATCGCCACTACTGGCGCATTATGTTTTGTACCTTTATTAGTTGTAACCAAAAAGGTATCATCTTCTAGTTTTTCGATGGTTTCTGCTCTTTCTCCTAAGGTAAAACCAGGTTCGAAAGGCTTTATCTGCTCCATTAAGTTATTCACCAAATCTCCTGCAAGAATCTCAGGAAATCCAGGAATATCATATATTGGTTTTTTTGGATATATCTCAGAACATTGCCCTCCTGGTTGAGGTAATGCATCAATAAGATGTGTTTTTAATTTTAGTAATCCTGCTTCAAAAACAGTAAATAAACCTGTTGGTCCCGCTCCGATGATTAGAATATCAGTCTTGATCATGTTCAACTTCTTTTTTTCCTATTAATCCTTTGGTAAATTCATTAAGTGTTTCCACTTTTTCTTCGAAATCACCTTTTATTGTTTTTCTATATTCATTTAAATTTTTGACTAAATCATCAATGTTTTCCGGAATTACTTCTTCAAAAAACTGACGTAGTCGTTTGGCTGTTGTAGGTGACTTTCCATTAGTCGAAATTGCCACTTTTACATTACCTTTGGTTACAATACCTCCCATATAAAAATCACAATATGGAGGGTTGTCTGCTACGTTAACCAGTTTACTTCTTTTCCTGCAATCTTTATACACTTGTATATTCACTTCAGGAACATCCGTAGTAGCAATCACAATATGTTTTCCTTTTAGAAAACGTCTGTGATATTTCTTTTTAATCATTTCTATTCCAAATTTATTTGCTAACACAATTGTATCATCACGATACATTGGTGACACCATTGTTACTTTAGCATCTGGACTAGATTTTAATAAGAACGTTAGTTTTTCTTCTGCTACATTTCCTCCTCCTACGATTAGGATTTCTAGATTTTTAACTTTCAGAAAAACTGGATATAAATTATTTCTTTCTTCCATCTTTATAGCTATCCTGAACTATCAAGATACGATTTCTTCTGTTACTTCTTTGTAAATCGAAGCTAATTTCGCTCTTTGCTCCACTACCTCACCTATCACAATAATGGCTGGTGATGACAATTCTTTTTCTAAAACTACCTGCTCTATAGTTCGTATAGATCCGTAGCCAAACTTTTCATTTTCAGTTGTTCCGTTCTGAATAATAGCTACTGGAACGTCCTGTTTATTTTCGGCTGCAAAGATACTAACTATTTCGCTTAACTTGCTCATTCCCATCAAAATTACCACAGTTGCATTAGATTTAGCTGCCAGGCAAACATCCTGTGATAATTTATGGGATTTCGTCGTTCCTGTAATCACCCAAAAACTCTCTGATGATCCTCTTTTGGTTAAAGGAATTCCTTGATAAGCCGGAACTGCTAACGAAGACGAAATTCCAGGAACCATATGGGTTTCTATTCCAAATTGCTCTACATAATCAATTTCTTCTGCTCCGCGACCAAAAATAAAGGGGTCTCCTCCTTTTAACCTTACCACATGTCCATGACTTTTAGCTCTGCTAACAATTAGCTCATTGATTTGTTCTTGTTGAAAAGCATAGCATCCTTTTCTTTTACCTACAAATATCTTTTCTGCATTGGGTGCATAGTCTAACAACGATTCATTGATGAGTGCATCATATAACACCACATCTGCAGATTCTAATGCTTTGATCGCCTTTAGCGTAATCAAATCCGGATCTCCTGGTCCTGCGCCAACTACTGTTAATTTTGATGTTTTAGTACTCATTTCCAATTACTTATTATCTTTATTCTAAAGCTTTTACGACTTTGTAAAGATATTATACATTTTCTACTTCAAGGGCTCTAAACACTTGCACTTTCTGTAAAAATTGCCCCGCTTTTTTGATATAATCCACTGCAAAATCCTTGTTTGGTGCGTTTTTCTGAAGTTGATATATCAGATCTGCAAATGTTCCATCCAGGTTTATCTTTCCGCTAGCTACAAATTCTTCATCGAATTGACTTATAATACCTGCATGCGTATTGGTCTTTTTATTTTCTGCTAACAATAATGCTTTTGCAGAATTCACTAAAGAACTGTAAGCGTGATATATTGCATCAGAATATATTTCATTCTCAAATGATCTTTTTGCATTTTCAATCTTTTCTTCACTTTCTAAAAACAAGGTAGCAATTAAATCAATGACCACCCCTGCACATTCTCCAACTCCAATGGCTTTCACATATTCCTCTTCTGTTCCCCAATCAATAAAATCTTCTTGAGTTAAATTGTCTACATTAGACAAATCAGTTAGAAAATTATAGAAATATTTTTCTCCTTTATCAGCATAGTAGTCTACAAAAGTCTTACCATTTGCATTTTCTTCAAAATCATTCAGGATTCTGCGTAATGCTTCTGGACCTCTTCTACTTGGAATTTTCACTACTTTATCTGCAAAACGGCCTTTTCCATCTCCCAAATTACCTCCTCCAAGCAATACTTGCAATGCTGGAGCTACTAACTTATCCTTAGTTCTTACTGACATTCCCTGAAAGCCGATATTCGCCATATTGTGTTGTCCACAAGCATTCATACATCCACTAATCTTAATAACTAGATCTTCTTTTTCTAAATATTGAGGATACTCAGTTTTAATCACTCGTTCCAATTCTTCTGCAATACCGGTGCTACTTGCAATTCCTAAATTACACGTATCTGTTCCTGGACAAGCCGTAATATCAATTGCTTTATTATAACCTGCTTCTACGAATCCTAACTTTTCTAATTCCTGATAGAAAAATGCGATCAAATCTTCTTTTACAAAAGGAATCAAAATATTCTGACGTAGTGATAATCTAATCTCTCCTGCCGCATATTTTTCTACCAAATCGGCTAACAACCTTGCTTTATCAGTATAAAAATCCCCTAATAAAACTTTAATCCCAATAGCAACATATCCTTCTTGTTTTTGAGGAATTACATTGGTAGATTTCCATAAATCAAAAGCTTTTTGATTTTTAATTTCTACTTCAGGTACTTCAACTGAAACAGGAACTGATGCTGTATACACCTCTGGGTCTATTGTGACGGTTTTTTGAAGAATTGCGTTTTGCTCTGCTTCTACTAGTTCCTTGAAAGCTTCTACACCAATATCTTTTACAAGGAATTTCATTCTCGCCTTGGCTCTACTTTTACGTTCTCCATGACGATCAAAAATCCTCAATACTCCTTCCATTAAAGGAATAATTTTATCTGATGGTAAAAAGCTATACAATTCATCTGCGTGCCTCGGTTGTGAACCTAAACCTCCAGCAAGCATTACTTTAAAACCTCTTACTCCGTTTTCAATTTTGGCTATAAAACCAAGATCATGCATATAGGACAATCCTGTATCTTCTTCAGTTCCTGAGAAGGAAACTTTGAACTTACGACCCATTTCCTGGCATATTGGATTTCTTAAAAAGAAACGAAACAGAGCATCTGCATATGGAGATACATCAAAAGGTTCTTTAGGATCGATACCGGCCGTTTCTGAAGCCGTTACATTACGAACTGTATTACCACAAGCTTCTCTTAGTGTGACATCATCACGTTCTAATTCTGCCCAAAGTTCTGGAGTTCTATTAAGATCTACATAATGAATCTGAATATCCTGTCGAGTAGTAATATGCAACCTTCCTCTAGAATATTCATCAGAAACTTCGCAAATTCTTCGTAATTGATTACTCAACACCTTACCATACGGTAATTTAATTCGAATCATCTGCACACCTTCCTGACGTTGTCCATATACTCCACGTGCTAATCGAAGACTACGAAATTTCTCTTCATCAATTTTACCCTTATGGAATTGCTCAATTTTATTAGCTAATTCTATAATGTCTTTTTGGACAATCGGGTTTTCTATTTCAGTTCTAAAACTTTGCATTTTTTTTCGTATTTCAACCTTTAAAAAAGGATATAGTTATGACTTTTGTGTAAAGGTTTTTAATTCTAAAAATTCTTGTTTTTTTCTTTTCAGCAAAAGGCTTTTATCTATTCAATAAATCCTACTCCTGAAGTATTATTGGTTTGAGAATCTATTAATATAAATGACCCCGATGTTTTATTATTACTATAGGAATCAATGGCTAAAGGTTTGCTTAATTGTATTTGGACTTTTCCTATCTCATTAAGACTCAATGAATTTTTGTCAGTATCTTCTCCAGAAAAATCCGTAGCCACAGTTCCGCTAATATTTTTCACTTTTGCTAAAATTCTGCTACTACCACTCTGAATGAAATAATTCGTCCCTGGATTTAGATCTCTACTATCCATCCAACAAACGGTAGCGGTAAGTTGTTTTTCTACTCTTGGCTTTTCTGATGATTTTACGATCATATCTCCACGACTCACATTTACATCATCTTCTAATGTAATCGTACATGAGCTACCTCTACCAGCTGTATCAAACTTCTGGTCAAAAAAGAAGATTTCCTTCACTTTAGATGTTGTTAATGAGGGCAATATTGTTACTTCATCACCAACAGAAATTTCTCCTCCATACAATTTACCTGCATATCCCCTGAAATCATGAAACTCATCTTTCTTAGGACGGATTACTGTCTGAATTGGGAAACGAACTTCTGCTTTTTCATAAACATCTTGTGCGTCCAATTCTTCTAAATGTTCCAATAGTGTTTGACCATTATACCAAGGTGTGTTTTTGGATGTATCAACTACATTATCACCTTGTAATGCACTAACCGGGATAAAGGTTACATTTTGTTCTTTGTAATCACTTTTTGCGATTAACTTTTCAAAATCAGATTTGATTGCTTCGTATTTCTCCTGCGAAAAATCAACCAGATCCATTTTATTAACCGCTACAATAACATCTTTTACTCTCAATAAATTATTGATAAAAAAATGTCTATATGTTTGTTCTATAACTCCTTTTCTAGCATCCACTAAAATGATCGAAGCCTGTGAAGTAGAAGCGCCTGTAACCATATTTCTGGTATACTCAATATGACCTGGAGTATCCGCAATGATATAACTCTTTGTCTTTGTTGAAAAGTAAATATGAGCTACATCAATGGTAATTCCTTGTTCACGTTCTGCTACTAATCCATCTGTTGCTAACGAAAAATCCAAGTAATCAAATCCATTGGCTTTGCTTCTGGTTTCAATGGCTTCTAGTTTATCGGTAGTTAATGATTTTGTATCATATAAAATGCGACCAATCAAGGTACTCTTACCATCATCTACACTTCCTGCTGTTGCTATTTTTAATACGTCCATTTCTTTATAGTTGATTGTTAATGGTTGATCGTTGATGGAAAAAATTTATTAACCAACAACTGACAACTATCAACTTATTTTAAAAATACCCTTGTTGTTTACGTTTTTCCATGGCAGCTTCGGATCTTTTATCATCAATACGAGCTCCCCTTTCTGAAATAGTTGATTCTCTAATTTCTGAAACTACCTTATCTATGGTAATTGCATCAGAAAGTACTGCTGCGGTACAAGACATATCTCCTACAGTACGGAATCTCACTAATCTTTCTTCAACCAGTTCATCATCTTCTCTATGTACCACATCATCTTCTGCTGACCAAATCATACCATCTCTTATAAATGTTTTACGTTTATGTGCAAAATAGATCGATGGAATCTCAATACCTTCTTTTTGGATATAACTCCAAACATCTAATTCTGTCCAGTTACTGATAGGAAATACACGAACGTTCTGACCTAAATCAATCTTTCCGTTAAGATGATCAAATAACTCCGGACGTTGGTTTTTTTCATCCCATTGACCAAAATCATCTCTTACGGAGAATATACGCTCTTTTGCTCTTGCCTTTTCTTCATCTCGACGAGCTCCTCCTATAGCAGCATCAAACTTAAACTCTTCTAATGCATCCAAAAGCGTAGTAGTTTGTAAGCTATTACGACTAGCGTACTTTCCTTTTTCTTCTATTACTTTACCCTGATCTATAGAATCCTGAACATTACGAACAATTAATTCTACTCCAAGTTCTTTTACTAATCGATCTCTAAACTCTATGGTTTCTGGAAAATTATGACCTGTATCTATGTGCAATAATGGGAAAGGAATCTTACCAGGATAGAATGCTTTTTGAGCTAATCTAACTAAGGTGATAGAATCTTTACCCCCGGAAAAAAGTAATACTGGTTTCTCAAATTGAGCAACAACCTCTCTAAATATATAAATCGCTTCACTTTCTAAGGGATTTACTTTTAGCACTTTTGCATTCACAACTTGTTCTTTTATTTGTTCAATTACTTCCATTCTTTTTAGTTTCTTTCTTGATTAACTAGTATGCAACCCACATTCTCTATTTCCTAATACCTTTGTTGGATCAAAATACTTAAACTCATTTGGTAAATTGTGTTGTTCTAAATACACATCTAATTCTGCATCACTGTAATAATAGAAAGGACTCACTTTCAACACTCCATCACTCCCTAAACTAAGAATATCCAAAGAATCTCTTAAAGCAGTTTGTCCTTTTCTAAGATTTGTAAACCATACATCTGGTTTAAAATCCGACATTGCTCTTTTAAATGGCTCTAATTTTACTTGCTGTGTAAATTCTTTATGTTTCGGATCTTCAATATCTGGAATCCCCATAACTACATCTCTATGAGCAGACGTTTGCTTAGGCACATATAATTGCACATTAAGTCCCAATAAATCAATAACTTCCTCAGCATGTTTATAGGTGTTAGGTGTATTATACCCAGAATCACACCAGATTACAGGAATATCCGCTAGCGAACTAGAACAAACACTAAGAATTGCGGCTTCATAGGGTCTAAAATTTGTTGTCACAACTGGAGCTTTTGCATTCAAAATCGCCCATTGAGTAATCTCTAAAGGCGTTTTATCCTTTAGCGTATTATTTAAGTTCTCTATTTCCTTTTCTGTAAATTTCATTTTTAATATTTCTTTTTCTATCACTTCGAACGTAGTCGAAAAGTAAAACCGCAATTATCTTCCCCATTTAATACGATTCCAGATTCTTTCGTGAAAGAAATACAGAATCATTTTCGTAATAAAATCAATAGATGCTATCGAAGTAGCTAGTGCTATCTCACCAGTTAAAACATACGAAACTATCAATGTATCTAATGTACCAACTACTCTCCAACTCACTGCCTTTGCTATACTCCGCAATGGTTTTTCTGAAGTCCTATCAGTCTCATACGATGTTTTCTTCGTAGCTACCTTATCTAATATCATTTGATCTACAATCATTTTTTTTCTTAAAACCTATTACCCTATCGGAATAGTAGGTTATTAAACAAATGTATATATAAAAATCTATTCATTAGTCTTAAATCATTGAAAAAATTACCAGAAATAAAAGAATTATGATATTATTAATAAAAAGCCTAGTGATTTAGTAGATTATTATAAAACTAAGCAATCTCATAAAGAATCCAATACAATAACTTCTATCTTTTTAGTGCTACAATTATTAAAAGAGTCCCATACTTTAATTTCTAAAGTGTGATGTCCTTGTGATAATCTACTTAATGTATAAGAAATTGATCCTTCCTGATAACTATTTTCATTATTAGTATAAAAATCATTTAGGATTACCTTATATTTTTCTTTTCCGTCGATAATCATTTTCATTTGATGTCCGATTCCCATTGTAGAAACATTAATTCCATTCTCGTCGGCAAGCTCTATTTTCAATTCTGAATTAGTTTTAACAACATTAATTGCTTCCGACTTTTTACCATTTATTAATACTTTAATTTCTGGTCCTTTAGTATCCTGTGATTCTACATTCGATATTCCACCTAATACTACATTTTCATATACACCAACCGCATCTTCCAAATCACTATCCATTTTAGCATATAAACTTATTTTACAATTCCCTACAGACATGCTTACATCTTTTGGGACTATAAATTCGAAATCAAATCCTCCTTTTTTAATATTAAAATTTCCATTATATAGTATTACATCTTGATCTTTATATTCTAGTTGTATAAGATTTCCTTTTCTATCCTTAATCCTATTATTTCCTAATGTCTTTTTAGTGTTTTTTTTATCAAATATCTTGATATAAATTTCTCCATCGTAATTCTTTTTAACCTTCCCCAAACCATCTACTAGTTGTCCAGATATCCTAATCTTATCCAGAGCTTTTATTGTGTCTTTAAACTTTTGAGTAGGAACACCATTAATTTTAGTGATACGAATACCGGGTCTTGGCATCTGAAGCGACATTGCGGGGTCTCCAATAAAAAAAACACTTCTTTTATCTTGATATCTTAGTTCATTTTTTAGTCTTAACACTGTTTCTGCAGGTTTCAAATAAGGGCCGTTTTCTGAAAAAAGAGTTTTCATTATTTTATTATTGATACTAACTCCTGCATTCATAAATATTTCTCTAGTTGTTGCAATCATAGCTATAGCACCTCCATCTGGGTTTCTAAAAACATGTTCTCCAATAGAGATATCAAAAGGATTATCAAATCGAGTTGCCAAACAGGTCACCGTAATAAATAGTGGCAGTTTATCTTTATTCCTAAGGTTAATAGCATCATTTTTAGTAAAGAAAAACTCTGTACCAAAACCTTCTTCCTCTGCGTGTCCAAAATAATCTAATACCGCAACACCTTCTTCTATTCTCTCTATTAGTCTTTTAGTTACATTTGGATATCGCTCACCACCAGATGTTGATTTTTGAATATATGTGTCGCTATATATTTTAGAAATATTTAAAAAGGGATATTTTTTAACTAAAGAATCTCCTAAATTATTCAAATTTCTTTGAATGCCTTGCTCCCACTGTTTATCTACATCATCTGATAATAGAAGGATATTATTTCTCCAATCTCCAAAAGATTTTCTCTGATAGTATCTTATAATTTTATCTACTACATCACCAGCCATAATATCTGTATCAACCAATATTCGACCAAGTACAATATCGAGATCATCTGTTGATTTCATTTCTCCTTCTTCTGGATCCATCATTGCAAAAAAATCATCTGAAACATATGACCTCGTATTCGAAAAACTATCATAACTCATAAAACTAGGAATGATACTTTTCTTGTATGTATTTAGTAGTGAAGTATCATTAAGCATATGTTTATAATCTACCGTGGCATTTCCCATAAAACACACATAAGAAAGCTTCTTGCTATCATCTGATGCGTTTTCATACACATATCGAATAAAATTACGGATTGCAACTATATCTTGTTTCCCACTGCTAAACTCATTATAGATTTTCTGTACAGGAACCACTTTAACATTCAACTTATTCTGTACTCTATGAAAATCGGCTAATCGCTCTCCGGCGACTAACATATCTTTTTGAGTAATAATGATGTAATCAACATTTTTAAAGTTATTTTCTTTATCTAAAAAAATGGTTCCTTTCAGATTTTGATTCTCTACAATACTTGCTTTCGGTTTTACAGGTTCATAAAAATCCGAAGTAGTAACTGTAACAAACTTTTTTTTAGTATTTAATTGAGTTCTGAAAGAAAATTTATTAGAAAAAGAAGTGTTTTCGAAAACTCTAACCGCTTCTGGATTGGTTACATCCCAAATTTCAGAGATTTTCTTAGCTTTTCTGAAGCTTATTTCTCCTATTTCGTATTCAGAATCAGCACTGGGAATCGTAAATTCTAATTGTTTATCTGTTCCTACCAATGATCTTTCTGCAGAAACCCGAATATAATCCAGATAACTTTCTCCTAGTGATTTCGCTTCTACTTCGTATTGTAAACCTATCTGAACAACATCATCCTGGTTTTTAATCTTTTTTTCTAAACTACCTTCTATTGCTATTAATCTCTTTGATACAGATCTAAATTTAATTTGCCCAGCTTCTTGTTTATTTACCCTAATTTTAAGTTTTGACGGTTTATGAGATTTAGCTACTGCAACAATTTTATATGTAATTGGTGTTGCATCCACTTTATCAGGAAAGTAAAATGAAAATTGTTTTTCTTCATTGTTTTTAATTTGATCTCCTAACCACCTTCTACCCATTATACCCAAATTATATTGATCGATTTCATAAAACTGATCTTCTTTAAACGTAGTAATAATTGTATCTGCTTTTTTATTAATGGAATCTGGATTGATTATTCTGCTTCCCCTTTTTCCAGATGTGGTTATAAAATAATACGATTTATCATCGTATACATTAATATGGGTTTTACTATCTGTATTGTATGCTTTTGTGCTTTGACCATAAAAGAGGATATAACCATCTGATAGTCCACCATTTTTTCCTACTACTACTTTTATGGCATTTTCCTTTAGATCAAACTCAGTATTTTCACTATTCTTAAGAGGAAGCATGTGTCCTCCATTTCCGTAAATTTTAATTGTTGCAGGATCTATTGTCGTAATATCCAACCCTAAATCAGATAAAAATTTTGGAGTAAGTTTATATATTCCTGTTTTCTCAATATAAAACCTGTACCAATTACCGGTTGCTAATACAGAGTGAGATAAAGGAATCTTTTTTACAATTTGTTTTACAGTATCTTTCTTTTTTTCGGGAATAAACTGTGTTTGATTTCCATAAAAAGAAGCACTCAATAAAGCAACAAAACATAATAAAACACTTCTTTTCATAAAAATAAAATGATAAAATAAATATACATTTTATATTTCATGAATCGTACCATTCTTATTTAGAAAGAAAAGATTTCATTTATAAAAAGCTTAACGAATTAATAGGTTATTAAGCAGATCTCAAAGCAAGTATGATTTATACATATGATGATGATTATTAAATTTTCAAAAACCATCCTTTTTGGGTGGGAAAATTAATAATAGGTAATTTTACTTTTACGTTTGGCTAAAATTTAATTAGTACACTTTCTACATTTGAATTTTACCATTCAGATAAATTTATAAACCGATTGATTATTTTGTTATGAAAAAACTTACGTTGCTTTTATTTTTAATCTCTACTACTCTATTCATTTCCTGCGGAAGTGATGATAATGATCCTTCCATAGGGATTGATGAAACTCAAATTACAGGAGATTGGAAATTAGAGGCATTCCGATTGGATAATGGTCAGACTTTTGTTGAATCTGAAGGAACTAGTGTTCTATTTTCTGAATTCTCTTCATTTGGAAAAGATTTTAATACGATTATTACTTTTTCTGAAGACCCTCAAACTTTCACAAGTGATGGAGGATACACTACCGTTCTTACGAATACAATTATTGGTCAGGAAACCACTACTCAAGAAATTCCTACTCCTGGTTTCGCAGCTTCTGGAGAATGGAAAATTGAAAGCGGGAATCTAATTTTAGACGTTCAAGGAACTGAAGAGTCTTTTAAAATTTCTGGTTTGAATTCTCAAACTCTTTTACTTGAAAAAGCGCTAAATGAATCCATTCCTTTTTCAGGATTCACACAGGTTTCAACAGGCATGACATTTTTTACATTTACAAAACAATAGACTTTCTAAAGATTTTTAATAAAAAGGGTAGAAAAATTTTTCTACCCTTTTTATTATATAACTTCCAAGGCCTGTTTAATATCGGCTATCACATCATCAATATGTTCTAATCCTACTGAGCATCTTACCATTCCGTCAGTAATTCCTACCGCCAATTTATCCTCACAAAATGATAAATTATAATTTTATTTCAAAATTCATAGTAACAAATTATAAGTTTAAGACATTAATATAAAGATACTCTAAACCGCTTTTCTGAATTCCTCAATTAAAGAACATTTTGAAAATAAAATATTTGGAAAACTGTATTTTCAAATATTTAAAATAGAAATTTATCAAGTTAAAGAAACATGAGACATACCGTATTTTTATTAGCAATTTTTATTAGCAATTTGTGTATTTCGCAAACCGCTCCCTTTACTTGCGTAAAAAAAATTAATCCAGACACAAGAGGTACCGAAATTACAATTTCAGCAGAAAACTCTACAAACAATATAATTACCGAAGTTCCACCATGGATAATTATGGGATGTTGGAGAGGGTATTTTTACAACGAAGTGGGCAGAAACACACGTTTTATAACTACTGCAAAAAATATGGTAGATAATACTGAGGCTGGATCATGTAATAGTTTTATAGAAGCTTGCATTCCTAAAAGAACAGATTTCAACGTCTCCGTTAGAATACCTAACTATACCATTAGCGAAGTCCATCACGCAAATTGGCAAACCAGATCAACTGATCATATAAGAAATTATGCAGGAATATACGCAGCAGAAACGGTTAAGCAATTAGATAAAATAATTAATATAGGATTTGTTCATGGTGAAAATGGTGCGAATTATAGTCATGAATATCAAAACAACTTTAGAAGTTACGACACTACTGCTGTATGGTCTGCTCCATTAGAAAATTACTATGCATTTTTAAGTATGGCATGGTTAAAAAGTAATCAAGAAAATGGATGGGGGCATGAAGAGTATAATGATATGGGACCAATTGCTTGGCCAAGTACTGGATATTTAAAAAATGCCACCAAGATCAACTATGACAACAATTCAACGGCTCCAACATTTTCACCATACTACATAGGAGGCGAAAAGTTAACTAGCGGATTACGACACCCTTCATCTATTAAACACAATGGATATATCTATGTATTCTTTTCTGAATCTAGCCCAAGAATGATTTCTGCTTCTGGCATCAAAGTCCTAAGAGTTCCAGAATCCCAAGCTACAAACCCAAATGCATACAAAATTTATTATAATGGCGGTTGGTATAAATCATTACCTGAAAATTTCACTAAAGAAAGGCTAGCTGATTTTCTTCAAGTAGAAGGACCAAAAAGCACTTCTATTTTAGGATCTAGTCATCGATTTAGCGTTGCAAAAGTTCGAGACACCAATTACTTTATCGGAGT
The DNA here is from genome assembly GCF_947492405.1 of uncultured Aquimarina sp. Classification (GTDB taxonomy): domain Bacteria; phylum Bacteroidota; class Bacteroidia; order Flavobacteriales; family Flavobacteriaceae; genus Aquimarina. The sequence goes on from NZ_CANLMP010000002.1 coordinate 239,590, forward strand.
TAGAGAATATCGCAATCACACAAATAAAACTTACCATATTTCTTTGCACAAATCGTTCGATCTCACAAATTGGAGCGAAGGATATGACATCTATTTTGCTGATGATCAAGATGGTCAAGCTTGGAGTAAAAGTGATTTACATTATCCTATATTTATGGATAAATACGGAAAATCAAATACAGTTATCGACAGAGATAAGTTCTATATCTTGTTCAGTAAAACTAATGGCTTCGATAAAATAAGAAGATGGGAGCTAAATTTAACCTGTTCAGACGATGAAATACCTTGCCTTAAGCCACTAGATTTTACATTATCAAAAGAAAACAACACTCCCTCAACAACATTATTAGATTGTAGTAACATATACATTAAAAACAACATATTAATGTTACCAGTACTCACAAATGGTTCTTATAGTATCGAAATTTACAACATTTCCGGACAAAGGATAATGAGCAAATCACTTTCTAATAAAGAAAACTTACTATCACTTAAGAACTATGCTCCAAAGAATTCTATCCTATTGTATACTCTAAAAAACACAACTACAGGAAATTATTGCAATGGAAAAATAGTTTTTTAATAAAAAAGTCATAAAACATATCTAGTTTTAAATTAGATATGTTTTATGATTGTTCTAAAGCTTGCTCCAGATCCTCAATAATATCATCAATATGTTCTAATCCTACTGAGCATCTTACCATTCCGTCCGTAATTCCTACCGCCAATTTATCCTCTACCGCTAGTTTACTATGCGTTGTAGATGCAGGGTGAGTTACAATAGTTCTGGTATCTCCTAAATTCGCAGAAAGTGAACACATTTTTATGTTATCAAAAAATGTCTTTCCTCCTTTTACTCCGTTTTTAACTTCGAAAGCTACGATATTACCTCCTAATTTCATTTGCTTCTTAGCTACTTCGTATTGTGGGTGCGATTTAAGAAAAGGATATTTCACCCAATTTACTTTAGGATGTTCTTCTAAAAACTCGGCTAATTTTAAGGCATTTTCGCAATGTCTATCTACTCTTACTGCTAATGTCTCCAAACTTTTTGACAACACCCAAGCATTGAACGGTGATAAAGCAGGTCCCGTATTTCGAGAAAACAAATAAATCTCTCTAATCAATTCCTTTTTCCCTACAGTTACTCCCCCTAATACACGCCCCTGTCCATCAATCAATTTCGTAGCTGAATGAATCACTAAATCTGCACCAAATTTTATAGGGTTTTGTAAATATGGTGTTGCAAAACAATTATCAATAACCAATAACAGCTTATGTTTTTTCGCAATCTCACCTAACAACTCTAGATCTAATACATCTACCCCGGGATTTGTAGGAGATTCTGCATAAATGATTTTAGTATTAGGCTGTATCAGGCTTTCTACTTTATCAACCTCATTAACTGGAAAATAACTTGTTTCTATATTCCATTTAGGAAAGTATTTAGTAAACAACGAATGTGTGGATCCAAATACGGATCTTGCAGAAACTATATGATCACCAGCATCTAATAATGCCGCAAATGTAGAAAATACCGCAGCCATTCCTGTAGCAAAGGCATAGCCGTCTTCTGCTCCTTCTAATTTGCAGATTTTATCCACAAACTCTGTGGTATTGGGGTTACTAAAACGACTATACAAGTTGCGATCTTTCTCTTCTGCAAAGGCTGCTCTCATTTCTTCAGAATCTTCAAAAACAAATCCTGAAGTTAGATACATAGGTGTAGAATGTTCTAAAAACTGAGTTTTCTCTGTTTGAGTTCTTACAGCCTGTGTTTCAAAATTTTGGCTTTTTAAGCTCATACTTCTTTATTATTAACGACTACTTTATACTTGATCGTTGCGGTTGGCTCTAATGTTTTAGAAACGGAACAATATTTTTCGAATGATAATTGTGCTGCTCTTTTGGCTTTTTCTGGAGCTATCTCTCCTTCTAAATACACAGTAACCGAAATCTCTTTAAATGGTTTCGCTCCGTCAATTTCTACTCGGGATCCATCTACTTCGGCTCTATAATCTGTAATTTCTTGTCGTTGTTTTTTTAATATAGAAATCACATCGATAGCACTGCACCCAGCAACTCCCATCAACACATATTCCATTGGACTTGGTGCTAAATCATGGCCTCCGACTTCGGGTTTACTATCAATATAGGTTAGATGCCCTCTTTCATTTTTTAGCTCAAAATGATAATCGTTATCTATTCTTTTTAACTCTATTTTCATTGTTTCTGTTTTATTTATGTTATTTGGGCGTACCCTTCGACTCCACTTCGACAACACTTCGACAACACTTCGACAACACTTCGACAAGCTCAGTGTGACATCTTAGTGTGGCATCTTAGTGTGACATCTCAGGGTCGGGCTTTCTGCTATATTTTTTCTGTTTACTTTTCGACTCCGCTCTAAGTACCAGAAAAGGATGCCACATCAAATGTTTTACATTCATGATTTCTTAAATCGATAAAAAACAATGAGTAATCTCTAATGCAATTAAATTTTATCCTTTTTCAGTCAATCTTAATATATCTCCAAAGACTCCTCTAGCAGTTACTGCTGCTCCTGCTCCTGCTCCCTGAATTACTATTGGTTGATCTCCGTATGATTCTGTATAAATTTCGAATATAGAGTCGGATCCTTTTACTTGTCCTAACGCACTACTTTCTTCAACAGATACCAATTTAACATCCAAAATACCTTTTTCTTTGAATAAATCACCGTGTAAATCTCCAATATATCTCAACACATGGTTAGGTTTTTGTTCATCCTTTATTTTTTGATACACGATATCTAATTCTTCTAATTTCTCCAAAAACTCATTCGCACTTCCTTCTCTTAATTTCTCAGGTATCAAATTATGGATATTGATATCTGTAAATTCGTTACTAAGATCTAGTTCTCGTGCTAAAATCAACAATTTCCTCCCTACATCATTTCCACATAAATCCTCCCGAGGATCTGGTTCTGTAAAACCTTTATCAATAGCTTCCTGCAATACATCACTAAACAACCTTTTTCCATTAGAAAAGGTATTAAACAAATAACTTAACGACCCAGAAAAAACACCTTTGATTCTTGTAATATTTTCGCCAGATAAGTGTAAAAGTTTGATTGTATCGATTAGAGGCAATCCAGCACCTACGTTTGTTTCGTATAAATATTGCTTTTGATGTTCTTCTAACTTTGCTCGAAGCTTTTTATAGAAATCAAAACTTAATGTATTCGCTACTTTATTTGATGAAACTAAATCAAATCCATTTTCTACTAAAGTGATATAATTACCTACAAACTCTTCGCTAGCTGTATTATCAATTGCAATTAAATTTTCTAAATGATGCTCATCTACAAACTTAATGAGATCATCTATTCTATAAGAACTTCCTTCTTTTATATCCGATTGCCAATTAGCATCGACTCCGTTTTTATTTAAAAGTATCTTTTTAGAATTTGCAATTGCAAAAATATTTAAGTCAATCTTTTTTCTTTTTTCAATCTTCTTTGCAGATTCTAAAATCTGATCAATCAATGTTCCTCCTACCAATCCATGCCCAAATACGGCGATATTTATTTTTTTTGCTATTCCAAAAATTTCTCCATGAATCACATTCAATGCTTTATGAAGTTGATTTTTATAAACAACTAAGCTTACATTTTTTCCAGAAACAGTATTATTAAAAAGCAGTGGAATAACCTGATTCTTGATTAATGCATTATACGGACGATGAAAAGTACTTAGGTCTTGTCCGATAATAGAAATTACAGATACATCATTTTCTACTGTAATTGTAGTTACATCTCGTTTATAGAAATCCGCTTCAAACTCTTCTTCTAATACTTTTTTAGCTTCTATTGCTTTATTCGCTTCTACTACTAATCCTATACCTCGCTCTGATGAACCTTGAGAAATTATACTTACACTTATATTTTTATAGGCTAATGCCTTAAAAATCCTTGCATCTACTCCTACTTTTCCTAACAGACCTCTTCCTTCTAAATTAATTAAAGAAACATTTTCTAAAACCGAAAGAGATTTAATTCCTTTCTCATCATTTTCTGCAGTGATCAAAGTTCCTTTGTTTTTATGATCAAAAGTATTTAAAATACGCAAAGGAATATTTTTTTCTATCAGCGGAATAATAGTTTTAGCGTGCAAAATATTAGCTCCAAAATAAGCCAATTCATTAGCTTCCGTAAATGTCAGTTTTTCTATCTTTTTCGCATCAGGTACTAAATCCGGATTTGCAGTATAAATACCACTTACATGAGTGAAATTTTGTAGCTCTTCTGCATCCAAGTAATTTGCTAATAAAGCGGCTGTATAATTACTTCCATTTCTACCGAGTGTTGTCGTTTCATTATTCGTGTTAGATGCTATAAATCCAGTAACTACATTGACGGTTGTCCCATTATACTTTTTAAAATGATCAACTACATTTTTTTTAGATAATGTATCCAAAGGTTCAGCCTCGCCAAATTTACCATCAGTTTTGATTAATTCTCTACTATCTGTAAAATTAGCGTTCACTCCTTTTTCTTTAAGAATATGCGTAAGCAGTTTTGCAGAGATCACTTCTCCTTGAGACAATACTTGGTCTTTTATTCTTTTACTATAATCTCCTAACAGGGATACTCCCTCAAAAAGCTTATCTAAGGTTTCGAACTCATCATCTACGTTAAAATTAGGATAATCAGCTACTTGATATTGCTTAAATACTTCTAGTTGTTTCTGATAACTTTCACTTTTAACGGCTTTATTTAAAATAGCTTCTAATTCATCCGTTGATTTCCCCCTTGCAGACAACACCACGGTAATTAATTCGCCATTACTAACTTTATCTTCTATTATATCAACCACTTTATGAATTCCTTCACCATTAGAAAGTGATTTCCCCCCAAATTTTAAAATTTTCATCTTTATATTATTTCAAAATACATCTACTAACAACTTACTGAGTTGATCAAATTCTATTAAAAACGCATCATGTCCGTGAACGGAATCTATAATTTGATGCGTCACATTTTGTTTTACCTCTTTTAACTCTTTAAAAGTGATTTCATCTTCTGCTGCAGTAAAAAAGCCATCAGAATTCACACTGATGATATGGATATTGGATTTAATTGTAGTTGCTAACTCTTTAAAACTATCTCTTCCTTCTGTTATATCTATATTTGCTAATATGTAATTCAATTCTTTATATGCAGAAAGTGTAAATCGATCATCTAGTTTATTTCCGTGATGAAATAACCAACTTTCTACGTTGTACATATTTTTTTCATCATTATAACTTCTATCAAATTTTTGTCTAAATGACTCTGGAGATCTATAGATAAGCATCGCATGTAATCTAGCGTCATGGACAGGGTTATCAGAATTCGATAAAATCTGTTCTTGTACCAAGCAATTTGCCTTTAACCAATCGGTAGATTTCCAATCTGTTGCTACAGGAATTAAATGTTCAATTAAACCAGGACTTAAAGCAGCAATTTCCCAAGCAATCCCTCCACCAACAGATCCTCCAATAACAGCATAGAGATTGTTGATTCCTAGTTGTTCCAATCCTTTTACAAAAATTGCCGCGATATCTCTGGCGTTAAAAAGTTTATAATCAGAAATTAAATTCTCTTCTTTACCGTCATAACCATTACCCGGAATATTAAATGATAATACCGTGTACTTATCTGTATCTATACATTTTCCACTTCCTATCAAACCGTTCCACCATCCTTGATCACCACAAACTTTAGAATTACCTGTCAATGCGTGATTAACCAAAACTATTGGAGCCTTATATAAAGGTTTCCCAAACACTTCATAAAACAAAGGAATTTGGTTAATATTTTTTCCTTTAGAAGTTATGAAATCAGATATTTGAACTTGTAGGAGCATATTTTACGTTAACTTCATAAGAGTACAACCAACCTTTTTACCAACTTATAGTTAATGGGTCAGAAACTCAATGCTTGTGAATTATATCTATTTTACTTTTTCGGCTACTTTAGCAAATGCACTTTTTAGGTCTGTTTTTAAATCTTCTACATCTTCTAACCCGACTGAAAGTCTTATCAAGTCCTGAGTTACCCCAGTCGACTCTTGTTGTTCCGGATTTAACTGTTGATGTGTAGTACTTGCGGGATGTATAATCAGAGACTTAGAATCTCCGATATTTGCTAGTAATGAAAATATTTTGGTTTCATTCGCTACCGTTTTTGCTGAATCAAAACCTCCTTTTATTCCAAAAGTTATGATACCGCTCTGCCCCTTAGGAAGGTATTCTTTTGCTAATTTATTATAGGAATCAGTTTCTAATCCAGGATATTTTACCCAGGTAACCTCATCTTGCTCTTGTAACCATTTTGCCAATGAAAGTGCATTTTCACTATGCTTTTTAATCCTAATCTCTAAGGTTTCTAACCCTTGTAAAATCTGAAATGCATTAAAGGGGCTTAAGGCAGCACCGTGATCTCGTAATCCTTCTATTCGTGTCTTAGCAATAAATGCTGCAGCACCTAAGGCATCATGATATACTAACCCATGATAACCTGGTGATGGTTCCGTAAATTCAGGAAATTTACCGCTTGACCAGTCAAAAGTTCCTGCATCAATAATCACTCCTCCAAGAGAAGTTCCATTTCCACTTATATATTTAGTTAATGAATGAATTACAATATTAGCTCCATGCGCTATTGGATTCAATAATGCAGGTGTTGCAACTGTATTATCGACTATAAGTGGGACTTTATAGGCTTTAGCTTCTGTAGAAATAGCTTTTAGATCTAATACATCTAATTTGGGGTTACCAAGTGACTCTACAAAAAATACTCTGGTATTCTCCTGTACCGCACTTTTAAAATTCTCAACATCTGATGGATCTACAAAAGTTGTTGTGATTCCAAATCTTGGGAGTGTAACATTTAAAAGGTTATACGTTCCACCGTACAAACTACTAGAAGCAACGATATGATCACCTGCTTTTAATAATGTTAATAATGTAGTATTAATTGCTGCTGTACCAGATGCGGTTACTACGGCAGCAATCCCTCCTTCTAAAGCTGCCAAACGTTGCTCTAAAATGTCATTGGTAGGGTTGTTTAATCGCGTATAGATAAATCCAGGTTCTGATAAATTAAACAGGTTAGCGGCATGATCAGCATCATTAAAAACATAAGATGTAGTTTGATAAATAGGAACTGCTCTCGTTCCTCCGTTAGTTTTCACATCGTGACCAGCGTGTAAAGCTTCTGTTGCAAATTTTTGTGCGCTCATAATTTTCTATTTTAAATTTTAATAATTAAATAAAATTCAAATACATCAAACACTATTTAGTGTGTGGTTATAGAAAATTAAAAAGAAAGGAAACGACAGTTACAAGAATTGTAATTGTATCGAGTTATCTTCTTCGTCAATGACGAATAGAATTTAGCACCTTCTTTAAAATCCTGATATGCATCAGAACAAATAAAGGGTTGCTAAGGTTTCATAGGGTCTATTCCCTCCACCTTTCTTAATAACTTACTAATATGTATAAGAAACTTCGAAGCAAAGCTAGTAATTATTTTTAAACTTGAAACAATTTGTTTTAAAAATTATATGTATCGAAAAAAACACCCTTAAAAGGAATTTTTTATTGGAAGAAAATTAATGATACGTTAAATACTTTCGAATATTATCATTTTTTTTACCTTTGCCGAATTATTAAAAGGGATAGATTTGACTGATTGCAACCCTAAAAGGATCTGAAAATACGAGTATTCATAGTTGAATATAGAATTGATTCAGTAATTAAATGCTAAAGCAGTTCGATACGGTTTTATTCTAATCGAAAGCTTCTATATTGCAATCCTGTCATATTTACTATAGTTTATTCTATAAAAACAACAAAGAATGGCATATTTATTTACTTCGGAAAGTGTATCTGAAGGACATCCGGATAAAGTAGCAGATCAAATTAGTGACGCTTTACTAGATAACTTTTTAGCTTTTGACAAAGATTCAAAGGTAGCTTGTGAAACTTTAGTAACTACCGGTCAAGTTGTACTTGCCGGTGAGGTCAAATCCAAAACCTATCTTGACGTACAGCACATTGCAAGAGAAGTAATTAACGAAATCGGCTACACTAAAGGAGCGTACCAATTTAGCGGAGATTCTTGTGGAGTAATTTCTCTTATTCATGAACAGTCTCAGGATATTAACCAAGGTGTTGACAGAGAAACTAAAGAAGAGCAAGGTGCAGGTGATCAAGGAATGATGTTTGGTTATGCTACTAAAGAAACTGAAAACTATATGCCTCTGGCATTAGACATTTCTCACAAGATTCTTATTGAATTAGCTAAACTAAGAAGAGAAGGAACCGAAATCACATACTTACGTCCTGATTCTAAAAGTCAAGTGACTATAGAATATAGTGATGACAATGTACCTCAGCGTATTGTAGCTATCGTTGTATCCACACAACACGATGATTTTGACATTGATGATGATGTAATGTTAGCAAAGATCAAAAATGATATTGTTTCTATATTAATGCCTAGAGTAATTTCTCAATTACCTAAATATGTAAGGGATTTATTTAATGATCAAATAACATATCATATTAACCCTACTGGTAAATTTGTAATTGGCGGACCGCACGGAGATACGGGGCTTACGGGACGTAAAATTATTGTTGACACGTACGGTGGAAAAGGAGCTCACGGTGGTGGAGCATTTTCTGGAAAAGATCCAAGTAAAGTAGATCGTTCTGCTGCTTATGCATCTAGACACATTGCTAAAAATCTTGTAGCAGCAGGAGTTGCAAGTGAAGCATTGGTGCAGGTATCATATGCTATCGGAGTTGTAGAGCCAACTTCAATTTTTGTTGACACTTATGGTACAAGCAACTTAGATATTACTGATGGAGAAATTGCAGAAAAAGTAGCGGCAATATTTGATATGCGACCAGCTGCTATTGAAGAACGTCTTAAGTTACGTAACCCTATCTATAAAGAAACTGCGGCTTATGGGCATATGGGAAAAGAACCAAAACTAGTTACAAAAGTTTTTGAAAGTCCATACTCTGGTAAGGTAGAAAAAGAAGTAGAATTGTTTACCTGGGAAAAACTTGATTACGTAGATCAGGTAAAAAAGGCTTTTAAAATCTAATTTTATCATTAATTTGATGTAAATTTGTAGCCTCCAATGCTTTATGGTATTCATTAGTATTAAAACAAGTTTTATTACTAAATCAGATACTATATAAAGACCTACGAATACTAAATAGTTAAAGTGAGTATTATTCTAAACGAATATCTTTAACACAAATGATTAAATTATCAAAAAAAGTATTGAAATGAGATTAAAAATTGGAATCGCCTTCATATTGTTTTGTGTCTGTAGCATATCTTTCGGACAAGATTATAAAAGCAATACTAAATCCCTCAAAGAAGTTGATATCAAAATAGAGGAAGGGCAATACAGTGCAGATGACTCGGTTTCTGCCGACAGATTAATAATTGAAAGTTCTGAAAATGCGAAGTTAGGTGAAGATTATAATACCGCTTTTACCGATGAAGAATGGGCTGACATTAAAGAACAAATTCTAAACAATAAAAAAAGAATTACAGAAAACAATGAAGTTTTTGTTTCTAAAACTATAGATACTGTTTTTGTTACTGCCGCTAGCTTCGATAAAAAATCGCAATTATCTGGCTGGTAAAACAAACACTGATTATTTTATAAAACACTATAAAGACTGTCCTAAAAGACAGTCTTTTTTTATAGCTAATAATTACTATTTCTTAGTTAGGGGGATAATTCCTAAATAAAAAGGGTTGTTTTCCCTCTGGCAATATTATTATAAACATATTAAATTAGCTTCTGAAAATCAAACAGTTATAAAAAAGAAAAAACTATGAAATTAAAAATGATAATGATGATAGCTTTGGTATGGATTGGTCAAAGCACATTCGGACAAGTTAATGAAACTAAAAGCAACGCAATAGAAAACAGTATCTCTGAAAACCTAAAAGAGAAAAATACTAAAGATACTGTTATCAAACCTATTTCTGAACAAGACATATCCTATAACAATAATAATGATGCATTTTATAGTGAAAAGGAATGGAAAAAAATGAAAAGACAAATTCGAAGAAATAAAAAAAGAATTACAAGTAATAAGGATGGGATTTATAACTCAAAAGTCTTAGACACTGTTTACTTAGAGATAAAAATCACTAAAACTAACTCGCAAATTACTGATTGGTAAAACAGTAGAAAAGTTTATCTAAGTTTTATATTAAAATGATATCTTATTAAAATTTTGAAAGGAATTAGAAAAGATTAGTAATTATATACTATATCGGCGTAATTTTTGATATCAATTTAATATAAAACACTTCATTATGAAAACCGACAGTTACACCAAAACTATCTTAACTATTATTGCCGTTTGTTTAAGTATTATCGTTTTAAAAGATATAAACATCATACCAAAAGCATACGCTAACGATACAGGAATCTCATCCAATTACGGAATAGTGCCTGTTAATGATGATGGAACAATTACCGTTAAACTCGACACCTCTGACGAAATTGATGTAAACATAAAACGTATCAATACCTACGATAAACTGAAGGTAGATATCAATAAAGTAAGTACAAGTGATGAACTAAATATAAACATTGATGAAATAGGCGGCAACTACGTATCAAGCGGAGGCCCGATCAAAGTTAAAATACAAAATTAATTTTATAAGTTATTATCTCTATTGCTGCATTTTCAGATAATAGTCCACAGAATGTTTTCCTGAACCGTAAAACATAAAGAATACGCACAACAAAAACACAACACTGGCGACAATCAAGTTAGCTATGTGCATCTCGCCTACAAAATTGATAATGATTGCTCCAATCAAAAGAGGTAATTGTGCAGCAACAGACCACCGGGTCAATAAACCGAAAGCGATTAGAATACCTCCCATTAAATGGGCAGGAGCAACATAATGAATTACGATCATTCCTCCAGCAAGGTTTTGAACCGGTTTTAGTAAGTCTACTAATATTTGACTATTGCTAATGAAGTTTATTCCTTTTAAAAATAAAAATACACCTAAGGCAATTCTAAGAAGGTCTAATGGATAATATGTATGGGCATTAGCCCATTTATTTAATGATTTTATAGTTGGCATAATATAAAAAGATATTGATTAGACAACTATAAGATACTGATTTTTAATATAATAAAAAAAATTACAGCATTACCAATTATAATCCCGATGCAACAGAAGTGATTTTGTCTAAAGCAGCACTTATCTTAATCAATATTTCTTGTACATCCTTTATCTCATGACGTTGTTGTAAATACTTTGGATCATTGTATGAAATTCTAACTACATCCTTATCATCTTGCCATACTAATATTTTCTGTGGGAGATCTAACCCTGTCGTTTGAGCACTTTGCATTAAAGGAGTTCCTAAATTAGGATTACCGAACATAACAATTCTTGTTGGATTTAGCTTTAACCCAACAGAAGCTGCATTAGCTTGATGATCTAATTGCGCTATTATTTTCAGATTAGGATTGTTCTCGATCACTTTAACAAGTGTATTATATGTTTCATCAAAGTTCTTGGTACTTTCTTTAGTTATGATTCCTTTTTGTGTTGACATTTCCATTGGTTCTAATACATTTTGTTCTGTTTTAGACGTGTCATTAACAACTTGATTACAGGAAAATAAAGTTAAAATAAATAGATAGCTAAAAATCAATCTTTTCATTTGAAATAAATTTTAGTATAAAACTTGATTATCATTTTTTTCATAGTTACAATCATTCCTATTGACATACCAGATTACTTTTACATCATCACTATAGTCATCACTTTTATTTACATCAGAATGGTCTAGATAAACTTGGGTCATTTCTCCAGTTGTTCCCAAAACCGATTGCCAATAATGAGTCTTAACAAGATTTATATGATTTCGTTCTCTAGATGGAGCTTGTCCCATAATTCTGGATAACTGAGCATATACGTGTCCTTTATTAATTGTTAAAAACTGCGCATCGGCTGTATGTTCAACAGCAAAAACCCCTGTTAAACCATCTTTCTTATATTCACTATATTGCCCCCATCCAACTCGTATTTCGCATCCCTGGCGAACAGCTTTTTTAAGATTATCAATATCGCCTAATAATGGATTCCCTTCACTATCATTACTATAAACAATCTGCCATCCCTTTAAATCATTTGTAGAGTTTTTATTTTGTTGTCCTTTACTACAAGAGCTACACCAAACTACCAATAGAAACATTGTTAAACTTCTAAACATCCAGTTACTTTTTATAATAAAGATAATCGAAAACCAAAACAAATTCTAATTTCACATAAGATTAACGTGTTATCAAACTCTCTTAAAACTTGACTAATGGATGCTCCTAAAAGGTTAAAATCAATTTTCAGTAATTATTATCATAGATTATATTTTATACTTAATATCCAAAATCGAGGTTGTACAATATAACTAGAAGTACTATTGAATAGCTCATTAAAGTTATCTCTATTTATACTCTCGGTATCTAATAAGTTGGTAACCGAAAATTTATATTCCCATTTACTATCAGGTTTTTGATAAAACACTTCAGCATCCCAAAAACTATACTCGTTCAATGTAGTATTTGTATCACTATAATTATAATAACTATAAGAAGATTTTAACAAAAAGCCCTTAGCAAATGTCCAGTCCAGCCTTGCAAAAGGACGACTGGTATAAAAAGTACTTTTAGCACCATTATTATCGTAATCATTTATAGAAATACTATATCCTAAGTCAAAATTTGGACCTTTTTTAAAATTAGTGGACCATTCTGTTTGGTACGTTTGCGTAAGACTTATACTCTCGCTTGGTAATGTATTTACAATATTATTAAAACTAGACCAGCTAATATTAGCATTTAGGTTTCCTTTAATCTTACCAAAAGTTCTTGTAAAATTTCCGCTAGCCGAAAGTACCTGATCTGCAAGATTAGAGTTAATTGGAGTATCTACTCTATTTATACCTGATACAACACTTGTATTCTTAATGGGATTGCGTCTATTTGTATAATTCAATCTAGCAAAAATATTAGTATAATTAAACATATTAAAACTAAAATAGTTTAATGAATAATTATCATACAAAGCATTCTCCAAGTTCCTGTTTCCTTGGGATAACGAGTTATAATTACTAAACACATATCCTTCGGCTAAACGATTGATGTCCGTATAATTAGCCGTGATTGAATAATTAAAACGTAAACTCTCGCTCTTTTTAAACTGAACCAAAGCAAAAAAATCCGGTAATACTTGCCATTCATTTTGATTAACTATGGTACCTAACTGTTCATCCTTAAGACTATAATTATGAACACTTACTCCTGGGTTAAATGTAAAAATCCCAGTGATAAACTTGTAGTGTAACCCAGCATAAATATCATTAAAATTATAAGTCACATCATTAGTAAACTCATCCGCTTCAAAATCATTTTGATTTCCATTTTCTAAAATCTGAAAAATATCAGAATCAAATTTCTGAGTGCTTAACGTAGAACCTACTGTAAAGTTTATATTGCTTTTTTTATTTAAAACATAGTAATAATCAAGTGTCGCATCCAATTTACTAGTTTTTATATTTTTTTGTTGGTTAATATTGTATCTATCTGATTCTTCTAAAGGATCGTATGTATCTAAACTAGGATCATCTGGATCAGTAATTTGTGTAAAAATTCCTCTAAAAGGAATTTCTGACCTAATAGCATTATAAAACGGATCTTCTTCTTGAAATAAGTATTGAGCTTCAAAAGCAAAAATGTTTTTTGAATCAAGAGTATAATAAGTGCTTAAATTCTGTTGTATAGAAAAAGGACTATTCTCAAGCATTTCATTGATATCTTCAGAAATTTCATCTCTTTCAGAAATAAAAGTATCTTCTTCTTCTTGTTTTGAAATCTTTCCAAAAATGTCATAATCCAGCCTAAAATTATTATTTGGATTATAACTTGCACTTAATTTCAGCAATCCTAATTTACTTCGTTGTTCTGTATTATCAAAAGTCTCTTCTATTGTATTATCTGTAGGATCCGGTGTATCATCAATATAAGTTCTTCGGGTGGTAGTGATCAAATCTGTTTTGGTATCACTAACAATTCCATATCCGCTAACATCTAATTTTTCACTAGCAGATAAGCTAAAATTAGCTGCCCCAAACTTTGTATTAATTTCATTAGCTCGATTGTTCTGTAATACGGCAAAAGCAAGATCATCTGTTGTTATATTAAAGGATGTCCCTCCTCTTTCTAAATTTCTAAAACCACCAGTAAAGTTGAAGTAATCTCTTCTGGTAAATGGTACTTCTCCTATATCATTAAAATCTGTTAAAATATTAATACTGTATGTAGGACTGTAATAAAATAGTTTTGGTTTTACTAAATACCGTTCGGTCTCGCCAACTCCTGCACCGGCTACAACCTCTCCAAACCAAAAGTTTTTTTTCCCTTCTTTTAACTTAATATTTATTGCTACTTGATCTTGAGTATTTCGCAAACCACGCATCTGCCCAACATCTTCGTAATTCCTTAGCACTTCTACTTTATCCAAAGCATCTGCCGGAATATTTTTAGTAGCCAATTTTGAGTCACCGTCAAAAAAATCCTTCCCCTCAACCATGACTTTTGATACCGTTTTGCCTTCTACTTCAATCTCTCCATCATCGTTCACCTCTATTCCAGGCAATTTTTCTAGTACATCACCTAACTTTTTTTCATTACCATTGGTAAATGAGTCGGTATTATAAACTAGTGTATCTCCCTTAACCACTACTGGCATCTCATATACTATTTCTACTTCATCAAGGTTATTCTCTTCTGCTATCATTTCGAAATTAGTTGTAACATCTTGATTCGTAACCTTGATAGTCTTATCATTCGCAGAGAGCCCAATAAAACTAACCTTAAGTATATATGCATCATTTACAGGTATGGATAGTTTATATTTACCTTTATCGTTAGTAATACCATAGGCAACCATAACATTGTCTACTTTTTTATAAGCGATAACATTAGCCATTTCTAATGGGTTGCCTAATGAATCTTTTACAAATCCAGTAACTTGAATCTTTTGCGCAGACATAGTGATCCCTAGCAACAATATTGCATACAGTATTTTTTGCTTCATTTTTTTGATTGATTTATGATATCATCTTTATTAGTCTTTTACCTTGGTGGTCCGAACCTGTAGAAGATCTATCAAGTACTTGTTTTCATTTTACGCTTTGACAACACTTCGATACCGTGTCTGCCTCTGGTGGAAGCATAATGTGACAGCTCTGTGTGTATGGATATGCCATTTAACTATATTAAATTTTTAAAGAATTTTAATTTCTTCGTCCTCTACCTATGCCTCCTCGTCGTTGTGTACTAAACTGTTCGATCATTTCTTCTATTTTCTTCTTTGTGATCTGATCAAATTCAGCTTGTGAGACACCTTTTCCTTTTGTTGGGGGTTTAATCTTTTCTTTTTCTTTAGCGTTCAAAACTATTTTATTACACAATAGTGTTGTTCTTTCTTCCTGAACTTCTAAAATCAAACCCGGTAAGCCCCAATAAGCTCCTGGACCATGATTGACCGGAATTTCTGGTGTGTACCAAGCAATTACTTCGATTTCATTTGGCATTTCTGACGCATCTGTACTTGCTTTATCAACATTACTTTTTTCTCTCTGATTTCTCTGCTGTCTTGCCTTTCTTCTCATTGCTCGCCAATCCATTATCTTACTTACTTTCTTAGTAGTTGTAGCCTTGAAACACATATAATTTCCAATTTTCTTAGTTTCATTAACCAAAATCCAATTGTATGATGATAATGAATCCTTGATTAAAAAGTTTTTTCCATAAAATTCTCGTTGATCATAATACTCAGCTGTTTTGATATTTTTATAGTAGTTATTGGATGTTATTCCAGAAAGCATTGCTCCCCATCTACCTCCTCCATCAGTTGATTCGAGTTTTGCTTCCTCTTTATAAGTAGCAACACTTTTATCAAAAGTGAGTACAAATGTTCTTTCTAAAGCAGATTTCATTCGATCAGCTATAGCTTTTTTCTGTTCTTCAGACATTTGTCGTCTCCCAAAATCCATATCCATTCCAGTTTTACTGAAATAATAGGCTTTTCCCTGAAAATCTTGTGCAATTCCTAGTGAACTTACAAGAACAGAAACTAAGGTGAGTATAGTTTTCATATTAGGCAGTTTTAAATATTTAGACTATAGCATTAGCATACAGTTTAATAGAAATAAGTTAATTGTATCCTAAAAAAACTAATGACTGTATATTCCTTTTGTTAATATAAAACTGCCCTGTATATGTTTTCTGTTACGTTTTTTGATTGATCTTTAATAATTATCCTCCTATTCTTATTTGAATATTATTTCCATCATCTCGGTTGGATCTTCTATCTTGCATCTCTGTCATCTTTTTCAGTGTGATTTCTTCAAATTTAGTTTCTGTTACCACTTTACCTTTAGTAGGTTCTTTAATCTCTATTTTTTTCTTTGGATTCAATATTATCTTACTACATAACATACTCTGCTGTCCGTCATTGACCTCCATAATTAATCCGGGTAGACCCCAAAAAGTAGAAGGACCATTGCTAACAGGAATCTCTGGTGTATACCAAGCTGTAATTGTTATTTCTTCTTTTTCTACATTTTCCTCTGAATCGGTATTGGTCGACATACTTATCATTCTCTCAATTGTTCTCTTAGCTGTAGCCTTATAACAGTTATAGTTTCCTATTTTCTTAGTTTTATTCTCTAATTTCCAATCATAATTAGTTAGCGTGTCTTTTACTAGAAACATTTTTCCTAACATTTCTCTTTGAGCTACAAATCGCTCTTGTTTATTATTTTTATACAAAATATCAGAGGCTCCTGATCCAGTCACCATTATACGAACTCCTGAAGCAGGTTGGGGAGCACCTAAATTTTCTTCCTCTTCATATACCGATTCCGTTGTATTAAAACGTAAGGTAAATTCTTTCTGAAATTGTTTTTTCATCATCTCATGAATTTGCTTCTGCATTTCAGAATTTAACTGAGTACTATCTAATTTAACATCAAACTTCCTATTGGTCTGATAGGTTGCAATTCCCTGAAAATCTTGGGCAGAGATATTCTCTATGCTTAATAGGATGATCAGTACGATTAATCTTATCATAATTATATTTTTTTTAGTTATTATTAAAATCTTAATTATTCTTTCACAAAGATGAAAACCAAATGCAAACTAAACCGTTAACCAGTGTTAACGAGTGTTAAGCGATAGTTTTTATCTCATTTAAGAATCCTATTTTTGAGGTATGCAAAAGAATAGTTATAGAAATGTATTGTACTTTATTACTCTAGTAATTTTAGTTACATTGAGCATTCAGGTTTATTGGAACTTTAAAAATTATGAAGCAAGCAAACGGCAGTTGATTAACGAAGTCCAAATAAGCTTGGACAATGCAGTAGATCAATACTATACAGAATTAGCAGAAAAGAACACTATTGGATTCTCTTCAGACTCTTCGAACATTAGTGCTTTTTTCAAAAGAAGTGGTTTTTCAAAATTTCTTAAGAAAATAGACTCAGGAAACGTTAATTTTAAGAGTTATACATTTTCTGATGATTCAGACCATAGTGATATTAGAATATTTAGAAGTCTATCCATCGATAGTATAGATTTAAGAGATCAGCATATTCATAATTCAGATTCCTCAGAAACTACTAAATTTTCAAGTTCGCTTAGTAAAGCCGAAAATAATGATTCAAGAAAAAAGATTTTTGAAGAACTTACCTCGAAAATTATAATTTCCATTAATGAAGATTCTCTAAAACTTGAGACTCTAGATAGTATTCTTAAAGATCAACTTAAGCGGAAACAGTTAGATATAAGTTATGGAATTACCTTGACCAATCAAACAGGAATATCTTCTAATCTCAATAAAAATATCATAAATCAATCTGATTTAAAAACTAAGACAAAATCATCCTATTTACCAAGAGGTAGCGACTTAGAATTGTATTTTATGAATACTACGCGCACAATTCTAAAGAAAAATCTATTCAGTATTATATTATCTTTTTCATTACTAAGTGCTGTAATAGGATGTCTTTTATATCTTTTAAGAATCATCAATCACCAAAAACAATTGGCAGAGTTAAAAAATGACCTTATTAGCAATATTACTCATGAGTTCAAAACCCCTATTGCTACCATTAGTGCAGCTCTAGAAGGTATCCAAAATTTTAATCAGAAAAACGATCTCGAAAAGACTAAAAAATATGTTGAGATGTCCTCTAACCAACTAGGAAAGCTAAACACTATGGTTGAAAAAATATTAGAAACCGCCACTATGGATAGTGAAGAACTCGAATTAAACTTAGAAGAATTAAATCTTGTGGATCTTACGCAAACTATTGTTAACAGGTATCAGTCTAACATTTCGGAAAAAACTATTAAGTTTCATGCAATACACGAGAACATTTGGAAAAAAATGGATGTTTTTCATTTTGAAAATGCGATAAATAACATATTGGATAATGCTATTAAATATGGTGGAAATACTGTTGAAGTCTTCTTAAAAAAGACAAAGTCACACATTGTTCTTGAGATTAAGGATAATGGAACATCCTTAACTAAATCGCAAAAAGATAAGATATTCGAAAAATTTTATCGAGTACCAAAGGGAAATACTCATGATGTAAAAGGATTCGGAATCGGACTATTTTATACTAAGACTATTATCGAAAAACACGGAGGAACAATAGAATTGCTTCTTAATCAAGAGGAAACTAATTTTAAAATCACTTTACCCAATGGATAAAATTGTTGAAATAGTATTGGCTGAAGATGAACCTTCATTAGGGCAAATTATCAAAGAAAGTTTAGAAACAAGAAACTTTAAAGTACATCTAGCACAAAATGGTGAAGAAGCGTATTCGATGTATAAATCTGTTTTACCAAAAATATTGGTGCTAGATGTAATGATGCCTAAAAAAGATGGATTTACACTGGCCAAAGAAATCCGGTTAGAAGATGATACCATTCCTATTATATTTCTAACTGCTAAATCACAAACACAGGATGTGGTAGAAGGTTTCACAATTGGAGGCAACGACTATTTAAAGAAGCCTTTTAGCATGGAAGAACTTATTGTCAGAATCAACAATCTTCTGCATAGAACTAAAACGCAACAAAATTCTGAAACACTTGTAATTGGCAAATACACCTTTGATTTCCCAAAGCAAATCCTTAATTATCACGGTGAATCTCATCAACTCACTCATAGAGAAGCACATTTGTTATTTCATTTAGTAAAAAACAAAAACCAAGTATTAGATCGCTCTATGATTCTCAAAAAACTTTGGGGGGATGATGATTTCTTTAATGGCCGAAGTATGGATGTGTTTATTACCAAACTTAGAAAAAAATTAAAACAAGACGATTCCATCCAGATTATTAATGTTAGAGGGTTTGGGTATAAATTAGTTTGTTAGAAATGGCCTTATTTTTGTACTTTGCTAATTCATGAAGAAGGTACTATTCTTTTTAATCTTATTCGGGTTTATCTATAGCGGTTACACTCAGAAGAACACAATTGTACGAGACTCCATCTCATTAGAAGCAGATCATTTTTTGGGTTTTGACTCTTTTGGCGCAGTTTATTACACCAAAGGAAATATTTTTTATAAAAAATGGAATGATCAAGAATGGCAATTTGGTGATTTTATTCTAGGTCAACTCACACAAGTATCTATTTTGAATCCTTTAAAAATTGTACTGTTCTACGAATCCTCTAACACCATTGTATTGGTTGATAAATATTTATCCGAAATTGATCGTATAAATTTTAATACTATTGCTGAGTTTAAGAGTGTTTCTTTGGTTTCTCCCGCAAATGATAATAGTGTTTGGGTTTTTGATAATAATACGCAGCAATTAGAACTGTTTAATACGAACTCTAACAAAACGCTAGTCACCACGCAACCTATTACCGAACTTCCTACTAAACTACATAGTAACTTTAATTATTGCTGGATACTTACTTCAGAAACACTTTCTCAATTTAATATTTATGGAAGTCTATTAACCAGAAGTGGTAATAAAGGATATACTGATATGAGGATCATTAATGATGATTTGCTATTACTTAAGGAAGGCAGGTTATACTATTATTCTACAAAGACAAAAGAAATAGAAAAGATGAATCTTCTGGAAATTCCTATAAAACAGTTTTATGTTACTAATGAAATCCTTTATATTTACCACCAAAGTAAGATTTACAGTTTTGATCTAACACCCCGAAAAAATTAATCAACTATGCATGTAGCCATTGCTGGAAATATTGGTGCCGGAAAAACAACATTAACCAAACTATTGGCCAAACATTATCGATGGGAACCTCAATTCGAAGATGTACTGGAGAATCCTTATTTGGAGGATTTCTATAATAAAATGGAGCGCTGGTCTTTTAACCTACAAATCTATTTCCTTAATAGCCGTTTTAGACAAATTTTAGAAATTCGTGAAAGTGGAAAAGATATTATTCAGGATAGAACGATCTATGAGGATGCTTATATTTTTGCTCCTAACCTTCACGCAATGGGGTTAATGACCAATCGTGATTTCGAAAACTACAAATCGTTATTTGATTTGATGGAAAGCGTAGTAGAAGGGCCTGATTTACTAATTTATTTACGGAGTAGTATTCCTAATTTGGTAGCTCAAATTCATAAACGTGGTCGTGAATATGAAAATACAATTAGTATTGACTATCTCAGCCGATTAAATGAACGTTATGAGGCTTGGGCACATGGATATGATAAAGGCAATTTACTTATTGTAGATGTCGATCATCTTAACTTTGTAGACAACCCAGAAGATCTTGGTAGTATCATCAACCGTATTGATGCAGAATTAAACGGATTATTCTAGAAATAACAAAAGGCCTTTCAATTAAGAAAGGCCTTCTTTTTTTAAACTTACTATTAGCAAGTTTCTTCTACTTTAAATTCTTAAGATTGTTGCTCACCCTCTTTTTCAGTCTCTTTATTGTCTTCTTTTACTGCTTTCTCTAAAGACTTTTCAAGCTCTTCACCAGTCTCTTTTACCGCTTGTTCTGCTTCTTCTATAACTTCAGCAGATTCTTTTACAGCTTCTTCAGTAGTATTTTCAACTTCTTTTTGTACTTCGCTGGTTTCTTCAGTGGCATTTTCTGTTTCCTTATTTGTATCTCTACAAGAAACAAATGCTACATTTAAAGTAAATAAAAACACTAAGGCTAAAATTACTTTTTTCATAATATAAAAATTTTAGTTGTTATTATATGGCTATAACGTCATTCTAATCCCACTATTTCTATTACCTTGGTAATGTTTTCACAAAAAATCTTAATTTTTTTAACAGAATGAATTTCAATGATTTATTTCAATTCCTTTCAGAATTACAGCAAAATAATAACAAAGAATGGATGGATGCTAATCGAAAATGGTATCAACAAATCCGAAA
The DNA here is from genome assembly GCF_947492405.1 of uncultured Aquimarina sp. Lineage (GTDB taxonomy): Bacteria > Bacteroidota > Bacteroidia > Flavobacteriales > Flavobacteriaceae > Aquimarina. The sequence goes on from NZ_CANLMP010000002.1 coordinate 261,148, forward strand.
TTCTTTTATTAATTGGTTAGATAATTTGGATACGGAGTTTGCCAAAATTGACTCCAATTATTATCCAACTCCAGGCAGAAAAGGAATTAATAGAATTAACAACAATCTCCTTTTTCACCCTAACAAACCAGTTTATAAAGATCATTTTGCCGCTGGATTAGATCAACGAACCAAGCAGGGAGACTTTTATATACAAATTGGCATCAATGATTGTGAACTCGCTGGTGGTTATTGGAAACCTGATTCTAAAATTCTGAAAAGCATAAGAGAAGCGATCGATTATAATGGAGATGAATTAACCTCCATTATTAATAAGAAAAGTTTTCAGAAGACGTTTGGTCCATTATATGATGATGGAGAATCTCTGAAAAAGGCTCCTAAAGGATATACAATGGATCACGAACATATAGATTTATTACGCCGTAAAACTATTGCTGTTATCCATCCTTTAACCAAAAAAGAAATTCTACAAGATGATTTTAATGAAAGAGTAATCGAAGTGTATAAAGAAATGCTTCCTTTTAGAAGATACCTGAATGAGGCAGTAACGGTTTAGTTGCTATCCAATTTCTCAACCAAATATTCTATAATCATATCAGTAGCACCGGTATTGCTATTGATAAAATGACCAGCAATCATACCTGTTTGCTGTCTGAATTTTTTGTTATCAATCAACTTCTTCATAATACTTGAAAACTCTGTAGCATTAGAAACCGAAAATAATCCTGCTAATTTTTGAAGTTGTTTCGCTTCTCTGAATTTTTCAAAATTCTTCCCAATTATAATAGGGATTCCAAAAGTGGCAGGTTCTAGAATATTATGCAATCCAGATGTCCCCATTGCTCCGCCGACATAAGCTATGTTGCCATAACTATAGACTCGCGACAAGTATCCAATTGTATTCATTATAAATACTTGATATTCAATCATATTCTTTTCTTCTTTTTCGGAAAACAGCACGGTCTTACCTATCAGTTTCTGTTTTAATGCCTGTACACCATTATCTTTTATTTCATGTGGCGCAATGATAAAACACAAATCATCCGAAGCTTGGTTAACAAAATCCACGAATACTTCTTCATCTTCTGACCAAGAACTTCCTATCACTACACAAAGTCTATCTTCAATAAATTCTGAAATAAAATCTACCTGATTATCCATTTCGATTTGATGAGACACTCTATCAAAACGTGTATCACCACTGATAGTAACATTGTTAAAGCCTACTTGGTTTAATAATCTTTGCGAAATAGTATCCTGAACAAAAAAGTGATCTACCGTTTGTAAAGCCTTTCGCATAAAACCACCATACCATTTAAAAAATGCTTGATCTTCTCTAAATGTTGCAGAAACTATAGCAATAGGAATATTGTGAGATTTTAGCTCTTTTAAATAATTTGGCCAAAATTCATATTTTACAAAAATCACAAGTTGTGGATTTACTAATTTTATGAATCTTTGGACATTTGCTTTGGTATCTATCGGTAAGTAAACTATTACATCAACCAGGGTACTATTTTTTTTAACCTCATAACCTGACGGGGAAAAAAAAGTCACCAATAAAGTATAATTAGGGTACTTTTTCTTAACCTCCTCCATTATCGGTACTCCTTGCTCATATTCTCCTAACGAAGCACAATGAAACCAGATTACGTGATCTTCTTTTTTTATACTCTTTGATAATATCTCGAATACCGTTTTCCGGCCCTTTACGAACAACGAAAGTTTGGGACTTAGTAACCCAATAACCGGAAGTAACACATTGAATGCTGAGATAAGAAGATTATAGAGAAAATTCAAGAGTTCTGATTTTATGCATCGCTAAAATACGCTCTTTCTTATAAAAACGGGTAAACATTTGACCCAAAAAACATATTTATCAAATTGATTAAAATTCAATGAAATTTTCATTTTAACAAAAATAAACATGTTTTTTTGTGTTTTTAACAAAATATATTCATTAAAATTACTAAATTGACATCAACTATCACACAAACTCTAAACCTTATGAAATTAAAAACTACTTTAATTGCATTATTTTCCTGTACAATATTATGCTCACAGAACTTTGTAGAAGTTCAACTCCCAAAACCAGATCAACTTAGTCCTTTTTTTATAGGGCCACTTTTTAAATCCACTATTCATTACGGTGTTACTCCACCTAATTATAATGGAGAAGTGATTTTATTTAATCACGGATACATCGATCTTAATCAAACGCAATTTTTATTTGATAACAATTTCTATCAAAAAACATATAACGAAGGATATCAAGCTGTTTTTGTTGCTACTACCAGAGGTGGTGGTATATGGGTTAATGGAGAATTACTAGCCGAATCCATCGATATTATTACAGAAAAATATAATGTCTCTGATGTATCCATTATTGCACATAGTAATGGAGGAAAAGCAGTAGAGGCCGCTATGATTGAATATGGAAAAAAGGATAAAGTAAATCAGGTTTTTGCTTTAGGAACTCCTTATTGGGGAACTTATTTGGCAGATATTTCTCAAATGCCATGGTTAAACTGGGCTTGGCGTTTAACCGGTTTGAACGAAGGTGCCAGAACCTCAACCACTTATTACTGTAGAGATGTCATACGTCCTTATCTAGATAACAATCCTAATAATGAACCTGATAAATTTGTGGTATTAGGAGCTTCTGGATATTTTAATGGATCTAATCTCCTTGCTAGAGCAGCTTTTACCGCTACAGGCGGAATTTTACTCCCTGTTCAAGGAGCCAATGATGGAGTTGCTCCCTATAGAAGTACGCTAAGACCTGGTGCAGAATATGTGTTCAGAAAAAATGATTTTCGTGCCTTTTTTGATCATATCGACGTAAGTTTGGGACAGTTTAGCTGGCCTTATGTAAAATCATATCTCCAAAATCGCTCCTACAAAAGCAGTCAAACTTCTGAAACAGAAAACCCACTTAATTTTATAACGAAAAGTAACTATTACATCATTCATTCTGAAAACGAGTATGATCAAGTGCTATTGGATAAAAATTCCACATTTGCAGTTGCAGAGATTCTTCATGAAAAACCAACAGCAGAGTTTCAAGGTTTTGATCAGGATCAAAAACAAGTACACACACTAAAAAGCCATAATGAACAATATCACAAAACCGTGATTCCTTTTTCTACAAGTAATATTAAACTAAAAAGTGATTCTCGTTTTGCTGCTTTTATAAAACAAAATAATGGAATTACGATGTCTTTAGAACATCTAATAAAAAACAACTACCCTACATTAAAAGTTGATGTTTTTTCAAAACAAAAAAATGACAACTTACTTGCAAACACAGAAATACGCGGCGTAATTACTAAAACCTCCAAAATTGATGGAACTTTATTAAAAAATGATCCAGAAGTAATTACTTTCTATAAAAAGAATGGTAGTTTTTATTTTGATACTAAAAATCTAGAAGAAGGCGTATATAGTCTATTTCTAAATTCTGAAAGTAAAGGTAATTTTAAAAGGAGTATTATCTCCGGTTTCGTTGTTGGAGATATTAATAAAGCTTTGAATACTACCGAAGAAGTAATTGATGTCTTTAATGAAGTTGAAAAATCAATAAAAATAACTCCTAATTCGGTTAAAAACTTCGCTTTATTATCTCTTGAGGGATATAATGTTTCTGATAAACTATCCATAAATATTTATGATATTACTGGAAAAAAGATTACAGATTTTGTTGTTCCTGTAAATCAAAATTCACAATATAACATTTCGGAAAAGCTCCAATCATTATCGGGTGGTATATATCTTTTACGGGTTAATAGTAACAAAACTATAAAGTTCGTAAAAGAATAAGATTATAAACATCTGAAAGAAAAGCGTTTGCTAATATGGTGCTATTTTGATGCTATTCGTTAATAAAAAACATATCAAAATTAGTCATCACATTGGCAATCGTGTCATTATTTCGTACTTTCGTCGGGTTACAAAATACATCCTATGAAGAAGATTCAAATGGTTGACTTAAAGGGTCAATATGAACAAATAAAGGAACGTGTGGATGCATCTGTTCTTGATGTTATCTCCTCTGCCGCATTTATAAATGGTCCAGAAGTACATAGTTTTCAAAAAGAATTAGAAGAATATCTGGATGTAAAACATGTAATTCCGTGTGCAAACGGTACAGATGCTTTGCAAATAGCGATGATGGGATTAGGCCTAAAACCAGGAGATGAAGTTATCACTGCAGATTTTACTTTTGCCGCCACTGTAGAAGTAATCGCATTATTGCAACTTACTCCAGTTTTAGTAGATGTAGAACCGGATTCGTTTAATATTGATCCAAATGCTATCCGCAAAGCGATTACTCCAAACACTAAAGCGATTGTACCCGTTCATTTATTTGGCCAAGCTGCCAATATGGATGAAATTATGGAAATTGCTAAAGAACATAACCTATATGTAATAGAAGATAATGCACAAGGTATTGGTTCGAGTTACAAATTTGCAGATGGAAAAGTAGCTAAAACAGGAACCATTGGTCATGTATCCTCTACTTCTTTTTTCCCTTCTAAAAATTTAGGATGTTATGGCGATGGTGGAGCTATTTTTACTAACGATGATGATCTGGCACATACTATACGTGGAGTTGTAAATCACGGAATGTACAAAAGATATCATCACGATGTAGTTGGCGTAAACTCTAGATTAGATTCTATACAAGCTACGGTACTTAGAGCCAAACTACCTAATCTTGATTCTTATAATAATGCCAGAAGAGCGGCAGCAAAAAAATATAACAAAGCTTTTGAAAGTGTAAAGAATATAATAACACCGAAAGTAAAAGGAAACAGTTGCGGAACCAGTGAGGATGTAATTTGTGATACGTGTAACTGTCATGTATTTCACCAGTATACACTTCGTGTTATCAATGCAGATCGTGATGCCTTAGCAAAACATCTCAATGATACCGGGATCCCTTGTGGTGTATATTATCCAATTCCTTTACATAACCAAAAAGCGTATCGAGATGAGCGTTATAATGAATCCTATTTTCCGGTTACTAATCAACTGGTGAAAGAAGTGATTTCTTTACCTATGCATACAGAATTAGATGATGACCAAATTGATTTCATCACAAACACTATTATCAATTTTATTACTAAATAAGCTAAAAAAGTTAATTATCCATATTTGTTTAATTAATTATTACAAAACTCATAAACACCTATAATGGATTCATTTTGTATTTGTTATAATCTAGTAGATCATAATAATTTCCCTGGAATTCCCCCTTTGCCAGAAACCTATATTGTACCTGTAAATAATGACCGTCTTGGTTATGTAGAAAAACAGGCTACTCCTCAGACTTTAGCTAGTTTCAAAATACCATATCTAGAGACACCTCATGAGCAGTTATTAGAAATATGCTCTAGTCTAAAAATCCCTGTTTTAGAACAGCAATTCAGACCAGCTAAAAAAAGAAAAACATTTGGTTTAGCAGACATCCTGAAAGATCCCAAAATCAAAGATGTAGTTATCAATTATATAAACAATAAGCTTTCCGTTTTTTATTCTCTTTTAATTGAGAACCAATATGCAGTTGTACATAATGCTCAAAGAAAAGACCCATTTGAAGTTCATAGACTATCAATTGGCGATAGTATCCTCAATCCAATTTTAGAATTTACTAAAACTGATGAAGGTATAGATTATGCGTTTTCTCTGAAAGATGGAGAAAAAATTATAATCCCTCAAAATCATAGCATTCAGATATTACTAAATGAGCCTTCCTGGATTACAGTTGACAAGTCTATTTATCACATTAATAATCTAAATGCCAATAAACTAAAACCTTTTTTCAGTAAGGAAAAGATTACTATTGCTAAAAAACATATTAAAACTTATCTAGATAAGGTTATTATTCCTGTTATAAAAAATGTTGATGTAATTGCAAATGGTTTTGAGATTATAATTCACAAAAACATAGCATCTTACGGAATAGAAATTATTCAGGATTTTATAAAGGAAAACTATGTTGCCAAAGTAGTTTTTAATTACGAACAAACCTCTTTTGACTACAATAGTGCCAAAAAAACTTCCTCTGATGTACATTTTGGAGAAAATGAAGAAATTCAAATCACTCAAATCAAAAGAGATCCTAATGCCGAAAAAGAAGTCATAGCATTACTAGAATCTAAAGGACTAACAATCAATGCTAATCTCTTATTAGAGCTTGAAACATCTGATGATCCTTTAGCCATTTTTAATTGGGTTCAAACACATCATAAAGAATTAGAAAAAGAAGGGTTTGAAATAATACTTCCAGATCTGGAAGACAGATCTGTAAACCTAGATCCACATAAGATCGAAATTAAAAATAAAAAAAAAATGACTGGTTCGATGTCAAAGGAATAGTTATTATTGGTTTACAGGAAATTCCATTTTCCAAATTTATTAAATACATAAAAGAGAATAATCGCTTTTTTCCAATAGACAATGAATCCGTTTTCATTATTCCATTGGAATGGATGACACGTTACAAGAAATTAGCAAATTTTGGAAGAGTAAAAGAAGATAGTATTCTAGTAAACAAAGGTAATTACACGCTCTTAAAAGATCTAGTACCTCCAGAAGAACTTGCTCTCGCTGATGGTATTGGTTTAGACTATGAACCCTCTTCTAAATTGAAAGCCATCTTAAGACCCTATCAGGAAGAAGGTGTAAAATGGTTAGTAAAACATTATCAAAATCAACTGGGAGCTTGTCTTGCGGATGATATGGGACTTGGAAAAACATTACAAACCATCGCAACATTAGTGTTTGTAAAAGAACAGCTTACGCCAGCTCCAGAAGACACTAAAACGATTCGATTAGATTTATTTAGTGATCCGTTGGAGGTTAGAACTTATCTAAAAGCATTAATTGTATTACCATCCTCATTAGTATTTAACTGGGCTCAGGAAATATTGAAATTTGCACCACATTTAACTATTGCAAAATATATAGGAAGCGATCGCAAAAAAATAATCCCATATTTAGAAACTTATGACATTATTCTAACTACCTATACTACATTATCCAAAGATATCGCTACGCTACAAAAAACAGAGTTTACATATTTAATCACTGATGAGAGTCAACAAATCAAGAATAAAGAATCTAAAATATTTAAAGCGATTAACGATATCAATGTAATACATAAAATCTCTTTAAGCGGTACCCCCATAGAAAACTCATTATCTGATCTTTGGTCTCAAATGGAATTTATCAATCCCGGAATGTTAGGAAGTTATCCTTTTTTTAAAGATCATTTTAAAACTCCCTTAGAAAAGCATCAAAACGAAGAGCGTATCCAAGAACTTAAAACACTAATAGAGCCTTTCATTCTAAGAAGAACAAAAGAACAAGTAGCTAAAGATTTACCCGAATTATCAGAACAAACAATCTTTACCGAGATGCTTACAGAACAAGAAAAAGAATATGAGTCTCAAAAATCAGCAGCTAGAAATTTACTATTAGGTATTGACACCGTTTCTACTAACAAAATTCATATTATAAATACATTAACGAAGCTTAGACAACTAGCCAACCATCCTAAACTATTAAATACTAACACAAAAAATTCTTCTGGTAAATTTAAAGATGTTACCTCCTATTTAGAAACCTTAGTGAAATCTAATAAAAAAGTATTGATTTTCAGTTCTTTTGTATCTCATCTAGATTTGTATCAAGAATGGTGCATAGCTCAGGGCATTTCTTTTGTTAGTCTTACAGGTCAGACCAAAAATGTTGATCGAGAAAAAATTGTCAATGAATTTCAGGAAAACGATGCAATCCCACTGTTTTTTATTTCTTTAAAAGCAGGAGGAGTAGGTCTTAACCTTACCAAAGCTTCGTATGTGCTTATCCTGGATCCCTGGTGGAATCCTTTTATCGAAAAACAAGCTATTGCCAGAGCACATCGTATTGGTCAAAAGAATAATGTTATGGTCACTCGTTTTATCACTAAAAACACCATCGAAGAAAAGATTCTTCAACTACAAGAACAAAAGAAAAACCTTTCTGACGAGATTATAGATATTGAAGCAATTCCTGATTATATAGAAAGTGATTTGGAAGAGTTGTTACAATGATGTTTTGCTATGCAATTAGCTTTAGAGTTAGAAAAACATGAAATTCCAGGAAACACAAAACAATACTCGGAACCATATTTCTAAAAGAAATCATAATTTTTCATCAATTACAGTATTTTATTTTAAATTGTTATTCTTATAATTTAGCACAAATTCATTCACAAACAACTTTACACAATTTACTAGCTTATGAAATTCTTTTACACCTTACTTTTTGTTTTAATAAGTACTACACTTGTTGCTCAAGACACTTATCTTCATTGCGGAAAATTAATTGATACCAAAACAGGAAAAACGCTAACCGAAAGAACCGTTGTAGTTTCCGGGAATAGAATTACAAAAGTAGAAATTGGGTATACCGAAGGAGAAAGTGGCGACGTTATTATTGATCTCAAAGATAAAACCGTAATGCCAGGGCTTATTGATATGCATGTACATATGGAAAGTGAGTCTAATCCTAAAGCATATTTAGAACGTTATACAAATAATAATGCTGATGTGGCCTACAATTCTGTTGGGTTTGCTAAAGCAACATTAATGGCAGGTTTTACTACGGTAAGAGATCTTGGAGGAAGTGGAGTTAATATTTCTTTAAAAAAAGCAATCGCTCAGGAAAAAATTATAGGACCACGAATTTTTACAGCCGGAAAGATCATATCCAGCACAGGAGGTCACGGAGACCCAACTAATGGAAGCAAAAAATCTATTATCGGAGATCCAGGACCTAAAGATGGTGTTATAAATGGCGAGGAAGATGCAAAAAAAGCGGTGAGACAACGATATAAAAATGGAGCAGATCTTATTAAAATTACTGCGACAGGAGGAGTCTTAAGTGTTGCCAAAAGTGGTTCTAATCCACAATTTACTTTAGAAGAAATAAAGGCAATTTGTAAAACTGCCAAAGATTATGGATTTCATGTGGCTGCCCATGCACATGGAGATGAAGGAATGCAACGTGCTGTTAATGGTGGTGTCAAAACAATCGAACACGGAACATTAATGAGTACTAAAACAATGGACTTAATGAAAAAAAAGAGAGCCTATTTAGTACCTACTATTACAGCTGGAAAAGAAGTAACCGAAAAAGCAAAAATTGAAGGATATTACCCCGAAGTTATTGTTCCTAAAGCGCTGGAAATAGGACCACAGATCCAAGACACTTTTAAGAAAGCACATAAACGTGGTGTTCGTATTGCGTTTGGTACGGATGCGGGAGTTTTTAAACATGGACAAAACGCTAAAGAATTTGGATATATGGTAGAAGCAGGTATGCGCCCTATAACGGCTATACAATGTGCGACAATCGTAAATGCAAAAGTATTGAATATGAGTAAGGAATTAGGACAGATAGCTCCGGATTTCCTGGCAGACATCGTAGCAGTAAACGATGATCCTACCGAAGAAATAAAAACTATGGAGAATGTAATATTTGTAATGAAGGAGGGTAAGATCTACAAGCAATAGTTTATCAAACAGACTATTGATTAGCATCCAAAAAAATTATGATTGTGAAAAAAATATTGAATTATAGTATTCTTGGAGTAATCATTTTATTTGGATTATTCTATGTCTATACAAAATGGTCGGCTGCAGATGAAGGAGATCTAGCTCCGGATTTTGAAGCTACTCTGATAGATGGAACATCTTTTAAATTATCTAACTTACAAGGAGGATATGTTCTCCTGGATTTTTGGGGTTCCTGGTGTGCTCCCTGTCTTAAAGAAAGTCCTGAATTAGTAGCTCTTCATAAAAAACACTCTGATAAATTAACTGTGGTCAGTATTGCTCTTGAGAAAGATTCAAAATCTTGGAAAAAAGTAGTATCGAAATATGGCTATACTTGGAAAAATCAAATTGTTGATCAAAATAGATTTGTTATGTTATCTGAAATTGCAAGAAAATATGGTGTATCAGAAATTCCAGCTAAATTTTTGATTTCACCCGAAGGTAATATACTGGGAAAATATTCCTTTAAACAAATTGATAGTCTGTTATCCAAAACCTCTTCTAACTAATAAAAATCATGAATACTAAATACCTTTATCTTATACTAATTTCAGTATGTATTATAGGATGTAAGAATCAAGTATCAAAAAATTCCGAAACTGCTCTAAAAACAGAAACAAAGGAATTCAAAACAGATACGGTTTTACTAAAAACTACAGCACAGCCTAATGTAAAAGTATTAGAAAAACAATTCGAAATAGCTAACTTAGACCGTAATCGACAGATTCGAATTTATGTCCCACCTAACTATAATACATCTGATAAAAAATATCCAGTACTTTATATGCACGATGCTCAAAATTTATTTGACAAATTCACTTCATACTCTGGTGAATGGGAAGTTGATGAAAGTCTTAACGAACTAGCAGAAACATCTGGTTTAGAACTCATTGTTGTTGGAATAGATAATGGCGCTGAAAAACGCATGAATGAACTAAGTCCCTGGAAAAACTCAGAGTTTGGCGAAGCAGAAGGCGAGGCATATATGAAGTTTATTGTAAATCAAATAAAACCATACATAGATAACAACTACAGAACATTAGCTGATAAAAGTAACACAGCGATTATGGGGAGTTCTATGGGAGGATTAATTTCTCACTATGCTATCTACCAATATCCTGAAATTTTTAGTAAAACAGGGATCTTTTCTCCGTCTTATTGGTATTCTGAAGAGGTTTTTACATTTACACGAAATCATCAAATTTCTAAAGAAACTAAGATATTCTTATTGATTGGCAAAAAAGAAGGACACGGAATGGTAGAAAATACAGAGAAAATGTATACTCAAATCCTGTCATCGAATCATCCTAAAGAAAATATCCATCTGATCGTTGATCCCGAAGGTGAACATAACGAAGCGTTCTGGAAAGGACATTTTACTTCGGCAATTGAGTGGTTGTTTACTAATAAAGAATAAAATTTAAAAGATTATTATGAGAACGGTTAAAATTTTTCTTTTGATTGCTATGGTCTCGATATCTGTCCAGAGTCAAGAAACTGATCTTTCTATATTTAAAAATTTAGTAGAAAAAACATGGAAAGCTGAAGGTAAATGGGGAGATGGCACACTATTTAAGCAAGAAACCATATTTAAATATGACCTAGATAACACCTTAGTTATTTCTAAATCCAAAGGATTCACAGATAAAAACCAAACAAAATATGGTTCGCGTAATCACGGAATCAGAAAATTTGATTCAGAAACGAAAACTATTAAATTCTGGGAATTTGATATTTTTGGAGGTGTAACAACAGGAACAGTAACAATAGACAAAAAAAATCTCATCTATCAATATCAATATGGAGAATCGTTAGTAACGGATATGTGGGAATATGTTGATGATTACACCTATAATTTCAAAGTAGGAGATTATACAGATGGAAATTGGAAACAAGTATATCTTGAAACTCAATTCAAGGCAGAAAAATAGTAGAAAAGTGATCATTGAATTCTTTAAACAATTCACTCCATTTATAGAAAACTACTAACACTCTACAAGTTTTTAAGATTTAAATTCAGGAAACAAGACCCGGAACGACCAATATGCTATAATTGCTAGAAATAGTCAACAAACATATAATATGCAAATTCTTAGACCAGATCTTACTCGTTTTGAAACTATTAAAGATTTCCCTTACAAGGAAAATTTTATTGATTTTGATAATCTCAAAATGCACTATATCGACGAGGGAAAAGGTGAAACTATCTTAGCACTACATGGAGAACCGACTTGGTCATATCTTTACAGAAAATTTATACCTTCATTAAAAGACTATCGTTTTATCGCACCAGATCTAATTGGGTTCGGTAAATCTGATAAAATTGTAGGTTGGAAAAATTATACGTTTGATCTTCATTTTAGATCTCTAGAACATTTTATTCAAAAATTAGATCTCAATGATATTACTTTGGTTGTGCAAGATTGGGGTGGCATGTTAGGCTTAAGTTTATTAGCAAAATATCCAGAGAGATTTAAACGAGTTGTAATATTAAATACTTTTTTACCTGTAGGTAAAAAGATGTCTCTTTTTTTTAAGATTTGGAGAATGTATGCAAAATATCATCCATCATTATCGATAAGCACAATTCTTAAACGAGGTTCTTATCAGAAATTATCTAAAGAAGTTCTGGATGCTTATAATGCTCCTTTCCCTAACCGCAAACATAAAGGTGGAGCTGTTGCTTTTCCGTTATTAGTTCCTGCTGATAAGAATGATCCAGCGGTTAAACCAATTCAGAAGGCAAGAGACGTACTTTCAACCTGGAATAAACCTGCCTTGGTATTATTCTCAGATAAAGACAAAATTCTTGGTGGATTGGATAAATTCTTTTATAAACTGATTCCTACTGCAAAAGAACAACAGAAAATTAAAATTAAAGATGCCGGGCACTTTCTACAAGAAGAAAAAGGTGAAGAAATAGCACAATACATTCTTAAGTTTATGAAAGGCGAATTGAAAGTGTAAGAATAGCACCTATATCAATCATAAAAAAACTCGAAGTTTATTGGACTTCGAGTTTTTAATTTTTAAAATTTCTTCTATCCTAGATCGAAGCAGAAATAGTTTCCATAGATCGATCTACTTTTTTCACTAATCCTGATAATACTTTTCCAGGCCCCACCTCTGTAAATGATGTAGCACCATCTTTCATCATATTTTGTACACTTTGCGTCCATTTTACAGGAGCAGTTAATTGTGCAATCAGATTCTTTTTAATTTCTTCTGGATCTGTAACTGCAGTTGTAGTTACATTTTGATATATCGGACAGTTAGGTGTATTAAAAGTTGTCGCTTCTATTGCTGCGGCTAACTCTTCTCTTGCCGGTTCCATTAGCGGAGAATGAAAAGCACCACCAACTGGCAATACCAATGCTCTACGCGCACCTTTTTCTTTCATCAATTCACAAGCTTTTTCTATTGCTTCTACTTCTCCTGAGATCACCAATTGACCTGGACAATTATAATTTGCTGCGACTACTATTCCATCAATTTCTTCACATCCTTTTTCTACTACCTCATCATCTAATCCTAGAACCGCTGCCATTGTAGAAGGTTTTAACTCACAAGCGTGTTGCATTGCTAATGCTCTTTTAGAAACTAGTCTAAGTGCATCTTCAAAATTTAATGTTCCATTAGCAACTAATGCAGAAAATTCGCCTAAAGAATGCCCTGCTACCATATCGGGTTTAAAACTATCTCCTAATACTTTACTAAGAATAACAGAGTGTAAAAATATTGCTGGCTGAGTGACTTTAGTTTGTTTTAACTCATCCGCAGTTCCCTCGAACATGATTTTAGTAATTTCGAAACCTAAAATATCATTGGCTTTATCAAAAAGTTCTTTCGCGATTTCCGAATTTTCATATAAATCCAGACCCATTCCTGAAAATTGAGCCCCTTGACCTGGAAAAACATATGCCTTCATGTAATATGTATTTTTTAAATTTTAACAAAAGTAAGTATAAATGTCAAAAGTAATTCATCTAAAAAATGTTTTTAAATATCCTATTTAATTTTAAAACTCTTAAAGAAATCTACTTTTCTTGTTTTAGAAATTGATAGTTTTTTTCCATCATCCATTACAACAAATCCTCCATCAGATTTACTAATACGAGTTATATGATCTTTATTGATTAAGCTAGAATTATGGATCCTCAAAAAACCAAAACTCTCTAGTAAGTATTCATAATATTTTAGATTCTGTGAAGCAACAATATTTTTATTATCCTTAAGTGTCAGCTGCGTATAACTGCCATCAGCCAAGCAATACAGAATAGAACTTATGGAGACAATTTCATATCCATCAAAGGTGGGAATAGAAATCTTATTAAACTTGTCTTTTTCTAACTTTAGCTGTTCTATCAATTCTTTTGCATTATTAGCAAAATACCTTTTTTCTAATCCTTCCAACAGTCGATTTATCGCTTTTTTAAAATCATCAATATCAATAGGCTTTAAAAGATAATCTAATGCCATAAATTTAAAAGCTTCTAATGCATGATTATGAGCAGACATAAAAATTATTTCAAAATCTATTTTAGTGAATTTTTCTAGAAACTCGAAAATACTTCTAGTACCTATTTGGATATCTAAAAATGCTACGTCAACATCATATGACTCCAACAGTGTTTGAGCTTCTGTAAAAGTTTGAGCTGTACCTACTATTTGAATTTTCGGATAGAATGTTACAATCAAAGATTGTAGGTTTTCAATTCCGTTTAATTCGTCATCTACAATAATTGCATTAATTATTTTTGTCATACATATTCTTTAACGGTAGAATTAATATACTTCTTGTTCCTTTAATATTACCACTTTTTCCTATAAGATCTTCAAAATAATATCTAGCATCTTTATATCCAGATTTTGCCAAAATATCTATTCGTTGTTTCGTGTTAATCGAGGTAATTCCTACAACACCTTTCGGTTTAGACATTTTTATTTTTTGAGCTTCTTTTCTTCCTATACCATCATCCTCTATTATAACTTTCAAATTACCGTTATAAGGTTCAATTATTAAAGAAACATGGCCCCCTTCTGGTTTATTACTAATGCCATGGATAATTGAATTTTCTATGATTGGTTGTAAAATCATTGCAGGAATATAAGGATTTTGCTCCTCGACATTAACATTTACATTCATTGTAAAATCTAATCTATTCCTAAATCGTATTTTTTCTAAATCTACGTATACTTTAATAAGGTCTAATTCTTTTTGTAATCTAATAAACGAATCATTCGAATTATCTAAAATCAACCTAATGGATTGAGAAAACTTACTCAGGTAATTATATGCGCTAAATTTATCCGACTTCAATATAGAATTTTGCACCCCATTTATTGTATTAAAAATAAAATGAGGGTTCATTTGTGATCGTAATGCAAATAATTTCATAGTAGAAATTTGCTTCTGTTTTTCTGCCAGATATACTCTATTACGGTAAACATATAATATAATCATTCCTATGATGGCAATTAAAACGATACTTACAATCCAAATGATTCGTTCTATATCTGATTCGAATTCTTTTTTATCTTCTGCTTTCTCTTTTGATAAAGAAGCATAAGCAACATCTTTTTGTTCAATTACTTTTGAAGATTCAATTTTTGATATCTGTTCAGAGAAGTTTTCATCCAATAGTTTAGATTCTAATGAAGTGAATTTTTCATAATAGGTAAGCGCTTCTTTATAGTTTTGTGTTTTTTTATGATATCTATATAGATCCTTGTAAGCATCAATAATAGCGGTTTTAATTTCATATTCTTCTGCTATAGACAATGCTCGATTAAGATTAGATGCTGCTTTTTTATAATCACCTATATCTAAATATACATTTCCCAAAGTACGATACGTTTGAGCTACTCTACTATCAAATAATTTGTCGGGTTTAATAGCCAAAGATTTTTTAGCATACATAAGGCTAGAATCATGTTCCTTTATTTTATAATAATTAAATGCCAGATTGTTATAACAAGTTTTCTTTTGATTCTGATAAGTAAGGTTATCATCTAGATTTTTGCCTATAATCTTTTTATATAATACAATGGCTTTTTCGAAATTTTCTGACTGGGTTTGTATTACCGCTAAGTTTATATAACTAGTAATTTCTCTATCTTTTTCGCCTAGACGTATTGCTACATCTAGTGCTTCAGTGAATATATCAACAGATCTATTATTTTTATCTAGTTTAGAATATAAAATCCCAAGTCTATTTAGCGATTTATGTTTTTCTACAGAAGGTTCTTTATCCTTAAAAAAATAATAAGCTTCCATCAAATTATTTAATGATTCTTTATAATCACTTTTCCTCTGGTATAACAAACCTATATCTGATTGAATATCTGCAATCAGAAAATAATCTTTCTCATCATTTGCAATACGTTTCGCTCTTTTAAAATAATTATGAGCTAAGTCTGCATCCTCAGAATACATATAAATGACACCTAGTCGTTTTAAACTACGCGCATACAAACCATAATCTTTATGTAACAATGATAGTTTCTTAGCCGTTTCTGCATATTGTAAAGAAGTATCCATGTCGACATCTTTGTAATATAAGCTGAGACCATAAGACGCCTTGGCTTGTTCAATATCCTCACAAATAGTATAAATAGTTAATAAACTATCTCTTTTAGCAACGTTCTTCTCAGTTTGAGCCTGTGATATCGCTACTATAGTAGAAAGTAAAAAAAACCAATACAAAGGTTTATCATATACAATTCCTCTCATAAAGAAGTCCTATTATTTCTTAAGCAAACGAGTTTATGTATAAGAACTTATATCAAAACTACCGATTGGCAAGAATGATAAATATAATAGTTAAAGTGAGATAAAAAAATATTAAAATATTTTACCGAACGTTTGGTAACTAAATATTTTTATTTACCTTTGTCATATGAGACCACAAAAAATTTTAGATGAAGAGTTAATAATTGGGTTAACCAAGACTTTTAGAGCCAAAGGTTATGAAGGAACTAGCCTAAACGAAATAGCGGAGGTAACTGGTTTAAAAAAAGCGAGCTTATACCATAGATTCCCTAAAGGAAAAAAAGAGATGGCAGAACGTGTTTTTGATCACGTAGGTAACTGGGTAGAAGATCATATCTTTTTTGCATTGACCGATGAAAACACCAAACCCAGACAACGGCTAGTAAATGCATTAGCTCATATCAGAACACTATACAATGAAGGAAATGAAACTTGTGTTTTTCGCGCGTTTTCAATGCAGGCGGGATTAGAACTATTTGAAAAACAAGTTAATAATGGAATGAAATCTTGGATTAATGCATTTACAGAAATAGGACTCGCTCTGAATTTGCCTTCTGCTAAAGCGAAAGAAAAAGCAATTCAAACATTAATCGAAATTCAAGGTAGTCTTATCGTAACTAAAGGCTTACATGACACTACTATCTTTGAGAGCACTATAAAAACCATCGAAAAGCGATATCTGGAATAAAAAAATTTAGTTTAATTTTTTACCGAATGTTCGGTAATTTTAATATCAAATGATATGAACAAAAAATATCCGTTACCTCCTTTTAATCAAGAAACGGCAAAACAAAAGATTCAAATGGCAGAAGATGCCTGGAACAGTAAAGACCCTATTGCTATATCAAACGCCTATAGCTTGGATACAGAATGGCGTAATCGAAATCAATTCATTAATGGACGAGCAGAAGTACAAATTTTTCTGTCTGATAAATGGAAAAAAGAGCTCGATTATAAACTTAAAAAAGAACTATGGGCATATCAAGATAATAGAATTGCGGTACGATTTGAATATGAGTATCGAGACAAAAATAATCAATGGTTCAGAGCATACGGCAATGAAAACTGGGAATTTGATGAAAATGGCTTGATGAAAAAACGATACGCAAGTATCAATGATTTAAAAATAAAAGAATCAGAAAGAAAATTATAAACTCTAAAAAACAAAACAACATGAAAAAATTAATCTCACTAAACCTTGTAATACTAATGTTTGTATTCGGGTGTCAAAAAACCGAAAACAAAAAAGTGACAAATGATCCAATTACGAATACTGAAAACGTATCTAAAATAACAAGTACAAAATTTAAAAGCACTAACATTAACGGTATCAAAATAGCATACCGAGAAGCTGGAAACCCTGAAAACCCAACAATTGTATTATTACATGGTTTCCCCTCTTCATCTCATCAATATAGAAAAGTCTTGAACGCGTTATCAAATGATTATCATTTGGTTGCACCTGATTACCCTGGATTTGGAAATAGTGATTTCCCATCACCTGATGAATATGAGTATACATTTGATAACATTGCCAAAACAATAAATACCTTTTTAGAGGAAAAGAATCTAAGCTCCTACACTTTGTTTATACAAGATTACGGTGCACCAGTTGGTTTTAGAATTGCTACCGCTCACCCAGAAAGGGTAACAGCAATTATTAATCAGAACGGAAATGCATATGAGGAAGGATTAGGACCAGCTTGGGCCGGTATTCAAGCGCTTTGGAAAGATAGAAACGAAAATACTGAAAAAGCACTATTACCCGCCTTTTCTTTAGAAGGATTAAAATGGCAGTATACTCATGGTACAAGAAATGAAGAAAATATTAATCCAGACACTTGGCATTTAGATTACCTAAGACTTTCTAGACCTAACGCTCACGATGTAAACATTGACTTATTTGACGATTATCAAAATAATCTAAAATTATATCCTGAATGGCAACAATATTTAAGAGATAATCAGCCACCATTATTAATCGTATGGGGTAAGAATGATAAATTTTTCCCAGAAACTGGAGCAGAAGCTTTTAAAAGAGATGTCAAAAAAATTGATTATAACATATTTGATACTGGACACTTTGTATTAGAAGAAGATAGCGATGCAGTTATAGAAAAGATTAGATCATTCATGAAAAATATCAGAAGACCAAATTAGGTAAACAATATGAATCAAGCATAAACACAAGGCTGGTTAAACGCTTCTTTCTGAGACTAGAGCACTATGCATTAAAAAAGTAATGAAATTTTATTAGGAATAAATTTAATTATCTATATTTGTACTGTAATAATTTTAATTACAGTAAATAAAATGGTAAAAAGTAAATTTTCCATATCGCTTCATATAATGACTTTGCTGGCGTACTATCCAGGAGAATGGCATTCATCTGCTAAAATAGCAGAGAGCCTCAAAATAAATCCAGTTTTAGTACGAAAAGAGTTAAAAGCGCTCAAAAGTAGTGGTTTAATAGATAGTAAAGAAGGAAAAAATGGAGGTGTGAAATTAGGAAAATCCGCTAAAAACATTTCGTTAGCAGATATTTTTGAGGCCGTGAAAGGAAGCAGTCACGTGCTTAATCTTTCTAGTAATGTTCCAGATGTGAGTTGTAAAATAGGAGGTCAGATTAATGAAAAGTTGCTATCAATATTTGATGAAGTAGACAACGCGATTATAGATATTTTAGAACCTCAATCCTTGGAAGCGTTTAAAAATCAGTTTTGATTTTTTTTAACCAAAACTGTAATAAAAAAAATAACAGTTAAAACATTATCATGAACAAAACAATCAAAATAGACGACCTATCCATTTTTTATAGAGAAGAAGGTCAGCAAAACAAAGAGACCATTTTGTTTCTGCATGGAAACCCTACATCATCACATATGTATAAAGAACTGCTGAATCTGCTAAAAGACAAATATCATGTTATTGCGCCTGACTATCCCGGGTTCGGATTCAGTGCTAGACCTACCAAAAACGAGTATGAATATTCTTTTGACAACATTAGTCGCACAATGAACCAATTCATAGATAAACTTGAACTCAAGAAGTTTTATCTATTCATGCAAGATTACGGCGGTCCCATAGGATTCCGTATCGCCACACAACGACCAGAATTGATCAAAGGACTAATCATCCAAAACGCAAACGTTTACCTAGATGGTCTGGGAGAATGGGCTTTGGAAATTGGAGAATATATACATAATAATGATCAAGAAAAACTGAATCAATATAAAAAACACTTGGTAAGCTTAGAAGGTATTAAAGAGCAATATATAACAGGTACTAAGGACACTAGTCTAATTGACCCATCCTCTTATTATCTTGATTACGCTTTTCTACAAAGACCGGGTGTACAAGAACTATTTTTAACACTTTTCGATAATTATGGAACAAACTTCGAAAAATACCCAATTTGGCAAAATTATCTAAAAAAGCACCAACCTCCTACCCTTGTAGTTTGGGGAACTAATGATAAGTTTTTCAGTAAACCTGGAGGAGAAGCCTATGCTAAAGATTTAAAGGATGTAGAACTCCATTTCTTTGATGGAGGCCATTTTATGCTCGAAGAATATAGCTCCGAAGTAGCTCAATTAATAAAGAAATTTATTTCACAATAAATCAAGTTTAACAATTAAAAAACAATAAAAATGAAAGTATTTGTAACAGGAGCCACAGGGTTCCAAGGTAGTAATATAGCACAAGCCTTATTAAATGAAAATCATAATGTAACAACACTCAAAAGAGACCCTAGTGCTGGCATGCCGCCAAGAGAAGGAATTGAGTTAATACAAGGAGGACTAGATAATCAGGATTCATTAGCAAAAGCAATGAACGGAGCGCAAGCAGCTGTATATTCTTTCCCTCTTATTTTTGATATAGAACTCGCTAAATCCTATACTGAAAACTTCATAACTGCAGCAAAACAAGAAAACGTAGGCTTGGTAATTTACAACACTACTTTTCATCTTGCAAAACAAGAGACCGGCTTTTTGGCACTTGACATAAAAGTAGCCATGAAAAAACTACTAGATGAATCTGGTCTAAATGTTATTACATTGGCACCTGATATTTATCTTGATAATATTGCCGCTCCCTGGTCTATACCGGTTATTTTAGAACATAAAATTGTCCCCTACCCATTAGTATCTGATAAAAAGACACCCTGGATCAGTCACTCTGATTTAGCACAATATGTAGTCAAAGCTATTTCTAAACCTGAGTTGGCAGGACAGACACTTCCGATCGGTGGTAATCTTATCACAGGAAATCAAATCGCAACAGCTATATCAGCAAAAATAAATCAAGAGCTCAATTTTGTTACAGTACCAGTGGATGAATTCGAGCAACAGCTTAAACCAGGATTTGGAGAAATAGCTGCAAAAGAAATCTCAAATCTTTATAGATATGTGGAGCAAAATTACACTGATTTTACAAATAAAGATTTCGCAAGAACCAACCAACTTTTAGGCATTGAACCACAACCCATTAATGAATGGGTTAATTCTGTAAACTGGAATTTGTCTTAAACCTGAATTGTGTATTCATATTTCGATATGAAACTTTGAGTTCATTGCCCAAAATTAGTATTAAAACATACAAAGATGAAAAAATCACATTTTCATAAAGGAGAATTAGAAATCCAGAAAAAATATAACATTTCGCATAATCCACGTCTTGCAGAACGCATGTTGAAAGATCACATTATGGATCAACTGATTCCATTTATAGAACAACAATCGACTATTATTGTAAGTACTACAGATGCAAATACTAATATTTGGGCATCTATGCTCATTGGTGATAAGGGTTTTGTTAAAGTTAAAACATCTAAGCAAATTGATATCCACTTAGATCAATTGAAAAGCACTCAAACAGAGATTCTATTTAAAAATATTCTTGCTGAATCTAAGATAGGAATGTTATTTATAGACACAGCCACAAGATCCAGATATAGATTGAATGGTTATGCCACATTACATTCTGATAAAATAGAAGTCACAGTGTCTGACGCCTATCCTAACTGTCCTAAATACATCCAGCAGCGTATACCCGTTTTATCTGAAGAACCATCTGAACTTGGAGTTGAAGAATTAAAAGGGACAACCTTAAACAATATCCACAAACAATGGATAAAAAATGCGGACACCTTCTTTTTAGGTAGTATGAATGCAAATCGTGATATGGATGCCTCACATCGTGGAGGCGCTACTGGTTTTATTGAGATCCTAGATGATGGTACTTTAAAAATCCCTGATTACGTTGGTAATAATTTGTTCAACACCTTAGGTAATTTTGTTCAAGTCCCCAAAGCAGGTTTACTCTTTATTGATTTCGAAAAAGGGCATTCTCTGCAACTTTCAGGCGAAACAGAACTATTTTTCGATCAAGAAGAAACCAAAGATTTAGAAAAAACCATGGGTACAGGGCGTTATTGGCTATTTAGAACCAAACAATGGATTCAAACGGAGTTTCACAACCAAATAGACTGGAATTTGATTAGCTTTTCTCCTTTTAACCCAGAAATAAAGTAGTCTTATAAAAACGAAAAAAATGAACAATAATTTAATACAAGAAGTTAGAAATGCTTTAGATGAATGGCTTAACGCATTTAACAATAATGACATAGAAGCATTAATGGCTGTGTACGATCCGGAAATCATGTATGCTAATAGTGACAAACCTTTAGAAATAGGAATCCCTATAGTAAAAGAAGGTTTCATAAACAGTTTTGCCATAAAGCCAAAAGTATTTTTTAAAGAAGAACAAGTAATTGCTGTAGAAGGTCTTGGTTATGTAGCAGGACAATTTAGAATCGAAGGTAACAATCCCGAAGACAGCAGTAAAATAGTAGAATCAGGACGTGTAGTTGTTATTTTCAGGAAGAATGATGCAGGAGAATGGAAATTAATATTTGATATGGATAATCGTCCCCCAGATGTAACTATTTAAAACAAAGAAAATGACAACAAAAAAAGCAATGCGACCAAGAGATGTCGCCAATCTAATTAGTGAATGTATAACAGAAGGCAATATCGATAATATTTTAGATTTTTTCCATCCAGATTATCTCATGTCATTTCCTCCGACCGAACCACTCAAATCTGGATTAGATACAATAAGAGCTAGTTTTCAACCTTTTATTGATTCAAAAGCTAAACTGATAAGTAAGGTGACCGGAGAGCTTATTAATGGAGACATTGCCGTTCTACAGGCTAACTGGAGGATCGTTGATGGTAAGGGTAACATTATTGGAGAAGGTTCTTCTACAGAAGTACTTAAACAAAGAAAAGACGGATCTTGGCAATATTTTATAGATTGCCCTCTAGGATTACCTCTTTCAGAATAACTTATTCGAGTTTTAATAAATACTTGTGTAAAATAAAACACAATATTTCTGTGTAAAAACAACAACCTTATATTAGATAAAGCAAATGATCTAGTTCGACATCTGCTTTATCTATATTAAATATATGGTTACAAGTTTTATTCTTTATAAATTTTAATTGTTTTTTGTTCTTTATTTTTTATTGAAAAGATATTCACTAAGTACACTCCTCTAGGAAGATCATCTACATTAATGCTGGTTGCAATATCATTTGTTTCTGATGTAAACGATTTAAGTACTCTTCCTTCAACATTTACAACTTTTATTAATAGCGATTGATTTTCTGTATTCTCTACAAAAAGAGCATGCTGAGCTGGATTTGGATACACTACTATTGATTCTATTGTAGTTTCTCCTCTTCTGTTTTGACTACAAGACAAATCACCAAAATCAAAATTCCCATTACAATATAACCACTCTGAAGAACCGCATCCTGTTCTACTCGAGTACTCTTCAGTTTGATATAAAGTGCCGCAAATTTTAATCCAATCGATATAAGCATTTAAATCACAAACACTATTATTATCATTTACAAAAGCTATTTTAATATTTTGACCTTCTTTATAATCAGTATAGCGATAAACTTCGATATTATTAGTTAACGTAAATTGAGCCACTGCTTGATCATTCAGAAGAATTTCTATTTGCTCACCAGAACAATTTCCTTTTGCTCCTACTTCTAAAACTCTGGTAATTCCAGAGCCACCCGAAACACAATCAATATTAGGTTTGTTAAGATTGTCTAATCGATTATTCCAATTTCCTCCAATGGGAGCAATATATACTTGAAACTGATATGTATCGTTGCCAATAGGAGTATTTTCTGGTATAGAAAGTGGTATATCTATTGTTCCTCTACCCACTGAGACTCTAGTTCTGTTAGACTTATATACCGTATAAGGATTTGAGTCTAATTGAAAAACTATTGATATATCTCTATTTTCTTTTGCTTCATATGATATTGTTATAACAACTTCTTGTCCAGGTTGAACCTGATCAGCTACTGATGTAGCAATAATCTTGTCCTCTGTTGAATTTATTGTTCCATCAAATTCCTTTGCCCCTATATCTATTGATGTTCCAATAATGGCTCCAAACCCCACATTAGCACCAGTATCGATTGCTGGACTACTAGATTGTAAACTCATATCATGAATTGGAAAATTATTATTCTTTGTAGGAGTAAATAGTTTTGCTGAAGCCCCATTTATATTAAATGGATTTGATGTAGTAGCTAATAAATTAGTTTGCGATTCATTTAATGCTTGAATACTTTTCAATTTTGGGTCCGCTATAAGATCATTGGAACTTAAAGGTTCTGGATTTCCAGTTAGGTTCCAATGTATATTTTGATCATAGCTTATGTTTTCATCCTGATATCTTGATATTGTAGTTTTTGAGGCATTAGAATTATATAAAATATTATTCTTCACACGAGCATTTTTTACTCTTCCTATTGATAATTGAGAATCCCCTACGGCAATCGGATATGCTGGATTAGAAATACGCGTACTTTGGGCATTATCAAATAACGTATTATTATAAACATCGACATTATCACTAGAAAACACATTAATTCCCTGGCCTCCATTACCATAACAAATATTCCCTATCAATAAAGTTCTACTATTATATGGAATTCCGTTTTCTTTTTGATCTTGGATATGATCATCAACGATAATTCCATTACCATCTGTAATTCTATTACCTCCTCCTAGAAAACCTCTAAGGTTTACATTGTATCTTGAAACATTATCTTTATAAATGATTCTGTGATTCGGATACTCCGGAAAGCTATTCACGTTCAAATTTGCAGGTTGATAAGATGAAATACCACTATTCCCATTACGACTTTGAAACGCGCAGTGTTCCACCAAATTTCCTTCTATCAAAACTACTTCTGATCCTCCAATGGCAATTCCATTTCCTGGAAAATCGTGTACATAATTATTCCGGATAATAATATGATGAGAACCATTATCAATACCAATAGCTCTTCTTGCTCTCCAGAGTTCTAATCCAAATGAAGGGTTATCAATCATTCCTTTTACATCTTCACTAGCCGGAATAAACTCCAAATTTTCTATAATCACATATGAGGATCCCAGTAGATCGATCCCCTTTACCGAAGCTGAAATTATTGTGGGCAATTTTCCTTGCGTATCTGGCACTCCAGAAAAGGTAATATACTTTCCTTCTGATCCAGATATAGACATAAATATTTCACTCCAAGGACTATCATTTCCTCCTGTATAGATTCCTGGTAAAATCTTTACAGTATCCCCTTCATTTACAGAATTAACTGCCCTCTGAATTGATTTAAAAGCTATATTTTGTTCAAGTCCTGAGTTATTATCATTCCCATTTTGAGAACTTACGTAGTATGTTTTCTGCGCACTTGCGAAAATCGCGCATAGCAGACAAAACATTATCGCTAATTTTATTTTTTTCATAATCTGATATATTGTAAACAATGTATATGCTGGTAATAAAAAGAAATACAAAGCAGGTATTCATGCTCAGTATTTCTTTTTTAACATAATTAATTAACGATTATCTATAATTATTTTTTTAGTTTCAACGGTCTTGGTCGTATGATCATACATCTTTAGTAGATACAAACCATTGTTTAGATGTGCTGTAATAATGGTACTGGTATTAGAAATATTATTTTCTTCTTTTACCTTTTTTCCTTCCATGTTGTAAATTGCAATAGTATAAAGTTCAGAGCCTTTTATGGTAATTTTATTACTAGTAACCGGATTTGGATACATATCAAAAGTTTTCTGAATATCTTCATTTGGTTTTTTATTATCACAACTAGGACCTCCGAAATCAAAATTACCGTTACAGAATAACCACTCCGAGTTTCCACAACCATTTCTAGAAGCTACATTTTCTGTCTGATACCTTGTCTCACATACTTTAATCCAATCTACATATACATTTTTATCACAATTATTTACGTTACCATCATTTGTAAATGCTACTTTTATATTCTGATTATTTTTATATCCTTCATATGTATAAACCGAAATATTATTTCCGAGGGACCATTCTGACACTTTTTTGTTATCAATTAACAGTTGCATTTTTTCTCCTCCGCAGTTTCCTTTTGCTCCTATTTCAATAGTTCCATTTTGATTTAAATTATTCCCATTTCCAAAATTGATATATCCATTACAATGAATTGCTTGCGTAAAACTTCCTCCTCCACAAGTTCCATCCCATGCACCCGTATTTTCTTCTCTGGATTCTGCTTGAATTCTTTCTCCATCAATTTCTAACCAATCAATTTCTACATCTCGTCCTGTATCATCATTAATGAAAGCTACTTTAAAGTTTCCTGAAGTCTCAGAAACTGAAAAGTTATAATTAGCAAAGCTATTAGTAAGCGTTACAGCATTATCAATTGATGTATCATTATAAAGCACTTCAATTTTTGAATTGTTAGTTCCTTTTGCTCTAACTACGACATTCGAAGGATTGTTAGTGTTTTCGACACAATCGATATTTATTTTAGAAATTGTATGTAACCTTTGGTTCCAATCACCTCCTTGTGGTGTGATGAAAATTTGAAATTTATAGTCTTTATTAACAATAGGAGTATTCGCATCGATAGGAATATCCAATTTAATATCATCAGAACCTTCAGTAACATTTACTCTTTTTGACCCATACACGGTGTAGGGACTTTTGTTTAATTGAAAAACGGCTACTAGATCTCTATTTATACTTGCGGAATAGGCTATTTCTACGGAAGCTTCACTTCCTTGGATTACCTGATCTGGAGCAATTAGTGATTTGATCATATCCTCATCCGTTCCTCCCGTATCATCACAAGCAGATGGAAGAGTATTCACTGACCTAAAATGATCTCTATTCCATTTTCCTTCTGCAGTAAGATCATTATTATAATTCCAATTACCGTTTGGACTTGCTGACCTATTTAAAGAGGAGCTGATTTCATCTTTATTACTCAACGACCATTTGCAGTAGCTAATATCATTATTATCCATCCATTGTTCCCAACGATTCCATTCTGCAGCATCTAGATTATTGTTAGGACCATAATTAGTACCCACTCTTCCACACTCAGTCATAAATAATGCTAACCCTTTATTAATCGCATAATTTGCTTTATCTCTTAATGATTGCCTATGGGCTCCCGCATACGCATGTATTGTATAAGCAATATTACTTACTGGTTTATTATTAATATCTACGGTTAAAGGATTATCAGCAGCAATATCTACTCGTTGGGAATAGAATGGAGTTCCTACCACAATAATATTATTAGGATCATTTGCTCTGATCTCTGCAATAACCTCTCTAGAATAACTTTTTATTTCATTCCAAGTACCTACTGCATTTCCATAATCTCCGATGGGTTCATTCCATATCTCATAGATTATATTAGGATACGCTCCATATTCTTTAGACATTTGCCTAAAAAAAGTTTTAGCTTCTTGCTTATAATTAGGATGCGCATGAAAATCTATAATAACATAAATTCCATGTTCAATAGCCGCATCTACAACTGCTCTAACCTGATTTACTGAACCTACAGGATCATCAATATAATCTCCGCCACCACCTCGAACACCCATGGCTGCTCTTACTATCTCAACCTTCCAATCATCTCTAAGCCATTTTAATGTATTACTGTTCCAATATTCTCCGCCTTCCCATTGATGCCAGAAATAACTCATTCCTTTTAATTGCGTATTCCTATTACATTTATCTTTTATTTTGGCTCCCTCTACTTTTAATTGTCCGTGTCTTTCCACGATGGTTTGCGACACTAGTTGGCTTACTATAAATAGCATCACTATAGCAGTTATTATGTCTAATTTTCTCATAATCAAGATTAATTTGTGTTAGACACCTAATATAGAGTGTAACAGAATGTATTGAAATGCCCAATTTTATGAATGGACTATCTGGATCAATAGCTGATCACTCTTAATTTGCAATACGATTTAGAGAAGGAATAAAGAACAGCTCTTTATAGATTGGTTACACATAAAAACATTCTAAAAATGCCTGTTTTTCATTATGAAAGAAATGTTAAGGAAAAACGTCAATTCAAATGATTTTCCAAAATGAAATGGAGGAAAATTGTACTTCGATAAGCTCTGCAGAGCTATCGAGAATAACTTTTTGATCCAAAATGCACAACGGGTTAAGAATATCTTTTTAAGATTGAATGCACTTGTGATAAATAGGAACTACCAAACAGATTTAGATGAACTAACAAATAGTATAATTGCCAAATAGCAATTCTTTCTTCCCAATTTTCAACTAGAGGAAAAGCCTCGTTATACACCTTAAACAGTTCCTGATCAAAACCTCCAAAAAGCTTCATCATAGCGATATCCATTTCTCTAGGAGCAAAAGCCACCGCAGGATCTATTAGACAAGGAACTCCATCCTGACCAATCATAAAATTACCATTCCATAGATCTCCATGAATTAAACTTGATACTTCATCTGGAATTTTGGTTTCAATACTAGCATAAAAATCATCTAAATTTTTAAAAGAAAAACCTTTTTGGATTGCAATCTTAAACTGTGGATGTAAACGTTGAGTTATGTAGAATTCTGAAGCAGTAGCATAATGAGTATTATACTGTGGTAAACTCCCTATATAATTGTCATTTTTAAAACCAAAATAGGATTCACTTTTCTTATGCAAATCTGCTAATTGTCTCCCAAACACTTGCCAAAAATTTTTGGCTTGTCTTCCAGTTTCTATATACTGCAAAATTAAAAAAGCAGTATCATTATATTCTCCAAATTGTAATACTTCTGGTACCGCAAAAGTCCTCGACTTCTTCAATTCTTTCAGTCCATTAGTTTCTGCATTAAACATTCCTGGATATCTGGAAGCACTATTGAGTTTGACAACAAATTTTTCGGCATTACTAATTAACAGGTAAACATCATTTATATCACCTCCGGATAGTGGCATTGTATTTATTATCTTCTTAGAAAGTAGATTTTCAAGGTGATGTATGAGATTTTGTGATAGCAAGGCTGTGCTACTTCTTCTTATAAGTCAAATACGTAAATGCAAACTCATGCCGCTCATCTGCACCGTGAAGTTCTTTATTTTCAATTGTCCATATTTCAGGATCTATTTCCGGGAAAAAAGTATCCGCTTCGAATGTTCCGTGTACTCTGGTAAGCTCTATACAATCAGAATATTCCATCCCAATTTTATAAATCTCTCCTCCACCAATGATAAATGGTTGTGGGTCATTTTTTGCTATTTTTAAAGCGGCATCCATAGAATGTACAACAACTGCACCTTCGGGTTTATAATTCTGATTTCGTGTAATTACCACATGGACACGATTTGGCAATGGCTTCGGAAAGGATTCAAAAGTTTTGCGTCCCATAATGATATGATGTCCCGTTGTAAGTTTTTTAAAACGCTTAAAATCATCAGGCAAATGCCAAACCAGATCGTTATCTTTCCCCAATGCATTGTTTTCTCCAGCTGCAGCAATCATTGTAATCTTACGATCAGATTCCTGTGGAGTTATTATCTCAAAAGCTTTAGGCTTTTGTTGTTTAATAAACTTCTCCTTCTTTTTGATTAACTCATCTTTTGGGTACATCAGATCCACATCTTTCTGAATTAATTCAATTTCTGCTTTTTGTTTGGCTATTAATCGTTCCATCTGATTACTTGTCCAATTGGCTCCCATAAACTTATGAAACAACCATACGTTACAAAAATGTAAGACAAAAAGGAATGCCCAACAAACAACAGCTACCATATACCAGTTTAAACCAAAAAATGTAATTTCTTTACCAACTCCTATTAATAGGTTAAGAATAACCAAAAAAACAGAACCTACTAAAAAAACAATAAAATGCTGAAATAGCCTTTTCTTTTGAACGATCCGTTTACGAGCATGTTCATACAATTCTCGCTGTACAGGGTCAATTTGTGGAGTTTCTTTTCTTTTTGAAAACATTTTAATAGTACCTTAGTAATGCTTGATTAATATGCGCTAGTAAATATAAAGGTTTTGCCAAAAAGCCCTAAACTAACTTATGAAGAATTTAAGAAAAGAATTTCCAATACTATCACAAAACACTTATCTTAATACAGCATCCTCTGGATTACTATATGATTCCTTATTAGAGTATAGACAAGAGCATGATTTTGATTTTCTAATTGGGGGAAGTATATTTAGAGATACACAACAAGATTTTTTAACTAGTGTAAAAAAGTCAGTCGGGGATTTTTTGGGATGTGAATCACAAAACACAGTATTAACTCCTAATTTTTCTCTTGGTTTCAATACGATCCTAAACGGATTAGAAAAAAACAAAAAAGTACTTCTATTGGATAAGGATTACCCTTCTGTAAACTTTTCAGTAATCAATAAAGGTTTTAAGGTTTGTTATGCTGAAGTAAATACATCTTTAGAACAAAATATCGA
Source organism: uncultured Aquimarina sp. (assembly GCF_947492405.1). GTDB lineage: Bacteria > Bacteroidota > Bacteroidia > Flavobacteriales > Flavobacteriaceae > Aquimarina. The sequence continues at coordinate 291,373 of NZ_CANLMP010000002.1, forward strand.
AGAAGCTTTAATAAAGCATACGCCTGATGTTTTTGCTTTTAGTTTAGTTCAATACATTAACGGAATTGCCATTGATCTCAATTTTCTAAAACAATTAAAACTAAAAAATCCTAAATTATTAATCATTGCAGATGGAACACAATTTTGTGGAACTAAGATCTTTAATTTTAGTACATCGGGAATTGACATTCTGGGGTCTAGTGGTTATAAGTGGTTATTAGGAGGTTATGGAAATGGTTTTATATTATTTAAAGAGGGGATTCTAGATCTAATTACACCTAACGCATATAAAAATGCGGGTGTTGATACCAATTATGATTCCTCGTATACAAGCTTACAAGCCAGATATGAATGCGGACACCTAGATACATTTAATTTCGGTAGTTTACAGTATTCTCTAGAATTCTTATCAAAAATAGGACTTGCTACAATTGAAAAAGACATAAACAAATTAACATCTTACGCTAAAACAGAATTTGGTAATTTAAATTTGTTAGAAAAGGACGTTTTAGAAAGAAATAATCATAGCTCCATTTTCAATATAAAGGGTGACCAAAAACTATATAATACTCTAAAAGAAAAAAATATTATTACATCTCTCAGAGGAGATGGTATCAGAATAAGTCTTCATTTTTACAATACAATCAATGATATTGATAAATTATTAGAAAATATCTAAAAAAATCTTCTCAAAAGAGTATATTATTTCTACAGTACATGTAGAAAAATAGCACAATAGTCATACTATCAAAATATACAATAAGTGATTTCTACTAAGATCTCAAAAATGGCATAATTTTTAGAATATCTAAGCAGTTGTTATTGATTAATTACCAACCACAAAATCATAACAGATAACTACAAATTGGTATTCACCAAATATTGTTTTGGTATCCAAATATATAGAAGCAAAGAAGTATCTTTCTTGTTATAACAATATAACCAATAGATTACCCAATTTTCTTAAATCGTAAACACAAAAAATGTCATGAAAAAACTCAACTTATTTCTCACATCTCTATTCTTATTAATCACTTTTTTAAGTAACTCACAAGAAGTACCTATACCTAATAATAATTCGAATAATATAATTGCTAAGGTAGTAGGTCAAGAAGACAAAGTGCTACATATGTCTGCTAATCTAGTAGTAGATACTCCTGAAGATTTATTCGTTTATATAGATAGAGCGAAAGCAGCGGGAGCCAATACTGTATTATATTCAGATTCTAAATTAAACTCTTATGGCCTTAATGGAACAGCAGGATCGAGATGGGACGAAAGGATTCAAGTATTAGTAGATGGAATTAAAGAAAGAGGAATGAAACTACATTTCATTACTATTACTATGGGTTTTGCTGGTTCATTAATAGCTTCTGATCCCAATTTAACTACTGGCTATCCAATTGAAGAACAAGAATTACAAGCCTTAAATGGAGAGCTTATTCCTATTAAGTCTTCTAATCTAGTTAATGGAGATTTTGAAAATTTTGATGGAAATGAAGTTCTTCAATGGGGATTCCAAGATGCAATAGGAGAACGTACTTTTATTGATACAATTATTAAAAAAAGTGGTAATGCATCTTTTAGAGCAGAAGCAGTTAACAATGAAGATTCAAGAATTTTTACAGTTTTTGATGTTAAGCCATTTCATCAATATACATTGAAGTTTTGGATTAAAACTGAGAATTTAACTGCTAGAAACCTAGCGGCTCTTATAAGAGATGAGAATAACAGGGAGCGTACTTTAACAAATTTACATTTATCTCTCCCTAACGATAATGGAGGAAGAAAATATTATAATGGATCCAATAATCTAACTACGGTTGGTTGGGAAGAAGTTCGTATTGCATTTAATAGCTTAAATGCGACACAAGTTAATCTAGCATTAGCAGTTTTTGGAGGTCAACAAGGGACTATTTGGTGGGACGATATAGAAGTTATTGATTCTCCTGCTCTTAACTGGTTAAATCGAGAAGATTTACCAAAATCTTTAAAACACAGTAATGGTCAAACGCTTTCGTTTGGGTCTGATGTTACACCAATAAAAGATGATCAATTAGGCATCTCCGGGTTTCCTGGCGCATTTGATACTCAACATTTAGCTCCTAAAATAATAATAAATAATTCTGCTAACATAAAAGAAGGTGATATCGTAAAAATAAACGGATATCATGGGCTTCCAACTGCAAGCGGACAAATATCTGCTTCTTGGAATCATCCCGAGATATACACCAGAATGCGTACAATACATCAAAAACTTTATAATGATTTTCAACCAGATGGATTTATGCTCAACTATTCGGAAATAAGAACAGGTGGATGGGAACCATTAGACACACAAATAGGAAATTCTGGTGCTGCCTTAGCAACCAGTATAGAGCGTGCTTTCGATGACCTTTTTGAAGTCGCACCGGATGCGACGTATTATTTTTGGAGTGATATGATCGATCCTGAACATAATGCTATTGCTGACTATTATCAAGTTAACAACACATTAGATCAATCTTGGGTAACCGTGGATCCCAATAAAGTTATACTAGCAACCTGGTGGGAAGGCCAAAAGATTGTCGATAAAGGTACAAAGTCGCTTAAGTTTTTCTCTGATTTAGGTTTTAAACAAATTGTAGGCGCATTTTATGATGCTGATGTCGATCTTAATTTCAACCAATGGCAAACTGCTTCTCAAGGTGTAGAAAATGTTATTGGTTCAATTTATGCAACATGGGTTAAACCTCGTGACTTCTCTCAAATAGAAAATTTTGGTAATTTATGGTGGTCACAAAATGAAATAAACGATGAAATCATATCGATAGATGGTCCTGACGTAGTTTCTCCCGGTGATACTGGAATAATAAATTTAGAGTATTCAGCATCGGCAACTAGAGATATCATTCTTTCTCTACAACTTAATAGAGCCCCGTGGACCAACTATGGTGTCGCGATCACTACAGTTCCTCCAGGAACAGATAGTATAGAAATTGAAGTTGTAGTAAATGAAAATATACCAATAGCGGATAACGATTATAAATGGTTATCTTATATAGTTCCAGAAAATGAAAATTGGAATAGTCGTTTTGATGATCTTCAAGAAATAAATATTAGCGCTATAAACAATGACACAGAAATAGATATTAGTGGAGTACTATGGAGGTTAGAAAATAAAGCTACCAAACAATGGATAAGAACAAAAGGATGTTCTAATGATTATAGCGAAACCATTCCATTAGTTGTCACTTCTACTAATAATACAGGAAACTGCACAATGTTTGAATTTATTCCTACCGATGATGGATATTACTTTCTACAAAATAAAGCAACGAATGGAAGATACCGACCAAAAGATTGTAGTAACACTTCTAATGATTCTATTGAAATAGTGCAAGTAAGTCCAGGTTCTTTTGGATGGTGCGAACAGTGGAAATTAGTAGCAACAGATGAAGAAGGATATTTTAGAATCCAAAATAGACAAACAAGTAGCTGGATAAGATCGCAAGGATGCTCTGCAATCATTGATGAATCTATTCCAATCACACAAGTATCTCAAGGGTATACAGGCAATTGTACCAAATGGAAATTAATTGATGTAAATGATAGTCCATTAAACAGAGACTTTGTTATTACTAATGATGAAGAGGAAATAAAACTATTTCCTAACCCTGTGAGTAATAAAATATCTATTCTAACATCCCAAAACAATGCCAATAAAATTGTAGCAATCAACATCTATGATTTACAAGGAAGAAAACAGATGACAATTGATACTCAGAAATTAGCAACCGAAAAAAACAATATTGAAATATCTGGTCTGTCCAATGGTCTTTACATATTATCAGCTAAATACCTGAAAAAAGGAACTCAAAATATAAAATTCATGGTTAAACACTAGTGATAAATCTAGCCAAATTAAAATCACAAAACATCAAAACGCAATAGAATATTGTAGCATTAGAATTTTAGAATAATAACTACATCGTTATCGTTAACATTTAACTGTTAATTGTTGATTAAATTATTGAAAATCTGACCGTTTCCTCTTTTGTGTTTTGATGTTTTGTGTTAATTTCACTTAAATTTTATTAACTGAGAATTAATTATAAACTGAAACCATGGCAATAACCAAGCAATACTTAAAATCAAAACCTATTTGCAAAGTAACCTTTTCCGTTCCAGCTAAAGAAGCTACTAATGTTTGTGTAGCAGGAGAATTTAATCAGTGGAATACCGAAGCTACTGTATTAAAGAAGTTAAAAAACGGTACGTTTAAAGGAACTTTAAATCTACCGAAAGACCAAAAGTTCGAATTTAAATACGTTGTAGACGGGCAATGGACTAACGAAACTGAAGCTGATGGATATCAGTGGAATGATTTTGCTGCTGCAGAGAATAGTTTACTCGTACTTTAATAAAGAAAAAAATTGAGGTTGTAGCTATTATTCTACGACCTCAATACCTTTCCAGAACGCTACATATCCTTTTATTTGCTTAGCTAAATCACTAGTCTCCGGATAATACCAAGCAGCATCCATATTTTCTTTACCGTTTACGGTAACCGTATAGTACGATGCAACTCCTTTCCAAGGGCAATTAGTGTGTGTTTCACTTGATTTAAAAAATTCTTTTTTAATCGCCTCTGGCGGGAAATAATGATTATTTTCAATCACCTTTATATCATTGCTTTCTGCTATAATCTCATTATTCCAAATTGCTTTCATAGTTTTATTTTTTTAATCAAAATCTATTCAGATTTTTTAAACACATAGTTTTTATAATACTCATTTTCATCAGTAAAAGCGCCTGTAATCTTAAATCCTGACTCTTCTGCTAACCACTTAACTGTATCATCATCATATTTCTGAGAAATCTCAGTATGAATACTTTCCCAAGCTTCAAAATGTACTTGCAAGGACAAACAATCTATATCTACCGTTTGTTTTTTTGTACTAACAAGATAACTTTTAGCTGTTCCGGTTTCTGGATCGTATACCTCCCAATGGATAAAAGAATCCAAATCGAAATTTCCTTCAAGTTCTTTATTGATTCTTGACAAAACATTTTTATTAAATGCTGCAGTCACACCAGATTTGTCGTTATAGGCATCCAAAACTTTCTGCGGATGTTTCTTTTGATCAAAACCCATAAATATAAGATCATCCGGATGCATTACGGCATTCAATTTTTTCAAAAACTGAATAGCTCTTGGATGCAATAGATTGCCTATATTCGATCCTAAGACCATAATCACTTTTTTACGGTCACTAATATCTTTTAACCTATCTAAAACTTCAAAATACTCTCCTATCTGTCCCTGTACTTTAAGGCTAGGTAATTCCTTAAAAAGATTTTTAACTAATCCATCAACAGCATTTTCACTAATATCTATCGGATGATAGGTAACCGCATATTTTTTATCAAGTAATTCGTTTAGCAATACCTTTGTTTTTTTACCATCTCCAGCACCCAACTCTACAAGATCAAAACCTTCTTTATTGGTATCGAAACTTTGCAAAATATCAGTCTTATGTAATTGAAAAATATCATATTCTGCATTAGTAAGATAGTATTCAGGTAAATCCATTATCTTCTGAAAAAGCTTATCTCCTACTTCATCATAAAAGAATTTAGAAGATAAATATTTAGGAAAAGTCGTTAGACCTTCGTGCACTTCTTTACCGAAAGTACAGGTTAATACGTTTTGATCTTTTGAATTCATGTATCGGGATTATTTATTTTTTACTAATCGCAATCCATTAAATTGCCATCTTAGCTGAGGGTGAAAAAAATTACGATAGGTTGGTCTTGTATGATTTTTAGGAGTAGCTATAGAACCTCCTCGAAGTACTTTTTGATTAACCATAAACTTGCCATTATACTCACCAAGGGCTCCAGGAGCTTTGGAATAATTAGGGTAAGGTAGATAAGCACTTTCTGTCCATTCCCATCTTGCTCCCCAATCAAAAAATTGTTGTGCTGCTTCCCATTCAAATTCTGTGGGAATACGTTCTCCTTTCCATTGGGAAAAGGCAAATGCTTCATAATAAGATATGTGTGTTATTGGAGCATTAAGATCCAAGGGGGTCAATCCTCTTAATGTATATTGATAATACTCCTCATCAATTTCATGCCAGTATAAAGGTGTTTTTATATAATTATTCTTGATCCAATCCCAAGCTTCTGCGTGCCATAAAAGACTATTTTTATAACCGCCATCATCAATAAATTCTAAATACTCTTTATTTGTCACAAGACTTTTAGCTATACTATATTCTTCCAAAAACACTTTATGAACTCCTAATTCATTATCATAACAAAAGTTATCTCCTTTATAACCAATCTCATATACTCCTTCGCTCATTGCATGATACCCTGAGGAAGATAGCATCTTAGGGTTTTCGTTAAAAGCATCATTATACTTAGGCAATAATGGATTATTTCCTAATATGTACTTAATATCCGTAAGTAATAATTCCTGATGTTGTTTCTCATGATGGATACCTATCTCTACAAGAGATCTAATTTCTTTAGTATCCACCTCCTCTAATAAAGCGTGCAAATTGTTAGTTACGTAATCTCTATACTCGTATACTTCACTAACCGTAGGTCTAGAAAGGTTTCCTCTATTAGTTCTTATCACACGTTTACCAATACTTTCATAATAACTATTAAAAACGTACGCAAAATTATCATGAAATCGAGAATAGTCCTTTTTATATTTAGAGAGGATAAACTCTTCAAAAAACCAAGTTGTATGCCCTAAGTGCCATTTTGGAGGAGAAACATCTACTATAGGTTGAACCACGTAATCTTCTGTCTGAAGTGAAGCACAAATTTCTTCTGAATGAGCTCTAGTCTCTAACAAAGAAGAAAGTAAATTATCAGTTATTACCATAAAAAAAGAGTGTATTCGATTTACGAATACACTCAAATTTAATCATTTTTATCTTGTCACTACTTTACATCAGAGTTAATCCAATGTTAAAAAACTCCAAATATTTATTTTGGTTTAATAAAAGTAATTGGCACTTCATAAGCAACTGCAATGGGCTTTTTACCCCATTTACCAGGTTTCATCTTAGGAATTGCCCTTATAATTCTAACGGCTTCTCTCTGAAGATATCTATGAGCTCCTTTTACATCTATTACCTCAGGTTTACCTTTATTATTTATTATAAACTCTACAGTAACGGTCCCCTCTAATCCATCTTTTTCGGCAATTTCGGGATATCTAAAATTTCTAATAATGTGATTTCTCAAATTATTATCAAAACATTTAAGTGGACCTTGTCTGGAATCCTCACACTTAGGCCACATCGGTGTAATTCCTTTTTCATTTGCATTCTCCTTAGACAGAATAATATTATCCTGAGCAAACAAAAAAGTTGAGCATAAAATTGTTACAATAAGTAGTAGTTTTTTCATCATAAAAATCAGTTTAAGTTTTGGGGGTTAAACTGCAACTGCACCCTTTATATGAGGATGCGGATTATAGTCTTCCAATATGAAGTCATCAAAAACGAAGCCAAAAATATTTTTCACCTCAGGATTAATCCTTATGGTTGGTAATTTTTTTGGAGTTCTGGATAACTGTAATTCTAATTGTTCTATATGGTTATTATATATATGCGCATCTCCAAAGGTATGTATAAATTCTCCAGCTTCATATCCACATACTTGTGCCATCATCATTGTAAATAAAGCGTAAGAAGCAATATTGAATGGTACCCCAAGAAATATATCAGCGCTTCTTTGATATAGTTGACAAGATAGTTTTCCATCCGCAACATAGAACTGAAAAAAAGCGTGACATGGAGGCAATGCTGCTTTTCCATTGGCCACATTTTCAGAAAAAGATTTTGAAGTATCTGGTAAAACACTAGGGTTCCAAGCCGACACTAACATTCTTCTACTGTTAGGGTTATTCTTTAAAGCATCTACAATTTCTTTAATCTGATCTATTTCATCACCATTCCAATTACGCCATTGGTGCCCATAAACAGGTCCGAGATCTCCATTTTCATCTGCCCATTCATTCCAAATACGAACTCCATTCTCTTGTAAATACTTAACATTAGTATCTCCATTCAGAAACCACAACAACTCATAAATAATTGATTTAAGATGTAGTTTCTTTGTAGTAACCATTGGAAAGCCCTCGCTTAGATCAAAACGCATTTGATAACCAAAAACACTTTTAGTTCCCGTTCCAGTTCGATCTCCTTTTTCATTGCCATTTTCCAGTACGTGACGTACTAGATCAAGATATTGCTTCATATTCCCTTCTTAACTTTCTTTTGGGTTTGTTAAATAAATACTAATTCCTGTCAAATATACAAAAAATAGGTTTCCAGATATCTATTAATATGTAGATTATGAAATAGTTGTAAAACCTATTTCATAAATGAATATCTTATAAAAAAAATCTAAGATTTTTATCCAATAATCATTCCTGCTATTGTAGCTGATAATAACGAAGCGATGGTTCCTCCGATTAGTGCTTTTATTCCAAACTCTGATAATGTTTTTCGTTGTCCTGGAGCAAGCGAGCCAATCCCACCAATTTGGATTCCTATTGATGCAAAGTTTGCAAATCCACATAACATATAAGTAGCCATAATAACGGATTTGTTATAGGTTAAATGCGTTACATTTGCTACATTTTTTAAATCTGCTAATTGTATATAACCGACAAACTCACTAGCCGCTAGTTTTATCCCTAAGAGTTGACCCATTAATGCTATATCTTCTTTAGCAACTCCGATTAGCCACATTAATGGCGAAAAAAGATAACCCAAAATAAGCTCAAGAGACAAGCCTTGATAAACCGTATTTGATGCTATCCAAACGTTTATAGAAGTAATATCGCCAACCCAATTTAATATACCATTTAGCATGGCAATAAAGGCCACAAACACTAATAACATCGCTCCAACATTTACAGCTAGTTTTAAGCCTTCAGTTGTTCCGTTTGCTATAGCATCTAAAATATTAGATCCTATTTTTTCTGAAGAAACATGTACATCCGTGTTAATTTCTTCTATTTGCGGGAATAGTATTTTAGAAATAACAATTGCTCCTGGAGCTGCCATTACTGATGCTGCTAATAGGTGTTTTGCAAATTGTAATCTTAAAACTGGATCGTCTCCTCCTAAAAACCCTATATAGGCTGCCAACACAGCTCCTGCAACAGTCGCCATTCCGCCAATCATAACCAATAGCATTTCAGACTTATTCATCTTTTCCAAATACGCTTTAATTAATAGAGGCGCCTCTGTTTGTCCTAAAAAGATATTACCGGCAACACTTAAACTTTCTGCTCCAGATATCTTTAGTGCTTTGGTCAATAACCAAGCTAAGCCTTTCACTACTTTTTGAATAATACCTAAATAAAACAGCAAGGAAGTTAAAGCAGAAAAGAATATAATAGTTGGTAATACTTGAAAAGCGAATATAAAACCAAAGGTATCCATGTCTACAACTAAACCTTCAAATAGAAATTTACTCCCCGCTCTAGTAAAATCTAAAACACTAACAAAAAGACCGCCAACCCACTCAAATATAGTTTGAACAAAAGGTACTCTTAAAACTCCAATAGCGATAATTAATTGAAATCCGACACCTAATCCAACCGTTTTCCAATTAATAGCTTTTTTATTACTACTAAATAAAAATGCAATTATCAATAACGTTAACATCCCTAAAACACCTCTCCAAAAGCTCGTAAAAGAAAAACCTTGATTTGGAATCAGTTCATTATTTGCTACTACAGGAGTTACTTCGGCTATTTCCTTTTTAACAACAAGGGAGTATTCAAGATCTTTTTTTGACAAAACCAATGTAGAATCGGTAATGCTCCTTATTTTATATTTTATAATAGAATCTTCTGCTTTTTCTGGAAAAAAAAGTAACACCTTATTTTGTGTTACGTAATCACCATTTAGTCTTTCTAATTCGTTATTAAATGAATAAGAAAATAAACCCTGATCCAGATGTAAATAATCTTTCTTACCAACCTGAAAAGTATTTTCAGATGCCCCTTTAACACTTTCTAGGATCCACTTTTTCTCAATGGATTGAGCTGAGATTATAGTAAAAGTAAATAATGACAACAGGAAAGATAATAGTCCTTTTTTCATAAAAATAGAAGTAACATTATAATATTTCGAAATATGTGGTGAAAGTGATTAAAATTTAACCACGTTTTGAAATTTCATCTCTGATTCTTGCTGCTAATTCATAGTCTTCATTAGCCACAGCTTGCTCAAGCATACGATTAAGTTCTTCAAGAGATAAATCCTGATAACTTGTTTCCTTACCCACCATTTCCACATCATCAGAAACCAATTCATCTACCAACAGACTTTCTGGATCGTCTTCATCATCTTTTTTAGGATTTACTTTTAAATAAATTCCTGCTTGGTCTAAAATGTTCTTGTAGGTAAATATAGGTGCTTGAAAACGTAATGCTAAAGCGATCGCGTCACTAGTTCTAGCATCGATAATCTCTTCGATTTTATCACGTTCACAAATAATACTGGAATAAAAAACGCCATCTACCAGTTTATGTATAATTACTTGCTTAACAACCACATCGAATCGATCTGCAAAGTTTTTAAATAAATCATGAGTTAATGGACGCGGAGGTTTAATCTCCTTCTCTAACGCTATTGCTATTGATTGTGCTTCGAATGCACCAATGACAATTGGTAATTTTCTTTCTCCATCTACCTCACTTAAAATTAGTGCATAAGCACCATTTTGGGTTTGACTGTACGATATTCCTTTTATGTTCAGACGAACTAAACTCATAGTAATTTTCAATAAAAAAAAGGCTGTTTGAACAAATGGACTTTACCTGAGTTCAAACAGCCCTTGATTGGGCACAATTTATGAAAATTATGCGTTATTCGCCTTAAATTCCTTTAATTTTTCGATTAACTGAGGTACTACCTCAAAGGCATCACCAACAATACCATAATCTGCAGCCTTAAAGAACGGCGCTTCTGGATCATTATTAATAACTACTTTCACCTTACTGGAATTAATACCTGCTAGATGCTGAATAGCTCCTGAAATTCCTACAGCGATATACAAGTTAGTTGCCACAGGTTTTCCTGTTTGACCAACGTGTTCTCCGTGAGGTCTCCACCCCATATCACTAACTGGTTTAGAGCAAGCTGTCGCAGCACCAAGAACATCCGCAAGTTCCTCTATCATTCCCCAGTTCTCTGGTCCTTTAAGACCTCTTCCTCCTGAAACTACAACTTCTGCATCTGCTATAGAAACTTTATCAGTAGCTTTATCTACTGAAGTTACATTCACTGTAAAATCTTCATCGGATAAAGAAGGTTCAAATCCTTCAGCAGTGGCAGCTCCTGAAACTTCTTTAAGTCCAAAAGCATTGTTTGACAATCCTATAACTTTAACATCTGTTGAGATCTCAGTAATGTTAAATGCTTTATTTGTAAAAGCTGTTCGCTTTACAGTAAAAGGAGAAGCACTTTCTGGTAATGCAACTACATTAGAAGCATATCCGGCATTAAGATGCACGGCTAAAAGAGATGCTAAAAACTTGCTATCCGCACTAGAACTCACCACTACCACTTTTGCCGCTTCTTTATCAGCAGCTTGTTTTAATGAATCGGCATACGCTTTTGCATTAAAAGTAGTTAGTTTCTCATTTTTAATCTCTAAAACTTTATCTACACCGTAGTTCCCAAGTTCACTACTATCATCGGCATTAACACTAACCGCGGTAACTGTAGTACCAAGCATATTAGCAACCTCTTTTGCATAAGACGCTACTTCGAAGGCTGCTTTTTTAAACTTTCCTCCTTCACTTTCTGTGTATACTAAAACTGACATATATACTATTTTTTTATACTGAACCTATAATTAATAGGTGTTCGTTTATATTATTATATTGCTTTAGCTTCGTTATGTAATAACTCTACTAATTGACCTACATTATCCGGAGAAACTAAAGTTACTTCACCTTTTGGAGCTGGTTTCTCGAATTTAACCGCCTTTGTTTCTGGAGCACTTTCAACTGCTTCTACAACAGTTAGTGGTTTTTTACGCGCCATCATAATTCCTCTCATATTAGGAATACGAAGATCACTTTCTTCTACTAAACCTTTTTGACCACCAACAACAAGTGGTAATTTTGTTGTAGAAGTTTCTTTTCCTCCATCAATCTCGCGAACAGCAGTAGCTGTATCTCCTTCTACTTCTAATCCAATACAAGTGTTCACAAAATTAGCTCCTGTTAGAGCAGCTAACATTCCTGGCACCATACCACCATTGTAGTCAATAGACTCTCTTCCTGCAATTACAAGATCATAACCTCCATCCTGTACTACTCTTGCTAATTGCTTGGCTACATAAAAACCATCAGTAGCTTCTGTATTTACTCTAATCGCATTATCTGCTCCGATTGCTAGCGCTTTTCTTAGAGTAGGCTCTGTTTCTGCTCCACCAACATTTACTACATCAACAGACGCACCTTGCTTTTCCTTAAACCACATAGCACGGGTTAATCCGAACTCATCATTAGGATTAATTACAAACTGTACTCCATTTGTGTCAAACTTAGTGTCACCTTCTGTAAAATTAATTTTAGAAGTAGTGTCTGGCACATGGCTAATACAAACTAATATCTTCATTTTATATAGGTATTTTTTGAGAATTTAATAATAAAAGCGAAAGTACAAATAAAATGTCGAATTTACTATGCATGCATAGTAAATTTTTCAATTTTCAATGATCAGTAAAGGGTATTAATTGCTACTTTTGCCTTTCGAGTAGCACAAAAATAATTATTTTATAAATGAAAACGATACAATTCAGAGAAGCAATTTGCGAAGCAATGAGCGAAGAAATGCGCAGAGATGAGTCTATTTACTTAATGGGTGAAGAAGTGGCTGAGTATAATGGAGCTTACAAAGCCAGTAAAGGAATGCTTGACGAGTTCGGATCAGACAGGGTTATTGATACACCTATTTCTGAATTAGGCTTTTCTGGAATAGCAATAGGGAGCGCTATGAATGGCAATCGTCCTATTGTAGAATATATGACATTTAACTTTTCATTAGTTGGTATTGATCAAATTATCAACAACGCTGCGAAAATGCGTCAGATGAGTGGCGGTCAGTTTAACATTCCAATAGTTTTTAGAGGTCCTACAGCTTCTGCGGGTCAATTAGGTGCTACACATTCACAAGCATTTGAGAATTGGTTTGCTAATACTCCTGGATTGAAGGTCGTTATTCCGTCTAATCCTAAAGATGCTAAAGGATTATTAAAATCTGCTATTCGTGATAACGATCCTGTTATTTTTATGGAAAGTGAGCAAATGTATGGGGATAAAGGTGAAGTACCAGAAGGAGAGTATACAATTCCTCTTGGTGTAGCAGAAACCAAAAGAGAAGGTAATGATGTAACTATTATTTCCTTCGGGAAAATAATTAAAGAAGCTTATAAAGCTGCAGACGAGCTTGCAAAGGAAAATATATCTTGTGAAATTATTGACCTAAGAACAGTTCGCCCTCTTGATCTAGACGCCATTTTCACCTCAGTAAAAAAGACAAATCGCTTGGTTATACTTGAAGAAGCGTGGCCTCTTGCAAATATTGCGTCAGAAATCACATATCAAGTTCAGTCTACTATTTTTGATTATTTGGACGCTCCAATTATAAAAATAAATACGGCGGATACCCCTACTCCATATTCTCCTGTTTTACTTGAACAATGGTTACCAAATAGTCAAGATGTTGTTAAAGCTGTCAAAAAAGTAATGTATAAATAAAAGGAACCCTTTTCTTTGTGTTTATATAGTTTTCAGATTTTAAACCGTTTTTTACTAATATTGGCTCGGAATTTGATAAAACTATGTTTAATTTATAAACATTAATACTTAAGGGTACTTTGAAATACTAGAATTATATTTAAAAATGTTTTGTTTTAAACTTCTTATTAAAGTTTAAAACAAAACATTTTTAAATTTGCGGGATTAGAAGGTAGGGTATTTTTGTATTGATGTGTTTTAGATAAAAAAACAACAACATTTAGATTGATTAAACAGCATTAAATTTTAGTACCGGTAACTAATATCAAAAAAAAGAGGGCTTAAATGTTCCTTTTTTGATTTAAAACAGATTGAATTATTTCAATCAAAAAAAACCGGTCTAATGATGTTAAATCATAATTATTTAAAAATATTAGATGAGATATTGGGTTTTAGGGTTTGTATTTTTTGTTTTTAGTAACTCTTTCATTTTCGGACAGACCAAAGTAAGTGGTCATGTATATGACAGTAACAAACAAGCTGTCCCTTTCGCAAACATTGTTTTTGTAAATTCTACAATAGGAACCATCACGGATGAAAATGGTAAATTCTATATGGAATCTGAACAAAACCACAATAGTATTAAAGTTTCTTTCATTGGTTTTGAAACAAAAACAATAAAGCTTTCTAAACGTACTACTTACAATATGGAGGTTGTTTTGGAAGAAGAAGCAGCTTCTCTAGACGAAGTCGTTATTTACAAAGGTAAAACCTCTAAAAAAAATAATCCAGCGATAGATATCCTTCGTAAAATTTGGGACAACCGAAGAGAAAATGGTGTTAAGAAATTCAAGCAATACAATTACGATAAGTATGAAAAGTTAGAGTTTGACCTTAACACGATCGATAGCGCATTAGTAAATAGCAGAATTTTTAATGGTATGGAGTTTATTTTTGAAGACATTGACACTTCTAGAATAACAGGAAAAACATACCTCCCTATTTTTTTAAATGAAGCTATATCCAAAGTATATGGTGATAATGAACTTAACGAACTTAAAGAAGTTCTTAAAGGAAACAAAAATGCCGGCTTTAGTGACAACCAAACACTGATTGCTTTTGTAAAAGACTTATATTCTGATTATGATATCTATGATAATTATCTAAAGTTCTTTGACAAAAGTTTTACAAGCCCATTATCCAGAACCGGAATAAACGTATATAACTATGTGCTTTCTGATAGTGCTTACATCGGTGATAAATGGTGTTATAACATTATCTATTATCCAAGAAGAAAAAATGAACTAACATTTAAAGGAGATTTTTGGGTAAATGACACAACCTGGGCAATTAAAGAAATCAATCTAGAAGTAACCAAAAGTGCCAACATAAATTGGGTAAAAGATCTATATATTGAACAGGAGTTTGATGTTCTTAACGATTCTATATTTTTAATTACAAAGGATTACTTTCAATCAGATTTTGCCTTTAATAAAAAAGAAAAATCTAGAGGAGTATATGGTAAAAGAACTACCCTTTTTGATAACTACAAATTTGACCAGAAAAAAGGCAGGAAGTTCTATCAGAGTCAAGTAGATCCTTATAATCAAGAAATTTATAATCGAGATGATTCATTTTGGACAAATGCCAGAATGGAAGACTTAAACAAAGATGAACAAAAGGTATATAAACTTTTAGACACGTTAAAAACGGTTAAAGCATTTAAAAGATTATATAACATTGGAACCATATTAGCTACAGGTTACGTAGAATTTAACGGTTGGGATTTTGGTCCATTATTTTCTACCGTTGGTTATAACACCATAGAAGGTTTTAGATTAAGAGCTGGAGGTAGAACATATTTCACAGCAAATGATCGATGGAGAATAGAAGGATATGGTGCATATGGTTTTAGAGATAACAAGTTTAAATATGGATTGTCGGGAAAATATCTTGTAGACCGAAAATCCAGACTAATTGTTTCTGCCGGGAATCGAAGAGATGTGGAACAACTCGGAGCCAGTCTTACCAATACTAATGATGTAGAAGGGAGAAGTTTAGCATCTTCTTCTATTGTGGCGACTGGAGATAACAGTAGATTAACTTCTATTAACCTATCTGCATTTTCTATGCAAATAGAACCCAGAAAGAACTTTACTCTTGGAGTTACAGGATCTTTTAGGACATTAAAACCCGCAGATGGCAATTTATTTAGTTTAGATTTTGTTGATCCTGATACTGGTGAGATTAGATCAGAAATAAAACAAGCAGAAATTTCGACTTCGCTTGCATACTACCCAAAAAGAAAAACTACTGGATATGGTGTAGATAGAGTTACTGTTAATGATGGCGACTTTGCTCAATTATTCCTTAATTATTCTTTAGGTTTAGATCACATATTAGAAAGTGATTTTGAATATCAAAAACTTCAATTTTTCTATCGTCAACCCTGGAATATTGGTGGATTTGGAGTTCTGAACAGTTCTTTAGAAGTAGGAAAAACTTTTGGAGAAGTTCCACTTGGATTATTAAGCGTAGTACCTGGTAACCAAACATATTTATCAATTCAGAACACATTCCCATTATTGAACTTTTATGAGTTTGTGACAGACACCTATGCTGCAGTTCATATTGAACATAACTTCAATGGAAGAATTTTTTCTAGAATTCCATTACTTAGAAAATTAAACTTACGTGAACTTGTTGGTGTTCGAGGAGTATGGGGAGAACTATCTGATGAAAATATCGCTCTGGATGCTTCTGGCTTTTTACAAACCGTAGGAGCTCCTGATGATGAAATATATTGGGAATATAGTGTTGGTGTTGGAAACATCTTTAAAATCTTTAGGATAGACTTCCATTTTAGAGGAAATTACTTTGATAATCCTGATGCTCGTGATTTTGGAGTTACGGGCTCTTTTGGTTTCTATTTCTAAAATCAATCAGTAAATCTTAATTTATCTATGATTAATTATTAGTGATTTCTTCCTAAAAAGTTACCAAATATATTTTACGAAAAGCTTATAGGTTACCATAACATTAAAATTTAATGTATAAACCTATTATTTTTAGCTATAAATTTTAACCAACCCCTTGTAATACTTATATTTGCCGCCCATAAAAATGAGAACAAGAATATGAGCGCAGCAACTCGCGAAAGTTTCGATGTACTAATCGAAATACCAAAAGGAAGTCGTAATAAATATGAATACGATTTTGATATAAAAAAGATCCGATATGATCGCATGATTTTTTCTTCTATGATGTATCCTGCAGATTATGGATTTATACCAGAAACTTTAGCATTGGATGGAGACCCATTAGATGTTTTAGTATTAGTAACAGAACCTACATTTCCTGGATGTGTAATGGAAGTAAAACCAATAGGTGTTTTCCATATGGCAGATGAAAAAGGTCCAGATGAAAAAATTATCTGTGTACCAGTTGCTGATCCGATTGCCAGTCGATTAGCTGACCTAAAAGAAATGAATCCACATTTAATAAAAGAAATAGAACACTTTTTCCAGGTTTATAAAGATCTTGAGAAAAAGAAAGTTGATGTTGGCGGATGGGGTAATATAGATGAAGCTAAACAAATCATCAAAGACTGTGTAAAACGTTTTGAGGATATGCCAAATAGACCCGAAGGTTTATTTAGCATTTACTAAAGTTATATACAAAAAATAAATAAAAGCGCAATATTTTCTTAGAAATATTGCGCTTTTTCTTTTTAGCTTTATTTTACTACATTTAGCCACTAATTAACTAAAAACACATTTAATGGAATCAAATATGATTTATATGCCAATTGTTTTGGCAATATTAGGGCTTATTTATATGCTAGTTAAAAAATCTTGGGTAATGAAACAAGATGCTGGTGATGGTAAAATGAAAGAAATTTCAGATCATATATACGAAGGAGCCTTAGCTTTTTTAAATGCGGAGTACAAATTACTTGCGATATTTGTGTTGATAGTTAGTGTATTACTAACAATTGTTTCTTTTGTAGTACCTACTACTCATTGGTTAATTGTAATTGCTTTTATATTCGGAGCTGTTTTCTCTGCTTTTGCAGGTAATATAGGAATGAAAATAGCTACAAAAACTAATGTAAGAACAACGCAAGCCGCTCGTACTAGTTTACCAAATGCACTTAAAATTTCTTTTGGAGGAGGTACTGTAATGGGACTTGGTGTTGCAGGTTTAGCTGTATTAGGCTTGACCGCTTTCTTCATATTCTTTTTTCACTTTTTTATGGGTGGAGAATGGACCAACACAATGGATATGACTATTGTCCTTGAGACTTTAGCCGGATTCTCTTTGGGAGCTGAATCTATTGCTCTATTTGCTCGTGTAGGTGGAGGTATCTATACGAAAGCAGCTGATGTAGGAGCAGATTTAGTAGGTAAAGTCGAAGCGGGTATTCCTGAAGACGACCCACGTAATCCTGCTACAATTGCAGATAATGTTGGAGATAATGTTGGAGATGTTGCAGGTATGGGTGCTGATTTATTCGGTTCTTATGTGGCAACTGTATTAGCCGCAATGGTACTTGGAAACTACGTGATCAAGGATATGGGAGGTGCAATCTCTGATCTTTTTGGAGGTATTGGCCCAATCTTATTACCTATGGCAATTGCTGGTGCAGGAATTATCATCTCTGTTATTGGTACCATGTTGGTAAAAATCAAAAGCAATGATGCTAAAGAAGCTCAAGTAATGGGAGCACTTAATGTTGGTAATTGGACATCAATTATATTGGTAGCGGTAGCTTGTTTTGCTTTGTGTAAGTGGATGCTTCCGGAAACAATGAAAATGGAGTTCTTTGGAGAAGGACTTATAGAGATTTCTGCAATGCGCGTATTTTATGCAACACTTGTTGGTCTAGTAGTTGGAGCTGTAATATCATCAGTAACTGAGTACTACACAGGATTAGGTAAATCTCCAATCCTTAAAATTGTACAACAATCAAGCACAGGTGCCGGAACCAATATTATAGCAGGTTTGGCAACCGGTATGATTTCCACCTTCCCTTCTGTATTATTATTTGCAGGAGCTATCTGGGCCTCTTATGCATTTGCAGGATTTTATGGAGTAGCATTAGCGGCTTCTGCTATGATGGCAACAACAGCTATGCAATTGGCAATTGACGCATTTGGACCAATATCGGATAATGCTGGAGGAATTGCAGAAATGAGCGAACAAGAACCAATCGTAAGAGAACGTACTGATATATTAGATTCAGTTGGAAACACAACGGCTGCAACAGGAAAAGGATTTGCGATTGCTTCTGCTGCATTAACATCTTTAGCATTATTTGCCGCTTATGTAACCTTTACAGGGATAGATGGAATCAATATTTTTAAAGCGCCAGTATTAGCAATGTTATTTGTCGGAGGAATGGTACCCGTAGTATTTTCTGCCTTAGCAATGAATGCCGTTGGGAAAGCAGCAATGGAAATGGTGCAGGAAGTACGTCGTCAGTTTAGAGACATCCCAGGAATTATGGAAGGTACAGGAAAACCTGAATATGATAAGTGTGTTGCAATTTCGACACAAGCTTCCTTAAAGGAAATGATGTTACCTGGACTACTAACTATTGGATTTCCTTTAGTAATAGCATTTGTTCCATTATTATTCGGAATGAACACCTTAGCAATTGCCGAAATGCTAGGAGGATATATGGCAGGGGTAACTGTATCTGGTGTTTTATGGGCAATATTCCAAAATAATGCAGGTGGAGCCTGGGATAATGCAAAAAAATCATTTGAAGCTGGCGTAGAGATTAATGGAGAGATGACGTATAAAGGTTCTGATGCTCATAAAGCTGCCGTGACTGGTGATACAGTTGGGGATCCTTTCAAAGATACTTCAGGACCATCTATGAACATACTAATCAAATTAACATGTCTTATCGGACTTGTAATTGCTCCAATTCTTGGCGGTCACACTTCTGAAACAGCTGTAGCGACTAATGAAATAGAAGTTATAGAGACTAAATCATCTTCTAACCCTGTTGAAAAACAAATTGAAGTTAAGATGAATATGAATGGGGACTTAGCGAATGCCGAAGTTACTATTACAAAGACTGAAAATGGCAATACTTCTGTAGAAACTAAAAAATTAAAAGGCACAGAAGAAGAAGTGAAAATTAAAATTGAAGAAATTAGAGCCTCTATAAAATAATTATCAAAAGCTATTTAATAAAGAGCCTCGCTAATTAGCGGGGTTTTTTATCTTTATACTTTAAGAAAAATCTATGTTTAAAAAAAAACCATTACGAATTAATTCTTATCTAGGATATGGTACAACAACCAGATTAAGAGCTACCGGCAGAGCTTTAGAAGACGAAAACATTAATTTTGATGGTAACACAGGGATTCTTAGAACATTATACAATATATTTAAACAGTTTGAAAGTGATGAAATAAAAAAAGCGCACATTGAACTAAAACTATCAAATGGCCAAAAATTCTCTACAACCACCGACTCAGAAGGATACTATAATTTTGATGAGCTTTTATCAAACCCTCTTGAATTAACAAATAAAGAAGAATGGACACCCTATATTGTTTCCTACAAAAGTAATAGTAAAAGGATCATACAGGATAACATATTTGAAGGAAAAATGTTAACACCTTCTATGAAGGCTTCATACGGTGTCATAAGTGATATTGATGATACAATTTTACATACTGGAGTTGCTTCGTTTTTCAAATGGAGAGTGATTGCAAATACTTTTTTTAAAAATTTTGACAGACGATTGCCTCTGGAAGGAACCGTTCAATTCTATCAAGAATTAAAACTAGGCAAAAACACTTCACCTGTTAATCCCATATTTTATGTTAGTAATAGTCCTTGGAATTTATATGATTACCTAACAGCTTTTCTCAAAAAACACAACTTTCCTGAAGGTCCTATTTTGTTAAGAGATTTTAGAACACCCTTTGATAAAACACCTAAACCTGTAGCACCTCATAAACAATCCGAAATTTTAAATCTTATAAAAATATATCCCAATTTAAAATTTATTCTTATTGGAGATAGTGGAGAAAAAGACGCAGACATCTATACCGATATTGCAATAAAACATCCGAACAGAATTTTAGCAATCTACCTGAGAAGTGTAAATCACGAAAGAAAAGAAAAAAGAATCAAGAAAATCATAAATTCTTTTACAACTACCCCCATCCTTCTTGTTCATTCATCACAAGAAGCTGAAGAACATGCCAGAAAACATGGATTTATCACTTAGTTTTTCAAACTTCTAACTTCTGAGGTAAGCGTTAACATTGCATCTTGTAATTGCTTAATACTTGCTGCATCAGAATTAGCGTCAATATTAAAGCTTAATTTACTATTCACTTCCCAAACCTCCACAACCTGATGTGTTTGAATAGTATATGGTAAATAGTCAATATTTAAAGAAATCAATGTTAATATAGAAGAATCTTCATTTTTCCTGACTTTTTTTACCACTACGCTATCCTGCAATACTACTACATAAAGTGCATTACTTCGTAACTCGGAAAGATTATTTACTGCTCTTCCTATAACCCATTCTTTGGGCTCTAAAACAGGTAACATACTATCACCTTCTACCTGAAAACCTCTATAAGTAGCATTTCTATATTCCGGAAGAGGAATATCAAAAGCAGGTAATTGCTGATACCAATCCACATCCTGAACATTATGCGGATAACCAGCTGCTGCCTTTACATTAACAAGAACTATATTCTCATTATTTTCTGAATCTACAGTAACTACTTTTGGTGCAACATCACCATTATGTAACTGTATTCTCTTTTGCTCACTTTCGCCAAACAACCAAAGAGGATTTACTCCAAATTCCTGAAGTAATTTGGAAACAACTTTTCCCGAAATTTTCGTTTTCCCTCTTTCTATATCCGCAGTAGAATTCTTAATATTCAGAACTCTAGCAAAATCAGATTGTGTAAAATGATTTTCCTCACGGATCGATTTAAAGCGTTGAATGGTTTGGTTAGTTAAATTATCCATACAACTTTGATTTATAAATTAGTATACATTTCTGTTACTCTGATTTGGGATAATTATGTAACAAATATACTCTTTTTTGGAATATTTCCAATTTTAACACAGTTTCATTTTTATTTTATTGGAATATTTCCATAAATTTGGAAAAATTACTAGTTAACTAAATCCATATGACACCACAAATTGTTTTACACCAACCAGAATCAGAAAAAACTATTAGATATTCATTAAACAATTCAATTCCTGCTACAGAGGAACTTTATAAACGTTTAAGGGAAAAAGGATTTTTCTTTAAAAGGAACTATAAGATTAATAATTATACTTTTGATTTTTATTGTCCTTCATTAAAAATTGCCTTAGAGATTGATGGGTATGCACACGAGTTCTCAGAAGTCTATAGTCAGGATACTCCAAAAAAGTTGCACATTCATTCTTTAGGGATCACAGTATTACGTTTTACTGATTATCAAATTTTAGTAGATATCGAAGAAATTTTCAGAGCCTTAAAACATCAAATCAAACTATCCAATAGAAGTCGATATGTCGTTTGAGAGAACGCGTGAAAAGCTCTCGATTCTAGCAGACGCAGCTAAGTACGATGTATCCTGTGCAAGTAGTGGAGGAAAACGAGAAAACACCAACAAAGGTTTAGGTAATAATACAGGAATGGGTATATGCCATAGTTATACCGAAGATGGTCGCTGCGTATCTTTACTAAAAATTCTACTTACCAATCATTGTATTTTTGACTGCGCATATTGTGTTACCAGAAAAAGTAATGACATAAAAAGGGCGGCATTCAAAATACAGGAAGTTGTTGATCTTACTATTAACTTCTATCGCCGAAATTATATAGAAGGATTGTTTCTTAGCTCAGGAATCTTTAAGAATTCCGATTACACGATGGAACGATTAGTTGCAGTTGCCAAAAAACTTCGATTAGAAGAAAATTTCAACGGATATATTCATTTAAAATCGATTCCAGGCACTAGCGATGAACTTATGAGAGAAGCTGGATTGTATGCGGATCGTCTTAGTGTTAATATAGAAATCCCTACTATATCAGGGCTTAAGCTTTTAGCACCAGATAAAAAACACGAAGATTTCATGAAACCTATGCGAAAGGTAAAAAATGAAATCCTTCAATATAAATCAGAACGAAAAATTATAAAAAATACTCCTAGATACGCTCCTGCAGGACAAAGTACTCAAATGATCATAGGTGCTACCGGAGAAAGCGATAAGGACATTATGTATTCTGCCACTTACTATTATAAAAAGTTCAACATGCGAAGAGTATATTATTCTGGTTATGTTCCGGTAATTACTGATAATCGTTTACCATCTTTACAAACCGAAGTACCTATTCTTAGAGAAAACCGATTGTATCAAACCGATTGGTTATTAAGATTCTATGGATTCTCTGTAAACGAATTATTAAATGACCAATATAAAAACTTAGCACTTGATATTGATCCTAAATTAAGTTGGGCATTACGCAATTTGGATTTTTTCCCTGTTGATATCAACATAGCGGACAAAAGTATTTTAGCTAGAATACCCGGAATTGGAATGCAATCAGTTTCAAAAATATTGCAAGCAAGAAAATTCAGAAAATTAGATTGGACACATCTTAAAGCAATAGGAATAGCATTAAACAGAGCAAAATACTTTATTACCTGCAACTCTAAAGATTTCTATCACAAAGATGTAACACCGCTAACATTAAAGAATATTATTCTAAAAAATTCCAAAAGTAAACACACTAAGTATTTTAAGAACCAATTGAGTCTTTTCTAATAAATACAGACATGAATCCACAGACAATTTTATTATACGACGGAAGTTTTGATGGATTTTTAACATGTGTATTTACAGTATATGAACAGAAAATAATCTCTCCAATTATTAGAAAAGAATCTGAATCAAATAATCAATTATTTACAATTTCAGAACAAATTATTACGGATGAAACAAAATCTAGTCGGGTATGGAAGGGTATAAAAACTAAAATTCCATCCTCGCAACAAAAAGTTCTTTTCAAAGCTTTTCTAAGCGAAATTAAAGGAGTAGAAAACACTCTTCTATGTTATATTAAGAATATATTCAATACAGCTAATTCTACTCTTATTGATTACAGTAATAAAGATATTCTTAAAATAAGTCAAGTAGCCAAAATGGTAGGAAGGGAAAAACATCGAATGGAGGCTTTTGTTCGGTTCCAACGAACAAAAGATGATATTTTTATTTCAACTGTAGAGCCTGATTTTAATGTTTTACCATTATTGATATACCATTTCAAAGATCGATACGCGGATCAAAAATGGCTAATCTATGATATTAAGCGATCCTATGGAATATATTATGACCTTGATAAAGTAGACATAATAACCTTAGACTTTTTTTCAAAACTAAAAACAAACATTCAGAAAGAAAATTATGCTGATAATGAGTTAGATTTCCAGAAGCTTTGGCAAACCTATTTTAACAGTGTTAATATTAGGTCTAGAAAAAATTCAAAACTACATATACAGCATCTTCCCAAGCGTTATTGGAAATACTTAATAGAAAAAAACGAGATATAAAATAAAATGTTAAATTTGGCGTTCAATAACCCAATTAACTAAATCTATCAATTATGAAAAGATTATTTTTAGGAGCAATTGCTCTAATGTTAGCAGTTTCGGTAACCTCTTGTAGGGATACGAAAAAAACAGAAGAAGCTGCCAATGATGCTGTGGAAGAAGTAAAAGAAGCAGCTGAAGAAGTAAAAGAAGAAGCAAAAGAAGCTGTGGAAGAAGCAAAAGAAGCTGCTAGTGAAGCAGTAGAAGATGCAAAAGAAGCAGTAGAAGATGTAAAAGATGCTGCTGGTGAAGCAGTAGAAGATGCGAAAGATGCTGCTGGTGAAGCAGTTGATGCTGCAAAAGAAGTTGTAAAAGAAGGTGCTGATGCAGTAAAAGAAGGTGCTAATAAAGCCACTGATGCATTAAAAAAGCAGTAATATACAAGCAGTATATATAACGTAAAAACCATCCGCCTGAGGCGGATGGTTTTTTATTTTTAATCGTGCCATTCTACCTTTTCCTCAATAGAATTTCGTTTAGAACTTATCACTTCGTCAGTATCATAATTTCCTAAATACAAAAAACCTAAACAACGTTCTCCTTCTTCAAATTCTAAAAACTCATTCATATATTTTATCAATGCGGGACTACTCCAATAGCAACCAACTTTATTAGCTGCACAAGTAAGCCACATATTCTGAACCGCCATTGCGGTAGCTGCAATTTCTTCCCATTCAGGAACCCTCTCTTTGGGATCTCGCTGCATACATATTACAATAATCGCACTAGCAGCTGTGCACTTATTCTTAATCTTTTTATGCTTAAAAGGCGAAAAGCTTTTCTCTGGAGTAATATCAGTATATGTATCAGATAAAAAAGTTCCTAAACGATCTTTCGTTTCTCCCTGCATAACTTTAAAACGCCAAGGTTCCGTTAATCGATGCGTTGGTGCCCAATTCGCGTTTTCTAATAAAATCTTTATAAACTCTTTTGAAACAGGTTTATCATTATATTGAGAAGGAAATATGGCACGACGTTCTCTTATGATTTGATTTAAAAACTCTTTATTCATAAAATTCTCTTTTAAATGTAAAGTTATTATTAATATTGAGACTAATGAAAATAAATACCCGCTATAGATTTTGAATTTTAGTACACGCTCGCATTCAACTGAACAACTGGATAACCTATCTTTATCTGGCGAAGTATTGTTACGAACGCTATCAAGTTTAAAGTTCATCAATAAAATCTTCGGAAATCACAAGCACTTAGCCAACAGTTTACTCGAGTATTGTCTGGCAAATCCAGAGAAAAAGTTGTTTCATATTATAGACCTCGGGTGCGGTGGAGGTGATAGTATTCATTATATTTCGAAAAGGCTAAACGAAAACAACATAAAAACTTCATTTCTTGGAATTGACGGAAATCCTCAAAGCATCGCTTATGCAACTTCTAAATACGAAAATAATAGTACAATAAAGTTTAAAACTGATGACATTTTAGATGAACAGTTCTCTATACCAAAATGTGATATTATCATAAGTAGCCATTTTATGTACCACTTTAAAAATAATGATCTCTCCATCTTTTTAAAAAAAGCACAACAAAAAGGAATTAGCCATGTTATATTTAGTGAATTAAGGAGGAGTAGATTTGCCTATATATTATTTAAATATTTTAGTTATATAATGCCGATTTCTAGTCTCGCAAAAAAAGATGGATTAGTAGCTATCCAAAGAGCTTTTACAAGTAACGAATTAGATTTTATTTTGAATAAAAGTAATGTAAAAAACTACAGTATTAGTAAAAAACATTGGTTTAGAACCTTAACAAAAATTGACCTTTAATTATGAAAGACATCCTATTTCGAAACCTAAAAAAAATAGAACAAACTCCTAAAACCTTACTTTTCTCTTATATAACTATCTATTTTTTATGGGGGTTAGGAATGAATCAATTTGGAGCCGAAATGGAAATAGCAAAATTTGCTAACTGGTGGCAGGTTATTACCTGTTATATTTTGTATATGGTTCCTATATCTATTATGCTAAAAGAATATAACTTCTTTAATCAATATGCTTATGGCTTAGTAGCTATGGGGATACTAGAATTTTTAGGGTATTGGCTACAAACCTCTTATGTATATCCTAATAATATTCTTGATCAACTATTCAATCCTCAAAATTTCAGCTTAGGAATGGCTTTATTTTTTGCGTTGTATTTTCCAGCTGGAAATTGGTTAGTTGACAAAATTCACGGGCTTATCTTTAAAAATCATAAGGTAGATTCATCTTCTACCTTGCAACAAGAATAAACTGTTGTTTCCCTTGCTTTTTAACCCTATACTTATCTTGAATTGCTCTGGCTCCTTTTAAATCCAATGAATCTGTTACATAGGTTATCCAATCTTGCCGATGTACGATAACATTATCCAGGACTATATCCGTGAGGTTAGCATCTTCTAGCTTTGTCCCCCATAAGGTCGCCTCTGTTAAATCTGCTTCAGTTAGATCAGCTCCATATAACTTAGCATTCGTAAGATCGGCACTTAACAACTCAGAATTACTAAGATTAGCATTCGTAAGATTAGCTCTTTTCAGAATAGCGTCAGAAAGGTTTATTTTTTCCATATTAGCTTCTACCAATTCGCTTCTTTCCAAATTAGCGGCAGGTAAATTTACTTCGGATAAATTTGAATGACTTAAATTAACATATCTAAGATTAACTCCTCTACCTAAAAATATATCTTTAAAATACGTATAACTAAAGTCTGAAGCATCTAAGATCTCTCTATAGGATTGATCTGCTAGATTACTTCTTATTAGACTAAATAATAACTGCCCTTTTTCCGGGCTTATTTTTTTATCAATCAACTCTCCATCTTCTTTATATTTATACGGTTTCATTGCTCTAGACAAGCTTGCTATCCTAGCTTCCAAAACCGGGCTAATATTACGCTCGCTAGATCCTTTGTACTTGAGTTCTTCACTAAGGTCAGAAAGTAAGTTATCCATAATAAAAACCAAAGAAGATCTTCTTTCGGCTTCTATCAGTTCATTTTGGTTATCTACTAATGTATTCTGATTGATAACAAGTTTTGTCTGGTATATCAGAATGATAGAAGGAATAAGAGTTACCAGTAACCCAAAAAGACCAATTCTGGTAATACGCCAAATAATATTAGAGGATACATCAGAAACTGTATCTACTGATACTGATTTGGTTTCTTTATATTCAGTAATAGCATTGTTAATACTACCCTTAAGTCTTACTCCAAGAAGAGGCACACTAGATTTTTTAAGTATCCAAAATCCAATACTCTTTTTCTTCTCTTTTCTTTTCTTTATTTGATCTAATTGATCTTGTAGTTGCTTTTTTTCTTGCTCTAGCTGTTCAATTCGTTCTTGCTCAGTCACTTTATCTTAGATTTCGGGATTTACGAAGCTCAATATATTAAAGTTATATGATTCATGCCAAAATAAAAAGAAAGCCTTTTTTAATTAAAAAAGGCTTTCCAAATCTAACATAATAAAATATACTCCAAAAAGTATCCCTTACTTCATGTAGTTAGATATATCTTCTGAAATGTTTTCTATCAAAGAAGCTTGTTCTTCACTATCTAATTGATTTACAATTTTGACCAAAAGAAGTACATAACTCGCAACATATTCACGCTTTTTATCATCATTTACATATTCCTTTCCATCCACAACGATAAAAGTAATTAGATTGCGTATAACCTGTCTTAAATCCGAAATATTTAACTCCTCTTTCATTATATCAACTTTAGACTTGTTCCTAAAATCTATATTGAAATTAACACTCTAACTTCCTAAAAATGAATATAAAACTTTATAAAAACGTGGATTTCCGATAAAAGGCATTTTTTATCGTTTTAGAGAATTATCCCAATATTGAACTGAAAAATAGCACTAATAATAACGGTTTATACTAAGCAAACAGCATTAAATCATTAGCTATACTTATAGGGGTTAATGAAGGAATTGTATCCTCATAAAAGATGTTTTCTCCCTAAAGAATATTTCCGATTTCATCAAACAATGATAATTATGCATAGAACGGAACGAGTTTAAAATAAGTATCTTCACTTATAATAAAAAAACAAACAAAAATAAAACTCAATAAACCTAATGACTATTTAGGATAAACCTATGAAACGAAAGGACAATAGAAAAACGAGTATAAATTGGCTAGAGAAAGCTCGTGAGAGCTGGAGCAATATAGGTAAGGAAAGACCTCCATTTGCAATAGCACCAAAAAAGGGTCAGCGATCCGTTTGGGATTTTCCTCGTCCACCAATTATTGAAAAAGTCAATAAACAAATAGTAGTGAATCATCAAGGTAAAAACATAGCAGATTCTCACAATTCTTTAGCTGTTTTAGAGACTGCTAGTCCACCAACATATTATATACCGAAATCTGATATTGAAATAAACAAATTGGTAAAAATACTTGGTAAGACCTCCATGTGTGAATGGAAAGGAAATGCAATTTATTGGACTTTGAAAACCTTGACTGACCAACCCATTGCTTGGTCCTATCCGAATCCTTTTTCAGAATTTTCAGCATTAAAAGATCATATAGCATTCTATCCTCAGCATCTTGAATGTTATATAGATGGAAAACAGGTTGAAGCACAAACGAGTAAATTTTATGCAGGATGGATTACTCCAGACTTAGTAGGACCTTTTAAAGGAGAAATGGGAACAGAACATTGGTAAGTTTATTGTTTTTAACAGAAAATCAAAAAATACTTAAACCAATACGTATATTGTAGTTTTTCTATCGTTGACTAACGTCTTCTCCCACCCGAATAAGTCATTGCCTCTCCTTTGCCAAAAGCATAACTTAGTCCAAAAGTAAAAAAGCGTCCGCGCTGTCCAAAATTGTACGTTTCAAAAGTGGGTTGGTTCACAAAACGTTCTTGAATTCTGGAAGCAAAGACATCACGAATACCAAGATTTGCCACTATTTTTCCCTTTAGGATTTTTTTGCGCATACCAATATCGAGGAAGGCAAAACCACTTTGCTCCCCTTGTACTGTTTCAAATCCTGAGCGGTAATTACCATTTAATTCTAAGTCAATATCTGCAGGCAAACTAATTTTCGAACCTAAGCGAGTGGACCATTGATTCCCCGTAAAGTCAAAACTCTGGCCTTCAAAAGTTCCTTTCCGATCAAAATAATTAAAATTGAAATCTCCGGTAAAAGTCAACCATTTTACAACATTATATTTCCCATTGGTTTCAAAACCTATAGAAGAATTTGTACCAATATTTTCCGGAGTAGTAAAATTCACATTATCTACAAAAGTCGATACTCGTTCTACTACATCTGTCGTATAGCGATGGTACAAACTGGAACTCATACTTGCCCTTCCTATTTTATAAATACTCGTTAATTCATAGGAATTAGTAAACTCCGGTTGTAATTCTGGATTTCCAGTTCGAATATTAAAATTATTTCGAATATTGAAAAAAGGATTTAAATCCCAAAGTCTAGGTCTGAATATACGTTTTGAGTAGCCAGCCTGCAATGAAAACTTCTCGCTAAACGTATAAGAGGTGTGAAAACTAGGAAAAAAATTGGTGAAATTTCGCGAGTTACCTTCATTAGTATTTGCTAATAAAGTTTCTAAATCCGTATTTTCTATACGCAGGCCTGCCTTGATTCCCCAAATCTTATTTTCATAAGCTATCGTTCCATAAATTCCCAATACCTTTTGATTCCACTCAAAGTCATTGGTCAGGTTTTCATTGATTACAAATTCTCCATCGATAAGATCCTCAACCTTAAAATCATTTCCTACATCGTTTATAACATATTGCGCTCCGGTCTCTATGGAACATTCTTTAGTTAATGGATTGGTGTAATCTGCTTTGAAGGTAAAATCTGCTTGCTGAAAATTAGTAGCAGTCCGTTGATTATTATCTACATCTTCTCCTTCTAAAGTAGTGTCTGTAAATAAAGAAGACTGATCTTTTCCGAAGAAACTCCCTAAAGCACTAAGCTGAAACGTATGATCTTTATTATTTTTAAATTGTTTTTTCCAATTAAACTCGTACTGCCATTTAGGGTTGGTAGCTTCAGTAGTTTCATCACGTACCCATCGAGAGACCAAAGTATTGCTTGCGTCCAAAAAACGAAAGTTAGTTTCAGAAGGCTGGTCTTCAATTTCGTAGGCAAAGTTTCCGGAGAGCGTAAAAACGTTGTATTTATTCAAATGGTAGTCTGTCCCCAACGTAATGTTGAAAAAAGTCTCATTTCTAAAGTTTTCTCCGTCACTAAAAATTACTTCCCCATTTTCAAGGTTTCGGTTGATCGCCTCATTATCTCTAGGCAGCGAACGATAACCTGCACCCATTTGAGTAAACAGATTAAATTTTTCAGTTCTTCGATTAAGGCTAGCTCCTATACTATGATTGTCAGGTATACCTGTATTAAGTGAAACAGAACCGTTCCAACCTTTTTTCTCTTCTTTTTTTAAGATAATATTCAAAATACCTGAA
This sequence comes from uncultured Aquimarina sp., assembly GCF_947492405.1. Taxonomy (GTDB): domain Bacteria; phylum Bacteroidota; class Bacteroidia; order Flavobacteriales; family Flavobacteriaceae; genus Aquimarina. The sequence goes on from NZ_CANLMP010000002.1 coordinate 322,263, forward strand.
GTACCTGAGGCTTCATATTTGGCAGAAGGGTTGGTGATTACCTCGATACTTTGAATCATATCCGCTGTGATAGTTCCCAAAGCATTACTTGATTCATCGGCTAATACAGAAGGTTTTCCATTAATCAAGATTTGGACTCCACCAGCTCCTCGCAAACTTATCTCTCCTTCTATGTTCACATTAACTGATGGCACATTGTTAAGCACCTCTAATGCACTAGCTCCCGCGGTACTCAGATCTTTTCCTACGTTAAAAACACGTTTATCCAATTTAAACTCTGTCTTAGAAACTTCTCCTCTCACGACAACCTCATCCAGTGTTTGGCTATCTTGATATAACTTAATTGTATCTAAATAAACTTTATTATCTTTTATTTTAAAATCTCTAAGCTGAATGGTTTTAAATCCTATAAAACTTATTTCTACATAAAAATCTTTTTTTGTAGTCGTTATCTCGAATAAACCATCATCATTGGTGATAGCCCCAGCAATTGCAGCTTTAGAACCCGTATCATTCAAAACAACCGTGGCATACGGAATAGGTTGACCTGTTTCGGCTTCCACTAACGATCCGGAAACTAGTATTTCCTTATTTTGAGCACAAACGCCAATCGTAAAAAAGAATAGGATTAAAAGAAACCGTATGTTCATTATATTTTAATTATAATTTGATTACTCAAAGAAAAGCAGAAGAAAAGATTTATAAAAATACATTTGGGTAAACTACTATTGTAATCCTATAAACGACATTATTGTAATTGACCTCGATAGATCTGCCGTTTATAGTAATTATTAAGAGGATTACCTTTTAAATCTTATAGTTGAAGAAGCAAAAACTATATTTGTTATACAGCTTTCGATATTGTGAAAAAAATATTCTTAAATAAAGAGGTTTGGTTTCAGGTGATATTGCATATCGTGGTATTTACTTTTTATTCATTTGACCGTCGTAATCCTGAAATAAAACCTTATCAATATGTGTTCTTTTTGAATTTTGTAATTGCTGGTCTTATGGTGAATTACGTACTTCTTCCTAAATTTCTATATCCTGGAGCATATCTTAAGTTTGCATTCTATGTTGCATTGGTGGTGGTATGGGTAATTTTTGTGGAAGAAGTTATATTAGAAAAAATCTACTTCCCAGATACGCGTGGTGCTAGGTTTCTGGGCGTAGCATATAATCTTATGAGCACTTTGCCAACTTTATCGGTCCTAGCGGGATTCAAATTTGGTTGGGATGCCCTTATCAAACAAAAAGAGGTTAAAGAATTAAAAGATTCTGTAAAGGAAAGTGAACTCCAATTCTTGAAGTCACAAATTAATCCTCACTTCTTGTTCAATAATATGAATAATCTGTATTCATATGCTATCGAAAAATCCCCACGCACACCAGAGATCATCTTAGAATTATCAGGTGTTCTGCGTTATATGCTTTATGAGTGCAAGGCAAAATACGTTTCGCTTTCCAAAGAAGTGGAACAATTAGAAAATTTTATCAATCTTGGACGTTTGCAAATAGAAGGGCGTGGCACAGTTACTTTCTCGAAAAGTATCATCCAATCAAATTTTCGGATAGCTCCACTTATTTTGATCGCTTTTCTTGAGAACGCATTGAAACACGGGAGTTCTAGTCAAACGGGGGGTATAATCATTGTTGTGGATATCAAGATTACTGAAGACGGATTGCTTTATTTTACATGTTCGAACACTTATAAAACGCAAACCAACACAAACAATTTAGATAGCGGAATTGGCTTGGAAAATGTAAAAAAACGGCTTGCTATTATATATCCAAATGCACACACATTACAGATAAAGGCAAACGAAGAAACATATGAAGTTAAATTAACCATCGATCTAAAAAAGTCTCAGGAACAATGAAGTGTATCATCATAGAAGATCAACTACCAGCACAACGTATTTTAAAAAAATACATTGAAGATACAGGTTCGCTAACACTCATAGCAACTTTTACAGATGCTCTGGAAGCTATGGAAATGATGAAATTGACTAAAGTAGATGTGATTTTTTTAGATATTCATTTACCCAAGATATCAGGTATTGACTTTTTAAAAACACTATCCAATCCACCTCAGGTTATTCTCACAACTGCTTTCTCTGAGTACGCTCTAGAGAGTTATGAGTTTGATGTAGTGGATTATTTATTGAAACCATTTTCATTTCAGCGGTTTATTAAAGCTATTTCGAAGGTCCAGACCAAACAGCAAAACTTAATTCCGACTGCCGAGACCTCAGAAATAAATGAAGTATACATAAAAGTAGGCTACGACCTTGTTCGTGTTCTTATTGACGATATAACCTATATCGTATCTGATGCTGATTATACAGAACTTCACCTACAAAACAAAAAACACGTATCTTCTGAAAGACTTCGTTACTGGGAGGAAATTTTGCCTTCGAAAAAATTTATGAGGGTACATAAATCATACATCATCAACACCACAAAAATTGAGAGAGTATCTGCTAATCAAATTTATTTAATACATCAGAAAGCGATTCCTTTAGGAAGAGCTTATAAGAATAATTTTATGAGAAAATTCTTGTAAAAAGAGATTGATTGATATTGTATACTGCTTTAAAATGTTTTAACTCAAAACCGCCTCTTTAAAAACAAAAAAGCCTTCAAAATCAAAAGATTAAGAAGGCTTTAAGTACTCGGGACGGGACTTGAACCCGTACGTCCTAATGGACATTGGATTTTAAGTCCAACGTGTCTACCAATTCCACCACCCGAGCGTGGTATATTATCTCAGAGCGAAAGACGGGATTTGAACCCGCGACCCTCACCTTGGCAAGGTGATGCTCTACCCCTGAGCTACTTTCGCATTTTATAATTGCTAATCAAAGGTATCCATGTCTTATCATTATAAAAAAAATGAAGCGACCCATATCCGCCTCAGGCGGATGATGCTCTACCCCTGAGCTACTTTCGCAGTTATTTTAAGAACTTCGCAATGTGTTATTGCGGATGCAAATTTAAAACATTTCTAGTAATACCAAAGTCTTTTCTAAAAAAAGAATAAAAAACTTTACACTGTAGAAGCTTTCTTCCTGGTTAACATACGTTTAATCTCATTTAATTTCATCAAAGCCTCCACTGGTGTGAGTGTATCTATGTCAATATTTACAATTTCTTCCTTAATTTCTTCCAATAATGGGTCATCTAAATTAAAGAAACTTAATTGTAATTCATCTTCTTCTTGGATTCCCTTTATTTTATCAGTTAATTCTTCACTGCTATGGGATTTCTCTAATTTCTTCAGCATTTTATTAGCTCTATGCAACACTTGTTGAGGCATTCCTGCCATTTTAGCTACATGAATTCCAAAACTATGCTCACTTCCACCAGGAACTAGCTTACGCAGAAAAAGCACATTATCCTTTAATTCTTTTACAGCTACATTATAGTTTTTAATTCTATCAAAGGTCTCACACATTTCATTAAGCTCATGATAATGTGTTGCAAACAATGTTTTTGGTCTTACCGGATGTTCATGGAGGAACTCACTGATTGCCCAAGCTATCGAAATCCCATCATAAGTACTCGTTCCGCGACCAATCTCATCAAGCAACACTAAGCTTCTATCTGATATATTATTAAGAATATTTGCGGTTTCATTCATCTCTACCATAAAAGTAGACTCTCCCATAGAAATATTATCGCTGGCTCCTACTCTGGTAAATATTTTATCTACAGCTCCAATCTTTGCTTCATCTGCGGGAACAAAACTACCCATTTGCGCTAATAAAACGATTAATGCTGTTTGCCTTAATATCGCAGACTTACCACTCATATTTGGCCCTGTAATCATAATCATCTGCTGATCTTCTCTGTTTAAAGAAACATCATTGGCAATATATTGTTCACCTGGAGGCAATTGCTTTTCAATTACTGGATGACGTCCATTTTTAATTTCCAGATGATGAGAATCATCAATAACGGGACATGTGTATTTATTTTCTTTGGCTAACTGTGTAAATGAACACAAACAATCCAGTTGGCCAATTAAAGTAGCATTTAGTTGTACTGGCTTAATATATTCACTCATCCATACAATCAGATCACTAAACAATTGTTGTTCTAATGATAGTATTTTTTCTTCGGCACCAAGAATCTTAGCTTCATACTCTTTTAATTCTTCGGTAATATATCTCTCTGCATTAACTAATGTTTGCTTGCGTATCCATGTTTCAGGAACCTTATCTTTATGAGTGTTACGTACTTCGATATAATAGCCGAAAACATTATTAGAAGCTATTTTCAAAGAAGTAATACCAGTAGCTTCTGTTTCTCGTTCCAGCATTTTATCCAAGTAATCTTTCCCTGAAAAAGCTATAGAACGTAATTCATCCAACTCATCAAGATATCCGTCTGCTATCGTATTTCCTTTAAGAATATTTACAGGAGCCTCTTCATTAAGCGTTTCTTTGATTTTATTACGTAATAACTCACAATCGTGCAGCGTATCACCAATCACCTTTAACGCTTCATTATCACTATTTGTAGCTTGTGCTTTGATCGGCACTATAGCTTCCAGAGAATTCTTTAACTGAATAATTTCTCTGGGATTTACTTTTCCTGTAGCTACTTTAGAAATCAAACGCTCTATGTCTCCGATCTGCTTGATTTGATGTTGAATCTTCTGATGTAATACACTATCATCTATAAAATATTGTACTACTTCATGGCGTTTTTGAATACTTATAATATTTTTAAGCGGTAATGCCAACCAGCGTTTTAAGGTACGACCTCCCATTGGAGAGATTGTTTTATCAATTACATCTATTAATGTTACCGCATTGGCAGCATTCGGATTATACAATTCCAGATTGCGAATTGTAAAACGATCCATCCAGATATACTCATCTTCCGCAATACGTTGTATTGCCGTTATATGTTGTAATTTATGATGTTGTGTTTCTCCTAAATAATGAAGAATTACTCCTGCAGCAATAACTCCTTCCCGCAAATGATCAACTCCGAATCCTTTTAGAGAAGTAGTTTCAAAATGAGTATTCAGTGTCTCTTGTGCATAATCTGTTTTAAAGATCCAATCTTCCAAGAAAAAAGTATGAAAATCGTTTCCAAAATCATTCTGAAAAGCTTGTTTCTTTGGTTTAGGAATTAAAACTTCGCTAGGACTGAAATTACGAAGCAACTTATCCATTTGTGCCACATCCCCTTGTGCGGTTAGAAACTCTCCCGTAGAGACATCTAAAAAGGCAACACCTAATTCCTTTTTACCGTAATGTAAAGCGCAAAGAAAATTATTAGTCTTACTTTGTAAAACCTCATCATTTAAAGCAACTCCTGGAGTCACCAGTTCTGTTACTCCTCTTTTTACAATAGTTTTAGTTTGCTTTGGGTCTTCTAGCTGATCACAGATTGCAACTCGCTCTCCTGCCTTTACTAATTTAGGTAAATAGGTATTCAAAGAATGATGAGGAAACCCTGCCAAAGCTGTTTCATGCTCACTACCATTTCCTCTTTTGGTCTGAACAATATTAAGAATCGCTGCTGCTTTAATAGCGTCTTCGCCAAAAGTCTCATAAAAATCCCCTACTCTAAATAACAACAATGCATCAGGATATTTAGCCTTAATCGCATTGTATTGCTTCATTAACGGAGTCACTTTTTTTTCTTTTTTTGCTGCCAAAAGGATATGATTTTTCTACATTGGCTAAAGTAGGTATTCTTCATTTTTTTTTGAAACGTAGTTAAAAGGAGTTATTCATTTTTATTCACAATTTTTCATTAGAGATGTTAGTCTTTATAAGTTAGTGGTTAGTCATAAATAAAATGTCATCTCGGCGCAGGCTGAGATCCATTATACTCAACAAACTATTCTTTATTTTGGATTCTGACCTACGTCAGAATGACAATAAATGATATTTTTGCGGTAATGGAAAAGAGTAGAAAACTAAAAAATAGCGAACTTGATCGCAAAACAGTTGCAGAATTTAAAGAGGCAAAAAAAACTCCTTTGATCATTATTCTAGATAACATCAGAAGTCTTAATAACATCGGATCCGTATTTAGAACCGCTGATGCGTTTTTGGTCGAAAAAATATATCTCTGCGGTATCACTGCGACTCCACCGCACAAAGACATTCAGAAAACAGCACTTGGAGCTACTGAAACTGTAGATTGGGAATATGTAGAAAACACAATAGATGTTGTTACTAAACTTCAATCCGAAAACGTAAAAATCGTATCTATTGAACAAGCTGAAAATGCAACTTTGTTATATGATTTTCACCCGGTATCCGATCAAAGCTATGCGATTATTTTCGGAAATGAAGTAAAAGGTGTTCAACAAGAAGTAGTTTCTGCTAGTAACACCGTTATAGAAATTCCACAATACGGCAGCAAACATTCTTTAAATATTTCGGTTAGTGCTGGTGTCGTGATATGGGATTTGTTTTGTAAGTTTAAGGCTAACTAACTCAATTACTATTTTTCGCGATGAAATATATCTCCATAATACTAGTCATCTGTTTAACTTTAATAGGTTGTAATCAAAAAAAAGCGGCACCAAAAAAAGAAGAACCTATAACAGAGGATCAACTCATCATAAAGGCAAAAGAAATACATAAAAACGTTATTACACTAGATACTCATTGTGATATTAATATTAAAAATTTCACGGATTCCATTAATTACACACAAGATCTAAACTCTCAGATCACCTTACCAAAAATGAACAAAGGTGGATTAGATGTTGCCTGGTTTATTGTCTATACAGGACAGGATTCACTGACTACAGAAGGGTTTGACAAAGCTCATAAGATTGCTATGTCTAAATTTGATGCAATTCATAGATTAGTAGACTCCATTGCTCCAAATCAAATTGAATTAGCATTAACTTCTGAAGATGTTCGTAGAATTCATAAATCTGGCAAAAAAGTAGCTATGATTGGTATTGAAAATGGCTATCCGGTAGGAACGGACATCAATAACGTAAAAAAGTTTTACGATCTTGGAGGAAGATATATGTCGTTATCTCATAACGGACATAGCCAACTCTGTGATTCTAATACTGGCGAAGCTGATGATATATGGCTACATAATGGATTAAGTGATCTTGGAAAAGAAGTTGTGGCAGAAATGAATAAGTGGGGTATGATGATCGATGTATCACATCCGTCAAAAGAATCCATGCGCCAGATGATAGCGCTTTCTAAAGCTCCAATTATTGCTTCTCATTCTTCCGCAAGAGCCTTATGCGATCATAGTAGAAATCTAGATGATGAACAATTACAATGGTTAAAAGAAAATGGTGGTGTTGTACAAACAGTTGCTTTTACATCCTACTTAAACACTGAAAAATTCGAAAAGAGAGTTGTTAAAGAAGTAGAAATCGGAAAACAAATTGCCGATTCTATGGGAGTTACCTGGTTAGAGCGAGAAGAAGTAATGAAACTTAGTTCTGAAGAAAAAGAAACTTACTATGATTTTTTAGGAAAAATGGCTGCGATAAGACGCGCAAAAGTCAAAACAATGAACGACTTACCTCCTGCAGTTGATGTGGTAGATTTTGTAAATCATATTGATTATATGGTCGACAAAATTGGTATCGAACATGTAGGTATTAGTTCAGATTTTGATGGTGGTGGTGGAATCGAAGGATGGAGTGATGCTTCAGAAACCTTCAATGTGACCTTAGAATTAGTAAAACGCGGATATACTGAAGCACAGATAGAAAAACTTTGGAGTGGTAATTTACTTCGTGTTTTGGATGAAGTACAAAAAGTAGCCAGTGAGTTGCAAAAAGGGTAAACTATTCGATTAATTGATTTAATATCGAAATATAATCTCTGCGATTTTTCACAAAATCTAAATCTGATATATCAATAACTTTCACATTAAAATGTGATTGTGCTTTTATAAACTGCAGATATCCTTTATTAATTTTATCTAAATATTCTGCAGGAATTTTCTGTTCGTAATCACGCCCTCGTTTTTTTATATTTTCTAATAAACGCTCTGTATTTTGATACAAATAAACGTACAATCCCGGCTTTGGCAAATCTCTGTACATAATATCAAAAACTTTCTTGTAAAGCTTATACTCATCTTCTTGCAGCGTTACCTGGGCAAAAATCAATGATTTAAACACATCATAATCACTAACTACAAAATCTTTAAATAGATCCAATTGTCCGATATCATCCTGTAATCGCTGATATCGGTCAGCCAAAAACGACATTTCTAACGGAAAAGCATATCGTTCCATATCTTCATAAAACTTCGGCAAAAAAGGATTATCTGCGAAACGTTCTAACACCAACTTAGCATTAAACTCTTCTGCTATCAAATGCGCTAAACTTGTTTTACCAGCTCCAATATTACCTTCTATAGTAAGGTACTGAAAAGTCGACAAGGAATATTTTGCCTTAGGATTTAGCATAACTTCATTCAGTTTAGTCACCACGGATGTATCTGTAGTTTCTCCCAATAATTGATGCACAGTTCGATTTAATATAGGGTGTATTAATTCTCCTGCTATTTCTGCAAGAGGTTTCAATACGAATCTCCGATCTTGCATAGACGGATGCGGCACCGTTAACTTTTTAGTTTGGATGATTCCTTCCGAAGAAAAAACAACATCAAGATCTATCGTTCGTGCTTCATATCCCTCTGCATCCGTTCTGTTTCTTCCCAAGGAATTTTCGATTTCCAAAAGTCTCCCTAACACCTCTGAGGTAGAATAAAAAGTCTGCACATGAACGCATGCATTATAAAAATCATCACTACTAAAACCCCAGGCAGGAGTTTGATAAATACTAGAAAAACTTACTATATCACCAATAGTCTCATAAATTGCACACATAGCTTGTTGAAGATACTCCAGACGATTTCCGATATTACTTCCTAACGAAATATGTATATGATTAAATGTTTTCAAAAGTGAAAATTTATTTTTCTGATCAAAACTGTGTATTTTTAAGAGCAAATTAAGGAAAACAAAACCACTTCACCTTATTTTTGTGCGAAGTATTATGAACTAATTACATTTTGAATAAAACTCCTTTAAATCTTAAAGACAAAATAGCCGCATACAGGATTTACTTGATACTTGGAGCTTTATTTATTTCCTCTTTAGTAGCATCTAATCTTATTTTTCAAAAATTTTTTTATTGGGATTTTTTCGGGGTATATACTTTTGAAATTTCTGTTGGGATTTTACCATATCCTATTACTTTTTTAATCACAGATATTATTAGTGAAATCTATGGAAAAAGAAAAGCCAATCAAATTGTCACTGCGGGTATTTTCGCTTCGTTCTTTTCTTTACTGATTATATATGTTTCTAAAGAAGTGCCTGCTACTAGCTGGTCCCCTATTAACGACGAAACATTTACCAAAGTTTTTGGCGCAACTGTGGTAGCAGTTTTTGCTTCCATGATGGCATACCTTTTTGCTCAATATATTGACATTCAGATTTTCCATTTTTGGAAACGTACTACTAAAGGAAAGCACTTATGGATCAGGAATAACTTCTCTACTTTTGCCTCTCAGTTTATAGACACATTTACTGTGTTACTGTTGTTATGCGCTACAGGAGTCATTGATTGGAATCGTTTTGGTGTATTATTACTTAATGGATTTTTATTCAAAGTATTAGTTGCTGCTTTTGACACTCCTCTCCTTTATATGGCTGTTTACATCTTAAGAAAAAGATTTAAACTTGGACAGGGAGAAGAATTACATCTTGAATATTAAAAATCTAACAAATAGTTAACTCAAAAATAGCAACATAATACCCTGGTAAATCGTTACTTTACATAAAAGCATTAAAATGATCAAAAAAGCCCTTAAAATCTTCGGAATTTTTGTTGTTCTATTAATTATAGGAATCATTTCAATACCTTTCTTATTTGGAGGAACGATAAAAGATAAAATACGGTATTTAGCTAATGAGCATATAAATGCTAAAGTGGATTTTGCTGATGTAGATATTAGTTTGATTAGGAGTTTCCCAAAGGCGTCCGTTATCATTGACGAACTTTCAATTATTAATTTTGCTCCTTTTGAAGGTGATACATTGGCGTATGCTAAAAAGATATCGCTAGACATGTCTATAAACGAATTATTTAAAGATGCTGAAGAACCTATCAGTATCCAAAAATTTATAATTGACGAAGCAAATATTGCAATTAAGACCGACTCGTTAGAAAACTCTAATTTTGACATAGCAAAAGCATCAGAAAAAACAGAAGTAGCTTCTGAAGAAGAAAGTGGCTCTTTTACCTTTGAACTAGATCATTATGAAATAAATAATAGCAAACTTTTATACCAGAATGACATAAGCAAAATTGCTTTACTTATGACCAATGTAAATCATAGTGGTGATGGATCTTTATCTGGAGAAAATATAGTATTAGACACAGCATCCAGTTCTGAAGTTTCTTTTAGCTTGGATAGCACCAAATACTTAAATAAAAATGCACTAAAACTTGAAGCCGAATTAGAACTAGATCTCGAAAACCAACGGTACGCTTTCAAAGAAAATAAAGCTTTTGTAAATCAACTTCCTCTGGAATTTGAAGGGTTTGTTCAGCTTTTTGAAAAACACACGGATATAGACCTTAGTTTTAAAACTCCTTCATCAGATTTTAAAAATTTCTTAGCTGTTATTCCTGAAGTATATGCCAAAAATCTGGATGGAGTTCAAACTACAGGAGATTTCTCGGTAAATGGAAGCATCAAAGGAAAAGCCGATGATGTATATATCCCAAAAATGGATATTAAAATTGCATCGCATAATGCTTCTTTTAAATACCCTGATTTACCAAAAAGTGTTCAGAATATTAATATCGACACACAAATTAAAAACGACACTGGCCTAGCCGATGACATGTATATAAACATTGGAAATCTTACTTTTAGGATAGATCAAGACACTTTTGCTGCCAAAGGTAGTTTGCGAAACATAACAACAAATATGATCGTAGATATGGCAGTAAACGGAACTTTAAATCTTGCTAATCTGGATAAAGCATACCCTTTAGAGTTAGAACAACAACTTAACGGAATGCTTAAAGCAAATGTAAACACCAATTTTGATATGCGATCTTTAGAAAAAGAGCAATATCAAAATGTAAAAAGTTCGGGTACCGCCAGCCTAGATGATTTTACCTACGCTTCTCCAGAATTACCCAATGAAATAAAAATTAAAAATGCCAATGTTGCTTTCAAACCAGAAACCATTACGTTAGAGAAAATGGAGGTGACCACAGGAAAATCTGATCTTACCGCAGAAGGTACTATTAACAACTTGATGGGGTTTTTATTTTCAAAACAAGATTTAAAAGGGAATTTTGATATTAGTTCTCAAGTTTTTGCAGTAGATGATTTCATGGTAGCAGAAAATGAAGCAACCGAAGAAAAAACCGAAAACACAAAGGAAGAAGCGTTAAAAATACCTTCATTTCTTGATGCTACATTGAATTTTGATGCAAAAAAAGTACTCTATGACAACTTAGAATTAAAAAACACAAAAGGGAGTGTAAAAATAAATGATGAGACCGCTTATTTACAAAACGTAACATCGAATCTCTTTGATGGTGGGCTTGCTTTAAATGGTAAAGTATCTACAAAATCAGAAACTCCTAATTTTGGTATGAATTTGGACTTAAGTAAAATTGACATTGCTAAATCTTTTTCGAGTCTGGAGCTACTACAAGGATTAGCCCCTATTGCCAAAGCCTTAACAGGTGCATTAACTACACAAATTAACTTAAATGGTAATCTGAAAAATGACCTTACACCAGTTTTAAATTCTGTAAAAGGAAACGCATTAGCAGAAATATTAAATGCTAAAGTAAGTACCTCTCAGACTCCATTATTATCTAACTTAGATGGACAATTAGGGTTCTTAAACCTTGACAAGCTTAATTTAAAAGACATCAAAACATCTCTTAGTTTTGATGACGGTAAAATTAATGTAAAACCTTTTGAATTTGATGTAGAAGGAATCAAAATAACTGCTGGAGGCAACCATAGTTTTGATATGAATATGGATTACAATGTTTCATTAGATGTACCTGCAAAGTACCTGGGTAATGAAGTAGGTGGACTAATCTCTCAACTTAATAATCAGGAGGCAAATGAAATGAAAGTTGCATTGCCTATTGGTATATCAGGCAACTTTTCTAACCCAAAGATAAATCTTAATACAGGTCAGGCGGTTAAACAATTAACACAACAAATCATAAACAAACAAAAAGAAAAAGCAACCGGAAAGATAGTGAACGAGGGAACCAAAGTACTTACAGATTTATTAGGAGGTTCCAAAAAAGATAAAGACTCCACTAAAACAACTACGGATAATCCAGAAGACAAATTAAAAGATGTTGCTAAAGATATTTTTGGAGGGTTTCTTGGTAAGAAAAAGAAAAAAGATACTACAAAGACCAAGAACTAAATCTACCTACATAGTAAAGATTATCTAGTTTTTTTATAATTTTATAAGCTCAGCTGGTAGATTTCTAAACTTTGTCTAAAAATTCTAATTATATCAAAGTTCTACTAGTAATAAGTTTTTTTTAACCCGATTTCTTACTACATTAGTACTGGGAAAACTCAGAAAAAGTATTGGATTTTAATTGGATTCGAAAACGAATATTAACCATTTAAAATCAAAACATTAAGGCTTCACAAATAACATTCGATGTTTTTTGCAACTATTTCATAAAAGAAATAGCATCCTCAACACAATAAATTTATTAAAATTGGATTAACTATTTAATAAAGTTAGACGCAATAGGTAGAACACTTATAGTTATAATTTTATTCCCAAAATACAAAACCCCCGTAAAACAGTTATGAAATCAACTATTTTATCCCTAACAATACTAATATTTTTCCCTTCCATAATATTGTCGCAAAATACAATTAACGACGATTCCATGAAATGGATCAATGGATGGGCTAATTTCGACCCGAATCATGAAGCATATCCACAATCAGATGAAGATATCCCTGCGATAATTGATCAAGACACTCACTTAACAAATGATTCCGTTTATTTTCTTTCTGGCAGTGTATATGTCATTAATGGCGCCACACTCTCAATCCAAGAAGGGACAATCATTCGTTGTGATACCAAAACTCAAACAAGTCTTGTAGTAAGTAAAGGATCAAAACTAATTGCCAGAGGTCTAAAAGGGCAACCTATTGTATTCACTTCTAACAAATCGCCAAAAGCAAGAAAAAGTGGTGATTGGGGTGGGATTATAATCTCCGGATCCGGAATTATCAATTCTCCATCCAAAGTGGGCGTTATAGAAGGTGATTTTCTTCCGCAGCATTCTCTTTATGGAGGAGAAAATAGCGATGAGATGACTACTATTATGACTTATGTACGAATTGAGTATGCAGGAAAAAAAATTAATCAATCAAAAGAACTAAATGGCCTATCTTTATATGCTTTAGGAAAAAAATCAATCCTTAATAATATTATGATAAGTCATTCTGCCGATGATTCTTTTGAATTTTTTGGCGGCACTGTAGATATGAACAATCTTATATCATACAAGGCTAAAGATGATGATTATGATTTCACTTTAGGTTACCAAGGAGAATTATATAATATTATAGCAATTAGACATCCATATATTTCTGACATCAGCGGTTCTTATGCAATCGAAATAGATGGCTATGATAAAAAATTAGGTATGACATCTCTAGAACTATCTAATGTAGATATAAAAGATGCTACTTTAATCAATTTATCAGACAGCAGTAATTATCAGCATACCGGAGCGGCAATTTCTTCTAAAAATTTAGCTCGGCTACATGTCGCAGATTCTAGAATATCTGGTTTTGCCAATGTAGCAAAATTTGACAAATCTTATTCATCTTATGTTAATTTAGAGACATCATTTTCTTTAGAAAATAGTATTTTCAATGTGCACGATACAAATGTTTTGGTTCCAATAGAACCAAAAAATGAAGTACAAGGACTGCTTAAATATAATATGTTCACGACACAATTTAAAAACGTATCTGATTTCTTTGAAAAACCGTTAGATGCTAAAAACCCAAAATTTACGTTAAAACAAGCACGTGACACTTACACGGTCATGCAATAAAACTATTTTTACCTTAATTAATATCTTTATAATGAAATCAATTACCTTGTTTCTAGCTCTTTTTTTAACCGCTATAGGTTTTACTCAAACTAAAAAGAATATCTTTTTTGATCAAAGCACCTTAATTACTAAATTTCATACTATTGATGAATTAGAAGATTTAAAAAAAGGAGAACTTGTCAAATTATATATAGAACGAGCAAATGAAATTATTACTGTATTACCTTATATAGCACTTACTAATGAAGCAGATGTAAGTCTTTCTGATATTGGAATTAAAGAAAACTCAGACAATCTAAAACTCCTAAAAAAACATCACGAAACGACTACGGAAGCATTTGAGAGTACAGGTAATTTAATAACCGAATTTATACCCTATGCGGATACAGAGAAAATAGTATGGTCTATTCTCTACTACGAAGAAATGATTAAAAAAATTCGGATAGGGGTGAACGGGAATTTCTAAAATCCACATTCCATAATTTACAAAAACAGCCACTTAGGGCTGTTTTTTTGTTTTTACACAAGTCTATCTATTTAAAAATAAGCGGATTAAAACAAAAACAAGTAGTAACATTTTATAACTTATTATTATTTCAACTTTTACAAAAAAATGTTAATAAATCATTTTTCATGTAATCTTCATCCCATTTCACCGAACTAAATGGAGTACTAACAAACGAATTTTAATTTTTGGATGAATAATCCAATGTGGTTTAACAAAGTGTGAGACTAAAAAAATGAAGTTATGAAAAAAAGAGAACTGTTAAGCATATTTTTATTTATTGCAATTTCGATTTCGGGATTATCTCAAAGCAACTTTAATCCTAATAATATGAAGTGGACCAGGGATTGGACCAATTTTGAACCAAACAAAACCAATTATCTTACCCACGATGAACAATTACCTAATATTATAAACAAAGACACCTATCTAAGAAGTGACATTGTTTATCTAATGTCTGGAGACGTGTATGTAACTAACAATGCTACATTAACTATACAAGAAGGAACTCTTATAAAAGCAGATACAGAAAAGTCTACGAATCTAATTGTTACCAAAGGAGCTAAACTAATTGCAGATGGTAGCAAAGCTTTGCCGATAGTATTTACGTCTAACAAATCCCGTAACTCTAGAAAAAGTGGTGACTGGGGTGGAATTACTATTATCGGTTCGGGTAAAGCAAACACTATAGAAGGAGAAGGAACTATAAAAGGAAAATTCAATCCGTTATATAGCATATTTGGTGGAAATAATATTGATGAAGAAACTACAATTTTAAGATATGTTAGAATTGAATACGCGGGTAAATCTACAAATGGGCTTTCATTATATACGCTTGGGAATCAATCGATAGTAGAAAATATTATGGTAAGTTATTCTGCAGATGACTCCTTTGAATGGCATGGTGGAGCATCTAAAGCTAAAAATCTTATTTCTTTTAAATCTAATGATGATGATTTTGACTTTACACAGGGGTATAGAGGTGAACTTATAAATATTCTAGCTATTAAGCACCCATATATTACAAGCAATAACGGATCTTACGCAATAGAAGTAGATGGTTATAATAAAAACTTAGGATTTGAAAATTCGAAAATATTATCTAGTATTGACATCACAGGAGCAACGTTGATCACCTTGGTGAATGAAAGCAATTATTATCATTCCAGAGCGGCAATATCTATAAACAACCTTGGTGAATTATATCTAAATGACTCCAATATATCAGGATTTTCTGATGTAGTTAAATTAGACAAATCTTTCTCAACTCTTAAGATGATAGAAACAGCTTTTAAGCTTGATAATAGCTTTTTTAACGTGCATAATGAAGGGGTTATTACTCATCACAATATAACTGGTGACACATTCAATTTACTTAAATATAACCGATTTACTAAAGATTTTCAGCAACCTGAAGAGGTTTTTAGCAACCCCTTAGATAATGCTCATCCAGATTTTACATTAAAAAATTCATTAAACAACTATATGGTAGTTCAATAAACTACACTTACATCAAAAACTAACATCATGAAAAAAATAATTACTTTATTACTAATAACATTTGCAATAAGCACTACAAGCGGGCAAACAAAGAAAAAGGGAGTTTTTTTTGATAACAGCAAACTGATTAATAGATTTCATACTATTGATGAATTACAAGATCTTAATAAAGGAGCGTTAATAGAACTATATCTGGAACGTGCTAGAGAAATTTTTGTAGTGCTACCTTATTTATCGTTAACCAATAAACCTGGAACCAGTCTTAGTGACGTAGGTATCAAAGAAGATTCTGATAAAATCAAAATAGTAGAGAAAAATAATGAAATAGCAGATAGAGCATTTGTTTATTCTACAAACACTATAAAAGAACTAGTTCCTTATTCTGATACAGATAAGATTATCTGGGCAGTATTATATTTTGAAGAAATGATTAAAAAGATGCGATTAGGTAAGGAAGGGAATATTTAGACCTTCATTTTAATAAATAACAAATTAAAAACAAATCGATTAACTACATAAAAAACTGTCATACGACTTCATAATTTTGTTTATTTCTGAATTTTAAAATTCAAACATCTATATAAAACGCGAAAATTTGCAATAAAATAAGAAAAAGGCAAAAACTCATAAATAACTGTTTATCAATTATTTAAAATAAACAATAATCTCTTCAAAAAAATAATTCACAACTAAATACATTTTTGTTTATCATTTATCTATAAAAAATAAACAATTATTAAATTATTGATAATCAACGACATAAAACCCTATTAAGTAGGAATTATACTCTTAAAGTTTTATTAAATTAATTAAAAAAAACGACGAACGTACATATTTTACGGAAAACCCGTAACCTAGTCTTCAAAAAGTATCTTAACTTAGTGACTTCGAAAAAAGAAGAAAGAATTTTCTTCCTATTTATAACCCCAAAATAAAACTTTTATGAAACTAAGATGCGCCTTGACTACATGTCTCCTACTAACTATTACTGTTCTAACATCTAATGCACAAGATTTTAATGGTAACGATAGTAAATGGATAAAAGGCTGGACCAACTTCACTCCCAACACCACAAACTATCCTGAAGCAGACGAAAAACTTCCAAATATAATAGCAGATGATACGTATTTAAATAATGATACTGTATACTTACTTTCTGGAGATGTATATGTTATTGGCAATGCTACACTAACAATACAGGAAGGAACTGTTATCAGAGGTGATCATGAAAACCCTGCAAACCTAATCATAACAAGAGGTTCTAAATTGATTGCAGTTGGATCTGAAGCTTATCCTATCGTTTTTACATCTAACAAAGCTCCTAAATCAAGAGCTAGTGGAGATTGGGGTGGAATCATAATAGCTGGTTCCGGAAGAGTAAATTCAGTATCTGGTAATGGTGTAATTAAAGGAAACTTTAATCCTCAGTATTCTGTATACGGAGGAAGTGATCAAAACGAACAAACTTCAATTTTAAGATATGTTCGAATAGAATTTCCTGGTAATAAAACTAAAAGAAGCGAAAACTCTAATGGACTATCTCTATTCGGAATAGGGACTGCTTCAATCATAGATCATGTTATGGTTAGCTATTCTGGTCAGGATTCATTTAACTGGACCGGAGGAAATAATAATATGAGAAATATGCTTTCTTACAAAGCAGAAGATGATGATTTTCAAATTTCTGAAGGTTTTAAAGGAGACCTAGACTATTTAATGGCTATTCGTCACCCATATATTAACAGTCCAAAAGGATCATATGCAATAGAAATTGACGGTTATGATAAAAATTCTGGATACTTGAAACCTAATGCTATTACGGATGTAACCATTACTAATTCCACTTTTGTAAATCTTTCTGACAAAACCAATTATATACATACATCATCAGCTATTTCTGCAGCAAATTCTGCTTTAGTATACATACACAACTCTAAAATATCTGGTTTTTTAAATGTGGTAAAATTCGATGATTCTTATACATCCCTTGCTGTTTTGGAAAGAGCTTTTAAAATGGACAATAGTTTTTTTAATATACACGGAGAAGGCGTAGAAGTTAGCTATAAGCCTAACAATGGGGTAATGAATGTTCTAAAGTATAATAGATTCACTAAAGATTTTGTAAGTGTAGATAACCTTTTTGAAGATCCTACAAGCAAATCAGCTCCAAAATTTCAGCTTAAGAAGGCAATGAATAATTATATGGTAATGCAATAAGTGTCACTTTTTCAATAATAAAATAATACTTTTTTTGTTCCGGATCCCCTAAATCCAACAAATGAATTTTAATACTACAGTATAAATTATGCTTAATTCAAAATTATTAATAGGTTTCATCTTTTTTCTATTTTTCCAATATACGAATGCCCAGGAAAAAGATGAAGCCATTTTTTTTGTTAAAAAAGATCAAATCACCAAATTTCATACAATAAATGATCTAGAAAATTTAAAAAAAGGACAGCTTATCAAATTATATCAGGATCGAGTTAGAGAAATTGTAACTGTAATTCCATTTTTATCTCTAACCAATGAACCTGGAGTTCGGTTAGGCGATTTAGGAATTAAGGAGGATTCTGGTCATGTAAAATCACTTAAGAAAAGTAATGAAGCTACTAAAGAGGCTATAGATATAGCACAAACTTCTATTGAAGAGCTTGTGCCCTATGCAGACACCGAAAAAATTATATTAACAATCCTTTATTACGAGGAAATTATTAAAAAAATGAGAATCGGAGTTACTAGAAGTTTTTAAATCAACTGTTAAACACACAAACTACAACTATTATAAGCATCACAAAAAGAAGCGATAATTTAAAAAATTATCGCTTCTTTTTAATTACACACAATACACTTAATTAATGTAAGGGTAGTTATAAAATTACTACTAAAGCCATATGATCGCATTCTATCTTATCCTAGGAATCTTAACCTCAGTTGCTGGCGCTTTACCTCTGGGTGCAGTTAATATTGCTGTAATCAACACAACAATTAAAGAAGATACTAGAAAAGCATTCCGTATTGCATTAGCAGCAGGTATCGGAGAAGTATTATTAGCTCTTTTTGCTTTACACTGTAGTATGGAACTCACTGGGTTTTTCGAAAACAACCGATGGATTCAATTAGTGATTATTTCTATATTTTTAGCAATCGGTATTTATTTTCTAGTACGAAAAAACAAAAAAGAAATGAATGAGAAAACACCTAAAATTAAGTTAGGGAAATCTAAATTCATAACCGGTTTTTCTCTTGCATTTTTAAACCCTCCAGTAATTCTATATTGGATAATAGCGATATCCTTAACAAACAAGCATCTTTTCGAACTCACATTATATACTCCTATTGTTGCCTTATTTCTTTTCTTTTCAGGAATATATCTTGGTAAAATTGGCACATTGTATCTATATAGTCAATGGGGAAATAAGATGGCTCAAAAATCTAATAATTCTAAAACCAAATTATTCAAAATTATTGGTATAGCACTCATAGTCATTTCTTTTGTTCAAGGAATAAAATTCTTAGTAGCGTAATTCTCTTTTTTTTTAAACATTCAATATATTTCTATTCATTCGTTTTAACACCCTTCTAAACAAAAGCTATAATATATAGTCAAAAACGAACAATAAGAATTAAGAGACATTTTTGCGCTACCCTATTAAAAGATTAAGATTTTATTAAAAAACAGAAAAATATTTTTACGTATCACCGTAATCTTAATTGCAATGTATTTGTCAATATTATGATGAGGCAACCTCATAGATATTTCTTATTGCTGCATTCTAAAAGAAGAATACCTTTTTTTAATAAATATATACTAGTAGATACTTCTTGAAATCGTATATTTTTGCAAATAAAGTAGGTAAAAAGATCCCAATGAAAGAAAATAACCTCAACGCTAAACTAGAGTTATCTAAAGAAGATATGAAACAATATGGTTATACAATTATAGATCATATTGTAGAACATTTTGACACTCAAGACTCTAAAAAACCAGTAGCAATAGCTACTAGAGAGGAAATGGATAGCTTATTAACAGAAGATATACCACATCACTCTACAGAAGCCAATGAAGTTCTTAATTTTGTGATGGAAAATGTTATTCCGCAAAGCACTATTGTATCACACCCTAAATCATTTTCTTTCGTACCAGGTCCAAGTAATTACATCAGTGCGATGGCAGATACCATTGCTACTGGCTTCAACATTTTCTCTGGTGGCTGGGCGGCATCACCGGGAGCTGCAGAATTAGAAATACTTACGATGAACTGGCTATTAGAAATTTTTGGATTTGGCACTAAAGAAGGAGGAGGTATTTTTACAAGTGGAGGATCCATGGCCAACCTTACTGCATTAGTAACTGCCAGAAGAATAAAATGTGGAGATGATTTTTCTAAAGCAGTGATTTACTTATCAGATCAGGCGCACTCTTCTAACATAAAAGCGATTAAAGTAATAGGCTTTAAAAAGAGTCAAATAAGAATTATACCTACAGATCTGGAATTCAAAATATCTCTTAATAAATTAAAAAATGCTATCGCTAAGGATCGTCTTCAAGGGCTAGAACCTTTTTGTCTAATCGCCTCTGCAGGTACTACAAACACAGGAACAGTAGATCCATTAGATGAAATGGCTAAAATTTGTGCTGAAGAAAAATTATGGTTCCACATTGATGGAGCTTATGGCGGTGCAGCCATACTGGCCAACAACGGAAAAGAGTTATTAAAAGGCATTGAAAAAGCCGACTCTCTAACAGTCGATCCTCACAAATGGTTTTTTCAACCTTATGAAATGGGTTGTTTATTAGTTAAGGATCATAATTGGCTTAGCGGAACCTTCAGCGAAAAACCCGAATATCTAAGGGATGTAGAAGGCAATGAATCTGAAATTAACTTTTATGATCACGGTATTCAATTAACTCGTAGGTTTAGAGCATTAAAGTTTTACATGTCATTAAAGACATTTGGTTTGGATTCTTTTAAAAAGGCAATTCAATACAATATAGAATTAGCCGACCAAACCGAAAGTTTATTAAGAAAAAGTCCTAAATGGGAAGTAATATCGCCTGCGACTTTAGCAGTAATAAATTTTAGATATAATCCTATTGATAAAAATTTCTCAGAAAAAGAAATCGACATAATAAATCAAAAAATTTCTGAAAAAATGATTAATTCTAGAGAAGCCTTATTAGTCACTACTGTACTTTTAGGCCAAGTAGTATTAAGAATGTGTTTAATCAATCCTAGAACAACTATGGATCATATTAAAGAAACTATCGAGCAATGCGAATTATATGGAAATGAAGTATTAGCTATAGAAAACGCTAATTAAATCATAGTTAACTGAACTACATACCCTTCATTATTTCTAACATTAAAAACGGTATCATCTTCAAAAATTAAATATTGCCCTTTGATACCTTTTAGCACACCCGAATATTCGGGTGTTTTTTCCAGGTTTAAGCTCTTTAGCTTACTAGGATACGCTAAAACAGGAAAATCAAGTTCTGTTTCTTTATTGTTTTCTATGAAATACTCTTTTACCTCATCAGGAATAAATTCTTTAAGCTTATCTCTATATATTGATAAGTCTTCATCTTCAATCTCATTCTTGAGCATTTTCCGCCAATTTGTTTTATCAGCTACATGATCTTTTAAAGCAACTTCGGTAATCCCCGCAAGATATCGATTAGGTACTTCTACAATTTCAATAGCCTCATGAGCTCCCTGATCGATCCACCTAGTAGGAACTTGTGTTTTTCGAGTTACGCCAACCTTAATATTACTAGAATTTGCTAAATAAACAATATGTGGCTGAAGTTGTACTTTCTTTTCAAAATCCAAATCCCGATCTTCTATATCTAAATGAGCTTTACTTAGTTCCGGACGCATTACCCAATCACCTACCTGAGGTTGATTATAAAAATCATCATAACAATATCCTTGCCTATATATTTTCTTGTTTTCGCCACAAGCTAAGCACTGATAACCTACAAATTTTATACTTAGGGTTTTATTCAGTAGTTGATTCATATGAATAAAATCAGAATCAAACACTAAATAGTATTGAATGGGGCTCCCTACTTCTGTTTGCATTTTGGTTAATACTCCTTGATATTGCATAAAAAGTTCAGTTATAAGTTAATCTATAAAAAGAATGATATTATTTTTATTATTTTAGTTTCCGACGAAAGTCAATCACACAATCATATTAATGCTAATTACAGCCTAAAGATACATCAAAAAATGCCAATTCCTTTAGTAAATTCTATCGCTAGCTGGTTTCTAAAAAAGCGTTTTCATCAGATGGAGCTTTTTCTAAAATACCCTAATGAAGTACAGCTGGAGTTGTTACACGTTTTATTAGAAACAGCCAAGAACACAGAGTTTGGCAAGACTTATGATTTTTCATCTATACACAGTTATGAAACCTTTAAAGAGCGAGTTCCAATCCGTTCTTATGAAGATTACGAAGAAATGATCGAACGCAGTAGACTAGGAGAACATAATATATATTGGCCTACACCTATTAAATGGTTTGCAAAATCTAGTGGAACTACGAATGCTAAAAGCAAGTTTATTCCTGTGAGTCAAGAATCGCTGGAAGATTGCCATTATGCAGCAGGAAAAGATCTTTTATGCATGTATCTTAATAACAATGAAAACTCTAAACTTTTTACCGGAAAAAGTCTTCGCCTGGGTGGAAGTAAAGAGTTGTATAAAGAAAACGGAACCTCATTTGGTGATTTATCAGCAATTATAATTGACAATATGCCATTTTGGGCAGAATTCAGTTCTACTCCAAGTAACGAAGTTTCTTTAATGAGTGATTGGGAAACGAAAATGATGGCTATTGTAAATGAAACCGTTCAGGAAAATGTTACCAGCCTTGCTGGAGTTCCATCCTGGATGCTGGTTCTGTTAAATCAAGTATTAGAGACAACAGGTCAAGAACATCTTTTCGAAATATGGAAAAATATTGAAGTATACTTTCATGGAGGAGTAAGTTTTGAACCTTATATTGATCAATACAAAAAGATCCTACCGCGAGATTCTTTTCGATATTATGAAATTTACAATGCATCCGAAGGCTTTTTTGCAATCCAGGACCGAAACGAATCATCAGAGCTATTATTAATGCTTGATTATGGTATTTTTTATGAGTTTATCCCTATGAACTCTTATGGAACCTCCGATGAAAAGGTGATACCATTAAGTGATGTAGAAATTGGTAAAAATTATGCTGTTATTATTACTACCAATGCCGGTTTATGGAGATATAAAATTGGTGATACTGTTCGTTTTACCTCTATTAACCCTTATAGAATAAAAGTATCCGGGAGAACAAAGCATCATATCAATGTATTTGGCGAAGAACTTATTATTGAAAATGCAGAAGAAGCACTTAGGAAAGCTACGAAAGAAACCAATAGTGAAATCATTGATTATACAGTTGCCCCTATTTTTATGGAAGGAAAAGAAAAAGGTGCTCACGAGTGGATGATTGAGTTTAAAAAGCATCCTAAGGATCTTGATGATTTTGCTAATATTCTTGATCGAAATCTTCAGAACATTAATAGTGATTATGAAGCAAAAAGGTATAACAACACTACATTAAACATTCTACAGATTAATAAAGCCAGACCTTATTTATTTTATGATTGGTTGAAAAAAAATGACAAACTTGGAGGCCAACATAAAATACCCAGGCTCTCTAATTCTAGAAAATATCTTGATGAATTGCTTATATTAAACAAAATTGGTTCGTATTCACTTTAATCGAGTAAAGGCTTAAATCTATACTAAAATTAGTAAAATTCCCCATCACGACTTTTTTAGTTATGGTTTTTACGTAAAAAATCTACGTAAGAAATTCTATTTTTTGGCTAAAATTGAGTATTTCATCGATTAAAAAAAACGATTGAACTAAAAAACAAAAAATATCTTTCACACCCCTTGTTTTCGTATTAAATTTGTTATCAGTAAGTTATGATTTAACAAATGTCCCAAGTATGAAAAATCTTTTACTCAGTCTTATTTTTATTTTATGTTCTGTAGCAGTTAGTGCACAAGAAACAGTTACTATCTCTGATAATTCCGAAGGAAATATTTCTATTAACGGGACTATTTCTAATGAATCTTCTTCATCTGTATCTACTACAGAAAACATGATTTTGGACATAAACAAAGTGTGTTACGGAGAAACATCTAAAGTCGCTTTTTATGAAGTATTGATTGCTAAAAATGGATTTAAAATAAACCTTAAGGATAGTAAGGATTTAGTAATAAGAAATACAGAAGAAATCATTTCTAAGAAAATAGAAGAAATATTATATTCAGAAGAAGATTAATTCACGTTTAATATCAATTTGAAACATCATCAATACTTTTATTCTAACAAGAAAGTATTATAAATATAAAAACTCCTTAAGCATTTAAAACTTAAGGAGTTTATTTTTTATATAACCCTTATAGATTATGAAACTGCTTTGAGCTTATTAATTATGGATTTGTTCAATTTCTTTTCAGCATAATCCTTTGTTACTCTCAACTCCGTTTCTTCACTCTCAGGCAATTCATACATTGCATCCGTTAAAATAGCTTCACACAAAGAACGTAATCCTCTTGCTCCTAACTTATACTCAACAGCTCTTTCTACTATATAATCTAACGCTCCTGGAGTAATTGTAAACGTTACATTATCCATTTCGAAAAGCTTTTTATATTGCTTTATAATTGCATTTTTAGGTTCAGTTAAAATAGCTCTCAATGTATTATTATCCAATGGATTCATATGTGTTAATACCGGAAGACGACCAATTATCTCTGGAATTAACCCAAAATCTTTCAAATCCTTTGGAATAATGTATTGCAATAGATTGTCTTTTTCTATTATATCTTCTGATTTAGAAGCACTAAAGCCCATTGCCTGCATATTTAGACGCTTCTGTATAGCACTTTCAATACCGTCAAAAGCTCCTCCTGCTATGAAAAGTATATTTTCGGTATTTACTTCAATAAACTTTTGATCCGGATGCTTACGACCACCTTTTGGCGGAACGTTCACTACAGTTCCTTCTAACAGCTTTAATAAAGCCTGTTGCACTCCTTCTCCCGAAACATCTCTGGTAATACTTGGATTATCACTTTTACGAGCAATTTTATCAATCTCATCAATAAAAACAATACCTCTTTGTGCTTTTTCAAGATTATAGTCCGCTGCTTGTAATAAACGAGTAAGAATACTTTCTACATCCTCACCCACATATCCTGCTTCAGTAAGTACGGTTGCATCAACTATAGCTAAAGGAACATTAAGCATTTTAGCAATAGTTTTTGCTATCAATGTTTTACCAGTTCCTGTTTGCCCTACCATAATGATATTACTCTTTTGTATTTCGATATCATCATCAGTACTAGGCTGCAATAAACGCTTATAATGATTGTATACTGCAACAGACATAACTTTCTTGGTAAATTCTTGTCCGATCACATATTCATCAAGAAATTTCTTTATAGCCATCGGCTTACGAAGCATTAATTCTGAGCTAAGCTCTCCTGTTTCCTCGTCTCTCGCCTCTTCTACAACAATTCCATGAGCCTGTACAATACAACGGTCACATATATGCGCATCTAACCCTGCAATTAGTAAATTGGTTTCCGGTTTCTTTCTCCCACAAAACGAGCATTCTAAATCTTCTTTCGGCATAATTATCTATTTCAACAAAACTCGTCTACCTATGTGATATTCATTGATAGACTTATTCTAGGGGTGCAGATGATCTTTAATCTGCAATTATTATTAACTATAAATTTATTCTCTTTTCAGTATTTCATCAATCATTCCATATTCAAGAGCTTTATCAGATTTCATCCAATAGTCTCTATCACTATCTTCATAAACTTTGTCATAACTCTGACCCGAATGTTTTGCTATGATATTATATAATTCTTCTTTTAGTATCAATATTTCGCGAGCAGTAATTTCTATATCACTAGCTTGTCCTTGAGCACCACCAAGTGGTTGATGAATCATTACCCTACTATGTGGTAGACCAGAACGCTTTCCTTTTTCACCTGCGCATAACAATACTGCTCCCATTGATGCTGCCATCCCAGTACATATTGTTGCTACATCAGGCTTAATAAATTGCATGGTATCATAAATACCTAAACCTGCATACACACTACCTCCAGGAGAATTTATATAAATCTGTATATCTTTTGAAGAATCTACACTTTCTAAAAATAACAGTTGTGCCTGTATAATATTAGCTACCTGATCATTAATGCCAGTACCCAAGAATATGATACGATCCATCATTAAACGAGAAAACACATCAAAAATAGCAACATTCATTTGACGTTCTTCTATAATATTAGGAGTCATCCCAGTTGGATACATACTACTGATAATTTTATCATAGTAATTACTATTAATACCATGATGCTGTGTAGCGTATTTTTCGAATTCTTTTCCGTAATTCATATGTTCTTTTTCTGAAATTTTATTTTTATAAAAAAGGCGTTAATCCAATCTTGGTTTAACGCCCTAAATATAAGTATAAATTCCTTATTAGTGTATGTTGATTATTTGTAAACTTCTTTTACAAAATCATCAAAACTCACTTCTTTTTCTTTCAATTTAACGTTCTCCTTATAGTAGGCAAGTAATTTCTGACTCATTAGTTGTTCAGAAATTCTTTTCACTTCATCCTGATTCGATAAAATTCTGGCTGCGATATCTTCCAGTTCTTTATCTTCTGGTGACATCTGACCAAATTGAGCCATTTGCCCTTTTATTAAATCTTTAGCAAACTCTTTTAATTCTTCAAAAGTAACCTGAAGGTTGTTATCATTAATTATTTTTCCTTCTATTAATTGAAAGCGCAATCCTTTCTCACTTTTTTCATACTCATCCTTCGCTTCATCTTCAGTCAAAGGTTGCTCACCCGTAGCCTGAATCCATTTTTGTAAAAACTCTGCAGGTAGATCAAATTTAGTATTTTCAAGAACACTCTCTGTTACATCATTAAGTAACTGCTGATCCGATTGTTGAACAAACTGACGCGCGGCATCTTCTTTGATTTTTTCTTTAAGTTCAGTAACTGATTTTACACCATCCTTACCGTATAGTTTATCAAATAGATCCTGATCTAAATCAGCTAGTTCCTGATTGTTGATTTCAGAAATAGTAAACGTTACTTCTACATCAAAACCTTTAGCATCATCCTGACTAATCTTTAGTGCATTCACCAAATCCTGATCCTCAGAAAATAACCCTTTGGTTTTTAATGTTAAAACATCTCCAACTTTAGAACCAATAAATTTATCTAAGTTTCTTTTTCCTTTTATTTTATCTAAAGAAATAGTTGTTTGATTCTCTATCTCTTTTTCTTCATTTACAAAAGTACCATTGATTAGATCATCTTTCTCAGCACTCTCTTTTGGCACTAACTTACCATATTGCTTTTGGATTGTTGTGATTTGATTATCAATCATCTCATCAGTAGCAACAATTTTATAGTGAGTTATTGCTTTTTTACCATTAAGTTTAATTTCAAATTTTGGTGCTAGACCTAATTCAAACTCAAAAGAATAATCATCAGTATCCCAATCGAAGTTATCTTGCTCTTTAGGTAAAGGATTACCTAAAACATCAAGTTTCTCTTCTGTCAGATACTTATTAAGAGCATCCTGTAACAGCTTATTTACTTCATCTACTAAAACTGCTTTTCCATATTGCTTTTTAACCAATCCCATAGGAACGTGACCTTTTCTAAAACCAGGAATATTGGCGTTTTTACGATAATCTTTAAGAATGTTCTCTACTTTATCGTTATAATCTGCTTTTGCAATATCTACTGTCACTACAGCATTTAAATCGTCTACTTGCTCTTTTGAAATATTCATTATCTCTACTTTTTTGTACTAAAAATCGGGTTGCAAAAGTAATACTTTTTTACAACTCAACAAAGTTTTAACTCCCTGAAAAACAGTTAGCTTTTATCTTTCTTTAAAATAGAGTATAATATAGATTGAAACACGGATAATAAAACACTAAATATCAATGCCCACAGCCAACCGTTAACATTAAAGCCTGAAACAAAATGGTCCGCCATTAGTATAATTGCAGCATTAATCACCAGCAAAAACAATCCTAAAGTAATGATAGTTACCGGTAAGGTTAGTATAACCAGCAAAGGCTTAACAACCGCATTAAGAATCGCCAAAAGAACAGCTACAATAAGAGCACTCACATAATTATCGACACTTGCTCCTGGTAAAATTTCTGCCAATACCAATACGGCAACAGCACTAAGAATCATTTTTAATAAGAATTTCATAATTACGTGATTAAGTAGTCTTTAAAAAAAGTATACATAAAACTACAAATATTATAGTAACAATTCTCAAAATTAAGACACTATATAGTATAACCTTTTAACTTTTAATATATTATTATGAAAACTATTTTAAAACTAATTTTTCTTTTTTTATTGCTACCCCAGACAATAACCTCTCAATGCTCATCTGCATATAATGATCTAAATTTTGAATACGAATATTCCACATTTGATGGGACCGGTCTAAACTTCTACATAACTTTTAATAACAATGGGTTCTTCAATAGTGATATCGCAGGGAACAAACTCGGAGTATTCATAATCAAATACCGAACATTAGACAACAACTCGAATCCTACAGGTAATTGGGAAACACAGCTTATAAGTGGAAATGACGAAATAGCTGATGGAAATGGCTTAAAATTTTATTACAAGTCAAGTAGATTAAGATTAAATCTCGCAGCTAGATCTCGTATGGAGTTTGAATTTCGTCTTTATCAATTTGACGTATTCAATCCATTAGTAAGAAGCTGTTTTTTTAGGATAATTGGCCCTGAAGATCTAGATGGTTTTTCATTTGATAATGATAATGATGGAATACCGAATTCTGAAGATAATTGTATTAACACTCCTAACCCTAATCAATCAGATTCAGACAATGATGGCGTAGGAAATATTTGTGATAACTGCCCAAATAATAATAATGATAATCAATCAGATATTGACAATGATGGTCTTGGCGATGCATGTGATACCGATATCGATGGTGATGACATCCCAAACAATAGTGATACTTGTCCTAATGAATATGGTCCAACTTCAAACAATGGATGCCCCCTATCACAAAATCCTAACCTAGTCGTTGATCCAGATGTTTCGGTTGCTTTCTCGCAGTGCATAACCTGCCCTCCTTCTTTAAAACTTTTCTTTGATAGTGGAAAAAAGCATTTAATAGCCAATGGCGGCGTAGGCAATCTAACTTTTGATAAACTAGAAATTAGAAATATTGGCAACACTACCTCTAATAGTGCAAAAGTTAAATTTTACTTTTCTCTAAACAATTCGATTGGCAATACCGATAAACTCATAAAAACAGTTAATATACCTAGTCGTAATATAAATAGCTCCTTTGGCATTTCTACTTCAATTAATGGATGGGATATTAACAATAATGGAGAGCTTGCTAATGGAAATTATTTTATTCTAGTGGATATTGATTCTGACAACTCTAACAACGAAGGCACAGCTGGTGAAGCTGACAATCTTCTTATCATACCTATTACATATACGGAACAAAATATATTCTCAAGGTTATTATCAGAAAAATCAACCAAAAACTTTTATGAAGTTTCTATTTATAATATCTCTGGACTACTGATAACTAAAAAAATAGTTGCCACAAAAGAAGAAGAACATATTTTTACTAAAAGTTTACCTAGAGGGTTTTATATAATTAAGAACGGCTCAGAAACCTATAAAATATCAAACTTATAGATGTTTAAAATTCAGATTTACTGTTTTTAATTTTCAAACGTTCCAAACATCAGATCTGATATTAAAATAAACTTCTCAGGATAAACCATCGAAGTATTTCAAAGAAACACTTACAAACGAAACAATTATTGGAAATATTAAACCCTTGTAGAACAAAAAAAGAGGCTGTCTAAAACTTTTTAGACAGCCTCTTTTTAAATGAATAAAAATTATTCTATTTAATTCACCTCATTACTTAAGGTAACAGTCCCGTAATCTCCTGGATTTACAGAAGGCAAAGTAGCTCCATATGCAATCTCTATCGCATTAATAATACCATTAGTTACTAAAGCATGTGCTCTAGGTGTAGGGTGTACACCATCTAGAGAAAATCCACCACCAGTTACAAAATCAGAAGTTATTACTCCGCCATCAAATGGAATCCCACCGTTAGCAGCTTGTGTTAAATCATTTGAAACATTATAAAAGGCTAAATCATTAGCATTGGCAACAGTAGCAATCGTAGTATTAAAAGCCTGACGAGCATTCTCTACTGAGGATTGTTCCGCTGGAGTTAATACATACTGATCTTCCAATGGAAAACTCACACCATTAACTGAAAATTGTCCTGCCTGCTCTGGTGTTAAACCAAATCCTATCAATTCTGTCAATCTTGCTTCATTTACCTGACCAATAACACCGGAACTAGTCAACACTAATAAATCATTAGCTGTCGCTTGTCTAGCCTGTCCGTATTGTGCAGCAACAATTGGAGCTAAAGGACCAAATGTACCCGCTAACGCAACTGCTAAATCAGCTGAAACATCGTCTAAAGATTCATCTTTAATAACAACAGGGCTAGCAGCGCTAGTTGAAAATGATATTGCTCTTTCTGGAACACCTGCAAAAGCAAAAGCAGCATTCAATCCTGCATAAGTTGCATTTAATGTTGGGATTTGAGGACCAAAATTAGGATCTAATGGACTTAGAGGAGCAAATGGCACCGTAGTAAAGAAAGGCAATGTCGTTACATTAGGCAAATTAAGTACTACTCCTTTTGCACCGTTAGCTGTAAGTGCAGCAATAAGCTGACGATACGTTGAATCAAAAGTTCCGCTATTCGTAATATCGAGACCTTGAGGAGAGTAAGTACTTGGGTCCATATTACCAGTAACATTATGATCCAAGCCTACACCACCTGAAGTAGCGTATCCTAAAATATCATTATTTCCTATCCACAAACTAAAAAACGTAGGGTTTTGTGCTACAGCATCTCCAATAACGGTTGCATTAGGCTCACTAGCAAAACGTCCAAAATATGGATTTAATGCACCATATCCAGGAAAACCTAAATGATAAACTCTTGCTCCAGGAACTCCCATATTATTAAAAGAAACTCCTAAATTAGTTGTAATATCAGTCGATGGCGCAGCTCCAGTATATAAAGAAGGACCTGGATTACCTTCAGCATCAAAAGCCAACACTAACCTTGGAGGGAACCTATCAGTTTGACCTGCAAACCCACCTACATTATCAGCCATTAGTGGTTGTGTAAATTCTCCACCACCTACAAGAGCAAATTGTTGCGACAGTATATTAGGATAAGAATTTTCCTGTCCTGTTATATACAATGCATTATCTGCAAAACCCGCCGTTAAAGAATTTCCTAAAGCAACAAAGTTAGAGAAGTCAGCCTCTCCGCTAGAATATACTCCAGCTTCATCAATTGGATTATCAAACTCTGGTTCACAAGCTACTAAACCTAATGCCAGAATTGCTAAATATTTTATATTGTTTTTCATCTTCAAATTATAATTTATAAGTTAAACCAAGTCCTGGCGCAAATGCGCTTGATTTATAAGTCCCTCTAAAAGGTACATTTTGTCCGTTTTCTTGATAAAAATCATAAGACTCATTCACCTCTTCAAATCTTAAGTAAAAGAAAGAAGCATCTATCGCTAACTTAGGAGTAATAGCAAAACTAACCCCTCCTGAAAACCCATTAGAATCATTACGAGGTGTCTCTGGAGCAAAAAACCCTGACTGCACTGGGGATTCATCGAAATAGTACCCTGCTCTTAGAGAAATTTTAGAAGTAGCATCATACTGCAATCCGAAACGATATACAGAAGAGTTTTTATAATTACGAGGGTTTAGTGAAGTAGAACCGTTACCAAATTGAATATCTAATGACTCATACACATCCCAGAATTGTCTGTTATAATCAAAAGCAAACAACCATTTTTTATGGAACTGATACGAAAGACCAATTGTTAATTCTGCTGGCAAAGGTAATTCTGCATCAAATGTTGTAGTACCATTTGCAGGAGTAGCAGGAGAATTAGGGAAATTTGAGAATGTTGCTTCACCACCTTCTGCTTCAAGAATAATTTCGCTACGATAGCTAAATCCTAATCTAAAATTTTCAGTTGGATTAAACATGGCACTCACACTCCACCCCCAATTAGTTACTCCAGAATCATCAACGGTAATATTAGAACGATTACCATCTATATCCGCTAATGTTCTATTTGCATTTCTGTTAAAGTTAACTGAACCTGTAACAAAAATAGGACCCCCTCCAATACTAAATTGATCAGAAAGTTTTATAGAAACCACTGGTTGGATATAAATAGCCGCTAACTCAATATTATTTACTAGGTGAGAACCTGCCCAATCTGTTGGCCAAGTTACCTCACTACCATAAGGAGTATATACTCCAAGTCCTAAGGCCAACCAATCATTAACTTTATAAGATCCGTATAAATTAAGCGGTGTACCAACAGAGCTATCTGTCTCAGAAGAAGATCCAAAATCAGAGTTTTGATAAATCACATCTGTAAAAATACCACTGGCACCAACACTTACATTTAATTTGTTTTCTAAATACACAAGACCCGCAGGATTGAAGAATACTAGTTCCGCACTATTCACCACAGCAACACCTGTATGCCCCATAGCCATCGCTCTCTGCCCTTGCACACTAACTCTATATCCACCAGCATAGGTGACCAAAGTCACTAAGGCGAATAGAACTAATAATAGTAGTTTTTTCATAATAAATTAGAATTGTTTTTGTTTTTTTAAGAATATTGAAAAAATAATGCACCAAATTTAGTAGAAAATACCAATTATCCAACTAAATCATTAAAATATTATGCATACATAGCATTTTTTGTTTAATTTCTAATAAATTCTAACACGGACGCTAAAAATTCCGTGGGATTTTCCGCGTGCAGCCAATGCCCAGCATTAGAAATCTCATCGATTTTTACTTTAGGAAATTGCCTTTTAATTCGGCTCTCATCTTCGCTCAAAACATAATTAGACTTTGCTCCTTTAATAAAAAGTACTTGCCCATTATAAACTAAATCCCCTGGAAGCTCTACTCCTATTTCTGAGGAATTCTGTATCAAACTATCCAAATTCATTCGCAAACCAAGTTCGTTCTTTTCTCTCCAAAATAGGTTTTTCATCAAAAACATCCGTACTCCAATATCTTGCACATACGCACTTAAAGCTTTATCTACTTCTCCCCTACTTTTTAACACCTCAAAATCTAAAGAGCTAAGTCCATCTAGGATATCTTGATGATGTAATGGATAGTATTTTGGTCCGATGTCAGCGATTATTACCTTTTTAAGTAACTCAGGATGATTAACAGCAAAGAACATAGCGGTCTTACCTCCCATAGAATGACCTAAAAGTATTACATCTTTCAGATTATTAATATGGCAATATTCTAACAAGTCAGAAGCTAAAAGCTCATAACTAAATTCATCGCTATGAGGGCTGCGACCATGATTTCTTTGATCAATCAGATGCATTTGATATCCAGATTCTGATATCTTCTTAGCGAGGGTTTTCCAATTATCCCCCATACCCAAGAAACCATGTAAAATTAGAAATGGCGTCCCTTCTCCAAAAACGTTAGCGTGTAATCTCATGCTTTCATTATTTAAGTCTGTGTAAATACATATTAACGACGTTTTCCAAACCAAGATATAAGGATTCACTAATCAATGCATGTCCAATAGAAACCTCAAGCAATCCAGGAATATTTTCTTTAAAAAATTTAATATTATCAAGCGAAAGATCGTGACCTGCATTTATACCTATCTCTAAATCTAAGGCCAACTTAGCACATTCTGCGTATGGTAGAATTGAATCTAAATTACCTTTATTATATTCAGACGCAAAAGACTCTGTATACAATTCGATTCGATCAGCACCGGTTTCTTTAGCTCCTTCAACCATCTGTCTTACAGGATCTACAAAAATTGAAGTTCTGATACCGTTTCTTTTAAACTCTGAGATTATTTCCTTTAAAAAGCTTTTATGTTTTACTGTATCCCAACCCGCATTACTAGTTATAGCTTCAACTGCATCAGGAACTAGCGTTACCTGAGTTGGCTTCACCTCGTTCACAAGATTAACAAATTTTGGTATTGGATTTCCTTCTATATTATATTCCGTATGAACTATTGGTTTTAAATCATAAGCGTCCTGATACCTAATATGTCTTTCATCAGGTCGAGGATGAATAGTGATTCCTTCTCCTCCAAAATCCTGAATATCTGCAGCCACTTTAAGTAAATTTGGCGTATCACCTCCTCTTGAATTACGTAGCGTTGCTATTTTATTGACATTAACACTTAATTTTGTCATAGTTTTTGATATAACTTTTAATAAAAAGCAAAAATACGAACTTGAGAGTGCCTCGGTTACATATTTTTGATTAATTTGCATAAAAAGCCCCGGGAATATGAAGACAAGCTTATATATAATAAATGAAATAGATCCACTGTCTACAACCGCAAAGGTTGCGGACGCACAATTATTATTTAACGAACTTACCTACACTCATTTTCCTGTCTTAAAAGATGGTATTTATGTAGGATGCATATCAGAAGCAGATGTTAGATGTTTTGAAACTGAAGAAATATTAGAATCCTATCTTTATGCTTTAGAAGGTTTTTTTGTTAGAGCTGATGCCAACTGGTTAGATATTTTAGAATCCTTTGCACAAAATCATTCTAACATATTACCTGTTCTTGATGATGACAACAACTATCAAGGATATTTTGAATTAAGAGATATTATGAATCTTTTTAACGAAACTCCTTTTCTAAGTGAGCCGGGTAATATTTTAATTGTAGAAAAAGGTGTATTAGATTATTCTTTTAGCGAAGTTTCACAAATTGTAGAATCAAATAACGCTAAATTGCTTGGTCTTTTCATTTCTAATATGGAAAACGATGTAATCCAAATTACGTTAAAAATAAATGATAGTGATATAAATAATATTGTCCAAACATTTAGAAGATATAGCTACAACATTGTATCTAAGCATCATGAAGATTCATTTTTAAATAATCTTAAGGAAAGGTCTCAGTATTTAGAAAAATACCTTAATATTTAACAAATAATATAAACTAACACCTAAACAAATTAAATCATAATGAAGATAGGTATTTACGGCCAGTTCTATCACGAAAAATCTGGAATTTATATCCAACAATTACTAGAAGCGCTGGACAAAAATAATATCGAGGTAGTGATTGAGAAAAACTTTCTCGAACTCATTAATCTTCATGACGATATTGATAAAAGCTATTCTCATTTTAGCACTTTTGAGGAGTTAGACCACTCCTATGATCTTTTTTTTAGTATTGGAGGAGATGGAACTATCTTAAAAACGATTACTTATGTTAGAGACTTAGGTATCCCAATTGCTGGAATCAATACTGGAAGACTAGGTTTTTTAGCAACTATTCAAAAAGAAGAAATAAAAGACACGATCAACCTTATATTAGATAAAAAATTTCATATCTCTCCAAGAACCATTGTAACAATAGATACTGTCCCACCAACAGAAGAGTTTGGAGTTCTAAACTTTGCAATGAATGAAATTGCAGTTAGTAGAAGAAACACGACTTCTATGATAACAGTACACACTAGTCTTAATGATGAATTTCTTACCTCTTATTGGGCAGATGGATTGATTATTTCCTCTCCAACAGGTTCTACTGGATATTCTTTAAGTTGCGGTGGCCCCGTTATGATGCCTGATGCAGAAAGCATGGTACTAACACCTATTGCACCTCATAATCTTAATGCCAGACCACTAGTTATTCCAGATGACAAAGAAATCAAATTACAAGTTTCTGGAAGAGAAGACACATATTTAGTTTCTCTAGATTCAAGAATACACACGTTACCAAATGAAGCTACAGTTGTTATAAAAAAAGCGCCTTTTAAAATAAATATGGTTGTTTTAGAAGGCGATAGTTTCTTAAAAACATTGCGAAAAAAAATGCTTTGGGGTGAAGATAAACGTAATTAGACAATAAAATCTACTAAAAAGTGTTTTTTAATTCATACTATTTTACTCAAATTCTTGTGTACTAAAGTTAATTGTTATATTTGCAAACTTTTGAAAATCTATGAGATACTTAGCATCCTTTGTATTAATTTTGTTTTTTGGGCAATCTATCACCTCTCAAACCTATGAGGTTGGACTGATGGCTGGTGGTTCTAATTATATTGGAGACGTAGGATCTACCTACTATATTTCGCCTAATGCTTTTGCTATTGGAGCGATCGGAAAATGGAATCGAAGTAAAAGACATGCTTTTAGAGCATCTTTTTTATACGCCAACCTTAAATCAAATGATTCTAAAGGAGATGACAGAAGGGTTCAAAGAGGTTTTAGTTTTAATAATTCTGTAAAAGAATTATCTGCAGGATTAGAATTTAATTTTTGGGAATGGTATCTATATGATGGTGAACCTCAGTTTACTCCATATCTATACACAGGTTTGACCGGTTTTAACTATAGTGCAAAAGCGGTTGACCCTAACAATGGCAATCAAATTAGCTCCTATAGTGAAAAATGGAGTGTTGCTATCCCGATGGTAGTGGGTGTTAAGAAAACTATCGGACGTCATTGGGTATTAGGTGCAGAAATTGGTGCGAGATATACATTCACTGACAATTTAGATGGAAGTGATCCAGACAGTGCGTTTGGAACAGGATTTGGTAATTTGGATAATAATGATTGGTATGTATTTACCGGCATAACATTATCCTACACATGGGGTAGAATCCCATGTTATTGTGCATTCTAAAAATGAATAATAAAGAACAACTCAATTCTAACATTCCGGAACATGTAGCCATCATTATGGATGGTAATGGCAGATGGGCAAAAAAGAAAGGATTCTTTAGAGCTGTTGGCCATGAAAATGGAACAAAAGCCGTTAGAGAAGTTGTAGAAGGAGCTGCTGAAATAGGAATAAAGTATCTTACATTGTATGCCTTTTCTACAGAAAACTGGAACAGACCTAAGTTAGAAGTAGAAACTTTAATGAAGCTTTTGGTAAGTTCCTTAAAGAAAGAAATAAAAACACTTCAAAAAAATAATATTCGCTTAAACGCTATCGGAAACCTACAAGCACTACCCGAAAAAGCAAGAAAAGAATTACTAGAAGTTATTGAAAAGACTAAGGATAACAAGCACATGACGCTTTCTTTAGCCCTTAGTTACGGTAGTCGAGAAGAGCTAATAAAAACTATTCAAGAAATAAGCAATAAAGTTAAAAATAATGTACTTTCGCCACATCTTATAAATGAAGCAGTCATTAATGAGCATTTGTATACCAAAACGCTACCAGATGTAGATTTATTAATACGTACCAGTGGAGAACAACGTATTAGTAATTTCTTATTATGGCAGATTGCGTATGCAGAATTATATTTTACTGAAATATTATGGCCCGATTATAAAAGAACAGATTTATTTGAAGCCATTTTAAATTATCAACAAAGAGAAAGAAGATTTGGAAAAACTAGTGAGCAGCTTAGTTAAAAAGATGACAAAAAAATTACCCATTACGTATTTTGCATTTATTGCATTTTTATTAAATACAGTATTACTTTCGGCACAAAACTTACCAGGTACTAGCGGAAAAGAGTATATTATCGGAGATATTGAAGTTACAGGAATATCTACTTATAGTAAAAACACCATTATAACCTTTACAGGTCTTAAGAATGGTCAACGAATTTCATTGCCAGGTGATCGTATCAGTCAGGTTATAAAGAAACTTTGGGATCTTGAATTATTTAGCGATATAAATTTTTACATCACTAAAGTAGAAGGCGACACTGCCTATCTTGAGATTAATATCCAAGAGGTTCCGGAGTTAAACCAAGCTCGTATAGAAGGTATCAGAAAGCGTAAAGCGGAAGAATTAATTAAAGACAACAGTCTGACATCTGGAGCAAAGGTTACTGAAAACCTCATTACTACTACACGTAATTTTATTACCAATAAATATCGTAAAGATGGTTTTCTTAATACCAAGGTTATAATCAACACTACTCCCGTTAAGGATACTGTTCCTACTAACAAGGTTAATATGTTAGTTCGTATCGATAAAGGTGATCGAGTAAAAGTTGATAAGATTAGGATTAATGGAAACGAGCAATTTTCTGATGGCAAAGTGAGATCAGCAATGAAGAACACTAAACAGAAAAAATTCTGGAGATTCTGGAAACGCTCGAAATACATAAAGAATGATTATCAGGAAGACAAAGAAAATATTATTAGTAAATACAAAGAAAAAGGATACCGAGATGCTAGAATCACTACTGATTCTTTAATTATAGAAGATAATAACAGTGTGTCTTTAAATCTTGCTATAGAGGAGGGTAATAAATATTATTTCGGAGATATTAATTTTCTAGGGAACAGCGTTTATACTGATAATCAATTAGCAAGACAATTAGTTATCAAAAAAGGAGACGTATACAATGGAGTTCTTCTGGAAAAACAGATTGCTGATAACACTAAACCCGATGCAAACGATCTTACCAACTTGTATCAAAATAATGGATATTTATTTTCTAATATTGATGCCGTAGAAACTAATGTTAAAAACGACACCATAGATTTTGAAATAAGAATTCGAGAAGGAAAACTAGTACATTTTGATCATATTACAGTTACAGGTAATGATAAAACTAATGATCATGTTGTTTATCGAATCTTAAGAACTAAACCAGGTCAAGTATATAGCAAAGATTTAGTTGTAAGGACAGTTAGAGAAATAGGTCAATTAGGATTTTTTGATCCTGAACAATTAGAACCTCAGTTTAAAAATGCCGATCCGCAAGCTGGAACTATAGATATCAACTATCCTGTAGTAGAGAAAGGAGCAAGTCAGATTGAGCTTCAAGGTGGTTTTGGTGGTGGAGGTTTTGTTGGAACCTTAGGTTTAGCCTTCAGTAACTTTTCTATCAGAAATATTTTCAATAAAGAAGCATATAGTCCTTTACCTATGGGAGACGGTCAAACGCTTCGTGTTAGAGCACAAGCTAGTCAGTTTTTCCAAACATACAGCCTGTCATTTATTGAGCCTTGGCTTGGTGGAAAAAGACCATTTCAGCTTTCTACATCTTTTTCTCATACAATACAGTTCTTATTTAACAACAGAACTAGAGATGTAGATAGAGATAGTAAGTTTTTAATTACTGGTGGGTCTATTGGTATTGCAAAAAGATTGAATTGGCCTGATAATTACTTTACCTTATCACAGGCGATAAGTATTCAACATTATAACCTAAAAAACTACAATACCAGATTATTTACCTTTGGTAATGGTTCTTCTAACAATCTTGCATACACCATAGGAATTAACAGAAATAATACAGCTATTAATCCAATTTTCCCGACATCAGGGTCAGAGTTTAATCTTATCGCTAAGCTTTCTCTACCTTATTCTTTATGGGATGGTACAGATTATAGTCAATTGGCAGAAAGAAGATCGGATATCCAAGGACAATTAGATGATCCAAATTCAGGATTGAGTACTGAAGAACTTCAGACACTAGCGGATGAAAGAGGTGAGATTGACCAAGAACGATTTGATTGGCTAGAATATTACAAGATTAAATTTGACGCTACCTGGTATACTACCTTAGCTAAAATAGGCAAACAACCATTAGTCTTGAGAACCAGAGCAGAATATGGTTTTCTTGGAGCTTACAACAATGATAGAGGAAATATTCCTTTCGAAAGATTTTTCTTAGGAGGTGACGGATTAGGAGCAACAGCCTTGGATGGAAGGGAAGTTGTAGCTCTTAGAGGATATCCAAACCAATCATTAATACCATTAAGTAGAGCAAATGACCCAGATTTTGTAGAAGATGGGGCAACAATTTATAATAAATATTCGTTAGAGCTTCGTTATCCTATTACTCTAAAACCATCAGCCTCTATTTATATGCTGGCATTTTTAGAAGGTGGAGCATCTTATGATAGCTTTAGAGGATTCAATCCGTTTCAATTAAATCGTTCTGCTGGAGCAGGTTTACGTATCTTTATGCCAGCCTTTGGATTGCTGGGTATTGATTTTGGGTATGGTTTTGACCCAATTCCAGGTACGACAGGAAATAATGGATGGGAGACTCACTTTATCATTGGACAACAATTTTAATTTTGGCACGATTATTTCTATAAACAAAACAGGATCATGAAAACAAAAGTTCTTTTAGTATTAGCAGCTATCCTTTGGTTATCTTTCTCCAACACAGCAGAAGCTCAAAAAGGTATAAGAGTCGGTTATATAGATATGGATTATATCTTAGAGAATGTACCTGAATATAATGAAGCTTCAGCTGATTTGGAAACCAAAGTACAAAAATGGAAAGTGGAGATCGAAGCTGAATTAAAGGAAGTAGAACAAATGAGGAAAGACCTCAACAATGAACGTGTTCTTCTGACTAAAGAACTTATTGAAGAAAGAGAAGAAGATATTTTCTTTAAAGAAAAAGAAATCCTGGAATATCAACAGAAGAGATTTGGACCTAATGGGGACTTATTTCTTCAAAAAAAGAGATTAGTACAACCAGTACAGGATCAAGTTTTTGTTGCAGTACAAGAAGTAGCAAAAAACAAAAAATATGATTTTGTATTTGATAAATCTGCAGACTTAGTAATGTTATATTCTGCCGACAGACATGATATCAGTGATCAAATTTTGTTAAGAATTAATAGAGCTTCCAAAAGAAAGCAAATTAATAGTAAAAAAGAGAAAAAAGCACTAGAACGTGCTGAAAAAAGAAATGTTGAACAGGAAAAAGAAGTAACAGACAGAGAAAAAGCGGCATCACTAAAACAATCTGAAAGAGAAAGATTACTTGCAGAAAGAAAAGCCGCACGAGATTCGATAAGAGCTGCTAAGAAAAAGGAATTTGAAGAAAGAAGAGCTAAACTTATAGAAGCTCAAAAGAGAAAGAAAGACTCAATAAAAGCTTTAAGAGAGCAATTGAAAAACGACACACCTTCTAATGATGAGGATGGTGAGACCGAGGAAAATGATGACAATTAGAGAAATTAATTTTTAAATTTATAACACACTTAATATTACTTGAAATGAAAAAGTTTAGAACCCTATTAGTAGCCTGTGCATTCATCCTAGGAGCATCAAGCTTCGTAAATGCACAATCTAAAGTAGCACATATCGCTTCACAGGAACTTGTGGAAGCAATGCCTGCTTTTAAAGCTGCCAAAAGCGAAATTGAAAAGCTAAACAAAACGTACGAAGCAGAAATCAGAAATATGGTTTTGGAATTGCAAAATACGATGAAAAAGTATCAAGCAGAAGCTCCTACCAAAACTGAAGAAGAAAATGCTAAAAGAGCTCAAGAAGTTCAGAATACAGAAAAAAGTATTGGTGATTACAGACAGAATGCTTTACAAGATCTTCAGAAGAAAGAAATTGAATTACTAAAGCCTATCTATGAAAGCGCACGTGTTTCTATTCAAAAAGTAGCAAGAGCACAAGGATTTCAATATGTATTAGATTCTACAACAGGAACAGGAGTTATCTTAGCTGATGGAAAAAATCTAATGGCAGATGTGAAAAAGGATTTAGGTATCTAAAAAAATTACCTTTATAGAATAAAATAAAAAAACAGTGAGTCTAAACTCACTGTTTTTTTTATTTTTGAAACAGTACTATCTCAGAAAATGAACAAACAAGCAATAGGTATTTTTGACTCAGGTATTGGCGGAACTTCTATATGGAAAGAAATCGCCATAGCAATGCCAAATGAAAACACCATATACTTGGCAGATAGTAAATATGCACCTTATGGCAAACGCAGTACTGATGAAATTATATCACTAAGTATTAAGAATACCAAAAAGCTTATTGAATTAAATTGTAAAATCATTGTTGTTGCATGCAATACTGCCACTACAAATGCCATAAAAATACTTAGAGAACAATTTGATATTCCATTTATCGGCATTGAACCTGCTATAAAACCCGCCGCCTTAAACACAAAAACTCAAAAGGTTGGCGTTTTAGCAACAAAAGGCACTTTATCAAGTGAATTATTTGCCAAAACATCCGATTTATATGCAAAAAAAATAGAGGTTATTGAAGTTATTGGAACTGGATTAGTTGAACTTATAGAAGAAGGAAAGATCCAAACTCCAGAAATGCATCTCTTATTGGACTCATATATACAGCCTTTAATTAAAAAAAACATTGACTACCTTGTTTTAGGTTGTAGTCATTACCCCTACCTCATCCCTATTCTAAAAAAAATGCTTCCGGAGCATGTTGGTATTATAGATTCTGGTGAAGCAGTAGCTAGACAAACTAAAGTAATTCTTTCTAAAAACAATCTTCTAAATACTGATGCACTAGAAGGAATACATACTTTTTTTACGAATGGATCATTACACATTTTAGAAGAGATTTTGAAAAAACATGATATCTCTTCCGTATCGAAAACATTGATATTTTAAAAATGTAAGAATTAACTTTCTTTTTATAATAATTAAATGTTAAAAAACAACTCTTTAGCGAATTTTAACACTTTTTGCCGTTTTTTAAATTCTTTTTTTCTTTTATTTGATAATCTCTTGATTGTTAAGTTTTTACAATAAAGAAGATACTAATAAACCCTTTTACCCCTAATTCTGTAGTTATGAAGAAAAGCATTGTAACGCTTTTTGGATTATTCTGTGTGACCTTTTCTGTGGCACAAAATAATGTTCAAATAGACGGAAGACTAAAACCGCATTTAGACAAATTCTTCGAGTATTGTAAAGAATATAATATTGAATATTATGACAAACTTTTTGAACTAAAAAATATCGATATTGTTGATACACTTACTGTTTCTCCTCAAGCTTCTACTTTAGGAATGCTTACAAGAGATAAAAACAATAAAGTGGAAAATATAGTAATTAACTGGGTAGCCATGCTAGATCAGGAAATACTAAAGATAGTTGCTTTTCATGAATTTGCGCATTA
The DNA here is from genome assembly GCF_947492405.1 of uncultured Aquimarina sp. Lineage (GTDB taxonomy): Bacteria > Bacteroidota > Bacteroidia > Flavobacteriales > Flavobacteriaceae > Aquimarina. Next base: position 365,538 of record NZ_CANLMP010000002.1, read on the forward strand.
TTTCCTAGAATACGAAAAGCACATCTGTGATGATTGTGGAAAAATAATGGCTGTAGTTAACAGTAGCTATTTTGATATCGCCAAGGACTGGGATAATCAGGTAAAAACACTGTTTCTAGAATCTCCTTTATACAAAAGAAGAAAAACAGTTGCTTATACTAATTCATATAGCAGACAGGATCATTTAGCTAATTAGGCTTATTCTTTCTTATTTAAAATAATCCAATAAAGCTCCCTTTTTAGAAGAGGAAACCATAAGCTCTTTTCCTGAGGATAACTGTACACTGCCTCCTTTGCCTTTTTTATATCGCACAATCGTACTTACATTGACTAAAAAACTTTTATGAATTCTAACAAATCCTTGATCAGACAAAGAATCTTCAAAATACTTTAAGGTTTTACTAACTAGTTTTTGCCCTTGATTAAGGAATATTTTGGTATAATTATCATCAGCTTGACAGTACAAAATTTCAGAAATTTTTAACACCTCGAAACCATCCTGTTGCGGTATGGTAATCTTTCCATCAGCCGCGGCGGATACTTTTGGCGTTAAAACTTTATCCTGTAGTTCTTTTTCACGCTCTTTTATATGATTAACGTGATCAACTGCTTTAATAAGATTATCTATCGCTATAGGCTTCAATAGATAGTATGTAGCCTGTACATTTAGCGCATCTACAGCATAGTGGTCATACGCTGTTACAAAAACGGTTTCAAACGTTCGGTCAGGTACTTGTTCTAACAAATCAAAAGCATTTCCATATGGCATTTCTACATCAAGAAATAAGAGATCAGGATTATTAGATTCTAATAAGGTTAGCGTTTCTTGAACGCTCGCTGCTTCTCCTAACACTCTAACTGTCGGACAATATTTTTTAAGATAATTTTTTAAGATTGCTCGGCTATTAGCCTCATCATCTACTACAATTGCTGTTAAATTCACAGTTTTCAGATTTATTGATTATTTCCAAGTCACATATACATAATAGTTTCAAAAAAAGATGTTATTTATCTTTTTTGAGTACTAACTTCACTTGAGTACCTTCTTGTTCATCTGTAAGGTCCGAAATAAAAACATCTACTTTATCCTTGTACATCGTATTTAGAATATTAATTCTCTTTTTGATATTACTCATTCCTTGCGACTTTTGCTTCTTTTGATTTAAAGTCTTCAACGCTTTAGACTTTTCCCTTCCGATTCCATTGTCAGTAATCGTTATTTCTATTGTATCCACATATGTTTTAGAGAAATTTATAGACAATAGTCCTTTATCAGGTCTGTATCGTAATCCATGCCAAACAGCATTCTCTACATATGGCTGGAGTAACATTGGTGGAATCATGTATTGTTTAATATCAATTTCCGAATCTACTTCTATCGTATAATCGAATTTATCCTGAAATCTAAAATGTTCTAACTGAACATACAATTCTAGCAATTCTATTTCTTTTTCTAAAGGAATAAAGTCTTCTTCACTATTTTCTAAAACCGATCGCATTAACAATGAAAAGTCAGTCAAATATTTATTTGCAGCTCTTTCATCACTAGTGGCTATGAAAGTATTTACAGAGTTTAACGCATTAAAAATAAAATGAGGATTCATTTGAGAACGCAATGATTTTAATGCTAATAAATTATTAGCATATTGTTGTTGTTTTATATTGCGATACATTAAATATGCAGCCAAAAACAAAAATATAGACAATCCAATCAAGGAATAGATAATTATCTTTTGCTGTCCAGCTAATTCCTGAGATGCGAAAGCAAGTTTATACTTACTTTCATTAAGCTCTCTATCTTTTTCTAAGGTAGCTATGCGATTTGCTTTTAGCGCTAACTCTCTACCAAATCTGGTTGCTTGGGAGATCTCTTGCTCTTTTTGAATATAAAGTTTATCAATGATTACTTCATATTCTTCAAAAGCTTCAGAGGCTTTTTTAAGTTCACCTTTTTCGCGATACACCTCTCCTAATTTTCTTGTAGCATCTTTTTGAACAACCAAATCATTTTCTGAGGCTGCTTTCTTAATGCTTTCTTTTAGGTAAGGTATTGCTTCATCATATTCAGCTTGAGCTGCAAAAGCATTGGCTATTTTATAGTTCTGCACCTGTGATGTAATGGCTCGATCATCTATACTTGCTGGTGCCGATGAAATAGTATCCTTTGCTGTCGTACTAAACTCCTCTTTTCGTTCAATATCCTGAATATCCTCAAGTGCTTCTTTTCTTAATTCAATCTCTTTATCAAAACTGTTATTCTTATTATAAAAATCGGCTGCTTTTGCTCTTTGCCGCGCCGATGATTTTTTGCTTCTCCTACTGGCCAGTTGCACTGAATTGCCCAAATACTCCTCTGCATCATCCAGATTTCCTTGCCTCTGAAGTGTTTCTGCTAACTTAGAATTTAACTCAACAATGATATCTTCATACTTCTTTTTTTGTGCCAGAGATAATGCGTTATTATAACTATTTATTGCATTGGTATTATCGTTTTGCCCTTTATAGCTATCTCCTAACCCTCCATACACTTTCACTTTCTGTAAGGAATTAAGCCTGGATTTCTCCAATTCAATAAAAGTTACTAGTGAAGCTTGATAATTTTTCCCTAATAATTGGGCATTTCCTAATTTTATTTTTACATCGGTGCTATACTTATTGGTAAGACTGGTTGCATAATTACTTTCTGCTAAGTCTGGTTGTTTCCAGTGAACGTAAATATCTCCTAACGTTTCAAAAAGTTCAGCTTTTTTCTCATCCCCAAAGGTGTCGTTTTCCTCTATTGTTTCTAGCGCTTTTGTAACATAATCAATACTAGTTGCAGCATCTTTTTTCAAAGAATTTCTAGCAGCAGTAAGGTTCGCACCGTATGCCGCGGATGCTCTTTTTTGTTTTTCAACATTTTTTACGGATACTGATGGATCTTCTTGAACTTTAACATCTATTCTTTCTCTACTCGTGATTGTATAATAAATTGTATTAAAACTGTCATGTTTAATAATAATATTATCACCAATCTTAGCTTGTATTTTAAAATCACCTAAATTGTTAGTGTGATATACTTTACCTTCTGCTCCTACTACCTGAATTTCTACATCTCTTATTGGTTTTAGGGTTTTATCTTCTTTTACAGTACCTCGTATTATTATATCAGCCTCTGCTGCTCTTCTTATATCATCTTGAGCAAAAAAGGTGCTAGGCAACAGCCATATAACCAATAAAATGAAATAAAATTTATTCATCATATATTAAATAAGGAAGGTAAACTTAATCCATTTATATGGGATAATAAAATCAGAAATTACTCATGAGTAGCTTTCATAAGAATATTTAGACTATAAAACATTACTTCCCTAACCGATAAGGTCAATTCACTCATTCATAACAAAGCATTCCTCATTCTTAGTTTTTATCCAAAAAAGTTCCTCTTAGTTTTAGCCTAAATTTTAAAAAAAGCAACAATTATGAAAACAGTATGTATATGGAGTTTATTATGCTTGCTAATGATTCCTGTTTCATGTAAGGCAGAAAATGATTCACGTTCGGAGCTAACATTTCAATCAGAAAATTCACATCAGATTTACACTTCAAAAACAGATCCAGACACTAAAAATATTCAAGTAGCCCTATTGCTAGATACCAGCAATAGCATGGATGGTTTAATCGATCAGGCGAAAGCACAGCTATGGGAAATCGTAAATGAATTGTCTTATGCAAAATGTGGTCATTACAAAATAAAACTACAGATTGCTTTATATGAATATGGCAATGATCGTTTACCATCAAAAGAAGGTTATATAAGACAGGTATTACCTTTTTCTGAGGATCTTGATGAGATTTCTAAAGAACTTTTTGCCTTAACTACCAATGGTGGAAACGAATATTGTGGTAAAGTGATTAATACTTCTATAAATCAATTAGATTGGAAAAAGAATAATGATCATCTAAAGCTAATCTTTATCGCCGGCAATGAACCTTTTACACAAGGTCCAGTAAACTACAAAGATGCTGCAACTGATGCTATGGAAAAAGATATCACTATAAATACTATTTTTTGTGGCAATTACAAACAAGGTATTGAAACCAGATGGAAAGATGGAGCTGATTTAACCAAAGGAGAATATAGTGCAATTGATCATAATAGAGAAACTATACATATAGCAACACCTTATGATGATATCATTCTACAATTAAATCGAAAATTAAACAATACTTATATCTATTATGGAAGCGAAGGTTCCAAAAAAATAAGCCTACAGGCCGAACAAGATAGTAATGCTAGATCTTATAGTCCGGCTAATGCTGTGAGCAGAACTGTAAGTAAAAGTTCTGGGTTTTATAAAAACAAAAGTTGGGATTTGGTAGATGCAGCAGAAGATAAAAATTTCGAGTTAGAAGAAGTTTCCAAAGAAGAACTACCTCAAGAATTAAAGAATAAATCTAACACTGAGCTAAAACAATACATTACTGAAAAAAGTAATGAACGAAAAGAAGTACAGAAAAAGATACAAGAACTAAACAAGAAACGAATAACGTATATAAAAGACAATAGCAAAAAGGATACTGCTAACCTAGAAGCTGCACTTATTAAAGCTATAAAAACTCAGGGAGAGAGAAAATCTTTCAGCTGGAAAGAGTAATAAAAACTAAAACTATGAAAACAAATCTAATCATCCTATTAATCGTTTTAACACCTATACCCATGTTGTCTCAAAAAAAACAAGAATTAAAAAAATCTAAAGTTGATTATAATTCTTTTTTAGAAATCACAGAGGAAGTCATGGAATATCGAAAAAACAGACTAATACCTTTGGATCAGTTTCTTGATTTTACAAAAGACAATGGCACCGTTTTATTAGATACAAGATCAGAAGCTGCTTATAACCGGAAACACCTTAAAGGTTCGATCCATTTAAACTTTTCTGATTTTACCGAGGAGAAATTAGCCAAATTGATTCCGGATAAAAAAACCAGAATATTAATTTATTGCAATAATAATATCGATGGTGATACTCTGAATTTCCCCACCAAGAGTATACAACTAGCATTAAATATTCCAACCTTTATTAATCTATACGGTTATGGATATAAAAATATATATGAACTATCTTCATTAGTCCCAATACGAGATGAACGCTTAAAGTTTACAGGAACTGAAGTAGAATGAATACGTAAAAGACCGGCTAAAAAGCCGGTCTTATTTTATATTTAAACAAAAAAAAAATTTAATTGTTAACAGCTGGGCAATGACAATTCCAACGCTCTTTTCGTTTTCCGAAATCGTACCCTAATGTTAACTGATGAAATCCACCATTAGTTAACACCACAGAATTAGACTGATAACTATAGGTATATCCTACCATCCATTTTTTATAATTTATACCTAGAAAAGGTGTAATGTACTGTAGTTTTTGGCTTTCAATTTCTGTACCTGTCTGAGAGAACTCTGCTCCATCAAAACTTCTTCGATAAGACAATCCTCCCCACAGCGAAACAAGCTCTCCAAATCTTCTATACACTTTTAAGTTTGCATCTATAGTACTTTCCTTAGTTTGGTCAGTTGCCTGATAAAGAAGTGAAGGTTCTAAACTCCAAGGACCGCCATTTCCTAATCCAAACACATATCCCACAGAAAAAATATATCTTCTCTGATTATTAGGCTCTGCAATAGTATTATTAGAATTATCAAAAAGGCCTCTTGTGGTAGGCAATATATTTTTTACGGTAAAATGAGCAAACCAATCTAGATAATGATAAGACATTCCTACATCTATATTAAAATATCCATCTTTTTGCAGTCGACCTTGTATTGCCGGATCAGGGTCTAAAGGGTCATCGAACTCAGTTGTATCTAAGTTAGACTGAATAAACGCACCACTAATACCAAAAGACAACATATTTAGATCAGTTCGATCACGAGAAAATAATAAATGATACGCAAATGTCGCAAACACTCCTGTCTGCGAAAAAGGACCATTTTCATCTTGATATATTATTGCTCCAAGACCTACCTTATCACCTGTCCTAAAATTAATATTAGCTGATTGCGTATTAGGAGCATTATCCACATCAAACCATTGTTTTCTTGCGGTAAGCCTAATTTTATTAGCATTAGAAGCTCCAGCCATAGATGGATGAACCAAATATAAGTTATCAGAAAGATAATCTGCATACACCGGAATTCCTTCCTGAGAAAAAATAAATTGTGAGGTCAATAAAGCAAACAACAAATAATATTTCTTCAAATTCATAAGAGGCATTATGTTTTAAAGGAAAAACCAGGTTAATTATTTCAATATAAACTATTTAATTCAGCTTATATTGTGGGGCATTAATATTTCTTTTCCCAAATTAAAATATTATTTCTTGCCAGGCTCAAATATATAAATTTTTACCAGAACATATCTTTTTACCCCAGTATTAAAACATTCTTAATGTTATAAACCCTACCACAAAATGGAATTACTTTTTAGTAAATTTGCCAAAAATATATCATGGAAAAGAAATTTGACATAAAAATAGAACCTACTTCCAATCCGAGTATTATAAAATTTGAAGCTAATTATTTCCTGACCGAACATACTAGCTATGAATTTGAAAATATAGATCACGCTAAAAATTCACCATTAGCCCAACAGTTATTTTATTTACCATTTGTAAAAAGAGTATTTATTGCGCAAAACTTTGTTGCTATTGATAAATATGACATTGTAGAATGGACTGACGTACAGGACGAGGTTGCGGAACAAATAAAAGAATATTTAAACAGTGGTCAGTTGGTGATTAATGAGGCTACATCTGCGAAAAAGACACCTATAACTATTTATGCTGAAAGCACCCCAAATCCAGCGGTACTTAAATTTGTGGCAAATAAAAAATTAGTTACATCCGGGCACGAATTTAAAAGCATTGATGACACTAAAGAAGCTCCTTTAGCAGAAAAATTATTTCACTTCCCTTTTGTTAAGGAAGTATATATTGATGAGAATTATATTTCTATCAATAAGTATGATATGGCTGATTGGAATGATATTACCATGGAAATAAGGGAGTTTTTGAGAGAATACCTAGAACAAGGTAAGGAAGTACTCTCAGAAAACGCTACCGTATCTAAAAGCCAAGTAGAAAAGCAAGCAGAGGCAACTTTCGAGAAACTGGACGATACCTCAAAGGATATTGTGAATATCATTGAGGAATATATCAAACCTGCTGTTGCTAGCGATGGAGGTAATATTATGTTCGAATCCTATGATCCAGAAAGCAAAGTAGTAAAAGTAATTTTGCAAGGAGCTTGTAGTGGATGCCCTTCTTCCACCTTTACTTTAAAGAATGGTATAGAAAATATGCTAAAAGAGATGCTAAAAGATAAAGTAGCCTTTGTAGAAGCTATAAATGGGTAGTTCATCGAATTATCTTTAATAACATCGAAAAAATCGTATAAATAATAGTGGTTATTATTTAATAAAAACCAAAGTATCTCGTATATTAGAGAACCTTTTATAAAATATTAACCAAAAAATTATTAATATGGCAATTGTTAAAGTAATAGAAGTAATAGCAACCTCAGAAAAAGGTTGGGAAGACGCTGCAAAAAATGGAATAAAAGAAGCTAGTAAAACAGTGAAAAATATTAAATCTGCGTGGGTCTCTGATCAAAAAATGATTATTAAGGATAACGAAATTTCTGCATATAGAGTTATTCTTAAAATCTCTTTTGAGATAAATTAAAAATATATTACTTATTGTAAAAAGCATCTTAATAGTATTAAGGTGCTTTTTATATTTTTAAACGTTAATCTACTAGCTAAATAAACAATGCAGATAAATACTCCAGAAGCGAAGAAAATCAAGTAGTTAAACAACTACATGAAGATTATTCTTACAAAATTACAACGTTTTCGTTATCAAAATTACTGTTTTACCATAAAAAATAGGTGTTATATTTTCAATGAATCATAATATTTTCCGTCAATACCTTGTCAAAAAAGTTAATCCATTGACAAATCAATAAAAATATTGTATTAAAACTTATATTTTTGCATTTAATCTCACATTTTATTACATTTAATTCACCTAAATCAATAAGCCGTGAGAAAAATATTACAATTTTTATTTTTAATAATGTCGCCTGTTTTATTTGCACAACTTCCGCAATCTTTAGTAAAACCGACTAAGAGAATAACTACGTTTGATGAATTTGATGGTTCTATCTTTAAACATCTTCGATATAAGGATGCAAGCGTGATAGATGAAAAATCAGGAACCTTTGATACTAAACTAAGGTATAATGCCTATACAGATGCATTACAGTATAAAAAGGGTTCTGAATTATTTGAACTTGTAAAAAGCCCTACATCACATGCCAGAATAGATGGTGATTATTATTACTATTGTAACTTTAAGACGCAAAGAGGCTTAAAGAGACCTGGTTACTACGTTTTAGTGGAACTAACGGAACGTTACAGAATATACAAGAAATATTCTGTTAAAATAACGGAGCCCGATAAAAAAGGGTCTGCGAGTGGAACTGCAACTCCTGGTAAGGTGCAAATACAAACAGCATATTTTCTTGAAGAACGCGGTGTTATCATGGAATTACCTATGAATAAAAAGAAAATATTAGCTGCTCTTAGCGACAAAGAAGAGGAATTAAAAAATTATATAAAAAAGGAAAAAATAAAAGTACGTAAAGAAGAAGATCTCATTCGACTTGTATCAAGATATAATGCTTTAAAAAGTACAGATGGTGGTCCATCAAGAAGTTTACTAAGCACTAGATCTAGGAGAAACTAACCTTTTTTAAGCTAATACAATACTTTATTTAATATAGCCATCTCATTTGTAGATGGCTTTTTTTTATTAATTGGTTTTGTTCAAATGTTCTCATTAACATTCAATGTTTTTAGCAATTATCTATTTCATCTAATTATGCTTAAACCGTATTTTAACTATGTTTTTCACCTTTAATCGAATTATTTTTCTTATATTAGTGTAATTAACATGTTAATTATGAGAAATTTACTACAAATAATAATTTTTTTAACAACTCCAATCTTATTGGCTCAGTTGCCACAAGAGTTATTAAAAACAACTCAGGAAACAACAGTTTTTGACTCGTATGTAGGCTCCATTTATACAAATAAAAAGTATCAGAATGCAACTATAATTGCAGAAAAAGAGGGAACATTCAATGCTCAGGTTAGGTATAACATTTTTAACGATGCACTAGAATATACTGACAACTCTAATTTATATGAGATTGTAAAAACCCCTACAACTCATGTAAGGATTGACAATGATTATTTCTATTACTGTACTTTTAGAGATGAACGAGGTTTTAATAACCATGGTTATTTTGTTCTTATAGAACTAACTGAGCAATACAGGATATATAAAAAATATGATCTAAAAGTTACCGAACCAAAAAGCATGGATGCTGATACGGGCACTACACAGGTAGGTAAAATAAAAACTATAGAAACTTATTATCTAGAGGAAAATGGAACCGTAATTGATTTGCCTACTAAGAAAAAAGATTTATTAGCTGTATTTTCTGACAAGAAAGATGAATTAAAAGAATATATCAAAAAAGAAAAAATAAAAATTAAGAAAAAAGATGATTTAATAAAATTAGTAGCAAAGTACAATGCACTAAAAAATATCGATGCTAACCCGTCACGAAGTCTTTTAAGTAATAGGGTTCGAAGTAACTAACATCTTCGAAATCATTTTCTAAAAACTTAGTGTAACTCACATTGGCCATCTGCATTGCGGATGGCAATTTATCCGAAATGAATACCGCATTTTTATGTGTGTTAATTTCTTCAAATTTAGCTACCCCATTCCCAATAAAATATACGTTACTTTTATGTAAATAGGTTTCATAAGAAGCTTCTGTTAAGATTTCTGCTTCTGTAGATCTTAGTTCTTCATAATCATTAGAGAAAATTGCGGAATACACTTCCATTCTCCTAGCATCAATCATAGGAACCACAAAACCTTCTTTAGTTTTTACCTGTAAGGCTAACGAATGTAATGTATCAATAGAAATTAATGGAATATTTAATCCGTAACATAATCCTTTGGCCGCAGAAACACCGATTCTTAAACCTGTATAGGAACCGGGCCCTTTACTTACGGAAACCGCATCGAGCTCAGCAAAAGCTATTCCGGCTTCATTAACAACAATATCAATAAATTGATGCAAACGTTCGGCATGAGAGTATTTAGTATCATAATCCTCTTTGGATGCCACTACAAGACCATTTTTAATTAAGGCAACGGAGCAATTAGTTGTAGAAGTTTCTATACAAAGAATATAAGCCATCTTAAAAAAATTTATGCAAAGATAGCCTTAATTATCATAATCATTCTTCCGTATTTTTTTCCTTTTTCGAAGTCACCTTATCGCCCGTTTTTAATGTTTTGGTAACTATATTATAAGGCCCTGTAATTACTTGTTCTCCCTCTTTTAGGCCATCAGTAATTTCTATATTACTATCATCCTGAATGCCTGTTTTAATCACTCTTAATTTAGCAGCATCACCGTCTTTCACAAAAACGCATTCAAACTTTTCATCAGACTCTTTCAACTTTTCCTTTGTATAGGATCTTTTTGCTTTACTAGAAGTATCGCTCTTAATTACAATAGCACTAATTGGAACTCCAATAATATTCTCTCTTTTATTAGTAATAACATCAACTGTAGCTGTCATTCCTGGTCTAAAAGGCGAATAGCTCTCTGGCTTATCCTTTACTAAATCTTTATATGATCCTTCTAGGATACGTACTTTCACTTTAAAATTAGTTACTTGATCAGCGCTTAGTGTACTTTCTGCTGAGTTAGCAATCTCTGTAACTAAGCCTTTAAATTGCTTTTTGAGATAAGCATCTACTTCGACAACTGTAGAATCTCCCAAAGAAATCTTGACAATATCATTCTCATTTACATCTACCTCAACTTCCATATTGCTTAAGTTAGCTACTCTTACGATTTCCGTACCTGCCATCTGCTGTGTACCTACTACTCGTTCTCCTAATTCTACCGATAATTTAGAAATGGTTCCATTCATTGGAGCATAGATTGTTGTCCTATTAAGGTTATCTTTTGCTTCATTTACTGTAGCCTGAGCACTTTTTACATTATAGAATGCAGATTGCTTTGCTGCTTCGGCAACCTCATACGCCGAAACTGATCCATCCCATTCTGCTTTAGAAATTACTCCTTTATCAAACAATTCTTTATTACGATCATAGCTTAACCTTGCTTCCTTTAGACTAGCTTCTGCTTGTCTTAATCCTGCTCTTACGTTTTCTAATGCAGCTTGAGATCTGTTTAATCCAGATTGTATAATATCTGGATTAATTCTCACTAAAAGGTCACCTTTCTTTACTTGTTGTCCTTCTTTAATAGGTAAGTCAATTATCTCTCCAGAAACTTCAGAAGAAAGCTTAACCTCAACCTCGGGCTGAATCTTTCCTGTAGCAGAAACAGTTTCGATAATATCTAGCTTTTCAATTTTAGATATATCCACCTCTTTTAGGTTTCCATCTTTACCTAACCATCCTGCTTTTTTACCAAAGACCAGTCCAATAACTAAAATTACAACGATGATTAAAATGGTTAGTAAAGTTTTTCTACTCATGACTTACATTAAAAAATTAATTCTATTGGATGAAATTACAACCTTTTGGTTAACAGCCCAAACGCACTGATATTTATTTACAATTTTATATCTGCTAGTTTTATTCCGAAAAAAAGTTCTAACACTTTAATTTTAAAAATATAATCAAACTTAGCTTGCACCTCATTACTCTGTGCATTTTCTAATCTAAATTTAGATTGACTAAAATCAAATGCATTAGTTCTTCCTACATCATATCGATCTTTAGCATACTCATAGGCTCTCTCTTGCGCTTTTACCGCTACTAAAGATGCTTCATAAGCTTCTGCAGATCCTTTAGCATCTACATATGCTTGATATACATTACTATCTAAGTCTAACTCCGCCTGCTCTAATTGGAAAGCTGTACGCTTTACATTGATTTTACTTCTCTTTACACTATTCCTTGTTCCAAAACCGTTAAACAGTGGTATTGACAATGAAACTCCATAATTAAGACCATAGTTATCCGAAATTTGATCAAAAAAATCAGGAGGACCAGTCAAACTTCCTTCTCCCGTAATCTCGTCAAAAATAACTCTATCAGCACCTGATTCACTTGTTCCTAATCCCAGAGACGCACTAAGAGAAGGATAATATGCTCCTTTAGCAATTTGTAAATCCTTTTCCGCTAGTAGTTTATTTTGTTCTGCTATCTGGACTTCATATCTTGATTCCCTTGCGGTAGATCTTATTTCCTCAATAGACTTATTCAATATATTTGTACTTGGTACTAAATATTTCTGCTCGGCTATGTCAAATTTTTCGTAATCCTTAATCAGTAATGTTTGCGCTAATCCTACACGAGCTATTAGCACTGCATTTTGTGCTTGTACAATACGAGTTAATTCATCAGCAGAAGTAGCTTCAATCTCAAAAATATCACCTTCTGGCAGTACACCCGCTTCTACTAAGTCTTTGGTTCTTTTTAGCTGCTCCAAAGTAATATCGTGTTGCTTTTCTATTACTTTTAATGATTCTTTGTTTAGCAAAACCTGTAAATAACTATTAGCTATAAAAAGTGCAATATCATCTTTGGACTTACCCAAATTATACTGGCTTAACAGTTTATTCATTTTAGCTCTTTGAAATTGCCTAATATTCCTTAATCCATCGAATAATGTAACACCTGAGTTCAGACCATAATTAGAACTTCTAAATGTTTGATTACTATTGGTTCCTGAGATTGGATCTGGTCTTAGTCCTGAACTCCATGAGTTCCCAGCATTAGCATTTAGTGAAGGCAAAAAATTACCCATGGCATCACTTCTATCAATCTCCGCAGCTTCTAAATTAAGTGCAGATTGTTTAATTGTTATATTGTTCTCCAAAGCATATTCTACACACTCCCTTAATGTCCATTTTTTATCTTGTGCCTGGGTACTTAGCATCCCAAAAAGAACACAGCAAATAATCGAAATTTTAACTTTCATCCGTTTTTCTTTATTTTAAGAGGTCAGATGGAAACTAACCAAAAACAACAAAGTGTCTTATAGTTTATTTCACAACACCTATTTGTATACTATTAATCGTTGTTGTTACACTTATTTATAAAAAAAATCATTTCTTTATAAAATACCCATAATGAAATCAAAAATAGGTATTATAATTTTCAGTGTTATTTAGTTTTCGTTTCCTTCAGGTTCTATTTTAATTGGTTCAGTCTTATTCCAAACTTTAATCTCATCTTCTTCAGTTAAACCAGATACTATTTCGACATTAATACCGTCGGATAAACCAATCTCTATTTCTCTTTTCTCAAACTCCTGATCTCCTGTTTTGATCTCTACATAAGGTTCTTCTGTTTCCCTGTCAAATTGCAATAATGCTTCTTTAATTGCTAAAATATCTTCTTTAACATCTAATACAATAGAAGCGTTAGCACTATACCCTGCTCTCACAAAATATTCTTTATCCAAAAACACTTCTCCTTCGATCTTAAATTGAACGGCACCTTGTTCTTCATTACCTTTAGGCGCAATGAATTTAAGTTTTGCATCAAATTCTTTATCCCTAATAGCACCTAGACTTACCTTTAGAGGCATATCAATTTTTAACTTGCTTACTTCTGCTTCATCTACTTTACCTTCAAAAATCATTTTGTTTAAATCAGCAATAGTGGCTATAGAAGTTCCTGCATTAAAATTATTACTTTCTATCACCTGATCACCTTCTTTTACAGGTATTTCTAGAATCGTTCCTGATACCGTAGCCCTAATGTTTGTATTTGCCGAAGAAGACCCTCCAGCAGATCCTAATCTTATAATCTGAAGGTCAGTTTGCGCATTAGAAACATCTTGCTTAGCTTGATTAAAATTTAATTCGATTGCATTAAAATCTTGGCTAGAAATAACTCCTTTTTCAAACAGCGCTTTATTTCTGTCATACTCCGTTTTAGAATTATTTAATACAATTTGTGCATTTTTAACACGTCCTCTAGCACTATTTAATGCTTGTTCATTAGGCACTACTTTTACTTTTGCAATTAAATCACCCGTCTTTATTGGCTCTCCTTCTTCTACAAATATTTTTTCGATGATTCCTGATATTTGAGGTTTGATTTCTACTTCATCCTCTGGAATTACTTTTCCTGTAGCTACTGTTTTTTCTTCTATGGATGTTTTAAAAGCCTTTTCTGTAGTAAATACTATAGGTGATTTACTATTGGAATCTATAAGATACTTACCAGAAAAACCTAGTAAGGCTATAAAAACTACAACTAATAAAATTTTAAAAAACTTCTTCATTTTGATCGATTAGGTTATTTTGATTGTTATTTTATTCTTCTCTTAATGCTTCAATTGGTTTTATACTTACTGCTTTTTGGGCAGGAATTAGACCGATTATTGTTCCTAAAAGGACTATAGAGAGTAATGCTCCAACTACAGCAAAGAAATCTACTGTAGGATTCAGGATAGGCACATCATCGCTATTACCGATAGCACTATTTACTCCCCAAAGGACAATAGTTCCAAAAACAAAGCCTATAAGTCCTGCTATAAAAGTTAGCATAATAGACTCTAACATTATTTGTCCGCGTATTTCTGCTGGAGTCGCTCCTAATGCTCTTCTGACTCCAATTTCTCGTGTACGTTCTTTAACAGTTATTAATAAAACATTACCAATAGCAATCACACCTGCTATAAGAGTAGCTATACCAACGATGTAGGTTATCAATCGCATTCCAGACAAAAACCCATTTACTTTTGCTACTTCTTCTCCTAAATTAAAACTTCCAAATGCCTGATCATCATCAGGATGCACATCGTGCATTCGTTTAAGTGTAGTTTTTATTTTAGCTTCTGTATTAACTATATTCTTATCTGCTTTAGCTGTTATTACCATCCAAGAAATATTTCTTCCTTGATTAAAAATACTTTGAAACGTAGTAAAAGGAAGAAAAATAGAATCATCTCCTTCAAATCCTTGTTGGGTAGGTTTATATACACCAATTACCTTAAAATATATACCGTTAATTTTTACAAAATCACCTATTGCTTCTTCTTCTTTATCATAAAACTGTTTATAAATATCTTCGCCAATCACACAAACTTTACGCTCATATTTAATATCTTCTTCATTAATAAACCTACCGCCATCAAACATTTTTTTCTTTGATACTTTATCGATGGTTGGATAATCTCCAAATACTTTAAATGCTCCAGATTTAGATCCTCTAACAAATTGACCAGGAGGTGTTCCCCATTGCCCTGTAACATTACGCGGTGCGATATATTCTATATCGTTTACTTGTGATTCTAACGCTTCTACGTCATCCAGAGTAAGTTGCATACCTCTCCCTCTTTTAAAACCATTATTGGGCATACTGGTTTGTTGTCCCCAAAGAAACATAGTGTTTGTCGCAAAATCATTAAACTGACTTCTGAAACTATTATCCAAACCTTTTGCCATTCCTAAAAGAACCACAAATAAAAACACTCCCCAGGTCACCCCTATAACAGTGATTATAGTTCTGATTTTATTCTTACGAATTGCTCCGTATATCTCTTGCCAGGTATCTCTTTCGAATATAAATTTCATAGCAAATTATTATTATTTATTCGTCTCTAAGCGCAATGATCGGTTTGATTTTTGCTGCTCTTCTTGCGGGAATATATCCAGCTAACAATCCTGAAAGTATTAACGTAATTGTTGCTACTACGATAACACCTGTATCCACCTTTGGGTTAAGAATAAAAAACTCTTCTAAGCTATTACCTATTAGTTTCAAAATTAGCATCCCCAATATCAGACCTAAATATCCGGCTACTGCAGTAATCAAAACTGACTCCTGAAGTACCATTGCTATTATAGATTTAGGAGACGCACCTAAAGCTTTTCTAATACCCAATTCTTTTGTTCTTTCCTTTATACTGAAGGTCATAATATTACCAATACCAATTACTCCCGAAATTAATGTCCCTATTCCTACCACAAATATAAGTGCGTATATACCACCAAGGATCACCATAGTTTCTTTGATATCTTCTACAAAACTTCGGACTCTTATTGCACTTTGATCATCAGGCGATACGTTGAATTTTTTCTTAAAGTCTTCTTCAATCTTCTTAGAAAAAGCAATAGCTTGCTCTGTATCCATTGCCATATTATAGGATATATTGATTTGATCTAAATCTTCATTATTCCCGAAAAGTAACTGAACAGTTTTATAAGGCATATATAGTATTCGCTCTTCATTATCTCCACCACTATCTTGAAATACTCCAACAATTTTATAAGCTATACCATCTACATCAAGGTTTTTTCCAAGAGCGTTTTCATTTTTAAAAAGATCTTTTTCTATAAGCCTACCAATTACAATATTTTTAGTCCTTTCTACAAGATCTGCTTCGTTTAGATAACGTCCTTTCATCATGATCGTTTTTTCTAGATACTGATGATCAGGATGAACCGCTCTTATACTGTAGTTTCCTGATTCTTTTTTATACTTAGCTAATCCATTACGATAAATTCTTGGTGTAGCATATTCTACTTTACCGAAATAATTAGAATTTATAAATTCGAAATCTTCATTTTCAAACTGAATTTTTCTATTTTCTTGAAAGCCTTTAAAAGCTTTAGAAGTTCTTCCTGCTCTAATAAAAATTACATTCTGAGCATCATCTACAAAACTGTTTAGAAAACTATTAAGCAAACCATTACCTAACCCCAATAAAATAGTAAAAATCAATATTCCTAATGCAACAGTGAATCCTGATAAAAAAGTTCTTAACTTATTTTTACCTATTGCCTCAAAAATTTCCTGCCATCTATCTCTATCAAACATATTGTGATGCTCTTACTTGTTCTACAGGCTTATCTTCTACAATAACGCCATCTTTGAGATGCACAATACGTTTGCACATATTAGCAATATCTTCTTCGTGAGTTACAACTAATATTGTTTTTCCTTCATCGTTAATACCTTGGATTATATCCATTACTTCGTAGGAAGTTTTGCTATCCAAAGCTCCTGTTGGCTCATCAGCTAGTAATACTTTTGGGTCAGCTGCTAATGCACGTGCGATTGCCACTCTTTGTTTTTGTCCTCCAGAAAGTTCACTAGGTAAATGTGTTGCCCATTCTGCCAAGCTAACTTTGCCTAAGTATTCCATGGCCTTTTCAGTTCTTTCCTTTCTTTTCTTCCTTTGATAATACAGAGGCAACGCTACATTTTCTAATGCAGATTTGTAATTAATTAGGTTAAAAGATTGAAAAACGAAACCTAAGAACTTATTACGATACTGTGCTGCCTTTGTTTCATTTAATCCTTTAATAGGAACTTCATCAAGAAAATAACTTCCAGTATCTGCTTCATCTAACATTCCTAAAATATTAAGTAATGTAGATTTCCCAGAACCAGAAGATCCCATAATCGCAACTAGCTCTCCTTCTTTAACACTAAAATTAATTCCTTTAAGAACATGAAGGGAATTGCTTCCCATTTGGTAAGATTTATGTAAGTCTTTAATTTCAATCATAATACAAGATTAAGATTTATCAGGTATAAAATCACACCTATTTCTTTTTAACTAAGACTCACTGACTTTAAAATAATACTAAATTAGTAGATCAATTTTCTAGTTTCCCTCTCTAGAAATAATATGGATTGGTTAGTGCCGTCTTATACCATAAGACTTATACTACGCTAATTTCGTTACACTTTATTATGTTATGAAAATGTTAAAGATTTAGTTGTATTAAAACTCCAGTTGTCCGATTTGCAATGTTTTTTTGCCATCTTCTAACTGGATAGCAATTCGTTTTGCCATCTGATCTTTTCTACCGTAATTGGTATACATCGTTGCATATACCGTAACTGGACCTACAATACTTTGTCGGGACTCGCTAAAATAATTCACGTATATAGTATAAAATCCTCTTGGTGCCTTCTTCAGCGTAAACTCTTCTGGGCCATATCCTGCAGTAATGTCGGTACTTATCTTACCTCCTATTCCTGTTAGTTTATTCTGATAGTAACACTTTTCTCCTTTAGGGTCCATCACCCATAGATCTATATCATTATCATTACTACTCCAATCTACTACAATACGGACATCTATAGGCATTTCATAAATAAGCTCTTTGTTCACTTTAGAAACATCTAAATTCACCTTATGCTGAACAATCAACATATTCATTTCATTTAATACAATTTCTTTAATCGATCCAAATCGTTCCCATTTTGTATTTAAGATATGATTGAACAGATTCAAAGCTTTCTGATATTCTTTGTTCTGAACATAAGCAAGAGCTAGATCGCGATGTGATTGAGGTTCTTCTGGGCGAAGCTCCAGTATCTCTTTATATACCTCAATCGCTAATTCATTTTCGTTCTCATCCAATAGTCTTCTTGCAACCACCTTAAGAAGTTCTGTATTTTCCAGATCAAGCTCTAATAGATTAGACAATACTATAACAGCTTGTTTTTTATTTTTATTCTGAAAGAAGAAATCTGCTACTTCGATATAAAAGGAAGGAGTATGCTTATATTCTTCTTTTAACCTGTGATACAATACAACGGTTTTTCTGGGAGAAACGTTTCTTAAACTATCAAGGTACGGAGCTTCTGGTTGCCACGCCAGGAGTTTAATTTTAGGACCTGAAGTTTTACTAGATCTTTTCTTCTTATCTACACTAATAGATTCTTCAATTGCCACATCCTCAACAATTACCTCTTCTAATTCATCATCAGAAACCCCATATTCTGATGTTCTACTTTCTATACTTTCTGCCTCTGCACTTTTATTTAAGGTTCTTCGATTTGCCTCTTGTAATGCTCTTTGTGTTTCTGCCAATTCAGCCATCCTTCTTCTTTCTGCAGCTGACATATTACTATTAGCAGCTCTTAAAACTTTTTCAGTATCATTTTTAGGTCTCACAACTGTTTCATACCACTCTTTTAATATTGACAATTGTTTTACGTTACTTTTTTGTATGTGACGATCATCTTTCGTTTTCTCTTTCGCTTTTCGTTCCAGTAGTTTATAATACTCTTTTTGTAATTCTTTAGGAGGGACTATTTCATGCGTTACATAATCTTCTATACGATCCAAAACGATAAAAGAAGTATTGCGAGTGACAATACCATGCTCTTTCCCTAAATTAGTTATTGTTTGTTTATTTTTTTGATACTGCATGTCAAGCTCTCCTATCTTAAATCCAGCCCAAACTCTTGGGATGATTGCTCTATCTGTAGTATTACCACTTACCTTTACCTTTTTACTCCATACAGTCCCTTTTTCGTTTCCGAAATTAACTGTAAATTCTGCATCCTGTAGTAAGGAGATTCCAGCCATTGTAAAACTACCCGTTTCATAGTTCTCTGGAGCAACCACAATATCTTTGAATTCTTCTTTATCAATATCTAAAGACATATACTGAATACTAGAGGTATTCAATTTATTCAGCACATCATTTATAGATCTCTCAGAAAGTTTCAAATATTTACCATTAGTTTTTGAAGCTATATACTTTAAAGTACTATAATTTGATCCTGGAGAAGAACTAAATGTGTAAATAGGTGTTTTTGGCAATATCATGTTTTCATTTCCGATAGTAGAAATTCCATCCGAAAAGAGTAAAATTTCATCATAACTTTTAGCAAAACTTAAGTTATCTAATCTAGTAGCACCATCAGAAGGAATGCTTTTCAAGTATGCAATTAACATTGATGCATCATCTGTAATTCTAAACTCTTTATTACCGACTTCTTTATAATTAAAAGCATGAACACAAACTTCTTTTTCTCCTTTTAGCTTTTCTAGATATTTCTTTAAGATTCCAAGTTCTAGTTCAATATTTCGTTTTTCTCCAGAAAAAGAAGAATCCCAATAAATTGCGATATTTTTGGGACTCAATTTAGGTTTAGTTTCAAATTCAGGAATCTTAAAACTAGTATAAAAATAGTTTTGTCCTTCATACATTTCTGTGTAAGCAAACTGATCAGACTTGTTAAAAAACGGAACTCTAAAATCCAATTCCTTTGTGGGCTGATACTCTTCTCGATTGAAGTTCAATTGATAAATTTCAGAAATATTGTCAAAGGTAAATTCTGGATAGTCTTCTGACCCTATTATTGGTTTTTTCTCACTTTTTATTACATTCACTTCCAAAGAAAATGTATCCACTTCCTCAGTCATACTCATAGGTAACAAATAGTGTAATTCATTCCCTATTACAGGAAGTATATGCACTATCGCAAAGACTACTCTTTTATATCCTTTTTCAGGAATCGGATATATCCTGGTTTTATAAAAATTACCTTTGGTTTTAGACAAAATCCCAGGGTCTATATTCTTACGAACCACTGCTTCATATACTTGCCTGGCTTTGATTTTTTCAATGACTACACCTTCTCTAAGACTTCCATTAACATCTAAAGCGTACCTGCAAACATCTTGTCCTTCATTAAGAGGAAATGAAAAATCTCCTTCTAAAACTTTTTCATAAGGGTTATAAAAGGTAATATCAAATGTGGTTCTGGAAATATTACCTACTACATCTACCTGAATTGATAATTTATGTATTGGTAAATTGGTCTTCTTATCATCTTTATGAATAGCAAGAGTAGGAATCTGGCCAAAGCCAAATGTAAACATCAATGACGCAATAGTTAAAAGTATATTTCTTATCATATGCAAAACCCATTTTTAAAATTGAAATAGGTAATAAACAAAAAATATACCACTATTCACTGTCTTGTCTCAATCCTATTTAGCTTTCTTTTTATTCCTATACATAACATACCCGATAACACCAATAAGCACGTATGGAATAATCATTAAATATACAATTCCATTATTAATCCCTCTCGCTGTTTGTTGTCCTTCTTCACTTTCTAATACTGCTCGACACATAGCGCATTGCGCATCTACCGGAATTGCGAAGAGTAAAAATAAAATTAATATGTAAAGTGTTTTTGTTTTCATTTCGGATTCCGAACTACAATTGAATGACAAATTAAGTTTTTAATATTAAGTATAATATGGAGCTATCATTACATATACAACTACACCGGTTATTGCTACGTATAACCATAGAGGAAATGTGATTCTTGCAATTTTTCGATGTCTATCAAAATTTTTTGCTAATGCTTTTACATAGGTTACCAAAACAAATGGAATCACAACGATCGATAATACTATATGCGTAATTAATATGAAATAATATATATATCGAATAACACCTTCTCCTCCAAACTTTGTCGAATCACTGGTCATATGATAAGCAACATACATTGCCAAGAATAATACGGAGCATACTATTGCGGTCTTCATTAGCTTTTCATGCAATGCCACCTTCTTATTTTTAATTGCCCAAAATGCTATTATTAGAATAACAGCAGTCAATCCATTAATACTTGCATAAATGGGCGGTAAAAAAGTAAGTGGTTTTACATCAAAACCTAATTTACGTAGATTTACGCCAAATAAAATAGCTACCACTAAGGGTATCGCTATAGACAATATAACGATCCACTTATTATACTTACTTTCTACATCTGATATGTTACTACTCATCGTTTTTCAATAATTTTTTGATATCTTCTAATAAGATTGTAATCTGCTCCTCTTCTCCATTTTCATCTTTTTCTTCTTCAATTCCTATAGTACCTCTATAATATATAATTGGGTTTCCAGAAGCATCATAACGAGATCTAATATACCCTTCCTGATCTATTAAAGCAAAGTATCCATTATGCTCAAAACCACCCGGAACTTCAGGGTTTTCTGCTGCATAAATATTAAACCCAGCATTAGCCAAATCATATAAATCTTCTCGATCTCCTGTTAGTAAATTCCAATCAGGATCGGTAATCTCATAATTTTCAGCATATTTCTTAAGAATACGTGGTGAATCGCGTTTTGGATTAATTGTAAAAGAAGCTACTCCAAAATTCTCATAGTTCTTAAGTTTATTTTGCAAATACACCAGATTGCTGGTCATTTTAGGACAAATAGTAGGGCAGCTTGTAAAGAAAAAATCAACCACATATACTTTTCCTTTATAATCATGATTTGTAATTAACAAACTATCTTGATTCAGAAATGCAAATTCAGGAACTTTTCTGGGTTTACCGTTAATCTTTATATAAGATAGTTTTTCATTAGCTACAGGATTATCGGCACTCATCCTATCATTTTTAACAATAGAAGTATCTTTAACCCTATTCACAATCTTAGGAATAAAAATAATTCCAAAAATTAATATAACAAACGATATACCTACGTATGAATACTTCTTCATTTTCTATTTTTCTTTACGATCTGCTTTATATTTCTTCAATGCTAAACGATATTCAGCCAAAATAACCTTTACATCATCTACCATAACGTTATTAAGATCCGCCACCGAACTAGTATCATAACCATATACCTTTTGCTCTTTTTTCTTCAGATTCTCTTCTCTACCTCTTAGATTACCATCTTTATCAATAATAAACACATAGTTAGTAGCATTTCTTTGATCTAATGTATAAGGAGTTTTAAGGCCTTTAAAAAAACTCTGAATACTCTCTGGAGTTCCAAAAAGGAACTTCCATCCAGATACATCTTCTATATCATCTAGTTCATCTAAAAGCTCCTTAGCAGCATTTTCACTTCCATATGGTAAAATCATAACGAATTGGAAATCTCGAAACTCGTAGTTTTTCTTGTAAATTTTTTGATTTAAATTAAAAGCGTTTCCTTTTTTATTATAAATACCTTCTCCAAAAAAACCTACTATTGTGATTTTATCTTTTAAAGTAACCTGTTCTCCTGTAAGGCTTTCGAAGTGATTCACACTACCTATAGATTCTTCTAATACAGGAAGTTTAGAAAAGTTATCTACTGCTGAAGCGAAAAATAAATACATTACTATCGGTAGTATAAACAGTACTCCGAGAACTAAAAATTTTTTCATTAAATCGTAGACTTTACTCGATAATCGAGATTTAAATAATGTGAGGCTTTCCTCGAAATCAAAATTATTCTCCAACCAATGCCTTGTGGGCTTCCCACGAAGTGGTTTATTTCATTTGCAAAAATAAAAAAGACGGTTGAAAACAACCGCCTTTTACTATCTTTTATTATGCTTTTAACGTATCTCAAAAAGGAATATTAGAAGTCCCAACTTTTGTGTCCAGCCTTAAATACTTCATATATATAATCCCCTTCTGTTAGCAGTATAAACATTAAGTAACAGATTAAAAATACTGCCGTCCAAACTACTGCTCTTCTTAAACCTTTTGTTTCGCCTTCCATATGCATAAAAGCCCAAGTAATATAGTACGCTTTATATATGGTTAGAATAATAAAGATCCAATTCAGTAATTTCATGCTAATTACTGTAGTCTCTATCAAAAATGCAGGTTTTATAATACCTAGAATCACTTCTACTATCGTAACTACCGATAGTAAAATAAATACCATCCAAATTCTCTTGGTATTTGATTCGTGATGTGCTGTATCGTGTGCCATAATATCTATTCTATATTCTTTTTATTATTAAACCAGGTAGAAGAATGTAAATACAAATACCCATACTAAATCTACAAAGTGCCAGTAAAGTCCAACCTTTTCTACCATTTCGTAGTTCTTTCTTCTTTCATAAGTTCCTAATATCACATTAAAAAATATGATGATATTTATAACAACTCCAGAAAACACGTGAAATCCGTGAAATCCAGTAATAAAAAAGAAGAAATTAGCAAATAAAGGTGTTCCATATTCATTATGGACTAAATTAGCTCCCTCTACAACACCAATAGCATCCGTATTTAGTCTTCTTAAGGATTCTTCTCTAGATAATATTGTTTTTTCTCCTTTATCTGTAAGTACTTGGGTTCTTATTAAAAGATCACTTCTTTTTGAAAAACCAGCTTTTATTTCTTCCACAGTATATGTAGGAAGCGTACCTTCTTTATCATACCATACACCTAACTTACTTTCGTGTTGCAGTCTTTCATTATGATCATCGACAATAGCGATATCGTGTAATGCAACTCTATGACCCTCATTATCTACAAATTGTAATATCTGACCACCTTTTGTTTCTATCGCACCATATTCTCCTTTAATAAAGTTTTTCCACTCCCAAGCCTGTGATCCTACGAATATTGCTCCTCCGATAATGGTAAGAAACATGTAAAGAATTACTTTCTTTTGTTTCATATGATGACCTGCATCCACAGCCAGCACCATAGTTACCGAAGAAAATATCAATATAAATGTCATTAATGCCACATAATACATTGGTGCATCAACCCCATGAAGAAATGGAAAGTGATTAAAGACTTCATCCGCTATTGGCCATGAATCGATAAACTTAAATCTCGAAAAACCGTAAGCAGCAAGAAACCCAGAGAATGTAAGTGCATCAGATAGGATAAAAAACCACATCATCATTTTACCATAACTCACCTTAAGCGGTTGATTACCTCCACCCCAAGTTTTACCTTCTGTACCTGTGTTAGTAACAGTTGTTTCCATATATAGAATTTGGTATTGTTAAATTTTCCACAAAAGTAATCAATTTTATTATCTAACGAAATATAAAAATAAAAAGAGATAAACCCACAAAACATCTACGAAATGCCAATACATAGCACCCAGTTCTAAACCAAGGGTTTGCCCTCTTTTATACTTTTGTTTAAAATGATTATAAATTACGACTAAAAGCACTATTAGCCCGACAATTACGTGAACTATGTGCAATACTACTATTATATATAAAAAAGTAGGAACAATATTAGCAGAGGGGCCGGTAAAATAATATCCCTGCGCCATGATGTCTTCAAATCCTTGAAACTGCATAATCACGAACAAGATTCCAAGACTCAAAGTCGTTAACAACAAAATAGTTGCCAAGCTTCTATTTCCCTTTTCGATTGCTTTTTTAACAAAATAAAAAGCAATACTACTTGCAATAATAATTAATACACTTGTTATAAAAGCATCTGGAAAAACAAGATCAGTTAACCAATCTTCTCTGGTTTTACTTACCACATAAGCACTGGTAAGACCTGCAAATGTCATGGTCATACTTACCATAGCAAACCACATCATGGTTTTTTTTGCTCTTTTCTGTTTTTCTATTGTTGTCCCTTGCGTTAAATCCATGCACGAATAAATTTATCTGCTACATAAATAATTTGTAGCAATGTAATATAAGACACACTTGCCAACATCAATTGTTTTGCTGTTTTAGCATCTCTTACTTTATATAAACGAATTGCATATCTAAATAAAAATCCGCCAAGTATTAAAATCAAAATTCCGGAAACCGGAGTAATATATAATTTACCTGTAACCCCAAATACTGGGATTAATGAGGTAATCACAGTCCATAAAGTATAAATAACCACTTGAGTAGCCGTTCCTTTATCTCTTTTACCGGTAGGTAGCATAAAGAAACCTCCTTTCTTATAATCATCAAACAAAAACCAACCTATTGCCCAAAAATGTGGAAACTGCCAGAAAAATTGAATCATAAACAAAGTACCAGGTTCTATACCAAAATCATTTGTTGCTGCTACCCATCCTAACATAAATGGTATTGCTCCTGGAATAGCTCCAACGAAAACTGATAAAGGAGTTTTAGTCTTTAAAGGAGTATATAAACTAACATATATGAAAATCGAAATCGCTCCAAACATAGCAGTCTGAGGGTTAATGAAATACAAAACAGAAATCCCTAAAATGGTAAAAATAGCAGCAATTGCAAAAGCCGTATTCACAGACATCCTACCAGATGGAATTGGCCTATCTTTGGTACGGTCCATCAAAACATCTAAATCACGTTCTATAATCTGATTAAAAGCATTAGATGCTCCAACCATAAAATATCCTCCAATAGACAAAAGTACTAATGTACTCCAAGAAATGGTATCAACTCCTAACAAATAACCAGCAACGGAAGAAAAAACTACGCTTAATGCCAATCGCATTTTAGTGATTTCTTTAAAATCCTGAATCACAGAAACTTTGGCAGTATCGACTTGGGTTATACTCAAATTTTGCACGTTAACTATATAGCTTTTTTAAAAAGTGGTGCAAAGATATGTGTTAAAAGCATTTTAGACAACTTATAACTATTTATAATTCACCTTTTAACAACTGTTTTAGCTAAACAAACAGGTTTAAGCATAGTTTGGGCACAATTTTAACTGTCTAAAATAACTATCAAAAGTAAAACCCAGCTAAAATTAGCTGGGCCTCATCACTTAATCTACAACCTTAAAAGTAATTGGTAAAATATAATTTACTTTTACTGGTTTATTTCCAATTTTTCCCGGTTCCATACTAGAAAACTTTTTAACAACTCTTCTAGCTTCTTTTTCTAAAGCTGGATGTGGAGCTCTTACCTGTACTTCTTTAATAACTCCATCAGTATCAACCTGAAATTGAACGTGGATTCGCTGCAATCCTTTTAGACCATACACCTCTCCTAAACCGGCATTAAATTTATTAGAAACTAATCTTCGGATTTTACCAGAAAAGCAAGCAATTCTCTCATCATTGCTACTAAACTTTTCGCAACCTGGATAAATAGGTGCTATAGTAACCTTATCAATATCATAGATGATTTTTTCAGTTTCACCTACATCTATAATAGAATCTATTGAAACTGCTTTGGAATGAACATCATTATCTTCACCTTCTAATTCTTTTTTAAGCTTTTGTAAAGCAGTATTATTATCCACTACTTCTGGTTTTGTGAAATCAGGTTTTTTAACTCTTTTCGTTTTAACGACTTCTTTCTTCTTAGGCTTTTGTTCAATCTTAAAAACATCCAGAGTAAAAACAGTATCTACAGTTTTGGTAGAACCGATATCAGGAGGTTTCACTACCGAAACGGATGTATACATTTCGAACATTACAAAGACGAATAAAAGGCTTGCAATAAGCCCAATCTGAAAGTTTAGCAATGTACTTTTTCGTACATTAGCATCATGCTTGTTACTCATACTATTTAGTTTTAACGTTACAATTAAAATCTGAATCAACAAGCATACCAAAAAGGAATCCCGTATACGATTATCGTAACGGGATTCTTATATTTTAAAATCATTTTTATTTAATCCTGAACTTTAAATACAATTGGTAACTGGTATTTTACCGTTACAGGTGTTTTACGCTGTTTTCCGGGAGTCATTGTAGGAAACAAACCAATCACTCTTTCTGCTTCTTTTTTAAGCTTAGGATGTGGAGCTCTTACCCTTATATTCTGTATAGTTCCATCTGCAGCTACATC
The DNA here is from genome assembly GCF_947492405.1 of uncultured Aquimarina sp. GTDB lineage: Bacteria > Bacteroidota > Bacteroidia > Flavobacteriales > Flavobacteriaceae > Aquimarina. The sequence goes on from NZ_CANLMP010000002.1 coordinate 392,936, forward strand.
AAATAAGGCATATATTCTTTGTACACCTTCTAAACCATAATCACTTCCAATATCTGTATTAAACTTTTTAGAAATGATCTTCCTAATCTTCTCAGAAAAACAAGCCGCTCTTTCTTTATTCGTTTTTAAACGTTCGCAACCAGGAAAGATCGGTACATCTTCTACTACAGAAAAAGGGACATCTGTAGGGATATCATCTTCTTCTTTGTCTACAATTGCATCTGGATTGAATGGAGCTGATTCCACTAGTGGTTCTTCACTCTTAAACTCTTCTGTTAGATCATCAATAGCCTTATCATCCTCAACTACCTCAAATTCTGTAGGGTCAGGGATTGGCTCTGGTCTTTTTTGCGCAACCACTTTTTGTTCTGGTTCCTGATAGACTGTAAATTGTTCATTCCAAACAAAGGATTCATCTTCTAAGACTATTTCTTTATCAAAAGTCTTATCAATTGGTTCTGAGGTGTACACCTCAAACATTACATAGGTAAATAATAGACTTGCTATAAGCCCAATCTGAAAGTTTACCAATGTGCCTTTTCGCACATTAGCATCATGCTTGTTACTCATATCATTTAGTTTTAACGTTACAGTTACTACTAAACACAACAAGCATACCAAAAAAGAATCCCCTTTGCTTTTACAACAAAGGGGATTATGATATCTAAAAAAATGTTTGTTAATCCTGAACCTGGAAAACAATTGGTAGAGAATACAGTACACCTACCGCTTTTCCTCTTTGTTTACCTGGAGTCATTTTCGGAAGCATTTTTACTACTCTCTGCGCTTCCTTCTCTAATCTTGGGTGTGGACCTCTAGCCTGAACTCCTACAATATTTCCGCTTCTATCAATCTTAAAACGAACATATATTCTATTCACTCCAGAAAGACCCAACTCACTTCCTAATTCTGTATTAAATTTACGGTTAACAAATTTCTTAACCTTATCACTCATACATTTCTTTTTAGCTGCATTTCCTGATTCTTTTTCACATCCTGGAAAAACAGGAACATTTTCAATTACAGCAAAAGGTACATCAGCAATTTCTTCCTCTTCTTCTACATCTTCTACTTCTTCTACCTCAACGATTTCTTCCTCTTGATTAGTTTCAGTAGATTCTATAATAGTTTCCTCTACTTCTTCTTCATCCTCTACAACGTCGATGATTTCCGGCGCTGGTGGTGGTGGTGGTGGAGGTGGTGGTGTATTTAAGTTCTGAGTAATAGGAACTTCTTCTTCCTCTAGTTCATCAAGATTTACCTGACCTATATCGATATTACTTCTGTCATAGGTTTTCCACTCTATACTTTGCCACGTAACAAATAAAACTAAAATTAGTCCAAGCTGTAAAAACAAGGCACTTTTTTTGGTCAAATCTGCTTTCGGATTTTTCTTCGGTTCCATATTACAATGTTATTATATGATTGCTAAAATAGCTAATTTCTTTTGTATTTTCCAACTAATAGTAAAAATGTAAAACAAAAAATACAATTTTTAACTTTTATCAGACACAAATTATGCCGGGATTATCCACAGCTAATAGAATATTCTTACTCATCAACTTTATTTTTCTCTTAAGTTAACAAGCTTATTTTTAAGTGTTTTCAAAATAATTAATGCAAAAATAATGCCACTGGTATTTGCTAACACGTCATTCCATTCCGGACTTCGATAACTCGTTAGTACTGCCTGAAGGAATTCCATCAAAATCCCAAATAAAAAGCTTAGAATGGATGCCCAAATTAAACTTTGAGAAAATTTTCTATGTAATTTTTCGGAATAAAAGAAAAATAAAAACCAGACTATCGTAAAAACAAGATATGCTAACAAATGTCCTATTTTATCACTGCCTTTTACGCTAATATTTACCGGAATAAAAACTTTAGCTAATGACAACCATCCAATCAAGCTCGTATAAACAAACACAAGCGAGAGTAAATATTTATGCACCAATAAGTTCTTTATAACCATCTGCTGATAAAAGATCATCAATTTGAGACGCATCGGCTATCTTAATTTTCACCATCCATCCATCTCCATACGGATCACTATTAACTAGCTCTGGGTCACTCTCTAAAGTTTCATTAAATTCTGCAATTTCTCCAGTTAAAGGAAGAAATAAATCCGAAACTGTTTTTACAGCTTCTACAGTACCAAAAACTTCTTCTTGTTCTAGTTCTTCACCAACGGTTTCAACTTCTACATAAACGATATCACCTAATTCACTTTGCGCAAAATCAGTGATACCAACTGTTGCTATGTCTCCGTCAATTTTGATCCACTCGTGGTCCTTTGTGTATTTTAAATCTGAAGGAATATTCATCCGAAAAGTATTTATAAATTGTTATTATTTAGAAGACGAAAATAAATCTATTTTATCAGATTTTAGAAAAACTATATTAAAAATTATTAAAAATTAATTATTGACTTGTTTCACTCATAAAAACCTCGTCAAAATCAATACTTGTAACACGTCAAAGAAAGATTATTAATTTCCGAAATTATACCTTAGTGTAAAACCACCACGAATTGTAGTCTGCGGGAAAGCCGTAGAGATTGAATATTTAGAAAAAGTATGATCATAAAACAGCAATGCAGTTAAATTTTTACTTAGTGCATAGTCTGTAGTAAACTTAATTCCGTAAATATCCTGCCCAGCAGTAACCTGAGTATTATCAATATCCAGATATCTTATAATGGTTTCATTCTGACGAAGTGATAAATCCGCTCTAAAATTAAGATCACTCTTTAAAGTCGTCTTTTTACCTGCAATTCTGGTTACAAATGTCAAATCCTGAACTCTATATCCTAGCCCAATAATATATTCATTTCCTTGAATTTCTGTAAGAAGGTTATTATCAAAGCTTAATGACAGTGCTCTATCTTTTTTCCATTCGGCTAAAATTTTAATTGAATTCTTCATCTCCATATCCAATCGTATCAATGGACTAAATTGCTCTGTAAGATTTATGTTAGCATACAATTCAGGGTTTTTGAAATTATCCCCCTGATCTAATTCATCTGGATTATTTGGATTATACTCAAGATTGGTTCTAAATTGATTAATGGTATAATTAGCACGATATCCATGAGCCATAGAAAATCTTTTGAATCGTTTCTTAAACCACTTCAAATTCATTAAACCTGTATACTTAATATCCCAATTCGGAAGTGGAACATCTCTAAAAGCTCCTTTCTGAACGCTTTCTGCATCTGCACCTGTATAAGCCGCAAGAAAAGCCGGTAAAAGTACCGCTTGATTTGTCCTTCCATATCCATTAGGAAAACCATCACCATCCGAATCCTCTGTAACTCCTCTTTCTAAAGCCAGACGTCTTGCAATCACCAACCTATTTTCTCTAAACTCATCAAAAGTTTCTGAATTAAACTCATCACTTTTCGTAAATGCTGTTTTAATCAATAGGGTAGATATCGTATAATTACCAAAGGTATTCGGTGTCAACGATTGATATTCTAAATCATTATTTACGTCTATTTTATAATTCTCCGTAAAGGTCTCGGAATAATTTCTATTAGCACTAATATCAATTTTAAGATCTTTTAGTAAATCTACAGAAGCCTGAATATTAAGTTGTCTTCCTTCTACTTCTCTATATTGCTGATTGAATTCTTGATACAATGTAAGCCATCCATTTCTTGCTGCTATATCCCTTATTTCTGATTGACTACCAAAGGTAAAACCAACTGTAGGTTTTAATGTCCCAACAAACCCTGGTTCACGCAAATAACCCGGTAAGAAAATACCATTATCTTGTTGGTAATTAATATTTACTTTCTTTACAGCGGTAACTAAACCCATCGCTGTGTTTAATACTTTATCACCAATTGTAAGCTTGCTGGATTTCTTTTTAGTTTTCTTCTTTTTAGCATCAGCCAAAGCCGGCTTGGACGCTTCTTTCCCTTCTCCACCCTTAGCTGTTTTCTTTTTCTTTCCTCTATTTCTTCCTGGTTTTTTCTTCGTCAGACCTACATACTTATATAAAGTACTCATATCTAATGATCCATTAACAGTATGCACATTCGCATTCTGAATAGTATTACCCAAATCAGGTATGCCTTCCAAGTTTTTTAAAGCTTCACTTCCCTTGGTCCATTGAAAGTCTGCCGAGTATGAATATGTTGCTCTCATAAACTTAAACAACGGAATCTTATTAAAAGGAATTTCATAGTTTACCTGTAATTGCTGACTGTGAAAGTTAGGATCACCTACATCAAATAGACCACTCCAAATACCAATTGCATCATTTACAGCACCATCATCATCGATAAAATTCTTAACAATCCGATTGTTAGCAGAGTTAAAACTAAAATTAAGAGATTTCGTTAAATTATAATTAATACCATATTGCCAATCAAATAAGAAATTACGTTGTGTAAGTGCAGGTAACCTAAGGTCATCTGGCCCTAATGTAATATCTCTAAAAACCTGCTCATTGAACTGTCTTGTAATGTTAGAATTCACAGAAATACTTGTCGGCAACAGATTAAAATTAAAGTCTTTTATTAGATTAAAGTATTTACTTTTCCCTAAAAGTTTTACTTTTTTGAAAGGTTCAACTTCCTTAGGCTGAAAACTAAAATCGTAAGTACCTCCTAAACGTACACTCTGATCTAAAGACTTCTCTATCTCAAAATCTCTATGATCTGTTTGATTATAGGTTCCTGAAAAAGCAAAATTCTCTACATCATATGGCATTGGCTTACTATCACCTGTTCTATCCTTACGGAGTCCTATAACATTAAAACTTTGTCGTTTCGTATAGTCCGTTGACTGCTTTAAAATTCTATCTTTTTCATCAGCATCAGTTTCCCGATCTAATCTATCTTGCAATTCAATATCCAAAAACTCTGGATCATACTGTGGGGTGATTAATTCCTCTCCTCTAGTATAATTAAAAGGAACTTGTAATCCCCATTTCTTAGGTAATAGCTGTCCTAAATTTACATTTGTTGTAAGATCATATTGCTTAACATCTTCGATACTACGCTCATTTGGTCCTTGTTCTATCCCTCCGAAACCTATAGTACTTATTCTACCAGATGCACTTACTGTAGCAAAGTCAGCAATATTAGCATCCATACTTCCTACAGCAGCCCAACCTCCTTGATTTTTAAGATCGCTCAAACGCATTTCGTTAAACCATACGGTACCGGATTCATCATTACCACTGACATTTTTAACACCCACCATCATGACCTGTACATCTCCAAAATTAGGATTTCCTTTAATACCAACTCTTAGGTTATTAGGTCCAGGAAAAAAGTTAAGATCGGTGGTACTGGAACCATCTCCGATTACGGTTGCTTTTACTTCTTGCAAAAATTCTAACGGCAAGTTTAATCTATTTGCTAGCGGCCAAACTTCGTCAGGATCTCTACTATTTAGTTCAGAGACTGTTAGTGGTAGCTCTATCTGATAAAAATTATTCGTAAAATCGTTCCCCATTCTTATAAATGCAACCAACTCACCGTCCGTCAATGTTGTCTGTCCAGGTAGATTTTCTGCGTGCAAGAACATTTCAAGATTTTCATATTGACGCATATCAACATTAAAGTTCTTGTATACTCCTCTTGAATCATTAGCTTCAAGATCATTAACTGTTAATGCTAGCGATCTTTCATCTTCTCTGATTGTTGTATTATTGTTAATTAATTCTTCTCTTTGTACTCCTGGAGGAGTTACATAATTAGGAGTTTCTTCACTACTTACTGAGGTAACTAAAACTTCATTCCCGTCATTATTCAATCCACTCGTTAAATCATTACCAGTATTAAGTTGTACATACCTTCTGTAATCCCCTCTTACTAAATCTAATGTAGCTAACCTTAATATAACTGGCTGATCAAAATCAGTTACTACCATCCTCATAAAACGAATAGATCGAAAATCATTTTCTCCTATATTCTGTCTATCTGTTGGCTCATATATTGGAACCTTAAAACGAACCCATCTATATGCATGAGTCTGTCCATTAAGTACAGTTCTAACTCCTTCCTGTACGTCAGTAATGTATCCAGTTCCGCGATCATCGCCAATATCCATATTTGGAAAAATAGGGATTTCGTATTCATAATAACTGTCAATCGTATTCATTGTATTATCACGATTCACGTCTTCTGCCGTAGGAAAAGTAGTATTACCACGATCATCATTAGCAACACTAGTAGGAGAATTTCCCTGAACACCATTGTAATCATTATAGCGTTGCACGATATTCCCTTCGGCTTGAAGGTAATATGTATAATTATCATTTGCCGGGTCATTAGCGTCAAATGATGAAAATTGTGCCGCTTCCTGAGCATCATCAAGACCATCATAACCAACATCCTGATTCAGTCTTGCTTGTCCTTCTGTATCGAATGCATAAATCAAAGATTGATTCACCGGTACTTTACCAAAATCCGTTGGAAAGGTATCCTCATCAGAACCATCAGCAGGAAGTCCATTTTCATATTGTTTTCTACCGTCTTTTAATACATCCTCACTTATGTTTCCTAAATGAAAAATTATCGTTCCATCTGTAGCTTCTGTAAGTGGGCTTTCTCCTCCTCCCGGATCAAAAAATGGATCCATCAACCAAAACTCTATAAACTCTACATTTGATTGTTCAAAATTAGTGGAGGTTAGTTGCCTCATGATTCCACCAAAATTACCTTCAGGATCCGGTAATGTATTACCTGTAGCTCTATCACTAAAATTATAAGGTCCACGCTCAGAAGGTCTGTAATGAAGATCTAAAGGAAATAGAGATAATGTTTGACCAGGCGGCCTATCTGTTTCAGGAAATATCTCATCAATAAAAACTCTTCTTGAGGCGTTGAATTCTACATCTTCATCTGTAACACCACTAGGTCTAGAGTTACTATAAAATATTGGATCGACCGTATACCAAGATAAGTCTGCTCTTCTGAATCCAGACTCAATCCCTGGATTCACTATAGTTTCATTCGAATTATCTGAACCAAAACCAATAGGCACACTAGAAAGCTCCCAAGACAAGGCAGAACTTACATCAATTTGTGTCTGTGCTCCTTCAAAATCATCTATATAGGTAGTCACTTCTCCTCCAAAATCTGCTCCTTTTGGCGCTCCGGCAATCAGATATGCCCCTTCTGCTCTAACCGAAACATTAGAAGGAACATCTGTATCAATATTAGGTAGTTTGTTCACCATTCTAGTAAGAAATGGAACTTCTGTAGAGTAATTAACATTAAAACCTAACAACGTATTATTTATAGGTTCAAAATTATAACTGGATTTTTGGGTAATTGGTCTTTCATTAAGGTTCAAGTACGTACCCCCTATAATAAAATCATCACTAAATTTATGCTCAACATTTATTCCTGTAAAACGCTTAGTCTGTTGGCCAAATACTGCATTATTCTCTGTCGAAACCTGAATAGGTGTATTAGATGACAATAAGGCTTCATCCAAAATATTAACTCGCCCTAGTTGATAATTCACTGTATAATCTACACCTTCTTGTAAAGTTCTCCCGCCAGCAGTAACTGTAACTGATCCTTGTGGAACATTAAAAGCACCTAATGGAATCCCATCTTGTCCAGAAGATTTATACCGTCCTCTTAACTGAAAATATTTATTATCAGCTCCTTGCTGTTCTGCTATTATTTTGGTTTCTGTATACAGTTCTCTAAAAACATATCTCCTTTGGTTTTCATTATAACTTGTTGGATTATCAGGCGTATTATAATCGTTGGGGTTTGGCGCACCATCATTATCCAATTTATTAAAAAGATGTTGTCCAAAGGGTTCTACTGTTGTAAAAATAATCCTTCCATTTTCTGGATCGATTGTTAATCCAGGGACGTAATCAAAGAAACCGTCTCCAGCACCATCTGCTCCCTGCACAGGATCGTTATTAGGGTTTAATCGATCCATATTAAAAACTGTAAGCAATCTTGTCTGTTCTACATCATCTGGTAACGGAGTAGCAGAACCTTCTGCTTGAGTAATATAGTTTACAGGAGAGGGGTTTGCATATACTATATTCAGTCTGAAATCTTGTGAATCCAATCTAAAAGCTCCTGTGTTATAGATATTTTTCATCATCAAATCCCATATTGGAAGATCAACTCTGAATATTGGACTTTTAAGCAATTTTACCACTAAACTATTACTAGAACCAGATTGAACTCCTCCGCTAGTATCATCACCTATAGTAGCATCTATACCATCATTAGCAAATTCACCAACTTGATAAACATTACCTCCTTCAGTATATTGAAAAGCTACTGCCAAAACCTCATCATTATTTAGCTTTTGATTTAAGGATATATACCCTAATTGCGTATTTAATGTATATTCATTTTGATTTAGCTGTCTGGCATTTTCTAAAACGGCATAATCCTCTCCTTCTCTAAAGCCTGCTATAGCTCCTGTAAAACTTTGCTGAACAGTAGATATCTGACGCACAGCATTAGAAATTGAACCTGTACCACCAATAGCTGAGGGATCCAAATCATTATTGCCGTTATCAGGAAAAGACCCTGCCGGTCTATTAAACAATGAAGTTGGTATTGTAAAATTCCCAGTAACCGGAGATTCTCCAATATCCTGTAATGCTACGATATTTCTAGCATCTGTTAGTGTCTGCGCACTTGTAGCTCTGTTCGTTACCCAAACTTCAATACGCGTTATCTGTATGTTGTTATTTATAAAAGGATAGTTTGTAAGGGCATCATCGTAGGTATCTCTAAAAAAATGAGACAAGAAGTAGTGTCTATTATCATCGTACTCCCAAGCATTAACTTCAAAATCTTCAACGGTTCCTCCTCCTTCTACATTTACAGATCTCGTTTCAGATCGTTGTTCAGAATATACTGCAGTAACACTAGTTCTACCAAACTGTAATCCTAATTTTGCACCAAAAAGACTTTGTGATCCCTGAATTAAAGAATTATTTATTGGCATTGTAACATTACCAATTTCTATACTTCTTATAATATCATCTTCTGTCGGTGTATATTCTAATTTTATCTGATTTTGGAAATCAAATGTAGACTCGGTATCATAATTAGCTGTTATCTGAAGTCTTTTACCAACTTTTCCTAATAAACTCAGACTTATTCTTTGATCAAAATCAAACGTAAAATTACTACGGTTTCTTGGAGAAAAAGCAGGGTTATCTTGTTTGGTATATAAAATCCCTAAATCCATTTCTACAGATCCTTGTGGGATTATCTCGATTTCATTTCCTCCAAAAATAGTTTCGAAAAAACTAGAATTTACATAGAAAATAGGAAGAAGGTTTTTACGCTTCTCTTCACTTCCTTCCGTTTTACCACTAAAAGCACTTATTTTTTCCTTAAAATAATCTCTTCTCTGCTCTTCTTCGACTAGCGCTTCAAACTCTTCAGGGGTTAGAAAAAGGGGATATTTAACATTAAACGACCCCAACATTTCACGATAAATATAACGATTAGTAATTGGATCATATTCGTATTTCGCTACTATACTATTAGGGTCCGGAAGTGAAATCTCACCTAGAGAATATGTAGTACTCGTAGAATCTCGTACGGTTTCATTTTCCTGACCAAAAAGTACTCCTCCATAGAGCACGATTAAACAAACTAGTCTTTTTAAAAATTTAAAATATAAGGAATGTAATGAACTCAATGTTTTTATAAATTTTTTAGTGCTTGTTTAATAATATTTTCAACTGTTTCGACAGGGCTAACCTTTAGAATTTTGTCAACAACTTTTTCTACTTGTTTTCTATTAAATCCAAGGGTTTCTAAAGCAGATAACGCTTCATCTTTGTTAGTATTGTTTTGGGATACAGAAAGTTCATCAATATTATAAACTTTAAGAATTTTATCTTTTAAATCAATAATCAAACGCTGCGCAGTTTTTGCCCCAATACCTTTGATCGATTGTATCGTTGCTACATCATTTGATGCTATCGCATCTTTAATCTGATCAGGATGCAATGAAGACAACATAGTTCTAGCTGTACTCGCACCGATTCCCGAAACCGAAATCAAAAGCCTAAAGATCTCTCTTTCTGATTTCTCTGCAAAACCAAATAATGTATGTGAATCTTCTTTTACTTGTAAATGTGTATATAGCTGTATTACCTCCTGATCCGATAGTAAAGAAAAAGTATGCAATGAAATATGAAGAATATACCCCACCCCATTACAATCTATTATTACATCAGTAGGATTTTTTTCTACAAGTCGCCCCTTGATTTGTGTAATCATTAGTTAAATGAATGTTAAGCATCCAAAAGTAATAAAATTATACTACAATACAGGTTAAAAAAATAAGCTTCAAAAATGATAAGTTTTTGAAGCTTATTAAACTATTAAAATTTGGTCTTCGATTTAATCACTGAACCTATCCAGAAACTAAAGAAAACATCTCTTTTTCTCTTTTTTCCTTCTCCTGAGCATCTATTACCGCTACTGCAGCAACATTTACCATTTCTTCGACGCTCGCTCCTAATTGAAGAATATGAACAGGTTTTTTCATCCCCATCATTATTGGACCTATAGATTCTGAATTGTTCAATTCTTTTAGCATTTTATAGGTACTATTAGCAGAATCTAAATTAGGAAAAACTAATGTATTCACCTTTCGTCCATTAAGTTTTGAAAACGGGAATTTATCTTTCCGCATATCTCTATTTAAAGCAAAATCCATCTGCAGTTCTCCATCTACGATAAGATCCGGGTAATAACGATGTAAATACGAAACAGCATCTTTTACTTTGGAAGCATTTGGATGCTTTGAGGATCCAAAGTTAGCATAGGATATCATTGCTATTACAGGATCAACCCCAAACATCTCTACCGTTCTTGCGGTCATCTGAGCTATCTTAGCTAATTCTTTTGATGTAGGGTCAATATTAATAGAAGTATCACTTATAAACAAAGGTCCTTTATTAGTCATCATAACATTCATTGTAGCGATTCTGGTAGCTCCTTTTGCCAATCCTATAAGCTCCAACATAGGTTTTAACACTGTAGGATAGCTTCGAGAATATCCTGATAACAACGCATCTGCATCACCTTCATTAACCATCATAGCAGCAAAATAATTACGCTCACGCATCAATCGTTGTGCTCCATAAAGCGTTATTCCTTTTCGACTATTATCTTGCCAATACTTCTGAGCATATCTATTTTTCCTATCAATTTCTTCATCCGCCTTAGGATCTATAATAGTAACTCCAGTAGAGTCAAAATCAATCTCCTTCATCAACTCTACAATAATATCTTTTCGTCCTAATAATATTGGAAAAGCAATTCCTTCTTCTTTAACTGTTTGTGCTGCTTTTAAAACATCTAGGTGATCTCCTTCTGCAAAAACTACTCTTTTAGGACTTAACTTAGCTCGATCCATTAACAATCTAACTAATTTATTATCGTTACCCATTCGCTCCAATAGTTCACTCTCATATTTATCCCAATCTTCTATTGGTTCTGTAGCAATCCCACTTTCTATAGCGGCTTTAGCAACGGCTGGAGGCACTTTGGCAATTAGTCTTGGATCAAAAGGTTTTGGTATTATATAATCTTTTCCAAAATTAAGTCGAGTCTCTCCATAAGCTATATTTACCTGCTCTGGAACTGGTTCTTTAGCTAAATCTGCTAAGGCTTTAACGGCTGCCATTTTCATCTCTTCATTAATACCAGTTGCTCTAACATCTAATGCGCCTCTAAAAATAAATGGAAATCCAAGTACATTATTAACTTGATTAGGATGGTCACTTCGGCCTGTCGCCATAATAATATCCTTTCGTGTTTGTACGGCCAAATCATATCTGATTTCAGGATCCGGATTAGCCATAGCAAATACAATAGGATTATCTGCCATTGTCAATAACATTTCGGGTTCTACTAGATTAGCCATGGATAATCCAATAAAAACATCAGCATCTTTCATTGCATCTTCTAGAGTATTAAGATCTCTATCACTTGCAAATTCTGCTTTTTCTGGAGTAAGGTTATCTCTGTCTTTACGGATCACTCCTTTACTATCTGTCATTACTATATTTTCTGCTTTTGCTCCAAAGGCTTTGTACAATCTCGTACAAGAAACCGCTGCAGCACCAGCTCCGCTCACTACTATTTTTACTTTGCTAATATCTTTTTCTGCAATTTCTAAAGCATTCAAAAGTGCTGCTGCCGAGATAATGGCTGTTCCATGCTGATCATCATGCATCACAGGAATATCCAACTCTTCTTTAAGACGTCTTTCTATTTCAAATGCTTCAGGAGCTTTTATATCTTCTAGATTAATCCCTCCAAAAGTAGGTGCAATATTCTTTACTGTTTCTATAAATGCATCCACATCTTTTGTGTCCACTTCTATATCAAACACATCAATATCCGCAAAGATTTTGAACAATAATCCTTTCCCTTCCATCACAGGTTTTGATGCTTCGGGACCAATATCTCCTAAACCCAAAACTGCCGTACCATTAGATATTACAGCTACTAAGTTTCCTTTTGCGGTATACTTATAAACATTTGCTGTATCTTTTTCTATTTCTAAACAGGGTTCTGCTACTCCAGGAGAATATGCCAATGACAAATCTCTTTGCGTTGCATATTTTTTTGTGGGTACTACTTTGATTTTACCAGGAGTAGGTTTTGCGTGATAAATTAGTGCTTCTCTTCGTTTACTTTCGATACTCATACTAAATCAATAAAAATTGTGTGCTATACAAAGGTACAAGTCTATGCGAGATGCAAAAGGCAAAACACAGTAATCTTCAAAAAAATTGAAACTTCAGAAAACTATCTATCTTTTTATGAATTATATTATGAATTCACTACCTAATTACTCTTTTTATTAAAGATATCATCAGGATCTACAAGTTTATCTAATTGAGATTTTAATTTTTCATCTAAAAAACTTAATCCTAATTGATATGATGCATTCATCCACCCAAACCCGCTTGGTGTAATATAATCAAACTCTGTACCTACGTTACCATATTCAGCATACACCTTATGTGTACATTTTACAACATCATATTTTTCGGGGATGGTCCCATTATAATTAACCGCATTTTTTGTGATCATCCACAACCAACGGTAAATTAATTCTTGAGCTTCTTTTTCATATCCATATTTATTCAGCCCTCTCCAAAGCATCATCTGATGTGGCGCCCATCCGTTTGGGTAGTCCCATTGACGTTGAGGGGCGTTAAGGTCTTCTTTGTTAGCAATATCTGAAGTTCCAGCAACACCTCCTTTTTGAACTAAATCAACAAATAAGTTCTTTACCAAAGACGCAGCCTGCTCTTTGGAACATAATCCAGCCCATAAAGGATAATAATTTGTTACCGATTCTATCTTTTGTTGTTTTTGAGTCACAAAATTATAATCATAGAAAACTTTCTTTTCCGGATCCCACATCAAGTCATTCATTTTCTTTTTTCTTTCTTCTGCCTTAGCTAACCAAAATGAAGAAGTATACTCTTTAGACTCTACCTTGAATTTGTCATCAAAAACTTCTCTAATCAAATAGGCAATATCTTGTTCATATTTATATAACAAACTATTTATTCCGACTGTATTTAAATGAGCACAAACATCATCTAATCTATTGGATGTATCGTGACCACTTTCTCTCATAGATCGATCATGTGTAAAATACAAATCAAGCTCCGGATCCTTTATTTCTCCCGAATTATACTTTTCTGTAAATTCCTTAAGGTTGATTTTATGTTTTTCTGCATATTTATTTAGTATAAAATCAAAATGACCTTGTTCAGTTTCCGGCGGAACTCCAATCCCTTCTCCATAAAAACGACTTAAACCGGTATCTGTAAGTCGTACTCCTTTTTCCATCCAAACGGTTTCGTATTCTTTAATCACCATTTTTAGATTAGCTCTTAACCAATCTTTGGAAATTTTAGGGTTTTTTTGATATATTTCTTTGGTCAAAGAACTAAAAAAAGGTGGTTGTGTTCTGGTGAGATAATAACTTCTGTTCGCGTTTAGAATTTTTCCATAATGTTCTATTTGATATCCAAAATTATCTGCCATAGACATAGCAAGATCAGTTCGACCATCAATCAACAATCCTATTGATTCGAAATAACTATCCCAACCATACATTTCATTAAATCTACCTCCAGGAACTACAAATGGTTTCGCTTTATACTCTCCTTTATCATCTTTAGCATGAGCCAAATTTAAAATACCCGGAATCTCATTAAGTGTTTTTACATATTTTGGTGTGATATCTTCTGGTAATGTTATCACTTTAAGCTTAGGAATTTCTGATTTTATAGATTCAAAATATGCAATAGCTTCCTTATCTTTATATGGCACATATAACCTAAAGGTATCTGTCTCGGATTTAGTATCTTCTAATACTTTTGCTAACCCCGCTTTGTCCACCGATCTAGTGAGATTATCCCAATATCTATTTTTTATTAATCTTGAAATTCGGTTACTTGGAGATTCTGCAATTTTACCTAAAGAAATCGTATCATTTTTTTCAGCAATTGCTAATTCCTGAAGCAAATTAGATAATTGATATGTTCCTTTTATTTGATTTATTTTTCCATTAGCATCAATAAATTCAAAATGTTTCGGTCCTTTATCGTCAACTGTTATCTTTTTATCTCCATCCGTATCTTCCTGTTGAATTAGCTTTTCTAACGTTTTAGCATGACCTAAATATGTTATCTTCTTATCATTTTCACAATTGATCACCAATAAAGAAAATAAAAGGATTATGAAATATTCAAACTTAAAATTTCGCATATCTAATTATTTATATTACCAGAAAAAACCAACTACAATAGCAGTTACAACCAAAAGAATTATAGATAAAATTCTATAGTTTTTATACCAAGGTAATCCGGTAAGGTCTTTCGATTCTTCTTTAAACATTTCTCTTTTGTATGTATATTCTTTGATTTGTTGTTCGGATTGAGGTTTGGTGGCCAAACTTACGATCATATGTAACACAACACATATTACGAACAGCCAAGTAGCTTTTGCTAAGAAATGTAATTCGTTTACGGCAGGAACCCAATCAAATGTCTGAGAAAGAATCATTAAAACCGCTAAAGAGAAACCTGTAAGTAAACTTACTATCGATCCATTTCCGTTAGCACGTTTCCAAAATAATCCAAGAACAAAGGTCGAAACAGCAGGCGGACAGGTATACGCAATTACCAATTGCAAGTACGTCCATAAAGAATCACTTACACTCTCAATAAACGGAACCCATGAAATTGCCAACACTACCAGAATTACTGTTGTAATTTGACCAACTCTTACTAGTTGTTTACTGTTAAGTTCAGGTTTAAGTTGTTTTACAAAATCCATGGTCACCAATGTGGAAGCAGAATTAAAAGTTGCTGAAACCGATGACATCATAGCCGCCATTAATCCAGCCACTACTAATCCTAATACTCCTACCGGCAATAATTGAAATAATAATACTGGATATGTAAGGTTTGGACAATCTGCAAGGTTATCACAAATAGTACCATCGGTTAATGCATAATTAAGACTTGTAATATCTAAAGTACTAAACAATAATAAAGCCAATACTCCCGGAACTACCATTATAAAAATAACTGGCAATTTAAGTAACCCGGCAAATAAAGCTCCCCAACGTCCGTGATTAAGATCCTTGGCTCCCAAAACACGTTGTACCATAAATTGATTATTTGCCCAAAAATAAAATCCAAGTAAAGGCACTCCTGTTAACAATCCCCACCAAGGCATGAATTCATCATTACCTGGCCTAACAAGACTAAATACCTCGTCTGAGTTAGCAGGGATATACTTCCCTTCAGCTAAACGATCTCCAAAATTCACTTCACCAGCAGATAACATTGTGTCTAGTTTAGCCATCATTCCTGACCATCCACCGCCTAATTGCTCAAAAGCAAAATAGGTTAATAAACAAGACCCGATGATCAATAAAATTGCTTGAATAACTTCTGTTTGGATTACAGAGTTTAACCCTCCTGGAATTGTATATGCAGCAGCAGCAACTGCTAATATTACTAAAATTAGCGTAGAATCCATTGAAGGAAACAACAATGTCAGCACTATTTTTCCAACATACAATCCTGCAGCAGTATCTACCAGAATATTACCAACTACTGTAATAAATGAAAAATAATAACGTGATCTTTTATCATATCTGCGTTCTAAGAATTCAGGCATTGTATACACTCCCGATCGAAGATAGAACGGAAGAAAGAAAATTGCGAAGAAAATTAATACAACAACCGCAAACCACTCATAATTATATACGTTAATATTAGTTTGATACGCATCTGAGGCAAGCCCCACTAAAGTAGAACTGGATATATTAGCAGAAAACAAAGCAATACCAACGATTGGCCAAGTCATTGTTCTTCCTCCTAAAAAATAATCTTCTGAACTTCCTCGTTTTGATTTGGAAATTCCATAGATAATAATCCCGATGAGATACACTACAATTACTGTAATGTCGATATAAGATAATTCATTCATGTGTGAAATATTTAATGCTTTGTATAATTTTCAGCTTCTTAGAATAAAGACGTGAGTTAAAATTAGTTAATTATTAAGCTAAAAAGCTGATGAATATACAAGTTTATCCTAAAATTATTAACGTTTTTATACCAAAAACAGTTAAAAACACCTATACAACCGTTTGTATTATGGAATCTTCAAAATAACAAAAGTTTTTATTTCAAAAACTTAATGTTTCGGCTTAACCCTGAAAACTTAGTCCGTTTTACGGCCGATTTTTGAAATACTTTGGAAAACACTTCTTGGGTAATTTCTTCCCAATCTTTTTTAGTCATTTCTAGTAGTTCTGGCTTTGGATTAAAAAGAGGCTCATTGTGAGATTTAGAAAAACGATTCCAGGGACAAACATCTTGACACACATCACAACCAAACATCCAGTTATCGAACTTTCCGCTATAATCAGAAGGGATTTCTTCTTTTAATTCAATAGTAAAATAAGAAATACACTTGCTTCCATCTACAACATAGGGATCTACAATCGCTTGCGTGGGGCAAGCATCTATACAAGCCGTACAGGTTCCACAATGATCAGTCACTGGAGTGTCATATTCCAACTCTAAATCTACAATCAACTCTGCTATGAAATAGTAAGACCCAACTTTTTGAGTTAATAGATTACTATTCTTGCCGATCCATCCTAATCCACTTTTTGCCGCCCAAGCTTTATCTAACACTGGAGCCGAGTCTACAAAAGCTCTTCCATTTACTTCTCCTATTGTTTCTGTAATAAATTCTTGAAGTTGTTTTAGCTTCTGCTTTATTACATGATGATAATCTTGACCATATGCATATTTAGAAATTTTAGGAGCATCTGGATCTTTTTGAGTTTCTGAAGGGAAATAATTGAGTAATAATGATATAACACTTTTAGAACCTTCTACCAACTTTGTTGGATCAAGGCGCTTGTCAAAATGGTTTTCCATATAAGACATTTGCCCCTGCATATTTTGGTTTAGCCACTTTTCTAAACGAGGTGCTTCTTCTTCTAAAAATTCAGCCTTACTAACTCCACAAGACAGAAAACCTAAGCGTTTTGCCTCGGATTTTATTAATTGGGTATGTAAAGCTATATTACCCACGAATCTTTACCTTTTTTCGAATTTTAACATTGCATTTACTGGCTTTAATGTAATCAAAGGCTCAATTTCTATTTGTGATATAGAAGTAGAAATTTTATATTTTCTAACCAGTTCACTAAGTGTATAAATCATTTCATACATCGCAAAATTACTACCTACACACATTCTTGGTCCTGCCCCAAAAGGAAAATACCAGTCAGAATACTTCTTTTTATTGTCAGAATGAAATCTATCTGGATTAAAAACAGCAGGGTTCTCCCAAAAACCTTTATTCCTATGTATTTCAAAAAACGAAATAAGAATAGTTGTTCCTTTTGGTAATTTAATATCCCCGTATTCGTCGTTTTCTATATTCACGCGATCAGAGAAATACGCTGGTGGATATAGACGCATTGCTTCTTCGATACACTGCGTGGTATATTTACTCTTCTGAAACTGTTCCATTAACGGCAACTCTTCTGAGTCAAATTCGCTAGCTTCCTTAAATACTTTATTTTGAATTTCGGGATGTAATGCCAATAAGCTTAAACAAAAAGATAATGCATTAGAAGTAGTTTCATGTCCAGCGACAAACAAAATCAATATTTCATCTATCAATCTTTCATTATCCATTGAACTACCATCTTCATATTTAGAGTTCAACAACATATCTAAGAGATCGTCATATGTATCTCTGGATTTTCGCCTTTCTTCAATGATATTGTCTAGTATATCACGAGCCTCTTGAGTTAACTGTAGTGTACTTTTAATCTGACCACTAAGATGAAACCACCATCTTTTATATGGCTGTCTAATTTCTTTAATTAATGATTTTTGTGCAGTTTCAGTTATGTGCTGTAATCTAGCCATAGTATTACCGGTGTCTGTATAACTGAATAATGATTTTGCTACCACCTTAAAAGCCAAATCATTCATTAAAGGATAAACATCCATTGAGTTATTTGGCTCTATTCTCGAGAGTTCTTCACAAATTGTTTCTCGAATTGTTTTTGCTATTACATCTATCTTCTTTTTATAAAATGCCGGTTGTATTAGCCTTCTTTGTCTTAACCAATGATCTCCATTAGATGTTAACAAACCGTTTCCTATGTATTTTCCCAGGTCTTTTGTCTGAAGAGGAGACTTATAATATTTTCGATGTTGATTCTGCAACATATGTTTTGCAAAACCAGCATCTCTGGTGAAGATAACTGAATTTCCAAATCCCAGGTTTACCTCGAACACATCTCCATGTTTTTCGAAGTTCTTATGATGAAATGGTAAAGGATTACTCAAAATGTTTTTAGCATTTTTGAGAACTTCAAAAAAGGAAACTTTAGGGATTGCCATACTTTTATTTTTACTGGACCGAATTAAAATAATCCTCCTTGGATTCCTCCTTTTATTCGCCCTAGATGTTTATAAGCTGCTTCTGTAACCTCTCTACCTCTAGGCGTACGCATAATAAATCCTTGTTGAATTAAAAAAGGTTCATATACTTCCTCAATTGTTTCTGCACTCTCACTAACAGCAGTAGCAATAGTAGTCAATCCAACTGGACCTCCTTTGAATTTATCAATCATAGTAGTTAGAATCTTATTATCCATCTCATCCAGACCGTGAGCATCCACATTAAGCGCTTTAAGAGCGAATTTAGAAATCTCTATATCAATCTTACCATTACCTTTAATCTGTGCAAAATCTCGCACTCTACGTAGTAAAGCATTAGCTATTCTTGGAGTTCCTCTGCTTCTTCCAGCTATTTCGATCGCCGCTTCCAAAGAAATAGGAACATTTAATATCTGTGCACTTCTCTCTACGATGGTAGCTAATAGTTCTGTAGTATAATATTGTAATCTAGACTGAATCCCAAAACGAGCCCGCATTGGTGCTGTTAACAAACCTGATCTGGTTGTTGCTCCAACTAACGTAAACGGATTCAAGTTAATCTGAACAGTTCGAGCATTTGGACCACTTTCAATCATAATATCAATCTTGTAGTCTTCCATAGCCGAATACAAGTATTCCTCTACGATTGGACTCAATCGATGAATTTCATCTATGAATAAAACATCTCTATCGTCAAGATTAGTTAATAACCCAGCTAAATCACCTGGTTTGTCTAAAACTGGTCCTGAAGTAACTTTAATCCCTACTCCTAACTCATTAGCAAGAATATGTGCCAATGTAGTTTTCCCTAACCCTGGAGGCCCATGAAATAGCGTATGATCTAGTGCCTCATCTCTTAAATTAGCAGCTTGAACAAAAATCTTTAGATTCTCAAGCACCTGATCCTGTCCAGCAAAATCCTCAAATGCCAGCGGTCTTAAAGCTTTTTCTATATCCAGATCTTCATTAGAATAGTTTTCGCTTGATGGATTCAGGTTTTCGTTCATAAAAGTCAATTTTCTATATTCCTTAACAAAGATAACATACTAACTGTGAAAAGTTATTTTGATTTAGTATCAAATTTTCCAAAGAAGTTTTCATTATTTTTTAAATCACCTTACTTTCTTAAGTATTCGAATAATTCCTGTTATAATTGACAACCTATTATACTAAATAAAGTTAGAGTCAATATTTTCTTCTATCGGCTCCGCACTTATTAAAAACTTTAAATAGAAAAGCATGGCAATAATATCCGCAGAATAGATAACTGCTTCAAAAATTGAATTACGGTAGTATAACTCTTGGATAGGCACCAAAGCATTTACCAAAATACAACTACTTGCTGCAATTAATAAATAATAAGAGTGCGTATAACGATTTCTTAAATAAATAATAAAGTTGCAACCCAAGAAATAAAACAATGAAACAATGATCATTATCCCGTAAACAATAGAACTCTCTAAATTGGGCATTGTTAGATTAAATATAGAAAAAGCAAGATATATAACCAACAATAAGCCGATCAGCACTGAAGGAGAGAACATTTCTTTATATCTAATATCCTTAAAAGATATAAAGGGCATCAAAAGGTAAGAGCTTACTAAATAATACGATGATAGCAACACACCTATATAATTAAAAAACCGATCAAAATCACTTAAGACAAAAACGTCATTTACCATAATAATTATGATAATTAAGGGATATAAAACATTAACTTTCTCTCTATTTTCGAAATAGATCCAAATTAATGTCAGAGATGAAATAGGTTTTATAAAAATCAGTTCTGTATTCCCAAAAAACAATCCACAAAAAAAGACTACTACTACAGTTACATAACAAAAGATATGTGCTAGGGAGAAGGAGTTCAATTTTTATAATTGTATTTATAATCTAAAATAAAACTAAAATTCAACTTAACAAATTACCAAGTACCATCTTTTAAATTATAAGCTAACTACTCACTTGAAGGTTTTTCATAAAAAAAACCTTTTCATAAAAACGAAAAGGTTCTATATATTTCTTTTTTCGAATAACTGCTTCTAATGATGCATTTCTTCCTCTCCCTCTTGTAACGGGGTAATCTGAGAAACATAATCTTGTCCAGCAATTACATATTCACCATCTTCATTCGTTTTACTATAGTCATAAGGCCATCTATACACGTGTGGTATTGCTCCAGGCCAATTACCATGCATATGCTCTACTGGAGTAGTCCACTCCATAGTATTTGACTTCCATGGATTTTGTACAGCCTTCTTACCGTAGAAGATAGAATGTATAAAATTATATAAGAAAACTAACTGAGCCGATGCTGTAATCAAAGCAAAAACAGTAATTAAGACATTCGTATCTGCTAAATCATCAAAATAAGGAAAAGCGCTATTTGTGTAATAACGGCGTGGTAATCCTGCCATACCAATAAAATGCATTGGGAAGAATACCCCATAAGCACCTATTGCTGTTACCCAGAAATGCACATATCCAAGATTCTTATTCATCATTTTACCATACATCTTAGGAAACCAATGATATACTCCGGCAAACAAACCATATAAAGCAGAGATACCCATTACCAAGTGAAAATGTGCAACTACAAAATATGTATCATGAACATTAATATCCAGCGTACTATCACCAAGAATAATTCCTGTAAGACCTCCTGTAATAAATGTAGATACCAATCCTATAGAAAATAACATTGCAGGATTGAGTTGGAGATTACCTTTCCAGAGTGTGGTTATATAATTAAATGCCTTTACTGCAGATGGTATTGCAATTAATAGCGTTGTAAACGTAAATACCGAACCTAAGAATGGATTCATTCCTGAAATAAACATATGGTGACCCCAAACAATTGTAGACAAAAATGCAATTGCTAAAATCGAAGCGACCATCGCTCTATACCCAAATATTGGTTTACGAGCATTTGTTGCTATAATCTCAGAAGTTATACCTAATGCTGGCAATAATACAATATATACTTCAGGGTGTCCTAAGAACCAGAATAAGTGTTCAAAAAGTACTGGCGATCCTCCTTGATTGTGTAATACCTCTCCAGCAATATAAATATCACTTAAATAGAATGAAGTTCCAAAGCCTCTATCCATAATAAGTAATAGTGCTGCAGATAATAATACCGGGAATGATACGATACCGATAATAGCTGTTACAAAGAATGCCCAAATAGTTAATGGCATACGTGTCATTGACATCCCTTTAGTACGTAAATTAATAACCGTTACTACATAGTTCAATGAACCTAACAACGATGAAGCAATAAAGATTGCCATAGACACTAACCATAACGTCATCCCTGTACCTGAACCACCAATAGCCTGTGGTAAAGCACTTAATGGAGGATAAATTGTCCATCCAGCAGATGCAGGTCCAGCCTCTGCAAAAAGAGACAATACCATAATTACACTACTTAAGAAAAACAACCAATATGAAATCATATTTAAGAAACCTGAGGCCATATCTCTTGCTCCAATCTGTAATGGAATTAAAAGGTTACTAAATGTACCACTTAAACCAGCTGTTAATACAAAGAAAACCATAATAGTACCATGTATTGTAACTAATGCTAAATACATTCCAGCATCCATTACACCATCTTCTCCGAACTTACCTAATAATACCTCAAAAATTGTAAATTTATGATCAGGCCATGCCAATTGCATTCTAAACAATAAAGACATCGCAATACCTATAATCCCCATAATTAAACCAGTAATCAAATACTGCTTGGAGATCATTTTATGATCCTGACTAAAAATATATTTAGTTATAAATGTCTCTTTATGATGATGTCCGTGATCGTGATCTTCTTCGTGACCATCTACGTGTGCTATTGCTGACATACAGTTATTCTTTTTAATAAAAATATAATATAATTTCTCTTTTTCTCTCTTCTTAATTACTTGCTTGAGCAGATAGTTGCTCCTTAAAAGTCTGTTGCGTTTTCAACCAAGCATTATAATCTTCTTCTGACTCAACAATGATTTTCATTTGCATATTGTAATGTGATTTTCCACAAATCTTATTACACAACAAATAATAATCAAATTCATAATTTTCTAAAGCCTCATCACCAGCTGCAACTAATTGTTTACTTTTTTCCTTTCGAATTTTATTTATAGTAGCAACTTTTTCTACCATAAACTCACTATTTTTCATCTCTTCAGAAGTCAAAATAGGCGTATATGAGAATTCAGTAATCATTCCTGGCACTACATTCATTTGTGCTCTAAAAAAAGGCATATATGCAGAATGTAAAACATCCTGAGAACGCATTTTGAAAATAACTTTTCTATTTACCGGTAAATGCAATTCATTTACAATCTTATCATCCATACCATAAGAATCAGATGCATCTAATCCTAAGGTATTAACTCCCTCAATAAAACGAACATTCGCCTTCCCCAATTCATTATCTTCTCCTGCATATCTTGCTCTCCAATCAAATTGATATGCATATAATTCAATAATTAATGGATCTCCTTCTTCTTCGTCGATATTCATAATATCTGTCCAAGTAAATAATCCATATATAATTAATCCCGCTAAAACAATAACTGGAATAATTGTCCAGATAAATTCTAACTTATCATTGTCTGCAAAAAACAATGCTTTATTGTTTTTATTACCTCTATACTTATAAGAAAAGAAATGTAATAATCCTTGTGTAATAAATTGTACAATAAATATTAAGATCATCGATATAATCATTAATCTATCATACTCAACACCGTGTTCTGAAGCAGATTCAGGAAGGAAAAATGTATGATATTGCACAAAGCAATATATAGTTAAAAGGTACATGAATATTACAAAAGCAAGCATTAACTTACCTTGTAAGTTATTATCCTTGTCGTTAGCTACTTGAGAGTTATCAACACCTTTAACTTGAGACAACTTCAATATTTTTGACATCTGCCATAAGGAGATTCCAATAAGCGCTATAACTACTATGGTTAAGAATACAGTCATTTTTTATCTATCTTCTTTTTTACGATCTAATTTTTAATAATGAAAGTGTTTACTTTCTTCTATATAAGGATTACCCTTTGCTAACAATGGGGCTTTAGTAAGTGCTTTAAATACTATAAATAAGAACAATCCTAAGAATAGTAACACAGCACTGATCTCCGTAATACCAATAAACCAGGACTCTCCTACCGTTGCAGGCATTACCATATTAAATATATCTACATAATGTCCACATAAGATAATAACACCAGCCATTACAACAAACCAATTGATACGTTTGTAATCACTATTCATTAATACCAATAATGGGAAAATAAAATTCATTACTACCATCCCAAAGAAAGGAAGTTTATAATCCTCTATACGTGTAATAAAATAAGTTACTTCTTCAGGAATATTGGAATACCAGATTAACATGAACTGAGAGAACCATAAATATGTCCAAAATATACTTACACCAAACATAAACTTGGCCAAATCATGGATATGACTATCATTTACAAACTCCATATATCCTTTTGACTTTAGGTATATTGTTATTAATGCAATAGTAGTAATACCTGAAACAAATAAACTTGCAAAAACATACCAGCCAAATAAAGTACTAAACCAGTGTGGATCAAAACTCATAATCCAATCCCAAGAAGCCATAGATTCCGTATATATAAAGAATACTAGGAATCCTGCTGCAATCTTAAAGCTTTTTTTATACCATTTATTACCTGTTGGATCTTCATCTTGCTTTCTAGAATACTTCACAGCAAAATGACGATAAAGCAACCATCCTCCTAAGAAAATTGCAGCTCGAATAATAAATCCTGTTCCATTTAACCAACCTGATTTACCTTGAATCAATTTATCATGAGCCACCACTTCTGGATCCGCCCATACGAATAAATGATTTATATGAAAACCTGATAAAGCAAGTATTACGAAAAGTATAATTCCACCAGGAACCAAATACGCTGTAATAGCTTCCATTACTCTAAATAAAACCGGAGACCACCCTGCTTGCGAAGCAAATTGAATTGCATAAAAAGCTAACACGCCTAATGCAATCATAAAAAAGAAAAATGCTGCTACATATAATGCTGCCCAGGGCTTATTTTGTAATTGATGTAACAAATGTTTATAATGCTCATCTCCACCATGTGCATCTTCTTTTCCATGAGTTTCTGTACCATGATTTTCATTTGCGTGATCACCACTTGTTGCTTTTGCATCACCATGGCCTCCTCCATGAGCATCGTGGGCTGCCATCTCTTTTTTTACATCTTCGATAGTACTAGGAGCTGATAGAAAACCATAAGTAAGCCCTAAAGCGCCTATAACCACGAGGATGATAGAAAATAATCTTAATTTACTTGATAGCGTATACATATTTATATAATATCGTTATTCTTAACTTTTACTAGTGCACTAGTGTGCGTTATCATGATTTTCTTCTGTTGCTTGGTGTGGAGTTTCCTCTACTTTTGCTGCTACTACATCAGAATCAATACGGGGTGTTTTACCTTCTAAATCTGCCTTCAGTTTTTGTACATACTGAACAATCTGCCAACGTTCGTGTTCGCTTGTTTGAGAAGCATAAGATCCCATTGAGTTAATACCATAGTACATTACGTGATAAATACTACCTTCCGTAATTGCTCTACCAATATCATCATAACTAGGAACACCTAAAATCTTTTCCCTTTGTACTAATGTTCCTTTACCATCTCCTTTACCTCCGTGACAAATAGCACAGTAAATATCATATAAAGCTTTTCCAGCTTCCTCGTTCTCCTTAGTGTAGCGTATTGCATTCTTTAAAGAATCCTTAGCCAGTTGGTAACCTTCTGTAGAATTTTTGTAATCATATGGCATCCAACCTCTCGGAATAGAACCTTCTACAGGCAACATAGCTTCCTGACCTCCTGGAAAAACTCCGTATTGACCATAAGTTTCATAACCTACTGGCGCATACATATTAGGCATATATTGATAATTAGGCTTTGTATCTTTTTTACAAGAAACAATACTGATCATCATTATTGCTACTACTATTATATTTATACTATTCTTCATTATTACTAATGGTTATCTTCTTGCTTATCTATTACTTTAATCTCTACCGCACCTGTATTACTTAAGAAACTTGTCATGGCATCCACATCGTGATGACCTGCATCAACTTCCATTAAGAAATGGTCATCAGTAGTTCTTACATCAGGATTTTCAGCTTCTTTAAAAGGCCACAATTTACTTCTCATATAAAAAGTAATTACCATTAAATGCGCTGCAAAGAAAACTGTAAGTTCGAACATAATTGGAACAAAAGCCGGCATATTCTCGATATAACTAAAACTTGGTTTTCCACCAATGTTTTGAGGCCAATCTTCAATCATGATGTAATTCATCATAGTGATTGCTACCGTAAGCCCAACACATCCATACATAAATGCAGTGATAGCCAACTTTGTTGGAGCTAATCCCATTGCTTTATCAAGACCGTGAACAGGAAAAGGAGTGTAAACCTCTTCTATATGATAATGTTCCGCACGTACTTGCTTTACAGCGTCCATTAGGACATCATCATCTGTATATAATGCATGTATAACTTTAGATGCCATACTTCTAGTTGTTTTTTAATTTTTCAGCTTGTCCTGCCCAATCATCGCGTTGTGCTCTTCCTGGGAAAGATCCTGTGATACTATCTAATAAATTATATTCAGTCTCGGTCATTCTGCTTACCTGATCAAAGGTGAATATCCCGATTTCGTTTAATTTCTTTTCCATTACCGGACCAATACCATTTACTTTCTTAAGGTCATCCGCAGTTTGTGTATCCGCGTCAAAAGTACCTAAGTTTCCTAGTAGATTGTTTATATCATCCTGACTAGCCTCTTCAGTTGGAGCAGGAGTTTCAGTATCTACTGATATTTCTTCTGTAGTAACTTGAGTCTTCACTTTAGGTAATTCATCCCTATGATCTATACCAGCTTCTCTAAGTTTTTTATATTTCTCTCCTGATGATTTTAAAATTGTTTTCACCTCCGCTTGTGCAATTACAGGGAACGTACGGGCATATAACAAAAACAATACAAAGAAGAATCCTATCGTTCCTATAAATATTCCAATATCAACAAATGTTGGCGAGAACATTGTCCAAGATGATGGCAGATAATCTCTATGAAGTGAAGTCACAATAATTACAAATCGCTCAAACCACATTCCAATGTTTACAACAATAGAAATTATGAAAGAGAACATTATACTTCTTCTTAGTTTAGGGAACCACATAAACTGTGGTGAGAATACATTACAAGACATCATTGCCCAGTATGCCCACCAGTAAGGCCCAGTTGCTCTATTTAAGAATGCATATTGTTCGTACTCTACTCCAGAGTACCAAGCAACAAACAGTTCGGTTATATACGCTACACCAACTATAGAACCGGTAATCATAATTACAATGTTCATTAATTCTATATGCTGTATAGTAATATAATTTTCGAGGTTAGATACCTTTCTCATAATAATAAGAAGTGTATTTACCATTGCAAATCCTGAGAAGATCGCACCTGCCACGAAATAAGGAGGGAAAATCGTGGTATGCCATCCAGGAATAACCGAGGTAGCAAAGTCAAAGGATACAATTGTATGCACAGAAAGTACTAGTGGAGTTGCTAAACCTGCAAGTACTAAAGACACTTCTTCAAAACGTTGCCAGTCTTTTGCTCTACCACTCCATCCAAATGAAAGGATACTATATATTTTTTTATTGAAAGGTGTAATTGCACGGTCTCTGATCATTGCAAAATCAGGTAACAAACCAGTCCACCAAAATACTAATGACACCGAGAGATAGGTCGAAATTGCGAATACATCCCAAAGTAATGGGGAGTTAAAGTTTACCCATAAAGACCCAAACTGATTCGGAATAGGCAATACCCAATACGCTAACCAAGGACGTCCCATATGTATGATTGGAAATAAACCTGCTTGAATAACCGAAAATATAGTCATTGCTTCTGCAGATCTGTTAATCGCCATTCTCCATTTTTGACGGAATAATAATAGTACCGCTGAAATTAAAGTTCCAGCGTGACCTATACCTACCCACCAAACGAAGTTGGTAATATCCCAGGCCCATCCTACTGTTTTATTTAATCCCCAGGTTCCAATACCTGTAGACACTGTGTAAATTATACAACCTATTCCCCAAAGGAAAGCAATAAGAGCGATAGAAAACACAATCCACCAAGATTTATTTGCTTTACCTTCAACTGGTGCAGCAACATCCACAGTTACATCGTGGTACGTTTTATCGCCAGTTACTAAAGGTTTTCTTATAGGTGCTTCGTAATGAGACATAATCCTTTATAATTGAATTGATTCTTTATTTAGTTAATTAGGCTTCCGTAGTATTTCTTACTTTCGTCTGATACATCACATTCGGTTTAGTACCTACGTGCTCTAGTAAGTGATACATACGTTTATCCTCTGTTAATTTAGCTACTTCACTATCTTTATCATTGATATCGCCAAATGTCATAGCTCCTGAAGAACAAGCTGCTGAACAAGCAGTTTGGAATTCTCCATCTTTAATAGCTCTTCCATCTCTCTTAGCATCCAAAATTGTCTTTTGTGTCATTTGAATACACATAGAACATTTTTCCATAACTCCTCTAGAACGAACAGTAACATCAGGATTTAATACCATACGACCTAAGTCATTATTCATATGATAATCAAACTCGTCATTCTCATTATACAAGAACCAGTTAAATCTACGTACTTTATAAGGACAGTTGTTTGCACAATATCTAGTACCTACACAACGGTTATATGCCATATGGTTCTGACCTTGTCTTCCGTGAGATGTTGCCGCAACAGGACAAACAGTTTCACAAGGTGCATGATTACAATGTTGACACATTACAGGTTGGAATGCAACTTCTGGATTATCAGAAGGCACTTCCATCTCTCCAAATTCAGACAAAGAACTACTTAACCCTTTCATGTCATTCTTCTTTTGATTATCACCATCAAAGCTATCTTCTGAAGAATAATAACGGTCAATACGTAACCAGTGCATATCACGAGATCTACGAATCTCTGATTTACCTACAACAGGAACATTATTTTCCGCGTGACAAGCTATTACACAAGCACCACACCCGGTACAAGCATTTAAGTCGATAGAAAGATTAAAATGATGTCCGACTGAACGATCAAATTCATCCCAAAGATCAACTTCCGGAGAAGTAACTTCGAATTCGATGTGATCTTTACTTACATGAGGAACAGAATTCCACTCTTTCTTATCTTTTGTATTAAATATCTCTAGTGTCGTTTCCTTAATAATATCTCCACGACCCATTAATGTATTATGCAATTGAACACAAGCAAACTCGTGAGTACCTTCAGCTTTAGTTATAGCTACAGATTGAACTGCATTTTGATTTTGATATAATGCATACGCATTTACACCAACTTGCATCTCTTCTTTAAGGCCCGCTTTTTTACCATACCCCAATGCTAGACCAATAGAACCCTGCGCTTGACCTGGCTGTATAATAACTGGTACTGTTATACTAACACCATTAACCGTAACAGTAGCATAGCTTCCGTTTAAAGCACCATTAGCTACATTTTCATTTATCAAGCCATTAGCCTCTGCATCTGCCCTAGAAATTGTAAGGTAATTATCCCAAGAAGCTCTAGTAATTGGATCTGGCATTTCTTGCAACCAAGGGTTGTTCGCCTGTTGCCCATCACCTAATGCTGTTTTTGTGTATAATGTAAGTTCTAGTCCGTTTGATTTTGCAGTAGATAATCTTCTTGCCGCAGCCCCAACATTAGGACCAACCGGCACTTCAGTTTCTGTAATATCTCCTTCTGGAGCAGCAATAGCAGTTTCTAATGACTCCTTTGCCAACACTGGCTTAACCAATACTCCATCATGTAATGCCTGATTCCAAGAAGTTCCACCAAGAACACCTGTCCAAGCACTTTTTATATAATCGTTATAGGAAGCAGTATTTCCAGTCCACTTTAATAATGTTTCCTGAAACTGTCTTGTATCAAATAAAGGTCGAATAGTAGGCTGCATTAAACTGTAGCTACCTTTCTTTAATTCTACATCTCCCCAAGACTCTAAATAATGTGGAGTTGTAGCAATATAATTACAACTTGAAGCGGTTTCATCATCATGCATGCTAAATGCTACTGATACATCCACTTTTTCTAAACCTGCTTTAAACTCAGCCGCATTAGCAAGAGAGTATACAGGATTAACACCTGCAATCAAAAGACCACCAACACGTCCTGCGTTCATATCCTTTACTAACTGAGCAACAGCTTTTGCATTACCCTGACGTATTTTTCGTGGTGTGCTCTCATTAAAGGCTTTACTACTAATATGTTTATTAATAGCTAAAACCAATAATTGTGCATCTACATCCTGAATTCCCGAAACAACAACAGCGTTGCTTCCGGCTTTCTGAATTTGCTTAGCTGCTTTTACAACCGCTGCATCTAATTCAGCATCTAACGATCCTTTAGACCCAGCACCTGTTACATATTTATATAATGCGGCTAACACCTGCTTTTGTTGTGTAGGTGTTGCTTTAATTCTTTTATCAGCATTTGCTCCTGAAAGTGACATATTTGCCTCAAACTGAATATGCTTTGACATTTTTCCGTTTTTCGGAACACGCCCTTTAGCATAACCAGAATCGTATCCTCCTCCTTGCCAATCTCCTAAGAAATCCGCAGCAACACTAACAATAGTATTTACTTTAGAAAAGTCATAATCCGCTAATGCTCTTTCACCATACATCATCTCATACGCGTCCAAAGCTTCACTAGAAGAAACAGCATCATATACAACGTGAGAAACATTACTATATTTAGCTTTGAATTCTGCTATTAACTTAGAAGTTGAGGGACTAGAAAAAGTCTGAGTTAATAAAACAATTTGTTTACCTCCAAGACTATTTAACTTAGTGCCTACCTCTTTATCTAGTTCTTCCCAACTAATATCTTGTTCTCCTTTTCTAGGACCTCTCAAACGAGAATTATCATATAAAGAAAGAACAGATGCGTGAACTCTAGCATTTGCATCTCCATTAGAAGTAGCTAGGTTATTATTCTCAACTTTTATTGGACGACCTTCTCTTGTTTTAATTAAAACACTTGCAAAATCAAAACCATCAGCAATTGTAGTTGCATAATAGTTAGCAACACCAGGAACAATTCTATCTGGTTGCACAACATATGGTATTGACTTAATCACTGGCCCTTCACAAGCTGCTAAAGATGCAGCTGCTGTACTAAAACCTACATATTTAAGAAAATCACGACGAGAAGTCGAAGAATTTTCCAGAGATGATTTATCTCCTAAAAACTCATCCGTAGGAATTTCCTGAACGAACTCATTTTGTTGTAGCGTCTCAACAATAGAGCTATCTTCTTTTAGCTCTTCAACACTTTTCCAGTATTTCTTGTTTGATGACATATATAATTGATATTAGCTTCTTACTTATTTTCTCGCTTAAACGAATAAATCATTTATTAATAATGGCACTTACCACATTCCAGTCCACCCATTTGAGCAGCCGTCAATTTATCCACGCCATATTTCTTAGACAATTCGGCATGAATTTTTTCATAGTACTCATTGCCTTCTACTTTTACATTTGTCTCTCTGTGACAGTTAATACACCATCCCATTGTTAACGGAGCATGTTGATACATAATCTCCATCTCTTCTACAGGACCGTGACATTTTTGACACTCTATCCCTGCAACACTTACGTGCTGAGAGTGATTAAAGTATGCAAAGTCAGGAAGATTATGAATACGAACCCATTTTACAGGCTCTGTATCTCCCGTGTAAGATTGTGTGTTTTCATCCCAACCTACGGCTTTATATAATTTCTTAATCTCTCCATCATAAAACTCTTTAGAGTAGTCTGCAGTTGCCGTAGCATCCGCAACTTCACTAATTGACTTATGACAGTTCATACAAACATTTAATGAAGGAATTCCTGAATGTTTAGAAACTCTAGCAGAAGAGTGACAATATTTACACTCTATCTTATTATCACCTGCATGAATCTTGTGCGAATAATGAATTGGCTGAATCGGCATATACCCTTGATCAACACCTACTTGCATAAAGTATCCATATACAAAGTACCCACTAGCCAACAATAAAAATATTGCAGACACTAACACTAAGAATTGGTTTTGTACAAATGCTTTCCATATTGGAGTTCTAGCTTCTGTCTCTGGTAATTCAACACCATTTGCTTCTGCAAAACTTCTAAGTGTTTTGTTTACTAAAAACAATACAACTACTAACATTAGGAACACTAATGCCAACGCAGCTAAAACCAGATTAGAAGAAACTCCTGACCCGTCAGAACCTGAACCTCCCCCAACTTTCTCTTCTCGAGGCGGTGGATCAGCTTTTGGAACAGAAACATATGCTAAAATATCATCAATATCCGTGTTTGTTAACTGCGGAAATGCGTTCATAGCAGTTTTGTTGTACTCTTCAAAAATAGCAACAGCATCTGCATCACCAGAAGCAATCATTGCAGCACTATTCTTAATCCAAGAATATAACCATTCCGTATCACGCCTTTCTGTAACTCCAAACAGCGCTGGACCTGTCATCTTTTTATAACGCTTATGACAAGCAGCACATAGCGATTTAAATAACGCTTCTCCTTTAGCCACATCTCCGCCTGCGGCAGATTCTGCAGCAACAGCTTCAGTAGATGCTGCTTCTTCTTGAGCAAAAACTGGATTCAATAAAGAGAACAAAAAAACAGTTCCTAGAAGTAGGAGTTTTGAGGCTGAATTTCGGTATTTCACCTGTTTCATATTATTAAGTAGAATTATCGTCTAAATTTTGGTATGGTTTTTTCACTATTCGCAAAAAACAGGTAAAAACCACATCCATTTAATTCGACAGCAAAAGTACTATAATAAGTCGATTTTAGAAATGTTAGCGAACTGTTAAGTACTAATTTATAATAATTCTAAATAATATTTTTAAAGGAAATTGAGTTATTAAACTTTACCTTTGTATCAAATCTATTTGTAATGAGAATTTTAAACAAAAAAAACAACCTTTTACTACTAGGTTTTTGTTTTACAGGAATCACTTATATAAACGCACAAGACTCTACTAATTCCGATAATCCATCGGTTTTTACTACAATAGAGATGACTCCTCCTGCAGAAGCTGTAGTAAACATTAATCAAGACCCCAGAATTAAACAACTACTGGATATCAAGACAAAAATGGACAAAGACGGTGTTCTTAGCGAAAACTACCGTATCCAATTATATAACGGAAACATGAATGAAGCCCAAAAGGTTCTAAAAAAAGCAGAAGCAACTTTTCCGCAATGGAGAACTGATATAAAATGGGAAACTCCAGATTTCAAAGTCTGGATCGGTAACTATAGAAGTAAACTAGAAACCGATAGAGCTTTAAAAGACATAAAAAAAGAATTTGCAGGCGCATTTCCTTTTAAGCCAGAAAAAAAATAAACACAACACATTTAAAAAAAACAAAGCCCGATCATATGATCGGGCTTTTTCTATACCATTGTCCTGTCCTAAAATAAGTTGACACAAACTTGACTTATTTATGAAATATTCAGAAGCATCAAGGAGGAAACGGACTCAACGTGATTACAATTTAGGCTTTAAGTTGTCAGTAGTTTCGCAGGTAGAAAAGGGCGAGATGACCTATAAACAAGCTCAAAAAGCTTATGGTATCCAAGGCAGGAGTACGGTTTTGGTTTGGTTACGAAAACATGGTACTTTAGATTGGAGTAAACCAGTTCAACATCAAATGCCTAAATCAAAAGAAACTCCAGCACAAAAGATCAAGCGATTAGAGCGTGAACTCTCAGATGAAAAACTCAAAAATGAGATTCTCAATACTATGATTGATATCTCGGATAAACAGTATGGTACTGGAATCAGAAAAAAGTTTTCACCCAATCAATCCGATGCATCCAACAACAAAGGTCAGTAAGTTTGTCGCGTTGTTGTCGATTGTTTGGGATCAGTAGACAGGTGATCTATCAATCACAAAAGCGGTCATTAACTCGTAGTAAAGAACTTAATCAGGTAAAACATCTAGTACAACAAGTGCGGATGGATATGCCTCGGTTAGGCACCCGAAAACTATATTATTTACTAAAAAAGGAGTTTGATCGTCAAGGAATCAAAATAGGAAGAGATGCGCTATTTGATTACCTGGGTAGTGAATCCCTACTGATAAAACCAAAGAAAAACTATACAAAGACCACAAACTCTAAGCATTGGCTTAGAAAATACCCTAATTTGATGAAAGATGCTAAGGTCTCAAGACCCGAAGAGTTTTTTGTTAGTGATATTACTTACATCAAAAGTAGAAAAGCTACTCACTATCTATCCCTTGTTACTGATGCTTATAGTAGGAAAATAATGGGGCATCATCTGAGCCAAGATATGGCAGCTGAAAATGTGGTTAAAGCAATGAAAATGGCAAATCAAAATAGAGTAACAAATACTAAATTAGTACATCATTCTGATAGAGGACTACAGTATTGCTCTTCTGTATATCAGAGAGAATTAAAACGTACTAATGTGACCCCATCGATGACTGATGGATATGATTGCTATCAAAACGCATTAGCTGAAAGAATCAATGGAATATTAAAAAACGAGTTCTTAATTTATCAATGCAAGGATCAAGATGAACTCAAACAATTAATTATTGAATCCATTAATACTTATAATAATAAAAGACCACATATGAGTCTTAAAATGAAAACACCTAATTTTGTACATAACAAAAAAACCGGAGAAGCTAGCTTCTCCGGTCTAATTTAAATTATTAAAAACTGTCAACCTATTTTAGGACGACTCACATATATAATTTATAGATTCTATAATTTTTTCTTAACTGCAACTTCTTGGAAGCACTCAATCACATCACCTATCTTAATATCATTATAATTCTTGACTTGCAATCCACAATCGTACCCTTTCGACACTTCTTTAGCATCGTCTTTAAATCTCTTTAAAGAAGCCAATTCTCCGGTATAAACAACTACTCCTTCACGAATTAGTCGTATTCCAGCATTACGGATAATCTTACCAGTTTGTACCATACAACCTGCAATAGTACCTACTTTAGAGATCTTAAATGTCTCCCTAATCTCTGCTGTACCCGTAATCTCCTCTTTCATAACTGGAGAAAGCATACCTTCCATAGCATCTTTCAGATCATTAATCGCATCATAGATAATCGAATATGTTCTGATATCGATTTCTTCTTTATCCGCAACTTGACGAGCATTACCTGCAGGTCTTACATTAAATCCAATTATAATTGCATCAGAAGCGGAAGCTAATAACACATCACTCTCTGTTATAGCCCCAACTGCTTTATGAATAATATTCACGTGAATTTCTTCTGTAGACAACTTTTGGAAAGAGTCCGTTAAAGCTTCTACCGAACCATCCACATCACCTTTCAGGATAATATTCAATTCTTTGAAGTCTCCAAGAGCAATTCGACGTCCAATCTCATCAAGTGTAATATGACGTTGCGTTCTTACAGATTGCTCTCTATGTAGCTGAGCTCTTTTAGACGCGATATCTTTTGCTTCTCTTTCATCTTCTAACACACTAAATTTATCACCTGCTTGCGGAGCACCATCAAGACCTAAAATTGATACCGGAGTAGACGGCCCTGCTTCTTTAACATTATTACCTCTTTCATCTTGCATCGCCTTCACCTTACCACTATTCTTACCAGCTAACACATAATCTCCGACACGTAAGGTTCCTGTTTGTACCAAAATTGTAGATACATAACCTCTACCTTTATCAAGGAAAGCTTCCACAACTGTTCCGGAAGCAAATCGATCTGGATTAGCCTTCAATTCTAGGATTTCAGCTTCTAGCAATACTTTCTCTAAAAGCTCTTTAACTCCTTGTCCAGTCTTTGCAGAAATATCGTGGGATTGAATTTTTCCACCCCAATCTTCTACCAATAAATTCATAGAAGCCAACTTCTCTTTTATCTTTTCCGGATTAGCTTCCGGTCTATCCACTTTGTTTATTGCAAAAATAATAGGAACTCCTGCTGCCTGTGCATGACTAATTGCTTCTTTGGTCTGCGGCATCACATCATCATCTGCTGCAATTACAATAATAGCTAAATCTGTCACCTGAGCACCACGAGCACGCATCGCTGTAAACGCTTCGTGACCTGGTGTATCTAAAAATGCTATTTTTTGTCCATTTTCCAATTGCACACCATACGCACCAATATGCTGAGTAATCCCACCACTTTCTCCTGCAATTACATTCTCTTCACGAATATAATCTAGCAATGACGTTTTACCGTGATCTACGTGACCCATTACTGTAACAATAGGCGCTCTTAAAACAAGATCTTCAGGCGCATCAACAATTTCTTCAATTGACTCCTCTATATCCGAAGTAACAAAGTCTACTTCATAACCAAATTCATCCGCAACAATGGAGAGTGTTTCAGCATCCAAACGCTGATTCATGGTAACCATAATACCAAGAGACATACAAGCAGAAATTACTTGTGTTGTAGGAACATCCATCATAGTTGCCACCTCCGAAACAGTAACAAACTCTGTTACTTTCAACACTTTACTTTCTTGTTCTTGTTGCGCTACATCATCTTCCGCTTTTTGACGGTGTTGATCACGTTTATCTCTACGATATTTTGCTGCTTTAGATTTATTTGATTTCCCTTGAAGTTTTTCAAGAGTTTCTCTAACCTGCTTTTGTACTTCTTCTTCGCTTGGCTCCTCTTTAACAATAGCTGGTCTTTTTCCTTTTCCAGGACCACGATTTCCGGGTCCACGATTTCCAGGACCTCTATTACCAGGCCCGCGATTTCCACCTCTATTACCTGGCCCTCCTGATTTAGCAGCACCTTCTTTACTTATTCTTCTACGACGCTTTTTTGCATCTCCATCAGAAGATTTATCTGATTTTTCTTCTTTCTTTTTAGGCGGTTTCTGAAACTTAGTTAAGTCAATTTTTTGACCTGTAAAATTAGGTCCATCTAATTTTTTATACTGTGTCTCAACCTTTACTGGCTCCGCTTGAACATCTGGTTCTTGAGAAGCTGGAGTTTCTTTTTTTGCAGTTGGTTGCTCTGCAGGTTTTGCAGCCTTCTTCTGCTCTAAATCAATAGGAGCAATCTTCGCAATTTTTATACCTTTTTTTGCAGGTCTATTGGATACTACTTCAGGCTCTTGCACTTGCTCCTTTTCTTTTTCTTTTACCTCTTCTTTCTTAGGAACTTCGGCTGCCTTCGTTACTTCTTTTTCTTCGGACTGTTCAGTAACTTCTTCCTTCTCCTTCTTATCCAATTCAATCTTACCTACTTGTTTAGGTCCTGTTAATTGGGCTTTAGCTTTTACAACTTCACGAGCCTCAGCACGCTTACGTCTTTCCTCCTGCTCAGTTTCAATCTGCACTCGAAGCGCTTCTTTTTCTTTTCTTTTTTCTTCACCAACCTCTTTTGAAGCCACCTTCTTACTCTTGTCTGTCTGGAACTCATCAAACAACAGCTGATAGATCTCTGCAGAAATTTTTGTGGTAGGACGCGAGTCTATCTCATGACCTTTTGAATTCAAAAAGTCAACAGCCCGATCTAGCGAGATATTGAATTCGCGTAATACCTTATTTAATCTCATTGTTTTTGCTTCAGCCATAAATGCCTTTTATTTTATGCTCAAATATAAATTAATTGAAGTTATTAATCTTCAAATTCTGATTTTAATATTCTAATAACTTCACCTACAGTCTCTTCCTCAAGATCTGTTCTTTTTACTAAGTCTTTAATATCTTGTTCTAAAATACTCTTAGCTGTATCTAATCCTATTTTAGCAAATTCTTCTATAATCCAAGAATCAATTTCATCAGAAAACTCCGATAACTCTACATCTTCTTCTACACCTTCTCTGAATACATCAATTTCATATCCAGTTAACTGACCTGCTAATCTTATATTATGACCACCACGTCCAATTGCTTTAGAAACCTCTTCTGGTTTCAACATAACTTCTGCTCGCCCACCTTCTTCATTCAACTTAATAGAAGTTACTCTTGCCGGACTTAACGCTCTGGTAATATAGAGTTGTAAATTATTTGTGTAATTAATAACATCTATATTTTCATTTCCTAGTTCTCTAACAATTCCATGAATACGAGATCCTTTCATACCAACACAAGCACCAACTGGATCAATCCTATCATCATACGAATCTACAGCAACCTTTGCTTTTTCACCTGGTATTCTAACTACTTTCTTAACAGTTATTAAACCATCAAATACTTCAGGTATCTCAGATTCAAACAACTTCTCTAAAAACAAAGGAGAAGTTCTTGACATTATAATTGCAGGTTTATTACCTTTTAATTCCACGGATTCAATCACTCCTCTTACATTCTCTCCTTTTCTGAAAAAGTCAGATGGAATTTGTCTGTCTTTAGGTAAAATAATTTCATTCCCTTCATCATCTAATAAAATGATTGCTCTATGACGAATATGATGTACTTCTGCCGTATATATCTCTCCTTCTAATTCTTTAAATTGCTTATAGATATTAGTATTATCGTGTTCATGAATTTTAGAAATTAAATTTTGACGTAATGCCAAAATCGAACGCCTTCCTAAATCTATTAATTTAACCTCCTGAGAAACATCTTCTCCTATTTCAAAATCAGGCTCTATCTTTTGTGCTTCAGAAAGAGATATTTCCTGATTCCCATCCTCTACTTCTCCATCAGCAACTACAATACGGTTTCTCCAAATTTCTAAATCTCCCTTATCAGGGTTTATAATGATATCGAAATTATCATCACTACCAAATTTCTTTTTTAATGCATTTCTAAACACATCTTCTAAGATCGCCATTAGCGTAACACGATCGATTAACTTATCATCCTTAAATTCTGAAAATGAATCTATTAATGCGATGTTTTCCATATCAATTTATAATTAAAATGTTATCATAACTTTTGCTTCTTGTATTTCTTTGTACGAAACACAAGCTTCTTTTGTTACAGTTATTTTTCCTTTACCCACTGGTTTCGGTTCTCTGGTTTTCCAAACCAATGTTATATTATCATCTGTCACAGAAGTTAATTCTCCTTCAATCGTAGTATTATCTTCTGTTTTAATTTTTAATTTCCTTCCTACATTCTTCTTATACTGTCGCTGATGCGTTAGCCCTTCAGAAACTCCTGCAGACATTACTTGTAATGAAAAGTCTTCCTCTTCGCGATCCAAATTATGCTCAATTGCTCTGCTCACGGCAATACAATCTTCTACCGTCACCCCTTCATCACCATCAATGATGATCTCAATACTATTACCTGGTTGTATTTTTTGATCAATCAAAAAAAGCGTAGACCTTTCTTCTAGGGCTTCTTCTAATAAACTCTGAACTTTATCTTTTAATGACATAAGTAGATAAAAAGAGGGGACTTTTCGTCCCCTCCATCTGGTTTTTTAATTTCAACGGTGCAAAGATAGTAATAATATCTTAGATTCAAAACCTAGTTAAGAATGAATTTATTCGTAATTTTAAATGACTATTAAGGGATTACCTTTATAATTTATCTAAAACAACACTTGTAAGACATATTATATCACAACCCTTCTTTTAACCAAAAAATGAAATAAAAATGTCATTTAATTGGCATTTTTTCCTAAACAAAATTAATCATGATCAAAAAAATTCTAGTACCTACAGATTTTTCTTCTCAAGCTGAAAGTGCACTTAAAGTAGCGGCGCAAATAGCCAAAAAAAATGACTGCCAAATTTATCTTTTACATATTTTAGAAATGCCAGTTCATTTAGTTGACTTAATGTCTTCCGGAGCTTCTGCTCCTGCACCAGAAGCTATTTTTTTCATGAAACAAACTCATAAAAAGTTTGAAGAAGTTATGGCTAGTGATTACTTACAAGGTTTAGAAATAATCGAAACGGTAAGCTTCGAAGATGTACTTCACGGTATTATGGATTCATGCAAAAAAAATGATATTGATATGATCATCATGGGATCTCACGGCTCTTCTGGATTTGAGGAGTTATTTATAGGGTCAAATGCTGAGAAAGTAGTGCGAACATCTGAAAAACCCGTACTGGTTATTAAAGAAGATTGTGATATCTTTAATGTCAATGATATTGTTTATGCGACAAATTTTGATGATGAAGATAAACCTTCTTTAATCGCTGCCCACGAATTTGCAAAGCAATTAAACGCAAAACTTCATTTACTATGGATAAATACTGCCAATAGCTTTAAAACCACAAGCGAAACTGAGGAAAAAATGAATTTGATGATTGCTGACCTTCCTATTGACAACTATACTTTAAATATTTATAATGATATTAATGTAGAGAAGGGAATTCTAAATTTTGCAAATTCTGTAGATGCTGGCTTGATAGGAATTAGCACACACGGAAGAAAAGGGTTATCTCACTTTATAAATGGAAGTCTTGGCGAAGATGTAGTAAATCATGCTAAAAGACCTGTATTGACATTTAAGATATAAAACACTAATTTACATTAATAAAAAAAGGAACAACATTAAATTTGTTGTTCCTTTTTATGTTGGTCTACTAGGGCTCGAACCTAGACTCTTCTGGACCAAAACCAGACGTGTTGCCAGTTACACCATAGACCAATGTATCTTTGCGGGTGCAAATTTAATATATTCTTTTTGGTCTACAAACATTTTTTTTTAAAATTTTATCTTACACCTCTTTTTTAACAGTTTTTACAGAATAAATTTAAATCGAAGTTTTGTCAAAATATAAACTTCTGTTAAGCGTTTGCTAAAAAAACTAATAGAGAAGTATTTTTATTACTAAATTCGCCACACTTTATATAACAGTTATCTTATGAGTACATTCAACTTTAAAAAGTGGAATCAAATATTAGGATGGGTAGTTTTTACAATAGCCTTATTAGTCTATTACCTAACCGTTGAACCAACTGCCAGTTTTTGGGACGCCGGCGAGTATATAGCCACCTCTTCTAAATTACAAGTAGGACATCCTCCCGGAGCTCCTTTGTTCCAGATGATTGGTGCTTTTGCTTCGATATTTGCATCGGATCCAACTAATATAGCATTTGTAGTAAATATGACTTCTGCTTTTGCTAGTGCTTTTGCTATTCTTTTCATGTTTTGGTCTATTACGATTCTAGTAAAAAAGCTCGTTATAAAAGATGAAGAATTTACACAAGGTAAAGCTTTAGCAACACTAGGAAGTGGATTGGTCGGATCTCTTGCCTTTGCTTTCACTGACAGCTTCTGGTTTAATGCTGTAGAAGCGGAGGTTTATGCTATGGCAACTTGTATCTTATCTGTACTTTTCTACCTTGGACTACTTTGGGAAAGAGATATGCATAATCCTCGAGGAAATCGTTGGCTGATCTTAATTGCTTTCATAGCAGGACTTTCTTTTGGAGTTCACTTTATGGGATTACTTTCGATTCCGGCTATTGGATTACTTTATTATTTTAAAAATTATAAAGTTACACTTAAAAACTTCATCACTGCTAACATTGTAGTTGTTGCCATACTCTTATTTATTTTCAAATTACTTTTACCATCAACTTTAAAATTATTTGGATGGTTTGAAGTAAAATTCGTGAATAGTTTAG
The DNA here is from genome assembly GCF_947492405.1 of uncultured Aquimarina sp. Classification (GTDB taxonomy): domain Bacteria; phylum Bacteroidota; class Bacteroidia; order Flavobacteriales; family Flavobacteriaceae; genus Aquimarina. The sequence continues at coordinate 434,660 of NZ_CANLMP010000002.1, forward strand.
GGATGCCTTTCAATTCAGGAACTATCTTTTTAGGCCTTATAATTGCAACTGCATTCTATTTTATTTTAAAGCAAACACGAAAAAGAGAATATCCTTTAATTAACTCCGCAGTACTTTGCGTATTATTTATTTTCATCGGATTCTCATGTTGGATAATGCTACCTATTAGAGCAAATGCAGGAACTGTTATTAATGAAAACAACCCTAATAATGCTCGGGAATTATTAGCATATTATAATCTGGAACAATACCCAGAAACCCATTTATTTTATGGACCACAATTTACCGAAATATATGCTGGATTAGATGAAGAAAACCCTTATGAAGATGATAAACCTAAATACGAGAAAAACCTTAAGACAGGAAAATATGATATCGTAAACGACTGGAAAAATGCCAGACAGAATATCGATGATGCTCAAAAAGCATTTTTACCGAGAATGTGGAGTACGGAACATATATCAAACTATATGGATTTTACAGGTCCTATCAAGTTTACTATTAAGCCAGAATATCAGGATGAATCAGAATTATTAGAGGCTGTAACACAGTTTAGAAGAGAATATGCCGTAGGTAAGCTTGACAATGATGATTATAATAAATTCTTACGTTCTTTTGGAGATTATCTTAATGTAGAAAAACCTTCATTTAAGTCAAATATTCAATATTTGATAGAATATCAAATGGGATATATGTACTGGAGATATTTTATGTGGAATTTTGTTGGAAGACAAGATGATAACCAAGGAAAATATACAGACCTCGAAGGAAATTGGTTAAGTGGTATTAAGTTTATAGATGAAATGCATTTAGGATCACAAGATAATCTACCTACCGATGTAACAAAGAACAAAGCTCGTAACACATATTACTTCTTACCTTTATTATTAGGGCTTATAGGTTTTGTATTCCAGATGCAAAGAGACAAAAAGAATTTCTGGATTTTATTCGTCTTTTTCTTATTCACTGGTTTAGCGTTAAAAATATATCTTAATGAAAGACCTTTCGAACCTAGAGAGCGAGATTACGCCTTAGTAGGATCTTTTTATGTTTTTGCCATTTGGATTGGTTTTGGAGTGTATGCATTATTTGATATTCTCAAAAACTCGTTAAAACCAAAATTATTAGCACCTATAGTAACCACAATATGTCTTCTTGCTGTCCCTGTTTTATTAGCTGCACAGAATTGGGATGACCACGATCGTTCTAATAGATATACTGCTCAAGCTATGGCGAAAATGTATCTACAATCATGCCAGAAAGATGCAATTCTTTTTACTATTGGTGATAATGACACATTTGCCTTGTGGTACGCTCAGGACATAGAAGAATACAGAACAGACGTAAGAACTGTAAACACTAGTCTTTTTGCTACAGATTGGTATATCGATCAGATGAAAAAAGCCGCGTACGATGGCAAACCAATTCCATCACAGCTAACACATCCTTTTTATCGATTCGGAAATAATGATGCTATTTATTACAAACCAGTTACCAATGATACCATGTTGATCAAAAACTGGATGCGATGGATAGAAACAGATGACCCAAGAACTAAAGGAGACTTACAAAACGGAAAGCAGGTTAATACATTCCCGACCAAGCACATTAGAATTCCTGTGGACAAAGAAGCTGTTCTTAGAAATGGAATAGTACCACAAAAGGATGCTGATCTAATAGTACCTTATATAGACATACATTTAAAAGGAGATTTGCTTTTCAAAAATCGCTTACTAATGTTAGATATCATTGCTAATAATAATTGGGAAAGACCTATCTATTTTACTGGAGGTAGTTTTGGAGATGATGACTATTTATGGATGAAAGACTATCTACAGTTAGACGGAGTTACCTATAAATTAGTACCAATCAGAACTCCAATAGACAAACGTAATCCATATGATATGGGACGTATTGACACAGACGTAATGTACAACAATGTAACAAGCTGGAATTGGGGAAACAGTGAAAACCCTAACATCTATCACGACCCGGAGACTCGTAAAAATGCAATAACTTACAGAAGTAATCTTGCAAGATTGGTAGAAGCACTAATTAATGAAGGAAAAAAGGAAAAGGCTAAAGAAATTCTTGACCTTGGAATGGAAAAAATGCCTATCGAGTACTATGAATATTATACACTATTAGAACCTTATGTTAGCGGCTACTACGAAGTAGGAGAAAAAGAAAAAGCCCGTGAACTATGGAACAAGATCGCTAAAAAGTACCAAGAGCAACTTACTTATTTTGGAAGTCTTACATTAGAAAATCAATATCAGTATGCTAGCGAGATTGTAAGCAATGTAGAGCGCTATAGGAGTGTTGTAGATTTATTGCTTATAAATCAGGATAGAGATATGATAGAAGAAAAAGCAGAAGAATTTAATAGATACCTTAGATTGTTTACAAGACTTTATTCTGAAGACGAAGAGTACGATAGAGACCAACCGATGACAATAGAGGAATTAGATGAGAATAGTTCAATCGGAAAAGAACTTTTAGAAGACACCCAAACTATTGATTCTTTAGATAGTATACCAAATTCATAAAATTAAGTGAGCCTCTTTTTTAAAGAGGCTCGGCTTTTATTGCTAGTTTGAAAATAATACCAGCCAAAACACCAGATAGTATTAAACTACTATTCCCAAATTATATTTGGGATTTTTATGCTGGACAAGAGAAAACGATGTATCTCACCTTTGATGATGGTCCTATTCCAGAAGTTACGGAATTTGTGTTAGACCAATTAAACTTATTCGACGCAAAAGCTACTTTCTTTTGTATTGGAGAAAATATCAAAAAGCATCCTGATATTTTTAATAAGATACTATCAAAAGGTCATAACGTTGGAAATCACACTATGAATCACATAAAAGCCAGAAAAAGCACATTTTCTGAGTATCTAAATAACACTGAAGAATGCGAAAAAAAGATAAATGAACACGCAGAAATAAAAGAAAAACTTTTCAGACCCCCATATGGACAACTCAGCAAATCGAAACTAACAGAACTAAGAAAACGCGAGTATCAAATCATATTATGGGATGTTTTATCAAAGGACTGGGACAAAAACACATCTCCAGAACAATGTTTCAATAATGTAGTAAACAATTCAAAAAGTGGAAGTATTATTGTTTTTCACGACAGTATCAAAGCCTCAAAAAATCTAGAATTTGCTTTACCTAAAGTATTGAAATACTTCACAGAAAAAGGATATATTTTTGATAAGATATAATCAACTGTTGTTCGATTATAATATTCTTAAACATATTCTTTCATAAGACCTATTAGGGTATTGGCATCCTGCTCTCCACTTTGCCTCCATACCATCTCACCTTCTTTGTAAATCATCAAGGTAGGAAGACCTTTAATACGAAGTGCTGTTGCCAGCTCTTCATTTTTATCCACATCTATCTTTATCACCTTAGCTTTATCACCAAGGGCGGCAGCTACATCACGCAATACAGGATGCATAGACACAGATGGTTCATTCCATTCGGTATAAAAATCCAAGAGAACCGGAACTTCAATACCTATTAACTCTCCAAACTTTGACATGTTTTAAAAATTTTATCTTCTTACTCTGTCATAGTAACGAACAAAGCCTATATATAATTGTAAATATAACATTTTCTACGAATTAAGCCGGCTTGGCACCTTTTCTCAATTCAATCACAGTAATTTCTGGCCAAATCCCCACTCTTCCAGGAAATGCGTGAAAACCAAAACCTCTATTCACATTAAGATAGCGTCCCATTTCATTATACATCCCAGCCCATTGTTTATATACATATTGAACTGGACTCCATTTTAAAAACCCTGGAATTTCTATACCAAACTGAAATCCGTGAGTATGCCCACTAAGTGTGAGGTGGTAATGATCTTCATGTTTTTTCACTTCATATTCCCAATGAGATGGATCATGACTCAGTAAAATCTTAAAATCTTCCTTGGAAATACCTGCTGATGCTTTCGTTAGATCTCCTGCCTTTTTGAAATTATGACCCCAATTCTCTACACCGACAATAGCAATACGCTCCCCATCTTTTTCAACGAAGGCATTTTCATTAAGTAATAACTTAAAATCAATTTTAGAATGCACTTCTTTAATCGCTTCAAAATTATCTTCTTTTTCTTCTTCCGTATCCCAAGTCACATATTCGCCATAATCGTGATTTCCTAAAATGGAATATTTACCATAAAAAGGTGTTTTAAGCCCTTTAAAAATATCAATCCAATCATCCATCTCACTTGCCATCGTATTTACTATATCTCCAGTAAACACTAGTAAATCACTTTGCTGTTCATTAATTAAATCAACAGCATATTCAATTTTAGCAACTTCGTCAAAACTTCCTGAATGAATATCCGAAATCTGTGTTAAACGAAATCCATCAAACGCCTTAGGAAGATCTTCGAAATACAGTACATGATTAATCACTTTAAAATTATATTTCCCTCTAAATATTCCATGAACTAATCCTGCAAAAGGAATTGCAGCTACACCCAAAGCCAATTGGCTAATAAATTTTCTGCGATCGGGTAAATACTGAGTGGCGTTTCCGTCAAAAAAGGTATTTGTCATATAAGTATAACCTGCAACACAAAGTCTTATAATATCTTCACCAAACATAAACAACACCAAAATCAACTTAGGAACCAAAGTGACTAACAATAAACCACTAGCTCTAAGAGAATATTTGGTAGGCCCCACACTCCTATCATAATTCGTAAAAACATATATTACATAACCTATAATAAGCAAAGAGAAAATTAAATATGCAATTTGAAACCACTGGTTTTTAGAAATGGTCCTAATCACCTGATAAGCGTATATTTCTATTAAAACATAAAGAACTAATGGGATAATCCAGCGCATACAACTAACAATTTTTTTATGAAACAAAACTATCTCACCTTTTTACAACCATAGTTATATTTAAGTAAAAATTAACGGTTTACAAACAATCCACAGGAAAATAAAGCTTTTAGCTATACCTAGAGACGCTCAACACCATAAATCTTAGAATTTTCTTTCGTATGTAAATTTTTTATTCGTACCTTCGTTTAACCATTTAATTATGGGGATTTACAAAAAAAATCTACTTTATTTAGAAAATATTACTATCGTATTTATAGCAATTGATAACATTGTTATCAATTTTATTTTGGGGCGAAATGCCGTCATTCTTTGACGGCATTTCTTATTTAGTATAATTTTGAAACCATATTCATCAATCTTCTTTTTATATTGCATTTCTAAAAATTGAATACACACTATGTCACAAAAACGTCTTTTCCTTCTGGATGCTTTCGCGCTTATTTTTCGCGGATATTATGCTTTGATAAAAAACCCTAGAATCAATTCTAAAGGACAAGACACCTCAGCTGTCTTGGGATTTGTTAACTCGCTTTTTGACGTTATCAAAAGAGAAAATCCAGATCATTTGGCAGTTGCATTTGATAAACAAGGGAGTAAAGACCGTTTAGAAATATTTCCAGAATATAAAGCCAATAGAGATGAAACTCCAGAGGCGATAAAAATTGCAGTTCCTATTATACAGGAAATCCTAAAAGCCATGCATATCCCTATTATCGAAAGAGCTGGTGTAGAAGCAGATGACTTAATTGGAACTATTGCAAAACAAGCTGAAAAAGAAGGATATCAAACCTACATGGTTACTCCTGATAAAGATTATGCACAATTAGTATCCGAAAATATTTTTATGTATCGCCCTGCACGGATGGGTAATGGTATAGAAATATGGGGAATTCCGGAAGTACAAAAAAGATTTGAAGTAGAGCGACCAGAACAGGTAATAGACTATTTAGGAATGATGGGGGATGCTGTAGATAACATTCCGGGTCTACCTGGAGTAGGAGATAAAACAGCCAAAAAATTTATTGCTGCTTATGGATCCATGGAAGGTCTTTTTGAAAATATTGACCAACTCAAAGGAAAAATGAAAGAAAAAGTAGAAGCTAACCAAGAATTAGGATTGCTATCCAAAAAATTAGCTACTATAATTCTTGATTGTGATGTTACTTTTGACGCAAAAGATTATGAGATCTCAACTCCTGATGCAAAAAAGGTCCAAGGGATTTTTGAAGAATTAGAATTCAGACGACTCACTGATCAATTTAATAAAATTTTCTTCCCTTCAGAGACTGGCTCAACTCCAACAACCGCAACCTCATCATCTAAAAAACCGTCAGAACAAGCTGGTGCAGGGCAGTTCTCTTTGTTTGGAGACAATCAAGAAGCTGGTTCGTCATCTACTTCCTTTTCTAGTAGAAAAACAATTGCAAATACTGAACATTTTTACCAAAGTATTGCTCCTGGAATGGGAATGAAGTTATTTCTTCAGAATTTACTAAAACAAGAAAGCGTATGTTTCGACACAGAGACCACCGGTCTTAATCCATTAACCGCAGAATTAGTAGGTATTGCATTTTCCTGGGAAGCTGGAAAAGGGTTTTATATTCCATTTCCAGAAGATCGGAAGGAGGCACAAGAACTTATCGAACAAATACGACCCTTTTTTGAGGCTGAGAATATTACCAAAATTGGCCAAAACTTAAAATATGACATCAAAGTATTAGCCAAATATAACCTAGAAGTAAAGGGAAAACTTTTTGATACTATGTTAGCTCATTATCTTATCAATCCAGATATGAGACATAATATGGATGTACTTTCTGAAACGTATCTTAACTACACCCCTGTTTCTATAACTGAATTAATTGGCAAAAAAGGCAAAAATCAATTGTCTTTCAGACAAGTCCCGGTCGAAAAACAAACAGAATATGCTGTCGAGGATGCAAATATAACATATCAACTCAAAGAACATTTTGCTCCAGAACTTAATGACGCCAATATATTATCTTTATTCGAAAATATTGAAGTTCCTTTACTAAGAGTTCTTGCCGATATGGAAATTGAAGGTATTAATCTGGATGAAGAATTTTTGCAATCGCTTTCTTCAGCATTAGATAATGATATTAAAGCTTTAGAGTCTAAAATATATACCGAAGCAGGAGAAGAGTTTAATATTGCTTCTCCAAAACAATTAGGAGTAATCCTTTTTGAAAAAATGAAATTAGTAGACAAGCCAAAGAAAACTAAAACTGGTCAGTATTCTACTGCAGAAGATGTATTATCATATCTCGCAAAAGATCACGAGATTATTCAAAATATACTTGATTTTCGTGGTTTATCAAAACTAAAGAGCACCTATGTCGATGCATTACCAAATCAGGTAAACAAATCTACAGGTCACGTACATACGGACTATATGCAAACCGTAGCTGCTACAGGTCGTTTAAGTTCTAATAATCCCAATTTACAGAATATTCCGATCAGAACAGAGCGTGGAAGACAGGTCAGGAAAGCATTTGTTCCCAGAAATGAAGAGTACACCTTACTAGCTGCCGATTATTCTCAAATAGAATTAAGAATCATTGCAGCACTTAGTGAAGAAGAAACTATGATCAATGCTTTTAAAAGTGGAGAAGACATCCATGCATCTACAGCCGCAAAAGTATTTAATGTTACACTTGAAGAAGTAACCAGGGAACAACGTAGCAATGCCAAGACAGTTAATTTTGGAATTATATATGGTGTTTCGGCTTTTGGACTAAGCAACCAAACAGATTTATCTCGTAAAGAAGCCAAAGAATTGATTGACACCTATTACAAAACCTACCCAAAGCTTAGAAATTACATGAGTGAGCAGGTAGATTTTGCCAGAGAAAATGGATATGTACAGACGGTTTTAGGAAGACGTCGATACCTGAAAGATATCAACTCTGCTAATGCAATAGTCAGAGGAGCAGCGGAGCGAAACGCTGTTAATGCGCCAATTCAAGGAAGCGCCGCGGATATAATCAAAATTGCTATGATCAATATTCATAAAAAATTAAAAGAAGGAAATTACAAAACCAAAATGTTACTACAGGTTCACGATGAATTGGTTTTTGATGTCTTCAAACCTGAATTAGAAGCAATACAATCTCTTATAAAATCCGAAATGGAAAACGCTTACACCCTAGCAGTTCCTTTGGATGTAGATATGGGATTAGGAGACAATTGGTTAGAGGCACATTAAAAAATATAACTACTTCTAATAACCTTACACATATAAACACAACTAACTAATCAATATTTATTTTATGGAACAACTCTTTACACTCGATAGCCTATTCACTTTACTTATGCTAGTTTTACTACAAGCGGTACTAGGTTTTGATAATCTTTTATACATTTCTTTAGAGTCCAAAAAAGCACCTGCAGAAAAACAAAGCTTTGTTCGTAAAATGGGAGTTGGACTGGCTATCATTTTACGTATTGTATTACTTTTTGTATTGATGTCTTTAATACAGTTTTTTCAGGATCCTTTTGTAAGTCTGCATGGTAATAGCATCATTGAATTTGAATTCAATGTACATAGTATCATCGTTCTTGCCGGAGGTGTATTTATAATATATACTGCCGTAAAAGAGATTTGGCATATGATGTTACTTCATGAACACGAAGCGGCTGAAAAGGAAAACAAGAAAAGTTCTACCAATAAAATCATTTTTTGGATTGTAATAATGAATTTAGTTTTTTCTTTTGATTCTATCCTAAGTGCTATGGCTCTTACCAGTCACATGGAATATGTGCCGCAGTTGATCTTGATGTCTATAGCTATCGTATTTGGAGGTGTTTTAATGATTGTTTTAGCAGATAAAGTATCTGATTTCCTTCAGAAAAACAGAATGTACGAAGTATTAGGTCTCTTTATTTTATTTATAGTAGGTATTATGTTATTATCAGAAGGTGGCCATCTGGCACATCTACATCTTTTTGAGAATGCAATCACCCCAATGAGTAAAACTACATTTTATTTTGTGATCATTGTATTAGTGATTGTTGACATTGTACAAGGACGTTATCAAAAAAATCTGTTGCTCAAAAAGAGCCAACAAGAATCTATGGCACAAAAAACAGAGGACAAATAGCCCCTAAGAACTCTATTTATTCTAAAATCTTATAAATCAAAAAGCGCTTCTTTTTCGAAAAAGAAGCGCTTTTTGATTTATATATACTTAAATTATTGTCTGGTAAAAACCAATGCGACAGCTCCTAAATCTTCTACTTCATCGGTAAAAGAAAGTGTTGTATTGGTTAGTGTTATAGTAACTGTTTTTGGATCCAATCCTGCACCGGCAAATGTTAATTCATTACCATCAAGACTCCACGTTCCTGTTTCATTAAGAATAGTACCTGTACAGTCGGCAGTTACTACTGGAGGTTGTACAAGTATATCCACATTAACGGTAATCTCAGTTACTTCCTGGCTGTATGTATTATCACTTACCGTAATAGTATCTTCAAAACAAGATAGTTCGTCCAATAAATTTGTAGAAGCATTTCCATCCATATCTAGATCAACAGGTAATGCACCAGAAGCAGAAGTAAGCTCCCAGGTCCCAACAAGAGAAACTGTTGTAGGATCTCCGCCATCATCATCAGAGCTACAGGAAGTAAAAAATAATGCAAAACTAATTGCAAAAAGAAAAAAAATGATTTTCATGATTTTTAGAGTTTTAATTAATAACGGTTTATTGGAAATTTTTAGTATCACAAAAGAACAATATATAGATCTAAGAACACCCCTATTTGCGATTACTCTCCTATAGTTGCAGTAAAAAATTGTTATAATCTAAAAAAAAACGAATAATCACAGTAACAAATTGGTTCTTTATGCAATTAAACTAATACAGTATCAAACAATTAAAATTGAGATTATTACAAAAACCTAAACTAATTTATTAATTTCGCCGACTATTAAAAAAAGCCCTAAAATGAAAAAACTATTACTTTACCTATTTTTATTATTATCGATCACGGTATCTTCTCAAGAAATATCGGAGAATGATAGAAACGCCCTTGTAGCATTATATAATGCTACAGATGGAGCCAACTGGACAAATACTTGGGACCTAAATGATTCTCCAACAAACTGGTATGGAGTAGTGACCAATATTGTATTTGGATCATCTGGAGCAGAAAGACACGTAGATGAAATCAACCTTTCCGATAATAATTTAACTGGAATCATACCTCAAGAATTAGGAAATTTAAAAGATTTAAACACATTAGAACTTTCCAACAATAACATATCTGGATCAATTCCAGGGGAATTGGGTAATGCAGAAGATTTAAACTATTTATATCTTCAAAATAACAATCTAAATGGAGATATTCCGCCAGAGCTCTTCTCACTAAACGATAGACACTTTTTAGAAGTTAATTTAAGTTATAATCAACTTACAGGAAAATTACCTAATGAAGCTCGAAGGTCCTTCGCTAATGAAGGTGATCTTTTAGTATCAAATAATTTACTAACTGATTTACCGGATTACACGTCATCGGATCTCTTTCTGATAAAAACCTTAGATATTAGCAATAATAATATTTATTTCTCGGTTTTTGAACGAGCACCATCGATAGATAATATAGCAACAGTATTAGAAGATAATGTCGCTAATCTTACCTATACTCCACAAAATAAAATAGACGCAACTGAAAACATAGTGTTAATTGAAGGAGAAAACATTATGTTGTCCGTAACTGGTCTGACTAGCACAAACAATACCTATCAGTGGTTTAAAAATAATACTTTGATTGACGGAGCCACAAATTCGACCTTTGAAATTTCTAATGCTACAACTTCAGATATAGGTCTGTATTATTGTGAAATCAAAAATCCACAAGTTCCCAATTTAACAATCCAAAGAAACTCTATAAATGTAGATACTCAAGGTGCTATTATGGATAGAACTGCGCTGCTAGCTCTCTACAATTCAACCAATGGTGCAAATTGGTCAAATCCTTGGAATCTAAATATTAGTTTCAAAAACAACTGGTCAGGAGTAGCCGTAGACTCCGAAACTAATAGAGTTGTAAGTTTAAATTTATCACAAAGAGGTCTGGAAGGTGAATTACCTGCAGAAATCGGAAATCTTTCAGAGTTAACATATCTTAGTATAGTTGATGACGCATCCAATTCAATGCTTACCGGATCTTTACCAGAAGAAATTATTAATCTGTCTAAATTAGAATTTATTCAAATAAGTCAAACAGGTTTGTCTGGTGTAATTCCCTCTGATTTATTTGCGATAAACTCTTTAAATAGTGTAAATCTCACCTCATTTACATCAAATTTCTTAACATTAGATTTACCAAACGACTTATCCCACCTTACTAATTTAGAAAGTTTAAGTCTCCGACGTATTGATCTTTCTTCTGAAGGTTCTTTTCCTGAAGCACTTTTTCAATTACCTAATTTAATAACCCTATCATTAAACAGCAATCTATTAACTGGTGGAGCATTATCAAACGAAATAGGAAACTTAACTAAACTACAAAGATTGAGTTTACAAGCTAATGATTTTACTGGTCCCATTCCAGAAGCCATAGGACAACTTTCGAATCTTCGCAGTTTAAATATAACAAGATGCGGGCTTAATGGAAACCTACCAGAATTTATAGGTAATCTTATCAATTTGTCATCCTTAACTATTTTTGGTAATGATATAGAAGGGGAAATTCCTAACTCATTTGCTGGTTTAGCCAATTTAACATCCCTAATTTTAACAGGAAACAATCTAAGTGGTTCCATTCCTGATTTCTTGGCTGGTTTTAATAATTTAAACACTATACGATTTGATCAAAATAACTTTTCTGGTCAAATTCCAGATTTCACATTTCTTAATCCAAACAATAATAGTTGGTTATTTTTTGATGATAATAACTTTGTATTTGAGGATTTTGAAAATGAATTTCCCCAGTATCAAACGAATGCTACAGTTTTTCAATTCTCTCCTCAGTCTAATGTTGATTCAGAAGAAACCATTGTAATTACTGAAGGAGAAGAAATAATTTTATCCGTAGAAGCTACGCAAAGCAGTAACAATCTATACCAATGGCGTAAAGATGGTGTAGAAATTGCAGGAGCTATGGAACGAACATACACTATATCTAACTCAACTACTTCTGACATTGGAGAATACGATTGTATTATCACTAATAGTATTGTGAATGACTTAACATTGTTTAGAAACAAAATAACTCTTGATGTTACTCTGGGAACTGAGGATTTCGATACTGCAGGAATTAAAGCGTATCCAGTTCCTACAAAAGATCAACTTGTTTTATCCTTAGGAGCGATTAATGGAGAGCACATTACCGCTTCACTTTACGGAATGCTAGGAAATAAAGTTTTCGAACAAAAGAATCTAACAGATAACCAAATATTAGATTTTTCTAATTTACAAAGTGGAACTTATATTTTAAAGCTACAAACAAACACAAAAACCTATGTGTCTAGAATTATAAAGCAATAAAGTTTTAAAATTAGATAACAAAAAAATAAGCTCTGGGTCTCCAGAGCTTATTTTTTTATAAAGCAACTTGAAATATTTTTTTTATAAATTAAATTCTAGAAATATTACCTCATCCTTTAGAAACATCTGTAAAAAAATCATAGTAACTCAAAAAAGTTGGGATCACAGGACCATTAAAAGGATTTGGGCCATTAAATAAAACACAAACACCTATCTTATTTTCTGGATCTATCATCAATTGTGTTTTATATTGATTAACATTTCCTCCGTGATAAATAATCGTTCTATTTCTATAATCTAACACTCTCCAGCCTTTTGCATAATAAGAGTCTGTAACACCATCCCACAAATTCACATAGGTGTCTTTATCACTAGTACAAATCATTGGGTTAAAAACCTCTGTCAGGCTTTCTTTAGAAATGATATCAGGGCGATACCCTAACAATACTTTTAAATATTCTGCCATGTCAGAAATAGAAGCGTTGATTCCTCCAGCTGCCGCTACATTATAATAGTTTTTATGAAGATTTGTTAACGAATATTTTTTAGAATAATGATTCCATTTATGAGGTAAGGCTACATTGGAATTTCCTTTAATTCCAGCAAAAGTGCTTGAAGCATTTCTCATTCCAGCAGGAACAAACAATCGTTCTTTAAGTAAAGTTTCAAAAGATTTTCCGGTTCCATTTTCCATGACCTCTTCAATTACCGAAAAAACAGCATTCTGATATTCATACGCTGTTCCTTCTTTGGCTACAACTCCGTTTCTTTTAAAATTAGAGATAATACTTTTTAACGGCAGCCCCTTATGTATAAGTTTAGAGTTCGTATACTTATATAATCCCGCAGTATGTGATAAAAGGTGATTAACTTTCAGTCTTTTAGCTTGTGCTTTATCTTTTAGATCAAAAGACTTTACGGATTCTTTTACACCTTGCTCCCATTGCAATTCATTATGATCTACCAGATTTCCGGCCAGAACTGAAGTAACCCCTTTGGATAGACTTGCAATCCTAAACACTGTATTGACATCCACAGAATCTGCTGTATGAATTTCTTTTACACCAAAACCTCTTTTATAAATTACCGTAGAATCCTTAACAATCACTATTGCTGCACCAGGACATTCTGATATATTAAAATTCGTAGCAAAAAATTTCTCATAATGATCCAAAAACAACGACAAAGAGTCTGTCTCTTCGGTTTCCGGTTTTTGATCCGAAACCACCTCTTTTTCCTCCATCTTAGAAGTTGTACAACCAATAATTGATAAAGAAATAAAAAAACCTATAATTTTTTTCATACAGCAATAATCTTAACTGCTGCAAAATACATTTAAAAAAACCTTTTGTAAAAACTTTCTTAGCACCTTTTTTCGATTTTTATAAGACAAATCTATATGTCGCTTTGATTAAAAACGTATTCTCTGGTTGTTGATCCAAAATTTGATTATTTAAGCTTCTAAACAAATGATCTCCTGGATCTCCAAAACCAGTAACACCTTGCGACCATACCAGAAAAATTTCTGATCCAGGAATATACTCCCAACGTAACACCAGGTTTGATCTAAACTGCACAAAAGCAAAATCAGGATTATCAAAGGTATAATCCACTCCTCCTCCATCTTCATCTATAGAGTACACATCATCTGCAAAAGAAATCTGATCTTCATCAAATAAAGTAACCCTTTCACTTAAATCTGAAGCAATAGAATTATTAACATAGTTAAAATCTTTATAAGTACCTCGGGAAATAAAAGGTTGACCGTAATATTGAATTGTAAGATTAGGATTAATATTATAATTGAGTCGAATACTAGCACTCAAGGTTTGCTGATCAATTCTCGCCGTAATATATCTCGGTGTTCCCGAAAAATCAACCTCGGTCACATATTGAGTTTTATTAGGATTTCTCTCGAATTCTGGATTTATAGACATACTAAACGCATTAAATGGCTGATATCTAAGTCTAAGCACATATCGCTGAAAAGAGAAATTATTCTGTTGCGCCTGAGAATTCACATGTCCCATTGTAAAGCTGAACTTTTTTCTTTGGTCAGAGCCAAAAAACAACACTCCGATATTTTCTTCTGAAAAACGGAAACGCGGTCCTCCACGTAAAATAGTGTTTGTAAAAATCCTGGGCTTATGAATATACTCTGCCTCTGCCCACCAATTATTTTTAAAGTTGATCCAACTACTAATCCCATATTGTATTCTGTTGTAGTTTCCATCAAAATCAAAAGTAGAAAATTGATTAAAATTAACATTCCCTCTTCTATACCATTTTGTTGGTTTTAAAAACAGGTAACGAACATTAGCGAATTGTCTAATTTCATCCGCTTGCCTCAAGAAACCAACGTCATTTAATTCTAATTCAGGAGAACGCCAAAACAATCCTCCTTCATATCGCCAATTTCCTCCTCCGGTCTTACCGCCAAGAATCTTACCTCCGGTTCCCGTAAGTGAAGTACGATTAGGGTCTACCTCTACATGATCTGCGTCTACTCTCTGAAAAAGATGCGTTAACTCGTTCTGAGTAGCTTCAATAGCTTCTTTAGATCCTTCTACATGACTCGTTACAATATTCCCTTCAATAAAATATTTTCTATCTTTCCAATTATGCCTAAAATCTAATCCACCAGTATAAGCTGATTTTCTCAAAAAGTTTAGATTATTTTCTCTCACCCCTGCCAGTTCGGATGTTTCGTCGGTATCAGGATCCTCATAATCTATATTTAATATATCGCCCAGGTTTCTATTAACTGCAGTAAAGATGCCTCCGATATATGTATTACGATCATTAAAATCTTTTTGCACTCTACCTACAAAATAATTTGTTAGTGGTTCGACTATTGTTTCTCTCCTATTTCCATCAGCATCTTCAATTTTAGCTATTTCTCTCTCTGTTACACTTTCTAAAATACCAATCGACCAACCATCTTTTGTCTTACCACTAAACTTAGCAGCACCCAAAATAGTTGTATTATTGGGCCGATCTATAAATTCTGTATTAATTGAACTTGATCCTATAGAACCTTGCGGACTTCTTCCGATTCTTCTGGAATAGAACACATTGTCCTGTCCATTCGCAAATCGATAGTCAAAAATGTTTTTATTTTCCACAAAAAATGGTCGTTGTTCTCTAAAGAATATCTGAAAACCGTCTAAAGCTATGGCTGCAGGATCCGCCTCTACCTGTCCAAAATCTGGGTTCACAGTTAGATCCATAGTAAGGTCATTAGTAATACCAATTTTAGCATCCAAACCTCCATTTAATTTAAAATCATCTCCATCTCTAAAAGGATTCCCATCCTCTTCAGGAAAAGTGTCATATTGTAAAACTCCAAAAGGCTGGATTTCTAATTGTTTCTGTGGTTCTATATTAATCAAACCATGCAATTCTCCAAATTCACTAACCCAACCTGGAGCATCTTGTGGAACACGCTGCCATACCGATCTTTCTTCTTTTCTAAAAAATCTTCTAGTTAATTGAAGTCCCCAGATTTGCTCTTTACTTTTACCAAATTTTAATTGACTTAAAGGGATTTTAACTTCAGCAGTCCATCCCTCATCATCTATATTAGTAGCGGTATACCAAATAGGATTCCAACTACCATCCCAGTTATTACCATTATTCGATATAAATTCATCACCTTTTACACCTGCAGCGGTAATGGTAAAAGAAAAACCGGTTCGTTTATCATGATAACTATCCAAATTAATCTCTACCCAATCTCCTGCGAAACCATCTCGTCTGGATAATCTTTTTTCTATTTTATCAGGCTCTGTATCATAACATCTATATGCTATATAAAGATATTTCTGATCATATAGTATTTTAAATTTAGTTTGCTGACTTGGCGGAGTATTTTCATCTGGTTGATTCTCAATAAAATCGCCAGACCATTCTACCAAATCCCAACTTGACTCTTCTATTAAACCATTAATTGTTGGCGCTTCTGACCCGTTAAGAGGTTTGGTAGTATAGACTCTTTTTTTTACAACTGTGGAATCCTGTGCATTGATAAATATTGTAAAAAAGAAGGCTCCTAACACTTGTAGAGTGTACTTCATGATGATTAGTTTTGTTGATTGATGTTTAATGAGTGACTCAAATTATGAATCTTTGTCACAGTTTTCTTACCTATTTAATAAAAAATTAACACGAAAGAGAAGTTTTAAGAGTCAAAACAATAAAAAACCATCCTATAATTGATCTACCTGAAAACCAATGGATCATCTTCTTGAAATAATATCAACTACCTATTTGCTATATAAATATATAATTGTACATTTGCACCCCTATTTTATATAGGAAAGGAATGTTTAATTAGTAAAATTAGTTAGTGTGGACACATTAAGTTACAAGACAGTATCTGCCAATAAGGCAACCGTTTCTAAAGAATGGTTACATATAGATGCTGAAGGACAGACTTTAGGACGTCTATCTTCTGTAGTAGCAATACTATTAAGAGGAAAGCATAAGCCTAACTTTACCCCACACGTTGATTGCGGTGATAATGTAATTATTACAAATGCCGAAAAAATCAACTTAACAGGAAAAAAGTGGACAGATAAATCGTACATCCGTCATACTGGTTACCCTGGAGGGCAAAGGAGTCTTACTGCTCAGGAGTTATTTGATAAAAACCCAGAGCGTTTAATCGAAAAAGCGGTAAAAGGAATGTTACCTAAAAACAAATTAGGAGCAGCTTTATTCCGTAATTTAAAGGTACATGCTGGAGCAAATCACAATCAAGAAGCTCAGCAACCGAAAACTATTAACTTAAAAGAATTTAAGTAATGGAAGTTATTCACAAAATTGGCCGTAGAAAAACGGCTGTAGCTCGAGTTTACCTTAAAGAAGGTTCTGGAAAAGTTACGATCAACAAAAAAGATCTTAACGATTACTTCCCTACTGCTACATTACAATACAAAGTGAACCAACCTTTTGCCTTAACAGACAATGAGGAGAAGTTTGATGTAAATGTAAATGTATATGGTGGAGGTATTACAGGACAAGCTGAAGCGATTCGTCTTGCGATATCCAGAGCAATGTGCGAGTTAGACCAAGAAAACAGAGCAGTCCTTAAACCAGAAGGTTTATTGACAAGAGATCCAAGAATGGTAGAGCGTAAGAAATTCGGACAGAAGAAAGCTCGTAAGAAATTCCAGTTCTCTAAACGTTAATTTATTAAAACAGTATTTGTTGTTATCCCCTATTATAGGGAGTTAGTTTAGCATCTAAATACTCAAGGCCATATCAAAACGATAGCCACTTGAGTATTGCTAATTCAACAGAACGTAAACTATTACAAAAATGGCAAACAATATCGAAGTAAAAGACTTACTTGATGCAGGTGTACATTTTGGTCACCTGACAAGAAGATGGGATCCTAATATGGCACCGTATATTTATATGGAGCGTAATGGAATCCACATCATTAATCTATATAAAACAGCTGCAAAAATTGATGAAGCTAGTGAAGCTTTAAAGAAAATCGCAGCTTCTGGTAGAAAAATCCTTTTTGTTGCTACCAAAAAACAAGCAAAAGAAATCGTTGCTGAAAAAGCAGCAAAAGCTAACCAACCATACATTACAGAAAGATGGCCTGGTGGAATGCTTACCAACTTTGTTACTATCCGTAAAGCAGTAAAGAAAATGGCTGCAATTGATAGAATGAAGAAAGATGGTACTTTCAACACTTTATCTAAAAAAGAACGTTTACAAGTAGACCGTTTAAGAGCTAAATTAGAAAAGAACTTAGGTTCTATTTCTGATATGACTCGTCTACCTGGTGCGTTATTTGTTGTAGATATTACTCGCGAACATATCGCAGTAAAAGAAGCTCAAAAATTAAACATTCCTATTTTCGCAATGGTAGATACTAACTCTGATCCACGTCAGGTACAGTATGTTATCCCTGCAAATGATGATGCTTCTAAATCTATCGACAAAGTAATGACATATGTTAGTGATGCTATTATCGAAGGATTGAGTGAAAGAAAAGCTTCTAAAGAGGCGCCAAAAGCAGATGCTCCAGCTAAAGCTCAAAAAGCACCTGCTAAAACTGAGGCTCCTGCAGCTGAAAAAGCACCTGCAACACCAGTTGTAGAGGCTCCAGCTAAAACCGAAGAAGCACCAGCAGTAACTGAAGCTGCTAAGCAAGAAGAAGAATAAACATTCATTGATTGCTTTCAATCATTAAAAATTATAAAATTAAAGTGTAAGCCTTAAAACTTAACTTTAATATAAAATTAATGAGTCGTTTAGTTCTTTACTTTCGTAGTAATCATAACTAAACGACTTATTTTTTTACACAAACACATTAAATATTAAAAGATATGGTTAAGATAACCGCCGCAGAAGTTAATAAATTAAGAAAAGCTACAGGTGCAGGAATGATGGACTGCAAAAAAGCATTAGTTGAAGCTGAAGGAGATTTCGACAAGGCTATAGATGTACTACGTAAAAAAGGACAGAAAGTTGCAGCTAAGAGAGCAGATCGTGACTCATCTGAAGGAGCCGCTATTGCCAAAATCAATGCAGACAATACTGCCGGCGTATCCATAGTTCTAGGTTGTGAAACAGATTTCGTTGGTAAAAATGATAGCTTTGTTGCTCTAGCAAATGAATTAGCAGAATCAGCACTAAATTATAATTCTAAAGAAGAATTTTTAGCTTCTGATTTTGGAGGAATGACCGTTGCAGAAAAATTAGTTGAACAAACTGGTGTTATTGGCGAGAAATTAGAAATCAATGCTTTTTCTAAATTAGAAGCCCCTTATGTTGGTTCATACGTTCATATAAACAAAATTGCTGCACTAGTTGGACTTTCTTCTAAAGTAGATAAATCTGATGTATTAGCTAAAGATTTAGCTATGCAGATTGCTTCTATGGGAGCGACAACACTTTCTTATAAAGATTTTGACCCTGCTTATGTAGCTTCAGAAACTGAAGCTAGAATAGCTGTAATCGAAAAAGACAATGAAGAATTAGGTCGTTTAGGTAAAACACTAAAAAATGTACCTCAATACATATCAATGTCTCAACTTACTCCTGAAGTTTTAGCGAAAGCAGAAGAAGATGCAAAAGCAGAACTAAAAGCTGAAGGTAAGCCAGAACAAATATGGGATAGAATTCTTCCTGGAAAAATGGAAAGATTTATTTCTGATAATACTACTCTTGATCAAGAGCAATGTCTTCTTGACCAAAATTTTATCAAAGACGAAAAAATCAATGTTGCTAAGTATGTTAAATCATATGGAGATGTTGAAGTAACTTCATTTGAAAGAGTTACACTAGGTTAATATCTTTAGACAAGATACAATCTATTTGGTGAAAACAAAAAGCCGCTTCAATTGAAGCGGCTTTTTTCTTCATTTTTCGAAATATTTTTTCGTAGAATTTAAAATGCTTTTCTAAACATTCTGGACCCCTCCAAAATGCTACCCCAAAAAAGACTAACTCCCCAATCAGTCTAGAATGCATATTACACTTTCGTGAACATGCAAATTCTTAAAAAACATTTCAATACTAATTCAAAAAAATTCCTCATCTCCCCTCTTTTTGTTTTCCTTGTACAAACCTATAACATTATCTAAAGCCAATCAATAGGGGCGTCAGGGGAAAAGAACCCTTTTTTAATATAGCAACTCTATTTTAACATTTCTAGCCTATTTCAGAAAGATTTACCTTTAGCTATTAAAGTATTTTCTAAATTAAGAATATCATTATATTTGCACCACAGTTCAAGCAAATGATGAAATACAATAGAATATTACTAAAATTATCAGGAGAAGCCCTGATGGGAGAGCGTCAATATGGTATTGACCCTAAAAGATTGGCGGAATATGCTAATGAAATTAAACAAATAACTAATAAAGGCGTAGAAGTAGCTATAGTTATAGGTGGTGGTAATATTTTTAGAGGTGTCGCTGGTGCTAGCAAAGGAATGGATAGGGTTCAGGCGGATCATATGGGGATGCTTGCAACTGTGATCAATGGTTTAGCATTACAAAGCGCACTAGAAGATGCAGATATACCTACCAGGCTTCAATCTGCTATAAAAATTAACGAAGTAGCAGAACCATTTATCAAAAGAAGAGCCATTAGGCACTTAGAAAAAGGAAGGGTTGTAATTTTTGGAGGGGGAACAGGTAATCCTTATTTCACAACAGATTCTGCAGCTGTATTAAGAGCAATAGAAATCAATGCAGATGTAATCCTTAAGGGGACAAGAGTAGATGGAATCTACACAGCAGACCCTGAAAAAGATTCGCAAGCTACTAAATTTGATTTCATTACATTTGATGATGTTTTAAGAAAAGGACTTAAAGTAATGGACACAACAGCATTTACGCTAAGTCAAGAAAATGAATTGCCAATTATAGTTTTTGATATGAATAAAACTGGAAACTTATTAAGAGTTATTTCAGGAGAATCTATTGGAACAAAAGTAAACCTATAAGAATAGTGGCTCGTTTTGTGATTCACTAACAAACAAAAGAACTATATTAAGATGAACGAAGAAGTAAATTTTATTCTGGATTCAACTAAAGAATCTATGCAGGGTGCAATAGCCCATTTAGAAAAACAGTTAATTGTAATTAGAGCAGGAAAAGCATCTCCAGCTATGCTTAGTGGAGTTATGGTAGAATATTACGGAAATCCTACGCCATTAAATCAAGTAGGAAACGTAAATACGCCTGATGCCAGAACAATTACAATACAGCCTTTTGAGAAATCTTTAATTCAAGAAATCGAAAAAGCAATTTTAGCAGCCAACCTTGGCTTTAACCCGATGAATAATGGAGAAAGTGTAATCATAAGCGTACCTCCATTGACTGAAGAACGTCGTAGAGACCTTGTGAAACAAGCGAAAGCCGAGGCTGAAGACTCAAAAGTTGGTGTACGAAATGATCGCAAAAATGCGAATACTGAGATAAAAAAATTAGAAAAGGATGGGTTATCTGAAGATATGGCTAAAAATACCGAGACAGACATTCAGCAATTAACTGATACCTATATCAAGAAAATTGACGAAATGCTAGCTGTTAAGGAAAAAGAGATTATGACAGTCTAATTATACTAAACTTACAAAACAGAAGTGTTTTTACAAAAACACTTCTGTTTATCTTCAATTCTTATGAATCAATTCGGATAATGCAAAACAAACTCTTCTGTTTATTATTTTTTACTCATTTTGTTTTACTATCTCAAATTAGCATTACCGGAAAAGTAATTGATCAAAGTACCAGCCAACCACTACCTTTTGCTACCGTAAAAACAGATCATAACTCTTATGCACTAACATCCTCAAAAGGTGAGTTCGTAATAAGATGTGATAGCTATCCTGTTAACCTTACCATAAGCTATATTGGATATAATAAGAAAAAATTTTCTATAAAATCCGAAGACATCGTAAAAGTAGAGATTCAACTTTCCCCTAAACAAGAAAGTTTAGGAACAGTAAAATTAGATGTCCCTGGAAGTATTGCTTCTAATATTATTAAACAAGCTATTATCAACAAAAGCGATAATAACCCAAATAAAACTCTACAAAATTATAATTATAAAAGTTATAATAAGTTTAAAATTACTGAAGATAATCAAGCAAGATTCGAAACTCCCGATACTACAGGCGTAGACATGGAACGTATCTTTAACGATGCTCACTCTTTTCTTTCTGAAAAAGTAAGTCAACATCAGTTCAATAAAGGCCGCGACGAAAAAGAAACTGTTCTTGCCTCCAGAATGACTGGATTTAACAAACCAGTATACAATGTACTAGGAATCAAAATTCAGTCTAACTCGCTATATCAGGAAAATTATGTGATTTTTAATAACCGATATGCCGGTCCTTTGTCCAACAGAGCTCTCAAAAATTATTATTACAAGGTACTGGACACTACACAAGGCAAAAGGCCAGCCTATGTCATACTATTTCAACCAAGACGATCTAAAAAAATAGCAAGTCTTGAAGGAGTTTTATATCTGGATATGGAAACCTTAGCCATTCAGAAAGCAGTTGCCGAATTAAGAGGAGAGCTCAATGTAATGGCGACCCATGATTTTGAATACAATGCTGAAGAAAAATTATGGTTCCCACTAAATCAAGAAGTAACTATTAGACCCGGTATTGGAAAACAAAAAGTTACTCTATTCGGAGGTCAAATTTCAGTTGGCAGGCTAGGGAATGATCAGAAAAGTTTTACAGGCAATAATGACTTCTTAATTTCTAAAACTGATTTCTTTGATTATACGATCAAACCGGATTCTAAAATTAAACTTCAACAATCCGCGATTGAAATAGCGCCTGAAGCAACTACTAGAAGTGAAGAATACTGGAATACATACAGGACAACAGCCATTACAGAAAAAGATTTAAAATCCTTTCCTATCGTGGATAGTATTGTCCAAGCGCAGAACATAGAACGAAGAATCGACGTTATTCAGAGTTTTAACATTGGATACTACCCTGTTGGATTTTTCGATTTTGATCTAACCTATCCTATTAAATACAACAATTTTGAAGGATTACGTTTGGGGCTTGGGGGATTAACAAATGAGAAATTTTCTAAAAGATTTCGTGCAGAGGGTTATCTCGTTTATGGCTTTAGAGATGGGAAATTTAAATTTGGACTAGGTGGTGGAGTTTTATTAAATAAGGATTCGGGATCTTGGTTAAATGTTAATTACACTGATGACCTTAAAGAAGTTGGTAGTTTCTTTTATTTAACTGATAGGCGTGTCTATTCGCTATTCGAACCACGTTTAGTAAATATAGATTTCTACTACAAACACAGGACCTGGAGCACAAGTTTACAGCATAGGATTTTACCAAAATTATTATCAGAAACTCAGATTTCTGTTAGTAATATTGATCAAACTGGTGGCTACACATATTTTGATGATGGCACTTTATTCTCGCAATACAAAACTGCAGAATCCACCATAGCACTTAGATGGAGTCCATTTAGCAAATTTTTAAAAACACCTAATGGTTACAAAGAAATACAAGACGGATACCCAAAAATCACAGCCCAATACACACAAGGGTATAAGGGAATATTTGATAGTGATTTTAATTATAGTAAAATAGGCATTAAAGCAGAATATATAATTAATCGCCTTAATCAATCAAGCACAAGTTTATTATTGGAAGCGGATATTGCAAGTGGCGATGTACCACTTACGCACTTATATCACGCATATCCAAATGCCCCAACCAAAGAAACAGTTTTTCAAAGGTTTTCTGTAGCAGGACGAAGAAGTTTCGAAACTATGTATTTTAGCGAATTTTTTAGTGATCGACTTGCTACTTTACAAATAAGACATAAACTCAGGCCCTTTAAGATAGCCAGTTGGCTTAAACCAGAAATGGTATTAATTACTAGATATGCAATCGGGGATGTAAGTAATAGAGATAAACATCTGGGTGTTAACTTTAATTCTCTTCAACAAGGTTATCAAGAATCCGGCTTCGAAATAAACAAGCTTTTTGCTGGTTTTGGACTAAGTTTTGCTTATCGTTATGGCGCATATCACCTGCCAAAACTAGAAGACAACATTGCGTTTAAATTCACTTTTTACCTAAAGCTATAACATAACTATATTTATTAATTTTCTTTTGGAGATTTTTTTAAGTATTAAAACCTCAAATTCTTACATTTGCAGAAGGAAAATAGAGCATGGCAAAGTTATTAACTTTCGGGTTTTGGAATACATTAGCTGGAATTATACTCCGTAATAGAGCAGCAATTTTTATAATTATAATCGGTATCACCGTTTTTCTCGGATTTCAGTGGAAAAATATGCGTTTTTCTTTTTCGGAAGCGAACCTTCTTCCAGATGATCACGAAGTAAACATAAAATATCAGGAATTTCTGGATAAATTTGGAGATGAGGGTAATCTCATTGTCATGGCGGTAAATGACAGCTCTCTTTTTACACCAACAAAACTAAAAGCCTGGAATGATTTTAATGATGCATTCAAACAATATAGCGAGATCGATCTGGTAATTTCTGTTAGTGATTTAAAAACTCTTAAAAAAGAAGATAATCCCGCTAGATTCGAACTTGTATCTTTTATAAAAGACAGTATATATACTGAAAAAAATGTTTCAGCATACGAAAACGAATTGTTCAACAAATTACCCTTTTATGAAGGGCTCATTTATAGCAACAAATCTAACACCATACAAAGTGCTATTTACCTTAATAAAGACATTGTAAATACAATTGTAAGAAAAAAGTTTATCGAAGAAGTTCTAAACCCTAAAGTTGAAGAATTCGAAGAAAAATTTGGGATGGACGTTAAAGTCTCTGGCATGCCATATATCAGAACAATGAATTCTCAGAATATCATGGATGAGATTCAGATATTTATTTTAGCGGCATTACTAGTTACATCGTTGATCTTCTTTTTCTTTTTCAGATCTTTCAGAGCAACTTTTATATCGATGACTGCGGTAATCATAGGTGTAATGTGGGCTTTTGGGTTACTAGGGCTTTTAGAGTATGAAATTACTGTTCTGACTGCTATAATACCTCCATTAGTAATCGTTATCGGAATTCCAAACTGTATATTTTTAATTAACAAATATCAGCAAGAAATAAAAAAACACGGTAATAAAGCAAAATCGCTACAACGTGTTATTACTAAAGTTGGAAATGCAACGCTAATGACTAATGTTACTACTGCTGCAGGTTTTGCTACATTTGCCTTAACAGAAAGTAAGTTATTAAAAGAGTTCGGTATTGTGGCTGCATTAAATATCGTAGCACTATTCATCTTATGCTTACTGGTTATCACTATCATTTACAGTTACATGCCTCAACCAAAAGAAAGGCATCTAAAACATTTAGGAAAAAGATGGGTGGAGCGATTGGTTAACTGGATGGAGCACGTAGTCAAAAACCAAAGAATAACTATATACATCTCCTCTATTGTTATACTTATAGCAAGTATTATTGGGATTTACACAATAAAAGTTTCTGGAAGTTTATTAGAAGACATGCCTAAATCAGCAGGTTTTTTTAAGGATATTCAATTTTTTGAAGATGAGTTTGATGGCATTATGCCGCTAGAAATATTAATAGATACAAAGCGTAAACAAGGAGTCCTAAAACTACCTACTTTGCGGAGAATGGAACAATTAGAAGAGCTACTAGAAGAAACACCAGAGTTATCTAAACCTATTTCTATTGTCAACTTAGCAAAATACGCTAAGCAAACATATTATAACGGAAATCCAAAATACTATCAACTACCCACAAGTCAGGAACGTAATTTTATTTTACCATACATCAAAAGCTTTGAATCTAAAACAGGAGCTATGAATAGCTATATAGATTCTACTGGACAATATGCGAGAATAACTACATTCATGAAAGATGTAGGTACTGAAGAAATGGAGCGAATAGAAGCCAGTCTTGCTCCGAAATTAGAGAAACTATTTCCTAAAGATCGCTATGAAGTTACTTTTACAGGGAAAGCATTAATTTTCCAGAAAGGGACTACCTATTTAGTATGGAATCTCATATTCTCTTTAGGTCTAGCTATTATATTAATAGCACTATTTATGGCTTGGATGTTTAGATCCGTTAAAATGATTGTTATATCATTAATACCTAATCTACTTCCTTTATTAATGACTGCTGGCTTAATGGGATTCTTGGGAGTCCCTATTAAACCATCAACGATATTAGTTTTTAGTATCGCTTTTGGGATTTCTGTAGATGATACTATACATTTCTTAGCAAAGTATCGACAAGAATTAAAATCTAATCACTGGAGAATTCGTAAATCTGTTTTTGCTGCGTTAAAAGAAACTGGAGTTAGTATGTTTTACACTTCTACTGTTTTGTTCTTTGGCTTCTCTGTATTTATGATTTCGAGTTTTGGTGGAACCAAAGCATTAGGTGGATTAGTTTCGGCTACTCTATTATTTGCAATGTTAGCCAATTTGTTATTATTACCTTCATTATTACTTTCTTTAGAAAGAAGTATTGCGAACAAAAAAACATTGAAAGAACCCGCATTAAAAATTATTGCAAGCGATGATGATGAAGAGCTTCCGGAAGAAGATGAAAAGCAATAAAATTTTCACTATTTACTTACTTAAAAAAAAGAAGCCTCGTTAGTAAACTAACGAGACTCCGTGTAAGATAGATTACCCCAAAACCTATCGAACTAAACTTAACGTAAACACAATCGTCATAATTGCATATGCAAGATACATTCCCTTTTTGTATTTTGAAACACATTCATGGGGGGGATTTCCCCCTTTTGTTAAAATAAACATTGTTTTAACATTTTTTTTGTAGTCATAAAATCATATTTAAAAACTCAAACAACTAATAAATAGATATTTATAATAATTATTTTTGTAAGAATTTTTATTTATATTTCGAAAATAATCTTAAAAAAAAGTGATTTTTTCCCCAAAAAAGCTTCTTTTTATGGTTTTAACATAGAATTGCTCTAGAAAAAACCGACAGATATTAGCATATTTTAAAAACACCCGTTTTTATTAAAACAAAAACACACAAAAACATTTATTACTAAAATTCGTTTTTTTGAATACTAAGATTATGCATCAATTCGATTAAAAAATTATCTTTGCTAACTTTAAATTTTATATCCTATATCTAGTAAAAAATGAAAGTTAGGCATATGACCTAATGAATTGATTAAATTAAGAGTAGAGGTAGTATTATAAGAAAAATAATACTGATTTTGCTCATATCATCGAACCGATGTAAAACAAATAAAATTAAACTGATGAAACATACCAAAGTAATAGATGTACTGCAAAGTGATAAACTTTTACAGCCTATCACCGTAAAAGGATGGGTTCGTTCTTTTCGTAACGATCGCTTTATAGCTATAAATGATGGATCTACCATTAAAAACATTCAATGTGTTATTGAAGATAATACTATAGATACTACTATTACTAATAAAATAAGCGTTGGCGCAGCTCTTTCTATTACCGGTACACTTACTGAAAGTGAAGGAAAAGGACAGCGAGTAGAGATTAAAGTCACCAATGTAGAAATAGAAGGCGAAGCTGATCCGGAAGAGTTAAAACTGACAATCCTTTCGCCTAAACGTCATAGCCTTGAAAAACTAAGAGAGCAAGCGCATTTAAGAGTTCGTACAAATACTTTTGGAGCTATTATGCGTATGAGATCTAAATTATCCTTTGCAATACACGAGTACTTTCAGAAAAATGACTTTTATTATGTACACACTCCTGTAATAACTAAAAGTGATGCAGAAGGAGCTGGAGAAGCTTTTAAAGTAACGAATTTAGATCTTAATAACATTCCTAAAAATGAGAATGGTGAAGTAGATTATAAGCAAGACTTCTTTGGTGGTGAAACCAACTTAACCGTTTCTGGACAATTAGAAGCAGAAACCTACGCTATGGGATTAGGCCAAGTATATACTTTTGGCCCTACATTTAGAGCAGAAAATTCTAATACTTCGCGTCACTTAGCCGAATTCTGGATGGTAGAACCAGAAGTTGCTTTTTGTGATTTGGATGGCAATATGGATCTTGCAGAAGATTTTATAAAATACGTAATTCAATTTGTTCTAGATAATTGCCAGGACGATCTTGAATTTTTAGAAAACAGATTAGTTCAAGAAGATAAACAAAAACCTCAGGCAGAAAGAGCTGAAATGTTACTTAGAGATAAGCTAAAATTTGTTTTAGAGAATAATTTTAAACGTGTAAGCTATACAGAGGCTATAGAAATACTTAAAAACTCTAAACCTAATAAGAAAAAGAAATTTAAATTTCCGATAAACGAATGGGGAGCAGATTTACAAAGTGAACACGAACGCTTTTTGGTTGAAAAACATTTTAAGTGTCCTGTAATATTATTTGATTATCCTGCAGACATCAAATCGTTTTACATGAGACTTAACGAAGATGGCAAGACAGTAAGAGCAATGGACATTCTTTTTCCAGGTATTGGAGAGATTGTAGGAGGTTCTCAGCGTGAAGAGCGACTTGATGTTCTTAAAGAAAAAATGGCTGCGTTAAATATACCAGAAGAAGAATTATGGTGGTATCTGGATACACGCCGTTTCGGAACTTGTAAACATAGTGGCTTTGGGTTAGGTTTTGAAAGATTAGTATTATTCGTTACGGGAATGGGTAATATTCGTGATGTAATTCCTTACCCAAGAACTCCATTAAACGCTGAATTTTAAAAACATAGTTTAATTTCTATGTTTCTTTAATAAAATCTCAGAAATTAGATCATCAATTACGTCTTGATTATAATCTGATTTCTGAGATTTGTTTTTTGCTTTTCGAATTTTTTCTGAATGCGGGACTTTTCCTGTTTCAGCTAACAACTTCATTGTATTTTCAAAAAAAGTATTCAAAATAGGCATTACATATTGGCTATGAGTATTTTTATCTCTAAGCTGAATAAATTTCTTAGCATACGCCAAAAACAGCTGCGGATATTGGGCAAATGTTATGATTGCCTCTGTAAAACTCTTCTGAACCTCTTCTTTATCAATAGAATGTCTAAATTTTAGTTTTGTAATATCAATATGCTTTAGAATATATAGAAGAGCGCTTTCTTTTATAAAATTGCTATAGTCAGTACTAGAATAGTAATAGACCTCCATACCAATATTTGTGTTTATGATCAGCACTTCATCTCCAATACTATCCTTAAGAAAAGATTGAAAGGTATCCGCTGTAAATGAAGACATTAATAAACGTCTTTTTATATCTGTAGAACGTATATTAACAGATTTTATATTTTCTATAAAGTCGTTTATACTCACTTGGTAACATTCAATAATTCAGAAAAATCAATTCCTTGATCTTTTGCATGCATCTCTGCTGTGTGTCCGTTATTATCCTGAGCTGTAATATCAGCGCCATTCTTTATTAATAATCGTATAATTTCTTTCTGACCGAAAGTAGCTGCAAAAATTAATGCGGTAGCATCGTTATAACTTTTAATATTGACATCAGCACCAGATGCGATCAACAATTCTGCTATTTCATAATGCCCTTTAAAACAAACGCCCATCAATGCGGTGTTTCCCGAAGCATCCTTTGCATTAACATCAGGATTATAACTAAGAATCAGTTTCGTAATCTCCATAAACCCATAATACGTAGAAAGTAAAAGTGGTGTAGAACCTCTTTGGTCTTTTATATGTATCAAACCTTTGTCCTTATCAAGAAAGCTTTTTACTGCTTCTAAGTTTTCAGACCTGATTGCATCAAAAATTGTATTCATTGAAATAAAATTGTAATATTCATAATGACTAAGCAATACTGCTCGTATTATTTTTGAAGATATCAAAAAAATATATCAGGAATACTCTAATTAGCAGAAATTTATAATTTCGAAGACAAAACTACTCTTCTATCCATTTCCGGAACTCCGATGTAGTAGCAGAACTTGTCATTACCTTTTCTTTTACACCTTTTAATTTTATTAACAATCTATTTTTAAAATGATTTTCGATCGTTTCGATATATTCAATATGAAGAATCTGACTTCTATTAATTCTAAAGAATTTTTTGGGATTTAGCTGTTCTGTTAAAACTCCTATTTTTTCTAAAACCGGATGTGTTTTTCCGACTAGATCTGTAGCAACGCAAAAATCTCCAGATGCCACGATCAGACTTATATCAGTAACATTTAACAACTGTATCCCCTTTGCTCGTTTAATTACAAAACGTTTTTTGTATTTCACCTGTTCTTGCTGTATTGCAGATTTTAATACATTAATTGTAGTATGATCTAATGGATTATAAATACCTTGTTTGAATAAGGATTGATATTTTTCTAAAGCTTTTTTAAAATCATTCTGCGAATATGGTTTTAAAATATATGCTACGCCGTTGGTATTAAAAGCCTGAAACAAATATTCATCATGTGCTGAACAAAAGATTATAGGGCACTCCACCTTTACTGTATTAAAAACATCAAATGAGGTACCATCTAATAACTGAATATCCGATAATATAAAATCATATTTGTTATTATTCAGAAATGTGATTCCATCTGCAACAGTACGAGACCAATCATGAGTAATTTCTTCTTCAAAAAAAGTATCCAAACTTGATGTCAATTTTTGATATGCAGGAATTTCGTCCTCTAAAATTAAAATATTCATAACCTTAAGATTCATTACTTAATTTCAAAATCGGAATAGAAACTTTGAATTTTGATTCCGTATTAATAATCTGTATCTCTTGATCAGATAATAATTTGTAACGCGCTTTTAAATTCTTTAAACCTGTTCCAAAAGATTCTTCTCTGGATTGAATTTGAGTTTTAGTATTTATTACTGTTAACCAATCTTCTTCTATACTAACCGTTACCTTAATAGTATTCGCTTGCCCTGCTTTATTATGTTTCACAACATTTTCGAACAGTACCTGTATTGATCCAGTAGGAATAAATTTATCTATAAGCGATATTTCTGTTTTAATCTGAAAATCATAATCGCTACCAAATCTAGTTTCTATTAAAAAAACATAATTCTCTGCAAAAGCAATTTCTTCAGAAAGTTCCATCACCTCAGCATCTTTAGTTCTTATCAAATAGCGATAAATTAATGATAAACGATTAATGTATTCTTTAGCTTTTATAGTATCACTATCAATTAATGCATCTAAAGTATTAAGATTATTAAATAAGAAATGAGGATCTATCTGAGATCTCAATAATTTCAACTCATTCTCCTTTTGTTGTTTTTGTACATTAAAAAACTGAGCCTGACCTTCGTAAAACTTTTTAGCTAATAAAATACCAAACACAAAACCAGCATCATCAGATAACCGAAAGAAACTTCGCAGCAAAAAATCATACCATTTTGGAAATTTACTCCAATCTCCTCCACCAGTCCAATATCCCGATATGTAATCAATAGCTCCAAAAAAACATAGCAATACAAGCCCAAAAAACACAAATTGAGTGTATTTTTTCTCTTTTACCACATAATTAGGAATAAGCCAATACATAAAAATTAAAATGATAACAAAAGAAAGTATAGCTGCTAAAGGAATATCAATAAGATACTCGATAAGGTCATTATCTTCTCTATAATAATCAATACAATTAAAGAGAATTGTAACCATATAGACAATAGCTACGATAATATAATCTGATTTGTTTAGCTTGGTATTCATACTCTAAATCTTCTGATTTTTACGTTTTCTAATACGTCGAATGATCCTCTTTACGAAAAACACTATCACAAGAATAAGTAAAATCGATAAGACACCTATAGTGATATATAATTTTGTACTGCCTGGATCAGCTAATAAATAGAAAAACATATCTTGCCCCAATTGTTCTCCATACTCAGAATTAGTAAACAAAATGTATCCCCAATCCTTTTCTGTATCTAAAAGGAACCAACTGGTAAAGCCAATATTATTACCTCCGTGACAGTAAATATTTGTAAAAGGTATTTGGATATTTGTAAAACCAAGTGTATATCTCACATCAAATTCATCATATGGCACTTTGGAATGAGGTTTTAATAATTCTGTATAGCTTTCTTCTGATAAAATTTCTTCATTCATTACTGCAATCATCCACTTAGAAAAATCTATAGATTCTGAATGGAGAGAAGCTGGTGCAGAAAATATATTATTCTCCTTTTTAAACCAATAGTTATTTTTCCAATCAACCCAATTATTATTTTCATCATATGGTTCTGCTTTATGTTTTCTGGTGTAGTCATCCTGAACATAAACTGTATGCTCTAGCCCAATTGGTTTTCCTATTCGCTTCTGAAATTCTGCCTCCAAACCTTTATCATCCGTATTCAAAATATGTTTTAAGACCTGAGTTATATATTGGTACCCTTCTCCAGAATAAAAATAATCTGTCCCTGGTTCGAACTGAATTTTCAGGATATTATCTTCGTCATCTTCTCTCCAGTTTTGAAAACCAGTTTGGTGACACAATGCCATACGCGTGGTTATTTTTTTGTAGCGTTCATCATGAGCAATATCAGGATACTCCATATATTCATACAATGGCTTATCGAGATCAAGAATCCCTTCTTCTACAAATGTCATTACAAAAAAACCAAATACAGGTTTTGATATAGAGGCACCTTCAAAAATAGTTTGCTCGGTAATTGGTGATTTTTCTTCTGCATTAGCATATCCTTGGGTTTTATTATAAACAACTTTCCCTTCATTGATAATAGCAATAGAAATTCCGGGAATTTTATATTCAGCCATTTTGGTACTTATAAAAGTATCTAAAGAATCCTTCGGAATATCGAATCCTAAATAACTATCAACTGAATCATTATCTACAGAAGTACAACTGGTAATTAAGCAACCAATCAGCACAATAACACTAAACTTTTTTACAAAATTTCTCATACTTTTATTTTAGTTTTTATCATCTATTCTATCCTGCTCCTCTTCAGAAACATTATTCCTCTTTTTCTTTTTACTAAACTTAGATCCAAAATTATAATTCAATTGAAGAAAAACATTTTGTCTTGGCCAATCATTTACTATTGTTGCATTTACATTATCATAATTTATAGTTCCTAAGAATTTTCTATTCAGAATTTCTTCAAATTCCAAGCTCACTTTTAAGCGATCATTCATGAATTTTTTACTTACAGCAACATCAATTCCTGCTATCCATTTATACGCTATTTGCCCTTCTAATCCACCTGTAGAATAATATCCGGATATTTCAGAGTTTATACCCCAAGGTAATTTATATTCTGCGCTTGTATACCAAGTTAGACTCCATTGTGATAAATCCAACGCCGGAGATAACTGCTCTGATCTATATTCATTATAATTAACGATTACACCTGTATATCCATCCAATCCTTTTATAAAATCCAAAGGACCGAATAAACTTGCATTAAAATTATTGTTTTCTGCAAGATTGATCACAGAACGAGATGTTTCTGCAGAGGTATCATTCTGGGTTATAATTTCGAATAATGCATCTTTCGTTTGTCCATAGCTAATACTAAAAAATGGTTGATCATCATAAGTTAGATTAAAACGAAAACTATTGGTAAAAGCAGGTTTTAGATTTGGATTTCCTTCTTCAAAAGTGAATGGATCGTAATAGTATACGAAGGAATTTAAAGAACTATATGAAGGCCTTTGAATTCGATAACTATACGCTACATTAACTCCTAACTCTTCCGTTATTTCTCTCCCTAAACTTAGACTGGGAAATAATTTAGAAATCTTTCTGGATCTTGTTTCATTCTGTGTAACAGAAGTACCTTCTGTATCACTTTCTTCCCAACGCAATCCTCCAGAGAACGACCACTTATTATATTTTGCATTAAATTTTGAATAAACTGCTAGGATGCTTTCATCTATTAAAAATCGATTACTTTGATTGATGTTGTTTATAAACTGACCCTGGTCATTCTCTTCTAAAGCTTGTAAATCACTATCAGAATTTACCTGTGAATATTTTGCTCCTGCTGCCCAACTAAAATTGTCACTCTGTGTTCGTTTATAATCTCCTTGATATGTAAAAATCTCATAATCCGCATTCTGAAAATATCTTTGATTGTCATAATCAACAGTACTTTCTGCAACCTTAAATAGGTTATTTTCATTTTCAAAATTATAATCGATATAATTAAAATCTAACGTTAGCTTATTCTTTTCATCATCATATTCGTAGTATGGATTTAGTGTATAAGTCACCCTATCTCTATCATAACTATTGTCTGTTAGTAATTCTACAGATGACACTCCATTGGTAATGGTTGTATTGTTTTTCGTGATTCGATCTGATAGTGACTGAATTCTATTTGCATTTAAACCAATAGTATTTTTATCATTAACATAATAATCAAAACCACCACTTATTCTAAACGTCTCAGGATCAAATGGCGAAATTGACGTTTGATTATAAGTTTCATCCAATACTTGTCTGGAAATTATTAAGTCTTCTCTCCACGAAGATTTATTATAACCTGCACTAGCCTGCCAGTTGAGTTTATTTTTATAACTAGCAATAGATGCACTAGTTCCATAAGTAAAGTCATCAACATAACCGATTGTACTTTTAATACTTCCGTGAGTTCCTAATTTCACATTTTTCTTTAAAATGATATTAACTATTGGGCCTGAACCTTCTGCATCATATTCTGCTCCTGGTTGTTGGATCAACTCTACTCTAGCAATATTATCAGCTGGCATTTCTCTCAACAAAGACGAAACATCCATATAATCTGTTGTTTTGCCATTAATTAGTATTCGTATGTTTCCCTGACCACCATAATTTAAGTTGCCATTCGTAACAATTACTCCAGGAACTTTTTTCATTACATCTTGTAAATTGGT
This sequence comes from uncultured Aquimarina sp., assembly GCF_947492405.1. GTDB lineage: Bacteria > Bacteroidota > Bacteroidia > Flavobacteriales > Flavobacteriaceae > Aquimarina. The sequence goes on from NZ_CANLMP010000002.1 coordinate 469,417, forward strand.
GTTGATCATTTCGGATTTTTCTATATCCACAATTAACTTTTCAGCTGTTTGTTTGATAATTGGTTTCTTATAGGTTATCAAAACCTCATCTAACTGTTCTGATTGTAACATAAAGTTCATTGACAACTCTTTTCCTTTATCGTCAAGACTAAAAATTTCTGATATTTTTGTTTCGTAGCCTAACATTGAAACTTCGATTCGATAGGTTCCTGCTTTAATATTCTCAAAAAAATACGCTCCATTTTCACTAGTAGCCATTGCCGAAATTGCTGTATCAGTTTCATCTACGTATAAAATCACGTTTGCAAAAACCAAAGGTGCACTGTTTTGATCGGTAACATTTCCTTGAATTACGTTTTGTCCGTTTGTAATTTTTACTACAATGAGTAAAATAAATAATAGTACTTTTTTTAATCCCATAACTTTTCGTTTCTTGATTGATGATGAAACAAATGTATATTCCTAGGATCCTTATATATAAGTCATTCTGTCGAAAAAGGTTAAAAAAAAGATCAATTGGGTCTAATTCACTTTTAAAATGAAAAACAAAAAAAGGAGCTATTCGCTCCTTTATCATTTATTGAATGTAGAATTTGTCTAACCTAGTTTTTCTTTCATTCTAAGCAATTCTTGCTCGATCATTTGTAATTTCCCCTCCATTCCATCTGCAAATTCAGGAATACGTTTACAAAATACATATCGCACCCTCCACATTTCTTTAATTTCAGAAATAGGATATTCATCATCATCAATATTTTTATGATCTGCACGTAACACCACGCTATTCTTAGTGATATATAATCTTCTAAAAATTAACTTTGCATCAGTTAATGCAACTACCAATGTTCCATTATTTAGTTTTTTAATAACATCAGAAGGCACTTTCTCTCCGATAACAATGTCTTTAGGATAAAACCCTTGATCATGATTGGTCATTTCTAAGTTTAGAACAGTATATCCTCTAAACTCTTTAGACGGATTTACTGGTAATTGGATAGTTGGCAATTCCTTTATAAAGTTATTCTTATCATATAATGATATATACTCATTGGATGTACTCTCCGTAACACAAGGAATTAATGCAAATTGTTCTCGTTTTATATCCTGAGCATAAGTGGTAAGATCTCCCTTAAACTTCAAAAGCTCATTAACTGTGAGTTCACTGGTTAGTAATTTATCGATTTCTATGCTAAAATAATTAGCTATTTTTATTATAGTATCAATTTTAGGCTCACTTCTACCCTCTTCGTAAGCCCCTAAAGTACCACGTTTTAAGTCAAAAAGCTCAGCAAATGCTTGCTGACTTAAGCTTTTAACACTTCTAATCTTTTTAATATTTTTTCCAAAAAATGACATTTTTGCTAATTTTATTTGCAATTATAAAAATTTATTGTATTTTTACACTAACAATATTAGCTAATATATTTAATACATGCTAATTTTAGTAGAAATACTTTTCAAGAGTATATTGATTTTGGGCGAAATCATTCAGAATACTAAAAATTTTAGCAAACAACTAATTCATTAACTTAAAACAATAACATACCCATGATAGCAGTAGCAGAATATATTGCCAATTTAGCTGTCGATATAGTAGAAAAGTTATCTCACTTTTTGTAATATTGATACAAGGTCAGAAACAAGAAATAAATTACTAATTATCAATCAAAAACAACCATCACATGCAAGATCATTTCCAACGGGTGAAAGATTATTTACTGAAACTTAATTTCAACATAATTCACGAAAACAAAAAAGATGGAATTATAATGATCAGTAAAGAGAACGAAGGGATTAAAAATCTCATTCTTGGTGTAGCATTACCAATTTTAATTATAGAACAACATATTTTCAATATCAAAAACAAAAATGAACTCGTATATCGCAGTTTACTTCAGAAAAACAGAGACATCGTACATGGAGCGTTTGTTCTGGATGAAACAGGGGAAAAAGTAATCTTTAGAGATACCTTACAATTAGAAAACTTGGACCTAAATGAACTAGAAGGAACCTTAAATTCTTTAGGTCTATTATTGAGTGAATACTCGCAACAAATTATAAATTTTTCAAAATATTAATACTATGAACTTTTTCAAAAGACTATTTAAAATAGGTGAAGCTGAGGCAAATTCTGCTATCGATAAAATGGAAGATCCTATTAAAATGACAGAACAAGGGATCCGTGATATGAAAGTTGATCTCGAAAAAAGCCTGGAAGCATTAGCGCAAGTAAAAGCACTAGCTATCAGGTCTAAAAATGATACTGAAGAATTTGCTGCAAAAGCGGAAGATTATCAACAAAAAGCGATGCTAATTCTTAAAAAAGCACAAAGCGGTGATCTTGACACTGCAGAAGCGGATCGATTAGCTAAAGAAGCATTGATCAAAAAAGAAGAATCACTTCAGCATGTAACTCGTGGGAATGTCGAAACAGAAAAATTTGATGGTTCTGTATCTCAATTAGAAAAAAATGTGGAGGAGATCAAACAGAATATTAGCAAATGGGAAAATGAATTAAAAACCCTGAAAGCAAGAGTAAAAGTTTCTGCGGCCACTAAAAATGTAAATAAACAAATGGCAGAAATAGATAGTTCTAGCACAGTTTCCATGTTAGAACGAATGAAAGACAAAGTAAATCAGGAAGAAGCATTAGCAGAAGCATATGGAGATATCGCAAATGCATCAAAATCCATTGACGAGGAGTTAGATAAAGCTGCAGATATTACTAAAACCAATGCAGAAGATGATTTAGCAAAGCTAAAAGAGCAATTAGGACTGAATGACAAAAAGAAGTAGAAACAACTAATAATCAGACACTTTTAGTTCATTCAGGAAAATATTAACAAAAAAACCAAGAAATCATGGTAACATCTACGACAGAAACGATACCTAATAAAGAAGTAATTCAAATTTTAGGAATAGCAAGAGGAAGTACAGTGAGAGCAAGAAATATTGGTAGAGATGTTTTTGCAGGACTAAAAAACATAGTTGGTGGAGAAATAGAAGAGTATACAAAGTTACAAGCACAATCCAGAGAACAGGCTATGCAAAGAATGAATCAAGATGCGCAACGATTAGGAGCAGATGCAGTTATTAATGTGAGACTTATTACCTCTATGGTGATGCAGGGAGCATCGGAAATACTTGCTTATGGCACCGCTGTAAAACTTAAATAACAAGAATATGGAAATTCTATTTGTAGGACTTTTTTGGATATTTCTTATTACCTCTCTGATCTATTTCATTATTCGAAGGATTAAAGTCTACAAGACAGAAGATTTTGAAAAGAGAGACAATTAAATAATTAGTAACTAACTAAACAACTAAAACATTGAAGGAATTATTGGACATAGCTTTTTCGCAAGTAAATATGGTATTAACCATACTTATGCTCTTGTTAATTTTGTATTGGTTATTCACTATGATCTCAGGAATTGATTTTGATTTAGATGTTGATGTAGATATCGATATTGATGTTGATGCGGATGTTGATCTGGATATGGATGCTGATAGTAATATTGAAGGAGGAAATCTTGATTTTGAAGATATTGCAAATACTGAAGTAAATAAAGAAGATGTCATTGGTAAAAGAAGAAAACCACTAAAATGGTGGCAAATCCTACTGATTTATTTCAATTTTGTTGGATTACCATTTATGTTCACATTTACTTGTTGGATATTTATCTGGTGGCTCTGTACAACGATATCGACCACATTGACCAATAGTTATGATAGCAACTTTGGATTCATTTTTTTCCTTGGAGGAATTATTCCATCTCTATTAATAACTAAAGTTTTCACTACTCCATTTAAAAGCTTTTTCAAAAATTTAAATAAAGACGGTGATGCACCAATTGATTTACTTGGCAGAAAAGGAATCATACAATCCACGGTTTCTAAAGATAAAATGGGCTCAGCAGAAGTAATAGCAGATGGAAACCCAATGTCAATCTATGTAAAATCATTGAATGGTGAACAAATAGATTATCATCAAGAGATTTTAATCATTAAACAATCAGATGATAAGAACTTCTATTATGTACAATCTTATAACGATTAAAATAGACTACTAATGCCAGAACACTCGATTTCATTTATGGGTATTGCAATTAGTTTTATAATAATACTCATTACATTTTATTTTGTGATTTTTTTAAAGTGTTACAAAAAACCAAAACAAGGACAGGCAATAGTTAGATCAGGATTAGGAGGTGTTCAAATTAGTATTCATAGAGGAATTTATGTAATACCTATTTTTCATAAAATAGAATATGTTGACCTTACTATAAAAAAGGTTGAACTTGAACGCAAAGAAAACGAAGGAATTATTTGTAAAGATTTTATCAGAGCAGATATGAAAATAAGTTTTAATGTAAGAGTATTAAATACTTCTAATGATATTTTACTTGTTTCAAATATGTTTGGTTGTGAAAGAACTTTTGATGAAACTAAAATTAAACAAACATTTGAGGCTAAATTTTTTGAAGCCATAAAAACCATTGCTTTTACATATGAGTATGAGGAGCTACATCATAAAAAAAGAGAATTTAGAGATGAAATTTTGCTTCTAATAGGAACAGATCTTAATGGGTATAGTATTGAAGATTGTGTTATTGAGTATATAAAACAAACACCGATCGCATTTCTAAATCCCAATAACATATTAGATGCAAAAGGAATAAAAAAGATAAAAGAATTAACAGAAATTAACAACTAATAAACACTAAACTATTATGACAGGCATTTTACCATTTATTGGCATCGGGATAGGCTTGATTCTATTCTTAATCATTGTATACTTTGCGATCATCGCAATGTTCTACAAAAAAATACCCCAAGGACAAGCACTTGTAAGAACTGGATTCAAAGGCACACAAGTCGCAACAGATAAAGGATTATATGTCGTTCCTGTATTTCACAAAGTAGAAATCATGGATATATCTGTTAAGAAAATTCAAATCGAACGTTTAGGAGGTGATGGATTAGTCTGTAAAGACAATATGAGAGCTGATATTAAGGTAGCCTTTTTCGTTAGAGTAAATAGTGATGTAGATTCTATTAAAAAAGTAGCACAGACTATTGGTTGCGAAAGAGCTTCAGAAGTATCAACATTAGAAGAATTATTTGAAGCTAAATTTTCAGAAGCTTTAAAAACTGTTGGGAAGAAATTTCAATTCACCGAATTATATGAGGCAAGACGTGAGTTTAGAGACGAAATCGTGAATATTATTGGTACAGACCTTAATGGATACACCCTAGAAGATTGTGCTATTGATTACTTAGAACAAACACCTGTTTCATTTTTAAAAATGGACAATATATTAGATGCAGAAGGGATCAAAAAGATTACTGAATTAACCGCTGAGCAAAATATGAAAGCTAACCTTATCAAACGTGATGAGGAAAAAGTAATCCGTAAACAAGATGTAGAAGCACGCGAAGCGATTCTAGAATTAGATAAGCAATTAGCCGAAAAAGAGGAACAACAAAGACGTGAGATTTCGAATATCAAAGCTCGTGAAGAAGCAGAGATACAAAAAGTATCTGAAGAAGAAAGACTAAAATCAGAAACTGCTCGTATCTCTACAGAAGAAAAAGTAAAAGTTGCTGAAGAAAATATGCAACGTCAGATCATTGTTGCTGAGAAAAACAAACAACGTACCAATGCTGTAGAAACAGAAAGAGTAGAAAAAGACAGAATGTTAGAAGCTACAGAACGTGAACGTATCGTTACACTAGCTCAGATAGAAAAAGAGAAAGTAGTAGAAGTTGAGAAGAAAAATATCCAAGATGTAATTCGTGATCGTGTTACTTTAGAAAAAGGTGTGGTAGAAGAGCAAGAGAACATGAAAGATATTGAAGCTTTTAAAACTGCGGATCGTGAGAAGCAAGTGAAAATTACCATTGCCGAAGCAAATGCAGAAGAAGCATTAATCGCTACTATCAAAGCTGCTGAAGCTCAAAAAGAAGCTGCTAAACAAAAAGCAGAAGAAATCAATATCGAAGCTTTAGCACATAAAGAAGCCAGCGAAAAAGAAGCCGCTGCAAGAAAAACATTAGCAGAAGCACAAGCAAAAGAAGAAGCTACCATTGGTATGTCTGAGGCTCAGGTAATGCATGCAAAAGCAGAGGCTCATGAGCGTCAAGGAATTGTGGAAGCATCGATTATCGAGAAAAAAGCAAAGGCAGAGGCAGCCGGTATTTCTGCAAAAGCAGAAGCCTTAAAAGAAGAAGGTGTTGCTGAAGCTGAAGTAATCAAAGAAAAAGCACTTGCTAAAGCAATTGGTGATAAAGAAATTGCATTAGCAGAAGCAGTCGGAATCGAAGAGAAAGCTGAGGCTATGAAAAAACTAGACGGTGTCGGTAAAGAACACGAAGAATTCAAGTTGCGATTAGACAAAGAATTACAAGTAGACTTAGCTGAGATCAATATCCAAAAAGAAATTGCATACGCTCAAGCAGATGTAATCGGAGAAGCATTAAAAGCAGCTAATATTGATATCGTAGGCGGAGAAACCATGTTTTTTGATCAAATTATTGGACAAGTTACCAAAGCAAAAGGATTCGATAGACTTGTTAAGCACTCTGACACTGTAAAAGACGTAAAAGATGCAATTTTAGGAAGCGATGATATTAAAGGAAATCTTTTAGAAAAAGTAAAAGAATTTGCTACCAAATACGGAGTATCGTCAGAGGATATTAAGAATTTAACTATCGCTAATATTCTGATGGATCTAAAACAGAAATCAACTAATCAAGACGAAAATGATCTGTTTAGCAATCTGTTTAATCTAGCAAAAGGTTTAGGTTTATCTGATCAAAAATTGAAGTAACATTCAAAAAAAATCTCCTCCTTTTTTAAGGAGGAGAATGAATTCCGCAAAGCGGAAAAAAAAGGTGGTTAGAAACCCACAATACTTTATGAATACAATCATAAATACATTTTTAGACCCATAAAAGTCAATCCCTGAAAGTCTTGAACTCTCTTTGGGGTAGTGAGTGACTGACTAGATGGGATTTGTTTAACTTTTAAATACGGTTTAATTATGAGCATAGCAGCCATGGTAGCTTCGATTAAATTTAATGATCGAAGAAATAAAAGAGACGCTTTTAGCACTATAACTGGAACTACAGATACCAAAAGTCAAGGAATCAAAATAGAACCAGTTTCTGAAGAGACATTACAAGAAATAAGAGATAAGCTTAAGAAACAAAGAGTAAAACTTTTTAAAAAGCGATTCATAGTCTCAGCAGGTTTGATAGTTCTGATTACCACCTTAATCATATACATCGCATAATTATGGGAGGATATGGTCATAACTTAAGTAATCTTCTAAAAAATAGTAGAAGACAGGAGCGAAAAGCCTATGATGGATGGACAGAAAGTGATGAAGAGAGTCAGGGTGTAAAGATAGAACCGGTTTCTGAAGAAATATTACAAGAAATCAGAGATAAACTAAAAAAGCAAAGACATGGATTGTTAAAACGAAGATTTATTGGTTTTGGATTAGTAATCAGTTTTATTCTGGCAGTAATAGTATATAGTACATTTTGAATTATAAATTAAGGTTTCCTCTTCCTTGAGTGAGAAGGAACTTCTGAGTTAGCTAGGAATCTTTTTCGGTTTTAATTTTAATAGAAAGAATTATGAATAAAAAATTTATAGGATTAATCGCAGTATTATTAGTTGCAGTGGGAGTACTAGCATTCAACAATCATTATAAAAAAGAAGGATTGGTGAAAAATGGTGTTGTCACTACAGCGGTTATAGAAAAAATTTCAAGGAACAAAATTGATAATGAATTCTCACCTACCGTAGAGAATATTCATATCAAATACTCTTATACTATTGATTCAAAAGAATATAAAAAAACACAAGAAATTTCGAAACATGAACATGACTTATATTTTGCGAAAACAGGAAAAGTAGGAGATTCTTTAAAAATCATCTATGACTCAGAAAAACCGACTAATTCTAGAATTGAGAAACTAAAATCCTTGTCAAACTGAGCTTGTCGAAGTCACTATGAAAAACTATGATGAAATTATATTATGTCTATATAATCGAATGCAAAGACAATTCCTTCTACATTGGAATTACTAATAACCTGAAAAGAAGAATTTATGAACATAATATTGGGTTGAAAGAAGATTCATATACCTTCAAAAAAAGACCTGTAAGTTTAAAGTGGTTTGAAACTTTTGCTGACCCAAATGAAGCAATTAAAATTGAAAAACAATTAAAAGGTTGGAGCAGAAGAAAGAAAATAGCATTGATTGAAGAAAATTGGGATAAGTTAATTGAGTATTCTAAGAACTATACTCAGTTTGGAAATGAAATTGACAACATTGATATGTCTTCGACAGGCTCAGACTGACACCTGAACAAATAACTAAAACTAATTGTCAGACTGAGCTTGTCGAAGTCATTATGAAAACAAAAGGAAAATTCGGCTTAACAAACTATGGAAGAAACCAACAAGAACGACATACAACTAGACGGGGGAACCTATGAGATCATCCAAAAACGTTTGCAAAAACAAAAAGGTGAACTCCAAAACCGTCTTACACAACTAAATGATGCACGAAAAGAAGTTTTTGGTAGTGTAGAAACCAAACTTATTGCCAATAATCGTATCAACACTGAAAATAACTGTATTGCACGAGATATTGTAACTATTGGTGATTTTTGCCTTTTTGGGTATAATGTTCATTTCGGATTACGAACAGAAATAAAACTCGATGATGTATTCAGTATTTATACATATGCTGATGATCATTTTGTAAATAAAAAATTAGACCTCATCAATGATCCTGTTTTTATTGATGACTTTACGAATCTATATAAATATTACAGAAATACGATCTTTTCTAAATTCGCTATTGTTGGTAATTACCTGCACATGGTATTTCAGCTCAGTGAAAGTGTTTCTGACATTAAAACCTTCAAATGGTTAATAAATGAAGGAAGCCTTAGCTATATAGATAATCGTAGTGAACATGAATTTAAGTTTCCAAAACAATATGAATTCGAATGGATCGAAGTCACTCGTGATATGCATCGTTATGGCACACATCCTCATATTTCTATTTTGGATAAAGTTTTTGTAGAAACAGTAGGTGGCGATTTAACCATAAAAATCGAGGATAATACTGATGACGGAAAAGGAATATACGACGAAGCTGTAGAACAAGTAGATCAGACACTAGATGATGGTCAATATCGATATGCAAATCTTGGTAACCTCATCGCTTTAGAAATCAAACCTTTTCAAGAAGCTCCAAGGTATTTCGTGTATAATCATAAAGTGCAAGAGGTTAAAAAAATTGAGTGTATTAAAGATGCCTGTGTCCTTTTACCAGATGATCAAGGAATCATATACCCTAATGGATACTATCTGCAATCCGGAGAGGTAAAACTATTTACCAATGAGATTTCTGATGTTAAATTTCAAGAGAAAATTAGCTCACCTAATGGAGAAGACTTCTTATATGTATTTTATGAAAGTGAAAAAGGATTATATACGTTGATGTCCTACAATGTCATTGAACAAGAAGTAAAAACCCCAATTGTTTGTAATGGATTTACCATTTTAGCCGGTGGAGAACTTTGTTATTTCAAGACAGAAGATGAACAAACTAAGCATCACGTTATTCAGATATGGCAAACTCCTTTCTTAAAAGGGAACGAGATCCCTTCAGAACATACGGATACTTTATTATATAAAATTGGTAATAAAGATATCGTAAAAGCAATGGCCGAATGTCATGCCCTTATAACACTGCTTAACAAAGAAGATAATTATGATGGATTATACGATGATCTTGCCAAATCTTCTAGTGATATAATTGATAGTTACTATTGGATTAGAGAAGAAGACACCTGTCGCTTAGATATACCTTTAGGAGAAATAAGTAATGCTGCTAATGCTGCTATTGATGAGTTTGAGAAAGTAGTTCAACTGCGCAGAACCGCTACCAATGTTACCAAAGAAACTAAAGAAGCTGCAGAAAGCATATTTAATAAAATAAAAAGCAGCTCATTTCGGTCTATTGACGATTTTGTTCAAGTACTATCCCAACTCAGAACGCTACGTGGTGAAGTTATTGGTTTAAATGATATACGATACATTGATAAACAGTTTATCACCGATCTTGAAAATGAAATCGCAGAACAAACCGAAAAAATTTCGCAACGTTGTGTACAATTCTTATTAGATGATAAGGCACTACTGCCCTATCACGCTCGAGTAGAAGAAAAACAGCAGGAGCTGGAAGCTATTAAAAAAGTAATAGAAGCTAAAAAACTAGAAGACGAAGTCAATCAGATTGCAAAAGATTTAGAAATGTTGATTGATATTGTTTCTAATCTTCAGATTGAAGACACCTCTCATTCTACTAAGATCATTGATAATATATCTTTGATTTTTGCAACGATTAATCAGCTAAAAGCTGGAATTAAAAACAAAATAAAATCCCTTGGCAGTAAAGAAGCTAATGCTGAATTTGCTGCACAATTGAAATTAGTTGATCAGAGTATTATCAACTATCTTGATATTGCCAATACTCCAGAAAAAACAGATGAATTATTGAATAAAGTATCGGTTCAATTAGAGGATCTGGAAGGTAGATTTGCGGATTTCGAAGAGTTCATTACACTGATCATAGAAAAGCGAGAAGAGGTTTATAACGCTTTTGAGGCTAGAAAAAACAGCTTGATTGAGGCAAGGAATAAAAAAGCCGTTGCTCTCGAAAACGCAGCAGGTCGAATATTAAAAGGAGTTACTAAAAAGGCATTAAGCTTTGATTCTGTCGCCGATATCAATGGGTATTTTGCATCTGATCTAATGATTAATAAGCTTAGGGATATCATTGCTAATTTAATGGAATTGGATGATGCTGGTAAAGCTGAGACTATTGAAACTGCATTAAAAGTTGCTAAAGAAGATGCAACTCGTAAGCTAAAAGACAAACAAGATCTCTATGAAGATGGTGAGAATATCATTAAATTAGGAAAACATAAGTTTGGTGTAAATAAACAACCATTAGACCTAACCATTGTTTACAAAGACAATACATTACAATACCATCTTACCGGAACCGATTTCTATCAGGAAATTGAAAACGAAATATTACTAAAATCAAAAAAATACTGGGATCAAGAACTAATTTCTGAAAACCAGGAAATATATCGTGCAGCCTATTTAGCATATAAAATATTTATCAATTACAACAATAAAAACAGTCATCCCGAGGGGAGTCGAGGGACATCTAACAACTTCTCGACTCCGCTCGAAGTGACAGATAACAAAGACTTCGACAAACTCAGTCTGACAATGATGAATGAAAATCAGCTCCTAGAACTCATAAAATCGGAAAGTAGTAAAAACTATGCTGAAGGATATGTAAAAGGAGTTCATGATGTAGATGCTGCTACAATGCTAAAGGTTTTAGTGAGTAAAGATCACGATCTTGGGTTATTACGTTATGACTCACTCTCTAGATCCTATGCACAATACTTTTGGAGTAGTTTAGATACAGAAAAGAAAACATATTGGAATAATACCATAAAAGCATCAGGAGAAGTTTTAGAAATTTTCTCGGATAGTACGGAGTATCAAACAATACTTTCTGATTTAGCAAAAGAGATTTCTACTTTCGCGGAAACGCAAAAGCTTTTTGACAAAAAATATAGTAACACCATTAGCAATTACCTTTTTACCGAATTACAAACAGATGATGTGTTTTGTATCAGTCAAACTGCAAATGAATTACACGATTTATTTCTTGCCGAATTGGAAAAGAAAAAAGTAATTAGCAAGTTTAAGAAATCTATAGAGCCTACTGCCGGAAAGAGTCAAAAAGATCTAATACGTTTAACATTGCAATGGGTAACTGCTTTTCTGAAAGCACATCATCCAAAAGAGATAGAATATGCGCAGGAAATTGTATGTGTTTTATTATATAAAAAGGAATCAGTTTCAGAAGTAATTCACGTAAATCCTTCACAAATCATTGAAGGATTGAAAGGGAGTCATCCTACTATCAATGAAACTAATTTTGAATTTAATTATCATCATTTTATTACTCGATTATCAGAATTTTCAGATATAGAAGTTCCTGCATACTCAGCATATCGAGAAGCAAAACATGCAGTAACTGAATCCTTAAAAGAGGATCTTAAACTCGAAGAATTTAAACCAAGAGTTTTATCTTCTTTTGTACGTAATAAGCTAATTGATCAAGTCTACTTACCTTTATTTGGAGATAATCTTTCTAAGCAACTAGGAAGCGTTGGAGACAATAAACGTACAGATAGAATGGGTATGCTTTTACTGATCTCTCCACCTGGATATGGTAAAACAACTTTGATGGAATATATGGCTAACCGTTTAGGATTGGTATTTATGAAAATCAATGGCCCAGCGATTGGTCATGAAGTTACTTCAGTCGATCCAATGGCTGCTACTAATTCTGCTGCTCGCGAAGAACTAAAGAAATTAAATTTAGCTTTTGAAATGGGGAATAATGTAATGTTATACCTAGATGATATTCAGCATTGTAATCCAGAGTTTTTACAGAAATTTATTTCGCTAGCCGATGGTACCCGTAAGATTGAAGGAATTTATAACGGAAAACCCAAAACATATGATCTACGAAGTAAGAAATTCTGTGTGATAATGGCTGGGAATCCATATACCGAAAGTGGAGATAAGTTTCAGATTCCTGATATGTTAGCCAATAGAGCCGATATATACAATCTTGGTGATATTATTGGTGACACATCGGATTTATTCAAACTAAGTTTGATAGAAAATGCTTTGACTTCTAATCCTGTATTACACCAGTTAAGCAGTAAATATTTTGAAGATATTTATGGATTAATTGAAATGGTAGAATCCGGTACTCAGGAAGGCATAGAATTAAAAGGAAATCACACGAAACAAGAGATACAAGATTATCTAGCGGTGCTAGAAAAAGTAGTAACTATTCGCAATACAGTGATGCAAGTAAATGCTACCTATATACAATCTGCAGCAATGGAAGATTCATATCGTACAGAACCTTCATTTAAATTACAAGGATCTTATCGTGATATGAGTAAATTGGTCGCTAAAGTAGTTCCGATTATGAATGAGAAAGAATTACAAACCTTACTCCTATCGCATTATGAAAACGAGTCTCAAACATTAACAAGTGCTGCAGAAGCAAACCTTCTTAAGTACAAAGAACTGACAAACACCATTGCTGACGAAGAAACTATACGTTGGGAAACGATCAAAGAAACTTTTATTAAGAACAATAAGCTAAAAGGTTTTGGTAATAAAAACGAAATGGCACAAGTATTGGCTCAAATGATGCAGTTTAGTGAACATTTATCAGGAATTCAAGAAGTATTGAAAAAAGGGTTAGATAAGTAATAGTAAGAAAAATGAAAAAATCCCACAGCTTTGTAATTTTATGTCTATGTGTTTTTTCTCTTAGTAATTGTTCAAGAAGCAACAACAGACAATTAGTTCAAGATTATTACAATCAATTAAATCAAAGTAACTATATAGAATTATCGAAACTTATTGGAGACAGCATAACCATCAGTGAAGGAGACTATAATATGAATTATTCTAAAGACGATTATTATAAATTTTTTCAATGGGATTCGGTTTTCTCTCCAAAATATGAACTATTAGAAATTAAAGAAATTGACAACAAAGTAGCGATTAGAGTTTCTAAAACATGTACGAGAATTAAATTTCTAAATGAAAAACCTATCATCTCCAAAGAAGTAATTGAAATAAAGAATCAAAAAATTTCTAAAATAAAAAATATAGAAATGGACTCTGATTTTAAGCTTTGGAATCTTACGAAAAATGATATGATAACTTGGATCAAAAAAAATCATCCTAAGCTAGACGGTTTTATATATGACCAGACTAAAAACGGTGCTCAAAACTACTTAAAAGCGATAGCTTTATATAAGAAATTTAGTAAGCATTGAATAATTCTGTTAGGAAAAACTACATAAATTTAAAAGCATTTTTCTAAAGTCGATTTTATATAAAATCTAATCAAAAGGCAAAAATCCTTTAAAAATCATTTTTTTTACAAAACAATAAACTAAAAAAACAGTTATTGGATAAAATAGATTATATTATTTAAAATAAATAACATCAAACATTTTTTATTAAAAATCTAAAATGAAGAATCTATCAAATGCTATACTTGTCCTGGCTTTTATTTTCATTTCTTCTTGTAGTAATGAAAGTTTAAACACTACCGATGGAGTTTCCGAATACAGCGCAGATCCAGAAAACTTAGATGAAAATGGCTTGCCAATAATTGTATTTGATGTTCAGTTACCTACAATACCTGATAACTCAGAATACACTATCGATTTAGATCGATGGGATATTCCTAATAATCGTACTGATGCTATTAAAACTACAGCTAATCTGCAAGCAGCAATTGATTGGGCACATCAGGAGGGATATAACAGAGTTATATTACCAGAAGGAACATACTTAGTTGGTGAAGAAATCAATGATATATATCAAGGAGGCATTGAAATACACGGGGATACTGAATTTATATTCGGAGCAGGAGCTATTCTGGAAATGGCGACTAACAATAAATGGAATTATTGCGTAATTAGTCTAAATGGAGATAATATAACTATTCGTGATGGTATAATCAGAGGAGATCGAAATACCCATATTTTCACACCGCGAGATTCTGATGGAAATATTGCGCATGATGAAGGTCATGGAATCTGTATCTGGAATGAAAATAATCGTGTACTTATCGAGAATATGGAAATTCAGGATCTAACAGGCGATGGCTCTTTAGTGTTAGATGCTAATGATGTTACGTTCCTTAATAACGATATTTATAATAATAGACGTCAAGGTATTTCTATTGTAGGTGGCAAACGCATAGAAATAAGAGACAACGAAATACATCATATTAATGGAACAGCTCCTCAATTTGGAGTTGATATAGAAGGGCCTGGACGTGTTGATGAAGATATACTCATACAGAACAATTATTTTCATCATAATTCCGGTGGAGATATTGTTAATACTAGTGGTGAAAACGTATACATATTAGAAAATACAATGGAACAGGGTGAAGGCAATACATATGTAGATGGTCCGCTAGTTAGTTGGCATAAAACCCATAATATTATTGCCAGAAATACTATTACTATGCTTTCGGGTTCTGTTAATGGTAGATTGGGATATATTCAATATTCTAGTGGAGGTGATAAAGGTCACAACAGAGCTACTTTTGTACACGATAATGTCTGTAATAATTGTGGAATGTATATGTACAAAAGTTCTGATGCAGATGTTCGTAGGAATAAGTTTTTAGGTTACTTTTTAGCCTTTAGTGATTTTGAAAATGCTATACTAATAGACAATTTAGTTACATACTCAGATGCACATCCAAACCTTAGATTTTGTTGGTCATACCGTTTTGAAAATGTAACAGGAATGGCTGAAGGAAATTATTTAGGAGATACTTTAGAAGAAATCCCCTTGTCAGAGGTTGAACCATACTCGTTACAGTGTGTAATCGATGGTTGGTAAAACATATTGATAAACCTAAATGATCTTTTTAACAAAAATCGCACAGTTGTAAGAAGCTATAACTTTAATTATAAAGTTTAGTGATTATATAGGGCTAAGATTAAATCATAGATAAACTTCAAGACCTTTTCATCAAAACAAATTTATCATTGAAAATAGCATATCACAATTTGATATTAAATAGGAACGTAGAATATTTCCATAATCCCTTTGGAGGTATTAGTGATGAAGAATTAATAGAGGTGATTGACCCTAAATATTCTTTTGAGGAATTGACCGAAACATTAAATCAAAACAAACCAATTATCGTACAATTTGTTGGAAAAAAGGGAAGAGGAAAAACTATTCATTTAAGAGCTTTATACCAATTAGCATCTAATTCCAAAATATATATTTTAGATCGAAACAATCATAGAAACATCACAAATCCAGATAACTTAAACATATTCATTGATAGTGTACACCATATCCCTTTAAGAAAGAGATTACAACTATGGAGACAAACCAACACTTCTTATGTGATTACTACGCATTTTCCTCGTAATTTGGAATTCTTTTTTTGTAAAAGAAAATACAAAACTTTTTATTTTAATGAAATAACTTCAGAAAAACTGGAAGTTATTATAAAAAAAAGAGTCTCGAAATTTTCTTATTTAAAGTATGAAGATGTTGTTGTAGATCAGGATATTTTAAATCAACTAATCAAAAAATTCGACGATAACATTAGAGCAACGCTAAATTTCTTGTATGATCAATTTAAAGCTGTAAATCATTATGGATGAAATTATCCAAGTCTTTTATCAATTCTCAAATAAAACCGGTTTCTTAATTGCTAACAATACTACTAAGGCTAAAATATCTATAATCTGTAATCAGCCCATAAGCTTCTCTTCCGTTAATTTTCATTTACGATATGACATTAAAGGAAAATTAAATGTAGGGTCGAAAACCCCTTTATCAATACAGTTAGATAATAATAAAAACTGGGTTCACGATAATACTCAAGAGTATGAAATCGAATTTAAAACACCTAATACACCCATATCATTCTCTGGAGAAAATTTAGAAATTGTGTGGTATTTAATTGTGGAAGTTATTGTTGATGATCGAACTAAATCACAAATAAGAAGTCAATTATTAAGACAGACAAAACTGATTAGTCTTGCAAAAACATATAATGGAAAGATTATTACTAAACATCCTATTAAAGTTCGAAATATTGATTGCGATTATCAAATAGTGAATTTTGAGGAAATAAGTTATCAGAGAATTCATATTCCATTATTGTTCAGTGGTTTTATTCTAGCTACAGATGTCTTATTATACTTATCAGGATCCTATCATATAATTATATCATCGATTGCTGCAATACTTAGTATAGGGTTACTAGGATATGCTTTATATAAATATATTACAATTGGATTATTAGGAGAAGTAAGGTTGGTAGGAGAATATATAGATGAAAAAAAATTCAGAATATGTGTGACCCCAAAAAAGAACCTGAAAACAATTATAGGCATTAAATTATTTTATACAATAACCGAAGAGGTAATTGATAATCGAGGAAGCTCTTCGACCACTTTAAAGGAGAAAATATTTGAATCAAAAGATTATAGCTGTATCGTATTTAAAAATAAAATTTGTTCAGAAATAAATTATCCTAAAGAAGAGTATCCTACTTTTTTTAAATACGATACAGCCAGAATATTTTGGCAATTACACTTAAAATTTCAATTTAAAAATGGTTTATCTTATACTGTAAACCACGAATTTAAGGTGTTTTAAAAACCGAAGGGTTTATAGTGAACCGGGGATATTATAAAAAATGGGATGGAAATAACACCAAATCATTTCAACCCCATTTCAAATAATAAATTTATCTCTTAGAAAACAAGCACTAAGAAACTTATCTTTTAATAAACTTTAATGTATTCTGATCTTTTCCATTTCTAATTATCATAAAATACACTCCAGAAGGAATTCCTGATATATCAATAACATTATTTTCGGATTCTGAAATAGTTATAGAAGACATTACTTTTCTTCCTGTCATATCATAAACTGAACCAGTTCCAGTGGTTAGCCCTTTTACGTTTATAAAATTTTCAGCAGGATTTGGATATAAACTGAATTTCTTAATATCAAAATCATCCACAGAAAGGGCACAATCAACCAAAACTTCATCCGGTCCTGTTCCCGTAGGTTTAGTATAAGTTTGCGACAATACAAACTTATCCATCTCTACTCCATCTTCTCTCATAGAAAAAGAAATCGTATGTATTCCAGCAGAAGGAACATCTATATATATTAGTTCAGCTTCTCCGCAATGGTTCGCATTAGTTCTTTGTTTACTTTCCCAAGTCCATTGATTCTTACCTGCACACCACTGCATTCGTTGTCCTGATGCTGGCCAAGTACCATCGATTCCCACATGAATTCCATTATCTTCGGATCCCGTGGAATATAATCGTACCCATACAAAATACCTTCCAGGAGTCGTAAATTTCACTTTATAATCTAAAATACCAACAACACCAGGTGTATTAGAAAAGCTTTCTCCGTTTACTAGCGGATCATCATGAGTAACTCTAGTATCGGGTAATATTTCTAGATATCCATCACCACTTGCAGACGCATGATGACTTGGGTCTGGATCTGGTGTTGGCGTAGCAACAGTTCCATCTTGGAAATACCATTTTCTCTTTTCAGTTTTTGACTGACCTTCAAAATGCTCCGCCTCTACTGCAACGATTCCATTTTCTTCTAAAGCAACACAAGCATTATTTCCGTCTCCTCCGTCTCCACCATCATTGCAATCTAATTCTAAAATAAGTTTTGGGGCATTTGAACCTTCTTTAGACGAAAAAGAGACATCATTCCCACCTGCTTGCTTCACTACTAAAGAAACTGTTTCTCCTGCACTAATTCCAGATAAGTCCCATTCATATAATTGACCTTCGGTATATGTTGTGTTTAAAGAACCAAGTAGCGAACCTTCTCCTGGTTTATTATTATCAGACAGATTACTTTCTGTCCAATTGTTAGAAGTTCCTCTATATACTTCGATAAGTCCATTACCTCCATCTGTGCTAACAGACATTTGTAACTTTACTCCAGTTATCGTTTCTGTTGGAGTAGGAACAACAAATTGTAAATAAGATATTCTATTTCCGCTTTCCACTCGTAACTCTGAGGAGTTAAATAAGGTAGCTCCTTGTAGATAAGCATCTTGAACAGCCACAACATTTTGCGTATTGGTACAATCTGTTCCATCCGATTCTCCTTTAATTAAAGCCACCCAATCATTAGTATCTGGTGCAACTATAGTATTAGACACAGCAGTTGCGCTACTTAAACTTCCTCCAGATCTTGGGTTATACCACTGTACTTGCCAAGTTCCGGAAGGCAAATCGATATTTGTAGATCCACCATCTGGAAGATATATTGCATATATTTCTCCAGGTTTAGCCAAAACATAATCGTTTGCAGATGTTATACCATCAGAGGATACCATATCTACTAAATCTTCTTGTAAATAAGATTCAAAGAAATTTAGTGCATGACTCGCATGAGAATATTTAACATCTCTCGATCTGTGATTTTGAGCGGTTAAATCTGTTTCTCCTGTTTGATAACCATAATAATATTCTACTCCGGTACCTCCAGCCATAAGAGTGCCCCACAATACTTTATCGCGAACTAGTTTATCTTCTTTACCGTCTTGATCAACGCCTATATTTGCGCTTCCTTGTTCATCATTGGCAACAACCCATTTTTTTCCTGCATTTCTTGATTTCTCCAACCATCTTCTTACATCATTATGAACTTTATTTTTATCGGTCTGAATGGATGCTCCGGTAAGTTCAGAATTAGTTCCTAATAAGGGATCATATCGTTGATCTTGTTGACCAGGATACGTATGTAAAACAATATGATTATCATATGGATCTACATCTTTAATATAAGAAGCAATGGATTTTGTTACATTATCTGGCAAGGTGGTTTCTTCTGTAATATTCCAATTTAATGCCAGATGGTGTCCAAAACGAGCAATTAACTCACGGTAATAAAGTTTACGTTGTCTCCCATTGGTATTATCGTCCATGATATTATCATTTTCGGTTTCCAATGTTTTAAAATGTAGAAATACACCTTTTTTATCCGCGTATTCAAATATCTTCTCCCATTGGGCCATTTTGGAGATATCAAAACGATCTTTATGAACTCCTTGATTCCATTGTTGACCATCATTGTATCCATTATAAACATTTTCTGAAACTTTTATCAAGTGAGGGAAAACATTCTCATCATCTCCGTGAAGACTTAATGTTAAGAAAGAAAAGGCATTTAATCCTTTAGTAGAAAGATAATTAACCACACCTAAAAGCTCAGTTCCTTGTCCATTCTTCCAAGTATATTCGCCAGCATCACCGGCATCGTAATCCTGCTGATGTGGATTCCAATCTTTTCTTCTACCTCCACGATTTGGCGTATTATCAAAATCGTTATATGCCAATGTGTTTTCTGGAGCATCTGCTCCGGCTTTCACAAACCACGGACCGTTTGGACTCTTAGGGTCCGTACCTGAATGCTGTAGGTAATGTTCCCCAACATATTGGAGTTTTCCTTTATCTTTTGATCTAAAATCTCTTCCAGATTTATCAGATTCTTCTACAATAAATGATCCTGAGGAACCATCCATAAATCCAGCGCTAGAACCTCCACCATTAATAGCGACATCATTACCAGAAGTAAAAGCCGCTGACCAATTCCAGCTTCCTATTTTTCCTGGAGTAAAATGTACTTGCCATATATTACCTGAATCACAGCTAGAATCTGCAGCATCATTGCACCCTGCATAAAATCCTGGAACTATATAAGAAAGGGTTCCATTAGTAAAAGTAACTTCTAATCTATAATCCGAAAAAGGATTTGGGTTCGCTGTCTCTGAAGTTTCTGGTCCTTCGAAAGATAAAGTAATTTTATGCCAACGTTTTAATTCTCCTTCTGGAGTCTGTGCTGCCGCAAAAGAGGCTACTATTAGCAATACTACTAAAAGTTTTAATCGAGTTAAAAAGATCATGTGTGGTTAATTTAATATTGAGTTGAGTTTATTCTAAAAAATAATAGAAAAAAGTCTATCGTTTTTAGTAATGAGTTCGGTTATATTCTAAAAAAGTGTAATTTAATTACAACGGAACTCAAAGCTACATAGTGCCTTAAAATACATTTAAATAGTATTCGTAAAAAAGAGAGTGATATTCGCAAGCACTTAACTAGCATTCGATTAAGACCTGTAATTCATCAAGTTTTACAAAAATCACGGTTATATTTCATTCTATCCTATCTAGAAAAGATAGCTTATACTTTTAAAGTTTAAAAAAAATACTTATTTTTACATAAGTACTTATATAAATACTTATGCAAGATAAATTACAAGAATTTGGAGAGTTGGGTTTAGGCTCTAGATTAAATAGATTAAGTGAATATCTAATGAAAGAAACTCAACTCCTATATACCACATTAAAAATAGATTTTGACCCATATCTATTTCCTATTTTTAAAATTATAGCAGACAAAAAAAACTCTACCACTTCAGAAATACAAGAACAATTACAATACACTCAACCTGCTATTACGCAAGCCTTAAAAAAACTTCTAACTAAAGAATTAATTAAGTTTGAAGTAGATAAAACTGATAAAAGAAAAAAACTTTTTCAACTATCTAGTAAAGGAAAAAAAACACATAAACAATTGGTTCCCGTTTGGGAAGCAATAGATAAACAAGTAAAATGGCTTACAGAAGGTTCTTCAACAAGTTTAACGCGTCATTTAACTTATATGGAAAATCAATTCAAAGAAAAAGCACTTAGCAAACGTATACTAGAAAACCTAAAAGAACGACTATGAACTCTATCGAACAAATAAAAATCATCCCTTTTGATCCAAAATATGCAAAAGATTTTGCTGACCTTAATATAGAATGGCTAGAAAAATATTTTGTAGTAGAACCACACGACATAGATCTACTGGAACGATGTGAAGAAACGATTATCAATAAAGGTGGTCATATTTTCTTTGCTAAATCAGAAGATGAAATTGCAGGTACATTTTCTCTTATCAAAATAGAAGAAGGAATCTATGAATTAGGAAAAATGGCTGTGTCTCCAAAATTTCAAGGACAAAGCATTGGGCAAAGATTAATGTCCTTTTGTATAGACTTTGCTCAAGATCAGAACTGGACTAAGCTAATTTTATACTCTAACAAAATCCTAGAAAATGCTATACATATTTACAGAAAATATGGTTTTGTAGAAATTGATCTTGAAAAAGACTCTCCTTACCTACGAAGTAATATCAAAATGGAGTTATCACTTTAACTAAAAATTAAAGTCCGCCATACAAACACACATGTAAGGCGGACTTCTCCATTAAATAAACGTCTTTATTTAATTGTAAGAATTTATAGTTACTGTATAATTCTTACCATAATTATTATCCCAGTACTCATTTCCATTTACTCTATAAACTACCGCATATTCTAATTCATTAACCGAGGTATCCAATCTGGCATTACCTTGCCATCTTTCAATCCCAAAATTATTAGGACTCTGAATATAATACAACGGTCCATTTGTCCAGGTTTGTCTGTATGTAAGTGGCACATATGATTGTGTTTGCCATCCATCAGAAGAGTACACGACCCCAACTTCTTTAGTAGGGGCTAGATTTCTTACGTCTACAGTGATATTAAATGTGTTTTTATCGTCATAAGGAAAGTAAGACAAACTTACAAAATCAGTATCTGCACTAACTTGAAGGCTTTGATCAGCAAAAAGAGATCCCTCTGATCGAGACATTGCATAATTAGTCCCATTATTATTATCCCAATAAGTGATCCCGTCTACCTCATACTTTACCACGAACTCATCTGCATAAATACGATCAATACTATAACCTCCATTAGTATATTCTACTGTCCAAATTTCATTTTGCCCGTCATTGACACTTTGGCTATATGATAAGGGTATTTCATCCCAATTTCCATCTAATCTCTGATGATAAATACTTACGCTTTTATCGTATGCAAGATTTGCAACTTTAACAGTAAACTTTCTAGTATACCCTTGATACCCTCTATATGAACTATATGTCGTCCAAGCTTTGAGAAGACTTACTGGATTTGAGCTTTTAGCAGTGACTTCAGTTATAGTGATTTCTGCCTCTTGATTTTCAATAAAATCGTCTTCTGTGCTACAGGATAGCACCAATAAACTTATAAATAAATAAAAATACTTCTTCATTGTTGTTAGTGATTTGTGATTGTTTAATTATCTGATTGTTAATATATAATCTTATTTAAAGTATAGTTCTTTCCATAATTATTATCCCAATACTCTTGTCCGTCTATTCTGTACACAATAGCAAAATCTATGGATTGCACTTCATCAGCCACTCTTATGGATGTATTATACACGTCGACATCAAATTGATTAGGGCTCATAATATAATGAGCATACCCGACTCTAAAGTATCTTTGATATGTTAAGGGTACTGTATTTTTTGTTACCCAACCATCCGTAGTATAAACCACCTCTAGAGTAGCCGGAGTACCGTAATTACGTGTCGCATTAACATTGATAGCAAACGATGAACCGGTAGATCTTGTAAAACTATTGTTTAATTCTACTTTTATTTCTGGTGATAAATATCCTCCTACATTTACCAGCATACTATAGTTCTTACCGTTATTATTATCCCAATACGTTTCTCCATTCACGGTGTACTTTACTACGAATTCGTCACTATAGATCTCATAATCCGGAGTAACCTCTCCTACCCAGATCTCTTCATCATTATCAATTGCTTGTTCGAATGTTAATGGTATATCCACCCAATTTCCATTAAAAGTTGCGTGATGGATTACAACCTCTTTTTGGTACGCTAAGTTTTTAACTTTTACTTTAAATTTTCTCTGGTAATTAATATGTACAGGACTACTTCTATTCGCGGTCCAAGCGCTTAATAATTTTACATTTTCAGAACTAGTTTTTGCTGATAGTTCGATTGATTTCATTTCAGAATCCAAATTGTCTACATCTGATGTACAAGAAAATAGACCCAGGATCACACTAAGTACTAAATAAATTTTTCTCATGATTTTGGTTTTTGTTTTAAGATGTTAGTTGTAAAAAATTACTTTTCGAAAAGTTTAGTTCTATAGCTTTATAGCTACTATGAAGTAAGAGAAGAAAAAATCTCCCGACAATTGCGAGAGGTGTATTTAACAATTATTTTAACGAAAAACGTTTTCGTTAAATTAAAAATTTAACATTTTATTAAGATGTCATTTTTGCAATTATAAAGTTTAATAATTTTGATGTTTTTTAATAAGAAAACTCTTCTGTACGGCGAAAATATTTCGTCATACATTTCGAAAATATTTAGTGTAATATTTCGCAAATTTGGCTAATACGAAAACAAAACAAGATTTGTAGTGAGATAAAAAAAGTGAAACATCATCAAAACACACCTCTCCTTAAATCCTTGTTACATTTCGACAAACTCAATTATCTGAAGAGGGACTTCACTTAACTCCTTTTAACTCCCTTCCTCCGAAGGAAGGGTTGGGGATAGATGTTTTTAAAATTAATACTTTAGCAAAAAAGAAACTTTAAATAACATCTCCCTAAATCCCTCTTCAAAGAGGGACTTATCACAACTCATACTTCTTTAAAAGGATGCATATTAAACAAGAATTGCTTACTTTACTGCTCATTAACATTTATTATTAAAGTGGCACTCCAAAACATACTCCAATATGCACCTGAAGCCAGAGAACTAGCAAAATTGCTTAGAAAAGAAATGACCGAAACAGAAAAGGTTATTTGGGATAGGATTAGAAAAACACAACTTGGAGTTCAATTCTTTCGTCAATTTCCCATATTAGAATATGTTGTTGATTTTTACTGTAAAGAAATAGGACTTGCCATAGAAATAGATGGGGGTTCACATGATAATCAATTTCTTGAAGATAGTCATAGACAAAGTCGAATTGAAAAATTAGGAGTAAAATTCATTCGATTTACAAATGAACAAATTTTGAATGATCTAGAAACAGTTCTTGTAGAACTTAAAGAAGTCATTAAAAGTCTTAAACAGTAATAAATCATACTGTTTTTCAAATTACTCATAAGAACATCTCTCTAAATACCTTCCTCCTAACTGGCGGACAGGCTTTCGAAGAGGGACTTTACTTATTCTTATGATTAAAATTCATATACAAACGCTTTAACTCCTCTCCTTTGAAGGAGAGGCTGGGTGAGGATGTTACACACAGTTAAAAAACATCTCCCTAAATCCCTCTTCAAAGAGGGACTTCACTTAACTCCTTTTAACTCCCTTCCTTCGAAGGAAGGGCTGGGGATGGATGTTTTCTACGCTTATTGATTCCAAAGAATTATTAACTGAGAATATAACAAATCAACCGTTATTCCCCTTTTTATAATAGGGGTGTTTCCCCCTTTCTATAAAATCAGCTATACCGACAAAGATCTCTGAAAACCATTGTTACTCAATACTTTCTTTTATTTAAACTACAATTCCGGAAGCCTTAAATTTTTTAAAACTATTTAAAATGGTATTTTTAATTCTTAAAACTTTGTAAAACTAAGTTTTAACTTACTAATTATTTTGGCTAGCGCCAAAATCACACAAATACTTAATAAACCTATATCAAAAATGAAACAACAAACCAACCGTATTAAACAGTATCTGATTATCGCAATTATACTAATTGCAATGCCATCATGTAACAATGACACACAAATCAAAGAATTTAAAAATCAAATTGAAGCGTTAAATGTTACATTAAAAAGTAAAGACAGCACTATTCTTTCTTTAAAAGAACAACTGGGTAATGGTCCTGATACTCGCAGAGCACCAAAAAATATTATCCAATCTGATTTTGCTAAAGAAATTTATCATTTATATGATGAAAGAGAAGAACTCATTAACGAAGTCGTAGGACAGGATGGAGATGACAAACCGTTTAAAGCTACAAGATCACTTTTTTATGACTTTAATGATTTACAACAATACATTAGGTATGTAAAAATAAAATCACGTAAAGCAAGAGTAAAACCATCAGGGTTTAGATTTTATTTTGCATTGTATCCTGATGATTATGTCCGTGATGGAAAAAACAAGAAATATGCACAGCGACAGACCTTTTTTATTGCTCCAACAGTAAGAAAAAAAGTAGACGGAAAACTAGTAGATTTAGGATATACCTTAGATAACAAATTCAATGTTGAATTATTAAAAGATATTATCGGTTTTGATAGTATTAGAGGAAAAGACGGTAAATTGTATCAAAGAGCTGGTTTCTTTAATGTAAACCTTAGTAATTTATTAGAAGAAGAAAACAGTTTAATTGCTAATGAAGTAACGGGAACACCCCCTATGGGAGAAGAACAGTAAAACAAATAAAGACCTTGAGTAACGAGATTATAAACTTATTAATAAAATTTTGTGTAGGATTTGAAGTTCTAGCAGCTATAATTGGAACCATTTTCTTTTACAAATATAAAGACGCAAAATTTCTACGATATTTTATATTCTTCATTTGGTACGTTGCTTTTAATGAATTAACAGGACTCTATATTAAACTGGATGGAGGAATAAATGCAATAATTCACAACATCTATAATGCCGTAAATTTTACATTTTTCTTGTTATTATATCGTCACTATTTTAAAAACAAAAAAAATAAGAAATTAGCGCTTTACTTCGGTATTATATATTTAAGCTCTTTTATAATCAATGGTTTTTTTGAAAACTATATGATAGAATATCAAAGATTACCATATATACTGGGAGCATTATTTTTGGTCATTAGTATTTTACTTTACTTTTTTGAAATATTAAATTCAGAGCAGGTTCTACATGCAAAAAAGAATCTGCTCATATGGATTAGCTTTGGATTACTAATCTATTTTGTTGGCAATCTTCCTTTTCGGATTTTAAGAAACTACTATGAAGAACTAACTGATGCTACCGTTTTATTATTAGTTAACATCACTTTGACTGTAATCATGAATACCTGTTTTATTATTGGATTTATATGGAGCGACAAGAAACAGCAATATTAATTGCAACTGTAGTACTCATTATATTAGTTATACTTATTATTACGCTTTTCTGGGTTTTCCAGAGAAGAAAAAATAGTTTATTGCTACAACAAAAAGAGGCTGAAAAAAAGTTTGAGCGTGCGATTGCGGAAACACAGATAGAAATACGAGAAGAAACATTACGCAATATTAGTTGGGAGCTGCACGATAATATTGGTCAATTACTCACTTTGGCAAAAATACAAGTGGATGTGGCGAAAGAAGATCCAAAAAGACTTCCTGAGGTTACAGAAACGATCACCAAGAGCCTTACAGAGTTAAGAGCCTTATCCAAGTTAATTAACCCAGATGCGATTAAAAGTCTGAGCCTTACAGAAGCCATTGCATTAGAAGTAGAACGATTTAACAGATTACAATTTATTGAAGCAACCCTAAGCAGTAATACGGAAATAAGAACCTTAGACGACAAAGCGGAAATAATTATTTTTAGAATATTACAAGAGTTTTTTAGCAATACTATTAAACACTCTAAAGCTTCTAAACTTAGTGTTAATGTACGTTATGATCAAGAAAAACTAGTTATTAACGCAAAAGACGATGGTGTAGGTTTTGATATGAAGAATCTTACATCCAGAAAAAGTATCGGTATTGGATTATGCAATATGCAGAACAGAGGAAAATTAATAAACGCAGAGGTTAGTTTGGATTCTACCAAAG
Organism: uncultured Aquimarina sp.; assembly: GCF_947492405.1. Lineage (GTDB taxonomy): Bacteria > Bacteroidota > Bacteroidia > Flavobacteriales > Flavobacteriaceae > Aquimarina. Next base: position 496,853 of record NZ_CANLMP010000002.1, read on the forward strand.
GAAAAGGCACCGCCATAACCTTGACATATCATTATAAAAAATTGGTTACAGAAGAGGAAATTGATTAATATAGCATTTAGATATAAATAATGTTTCTATATCACACAGAGCTTGTCGAAGTGTATAGAAAACAAATAATATTCGACAAGCTCAGACTGACAAATTAAGTTTCATTAAGCAAACTTTTTTTAAAAGTCATTGTCACACAAAAAATACACTCATGAAGTACTCAGTAGTCATTGTAGAAGATCACATCCTATTATCACAGGCACTTGCGGGATTGGTAAATGGATTTTCTAAATTCAAAATATTGTACCTGTGCAAAAACGGAAGAGAACTACTTACTCGATTAAAAGATCCTAAAAACATTCCGGATATTGTTCTTATGGATATCAATATGCCCATTATGAATGGTATTGAAACTACGATTGCTCTTAAAGAAGAATATCCACAGGTAAATGTTCTGGCACTTTCCGTAGAAGAGGATGAAAAAACCATTCTTAAAATGCTTCGAGCAGGAGCTAAAGGGTATTTATTAAAAGACACAGAAAAAAGTATTCTCGAAAATGCACTGGTAGAAGTACAGGAAACCGGTTTCTATCACACCAAAGATGTTACTAATTTATTATTAGGTTCGTTAAATCCTAAAAAAGAAAACAAAGTACTATTAAAAGAGCGAGAAATGGAATTCATCAAACACGCTTGTACAGAAAAAACATATAAAGAAATTGCTAGTGACATGTGTCTTAGCCCTAAAACCATTGAAGGATATAGAGATTCTATATTTGAAAAATTACATCTGAAAAATCGAACCGGATTGGTGATTTATGCCATAAAGAATAAAATTTTCATCCCCTAACCTAACATATCGACTGGACAGCTACTTCTTAAAAAAATCTTTCAAAAAGTAATAAATCGATTTTGGCGCGTTTATTGATAAGTTGCATGAAATAGTTTTGAAGTTTATTTAAAAAATAAATTTCAAAACTATTACGAATGAGATCCCGCACTAAATGCAGGATTAGTTCAACTGTCTTTTTTTTAATCTTCGCTTTTAACGAATTTTATAAAAAAGTTTCACTAAACTAACCATCGATTACCTACAGAAGTACGCCGTATTTTGTTTATTTTTGTGAGTATAAGAACATTGATATTTTTATGCTAAAGCAACAATTAAATTTTAAACTTTCTCAAAAACTTTCTCCTCAGCAAATTCAGTTGATGAAGCTAATCCAGCTTCCTACGCAAGCATTTGAACAGCGTTTAAAGCAAGAAATGGAGGAAAACCCTGCATTGGACAGCGGCAAGGAAAAAGCGGATGAATTTGAGGATGCTTTTGGTAATGAAAGTTCAGGTGATGATGATTATGGAACAGAAAAAATAGAAACGGACATTAACGTTGATGAATATCTTAGTGATGACGAAATACCTAGTTATCGTTTAAGTTCTAATAACTATAGTGCTGATGATGAAGAAAAAAATGTTCCATATGCTTCTGGCACATCATTTCACCAACATTTGGTAAATCAATTGAACACCTATCGATTTGATGAAGAAGAGCGAGAAATTGCAGAATTCCTTGTTGGTAGTATTGACGAAAGTGGTTATATCAGAAGGTCTTTAGCGGATATTCTGGATGACCTTGCTTTTACACAAAACGTATACACCACCGAAGAGAAGATAGAGAGTATCCTAAAAACAGTACATCAATTAGATCCTGCTGGTGTTGGCGCCAGAAATCTTCAGGAATGCCTATTAATTCAATTAGAAAGAAAAGAAACTACAATACCTATTAAATTAGCATCATTGATCTTAGACAAATCTTTTGATCATTTTAGTAAAAAGCATTATGACAAGCTTTTAACCAAATTTGACATTACAGAAGATTTATTAAAAGAAGCAATTGAAGAAATTGAGCATCTTAATCCTAAACCGGGGGGAGCTTATGCAGGTAACAATAAACTTATAGAACATGTAGTACCTGATTTTACAATCAGAATTATAGATGGAGAACTAGAACTTACGTTAAACGGTCGTAACGCTCCGGAATTACACGTTTCCAGAGAATATAACAATATGCTTCAGGGATATAAAGCCAGTAAAGAAAAATCTAAATCCCAAAAAGATGCAGTAATGTTCATCAAGCAAAAATTAGATGCTGCTAAGTGGTTTATTGAAGCTGTTAAACAAAGACAGCAAACACTTTTTTTAACGATGAGTGCAATAATGCACTATCAAAAAAGTTATTTCTTAAGTGGAGACGAGCGTAATCTAAAACCTATGATCCTTAAAGATATCGCAGATGAGATTGATATGGATGTTAGTACGGTTTCTAGAGTAGCTAATAGTAAATATGTAGATACTCCTTATGGAACGAAGCTGATCAAAGAATTTTTCTCTGAATCTATGACTAACGATCAAGGAGAAGAAGTTTCTACAAGAGAAATAAAAAAAATACTGGAAATTACAATAGGGGAAGAAGACAAGAAAAAACCTCTAACGGACGAGAAGTTAGCGAAAATCTTGAAAGAAAAAGGATACCCTATAGCCAGAAGAACTGTAGCTAAATACAGAGAGCAATTGGATATTTCGGTTGCCAGGCTACGAAAAAAGATTTAATGAACTTTTTATTAAAAAGCATTTCATATATTTTTCACCCATTATTGATGCCCATAGCTGGCTCAGTAATTTATTTTGTTACTGCTCCTAGATTTATTCCGGAAAATATCATTCAAGCAAAAATTTTTGGTTTAGTAGTTGTCACAGTACTTATCCCGATAGTCCTCTATTTTTTTCTTAAAACTACGGGCATTATCACCTCTATTCATTTGGAAGATGTAAAACAACGTAAAATTCCTTTATTGCTGCAATCATTATTATTACTTCTAGTAATTAAAATGATTATTGATGCATACAATTATCCTGAACTATATTTTTTCTTCTTAGGAGCTCTGCTATCGTCCTTAAGTGCAATTTTTATTGTGTTTTTTGACATCAAAGCAAGTCTTCATATGATTGGATCAGGAGCTGTTACAATGTTTACGATCGCATTAAGTATACATTTTGAGATAAATCTCATTCTACTTATAGCTGCAATGATCATAGCTAATGGTCTAGTAGCGACATCAAGATTACATTTTAAAGCACATACCAACTTAGAACTTACACTAGGCTTTTTAATAGGTGTTATCCCTCAGCTTACCCTTGTTAATTTCTGGCTATAGGATATAAAACATTAATCCAATTTTAGCAACGTTAAGACCAACTTCCTCATTACCTATTAGCGCATTGTTATTAAATAGAGGGTTTAAACTATAATAGAAGTGAAAATTAAAAGTGTTCCATCCGAAAGTAAAAGTAGCTCCTACTCTCCAACGGTTTAATTCATCAATTTTTGTTTGTCCTACTTGATTTCCTGGTTGTTCAAAATTAGAATTAAAATAATATAGATATCCAACTCTTAATCCGGTATAGATTCTCCAAAACTTATGCGTATCCGGAACAGAAGTTCTCCATCTAAATTCTAGTGGAGCCTCAACAAGATGTGTAGTAAATCTGTTTCTGTCATAATCTACTCCTTCGAGACTACTAAAAATACTCTGGCCAGTTTCTTCATTTTCTCCAATAAACAAATTTTGACCGTAAGTGTTGATAGAATACCCTAAACCTAATCCAATGGCTACATTACGTCTTTTATTAATGGGCATATCTCTGGTATAACCTAAATGAAATCCACCAGAAAACCCTGATTGACCAACATCAGGCGGAGTATTCCACAGTAAATTAAATGTAAGACCGACATAGAACTGATCTTCTCTATAAAGCGAATCTAATACTTTTTTCTTTTCTGAAACGAGATCATTTGAAACTGTTTCTTGCCCAAAACTGAGACAAGCTAAGAGGAAAAGGCTTAAAAATAAAAGCAATTGTTTCATCTGGCTAACATTTCTTAACATCCATTTCATAGAGGTTACTAAAATAAATCTATTTATTTAGAAAATAGAAGTACTTCTTAAAAAACAACAAGAATTAATAATCCCGCGAAAGATCACGGGATTAAATAAAAACAAATTAAAAATACATTATTGCAAGTTATTTGACACTTGTCCAGTTTTTGTTGTATAATTGATCTTAAGCATATGTATAGCTCTTAGTTCTTTTTTTATATCCCCAACAAGTCCCATTTTGGTGTCCTTATCCACCTTAAGTGCTGTTGTCAAAAAAGGACGTAATTCTTCAGGCTTAGATTTTATCTCTTCCAAAACAAAAGATTTAATCTCCTGAATAGGTGCGAACTTATCATTAAGCTGAATTTTTGCTTCTGTACCTACATTTTTATATCTCGAACTAGGTTTACCCGCATAAATATGTATGACCATATTTTTTCTATCTAGCTTTTCTATCTGATCTGCATATGGCAGTTCGTTCTTAACAATCAATGTATCGTTCCTCATTACAGTGGCAACCATAAAGAAGAACAACAACATAAAAACAATATCAGGTAAAGATGCAGTGGAAATTGCAGGTAACTCGGCTTTTTGTTTCTTTTTAAATATTGACATAACGAATAGTTTTTTAGTTATTATAATTCTGCGGTTACGGGTTCTGCTTCTGAAAGTTTCTCTGGATACAATAATTGGATTTCTTTTATCCGTTCTCTAAGTTTCTTCTTATCACCAGAGTGATTAGCATCTTTTAATTGTACCTGCATTTCTGTAAAAGATATTCCATATATCCTAAGCGCCTCTCTATTTCGTAATTCGTTATAAGCACTGATAAGTTCATTCTGCACAGTGATATATGTCTCATAATTAGTTTCTCTGCTATTAATAAGTGATATTATTGCCTTGTTCGGGTTATCCGAAGATTTTGGATCTCTTGCTCCTTGGCAATAACCACAGTGTTCTTTCTCTAAACCTCCTCCATTATCTAAAAAGGCAATAGCAGCTGCTTTTAACTCCTCGAATCGTAGAGGTTTCTTTTCAACAAATAATTCATTAGCCTGATTTAACTCTACTCTAAATAGATTTTTTTCTTTGACAATGATATCAGATTTGACTTCATCTGGTGGTGGAGGCAATTTTCTACTTATTCCATAGTCTGTTTCAATGGTAGTACTTACTAAAAAAAAGATAAGTAATAAAAAAGCGATATCCGCCATGGATCCCGCGTTCACTTCTGGTGCTAATCTTCTAGCCATAATAATACATATTTAGTTAATAATTACTTACTAAATCACACACTGTAAACCTGAAGTGGTATTATTTGGAAGAACAAAATAACTCTAATATCCATTCACATCTTATAAAGTTTTGATTACACTACTTAGAGTAAGTATTTTCAAAACTAAGACTATCATAGAATCAAACTGCATTATTTCTATTATTTCAATACCACTGACTTGGAAGGTTAGATATTGATCATATTAACAGATCACAGTTATAAATTGTAGCAACAATTGTTATGCCATTATAACAACATATGTAGAAATCAAGATTAAATATTCATAAAACCGAAAGTTCAAGAATGCATTGTAGTTCTTATAATTATCATTCAACCCTAAAAACATTTAAGGGATTTTTTATCTAGAATAATCAAAAAAATTAAGGCATAAAAAAAATCCCGCTAAATAGCGGGATTTTCGATATATTAAAATCTTTAACCTTTACTGAATATTACCAGTAGCATCACCTTGTCTTGTGGTGTAGTTAATTTTTAGCGCTTGAACTTCTCTCAATTCTTTTTTAATATCGCCAACAAGACCCATATTGGTATCAGTATCAACCTTTAGGGCTGTAATAAGAAAAGGTACTTCTTCTTCTCTTTTAGCAGCTCTTTCTGCTAATACAAAAGGTTTAATATCGCTTACTTCGGCAAATTTATCATTTAACTGAATTCTTGCCTGCGTACCAGCACTTGCAGCATATCTAGAACTAGGTTTTCCAGCATAAATATACATCACCAGGTTTTTCTTATCTAGCTTTTCTGTCTGATCCGCTTGAGGAAGTCTATTCTCTATCTTTAGATTATTCTCCCTCATAACTGTTGCAACCATAAAGAAAAACAGTAACATAAATACGATATCAGGTAAAGACGCTGTTGAAATAGCGGGTAATTCACCACCCTTTTTCTTTTTAAACTTAGACATAATTACGTTTTTATGTTATACTTATTTCTTTGGTTCTGCTTCAGAAAGTTTTTCTGGATACATCAACTGTATTTGTTTTATCTGATCCTTAAGTCTATCCTTACTACCGGAGTAGTTTACATCCTTAAGCTCAGTTTCCATTTGAGTAAATGTCTTTCCGTAAAGTCGTTCTGATTCTCTATTTCGTAATTCAGTATAAGCAGCAACTAATTCATTTTGTACGGCTATATATGTACCGTAACTAGTTTCTCTATTATTACGTAGAGATATTACCGCTTTTTCTGGATTATCAGAAGAACTAGGATCTTTATCTCCTTTACAATAACTACAAGCTTCATCACCGCTTCCTCCTCCATTATCTAAGAAAGCAACAGCTGCAGCACGTAAATCCTTTAACTCCATAGGAGCTTCTTCTACTAAAAGGTCATTATTTTTGTTCAATTCTACTACAAAAATATTTTTTTGTTTTAGAATTGGAGGCTCTACGGTTTCATCTAAAGGCGGTGGTAACTTACGACTAATACCTCTATCCGTATCTATGGTTGTAGTAACCAGAAAGAATATAAGAAGTAAAAATGCAATGTCCGCCATAGATCCTGCGTTCACCTCAGGTGCTGATCTTCTTGCCATAATTATTTACCTATTAATTTTTTTACACCTGATAATGCCATCAGGCCAACAGCAATAGCTGCTAAAAAGTAGAAAGCATAAATACCTGCTCCTACCAATTTAGATCCACCCTCAGAAAGAACTTCTCCATCTTTCATTGGTGTCTCAACACCTTCTGCCATTGCATAACCTATACCTAAAACGATTAGGAAAGCAACAAGTCCAATACCAGCATTTTTTAAACCAGCAGGGTTTTTAGCTAAAGCTGAAAAAACAGCAATTAATGTTGCTATTATAATAACAACAAAAATAACCAATGTAAGATTATACATAGGACTCACCAATGAAGTAGCTTCTGCAAAAGCCGATGAAGATGTATCTTTCACCAAATCTTTCGCTTCTGTAATACCATAGTTATCCATAAGTGTGGTAAAATTACCGTTCATTAAGAACAATAATATCGCACCTATAGCACCTACAGCTAGTACAACGTATGATAAAATTTTTGAAATTTTCATGTGACTAATTTTTATTGGGTTGTTATAATTCAACAACCCTATTTTTAAATAATAAATGTTCTAATATGCTATGAAGATTTTATTATCTTAAACAAAATCTAAACAGTCATTTATTATTTTTTGTTTTTGTAAGCTACTAACATATCGATTAAAGTAATCGATGCATCTTCCATATCATTTACTATACTATCAATCTTAGCGATAATGTAGTTATAGAATACCTGTAGTATAATTGCAACAATAAGTCCAAATACCGTAGTAAGAAGTGCTACTTTAATACCTCCTGCTACAAGTGATGGCTGCATATCTCCTGCCGCTTCAATCTTATCAAATGCATCAATCATCCCGATTACTGTACCCATAAACCCAAGCATTGGAGCAAGAGCGATAAATAAAGATACCCAAGATACATTTTTCTCTAATTGTCCCATTTGTACACCTCCGTAAGCAACTACTGCTTTTTCTGCAGCATCAATACTTTCGTCAGCTCTATCAAGACCTTGATAGTATATAGAGGCAACTGGACCTTTTGTATTTCTACAAACTTCTTTTGCTGCTTCTACTCCACCACTATTAAGAGCATCCTCTACATTTTGTTGTAGTTTCTTACTATTAGTAGTAGATAAATTTAAAAAGATAATTCTTTCGATTGCTATCGCAAGACCAAGAATCAAACATAAAAGAACGATTCCCATAAAGCTAGGACCTCCTTCTATAAAACGTTTTTTAAGGTTTTGGTGAAAGGATTCCTCTGCTGCAGGTTCCTCTTCAGCCTGAATAGTTGTTGTTATTGGTGCAATTAATAATTGCACGTTTGCCGTTAACTGGGCTGGAGCAGTGGCTGCTTGCATATTTCCAAAAGCCATTACTGTTGCGATTGCCAGAATAGAAAATAGTCTTTTCATTGCGCTGATTCTTAATTTTAATTAGTTAAAGGGTTAAAGATAAAAAAATATTACAAAATCTATTAAAAATTTAATAATAATGCAGAGAGGAAGGGATTCGAACCCTCGATACGCTTTTGACGTATACACACTTTCCAGGCGTGCGCCTTCGACCACTCGGCCACCTCTCTATTAAAAAATTTGCCAAAAAAATGGTTGAGCAAATAACAAAAAAAATGTTAACTACTAAAATTTGGGGCGTTAATTTTCTGACATTTCACCTCGCAAGGAAGTTTCATAAATGGTTTTGAGCACTTTAAGAGGTAACTTTTCTCCTAATAAATACATCAATTTAGCCACAGCGGCCTCCGTTGTTATATCTTTTCCTGATATAACACCTGCTTTTTTTAATGCAACACTCGTATCATACTTGCCCATTTCTACGCTACCTCCTGCACATTGTGTTACATTTATTATGGGTATTCCTTTTTTAATTGCATCAGAAATAATATCCAAAAACCAAGATTTGGTTGTGGTATTCCCTGATCCATAGGTCTCAATAATCACACCTTTTATTGCTTCTGACGAAAAAATACTCCTTAAAATCATTTCATTTATCCCTGGAAACATTTTAATAATTATAATATCATTATCAAAATGTGTATGGTATACCATTTTTTTTCTACGATTTGAAACTTGTAAAAAAGAGGCGTTTACTTTAAGGTGAACTCCGGATTCAACTAAAGTGGGATAATTAAGTGATTGAAACGCTTTAAAATGCTCTGCATTTATCTTTGTGGTTCTATTCGCTCTAAGCAATTTATACTCAAAATACAACCCAACCTCTGTAATTACTGGCTTCCCCTTTTTTTGTAAAGCCGCAATCTGCACTGCAGTTATCAAGTTTTCCTTGGCATCTGTTCTTAGATCACCTATAGGCAACTGAGATCCGGTAAAAATAATAGGCTTTCCTAGATTTTCGAACATAAAACTGATGGCAGAAGCAGTATATGACATTGTATCACTACCATGTAATACTACAAAACCATCATACTTTTCATAATTAGAATTAATGATACCTCCTAATTCTTTCCAGCGTTCAACATTCATATCAGAAGAATCTATAGGCTCTTTAAAACTTATAGTCTCTATATTGCAATCCAATTGTTTTAGCTCAGGAATATTGAGCAATAATTCATCAAAATCAAAAGCTATTAAAGCTCCTGTTTCGAAATTTTTGACCATACCTATAGTACCTCCCGTATAGATCAATAATATATTTGGTGAAGTCTTCATCGCAACCATACATTTATTGGTCTCACAAATGAACAAAATTTATATTACAATCTGCAAGCTATATTCCGAATATATCTTTAGAGTTTTCAGTTGTAATTCGGGCGATTTCTTCTGGCGACTTTTCATAAATTTCAGACAACTTTTCTACAACCTGAATCAAATAAGAACTCTCATTTCGCTTACCTCGATATGGAACGGGTGCTAAATAAGGAGCATCTGTCTCAAGAACAATATTTTTCAAAGAAAACTCATTTAGAAATTTGTCTATCTTGCCATTTTTAAACGTAACAACTCCTCCAATACCTAATTTCATATTATATCCAATAGCTCGTCGAGCATCATCAATTGTACCTGTAAAGCAATGAAATATCCCAAATAAATCTTCTCCCTTTTCAGACTCCAATACCTCAAACACTTCTTCAAAAGCATCACGACAATGAATTACTATAGGTAGTTTATATTTTTTAGCTAGTTGAATCTGATATCTAAATGATTCTTGTTGTTGTTTTAGAAATGTTTTATCCCAATATAAATCCACCCCTATCTCCCCTACTGCATAGAATTTTTTATCGCTGTTTTCACTTAATCGTTTTGCAAGTTCTTCTTCCACATGTTGGAGCTCTTCTTTGTAGTTTTCTTTAACATGAGTAGGATGCAATCCCATCATTAGAAATACATTATCTGGGTATCTTTTTTCAATATCATACATAGACTCCGTATAAGCAGAATCAATGGCTGGAACAAAAAAACGTTCTACTCCCGTAGAAATAGCTCTCTGCATCATTGCATCCTGATCTTCCTCAAAAGATTCACTATATATATGCGTGTGGGTATCGGTAAGTATCATGCCGCAAAAATAACCAAATTTAACTTTCATCAATACCTCTTTTAATATAATAAACAACAACATTTTAATTCAATTTTCAGTCTGTCATTATTAACTTTTGCTAGAGTTCAAATAAATCAGGGTAACATTTTATTCAGTTAAGACACTAACTAATACCGCCTATTTGATGCAATGATTAATAGTAAAACTGAAAAGCAAACTTTATGATCGTATAATATCAATTTTAAAGGAGCAAGTCGAAAATCCTAATTAACAATAGAGTAGACATATTCTTAAACTATTTTAAAAATGAAAAATTTATTAAACCTAAATGGGACCAAAGTAATTAGTAGAGACCAGCAAAAAAGTATAACAGGTGGAATGCCGCCTCAAAACTGTAGTACAGATAGCGATTGCGCTAGTTTTGGCAGTTGTTTTGTTTGTTTACCTATTGGTAGTTGTTTTATGTTTTTTAACAGTCCTTGTGGTGATTCCAACCCATAATAATATATAACTAAAAAACCCTGATGTCTCAGGGTTTTTACTTTTATAAATGTATTCTAAATAAAATCACATTTAATTAACACTAATAATTCTCTCTACAGGAATAATGGTCGATTGCTTTAGAATGACCGATTTATCAGTTATTCCCCAAATGGTTGTTTCTACTTTTTTAGCCCCTTCATCGTCCGCAAAAATTATCTTCACCTTTAGGTGTTCCAAATTACCCAAACTCAATCCTCGTACTAGTTTACGGTATCGATCACGTTTAGATCTTTTATCACTTAAAACTTCTTTATGCGGAAAATGTAGATGCTTTATTTGCTCTTTTTCTATTGATTCTATGTTATCATTTATCCCCATGACATATATTCTTTAAATTATTAATGAAATATCACTATAACTCATTAAAAGTTACATAATACAACGCTTTTATTAAAGAAAATATTGTTAATTAACAATTTGCATGTCAACTACTTATATAGATTTAAAGTTTTTTAAGCAATTTTTGCGCTTGCTGATAATCCTCAGCTTCTGGTGGTAATGATTTTAATAATTCTGCACATCGTTCTTCATTTTTCTGCTTTAACTGATTTAGAGCTTCAAACCAGATAGCTTTATATTTATATACAGAAGCTCCTTGTCTCAGTTTTTCAAAGATTACTGATGCTTTTTCATGTTTATCTTGTTCTACCAACGTAATTCCTAAATAAAAAAGATATTCAGAATTGGAGTTGTCATTTTTTAATAATTCGGAAAGATATTTCTCGGCTTCTTCATAGTTTTTAGAATTAAATGAAGCTTCGGCTTTCTTACTAATTTCATCTTCACTCCCTCTTTCTGTAATAGATAATTTTGGTATCGACGCAAAATCATTATAAGCCGGATCACTTTTAGTAAAAGTATACACTCCTAAGACAATTGCAACACTTGCAGCAACGGCATATACCCAGGAAGATATTTTTATTACTTTGGTTTCTTTTTTGGCTGGTTTTTTCTCAAAATACGAATCTCCGATTTTTTTCAAATTCTGTTCTAAATCAAACTGATCCTGTTCCAAATTTAGACTAGTATCTAAATAGGAACTCCATTCTTTGTATACGTTAAACTCCTCAGCAATCGTCTTATCTTCCTTAATTATCTGGGATAACATTTCCTCTTCATTACTTGAAAGCTCATCGCTAATCTTTCGCTCAAAAAGCTCGTATTTTTCTTCTGGGGTCATAACAAGTTTTTTATTTGATTATACTTAGGAGCGCTTTGAACCATTTTTGTTAACTGGCCAATACATAATGATTTCTTCTTGCGGACATACCCATAGGATTGCCCTAATTTTGTTGCTACTTCTTCCATAGATTTTATAGTAAAAGTTGCTTTTAACAATTCTTTACAAGCCTTACCTAATTGATCAAACATTTCTGCAAAAAGTTTATTTTTTGCTTCAAAAATCAATGTTTCATCGGCATATTGAACACTCTCATCATTAATAGATACCACCTCTTCATTAATTGTTACCTCTTTTGCAGTATTCTTTTTTAACTCATTAAGCCACTTCCGTTTACAGAGCAAAAAGAAATAAGCATCAAACGGACAAGTAAGCATTAGTTCTTTTTCTTTTGCTTGCTTATATATTGTGATTAAAGTTTCTTGAATTATATCCTGAGCTTTTGATTCATCTCCACTATTTTTCTTTATGTATCCTACTACTTTAGGAGCGAATTTTTCATAGATCTCTCTAATAACTATCGTATCATTCTTTAAGAGAGCTTCGATATATTTCTGATCAGCATGCGCTTTGTTATTTCCCATAAATGAATTGGTCTGGACCTCTAAATTAAAAAAGTTTTTAAGAAAAAGGGTAACAAAAAATTAGTGTTGCTGATATGAAGATGTAAACAACAAAATTTAGAAAGTCCACAAAGGGCAATTAAAACTAAAAAACATGAAAACAAATAGTACAACAATTACATTTCTGAACAGCAGTAAGAATGTAAAACAAACAATGATTAACTTTTTACTTTTAGGGTTTAGTATTCTTTTATTAGCAAGTTGTAGCAGCAATGATGACAATGATATAATTATCGAACAAGTTCTAGGTGGATTAGAATTGGAAGCCGAGATTATCGAAAATCGAGAAGATGCATTACAAACTTTTACCTTAAATGGAGGAGGCACAGGAGAAGTATATGGTGAAGATGGCACCATTCTATATTTTCCTCCTAATAGTATCGTAGATCAAAATGGTGATCCCGTTACTGGTTCTGTTACTATTGAACTTATTGAAATATATGACAAGGCAAAAATGCTATTAACGAAAATGCCGACGAACGGAAAACGTCCTAATGGTGATATCGAAACATTAGTTTCTGCAGGTGAATTTTTTATCAATGCTACTCAAAATGGAGAGCAATTACAATTAGCTAATGATTTTCAACTTTTTGCTCCTGCAGATGAATTTGATGAGGATATGAGAATTTTCAATGGTCAAGATAATGATTGTGACGGAGACGAAATGCAATGTGATATTGTATGGGAAGAAGATGAACAAGGAGGTTTAGAACCTATGCAAAGAGAAGGTCCTAATGGACAGGGAGTTTCTGGATACGGAGGTTTTCTTAGTAATTTTGGTTGGACAAATTTAGACCGCTGGTATAATTACGAAGGTCCTAAAACAATAGCATATGCTGATGTTCCTGAAGGCTTTGATAATACTAATAGTAACGTATACATATCTTATGACGGAGAACCTACAGCATTAGCGCTATTAGATATTTACAACCCGGAAACTGGTTTATTCTCTGAACATTATGGGTTAATACCAATTGGATTAGAAGTACATTTTATTTTTGCATCTGTACAAGATGACCAATATATATATGCAATCCAGGGAGCAACCATAGGAGAAAACCATACAGAAGTAATTGGCGCTACCAGTACTGGAACAGAAGCAGAATTAGTTGCATTAATAAACGGTCTCCCGTAGACAAACCTTACACACTGGAATATGCACATTAGGTAATGGGGGTTACAGCAAATTTCAGAAAAATTCCGGAGGGTTTACCTTCCGGAATTTTAATTCACTAAAGATTGTAATATCTGCGATTTAACTTTTTGTTTATCTTTATTAACACTAACAACCAATCATGAATAGATTTTTGGCTTTTTTTATAATCTTATTACTCCCTTTTGCTTGTATTGGACAAATACTAATCAATGACACCATTCCTAGAGTAGCACCAATATCTTACGAAATCCAGGGTAATCAAGTAAATTACAAGGCAGAAATGCCTCTTCTTAACCAAATTGCCGGTGCTCCTAAAGCTTTCTACACCTATTATTGGGAGTTTGGAGATGGTAATTATAGCTTTAAATCAACTCCAACACATACTTATAAAAAAAAAGGCACTTATGACACTAAACTATGGGCTACAAACAACTATGACAACGGAAAACCACCTACGAGTAGACCAAAATCAGTAACTATCGATAATTCACAAGACGAAGCATCTATTGAAGGTAATTCTCCTTTTACGGAAGAGGAAGATTTACTATTAAAAAGAAATCGTGAACCCATCCCTGATCAGGAAATGGTATTTATTACTAGTTATAAAAACAACAATAACTATGTCGCCAGTGGCAAACTATATTTATTTTATAATGACCGACAATTTAAGAATGATAATTTCACAATAGAAGATACTCGACTTCATTATGGAGAACGAATCGTTCCTTTGGAAGCTATTTCTTCCATACTTCCGGAAAACGATGATCATACCTTATTAGCCTCAAATAGTACTTCTTCATTATATAAAAAAACACTTTTCGTACAAGATACTACTAAACGAAAAAACTTTCCACTTACACTAGAAGAGTCAAAAGCGTTATACCGAAGCTATCAGATCATAGAATTTGATAATATGCAACCTGGAGAGGAACGTAACATCTTCAGAACACTAAAGACCACTCCAGAAATGATCAAAGACACCAGTGCTATTGTAACGTTAAGAAGTGTGTATGTACCTGACAATAATTTTGATGATCATACTGTTAAGGATACAGAGATGGAAATTGTAACCTCTCACGATCCCAATAAAATGTCATCTAACGGCTGGTTAATGAATTATCGTTTCGTAAGATTTAAACGATTAAAATTTAAAGTACGATTTCAGAATAACGGAGAAGGCCCTGCTAACACAATTAAATTAGAAGTAGATACCCCTGAAATGTTTGACAAATCTACACTTAAAATTGATGGTATGTATCCAGAATGTCCCATTTGCCCAAAAGAGCGAGAAGTAAATTATAGCTGTCTGGACACAATTTTGCAAAAAGATAAAATCATATTTCAGTTCAATAGGATTTACCTTCCTGGAAGTGAACAAAAAAATGTAACGGAAATTGATTCTACTAAAGGGTTCGTAAAGTACTCTATGAAATTTGGCAAAAACTTCCATAAGAAAAAAACCAGAAGTAGAACTGCTATTTATTTTGACAAAAACGATCCTATTATTACGAATTATGCGGCTACTCGATTCTTGCCTGGGATTTCGATTGGCGCAAAAGCAGGATATATTACAGTTCCTGAGCTAGAGAACCAAAGAGAATATTTTGTTGGCGCCACACTATCCCCATTTAAATCGTATAGAGGATATTATCAAGCAGAACTTTTCTTTTCTTCCTCTTCCTTTGACGAGACAAGAAATTTTGAAACACGTACGATCAATGCAGACGGAACTGAAAGTTTGATTCTATTTTCTGAGGCAAATCAATTCCAAAACATTTCTGCCTATGTGGTTCCAGGGTCATATCGCTATAACTTCAATAGCTTTTTCGCTATGGGTGTTGGAATTCAACTAAAAATGGATGTAACAACTACTAATGATCAAGAAACAACAGGTACTGGGTTTCGAATTTTCGAACAAGGACAACAAATCGTTCCTGATCGTGATCTGGACTCTTTTATCATGCAGGAAATAGATGATAATTTTACAAATTTTCAAACTGGAGTTTTTGTTGGAATGAATCTCGGAACTGTAAGGATTGGACCGAGTCTTGGTATTAGGTATGTATATAACTTTGATGTTCCGAATTCTCAAATTCAATTTTATGGGATTTGGAAATTTTAAAATAATCTTCTTGGTTTTCGTCGTTTTTCTATGTTTAGGAAATGAACTAGTGCTTGCACAACAAAAAACCAAAACTTCAGAGTTTTTATACAATCAATTAGATTATTTTTTAAAAGATTCTTCAAAATCCCGCTTACATAGATTAAATAAATTAATAGCCTCTAAAGAAAATCAACTCCTAACAAAAGAAGATAAACTTGCTTGGGTTATCGTTCATGCAAATATGGGCTATTACTACAATCAATTTGGAAACATCCCAACAGCTATTGTCTATTATGAAAAAGCATGGAAAACATTTAACAACAATAGACTCAAAGATTATGATATTATTGAAAATTGTTTGCAACCTTTAGGAAATCTATACCTGAAAATTGGGGATTTACAAAAAGCAGAAAACACAATCACTAAGTATTTATATCTAGCGGAGCAATCTCAAAATACTCCCAAAATAATCTCAGCTATCACCAATCTATCTATTGCTTATAACAACCAAAGCAATTATCAGAAAGCAATCGCAATACTTCTAAAAGGTCAAGAAATAGCTCCAAAAAATGTAAACATTCTAACAAACTTAGCTACAAATTATCTGGATTCTGGATCAATAGAAGAGGCAAAAAAGCAAGCTCTAAAAGCAATATCGATAGATGCTACCCAAGTAAATGCTTACCAAATATTAGCTGCGATCGCACTAGAAAATAAGAAAACACAAAATGCTCAAAACTATATTCATAAAGCCAAACTTCAGCTATTAAAAAAACCTAATACATCAGCACGAGATATTGCAAAATGGCAATTGGCTTATATAGATATTCTACTTTCTAAATCAGCATATGCAGAAGCATTAAACAGTCTTAAGGAGATATACACCTACTTACTTCCTGAATATTCTTTAAACATGGAGCTTCCGGAAAAAAAAATTCTCGTAGCGGATAGAGTATTACTGAAAGCATTAGATGTACAAGCTTATATCTATCAGGAATTAAACGATCCTCTTTTAGCGATTAATACACTCGAAGCAGCTTTTGAGGTAAACTCAAAATTAAATACCGCGTATCCTTTACAGGACACAAAAATTATTCAGCATGGTCAAAATCGAAATCGTACAGAATCCTATATTGATCTTTTATATTCCATGTACATTACTACAAAAGATCTAAAGTATGTAATAAAAGCATTTGAAGCGGCAGAAAACTCTAAAGCACCATTTGTCAATGAAGCCTTACTTTCTAAACAACTACTAACACAATATAAAAATGATTCATTAGTAAAGAGAAACAAGGAACTTACTAAAGAAATAGCAACATATGACACTTATATACTAAAAGAAAAACAAAAAGAAGACAGGGCTGACATCTCAAAAATTCAAAAATGGACATCGGCATATGAAATGACATCTATCGAACTTAAGGATGTAACTAAAGAGCTTCAGAAAAAATATCCCAATCTTCTTTTTAAACAAGAAAAAGTTTCAATTACTGAGCTTCAAGAAAAGTTACAACAAGATGACCTTACTTTGATTGAATATTTTTTTGGCAAGCAAACGATATATCAATTCAAAATTAATCCTGATTCAATTGAAATAATAAAAATTAATGAAGTTCAATATTTTAAAAATACTGTACAAAATTACATACGGTTTTTCGACAAACCATCTACTATTATAAATAACGTGAAGGTGTTTTCAGAAAGTAGTTTTGAATTGTACAACATATTAAATATTCCAGACACTAAAAAAATAGTAATCATTCCGGATGGGTTACTCAATTTCATACCTTTTGAAACATTATTAACTAAAAAAACCAATGTTCTGAGTTTCGAGAAAATGCCATTTTTACTGAAATCAAGTATTGTCAATTATGAAATTTCTGCAAATAAGTTTTTGAGATCAAATAGTAATGATATAAAAGCAAACATTTTAGGAGTGTTTCCTGTTTTTGAAAATACCAATCTAGAACTTCCTTTCTCTCTTGAAGAACAAAGTCACATACAACAAAAATTTGATGGTGTGTTCTTAGAAAAAGAGGAAGCGACCTATGTACATTTTCTGGATGCAGTAAAAAAACATTCGATTTTACATCTATCCACACATGCAGAAGCAGGAAGTTTTTCCAGACCAGCTTCTATACAATTTAGAGATCAGAATATTTTAGTAAATCAGTTATATGGATTACAATTAGAAGCTGATTTGGTTGTACTCAGTGCTTGTGAAACTGGCATTGGCACTTTGGCCAAAGGAGAAGGCCCACTTAGTATTGGTAGAGGATTTCAATATGCAGGAGTACCAAATGTATTGTTTTCACTGTGGAAAGTAAATGACAAAACTACTTCTCAGCTAATGCAATATTTTTATCAAAATCTGAATCTTTCTAACTCCTATGTTTACGGCTTGCATAAAGCAAAGTTAGATTTCCTTACATCAAAAGAAATCTCTAACACTCAAAAATCACCATATTACTGGGCTTCGTTTGTGTATTTCGGAAACCATCAATCCCCAACCGAAGAGAAATCAAATTGGATATTCATAATCGGAGGATTCTTATTAATTATACTATTTTTGTTCGTGATCCGACAAAAATTAAAATGACAACACTTCGCCAATTTCTAATTGAAAAAGAATATCATCGTATTAAACTTGTATATACTAAAACCAATCATTTTGAGGTGAAAGCAATGCTTAATGGCGTAGAGGGTAATTTTATCGTAGATACCGGAGCCTCTAATTCGTGTGTTGGTTTTGATGCGGTAGAAAAGTTTCATCTTTTTGCACAGGATAGTGATGTAAAGGCTGCTGGTGCTGGCGCTACAGACATGCTTACACAGCTTTCTAAAAAAAACACACTGCAGCTAGGCAAATGGTCAAAAAAAAGTATTTCGCTTATTTTATTTGACCTTACTCATGTAAATACTGCGCTTATCGCACATCAAGCCGAACCAGTAGATGGAATCATCGGAGCTGATGTTTTAAAAAGAGGAAAAGCCGTTATAGATTATGAACGAAAGTGTCTATATCTTAGGTAATGCGAGTTCGATGTAAGGATCTAATTTTAAAAAACCATCAAATTGAGTAGTTTTTCATAGAAATCTAGATGACAAGGCTTTTGATTGAAAATTTACTTGTCTTCGATAGTTCTGCTGAGCTTGTCGAAGCACAATCCACCCAAGGCACACACTCTGACTGACGTAAATTTTCTTAGGCCGAACTCACGTTAAGTAAATAATTTTTCCGAATTCAAACTTCTTCATTATCATACATCTAGTTTTAAACAAAAACAGATCTAAATTGCAGCACCATACACTTCACTTTATTTCTTTAAACCAAAAGAAAACACATTCCCACACAAAAAGCAGCGTTGGTAGTATAAAAGGTTCTTATAAAAGACAAACATGCGGTAAAAGATTAATAGTCTCATAAATTCAGGTAATTATACGTATTGATCAATTTTAATACTCTGTTTAGTTTTGGTAAACAGTGATATCAAAAAAATCACGTGAACAATTCAATCAATACAACTGGATATATCTGGTAGATTGTAAAACCTTGAATTCATGAAAACAATACTTATCGGAAGCTTTCCTGTCTGCCTTTCTGTATATAACAGTCTATCTAAAGATAATAATTTGGAAGCTGTATGTTTTCAAGAATCTGAAATTCCCAATCCGAATAAGAATTTTTGGCTTACCTCTATACAGAGAGAAGGTTTTGACACCTATCTTATCCATAAACAAAATATTGATACAACATTTAAAACTTGGTTGGTTAATAAAGCCCCTGATTTAGTATTGGTTTGTGGTTTCTCCATTAAGATTCCTAAAGAGGTATTAGCGGTACCAAAATATGGTTTTCTGAATGTTCATTTTGGAAAACTACCTGAGAATAGAGGTCCTGACCCACTATTTTGGTCTATAAAACAAGGAAAAAAACAAACTGCAATTACTATTCATCAGATGGATGAAGATTGGGATACTGGTAAAATTCTATTAGAACAATCTGTTCCTATAATTCCTGGAGAAACCTTGGGAATGGCTAATTCTAAAATGAGTTATATGCTGGATGGGCTTATTCAAAAAGCAATTCAATTGGTACATGATATTAAAAGCTTTACACCTCAGCCAATAAAAGAAATTACATATTACAAGAGACCTACAGAAAAAGATACTACGATTTCTTGGGAAACACAAACCGCAGATGAAATAGAAAATTTAGTCAATGCCTGTAACCCTAAATATGGTGGAGCAACCACATATTACCAAGGATCTCTTATAAGAATTCTGGAAGTTTCTCCTGTAGACAGTCAACCATTACTTGGCAAAACTGCTGGTGAGATCATCCACGCACATCCACAAGAAGGATTGTATGTGTATTGTAAATACGGAAAAATACTAAAAATAAATGCTATTAGTTCTGATGCGGGCATTTTATCAGGGACAAAATTTGTCCATCTAGGAATACGACAAGGGCATTGTTTTACAACAAGTATAAGCATAAAACAAGAACAAGTTCATTACTAAATAACTTAAATTAATTTATTAATCTTTAAAATCAATTATTTATGGAACCATTTTTAGGACAAATTATATTATTCGGAGGAAATTTCGCACCAAGAGGTTGGGCATTATGTGACGGACAATTATTACCTATTTCATCAAACAGTGCACTTTTCTCAATTTTGGGCACAGTGTACGGTGGAGATGGCAGAACTACGTTTGCATTACCAGATTTACGTGGTAGAGTTCCAATGCACGCTGGAAACGGACCCGGTTTGAGTGATCGTAGATTGGGTTCGAAAGGAGGCGGAGAAACACATACCTTAGTAACTCCCGAATTGCCTTCTCACAATCACTTAACTGGCAATAATGCAGCGGCTGATCAATCTCTTTTATTAAGTACTGAAAATGCAGTGAATGAAACTCCACAAACTGGTGATGTGCCAGCGGTAGCTAACTTTGTTGATGGTTTAGCTACTACGCAAGTAAAAAGTTTTGGACCACCAACGAACCCTGTAAATAGCCAAACTATTAGAAGTAATGCTGGTTTAACTATTTTAAATAATGGAGGAGGCCAATCACATAATAACATGCAACCTTATTTGACAACTAATTATATTATTGCTTTACAAGGACTATTTCCTTCAAGAAGCTAGCAATCAAAATAGTATTATTTAAAGTTTTTAAATAAAGCACAAAATTTCCTTAGATAAAATAGTATTTCTTAAACCAAGAAGTACTATTTTTAGTATGATAAAAATTCTTTATTATACGATATCTTAATTTTTTAAACCTATTCTTCTAGTTCATAAATAGTTTATTAAAATAATTATTAATCCATAATCAATAACTATGAAAAAATCTACTCATTATCTTTCTTATCAATTTACAGAGAGCTCATATCAGCGAGCAAGGTCTTCATTGCCTATATTTTTTTTTATTTACCTTACTATAGCGGTTTTCACCAATGTACAGGCTCAAAACTTCACTTGGTCAACGGCTTCAGATGCTGGTACAACCGTTTCTGAAACTGTAAATGGCATAACAGCAACTGTAAGTACATCGAATAGTGATGCTCAAGTAGTTAATGGTAGTGGGTTTGACGGATCATCTGGAAATGTTGTTTTTACACAAAATGCTGATACTAGTACATCTTTAACCATTACTTTTAGTCAGGCTGTTGATGTGGCAAGTATTTTTGCTTTTATTGCTGACAATGATAGCGGAGCAGACAGCTCCGTCGTTTTCACACCTACAGGGGGTTCTAATTCTGCTGTTACCGAAGGAATATCACAATTTGCGGGAGAAGTAGTCTCCCTTAATTTTACTGGTGTAACTGCCATAACTCTTACAGAATCTGGCGGAGGATTTGAAACTTTTGGGATAGATGAAATAGTAATAGGAATTCCTAATTCTGCTCCAATAGCAACAGCACCATCCGCACCAACGGTATTAGAAGATGCTACTAATGTAGCTCTTGCAAATGATATTCAAGTAACGGACACTGATGGTGATGATCAAACACTAACTTTTACCATTACAGGAGGAACGGTTGCATTAGGAACAACTGGTATTACTTTTGGAGGTAGTGGTAATGGATCTGCAAGTTTTACCGCACAAGGTACGCTAGCCAATATTAATGCTGCGCTAGATGCCGCCACCTTTACACCTACTGCTAATCTTAATGGTAATAATGCAGGAGGCATTTCTTTTATAGCAAATGACAATACCGATAATTCTAATACTGCAAGTGTAACGTTTACAATTAATGCAGTAAATGACGAACCTAGTTTTACTGCTGGAGTAAATGAAATCGTTAACGAAGATGCTGGTGCACAAACCGTAAATGGATGGGCAACCGCTATCGATGATGGAGATGCAGATGCTACACAAACACTTACGTTTACGGTAACAAATGATAACAATGCATTATTTAGTGCGCAACCAGCTATTGATGCAATGGGTAATCTAACCTATACTCCTGCTGCAAATGCAAGTGGTTCCGCGACCGTAGATGTTGTACTCTCAGACAATGGAGGAACTGCGAATGGAGGTGATGATACTTTTGCTACACAGCAATTCACAATTACTGTAAATGCCGTTAATGATGAACCTAGTTTTACTGCAGGTGCTAATGAAGCTGTTAACGAAGATGCTGGCGCACAAACCGTAAATGGATGGGCAACTGCGATAGATGATGGAGACTCAGACGCTACACAAACATTAACTTTTACAGTAGTCAATAACAATAATGCATTATTTAGTGCACAACCTGCTATTGATGCAACTGGAAATCTAACCTATACTCCTGCTACAGATGCTAGTGGTTCTGCAACAGTAAGTGTTGTACTCTCAGACGATGGAGGAACTGCGAATGGAGGTGATGATACTTTTGCTACACAGCAATTCACAATTACTGTAAATGCTGTTAACGACGAACCTAGTTTTACCGCGGGGGCTAATGAAGCTGTCAACGAAGATGCTGGCGCACAAACCGTAAATGGATGGGCAACTGCCATTGATGATGGAGATGCTGATGCAATGCAAACATTGAGTTTTAATGTATCAAATGACAACAATGCATTATTTAGCGTGCAACCAGCTATTGATGCAACGGGTAATCTAACATACACGCCTGCTGCAGATGCTAATGGTTCTGCAACAGTAAGTGTTGTACTCTCAGACGATGGTGGAACTGCGAATGGAGGTGATGATACTTTTGCTACACAGCAATTCACAATTACTGTAAATGCCGTTAACGACGAACCTAGTTTTACTGCAGGTGCGAATGAAGCTGTTAACGAAGATGCTGGCGCACAAACCGTAAATGGATGGGCAACTGCGATAGATGATGGAGACTCAGACGCTACACAAACATTAACTTTTACAGTAGTCAATAACAATAATGCATTATTTAGTGCACAACCTGCTATTGATGCAACTGGAAATCTAACCTATACTCCTGCTACAGATGCTAGTGGTTCTGCAACAGTAAGTGTTGTACTCTCAGACGATGGAGGAACTGCGAATGGAGGTGATGATACTTTTGCTACACAGCAATTCACAATTACTGTAAATGCTGTTAACGACGAACCTAGTTTTACCGCGGGTGCGAATGAAGCTGTCAACGAAGATGCAGGTACACAAACTGTAAATGGATGGGCAACTGCCATTGATGATGGAGATGCTGATGCAGTGCAAACATTGAGTTTTAATGTATCAAATGACAACAATGCATTATTTAGTGTACAGCCCTCTATTGATGCAACTGGTAATCTAACATACACGCCTGCTGCTAATACTAATGGCAGTGCGACAGTAACAGTAAGTATTTCTGATGATGGGGGAACTGCTAATGGAGGTGATGATACTTCTGATGATCAAACATTTACAATTACCGTAAATGCAGTGAATGATGAACCAAGTTTTACTGCAGGTGCGAATGAAGCTGTTAACGAAGATGCAGGTGCACAAACTGTAAATGGATGGGCAACTGCCATTGATGATGGAGATGCTGATGCAATGCAAACATTGAGTTTTAATGTATCAAATGACAACAATGCATTATTTAGTGTACAGCCCTCTATTGATGCAACGGGTAATCTAACATACACGCCTGCTGCAGATGCTAATGGTTCTGCAACAGTAACAGTAAGTATTTCTGATGATGGTGGAACTGCTAACGGTGGTGATGATACTTCTGATGATCAAATATTTACTATTACCGTAAATGCAGTGAATGATGAACCGAGTTTTACTGCGGGTGCGAATGAAGCTGTTAACGAAGATGCAGCTGCACAAACTGTAAATGGATGGGCAACTGCCATTGATGATGGAGATGCTGATGCAATGCAAACATTGAGCTTTAATGTATCAAATGATAACAATGCATTATTTAGCGCGCAACCCTCTATTGATGCAACTGGAAATCTAACCTACACGCCTGCTGCTAATACTAATGGCAGTGCGACAGTAACAGTAAGTATTTCTGATGATGGTGGAACTGCTAACAGCGGTGATGATACTTCTGATGATCAAACATTTACAATTACCGTAAATGCAGTGAATGATGAACCGAGTTTTACTGCGGGTGCGAATGAAGCTGTTAACGAAGATGCAGGTGCACAAACCGTAAATGGATGGGCAACTGCCATCGATGATGGAGATGCTGATGCGATGCAAACATTGAGTTTTAATGTATCAAATGACAATAATGCATTATTCAGCTCACAACCAGCTATTGATGCAACTGGAAATCTAACCTACACTCCTACTGCTAATGCTAATGGTAGTACTACGGTAACAGTAAGTATTTCTGATGATGGAGGAACTGCCAGCGGTGGCGATGACACTTCTGATGATCAAACATTTACCATTACTGTAGACTCCGTAAATGACGAACCAAGTTTTACAGCTGGAGCGAATGAAATAGTTAGCGAAAATGCAGGAGCGCAAACCGTAAACGGATGGGCAACTGCTATCGATGATGGAGATCCTGAAGTTATGCAAACACTTACATTTACAGTAACAAATAGTAACAATGCTTTATTTAGTTCACAACCAGCTATTGATGCAACTGGTAACCTAACATATACTCCTGCCACAGATGCAACTGGAGTGGTTACTGTAAGCGTAGTATTAACAGATGATGGTGGCACTGCTAATGGAGGCGACGATACTTTTGCTCAACAGTTTGCTATTACCATTACTGATGCTACCCCTCCAACAGTTGATATTACCAGTACCGAAAGTTCTCCAACTGGAGCTAACCCTATTCCAGTAACAATTACTTTTTCTGAACCCATTGATAATTTAGATATTGCTAATATTATAGTAGGAAATGGTACAGCAAGTAATTTATCTCCTTTAGTAAGTAATACTGTTTATACTGTAAATATTAATCCTACTTCCACGGGTATCGTAACAGTTGATATTAATGCTAATGTATCTTTTGATGCTGCTGGTAATGGAAATACAGCCGCTACTCAATTTAGTATTGAATCTGACATAACAAGACCAAGCGTTATTATTAGTTCTACGGTAAATTCTCCAACCAGTGTAAATCCAATCCCTATAACTATTACTTTTAGTGAAGATATTATTGATTTTGATCTAAGTGATATATCTGTATCAAATGGAACCGCTAGCAATCTTTCTGGATCAGGAGCCTCTTTTACCGTTGATATAACTCCAGTAGCATCGGGAAATAGTAATATTACTGTGATTATTGACGAAAATAGAGTGAGCGACCCGGTATTTAATGGAAATACTATTTCAAATGTTTTTGTTATTGAATTTGACAGTACATTAAGCATAGACGATGAAATATTATCAAATGGTCTTACTATTTATCCTATACCGTCTATTAATACCGTTAACATATCTGGAGAAATTAGTTTAGCTATAAAGCGTGCTGATATTTTTGATATTCAAGGAAAATTAGTGCTTTCTCAGAAATTGAACTCAAGCAGTGTTATAAATACAATTGATATTTCTTCAATTAGTTCTGGTTTCTATTTAATGACTATTCATTCTGAAAAAGGGTTTGCAACTAAAAGAATACTTAAGCAGTAAAGATATTTTTAATATCATATTTAAAAAGTCGAGGTTTCTCCTCGACTTTTTTTATGCTCAAGAATTTATGGATTAGCAAACAGCTGTCAAATGATTTTATGTAATAGTAAAAAAATTGAATAAGGGCACTTTATTATAAACAAGTATTTCTACCTATTTCCTTAACCTCTGATTCATAGTATCTTTGAACCATGATAACAACTGTAATGGCCCCAAACAAAAAAAGAAATATTATGATGAAAGTAATTCCGATTGCCGTATTAGTAATTATATTGATTGCCCTAGGTATGAATATTTACCTATTATCAAGATTTGTGTAAACTCAAGAGAACCTTGTACGTTACATTCCAGTTCTTATAGCCTCTACAGGATCTAATCTAGCAGCCATCCAAGCAGGAAAAATACCTGCAATCAAACCTATTAAGGTTGACCAAAACATTCCCCAAAACATATTAGAAGTAGAAAGTATAAATTCGAAATCTCCTGTCATACTAGAAGCTCCTTTTGAAATTAACCAAACCAAAATCAATCCGATTAAACCTCCAAAAACTGCCAGTATTACAGCTTCAAATAAAAACTGAAGTAAAATAAACTTCCTTTTAGCTCCTAGCGCTTTTTGAATTCCAATAAGATTAGTTCGTTCTTTTACACTAACGAACATGATATTGGCAATACCAAAACCGCCAACCAATAGAGAAAACATCCCAATAAAACCACCAATTTGAGACATGGTTCCCGTTATATTATCTATAAAATCAGTAAATCCTTGCAACTGATTTATAAAAAAATCATCAATTTCGTCAGGTTTTAACCCCCTGTAAGAACGAACTTTTTGAGTTAAGGAAGCCACAAATTCAGGTACATCACTTACTGTTTCAGGTTTAATAATGATCATAGGAAACGTAAACTTGTTGTTATCTCCATAAATTCTTCTCACAAGATTAACAGGTAATATTGCAGAAGTATCTTTAGAATCTCCGAAAAGACCACTCCCTTCTTTCTTTAAAACACCTATAACTGTAAACTTTCTTCCATATACTCGTATTTTTTTACCAATAGGATCACTTGTACCAAATAAACTATTGGCTATCTCGTCTCCAATTACAATCACAGGAGCTCCACCATTAGACTCTTGCTCATTAAAAAACCTACCTTTAACTACTTGTAATTCTTCGATATCATAATAATCGTGAGTAACAGGAGCCATACTCACATTACTAATACTTTTATCATTGTATTTTATAACCTCCTGACCAACATTTAATAAAAAACTAGCAGCTTTCAGGTTGGGCATGGTTCTTTTAACAAGTTGATATTCTTCAAAAGTAACATCTGGAAATTGTTCTCTTTTCCAATCAGGCACCTGTGTAGGACCAAAAGAAATTCTGGTAAGATATATGGTACTATTATCCAGAGAACTGATACTTCCTTTTATTTCTTTTTCCAAAGAATCAACAGCAGCCAGCACCCCAATGATTGAGAAAATACCAATCGTTACTCCTAACAAAGAAAGAAAAGTTCTTAATTTATTGTTTCTAAGAGCATTAATTGCAAAATTAAAACTCTCTTTTAACACTCTAAGATAAATAAGCATGTACTATTTTTTGAACAATATAAAGATAGGACGTTTTCCTTATAATTTTGTTACAAAATATCTAAAACAATTACTGACAATGGGTTGTCTAATTGGTAACTAAATTGCTACTTTTGCGTTTTACTAACTAAAAACTGTCATGAGCAACACAAAAACCGCTAAATCCGCATTAATTTCTGTATTCAGTAAAGATGGATTAGCACCTATCGTAAAAAAATTAGATGAACTTGGTATTACTATTTATTCTACAGGTGGTACTGAAAAATTCATAAAAGACCAAGGAGTTGAGGTCATTCCAGTAGAAGATGTTACTTCTTACCCTTCAATTCTTGGTGGTAGAGTGAAAACTTTACACCCTAAAGTATTTGGTGGAATCCTGAATCGCCAGAATAACGATAGTGATGTTGCAGAACTTGAGCAGTATGAAATTCCACAGATTGACATTGTTATTGTTGATCTATATCCTTTTGAAAAAACAGTTGCTTCTGGAGCTTCGGAGCAAGATATTATTGAAAAAATAGATATAGGAGGGATTTCTTTAATTAGAGCTGCCGCTAAAAATTTTGCTGATGTAACCTGTGTAGCTTCCGTTGATGACTACTCGGAGTTTTTAGAAATTATTTCTAAAGGCAATGGTAGCATTTCTCAGGAAGATCGTAAACGTTTTGCAGCAAAAGCTTTTAATGTTTCTTCCCATTATGACAGTGCTATTTTTAATTATTTCAACAGTGATCACGAAATTGCTTCACTTAAGATAAGTGAAACTAAAGGAAAAGCATTACGCTATGGAGAAAACCCGCATCAAAAAGGATTTTTCTTTGGAGATTTTGATGCAATGTTTGACAAACTACACGGTAAAGAATTATCATATAACAATCTTCTCGATGTAGATGCCGCTGTAAACTTGATGAATGAATTTAAAGGAGAAGCACCAACTTTTGCAATCCTAAAACATAACAATGCATGTGGATTAGCACAACGTTCTACAATCCATCAGGCATATGTGGATGCATTAGCAGGTGATCCGGTTTCGGCTTTTGGTGGAGTATTGGTTAGTAATTCTGAAATTGATACTGCTACGGCAGAAGAAATTCATAAATTATTCTGCGAAGTGGTAATCGCTCCTTCATATAGTAATGAAGCTTTAGAAATTTTAAAAGGAAAGAAAAACAGAATTATTCTGATTCAAAAAGATATTGAGTTACCAAAAACACAAGTTCGTTCTTGTCTAAACGGAACTTTAGTACAAGATAAAGATTTAAAAACTGATGCCAAAGAAGACCTAAACACTGTTACTAAAGTTGCTCCAACCGATGCTCAGGTAGAAGATTTATTATTTGCTTCTAAAATTTGCAAGCACACAAAATCCAACACTATCGTATTCACTAAAGGGAAGCAATTATTAGCAAGTGGAACTGGTCAAACATCTAGAGTTGATGCTTTAACTCATTCTATAGAGAAGGCAAAATCATTCAATTTTGATCTTAACGGAGCTGTGATGGCGAGTGATGCGTTTTTCCCATTTCCTGATTGCGTGGAACTTGCGGACAATGCCGGGATCAAAGCAGTCATACAACCAGGTGGTTCTATAAAAGATCAATTAAGTATAGATTACTGTGATGCAAACGGAATTGCAATGGTAATGACCGGAACACGTCATTTTAAACATTAATTTTAGTACATTTACTCAATTCTAACCCTTTTTATTGTTTTATATGGGATTTTTCGACTTCTTTACTGAAGAAATTGCTATAGATTTAGGTACTGCAAATACCTTAGTTATTCATAATGACAAAGTGGTGGTAGATAGTCCATCAATTGTTGCCAGAGATATTATGTCTGGAAAAATAATTGCAGCAGGAAAAGAAGCTGCAATGATGCAAGGGAAAACACACGAAAACATAAAAACTATTAGACCGCTTAAGGATGGAGTAATTGCGGATTTTGATGCTAGTGAAAAAATGATAAGTATGTTTATCAAAGATATTCCGGCATTGAAGAAAAAAATATTTACTCCTGCGCTACGTATGGTTATCTGCATTCCTTCTGGAATTACAGAAGTAGAGATGCGAGCTGTAAAAGAAAGTGCAGAGCGTGTTAATGGTAAAGAAGTATACCTTATTCATGAACCTATGGCAGCAGCTATTGGTATCGGTGTCGATATTATGCAGCCTAAAGGAAATATGATTGTAGACATCGGTGGAGGAACAACTGAAATTGCCGTAATTGCCTTGGGAGGAATAGTATGTGATAAATCTGTAAAAATTGCGGGAGATGTTTTTACGAACGATATTATATATTATATGCGTACCCAACATAATTTATATGTAGGTGAGCGTACAGCGGAAAAAATAAAAATACAGATAGGTGCAGCAACAGAAGATCTGGAATTACCACCAGAAGAGATGAATGTTCAAGGGCGAGATCTTCTAACAGGAAAGCCAAAACAAGTTCAGATTTCATTTCGTGAGATCGCAAAAGCTTTGGATAAATCAATTCTTAGAATTGAGGATGCGGTGATGGAAACACTATCACAAACTCCTCCTGAACTTGCTGCAGATATATATAATACAGGAATTTACCTGGCAGGTGGTGGATCTATGCTAAGAGGACTTGACAAAAGATTATCTCAAAAAACCGATTTACCGGTTTACATTGCAGAAGACCCATTAAGAGCAGTTGTAAGAGGAACAGGAATTACTCTGAAAAATATTAATCGCTATAAGAGCGTATTAATTAAGTAATAGTTTTCAGAAAAATATAATTAGAATATACCTAAAATCTATTTTTTACGTTATTCTGCTTTGATTGTTTTTAATTATGCCAAAAGCATTGTTAAAACGAGATATTATTATTTTTAGAATTTAGTACCCCCATAACCCATGCAGCAGATTATTAATTTTTTAATACGGAATAAAAACTTCCTATTATTTCTGCTTCTACTATTTTTATCTCTCATTCTAACGATACAATCGCATAGTTATCACAAGAGTAAATTTATAAGTTCTACAAACTTCCTTACAGGTGGAGTTTATGGATGGAGATATTCTATAAATAATTATTTTGGACTTAAAAGTGAAAATGAACGTTTACTAGAAGAAAACGAACTACTCCGAAATCAAATAAGTTGGCTTACCGCAGATACCATTGCCACAAAATACATCGACACTACATCATTTAATAAGCCTTTTACTTTCATTAAAGGAAACGTATTTAGAAATGATTACAGTAAAATGGACAATTACATCTTAATCAATAAAGGAGAAAAAGATGGAATCGAGGAGGATATGGGAGTCATTACTGATAAAGGTATTATTGGTATTGTAGAAAATACTTCAAAAAACTACAGTAGAGTTATTTCTATTTTAAACAGTAATTCTAAAATTAATGCAGGTTTAAAAAATTCAAATCAATATGGTTCATTAGTCTGGAATGGTAAAGATCCTAATATTGTACAATTAGAAACTGTTCCTAGACAAGCAACTTTACAAAAAGGAGATACTATTATTACTAATGGTCGCTCAACGATTTTCCCTCGTGGAATAGGAATTGGCACTATTCTAAATTATAAGTTAGATCAAAATCAGAGTTATTTTTTAATTGACGTACAGCTATTTAATGACATGACTGATATTGGTTTCCTCTACGCCATAAAAAGCAATGATGTTTCAGAAATTAAGTCACTAGAAAATCCAAAAATAGATGAATAACAACGTTCTTTTATATATTGGCAGATTCTTTAGCTTGGTTTTGGTTCAGGTTTTTATTCTGAATCATATTAATTTTCTGGGATACCTTAATCCGTACATATATATTATTTTTATATTATTAGCTCCCATAAACATAAACAAAAGTTTATTCCTTTTTCTTAGCTTTATTCTGGGACTTACGGTAGACATGTTTGGTGACTCTGGAGGTGTTCATGCCGCAGCCTGTATCGTTATAACATATATACGTCCAGTAATTCTAAGATCTGTTTTTGGCTTAAGCTATGAATTCCAAACTGTTAAACTTAGCAAAGTTGGTTTTGGGCAGCGATTAGCATATGTTACTTTAATGGTTTTCGTACACCATATTATACTTTTTTCGTTAGAAATATTTAACTATTCTCATACACTATTAATAGCAAAAAAAACGTTATTTTCTAGTCTATTCTCAATCATCGTAATTATGTTGGTTTTGGTATTGTTTAGAAGAAAAGATTCATGAGAAAATTATTACTTTATCTTATCATAATGAGCACTGGTATTGTTTTTATCGCCAGACTCTTTTATCTGCAAATTTACAACACTTCTTTTGCTGCCCTCTCAGATGACAATGCTATTAAAGTACTATATGATTATCCTCAACGAGGAGCAATTTATGACAGGAATGGCAAACTTTTGGTAACCAATCAACCTTCGTACGATGTTATGGTAATACCAAGAGAATTAAAACCTTTTGACACTTTAGAATTTTGTTCTATCCTTAAAATAACAAAAGAGAAGCTTGTAAAGCAATTACACAAAGCAAGAGTATATTCTCCTCGTGTTCCTTCTGTAGTTATCCCTCAGTTAACAAAAGATGAATACGCCTACTTGCAGGAAAAAATGAGGAAATTTGATGGGTTTTATATCCAGAAACGTTCTCTTAGAGATTATCACACAGTAAATGCATCTAATGTACTTGGATATATCGCAGAAGTAAATGATGGATTGATAAAAAAAGATCCGTATTATCTTTCTGGTGATCTTATTGGAATGCAAGGTGTAGAAAAGCAGTATGAAAACGAGCTTAGGGGAATAAAAGGAATTAAAAGGATTCAAAAAGATAGATTTAACCGAGATATTGGTCCCTATAAAAACCGTAAATATGATACATTACCCGTTAATGGGAAGGATCTGACTATTACTATTGATGAGGAATTACAGGCATATGGACAAAAGTTAATGGAAAATAAACGTGGAGGAATTGTAGCACTAGATCCAGCTACAGGAGAAATCCTTACTCTAATTACCGCTCCAAGTTATAAACCAGAATTATTAGTAGGGCGAAAAAGATCTCCCAACTACACAAGACTTCACTACGATTCTATTTCCAGACCATTATTTGATCGAGGTGTAAAAGGTGAGTATCCTCCGGGGTCTCCATTTAAAGCTATTACAGCGCTGATCGGTTTACAAGAAGGCATTGTAGATACCAAAGAAAGTTTTTCTTGTAATCATGGATTTCGATATGGAAAAAAAGCAAAACTTGGCTGTCATTCTCATAGAAGTCCATTAAGCATGATTCCAGGAATTGCACAATCATGTAATGCATATTTTGCAAATGTATATCTAAGGAGTATCAACAAATATGATACGCCACAGGAAGGTATTGATAATTGGGAAAAACATGTAGAAAGTTTTGGGTTAGGAAATTATTTAGGCAATGATTTATCTAGCGGTAGTAAAGGTTTAGTTCCCAATTCTAAATTCTATAATAAACAATATAATTATCCTAAATACAAATGGTATCCCACTGCTACCATATCAAATGCTATTGGACAAGGAGAAGTATTAGCTACTCCAATACAATTAGCTAATATGACTGCAGCCATAGCTAATAGAGGATATTTTTACACACCTCATATTATCAAGGCTATTGACGGCCGACCTATAGAAATAGAAAACTTTACAAAACCAAAGTACACCACGATCAATAAAGAACATTTTGAGCCTGTTATTGAAGGAATGCATCAAGTATATGTTCAAGGTACGGCAGCTGCATTACAAGTAAAGGATATAGAGATCTGCGGTAAAACGGGTACTGCAGAAAATTATACTGTTATTAATGGGGAACGTATGCAACTAACAGATCATTCTGTTTTTATTGCATTTGCTCCAAAGAACAATCCGAAGATTGCACTAACAGTATTTATTGAAAATGGTTATTGGGGATCCAGGTATGCCGGTAAGATAGCTAGTTTAATGATAGAAAAATATATAAAAGGATCCATATCGAGAATAGATCTTGAAGACTGGGTACTAACTCATAGTCTTGAAGAAGAATATGCAAAACCATATAGCGGAGAACCTTTTAAAATTAACCAATAATGGCCAGATCGACTATTGTAGCCATAGATTGGTTAACTGTACTCATATTTTTATTATTAATCGGTTTTGGATGGGTAAATATATACTCCGCATCTTATGATGATGAGATTTTCTCTTTAACTGATTTTTCTAGACCCTATGTAAAACAATTATACTGGATAGCTCTAAGTGTCATAATTGTAATCATTACCCAAGCAATCGAAACTAAGTTTTATGAACGATTTGCAGGTTTAATTTTTGTATTATCCATAGTATCACTTCTGGGGCTTTTTTTATTCGGAAAAAACATAAATGGAGCCACATCTTGGTATGCCTTTGGTCCCGTTGGATTACAGCCTTCAGAATTTGCAAAAGCAGCTACTGCATTAGCACTCGCAAAATTCTTAAGCGATATGCAAACAAATATTAATTTGATCAACCACCAGTTAAGAGCATTCTTAATTATAGCACTACCGGCACTAATTATTATACCTCAACCTGATCCTGGAAGTGCATTAGTGTATGCTGCGTTTTTCTTTCCATTATACAGAGAAGGTTTAGCAGCTACCTATCTAATCATTGGAGCATCTGCTGCTGCCCTATTCATACTAACTTTATTATTTACACCTTTTTGGGTAGTTCTCGGCATTGGAGCTATAATGTTATTAATTCTAATTAAAAACAGGAAACAAAAACCAAGTTATTCCAGATATTTACTGATTATTCTCGTTGTAACAGGATTTTGTTTTTCGGTAAATTATATTTTTAATAATGTTTTCGAACAAAGACATCGAGATCGTTTTAATATTGTTTTGGGGAAAGAAGTAGATTCTAAAGGTATTGGTTACAACACAAATCAAAGTCAAATTGCTATAGGTAGCGGAGGCTGGACTGGAAAGGGATGGAAAGAAGGTACTCAAACTAAAGGTGGCTTTGTACCAGAACAACATACAGATTATATTTTTAGCACGGTTGGAGAAGAATGGGGCTTTCTCGGTGCATCCACAGTGGTGATACTATTCATCGGATTGCTTATAAGGCTTCTGTATTTGGCTGAACGACAGAAATCTCAATTTAGTAGAGTGTATGGATATAGTGTAGTAGGTATCTTATTTGTACATTTTGTTGTAAATGTAGGAATGGTTACAGGTTTACTTCCAACAGTAGGAATTCCTCTTCCTTTTTTTAGTTATGGTGGCTCAGGATTATGGGGATTTACACTTCTTCTTTTTATCTTTATTAAACTTGATGCTAATCGAGTTAATGAATGGTAATCATTAGAATTTCCAACCATTCTTATTCGACGACGCCTCAAGTTTATTCTCTATAGCATCTGGTAATTCCTTGAAAAAATCAATCCCTGTTAATTTTTCGATACTGTCTGCAGTAACAATAAAATCTTCTAATGGTTTATCTGTATCATTATGAGGAATCAAAAATGCTATCATCTTTGAATTTTGCGAGTTCTTATCGAGAATTACTTTATAAAAATATTTCGGTACAGAAACTGCTTCATAACCAATGGTCTTAAGATCATCAGTTAAAACTCCTCCCGTTACCACATAAACGCCATCATACTTACCCGCCCAATATCTAACTTTCTGCTCTAAATTGTTCCAGATACCTGCATTAAATTGATGGTTCTGAGGAGAAACATTCGATGTAAAAAAAGTTTCCTTAAAAGCATCATACGAAAATCTTCTATCTCCTGCGGGACATAGATGACCTCTGTCATATCCTGAGTTTTTGTAGTTCCTCCAATCCGCAGAAGAAGACCTTATCTTATTATCAATTTCAAAAAAAGGTCTCTTGAATTCATTTTTGACTAGATGTTCTTTTTTTAACTCATAAGCTACCCATTCTGGTTGCTCATGTTTTTCGGAGTAGGATAAAGAGTAGTTATCATGTAACACTACAATATCTGTTGTGGATGTAGGAAGATAAAAAAAACTAAGCTCTTTACGTTTATCTATCCGCTCAGTAGCATCTTTCGTGTTAGTTGTATCAATTTTTTTCTCTATGTAATAAAAGCCAATGGTAACAATAAAAACCAATAACGGATATATAAATTTTCTTTTCAAATTTCGATCTTTTATAATTACTATCAATCAATTCACAAAAATATCAAAATCAACCTATATTCAGATATAGTTTATTTTTTAAGACTATAATTAGTCAGAAAAGTTACTATTAACTATTATATGAAGCATCAAGTTTAGAATAAAACCAAACTTTAACACAAATCAAACGTTAGATTTTTAGAGTGTTTTTAAAAAATACAAATCATTGAAAAACAGGTTTTTAAATCGTAAAATTAACATAAATAAACTCTAAAATTACGGTTATTCCATTTCTATTTTATGTAGTATCCTCGTCGAGTATACGTTTTAAAATCTCTAATTTAGATGGCTTTTAATTTTGAAAAATTATTTTTCAAAATATCTGATATGAAGAAAAAACAGTGTGTAAGTTGATATGGGGCGATCAACTTTTATAGTATCTTTATCAGAAGTTAAGCACACGAAAACAAAATCATCTTAAAGGATACATGAAAAAT
This sequence comes from uncultured Aquimarina sp., assembly GCF_947492405.1. GTDB lineage: Bacteria > Bacteroidota > Bacteroidia > Flavobacteriales > Flavobacteriaceae > Aquimarina. Next base: position 533,024 of record NZ_CANLMP010000002.1, read on the forward strand.
AACATTGAAAATATAGTTGAAACTGTTTTGATTCAGAATAGGATCAGCAACTACGACAAAAAGGATTTAGAACTACAATTACAAATACATCCCAATTATCCAAGTTTTCAATCTATTACGGATACACTGGATTATTTTAATATTGATAATATTGCCGTAGAAGTTCCAATAGAAGCTTTAGATCAACTCCCTAAAAGTTTTGTCTCATTAGTGCAAAAGGATAACGCAGAGGAAATTGTTTCTGTTATTAATAAGAATGGAAGTATTCAACTGAAACATACGGATCTTAAGAATACAAAATTCACCTATGAAGAGTTTAAAAAAATATGGGTTCCTAAGGTAATAGCCGTAGAGCATAATACCGGAAAGAATGCTATTTTCTCTAAAGAATCTCTTGTTCAGAATATTCTGTTTGGGGCTCTGTTGGTAAGTTCAGTTGCAGCCCTAGTATTTAGACCTTTTGATCTTTATCAAATACTATTTTTATTATTATCGATTTCTGGAGTTGTTTTTAGTCTTTTTGCTGTTAGAGAAAGCCTTGGTATACAATCTAATACTATGCATCAATTTTGTACATCTGTTGGAAATTCTAACTGTGGAGATGTAATTAATAACAATACCGGAAAATTGTTTAAGAATTTTTCGTTAGCAGATGCAAGTATTGTTTTTTTCGGTATTCTTACGATATATCAACTGTTTTATGGCTTTGATAGCACATTATTACTACCAACCCTTATCGGAATTCCATTTATTGCATATTCCATATATTCTCAAGCATTTATAATAAAAAAATGGTGCGCAATATGTATTGCTATTAGTACTATATCTATTAGTTTAATTATAGTAGCTTTACTCGGCCTTTCTTTTAATTTTACTTTGGTATCAATTGCTGCTTTTGTAATGGTTTCAACGCTATCTACGTTAGGATATATTCATGTTAAAGAGAATATGGTAGCGAATAAAGATTACAAAAGTGATAATATAAAACTTAATCACTTTAAGCGTGATAGACAGATATTTGATCATTTATTAAGTATCTCTGATAAAATAGAAGATAACACTTCAATTACAAATGAAATTGTACTAGGTAATCCTAATTCCAAATTTAAAATTACAAGTCTAACCAATCCTATGTGTGGTTATTGTAAAGGTGCTTTTGAAGCCTACACTCGCGTACTAAGAACGATGAGCGAGCAATTACAAATTGTTATACGATTGAAAGTGTCATTAGATGATCTTGATAACCAAGCTACTCAGATAAGTTTACGATTAATGGAACTATATCATGATAATGGATCTGATAGTTTTATTAATGCATATAGTGAATGGTTTAATGATAGAACTTTCAGTACCTGGATAAAAAAGTATGGAACTCCAAAAAACAGTGAACACCATATTGAAGTCCTTAAAAACCAATCCGAATGGGCAGAAAAGAATAACTTATTCTATACTCCCGCTTCTCTTATAAACACCTCTATATACCCTAAAAAGTATAGCTATGATGAGTTTTTTCACTTTACAAGTATGATGATTGAAAATCAAAATGAACACGATTATGAAATAGAAGAAAAATCAGTAGGTGTTTAGTTAAAATACAATCCAACTTAAATCGAATTATATGTTATCAAAAATATTAACAGTAAAAGGCGTTCAGGAATTGAACAAAAAGCAACAAAGATCAGTCAAAGGAGGCATTACACTTCCTTCATCGGATAATTGTGGATGTATTGTTATGGGACGAAACGGATATCTTGAAATTATTGCAGTATCCTGTAGTAGTACATGCCCTGATGGCACTGATCCAATTGGTGGTTTAGGATTCTAATACCTTAATGATTTCCTAGACTCAAAAAGAAACTTTTCTTTTTAGAAAAGCTATATTATGAAAAGAAGTATTGTATACTCTTTTTCTTCACACACTCACTCAGATATTTCCCCAAATGTCTTTAAACTTTTGGGGAATATTTTTTTTAACTCTTAAACCTATAATTATGTTACAATCAATTTTAAACCTTACCGAGGTTAAAACATTAAACAAGACACAACAAAAATTAATTTCTGGAGGTTATATACCTACCTTAGAACAATTCTGTTGTGGACCACGTTCTCAAGGGTGGTGGATACAGCAATATCCCTTTCTAGGCGATGATCCTTATTACACTTGCACTTACGATGTGTGTAATTAATGGATGAGCTTGATAAGCTATCATTTCTAAACAGAAAATAGTCTCGAAACCTTTAAATCAGGAAATAGTTTAACCCCAATACCAATTAATTAAATAAAACGTAAACTGTTTTGTCTTCTAAATAATCCATTCGATTATAGTGAAGAATGTCGGTGTGGTTTTTATTGCCACGCTTATCAGATTTAATCCTTTTCAATATCAAAACTCTAAAAACCTAGAAATTATGAAACAAATTAAAAAATTAGAAGGAGCTAAAGAGCTTTCTAAGAAACAACAACAGGATGTAACTGGCGGAGTATATGTTCTTTCTAAAAATCAAAATAGAAGACGACGTTGTGATCCAGCATTAAGTTGCTGCTATCATAATGGATATACCTGGGTACAAGGACCTCCTTGTTTCTAAAACACCCTTAAGTTAAGGTTGTTAAAAAGTTATTTACTAAAAAGGATTAAATCAATGATTTAATCCTTTTCTTCTTTGATATTTTACTTAGTAATTTTATTTCTCTATTAATCTCCAACCAGCAACAATTCTTTTGCCTTATTATAATTAAAATTAGTGGAATCACTGATTATATTAGAAAGTGTTTTTTTTAATTCAACCGTATCATTCATCTTTAAATATAGCAGGCTTTTATACCATAAAGCCTTAGACTTATCCAAAGAACTAGAATACAAAAGCTTATCAAAGCTACTAAGTGCTTCTTTTGTTTTATCCAATTCAAGATATGAAATCCCTATATAACTATATAGTAACGGATCATTATTTTCTTTTAAATAATCTTCAAAAAAAGTGATCGCTTTCTCATATTTTCTAGCTTTAAAAGCTATAATCCCTTTGTTCAATAATTCATTTTGAGATCCTCTTTTAACTATAGAGGGTAGATCATTTTCTGTATAATATTTTGAGTACAAATTAGTCGTAGATGAATTTTGATTAAAAAAAACAGTAGATACTAATGTAATTACAAAAACCCCAGCGATAGAAACAATGAGTAATCTTCTTCTTAAACCATACTGTGATTTTTTATACCTTTTTCCTGCAAGGTTTATTTTAGATTTTATTTCATTAGCTTCATTACTCTTAATATAATCTTCTATATCATTTTTTGCCTGTTTACTTTCTGATTTCTCCAGAGAAAGCCAACTTTCCTCATGTAAATGATGATTAATTTCATTGGCTAATTTTACCTCCTTTTGCAACTCTATATCCTTAGACATCATTAGCTCAAACTGTTTCTGCTCTTCTGAAGTCATATCACCTCCTAAATAGGCTTCAATTTTCTTATATATATCTTCGTCCATTTTTAACTTAAATCTTGATATTTGCTATCTCTTTTAATAAGCTCCGCTAAGCGTTTTTTACATTTAAAAACCCTTTGAAAAGCTACATTTTCTGATGAATAATTAAACTTCTTTACGATTACATCATACGACACTTTATTAAAATAATCTTTTAAAAGCTTGATACAATTATCCGAGAGTTGATTGATCTTTTCTTCAAAAAGTTCCCAACGTTCTTGTTCTAAAATAAACGAGCTATGTTTATTTTCTTCAATTACTAGTTCTATTACATCTGTATTTCTTACCCTATTTTTTTGTTTATTTAATTCTTTACGCCAAAGATTTTTACAAACCGTAAATAAATATCCTTCGAATGTGGATGTAATTTCAAATTTTCTAACTTTCAATCTAACGATTAACTGAAATAAAGCATCCTGAAAAACCTCTTCCGCATCTTGATAACTTCCATTATTTTTTCTTACAAAAGATAAAACTGGCTGGAAGTTATTCTTATAAATCTCATCGATCACAGATTGATCACCAGATAAAAGACCTTCTAAATAGTTTTTATTTGCTAATTTTTGCATTTTTGAAATCTTCTGAGGATATTTATTATTAACATTATCTATAATTTGACTCTAAAGAAAGACTAAACTAACATATTATCAATTCTTTCTATACTCTATATAGCAAAAATCACTCCTAAGAATGAAAAAAATCGCAAATCTTTCGGGTAAGAATCTTAATTTGGTATAACTATATTATGGAAATGTATTAATATTTAAACTTTAAAAACTAGTATGAAAACAAAAAAGGTAATTTGGGGATTGTTGATTTCATTTATCACTATAAGCTGTTCTACAGATGATTCGATAATTGAAAATGAAAAAAATATAGAAAATTCACTCAGTAAATCTTTATCTTTCGATCCAGAAGATCTGACAGAAGAACAAGATTACGGAATGCCTTTCGATAATAGCTATGAAGGTCAAGATTTTATTATTGAAGTAATATATATTACAGAAAATGATGAGACACGAGTAGACGTTCGCAGAAAGTTTTCTGAAAAACATCCGGACTTAGTTCTCGTTCAGGTTGTTACAACAACATCTGAAATAGAACAATGGTTCTTAAAATCGTTAGACGGAAGAACGAATTCCAGGGGAGCTCAGGATTTACCTGAAGAAGATGACGACCCAACACAATCAGATGAGTTTGCATTTGAATACATGAACATACTTTCTGAAATTAGACAAGATCCGAGAATTCGTTTACACGAATAGCAAAACTTCATGCAAATTTTAAAAATATACTAAATAGATGATATAAGGGTATATAATCTTTATCTTGGATAAAAAATTATATACCCTTTATCTTAATGTCTTTAAAAAGTTACTATTTACTCCTAACTCTTTTTATTCTTTATCTTCACTCCAATGGACAAACCACTACCAATTGGGAGGCTATTTTAACTTCGGATCTTACTACATCACAAAAACGTACTAAAGTTGATTCTTTAATCAGTTTTTACGCAAAACAAGGAAACGATTCTTTGTTAGAACGAATAACGCATAAATATGCGATATGGCACTATAAAAACACTTCTTTAAACCTGGCAATACACGTAGCAAAACAATCTCTAGAATTAAAGAAAAAAAAGACTCCTAGCAACCCTTCATTAATTCAACATGGATTAAAAAACTTAGGATTTTTCACTTATAAACAAGGTAATTATTCTAGAAGTATTTCGTATAATGAAGAAATAATTGCTATTAACGCTAAAAACGATTATGCTGCGGATGCTTATTCTAAATTAGGTAGATGCTATACCAATACTTACGATTACCATAACGCTTTAGTTCACTTTGAACTAGCAAATTCTCTATTTTGGGATAATAGAGATTATAGAAGTATTGTGGCCAATGCCATTAATTCGGGTAAACTGTATATAAAAATTGGGACTACAAAAAGTTTAAAAAGAGGAATTGAAAATGCTCTAATCGCAGACTCCTTATCATTACAAATTAAATCCAGAGCGACAACGAGATACAATCTAAAAATAATTCTTGGCACACTTTATAACCAGGATGATAATCTTAATACCGAAAAAGCTTCTTTTTATTATGATCAAGCTTTATCTATAGCAAAAGATCTTAAGGATTCTATCTTAATAGCAAAAACTTATGAACTTAAAGGCAACCTTTACAATACTATAGATCAGGATTTGGCAATTCGATACCACCAAAAAGCTATTCAAAACTTCACAAAAAATGACTCTGTCTCTTTGGCTATAAGTATATCCAATATTGGATTTTGTCTGATTGAACAGGAGAAATTTAAAGAAGGGTTTGCACATTATCAAAAGGCTTTTAGTTATTTTACAAGACAAAAACTGAATAACCTAGAAGCTTCCTCACAAACAAGTATCATATCTGAAACATTAGATTCATCTCATCTTTTAACAACTCTGGAAGATTTAGCAGACGCGTATTTAAAACATTATCGATTTACTAATGACCAATCATCTCTTAATAAATCAATAAATACATTTTTACTCGCCGATGAATTAATTGATCTTATCCGTATTGAGAGCCAGGAATTTCAATCTAAATTATATTGGCGTGAGCATAGTTCTGCACTATATGGACAAGCAATAGAAGCTTGTTTTCTTGCTAAGGATATCGATAATGCTTTTTATTTTATGGAGAAAAATAAAGCGTTAATTTTAACGGAAGACATAACAAATAATAGACTTAAACAATCAATTTCGCTTCCAGAAAGTATTGTAAACAGAGAAATTAAACTTAAGAAAAGTATATACTTACTTAATAAAGTAAAAAACAATGATCCCAATAAAAAAGAACTAGATATTATTACCATAAAAATTCTAGATCTTAAAAGAAATCTAAAAACATTACAGGATAGTATAAAAGATGTTTTTTCAGATTACTCGAAGTTTAACGTTCAATATTCTCCTATCGCTAGCCTTAAATCAATCCAAAAAAAACTTGACGATCAAACCGTTCTTATAGAATATAATATATCTAATCACATTGATTTTAAACCTATTGGTTATGATAATAGTTATACTCCAATTTATGAAGGAAGTGATTATGGTAAAAAAGAATATTCTAAAGGATATCTTATCTACATTACTAATAATGAAAGTCATTTTATACAATTGCTAAATATCGATGAATTAAAAACTACTGTTGATTTATTTATCAAAAAAGCAGCTATTCCTTTCGGTACAGAAAAAGATATTATATCATATTCTAAGATTGGATACAAAGTATTTACCTATTTATTTCCTGATAAAAACATCAAAGAAATCATATCTGGTAAAAAATTAATTATTATTCCTGATAACTATTTAAACTACATCCCTTTCGAAGCATTAGTAACTACTAACAAGTTAGATAAAACACCTAAATATCTAATTGAAGGTTCGGAGATCAGTTATGGATATTCAAATTTTTTCTTAAAAAATTCTCCAAATACTGCTTCTCCTGAAGGTGAAGTTTCTTTTCTGGGTTTTGCTCCTGGTAATTTTGATAAATACAACCTTACTCCCATAGAGAACAATAAGAATGAAGTTAATAATATCAATAACCTCTTTTCTGGAGAAGCATTGATTAATGATAATGCTACTAAAGAAAATTTTCTTGCTAAACTAGAAAATCAGAACATCATACATCTGGCAACACACGCCGATGCTTTAGATTCTATTTCTCCTTGGATTGCTTTTAGCGATCATAAATTAGATCTTGAAGAATTATACCTTACTAAAAACCAAGCTGATCTAGTAGTACTAAGTGGTTGTAATACTTTACTTGGTAAACAAGAAACTGGTGAAGGAGTCATGAGCTTGGCCAGAGGTTTTTTTCATTCTGGAGCCAAAAGTGTAGTTTCTTCTTTATGGAATGTTGATGATAGATCCACATCCTACATAATGAACGAGTTTTATAAAAACTTGAAAAATCAACAAAATAAATCACAAGCTTTAAGAGAGGCTAAACTGCAATATCTTAAGAATAGTTCTTTATCAGAAAGCTCTCCTCATTTTTGGGCCACCTTTGTTTTACTAGGAGATACTAGCCCAATTCCAAGTCAATCCAATGTATCTCTGTATTGGTTACTTCTATTATTACCTATTTTCTTCTTATTTATAATATCATATAGAAAGTATAAAAATAAAATTGCATGAAAATTCTTACACAAAGCAGAGATAACAAACTCTTCTCTAAACAATTATACTTCTAGACAACTACCACTTATTATTTTCTCATTTTCTAAACCTCCGCACAAATATTTAATAATATGAATAGATTAAAACTACTCTAAATAGATGAAATTTATTAATGAAAAAAATATTTTTATTTTTGGTATAAGCATAGAATTTACTTCTTTCCCATTTTAGCTAGATACGCTACAATAAATTAAAAAATAATAAAGGGGGTAAGATTTTTAATTTAATCTAACTATACGTAAAGAAGTATTAATTTTTTTAAATTTTAAAAACAAGTATGAAAACAAAAAAAATAATTTGGGGATTGTTAATTTCATTAATCATGATAAGTTGTTCTACAGATGATTCTGAAACCTTTGATGAACAATTAGAAGTAAATGCTAAACTTAGTATTTTTGCATTTAATCCTGATTTTGATTTTGGTATGCCTTTAGAAGACCACGATCTTACTGAACCTGGAATAATTAAAATAGGATATTATACTAATGATCCAGATACAAGATTTCTAATACGTAAAGAGTTTTCAGAAAAATATCCATCCCTAGTACTTGTCTCTCCATCAGCATTACCTGATACAATTGATATTTATCATCCATATATAGAATATTGGTATGTAAATCCCGAAGAATGGGAACAAAACATAGTTGTACATCCTGAAGAAGATGATGACTTAACTCCACCTCCAGCACCACTAATAGCGGAGATTAAGGAAGATATCACAAATCATTATATGATTGATTTATATAATGAAGGGGATATTTGGTTGTTATTCGAATAATAGGTTTATAATATTAATGATATAGTAGCATAGAGGCTTTAATTAACTTTAAAGCCTCTATTTTTTGGCATTGATAATCTAAAGTTTTAATATCAAATCATATAGCATATCTTTGAATTCATTGAGTTATCAATAAAGCTTCCATATGCTGGGTAAAAACAAGTACTATTTTATTTTTCTTATTGTCTACAATCTCAGCCATGGGCAGAATAATATCTCTTGGCAACAAATATTGAATTCGGAATATTCTTATGAGCAAAAAAAGAATAAGCTTGATTCTATTATCAAAAACTATCAAAAAGAGGAAAACGATTCTATCCTAGAACGCATCACTCATAAATATGCTATTTGGTTATATAAAAACAAAAAAATAAAACAAGCAATACAAACCGCACATTACTCTCAAGAATTAAAAAACAAAAAACTTCCTATAGACACTTCAGTGGTACAACATGGATTGAATAATATCGCATTTTTGTATTATAAAGATAATAATTACCAAAAAAGTATTTACCACTATCAAAAATCAATTTCTCTTAACTCTAAAAGTAATTATGCTTCCAAAGCATATTCGGAATTAGGCAGATGCTATAAGGAGACCGGTGATTTTTATAAAGCTAAAATATATTTTGAGCTAGCACATTCGCTATTGAAAAAAAATAATGATTTAAAAAAAATAATTACTAATTCAATTAATAGTAATGAAGTTTATATAAAATTAGGCGGTCAGAATAATTACGACAGAGGCATAAAGAATATGCTATTAGCAGATTCTTTATCCAATGTAATAAAATCAAAAACGAGTACTAAATATAACATAAAAATTGCTCTCGGAAATCTATATAACCAGAACGAAACTATTAACACTGAAAAAGCATCTTATTATTATAAACAAGGATTAGATATTGCCAAAAACATTGGAGACTCCTCAAAAATTGCTGATGTCTACAATAATATCGGCAGTCTTTATAATAATGGAAATCCTGATGTAGGAATTGAATACCACAAAAAAGCTTTGCAACATATGGATAACCCTATTCGATATGCAATAAGTTATTCTAATATCGGATATTGCCTTAGTATGAAAGAAAAGTACAATGAGGCTATTGAATATTATCACAAAGCCCTAAAACTATTCATAGGATATCCTATATCCGAAATTAAAAATGGATCTTTTGCTGAAAAATCATCTCAGATACTTTATAAATCTGAATTGTTAGTAGTTATAAAAGACGTTGCTAATATCTATCTAAAGCAATTTAAGACAACAAAAGAAAAATCATTGTTACATAAGTCTTTGACTACTTTTTTACTCGCCGATGAATTAATTGATCTTATTCGTATTGAGAGCCAGGAATTTCAATCTAAATTATATTGGCGTGAGCATAGTTCTGCGCTATATGGACAAGCAATAGAAGCTTGTTTTCTTGCTAAGGATATCGATAATGCTTTTTATTTTATGGAGAAAAATAAAGCGTTAATTTTAACGGAAGACATAACAAATAATAGACTTAAACAATCAATTTCGATTCCAGAAAGTATTGTAAACAGAGAAATTAAACTTAAGAAAAGTATATACTTACTTAATAAAGTAAAAAACAATGATCCCAATAAAAAAGAACTAGATATTATTACCATAAAAATTCTAGATCTTAAAAGAAATCTAAAAACATTACAGGATAGTATAAAAGATGTTTTTTCAGATTACTCTAAGTTTAACGTTCAATCTTCTCCTATCGCTAGCCTTAAATCAATCCAAAAAAAACTTGACGATCAAACCGTTCTTATAGAATATAATATATCTAATCACATTGATTTTAAACCTATTGGTTATGATAATAGTTATACTCCAATTTATGAAGGAAGTGATTATGGTAAAAAAGAATATTCTAAAGGATATCTTATCTACATTACTAATAATGAAAGTCATTTTATACAATTGCCAAATATCGATGAATTAAAAACTACTGCCGATTTATTTATCAAAAAAGCCGCTATTCCTTTCGGTACAGAAAAAGATATTATATCATATTCTAAGATTGGATACAAAGTATTTACCTATTTATTTCCTGATAAAAACATCAAAGAAATTATATCTGGTAAAAAACTAATTATTATTCCGGATAACTATTTAAACTACATCCCTTTCGAAGCATTAGTAACCGCTAACAAGTTAGATAAAACACCTAAATATCTAATTGAAGGTTCGGAGATCAGTTATGGATATTCAAATTTCTTCTTAAAAAATTCTCCAAATACTACTTCTCCTGAAGGTGAAGTTTCTTTTCTGGGTTTTGCACCTGGTAATTTTGATAAATACAACCTTACTCCCATAGAGAACAATAAGAATGAGGTTAATAATATCAATAGCCTCTTTTTTGGAGAAGCATTGATCAATGATAATGCTACTAAAGAAAATTTTCTTGCTAAACTAGAAAATCAGAACATCATACATCTGGCAACACACGCCGATGCTTTAGATTCTATTTCTCCTTGGATTGCTTTTAGCGATCATAAATTAGATCTTGAAGAATTATACCTTACTAAAAACCAAGCTGATCTAGTAGTACTAAGTGGTTGTAATACTTTACTTGGCAAACAAGAAACTGGTGAAGGAGTCATGAGCTTGGCCAGAGGTTTTTTTCATTCTGGAGCCAAAAGTGTAGTTTCTTCTTTATGGAATGTTGATGATAGATCCACATCCTATATAATGAACGAGTTTTATAAAAACTTGAAAAATCAACAAAGTAAATCACAAGCTTTAAGAGAGGCTAAACTACAATATCTTAAGAATAGTTCTTTATCAGAAAGCTCTCCTCATTTTTGGGCCACCTTTGTTTTACTAGGAGATACTAGCCCAATTCCAAGTCAATCCAATGTATCTCTGTATTGGTTATTAATTTTACCGTTTGCTCTTTTTATTTTGATAATTATTTATCGAAATAAAAAGAGAAATTCTTAAAAGAAATAAAGTTCTAATATCTACTTTAAAAAGCCTATTGAATTGAATTCAATAGGCTTTTCTAATTTTAACATTTTCTAGTGGGTAAGAAATCACAAAATGAATAACTGTTATACAGATGGTCGGTATCAACTTATATCAGGTCTCACCATCCATTCATCAATCAAAAAAACGACAATCCACAGTATGAAAACAATTGTATTAATCGAGAATGACACTTTTTTACAGACAAATTGTACATCGTTAATAAATAGTTCTAAGAGATTTAAAGTAATTGCTAATTTTAATAATTACGAATCAGCATTACAAAACATCCAAGAATTACAGCCGGATATTATTCTGATAGATATTGACATCCCAAATACTAATGGGATTGATAAGATAAAGCATATCAAAAATATCTTTCCCGAAATCAAGTTAATTATTTTGACAAAAAACCAACAACACAAATTCGTTTTTGATGTACTATCTTCTGGTGTTCTTGGGTATCTCATCAAAAACGACGACCTCCAAATTATCGAAGCCTTAGAACAGCTAGAACAAGGTGGCGCTCCGATGAGTACTATTATTTCGCGAATGGTTATTGAATCTTTTCAGGATCATGATTTTAAGGAACTTACTAAAAGAGAAAATGAAATACTTAAACTATTAACTAAAGGTAAAAGCTACTCTACTATTGCAGAAAAACTTTATGTAAGTCGTAATACTGTAAAATATCATATAAGAAACATTTATGAAAAGCTAAATGTTTATTGTAAAGATGAAGCCATAAAACTTGTGAATAGCAAAAAAAGATATTTAAAAGCTGGATGAAATAAAATAATATCTGGAATCTTATGAATACGTTTTAACCCTTTACATCCAATGCATCTCGTAATGCATTACCTATAAGCATAAATGACATAACAAGACTCATAATACCCAATCCAGGTATGATCGCCAGATATGCTTTACCTAGAATGATATAAGAATAATGATCCTTAATCATGGCTCCCCAACTAGCCATTGGTGGTTGGGCGCCAATACCTAAGAAACTTAATCCACTTTCTATTAAAATTGCGGCTGCAAAGTTAGCCGCAGAAATTACAATTACAGGTGCTAAACTATTAGGTAATACATGCTTTGTTATTATCCTAAAATGATTAAACCCTAATGCTTTTGCTGCAGTAACATATTGCATTTGTTTTATACTTAAAACCTGCCCTCTAACGACTCTAGCTACCTCTACCCACATCGTTAATCCAACAGCTATGAAAACCTGCCAGAAACCTTTATCTAAAGCTAATGTAATAGCAATCACCAAAAGTAACGTAGGTATAGACCAAGTTACATTAATTAGCCACATGATTAAAACATCTACTTTGCCTCCAAAATATCCTGCTATTGCACCCAAAGAAATACCTAATAGCAATGAGATTAAAACCGCTACAAAACCAATAGAAAAAGAAATTCGAATTCCGATAAGCATTCTACTTAATAAATCTCTCCCATATTTATCCGTTCCTAAAATAAAGGTTCGTTTTTTAATAAATTCTTGCTCTATTTCTTCTTTTTGAAAATGACCGGGAAAACTTGTCAATTCGATATTTTTAGTAATCTCTGTAAGCTCTCCTTCAGTATACGGAGTAATTTCTACCGATGTCTCTTTGAAACTATATGCTTCAATAGGGATTTCAGTATCCATGTTTTTTGTACCAAAGAATATTCTATTAAGATAAGATTGATCATTTTCAGTTTCTGAAGGTATGGTTAACATCGTTACTGAAAAACCAGGCCCTTTAGAATGGATGGATAAATGCATCTGATTTGCATTCTTAGAATTATCAGGTGCTAGTACATATGCCATAACAGCTAATAACGCACAACTAACAATAAACCAAAAACTCAAAACGCCCCAAAAATTTTTCTTAAATCTTTGGAGCGCTAGCTTTGATAATGAATTTGATGTTGTCTTTTGCATTAAAGCAAATTAATTCTTTAGTGTAAGTGGATTTTTTGATTTACGTATATTGTTGATTTTCATATCTTCTAATACGCTCAATGCCTCTTCTACATAAACATCTTTACTCAGACTTTGATGCCATCTATTTCTCTTTTCCTTAAGAATAGAATCTTTTTCCATAAGATCTTTTTCGTACGGTAATGATTCAAAAGTAAGATTAGTTTTGTAATCATTTAGGCTCTCGAAACGTTCTGCTTGTTTTTCGTTTAGCTCGATATTCGCTTTGTATTCATTATAATTCAGCGAGTATTTATTTACATCTCTCTTTTCTCTTACCCACTTTGCATTTTCTTCGATAAGTTTTAATTGCTCATTAGTTGCCATACGAGCTTTACTTTTACTAATAGTTTGATCAAAGTCAATATAACCATCCCACAAATTATAATCTGCTGCTGGTATTTTATCCCAAGGAAGTGGATTTTCTTGATCTTTTTCGCCAATATCAATGTAACTATAACGATCCGGAACTACGACATCACTTTTTACTCCTTCTAATTGTGTAGAACCTCCATTGACACGGTAGAATTTCTGAGTTGTTAATTTTAAAGCTCCTAAGTCTCCAAAATCATTACTACGCATCCATCTATTAAGATCCATAACATTCTGTACAGTTCCTTTTCCATAAGTTTGCTTACTACCAATGATAATTGCTCTTTTATAATCTTGCATTGCGGCAGCTAAAATCTCTGAAGCGGAAGCCGAAAGTTCGTTAACCAAAATAACTAATGGTCCATCCCATAAAATATTTCGATCTTTATCACTTAAAACTTCTGGAGATTCTCCTTTAGTCCTTACCTGAACAATAGGTCCTTTATCAATAAACAAACCAGCAATATCTACAACAGTCTGTAAAGATCCTCCTCCATTATCTCTAAGATCTATAACAAGGCCTTCCATATCTTGTTCTTTAAGACGAATAATTTCTTGCTTCACATCTTTTGCAGCATTACGCTGATTGTAATCTTGCATATTAAAATAGAATTTAGGTAAATTGATTATCCCAAAATTCCTATCATTTTTCTTAACCACAGAAGATTTTGCATAGGTTTCTTCCAGCTCAACAACGTCTCTCACAATCTCTACATTCTCTATTGTTCCATCAACTTTCTTAACAGTTAGAACAACCTTAGTTCCTTTAGGACCTTTAATAAGACTTACAGCATCATCAAGTCTCATTCCTACGATGCTTACTGGTTCAACCTCATCTTCTTGTTTTACCTTCATAATGAAATCTCCTACCTCTACTTTATTTCCTCTCCAAGCAGGTCCACCAGAAATAATCTCAACAATTTTTACATTATCATTTTTTTTCTGTAATCTAGCACCTATTCCTTCTAACTTACCAGACATGGCAATATCAAAACGATCTTTATCCTGCGGAGCAAAATAGTAAGTATGTGGATCAAATTCTTCTACAATAGAATTGATATAGATAGAAAACCAATCTTTTCTCTCTAAATCATCAGCAAACTCAAAATATTCCTTTAATGAAGTTTTTGTTAATTCACGAGACTCTTCTTCTAACACAACAGCAGATTTTCTTTTAAATTCTTTGTTTTTTGTTATAGAATCAACTTGTTCATCAACTTTGTCATAATAACTTGATAATGCATTGAACTTAAGCTGCAATCTCCAGCGGTTCTTCATTTCATCTTTATTACTAGCATATGACAACTTATCATAATCTGTATTTATATCTTCTTCCTTTTCGAAATTAAAAGGACGTTCTAATATTTCTTTGTACAAAGACCTAGCCTCAGTCATTCTTTGCTGCAGTCTTTCATATGTAAGATTGAAGAAATCAATTTCTTTGTCTCTGATTTGATCATCGATTAAAGCTTCAAATTTCTTAAACTCTTCTATGTCACTTTTATAAAAATATCGTTTTAAAGGATCCAATGCATCTATGTAATCAACAAAAACATTCTTAGAGAAATCATCATTAATATCCTTTGCGTCATAATGACCTTTACTTAACACATAGCTGATTAAATCAATCAGTATACGATCTTTATCAGGGTCATTGTCAACTTTTGTTGTAAAGCTGCAGGAAGCAGCTGATACAATTACGGTAAGCATCAATACCAAAAAACTCTTTTTCATACGCTCATTTTTAATTTAGGGGTGTTCCTGGCAAAATACATTAAAAATCGTGCCAATATCAGGTAATAATACTAAATTTTTCTTAAAAGAACTAATAATATACACTACTGATTATGAATAATATATTTAGAATAAAAAAAATGTATTTTTACCAGTGTAAAAAACAATTCCATGTCACAAAGAAAACCGTTGATTTTAGTTACCAATGATGATGGCATTACAGCCCCTGGAATAAGGGCTTTGATTAGTATCATGAATGAAATCGGCGATGTATGTGTCGTAGCTCCAGACAGCCCTCAAAGCGCTATGGGTCATGCTATTACTATAAACAGCACATTGTATTGCGATCCAATCACTATTGACAAAAAAGCACCACAAAAAGAATACAGTTGTTCTGGAACTCCTGTGGATTGTGTCAAAATGGCAACCAGAGAAATATTGAAGCGAAAACCAGATTTATGTGTCAGTGGAATCAATCACGGTTCTAATTCTGCTATTAATGTAATTTATTCTGGTACCATGAGTGCCGCTGTAGAGGCCGGAATCGAAGGAATTCCTGCTATTGGCTTTTCCCTATTAGATTATAGTATGAATGCCAACTTCGAACCTTCTAAAAAGTTTGTCAAAGCAATCGTAGAAAATGTACTTAAAAACGGACTACCAAAAGGTATTGTTCTCAATGTTAATATCCCAAAGTTAGATGAAAAAGATATAAAAGGCATTAAAATTTGTAGACAAGCCAATGCACATTGGGTAGAAGAATTTGATAAAAGAACAAACCCTATGGGAAGAGATTATTATTGGTTGTCAGGAAAATTTATTAACGAAGATAAAGGAGAAGATACTGATGAATGGGCATTACACAACGGATATGTTTCCATTGTTCCAACACAATTTGATCTTACCGCACATCATTTTATACAAGAACTAAACAACTGGCCATTACATGATTAAAAAAGAAATTCTTATTGGTTTTTTTACTGGAATATTTGCAAATAGCATTGGCATCATTTTATACATTTTATTATTTTCTGAATTAAGTATCGCAGAAACGTTAAAAGCCGCACGAGAAAATAATTTTTTAGGAAGTTTAATTGCTTTGGGAGCGATTCTTAATTTGATAATTTTCTTTTTATTTTTAAAACAAAATAAACCATATAGAGCACGTGGCGTGCTTCTTGCTACACTTATTGCGGCTGTTTGTATAGCAATTAGTAAATTTAGTTAATACATGAAGAAAGTTTATTGAAGATGAAATATTATCTTATAGCAGGAGAGGCATCAGGTGACTTACACGGTGCTAACCTTATGAAATCTATCCTTAAAGAAGATCCGGATGCAGAATTCAGATTTTGGGGAGGAGACTTAATGCAATCGGTAGGTGGCACTATGGTTCTGCACTACAAAGAAAGAGCCTTTATGGGGTTTTTTGAAGTTATTCTAAATTTATTTAAGATTTTAGGTTTTATAAAGGAATGTAAAAAAGATATTGAACAATATAATCCCGATGCACTTATTCTGATCGATAACTCTGGTTTTAATCTTCGTATTGCCAAATGGGCTAAACCAAAAGGCTATATTACTCATTACTATATTAGTCCTCAAGTATGGGCATCTAGAGCCGGCAGAGTAAAAACTATCAAGGCTAATGTGGATCATATGTATGTCATACTTCCCTTTGTACCTGATTTTTATAAAAAATACAACTATGAGGTAAATTTTGTGGGGCATCCGCTTATAGATGCTATCGCCGACCATCATCAAATAATGCCTGATGTTTTTAAAAAACAATTCCAATTAGATGAGCGACCGATTATTGCGATATTACCAGGAAGTAGAAAGCAAGAAATAAAAAAAATGCTGGAAGTTATGCTTAGTCTAGTAGATGATTTCCCATCTTATCAATTTGTAATTGCTGGTGCTCCTAGTCAAGAGGAAAAATTTTATGAGCCTTTTATAAAAAAAGAAGGGGTACATTTAATTATGAATCGTACTTATGATATCTTAAGTTTAAGTAATGTAGCTTTAGTGACTTCTGGAACTGCAACACTAGAAACTGCATTATTTAAAGTTCCACAAGTGGTCTGCTATAAAGGAAATACTATCTCATATCATATCGCCAAAAGAATTATCAATTTGGAGTATATTTCTTTAGTAAATTTAATAATGGATAAACCTGTTGTTACAGAACTAATTCAAGACGATTTCAATACAAAAAGGTTAAAAGAAGAGTTCACGAAAATATTAGATGATTATAACAGAGCTGTAATGTTCTTAGATTATTATGATTTAGAAAAGAAACTTGGTGGAAAAGGAGCTAGTGACAAAACTGCTAACTTAATTGTAGAAACCACAAAATAAAGCGCCCCGAAATGAATAAATTATTTTATTTTTTAGTGATAATTTGCATAACCCTTTCTTCCTGTGGAGGTTCTAAAAAGAGTACTTCTGTTACTCAAAGAACTAAAAACACTTCTAGTAAGAAAACGAAAACAAATCCTAAAGGCAAAAAAATCAAAAGTATTATAAACTATGCAAAAACTTTTGAAGGAACCCGATATAAATACGGAGGAACTACTAAAAAAGGAATGGATTGTTCGGGATTGATATACACATCATTTAAGAAAGGAGAAGTCGTGCTTCCAAGAACATCCAAAGCTATGGCGACACAAGGAGACAAAATCTCTCTAAAGAATGTGAAGATTGGTGATCTTTTATTTTTTAAAACTAATAAAAACAAAAATGTCATAAATCACGTAGGATTGGTTGTCGCTACCGGAAAGCATATTGAATTTATACATGCATCCACTTCTAAAGGAGTAACTATATCAAGTCTTGAAGAAAGATATTGGAATAAATGTTTTGCAGGGATCAGAAGAATTTTATAATCCACAAACTTATTTTTCTTAGCAACTTTTTTGTTTTATTCCCCTAAATACTTTTATATTAGTATACTATAAAACTCATTTTTGTTATGGAATACTCTTTAGCACCTTCAGAAGTAAAAAAAGTTATAGATGCCAAAGTTAATGGCGAAGAATACAATGAAGAACAATTTATTTACTATCATCTAAATAGAAATCTTTTTAATGTAAAAAAAGAGATTACTACACTGACCCATTTGATGAGTAATAAATTTAGAGATAATAGAGGTTTTATTTGGGAAGAAGCTCCAAGGTTTAAGAATTGGTATCATACTCCTAAACCTCAATATTTTGGTAGTCTTTTGGGATTCCAGCCTTATAGCAGAAAATTTTTACGCCTAGATAATGAAACCGGTATCGGAGGTGAATTCGAAATGATCATAAGACACGATGGAAAAAGAATTGATGCCTTGACTCACGAAGGATATCAAGAAACTTATAATTTTGGTCCAACGTCAAATTCATCTTTACATATTCTTCTGGATGTAGATCCCCATGGACCACATCCTGATTATACTGTAAAAATAGATACAGGAAGAGTCACAATCATAAATAGAGAAATGAAATTAACAAGAAGAGGATTAAGACCTGTAAATAGACCTTTATAATTATAATTGTTTCTAAAGTAAACTACCTCAGAGCAAGCCCATGAGGCATTAGATAGAAAATAATTTTAGATTTCGAGGCAAGCCTAGGAGCATTTAAATCTCGATTATCGAGTAAATTATCCTTTTTTATCTTATTTTCTGAAAGCACATATGTTGTGTAACAACTTTATACATCCCACCAACCATTTTTTTTAATATAAGTAATGATATTTGTTATTGTACTTGCAATCAGAAGTACTAAAAATAACACATAGTGTTTATTATAATAAGAGTCAAATATTCAAATCATAGTGGACAAACTAACTATTGCCTATGAGGAGTTTTAAAATTTCTTAAGCAAAAAAAACAGATTTCACTGGTAACATATGACTCTTAGACAACACGATTAATTGTAGGGACTAAAAACCCTATGCAATTAATACGTTAGACTCTGTGCATAGATTACTTAATATTCCTTTTTTGATTCTTACTTTTTCATTGATCATCGGAATCGTCTTTGGTTATTATACTTCAGTCAGTCTTAGGTTGGTACTTATATACGAAACAATCACTATTGTAGGTTTGTCGATTTCCTGGTGGTATACAAAAAAGCCATTTCGTAGTTCTCATGTTTTTAGTGTTTTTGTAATCATTACTTTTATTTTTTTCGGAATTATCTTAGTGCAAATTCATCATCCTAAGAACAATCCTAGCCATTACACCAACCTATTAGCGAATGAATACCAAGAAACTCCTGTAACTATCAGTTTTTATATTAAGGAAAGATTAAAACCCACCTCCTACTATGAAAAGTATGTAATTACTCTTCAATCAATCAAAAACAAAAATGTAACAGGAAACCTACTATTACAAATACCTAAAAAGGACATACAGACAACCCTTATCACTGGACAATCGTATGTAACATATTCTAAGATATCATCAATCTCAAAGCCCTTAAACCCAAATCAATTTGATTATGCACATTACCTATCCAAACAATATATTTTTCATAAAATCACAACTGATTTTAAACAACTAATACACACAAAGAATTCAATCCTTTCTATTTATCGTATAGCAGCTTTCATTAGAACTGATATTAATAAAAAACTTGCTCCTTATCATTTTAGTCAAAAACAGCTATCCATCATCAATGCGTTACTACTAGGACAAAGACAGGATATTGACAATAAAATCTTCGCAGATTACAGAGATGCGGGAGCCATTCATATCCTTGCAGTTTCAGGTTTGCATGTCGGCATACTTCTAATAATATTAAATCTTATTCTTAAACCTCTAAACTGGTTTGGAAAAAACGGTAAGATTATCAAAACCACTATTGTTATTTTATTACTATGGTGTTTTGCAATTATCGCTGGTTTATCTCCATCAGTTCTAAGAGCCGTAACTATGTTTTCTTTTATAGCTATAGGAATGCATATTCGATCTAAAACGAGTATCTATAATGCACTAACTATCTCAATGTTTATATTATTATGTTTACGTCCGTTATTACTATTTTCCGTTGGATTCCAGTTAAGTTATTTAGCTGTATTCGCAATCGTCTGGATACAACCATCTTTTGTTAAATTATACAGACCGAGATTTTATATTGATAAGGTATTATGGGAAACCTTTACGGTTACTATAGCTGCTCAACTAGGTCTCTTACCCTTAACATTATTTTATTTCCATCAATTCCCGCTTTTGTTTTTTATAGCGAATCTTATTATCATTCCAGTATTAGGGATCATACTTGGTTTTGGAATATTAGTAGTTATATTAGCAGAAGTTCGGATATTGCCCAATTCGGTAGCATCCACCTTTGGAAGTTGTATAAATGCGATGAATTACATTGTTCATTGGGTCTCGAAACAAGAATCTTTTTTAGTAACGCATATTTCGTTTTCCTGGAGAATGCTCATAATTGGTTATATTCTTATAATCTCATTAATATTTACGTTTAAAAAATTTAACCCAACGAGTATTTTAGCAGTTACAGTAAGCATAACTCTTCTATCATTTAATTTGATGTATGAAAATCAACAAAATAGTGAGAAGGAAGAGCTTATTATTTTTCATAATCAACGCAACACTACTTTAGGCTTTCTACAAAACCAATGTCTCTCTATTTACAGTAAAGATTCTATTTCTAAAAACTCCGAAAAATTTTTATTAAATGGTTATCTCATTGAAAATAATTCTCGATTTACCACTAATAAAAAACTAAACAATGTTTATCGCTACAAGGATAAAACAATACTAGTATTAGATAGTATTGGTATTTATAATGTAAAAGGACTACGTCCTAATGTCATCATTTTAACTAACTCTCCAAAAATTCATTTAAAAAGAGTAATTGAAACGTTACAACCCAGACAGATTATTGCCGATGGAAGTAACTACAGAAGTTATCTTGATCAATGGGAATTAACATGTAAACAAAAAAAAATCCCTTTTCATCGTACTGATAAAAAGGGAGCATATATTTTTAAATAGTTATAAGTTACAATATGTCGTTTAGGTCAGAAACTTCTGCCACTAATTGTTCTTCTGGCATTTCCATAACCTGTTTAACAATTTTATGAAGATCAGGAATTACTGTTCTCGCTAATTTCGTAGGACTATTAAAAAGGATTGTAATCCCAAGGTCTTCCTGAGGGAATATAGCAATCTCACTTCTATAACTGTTTACGTGGCCTCCGTGATGAATCATTCTATTTGATTCTCCTGTTTCTCTATTTTTAAAATCGTGAATACGCCATCCATGTGCATAGTGTGATCCTTGATGTCCATCCCATCTCTGGTAATATTTACTTTTACCGGGAAGATTAATCACAGGATTAAAAACATTCTTTAAACCATCGGCACTCATCACATTAGGATTATGTCCTAACAAAAATCGCATCCATTTAGCCATATCAGTTACACTGGCATTTACTCCTCCAGCTGGAATAGCATTATAATATTTTTGATTTAGTTTTAAGGACTTCCAACGTCTACCATATTTTCTATGAGGCATCGCTACATTAGTAGATACTTTAAGGGAATTATAATCTGTTGATGCAGTATTCATCTTAAGTGGCTTAAAAATCTTTTCTGCAATTGCCTCTCCATATGATTTGCCAGTTACTTTTTCTATCATTTCTCCACTAAGCGCAAATACAGCATTTTGATAGCTATATATTTTACCAGGTTTATCAATTGTCGGAATACTTTTAAACTGACCAGCAATTGTATTTAAGTCTACACCATCTTCAACCAGGTTGGTAAAACTATGATATGGTAATCCAGATGAATGAGATAAGATATGAGAAAGCGTTACACTATCCGTCCATTTTCTACTAGCAAGTTGAAAAGATGGAACATAATTATTTACCTTATCTTCCCAATTAAGCAATCCTTCTTCTACATACATTCCGGAAAGCACACCTGCAAATCCTTTAGAAACAGATCCAATCCTAAAAACAGTTTCTTCATTTATAGTATCGTTCAACGAAGCATTTCTTTTTCCGAAACCACCTAAATAAATAACCGAATCACATTTTACTATACCAACACCTGCTCCTACAATTTTATGTTGCTTTAATGCTTGGTCGAAATAAGACTCTATAGCATCTACTAAAAGCTCTTTTTGCATATCTGAAATCGGATTCTTAAAAAAATCGACAGATGATCGGACTTGACTAAGTTCTTTAGAAGGTTTAGGAGGCTCTATCTTATTAGCAGAAATAAGAGGAAAAAGCAATCCAATTAATAACAACATTGAAGGGGCAATGATGAAGCGTTTTTTCATAATAGGTTAAGCTCAGATGAATATTTAAAACCGAAAAAAAATGGGGAGGATTTTAAATACTTTTATTAAACGATTTGGTTTATTATTTATTTCAATTCTGGCCAAATATAACGATTATATGCAAATATCATCGTTGAAAAGCATTATTTTGCAAAATTTAACATTTATACAGTTTAAAAAAATAATTTTTAGAAATTATTTGTAGGAAATCACTTTCTTTAACAAAATTACGGTTTACATATTACATTAATTTAACTCAGGTTATTTACAAAAAACACAGCAGCATGTAAGTATGGTCTATCTATTTGCGACAATTATTAAAAAAATACTATGAAAAGAGGTCTTTTATTATTGCTACTGATTGTTGGTGTCATTTTTATTAGTAATGCACAACAAATAAATACAATCCCTACAAAACAGATTCGCCAATTACCAAGTGGATGGCATAAGTTTATTTCTGAAGGCGTCACTTTTGATGTAGAAGTACTAAATGGCACTTTAATTAAAGGGAATATCTTTTGGTTTGACACAGCTGCATACTCAGGTACCTTTTATAATAATCAAATTTCGGGAAGAGGAACCTATACATGGCCTAATGGTGATCGTTATGAAGGTTCTTTTAGAAAAAATCAAATGAACGGCAAAGGAACCTTATACAAAACTGATGGATCTAAACATCAGGGAAAATGGAAACACAACAAGAAAAATGGAAAAGGAAAAGTCTATGATAGTAGTGGCGCTATAGTAAAGCAAGGTCTTTGGAAAGAGGGTGCGTATATTGATAAAATCACCAAAAAATAATCCGTACATATCTCAATAAAAAGGACACATTTTATATCTCAAACCAATTTTATATCTTCTTTAAATAGCATATGAATATATTCGGCATGAATATCAGCATTATGTTTGCTCTCAAGACAGTGAAACAATAAATGAATTAACCCATAGTCTCCTAAACAATCACGATACTCATCTTGATCCTTATTTTTCACCCAAAGAATAAAACTACATAAATGTCCTATCTCCCCCAATTTCTCAGGTTTCTTTAAACATTTTTTAAACTCATTTAAATCCATAAGAGCATATTCATCATACTTTTGCTTACAAAAGTTATAATCAAATGTGTGCTTATAAGATCTAAGCTTCCTGTTCTGTATTTCATACTTAATACCGCTCATAAGGTATATTTCTTCAATTATGTATTGGTGCTACACATACATTTTGTTTTACTCTATAATAGCAACATGTACTCCATAATTGTGTTTTTAAGATTCTTTTAATGAAGTTTAACGAATTTATAGGAGTAGGAATTATTCCAAAACAAAGATACAAAATTAGGAATAATTCCTAGTATGTTTGACTATTTTATTTTCTAGAATCAGCTATGAAATAGGATAAAAAAATAGTGGAGTAGCATAGTATCAGAAAAGTAGATTGGGTTACCTTACTTTTTAAACCAATCAATAAAATTCAAAAAAAAACTTCTTTTACCATAATTGGTAAAAGAAGTTTTTTCTAGTAAAGTATTTTTTTTAATTACTAAATGTACTCACAAATGATTGTTCATATTGCTGCCAAGCTTCTGCACTAGTCAATTTTTTATATTCATCTGTATGGATCATCTTTAGATAAATCTCTAGCTGTTGTGGTGTCTTATATCCTACAACAGGTGCTATTAAATTTCCTTTTTCATCGAAGAAAACGATACTCGGATATCCACTAATTTTTAATGCATTCGCAAAAAAGTGTTGGCTATTTCTTCCTTTTCTATCTGGATTATGATTAGGATTGGTGTAGGTAAAGTCATTATAACGAATTTCCTCAGTTCCTTCACCATTAAATTTTACGGCATAATAATTAGAGTTCACATATTCAACCACATCTTTATTATGAAAAGTATTCTTGTCTAATAATTTACAAGGCCCGCACCAATTGGTATACACGTCCATAAAAATCTTCTTAGGAGTTTTCTTTTGTGCCTCTAGCGCATCATTCATCGACATCCATTTAATCTCCTGTGCCTGCATAGGCAAAACAAAGAGAAATCCAATTAGAAAAAGTAGGTTTTTCATATGTTTAAAATTTGTATTTACATATTAGTCGAAACAAAAACTGTTCCTTATTAAAAACTTTACCCGTTTTGGGTAACGGGTAAAGTAATGTTTTAGTATTAACGGATCCCGTGCATTAGTCTCTTTAACAATGGATTCAAAATTATAATTAATGTTCCAGCCGCTATAGGGACTATTGTAAATATCAAAAAAAATGTTGACAAATTATAATTAGCTGTAACCTCATCGATCATTCCCCCAAGTGTTCCTGCAGCTTTTTGACCTATTGCTATTGCCAAATACCAGATACCAAACATAAACGCAATCATTCTACCCGGAACTAACTTACTTAAATATGACAAACCAACAGGGGACAAACATAGCTCTCCTAAAGTATGGAAAAGATATGCTAAAATTAACCAAATCATACTTACCGAAGCTGTCTTTGCTCCTTGTGGGATTCCGGAAGATCCATAGGCCAATAATGCAAACCCAATACCTAGTAAACCAAGTCCAAAACCATATTTAAAAGCTGCACTAGGGTTATATTTACTTTCCCACCATTTAGAAAACAATGGTGCTAATGCTATTATAAAGAATGAATTTAAAATTCCAAACCAAGTGGCACCAACTTCTGTAGTATCTTTACTAAATTCATTGTTCAATTTCCAAATCACAATTCCCCATATTATTATAAAGGATATTGACAATATTATATTGGATACACCTATTTTAGAAAATGTCTTTTTAAATAATAAATACAAAACCCAAGAAATAATCACTAAAGGAACGACCGTTAAAATAGCATCAATAATCTTAAAAATTAAAGCTGATGAACCTGATAAATCCCTAGCAACATAATCTCTTGCAAAAATATTCAGTGATCCTGCCGCTTGTTCGAACGCTGCCCAAAAGAATACGGTAAAAAACGCAAAGATTGCAACAGCTATCATTCTATCCCTAACTGTAGAACTATACCTAAGAATTCTAGAGATAATTAAAAACAGGAACAAAAGTACTCCTAGAATAATTACTATAGTTGGACCTTCGTAACTTCCTAACGTGAAACCAAACAAATTAATGTTTCCGATCTTTGACATCGGGTCATTTATCAACCAAGTGAATCCTATAGTCGCACTAAGTGCTATCAAAATCTTATCAAAAATGGTAAAAGGATTTAGCTTATCTCCTTTTTCCAGAACAACCTCTTGTTTTATTTCTTTATTTGGTCTTGCCCCTATATCACCAAATAAAGGATTCGCTAACCAAAATTGAATCATTCCTAGAAACATAAAAATTCCAGCTAACCCAAAACCTAATGCCCAACTAAAATTTTCACCTAAATATCCGCAGAGCATAATCCCAAAGAAAGCTCCAGCATTTACTCCCATGTAGAATATCGTGTAAGCTCCATCTTTTTTGGCATCATTTCCTTTATACATTTCGGAAATAATAGAAGTAATATTAGGTTTAAACAAACCTGTACCTATCACTAACAAACCCAAACCAATATATAAAGTAGTTTCGGTTTCAAACGCCATAGAAACATGTCCCAACGTCATTACTAAGCAACCAATAGTAACAGCCCATCGATATCCAGTAATTTTATCAGCGATATACCCTCCTAAAATTGGTGTTAAATACAGTAAAGATGCGTACGTCCCAAATAATGCTAAAGCATGTTCCCTTGGCCAATTAGCCCAACCAGGATTCTCTCCAAATAATGGCTGAGTTAAAAAAATCACCAAGAGAATTCTCATTCCATAGAATGAAAATCGTTCCCACATCTCTGTAAAAAATAACACAAAAAGTCCGGCAGGATGCCCTAAAACCTTATCTTCAAATAAGTTCTCTATATCGGTATTCATATATAGAATTTTTAGTTGTCTGCTAATTCGAAGCCTTCTGCTTCTTCATTTATGGTTCCTTCCTTATCCTCAACTCCATGAGTCAAGACTTCTAATTTCTTTCTAAATAACATTACCAAAAGACCAAATACAACACAGAAAACAGCAATACCTGTAAATATGGTAAACTCTCCTAAACTCTCAGCGGATTCTCCTAATAAACCGGCCAATTTGTTACCAAATCCAGTCATTGCGAAATAAACCCCCATCATTAAAGCACCATACTTAACAGGAGCCAATTTGGTAATAAACGACAATGCAACAGGAGATATACAAAGCTCACCAATTGTATGGAACAAATACGCTAATACTAACCAATACATAGCTGAAGAACCATTTGATTCAAATTCCATTGAAGCAGCAGTCATAAAAAAGAAACCTGTTCCCATGATAATAAGACCTAAAATCATTTTAAATAATGAACTAGACACTTTTCCTTTTAATTTTCTATTAGCCCAATACCAAGCAACAGAAGTTCCTAAAAAGATAATAAACATTGCATTTAGTGATTGAAACCATGAAGCAGGAATTTCCCATCCCATTAACATACGATTGGTCTTTTCTTTCGCGTAAATATTCATTAAACCACCAGCTTGTTCAAAGGCTCCCCAGAAGACAATCACCAATAAAAATGATATTAATAAAACAACTATTCTATCCTTTTCAATCTTTGTCAAAGGCTTTTTCATCGCTTCTTTATCTTCAACTTTCTCAGAAGTACCAAGGAAATTTCCAACATTTTTCAGATATTTTTGCCCTAAAAGATATTGCAATAACCCTAAAGCCATTCCAATTCCTGCAAGACCAAACCCATAATGCCAACCATGAACCTCTCCAACATATCCAACAATCAAACTGGATAAAAATGCTCCTAGATTGATTCCTATATAAAAAATTGTAAAACCTTTATCTCTTCTAATATCCCCTTGTTTATAAAGACCACCAACCATTGTGGAAATATTTGGTTTTAACATCCCTACACCAGCTATAATTAAACCAAGTCCAGAATACCAAGCCCACATTTGTTCAATAGCCAGAATACTATGTCCTGCTACTAATAAAATCCCTCCTATTAAAACAGATTTTTTCTGACCCAAAAACTTATCAGCTATCCATCCTCCAGGAATAGATGCTACATAGACCAACATAGTATACCAGCCATATAATGACAAAGCTTCTCCAGAAGACCAGCCTAAACCTGCATTTTCATCAATTGTTTTAGCCGTTAGATATAATACAAAGATTGCTCTCATTCCGTAATAAGAGAATCGCTCCCACATTTCTGTAAAAAATAATATATATAATCCAACCGGATGTCCAAAAAGCTCTTTTTGATGAGCTGCTTTAACTGTATTTGCCATTATGTTAGTTTAATTAAATGAGTTGTTTAATGATTTATAAGTTCGTTTTAATAAAATTAGTCATCTTATTATACAGATGTAATCGAGTGTTACCTCCATAAATTCCATGATTCTTATCCGGGTATATTGCCCAATCAAAATCTTTGTTTTTCTGCACCAATGCTTCAATTAAACGCATTGTATTCTGTACATGTACATTATCATCTGCGCTACCGTGCACTAACAAAAATTTACCTTTTAACCCATCCACAAAATTGATTGGCGAATTATTATCATATCCTTTTGCATTCTCCTGTGGAGTCATCAAATATCGTTCGGTATAGATCGTATCATAAAATCTCCAACTGGTTACCGGAGCTACTGCAATAGCCATTTTAAAAGTATCCGGCGCCTTAAATAAACAGTTACTGGACATAAAGCCTCCGTAACTCCATCCCCATATCCCAATTCTTGATGCATCAATATATTCTAGTGCTCCTAATTGTTTTGCTGCCGCAATCTGATCCTGAACTTCTAAATTCCCCAAATCATTTTGAGTAACTTTCTTAAACTTTGCTCCTTTAAAACCAGTACCTCTTCCATCTATACAAACAACAATATATCCTTGCTGCGCTAACATCATATACCAATAATCGTTACTTCTATTCCAAGAATTACTAACCGATTGAGATCCTGGTCCAGAATATTGATACATAAACAGTGGATACTTCTTAGCAGGATCGAAATCCTTTGGTTTGATCGTCCACATATTTAAGGTTTCGCCATTAATATCTATCGTAGAAAATTCTTTTGGTCTTACATCATATTCTGCAAGCTTATCTTTTAACCCTTTATTGTTTTTAATCTCACGAATTACTGCTCCATCAGCCGCATTATTTAAGGTAAACTCAAAAGGAGTAGATGCATTTGAGAAATAATTAATGTATTGACTAAAATCTGCGCTAAAATCCGCATCATTAGTTCCTTCTTTAGTGCTTAGTCTCTTCTTGTTTTTTCCATCTAAACCAATTGAATAAATATCTCTATTGATGTTCTTATTTTCTACACTTTGATAAAAAATGCTTTTACTTTTAGCATCGTATCCAT
Organism: uncultured Aquimarina sp.; assembly: GCF_947492405.1. GTDB lineage: Bacteria > Bacteroidota > Bacteroidia > Flavobacteriales > Flavobacteriaceae > Aquimarina. The sequence continues at coordinate 562,303 of NZ_CANLMP010000002.1, forward strand.
AATAATCTGTTATTTCCCAAGAACCAGTAGTAACCTGATTAATCAATTCTCCTGTCTCTTTATAATGGTAGATATGATTGTATCCGTCCTTTTCACTAGTCCAAATAAAACTATTGTCTTCTAAAAATGTAAGATTATCTGTAATATCGATATAAGCTTCATCTTTTTCATTTAGAACAACCTTTGGAGTTTTTGTTTTAGCATCTACAAAAATTAAATCCAGATTATTTTGGTGTCTATTTAAAACCTGTACACTCAAAATATCTGGATTAGCAGACCATTTTATTCTAGGGATATAGAAGTCTTTATAATCCCCCAGATTTACTTTATCTAAAGACATACTTCCTAAATCTGCGATATGCAATGAAACTTCTGCATTTTTTTCTCCAGCTTTAGGGTATTTAAAAACATCTTGTTTTTGGTATAACTCAGCACCATATACATCCATAGAAAACTCTGGAACATCTTTCTCGTCGAATCTTATAAAAGCTACTTTATTGCTATCAGCACTCCAATCAAAAGCTCTTACAAAAGCAAATTCTTCTTCATATACCCAATCCGTAATACCATTTATAATCTCATTCTTCTTACCGTCATCCGTCAGTTGGATCTCCTCTCCGCTTACAAAATTCAGCACATAAATATTATTCTCGAATACATATGCCAATTTGTTTCCGTCTGGAGACAAAGCCGGAGATTGTATTTTCTTATCACTAATTTTGAAACTACTATTAGAAGGAACATCAAAGATATGGTAGATTCCTCTTGATGAACGACGATAGATTTGCTCTAGTTCACTAGCAAGTAAAACTCTTTTTTCATCTTTACTAAATTCGTACCCTTGAATATATTTAAGGTCCTCTATATTAGAAGATTTTATTAATGTGTTTGCTTTTTCTCCAGTTGCATAATCATAGACTTCAATAGATGTATCTCCATTAGTATTATCTCTTTCTAAAACAGAATACTCTTTACCATTATTCATGGAGTGTAAAGATTGTAATCTTTCTGTTCTAAAAGTTCCTCCCCATATTTCTTCTAGAGTGAAAGCTTTATCCTGTGCAATTGTCACAGAACTTAATAATACTATAATTCCAAAAAACAATCTGGTTATTCTCATATTATACTTTTATAAAAAATTGTTAGCGCCAAGAATACTAAAAAATCCGTGAAAAATACAACAATTGACGTTAAATACAATAAAAAGCTCCCCGAGAAAGGAATATTTATTAGCATATCATCAACTAAACTGCTATAATCTATCAGATATTATAATTTAAAAATAAGCGAGTAAAAGTGTTTTAAGAATTAACAAAAATCGTTTGGTATAAAAACAGAATAGTATCTTTGAAGCCTGACAGTAAAAAAATAATATGGCTCCAGTGGTTTCTGGCTTTTCTAAGCTTTCTAAATCTGATAAAATTAAGTGGTTGGTTGAACATCATTTTAACAATGATCAAAATACGGTTGACACCCTAAAAACATATTGGAATTCTGATGATAAACTCCAGCAATTGCATGATGAATTTACAGAAAACACCATTTCTAACTATTATTTACCTTTTTCTGTAGCACCAAATTTTCTGATTAATGGTAAGCGATTTACAATCCCAATGGCTATCGAAGAGAGTTCCGTAGTCGCTGCTGCAAGTAAAGCAGCTAAATTCTGGCAGAATAAAGGCGGATTTAAAGCAGAAGTACTATCAACTGTAAAAGTTGGGCAAGTACATTTTACATATACAGGAGATCTCAAAAAACTAAAATCATTTTTCGAAAACATTAAACCTCATCTTATTTCATCTGCTTCTCACATTACTAAAAATATGGAGAAACGTGGTGGAGGTATTATTGATATAGAACTTAGAGATAAATCTTCGGAAATTGAAAACTACTATCAACTGCACTGCACATTTGGCACCGCTGATGCTATGGGAGCAAATTTTATCAATTCTTGTTTAGAGCAATTTGCTGATTCTTTAACCAAAGCGGCATCTAACTATACTGACTTTTCAGAAGAAGAAAAGAACATAGAAATTATTATGAGTATTCTCTCGAATTATGTTCCGGAATGCCTTGTTAGAGCATATGTTTCTTGTCCTGTACATGAGTTACCCAAAGTAGGAGAATTATCTTCTCTCCAATACGCAGAGAAATTTGTAAGAGCAGTACAAATTGCAAAAATAGAACCTTATAGAGCTGTAACTCATAATAAAGGTATTATGAACGGTATTGATGCAGTAGTATTAGCGACTGGAAATGATTTTAGGGCTATCGAAGCTGGAGCGCACGCATTTGCTTCAAAAGACGGAAAATATACAAGTCTAACAAATGCCAAAATTGAAAATGATATTTTTCATTTCTCAATAGAGATCCCATTGGCTCTTGGCACAGTAGGCGGACTAACTGCACTACATCCTTTGGTAAAATTGGCTTTACATCTGCTAGGAAATCCGAACGCTAAAAAACTTATGGAGATTACGGCGGTAGCAGGTCTTGCGCAAAATTTTGGTGCGATCAACTCACTTATTACCACAGGAATCCAACAAGGACACATGAAAATGCATCTAATGAATATCTTAAATCAGTTTCAGGCTACTAACGAAGAAAAAGAGCAATTGGTAAACTATTTCAAGTCCAATACCGTAACACATAGTGAAGTAGTACAACAAATCGAAAAACTGAGACGTTAACTAGTTGATGAAAAAATCTTTTTATAGCCACGGTAAACTTCTTCTAACTTCGGAATATCTTGTTCTTGACGGAATCAAAGCACTCGCTTTACCAACAAAAAAAGGTCAATGGTTAGTTGTTGAAGAAAATGATTCAAAAAATATTATCTGGAAAAGTCTTGATTACGAAGGTAACTGTTGGTTCGAAACCAAAATTCAGCTGCCTTTACATTTATCTGGAACTACTAATACTTCTGAAAAATCAATTCTAACTGATGAGGAAGGGCTAGGCATTTCTGAAACACTTCTGGAAATTTTACAAGTTGCTAACGAATTGAATCCTGATTTCCTTTCTAATGAAAAAGGTTACACTATTGAAACTCGATTAGAATTTGACCGTCAGTGGGGATTAGGCTCCTCTTCTACTCTTATTAACAACATTGCGCAATGGGCAGAGGTAGACGCTTTCTTACTACTGAAGAAAAGTTTTGGAGGAAGTGGTTATGATATTGCAAGTGCACAGCACAAAATGCCTATACTCTATACACGTAAAGAAGACAAACCTTTGGTTGAAGAATCTAACTTTAATCCAGTTTTTAAAAACCATTTATTTTTTGTGTATTTAAATCAAAAACAGGATAGTAAACAGTCCATTAAACATTACCAGTCATTACCACTTAAAGATTTTGATAAAGCTGCTGAAATAATAAAACAAATAACTGATACCATATTAAATTGCTCTTCGTTAACAGAATTCTGCAAACTTATCGATCAACACGAAGAAGTGATTTCTAAAATTATAAAAACACCAACTGTAAAATCTACCCTATTCCCAGATTATATTGGCAGCATAAAAAGCTTAGGTGGCTGGGGAGGTGATTTTGTCTTAGCAACAGGTTCTTCATCTGAAATGGAATATTTCGAAAACAAAGGATATAATACAATAATTCCTTATGAAGAAATGGTTTTATAATCTACCCATCTCAAATAAAACAAGAGTTCTTATTAAGGCTTTTTTATAACAAAGTGTATTCTTTCTTTATATAAAATATCTTTAATTCAGACATTTTATAACGATAATATTTTTTTCAAAAACCTCAAAGAAATTAGCTAATAGGGGAATTTTCGTTACATAGTTTTTAAAAAAACTATATGTACATAAAATGTTAAGATATGAATATAAATATAATACCCTCATTCTTTTTTAACTTTACTTCTTAGCTTAACCTCAATACTTATTAATTGATGTGCTAAACATAAAATTAAACTGGTTTTTTAAAGAAGAGAAAAAGAAATATTTACTTAAAATTAAATCGGAATTTTCGTGATTCTTTAAATTTTACTTTTCTGATAGCCTGATAATAATCTAATTTTGCATATCAATTATGAGGTATTAAATACATCTAATTGAAAAATAAAAAAATTGTCCCAATGAAAAAGAGAATGCTATTCACAATTGCCTTTATATTATTTGTAGTTCCGTTGATTAACGGGCAAGTTATCTACAGTGATAATTTTGAAGAAGGCATTTTAAACATTGAATCATCGAGTTCTTATTCTTCTTCCCTTGCGGGAGGTGATTTAATTATCGAAGGAGATGGTACCGCTGGAGATTTTGATTCAATTGTATATACTTTACACAATTCTGGTAGTGAAATATCTGTTGACATATCTAACAACATCAAATTATTTATTAAAGTTTCAGGAACTTCTAATCCCAACTTTAGAATTGATATTCAGGATGAAGATGGTTTTGTAACTAATGCTAACGCACAATCCCTTAGAATAGATAATTCATCCACGATTTATGAATTCGACTATACAAACACTTTACAAGATGGAGGATATGGAGGTTCTGATTGCACACAAGCGACAGCTCCTTGTCCAGTAGATCCGTCAAAAATAAGATTTATTCAATTCTTTGTAAATCCAGGCACAAATTTAGGCAAATATGATGGTACTATTTCGATAGATTGGATTTCTTTCGGAGAGCCTTTAGAGGCTTTTCCTCCTACTTCTACCTTTGATGTTCGTTATAATCAAGTGGCGTATTTAACTGGTAGAAACAAAACTATTAGCATTGCTGCTCAAAGTAGCTTTAGTAACCAAACATATAGCATCATAGACAGCTCTAACAATGTAGTACTATCAGGAACTACAGGAGCGTCATCTTTATGGAATGATTCTGGAGAACATATAGCAAACGTAGATATATCAGAAGTAGATGCGGAAGGGACGTATCGTTTTCAGGTCGATCAGGAAGAAATTACTTTTAATGTAAGTGCAGATGGATATACTGAACTTAGAGAAGAAGCTTTTAAATATTACTATTACAATCGTTCTTCTACAGCGCTAGAATCAGCTCATGCAGGCATATATGCAAGACCGGTAGGAACCCCTGATAATGTTGTGAGAGTACATTCGTCTGCAGCTACATCAGCAAGACCTGAGGGAACAATCATCTCTGCTCCAAAAGGTTGGTATGACGCAGGAGACTATAATAAATATATTGTAAACAGTGGAATTAGCACATATACTTTGTTAGCCGCCTTCGAACATTATAGAACGGAATGGGAAAACTTACAATATAATATTCCAGAACAAGGCGGAGACCTTCCAGATATTTTAGATGAAGTTTTATGGAACCTAGATTGGATGTTGGACATGCAAGACCCTAATGATGGTGGAGTTTATCATAAACTAACTGCTAAAAACTTCTCCGGAAGAGTTATGCCTGCTGCATATAACTTAGAACGGTTTGTTGTACAAAAGTCTACAGCTGCTGCTCTAAATTTTGCCGCGGTAACAGCGGTAGCATCAAGAATATTTTCTGATTATGAGAGTGTAAGACCAGGATTTAGTGGACAACTAGAACAAGCTGCAAAAGATGCTTACACTTGGGCAAAAGCGAATCCTGCTATTTATTATAGTCAAGGCAATGGCACACCTGTTTCTGATATCTCTACAGGAGAGTATGGAGATAATAACGTAACCGATGAATTTCAATGGGCAGCTGTTGAATTATTTATTACAACCGGAGAAAACACTTACCGAGATGATATTGATGTAAATTCTATTGGAGGTGGAACTCCAAGCTGGCCATATAGTAACCCTCTAGCACTAATTTCTATTGCTCAACACACCAACAGTTTAGCAGGTTCTATTAATGTCACTACTACTAACAACACTTTACTAGGCACAGCTAATCAATTAAGAGACAGAGTTAATTCTTCTCCTATGAAAATTACAATGGGTTCTAATGACTACGCTTGGGGTAGTAATGGAGCTGTAGGTAATCAATTGATAATACTGATAAGAGCATATGAGCTTACACAAGATGAATCATATTTGGATGCAGCTTATACATCCATGGATTACATTTTCGGTAGAAACGGAACGGGATACTCTTATGTAACTGGGTTTGGAGATAGACAGGTATTTGAACCACATCACAGAATATCAGATGCAGATGGTATTTCTGCCCCAATTCCAGGAATGATTGTAGGTGGACCACAAAATGAAAACAACCCTGATACAGGTGATTGTTCTGGTTCTGGAGTAAGTTTTCCATCGAATCTACCGGCTTCAAAATATGTAGACCACTGGTGTTCGTATTCTACAAATGAAATTACCATTAACTGGAATGCTCCTTTGGTCTATGCAATGCACGCTTTAGATTTTTATCAAAAACAAGCCGTTACCTTATCCGTTGATACTTTTGAAGAAACTTCGGAAATATTTAAAATTTTTCCAAATCCAACAAGTCAGGTTTTAAACATTAAATTCCCTGTTTCTATGGGATCTTCTAATATTAAGATATATTCAATTCAAGGCAAAATAATCTTATCCAAACAATTACAAGGCGCAGCATCTAGTATAAATGTTAGCAATCTAACTTCTGGACTTTATTTAGCAAAAATAACTACTGAAAATGGTAGTTATACAACGAAAATTATAAAACAATAAAAAAGCCTGAGTTAGTGAGAGTATTTTTCATAATGCATATTGACAACAAAACTAGTAGATATAATCTTAAGTGAAATTGACTCATCTTTGTAGAGTTTTAATTATAGAATACTTATAAATTCTAATTAAAAAGCTCAAAACAAATGTATTTGTTTTGAGCTTTTTACATTTTAAAACCAGACTATTATTTAGAAAGCTTACGTAGTGTAACCCATTGCTTAAGCATTTCTCTTGAATCACAAGCAGGATAACCCAAAACCGTTTTTCCTGCAGGAACATCGTTCATTACACCTGACCCAGCGCCAACTATAGCACCAGAATGAATTGTAGTATGATCTTTTATAGAAGCACTCCCTCCAATAACAACCCCATCACCTAATGTTACAGAACCTGCTAAGCCGCTGCTCCCTGCCATAATACAGAAGCGTCCTAACACACAATTATGGCCTATTTGCACTAAATTATCAATCTTACAACCATCTCCTAGTATAGTAGAACTAAACTTTGCACGATCTACACAAGAATTAGCGCCAATTTCAACTCCGTTACCTATAACAACATTACCAATATGCGGTATTTTCATAAGTCCACGACCATCTTCACGAGGAAGATACCCAAAACCATCTGCACCAATACTCACATTATTATGAAAAATACAATCACTACCAATTTTAGAACGTTCTCTAATTACAGCACCAGACCAAATAATAGTTTTATTACCTATTACAGAATCATCAAAAACAGTCACATTAGGATATAGCACAACGCCATCTCCCAAAATAACATCTTTACCCACATAACAACCTGCACCAATTTTACTTCCTGCTCCAATAATAACAGATTTATCGATCACCGCAGTTGGATGAATATCAACATCAAATACCGGATCATTAAGACGAAAAATTTCTAATAATTTAGACATTGCAAAATCTGCATTTTTAACCATAATAAATGCTCGATCCGGACCAGGCTCAATATCTAAAGCTTCATTTACAACAGCAACACAAGCATTAGATGTACCCCACAAACGAGCATATTTCATACTTCTTAGAAATGTAATCTGGTCGCTTTTTGCATCCTTTAACTGATCTAATCCTGTTACTCTTTGCTTTGTACTACCTAGTAATTTTCCTTGTAAAATAGTATTAATCTCTTCTATAGTATATGATATCATTATGTTTTATTATGCGTTATTGAACTCCTTAATTTATCATTTTATGAAATTCACAAAGCCCTAATAAAAAATAATGCTTTAAAAAAGTAATGAAATACTAAAACAATACAAAAAAATCAATTTAGTTAATTTTTTAACAAAAATGGTTTTAAAACAAAAAAACCTTTAATTTTTATTAATTTTCGATGTATTACAAATCCTGATTAGTAGTAGTATTCGGAATAAACATATGTTTATTTCCTCGTTTTATTTTTGATATATAATCTTCATTAAATAAAAAAAACCTCAATTCCTAAAGGAATCGAGGTTTTCATAATATATAAATAGTATGATATTACATTTCTAATGCCTTACTTATATTATTATCCATTAATAATTCTTCTGGATTTTCCAGTGCCTCTTTTACTGCTACTAAAAATCCAACAGATTCCTTACCATCAATAATTCTGTGATCATATGATAGTGCCACATACATAATAGGAGCTACTACAATTTGTCCATCTCTTACTATCGGTCTTTCTACAATATTATGCATCCCCAAAATAGCACTCTGTGGTGGATTAATAATTGGTGTAGATAACATACTTCCAAAAACTCCTCCGTTAGTAATCGTAAAAGTTCCTCCAGTCATCTCATCTACAGTAATCTGTCCTTCACGCGCTCTTATCGCCAATCTTTTCACTTCAGACTCAACACCTCTAAAGCTTAAGTTTTCAGCATTCCTTATTACAGGAACCATTAATCCTTTTGGTCCAGAAACTGCAATACTGATATCTTGAAAATCAAAAGAAAGCATCTCTTTACCATCTATCATAGAGTTTACAGAAGGATACATTTTTAACGCACGTACACAAGCCAGTGTAAAGAATGACATAAACCCTAAACTAACACCATGCTTACTCTTGAAAGCTTCTTTATACTGTTTTCTTAAGTTAAAGATAGGTTGCATATCCACTTCATTAAAAGTGGTTAACATAGCGGTTTCATTCTTAACTGAAACTAATCTTTCTGCTACTTTACGACGCAGCATTGATAGTTTTTTACGAGATTCTCCTCTACTTCCAGGTCCTGGTGTTCCCATTGATGGAGTAGCATCTACAGCATCTGCTTTGGTAATACGACCATCACGTCCAGTACCCTTAACCTGAGAAGCATCAATACCTTTTTCTGCCAATACTTTTTTTGCAGCTGGAGAAGCAGTACCTGTTGCATATGTTTCAGTTTTAGCAGGAGTTACTGGCGCCACAGGAGCAGGAGCTTCTTCTTTCTTAACCTCCTGTACTGGAGCTGAAGTATCACCATCAGGTTTAGCTGCATCTGTATCAATAAGACATACAACTTCACCTACAGCTACAGCATCTCCCTCTTCAGCTTTTAGTGTTATAATACCACTAGCCTCTGCAGGAAGTTCTAATGTTGCTTTATCACTATCTACCTCTGCTATTGCCTGGTCTTTTTCTACATAATCACCATCTTCTACAAGCCATTGAGCTATTTCTACTTCTGTAATGGATTCTCCCGGAGAAGGAACTTTCATTTCTAAAGCCATAATTCTAAATTTATACTTATATCGCTTTCGCGAAAATATTTCTATTTATTGTTATTTTATCCTACTATTTCTTTTTTCATCTTTGATTGTTCTTTGTTTTATCAAAAACAAAATCAATCACTTCCTGATGTCTTCTTTTAGATCTTGTTGCACTACCAGCCGCTGGCGCTCCATATGGTCTTCTACTTGCAAATCTAAATGTACTCGCATCATCATAATGCATTAATATATGACTTAGCGCTCCCATATTACGAGGTTCTTCTTGAGCCCAAACAATATCAGCTGCTTTATACTTTTTGATCAAAGTATCCATCTCTTTTGTAGGAAGCGGAAACAATTGTTCTAATCTTACCAAGGCGACATCTTCTCTACTTAACTTTTCCTTCTCTTCTAGCAGATCATAGTAAAATTTACCAGTACAGAATACCAATGTTTTAGTATCTTTTGCTTTTGCTTCTGGATCATCAATTACAGTCTGAAAACTTCCATTAGCAAACTCTTCTACGGTAGATACTACATTCTCTTTTCTTAATAAACTCTTAGGTGTAAAAACTATTAATGGTTTGCGGTAACCTGCTTTCATCTGCCTTCTTAACAAATGAAACATATTAGCAGGTGTCGTTACATCCGCCACAAACATATTATCTTTTGCACACAATTGTAAATAACGTTCCATTCTAGCAGAAGAGTGCTCAGCTCCTTGACCTTCATATCCATGAGGTAATAATAGTACCAAACCATTCTGAAGCTTCCATTTATCCTCTGCAGAAGAAATGTATTGGTCAATCATAATTTGAGCACCATTACTAAAGTCTCCAAATTGAGCTTCCCAAATAGCCAAGGTTTTTGGACTAGCCATCGCATACCCATAATCAAAACCTACAACTCCATATTCTGATAATAATGAGTTATAAATATAGAAATCTCCTTGATCTCCTTCTAGATTATTAAGTAAGACAACCTCTTCTTCACTATCTTCTACTTTTATAACCGCATGTCTATGAGAGAAAGTCCCTCTTTCGACATCTTGTCCGCTCATACGAACATCATATCCTTCTTTAAGTAAAGATCCATAAGCTAGTAATTCACCCATTGCCCAATCTAATTGATCTGTTTCAAAAAATCGTTTATTACGATCTTTTATGATTTTATCAATTTTACGCAAGAATTTCTTATCTTCTGGCAAATTGGTTATTACTTTTGCAATTTCAATTAGGCCTTCTTTAGGATAGGTTGTATCTACAGCCTCCATCATCTCATCTTCTTGAACTCTGGTAAAACCTGCCCATTCATCTTGCATGAATGGAGTGATTACAGTTTTTTCTAATTTTCTGGAATCTTCTAATTCTTCTTCTAAAGATGTTTTATATTCTTTCTCAAGTTCTTTTACATAATCTTTATTGATAATACCTTCAGAAATCAGCTTTTCTGCGTAAATATCTCTTGGATTATTGTGCTTGGCTATCGCTTTATATAGTTTAGGTTGTGTAAAACGAGGTTCATCTCCTTCATTATGTCCGTATTTTCTATATCCTAAAAGATCAATAAACACATCACGTCCAAAATTCATTCTAAAATCTAACGCAAAATTGGTTGCATGTACTACTGCTTCGGCATCATCTGCATTTACATGAAGTACAGGAGATAATGTCACCTTACCAACATCTGTACAATAAGTAGATGAACGCGCATCCAGGTAATTGGTTGTAAATCCTATTTGGTTATTTACGACAATATGAATAGTACCCCCCGTTTTGTATCCATCTAATTGTGCCATCTGCACAATTTCATATACCAATCCTTGTCCTGCAATAGCCGCATCACCGTGAACTACAATAGGCAAAACTTGTGATATATTATCCTTATAATGTTTATCTTGTTTCGCTCTGGCTATACCTTCTACTACTGCTCCCACGGTTTCTAAATGCGATGGGTTCGGAGCAATATTCATATTGATTGCCTTACCAGAATCCGTTTCACGTTTAGAAGTCCAACCTAAATGATATTTTACATCTCCATCAAAAACTGCCTCCTCATAATCTTTACCATCAAACTCACTGAAGATATCTTTCGGGCTTTTCCCAAAAATATTAGTCAATGTACTTAAACGACCACGATGTGCCATCCCCATAACGAATTCTTTAACTCCCATATCAGCTGCCTTTTCTACTAAAGCATCCAATGCAGGAATTAATGATTCTCCTCCTTCCAGAGAAAAACGTTTTTGACCAACATATTTAGTATGTAAAAAACTCTCAAAAGAAACTGCTTGATTTAATTTTTTAAGAATATGCTTTTTTTGGTCTGCAGAAAACTTAGTCCTATTCGTATTAAAATTCACTCGACCCTGTATCCATTCTCTTTCTTCAGGATTTCGAATATACATATACTCTATCCCGATTGCATCACAATAGATTTGCTCTAAATGAACAATAACATTACTTAAGGTATTCGGTCCTACACCAATAATCTCTCCAGCATTAAAAACAGTATTAAGATCACCTTGACTTAAACCAAAATTCTCTAAAGCAAGTGAAGGATGATATTTTCTTCGTTCTCTTACTGGGTTCGTTTTGGTAAATAGATGTCCACGGGTTCTGTAGGCATCGATAAGGCGTACTACCTGAAATTCTTTTTGAACATTCTCGGGAACTGCAACTGTTCCCTGTGAGTCTTTTTCTATATAAATCGTTTCACCGGAGTCATCTGCACTTTCTAATCCAAAATCAAATCCTTGAAAAAATGCTCTCCAACTAGGTTCTACGCTATCTGGGTTTTGCAAATATTGATCATATAAATCTGCAAAAAATGCGGTATTAGCCGCATTCAAAAATGAATATTTATCCATATGTAAGTATTCAACCGTCTTTTTATTATAAAACAACACAAAAATACAATAATTACAGTATATTGAGTATCGAATTATATATATTTATTATAACATTTTTTTAGAGATTTAACAATGAAAGTGTTTCTTATTCAGAAAATCAAATTCTTGATCTTAGTATTCTTAATTTTCTTTTCCTTACAAAAAGGGTATTCTCAAGATGATAATTTTTGGTCTCGTGTCAGAATCGGCGGAAATATAGGAATTGGTTTTACGAATGACACTTTTAATGGCATTATAGCACCTTCTGCAGTCTATGATTTTAATAATCAGTTCAGTATGGGATTTGGACTTAATTTTGGGTATACGGATTCACGTAATTTTACCGCGACCAATTATGGTGCTAGTCTGATTACTTTATACAACCCTTTTCCTTCAGTGCAATTATCCGCAGAATTTGAGCAAATGGGAGTTAGTAGCAGTTTTGAGATTGAAGGAGGACGAGATATCAAAGATGATTATTGGTATCCTGCCTTATTCATTGGGGCGGGTTATAGGTTAGGATTTGTTAGTGTTGGTCTTCGCTATGATGTTTTATATGATGATGACAAAAGTATTTATGCCAGTCCATATGCACCATTTATAAGAGTATTTTTCTAAGCAAAACATAATAACATCATCAAAAGTGCGTTTTTTATCTATAAAAAAACACCAGTTATCTAATATCCAGGAGAATAACTACAATTTTACTGTATTTTCTCTATTTTTAGATATTAATTACTATTAAAACCCCAAAATACAATGAAAAAATACATTCTAATGCTATCCATTGGGATAGCCATGTCATCTTGCTCTAGTAACAAAAAGACTGTAACGACAAAATTTGATCCTACTAACAATCCTTATTACGTAAAAAAAGAAGAAAAAGGGTTAAGAGAGGTAAACGACCCAAAAGTACAAGGTAAAATTACTACCATCATAGAAAAACATCTGGGAATTTCTATATCTTCTATTGCTATATCTCCTATAACATTAACAGATTCTGGTTATCATTGGAAATTTATGAATGTAAGGAATGGCAAAACTTTTATTGGATCAACGGATCTTAAATTTGAATCTGTTAAAATAATCAAGAATAACAAAAAAGCGAACACCCAAGTATCTGATTTCTAAAATTAGATCAAACTACCAGATGTAAAAAATACATTTACGTTTTCGATTAGAATAATTTACCAATTTCTTTTCTGCTTTTCTAAGTAATCTATACTTATAACGTATTTCTTCAGCATCTTCAATACAATTACTTTTTCCAAACGAAAGAGTACTAAAATACTCCTGATCCCATTCTGAGAGTTTTTCTCCGTGCTTCCTTTCGAAGCACACTTTGCTGTTGTCTTTATCGAAAAACATTCTTTGTTCTGTAACCTCAACCACTTTCTCTACACTTGTTGATGATATTCCCTGGCTACTTTCTTTATACAATGTATTCATATACATTTCTTCAGAAATTGAAGTCTTTATCCTTAGTGTATCATTTTCAATAAAATAATTTTCTAAAAATGTTTCGTTACCAAAACCTTGTTTATAAACATGAGTCATTAACCTTAACTCTTCATTTTGGTAATAAAGCTCAATTCTTCCAGATAAGTCTTCAGAACATTCATAATACTTGGTCCAGTTTTTTATGAGCGTATCATTATCAGTAATTCTCTGTAAGAAGGTTTCATATAGGTCATTGGTTTTATCAAAACCTTGCTGACCATAACCAAATTTTAATATGAATAAAAATAAAATACTAATACAAAGCTTCATATATTTAATAAATTTTCATAAAATATTTCTATAATATACTTTTTGCCATTCTCTTTTTAAAATCAAGTATGTAGCATATCGCCCAACAGTAACACCTTCTTCGGAATTACAATTTTTTATATCTCTTTCGGAAACATCAACGGCATATAATAAATTTAAAAAATCATTGAACGCGTTGTTTATTTTCTCTAAAAGCAATTGTTCAATCTCTAAAAAAAGTTCTTTAAAAGTCGAATTCTTGTTTATTTCGTAATCAATACCGGCTCGATTAAGATCTTTCTGAAGTTGTAAAATTAATTGTGGATATAGATCAGATTCAGAAATCTGCTCCATCAACTCCTCAATCGATACAATATTTAGGTGTTTAGACACTTCTATTCATTAATTGTTCTCCAAAAGCCTGTAAAACTTTCTTTTTATCTTCAGAAATAGACAAATCATCTAAGACTCTAAAAGCTTTATTAGTATACTTTTCGATTTCCAATCTTGTTTTTTCTTTAGCTCCAGTAGTTTCAAAAATACTTTTAACAGTCTGAATCTTCTCTGATGGATTTTCTGGGTTTAAAGAAAATAGACCTTCTAATTGTTTTTTTACACTACTATCTGCATCTTCAATTGCCTTAAGATACAGAAAAGTTTTTTTGTTTTCGATAATATCTCCACCAACCTGTTTCCCGAATGTAGCTGGATCACCAAACGCATCTAAGTAATCATCTTGTAATTGAAATGCAAGCCCCAATAATCTTCCAAAATCATAAATCGCAGATTTACAAATTTCAGAAGCATCAGCAATAATAGCGCCCATCTGCATAGCAGCAGCAACCAATACCGCTGTTTTATACTCGATCATTTTTAGATATTCTGGAATGGTAACATCGTCTCTAGTTTCAAAATCAATATCATACTGTTGCCCTTCACATACTTCAATCGCAGTTTTAGTGAACAACTTAGCTAATTCTTTAAATGTATCTCCATCATAGTTTTCGAAAAGTTGGTACGCATTAATTAACATAGCATCTCCAGAAAGAATACCTGTGTTAATATCCCATTTTTCATGCACTGTTTCTTTACCTCTTCTTAATGGAGCATCATCCATAATATCGTCATGTATCAAAGAGAAGTTATGAAAAACTTCAATCGCTAAAGCCGCATCTAACGCTTTCTGATATGAACCTCCAAAAATTTCGGAAGTCATTAACACCAATGTTGGTCTAAGTCTTTTTCCTCCTAGATTCAGAATATATGAGATGGGTTCATAAAGGTTTTTTGGCTCTTTTTGTATTGTATTTTTTGATAAGTAATCTAAAAAATATCCTTGATAATCTGAAATGGTATGCACTATATTTTTTTTATGCTAAAGTAAACGAATCTTTTCAATTGATATATATTAAAAACAAACTTCAATTCTACTTATTTAATAAACAACACATTAAGCCAATGTTAAAAAATTGTGAAACTTAGGAAACTTTTAATGTTTTTAAAGTTTCCTAACATATATTTGCCGACATAAAATTACCCTTAGATGAAGGAAAAAATAATTGAAAAAGCAAATGATATGTTTTTAAACCTTGGTTTTAAAAGCGTGACTATGGATGACCTTGCTTCTGAAATGGGAATTTCTAAAAAAACTATTTATGCACATTTTCAGAATAAAACAAAATTAGTAGAAGCTACTACTGACCATCTGTTTTGCACAATTAGCGATGGCATTGATGCTATTTTAGAAGAAAGTAAGGAACCTATTGAAGAATTATATGCTATTAAAGCTTTCGTGATGTATCACTTGAAGGATGAGAAAACATCTCCTCAATATCAGCTTCAAAAATACTACCCAAAAATACATAACAATCTCAAAGTAAAACAGTTCGAAACTATGCAAGAGTGTGTTATTGAAAACCTGGAAAGAGGCATTAAAAAAGGAGTTTTTAGAGAAAATATTGATATTGAAATTATATCAAGACTCTATTTTATGGGAATGATTGGAATAAAAGATCAAGAAATGTTTCCAAGGCAAATTTTTCCGGTATCAAAATTAATGGCGGATTACCTAGAGTATCATGTACGTGGAATTGCCACAGAAAAAGGATTAAAAATTTTAAACAAGCTAATAAAAGAACAATAAATTATGAGAAACAACCTTTGGTCTTTATGTTTCTTTAGCCTATTCACAGTATTTGGTTTTGCACAGGAAACTCCAGTTTCCTCTCAATATTCATTTACACTGGATGAAGCTATTGAATTTGCACTAGAGAATAGTTACCAGTCGATCAACGCCAGGCGTGATGTCGCTAAAGCTTTAAAACAAAAATGGGAAACCACGGCAACTGGTCTTCCTCAGATTAACGCAGCAATTGATTATCAAAACCAATTAAAACAACCTGTATCTTTATTACCAGCATCTGCTTTTGACAACAGAGAAAGTACTATTAATACCGTAGAAGAATTTTTTGACCTAACTGCAAATGGTTCTCCTGACCCTCTTGATGGTTTTATTCCTGTTGTTTTTGGAACCAAACAACAGCTTACAGCAAGTGCTACACTATCTCAGCTTTTGTTTGATGGATCCTATCTCGTTGGTTTAGAAGCAGCTAAGAGCTTTTTGCAATACAGCAATGATTCTGAGGAGAAAACACAACTTAATGTTCGTGAAAGTGTAATTAACGCTTATGGAAGTGTTTTAGTTTCTGAAGAAAGTGTGAAAATTCTTCAAAATAACAAGGCTGCTTTAGAAAAAAACTACGAAGAAAGAAAAAAGATTTTCGAAAATGGTTTAGCAGAAGAAGAAGATGTAGAACAATTACAAATTACATTGTTACAAATCACCAATCAATTGAATAATGCGGAAAGATTGTCCAAGATCGCATTACAAATGTTTAACCTTACTATTGGAGTTGATGTAGACTCTAATACTGTTTTGTCTGACGACCTCAATAGTTTAACGATCAAAAATGTTGATCAATCTGTGAGCTTGAAACCTTTTATGATTGAGAACAATATTGATTATCGACTAGGTTATTTATTAACTGAACAAAGAAGATTAGAGTTAAAATTAGAGAAAAGTAAAGCATTACCAACTTTATCTGCTTTTGTAAATTATGGTACACAAGCAAACAGTAATTCTTTTACGTTTTTAGATAGTGAGCAACGATGGTTTCAATCATCTATATTAGGAGTCAGTCTTAACATACCAATTTTTAGTTCTTTAGGAAGAAGTGCTAAAACACAAAGAGCCAGAATTGCTTTCGAACAAGCAAACACCTCTTTTATTGAGGCGCAACAACAAATTCAACTTCAATATAACAGTACACTCAGCGATTATCAGCTTTCATTGGAAACCTATGAAACTTCTAAACAAAACCTTTCTCTAGCTGAAAGGATAGAAAATAAAAATCAAATTAAATATACTGAAGGATTGGCTTCCAGTTTTGAATTAAGACAAGCTCAATTACAGCTATACAGTGTACAGCAAGAAGTGCTCCAAGCAATGCTGACTATCATAAACAACAAAGCTAAACTGGAATCAATTTTAAATACACCAAAAAACTAATATATACCCATGAAAAAGATACTTATCATATTATCTGTATTTCTTCTTATCGTTTCTTGTGGGCAAGAAGGCGGAAAATCTATAGAAAAAGTCATTGAAAAAGGCGATTTGACTGCAATCAGAGCTAAAAGAAGCGAAGTTGTTGCAGAGCAACAAGCCGTTGCTGATAAATTAAAACAATTGGATCAAGCAATTGCATCATTGGATACTATCAAAAAACTCCCTTTGGTAACCACTATTACAGCTAAAGACACATTATTTAATCACTATTTAGAGCTACAAGGAAGCGTAGAGACCAAAAAGAATATCGTTTTATATCCCGAAGCTGCCGGAACACTTGTTAGAGTCATGGTAAAAGAAGGACAACGAGTTTCTAAAGGTCAAATTTTAGCCAGAATAGACGACGGAGGACTAAGCCAGCAAGTTGCTCAAATGGAAGTTCAGGCAGCATTAGCCAAAACTACTTTTGAACGTCAACAAAAGTTATGGGAACAAAAAATTGGTTCTGAAATTCAGTACCTACAAGCTAAAACAAATTATGAGTCTTCAAAAAATGGTGTAGACCAAATGAAACGTCAATTAGCAAAAGCGACAGTAACTGCTCCATTCTCTGGGATAATAGATGATGTTATTGCCGAGCAAGGAAGTGTTGTTGCTCCAGGACAAACTGAATTGGTACGTATTGTAAATCTAAGTGATATGTATATCGAAGTAGAAGTTCCCGAAAGTTATATTTCGAGCATTGTAAAAGGGAAAGAAACTAAAGTATATTTTCCGGTTTTAGGAAAAACAATCGATACTAAAATTCGTCAGGTAGGAAATTACATCAACCCAAATAACCGCTCTTTTACCGTTGAGATATCAGTGCCTAATAAAGATGGGGTAATTAAACCTAATCTTACCGCTAAGGTAAAAATCAACGATTACACAAGCGAAAAAGCGATCCTAATTCCTCAAAGTATTATTTCAGAAAATTCTGAAGGCGATCAGTACACTTATATAACTTCTGGAAAAGACGGTAAAAATATAGCAGAAGCTAAACGTACGATCGTAAAAACTGGTAAAACCCAAGGAGATTATATCGAAATTCTTGATGGAATCACTAATGGAGATGATATTATAAGTGAAGGTGCAAGAAGTGTTAAAGATGGTCAGAAAGTAGAAATCATAAACTAAAGTCTTATGGAAGTAAATAAGAAAAAAGTAGATAAAGAATTTAAATTATCGTCCTGGGCAATAGACAACCCAACTACCATCTATGTAATGATGGCGATTTTCTTCATTCTTGGGTTATCAGCATATTTTTCTATGCCCAGAGAAAATTTCCCAGAAATAAATGAAACCAAAATTTATATCAGTGTTCCATATCCAGGAAACACTTCAGAAGATATAGAAAGATTAATCGTAGATCCTTTAGAAGATAAATTAAAGAATCTTGGTGGAGTTGTAGAAATCGTATCTACATCACAGGAAGATTATGGTATTATTACTGTAGAATTTGAAGAGAAGTTTACTGTTGCAGAAGCCAAACAAAAGGTGAAAGATGAAGTAGACTCAGAAAAATCCAATGAAGACTGGCCTACATTTAACGGAGCTAAAGTAGAGCCTAATGTTTTTGATTTGAGTATCTCAGAAGAAACTCCAATTATGAACATCAATATTACCGGAGATTATCCAGTTGATAAACTGAAATTGTTTGGAGAATACCTCGAGGATGAAATTGAAGATCTAAAAGAGATTAAAGGTGTAGATATTAGAGGTGCACAGGAAAAAGAAGTGGAAGTAGCTGTTGATATCTATAAAATGATGGCTGCAAAAGTAAGTTTTGATGATGTACTGAATACTATTAGAAATGGTAATATTACCATGTCTGCCGGAAACATGATTACCAGCGGACAACGAAGAACAATCAGAATTCTTGGTGAAATAGATGAGCCCTCGGAGCTGGATAATTTTGTCGTAAAATCTCAAGACGGCGCAGTATATCTTAGAGATATTGCAAAAGTTACTTTTAAAGAAGAAGACAAAACTACCTATGCCAGAGAGTTTGGTGATAATGTAGTAATGCTAGAGGTTAAAAAACGCTCCGGAAAAAACATGGTAGAAGCTGCTGATCAAATTAAAGTGATTGTTGCAGACGCAGAAGAAAATGTCTTTCCAACGGATCTAAATATTAGCATTGCTAATGATCAATCTACTAAAACCATTAATCAAGTGGATGATTTAGTAAACAATATCATTTTCGGAATCATTCTGGTAGTTGGAGTATTAATGTTTTTCTTAGGGTTTAGAAATGCCTTGTTTGTAGGGTTTGCTATACCTATGTCGATGTTTATATCCTTTATGATTTTGTCATTATTAGGATATACGATGAACACCATGATTCTTTTTGCCTTAATTATGGGATTAGGAATGCTTGTGGATAATGGTATTGTGGTTGTAGAAAATGTATACCGCTTAATGGAAGAAGAAGGTATGTCTAGGATTGAAGCTGCAAAAAAAGGAATAGGAGAAATTGCATTTCCTATTATTGTTTCGACGCTAACAACCGTTGCTGCTTTTGTACCTCTAGGTATGTGGCCAGGTGTAATGGGTCAGTTTATGATTTATTTCCCAATTACCTTATCTGTTGTACTAGGATCATCCCTTTTTGTAGCGATCTTTTTCAACTCTATGCTTGTTTCTAGGTTTATGGATATTGGAGAAAAAGAATTAACAGTAAAACAATTGATACGTTTAAGTCTTATTCTTGGTGGGTTCGGAATATTTATAATGATTGTTGGCGGTCCGGCAAGAGGTCTTGGTTCAGTAATGATATTTACTGCCATCATGTTCTGGATCTATAAGTACCTTTTAAAAAGAATGGCAACTTTTTTCCAAACAAGGATTTTGACTTGGTTAGAAAACACTTACCAACGCTTTCTTTCATTTGCATTAAGAGGATGGAGAACTTATGCTTTTGTCATTGGAACATTCCTGCTATTGTTTGTAGTATTTGGAGCATTTGGAGCATCTATAGGAAGTCAGCGAACTAAAGTAGAATTCTTTCCTGATAATACGCCAAATCAAATCATTGTATATATCGAATATCCACAAGGAACGGATATAGAAAAAACGAATAAAATCACTAAAGAAATTGAGAATCGTGTATATGCTATTATAAATGATCAGGAGTATATAGAAGGTGAAGACCATAACTTTTTGGTAGAAGCTGCGGTATCTCAGGTAGGTGAAGGCGCCGGAAATCCTCAAACAGATGGCGGTAGTAGTGCAGAAATGCCACATCGTAGTAAGATCATTGCAGCAATGAGAGAGTTTAAATTCAGAAAAGGAAAAGATTCTGAAAAATTACGATTCGAAGTACAAAAAGCATTAAAAGGAATTTATCCCGGTGTTGCTATTTCTGTGGAAAAAGATGCTGTAGGTCCACCTGCTGGATACCCTATTAATATCGAAATCGAAGGAAAGGATTATGATGAATTGATTAATGTCGCAGAACGTATGCGAAACTTCATCAATGAAAAGAATATCCCTGGTATCGAAGAACTAAAAATAGACGTAAACAAAGGAAAACCTGCTATGCAAGTAGCGGTTGATCGCCAAAAAGCTGGAGAACTAGGAGTAGCAGCAGGTCAGGTAGGAAATCAACTACGTCGTTCTATTTTTGGTGAAAAAGCCGGTGTCTACAAAAAAGAAGGAGAAGATTATGATATCTATGTGCGTTTTGATAAAAATGATCGCTATAATACCAGTGCTTTATTTAATCAAAATATTACGTTTAGAGATCAGGCAACGGGTCGACTTAAAGAAATTCCTGTTTCTGCAGTGGCTTCTAAAAAGAACACCTCTTCCTTTAGCGCGATAAAACATCGTGATACTAAAAGAGTGGTAACTGTATATTCAGGATTACAACCAGGTTACACCGATGCCGCAGCTATTGTAAGTCAAATACAAACTGAAATGGCAAGCTTTACAGGCAAACCAGATAGTGTGGATATTGATTACACAGGTCAGATCGAAGAGCAAAATAAACAAATGGAATTTTTAATGGGTGCATTTTTTGCTGGATTAGGGCTTATTATGTTAATACTAATTTTCCAATTTAGTTCTATCTCCAAGCCTACCATTATTATGATTGCTATCTTCTTAAGCTTTATTGGAGTTTTTGGAGGAATTCTAATCACTGGGGCAGCATTCGTAATTATGATGACAATGATGGGAATCATATCACTGGCAGGTATCGTAGTAAATAACGGGGTTGTACTTCTTGATTACACCCAATTATTGATTGATCGTAAGAAGGTAGAACTGAATATTCCAGAAAATGAACATCTTGCTAATGATGAAGTTATGAAACTCATTGTAAAAGGAGGAAGAGCACGTCTAAGGCCGGTAATTCTTACTGCAATTACTACGGTATTAGGTCTGATTCCTTTAGCGGTTGGATTTAATATTGATTTCTTCTCATTATTTGCCAATTTTGACCCTAAGATTTATATCGGTGGGGATAATGTGATTTTTTGGGGACCATTAGCTTGGGCTGTAATTTATGGATTGATCATCGCAACATTCTTAACCTTAATCATTGTACCTTGCTTATTCTTTATCGTTCATAAAGTAAAAGTAAGGTTTAGTAGAAATAAAATTACTAAAACAGTAATGGCAGAAGAGCAAGATCTTGAAAGTAATGAAGGAAGTGGAGAAATTCCTATACCTTCAGCTACGTAATTGAAAAACTTAATTGTACTAAAAAAAAACGCCGCGAATTCGCGGCGTTTTTTACTACTCAACATATTATTATGTTTATAGATTTTCTGATAATGGTATCGGTAAAACATTAAACACCTGATCTCCTGCTCTATCAATAGGCAAAGTATTAGATAACCCATATCGTCTAAGATCAAACATTCTATGGTTTTCTGCCCATAAAGAATAACGTCTCTGATTTAAAAGTTCAGTTGTTAAATCTGCAGTATTCTGTAAACCTGCATAATCTGCTAAACCAGCAGCATTACGAATTACATTAAGCGCATCCTCAGCATCTTGTAAGTTATTCGCTAATATACTTGCTTCGGCGTAAACTAAAATTAACTCTTCATTTCTAATAATATCAATATCAGATATATTAGAGACATATAACCTAGTCTCATTAGTTCCTGTTAGTCCATCCTGAATACTTGGATCTGGTCTAACCGCAGTTTTTGTAGTCACTCTTGTATCACCAGCTTCTGCTTCATTAATCCAACTATCGTGTACAATAATTTGATCTCCATTATTAGGTTCTGCCGCAGAGACCGATGCAACTCTAAAAACAGGATTTGCTCGATCTCCTCCACCGCCTAATCCGAAAACATACTTCGGACCTAAATCTAAATCACCTGAAAGACTAAAATACGAAGCATTCAATGCTGCTAAGGCTGTAGTTCCATCGCCATCATAAACTGCTGCAACTGATGATATTGCTCTATTAAACTGAGCAAACGTTGTTGGTGTATTAAAACCATCATAACCACTACTTAAAGAAAATGCAAATGACGATCCAGCACCACTTAAATCTGTATTCGCTTCATTCAATAAATTCCTGACAAATGTTAATACTTCTCCGATTTCAAGAAGAGGTCCCAAGTTATTTGGATCAGCTACATCTACTCTGGCCATTCCGTAAGACTTCAAAATTTGAATTAATTCATAAGCTATTATTGTCTTAGCGAATCCTAAATAACCATTTCTTTCCGCATCTGTAACTGTACTAGTATTGCTTGCTGCGTCTATTAAAATATTAGCATTTTTAATACATCTATAGCTCCCGTTCCATTGAGAAGTACTATAAAAAGAGTTATTATCAAGAGTTATTCCTTCTTTACCTAACAAATCCCCAGTATTTCTAGGATCTGCATCAAACAAATACAATTCTCTTGCCATAGTTCCACTTGCTGTGACCTCTACTCCTAAACCATTTCTGGTTGTAGACTCCACACCTACTGCTAATTCATTTAATTGAGCAACAGTAGCATTAGCAAGAACTCCTCCAACACTAGGACCATTTGGATCAACTACCTCATCTATTGAACAAGAAGTAGTTACAAAAGCGAAAAGGAATAATACAATTACATACCTAGTCGCGATTTTAAATATATTTTTCATCTTCTTTCTATTAAAAATTAACATTTAAATGCAAGTAAAATTGTTGCGAACTTGGGAATGGAGTTACCTCGATACCACTAGATAGACCTGCTCCACCATTTACGGAAACTTCAGGATCATAACTACTATAATCAGTGATCGTAAATAAATTTCTTCCAGACACCCCAAGTTTAATATCACTTACTGTATCTCCAAAAAGTGACTTAATATGGTCCGAAGAAATACGATAGTAAATTGCAGCTTCTCTTAATCTTACATAACCTGCAGGTTCAACAAAACGTTCTGCATTTGCAGGAGTTGCTAAACGAGCCTGCCCTTCTGGAGTTTCTAAATCGGGACTTGTTCCTCCTAAATCGGTAAGGAATCTAGATAAATTTAAGTTATCTCCACCTTTTTTCCACTGTAATAAGAATGAAACATCCCATTGTTTAAATAAGGTAAGCTGATTATTAAAAGCCATTTGAAAATCTGGTTCTACGTTTCCTACTTGAGTAAGAGTCCCATCAATATTACCCACTAACTGTGTTACAGGCTGACCTTCTTCTATAAAGAATGTACCCAATCCAGTTCCAAATCCAGCACCTGGTTGTGCAAAAGCAGGTACATCTAATCTCGTTACTTCGGATCTATTCAAGTAAAACTGAATCCCAGTATTCCAATAAAAATTATCTGAATCAAGTACATCTGCTCTTAAAGCTAATTCGATACCTTCATTCTTTAAGTCCGCCAAATTGGTAGTCTCAGTAGTAAAACCAGATGATGCTGGTAAAGATCTCGATAAGATCAAATCCTTAACATTCTTATTATAATATGTTGCTTCCAAAGAAACTCTACTATTCAAAAATCCAAGATCAAAACCAACCTCAAATTCGCTAGCTGTTTCTGGCTCAACGTCAGGATCTCCATTAAGGCCAGCAACAGATGAACCTCCGTTTCCTCCAATATTAGAAGAACCTAAACTTGTAAAAGTTGCACCAAAAGCAGCTGGATTTCCAGTCTCACCATAGGCAGCTCTTAACTTTAACTGGTTCATTGCTTCTATATTCCAAAAGTCAAAACTAGAAACATTTACAGCTAAAGATGCTTTTGGAAATCCATAAAACTCATTTGGATCACCATTTCTAGAAGATTTATCTAAACGGTACCCTAATGTTGCTATGAATTGATTTTTATAGTTAGCTTCTATTTGACCAAAATAACCAAAATCCTCTTCACTAGATAAAAACTGGTCAATGACCTGGTTTACAGATTGATCAACATTAGTTTGACCAACGGATAAATCGGAACCTCTACTATTTACTAAATTAGCTTCTTGATCTAAGTATGTAATACCAAGTTGTGTTGTTAAATCTAGATCATCTCCTAACATATCGTGATCCCAAATAGCAATAGCCTGAGCATTGATTTGAGTAAAATTATTTTTACCTTGAGAAATAAATCCTTCTTGCCCACCTAC
This sequence comes from uncultured Aquimarina sp., assembly GCF_947492405.1. Classification (GTDB taxonomy): domain Bacteria; phylum Bacteroidota; class Bacteroidia; order Flavobacteriales; family Flavobacteriaceae; genus Aquimarina. The sequence continues at coordinate 587,447 of NZ_CANLMP010000002.1, forward strand.
TTGTGCTTGATGCTCCTTTGGAACAAAAACATAGGTTTCATTTGCTAAGTAATCTATACCTCCATTAATTAAAAATCGAACTCTATTCCTATCATTAGTAAAAAGTTTTGTGTTCAATTTAAATCCTTGGATGATTCTATTATTTGTATCTTCATTTTTTGCCTGATCCCTTACAAATAATGGATTTCCTGGATAATTTGGATTATTTGGATAATTCCCATTAGCATCAGGAAATAAATTAACCCAAGGACGCGTAAATGCCAAGGTGTAACCATAACTTAATCCACCTTCATTCTCATTACCTGTAAAACTTCTGCTTGAGTTACTTCTAACAAAGTTGGTAGTAGATGTAAAATCAAATACATCAGAAATCTTATGATCAATATTTGCTCTTAAAGACAATCTATCAAATCCTGTGTTTTTTATAATTCCTTCTTCATCACGAAAAGAACCACCTACATAAAACTGTGTTTTTTCATTTCCACCTGTTACATTTAATCGCGTATCAGTTATGAAACCAGTATTTCCATAAATTTCATCTTCATAATCTATAAGACCACCATTAGCTATAGCATCTTCAAACCTTTGTCTCTCTGTAGCATCAAATGTATCTTCCACTGATTGCGCTGTCCAAGGTCTAAGTCCTAGTTTATTTTGAATTACTGTAATTCCTGTATCCTGGCTAAAACTAATTTTAGTTCTACCACCTTTACCTCTTTTTGTTGTAATTATTACTACCCCAGCATTACCTCTTTGTCCATAAATAGCTGCAGCTGATGACCCTTTTAAAACTTCAATATTCTCAATATCATTTGGATCTAAATCCGCTAATCTATTTCCTGAATTTTCTTCATTTCCTCGGTTTCCTCCAGATGCAAAACGCAATCCAGACGGAATCTCTACGTTATTTATGTATACTCCATCAACAATAATTAATGGTTGATTATTACCATTAATCGAAGATATACCTCTTAATCTTAATGCAAATCCTCCTCCAGGAGCACCAGAAGAAGCTGTTATATTTACACCGGTTACTTTACCATATAATGCGCCATCTACAGTAGTCTGACTAGTATTACCAACAAGTTCTTCAGAAGATACGGTAGAAACTGCATTCGCTAGATTTTTTCTCTTTATAGAAGAACCCAATCCAGTAACAACTATCTCGTCTAATGCTTCTAATGATTCTTCTACCTGTATTGTAATAGGTCCTGCATTATCAACGTTCACTTTTTTAGTTGTAAATCCAATAGAAAACACTCTTAGTGTTGTTGGAAGACTACTGACAGTAAGCGAAAAACTACCATCAATATCACTGGAAGTTCCGTTATTGGTACCGTCTTCTACGATGTTAATAAAAGAGACCCCTTCTCCGGTACTTTCATTGATTACCTTTCCAGTAATTGTCTCTTGTGCGAATAGCACAACTGGAAAGAAAAACAAGAATAGCAAAAGCCCCTTGCTAATTTGTGATTTTTTTTTCATAATGATTTGTTTATAAGTTTGGCTAAATCTATTAAAACATTCTTACAAAAAAAAGTTTAAGCTAACATATGTTAGTTCAGAACTCATTGATTTTCAAATCAATATATGTAAAAAACGTAATTATATTATGGTAAAACCATCTTTATTGAATGATTATTTCATTTTTATTTTACATCTTCATTTTCGCAAAAACTCCATATATTTAATATTAAACTTCTTATTTTTGCAGCCTTAACAACTAGCTATGTATAGAAGTCATTCTTGTGGTGAATTACGCACCTCGGATATTAACAAAGAAGTTACCCTATCAGGATGGGTACAAAAAGCACGAAATAAAGGCTTTATGATTTGGGTTGATCTAAGAGATCGATATGGTATTACCCAATTAATCTTTGATGAAGAACGTACACCTGCAGATGTTGTAGAAAAGGCTAAAACTCTAGGCCGTGAATTTGTAATACAGATTAAAGGAACTGTGATCGAACGCGAATCTAAAAATCCTAATATGCCAACAGGTGATATTGAGATTTTAGTTAAAGAATTACAAATTCTTAATGAAGCAATGGTTCCTCCGTTTACTATAGAAGATGAAACTGATGGTGGTGAAGATATCAGAATGAAATATAGATATCTGGATATAAGACGAAATCCTGTGAAGAACAGTTTGATGTTTCGTCACCAAGTAGCTATGAAAGTTCGTAACTATCTATCAGAAGAGGGTTTTATCGAAGTAGAAACACCATACCTTATTAAATCAACTCCAGAAGGAGCACGTGATTTTGTAGTACCTTCTCGTATGAATGAAGGACAGTTCTATGCACTACCTCAATCTCCACAGACTTTTAAGCAACTACTTATGGTTGGTGGAATGGATAAGTATTTCCAGATTGTAAAATGTTTTAGAGATGAAGATCTTAGAGCGGACAGACAACCAGAATTTACGCAGATTGACTGTGAAATGGCTTTTGTAGAGCAAGAAGACATTCTAAATATATTTGAAGGACTTACTCGTCATCTAATCAAAGATATTAAAGGTCAGGAAATTAGTGAATTCCCAAGAATGACGTATGACGAAGCTATGCGCACTTATGGTAATGACAAGCCGGATATTCGTTTCGACATGAAATTCGGAGAACTTAATGAAGTTGCTCAACATAAAGATTTTAAAGTTTTTAATGATGCCGAATTAGTAGTGGCAATTGCTGTTCCAGGTGGTGCTTCATATACAAGAAAAGAGATCGACAAGCTTATTGATTGGGTAAAACGTCCGCAAGTAGGTGCACTCGGAATGGTATATGTAAAATGTAATGAAGATGGAAGTTTTAAATCCTCTGTAGATAAATTCTATGATCAGGAAGATCTGTCAAAATGGGCAGAAACTACGGGTGCTAAAGCTGGAGATCTTATTTGTGTGCTTTCTGGACAAGCTAATAAAGTTAGAGGACAGTTAAGTGCTTTACGAATGGAACTTGCTGAAAGATTAGGGTTGAGGAATCCAGAAGAGTTTGCTCCATTATGGGTAGTAGATTTTCCATTATTAGAATGGGATGAAGATACAGAACGTTACCACGCGATGCATCATCCTTTTACTTCTCCTAAACCAGAAGATATTCCTCTTTTAGATTCTAAACCTGGTGATGTAAGAGCTAATGCATATGACCTAGTCTTAAACGGTAATGAAATAGGAGGCGGATCTATTCGTATTCACGATAAAGAAACCCAAGCTCTAATGTTTGATCATTTAGGATTTACTCCAGAAGAAGCAAAAGAACAATTTGGTTTCTTGATGGATGCTTTTCAATATGGTGCTCCTCCACACGGTGGAATTGCATTTGGGTTTGATCGATTAGTCGCCATTCTGGGAGGCCAGGAAACCATCAGAGATTTTATAGCCTTTCCAAAAAACAACAGTGGACGAGATGTAATGATAGACGCTCCTGCTAATATTGATAAGGAACAGCTTAAGGAATTACATATTCAACTAGATTTATAAAACAAAACATCCCGCCAAAAGCGGGATTTTTTGTTACCTTTAGTCTGAACCAAGTACTACCCTATACATGCCAACTAAAAATAAGACACTCCTTCATAGGTTTTTGATTTGGCGATATCGTCATATTTCTAATAAAAACTTTGTTCTTATACTAAGCATACTTGTTGGATTCTGTGCTGGTCTTATATCTCTTCTTCTTAAGAACATCACGCATTTAATCCAAGTGGTTCTGGAAAGTGATATTATTTCTTGGCAAACATCATTCTATTTTATCATTCCAGTAATCGGACTTCTTATTGTATATGTAATTACCAAATTTATAATCAAAAAGGATGTCAAATCGGCTATTCCTTTGATTTTATATTCTCTTTCTAAAAAAGATGGGAAGATAAAACCATTGAGTGGGTATTTACCGCTTCTTCTTGCTCCAATAACTGTTGGTTTTGGAGGTTCTGTTGGATTATTAGGACCGGCAGTAGGCTCTGGTTCAACTCTGAGTTCAAATATTAGTTCATTGTTTAAATTGGATAGTAAAACTCGATTTTTATTAATTGGTTGTGCCGCAGCAGGTGCTATTTCTGCTGTATTTAAATCTCCATTAGCTGGTTTGGTTTTCGCAGTAGAAGTATTTAGCCTTGATTTGACTCTAGCTTCGTTATTACCACTATTATTTGCTTCTGTGTCTTCGATCATTACCTCTTATTTCTTTTTAGGTGATGAAGTATTATTCAGTTTTGATGTTATAGAAAAATTTGATATTTATGACACTCCTTTTTATATAATTCTAGGAGTTGGAACAGCTATTGCTTCCATTTATTTTACCAAAATGTATTTTGGGATTCTACACTTTTTTGATCGCTTTCCGAAAAAAATTCATCGCTTATTAATTGGTGGGTTTGCTATTGGAGGTATGTTATATTTTATTCCTCCACTTTATGGTGAAGGTTTAGGCTTTATAAATGATCTTCTTAATGGAAATCACCTAGCTGCAATTGGAAATACTCCTTTTGATAATATGACTAGCAGTATTTGGATGATTATAGCCTTATTAACAGGAATTACAATATTCAAAGCCATTGCGATGACAGCTACCTTTGCGGCAGGGGGATCTGGAGGAATTATAATTCCTACCATGGTTATGGGTAGTGCTTTGGGCAATGTGGTTTCTAAAATAATAAACAACCTGGGTATGGGTTTTCAAGTATCTGAAGCTAACTTTACTCTATTAGGAATGGCTGGACTAATTGCCGGAGTGTTACACGCTCCTCTTACTTCTATATTTCTTATTGCAGAAATTACTTCCAGTTATGAACTTTTTGTTCCTCTAATGATTACAACAGCAATATCTTTTATTATCTCTAAAAATAGAATTGAACATAATATATATACTCGAGAACTTGCGGAACAAGGATATTTACTGACTCACGATAAAGATCAAACCGTGCTTACGCTTATGAAATTAGATGACTGCATAGAAACTAATTTCATCCCTGTAAACCCAGAAAATACGCTGAAGCACTTACTAAGCGAAGCAGTTGCTAAATCTAATAGAAACTTATTTCCTGTTATTGATAAATCAAAAATCTTATTAGGAATCGTTACACTTGATGATATAAGAGATATTATGTTTGATATTTCTTTATACCATAAAACAACTGTAGAAATGGTAATGACACAGGTCGCCACAGCAATTATTTATGAAGATGATGACCCGAAAACTGCTATGCGTAAATTTCAGGATACTGGAGCCTGGAACTTACCTGTCATTAAAGATGGAAAATATTACGGTTTTATTTCAAAATCGAAATTATTAACTGCCTACAGAAGAAAACTGATTAATTTCACTAGATAAAGTCAGTTTTCAATATACTTCGATACACTTTACAACTGAATTAATTACAAAACAAAACCTGCTAAAATTTTCTCAGCAGGTTTGTTTACTATTTAATAAAATCGAAATTATTTTTTGATTAATTGGACTACTTGTGTACGACCATTAAAAACTATTTTCATCAAATACATTCCTTTTGTAAGGTTTGGCGCTGAGATATCAACAGTATTTTGTTGAATATCAATTTGCTCATTTCCTAAAACTTTTTTACCTAAAATATCATACATTGCTACTTCTACCTCATTTAATTTTATATCATTTACTTGAAAAGAAACTTTTAATGAATTTGTAAAAGGATTAGGCCAAGCTTTTACAAAACTCGAATTCGAAGTATCAACTTCATCAACTCCAAGAGTTCTAGATGTAGGCTCTCCTATTAGGACTAATCCAAAAGTTGTCCCGAATGTAACTGTTCCATTAGAAACTGTAGCTAACGTTCCAGAAAAGTAATCCTGTAATTCTGTTCCATTTCCCCAGATTCCGAACACATCTAATGCTCCGATAAAATCGTTATCATTTCCAGTATACACAAGGGTTTTATCTTCGAAACCATTTTTAGCATACTCTCTTTTAAACGTATAAGGGTTGTCTTGTAATTTGGTATGTTTACCCGCTCCTACAGAAATATGTTCTCTTCTAAACTTCCCTATTTTCTGATAATGTTTCAATGTTAGAGAAGCTAAAGAATTGGGATTGTTTAATTCATCAAAATTCATATTAGATCGTAATGTCGCATCTCCGCTAGCACCACCGCCAGGAGTTAATGTTCTAGCCGTTTCATCTCCATAATAAATCTGTGCCGGTCCTGGTGTGAGTAATAGTTTAGTTCCTGCTTCAAAAGTTTTTTGTCGATTTCGATCAAATACCTCTTCAGTATCGTGATTTGTCAAAAAATTCATAGCACTTTTACCATCTCCAAGCTGATTCTGTAATAGATTATCGTATCTACTAAAAATGCTTTCTAATCCCTGATTTGCATTAAACCTAAACTCAAAGTTGATCAAATTAGCAAAACCATTGTTATAGTAATCCACATTAAAACCATCTCCGGTAAAATTTCTTCCCATAGTTGGAGCATTATAATTAAACACTTCTCCAGTCATCCAAAAGTCAAGATCATCTAATTTTTTATCCGGATTATTAGTCTTCCATTCTCTTAAAGCGATAATACCTTCAGTTTCTAGTTCTTTCCAAACAGCTTCTTCTACGTGTTTTACTGTATCCACTCTAAATCCGTCAACTCCATATTTTCTAATATAATCGGTTAACCATTTGATAATATAATTTCTTGGAGATCTGGTCTTTCCAGTTCTTGTAAAGAAGTCATTGAGTTCTGTTTCTTGTAACTCTTTTCTACCTTCCTGATCCCATTTATCCAATAACCAAGCTGGTAAACTTACATTGTCATTAGAGTCTGTTCTAATATCTGGTAGATTATTCACTAGCTCACATGGTATCGTACCTTCAGGACCTTGAAAATTACAATCAGGAGCTCTTCGAACCCATTCTTCTGGCCAAGATTGATTTTGATCTGTACTTGTATCTGGTCCAACATGATTTAATACTACATCGAGTAATATTCTAATTCCGTGTTCATGGGCTGTATCTACAAAAGTTCCAAAAAGTGCATTGGTTCCCAAATTGGCATCTATATTAGTCCAATCTTTTGCCCAATATCCGTGAAACCCATATCCCGCACCTGGAACCGATCCATAAATATTTTCGATAGGAGGTGTAATCCAAAGAGCGTTTACTCCTAGCTCATCAAAATATCCTTCTTCTATTTTATTAATTAACCCTTGAAGATCTCCTCCTTCATAATTTCTTAAAGGAGGTCCATCTTGTGGTCTGCCATATGCTATATCATTAGTAGTATCTCCGTTTTCGAAACGATCCGTAAGAACGAAATAAACCGTTGCGCTTTCCCAAACAAATGGTAGGTTTTTATCAGCTTGCGAATAACCCCACTTTACTGTAGAAAGTATAGTCATTACTCCGATTAGTAAACTTTTTTTCATTGTGCGAATTTTTAATTTTAGTTTGTGTTTGATTTATGTATAAAGTCGAATTAGTTTAAATTTGAATCATGTTTTGAACACCTTTATAGCCCAATTTAGAAGAACGAGTTTTTTATGAATCTATTAGATTGAGTTTTTACGAAAACCTTTGATTGTTAATAAATTATCCTAAAACCACTAAAAAAAGTAAATCGCATATCATGAAATATCTTATTCGAATATTATTTATCGTTGTTGTTATTCTTGTTGCTATTGGCTATTATCATAAGAATTCTGGAGATCACACTAATGGAGATAAATGGGTTGGAATCGGAATATTGGGTGCTACTTTTATTCTGATGCCTTTGTTTATATATCATAGATGGAAAAATAAAAAGGTGAAAGATTATATGTTAACTGAAGAAAACCTCAAAAAAATGAGAGATTTTAATACTAAGGAAAAATCTGACAAAAACTAAAATTCTCCAAATATTTACATTTTGATAACAAATTTTATTGTTTTAAAAGTTACCTTTATAATTCATATTATTATCTCATTACAATGGAAGGAACAGTAAAATTTTTCAATGAATCCAAAGGTTACGGGTTCATCACCAACGACGAAACAGGAAAAGACATCTTTGTACATGCTTCAGGATTAAACGGCGAAGCACTTAATGAAGGTGACAAAGTAGAGTATCAGGAAGAAGAAGGAAGAAAAGGAATTATAGCGGCTCAAGTTCGCGTAATTCACGACTAAGATAAAAATCTCTAAGTTTCATTGGCGCTATTTTATAGCGCTTTTTTTATTCGTTGACTTTGTATTTCTGTCTAAATATCTTACTCTGATTCATCAAAAATTGTAATATTTTAAGACGATCTTTTGTTTTTAGAACGGGTTCTAAATCCGTTTCTTCTTTTAAAAAATCTAAAAAATTATAAAACTGTGTCTCAGGTATTTTCAATTCTTTTATAAAAAATTCTTCCTTATACACATCTGTTATCTTAATTTTAGAATTAATTTCTTTTGACTTTTTTCCAAAAACTCCCGAAATCATGTTGATTAATAAACTTAGATCCATTGATATGGTTGCCAGATTATTACCATTTCCCAAAGCTATATTTTCCACTGGTGATTGAGCATCATTCGCCCAAGTCAATCTCATTCTCTTAATATCAGCAGCACTCCACAGTGGTAATCTATCCTCATAAGTAGGAATTTCTTCAATGTCCTTTTTCACCTCTCCAGATAAAGAATATTGGGATATCCTAACTTCAGCTAATTCATTAACTGCAAGTTCTAAAAAAATCTTAAAATCATCTGACTGCAAATCAGAATTATCAACTACGATCTTTTTTGATCGAAATCGTACAGAAGAAAACACAATACTATCACCTGGATTCGCTTCTATTGCAAAATACCCTAAGTCATTATTAATCGTACCTATTTCTTTTGTTAGATTGACAATATTGATAGGCTCTAATGCCAATGTATCCGCAATAATTCTCCCTCTAAGCCAAGAAGTCTTCTGACTAAAACACGAAAAAGTAATCAATAAAAAAGAAATACAGATAATTTTTTGCATTGGTTAACTGATAAATGATTGCGCTTGTATTTATTTTTTCAAGCTATTATTACTATTAAAAACTTCACTTTGATTTATTAAATATTCAAGGATTCTTAATTTGTTTCCAGATGTAAGTATTTCATTCGTTTCAGACTTCTGATTTATATAGTCAAGAAAATCGTACAACTTGGTTTCAGGTATTTTTAATTCATTTATCAAAAAACTACTATTATAAAAATCTGATATTTCTGGGACTGGAACCTCTTTTGATTTTTTGTCATCCGTTTTCTTAAAAAGACTCGCTATCATTCTACCGGTAGCTATAAAATTAAAAGCAGTTGCGTTTTTCCTATGATCAACAGTAGTATTCCTAACTGTTGCCGCTCCTTTTTCGTGAACAAAAGGAGTTAGATCTAGATACTTGGCACTATGCAATGGTAGGATATCTTCATACGTTTCTATTTTCTTGACATCTTCTTTAGATTTTCCTGTAAGATCATATTTCGAAACCATAACCTCATCTAATTCATTTACTTTAATTTCTAATCGAATGGATAGGTCTGCCTTCTTTAAGTCGCGTTTAGTAACTATATGTGCTTTTCGTTGATGTTGAACAGAAGAAAAAATAATCGTATCCCCTTTCGTAGCTTTTATTTGAAAAAACCCGACACCATCGCTAATCGTTCCAATACCTTTAGTAACATTTATAATATTTATGGATTCAGATTGAAGTGTATCCGTTACTATTTTGCCACGTATTATACTTTCGTTTTGAGAAAACCCAAAAAAACTTAATAAGAAAATTACAAAATATAGTGCCTTGTGCATTCATGTCGATTCTACAAAAAAGACGTAGATCTTCAGGCGCAGTTGCAAATCGCAGTTTACTATTCGGGTATTAGAAAAGAATCGATACTTTATCCGTTTTATCTATTTTTAATTTTGCCATAATTTTAAGAAATGCCATTGCAGTAATAAATGCATCTCCAGAGGCGGTATGTCTATCACTTTTAGAAATCATTAGATCGTCACACAATTCATCTAAACTATAATGCGTGTGTTTTCGATGACTGCGATATACCAGATGTTTCGTTTTACTAAAGAGAACACCTGTATCCAAAAATTTATTTTTCAATACTCCTAATCCGTGTCTCTCTAGTATCTTATTCATCATATTTCTATCAAAATTAGCATGATGTGCTATCAAAATAGAATTTCCAATATACTTAATAAACATCTCAATAGCAGTAGACTCTGATATGGTATCCAAATTATTATTTTTTCGAATTCCATGAATCTCCACGGTATCCGAATTAAAAACATCCTGCTCTAAGTATAATTCTAACTGATCTACCACATCAATAGCCTTATTATTGATGGCAATAGCTCCAATAGACAAAACTCTATCATCTATATAATCAAAACCTGTAGTTTCTGTATCAAAAGCAATAAAACGAACTTTCTCAATTGGTGATTTTTGTTGTTTTCTATCAAAAAGGGCAAGATAATCTACCCAGAAACCAGGAACCTCTTTACTATTTTTTCTTGACCATAAACCCATTTACATAAATGTTTTAAGCTGAAATCGAACTCTTAATACTTCTTGTATATCCCGTATAGGTCTAAAACATCTTTTAAGTCTTAGTTTATCGCTCTTGCTAAGTCTGGTTAACTTGATAAATCTTCCAGAATCTTTATGCATTAACCCTTGACGAGTTCTAAATTTAAGCAACACTCTAAATGCTTTGGCACAACTCTCGAAAAGTTCTTTATTATTAGGTTCTAGTTCCGCAAGTTTTTCATAACGAAGTAATGTATTATTCACTCCTTTTAAGTTATGATACAAGGTTAAAATTCGAGCGCCATCAATAAGCACCATCATTGCTCTCGTTTTAATATCAAAAGTATCCTTGTGTTCTCCATTTTGCTCTACTAAAAACTGTTTAAAAAACCCTAAAGGTGATGGTTTTTGTAATGCACTAACTCCCAATAAAGCCAAAAATCTGACGCTTTTATTCACACCATCAAAAATTACATCTGATAGCTTATTTGCCAAGCCTGAATCTCCATAAACCAATTGAAAATCAAAGAAAATAGATGATAATAATGTACTTTCTTCTGTGGAAGTTATCATCCACTCTTTAAATTGTGTTTCCCATTCCGAAACCGACATGCACCATCTTGGATTACTTGCCATCATTTCTGCTGGGCAATATTCAAAACCAATCGTGTGCAAGTTTTTAGTAACTTTTCTGGCTAGTTCTAAAAAGTACGCTTGAGTAGCTTCTCGTTTCTCTAAACTAACATCTTCAAATACAATGGCATTATCCTGATCTGTTAGTAATAGCTGCTCTCTTCGACCCTGACTTCCTAATACCAAAAAACTAAATTTTACAGGTGCTGGTGACGACATTTCTTCTAATGACAGTTCTATAGTCCGAACCACTAAAGCATCATTAATTTCAGAAATAAGGTTTAATATGTGTAGTGTTGGTATATCCTGCTCTAAATAGGTTTTAAGTAACTTTTCTACTTGTTTTCTTATATAACGAAGCCTTTCTATTTTCTTTACTCGCTTAATTTCTTTTATCAATACCGAAGGATTATTCCCAAAAGACACTAACAAATCATGATTAGAAAAAACACCTACCAGTTTTGTATTACGAGTTCCGTCTTTGGTAATACACAAGTGACTAATATTATTTTTGATCAATGCAATCTGAGCTTCGGCTACCGTAATTTTTTTATCATATGTCTTTACAGGAGCGGTCATTATATCAGTAACTACAGATGTAGCAGGAAACATGCCTGTTGCCACTTTTGCTCTTAGATTACTGTCGGTTATAATACCCAAAGGATATTTGTTTTCATCAACTACAACTATAGCGTTTGCTTTATTAAGATTCATCTTTAAGGCAATATCTTTTACAATAGCATTTGGTGAACATGTAAGTGGTTTTTTTCGATAGGAAATAGTACGCAAAGTAGAAAGATCCTTTGCGATATCAATAGAGATTGTATTATCAATCCTGTTACCTTTTGCTGTCTCGGTAAAATAGTTTCTGGCATGTGTCGCAAACGTTTCTAACAAAAATTTATTTACCTCTTTATTTCCGTCAATAAAAGGTTTAAAAACCTTAGATGCAATGGTGTAGACAATAGATTCTTCATCTGCCTTAGCAGACATTCGATAATCTTTCTTGATGATCATAATACGAAGCCCAAAAAGATCTCCGGAATCACAAATATCTACTAAATCTTGATCATTGTCTGAGTTACGATATAATCCAATCGCTCCTTCTCTTACAATATAAAATTCATCATGACATTTTTCATCTTGCTTAAAAACATATTCATCTTTTTCTAAATACAATACTCTGATCTGACCTGAAATCATAAGAAGTTCATGCTTTTCTAGCATGCTGAAAGGAGGAAACTGTTTTAAAAAATCCTGGATCCGCTCGGCAATTGTATTTTTCATAGTTTCAAAAGTGACATCAATTCAAATTACGTTTTTCAATAAAAAAGCGTTTCAATATATCACCGCACTCTTCCTCAAGTACACCACCGGTCATTTTTGTTTTAGGATGTAGTTTGGTTCCCATATTTATGCATCCTCGTTGTTCATCTCTAGCACCATATACAATTTTACCTATCTGAGACCAAAACAAAGCTCCTGCGCACATTTGGCAGGGTTCAATAGTTACATACAATGTACATTCTTTAAGATATTTACCTCCTAAAAAATTAGCTGCCGCTGTAATTGCCTGCATTTCCGCATGGGCAGTTACGTCATTTAATAGTTCCGTTAGATTATGTGCTCTTGCGATAACTCTATCAGACACAACTACTACCGCTCCAATAGGTATTTCTCCTTTATCATAAGCTGCCTCAGCTTCCTGAAGTGCTTTTCGCATAAAATGCGAATCGTCATATGGATCGAACATATATAATTGAATTTTAAGTAAAGCTAATAAATATAATCCTTCTTATTTCCATCCAATTAAAGTTTATCCAGAACTATTATATGGATTACTTTAAATATTTTTCGCAAATCGGATTAAATTAGTCATTAACAATCCCAGTTATTAAAAGTTTAAATTGTTCCAGCTCATTCCAAAATAGTACTTTTACAGTATGAAAGACACACTACTTTCTCATATTGAATATCCAGAAGATCTTCGGAAACTTTCTATTGATCAGCTACCTGATTTGGCTAAAGAATTACGAGACTTTGTGATTAATATTGTAGCCACCAAAGAAGGTCATCTAGGAGCAAGTCTAGGTGTTATAGAACTTACGATCGCGTTGCATTATTGTTTTGACACGCCTAATGATATTTTAGTTTGGGATGTTGGACATCAAGCATATCCCCATAAAATACTTACTGGCAGAAAAAAATCTTTTCATACCAATAGACAACTAGATGGTATTAGTGGTTTCCCAAAACGTAGTGAAAGTGAATATGACACTTTTGGTGTTGGTCATTCTTCTACCTCTATTTCTGCTACCTTAGGTATGGCAATTGCTTCAAAATTAAAAGGAGCAATCGAAAAACAACATATCGCTGTCATTGGCGATGCTTCTATCGCAAGTGGAATGGCTTTCGAAGGACTCAATCATGCTGGCGTTACAGATGCCAATATGCTGATCATACTTAATGACAATTCTATTGGTATTGATCCCAGTGTAGGAGCATTAAAAGAATATTTAACTAAAGCAAAAGTTGGGTACAAACCGAAGACAGATAACATTATCGAAGCATTGAATTTTTCGTATTTCGGGCCTATTGATGGACATGATTTATCTAAACTTTTGGAAACTTTAGAGAAGTTAAAGACCATTAAAGGTCCCAAACTTTTACATATTATAACTACGAAAGGTAAAGGGTTAAAACAAGCTGAAGAAAACCAGGTAACATATCACGCTCCTGGAAAATTTGATGCTGCTACAGGTGATTTACTTCCAAAAAAAGATACACAACAAGCTCCTAAATTTCAGGATGTCTTTGGACTTACAATTTTAGAATTAGCAAGAGAAAACAAAAAGATTATTGGTATCACTCCGGCTATGCCAACTGGAAGCTCACTAAAATATATGATGGAAGAAATGCCAGATAGAGCATTTGATGTAGGCATCGCCGAACAACACGCAGTTACACTAGCTGCCGGAATGGCCACCCAAGGATTAGTACCATTTTGTACTATATACTCTACTTTCTTACAACGTTCATATGATCAATTGATCCACGATGTTGCTCTACAAAATCTACCTGTTATCTTTTGTGTAGATCGTGCTGGTTTAGTTGGTGCCGATGGAGCTACACATCACGGTATTTTTGATATTTCGTATCTAAACTGTATACCGAATATGCTTATAGCAGCTCCTGCTAACGAAATTGAGTTAAGAAACCTTCTCTATACCGCTTCTTTGGGATTAGAACATCCTATTGCTATTAGATATCCAAGAGGAAGAGGTACGATTATAGATTGGCAATTACCTATGCAAAAAGTTGCTATCGGAAAAGGGAAATGTCTTACTAAATCAACATCCAACATTGCAATAATATCAACTGGTACTATTGGAACTAATATTGTTAATGCTTTACAATCCATTGAAGAAAAAATAAGTCATTATCATTTCTGTTTTATAAAACCTTTAGATTCAGATTTACTATATGAAATATTACAAAAACATAAAACCGTTATTACTGTCGAAGATGGTGTAATTAATGGTGGTTTTGGGAATGCAATTATAGCTTTTGCTAATAAAAACAGTTTTTCGACAACAATCATAAATCTTGGAGTTCCCGATCAATTCATTCATCATGGAACTACACAAGAATTACAAGAAATCTGTGGTATTTCTACTAAGGGAATCACCAATACAATCCTAAAATATACTTCATAAAAAAGAGGCTGTCTTAATAAGACAACCTCTTTATATTAAATTATAAGAATATCTTATTGAATTACAATTTTAGAAGTTGAAATAGCCGTACCATTTTCTGCTTCAATTCTCAATAAATAGATTCCTGATCCAAGATCTGTTTCTATTCTATGTGTATTAGTAAGTACCGTTTCATCCTTATAAACTACTCTTCCGTTTATATCGAATATTGATATCGTACTATTTCCTACATTTTCAGCAACTCTAATATCAAAAGCTCCTCTAGAAGGATTTGGATAGATTTGGAATATACCTGCATTCACATCATCAATACCTAAAGTGAAATCAGTACAATCTAGTTGAGATGTCGGTGGTAAATCAAATGCTGGTGTTTGATCTGTTCTACTATTAGAAAATCCTTGACTTGCACTAAATCCAACTCCTCTTTTAGCAAACACGTTCCAGATAAGACATTTATTGTTGTCGCTATTAGGCAACAAATCAGCAGCAGCAAGAATCCCATCCCTACCATCAACGAAACCTGGTTCACAAGCTTGTAATTTTAAACCATCAATTACCAACTGCATCGCTAGGTTATTTCCACCAGTTCCGTTATATAAATCTGGATCAAATCCATCTCTATCAATAAAAGCCCAAGTCATATCCCATAATATAGATGCCCATACAGATCCTACTCCGTGAGGAATAGAAAATTGAGTAGCATCACTAATACTAGCATAATCAACAGGGTTTGTTGTCGTATTTGTGCTATAAGGAAAAGGTCTAATCCCTCCTCCAGTAGTTGGTTGACCTACCGCATAAGTACCAATTCCTCTTGCCTTTTCACCTGTGTCACCAGGTTGAATAGTCATCATCAATGCAAACCAATCAGACCAACCTTCACCCATCTGCTCATCACCTCTCAAACAACCTGTATTAGCTGCTCCTCCAGTTAGACGATTAGAAATTCCATGTCCAATTTCGTGAACTATAATACCATTATCAAATGAACCATCTGCACCAACGATCCAGTTTTCTCTTAGTTCAGATGCCAATGTAGCATTTACTGCTCCACTCGCCAACTGTGTTACAAGTGCTTCTCCATCTGTCTGATTAATACTAAAAGCAGGAATGCTAATAAAAATACTACCTGCACCACCCATAACTATATCACCAGGAACGTTGTTTACTACTAATACAGCAACTGCACCAGCCTGTTGAGCTTCTAACACTTTAGAATCAAAATTACATTCTCCTCTTCTAATAACCGCAATATTCCCATTGATTTCCGCTGCATTGGTAATATCTGAGCACGCATCGTTAGGGTCTGGAGTAGCGTTGTCATCTACTGCCAATACCAAATCTGCTGTAATCCCAGCAGGGGCAAAAGGTGGTTCAATAGAACCATCGTCAAAAGAATTATTTACAACTCTGTATGAACCAGTTAATGGTGTATTATTTACAGTAAATAAAAATTGATTCTCTGGATTCCACAAAAACATTTGCATTCTTGGGTTAGCCCCATCTGGTGGAGTTCCAAAATTAGCATTGTTTATTCCTGATCCATCTTGCCCATCAGCAAGTACTTCATCTCCTTCTGCTCCTCCTTTACCATAATTGTTAACTTGAAAATTTCCTGATTCTTCATCGAACCCATACTGATACCAAACATCATGTGTTACGTTACTTACATAAAACATGTTCGTTATAGAAGCTTCCTGAAATTCAGAAATTGTAGCATTAGGATAGTATGGGTAATCAAATATCAGATTTGCACCACCGTCAGGTTGATTTCCCGGAGTGTTATCTCCATTTAAATCATCTGCAGCTAAAACGTTATTACCTTGCGTTGTAGTAAACTCTGCTCCAGCAGCTCCGTTTGTATCATGCCATCCGAATGGAGACGCTACTGCATTTGCAGGATTTGTCTCCATAGTTCTACTACCATGATTAGGACTCTCTATTGCTGGAATTTTGAACACATTGTACGTACCATCCATTAATAATGGAGCACTCTCGGATTTGGTGTTAAATCCAAATGAATTTGCTTTATTATTATTTACTCCTTTTTTAATAGAAGTATTATGATCAAAAGTACATTTAGTCATCCAATTGTCTTTACTAATCATTTCTCCACTGTTAGCATCAATTCTAACACTATACCAATTCTCACCGTCTTTAGCATGTATACTTAAATCCCAAGATAATATCAATTGATCATCTTTAAGTTCATATATAAGCTCTACCGGAATTTCATCAACTGAGATATTAGACTTAGACACTGTAAATTTAGAATTCCCAGACTTATTTACAATCGTTGCATTACCTACATCAGTAAGGTTAAGAGCAATTGCAGCTTTTTGAACGGCACTAGTTGCAGATAACTGAGCTGATACTGTGTTAACCTTAGCTTGTACATCATTGATAAGTTTACCAGAAAAATGTACAACTTTTCCATTTTTAACAGCAAAATTACCTATCGTATTTTTAATAGGGAATCCATTATGTTTTTGTACAACATAAACATTCGTTAAGTTCATGCTTTTTGAAAAAGATTGTGACTGTATTTCAAGATCACGAACATCTTTTACATCCATTCCAGATGTGACCAAGTAGTCTTTAATAATACTTACGTTATCCTGACTTTGGGCAAAACCAAGATGCACTCCAATTATAAAAATAAAGAGTTTAAAATAATTTTTATTCATAACAAAAAGTAATTAAATTTAATGACAAAATGCTTTTTATGACAACTAACTTATTAATTGTCTTAAAAAAACATTAAAATTTAGTTGCTAAAATATGTAATTACCTTTTCAATTACCCACTTTTATTGAATATTTTTTGTTTATAAAGCCAAAAAGCCTTAAAAATTAACATATGTTCAACGAAATATGACTAAATCAAAAGATTCATCAACATTTTTAATAATTAACTATGTTGATCGTATCTAGAGAAATTTCTATTAATATTCCGTATCCGAGTTCCATTGCGATTTAGAAAATTTTCTTAAAAAGAACATATTAAATTTCTAATCCTTTGATTTTCTGAAATTTCAACAATGCATTTCCATCCGTTAAACTTGCCACATAGTTACTAATACTGATTAACCTAGTATATATGTCTTCATTTTTATAGTCAAAGTTGTTCCCCTCAGCTTTTAGAATCAGTTTATCATAATTAGACGCTTGCTCGGTATTAAAATTATCTGTTGCGGTACAATATCGGTCCAATAAAGTAGCAAGAATCTCATATCCAGCGATCTCTTTTTCTACAACCTCTGAACTTTGATAAATCTTGTCAATACTAATTTTAATAATATCATCAATTTGTGCTTGATACCTACTTTTATCAATTAATGCTATATCAAAGTTCCCTGATAATATTTCTTCTTCGTACTTAACAAAAGTACGCGCTGCTTCCTGAATCAATGTATTAATAGCCAACGCTCGTAAATAACTCAAGCGATCCGCGGTTGTAGCCAGACTATTATATTTAGAAGTATTAATCGTGTCTTTTACCAGCTTAATCAAATATTCTAAAGCATATTCTTCTTGAATCAATCCTAAATTAATTCCATCTTCGAAATCTATAATAGTATAACAAATATCATCTGCTGCTTCCACCAAAAAGGTTAAGGGATGACGACTATAAATAGTTTCATTTCCTATCTGATGTGAAAGCAACCCTACTTCTTCCGCTACTTCCTTGAAAAAAGCACTTTCATTCTGAAAATATCCAAATTTCTTATGTGCTATATGAGATGTTGGTTTTTTTGGTAAGGATTCTTTTGGGTACTTCATAAAAGCACCAAGCGTGGCATACGACAATCGTAAACCGCCTTCTATACCTTGTCTGGATTCTGTCAATATTTTAAATCCATTAGCATTTCCTTCAAAATCTATCAGGTCCTGATATTGTTTGGGAGTCAAAGACTCTTTATATTTTTTTCCTTTTCCTGTTGCAAAATATTCTCCGATTGCTTTTTCTCCCGAATGTCCAAATGGAGGATTCCCAATATCATGAGATAGAGAAGCGGCCGCTACGATAGCTCCAAAATCATTAAATTGATATCCGTGAATTGTGGAAAGATGTGGATGTTTTTCTAAAATCTTTTTTCCTACTACTCTACCCAGAGAACGCCCCACTACAGAAACCTCTAAACTATGTGTTAATCGAGTATGTACAAAACTTGTTTTGGATAGAGGAATTACTTGTGTTTTATCCTGTAAACTTCTAAATGCCGAAGAGAATATAATTCTATCATAATCTACTTCAAAACCTAATCGAGTTTCATCTTGCTCTTTACGTAATCTTTTATTCGTATCTCCTTGTCTTTTTAAAGACAGGAGTTGTTCCCAGTTCATCATATTTTAAAAAATCGAATATCCAAAAAAGGGAAGTAATCTAAAGAATACTTCCCTTTTGCCCTATATAAATGGTCTTAATTAAGACCCACACATTAAACAATCATCTCCTTCAGCTTCTTTTGATTGTGCAATAATTGCACGAAGCTCTTCTGGAGTCAGCGCTGTACCTTCTGCGGAAACTTGTACTGCTTCAGGTTCTGGTTGTGTTTTGGGAGCAGATTGTGCCTCCATAACTTGTGCTGCAGCAACCGCTACTTGCTCTGCTTGTGGCTGTTCTTTCTTTTCCGTTTTAAGGGTGAACTTAATTGCGTCTACAGCAGATTTAGTTCTCAGATAATACATACCTGTCTTTAATCCACTCTTCCAAGCATAAAAATGCATCGAAGTAAGTTTCGCCATTGTGGCACCTTCCATAAACAGATTTAGTGACTGAGACTGATCGATAAAATATCCTCTGTGACGAGACATATCGATAATATCTTTCATACTCAATTCCCAAACTGTCTTATACAATTCTTTAAGATCCTGAGGAATGATATCTATATTCTGGATAGATCCATTAGCACGCATAATTGCATCCTTAAGATCATCACTCCAAAGATTTAATTGTACAAGATCCTCTAAAAGGTGTTTGTTTACCACGATAAACTCTCCTGATAATACACGTCTTGTATATATATTACTTGTATATGGTTCAAACGCTTCATTATTTCCTAAAATCTGAGACGTAGAAGCTGTAGGCATTGGTGCCACTAACAATGAGTTACGCACTCCATTTTCTAACACTTCTTTACGTAGATCTGCCCAATTCCAACGACCACTTAATTCTTCATCTTTAATTCCCCATAGATTATGTTGGAATTCTCCTTTAGAAATTGGAGATCCTTCATATGTTTGGTATGGACCATCAGCAGTAGCTTCTTCCATAGATGCCGTAACAGCAGCAAAATATAAAGTTTCAAAAATCTCTTGATTCAGTTTTTTAGCTTCATCACTGGTAAAAGGCATACGTAACTGAATAAAAGTATCTGCTAATCCCTGTACACCTAATCCTATTGGACGATGACGCATATTAGAGTTTTCAGCTTCTTTTACAGGATAATAATTACGATCTATTACTTTATTTAAGTTTTTAGTTACTCGTTTTGTGATTTTGAAAAGTTCTTCGTGATCAAAGGCTCCATTCTTTACAAACATTGGCAATGCAATAGATGCCAGGTTACAAACCGCTACTTCATCAGGGCTTGTATACTCCATGATCTCTGTACATAAGTTAGAAGAACGGATAGTTCCCAAATTCTGCTGATTAGACTTACGGTTTGCCGCATCTTTATACAACATATACGGAGTTCCCGTCTCAATTTGAGACTCCAGGATTTTCTCCCAAAGCTCTCTTGCTTTTATAGTTCTACGACCTTTTCCTTCTGCTTCAAAACGCAAATATTCTTTTTCGAATTCATCACTATGGATATCAAATAACCCAGGACATTCATTCGGACACATAAGTGTCCACTCTGCATCATCTTGTACACGCTTCATGAATAAATCCGGAATCCACATCGCATAGAATAAATCACGTGCTCTCATTTCTTCTTTACCGTGATTCTTTTTAAGATCTAAGAAATCAAAGATATCCGCATGCCAAGGTTCTACGTAGATAGCAAAAGAACCTTTACGTTTTCCTCCACCTTGATCCACATAACGTGCTGTATCATTGAATACACGTAACATTGGCACGATACCATTAGATGTTCCATTAGTACCTGCGATGTATGAACCCGTAGCTCTTACATTATGAATAGATAATCCTATTCCTCCCGCAGACTGAGAGATCTTAGCTGTTTGCTTTAGTGTATCGTAAATCCCATCAATACTATCATCTTTTGTTGCTAATAAGAAACAAGATGACATTTGTGGTTTTGGTGTTCCAGAATTAAATAATGTAGGTGTAGCGTGTGTAAAATACTTTTTAGACATTAATTCATATGTCTCTATAGCCGCATCCAAATCATTAAGGTGGATACCGATAGAAACTCTCATCAACATATGCTGAGGACGTTCTGCGATCTTACCATTAATTTTTAGCAAGTATGAACGTTCCAATGTTTTAAAACCAAAATAATCGTAACCAAAATCGCGATTGTAGATAATTGTAGAGTCTAATTTCTCTTTATTAGCCATAATCACATCATACACCTCATCAGAGATCAGAGGAGCTTTTTTCTCTGTTCTCGGATTTACATATTCATATAAGTCTGTAACTACTTCAGAAAATGTCTTTTTCGTATTCTTATGTAGATTAGAAACCGAAATACGAGCAGCCAATTTAGCGTAATCAGGATGCGCAATCGTCATCGTAGCAGCGATTTCTGCAGCCAAATTATCCAGTTCACTAGTAGTTACTCCATCATACAATCCCTCTATCACTCTCATTGCTACTTTCACTGGATCCACCAGAGCATTCAATCCGTAACATAATTTCCTTACCCTCGCGGTAATTTTGTCAAACATAATTGGCTCCTTGTGACCGTCTCTTTTTACTACATACATACGCTTTTGGTTTTTATAAAATTCTTCTTCTGAAGAACGTGATATTAATTTGTGTTATTTTTCTCCTTTATTGAAGTCTGTAATGTCTAATTATAAGTGATCTCCCCAGAAATCAGATACTAAAAAGAAACCTCTGTATTGTAATAACCAGAGTTATTCTTATTAAGTAAAATATAATTATATGACTTTCGCCTTCTTTTGTTTTTTGTAAAGCTTATAGAAGCTTTATCAAACTGAGCTAATCGCTATTTAAATAGAAGTCCTATTCCTGATTAGCTCAGAATGAATGTATCTTTATTCTGAAATGATTTTTAAAGCTTAAAAATCGGCATCAAAACTTATTTTATTTTCTTCTGTATCTTTATTAAGCACTCCCGCTTTTTGGTATTCTGAAACTCGTTTTTCGAAGAAATTAGTCTTTCCTTGTAATGAGATCATATCCATAAAGTCAAATGGATTAGCAGTTCCATATTCTTTTTCACACTCTAGTTCTACTAATAACCTATCCGTAACAAACTCTAAGTACTGAGTCATTAATTTAGAATTCATTCCAATCAAACTTACAGGAAGTGATTCTGTAACAAATTCTCTTTCTATATTTAAAGCATCTACTATAATTTCGCGAATTCTTTCTTTCGGCACTTTATTTACCAAGTGCTTATTATGCAAATGCACTGCAAAATCACAATGCACACCTTCATCCCTAGAAATTAATTCATTAGAAAAAGTAAGACCCGGCATTAAACCACGTTTCTTTAACCAAAAAATTGAACAAAATGCCCCTGAAAAGAAAATTCCTTCTACCGCAGCAAAAGCAATTAAACGCTCCGCAAAAGAATCAGATTCGATCCATTTTAATGCCCAATCTGCTTTTTTCTTAATAGCAGGAAAGTTATCAATTGCTTTAAATAAAATATCTTTTTCTTTTTCATCCTTCACATAGGTATCTATCAATAAAGAATAGGTTTCAGAATGAATATTCTCCATCATGATCTGAAAACCATAAAAGAATTTTGCTTCACTATATTGAACTTCGTTCACAAAATTCTCCGCAAGATTTTCATTTACGATTCCATCTGAAGCAGCAAAAAATGCTAATATATGTTTGATAAAATATCGTTCGTCATTTGTTAACTTAGTTGCCCAATCAGTAATATCCTGATGTAAGTCAATTTCTTCAGCCGTCCAGAAACTAGCCTCCGATTTTTTATACCAATCCCAAATATCATGATGTTTGATAGGAAAAATTACAAATCGGTCTTTATTTTCTTGCAAGATTGGCTCTACTGCATTCATCTTTTTTCTTTTAGCTAGTTTTATGTTTTTTTCGTTTCCGCTACGGACTAACAAAGATCAAAAAATGTGCTAGAAGTTTCACAAAAAGTTAGCAAACGTTTTCAACAAAGTTTTCAACACGACGGGAATTAACAGTGAAAACACGATGATTAACAGGTTCTATTTAAATATCTGATTTTCAAATAATTAATCACAAACCAAAAGATATAAACAACGATGTTAGTAACCTCAGTAGCTACTTATTTTTCACCTGCTAACAAGGTTTTTCATACTAAAAAAACAAAAGCTAAAAATCATCAATTTTACGGTAAAACCACAGGTTGATAACTGCGAAAAAAAATTACTTTTTTTTAATATTTATAACGAAAAAAAGAAAAATCATACACAAACTATGCATATGATTTTTCTTAATAATCTTTTAGTAGATTTTCAATTCTAAGGCCAAGAAAAAGTGTCTCCTGTAGCATGGTTTATATAATAACCGGTTCCATCAGATAACCAAACAAAACTTTCGGTCAAGGCTCCGAACTCATATATCTTGATAGATCCTGATCGATCTGCTTCATTGAAAACGAGTTCAGCCTTCTCATTATTACTACTTTCAATTGTAAGATCAATGATACTTCCTGTTTTATTATACGTCATTAACAAGAACTCTCCTTCCTCTGCATTAAATCTAACCTCATAAGAATTACCATCTTTACTAATTCTCCCCTCATAAAAAGTTCTACGAACACCACCTTCTTCGATATCGTAAGTAAAATAATAAAAAGTAGCATCTGATGTTACCGTATAATAAAGTGTTACTCCTCCAGCACTCCAAACCCAAGTAGTAGTACTTCTACCGCTTTTACCAATACTATTTTGTTGTTCTGCATCATTCGGAATTGATAGAAAAATAGATGAATATGTTAACGCTTGTGTTTGTAATATTGTAAGTGAGAAACCAGCACTATATGCATAGGTGTTTCCCTCCGCATATTGCAACATGCGATCAGGAACTTTAATATTCTCGATAGATGTCTGATATTGATCTATACGTTCTTGAACATTTTCTAATTGATTTTCGTTCTCTATAACTAATCCATCATCTTCGCTACTACAAGATTGGAACACAGCAGCAATTGCGATCATTAATAATATACTTACTTTCTTTAATTTTGAGTCCATTGTTTTTTCTTTTAATTGTTAGATAATTTACTCGATAATCGAGATTTAAATGCCCTGAGGCAATCTACTCTTTAGTGTTCTCAGAAGTTCTGAGGTAAACATTTTGATAGTATTCTTTAAAAAAATTAAATCTTTTTAAACTCTACTCTTCTATTTTTTGCTTTCGCCTCTGGCGTATTTTCTGTAACAATCGGAACACTTTCACCCTTACCATCCGTTTTTAATCTAGAAGCATCAATTTCAAATTCATTGACAAGTATTTCTTTGACTGATGTTGCTCTTTTTTCAGAAAGCTTTTGATTAAAAGTATCATCTCCATCTGTATCTGTATGACCTGTGATTAGAACTTTTACCTCGGTATTTTCAGAAAGAACATTAGCAATTTTTTTAATTGTACCATAAGATTCAGGTTTTACAGTGGCTTTCCCCGTATCAAAAGTAATTCCATACGTAACCAGCTTACCTTCTGTAATTAGCTTATTTCGCATATCAGGCTTACCAACTGCATATCTAACATTACCTAAATAGTAAAATGTGTTTTCGGTTGTTGTTTCTGAGAAAAATTTTAAATTTTTGATCAATACATTCTTTTCAAATGCTCTAGGGATATCAAACACCTTTTGTTCATCTATATACACTCTCATTCTTTGTTTTTGTTTCCAAATAGAAACGTGCATCTTTTTACCTCTACCCTTATTATCTTTATTTAGTTTTCCGAATTTTTTCTCAGAGCGCAGATTTAAATTACGATCTGAACAGTATTTATAAACATCAACCTGTCCGCCACCACTTATTCCTCCTTTAATAATAAAAGAGAATCCATTTTTTCCTGGAGTCCCTTTTTGTAATTCATATCCTGAATTTTCTACATCAGAAAAAACAACATGAAGATCACGTTTATAAGCATATTTAGAGACATCAAAATCGAACACTACATCATATTCTAATGTAAAGTTCTCAGGAAATTCTTCTATGAATTCTGGAACATAAGATCCAGTTCCAGTTCCTATTTGAATAAAACGACCTTCTTGGTTGTTCAGCGTAACCACCTCTGCCGAATTAGAAGAATTCCAACGTGCTGGCAGATCACCGATTTCATCCTGGCTAAAATCTTCGAAGGCAATTATTTTTTCTCCTGCCACAAAATCAAACTTAGAATAAGCCGCAAAAGAAGGTTCTCGGTTTTCTGTTTCATTGATCACGCTCTCTTCTTCATTATCAGAAGAAATGACTGCTCCTTTTTTCTTTTTGTTTTTATTCTTTCTTTTCTTCTTTTTAGGTTTTCCATCAACCGTTTCATCAATCGTTTTACTTGTCTTTTTTGACACTTTTTCTTCTGTTTTCTTTAAAACGGTTTTCTCAGCAGCTTTTTCTGCCGTTTTTGCCACTTTTTTCCAGAACTGAGCTTCTGCGTGTTGAGGTACTAGAAAGAGTAAAAGCAACACAGCTATTCCTATTATTTGTTTGAGAGTTTTCATAATTCTTATGTTTGGTTTTACCTCTTTGTGTGCTTTTTATAAAAAAGGTTAACTTTATCTTCGGAAAATAAGAATGAACCTATTACCCTATAGTCAGGTTACAACGTATGAAGGAAGAACTCTTAACGCTAAAAAAAGGTCATAATCAAGCTTTAGAAAAGATTTACAATGAGTATCGTAATGCTTTTTTACAGTTTGCTAAAAAATATGATCTAAATCACGATGCTCTTATAGATGTATACCAAGAAGCGTTTATTGCATTACGTGAGCATGCAATAAATGGCAAACTAGATCACATAAAAAGTTCTGTCAAGACATATTTATTTAGTATCGGAAAATACATGATCTACGATCAGCTCAAAAAGCAGAAAAAAACTATCTCTTATGAAAATAGCGTGGATTATAAAGAAACTTCTGATACAACAGAAATTTTTGAGGAACCACAGTTAACTCCAGAACAGCAATTATTAAGACAGCATTTTAAAAATCTGGGGAAACGTTGTCAGGAAATGTTAACCTTATTCTATTATCGGGGACTAACTATTGATGAGATTGCTGAAAGCTTAGGCTACGAAAGTAAAAATGTAGTAAAAAGCCAAAAATCTCGTTGCTTAAAATCCCTAAAAGAATTAATTAAAACCCCCGCATAAATGGAACGAGAAGAGTTAATAGACAAATATCTACAGTCAGAACTGACTCCAGCGGAAAAAGATCAGTTTGACAGCTTATTAGAAAATGATGCATCTTTTAAAGAAGATGTAGAATTACATAAGAACTTAAAGATAGTTTCTGGCACTGAAGATAGAGATCAGTTAAGAAAAAGTATGGCAGATTTTGAAGCTAAAATTGCAGCTAACGAAACCAAAGTCATACCCTTATTTAATTATAAAAAAATATTGGTTGCAGCCTCCATATTATTAGTAGTAGCCATTGGTGGAATTATGTTCCTAAATCCTTTTTCGGTAAACACTAATGAATTGTATGCAGATAATTTCGAACCTTATAAAAACGTGGTAACTCCAATTGTTCGTGGCGAGAATGATGAAAACGAAGAAATTATTGCATTCACTTCTTACGAAAGCAAACAATACGAACTAGCTACTGATCAGTTTGCAAAACTGTATGAAACAACAAAAAGACCTTATTTTCTTTTATATCAAGCAAATTCTTTACTAGCATCCGACAATGTCAAGGAAGCAATTCCATTACTAGAACAACACATTGCGCTAAAAGATGAACTATCAGAAAGAGGAAAATGGTATTTATCCCTGGCTTACCTAAAAGAGAACAGGAAAAATGAAGCCATTCTTTTATTAGAAGAAATTGTAGAAAAAGGAAGTTTCAAAAAAGGTACGGCAGAAAAACTTCTAAAACAGTTAAAATAATAAAGCTACAGCAAACTTCTTACTTTTCTAATGGTTACAAAAAGTATTGGGATTCCCAACAATAGCAACCACCAAAGATAAGAAGCATCCGTTTGAAGCGCTGCGGTATCTCCAGAAATCATAAATCCTGACCAATAATAAGGATGGGTTAGTAATTCGTCGTCTACTGTCTCTAAATACGTTAGTTTCGCATTACGTAAAGCTTTATCTTTTGGTAATGAAGCATCTAGATTTTTATAAAATTCTTGTATCAATTCTGAAGTAGTCCGATCGTTAACTTTCCATAACGTGGTGACTAGAGATTTAGCACCGGCATAACTAAATCCTCTTGCTAAACTAAGCATTCCCTCCCCTTTTTGAAGTTTCCCTAATCCCGTTTGACAACCACTTAGTGCTACTAAATCAGCATTGATACTATATCCGTAAAGATCCTTTACATATAATAAACCATTTTCGCTACTATCATCTTTAGCAAATGCTAAATACGAATAATCCGGATACTCATCATTAGTTGCTGCATGTGTAGCAAAATGAAGCATATTATAGGCGTGTGAATTTTTAGAAAAAGATGCCAACGAGGCCTCTTTTCCGGTAATAGCCTTGCCATCAAAAAATTCCGTTATCTGTGTAACTTCATCAGTATTATAAAGTAACGGTCCGAAATTCGGTCTGTTTTGAGAAACATTTTCATTACTATTTTCAAAACTAGGAGCATATGCCAATAACTTATTCTGTTCTAGCTTCAATTTATTTTGTTGCTCTCTAAGTAAAGTCACAGAATTTGTATAGGATATTTGATATTCTCTAATCAAATAGTCACCAGCACTCTTGGAGGTTGATAAAGCCTCAAATGGCAGGTAATTCAAAATATCATCTGGAATTATTATTAATTCTTTCGATTCAATTGTTTCTAAAGGTTTCTTTAGAATTTGTTCGTAAATGGAATTACCAATTCCATAAATATCAGGCAGTTCTTTTATATTTAGGTTGGATAACAAAGAATAAAAACTTGTTATTTTTTCTCGCCCATCATTTCCTAAATGTATTTTGTAGAAATTTTTGTTTTGATTTTCTAAAGTAATAACATAGAAATCAGTGTTTGTAGCAAAATAACTTATTAATGCTTTATTTTTTATAATCTTAGAGGTAGCCTCCTCTAAACTTACTACTTCAGAATTATATTTTAAATCATAATACTTAGGATAATCACGTTCCAGATCCGAGATGAAATTATAATATCTATTCTTAAGTTGAAATAAGGAATCAAAAACTACCATATTAGACTTCTGATTAAAAAACTTCTTTTCTAAATGAATAATATTCGCTCTAAACTGTTGTTCTCTATCTATAATTTCTTCCGGTACACCTCCATAAGAACTAGCTTGTGTACTCCTGGCAGCTTCTAATAATAATACACTTTTACTTTTTTCAGTAAAGTAAAAAGCATCAGCAATATAGGATGCTTCTTTAGTACTATTATAAAGATCATACGCTACTTCTACCATCTTATGAAAAGCAGGGTACATCTCTGATATCAGGAATTGCTTATCTACTTTACTTTCGAACTCAGGTTTTAACAAATCTAATGCTTCTATAATAGCATAAGATGTGGTTAATGCCATTTTAAGATCTTCTAACTGATTGCTTTTCTTATATAACAACTGAAGTCCTTCTAGTTTTTCCTTTAATATCTTAACTAAACCCAATTTAGACAACACTTTTTTCGGCTTAGGATTACTTTTAATATCGGTATCATTAAAACTTGGTGCTATCTGTATTAAAGAGTTTTGGTAAAACTCTAATGCCTTTTCTGGATTTTCTTTTGCTAGGTACAAGCTTCCTAATCTCGAAAAAGCATCTGCTATATCCTGATGTTTTTCATCTTGTCTATATGTTTTTGTTTTAGACAGATATGATTGGTAAAAAGTTTCTGCTTTATCGAATTGTCTGTCAGACACATAAATATCGCCATAAATGAGTTCTGCTATTCGCTCGAAAGCATCATTCTCCACATAGTACTTTTCACTTTTTTTAAGTGCTTGGAGAGCTAATTCTGTTTTCTTAAGTTTAATATAATTATCCGCTAGTTTTTGATATGTTGCAATTATATTATTCCTAAACTGATTAGAATTTCCGGCATAAGCTTTCTCATAAAAAGTTAGCGTTTTTAAAATAAGAGCATTTGATTCTTCATAATTTTTTTCATCCAAGTATACTTTTGACAATAACATATTTGTACTTGCAATGAAGCCTCCATTATTGCTTTTTAAATTCTTATTATAATATTGTTTTGATAGCTCATTTTTTCCTTGTCTATAATAAATATCTCCCTTATAATTATTCAAGGTATGTACTAAGTCATTCCTATCCAACCCCAACAAAGAATCCGGAGTTTTATTAATAATCTCAGAAAGATCTTCTATAGTTCGCAGGGATTTAGTATCATTTCTTATTTTATAATAATAATTTGCTTTATCTAAAACTAACCTGATTTTATATGCTAGTTTGTCATCTACCGTATTGTACAAACTATCGGAATTCATTAAAGAATCAGTTCTATTGATATAGTATACTACTTTATTAAGATTATTATGATAGTCGTTAGCAAAAATTAAATACGATAAAATTGTCAACTTTGCCTTAATGTCGTTTTCTTTTTGCGCTATCTTATAACCCTTTTCAAAATAGTATTCTAGACTATCCGAATTTGTATACAAAAACTGAAACCCCTTGTCAAGTAAATTATCTAATTTTGGGTTAGTTTCTTGACTTTTTGTGTTGACCGAAATCAAAACAATCAAGATAAAGAGTATTATGAGTTTACATTTTTTCATAAAAAAAAGCTTCATTTCTGAAGCTAATTTAATCATTATGAAATAAATAAACACTTAAAAAGTTCCTTCCACAGTAATTGATTCTTGAACATTTTCAATCTGAAAATTAAGTTCTAAAATAGCGAAATTGCTAGACTGATTAGAAGATTCAAAACTAACACTCTGAAAAGGACCATCTTGATAAGTCTCTAACGCTCCAAATTCTCCTAAAGGTTCTTGATTATTGTTATTCAGACTAGCTGAAAGTTCCAATAATGGTCTAATAAAAATTATGACATTCAGGTTTTCAAATTTCGGAGGGCAATTTGCTGTTCCACAAGGACCTGGAAGAGGAGGACGAGGAGGTATTCTAATAAATACTACATCTTGAGCTTCTTGAGCTTGAAGAATAATTTCTTCAAAACTTTCAATATCTTCGTTATTTGCAGCCAAATCCATTTCTATTTCATCTATCTGTTCCTCTAAATTTGCTATTTCATCAGGATCATCAGTCTGCCCCAGTAAGGTTTCTAAGGCATCTTTTTCTAAATTCAAAAGGTTATTTTCTCCTTCTAAATTAAAGATTATTAAATCTTCTGCTAGAAACACTCCTGTTTCCTCAGAATTTGGAATTGCATCATCAACCATATCATCATCACTACAGCCAAAAGGAACCACAGCGAGCATAAAAAGTCCGATACATACTTGAATTGTTTTCATAAAATTATTGTTTTGGTTTTTTTGTTAGTATTCCTTTTCCCTACAAGGTTAACATTAACGACAATAAAAATAATGAAATTTTATTTTTATAAAAAAACCTCTATCAAGTAATAGAGGTTTCAACAATTTTAACCTATTGGCAATTAAAACATGGTAATGGCGGTGGGGGAAGCGGGGGAAGTTGCGGACCTTTGGGTTTTTCCGCTGATTTCAATTCGATATTATCTTCTAATCCAACTTCCTCTCCAATTTCTACATTAGAGCACGAAACAAACAAACCAATACTAAAAAGTATGGTAAATACACTTAATTTCTTCATATTATTAAATATTAAAGGTTATTACTTACACGTGTCTTAAGTAATATAAATGTTACCTATGATATAGTAGAAATTTTATTTTCTAAGATCTGCAGCTACTTTTTCCAGCTCCATATACCAATCCTCTCCGAACTTACGGATCAATGCTTGTTTTACGAATTTATATACCGGTACTTGTAGTTCTTTACCAAGTGTACAAGCATCATCACATATTTCCCATTTATGATAGTTTACAGCAGAAAACTCTGTATAATCCTGTACTCTAACGGGATATAAATGACAGGATATTGGTTTTTTCCAATCCACTTCTCCTTGATTATAAGCCTCTTCAATAGCGCATAAAGCTGTCCTTTTTTCATCAAAGATAACATACGCACAATCAGCTCCATCAATGAGAGGAGTTTCTAACTCGCCATGTGGTGTTTTAATATATGTTCCTTGTTTCTCAATTGCTTCGATTCCCTCTTTTCGAAGGTATGATTTTACAATAGGGTAGATTTCTTCAAGTTTTTGTGCCTCTGACTCTTCTAATGGTGCTCCAGCTTCGCCATCAATGCAACAGGCTCCTTTACATGCAGAAAGATTACATACAAAATCTTTTTCTATAATATCTTCCGAAACTATGGTTTTTCCTAATTGAAACATATTGCGAAGATAGTTTTTATGAAAGATAAATTTTACTGATTATTTATCTTTTTATGCTACTTTTACTAAGCGAAGTCTATTTACTTTTGCGCCAACCTTAAAAATCTACTAAAATGAACTTTGACTTAAAAGAGATACTAACTGCGAGTATGATACTCTTTGCCGTAATTGATATTGTAGGTAGCATTCCTATTATTATTGATCTGCGCAAGAAAGTAGGACATATACAAAGTGAAAAAGCTTCTCTGGTAGCGGCTATACTAATGATCCTATTCCTATTTGTAGGTAAAGAGATACTTAACCTTATAGGCATCGATGTGAATTCTTTTGCTGTAGCTGGTGCTTTTATTATATTCTTTCTAGCGCTAGAAATGATACTAGGTATTCAATTGTATAAAGATGATGAACCAGAAACTGCAGCAGTTGTCCCGTTAGCATTTCCACTTATAGCTGGAGCCGGAACAATGACTTCTATTCTATCTCTTAGAGCAGAATACCAACCGATTAATATTGTAATTGCGATTGTTATCAATATCATTTTTGTTTATATAGTTTTAAAATCTTCTGGAAAAATTGAAAAGGTTTTAGGTAAACAAGGAATTAATGTGATCCGCAAGATATTTGGTGTAATTTTGTTGGCAATTGCAGTAAAATTATTTGCAACTAATATAAAAGGTCTATTCTAAATGAAGTATTTTATTTACCTCTTGATTATAGTAGCTTCTTCTTTGATACTATACAATGCTACCGTTTTAGATTTTAATAATCTACTAGAAGGAGATAGCAAAACTGCGCTTATTAGTATTCTGGCTTCTGCTTGTGTTGTTGTTTTATTATTGATTTTATTGGTTTCCAGAGCTATACAACAAAAACGTGGAAATAGATAAATTAGTTAAAGACCTCTAAGCAATAAATGGTATTAAGAAACAGGCTATGATTACTGGTGGTAGTGATATCACTGCAAGAATCATAAATAGGTTATGCAATTTCCTAAAGATAAGTGCTTTTTTTAAAGACTTCTTTAGTTTTACATCTTCGGTATTCTCGATATGATCTCTAATTAAATCTCCGGACACATATGAAGAATCTACAAGAATTTCATTATCCAAAAAGATAGAAGCACTATTATCTAATAACCTAAATGCTACAGCCACAATAAAGAAAAAAAGCGGGGAGCAAATTGCAATTGCGATTAGATACTCTGTTAATTCTGACATATTTTGATTTTGGGGGCTTATATTTATTTACACTCTTATTCTATTTTTGCAAAACTACTCGAAGAGAATATTTCTGATGATTACCCAAACAATTGACATTATCGATACTAGTAAACAAAAATTATGAATACTTCTAATTACAAGAACTCTTTTCAAACTTTTTTTGAAACCTATTCCATTCTCATTAAAAATATATTTTTTTAGTAATGATCTAGATACATACGAGGATTCTATATAGATACTATTTTTAAGCAAAATAGAACCACTATTATCCATTAACCGAAGTACTGCAGCAGCAATAAAAGATATAAATGCGGTAACAATAAGAAAATCATCAGAAATTAACATATCGCTTTATTTTAATTAAGTACTATCAGATATAGATAAAACTTTTTGAATCATTTTATCATCTTTATTAATAATCTTTTCGAACGCACTAGTTCCGAATAACTGCTGAGCCATAATAGCTTTCAGATATTTCTTTAATTGATCTCTATAATTTTGTAAATTAATATCTACACCTCTTTTTCTGGTATACGTCAGAAATCCATCTGCAAAATCATCATCAATTTCTATTTCTTGTTTAAATTGTTCTTCAGTAAGCTTGTTATAAAAATCTCTTTTTTTATCGAGCTCTTCGAATATGTATCCACCCATTCTTCCAGATCTCAGCATATAATCTAGCGTCTCTCCAACTCTAGTAGTATCCTTGCTTACAAAAATATCAGGTATAATTCCTCCTCCTCCATATACAGTTTTGCCTCCTGGTGTTTTAAATTTCAGAGAGTCTGCAACTTGTATACTATCGGCATTTTGTAATTCGCCATTTTTATAACGTTCTAAATATTCATTAAAATACTCCTTATTTCCATTCTCATATGGCTTCTGAATGGATCTCCCTGTTGGTGTGTAATATCTGGAAATCGTTAGTCTAATCGCACTACCATCTCCTAATGCCATTTCTCTTTGAACTAATCCTTTTCCATAAGAACGTCTTCCTACAATCGTTCCTCTATCATTATCCTGAATGGCTCCAGCAAAAATTTCGCTGGCAGAAGCAGAATTTTCATTAATTAACACATAGACATTTCCTTCTTCGAAACTTCCATTACGCGTGGCATAATTATTCTCTATGGCTCCTTTTTTGTTTTTAGTAAACATGATAAGTTTATCATTTTCTAAGAACTCATCCGCCATTTTTAAAGCAGGAGCAATAAAACCACCTCCATTATCCCTAAGATCAACAACTAAGGTCTCCGCTCCTAAATCCTGTAAGGAATCTAATGCATTTTTAAACTCTTTATATGTAGTTTCTGCGAAGCGATTTACTTTTATGTATCCCAAGTTTTCTTTTAGCATATAGCTAGCATCTACACTTCGTAATGGCACTCTACCTCGTTTAACAACTACATCAAATATACCTGTACCTTTTCTATAAACTTTTAACTGAACCTGGCTGTTTAGTTCTCCTTTTAGCTTATCCGCTAATCCATCTCTTCTTAAACGCTCTCCATATAGTGTATCCTGATCCGCCATTAGTATTCGATCTCCGGCCATAATACCGGATCGTTCACTTGGACCACCTTTTATGGTATTAATAACAGAAATAGTGTCTCTGTATGGATAGTAACTTACTCCAATACCAATAAAATCTCCCTGCATGCTTTCTGTGATCCCCTCTAACTCTTCTGGAGGTATGTATACAGAATGTGGATCCAGATTTTCAAGAATTCTGTTTACTGTAACATCTACGATACTATCTGTATTGATTTCATCGACATATTCGTAGTCTATATAATCGATTAGACGATTTAATTTTTCCTTTTTTGCATTATAGGAAAACAGCTTAGCAGATGGATTACTAAAATCGAGTTTACTTCCTAAAAAAACTCCCGCTCCCATCGCCAAACCAATAAATAATGGCAAGTATTTTTTTGAATAACCCATTAATCGTCTAAATCACTAATCTTTTCTATTTCTACTCCAGCTTTCTCTAAAAATAAAAGCCCTGAATTATCTTTATATCCTTGTTGATATACCACTCTCTTAATTCCCGCCTGATGAATCAACTTACTACACTCCTTACAAGGTGACAGCGTAATATACAATGTTGATCCCTTACAGGATTGTGTCGAAGAAGCTACTTTAGAAATTGCATTAGCTTCTGCATGAAGCACATACCATTTTGTGTATCCTTCTTCATCTTCACAAGGATTTTCGAAACCTGTGGGAGTTCCATTAAATCCATCAGAAATAATCATTCTATCTTTAACAATAACCGCACCAACTTTTTTTCTGTCACAATGGGACAACTTCCCCCACTCTCTTGCTATCCTAAGATACGCTTTATCATATTTTAATTGTTTTTTTTTTGACATATAAAAATTGGATGGTATCTATATTTATTAAAATACGAATATATTATGACTATGTGTCAAATACAACCCTAATTGACAATAAATTACCATATTTTATTTGAAATAATCATCGGAATAACCATTCCTATTACTATTGAAGAAACGACTAATATCCAATCTCGTTTAGAGAATCTAAAAAATGTTTGAATAATAAAATTGATCAACAAAACTATTAATACCACTAAAATTTGCGACATTTCAATTCCTAGACCAAATTCAAGGATGGAAAGTACTTTGTATTCCCCAACATCAATTATCATTTTGAAATAACTTGAAAATCCTAACCCATGTATTATTCCAAAAAATAAAGCCGTAACATATAGTATCCCCTTTTTATCATTTTGTGAAGTTTTTTTTGCCGTAAAAACATTAAACAAAGCGGTAGCTAATATGGTTATTGGAATCAAAAACTCTATTAAATCAGAGTTAACATTATCAACTAAAAAAGATGTCAGAAATAGGGAAATTGTATGACCTAAAGTAAACAAAGTTGTCAAAAACAATATTCTTTTCCAATTATTAAAGGAGTAACCTATCACAAGGACAATAAAGAACAAAACATGATCATATGCTTGCCAATCCAACACGTGAAAGAAGCCTTCTTTGAAAAAGTACTTAAATTCCGACATAATTTTAGGGTTTTGAGGTGGCCTAATGTACAATTAAAAAGAACAATTTAGAAGTTTTGTAAGAAGTCTTATAAAAATTTTAGGAATATTAACCATTTAAAGATGTTGAATGGTCTTTTATCGAAATTCTA
The DNA here is from genome assembly GCF_947492405.1 of uncultured Aquimarina sp. Classification (GTDB taxonomy): domain Bacteria; phylum Bacteroidota; class Bacteroidia; order Flavobacteriales; family Flavobacteriaceae; genus Aquimarina. The sequence continues at coordinate 623,410 of NZ_CANLMP010000002.1, forward strand.
TTATTCTTAAAGTGCTAAAAAGGCTTTCGAATACATAAATCACTAATTTTAAGATTCACAAATTATAAATTTTAAAAAACTTGTATATGGATATTCAAAAATGGTTAGATAAAGGGTTAGGTTTTATTGTAGATTTTGGTCCAAAGGTTATAGGCGCAATTCTCATATGGATTATAGGTTCCTGGGTTATTAAAAAATTAATGAAGGGTATCTCTAAAATAATGACCGTAAGAAATTATGATGAAAGTTTACAAAAATTCCTTACCAATCTACTTGGATGGATCTTAAAAATCGTATTAATACTTGCTGTCCTTGGAACAGTAGGTGTAGAAACCACTTCTTTTGCTGCAATATTAGCTGCTGCTGGTTTAGCCGTAGGTCTAGCTTTGCAAGGATCTTTGGCAAATTTTGCCGGAGGTGTACTCATTATGATTTTTAAACCTTTCAAAATTGGAGACTTAATAGAAGCTCAAGGAGTTTTAGGTGTTGTAAAGGAAATAGAAATTTTTACTACTAAATTGTCTACTCCGGAAAACAAAGAAGCTATTGTTCCTAACGGAACCTTATCTAATGGTAATATTATCAATTACACTTCTCAAGGAACACTGAGAGTTGATCTTAATATAGGGATTGGATATGGAGATGATATCAAAAAAGCAAAAGATGTTATCATGAAAGTTCTTACTGATAATCCTAAAGTTTTAAAAGACCCTGCTCCTACAGTTGCTGTTAGTGAACTTGGAGATAATGCTATTAATCTTGTCGTTAGACCGAATGCTAATGTCGCAGATTATTGGGACGTTTACTTTGGCGCTTTAGAAGATTCTAAAAATGCATTGGATGCTGCTGGAATTTCGATCCCTTATCCACAAAGAGATATTCACGTCCATAATGTTAAATAATCAACCGAATTAGAAAAAGGCCTCATTAAAAGAGGCCTTTTTTCTTTTACAACTATTCCTCTCTGAAATAAGTTAATTTTAGCTATTTTACTTAAGAAGATCTATGGGTATTGTACAATTCTCTACCTAAATACATATCATTAGATACTCCTCCCTAGTTATATTGCAGCGATATAATGAACCATACCTTCTAATCATATGAAAGCGATAACCACTTTTATCCATGATGATTTTTTATTACAAAATGAATTTTCTAAAATTCTCTATCATACCTATGCGAAGAACTTGTCTATCATAGATTATCATAATCATTTATCCCCAGAAGATATTTGTAAAAACAGAAAATTTAATACTATTACTGAAGCCTGGTTGCAAGGTGATCATTATAAATGGCGCGCTATGCGAACATTGGGTATTTCTGAGGATTTTATTACAGGAAAATCCACTGACAAAGAAAAATTCATAAAGTGGTCAGCAACTGTTCCATATACCATAAGAAATCCATTGTTCCATTGGTCACATATGGAACTTAAAAAACACTTTTCGATCAATGATTTATTGTCACCAAATACAGCCGAAAAAATTTATGAAATAAGTAACGAACGACTTCAAGATATTAATCATTCAACACAAGGGTTACTAAAAATGAACAGAGTTGATATAGTCTGCACCACAGACGATCCAATTGATACTCTTAATTTTCATAATACATACGCTTCTCAAGAAAAACCAATGAAGCTATTACCTACTTTTAGACCAGACAAATCATATGCTGTAGAAAACTCTTCGTCTTATATAGAATATCTTGATCAATTGGGTGACAAATCCAACATCCAGATTAAGAACTTCGAAGATCTTCTGTTAGCACTTGAAAATCGAATTGATTATTTTCATACTGCTGGATGCAGATTATCTGATCACGGTTTAGAGAATTTATATTACTTCTCTCCAGGAACTTATAATATTGATCAAATTTTCAAAAAAATAACATCTCAAAAATCACTCGACACTGTAGAGATTCATTATTTTAAATTCGTGGTTTTATCTCATCTAAGTACTTGTTACCATAAAAGAGGATGGGTACAACAATTTCACTTAGGCGCTATTAGAAATAACAACAAAAGGCTTTTACGGAAACTTGGTCCGGATACTGGATTTGATTCTATCGGTGATTATTCTCAAGCTAAAAACCTAAGTAGTTTTTTAAATTCATTGGATGAAACCGATCAATTAGCTAAAACCATTATCTACAATCTAAATCCATCAGACAATGAAGTTTTTGCCTCTATGGTTGGTAATTTTAATGATGGTAGCGTTAAAGGAAAAGTTCAATATGGCGCTGCTTGGTGGTTTTTAGATCAAAAAGATGGTATGGAAAAACATGTAAACACTTTATCTAACCTTGGTATGCTAAGTTGTTTTGTCGGAATGCTTACTGACTCACGAAGTTTTTTGTCGTTTCCAAGACATGATTATTTTCGTCGCATCCTTTGCAATTTACTTGGAGAAGATGTAAAAAATGGAATGTTACCCAACGATGAAAAGTGGTTAGGAAAAATTGTTTCTGATATCTGTTACAATAACGCTAAAGAGTATTTTCCTTTTTAAAAGTAGTAGGGAAGGTATCACAAAAACCTCCCCTACAAACAATTCAAAAACTAACAAAATGTGAACTCTTATTATTATTTAAGTATCGTTAAATATGTTCCTTTAAAACTTTGGTTTAGCACCGTCATTTCCATAGCAGTACTTCCTTTATCAGGAATAACTTCAATAGAAGCTTGTCCATTAGACATTTTTATAGATTCACTGCCCATCGGAGTACCTAAATCTTTTTTTGTTTTTCCTCCAGATAAACATTGAAAATATATTCTTTCTTCATAATCTAAACATCGTAATCCAGTTTTATCCCTTGCAGTAGCAATGACCAAATAGTTTCCGTTTTCTAATTTTTTATAAGAAAGTGCTAACGAATTAGCAACATCATTCTTTTTATATCTATAATTAATGTTAAGACTGTCTGTAACTTTTTTCCCATCTTTAAAACCAACCGCTTTTAGTTTATTAGCGCCCTCTTTAAAAAGCACATCCCAGGTAAGTCCAGAAGCAGGAAATACACTTATGTCTTTTTTCTTTTTACCTAAAGTCTTACCTTCAAAATATAGCTCTACGTTATCACAATTACTATAAATGCTCACTGTTCTTGGCGTATCATTAGGGCCTTGTCTTTCTGTCCATGTATGAGATTCTATATATACAAAAGGATCTTTTGCCCAATAACTTTTAAAAACATAGTATGCATCTTTAGGGTTTCCTTCCCTATCCATAATCCCTTTTTGATTCATGTATGGAATATCATTTTCCGGTCTTAACGGAGTTCCGAAATCCTTAAATGCCCATTGCACGTTACCTACAAAAGATTCATTAGTTTCTGCTATTTTTAGGTGCCAGTCAAAAAGGTCTACGATATAATTTTCACTCCAATCACCAATCTTTGCAATATTAGTAACTGAAGTTTGTGTTATTGCTTCTGTCCATCCATCAGAATCCACAGCTCCTTGACCATCAATTGGATTTTCAGTATGTCTACCATAATGACTAGAACCTCCATATTCTGCATGAAGAAAATGAGGATATTCTTTAATATACTTTTTTAATGCTTTCTCATATGTTGTATAGCTACCAGAGTACCAACCTGACCAGATTGAGGGGGAGAATACATCAACAATATCAGAACCTGCATAATATTTCCTGATAGCTGTCATTCTTGTGGGATCCAAGGTGTGTGACAATGTATTTAATTCTATTAAAAAGTTATTTAGTTTCTCTTCATTATCACCATCTTTAAAATCCGGTAACCAATAAATTTCATTACCCAAAGACCATATAATCACACTTGGATGATTATAGTTCTGATTAATAATCTCCGATAACATATTTTTAGTATTGGTTTTCCATTTTTCATTCCCTATTCCTCCTCTACACCATGGCAATTCATCCCATACCAGAATCCCTAATTCATCACACATTTTATAAACCTCAGGATCTTGCGGATAATGGGCTAACCTTATAAAGTTAGCCCCCATTTCCTTAATAGCCTTAATATCTTTGCGATGTAATGTATTAGGCATAGCTGCACCATATCCTGCGTGCTCTTCATGACGATGTGTTCCCCGTAATAGTACCCTCCTACCATTTAAATAGAATGGTCCGTTTTTCTTAAATTCGAACCAACGAAAACCAAATCGATCTATTAACTTATCAACTTGCTTTCCGGATTTTAATAATAAAACTTCTATTTTATATAAATTAGGAGCGTTAATATCCCAGAGTAATGGTTTATTTGTGTTTTTGAAATCTATTGTTAATTGGCTGTTATCTACTTTTTTCGAAACAGTTTGTATCTTTTTTCCACTTGGTTCAAATAAATTGGCTACTAAATCATAGTTCTCTTTTGCCGTTATACCTTCTATTTCTAAATCTAATTTCAGTGATGCTTTTTCTTTAGAAACATCTGGAGTGGTAATTTTTAGATTCGCAATACTAGATGTATGCTTTTTAATAAGCCATACATCCCTGGTAATTCCTCCATAAATAAAAAAATCACTTTTCTGAGAAGGTATTATTTCCCGATTATAGCTGTTATCTACACGAACCAATATTTCATTTTTTCCAATCTTTAACTGATCCGAAATATCAAAGGAAAAACCGATATAACCTCCAATATGTTCTCCAGAAAGTTCACCATTTACATACACCTGAGTAGTAATGTTTGCACCTTCAAAATACAATTGATACACTAGTTCCTTATCTATAACATCTATTTGGATATATTTTCGATACCAACTGGCACTTCTTCTATAACCAGGTTGAAGATCTACGGTATCAAAATTATTCCAAGTATGGGGTAAATTAATTGATACCCAATCGGTTTGTTTATGTACCTGATCTATGCTTTCTAAATTCAATTCGAGATACTCCCAATCATTATTAATGTTCTCTTTTGATCTGTATTCTTGTGCTGAACAGTATGCAGAAAGAAAAACAAACACTACAATCCTAATTAAATTATATGAAGAAAAAACAGTATTATTCATAAGGTTCTACAGCTTTATTTTATACTAATTCTTCTTAATGTTGCTTCTAAAAAATAATAATCCGCATAATTAATTGGCCCATTAATCTCGTCATTTTTTGGCCAGTTTCCAGTACTATGATTTAGAATGAACGGTATGTTTGATTCATTTTGTATCACATACTTCATCGATGAAAGATTACTCATAATTCGATCAGAAAAATCTAAATATTTTTTATCATCAGTATATTCGTACAACTCAATCAATCCCGAAGCGATTATTGCTCCTGCAGAAGTGTCTCTAGGTTCACTAGGAATATTAGGCGCATCAAAATCCCAATAAGGTATTGCATCCTCCGGAAGATTTTCATGATTCATGATAAAATCTGCGATTTTTTTAGATTGTTCCAAAAATTCAACATTCTTAGTATATCGATATGCCATTGTATATCCATAAAGTCCCCAGGCTTGTCCGCGTGCCCATGAAGATTCATTCTTAAATCCTTGATGCGTAACCCTAGATCTTATATCTCCCGTTATGGTATCATAATCTACCACGTGATAGCTACTATTATTGTTTCTAAAGTGATTTTTCAATGTTGTTTTGGCGTGTTGTTCTGCTATTTCATAATATTTAGAGTCCTCAGAATAATTTGATGCTTCAAAAAGTAATTCCAGATTCATCATATTATCAATAATCACAGGAAACTGCCATTCTTCTTTATTAAAGTCCCAAGAACGTATAGACCCAACAGTTTCGTTATATCTGGTAGATAACGTTTGAGCACTTTGTATAATAATTTTCTTGTACGATTGATCATTGGCTATTCTATATCCGTTACCAAAACTACAGAACACTTTAAACCCCATATCATGGGTTCTATCATTATATTTTTCTTTCTCTATAAAAGCTGTCCATTCTTTGGCTCTATTACTGTATCTAGCATCACCAGTTATTTTATATATTAGCCATAAATTCCCTGCAAAAAAACCACTTGTCCAATCCTTTGATGGTACTTTTTTTATGGTTCCATTTTCATCAGCACTTCTTGGAAAAGTTAGTGAATCTAATGGATACTCCAATAGGTAAGAAAACCTATCAGAATATTTGACAACGGTATCTTGCTGTATTATCAATTCTTCTTTATTATCTGATGATACATCTTTACATCCTATAAAAAACACTAACATGATGATCAAGAATACCGGAGTTATAAATCTTTTTTCTCTTATCATAGCATAGATATCAATTAATATCCCGGGTTTTGTGGTAATAAGTTCGGATTTCTCGCTAACTCATCCGCAGGTAATGGTAATAAATAATCTTGATTTGGATCAAAGTTTGCTTTTACTCCTTCTAAACCTGATGCATTAAACACTTCATTACCGAGTCTTCTTCTAACGATATCATACCATCTTTTAAACTCAAATGCAAGTTCCCATTTACGTTCTTCTAAAACAACCGTTCTTAAGTCATCTTGTGATAATCCAGAGATATCTGCCGGAAAATCAGAACCGTTACCACTTCTTGCTCTAGCTCTCACTCTATTTATATATTCATGGGCTTCATTTGATCCTGGGTTTATTTCATTTAATGCTTCTGCAGCTATTAATAATACCTCTGCATAACGCATCATCATATAGTTAGCTTCTGATCCTCTGCCGTTTCCAGTTGCAGTAGCTCCTATGGCACGAGTATACTTTGCTATATGTGGTCGATTCACACCTCTACCGGCACCACTTTCTCGAAAAACAGTAAAAGGCCTTTCCTCTAACGTTTGGATACCAGTAACAGGATCTGTTATATTAAAAACCCCTGTAACATCTAGACTAACTAACTTTCTGTAATCTCTTTCATCCCAGGTATTAAATACTTCTAAAGAAGGAACACCAACTGACCAACCACCACCAAGACCATATTGTTGATCATCTCTAAGACCTGTCAATGCTGCTTGATAATCCCTACCATCATCTCCATTACTAGCACCAATAAAATCTAATACAAAAATGGGTTCCGAAGAGCTATCAATTTTACTAGAATCAAATAAATCTTGAAAATCTGGTTCTAACCCTAAATTGTAAGTTCCTTCATTATCAATCACTCCTTTGGCTTCATCATAAGCTTTCTGGTATTCACCTATAGTTAAATATACTAATGCTAAATACGAGTGCGCTGCGGATTTAGCGGGTATCGATCTGGCTGCTTGATTATCTGGCAACCATGTTTTAGCAAACTCAAAATCTGCGATAATGTTTTCGTATACATCTGCAGCGGGAGTTTTGCTAATAGAACTTGCCGCTTCTAGATCAGTTACTGGTTCATCTAAATAAGGGATGTCTCCAAATTGTCTTACTAAATGAAAATAAGCAAATCCTCTTGCAAAATATGCCAAGGCAGTAACTGGATTTTTTATTTCATCTGCTACGTTTACTTCTTCTGCACCAGCAATTGCTTGATTAGCAGCAGCTATCATTTGATAAGTTTTAAGCCAAGATCTGTCAATCATTGCATTATCGGTAGAAACATTAAACTCGTCATGTTCTATTCTTCGTGGTGCTGTTGTCGGGTCACCGATAGCAACCATATCGCCACGTAACATTAACGCTAAAGACATTCTTCTTCCCCAAAAATTTTCATGAGTCATATGTCCATAAGCACCATTTGCTGCTGTCTGTATATCATTTACATTGTTAAAAAAACCATCAGGAGCTAACAGCCCTACTGGCTCTTCTTCTAGGTCAGAGCATCCTATTATTGATAATCCTATCAATAAGAATAAATATTTATATTGTTTCATAATATATGCTTTAAATTATTGATTAAAATTTTACACCAAGACTAAAATTCACAGATCTAACCGTTGGATAATTCCCAAAATCAAATCCATTAAATGTGTTTTGACTACCTGAACCTCCACTTCCTAAAAAGTTCACTTCAGGATCTAATCCAGAGTAATCTGTAAATGTTACTAAGTTTTGAGCACTTATAGATACTCTTATATTATCCATACGCAACCTATCAGTAACCTGTGAAGGTAAATTGTAACCTAAGGCTATATTCTTTAATCTGATATAGCTTCCATCTTCTACAAAACGAGAAGAAATTTGTTTTCCTCTTAGTTTGGCAGAAGGTATGTCGGTATTTGTGTTTGTTGGTGTCCAGGCATTTAATACATCTGTAGTAGCATTAGAGTCTCCATTAAATAACTGCACATTAGTAAGATTCATAACATCTCCGCCATAGGCACCTTGAAAAAAGATACTTAAATCAATGTTTTTATAGGTAAAGGTGTTTGTGATACCTATTGTAAAATCTGGATTAGGATCTCCTATTATTTGTTGATCATCGGTAGTAATTACTCCATCTAAATTACCATCTTCATCCGCTAAATCCGTGAATAATTGATCTCCTGCTTCTCCGCCTTCAAAAATAGCGGTTCCTTCTGGTAAAGCTCCACCTTGGTAAACACCTCGATATTCGTATCCCCAAAATACACCAACAGCTTCTCCTTCTCTTAAAATATGTGTGCGATCTATATTAAAATACCCTGGAGAAGCATCTTGAAATATATCCTCACCATTTAGCAAACTAACAAACTCATTTTTATTTGTAGACCAATTAAAATCTGTAGTCCAACTAAAATTTTCATTGCTAATATTTCTTGTGTTTAAGGTAATCTCAAATCCTTTATTGTTGATCTCTCCTACATTTCTTAAACTAGCTGCCGTTAGAAATCCTAAATATTCTGGTTGACTAGAATCTGCTATGATAAGGTCTTTGGTATCGATGTTATAATAATCTAATGAAAGAGAAATTCTATTAGAAAACAGTCCTAGATCCAAACCGATATTAGTTTGATAAGAAGATTCCCATTTTAGATCTGGATTTGCCACTTGATTTGGCGTCACATTAATGACAGTCTGTCCATTAATAGGCGTAAAGACGGAAGCAAAACTGGCTAGTGATCCATAAGCTACAATTGCTTGATTACCGGTTACACCATAACTTGCTCTTAATTTTAGATTAGAAACAGTTTGACTATCTTTTAGGAAGTTTTCATTTGATATTTTCCAACCAATGGCACCTGAAGGGAAAATTGCATATTTCTCATTTTCAGAAAAATTCGAAGAACCATCTCTTCTTACAGTTGCGGTTAATAAATATTTATCATCATAATCAAAATTCAACCTCCCAAATTGAGATTGAATTTCGATTTCTGAAAATGAAGAGGTAGGGATTAATTGGGTAGACCCCGTTTGTAAAGCGTGGTAGGAAAAAGAATCCGAAGTAAACCCTTCTGCTCCCGCAGAAAATCTATCTGTAGAATTTTTTTGATATGAGTATCCCGCTAATAAAGTTAGGTTTCCTTTTCCTATCTCTGTCTTATAGGTCAAATAATTCTCACTTAGTATGCTTGTACTCCTAGAGTTTGTTATGGTTGCTCTTCCTCCAGTACCTCCTCCAGCAGTAGTGATTAATGTAGAAGGACTGAAAGTCCCCTGAGTGCCATTGATCGTACTAAAACCAAAAGTAGTCTTGAAGGTAAGGTTTTCAAATATATCATAATTGGCATATAAATTTGCTCTATAATTATCTGTTTTCGTTTCATCTATACTTTCAGTAGCAATTGCGAATGGATTATCTACATTATCACCGACAGAATTAATCGTATTAAGACCGTTGGCATCCTGTACTCCCAGATCTGGGGTAAATCGAAATAGTAATGAAACTACATCATCTCCACCACCATTTACCGTTGTACCGGTTGATTGTGTAGGAACTCCATCTTTGTTTCCTCTACTACCAAATATATTAGATCCTAATTTTAACTTGTTAGTTACCTGCGCATCAATATTTGATAAAAAAGAAACCCTTTCGAATTCAGAGTTTATAATAACACCTTCTTGTTTGAAATAGGTTGCAGATGCATAAAAGTTTATTTTATCACTTCCTCCAGAAAAAGAAAACTGATGATTCGCAGTACTACCACTTCTATATAACAAATCTTGCCAATCAGTATTAGCAGGTCCTTGAACATACCCTGGATTAATAGCTTGTTGATATACCGCAAATTGATCGGCATTTAATAAATCTAATCGATTGGCAGTATTTTGAATAGAATAGGTAGTATTTACCTCAACAGATAATTTGCCTTTTCTTCCTTTTTTTGTAGTAACTAAAACGACACCATTAGAACCTCTAGAACCATAAATAGCTGTTGCAGATGCATCTTTTAAAATCTCTATGGATTCAATATCATTTGCTTGTGGAAAAACACCTCCTACAAATCCATCTACAACTATAAGAGGAGCACTACTTGCATTAATAGAAGTATTTCCTCTAATCCTTACATTTATAGGAGCACCAGGTTCTCCTCCATTATTAGATTGAACTACAACACCAGCTGCACGACCCTGAAGCGCCTGTGCTGCGTCTAACACTGGGAAAGCATTCAACTCTTCTGATTTTACCGAAGATACCGAACCTGTTACATCACTTTTCCTTCGAGATCCATATCCTACTACTACAATTTGCTCTAAAGACTCTACAGAAGCAGTTAAAGTAACATTAATATTTTTGTTATTTCCTACCTTTATTTCTTGATCTGCAAACCCTACATAAGAGAATACTAAAACTGAATTTTCATTGGGCACACTTATCGTGTATAAACCATCAAAATCGGTTGTGGTTCCATTAGTTGTATTTTGTACTGTAACATTGGCTCCAGGAATAGGAACTCCATTCTCTGAGGTAACGGTTCCGTTAATATCAATTTGAGCAGATAAACCTGACCCCATCATTATTAATAGAATTGGAATACACTTTCTTAGTAATTTTAAGTATGTATACTTTTCATTCATGAGTATTGATTTATGTTAGTAAGTATTTCTAATAGAGGTATATAATCAGAAGACAAAAAAATACGATGCACAGCGAGAAAAGCAGCTGTAAAAAAATATATCTATTTTGTTTCCAATTCATACTCAAACCTAGTCAAAACACTATATCTAAAAGTTCAAAAAAGGGTATACTTATGTACTAAACGCTGATTATTAACAGATAAAAAGAGATATTCCTATTAAAACCATCTTGTTTTTAAGAAAAGAATTTTGATGCGTATTCTGAAGGTGTTTGATCAAAATGTTTTTTGAAGCATTTTGTGAAATATTTTGGGTTTCGAAAGCCAACTTTGTAACAAACTTCCGAAATATTTATCTGACCTAATTCTAATAATTGAGATGCTCTTTTCATTCTTATAGAGTGGATAAATTCATTAGGTGTTAAATTTGTCCATCCTTTAATCTTAGAAAACAACATAGTTCTACTTACTCCTAGTTCCGAGCTGAAGTATGGAATATCAAAAGACGTGTTACTGATATTATCTTCTACAATTTTTACTGCTTTTTTTAATAACTCTTCGTCAACAGAAGTTACTGTTATATCTGATGATTTAAAGTCATTAGATGAGAACTTTTCCTTTTGTTTTTGTATTGAAGAAAGTAAGTTTTTTATGGTCAATAAAAATTCTTTTACATTAAATGGTTTATTAATATAGGCATCTGCTCCTGACTCCAAACCATCAAACTTATATATTAATGAAGTTCTAGAAGTCAACAAAATAAAAGGAATATGACTTGTCCTTATATCATTCTTAATTTTAGCGCATAGTTCGGTACCTTCCATTTTTGGCATAATCACATCGCTTATAATTAGATCCGGTATCTTCTGCAATGCCTTTTTGAAAGCAACCTGTCCGTTCTCTGCTTTAATAACCTGATAATAATCCTTAAGCATGTCACTAATAAAGTTCCTTAACTCATCATTATCCTCAGCGATTAGAATTAATGGTTTCTGATCCTCCTTGTCAACCATTTCTACATCTAGATTTTTACTTTTTCTAACTGCAGAAATTTGGTTTTTATACTGACTGATATCATCACTTATTTTAAAATCCTTTATGATATCGGACTCATTAAGATGTTCCTTTCCTGTTTTCAATTTTACTCTAAAAATTGTTCCTTTATCTATATTAGTATCGACAACTTCAATAACACCTTTATGCAGATCAACAGCCTTCTTTGCTATAGATAAACCAATACCACTTGCTTGATTAAACTGTTTTTGATAGTCTTTATCTCCAGCTACTTCATAAAAACGATCAAACACTTTATCTACAAACTCTTTATCAATACCTTTTCCATTATCCTGTATTTCTACTATTGCATCTTTTCCTTTCTGAAAAATTCTAATATTAATTTCCCCTCCTTCCGAAGTATATTTAAATGCATTAGAAATTAGGTTGTAGAATACTCTTTCTAATTTATATCTGTCAAAATATACTTCAATAATTTCCGAAGAAGCTTCGAATGTATAGGTGTAAGATCCTGCTTTGGCAAATTCGTTAAAGGACAGATAAATTTCCTTTAAATATTTAACCAAATTACCTTCTGCAACTTCCAGCTTGGAATGCTTATTTTCAAACTTTCTAAAATCCAGCAATTGATTAATCAATTTCAGTAATTGATCGGCATTACGTTCTATAACAAGTAAACGCTTATACATCTTATTACTTCCCTGATAATTTTCTATCAGTTGTTGTAAAGGTGCTATGATTAAAGCGAGTGGTGTTCTAAACTCGTGGGAAATATTAGTAAAAAATTCTAACTTAGAACGATTCATTTCTTCTTTCCTAATATTTTCCAGATGCTCTAAATCTAATTCATGCTTCAGTTTCGTTTTTGCTTTATTAATTTGGTTTAATCCAAACAATGCTAAAACTATGATTAACACGTATCCAGCAAAGGCTATTGGACTTTTCCAAGGAGCTGGCTTCAATGATATTTTTAGTTGTGTTGGTTCATCATTCCAAATATTATCGTTATTTGCTCCTTTTACTTCAAAAGTATAATTCCCTGGTTTTTGTATGGCATAATTGACTTCTGTATTTTTTGTATACTGCCATTGATCATCTAACCCAACTAATCGATATGCATATTGATTGTTTGATGGGTTTATAAAATTAGGCATAGCAAAACTAATCCCAAAAGAAGCCTGATCATGCAACAAGGTTAATTTATTAGTATATGAAATGCTCTTTTTTAATACTTTCTCATTTCCATATGTATCAATTTTCTTTCCCTGAACATTAAAATCTGTTAAAACTACCGGTGGTACAAAAGTGTTCTTTTTTATCTGATTAGGATTCAAAAAAGAGACACCAGATGGACCACCAAAATAGAGATCTCCATTCTTAGCTTTTAAGCACGAATTATTATTAAATTCATTACTTATCAGTCCATCTGTTTGATTATAAAGAATTGAAGTTTTTTTATCAGGGTTATATGCCACAATACCCTTGTTCGAACTTATCCATATAACATCGTCATCATATTCTACAATACTAAAAACTGTACTAATTTTTGTACCTACTACATTAAGTTCTAATTTATTAAACTTATTATCATCAAACTTATACATCCCATTTGCTTTGGTCCCAACGTAGAGCTTTCCTCTTTTGTCTTCGTATATGCTTAAAATATCATCTCCTGACAATTGTTCTTCATTGAAAAAGAAACGTTTTACTGTAATTATTTCTTCATTATTTAACTTATCCTTTTCTATATAATTAAGACCATTTTGAGTACCAATCCATACATTAGAATTTTTATCAACAAGTAAAACTCTAATTCGATCATTAGAAAGTGATTTTTTATTTATATCATTATGATCTATAAACCTGAAATTCTTATTTATTAGGTTATATTGAATAAGGCCTTTCCCAAAAGTGCCCAAATACATAAAATGTCCGGATTTTTTAATCGTATATACTCCGATATCTTTAAGAAGTACTCTTAAATCCTTACTTAACAAATTAGTTACAAACTTCTTAGAATTTATATCATACAAAGCTACTCCAGCATTATACGTTCCTATCCAAAGTTTGTGGTCATCAAGAAATAATGATTTTATGCTAAGACTAGGAAGTTTATCATCTGCAATTTTTTGAATATCAACAGATTGGTTTTTCTTTAAATCTAATATACTAATCCCTTTGCCTTCGGTACCAAAATAGATTTTGCCAGAATCATCCTGTAAAATACTACTAACTACTCCATATTCAATATCTTCATTATTATTCTTTCTAAGAGATATAAAGTTCGAATTAGATTCATCCCAAATATTGATTCCTCCGTAATAGGTTCCGAGCCAAGTTGACCCTTTCTTATCAATAAAAATTGTTTTGATCGAATTCCGGCTAAGACTTTTTAAGTTATTTTGTTGATGTTTAATAGAAATAATAGAGTCATCATTATTTTTTATACAAAGTCCATCATAGGTTGCAATCCATAACACTCCCCTATTATCTATTGATAAACTTCTAACATCTTTATTGATTGTTTGATTTTTACTAGTCCTTTTTACATTCTTAAAAGAACCAGAGGTTAGATCGTAATAATTAAGACCTCCATATTTAGTTCCAATCCATAATCTATTTTCATCATCCTCAACAATAGCCTGGATATAGGAATCACTTAAGTTATTTGATCTTTGGCCACTATAAAATCTTGCAAAACTAAAATTGTTTTCACTCCTTTTTTTTAGCTTATTCAAACCGTTTGCAGTTCCTATCCAAACATCGTTTCTCTTGTCTTCATATATACTTAAAATATAGTTATTAGAGAGGCTTGAAGCATCAGTAGGGTCATTTTTAATAGTAATAAACGAATCGGATTCTCTATCATATATCATAAGACCATTAGAAGAACCGAACCAAAGCTCTCCATTATCTAGCATTTTAATTGACCAGATTGTATTATCTGAAATACTTCCTTTTTTACTAGAATGAAAATATGATTTAAACACATTGAGCTTAGGGTCATACCTGTTTAAACCATTATATGTACCGATCCAAATAAAACCTTCTTGATCTTCCTGTATGGATAAAATATCATTGTTACTGATTGAAGTAGAATCATTAAGCACGGTTCTATATACCGTAAAATTATCTCCGTCATATTTATTTAATCCATCTCTAGTTCCAATCCACATGCGTCCTAATCGATCCTGATGAATAGCAATTACGGAACTTTGGGATAATCCATCTGAGGTAAACAGATGTAAAAATTTATTGTAAAAATTATCTTGAGCGATAGATATGACAGAAATAAAAAATAAAAGTAACGCGTATATATATTTCATCAATTCCCTTAAAATTTTTCCTTAATAACGTTAAGCTCTCCAAAATATTAAAAAAATGTTAATAACTTAACATTATCTCAATTCTTTAATCAACTAGTTTTTCTAATCATCCAGTCTTTTCGAAAGTTGATAATTGTACAATGAAGGTATAAATTCCATTGCTACATTAGTAAAACTAGTATAGACCTTAGGGTTATAATCAATTTCTATTTTTTTGTTACCCCAAACTCCAATTACCCTAGCATTTGGACCATTATTCATTCCATCTAATTTTATAAGTCCTTCTGACTCAAGCTTGCTTAGAAAATTCACTTTTATATTCCAAAAAGTACTATATGATCCATGAGAAGGTTTCCAATATCCAGCTCCTCCTCCAGCAAAAAGAGGATATGACTTATTTTTTTGAGGATCCAAATGCACTGTTATTCTTTCAAACAGATTTTGATGATTAACTCCAGAATGTTGATCAAGAATAGGGTTTTTAAAAACTTCACAATTGCTATAGACATTTTTTGTAGAAAATGTATTAAAACTTAATGGATGCATGGTGTCATTATAAACAGATAAGTTTTTTACTAAAACATTATGAACACCTCCAACTTGCACTGTATAATGTCCTTTTTTATCACCTTTAGTTACAATATTCTCAATAGTAACGTTTGCTATTGCCTCTGTTAATATTCCGCTATCAGCATTTTCTACAACTATATTTTGAACCCAACTGTTAAAGATTCTTGTCAAGTAAATACCATTATATCCTTGTTCTACATGGTGAGCAATCCGATTAGAAAAAGGAAATGTTATTTTGAAATTTTGAATCCCGACTTCTTCCAGATGATCCCATTTTATAATTCTTACATTATATTCAGGAATGACATTTAACAATAGAGGGGATTTAATTGTAACTGAATTTTTAGAAACTTTTTCAATTTTGATCTGCTGTCGAACTAGTGGTAGATCAGGATAATTCCAATGATGAGATCCAATTTTTAAATCTGTATCTCCGTACAATTCATTAAGTATTGTTCCCTCTTCTCCTTTTTTATTAAACCATTGCATTTCTACAACATCACCAGACTTAAGGTCTACATTTTTATCAATTTCAAAAGTAAGCGCTCCACGATTTGCAGTATCAACAGTTGCCAAAACCTCTGGTAAAACATCATATTTTTTAAGATAAGATTTTACTCTAGCACCTGGAGTTCTTGTCCATAACATACCACCAGACCACGAATACTGAGAAAAAGGAAGAAAAATGTTATTTTCTTTCTCTTTTTGAATTTTATCAAGTTTTACCAAATACTCTCTAAGCTCTTTTAAATCTTCAGGATCTCTTAAGTACATCATAGGTCTAGGACAAAAAATCTCTGTCCCTTTCTTTCCTACTCCACAACCATTAAGAATGATATTACTCCGTTCGAAATACAATATTTCGCTTAAAATTATCCTCCCAGGTGGCAATTGAATCAATACTGCTTCCTTTAATTCGTGTGCTTTTTTAAAGATTTTCAATAATGCTTTAGAGTCGTCTTTTCCATCATTTGCTTCTACTCCAAAATCCGTAGCGTATAGTGTCGTTATATTTTTAGGCACTTTGATCTCTTTTTCTCCAAATTGATAACCTGCATAACTATAATCCGGAATAAAAACATCTTTATTATTTACTAAGTCCAGTAGTTCCTGTTCATCCTGAGCAGAAATTTTAGCAAATAATAATAGGGATAGTAACCAAAAAACCAAATTCAGATTATTCGTATTACTTTCCTGCATTATAAATTATTGTTTGATAATCTGATAAACAGATGAGTTATATGAACCAGAAGTTGTCAGAATATATAAGGTTCTATCGAGATAGCTAATGTCAATTTCTTTATCATTATTAGATATTAATAATTCATCCTGAAGATCACACGGTGTAGCGCCGTAAGATTCTTCAATAAGTTGATATGTATTATCCGTTCGATCAGCCGTAAACAATGTAACCACATCTTGTGTGCTAATGCTAAATGGTAATAGTATATTAGGTAAAAATATTCTTAGGGGTATATTACCAATCATTACAATAAATTTTGAAATAGACTACTTCAAAACTATTAAAACTTCTACTATCAGTAGTTCAGTTTAAGGGTGTCAATTGTTCAAATAATTAAAAAAACTCTTAAAATTTCATCTTTATCTTATTATTCTTTCCTAATACTAATCATATAATCAAACTTTTAATAAAAATCGTTTTTCGCTAACAAAAACCATAAAAAACTAATAATCAGATTCTTGTACTTTTTTATCCTATTTTCTGTATGATCCTTTTACAAAAATTGATTTGTAATTGTCATAAAAGCTTCAAATTTGAGATAGTTGAATATTTTTCTCTTTTCTATATGAATAATAAAGTAATAGTACTTACAGGTGGCGGTGGTGTTTTAGGTAAAACGATGGCATTGG
This sequence comes from uncultured Aquimarina sp., assembly GCF_947492405.1. Lineage (GTDB taxonomy): Bacteria > Bacteroidota > Bacteroidia > Flavobacteriales > Flavobacteriaceae > Aquimarina. The sequence goes on from NZ_CANLMP010000002.1 coordinate 641,030, forward strand.
CCTTAGCTAAAAAAGGCGCTAAACTAGCGATTCTAGACTTGAGAAAAGATGCTGCTGAAGAAGTGGTAAAAGAAATTAAAGTACAAGGAGGAGTTGCAATTGGTGTTGCTGCAGATGTACTTAGTAAGACATCCTTATTAAAAGCGCGAACTGAAATCAACGCCAAACTAGGTAGTTGTGATATTTTAATTAATGGCGCCGGAGGTAATCATCCTAAAGGAACTACATCCAATACTCACTTAGTTTTAGAAGATCTTGAAAATAAACAAAATGACTTTAAAACATTCTTTGATTTAGATTCAGAAGGAATTCAATTTGTTTTCAACCTTAATTTTATTGGAACATTATTACCTACCCAGGTATTTGCTAAAGACATGGTCGGTAAAAACGGTTGTTGCATTCTTAATATTTCTTCGATGAATGCTTTTACACCTTTGACCAAAATACCAGCTTATAGTGGCGCAAAAGCGGCTATATCAAACTTTACGCAATGGCTTGCCGTACATTTTGCAAAAGTAGGTATTAGAGTAAACGCATTAGCACCCGGTTTTTTTCTAACAGACCAAAACAGATCGCTACTAACAGACTCCGAAGGAAATCCAACACAGAGAGGAAAAACAATTATAGAGCAAACACCAATGGGTAGATATGGAGAACCCGAAGATCTTATTGGAACAACAGAGTGGCTGTGCGGAGAAGGTTCCAAATTTGTAACAGGCATTGTGGTGCCAATTGATGGAGGTTTTAGCGCATTTAGTGGTGTTTAAAATACATAAATATGAATTTAGAACAAACATGGCGATGGTATGGACCCAATGATCCGGTTTCATTATCAGATATAAAACAAGCCGGAGCGACTGGTATTGTATCCGCATTACATCATATTCCTAATGGAGAAATCTGGACTATTGAAGAAATATTAAAAAGAAAGAACCTCATAGAAGCATCTGGACTCAATTGGTCGGTTGTAGAAAGTGTACCCATACACGAGAATATCAAAACCAAGTCTGGAAAATATCAAGAGTACATAGAAAACTATAAAACTACTATCAAAAACTTAAGCGCTTGTAAAATCCATATCATCTGCTATAATTTCATGCCCGTTTTAGATTGGACCAGAACCAATTTGGAATACGAAGTATCTGACGGATCAACCGCATTACGATTTGATGCTACAGAATTTGCCGTTTTTGATTTATTACTACTTAAAAGACCAGGAGCAGAAAAAGAATATACAGATACACAAATAAAGGCAGCAAAGACTTTAGAAAAACAAATGTCTGACGCTCAAAAGAAGCTACTGGTTAACAATATCATCGCAGGCTTACCTGGCGCAGAAGAAGGTTATTCTTTAGAAGACTTTAATGCTATTTTGGATACATATAAAAATATTGGAGCTAAAGAACTAAAGGAGAATTTATATTCATTTTTAAAAGAAATCATTCCAATTGCCGAAGAATCAGGAGTACTCATGTGTATCCATCCTGATGATCCACCATATCCAATTCTAGGTTTACCAAGAGTAGTAAGTACCGAACAAGATATTATGGATTTATATAACGCAGTGGACTCTCCTAATAATGGACTTACGTTTTGTACAGGATCTTTTGGATTACGTAAGGACAATAATTTACCTGCAATGATCGAACGCCTGGGAAGTCGAATACATTTCATACATCTAAGAAGTACGAAGAGAGATGACAAAGGTAATTTTTATGAAGCTAATCATTTGGAAGGAGATGTTGATATGTATGAAGTGATGAAAGCTTTAATCAATGAACAAAACAAAAGACATAAAGCGGATAGATCTGACTTAAATATCCCAATGCGACCAGATCATGGTCACAAAATGTTAGACGATCAACTTAAAAAAACAAATCCAGGATATTCAGCTATCGGAAGGCTTCGAGGTTTAGCTGAACTTAGAGGTTTAGAATTAGGAATTAGAAAATCAATAAGATAAAGAAATTAAAATATAAAATTATGGCTACTGCTTACGAATCCAGATATGCATCCCATCCTAAAGCTGTTAAAGCTATGGATACGACAGAATTAAGAGATGAATTTTTAATTGAAAACATCATGCAATTGGGGCAAATCAATCTAACATATTCTCATTATGACAGATATATTGCGGGGTCTGCAGTACCGAAAGACACCTTAAAACTAGAACCGATTGACCCTTTAAAAGCAGAATATTTTTTGGAACGAAGAGAGCTTGGAATCATTAATGTTGGTGGGAAAGGAGAAGTTGTCGTGGACGGAACTTCTTATGACCTGGAATATAAAGAAGCCTTATACGTAGGAAAAGGAAATAAAGATGTATTGTTTAAAAGTCAGAGCGAATCCAACCCTGCTAAATTTTATATCAACTCCGCACCAGCGCACCATAGCTATCCAACAGTAAAAGTAACAAAAGAAAAAGCTAATAAAATAGAGTTAGGATCCTTAGAAACGTCCAATCATAGAACCGTATTACAATTGATTGTTGGTGGCATTGTAGAAACCTGTCAATTACAAATGGGGATGACTGAATTAAAAAAAGGCAGCGTTTGGAACACAATGCCTGCGCATTCTCACGATAGAAGGATGGAGGTGTATTTCTATTTTGAAGTTCCTAACGAGCAATCTGTTTGCCATTTTATGGGACAAACTCACGAAACCAGACATATCTGGATGCAAAATGAACAAGCAGTAATTTCTCCACCATGGTCTATTCATTCAGGCTCAGGAACTTCTAATTATACCTTTATCTGGGGAATGGCAGGAGAAAATCTGGATTATGGAGATATGGATACATGTGAAATAACGGCTCTTAAATAAATACACCTATGTCATCATTATCTTTATTTGATTTAAAAGGTAAAAACGCACTAATAACGGGTGCAACTCACGGTTTAGGAATGGCCATGGCGAAAGGATTAGGACTTGCTGGGGCTACTATCATTGTAAATGGTAATTCTTCTCAAGAAAAAATCGACAGTGCGGTTGAGACTTATAAAAATCTTGGAATACAAGCCAAAGGCTATAAATTCGACGTAACCAATGAAACAGAAGTAATACAAGCTGTAAAGCAAATTGAGGAGGAACTTGGAGCCATCGACATCTTAATTAATAATGCTGGAATTATCAAACGTGTTCCGCTAGAAGAAATGGAAGTCACTGACTTCAAAAAAGTGATTGATGTAGATCTGGTAAGCCCTTTTATAGTTTCCAAACATGTGGTAAAAGGAATGATCAAACGAAAATCAGGAAAGATTATAAACATCTGTTCTATGATGAGTGAACTGGGTCGAAATACAGTCGGTGCCTATGCTGCTGCCAAAGGAGGACTAAAAATGCTTACTCAGAATATGGCAACCGAGTGGGCAAAGCATCATATACAAGTCAATGGTATTGGTCCTGGATATTTTGCAACAGAACAAACTGCTCCCATCCGTGTGGATGGACATCCTTTTAATGATTTTATCATTAATCGCACACCTGCCGCAAAGTGGGGAGATCCCAATGACCTGGCCGGTGCAGCTATATTTTTAGCATCCAAAGCCAGTGACTTTGTAAATGGTCATATTCTCTATGTGGATGGAGGTATTCTAGCTACTATCGGTAAACCCGCAAATGAAACGTAATGAAACATTTATTTATTCTTATCTCCGCATTTATCTTGATTGCTTCAAGTTGTAAAAAAACTGAAAAACATACCGTAGAAACAAAATACATCAGCTTTAAAAACACTTTAGATATTAACCGGGTAGATGAAAGCATTATACTAACCAGAGATAAAATAATATCTATACTTGATAGCATTCCTAATAATAGAGTTCCTATACTAAAGGATTCATCAGGAAAAATAATTCCTTTTCAACTTGATGATCTAGAAAAAAATGGTAGTTGGGATGAGTTTAGCCTGGTTCTTGACTTTACACCAAATCAAACACTCAAGTTAGAATTAACCACTATTCCTACAGAAAGCATTCCCTCTTTTACACCAAGAACAAATATTAGATTCGGAATTGGAACAAATAAATCAAATGTAAAAGAAGTATTAGAACAAAAGCGTATAGGAGATCCCAGAGCTAATGACAGTATTTTCTACCAAATGGAAGGACCTGCATGGGAGAATGATAAAGTAGGTTTTAGATTTTATTTTGATCCACGTAATGGTATAGATATTTTTGGTAAAACTACTTCAGAACTAATCCTTGACAGAGTTGGTCTGGGAGAAGCAAATTATCATGAATTAGATGATTGGGGGATGGATATTCTAAAAGTAGGAAATTCATTAGGTGCAGGAGCATTAGCTATAAAATATAAAGATTCGCTTATAAGAATCACAGGAAAAGATCAAGCTGAATTCAAAGTCATTACTGAAGGACCAATACGATCCGTTTTTGAAATAATGTATAAGAATTCGAAAATTGGAGATCAAACAATAGATATTGTTCATAGAATTACAATCTGCAAAGGGCAATGGGGATATCAAAGTGACGTTTTTTTTAGCGGTGTTACGGATGACATGAAATTAGTAAGTGGTATTGTCAATCTCAAACCTAACAAACCGTATTCAAAAACTTTAAAAAACTATTACACCTTAGAAACCTTTGGTCCTCAATCAGAGAATAATGATGCGCTAGGAATGGCAATCATTGTCTCAAAAGAAAATTTTATAAATAAAGGCGAAGCTCCACAGGAAAAAGAAGATATCATACAAACGTATTACACGGTTATGAATGCTTCAAATAAAAAACCTACCACCTTTTATTTTCTTTCGGGATGGGAACAATCTGATGAGCAGTTTAAAACGTATACCGGGTTTGAAAAAATGATTAACAATATGACCGAAAGACTATCAAATCCAATACTGATTCAATAACATGAAGAAAAGAGTTGTCACTTTAGGCGAAGTACTAATGCGTCTCACTACTGCATCTAATGAGCGTTTCGAGCAATCGGATTCGTATGCTGTGCATTTTGGTGGAGCAGAAGCCAATGTTGCCATCTCTTTAGCACAGTGGAACATTTCTGCTGCTCATATCACTTCATTTCCTTACAATCCTATCGGAAAAGCAGCATTTAATTATTTAAAAAAAAATGGCGTAGACACTAAGTATACCAAGTTTGATGATGGAAGAATGGGACTTTATTTTCTAGAAAATGGAGTGATGCAACGATCTTCAAAAATAATTTATGATCGTTATGATTCTTCTTTTTCTAAATTAGATCCTACTCTTTTTAACTGGGACAACATTCTAAAAAATGCAGATTGGTTTCATTGGACTGGCATTACTCCTGCAATTTCAGAATCTGCTGCTCAAATATGTTTGGAAGCTCTAACCGTAGCTCAAAAGCTGGGAATTACCGTAAGCGGTGATATTAACTACCGAAGAAACCTCTGGCAGTATGGGAAATCACCTTTAGAAATAATGCCCAATCTTATAAATAAAAGTAATGTTATTGTAGGTGGATTAACGGATTTCGAAAATTGTTTAGGTATTTCAGCTAATAATTTTGAAGAAGGATGTAAAAAAGTACAACAAAGATATCCTACGGTACATACTATATCCAATACGCATAGAGAAATTATATCTGCCACTTATAATAAACTGTCCGGAGTATTATGGACTAATGAAGAACTCAAAGTGTCGAAAGTCTATGATATGGAAAATATAGTGGATCGAATCGGTGGTGGCGATGCTTTTATGGCAGGGTTAATTTATGGACTACTGCATAAAAATGATCAAGATGTAATAGAGTTTGCTGTCGCTTCATCCGTCCTGAAACATAGCATTCTTGGTGATGCAAATTTGGTTTCTTTAGAAGAAGTAGCGCAGTTGTTACAAGGTGATAACATAGGAAGATTATTGCGATAAATGAAATACTCAAAAGAACATATAATTGGAGTGATGGAAAATACAGGGCTGATTCCTGTTTTTAACCATTCAGATATTAGCATAGCAAAAGAAGTATTAGATGCTTCCTATCAAGCAGGTATTCGAGTATTTGAATTTACCAATAGAGGTGAAAAAGCATTGGACGTATTTACCGAATTATATAAATATGCTTCTACATATGATGATTTGATTCTGGGTATCGGAACTATTTTTACTGAAACTCAGGTCCAACAATTTCTTGATGCTGGAGCAGGTTTTATAGTTTCTCCCGCCTTGATTCCTGAAGTTGCTGATTATTGTAACAAAAAAGAAATACTATGGATTCCTGGCTGTGCTACTATCACTGAAGTATATACCGCTCATCAACTAGGAGCACAACTTATTAAAGCTTTTCCTGGTAATGTTCTTGGACCCAATTTTATAAAAGCTGTCAAAACCGTGTTGCCACAGATAAAAATAATGCCTACAGGAGGTGTAGAACCAACTTTAGAAAATCTTAAACTTTGGTTTAATTCGGGTGTTAGTTGTGTTGGAATGGGATCACAGCTTTTTAATAAAAATGACATTAAAAATAAAAACTTTTTAAAACTAACAGAAGATATCAAAGAGTCCCTACAACATATTCAAAAAGTGAAAAACACATAAAACTATGAGGATCAGGATACTATTATTACTTTTTATAGGATTACTTGTATTAGGATCTTGTTCTACAGAAAAGGAAACTAAAATACTCAGACTTGCACATACCTTGGACACTAAACATCCAGTGCATAAGGCGATGATCATTTTAGGAGAAAAACTTGAAAAAAAATCTAATGGTACCCTAAAAGTGAAATTGTATCCAAGTGGTCAATTAGGCGCAGAGCGCGAATGTCTGGAATTACTGCAAATAGGAAGTCTTGACATCACCAAAGTTTCTGCTGCCGTATTAGAAAATTTTATTACTGAATACAAAGTTTTCAGTATCCCATATTTATTTAGAGACAGACAACATGCATTTCAAGTATTTGATGGTACTATCGGAGATGATATGCTTACCAAGGGGGACAAGTATCGATTAAGAGGGCTTACTTTTTATGACGCGGGAAGCCGTAGTTTTTATACTAAAGAAAAATCAATAAATACTCCTGAAGATCTGAAGGGCCTTAAAATTAGAGTCCAAAAGAGTAATATGGCGGTAGCTATGGTCAATTCTTTAGGAGGTTCCCCTACTCCAATTTCATGGGGTGAATTGTATACCGCGCTGCAACAAGGTGTTGTAGATGGGGCAGAAAACAATCTTCCCAGCTTTTATACTTCCAAACATTATGAAATATGTAAATATTTTAGTTTGGATCAACACACTTCTGTGCCAGATGTTCTATTAATTGGTTTAGACACTTGGGAACGGTTATCTAAACAAGAGCAGATTTGGTTAAAAGAAGCTGCTAAAGAATCTACTATCGAGCAACGCAGATTATGGGCTGATTCTGAAAAAGAATCTTTGGATGCTATAACTGCATCAGGAGTTGAAATTATAACACCTGATAAAGTTTTGTTTGAAAAACAAACGGAAAGCATTAAAACGATGTTCCGAGATCAACCAGAAATGCTATCACTGATTAAGAATATCAAAAACACGAATCAATGAGAAAAATAATTGATACATTTTTAGAAAAAGTGCTGATTCTGATATTTTCTATAATGTTGTTTAGTGTCATATGGCAAGTGTTTTCGAGATTTTTATTAAAATCTCCAAGCACAATTACAGATGAAGTTTCTAGCTTTTCTCTAATATGGTTAGGTCTTCTGGGAGCAGCATATGCAACTGGAAAACACTTACATCTCGCAATAGATTTAATTCCAAGTCATATTGTAGCAAAAAAGCAACAACTATATGATGGAATTGTTCACGGGGCTGTATTGATTTTCGGTTTTTTAGTAATGGTAATTGGTGGTACGAGACTTTGTTGGCTTACGTTTGTATTTCAACAAAAATCGGCAACACTAGAGATTCCTTTAGGATTTATTTATTTGGTAATACCTATCAGTGGGCTATTGGTTTGTTACTACTCCATCGAAATTCTAATTCGAAAAAAAAGATTTTAAAATATGTTTTATGAATTATACTGAAGTTTTAATCCTGACCCTTAGTTTTTTGGTATTACTTTCCATACGTGTTCCTGTTGCTTACGCTATTGGACTTTCCGGATTGTTTACACTCATGGTAGCTATGCCATTTATGCCTTCAGTAACGACATTGGCACAGCGTATGGCAACATCTTTAGATAGTTTTACACTTTCTGCTATTCCCTTTTTTATTCTGGCCGGTCAGATTATGAATAAAGGAGGGATTGCTGTACGACTCATAAATTTTGCAAAAGCTATCGTAGGACCTCTTCCTGGTGGTTTAGCTTTTGTAAACATATTTGCTTGCATGCTTTTTGGTGCGATATCCGGTTCTGCAGTTGCTGCAGCCTCAGCAATTGGAGGGTTTATGAATCCAATGATGGAAAAAGAAGGATACGACAAATCTTTTAGTGCTGCCGTGAATATTACCAGCTCTACAACTGGATTATTAATTCCTCCGAGCAATGTCTTGATTATATATTCTCTAGCAAGTGGTGGGGTTTCTATTGCAGCTCTATTTGTAGCAGGATATATCCCTGGATTACTTATTGGACTTGCTTTAATGCTGGTTGCGGGTGTTTATTCAATAATAAAAAAGTATTCTACAGAAAAACTTGTGAGCTTTAAGGAGTTTTTTAAAAGGTTTTTAGACGCATTACCTAGCTTATTATTATTAGTTGTAGTTATTGGAGGAATCGTAGCGGGAATTTTCACAGCCACCGAAGCTTCTGCTATTGCCGTAATCTACACTTTTGTATTAGCAATGGTGTATAAAGAAATTTCTTTTAAAAATATTGCATCCATACTTTTGGAAACGGTAAAAACATCATCAATTGTACTACTATTAATTGCTACCTCTATTGCTATGTCTTGGGTGATGTCTTATGAAAACATTCCTCAAGAAATTAGCAATGCTCTACTTTCTGTAAGCGAAAATCCAATAGTAATCCTGATTCTTATCAATCTGATTTTATTATTTGTTGGCGTCTTTATGGATATGACTCCTGCGATATTGATCTTTACACCCATATTTTTACCTATAGTTACGGATTTAGGAATGAACCCTATTCATTTTGGTATTGTAATGATCCTGAATCTTTGTATAGGATTGTGTACGCCTCCCGTAGGTTCTGTGCTTTTTGTAGGATGTAGTGTTGCAGAATTAAGTATTCAAAAAGTAATCAGACCCTTAATGCCATTATTTTTAATTATGATTCTGGTGCTGGTTTTAATTACGTATATCCCAGAACTAAGTTTATCGCTACCTAAATTGTTTGATCTATAATAAACATTAGATAATAAAAGTACATTTTCATATTAAGAGATTTTCTATTTACAATTATTGCTGTTAAGTTTTAAGATACAATCAAAGTATAAAAATGATGACACTATTGTCAATATGAGCTTGTCAAATACACTTTGATTATTCAAAAATGTAAACTTTGACAAGCTCAATTGGACAACTTATACTTTTAGTGGACTTATGTTATTACATTAATTAGTCTTGACTATTTTATAGATCATTGGTTCTAAACGACGATTATTAATATCAATAATTCGCACCATATAGATTCCATTAGATAATTCACTAAAATCAATTTCGGTTTCATTCTCGCCCAATGATTTGCTAATTTTTATAGCACCCAAAAGGTCATACACCTTTACAATTTTAGGAAAATCACCTGATACAATGCGCACTATATCTTTTACCGGGTTAGGATACAATTTCGGTCTATTTAACTTATTGTCTGGCTTCTTATTTTCAAGATAATCTATGATCAACTTTGGAGCTCCCGTAGTTTGGTTTTCTTTGGATCCGAAAGCAAAATCATTCCCTCCGCTCATTTCCAAAATAAGGCTTAGCTTATTACTAGAGGCTTTAGATAGATCCACAGGAATCCGTATCGTTGCACCTATAAAATAATCACCTGACATAGATCCGATTATCTGTGATTTTGCAGCAGGTCTGTTTTGAGTAGAAAGATTAGTCTCTGTCCAACCATTATGTGTTGCTTCGCTTACAAGTACTTCTCCATTTCCGGCATCTCCAAATACTTGAAATTCTAAGGTAGCATTAGTGATCTCTCCATTAATGTCCGAAGTATCAAACATTAAATATCCGGTACGTCTTCCACTTTCTAAACGTACCATAGCGTTATTAAATCGTGTACTATTATCCAGATAAGCATCGTGAATAGCAGAAAGGGATGTCGTTCTTTCTATACGCGCAGGTTTTGTAATTTCCATTCTATCAAAATTGAATAAATATGTAGCTCCTCCGCTATATACTAATCGCAATGTTTGATTTCCTTCAGAAAGTGATATAGAAGTTGAATATGGTTGATACGAATGCCAATTCCCGTTACCTGGTATTTGTATCGATCCTTTCAATGAGTTATTAGCATAAATCTCTATTGTACCTCCACTTGTATTACTTGAAGCATATGCAGTAACATCATATGTGCTTGTTTCCTCAACATCAATCTGATACTCTGTGTAATTGCTATTAAGAATGAATCCTAAGTTTTGACCTCCTCCAGGTGTATTTTCAGTTCGCACACTTCCTGATATATCAGTAAATGCTTCTGCTTCAAAATTTCCTGGAATAGTAATACCGTTAGCTACTGCACTAATATTTAGCGTAAAACTTTTTGAGGCTTCACAACCGTTAACATCTATATTGGTTGCTGTATAAGTCCCTGCTTGATTTAATTGTAGGTTGGACAACAACAACCCTCTTTCGTTATACGTAAAATTATTAGGTCCCGTCCATGACCATCCATTTGAAGTAGAGCCAAACTCTTCGGATTGTGGTCCAAACCAAACCGTATCGCCTTCATTGGCATTCGCTACATCTGTAGATTGCCAACCGGCATTGTTTATATTTATATATGGAATAACATTACACGTCAAATTAATTACTGTAATTATTTTTGTTTCGGTAGTACTGGTTCCATTTGAAGATGTTGCCACTGCCTTTAATTCATAGGTTCCAGCTGCTAAATTTAATAAGTCGGTATCATTAGCACCAGGGTTTGCGGTTCCCCATTCGTAAGGCGCTGCATTTTCTTGTCGTACCAATGCATTATTAAGATATAGTCTAATGTTAGCAACACTTCCACTGGTAACGGAAACTACTACACCTACATTGTCACCCGCTTCTAACTGTGTATTAGTAGGACTCGTAAATGCAATATCTGGCGTATTATCACAAGGATCATCGGATGCATTCGGACCATGAATATAATCTATCCAAGTATGCCTTGGGGCAGATGCATCCGGTGGGAAATCCAATCGAATTTTAGTAATTGTTTTTCCCATCCAGGTATTGAGATTACTCATGTCAAATACAAGTTCTTCGAAGACGTTTGTGGTCTGTGGAGCAACAGTTACGGATCGATTCGCCGCAAAACCAGGTTGGTCTGTAGTTGCCCAGAACAGTTGGAAAGTACCAGCAGCTTCTGATTTTGTTCTAATCCTTAATTGTGGCACTTGACTACCATTAAACTTTAATCCACTTCTTATCACATATGGATCATTAGAGTTATCCGCTCTTAACAGCCAGTGTTGATCACTGCTGGTGTTATCTGCCGCAATATTGACTTTCTGAAAACTTTCTGAGGTTCTATTAAACCCAAAATTTAAATCAGAGGCGTTGTTAGGATTACCACAATTATCTGTTTCGACTATATCTGGCCTTCCATCTCCGTCGCTATCAAGAGCAGTGACACCATCAAGATCATTGGTAGTACAAGGAAGAGAAGTGGGCTGAAAGCTCCCATTATTATCCCAATTAAAGAAAATATTAGATCTATCATCTCCTCCTAAATTTCTTAATTTAAGATATACATCACCGTTCCCAGCAATGAAATAGGCATTATCAGTTGCATTTTCTACCGCCGCAATAGAATTTAGACGTGGTAAATTAAAATTATGACCTCTTGCTCTAAAATTACCTAGTTTTCCTAAACCTTTAAAAACTACAAATCCTAAATCACCCGCATCTCCTCTATTCCATATCAGATGGATACTTTTGTTAGATGGAGCTCGGTCTAGATAATATGTATATCTAAAACCTTCATTAACAATAGTAGGGAATTTATATGTTCCTGAAGAGGCACTTCCTGATTCGTAGAAACAAACGTCTTCTGTTCCAGGTTTAGAGCGAACAACAGATATTCGAGTTCCACTAGAATTAATCCCTGCAAGCCATAATCCTGCAAAGTAATAATCAGATCGTGCAGCATTTCTCCATGAAGGATGTCTGTATTCGTGTCCATCTCTAAGAAATGCAATATCTCTAATTAGTGTGGTATGTGCTTTACCAGTTAATCCTCCATCATAGTCTTTGAAGAACTGTCCCACTTTTCTAGCACGAGTATTATCTGTATTTGGTAACGGGAAAAATCTAAATGGAAATGATTCAGAAAATCCTTTTGTGGTTCCACGAAATGTAGGATTAAAATTCTCTGTGGCTCCTCCTCCAGTAATTTGTTTAATCATTTCTGCATTAGATCGGTTCCATCCCTCGAAATGACAATCAATATGTCTTCCTGGCCCATCATAAAACCTAAAGAATTCTCTTACTCCATTAAACACTCCTAAATCAGTATCAACATTAAACAGGCTATTTTCTATAGTTAGATCTCCAGCGAGCATAGAAACTGTTTTATTATCACTAAAAGCACAATTATAAAAAACAGTGTTTTCATTAGTACCACCAACTCCTAATCCACTATATAATGCTTGATCATTTCCATACAACAGACCATCTTTAATCAATTGTCTTGTATTTACATCCCATCCAAAGTTCTTTTTTAAAGAATGATTAGGATTTAACCTGTCAAAAACGTCCCAACCTGTCATACAGGTATGAGCCACAAAACCATCAAACCTTCCTAAAGGTTCCTTTGAAGGATTCAAACCTTGATAATATGCTAGGTTGCCAGAATCGAACATAGGTCTTTCAGGAAATGCGAACCAAAATCCTGTTCCTTCAGTACCAGCAGCTATATTGTTTTCAAAGTAATTATTCGGATTCGTAATCCAATAAGAAGCAGGAGTTCTGTTTTGAGGTTCATTGGCTTCGTTATCTGATGGTGTTAGTTGTTCTCCTGGTTTCGGTCTTCTTGTTACAAAAACTACATTATTCTTAATGGTATTAAATCTTTCTGCACCATCCTCTAAAAAGATTCCGTGACCTATTTGATCATAAGCAAATATACCATCTACAGTTACATAATCCGTACCGTGAATAGTAACAGCTCTATTAAATGATTTATGTACACTACTATTTTTAAAATAACTTCCTTGCGCTTTATCTTCGTTTAAATGCCAATGAAACGGGTATCTTCCTAAAACTCCTTTCTGTCCCATTTTATATAATTCTACATTTTCCGCATGAGCGATAGAATTCTTCATAAGCATAATATGGCCTCCAAATCCAGTTTGTTCGTTATTACCGTCCATTTTACCCTGAATTTTAATATAGTGTGATAACAACCCAACTTCGCCTTGGATATTTACATTCCAGGTTTTTCCATCTCTGTCTCTGGTATATGTTTTAGATCCTCCGATATGTTTAAATTTAAGAGGCGAAGCTAACGTGAGTGTCCTTCTATTTCCACTAATAGCAGTTATTTCTGCTTCATCTACATCGTTCCAAGCTTTTGATTGAGAACTTGCCAATCCTGTCGCAGTTAACGCAATCTTATCTCCTACTTCCCAATCTACTGCTTCTTTTAGAGTGATCTGTGTAGCACCCGCATTTGCTGTTGTCACAAGATTGGTCCAGCTCATTCTTTTCTTTCCGTGCATTTCTAAACGTCCGCCACCCATAACCATAATGGCTTTATAAGATGCAGGTGCGTTATTAATTTTAGCACCTGTTAGTGTGATCTGACAGCTAATACCATTCGCATTTTTCTCTGCGTGATACGGTTGGTTTTCGGTTCCTATTTCCATATAACCACCATTGGCTATCATAATACTTCGAGCTTCTAAATCGATCCAAGCTCCTCCAGGTTGCCAATTTACAGCACTTAGTTTTCCTTGTACCGTTATATTTCTTGCTCTACAGGTTCCCACCATTTTTAGGTCTATTCCGGGCGGAACGACCACATCATCATTTGTTTTTGGTAAGATACCATTGGGCCAAGTCGATGGGCTATTCCATAAACCAGAACTAACAGGCCTAATCGTAGCCAAGCTAGCAGGAGGTGCACAATCATAGGAAGAAGTCACTTTGATAGGTGGAACTTTATTATTAGCAAAAAGACTACTAATAAAAAAAGTGAAAAATATAAGCACTACCATAGTTGCAAAAGTGTTTCGTTTTGCTATGCGCTTCATTAAAATTATTGGAATTGTTAGTTTTTTCATGATTTGTTGAGTTTACGTTGGTTTGATTTTAAGGTTTATAGTAATACCATTTCTAAAATGAAATAATGGTATGAAATTGTCTATTTTGGACTCTGATATTTATTCATCTTTAAATTACACAACAGGTCGATTCGTTCTACGAAAAATTCATAAAAGGAATACACTGCGCACTAAAGCACATTAAATATTAAAGATCTAAGGGAAGAAATATTTTTTCTATATTAAGCGAATACTATTGCTTAATTATCTAATACAATGTTTTAAAACAAATCTTATTTTACCATGTACAATAAGCCATACATATTGTCTCAATAATATTTGTTTAACACATTATAATCTTCATAAAAGAAATGTCTGGATCTTCTTATTATGATGACTTAACAATATTAACGAAATTATCAATTTAGTTTATATTAAATCAATCTATAAAAAACATAAAATATTGATTATCAAATTTTTAAATTTATTTTTTCAATATTTTTTATAGATCTATATAGAATACTTCTGTGATGTTTTGATTGAAAAGCAATATTATTTTCATCAAAATTGAATAAAATTTAATACTACATTTAAAATGGTACATTCCCTCTTTTAAAATTTAAAAACCAGGACACTCAATTCATTAAAATATCCTGGTTATTATTAAGTCAGTTTATTTTTTAACAAACAACAGTGATTCTTTAAATCTGACTGCTTTTATTAACAATATGTATGATCCGGATGGCAATTCTGAAACATCCATAATTTCTGTTTCATTTTTGGTACTCATTTCTTTTACAACTCGTCCATCAAGACTCACTATTTGCAGCGTTTTTGGTTCCGAAGACATCTTTGAAACCGTCAATAAAGATCCAAAAACTGGATTAGGATATGCTTTGATCTGTACCAAATCGCTTTCTGGTCTTTGACGATTACAATTCGGTGCTGTAGCAGAGTTACTAAAGTAAATTGTAGCATCTTTTGTCTTAGAAACCAACACTAAATTATCACCATCTCTTGCTATCCAATATGATCCATCTAGTCCTTCAAATCCTGTATTATTAAGCGTAACTTCTGGTCGTGTATTCTGCAATTGAAAGCTCATCGTATCCTTGAAATCTACATACCAATCAGGTGATCCATTATTCGTGTTAATAGCAAATTGATATAATCCATTACTCTGAGGAACCCAATTGATGGTAAATTTTCTGAAATTCCCTAATTTAGGTCCATCATTTCCCAAAATGTGTACATTATTATAAACAAGCTTATCCATAGCGCCTAGACCACTATTTATTGGTGTTCCAAACCCACAATTATTACCACCTCCGGTATCTTGATTTCTAACGGTTAATACAAAGATTGTTTGCTTTGTAGCTCCGTCATTATCTGTCGCTACTGCCTTAAATGTGTACGTTCCAGCAGAACGTCCATTTACCTCTTGTGGGTTGGGAGAAGTATCATGACCCCATTCGTACGGGGTTCTGTTCTCTTGGCGAATTAAAGTATTATTTATATATAGTTTTACATTAGCAATACTTCCATCTGGGTCTGAAGCGTTTACCAACACTGTAAGGTCATATCCTTCATTGACCGTTAAATTATTTGAAGGTGATGAAAATGAAACATTAGGAGCTTGATTACTGCTTGTACCATTAACTGTTACAATAATAGACGTACTCGATTTTGCTCCGTCATTATCGGTTGCCTCAGCCTTTAGTGTATGCTGACCAACAGATAATCCTAAAAGCTCAGCAGAATTATTTCCTTGTCCCCAAGTATAGGGGACATTCACTTCTTTGCGAAGTAAATTACCATCTACATATAATTTTACATCGCTTATTGATCCATCACTATCAGATGCGTTTACAGTTACTTCAAAACTCTCATATCCCTGTTGAACAGAAGTATTTCCAGAAGGAGAGGCAAAAGAAACTGAAGGACGTACATTTTCGCTAGAACCTCCACCTAATCTATCTGCTAATTGTTTTTCATATAGACTTCTGGGGTTTAATTGAGTCCCTCTAGACTCTACATATGCTAAAGGCTCTGTAGCAAATGAACCATCATTGGTAATCTGTCCTTTACACCCAATGGCCCAGTTTCTATGATCTCCTGGAGGATCGTGCATAACAAATCTTGTGGTAGTAGTACAATTCCAAAACATTGTTTGCGCACCTGCCCATCCATGACCTGAACCAGAATTTCTTCGGTTTTCCGCTGCAAAAGCTTTAGTTCCTTTTACTTGATCAAATAAAATACCTGTTGCCCATCTATGATGAGGTCCCGTAGTACTCTTTTGATTCTCAGACGTACAATTAACAAATGCATTTGGTCCAGCCACTTTAGAACCAGTTACAAAATCATGACGACCTCTTCTAGCCAGACAATTTTTAAATAATATTTGTTCACCATCGCAGTTAAAAGAATATTTTCTTCCTCCACTAGTTCTAGATTTGGGGTCAATCATTTTACTATTTAGCACAGAAATTTTACTACTTGACTTCTCTACATTCACACAAGAATATGCGAAATAAAATGAATTAATATTTCTTGCCCAAGCGTTTTCTGTATTTCTAAAAGTGATAGCATCCCACGCGTGATTTTCATCTTCATTAGAAGAAAAAACAGATTCTAGACGCATTTTTTCAATTCCTACATTTTCAATTCTTCCATTCCAGTTATATTCATATATAAATCCTTCAGCATGTCTTGGGTCAATAGGATCCACAACTGGAGCATCAAATGTAATTTTATTACCGTTAACCGAAGTTACTTCTCGCTTATATTTAATTGTATAATCTCCGGGTGTCCAGTTAGTATCTCCATTACCAGTACTGCTCAGATTATGCATTTTTAATAATCTAATCCAATCTTGATTTGGTTTTCGCTCAAGAAAAATACGATCTCCTCTTCTAAAACTATGTCCCGATTGAACAGTAACCGTTCTCGCACCGATTGGTACGTATCCAGATGTAATTCTTTTCTTTGTACTAGATATAGCACTCGCTCTTCCTGAACCTTGAAAAACAATAAAATCTGCTTTATTATTTCTTGTGGTAGCGATTAGTTTAGTTCCGTCTCCTTCTCCTCTAAGTACCACACCACTTTTGGTTATTTTCAGTTCTTTACTAATTCGATATGTTCCTGTTTTTAAAAGTAAAGCTCCTCTAAAACCATTTTCTAATGATTTTGCTTCTACCTCTTTAATAGCATTCTGAATATGATTCCAATTGTCTCCACTTCTTGGTGAAATCGTTTTTACGACTCTGACATTGGGAATTGATTTCTCACCGTGATAGTATCCCACATAACTAAAATCCGGAATTCGATTTCCTTTATTATCTTTTTGGTAGGTTAATTTTCCTTCAGCGTCGTATCCAAGAAGATTGGATGTTTGCGCGAATGTCATCGATGAACCTAAAAGAAAAAGACAGAAAAGATAAGGGGTTATAAGTGACTTTAAATGTTTCATTGTGTGTAGATTTATATAAAGTTTTATGCAAGCTTATTATTAAAACCAGGATGTTTTGGATTCATAAAACATCCTGGTCCAAGTTGAGTCAATGTTAATTTTTAACAAACAACAGTGATTCTTTAAATCTGACTGCTTTTATTAACAATATGTATGATCCGGATGGCAATTCTGAAACATCCATAATTTCTGTTTCATTTTTGGTACTCATTTCTTTTACAACTCGTCCATCAAGACTCACTATTTGCAGCGTTTTTGGTTCCGAAGACATCTTTGAAACTGTCAATGAAGATCCAAAAACTGGATTAGGATATGCTTTGATCTGTACCAAATCGTTTTCTGGTCTTTGACGATTACAATTCGGTACTGTAGCAGAATTACTAAAGTAAATTGTAGCATCTTTTGTCTTAGAAACCAACACTAAATTATCACCATCTCTTGCTATCCAATATGATCCATCTAATCCTTCAAAGCCTGTACTATTTAAGGTTACTTCTGGTTGTGCATTTTGTAACTGAAAAGTCATAGTATCTTTAAAATCTACATACCAGTCTGGAGATCCGTTATTGGTATTAATAGCAAATTGATACAATCCATTGTTCTGTGGGACCCAATTAATTGTGAACTTTCTAAAATTACCTAATTTAGGTCCTTCGTTTCCTAACACATGTACGTTATTATAAGTGACTTTATCCATAGCAGTTAGACCACTATTTATTGGAGTTTCAAAAGAACAAGAAGACCCTCCATCCGTATCAGCATTTTGAACTGTTAGTGTGATCGAAGTTTCAGATTTATTTCCTTCATTATCCGTAGCTTCTGCCTTAATTGTATAGATTCCGGCTGGACGTCCATTAAGTTCATTTGGATTAGGAGATCCATCATGACCCCATTCGTATGGAGTAATATTTTCCTGACGGATTAAAGTATTATTGATATATAATTTCACATTAGCTACTGATCCATCGGGATCCGAAGCATTTACAACCACTGTAAGATCATATCCTTCATCCACGGTAAGATCACCAGAAGGATTAGAGAATGAGACTTGTGGTGCTTGATTACCGGTTTCTTCCTTAATGATTACTGTTCTAGATACTTCTGTAGAAAGCCCTTCTTGTTCGCTTTCAAAAGCTCTAGCTCCAACTGTATACGTTCCTGCAACAGTTGGCGTCCAAGACACTTCATAAGGCGCAGTTTGATCTTGTTTAAAAAATGATCCATTAATTTTAAAATTTACTTTTTCAATACTTCCCTCAGCATCTGAAGCATTGGCACTTAAGGAAATGGTTTCCCCAAGTGTATATTCCTGATTGTTTTGAGAAGGATTTGTTAAAGAAACTTGTGGTGCTTGATTACTATTTACTCCAGTTACTGTTAATGTAAATGTTTTACTTGTTTTTGCTCCATCATTATCTGTTGCCTCAGCTCTAACCGTATGAGTCCCCAAAGAAAGATTTAAAAGCTCGTCTGCATTATCGCCCATCCCCCATTCATATGGAGCTATGCTTTCCTGACGAATTAAGTTTCCATCTACATATAATTTTACATAACTGATGGTACCATCACTATCTGAAGCATTTACAGTTACTTCAAAATTGGTATATCCTTCTTCAACAGAAGTATTCCCTGATGGATTTGCAAAGGATACTGTTGGAGCTTCATTTTCGCCAGGATCAGTGTCATTTTCAGTCACTAATATCACCCAATCCTGACCACTGTTGTTGGGAGCATTTCCAAGAGATCTATTTCCTCCTCCATTAACACTTGTTACAGAACCATTCCTTAGATTACCTCCATTACGTGGATCATACCATTTAACGGTAAACTGACCGCTTTGTCCATTTAAATTAAGATTTGTTGATCCTCCATTTTTTAGATATACCACATAGGCTTCTCCTTGTTTTGCGTAACAATAGTCATTATTGTTAGAAGACAAAGAATTGTTATTTCTCATTTGTGTTAAAGGAAGATCGGTTATATCAAAAAATCGAATTGCATGACGACCATAGTCCCACCATTTATCTCTACTTCTAAAATTCTGCAAAGAAAGATCAGAATCAGCATGCCCATATCCAAAATACCATTCATTACCCCATCCACCGGCAAGTAGTGTACCCCACATGGCATTTTTTCTACCATCGGTATGAGAATTTCCAGCGTCATTATCCGGACGAATTGCATGCTGAGCATCACCTGGTTCATCACAGGCTACAGCCCATTTTTTTCCGGCATTTCTAGAATTATCCACCCATTCTTTTACCCAACCAAAAACATTACTAAAATTGGCCTTATTGGTTTGTAAAGAAAGCCCAGTAAGGTTCGAAGTATTTCCTAGCAAATCATCCGGAAGAAAAGAAGGTGCATTATGAATAACTATATGATGACGATATGGGTCGTTATTCCAAAAATAACGGGTCATAGCTCTTCTCTGCGCAGTACTTTGATTGGTACTGCCAAAAGTTCCATTTTCTTCACCCAGGTTCCAATTTAATGCCAAATTATGTCCAAATCTGGCGATTAGTTCACGATAATATAATTTACGTTGTGTTCCTACATTACCATTATCTAGTAACATTTCGTTTTCAGTTTCTTGCGTTTTAAAATGTGCAAAAATTCCGTTATGCTGCATATGCTCTATAACAATAGCCCATTGCGCCATTTTAGAAACATCCATTCGCGTTCGTTGGTTACTACCTATATAAGGGTATACATTCTCATCATCTCCGTTGATATTCATAGTAAGGAACGACATGGCATTTAGCCCTTCACTAGCAATATAATTTACTGCTCCAATCAATCCTTTTCCTTTACCACTCTTCCAGGTAGGGTCACCAGAATCCCAATCCCCTATATGAGGTGCATAATTCTTTCTTCTATTACCTGCATTAGGTGTATTATCAAAATCGCTATATGCTAATAAATTTTCTGGCGAATCAGATCCTTGTTTGATCATATACTTACCTGTCTCTGCAAATTTCAAATAATGTTCTCCTACATACTGTAAACGTCCTTTTGCCCTAAAATCTCTACCGGATTTATCTGAAGCACTAATATTGAATGATCCAGTTTCTCCATTCATAAAACCTGCAGCATTCCCTGCATTCGTTCCATCATTTACGGCTACATTGCTTCCTTTTCTAAAAGAAACCGAATAATTCCAAGTTCCTGTTTTATCAGGAGCAAAATGAGCTCTCCATTTATTACCACTGCTTGCAGAAGTTTGAGCTGCGTTTCCGTCAGCTGCATAATAGCCGGGAACAACATAAGATGGGGAACCACTTTGATGCGTAAAAGTGACATTCAATCTATAGTTCAAAAATGGATTATCTCCAGCGGATTCTGAAGTATTAGGTCCATTAAAAGTTAATGTTATCTTATGCCATTTTTTTCGCTCGCCCGTAATTGATGCATTACCAGTATTACCTCCGCCATCATTATCATCACAGGTAGTTTCTTGTAAAGACAAATTTGTAGCATTTACACTGGTACGATTTAGTGTAACTCTATCTACAATATGATGTTTTGAACGACCTGATATTAGCATTGTATATATGCCAGGTGAATCAAACTCTACGAAAACATCGTGAGGATCATTATCACTTGTTTTTGTGGTCCAGGTCCAATTAGTAGTTCCAGTAGAATATACTTTGAGATATCCTTCTCCACTTGCTCCTTCTGGATTAGGTGTTTTTCCGGATCCTTTAGGATATACCCTTTCACTACCTTTTTGTCCATAAAATTCACTGGCATCGGGAAATTTTAACCAAGTATCATTAGCTTCTGTAGCACTATCTCCTTCACCTACTTTAGATCTCCAAAGGAACTTATACCGTCCTGCAGAATTGATCTTGATCTTTGTATTGATCACTCCATTACCAGGATCATTAAAGTGGTCAGGACCTGTCCATTCCAGATAACCTCCTCCGGTAAATCCCGAAATTGCGCTCTTTTTTTGCCAATTCCCTGAAGCGGATAAGTTTTCTGCTTCAATAACAACCAGTCCATTTTTCTCTTCGTATGTAGCATCACAATTATCACCTCCACCAGAAGAACCTGTTACAGTAAAACTTTTGGTATCTTCATCCGTAGCACCATCATTATCGGTAACAACTACTTTAACCGTATAACTTCCTGCTTGGACATTTGATATTTGATGAGGTGTATAGTTCGTTCCATCCGTATCTACCAAATTTCCGTTTACGAAAACCTGATGTTTTGTTATCGTTCCATCAGCATCATTAGCATTAATGTTTACTGATATGTTTGCTCCTACCGAGTAGGTGTTATTAATTCCTGTTATTGATACATTAGGAGAATTGTTATAAGTTTCATTTATCGTTTTCTCTCCTGCTATACTGGAACCAGCATACAGAAATAATAGGTTAGCTACAAGGAATACTGTGATTCTACTTGCGTTTTTAAAGTGATTTTTCATGATTGTTTTAAGAGTATTTTGAGGTTAATAAATTATTGTTTGGTAAAAAGCATTGATTTTCTAGATTTTAAGCTTTTAATAATCAGGACATAAGTGCCTGTTGGTAATTCAGATACATTCAATTGTGTATTATTTGTTTGTTCTTCCTTATGAATTATTATCTTCCCTAATATATCTACTACTTCAATTGATGAAAGTCCATTATTCATTCCTGAAATATTTAGTACATTATCATTGACAGGGTTTGGGAATACAACAATTTGAGAATCATCAGGAATTTCAGAAGTATTACTCCTATCACTACAAGTAGGAGTTGAAGATGAATTATTAAAGTATAAAGAGAAGTCTTTTGTTTTAGAAACTAATACAAAGTTATTCCCGTCTCTTGTAACCCAATAAGATCCATCCAGTCCTTCGAAACCTGTATTATTTAGTGTTACTTCTGGTTTTGCATTGTTAAGTTGAAAGGTCATGGTATTTTTAAAATCCACATACCAATCAGGAACTCCGTTATTCGTGTTAAATGCGAATTGATACAATCCATTATTTGCTGGCACCCAATTAATAGTAAACTTGCGGAAATTACCAAGCTTAGGCCCATCTGTCCCTAATACATGAACATTGTTATAAGAGACTTTGTCCATTGCAGTAAGTCCATTATTGACAGGCGTGCCAAAAGAACAATTGCTACCTCCATCAGTGTCGGTACTTTGAACGGTTAAAGTAAATGTTGTCTCTCCTTTTTTGCCTTCGTTATCTGTAGCAATTGCTTTAACTGTATAAGTTCCTGCAGAGCGCCCGTTTACTTCTTGAGGATTCGGAGAACCGTCATGTCCCCACTCATAAGGAGCTACGTTTTCCTGACGGATCAAACCGTTGTTAATATATAATCTCACATTAGAAATACTTCCATCTGGATCTGAAGCATTGGCTTTAATCACAAGATCGTACCCTTCCTGTACTGTAATATTACTCGATGGAGTAGCAAAAGAAACGTTAGGTGATTGATTACCAATTTCTTCTCTGAGAATTACTGTTCTTGTTACTTCTGTAGAAAGCCCTTCTTTATCAAAAGCTCTGGCTCCTATTGTATATGTTCCCGCAACTGTAGGATTCCAGGTAACACTAAAAGGTCTATCTTGATCTTGTTTGAAAAAAGAACCATTTACTTTAAAATTGACATAATCTAAATTTCCATCAGGATCAGATGCATTTGCACTTAAAGTAATCGTTTCACCTAAAGTAAACTCTTGATTATCCTGAGAAGGATTGGTTAATGAAACTGTCGGTGCTTTATTATCTTCATTTCTAATTCCTAAATCAATTATCTGAAGATACAATGGTTGCTTATCCCCAGATTTCTTTTCCATCAAGTAGTAATAAAGTTTTCCTTCATTGATATAGGGAACACCAAATCTGAATTTCTTTCCATTTGTTGGAGCGTATATTCTACTAAAATTGTTTTTACCTCCATCTGCTTTTTCTACATAAACACGATTATTATTAATACCAATGATATAAATATTATTGTTGTATGTATACAATTGATCACCTCCCGAAAAATTTGTTGAAGTAATAAAACTTGAACTACCTGCTGGCTTGTACGTATGTACATTTTTGGTTACATTATTTTTAGTATCTCTAACTTTACCAATAATATGGACATCTCCTCTATCTGTTACAGTCCAATCAAAACCTTGTACCATAAAAACTTCATCTTTACCAGTTGCAGAAACCAAATTTCCGGGTTCATAAACTTTCAATAAGTCAGCGTTAGCAAATGGGATGTTAATTGCTCTTCCTAAATGATCTTTCCATTTACTTTTACCACTTTGGTCATTAGAATAACCATAGTAAAATCCATTCTGATACAAGTATTTATCGTTATTGTTTGCACTCCTTCTTTGAAACCCAACTCTAAGTTTACCATTTACATATTTCATGCTCCCATATAGTCCCCAATTAAATTGTTGACCATTATTTTTAGCATTTAATTTATTAAATTGGGTAAGTCTATCCCACTTTGAAGTAGCTGCATTGTATTTGCTAAATACGTATGCGCCATTATTATGACCTCCTCTTCTCATATACATGAATAAATCTCCACCATCATTTAGGAAAAACTTAGGATACGTAAGACTTTGAAATTGCTCAGGATCCGGAGTGCCATTTAGACTGACATGGGTATAGTCATTAGTTCCATCTGGAATAAACAAATTCAGTTTAAAATCTGAATCTGAAACAGTAGCCGCATTCTTTTTAGAGTGTGCATATCGAAAGTAATCATTCTTGGAAAACCCTGTATTCTTATATGCATGCATGTCATAAAGCATATGGATAGTTCCATTCTTAGGACTAATGCCAACAGCTATGGTGTTATGAGATTCTCCTATCCACCATTTACCGTTTAGTCCTGTATGAGTATGAGGAAATTCAATAGTTTTAATGACACCTGTACTAGTATTATATCTAGACAACATCACATGCCTATTATATTTACCTCCTTTATACCAAGTCATAAAAACAAATTGTTTATACTTCTTAATACAATCTCCATGGGCTGATATCCTATTTCCAAAAAAATAATCATATCCCGACCCATTGTTTGGAGCATTTCGATCTACTTTTTTTCCATCAAAAAACAGACCTATATCGGTAATCTTTGTTTCTTTTTCTAATTGAACTTGTCCTATACTATAATAATTAGCGAATAAAAAACATATTAAATAGGCAAAGACTATTTTGAATCTATTGGAACTTATAAAACAATTCATGATTATTTTAAGAATATTTTGAGTTTAAATTTTAATATCTAGCCATCAGTTTTTGACAGCTTAAAAATTTGATACAATTTTATTACATCAATATGATCTTTATTTCGAACTACGATATAGAATACATAGATTGATAATTTGAAGATCAACCTATGTATCTTTGACTAGTTTGGTGGGCGTACCTATTCCTTTTATTTAATAAATAAAAAGGATTGTTTTGAGTTCTTACTTCTACTAATCAGCAAATATGGTCCGGACGGAAGTTCTGAGACATCCATAGTTTCTGATGTATTTTTTGAATTTAATTCTTTAATCACTCGTCCTTGAAGGTCAACGATCTGCAACACCTTTGTTTTAGAAGATAATCCTCTGATATGCATCACATTATCTTTTACTGGATTAGGGTATACCAGCATTTTTTCTTCAATATTTTCAATACCAGAAGATCTATTACATCCTGGAGCAGAAGATGAATTATTAAAGTATAAAGAGAAGTTTTTTGTTTTAGAAACTAATACAAAGTTATTACCATCTCTTGTAACCCAATAAGAACCATCTAATCCTTCGAAACCGGTATTGTTTAATGTAACCTCTGGTTGTGCATTTTTAAGCTGATAGGTCATGGTGCTTTTGAAGTCTACATACCAATCAGGAGCCCCGTTATTCGTATTAAATGCAAATTGATACAATCCATTATTTGCTGGTACCCAATTAATAGTGAACTTACGGAAGTTCCCTAATTTAGGACCATTGGCACCTAACACATGAACGTTGGAATATGCGACTTTATCCATTGCTGCAAGACCACTGTTTATGGGTGTTCCAAATGAACAATTATTGTCACCATCTCCATCGCCTCCATTATCATCGTCTCCTTGTACGGTTAGTATAAAAGTTGCTTCTCCTTTTTTACCTTCATTATCGGTAGCAACTGCTTTTACTGTATACTCTCCTACAGAACGTCCATTTACTTCATTTGGATTTGGAGAACCATCGTGACCCCACTCATAAGGAATTACATTCTCCTGACGCACAAGACTATTATTGATGTATAATTTTACATTAGAAATACTTCCATCTGAATCGGAAGCATTAGCAACTACTGTAAGATCATATCCTTCCTGAACGGTTATATTACTGGATGGGGAAGCAAAAGAAACAGTTGGAGCCTGGTTATTCGCTTGTTCTTTAATAATTACTGTTCTTGTTACTTCTGTAGAAAGTCCTTCTTGCCCGTCTTCAAAAGCTCTGGCGCCAATTGTATAAGTTCCTGCTTGGGTAGGTGTCCAGGTAACACTATAAGGTGCTGTAGCATCTCCATTATAGTATCCTCCGTTTACTTTGAAATTAACTCGGTTTACATCCCCATCAGGATCTGACGCATTTGCTCTTAGTGTAATCGTTTCGCCTAGGGTAAACTGTTGATTGTTTTCTGAGGGATTTGTTAAAGCTACCGTTGGTGGTTTATTAGAATCGGAAGAAGTTCCTGAAGGAGTTGCTGCTGCTAAAGTTGTAGCAACCTTCATTTCGTCATAATAGGTGGTAACATCAAATTTGCATGAATTTGCATTATACGACCCCCATTTTGGATATACAACACTTCCATCAAATGTCTTATGATATGCTCTCTTTCTATCAGAAGATAGCTTTACTTTATAATCCTGGAATCCAGAATTGGTTAATGTTTGTTTCACTCCATTATACCAGAATTCTACATATCCTACATCTTTATTTCTAGACAATTTTACTTTTATTACAAAACTCACCCAAGTATTTTCTGGAATAGATTTATTCCATAGAGTGGTTTTCCGTCTACCAATAGATCCGTTGCAAGAATTCCAGGATGGATAACAAGGACCCCAAGCACTGAGACTCAGTTTCCCATTTCCGTATCCCATATTAAGTGGATAGTTTTGAGTATTGTTTTGATTGCCTGCATCGGTTTTCCATTGCCATACAGCAATTCCATTAGTAATATTGGGAGTTGAATTTATTTTCCATCGCCATCCATAGTATAGTACATCTCCATCCTTAGGCACATGATTATTAACTGTACCTGTTGTTCTGGCAAACTCACCTCTCTTTTGTCCTTTGGGCTTACGAATTCTCCATACTTTTCCGTATTCTGAATCGTTCGTAGTTGTAGCTGTAGATGAATTGTTAGATTGGTTATTACAGTAATCACCTGCATTCCCGGAATCAAATCTTCTGAAGCTTGATTTAACATTTTTATTAGGGTCTCCGTACCAAAGAACTTGGCTATGTGCATAAACCCCTGCTAATAGAAATATTACCAGAAAAATAATATTTCTAATTTCATAGTTTTTCATGATTCATGGTGTTATTATTATACATAGGCTAATCTTTTCATTGATTAACCTATGTATAACAAGGTTAGATTGTGGGCATATACGAATCCTTATTTCACAAACAACAAGGATTGTTTAGAGTTCTTACTTCTACTAATCAGAAGATATGGGCCTGAAGGAAGTTCGGAAATATCCATAGTTTCGGATGTATTTTCTGAATTCAACTCTTTAATCACTCTTCCTTGAAGATCTACAATTTGAAGTACTTTGTACTTAGTAGACAATCCACTAACGTAAATAACATCTCCTTTGGCAGGATTAGGATATACTAACATTTTATCTTCAATTTCTTCAAAACCTGATGATCGATTACATCCCGGTACTGAAGAAGAATTACTAAAGTATAGCGTGAAATCTTTGGTTTTAGAAACTAACACAAAATTAGCTCCATCTCTGGTTACCCAATAAGATCCATCCAGCCCTTCAAAACCTGTATTACTAAGTGTTACCTCAGGGTTTGCATTTTTCAGTTGAAAGGTCATGGTATTTTTAAAGTCTACATACCAATCTGGAGATCCATTATTCGTATTAATCGCAAATTGATACAACCCATTATTAGCAGGTACCCAATTAATAGTAAACTTTCGGAAATTTCCTAGTTTAGGACCATCATCTCCTAGAACATGAACATTGGAAAAAGAAATCTTATCCATAGCACTTAAACCATTATTCACTGGAGTGCCAAATGAGCAACTATTGTCTCCACCTCCAGTGTTGGTACCTTGAACAGTTAATGTAAAAGTTGTCTCAGCTGTTTTACCTTGATTATCTGTAGCAACTGCTTTTACCGTATATACACCTGCAGAACGTCCGTTTACTTCCTGCGGATTAGGGGAACCATCATGTCCCCACTCGTAAGGAGCAACGTTTTCTTGACGAATCAGGCTATTATTGATATATAATTTTACATTAGAAACACTTCCATCAGAATCCGAAGCATTAGCTCGTATTACTATGTCGTATCCTTCTTGTACCGTAATATTACCGGAAGGAGAGGCAAAAGAAACGTTTGGAGCCTGGTTACTTGTTTGTTCTTGAATAATTACCGTTCTGGAAACTTCTGTAGAAAGTCCTTCTTGTCCTTTTTCAAAAGCTCTCGCTCCGATTGTATACGTCCCTGCTGTTGTCGGTGTCCAAGAATTTGTATATGGAGCAGTATAATCTTGACCATAATATCCACCATTCAATTTGAAGTTAACACGATCTACATCTCCATCAGGATCAGACGCATTTGCTCTTAATGTAATCGTTTCTCCTAAAGTAAAAACTTGATTATTTTGTGATGGATTCGTTAATGAAACTGTTGGTGGTTTATTATCTTCTCCTCCAGGAGGATTGCCACATCCTGTCCATACTTTAAAATCATCGAAAAAAGTATATTCTGTTCTTGGTGAATGCCAAACAGGATCTGTTCTACTTCCCCCACGATATGTATTCATAATCAAGGCATTAATTTTTAAGTTACTTTTTCCTGAATTACGAATTTTGGCATTATTATCACGATATGTTTCCTCTCCATCAATCCACATAATCACTTTTCCGTTTCTTTGTCCTGGGGTGTTCATTTTGATATATTGACGGATGGTATACCATCTATCATCCTTCAGATCAGAATAAATTCTTTTTCCATCTCCGCAATCTCCATTTTGTCTAGGTTGTCCATTTGTCTTTTCGGCAAAGTAACTATAAAGAATAAGATAGGGTTTTGTTGTTTGCGCTCTATTTCTTCTCCACATTAGCCTTGCAGACCATCCATTTGTATTGTATTTACATCCAGATGGAATGGTTCCACGACCAGTACTTTCACTATTAACACCGCTTGTCGAACCTCCTAAACCAGGCAATTTACCACCTGTAGCCCAGAAAAAATTATCGTCAAATTTCACCTTGTATTCTAAATAAGCTTCATCTACAGCATCAAAATAAGGATCAAAGAGAAAACCACCTGATCTTCCTGATGCATCGTTCTTTAAGTACTGTGCTCGCAAAGTTCCGTTGACAATTCTCGTCTCCTGTGGAGTATTTTCTATCAAATTACTTGGAGCACCAGGACCTTCTACTCCTCTGTAAGTAGATGCAGTCCAAGGCTTTACTTTGTTGTTAAAATCACTTTTTATATCAGCAATAGAATATCTTCTGTTATTCCAATTATTAAAATCTACATCGATTATAGAATTACATTGAGCAAAAGTTCGTTGATTGTTAAAAAGGAGTGAAATTACTATCAGAAGTGATAACGTAAAAACATTCCTATTCCGTTTATAAATAACCTTTTCTTTCATGATTGTAAAATTTCTGATTAGTTAATAAGTTAAGTTTGTATGATTAAATTTTTACCAGTTTATACCTTTTAGATCCACCTTTAAAAGACCTCAATTCAATAAAATAAAGTCCTGCATTTAAAGATTCCACGTTAATAGAGGTTGAATTTTCTTTTCCCAGTTTTATAGATTTAACTATCTGACTATTCACACTATAAATCACTATTTCATGAACAGATGCGTCTATCCCATTCATAAAAATGGAATTATTAGCAGGATTTGGATAGTATGAAAATGAATCTACTTTAGTTAATCCTGTACTTGATCGGTTCGCACAAGAAGGAGCCTGATTATCATTACTGAAGTATAATGTGAATCCTTCAGTTTTTGATACCATTACAAAACTATCTCCATCTCTAGTTATCCAATAAGAACCATCTAATCCAGATATTCCTGAATTGCTAATCGTTACCGAAGGATTTGATTGTCCAAGTGTATGCGTTAGTTTATTTTTTAGATCTACGTAATAAGAAGGAACCCCATTATTAGTGTTTATTGCAAATTGGTATAATCCGCTGTTAGCTGCATTCCAGTTAATGGTAAACTTTCTGAAATTACTCATTGAGGGACCATTAGATCCTAACACGTGAACTTCTGTAAAAGAAGTCTTTTCAATATGAGATATACTATTAGATATTGGTGTATTAAAAGAGCAACCACTTCCTGTATCTCCATCATCATCATCATTTAAAATTACAACTGTCCTAGAAACCTCTCTGGATAATCCTTCTTGATCTTTTTCAAAAGCTCGGGCAGCAATTACATACGTTCCAGCTTCGGTAGGAGTCCAAGATGCACTGTATGGACTTGAGGCATCTGATCTATAATATGCTCCATCAATTTTGAAATTTACTCGATCAATATCACTATCAGGGTCTGATGCATTTGCTCTCAGCGTAATTGTTTCGCCAAGGCTATAAGTTTCATTATCTATTGCTGGTGATGTTAACTCAACTATTGGAGCTTCGTTTTCGTCTTCTCCATCTCCGCCACCATTTCCTCCTGAATCTCCTATTCTAGTTGTAGAAACCTTAAAATCATCAAAGTAAGCCTCTAGATCTTTGGTGGGTTGAAAAGTCTCATCGCTACCTCCAAAAAAGGTAGACAAATAAATAATATTAAGATGAATATCTCCTTCATCTGCCTGACGATAATCACCATTATCTGTAATATTTATAGCCAAATCTCCATTTAACCAACCTCTCATAATCCCATCGTTCTGTCCGGGCGTATTTAACTTATTATACATTTCAACATGGTTCCATTGTCCTTTTTTAAACTTCACTTGATCAGGCTGAGGTTCTCCATTAGGTTCTTCATAAGGATCTGTTAAGCTCCAATTAATAGATGCATGCCATCCATCCCAAGTAGGTTCCGTATTATAATGCACATAAAACTCAATAAGTCCGTCGTACCTCCACATCAATCGTAGAGACATATTCCTTTCTGAAGTTTGATATGCTAAGCCCGGTAATTTACCACCCGCTCGAAATTCAAAATCTTCAGGAAAATAAACCCAATAACTGATGTATAATTCGTCATATTCCCCTTCTACATCAAAAGGAACTTTAGTATGCATTCCACTTTGTCCGGTTTTCACTTGACCTTTAGGATATTTAACATCTAGTACCTTACCTCGGTTCTCAAAATCAGAAATATGCACTCTTCCCTCATCTGCACCTTTGCAGAATGAAACATTTAAAGCTTCTTTAATTTGATCTCTATTATATTGACCAGAAGATAAATGATCAAAATCATTTTGATATACGTAGTTATCCTGAGCAAATAAAAATGAGGAAACACCTAGTAAAACAATTGTAAAACAATTTCTTATGTATTTGTAATTCATTGTGTGTGTATTTGAATTATTAGAATAATCATCAAGTAGTTTATGCAACTACTTGATGATTATATTGGCTAAGACAAATTATTGCTTAGTAAACAATATCGATTTTCTGAATTTTAGTCCTTTTATGATTAGGACATACATGCCTGACTTAAGATTAGAAACATCCAAACCTGTTTCTGTATTTTCAATAAATTTCTGAAGCACAACTTTTCCTTGCATATCTGCAACTTCTAATGTTGATTTTTCCTGAGCAATACCTATTACATTTAAGATATCATCACTTACAGGATTGGGGAACAGTTTAACGGTTGATAATTTATCCTGATCTACAGGCTCTTTATTATCGTTACAATTAGGAGAAGTCGCAGAATTACTGAAATAGATCGTAAAACCTCCATTCTTAGATATCATAACAAAATTGGCTCCATCCTTTGCAACCCAATAAGATCCGTCCAAACCGTTAAATCCTGAGTTATTAATTGTTACTTCTGGATTACTAGTATTAAACTTAGTAGTACTAAAAGGTCTTAGATCAACGTAATAATTAGGAACGCCGTTATTGGTATTCATTGCAAATTGATATAACCCATTGTATTGTGGATTCCAATTAATACTGAATTTTCTAAAATTGCTTAAAGAAGGACCTCCGTTTCCTAAAACATGAACTTCAGAATAAGAAACACTGTCAAATGCTGGTAATGCACTATTAAGCGGCGCGCCAAAGGAGCAGTCATTACCGCCACCTGTATTTTCGCTTTTTACAGTAAGTGTAAAAGTAGTTTCTGCTGTAGTTCCTTCATTATCTGTAACTACTGCTCTAAACACATGATCACCAACTGCTAAACCAGTTGTCTCTCCTGGATTAGGTGATGTGTTATGACCCCATTCGTAAGGATCAAATCTTTCTTGTCTTATAAAACTACCATCAATATAAAGTTTTACATTATCTATAGTCCCATCACTATCAGAGGCATTTACTTTAACATAAAGACTACTATATCCTTCATCGACGGTTAAATTACCAGAAGGGGCTGCAAAGGATACTACAGGTGTGTTACCTCCTCCGGTATCACTAGATACAGAAACATTTACATTACTAGAAGTTGTAGTCGCTCCATCATTATCTGTTGCCTTAACGGTTAAATTGTAATTACCAGCTTGGGCATTGTTAATTGTGAAAGAATAAGGAGCATTAGTATCTTCTCCTAATTTCGAGCTTCCTCTAAAAAACTCCACTTTGGTTATCGATCCGTCTGGATCACTGGCACTAGCATTAATCTGAATATTTGCTCCTACATCAAAATTAGCACCGTTAGAAGGGGAAGTAATACTTGCAGAAGGATTTTGGTTTCCTCCTCCTGAGCAAGGTACAATATTCCAGCTTGGACATGATTCTGTTACAAAATTTGTTGTGCCATCGCTTATTGGAAAATCTGGTGAATTCGGATTACGGGTATTATTCCATACATGAATTTCTGATGGATCTCCTTGTTTTTTTCGGGCAGTTGGGATTTCGTTTGCTCTACTACCTAAATTAAAAGTATTATCAAAAATCGCATTTCTAAAACCGGTATTAAATCCTGTTCCTCGATCTAAGAAGTCAACTCCTGCATTAAGAATATTAGATCCATCTCGATTAAAAGTATTATTATAAACAAAACCATACGCTCCTTTTAGGTCAATAAAAGCGTCAGCACTATTTTCTCCAGATAATCCCTGAGCAGAGAAAGTACAATTTCGAATAATTGTGTTTTCTGTTCCTTCTTTTACATCTACTCCTTCAGCTGTTACATTAGGACCAACTATACAACCCTCTATCGTGTTATTATCACATCTAGGATTGTATTTATTATCAAAAATATTACCTGCTTGTCCAGCACTTTCGTGCTGTCCTTTATCCGATCCTACATATAAACCTTCTCCGATACCGGGTTTTTTAATTCCTACGTTGTATACTTTACAATTTTTCACCAAATTGTTACTGGATCCATCTCTTAAGTGAATTCCTTCTTCTCCTAACTCACGAACCACAACATTATCTATAACACCGTTATTAGCATTATCAAGAACAAGCCCTTTAGAGCCTTCTTCTAATATTAGATCTTTAAGTATCCAATAATCCCCCAAAATAAACATTACATATCCATCATAATCTCCATTTGTTCCTTTAAGAATTGGAGGGTTCGAAGGGTTTTGTGCTCTAATTGTGATTGGTTTTGATGCGGTACCGTTTTTATCCGATCCAAATCTAGTTGCCTTGTTACCAAAATTGAATTTATCAGTAGCGGTATATGTTCCGGGAGCTACTATAATTTCGTCTCCAGGTTGTGCGTTTTGCATTGCGTTTCTAATACAATCTACAGAATTACAGTTGATTGTTCCACTTGGTCCATCGGGATCACTATCATCCTCTGACCAGTTTTTAATAAGGCCTTTTATATAGTCACCCGTTGGTGTTAACTGATCATTTTTCAATCCATTAATTCCTTTTCCTAATTCTACTACAGAAGATCTTTCTGCTCTAGTAGGGTCATTATTACTAGGCTTGTCACTAACTGACCAATTAACATGGCTGATATTATTGTCTTTAAAAAATTGCATCCACCTTTCTGTTTCCGGAATTTCTAAAGCTCCATCACCACTAGCATCTACTGCTCCCCATTCTGTAACAAATAACGCTATACCATTATTCATTGCCGTTGTTGCTTTTTGTCTTAAACCATTTCTATGTGTTCCTGAATAAAAATGCAATGTGTATGCTGTGTTATTATCATTTATAGGATTGTTAGAAGCAATGTCGACATCCTGAGACCAAGTTGGAGAACCTACTATAATTAGGTTATCTGGATCTTCAGATCTAATAGCTGCAATTACAGTTTCTGAGTAATTTTTTACTGTTGACCAAGATTGATTTATAGGTTCATTGTAGATCTCGTAGATCACATTTGGTTGATTTCCATAGATAGAAGCCATTTCTTTAAAGAAATCTGCAGCTTCAGAGGTATAATCTTCCGCTTCATGGGTGTGCCAATCAATAATTACATAGATTCCTTGATCAATAGCGGCATCAATTATTTTTCTGATTTTATTTTTTTGCAAATTAGGGCTGTCGATATAACCAGTTCCTCCGTCCCAGTTTTCTTTAACACCCATTGCTGCTCGTATTATGGAGCTATTCCAATTACTTACTAGATGCTCAACCGTTTCAGAATCATAAAAATCCGATGTATCTCCTGCATTACTCCAAAAAAGACTGTTTCCAGCAAGGCTCACTTCTTGATTATTCTTATCAACAATCCTATTCCCCTGCACTTTCAATCGTCCGTGTTTTTGGACGACAGTTTGGGCGGTCCCACTCGCCCAAATAAATAATACCATGGCTAACCAAAATAGTTGATTAGCTGAAAAATGTTTCTTGTGTGTGTAGTACATTTTCATAATTAAGTTTAATTGTGTGTTATTTTATTATTTTTAAATCAAATGATGTATACAACCTAAATAGCAATAGCTATATAAATTTCTATACATAATATTTACCCAAAGAAGATATAGGCTAACTGTTAGTAGCTGATAATTGACAAGCCATATCGAGATTAACTCAAAGAAGTTTTATACTCCTTAGGTTAAACTAACATATTCAAGCTGGTCTATAACCATTACTTACGAGCCAGAAATTCTTCTGGTACGATCCAATATTTAAAAAATGATATATCTAAATTCCGGAAGGGTGGGAGATAGAATTTAGAAATCGATATTTACTACTTGCTTTTTTTGTTTAATACAGATATTTGGTTTCTGGAGCTATTAAAATTCATAGGTTCGTTTTAATTTTTACTTAATATTTAATTTCCCAATTTCTGATTAAAGCCTTTATTTTGTTCTCCATTTTTTAATGAAGAAATATGCAAATCTTGTTATTTTACGTCCGAAAAGGGTAGTGATTCAGACGACTTTTTACTAACTAGTTTTATTTGTTTTTAGTATATCATACGTTTATAATATTTTAATTTTAGATGATATCCAAACCGTTTTACTTATTCTACTACGATCAAAGAGACTTAACCTACCTTGAAAAGGTTAACGCTATTCGTACTATTGTTTGAACAAAAAAATTCACAGTATCAAGATGCGTGTCACCTAAAGTAAAAGTATTATGATTTAGTTAATGTAATATTATAAACAAATAAGATTCCTATAATACACTTTTAGGGGTAAATAAATACAACAAACTGTTATTCAGATAATTAAAAAGTTAATAAAAATTAAAAAAAAAGGTATTTACGCACAGATTTTACACGGATAACATATCGATCTATCAAAAACACCTTGACACTATTAGTCAATAAATTCAGTAAAATAAAATCTATGTATCCACATCCAAAATTTGGATTAAATAATAATCTTCAAATTTTGAATTCATTAAATGTATTAAGGATTATAACTATCTAATGATTAAAACCCTTCACCTCCTTTATATGTAAGAATAAAACCATTGGTATTATTAAAAGGAGTATCACTGCCAAAAGCGGTATAACTATATGCAAAACGCCAATTTTTTAAAAAATAGAGTCCTACTAATCCATTAAATGATGAACTACTTCGATAACCAGCTCCAACCTCTATTCTATTTTTATAATTTGCGGATACATTAAAATCAAACTGAGCAGGTGCATCTTCTTCAAACTTAACTAACATACTTGGCTGTATTCTTATTTCTTCAAATCTATTGAGGTATAATCTATAACCTCCATATAAATAGTACGGTGTTTGAATATTTACATTTTGATCAGATGCGATATTATCAGAAAACAAATTTTGAACCGAAAATCCAACATAGAGTTTATCATGATTATACAAAACTCCAAAACCAAAGGTTGGAACGGTTACATTTACATCATTTTCAAAATTTGGGTCGCCTTGTATATTTAATCTTGTTAGATCTTCATTAAAAAATAGTACTCCTGTAGTAAGACCAAACGATAATACATTTGGATTATAATTCCACCATCTTGCTCGATTGTAATTCTCATCTAACAATATTTTATATGCATATGATGCAAAAAGAGTTGTTGCCGATGTTACTCCAATTTGATCGCTTATAAAACCTCCACTAATCCCAACATTATTATCAAAAACACTTGTGTTAAGAATTCCGGAGAAGGTTCTCGGACTTCCTTCGAATTCATTTAGATAACCAAAATTACTTATACTTACTTCTGTTTCTGGAGAGTATCCTGAATGAGCAGGATTAATTAATACTTGATTATAGTAATAATCAGCAAAAACCGGTGTTTGTTGAGCTTGTATAGAACTACTATTTAGTGACAAAATTAGTATTGTCAATATTAGATATATATTTTTAGTCATAAGATTATCGTTTTAAAACTAAAAAGCCTTTTAGTTTCTTTAGGGAATTACTTTCGGAGATATTAATAGCAAAGAAATAAGTGCCTTCTGGTAATTGACCTCCTCCTAGATTGGTCAAACGGTTAGCATCTCCTCTGAAAACTCTTGATGTATTATTGTAACCAGAAATTTCGAACACCATATCTCCCCAACGATTGTAAATTGATACGGTATTTTCGGGATAGTTTTCTATACCATCGATTTCCCAAAACTCATTTATTCCATCTCCATCAGGAGAAAACCCATATTTAGTATCATCATCTATTACAATTATTGGATTTTCAGTAGTAAAACTTTCTTCAGGACATCCAATAGCATCTCCAACTGTATTGTATGGAATAATAGTTACAAAAATCTCAGTATTCTCTGCTAAATCACTTGGCAAATTAAAAGTAGTAACATTACCAACATCCTGATTATTGATAATATCGCTTCCACCAGAACTTGTTCCAACTGTTAATCGATATCCTGTAGCATCAGAAATTGAATTCCAAGTTAAATCTGTATCTACCGTAATATTAGTAGCTCCATTTAATGGAATCGATAAGGTAGTACAACCCGGAATAGTAGCTACTATTTCGGTAGTAAAACTCTCTTCTGAACATCCAGTAGCATCTCCAACTGTATTGTACGGAATAATGGTTACAAAAATCTCAGTATTCTCTGCTAAATCAGTTGGCAAATCAAAAGTAGTAACATTGCCAACATCCTGATTATTGATAATATCGCTTCCACCAGAACTTGTACCAACTGTTAATCGATATCCTGTAGCATCAGAAATTGAATTCCAACTTAAATCTGTATCTACTGCAATATTAGTAGCACCATTTAATGGAATTGATAAGGTAGTACAACCCGGAATAGTAGCTACTATTTCGGTAGTAAAACTCTCTTCTGAACATCCAGTAGCATCACCAACGGCATTGTACGGAACAATGGTTACAAAAATCTCAGTATTCTCTGGCAAATCAGTTGGCAAATCAAAAGTAGTAACATTGCCAACATCTTGATCATTGATAATATCGCTTCCACCAGAACTTGTTCCAACCGTTAATCGATATCCTGTAGCATCAGAAATTGTATTCCAAGTTAAATCTGTATCTACTGCAATATTAGTAGCTCCATTTAATGGAATCAATAAGGTAGTACAACTTGGAATCGTTGCAACAGTTTCGGTAGTAAAACTCTCTTCTGAACATCCAGTAGCATCACCAACGGCATTGTAAGGAACAATGGTTACAAAAATCTCAGTATTCTCTGGCAAATCAGTTGGCAAATCAAAAGTAGTAACATTGCCAACATCTTGATCATTGATAATATCGCTTCCACCAGAACTTGTTCCAACCGTTAATCGATATCCTGTAGCATCAGAAACTGTATTCCAAGTTAAATCTGTATCTACTGCAATATTAGTAGCTCCATTTAATGGAATCAATAAGGCAGTACAACCCGGAATAGTAGCTATAGTTTCTGTAGTAAAACTCTCTTCTGTACATCCAGTAGCATCACCAACGGCATTGTACGGAATAATGGTAACAAAAACCTCAGTATTCTCTGGCAGGTCACTTGGTAAATCAAAAGTGGTCACATTGCCAACATCCTGATTATTGATAATATCGCTTCCACCAGAACTTGTACCAACTGTTAATCGATATCCTGTAGCATCAGAAATTGAATTCCAACTTAAATCTGTTCCTATAGAGATATCAGTAGTTCCATCCAAAGGGATAGATAAAGTGGTACAACTTGGAATCGTCGCTATAGTTTCTGTAGTAAAGCTCTCTTCTGAACATCCAGTAGCATCTCCAAAACTGTTATAAGGAATAATAGTAACGAATATCTCTGTTCCTTCTGGTAAATCAGTTGGTAAATCAAAAGTAGTTACATTACCTACATCTTGATCATTTATGATATCTAAACCGCTAGAACTTGTACCAACCGTTAATCGATATCCATCGGAGTTGAAACTACTATTCCAAGTTATGTTAGTTCCTATAGCTACATTTAAATCTCCATTTAAAGGAGTTAAAAGTGTAGTACAAGCTGGTGGATCGTTTAAAGTGGAATCGCCTGTTCTAAAACTTTCTTCCATACATACAACAGCATCTCCAACATCATTATAAGGTATTATTGTCACATAAAATGTTCTGTTCTCAATAAGATCTGTAGGGAAATCATATATCGTCACATCTCCCACATCTATACTATTGGCTATTTCGATACCTCCTTGAGTAATACCCACTGAAACCAAATAACCAGTTGCTCCATCGACACTATTCCAACTTAAATTTGTATCTATCGCTACATTAGTTGCTCCATTCAAAGGATCCGAAATCGTAGTACAAGAAGGCACAACAGGAATCAACTCTGTAGTAAAACTTTCTTCTGAACATCCAATTGCATTTCCTTCTTCGTTATATGGAGTTATAGTAACAAAGATTTCGGTATCTTCTGGTAAATCATTTGTCAAATCATATGTGATAACATTTCCAACATCTTCATTATTTAAAATATCATTTCCACCTGTAGACGTACCTATAGTTAAAAAATAACCATCAGCATTGGCAATTGCTTCCCAAGAAACATCTGTACCTATAACAACATCACTAGTTCCATCCAAAGGAGCTACCAATATTGTACAATCTGGCACCGTAGCAGGATTTGTTGAAAGAGAAAATGTTTCGGCAACACAACCTGTGGCAATACCTTCGTCATTTCTAGGCTCTATAAGAACTGTTACGCTAGTAGAACCGACAAGTTCATTCGCCGCAAATTCATAAGATTCTGTTGTAACAGTTGCATTAATTATGGTTCCACTTGGTTGAAGCGTAATCGTAAGCACATATTCAGTTGCATATAGAACTGGTTCCCAAACAAGGTTTGTATTTATTGGCACATCTACATCGCCGTTTTCAGGTGATGTTAGCTGTGTACATACTGGTATCGGACAATCTCGAATATCATCTGTAAAAATCCATCCATAGGTATCAATCATGGATTGTCTTTCATCTATACTATCACAATAAAGCAATGATTCCGCACCTAAATTAATTCCTGAAGTTAGTGCTTGTTCTGACCAAGCAATTAATGTACTATCATAATTTTCTCTTGTTAGTGCAGTATTATCCAACATATCTAGCATATTGTTAACGCTACTTATATTCCAATCACCAAGAAACTG
The DNA here is from genome assembly GCF_947492405.1 of uncultured Aquimarina sp. Taxonomy (GTDB): domain Bacteria; phylum Bacteroidota; class Bacteroidia; order Flavobacteriales; family Flavobacteriaceae; genus Aquimarina. Next base: position 681,203 of record NZ_CANLMP010000002.1, read on the forward strand.
ATCAAAAGCAGCTGCATTTTCAAACATAGATTGCATACTAACACTACCTATATTCCACATATTCATTTCCTGATTATAACTACTGGCATTTCTAAACATATAATCCATATTCTCAACTCCACTAACTCTCCAACTATTTAATAATTGATTGAAAGAACTAGCTCCATCAAACATATATGCCATCGTATTCACTCCTCTTACATTCCAACTGCCAATAGTTTCATTAAAAGAGGTTGCACCCTGAAACATTCCTTCCATTGTAGTTACGGAGGCAACATTCCAAGAATCCATTGCTTGGTTATAAGATGTAGCGTTTCTAAACATTTCTTCCATAGTAGTTACGAAAGAGACATTCCATGTATCTATATTTTGATTAAATGCAGTAGCACCACTAAACATTTCTTGCATATTTTGAACCTCTCCTGTATTCCAATCGTCAATTGGTTCATTAAATACAATTGCATCCTTGAACATAGAATCCATATTTGTTACTACTGCTACATCCCAAGGATTCAAATTCTGATTAAAAGCTGAAGCTCCTTCAAACATCGAAGGCATAAGTGTTACAGAACTCACATTCCAATTATCCAAAGGTTGATTGAATGCATTAGCTCTTCTAAACATAGAAGTCATGTTCGCCACAGCACTTACATTCCAAGCATTTAATGGTTGATTGAATGCTTGGGCATTTTGGAAAGTAGAAACCATACTTACTACAGAGTTCACGTCCCAATTATTAAGTGGTTGATTAAATGCTATAGCATCCTCAAACATAGACTGCATAGTAATTACATTAGTCACATTCCAAGAATTTATATCTTGATTAAATACAGAAGCTTCATGAAACATTTCCGACATATCCGTAACATTTCCAACATCCCAATTATCTAACGGCTGATCGAACCTAGGACAATATGCAAACATTTCTCTCATATCAGTAACATTGCTTACATCCCAATTGCTTAAAGAAGCATTAAATTCCATGTCCAGGAAAAAACCATTAAACATTTCTGCCATATTGGTTACACTACTAACATCCCAAGCATTTAAGGATTGATCAAAAACCAATGCTCTTTTAAACATTGCAATCATATTAGTTACATTACTAACATCCCACGAATCCATAGGAGAATTATAAAGTCGAGCACCTTCAAACATTGACGCCATATTTGTTACGGACGAAACATCCCAACCATTAATATTTTGAGTAAAACTACTTGCGGATCTAAACATACTTGACATAAGCTCTACATTAGATGTATTCCAAGTATCCAAAGGTTGATTAAAACTACTCGCAGCAGAAAACATTCTAGACATATCGATAACATTATCTACAACCCAATTGTCTAATGGTTGATTAAAAGCAGTTGTACGATTAAAAAGACCACTCATGTCAGTTACATTACTCACATCCCAATCATTAATATTTGCATTAAATAAAACAGCCCCATCAAACATCTCGTTCATACTTGTCACCTGTGATAAATTAGGTATGTCGGTTGCATTGTAAATCATATTCTCACAATCATTACAGGCCTTTTCCATAGATAAGTATTCGAATGTTCCCCATCGATCAATAGAAAGTACTTTTTCGCCATCTCCAAAAACTCCAAAATAAGGATTAGGGAACTCTCCAATAATAGCTACATTATATATTCCAGGAACATCATAAGTATGGATAATATCAGAAGTTACATTATTATCATATTCTCCATCTCCCCAATCTATGTTTATATTATAGGTGAAATCATTATTTGTTTCTACTTCAAATTGATTTATGGGTGTTGTAGCAAAACCATCTATTCGGGTATCAATCTGTATTCTATATGCATCAGGGTTATTTTGCCAAGAGGATACTACAGAAAAACTTATTTCATCACAGTTTTCTGCAGGTCCTTCAGCATTATAGGGAACTACGGTGATGTATACAACATCTCCATCCAGAAATTCATTGGTAAATGTGATACGAGTAACATTTCCGACATCTTCATTGTCATAAATTACTTGTGTAGCACCACCGTTTTCTCTTCGTAAACTTACTAGATAACCCGTTGCTTGCGGTGCAGCGTTCCATACAATATCAGAATTTGCCGGCACTCCTGTTGCTCCATCTAAAGGAGAGATCATTTCAGTACAAAAAACATTAGTACAATTAACAATATCACCCGTAATAGTCCAGTTAAAATTATCTATTAGTTCTTGTCTAGCAATTCTACCATCACAATAGCGAATGTTTAAGGCTCCCAAAGAAACATTTGATTGTACTGTCTGAGATGACCATCCTATCAAGATATTATCATAATTTTCTTGAGACAAACCAGAAGTAGACAACATATTCACCATTTGCGTAACAGCTGTAATATTCCAGGAAGCTAAGTTTCGATCAAATATTTGGGCTCCACTAAACATTTGACTCATATTCACTACGTTTTCAGTATTCCAATTTGTAATATCCTGATTAAAATTAATTGCTCCACTAAACATTCCCGATGTATTCGTGACACTTGATACATCCCAATTGTTTAAAGGTTGATCATAAACTGCATTACTTGTAAACATCGCAGACATATTTACAACATTAGACATATCCCAATCATTAATATTTTGATTAAATGCAGACCAACCAAACATACCTGAAACATTAACAACAGCGGATGTATTCCATTGATCCAAGGGCTGATTAAATGGTGTAGTAAAAGAAGTATTCCCACCAAACATTCTAGACATAGAAGTTACAGAACTCACATCCCAATCATTTAATGGAAGATTAAATAACGCTCTATTAAACATTAAATTCATAGAAGTAACCGCACTTACATCCCATTGATCTAATGGTAAATTAAAAACAGTCAAGAAGAACATAGTATCCATATTAGTTACAGAAGATACATCCCAATTATTAATAGGTTGACTAAAATTACGATTAGTAGAAAACATTGATGACATATCTGTGACAGCAGAAACATTCCAATTATCTAAAGGTTGGTTAAAATTAGCACATGAGAACATCCCAGACATATCTGTAACATTATCCACTATCCAATTATTAATATTTTGATTAAATGAATTAGCGTTATCAAACATCTGAGACATATTGGTAACATTAGAAACATTCCAATTATTCAGAGGATTATTATATGCACTGGCATCAAGAAACATTCTAGACATATCGGTAACATTTGACACATCCCAATTATTGATATTTTGATTGAAACGTTCTGCATCATCAAACATACCTTGCATGTTGGTTACAGTTGCTGTATTCCAATTATCTAAAGGTTCATTAAACAATTCTGCATCCCGAAAAGTTTCGGACATATCCGTTACATTTATTACATTCCAATTATCTAAAGGCCTATTAAATATTTCTGCATCATAAAACATTCCCGAGATATCTGTAATTGTACCTACATCCCAATTATTAACAATACCGTTAAACGAAAGACATCCCTTAAACATATTTTTAAGACTCGTTACCCTCGATAAATCTGGAGAATCTATAGCATCAAAATTTAAGTTCTCACACCCGTGAAATGCATCTTCCATTGTTTGCCATTCTATAATCCCCCATTCCAGAATTTCTATGATCTTTCGTCTATCTCCAGAATTGTTAAAATAGATGGATGGAAAATCACCACTTATTTTCACAGTATAAGTTCCCGGTGTTGCATAGGTATGGGTCATATCTCCTGTTACACCTGTATCCGTTGATCCATCACCCCAATCTACAGTATAATTGTACGTATACGCTGGATTTGTAGGGATTGTAATTTCATTATTGGCAGAAATCCCTGACTGTGTTGTATCCCATATCGATGTAAACTCTCCAACGAAACTAGAAAACGCTACTTCTTCATTAACATGTTTGACAGAAAGCCCATAACAAGTGTTGCCTATTAATAGATTAACTATAACTAAATATAATATAGCATGTAGGTGTACTTTTTTTATCATACGTAAAAACATAAGGGTCTATTTACCTAATTTATTATTCTGAAAAGACTATGGTTTTTAGAGAATATGGTTTTTAATCGAAACAAAACTAGGAACACTTAGTCTTCAGGTCAACCCTGAAAACCGTGGTTTTTCATTTCGTCTTTCTCAAAACTATAGATAAATGTTAGTGGAGACGTTTCAAATTATAATTTGAAACCTATAAATTGTATTTTAAGCACTCTTTTTTCTATACTCGGAGGGAGTAAGACCTACTAAATTTTTGAATGCTCTATTAAAAGAAGTTTTACTTTTAAAACCGGCTTCATACCCTATAGCCACGATTTTATATTCTTCATAACTTGGATTTTTCATTAATTTTTTAAATCTCCTTTTAATTCATACGCTTTTGCGAGATATTCATGGACGTGCATTTCTAGTTCCAGGAATTGGTTATTTTTCGCAATTTCTTGGGCAATTGCGAGCATATGAATTGCTTCTGGAAGTTTATTAAGCCTTATATATGACACTCCAATGTGTAAATGCGAATCAGCTTTACTTTCTATTGATTCTTTTTCTGTTATTAATTTTAAAGCTTGTTCTGCATTTTGTATGGCTTCCTGGTATTTTTCTAACTTCACATACGAATCTGCAATGTTATTTAGTGCAGTTATTTTTAGATCATTTCTGGAAAGTTCTGTAGCAAAACTATCTACTTTCTGACTATACATTAAAGACTTTTCATATTTCTTTTGATGCATAGCCGTAATACCCAAAGCATTATATGAAGCAATCAATACGCGCTCAGGGTTTTCATGTCTTTTAGCTAGTCTAATTACCCTCTTGAAGGTTTGTGAAGCTTTATCATATTGTCCTAGGTTATTGTATATATTACCCAAATTGGCCAAAATAATAATTCTTATTTTAGAATCCTCAGGTAGTTCTTTTGCTATATCTAATGCAGTAAGATATTTTTTAAGAGACTCGTCATATACATCTATATTACTATAATAAATACCTTGTCCAACAATAGCTAAAACTTCTTCTTCTAGTAGATTGTATTGTTTCGCTAATAACTGCAAAGAATCTACATATTTCTTGTATAATTCAAAATCCCCTTTTCTATATGTAGTTTCTGATATCTTTTGTAGCTCCTTTACTTTTTTGATTCCAATAGAATCAATATGATAAGTCTGTGATTGTATCATATTATGAAAAAACATAATAGATATAAAAAAAAGTATTGAACGCTTAAACATCGGAGCTATTTATAATGCAAATTTAATGTAATATAATAAACTAGTTTAAAAAGCATATTTCCAATAGTCCTTGTTTTTAAAAAACAAAGTAGTATTAGGTAAGTTTTATTAATAGAAAGAATAAGAATAACCAATTAATGATTATCCCAACTTCTCTGAGATGAACTATTTGAGATGATAACCAATTACCGTCATAGACATTGATGGGTTGAAGGTGTTGAAGAATTTGTATTCAATCACAATGAAGTCACCTTTGCTAACATAGAACATACTTGTGTTATTTATAGGAAACACTTCAATTTCACTACGTTCATAAAAGACGCTCCGCTTCGTAAATTAATATATGAAAAACTAACCACAAACCCACCAAACTCTATCAATTTTATATTATAAAACCTATTAATGAAAGTCCATCTAAACTTAGTGTATAACAGTATTGGATTACCAAGAATATTTAGTAAAGACTTTTGATGACTACAATTAAAAAAACAATTTAAAAATGGAATTTCTAAATCACTCAATAACCTTAAGAAACATTTTGAATCAGAAAGTCGAATTGTGAACTCATAAAAAAATCTATTTCTGGTCACACTTTATCTTTCCTGTTGTATCACTAATATAAACCATTTAGTGATTATATATGAACAATCTTAAAAGAGGGATATCCTATTCCTTCAATAGAAATATTGGGACAGTCGATAGAACGATTAGAACAATTGTAGGTATAGCCGCTTTCATAGGAGCTTTTTACTTCTATTCAAGCAACCTATTATTCACAATACTCCTAGGCGTATTAGCATTTGCCCAATTCGGAACGGTGTTTTCAGCAAGATGCATTATTTGCTATTTCACAAAACAATGTACAATACCATCTAGTGAAAAGAAGAAGCTTGAAGCAAAAGGAATTAAATATGAACAAATAAATTAAAAACTATGAGTAAAAAGAAAATTGAAACGTCACATCTTGTTAATGCACCAGTCGAAAAAGTCTGGGCAAATATTAGCAAAGCATCAGGAGTACATGAATGGCTTCCGATGATTGAAACTTGTAGCTTAGAAGGACAAGGTGAAGGAGCTAAAAGAGTTTGCACCACAGAAAACGGAGTTCTCAATGAGACTATTCTAAAAATAGATCACGAGAATAAAACTTTTCAATATGCGATTGATGAACAAACACTGTTTCCAATAAGTGATATCGTCGGAACAATGTCTGTAAGAAATGATAACGGAAAAACCATTTTAGATTGGAATCTTGATTTCTCTTTGGAAGATGAGAATATCTTCTCGATGATTGAACAAGCTATCGCAGGAATGTATGCTGCCGGTGCAGCAGGATTAGAAAAAACATCAAATTAAGAAAAATGAAAGCGACACTATTTGTAGTATTCGTATTAGTCAATTTAAACTTAAATGCCCAAGAGATGAACCATAGAGCCGAACAGAAGAAAATGGTGAAAACCTTTATTTCTGATTATAATAGCTATGAGATGGATATTGAAGCTGCTGGCCTTGCCACAATTAAAGATGCAAAGTTAGTTATGGAAGGAGAACTTTATATTGCATACGCTTATGTTTCCGGTAATGAAAATCGGAATGGTAAGATGACCTTACTTTTAACGGATGAAGATAGATTGAAAGGGAATTGGAAGACAAACGCAGATAATGGAAATAGCTACAATGGCTCTTTGTACTTTACGTTTAGCGAAAATGGAGAAGCATCGGGTCATTACAAATATGGAGGGACAGATTATAAAATCACTATCTTGAAAAAGAAGTAAATAGTAGATGAAAAAGCCATTTAACATAGAAAATTATTCAGATTCCGATGATTTAGAATTAATCAAGGAAGCTTTAAATGGCGACCACAAAAGCTTGAATAAACTTATTGTTGACCACCAACAATACATCTTCAATATTGCTTTAAAGATGATTAATGGCATTGCCGATGCAGAAGATGTCACTCAAGAAGTTTTAATCAAATTAGTCACAAACCTCTCTAAATATGATAGTACCAAGGCGAGGTTTAGAACTTGGTTGTACCGTATTACATTCAATCATATTCTAAATGTAAAAAAACAGAAATATGAAATGATGGTAACGAGTTTCGATAATTTCTTTGACTTTATAGACAGTGCTCCAGAGCTTGAGTTAAGTGAAAAAGAAGAAAAGGAAATGCAGGCGCTCGTAGAAGAAAGTAAAATTTCCTGTATGGCTGGTATGATAATGTGCCTAGATAGAGAACAACGACTCACATACATTGTTGGCGAATTGTTTGAGATAGACCATAATCTGGCCGGTGAAATATTTGAAATTTCACCTAGCACTTTTAGAAAACGTCTATCACGAGCGAGAAAGAATCTGTATGATTGGATGAATAACAGATGTGGTCTTGTCAATAAAGATAACCCATGTCGTTGTTCAAAAAAAACAAAAGGGTTTATAGAAAAAGGTTGGGTTACAGAAGATTTAAAGTGGAATTCGGATTATAAAAAGAAGATTTTCGAGTTATCTGAAGAAAAAGTTGATATCGTTTTATTGGAACGCGATGACGTCTATGCAAAAATCCATAGAGACCATCCTTTTAAAAATCACAATAAATCAGGTCTAGCTTTAGAAGCTATCTTACAGAGTAAGATTATCAATTCTACTTTTAAACTTGATAATTGAATAATTAATCATATCTTTGTTGTATATACAATATAAAATTATGGAGTTTTCACCATCAGAGTGTATAAGTGCACGAATAGGTATATTACAACGCAAGATAAATACGATTTACAGAACGTATCTATCACCATTGAATATTTCTGAAAGCCAGTCATCTATTCTATTGGTCATCAATAAAAGTACTGAAATAGGTCAATCGGAGATTGCTTCGATACTAAATTTGGAAAGGTCTTCTCTATCAAGAAATATGGTACGACTTGAAAAAAATGGATGGATTGAGAAAAACGCGAGTTATCATCCTATCTGGAGTCTTTCAAATAACGGTAGAAAATTTATGAAAACATTATTACCTGCTTGGGAAAATGCAATGAAAGAAGTAGATGGAATAATTGGCAACAAAGGATGGGAATCTTTCGGAACGTTTGAAAAAACAATGTCCTAATTTTTTAATTTAATGTTGTATATACAACACGAAGCTATATTTATATGAAAACTGAAATATTAATTACCGGAGTTACTGGAAAAACAGGTGGACACGCAGCAAAACAATTGCTAGAAAAAGGAATCGCTATTCGAGTGCTTTCTCGAAAGCGTAGTACAATCATTGACGAATTGGAAAAAGCAGGGGCAGAAATTGCCATAGGCGATATGCTCGATATTGCTTCACTTGAAATAGCATTCAAGGGCATTAAAAAAGTATATTTCACCTATCCTTTTGTGCCAGGGCTTTTAGAGGCCTCCGCTAATATGTCAACTGTTGCAAAGCAAGAAGGCGTTTCTCTTTTTGTGAATATGTCCCAAATCATTACAAGAAAGGGACACGATAGCCCTTCTACGAGACAACATTGGCTAGCCGAACAATTTTTAGATTGGGCAGGTATAGGCGCTGTGCACTTACGACCTGGGTTATTCTTTGAAAACCTATTGGTCATAGCCGCACATACTATCGCTACAGAAGGCAACATCTATCTCCCTTGGGACGAAGGCAAACACGCAGGTGTGTCGGCCTCAGATATTGCCAAGGTAATCGTGGGCATCCTAACAGATGACAAACCCAACAAGCATATAGGTGAAAAATATGTGATTACTGGTCCTACCTCTAGAACAATGGCAGAAATAGCAACTATTATTTCAGGTATTATAGACAAAGAAGTCAAATACGTTCCAATAACGGATGAACAATGGATTGAAGGAATAAAGCAATTACCTGCGGTATTTAATAATCCACAATTTTTAGGTCATGCACCTGCACTATCAGAAGACATCAGAGATCAAAAGTTTGATGAAGTAACTGAGGTAGTTCAGCAAATAGGTAAAACACAACCTATCACCTTGGAAGAATTTGTAATGAATCACAAAGACTTCTTTACAAATCCAGAATATTCAATGCTACTATTACAATCATTATAATGAGAAAATTATTGATAATAGTAATTATACTCTCCACTTCGTTTACCTATGTTCATGCACAAGAAAATGAAGAACAGAAAAAGCAATCTGCTTTTTCTATAGAGACGAATACCACGCCTTGGTTATTTGGCGGTTATGCTTTAGGCATAAACTATAAACCCGAGGCACTAAAACATTGGGGGTTTTTAGTTGGCATAGCTGGTAATGCAGATTTCTCTCCTTTTATAGTAGATGTGTTTAAACCACAAAACAGAAATAAAGGTATCGATTGGGAGGTGTCACAAGCCTATGTGGTGGCGATTGACTATTACTTAAAAGAAAATACCAACGAAGGCATTTACATAGGTCTTTTTAATTTTATTTTTGAAAACGAACTTAATAAAAATGGTAAACAAGCCGAATTTACTTCACACACCGTTCTGGCAAGAACTGGCTATCGGTGGTATCCCGGAAAACAAAATCAATTTTATCTAAACCCTTGGGGAGGCATAGGAACGGAATATAAATTGAATGGAGAGCAAACGGTATCAAACACTGAATGGGAAACATCAGGGTTTGCTTATTTCATATCACTTAATGCTGGGTTTACATTTTGAAAAAAAGAATTATAACATATGGGTTACGTTTTCTAATTGCACTAACGATCCCGTTAGTTCTTGTTTTTCTACTCAACCTTTTTTGGGTAGTAGATATTCGCCCAGATGTTATTAAGGACGGCATTACTAATGAGATGGAAAGTAAAGGCAGACAAATACTTCAAGAAATGGGTATTGCCCACGGCAAATTATATTGGAAAAACACAAAAACGTGGACCGTACACTACAATGCAAAATGGGAAATTCCTGTGGCTTGGATAGCCAATCATTGGCCTAGTAACCAGCAAAACGTAAAATTTGATGCTATAACAAATTCGTTTGACAGTAGGGCAACCCTATTGGACGGAACACATAAAAATGAAGTTTGGGGCATTCAGTCTTGGCGAACCTACAAGCAGATACCTGAAGGAGAATTTAGGTTTGAAACAAACTCTAATTTAGCATTTGGAAATCCTACGGTTCACTATTTTATCGAGCTTCCCTTTCGCGCAAGCAACGCTCCAATTGTTACATATGCAGGAACAGCTACAAAGTACGGAAAGGATTATGAACTCGTTTTTATTACGTGGGTAAATTCTAATCCAAATAAAAATTCAGACCAATATTTACTTTACATAAATAAACATACTAAAAGACTAGATTTTGCTGAATATATGGTCAGAGAGCAATTCAATTTTTTGAACAGTACCGTAACCTTTGAGGACTACACAGACGTAGATGGAATTCTTTTTCCATCTCGCTTTTACAATCAAGTCCCTTATATGAAATTTCTAACCTTCCACGATGGTCTGTTTACGGATTGGAATATAGATAGCATAGCATCTGATGAATTAAGACCTAATGAAAAATTAGAAATTATTAAAGATGAGAAATTATAAAAGAAAACTAAGAAAAACGGCCTTTATACTTATGGCAACTGCTATGGTAATGTTACCTCTAAGCTGTAAAACAGTCGATTTACGAACAGATACTATAATGGAAGCTTCTTCGACAGAAAAAGAAATCCAAGTAAAAAAAGGCTACCAATTTCTTGAAGCCGCCTGGAAAGCTCAGGGAATGGATAAGCTTGAAAGTCATAAAAACTACGAATTTACCGGCTTGGAGTCTTGGCGCTCTATGATGGGTAAAATGGCAAACCCTTGGAGAGTAAATAACGTGAACCTTACATTCAGATATGCAATAAACACATTTGATGGTAGAGTTGAAATAGCCTCAGGAAAAGATGCAGGAGAATTCTTTGGACTTCAATCGTGGGAATATTATGAAGGCAATAAAGCCACACCTGCCAATTTTGATTTAAAAAAGGATAAAAAGCGAGCATTTGCAGTTCCTACTTTTCATTATTTCATGGAATTACCCAATAGATTGATGCAAGCTCCAATAAAAGAATATGCGGGTTCTGACACCATATTAGGTCAAGAATATGAAATGGTCATCGTTACTTGGGGAGATGATAGCGAACCCACTAAGGAACACGACCAATATCTAGTTTACATCAATAAGGACACCAAATTAATAGAAATTGTATCCTACTCCGCTCACGAAGGATATTTACCTGGTAAACATTCTCTGTTTGGCAGTATACGCTATAGTGACTTTAAAAATATTGAAGGAATATTAATTCCGATGAAACACGAGAGCATATTCGGCAATATCAAGAAAGAGAAAAAACCAATTCATACACTCCAAATAAACTCTTTTGAGTTTGATAAGGTTAACCAAAAAATATTATACCCAAATCCAAATTTAAAAAAGGTTGGAAACAATAAAATAAATACCGATGAATAACCCTAAAATTTTAGTGATTGGAGCGACTGGATTAGTCGGTTCACAAATAACAAAAATACTAGCCGATAAAGGTCACGATGTCACCGCAATGATTCGAAAAGAAGGTAGCAGAATATCTGGAGCTCCTCAAACGCTAAAATATGTGTTAGGCGATTTAAAAGACCGCAACTCCTTGGATAATGCCGTTAGTGGAATGGACATCGTAATATCAACGGCCAATGGTATTATTCCGCCCAAAGGGAATGACATTGCCACGACCATTAATGAATTTGGAACTAACAATCTTATTAAAGCTTGTGAACAAGCTGGAGTAAAAAGATTTGCACAATCATCCGCACCAGAACTTTCCATCGGCCATCAAGTACCAGAGATTGCAGGAAAACGCATATTAGAGAATAGACTAAAACAGTCAACTATGGAATCGCGAATCGTTCGTAATCCAGCATTTTACGATGTATGGCTTGTTATGGGAGGATTTAAACAGGCAGAAAACAAAGACCCGCATTCTACAACCTTACGAAGTTTCGGTTTTATGCAAACCTGGAAAAAAGCGGTCGGTAATTTCGTAAAAAACCACCGCCTATTTATTGCACTTGGCGGTGCTAAACACGGTTCGGTATTTATAGCAACTATAGACGTAGCGCATATGATTGCGGCTGCAGCTTTGAAGGATGGAGAAAAATATATGGTTATAGAATCTGGCGGACCTGAATGGCTAAGTTGGGGAGAAGTTGCTAATCAGATTTCAAACAAAATGAATAAGAAAAAAGTACGCGTTATTAATCTTCCTGCAGGTGCAGCTCGTTTTTTTCAGTTGGTAATGTATCCGTTCTCAAAATCGGCAGCTAATGTGATGGCACTTACTAGAATGGTGGCAACATACTAGCCTAAATGGGATTCTAAACCTGTTGTGGAATATCTGGATTTACCACCGCAGCAAACCTTAAAAGACTATTTAGACATTCACGTAAAAGATTAATATGTTAGAAAACACCACCTTTCTATCCTTTGGCTTTGTAGCGTTAGTATTGTTGGTAATGCTATGGTTGAATAGCGCTATCAAAATAGGCAGACTACAAATAACAGCAATGTTAGCTTGGACTATCTTGTTAAGTGTTTTGGCACTCCAAGGCTTTTTTATCCCTAATGATAAGCTTCCACCGAAACTTATTTTTGCGATGGGGCCACCACTTATATTCTCTATCATCTTTCCATTTACTAAAAAAGGTAAAAAGATGATTGCCTCTATAAATATGGAGCGGTTAACTTTAATACATTCTATTAGAATTATAGTTGAACTGGTTTTTCTATATCAACTGGCCGAACTGACATTAGTTTCAGACATAGTGACATTTCACGGACGCAATTTTGATGTCATACCTGGTTTAACCGCTATCATAGTGTGGTGGTTATTTTTTAAAAAGAAAAAGTTATCAAAAAAAGGACTGCTCTTATGGAACATAATATCATTACCTGTGCTACTATTTACCATATCTCAAGCTATTCTATCGGCTCCATTACCCTTTCAGCAATTTGACTTTGAACAACCGACGATAGCTATATTTTATTTCCCATTTATTTTACTACCTGGCTTTGTTGCGCCCACCGTAATATTTTGTCATATCGCATTTTTTCACAAATACAGATCACTACAAGAATGGAAGACTATGAAGAAATAGACTGTTTCATAAAAGAGAAATCGTTGAATTTATTAAAGACATTAGACTCAAATGCAAAACCGTTATGGGGAATTATATCACCTATACATATGGTAGAAAATCTTGCATATGGCTTTGACATGTCGGTACATAATTTCATAGCAAAGAAGATTGACAAAGAAGTTGAGCAAAACAAAGCCTTCGTAAAGGAGAAGGGTTTTCCAATCTCAAAACGAAAACGAATTGCTTCTGATTTAAAACCCACTGTTAATGAAAATCTTAATGATGCAATAATAGAATTGGATGCTTTAATTCGTGAGTTTTACGATGTTTTAGGAGAAATGGATGATGCATTTAAAACTAGTCATTTCTATTTTGGGCAACTCAACTTTGATGAATGACGTGTTCTACATTTTAGACATTTACAACATCATTTACAGCAATTTGAACTTATTCCTTTACCCAAGGAAAAATCAGAATGGCAATGGCCGCATTCATAAAATAATTAATCTGAGATATGACTAAAGACTATTACATTAGGGAAGCTAAACCCAAGGAATACGACCCTTGAAGTATAGGTTCGAAATGCATAGCATTCACGATTTCTTAAAACGATAGAAATCAATGAGTAATCCTATTGAGCTTACAAATTGACCTGTGATGTAATGGTAGCATACAAGACTTTGACTCTTGGTGTAAAGGTTCGAATCCTTTCAGGTCATCAATATGGTGTCTCTAGCCTGCCTGAGGCAGACAGGCTTATTTGGTAAAGCATCTCACTGTGAAGAATGAGAAGAACAGGGTTCGAGTCACGGAGTACACCTGAAAAGGAATAGTAGCAAAGTTGGTCATTGCTTCAGATTGAAGTTTTGAAGATATAAATTCGAATCCTATTTGTCCACAAAAAAATACAAAATTATTGAGACCGGAAATAGTACATTTTTGTTTGAACAATAAGGAGAGCATTAAATGAAAAAATTACTGTCATCAATTAGCTAAGTTAAAGCAGTAAATATATCTCCTAGAATTACACTAAACTTAGATTGACTATTTAATTATGGATAAAAGATAATTCTAAACAATCTAAATTTTTTCTTTTAAAAAAATTAAAATTCGTAGTAACAATTTGTAATTTTTGAAACTAGTATTTATAATCGTTCATAAACCTAAAATTTAAAAGAAGAAAAAGATTATGAGTTTTAGGGACTTATCAATAACAGATTAATATCAATATTTTATAAATTTGTCAGGCTAAATAATTCAACTATGATTAAAAAATTACAATTATCTATTTTAAGTTTAATTTTTTGCAGTATTTACATCAATGCCCAAATAAGCTTTGAAAGTCATGTTATAATGGATAAAAATCATGAAACCTTTGGAGCAACATCGGTTTTTTCGGCAGATTTAGATGGTGACGGGGATATGGATTTACTTTCATCCTCTTGGGCGGATGATAAAATTGCATGGTATGAAAACACAAACGGAACAGGTACTTTTGGTTATCAAAAAATTATATCCAACACTGCTGAACAAGCTGACTTTGTCTACGCATCAGATATAGATAACGATGGAGATAATGATGTTTTTGCTTCATATTTAGGTAAAGTTGTTTGGTATGAAAATTTAGACGGTCTAGGAAATTTCTCAACAGAAGTTAAAATTCATAGGTCTGCCGTATTGGGATCAGATATACATATTCAGACTTCTGATCTTGATGGAGATAATGATCTTGATATTATCATTAAAACAGAAGCTAATATAATATTGTATGAGAATATTGATGGTATGGGAAATTTGGGTTCTTCAAATATTTTAACCTTATCCGGAGTAAGTGCTAAAGGACCTGGATCTATCTATACAATAGATCTTGATAATGATAATGATATCGATATTCTATCTGCATCTTCGGATGATAATAAAATAGCTTGGTATGAAAATTTGGATGGGTTAGGTAATTTTGGTATTCAGAATATTATTTCTGTTGACGATTTGATTGGAGCTTACAGTATTCAAGCAGGTGATCTAGATGGTGATGGAGACATCGATATTATAGCTGGAGGGGATCAAGGTACTGTTTGGTTAGAAAATCTTGATGGGCAAGGGACATTTGGAGAGATTACCGGCATATTATATAATGGAAACCGAAATGGAGTAAGATCTATTTATGTGGAGGACATTGATGATGATGGAGACTTAGATATAGTATCCGCTTCTGAAAATAAGAATCAAATAGCCTGGCATGAAAATATTGATGGGCAAGCGGTTGTTTTTGATTCACATATCTTAAATAGTTTGGCTGAGAGAGCTAATTCAGTACACGTAGCAGATATAGATAATAACGGACAAGTTGACATAGCATATGCATCCGTTGGTAACAATCAAGTTTCATGGTATAAACAGCTAGAAGATCCTGGAGTTTTTGAGGAGCAATATATTACACCTACGGTTCCGAATTCCGCTATTTCTTCGATAGATGTGGATAATGATGGTGACCTGGATGTTTTGTCTTTTCTTAGAGGAAAAATAGCATGGTTCGAAAATATAGATGGACAAGGGAAAAAATTTGGATTAAATCAAATTAAAGTGAATACTTCTGCAGGAGAATTCATTAATTCAGATTTAGATAATGATGGTGATTTAGATTTACTTTTTAAAGCAAATGGAAGCATTGGTTGGTACGAAAATACTGGAAATGGAAATTTTATTGAAAGATTCATTCAAAACACCTCTCTTAGATCAATATATCCAAACGACTGGGACAATGATGGTGATATTGATATTTTATTAAGTAGACAGCAGAGTATAGATCTACTAGAAAATGATGGAGCGGGAAATTTCAGTGCTTTCATTAATCTTGTCACCCAAACTGGTCCATTAAATATTGGGTTTACTGAATTTATTATTTCTGATCTAAATAAAGATGGAAAAAATGACATTATTACATCACTGGACAATAATCTTATTTGGTACCCAAATGATGGTAATGGGAATCTTTTGTCAGAATCATTAATAGCTGAAGGAGTCAATAAAATAACCGCTATTTCCGTCAATGATCTTGATAGTGATAACGACTTAGATATTGTATACTCTTCTGAAAATGATGACACAATTGCTTGGTATAGAAATCTAGATGGGGAAGGTAATTTTGGTAATCAAATCTTACTTAGTGATTCTATTATTAATGTACATACAGTTCATACAAGAGATATTGACAATGACGGTGATATAGATATTCTTTCTGCTGATCCAATAGAGGACACTTTAATTTTATTTGAAAATATTGATGGAGTTGGAAACTTTAGCGATGTTCAAACAATAGCCACAAATCTGGATTTTGGTGTAGAAGTTTATACAGCAGACATCGATAATGATGGTGATTATGATATTTTATCTAAATCTTCACGGGACGGTAAGCTAGTATTTCATAGAAATTCTTTGATTGATAATAGTCTATCTTATAATGAATTTAATGAAATATCAGAATTTCTAATCTATCCGAATCCAACATCATCTTCTATAATTATCAATGGAAATAAAAATATTGAAAGCGTCTCCATTTATGATATAAATGGTAAATTTTTAAAGAATATAAATAATAAAAGCTCAGTATTAAATGTAGATTTAAAAAATTTATCAAAAGGTATTTATATATTAGAAATACGATCAAATAGCTCAAAACAGATAGAAAGGTTTATTAAAAATTAAGTCTTTCGGTACGTAATTATTATTTTTTTTGATATTAAAAAGCATCTTTGAAAGTTAAAAAATCAAAAACAAGTTGATTTACTACCTTAAATAAAACAGGATTAAAACCCAACCCGAAACCAACATCTTTCAGATTCCTATCATTATCTTTTAAAAGAACAAGGTAATGCCTCGAACAAAAAGAAAAAAGGTAAGCACGGTTTCCCAAATCAACAAACGAGCCAAACAAATCCGTAAAAAAGGAGAAAAATGGACCAATGCAATCAAAAGAGCGTCCAAAGAATTAAAATCGAGCAAGCGTACTCTTGGAGCTACTTCAAAAAATCACCCTTACATCATCAGTGGATTAGATGGTTTAAAAGGATCTACTAACGTTATTCCTATTCCGGAGATTAGCATCACTTTTTTACGAAAAAGGAAGATTACTGGTAAAATAGGTTCCGCAAAAGATGTAGCTGCGACTGTATCCAAATTTTACACAAAAAATACTATCGAAGTTAGAGAACAATTCTTCGTTTTGTATATAGACAATAGCAACAAAGTGCTAGGATATCATACACATTCTGTTGGTGGTATCAAAGGAAGTGTTGTAGATATCCGGATTCTATTTTCTGTTGCTTTGAAAAGTTTGGCAACAAGTATTATTATTGCTCACAATCATCCATCTGGAGCTTTAAAACCTAGTACTTCGGATTCGGATAACTTCTAAGATTAAAAGAAGAACTGGAGAATTACTAGACATACAATTGTTGGATCATATCATTCTTACCAAAGAGAGCTTCTATTCATTTGCTGAAGAAGGAAAATTATGAGATTAGAACCAATAAAGAACCAACCGGAAATTAGTTAATCTAAATCTGATAGTATTGTCTAACGAAAAAGGAAGAGCCGAAATGAGTACGGGCATTTTTATGCTTAATGGCATTCCTTATATGTCAAAAGACGATTATTATATCAAAAAAGTGCTATTTGGATTAATCCGAAAATATGGTTGTTTCCATTTTACTCCCAAAAGATTTCAGGAAAAAATGCTATTATACGAATACGACTCCGAAACGAAGACCTGGAGTAGTTATAACAAATCTTAATGACTGTATGGCTAATGATACTAATTAAGCGAAATTAAAGTCTTTTAAAATGGTGGTTTTATTAAACTTTTGTTTAGAAACCAGTGAATAAAACCTGTCAGGTTCAATAAAGCGGTTCATTTTATAAGTTTACCAAACAACACTTAAATGAACTCAAATTGTTAGGATATGTATATGTAAGTATCTTGTCTTAGAAATGTAATTTGAAGACCTCTATTTTTGTGAAAAAATCAGCATATAAATAATGTATATTACAATAAACACATAAAAAGTTGAGGGAAAAAGTAGTTTTTTTGACTTTGTTTTACTAATTTAGGAACAACGTAAAAATTATAAATCACCCCATATTCCGAAGAATTCTTCGGAATATGGGGTTTTGTTTTAGAGAGAAAAAAATAATATCCTAAGCTTATGAAAAAAATCATTTTTGTCATTCTATTAACTATAACTAAAATAAGTTTTAGTCAGAACTGTAATGAATTAAATGGATCTGAATCTGATTTTTGTTGGGTAAAAACTTTTCTTATAAACTCACCAATTATAGATAAGTTAGACAATAAATTTTTAAATTACAATTACGGTGTAAATAATTACTACCCTAAAGGGAGTTACGTTCCCTGGGGAGGGTATTACATGCCACTTTTAAATGGCGGAATTGCGACAAGATGGCAAATTTCTGACACTTATCATCCAAAAAGTAACTCACTTCTAACTTGGGATGAAGTAAAAAAAATGAGTCAAGATGAAATCTCAAAACTATCTCCAAGTGAAAAAATGGATATTTATATGGGGAACAAAGATTTTGCAATTACCAAAAATGAATTGACTAGAAGAGGACCTGAACGAAGTAATGTCGAGAGTTGGGAAGGCTTTTGTAATGGTATTAGATTAGCTGGTGCAATGTTACCTGAACCAAAGCATAGTGTTACAGTAAAAAGTAAATCTCCTGATAATATATTTATAAGATTTGATAAGGCTGATTTAAAAGCTCTAGGAGGCGCCGTATATTATTATACTGAATATTATGCGTCATTAGGAGAAAACAATAAGCGCAAACCAGATGCAGGTCAATTCGACATTTTGCTAAGATATATGCTAGGGTATAACAAAAGGCCCTTTTTTATGGACATCAAAAAAGGCGAAGAAAAATGGAACGAAACAATTGTAGGATATGAACGAAAAATAATAAAAGAAGAAAACCATCAGGAAAACACTAATAAAACAATCACTATTAGGACCGTTCTCTATTTGCTCGGAGAAATTGGATTTGATGAAATGAATTCGTACACAAGTACCGAAATTGAGAATAAAAAATATGTAGGTAAATGGGTATACAATTATACCTTAGAAGTGAATGGAAACGATGAAATTATAGAAGGTGATTGGAAAAAAGACTCTGAGACAACAAACCTTTTTTCGGCATACTTTCCCGACTATGTATGGTTTGGAGGAGGCAAAGGATTAGATGAATTGTATTTAGAAAATAGATATGATAATAATCCATTACTTCCATTTTTTGAAGTACAAAATTTGTTCTTTTTATCTATAAAATAACTATTGCTAACAAAGTTGTGTATAACTAAATCGCGGTTTTAAATTATATAAGAAGATAGACATAAAACAAAAGTTTGTGAATAGAAATTAGCTACTAGTTATAAAAAATGTCGTTAAAATGAAGTTCAAATAAACAATTATTAAAAACATATCATATAAAATGTCAACGCACTTTAAATTATAAATAGAGTTTTAAGATTTTCTTCAAAAACAATTAATCATGAGAAAAGTATTTATCATTATAGCCCTACTATTACAAGTTTCTTTAACATTTGCGCAAAATGGTGTTATATGTAGGGCCGAAAGAGTAGCCGATACTGACGAACTATATAAAAAGGCAGACAATTTAATCGGTAGAAATACATCAACAGTAAATAAAACTGAAATCTACATCGACATTAAAAAAGTTAATTCAGAAGAGTTTATATATCTGCACTCCAATTATATCTCTGAAGGTTTCTCTCACCCAACCAAAATATTTTATAGTTTGGACGAAATCTTAAGGAGTAATCTGACAATGCAGGAGCTTTTACAAAATCTTGTATATACAAGGCGAATCAGTTGGATAGAATCAGAAGCTTTGCAAAATGCTTCAAAAAACATCAAATATTTTGCTTCTGAAAAATTTCTCTTAAGTGAATATCCTAAATTACTAAATTTTAAGACTACTAAAAATTTAATTGTTATAAATGATAGAGGAGCTAAAATTTTTAATGGACCACGAAAAATTAAACTCAAAAAAAACATTAAAGGATTAGACAAATCAAGTCGGTCAGAACTCGAAAAGCACTTAAAGCATCTAGGTTTTGACAAAAAAAGTTTCGAAAAAAAGTTAATCAATTATGCTAGTGTAAACGGAATAGATTCAAATGGATTTAACAAATTAATTTTTCGTATTAAATCGGATTATGAAAAGGGGGTTTTCTATTCTTCAAAAGGGAAGGTTTTTAATACAAAAAAAATTAAAGATGCTAATGGTAGATTAATAAGAGTATTTATTTTAGAACCTAATCTTTATGTTAAATTCTCTAATAAAAATTCAATTGATTTCATAAAAAAAAGGTTGAATAGTAGGAAATACCTTCAAGAAGAAGTAGAAATAATCTCATTAGTAAAAGACAATGCGACTAATAAAGTATTAAAACAAAACTTTCCACAAAATCACACCACTTTTGATTTACTCTCTTTACGAAATCTAGTTAAAAAATTAAAAACTAATAAGAAAAAATCCGTAATTGTCTTGGGGCATATAGAGGGTGAAAAATTTGTTACATCCTTAGGTAATGGAAGGTCATTTACTATAGGTTTAGAAGATTTGAAAAAACTGGGAGATGACCTTGATGTTAATATCTTTCCTATGGGTTGTAATTCAGGATTAAGTCAAAACATTACTGGAATTGGAAACAAATTTAACTCCATCGATGCACTTAACAGACTTAAACCTGCTGTAGAAAAAAACTCATCAATCATGGATATGCTAAAAGATTTGGCTGGAAATGATTTTAAGATAATAATTGATGATATACCTTTTCAAAATAGAGGTTACTTAGAAGCTAAATTACATAGAGAAAACAGAGAAGCTGGTGTTGCTGTTATTGCTGGGATAGGAATTACGGGGTTAGTTGTTTATGCCTTATCGGAAAATGAAGACCAAGACAAGTAAAGCCAAATAATAAATAGATAAAAAAATGGGACAGATTAAAGTTAATCAACATGCACCAATTAATGAAATTGTTGGACTTTTAAATGCATATAGTCAATCTGAATTATCTTCCATTCAAGAAGAATTTCCTGAATATGAAAAGTTTTTAAAACCTGGGATTATAATGGGAGAAGATGAGGCAAGTGAAGATGAAATCAAGGAATTAAAAATTCGGACTAAAGTGTGTAAAACAGGCTTAAATCTTATCATACAAAAGTCAGCAGAATTTCTTCCAAAAGTAAAATCTCGTTTAAAACTTTTAAATAGCGTTCAGTTTATAAGTCAAATAGTTATCGCAATAACGGGAGCTTCGATCATGGTTTTCCTTCAAGAAAAACATGGTGAATCAGTAAAAATTATTATTGGCTGCCTAACTCTAATTGCTGCGATTCTAACATTATATGTCCAACACAAATCTGGAACAATCGGTTTAGGTGAAAATAGCTTGTCTAAAATATTTAATGACCTAACCGACTCTAAATTAACAGCAGAACATTATTTACAAGAATTAAAGATTATTGAAGAACTGAATTTCTCTTCATCTGTAGAAGAAGTTTCGCAAATCATAAAAAAGTCGAACGATATCAGTTCAGATATGAAGAAAATCATAGAAAAAAATTAAGCCATGAATATAAAATACATTTTATATATAGTCTTTGCACTTCCTTTTATAAGTTGCACAAGCAAAGAAGAAGCAAAAACACAGGAGTTTATACAACATGCTCATAATCTAAATATTGAAGAGATTAAAAATATAAGTACGGAGGACACTAGGTTTTACATAAAAATGGCAATAGAATCTGTGATGAATCTCGGCGATGAAGAATCAAAAAAACAGTTAAAACATATGGCATCAACTCTTGAATGTTCAGGGGAGGACAATATGCGCAAATGTAAGTATCTTGATATAAATGGAAATGAAAAGTTTTTTGAAATACAGTTAATTAAAAAATATAATCATCAGGGGTTAGAGCAATTTCTCATTGATATCGACAAAAAGTACTTCTTAGGCGAATAGTTGAGAAAACATTCTATAAATTAAGCTGTATGTACACTATTTTTAATGAAGTAAGTTCAATAAAACGATGAAAATAGATAAAGAAAGGGAAGAATTACAAAGAGAATTCGAAACTGCACAGCAATGGTTGAATGAAAATGGTAAATTAAGTTGTGAAACCATCAGTATAAATGAGAAAAATTACACAAAAGCTACATATACATGTGATGAATTTGTAGACGAAGTCAATCATGAAGATAGTATTATGGCTGTTATTAATTTATATATTAAAGTTCAATAAACTAATGAAAATTGCTGTTCTCGCTTGGGGCTCGTTAATATGGAACCCTCAAACATTAAAGATAAATAAAGATTGGAATGAAGATGGACCAATGCTACCAATTGAGTTTGCAAGAATTTCAAATAATGGAAGGCTAACATTGGTTATTAAACCTAATTCAAAAGCTGTTCAAGTTCTATGGACATTAATGGATTTAGATAATTTAGAAGAGGCAAGGATTAATTTACAAAAAAGAGAAGAAACACCCTCAGTTGAAAGAATTGGATTTGTGAGTTTAATTAATAGTACCAAGTCCAGTAAATATGAAGGAATCTCAGAAGTAATTACTAAATGGGCAATGGAAAAGAAACTTGATGCTGTAATTTGGACAGATTTGGGAGTGAAATTTAAGGATAAATTGAACAAGGAATTCAATCCCAATAATGTACTGAATTACCTTAAAAATCTACCTAGTGATAAAAAAGTGAAAGCAAAGGAATATATTATTAAAGCTCCAAAGCAAATAAGGACTGAAATTAGAGAAGTTATTGAAAAAGAATTAGTGTGGAAAAAATAAATCAGCTTAGTAGTGGTTCATTACAAGATAACACCTTGCTCTGCAATGGAAAATACTTATAACAACAGAATAAAAGTTCAATAAAACGATTGATTTGGTCAACATAACAAAATATAAGAGACATAAAAATGGATTTGGATTATATTCATTAGTACATACAGTGAGCAAAACATCTGAAGAATCTGAATCATTTGTATCTGATCAATGCTCCTGGGAGTCATTGATCAAAGAATATCCAAATAGGATCCAAGGTAAATTTGATTTGGTGTGGAAAACAATGGTAATTCAAGGATTAAATTATGGATTGTCCAAAATTCACCATAATGAATGTATTGAGATCGTTTTGAAAGATATCCAAGGACATGTTATGCATTCAAATAACTACTCAATGTTTGCAGCAGGTATTCTTGCAGCTTTTGCTGAGTTAAAAGTGAAAGTTGATGATCAGGATTTAGAAAATTTGTATGAGTTTGTTGGAAGTTCTAAAGGGGAAGGTTTAGATGCGATTCCAAACGTAAGTGAACTTGTTTTTAAAACATATAGAATATAAAAGATCAAATAGACGATGAGTGACTTCAATCCAATGGTGAAAAAATGGTTAATGGAAAACGAAAGATTTTTTAACTATAGATCACTTGAAAGAGAAATAAAGTCTCCTAAAGGAATTATTCAAAAATGGGTTAAATATGATTTTAAAATTCCTCAAAAATGGATTAATGAATTATATCATTTAATTAACAAAATCACAAACTAAAGTCTAAATATAACGATGGAGAATAACAATAATAATATTCCAAAAAGATCTTGGTTTAAAAAAGGACCAGGTATAACGGAGATACTGGTAACCGCTCTAATAGCCTACCTAGGTTTTATAGGAATACAATTGATTAGTATCAAAACAGAAATGTCTACTCTTATTGCTAATACTGGATTTAATAAAGAAAATATAGATGAGATTGGAAGCTTAATTCCTGAATACAGAAATAATTTTGCATTGAAACAATATAAGAAAGATATTGGCGCTGCATTTATTGTTTATCAAGCCAGTCACACCAAGGACAGTCA
Organism: uncultured Aquimarina sp.; assembly: GCF_947492405.1. Classification (GTDB taxonomy): domain Bacteria; phylum Bacteroidota; class Bacteroidia; order Flavobacteriales; family Flavobacteriaceae; genus Aquimarina. The sequence goes on from NZ_CANLMP010000002.1 coordinate 705,485, forward strand.
GTTGGCAATGAAAATGGATCTTGCAGACTTTAAGCAAGGTAGTATAACAAAATATAGGGTAAAAATGGATAGTTCAAAAGCTAGACTTTTTCTTATGGCCGCAAATGGAGTTTTTAAAGGTAGTGAAGAAGTGTCTTTTTCAAAGATGGAGCAATATGCAGAAATTGTAAAGGATTACAAAAAAATACCTTCTTATGTATTAACTGATAAAAGCTATCTAACAAATGAAATTTCCACAGAACTTTTATGGCTACTAGAAAATAAGGCTGACAGTATCGGATTTGTGAAAGTAGATTCTTCTTATACCAGCTGGTCTAAATTGGTTGATATAGTTCGAGAAAATAAAAAAGCTAACTAAAGTTCAATAATACGATGAAGAATATCGCTTTTTTAATATTATTTTTTCTGTCATTTTCAATAATTGGCTGTAATCAAGAGGAGTTAAAAAGATTACAATCTGAACTTGATGACATTGGATCTGAGCTAGAAAATTGTCAATACGAATTGGAAGAAGCTAATGATAAACTTTCAAGTATTGGAGAGTATAGCTCAGAAATGGAAAGCGAAATAAATGATCTAAGAAGTGAAATAGATGATTTTAGTTGGGAAGATTGGCAATCAAATGTTTGGGACGTTGAAAGCAAACTAAATGACGTGGAAAAAGTGTTTGAAGAGTTAAAGAATGAATTATGAAGTTAAATTAAACGATAGAATTAGGTAACTATATTTCGAGTATTAAGCATATATAGTTACTAGTAATCATATAACGTTACATGCAATCGAAAAAAATGTACAGTTATCAAATAAAATTTATAGCATTAGAAGACACAATTGGATTTGAATTAAAATCGCCCAATGAAAACGAAGTCGAAGAATTTGTTTACGATATTATATCAATATTTGCTACAGTAGACGAAAATGACAGACCATTAATTATCTCGTTACAAAACAACTCGCTTGAAAACAAAGTAGAGATAAGCAATTTCGTGTCTAAATACTGTGAAAAACTACCACAATTAAATGCTTTAAAAGCTTTTTTCAACAAACTAAAAGATGACGACTCTTTCTTTTTCCTTCCAAATATTAAAATGGAACTTGCAGAAAGCACTAAATTAAGAGATTACCTGCGAGCATTAAAAGAAGGATTAGATTTTGAAGAACTTAATAGTCAAACGACAGAACTATTCGGAGATTTAATGGATAACTATACTTTAGGAGGTGTTGGCGATAAAAGAGTAGAAATAGGAGAAAAAAATAAATTACACAGAACTTGCAGATTTTGTGATAGGAAAAGTGATTTAACCACATTTGACAGCAAAGCTCATGCGATATCCGAAGCGCTTGGTAACAAGACAATTGTACTATATGAAGAATGTGATGAATGTAATAAGAGATTTAGTGAAACTATTGAATCTGATATAGTTCAATACTTATCCCTTTTTAGAACAATATATGATGTAAAAGGAAAAAATAGAGGAAAAGGAAAAGGTGGTTCTAAAAAATTTAAAGGAAAAAACTTCGATTTAAAAAATAACGGAAATGTTGAATTGTCGTTTCAAAGTGAAGATGATAGACCTATTAAAAATGATGAGGATTACAATATAAAATTAGAAGCAGAGCAACCAATTATATCTCAAAATATATACAAAGCTCTGTGTAAATATTACCTTTCAATAATTGACAAAAAACATTTGAAACATTTCAAAAAAACTATTGATTGGATAAATGGTAAAATAGAAATTGATAGATTACCAAAAATTGCAGAAATGACTTCATATCATTCTTTTGCTATGCAGCCCAAATTAACTTACTTTTTACGAAAAACAGAAGACAAAGAGATTCCATTTGCTATAGGAGAATTCTATTTCACTTGTAAAATATTTGCTTTCATAATTCCTTTATGCAGCCAAGATGATAAAAACTTTTTAGAAGAAATTGAATATAAAAACTTTTGGAAAACATTTCGACATTTTGATAAAACTAAAGGTTGGGTTTTTAACGACTTCTCGAATAACAATAAGAGAGATTTTACCATAAATTTGAATTTTGAATTAAAAGGAAAAAAAGCCAGCAAGTAACAATGGCTCCTGTGTAAAAGTCCTTTTCTAAGTCATAGTATAAAAATACGATGAGAAATAAAATAAGTACGGATTTAATACCGTATAAAAACGATGTCCATCATAGTAAAGATAATTGGCCTTCTCCTGAAGCTTATATAATGTGTATTGCAAAGGAGTTTTTGGATAATCATAATCACCATGGCTTTTTAGACTTATATTTTGATAGTGAGGAACAAGTGTTTTTTGTTTATGATAAAACTTCCGAAGAATTATTACAAGAAGATATTACCAATATTATGAGAAAATTAGATGAATATATTGAAAATTTAAAAGTTTAGATAAACGATAGATATTGCAATCTTGTAGGAAGTACTTAATTACTACGTAAAAAGGTTGCGTACAAGCATGATATTTTTGTTTTAAAGATTTAAAAACCTATCGTATGGATCAAAAAATAAAGAAAAATATCAGAATTATAGCAGAGAAAAATAACTGCACTATTTTATATAATTCTAATTCTTTAACCATCATTGATTCGATGAACTCAATTCAGATAGCCCAGAACAACAAATATGAATTTGATCTGGTGTATAATATTATTAAAGACATTATACAGATAAAAGTTCCTATTGAAGAAATTTATGACGTTTTATTGGAATTGTTGCGGAGAATTGATCTAAATAAAATAAAACTAAAAACGGGGGTGTTAATACAGCTTATAGATTGGATAAAAGAAGAGGGGGTGTCCGCTAAAGATAATTTGGAGAAGCTGAAAATGGATTTAAAAATTAAATCAATTGAGTACAGGCATTTAGGTGGTAATAGAATAGAAGCAGAATATTATAAAGGCTTACTTATATTGTCAGATGATCTTTGCTGGAATAAATCCAATATAATTGAAATTAAAGTTCAATAAAACGATTCGTTAAATCTATTTTAATATTAAATTTCTTTTGATAAAAACATATTTTATATAACTCAATTTTAATACTTTATGTTAATACATGGGGATTGCTTAGTTTCGTTGATATAAATATTAAACTGATACTATAAATATGGATCAAAAAACTAAAGAAGCTATAGAAAATAGTCTGAATAAAAAGCGTAAAGATGATTTGTCAATTATATTAGAAGATCTTAAAAGATTTCCAGATTTTATGTCAGACGAGGATATAGCAACTTACCAAAATAAATTAGGTTATAAAATCTACAATTCTAGGTTAGAATATATTAGAACTTTTAGTGAAGAAACCCCATTGAAGGGACTAAAAGAAATACCTAAAGATGATATGAATTTATTCATTAATATTTGGGCAATGCAAACAAAGATTAACCTAGAATATGAAGATAAATACAATTCTGAAGTCAAAAATTTATGGAATAATAAAGTTCAATAAAACGATCTCTATAGAATTATGATACAAATAAAATTTAATTGCGTAAAATGACTGCGTAGTTTGAAAATAAATTTGTCAAAAAAACATGAAACTAATTCAAGAAGGCGCTTTTATATCAGAAATATTTTTCCACGCTGATATTGTATCACATGCTTATGAGCGTTTAAAAAAATCGGCAGTAGCATCTGATTATATTGGAGTATGGTCAGCTATTCAATCTATTTTAATTTCGACAAGTAACATTTCCAAAATTCTCTGGCCACAAAGTAAATATGCAGAAAGAGGTAAAGAACTTAGGAAGCTCCTGAAAGTTGATTCTAATTGTGTTTTGAAAAGCAGGAAGTTCAGAAATAAATTTGAACACTATGATGAATTGATAAGTGATTTTTTTGAGGACAAAAATATCGACTCTTATACTGATTTTGCTATGAATCCATCCTTACGTTCATTAGGAATGGAATCTTGTCATAGAGGATATAACTCTTACAATAATACTATTGTTATTCATGGAGAAATTCTAGAATTAGATAGCATAATAGACAATGCAAAAGAAATAAAACTTAAGTGTAAAAGCTTATTCATTTAAATAGGGTAAAAAATATTAAACCCACTAACAAAATTAAAAGTTCAAACTTATTCTATTAGTAAATCTTTGCTTTATCTATCTAGATAATATTATTTTTGATTTCAATTTTAAACTTATTAATTATGTCTAGAAATATATTTTATTTCTTTTTTATCACAATCATAGTTTCTGGATGTAGTGAAAATTTTAAATTTTACACAAAAGTGATAAATGACGTTAATTCCAAATATAAATTTAATACTATAGAATCAGACTATGACGACCTCTCCGCTTCGTTTTATTTTATAGATGTAGCACACGATAATTTATCAATGAATGAAATGCAGTCTCTTGCCATTAACATTAATGAGTATATTATCAATAAATATCCTAAAATTGATAGTTTAAAATTCAGGAATTATATCTTTTCTGGTGCTGGAGGTTTTGAAGTAGCAGAATTTACCATAGACCAAAATAAAAAATTAGTTAAGTCGAACAGAATGTTGGATTAAATATATGCTCAATATTTTTTTCTTGTTCGAATTTACTTAGTCATATATTAAACCAATTTTATTATTATCTAATATTGGAAATAAATAAAAGAGATGGAAAATTATTACGATAGAAATATTTTTCTTTTTCAATATTCGATAAATCTCTTTTTTTTCAATGTATTCCTCCATTGGTTCAAAACAAACCAGGGGTTTCCTTTATTTAGTCAAACAAACTCAGTAATAGCAAGGGTTAACATTCTTTATTAAAAATATTTCATTCCTACTCTATTTTATCAAAATGTTGAAACTATGTTGAAACCAGCAGCAAATTAAACTATTCACACAGAAGACAAGAAACGATCAAAAACAAAATAATCCTTTGAAAATCAAAGAGTTATTTATATTGTACTCAAGGCGGGAATCGAACCCGCACGTCTTGCGACATTGGATTTTGAATCCAACGTGTCTACCAATTCCACCACTTGAGCTTTCATAAGTAAATCGGACGGCAAAATTAAAAAAATAATTGATCACATCCATTAAATAAGTAATAAAATAAGGGTAAGAGTAGAAATAAATTTTTAAATTTGCACCTTGTTTTTAGAAAATAAGTTTTAACTCATTACAAAACAACAATTTACCTTATGCCTAATTCAATTACAGAAGCAAAATTTTTTGCGTGTAACCAAAGTACAGAACTAGCAGAAAAGATAGTATCCGCGTATGGGGCAAAATTAGGTAATGTAATTACATCAACATATAGTGATGGCGAGTTTCAACCTTCTTTTGAAGAGTCTGTAAGAGGATCTAGAGTCTTTATAATTGGATCAACACATCCTAGTTCTGACCATTTAATGGAAATGTTATTAATGTTGGATGCAGCAAAAAGAGCTTCAGCAAGACATATTACGGCAGTATTACCATATTACGGATGGGCACGTCAAGACAGAAAAGATAAACCAAGAGTTCCCATTGCAGCAAAATTAATTGCAAAAATGCTGGAAACTGCAGGCGCAACAAGAATCATAACTATGGATTTGCATGCAGATCAGATTCAAGGGTTTTTCGAGAAACCTGTAGATCACTTATTTGCATCCACTATATTTTTACCATACTTACAATCGCTAAACCTGGACGATCTTACTATAGCTTCTCCGGATATGGGTGGTTCTAAAAGAGCATATGCATATTCTAAAGCGTTACAAAGTGATGTAGTAATCTGCTATAAGCAACGTGCTAAAGCCAATGTAATTTCTCATATGGAATTGATTGGAGATGTAACAGGTAAAAATGTTGTACTAGTAGATGATATGGTAGATACTGCAGGAACACTAACTAAGGCTGCAGACCTAATGATAGAAAGAGGCGCAAAAAGTGTAAGAGCAATTTGTACACATCCTATTCTTTCTGGAAACGCTTACGAAAAATTAAAAAACTCTAAACTAGAAGAATTAATCGTTACTGATTCTATTCCTCTAAAACAAGAAAGTGAAAAAATTAGAGTGATTACTTGTGCAAATTTATTTGCAGATGTTATGAATAGAGTTCATAACAATAAGTCTATCAGCTCTAAGTTTATAATGTAAATTAATAACTATTAATATATTTTAAAATGAAGTCATTAACAATCAATGCATCTCAAAGAGAAAGCGTAGGCAAGAAAGCGACAAAAGCCTTACGTAATGCTGGACAGGTACCTTGTGTTATTTACGGTGGAGACACTATTGTACACTTTGCAGCACCAGAAATTGCTTTCAAAAATTTAGTGTACACTCCAGACGTTCATACCGTGGTAATAGCGTTGGATAATGGTACAAAGATAAATGCTATCCTACAGGATATTCAATTTCACCCTGTAACTGATAGAATCTTACACATCGATTTTATTCAGATTTTTGATGACAAACCGATCACCATTGCTCTTCCTTTCAAAACAACAGGAAATTCTAAAGGTGTTCGTAATGGTGGTGTTTTACGTTTTAACCTAAGACGTATTACTGTAAAAGGATTAGCTTCTAAATTACCAGACCTGATCGAAGGAGATATTACCAACCTAAAAATAGGAAACAAATTATATGTTACGGATGTAGCTAGTGAGGATTTTACAATTCTACACCCAGAAAACACGGTAATTTGTATGGTGAAAACTTCTCGTACTGCTGTTGAAGATGATGATGATGAAGAAGAAACTGAAGGAGAAGCACCAGCTGCAGAAGCACCAGCTGCTGAGGCTTAATCTTTTCTGTATAAAGAAAACAATCAAAAAGCATTCTGATTTTATTTTCAGAGTGCTTTTTTTATTTTTACAAGGATTTTGGGATGGCGTTCCCTCCGTTTCACTTCGGTCGGGCTATTCACTGTATCTTTTCTAATTGGCACCCTTCGACTACGCTCAGGGTACAAATTTAAAAAGGATGCCGCTACTATCCCTAACGCAAAACCAATACATATATGCTTTCTATTTTCAGAAAATGGTTTTCAAAAAAAGATGAAAAGGAAGAAACTCAAGAAGAACTTATGAAAAAATTTCTTGTTGTAGGTCTTGGTAACATAGGACCTAAATACCACAATACACGTCATAATATAGGATTTAGAATCCTGGATGCATTGGCAAAAGAAGAAAGCCTGTCTTTCGAAACCGAAAAATTAGGAGACCTCACGACTTACAAATACAAAGGACGTACGATATTATTACTAAAACCAAACACCTATATGAATCTCAGCGGAAAAGCTGTTAGATATTGGTTAACAAAAGAAAAAGTTCCTCTCGAAAATCTTTTGATCATTACCGACGATATCAATCTATCTTTTGGCACTATTAGACTAAAAGCAAAAGGTAGTGCAGGTGGACATAATGGACTAAAGGATATCGAAGCTCAACTAAATACCTCCAAATACTGCAGATTTAGGTTTGGTGTTGGAGCAGAATTTAGTAAAGGCAGACAGGTTGATTACGTTTTAGGAGAATGGGATTCTGAAGAAGAAGCTACTATGCCGGAACGATTAGACAAAGGAATTGCACTGATCAAATCTTTTGCAACTGCAGGATTAGCGAATACTATGAATACCTTTAACGGAAAATAAGTAGTAGATCTCACAACATTTCATTAATTTTATAGCTAACAATTTTTAATACATAACCAACGTATTAAGAGTCAAATAAACCTAGATTACAATAAATGGTTTTACAAAAATCAGTCTTCTTGAAACGAAATACACCTATCGCATCGACATTAATTACAGTGTATAGTAATGAATTCCTTCTGACAATCGAAAATAAATAAAGACGAAGGATGAAACGCTATACAGATGCCAAAACATATGATAATCAAACACCATCGGTTGTTACCATTGGAACTTTTGATGGAGTTCATATTGGACATAAAAAAATAATCGAAAGATTGGTCGAAGCCGCAAAACGAAACAATCTGGAGTCCGTAATTCTCACCTTTTTTCCTCATCCTAGAATGGTTTTGCAAAAGGATACAAATATCAAGCTGATTAATACTATCGAAGAACGAATACAGATATTAGAAAAAACAGGATTAGATAGTTTAGTAATCCATCCTTTTACCAAAGAATTCTCTCGCCTTTCGGCCAAGGAATATGTAGAGGAAATGTTAGTTAACAGATTAAATCTACGTCACGTAATTATTGGCTATGACCACCGTTTCGGACGTAATCGTAATTCTAATATTACTGATCTAGCTTCTTTTGGTATTCAGAATGATTTTACGGTAGAAGAAATCTCAAAACAAGACATAGACGATGTAGCTGTTAGTTCTACTAAAATTCGTGAAGCATTACTTGATGGAGATATTATAAAAGCTAACAGGTATTTGGGGTATAATTTTATGCTTACAGGAAAAATAATAAAAGGAAAAGAACTAGGGCGCAAATTAGAATACCCAACTGCAAACCTACATATTGAAGAAGATTATAAACTCATTCCAAAAAAAGGAGTATACGTGGTAAAATCTCAAATCAATAATAAAACATATTTTGGGATGATGAATATTGGTAATAATCCAACTGTAAATGGAACACATCAAACCATCGAAACTCATTTCTTTGACGCTTCATTTAACTTATATGAAAAAAAGATTCAAATCGAGATGCTCATACGGATTAGAGATGAGAAAAAATTTGACTCTATAGAAGCTTTAAAAAATGCCATGCAGGAGGATGAAGATTTTTCTAGAGATTATATAAATTCTATGGTATGATCAATCGTTGGTTGTTTACACAAATAGATAATAGTGCTTTAATTATATTTAGAGTTTTTTTTGGGTTTCTCATTACAGCAGAATCCTTTGGGGCTATTCTTACTGGCTGGGTTAGAAGGACTCTTGTAGAGCCTCAATTTACTTTTAATTTTATTGGTTTAGATTTCCTGCAACCGCTCCCTGGCAATGGCATGTATTACTATTTTGCTTTGATGGGTATTTTCGGAATATTTATTATGATTGGTTTTAAATATAGATGGAGCATGATTGCCTATACAATGTTATGGGCTGGTGTTTACTATATGCAAAAATCATCCTACAACAATCATTATTACCTATTACTTTTACTTTGTATTCTTATGAGCTCATTACCTGCTGGAAATTATTTTTCTGTGGATGTAAAGAAAAACCCAGCGCTTAAGAGAATATCCATGCCCAGGTGGTGTGTCCTTTTTATTATTATCCAATTATGGATTGTATACACCTACGCATCTGTGGCTAAATTATATCCCGATTGGTTAGATTATACCGTAGCTAAAAATTTAATGCTTTCCCGAGCAAATTATCCGATTGTTGGAGAATTATTACAACAACATTGGTCACATGTAAGTATTACTTATTTTGGAATTTTATTCGATCTGCTAATCATCCCGTTATTACTATGGAGAAGAACCCGTCTCACTGCTTTTATTATAAGTATCTTTTTCCACTTATTTAACTCTATTGTATTTCAGATAGGGATATTTCCATACTTATCATTAGCGTTTACTGTGTTTTTCTTTTCCAAAGAACGTATGCATCGCATGTTTATGCCAAAAAAAGAGTTTTATACAACAAATGAGTTGATCATTCCTTCTTACCGGAAATTTTTGATCCCAGCATTGACAATTTGGTTCGTGATTCAACTTGCTTTACCAATCCGTCATTGGTTTATCCCTGGTGATGTCTTATGGACAGAAGAAGGGCACAAACTAAGCTGGAGGATGATGCTTCGTGGGAGATCAGGGTTTACTAATTTTTATGTTGAGGATAAGGACAACCCAGGAAAAAGACAGAAAACCGACAAGAATCAATACCTCTCCAAGAAACAACGTCGTTTAGTAAATACCAAACCTGATGCTATATGGCAATTCGCTCAATTTCTTAAAGAAGAACAACTAAAAGAAGGAAGAAATATAGCAGTATACGTTCGTAGTAATGTATCTGTTAATGGTAAAAAATCAAAAGTTTTAATTGATCCTGATACAGATTTAGCAAGTGTAGGATGGAATTATTTCACAACCAATCCTTGGGTAATTAAGTATGATGAAGAATAGACTCCTTTACATATGTATCATACTTATTTCATTTTCTATAAATGCTCAGGAAAAGAAAGACTGGTACTCTGCTTTTGGTGAAACTCCGGCCTTGGTAGATTCATATCTTTATAATGAATTAAAAAATGCTGAAGATTTTCAAGAAAGGGCAAAACTAATCGATACGATTTCATCCATTCATATTCAAACAGGAATTACAGATTCTATAATATATTATGGGAACCTTCTTCGAGATGAAATAATATCGCAAAAAGAATTGCTTTTAAATCGTAATTTCTATCTATCTAAAGCTTATCACATTCTCGGAAAAGGAAAATTGGAGAAAGGACTTTATGATGATGCGATGAAACATCATCTCGATGGTATTGAAATATCCCCTATTGAGGAGATGGAAAAAATGCATAATCTGCATCAGATTGCATTAGGAGTTGTATACCTTCATCAAATAGAAGTCGAAACTGCACTATCAATATTCGAAACCTGTATAAAGAATACCCAAGATAAAGAAGTATTACTTTTAGCAAAAAAATATAAAGCGGACATACTATTATTTCAAGAAAAAATTGAAGAAGCTAAAGAAAACTATAAGGAAGCTCAAAAACTTCTTCTTACTCAAAAAAACATTAAAATTGGTTTAGACATTACAATAAGACTAGGCAGAATTGAAGTTTTGGAAAACAAACTGGAACAGGGCCTAGAACATTTTATATCCGCAAAAGATCAAGCATTAAAACATCACTATTACGACCTTTATATAGACGCAGTACTTAGAGTTGGCATTATATATTATAGACAAGGACATTTAGAAGCTGCAGAAATGATATTATCTACAGCCTACGCAAACACAGTACAATGGAACAAGCTCGAACTACAACGGGATGTAATCATGGTGCTTAGGAATATAAAAGTCGCAGAGAAAGATTATGAGAATGCCTATAATCTTATGACCCAATACCTCTCTATTTCTAACCAAATTCTAGATAATCAGAATAAAGTTATAGCAAAAGAAATGGAAGCTAAATATCAAACGCTACAAAAAGAAAAAGAGATATTATCGCTTAAAGAAGAACAACTACTTAAAGAAAGTGAAATTAAAAGACAACGAACAATCAAAAAAGCTTTTTTGATTGGTTTTCTAATTATATTAATTCCAGTAACTGCCCTGTTATTTTTATACTTCCAGAAATTAAAAACACAAATAGCATTAAACAAATCTCAAAAAGAGGTGAATTCTCAAAAAGTGTATGGATTGATGAAAGATCAGGAACTCAATCTCGTGAAAGCAACTATGGATGGGCAGAATAAAGAACGTAAACGTCTGGCAAGAGAATTACACGATAGTATTGGAGGTAATTTAGCTAGTATTAAACTACAACTTTCTTCTAATACAAGTAGTAATGAAAATATGCAGACAAAAATATTAAATCAAATAGACGAAACATACCATCAAGTGCGCGATTTATCTCACAACCTTGCTTCAAAAAAGTTTCAAAATAATGGAATTTCAACATTAATAAAAGAATATGTAAATAATATTGAACAAGGCAGTACTCAAAAAATTTCTTTCAATCCTCATCCCGAAGAAAAAATTAATGAGATAGAAAACCCTTTAAAGGAGGAACTTTTCAAAATCATTCAGGAATTATTAACGAATACTTTAAAACATGCCAAAGCGAATCAAATAGATATCTATCTAAATCAATATCAGACTATACTGCAGCTTATGTTTGAGGATAATGGTATCGGTTTTAATTCCGAAAAAATAGCTGAAGGTATTGGTTTTAAGAACATCAAAAACCGCCTTCACTCCTTATCAGGTAACATGGTTATAGATTCTGCTGTAGATAGAGGTACAGTAATTAATATAGAGATTCCAGTATCATAAGACTCCACTTAATAAGTATAAACCAATCCAGTCATATTAAAAAATAAGGACTGTGATAGAATAAAATATTATTTTCTTAACCACGTATCAGGATCTAAATAAAACATTTTACGATTTCCTTGTATAGCGTCTTTATCACGCAACCACCAATATGGAAAAGGTGTTGTAATAGAATAATGCAGATGTGGAGGTTTACCTACCGCATTCCCAGTATTACCAACGGTTCCTAATTTGGTTCCTGATGCAACGGGTTGAAAAGGAAAAGCATCTATTTCATCCAGATGCGCATAATAATGAAATCGCCATTTAGGTCCCAAAACCATAACGGTCTTCCCTCCTTTTCCTCCTTCATAGGTATACATTACAATTCCATAAGTAGACGAGATAACATCAGTGCCTTTTTTTTCAAAAATATCAATACCTTTATGTGTAACAGAACTACCCCAGGGATATGCCCAAAAGGAATGATCATCCCAATCTCTAATAGTTGCTCCTTGTACAGGAATAATCATTTTTTGAGGCAGTAAAAACCCTAAACCGATAACTAATATCGGTATTAATGTAAATCTTCGAGTTCTTTTATTTCTGTATAAAGAACCCATTAAGATTAAAAGCGAAGCTAAAAAACGACGTGTAGTACTGGTAATCATATACTAAATATACGATATATGCTCCTATCTTTTGAAGCTAATAAAACTAGAAGAAAAACGAGGTTCCTTTTCAGGAAACCTCGTTAACAATTAATTTACAACAAACAGTTTCCCATAAAACAGCGAACTGGACACCATTGATTTGTGGTATGAGAATTACCTCCTGTACACCAGTAGATATTTCCATTTCCCTTAATTTGATGTTGTTCAGATTTGCTTAACGCTCTACCGAAATCTAAAATTGATTTTTTCATGAGTAAAATAATTTAAAAACTGTTGAATTAATATTCAGGGCAACACATTCCATTTTGAACCCTACCAAGGCATCTACCACCTGGAAAAGGAGATCCATTAGATGTTCCAGCAGCGGTATATGAGCAAACTTCTCCTCTAGAATCAACCCATTCTACAACATAATTACTAGTACATCCGCAAGCCTCAAAACGTCCTAGCTTCCCCCCTGAAATTTCTTTCTGTTCAGATTTGCTAATTACTTTCCCTAAGTTTAACAATGATTTTTTCATAAGTAATAATTTAATAAATGATTAAGTCCTTGAACATTTTACGACACTCAAGGTTTGTGTCCATTCCAACACCCTAAAACTTGATTTATTACCCCGTATTACTGCATCTTATTTTAAAAAAATACAGATCTACATACTATCAATGCAAGAATTGAAAAACATAACAGGGAATTTTTACTTTTTTTTCAAATTCTTTTTTTGATTACTTTTAGAACCTCTATAAAACATTAGAGGTTTCCATAGAAAATACTGGAACAATCAACACAAAAACCTGAAAGGAAATCGCTATCTAAATGAGTGACCAGAAGTTAAAAAAGATAATGGAAGAAGCTATTCAAGGAAATGAATTAGCTTTTGATTATTTCCTTCAAGATGTATTCAAAAAATTGAAACCACAACTCTTATCTCTAACCAACTCTGAATCTGAAGTTCAAGATATTTTTATAGTTTCTATGCAAAAGTTTTGGGAACGATTTGTTGTAAACCAGGAACAAACACCTAAAAACAGTACTGCATATATATATACTATGTGCAAAAATGCCTGGTTGATCTCTAAACGCAATGGCTGGAATTCTTTTGCATTAAAAGATGATCTGTACCAGTTAAGGGATAAAGAACAGGTAACTAATCAGAATACACAAGATGCTATTAAAGATTTGGAACAAGAATGGTTACAAAAAAGAGCCTTATCAGAAGCATTAGAAGGTTTATCTCCTAAATGCAAGACACTCATGGAATCAGAAATAGATCCCGAAATAAAATTAAAAGATTTACAACGACAATTAGGGTTTCAGAACTATCAATCTTTGGTACAAGCGAAATACAATTGTAAAAAAAGACTTATTAAAAAGGTTTATGAGATATTTGACCAGTTAATAACATATAAGTAAGATGGAAGAAAGAGAAAGCAAAGACATATTACTTATTGTGAGATATTTTGATCTTGATCTTTCTGAAGAAGAAATGGTCGAATTCGATAAAAGAATCGCACAAGAGCCTGCTTTTAGACATAAAGTAAAAAAGTACTCCAAAAGCAAAAATCTTGTCAATCAATCTTTTAAAAATAAAAAACAAGAACGACGAATTAATAAATGGAAGGAACTAATTTCCGACAAACAATCCCCTTCTAAATCTTATCAAACTTTAAAATGGATCAAAGGAATTGCAGCTATCCTTATCGTTCTAATTTCCACTTGGTACTATATACATCAAACTACTTATGTTAATTTAGAAAAACTAACTGATTATGCCTGGGAGAAAAAAGTAGGTTTTGATAATTACCTCGTAAGAAATAACAACACAGAGACTTCTAAAAAAATAATCCTCGAAGCTTATAAATCTTTTGAAAAAGAGGAATATGACCTAACAATTAGTATGCTTAAAAAATATAATTCTTCGCTGCTCTATTATGAAGACGCATTACTTATACGGGCATTATCAAATCATAAAACCGGTCGTACTACTATTGCGTTGCAAACATTGGATTCATTAATTAATCTACCGTCAAAACGACTTCATAAAGAAGCATTATGGTATAAAGGTCTTATCTATCTAGATATAAAAGATCTGGAGACAGCAAAAAAATACCTTGAAATCCCTAATGACAAAAATTCTGAAATACAATTAAAAGAAGCCTTGAACTAACTTTTTCTTAAAAAACAATAGTATTACTATACCGCATAAACCAATAATAAAATATATCATCCTATTGGATACGGCGGGAGCATCAATTTCTAAAGGTGAATTATCTCCTAGCACATAAAATCCTCCCCAATATAGTGGATGATTTGTAAATACATCTGCGGTTTTTATATATTGAATTTTCGCTTGTTGCAGTGCTCTGGCTTTATCCATTCCTTTATTAAGATTCTGATAAAATCCTTTCATAATATAAGGTGTAGTTTTATCTGGAACTTCCCAGCTAGTTAACAAAAGACTCTTAGTACCTGCATACTGAAACGCCGTCCCTAAACTAAGAATACCTTCGCCTTTGGCTATTTTACCTACTCCTGTATTGCAGGCAGTAAGTACAGTTAAATCAGACGGAATATCTAAGGCATACAACTCATGACTGTATAACAAGTTATCTTCTACTGAATCTTCAACTTTAGTAAAATAAATCTTAGAATTTCCTGGATTTTTATTATCTACTTCTCCATGTAAAGCTAAATGTAGTATACTATATTGATTGGCGTTTTTCTTAAAATTTGCTTCTATAGCCTCTGAACCGAAAAAATAATTTCCTTTTACAATATTTGATATCGCTTTTATTTCATCACGTGTTCCTGGTAAATCTTCTTTAGAGTTTCTAAATTTTTCTAAATCTAATACATCCCCTTCTTCGATTGCATCTTTATTAGAAAAAGAAAATGCGAGACACTCTTTACGGAGTTGATTTTCTATTGCACTTCGATTTACAGAACGAAATAAAACATTTGCAGAATTAGCATAACTTATAGCAAATTCTTGAAGTAAATATGGCAATTCACTCATCTCATCTTTGTTTACATCAATAGTTAACATAAGATCAAAATTAAGGTACCATAGGGATTCATCTGGAACGATAATTAAGTATTCTCCTTTAAAATTCTTTCTTATGGGACTAATAAGTTCATTATATAGCTGTACTCCTCCCTTTATATACTCATCTGTATTTTTAAGAGTAATACTTTTTCTGAAGTTCTCTATTTTTTTATCTAGCTCTGCAATAGATAATTCTTCTACTATGGCAGTATGCTTAGTAATCACAAAAGCATATACGGTATTTTGCTCGACAAAATATTCTAAGAAAGTCGTATTTTCGTTCAATCTGCTTTGTATTTCTTCAATAGAGACTACTTCACTTTCATACTTCAATCTATAATACTTAGGATAGTCTTTTTCTAAAATCGTTTTTAACGAATCTTGTTTTCTAGAAATATCGAGCATTTCATTTTCTACCGTGGAAATATTTGTATCAGAACTACTATTTTCTGTTTCCTGTTGAGATAATTTAGATGTAGCATCTGCCTTCGCTATTCTCAGGTTTTTTTCTAACACGAGTAATTCTTTAGGCAAATTAGAATATCCTTTAGCATTTGCTTCATTCAATAAATCCTTTAAAAAACCCGCTTTACTTTTTTCAGAATAATTAAAAGCGCTACTGATGGATTCGTTTGTATCTGGATCCAATAATAACTGTGTAGAGATATTCCCAAAAAAAACATTCTTAGCATCTCGTGCGAATGTCATTTTGTCCTCCTTATTATATTGAGTACGTCTAATCATTTCTATCAATCGACTAGCTTTTTCGTAGGTAGCCGCGCTTTCTTTAAGCATCTGCAAATTATTTCCCTTCTTATGTAGCAAGTTTAGCACAAATGCTTTCCGTTCTAGAGATGTCAGTAATCTTGTTGGGCTTAAAAACATATCAAACTCTCCATGCTGTATTCCATCAATATTGTCAGTCCGTTTATTCGCTACAATTGCCTTTTCCAAATAACCTAATGCTTTATTATACTGTTTTCCTGATATTTCGAAAGTAGCTATAAGGTTATAGGATTCGACTACATAAAAACTATGTTCTCCAAAAGTCTTTAACCGAATACCCAGCCCTTTATTCGCATATTCGAATGCTGCTTTGTGCTGGTCGATTTCGTGATATAGCTCAGCTAAATATGTATAAAAATAAGCTGTTCTAACATTGTTTTCACCATAAGCTTTGCGTGCCAAAACAAGTGCTTTTTTAATATACACTACGCCTTCCTCACCTCTTATCAATAAGCCTTTAAGACTATAAGGTAAGGCAAGGTTAGGAAAATCTTCACCAAAAGCTTGTAAGCATATTTTTATAGTTTTATCTAAATGAAATAATGATTTTTCTTTGTTTTTTTGAGCATAATAGATATTTGCGATATTATAATGCATACGTACCTGATCAGGATGATCCGCTCCCAATTGTAATTCACTTAAGTGAAGAGATTTTATATAATACTCCAGCGCTCTGTTTTGTTCATTATTATAACTATACATCAACCCTATATTATTATATAAATCAACAAAATAAAAATTATCCTGTTTATAGACCTTATTAGCAATAATTAATGCTTTTTCAAGATATAATAAGGTGTCATCATATAATCCTTGTTCGTAAAAAACATTGCCTATTTGTCGATAAATTTCGGATATCTCAATAGTTTCTTCTATAGCAGCTTTTCTTCTAATCGCTAGTGCTTTTTCAAAATATTTTAATGCTTCTTCATATGATCCTTTATTAGTATGAACCGTTCCCAAATTAAAATAAGAGATCGCAAAATCAAGATGATCCTTTGCTAGGTTTTCTGATCGTAGCTGAAAAGCCTTATTATAATAATCTTGAGCAATTGCAAAATCAGAACCGCTAACTCTATGGTAAGCACCCAAATTATCCAAGGCCGCAGCTTTCACCTTAGCATTATCAGGTATTTTGGTTTCACTAATTGCCAATGCTTTTTCTGCATGGTATAATGTCTTTTTTAAATTGAAAGTACTAAGATAATTTTCTGATATTTTATTATGACTCTCCGCTAATTGAACCCAAGATCTAGTTTTCTCATATATCGATATTGCTTTTTGAAAAGACACAATCGATTCTTTAAAATTTCTATAATACAATAATGAATCGCCTTTTTTATAATATACGCCTGCCGCAATTGTATCCTTGGGTATTTGCGAATATCCGCTTTTACAGATCAGACAAATAATTGCCAAAAGAGTCCAGCGGAAAGCCTGAGAGGGTTTGAGTGTCATGTGTGAGTTTTAAGAAGTCGAGTAAATGTAATTAAAATTACAAATCCAGTTACGTTATTTTATTATTTTAAAGCTTTCAAAACCCACACTTTTCTTTAAATTTGCTGCTTTAACGCGAAAAGGGATAGCAGCGGCATCCTTTTTTAATCCGTGCTCTGAGCGAAGTCGAAGAGTAGGGATTAAAAAAGATATAGCGGATAGCCTGACCACGAGGAAACGAGTGGAATCGCCCAAAACAAAAACCATGTTACTTGTACAACAAATTATAGCAAACAAAGAGGAGTATATTAAAGCGTTGGCTAAAAGAAATTTTGACGCTGCTCCTATTCTGGATAAAGTAATTCATCTAGATGAAGAAAGACGTACTACTCAGGCAAAACTTGATAATACGCTTGCTGATTCTAATAAATTATCCAAAGAAATCGGAATGCTATTTAAAAATGGGGAAGCTAAAAAAGCTACCATTTTAAAAGAAAAAACAAGTCAACTTAAGGAAAGTTCTAAAGATTTATCGAACAGGTTATCTAGTATTCAGGATGAATTAACAAATCTATTATATACAATTCCTAATGTTCCTCATGCATCTGTTCCTAACGGACAAAGTGAAGAAGATAATGAAGAAGTGTTTAGAGAAGGTGATATCCCTGTTTTGGAAGATGGCGCTCTACCTCATTGGGAATTAGCAAAAAAATACGACATCATTGATTTTGAACTTGGTGTAAAAATTACAGGAGCGGGATTCCCTGTTTATAAAGGTAAAGGAGCTAGATTACAACGTGCGCTAATCAGTTATTTTCTAGATAAAAATACAGAAGCTGGTTATAAAGAGTATCAGGTTCCACATCTGGTAAATGAAGCTTCTGGTTATGGTACCGGACAATTGCCGGATAAAGAAGGACAGATGTATCATGTAACCGCTGATGATCTTTACCTAATTCCAACAGCAGAAGTGCCTGTTACTAATATGTTTAGAGATGATTTAGTAAATGCAAACGACCTCCCTATTTGCTGTACAGGATACACACCTTGTTTTAGAAGAGAAGCAGGTTCTTATGGAGCTCACGTGCGTGGATTGAATCGGCTACATCAATTTGACAAAGTAGAAATTGTACGTATCGAAAAACCAGAAAACTCATATGCAGCATTGGATGGAATGGTAGATCACGTAAAAGAGATTCTTAAAGAATTAAAATTACCATATCGCATCTTACGACTTTGTGGAGGAGATATCGGATTTACCGCTGCCCTAACCTATGATTTTGAAGTGTTTTCTACAGCGCAGGATCGTTGGTTAGAAATAAGCTCTGTATCTAATTTCGAATCCTATCAAGCTAATCGATTAAAATTGAGATTTAAAGACACTAATAGTAAAAATCAATTGGCGCATACTCTTAATGGAAGTTCATTAGCATTACCAAGAGTATTAGCAGGTATTTTAGAAAACTATCAAACATCTAAAGGCATAAAAATCCCAGATGTTTTAGTTCCTTACTGTGGATTCGAATACATTGATTAACCGCTTAGCTATTGAGTTTTTGTGAGATGAGAATCTTAAAATTAATTATTGATTAAAGTATTAGTTTTTTACATTAACACTTAATTCAGATATTTTATCTGTTTTGTGCAGTGAATTTCTGTATAGAAATTGACCCTCAATCCAGGCTAAAAAGAAAATTTTATACTTATATTTTTCTTAAAACTAATCTCTGTAACACTCTAACACCCCAATACTCAGTAACTATTTGTTATATTTACAAAAAAACTTGCAGTATGCGCTTTATTTTATTTTATATAGCCTTATTTTTTGCTATCCCTATGTTTGGTCAATCCGAACAACTGGCGAAGAATTATATGCAGCAAGGTAAATACGAAAAAGCACTTTCTGTATATCAGAAATTATATAATAAAAACTCCAATCGCACCAATTATATTTTAGGGTTAGTAGAATCATACCAACAACTAGAGCAATTCGATAAGGCGGAAAAAATCCTACAAAAACAAATTGAAAAAAAGCCCAACAATGCACAACTACTTGTTGAATTAGGACATCATTACGAGGTTCAGGAAAATACTGTAAAAGCAAAAACATATTATGATAAAGCCATAAAAAAATTTAATAATAACAATGTAAATGCTGCGTACTCTCTTGCCCAAAGTTTCGAAAAATATAATCTCCTCGATCAGGCAGCCTTAATCTATGAAAAAGGAATGGCTTCCAATCCTGGTGCTAATTTTAATGTTCAACTTGCTAAGATATACGGTGAGCAAGGTAAGTTAGAAAAGATGTTTGATAGCTATCTTTCGCTACTTCAGCTGCAACCTAACTATAAGAATATTGTTCAGAGAAACTTTAATCAGTATATAACGGATGATCCATTAAACGAAGCGAATACCATCTTCAGAAAATTACTAATAAAAAAACTACAACAAAATCCAGATATCATTTATAATGAAATGCTTAGCTGGCTTTTTGTACAGCAAAAAGATTTCAAAAAAGCTTTTGTTCAAGAAAAAGCTATCTATAAGCGCAAAGATGAGGGACTACAAGGTATTATTGGATTAGCGCGAATTGCTATAGGAGCTAAAGATATAAAGTCTGCAACACAGATTTTAGATTACATTCTTGAAGCACCTGCTGGAAATGATATGAAACTAACCGCTCATAAAATTATTCTGAAAGCCAAAACTGACCTTGCTGAAAAAAAAGAATATAAAGCGATTAATCAACAATATAATGCAATTTTCGAGACATATGGGAAATCCAGAGAAACTATCGGATTACAAATTGATTATGCACACTTTCTAGCCTTTAATCAAGACAGAAAACAGGAAGCTGCTGATTTTCTTAAACGACTATTAGATGAAGAAAAGCTTTCCAGATTTCAATCTTCTCGTGCTAAAATGAAGATCGCAGACATTCTTGTTTTAGATCAAAAGTTTAACCAAGCGCTTATTTATTATACTCAAGTACAGAACGCTTTAAAAAATAATTTTTTAGCTCAGGACGCAAGATTCAAAGTAGCAAAAACAAGTTATTACAAAGGTGATTTTGCCTGGGCACAAACGCAATTAGATGTATTAAAATCATCTACCTCGCAATTAATTGCCAATGATGCAATGGAACTGAGTCTAATCATAAGTGACAATTCATTAGAAGATTCTACGCAAACTGCATTAAAGATTTTTGCAAAAGGTGATTTATTAGCTTTTCAGAATAAAAATCAAGAAGCTATTGCCAAATATGAAGAAATACTAGTTAATCATAAAGGTGAAAAAATTGAAGATGAAACATTTCTAAGGCAAGCAAAATTGTTCGAAAAGGAAGAACAGTTCGAAAAAGCAAAAGTAAACTACTTAAAGATTATAGAATTCTACCCTGATGATATCCTTGTTGATGATGCATATTATTGGCTTGCAGAATTATATGTAAATGTACTAAGAGAACCAGAAAAGGCTAAAGAATTATACGAGAAGCTAATCTTTAATCATGCGGATAGTATTTATTTTGTAGATGCCAGGAAAAAATATCGAACCTTACGAGGTGATGCTATTAATTAGTTGTTAGTTGTTAGTTGTTAGTTGTTAGTTGTTAGTTGTTAGTTGTTAGTTGTTAGTTGTTAGTTGTTAGTTGTGCAACCTACATTTCTATTAATATATTGTAAATGTGAGGAAATACTTCCAAAAAAACATTCTGTAATAACAACGTCAATATTTCCTAAACATAAGTAGTTCAATCCTATCAATGCTATGGGATGATTACCGTTATAATTTCGTTTCTTTGTATTTTACTTAACGATAAACAATACACTATAAATGTACATTTATAACGTTACTATCAACATAGAAGAAACCAAACATGAAGAATGGTTGGACTGGATGAAAAATGAACATATTCCGGATATGCTTGCTACAGGAAAATTCAGCAAAGCCTTAATGAGTAAAGTTCTAGTAGAAGAAGAAATGGGAGGGCTTACTTATTCCGTCCAATATACTACAGATACTAAAATGACGCTGGAAAAATATTACGCTGAAGATGCTGAGCGTCTTCGAGCTAAAACGAATAGATTTGCAGGTCATTTTGTTGCTTTTAGAACAGAATTAGAAATTATTAGCGAACAATGAAACAATATCGACCAACATTTCTGTATGCAATTAAGATTTTTGGTCTCATAGTTGGTGCTGGTTTTTCTATTTTCATAGTTAGTATATTTCTAGATATTGTTGCTTTTTTTGTTGAAAGTTCATTTTTTGAAAAAGTAATATTTATACTCCTTATTATCGCCTTTGTTTTTGCTGCAATTTTAATCATACGCTCTAATAAACCAACGATTAGTTTCTATAACGATTATATGATTATAGGTCGTCAAGAAGTTACTTACGATCTTATCAAAAATTTCTATCCAGCTAAAGGAGGTTCTGAACCCTATATTGTGACTAAAGATGATTATAAAATTGATCTTGAAATTTCATGGTTTAGAAAAAAGGATCGTGCTGAAATAGAAAAAATTATTTTAGAAAAAATCCAATCACCCACAAAACAATCATAGGATGTCTTCCAAATTCAAAAAAAACAAAGCCCAATCCTTAAACTATAAAGGGCACCAAGAAAAGACTGCTGTCCGTGCAAAAAAACATTTAGGCCAGCATTTTTTAAAAGATGAAGACATTGCAAAAAAAATTGGGGATACCCTAACCTTAAACAACTATACCAATGTAATCGAGATTGGTCCAGGTATGGGAGTACTTACCAAATACATCCTCCAAAAAGATGTTGACCTAATTGCTATGGATTTAGATACCGAATCTATCGAGTATCTCAATACCAATTTTCCATTAGAACATCCCGAAATCAGGAACGGTAAAGGAGCATTTCAGGTAATCGAAGCGGACTTCTTAAAATATGATCTTGATACATTATTTGACAATGAACCATTCGCAATTACCGGTAATTTTCCGTACAATATTTCATCTCAAATTGTTTTTAAAACCTTAGAAAAACGTCATAGGATTCCTGAATTTACAGGAATGTTTCAAAAAGAAGTTGCCCAACGAATTTGCGAAACATCTGGGAGTAAAACCTACGGTATATTATCTGTATTAACTCAGGCATTTTATGATGCCGAATATCTATTCACTGTTCCTCCATCTGTTTTTAACCCACCTCCTAAAGTAGATAGTGGTGTATTACGCTTAATTAGAAAACCAATACAGGAACTACCTTGTGATGAAAAACTCTTTTACAAAGTAGTAAAAACTGCTTTTGGACAACGAAGAAAAACATTAAGAAACAGCCTAAAAACTTTCCAATTAATTGATGAAATTAAGGAGATGGACATGCTAAGCAAAAGACCAGAACAATTAAATGTTGATCAGTTTATAGAATTAACATTACTTATTGAAAAATCAGTAAATTAATTTCATTTAACACCTATCTAAACTGCAATTGATTTCTTTGGTTATCTTTGTGAGCATTTGTAAAGAAATCCATAAACAACTATTTTATGTCATTCGAGATTTCCAATGAGCTTATCGAACAAGTGAAGCACCTCATCAATGATGAAGGTGATACTCATTTGCAAGAAATGCTTAAAGAAATCCACTTTGCCGATTTTGCAGAAATAATCGAAGAGCTCAACCTTTATCAAGCTACCTACCTAATTAAATTGTTTGATAGTGAGAAAACTTCTGAAGCTCTTATGGAGTTAGAAGAAGATTTTAGAGAACGTATTCTGGACAACCTATCTGTAAAAGAAATTGCAGAAGAGTTAGAAGAAATGGATACTGATGATGCCGCTGATATTATTGCAGAACTACCCGAAGATCGTGCTGAAGAAGTAATTGCGGAGATAGAAGACGAAAAACATGCCGAAGATATAAAAGAGTTACTCTTGTATGAAGAGGATACTGCTGGAGGATTAATGGCTAAAGAGCTGGTTAAGGTAAAAGAAACATGGACAGTTGCAGGATGTGTGCGAGAAATGCGACGTCAAGCAGAAAATGTTACCCGAGTCCACTCTATCTACGTTATAGATAAAGAAGGAAAGTTAAAAGGAAGATTATCTCTAAAAGATTTACTAACCGCCTCAGCAAAAACACACATTAGCGAAGTTTATATCCCTAAAGTTGACTATGTAAATGTAGATACCGAAGGCGAAGAAGTTGCTAGAATTATGCAGAAGTATGATCTGGAAGCCATCCCAGTTGTAGATCACGAAACTGTTTTGGTGGGTCGTATTACGATTGATGACATGGTAGATTTCATAAAGGAAGAAGCCGAAAAAGATTATCAGATGGCAGCAGGTATTTCTCAGGATGTAGAGGCTGATGATAATGTTTGGGAGCTTACAAGAGCACGTTTACCTTGGTTAATATTAGGATTGTTTGGAGGATTAGGCAGTGTATTTATTATGCAAGATTTTGAGGATGTTATGACGAACCCAAGAATACGTGATTTATTTTTCTACACACCTCTTATCGCTGCGATGGCAGGTAACGTGGGTGTTCAATCATCAGCAATTATTGTACAGGGGTTAGCTAATGACAATGTAAAAGGTAGTCTTTGGAATCGATTACTAAAAGAAATCGGCCTTAGCCTTATAAACGGAGCTGCTCTAGCACTACTGGTAATATTATTTGGGATCGTTATGGGGTATGAAATTTCATTTAGCTTAACGATTGCTGCGGCTCTTATGAGTGTTATTATAGTAGCCGCACTAATTGGCACCTTTGTCCCCATAATACTTGATAAAAGAGGAATCGATCCCGCCATTGCAACCGGGCCTTTTATCACAACAAGTAATGACATTTTTGGTATTTTCTTATTTTTCTATATCGCAAAATTAATTCTTGGTTTTTAATATTTTTATAGACTCATTCAGAGTATCTTATTCAAAAAAGTTATAACATTACTTATATAATGAACTCTAAAATATTCGAATCACATATTATAGTTCCTAATTCGGCAATAGATGATATGAATCATGTGAATAATGTGATGTATCTACAATGGATACAGGATATTGCCAAACAGCACTGGGAATCTAAAACAAGTCAAGAAATAAGAAACACCTATGTTTGGGTAGTATTAAATCATTATATAGAATATCATAATCCTGCTCTTGAACATGATGAATTAACCCTGCAAACATGGATTGATCATCATCACGGAGCCAAAAGCGAACGACATACAAAGATTATAAATACTGCTACCCAAAAAGTAATTGTTACTGCTAAAACCATGTGGTGTTTACTATTTAAAGAAACGTTAAGACCCACCAGAATCAATAAAGAAATAAGTACCTTGTTTTCATAATTTTAAGTTGAAAATATGGAAGCAATTAACATTAATGATAAACTTTCAAAATTTGATAAACACTGGCATCCACATCGAATAGCAACAGTGGATGATAATCAAGTATATTTAGCAAAAGTAAGTGGTGATTTTGTATGGCATAAGCATGATCATGAAGATGAACTTTTTCAAGTAGTAAAAGGTACGCTTTATATGAAATTTAGAGATAAAACCGTAAAGGTGGAAGCTGGTGAAATTATAGTAGTGCCTAAAGGAGTAGAACACTGTCCTACCACAAAAAACAATGAAGAAGTACATCTTCTTTTATTCGAAAAAGCAAGTACCAAACATACAGGAGAGACAACATCGGACCGTACCGTTTCTCAATATATTGATATTTAATAATTTTTGAAACCTCCTTCATATTAGAAACGATAGGGTATCAAAGTTAGTTAGACTTTTCTATAATAAGATAAACATATGTTATGAGTCTGAATAGAAGAACTTTTATAAAAAATACAGGTTTATTATTGGGAAGCAGTCTGCTTCCCTACTCCAATTTATTAGCTAATTCAAGTCAGAAACAATTAGGTGTCTGTCTAGTTGCATTAGGCAATTACAGCACTACTGTCCTTGCGCCCGCATTACAATTAACAAAACATTGTAGATTAACAGGCATAGTTACTGGAACACCTTCTAAAATACCTGTCTGGCAGAAAAAATATGATATTCCAGATAAAAACGTATACAGCTATGATACGATGGATCGTATTGCCAATAATCCAGATATTGACGTGTTATATATTGTATTACCAACGGGTTTGCATGCCAAATATGCCATCAAAGCGGCAAATACAGGAAAACATGTCTGGTGTGAAAAACCTATGGCAAAAACTGAAGAAGAATGCCTTTCTATTATTAGAGCTTGTCATAAAAATAAGGTAAAACTTTCTATAGGATATAGAATGCAACATGAACCTAATACTCAACAAATCATAAAATGGGCTACAACCAAACCCTACGGAGATATTAAAACAGTTTATGCTGAGATAGGTTATAACGTAAGAAACCCTGCAAAAAGTTGGAGATTGGATGCACAATTAGGTGGAGGAACTATGTATGATTTAGGTGTATATGCTTTAAATGCTGCACGATATGCTACAGGAGAAGAGCCTATATCTGTTGTAGCAGAACAAATGACTACCAGACCTAAAATATTTACCGAAACTGATGAGACTACTCATTTTACATTAGAATTTCCATCAGGAGCAATTGCTCACGGAAAAACCAGTGTAGGGCACGATATGCATAGACTTCGAGTAGATAGCACTAATGGATGGTATCAATTACAACCTTTTTCTATGTATGCTGGTGTACAAGGAGAAACTAGTGATGGAAAACTACTCAATACTTATATAGAAAATCAACAAGCTAAACAAATGGATGATGATGCATTATCTATACTTAACGACACCAATATCCTGGTTCCTGGCGAAGAAGGAATGAAAGATATTAGAATTGTAGAGGCTATTTATAATTCTGCTAAAAGTAAACGTAAAATCAATTTGATATAGGTATAGGTCGTTATACTACGAATTATATTTCGTAATATGTTGTTCTGGACTAAAAGGAATCCTATTTTTCTATTTCACCAAACTATAGCTCATCCTTACAGGAACGTACAGATTCGTAAAAAAGGCGATAATCCGTGCTTGTTACTACATCTCCCTTAGTACTTAGGACAACTGTACCTTTTTTTGCTATTTCACTATATGGAACTTGTTTTTTTGCATATCCTTTATAAACAAATTCAAAATAGCTGTCTGCCTTCATTTTACTAGGATTAATTAAAAAATCATATAATCCATCTTCGTCAGTGTAGGCTTTCATACACGTATTTTCATCAACCACTAGTTTTACAGCAACGTATTGGATTGTCTTTTTTCTCTTACCTAAAACTTTACCTGTGAGCAATTCATCCTCTGTAATGTTTTCAATATCTTCATTTCCACTCAGGGTATCGCTTTTTTGCTGAGACTTGCAAGAAGCAAGAAGGGTAATAATAAATAATGATAGTAATATTGATCTCATAGTGTCTTAATTTTGGGTTTTATTAAAATAATTCAATAAGGTTTAATCCTATTTCTCGATCAATTTACAAAATAAAACTACTCGTTTCACATAAGTGTTGTAGTGTTTTTTTATAATACCAAATAGGAAGGTTTATACTTTATAGTAAAACTTGAACTAAATATATAAAAAACCACCCAATTACTTGAGTGGTTTTGTCTTGCAACCTCATGTATCTACGACCCCTTAACTTCGTAGCACTGATTTTCTTGCAAAAAAATAAAGGGTTCTGTCTATTCGTTTTTCATTAATCTAATGGTCTTGTAGGTAGTTCCCATAGCGATTTTTACAAAATATACCCCATTTGGTAACTCCTGAATAGATATAGATTGACCAGCATCTACCTTTTTTATAAGTAAACCACGTCCATTAACATCATAGACGGATAGTTCTGCTTTTCCTGAAAACCCTGAAACCTGAAACTGTTGTTTCGCTGGATTAGGATAGAGTGTAAAACGATCTTGCTCATTTTCTTCAATACTTAATACATTACCTACACTGATAGTAAATGTTACATTTTCTTCATTCGAATTAGTATCAGTAGTAGTGAGGGTAATAATATGATCTCCTGCACCTAATAAAGTTCCTGCGACCGGATTTTGAGTAATCGTCGAAGTCAAAGCAGTTCTATTCGTATCACAATTATCTGTAACAACCACTCCACCGGTAAAATCAGGCAACGTATACATATCTCCAGTATCGAAAGTAACATTCATATCTGTAGGCACTGTAGTCGTATCAAATTCGGGTCCTATGCTATCAACAACAGTAACTATAGCCATACACATATCACTATTTCCATTGGTATCAGTAACCATTAAGACAACAGTATTGTCTCCAATATTGGCACAATCAAAATCCGTAATATCTATAGCTAACGATGCAATCCCAGATAGATCTGTAGAACCATTATCCACCATTGCAGCAGTAATAGTTGTATTTCCAGTGTTATCTAACTGTACAGTTATGTTTTGACATACTACAGTTGGATTAGTAGTATCTACAACATTTACAGTTCTGATTACTTCTACAGCCGTGTTACCTGAAGTATCAGTAGCATTATAAAGAATTGTATAACTACCCACTGCATCTACAAAATCTGAAATATCAATTATTACATTAGTCCCATCATCTGTGGTAGCGCCTAATTCAGTATAACCAGTTCCTAATTCTATGGTTTGTGGATTATCTCCTACTAGCGTAATAATCGGTGCAGTCGTATCTACTACATTTACGGTTCTGGTAACTTCTACAGCAACGTTATTTGATGCATCTGTAGCATTGTATCGGATCGTATAACTACCAACTGCATCTACAAAATCTGAAATATCAATTATTACATTGCTTCCATCATCTGTCGTAGCTCCTAACTCGGTATACCCAGAACCTAATTCTATTACTTGCGGATTATCTCCTACTAGCATAATAATCGGTGCAGTTGTATCTACTACATTTACGGTTCTGGTAACTTCTACAGCAGCGTTATTTGATGCATCTGTAGCATTGTATCGGATCGTATAACTACCTACTGCATCTACAAAATCCGAAATATCAATCACAACATTGGTTCCATCATCTACAGTAGCTCCTAATTCAGTGTATCCAGCTCCCAATTCAATCTCTTGTGGATTCGCTCCTGTTAAGGTAATTACTGGCGCTGTAGTATCAACCACATTTACAGTTCTCGTGACTTCTGTAGCAACATTGCTAAAAATATCAGTAGCATTATATATTATCATATAGCTACCTACTGCATCTACAAAATCAGAAGCATCAATCACTACATTGGTTCCATCATCTGTTATTGCACCCGGCTCTGTATAGCCTGCCCCAAGTTCTACAGTTTGTGGATCCTCTCCTAGTAGTGTAATGACTGGAGCGGTAGTATCTATTACATCGACAAGTCGGATTGCTTCTACAGCAATATTTCCAAAAGCATCTGTAGCAGTATAGCGGATTATATAAGTACCTATATCATCTACAAAATCAGTAGCATCAATCACCACAGTACTACCATCATCAGTCGTAGCACCTAATTCTGTATATCCTGCTCCCAATTCAATGGTCTGTGGATTATCTCCAACCAAAGTAATCACAGGTGCCGTTGTATCAACCACATTTACAGTTCTAGTAACCTCTACTGCAGCGTTATTTGATACATCTGTAGCATTGTATCGAATCGTATAACTACCTACTGCATCTTCAAAATCCGAAATATCAATCACAACATTACTTCCATCATCTGCAGTAGCTCCTAACTCGGTATACCCAGAACCTAATTCTATTACTTGTGGATTATCGCCTAGTAAAGTAATTACTGGTGCTGTGGTATCGATAACGTTTACCGTTCTGGTAACTTCTAAAGCAGCGTTATTTGATGCATCTGTAGCATTGTATCGGATCGTATAACTACCTACTACATCTTCAAAATCCGAAATATCAATCACAACATTACTTCCATCATCTGCGGTAGCTCCTAATTCTACATATCCTGATCCTAGTTCTATCTCCTGCGGATTCGCTCCTGTTAAGGTAATTACTGGTGCAACACAATCTTCGTTAAAACTAGCTATATCATCTTTTTCCCAGCTACTTAAATATGAAGCAGTAGGATCGTCTACTTGAATACATGTTAAATTCGGATTGTAAAGAACAAAGAAATCTGTAATTAGGTTGTTATTTCCATTTCTTACATTAAGAGACTCCAACAAGTTTTGGTGAGCAGAAAGTTCTTCTAATTGTGTACAAGAACTAAGATCTAAAGAAGTTAGACCGTTTTTACCAACATTTAACTTTTTTAAGTTCGGGTTATTATCTACCAATAAATTTGTGATAGCATTAGAACGCAAATTCACTTCTTCTAAAGCTGGATGCCCCGTAAAATCTAAAGAAATAAAATCGTTTTCCGCCGCATCCAAGATTCTCAAATTGGTATTATAACTAACATCTAAGGTTGTTAAATCATTAAAATCAACGTTCAATGATGCAATAGCAACAAAAGCTTCGATTCCCGTTAAATCTGTAATATCAAGGCTACTTACATCTAAATCAATTACGTTATTTATTTTTTCAGTATAAACCTGATTATCATTAGCAACACCATTACCTAAACTTGCAGCATCTCCAACAGCAACTATATTTCCATCTGCATCATGCGTCTCCAGGTAATTTTCAAAATTAGCATCTGCGATATAGGTTACATCACAATATAATGCAAAACTAGCTGTAGCGTCTTTTTGCCAAATATCTGGATATAACTGAACTACCTTATCAGCTTTAATACATGTTAAATCAGGATTCCCTTGTGCATCAAACCACGTGAAATTATCGTTATTTCCATTTGCAACATTCAACGAGGTTAATTGATTATTGGCAATTCTTAATTGAATAATATTTGGATATGCAGAGATATCTAATTCTGTAAAATTATTATCATTAACATTCAATAATCTTAATAATGGATTATTAGAAATAGCTACTGAGTTAATACCCGTATTGGAGATACTAAGTGTATTTAAACTACTAAGCATAGAAACATCTACAGGTCCTAAATTAGCATTGCCATCTATATATATATTTTCTAGTAACAGATTATTACTTAAGTCTAAACTTGTTAGATTATTATTCGCTAAAGTAACTGTAGTTAACTTCGTATTTTTACTTAAATCAATACTTGTTAAATTCGTATTGTTACGACATGCTAGGAACCACATATCTCTAAAATCCTCGATACCTGTCATGTCTGCAACTAAGCCATTATGAAGATTAAATCCTATAGAAACTTCAACTAATGCTGTATATACATAATCATCTATGGCTCCGTTTCCATAACCATTATTTTCTAAAAATGTCTCAAAAGCATCATCTGGCACATAAGTTAGTCTACAAAATTCTGCATAATTAGCAGTAGCATCTTTTAACCAACCTGCTACAACTGGAGCAGATGGATCATCAACCTCAATACAGGTCAAACTTGGATTGCCGGTAACATCTACATTATCTAAATCTGCATTGTTTCCACTTCTTAAATTCAAGCCTGCAAGTAATGCATTTTTACAAGATAAGTTATCGAGAGTGTTCTGTTTCACTAAATCTAAATATGTAAGTGGTGTACTATCACATTCTAATCTACTTAGGTCAACATTGTTACTTAAGTCTATCTCTGAAATACTAGTAGTATTAAATGATAAATATCGAAGCTCTGAAAGATGAGCAACATCTAGGTTACTCAATGGATTAAGACCACATTCTAAATTTTCTAACAATGAATTGTTTTGAATATTTAATACTGTGATATTGGTATTCTCACAGTATAAAGAGACTAGATTGGTTTGACCACTTACGTCTATCGTACCTAATCCATTATTAGTAACCGTTAAGCTTGTCAAATCATTATTACTAACATTTATAGTAGTTAGATCATTATCTGCTAGGTTTAAAAACTTTAACCCAGTATTGGTAGAGACATCTATAGTAGTAAGACTATTATTTGGTGCTTCTAAACCTCTTAATACGATTAATCCTGCTATGTTAATACTTGTGATCCCTGTATTGCCAACATTTATAGTTTCTAATAGCAGATTGTTCGTTAAATCTAAATCGGTATTCGTTAGTGGATTATCATCGATCCAAAAACGAATTAAATTTGTGAAATCTTCAATTCCTGTAAAATCTTCAATTCCTTCATTTCTTGGAGTTAACAATTGAATTGCTTCAATTTTTCCAGTAGGTACTAAATTATCATCAATAATTCCATTTCCTAAGCTATTGGCACTTCCTAAAGCAACAGTTCCTCCAAATTCGTTATGAGTTTCTAAATACGCTTCAAAATTAGCATCAGGAATCGTTGTAAAACGGCAGTACTCGGCAAAACTTGCAGTAGCATCCTTTTCCCAACTTGTTAGATACCCAGCCGTTGGATCATCTACTTCGATACAAGTTAAATTAGGGCAACCCGTTACCCTAAATTCGGTAAAGTTGTTATTATTGCCATTTCTGACATTCAACTCTTCTACTTCATTAATATCTCTTGCACTAAATTCTACCAAGTTGGTATTCTTACTAATATCAATTGACGTAATATTAGTTTCATCCATATTTAACTCTTGTAAGTTTGTTAAATGACTTACATCAAAAGATGTAAACGGATTTCCACCTAGAATTAAATCTTCAAGTAATATATTATTTTCCGTATTTAATGTAGTAAATTGATTTAAGGAAGCTGAGACTCTAGTTAAATTTACATTAGCACTAATATCAATACTACTTAAGGTGGTTTCATGAATTCCTAAATCTTCTAATAACAAATTATTACTTACATCTAACCCTATTAAGTTATTTGTAGAAATAAATAAATCTTTAAGAGCCGTATTTGTTGAAAGATTGATGTTCGTAAGATTATTTCGTGAAACATCTATTCTTTCCAAAAGAGTCAATCCTGTAATATCAATGCTGGTTAATCCCATGTCAGAAGCATCAATTCTTTTCAGACTTGTGTTATTAGTAAAGTCTAAACTTGTATTTATTACATTACCAAAACACACTACAAACTCTAAAGAAGCAAAAGCCTCAATTCCTGTAAAGTCTGTAATTCCTTGAAAATTCAAAAATAGGTTTATTACATTTTCAATATGAGCAGTTTTTACATAATCGTCATTGGCTATTCCATTACCCATACTTGTTGGATCTCCAACCGAAACGAATCCTCCTGCAGCGGTATGGGTTTCTAAATAATTTTCAAAATTATCATCAGGCACATAAGTCCAATTACAATCATCACTAAAACTAGTCGTAGCATCTTTTTCCCAGTTGCTACTACTCAAATAACTAGCTGTAGGATCATCAACTTGTATACATACTAAATTTGGATTTCCAATAGCATAAACTTCCATACCACTATTATTATTTCCATTTTTAAAGTTTAATGAAGTGAGTTGACCATTTTGACATTCTACATATTCAATATCTGGACTTGTGCTAAAATCTAAAGCACTAATTGCAGTATTGTTTGTATAAAGCTCTACTAGGTTAGTTTGATTCGTAATATCTAAAACAGATAATGCTGTGTTACTCACATCAATATCTTCGAGATTAGTATTATTAGTAATATCTAACATTATAAGTGTAGGAGTATCTTCTATAGAAAAACTATCTAGATTCGTAAGTAAACCTATATCAATGGCTGTAAATTGATTCCCTCCACATCGTAATGTTTCTATTAGCGTATTATTTGATACATCTAGAGTGGATAGTGAATTATCATTTACATATAAACTCTTTAAATTAATATTGCTTGAAAGGTCTAAGGTACTTATCGAATTTTCTCTTATTCTAAAATCGATTAATGCAGTATTTGCACTTATATCCACGCTACTAAAATTGTTTAGGTCTAGATTTAGTCTTTCTAAGGCAACATTAGAACTCACATCAATAGTGCTAAGGTTATTATCCCTTAGTTCTAAATTTTTTAGAGATGACAAACCGGTGATATTAATAGTATTCAACTCCATCCCGACAAAATCCGTTTCTTCTAATTTAGTATTTGAAGTGAGGTCCAAGCTTGATGTCTGATTTCCATTAATAATCAATCGCTCCAGATTCACAAAATCTTCTATTCCGGTAAAATCAGTAATTCCAAAATTAGAAAGGCTTAATCCAGCTAAGTTTTGTATTTTCTCAGTACCTACATAATCATCATCGGCAATACCATTTCCTAAACTTGTTGGGTCACCAACAGGAACTGTTCCTCCTATAGCATTATGGGTTTCTAAATAATCTTCAAAAATATCGTCTGGCACATAGGTTTCTGCACAAAATAATTTAAACTCAGTTTGTACATCTTTTCTGGTAAAATTAGTATCAGCATAAGTAACATCATCAACGGATACACAAGTCAATCCTGGGTTGTTACGAATATCAAAATCATTATTGTTAAAATTCGTATTATTCCCATTTCGAAGATTTAAATACGTAAGCTGATTAAATGCACAGGATACATCTTCAATAACTACATTCTTAGAAAGGTCTAAACTGGTAATCTGATTACTTTCTACAAACAATTCTACAAGCTTTACATTATTGCTAACATCTAGATTTGTCAACTCATTTTCGTATGCTTGCAGCTCTAGTAATTCCGGATTTTGAGAAAGGTCCAAACTCGTTAGATCATTATCCACACAATCTAAGTCTTCTAATAATGGATTTTGAGTTACATCCAAACTCCCTAAAGAATTACTATAACAAGATAGATTTTTTAATGCTGGATTGTTCGTTACATCTAAACTATTGATTTGATTATTACTACATCCTAAAGTTTCCAACATCGTATTCTGGGAAATATTTAGGTTTGTAATTTGGTTTCTTAGACAACTTACAAAAGTTAATGCTGTATTTTGCGATAAATCTAGGCTTGTAAGACTATTTCTTCCTATAGCTAGGGTTTGTAATGCTACATTCTGTGAAAGATCAATACTAGATAATGAATTATTAAAGCAGTTCAACGTTTGTAATGCTATAAAATCTTCAATACCTGTGGCATCAGTGATGGTTAATCCCGAAATATCTAATTCTATAACACTTTCTATTCTTGAAGTGTACACGGTATTATCATTAGCAATACCATTTCCCATACTTGCAGCATAACCTACTGAAACGACATTTCCATCAGCATCATGGGTTTCTAAATAATTTTCGAAGTTATCATCAGGAACATTAGTCTCTCTACAATCTGAACGAAATTCTACATTATTATCCACATCCCAGGTATTCAAATAGGATGCTGTAGGATCATCTACTTCAATACAACTAAATTGATTTAGTCTTGCTTCAAAAAAAGTCACATTAGCGTTATTACCATTTTTCATGTTTAGACTATTCAAGTCACTTTCATTAGCTGAAAAACTGGTCAATGCAGTATTATTAGAAAGATCTAAATAAAACCCTGATGCACTATCAATAGCAAGTGTTTCTAATAACAAATTTTGACGAACATCTAAATTAAACAAGCCATTGCCGTTGGCGTTAAGGTACTTTAAGTTTGTTAAAAGACGAACATCGATTCTGTAAAGTTGCCCATTGTTTGCTATATTCAAAATCTCTAAAGTTGGGTATAAGGAAACATCTAATGAGCTGATATTATTATTACTAATATCTAACTCTTTAATTACATTATTACTTCCTAGGTTTAAAGTGGTACTATTTGCATCATTGTAGATCAACTTTTCTATTTTCAAGTTGCTCGATAAATTCAATACTGCAAAAAACAGATCATGTATATATAGTTCTTTTAATTCTGGAAGTTGAGAAAAATCAAATTCATTAAAGTTATTATCCGAGCAATCTAAGATTTCAAGCGATTCAAATGCTTCTAAACCATCCAACTCATCAATGCTATTACTTGAAATATTTAAAAAAGTAACATCTTTGATTCTAGAAGTGAACACTTTTCCGTCATCTAGGATTCCATTACCCATACTATTTGAGCTTCCAACAGCAACTACATTACCATTAGCATCATGGTTTTCTAAATGATATTCAAAATTTTCATCAACAATATTAGTTTCACTACAATCTAATTGGAAAAAAGCAGTATTATCTTTTTGCCATGTGCTTAAATAACTCGCGTTAGGATCATCCACTTGAATACAAGTAAACTGATTAAATCTAGCATCGAAAAAACTGATATTAACATTATTACCATTTTGGATATTTAAACTATTTAAATCGCTACTGTTAGCTGATAAACTTGTTAATGCTGTATTACTAGAAAGATCTAAATGAAAGCCAGACATAAAATTAATGGTTAGCGTTTCTAACAATACATTACTTGACAAATCCAAACTTCCTAAATTCGTATTACTACAGTTCAGGTTAATTAGACTGATTAGCGGACTAAAATCAGTAATATTTAGAGTATAGTTCGTATCACAATTTAAATTAGTCAGGTTAAATAAATTAGTTACATCAAGACCTGTTAAGTTATTATTACTCAAGTCTATTTTTTCTAAAGTTGAAACGCTACCCAGGTTTAATGAAGTGGTACCATTGGTTGAAATATTTAATTCTTTCAACTTAACGTTAGTGCTTACATCAATTGTTGTGTTGCTATTATCAGAACAATCTAAAGTTTCTAGGTTTACGTTGGCAGAAATATTGATATTACTCATTCCATTTGTAGCACAATACAATTCTTTTAAAGCAATATTATTTGATAGGTCAAAGTTACCTACTCCATTATTCGAAAAATCTAGAACTTCTAATGCAGTAAAATCTTCGATTCCCGTGATATCAGCAATCATTTGAGAAGAAATATCTAAGGAGGTAACTGTCACTAATCTAGAAGTAGTAACTAGGTTATCACCCGAAATTCCATTTCCCAAACTTGCAGCATCACCAACTGCTACTATATTTCCATTTGCGTCATGGGTTTCCAAATAATTTTCAAAATTATTATCGGGCACGGATGTTTCTTGTGCTTTGGTGATATAATTAAACAGTACTATAAAAACTAGGGGTAGTAGTCTTATTTTCATTTCTAGATGTTTTAAAAAATGTTGAGGCAAATAACTGATTTCATTTTTGAAATTCATTAGTATTGACCCGGACAAAAACCGGACAACTTACTATTTATCATATTAAATAATTGATTTTCAATTATTTAAATTATTACTCGAATTAAAAATTGCTTTTTTAGATTATCTAATAATTAGTTATTCTATAACCATACGTTTGGTATCCACTTTGTGATTCTCTACATACAATGTGTAATAGTAAATTCCAGAAGCAAGACCATCACTATTAATATCTAATTCTGCATCTCCTCTATCAGATAATTCAATAGTTGATATCACTTTACCACTTCCGTCACTAAATACCATTGATCCTTTATCCACTCCTATAGGTAAATAGTATTTGATCGAAGAAGTTCCATTAAAAGGATTAGGGATATTTTGAAATAATTTAGGAGTTCTTGAAGCATCAGCAGGCAAATCCTCCACACCAAGTGGCTGACATGAACAGTCTTCCAATGCTTGAACACGTGCCAATATATCTGCCATCTGTGTTTGTAAACTAGCCACCTCATTTTGAGCTACACTTAGATCAGATTGTAAAGTTGAAACCAGCGGTGCCAAATCTACAGAAACAGAAGCTCCATTTTCTATCTCTATAGTAAGATCATTGCCTACTAGGGTTGCTGATGTAAGATTTTGTGCATCTGTATTTACATAGGAAGATAGATCAACTGTATTTCCATTACTAATACTAAGCGCATTGCTGTTCAACTGCAAGGTTTGGTTATCTGTTCCAGATCCATCTTGTAAATCAGACAAATCAATAGTATTTGCGCTTCCCGAAATGCTTAATACGGTTCCATTCAAAGAAAGTGCCTGTGCATCGGTGTTATCCAGATATCCAGATAAATCAACACTAGTCGCATCATTTGATAAACTCAAGGTATTGTTTGACAGCTCTAAATCTTGGTCATCCGTATTATCTAAATATCCTGATAAATCCACTGTAGATGAATTTCCTGAAATACTCAACGTATTTGTTGATAATGAAATTGATTGTGTATCGGTATTATCTAAATAACTCGATAAATCTACTGTAGTTCCATCGTTTGTTAAACTCAATATATTTCCAGACAAATCTAAATCCTGATTATCTGTATTGTCTAAATAATTAGAAAGATCAACAGTCGAAGCATTACCAGAAATGCTTAAGGTATTGGTAGCTAAAGATATGCTCTGTGCATCTGTATTATCTAAATAACTCGATAAATCTACTGTAGTTCCATCGTTTGTTAAGCTCAATATATTTCCAGATAAATCTAAATCCTGATTATCCGTATTGTCTAAGTATCTTAATAAAGACACGGTTTTTGAACTCTCTCCATCACTTTCTAAAGATAAGTTTAATGTATTACCTACCAATGTAAACGTATCCACCCTTTGATCATCCGTATTATCCAAATATCCAGAAAGATCTACCGTTGAAGCATTTCCAGAAATACTTAAGGTATTAGTAGCTAATGAAATTGCCTGTTCATCAGTATTATCCAAATATGTAGATAAATCAACATGGGTAGCATCATTGGATAAACTCAAGATATTATCAGACAGTTCTAAATCTTGATTATCCGTATTATCCAAATAACCTGATAAATCCACTGTAGAAACATTACCTGTAATACTTAGCGTATTGGTAGACAATGAAATTGCCTGTGCATCGGTATTATCCATATATCCGGATAAATCTACATTTTTAGTATCCTCTGCATCATCTTGTATAGACAATTGTAAGTTATTTCCATCAAGTTGAAAAACATCAATGATTTGATTGTCAGTATCCGTATCAATATCTTGAGTAGAATTTATCCAGTCCGTACCATTCCATACAAAAATAGAAGTTAAATCAGTATCATAAACCATCAATCCAGCATCTATAGGTGTAAGTGCATTACCACTAGCAGCAGACGTTTCCATCGCAGTACGTTGTACTGTGGTTACTCTATTGATCAAAAAACCTTTATCTGTATCAGCCAATTCTAAAGAAGCATTTTGATTTGCAGATACGGTGCCAATACCTACACTCATTCTATTTGTACTTGTATTGCCGCCTAAAGCCATAGTATTTGCAGTTGTTACATCCACGTCATATCCTATCGCTGCTGCATATGGTTTAGAAGTACTACTTTGAGAACCTATAGTTATTGATCCAGTATTTCCTGTGGCACTTGCTTGATTACCTATAACCACCTGATCATTTCCAAACACAGATATTTCTGCTCCAATAAAAACATTTCTATGATTTATGGTATTTGCTAAGTTTCCATTATCTATAAAATCAGCTTTCCATCCCATACCTACGTTGTCTGAACCTTCTCTATTCGTCCCTCCGGTTAATGCTCCTACATAAGTATTTCTATTGGCATTAGTTGAAGATCTAGTACGATTATTATCAAAACCTGCAGCATATCCTAAAAACGTATTACCATCACCAAATTCATTATTAGATCCAGAACCATATCCTAAAAAAGTATTCGCAAAACCATCTTCATTATCGGCTCCGGCTCCAGAACCAATAAAAGTATTAGCCTCTCCAGTTGTATTGTCTTCTCCAACCGCATTTGAGTAGACATCAAAATAGTATGTCACTCCATCACCTAAAGAACTAGGCACGGAATTATTTCCTTCTCCTCCAACAAAAGTATTACCTCTTGCCGTGGTATTTTCTACTCCAGCTCTACTCCCCACAAAACAGTTATCAGAACCTGTGGTTAGATTATATCCTGCATCTTCCCCTATAATCACATTATCACCACCAGTTGTTAATGAATACCCTGCTTGTTCACCAATAATTACACTATCAAATCCGCTAGTTAAGGACAATCCTGCCTCAGCACCAATAACTACGTTATCAGTTCCAGATGCAGTACGTGCTACAAATTTACCGATGTATACATTATCAACACCGGATGTGATTTGATCTCCTGCAAAAGCACCAATAATAATATTATCCGTATTAGAGCTTGTCTGATTCAAATTATAAGCAGCACCTGCCATTGGACCAATAAATATATTATAACTAGCTCTATCTACAGAAGCTCCGGCTCCAGAACCTAAAAAAAGATTCCAATCTCCAGTAGTCAAAGAAGAACCTGGTGCAAAAGTTTGCGTTCCATCATATGGAGCAGGAGTATTAGTGGTTGTAGATTCAGTAGGAGTTACTGTACCTCCCGCCACATAGTTTTGCGTTTGGGCTTTTAGAATTAAGCAATTTCCAACAAATAAAGTGAATACTAGTACGTGTAGTTTTCTTATCATATAAGGGGCTTTTAAAAAAGTTGTAGCAAATAAATCAATTTGTTTTAAAAATTGAATTAAAAAACACCGGACAAAAACCGGACATTTTCAATAAACAACTGTTTTACAAATCATTAAAACAATAAAGCTCTAAAAAATCTATTGATTATTTACAGCTGCAATAATACATGTTTTAAGATTTCTTTAAGAATTTTAACAGTGACAAAAAGTGGCAAAACTAATAAATACAAGATTCTACCGGTAAAAAAAGCGAATTTTACAAGAATTGCATTAGGATGCTTCTAAATACTCCAAAATAGATGCACCTTTGGGAGCATTAATTTTTTTACGAAGACGAGAACGGCTTCTTGTAACACTATCCTGAGAAATGGCTAACATATTAGCAATCTCATTAGTGCTTAAATCCAGTTTTTCCATGGCTAACAAACGTTCTTCAGATTTTGTAAGATCATAGCTTTTCTTTTTTAAATCAGAAAAGAAGGCAGGATAGACCATTGTAAATTTATGTTTGAACGTATACCAATCATCCGGAGTAAGAATTCTAATAGTTGACAAATCCTGAAGTTTTTGTGCATTTTGTTTTTCACCCAATTCATTTTTTAATTCTTCCAACTCCTTTGTCAATGCTTCTTGTACTTTACTTTTATTTAGTAACTGTGCGGTAAACTCTTTTAATTCCTTTTTACTTTGAGCAATTTTATCAGATAGCATTTCTCTTTTACGTTTTCCACTTTGCCAGATATAATAACTAATTGCTCCAGCGATAATAATGATAGCCAATAATGCAACCCATAATACCCTTTGTTTTCCTTCTTCAATTTGTTTATCCTTTTCCAGAATCTCAATTTCTGTCTTTTTCTTAAAGATTTCAGTATCTTTTCGTTCCGTCTCAAAAAGGGATTGATAGTATAAAAATGTATTTGTTTTTATTTCAGAATTGCGCTTTTCTTTTGCTTCTACGTATTGTGATAAATGTGTATATGCATTTTTATAATCTCGTTGAATTGCGAAGACTTCTGCTATTTTTTTTTCTGCCTTTGTATTTAAGTTGACATCACCAACATTTTCTTTTTTTGCCAATAATTTCTCTAATTGAGATTGTGCTTTTGCATATTCTTTTGTTTTTAGGTAGTAATCGGCACTCCCCAATAGCAAAGAGGTTTCATTATATTCTGGAGCACTACTTGACAATCGATATTTTTCTGCTTCTTCCAAATGAAACTTTGCTTTTTCTAAATCTTCTTTATGCAGATAGTAATCAATATATAACTTATGTGGCTGTATCATTAACTCACTTTTATCCGCATCATCAGGAAGTGCTTTTAAACTTGTCTTTAATGAATCTGTATATTTTTTACATATTTCGTATTCTTTTTTGTAGCAATAGTCACTGGCCAATTGAGCATACGCATAAGAAATTGCAAAAGCATTTTTTATACTTTTAGCATGCGTAAGTACTTTTTCTCTTTCGGCAATAGATTTGTCACGAAAACCATTTCTTCCGTATAGTCCTGCTAACTCATTTATGGTATAATTAGCGTATTGAGCATCTCCCAAAACATCATATAACTCGTATGCTTTTTCAAAACTTTGCACTGCTTTGGTAAAATCTCTTTGATTTGTATATACTTGGCCTGCAAAATAGTAGGCATCTGCTGCAAAAATCGAATCTCCAGATTTCATAAAGAATGTTGCTGAAGTATTATAATCAGTGACTGCTTTTTCTAGTTGTTCTAAATTAAAGTAAGCAGCTCCTCTTTTTAATAACAAATGAGCTTCAGATTTTTTGGTGGTGAATCTAGATTTTTCTTCTAATAACTCTTCAACTACATAAATAGTAGAATCTGGTTGGTTATTAGTAATATACTTCTGAGCTATAAATCGGGTTTTTGAAGCTGCCATATCATAATCATCCATCTTTTTTGCCAAGGTAATAACCCGATCTAAATACGTGTACTGATCCGGATGATTGGCTCGTATCATCGCATCACTTAAAGTATCCAAAATTGCCAGTCGTATTTGATCAGAAGATACTTCTTTTAATCTTATCTGTAGACTATCGATTTTAGTTTGCGAAAAAACAGGAAATGAAATACATAAAAATAAAAATACTAAGGGGATATTTTTTTTCATGGTTAAGGGGTATTTGTACAAAAAAAGTTAAAAAATAATAGTAATCCTCATTTTTACGGTAACAAAAAGTGGTAAAATCAATAAATAGATCCTTTTGACCGTAAAACAAGAGCGTTTTATAAGGATTGTATAAACTGCTCTAGTTCTTCTTTGGCAGAAAGCCCTATTTTTTTACGAATACGATAACGAACCGATTTAATCGCATCTTGAGAAGAGTTACGAATTGTCATGATCTCTTTGATCGATAAATTTAATCGTAGTAATGCACATATCTCACGTTCAGTTTTCGTAAGCTCAGGATATAACTTTAAAAGTTTGGTTTCAAATCCTTGGTTCACTTCACTTATTTTATGTTGTACACTGGTGAGTTTACCTTCAGTGTTTATTTGGGATTTTAATTCTTTGGTCAAAGATATTAATGAGGCTTTCAGTTCTTCAGGTTTTTTTTCTGTTAATTCCTTTTTCAACTGATCTAATAATTCCTCTTTAAAATTCAATCGCATCGTATTATCAGCTACCAATCGTTTGATTTCTTCTTCTTTGACTACAATTTTTTGATCTAGTAATTCTTTTTGAGCCTTTTCTTTTTCCAGTTTTTCTGCGATAATGCTTGCTTTACTTTTATAATTACGGCGGACTAAAAAGGTAATTACTAATGTTGCTATGACAGATATAATAAAAAGCACTAAATAGAGCCATTTTTTTGAAGATTCAGCTTTTGCCAATAACGATACTTCTCTTTTTTCTTGGACAAATATCAAACTATCTGCTAGTTTTTCACGGTTGAACTTATAATTTAGTTCCAGAGCCTGGATTTTTTTTACGTTTTCAACATTATAAATCGAATCGGAATGTCTGTTAAACGTACGATAATTGTCATATGCTTCTTTGTAATCTCCTATCTGAGCGTATAGATAACTTTTTCTAAGATATGCTTTTGCTATACGTGGTCTAAATTTTTCTCTAATTGCTATGTGTAATGAGGAATCGGCATACTTAAGAGATTTATCATATTCTTTGATTTTTTTGTAAATATTAGAAACATTGTAATACGCCGTACATAAAGAATATACTTTTTCAATTTTTTTAGCATAATCAATATTCTCAAATCCTAACCTAAGCGCTTCTTTAATATCTCCTTGTTCCCTATACAAAACCCCTAAGTTATTATTCACTCTCTGCACATCATCTGTACTATTAATCGTTAGAAATAACAATTTTGCACGATTATAACAAATCATAGCAGAATCTAATTGTTCAGTTTGTCGATACGAAACTCCCATCATATTATAACCAGCCGCAATACCATGTGTATCTTTAAGAGATTCTTTAATTTCTATGGACTTTTTGTATAGTGTAATTGCTTTGGCATGTGCTTTTTGATATCGATACATCATACCCATATTATGATATACGTCGGAGAGATGCCAAATATCCTTTTCTGATTCATAGATTTCTTTGGCTTTCAGATAAAAGTCAAGAGCTTCAGGATACATCCCTTCTCTGCGGTTAATTACGCCTTTTACTACGTACGCTTTAGCTAATTGTTGTTGATTTGGTTTTTTATTTCCTGAATATATTATTTCCAGCGCCTCATCAACGAGTTGTTCCGTTAAACTAAAGTCTCTATCATATTGCAGTTCTGCCAATGCTAGTAATGCATTTATTTTTATGGAGTCTGTCTCAGCTAGTTTAACTTCTTTTTGCAAACGGACTAAGGTAGAATCTGCTTCCTGAGCAAAGGAGAATAAAGGCAAGAAGAGAATAAGGGAGATTAAATAATAATTCATGGTACACAAACTTACTAATAAAGTTTTGAAAACATTCTTAAACACTACAAATTGGAAATTTCATCTACGTTTAACTAAAGTAGCATTTTAAAAACCAAAAAA
Source organism: uncultured Aquimarina sp. (assembly GCF_947492405.1). GTDB lineage: Bacteria > Bacteroidota > Bacteroidia > Flavobacteriales > Flavobacteriaceae > Aquimarina. Next base: position 749,639 of record NZ_CANLMP010000002.1, read on the forward strand.
CACGTATAAATACTATGTTTTTTGCTGGTGTAAATTTTATAATTTTAAGGTACTAAACAATTAGTTTCAAAATCCAAAAACTATGGCTACTGCAACAGACACAAGTAAAACCACGGTCAAAACAACTAAAACAATTTCTCCAAAACCAGAAGTTGTTCCAGGAATTTCTAAAGAAATTATTGATGAGTTAAGCAACGAGATAAATAATATGCTTTCATTTGCAGTTTATAATGGTATCACCATCAATACAGAGGTTAATACCCTTATCCAAAACAGCTCTGTTGATGATTTGATAAATGCCCACAATCTATTGTGCAAAAATATCGCTCCGGCAACTCCTAAATCTATTCATTATACCAAACAACTAAACCAACAAGGACAAGGTAAAACACTTTTTGCTAAACTTCCTCTTGTTAGGAACTTAATCATATTAGCACTCTTTTTTCTGACAACATTCATTATTTCCAGTTTGTCGCCAGAAGTCAATGATCAATCACTAGACAAAGGAGTTTTAAACAATGATGGAATGTCTCTTTTACTTAATCTTGGTTTTTTAGCTTCTGTATCTGGCTTAGGAGTATTATTCTATTTGTTAAAAAATGTAAGTAGTTCGGCAAAAAACAGCACCTTAGTTCCTGAAGATACTATATATTATGTAGCAATGATCATATTAGGTGTCATTGCTGGTTTAATTTCTTCGGAAATTATCTCATTCTATAAAACAGATCCAAACGATATCAATCTATTTAATAAAAGTGTATTAGCTCTTATTGGTGGATTTTCTTCAGATGCTATTTTTAGCATTTTACAAGGTATTATCGATAGAATCAAAGCAATTTTTATCCCTTCAAGCTCAGCATCATGATTACAGAAGAAAATTTTAAAACTTTAATTCCAGATGTAAACTGGAAGTACGCTAGTAAATATGTGTCTTTATTTGATACCGTATTGCCAAAATATGATATTAATACTTCATTAAGAAAAGCACATTTTCTTGCTCAAGTCGCTCATGAGAGTGGTGGTTTTAAATTCGTATCAGAAAATTTAAACTATTCTTCAAAAGCGCTATATGGAGTTTTCAGAAAATACTTTCCTACATTAGAAGCTGCAAATCTCTATGCTCGACAGCCAGAAAAAATTGCTAATAAAGTATATGCAAACAGAATGGGTAATGGAACAGAATCTAGTGGTGATGGATGGAAATATAGAGGAAGAGGTTTGATACAATTAACGGGGAAATCAAACTATCAAGCTCTTTCTACTGCTACCAATCAGGATTTTATATCCAATCCAGATCAAGTTTCTAATCCAGAGTGGGCATTGACTTCTGCTTGCTGGTATTGGCAAAAAAGAAACATCAACAAATATGCTGATACTGATGACATTCATATGGTCACTAAACTTATTAATGGTGGATATAATGGATTACAAAGCCGACAACATTTCTTAGAAGAATTTAAAAAACTATATAAGTTATAATTGTACTGTCCTTAAAAACATTTCATCTTTTATTGGTTATTTTTGAAATACCAATACGCAAATCATGAAAATACTTCATATAGATGCCAATCATCCATTGCTAATGCATCAACTAGGTGACCTAGGTTTTGAAAACGAAGAAGATTATACTTCGACCAAATCAGAAATCGAAGCAAAAATCAACCAATATCAAGGTGTTATTATCCGAAGCCGTTTTAAAATAGATCAAACTTTTTTAGATCAGGCAAAAAATCTAAAATTTATTGGTCGTGTAGGCGCAGGATTAGAAAGCATAGACACTGAATACGCAGAAAAAAAAGGAATCAAACTTTTTTCTGCTCCCGAAGGAAATCGTAATGCTGTGGGAGAACATGCACTAGGAATGATCCTATCGCTATTCAATAAATTAAACACGGCAGATCATCAGGTAAGAAATGGACAATGGAATCGCGAAGAAAATCGAGGTATAGAACTCGATCTAAAAACAGTTGGTATTATTGGCTATGGAAATATGGGAAAAGCCTTTGCTCGTAAACTTAGAGGTTTTGATGTAGAAGTGATCTGTTATGATATAAAACCAGATGTAGAAAATAGTGACGCTACTCAGGTATCACTAGATGAACTTTTCAATAAAACAGATGTCTTGAGTCTACATACACCTTGGACACCATTGACAGATAAAATGATAAATGCACAGTTTATTAATAAATTCAAGAAACCTTTTTGGTTTATTAATACCGCCAGAGGAAACAGTGTAGTGACTAAAGATTTGGTAGAAGCACTAAAATCCGAAAAGATCTTAGGAGCCGGATTAGATGTGTTAGAGTATGAAAAATCTTCTTTTGAGAATTTGTTTACATCAGAAAAAGAGATGCCAGAACCTCTAAAAGAACTATTACAATTAGACAATGTGATATTAAGCCCTCATATTGCCGGTTGGACCATTGAGTCCAAAGAAAAACTGGCACAAACCATTGTAGATAAAATCAAAGCCGAATTTTGTTAAAAGAAGTTTTTATATCACTCGTTTCTGCATATTCTGAAGATAACGAATATGTTACTTCTTTATGGAATGAAATCGCTGAAAATCATAGTAAGAAAAGTCGATATTATCATAACCTATCTCATCTGGAAAACCTATATCAAAACTTACTTTTTATAAAAGAAGAAATTTCTGATTGGGATATCACATTATTTGCATTATTCTATCACGACTTTGAATATAATGTTTTAAAAAAAGACAATGAAGATCAAAGCGCCAAAAAAGCTATTGAAGTATTACATTATTTATCTATTGCATCAGAAAGAATTGAACTTTGTAAAAACATGATTTTGGCTACGCAAGGGCATCAAGTCTCAGAGAACACAGATATCAATTATTTCACTGATGCTGACCTTTCCATTTTAGGAAGTAAGTGGGAAGAATACGAAGTCTATTTCAAAAATGTAAGAAAAGAATATAAATACTATCCCAATTTCATGTATAATAAAGGTCGAATTAAAGTATTAAAACATTTTATCGATATGCCCAGGATCTTTAAAACTGAACATTTTTATAATACCTTAGAAAATAAGGCTAAAAATAATCTTCAGCAAGAAATCAATTTACTTTCTAAATAAACTTCAGTTTTGTTACATTTATCTTGTGAAGAAAACCATTTTAATATTCGGTGCTTTAGTTTTAGCATTATTGACACTTTTTCAGTTAAGCACATACAGCCTTGTTTCTAGTAACACATCCATAGAAGTTATTATTGCAGGAATCGCTATTGTCTTTTTTGTAATTGGAGTTCTTATTAACAAAAAAGTATTACATAAAGACAAAGATACTACCAGAGAAATAGATCACAAAAAAATAAAATCCATAGGACTTAGCAAAAGAGAATATGAAGTGTTATGCGAAATAGCTTTAGGATTATCAAATAAAGAGATTGCAGAAAAGCTTTTTGTTTCAGAAAGCACCATAAAAACTCACGTATCTAACGTATTAGTCAAATTAGATGCAAAACGTAGAACACAAGCAATACAAATTGCTAAAGAACTTCAGATCATCAATTTTTAAAAAGGTTTAGCACAAAAGTGTTATACAATTTATGCATCTTGGATGGATGAGTTGTTTTTGTGATAACATGGTAATTTCATACTTTAGTATGAGTCGTTTTTTGATTTTCAAAAGTACTTTTGATCTAAACTTTTAAATAAACATACAAATGAAAAATACTGTTTTACGTTATGGAATATATGGTGCAATAACTATATCTGTACTATTCTTACTAGCATTGTTTTTAGGTAAGAATTTATCATACGGCTTACAGGAGGTTATTGGCTATACTACCATGGTAGTGTCTTTAATTTTCGTCTTTTTTGGGATAAAACATTATCGAGATAAGGAAAATAACGGAGTCGTATCTTTTGGAAAAGCACTAGCAATAGGTGTGCTCATTTCTCTATTTGCTGCAATTGCATTTGGACTTCTGGATGTGATTTATATAAAATATATCAATCCCGATTTTACCACAGAATACTACACGCGCATGGTTGAACAACTATCAAGCTCTCTTCCTGAAGCAGAATATAAGATAAAACTAGCCGAATTAGAAGCTCAAAAAGAAATGTTCTCCAGTCCATTGATGAATTTTTTATTAATGTCGGCAACTGTACTTATCATAGGATTTATAATTTCACTAATTTCTGGGCTCATTCTACAACGAAAACCATCAACTACTAATTAAAAACCAACAGTATGCAATACAAAGCCAATACACCAGATGAATATATTGAGGCCATTCCTGAAGAACGTAAAGAAGTAATGCAAAACCTTAGACAGGTTATTTTAGATAATTTGCCAAAAGGATTTTCTGAAGTAATTAGTTACGGCATGATCGGTTATGTAGTTCCACATGAACTATATCCCGACGGATATCATTGCGACCCAAAATTACCATTACCTTTCATGAATATTGCTTCTCAGAAAAATTTTATTGCCGTGTATCACTCTGGAATTTATGCCGATAAAAAAATAATGGATTGGTTTGTAGGAGAATATCCAAAATATGTAAAAACAAAATTAGACATGGGAAAAAGTTGTATTCGTTTTAAAAAAATTGATCAAATTCCTTTACAATTGATCGGCGAGCTAGCTACCAAAATGACTACGCAAGAATGGATAGATACCTATGAGTCCGTTGTAAAAAACAAATAACAAAACTCGTTGTGTTCATTATGATATTTTTATTCAAAATGAACAACGAATAAATAAATATTTTACATATGAAAAGAGTAACAGGATTAGGTGGTTTTTTTTTCAAAACAAAAGACCCTAAAACAACAAAAGAATGGTATGGTAAGCATTTAGGATTACCTGTTGATGACTATGGATGTACTTTCTGGTGGAAAGACAAAGACGGTAATGATTGTTCTACACAATGGAGCCCGTTTAAAGAAGACACCAACTATTTTTCTCCTAGTAAGAAGGAGTTCATGATGAATTTTCGAGTAGAAAATCTAGTAGAACTCCTAAAAGTGTTAAAGGAAGAAGGAGTAAAAATAGTTGGCGAAATCGAAGAATACGAATACGGAAAATTCGGATGGATCTTAGATCCCGAAGGCAATAAGATTGAACTATGGGAACCCATAGATAAGGCATTTTTATAAACTTACATCTCCAGATTTTATCATATCTATCGCTGTTTTCCATATATTATAGTGATCGCTATCGGTTTCGATAACCTGAACATTTTTTGATCGAAGAAAATCCAACTCATAAGAAGTAGGAACACCTACGTTTCTATCCTTATTTCCATAGAAAAAAGTAATGTTAGACAAATTCTTATCTTTCAATAACTTTGTATAATCATGTTGCCCTAGAGCGGCCTTCAGAAGGTTTTTTGCTGTTCTTATTTTGAAATACTTTCTAGGGCGATTTGGATTAGGAGGTCTATTCTCGTCAGGTATCCAAAGTGATTTACCATCTTCTTCAAAAATTGTGTTGATATCTTTGAGCTGATAAACCGTTTGGAGAGAATCCGCTTTAAATCTTCCTCCGGTTATAATATATTTATCCGCTAAAGATGGATAGTTGGCAAGGTAATTTGGAATTACAAATGCACTATACGAATGTCCCACAACAACAACATATTTGCCACGATCCTTAAAATATTTAATCGAGCGATACATCATTTCAGAAGTATTAGCGGTTTCTTTTTGAGCCATATCCAGGGTAAATTCATCTTCCCAATTAAAAATTTCTTTATTGTATGTAGTAGCTTGATGTAAATTTACATTGTAATAATTTTTAAAATTAGGCAAATACGCCATGGCTATCTTACCATTGAATTCATAATCTAACAGATTTTTAGGTCCTCCGTCTCCAAGAATAAGAACTGTATCCTTTTCTATGGAACCTTCTGCTAACCACAACTTAGTCGTGTCTTTGGATAATACTGTTGGAGCGTAATTATGTTTTATTGGCTTCTTATGCTGTAGGATCGTATTTTCTGCAATACTATTTTCATTACTGGTCTTAGAAAATTCACATCCCAAAATTAAAAAAGTACATGCTGCTCCAAATAAGTAAAAAGTGATATGCTTCATTGTTTTACATTTTAAAGGTTAAAAGTATCTCAATATTAAGATACTTTACAAATCTATATAAAATATCTTAATATTGAGATATATTTTGTAATTTTATTTCTGAAAAACAACTAATTACGTTTATACATGATAAAAAAAGACATCATTGATCATTTAATTTCCGACTGGAAAAATCAGCGCCCGGAACTAGATCCATCTGCTATGGAAATAGTGGGGAGAGTTATGCAACTTGGTAAAAAATTAGAAAAAAGTGCTGGTGTTGCTTTAAAAGATAGTGGTATTTATTACACAGATTTAGATGTATTAGCCACTTTAAGACGCTCTGGGAAACCTTATCTCTTAACACCCAAACAATTACGCGAATCGGTATTGGTAACATCCGGAGCTATGACAGCATTATTAGGGAGATTAGAAAAAATGGAACTCGTTTATCGTTCTCCAGATCCAAAAGATGGACGTATTAAGGCCGCTGCCCTCACAAAAAAAGGAATTGCCATAATTGATAAAGCTATCGAAGTTCGTTTTGCAGAAGCTAGTCAAGCTGTTAATGGTCTTTCGGAAAAAGAGCGAAAGCAACTTATTCCATTACTTAAAAAACTATTGTTTACAGTAACCAGCACCACATAACTCTCCATTAGAGAAATCATTTAATAACAAAATTAATAAGAATACACTATTTATATTACGTTACCTTTTTATAATCATTCTACACAATCATATTTTTTTGTAACTTTCTACACACTAATCAATTGTATATAAAACATAAATATGAGTGAAGAAAACAACAATCTAGGTGACGATTTGAAAAAAGGAGCCGAAGAAGCAGCAGAAACTGTAAAAGAAAGTGCTAAAGAGTTTACTGAAGAAGCAAAACAATTTGTTGATTCTAAGGATAATAAAAAAGTACTAGCAGGTATTCTGGCAATTTTATTAGGGAGTTTAGGGATACATAAATTTATCTTAGGATATCAAAAAGAAGGTTTTATTCTATTAGGAATTTCTCTTGCGGCTTATCTCCTATCATGTTTAGCGGTTGGATTACTTTTTATTTGGGTACCTAGTCTTATCGGGTTAATAGAAGGAATCATCTATCTAACCAAATCAGATGAAGAATTCTATCAAACCTACCAAGTAGGGAAAAAACCTTGGTTCTAAAAACATCTAAAAAGCTAGATTATTATTATCTAGCTTTTTTATTTCATTTTAACATCGTAATATTGCGATATTAAAATATAAATTATGGGTATTACCAAAACTCAAATTTTTGATCAAAGACAAAATGAGCTAGCTCAGCTCTTTAAAATATTAGGTCATCCTGCTCGAATTGCCATATTGCAATACATAAGTAAACAAGATGCCTGCATATGTAATGATCTAGTGGAAGAAATTGGCTTAGCACAAGCTACCATATCTCAACACCTAAAAGAATTAAAAAGTATTGGATTGTTAAAAGGAGAGATAGAAGGAAAAAGCATGTGCTATTGCATCAACATTGATAAATGGAATGAATTACAACAAAACCTAAACTCATTTTTTAATACTACAAAACAAAATTGCTGTTAGAACTAACAAGAAATTAATTATAATACGAACCTTATGAATACATCAGAATTTATCTCATTATTGGGCGAACATCAAGATAAATCCCTACTTTTTGAATATGCTCCGGGAATGTTAGTAGGTGCTAATTATCATATCACAGAAGTTAAACATGTTTCTATTGATTCTGTAGATTGCGGAGCAGGAACAGATTCTTGGAAAGAAACAATCATTCAACTATGGGAAAGCCCAAGTGAACTAGGAAAGCGTGATTACCTAAGTGCCTATAAAGCACTAGGCATCCTCCGTAAAGTTGGAAAAATGACAGCTTATAATATGGATGCTCCAGTAAAAATTGAATACGGAAATGCTATGTTTCACACAGCGCATTTACACGTTACAGGCATTACAATTAATGAAGGACAACTAATTATAAAACTTGCTATTCAATCAACAGATTGTAAAGCCAAAGAAACCTGTGTTGTTCCAGAATCATCTGTCGTAGAAGCTACTTCTTGTGCACCAGGTAGCGGATGTTGCTAGATGAATCCTGAAATAGTAATACATCCTTTTAATCAATCCGATTGGTCTGATATCTCCCGAATTTACAAGGAAGGAATTGCAACAGGTATGGCCACTTTTGAAACCGAGGTTCCTGATTGGAATCAATGGGATCAATCGCATATTAAATCCTGCAGATTAAAAGCAGTTATCAACAATCAAATTGTAGGTTGGGCAGCTTTAGCACCTACTTCGAAAAGAGATGTATATAAAGGTGTTGTAGAAGTTAGCATTTACATAACATCAAAGTCTCGAAATTTAGGTATAGGAAAGTTACTTTTGGCAAAACTTATTGAGGAGAGTGAACAAAAAGGATTCTGGACATTACAAGCTGGAATCTTTAGTAATAATATGGCTAGTATAAAATTACACACCTCTTTAGGATTCAGGATTATCGGATATCGGGAAAAAATAGGTAAACTAAAAGAAATCTGGTATGACAATACCATTTTAGAGCGAAGAAGTAAACTATCTCAGGGACAAGTCTCGGAGTAATTAAATCTCGATTATCGAGTAAAAAAAAATATATAACCACAAAAACATCACAATAATGAACATTTTAGTACTATGTACAGGAAATTCTTGCAGAAGTCAGATGGCAGAAGGCTATCTCAAACATTTTGCGAAAAACAATGCAACCATTTATAGTGCAGGAGTCGAAACTCACGGGGTAAATCCGAAGGCTATTTCGATCATGAAAGAAGATGGAATTGATATTTCTAATCATACTTCTAACAATCTTGAAGAATATTTGGACATTAACTTTGATTTTATCTTAACCGTTTGCGATAATGCAAAAGAAAGGTGTCCATTCTTTCCTGGAAAGGCAGAACGTTTGCATTACAACTTTTTTGACCCATCAAAAGTAGAAGGATCCGAAGAAGAGATACACGCAGCGTTCACTAAAACAAGAAATCAAATAAAAGAATACTGTAAGAATTTTGTAAATAAAAGCATTCTACAAACTACATAAGAAAATCAACATTTTAGAAACGACTTATTTTTGGATCTTAAATCCAGGTTTACTATAATTTTCGGGAATATTAGACGACGGAACGGCTAATTCATTTCCATCTCTTACTGCATGGTAATGAGGAGATAAAATCTCTATTCCTGCCTGGTGCAATTCGTTTTTGATATTTTCATGAAGTATTGAATAAATTCTTGCTGATTTTTCAGGATTTTTAGTGTATACGTTCAACTCATAATTCACATAAAAATCATCTAAACTCTTAATCAAAACAAAAGGTACGGGCTCAGCCAATATCTGGTCCGTATTTTTTGCTCCTTGTTTTAATGCTTCTATTACTTCATTACTAGACACATCATACCCAATCGTAACTGAAGTATGCAAGATAACACCCACATCCTCGGAGGCGTTTTTAGTAAAATTAATAATATGATTTCCTAAAATCGAAGAGTTAGGAATTGTAACATCCAAATTCTTGATAGTTCGGATCCTAGTGACCAATAAACTTCTCTCTGTCACATCACCTATAGTGTTTCCTATCTCTACTCTATCACCCACCTTAAATGGTCTCATATATGTAATCACTACACCTGCAACAATATTTGATATCGCAGAAGTAGAACCCAAAGAAAATAAAATACCAAAGAAAATTGATAATCCTTTAAAAGCAGGAGAATCAGAACCTGGTATATACGGAAAAACAATAATAAGGGCAAAAGCAATAATAAACACTCGTAATAAATTAAAAGTAGGTCTTGCCCAATCCGCATGAAAGCCATCTAATCTAACCGCTTCTTTTTCAAGTTCCGCAGTAACATATTTTAAAAACCTAATAAGGTATTTGGTAACAAAAAAGATGACAACAATAAAAAACAAGTTAGGTATAAAACCAATTAAACCTTCATATAAAAAAAGTAACGGTTTCTTTATATATCCTAAGACAACATCAGCATATTCTTTTGTTTGGGGAACTAAGCTAAACAGAAAAGGAAGGTAGAATACTAAAAAAATGAAGATAATCGTAATTTTCAATAAACGTATTACAAATGAGAGAATATGCCTCTCTCTTCTGGGAGTAATAAATCTAAAGAGTTGAGAAAACTTTGTTTTCCTAAAGAAAATATTATTCTCTAATTTGCTTATTTTACTCTGCAACCATTTAAAAAGCTTTTTATTTAGAAATAGAAATAATATTAAGCCTAATAATGCAATAGAAAAATAGATATATTGTATCAACACAGTTCGATATTTTAATCTTCAAATTAGGAAAATATATCAGTATCTAAAAAAAATAAAAGAGGAAAAAAAGGGAATATTACGATTAACTACAGAAAAAAACTATCAATTACATCTACTTATCGCCATTCTTAAAGTATTTCTGCTCCAGTTCCGCCTGAAACTCTTCCATAACAGGTTTTACTGTGCTATCAGGAAGATCCGCTATACGAATATACATCAGACCATCTACGGCGTTATTAAATAATGGATCTACATTAAATGCCACCACTTTTGCATTTTGCTTGATATATTTTTTTATTAAAACAGGTATACGAAGACTTCCTGGTTCAATTTCATCAATAATTTTATCGAATTTATTGAGATCGCTTCTACTCTCATCAAATACAAAATCCTTATCAGCATCTTTAAGTTTTACCTTGAATTCTTTTTTCGGTCTAACATATTGCGCCACATACGGATCATAATAATGAGACTTCATAAACTCAATCATCAATGATTTAGAGAAATTACTAAACTTATTACTAATGCTTACTCCTCCAATTAAATATTTATGATCAGGAAAACGGAGTGTACAATGTACAATACCTTTCCAAAGTAAAAACAAAGGCATTGGACGTTGTTGGTATTCTTTAATAATAAAAGCTCTACCCATTTCAATAGATTCGTTCATCATTTTATGAAGCTCCGGTTCGAACCTAAATAGATCTTGTAAATAAAACCCATCAATACCAAAGTTAGCATAGATTTCATTACCCATTCCCATGCGATAAGCACCTGCTATCTTCTTTGCGCCCATATCCCATAAAAACATATGATGATAATAATCATCAAATGGATCTAAATCGATGGATTGATTCGTTCCTTCTCCTATTTCTCGAAAAGTAATTTCACGTAATCTACCTATTTCATGTACAATGTTAGGAATGCTTTCTTTTTTTGCGAGAAAAACTTCGTAATTTTTACTCGATAATAAACGCTTATCATTATTACGACAATATTCTAATTCGGATTCGATAGAATTAATACTTCCACCAGAGGCAATTTCCTTTGGAGATTTTGGAAGCTTTAAATTTTGAGGTATAGACTCCATCAAGGTCTTTTTCTCATAAGGATTGGCCAGCATATAGGTTTTTTTACGTAAAAAATTGGTAAAATCTTCTATATTACAATACTCTTCCTGATCCTTAACAGATACTGGATTACCTATTCTAACCTTTATTACTCTGTTTTCTTGCGAAAAAAGTTCACTTGGTAATTTAGCTGTTCGCAATGTGTCATTTATCGATGCCAGTTTATAAAAAAGTCTACTGTTTCTAGCATGAAAGTATATTGGAATTACGGGAACTTTTGCTTTTTTCACAAGTCTCATTGCTCCTGGCTCCCAGGGTTTATCTACATAATGTTTACCTTCTCTAAAAGTCGACACCTCACCGGCTGGGAAAATTCCTAACGGCATTCCTTCTTTTAAGTGTAAGATTGCTTCTCTAATTCCTTTAAGACTTGACTTCGCTTCCTTTCTATTTTCGAAAGGATTTACCGGCATTATATATTGTTTTAAAGGCGTAAAATTATGCAATAGGAAATTTGCAATAATTTTATAATCTGAGCGATGTTCCAGCATTAGTTTAAGGAGAAGAATCCCATCCAATCCGCCTAAAGGATGATTAGACAACGTAATAAAAGCGCCATTTTTAGGGAGTCTTCTAAGATCCTCTGGTGGAATCTCGAAAGTAACTCCGTACATATCCAAGACACTATTTACAAATTCTTTACCTTCTAAATGACTAATACTATCATATTGGCGATTAATCTTTGATAACCTAGTGGTTTTAAGTATCATCCACCCAACAAAAGTGCCAATAAAGCCTAGTTTATCTAATTTAAGCCCTTTGGCTACTTCTTTTGAGGTGACTACCGCCATTAAATACGTTTTGTGCTAACTACAAATATAACAAAATCATTCAATAGGGCATCTTACTGTTTTGCAACCATTTGATAGGTTTCTTTTGTACTTTGTTTAAGCAAAATATCCTTGTTTTCTTCTAAAGATTGTATTGCTTCTTCATCAAAGTGTCTAATTGTATATAAAGAGACATTTTTTTCATATACAACGCTAAATTTTGCCTTTAAATGAGGCAACAATTTTTCGAAACTATTAAACTTATCATCCAGACAAACAGAAAAGCTTATTGCCGAATTCTGGATAAGATCTACTTTTAAATGATACCTATGGAAAAGACTAAAAATTTCACTTATATTATCTTCCACAATGAAAGAAAAATCTAGTGAAGAAAGTGACAACAGTATCTGATCTTTTTTAACAATAAAACAAGGTATGTGAGGTACTAGTCTTTGCCCTTTTTTAACCGAAGTTCCATCATCTAGTGGATGAATAAATGATTTAACATAAAGAGGGATCTCTTTTCTTTGTAATGGTTGTAAGGTTTTTGGGTGAATCACTGAAGCTCCATAAAAGGCTAATTCTATAGCCTCTTCATATGATATTTGAGAAAGTAACTTTGTTTCCTTAAAAACCCTTGGATCTCCATTAAGTACTCCTGGAACATCTTTCCAGATAGATACACTATTGGCATTTGTACAATAAGCAAAAATCCCAGCACTATAATCACTACCTTCTCTGCCTAATGTAGTAGTAAAATTATTAGTATCGGATGCTATAAAACCTTGTGTTATAGTCAACCCTTTTTTATTCACCTTTTCGGTAATGCTTTGTTGAGTTACCTCCCAGTTAACCGTCGCATCGCGATAGATATCATCCGTCTTGATAACTTCTCTGGCATCCAGCCATTGATTTGCATATCCTTCTTTTGACAAATATTCACTAACAATCGTGGTAGAAATTAATTCTCCATAGCAGACTATCTGGTCATATACATAATCATACTGTACAGACTTATTTCTCTTTAGTGTTGTTTCCATATCCGAAATAAGTGAATTGACCTTCTCAAACACTGGATGTTGTTTATTTTCGAAAAGATCCTTCAGTATTTCGATATGATACTTTTTTATGAAATCTATGGAGTTCTTAAGCTCTTTATTTTTGTTTAAATAATAACCTACAATAGTCTCCATGGCATTGGTGGTTTTACCCATTGCAGAAACGATAATTACTATATTAGAATTACCTACTTTTTGCAATACATTGATTACATTTTTTACACCTTTAGCATCTTTTACAGATGCTCCACCAAACTTAAAAACTCTCATGAACATACTAATTTAATGATCAACTCAAATTCTGGAGACCATTATTAAATTTTTGAAACGAATTCATTCAATCCTTGCTCATCCATTTGAACAACCTGCCATCCTTCTAGAATTTTAGCACCACTTTTTAAGTAAAAATCAACTGCTGGTTTATTCCAATCTAAAACATTCCATTCTACTCTTTTTACTCCTTTTTCTTTTCCATATAACATCACTCTTTTGTAAAGTGCCATTCCAACACCGATTCCTCGCATAGATTCTCTAACAATTAGGTCTTCAAGATGTACTGTTCTTCCCTTCCAGGTAGAAAATCTAAAATAAACTAATGCTAAACCTATAATTTCATCCTTTGTTTCGGCAACAAAGCAATGAAACAATGGTTGCGCTCCAAAACCATCTTTGATTAAATCCTTAACTGTTACATCCACAGCATCTGGTTCTTTTTCAAAAATTGCTAATTCTTCAATAAGTGTTAGTACTTGTGGCATATCATTAGCCACAGCATCTCTAATTATATAATCCATAGGTCAAAAGTTTATCAAAACTATAAAATATGTATTAGAAACCAGACAATTTTATAATGTTATCCCAATCTAATTTAAGTTTTTACAATTCTTAAAAAAGTTTAACAAATTAGGATAGCGAAAACGTTGTAGTTATCTAAAAAATAATACTTTTGCACAAAATCAACATAACCAAGATGGCACGAAAAAACCAAACCTTAGGAGAGTTTATTATTGAAAATCAAAAAGATTTCCCTTATGCTAGTGGAGAACTTTCTCGATTAATCAATTCAATTCGTTTGGCGGCAAAAATGGTAAACCATGAAGTGAACAAAGCTGGCTTGGTTGATATTACAGGAGCGGTTGGCGAAACTAATGTTCAGGGAGAAGATCAACAAAAGCTCGATGTTCTTGCTAATGAAACTTTTATCAATACACTTACTAACCGAGAAATTGTTTGTGGAATAGCTTCTGAAGAAAACGATGATTTCATTACTATTAAAGGACAGAAAAGTGATCACAGGAATAATTATGTTGTCCTTATGGATCCATTAGACGGTAGTTCTAATATCGATGTTAATGTTTCAGTTGGGACCATCTTTTCGATTTACAGGAGAGTAACGCCAACAGGAACACCTGTGACTATTGATGACTTCCTGCAACCAGGGAATTTACAGGTTGCTGCGGGTTACATTATTTATGGGACTTCTACTATGTTGGTATACACTACAGGCCACGGTGTTAATGGTTTTACTTTAAATCCTGCTTTAGGAACTTACTATTTATCACATCCTAATATGACATTTCCTGAAGATGGCAACATTTATTCGGTAAATGAAGGTAATTATATTCATTTTCCGCAAGGAATCAAAGATTATATAAAATACTGCCAAGAAGAAAAAGAAGATCGTCCATATACTTCTAGATATATTGGATCATTAGTGAGCGATATACACCGTAATATGATCAAAGGTGGAATTTATATGTATCCAAGTACATCTAAATCTCCTAATGGAAAACTTCGTTTATTATATGAGTGTAATCCTATGGCTTTTATAGCAGAACAAGCAGGAGGATCAGCTAGTGATGGGTTCAGAAGAATTTTAGAGATCAAACCTACAGAATTACACGAACGTACTCCCTTTATTTGTGGTAGTAAAAATATGGTAAATAAAGTAGAATCTTTTATGAAAGCATCAGAGTGATTTAGTCGAATAACCAATTACTTTTTGATTACTTCTTTTCCATTTTGGATAAATCAACGGAAGGTATTTGACAAAAAAAAGAGTCAAAAATCTGTTGAATACTTTTATTTTTATTATTCTTGCAACATAGATAAAAGAAAGATTAAAAGAGCTCTCCCCATAATCATTTTAAGCTCTATGATTAAAAATCTATCTTACTCGTCATAAAAGCTAACAACATTTAACATTATTAGTGCTTAACCCTTGTTTTTAATGTTTTTATGTTAAATTTACGTATAGCTCATAGAACAACAACATAAATTAACCAAAATGGCGAAAGAAAATAAAGCTGTTGAAGAAAAAGTAGTAAACGATCCATCTTCAAAAATAGAAGCAATAAAAAATCTAATCTTCGGAGAGAATATTGCTGCTTACAATTCTGAATTCGATGCAGTAAAAAAGGATATTTCTTCTAAAAAAAAGGAGCTGGAAGATTTTATCGAAGACACAAGAAAAGAATTAAACCAGGCAATAGACAATCTTAGTACTGATATAAATATCAGGATTACAGAATTGGAGGATAATCTAGCCGATAAAGTAGAAATGCTGGATAATAAAAAAGTGGATAGAAAAACATTAGGTGATCTCCTGATCGCAATGGGAGAGAAAATCAATAAGAAGTAATCTGTCTATCCAAGGTTATGGAAGAGCAGGATAAACTTAAGATTCTTAAAGAACTTCTTCTTACTGAAGAGAAGGAGTATGCAGACTCCATTGCAAAAAAAGTCGATGAACTAAGTAAAATAGTTCATCAAAAACAAGAACTTTCTCATAAGGTAGATCCTATTATAGATGATAAATTAGAAGAGTTTGTTCAGGAAATACCCAAAACTCTGGGACCAACCATTACAGAAGCTTTAAAAGAAGAAATCAAAAATTCGCAGGATGCCGTAGTCGAAGCATTGTTTCCTATTATCGGTAAGATGATAAAGAAATATATTGCACATGAGATGAAGTTATTGAGTGAAAATATTAATAAAAAAACTCGACAAGCCTTCTCTTTTAAAAATTGGTTTAGAAGGACTAAAGCTAGAGCACAAGGAATTAGTGATGGTGACTTAGTCATCACAGATTATGCAAAACCAAGGTTGATCCAGATGTTCGTCATTGAAAAAGATTCTGGATTATTGATAGCTGATTACAGTCCTTTATCCGAAAATACTGTAGACAAAGATATGGTTGCAGGAATGTTAACTGCTATTAAAAGTTTTGTAGAAGATGCTTTTCAGGGAGGAAATCAAAACCTCGAAACAATAGAATACGAGTTATATACTATTCATGTACAAAATTTTTATTCTTATTATATCGCCGCCGTTATTTCTGGAGCATATAATATGATGTTTAAAGAGGTATTAGAAGATCAAATTATTAATTTTGCTCAACATAATATTTCAAAAAGAGATCTAGAAAATAGTGAGCTTTTTACTAAAAAATTAAAAAAACATTTTGAAGATGAAATTGTCTAAAAAAGTAGTGCTTTTAGGACACTTCGGTGTTGGAAAAACGTCTTTATTCAGGCGTTTTATCGACAACGAATTTTCTGAAGATTATAAAGTAACACTTGGTGTTCAGATAAAAAAGAAAGTAATCGAAATGCCCGATGGACGTGAACTATCTATGATCATTTGGGATACTGAAGGTCATGCGGATATAGAAGACACAAGAAAATCATATTTATTAGGATCTAATGCATTTATTTATGTATTTGATTTAACCAGAATTGATACTTATAAAGATCTTAATAAAGATCTAGCGTATCTAACTAAAAATCATCCAAAAGTAACGATTAAGGTTATTGGTAATAAATTAGATTTAGTGAATGAAAAGGAAACTATTACAAAGTTTAAAGAACAAAATATAGTTGTTGATTGTTTAACGAGTGCAAAAACCAATAAAAATGTGCAGGATTTCTTCTTAGATCTTGCCAAGGAAATAACTACCTAGTATTATGACATATCAAGAAGAAAGGTTGCTATTTAATCAAAAAACACAATGCACCATAGTTCATCATGATGGAAAAATCAAGGAAACCGATGCCAATGTATTCCAATGGAAAATAGGAACTTCCATCTATGATGCACATCCTTTTTTTGAAATATTAAAAAGCTTTATCGAAGTATTCGAGAAAGAGGAAACTACTTATAATTTTCCTTGTATTCATCTAGAAGATGGAAAAATTGAAAAAATTTGTGATATAACTATAAAGATAAACACTCAGGAAGTAGTTATTCTTTTATTCGATTATTCTACAAAATACCACGAGCTTAATAAAATAGCTCAGCAGAAAAACGAATCCATACTTAAGAGTAAAAAATTAGAACTTAAGAATCAGTACCTTCTCGAAAAAGAGAAATTTAAAAATAGTTTTATTTCCAATATAAATCATGAAATCAGAACTCCACTAACGGGGATTTTAGGATTTGTAGAAGTATTAGAAAAAACAAATTTAAATTTTGAACAAGAAGAATTAGCCAGAATCATAAAAAGGCAAAGTTTACATCTTAACGCCTTGATTGAGGATATGGTTGATATTGCTAAAATAGAATCTGGTAAAATTAAGATTGTCGAAGAACGGTTTCTATTTATTAATCTTGTAGAAGGTTTTAAAGAAACTTACGCCAAACTGGCTGAAGATAAAGAAATACAATTCGAAACCTACATTGATCCCAACATCCAGGAATATCTTATCGGAGATAGAACTCGCGTGTTTCAGATTTTAAACAACATTCTTAACAACGCTTTTAAGTTCACTGAAGAAGGTAAAGTAAGTCTTTCGGTTACTAAAAATTATCAACGTACTAACAAATTAAGTATTAGTTTTAAGATTGAAGATACCGGATTAGGGATACAGGAGGAAAACTTAGAAAATATTTTTAAAAGATTTACACGTTTTAATGAGGATAAACAAATTTCGGGCACAGGATTAGGATTAGCAATTGTAAAAGATTTGGTAGATTTATTAGGTGGAGAAATTAAAGTCACCAGTAAACCTGAACACGGAACTACTTTCGATATTAAATTACCTTTTAAGTTTGAAATAACAAAATCTTCTCCCGAAAAGAAAAAGAAAAAATATAATCTACCAGAATCTAAAAAGAAATTCAGAGTGTTACTAGTAGAAGACGAAGAAGCCACTCAGTTTTTGATTATGAAGATCCTAATCAGTCATGGTAGTTTCTTTGTCGATGTAGCTATTAATGGAGAAGAAGCTATCAGCTATCTAGAAAGAAGAAATTATGATTTAGTATTGATGGATCTAAAACTATCCAAGGTAGATGGATATCAGGCAACCCATATGATAAGAAACAACTATGGAGATAAAGTAATTTCAGAAGTTCCTATAATCGGTTTTACAGCAAAATCCACCCAAATAGAAAGAGACAAATGTCTTCGATCTGGAATGGATGATTTTATTGCTAAACCGTTTGAACAAGAAGATTTAATCTATAAAATAGTTAAACAAATAGCTAAAAAAGCCGCTTCATAAAGCGGCTTTTTTTATATAATTTATCGAAACCAGATAAAAAGTTATCGGTTCATATTTTTAATCTCATCTGCAAACGTATCTCCATCTACATTTTGATCTACTAACGATAGGGCTTTATCTACAACATACTTAGCATTATCCGATCTAAAACCTAATCCTATACATAACTTTTCTAATAATATAACTTGATCATCTCCTTTTATATTATCCGCATATACCATTCTAGCCAAATCAAAAAGTCTTTCTAGTCTTGCATCGTAACTTGTTGGAGGGTTGATAGGACGAGAAGCGTAATCTTTTAATATTTCCTTATAATCATTCTCAGAAATATTAAGATTTCGAGCTAATCGATCTAAGAAAGCTCGCTCTTCATCCGTTATTATTCCATCACTCATAGCCACTCTAACAATCGCAGCAAAATGATCTTGATTTCGTTTTTGAAAACCACTATCAAATAAATCAGATATAGACATCATGTATTTTGTTTATTTTGCCGCAAATATAACCAAACTAAACTCCTTTTAAAATATATAATTATCCTTTTTTATAATTAAAAAACTATTTTCAGGATTGATAAAGTTTCATTGCTTTGTTATAGAAAAGCACGAAATCTAATTTTCTGATATGGAAATCCTTATTTATTTCAATATTTTTGGGCTATGCAAACTCTTCATATCAAAAAAATAAAGATCATATTAATGATCTTTTTATTATTCATTACTACCGTTGGTTATGCTCAAAAAATTACAATACCTGATTCTTTGCAAACCAAAACATTCGATGAAATTGAGGGTTTAATCCGCACCTATGTACAAGACTCCATCAAAGTCACATCTTTATCCAATATATTATTAGAAAAAGGCAAACAAGAACAAGATTCGTTGGGAATGACCATGGGATATTTTCAGGTATCCTTTAATCATTTTAGTGATTTGCCAAAACGGTTAGTCTATTTAGATAGTTCTGTTACTATGAGCGGTGCAATAAAACATCCTATTTACCCTCTCGCTACTTATATTAGCCGTGCTGGAGTTCATAAACAACTTGGTAATTATATTCGATCTTTAGAAGACTACCTTACTGCCTTAAGCTTAGCAGAGAAGGTAAATAATAATGCTTTTAATGATATCAAGCATAGTATTGGAACCTTAAAATTAGAGTTTGGAGAGTACGAAGATGCCAAGAAGATGTATAAAGAAATCATAACCTATGAAAATGAAAATGAAATTAAGGGAGAAGGACATTTAGCAACAATTTTAGGTCTTGCCAATTCCTATCGAAAATTGAATCAGCAAGATTCTGCATCCTATTATACTCAAGTAGGATTAGAGGAATCGATAAAAGATAGCCTCAATATTTATTATCAATTTGTTTTAAATTCAGGAATTAATTTATACGGTGATAAGCAATATGAATCCTCGCTGTATAGTATCAATAAGGCTATTCCTTTTATCGAAAAATATGATGCTCATGACACAGCTTCTTTAATCGATGCACATCTACACTTAGGCAAAATATATATAGCGCTTAGTCGTCCCAAAATGGCATTAAAATCTCTAGAAAAAATTGATTGGTATTTTGAAAATAAAAAACTACGCACCGTAGAAATGCGTGAAGGTTATGAATTATTAATTGATCATTATAAGTCGATAGATGATAAAAACAAACAACTATATTACATTAATAGGGTATTTGCTGTAGATAGTGTTCTCAATGCTAATTATAGAAATTTACATAAAACAATAACCAACAAATATGACACTCCTCAGTTATTAGAAGAAAAACAACTTCTAATTACAACACTACAGAAAAAGGAGAAAATAATATCTTTAAAATACAGTATTACTTTATTAGTTGTAATTATTCTTAGTATATTTTTCTTATCAGTGTATTATAGAAAAGTACAATATAAAAGAAGGTATCAGGCCATTATGCACCCGAAAAATAAGCCCGAAACAAAAGCTATAGAATCATCGATTACGGTCGAAAAAAATACTAAAACTATTGATATCCCAGAAAATATTGTAGAAGAAATTCTGGAAAGACTCACACAATTCGAACACAAAAATGGCTTCTTAGCTCGTAACTTAACGATTGCAGCTTTAGCAAAAAAACTGAATACAAATTCTAAATATTTATCCAAAATCATTAATCAGTATAAACAAAAAAGATTTAGCGTATATATTAATGAATTACGAGTAGATTATGTAATCAAACAACTTAAAGAAAATCCAAAGTTTAGACTTTATAGTATTAAAGGAATTGCACGAGAACTTGGGTATAATAATGATCGAGCTTTTTCTAAGGCGTTTTATCAAAAAACAGGAATGTATCCATCTTATTTCATTAAATTACTCGAAAAAGAGAATAATTCATAACATTTTGATTATTAAGTTTTTAAAAGTGCTTTTTCCTTGAAAATACATTAGTAAATTTTACAAACTTAATTCTTTAAGTGAAATAATGTTTACTTTTATATCGGAAACAAAAAGCGAACATTTATGAAAATTAAAAAAGGGAAAAAGCTAAGCTTACAAAAAATTAAAATTGCCAAACTTAATCAAAATGGTTTACGTCATATTATCGGAGGAGATACAGAGATAGGAGTTGATCTCTCTGCAACAGCATGTCATACTGACACTTGTCCAGATCCGACAGACACTTGTATTACTGATGGTTGCGGACCATTATTTGGTACAAATAACAATTGCCGATCCAACGAGCGATTCTGCGTAGCAAACTAAAAAGACTACAAATAAGATGATGACAAAGTCACAATATTCAAAATTGTGACTTCTGTTTTTAAACATCTTGGATTACAATTATTTATACACTTGTGTTCAATAAAAAATAAATATCCATGGAAAACAAAAAAGGGAAAAAGCTGAGCTTACAAAAAATTAAAATTGCTAAACTTAATCAAAATGGTTTACAACACATCAAAGGAGGAACTGGAGAAAATCCAATAGATTTTTCTGCAACACAATGTGATACAGACACTTGTCCAGACCCTACATTTACTTGTATTACAGAATTAGTTCACTCTTGTGGGCCTATAACAATTTGTGTATATGCTTCAAATAACAATTGTCGATCAGATGGAAGAGTCTGTGTTGACAACCTATAAAAAAATCTTACTATCTAGAAAAGAAATAGCATTATCATCCAGATAAAACTTACCACTATAGCCATTAAAATTCATGAATTGGAATACTCAATTGCGGAATTCCTGCAAATAATCCTACCGGAATCTGTCTATATTTTCCAGTAAATTTCTCCGGGGCAAGCCCGCGGAGCATTTTATAGGAACACGTTTTCAAACTTTAAACATTTACTGACGAGGCAAGCCTCGGGGTATTAGACCCTTAAGAGAATAAATAGCCCATATTTATACTATATATAAATATGGGCTTTGTTATAATAATTCGTTTGTTATTCAAACAGAATGTAATCTCCTATTGCTGACCACAATTCCCCGCAGTTCCTAAACCAAATCCCATAGGGATACACGTATTACATTCACTGTGGTAGCAGTCATATGCATAGATATCACATACTTTACCGTATACACTAGTGGAATTCCCTCCATCCGGAAAAGAGGTTTCATAATAACCTCCTCCCGACATTACTTTTAAATTCAACCTATCAAGTGTTTTAGCCCTCTTTACTAAAAAAGGTTATTTGCATTAACTTTTTTTCTGATTAATAACATTTATTTTCAGTAGGATCCCATATTTATATATAGTATAAATATGGGAATGATAATTTATTAGGGTTGTCTACAAACACCCCATCTAACAACGCTTATACCGTCTCCACCAGTCTGGTCGCCAATATTAAATTGAGTGGCACACTGATTACACTCACCACTACAACCTCCTGTGCCATCTAAGTCACAGGGTTTACCGCATCCTGACACAGTACCTCCAGTAAGAAAATCTGTTTCTTGTGGACCTCCTCCAGAAATCAATTTTAATTCTGATCTATCTAAAGTTTTAGCCCCTTTTTTAAATAAGCTATTTACATTCACTTTTTTCATTTTAAAAAATTTAAGAATTCGTATAAGATCTGAACATTTAAAGACACTCAGAACATATGTCTATTCAACGCGCGAAAAATATTTTTGAATTTTGTATTTGGTGATTTACACTAATTCATAGCGTAAATTTTCTTCTTGTAAGTCTTCAATAAAATAGAGGAGATCTTCAATAATGTATTCTTCTCTATTAAAAACATAATTATTGACCAATAAGGTAGGCGTGAGATATACTTTTTCGTTGATTCCCCAAACTTTTTGCTCCTGAAGAATCGTTACAATTTCTGGATTTATATCGATATATTGATTATCCAGCCATTTCTTTTTATCCTGATTCGTATCAAAACTGTAGATATCATTTAGTGCATTTCTACAACTGCTTTCTCCTTTCTGCACATATGTATGGATCAAATGATGTGCAATTTGCGTTGCTGTATCTTCTACATTGCTAAAATCAACACTAAAACGAATGACAACTTTAACTTTATGAGGATATATATCAAGAATTTTATCCACAGCTTTATGGGCTTTTTTACAGTAAGAACATAAAGGGTTCGTAATCAAAGTTAATGCTATTGGAGCCGAAGGATTTCCTAAAACAATCTCATTAGGAATTTCAATAGTATTTATAGGTGTTTCTTTTAATAGAGAAGCTTTAAAAAAATTAAAATTACGTTTGAATTTTAGATGCTGAATCTTCAAAATAGATAACTCCTTGTCTTTCTTTATTAACGGTTTTACAAAAAACCAAAACATAGTTACTATAATTATTCCAAAAGAAAATAACAAAACTTGGTTTAACTCAATTAAGTATAGCAATTCATCAAATGGTTTAGCATCTATAAATGAGCTCAAAAACTGAACGAGTAAAACACTCCCAATTCCTAAACATAAAAGACACCATTTTTTTATTACTAGCCACTGATATAGTACCGAATATAAAATCATTGGTACGCTACAATAGCCAGCAAGTATTATTAATGGGGCCAGAGAAGCGGCGCTTATTGAACTAAATAACCAGAGTAATAGTAAAGACGAGAAATAAACAATCCCCATATCACTTAATTTTAGAACTCCAAACAACAAAGCTCCTTTAGAATTAATAGTTGCTTCACAACTTGTTTTCTCAGAAGCGTTACAAAATTTAACCACAGTACTAGAACCAGAACCTATTTCTTGCTGAATAATCAAAAAGCTAATAAATACTCCAAGCACAGAAAGACTGAATGAAATAAGTTGAAAGATTGTAAAGTCTGATTTCAACATGATAGTCATTATGCTTACTATTGCCATTGTAAATACAATAGATTGAGCAGAAGTTGCGAAACCTATTCTCTTTTCATCCGCATCTTTTTCTTCATCATTGATGCAGATAACGATTCCAGACCAAATCTTTATAAATTCCTCTTTGGAAATGCTTTGCTCTTCTTTTTTATCTGTTTTTACAATTAATTTGTTTTGTTTTTTAGAAACTAATGCTAATTGTGGTCCTTTATCTCCAACAATATTTGCTAAAAAGTACTGCGGTAATTCTGTAAGAATTAAAAGTTCTTTTTGAAGTTCAAGAGCATAATGTTCAATTCCCAGATGATTAAAAAGATCTACTATGGCAATTAAATTCGGGAAATTCGGATGACTTATCAATTGAAGGTTCAATTCATCCATACTGAAATGATATCCAGAGATATCCAGATATTTTTTAATAATATAATATATAGGTGTTTTCAAAACAATATTATTTAGTCTGATTTTATAATCTTTGGTCAAAGATAACTTCAGAAAACCCTGAATAACAAGAGTCTTAACCTCCAATTCGTGGAATTGGAAGTTATAAAAAACCACATAAAACACTAAATAACAGTTAATTACAATAATCTCGAATTAACACAACAATTCCTTTGTTCTGACCATATAAAGAGAGGAAATCATCCGTTAGAGCAAAAAGTAATATCCCTAAAAGGATGTCAACAACTCCTAATATTTCTATAAACACTTTTTTGTCAAAATAGTATTCCGTAATTTCAATCAAACAAGTAAAATGGAGTTGTAATTATCATCTATGTCATATCGACCGCTTTTAGAATTTACAGAAAAAGGAATCTATTGTGATGTCGCAAAAGTATATCTCGATCCATGGAAACCTGTAGATAAAGCTATTATTACTCACGGTCATGCGGATCATAGTCGATGGGGACACAAACAGTATATAACACATCATACAAACATTCCAATTATACAACATCGATTAGGTGATATATTCGTTACAGGAAAAGAATATGGAGAAACTTTTACAATTAACAACGTAAAATTCAGTTTCCATCCTG
Organism: uncultured Aquimarina sp.; assembly: GCF_947492405.1. GTDB lineage: Bacteria > Bacteroidota > Bacteroidia > Flavobacteriales > Flavobacteriaceae > Aquimarina. Next base: position 774,842 of record NZ_CANLMP010000002.1, read on the forward strand.
CCGGTCATATTATTGGTAGTTCACAAATTAGAGTTGAACATAAGGGTGAAGTTTGGGTATTTACCGGAGATTATAAAATAGAAGATGACGGAATATCAACTCCTTATGAACCTGTAAAATGCCATACATTCATTACCGAATGTACTTTTGGGTTACCTGCATTCAAATGGGCTCCTCAAGAAGAAGTTTTTAGAGATATTAACCAGTGGTGGTCAGAAAACCAAACTGAAGGAAAAACCTCTATCCTATTTGGATATTCCCTTGGAAAAGCTCAACGGCTTTTAAAATATGTAAATCCTGAAATTGGTAAGATTTATACACACGGTGCTATAGAGAATATGACAAATGTGATACGACCAATGGTATCTTTTCCTAAAACTACCTTAATTACGAGAGAAACTAAAAAAGAAGAGCTTATCGGAAATATAGTGATAGCCCCTCCTAGTACTCATGGGAGTACCTGGATAAGAAAAATGGTGCCTTATGTCACCGCTTCTGCAAGTGGATGGATGGCTTTTAGAGGAGCCAGAAGACGCAGGGCAATCGATAAAGGTTTTGTACTTTCTGACCACTGCGATTGGGATGGATTGCTAACCGCTATCAAAGAAACGGAAGCGACTAAAGTTATTACCACACACGGATACACAGAGATATTTTCTAAATACCTGAGAGAATTAGGGTATGATGCTCGTACAGAAAAAACACAATATGAAGGTGAGCTCGCTGAAATAGACACCAAAAAAGAAAGTGAGGTTATAGAATGAAACAATTTGCAAACCTCATCAAAACTCTAGACAGCACTAATAAAACCAATTTGAAAGTAAATGCGCTAGCTTCATATTTTGAACAAGCAGAAGAAAAAGATAAAGTATGGACTATCGCGATTCTCTCTCATCGAAGACCTCCAAGACCTGTAAATACTACATTGCTTAGAACCTGGGCTTCAGAATTAGCAAACATTCCGCTTTGGTTGTTTGAAGAGTCTTACCATATTGTTGGTGATCTTGCAGAAACTATTGCTTTGGTGATTCCAGCGTCAGAAGAAAGTTCCACAAAGACGCTTACACAATTTCTAGAAGAGATGATCGCTCTTAAGAAGCAATCCGAAGAAGAAAAAAAGACATATCTACTAAAAAACTGGGAAGTACTTAACTATTATGAGCGTTTTGTATTCACTAAACTAATTACTGGTAGTTTTCGAATTGGAGTCAGCCAAAAGCTAATGACTCGTGCCTTATCCAAAGCTACACAAATTGATGAAGATATATTAGCCTATAAATTAATGGGAAATTGGGATCCTAATACTATTTCTTTTGAAGACTTAATATTAAAAAAGAATGAATCTGATTTTCTTTCAAAACCTTATCCCTTCTACCTAGCATATGCTGTAGAAAATGAAGTTTCAGATCTGGGAAACGTAGCAGATTGGTATGCTGAACATAAATGGGATGGAATCAGAGCACAAGTTATCATAAGAAATAATGAAATTTTTATTTGGAGTCGTGGAGAAGAACTAGTTACTGACAAATATCCCGAATTTCAGAAGTTTTTGGGTATTATACCTAACGGGACCGTTTTAGATGGCGAAATTCTACCTTTTCCTAATGGAGAGATTGGAACATTTAATGATCTACAAACAAGGATAGGAAGAAAAACAGTATCAAAAAACCTACTTCAGAAAACTCCTGTGATCTTAAAAGTATATGATATGCTAGAATGGAAAGGAAATGACATTAGAAATCATCCATTTTCTGATCGTAGAGAATTATTAGAAAAACTATTTCAAAAAGTCTGTGATTCTAAACTTTATATGAAACACGAAACACCATTACATCTCTCTGAGAAAATGACTTTCAACTCGTGGTCAGCAGTAGCTGATGAGCGCGAACGGTCTAGAGAAGTACGATCAGAAGGATTGATGCTTAAAAGAAAAGATTCTCCTTATCTAGTAGGTCGCAAAAAAGGTGATTGGTGGAAATGGAAAGTGGATCCTTTAACAATTGATGCTGTCCTGACATACGCAATGCGGGGGCACGGTCGAAGATCTAATTTATTTACGGATTATACCTTCGGACTTTGGAATGATGATAAAACAGAGCTCGTAACTTTTGCGAAAGCTTATTCTGGTCTTACCGATGCCGAATTTAAAGAAGTTGATAAATTTATTAAGGCAAATACACTAGAACGTTTTGGCCCAGTTAGAAGTGTTACCCCAGAATTAGTTTTTGAAATAGCTTTTGAAGGAATTGCACTCTCTAAAAGACACAAAAGTGGTGTTGCCACCCGTTTTCCTCGTATTTTAAGATGGAGACAGGACAAAAAAATTGAAGAAGCCAATTGTTTAGAAGACTTAAAAGCATTAATTCCAAATGTAACCAGTGATTCATGACACAAAAAGAGCTTTTTACAATCGCAGAATCTTGGTTCCAACAACAGCAATGGAAATCCTTTCCATTCCAGAAACAAAGCTGGAAAGCATTCTTACAAGGAAAAAACGGACTATTAAACGCGCCAACTGGTAGTGGAAAAACCTACGCATTATGGATTCCTATTGTTCTAAATTACATAAAACATAATCCCGATTACGAAACGAAACATAAAAAAGGTTTAAAAGCCATATGGATAACGCCTCTAAGAGCACTTTCGCAAGAAATTAAGCAAGCTACAGAAAGGTTTGCTGAGGATCTAAACACGCAACTTACAATAGGAATAAGAACCGGCGACACTTCTCAAAAAGAAAGAGCAGCACAAAAACGTTCCATGCCAGATTTACTCATTACCACTCCCGAAAGTTTACAACTGTTGCTTGCCTCAAAAGGATATGATAAAACTTTTAAAGATTGCACTGCTATCATAATTGATGAATGGCACGAATTATTAGGAACTAAACGTGGCGTACAAATCGAATTAGCATTATCCAGATTAAAGACAATTTCAAAAAACCTTAGAATTTGGGGAATTTCCGCAACAATTGGAAATCTGGAACAAGCTCGAGAAGTATTATTGGGATATGAATCGGATGCTTTACAGAACTCGGTATTAATCAAAGCTAATATTAAAAAGAAGATTAAGGTTCAAAGCATTGTTCCTAAAGAAATGGAAACCTTTCCTTGGCGAGGGCACTTAGGCATTCATTTATTAGACGAAGTTCTCCCGATTATCAAAAGAAGTAAAACCACATTACTTTTTACAAATACACGTAGTCAATGCGAAATTTGGTTTCAGAAAATACTACAGAAATATCCAGAGTTTGCAGGAGAAATGGCAATGCATCACGGAAGTATTAACAAAGAAACAAGACTTTGGGTAGAACAAGCTATCCGCAATGAATCATTAAAAGCTGTAGTATGTACCTCAAGTCTGGATCTAGGTGTAGATTTTGCTCCAGTAGAAACGATCATTCAGATTGGAGGTCCTAAGGGAGTTGCCAGATTTCTGCAGCGTGCAGGTCGCAGTGGTCATCAACCAGGTAAAACCAGTGTTATTTATTTTTTACCAACACACGCTATAGAGTTGATCGAAGCATCAGCGTTACAACAAGCGGTAAAACACAATACGGTAGAAGACCGTATCCCATATTTAAATAGTTTTGATGTACTGGTTCAATACCTTACTACATTGGCAGTTTCTAATGGATTTTATCCTAACAAAATTTATCATGAAATTAAAAAAACTTTTTGTTATCAAGCAATGTCAGAAGATGATTGGAGATGGATATTAAACTTCATTACCATTGGCAGTCAAAGTCTACAGCAATATGATGAATATAAAAAAGTAGAAATTCTAGAAGATGGATTGTTTAAAGTTAATAACAGAGGAGTCGCTATGCGACATCGGCTACAAATAGGAACTATTGTAAGTGACGCTGTATTAACTGTAAAATACCTAAAAGGAGGATATATTGGTAGTATCGAAGAGTGGTTTATTTCTAAATTAAAACCTGGAGATGTCTTTACATTTGCAGGAAGAAATCTGGAACTTGTACGAATAAAGGAGATGAAGGTTTTAGTACGAAAATCCTCTAAAAAAACTTCTAAAGTTCCTAGTTGGATGGGCGGTAGATTAACACTAACATCACAAATGTCTGAATTATTGCGTAGTGAATTATACAAAGCTTCCTCTACTACTAACGAAAAAAAATCTACTGAACTAAAAGCGCTTTCGCATATATTTAAAAAACAAGAAGAAGAAAGTATTATTCCGGGATCCGATGAATTTCTGATCGAAACATTCAAAACACGAGAAGGGTATCACGCTATCTTTTACCCCTTCGAAGGTCGATTTGTTCATGAAGCTTTAGGAAGTTTATTAGCATACAGAATCAGTCTTTTATCACCAATTTCTTTCTCTATAGCGTTTAATGATTACGGTTTTGAACTTCTATCCGATCAAGAGATTGATATGCAACAGGTAATTGACAACGATCTTTTTACTAAAGATGATATGCATAGTGATCTTCAAAAAAGCTTGAATGCAACAGAAATGGCTAGACGCAAATTTAGAGATATTGCAGTAATATCAGGAATGGTATTTACAGGATACCCTGATAAAATGCTAAAAAGTAAACATCTGCAATCCAGTTCACAATTGTTATTCAATGTATTTAGAGATTACGAATCTGAAAATCTATTGTATCAGCAAGCTTTTATAGAGACTTTTGAACATCAATTAGAAGAAGGTAGATTACAAAAAGCCTTAGAAAGAATTGAGCGGCAATCCATCATATGGAAATCTTGCAAAAAAGCAACCCCTTTTTCATTTCCCATTATTACAGATCGACTGCGAGAAAAATTATCTAGCGAAAAACTCGAAAATCGCATTAAAAAGATGGTAGCTTTGTTATCCAAGAAATGATCGCTTAAGAAACTAAACCTTCCCTCCTAAAAAGAAGGGATTAAGGGAGGTGTTATTTGAAAACTAATTTCAGTAATGAACCAAACCATACAGATACAAAATCAAACCTTTATTCTTCACCCAACTGGTGCTATATTCTGGGAAGAAAGAAACACGTTATTGATTGCTGATCTACATCTTGGTAAAGTATCCCACTTTAGAAAACATGGCAGCGCGGTACCACAAGAAGCTATTCTCAAAAACTTTGAACAATTAGACACGGTACTCCATGCTTTTAATCCTTCTAAAGTCTACTTTTTAGGAGATCTTTTCCATAGTTTTATTAATAATGAGTGGGTATTATTTTCTGATTGGATATCTAAAACTAAGGCAGAATTTATTTTAATTGTAGGGAATCACGATATTATTTCTCCTCATAAATATGAAGAAATAAACATCAAATTAGGTTCAGAATTGATTCTAGACAACTTTTTACTTAGCCATTATCCAGAAGAAAGAGAGGGGTTTTTTAATTTTTGTGGTCATATTCATCCTGGAGTACTTTTAGGTGGTCTTGGTAAACAGCGTCTCCGCTTACCTTGTTTTTATCAGAAAGAAAACCAGCTCATCCTTCCTGCTTTTGGAGAATTTACTGGCAATCATACGCTAGAACCTACAGAAAAGATTAAAATATATGCTATCACAAAAAAGGAAGTTATTTTAGTGCATCAATAATTAAAATTTATAATCCTAAACACGAACACTCTTTTTGCTTTTCAGACCTCTTTTGATAGCTTACTTACTAAAGAATATACATATTTAAAAAAAATGGTATTCAAGAATGCAAAGGATTCATCAAAAGCAATATTATACGCTCAATCATATTTATTCAAAGCAAAAAAAGATAAGGACACCTCCAAAATAGCAGATGGCTTCTATTATTTCTCACGTATTACTCAGGATGAAAAAATTACCGAAAAATATGCGGATAGCATGATTCTATATGCAAATAACTTAAAAACCAAATCTTATCCTGCATTTGCTTATTATAATAAAGCCGGAATAGCATATGATCAAGGGAACTTTAAGAAAGCCCTTGATTTATATCTAGTAACCATTGAAAAAGCAAAAGAATTTGAAAATACCCACCTTTTTTATACTAGCAAAAAAAATATTGGAATCTTAAAAAATAGGATTGGAGAACACCAAACAGCATTAGTGGAACTTAGACAATGTTATCAGTATTATTCAAAACTTAAGGAAAAAAAACCAAGGACTTACTTGAGGACATTATTTGCGTTATCTGATGCTTATAATTTGAATAAAAAACTAGATTCTGCTACTACTTTTAACGTTCTTGGCTATAAGGAATCAATAAAGTTTAATGATGAAAGTTTCAAATACTACTTTACATTAAATGAAGGAATTAATTTATTTGACAAAAAAAGCTTCACAACAGCCAAAGACAGCTTACTGATCGCTATCGAAGAGTTTAAAATAAATGATGATAAAGCTAATTTATCTATGGCTTACTTTTTTTATGGAAAAACGATGATGGCGTTAGGCAAACAAAAGGAGGCTATTGCTGCGCATATTAATGTAGATGATATATTTCAAGAAATATCTGAGATTATGCCTAATAATCGAGAGAATTATGAAATCTTAATTAATTATTACAAGAAGTTAGGTGATAAGGATAATCAATTAAAATATATCAAACAATTAATCACAGTAGATAGTGTACTACATACTAATTATAGATACTTAATGAAAACCGTAGTACAAAATTACGATACACCAAGGTTACTTTCCGAAAAACAAGAAATTATAGACAGCTTAACAACCGGAAAAAAAACATCTCATACAATCATTAGTATATTGGCTATTGTTAGTCTTTCGCTATTTGTTTTATGGTTAATTAATCATCGCAGACAAAAACAATATAAGTTAAGATTTCAGGAGCTTTTTCATAATCAAGACCCTCAAAAAAAACAAGACATATCAATAATAGTAAAGACGGAAAAAACTAAACTTACTATTCCTGAAGAAAGTATAAAAGACATACTTGGCAAATTAACAATTTTTGAAAATGAAATAGGATTTACCGAAACCGATTTATCTATAAACATTTTGGCAAAGAGATTTGGAACCAATTCTAAATATCTATCTAAAATTATTAATACCTATAAAGAGAAATCATTTAATCGTTATATAAATGGTCTTAGAATAGATCAATCAATAAAAAGGCTTAAGACAGATTCTAAATTTAGAAACTATACGATAAAAGCCATTGCCCAAGAAATGGGTTTTAATACTACAGATGCATTTTCTAAAGCTTTTTATAAACAAAATGGAATACATCCTTCTTATTTCATCAAAGAACTAGAAAAACAAATTCTAGCTAATTAAAACTTTAGGTAACGAATTGATATTTATCTTGTTTTATCACCCTGTTTTCACTGAAAACGGATATAAAACCGTAAAAAAGTAAGATGTAATTGTATTACTCTACTTATATTCGAATCAAGAACAAAATGCAAAATCTAAAAAAGGGAGAATGAAAAATAAAAAATTAAGTTTACAAAAAATGGTTATTACCAGACTAAATAATCTGCAACATATTAAGGGAGGAAGTTTTCCTGTTATTGATCCCGAAACCAATAATTGCACAAGTATTTCAACTAAAACGAATACTGATATTCTTAACACAGAAGATAATTGTAATTGATAAAACAAAGTTTCTTTAAAAGGATAAAACATTCAACTTTTAATTTTTTTTAAACATATTAAGAGTTCAATAAAACAATAGGGGATTCCTAATATTTTCATAAACACTTTTACATCTGATATCGATACACTAATTTTAGTTTTTTACTTAAAGTGTATATGCAACATCAAAAACACCTATTCGATCTATCACCAGAAATCACCTATCTCAATGGAGCCTATATGGCTCCTCAATTAAAATCCGTAACCGAGATAGGTGTACAATCTGTAAAAAGAAAAGCACATCCCTACGAGATACTACCTAAAGATTTCTTTAATGAAAAAGAAATTCTAAAACAGCGTTTTGCAACGCTCATTGATGCTCCGAGTTATAAAAACACTGCGATAATTCCATCAGTTTCTTATGGTATTGCTAATGCTGCTAACAATGTACCCGTTAAAAAAGGGGGTGAAATCATTCTGGTAGATGAACAATTTCCTAGCAATGTATATATCTGGCAAGAAGTTGCAAAGAAAAATGATGCAATCATCAAAGTCATTAAACCTCCTGTTGAATTAGAAAACAGAGGTAAACGCTGGAATGAAAATATTCTGGAAGCTATCACCAAAAACACTGCAGTAATTGCAATGCCCCATGTACACTGGGCAGATGGCACTTTATTTGATCTAAAAGCAATTCGTGAGAAAACCAAAACAGTAAACGCGATGTTGGTCATCGATGGAACACAAAGTGTAGGTGCTTTTCCTTTTTCAATAAAAGAAATTGAACCGGATGCACTAGTTTGTGGTGGTTATAAATGGTTATTAGGCCCCTATGCTATTGGAATGGCTTATTATAGTGATGCTTTTAATAATGGTACACCAATCGAACATAATTGGATGAACCGGTATAATAGTGAAGACTTTTCTGGACTTACCAAATATGAAGATCGATATCAGGAGAAAGCAGCTCGATACTCCGTAGGAGAATCCAGTAACTTTGTGTTAACTCCAATGATGATAAGAGCCATCGAACAATTGATTACATGGCAACCAAAAAACATTCAGGAATATGGAAAAAGTATTTCCAAAAATGCTGTTCAAAAACTCCGCGAACTAGGATGTTTTATCGAAGATGATGCATATAGAGCGCATCATTTATTCGGAATTTACCTTCCTAATCATATCGATTTAGAAGAGATTAAGGCAAAATTGAAGAAAGCACAAATTTTTGTCTCTTTTAGAGGAAATGCTATGCGAGTTTCCTGTAATGTATACAATACTGAAGAAGATTTTGAGAAATTAATATTGCAATTCTCTTAATAAATCGTATACTACTTTTGGATACAAATAGATAGCTCTTATATTTGCTTAAAATTATTGCTCTGTGAGTAAAAATATAATCACGCAAACCTTTGCACAGTCTCTGTCTCTGCAGAAACTGGGGAATGCTATTGCCCAGTCCGAAAGTAAAACACATTTACAAGGTCTTATCGGATCTTCTTTATCCTTTGTAATTTCGACTGCTTTTGAGCAAGCGGACAAACCTTTTTTGTGTGTTTTTGATGATAAAGAAGAGGCTGCATATTATCTTAATGATTTAGAACAACAACTCGGAGATAAAAACGTATTGTTCTATCCTGGAAGTTACCGCAGACCCTATCAAATTGAAGAAACAGATAATGCTAATGTGCTATTAAGAGCAGAAGTACTGAATAGAATCAACTCCAGAAAAAAACCTGCACTGATTATTACATATCCGGATGCTTTATTCGAAAAAGTAGTAACCAGAAAAGAGCTGGAGAAAAATACATTGAAGATAACAATTGGTGATACTTTATCATTAGATTTTGTCAATGAAGTGTTGTTCGAATACCAATTTCAGCGTGTAGATTTTGTTACAGAACCTGGTGAGTTTTCGGTTCGTGGTGGTATAGTAGATGTATTCTCATTTAGTAATGATGAACCGTATCGTATAGAGTTTTTTGGAGATGAAGTAGATAGTATCAGAACCTTCGATGTAGAAACACAATTATCCACAGACCAGATTAAAAAGATTTCTATCATTCCTAATGTAGAAAACAAAGCAATGCAGGAAACTCGCGAAAGTTTTTTGAAATATATTGCTTCTAAAACTGTGGTGTTTGCCAAAGATATTGACCTGCTCTCTACTAGAATTGACAAAAATCTGGAAAAAGCCAAAGAAGCCTTTAAAACACTTTCTGAAGACATCAAACACGGAACTCCAGAGGAACTTTTTGCTTCTTCCACATTAATTAAAAAGCAATTACTGGATTTTACTTTGGTCGAAATAGGAAATCGACCACTGACCAAAGCTGATTATGCGATTAAGTTTGACATAAAGCCGCAACCTTCGTTCAATAAGCAATTTGATTTACTAATCAAAAACCTGAATGAAAATCATGAAGAAGGCTATAAGAATTATATCTTCTGTGTAAGTGATCAACAGGCCAAACGTTTTCACGATATTTTTGATGATGCAGACCTAGACGTAAAACAATATGAAACGATTGTATTTTCTGCATTTCAAGGGTTTATTGATAACGATCATAAAATAGCCTGCTATACCGATCATCAAATTTTTGAAAGATATCATAAGTTTAATCTAAAGAGCGGGTACGCAAAAAAACAAGCCATTTCGCTCAAAGAACTTACCAATCTAGATGTTGGTGACTATGTAACTCATATCGATCATGGAATTGGTAAATTCGGTGGGTTACAAAAAATAGATGTCGAAGGTAAAAAACAAGAAGCGATCAAATTAATTTATGGAGAAAGAGATGTGTTATATCTCAGTATTCATTCGCTGCATAAGATTTCTAAATTTAATGGTAAGGACGGAAAACCGCCACAGATTTATAAGTTAGGTTCTAAAGCGTGGAAAAGCCTAAAACAAAAGACCAAAGCAAGAGTAAAGCATATTGCCTTCAATCTTATTCAATTATACGCTAAACGAAAATTACAAAAAGGTTTTCAATACAATCCAGATAGTTATTTACAACACGAATTAGAAGCTTCTTTTATATATGAGGACACGCCCGATCAAAGTACTGCCACTGAAGCTGTAAAAGCGGATATGGAAAGTGAGCGACCTATGGATAGATTAATCTGTGGTGATGTTGGTTTTGGTAAGACCGAAGTTGCTATTAGAGCAGCATTTAAGGCTGTTGATAATGGAAAACAAGTTGCCATATTAGTTCCTACTACGATTCTGGCGTTCCAGCACGCTAAAACATTTAGAGAACGCCTAAAAGATTTTCCGGTAGTGGTGGATTATGTAAATCGTTTCCGAACTGCAAAACAAAAAAGAGAAACGCTAGAAGATTTAGCTGCCGGTAAAGTTGATATCATTATAGGAACACATCAATTAGTCAATAAGAATGTAAAATTCAAGGATCTTGGATTGTTAGTTATTGATGAAGAACAAAAATTTGGTGTTTCGGTAAAAGATAAACTGAAAACGATCAAAGAAAATGTAGATACACTTACCTTAACCGCTACACCTATCCCAAGAACCTTACAATTTAGCTTGATGGCAGCTCGGGATTTATCTACCATCACCACACCTCCGCCCAATCGATATCCAATAGAAACCAATGTGATTCGATTTACAGAAGAAACCATTAGAGATGCTGTAAGCTATGAGATTCAGCGTGGTGGACAGGTATATTTTATCCATAATCGTATTGAAAATATCAAGGAAGTCGCGGGAATGGTGCAACGCCTGGTTCCGGATGCCAAAGTTGCGGTAGGTCACGGACAGATGGAAGGAAAAAAACTAGAAGGTTTGATGCTCTCCTTTATGAATGGAGAATTTGATGTATTGATTTCTACAACTATTGTAGAAAGTGGACTAGATGTTCCTAATGCGAATACCATTTTTATTAATAATGCCAATAACTTCGGACTATCGGATCTACATCAGATGCGCGGCCGTGTAGGTCGAAGTAACAAAAAAGCCTTTTGTTATTTCATTACACCACCATATTCTGCGATGACTGATGATGCGCGAAAACGCATCACCGCATTAGAAATGCATTCTGATCTGGGTAGCGGATTTAATATCGCTATGAAGGATCTGGAGATTCGAGGTGCTGGAGATTTATTAGGTGGAGAACAGAGTGGGTTTATCAATGAAATTGGTTTTGATACTTATCAAAAAATACTAAATGAGGCAATTGAAGAACTTAAAGAAAATGAGTTTGCAGATTTATATGAAGATGATCAAAAAGAAAAAGTGTACTTAAAAGATACGCAGATTGATACTGATTTTGAGTTATTATTCCCAGATGACTATATCAACAATATTACAGAACGCCTTAATCTGTATACCGAACTTAACGAGATCAAAGATGAAGAAGGGCTTCAGGCTTATGAGAAAAGATTGGTAGATCGTTTTGGAGAAATCCCGGATCAGGCAGTGGATTTATTAAACTCTGTTCGTACCAAATGGATCGCAACCTCTATTGGTTTAGAAAAGATTATAATGAAACAAGATAAACTGATCGGATATTTTATCAGTGATCAACAGTCGAGTTTTTATCAAAGCCCTATATTCTCTAAAGTATTACAATTTGTACAGAAAAACCCAGGAAAATGTAAAATGAAAGAGAAAAATACACGAAATGGATTGCGATTGTTGTTGACTTTTGAGAATATCGATTCAGTAAATAAAGCATTAAAAGTTTTACAGCCTTTACAATCTATCTATGAGAACATTGAAAGTTCTTGAACTCCTTAGATAAAAGCATATTTTATTACAATTAACTCTTTTTATCGATAAAAAAGTGTATTTTATCGATGTTTCAATTACCTCTCATTCTTAAAAAAGAGGAAATATTGATTTTATTATTAATTTCATTACAAGTTATTAGAATAAAACCAACTTAGATTATGAAAAGAGAAGAGAAATTCAGTTTTTTAAATAAAGCTTTAGTAATACAATTAAATAACCATAAACTTTACACAATTAATTATTCTAATATCGAAAGAAGATTTGCTGAGGAAATAGAAAACTACAAAAATCATCCAGAGCTTATTAGTATAGATGAATTTTCGATGAATTATTCATTTGGATATCACTCAAGTAATAACATCGATGATATGTATAGTAAAGAAGCTATGTTTATAGAAGTTAAAAATTACCTGGAAACCATAAAAATGTGCGCATAAAATATTATTTACACTGCTGTTTTATCTAAAAAAGTAGTTCATATCAAGTATACATCTTTTTACAAAAAATAGGTTCTTACATTAGAATAATTCCTATATTTCTCGCTCAAAAGAAAAACACAAAACTCCCGAAACCTCTTATTATAGTGAAATGTCAGGTCAATGTCGGGTCAATGTCAAGACAAAAAATTTGAGATTATATCTCTCACAACTAATATTGCTGTATCAAATGAAAACAAGTTCTAGTAATTCTACTACAGAGAGTACTACTTCAACAAAAACTAAAAACTTAAAGATCATGGAACAGCCAGCATTAGGTATAAAAATATCAGAACTCAGAAAATCAAAAGGACTTACTCAAGAAGAGCTAGTAGAACAATGCAATATTAGTGTCCGAACTATACAAAGAATTGAAGCCGGTGAAGTAACGCCAAGAAGTTATACGATAAAGACAATTCTATCCGCACTAGATTACGACCTTGAAAAAATACAAATCGAAAATTCTAAAGTAGCAAAAGAGTTTAAAAAACTATTTCTTCTTGATATCGATGATAGTAAAGAAGCCAGTTTTTTGAACAGACAATTAACCATATCCTGGATCAGTGGTATTATATATTTTATACTTGGATTCGGAGAGTTTGCATTGGATTATACAAGGTATTTTAATGATGAAATGATGGTGTCGGTTACACTTTACAGTGTGTTAAAATTGGTAATCCTTGCTGCAATTATTCTCTTTATGAGAGGTTTTATTCTTTCCGGTAAAATTTTTAAAAACTATTTATTAAGAATTACTGCTTTTATATTTACTTGTATGACAATTATTTTCTATACCTATGATTTACTTTCCTTACATATAGGTGAACTAGATTTTACATATATAGTAGGAGCACAAGGTGTAACTTATGGAGTCATTGGTGTTTTATTAGGAATCTCAGTAATTAGGCTCCAAAATGCCTTAGGAGTACTTGCAAAAACTACTGGTGTTTTTGAGATTATTACTTATGGATGCATGGCTACAATCATATTAGGCTTTTTGGGGTATTTCTTACTAACTCCAACTATTATTTTAGAAATCATTCTACTGTATAGAATTTCAGAAATGCTAAAAGCTAAGCAACAAGAAACTGATCTCTATTAACCTATAATTTATCTCTATTAACAATAACTATCATTGGATCATCTTTCAATGACTAGAAATTCTTTGCCCAATTTTAAACATAAATGATATGAAAAAACGATTTATAATTATCTCAGCAACAGTATTTACACTTATACTAAGTTTCTTTCTTTTTGAGCCTCTTTTCACATATATGATAGGCTGGAATAACCTACCTAATAATAACAATATCCGACCTGTACGACCTCACAATGATCTTGTTCTAAAAAAAGCTGATAGTGTACTTAAAACAATCTACAAAAAATTAAACACACCTGCTGTATCCATTGCTGTAGGTCAAAACAATAAAGTAATTTGGTCTAATGCTATGGGATATCAGGATATTGAGAATGAAACTTTAGTGGATCTTACTACCAAATTTAGAATAGGAAGTACTTCCAAAGCAGTCACTTCATTAGGAATAGGCGTTCTTCTAAAAGAAAACAAACTTCGTTTAGAGCATCAAGTAAAACAATTGGTTCCTTATATAGATAATCATCTTGGAGAATTAACATTGAAACAACTCGCTTCACACACTTCGGGAATTAGAAATTATGGTGCTTGTCTTTGCTTTCCTATTTGGGAATATTATAATAACGATCCGTATGCAAGCGTAGAAAAAAGCATTCAATTATTTAATGATGATAAGTTACTATTCACTCCAGGTATTGATTTTAGCTATAGTAGTTATAATTATACACTTTTAAGCGCAATGATGGAAGAAGCTTCTGGAAAACCATTTCCAGAATTTATGAGAGAATTTATATTCCAACCATTAGATGCAAAATTTATCGTGGAGGAAACTTCAGAAACTATAAAAAATGCTGCAAAATTTTATGACATAAATGATCAAGAATATAAAAAAGTATATCCTGTTAACAATAGTAACAAATGGGCTGGCGGAGGGTTTTTGGCATCTCCAACTGACCTTGTCAAACTTGGAAATGCTTTTTTAAATTATCAATTATTCGATCAAAACATTACTGAGATACTTACAACACCCGTATTACTTAACAATGCTGAAATTAACGAACAAAATTATGCTATCGGTTGGAGAAATGACACTGTAGATATATTTGAAAACGGAACTAAAATTAGGGTTTGGCATCACGGAGGCATTGCTAATGGATCTATTTCATTGTTAGTATTATTTCCTGAATATAACTTATCGATATCTCTGCTCGCCAACAAAAATGGTTCATCTTCTGATTTATTTGAAAATGTTTATGCAATTGCAAAAATATTCATAACCAAAAAACCTATAGACAATGAAATCTAATATTTGATTAACATATTTGTAAAAAAAGGTTGGAATCATGTGATTCCAACCTTTTAATATTTGAATTAGCCTTAAAAATATTCTTCATTAATTAAAACGGTCCACCAACCGGTCTACAGAAACATCCTACGCAGATTAATGGATAATCACAATCTGATCCAGAATGGCATTCGGAGTTTAAGCCTCCTCCTCCATTAACAGATTGTTGCTGTTTTTTGTTTAATTCTTTTACTCCTTCTTGAGTTAAAATTGATTTTAACATAATAATTTGGTTTTAAGATTAATTTGCAATGTGAGAGTAAGTTACAAAATAAAAATAGAAAAATTCCCCTAATTTTATTCATGATTTTAATTTAATACTCTATCTTACTTTCTATAATTCTTAGATTACTTGTACCGGCATCCGAGACATATAGAACTTTACCATTTGAGCTCGCCAAAATACCATTGGGAAAATTAAACGTAGCCTCCGAAATATCGCCGTCATCATTACCCAATACACTTCCAGCGAATACCTCAACTTCATTTTCTTTATTAAGATTGATTTTATAAATTTTATGCTCTCCAAGCTGAGTCGCAAAAAGAAAACCTTTGGCATATGTCAAAAATCCTAAGAAATTAGCATTTGGAGCATCTGCAGGTAATTCGGCAATAAATGACAACACCCCATCTTTGAATTTATAAATTTTTCTGTCGTTAAAATTCCCTATATACGTATTCCCCCTCCTATCAAAAGCAATTCCAGCAGGCCCATTAATAGGTGCTCCTTCGTGTAACTTAGTAATTGTATTATCTTCTGATAAGACATTAATTGTATTGGTGTTATATTCTACAAACAACATATCATTGGTCCCCGGAATTCGTTTTATACCAGCGGGAGAAATTGCAGGGATACTATCTAATTGTGTACCTTCTTCTGAATATTTATAAATAGTATTCCCAAAATTATCACATACATAGACCTCATTATCTTTGTTAATTCCAATTCCATTTGGAGAGACTAAACCATTTGCAAAAACGGTCACTTCTCTAGAAGGAGTCATTTTATACACTGTATTCCCTACAAAATCTGACCCGTATAAATTTCCCTTACGATCTATAGCTAGCCCATCATAAAAAGCTCCGTCTGTAACCGTTTCTACCGTCGTTGTTATATTGGGTACTTCTCCCGGTCTGCAGGAAATAAATAATAAGGAAAAAAGAAAAACGGGTATAACCGTGGAAGAATACATTGCTTTTTTAAGTGTCAAAAAATAATTAACTGTTCGTTTCATTTGATGTAATTTTAAAAGTTATGCTCAAAATTGACTCAAAAGCACTGAATAATCGACCGAGGGTATACCCTGAAACGTCTTTTAGCGAATATTTCCTTAAAAAAATTACTTGACTACTTTTTCTGATGTTCTATACTTACCTGATGTTATAAGTACCGTATAAACTCCGGAACTCCAAGTACTGGTATTTATATTTCTTTCAAAAGCTTTAGTTTTAAATGGATTTGATTCTGAAAAAACTCTTTGTCCAAGCGTATCATATACCGCTACATCAAAACTACTTTGTTCCAGAAGTACTCCTTTTATCGTTAACATTTCTCTTGATGGATTTGGATATAATAGTAAGGAAAAGTCAGCTTCTTTTAATTCATTGATGCTAAGAGTTACATCAGAAATTATTCTGAGATTTTTTGTTCCCGCATCACTTACATATATGGTCGCCCCATCTGGGCTAGCCAAAATACCATTAGGAAGATTAAATGTTGCATCCGCAATATTTCCATTTGCACTCCCTACAGTACTTCCTGCATATACATCGAAATCATCCACGTTTTGAGGATTAATCTGATAAACACGATGCTCTCCCAATTGAGTAGCATATAAAAATCCATTAGCATATGTCAAGAAACCTAAAAAATTGCTATTGATCCCCCTTGAAGGTAATTGAGCTACGTATGTCAATACTCCATTATCATACTTATGAATTCTTCTGTCGTTAAAATTTCCTATAAATATTACACCATTATCATCAAAAGCTATACCAGCAGGTCCATTTAACGGACTCCCAGAAAATAGTTGAGTAATTGTCCCATCTGATGAAAGTTGGTTTATAGTATTATTACCGTAACCCACAAAAAGCATATCATCACTGTTCGGCATTTTTTTTATTCCAGCAGGAGTAAGCGTAGGATAGCTAGCAAGTTCATCTCCCTGATCATTATACTTTAGTATTCTATTATTTTCATGATCGCATATGTAAATTTCATTATTACTATTCACACCAATTCCGTTAGGTGTGTTTAGACCACTCACAAAAGTGCTTACATTACCATTGACATCCAATTTAAAAACCGAATCCCCTGAATAATCAGATCCATACAAATTTCCATTTATATCCAAAGCAAGTCCATCGTGAAAAAGCCCGTCTGTAACAGTAGTTACAGTTTGAGAATTTAAGCTAGCGGTTACTAATAAAAAAAGTAGAGCGTAGAGAGTTTTCATATCATTCATAATTTTTAAAATTAACTTCGAAATTAATTTCAAAAACTATGATAAACGACCGTTTGGATACAGTAATACTAATTTATTATACTATTCCCATTTTCTTTATATAATTACTTGGGGTATCATTCTTAATCATTTTGAAAGCTTTATTAAAAGTTGATTTTGAATTAAAACCCGAATCTAATGACAAAGCCAAAATGGTATGATTAAAGTGTTCTCCCTTTTGAATTTTAGAAATAAACTCTTGGACTCTATACGTGTTGATGTAATCATAAAAACTACATTTATGTATATTGTTAAGTAACCAAGACACATTGTTAGTAGAGGTATTAAGTTCTTTAGAGAGATCCTTTAATGTCAGTTCATTATTTAAATATATCTTTTTATGGACCATAAGATCTTCTAAATTCTTTTTTAGTATTTCTAATTCTTCACCATTCAATCGCCCTTTTTGAACTGCTTTTTTCTTAATCAGTGGAACTCTAAATATTTCAGGTTGTTTTAAACTAAAAAAGCCTACGATATAAATAAATATAGGAATAGACATCCAAATTAGGTGATAACTAATGAAATACAATTCTTTAATTCTCATAAAATAGTTAGCGTAACTTATCATCCATAAAATCAGAAACATTAAAATTCCAAATAGGAAAAACTTCAGGAAAGTATGTACTTTCTGTGAATACGAAAGATTCTCTTTTTCTACTTTTTTATATACTCTAAGTAAATGATATGATGTAATCATGTACACTAAATTGCTTATTAAACCGGTAGTCTCTACAATAAAGTACACATAGTCAAGACCTCCTTGGCCGACAAAGATTTTTAACTCTTCTATAGTAAAAGATAATGTCCAAATAAAAAATGCTATATGAAGAAACGCAGGAATAAAATGATACCACGGAATCTTATAATCAGGAGATTCAGAAAAAGTTAATCTTCTTATATAGATATAGAATAAAGGGCCAAAAACGAAAATCAACGTATCCACAAAACCTGCAATCCTAAAAAATAAGGCTCCTGAAAACCGTGGGTAACATATCCTACCTACAAGCATCAGAGAAGCTATAAACAATACGAATGACAAAATCTTATTTGCTCGCTTGTTTTTATTATGAATTAATGAAAGTGTAATAGCCAAAAAAATACCTTGACTAATTCCTAAAACCAACAATAAATCGACAATTCCAAATGAATTCATACAAGTGATTAAAATTTATCTAACAAATTTAATTGAAATAATAAGTAAGAGCGACCGTCTGGATACATTAATACTTCTAAAAAGGGTTATTATGTCATATAAATCATCTATGATTTATATATAAATTTGGTTTAATACTATTACTTAACTGTATTAGTTCTTGATTTGATAATAGTTTGTTATTAGAAATCTCTATACAATCAAGCAACTGCTCTTTTGTTCGTATACCAATCACTGCAGAAGTTACATAACTATTTTTTAATACGAATTGAATAGCCGTTTGGCACATTGATCTCTTATTATTAGATAAATTTTTCACAAGATCAACCACCTTTTTTACTTCTGAAGCAGTATAATCTAAATAGTCGGTTGATGGTTTTCCTGCCAACAACCCTTTTGCTATGGATCCTCTCGTTAGCACTCCAATATTGTTTTCCTCTAATAAATGTAAGCAGGATTCTTCTGGTCTTCTATCTAGTAGACTGTATTGCATCATTACACTAGATATATTACTACGTTTTACATATTCTCTAATGACATTTGGTCGTATAGATGAGATGCCATAATATCTTATTTTCCCTTCCTTTTTTAATATTTCAAAAGCGTCTATAGTTTCATCTATGGGATCATCAATAGTACCGCCATGTAATTGATACAAATCGATGTAATCCGTTTGTAATCTCCTTAAACTTTCTTCAACAGACTTTAAGATATATTTCTTACTAGGATTCCAATCCCAACCAGTACCATCTTCACGCATTTGATTTCCCACTTTTGTCCCAATGATTACCTTATCTCTAAAATCTTTAACAGCACTTCCCAACATGACTTCATTTTGACCATTTTGGTATAAATCAGCGGTATCAAAATAATTAATCCCTTTATCAAATGCCAGATGAATTAACTTCTCATTAATATCTAAATCTTCTTTTAGTGACATACATCCAAAAGATACTTCACTAATCTTCATTTCCGAATTACCAAGCTTGCGATAGTTCATTTCTTTTACGGTGTGTTAAATTTTAGATACTATTAAAAATGATAAAAAGCATCCTCGAGATGTTCAATATTAGTTCCTAATTTATTTTTTATAATGGCTATTACATCAAAACGAACTTCTACATCCAGATCATTCTCTACAACATAATGGTCAATTGCTTTTACCAATAACTGTATTTGTTTCGGTTTCACAAAATCCTGAGGATCTCCAAAATCGGGAGTACTTCTGGTCTTTACTTCTACAACTATAATGATGTCTCCTTGTTGAGCAATAATATCAATTTCAGCTTTCAGATATCTATAATTTGTCTCCAAAATAGTATATCCTTGTTTCTGTAAAAACTCTATCGCTAATTTTTCACCTTCTTTACCCAATGTATTATGTGCTGCCATACTAAATATATTTAAGAGTTACGGAATCCTGATCCATTGTTATAGAAACTTTAGCTCCTAAAACTAGTGCTCTGTTATCTTCTATATGACCCATTGGAAAATCAAAGACTACAGGAAAATCATATCCTTTTACAATATCTAATATGATTTCTTGAGCATTTTTTCCAAAAGAAATATTATTGTCGTGCATTTTAGTCATACCACCAACAATCAGCCCTTTTAATTCATCAAAATATCCATTACGTTTTAGATTTTGTAACATCCTATCTATATGATATAAATATTCATCCAAATCTTCGATACAAAGTATTTTACCTTTGGTATCTATAGAGGAAGTAGAACCGCATATTGAATACAAAATTGACAAATTACCACCAATAAGTGTTCCTTTACAGTCCCCAGGTCTATTATTTTTGGAAACCGGAATGCAATAATTCTTGGGTTTTCCAAATAAAGCACTCTTTAACGATTTTCTTGCATCTTCCGTACCTTTATGAATATCAACAGGCATTGCTGCGTGTATCGTAGCGATATTAAAATTATGAACATGAGTGTGTAATACGGTAATATCAGAATATCCAACAATCCACTTGGGATGTTTTATGAAGGTAGAAAAATCCAACAAATCTATTATTCTTACTGTACCATAACCGCCTCGCGCACACCAGATAGCCTTGATTTCGGGATCATCTAGCATCTTCTGAAAATCTAGCCTTCGCTCTTCATCAGTTCCTGCAAATTGATTGTTTTCTAACCCAATGGTGTTACCAATAACGGGTTCTAAATTCCATTTTCTTAAAATCTCAATGGCTTCATCAATTTCTTTTTTTATAATTTTTCTTGCAGTAGAAACTATGGCTATTTTATCTCCTTTTCTTATAAAATCAGGCTTCAACATTTCTTAAAATTTCATTTTATGATACTAATTAACAAATGTTTTCGTTCTAAACTATTATATTACAGTGAAAATCGTCCCTTAACACTAATAAACCTATTGCCTATGATCTCTGATACTTCTTGTAACTTAGCATCCTTGGACCCCTATGTTCCCACATCCGAGAACCCCTGGAATGTCAGTAAAATCAATCATTTATACCGTCGTGTTGCTTTTGGAGCTACTAAAACTCAAGTAACTGATGCTTTAAACCAAAACGATCCATCAGCATTAGTAGATTCTTTAATTGATGCTGCTATTGCGTTGGCTCCTAATGCTGCTCCGGAATGGGGTTTCTGGAACCGAGATCAATTTGAAGCTGCAGAAGAAGCTAATGAAGATAATGATATCAATTTTTACCAAGATGAAGGTAAAAGACAAATGATATATGATTTCCTTCAAAACGGATTGAGAGACCGATTAACGCTGTTTTGGAGTAATCATTTTGTAACCGAAGACCAAGTATACAGAAGTCCTGCCTATCAATATCAATATTATAATCTTCTTCAACTACACTCACTTGGTAATTTTAGACAATTTGTATATGATATAGGTATTTCTTCTGCTATGTTGGTTTATCTAAATGGTGACGAAAACACTAGAGATAGACCTAATGAAAATTATGCTCGAGAATTATATGAATTATTTACCTTAGGTGTGGATAATGGATATGATGAAAATGATATACTAGAAACTGCAAAAGCGATTACAGGTTGGGTAGAAACCAATGATATTGCTTGGGGACCTATTGTGTTTAACCCAGGACAGTTTAGTAATGATAATAAAAACATTTTTGGTCAAACAGCCAATTTTGGGTATTATGGTCTTGGAGATCCTAATGATGTAATTGCAAATCTCTTTGCACAACGAGAAACATTAGTTGCAAATTATATCTGTGGCAAATTATACACCTATTTTGTTAGTTCTACTTGTAATGAGGCAATCGTTGCACAAATGTCACAAACATTTATTGATAACAACTTCGAAATTGCACCCGTACTTCGCCAACTATTTAAAAGTGAACATTTTTTCGATCGAGAAGCAATTGGTGCAATTATTAAAAGTCCTATTGATTTATTCGTTTCCTTTTTTAATGAATTACATTTCGAATCACCACCTACATTAGATTCGCTAAACTCCTTATTAGGAAGAACCACTACTATAGGACAAGAGGTACTTAATCCTATTGATGTAGAAGGTTGGCAAGGAAATGAAGATTGGATAAGTCCGGATTATTTAATTGGTAGATGGGAAGGTGTTCAAAACATTCTTAATACTTCCTACTCTCAAAATCAGGCACAATTTGGTCAATTTTTAAATCAACTGCCTATCGGAACGCTAGCAGATGGTTTCGTAAATAATACCTTACAAGGTGAACAGGTAAACGTTGTTGTAAAAGCAATTCTAGATTATTTTCTACCAAGAGGATTAGAAGATCAAACATTATTTGATGAGGCCTTAGCCATTTTTAAGGAATTTTATCCGGAGAATTATTACGAACCCGATGCAGTAGCTCCTTTTCTTTGGACCTTAGATTTACCGGGAGTTCCCGATCAATTTTATGCGCTACTTAGTCATATCGATGAATTGCCTGAATTCCAACTTAAATAATAAACTTATGTGTAATACGCATCACCCCAACAATACAAAAGCAACAAAAACAACCTCCAAGGAAGGAGTTTGTAACCCAGACGAACATAAAAAATGGAATCGTAGATCATTTTTACAAGCACTAGGACTTGTAGGAGGTGGATCTATGATGTTAGCAAATACGAATCTTACTGTTTCCAGACCTTCTCCTTTATCAGTTGCATTAAGTCAAGCTGAAACTGATAAAATATTAATTATTTGCAGATTAGGTGGAGGAAATGATGGTTACAATACCATTATTCCTGTAAATCAGTATGAAAGTTATGCGCGGGCAAGACCACTAATTAAAATTCCTCCAAGTGAATTTATTAATTTGGAAGAAAACGAGTATGCAATGCCAAAACCTATGAATAAATTAGAAAATTTATGGGGAGATGGGCAAATGAAAGTTGCACACGGCGTAGGTTATGAAGATCAAACCTTATCACATTTTAGAGGAACTGATATTTGGGCAAATACGAACCTAACAGAAGAAGAACAATCTGGATTTATGGGTAGATATTTTCAGAGGTTATATCCTAGTTATATTACTGATCCACCACCAAGTCCACCTTCTATACAGATTGGTAGTCTTGGTAATCTAATTTTTAGAGGTCCGGAAAATGATTTTTCATTTGCTATTTCGGACCCAAGACGATTAGAGCAATATATTGAAAATCAAGGATACAGGTTGGATTCTGATCCAGATTGCACCTATGGTGATCGCTTAAATTTTATAAGAGAAAGTACGAATGTAACTTACACTTATGCAGAAGCAATTTTTGATGCTTTTAATCGATCTACTGATTTTGGCGGGTATTTAGAAAACGATAATTTCGCTAGACAAATGCGAATCGTCGCTCGTTTAATCAAAGGAAATCTCGGAACTAAAGTGTTTATGGTTACACTAGGTGGTTTTGACACTCATAACAATCAAATACAAAGACACCAACAATTACTAAATTCTTTTTCCGAAGGTATTAGTAATTTTTATGCAGATCTACAAGCCTCTGGATGGGATGATAAAGTCTTAACCATGACCATCTCTGAATTTGGAAGAAGATTGGTTGAGAATGGTTCTTTAGGAACCGATCACGGTACTGTTGCTCCTATGATGTTTTTCGGAACTGGACTTAATGGTAATGGTTTTATAGGAGAACACCCTACACTCCCTGAAAATCCTAGCGTTGGTTTTAATGCTGAAAGCACTAATGATTTTAGACAAATCTATTCTACAATAATGAAAGAATGGTTATGTATCCCTGCGGATACAGTAAACCAGGCATTACTTGGTGCAGAGTTTGAATCATTGGATCTAGGGTTTACTTGTGGTGGAGTTAGTCCCAACATACCCGGAGATGGAGAAACACTCTCGCATATAGTAACCTATGATGGAGGTCAAACTTTTATTAATATTAATAATCCAGAAACGACTCATGTAGACATTACATTGTTTAATATCATTGGGCAAAAAGTAGCCACATTAAGAAATGAAATGCTTCTAGAAGGAGATCACATTATAGATGTAAAAGAATCTGCCGGAACCAGATTAAGTACTGGTCAATATGTATATAGAATAGAAACCGGAACAGGTGAATTTAGTAGATCCTTGATGATTTCCTAGAAAGAAAAAATACTACTTTTTTAAAAAGCACTAATCTATCATTGATAATTAGTGCTTTTTTATTGCAAAATAAATTGAAGTACAAAATAGTAAAATCCTGTTTTTAAGAAAACTATAAGTGATTTTAACATTTTTTAGCAACTAAAAAATTAGACAAAAAACGAATACTCACTCATTAGCAACGCATACTAAAAGCATAACTATACCCACTCACTAAATCCATAAGTTTAGGTCAATTTTGATAATCAGTATCCGGTTTTTGTTCTAATAGTAAACAAAATCAAAAAATTTCATAATAATGGCTAAATGTTTCTTAATAAGAAACTAACTATCAAATAATTACGTTTCAAAAATTAAACTATTACAATATTCTTAACTAACACAAACTTTTATGATGACAACAAATACTTCGTGTAACGTTGCTTCATTAAATGTCTATTCTCCAACGAATACAAATCCCTGGAATAGACAAAAGATTAATCATTTGTATAGAAGACTTGGTTTTGGTGCAACTCCCGAGATGGTGAACAACGCTCTTAATCAAAACCCTTCAAATCTAATTGATAGTCTTATTGATGAAGCTTTGAATCTAAACCCAACTCCAGCGCCAGAATGGGGTTATTGGATTAAAGATGATTTTGATGCCACACCAGAAAATCCTTTTTCATATAGAAGGGATTGGAAAAATCAAATGGTAGCAGACATGTTTCAAAATAATCTCCGAGATCGTCTTACCTTATTTTGGAGTAATCATTTTGTAACAGAAGACAATACATACCAAAGCCCTGCTTATCTGTTTCAATATTATAACCTACTACAATTTCATTCATTAGGTAATTTTAAAGACTTTACTTCTGATATAGGTCTTTCTTCAGCCATGTTAATTTACTTAAATGGATATCAGAACACAAAAAATAGACCTAATGAGAATTATGGAAGAGAGCTTTATGAGCTTTTTACTTTGGGCGTAGATAATGGATACACTCAAAATGATATTGTCGAAACTGCCAGAGCATTAACCGGTTGGAATGAAAGAGAACAACGTTGGGGAGCCATCACTTTTGATACTAACAAATTTGATAATGAAAATAAAATAATTTTTGACCAAGAAGGTAATTGGGACTATAATGATGTTATCAGAATTCTTTTTGAGCAAAGACCCACACAAATAGCAAAATTCATTTGCGGTAAATTCTATCGTTATTTTATTAGCCCCGCTGTAAACGAAGACATTGTAAATCAACTTGCGCAGACTTTTCTGGATAATAACTTCGAAATAGCGCCGGTACTAAGACAATTATTTAAAAGTGAACATTTTTTTGACGAAAGGAGTCAAGGTGTGCTTATTAAAAGTCCTACCGATGTGCAGATCAATTTTTTTAAAGATTTAAATTTTGAGTTACCTGTAGATTTTGAATTTAATAACAAAATACGAGGTGGATGCCAGGAATTAGGGCAAGAATTATTAAAGCCCGTAGATGTTGCTGGTTGGCAAGGAGATAAAGATTGGATTGATTCTAGTACGTTAACTACAAGATGGGACAGAATCGGTTGGTATTTATGGAGATCGTGGAGACATAATGAAGAACAGTTTAGAACACTTGCAATAGATATTATGGGAAGTAATTCTAATGATGTGGAGCTTGTGTCAAAATCAATTTTAGATAACTTCCTTTCCAAGGAGTTACTAAGTGCTACAGAATATAGCCAAGGATTAGAAATTTTTAAAGATCAAGTCCCAGAAAACTATTTTGAAGATGGTACCTGGAGTCTTAATTGGGATACAGCCCCCAGACAAGTCTACAGACTTTTACAATTTCTTATAACGATTCCCGAATTCCAACTTAAATAGAAAAATCATGTGTGATACTCATTATAAAAACTTCACTCCAAAACCTGATAGTTGTAATAATCAGGAACATAAAAAATGGAACAGACGTTCATTTCTACAAGCTTTAGGTATTGTGGGAGGAGGAACAGTGGCATTTGCTAACACTGCCTTATCTGTATCGAAACCATCGCGTCTATCAGCTGCTCTTGACGAATCAGAAACTGATAGAGTACTTATTATTATTAGACTTAAGGGAGGTAATGATGGATTAAATACTGTGATCCCAATTAACCAATATGATACTTATGCCAATGCTCGTCCTAATATAAGAATACGAGAAAATCAACTATTCAATCTTAATGATGATTATGGAATGCCGAACTATGCCAATAAATTCCAACAATTATGGGGTGATGGCAAGATGAAAATAGTTCATGGCGTTGGATATGAAGAAAGTGCCTTATCGCATTTTACAGGTTCTGATATTTGGGCAACTTCTGATGTAACAGATCAGGAAGATACCGGCTGGATGGGGCGATACTTTGAAAACCTATATCCTGATTATTTACTAAACCCTCCAGAACGCCCAGCGGCAATCCAGATAGGAAGTAGTGGTAATCTTATATTTAATGGAGACCAAAATAATTTTGCCTTTTCTGTAGCTGACCCTAAAAAACTCTTTGAAATTGCTCAAAATGGGTCTCTATATGACCTCAACAATCTTCCAGATTGCACACACGGAGAAAAAGTAGGGTATCTAAAAGGTGTTGCTAATACTACATTTACCTATGCAGGTGTCATCAATGATGCTTATGAAAGCACATCTGACTTTGGAAATTATCCCGATAATAGGTTATCAGAACAATTAAGTGTTGTTTCCAGACTAATAAAAGGTAATTTAGGAACTAAAGTATATTTTGTAACTCTAGGTGGTTTTGACACTCATAATGACCAATTGAATAGACAGGAACAGCTTATTACTCAACTTTCAGAAACAATGGCTCATTTTTATGATGATCTTAAAGATGCAGGATGGGATGATAAAGTAGTATCTATGACTATTTCAGAATTTGGAAGAAGGGTAAAAGAAAATGGATCGCGTGGAACGGATCACGGTACTGCAGCTCCTATGATGCTTTTTGGAACTGGACTGGATGGTAATGGTTTTATCGGAGAACATCCTGATTTATCTAACCTGAACAGAAATGGAAACTTATACAATACTAACGATTTTAGACAAGTTTATGCTACCATAATGAAAGAATGGCTATGTATAGATGGTAATGTTGTAGATCAAGTTCTTCTGGGTGAACAATATAATCCTCTAGACTTAGGATTTAATTGTAGTAGTCTTGGTACAGATGAAGAAATTCCTGATTTTCAAAATTTTAGCCACACAGTTACTTATACTGGTAGTCAATCTTTTATTCATATAACCAACACTCAAGTAGGTCACGTAAATATTGATTTATATAGCATTACGGGACAAAAAATAGCTACAATAAAAAATGAAATACTCTTAGAAGGAGAACATGTTATTAATGTAAAAGAAGCAGCTAAGACCAGATTATCTGAAGGGTTTTATGCATATCGAATTACAAAAGGCAAGCAACAATATAGCAAACCGGTAATGATTTTATAACTGGATTCAAAATCCTAATTTTATGTTAGACAGTATCAGATTAATTTCTGATACTGTTTTTTTATGTAAAAAAATCTTAAAACGCCTTCAGTAATAACACATTATTTAAGTTTTATATTAATTAAATAAAGCCTTCTTATTTTATCTCAGTGTTTAGTACCTTTGTGCCTCATTTTTACAAGCATTATGAACGCACCTAAGAGATACACAATTACATCTGCCTTACCATATACTAACGGACCTATTCATATAGGACATCTAGCAGGAGTTTACGTACCTGCAGATATCTATTCCAGATATTTAAGAATCACTGGAAACGACGTAGCTTTTATTTGTGGTAGCGATGAGCATGGTGCTGCAATCCCTATGCGTGCAAAAAAAGAAGGAGTTTCTCCTCGGGTAATTATAGATAAGTATCACGCAATTATCAAAAAATCTTTTGAAGACTTCGGGATTACTTTTGATAATTACTCCAGAACCTCTGCCCCTATTCATCATGAAACAGCTTCTGAGTTTTTTAAGAAATTATATGAGGATGGAAAATTTATTGAGGAAACATCAGAACAATTATATGATGCAGAAGCTGATCAGTTTCTTGCCGATAGATTTGTAACTGGTACTTGTCCAAAATGTGGAAATGAAGAAGCATATGGTGATCAATGCGAGAACTGTGGTAGTTCATTAAACGCAACAGATTTAATAAACCCTAAATCTACTATTTCTGGAGCAAAACCAACGTTAAAACAGACCAAACACTGGTTTTTACCATTAGATCAATATGAAGATTTTCTGAGAGAGTGGGTATTAGTTGGTCATAAAAAAGACTGGAAGACCAATGTATATGGTCAAATCAAATCCTGGGTGGATGATGGTTTAAGGCCAAGAGCGGTTACTCGTGATTTAGATTGGGGAATTCCCGTTCCGGTTGAAGGTGCAGAAGGAAAAGTACTATATGTATGGTTTGATGCACCAATCGGATACATCTCTTCTACTAAAGAATGGGCTGACAGAGAAGGAAAAGACTGGGAACCTTATTGGAAAGATGAAGATACTAAGCTAGTACATTTCATTGGTAAGGATAATATTGTATTTCACTGTATTATTTTTCCTAGTATGCTAAAAGCAGAAGGTAGTTATATACTACCAGAAAATGTACCTGCTAACGAATTTTTAAATCTGGAAGGTAACAAACTCTCTACCTCTAAGAATTGGGCCGTTTGGTTACATGAGTATTTAGAAGATTTTCCGGATAAGCAAGACGTATTACGATATGCTTTAACAGCAAATGCTCCAGAAACTAAGGATAATGATTTTACCTGGAAAGATTTTCAGGATAGAAACAATAATGAACTGGTCGGTAATTTTGGGAATTTCATCAACAGAATTGTTGTACTAACCAACAAATACTATGACGGTGTCGTTCCTACTCCAAATGAATTTTCTGAATTAGATCTACAAACATTAACCGAATTAAGAGCGTATCCAGCTGTTATTAGTAGTTCTATCGAAAGATATCGTTTTAGAGAAGGCTCACAAGAGTTATTAAACGTTTCTAGATTGGGTAATAAATATTTAGCGGATGAAGAACCCTGGAAACTTATTAAGACGGATCCAGAACGTGTAAAAACCATTATGTATGTTGGTTTACAAGTTGCAGCGGCTTTAGCCACCTTATCAGAACCATTTTTACCATTTACTTCTCAAAAGTTAAAAAACATACTAGCTGCAACGTCAAGCGATATCAAGACGAATTGGAACGAAATAGCCACCAAAGAAGTATTGCTTCCAGCTGGTCATACAATTGAAAAAGCAGAGCTATTATTCTCCAAAATCGAAGATGCTGATATCCAAAAGCAACTGGATAAGCTAGAAGCTACTAAAAAAGCCAACGAAGCAGAAAACAAAACTATAGAACCACAAAAAGATACTGCAACTTTTGAGGATTTCACTAAAATGGATCTACGTGTAGGGACTATCGTAGAAGCAGAGAAAATGTCAAAGGCTAAAAAACTATTAGTTCTTAAAGTAGATACAGGACTTAACGTTAGAACGATCGTTTCAGGTATTGCAGAACACTTTAAACCAGAAGATTTAATTGGCAAAAAGGTAACAGTATTGGTAAATCTTGCTCCAAGAAAATTAAGAGGTGTAGAAAGCGAAGGAATGATCCTCATGACCGAAACTCCTGATGGAAAACTAGTATTCCTAAATCCGGATGAGGATGGAGTTACACCTGGTGCTGTGATTAGTTGATATTAAGTAACTACTTATGTTTTTTCTTCTATATCTTTTCTAAGATCTAATTTCCTAAAGGCTGGAGAAATAATAGCTGTAAAAATAACCGTTAGTAAAGTCATACTCCCGCCAAATACTACAGCAGTTACTGTACCCATGTATTTCGCCGTAATACCACTTTCAAAAGCGCCTAACTCGTTCGAAGATCCTACGAACATAGAATTTACAGAAGACACTCTCCCTCTCATATGATCGGGAGTTTTAAGTTGTAATATGGTTTGCCTTATCACCATCGAAATTCCATCGGTAATTCCACTAAAAAACAATGCGATTACGGATATCCAAAAAACAGAAGATATACCAAAAATTATGATACTCACTCCAAACCCAAAAACAGCTACTAATAATTTGATTCCCGCTTTTTTATTAATTGGAAAATAAGCCGTGGTGAACATAATTATAAAAGCTCCTACTGCCGGAGCTGCTCTTAAAATACCAAATCCCTGAGGTCCGACTTTTAGAATATCTTGAGCAAAAACGGGTAATAATGCAATCGCACCTCCAAAAAGAACCGCTATCATATCTAAAGTAAGTGCTCCTAAAACTGCTTTAGTCTTAAAAACGAATCTTAATCCTTCTTTCAGACTTTTAAATATGGGCTCTCCAATATTGGGATTCATTATTGGTTTTTTAGGGATTTTAAATAAACAAATGAAAGCTAGTGTAGCCCAACCAACAATTACTAACATTGACCAATGCACATCTATCAAACCAATAGTAAATCCTGCTAGTGCTGGTCCTGCCACAGCCCCTATTTGCCATGTAGAACTACTCCAAGTAGCAGCATTGGGGTATATTTTTTTGGGAACTAATAATGCTAAAAGGGAAAATATAGTAGGACCCAAAAAAGCTCTTACAATACCTCCTAAAAAAACAAGAAAATAGATTCCATATAAAATAGTGGATTCAGTCAAAGAATCCCTAAAACTAGGTAATGTTAATAGAAATAAACCTAAACTAATCACCAAAAACCCTGAAATACATATAAACAGTAAGCTTTT
The DNA here is from genome assembly GCF_947492405.1 of uncultured Aquimarina sp. Lineage (GTDB taxonomy): Bacteria > Bacteroidota > Bacteroidia > Flavobacteriales > Flavobacteriaceae > Aquimarina. Next base: position 806,059 of record NZ_CANLMP010000002.1, read on the forward strand.
CTTCTCTTTTTGATCAACGATATGACCCGCAAATAGAGCCAAAGAAACAGCAGGAACTATCTCCATTAGTCCAATAATACCCAAAGAAAGAGGATCTTTTGTGATACTATATACTTCCCATTCGATTACTATAAATTGCATGGTCCAGGCCATTACCAGAGACAAACGTATTAATAAAAAAATAGTAAACTCTTTATATCGTAATGCTGAGTATGGATCATTTTTCATTAAAAAGGTAATTATTTTTTTAACAAAGATAGTATCTTAGTCTACATAATATATTACGATTTTTGTCTTATCTAAAACATTCAAAAATATCATATCATACTCGTAAACATTAGCTAGCATTAATAGTATAGTTCTAGATGATTAAATATGTGATATTACCTAAATTATTGACAAGCAAAAAGAACTTATTATTAAAAAATGAAACGATATATAACACTCATTGGCCTACTATACATATGCTTTTTTACCCATGCCCAAGAAAAGGTATTAGAGCTGGAAGATGGTTTTGTGAAATTTCAATCTAAAAAGGAATCATACGCATTACCAAATCAACTTACTGGTGATCTTATGCTTTTACTAGAAGAAGGTAGACAATTTCACGCGCATTTATTAGATAGTAGTTATACCAATACATCAAAGATTTCTACCAAAACAATTCCTTCTAAATACAGATATATTTTAGGATATAATATAGAAGGAAATGCATACTCCATTTTCTTTAGCGACAGCTGGAGTACTAAATTTGGTGTACAAACTTTTGACTTTGAAACCAAAACTGCTAAAAATACTTTCTTAGACTTTAAAATTAAAGGTGAAAAATATGTAGAAAGCGTAGTTTACAATAATAAAATTCATCTCATCACGATTACAAAAAAGTCTTCAGATTTAAATATCTATACTTTTGATAAACAATTTACCCCTACTAAAAATACAGTTTCTCTAAAAGAATTAGAATATCCAAACCCTAAAAGCAGGAATCATACTATAAATGCATACTATTTGTTGCTTTCTGATTCAGGAGGAATTTCACGCTCAGTTATAGATATTGAAAAAATAGAAGGTAGTAATCCCAACGTTATTGAAACTACTTCAAAAGAAAACAAACTATATCAGTTTAATAATCAATTGATCTTTAGTTTTGACTATGATCATAAAAAAACTCAATTGTGCTTTATAGATTTAGAAACATTTGAGGCCACTGTAAAATCTTACAACAAACCATCTAAAACCGAAGAAGGATATCGTAAAAGTAATTCTTATATCTTCGATAATAAGCTTTTTCAAATCGCCAGTTCTAATCAAAAAATGAAGTTTACCGTTTTAGATTTAGAAACTGAAAAAATAATCAAAGAATATAAGGTTAAAAAGGAAGATACAATCAGGTTTAAAAACTCGCCTATCATTCAGGAAGGTGGAGGCATACTTCCTGGTTTTTCAGAAAATCGAGTTAGAGAAATGGAAAAAACATCCAAATATCTTAGAAAAATCTCTTCCTCTGATTTAGGAATATCGGTGTACAAGGTAGATAATAAATATAATATCATCCTTGGAGGCACAAAAGAAATTACAACCAGTAATGGATATGCCGGAATGAATGGTTTTGGTGGTGGATTTGCCGTTGGAGGTACTGTTGGAGGTGCTACAGGAGTATGGATAGGTTTTAATCCAACTTTCTATAATTATAGTAGTTATACAACCACAAAATCTACATATATCAACTGTCTTTTCGACAATAACTTTGATCACATTCAGGGTGACATTAAAAAAAATGGTTATGATAGATTATTTGAGTTTGAAGACAATTTAGATATCAAAACGAAAGCAGTAAATATATTTTTACATAAAGAGAGATTACATTATGGTTTCTTTGATCCTAAGAAAAGAACCTATGAATTATATAGCTTCAAAGAATAGTTCTCTATGCTTAAAATAGCATATCATCCTATATACAAACATCCTTTACCAGATGGTCATCGGTTTCCAATGATTAAATACGAATTGCTACCCAAACAATTGCTTCATGAAGGTACTTGTATAGAAGAGAACTTTTTTACACCTCAAATACTAGATTCTCAACCTATTCTAGCTGTGCATACTCAAGAATACTATAAAGAGCTCACGAAACTTACATTAGATCGAAAAGCAGTGCGTAAAATTGGGTTCCCTTTATCGCAAGAATTGGTAGATAGAGAAGTTATCATAGCAGACGGAACTATTAAAGCTTCAGAATACGCCTTAAAATATGGAATCGCTATGAATATCGCGGGAGGAACACATCACGCCTATACAGATCGTGGTGAGGCTTTTTGTTTATTAAACGACCAAGCTATCGGAGCTAAACATTTATTACAAAAAAACTTAGCAAAAAAGATATTAATCGTTGATCTAGATGTACATCAAGGTAACGGAACTGCCGAGATATTTGAGAATGACGCAGAAGTTTATACATTCTCTATGCACGGAGCTAGTAATTACCCTTTTAAGAAGGAACAATCCGACTTAGACATCCCTCTTGATAATGGAACTGAAGATGCAGATTATTTAAAAATCTTAAAAGAAACCCTTCCTACCCTTATAGAAAACCAAAAACCAGATTTTATCTATTATCTCTGTGGTGTAGATATATTAGCTTCAGACAAACTAGGTAAATTAGGATGCACTATTGAAGGATGTAAAGAAAGGGATCGTTATGTATTACAAACTTGTAAAGATCTCTCTATCCCAGTTATGTGTTCTATGGGTGGTGGATACTCCCCTGATATTAAAATTATCATTGACGCACACGCAAATACCTTTAGACTGGCCCAGGATATTTTCTTTTAATCACAAATAATATTAGATATTATTATACTCTTTGTTCAAAAGTCACATTGTACTACATATTCTAATAACATATCATCAATAAAACTAAGATTTCAGTTCATAAAACACCAAAAATCAAGGTTAATAAATCATTTTTGATAAAAATTAAACAAATAGATCTCCACTACCTTACTTAGATACTAAAAATTAACACGCTAACGTTATAGCAGTTATACAAATCATAGCTAAGCTTAACTAAAATGAAAAAAATTTACATCCTATTCGTGATGGCATTTCTACTGTCATCAGAATACGTTATTGCTCAAGAAAATTGTGAAGGTAACTGGTTAACAGTAAACGGCAATAAATTATTGGATTCCGATGGAAACGAAGTACTACTTGCTGGAGTCAACTGGTTCGGATTCGAAACACAAAACAATCTTATTCATGGATTATGGTCTAGAGATATGTACTCCGTTCTTCATCAAAGCAAAGAACTTGGATTTAACTGTTTTCGGATTCCATGGCATAATTTAATGCTTCGAGATGGTGTCGAAATTTACGAGCCAAATGAATGGGTTCAAGATATTTTGACCGATAATACGGGTTCTGGTCCATACTCAAATCTATATCTTCAAGGTATTACTAAACCTATTGATGCATTAGATAAAATTGTGGAATGGTGTCAAGAAAATCACATGAAGATCATTCTTGATTGTCATTCTCGTAATCCAGATGGGTATCTTGCAGAAGGTCTATGGTATACGGATACTGTTTCTGAAGAAGAGTGGATTGCGGATTGGGTTTTCATCGCAGAACGGTATAAAGATTATGATGCCGTTATTGGTATGGATTTAAATAATGAACCACACGGAAAAATTGATGATCCTGAAGGAGCTAGATGGGGGAATAATGATCCCGCAACCGATTGGAAGTTGGCAGCAGAAAAATGTGGTAATGCAATTCTAGAAGTAAACCCTAATGTACTAATCATTGTAGAAGGAATTGAAGCCTACACAAAACCTGATGGAACAAATACAACCTATTGGTGGGGAGGAAACTTACAAGGTGCGAGAGATTATCCAATTACTTTAAGTAATCCAAACAAGCTAATGTATTCACCTCATGAATACGGTCCAACAGTTTTTGAGCAGACTTGGTTCTCTGCTCCTGATTTCCCAGAAAACATGCCTGGAATCTGGGAAGAACAATTTAATTTCTTAAATACCAATGAAACTTCTCCATTGTTTGTTGGCGAACTAGGTATCCAAGGACAAGGAGGAAAAGATGAAATTTGGTTTGCTAAATTTATTGATTTCATCAAGGAACAAAAATTACATTATACATTTTGGTCTCTCAATCCTAATTCTGGTGATACAGGAGGGATTTTAGATAATGATTGGAGTACTGTAGTACAGTGGAAAATGGATTATTTACAGCCAATTCTATCAAATCCAATTCCTAATTGCTCTGCAGGCAATGTATTAAGTGTAGAGGATCTAACCGATATCTCATTTAGCGTATATCCAAATCCAGCAACTCAGATACTAAACTTTAATTTTAAAGAAGGAACTATTGCATCAATAGGCATTTATGACCTTAACGGAAGAGAAGTAAATGTACTTGATGATAAAGTATTATCTTCTAACAGCTACGCATATGATGTTTCTAAATTAGCTGTAGGAGTTTATCTGTCTAAAGTTACTCTTGTAAATTCTAAAGAAACTTTCACTAAAAAAATTATTATTCAATAATAACTTTGCTAAACTATTATAAAAGGAACTGATTGAGTAATTAGTTCCTTTTTTTGTGTATAACAGTCAAAAATTAATACATACAAAAGCCGTTTACAAATGATTAAATCGGATTATCGTATCTTGCTTATCAAATAAACACTATGCAAAAAGACTGTCCGGAATGTGGCGAAAAAATTATTGGTCGAGCAGATAAAAAGTTCTGTAGTGATTACTGCAGAAATGCTTTTAACAACAAAATCAATAAGGATAGTAAAAATCTGGTAAGAAATATTAATAATCGTCTTAGAAAAAACTATAGAATATTAGAGGAACTCAATCCAAATGAAAAAACAAAAACTACCAAATCGAAATTAATCGCTAAAGGATTTGATTTTCAACATTTCACCAGTATTTATACAACTAAAGTTGGTAAGATCTATTATTTTGTATATGACCAAGGATATCTCCCATTAGAAAATGAATATTACGCCTTAGTTAAAAGAAATAGTTAATATGCATCCTAATATAATTCTCTTTCAAATAAATTCTAATGGTTATTTTCTAATAGGAATTTTAATATTGGTTATTGCTATATTAGTTTTTATTGGATACTATTTTAGTCATAAAAACAGAATCTTACGAAAACTAAAACAAGTCAATCCAAAAAGAATTCAGCTTATTAAAGACAAGGAATATACTAAAGTAATTGGAAAAACACATATCATTACAGAGCCTATTATCTCTCCTATAGGTAAAAGAAAATGCGTCTATTATCAAATTAAAGTCGAAGAAAAACGTGGTGGTAAGAATAAGTCATGGCATACCATTATAAAAGAAGACAACGGAATTGATTTCATTATAGAATCGTCTGGAGAAAAAGCTGTTGTAATAACGAATTCATCTCCAAAAACTAAAATGGTTTATTTGGTCAAGGATGTAAAACAGGCATCAGGCACATGGAACGATCCTCCTAAACACTTGGAAACATACCTAAAATCACATGGTAAAGATAGTACTGGATTATTTGGTTTTAATAAAAGTATACGTTATCGAGAAGGGGTTATTGAAGTAGGAGAAAAAATCACAATATTGGGCACAGGACATTGGAAAGAGTCCGATCATAATCTTGATCGATACTCTTCTAAAAGTTTATATATATCTGGTGATAGAGAAAACAAATTAATCATAACAGATGATCCTAAAGCACAAGAATTAAAATAGAAACTTACTTATCTCTCCAATTCTGGCTGTTCATTTTTAGGGCTGCTTTCATTACATCTTTTTGACTAATCTGCCCTACTAGCTTACCATCCTCTAAAATCGGAAATCGTCTTCTTTTAGTTTCTAAAAATTTATTTGCAGCATCAAAAATGCTTATGTTTCCATCAATAGTTTCCACATTTTTAACCATAAACCTTTCTACATTGGCATCATCAATAGGCATGTTATAATAGCGGCTTTCGTTTAATTGTTTGATACAATCTCCTTCAGAAATAATCCCTAATAATTCATTTTGTTCATTAACAACTGGACCACCCGAAATTTTGTTTTTTACTAATGACTCCATTACTTCCAAAACAGATTGTGTTGGAGAAAAAGTAATCAAATTTCTGGTCATATAATCCGAAACTTTAATCGGTGTATTATCTTGTTTTTTTACCTTAGATCTAGCGCCCTGAAAACTTATAATTCCCATAATAATAGTGATTTAGTGAATCTTAAATATAGTCATTTTGAGTTACTTATTCAATGGATTTTTAACATTTATAATGATAAAATCTTATTTTATTACCTTTATCACAACTAATAAAATAGATAAATTTTAGTTATTACTAAAAAAACTAACGCTCGTGACACTTATCTTAATAGATATTAAATAAATGAGACAAAAAGGAATCAAATTGATAAAAGTGAGCTTACTAACATTTCTTTTATATGTTTCTATTTTTGTTACAAAATCTTACCATACATCTCTTCGCTCAAACTAACACAAACAATCAATAACTGATGAAAAAAATTCTTTCAGTACTCACGTTTATATTAATTATCCTATCCGTTTGGTATACATTTTATAGTAGTATGCCTCAACAAATTTCTGGTCTCGATACTCCGGAACAACAGTTTTCAACCTTAAGAGCACTAGAGCACGTCAAAAAAATCTCTGAAAAACCGCATTACGTAGGTAGTCCTGCGCACGATGATGCCAAAAATTATATTATAGAAGAACTCAAAAAACTAGGATTATCACCAGAAATTCAAGAAGGGTTTTCTATCGGCGATAAAGGTAGTATGAGTAAACCACAAAATATTATTGCTAAAATTAAAGGTACATCAGAAGAAAGTAAAGCTTTACTCCTTCTATCGCATTACGACAGTAGTCAACATTCTTCTTATGGAGCAAGTGATGCAGGAAGTGGAGTTGCAACAATTTTGGAAGGTATTAGAGCATATATAGCTCAAAATAAAACTCCTAAAAATGATATTATCATATGTATTACAGATGGAGAAGAATTAGGCTTAAATGGAGCTGATTTATTTGTGTCAGAACATCCATGGACGAAAAATGTAGGTCTTGTTTTAAATTTTGAAGCCAGAGGAAGTGGAGGAAACTCCTATATGCTAATGGAAACCAATGGCAAGAATGGTAAAATGATCGAAGAATTCATAAAAGCAGATCCGCAATTTCCTGTAACAAATTCATTGGCCTATAGTATTTATAAACTATTACCTAACGACACTGATCTTACAGTGTTTAGGAAACATGGAAATATTGAAGGATATAATTTTGCTTTTATTGATGACCACTTTGATTATCACACTGCCAATGACACCTGGCAAAACCTAGATCTAAATACATTACAACATCAAGGTAGTTATCTAATGCCGCTATTAACTTATTTTTCTAATTCTGATATTACAAATCTCAAATCAGAAGAAGACTTTTTATATTTTAACGCCCCAATATTTAAGGTAATTAAATACCCTTTTAGTTGGATTTATCCATTACTAGGGTTAGCAATCTTCTTATTTATCGGCTTCATAGTGTATGGAAAAGCCAGATTTCGTATTAATGCAGGAGAAGTTGGAAGTGGGTTTTTAGCATTTATTATTTCTGCAGGTTTAGCAGGAGTTTTAGGTTTTGGGCTTTGGAAATTGGCTTTAATCATATATCCGGAATACAATGATATCTTACACGGGTTTCCATATAATGGATATTACTACATTGCGGGAGCTGTATTACTGGCCGTAGCTGCTTTTTTTAAAGTATACAGTATTTTTGATAATGAAGAAGAACTACCTAGTATATTGGTAGCTCCTTTGTTTTTTTGGATCATAATTTGTGGAGGTGCTGCTGTTTATTTAGAAGGTGCTAGTTATTTCATTATACCCGTACTTCTTTGTCTTCTATGTCAGTTTGTTTTGATAAATCAGAAAAGACCATTTCCGATATTAATGCTCATTCTATGTCTTCCAGCCATTTTTATGATTGTGCCATTTATAGCTACATTTCCGGTTGCTTTAGGATTGAAAATTGCTTTTGTCTCATCTGTACTTACAGTTTTACTTTGTACATTATTGCTACCAGTAGTAGGTTTTTACACTAAAAAAAGTATGATAGGCACTGTTGTATTTGTGTTAGCATTAGTATGTCTTGGAGCATCTCATTTTAAGTCTGATTTCACTAAAGAAAGACAAAAACCAAATAGTTTGGTATACATAGTACACGAAGACAAAAATAAAGCCTATTGGGCATCTTATGATCATACTTTAGATTCATGGACCAAAAACTACATCGATCGTCTCAAAAATCTAGCTAAAGATTGGAATCAGAATACTATTGAGAGTAAATACAGTAATTCTTTCAACTATGTAAATGATGCTCCTTTAAAAGATATTAAATCCATAAAAGTTGAAACCTCTTTTGATAGTATCGTGGGAGATAAAAGAATACTAGATATTTGCCTACGTCCTCAGCGCGATATCAATAGAATTGATTTGTTTATGCGTAAATCTTTTAATTTTGAAAGCTTATTAGCAAATGGAGTTGCTCCAAAAGATGTCACCTATAGAGATGGATCCAGATACAATGCATTCACTAATCGTTGGAATAATCGTTTATTAACATACCACTTAAGAAATAATGAACCTTTAGAATTAAGAATGCAATTCCATAAGGATTCTGTACCAGAAATTGTTGTATACGAATCTTCATATGATTTGCTCGAAAATGATCTATTTTCTGTTCCAAAGCGTTCTGAAACGATGATTCCAAAACCTTTTGTACTTAATGATGCCATTACAATTAAGAAAACATTGAGATTCGAATACACCGAAAAACCTCAGGATTCTACATCTTTGCAAACAGACCAATCTACAAATTTATCAGAAGATAATGAGCAAACAAATTAGTATCCTGGGTACAGGATGGTTAGGATTACCATTAGCAAAAGCTTTACTAGCAGAAAAATACGGTATTAAAAGTTCTACAACCTCAAAAAACAAATTAGACAACCTAAAAAATGAAGGCATTAATCCCTACTTAATAGAAGTCACAGAAGATGGTCCTGCCGGTGCTATTGAATCTTTTCTGGAAGGAAGTGAAATATTGATTATCAATATCCCTCCAGGATTAAGAAGGAATCCAGAAAGTGATTTTGTAGGCAAAATCAAACATCTAATTCCATCTTTAGAAAAGTCAACTATCCAAAAAACTATTTTTATTAGCTCTACATCAGTTTTTGCAGATCTAGAGGGTTTTCCTTTGATTACTTCCGAAACATATCCAAATGCTATTTCAAATGCAGGAAAACAACTAATACAAACAGAACAAATCTTGCTAAGTAATCAAAAATTAAAAACCACTATTCTTCGTTTTGCTGGTTTGTTTGATGCCCGAAGACATCCTGCAAGTATGCTTTCGAAAAGAAAAAACATCAAAAATCCACAGGCACCAGTAAATCTAATTCATAGAGAAGATTGTATAGGTATTATTAAAAGAATAATAGCAATAGATCACTGGAATGATACTTTTAACGCTTCCTATCCAGAACACCCGGCAAAAGCTGAATATTATGGTACAATCTGCAAACAAATGGGACTAACAATTCCTGATTATGATTATAAAACTCCTTCAAAAGGGAAGATTATTAATTCTGATAACGTTTCAAAAATTTTGGAATATACTTTTAAAAGGAATTTGAATTTATTCGATAAAAACCCTTAGTTCTATCGGTTTGATAAGGGAGTTAATTATATTCCTCCATACGGATTAGTCCAAGCAAATCCATTATCAAATTTATGACTATGAAATCTTTCTATATAAAAGAAAAATTCAAACAACTTTAATAGTTTTTTGTTCTTTTTTACTTAAACTTACAGGGAAATTAGTGTAATCAAAAAACTTAAAATATTATGAAAAATCAAAAAATAATCGCTATTAGCGACTTTACAAGTTATAAAACAGTCAATTTATCATTAATTTATGGTGGAAATGGTAACGGAAGTGAAATAGGTGGTGACCTTGAGATGAATTCCAATATAAAAGGTGGCGTTTTAAATGCTGCTATAGGAAAAGGATAGGTATTAGCAAAAATATACAATGTAAAAGCCTCTGATAAAACAGAGGCTTTTTATATTTCATATGTCCTGTCCTAAAATAAATTATCCTTTTATACTAGCTTTCATATACTCACGATTCATACGTGCAATATTTTCTAAAGAAATTCCTTTTGGACACTCTATCTCACAAGCTCCTGTGTTGGTACAATTACCAAATCCTTCTTCATCCATTTGGTTTACCATAGCCATCACACGATCTGTTGCCTCAACTTGTCCTTGTGGTAACAAAGCATATTGAGATACTTTAGCTGATGTAAACAACATAGCAGAAGCATTTTTGCAAGCAGCTACACAAGCACCGCATCCAATACACGTGGCAGCAGCGAATGCATCATCTGCATTATCTTTATTAACCGGGATAGCATTAGCATCAATAGTGTTTCCAGAAGTATTTACAGAAATGTATCCACCTGCATGTTGGATTCTATCGAAAGCACTGCGATCTACCATCAAATCCTTTACTACAGGAAATGCTTTTGCTCTAAAAGGTTCTATAAAAATAGTATCCCCATCATTAAACTTTCGCATATGTAATTGACAAGTAGTTACTAGTCTGTCTGGTCCGTGCGGTTCTCCATTAATCTGTAAAGAACAAGCTCCACATATTCCTTCTCTACAATCATGATCAAAAACTACAGGCTCTTCACCTTTAGTAATTAATTCTTCATTTAACACGTCTAACATTTCTAAAAAAGACATGTCACCTTCAATTCCAGATATTGGGTATTCTACTATCTTTCCTTGTGACTTAGCATCACTCTGACGCCATATTTTTAATGTAAGATTCATATTATTTTAGTTTTTGGTTGTCAGTTGTTTGTTGTTAGTTTTAATCGTATTCCATAAACTAACAACTAGCAACCATCAACTATTTATAACTACGTGTTTTTAATTCAATGTTTTCAAATACTAAATCTTCTTTATGAAGTACAGCATCTTTAGGCTCTCCTTTATATTCCCAAGCAGAAACATATTTAAAGTTTTTATCATCTCTAAGAGCTTCTCCCTTCTGTTCCCCATCTTGTTCAACAGATTCTTCTCTAAAGTGTCCTCCACAAGATTCATTTCTATCCAAAGCATCTTTTGCAAATAATTCTCCTAATTCAAGGAAATCTGCAACTCTTCCTGCTTTTTCTAATTCTGGATTCATGCTATTAGCCGCTCCAGGAACCTTAACGTTTTTCCAGAAATCTTCTCTCAAAGCAGCAATTTCATCGATTGCTTCTTTTAATCCCTGTTCATTTCGAGACATTCCGCATTTATTCCACATGATTTTACCTAATTTCTTATGGTAATAATCAACCGAATGTTCTCCAGATCCGCCCATCAATTTTTCGATACGATCTTTTACATCTTTCTCTGCTTTATCAAACTCTGGGGTATCTGTTGGGATTTTTCCGGTACGAATATCATGAGATAAATAATCTCCAATAGTATAAGGTAAAACGAAATATCCATCGGCTAAACCTTGCATTAATGCAGATGCTCCTAATCTATTCGCTCCGTGATCAGAGAAATTAGCTTCTCCCGCAGCATAACAACCAGGAACAGTGGTTTGTAAGTTATAATCTACCCAAAGACCTCCCATTGTATAATGTACTGCAGGATAAATCATCATTGGTGTTTTGTATGGATTCTCATCTACGATCTTCTCATACATCTGGAAAAGGTTACCATACTTATCTTCGATAACTTTTTCTCCTAATTCTAATATCTGTTCTGGAGTAGGATTATGAATCCCAGATGTTAATGCTTTTTCTTTCCCATATCTTTGGATTGCAGCAGCAAAATCTAGATATACAGCCTCACCAGTCTTATTTACTCCAAAACCTTCATCACAACGCTCTTTTGCAGCTCTGGAAGCTACATCACGAGGAACTAAATTTCCGAAAGCAGGATAACGACGTTCTAAGTAATAATCTCTTTCTTCTTCGGATAACTGTGTCGGTTTTAATTTACCTGCACGTATCGCTTCTGCATCTTCTTTTCTTTTTGGAACCCAAATTCGACCATCATTACGCAATGATTCTGACATTAGCGTTAATTTAGACTGATGATCTCCTGATACAGGAATACAAGTAGGGTGAATCTGTGTATAGCAAGGATTTGCAAAAAAAGCTCCTCTTCTGTGTGCTCTCCAAGCTGCCATTACATTACTTCCCATAGCATTCGTACTTAAGAAAAATACATTTCCATATCCTCCGGTAGCCAAAACTACAGCATGTGCAGAATGTCGTTCAATTTCTCCAGTAACTAAGTTACGAGCTATAATACCTCTCGCTTTTCCGTCAACCTTCACTAGATCTAACATCTCATGACGATTGAAAGCTTGTATTTTTCCACGATTGATCTGACGATTCATTGCTGAATATGCTCCTAGCAATAATTGCTGACCCGTTTGTCCTTTAGCATAAAAAGTACGAGAAACTAATACACCTCCAAAGGATCGGTTGTCTAATAATCCACCATACTCACGTGCAAAAGGCACACCTTGCGCCACACACTGATCGATAATATTTCCAGAAACCTCTGCTAATCGATACACATTTGCCTCTCTAGATCGATAATCTCCTCCTTTTACGGTATCATAAAAAAGACGGTAATTAGAATCTCCATCTCCTTGATAGTTTTTTGCTGCATTGATTCCACCTTGAGCCGCAATAGAATGCGCACGACGAGGAGAATCCTGATAACAAAATGTTTTTACGTTATATCCAAGCTCTGCCAAGGTAGCGGCAGCACTTCCTCCTGCTAATCCAGTTCCCACAACAATAACGTCTATATTTCGCTTGTTGGCAGGATTCACCAGGTTAATTGTATTTTTATGTTTTGTCCACTTATCAGCCAGTGGACCTTCTGGTATTTTAGAGTCTAAAATTGACATAATAGTGGTTTTAGTGATTATTATTAAAATGTAATACTAAGGATACAATAATAAATCCTAACGGAATTACGATGGCAAATACTTTTGCAAACTTAGTCGCTCCTACAGAAAACTTGTTATTGAATCCTACCGATTGAAACGATGATGCAAACCCATGCCACAAGTGCAATGCCAAGAAAACAAAGGATAACACATATAATCCTGTACGCACAGGGCTCACAAATTTCTCTAATAATTCGTGATAATAGCGAGTTGGATCCTCTGGCGCGAATTCCACATATTTATGTACCATTTCAGGAATCCAGAAATCATAAAAATGTAACCCCAAAAATGCTAAAATCACTAATCCAGAAAGAATCATATTTCTGGACATCCAGGAAGAATTAGCCCCACCACTATATTTAGCATATTTAACTGCTCTGGCGTTTCGATTTTTTATCTCTAAAACAAATCCCATAATAAAATGGAAAACTACCCCAAAAATTAATACCGGCTGTAAAGCAAACTGTACTAATGGATTTGTACCCATAAAATGTGATAATTCGTTAAAAGTATCCGGGCTAAAAACAGAAGTAAAATTGATGGTAAAGTGCTGTAATAAGAAAAATACTAAGAAAAGTCCCGAAAGTGCCATCGCCACTTTTCTAGCTATTGAAGATTTTATCAATCCACTCATTATTAAGAATGTTTAAAATTTTGAGTAGCAAAAATAAGCTTCAAACTTGTTTTTAACAAGGTTTTAGCCCTATAATACGGTATTTATAATGAATTAAAATAGATTATAAATTTTGTTTAGCTTTCATTACGAAATCGTTTGAAATATAGTACTAACTTTGAACAAAAAGCAATTAGCTTCATAACTAAAATGTTAATTTTACCTCATAAATCATAATGGAATTCAGGCTTGCAACTATTACGTTTACATCGTCAAATTGATATTTCAAAACTAATATTGTAAAAAGATGTCATAAAGCTGTTAGTTATCGTCTCTTCAAAATATTAAAAAACGAAAACACTATTTTTGAAAAACAATCAAACTTTTAATACATTACTTTTAGGTGAAACAGTTCTTATTAAAATTTATTCTTTTAATACCTTTATTCATTTTAGGAAATACACTAACAAATGCAAATCAATCCAACGCGCAAGATAGTTTAGCAACCAAATCTCCTCAAGAATTAATAGAATACATAATACAATCCCATAATGCTGAACAAAGTAAACTTTATGAAGCTGCTCTTTCCAATCTTTCTAGTGACCATTCGATTTTAGCGGAGCACTATTATAGTGTTTCTGATAGTTTTTATGAGAAAGGAAAATACGATCGTAGTATATACTATTTAGACAAAGCCATTAAATCTGTTAAAGAGGTTAAAAATGATTCTCTTTTGTGCAAATATTTTATTGCATCCGGTAATTCATATTTAAAGGATTGGAAAAACCAAAAATCTTTAGATTATTATAACAAAGCCTTAACTATTGCTCATAATAATGGGTATATTAGAAATGAATTTATTACCAATTCGAGCATATCCATTATTCTAAGAAGAATGGGACAGCATGACAAGGCCTTAAAAGTTTGTAAAAACTCATTAAAACTTACAGAAAACTCAATTGATAAAAATACCGAAAATCACGTCAGGCTTCTTAATATAATAAGCGAAATTTATTTGGATCAAAAAAAATACGATTCTGCTAATCACTATGCAGATATCGGTTTAGCTATTAGCAAATCATTAGATTTTTCTATTGGATCCATTGATTTGTATACAAAAAAAGGGGTTGTGTATTCCCATAAAAACGACAATCAAAAAGCATTACTATACTTTCGTAAAGCTGAAGAGGTTCTCATTAATAAGAAAATTACTCAAAAAAAATCAATTTTAAATATTAATTACTTTCTCGCAAATCATTTTTATGAGGAAAAAAAATATAACAAGGCAATTTCTTATCTAAACAATACTATCCCCATCTTAGAAGAAAAAGATGCTCGAAATAGTAGAGTACTTGATACATACATTTTATTAGCAAATTGTTATTCTAAAATAGGCAAAACCAATGAAGCTACGCATTGGTTACAAAAACTCATAAAATTAAAAGATCAATTTGAAGATGCAAAACATAAAACGATTACTAAATTACATAAACAAGAGATTGATGAATTAGAAAATCGAATGGAAATACTTACAAATGAAGAAATGAAAGAAGAACGTTATAAAGAATATACATTCTTCCTACTATTATCTGTATGTATTATATTGATTTTTATCGTTTTTAAGTATTTCAAAAAACAAAAAACAAACAATGCACGGTTTAATGAATTATTAGAAAAAATAGACTCACTAGAATCGAAAGAAAAAAAATCAGTGCAAACAACAGTAGTAATTAATGATGATAAAGTAAATGCCGTACTAAATAGATTGGAAAAACTCGAAAATCAGGAATATTTCTTAAATACTGATTGTGATCTTAGATCCATGTCTAAAAAAGTAAAAACAAACACTACCTATTTATCCAAAATCATTAAAACACATAAGGCAGCTAGTTTTAACGATTATATTAATGACCTAAGAATTGAATATGCACTAAAAAGAATAAAAAACGACAAAAAATTCAGATCCTTTTCTGTTAAATCAATTGCCTTAGAAATTGGATATAAAACCGACAATTCTTTTACCAAGCATTTCAAATCAAAGACCGGATTAAATCCATCTTACTATATCAAAAAAATAAATAATCAAGATCACAACTCTTAAAACCTCATAGCATTAAGCGAATTCTTCCAAAAGATAAAAACACTGTTCCTTAGTCTATATTTCTCACCTTAATTTCTTTAAAATACGGTTATCTATTTATGAATTTCCGGGTATAAAAAGTACCTTGAAATCATATTCGTTGGAGTGTATATAAATAAAACTCATTTAAAACTATTACCATTATGAAAACAAAACAAAGAAACACCATTACCTTAAAAAAGCTAACTATTGCTAAGATCAACCCAAATACAATGATAAAAATAAAAGGTGGGGAATGTGATCCTACAAAACCTGATACAGGATCGCATGATACCATGTGTGACTGTGATAACATTCTTTAAAATAGATAAAAGAATTAATCTATTCATTCATCACTCTTTTTACATCCGTATTTTTCGCAAAATACGGATGTATCATTTTTTTACGCCTCCATTTCGGTATACCTTGAATAAAAAATCACTGTATAACTAATACTTGATTTTTAACAAGGGTATACCGAAAACCTTTTCATAGAGTAGGTAAAACATCAATAATTTAAAACACAAAATTATGTTATCAAAAATTCTAGAATTAAAAGACGTTGCCAAATTAGACAAATCAGAAAAGCTATCTATCAACGGAGGCTATTATTGCAGAACAAATCTACGTTGCGAAACATCACAGGATTGCTGGGAAGTTACTGGTGATTTTTCTGATAGATGTAACCAAGGTTATTGCCATATATTTTAGATGTTAATTTAATTCGTCATCAATAAACCCTGACATTTTCAGGGTTTTTTTATACCTTTTCTTTTTTGATTTATAACTATGAGGAATATCCACACAAAATTGCCCAACGTATCAACTACAATTTTTACAGTGATGAGTAAAATGGCAAATGATTATAAAGCTATTAATCTGTCTCAAGGATTTCCAAATTTTAAAACTGACAAAAAATTAATCGATTTGGTTACTATTGGTATGCAGAAAGGACATAATCAATATGCTCCAATGCCAGGTTTATTGTCCTTAAGAGAGGTGATTGCAGAAAAAACCAATTCCCTTTATAATAGTGACTACCATCCCGAAACTGATATAACTATTACTTCTGGAGCTACGCAAGCTATTTTTACAATTATTTCTGCATTTATAAGTACTGGAGATGAAGTTATTATTTTTAAACCAGCCTATGATTCTTATGAACCTTCTATAGAATTATTTGGCGGAACGGTCGTTCCTGTTCAATTATCAGCTCCTAATTTCACTGTTGATTGGAAAGAAGTTGCCAGTAAAATCACTTCCAAAACTAAAATGATCATTATCAATACTCCACATAATCCAACTGGAACAGTTTTATCAAAAAACGATATGCTGGAGCTAGAAGCTTTATTAAAAAACACTGATATTATTTTACTAAGCGACGAAGTCTATGAACATATTATTTTTGATAGTCAGGAACATCAAAGTATCGCCAGATTTCCTGGATTAGCAGAAAGAGCTTTTATTACTGCTTCTTTTGGCAAAACGTTTCATACTACTGGCTGGAAAATGGGATATTGCATAGCACCTGGAGATCTGATGGCAGAATTTAGAAAGGTGCATCAATTTAATGTATTCTGCAGTAGTCATCCTATGCAATATGCATTAGCAGCATACTTAAAAAACCCAGAACATTATGTATCTCTACCGGATTTTTATCAGAAAAAAAGAGATCTATTCTTATCACTAATCAAAGATTCTCGATTTTCATACGTTCCTGCAGCAGGAACTTATTTCCAATTATTAGATTATACAACTATTACTGATGAATGGGATGTGGCTTTCGCCGAAAGGTTAACAAAAGAACATAAAATTGCTTCCATTCCTGTTTCGGTTTTTAATCTAAATCAACAAGATGATAAAGTGTTACGATTTTGCTTTGCAAAAACAGATGACACCTTGAAACGGGCTGCAGAGATTTTGTGTAAAATTTAGCGGAAATCTATAGAATCCATATCTTTTTTATAGTGATAAACGAATTCCTCTACATTCTCTTTAATTGAACGTTCGTCTCTGTGATCTTGTTGATTGATATTAATTTTCTCCAAATCAATATTATAGTATTTATTTACTGTTTTATTAATTAGGTGTACATCTATTAAAGATTTCATAAAATCATAATTTTCTTTTGTTAACGACCCAAAGAAGCTTCCATTCCAATATCCTGAAAAGTTTCTTATTAAAAGAGCTACAAGCTCTTTGGAATTTATATTTTCTTCAATAAAGTTATCAAACTCCTCAGGCTCTAATTCTTTCCAAATACTCATAACCATTTTATTCATAACATTTTCAGGAAATTTAAAAAAAGGCTTATTCTCTTCGCTTAAAGATTTTACTTTAATCAGAATCTTATTTTCCAACTCTTGTTTAAATGATATTTTTTTAAATTTCCTAGCAAAATGACTTAGTTCTTTATAATTTAATTTATCGGAAATAATCAAAATTGACTCCTTATCTACCTTATCCATTGAATCAAAAACAACAGCTACTTTCTCTATCAACTCTATTTTTATAGTTCTCCCAAATATATTTCGAATATCATCATCAAAAAACCCTCTATGATCTATTAATGAATTTAACAACTTAGCCTTACTTTCATCTTGTAAGTCATCAATTAATAATTCCAACTCAAGCAAAGATTGTTGGGCACCATATTTTTCAATCAAGTTTTTTATTAAATTACTTCCTTCATCATTTTTACCTGCAATTACTGCATCCAAATAAGAATTAAAATCTCCAATGATTATTTTATTATTTAAATGATATGAAAAATACTTATCGAAATGATCTTTATGATTAACTCTTTTTTCTTTTTTGCTATTCAAAATTCTACTAGATGAACTAAGCTCAATTTCATCCATTTCTAAAGAGATATTATTAGGAAATAATTTATTTACAACATTGAATACATCTCCATTCTCCAACACCTCATCATCTCCAAAAATATTATTCGAAGTAATCCTGTATTCAGCTAAATTAACATGATTCTTATTATAATTCTTAATGATTTCATAGCAAGAACCATATTTTATTTTTATATACTCTATCCAAAATAAATCGCTAATATGCACTTCATCTCCTATAGAAAACAATGCAATATAAAAGCTATTTAATATTCTTATAACTTCTCTTGGAGTATTAAATTTTGTAATTCTATAATTATCCAAGATTTCCTCTAACTCCTGTTTTTTGTCATTATCTTCTTGCAAATATTTGGATTCAGAATAAATACTTGAAAAAGTTTGAAGAAGTTTTTTTTCAAAGAAATTTTTTAAATCAACATCCTCTACTTTAGGCAAATGCACGGGGATATTTATTATTTTTTCAAGAAACAATTTTCCATCGTCATCATTATCCCCATATCTACTTTTAATCGCTCTAGCAACATGATCTGGATCCATTGTAATTATATATACCAAATTTTTAAAGTTTCCGTTTAGCTTTACAATTTTAAGCAACGTGAAGATCTCATTCTTATCTAATCGATCGATATCATCTATAAATATTACTACTTTGTAGTTAGAATTTTCCAAAGCGCTATCAATTTTCTCCTTAAAAGATTCTAAAGACAATTCTTCTCCTTTAAGATCTTCCCCCAAAGTCTCAAAGATCTTACTTGGATCAAAAATCATCTTCGCTCCCAAATACTTAGGAATACCAGCTGATGCAGAAAGTTTTATTGACTTTAAATATTTACTTGACTTTACAATGTATTCACCAGCTATCTTCAAATTGGATTCTTTTTCTAAAAATAACTTCTGAGCCAATCCTTCAAAAAATGCAACTAGCATTTCATCTTCAGTGCCATATCTCCAAGGATTAAAATGATACTTCATTATTCCTTTATCATCTTTATCTTTTTTAAAAACATCAATCTGTTTATTGAGAAGATTCAGAAATGATGATTTCCCTTCACCCCACTTACCATAAATCCCAATTACTAAAGGTTCGGAGTTATTGGTATTGTTTTGAATGACTTTACGCACCTTCTCAGCATAATGCCTATAATTTAGAAGATCTTGCTCTGATAAATGTATTGGAGATTCAGATAAAAAATGATTTCCTTGTTCTTTTTTTACTTCGGACATTAATTTAGACTTTTAATAATCTAAATATATATAAAACAATGTATTCATTTAGATCAAAATGGGGAAAATTCAAACATAAAATCCAAAATCTCTATCGATTCCCTTTCAGTAAATTATAATTTATCAAAACAACCTCAACTTTTTCATCCTTTAGAATTTCCTTTGTACCAAAAAAATCGATATTTAGAAAGGGAACCAGTATCCAAATATACTTTCTGCGATTAGGAAAGTGCTCTTTTATGATATGATAATCTTTATGATTAGTAGAAATACCTATTTCCGGTTGGTCATTTAAAGTTTTTTCAATCTTTAATATTTCAATTCGCAATTCATCTTCATCTCTTTTCCTTAAATCATATGGCAAATAATAACTAGTTTTAAACCCTTCTTTGGTAAACAAAGGTAATACCTCTGGATAGCGCGTTTCAATTAAAATATTTTGCAACGGATAATTTCTTTTCCTGAAAACCTGAAGTAATTTATCTAAAATATCGCTGGCTGTATCTCTATTCAGATTTTTGATATCTAACCACAGTAATGGATGTTCCGTTTTATCTAAAGTATCGAAATAGTCTTCGAATCTTAAACCTATTGATTCAGTAGGTGGATGATTTACATCCAAAAAATCTCCTTCTACATTATACATCAAGTCTAATTCTACTCCTTTAAAATATTGTAATGCCGAATGAAGTTTTTCAATACTATTGGCTCTATGCGCCCATATTTTATCATAGTCCCCAAGAAACTCTAATTTATACGGACTTAGATGATACAAAAATGCAAACACAAATAAAATAAGCGTACTAACAATTCTAAACCTAGTCTTTTTACTCCTAATCATGATATTCGCAAATTACAGTTTAATTACAAACTCTTCCTAATCAAATCATAACTTCTAGAAATCAAATCGTAACTGAATAATCTCTATTTCTTGCTTTTCCTTTTTCTTTTGATCTTTCTGAGCTGTATTTAGGTTAGAAAGTGAAATCCCAAGTAATCGCACAGAGTTCTTCATTTCTGATTGATATAGTAACTCCTTTGCCGTCTCCAAAAGTATAGCTGCATCACTTACAAAATAAGGTAATGTTTTACTTCTAGTCTGAAGTGTAAAATCACTGTATTTAATCTTTAGTGTCACCGTCCTCCCAGCTACTTTGCTTCTTTTTAAGCGTTTCTGTAATTCCTCTGCAATATTTTCCAGTCGTTCCAACATATATATTTCAGAAGAAATATTCTCGCTAAAAGTCCTTTCTGCAGCAAGGGATTTTCGTTCTCTATTTGGTTTTACTTCGCTTAAATGAATTCCTCTAACAATTTTATAATAATGCCCTCCGGATTTGCCAAAATGTTGAGTAAGGAACTCTTCTGATTTCATTTTTAAATCCTTTCCGGTATAAATACCTAATTGGTACATTTTAGCTTGTGTCACTTTTCCTACTCCGTAGAATTTCTTAACATCCAGATCCTCCAAAAACGCCATAACTTCTTCTGGATTTACGGTTTTCTGACCATTAGGTTTGTTATAATCGCTAGCTACTTTTGCGATAAATTTATTAATAGATATTCCTGCCGAAGCTGTCAATCCTACTTCATCAAAAATTCGTTGTCTGATTTCCTGGGCGATTAAAGATGCACTGGGATTTCCTTTTTTATTTTCGGTTACATCGAGATATGCCTCATCTAGTGATAAAGGTTCTACTAATTCTGTATAGTCAAAAAATATTTTACGGATTTGTTTCGAAATCTCCTGATACCGATCAAACCTGGGTCGCACAAAGAGTAAATCAGGACATAACTTTCTAGCTGTAAATCCTGGCATTGCAGAACGAACACCAAACTTACGTGCTTCATAACTTGCTGCACTGACAACACCACGTTTTCCTCCTCCACCCACAGCCAGAGGTTTTCCTTTAAGCTCTGGGTTGTCCATTTGTTCAACAGATGCATAAAATGCGTCCATATCTACGTGTATGATTTTTCTCTGACTCTTCATTCTTTGTATACCACAAAAATAGCAGATATAAACTATTCAAAAGTGTTCATCATTAATTGACTACAAATTATAATTACAAAGCATCTAAGTAAATATTTCAGTATTAAATACTTCTAAAAAATGATATTCTTATATTTGTAAGGATTTTATCAGATAAAAATAATATCTTGCTTTATTGATCCCAATCAATTTGAACTAAATTATATTTAAAAAATGAAAAATTATACCCTACTACTACTTTTTGCTTTTATTTGCTGTAAATCGGAAAGTAAGCCTTCTGACAACCTTAATAAATTAAGTGAAACTAACCCTACAGAAGCGGTTGATACTACAAACGAGGAAAATGACCCTGTAGCTGTTATTCAAAAAACATACACAGCTACTCAAAAAGATACAAATGGTAGTTTTACACAGAAACTATCTGTTTCTTGGTTATCTGAGGACACCATACAATATACGTTTGTATTTGAAAACCAGTCCTGTAAGAAAACTACTTTAGGCGGAAAAGCTACAGCACTAAAACCTGGTAAAGAACCTTTCATGAATAGTCATAATGGAGCTTCTTTTGAAGTTAAAAGATACCAAGAAAATAAACATAGTTATAATATCTTATTACACATAGATTCTACTAACAAAGATAAAGCTGTTGTTGAGCTATCTCCTTCTGAGGATAGTGAAAATGAAAACTGTAAACCAAGCGATATCGTAATGGTAGCTCAAAATTAATATCAACATCTTTTTTATTACTTCAATAAAAAAGGAAATTAGCTATGCATATTTTTTGAATCAAATCTGGTATATTGTATAAAGGATATACACGATTGATATTAATTATATCGTAAAACCTATAATTCTTCTTGCTAAATTTACAAGATGGCTAAAACAGCAATCATATTAGGAGCAACAGGATTAACAGGTAGCATTCTTTTAGATTCATTACTTGATGATGATCGTTATTCTAAAATTAAGTTATTCTCCAGAAAAACTGTCGGAATCTCTCATTCCAAAATAGAAGAGCATCTAATTAACATGCTTCAATTAAAAACTGTAGTTACTGATTTTATTGGAGATGAAGTATTTTGTTGTATTGGAACTACGAATGCCAAAACCCCGGATAAAGGATTGTATCGTACTATTGATTATGGTATTCCGGTAACTGCAGCTCAACTTTGTAAACAAAATAACATTAAAACTTTTATAGTTATCTCTGCTTTAGGAGCAGATACAAAAAGCCGAGTATTTTATAATCGCACCAAAGGCGAAATGGAAGAAACAGTTTTATCTCTGGAAATTCCTAAAACACATATTTTACAACCGTCATTAATTAGTGGTAAAAGAGATGAAAAAAGAACAGGAGAATATTTCTTTAAACAATTAATGAAAGTAATAAATCCTCTATTGCTCGGATCTTTAAAAAAATATCGTTCGATTCATCCAGAAACGATCGTTTCAGCAATGATATGGTTAGCGAACAATGAATTCAATGGTAAAAGAGTAGTTTCTGATGAAATCAAAGTAATTCGTATGAAAAAAAGCATCTAATTGGTTCATATACCGTATCCGTATCTTTCTGAACTCCTATAATTGTTGAATATCCATAACAGCTTCTACATTTGTTTGAAAATTATGAATCATTAAAAAACAAACAATGAAGTTATTAAAAAATCCCCTCCTAGCCTTCTTAACTTGCCTATTAACAACCAGTCTTGTTGCTCAATCTGATGTAAAATCCTTTGACTTTAAAAAAGGAGAAGTTCTAGATATTCTTTTATTAACCAATAAACCAGATATCGAAAAAGACTTCGAAAAATATAAAAAAACTGCCTTCCCTGTAGCTTTTAAAAGAACCTATCGACCACAACCTGGATTTAGTATCAAAGAAACAACTCAAGGAAACATTCAACCTACTACTTTTATTTTTGGCAAATGGAATGACTTAAAAAATCGTGAACAATTTATTTCAGAAATCGAAGATATAGTTCCGGATTTTCATGTACAACGAAGAAATATGTGGTCTATATTTAATTTAACCTACTATGAAATGCCAAGAGATATTTCTTTTAAAATAGACAGGAGTAAATATATTGTAGCTACATCTTACTGGAAAAAAGATACTGAATCGTTCAAAAAATTCACAGAACTTTGGTCTCAAAAATCGGCGACAAAAGGAGGAAAAAAAATTCTTCAATTAACCAACGGAAAATCACCTATTGGATATTATCATAATCCTGATTTACTAGTTATTACTCAATGGGAAAGCAAACAAGAATTTGATGCTTTTTACAAAGAAAATCTTAAAATGGATCACAAAGGCGTGTTACATGTAAATCAGTTTGTATTAAACTAGTATATTAAACCCGGTTTATGTTTTTAGAATTTCTAAACGCATAAACCGGGTAAACAAAAAACCAGATCACTACTAATATGCAATCATTCTTAAATCAATTAGTTTATTTTGGGTATTTTCAAAGTTTGTTTTTACTGTTTATTTATGTTTTTTCTCCTAAAAAAAGAAAAAGTATCAATAGATATATTGCTTTTTTAGTACTTGTTTTAGCAATAGGATTAAGCGGTCGTATATTATACATCTCTGGCTTCTTTGGGGATAATTACCGATGGGTTATTTTTTCTGAATTCGCAACACTATTATTTGGTGCTACGATCTACCTATTTACCCGATCCAGTTTATTGAACAAGCAATTCTCGTATAAGGAATTATTACATTACGTGCCTGCTTTGGTGTATAATACATTTGTAACTGCCGCTTTTATCCTCCCATCTGACGAAGTATTACAAGAAAGACTCGAAAGCGGAGAACAATTTAGATTTACCTTGTTTTTTATTGCTATTGGATTACTATTTAATATCACATATTGGGTCTTAAGTTTTAGGATCTTTTTAAAATTTAGAAAAGACATCCAGAACGAATTAAGTTATACTGTAAAATCTCAGTTTTTCATGAATTTTCTGATAGCAGTAGGGATCTGTATGCTTTGCTGGTTTAGTATGTTTATCTACTGGCTCTTGGGATACCAGTTCTTAGATAAATCTGCTTGGCAAATAATATGGATTAGCATAGCTCTTATTATTCTGTTTATTACATTTTACAATATAAAAGAACCACAATTATTCAGAGTTACTCAGCTAGTAACCCAAAAAAAATATGCGCAATCCAAGTTATCAAACCAACAATTAGATAGTTTAAAATCCCGATTGGAGCATTTAATGGAAGAAAGAAAACCTTATTTAAACAGAAAACTTCTAAAATCCGAACTGGCAGAAATGTTAGGCGTCAGTAATCCCGAAATTGCACGTTTGCTGAATGAGCGGATAGGAATGAATTTCTTTGAGTATGTAAACTATTACAGAATCAAAGAATTCATCGCCTTGGCTAAAACAGATCAAGCTAAAAACATGACCTTTTTTGGACTTGCACAAGAAGCAGGTTTCAACTCTAAAACTACCTTTAACAAGTCGTTTAAAGATTTAATGGGAACTACTCCAAAAGAGTACTTTGCTAATCTTTAATCATATCAAAATTTTAATAAATTATGTTCAAAATATTTTTTATCAGTATTATTACCATAGCTACAGTTAATGCGCAACTTACCGTTCCTGCACTAAGCCCATCTTCAAAAACAATACAAACTGTAGGATTGACCGAAATCAAAATTGAATATTCCAGACCTAGTAAAAGAGAAAGAACAATTTTCGGAGAAAATGGCATCATTCCTTATAACGAATTATGGAGAACTGGTGCTAACGCTGCAACAAAAATCACTTTTAATGACGATATTACCATTTTTGAAACACCTGTAAAAAAAGGTTCTTATGCGATTCTTACTAAACCAGGAAAAAACACTTGGGAAGTATATTTTTATACCTATAACTCCGGCAATTGGAATACCTATGTAGACCAAACGCCTATTGCCACTTTTACTGCTAAAAATATTCAATTAAATGAAGTTTTTGAAACTTTTATGATCTATATGGATCAAATTACGTTAGATAGCTCACAATTAATTTTTGTTTGGGATCAGACCAAAATAGCTTTACCACTAAAATTTGATACACATAAAAAAACAATGACTAGTATCGAAAAAACCATTTCTGGACCAACTGATTTTGAATATTTCCAGGTAGCGTTGTATTTACACGAAGCGCAAACAGATTTGGATAGAGCATTGGAATACATTCAAAAAGTTACCAAAAACAAAAATGCATTGTTTTTTCAGGTATATAGAGAGTCATTAATCTTAGCCGATCTAGACAAAAAAACAGAAGCAATAGTAGTCGCTAAAAGATCTTTAGAACTATCCAAAAAAGCAAAAAACAAAGACTTTATCAGATTAAACGAGAAAAACATCAAAAAATGGTCTAGATAGTATCATTATATAGATTCAAGATATTAGATTTGAAAAAACAATGTCTTGAATCTACACTTAAAAAACATTAAATATCATAAATGATAGAAATAGAACGCAAATTCCTTGTTACATCAGAGATCTATAAACAAGAAGCTAAAAAAAGCACTCTTATTGTACAAGGGTTTCTGAATACTGATCCTGAGAGAACGGTTAGAGTTCGAATTAAAGGAACACTTGCTTTTATCACTATAAAAGGTATTGGTAATGCATCTGGTACTACACGTTTTGAATGGGAAAAAGAAATCCCTGTTAATGAGGCGGAAGAACTTATAAAAATTTGCGAAAAAGGAGTCATCAAAAAAATGAGATATGAGATCCCATCTGGGAATCATATTATCGAAGTAGATGAGTTTTTTGATGAAAACAATGGATTAACTATTGCAGAAATCGAATTAAACAATGAAAACGAAACTTTTATAAAACCTAAATGGTTAGGAAAAGAAGTTACAGGAGATACGAGGTATTATAATTCTCAATTAAGTAGGAATCCCTTTAAAATCTGGAATTAAAATCATTAAAAAATAATTTCTTAAGGTGATACAGATAAACTCACAATTAAATGTTATTTTTTGTTAGATCATAAATCTTAATAAAAAATCAATTCTTCAAAAATTTGTTCCACATTTTTAGAAAAGTAAAAATTCCCCAAAAAAACTTCTTTAAAAACAAGAAATCAATAAAAAAAAGTCTTAGAAAATAGCAGTACTTGAATTAACATATTCTTTGCACTTTTTAGGTGTTAAGTAAGATAAAATTTCCCGTCAAATACATCTTATTAACCTAAAAATATATTTCATGTTACACAAATCAACAATGCATTACATTGTGGGCTTTATGCTATTTTGCCCACTTTTTACTGCGATCGCCCAGTTCCCAATCAATGGTTTTTACTCAGAAAAAAAAACATTGACTGTTGCTCCAACTTATTCATACAAAAGTTTTGATCAGTTTTATCGAGGTTCTGAATTATCAGAAGGAAATCCTGCCGGACTAGGAGATATTTCTTCTTATATATTTTCCTTATATGCCTCTTACACTATTAATGATTGGTTATCCACGGTAGTAACATTACCTTACATCTCTACAAAAAGTCAAGATGGTGTTCTTGATCCAGTACAACAAACAGATCAGGTGGATGGCATTCAAGATTTAGGAGTTTTTGCAAAAGCAAAAATTTTCGAAAAGCCTTTAAATAGTAATTCTAAAGTTACACTTGGTGGAGCAGCAGGAATTACATTTCCAGTAAGTGATTATGAAGGAGCAGGCGTACTTTCTTTAGGAAATGAAGCAACCACTATCAATGGTGCAATAATCCTAAACTATATAAGTCCGCTTAACATTTTTACCGAAGTTCAAGTAGGATACAGTAATCGAGATAGTAAAGATTTTGATATCCCTAATGCTGTATTATACGGATTTAAATTAGGATATTACAACCCATTTTTTTATATCCATACTAACTTAGAAATACAGAACTCTATGTCTGGATTGGATATTGGAACATCAGAATTTGCAGAAGCAGGAGGTCCTAACATACTTCCAGAAACTGAAGTAGATTTCACCAATCTTTCTTTTAATCTTTATATTCCTATATACAAGAACAAGCTAGGCGTTTCAACTGGCTATACTAGCACTTTAGATGGTCGTAATTTCAGCAAAGAATCTGCATTAAGTTTTGGCTTAGTGTATTCTTCATTATAATTATTCTATTCCTAGATTAAAAAAGTAGCTATAGAATTGTAATTACTCTATGGCTACTTTTATGATATTATTCTTTGATTTCTATCTTTCTTCTTCGGATGTTCCAAATTCCAGTCTTAAGGCTAGAACTAGTTCGATTAGTTTTTTCAAAATAGGTTCGCTTTTGTCCTTTTTTGAACTAATCCTATTAACTGCTGTGTTATATTGCTACAGAAACAAGAAATTCCTCTAATGCACAATATTTCGTAGCTTCGTTAATATGAATCTAATACCCAAACACGTCCTTAGTGAGCTGTAAAAGGGTTTTACATTGATGCAATACTCTTTTATTATAGGGTTACACATACTAATCCTGGTCAAAAACCTATTTTTTAATGACATCTAAATCAACATTACTTCTGTTTTTATTTTGTAGTACTTTTTATATGTATTCTCAACAAATCCCTATTAACAAAGTAATTACAAATGAAACGTTATATGACTACTTAAGAGAAGATGTCAAAAAAGAATTAGACCCTACCAAGAAAATATCGCAAAAACGTCTTGCCGAGTATCTTCGTAATCAATTTTCTAAACGTTATTTCTATGATTGGAAAACATTTAATAATCGATTTGATGAGTATAACACTATATACCCTCAAAGAAAACAATACCACCGGATAAGAGCAAACGATCATATTTCTAAATTTTCTGATGCTACTCAGTGGAAACTTCCTTTTAATTATCTTAACGGAAAACCTGTTAATGCGTATGCATTAAGACATTTAGCGCGACAACACAAGATGGTTGATATTGGTTTTCTGTATCATTATTCGAACCAAGATACTACGTTACTTCGTTATTTTACGAACCAAATGCAATCGCTCAATCATGCTCTTGAGCAAGAGAAATATGAAAAAATAGTCGATGGAAATGGTGTATATGAAGCCTTTCGTTCTGGATACAGAGTACTAAATTGGTTTCGCATTCATGCCATATTTTTATCTCAAGAACAGTATTCTGACGCTGATCAACTTAGAACCATCGCAACATTGTTACAACATGGTGCTCATTTATTCGAAAAAAATGCTGCTTTTAAATCGGGTAATCATCAAACCAGAGGATTATCTGCATTGGCTATCATTTCTATTCTTCTTCGTGATTTTGTAGATACTGATCAATGGTATACTCATTCCATGACCTTATTAAAAGAGCACTTAGACAAAGAAATTAATGAAGATGGTTTTCAGTTTGAGCGGTCTGTACACTACCATATGAGCGATATTAATAATTATTATTATGTATATCAGTTAGCAAAAATTAGTGATATCAAAATTGATCAACTCTGGATTAATCGTCTAAAATCACTTTTTATAACACTTACCAAAATTGCCTATCCCGATACCTCTGCACCTGTTTTGCAGGATGATACAGACATCCCTTGGGCAGAAAAAAATGATATCTCCGCTACATTAACTTTAGGATATTTACTTTTTAAAGATCCTCTTATAGGATATTTTGCCAAAAACACAGTGGATGCTACCACATATTGGTTCTTAAATCAACAGCAACTAAACTTATTGAAAAATATACAAAGACAAGCTCCTAAATTCACATCATTGACATTTCCTGAAACGGGATATTATATCATGAGAGAAGGTTGGGATCATCAAGATAATATGATGATAATTTCTTCTGGATTAGATGATAAAAAACCTGATCATCAGCATGGCGATATGTTGGGTATACAGGCAATGGCTAACGGTCACGTAATTTTACCAAATTATCAAGTACGTTATTCTCTTAAAGACCTCGAATTGTTTAAAAATTCTATGGTTAAAAATGTAGCATTAGTCGATGATGAATTGCAAGGCAAAGAATATACATCTAACAAAGGAGGTAGTGGTTTCGGAAAATTTAAACTATTACCAAAACCCAAAACAATCTCATGGCAAAGCACAGATGAGTTGGATGTATTTACAGGCAGCCATAATGGTTTTGAAAATATAGGTGTTCGTTACAGCCGACAAATTGTATATATAAAAAATGATTTTTGGATTATTAAAGACAATTTTAATTCGAAAAAATCCCATTCATACAAACAAGTATGGCAAGGGCATTATTCTAAAGAAAACACTCCTAACCTATTACGATCTTCTTTTGATGATGGCAGTGGTTGTGATATTTTTCAGCTTCGTGAAGTAGATACTGTTATTTCTTCTGGAGCTCGTGGAAAACAATGGTCTGTGGTTTCAAAAAACGACCATAACACTTTTAGTTTTATCACTCTAGTATATCCTTTTTCTCGATATTCTGATCGCATTGATGAAAGTTTAACTACTCCAAAAATTAAAGATTGGATTTTAAATACATCTCCTTGGAACGCTAAAGGTCAAAATGTAATTTCTTTATCCAATGGAGGTTCCTCTTTATTTTTTGATGCAGAACAACTTTCTCTACAAAACATTGAAATTACATTTTCTGAAGTCATCGATGTTTTTGTCAAAAAAACCTCCGAAGAGTTAATCATACAATCAATTGATGATCAGGAAATACAAATCAATATATCCGGAGTAAAAAAGCAACTGCTAAACGGAGAAACTACAAAAGGAAAAGTCACGTTAAAACCGGGAGATATACTTAAATGTACTTTATTATAGATCTAGATCGTTTTATTAATATGTTTAAGAAATAAGCAGCATCTAACACTTCAAAAAATCAATTGTTGATTTGCTTTTATTCTTTGATTTCTATCTTTCTTCTTAGTTCATTTCCTTTTTCATCAAGGACGGTAATAAGATGTTCTCCAGGCATTGGTCTAACAGCCATTTCGTGAAACTGTCTGGTGACTCCTACAAATTGATTATCTATATACCAAAACACTCTCACTTCTGGTTGTGTATGTGCTATTTTAAGAACTACTTCATTTGTTTTACCATCAAATCCTTTGGGTAAATAGACGCTACTATTCCCTTTGGGGAAAATAAAATCCATACTTCCTAGCAATTCCTTTGTACAATCTGATCGATAGGAAGGCAACGATCGATAATCAGCATTTTTATTTTTAAAATAATATTCCTGTAAAGGAGGCAATACAAACCAAGGTTCATGAATCATAGTATCTACTGATTCGCAAGAAGAATTCACTCTATATTGTTTTGTGGGATCTAAATGTACTAATTGATGATACGGACAAGGTTTTGATTTAGTTCCAGCAGCAGCAATATACATTTCCTTACTCGGGCATTCTTTTCCTGCTAAAAATCCACTTTGGTTACAAACATTTACCTGCACCAAATCATCATATGGCGCGGGAAACCATTTAGAATTAGGCAATAAATTAATTACATCGAATAAAACAGGTGCCGCCGAGTTTAATCCCGTAAGTTCTGGTCTACCTTCTCCATCTGCATTACCAATCCAGACGCCTACTACATAATCTTTACTGGCACCAATCGCCCACGCATCTCGATTACCAAAACTAGTTCCTGTTTTCCATGCAATTTCCCTTGACGAATCGTAAAACTCCCATGCTTCATCACCTTCAGGACGATTCACTTTTTTCATAGCTTCAAAAGTCAACCAAATACTTCCTGCACCAAATATTGGTTTTTGTATTACTTTTTTACCAAAATCAACCTTTTTATCAGCAAGAATTATAGGTTCTGCAAATTCATTTGCAAAGTATTCACTAGAGGTATTTTCATAATGATTTAATGTACCTGCAAATCCAGCATAGGTCTTACATAAATCCCAAAGATTTCCTTCAGCACCACCAACAATTAGTGATAAGCCATAATGATCAGCACTGTATGAAAGGTCATTAATTCTAAAAGCGTGTAACTCATCCCGAAATCGCTGTAATCCATATTGTTGTAACAATCTAACTGCGGGTATATTTAATGAACGGGCCAAAGCTCTGTTTGCTGGAACAGCCCCGCTAAAGGTTTCATCATAGTTCATCGGAGCATATCCGGCTATAACGGTAGGTACATCGGATACCAGTTGTTCTGGTAATAATTCTCCCTTATCCATCATAGCGGCATATAATAAAGGTTTCAATGTACTTCCTGTACTTCTACCAGCTTGAATAATATCTACATCTTTTTGATGCGTCTTATCTGTAGGTGTATTACCTACATAACTTAAAACTTCTCTAGTTTCTATATCTAATACCAAAACCGCCATATTATATACTTCATTTTGGCGTAAAATGTTATAGTGTCTTTTTACTTGTTGATTTACCTGCTGTTGTAATGATACATCAATTGTAGTTTGTAATCGCTTTCCTTTATTTTTTCTAGCTAGTCGATTTAGTAAGTGAGGTGTAGTTTGCGGAAGACTATATGGTTTTTTTGGTAATGATTCACTTATAGATAAATCATAGGTTATAGAGTCAATTGTTTTCTGTTCTAGTAAGATTCTTAGCAATCGGTTTCTTTTTTCTAATAGTTTTTGTTGATTTTTCCCGGGATAAATTAGTGAAGGAGCATTGGGTAAAACGGCAAGTGTAGCACTTTCTGACCATGATAGTTGATATGCCGGAAGGCCAAAGTATCTCCAAGAAGCCATGTCAATACCCACAACATTACCTCCAAAAGGAGCGTGAGAAGCATAAAGCTTTAAAATTTCCTCTTTAGAAGTTCCAAATTCAAGTCTTGTGGATAGAATTAGTTCAATTAATTTTTCAAAATAAGTTCGCTTTTGTCCTTTTCGTGCCAGTCGTATTACTTGTTGTGTTATCGTACTTCCTCCGCGCACCACTTTGCCTGCCCTTATATTTTCGCTTACAGCCTCTATCATAGAAACCGGATTGAATCCAACATGTCTATAAAATTGTTGATCCTCGAATGCGAGTATACAATGTTTAAACTTTTCCGGAACACTATCTGTTTCCGGAAACCTCCACTGCCCGTCTACAGCTATTTCAGCACCTAGTAATTCACCGGTTCTTGTTTCGATTACTGTGGCAGTAGGATCATTAAATAATGGTTTTGGTAAAGAGAAATAATACCAAATAATCAATATCGTAATAACGACGAACTTTTTAGGGTGTTTTTTTATATAATTCTTAAAAGTATTCAATACTATTACTTACAATTAATATATGTTAGACAATGGTACTAAAATTTATGTAAATGTCTTTAGGTTTTTGATAAAACACTGCCGAAAACAAACAAAAACCGAAATTCTCCATACAAAAACCATGCTCATTTCCAGTGATTTAAAAGTTGTAAATCTCCCCGTTTTATTCAATAAAAACAACTTACAATCGTTAGTTTTCTTCTAATTTATAACAGAAAAACCCTATAATTTCATTAAATTATATCACTCTTAAAAACAATTTAGTTGTAAAAGTCTGCTCAAATCTAACTTAAAATACTGTGGCTTATGTAATATAAAATGCGATATAAAACTTTTTAGTTTACTATATCTATTTTTACCAAAAATTGTTTTGCATTGAAAAGAAATACTGTTTACATATTTATTTTTATTCTTTCATTAACTTCCTTTTCTCAAGAAAAGCCGTCTTTTGAGAGAATTGACAGTTTAGAAGTCCTATTAAGAACTTCAGAAAAACTCCGAAGGGATAATGATATGTATCAATCATTAGAATATGCCTTCAAGGCTGTTAACTATGCCAGAGAACTCAATAATGACCATTATTTATCTCATGGATATTTGTTAATGGGTACTGTTCAATATGAAATCATTGACTACGAAAATGCTACAAAAAACCTTTTAAAATCTTTAGAACATACAGAAAAAACAAAAGATAAAATATTGCTTCCGTATATCTTGCATAGTCTCGCTAATATATATTATGACGGTAATAATGATTATGAAAGTGCTTTAAAATATTATCAAAGAGCTGTAAAACTAGGAAAGAATAGTCCGCATATTCAACAATATCAAATCCCATTGCATAATATGATTTGGACCTATATGGATCTGGATAGGTTTGATGAAGCTTCGGTCTACCTTAGAGAAGCAGATAGCATCGACAGTACGATACCTGATAGTGTACAAATAGACAGAAGCAGTCTCTATCTTTTAAGAGCCAGAGATTATGCTCATAAAAGAGAAATTGAAAAAGCTGAAGAAAACTTTGAAAAATCATTCGAATATCTGAAAGATGAAACATATTGGCCCAAAGGGAAAAGTTATTTTTATCAATATAGATCAAAAATGTACGAAGATATCGGTAACTATCCCAAGGCTATTGCTGATCTAAAAGAACTAAATAAAAACGACCGTAAAGTTTTTGAAAATGCCCGATCCAAAAGTGATGAGACAACAAAAATAAGATTTAAGGTTGATCAATATGAACAGGAATTAGCGGTCGCAAAAAGAGAGAAAGCATTATTATTAGATATCGACAAGAATAACAAAACCATCATTTTCATTTCTACTGTAGCATTATTATTACTGGCAGGAGTGGTTTTCTTTTATTACAGAGGATATCGGTCAAAGAAAAAAATCAGTGAAATTCTCGAGATAAAAAATACTGAACTCCAAGAAGCTAAGTCACAAGCCGAACAATTAAGTAAGATCAAGTCTCAGTTTATTTCTACCATCAGCCATGAGCTTAGAACTCCTTTATATGGAGTGGTCGGAATTTCTTCCATTTTATTAGAAAATGACTCGAAGACAGAAAAAGATAAAAAATTGCTTAATTCACTAAAATTTTCTGCCGATTATTTATTGGATTTAGTAAATAAAGTTCTAAAAGTAAGCAAAATAGACTCCGAAGAAAAAGAGCTTATCAAAACTCCTACCGATCTATTTTCGTTATCTCAAAACATTTTACAATCTTTTGAGTATCAAGCTCAAAAAAAGGATAACAAATTAATTTTGGAACATAATCATAGTATCCCTAAGCTAGTCAATGTAGATGCCTTAAGGATATCCGAAGTTTTGATAAATTTAATTGGGAATGCTATTAAATTCACCGATAAAGGAAAAATATGGCTTCGAATTAAACCTTTATCCGCAGATACCAAAATTATTAAAATTCGCTACGAGGTAGAAGATACAGGCATGGGAGTACCAGAAAATCAGAAGGAATACATCTTTGAAGAATTTTCTCAAATCGGTAGTGTATATGATAATAAGCAAGGTACCGGTTTAGGATTATCCATTGTTAAAAATTTAGTTCAGGTAATGGGTAGTCAGATTCATTTCGAAAGCAAAAAAGATGTAGGATCCATGTTTTATTTTGATTTAGATGTGGAAATCGAAGATTGCCTAAATGATATAGTAAATGATTCGCAAAATTTAGAAAATACAGATTGTATCTCAGCAAAAATTCTGGTTGCAGAAGATAATAAGGTAAATCAATTGGTCACTAAAAATCTACTAAAAAATATTGGTTGCGAATGTACTATGGTCGAAAATGGATTTGAAGCTGTACAGGTTTTGAAGAACCAGACTTTTGATTTAGTGCTGATGGATATTAATATGCCTGTTCTGGACGGTATGCAGGCGACATTAAAAATTCGAAAATTTGATACAACTACACCTATTATTGCTTTAACCGCTTCAGAATTAAGTGAAGTTGGTGAAGAATGCAAAAAGGCCGGTATGAATGATCTTATCAATAAACCACTAAACAAAAACCATCTTAGAGACGCAATTTATAGAAATTTGATAGTTAACAGTTCTGAAACGAATACCTAACCAATCCAAGTTTGCTATATTAAACCCTAATTATTAATCTCGAAAATAAAGTGCCCAACACCTTGTTCATATCGATCTTATTTTGTGATACAGGGAATTTTACGTTACTTTCTGGGCAAATACTAAAAATTAACTGTAGAATTAAACGTTTATTATGCGTTTATAATTGGACATATAATCGATATATGTGTAATATTACGCATATATAACATGTTAGCATATATTATAAAAAATGAACCCATTTCTCATCTTTATCTTTATCCTTTGTGGAACTTTAGCTGTTTTTTGTCTATACTTTATGTTTAAGCCCAAGACCAAAGAAGAAAAAGAGTACGAAAGAAAACTAAAAGAAAGTTTAGAGGATGAATTTATTATTGATCCTGAAACAGGAGCTAAATTGACCTTGGAGCAGGCTGAATCAGGGCATTGGATTGAACATAACAATGAACTCTTAACAGTTCCTGAAGAGCAAATTGAAAAATTATATACAGAAGAGCAAAAAGAAGTAGAAAGAGCTATTAATTATTTAAAAAGTGAGCCTAATTATGTAAAGGAGAATTTCACAGAACAAGATATTGATCTGCTAGAAAACACAAAAATTTTGAGTAAATATGATAATTGGACGTATTCCGACGTATTTAAAATAGAATATTGCGATGGTTATGTATTCTTACCATATGTAAAAATAATTGGTAATCAACATTCCTATTTTGAAGATGATTATCAAGAATCCCAAGTTATGTTTTGGATCAAATTAGATAATGATTTTGGTCATTATTATTTGAGAGAAAAATCTTCCGCTGAAAAGATTTTAGACCTAATAAAAAATGATGATGATTTAAAACTTAAAGGTTATGAATCTTTTACGTTTAAAAAATCCCCTGACATTCTT
This sequence comes from uncultured Aquimarina sp., assembly GCF_947492405.1. Lineage (GTDB taxonomy): Bacteria > Bacteroidota > Bacteroidia > Flavobacteriales > Flavobacteriaceae > Aquimarina. Next base: position 842,643 of record NZ_CANLMP010000002.1, read on the forward strand.
AATCTTTTAAGGGTATTGAAATCTTTTGAAGGACAAGAAAAATTAGAAATTGAGTTTTATAAAAATAACGTCTTCATAAAAAATGAAAAGTTTATAAACTATAAAGATATTAATAGAATAGAAAAAATAATTAAAAACATATGCTAACAATTTGTGTATTTCATTTGCTCCCTTCGGTAAGCAAACGCAACATACATTAAACGTTACCAAACATTATAAAATCTTAAACAGTGAGAAATAACAACTTTACAATTGCAATACTTGTCTTCTCAATATTTTTAAATGCGTGCTATACCAAAAAACAGAATTCAAAAGACAGTGATTCACCAACTGTTGATACTATTAAGTATAAGGTAGAAGATTTTGTTGCAAAGATCAAAAAGCACTATCAAAAAACACTGTCAATTAAGGCTTTCTCACTGAACCATCACTACTTAAACAAACAATACAGGGACCATGATTATTGGGACTATCAAACACCCAATAGAATCATGTCACAAAGAGTGGTTGAGGTTGATCTGGTAAAAAAGCATTTTTACGATAATGATATATATTACACTTCAGGTGGTCTGCTACTCGATAGGGCTCATTTCCAGAATGATAAGGAAAGCTTTGCTTATGAAAGGAATGGTAGCTATTGGGGCAAGCGTATTCTCAATCAAGGCATGGGTAACTTTTATAGAATGAGCTATATTTTGATGGATGTCGACTTTCTGGCGGTAAGACCTCTTCTTGCGGAAACTAATATTGAAGGAAATATTACTCTTCAACAGGACATAAAGTCGGGGACAACAACCCTGACACATACAACCTCTGATGATAATATTATCAATTATGAATTTAGTAATAATCCATTGCAACTGGTGTCAGTCAACAACAAATCGAATAGTGCTATCTTTGTCTATGATGATTATCAAACTACAAGAGGTATAACCTTTGCTCGAACCGTAAACCAATATTATGATGGAGCCACAGAACCAAACTACATAATCTACAATGATCAATTTGAGATCATTGAGAAAGTGGATCCTGCCAAACTTCGAGTTCCAGAAGGGTACGGCCCTGAAATCCCCAAAAGCGATGGAGTTCTAGTATCAAAAGAAATTGCAAAAGATCTTTATCTTATAACTGACTCTTCAGCAGCATACAATGCTTTATTTAAAGTCAATGGCGATGAAATTATAGTATTTGGAGCAAGTGGTAAGGTTAAGTTTGCAGAGAAAACGATAGAGCTTATTCTTGACCAGTTTCCAAAAAAGAAAATTACCTCAGTTTATGTTACACATCCCCACGGGCATCAAATTGCTGGTCTCAAAGTCTTTGTTGATCAGGATATCGAGATACTTGCTGATGAATATAGTATAGCTGCTATTAAAGCCTATTCACCCTTTGCTGACGATATCACTAGATTCAAATTTCGCACTATTGAACATGAGCAGATCATCAATGGCACACATTTTTTTGTATTGGAAAATATGCACTCAAAAAGACAGGGTTTTGTATATTTCAAAGACAGCGGGATTATTTTTCAAGCACATTTTCTTCACATTCCCCTGGATAATACTATAGCTAAAGTCATTCCAAGTTACACTAGAACCTTTATTGACTTTGTTCGAAATAAGCAGCTTAAGGTCAAACGAATTGTAGGTAACTATAGAAACAATAATATCTCTGTTGAAGTCATGAATAAAACCTATGATGCTATTATGTGATTATGGTTAATATACGTTTGGTGACAATGTATAAGAATAATAGCCGATGTATCTGTAAATTCAGAGATTGTTGCTAGTTCAACTTTAGCCTAAATTGAAAGTAAATGCTCTGAAATCGGTTACTATTCTTATATGAACGTTAGGCAAAATTCAAAGCATTTTCTAAAAAAATAAACTACCCTCTTTCTTACCTAATCTGTATAATAAAATTATGCTTTATTTAACTTAACTTATAGAGTTTGTTAAGAATCTAAAAAGTTAATTGATTTAAGTTCGTCTTAAATCAACAACTTCGTTTATGAAAAAAATATATTTATTAATCTTACTACTTTTTTCAATATTAACCAATGCTCAAAATATAATTATAGAAGGGGTAATAAAAGATTCGAAAGAAAAAGAAATATTGCCTTATGCTAGTATTTATTTACAAAAAAGTTCTTTAGGAACAATAAGTAATAACAAAGGGCAGTTCAAAATTATAATCCCTAAAGAAAAAAGTAACGATAGTTTAGTTATTTCTTTTATTGGATATTACACTCAAAAATTTCAACTTTCAAATATAAAAAACCCTCTACAAATATTTCTTGAAGAAAATACTGCAACTTTAGATGAAGTAATAATTAATCGGTATACAGCACAATCAATTATTAAAAAAGCAATAGAAAGAATACCAAGTAATTATTATTCTAAACCCTATAAATCTGAAGGATTTTATAGGATTACATCTCAAAAAGATAATAGTTATATACATCTATCTGAAGCTGTTTTTGATATTTATCAATCTAAAATAAATAACCCAAAACAGCAATTTAAGTTGAAAAAAATGCGCACTATAAAAGATGAAAAAGCATCCAAAGGAATCGACTTAGGATTAGAACCAAAAAGTATCTATGAGTTTGATATTGTAAATAACATTAATGATATAAAACTATTAAATAAAAAGGGATTAAAACGACATACATTTAAAATTGAAGGATCAAAATTAATTAATGGCAAAGAAGCTTACAAAATTACATTCGACCAAAAAGATATTAAAAAATCTGGTTATAAAGGATATATGTTTATTGATAAAGAAACATTTGCTTTTATAGGTTTTAATTTTGGGTTAAGTCCTAAAGGCTTAAAGTACCATAAATACGGTGATCCCGCTCTGAGAGCGTTGATGAAAATTTTTGGAATAGATATTTCCATGAATAAAAATAATTTTCAAATTCGATACAAAAAATTTGTCGATAAATACTACCTGAACAATGTTGCCAATGATGCAACACTGAATTTTAAAAGCAATAGGCAACATTTCAATTTTGAATCGGATATACGAGTAGACTATTTAATAACTAACATTGAAAAAGATACTGTTTTTCCTTTTGCAAAGGATGAAACTTTGGGAAAAAGGAAGTTAATTGAGGAGCAAAATTCTATTTATGACGCAAATTTTTGGAAAGATTATACCATCGTTCTACCAACAAATGATTTTAATGAAATTGCAAGGAAATTAGAAGCAAACAATAAAGCAAATGATTTTAAGAATGAAATTGAGGATAAACTGTATAAACTACCAAAAGATAAAGTAGCAAGAATAGACTCTCTTCTAAGTTTTTATAACCAAAAAGAATTGTTTACTGGTAATGCATTGGTTTCTTATGAAGGAAATACCATCTTTCAAAAAAGTTATAACAACAGTAGTACGCATAATGCATCAAATTCGCAGTTCAGAATTGGTTCACTTAGTAAAACATTTACTGCCATGGTAATTGCTCAATTAGAAAATGAAAATAAACTAAATTATGGGGACACAATTGATAAATACCTACCCAACTTCTCAAATGGAAAAATAACAATTAGTCAGTTATTAAGTCATCAATCTGGAATTTCAAATTTTTTAGCGAACAAAGGTTACTTATCTAAAATATTAAGTAACAGCTATTCTATTGAAGAAGTTGTAAATCAATTTTGTAGTGATGCATTAGAATTTGAGCCTGGAAGTAAATTCGAATATTCAAATTCAAATTTTGTTGTTTTAAGTTTAATTGCTGAAAAAATCACAGCGCTAAATTTTAAAGAAATACTACAACAGAACATATTTCGGCCTTTAAAAATGGATTCAACCTATTTTGGAGAACCTACTAACAGTACAAATCTTGTACCTGCATTTATGTATGGAGCTCTTGAGCCAAAATACAATGCTCAAAATGTTGGTGGTGCTGGTGGAATAACATCTACTACTTCCGACTTATTAAAATGGAGTAATGCTATTGAAAATAATATATTAATTCCTCAAGCAAAAATGGAAGAACTACTTAAGTCACACTCAGAATATACAGATTGGGATGCGTATTATGGATATGGCTGGATGATTGACAGATATATGTTCTCAACATCAAAAAAGCACAACACATTTTACCATCCTGGAACTGATTTTGGTTTTTATTCAATGTTTTTAAAACAACCAGACAATGGAATTACAATAATATTATTGAATAATACAGGTGAATTTCCAAGATTTGAGATAAGCGAATTAATATTAAATGAATTGAATTGAACATATAACTTTGCCTAACACCGTGTATAATTAATTGCTAGGTCACTGCCGACTTACGAAAATTCCGCTGGAATTTTCTATCTGTGATTTGTTTGCTAAATTAGTTGCTTAAACACGCAACTAACCATACACAAAACCGTTAGCAACAATTAAAATAATGAAAAGAATACTACTTATTAGTTTTGTCTTTTTACTTAGTTGTAAAACTGAACAGAAAAATGATTTTCAAAAATATTTAGAATCGCTGGATAAAATCGAATTGCCTTTTCAATACAATTCTACGAATGGATTTTTGGTGGAATCAAAATCAAAAAAATTCAATCAAGATTTATATAAAAAATACAAACAGATTTGGGCAGAAAAACCAGTAGGAATATTATATAATGATGGTAAAAACATAATAATTCCAGAAATAGTAGTTGGCGATTATGCACTCACTCCATATCTAATGGTTTATAATAACATTGGAGAAAAGCTTGATTCTCTATATGTTTTTAAAAAGAGTGGTATGGATATGTTATATGAAGCATTTGAATACGCAACTGTTAATAACAAAATGGAAGTCACGGTTGTGGATTCAGTTTATACTTGGAAAGAAAGTGAGGACAAGAACGATAGAGATCCTTTGACAAAAACTCTTTCAACTGGAAAAACTATGTATAAATTGAATTCCAACGGAAAATTTGAAAATAAAAAATAGGTGCTAACGTCAAATACATGAATAAGAGTAATTTAGCACTAAATCAAAAGGTCATTTCCTGTTTGCAAGGGCGCTAAATTTTTATAAATTAATCAAAAAATAAAAATGAGCAGATAGATTGATTGGTTTTGGCATATTTGCCTTGCTCCGATTCATATATTTAGCGCTATCTGCTATAAACTTAAATTTAACATTATGAAAGAAAAAAAGGATGGAAAACAATTTGATGTAAATCAATTTATTCAAGACCCTATGGCTTTTTTTAATAATGAAGAAAGACTGGAGGGGTTAAGATTAAATATAGAAAAAAGAAAGGAAAAACTTAATTCTGAAGTGACGCAAAAAGTATTAGAAATTTATAATGACATTACTTCTTCTGTAGGCGATCTTGATTCTGAGTGTCCTAGTGATATTGATGTTAAAACAGGGTTTGCAATGGATCTATATTATTGTTTTCCTGATTTTGAAGACGAATTGAGGGAAATACTACACGATAACACGCCATATCTTTGGGAAATAATTGAAGTGATTAGTGGAAAAGAATTATCTTCTTGATAGAAAAAACAACCGATAACAAAACCTAAACAGCATTAAAACTCAGTTTAGCTAAACGTTGTAGCCAATAAAAAAAACCGCACGTAAAAAACGAACGGTTAAACGTTATGAATTTAAATTAAGAAAGATGTTTATTTCTTATCAGGCATTGACCAAGTGTGGCATAGTATTTTCCATTCTTCATCAACTAAAAGCCAAGTGATTGAATACTTTCCAGTTCCAAGAATTTTATCTGATTTAAATTCAACGTCTTTGAAAATACCGGATTCGAAAGCTAAATTTTCATTAATTAATAAATTATCTGGCTCGAAATATACATCTACTTTTCCTAAGCCACCTTTCATAAATTCAAGGATATTTTGATTGCCTTGAACGGTTTTCTTATTTGGTGGGAATATCAATGCATTTTCGGTATAAATGCTTTTGAAAGCGACTGAATCAGCTGAATGCCAAGCATCAGTCCATTTTTGCATAGTTGGTTGTTGTGCCATAATTAAATTTCCGATTAAAACTAATAGAGTTACAAATACTGTTTTCATTTAAACTTTGCGTTGAAAATAAGTGAAGCCCGCATCTGTTCCACCGCCTGACATTGCAATAGCTATATTCAAATGTGCTATGGCTTCTAAATGTCTTGCGTTCTTAATTCCACCAACTATTAACCCACTAAAACCAATTTCATCAGCTAGTCCTTTGATAACTGTACTGGCTTCTATGTCATCAGAGGCAATAAACGCTGATATTTTTTGGTCATTAAACAACTGCTTTTCGGGTTTCATTACGTCTGCAAAAATGGTATTAAACGCTTTTACTACTTTACTTTCAGGCAATAATCTAGAAGTTTGTTCACCACCACTATCTTCACCTAAAAAAACGGGAGACCAATCATCTATGTTTATCGCATTGGTTATATCAACTACAATTTTCCCTTCTAATCGTTCTTTGTTGTCAACTAAAACTTGGTTCATTGCTGAGTAAGGAATAGCAAAACAAACTATCTCACCTAAATTACAAGCTTCTGAAATCGAAACTTGATTGTCTTTAGGATTTGGAGTGCTGTATTTTACACTATGTCCTGCACTTACCATTAAATCCCCTAAACGTGATGCCACATTTCCTGCACCGATAAAACTAATATTCATTTGTCACTATTTTTTTGTTGAGTTGCAAATTTGTACGTTTGCAGTACAACTACCAAACAGTATGCAACTAACAAAAACGTTAGTATGAGAAAGCGAACATCAACAAACTTTGAGAATGAAAAATTTTTGGAATACGACTGCCCATTCATAACCACGCTAAGATTTATAGGCAAAAGGTGGAAACCTGCGGTGTTATGGAAAATTTATGAAGGAATTGTTAGATTCAACAAATTAAAGCAGGTGTTGCCAAATATTAGTGACAAAATGCTTTCAAATACAATATCGGAATTGGAATCAGATGGAATCATTCAAAAAGAAATTTTCGATGAAGTTCCCTTACGCGTTGAATACAAGATAACTGAATTTGGAATGGGAATTTTACCTATACTGAAAGAAATGAACAAATGGGGTTTAGAAACAATCGATGGAATTAAAAAATAACTGGCTACAACACGGTGTATAAGTAATAGCGGTTTAAGTGATAAAACGAGAGTATAAACATAAAATAAAGGTCTGTGCTAAACTGAAAAGTTTGTGAGTAGAAATCCGCTACTACTCATACACGAGACCGTTAGCAATAATCAATACAATGCATAGAGTTATAATTTTAGTTTTATTATTAGTTTCTTTTTCTAAATCTTTTGGGCAAAGTAAAATTGAAATATTTTGGCAAGATTTTAAATCTAATGAAGTTGAGATAAGTAAACTTAAAGGAGAAGATCAGTTAGGTAGACTTAACAAAATGATCAAAAAGATTTCGCCCAATCTTTCGATTGAATTTTTAGATGAACTACAAAACCAAAATAACCTTATAATTACCGCCGATGGTAATAAAAAACTTTATCCTCTAATTGATGCGATTATTAACACTCAAATAAAAAGTGAAATTTTCAACTTTATCGCTTTACGTCAAGCAATACCAGATTTTAAAGGTTTTAAACTTAATGGAAAAGAATTATCAATAGAAAAAATGACTTTTATACCTCAACAAATGGAGAATGGGTTGTTTATAATATTTATTTTCGACAATGAATCTGAAAGTATTGATAGAGAGTTTTTAGAAAATTATGGTATGAACACTATTGATTATTTAATTGGAGAGAGAGAGTTTTCTGAAGAAATTAACGATTTCGAATTTATCTTTACAAAGGATTTAGAGACAATAAATTTATCTGGTTTAGCATCATTTCCTTTAATCCAATTAAACAATTATTTGACAAAAATAAAAGAAACAAAAATTAAAAGTAACTTGGAGTCATTAATTTTATCAGGTAAATGGTATATAGAGTCTGTAAAGCTAGGATCTAAAGAAAGAACTACTAATAAAAATGAAAACTGGATGTTATTTTTTTTACCCTAATGGAAAAAGTGAAATTTTAACTGATGGAAAAAAATCATTTGAAAAATGGTCATTAAACAATGATATTTTAAGCATAACGATAGATTCAAAACAACACGAATTTAACACAGATCTAATAAATAATAATACAATTATTCTGTCTAGCTTTATGGATAAAAACACTTTACGCATTAAGTTGAAAAATTACAAATAAAAAACATATGGCGGTTCGTGATTGTTCCAAAGATTGGGGTAATCTGGTTTGTTGTCAAATATAAATTTGATGTTTTCAATATTGAAGATAAACACGAAACATAGCTGACCTAAATGGTAGCTATTTTTTTTATAATCAGCATTATGTCCAACTTAAGGCGTCCTGACAATTATAGTTTTTCTAATTTAGCAAAGCCTACTGTCTTTCTATAGTTATCGGGAGAAACACCTACTTTTTTTTTGAAAAACCTACTAAAATAAAATTCATCATCATAACCAAGATTAGCTGCAATTTGCTTTAAAGGTTTTGAAGTTAAATATAGCTCACGTTTAGCCTCTACGATAATTCTATTGGAAATTAATGAACTAGGTGTCTGCTGCAAATATTTTTTCACAATTCCAGCCAATGTTTTTGTGCTAACACACAAAACTTCCGCATAATCTTTTGGAGAATGCAATTCGCAGTAATTATTCTCAATAGAATCTACCAAACTTTGTAATATTTCAGATTGACCATCAGAAAATTTTGGCACTATATCTTTATCGAATTGTTTTTTTTGTCTAACTGCTTCTATTAAAAACACCTTTAAAAAAGCCACTAAAACTTCATGTTGAGCAATAGAATCTTTATTCATCTCTTTAGAAATTTGATCTATGAGATTAAAAAACAAGGCTTCTTCAGAAATTTTAAAATGAGGTAATCCATGAAAATTGTTAAAAAGAATGCCCTCTGTTTCAATTTCATTTTGATGTCTATATGTACAGAAAAAATCTGGATGAAAGTTTAACAACCATCCTGAACAAAATTCTTCAGAAGAAATCATAAAAGGTTGATAAGGCGACAAACAAATCATCTGGTTGCCTTGCAATTCATAATTAGAAAGATCTACGCTTAACTTATAATGGTTTCCTTTTAGTAAAATAATAGAATAATAATTTTTTCTCTGTAAATGGTCAAATTGATTAAGGTCTTCAAACCTTTCTAGTCTAAAGGCTAGTTCGCCATTTTGTTTATCAATAATAATTTGAGCCATAAGAACCTTTTTTATAATATTACTTATTAAAAAGAAAGGAGTGTTTGCTACACTCCTTTCTAAATATAACAATTATTTTGAAGCTATTATGTCTATTTTCTGAATTACGGATGCTTCAAAACCATCTAAAAGAACGGGGGCATTTTCTATAAGTGCTGCAGCAACTTTCCCTGTTAAATGTGCATCTCTACCAGAATCATCTGCAAAAGTATCAAAGATTGCATATGTAGTAGTATCTATTTTTATAGCATACCAAGACAAAGTCTCTATCTCATTATCAACTAATTTTTTGCCAACATTAAGGAAATTTTCAACATCTGTAGTCTTTGCATCTTTAGATTTCATGATAACAAGTAGACCTTTGTTTTGTAATCCAATCTTATGATTAGATGCTAGTACATCTATTGCCTGAATATCCGTGCTTGGATTAAAATTCTCTAATAAATCACCCGCATTCGCTAACAATGCCTTCGCAACTTCGCCTTTTAAATGTGCTTCTCTTCCTTCTTCTACTTCAAAAGCATCATAGATTCCAAAGGTATTGTTATCTACCTGGAAGGCAAACCACGATACTGTTTGCGGTTCTTGATTTACTAACGCTAATCCAGCAAGCAAGAAATTTTTGACATCTTGTTCTTTTCCTAATTTTGCTTTCATAATTACTAATAATCCGATAGTTTCTTTTTTTGCGTTTTGCATAATTTTTGTGTTTTTAGATTTTGAAAATGTTTGAATTGTAAGTCCTAGTGTTACAACTAAGAGTATTAATTTTAATGGAATTCTAGTTTTCATCCTTGTTATGTTTTTGTTACAGTGCAAATTTGAGGTGAAACAAAGAACTATGGAATGGATGTTTATTACTAAAGCATGGACAATATTCTAAAAAAACAATACTATTGAATACAGTATGTACATAACAACACGTATAATTAATTTGCTTTGGCAAGTACTTTATTTGGAAAATCTCGAAGGAATTTCATATGGCTTGTGAATGTTTACTAAATTAGTTGATTCAAGCATGTAACTAACCATAATAAACAGTTGTAACAAGCTGAAAAAAAAGAAAATGAGAAAAATAATAACAGTTTTAATTCTGATATTAATCCCTATAATTGGATTTTGTCAAAACCAAAATGAAAATATTCTTTACATAGTTGACTCAATCCCAGTAATTGAAGAACCAAAAGAAGAGTTTGGAACGTTGACAGAAAAAGAAATTGACAGAGTAGAAGTCTTAAAAAACAAAGGGGCAATTGAAAAAACTGGGCACAAAAATTTAGACAAAATCATCTATGTTTTTACAAAAGAATATGCAAACAGACCTGATAGTATAAGAGCAATTCCAACAACAAAATTAATGACTAAAAAAAATGGGGCCTGGTACCTGAAAAAAAATAGTCAACCATATTCTGGACCTTTTATTGACTATTACCTAAATGGCAATAAACAAGGAGAAGGAATTCTATTTAATGGTAAGCTAAAAGGCAAACGTCTGATGTATCATTTAAACGGAAACGTATCTGACGAAATTGAATACGAAAACGGAATCTCAAATGGACTTGAACAAAGATTTTATCAAGATGGAACTTTAATGCAAAAAGGGAATTTTAAGAATGGAAAAGAAACTGGAATCTGGGAAATGTATCATCCAAATGGACAATTAAAACAGCGGACTTCATTCAACGAAAACGGAAAAATGGATGGCGTATCGATTTCGTATTACTCAACAGGAAAAGAAAAAGGGAAAAACATTTATACAAACGGTATTTATCAAAAAGACAAGGTAAACGATAAGATATTTAAACTTTACAATCAAGCTCAATCTTACTATAAACAAGGGGATTTTAAATCCGCAATTAGAAAATATACAAAGTGTTTAGAATTAAATGAAAATTGGGCTGACGGTTATTTTGCAAGAGCTACAGCCAAACTAAACAATCTTGAATTTGAAAAGGCAATAAAGGATTTTGACAAAACTCTTGAGCTTGAACCATTTTTTACAAACGCCTATTCTAATCGTGCTTTTGCATTAATTAGAAAATATGAATTTGTCAATAATCGAACTTTATCTAAATCAAAAGGCATCCAAATAATTGCTTCAAAAGAAATCGAAATACCAGAATCGAAATTGATTAAAATATGTGCAGATTTGAAAAAAGCCGTTTCACTTGGAGATGATAATTGGATGGTTTTAGAAGCATTAGAAAAACATTGCAAAAAATAAAACCAGTATACAACACTATTATAGCAAATATTATGATGAAATTTAGATTACAAATATTTTTTCTATTTAGCATAGCCGTATCAAACGTTTTTTCTCAAGATGTTAATTGGTTAGAATACTACTCAATTGAAGAAGCTCTTAAAGAACCAAATAAAGTTGGTTATTTAGTTTTACGAGGAAAGGGATTAGAAAAATTCCCTTCAGAAATTTTAAAGTTCAAGTATCTTCGAAAAATAGACCTCCAAGACAACAAAATAAAAGAAATACCTAAAGAAATAGGGCAATTAGTTTATTTAGAAGAATTGGTTCTTCAAGATAACCAGATAGATTCTTTACCTGAAACGATTGGGGACTTATCGAAATTAAAAGAACTGTATCTAAGAGATAATAATCTTAATTATTTACCCGATTCTTTTGGAAATTTAACGAGTCTGACACATTTATTCGCTTCTAATAATAAATTAAAAGAGCTTCCTAATTCATTTGCCAAACTAAACTCATTGACCGATTTGGACATAAACGGAAATAATTTTTTGGAATTCCCTAAATCAATATCTCTAATTCCTAGTTTAGAGTATATTAATCTAGCTAGAAACGATATTAATGAATTAAACTCATTAGATAAACTTAGTAAATTACGTGAACTTCGGGTATCAAAACTTAATACATTTCCTATTTCAATTTTAAGCTTAAATAGTATTAAATATCTTTTCTTTTATGATTGTAACTTTGGAGAGATTCCCAAAGACATTTCAAATTTAAATAGCTTGATAAAATTAACTTTTGAGAATTGTAATCTAAAAAAATTACCTGAAGGATTTGAAAAATTAAACCAAATTAAACGACTTGATCTGCGAAATAATCAAATTAAAACTTTTTTACCTCATTTTAATAATTGTTCAAAATTTAAAGAAATTATATTAGAGAGAAATAGTATTTCTGAAGATGAAAAAGAAAAACTTAAGAAAATGTGTCCTGACATAAAATTTAGGATTTAAAACAAACTTTGCAATGAAAAATAGAATATGCTATTGTTTGATGTTATTTTCTCTAATACTATTTTCTTGTTCTCAGAATGTAAACGAGCAAGTTACCAAGTCTTGGAAAGTAGTTAAAATGGAAAAAATAGTAAAGGTTATGTCTAATAGCTATACGCCAATTAATATAGATATTAATAAAAATATGTCATATCATTTTTTATCTAATGAAAGAGTTGAGTTAACAACTCAATCGGGAACTAAACTTAAAGGATTATGGTCAAAAAAAGATAGCATAATTAATATAAATATAAAGGGTGAAGTTAAAAAATTTAGAATACTTAAATTAACAGACAAAAAACTAATAATGATGTCTGATAAATTCAAATTTTATTTGGAGAGTAAATAAAATAGTCTGAAATAAAAAATATTGACCAACATTATATATGAAAGTAAAAATCATAATTCTGGTGCTTACAATGGGGTTTATCTCCTGTAAACCTGAGCGAAAATCTGAGAATATAAACTCTAACTCAAAAAAAGATTTGGATACCGAAATCAAAGCTGTTCAAGATGAGAAAAGCGTCGAAAAAACACAACCGATACATGATACTATTGAACGTTTTTTTCCACTAGAAAAAGAAACTATCAAAAAAGATACTTTGATTCAGAATTTGGACATAAGAATTTCTATCGTTCAAAATTCTTTAGATTCATATGTAGTCGATGAATTTGACAGTGACGGAGTGAAAAATATTCATAAGTATCGTGATTCTGAACATCACTTGACTATAAACAAAGGCGCAAAAGTTCTAATCGATACAATATTTAAGAAAGACAAATTCGCAGAGAATGCTGGTCAACAGTTAATTGATATATCCAGGTTTCACGGATATTGGTTTAATAAAATTAAAGACGAACAGATCGAATTATTTGGTGTGATATCAAAACCTGAAGGAGGTGACTGGACATTTGCATTTAAACATTTATTTGATATAAGAACTGGTAGATTTGAAATAAAGGAATCAGTCGATGATGAAATGTAAAAGACTATACACGATATTATATATGAATACAGAGTAATTTAGTACTAAATCAACAGGTCATTTCCTTTTTGCTATCACACTAGATTTTTATAAATTAAGTAAGAAATAAAAATGCACAGATAAATCAATTGGCTTAAGCTTTCTTACCTTGCTTCAATTCATATATTTGGCTTTAAATCCTTAACTTTTGAAAAACTAAAAAATGAATCACAACATTCCAAACCCTAGTAAACAATTAGGAATTATTACAGAGTACTCATTGGGTTGGGAAACGATGTCTACTCATGAATTGGCACTAAACAAAGAATATATTTTTGTGACAGGGCAAAAAAATCATCAAGTAGCAAAACTCGATTACACGGGTAAATTGATTACTCATTATAAAATGCCAGAAGGTAGTGGACCTCACGGTATTTTGATTGATACCAAAGATCAATTATGGGTTTCCTTAGAATTCTTTGGAAAAGTAGTTAGACTAGACGATCATGGAGAAATAGTCGATGAGGTAGATGTAAATATACATTTAGAATCTGGTACGGTTATCAATCCTGCACCTCATGGAATTTGTTTAGACTCTGATGAAGAACACATTTGGTTTACTGGAAAAAGAACCAGTACAGTTGGTAAATTTAATATTGCAACAAAAAAAGTAGAACATTTCGAATTGCCCAATTTAGCTGCCCTACCCATCTTTTTACACGCAGGTGTTAACGGGACTATTTGGGGTACAGAACTACAGGGTAATGCTATTTTAAACGTAAATTCCTCTGGTCATGTTTTAGAGTATGGAATTCCTACTTCTAACAGCAGACCCATTGGTGTTATTCCAGGACCTACAGGAAAATATATGTGGTTTACAGAAGAAGCGGGAGTGAAAATCGGAAAGATAGATGCAAAAGGTACTATTACAGAGTTTTCTGTACCTGTTTTGCAAAAGAATCACATAGTAGCTTCATTAGCCTTTGACCAGGAAAATAATTTATGGGTACAAGTGTATGTAGATCATAATAGCCCAAATCCAAAAGGGAATGATTATGTTATAAAGTACGATAAGAGCATTGTAGCGGCAGAATCTTTGAACGATGTTCCTTTTGTATTACACTATTTACCAAGCAAAATGTCTATGATGCATAGAATAAAATTAGGAAAAGACGGAAATCTTTGGTTCACGGAGATGATGACAGATACTTTAGGTAAGATCGAGATATCTTAAAAAATTAAATATTAGACAAGGCAAATTTTAGAATTTGATTTTATAAAGTTGTTTATACTTTTAAAATGAAAAAATAAATAAAAAGTTTTGGCTAAGTACTTAAACGAAAATAAAACGCTAATTTAATCCCTTACTACCATATTCGGAACGTTGTACAACATTATGAAAAAAATATTTTTAAGCCTTATTTTGATTACGTTTTTGTCCAATTGTACTGGACAAACAAAAGATGTTCATAAATTAAAGAAAAGCGTTGACCAAAGCTGGATAAAAGAAAACCCATTAATACAAAAAACTAAACCTTCATTTTTTAATGAAATTAATCATTCCGAATTCTTGATTTTAGAATTGAATTTTAGTGGTAAAAGTATTCCTTTTGTTTGGGACTGTGACTTTTCTATTTTAAACTTTCTTTCTAATAAGGAATATTTAATAGAGAATAAAAATCATCAGTTTAACAACAAAAATCATACAATTTCAACCATAAAATGGACAGAGGAAATAAGTAGCCTACTATGGTTTAGGGATAAAATCCATAAATCGAAAGTTGATAACTGGCACTTAGAAAATTATTTCGATTGTGAAGGAATTATTTCTTTTCCCAATCTAAAATTCGAGAAAATATTCGAACTTAAAAATGCAAGAACTAATCTAGAAAAAGGTATAGCCATTATACCTTTTACAAGTGAAATTCAAAATATAGCATATAGTGAAATTGAGTTAATTTCTCAAACTGGACAATTGATGAAAGGAACTGGTTATGATATTAATGAAGACAAAGTAACTGATATATTTATTCATTATCAAGAATTAGATGATGAGGGATTTACGGGCTACAAAAGATTATACATAAATATTAACGGTAATTGGTCTTGTAAATGGATAGAATATTATGAAGAGTGCATATAAAAAAGTTGCATAACAACACCTATAATTAATGCTGGAATAGGTGATAGTGGAAATATTGGCTAGTTTATATTATCGAAAAAGCTTTTTCGTTATTTTTATCCGATCAAACTAAAAACAACTAAAACTTTTATTTGTGCTGGATTGAAATTCTCTGAATTTATGAACTACACTAATCATCAAATTTGGAACGTTTTACCTAAGCAAAAAATCAAAACAATAGACTAAAATTTTTGATGAAAACAATAATTAACTCTTTGAAAAATCATATTAGTTTTTCAAATTTTTGGGTTAGAAATGGCTTTATAATTGTAATAATTTCTGTTTTATCAAACCATCTTTTTGAGCCGGAAAATTTTCCGTTTAATAAAAACTACAAATTTCCTTTATTCCCTATTGTTGTATCAATAATTGCAGGAAGTCTGATAATTCTTATCGCTCGCTTTAATTTCAAATATTTTAAAACCAAATACTTCACTAAAGAAATTAACCCGCAGCTGCTATTCCGTTTCCTGTTTTCAACCTTAGGTTATATTACTATACTATATATCATTTTTTATTATGGCTTAAATGGTTTGATTAATGGAATTGAATCATACAATGCTTATAATCTACTAACGGGACTTTCAGTCTCTCTATTAATATGCACTCTCGGAATTACTCTTTTATTTTCAACTGATATCTATAGACTCCACAAACTTATCTCCATAAAAGGTACACTTAAAGTTCAACAAGGAGGGAAAATAACTTTAGTTAAATATCCTGAAATTGCTTATATATATAGTGAAAACAAAATAGTATATATTATAAAAACTGATGGAACTAAAATTCTTACGGATTTCACACTAAATGAAGTTGAAAGTAAAATAAGCGAACAAAGTTTTTATAGAGCAAATAGACAAATTATTCTTCATATCCATTCTATTGAACAAGTACGATCAATAGAAAACGGAAAATTATCTGTATTACTCAAACCTACAATTTCTGACAAAAAAGCTTTTCAAATAAATATTAGTAGGTACAAGAAACAATCATTTATGGATTGGTTTGAGAAAAAAATTTAATTTGAGTTGATTATTCAGTTATTATTTTGATACCATTCAGTTAAAATGATCGGTTAATCCCCGTTTTTATTGATTTATCGTTATTAATTCGTTTAAAACTAAAAACGATAAAAAAATGAATAAAACCTTTTTAACTACAAAATTAACACCAGTAATCGCTATAGTTCTTTGTTATATTTTATACCTATCAGGAAATTTTTATATGATTATAGCGGCTTTAATATTATTAATAGCAAGCGCAATAGAATACAAAAAGGAAATTTTTAGCTCTTTAGGTTTTCAGCGTAAAGGAATAAATATAAAAAATCTATTAATTGTAGCACCACTATTGGGTATCGTTATCTTCTTCTTTTATGGCTATGTAATGATGCCAAGTGTTACCTATCTTACGGGGCAACCTATAGACTTTTCTGTATTCGAACCCTATAAAGGGAACTTACCAGCGACACTAAGTTTATTTGCTCTTATTTGGGCTTCAGCTGCATTTGGCGAAGAAATTGTATTTAGAGGGTACCTAATGAGACAATTTACTAAGTTTTTTGGATCAAGTAAAATTAGCCTTGTTATTAACATTCTACTATTTGGATTTATTTTTGGCTATATACATGCATATCAAGGATTAAGTGGACAGATTTTATCTGGTATCACGGGTATGCTTTTAGCTATTATTTTTCATATCCGCAAGAACGATTTGTGGTTCAATATTGCTCTTCATGGGTTTATTGATACTGTTGCATTAGTATATATATATTATGGTTGGCTTTAAGTAATTAAAAAACAGTAAAGCTTATGTATAACCAGGTGTAAGGAAACATAGTTTTTTGTATTTAACGGAAAGGTTTGTGTTTGTTTATGAAGTCGCTAAATATAAAATCAGACATTCACGAAAAATGATAGAAGTAAAATATTTATATTTGGCTTAGCACCGATCCAAAACATGTCGCTTATTACCTGTTACTAATTTTCTTATACGAGACGTTGTAAAAAAGGTTCGATAAATATTTAGGTGTAGTCCTATTTCAAAAAAACTAAAACACAAATCAAGTATATATCAAAACCAACAAAATGAAAAAACCTGATATCATATCCGCAAATGTATTTTCGCTTGTTATTTTGCTCATTATTCCATTTCTTTTCTCTTGTACTAATTCTGATACTTCAGGAGGGATCCAATTTTCCTTTCCAACGGAACATTATGATGAAGCATTGGATGGAAGGTTAATTGTTTTGATTTCAAAACAAATCGAAACAGAACCTCGATTTCAACTTAGGGATGACTCCAAAACTTGTCAGGCCTTTGGAATGGATATTAACGACTGGAAACCTGAAGAGTCGCTGCAGTTTGACACAGAAGCATTCGGGTATCCAATTCGTAACTTTAAAGAGTTACCATCAGGTGAATTCTTCGTACAAGTCTTGTTTCACAAATACGAAACCTTTCAACGGGCGGATGGGCATATAGTGAAATTACCTATGGATAGAGGCGAAGGACAGCAGTGGAACAAAGCGCCGGGCAATCTCTATTCTACGCCTCAAAAAGTGACGATCAAGAATGGACAGTTTCCTGCTATAGCCATAAAACTGGATCAGAAAATACCTCCAATTCCCGAACCTGAGGATACAAAGTATGTAAAGCATATAAAAATTAAAAGCAAGTTGTTGAGTGATTTTTGGGGAAGAGATATGTATTTGGGAGCTCATATACTATTGCCTGAAGGATGGGAAACACACCCTAATGTTACATATCCACTCGCAATCATGCACGGGCATTTCCCGAAAGATTTTGGAGGGTTTCGAACGACTCCACCCGATCCTAATTTGAAGTCTGAATATAGCGAGCGTTTTAACGTTGAAGGGTATAATTTGATGGTTCAGCAGGAAGCATATGATTTTTATAAAACCTGGACAGGTCCTGATTTCCCTAGAGTCATTGCAATTAAAATCCAACACCCAACACCGTACTATGATGATTCATATGCTGTAAATAGTGCCGCTCAAGGGCCTTATGGAGATGCGATTACTTATGAGCTTATTCCGCATATTGAACAACAATTTAGAGGAATAGGAGAAGGTTGGTCACGATTTGTTTACGGAGGAAGTACAGGTGGATGGGAGTCTCTTGCTGTACAAGTAAAATATCCCAAAGAATATGGGATGTGTTTTGCCGCTTGTCCGGATCCAATTGATTTTAGAGCGTATTGTTTGGTGAATATATACGAAGACAAAAATGCATATTACAAAGAAGGTACGTTTAGAAAAACACTAGTTCCTGGTCATCGAGATTATTTGGGAAATGTAGATGCTAGCCTAAGAGATATGAATTATCGAGAATTAGTATTGGGCACAAAAGGTCGGTCAGGACAACAATGGGATATTTGGGAGGCGACGTATTCCCCAGTAAATGAAGAAGGCTATCCTAAAAGAATCTGGGATCGTCTAACTGGAGAAATAGATAAAGAAGTAGCTTCATATTGGAAAGAAAACTACGACCTCTCTTATATTTTGAAACGAGACTGGGCAAAAAACGGTAAGGATTGGGAAAATAAAATTCATTTGTATTGTGGTGATATGGACAATTATTATCTCAACAATGCAGTATATCTAGCCGAAGAAATCTTATCAGAAACCACTGCTCCCTATTATAATGGCGAAGTAGATTATGGTGATAGAGCAGAACATTGCTGGAACGGTGATCACGATAATGGAAATCATATTAGTAGGCTGCGATATCACCGTATGTTTATCAAAAAATATGTAGATAGGGTTCATAAAGTTGCTCCTAAAGATGCTGACTTGAAAAGTTGGAGGTATTGATTTTTTTATAGGTAAAAAATGTCAATGGCAAGGTGCCTTTTTGTAAAATGTATCATTACAGACTCATTGTAAATGCCTTAGTTTTAGTGAAACCAAATTCATTATAAAAAACCTCCAATTCCGGCTTTGTATTCAAAAATACTTGTTCGACATCCTGTACTTGATCTAATAGTTCATGAACAATACGTTTTCCCAAACCTCTTTTTCTGTAACTCTCATCAATCACGATATCGTCCAACATCGCACGATAAATTCCATCAGAAAGTGCTCGCCCAAATCCGATAAGTTGTTCCGTATCCGTATCTCGAACTACTACAAATACTTCCGTTTTTTGTAATAGCTTTTCAACACCTTCTAATGATCTGCTTTTTGCCCAACTGGTTTGTGCGAAAAGATGACTAAGCTCTCTGGCTTTCGGAAGTTTTTTGTTGTTAATAGTATACTGCATCACTTTTTTATAGAATAACAGATGTAAGCTAATATCGGCTACATACTACTTAACTTCTATTTCACTACCTCAATCCATTTACCTTTGGTACGCACTAGATAGTCATTATCATACATGGCTTCGGATTGAATACCTGGTAAATAATACTTTCCTAAATACGAAGCATTCAATAGTAATGTTACCGTTTTACTTTCTTTTGGCTTTAGATCAAAATAGAAATTAACACGATCATCTCGAATATCTGTATAGGTGACTTTGTTAGTCCTAAAAGATCCGAAATCGGTGAAACGAGTATTAACTACTTCCCATCCTGATGGGAAAATCTCTGTTAAGGCGATATCTTTTACATTACTTCCAGAAGTATTGGTTATCGTTACTTCTGCCACAAAATCGGTTCCTTGAGATAACTTAGTAACATCAATGATTCTTCCATCTCGATTTTTATAGTCAACAATCGCTTTAAAATTACTTTGTATTACTTTCTCCTCACCAACAGGTAGAATTCCGCTAGTTGCCAGTTGCACAAAAATGGTGTTATCCTTATTATTTTTTAGCAATAACTTATTATTTTTAGTAATAGATAATTCACCAGAAGACAGTAAAGTTTTATTGGTATTTGCACTATTGGATTTTCCATTAAGTGTGTAATTAACTTCTATTCCCTTCCCTCCTACATAGGTTGCATATTTAGCCATAGCCATTAAAGCGTATGAACTAGTTTGGGTACTCATCCAACGTTTTGAAGATAATTCTTTAGCCAATGCTTCTGCCACTTTTTGTGCTTTTGCTTTTTGATCTAACAACACCAATGTCTCTAACGCCATGGCTCGATTTCTGTTTGTAGATCCATAGGTATGGTAATAGTTTTTTCTTGGCTGAAAATCAATATTGGAACTATTCAATAATTTGTCGGCTGCACTCTTCTGTCCAATCAATCCATAGGCTGCTGCTAATCTTAATTTAGCATCGTTAGAAAGATTAGATGTCTCTCTTAGTCTATTCATAGATGACAAGTCAGGGCTTCCTGCTAAAGCTAGCGTATACAATCTATATGCTTGCGCAAGATCACTACCTCCGCTTCTCCATCGCTTTGCTTGTTGTTGTTGGTAATTAATCCAATTGCTTTTAAATCCAATTGGTAATACATATCCCTTTTTATTAGCTTCCAGTAAAAAGTGTCCCGCATAACTCGTTCCCCAATCATTGGCGTTACTGTATCCTGGCCAATATGACATTCCTCCATTGGGCTGGATAAAGCTTTTTAGCCTATAGATAGCAGCTTCCATATTACGCTGTATTTTATTTTTCTTCTCAGAAGGCAATGTAAATACATCCCCTAAATATAACTGCGGAAATGCTGCTGATGTAGTTTGCTCGACACACCCATGAGGATATCGAATCAAATACTTTAGTCTACCTTCAAAATTCATAGGTGGTAACGAAGAAAGTTCGATCGTAGTACTATTACTTCCATCCACCCCGAAAGATGCAAAATCTAACTCTTGCTCACTATTTGGTTCCAAAACTATCGAGGTGATCTCGGTAGTCATTGGGTTTGGATTGATAATATCAATAGGAATACTATAAGAAGCTTTTTCTCCATTTCCGCTAGCAACCACTTCTATATCTGTAATCGAAACTCCTTCTATCACTTCTATGTCAAAATAGACCATTTTTTCATCAGGTTGCGAAAAATTAAGACGCTGGCTGGTCTCTCCAACAACTGTAAATCCTTTATTAGGTTTTAGAGTCACATTCACATCCTTCACCTTGTTTTCCATGGCAAAAACGGTAACAGGAATTGTCACTTTTTCGCCTGGTGTAATTTTTCTAGGAATCGAGGTCAATACCATTAATGGTTTTCTTACAGGAGTGGTTTTTTCAACACTTCCGTACGCTGCATTTGTAGCGTCTGAAGCTACAATCATGGTTCTAACGGAACCAATATATTTTGGGATTTTGATTTTATGAGACTTCGTTTCTCCTTTTTTAAGTTCAAAAGGCCCTTTATAAACAACCATTGGTTTAAATCGATTTGCTTTTTTAGATTTACTACCACCAGCTTCTTCATCACCTCCGATGCTAAAGATTTGGTTAATACTTCCTCCGTATGCTCCAATTACATCATCATATACATCCCAGGTTTTTACTCCCAATGCTTCTCTGGCGTAGAAAGTATTCCAAGGATTAGGCGTTTTAAATCTTGTTAGGTCCAATAATCCTTCATCCACTATCGCTATAGAATAGGTCATCGCTTTTCCACTTGTTTCACTAATTTTTACACCAATTGTTTCTTCCGGACGTAAAACATCTGGCATTTTTACCACAGGTGTAACCCTAGTAGCAGGATTTTCTACAGAAATAGGTATCACACCATACAATCGTATGGGCAGATCGTTAGCGGTAGAACTATGTGGTTGTAATAAGGTGATATGTATATATACATTTGGTGTATACAGATCTTCTATTGGTAATTCGAATTTGGTTTCCCCTTTTTGTGGAGTTACCCATAATGAGGATAATACTTCAGTACCATTTTCTACGGTAACCAAAGCTCTTCCTCCTTCACTGGATGGAAATGTCACTGTTGCCGTTTCTCCAACATTGTACGTGCTTTTATCAGCAGAGAACATTAACATCGTTGCTGCAGATGGATCATTTTTATTAGCTCTACCAGCCCAACCTGGCCAATCTACATAAATTGCTTTACCGGTTGCATGACCATCATTTGGATCTACAACTCTTACCAGATATCGCCCCCATTCTGGATATTTAATTTCGAAATTAAAATTGGCTTTACCACTGTTATCAGTAGTTACTTTAGTTTTAAATACTTCATTACGATATGATCCTCGATTGTAAGAGGATAGATTATCTTCTGATGTATCCCACCACCATCTCCAGTTTACTTTATAAACATAAACTTCTAAGTCCTTAACAGATTTTGGATTCCCTTTTTTGTCCACAGAAACTACTTCAAAATTATGCTGCGTATCTGTAAGTAACATTCCTCTTGCTTTATCTCCTTTGGGAACATTTAATCCAATATAGGTTTCATAAGGTGAAAAGTCCTTCGAAATGACATCAGTACTAAAATCGCCTCCGGTTTCATACACTTTGGTTATAAATGAAGCCCTTAGCATTCCTGCTGCTTTACTTTCTAATGTTGGTTTCATAGAAAAGTTTACTTTTCCTTCTGAAGAAAGTTTACCTCTAAATACTTCTTGTTCATCTGTCCCAAATCTTCTTGATGGATCATCAAAAATATATCCTGGAAACGTTTTAAAACTGGTCCTCTTAGGGCTAAAACGAGCATTAATATCTGTTTGAAGATTTTTAGCTATTGCTCCATGTAACCACAATACCTCTAAATCGCCTGTTATACTTTTATTTGCCCCTAGTACTTCATCATCAAAATTTGCTTTAATTTTAAGACGGTTCGGTTTAATCGTTTCAATTTTTAATGATTTAGAAAAGCTTGCTCCACCAACATTTACTTTGGCCTGCCAGTTTCCGGTAGGTGCTTCATCAGAAGTTTCTACAATAAATTTATAGAAATTACCAATTCCTTCTGTCTTGGTTTCCTGGTGCACTACTTTTCCATAAGGATCCTTTAATTCAAATTTAACCGGATGTCCCTTTGGTAGTTTATTCGCATTATCATTAAGCATAAATGAAAGAAACAATGTATCTCCGGGACGCCAAACACCACGTTCTCCATAGATATATCCTTTAATTCCTTTTTGTAATCGTACTCCAGAAACATCAAATTTACTAACCGACAAAGCATTACCGTCATTCAATTTAACATAAGTTTGTTGCTTACCTGATGTAGCAATAGCAAAGAACGCGGGTTTATCTGCATCAAATCCTGACATACCCTGTGCATCTGTAGTAGCAACTCCTATTTCTTGTTGCTGATAGTTATAAAAGGCAACTTTTACATTAGGAATGGGGTTTGTAGTAAGGATATCATTAACAGTTACTATATATGAATTGTTTAATCCTTTTTTTATGACTACTCCCAGATTAGAGGCTAGTACATTTGCTGCAACCTTTTTATTTCTGTAAAATGAATTGCTACACGGATCATCTCTTTCATTCCAATCATAATCATAATACTCATCATAGTAATACTGAGAACTATCCCAGAAGCTAGATTCTTCTTCTTCCGCATCATAATTCTCCGAAAGTTCATCAATTGATGTTTCATCTGCTGCTACTCCATCACATTTATAAAGAGAATATGCTTTATTATACTTTAGTTCTACTCTATAAATAGCTCCTGGATCGGGCGAAATCAATTCTTTTAGATCTATGGCAAAAGCGTTCCATTTACTTAAATTTAGAGAGGCATTTTCCTGGAGGTTGATCAGTTTTTTAGCAACTGGTCTAGCCACGCTTCTTAAGTTATTCGATCCGTCGAGGTTGTTATTCTGTAAAAATTGCAACACATTATTCTCAAATACTTTAACAACCTGAACCTCCACTGCTCGGAGGTTTATTGCTTCGAAATTAAATTTTAGATTCTCTGAAGTTGGTAAAATCACCCCACTCTGTAATAATTTAACTTCTGGTTTGGGTTGCTGAAACGAAATATTCTCAGAATAGGTATTCTTTAGTTTGTAGTTGTCGATACTTTTAATTCCTTCAAAAACCGTTACCTCTAATGTTCCTTTTAGTTCCTGTTTTGGATATACTTTCAGGTTCTGGCCTTTTACTGTATATTTTAGATCTTTTGCTCCTGCTATGGTTACTAAACCATCAAAGTTTTGATTTTTTTTCAATGGATCCGAAAAATTGATCTCTACATATTGTCCTTGGAAGGTAGAAACAGAAACGCTTATTACAGAAAAGTTATTCTTTCCTGGCACCATCAAAACATCCTCTCCTTCTGTATCTATATCAAATGATTTTCCTGACCATTTTATGGCTACTTCCGAATCTTCTTCAAAACGCTGTATGCTGTCTATTCTAAAACTAAACTGACGGCTTTTATCAAGTGATTCTCCAAAAGTCACTGATACATCTTTACCTTTTTGGGTAGCTGTAATTAATTGTTTTGCTGTATCGAAACTTAATTGATCACTCGAAGAAATTGTTCCATTAACATATTGCCAATCCTTACTGTAGGATTGGAGATTATCTGTAATTATTGAAAATTGTTGCTTTAAGGTCTTAACGCTAAAAACAAATTCATCATCTAGGTCTTCTTTTAGATCTTTGACCAATCCTTCTAAATTCAACGTAAATGTGTATTCCGTGTCTTCTTTAAAACCTCTTTCTGGCTGAAAAGCAATAGTTTGATTATTTACAGCAAATACTCTTCCTTTTACACTAGGTGAAACTGAAAGCACTTTATCAGAAAGCTCTTGGTTATCGTCCCAACCTTCTACCGGTGTCTGCAAAACAACATACACATTATCTAGAACCGAAATTACTCCAGTAGATACATCCGAAATATACTCTTGATATTTATTAAGTTCTGAGGCATTTGCTTCTGCTATAGCTTTGGCATCTTTCTTTTTACAAGAAAAAACAAATACAATACATAAGAGAAGATACAGGATACGTGATAATCGCATATTGAATGATTTTAGTTGATCTTATAAATGTAAGACATTTTTAAACGAGGTTATCCCCTGAAAATAGTGAATTTTGGATTTTAATTAAAAAGAAGAGTTTATCTAGAGATTCATCGTTGGGTGATATGTATAATGATAAAGGAGAAATATATATGCACTTAATGTAAAAGGCGAGGTATTTTTGTTGCATAAATCAAGAATACCAACATTTACACATATAATAAAAAGCATTATGAAAAATTCAATTGCTTTCCTTACCGTTTTGATAGTAAGTTCTCTAGCCATAGCTAAAACAATAGATAGCGACTCCTTATTTAGACCAAAGCAGGGTAAGTTTAATAAAGAATTTATTAAAACCAAAGAAATATCCAATATGAAAACGACAGATCGAAATATCAGGATTCCTAATAATCAAGAAAGTACCGAAAGCATAAGGCTGCTCCGTAATGCAACTCTTGTTATAAACTTTGGTGGAAAAAAACTACTTATAGATCCTATGTTTGCTGAAAAAGGAGCATTTCCTGCATTTGATGGAGCCGGAAATGATTTCAGAAACCCAATGGTTGATTTACCAATCAGTGAAAGAGAAATTAAAAATATTGTAGATGAAACAGATGCTGTTTTTGTTACTCATACTCACCTAGATCACTGGGATCCAAAGGCACAACAATTAATACCTAAGGACAAGTTGATATTTGTTCAGCCGTCCGATGAAGAATTGATTAGGAGCCAAGGTTTTACAAACGTAAAAGTGATTCAAAAAGAAACGATCTGGGAAGAAATTACCTTATCAAGAACTGGAGGACAACACGGTTTTGGTAAAGTAGGTGAACTTATGGGAGAAGTTTCGGGTTTTGTTTTCGCTACATCAAATAAAAAAATATATGTTGCAGGAGACACCAGATGGGCAAAAGAAGTAAAATCCACAATATCGCAATATAATCCTGATATCATTGTATTAAATGCTGGTGGCGCACAATTCATTGAAGGCAATAAAAAGGGAGATCCAATTACAATGACTCCAGAAGACATCATAGAGGTTCATAAAAATGCCACTAATGCCGAGATATTAACTGTACATATGAACACATTAAACCATTGCTTCATTAAAAGAAAAGATCTTAAAAAGCAACTTATCAAAGAAGGGGTTGAGCAATTAATCCAGATACCTGAAGATGGTGAAACGTTTATAATCAATTGACAAACTTTCAATTCTTTATATCCATAGAGGCTATATGTCCTTTATGGGTATTTAATTATATTATGATTTAATCGAGCTATTTTTATAAAAATCAATTAAAGCAATTCTTCCTTGAAAAAACCTAAAGGTTAAATGCACTACATTTCCGCCATTATCTTCTAAAGATATCGCTTTATTAAGTTCAAAATCGTACGGTTGATCCTTTCCTCCTTCGATAGCAATATTATCAGCATATAAACTCAATCCTTTATCAGGTTTCAATACAGGTTCTATTTTACCGGAGATACCGGGAATATGACCTGATTTATTGATAATAACCGACCCTGAATTATTCGACTTTTCAATAGTAACTTTAATATCTTCCTTTGGATTCATACTATGGAAAATTACAGCCGGATATTCTGAATGTGCGATAAGTACAGTATATAGCTTCCTGGTTCTAATTACAAAATGTGCTAATCCATTCTCATCCGTAAACCCTTCTAAATAGGTCGAATTATTTGCTACTAGTACCACTTTAGCATGTTTGACCAATTGGTTTTTTTCATCCACCACTTTAATGGTAAAAATAAAAGGCTTGGGATTAATCATAGTAGAGAGTTTCGACCATCGGTTTCTGAAAAATGTTTGATCCTTCTTTAACTTATTTTCGATAAGAATGGCTAATTCTTCTGGAGTCTTATTTTCCAGATTGATATAACCGATCGTTTTGAGAATTCCGGGAATTTCTGTATTATCGAATCTAGCAGGTAATATATATTCTCTGCTTTCCTGAAATGCTCTTGCTTGCATCGAAACTCTCTCATGATTTGTCCATAATTTTTTATTATAAAAACTGGATACAAAAAGTACCGTATATCTTGCTTTATTTTGATAGATCTCTGACAAATATTCGTATAAGTTTTTTCCCCACAAATTAGCCTCCTCAAACAGATCATAAAACACTTTGATACCTTTTGTTTTCAAGCTATTTGCCACTTCCTCCACATATGCCCTATTCTCTCCTGCAAAAGATAAAGCAACATCATATTCATAACTTTTATTCTTCATCACTGACTATTTTTTTAACCTAAATCTGACCTATTACAAAATTACTTCCTTTATTTGGAATTATTCCATTTTTTATTGGAAATATTCCAACAAAAGTTTTACTTTTAAACCGTAAAAATTACACGTTTTGGAGCCAAAAAAACATTTAAAAGGAAGAGGGGCACAGGAAAAAGTACATAATCGTTTTTCTGTTAACAACTACGAATTAAGGGATGATTTTCTTAATTACCTTCAAAAAGAGGGAGAGTCTATACATGACTATAAAACCACTTTTATCGAGACTTTTCCTAAAACGATCGTGAACAAAGTGAGTAGTCCTGATGTTGGTATGATGTATTCTCTAAATCCATATCAAGGATGTGAACATGGATGTGTATATTGTTATGCTAGAAACTCTCACGAATATTGGGGTTATGGAGCGGGATTGGATTTTGAAAGTAAAATTTTAGTTAAAAAAAATGCTCCTGAGCTATTGGATAAAAAACTAAAAAGTAAAAACTGGAAAGCATATCCCATTGCGCTCTCAGGGAATACCGATTGTTATCAACCAGCAGAAAAAAAACTTAAAATTACTAGACAGCTTCTGGAAATATTTCTAAAGTATCGACATCCTGTCGGAATCATTACCAAAAATGCACTTATATTAAGGGATCTAGATATTCTTTCTAAACTTGCAGAAAATAATCTGGTATCTGTGTTTTTATCTATAACATCACTTAATGAAGAAACAAGAAGAATATTAGAACCCAGAACGGCTAGTATCAAAAAACGATTAGAAACCTTAGAAAAACTAAATGAATCTGGTGTACCGACTAATGTGATGATGGCTCCAATTATTCCATCTATCAATAATCATGAAATACTAAGTCTTTCTAAAGAAGTTTCAAAACGTGGAGCTAAAAGTATAGGATACACGGTTGTAAGATTAAACGGTGCTATAGGACAGATTTTTACTAAATGGCTAGAAAACACACTTCCCGATCGCAAAGACAAAATTTTACACCAAATTATGGAATGTCATCAAGGGAACCTTAATGATAGTGAATTCGGAAGAAGAATGAAAGGATCCGGAAAAATTGCTGATCAGATTCATCAGATGTTCGCTATTGCCAGAAAAAAGTACTTCACAAAAGAAAACAGAACATCCTTAAATTGCAATTTGCATCAATCTTATAAAGATGGTCAATTGAAGTTATTTTAGTAATTTGTATAAAGTCTTTTAAATAGAATTTTTAGCTCCAGATATATTGGATATTATCACCAAGAAATATAAAATAAGTTCAAAAAAATAACTAAAGAAATCAAAATACGAGTAAACTAATTCTATTAAAAAATCATCTACAAAAACTAGACTACGGAAGGATAATCTTGAAATAAACTACTGGTTTTTATTGTTCAAAAACAAGGTTAATCATACTATTGGAAAAGAGTAATTGAATTATATAACAAAACCATCCAGAATAATCATTTATATAGAGATCTGGATGATTTTGCAAAAATTTATTAGCGTTAATAATTAAACAATAAGATCTCCAAGTATCTCATAACATTTATCAATCATCCAATCATTACCATCTCTTTCGGCAGTTGCAACGCAGTCGTCAATAACATCACCGCCATTTACTTTTTTAGTTATACTTTTTGACATTTCATAACATCTAAGTTTATCTAAACTAAAATTCTTCATAAATTAAAATTTAATTTGTGATACCTACTCTTTTATTTTGGTTTTCGGCTTCCCCAAAATTAATTGTAATCGATTAACTTTTATAAATTAAATTACTAAAAGCTATTATCCATGATATGCTTATTCTTTAATTATCTAATAAATATCCGAATCCGGTATTTGAATCATATCCCCCTCTTACAGTTCTCGTTTCACTAATAGTCATATCAATACCTCCTACCTGAATTCCGTATGTTTCCGTATAGGTAATTTCAAAATAATACACGCCATCAGCATAACCTCGCTGAGACCAAGATACTTGTTCCCATTCATGACCCAACGTAAGCCCATTTAATTGACTATTTACGTTAGTTAAATTGTTATTACTATCCCAAGCTAATCCAACTTGTATACTATTATAAGGAAGATAAGATTGATCAAAAGAACCATCTCCAGAATCCGGGAATAGTGGACTGTCAATTGGAAAATTACTTTTTTGCAACAATAGATTATCTTCTAGAGATTTTCTCCTGTCGCTCTGAAAAATTAGCTCTTTCCAATCTTCTTCTTGTATGTTCTTTCCTAAAATACTTTGAATAAAAAGCTTGTCAAAACCAGTTTTGGTTTCGACATTATCAAGAAACAAGCTAGCATCCGCTACAGAAGAAAATTTAATCACGTCCAAGTCATTCTTAGCTTCATCTCTTAAAGTTAGATTATAATCCGCCATAAACTTGGAAAGCTCATCATCAATTATATTTTGGTCTTCCAACGGTTCTTGTTTTTCACAACTGATTGCTAAAGAAAATGAGAGTAATAAAAAAAGAATTCTAACTTCTTTGTTTGATTTCATGATTTTTTAATTTTTAAGTAGGTTTTAATAGTACAGAAGTGGTTTTTATTTCTTCAGAAGGTATTGAACCTAGATTTAAATCTTCTAATAATGTAGATATGTTCTAAAACCTTGGTATTTGTAATTCTCTAAAAAAACAAATAAAAAACTAATTAACAAACACTTATAACTATTAAACCTGTTATTAATATGATATAAAAATAGTTCTTTATCCTTCTTACTAACCCACCCTATTTGGGCAGTTTTGATAGAAAAACCATTTTATTGACTATATCTTATTTATAGACTAAGTATATCAATAATTATTAAGTGCTATAAAAATCATCTTAGTTCTTAACAGAATTCTATACGCTTCTCAATTATAACCCAGAGTTACCAGAAAAAAGTACTTCACAGAAGAAAACAGAACATCCTTAAATTGCAATTTGCATCAATCTTATAAAGATGGTCAATTGAAGTTATTTTGAAGCTTTTTTAGTTATTTTTGGTGCTTCACCCAAGGTTATAGCCATTTTATGAGATTTCATCGTCTACTTATCTTTTCTGCTATATTATTTTTTAACAATGTAATTGCCCAAGTCGATGATATTATAATTGCCAAAAATGTGGAAGATATTCGTCTTCAAATAGAAGCGCTGGATGAAAGTAAAATTGATGAAATTATTTCCTTAAGTAATATCCTATATAAAATAGCTTTTGACAATAAAGACCCTAAAGGTATGATAGATGCCTTAGTCCATTTAAGCGTTGCGAATCTTAATTCAGGTAATAATAGTTTAGCTATAGCGTATCTGGAAAATGGAGCATCTATTGCGGTAGATAATAAAATGGATTTTGAAAGATTGTACGTAACCAACCTGAAAGGAAATCATTATTTTGATATTGAAGAGTATGATAATGCCAGTATAGCCTACTCTAAAGCCTTGAATATAGCTCAGAAATTAGATAACAAAGGCTTCATTTCTGGAGTAAAGAGTAATCTAGCTTTTATAAAACTAAGAACTGGTGATTTTCGTACTGCATTAAAAGAGCTTAAAAACAGCGAAAAAAATCTCCTTAAAAAACCCTATAGCAGATCCGAAAAAAAAATTCAAGAAGGAGTAATGCTTTTCAATGCTCGAATCTCCGAAGCTTACATTCAATTAAATCAATTAGATTCTGCATTGTATGCAAATAATAAAGGACTAGCACTTACAAAAAAAGTAAAAGTTAATAATGTTCATATTGACCTTCTGATGCACCGAGGTATTATTTATCAGAATCAACAAGATTACACCAATGCACTTACCTTTTTAGATCAAGCGAAAAACCTTTGTTATGAAGCTAATGACATTGTATTTTTAGGAAAGATTTTGAATTTAATAGGAGCATGCAAACTAGCACAAAAAGACTATAAAGAAAGTATCAAGGTACTCTCGGAATCCTTAGTAATTCTTACCAAAAAATACAGCAATTCTGATGAAATCAGTAAATGTTATAAATTACTTGGACAAGCTTATAAGATGAATGGTGATATAGAAAAATCCAATGAATATTATGAGAAACACATTCTAAGCCTAAGCAAACTAAATAGTAAAAAATCATCTGCATCTAGAAAAGTTCAAGATATAACGCTAAGCGATTATCAAAATGAGATTTCTAATCTTGAAAGTCAAAAACAGCAACAAAAGAACAAATTAACCTATTCGCAAATTGGGCTAGTTATAGTTATGCTAGGATTAGTTTTGGTCGTCTTCTTTTTTCAAAGAGTAAAAAGGAATAATAAGACTAAGTTTGAAAACTTACTTACCAAAATAGAAAAACAAGAAAGCCAGAGCTCTTCCATTTTAACAACTAATGATACAACCACTCCGGTTATAGACACCAAAGATGCTAAATTAGAAGCACAATCGAACCAATTAGACATCAGTGATGAATTATACGAACAAATCCTACTTGGGTTAAAAAAAGTAGAATCGCAAGAGTATTATTTAAAAACAGAATGTAATCTTTACAATGTCGCAAAAAAGGTGAATACAAATACCTCATATTTATCTAAAGTAATCAATGCACATTTTAGTAAAAACTTCAACACCTACATTAATGATCTAAGAATTAATTATGCAATCCTTAGATTAAAAAACGATTCTAAGTTTAGATCATATTCAATAAAATCGATTGCGGAAGAAGTAGGTTATAAAACTGCAGATTCCTTTTCTAAATACTTCAAAATTCATACAGGTTTGCTTCCCTCTTTTTACATAAAAAAGCTAAAATCTAAAAAATAACGTCTTCTTTTTAAGATTAAAATCGGTTAAAAACACCCTGTATTTATAAATTTAGGGTTCACTTAGTTCTTTCGGAATTGAACCTATCTTTTACACACAAATATCTGTTTATCAGGTTTTTAAATACGTAAAAACAACCCGATTTTCTTTAAAACGGGTTTCACTTCCTTGTTATTACTGTTTTTTTAAAAGTACTTTGATAAGGTAATGATCAAAACAATTATTACACTAAAAGTATTAATAATGAAAAAACAAGTTGTTTTATTTTCTATTGGAATAATAGCTGGAATTTTAGCGTATTCAATATTCTACGATCATAAAGTAGAAGATAAATCCAACGCAATTCTAAAGGTCTTACAATCAAATTGTGAATGCGATCAGGTCAAGCAGTTCTTGTACGTGAAGGGTTTAGCAAATTCCGAAAAAGGAATTTCTACAGAAACCGCTGAGTATGAATTGAAAAACTGCAAGTATGCTGACCTGAATTCTGAGGCTAACAGAATAAATCAATTATTAATAAAAAAAGTTGAGGGGTATCAAGAAATTGACAGATTCACTTTAGAATTCGTACATAGATATTCATCAAAACTAGTAACAATCAATAACGGAACTATAAATCACTAATCATGATAGCACTTACAAAAATTTTAATAGACTTTATCCTTAACTATTTTCTTTTTATAGTAGAATTTACAGTTGGCATTTTTGCATAATCAAAAAACGAACAATCAAATTAAATCAAAAAACGGATCGTTAGAATACTATAATAATAGGTAGACAATTCATCACTGTTTACCTATACTTTGTCTTAGCTTTAGATGTCGGAAAAGATAAATCCATCTTTTCATTATTTAAAGTTTTATTGAGGCTAACAACTTCCCATTGTATAAAAAAAACTCCTATTGCAAAAGGATAAATTATTTTCTAAATTATTCTTTTTCACGTCTACTTCTGTTGTTTATAATAATATAAGAAAACACTAATATTTAGCTCTAATCATTCATAAACAAGCTTGGTAATTATTTAACGTTGTTTTGTTCGATTATCATAATAAAAACGTAAATTTGGTTAACCAATTTAATGATTATTAACATTACACTAACCTCAAAACTCTTACAATGCAAAACCTCACCTATCATTGCCAAAATTTATATGCTAATTTCATTTCAAGTTAGCCTATAATCATTAGGTTCTAATCCTAATTTATTACTTGAATAGGATAAAACCATTTCTAACTACATCTGAAAATCAACTTGAAGGTATGATCTGAAAAATGTTCTTTACCAACTCCTTCATTTTATAAACATTTTGATCGATTACTAGTAATCGGTCGTATTTATTATATCAATCCTTATAAACCTTTAAATACATTTTTGTGAAAAACTAAATCAATTTAAAACTAATAATACCTTAAAACCAAAACAATTATTATGTTACTCACTAAATCAAAACCAGTTCTAAAAAAAAGAAATCTATTATTCTTTATTCTAATAATCATTACAGGCTTCTTACCTATTGCGGCACAAGAATTCTTTCAAGTTATGGAAGAAGAAAGTTTCAAAATATCAAAACTAGAAAAGCTTGGCAAACGATATTTTAAAGATAAAAATACAGGAAAAGGAAGCGGTTATAAGCTTTTTATGCGAAACTTATATTGGGCAAAAAGAAATGCTGACACTAACGGTTATCTAATAAGTGATCGCAAAGTTGTAGATGAAACTGAAAAATTTCTAGAAGACTCACAAAAAAACAAAGAATCCTTAAACAAAAATGCTCAACAAAACGGTGGTTGGACCGAACTTGGACCTTTTAACTGGACACGTACCAGAAGCTGGTCACCTGGATTAGGGAGAATTACAGCAATAGCAGTAGAACCAA
This sequence comes from uncultured Aquimarina sp., assembly GCF_947492405.1. Lineage (GTDB taxonomy): Bacteria > Bacteroidota > Bacteroidia > Flavobacteriales > Flavobacteriaceae > Aquimarina. The sequence continues at coordinate 877,072 of NZ_CANLMP010000002.1, forward strand.
ACCAACAAAATACTATATATGCGGGATCTCCAGGAGGAGGTATCTGGAAGTCGACTGATGCTGGTCAAAACTGGAAACCCTTAGGAGATCGAATGGCAAATATGTCTATCTGGTCAATTGCTATAGATCCAAATAACAGCAACGTTGTTTATTTAGGAAATTCTGCAGGCCAGATTATGAAATCTACTAATGGTGGGGATTCTTGGTCACAAATTTACAGGGTAAGTGGTACGCCTAGGACTATCCTTATTCACCCAAATAGTGATCTTATATTTATCGGTACTACTAAAGCTCTTTATAGGTCCACCAATGGTGGTGCCGATTTTAGCAATGTTCTAAATACACGTTCTGAAGATGTAGCATTTAAACCAGGAAACACAAATATAGTGTACGCCTGCGGAACAAGTTTTTATCGATCTACTAACAGTGGGCGCTCTTTTAACCGAGTTACCAGCGGTATTGCCAGTAGTGAACGCATGAAGATGGCTGTGACGCCAGCAAATCCAAACGCAGTATATCTTGTACAGAAAAGAGGAAGCGGTTTTGGATATCTATATAGATCCTTAAACGAAGGAACCAGTTTTAGTATTCGTGCAAGTTACACTAATATTTCCTCTGATCAGATTTATTTCACTCAGGCTTCCCGTGATATGGCTATCACCGTATCGGACACCAATGCAAATGAAGTTCATGTAGGAGGAATGAATTATTCCAGATCTTTGGACGGCGGTTCGAGTTTTACCACCTTGGCTACTTGGAGTTCTCCTGGTGATCGTTCCTATGTACATGCCGATATAGAAGTAATGCAGTATATAAAAGGTTCCATATATATAGGCTCTGACGGTGGTATTTTTAGAAGTCGAAATAGAGGAAATAACACAACCGATCTTACCCAAGGCGGATTAGCAGTAAGACAGTATTATCGTATTGGAGGCGCTAAAACGGATGCCAATATGATCGTAGGAGGTGCTCAGGATAATGGAACTAATATTATGAGCGGTTCTAATCGTCAGTTTAAAGAATGGTTAGGAGCTGATGGAATGGAATGCTTCATAGATCATAAAAACAAAAATACTGTTTATGGTACTGTTCAATTCGGATCTCTTTATAAAAGTACTGATGGTGGAAATAGTATTGGAAATATAAGTAAACCAGGGAATTTTAGTGGAGAATGGGTAACTCCCTTTATGATGGATCCAATTGATAATAAAAAAATATATGTTGGTTATGGCAACCTATATAGAAGCAATAATGGAGGAAGTAATGGAAGTTGGAGAAACATTACGGCAAACATCAATATTAGTGGTAAACTAGATGAAATAGCAATTGCAAACTCTAACAATAACTACATTTATATAGCTGAAGAAGGAAGAGTATGGAGAACCAAAAATGGGCAAAGTAACAATCCTTCTTGGACTGAAGTAAGTGATTTTAGAGGAGATGTAAACTTTATCTCGGTAGATCCTAACAATCCTGAAAGAGTAGCTATAGCAGCTACAGGATCCAGAGTATATATTTCTACAAACTCAGGAAATACTTGGACAAACATAAGAGGAAACCTACCTAATATTTCTGTTCAATGTTTAGTTTTTGATGATACCGTAGCCAACGGATTATACGTAGGAATGCAGTCTGGAGTATATTATACCAATGATACACTTGATTCCTGGATACCTTTCTCTACAAACTTACCAAGAGTACAAACCTCAGATTTAGAAATACACTATCCAACTCGAAAAATTCGTGTTGCTACTTATGGCCGTGGAATATGGGAAGCTGATCTTTTTGATGAAGGTACTGACACCGATGAAATCAATCCACCAAGTGATTTAACATCGCAAGTTAATCAAAATGATGTGACCTTAACCTGGAAAGATAATTCTAATAATGAAAATGGTTTTACTATTGAAAGAAGCAGTGGTAACTCGTTCGAAAGAATAGATTATGTAGGGACTGGTGTAACCAACTATATTGATAAAAACGTAGCAGATGGAATTTATTCATATAGGGTTAGAGCTTATGATGTAGATAGTTACTCTAATTACTCAAATTTGATACAGGTAGAAGTAGGAACTATTGTCAATCCTCCAAATATTATTGACAATTGCGAAGGTTGCGTGGTCTACGATACTAATAGTGAGGAAACAGGAAATGCTGATCATGCTAAAGAAAAAGCAGCAGATGGTAACCCAAACACTTATTGGCACTCTAATTGGTACGATGATAATACATCCCACCCTCATTTTATTGCCATTGACCTTGGTATATCAAGGGACCTAGTAGGGTTTTCTTATCAAGGAAGACAAACAGGTACTACAGGAATGGTAAAAGACTATATCCTTTTCGGTTGGGATGGGACTGCCTGGATTCAGTTATCTGCAGGAACTTTTCAGAAATCTACTTTAAAACAGACAGTAGAGTTTAACACCTTCAATTGTCGTTATCTTTATTTCAGAGCACTTTCTGAAGTAGATGACAAACGATGGGCATCTGTAGCAGAATTCACGGTTAGATATAACACATCGGAGCAAATCGTTAGAATGCCTACAGCACAAAACACCGATACTACTCCTCCATTAGTAGATCTTACCGATTTTGATGGAATCAAAGTATTTCCTATCCCTTTTACAGATAAGATAACCATAGATGGAATTACCTCTAAAAAAACAATTCGTTCCATTCAACTTATCGGATCAAATGGTGCTGTCCAGAAAACTAAAGTTTCTATCAATGGAAAACAAGCGACAATTGATACACAGAAATTAGCAAAAGGATTCTACATTTTAAAGATGCAAAAAGATGGAGTAGAGAAAAATATAAAAATTCTAAAACAATAGTAAGTTTTAAGCAATCGTCATATTTATGCTTTTTTAAGGTACAGGGTCAACGCAATTTTGCTTTTGACTCTGTACTTATTTTATAGCAAGTTTGCATGCGGTAAATACTTTTTTTACTGCCCTTCCCACTCTCTATAAAACTGATTTAAAAAGATTTCCATAAAATGATGCCTTTCTTCAGCTATTCTTTTACCAGTTGAAGTATTCATTCTATCTTTAAGCAGTAACAGTTTTTCGTAGAAATGATTAATCGTTGGAGCAGTAGAACTTTTATATTGTTCTTTTGTCATATTTAGCTTAGGTGCTATTTCTGGATTATATATCGCTCTATTTTTAAAGCCTCCGTAATTAAAACACCTAGCAATTCCAATAGCTCCGATAGCATCCAGACGATCTGCATCTTGTATAACATCTAATTCTGGAGAAGTGAAATTTTGAGTAGTATTGCCTCCTTTAAAGGAGATGTTTTCTATAATAAGAACCACATGATCTATGATGCTTTTATCAACTTCTATACTTACTAAAAAATCACTTGCTACTTTAGGTCCAATTGTTTCATCTCCATTATGAAATTTAGAATCAGCTATATCATGAAGTAATGCTCCAAGGGAAACTATCAAAAAATCAACATTCTCTTCTTTGGCTATGGTTTGTGATGTTTTAAACACTCTTTGGATATGAAACCAATCGTGTCCTCCTTCGGCGTCCTGAAGCGTATTTTTTACAAAATCTATAGTCTTACTTATGATCTGATCTTCAATCATATGTATTCACTATTTATTTAATCAATGCAGGTTGCACCCACTTAAATTCAAAAACTTCTTCTGGAATTACCAATCTTTCGCTTATGCGCTGCATTCTAGCTGGTAATTTCATCACAAAATCACGCGCTTTTTCGGCATCATCTGTAAGATCTACTAGTTTATCAATTTCCCATTTATCTATCAGACGTTGCATAATGTCTATATAATCCTGTGAAGTATACACACCTAATCGTTGAGCTGCATTAGAAAACTCTTCAAAAGCGCTACCAATAGTATTACCTGATTCTCTTAAAAACACAGCCGGCATTACGATTTTATGCTTCATCATATCACTAAATGCCACCATCATTTGGCTAGGATCTACCTCAAAAATGTTTTTTACAAATTCACTATAGGCATTAAAATGACGCATTTCATCTCCTGCAATAATCTTACACATTTTAGCAAGCGACTTGTTTGAGTATCCTCTAGCTAACTTAGCCACTCGACTATGAGAAATATTTGTAGCTAATTCCTGAAAACTAGTATATATAAAATTCTTGTATGGATCTCTATCCGTCCCAATATCAAAACCATCATTAATTAAATGTTGTGTAGTTCGCTCTACCTCTATCATATTTACTCTTCCTGATAGATACAAATATTTATTTAGAGTATCTCCATGTCGATTCTCTTCGCTTGTCCAATAACGAACCCATCTAGACCAACCATTTCCACCTTCACCTTCGTGTTGATTGACTCCCTCAACATCCATTAACCAAGATTCATAGGTAGGAAGTGCCTCTTCGGTAATAGTATCTCCTACTAAAACTACCCAAAAATCGTATGGAAGTTCTTTTGCCAGTTCTCTCAACTCTTTAACCTCATCAAAGAAAGTATCTTCGTTTTGTGAATCAGGCAAAAAATCCGTTGGTTGCCATACGCTATCTATTGGAATCAAAAATTTATCGATAAAAGACTCTATCTTCTTTTCCAACAATTGCATTACTTCTAATCTAATATTATCTATAGCCATGACTATTTATTTACGTTTTTATAGTAGAAATTACTCTCTTTTCTGTAATTTCTAGTAATTCTTCTGTGGTTATATCTGCAGTCTCCACTGGTTCTTGTACCTCTAAAGTAAGGTTTATTCCAATTCCCATTGGAAAATTACCAAATCGAACTAACTTCCAACTATTATTGATCGTCACCGGAACCACCAAAGCTTCTGGAGCATTCTTAAGCAATATTTTTAATCCGGTATGAGCAAATTGCTTTGGCTCACCATTTCTACTTCTTGTCCCTTCAGGATAAATTACAGCAGAAAATTTATTTTTAGCGATGAACTTTCCAAATTTAGAAATTTCTGGTATCGATTGTTTTGCATTCTTTCTGTCAATTAATGCGTGTCCTCCGTGTCTTAAATTAAAAGAAATACTTGGAATTCCTTTACCCAGTTCAATTTTTGAAATAAATTTTGGTTTATGGGTATGTAAATACCAAGATATTAAGGGAACATCAAACATGCTTTGATGATTCGAAACAATAATCAATGAACGATCTTTGGGTAACTTATATTGGTTTTTAAAGCTTATCCTTACTCCTAAAACATGTAAGCAGCGCAGTAAACAAAGATTCATTAAGTTTATTACACCTCTATGTCCTTTTGCCCCGCCTAATTTAACTCCTAACCACTGTAATGGATGAAAAACCAACAGTGTTAACCCAAAAAATAAATAGAAAACTATCGAAAGCGGATATGAAATTATCCTTTTTAAAGCCCCCATACCTTCTCTTAGCAATTAATAATTTTGACTTGTGTTACTATAGTGCAAGGTCTGATATTATTTTTAGTTAGCCAATTCTTTAGTCCATAAAATTACGATCACTAAAACATTAGGAAACATTTCTTAACTTATAGATAATATCAAAACAAAAACCACCTACAGTTGTAAGTGGTTTTATCTATATTTTAGAATCGACTTATAGTGGTCTAGCAATGCTCATTATAAGCATCTTTTAAATTTTCCGCTATCATATCTGCAGGTCTTCCTTCGATATGATGACGCTCTAGCATATGTACTAATTCTCCATTCTTAAACAGAGCCATTGATGGCGATGAAGGCGGAAACGGCACCATATATCCACGTGCTTTATCCGTTGCTTCACGATCAACTCCGGCAAATACAGTTACTAAATTGTCTGGTTTTTTGTTATTAGCCAAAGATGCTTTTGCTCCTGGTCTTGCATTAGCTGCGGCACAACCACAAACCGAATTCACAACGACTAAAGTAGTTCCTTCTTTTGTAATTGCAGCTTCTACATCTGCTGCTGTTTGTAATTCATCAAAACCTATATTGGTTAGATCCTCACGCATTGGTTTTACTAAATCTGCTGGATACATATTTCTTAACTATTTTTTTATTTAAAATTTTCATACAAAGATACAAATAATGTACCACATCCATATGACTGCCAAGTAGTCGGAAAAGATTTCTAATACTAACTTGTTATTATTTTTCAGTAACAAAATTCAATAGAACCTTACTAATAATATATAAATGAAATTGTGTAAATAATTGAATTATCTTTACACCTTCAAAATTGACTATGAATGATTAAATGGATTGCAGCCTTATTAGGAGGAGTATTTTTCAGGTTTCCCGGAGCTATATTAGGTTTTATACTCGGTAGCCTATTAGATGCTACAAGAAGCAGTGGAAGTGGCAGTTTTACACAAGTATTCAATCAAGAAAAACAGGTAAGCCCTGGAGATTTTGAACTGAATTTACTTTCTCTTTCATCTATTGTTATCAAAGCAGATGGTCGCGTTAATCAAACGGAACTAGATTATGTACGACAATACTTTGTAAGTGCCTACGGGAAAGAACGTGCCAATGCCACCTTCAGAACATTTAACGAAATTATAAAAAACCGAGAAATCTCTGCCCAACGAATTTGCATGTTTCTTACCCAGCGTACTCGATATGCTGCTAGACTCCAGATTCTTCATTTTCTATTCGGAATTGCCAACGCAGATGGAAGTGTTAGCAAAGCTGAAACTATAGAAATTCAAAAAATGGCCGGTTTCATGCGTGTGAATTTTAGTGATTTTGAAAGCATCAAAGCAATGTTCTTTAAAACAGGTGATCACGCTTATAAAATTCTAGAGATCGAAAAAACTGCGTCTGATTCCGAAGTCAAAAAGGCATATCGAACGATGGTCAAAAAATACCATCCAGATAAAGTACAACATATGGATCCTGTTCATATCAAAGGTGCTGAAGAAAAATTTAAGGAAGTACAAAAAGCTTACGAGCAGATCCAAAAAGAACGTGGCATAATATAACTAATAGTTCTTTTTCAGAATTAAACTATTAATTGTAACTTATTTGGTTTAATAATTGATGCTAAAATAATATATGTATAAGCTGGTATTTCTTATTTTATTTAGTCTACTATCTTTTTACCAATCCAATGGCCAAGACTTTGATAGGATTGATTCTATTGTGGATCTATATCCAAAAAAATTTAAGACTTCAAAAAAGCTTGCAGATCAAATTTCAAAAGATTTTGATTCCGAACTCGATAAAGCAAAAGCGATATTCTCCTGGATAACAAAAAACATATCGTACGACTATAAAGAATCCGGAAAATATTATGCTGATTATGCTAATTCATATAAATCGGTTAGACATAACCCTTTCCCGAGTTTTCGTTCCACTAATTATATGGATTATGACAAAACAAAATCAGGATCCAAAAAGCACTTAAAAACTGAAAAAAAATACAGAGAAAAAATTTCTAAAAGAGTAATATCAAATGGAACTGCCGTTTGCGAAGGATATACGCAGCTTTATAAGGATCTTTGTGACCATCTTGACATTACTTGTTTTTATGTATTAGGAAAAGCTAAAAATCAAATAAATCATATAGGAAAAGAATATCGGATTGATCACGCATGGAACATCATAGAAATCAATTTCAAAAAATATTTAATTGATGCTACTTGGGGAAGTACTGGTTATTATGATATTGACGCTAAAAGATTTGTAGAAAAACCAAATTATTTTTACTTCGGAACAGCTCCTGAAATATTTATAAAAGAGCACTATCCGGATTTTTATGAAAATAGTTTATTAACCGGAAGTATTGATAAAGAAACATTTTCTGAAGCTCCATTATTATATAACCACAAAAAGTCTCAAGATTTTAATTTAATTACTCCTTCTACAGGAATCCTAAGGAAAAAAGACAACACTATTCAGGAATTTATTATTGAATATACACAACCAGTATACTCCATCATATACTTAATTAACAACAAACAGTTCAATTATACTGGAGAAATAGCATACAATGAAGGAAAAATTGGGTTCGATATTGATTTAACTGCTATTCCTAATGCTAAAGAACTCATCATTGTCATAAATGAAATCCCAATGGTTGGTTTTAAAATAGAATAAATCAATTTTGTTTAAGTAATCGATTCCAGATCGTTTTTAAAAACTTTACTATTGGCATCGTCGACATAATCTTTAGATCTTCTAAAAATGATGTTTCTTCATCTAAAAACTTAAGGATCGTGGTTGTTTTATTTCTTCTGAATAACCTTGAAAATAGACTGGCTCCGTTTTGATTTTCTTTTGATAAAAGATCTAGTAACAACAAATCATAATACCAAAATTTAGTTCGCTTTTCAAACCTGGATAAGTCATTATTTCTCTTAAGAAACTTTACAAGTTTTCTTACCCTTTTCTCTGAGTTTTGAAATGTAAAACCGGTACTGGGTTTGGTCCATCCGCCAGCTGTTCCTATATGAATTATATTAGCAGAATTTTGTTTTCTAAATTCATAACAGGTCATTGGAATACAACCTTTTTCTTTTTCTGTAATTTGATATTCTTTGATTCCTTTGGACTCTAAATATGCTTTGATTTCTGTTTCGTATGCTGATTTAGAAAGAAGATCTTTAGAGAATAATGTGTATTCAAAGAGAGCCTCAGTTTCAGAAGTTGGCAAAAAATACATAAACCGTGTATTACCTTTCTGATCCACGGTAAAATCCATAAAAGTAGCTGTTTCTGTATCAAAAACAGGAGTTTCAGTTTTTATGAACCATCCTATAAAATGTTGATTTAATAGTGGATATTGTCGTTGTGTTTTATACGCGGAAGATAATAGAACACTATTGAAAACTTTATCTCCCAAGTATTTTTTTTGATCTGTTTCTACTTCTACTATCCTGCCTTCATCATTAAGACCAATTAACTTTTCTTGCACCAAAGTGACATTAGACTTTTCCTGCAAAAATGTAAAAACAAAATTGTAAAAATCCTTACTTCGAATCTGTTTGTAAGTATAAGGTGAAATATCTATTGTATCCGAAAAATCTGTACTGCCAAAGAAAATATGATTCCACTTTTTAGAAACTACAGTATCCCACACTCCTTCTTTTTTTTCCCAAAAACACCAGGTACGGTCATTTTGATTTTTTATTTCTTTATCAATTAAAAGTATCTGTTTTTGATCAAAAAAATCATCTGTCAACATATGATATACTAACATCAAACCTGATGCTCCTGTACCTGTAATGATGTAATCATATTTTTGCATCTAAAAGAATAAAAACGTGGTGAAAAAGATAAATATAGCTACGAAAGTATGAATGGATATCCCATAATGTAAGATTTTACAAATTTTTTGAAATAAAAGATGTGCTATAAATGCAGTGACCAACCACCCAACATAATTTTGTAAAGGAACTATTCCATTCTTAAACTCCCAAAAATCAAATCTTGGGGCAGAAACTTCAATAATAACATCCAGTGCAACCATTAACACCGCTCCAATAAATGAAGAAAACACTAAATTATGATGTATTTTTTTTGAAATAGCCGAAGTACAATAAACTAATAGAGCCCAATTTACTCCTATAATCCAGGGAACTCCCAAGATTTTAAATCCTAAGTTTTCACCATATTGATAATTACCAAAAATCAATCCGTGATTCACCCCCAAATATTCCGTAATCATTCCAATACTAAAAGGAATTAGTAGACCTAAAATCAAAAATTTGCTGAATTTAGAGTTCCAAATAATAAGCACTAAATACAGTAATAAATTAAGAGGTGTTAACGGTAAAAACCAATCATCATAACCGATAAGAATCCCTATAATTCCGGAAATGTTGAATAACCAAATTAGTATGATAGAAATAACTAACCTTCTTTCTGCACTCATGTTTTAGGGTTTAAAATCTTTCTGTATTAATTCGGAAACTATTTTTCCAGATAACAAGCACAATGGAATTCCCCCACCTGGATGAACACTGCCTCCGCAAAAATAAAGGTTCTTAATACTTTTTGAAAAATTAGGATGTCGTAAAAAAGCAGCATACTTATTATTACTACTAGAACCATACAAGGAACCCTGATATGATTGAGTATTAGCCTCTATACTTCTTGGGTCTAAAATCTGTTCTGTTTCTATTAAATTTTCAATATTAGTGTTCAATAATCTTGACAACTTGTCTAGAATATTTTTTCTAGACTGATTAATAATCTCATCCCAATCTTGACCTTCATTACCAGGAACATTGATCATTACAAACCAATTTTCGCATCCTTTCGGAGCATCATTTGATTCATTTTTGGATGTAATATTAATATAAACTGTCGGATCATTAAACACTTTTTTCTTTTCGAAAATATGCTGGAACTCTTCTTTATAGTTTTTTGAAAAAAAGATATTATGCAAATCCAGTTCAGGAAACTGTTTTTTTATCCCCCAATAAAAAATCAGCGCAGAACTTGATCTAGGTTGTTTCAATGTTTTATCTGGAGGTTTTTGGTCAGGAAGTAGTTTACGATAGGTTGGAACTACATCCATGTTTGATATTATGATATCGGCTTCCAAATATTTATTATTTATTATAACTCCTGTTGCTTTTTTCTTTTTTACAACAATTTGATCTACTTTGGATTCAAAATGAAAGGCGACACCAAGATCCAGTGCTAATTGATAAAGACTTTTGGTAATACTATGCATTCCACCTTTTGGAAAAAAAGTTCCATAGTACTGTTCTAAATGAGGAATCATGGACATAATTCCAGGAGTTAGATAAGGAGAAGATCCATTATATGTAGCAAATCGATCAAAAAACTGAACCAATTTTGGATCTTTAAAACTATTACTATTAAGATGATGTAAATTAGTATTAATTCCTAAACTTCCTATTCTTGTAATAGCCTTTATAGTATCAAAGGATAAGTATGTTGTTAATTTATGCAGTGATTTTTCAAGAAACAGAGAAGAAGTTAAATCATATTTAAGTTTACTATTTTTAAAATATCTAAGTACTTCTGTTTCCTCTACATTGAAAATCTTTCCTGCTTCATTTGCAAATTTTTTGGCATCGGCTAGAGCAGAAAACCTGGTTCCATCTTCATAAAAGTAATTGCAAACCACTTCTTTCTTAGAATATTCAAAATAATCTAAAACTTTTTTCTTAGAATTATCAAATAACTCAGTTACGAATTGCGGCATCGTAAATAATGAAGGACCACAATCGAAACGATAGCCATCTGCATTGATTTCGGTTAATTTACCGCCTGGATAGGTATTGGTTTCATAAACCCGTACATCAAAGTTTTGGTTTCGTAAACGAATTGCTGCCGCAAGCCCCGCAATACCAGATCCTATAATTATTACTTTCTTATTTGACATATTCTGTGCGTAAAGATATTAGTAAAAAACAGAAAGTGATTGTATTTTGAATAATTTGGCATGGTTTTTTATCTATCTTTAATTTTAAATATATCTAAATACAGTTTCTCAATAGATTTAAGAATTTGAAAGATCAACAAATTAAAATAAGAGAATTAGAATTATCTGATAAATTACAGCTTGCAAGACTTGCTAATAATAAAAATATCTGGAATAATTTAAGGGATTATATTCCAAATCCTTATCATGAAAATGATGCAGAATCTTTTATTAAATTTACAAAAACGCAAAATCCAAAACAAAGTTTTGGCATTGAATTTAAAAACGAACTTTGTGGTGTAATAAGTTTAATAATACAAGAGGATGTTTATCGGAAATCTGCCGAAATAGGATATTGGATAGGCGAACCATATTGGGGAAATGGAATTGCAACAAAGGCTGTAGCTTTAATAACCAAATATGGATTTGAAAAATTAAATTTAATTAGAATTTTTTCAGGTATATTCGAGCATAATATCGCATCCATGAGAACATTAGAAAAAAACGGATATAGTAAAGAAGGAATATTCCAAAAAGCTGTTGTTAAGAATGGTAGAATTCTAGACGAACATAGATATTTTATAATAAATAAAAATCAAGAATAAAATAAACACTTAATTATAATGAAACGATTCATCTATTTACTTTTAGTTTTTAGTCCTTTTTTTATAAAAGCTCAAAACACTACAAAAAAGGTAAAACCTCCTAAAATAATTACTAAGTTAAAAATTGGTAAGAAAGCTGATTTTGACACTAAAAGTATACAATTTGTTAAAGTAATCGAAGATTCGCGTTGCCCAACATATGTCACTTGCGTATGGGAAGGACAAGCAAAAGTCTTAATTGGAGTATACGAGAATGATACTCTTCTAGAACAAAGACAAATCATTATTGGAGCCAAAGGAAGCACTCCTGACAACAACAAAGAAATCCTAAAATCAGGAGATAAAACTATTTATGGGTATAACCTAAGTCCACATCCATCTGGTGATCAAAAAACAGATCCTTCAGATTACTATTTGGAGATGGTTGTTAAATAGATAATAATTGTCAAATATTACTTTAAGTAATTATATTTTATCACGACCTTATTAACTAAATCACCTATTCCAATAATTCTAAAAAAATCAAAATAAGATTTTTCGTAATATATAAGTTGGATTCCTTTTTTCAATGGTATTAATTTAACCAATTATTTTAAATGCGTTTTTCAAACTTTTTAAAATAGGGTTTCATTAACTTTACGGGATGATTTCTAATAAAGCCAAAGCTCATATTGCATTACTAAGTGTTAATATGATTTATGGAGCCAATTATCTTATAGCAAAAGGATTAATGCCCGACAAAATAGGGGCTTCTGCTCTGGTTTTCCTTAGAATTAGTGGAGCTGGACTCCTGTTCTTTATACTAAAGCTTTTTATCAAAGAACAAGTCCAAAAAAAAGATATACCCAGGTTACTACTATGTGGTTTATTGGGTGTTGCTACAAATCAATTCTTCTCTATGAATGGATTGAGTTTGACTTCTCCTGTAGATGCGGCAATTATTGTTACCGCGATGCCCATATTTACCGTCATTATTAGTTACTTTCTATTAAAAGAACCGTTAACACTACCACGGATAATCGGTATCTGTATTGGTGGAGGCGGTGCCGTTCTGCTCATTTATCTAGGCAACTCCGGTTTAGGTACAGGATCTTTAAAAGGAAATCTATTTATTGGGATTAATGCATTGGCATTTGCTTTCTACTTGGTTCTTGTAAAACCACTAATGGTAAAATATAAACCTATCACTGTTATTATTTGGACTTTTTTCTTTGGTTTTATCTTCATGTTTCCTTTTTGTATTGGTCAATTACTGGATACAGATTTTGGGTCCTACGAAACTTCTAATTGGATATCCTTATTTTATGTAATTGTCGGCCCTACATTTTTAGCATACTTATTAAATATGTTTGCCCTACAATTTGTAAAACCTACGGTTTCCAGTAGTTATATATATGTTCAACCTGCTGTGGCAATGCTATTAGTGGCTGGTATAGCATATTTCGTAGTTAATAGTGAGTATAAAGGAGACATTACTGTCGCAAAACTATTATGCTGTGTTTTAATTTTTGTTGGCGTATATTTAATTAGTAGTAATGGCTCCTTAAAATGGTTCAAAAGGAAATAGATTACCTTTTAGCAAAATGCTTTACCAATAAAATTATCGGAATTACAATTCCAATCGCCAAAACGGCATATAGAATTCCCATATTTAGAATGAAATATATAAAGATAAATGACAGAAGCAATAATAGTAGAAAAAACAACCCTCCTTTAAGATCAGAAACAAACTGTTTTTTGTTAGCCTTATAATCAAAATAGTATGCTATCAAAATAATTATGGTCGTCATAATTCAATTAGTGACAACCACAACCGCCTTTACCACAAGCACCCGGTGTTTTTTTATTTACAGAAGAGACCTGAGGCTTCCAAAAGAATTTTTTGATCAAAAATCCTATTGCTATTGCAAATACAATAAGTACTAATATGTTTTGGATAAGAATATTCATATTTAATCAGTCGAATAAAGATACAAAAACTAATACACTTTTATTTTAAAACTTGATATGCTACTAGTGCCACGCTATATGCTAAGATACTCATAAATATAAGTTGTACCATCGGCCATTTCCAACTATTTGTTTCTCGTTTCACAATAGCTAAAGTACTCATACACTGCATCGCAAAAGCGTAAAACAACAATAAAGAAATTCCGCTAGCCAGATTAAACAGAGGCATTCCTGTTACTGGATTTACTTCAGCAGCCATTCTGTTTTTTATAGTTTCTTCTTCATCACTACCCACACTGTAAATTGTCGCCAATGTTCCCACAAAAACTTCTCTGGCAGCAAAAGAGCTAATAATTCCGATTCCAATTTTCCAGTCATACCCAAGAGGAGCCACAACTGGTTCTATAGCCTTACCTGCATAGCCAATAAATGAATATTCTAATTTATAAGATGCTGTTTTTTGATCCAATTCTTCTTGTGAAAAATCTGGATACTTTAAGGACATTATTTCTTCTGCATTATTAAAGTTTTCATTGGGACCAAAACTTGCTAAAACCCATAAAACTATGGAGATTGCTAAAATTATTTTTCCTGCTCCAAAAACAAATGCTTTTGTTTTTTCGACCACATTAATAATTACATTTTTAAATAAAGGTATTTTATATCCTGGCATCTCAATAACAAAATAGTTTTTGCTTTTGATCTTAAGCATTTTATTCAATAACCAAGCAGACCCAACGGCTGCTCCAAAACCAATAAAATACAATAACATTAGTGTTAGGCTTTGATAACTAAATATCCAGCCTACTTTCTCATCAGGAATAACTAATGTGATAATTATTAAATATACGGGTAGTCTAGCAGAACAGGTAGTAAATGGAACGACCAAAATCGTGATAAGGCGTTCTTTCCAGTTCTCAATATTTCGGGTAGCCATAACTGCAGGAATTGCACAGGCAGTCCCCGAAACTAAAGGAACCACGCTTTTTCCGCTTAATCCAAATTTTCGCATTACCCTATCCATGAGGAAAACCACGCGACTCATATACCCACTTTCTTCCAAAATGGAGATAAAAAGAAACAAAAATGCTATTTGCGGAATAAAAATTACGATTCCTCCTAATCCTGGTATGATACCTTCTGTGATTAAATCTACAAACGGTCCAGATGGCAATGTTGATTTAGCAGCTTCGCTTAACCAGGCAAATCCTTCATCAATTAAATCCATTGGATACGAAGACCAGTCATAAATAGCCTGAAAGATTAGTAGCAATATGGCAAAGAAGATAAAATACCCCCAGAATTTATGAGTTAACACTCTATCCAACCTAGCACGCATTCCTGTTGCTGCCTTTTCATCAACGACTAGACCTTTTTTAAGAACTCCATTAATAAATTGATACCTTTTAATAGTCTCTTTTTGTTGAAATCGCTTCAGTTCACTCTCTGATTTAATCTCAAAATCCGGCGCTATTGAAGGTTCCTTCTTGTCAACTGTTCTAAAGTTCACATCTTGTGTAATAACCAACCAAAGCTTATAAAGAGATTGATTTGGAAAAGCTTTTTTAAGTCTTTCAAAATATTCTGGTGCAAAGGTTAATGCATCAACACATGGTTTAGTTGGTAGCGATGTATACGAGAGTATCAGTTTTTTAAGCTCATCTATCCCTTGGTTTTTTCTTGCACTCACCAAGGCTATTTTAGTATTTAATTCTTTTTCGAGTAGCGGAATGTCTAATGAAATACCCTTTCTATCCATACGGTCCGCCATATTGATGACTAAAATCGTAGGGATTTCTAAATCTTTTATTTGTGTAAAAAGCAGTAAATTTCTTTTCAGATTTTCTACATCACTTACCACAACAGCTACATCCGGAAAATCTTTGTCTTTTTTGTTGAGAAGGATTTCTATAACTACATTTTCATCTAATGAGGATGCATTTAAACTGTAAGTACCTGGCAAATCTAATATATGAGCTTTTACTCCACGCGGTAGTTTACAGACACCTTCTTTCTTTTCTACTGTAATTCCAGGATAATTGCCGACTTGTTGGTTTAAGCCAGTAAGCAAATTAAAAACGGAGGTTTTACCTGTATTCGGGTTCCCGATTAGAGAAACTTTAATCTGCTTGGCCATAAAAAGTAATACTATTAAATAATTTCAATCTCAATCTGTGAAGCAATTTCTTTACGTATGGCAAGATGACTGCCATTAATGGTAAGGTACATGGGGCATTGAAAAGGTGCAGTCTGTAATAACTGTACTTCATTACCTGGTAGACATCCCATTTCTAACAACTTAAGAGGGATCGAATCCGAAGTAATCTCTTTAATCAATGCACGCTGCCCTCTTTTGAGATTTGCAATAGTTATTTTCAAGTGCTTATTTAGATTAATTTTAAACAAGGCAAAAGTAGTGGAAAAATCTGTATTGAAAAAGCTATCACACGGAAAAACCAGTAACAAAAAGTTAAAAAAGAAAATGTTACTTTCCTCTTTTTCTTATTACATATATTAAAAACTACAGTTTTTAACCCCGTCGATACTAAGTTAAATCCCCCAAAATCCGTCCGAAATCTTTGAATTTCAAAATTTTCGGATATCGACCAATACTTTCACCTGTAATTTCATCATATCTAAATTTAGAGAAAGGCGGAAACTGAAAAGCCATAAACAGAGTAAGTACAGCAACTCATAAAACCTTACAATAATGAGAAATTTAAAAATAAGTATTTGGATATATTCATGTATCTTCCTTCTGGTCTCTTGCGAGAAAACAGATATCACAGAATCAAAAGACAATAATTCAGAACAGCTTTCAGAAGTTTCAAGTACAGAAGCTAAGATTACACTATCTAATGGAAATACTATTCGTTTCCACAATATTGACGACGGACAGCTTAAGGGTACTTTTATCCTAGAAGAAAGCGACTGCAATGAATGCTCTGTATTAAGCAATATTAATAAACTAGCAGGAAGAGAATTATCTGAGCAGGAAGCATTTTGGGCGCTTTCGGATCCTGGAACCAGAGTTCCTTCTTTTCTGGAAATTAATAAAAAAGACGCACTGTCTAAAAATCTTGAGCTACAACAACAGGGTTGGGCAAGAGACGCCGCCTTGGATTTACCTATTGCAGATGAGGGAATTCCTCGTAGAATAATTGCTTGTAAAAACCGTGATTTTACTAGTTCCATCGCCTATGGATTTTTAGGAACCCCGGAATTTGTTGCACTAGATAAAACGCCTAATAATTATAATGGTTTTGTAAATGACTGCGCCAGCGTTCCAGCATCATATTGTAATAAGGGACCTAGATACAGGTTACACGCTGTTATGAATAAAATCAAAAAATGGAAAGGAAAGATCTGTGCCAAATCAGTGCAAAACAGAAATAATGATCATATTGCTTCTAACATCTCTGGAGGTTTTTGTCAAAGTCCACCTTGTGACGCTTATGTGGGTCCAGAATTATACTTTGAATATTATTCAAATGGAAAATGGAGATCTATGAAAAATCCCAATGGTGCATATCCAGAAGGTTTTGAAGTTCCTGCAAACACGACCAAAGTATATTCTTATTCATGGAAAACCACAACGAATACTTCATTTCGCCTACGTGTAAAAAATGCAATGGGTCAGGATCAATTTGATTTTATGATGGATCGAGAAGATGTGGTTATTGAAGATGATGACGATGGTGGAAACGGTGGCGGAAACGGAGGAGGTAACGATGATGATACAGGTCCTATTCCGGATTATATAAGTGTATCAGGTAATAGCCCATACATGATCATTGATTTTACCTCTTTGGTTGATGATCAAATCAACCCTCAAATTAGCATTCCTTCTTCTGCATTAACAGCGTTTGAAAATAATGAAGGTGGTTATGAAATTCCTCAAGAATTTTGTGGAATCAGGATAATTGGAGCAAGTAGTTTTCAATGGATGAACAGCGGTAATGATGTTATAGAAAATGACACCTTTAATCAAGTATCTGATTTATATGATTTTCAGGGTATTAATTATACACTTGGTGGCATTCAATTCAACGGACCACTAAACAATTGTCCAGATAATCCTGTTAATTGGCATTTTCAATACCCCTTAGCCAACGGTAATCCTACCATTTTTGATGAATCATTAAAATTGTTAATTGAAGTTATAGATGGAGAAGTCATCTTTTTAGACTAAAATACACTAAACATGTTTGATTTCTTAAGAACATTAAAGCAATCCCTAGCTATTGGGATTGCTTTAGTACTTTTATATCATCCAATAAACGCTTTATTTCTTCTTCCTTTGTTCCATCATAAAAACCACGGATACGTTTCTTCTTATCAACCAATACAAAGTTTTCTGTATGGATCATATCATAAGGGCCTCCATCACCATCAGTTTTTGCCACTAAATATGATTTTCTTGCTAAATCATAAATATGCTTTTTATCACCAGTTACCATGTTCCATTTTGTATCATCTACTCCTTTCTCTATTGCATATTTTTTTAACTGAGGTACATCATCTGTTTCAGGGATAACTGTATGTGATAATAATAAAACCTCCGAATCATTTTTTAGTTCTTTCTGAATGTTTTTCATATTCCCTGTCATTATTGGACAAATCGTTTGACAGGTTGTAAAGAAAAAATCAGCAACATAAATTTTATTTTCATAGTTTGCCTGGGTTACTTTCTCTCCATTCTGATTTAACAGACTAAAATCCTTTATTTTATGATATTTTCGAACATGTTGTACTGTACTATCAACTAATTCTGTGCTCACCATATCAGGTTCATATACCCTAAGAACTCGCTTTGGTTTTAGAATAGAATAAATAATAGAAATAATAATCGCGGATAGAATAAATAAGACTATGGCAAAGAATTTGTACTTGGCAAAGAATCGAAGCATACCTATAATTTAGTGTTACAAAATTACAAGGATTATCTTTTACAGAATTACAGTTTTCCATAAAAAAATATTAAAACCTCAATCTGTAGACTAGATTTCTTTCATAAACTACTCTAAAAGGTTACTTTTGCGTGATTTAATTTTGAATAAGACCATATGAGTCCCATTATTGTAAAAGCATTACAGCTATTATTAAGTTTGTCCATTCTAATCGTTCTTCATGAATTAGGACACTTTATTCCGGCTAAATTATTTAAGACCCGAGTAGAGAAATTCTATTTGTTTTTTGACGTAAAATATTCGCTATTTAAGAAAAAAATCGGTGAAACTGTTTATGGTATCGGATGGTTACCTCTTGGTGGTTATGTAAAAATTGCCGGGATGATCGATGAGAGTATGGACAAAGAGCAAATGGCTGGCCCACCTCAACCTTGGGAGTTTAGATCTAAGCCTGCTTGGCAACGATTAATTATTATGCTTGGTGGTGTAACTGTGAATATTGTTCTTGGGTTTTTAATATATATGGTAATTATTTTTACCTGGGGAACTTCTTATGTTACGATAGAGGATGTTCCTGATGGATATGAAGTAGCCGAACTTTTTGAAGGGTATGGTTTTCAGGATGGTGATCGAATACTTAAGGTAAATGGAGAAGATTTTAAAGATGCTAGGGATATTAACATGTATCTTTTCTTAAGGGAGGTAAAAAATATTACAATACTATCCGCTGATGGAAATACAAAAACTATAGATATTCCAGAAAATATTGGTCAAACAATGTTCGAGGAAGGTGTTATGAAACCATTTGGTATTAGAACCAAAACTGTATTGGATACAGTAGTGGTTGACAGACCCGCCTATGCTGCTGGACTTAGAAATGGCGATAAAATCTCATCTGTTAACGGAAAGAATATTACTTGGTGGCACGAATTTAAAAAAGAAGTGAGTGCTAATAAAGACAAAGAAATTGATATTACTTACCTAAGAAACGGATCTGAAAATACTATTACTGTAAAAACTGATGAGGAAGGAACAATAGGAGTCTTGCCTGTTTTTTATAAAATTAACCGAGAAGAATACTCTTTTGGTCAGAGTATTAGCAAAGGATTTGATTACAGTTATTGGAAGCTTCATGACTATATAGCACAATTTAAATATGTATTCACTAAAAAAGGAGCTACACAGATTGGTGGTTTTGCCGCTATAGGTAATTTATTTCCACCTGTATGGGATTGGGCTGCTTTTTGGAGTACAACGGCTTTTATATCGATTATTTTAGCCTTTATGAACATTTTACCTATACCTGCACTGGATGGTGGACATGTGATGTTTTTATTATATGAAATAATCGCTGGTAGAAAGCCTAATGATAAGTTTATGGAGTATGCACAACTAGTTGGTTTTGTAATCTTGATTGCTTTATTGCTTTTTGCAAATGGTAATGATATCTACCGTGCAATTTTCGGAAATTGATAAAAAATTAAAAAAATCTTTTTGAGTATCAAAAATTAGTATATATTTGCACTCGCAAAAGAGAAAAACACTTCTCTATTGTAAACCAAAATTCCTCCTTAGCTCAGTTGGTTAGAGCATTTGACTGTTAATCAAAGGGTCCTTGGTTCGAGCCCAAGAGGGGGAGCTGAAAGAAGCCTTAACTTATTCAAGTTGAGGCTTTTTTGTTTTTACTACTTATTATTTTCGTTTAAACGCTGAAAAGTCAAACCAAAATTTCCCATTTGGATTGTTAACATTAAAGAAATAAGGTTTTTATCAAATATTAAAAGATATTCCTTTCGGTTTAACACAAAGAAAATCAATAAATACCCGAAGTGTATTTTCATACACTTCGAGTATGATAGTTCAAAAGCTTATTGCTTTATCAACTTCATTGTTTTTATCTCTTTACCCATCCAGAGTTTTAAAAAGTATATTCCATTTGGAATACCATCCGTATCCCATTGCAAATTGTGTTCCCCAGAGGATAGTTTTTCATTATCCTTTAATACTACTATTTTAACCCCGATCTGATTATATACAACAGCAGTGATTGGTTTGTTTTTATTCAGTTTAAAGGTAATATTCACTTCGGAAGTAACAGGATTAGGGTACATCTTAAAACTTTCTTTTTCTATTAATTCTTGCCCTGAATTTCTCCGCTGTAAACCGTCTAAATAGGCTCGAACAGGGTCGGAAAATGCAAAACTTCCAAATTGATCCCAATTTATAGACCAACTCATTACCCCTCTTAATTGTGGATATATTTGAGATAAAGAATATTGTCCCCCAAAAGAATTGCCTCTAATTATATAGTCCAAAGCATTGATTACTCCTTGTGATCCCGTGAATCCGTTTCCTGCATTAACAGTTGCAGGCACTCCTATTAATATTTGATCTGGTCTTAATCCCGGAAAAAATTTACTATTGTCTCCCGTAACAGGAAATCCTTTTAATAGCATATCAACCAAAGACACATAGAAATCTGCATTGCCCATTGCATAAAAACGATCGTCTAATGCAGTAATAGATCCTGAATTATAGTATTGAACCTGTAAAAAGGTTAGTTTATCTCTTAATGCATGGATCAATGGAAGATAGGCTCCTGCTCTGCGATCTGCTCCTGCAGAAATACCTCCGTAAAATGAATATCCTAATTGAACAAAAAAGGTTTCTGGTGCCATTGTAAGAATGAAATTATCCCCAAAATGATCACAAACACTACGTACCGCATTAATTGTATTAACAATCACTGGTGTTGTAGGATTCTTGAAATCTGTATCTCCTAAATCAAAGGACAAAGATTGTCCTTCAAAATCAATATCCATTCCGTCAAAATTATATTCTTCTATGATCGTAATCATAGAAGTAATAAACTTATCTCTTGCAGAAACAGTATTTAAACGTACTTGTCCTTCGGCTCCACCAATAGAGATAATCACCTTTTTTCCTTGACTCTGCAAAAATTGAATATCTGATTTAAAATTTGCTGTGTTATAGCTAATATCTGCAAATACCGGATCTAATTGAAACTCTATTTCTCCATCTGTAGGAGAAACTTTTGATACTGCAAAAGATACATTAATCACATCCCAATTAGAAGAAACATCTTTCAGAGGAATCAGACCTGAACCGTTCTGAAAATTATGCCAATACCCATTCAAGATTCTAGCAGGAAGTCCTGTGTCTGGTGGTGAAACATTACCTACAGAAATAGTAACGGAATTTGAATCAGTAGCTGCTCCAAGATTATCTGTTGCCTTAGCTATTATTGTCTGATTGCCTTCTTCCGCTATCCAATTAGTAACATACGGAGCTACTGTGTCTTCTCCTATCTTAACTCCATTTATAAAAAATTCTACTTTATTAATATTACCATCTTGATCTTCTGCATCAGCTGTTATAGTAATCGTTTCATCTTCTTGAAAAATAGATCCTGCAAGAGGTTGTGCAATTGAGACTATAGGTTCCTGATTATTCCCTCCCCCATTTGTACAAGTTCCTAATTCTTTCCAAGCAGAAGGCCATGCCCAATCTGCAGTTCCTCCTGGAGTATAAGGCCCACCTATAGAACACCATCCTCCAACTAAACACTCATATTTTTTATCAAAATTTTGTACTATATCTCCTGTCTGATAGTTATTCCCATCAATATATAAAGCTGCATCACAACTTTCATCTCCACCAGAAGTTTTTACAACAATAGTAACTGGAGCTGATTCTTTCGTAGCCTCTTCATTATCAAAAGCCTTAGCCTTTAAAATATATGAAACATCACTTGATATATTGGTTATTGTATATTGATATGGTGTACTTGTATCTTCTCCAAGCTTAGTAGAACCATTATAAAATTCGACTTTGGAGATTGTACCATCACTATCTGAAGCATTGGCATTTATCGTTATAGTAGTTCCTTCTACAAATTCTTGATTGTTTAAGGGAGAAGTCAGTGTACATATTGGAGATTGGTTAGGAGTTCCTGATTGATTGTTAAATATCATATGATTGATATTTAGATCATCACTATCCATAACCACTCGAATCACTTGTTTTCCTTTATTCAAAGAAACTGTAGTGGATACCGTTTGCCAGTTTTGCCATCCTCCCGTATTAGGAACGGTTATAATTCCGCTAATATTTACATTATTCGCTTCTAAATGAAATTGTCTCCCTGATGTAATTGCTGCAACTCTAAATGCAACATCATAATCTCCAGTATCGCCTACATCCACTGTATACTCTAACCATTCATTAGATTTTACCCAACCTACATTAAATCCACCTTCAGAACAGGGTTCAATATCTACTGCATAATCGCGATAGCTTTCTCCTTCATTAGAAATAGAAACATCATTGAATGCTATATTTTGTCCACCAAGATCATAATCTTCCACTTCAATCTTACCTGGAATATTCCAAGCTACGCCTCCATATGGTGACTGCTCATCTCCTTCGTTGTCATCTCCTGGAAAATCATCTGTCGGGAATTTTATTTTATCTCGTATCCAACTTCCTGCTTCTTTTAATCTATCAGTCGTCCAGGGACCTCCAGAGCAAGTTCCTGTTTGCCAGGCTGCTCCTGATCTAAAATCATCAGAATAGTTCCAACTGGTCCAACTAATCTTCTTCTGACGCATTAAATCAATAAATTGTTGTGTCATTGCAAAATCATTTGGTCCATCACCAGTAAACTCCTGACTACCAAATTCTGTTACAAACACAGGTAATCGATCTGAAGCTTGATCTAGTGTATTGAGATAAGTATCTCTATGACTATTTGCATAAAAATGGAAAGTATACATTACATTATCAAATTGTAATGGATTGTCGATAACGTCTTGTAATGTTCCCTCTCCTGATACTCCAAAAGTTGCCCAACCCTGAGTACCTACAAGAATCACTGCATTATTATCTATACTCTTAATTACAGGAATGATTTGGTCCGCGTATGTCTTGATGCGATTCCAGGTGACACCAGAACCATTAGGTTCATTACAAACATCATAGATAATATTGTTTTTATCTTTATGCTGGTTAGCAATATCTGTAAAGAATCGTTTGGCATTTTCCAAGTTTGTATTTGGATCTCCAGGGTTCAATTGGTGCCAATCTACCAGGGCATACATTCCTCTTTCTGTAGCTTCATTAATCAATCTGCTTACCTGATTGGTAAATCCAACCGGATCTGTTTCATACCCGCCTTCCTGAACGTACAATGAAATCCGTAGAATATCGGCTTCCCAATCATATGCTAATGCATCTAAGGAGTTTTCTGTCAGGCAATTTCCCCAGCCATACCATTGAATTCCGTGAGTACTCATTCCACGTAGCTGTATAGGGTTATCATACTGGTTGCATAATTGAGTTCCGCAAACTTTTAGTTGTCCGTTTTTATCTACGGGGTTTTGTGCTTGTATTTTTGCTCCGAAGAAAATAATCCATAAGAAAATATGGATCAAAATTTTATGTTTTGAAATTATAAATTGAGGTTTCATAAGCTTTCATTTAAGAGTATTAGGTGTAAGTTCTTATCTAATAAAGATGTTTGCTAAAGAAGCAGTTGTTAACAGCAAAATTCACCTCTCGTCATTTTAAAAGAAGACGAGAGGTAAATTTCAAAAAAATATTAGAGGAAATATTACTGTTTAATCAGTTTCATTGTTTTTATTTCTTTACCCATCCAGAGTTTTAAGAAATAAATCCCGCTTGGAATACCATCCGTATCCCATTGCATATTGTGATTTCCGGAAGAAAGCTTTTCATTCTCTTTCAAAACAGCGATTTTAACACCAATCTGATTATATACAACCGCAGTGATTGGTTTATTTTTATTTAAATCAAACGAGATATTAACCGTTGATGTAAAAGGATTAGGATACATCTTCAAGCTTTCTTTTTCCAGTATTTCTTCTGGAGCTCTCTGATCTAAAGCGTCTAAATAGGCTCTATGTGGATTAGAAAATCCAAAACCTGCAACGATATCCCAGTTAATAGACCAAGTCATTAATCCTCTAAAGTTAGGATAACCTGAAGGATTACGTAAGGTGTATCTCCCTCCAAAAGATTGTCCTTTTATAATATAATCTAATGCTTTATGCACTTCTGCCGGTGTGGTATATCCACTTCCTGCTGCACTTGTATTAGCTGGCAATCCTATTGCTACCTGATCTTGTCTTAGTGCAGGGAACTGATTCCCTCCGGCAGGAAAGCCTTGTAATAACATATCTACCATGGCTACGTGGAAATCCGCAGTTGCTGATGAATAACAAAGACCATCTAACCCCAGCATACATCCTGTGTTATAATGCTGTACATGGATATAATCCATCTCACTTCGTAATCCATAAATAACTGGTAGATAAGCTCCACTAGCTCCGCCATATGCACTAAATCCTCCTTGTACATACAAGGTTTCTGGAGCCATACTCAACACAAAATTATCTGCACCTACATTATTTCGTATTTGTTTAGTTGCATCGATTAAATTAACAATCTTTGGGGTTGTTGGACTTCTAAAATCGGTATCTCCAGCCGCTAAAGAAAGTGAACTTCCTTCTAAATCAATGTCTAGTCCATTAAACCCATACGTATTAATAATAGAGGTCATAGAATTTATAAACTCATTCTTTTCTGCTGATGTATTTAATTCTACCGTAGCGTTTGCTCCACCAATAGAAATCAATACTTTTTGTCCTCTTGCCTGTACGGTTGCAACATCATTTATAAACTCTGAAGCACTTCCGTAAATTTCATAAGGGTTAAAGGTCATATCAGAGCGACTACCAAATTTTGGTTCTGAAAAAGCAACACAAATAACGTCCCACTTTTCGGATACTTCTCTTAATTTTGGAGTTGAAGAACCGTTATTAAAATTATGCCAGTATCCTACTAAAATTCTTTTAGGGAGATCCCCTCCGGTTGGCGGATTGATTGAGCCTACAGAAATACTTACTTCAGACTCTCCCGCAGCACCTTCATTATCAGTTGCTTTTACCTTCAGTGTATAATTTCCTGTAGAAGCGTTGTTCCAGGTAAAACTATAAGGACTAGTAGTATCCTCTCCTATGAATGTTCCATTTCTAAAGAACTCTACTTTTGTTACATTTCCATCACTATCTGAAGCTGAAGCATTAATTGTTATGGTGCTTCCTTCCGTAAATGTCTGTCCATTTGTTGGTTGTGTAATAGACACCGTTGGAGCTTCATTTCCACCTGTACCGCTCCCGTCACATTCGCCAACTAACGTCCAGGCATCTTGCCAGTATGTACCAGTACCCGGAGCATATGCCCAAGCAGCACCGTTACACCATCCTGAATACGGATATGGCTTACATTCGTATGTATTACCATCATTTTGTACTATACTACCTGCAGCATATCCTCCGCCTTCTACATATTGTGCTTCATCACACTCGCCACCACTATCTGTATTCACAGTTATATTTATTACAGAAGATGTGGTCGATGCTCCATCATTATCCGTCGCTTTAGCAGTGAGGATATGATTACCATTTGTAGCTGTCCAATTTGCTGAATATGGAGCTGAAGTATCTTCGCTAATTATATTTCCATCCAGGTAAAAAGTTACTTTGGTTACGTTACCATCCGTATCATCTGCATTGGCTTCAATAGTGACACTATCCCCAACATTAAAAGAAGCCCCATCAGCCGGACTCGTTATATTTATCGTGGGTGAGATGTTATCATCATCGGTAACTGTAATAGAAACTACTGTAGATATCGTAACAGCGTTATCATTATCTGTTGCACGTGCGGTAATGGTATGACTCCCGTTTGTGGCTGTCCAATCTGCAGTGTATGGAGCGGATGTATCTTCATTAATCATACTTCCATCAACATAAAATGCGACTTTGGTTATAGTCCCGTCGGTATCTGAAGCATTTGCAGATATTCCAATATTGGTACCTTGTGTGAATGATGCACCTGACACAGGTGCAGTTATCGCCACTTGCGGAGCTACATTATCGGGTTCACATGGGTCACCTACCACTTGATTGATTGCTGCTAATAATGAGGTGCTAGCATCTGTAGTATCGTGTGAGAGCTCCCACATCATAATTCCACCTGCACGATCTAGAGCCATTTGTGTTTTAGCTTTGATGGTAAGAATTCCGTTATAGTTGTTTCCTTGAAAAGTATCACTATTCGGATCCGCTCCCAGTGCTAATAGCGAAGCATAGCTTTGCGCCTGAGGGCGGCTATAAAAAGGAACTCCTAATACTGCTTTATTTTTTGGCAATCCTCTTCCTAGCCAATAATCCAAACCACCTTGAGCCTGACCCATAGAACCGTGATCCGGACCATCATACGCCATGATGTTCAAGAAATCTACATCATCAAAAACTCCGTTCAAAACTCCATCAGCATTCCATCCCGAAACTACTACAGCAGCGGTCAACAATTTACCTCTACTGTGCATGGCTTGCCCTAACTCTTGCATCAATAATTCGAAGTTTTGAGGCTCGTTACCTTCACGCGGATATTCCCAATCCATATCTACTCCATCTAGATCGTATTGGTTTACAAAATTGACTAAGTTATTTATAAAAGTAGTCCTTGTTGTCGGATTTGCTGCCAAAGTGGTGAATGGAGAATCATTACCATCCATCCATCCTCCAACTGCTATAAGTACTTTCACTCCCTGCGTATGTCCTAAAGAAACGAGTTGTTGCATTTTTGAAACATTATCTAAAGGGCGTAGACTACCATCACTATTAGGTAATAAGAAAGAATAGTTGATATGCGTTAGTTTATCGTACTGAACAGCGCTGGCAGTTCCTTGCCAACTAGGCATATACCCTACTACTTTAAAATTATTGCTACCGGTACATCCACCATCAGTAGTAACGCTAATACTTATAGTTGTTGAAGTAGTAGATTGATTATCATTATCTGTTGCTTTTGCTGTAATACTATGGCTCCCCAAAGTAGCTGTCCAATTAGTTGTGTATGGTGCAGAAGTATCTTCTGCAATCATATTCCCATCTACATAAAATGCAACCTTAGAAACAGTACCATCAGCATCTGAAGCATTTGCGTTTATAGTAACCGCACTGCCTTCTACAAAAGATTGTCCTGATGTTGGAGAAGTAATAGCTACTTGTGGAGCACTTTGTCCACCACTGCAAGGGCCTATTAATTTCCATACATTCTCGCGATTCGTTACCGGGTCATTGTTTTGTGTCCACCATTTAGCTTCATATTCATTTCCTTGATAAGAAACACGATCACCACCAACATATACTTGACCATCAACATATTCAGGTGCAGTACAAGAATCTCCAGTTGTTATATTTATTGAAACTGAAGAAGATCCTTCTCCATTTTCATTATCATAAGCTTTTACGGTAATGGTATAATTCCCTTCAGATATATTAGACCAATTGTAATTATAAGGTTCACTTATGTCTTCACCAAGCAATACATTACCATTGTAAAACTCAACCCTATCTATAGTTCCATCAGTATCTATAGCATCTGCAGAAATACCAACTGTCGCACCAGCCGTAAAAGTTGCTCCTTCATCAGGCGAGGTAATGGTTACGGTTGGTAATTCATTTCCTCCAATACCTGTAACAGAGATATTTATGGTTGCAGTAGCACTAGCCCCTTTATCATCGTATGCTTTTGCGATAATTTCATGATTTCCTGCTGTACTATTGTTCCAGGTATAATTATACGGAGCAGTTGTATCTTCTCCTAACAAAGTTGTTCCTCTATAAAATTGAACTCTGGCGACGCTCCCATCAGTATCTGGATCACTAGCATCAGCTGAAATTTGAATGTTACTTCCAGCCTCGAAAATAGCACCGTCTTCGGGAGATGTAATGTTTACTGTCGGAGGTGTATTTCCTACTCCTCCACTAGCGAATACTTCGTTCAAAGTATTTACTAAAGGTGATTTTATAGTAGACCATCTTTTTAATTTTGTACCAAAAGATTGTGCTGATCCAGAAAACTCAAGATCTCCGAAAACGGTCCAAATGATGGTTCCGGCAAGGTTATTAGCATTAATAAACTTCGCTTTTTCGGTTATTGATTCTTCATCATCATAACTTAAAAAGAAATTCCCTTTTACCATGTAGGGTACTTTTGCCTGATCATCCCATTTTCTGGTCCAACCACTTCCTGATCCTGTTTTTTGTTTGATAAAAAAGTAATTAGGTGTACCATCATAGACTTCTTGTGGCCAGTTTGTATAATCAGCTGCTGTACTTACTGGACCATCAGGCTGTATCGTTACATTTCTTTTTACAGTTGGAGCATTTAAATCTGCAGTTCCATCTGTAACAACTCCTCTTCCATAAAAAGGAGCGCCAAAGTTAATCTTGTACGCGGGCACTCCCATACCTTTCATTTTATCTAATAAGGTCTGCCAATTAAAATCCGGTGCTTCTGCACCATCATATGGGTATACAGGTGCGTTATGTCCAGCTATATTAGACCACCCTCCATTAAAATCATAGGTCATCATATTAAAATAATCCATGGTATTGGCTAGTCTGGACCAATTGAATCCTTCTAATTTCTTATAATCTGCTGCCATTGCTGCAGTTATCAATTTATCGGGTCCTATAGCCTCTCTAATCTCTTCTACTAAGTTTTCGAAATTAACATAATCTGCATTTGTTCCGGTAAAATTCATTCCCGGAAAAGGCCCTGGATATTCCCAATCTAGATCAATCCCGTCAAAGCCCATATTGATAAGTTTTTTACAGTCTTCAATAAAACGAGCTCTCTTTGCCGGGTCTGCTGCCATTTCAGGAAAATGTTTACACATACTCCATCCTCCAAGAGAAGCCATTACTTTAACACCATTTGCTTTTGCTAATTCCAGTAAACCTTTTGCGTCGCTACCTTCTTTTGGAAGGGGTAATGGTAAAACACCACTAAGTCCCCATTCGGGATGAGTCCAGGTATTACCTCCTACAGTAACTTGAAATCCTAAAGCTTCTGCTCTTTGTTTTACATCTTCATTAATCCATTGTATGGGTTCTATCTCTCCAAAAAGGATATGAAAATCCCAACTACTATAGACATCACCATATAAAAGGTCGCCTGGCTGTTGTATAGCTCCTGGTTGCCAGATATCTTTGTTTCTAAGATCTCCACTATGTAAAGATCCATCCGAAGCGACACCAAAAAAGGAATAGTTAAGAATTGTATATTTTGAGTAGTCTATATTTAATTGTGTTAGTGCTCCTGCAGAAGGAACTCCAGCGCTAGCGGCTTTCCAGGCATCCCAGTTTGTTATGTATCCAATCACTTGTTTTTGATGATTGGCAGTGGTCGCACCACCTCCAGTATTCACTTGTCCCCAAGTTATACTTACGAATAAGCAACACACCAGTAATAATGGCACTTTCCAGGAGTCAAAATAAAAAGAAGACTTCTTTAATTTAGGTTTTAATAGTTTCATGATGATTTGTGTTTAAGTTTTTGAATAGTTTATGTTAAACTGGATCTTAAATTAGAAAGAACTATATAAGCCAAAAAACTAATTAGATAAATGACATCATTTTGTAGATATTATGAGGTGAAAATCCTATAACCGTAATTTTATGATGTTTTTTAAAAATCTAATTCAACTTTGAGTAGTAAACACCTATTTCTATTTTATGTAATTTTCACAGAAATTAGTAATTGTATATGTATAAAAAAATAGCATTGAAAGGTTCCAATGCTATTTATAATCATAGTTAAATATGTTTGATACTGCTGCTACACAATTAGATTTTTACCAATTTTTTTCCATACTCTGATTAATAAAACAGCCGCAATTATGGTTCCTGAACCTAAAATCAATGATTCTTGTAGATTACCATAAATGATGTGTCCTGTAGTAAATAATACTCCATAGACGACGAAACATCCTAATAACAATGCTAAAATACCCGATGGTACACTCCAACCTTCTGTAGTATTTACTATATCCACATTGTCTTGCTTTGCCTCTGTAATAACCTTGTCCCAGCCAGGTCCTCCAGGTTGTATTTTTTTATAAAAACCTTGTAAAACACTTTTGCTTTCGGGCTTTGTTAATAATGTTACGCTTATCCAAACAACGGTTGTTATAAACACAATACTTGGAAGCTTTGCCCAACCTGGCATCAATGCATCTCCACCAAATAAATTATCCCCTATTGGTGAAGCGAATAGTAATGAAACAATTCCCGAAATAAGCATTGCCGAAATCTCACTCCACGAATTGATTCGCCACCAAAACCATCTAAGAATAAAAATAAGTCCGGTACCTGCTCCAAACATGATTATAATATCAAAAAGCTGTTTTGCATTCTTAAGATATAGCGCAAACAAGGCACTTAAAACCATAAGAACAACTGTGGAGATCCTACCAACCATCACTAACTCTTTCTCTGATGCATCTTTTTTTATCTGTTGTTTGTAAAAATCATTAACGATATAAGAAGATCCCCAATTAAGGTGGGTAGAAATAGTACTCATATATGCGGCAACAAGCGAGGCAAACACTAAACCTAAAAGCCCACTTGGCAATTTTGCAAGCATGGCCGAATATGCTAAATCATGTCCTAATTTATCTTCAGATACGTTTGGAAAAGCTTCTTGAATACTAGCTATATCAGGAAATACTATAAGTGAAGCCAGTGCTACTAATATCCAAGGCCAAGGACGTAAGGCATAATGCATAATATTAAAAAAGAACGTTGCTCCTATTGCGTGGTTTTCATTTTTGGCTGCTAACATACGTTGTGCAATGTAGCCTCCTCCTCCAGGTTCTGCTCCTGGGAACCAGGAACTCCACCATTGAACGGCTAAAGGAATGATTAATAGCGTAATGAGTGCTTCTTTATCATTAAAATCAGGTAATAAAGATAGTTTATCTACCACGTTAGGGTGTGTTATTAAACTTTCTAATCCACCAACTTCGGGTATATTCACTAAATAATACGCTGCTCCTATTGCACCAATGATAGCGATAAAAAATAATAAAAAATCTGTATACACTACACCTTTAAAACCTCCTAAAGCACTAAACACTACAGTGATTGCTCCTGCATACACTATAGTCTCCCACGGTTCTAAACCAAGCATAATACTACCAATCTTAATGGCAGCAAGGGTTACACCTGCCATTGCAAAAACATTAAACACAAGACCTAGATATAAAGCTCTAAATGATCTTAAAAAAACGGCCGGAGCTCCTCCATAACGTAATTCATAAAATTCAATATCCGTGTTAACGTTAGATCTTCGCCATAGTTTAGCATAGATAAAAACGGTTAGAAGCCCTGTAATTAAAAATGCCCACCACATCCAGTTTGATGAAACTCCATCTTTTCGTACTATATCGGTTACGAAATTTGGCGTATCAGTAGAAAAGGTTGTCGCTACCATAGAAAAACCTAATAACCACCAAGGCATATTTCTGCCAGATAAAAAATATTCTGAAGTACTTTTTCCAGCTTTTTTTGATACTATCAAACCTATCAAAAGCGTGGTAAGCAGAATAGTTATAATAATTGAGTAATCGAGTGTACTTAGTTTCATGTGAATGTATTTGCGGTATTATTGATTATGCCAGTTTTGTTATAAGAGGCTATTTTATTTTTGTTATAAAAATTTGTGTATATGATCCGGATCTAATTTATTCATTCAATAGGTTCCCTTTATTTTTTAATATCTGTTTTTTAGCATGCATTGAGTAATTACGTCCTATCGGGATTCTCTTATTGTCTATTTCTACAAGATTTCCTTCTACTGATTTTACTTTATCTATGGCGATGGCATATGACTTATGTATTCTAATAAAATTTTCTGATGGTAACTCTTCACTTATACTAGCTAATGATTTATGAGAAATATAGGTTCCTTCTACACTACGCAGCTTTATATAATCTTTTAAACTTTCTATATAAAGAATATCCCTAAGAAAAATTTTGATTAGTTTTTTATCGACCTTCAAAAAAATGTGAGGAGCTTGTTCAAAATCAGCAAAAGGTTTTCCTTTATCCAGACTAATAAGTCTCGCCATTAATTTATTAATTGATTTCAAAAATCTACTAAAAGGTATTGGTTTTACTAAATAGTCGAGAACTTCTAATTCATAGCTTTCGATCGCATATTCTTTATATGCCGTAGTAATAATGATTTGCGGATATTCTTTAAGCGTTTTTAAAAACTCTAAACCATTCATTCTTGGCATATTAATGTCCAAAAAGACAACATCAACACCTCCATCTTCTAATATTGGCAAAGCTTCCAGTGGGTTTTTAAATACACCTATAACTTCAATATTTTTAAATTCTTTCAAGTATGATTCAATTATACTTATCGCCAAATGTTCATCATCAATTATGATACTCTTTATGGTCATATGGTTGGGATTTTAAGGGTAATCTTATATATATCGTTATCATTTGATATTTTCAATTTATAGTTTTTATTATATAAAAGCTGTAGTCTTCTTTCTACATTTTTAATTCCGATTCCATTTTTTGATCTAGAAGAAGCTTCTTTATCATAGCTGTTTTCAGCTATAAAAATTAATGCTTCATTATCAACTTCAAATGAAACCGATAAGCTCATCTCACCTCTATCTTTAAAACCGTGCTTAAAGGCATTTTCTACAAACGGTAAGAATAAAAGTGGGGTTACCAACACATCATCTATACATCCTACAATGTTAATTTCTGTCTTGAGTTGATTTCCATATCTGATATTCTCCAGCTCTATATAATTATCTATATATTGTATTTCCTGTATTAAAGGAACTTTTCTTTTACTGGCATCGTATATTATGTACTGCATAAATTCTGATAATTTAACAACTACCTCTGATGCCTTAGAAGATTTTTGCATGGTTAATGCATACAGATTATTTAACGTATTAAAGAAAAAGTGGGGCTGAATTTGTGCTTTGAGATATTCTAACTCTGTTTTATATTGTAATTCTGTAAGCTGCTGATTTTTATTTCTTTCCATAATAAAATCAACACTAATTTTAATCGAAAAAGTAAGTGCCAGAACGTATAACTCACCTAACACAACTGCAATGATATGATTAAGTCCAAAAGGTTCATTTTCTCCTTGAGCTTCAGGCCAGATATTTTCTGTGATTAACCAATAGTTAAGACCAGATCTTACCACATAATGAATTCCTAAACTAAAAAGTAAAAAAGCGACATAGGATATGTATTTCTTCTTTAGTAAATAATTAGGTATTAAATAATATATATTAAAATAAACGATAACCAAATGTAATGGAAACTCTACCATATTGGATTTAAATGAGTACCAATAGTCATTAAAATAACTACCCCATCTAATTACATTAAAAAGAAAGTATATCAACCAGAAATAGATATGATACCTTCTCTTAATTGTTTTCTCTACCACAGCTTTGTGGATTACATTTTCTTCAGTTTTTGACACAGAATAGTGTTAATTTTATTAAAAAACTGTGAAAAAGTATCATTAAATAAGATAAAAAGCAAGAAAAAAATTATTTCGAAAAACTTCTAATAACGGTTATCTATAGTTATATGTCGTTCATTATCAAAATGCTGTTGTTTGGATAAAAAAAAAAAAAGAAAACCTTCAAACTATTACTTTAGAACATCACAAATAATCAATAAAAGGAAAACATGAGGCAAAAAAAATTCACTTTAATTTCATTTTTATTTTTAGTAATTGGAGTTATAGCTCAGGAGAAAAAAGTATCGGGTACGGTAACAGACGCTGAAAATAATACTCCATTACCTGGAGTTAATGTGATCATAAAAGGAACTGCTACCGGAGCTCAAACCGATTTTGATGGCACATACACAATTAAGGTCTCTACTGGAGATGTTTTGGAGTTTTCATATATTGGGTTTAAGACTAAAGAAATACTTGTCGATTCATCAGACTCTATAAATGTCAGTTTAGAACAAGATGCAGAACAATTAGAAGATGTAGTTGTAACGGCTTTTGGTATACGACAAGAATCCAAAAAATTAGGATACTCAGTACAGCAACTCAAATCTGAAACCATAGTACAGACTGCAGATCCTAATGTAGGATCGGCTATCCGTGGTAAGTTAGCAGGTGTAAATATTAATTCTAATTCAGGTGGGATTGGATCCTCTGTATCTATTAATGTTAGAGGGATTAGTTCTTTAGGAACCAACAACCAACCTTTAATAGTACTAGATGGTGTTATTATAGACGATAATCAGGGAGGTCAGGGAGATTTTGCTTCCGGGCTTGATTATGGTAATACTTTATCTAATCTGAATCCTAATGATATTGAAAACATATCGTTGTTAAAAGGAGGGAATGCTACCGCGCTCTATGGATTTAGAGGTATCAATGGAGTTTTGGTAATCACCACAAAAAAAGGGCGTTCTGACAAACCTACTGTTGAAATAAATTCTGCAGTAACGGCTAGTTCATTACTAGTATCTCCTAAATTCCAAAACGAGTTTGGTCAAGGTCAATTTGACACCTCAACGAATCAATTAGTATATGATATTACGAATGGTAGTAGTTTCGGACCAAGATTAGATGGATCACAACGAGAACGTTTCGATGGGATTGGAACAGCTGCTTATGCTGCAAACGATAATAGCTTTAAAGATTTTTTTAGAACAGGATTTTCTTTCTTGAATTCTGTTGCTGTATCACAAGGAACAGAAAAATTTGATTATCGATTTAGTTATTCCAGGTTAGATGACGAATCTATCGTGCCTGGAAGTAATTTAAAAAGACAAAATTTCAGTATTAAAGCGGGAGCTTCTATCACTAATTGGTTAAAAATCCTGGGGAAAGTAGATTATATCCATCAAGATGCCAGAAACAGACCCGAACTAACAGGAGGACAAACAAATATAACCAGAGCTCTTTCTTTAAGACCCAGAAATATTTCTAACACTTTGTTAAGCAATAATTTTTTAGAGCCAGATGACACACCTAATAATTGGGCTGGAGCTTTTATTACTAATCCATATTATACCACAAACACCTTATTAAATGAGGACGAAACTGATCGCTACATAGGTCTATTAGAATTAAACATTGATATCGTGCCAGGATTAAAAGGCCTCATGAGACTTTCTCAGGATCATATCACAACCAGTCAGCAAATATTTAATCCATTTGGTGCTTTTGATATTGCTGGTAACGGTCGGTTTTCTGACACTAAATCAACGGCAAGAACCAACAATTATGATCTAATTTTTAGGTACAATACGGATATAGGTAACAATTTTAATTTGGGGGCTACACTTGGTTTTAGTCACTCTGATGTTTCTTTTGAATCTTTACAAGCTATCGGGGAAACTTTTTTACTACCTAACTTTTTCTCACTTAATAATTTCGAAAGTATCAGCGTAGTTCCTGGTAATGCTAAAAATTCATCAAATTCGATATTCGGATCTATGACAATTGGTTTCAACAATTACTTGTTTGCAGAATTTACAGCCAGAAATGACTGGAGTTCTACATTACCAATAAATGACGCTTCTTTTTTCTATCCATCTGTTGGTTTAAGTTTTGTAGTTACTGATGCTTTCCCTTCATTGCAAGATAGTCAGATATTATCAAATCTTAAACTAAGAGGTAGTTTTGCGCAAACAGGAAATGCTACAAGTGCTTTTTCCTTAGTAAATACCTACAATGTGTCTTCTAATTTATTCAATGGACAACGTTTTTTCTTTTTCGGGAATGCTGAAGAAGGAGCTGGTACAGGTCCAGAACTTAATAACCCTAACTTAGTTCCTGAAATTTCGAATGCACTGGAGTTTGGTATAGACGCACGTTTTATGGATAGTAGAATCGGATTATCTGCAACGTATTATACCATAAGAACTGAAGATCAAATATTAAGACTCACCCTTCCTCCTGCAAGTGGTGCTGCCAATCAGATCATTAATGCAGGTTTGGTTACCAATAAAGGACTTGAACTCTCTCTAAATGCTGATATTATAAAGACAGATGATTTTAGCTGGTCCACAACGTTAAACTTTACTACGAATAAAAATGAGGTAGAAGAATTAGCCCAAGGAGTAGAAAGGAATATATTGATACGACAATTTAATGACGTTGTACAAGTAGCAGCAGAAGTTGGATCCAGTGCTCAAGGATTATTTGGTACTACTTTTACCAGAGATGATAATGGCAACATAGTGTATGACACGAATGGGTTACCGGTAGTAAATACCGAAATATCCCAGATTGGTGATGTTGCTCCGGATGCCTTTTTAAACTGGGGAAACACTTTTTCTTATAAACAATTCTCCTTAAGCTTTTTATTTGATGCAAGGTTTGGTGGTGATGTATTTTCATTATCAGAAATACAAAGACATACACAAGGTACTGCTGTAGAAACACTACAAGGTAGAGAGTTCTTTTCCGGAGGACAAGGTATTACTGTTCCTCAGAATGCAACTGTAAATGGCACATTAGATCCCGATGTACAACAAAGAGGTGTAAATCCTCAGACATACTGGGGTAGAGTTGGTCAAATAGCAGAAAACTGGGTATATGATGGGAGCTTTATCAAGTTTAGAGAGTTAACATTTGGATATAACTTTCCTGAAAAAACTATTAAAGGACTTCATCTCTCTAATTTATCTATAAGCTATGTAGGAAGAAACTTAGCCATTTTACATAGTAATACGGACAACTTTGATCCAGAAACAGGATTCAACACAAGTTTTGGAGGTGTAGAATTTTTCGGAATTCCTTCAGCTAGCAGCCACGGACTTAGAGTAAATCTTACTTTTTAAAAACGAATAACGATATTAAAATATAAAGAATCATGAAAACTCAAAAACACATTCTGAAACTATTTGTTGGTTTTCTTATACTAATACTTGTGTCCATTTCTTGTACAGAGGATTTTGAAGAAATCAATACGAATCCTATTGATCCACAAACCGCAACTGTAGAAGGGATCATGGCAGGAGTACAATATTTTGAATTTGCAGAACCTCGTTTCCTTACCTGGAGAGGAAATTTAATCTATACAAGCCAATTTGCAAATCAGTTTAGTTACAATGCCGAAGGATCCTGGTTTGCTGGTGATGCTTACCAGAATAATCAAGGCTGGACCAATGCTGTATTTGATGCATCCTATCAAAAAGTCTCCTTAAATATCAGAAACTTATTAGGGACATATAATGATCTGGGAGATAGTAATGGTGCAGCAGTCACAAAAATCATGATGTCCTGGTTTTATCAAAAAATGACCGATATCTATGGAGACATTCCTTACAGTGAAGTAATCGGGGACGAATTGATTCTTGATAACCCACAACCTAAATATGATGCTCAGAAAGAAATCTACACTGGACTTCTAAATGAGTTAAAAGCACAAATGGATGAAATTGGTTCATCATCAGAAATTATTGCAGGTGCAGAAGGGGATTTTATTTATAACGGAGATCCTCAAAAATGGAAAGCATTTGCTAATACACTAAGATTAAGAATAGCGATACGATCCAGAGATGCCTTTATACAAGCTGGTGAACAATCATTTATAGATACCGTTATTAATGATTGCCTGAGCAATACTTTGATTGATAGTTCTAATGAAGCACTTATAAAAAAATCAGAATCCGCATTAATATTATCATTTCTGGATGGAAGTTTTGAAGATGTTTATTGGGGATTTGGAGGACTAGGTTCTAAATGGGTATTCTCAGATCGCTTTATGAATCTATTAAATGACAATAACGATCCAAGGCTAGTACAGATGGCAGATGCCTCTCCTAACGGAACTTACGAAGGTACTGCAATTTCTATGAGAGGGATTATACCAAGAGATAACCTTGCCATTCCTTCTCAAAAAATCATTGGAACCTCGACCACTGATGTTGCTAATATAGCGCCTACTCAAATACTAACCGCAGCTGAATCCTATTTTCTACAGGCAGAAGCAGCACTTTTAGGTTATTCAGGAAGTCCACAGGCACTTTACGAAGAAGGCATAAGAACAAGTATGAATTTCTGGGGCGTAGATGCTGGTGATATTGAAACTTTTATAGCCAATGAATCGATCGCTACTTTATCCGGTGCTACAGAACAACAATTAGAAGCTATCTGGAATCAGCGATGGTTGGCTCTTCTAATGAATGGATACGAAGCCTGGTCTCTGGTAAGAAGAACAGAACTTATTCCAACTTTTACTGATAATACCACATTTTTTGTTTCAGAACCTAATAATGGGACCGTTCCTAAAAGACTTCAATACTCAACCACAGAACTGGTATCCAATGAAGCAAATGTCAAAGAGGCTATAGATAGACAAGGGATGGACATAATGACAACCAATATTTGGTGGGATATTGAATAAATGAATTGCAAAAACTCTCTTTATTCATCTATATATCAACCCAATAACATTTGAAAAAAATAAAACTTAAATCACCTTAAAGCTTAAAAAAAGAAAAATGATTAAAGAAATTAAATTCAGGCAAGTTGGCAAATTTGAGGATACTAAATTCGAAAAAATCCATAACGAAATATTCCAGGATTCTTCTTATGCTTCTAAACTGGCTGCTTTAGAAATTGCAGATTTAATAAAACAAAAACAAAAAGAAGGTAAGCCTTGTATCTTAGGTTTAGCTACAGGATCTTCTCCAATAAAGGTATACGAAGAACTGGTAACATTGTATCGGCTGGGAGAACTCAGTTTTAATAATGTAATCACCTTTAATCTCGATGAATATTATCCGATGGATATCGATAACCAGCAGAGTTATTATCACTTTATGCATCAGCATCTTTTTGATCATGTGGATATAAACCCTGAAAATATTAATATCCCTTCGGGAAATATTAATACAGAAGAAATCGATCAGTATTGTATTGATTATGAGATGAAAATCAAAAAACTTGGAGGACTTGATTTTCAGCTTCTGGGTATCGGAAGAACAGGACATATCGGTTTTAACGAACCCGGATCTCATCGCAATTCAGGAACCAGAATTATTACCTTAGATCATATAACCAGAAGAGATGCTGCTTCAGATTTCAATGGTTTAGAAAATGTCCCTAAAAGAGCAATCACTATGGGAATTAGTACCATTATGAAAGCTAAACGTATACTTCTGCTTGCGTGGGGACATAAAAAAGCATCTGTTGTTAAAAAAACTATTGAAGGAGAAATAACCTCGCAGATTCCAGCCTCTTTCTTGCAAGAGCATAAAAATATCACAGTAGTTTTAGATAACGAAGCAGCTGCAGATCTTACCAGGATTAAAACTCCCTGGTTGGTAGATCAATGTATCTGGACACCAAAACTTAAACTAAAGGCGGTTACGTGGTTAAGTCAGGAAGTACAAAAACCTTTATTAAAATTAACTGACAAAGATTATAACGATCACGGTATGTCTAGCCTATTAACATTAGAAGGGTCAGCATATGAACTAAATATTAAAATGTTTAATCATCTACAAAACACCATTACCGGATGGCCAGGTGGAAAACCAAATGCAGATGATACCAAGCGTCCAGAAAGAGCAAACCCTTCTCAAAAAAGAGTTCTTATTTTTAGTCCCCATCCTGATGATGATGTAATCTCTATGGGAGGCACATTTTCAAGACTTATCGATCAAGGTCATGACGTACACGTTGCATATCAAACTTCTGGCAACATTGCAGTAACAGATCAAGAAGCTTTAAAATTTGGAGAAGTAGCGCAACACTTATCTAAAGATGATACTGTTTTTAAAACAATTATCGACAACATAAAATCTAAAAACACTGGGGATATTGATTCTCCCGAAGTGAGATTGACTAAAGGTCTAATTCGAAGAATGGAATCCTATGGCGCTACAAGATATCTGGGACTTCCTGATCACAAAGTTCATTTCCTGAACCTTCCTTTTTACGAAACCGGAAGGGCTAAGAAAAACCCTATTGGTAATGCCGATATTAATATCATAAAGAGCATCATAACTCATATAAAACCACATCAGATTTATGCCGCTGGAGATCTGGCAGATCCACACGGAACCCATAAACTGTGTCTTGATGCTATTCTGGAAACAGTTTCAATAGTAAAAGAGGAAGATTTTATGAATGATTGCTGGTTATGGTTATACCGAGGAGCTTGGCACGAATGGGATATTCATGACATCGAAATGGCTGTACCCCTAAGCCCTGATGAAGTAAATAGAAAGACAAATGCCATTCTTTTTCATCAATCACAGAAAGACAAAGTCATGTTTCAGGGAGAAGACTCCAGAGAATTTTGGTTAAGAGCAGAGGAACGAAATAAAAATACAGCAAAACTATATGACAATCTCGGATTAGCCGATTATGAAGCAATTGAGGCTTTTAAAAGGCATTATTTCTAAAAACCATCGTATTTCTTACTAATTCGTAAGCTCACTAACATGTTTTTAAAGCAAAATTAACTTTGAAATAAACTCCAAACTTGTAAATCCTTCGTAAAGGACTAAATAATAAAGATTAGAATGTATGATATTAATAGCTGACAGTGGTTCTACAAAGTGTGATTGGATTCTAATCGATCGATTCGGGAATATTCTATGTTCTAAAACGACCATAGGAATCAACCCATTAAATATATCACAAAACAACATTAAAGATATCATATTAGAGATTTCTGAACTATCAGAAAAAAGAAATTTAATTGACGAAATACATTTTTATGGAGCGGGTTGTGGAACAAAAACATCAAATGAAAAAATCAAATCATCCTTATACTCCATTTTTAAAAATGCAAAATTAATAAAAGTCGAAGAAGATATTATTGCTGCTGTACACGCCACTACAGAGATTCCTGGTGTTATTGCAATTCTAGGAACAGGATCGAATTGTTGCTACTTTGATGGTGAAAAAGTAATACAATATGCTCCTTCATTAGGATATTTACTTGCCGATGAAGCAAGCGGTAATTATTTTGGAAAAGAACTTTTGAAGAGCTTTTATTTACAAAACATGCCCGCTAGTCTTGCCAAAGAGTTTAAGACCAGGTTTGGGGCTGATTTAGAACAACTCTTTTATAATTTATATGACCTTAAACAACCTAATGCGTATTTAGCATCATATGCAATCTTTATCTTCCAACATAGAGATCATCCTTTTATAGAGAATTTACTGTATAACGGGATCAAGATATTCATTGA
This sequence comes from uncultured Aquimarina sp., assembly GCF_947492405.1. Classification (GTDB taxonomy): domain Bacteria; phylum Bacteroidota; class Bacteroidia; order Flavobacteriales; family Flavobacteriaceae; genus Aquimarina. Next base: position 919,022 of record NZ_CANLMP010000002.1, read on the forward strand.
TAATTATTTAATGCTTTACGCTAAAGAATTAGAAAATCACCCTATTCACTTTGTGGGTTCTATTGCATATTATTCGCAAGATATAATTAATCGAATAGTAGTAGATAGAGGTTTTACGGTAAAAAGCTTTGTTAAAAAACCCATCAATAATCTTATCAACCATATTATTTCTACCCAACATCCATTACAAAAAATAAGTTAACACATGAAGAGATCCGTTTTCTACATACTATCTATACTCATATTTTCAGTCTCTTGTCATAAAAACGAGAACCATATAGCGGTTGTAAATACAAATCCCAGAATTACACCTATGCCGTTGTCTTTATTAGAAAAAGAAGGAAGTTTCACAATAGATAAAGAAACTTCATTTTTCACAGAAGATCAAGGAGCTAAAAAAATTGCCCTATTTTTTATAGACATTATTAATCATAAAACAGGATTACACCTTAAAACATCTGATCAGAAAAAAAAGAACTCCATTCGTTTATTAATAGACCACTCACTAGAATTAAACGAAGAAGGTTATTTATTAAAAACCTATGAGAATCATGTTTCGATAATTTCGAAAACCACCAAAGGCTTATTTTATGGAGCACAGTCCTTAATACAACTGTTGCCACCTATCCCCAATGATCATTTCAAAGAAGATATACAAGTTATAATTCCTTCTGTAGCTATTAAAGATGAACCAGCTTTTATATGGAGAGGTGTATTACTTGATGTGTCAAGGCATTTTTTTACCGTAGAATTTATCAAAAAGCAATTGGATTTTTTGGCAACATTAAAAATAAACAAATTTCATTGGCACTTAACGGATGATCAGGGTTGGCGTATCGAAATAAAACAATATCCAAAACTAACGGAGATCGGTGCCAAAAGAGGCAACAAAAAAAATGATGTTTACCACGGGTTTTATACACAAGAGGATATAAAAGAAGTCGTTGCATATGCCAAGGAACGATTTATCGATGTAATTCCGGAATTTGATATGCCTGGACATGCTAAGGCAATTCTTGCTTCATATCCTGAGCTTGCCTGTGTCGAAAAGCCTTTCGAAATAAGAGAAATTTGGGGTGTAGATTATAATATTTTGTGCGCTGGAAAAGAAGAGGTATACGTTTTTATAGAGAATGTAATACGAGAAATGGCCACATTATTTCCGTATACGTATTTTCATGTGGGCGGAGACGAAGTACCAAAACGCGCTTGGAAAGAATCTGAATTATGTCAAAAATTAATAAAAAAAGAAGGTCTAAAGGACGAAAAAGAATTACAAAGTTACTTTATGGCACGTGTAGAAAAGATACTCCAGAATCATAATAAAGTAATGATAGGTTGGGATGAAATTCTGGAAGGAGGAATTACAAAAACAACTAATATTATGTCCTGGCAAGGTGAAAAAGGAGGTATAAAAGCTGCTAATGAAGGTCACGACGTAATTATGACCCCACTAGACTATGTATATCTCAACTTTTACCAAGGCAGTAAACAAGTAGAACCCATGGCCTTTGGAGGGCATACTCCACTACAAAAAACATATGATTACAACCCAATCCCCGACGCTATACAAGAAAACAAAAGACATCATATTCTTGGATTACAAGGAAATCTGTGGGCAGAACAAACAGACAATGATAACATTGCAGAATATCAACTGTATCCTAGACTAATAGCAATTGCCGAAACCGGATGGACAGCAGAAAAAAACAAAAACTTCAATAGTTTCTTAAATCGGCTCAATAATTTATATCCTATACTTGAGGATCATCAAATAAATTACCACATTCCTTTACCAGAAGGACCTTCATCTGATCATATCGCATTTCTTGATAGTATAACCTTACCGTTTCACACAACTCATCCTGTAAAAATGGTATACACTACTGATGGATCAGATCCTACTAACCACAGTGATGAATATACAAAAGCGCTTACATTTCATAAAACTACTACGCTAAAAATAGCTTCAGTACTACCTCATGGCAAAATCAGTGCAACAAGAACTATTAATATTGTTAAACAATCTTATCTCCCATCAATATCAAAATCCATGGATTTGTCTCCAGGATTGAAGATAAAAACGATAAAAGGTCACTTTTCGAGTATCGATGAAATCGAAAAAGAAATCCCAACAGAAGTATCAATTATCAAAAGTATTAAAGAAGCAAATAACACCTTCGACTGGGGACATGAGGTTAAAAAGGAAAATTTTAAAGCTGTTTTTTTAGAAGGGTACATTGATATCCCTGAAGATGGAATTTATTATTTCTCTAGTACGCAAGATCAAATATGGATCGGTGATCAACTGGTTATTGATTACAAAAAAACAATAAAAAAACACCCAGAAGAAAGCTCGATAGCTCTTAAAAAAGGGAAACATAAACTTAAAATCGTCTATCTAAACAATATTGTAAAAGGATGGGCATCAGATTGGAATACCGTCGCGTTAAAATATCGAAAAGAACTAGATAAAGAATACCTATTAGTCAATGAGAAGATGATTTTTTATCAAAACTCTCAAAAAGCGCTTTCACTAAAATAAAAGTGATTATCAATTATTTAAAATTAATGTAAACACAAACTCTTATGAACCTATTAAAAAAACTTACCGGATGTATCTTCTTGCTATTCATAGTATTTCAGTCATGCACTAATGAGAGTTTTCTCGACGAGCAAAACCTAAAAGAAACAACTCCTTTAATCAATCGGGCAGCAATTACAGAACCTATTGTTCTAGGATATTTTCCATCCTGGTCAGAAAGCTGGACCACCACAGGACAAGGATCTAAACTGCGGGATATTCCTGAACATGTTACTCATGTATTTCTTGCTTTTGCAAAACCTGACTTACGATATCAAAAAGGATCCTATGATATTACCGGAACTGGAATTCAAACTCCTTATGGCGGTCAAACGCTAAAGGAATCTGTGTCCATTCTTAAAACCAAAGGAATCAAAGTAATTCTTTCTATTGGTGGGGAAACGTATTGGGGTACGGATGCTGCCTATGATATTGACTATAACCAAATTAAAGATTTAGTTGATGATATGGGATTCGAAGGTATTGATTGGGATTTTGAACCAAATGGTGGGTTCCAAACTATAGGAGAACCTATCAATGTGCAGCGATTTATTACCTTTTTTAATGAATCAAGAGCAATCATGCCAAAAGGTCAATATGTGATTGCTTGCGCACCCGCTGGTGCAGGAGCATTAGGAGGTCTAAACAATGATGATCCTTCTTCTCCTTTTGCGCATAGCAATAGAAATACGGTTACCGGAGAATCAGATACGAATCTATTCAATGCCACGTCACCAAATCAGGCTATTAGTTTATTTGGGTTTGCTTCTACCGGACATATGATCCCGGTAATAAAAGCAGTAGGCGATAAAATTGATTTAATTGCTTATCAAGGTTATAATACAGGTGCTGCCAGTAACAGAGCTATTATGTATGACTCCTATAAATATTATGCAAATCAATACGGTTTTTCAATAGCAGCCGGAACTCATTATCCTAATGAACCTTGGGGTCCATATTATACTTATAATTACCAAAATATAGCCGACCTATCCAGTCATATTTCTTCAAAAAGCACAACAGATGGTATCATGATATGGCAAATGTTACTAGAAGAAAGCTCATCTTCTGCCTATGGATATTTATATGCATCCAGTCAGGTATTAAATGGGGTTTCTCAATCTCAGGCAATTGCCAATGCAGAAAACTATCCAGAGTCTCCCTATAATGGTGGCGATGGTGACGGTGACGGTGGCGGAGGAAATGGCTCTGGTTGTTCTGCTAGTCAGTGGAATTCAGCCACCGCTTATACCAATGGAAACGAAGTAGTTTATGAAGCTTCTTTATATAAAGCGAAATGGTGGACACAAGGAGATATCCCTGCTACCAATACTGGAAATGGAAAACCCTGGGAATTTATAGAAAACTGTAATGGTGATGGTGATGGCGGAGATGGAAACGATGGAGGAAATGGCAATTGTACCGGAAATGAATGGAACGCTGCTATTGCATATGTCGGCGGAAACGAAGTTTTCTACGAAAATGTAATATATCGGGCAAAGTGGTGGACTCAAGGCGATGTCCCTGCGACAAATACCGGAAGTGGAAAACCCTGGGAATTTGTACAAAACTGTAATTAGCCAATAATTAAAATTAAAACTATTCTCAACTGAGCACTTATTCCTTATTTAGTAGTAGAAAGACCATCTAAAAAAGTTTTAGATGGTCTTTTACATGAATTGTATCTCCTAGTAAATACTAAACGCAATTAATCACAAGTCATTTATTTTGAGCAAAATACTCAGAATCTCCTATAAATAAGCTAAACTTAATTTCTTAACTTTAAGCTTATAAAACTTATTATTATGAAAAAATTAAAAAACATGAGGGCATTAACTAGAGAAGAGTTAATAAAAATACAAGGTGGGACTCCTCAAAACGCAGGAGATTGTAGTAATTTTATTGATCTATCACCTGCAATGGCAATGCCAGAACCAGGAAGATATTGCCTTAGTGATGCATAGATACAATGAATATAGAATAAAGACCTATGACACCTTATTCTTAAACTTTCTAATTCCCCACGCTACTTTATAAGTTCTATAGAGTAGATCATAAATTACCATTTCGTGTAAGCGATTTTTGGATCTAAATAACCTATTCATAAGCATATGAATATAACTACCCATCATATCATCTAATTCGGGTTTACTCACAACGGATAAAATCTTTCTAATTAAAACTTCACTATGCTTACTCTTTTCTGCTAAAACATCAATAATAGGCGCATAATCAGCATCCGTTTCTCTTTCAAAATTTAAAAAACTCTTAATCTTATCATGCTCATTCCTGAATTTTTTATCTAGTTGCTTTTTTAGGCCTTTATTCATACCAAATTCGGCTCCAAAACCAAGTTTTAATCGTTCCATTAAAGCCATTTTTTCATCTTCTTTATACCCAAAATCCTGTAGCTGTTGATCTATTGCTCTTGTTGCAAACAACCATCTTAGTTCTTCTCCTTCATCTCCATCAATCATATCCAAAAAATCTACGATCATCTTACTGTCCAGAAAAAATAATTCTTCTGACTCGCTCATAGTTTTTACTCCATAACGCTCTATTTCTCTCTGATATGTATCTAGCTGTATTTTCCAGATCAGATCTTCGTCAGAAAACTCTTTAAGCGAAGCATATAAAGCATTAATAACTCCAGCCACATTCTCAGGATTCTCATAATGGAATCTAACTCTAATATGGTGTTTTGGGTCGTTATACCGAATGAAAAACCATTTATCAATGATATCATTTTCTAATAAATTCATTGCAGTAGGTTTAATAATATCTGTCAGAACCAAATCTGAGGTTTTAGGCCCAGTATATATTTTATAATATAACCATTCACTACCCACTATAAAAGATCTTTGTACGTCCATCATTAATTCTGCAAATTTTTTAATTTCTTTTCATTATAAAACGACATAACAATTTGATTTGTATATCCTTTTTCTCCTTCTTTTATCAAACTCTCATTGACATGCAAAAACTCTTTAAGTTTAAATCTACTTCTCTTTTTTACAGTATTCAATAACATTTTTATAGAGGTAGTATTTTTAGAGTTAATTAGCAATTCATTATCGCCATCTACCAGAAGTACAAACTGTGGTAAACTTTTAGTATCCACAAAGTTCTCCAATTCTTTATAAAATTGATTTTCATCATTCAGATTATTTAATAAAGGTTGTATTTCGGATGATGAAATATTCCAAATTGCATTAGAGAATATAATATCTTTATATTCTACTCTTGGTAAAAAATCATACTCTTCGGCAAATGGTCCCCAATCAAAGGCAATACCTCCTCTCTGGTTTTGCGTTTGCATATTCGCTAAAAACTGATAAATCGGCAGTGCGTTACTTGAATAGTTATGTGCATTGGTTAAATGTGGGATCACTTCTTTATCGAACTTTTTAGACCTCAATATCACCTTCCCGTTAGGGCTAGCCGAAATCATTAGATCATCTAATAAAAGTTGTTGTTCATCATTCAGAATAGACTTTGCCAGATATGGGATTTCATATTTTCTAAAACTGGGTCTCATCAAAATATTTCCGACTCGAGACTCTGGCAAATGCACAATTTCTGCAAGAATTTTGTCAGGATTTAACTTTGTTTCTAGATCGATTATTTCTTTTGTATAAATATCTAAATCTTTGTCTCCATGACAAAAGCGTCCTAAAAGGTTTGCGGCACTTGAGCCTCCACAGCTAGACATCGTAATTTTTTCGACTCCATCTACCTCTACCAATTCTATCATAGAAGAAATAGTATCCGGTAAATCTTCCCAATTTTCCTCGAAACCATTAAAATCTTTGTCTGTTAATACCAAAGTACTCTGCTGTTCCTTAATACAGGCTAGCAATCTTTTATTAAGTACTGCATGTATTGGAGACCATCTAACATCTCTTATAGCTGTTTTTTCTCTTTTGAATGGTAGTACAAGATCATCAATTATTTGACTTACATCTCCCGAATCTTTATCCTGCAAGAACCCAATTCCAAGTTCTACATCGAGTGCTTTTGATAAAGAGACTTCTCTACTCTCGTATCGCTCATAAAACGCTGTTTTAAATCTGGAATTAAGTGTTTCTTTTGGTGGTAATGTAAGTTTATTAAGTAATGATAATCCTTTCTTTATCTTCCTTACGGTTTCGTGACTAATTGTATTCGTTTCTAAAGAAAGGTTCATGTCTGTCTGAAACATATACTTCAATTCGAAACCGGTACCTAATTTCTTTAAAGATTCACTAAGATCGATGTATTCCTTTGCTGGGTTTCCTATATTTTTATCTATCCGCTGCAATGTTAATTGTACACTTTCTAGCTCAGAAATGATTTGTTCAGTTCCCGATAGTTTTTTAAGAACCGGTATTATCTGATCTAAAAATTCGGGCCCAGAAACAGATGGTTCTAACTCACTAATCAACAATTGACTTTCTACTAATTGATCTATAAATCCAGATGCTTCTTCATGACTAATTTCATCATCTACCAATAATTCTGCTAACTCATAGAGTTGAGATCCCTTTCTGGCTTCAGAAAGCACTTTTTGTAAATACTCAGAATCTTCTACCGCTACGATATGATGTACTCTTCTACTTTCTACATAGGTATACTCTACATATCTGAGTTGCTTACCAGCTTTATAAATACTGGTATTAGGGTAAAAAAGAAGTTGATCCCGAATCATTTTATCTTTAACAATATCCTGAGATAGCGCTACCAGATAATTCATATCCAATCGGGTATGACGATTGTTTTTTGATTTATCCAAAAGTTCAATGCTCGTAATATCCGAAAAACTTCCAACCGCTGTTCCTGCAAATAGACCAAAAGGCGTACAACGTGAGGACATTCTGCTAATGTATTTTAATACAGAATACATCATACGATCTGACGCTGCCTTTTCTCTGATATCGCCTTTCAACCACTTTTCGAATTCCTGATATAAAGAAGGTGATGCTAAAAAAATAGCTTCTTTGATAATTTTATCAGAACAGACTTGTTTTAGCTCTTCTTCTTTTAGTGTTTTATTTTGAGTAAGCTCTTTATAGAATGAAAAGGAAAATAGAGGAGTACGTAAAACGTATTTCGGGAAATTTTTATAGCCCATAGTTTTTTCGCTAGGTAAGATTAGTTAATCATTAAACATTGGTTCCATTGATTTTCTGATGGTGCTAAATAGGAAATCATGGATAAACCTATTCCAGCTATTCCTTCTAATAAATTAGCTTCATTTTTCCATTCTTCCTGATCACCTCTCCATTGTTTGTATCCTGCGTAACCGTCTTTATATGTATCCATTTTTAGTGCTTCTTCCATCCAAAAATCTGCTGTTTCTTTAAATATTAATTCTTTAGTTTCTTTATACATATAATTAAACATAGTGATGATTCCAAACACGCCATGGCATAAACCTGTATCATTTATTCTTGCCTCTTCAACATCTCTTCTTTTGGTAGAATTTTTTAACGTCTGTATAGCTAATTCTTTATATTCACCATTATCTAATGCCTTGCCTGCCTTCCAAAGTGAAATCCCCATTCCTAAATCTCCATAACACCAAGCCAATCTGCTATTGGTGTATTTTTCCATTTCGGGGTACACCCAACTAGGAAAAAAAGAACTTTGGCTTTCTCCAGGATATTTATAACTGATTATAAAATCTACTGCACCAATTAATAAATCTTTTACATACTCCTGGAAATCCTGATATTGGTACAATCTACTTAAAAAATTAATGACACTTGCCATTCCGTGTGACAAACTTAAATTAGTGCCATGAAGATTATCTTTCTTGTGTAACTCGTACTTCCAGAAAACTCCTCGTTCATTCGTATGCGAGCTCTTCCTGAGTGCTTTGATAAGCTGGAAAAGATATTCTTTATACTGATGTCTTAAGGGCTCTGATGCTGTATTTTGATATCTCTTTAAAAAATAATACCCATACCCTATTGCTCCGTGTAAAAAATCAAAATATTCATTCTTAATATCGGATTCCATGGATTCTAAAAGGTAATTATCTAAGTCGGATAAAAGTTCATCATTGTCAATATCGATAAACTCTTCTTCATTTAACAACTCTAATACCCATCCTGCCCCTGCAATACCTGTACAAAAAGTAGGAAAAGAATATCCATCATTCATACGTTGTATAGTTTCTGATATAACGGCTACCCCTATGTCTGCAATTTGTTCATCCTCTACAAAACGTGCATAATAAAACTGAAAAAGTGAGATACCAGAAATACCAGACAAAACTCCTAGATGTTCTTTATCTGCATAATTTTCTTTTAAAATATGATGTATTTCTTTTAATTTTTCTTTTAAAATTTCGGTCGTATTCATTGAAGATTAATTCATTTTATTTCATTGGTGGTCTAATGTAGCACCTAATTAGAGAAATGAAAAATTATATGACCCTATATTGGACAAAATGAGGAGAAAGCTCTTTAAAAAAGAAGTATATTATGATTATCAGATATCTTTTATTTGCATAAAAACGTTTATCGAAAACTATATCCAGAAAATTCTATATAGAGATAAACAGCATACAAAACGAATAGATGACTAAGCGAGGAATTTTTCTAAGAAATCATTTTTAATCAGATATTATAAGATGTTATTATCATTTTCAGGTTATTGGTTTTAAAATTTCCCTACGAATAGATCGTAGGGAAACAGAAATTATTTTGATTATAATATTACGGTAACTATTTCTTATTTAGCCACACATCCTATTCCTCCTTCCCAAATAGGCACTGAATTACATAATGCATTTGTAGCATTCGGTCCTCCACAACCAAAGGACATAGTACCTGTTACACTTCCTCCTTTAATATTCTTAAGATTCAGATTACTAATCGTTTGTTTGTTAAGCTCTAAATTTTTTAATGATTTTTTCATGATATGAAATTTAAAAATGCACCTACTCTATACTAAGGTTTTCGGCTTCCCCTTATCAAATCCTGATAGGACTAAAGTAGGTGACAACTTAGAAGCTTAAAAACTAAAACTCCGCAGTTTGTTCAAACTGCGGAGCTAAATTTGGTGTGTTAAAAATTTGTATTTATTGTTAGAAAATTACACTCTAATAGTTAATACGTATCACTATCATTACATTTAATATAAGTATTATCGAAATTTACAGTAGAAACACTACTGCCCCCTTGTACTTGAATCATTTCTGATGTTGTTATCCTAGCTATAGTAAGCTTTTTCAGCGTAATTGTGTTTGTTTTTTTGCTTTTCATAAGTTTAAAATTTGCGTGTTTATTATATATCTAAATGGCATGGAAAAATATCCTACCATTCATTAAACGAAATATACTCCTTATGTTTTCTTATTCATAACGAACAAACCTCAAATTGTCTAATTTGCGTCTCTTCGACAGCAAAAAAAAGTCACGTATACTCGGTTGCTAATTTTTCTATATTCTTGATATAATAGGATGGATTAAGCCCGGTTCTTGCTCTAAAATGTTTCGTAAATGAATTGTCACTTTTATAGCCAATCTCAGTGGCTATTGACGTAATCGAAAAAGATCTAAACTTTTTATCTTTTTTTAATCGTTTAAGTACATACTCAATTCTCAGATCATTGATATACTCATTAAAATTTTTCATTTTATAAGTACTAATAATCTTGGATAAATAGGTCGCATTACTTTTCACCTTTTTCGCCATTCCTCTAAGGTTGCAATCTGATTTCAAGAAATATTCCTGTTCCTCTAATCTTTCTAATTTTTGTAGTATACTATTAACTTTTTGATCATCGATATTTAATTCTTTTACCAGCATCTTGCCACTTTTCATTGTTTCTTTAGCTTCTAGCTGTTCTATTTTTTCAACTAATTGGACAAACGTATTTTTACTCTTTTGCTGCTTTTTTAAATATACACCTACCATGCCTATAAGAAGTATACAAATGATAATCAAAACACTACTTGTTACATATTTATTTCTGCTTTCTTTTATCATTTCATCTTGTAAAACACCTATCTGTGACTCTAATTCTCGAGCTTCTTTCTTATAAATTTTATTTACTGTCTTGTCCTTATTTATTTGATAATATTTGTTCAGTCTAACATATTCGTCATTCCAGAATAGTGCTTGTTCGTACTCCTTTTTCGCTCTATAACAATTGGCTAACAATAAGTGCAATTGAATTACTGGCGCTTTGTTTTTATCACTTTCTTTTATAACATCAATACTTTTACGTGCATACGTGATTGCTTGATCATACTTCTTCTGTTGATAATAACAGCTAGCCATAAAATAGTTAGTATTCACTGTTGGGTAAAATTTGCTTTCAACCTCTTCTGTCGATAAAATCTCTTCAGACTTGATTAGATACTCGAGTGCTTTAGGGTAATTCTTTTGATAATAGAAAACCATTCCTTTTTTTATGTATAAATCGAGTAGCCCTATTTTAAAGTCAATACGTTCACTGATCTCAATTCCTTTATCTGCATAATACAAGACTTCATCATACATTTCTTTAGCTAGATATACATCATTAATAGTTGTATATACGCGTACATGATTTTCGCTGTTTACAAATGAAGTACGGTGAATGGTTTTAAGCATATGATCAGATATTTCAATGGCTTTGTCTAGCTGATTCATTCTTGCTAATACTACGATAAGCCCAGATTTAGCGATCATTTCTCGATCAATATCTCCTATCATATTTGCGATATCTATAGCTGCATAATATGAATCCAATGCCTGTTGGTTATCTCCTTCTAGTAGATACATATTCCCTTTTAAACTATATGCTTTTCCTAATTCTTTTAATTGGTTTTTTGCTTTCGCGATTTGTATCGTTTTATCCAAATATTGTAAGCTTTTTGGATGCGCTGCTTTATAATAGAAAAAAAGACCTATGTCATAATATTTTTCTGCAAGATTACCATCTGAATATCGATTGGTCAAAAGTGCTTTTTCATAGATCCCGGTTTCTTCTGGATATGTTTTTTTTATTAATTCTACTAGTTCTTCGGCGGTTTTGTATCGTAAACTATCGGGAATTACTGTTGATTGTTCTTGCCCGTATGTTTTTGTTATTGAAAAAACGGATGCAAATACATAAAGAAGTACATATTTAGGTATGCATCTTTTAACAAAAGAAATCATTTGAATCAATATTATGTGATGATCCAAATGTAATAATTACTTTCTTAAAAAGAGTTTATTAGATCAATTACGGTATTTTTCGTATTGTAATCAAGACCTAACGAGATAATCACTTAAAGAAAAGACTCTCCACTTATTGAAGAATCTTTTCTAAAAAACATAAAATGTATTATGGCATTAATGCATATGTATAGGTTGGCAATCAGGACCTCCCAACCAAATGCAGTGTGGATAATTGTTTCCTCCTTTTACAGATTGTTGCTTTTTCTTATCTATAATTGAGACACTATTCATCTCTAAAATTTTATCTAACATATCTAAGTGTTTTAAGTACCTACTCTATTATAAGGTTTTCGGTTTTCCCTTATCAAAATGGATTGTCGACATTACTTTTCAGAAAATCTGAAACTCAATTAATGTCTTATGCAAACTGGCATTGTACCAGGACCTGTTCGAGCAGTATTACCACAGGCATTCATTTCTGAAGGCGTACAGGTTATTGCAGAAGTAAAACCGGCTCCTCCTCTAACTTTATTAAGATTTAAATTACTAATCGTTTGTTTTTTTAGCTCTAAATTCTTTAATGATTTTTTCATGATTTAATCGTGTGTTTTTAACTATATTATTGGAAATAAAATGGGATTAACTAAAAAGTGAAAAACATATAATCTTTCAGTCTCAATCTATCGAATACCAAATAGGAACTAATAATTAAAAAAAACATAAACTCTATTTAATAACAATAAACTACTTTTTGCGTGACCTGATTTTTCGGATTAATGTAGTATTTGATAGCACGTTCCATTTGCAGAACAAGTCCCAGTACAAGTCAAAAGACATTCAAAAAATTCTTCGCCTGGGCAAGTTGAACATCCATCTGGTCCTGCAGCAATAATAGATTGTTGCTCGCTTCTATTTAGTTTTGACACTCCTTTTAATTCTAAAATGTTATTAAGCATAATTGTATGTTTTAACTACCTACTCTATTATAAGGTTTTCGGTTTACCCTTTGATCAAAATAGACTGTCGACATCGCTTTGATTGTGACACTAAGCTAGATTGAAAAAAAGAGGATCAAAAACAAAACAACCCTGTTTTGGATAAAACAGGGTTGTAAAAAAACTCTGGAATATTGTAGGGTTTTTACTTTATCGTGTATACTTAATCAGGGATCTATCACACAAGGGTCATCATTGCTATGCATTGTGGTTGAAGGCAAACTACTTCCTCCTTTGATTTGATGCATCATATCTGCTTGAATTCTAGCAATAGTTAGCTTTTTGAGACTGATTTTGTTGTTTTGTTGTTTCTTCATAAAAAGGTAATTAAGTTAATATACTGTTTCCTTCTTAAAGATATTTTTTATTAAACAGCCATCACAATACACCTACCCTGTTTTGGACAAAAACGGGTTGCTTTTTGTACACTTTACGTAATGTGATTCTTCTGTGCTAACTTTTCTATATTCCTTATATAATAGGATGGATTCAATCCTGTTTTTGCTTTAAACCTTTTGGCAAAAGCATCGTCACTTTTATACCCTACCTCAGCAGCAATAGACTTCACAGAAAAGGCTCTGAATTTTTTATCATTTTTTAAGCGTTGTAATGCATACTCAATTCTTAAATCTGTGATGTATTCATTAAAATTCTTTCCTTTATGAGTATGGATAATCTTAGTTAAATACGTGGTATTCGTTTTCACCTTTTTGGCTGTGGTACTTAGGTTACATTCCGGTTTTAGAAAGTATTCCTGATGCTCCAACTTCTCCAAACCTTTTAATACTGCAGTAACCTTATCATCATCAATGAAAATAGATGTTTTCTTATTTTTCGTATTTTTTATTTTGTTTTCAACCTCTAAATGATTGATTTTTTCAACTAGCTTTGAAAATACAATTTTGTTAGTCTGCTGCTTTTTATAATATTTATATCCTATAAGTAATAGTCCTAAAAAAACCGCAATCATCACCATAAGCACATACGTGGTAATACTTCCTTTACTTTTAAGTTTTGCTATTTCTTCCTCATACTTTTCGGTTTCTCGCTCATAAATAGTATCTACCGTTTTATCTTTTTCTTCCTGATACCTATTATTTAATTGTACATAGAGATTTTCCCAATAATGAGCTTGTTCGTACGCTTTCTTTTTAAGATAACAATTGGCCAGTAACAAATGTGACTGGATGACAGGTAATTTCCCTAAATCTTCTTCCTTAATAAAATCCATGGTGTTGCATAAATAAGAAATTGCCTTCTCATAGTTTTGCTGTTCACAATAACAAGCTGCCATATAATAATTGACTTTTACTCTTGGAAATAAGTTATTCGCAACCTCATGATGCTCCAAAATATCTTTAGCCTTATGTAGATTATCAAAAGCCTGACTGAAATCTTTTTTGTAATAATAGACAATCCCTTTTTTAATATACAAATCCACCAAACCTTCTTTAAAATCTAGTGATCTGCTAAGTTCAATGCCTTTATTTGAATAATATAATACAGAATCATATTGCTCCTTGTCTAAATATACTTCATTGATATTGGTAAGTATAGAAACATGATCAATCCCATTTTTAAAGGATGTTTTATCAATGGCCCGTAACATTTCTTTAGAAATTTCTAAAGCTTTATCTAACCTATTCATTTTATGTAATACCAATACAAGGCCTGAATTCGCAATAATTATATTTTCAGAATTTTCTTCTTTTTTAGCAATACTTACCGCTTCGTGATAATTGTTAAATGAATTCTGATGTTTTCCTTCTCTAAGAAATGTAGCCCCATTTAGTATATAACTCCAAAATGACAGGTTTTTATCATTTAGTTCATCCCCTATTTTATAGACTTTATTTGCATATTTGATACTTCTTTTAAAATCTTCTTTTCTATAAAAATGAAACCCCAACCGAAGATAAAACTTGGCTGAGACTGAATCGTTCTTATGAAAACTCTTTAATACTTCTTCATAAACTTCTATATAATCAGCATCAGAAGAGGTAATCAAGTCTACCAACGCTTCTGGAGTTTTAGTTTTTAGACTATCAGGAATGATGAATTTAGTATCCTGCGCGTTTGTAAAAACAGGTATTGCAATACATAGTAATAGGAAAATGGGAAATATCCGTGTTTTAAAAAAAGTCATTATCATTATTGAGGAGTGTACCTCCCAAATGTAATCATTCTTTTTTGGACTTTTTTTTTAGGTAATAATCTCAAATAAAAAGGAACTTGTCTAAAAATTAATGGTACAACTCTGTGATTGGCCAAACCATTTTACTCGGTTACGAGAGGCTAATTTATAAATTCCATCCCGAATCATTCTAGGAACAAATGCTAACAAAGCCGCTACACGTTTCCATTTTGGAATTTTAGATACTATTTTTAAGAAACCATCCGAATGGGTATGTGATCCATTTTCGTCGATAAGAATTACGGTATCTAAACGTTCGGTCGGATATCTATGTTTTCTGAGTAACTCCTGTCCTTGAGGAGATTGAAAAGGAATAAAATGAAAAAGATCTTCTGGCGCAAACTTCATTAACCACCCCACAACACCGTTACATAAATTACATTCGCCGTCAAATATGATAATACTTTTGTTAAAAGAAGTTTCCATTTTATTGATTTTTAAGTTTTTACACGGTTATAGTCGTATAGAACCATCAATCATTTCAATACTACAGTGAGAATTATGATAAATTTTAGGATCATGGGTTGCGATGACCACTGCTTTATTTCTAGATCCCGTTATTTTTTTGAGTAACTCAAAAATTAATTCAGAGTTTTTTTGATCTAGATTTCCGGTAGGTTCATCAGCAATAATTAAGGCTGGATCATTAATAAGAGCTCTAGCAATAGCCACTCGCTGTTGTTGACCACCAGAAAGTTGATACGAAGGCCGTTTTGCAAAAGCTTTCATGCCTACTTCATCTAATAAACCTAAAGCGTTTTCTTTAATCTCTTCTTTACTTTTTTGAGATAATTTCATTGCTGGAAGCATTACATTCTGTAGTACACTAAACTCGGGAAGTAAATAATGAAACTGATACACAAATCCAATATGTTTATTTCTAAAATCAGTAAGAGCAGAAGGTGTCAAATTTTTAATATCCTGATTATATATATTTAAGTTTCCTTGGAAATCAGTATCTAAAGTCGATAGGATATACAATAAGGTTGATTTTCCGCTTCCGGATTCTCCAAATACTGAAACCAGTTCTCCTTCGGAAATTGACAAAGAAATATCTCTTAATACCTGATGCTTTTCTGGTTCCAAAAAATACTTATCTATATGTTGTGTTTCTAAAATCATATTCCTCTAATAATCGTTACAGGATCTACCTTGCTTGCTTTTTTTGAAGGAAAATATCCTGCAAAAATAGTTGTTAATATTCCAAAGAAAAACCCTAATATATAATATGACATCTTAAAATTAATCGGATAGGTATCTACAATTATAAAATCTGATGTATCCAATGGTGTGGTAGAAATTAAATAACTAATTATGTATCCAAAAAAACCTCCAAAAAACGCACCCAATACCCCGATAATCAGCGATTGCACAAGAAAAATGAATACAATATCATTGCTAGAATATCCAATGGTTTTTAGCACTGCAATGTCTTTTCTCTTCTGGATCACTGTAATATTAAGAATATTATAAATTCCAAATCCTGCCACTAAAAGCAATGCAAAAGAAACAGACCAGGTAAGTATGTCACGAACCTTATTCCCTATCACAATCGTCTTGTTGCTATCTTTCCAATCTTCTGTTACAATACCATTAATATTTTCTGCTAAATAGCTTTTTAGACGAACGTCATCTCTATCTTTCAGTTTTACATGAATATTCGTAATACTATTTTTTTTGCCTAATAAATTCTGTAATGTAGTTGCAGAGACATACGTTCTTACATTATCTATAGTGGTAATCCCAAAACTAAATACACCTGCAACTTTTAGTGCAGTGTTCTTACCATTAGGAAGTATCATTTTTATTTCATCTCCCGTAGAAATCTGTAATCGTTTGGCCAAACTAACTCCTAAAAGAATCGAATTTTCTTTTAACAAGCTCTGAAAACCTTCTCCTTCTATTAACCGTCTTTCTAGGTCTACCATATTACTTTCCTGAGCGGGAAAAATTCCATTGATACTCCCTGGGAACTGCTTAGATTCGCTAATCAAGATTGCGGGCGAAATAATTTGGTGAGCAAAGGATTGAACATTCTCATCAGCTTTCAGGACATCATCAACCTTATTACTATTTTCTATATAATTGGATAGTATATTAGAAGTTGTAGTAGATTGTTTTTTTGATTTTGCGCTAACTATTATATCTGGGCTTCCATTAAAAACTGCATCATCAAGAAAATCGTTTACACCTGTCATAAAATTGATCATAACAATAAAAGTTGTTACACCCAACAGAACTCCTATTGCAGCTAAAAAGCTTTGCTTCTTTCTTGCAAATAAGTATTGTAACGCTATGAATATGTTTGTTTTATTAAAAACTTGTTTAGACATATCTCATAGGTCGGCAAAATAAGGATAGAATTACAGAAGTATGTTAATAGAAAATAAGTTTTGTAATTAGAAAACCTTTATCAGTTCAAAAAGTTATTTTTTCTTTTTACTGCTTTTTGCCAAAGGATTAAAATCTAAGCATAATTGTAGCCAGTATTCCAGATCTTCATCCAGATCAAACCCATCTGCCGTTACAAAAACATATCCTTTCATTGGTCTGCCTGTAAAATCCATAGGATGACAACCTTCTCTTTTTATTGCTTCTGCATATGCTTCCTCTCCTATACGAGCCATCAAAAGATCTGTTTCCTTCTTTTTATCATAATGGATTCCACAACACATCTTATTATCCACCATAAAACAGAGACCTCCCATCATTTTTTTTGTATAGAAACTCGCTCTTTTTTCTTTTAGCGTTTGATGAATCCGATCAGCTATATATTCGCTGTATGCCATTATTGAATTGCTTTTGTTAAATATTCATTTACAGGATGCATCACTTTCCAATACGTCATAAGTTCATCTATAAGAGATTCACTAGTAATAAGAGATGGAGCTTCTTCTCCGACAAAATAAAATTGTTTGTTGGCAATCAAAGGTTCTTTTTTATAGGTTTCTTTCCATTCTTTAGGAATTCGTTTCAAAGCTCTGCCTTTGATCTCTCCAAACTTTTGAACAAAATCACTATTCTCTATTAATCTTCTAAATTCTGAAGGATCCTGGTTAATTTTGGTCCTTACATTGTATAATTGTTCTTTCGAAATACCAAAACATCCTCCCATAATTCCAACCATTTCTGGAGAAAAACGTAAAAACATCCCTGGAACACTCTTGTCCTTACGACCACCTCTGGATACAAATGCAGTATAATGTAAGTTATATGGTGATTTATCTTTAGAAAAACGAATATCATTATGAATACGAAGTATACAATCCTTAGGCATAATCTCTAACTTAGGATCATATTTTTGTATTTCCTGAATCATTTTGCCTATAAAAATCTCAAAAGGTATCTTGATGCTTGCTTCATATCTCTTTTTATGAGCGTGAAACCATTCTTTATGATTATTCTCTGATAGTTCTTCAAAAAAATCGACAAAATCATTGGTGAAATATTGCATAAACTAAATTACTATTATTTAAATATTAATCAAACTGTTAGTTAGAGTGAAATCAAAAACTGTATGCTATTGATTATGTATTATAATTTCAAAATTACTTCTTTTAGACTTCACTCTAAATAACAACTAACACTATACTAAGACATAGAGTGAAACGCTACTCGATTTCCCTCTGTATCAAGAAAAATAGCCATAAAGCCGTTTTCTCCAATAGAAGTTTTTGGCATTAAAACCTTTCCTCCTGCCTTCTCTACTCGAGCTAATGGAACAGATAAATCTTCTCCTCCATTAAGGTATGCAAATGTTCCTTCTTGAGAAGGAGTGTTTCCATTTCCGTGTGTTACGCAACCTCCTACGCCTCCAGCCTTATATGGGAAAAAGGCCATTTTAAATTCCATATCCATAGGTTGAAGCTCTGTCTCTAAAAGTTCGCTGTAAAACTTTACTGCTCTTTCAAAATTGGTACTTGGTATTTCAAACCAGCTAATTGCATTTGACATATATAATATATTGTATTGATTAAGAATATCTCAAAGGTATACGATAGAAGTCAGTAAGAAAAACATTATTTTTGAAAAAACATAGGTTTCTAAAATGAAAAAAAACGAAGAATTATTCTTTCTGATAAAGTCATTGACTAAAAGCGAAAAACGTTATTTTAAAGTAAACGCAGTAGGAAATGAAACATCAGAATACATACTATTATTTAATGCAATTGATGCTCAAAAAAAATATAACGAAGCCGAAATTAAAGAGTTATTTAAAAACAAAGCATTTACGAATCAATTAACCACAATAAAAAATTACTTAAAGCAACGTATTTTACAATCTTTAAGAAATTATCATGCTCGAATTTCTATACAAGCAGAATTAACAGACATTCTACGTAATATAGAAATTTTATTTCATAAAGGCTTATATACCGTTTGCGAAAGCGAACTAAATCGAGCAGAGAAAAAAGCGATACATTTCCAACAAGATTTATTATTATTTCAACTTCGGGATTGGAAAAGAAAAGTACATCAGGCGTTATATCCGCAGGATTTCGAAACTTTAAAAAACATTGTCTCAAAACAAAAAACTTCACTTAACTCAACCGTAGAGTATATCAATCTTTTATTAGCAAATATTGATCCCATAAATTTCTCTTTATCTCATAAAAAAACACATCGAATTCAGAACAAAACACTAAAAACCCTTCATATATATCGAAAACAGCTTGCAGCAAAAAACTATGAAAAAGCAAAACATACTATAGAAAAACTCATAAAAGAATGGGAACAGAATCCGAAACTACTAAAAGAGTATTTCACCACTTACTTCTCGGTCTACAACAACTATCTTGGGTATCTGGTATTTAAAAACTTACACAAAGAAGCTTTTGTTAGAATTTTACTATTAAAACAAAAAGCAAAAGAAATTACAACTTCTTCTGCTTCCTTAATAAAAGAAACTTTGCGGCTTTATAACATTGAACTCGAGATCCATAGAAACCTTAAAGATCTTCACAATACGCAAGAGATGATTGAGAATATTCAGGAATTCATTAGCAATAACAAAACGATGATCCCTGCTAATTACTGGCTTTCTTTCCGCTTTCAATTTGCCAACATATACTTTCAGAAAAAAGATTATAAAAAGGCATTACATTGGATCAATGATATTCTTAATTGTCAAACCAAAAAAGATCGAAAAGATTTAATTACTTATACATACTGGCTTAATCTATTAGTACATTATGAACTCCAAAATGAATTTACTTTGAGATACTTGATTGATGCTATCAAAAAACATTTAAAAAAGCAAAAAAACATAGAATCCTATGAGAAATTATTATTAAAGTTTTTATCAAAAACTGTTGAATATCCTGAAAAAGAAAAGAAAAAAGCATTTGATCAACTTTCTGAACAATTAAAGGAAGACCCGGTTCCTAAGTATATTATTGGATATCTAGATTTTAATGATTGGATTAATCATAAATATTAGCTCTTCTTTTCGTCTTTTTCTGAAAGTAGTGCGAAGAAATTATTTTTATATGTGTTTCCTATAGATAATTGTCTATCAATAATCTCGATATAGTCAGAACCATAAGCAGTTATTTTATCCAGTGCAACTATATGGGACTTATGAATACGAACAAATTGATCAAAAGGTAAGAGTTTTTCTAAATCTGTTAACTTATGATAAACGACTAATTGTTTATCTAACAAATGGATTTTTACATAATTACTCAATCCTTCAATGTAGAGAATTTCATTATAATTTACTTTAACGTTTTTTCTATCTACTTTAAAATATTCATATGATTTAGAAACAATTTTGGCATCATGATCATCTGTTCTTTTCGAACTTCCCACCTTATTTACAGCTCTTAAAAACCTTTCGAAAGAAAAAGGTTTTAATAAATAATCTAGCACGTTCAATTCATATCCTTCTAAAGCAAACTCCCTGTACGCTGTTGTTATAATTGTAGCAGGAGGATGATCTAAGGTTTTTAAAAAGCTTAGGCCCGTTATTTTAGGCATTTCTATATCCAAAAACAGAATATCTACATGATATTCTTGAAGAACCATTAAAGCTTCCATTGCATTATCACACACTTGAAGCACCTCGAGATTAGGCGTATCCTCCACAAAACCTTTTACAATATTTTGTGCAATTGGCTCATCATCAACAATAAGGCATTTAAGATTCATCTATGGTCAATTTAATTGTTAAGTTAACTATAAAAGAATTATTGGTTCTGCGTATATGCAAGTCTTTGTCTTTTCCATAGATCAGATCCAGACGCCGAGTCACGTTTTGAAGTCCAAGTCCTCCCCCTTCTTTAATATCTTCTTCTTTAAGTTTGGAAATACTGTTCTCTAAGGTAAAAAACAATTCACTTGTAGAAACCTTTATCTGAATAGTAATCCATCCTTTTTTTACTTCATTTTTTAGTCCATGCTTAAAAGCATTTTCTATAAAAGGTACCAGAATCAAGGGAGGAATTTCAACACTTTCTACATTACCTTCTACCCTATAGTTAATATCCACACGTTTTTCGTAGCGTTCTTTTTCTAATGCTATTATATTTTCTATTAAAGTAAGTTCTTTATTCAATGCTACTTTTTCAGTATTGGACTCATACAATGTATAACTCAAAATATCCGAAAGCTTTAAAATAAGAGCTGGAGTTTTTTTAGAATTTTCTAATGCCAATCCATAAATACTATTTAAGGTATTGAACAAAAAATGAGGATTAGTCTGTGATTTTAGAAACTTCAACTCAGCATTAGTTTTTTCTTGTTTTAATACTTCAGTCTCATTACGCTGTTTAAACCAATCGCTGTACAGCTTAAAACCAGTAGTAAAAGCAACTGTAGTAGCTATAAGCATTATACATTGTACTAATCTGAAGAAATTTAATGGATCTATAGGTTTTCCATCTACCCATTGAGGAAAATAGATGGGGTATCCCCAATACAGTACAAAATATCGGTGTATGATTGCGGTAATTATCAAAATTACGACTAGCAAAAAAACATATAATCCAAAGTTGTTTTTATACAAATACTTTGGAATTAAAATAAACCAATTTATGTAAACGGCAATCACTCTCGTTGGCAAATACAAAAGCTCAAAAATAACAGCATCTTTAAAAGATTGACCATGTCCCCATTCTGAAATAGCAAACAACACCATAATTGCTAACCAAAATAATAGATGATATGTAATGTGTTTTATATTCAAGATTTTCAAGATACAATGGTCTACAAAATTAATATTTAAGCCACCTGTTCATTTGCTTTTATGTAAACTAAGGCAAAACTTATGCGAAATTAGGACGCATTGTTTACATAAATCTCACGCAATTTTACGGAAAACGGATAGAGAATCAGATAAAAACTTAAATATCAGATTTTTATATTATTATTTTTAAAAAAGATTCTAATAAAAATTCATCTTAAAATCAATCTAAAAACAACAGTAACCTAAGATAGAAACATCATGAATAGAAAACAATTTTTAAAAAACAGTATGATTACTAGCAGTTTTATTGTGCTATCACCCCATATAGTATTCAGTAAGCAACAAGATGACCCACAATTAGATAAAAAAATAGTTGCAGAATTTGTAGGTGCAGGGCATGGTAAACTCGAAAAAGTAAAAGAACTTTTGGAAGAACATCCTACACTAATTAATGCTGCGCATGATTGGAAATTTGGTGATTTCGAAACAGCATTAGGAGCAGCAAGTCACGTAGGTCATAAAGAATTAGCTAAATACCTTATCGATAGAGGTGCTCAAGCTAATATATTTACCGCAGCACTTTTTGGAAGAATCGACATTATAAAATCTATGTTGGATTATTTTCCTAATACGCTTCATGCCAAAGGTCCACATGGTTTCACTCTCTTACATCATGCTCAGCGTGGTGGAGACGACGCAAAAGAAGTTGAAGAATATCTTATTTCATCGGGAGCAAAAGAAACCAAAATCAAGCTGTATTAAAAATCACTTTTAAAAAAGCTGTATTTTTATTGTGTTAACAATGGAATGTTAATCTAATAAAATATGACTGACACCGAAACTATCCTGAAGAATACTTTAGTCAACTTTCATAAACTTACTGATGCCGAATTCAATGATTTTTTGAAAATTACAAAGTTCAAAAAATTAAAAAAGAAAGAATTCCTTCTGGAAAGTGGTCACTATAACCCTGGTATACTATTCATCACTAAAGGGATTATAGGTTTATATGAAATCATTAATACAAAAGAAGTTTATACTTCTTTTTTTCTATCTTCAGATTTTGCAAGTGAAATTACAAGTCTTGCTTCTCAAAAAACTTCTACAAAAAGTATGATTGCTATTACGGATGCAGAAGGGTTTTATATCAAAAGAAGCGATCTTTTACAACTATATGATAAGTCAGCCTCTTTCGAACGGTTAGGAAGAAAGTTATTAGAGCATCTGTTAAGTGAACAACATAAATTTACTTCGATGCTCACCTCCCTGAAACCAGAAGATCGTTATAAATACATATTAAAAAACAATCCTGAACTAATTAAGCGAATTCCACTTCAATATTTAGCCTCTTATATGGGCGTCGCAAGAGAAACTCTAAGTAGAATCAGAAAAAGATCCTTATAAGTTTCATTTTGTGACGATAGTCACATTATTCCTTTACTCATATTTCTAGTTTCACATCGTATAAAACTTTAAAATTAAAACGATGAAAAACATGATAATTCTTATGGTGTGTACTTTTTGTTTAAGTACAACCAATTGTAAGTCTCAAAACTCAGAAAAGGATATGAAAAAAGAAATCACAGAAGTAATAGAAACATTTATAATTGCTGGAGAAAAAAGAGATATACCGGCCTTTGATACAATATTACATCCAGATTTTAGGGTTATAGTTAATCAATATCCTACTCCAGAAAAAACTTCGATCATTCCGGGAGCAGGATACATTGCATTAATGACACAGAAGAAAATTGGTGGTAAAAAATATGATACAGAATTTCTGCACATTAATGTTGCTAAACATTCTGCAACAGCAATTGTTCTTTTAAAAAATAAAGAAAGTAGTATGCAAGTAACTTTTCTTCTTATTAAAAATAATAATGGAGAATGGAAAATAATGTCTGATTTGGCAATTCAAAACCCAAATTCTTAATAGTAAAGCTAAAGCCCGTATTTCTATAATACGGGCTTATTAATTATTTATTGATAACGTTTTTACTAATGAGCTTCATTAGGTTTAGAATTTCCATACAATGGCAGCCCTTCTAAAGGATACAATAGATCTTTATTAAATTCATCAAATTTGTATTCCGAAAGTGTAAAATAATAAACGTAACTCTCTTCTTTTTTAGGTGAAAGTAACTGAATACTTACTTTGCTAGGTAAATATGTTCCGATACTAGTTTCTCTGCGATCAAATCTAACAGTACCATGCTGTAATCCTTTCGGCATAGTAATGAAAAAATCATTGATTGTAACTTCTGTAAGATCTATGAATCCGGTTTCTTTATTTATATAAATTAACCAACGATCATACTGGTTATTTGGTGCTTCTGACCCCCAGGTAGCATACACCAAATCGTATTGTTTATTCTCAAATTCCTTTTCTCCTGCATATCTTATTACTGTAGCTTCTAGCATCCTAAAAGGAGATTCTAATATATAATGGTATGTAGCCAAACCCCAAATATAACGGTCATGTTGGTGCTTCTTAAATCTATCCTTATCATTACTTGTTTTATACCCTTGCCATGATTGTAACCCTTGTATGATTCCTTTTTTTCTACCTTCTAGATATTCTAACTGACCGTCGAAGGTATTTGTAGCAAAACGAAACTGGAGATCGTTTTTATTATTACCAGGAAAAGCATTCATAGGCATTACAAGCCAACCTTTTTTCCAGTTAAATTGTGCAGTAACTTCATACACATCTGTGTTAGAGAATTTATCATACCCCATCTTTTTCATAGAGGTTTCTAAAAGTTCTCTTCCCTTAGTGTCGGCTTGATCTGGATTGTTTACTAAATAATCACTACGTAGATCAACAGATTTGCAGGATTGTAGAAGTAGGATTGAGATAAAAAAAAGTGATATTTTTATTAATAATTTCATCATTTTTTAGATTAAAATTAGACAGTAGTTTTCTTTTGTAAATTTTTTAAAGCTTTCTTCATCACTGACGGTAACATGATGTTTTTAGCCATCCATTTCTTAATAATATTCCCGTTAGGATCATAGTACTGCGTCCAGATAACTTCTGTCCCCTCAATTTTTTCTGTAAGTTGGAAGTATCCCAAATGGTTTTTAACAATATGCATATCAGCAATCATGTATGCATATCCATATGGTGGATCCCAGTGCACTATCTTTTCTTCTAATAAATCCGGACCGAATTGACAATTACGCTCACACCCTTCTCCCCATTCACCTTGTGAATTGGCTTTTGTAAGATCTACTTCTTTAATCATAGGCATCCAGGAAGTCATTCCTTTATGATCAGAAACCACGTCCCAAACCTTATGAATAGGCGCGTGTATAAATCTCTCTATTCGAAGTTGTTTTGGGGCGACAGTAAATTGTTTTACATCAAGTACTTCCATTTTGTTTCTATAAATTAGACCATTCTACTTATTTTAATATCAAAAAAATATTAAGCTCTTATAAATTCAAAAGTCATTTTCAACCAAGTATCCATATCTTTTCTTGACCTTTCTACTTTCATTTTAAAAAAAGTTCCATAAAAACCTGAATGCAAGTAATTTGCAATTTCCTTAGCACCGAATCTATTAGTAATTTCCTTAGCTTCTTGTCCTTTTTTAACAATCTCTGCGATCAAATCCAGCCAGTGATCAAACTGCTCTTTAGTTTCTTTGGCCAAAGAATCATACAATCTGCCTGTTTCATTTCCCATATTATTTATTAAACATCCACTACAAAAATTGTCATCTTCATTATAACCAATTAACAATTTGTAAAACGATTTTAGAGTATTAATTGGAGTTTCTGTTGATTCCTGAAAAATTCCTTTGAGCCAACTCCTATTTCCTTCTCCATAATATTGGATTACCTGTATGGCAAAATCTTCTTTCGATTCAAAAAAATTGTAAAAAGATCCTTTTGGAATACCAGCTTCTTTTAGGATTTGATTAATCCCAACATGATGGTATCCATTCTTTCGAATCACCTGGTAACCGACTTCTAAAATATCCTCTTTATTATGTTTATATCCCATTTTGAAATGGTAAATATATAAAAAAAAAAATCAAATTAGACCAAATGGTTTAGTTTTGATTCGAACTTAATTACTAGCTATATCCTAAAACTTAGGAAAAGATAAAAATAGTCCATATAGCTATTCTAATTAAAACGTTTTAACCAAAAAGAAATCAAAAATTTAAAACTAGCGAAGTATATAATTAAAGTATTGATTGTTAATTAATTAAAATGATTAAACAAAAATTTAACATAATAAAATTTGTATCCTAGACGAGTGGTCATATTTTTGTGATCCCAAAATTAGAAAATGTCAAAGACACTTAAACACGAAATAAAAGCAGATCACCTTTTAGAAAAGGGATTGGAAATTATATGGTCTAAAGGGTATAATGGCACTAGTGTTAATGATATTGTAAAAGCTGCAGAAGTTCCTAAAGGTTCTTTTTATTTTTATTTTGATAGTAAAGAAGATTTTGCGATAAAAGCATTAGACAAATATTTTACGATGCAATTCACTCCTGCATTAGAAGTTCTAAAGCATAGTGATGGATCACCCAAACAACGGTTATTAAATTTCTATGAGTTCCGAATCACGGTGCTTAAGGAGCAGCTAGAATGTAAAATGGGTTGTTTAGGATGCAATATCAGCAATGAAATGTCCGAACATAACGAAAATATTAGAAATGCCGTACTGGATAGACACAATCTAATTAAAAATGAAATTATTACAGTAGTTAAAGAAGCACAACAATTGGGTGAAATAAGTTCTTCTGTAAATGCTGAAGATCTCGTAGGGTTTATTGAAGATGCCGGAAAAGGTGCAATGACGACCATGAAAGAAATGCAGGACTCATATCCTGTCGATAATCATATACATATCGTGAAGAGTATGTTAATCAAATAATTTTTTTTTAGTTTATAAATAGACGACCGGTCAATTTTTGATTTATAAATAAAAATAAAAAGACCTGTCCTAATATATTAAATCAAAACGTCTTAATAAGTAAATAGTAACAACAAGCACTTAGTCAATCATGTAATTTTCATAATCGACTGGTCAACTAATTTCAAAAAAATGAACGCAATAAAAAAAATGAGTAATGCTACAAATGCATTTGCAAAACGATGGGCAGAGTTTGTTATAAAATTCAAATGGCCTGTTTTAATAGTTACGCTAGTTCTTGCGATGGGGCTAGGTTCTCAAGGAAATATGGAATTTGATGGGGATTATCACGTATTTTTCAGCAAATCAAATCCCGAATTAGAGGCTTTCGATGCTCTACAAGAAAAATATACCAAAGATGACAATGTAGTCATTGTTCTGACTCCATCTAATGGAGATATCTTTACCAAAGAAAACCTTACTGCGATAGAAGAGTTTACCGCAAAAGCCTGGAATACTCCTTACTCCTCTCGTGTAGATGCTGTTACTAATTTTCAGCATACTAGTGCCCAAGGAGATGATCTATATGTGGATGATTTATCCTATGAATCTTCTTCTAAAACCGAGACGGAGATTGCCATCATAAAAGAGAAAGCACTAAAAGAACCATTGCTTGTAAATCGTATCCTTAATGAAACAGGATCTGTAACTGCTATTAATGTTACGGTTCGCCTTCCCGGAGAAGATAGTGCAAAAGAAATACCTGAAGTTACCGCTTTTATTCGCAAAGCAATAGCAGATTTCAAAACAAAATATCCCAATTTCCAAGTACATTCTTCTGGGTTAGTACCCTTAAATACCGCATTCTTCGAATCTTCTATGAATGACTTGATGCTAACTATGATTATGCTAATTATAGTAATAATAACAACACTTGTTCTCACCAGAAGTATATACAGTACCATTGCCACGTTTATCGTAGTAATGTTTTCTATTATGAGCGCTGTAGGTTTTGTTGGGTTAATGGGGATAAAACTTACACCTCCTTCTTCTGTATTCCCCACAATGATATTAACCCTTGCCGTGGCAGACAGTATTCATATTCTGGTCACTATGCTACAGAAAATGCGTAAAGATGGATATACTAAAAAAGAAGCTTTAGTAGAATCCATGAGACTCAATTTTATGCCAGTATTTATAACTAGTTTAACCACAGTAATTGGATTCCTAACTATGAATTTCGGGGATGTTCCTCCATTCTGGGACTTAGGTAACATTACAGCTTTTGGGATGACCATGGCTTTCTTATTTTCCACAACTGCATTACCAGCTCTTATGGCCATTCTTCCTATTAAAGTAAAAGCAAAAACAAAAGTAGCTGCAGAAAAATCAAGTTGGTACACATCTTTAGGACATGCCGTTGCCAAGCAGCCTGTGCGATTGGCAATTATTTCTACCGTTGTAATCGGTATATTAACATTCTTAGCCACTAAAAATAGGTTTAATGATGAATTCATTAACTATTTTGATGAGTCAGTAACTTTTAGAACAGATACAGATTATATCAGTGAAAATCTAACAGGTATTTATAATGTAGAATTCTCTGTAGGCAGTGGAGAAAGCGGAGGAATTAATAGTCCGGAATACTTAAGGAAACTGAATGATTTTGAGGATTGGCTCAACCAACAACCTGAGGTAGTTCATGTAAATGCTTTTAGCGAAGTTGCCAGACGCGTGAATCGTTCAATGCATGGAGATGATGAAAATTATTATAGAATTCCTGATAGCCGAGAAGAAGCAGCACAGTATTTATTATTATACGAACTTTCGCTTCCCTTTGGATTAGATTTGAATAATCAAATCAATGTAGATAAGTCAGAAACACGAGTAACGGTTACTATTGAAAACATAAAGAGTGCTGACATGATTGCTTTTGCGGACAGAGCAGAAACCTGGTTGCAAAATAATACTCCTAAACCTATGCATGCTATTGGTGTAAGTCCTACACTCATGTTTTCCACACTTGGTTTCAGGCAAGCAGATAGTATGTTTAATGGTAATATCATTGCATTGATCCTGATTTCACTGGTACTAATGCTTGCTCTTAGAAATTTTAAATTAGGATTGTTAAGTATTATTCCAAATGTAACACCCGTTTTAGTTGGTTTTGGATTCTGGGCATTATACAAAGCTCAAATCAATACTGGGATGGTAATCGTATTTGGGATGACATTAGGAATCATAGTTGATGACACTGTTCATTTTATGAGCAAGTTTCTACGTGCACGTCGAGAATTGGGTTATGATGCTAAGGAAGCTGTAATTTATGCTTTCGAGACTGTAGGCAAAGCACTGGTTACGACAACAATAGTTCTTCTAGCAGGATTTGCTGTTCTTTCTACATCTTCTTTTGCATTAAACAGTTATATGGCTAGAATCACTCTAATTATTATTTCGTCCGCACTAATTATTGATTTTATATTACTCCCTTCATTATTGATCTTAACAAGCAAGAAGAGTGAATCAAAAGAAGACATCAAAGAGTTAAAACCTCAAATACAACTTGATAAATAATTTTAAAACATATTTTACAATGAAAAAAATAATTTTAGCAGGAGTTGCTTTATTAAGCATTTCTATAGTAACAGCACAAAGTGCAGAAGAAAGAGGATTACAAATCGCTAAAGAAGCTGACAAAGCAGATCAAGGATTTAATAGTTCTATAGTAAACCTAAAAATGACCCTAAAAAACAAAAACGGTCAGACTAGTGAACGCTTATTAGTTACAAGAACCTTGGAGCAATTAGATGATGGTGATAAATCAATGATTGTTTTTAATAGTCCAAAAGATGTAAAGGGAACCTCAACCTTAACTTTTACGCATAAAATCGGATCTGATGATCAATGGCTGTTTTTACCTTCTATAAAAAGAGTAAAAAGAATTTCTTCTAATAATAAATCAGGTCCTTTTGTAGGTAGTGAATTCGCCTATGAAGATCTTTCGTCTCAGGAAGTAGAAAAGTATGCCTATAAATTTCTAGAAGAAAAAGAAAACCTTCTTGTGGTAGAGCAAGATCCAGTTGATCCAAAATCAGGTTATACCAGACGGGTTGTTACTTATAATAAAGACAAGGCGTATCGCTTAGAAAAAGTAGAATTCTATGATCGTAAAAACTCCTTATTAAAAACACTCACATACGATGATTATAAATTGTACAAAGGAAAATTTTGGAGAGCATTGACTTTGAATATGGTAAACCATCAAAGTAATAAAGAAACACAATTAAAATTTAGCGATTATAATTTTGAATCTGAGCTTTCCGAAGACGATTTTACGCAAGTAGCGCTTAAAAGAGCCGGAAAATAATCATATAGCACAAAGCACACATAAGACACGTTTTTAATTGTACTCTTACTCGTTATCAAAAATCCTTCTAGTAATTAAAACTGTCTATGTGTGTTTCTTAAATCGTATTAAATGAGAATTAAAACCACTTTCCTTCTTCTAATTTTATTATTCCAAATAAGTTCTTACGCTCAGGAAAAAGAAAAAAAAGTCACTCACGACTTTGAATTAGAGTTAGAAGGAGAATATCGATATTTTTATGAAGATGCTCTTTTTGAAGATCAGAAGGATCATTTTCCATCACTAGGTATTACTCCCGAATATTCCTTAGAATGGAACAAAGGATATGAAAGTATCAATTTCAAAGGATTTTTTAGATTAGACGTTGATGATGAAAGAACACATTGGGATATCCGAGAACTTTATTATCAAAAAGCTAATAATAATTGGGAATTCAGTTTAGGTTTAAAAAAGGTGTATTGGGGAGTTACCGAAAGCAACCATCTTGTAGATATTATTAATCAAACGGATGCAGTAGAAACTTTTGATGGAGAGGAAAAGCTAGGACAACCAATGGCCCAGTTTACATGGAGTACAGAAAAATATGGATCTTTTGATTTTTTCTATCTTCCATATCACCGAAAACGAACTTTTTCGGGAAGAAAAGGAAGGCTTCGCTTTCCAACAGTAATTGATAAAGATGATCTAACGTATCAAAGTAGTGCAAAAGAATGGCGACAAGATTTTGCTTTCCGATGGAAACATTACTTTAGTATTTTCGATATTGGTCTTTCTCATTTCTATGGAAATGGTAGAGAGCCTCTTTTTGTATTCGACTCCGTCGGAAACATTAATGCTTTTTATCCGGTCATTAATCAGACAGGTTTAGATCTGCAAATTACTCACGATGCTTTTTTATGGAAACTGGAATCCATATATCGACATGCAGATGCGCAAGACTTCTTAGCTTTAGTAGCTGGTTTAGAATATACATTTTCGAATATTGACGGAAACGGTTTAGACATAGGAATTCTAGGAGAATATTTATATGATGAACGAGATGAATTAGCTTTAAATGCTTTGCAAAATGATGTGTTTATTGGTAGTCGTATAGCTTTTAATGATACACAAGATACCTCTATCCTGATCGGTGGAATTGTTGATTTAGAATCTAGTAGTAAAATTTTTAGCTTAGAAGCTTCCAGACGCTTTGGGAGCAGTTGGACAGCAGAAGTAGAAGCTAGAATCTTTAATAACATAGACGCTAACGAATTGATATTATCTAATTTCAGAGAAGATAGTTTTCTTAGAATTTCAATTTCAAAATACTTTTAAACTCAGTTTAACATTTTTAACTGTTTTTTCTAATCAAAAGTTAATTTGTTACAAAAAAATAATATTTAATAATCATTTGGGTTTAACATATTGTTAATAATTTAAACACAAACTCAAATGAAAATCAACAAATCAATCTTACTGTTGGGTACAGCCTTGGCCGTACTCTCGTGTTCAGAAAACGAACCAATTTCAGAATTAGAAAACCTAGAACCGGACAATCAAGTCTTTGATGGTGCAGAAAGAGCTAGTTTCAATAAAATTGGAACGACCGAAGAAGGTTTTTACGCAGGATTACCAATCAGCTATGAATTAGTAGATGGAAAAAGAATTTTTGAAGGTGACATTATCCTTCCAAAAGACGAAGTATATACGGAAGATTCTAATTTTGTATTAGAAGACGGACAAGATCCTTCGTTAAGCAGAAGTGTTGGACGTACCTCTGGCAGGTGGCCTAATAATACAGTTTACTATACCATAGCAAGTGATCTTCCTAATAAATCCAGAGTTACTAATGCAATTGCAAGCTGGGAAAACAATACCAATCTTACTTTTATCGAAAGAACTAATGAATCCAACTACATCTATTTTAGGCCTGGTAGCGGATGTTCATCAAGCGTAGGAATGGTCGGCGGAAGACAAAATATCAATTTGGCAAGTGGTTGCAGTACTGGAAACACTATTCACGAAATTGGTCATGCTGTTGGATTATGGCATGAGCAAAGTAGAGCTGATAGAGATCAATATGTTACTATTAATTTTCAAAACATACAATCTGGTAGAGATTTCAACTTCAAAACTTATGTAGAACAAGGATATGACGGAGACGAATATACTGGTACATTAGATTTTGGATCTATCATGATGTATGGTGCGTATTCATTCTCTAGAAACGGTCAACCAACAATTACCAAAAAAGATGGAAGTACATATTCTGTTCAGAGAAATGCATTATCTACAGCAGATTTAGAAGGAATTGATAAAATGTACCCTGATGGTGGGGATGGTGGTGGCGAACCAACCTACGAAAATGGGCAATACTACACAGTTTATGGACTAAGAGTATACCGATATAATGATAAATGGTACTACTACAGTTCTAGAGGATGGAGAGAGGTAGTTTATATCAATGGCGCTTGGTATTATGCTTAATCTATGATATTATATTTGATTAATTGTTTTAAGCCTTAGGTTCATAATACCTAAGGCTTTTAATTTTTAGTTGCAACGATATTCCCTATTTTTGGTCTGTTATTGAAAATCTTATGATGAGATCATTGTTATCCATATTACTAATATCAACTATCATCTGTCTTGGGTGTAAAAATGAAAATACTGTTAACACTACAGAGGAAACTGAAATTGTTCAACTTGATAGTTTATCAAAAGAAAAAGCTGACATAGACGTATTAAAACTTTCTACACAAACAGCTAAAGATTTAGAAAGCTTTGAAGATTTCCAGAATCTTAAGAATTTAATACTATCCTTAAATAAATCAAACCCTTTTCGTATCAGGAAATATGCAGATAGTGTTGATTTATTAGTACAGAATTTCAAAGAAAATTTATCTGAGGATTTAAAAGTTAACCCCATAAATTCAAGAATTGCCGTTTTAGCTACCGAATCAGGGTTATTACTCCAGCTAACGCAAAAGCAAAAGCAAGACGCTCAGAAATTAATGGATGCTAATATCAGATTACTTACAGCCTATAATAGTTTAATTATTCAGCTAAATGAGTTGTCATTAGCAATACCAGAAGATATTGAAAAGGAACTGCTGAGAGAGCGAGATATTTTAAGGGATTCTATTCTAAATCCGGAAGAAAACAATCTAGAAATTGAAGAGTAAGTTATTATGAAAAACATTATTATTTTTATTTGTCTTGTAGTTGCAATTACCTCTACAGCTCAGACAAAGGATGTTAAACTCAATGGCGAGAAACAAGAAATCAATCAGATTTTAGAGCAATGGCACAAAGCTGCTGCTGATGCTTCGTATGATTCATATTTTGGACTAATGACTGAGGACGCTATATTTATTGGAACTGATGCCACAGAAAATTGGGATTTGGTCTCTTTCAAAGCATTTTCTAAACCATATTTTGATAAAGGAAAAGCATGGAGTTTTAGTACTTTAGAAAGAAATATATTTACACAAACTACGGCGAATCTAGCTTGGTTTGATGAATTATTAGACACACAAATGGGTATCTGTCGAGGTAGCGGTGTATTAGAAAAAACAAAAGAAGGCTGGAAAGTAAAACATTATGTGCTTTCTATTGCCATACCTAATGAAAATGTAAAAGAAATCACTACACTCAAAAAAACCTTTGATAATGATTTAATAAAGAAACTAAGAAGTGAGTAGCACTAAAACAAAGTTTTTCTAAACTCTTCTATATTAGCATAGCACTTAGTTGCTCCGTTCTCTAATAGCTTTTCTTTGTTTTTGTCACCTATTCCAACAAAATCTAAGGATAGATTCTGTGCCGTTTTTAGATCCCAAAGTCCATCTCCTACGGAAACAATATTTGTAAAAAATGGTTTGCTGTAAAAAGCTTTTGCCCTTTCTATCGCATCCATAACAAAACCTTCTCTTGGTTCATGGGTCATAGAAGTAGCCAGTAACGCTTTGTCATACCAAATATCACATTGTTCTAACTTCAGCATAGCTGGTTTAGGTAATGCGCCGGTTGCAAAACAAAACGGTATTGATTTCTCTCTAAAAAGTTGTATTAAAGATTTAGCCCCTTTAATCTCTTTTACGGGATCAAACTCATGCATCTGTTTAACCAGGTCATTCTCAAAATCATCTAACAGACCCTTTGAAAACGTATCTTTAAAATTACGCTCATAATTATAACGTAATGCATAACTATCTGTATGATGCTTGTAATTATTATAATCCGTATCAATATCTTTAATTCCTAAACTCATCATAGCTTTGGTCACAGAAATAAGATACATTGCTACACTATCGGTTAAGGTACCATCAATGTCGAATATATAAAGTGTGTCTTTCAGAAGAAATGATTTTAGCTACAAAGAATATTTAAGTGATAGAATGAAATTTCTCCCAGCACCTGCTATACCAGAAGAATAAGGTCGATAACGCTGATCCGTAATATTCTCCATAGTCAACGTTGCTTGTAAACTTTTAGTAAACTGATATCTTGATCGTATATTAAGTGTATACCAAGAAGGAGAATATGGATTTCCATTTTCGTCGAGCGCATATAAAAAGTCGTTATTTTGCTGTGATGGTGCTAATTCTTCAAAATCAAATTGACCATTATATATTGCCGAGAAATCAATCATCCACTTATCTTTAGTATAGGTAAGATTCGTACTTCCGAATTGAGGAGCTACGTGTCTTGATGGTGCAATGGAACCATCATCTAGCTCTTCTTCTCCACCAGTAAATGTATATTTTGAAGAAAGATTAAAGTTTTTTATAAAATCATAACTAATACCAGCTTCGAAACCATAGACTTGCGCATTTGCCGCATTCTGAATTGCCTGAACACCCAACTCTTCTTGATCCTCTCCCTCACCTACTGTAACAGTAGGACTACCATTAAACAAAAAATCCCTTCGAACTAGTGCATTATCCAATTGCGTATAATACGTAGCTAGATCCATTTTAAAATTTTCACCCAGATTTACAGTTAAACCAATTTCACCATTATATGCGTATTCTGGTTCCAAATCTGGATTAGGCACCACGATAGAGCCTTCTTCAGAATCAAAGATTTTACCCACATCATCAATATTGGGCGCTCTAAATGCTGTTGAAAAATTGAATTTCCATTGTAGAATATCATTTGGCAGCCAACTAATTCCAGCAGTTCCTGTAAAGGCTTCTGTATCTAAATTAGCTTCTGTAAATGGAAAATCAAAAAATGCATCATCAAATTCTGAATATAAAATAATTCTGTTATAACGAATACCTCCTTGAAATCTTAATTTCTCACTTAATTTACTTTTTAAACTAGCATATGCCGCTATAGATTGCCAAGTAGATCCATCAGGGTATCTCGATTGTGCTGCAGTGACATCATTAGTAACAATATTTAATGCTGAACCTTCTGAATACACTTGATTTATAATATATTCTAAACCATAATATACAGATGTCTTATCATCAAACTTTTTTTCAAAATCAATATTCGCCGAATACGCATCTACATCTTCTTTTGTTCTAGACAATATATCACTTCCAAAATCACGATCGTTTCTACTTTCTTGAAAATTTTGATATGCTGCTGTGAATTTCGCTTTATCGTATAATCGATTTTTCCATTTATTGGTTAATTGAAGATTTCCCATTAACCATTTTTGAGGACCATAATACCATTCTGCAGATCTCAAATTTCCGTCTCTACGACGAATCAAACGATCATATCTAGGGTAATCTGATGTTTTTGTATAGATGAAACCCGCATTGATGTCCCATCTTTCATTAGGAATAAAATGTACTTTTTGCAAGAAATTTATTTGATCATATCCTGTGAACACCTGAGTTTCTGGGTCATCATTTTCTATAACAGTGTCTACGCCATCAATAGTCTCTATGTATTCATTTCGCAAATAATCATCTGGACCATGACTTCCCATCTTAAGATCGTCAAAATCCGTATAACTCACACTTGTTAAAAACGCCCATTTTTCTAAACCGATATTAAAATCAATATGACCCGTTTTCTCATTACTTGCACTGGCATATCTCATTATTGCGTTACCACTCAACTTATTTTTACCACGTATCGCTATCTTTGGTTGAGCTGTATAAAAATTCATTACACCTCCTACAGCATCACTTCCATACACTACAGATCCAGGGCCTAGTATTACCTCTGTTCTGTCTATAGTAAAAGGATCCACAGATATTACGTTTTGTACGTTTCCACCTCTAAAAATTGCATTATTCATACGTACTCCATCTACAGTAAGCAATAATCTATTTGTAGAAAATCCACGAATTATTGGACTTCCTCCTCCTAATTGACTTTTTTGTATAAATACTTGACCGCTACTTTGTAAAAGATCTGCAGAAGTTTGTGGTGTAGAAAAAGCAATCTCATCAGAAGTTATGCTAACAATCTTTTGGGTCACATCTTTTTTATCCTGTTCCCATTTTGATACAGAAATAACAACTTCGGATAATTGGTTTTCATCTACTTCAAGATATACTGTATTAGAAGATGCTGTAATTTGAGATTTAGTAGCTGTAGCAGTAATATGAGAAATATGAACAAAATATAGTGTTTCAGTTTCAGAAAAAACTGAAATATCCGCTATTCCATCAAAATCCGTTAGGGCTGTTTTCGATTTCGTTTTATTATGAATTGTAACACTAGGAATCGGCTGATTATTTGATCTACTTAGCACCGTGATACTTTGAGCAGCATTATCTGTGATAAAAAATAAAGTGAATACAACAACTAAAAATAAGCGCATTACTTAACTAAAAATTTCATTCAAAATAGAAAGCGACTTCGGTTTTTTAAAACCGTGCAAATGTAGCTCAAAATATACTAATAACATGCTAAGAATTTCATTTCTTGCCATTCTAGACATTTTAATACTCATACTTTCTTCAAATGTCGTGCCTAAAAACTTCTTCAGGATCAAAACACTATTTCCTTCTATACAATACACATTTGAACTGTTGTATTGAAAACAACCATCCTGCATATTAAAGATAGGCAAAGAGATATCTGATACATCAGGATAAAAACCTAAATACTGCGTAAGTTTTATCAAAAATGAAATATGAAAATTCCCAATATTATCATGAGAATCTAACCACAAAAATGTTGTTTCTAAATAATGAAAAAGTTCTTCGTTTACTTCTTCTTCGTGAATTGTATTTTTTAATATTTCTGAAAGAAAAAACACTAATGAACTTTTAACAAAATCTGTATGCAGCGATTGATATGGAATTAGAATTTTAGCTTCCTTAATTCTTTCTAATGTACCTTTATCTTTATGATTAGCTTCAATCTCTAAGAGTGTCAAAGGTTGAAATAAAGATGATCTTATTTTTCCTCGTTTTGATTTTAATATACCTTTTAATAGATATGAACGTAATCCGCTGGTTTTTGTTAACAAAGAGACTATTAAATCACTTTCTCCATAACGTAAAGAGTGAATTACTATAGCCGAAGTTTGCACAATCATTATCTAACAATCAAAAGCTTAGAAACAGTGGTTTCGCCCTGATCTTCTCCGGTAACTAAAATAAGATAAACTCCAGAAGCGACTTTATGTCTTCCAAAGGCTGTAGTATCCCATTGAATACTTCCTCCTTCGCTAATTTCTTCATACACTAAATTACCTTCGATATCTGTAATCTTAACATTTGCTCTGCTTGTTAATCCCTTTATGGTAACTCGCCCATTAAATCCCGGCCTTACGGGATTAGGAAATGCTGCTACGTTATCTAGATTACTTTCAGGTCCTGTTGCTGTTCCTTTAAATTCAAGCAACCCTAGTTCAGTTGCAAAATAAACGGATCCAGTGGAATCATCTACAGAAATGTCTCTAACATTATTTGTAGGTAAGGGAGAATTATCTTGTGTGAAATGTGCTAGGGTTTCCTGACCATCTGAAGAGAAATAAAACACACCTGATGATGCTGTTGCTACCCACTTGTTATTAGATCCATCTGCTTCAATATCTGTGATTGTTTGATCAAATAAAAGTTCTTGAGGAACACCTTCTTCATCCAATATAATAACCTGACTAGCTCTTGGATTATTTTGTTGGAACGCTCCAGAAGTATTAAATAGTACTCTAATTCCTCTAAAAGTACCTATCCATAGCTGATTATTTCGATCCATTTCTAAAGCCAAAACATAATTACTAGGCAAATTAGAAGCTTCTGCTTCTCCCAACAACTGAATTAGATCTCCAGTACTAGAATTATAACCTATGACTCCAGAATTCCAACCTCCCAAAAACAAATTTCCTTCTCTATCAATTACCGTATCAGAAAAACCAAGATTATCTCCGGGATTCGGTATAAATTCACTTAAATCTACATTTAAAATTTGTGATGAGCTTGGTGAAAATCTTCTTAAACCGTTATCAATTCTGGAATTATTAATCCACAAATTTCCTTCATTATCGAATACCGAACCATTTAACCTTAGAGCATCCCCAAAATCGCTATTAGTCTCATTATACAATTCAGTGACAACGTTGTTATTTACCTCTAATAAACCATCCTCATAACTACTAATAAAAACCTGATCTTCATTATTAGGGTTTATGGTGATATGAGATAAAGATGTCACTCCTAGCACCTCTTCTTTAGGAATATTAAACCATCCCCCTGATGTAAGTTTACTAATACCACACTGCTTAAGCGGTCCTAATCCAAATGGATTAAAATTCACATCATACCGACCAAAAACTACCCATAAATTATCGTTTAAAGCTTCTAAACCAAAAGCAGAATTAAGTAATGGCCCCTCGGGAGTAACCGAAGTTTTTGCATTTAAGTTATTTAAATCAATCTCTAACAACCCTCTAGTTCGAGTTCCAATGTATATATTATTATCAAAGGTTAGTGCAGAATTAAGTAAAAAAGTGTCTTCTGGAGTACTTACAACAGATGCTATCTCTTGAAAATTAGAATCAACTACCAATGCATTATTAGATGTAACTACAGTTAAACCTTCTGAGCCAACAGATACATCTATAATATTTGCAGGAGCCGTAACAACAGTGGTTAACGTAGAGCCATCTAACCTACGAACAAGGTTATTATTTTCCCAAACAAGAATTTGATCGTTAAACAGTGTAATACCATTATATCCTCCAGGAATCAAAGTAGTCCATTGGTTAAAATCTACTAGGTTCGGATTATTAACATCTGCTATCAATATACCGTTATCAGTAGTAGTTGCATATATAGAATTGTCTGATACGGCTGTTCCTGTAATATTTATTTGCGATCCTGCCGGGCCAACAAAAAAAGTATCTCCAAATTCAATTCTTTCTAAATTAAACTCTACAATTCCAAACTCTGTAGAAATTAATAATTTATCCTGATCCTCGAAAAAATGATTAATTCTTTTTTGTACTGGAGGAATTGTTGGTTTTTCTAAAATATCAATAAAGGTTCTCACCTCATCATCTATGATTAATTCCAATAATCCATTTTCATAACCAATAGCCGTAATATCATATATAGAACTGTGATAAATGGTAGAAATAACTTCTCCAGACAAACCATTTACGGTCGTAAAAGTTTCTGAAGTTCTAGTATCTGTATCATAAATAAAAACAGCGTTCTCAGAAGCCACATAAACTTTATTGTCGATAGCATATGTATCTTTAATCTGAAAATAGGAATAATGCCCAGTCCATTGATTACTGAAATCTTGAGCAAAAAGACATAATGGAAAAATTAGGAGTATTAATTGTCTGAAATATTGCATAATTTATGAGTGATATTAACCTGCCTTGATAACACGCTAAAATACTAAATATTGCTTTCAAATAATGAAAAAAGCCGTTCTAATCTAGTAAGAACGGCTTTGATAATAAATACGTATTATTATTTATATAACTCCTTGTGCTAACATAGCATCAGCAACTTTTACAAAACCTGCAATATTTGCTCCTTTTACATAATCAACATATCCATCCTCATTAGTTCCAAACTCAAGACAAGCAGAATGAATTTCTCTCATTATTTGCCTTAATTTTTCATCTACTTCTTCACGAGTCCATTTATACCTCAATGAATTTTGCGTCATTTCTAATCCAGATGTTGCAACACCACCTGCATTAGATGCTTTACCTGGTGCAAAGAAAATTTTTGCTTTATGGAAAACTTCAATTGCCTTATGCGTACTTGGCATATTTGCTCCTTCACTTACACAAATACATCCATTAGCAACTAGTTTTTCAGCATCATCACCGTGTAATTCATTTTGTGTTGCGCACGGTAATGCAATCTCACATTTTACCTCCCAAGGAGTCTTTCCTTTATGAAATTCTGCTGATGGATACTTCTCAACATACTCATTAATACGTCCTCTTTTTACATTTTTAAGTTCCATTACAAACGCTAGCTTTTCTTCATCAATACCGTCTGCATCATAAATATATCCAGATGAATCTGATAAAGTAACCACTTTTCCTCCTAGTTGTGTTGCCTTCTCTGCTGCATATTGTGCAACGTTCCCAGAGCCAGAAACAGTTATTGTTTTTCCTTCAAAAGAATCACCTTTAGTTCCCAGCATATCTTGTGCAAAATACACAGTACCATATCCTGTAGCTTCTGGACGAATCAATGATCCTCCCCAAGTAATTCCTTTTCCGGTAAGTACACCTGTAAACTCATTACGCATCTTACGGTACATACCAAATAAGAACCCTATCTCTCGACCTCCTACACCAATATCTCCTGCAGGAATATCAGTATTAGGTCCAATATGTCTATAAAGCTCACTCATAAAACTATGACAAAAACGCATAATCTCATCATCTGATTTCCCTTTAGGATCGAAATCAGATCCTCCTTTACCACCGCCCATAGGAAGCGTAGTCAAACTATTTTTAAAAACCTGTTCGAAAGCTAAAAACTTTAGAATACTTAAATTCACCGAAGGATGAAAACGAAGTCCTCCTTTATATGGACCGATTGCAGAATTCATCTGAATTCTGTATCCTCTATTTACATGTATTTCTCCTTTATCATCTACCCAAGGTACACGAAACATTATAGCTCTCTCGGGTTCTACCATTCTTAGTAAAATGTTCTTCCCATTATAAATTTCTTTTGTTGCGATATAAGGAATTACCGTTTCCGCAACTTCTTGTACTGCCTGTAGGAACTCTGGCTCATGCGCATTACGAGCTCTTACTTCTTCCATAAATGCATCTATCTTTGCTTGCATATGTTAATAGGATTAAAAGATTCTTGTTTAAAGGTTAATTCAACGTGTCAAATATATGTTATTCTCAAAAAAATACATCTATTTTTTTGAATTTAATAATGTTTTATTCAATCGCTTGTTCTAGATCCGAGATTAAGTCATCTACATCTTCTATCCCAACACTTAATCTGATCAAAGCATCAACTACTCCCGTTTTCTCACGTTCTTCTTTTGGAATTGATGCATGTGTCATACTTGCTGGATGTCCTGCTAAACTTTCTACACCTCCAAGTGATTCTGCCAAAGTAAAAATCTTTAAGTTTTCTACTATTTTAATCGCTTCATCATAATTACTACCTTTAGGAACAAAAGATATCATACCTCCATACCCATCCATTTGTTCTTTAGCAATATTGTGATTAGGATGCTCTTCAAATCCAGGCCAATATACTTTTTCAATTTTAGGATGATTTTTAAGGTATTTAGCAATTGCCTCGCCATTTTCGCAATGACGTTGCATACGGATGTGTAATGTTTTAATTCCCCTAAGTGCTAAAAAACTATCCTGAGGTCCGCAAACGGCTCCACTTGCATTCTGAATAAAATACAAACGTTTCGCAACCTCATCATCTCTAACAATTAAAGCTCCCATTACCAAATCACTATGCCCTCCTATATATTTTGTAGCACTATGCATTACAATATCAGCACCAAGATCTAAAGGCCTTTGTAGGTATGGTGTCGCAAATGTATTATCAACAGCCAATAAAATATTATGTTTTTGTGACACCTTAGCGATTGCTTTGATATCGATAATATTCATCATTGGATTCGTAGGTGTTTCTACCCAGATCAATTTGGTGTTTTTATTTATATACGCTTCAACCTTATTGGCATTGTCCATTCCAATGAATTGAAATTTAATTCCGAAATTTTCAAATATCTTAGTAAACAATCGATAAGTTCCTCCATATAAATCATTAGTAGAAACAACTTCATCTCCAGGTTTTAGCAACTTGATTACTGCATCGATAGCAGCCAATCCAGATCCAAACGCCAAACCATATTTTCCGTTTTCTATACTTGCCAAAGAATTTTCTAATGCTTTTCTAGTTGGATTATGTGTTCTACTGTATTCAAACCCTTTATGACCTCCTGGTGTTGTTTGGGCATAGGTAGAAGTTTGATATATCGGGGGCATTACTGCTCCATAAGCAAGATCAGGCTCTTGTCCTCCGTGTATTGTTTTAGTATTAAACTTCAATACTTTAAATTTTTACAATAATTCTTAATTTTTTGACATTCCTTTAGTCAACTCTAATATTTTCGAACAGAAAAAATTAACTTGTTCATTTTTATGTTAAAAAACTGAACAAATGTATGATTTAATTCGTTCTAATCATATCTCAATGAATACCTTTAGTAGATGATTAACACAAAACCTAACACCATACCTAGGATCCTTTTTTTTCTAGTAATTATAGTATGTTTTAATAGCTGTGACACCAACGAATCTTTGATCTTTAGGAAGAGAACAATAGCCATTGATGATTTTTTTGATTGTCAAACTACCAATTGTGTAATTACAGAAATTCTTCTGGTAGAATCTATTACCGAAAGTAAAGTATCAAAAAGCATCAATCGAGTAATTGAAAAAGCTGCTTGTGGTGTTTTAAATTTTGAAGACGATGCTTCTTTGGACACAATAGAGAAAGCTCTTCAAAATTTTAATACTTCTTATCAAGAAATATTAAAAGAGTTTCCCGAAGAAATCATTCCATATGAAGCTAGTATATATTCTGATGTTAGCTTTCAGAATTCAGATATACTCTCTATAGTTATAGATTCGTACTTATTTACAGGTGGTGCACACGGAAGCGGCAATACTAGATACTTAAACATGGACCTAAAAACCGGTAAACTCATTGAAAACAAAAAATTACTAAATAATTACGATGAATTTTCAAGTTTCGCTGAGAAAGCATTTAGAAAAACTTATGAAATACCTGAAGATGCATCTATAAATAGTACTGGTTTCTTTTTTGAAAACGAGACTTTTATTCTTCCTACTAACATTGGAATAACCGATGATCATCTCATCCTATGGTATAATCAGTATGAGATTGCTTCATACGCTGAAGGACCCATAGAACTAAAATTTAACAAAAAAGAAGTTTCGAATTTTTTCTCCGTAGATATTTTATAATGATTTTTTAAGAGCTAAAATATAACCAAGGTGGATTCCTTCATGAAAATTATTAAAGCTGATAGCGTCTTTCACAGATTTTAATACAAAACCGGTACTTGTTGGATACTCAGTATACTCTTTAAAAATATCAGCACTAATATCTTCTTCCGTTTT
Organism: uncultured Aquimarina sp.; assembly: GCF_947492405.1. GTDB lineage: Bacteria > Bacteroidota > Bacteroidia > Flavobacteriales > Flavobacteriaceae > Aquimarina. Next base: position 962,938 of record NZ_CANLMP010000002.1, read on the forward strand.
ATCTAAGGTAGAAAACAATAATTCTCTAATTGTACTTACTTCTTCTTGCGAAACCGTTCGTTCTGTTTTGGTTCCCTTCTTATAAAGATTTACCAGTTCATCGTCAATAATTAGAGGCAACCCACTTAATTTATAAACAAGTAGTTGCTGTGTGACCACTACATGAGCTATATTCCAAATCAAATTATTAGAAAATCCTTCAGGAACTCTATTAAGATCCTCTAACGAATAGTTATCCATAATTTTGAGCAATAATCTCCTATTGGTTCTTGTAATTTCTAATAGATCTTTCATATTCAACTAGTAAATGTTCTTAATTTTTAGCCAAAAATATGAGTTTTCATCGTGAAATGAATTTCCTTTGTGTTGATTTTGACATTTTAAATTACCATCTGTGAAAAAAATATATCATCTATCCACTTGTGATACTTGTAAACGAATTTTAAACGGGTTAAATCCTTCTTCAGATTTTGTTTTACAAGACATTAAAGCTGAATCAATTACATCTTATCAATTAGAAGAAATGAAAGCCATTTCTGGTACTTATGAATCTCTTTTCAGTAAAAGAGCCAGACTCTACAAGGAAAGAGATTTAAAAAACAAGACTCTTGCAGAAAACGATTACAAGAACTTAATACTAGAGCATTATACTTTCTTAAAGCGTCCTGTAATTCTGTATGAAAACCAAATATTTGTTGGAAATAGTAAAAAAGTCGTAGAAGCTGCAAATACAGCTATTAATGGATAAAAGAACGGTAGCATTATTAGCCGCTTTTGGCGCCAGTTTGATTTATGCTATTAATCATACATTGGCAAAAGGAGTAATGCCTACTTATATAAAACCTTTTGGTTTTATTCTTCTTAGAGTTATTGGTGCAGCAGCTCTTTTTTGGCTTGCTTCTATCTGGGCTCCAAAACAAAAAATTGACCGGAGCGATTGGCTCAGAATCTTTGGATGCGCCATTTTTGGTATGGTGATCAATATGTTGATGTTCTTTAAAGGTCTTCAACTCTCTACGCCAATAAATAGTTCTGTAATGATTACCATATCTCCTATTTTGGTATTCGTTTTATCCGCTATTTTTTTAAGCGAAAAAATTACCTGGTTAAGAACCATCGGTATTTTACTTGGTTTTTCTGGCGCATTAGGACTTATTCTTTTTGGAGCAGAAGTGAGGCAAGATGCACCCAATATCCCTTTAGGAAATATACTTTTTATTATTAATGCTGCTTCTTATGCTATTTATCTGGTATTGGTAAAGCCATTAACAGCAAAATATCATTCTTTTACATTGATGAAATGGTTTTTCCTTATCGGTGTTATCATTAATTTCCCTATTACGATTTCAGAATTTAGTGAGGTACAATGGACTATGCTGCCATATGATGTGATATGGAAAATGGTTTTTGTAGTAATAGGAACTACTTTCTTCACCTATTTATTGAATGTATTTGCGCTAAAAACTTTGAAGGCTTCTACTATTGGTGCATTTATCTATCTACAACCCTTACTTGCGATTAGTTTTGCCATGGCAATGGGTGCTGATTCCTTAAACTTGGTTAAAATTATATCTGCTCTACTAGTATTCTTAGGCGTATATCTGGTAACTAAAAAACCGAAAAAAATTACTTCCTAAACATCAGCATCAGATAAATCTACAGAAGTTTTATCGTATTTCTTTGTATCCTTACTAGTTAAGATTCTAAAATCATTTGTCCGATCTATAGCCTCCATAAGTCCAAGCATTTCTTCAGGAAGAGGTATTAGTTTTCTTATCTTTAAATCTAACCAGGCTCCCATCATTTCGTAATGAGCAAAGTTTCTACCTTTATAATCATAAAAATTTTGTCTGAATTCAAAAAACTTTCCATCCTCGCTCATGCCAGATAATTCTAATGAAACCCTAATTGGTTTTCCATAAAAAACTTCTTTAAAATAATAGATATGTTCATAAAACACTACCGGACCAATATTAAACTTCCCCAATGATCTTTGATCAAAACCTTTTTCTGATAAAAAATTTATACGTGTGTGAGCAGCATACTCTACATATGCTTTATTTGCCAAATGACGATTTGCATCAATATCATTCCATCTAATCTCAAATTCTTTTAAATACATATCCATTAATTTTACACCACAAAAATACGAAACACTTATTATGCCCGCATAATAAACTATTACAAAATTCTTCCCTAAAATAAAGTGTATGACATCATTTCTACAAATAAGAATTTGTAGTAGTTTTTTTAAACATATTCTTACAGATTAAATCTTAAAAATAATTATCTCCTAATGAGTTTTGAAAACGTGTGAGGTCTTCTTATTTTAGAACAAAAATTAATAAATGTATATTAAACGTAATATCGGCTGGGGACTTATTCTTCGCTTCGCATGGAAAAACCTCCTTTTCTTTACCATTTATACAGCATGTATTTTTTCTCTATATCATTTTTTTGAGCTACAATTTATTGATATTCCATTCCAACCACTCTCTGTTATTGGTATCGCTGTAGCTTTTTATATTGGTTTTAAAAACAGCCAAAGTTATGATCGTTTTTGGGAAGGAAGGAAAATTTGGGGAGGTATTGTTAACTATAGTAGAACATGGGCTAATCAAGTTTTATGCTTAGTGAACGATGATCCGGAAACAAAAAAAGTACTTATCTATCGACATATTGCTTGGATTAATGCGCTGCGTATACAATTGAGACAACCTACTTCTTTTTCTTTAAAAGAAAATGCAGCTGTAGAACGTTTATTTAATAAACATGGGGAACGTAACCCAGCTTGTGATGCGACTAAAAATTTTGTATCAGAGAGCGAGTATAAGGATTTACTCCAAAGAAAAAATGCTGCGACTCATTTAGTTAAAAATCAAGGTTTGCACATTAAAGAATTATTAAATTCGGGCAAGATCACGGAATTCGACAAACAACTTTTACATGGAGTATTAGAGGAATTATATAACCTTCAGGGAAAATGTGAACGTATTAAAAACACACCATTTCCTCGTCAATATGCATATTTCAGTACTGTTTTTACTTGGATTTTTGTATTGCTATTACCGTTTGGATTGCTTAATGTTTTCGAAAATGAACTTGTAGATATGACCCACCACTTAAAACCATGGTTTATCTTTTTAATGATTCCGTTATCTGTATTGGTTTCTTGGATATTTACCACTATGGAAAAAATTGGTAGTAATAGTGAAGATCCTTTTGAAGGAAGAATTAATGATGTTCCGATGACAGCGTTATGCAGAACTATTGAGATTGATCTTAGAGATATGTTAGACGAGAAAGAGCTTCCTGAAAAAGAAAAACCAAAAGATAATATCTTGTATTAATGCCCATTGTAGAATCACAATACACGCCCCCTTATTTTTTTAGAAATGGTCATTTTTCAACCATATTCCCAAATTTACTAAGAACAGTTAAAGGCGTTAATCAACAACGTGAACGTCTTGAATTAGATGATGGTGATTTTATAGATATAGATTGGAGTTATACACTTAACTCTAAATCCATAAGAAGGGTTGCTGTATTAATTCATGGATTAGAGGGCAATGCTCAACGACAATACATCACAGGATTAGCGAGACATCTAAATGACAATCACTGGGATGTTGCAGCCGTAAATCTTCGCAATTGTAGCGGAGAAGTTAATCGGTTATACCGATCTTATAATGCTGGTGTGAGCGAAGATTTAAGTTCTATTATCACTCATATTATCGAAAAAGACTATGGTAATATTTCTATTTGTGGATTTAGCCTTGGCGGAAATATAACTTTAAAATATTTAGGGGAAAGAGCTACTCCTACACAAGTTAAATCTGCTGTTGCGGTTTCCGTTCCTTGTGATCTTTATGATTCTTTGACAGAAATCAATAAGCCTAAAAACTTTATCTATCAACAACGTTTTATCAGAAGCTTAAAAGAAAAATTAAGGGAAAGGCATGAGGTTTTTCCAGATAGCATTAGCAAATCCGACATTAGTTCGTGTAAATCTCTGATAGATATTGATGACCTATATACTAGCAAAGCACACGGATATATTGATGCTATAGATTATTATACGAAATGTAGTAGTAAGCGGTTTTTGAAAGACATAGAAGTACCTACACTTATTATTAATGCTAAAAATGACACTTTTCTTGGAGATAAATGTTATCCAATTAAAGAAGCAAAAGAAAACTCTAATTTATTTTTAGAAATACCCAATTTTGGAGGGCATGTTGGGTTTTATCTTCGTGGAGAAACGTACTACAACGAGTATAAAACCATAGCATTTTTACAGAAATGGTAAAGAAATCTAACGTTTTTACCATAGTTTGTAATAATATTCCTACAACACTAAATACGTGAAACAAATGTTAAGCCAATGTTAAGGTTTTGTGTGGTAAATTTTGGTCTCTTCATCGAAAATCTTTTTTTAATTAGGAATAATTTAAGAGTTTTGGTCGTTTCCTTGAATAATCGTTAAGGAAATCAAATTATCGCTAACTCAAACTCAATAAAAATGAAAAAAAGTTACAAAAACCTTACCGAGGTTTTTGGCTTTACGCCAAAAAGGTTTGGAAAACTACAAACGCTAGTTTTTTCTACTATGTTTCTTCTTTCGGCTACAATGCTCGCACAGAGCCCAGCTCAGAAGTCACAAATTATGCAAAACAGTAATGTTTCTAAACTTAATCAACTACAAGTTCAGAATGCTGAAAAAGCAGCCACTCAAAAAAAGGCTGCTATACAAGCAGCAAAGAAAAATGGATGGCCTATTAAGACAAGGTTAAAGGACGGAACTTTTTCCGAATTACAAAGACTTGCTTTCGATGGAAGTCCTATTTATTATACAACTTTTAACGTAGATGCCGCGGAATCTACACGAACAAATCATCTTAATATTGGTGGATCTTTAGGACTTAACTTAGATGGTCAAAACATGACAGCGCACGTATGGGATGGTGGTCATGCCAGAGCATCACATCAGGAATATGATGGCGCAGGAGGTAACAATCGTGTTACTATACAAGATGCCGCTTCAGAAGGTGGAACTCAATTAAATTTTCACGCTGCACACGTAACTGGAACCATTACTGCTTCTGGTGTTCAAGCTGCTGCAAAGGGAATGGCTCCTCAATCAAAAGTAAACGGTTATATGTGGAACGATGATATTGCCGAAGCAACTACAGCTGCTGCAAACGGAATGATTGTATCTAACCACTCTTATGGTTTTAGAAGTGATTTAGTTCCAGATCAGTATTTTGGAGCTTATATAGGTGAGTCAGAAGCTTGGGATGAAGTAATGTTTAATGCACCTTATTATCTGATGGTAGTTGCTGCCGGTAACGATGGTAACCAAAATAGTTATAATGGTGCTCCGCTTAATGGAAATTCTTCTTATGATAAACTTACAGGACATTCTACTTCTAAAAACAATTTAGTAGTAGCTAATGCACAAGACGCAAATATTGCTTCTGATGGTAGTTTAATCAGTGTTTCTATTAATAGCTCTAGTAGTGAAGGACCAACTGATGACTTCAGAATCAAGCCAGATATTACTGGTAACGGTACTGGAGTTTATTCTACTTATGAAAGCAGTAATACAGCATATGCAAGTATCACTGGTACCTCTATGGCTTCTCCAAATGTTGCAGGATCATTACTGTTATTACAGCAACATTATAATAATACAAACGGGAATCTTATGAGAGCAGCAACTCTTAAAGGTTTAGCACTTCATACAGCAGATGATGCTGGGCCTTCTGGTCCTGATGCTGTTTATGGATGGGGATTATTAAATGCTAAAAGAGCTGCGGAAACAGTTACAAATGCAGGGAATGAAACCAAAATAGAAGAGTTAACTCTAAATAACGGACAGACTTATACAATTACAGTCGATTCTGATGGAACAAGTCCTTTAATGGCATCTATCTCCTGGACAGATCGTGCAGGAACTGCAACAACTGCTACCAATTCTAATACTGCTGTTTTAGTAAATGACTTAGATATTAGAGTAACTAAAAACTCTACGACCTATAGTCCATACAGATTAACTGGAGTAACAACAAATGGAACGGGTGATAACACTGTAGATCCATATGAAAGAATTGATGTGGCTAATGCTTCAGGTTCTTATACAATTACAGTTACCAACAAAGGATCTCTAGTTGGAGGAAGTCAAAATTTCTCTCTTATCGTAACTGGATTAACAGGAACACCTGTAGTTTGTAATGCTACCGTTCCTGCAGGAGTAGGATCTTCTAGTGTAGGTTCTGATACAGCTACTATTAACTGGACTGCAGTTCCAGGAGCATCTTTTGATGTTAGATATCGTCAAACAGGTACTTCTACATGGACAACTCAAGCTGGAAGTGGAACTTCTTACGTAATTTCTGGATTAGCTGCTACTACCTCATATGAAGCACAAGTAAGAAGCACTTGTTCTGATGGAACAACTTCTTCATACAGCGCATCAACAACTTTTACTACTACTGAAGTTCAATTAAACTATTGCGCATCTAATGGTAATAGTGTGGCTGATGAATACATTGGTAATGTACAATTAGAAACAATTAATAATGCTTCTGGCGCAGGAAGTGGTGGTTACTCAGATTTCACTTCTGTTTCTACAGCTTTAGCAAAAGAAAGTGCCTATACGATTACGGTAACGCCAACCTGGACAGGAACGACTTACAGTGAAGGATATAGCGTATGGATTGACTATAACCAAAATGGTGTGTTTACAGATTCTGGAGAACAAGTATGGACTCAAGCTGCTACCCAAACTACACCTGTTAGTGGAACTTTTACAGTACCAGCGAGTGCTGCAAATGGAGACACAAGAATGCGTGTTTCTATGAAATATAATGGAGTACCTACTTCTTGTGAATCATTTCAATATGGTGAAGTAGAAGATTATACCGTTACTATAGGAGCTTCGCAAGGAGATACACAAGCACCAACAGCACCTGCTGGATTAACGGCATCTAATATTACAGAAACTACTTTGACCTTATCTTGGACTGCTGCTACTGATAATGTAGGTGTAACTGCTTATGATGTATATCAAGGAAGTACAATTTTAGGAGAAGTTACTAGTACAACAGCTAATGTTACTGGATTAACTGCAGATACTGCATATCAGTTTAGTGTAAAAGCAAAAGATGCTGCTGGTAATGAATCAGGATTTAGTAATACTGTTAATGTTACTACAACCGGTGGATCAACTGGTGGCGGATGTACATCTGGTATTTCTTCTTTCCCATATAGTGAAGGATTTGAGAATACTTTAGGAGCTTGGACACAATCTACCGCTGATGATATCAACTGGTCAGTTGATGCTAGTGGAACACCTTCAGGAAGTACAGGACCATCTTCTGCGACACAAGGTACATATTACATTTATGTGGAAGCTTCTGTTAACGGAACTGGATATCCTAACAAACAAGCAATATTAAATTCACCTTGTTTTGATTTATCAGGTCTTTCTGAAGCGAGTTTCTCATTTAGTTATCACATGTACGGAGCAGCAGATATGGGAAGTATTGCTGTAGATGCTAGTACTGATGATGGGGCAACTTGGACAAACCTATGGAGTCAATCGGGTAATCAAGGAAATTCATGGTTAGATGCTAGTATTGATCTTAATGCTTATGCTGGTGGAAGTGTTCAATTACGATTTAACAGAATTACCGGATCTACTTGGCAAGCTGATATCGCAATAGATAATGTATCATTGACCAACACATCTGGTGGTGGTGGATCTACTGATATTTGTGATGGCGTTTCAGAATGGAGTAGTTCTCAATCTTACCAAACAGGTGACAGAGTTACGTATCAAGGTAATCTATACGAAAGAACTGCTACAGGATGGACTAATCTTGGTGCTTGTGGAACTACTACATCATTTGCCGCGACTTCTGATGATCTTTTGGGACCACCAACTGCATTATTATCTGTGTACCCTAATCCATCAAAAGGAGCAATTCTTAATGTAAAAACAGGAAATTCGGGAACACAAGATTATTCAATTTACAATATGTTAGGTCAAACAGTTCTTAAAGGAACCTTTGTCAACACTATAAACGTTCAAGCGTTACAAGCTGGCATATATGTGTTAAAAGTAAACGAAGGAACAACTCGTTTTATAAGAGAATAAAAATTATAGATAGATAACCTTAATTTTTAATAAGGCCCTGAAGCAAAAATGTTTCAGGGCTTTTTGTATACTTGTTATTTATTAACATGCTCATTATCATCCGCAATGAAAAACTTCGAAACTGAAAGACTGTTATTAAATCCTGCAACCATAGAGGACGCAATTTTTTACCTTGAACTACTTAATTCTCCAAAATGGTTACAAAATATTGGAGATCGTAACGTGAAATCTATAGAAGATGCAGAGCGCTACATCACAGAAAAAATGACACCTCAACTTGAACGATTAGGGTACTCCAATTACACAGTAATTCGTAAATCAGACAAAACAAAATTAGGCTGTTGTGGTCTATATGATAGAGAAGGAATCGAGGGTGTTGATATTGGATTTGCTTTCTTGCCAGAATATGAAGGAAAAGGGTATGCCTATGAAAGTGCTTTAAAAATAAAAGAAGTTAGTATTACAGAATTTGGTATCCAAAAGATAAGTGCTATCACCATACCAGAAAATAAATCTTCACAAAAACTATTAGAAAAATTAGATTTTACCTTTATCAAAATCATCAATATCCCGAATGACGATGAAGATCTTATGTTGTATGAGTATAACATTTAGATGAAAACATTCCGGCCATAGATATTTTCCTAAACACTATAAATGCTCATTACCAGTTCATAAACGTTCGCAAAAAATAACTCCTAGCTCCTATCATATATACATTGGTAGTATCAATTAAACCTGATACTATGAATACACTTATAATAGATGGTTTGTTGTCAAAAACATATTCCAACGGAGTAAAAGCATTAAAACAAATTACCTTAACAATACCTAATAGACTATTTGGTTTATTAGATCCCAATGGTGCAGGAAAATCTTCTTTAATTCGCACACTGACTGCATTACAAGAGCCAACTCAGGGAAACGTACTTTTTTAAATAATGTTAGTCTTATTGACAATACTAAGGAAATAAGAAACAATCTAGGATATCTACCACAAGAGTTTGGAGTGTATCCTAAAATATCTGCTTACAATCTATTAGATCATATAGCTATTAAAAGGAGTTGAAAACAAAAGTATCGTCCAAAACATAAAAGAATTGATTTCTTAATTTGAAGTTCACTTTTATTTAAACAAAAAAACCTGTCAAGCTCAATAGACTAACAGGTTTATTCATCGCGACTTGGGGAGGTTGCGATTAATTAACAACAAAAAATCACATAACAAAAATTATCTTTTTTGTTAAAACAAAAATACTTTTTTTGCTAAATACATACAGTTAGAAATCAATTCGATTGTAGGCTTAACTGATTTCTGTAGACGATTTATACGCTTTTTCATAATAGGGCAATGTGTGAGGGTTAAAACTTAATTAATATTTTAAAAAGAGAACAATTAAAAAACCGTACTTCTTTATAGGGACTGCTAATATGCAAAATATTTTTGGAAAATACGTTTAAATGCCATTAAAATCGACAAAATACGCAAAATTTTAACATTTAAAGATGTTTATGCAGTGTTTGTAGGTTGAAGCAAAGGTTTAAGTAAGTAAAAACAGTAGTTAAAAAGTAGTCTTTTTCTTACTTTACGTGTGATTATTACACCTTTTTATCAATAACGTTTCCTTTTCAGATTTATTATTCGTTGTACTCTATTTAATAATCGTTTATCTTGATATAGAATTTGATTAAATCAATCTAAAATCATTTCAGGCACATTTCCATCAATAATAAGCCTTCCTTCCGTAGCATTTTTAATATCATCGATACTTACTCCAGGAGCTCTTTCTAATAACTTAAATCCATCATCGGTAATTTCTAAAACCGCCATATTAGTAACCACTTTCTTAACACATGCTACACCAGTTAATGGCAAAGAACATCTTTTAAGTAGTTTAGATGCTCCTGCCCTATTAGTATGCATCATTGCCACAATAATATTCTCTGCACTAGCAACTAGATCCATAGCACCACCCATTCCTTTTACCATTTTTCCCGGAATTTTCCAATTTGCGATATCACCATTATCTGCAACTTCCATCGCTCCCAGAATGGTTAAATCCACATGTTGTCCTCGTATCATATTAAAACTTGTAGCAGAATCAAAGAAAGAAGCGCCTGGCATAGTAGTGATTGTCTGTTTACCAGCATTAATGATATCAGCATCCTCTTCTCCTTCAAAAGGAAATGGTCCCATACCCAACACACCATTCTCACTCTGGAACTCCACTTCTATTCCTTTAGGGATATAATTTGCTACCAACGTAGGAATACCAATCCCAAGGTTAACAAAATATCCATCCTCCAGTTCTTTAGCAATACGCTTTGCTATTCCGTTTTTATCAAGCATAGTTATTTTCTTCTAATTTTATAAGGATTACTTCCCATTAGGTTGCGGAGTCATTCTTAAATAAGGTTTGATCTCCGTATGCCCTTTAGGGAACAACTCTGGTATTTGTTCATTACTTACCGAAGGAGATATTACACAATCTTCTCCTTGATTCCAATTTGCCGGAGTAGCTACCTTATGATAGGCTGTTAATTGTAACGAATCTACAACTCTTAGCAACTCATCAAAATTTCGTCCTGTGGAAGCAGGATAGGTAATTGTGAGTTTTATTGTCTTATCTGGTCCTATTACAAAAACAGAACGAACCGTCAATTGGCTATCCGCTTTAGGATGAATCATATCATACAGCTCCGACACCTTTCTATCCTCATCCGCAATAATAGGAAAATTGACAGTTGTATCTTGAGTTTCATTAATATCTTTAATCCATCCGTGATGTGATTCCAACCCATCCACACTCAATGCAGCTACCCTTACATTTCTCTTGTTAAATTCGTCCGTATACTTTGCTACAGTTCCTAGTTCTGTTGTACAGACAGGTGTATAATCTGCTGGATGTGAAAACAAAATCCCCCAACTATCTCCTAACCAATTATGAAAATTAATCTCTCCTTCTGTTGTTTGCGCTGTGAAATTTGGTGCTTCATCTCCTAATCGTAATACCGCCATGATTTATGTTTTTTTAAGTTTTAAAAGCTTTTTGTTACTATTGTTATTCTTTCTTCCGAACAGTTCGTTGTTCTATTCTTTTCTCATATCTTTCTCCTTGGAAAATCCTTTGCACAAAAATCCCCGGAATATGTACTTGATCCGGATCCAAGGTTCCTGCAGGAACTAACTCTTCTACTTCTGCAACAGTAATTTTTGCAGCTCCACACATACATGGATTAAAATTTCTGGCTGTGCCCTTAAAAATTAGATTTCCTGCTTCATCTCCTTTCCAAGCCTTTACAAAAGCAAAATCCGCTTTAAAAGCTTTTTCTAGTATATACATTTTACCATTAAACTCTCGGGTTTCTTTTCCTTCTGCTACTTCAGTACCATAACCTGCTGGTGTATAAAATGCAGGAAAGCCTCCCTGAGCTGCTTTACACCGCTCTGCTAATGTACCCTGCGGAATAAGTTCTACATCCAATTCTCCACTTAACATCTGACGTTCGAATTCATCATTCTCACCTACATAAGAAGAAACCATCTTTTTGATCTGTTTTTGCTGAAGTAACAGTCCTAACCCGAAATCATCAACACCTGCATTATTAGAGATACAGGTCAATCCTTTTATATTTTTCTTTACTAATTCTGCAATAGAATTTTCAGGTATTCCACAAAGTCCAAAACCTCCAAGCATAAAAGTCATGTTGTCTTTTACGCCCTCTGTAGCTTCAACAACTCCACCCACTGTTTTACGAATCATAGTGTTCAATTTTAGCAGATTAAAAGTACTAAAAAAATAGTACTAAAACGTTTGAACACCTATAGTTTTAGAAATATTTAATGTTATTTATATAAGAGGCTAAAAACCAAGTTCATCATCTACCTTATTCCTTTTTTCATAGCTATCACAATCTAACTCAATGGAAAGATTTTCAGGTTTTTGAAATTCGGATTTTGAAATGTTTAAATTATCATCTTCATAACACTTTTTCATGTATAATGCCCAAATTGGTAGTGCCATAGTTGCTCCCGCTCCATATGTTGTTGATTTAAAATGTGTTGATCTATTATCAGCTCCTACCCAAACTCCTGTACATAGATTTGGAACAATACCCATAAACCATCCGTCACTCTGATTTTGGGTTGTTCCGGTTTTTCCCGCAATCGGATTCGTAAATCCATATGGATGGCCAGTAACTACATTTTTATAAACATATTGATTAGAAGCTTCTGTTCTTAGTCTTTTACCAGATCCAGTTTGCGTAACTCCTTCCATCAAATTAAGCGTTACATATGCAGACTCCTTACTGATTATATCTTTTCTTTCAGGAAAATTATCATATAATAGTATTCCGTTTTTATCCGTAATATGAGAAATTATAAAAGGTTTGATATATATCCCTTCATTGGCAAAAGTACTATATGCTCCAACCATCTCGGATAATTTAAGATTTTCAGTTCCCAAAGATATGGATGCAACCGTATCTATATCCGATTGTATTCCTAACTTTTTAGCCAAATTGATAACTGGTTCAGGTCCTATCCTATCAATCAATCGTGCCGAAACCGTATTAACTGATTCAGCTAATGCATCTTTAAGAGTTACAGACCCTATATAATTTCCATCGGGATTCGTTGGAGTCCAATCTTTTCCTGACACTCCATGCTTTCCTATGGGTATCGTTATTTTTGCCCTTGGTATTTTATAGCAAGGGGAATACTTTAATTGATCTATAGCAGTGGCATATACAAATGGTTTAAATGTAGATCCTACTTGTCGTGTTCCCTGATTCACATGATCATATTTAAAATATTTGTGATTAATACCTCCTACCCAAGCTTTTACTTCTCCAGTTTGAGGATTCATAGACATCAGTCCAGTATGTAAAAATCTTTTATGATATAAAATAGAATCGCGTGGAGTCATCACTGTATCCCTAAGTCCCTTCCAAGAAAACACTTTCATCTCCGCTTTCTTATCAAAAGAAGCTTGAATTTCTTTCTCACTTTTACCTAAATCGAGCATTTTTTTTCTCCTAGAAGAAGTTACAATTGCTTTTTTTAATATATCATCAATTTGCTGATCCGAAATACCTCTAAACGGCGAAGTACTATTATTCTGTTCTTGCATATCTAATTCTCTCTGCAAATTGGCCATATGTTCTATAACTGCTTCTTCAGCATATTTCTGCATACGAGAATCGATAGTCACGTAAATTTTTAAACCATCTCCATAGATGTCATGATATTCTAATTGATCTTCCTTGTTTTTTCCTTTAGGGTTTGATTTAATCCATTGCTCAACCCAATTTTTTACTTGCTTTCTTAAATAAGTAGCACTACCTTCAGAATATCCTTCTGACCTGTAATCAAGTGTTAAGGGTATTTTTTGTAAGCTATCTTTTTCCTGAATCGTAAGATATCCATATTTAGCCATCTGGCTTATTACCGTATTTCTTCTATCAATGGAATTTTTTAATCTGGTTTTTGGATTATATATAGTTGAGCTTTTTAACATCCCAATAAGCACTGCTGCTTCTTCTATACTTAGATCTTTAGGTTTTTTATTAAAATAGATTCTTGAAGCCGACCCAATACCAATAGCTTGTCTTGCGAAATCATATTTATTTAAATACATAACTATGATTTCATCTTTTGTATATTGCCTTTCTAAACGAGCAGCAATTACCCACTCTCTGATCTTCTGAGTATATTTATCCCAATTTTTCGATCGTAGACCTATAAAAAGTAATCTTGCCAATTGCTGTGTGATTGTACTTGCACCTCCTCTTCTACCTAGTGAAGTGAAAGCTCTAAGCGTACCTCTGGCATCAACGCCTGAATGTTTATAGAAACGGACATCTTCTGTAGCGATTAAAGCGTCAATTAAGTGCGGGGGTAATTCTTTATAAGTTACCGGGGTTCTATTCTCATTAGGCATAAAAATAGTTCCTAACTGCACTCTATCAGAAGATATAATCTGAGAAGCCAAATCATTCTTAGGATTTTCTAATTGCTCGAAGGTTGGCATTTCTCCTAAAGCACCCCAGCTAGCTAAAAGAAATAAAAAGATTACAATGGTTAAAACAGCAATAAAACTAATCCAGAAATATTTAACATATCTATATGTCTTTAATTTGACTGGTTGTCTATTGCTTTTTGCTTTAAAAACCGATTGCTCCATTCTCGTTTAATGAATCATAATCTAAAGACCAAACTCATCTTCTATCGGATCCTCTATCTTTATATTTTTCTTAAACTCTTTACAATCTACTTCTATGGTAAGGTTTTCTGGTTTTTTAAACCCATCCTTTGACACTTTAAGTGTTTTGTCAGCATAACATTTTCTCATATATAGTGCCCATATTGGTAATGCCATCGTTGCTCCCTGTCCATATTTTACTGAACTAAAGTGAGTAGCACGGTCATCTCCCCCAACCCAAACACCAGTACAAAGATTAGGAACAATACCCATAAACCACCCATCACTTTGATTCTGTGTTGTTCCTGTTTTACCAGCAATTGGATTGGTAAATTGGTATGGATATCCAGTAACCACATTTTTGTAATCGTATCTATTAGAAGGTCCAGATCTAAGGCGAGCTCCAGATCCTGATTGGGTTACTCCTTCTAAAAGATTTAGAGTTACATAAGCTGCTTCTTTACTAATCACATCACGTGTTTCTGGTTCAAACTGATATAATGTTGCACCATTTTTATCCTCTACACTAGTTATCATTACCGGTTTATTATAAATTCCTTCATTAGCAAAAGTACTATATGCACCTACCATTTCTGACAACTTAAGATCTACAGATCCTAATGCTATAGAGGCAACTTCTATAACTTCTGACTCCACTCCGGATTTCTTCGCTAATCTTACAATAGGCTCTGGCCCAATCCGATCCATTAAACGTGCAGAAATAGTATTTACAGATTTTGCAAGTGCTTCTTTAAGACTCAGATACCCTGTATATTTAGCATCACTATTTTTCGGAGTCCAATCTTCCATCACACCGTGCGATCCCGCAGGGATTGTAATCTGAGACATTGGTAGTGTATCACAAGGAGATAATTTAAGTTGATCTATTGCTGTTGCATACACAAAAGGTTTAAAAGTAGAACCTACCTGACGAGCTCCTTGATATACATGATCATATTGGAAATGTTTTATATCTACACCACCAACCCAAGCTTTAACCTGGCCTGTTTGTGGCTCCATAGACATCATTCCAGATCTTAAAAATCTTTTATAATATAAAATAGAATCTCTGGGAGTCATAATAGTATCTATATACCCTTTCCAGGAAAATATTTTCATCTCAGTTTTAACATCAAAAGATTTTAGAATATCCTTTTCGCTTTTATTCTGAGATAACATTTTTTTTCTTCTTGCAGAACTTCTAATTGCTCTTTTAACTATTCCTTCAACTTCTTTTTTAGTTAAATCTCTAAAAGGCGCAGTTTTGTTTTTCTGTTCCTGTTTGTCAAACTCTTTTTGCAAGTTAGACATATGTTCTTGAACAGCTTCTTCAGCATATTTCTGCATTCTCGAATCAATTGTAACATTAATTCTTAGACCATCTCTATATATGTTATAGTATTGAGTGTTTCCATCCTCATCTTCTCCTTTCGGGTTTTTTTTCACCCAATTCCCCATCCAACTTCTTACATATTCCCTAAAATAAGTAGCAATTCCATCAGAATGACCTTCTGGTGCATAATCTAAGTTTAATGGTAACTGCTGTAAGCTATCCTTTTCTTGCTCTGTGATATACTCATATTTTGCCATCTGATATAAAACTACATCACGCCTGTTTTTTACCATTTCTGGTCTTCTTAATGGATTAAAAAGTGCAGAATTCTTTAGCATACCAACTAACACTGCCGCTTCTTCTTTCTTAAGGTCTTTTGGTGTTTTATTGAAGTAAATACGACAAGCAGAACTTATACCTATTGCCTGATTAAGGAAATCATATTTATTAAGATACATTGCCATGATCTCATCCTTGGTATATTGCCTTTCTAATCGAGTAGCAATGACCCACTCTTTAATTTTTTGGGTATATCGTTGCCATCCTTTTGATCTTGTTCCGGTAAAAAGAAGTTTTGCCAACTGCTGCGTAATTGTACTTGCACCTCCCTTTTTACCCAAAAAGGCAATAGCACGAATGGTTCCTCTGGCATCTATCCCAGAATGTTCGTAATAACGAGCGTCTTCTGTTGCTACCAAAGCATTCACCAAATCCGGAGCTAAATCTTCAAAATTAACGGGAGTTCTATTTTCTTTAAAAAAAGTTCCAATTTGTTTTCCATCAGAAGAAATGATCTGAGTGGCTAAATCGTTTTGAGGATTTTCTAATTCATCAAAACCCGGCATTTCGCCAAAATATCCCCAACTAGCAAAAAGGAATATTAGTATTACCAAAAATATTCCTGATGCGAAAGTGATCCAAAACCACTTTATGTATTTAATCACATCTAATTGAGGGGTTTTTGATGTTTTTCTTGTTGATTTGGGTGTTGCTTTAGCCATATTATTTAGGGTTTTCTGCAAATTCTATTCTAAAACCTATATCAGTAATTCCTTCTAAAGAATTTATTCCGAGCGTCTCTCCATTTTTTCTCATTGCATGTTGAAGTACCACTTTATATACTCCTTCTTCTGCAAAATTTACGTTTGCTTTATACCAAAGTTTACTTTCTTTTAGATCCGTAAAACCAACGCCTAACCATTCTCCATTTGGTTTTGCCATTTCATATTCTAAAGTATCTGTAACTATTTTGCCGTTTGGAAACTCCATCTCACTAATCAAAAACAAATTACTAAACTTATAGTCATTGGTGTTTCTTACATTGATAAACAGGTTATATACCTGTAACGAATCAAGTTCGGGTAAGGTAAAACTTATCTTTTCATCTTTTTCCCAAGAATCTGATACTGTTTTATATTCGTCAAAAACTCTTGTGTCATCACAAGAAACAATACCTATTAACAGAAAAAGTAATGTAAAAAACTTAAGATTTATCATTATTCTTGCGCTGCTGTGGTTTACGTTTTTTATTACGATTATTGCTCCTTTTCCTATTTGAGTTTTTGCTCTCAGTGTTTCCTTCTTTTGATTTTTGAGTAGTAGGCTTTTGTTTCTCTGCAGAAACTTTCTTTTTGTTTCTGTTTCGGTTTTTATTCCTCCTTCTATTGCTTCTTTTTGGTTGATCAAAGCGTGTTAGACTATCTTGTCCTACAACGTTCTCAAAATCAACTTTAGTATCTTCAATAAGTTCGGAAGCAAATTCTTCAAGACTAGCTACCTTTTCTTTCTTTTTGTTTGCGTCAATAATCTCATTTGCATGATCAGCAGAAATCTTATGCCAATTCATCCATTCTCCTTCATAAGCATACCATAAATACCCTTTGAATATATCGATTTTCTGACAAACAGCCGTACCTTTTTCTGTATGTAATTTAACCTCTGTTTTTGGGAATTCTTTTAAGGCATCAATGTAAGCATCCAGTTCATAATTAAGACAACATTTTAATTTGCCACATTGACCCGCTAATTTCTGAGGATTCAATGATAATTGCTGATATCTAGCAGCACTGGTATTTACCGATCTAAAATCGGTAAGCCAAGTAGAACAGCATAATTCTCTTCCGCAAGAACCTATCCCTCCTAATCGAGCAGCTTCCTGGCGGAAACCAATCTGGCGCATTTCTATTCTAGTACTAAATTCTTGTGCAAATTCTTTAATCAGTTGTCTAAAATCGACACGATCTTCTGCTGTATAATAAAAAGTACATTTAGAACCATCACCCTGAAACTCAATGTCTGATATTTTCATCTGTAGTTTTAGACGAATTGCTATTTCTCTAGAACGAACTTGTATTGCTTGCTCTCGATCTCTAGCTTTTTGCCAAATATCAATATCTTTTTGTGATGCTTTTCGATATACTTTTTTAACATCTTCACTATCTACAGCTACCTTTTTCTTTTTCATTTGGATACGCACCAACTCTCCAGTAAGTGTAACAATACCTACATCATGTCCTGGAGATGCTTCTGTAGCAACAATATCTCCTATACTTAATGAAAGATTTTCTGTGTTCTTGAAAAAGCTTTTACGTCCGTTTTTAAAACGAATTTCTACACAATGAAAAGGTGCTACACCGCTAGGAAGCGACATATTAGATAACCAATCAAAAACAGTTAACTTATTACAACCATCTGTACCGCACGTACCATTATTCTTACATCCTTTTGGTTGTCCGTCTTTCCCGGAGGAACAACTACTACACCCCATATTCTCTTGCTATATTGAAATTTGCCTGTGATGAAACACAGCAAATATGATTCTTATTTAGGTTAGATGTTTTACACATCCAACATCTTAATCGATAAAGATACTATGATTTCTTTTAAAACCATAGTATCTAAAACATTTTAGCATTACTGCTTATATTTTAAAACCTCTGAACGACCTTTCTTAAATATTTTATTACTATTACCCTTACCTCTCCTCAATGCCTTTTGTTCTTCATATGGCAAGCTATTAATCTCTTTACATTCTATAGAACAACAACTATCCATTGCAGTTGCACATTCCTCGCATTGAATAAAAAGGAGATGACAGGCTTCATTTTCGCAATTAACGTGCGTATCACAAGGCTTTCCACACTGGTGACAATTAGAAATTACATCCTCAGAGATTCGTTCTGATCTTCGATGATCAAAAACAAAATTCTTCCCTAGATATTTATTCTCTAATCCTTTTTCTTCTACCTGTCTGGCATATTCTATAATTCCGCCTTCTAACTGAAATACGTTTTTAAAACCTTTATGTTTATAATATGCACTTGCTTTCTCACATCGTATTCCGCCTGTACAATACATCACTAGTTTCTTATCTTCTTTATGCTCTTTTAGATTTTCCTCAATAATATCCAAAGAATCCCTAAAAGTATCTACATCAGGAGTTACCGCTCCCTTAAAATGACCAATCTCACTTTCGTAATGATTACGCATATCTACTAATACAGTATCCGGATCTTCAATCAATAGATTAAATTTTTCTGCATCTACATGAACTCCTTTATTTGTAACATCAAAAGTTTGATCATTTAAACCATCTGCAACAATTTTTTTACGAATCTTTACTTTCAACTTCAGGAAAGACTTGATATCCTGTTCTCTGGCAATATTCAATCGTACATTCTCCAGAAAGGAAATACTATCTAAATGTTTTTTGAATGCTTCAAAGTTTGGTGCCGGAACTGATAATTGACCATTGATGCCTTCATTAGCGACATAGATTCTTCCTAAAACGTCTAGTTCATCCCAATGTATAAAAAGGTGGTTTCTGAAAATTTCGGTATTACCAATGTGTGCGTACTTGTAGAAAGAGAGTGTAAGACGTTCCATACCTGCCTCATCAATAAGAGCAGCTCTCTCCTTTGCACTTAATTTATTGTACAGTTGCATGCTATACTAATTTTTAAGTTAAAAGAAATTATTTAATTGATGCAAAAGTACAAATCATAGTTTAATATGCAAGAACGGTTAAGTTTTGAATAAAAAAAATGCCTTGAAATTACATCAAGGCATTTTTTGGGCTAATTCGTTATTTAATTAATCTATTTAATCGAAACGACTAATAATTAAATAACGAAGCTAACCACCTTCAACTATACAATTACTAATACTAGTAACTGTACAGCCATCAAGATTGTGTCTTACGACTCTTTTAAGAAATTTCATCTACATCCTCCTTCCTCACAGTTTGTTCAAGTTTTGCTTTCTTTTAAGATGCAGTAAAAGAAAAAAGGTTGCGTACACTTTTAAAAAAAATTAAACAATGGCTCTATTAAGCTACAAATCATTGTTAATAAATTAGTCAGATAAGTGTAATTTTTGAAATGGGTTTGCAAAAAACTTGTAGTATTTTAGCCAAAATCAATTACAAAAGAAAGTAAACGCATGAGTACGGATAAAGAAAAAGATGCAAAATTAAAAGCGTTAAAACTAACTTTAGACAAACTGGATAAATCTTACGGAAAAGGTACCGTGATGAGAATGGGTGATTCTGCAGTTCAGGAAGTAGAAGTAATTTCTACTGGATCACTTGGATTAGATTTAGCTCTTGGTGTAGGAGGATATCCAAGAGGTAGAGTGATCGAGATTTTTGGCCCTGAATCGTCAGGTAAAACAACACTTACAATTCACGCGATTGCTCAGGCACAAAAAGCAGGAGGAATTGCTGCCTTTATAGATGCGGAACACGCATTTGATCGTTTTTATGCAGAAAAATTAGGTGTAAATATAGACGATCTTATTATTTCTCAACCTGACAATGGAGAACAAGCATTAGAAATTGCAGATAACTTAATCCGATCGGGAGCAATTGATATTATTGTTATTGACTCTGTAGCTGCATTAACTCCAAAAAGTGAGATTGAAGGCGAAATGGGAGACTCTAAAATGGGGCTTCATGCGCGATTAATGTCTCAAGCTTTAAGGAAACTAACTAGTTCTATTAGCAAAACAAATTGTACTGTTATATTCATCAACCAACTTCGTGAAAAAATCGGAGTGATGTTTGGTAATCCTGAAACTACTACTGGTGGTAATGCTCTTAAGTTTTATGCTTCTGTGCGCTTGGATATTCGAAGATCTACTCAGATTAAAGATAGCAACAGTGAAGTGCAAGGAAATAAAACGCGAGTAAAAGTTGTAAAAAACAAGGTGGCTCCACCGTTTAGAACAGCAGAGTTTGATATCATGTATGGTATGGGAATCTCTAAAACAGGAGAGATTATTGATATTGGAGTAAATTATGAAATTGTTAAAAAGAGTGGTTCTTGGTTTAGTTATCAAGACACAAAACTAGGTCAAGGAAGAGATGCTGTAAAATCATTACTTAATGACAATCCTGAACTTATGGAAGAATTGGAAGAAAAAATCAAGGAAGCTATAAAAATTGTCAACGAATAATGTAACCACATAAATTAATACTAAAATCCCGAGCTTTCGGGATTTTTTTATACCTTATATCCTAGTTCTATATATGAATTCGTATAAAGAATTTTAAAGTTGTACACTGTTGCCTAAAAATTATCTTGTACCAACGCAACCAAATACCTCTTACTACATCTATATAATACAATTTGGTATGTAGAACCCCAAAATTATTTTAGTATGAAAAGGATAGGAATAATTTTACTGATTATTTTTTCAGGTTGTTTGACCGGTTGCTTGAATGATGATGATGGAATCATTTTTTCGTATGAGAGAATTCCCATTGAACAGGTAGATATCCCAGGTCAATTTACAAGAGGTGAAACTTATAAAATCACAGTTTTTTATTTTAGACCTTCGGATTGCCATTCTTTTAGCGGATTTGATTATGACAGATTATCGAACGAACGCACAGTATCTGTACTCAATGTTGTTGTTCAGGATCGTATGTGCGAAGATCTAGAAGAAACGGATTTGATTGACACCTCAATTAACTTTTTTGTTGGGTCAGAAGATTCATACATTTTCAGATTTTGGCAAGGTGTAAATGATCAAGGTGAAAATGAATTTTTAATTATAGAAGTTCCTGTTGTAGAATAAGGCTTTGATAGTGTAGTGTTAACCAAAACAAAAACTGTTCGTGAGTCTAGAGCAACTCATAAAAAAATGTAAGAAACAAGATGCTAAGGCACAAGAACAACTATATAGATTATATGGTAGCAAACTATTCTCTATCTGTCTAAAGTATTCTAACAATTATGCAAGTGCCGAAGACACCTTGCAGGATGCCTTTATTACAATTTTTGACAAAATAGCACAGTACAAAAGTAAAGGTTCTTTTGAGGGTTGGATAAAACGAATCACTATCAATACCGCATTACAAAAATACCGAAAACAAAAAGTTTTTGAAATTATTGGTGAAGATCAAATAGAAGAGGTAGAAGTTGAAATAGATGAGGACAATGTTTCCTTAGATTATCTTCTAGAAATTATTCAGCAATTACCTGATAGATATCGGTTGGTATTTAATCTTTATGTGTTAGATGGTTATTCACATAAAGAAATTGCAGAAATGCTTACTATTTCGACAGGAACCTCCAAATCTAATTTGGCAAGAGCCAGAAATATTTTGAAAGAAAAAATAGAAACTAACCATGAACCACGCGTTCAGTCAATTGAAGGATGAAGATGAGTGATAAAAAAAACATAGATAGATTGTTTCAGGAAAAGTTCAAAAATTTTGAAGTTACACCTGATGATGCTGTCTGGAAAAAAATTCAAGATCGAAAAAATAAAGATCGTAAACGAATACTTATTTTACCATTTTGGTATCGTATTGCTGGAGTTGCTGCATTAGTAGCAGTAATTTTATCTGTTGGACCTTTTTTACTGCCTGAGGACAACACCGAAGACTCCATAGTCGTTACTAAGAACTCGGAAAATACGGATAATTTATCTACCGAAAATCAAGAGAATACTACAGCTATTCCTGATGATGGTCTTGTAAACACTCCAAAAAACAAAAATTCAAACTATAGTGATGGAGCATCCGAAAGTTCCAACGCCAATAATGAAGCTATTACGAATAATTCCTTAAAAAATGATGATCAGAAAGATACTCCATTTGATATAACTTCAGATTCTAAATCTACCATTTCAGATGCTTATAAAAACCCTTCTGCAAACAGTAATACCAATAAAGAGTCTATAACAACCTTCAACGCAACAAACAACAAAGGAATAGTTTCTAATAGAGGTGATCAGAAAAAAGACAACATCATATCGGAACAAAAAGCGGCAACATTTAATACGGTAGCTGAAACAGAAAAAACTAATACTTCTGAAATAAATAAAGAAAAAGTTGCTATTACGGGCACAACTATTACTGCTAAAAATGGGATAGCGGAAAATAATAATGCAACTAATAATCAATTGGAAAATAGTACGAAAGACGAAAATCCATATTTTCAAAACCCAAATGACAAGGAAAATACTATTAAAGAGTATATTGCTAGCAACCCAGAAGAATCTGACAGTTCCAATAAAAAAGAAGTTCCTGACCAAACTTCGGATCCAAATCCGGATAGCGGAAAAAAATCAATTTTTGAGGCTATAAAAGAAAAAGAAGAGAAGGAAAAAATTATAGCAGAAACCAAATCAGGTAAAAGATGGAATGTATCACCAAACGTTGCTCCAGTGTACTATGATTCATTTGGGGGATCGTCTATCGATCCGGAATTCTCCGATAATAATAAACAAGGACAAGTTAACCTTAGCTACGGTATCCAAGTTGCTTATTCAATTAACAAAAAGTTAAGTGTACGATCAGGAGTGAATAAAGTTGACGTAGGGTATAACACAGAAGATGTAGGGTTTGGAATTGCTTCTGTAGCTCGAGGAGACATTAACAATGGCTTTACAAATACCCAAAGTATTGTTGTCTCTGATTTTCAAGCTACACAAAGTAGCTTTACTCCTGCGCCTCCTGATATTAACGGTGAAGTTTTAGTAACATCGCAAAATCCCGGATTACTTAATCATAGTATTGGATATATAGAAGTACCATTAGAACTTAAATATTCGCTCACAAATTCCAAAATCGGAATTCATATGATCGGAGGAGTCAGCACACTGTTCTTAGAGGATGAGGAAGTATCTATCATTGCAGGTAGTTTTAGAAATGAAAACGTAGCGAGAGATGAAACTGTCAATGACATAAGCTTTAGTGGAAATATTGGTATAGGATTTGATTATAAGTTATCAGATCAATTCCAGATTAATATGGAACCTATCTTTAAATATCAATTTAATGGATTTAAAGAAAGTGCGGAAAGCTTTAGACCTTATTATTTCGGTATATATACAGGAGTAAGTTTCAAATTTTAAGACAATGAAAAAGAAAAGTAACTAAATGTGTTTTAGGTTATTTTAGTTGGTTAGGTTGAATTATTGCTCTAGGGAAGCAATGATGACAAAGCTGTTTCTGGGGAGGAACAGCTTTTGTTTTTAAAAAACCTTCTTATCACAATTGATCAGATTGTAACTTATCCAAAATGACTTTGTGTGTGTTTATATTAAGCCCTTTCTTATGCTCTTGAGTCAATCCCTCAGTTGAAATTTCTTTATGCACAAAAGCCCTCATTTTTCCTGGACTCCCACTAAAAAATGTATATGAAAATCTTTTTTTATTATCTAGGAATGTTAAAGGAACTATAGGTATCTGATGATCAATTGCTAACCTAAATGCCCCATCCTTAAAATCATCAAGCATAATAGATTCATCTTCTGGAACGCCGCCTTCTGGAAATATACAGATACTTGTCCCATCGTGTAACCTAGCTTGCGCTCGATCAAAAACTTCTTTCCTACTTTTTTGACTATTTCTATCTACAAGAATACAAGTTCTCTTATAGAAAAAACCAAAAATAGGAATCTTGGCTAGTTCTTTTTTTCCAACAAAAACAAAAGGATTCTTCACACAATACAACATTAACATAATATCTGCCATAGAAGTGTGATTGGCAACAAACATATAGCTCTTATGAGCGTCCACTTTTGCTTCTTTTTTTAGTCTGGGAACAAAACCGCTACCAAACAGCACAATTTTAGCCCAGAATCTGGCAACAACAAAAAACTGTGGGTACCACTGTTCTCTTGATGTTAATATCAGCAAAATTGGAAATAATATAATAATAGGAATTCCCATCATCATATAAAACCAAATTCGCCAAAGAAGAATCAATATGTATCTAATGATAAACATAGCCGCAAAAATACACAATTGGTTTGAGCTATCTGAACAAAAAAATTACCTTTGCCAGAAACTATAAAATTACTATGGCAAGAATTCTAACAGGAGTCCAAAGTACAGGAACACCTCATTTAGGAAACTTATTAGGAGCGATCATTCCAGCTATTCATATGGCAAATCAACCAGAGAATGATTCCTTTTTGTTTATTGCAGATATGCATTCATTAACACAGATTAAGGATGCTAAAATACTAAGAGAAAACACCTACTCTACTGCTGCAACCTGGCTGGCTTTTGGTTTAGATATAGAAAAAACTGTATTTTATCGCCAGAGTGATATTCCACAAGTTACA
Source organism: uncultured Aquimarina sp. (assembly GCF_947492405.1). GTDB lineage: Bacteria > Bacteroidota > Bacteroidia > Flavobacteriales > Flavobacteriaceae > Aquimarina. Next base: position 988,220 of record NZ_CANLMP010000002.1, read on the forward strand.
GAATTATCATGGTATCTTAGTTGTTTCTTTCCGTATCAAAGGTTAACTCTAGCACATTCATTTAAGGATAAAGCGGATCGATTAGAAGATGTAAATGCAGGGTTGTTTACATACCCGATGCTAATGGCCGCTGATATTTTATTGTATGATGCAGAAATTGTTCCTGTAGGAAAGGACCAGGAACAACATATAGAAATGACCAGAAATGTAGCAGAACGTATCCATAATCAGGTTGGAGAACTTTTTGTCTTACCAGAAGCACAATTTCAGAAAGAAACGATGTATGTTCCAGGAACGGATGGTGCTAAAATGAGTAAGTCTAAAGGCAATACCATTAATTTATTTTTACCAGATAAAAAACTACGTAAAAGTATTATGGGAATTCAAACCGATAGTACTCCAATGGAAGAGCCTAAAAATCCTGATACGTGTAATGTATTTGCATTATATCAATTGGTAGCATCAGAAGAGCAATTAGTAGAAATGCGTGCCAATTACTCCGGTGGCAATTACGGATACGGTCATGCCAAACAAGCGCTATATGAAGTCATAATAGACAAGTTCTCTGAAGAACGTGAACGCTATAATTATTACATGGATAATCTAGAAGAAGTGGATAAGGCACTAGCAATTGGTGCTGAAAAAGCTTCAAAAGTGGCAAATAAAGTCCTTTCTAGAGTACGTGAGAAGGTTGGATACTAGTTTACTTAATTTTATTAAAAAGTAATAGTTTCTAGGACAAATCATAAAAATGCAGATTAGTTATAACTAATCTGCATTTTTTTATAACACTACCTTATAGAATCTCCTTTATAGACTTTCATCTCCAGTAGCTCATATTCTTTTGCTAAACTACTTGGATCTTTACGCTCATCATTTTTTACATGTCTATCGAAAAAAGAAGTTACGAGTTGGGTGGTAATTTTCATCCCTAATGTAGCATCTATGGATCCCGTTCCTGCAATTGATTGTAAGGGGATCATAAATGGAATATCCATAAAGTTTGGATGTCCAGATTGAAGTAACTTACTTTCATAAAAATAATCAGTACTCTTATGTCTATAAACATGCGAATTGATATCTTCATGTTCAATAGGCCAATCTGCAGAAATATATAAGAATGGTTTATGGTAAATAGTATCCATCATTTCCCCCCCATTGAATTCCATCTAAGTTAGCTGCTGCTTTTATTCTATGATCTTTTATCATTACTTGTCCTGCAGCTCCACCACCTCTGGAGTGGCCAAATACACCAATTTTATTTAAGTCTAGTCTTTCTTTAAAAAAACCTTTATCATTCCAATTCTCTAAAAGATCAATAATATCAACCATATCATTTGACCACCTTTCTACCATATCACTTACAAAATATCCTTTTGATGCCTTTCTTAAGATTGCATGACGTTCTTCAAAAGAAATGTTAGCGCTAAAAGCATCCTTTATAGGAGTAATATGTTTCATGGATTCTTTACTTTCATTTGATTGATACTCATAATCAAAAAACTTCATTGTACCATCAGGAAAAGTAGCACCTAAACTTTCGTACGTATGAGTCATATTTATAATAACATATCCTTGACTTGCAATTTCTGTTAATAGGGCATAATATCCTGTAGATTTGGATCCATAACCGTGAGAAAAAATCAAAACAGGAAATGTTTCTTTTGCAATAGTTATATCTTCATATACATGGGTTTTCACCCTGTCCAGATAATTAATAGTAAAAGAAGGTAAAAAACCCATACTATATTTATTTATAAAACCTAAGCGATTGGCTTGATCTACGTATGGTTCTCTTTTACCAGAAACAGTAGTTGTTGATGGATACCAGATTTTGACCATTAATTCTCTTTTATCATTTGGGTCTTTTGTAATAACTTCATCTTGATCTGTTTTCACATGAATCCACTTTGTACCTACTTTATACGCTCCTGTAGGTTCTGGTAAAGAAAATACTGGAAGTAGGATTGGTAAGATCCAGCCCACAATCAATAACATTATCAAACCTAAATATCCTAAACCTCTACGAAATGTTAATTTATAAGGTTTATTTATATCTATAACATACATTCTCCATATCAATATTACCATCAATAAGTAAGCAGGAGTCATTTGCCAACGCCAACCTTCGACACTAAAATGTAAAATCATCAAAAGGCATATAGAAAGTATCCAATATTTTTTTGGAATTTTCTTAATAGATTGACGTTTTACAAATGGTAGAATTGTTACAAAAAATAATAAGATGATTTCTAAAGCTCTCATTTTTTAGAGATAAATTGTTATTCTAGTACAAGATTTCTAAAATAACGCCGATCAATATTTTTAATCGATAAACAACTCATTTAGCTTCCTTTTCTACCCTTTTAGTACTTTTCGAGTTGTATGCTCTGATAAAAATTAAAACTAAAAAATTAGTTCAAACTAAATATTTAGTTTATATTAGCATTCTCAAACTAAAATATTAGTTTGAAAACTATAAAGAAATTAACTTATGAAACAGTTGACCAAAGCTGAAGAAGATATTATGAAAATCCTATGGAATCTAGAGGAAGGTAGCGTTATTGCCATTCTGGAACAGTTACCAGAACCAAAACCAGCTTATAATACTGTTTCTACGATTGTAAGAATATTAGAAGACAAAGGTTTTGTAAACTATAGAAAAGAAGGAAGAATCCACATTTATATCCCTCTTGTTAAAAAAACAGAATACAGTAACCAGAGCATTAACAAATTGATTGATGGGTACTTTCAAGGGTCTTTTAAGAGTATGGTTTCTTTTTTTATGAAAAAAAATGACATCAGTATTGCCGAAATGGAAGCAGCAATGAGAGAAATAAATAAAGAAGAAGAATAATATGATACATTATATATTACAAATCATAGCGTTTCAACTACTTTTTTTAATAACATATGATCTATTTCTAAAAAAAGAAACATTTTTTAATTGGAATAGAGCATATCTTCTTATGACTCCTATCCTGAGTTTTTTGCTTCCTCAGGTTCAATTGGATTTTATAAGGCAAAATATTCCAACAGCATATACCATACAATTACCCGAAGTACTTATTACAAGTACTCCGATGCAGGTGCATCTTTTACCCGAAGTTATTATCGGATCTGAGAGTAATCTATCAAATTACATTTCTTTGATACCCATTTTTGGATATTTATGGTATCTGGGAGTGGTAGCAAGCTTATTTTTATTTCTTTACAAAATTTTCAAAATACTAAACCTTAGAAAATCTGGTACTAAAGTAAACACAAAAAATATTACACTTATATCATTACCTGATACAACAACAGCATTTTCTTTTTTCAATACGATCTATATTGGGACTAATCTTTCGGAAATTAAAAAAACCAATGTTTTACTTCATGAAAAAATCCACGTAAAAGAATATCATTCTATAGATCTTGTTTTTTTTGAAATGTTACGGATTTTATTTTGGTTTAATCCGTTGATCTATATATACCAAAATAGAATAGCCATGCTTCAGGAATATATTGCAGATGCTAAGGCTATAGCGGAAACTAGTAAAAAAGAATACTATCAGAATCTATTGTCTCAGGTTTTCCAAACAGAGAAAATTTCATTTATTAATACTTTTTTCAATCATTCATTAATCAAAAATCGACTTATTATGTTACAAAAATCAAAATCAAAGAAAATCTTTCAATTAAAGTATCTATTATTACTACCTGTAGTGTGTATGATGTTAGTGTACACTTCTTGTGCCGAAGATTCCCCCCAAGATGTTCCGGAAATTGCAAAACAAAATTCTATTCTTGAAAAGATTACTGCTTTAAAAAATGAAATTGAATTACAAGGAGGTTTGTCTTCAGAAGAAGAAAAACAATTAAAAGGTTTGGTGGCCAAACTAACAAATGATGTTTCAAAATCGAAATATCAGTATGTACCAGGTTCTAAAGATGTACCTTTTGTCCATTTGGACAAAACCCCCGTTTATCCTGGTTGTTCTGAAGCTTCTTTAACTGAAAGTAAAAAATGTTTTTCTCAGAATATTTCAAGATTTGTTGGATCTGAGTTTAATATTAAACTTGCAGAAGATCTTAATCTAAAAGGAATTCAAAGAATATATGTGCGATTTAAAATAGATACCAATGGTCAACTAACTGACATAAAATCAAGAGGCCCACTACCAGAATTAGAAGAAGAAGCGATTAGAGTGATCAAAAAACTTCCTAAAATGACTCCAGGAGAAAAAGATGGAAAACCTGTAAATGTTTTATATTCATTGCCCATAGTTTTTGAGATAAAGAAATAAGAATCTCATTATGAATTGTCCTGAAATAGGTTGACAGTTTTATATTAAAATGAAAGGGCTGGTTAGAAAGCTTTCTAACCAGCCCTTTTTTATGCCAACATTTGTCAACTGATATTAACGTTCAAAACCTTTCTCTACTGAAAGTATGACATTAAAAGTTCCATTTTCTTTATTAGTAATTACCGGATATTTACCCGCTTTTACCACATTACCTTGTAATCCTAGTTCTTTGGAGATTTCTGCATCAAGAATCAATGAATCTTCTACTGTAAAGACATTATCTTTGAACAAACCTTCTTCCTGATAAAACTGTAATCCTGCAATTTTTTCATTTAAGGCAAATGGTATCGAGGCTTTTCTCGGATCTATATCTACCTCCAATTTATCTCTAAAGGAAAGGAAATCTCTAGGATCTAATTTTTCGTAGATTATCCAAGGATCCCAAATATCAATCCAACAAGGTACAAACCAACATGGATCATAAAAGATAGGGATACATATTTTTTCGAAACCACATATTCCGTTAAGTGAAGAGAAACATCTCCCCTGAAACCTTAGTCCTCTTTCAAAAATATAGTAACATCGATAAGAAATCCATTTACCTTCTGCTTCTATTTGGTTATTACTTTCATTTACCTCCACAATAGAATTTGTTTCTTCTACTGTTTCTTTTTCACAAGCGTAGAATACTCCAATTGCTATTGCTACGGCTAAAAAAAATACTTTTTTCATATTATTTAGGTTTTAAGATTAAAAAAATCCCCATTACGACTGATTGTTGGCATTCCAATCGTTATAGGGATATATGGTGAAACAATTCTTTCTTTTAATAATTTAAAAGAGTTGTTTTATTAGTAAAACTTTTAAAAAGGGAAATATGGCGCTAAAGTACTATCAATTTATCTGTGTGTAATGGGGTATAAACCTGTTTTTGTCTAAGTTGTTTAACTAATAATCATCTAGATTTTAGCAGATGATTTTGTATGAATAGTTCCTGGATAATGAATGAAGAAGTCTTTCTTACTTGCATTTTCAAACCAGAATGAGATAACCTTTCGGCTTTTACTAACCCTAGTTTTATTAAAAAAGTAGTAACTTTAAGTAATCTCTATGTTGAGATTCATCTAAATATCAAAAAATGCTAAAATCAAGAACAAAACAATCAACATTGACCTCTTTTGAAACGTCAATGTCTTCTTCTATTATTTTAAAAAAGTCTCTTAGAAAAATAATGGGTGATTATGATAGAGGTGACAGCTACAAACCAAATAAGCATCTGAATCACGGTGGATAAAGAAATCAAATAGTTTTTTAGATCTAATCTATCCTTGTATAGATCAATTTATCCAATGTAGGACCTGATCCATAAGAAAATGACAAACTTAATTTGTTGTTTTCCAGCAATAAAACAACTCCTTCTGTAGCACCTTCTTCATTAATCACATCTTCAGGCTTATAACTAAAGCTAAAAACCCCACTGCTAATGAACTTCCAGGTACCTTCTCTAGTACTTTCAAGAACACACTGATTATCGGCACTAGAAGTAAAGTAACCTGTATCCACAAAAATCTCTGTATCCAATACTTCGATTATAGATAGTTTTTCACAATCAGAAAGATTGGCTTCTTCAATAGGTAAATCTTCAAAACCATCATTGGTAAAATACTCTTCTAATTGCCATTTACCGGTTATGCTTTGTGCTGTATCGGATGAATCAGAGTCATCATCACTACAAGAAAAAGACACTCCCGAAATGAGTACAACCAGCACTAAACGATACAACAAATTCATAATCTATTAATTTACTTGACAAATTATTTCACCAATACTCCTCGTTGTTCCATTACTGGGAGATCTCGAAAGGCATTTTCATTAATTGTGTTTTTTCTGAAAATATATTTCTTATCGAATAATTTACCTTCAGCAAAAAATGTAACAGAGAATTCATTATTCATTACAAACAATTCTTCTTGAATCATTTCGATTTTAGCTGATGATTTAGCATCAACTGTTCCTATGCCATGTCTTAATAAAGATGTCTTTTTTTCGGTATTATAGCCCTTTGTTACTACAAATACCATTTCGATAGGAATTTCTTGATCATTAATGATATATGAATTCCAATCATGGCCACCGAACTCATCATTCCATTCTTTGACCACGGCTATATAGACGTTTTCTACTATCGGTATTTCTATATCTTTTCTCAATTATAATGCAGACTTAAACTGTTCTAAGAAACGTACATCATTTTCACTTAACATACGGATATCAGAAATCCCATATAACAATAGCGCTATACGATCGATTCCCATACCAAAAGCAAATCCACTATATTCTTCTGGATCAATGTTACAGTTTTTCAATACGTTCGGGTCTACCATTCCACAACCCATAATCTCCAACCAACCTGTTCCTTTGGTCATTTTATAATCAGTTTCTGTTTCTAATCCCCAATATACATCTACCTCTGCACTAGGTTCTGTGAATGGGAAGTATGACGGACGCAACCTGATCTTAGATTTACCGAACATCTCTGTGGTAAAATACTGTAAAGTTTGCTTTAGATCTGCAAACGAAACATCTTTATCTATATACAATCCTTCTACTTGATGAAAGAAACAATGTGATCTAGCAGAGATTGCTTCATTACGATATACTCTACCCGGAGAAATAGTTCTGATCGGAGGTTTGTTTTCTTCCATATATCGCACCTGAACAGAAGATGTATGTGTACGCAATAAAATATCAGGATCTGTCTGGATAAAAAACGTATCCTGCATGTCACGTGCCGGATGATATTCTGGTAAGTTAAGCGCAGTAAAGTTATGCCAGTCATCTTCAATTTCTGGTCCTTCACTAACATTAAAACCAATACGAGAAAATATATCTATGATTTGATTCTTTACTAAAGAAATTGGGTGACGAGATCCTAAAGCAATCGGTTCTGCTGGACGTGTAAGATCTCCATAGGCTCCCTTTTCTTCGTCTTTAGATTCTAGTTCGTCTTTTAAAGTTCTTACTTTTTCTTCAGCAGCTACTTTTAATGCATTGATAGCCTGACCAAACTCTTTTTTCTGATCGTTGGCAATATTTCTGAATTCAGCAAAAAAGTCATTAACCAATCCTTTCTTACCCGAAAACTTTATTCTGAACGCCTCAACTTCTTCTTTGGTCCTAGCAGAGAAATCCTCAACTTCTGATATATATTCTTTAATCTTATCGATCATGATCTTTTTCTTAATAGAGGGCAAATTTAAGATTTGTAACACATAAAACCGTACATACCTTATAAAAAATGTATTATTTAGGTAATAAAATGTATTATTTCAAGAAAAATCAACTTTTAGTAAAAGCTGTGCTTTGTTTTAGATTATCTCGATAGGTATATAACATCAAAAAGAAAACCGACATTCCTCCGAATAGATGCCATAACCAATGTGTTCCCATATACAGAAAATCAGTTTCCCAGAACTTATCGGCGCTTCTAAAGCTTACGGCTATAGCAAAAAACATAAAAGCTAGTATAATCATTTCTTTATGTCTCCCTTTTGTTTTTATAAGATATAAAACAATGGGAAGCAAAACTGTAATTGCTGTAATTACGTATCCTAGTGAAATTCTAACGACCGAAGGCATTGGTAGCATTCTTACACCAAAAGAAACACCAAAAATTAAGATAAACGCCAATACTCTTTTCCACCAAATTTTATATAACTTAAAAATGAAATAAAAAACTGCAGACATACATAGTATCATAATGGGTACCCAATCCATAAACAACCATATCTGATGACTTCTGGTACCATGAAATAAGGTTCCTCCTATAAAGCCAATGGACAGAATTGGTAAACTAAATGCTAAAAACAAATGTTGTTTTGGATTTTTATATACTCTGATGGAGAAATAGATGATTACAAATAAAAATACAAGATTACTAATCGTATTAAAGGGTTCTACTGGTAATCTTCCCATCATTGTCTCCTGATAAATTGGTCCGGTATCATTGGGAACAATATTAAGGTCATTGATAAGATTTAGAAGCATATTTTCTTTTTGTATTAAAGTTAAAAAAATGACACAAACTGAGAAGTATTCGAAGTAATTAATCTCGAAAAAAACAAAAAGATAACATTCTTGTAATCAGATAACTATTGTTTTTTAAGATTCTTTAAGAAAAACAATTATCAGGTACGTTAAAGCACGTTAAAAATCTTGATAAAACTCTAAACATTAACTATATTTAGGTGTATTAAAAATAAAATTCTATTTTTTAAATAGTATAAAGTTTCGCCCTAGATTTTCTCCCAAAATAATATTTCATAACCAATACCTGCAAACAAATGGTATATGACTAAAAGTTAGTCATTATTTAATGTTTAATTTAAAAAATGTCGATATGAAAAAGTTATTTTTTGGAATTCTAATTATAGACATGAAAGGATTAAAAGAATTGATAAGTAATCTTCCTTCGGCTTCTTGGTATGCTATGAGAAGATAACTACATTATGAGTAAACTTCTTTAAGAGAAGGTTTTAATAAATCATCTATACAAAAAGATGCTCAAGTCGAGCATCTTTTTGTATATCTGTTATTTTTTAATCTTAATAAATATACTCACTTGTCAAAAAATAACTGACGATTGCTTCTTTCATTAAGACAGACTGTTCTCCTGCTTTAAGGTTAGGCAATTGCTCTTTTACAATATAATGTGGCCATCCCTGTTCATCAAAATAATCAAATTCATAATAGCCATATGGTTCTAACAATCTGCATATCGCAATGTGCATAAGGTCTAATTTTTCATCCTTCTTAAATTTGCGATGAACCTGACCCAATTCTTGTACTCCTATTAAATAGATAATTGCATCTAAATCCAACTCATCTCCATCAGCAAATTGAGCTGATAATTTCTGGACCAAAATGTCCCATCTTTCTTTTAATTTTTCGTCTCTGGCCATAACGTATCTTTACCTATACTTTCGATTTCTACATAAAAAATTAAGCGCTACAAAAGTAACGCTTAACTAAAAAAACCAACCATCATTTGTGAGAAATATTAAAATTCCCACAATACGCCAATTCCGGCATATTGATTCCGATAATTTCTAAAAGATCTTGCATCTATATCACTATAATTTGTACTGCGGACTTTTGAGAATAAAGTTGTCGTTACTGAAAATCCATTTCCAATTTTATGAGCACCATTTAATTGAAAATTAGCATATTCATATTGTAACTCTTCTCCAATAAGTCCATCAGTATTTCTGGCTTCGATATCTGTATAATTTCTTGTAATAAAAGAAAAAGTTCCTCTAATTTTTGTCTTGTCATTGTCATATTTCAGAGCAATTCCTGGGCCATATTGATTAAACCCTGATCGGTTAGTAGAATTATCAATTCTTACATAATAAATAAAATTTGGTTTTACTTCGAACTGTTTACTGAAAGGTAATCTATAATACAAGGTCCCTTTTAGATAATCCCAATCCCTTTCTCCATCTGGTTCGATATCACTAGCATTAAAAGTGTCATAACGTCGTTTTTTTGCATACGCCGTTATGCCTAATTTATGTTTCAATTTATTTACTCTAAAAGTTTGAACCGAAGAAAATTGAACTCCAAACTCATTGTATTGTAAATCTCTAACACCAAAAGCATCAAAATTTCTAAAATTATAAAATCCTTCTACCGTAAATTCATTATTTATAAGTGGAACTAACTGTAAACCTAGGCTACCTCCATAACTGGTATATCCTAAAGGATTAATTAATACATCCTGATCGCCTCCCAGTCCTTCTCTGTTCATTCTTATAAATCGAACTTCTGTAAGTAATGACGTCTTTCTATTAAATTTATAATCATATTTGACGTTCGTATGCAAGCTCCAATAACTATCATTAGAATTTTCGTAAAATATTCTTGAAAAAGGATTTGCAGAAACTCTTATCCTGTTTTTGCTCCACTTATATTTATATCTATAATTTAATTCTATGTCTTGATAAAAACTACTGGATATCAAATCGTCTTCATTTAATATAGTTCCTCCTGTTCTTATCTCTTTGGGGCTTCTAAAATAATTATATTCATACCCTGCTTGGGTTTCTGCATAGAATGTATTTTTACTCTGTGTATATGATATGATACTTGTTAATGTCAATACAATTGTTATAAAGATTTTCGTGATTTTCATATATCGTTTTTTTCCTTTTCTTACTTGTTTGTTTTTTCTTCTATTGCTTTTTTTAGACCTTGTTTATTTACTAATTGTATTCCCAGTCCTGGCCGCACATTTATTTCCATTATTTGCGGTCCTTTATTTTTATCAATTACGATATCAATTCCTAGATAATCTAAAGGGAAAACTTTTGCTGTTTCAATAGCTATTTTCAGAATTTCTTTCCAGTATGGAATGGGAACATCTTTTATTATAAATTCACTATCCGGATGATGATCAAAATAATTTTTTCCATCATATACTTCGGTCAGTGTTCCTTTATCTAAATCTACTCCAATACCCACTCCATTTTGATGAAGATTTGCTTTGCAATCGGATTTATCTGTGGGCATCCTTAACATCCCCATTAAAGGAATTCGATTAAGTGTTATAATTCTAAAATCAGGCACTCCTTGTGGATATATTTTATGAAAAAAAGGATGTGGTTCTATGCATTCCTCGACCAAAACCCTATCATGTGACCCTAGAGAAAAGAATCCCATTATGGTGGCAGCCATATGCTGAAATATCTGCCGTTCGGTAATTATTTTTCCACTGCTTGTCCAATTACCTTTTAGATCTTTCTTAATAATTTTGATTCCACCACCACCACAACCATTTGCTGGTTTTATAGCCATTGCAGTATACTTCTTACAAGTTTCCCAGGCTTTTTTTATATCACTGTTGTATTCTATTACAGCATATGTTTCTGCACAAGGAATATCATATTGATGCAAAATTTCTTTTGTTAATACTTTATCATCAGCAAGAGGATAATGCTTTTTAGCATTATTAGGATAGATTAACTTAATGTTTCTTTCGTTCAAACCGATTACGTTTGATTTTTTACGATTTCTCATTTTCAGAATTGTTGACAGCATAGTTTTAGATTTTGAAATATTCAATACCACCCCAAAGAGTAAACTAATAGGGTTGGAATACTGTTTCTTATGGATTGATTAACTAAATAATGGTTTGAAACGATAAAATTCTACCCATCTGATACCTATATATCTTCCTAGAAGTATTGCAGAAGAAATAATCAGTAGTATAATCTCAGGAAAGATTATTAGGATAGATGGTAACGCTTTCCAGGATAATAGTCCAAAACAGATTGTAGTAGCTAACAATGTTTGAAACAACTTATCGATTGCCATTTTGTAACCATCTTCAACAGTTGCTCTGGAAAATCGTTCTGCGGCTATTGTAAGAATAATAGTCGGAAAAAAAGTTAATGTCGTGAGCCACGTGATATTATATTTTAAGCCTATTGTTGTAGCGGTAATCATTAATCCGACCATAATTGTAAGAGACACCACTAGTTTAGGTGTATATAACAAGCCTATTTTATCAAAAGGATACGAAATTAATCCTACTAATAAAATCAATCCAACAAATAGTATAATTCCCGATACGAAACCAATATGTAGTAAAGAAAATGCAATCAAAACTGGCAGAAAAATCCCAAATGTCTTTACTCCTACAACGTTTCTCAAAAAAGCTACCAATAAACCTCCTAGTGGTAATAACAGTAAAAGATTTAATGATTTTTTTGGCATGATTCCTCCTTCTACAAGTCCCCAAAGAGAAACCCCGGATAGATTACGTATTTCTTCAGAATTCATCTTTAAGAAAGCAATGTGATTTACTTCTTCTATTTGATAGGTATAATCAAACTGAATTCCAGACGTATGCGTTATTAAAAACTCGTCTCCCTGATAAATCTCTAAGTAATTAGAAGGCAAATATGCAAAGTGATTATTTAAAGTATCAAAAGGTACCCAAGTCTCATTAATAAGGACTTCTGCCCAAACATGGGATGTTCTTTTATTAGAATTTTCTGCAATGATTCCTCCTTTAATTCTAGCAGGATATCCCAGATTTCTGGACAAGGCTACAAATAATCTACTCTTTCCGTTACAGGATGCCTTGTTTTGTCGGATCGTAGTTAATGCATCGGTTAATGTAATAATTGGTGCAGAAGGAATGCCAGATACGTAATCAAAAATATTTTTAATGACCTCTTTATCATCTTTCGTTTCTCGAACAAGCCGTTTAGCTAATTCACTTATTGATTCATCATTAGACTGAATATTTAATGTTGGCTCTAAATATTTTTTATACGTATCAGATGTCCTAATAAACGTTTTAGGAATGATATAGTTTTTATCTTTTCCTTCAAAAATGAATTCGTAGTTTACAGAATGGTATGTATTCTTATTCGTGGTATTCCAAATAGCCCTTATATTTTCATTTTCTTCTTCCTTTTTCTTGAAATGTAAAGTGCTATCTTTCTTGATATTCCCTTCAGAAATTCTTTGTCTGAAGTTGTTTTTAGGAATAAACGTTTTTACAAATGTGTTTTTGTCTCCAGACTTAAAAAAATAAGTATAATTTACTTTATAAACTTCATCAGGATTAAAGTTATCATAGTTATTTATAATTGGTTTCAATTTAAATCCAATTGAAGTAATAGCTATAGCAGCAATCAAGATAACCGTAATTCTAAGATTTGTTTTGGAATTCATAATGAGTTATTTTTGGCTGTATAACCGGACATAAGAAAAATACCCTACCCTGGATTGAAAAAAATATTTCGCCTATGAATATATCTCCCAAATCTGTTTGTGAACAACCAGTGTTTAATGAGTTATTCAAATCACACTCCAGGACTATTAGAAATCATATTTATTATAAATGTGGAGATCCGGATCAGGCAGAGGATATTATGCAGGAGGCTTTTATTCGATTATGGAATAATTGTAAAAAAATAATCTTCGAAAAAGCAAGAGCTTTTTTGTATAAAGCATCTACAAATCTGTTTCTAAATCAAGTAGAACATCAGAAAGTAAAACTAGCATACACTAAATTATCTCATAGAGACAGAAATCATGAATCTCCAGATTTTATTTTAGAAGAAAAAGAGTTTATGGTGAAGCTTCAGAATGCTATTGCCGATCTTTCTGAAGCACAACGAGAAGTATTTTTATTAAATCGTATCGACAAAAAAACATACAATGAAATTGCCGAAATGCTTGGTATTTCTGTAAAAGCAGTAGAAAAAAGAATGCACAATGCTCTTAAGAAATTAAGGAAAATCATAAAAAATATTTAAATAAGGTAGGGTATTTAGCAGGTAGCCGGTTATATGGCTAATAACACACCTAATTATTCGAAAAAACAACTACAAATTAAATGGCTGAGGACAAAGATCCATATTTGGCAAAATGGTTAAACGATGATTTGACTCCTCAAGAACTGGAACAATTTAGAAAGTCTGAAGAATTCGATGACTATGATAAAATTGTAAAAGGTCTTGAATATTTTGACGCACCTTCATTTGATGAAGAAGCCTCTCTTGCTGTGACTTTACAGAAATTACAGCATCAGGAAAAAGGAAAAGTCATTCGTTTAAAACCTTTTATTTATGCTATTTCCGCTGCAGCCTCAATAGTATTAATTATAGGGTTATTCTTTAATAAAGTAACATATACAGCCGATATAGGGTCTCAGATGGCCGTTACATTACCCGATGGAAGTAAAGCAGATCTTAATGCAGGCTCATCCTTATCATATAATCGTTTCTTTTGGTCACAAAACAGAAAAATTCAATTGGATGGAGAAGGTTTATTTAAAGTCAAAACCGGTAACAAATTCTCAGTAACAACGAATTCTGGAAATATTGAAGTATTGGGAACAATTTTTAATGTAAAATCAAGAAAAACAATTTTCGAAGTAGCCTGCTATGAAGGTAAAGTACGAGTCCAAACCAATACAAATCAACAACAAATAATTAAAAAAGGAGAGGCCGTCTTACTTAAAAACAACAAATTAAATAAAACAACTATTTCTGAATCAGAGCCTCTATGGAAAAAAGGAGAAAGTCTTTTTATAAGCACCCCTCTAAAAGAAGTTTTAGACGAGTTACAAAGACAATATAACATCACTTTTATAAGAACCAAGATTGATGAAAACAAGTTGTTTTCTGGAGGTTTCTTATATAACAATTTAGATCTTGCTTTAGAATCCGTACTTGTTCCTATGAATATAGAATACGTTGTTAATGGAACAAGTATAAAACTTTCTAATAAATAGTTTATAATAAGTGCCAGAAGTGACCACTACAAAAACGGAAAGAATATAAAAATTTTAATGTTACTTGTTATTTTATCTTAATGAAAAAAGCTTTTTTTCTACTATTATTTTTAACCTACTCGACGCAAGCTCAGGTAATGAAAAATTACAAAAAAGCACCTTTGCATCAGGTACTTACCGAAATTTCTGAATCCTACGGATTGATTTTTTCCTTTAGTAATGATGTTGTCAAAAACAAAGTAGTAACACTTTCTCTTAACAATACTCCTCTTGATGAAGTGTTGGTAACCTTAAGAGCTTTAACGAATCTTACATATAATAAGATATCCGATAGACAAGTAACCGTAAGTGCTCCGGACACAAAAACTTCTATATGTGGATATATATTTGATGCAAATACAAATGGCCCACTATCATATGCCTCTGTAGTAGTAAAAGAAACAAATGAAGGAGTTATTTCTGACGAAAATGGTTTTTTCCTTTTGGAAAAAATAGATAAAAACACTTCTATTACAATTCAGTATGTAGGATATTCAGAAAAAACTATTTCAGTAGCAACTTTCAAAAAGTCAGTTTGTCAACGTATAAGACTTATAACAGAAAGTACTGCACTAGAAGAAGTACTTATCATAGAGTATATTACTAAAGGGCTCGGAAAAAACATTGATGGATCTCTTGGTATTGCTAATGAAAATTTGGGAATTCTTCCTGGTCAAATTGAACCCGATATTTTTCAAAGTATGCAGCTGATTCCTGGCATTAGTAGCCCTGATGAAACTGCAACAGGCATACAGATTAGGGGCGGTTCTCCTGATCAAAACCTAATTCTTTGGGACAATATAAAAATGTATAATACAGGGCATTTTTTTGGACTCATTTCAGCTTTTAATCCATATGTTGTTTCTGACACAAAAATCTTTAAAGGAGGAGCAGATCCTAAATACGGCGATAGGGTATCTGGAGTAATTGATATTTCTAGTGATGTAAAAGTTCCTTCAACATTTAATGGCGGTATGGGATTCAATGGCACACATGCTGATCTTTTCCTGAAAACACCTATCACAAATAAAGTAGGATTAGTTATCTCTGGCAGAAGAGCATATACGGATTACTTAGAAACTCCAACATACTCTGCATATTTTGACAAAGTATTTCAAAATACTAAAATAACTGATGCGTTAAATCCAATCGATCTTGAGGACGAAGATGAAATAGAAGAAGAAGTATCTGATAATAACTTTTTTTTCTACGATACAAGTGTAAAATTAATTGCTGATATTTCTGAAAACGATAAAATTCTGGTAAGCGGAATTTATACCAAAAACGACCTTGCTTTCGAAATAAATAATGAAGAAGATCTTCTTACAGACGATCTTACTATCCAAAACGAAGGAGTCAGTTTTTCCTGGGTTGGTACCAAACTAGAACGTGTTCGGTATAATATGAAAGGGTATTATTCTAAATATGACTCTGATTATCGATTTACGGAACGACAGGAAACAGTAATCGAAGAACAATCTATTCGAAAAAACACTGTAGAAGATCTTGGTTTTGATATTGATCTAACATACGATATAAGCAAAAAACATTCAGCAACAATTGGTTATCAATTCTCTAACAATAAAGTGTTTTATAATATTACTAGAGATGGTGAATTCGAGACTCCAATTAATGAAACGGATCTTGTAAAAAACAATGCAAACTCAATCTACGCTAATTATAAGTTTTCTTCTAAAAATAAAGGGTTAATCAATCTGGGGATTCGGGCTTCTCATTATTCTGTGGTTGATCAATTCTATGCCGAGCCAAGAATAAACATTGAATATCCAATTACCAAAAACTTACGTGTAAAAGCTACTGGTGAGCTCAGATACCAACCCATCAGTCAGTTAGTAGAATTTGAAGATACTCAACTTCGGTTAGAAAACAGCCTATGGATACACTCCGATAATGAAGAAATTCCTTTATTAAAAAGCACACAATTTTCCGGAGGATTACTGTTCTCTAAAAATGATTGGAATCTTGAAATAGATGGATATTACAAAAATATTAATGGTTTAACCTCTCTTACCAATGGATTTAACAATATCAATAATGAATTTTCTACAGGTGAAAGTGACATCATAGGTTTAGATGTATTACTAAAGAAACGATTCAAAAATTTTAGAACTTGGATTGGATATACTTTTAACGATATTGACTATACGTTTCCTGAACTACATGAGTCATCATTTCCCGGAAATAATGATATTACTCATAATTTTAGATTTTCCAGCACTTTAGAAATTAAAAACTGGGAGTTTTCTTTAGGTTGGATCTGGAGATCCGGTGCTCCTTTTACCGATGCTGATCTTGTTAATGAAGACATAGAATTTAGCAATCCCAATGCTAGAAATTTACCGGAATATCATCGTTTAGATGCTTCATTAATTTATCATTTTGATATTAATAAAAATAATAAATGGAGAGGTCAGATTGGTGTATCTGTACTCAATGTTTATGACCGACAAGTACCAATTTCCATACGTTATCAAGCAGATGAAAGTGCTGATACCGGAAATATAGAACTGGATATAATCCGACAACAATCCTTGGGAATTACACCGAATGTTACTTTTAGAATCTACTTCTAAACCTTTCAATTAGTTGTTTGAGACTATTTTCTATATGCTACACAATTTTGATTTAAAACATTATATTTAGACCAAACAAAATTACCAATGAATTACATTGACATCATTTTAGGCATATTGTTGTTATGGGGGTTAATCAAGGGATTTAGTAAAGGTTTATTCGTTTCGCTAGCTTCTTTAGTTGCTTTAGTTGCCGGAATTTATATCGCTGTACATTTTTCTCACCTGGTCGGAGGGTATTTAGAGCAATATGTTGATTGGGGAGATGGGGCTATGAAACTCACTGCTTTTGCCATCACTTTTATTGTTGTGGTAATTCTGATTTCTATTGCTGGAAAACTATTGACTAAGATTGCAGATTTTGCCTCTTTAGGAATTCTTAATAAACTCCTAGGAGCGGCTTTTGGCGTATTAAAATTTGCATTTATTGCTAGTGTTATTATAATTTTTGTAGATGCCGGAAATAGATCTTTAAATATAATTAAACAAGAAACATTAGATTCGTCCATACTCTATTCTCCTGTAAAAAAGTTGGCTCCAATGGTATTACCTAATATACTAAAACAAACAAATGAAAATGAAAAGACTACCTAAAGCATAAATTCAAAGTACTTTACAAGGTATTCTTTACATTATTTTTGACATATTCCATACAAGAATTGAAATCATTGAATATACAATTCTCAGGAACTAAATCAGGAATAATATCAATATGTTCCATCATATATCTCGGTTGTTTGGGTAAGCCTACAAACAATACTTTAATACCCTTTTCTTGTAGTCCTAAAATGATTTCTTCCATGGTATATAAACCAGATTGATCCATATATTGCATTTTAGCTAACCGAACAATTACCACTTTAGAAGTATCAGGGATTTGTGCAGCTAAATTTTGAAAATCACTAGTAGAACCAAAGAATAATGGACCTTTAAGGTGTTTGATAAACACTTCTTCCTTAAGTTGATCTGGAAAATTTATCTCATCATTCCAAGCCTCTTCTTTCAATGGTTTTACATCAGAACGTGCTGCAGTTAAATCTCCAATTTTTTTCATAAACATTAAACACGCAATAACCAATCCAATACCAACTGCATATACCAAATTCCAGAATGTAGACAATACTAGTACCACTAACATTATTAATACTTCAGAACTAAGTTTAATAGGTCCTAACTTAATGTCTTTAGGCATACTTGGCACTGCTTTTAATCCTTTATAATCCATTACACCTATACCAACTGTAATTAGAATACCTGCAAGGACAGCTGCTGGTATTTTTGATGCGACAGGAGCCAATCCTAACATGACAACAAACAAAATTAATCCTGCAATCATACCAGACAATTTAGTCCTACCTCCAGCATTAATATTTACTACAGTTCTTATTGTTGCTCCTGCTCCTGGTATACCTCCAAATAAAGCCGCTATACTATTACCAATACCTTGACCAACTAATTCTTTGTTTGGTTTATGTCTAGTTTTAGTCATATTATCTGCAATAACACTAGTCAACAAAGAATCAATAGCTCCTAAAAGGGCGAGTGTAAATGCCGTAAAAAGATATGGTGTTATACTATCTAGACTAAATCCAGTGAATATTTCCCATCTTGGTATGGGTAAACCACTTGGGATTTCTTTAATTGGTCTATAATCTAAACCAAAACCATAAGCAATTCCAGACATTACAACCAAAGCAACTAATGTACTAGGAACAGCTTTAGTAATTCGTTTAAAACCATAAATTATAAAAATAGTTCCCAGTGCAATTAACAATTCCAGCCAATTAATATTTTTTAACGCCCGAGGAAGAACTTTAATAGCTCCTAAAGCTCCAGAAGCTTCTTTTCCTGCAAGTGTCTGAGATTCTTTTAAGATATCTGCTTCAGAAATTGTTTCTGCTTTAGTTATTGTTTGTTTAAAATCTTCTAAGACCAAAACACCTTTGCCAGCTTCTTCCTGGAGAATGTTTTTAAGCATTACTTCCTCCGCTTTTGGTTTAAATTGAGAAACAAATGCATCATCTTCTTTAGGATAATATCCTACGGATGGTAATATCTGAGTAAGTAATATGATAACACCAATAGCAGTCATAAAACCTGATACAACAGGATAAGGAATATATTTAATATACTTTCCTAACCCAATAGCTCCTAATAAAACCTGTATCAATCCACATAAAAGAAAAATGGTTAAAATAGCTGGTAATGCTTTTTCTACACTACCATCATTAGCAGCAATAATTCCAGCAATTACAACCATACTTACGGCTGTCATTGGCGCTGTTGGTCCAGAAATCTGAGTATTAGTACCTCCAAATAAAGCTGCAAAAAAGCTTATAAAAATAGCACCATATAATCCTGCAGTTGGTCCTAATCCAGAAGACACTCCAAAAGCTAAGGCTAATGGTAATGCGACAATACCTGAAGTTAATCCACCAAAAGCATCTCCTTTAAAATTGCTAAAAAATCCTTTCATCTTTTTAGTTTTATGAGGAACAATAATAATAAAACTATTAGAATTGAAGTAAAAAAGGCTCAAGTCATTATGACTTAAGCCTTTTTTTAAGAAATTTTTAGCATTTCTAACCTTCGAAAAAGGTTACGCTACCGTCATTAATATCATACATACCACCGATAACAAGTATTTCTTTATTGTCTTCCATTTCTTTTAGCACACTACTCTCCTTTCGAATATTATCGATTGTCATATGCACATTTTTAACAGCTACTTCATTTACAAATTCGATATTCTTAGAATTTCTTAGTGATTCATCAGATGGTTCGCTTACTGCAGCTACAGCAGGCTTTATTTTGCTTAACAAAGCTGTTAGATTACCTAATTTCGCATCATCACACGCTCCTTTCACCGCTCCGCAAGCCGTATGTCCAAGTACCAACACCAATTTAGTTCCTGCAAGTTTACAAGCAAATTCCATACTTCCTAGAATATCCTCGTTTACAAAATTACCCGCTACTCGTGCACTAAAAATATCTCCTATTCCTTGATCGAAAATCAGTTCTGATGAAACTCTGGAATCTATGCAACTAAGAATAGTTGCAAATGGAAATTGACCTGATTTTGTATCATTAACCTGATCCAGAAGATCTCTATCCGCCATATGTTTTTGCTGAAATCTTTGGTTTCCTTCTTTAAGTAATTGTAATGCTATTTGTGGCGTTATTGCTGCTTGTGTGTCTTTAGTATGTGCTTTCATCTGTTCTTTTTTTAAAATTCTTCTTTTATTATCAAATCGAATTCGCTAGTAAATATATCGGGTTGGTATGAACACGACCATTATAGCTCATTTCATAATATTTCTAATTTATTATGTAATTTTTGGTCTCAATTTAAAAAATTCAATGTAGCTCTCAGGGTTTTCTTCGATACCTCTCTGAGATATTAGCTTCACTGAAATATTTCTATTTTTAGCTTTTTCTCTAAAGTCATCTAATATTTCGATAACATCGTGATCCAAATAAGTGGTTTTTCTTACATCCAATTCCAGATAAGAATTTTCTGGTAAGCTATCCAACTCTTTTAATATAGTAGCCTTATTGAAAAAAGTAACTTCTTCTGCTAGTGTCATTTTGATTTTAGAAGTACCTTCACTTTCTTCTTTATGAAGGAAGTGAGAATTTTGATAACTATTAATAAGAGTAATGACGATACCTACCGCAAGTCCAATTCCTATTCCCCATAACAAATCTTTGAACACGATAAGTAACACAGTAATTATAAAAGGAACAAATTGTTTCCATCCAGAATTCCACATATTTTTAAAAGTAGAAGGTTTTGCTAATTTGTAACCTACTAAAAGTAAAATAGCTGCTAATACAGAAAGTGGAATTTTATTTAGCAATGTAGGAATTAACATTACTGAAATCAATAAGAAAAATCCGTGTATAATGGCAGACATTTTCGATTTTCCACCAGATTGAATATTCGCAGAACTACGTACTATTACTTGTGTAATAGGAAGACCTCCAATCAATCCAGATATCACATTTCCTGTTCCCTGCGCAATCAATTCTCTATTTGTAGGAGTTACTCTTTTTTCTGGATCTATCTTATCGGTTGCTTCTACACAAAGTAAGGTTTCTAAACTCGCAACCAACGCAATGGTAAAAGCGGTAACATAAATTTCAGTTTTTGTAATCACTTCCCAGTTTGGCATTGTGAACTGTGCTAAAAAAGAGTCTGCATCTGCAGGAACCGGTACGTTTACTAAATTTTCTGTTTGGATTCCCAAGTCACCTGAATTCCCAAAAATTACATAGTATATAATCCCTAGAACTACTGCTACTAATGGTCCTTGTACTAACTGAAATATTTTTCCTTTTTTTGATAATACATTTTGCCACAATAATAAAATCGCTAAGCCAATTATAGCAATTAGTGTATCACCTAAATTAATGTTTACTATTGAATTGTATATGGGCGTAAATAACCCTTCTCCTTTTTGTGGAATGTATCCAAAGAAATAAGGTATTTCTTTAAGAAAAATGATAATACCTATACCTGTTAACATTCCTCGTATTACTGAAGATGGAAAAAAGTATCCAATAATACCAGCTCTCAGCACACCAAATAAAATTTGAATAACTCCAGCTAATACTACAGCTACTAAAAAATCTTCAAATCCAAGAGATACAATAGCTGCAAAAACAATAGCTGCAAGACCTGCTGCGGGTCCACTTACTCCTATTTGCGAACCACTTATAGCCCCTACTATAATACCTCCTATAATACCGGCTATTAAACCTGAGAATAACGGCGCTCCACTGGCTAAGGCAATACCTAAACATAAAGGCAATGCCACAAAAAAGACAACAATACTTGCAGGTATGTCTGATTTTAAACTTTGAAATAATTTTGAATTACTCATAAAACATAGTAAATAACGAAATTGGTTTTCGTTATATTTTTTTAAAATTGAAAAAATTGATTTTCAGAGTCAAGTAATGGTTTTCTTATCCCCTATTTGATCTCTAAGTGCGGTTCAAATTACCCTAACTCTGGGGGCGGGGTGGTATATTCCAGATAGACCGATGAGTTTTCGTATATCAGATCGGGATAGTATTTTATGCTATAATGAGACACCCCAGCATGCTTGTTATCAGCAAATTGAGAAATCTTATCTTTTTCTTTCTGATCTTCTTTTTCAGATCCATCTTTCTCATTAGATTCAGACTTTTCTTCTGTATCCTCTATTATATGAGCGATTGAATCAATATTACCACTATATAAATCAAATAACTCAATTGCATAGTTTCCAATATGAAACAGAAATCCCGATATAATCAAAAATTTTGCAATCTTTATACTTAGCATAAATATTTTTTATGGAACGTAAAAATAATAGTAATACTCCTAAAATGTGTTAAATCAATCGTAAAATTATTTTAACAATTTTTTTAAAACAATTTTTTTTCACTGTTAACTTCTAAATATTAAGAGCATTTAACTTTTTAGTCATTGTATAAATAACTGCAAAACTCTAATTTTATTAATCTTAGAAAATAGTGCAACGAATAAAATGGTAATCACTGATACACCAAGAGGTTTCTCATTGGCTGATTGATTGTCTAATTCAAGTTTTTAGAAGATAAAATTTACAATTCTTTTAAATCCGTAGCCGGAATCCATCCTATTTTCCCGTCTGCAAGTTTAATTTTTTTCCAGTCATTCACTGTTTCGGTTACTTTGACTTTTGTACCTTCATGGAGTTCAAATACTTCTTCGCTACGTAAATTAGGCTCACTTTTTATCGTAGTTTCTTGAGCAAAAATAATAGCATACTGATTATTTTCTATAAAGTTATACTGCTTAAACGCAAAGAAAACTCCAAACAATCCAATAAGTAATGACACCCAAGATCCAAGAAAAAATAATCTCTTCTTAGAAGATATTCTCGCCGAATAGTATAGTATAAATAACACTACAAAGAAAATCATACAAAACACTGAAATCCAAGCCCATTTATCAAAACTAAACATATTTGTAAAACCATTAATCGTTCTAGCAATTACCCCTTCTGGTATTACATCGATAGCATCTATCGTTGCATTATTAGCAAAAGAGAGATTATTAAGAATGTCTTCATCATTTGGTGCTAATTCTAAAGCTTTTTCATAGTAGTAAATGCTAGAGCCTATATTACTCAGTTTGTAATTAGCATTTCCAAGATTATAATATAACTCTGCAGATTCCTGACCACTATCTATAATTGATTTATAAGCATCAATGGCTTCTTGATACTGCTCTTGATTATAAAAAGTATTTGCTTTTTCGAATACCTGATCATTCTGAGCTATGCTCATCATACTCATTAGAAAAACAACTATTACCACTAAATTCTTCACTACTTTCAATATTTATAATTGTTTATCAATCGCTGCTATCACTCTGGAAGCTTTATCATAATCCTGTTGCATAGCCGTAGTTGATGATGGAGTATACCTAGCGAACTCGCAACTTTCTAACAAAGCTATAAATTCTATAGAAGTGGTATCTTCAACTTCCCTTTCCTTTAGTAATCGCTGAATACGATCTTTACTCATATCACTTGTCTGAATATGAAGTTTAGCTTTAAGATAATTATGTAAAGCACGCTCCATTGCTATATAAAACTCTTTCTGATTACCTAGGTTCTTTTTGGCTTCTGAAAGATATTTCCGAGCTAGCTTGTCTGCTTTTCTAACCCTATTTCCACTCACATCACTTAATCTTTCTTCTCTCTTTTTTCCAAAAAACAAGAATAATGGAATTGCCAATAATGGCGCTGTTAATGCAATCCAATACCCTGTGGATTTAAAGAAATATTTTTTCTCTATTGGTCGAAAATTTGGGTTAAGTTTTAAGAACCTAAATTGATTACCTGTTTGCGTCACTATTTTTTTGGCAGTTCCTGAAGCTTCCGAATTATTTACTACACTCCCACTATCAGGACCGTTCTTTACATTGATTACAATTTCTTCTGATGTAATTCTCTTATATGTTTCGGTTTTTAGGTCGAAATAGGAAAATGAAACCGGTGGGATTGGATATGTTCCTTTAAATTGTGGTACCAGCGTATACGAATCGGAAATATTTCCTGCCATACCAGAGAGATTTGTCCGAACTCGTTCGTTATGTTCTGGTTCATATTGTTCTAATCCGTTTGGTACATTTAGCTTTGGCAAATCAAAAAGTTTTAGATTTCCATTACCAGAAACTGACACTTTTGTTTCTAAAGATTCTGTGGCATCAAGTTCTTTTTTATTTGGAATAACTTTAAAATCGAAAGACCCAACAGCTCCTGTAAAATCATCAGGCTTGCCTTGCTCAGGAAGGGGTTTTACATTGATCGTTCTTGTCCCAGCAGCTACCGTTTTATTTACCGTAGAGTATAATTTTCCGCCAAAAATATCTCGGCGATTCGTGGGAACATCTACTGCAATGGATAATGTAAGAGGTTCGATCTCCAGCTTTCCTGTTTTTTGTGGATATAATACAGTCTTACCACAAACTACAAAATTATAAGGTTCTCCTTTAAACTCTCCTCTTTCTACTTTTAGCTGACCAATTTTAATGGCCTGGCTCCAAAAATCACTGTATTTTGGGTTATCTATCTCCCTTAAATTGCTAATCTGTATTCTTGGGCTAACATAAAGCTTATATATTACTGTAATAGCTTCATTAAGATATGGGTTCGATTTAGAAACTTCGGCTATTAAGTGCAAATTCTCACTAGCTACATAGTCGGCATTGTTTCCATCTTTTGGTTTTTGAACTGCTGCTGTTACCTGAACTTTTACTGGTAATGTCTTATATGTCTGTCCATCAATTTCTATGGTTGCCTGTCCGATTGTAAAATTTCCTCTCTTAGTAGGAGAAAGAAAATAACTAAATGTCTTAGCATATGATCTTTTGCCATTAATCCACGAATTACTTATAGATTGATTAGGTCCTCCAACAACAGTAAATCCTTTAAAACTAGGTTGTGTAAAGTTATCACCGTCTTGATTCATCTCAAAATCGACACGTAATCTTTCATTAATACCTAACTTTTTCTTGCTCACTTTAGCTTCAAACTTAACCTGAGCTATGCTCATATGAGTTATTGCTAAAAATAATGTTAGAAAAATTAACTTTAGTTTCACACGCTTAAATTTTACTAATTATCTAATAATAAATTAATTATAAAATTGAGAACGTGTGTTACCACTTCGTTCTCTCATTAAGAATTTTAAACATTCTCTTTTATGAAGTAATGTTTAAATTTCTTAATGTTCGTTTCATCTGTTCTTTATTACCAGTCCTTCTCGGTTTTTGTTTTTGCTCCTTTTGCTTTTTTAGCATTTATCTTATCCTGCACCTTCTTTTCTTCATTATTCATGGCTTCTAATAAGCTTTTTACTTGCTGTGGAGATAACTGCCCCTGAACTTGCTGTGGCTGTTTCTTTTGTTCTTCAGGTTTTCCATCACCTTCTTTTTTATCTTCCTTCTTATCCTTTCCTTCATCTTTTGGATCTCCTTTTTCATCTTTTTTGTCTTCTCCTTTTTGATCCTCTTTATCTTCTCCTTCATCTCCCTTTTTCTCCTTGTCGTCTTCTCCTTCTTTTTTATCTTCTTTATTCTCGCCCTCTTTATTATCCTTATCCTCTTTATCTTTGTTTTCGTCTTTATTCTGGTCTTTATTATCCTTATCGCCTCCTTTATCCTCGTTTTTCTGTTTTTCTAATAGCTGTTTTGCTAATGCCAGATTATACCGAGTCTCATCATCTTTAGGGTTATTACGCAAAGCATTTTTATAAGCTTCTACAGCTTCTTTATACTTTTTTTGTTCCATATAGGTATTCCCTTGATTATGGAATGCCTTATGTTTTTCGACTTTTGATTCTGCAATTTTTACAGCTTCAGTATAGCGTTGTGTAGCTTCATCATATTTTTCGGTATTGTAATACGCATTCGCTAAATTATATTTTGCTTTAGCATCTACTGGATTCTTAGAAATTGCCTTTCTATACTCTCCTTCAGCCTTTGGAAAATTACCATCATTAACCAATACTTCGTTTCCGGTTGCTACAAATCGGTTTGCTTCAGCTATAATTTCTGCTCTATCTTCTTCTTCCTGCGAAAAACCAATTCCAAATTGGAAACATAACAATATGATTAGTAAATTCTTCATAACGTTTTCATTTTTACTCTTCGATAACACTTCGACACCTGTCCGCCTTAGGAGGAAGCTCAGTGTGACGGCTCTGTTTTACCAAATTCTATTTTTTAAACTACTGCTCATTAAACAGGTTCAGTTTTTTAACCCAAGATGTTTTTCTTTCTAACAGGAAAACGTCTAAAAACAATAATAATAAACCAGCTCCCAAGAACCACTGAAATTGGTCTTTGAAATCTGCAAATTGTTTGGCTTCGAATTCTTTCTTGTCCATGCCTTGCAATAGTTCTGTAACATTCTCTACTACCGCACTGGTACTTGTACCATCAATGTATGTGCCATTTGCTTGATTGGCAATTTCCTGTAAAATTGTCGTATTTAGTTTCGTAATTACAGTTTCGCCCTGACTATTTTTCTTATAAGCCTGTACAATTCCATTACGTTTAATCGGAATTGGGCCTCCTTTTGTTGTCCCAACACCGATAGTAAATATTTTAATACCTTCTTTAGCTGCATCTTCGGCCATAGATGCTACATTTCCTTCGTGATCCTCTCCATCACTTATAATAAACATGACTCGATTGGTTTGCTCTTCATCGTCATAATATGTTTTTGCTAATTCTATAGCTTCATTGATTGCAGTACCTTGAGAGGAAAGCATATCTGTATTCATTGACTGCAAAAACATTTTGGCAGAACCATAATCTGTTGTAATTGGTAACTGCGGAAATGCGCTTGCTGCATATGCAATAATACCAACGCGATCACTTGCTAAATTATTAATGATTTGAGTTACCAATTGCTTAGATTTCTCTAGTCGATTAGGAGCAATATCTTCTGCAAGCATACTTTTAGATACGTCAATGGCAAATACAACATCTACACCTTCTCGTTTTACCGTTTCTAATTTAGTACCAACTTTAGGATTCACCAACGCTACAATAAAACAAGCTAGAGCCAAACTAATAATGACCACTTTAAGTACCGCTTTAAAAATCGACTGGTTTGGACTTAATTTTTTTAATAATTCTTTATCCGCAAACTTTTTCTGAGTCGTTTTTTTCCAAATTAAAACACCTAGAAATAATAGGATCAGTATTGGTATCACCAATAACAACCAAAAATATATTTTTTCTTCTAGTAAGTACATTCCTTTAATTCTTAGTCTACGGTTTTATATTGTAATTAAAAACACACTTTGACAAGCTCAGTGTGACATTCGTTCAATTTTTTATTTTTAATGCTAACGCATCTATTTTCTCTTTTACTTCTAAAGAAAGTTCTTTATTATTTACCCAAGCGTGAATATCGCCAAGATACTCCATCCCTAAATACGTTGCACTCCTAGAAAATGGAAGACTAAATTCATCAACTCTATCATCATCATTACTACAACTTATCATTGCCATCTCTTTTCCTCTCAGCATCCTTCCAAAATCTTTTTCTTTATACAAATAATCAGAAATCCTATCTAAAAACACTTTCATAATCCCACTCATTGTATACCAATACACCGGAGTGGCTAAAACTATCGTTTGATAATTTTGAACCATATTCTTGAAAATTACTTCAAAATCATCTTCATTCTTGAAGTCATAATCAAAGTAGTTTATTTCTCTTTGGTTTAGATCTACTAGATCAAATCCTGTCATATTCTTTAGGTAAGAGACTACAATACTTGTATCTCCATCACTTCTAGAACTCCCCTGAATTATGATTCCTTTTTTCAAATAAATATTCTTTCTCAGACCTCACAGGTTTTAGAGACCTGTGAGGTCTCATTACGTATTATATAAAACTTCTAAATATGGTGAATCTCAATAGAAACTCAATTAACAATAGCAAACCTGCTAACAATACTAATGGTCTAAACTTTTCTTCATAATTATAGAACTTAAATTCTTCCACATCGGTTTTTTCAAGTTTGTCTATTTCTTCATATATCTCTTCTAACTTTTTATTGTTAGTTGCTCTAAAATATTTTCCTTTCGTAACCTTAGCGATTTCTTTTAAAAGCTCCTCATCAATCTCTACTTTTACATTCCCATACTGAAATGATCCATTGGGTCTTATAGCAACCGGAGCTAATGCCATACCATTGGTTCCAAGACCTATTGTATACGTTTTGATACCGTATTCTACAGCCAATTCTGATGCTATTTTAGGATCTATAAAACCTGCATTGTTAGAACCATCAGTTAGTAGAATAATTACTTTACTTTTTGCTTTACTGTCTTTTAATCTGTTGACAGAGGTAGCAAGTCCCATTCCGATAGCAGTTCCGTTTTCTAACAGATTATTATATTCAATTTCTTTCATTGCACTAAGTACAATACCCTTGTCACTTGTAATTGGCGTTTTGGTAAAACTTTCTGCAGCGTACATAACCAAACCAATCCTATCATTGGGTCTTCCTTGAATAAACTCTGCAGCTACATCTTTTAAAGCTTCTAATCGATTAGGTCTTAAATCTCTGGCCAGCATACTAGCAGATACATCTATTGCCATAACAATGTCGATTCCTCGGGTTGTTTTCGTTTTAGTCGAAACATCTACCGTTCTGGGTCTAGCCATAGCAGTAATTATAAGTGCTAAGGCAATTAACCTTACTAAAAGCAATAATGGTTTAAGTTTCGCTAACCAACTTCCGGAAACTTTAAATCCTTTGATACTAGAGATTTTCAGTTCTGCCTGTTGTTTATTTCGTTTCCAGATATAATATGCAATAGCAAATGGTAGTATTAAAAACAACCAAAAAAACTGTGGATTCTCAAATGTGAAATTTTCAAACATAGTTATTTGGCATTTTTAAGTTCTACTGAGTTAATAATGCGCTGGGCAACATCTTTAGCATATCGATCTTCTTTATCATATACTACCAAAATCTGCTGAAAACCTCCATTCTCAGCAAAATTGAGCATTAAATAATCACTTTTTTGCTCTTTCTTAGTTACTGCATTCGTTACTTCTAGGCTTCCGAATACTTTTATCCCTTTGGCTCCTGCTAATGTTTCGTATTCTTCATCCTTAACAGTAATATTCTTAGCTCCTTGTGATTCAAAATTACCTACAACACTTTCTACTACTTTGTTAAGATCTACCTCTGTTTTTTGATTATACTGTATAGTAGAGACGGTGATATAAAAGTTCCCAATCAAACTTCCATAAACAAAAGTTTCGTTTCCTTTAAGAATTTGTTTTTGTTCTTCTGTAAGTTGAAAATTATTTCTAATCAATACCTTGGGAGTAGAAATAGTAACTGGTGGAGAGCCATAAGCACTGCTAATCCATTCTGTTTCGGCCAACTCCTTAGTTGGATGTCCTAAGAGGGAATCCTTTACGACATCGTACCCTTTAACAATAATAAAAACTGTTAATGTAATTGCTATTATTCCAAAACCTGCTAAACTTCCAAATAATATCTTTTTTCTTAATTTTTTCTCGGCTACTGTTTTTCGATATTCTTCATCTGCTAATAATTCTTCCTCTGTTGGTTCGGGAATTGCATTTTTAGTCTCATTAATTACACGTTCAATAACATTCCTATCCGCCTTAGCCGTCCCAATATCTGGCTTAGATTTAGCAAACTTAGCCATGTCTGCTGTTTTTAATACAGACTTAAGCTCTTCAATTGTATGTTTATCAAGATTTAAGGATCCTGTTTTTATCTCTTCGTCAAGACGAGCAATCAATTCATCTGTGGTGCTCTCCATTGCATGATCATATACTTCTTCATCTATATATTTACGAGCAGTATCACTTAATTGAGAATAATACTCTTTATGGGAATCTTGTTCTAATAAGTGTGACTCGTCTATTCTCTGAAGCGCTAAAATTGCTCTTTCGTAAGGTGGCAATTCATTTTCTCTAGCTTCTTTTCGTTTTTTCCTTCTTAAAACTAAGAAAGCAATCAATCCGATTAATACTAAGGGGATCACTATCCACAAAATATATTTTTTCCAATTAAAAAAAGAAGCATCTACATCTACTATTGGCTTGATCTCATACATCTTCTGCTTAGTAGTATCAACCAGTACATCTCGTACTTCTACTTTTAGAGAATCAGTTAGAAAAACCTGATCTCCGATCATTATTTTTTGTCTTGGTATTGTGTAAGATCCCGAATCAAATTGGGTTAATGCATACTCCTTAATTAAACTGAATCTATTACCGCTCTTAGTAGTATCGGTTTTATAGGATTCTATTACTTCGAGTGGTAAAAAAGTTTGTCCTTCAGGAAAAATAACAATCTGAGTAGAATCGGATTCTACTTGCATTTTATACCGAATTTCTTCTCCAATCTGGATTGAGGTAGAATCGATACTTGAGGAAACTTGAGCGGATACATTTCCTGATAAAATTAGTATGAAGGATATAATCAACATCCTCCTAACCCCTTTCGAAGGGGGAATAGCTCCCAATATATTTTTAAATTTTCGTTTCATTATAATAATTTCCGATCTATGTCGGAATGGCAAAAAAGGTTTATCCTCTTCGTTTAAAATATCCTAACAACTTTTTTACATAACTTTCGTCTACACGACTACTCAAAGATCCCGCACCGCTTCTAGTAAAACTATCCCTAAAATAATCTATGCGTTCCTGATAGTATTTAGCATAGTTCATTCTCATTTTCTTAGAACCTGTGTTTACCAATAGTAATTCTCCTGTTTCTTCATCCTCCATCTGTACCATTCCTAAATTGGGAATTTCTTCCTCACGTCGATCATAGACTCTAATACCAGTAACATCGTGTTTTCCACCTACAATCTTAAGTGTTTGCTGATAATCATCAGTAATAAAGTCAGAAAGTATAAAAACGATCGCTTTTTTCTTCATTACATTCGATAAAAACTTTAATGCTTCCGTAATATTTGTCTTTTTACTCTTCGGTTCGTGTTCTAAGAGTTCTCTAATAATTCTAAGTACGTGAGATCTTCCTTTCTTTGGTGGAATAAAAAGTTCGATCTCATCTGTAAACAAGATTAATCCAATCTTATCATTATTCTGAGTAGCAGAAAAAGCCAAGGTTGCCGCAATCTCCGTTATAATTTCTTTTTTAAATTGTTGTTTGGTTCCAAACAATTGTGATCCAGAAACGTCTACCATTAACATCATTGTCAATTCACGTTCCTCTTCAAAAACTTTAATATATGGCTCGTTATAACGAGCAGTTACATTCCAATCTATATTACGAACATCATCTCCAAATTGATATTGACGCACCTCGCTAAAAGTCATACCACGACCTTTAAAGGTAGAATGATATTCTCCTCCAAATATATGATCACTCAAGCGCCGCGTCTTGATTTCAATTTTTCGAACTTTTTTTAGTAACTCTTTAGTATCCATTATTATGATTTACGATTGACGATTTAATAATTGACGATTGAGGATTGTAAGATCCAAAATCGTAATTCGAAAATCCAAAATCTCTATGGTACTTCAATCTCGTTTACAATCTTATTAATGATATCTTCTGAAGTTACATTTTCGGCTTCAGCTTCATATGTAATACCAATACGATGACGTAATACATCATGTACTACAGCACGAACATCTTCTGGAATAACATACCCTCTTCTTTTTATAAAAGCAAAACACTTAGCAGCGGTAGCCATGTTAATACTTCCTCTAGGAGAAGCACCAAAATTAATTAATGGTTTTAACTCTTCCAGACCATATTTCTCAGGAAAACGAGTAGCAAAAATGATATCAAGTATATATTTTTCAATCTTTTCATCCATATATACTTCTCTTACTGCTTTCTGAGCTTTAAGAATCTGTTCTACGGAAACTACCGGATTTACTTTTTCGAAACTACCCTTAAGATTTGCACGAACAATTAGTTGCTCTTCTTCTAATTTAGGATAATCAATCACTGTTTTTAACATAAAACGGTCTACCTGTGCTTCTGGTAAAGGATATGTTCCTTCTTGCTCTACAGGATTCTGAGTTGCCATTACTAAAAATGGTTTATCCAAAATAAAAGTCTCATCGCCAATGGTTACCTGCTTTTCCTGCATCGCTTCTAACAATGCACTCTGAACCTTTGCCGGAGCACGGTTAATCTCATCGGCAAGTACAAAATTGGCAAAAATAGGTCCTTTCTTAATCGAGAAATCATTCTCTTTCATATTAAAGATCAAGGTTCCTACAACATCTGCAGGCAATAGATCCGGTGTAAACTGGATACGACTAAAACTACCGTGAACTGCTTTTGAAAGCGTATTAATTGCTAAAGTTTTTGCTAGCCCAGGAACACCTTCTAACAAAATATGTCCTTGTCCAAGCAATCCAATTAGTAACCGTTCTACCATATGTTTCTGGCCTACGATTACCTTGTTCATTTCTAAAGTAAGTAAATCTACAAATGCAGATTCTCTTTGTATTTTCTCATTGATTGAAGCAATATCAATAGAACTATTTTCTTCCATCTATTCTTTTTTTTAAAGCCGTGAATTTACCATTCATGTTTCAGCATTGCAAATTGTTAAAATATTTTTCTTTTTGTTGTTAATTATAGGTTAAAAGTATCCCCTAGAAATACGCTTACGCCCAAATTTTACAGTATATTTAGATCTTTTTACTGATAAAAACGGACGCAACAATTTTCATCGGCTTTCGCGATGATGTTCATAAAAGACGAAAGTCTTTTTATTATGTTGCAAAAATGTGAATCTAAATCAGAAAAACAATAATTCCAAGATAATGAAAACAGCTTTAATTACCGGAGCTACCAGTGGTATCGGAAAATCTACTGCTTATGAATTCTCCAAACACAACATCAATTTAATTCTTTGCGGAAGAAGACAAGAGCGACTTGACCAATTACAAAGTGAGCTCAATAAAACTGTTAAAGTTCATACACTATGTTTTGATGTGCGCAATAAAGAAAGTGTTTTTAAGAGTATTGATACGCTTCCACAAGAATTTGCATCAATTGATATTTTGGTTAATAATGCTGGGAATGCGCACGGTCTCGATCCTATTCAAACAGGAAGCTTAGATGATTGGGATGCTATGTTAGATATTAATGTAAAAGGGTTGCTATATGTTTCTAAAGCAGTAATCCCAAAAATGATTTCTCAAAAGTCTGGTCATATTATCAATATTGGTTCTATCGCAGGAAAAGAAGTATATCCTAACGGAAATGTGTATTGTGCCAGTAAGCATGCCGTA
This sequence comes from uncultured Aquimarina sp., assembly GCF_947492405.1. Lineage (GTDB taxonomy): Bacteria > Bacteroidota > Bacteroidia > Flavobacteriales > Flavobacteriaceae > Aquimarina. Next base: position 1,021,791 of record NZ_CANLMP010000002.1, read on the forward strand.
GATGCTATTAATAAGGGAATGCAAATAGACCTTAATCAATATGGAATCCGCGTTGGGGCAATCCATCCAGGGCTGGTAGCAACAGAATTTAGCAATGTTCGATTTAAAGGCGATGATAAAAGAGCCGATACTGTTTACGATGGTTTTGACCCACTGCGACCAGAAGATATCGCAGATATTATTGCTTTTGTAGTCACTAGACCTTATCACGTAAATATTGCAGATCTGGTAGTTTTTCCGACGGCACAAGCAAATAGCACAATTGTAAATAAAAGTTTATAATTTCTTTATTCCTAACACATTGCATACCCAATAAAAATACCTAAGTTTATATGGGAAAAGAAAATATTGCTATTTGTAAAAGGAATGATTAATAAAAGACTGCTTATAAAAAATCTTTTAGCTCATAATGACGAGAATAGTTTTTATGATAAGAAGCGTAAGCTAAATATTGGCGAAAAAGAAGGAAAAGCTAAGTTTCTAAAACACATCTGCGCGCTTTCTAATTCTAACCCAAAAAACAATTCTTATATCGTGATAGGAGTTGAAGACGAAGACAATCAGATTATAGGTGTTGACTTTTTTGATGATAGTAAGATTCAAAACCTAGTGAATGCTTACCTTTCTAATCCACCGATTGTGGCTTATGAAAATATCCCATTTCCACATTTGCCAAGTGATAAAGTTGTAGGCTTGGTTTCGATACGCTCTCAAGAAGGGAAACTATGCTCTCTTCGTAAAAACATATGGAAATATTATGGAGGCACCGTTTTTTTTAGAGACGGAAGTATCAGTATGCCCAAAGTATTTGATATTGAGATCAAAGATGTGAATTCTGAAATTGTGGAATCTATAGAAAGTCATGCACAGAATAATATCGAATTGACTTTGGATGGTGTTTTCGACTTTATGAATTCTCGCAAAGACTATCATCCTACTTATAAAGTATTTAAAGAATATTTTGTGGTCTGTTGGTCTGCAAAAGAAAAGCGTGTAAAGGATGAAATATATTACTCCAGAGTAGATATAGCATTGATCAACGAGCAGGTTAAACTGTTCTATTCTCAATTTGACGAAGTTAGTATCTCTATTACCGACGAAGAATTTAGAATTGTAGAATATGTACAACTGGGTTTACAAGACACATATGATTATTACCCATTAGAAGAGGTAACTATCAAGTTTAAAAATAATGTAAGCTATGACATTGAAAGCAAAATCTTGTTTGAACCACCTCAATTTGATCGAAAAACTTTGCATCATTTGTATAATAGCAATAATGCATTAATAGATAAGTTAAAAAAGAAAATGTCTCTAACTAAAAATGAGCAAAAAGATATTTTCAACCTTCCTGTAACCTATCTTTTATGCTACTTTAATGATTTTAATGAAGCAAAAGACAAATTGGAAGAGGCCAAACCCTACTTAAAAAATTATACAGATCAAAAAGTCTATACACTGTACAAAGAAAGTATGCGAATACTTAGAAAAATACGATACAGTTAGCCATGAACTTAAAATTATCAATTGATTACCATTAAATAAGATATGAATAGAACTCTTGTAATTGGAGATATGCACGGAGCATTAAAAGCTTTGCAGCAATTAATCAAAAAAGCAAAAATCACAACCGACGACACCCTGATTTTTTTAGGAGATTATGTTGATGGGTGGAGCGACAGCGCTCCACTTGTTTCCTTTTTAATAACATTACAAAAAACTCATAATTGTATCTTTATTAGAGGTAATCACGATGAACTCTGTTATACTTGGTTAACCGAAAAAAAATACAATCCTGAATGGATGAAACATGGCGGTCAAGCAACTATTGACTCTTATGATAAATTATCAAAAGAAGAGATTGATACTCATCTCAGGTTTTATGAAGATCTTACTAATTATCACATAGACCATCATAATCGTCTGTTTTTACATGCAGGCTTTACGAACCTTCATGGACCTCATCGAGAATATTTTAGTAAACTATTTTACTGGGATCGAACATTATGGGAAACTGCACTGGCCATAGATCCAAAGCTTAAAAAAACGGATCTCACTTATCCTAAAAGGCTTTTACTTTTTGATGAAATTTATATTGGACATACTCCGGTAACCAGAATTAATAAAACCACACCTGTGAATGCTACCTGCATTTGGAATATCGATACTGGTGCTGCTTTTAAAGGTCCTCTAACAATTATGGATATCAATACCAAAGAGTTTTGGCAAAGCGACCCTGTTTATAAATTATACCCAACCGAAAAAGGAAGGAATTAACAACCAAAATTCGCTTACTTTTTAATTTTAAAATCGCTCTTTAGGCGATTTTTTTATGTTTCATGTTTACCTAATAAAAGATTATGACACCAATAGGAAACTATAAAACGTAACAAAATGAAAACCTCAAGAATTTTATTAGTCTTCCTATTTATTATCAACATTGCTTGTGATACCGACGATGATGACATTATAATAGATGATGTTTCAGAAAGTTCATTAACATTCGATCTAAAAACTTCTGAAGATCAGATGGGCGGATTTGCAGAAAACACCATGGTTGTATTTGATGGAAAAGTATGGTCCGTGGGTGGAGATAATGCATATACTGCCGATGACACCTATGGAAACGCTGTTTGGTCAAGTGATAATGGAATAAATTGGGTATCGGTTACCAGTGATCTTTTCGAAGCAAGATATCGACATACACTAACTGTATTTAATAATGAAATGTGGTTAATTGGTGGAAAAAATAACACGGGTGATTTTTTATCCGATATTTGGCGTTCCAACGATGGTATTACTTGGTCTAACGTTACTATGATAGCTCCGTTTGGTAACATGTCCGCTCATACCACAACAGTATTCAACAACAAAATGTACGTTATAGGCCCTTCTTCTACAAGAACTAATATGATTGTATGGTCTACAATAGATGGTATTAATTGGGTCGAAGAAAACACTAACGCTTTTCCGGTTAGAGGTAATCATGAAACCGTTGTTTTTAATAACTCTTTATATGTCATAGGAGGTAGAAATGAAACTAGTCGATTGAATGAAATTTGGACAAGTACTAATGGTATTAGCTGGTCATTAGTAGCTACATCCACTCCTATTTTTAGCGCTAGAGATTTATATACTGCTACTGTTTTCAATAACAAAGTGTGGATTATTAATGGTCAGTCAGAAACATCAAGAATTACAAAAGATATATGGTATTCTTCTGATATGACTAGCTGGACAAGATATGAGGAAGCTATCCCTTTTCAAAGTTCACATTCTCATTCTAGCCTTGCATACAATGATCAAATTTGGTTTTTTGGGGGATATATAGCATCAGGAACTTCTGGAGAAATCTGGACAATTGATGAAGATTAGATCAATTAGCTAAAAACAAAGAAATCATGCGAGTCAATTTAAATAATTTTTTTGTCTATACATACCTGATTTTTATCATACAATCCTGTTCATCAGCGTATGTTCCTAATACGGTAAATACACCACTATTTAGTAAAAAGGGAGAGGTTCAGGCTGCAATTCATACAGGTACTTCTGGCATCGATCCGCAAGTTTCTTATGCAATTACTAATCATATGGGCATACAAATAAATGGGAGTTTTTTTAACAATGCATCTCAAGTTTCTGGAAAACTATATGATCATCAATATATTGAACTTGCACCTGGATACTATACTAAAATAAGTGAAATCTTCAGATTTGAAACATATTTAGGTTTTGGCTTAGGAAGATTACAACCAGAGAGAGAAAATGATCTATGGGATGTAAACTCTAATATAAACATGAGTCGTGTTTTTATACAACCCTCTGTTGGATTAACTAATAATATTGTAGATGCTAGTTTTACTACCAGATTTGCAACTGTCATCTTGGATCAAGATGCCATCAATAGAACAGGATTATTTATAGAACCTGTAATCACCAGTAAAGTAGGCTATAAATATGTTAAAGCTATTTTTCAGCTGGGTTTATCTATTCCTTTAAATAATGATGATATCTATTTTATTAATAGTCAACCTTTACTGGTATCAGTAGGATTACAAATAAACGTTCATAAACTATTTAATCTTTAGAACCCATTATACCATGAAAACTCAATTTTTAATTTTTACTTTTTTTTGCATTAGCATTTCGTATGCTCAAAACAATTGTAGTCAATTTTATCCTTCGAAAGAAGGGACGACGATCACTATGCATCATTTTAATCATAAAAACAAGCTAACCTCTAAAACGAGTTACGAGGTTCTGGATATAGATTCTTCGGGATCCGATTCTAAGATTACGATGAGTATGTATTTAAGTGATGCTAAAAAGCAGAAAAAGATTACTGAAGCTCAGTTTACAGTGACCTGTAATGGAGGTATTACGACTTTAGATCCAGAATCTATAATCTCTCCTAGCTTATTTAACCAATACAAGAATATGGAATATAGTATTGAAGGAAAAGGTATTGATATTCCTAACACGCTCTCTGTAGGGCAAGAATTACCAGATGGTCAAGTCGCTATGTCTATTGATGCTGGTGTGATGAGCATAGATATGACTGTAGAACTCAAAAAGCGAAAAGTAGCATCAAAAGAGATTATTACTACTTCTGCGGGATCATTTAATTGCTATCTTATCACATACATTAATGAAACTAATATGAGTATGGGTATGAAACAAACTTCTTATGTAAAACAATGGATTGCAAAAGATGTTGGTTTGGTACAACAAGAGACCACAAAATCGAATGGGAAATTATTAAGCAGATCCGTTTTAGCTAGACTACAATAAAAGGATTATTCTTCGAACAAGAAGGGCACTTTTAATTCTCTTAAAGACTGTAGTTTTTTAGAACCAAAATTGATAGTATCTGATTTGATAATTGGATTTCTTTTTCCTTGTCTTATATTAATACCCATCGTTTTTCCTTGTAACAACTTTGTCTCAACAATAACGTATAATTCTTTCCCTAGATTACCTGTATCAGCTTTTTTAAAGGTCATTTTCTTTTTTTTTAGCGGGAACAGTACTCGGCAATATAATTTCCTGCCCTATACTCATTCATTTGATCTTTTTTAAAACAATCTCAAAAAAGTCTTTTCTTAATCTCTAATCGCTTTTAAGGATCATCAGATTTCAATTTTTTATTTACTGAAATCTTTTGAATTTCTTCCTGAAGGTTTATGGCTTTATCTCTATTATGAAGGTCAACTTTCAATTCCTCAAAAACTGCATAAGATTTATTTATAAGTAAAGAGTCATTAAGGGTAATTATTCTAGTCTCAAAGTATTTGGCTTTGTTTGTTTGGGCATTACAAGAGACAAATAACGAAACCGATACTATAAAAATTAGGTACTTAATCCTTATCAATACTTGTAAATATTTATGATACAATTATTATAAATTTAATTTATAAAAGGGAGAATAGGAATTCCTTGCTTTTACTATATACTCTTCTTTTTCAAAGATTCGAATTACATCTATCATAAAATTTGAATTTTTTATAGCTTCACATTCTTTTAACGTGTCTATTTTTAATAAATCTAAAATTATAACATAATTATCTTGAATATAAAACAAGTGTTTATGATGTAATTTATGTTCATACCATTCTATTGAATCTCTTACTTTAAATTTAGTATTCATTTTTTCTTGATTGAGAAATGGAATACATTTTTCAAAATTCAATCTTATTGGATCATTATTTTTTGAAATACTAAATTTGTGTTTTTTAAATAAGATTAATGAATCTTTTGATTTTGATTCAATAGAAACAGCTCTATCAAAAAGAGTCTTCACAATTTCTAAACCAGAAGAGTCTTTCTTCTGGTTTGAAATAATATTTTCATCGTCTTTAATTACAGCCTGTATTATGGAATCATTATTATTTTCCGTTTTGGTCTTATTGCAATTACTAAATAAAATGAGTAAAAAGAAGAATTTTATAAATTTCATTTGTTTAAATTTTACCAAGCTAAATGAACATGACTTACATTAGGGTTATCGCAAGAAACTTGCGTTGGTCCTATCTCACATATTGCATTAACTCCATTAATTTGTTCTCCTGCATTATGCAAAAAGTTCCATCTTTGTGAAGTTCTTTGACCAACTAAACTTACATCCATAGCGTGTCCAATCGTATGATTACTATTTATTAAAACACTACCTACCGCATTATTCCGTTGAGGGTTTCTATAAGAACTATTTACTGTTAAACCATTATTATTAATCCCAGCTTGTTCGCAAAAATTACCATAATTTATTAATAGTTGATCCCAAATTTCTTGAAACCTGTTCTGGCCTCTAGCAGCAATATAACCAGAATCATAAGGGTAATTGGCAGCGTCTACATTGAAATCGCCATTATTGCTATAATTACCAGTGTTCCAATCTCCATCATCTGCAAAGATTTCACTTCTTGTGGGTTGCCAATTGGTTCCATAATCTATATACTCCTGTCTTAATACACTCTTACCATCCTGTTCTAGCTCAAAAGATCTTTTTAAACCTAAAATAGTACAGTTAACAGTATATTCTATAGGTGTATTAGGTTGTCTTGATCCATTCCCTGTCTGATTAGGTCTGTTTATTGGATTAGGAATAAATTCATAAACATCCTCTTCTCCATTATTTTGTTCCGTTACAGTACCATCATCTTCAGTTACTCCTTCAACCTCCCAAACAATATCACCACAAGTGTTACCATCATTTTGTAAGTCATAATGTTCCAATTGAAAAAAAAGAATTCTAATATTATCTGTAGACACAAAAGTTTCTGCTAAATTTTCCGTAGCTGTATTACTTATTCGATTACCTTCATCATCTACTCGTCTTAATTCAAAATCAAAATCTATTTTATTAAAAATCAAAGTAGTTCTAACATCTTCTATCTCTATATCTTTAATTAAAACGCCATCACTTTGCGTGTTTATTTCAATTTCATAACTTCCTGTTTCAGTAATAAATTCACGGATATCTTTTTCATTATTAGAAACATCCGTACCAAAACCTATATTATTGGATTTGTTTGTTAGACTGAAACTTTGCACATCATCATAGACATCTATTTCTAAAAATATCGGTATTTGCGCTACACTTGGAAACTCAATACTTAAAAACTTATCCGGAAAATTATCAAAAGTTGCTCTACCCATAATTTAATCTTCTTGTTTTATAGCTTTTAATTTTAACCTAGTCTGATCTCCAGTGATACTTACATTTCTAATCACATCATTTTCCAATCGCGTGCCTTGGTACTCATAATCTAAAGATTTATCATCTAAATCTATTGTGATACGTTCTCCTTCGGCATCTTGCGTTTCTATTACTAAATAAATTTCATCATCCACGTTAATCTCATCCTTCTCTAAAACTTCTCCTCCTTTATCTTCAAAATGATATCCTAAAAATTCCGGCTCCTTTTCCTCTCGCTCCGTAATCGGTGTAGCATTCTGAAAAGGATTGCTAGGATTCCAGTTTTTTTCGAAAATCTGACCACGTACTTTTTGTATTCCCGGCGAAAGCGTTAACTGCATTTTTAAGGGATCATTCCCCTCTGCATTAAACTTTTCTTCTAAATAGATACAATGACAATTGGCAAACTCAAAATCAAACAGCTTGCTAAAGCCATCTCTTTTATAAAAACGAACATATCCATTGTACATTGTGTGGGTTGAAAACATCCAATCATAGAATAATTCATCATTCTTACTAGATTCAATCAACAAAGTGATTTTACCATCTTGTGTACTCGTTTTAGGGCGACCATTACTATCAATCAGTTGTCTGTACAAAAATGTGCTATCCAGCACATTTCGTTCCTGGTCATTTATAAATAGTTTTGCCACAAAGGCCATACGCGTGATGATTTAGAATTTAGAAAGGGAAAATATCAAAAATTACGTTCACAAACGTTCCGTCTGCTAAAAATTCGACGTAGGGATATTTTCCCGCGATAAAGAAGCTGATTATCAATATCTCAGATACCATTTCCGGTATGATACTATGTCCGCGCATTCGTTTTATACATCATCTGTAGGGTGTGTCGCTATAAAGTGCGCTGATCGTATGCATACAAATCTGGAAGTCTATCCAACCACTCGGGATTCGTGTTTTTATCCCGCGGATACCCTGATGACTAATAAGGAGCCCATCTACACCATTTGAAATACTCAAAAAAGCAATCGATATACACAAAAATATACAGAGAAAGGTAAAAATCTTCCGCGCACTTCAATCGTATCTACAGGAATATATACTACCCCTCCGCGCGGAAGGACAACTTGTCTTAGCACCTATTCCCTATCCACGGGAGTGGATATTTACTAATGGGGTAGCTGTGTTATATCCCGCGCTGCATCAAAACAGCCCTGGATACAGAAAAAAAGTATTTTAGGATGCTATTTATCATACCGAGACCACCTCATCATCATCTAATAGTTCTTCTTGTCGTAGACGCAGTAGAATCTGGGCAACGGCGACTGTATCTTTTTCGCAATAAATCACAATACGATCGATATCATTTTCTTCGTAATACACTTGTCGCACCTGACTCCCATCGATATCATCTTTTGGGGAAGGGATCCCTAAAATATTAGTTAATAGTTTTAATGATGTATAGTGTTTATAATCGCCAAATTTCCATAAATCCAAAGTGTCCAAATGCGGAACTTCCCAAGGTTTTTTACCAAATAGATTTAGTTTAAAAGGCAAACTAATATTGTGAATAATCATTCTTCTGGCGATATACGGAAAATCAAACTCTTTACCATTATGTGCACAAAGCAAATGATGTGGATTATTAAAATGTATTTCTAGCAAGTTTTTAAAATCTATAAGTAATTGCTTCTCCTCTCCATAGAAAGACGTAGTTCTAAAAGACCTTGTTTCACCTTTAAAAGCAAAATATCCAACTGAGATACAGACGATCTTTCCAAATTCTGCCCAGATACCGGCTCGCTCATAGAATTCCTCTGGAGAGAATTCTTCTTTACGTTGAAATTTAGTTTTATCCGCCCATAGATATTTCATTTCGTCTGTTAGAGCTTCAAAGCTCTCTTGCTCCGGAACTGTTTCTATATCGAGAAACAAAATGTGTTCTAAGTTAATTTTATGAAGCATTTTCTAGCATTTTATAAGCCTCTTCAATATAAATAAAGAAATCTTCACTAAAAGATCCTTGTGGTCCTCCACGATGATGTCCTAAACGGACAATAATCACATTATCCTTAGGAATGCTAATTACATATTGTCCTAAAATCCCTCTCATTACAAAAATATCTTTATCAAGATGATCAGATAACCAAAATCCATAACCGTACATATCATCATTCTCAAAACGTTTTTGAGTAGCTAGTTTTGTAAACTCTTTTGGCAATATTTGTTTCCCTCCAAACTTTCCATCATTTTTAAACAATACTCCAAAACGAGCAAAATCTCTAGCATTACTAGCGATACAGCAATATGATTTCTCCATTCCACTATCTTCACTATCCACTTGCCACAATGCATCTTGTTCCATACCCATGGGTTTCCAGAAACTCTCACTTAGGTACTCTGACAAACTTTTACCTGTTGCTTTTTCGACAACCATGCCTAAGAGCTGTGTATTACCACTTAAATATCTAAATTCTTTTCCTGGTTCATCTACAATTTCTAATCCATTCATCACTTCTCTTAATTCAGGATCATAGTATGCTCTTGCCGTTATGGAAAATGGACTTGTATAATGTTCTGTCCAATTTAATCCAGATGACATTGATGATAAATCTCCTACAGTTACTTTAGCGGCTAATCCTTCTGAGAATTTAGGGAGAAAATCTCCTATTGGTTGATCCAAACTTTTGATATGTCCATCCATAATGGCTTTTCCTAATAAGGCGGTTGTGATACTTTTCGCCATAGAAAAAGAGTTGGTTTTAGACTCAGTACCATAACCTTCAGCATACTTTTCATACCAAATGCTATCATTTTTGATAATCATAAATGCTACTGTTCCCATAGCTTCATTGACAGTATTCAATCTTTCTGTGGGAGTTGCTTTATTATATTTCTCATGTAATTGCCAAGGAATAGTATTGTTACCTTTTTCTATAATATGATTGTCAAAATATGTGTAATCATCTATATATGCAGTTTTATGCCCTGTCATATATACGACACGTACTCCTTTTAAGATATAATCATAATCAAAAATGTACAATAAAACCACACAGAGTAGAATAATACCAACTAGGCCTTTTAGAAGTTTTTTGAGAATTTTCATTTGTATTTAGAAATTTTAACGCTCTAAGGTATGAAAATAAAAGGTATGAAACCTCCGGAAAAGCTTTCGATCCGATAAAAGAAATCGACCCAAGGATAGAGGTATTCAATTACAATCCCGCTGCAAAAGCGGGATTAGTTCAACTTACAATTTTGAGTACGTCTTACAGACTTCACAAAATTGAGTTTACTAATAAATTTTCGGGATTTTATTTCTAAAACAAAGATTGCTGCTTTACTGGGCTTTCATGTTCCAATAACCATTTCTTCCTCCATAAGCCTCCTGCATATCCAGTAAGAGACCCATCACTACCAATAACGCGATGACAAGGAACAACTACCCACAATGGATTTTTACCATTAGCGGATGCAGCAGCTCGTATACATTTTGGATCACCTAGTCGCTTAGCAATATCTAGGTAACTTACCGTTTTACCAAAAGGAATTTTAGAAAGTTCTTGCCACACCTTTTTCTGAAAATCGGTGCCAGATGGATTCATTTTAATACTAAAATCGCTCCTATTTCCCTGAAAATAGTCCTGTAATTGAATTACAGCTTCCTTAAGTGTTTTCGGAATCTCTTTAGATAAATCTTTTCCTACGTCTTCTGTAATAGAAATTTTTGTAATTCCGTCTTCATCTCCTGATACAGAAGCAATACCTAAAGGAGTTTTTATGAAAACAGTTTCGATCATTCTTCTTTTTTATCATCCAGCAGTCCTATACGGCGAGCTCGGTCTTCCCAATTTTTTCGTGCTAACTCCTGCATATTAGAATCTTGATCACTTTCATCCATAATTTCTAATCCAAGTAGTGTTTCGATTACATCTTCCATGCTGACTACACCGCTTACAGAACCATATTCATCTACTACCAAAGCTATATGGTTTTTAGTTTGAACTAACTCATTAAATAAATCCGGAATTGGTAAGTTTCTGGTTGTAAATATGATAGGCCTTTTTATTTCGGCAAGAAGTTTATGACCATTTTGGTTTGCCATTTCCTTAAAAACTTCATCTTTTAATACTTGCCCTGTTATATTATCAGAATTTTCCTTGTACACAGGAATTCGGGAAAAACGTAGGTTTTGGTTTTCATTAAAAAACTCTTCTACGGTTGTATCTTCAGAAGCAGTTTTAATCACCGTTCTTGGGGTCATGATATCTTTTGCAAAAATCGCTTTAAAATTTAATAGATTCCTGATTACTGTAGATTCTGATTCTTCAAAAACACCTTCTTCTTCCGCTATATCTGCCATCGCAGTAAAATCTTCTCTACTTAATACAGATCCATGATGTCCTTTACCACCGATTAATTTAGTAGTTAATTGTAATATCCAGAGAATACCTGTCCATTTTAGTGGCCAGATCAAAACATGTAATGCTTTAGAGGTAAAATTAGCGAGCTGTTTCCAATAGGTTGCTCCGATAGTTTTAGGTATAATTTCTGAAGCTACTAATATCAAAATAGTCATAATAGAAGATACCACCCCTACCATTAGATCTTCGGTCATTTCAACTCCAAGTATTGTACGAGTAGTCGATCCATACATTTCGGCATATGCTACTTTTGCCTGTACACCTACCAATATAGCTCCTACGGTATGTGCAATCGTATTAAGTGTTAAAATAGCGATGAGTGGCCTATCCACATCTTTCTTTAGCTTTTCTAAAGAAGTTGCATATGCTTTTCTCTCTTTTTTCTTAACGTTAAGGAATGTAGGAGTAATACTCAGTAAAACCGCTTCCAGAATTGAACATAAAAACGAAAAGAAAATGGATACAACTCCGTATACAATAAGTAATGCCATGGTATAAAATTAGTTCTGCTAAAGTAATAAATAATTTCAGTAGGAATACGATTAGTAGACGCTAAGAATCAAAAATGAATATATTCTAAAGAAGAATTAATTTAGATATGAACTTTTTATCGAAATAGCACTTTAAAAATGTATTATGTAGCGTTTAATCCCACAAAAACTTAAGAAAAACTCATTATGTTTTGTGGGATTAAATAATATTTAGGCTTCTATATTTATTTTGTTTTCAGTATTTTAAAAATTTGATTGTCAATATTTAGTAAATATATATTTGGTTTTAGGTTAGATAGGTCAATTTGTTCTTTTTTAGTAGTAATATTTCCACTAGCCAAATGTTCTCCTAAGAGAGAAAATATTTCATAACTCTTAGAAATAGCAAAATCACTTTCTACAGTAACATAAGAATTTGTAGGATTTGGGTATATACTTGTGGTTAATCGTGTATTGACGTCTATTTCATCAACTGATAATGTTTGGCAAGAAACGTTTGTTTCAAATGTTGATGCAGTTGCTGGATTATCTAGTAATTGATCATTGATTAAAGAACAATAACAACTATTATTATCAAGCTTGGATTTTAGCCACGAAATAGCTAGTTTCCCTACATTTCCTTGTGCTCCCGTTGGGGAATTAGCTGCGGAATGATTTCCGTTCTTAATTTCATATAAAAGTTTATCAGTTTCATTTGGAGTTTGTTCATAATGGACATTAGCGTGCTGAGATGGTCCTGCAGTACCATCATTCTGTCCACTAAAAATTAGTACTGGAGCCGAATGATCAAGAGATGGTCTATTAAATGTTGGTAGCCAAGGACACAAAGCTACTACTGCTTTTATCTTAGAGTTCATAACTGCCGCTCGCTGTGCTCCACCTCCACCCATGGAGTGACCACTCACTGCAAATTTCTCTGTATCAATTTGTCCATTAAGAGGAGAAGAACTTCGTGTATTCTCTTCCTCTAAAGTATTAAGAGCACTTATGAGGGCATTTGCTCTAGAATCTGGAAATGCGTTTCTATCATTTGTCCCTATAACTATAGATATAATTCCATGAGATGCATAATACGGACCCCAAGGTCTTACTGATGCCGGACCAGCTGTAAATCCAGGTACAATAGCTATACTAGGATATGGTGGAGTTCCATTTGTAGGATAATATATTGTTACTTCTCTGTAATCCGGGCTATTTGGCAAACCATCGGATTCTGTATAGGTATCCACATTATAAGGTCCAGGATTTGTTATAGATTCTAATGTAACATCATTACATTGAGCATAGTTTAGGTTAGAAAGTGTTAGCATTACTACTACACTTAGCAGCAATTGTACATTTTTAATCATGAGTTTGTGTTATTTGGTTACTAATTTTTTGAATATTGGATTTAAGAATAAGCCTAGTTGAGAATTAATACATGCTTTAACTATCAATAATTAATAATAGTATACAAGCACAATAAAATATAATGGTAAATAACGATGATAACTCATCGTACATTAAAGATATAATATAACTAGTGGTTTGGACTGATATGCAATACAATAACAGTATTATTTACCACCCTACATACTTAGGTGGTTTAATCTCGTTAAGATTTAGATATACAATTAACTGTCCTCTATGGTGTGTTACATGATCCTGAAGCAGATTCAGAATCTGAAGTTTGGATTTTGGACCGGCAAAAAAGTCTACTTCGGTTTTTAGTGAATCATCTTTTGTTTTCTGAACTCGTTCATAGACAAGATCGAATGATTTTTCGAGTAACTTAATAACCTCGGTTTTAGAATCAGGAGCATTTTCTGAAAGTTTTTTACGATCAAATACTTCTTCAGAAAAGTGAGTCGTACTAAGCCATAGCATGTTTCCACAGATATGAAGTAATTGATTTTTAAAATCCATTTCACGTTTTGTAGGAGCATATGAGTATTTATTTTCAGGCATGGATTTCGCTATTTCCAGCAAATACTCTTTAGAGTTCTTCCACTTTTCCAGAAAAGCAGATTTAGGGGTTATTTGTTGAGACATTATAGGATACGATATAAAAAAAAGAAGAAATAATAGTTGTTTCATTATTTAGTAATCACTTCATTCATATATAATGCTATTGCCTTCAATTCTTCATCGGTAAATTTTTCTAAACGAGCAAAATTGGTTTTCATAACCGCATAATTTTCAGGGTCCACAATTGGATCTTTTTTCTGTCTCAGAAAGCCTACGATATCACCATTTTTCTCTTTATATATTTTCATAATCTCCGCAACACTTGGGCCTACAGATTTCTTATCCATTCGATGACAAGAATAACAGTTTCCCTTACCTTTAAATAGTTCCTTCCCTAAATCAAATTCAGGAGACGATTTTTTCTTCGAGCCAATCACAATTTTTTCTTTTTCTGGTTTCTTTTCTGATTGGCAACTAGTGGCTATAAACGTGATGCTTAAGAGTAGTAAAAAAATATTTCTCATTGTGTGTGATCTTATCAATTAAATAAATTATCAATGTCTTTTTTGAATCTTTCTAGAAGGTCTTTAGAAAAACTACTAATTACTTTTTCTTCTTTAGAACCCATACCATCCGTTGCTTCAGCTATTTTGGTCAACGCATAAATCATAAAATCATATTCTTCATCCGGACCATTATCAGAAAAAACTTCTATGACCTTTTTATATAAAGTCTCAATATCATTTTGGTTCTCATTTTCATAGTCAAAAGACCATTTAATTTCTTGTCCTTTTGGATGCGCCTTTAGGATTTCTTCTAAAGTTTTTACCTCTTCTTTCTGGATGACTCCATCACTCATGGCGATTACGTACAATAATTCTCCAAAAGTCTGATACAATCGATCTCTACTTACCATAAAAGTTAATTTAAATTATCCCAAAAGTCTAACTACATCTTTAGCAAAATAGCTAGCAATAATATGTGCTCCTGCTCTTTTAAACGCTATTAGTTGTTCCATCATAATTGCATCGTGATCTAACCAACCTTTTTCTGCTGCTGCCTTAAGCATTGCATACTCACCACTTACCTGATATACAGCTACAGGAACGTCAACAGCGTCTCTTATATCACGCAAAATATCCAGATAAGCTAATCCTGGTTTTACCATAACAATATCAGCTCCTTCATCTATATCCATCAGTGTTTCTTTAACTGCCTCATCTCGATTAGCAAAATCCATCTGATAGGTTTTTTTATCTCCAAAACCAGGTGCAGAATCTAGTGCATCTCTAAAAGGCCCATAAAAACCTGATGCATACTTAGCACTATAACTCATAATCCCTGTATTCTTATAATTTTCTGCTTCTAGAAGCTCTCTAATTGACAAAATTCTACCATCCATCATATCACTTGGCGCTACAAAATCTGCTCCCGCTCGAGCATGCGATAGCGACATCTTTGCTAATACCTCACAAGTAGGATCATTGATGATATATCCATCTTCTACAATACCATCATGTCCATAAGAAGAATAGGGATCCAATGCCACATCTGTCATTACTAACATTTCTGGAGCTATATCCTTTACGGTTTTGATAGCGAGCTGCATCAATCCTTCAGGATTTAAAGCTTCGGTTCCTTTGTTGTCTTTTAGATTGTCCGGTACTTTAACGAACAATAACACTGCTTTTAATCCCATTGCCCATAACTCTTTTACTTCATCTTTAAGTAAGTCTAAGCTATATCTGTAATATCCAGGCATCGAAGCTATTTCTTCCTTTACATTCTTACCTTCTACTACAAAGAGCGGCACTAAAAAGTCATTAGGAGTGATTGTATGTTCTCTTACCAAAGATCGAATCGATTCTGTGGTTCGTAATCTTCTATTTCTGCGTAGTTGATGCATTAATTTGCTAGTAATTTATAAGAAACGTAAATATACCAACTTATAACGTAATTACGGGTGGATCATTTTCACAAAATTAAACCAATTATGTAACAAAATCTTGGTATTACGTACTAACTATTCAATAGATAAAAATTGCTAAACCCTATTTCCTATGCTGACAATAAAAAATCTCAATAAAACATATCCTAACGGAACACAGGCGTTAAACCATGTCAATCTTATTTTAGAAAAAGGAATGTTTGGTTTGTTAGGCCCTAACGGCGCTGGCAAATCTACCTTAATGAGAACTATTGCCACGCTACAATTAGCAGACACAGGATCTATTGATTTTGATGGTATTGATGTCTTTAAACAACCTGAAGAACTTAGAAAAGTACTAGGGTATTTACCTCAGGATTTTGGTGTATACCCAAAGGTTTCTGCAGAAATGATGCTCAATCATATCGCTAAAGTAAAAGGAATTACTAATACTGCTGAGCGAAAAGGATATGTTGCCGATTTATTAAACAAGGTGAATTTATACAAGTTTAGAAGTCGCAATCTGGGAGATTTTTCTGGAGGAATGAGACAACGTTTTGGAATTGCGCAGGCACTATTAGGAAATCCAAAACTAATTATCGTAGATGAACCTACTGCTGGTTTGGATCCTTTAGAACGTAATCGCTTTCATAACCTACTAAGTGAATTAGGCGAAAATGCTGTAGTAATTTTATCTACTCATATCGTAGATGATGTAACAAATCTATGCGAACATATGGCAGTTTTTAATGAAGGTAGAATCCTTGCACAAGGAAATCCACAAGAATTATCTAGTACTTTGGATAACAAAATATTCAAAAAACATATTGAAAAGTCAGAACTGGAACATTATCAGAATGAGTACACTGTACTCTCTAATTACCTAAGAGGCGGTCAATTTTTTGTCAACATATATAGTGAAAGTGCTCCTGGAGATGGATTTGAGCAAATGAATAATGGTTTAGAAGAATTCTATTTCTATAGTATTAACCAGAAGCAAGAGCAGGAGGCATAATTATGAAGGAAATATTTTTATTCGAACTACAATATCGTCTTCGTAGACCAGCCACCTGGATATATGCCGGATTAGGACTTTTAATGGCTGGATTGCTTGCTTATTTTCAGCAATCATCTACTGCAGAATTTGTAAATAGCCCTAATAATATTGCCGGTGTTATTGCACCAGTATCCATATTCGCAATTTTCTTTTATGCTGCTATTATGGGTGTACCAATCTTTAGGGATCAGAACCATAAAACAGCACAGACCTATTTTACATTTCCGATTACACAAAAATCCTATGTTATAGGAAGGTTCTTAGGCAGTTTTACTATTGTTTCTATGTTAAATCTTTTTGTGGTAATCGGTGCCATAGCTGGTTTTACTTTGGGAATGTCCCAAGCACGACCAGATTATGGAGAGTATGATGTTTTTAACCTATCCTCTTATTTGCTACCATTTATATTTTTATTACAAGTGAATGCCTTTTTGATAGGTGCATTGTTCTTTTCGCTAATGGCGTTTTTTAGAAAAATGTCCATCATTTACCTGGGTGGAATCTGTCTTTTATTAATGTATGCCTTATCCGGTAATTTACTAGGAGATCTGGATAATCAGTGGTTGAGTATCTACTTTGATCCCTTCGGACAACGAGCATATGCTTTTGTTAAAAAATATTGGTCCATAAGTGAATTAAACACTAATCAATTACCTATATATGGTAAGTTTTTATTAAACAGGATGCTTTGGTTAGGATTAGGAGTACTGTTTTTCTTAATTACTATTTTTAAATTCGATTATAAAAAGTTTCTTGTATCAGGCGGTAAAACCAAAAAGGTAAATAATGATGAGTACGTTCCTTCATTAGTAACCTCTGTTACGCAATTGTTTAACAAAAAAACTGCAAGACAAAACTTATGGTCTTTAAGTAAGATTGAGTTTTTATCAATCATTAAGGATACCATTTTTATTATTCTTTTGATTATTGGATTCATTGTAGCAGTTATCGGTCTTTTCCTTGATAATGAAACCTATGGAACTCCTAACTTACCTCTTACGAGGTTTGTAGTAGAGCTGGTTTTTGAAGGACTTTCTCTATTCTCAATTATTATTTTGGTAATCTACTCTGGAGAAGCTGTACATAGAACACGAAAGAATAAAACCTTCGTGTTTTACGATGCCTTACCCATCAGTAATGGTAACCTATATTTTTCTAAGGTTATATCTCTAATCGGTATAGCATTGGTTTTAACTTTAGTTCAAATAGTAATTGGCGCATTGTTTCAAACATTAAACGGATATTTTGGGTACAACTTAGGGATGTATTTTATTTATAATTTTGGTATTATTTTCCCATCTTATTTAACCACAGTATTACTAGCATTCTTTATTCACGTACTCGTTAATAATAAGTTCTTAGGCTATTTTATTGTCATTCTTGTTTATATTGGGTTACCGCTGCTCATTGGTTTTGCTTTTAAAAGCAGTAATCCGATGATAAATTATGGGGCAACTACTCCTTCTTTCTTAAGTGACCTCAATGGTTTTGGGCATTATCTTGCTGGTATTAACTGGTTAAATCTATATTGGATTTTATTGACCGGAATTTTGATGCTCATTGGTAAATTATTCTGGACAAGAGGATTCTTTTCTACTGCTAAAGAGCGATTAACTTTTGCGAAAAGAAGATTTACTGGTAAAACAATAGCAGGGTTAGCAATTGCAATTCTTGCTTTTGTATCCGTAGCAGGTTATAGTTATTATAATCTCAAAGTATTAAATACTATAGAAGATGGTGATTATTACAACGAAATTGCTGCTGAAGCTGAAAAGAAATATTCTAGGTTGATCGATCAGCCACATCCACAAGTGACAGATCTTAAAGCCTATATCGATGTGTTTCCTGAAGAAAGAGATGTGAAGGCAAAAGGAGAATTTAAACTGATTAATAATTATGACACTCCTATTGACACCTTACTGCTAGAAATACAATATGGTAATGAACATACTTTGTTGAAAAACGTTACTTATAACAGTAAAGAGATCGTACCGGTAACCGTTGATTCAGTCAACCGCATGTACTTTTACAAATTACCGAAGGCAATGCAACCAAATGAAAAAGCAGAACTAACGATTACTGTTACCGCAGAAACAAAAGGGTTCGCCAATAGCAGACAGACCCAGGTACTGAATAACGGATCCTTCTTTAATAGTTCAATTTTTCCGAGGTTTCATTATGATAGAAGTCTTAGTGATAATGGAATTCGTAGAAAATACGACTTAGACAAATTGGATTATCTATTTCCTCCAAGAACGGATTCTACTGCGTTAAAGAAAAATCTATTTAATGAGGATGCTAATTACATTAATTTTGAAGCTGTGGTTAGTACCTCAACCGATCAAATTGCTATTGCACCAGGTAAATTAGTAAAAGATTGGAAAGAAGATGACAGAGCTTATTATCATTATAAGTTAGAATCGCAAACTGATCTGTTCTTTAATGTAGTTTCTGCCAGATATGATGTAGAAACATCCAGTTGGACAGCACCAAGTGGTGAAAAAGTGGATATTGAGATCTATCATTCTCCCAAACATAAGCGAAACCTGCAATATTTTATTGAAGGCACAAAAGTAGCACTGGATTATTGTTCAAAGAATTTCTATGAGTATCCGAATTCTGTTATCAGAATTGTAGAGTTTCCTGCACATTCTACCTTTGCACAATCTTTTGCAACCACCATCCCTTATTCCGAGGATTTTGGTTTTGCAGCAGATTTTGATGAAGCTGAAGATTTTAATTATGCTTTTCGGGTAACCGCTCATGAAGTTGCTCATCAATGGTGGGGACATATTGTTACACCCAGTAAAACATCTGGGGCTAACATCATTTCGGAGACCTTGGCAGAGTATTCATCATTAATGACTATGAAAAAAGAGTATGGAGAAAATGGTATTAAGAATTTCCTTAAATATTCATTGGATGCCTATTTAAGAAGCCGTGCGTTTAGTTTTAAGCCAGAGCGCTCCTTAATTAATGTAGAAACTGGTGGTTATGTTTGGTATCGTAAAGGATCTATGGTGATGTATGAATTACAGGATATTATTGGTGAAGAAAAAATCAATACAGCCTTAAAAGGATTCCTGGATGAATATAAACACTTTGAGAAAGGGGTATATCCTACTTCAGAAAATTTATATGATGCTATTTATAAGGTAGCACCGGATTCTCTTAAGTACTCAGTGGAAGATGGTTTTAAGAAGATTGTGCTCTACGAAAACAGAATCAAAGAAGCCAAAACCAAAAAACTGGATAATGGCACCTATGAAACCACCTTTACTGTAGACTCTAAAAAAATCTATTATGACGATAAAGGAAAAGAAGAACGTACGGACGATAAAACAAATTATATAGAAGTAGGTTTGTTTGGCGAAGATATCATAGATGATCAAGAAGTACCTCTTAAAAACCCATATTATCTGGAACGAAAATGGTTACTACCTGGCGAAAACACATTTACCATTATAACAGACAAAAAACCAGAAAAAGCAGGGATTGATCCCTATAATAAGTTAATAGATAGAAACTCTAATGATAATCTACGAGGAGTAGAAGAGTAAAGGTCAGAGACTCTATTTAATTACAAAAAAGCAAGATGAATAAGTAATCCTCTGTAAAAATTTAGTTAGTTAGTTAAATGCTGAAAACCACTATAGACACAATTGTTTCTATAGTGGTTTTCTTTTGTAGAATGTCAATTTTTCAATCAACCTAAAATAATGCTAATTATTTATCTGCACTTTTTTCATAAGAGAAGAACCATCTTTCATTAGTATTTGTACTATATAAAGACCTGTATTCAGATTTTTAACATCCATACTAGGGCTATTAACATCTACTAATTGTGACCTCACTCTTTTTCCTTGTAAATCAAACAATTCTAAGCTGCTAATTTCTTGATTCTTAGAACCCCTAAAATTAAGAACATCACTTGCTGGATTTGGAAACATTTTTATAATATCGGCATTAGACTTAGTTATTTCTCCATTTCCTTTTTCTAAACCAACATCACCTTCTCCAACTATAAAAATACCTCCACCACCGGGATCTTCAATAGGTCCGCCACCTCTAGAAACCCTCACGTTGATACTCTTGCTAACCGTAACCCCACAGCTAGTTCCTGTTACTCTAATCGTATAAGTACCCTCAGAACCAGGAGATTCTACAACAATTCCGGATTGATTTGTGCCACTCCAAAGATTCCATGAACTAGGTACTGTCCAATTAAAATTAGAAATTCCCAGAGAACTACAATTGTAAGTAATCAGATTATAAGGAGCAGTACTTGTTGGTCCAAAAATGTCGATACTTCTTCTACCATAAGAAATATTTCTTGTTCTAAAATTACTATTTATATCACAACCAGTCCCTGCATTGGCTCTTACACGTATTTGTCCGGATGAAATTCCAGAAGAAGGTGCTCTTAGTGTTATCGTTCTATTCGTTGTTGTTACTGAAGTCGCACTAGAATTATTAATCCTCCATCCAGAAGGTGCTTGTACCGTATAGGATACAGCTCCAGATACTGCAGAAATTGTATATGTAGCACTACTATTATTACATAAAAAATAGGCTCCTGCTAAAGATGGTGTTGATAAACGTACTCCTCCAACAACTACTGAACGAGAAGCCGTTGATGTTTGTCCCATATTTCCACAAGAAGTAGTAGCACTAATACTAGCACTACCAGGTGTAGATCCTAAATTAACCGAAATAGAACTTCTTGCTGAAAAAGTTCTTATCGAACCATTGGGTAATCTTACAGTCCAATTAGCTATTGGATCACAATCAACAGTTTGTATTGGGACGACATCTGGATCCCCAGGACCTGTGAGAACCATTTCTCTAACCGTACCTGGATTAAAGAAAAAGACAGCGTTAGAATTACAAGCTACACCAATAGGTCCTGAAATGTAACTAGGAGTTTGCGCTGTAATATTATCATAAGACAATAAAAACATAGGTAATAATAATGTCAAAAAAAGTATACGTAGTTTTTTCATTTGAATAATAATGATTTAGTGAATAGTTAAGTAAAATTTAAGTATACCGATGTTATGAAGTTACAATCTTAGGGGCCACCAAGCTATGATTGATATCAAACAAAGGATAGAGATTTTCAATGAAAATATTTTAATTCAATTCTTAGCATTCTCATCTTTTAGTTTGTCTACTAAATTTATAAATAGAGATATATGCTATCGGGTCGATTTCCTGATGATAAAACTATACAAAGTATCAAACTATTTCCCTACCCCATTTGGGTGGTTTTCTACTACATTTATAATTATACAAAGAAGTTCTTTTTTACTTTGTCTATTAAATCGCAGTTAAGCATACTTGCAACTAACAAATCTAGAATCTCAGGCAAAGACTAGTCGGATAATAAAAGTGGTGTATACGGATCTTTATTAATAAAGAAAACCTAAATAACTTATTAAATAAACTTCAGTAATTCGAAGAAAAAATTAGTGATTTTATGAATAAAAAAACAACTGTGATAATTTTTGGTAGTATCCAATTATACTTGCACGGATAACAATACTAAAGCATTGTCCTATTTGTGTTTTTCTTTTTAATTGGACAAAATTTGGACTTTAAGACTTATCCGCTTCTAGAGGAAGTTCAGCCTTATACAAAATACTTTCTATAATCTTTACTTTCTCAACTATAGTTATAACACCCTATTTTTTGTCTAAAATGTTATAAAACTATTTTATCTAGTGTTACTTTTTCTTTTTGGTTATCGAGATTAATACATTGTACTTTTTTTGTTTCATTAGGCAGACCATAATTGGTATACATTGTGTATTTCATAAATGAAGGGTTTAATGCTGAAACATCACCGAATGATTGGATATTTATAATCCATTCACCAGGTATTGCATTATCAATTATAAACTCTTTAGATGATACACCAGATTGTACTCTAGATAATAATTCTTCCTTATTTTCTCGAAACACATGTTTCCACTTAGAAAATTTCTTTTTCGGACTTACAAATTGAAGCTCAAATTCTGATTGAGGATCACTCCATTGAAAAACAAGACGCACTGGCACTCCTTTTACAGCTAAAAATTCATCAGGCACATCATTGTAAGTAAGCTCCGATCTATGAAAGTTTAGTAATCTCCTAATTTCGGACTCAGCTTGTTCTGCAATTTCTTTAAAATCCATTGCAGATTCCTTATTCCTTAATATTTTTTTATAAAGTTCAAAGGCTGGTTTATATTTTTCGATTGAAACATAAATTCGCGCCAGATCGAGATGAGATTGTGCCACATCCGGAGCTAAGTCAAAAATGCGCTCATACAAAAATGCTGCGCTATGGAATTCTTCTATTGTTTCTAACTTAAAAGCTAAGACTAATAATGCCTGTGGATTATCGAATCCAATTTCAGAAATATTAGATAAGATCTGATCAGCAAATTCAGTGTTCCATCTTCTAAAATAAGAGGCACTATAACTATAAAAAGGTATGCTTATAGGATATTTCTCTCTAAGACTATAATATATATCTTTTGCCTCTTTATAATTTGTACTATTCCACAATTCATCTAAATAAGAAGGTCTGTTGTTATTAACATCTAGTAAAAAAGTAGAAGTCGTATAATCATTTCCCTTCACTAATAAGTGATCAACTGGTTTCTCTTCTTTATTATTTGATATATCACCATATTTAGTGGTGATAATAAAAACTCCATTTCTTGCGGCTTGACCAAACCTAGCAGATGCTGATAAGCCAGTTAGTACAGATATTGATTTTATCTGTGCAGGGAATAGAAAAGTTGGTGGCTCATTAAATTGTAGACCATCTACTACAAATAAGGGCGGTGTGCTATTATCAGCAGCAAGCGAAAGCTTTGTTCGTATTTCATAAACGGCCTCATCTCCCCAACCAAAAACCTGAACTCCCGGAAACTGACCTCTTATTAAGTCAGAAAGATAAATAGCAGAGTGAAGAAAATCTTCTTCTTCTACGGTATAATAAGCGTGCCCCATTGATTTCTTATTCACATTGTTGCCATATACATCTTTTACTATTTCATCTTGTTCCTTATCTTCTTTAGTCTCTACTATGACTTCGTCTAGAGTTGTGTAATTAGAAACAAGATCTACCTTAATATTTTTTGTTGTGTCCAAAGCAATTTCCTCGGATTCCATCCCAAAAAAATCAAATCTTAACACATCCTCAAGGCTAGCATCTATAGAAAACGATCCATTAGCGTCTGTAGTCGTTTGAATCAAAGTTCCCTTTATAGAAACTTTACACCCTTGCACAGGTTTCTCACCAGAAGTGACTACGCCTTCTATCAATTCCTGAGTTTTATCGATCTGGTATACATTATTATCCTCTAACTCATAAACTATATTAGACAATGCTTGATCAACTGAGGTTTTGGTAAGATTAAGATAATATCCTTCACTTTGTACTGCAGCTTTGTGTAATAACAAATCCTCTGGATTTGGTGTATGATTAATATAAAAAACCGGAACATCATAAACCTGCTCAAAAGAACCAAAAGTGGTTCGACCATCACTAACCACTAGATATTGATCAGGTTTGTTTTCTTCCTTAAAAAGAGCGGAAAAATTAGTCGCTCCATTATAGTCCATCTTACTAAGTGATTCAATAAGTTGATTGCTTTTGCCATTTCTTATGACAAACTTTTGTTGCTCATGAATTGTATTAGAAAAGGGTATAAGCGTTACGGTAGTGTTTTCTATTTTTTTCAAATACGCTTTTAAAAATTGGTGTGTATATGTTGGATCATAATTCGCTGCAGAAAAAGAGGTGTCCCAATAAAGCACAATATCATCAGGGTTTTCTCTTTTTCTTAGTTGTCCTTCTTCGGCAGGGTATGATATATCTACATTAAATGCCATTCCTATATCCCAATGTACATCCCAATGATCCTGACTTATAGAACGCAGATATGATATACCTTCTTTAGATGCTCCAATAGAAAATTCGATGTCTTCTTCATATACTTTTATTAACTCTAAACTAATAATAACATCATCATGCACTGTGATATTATAATCCATTAAATCTATGACCTCTTCGCCTTTTTCTTTGGTAATAGTATGATAAATATTACTCGTAAGTACATTTCTATCTGGAGTCCCACTTTTTGGTTCATATACATTAACCCTTACTAATAGGCTATCTGTAATATTCTCATGTATATTAAACTTAAGTTGCAGCAACTTAGAATTCCTATGACTGATTCTAATTCTGGTGCCTATCTCACCACCTAGCGCCTTGGCATCTTTCCAATAGCCCATAAATCCACTAGAAACACTTGATCTACCCACTGTTTTTTTCATTCTCTTTTCTGCCGTTACTGTAGTTGCCTCCAATTCATAGATCGCAGACTCCATAAAAATGGTATTGTTGTTAGTCAATAGTCGAAACAATTCCTTAACAGATAATTGTATGGTTTTATATCCCAGACTAGATAGCTGAAAAATATTGCTTCTATTTATTTCCTGTTCATCATATTGTAAAAAGATATGACCATTCTGATCACTAACTGTACCAATGCCTTCATCCAAAAAACCAACATTTACAAAAGGAATAGGTTTCTGGGTATCTCGATCCAAGACATAAGCATCAATGGTAATCTCATATTGAGCAGATATGAATCCACTTATAAATAGTGTACTAATGAGTAAGAAAACTATTTTTGATTTCATAGGCATCCAATACTTTAACGTTTAAACCAAAGTTACAAATGATATGTATCTTATATAGTATAACAATCTATAAATTAGTGTTATAAAGGAATAACTTGTTACCAAAAACATTGGGTTTTTATGAAAACTATAACATAACTGTAGAATAAAAGTTTAAAAGACATATTCGGAACCTGAATATTACTTATACATTAATAATGTTTTCTCTTCTTGTAACATTTTACCTTCATATCCGTCTTCTCCGTACAGTATCGCTGTTCTGGTAAAAATTAAATAGGATACCGCTCAGGCAACCATTATAGATCTATTAGCGTCTATATAATTGTCGGCCTGAGTTTGTCGAAGACAATTCAACCCAACCATAGTTTCACTTCGATAAGATCAGTGTGACAATAATAAATACAAATCAAAAAACGAAATCATCAAATAATGAATATCAAAAAACTTACAATAGCATCCATAGCTTTTCTATCAAGTTTATCGATCTATTCACAAACCATTAGTTCTACAGTAGTCGATAAAAAAACAAACGAACCCATCCCATATGCTACCATTCAATACGCAGAAAATGGAGGTGTAATTACAAATGAAGAAGGAATGTTTAGTTTTACATTAGATCAGCGATCTGCAAAAATAGATTCTATCTATATCTCTTCTATGGGGTACGAAAAAGTTGGTATTGCATTAAACTCCATTACCGATAGTATTATTTATATAGAACCCAAAGCTATAGAACTAAGTGGTGTGTTTATCTCTAATAAAAATCTAGGTATTGATGAAATTATTGACAATGTAAAAGAGAATATAGGTCAAAACTATAGCAAGACCTTATCTCATAAAAAGCTTTTTTACAGACAATCAGACTTTAGTGATCTGCATAAAATGAATATAAAATTTAAGAAATCTACCATAAAAGAGTTTAACAAGAAGTTTATAGATAGTGTACTATCCATTATCCCTAGAAAATCTGCTTACTACACAGAAGCATTATGTGACCTTTATGGTAATTTTGACAAACAAAAGCTAAATATTATTAAAGGTGCAGAACTCTATGATAAAAGTAATGATGGCTCGATGGAAGCACTCTCTGATAAACTAGAAGAAATTTTAAAAAAGAACGTAAAGCCAAACTCATATCTAAAGATAAAATCTGGCTGGATTCTAGGGACTAAAGTACAAATGGACTCTATTTTTGATGCCAATGAAGAAGCTGCAGAGGTAAAAAGTGAATTAGAGAAACCTAATAAAAATGAGGAAAACTATTTTCTTAAATACAGAAAATCGTCATTACATGACTTACTATCTAGTATGTTTTTCCAAGAAGATTCTAAACTCAATTTTATTGATAAATCTGGAAGATACAAGTTTGAATTAATAGATTATACTACCATAGATGATAGTAGTGTGTATATCATCAATTTCGAACCTAAAAGAGGAGCAGATTTTAAGGGCACAATCTACGTAAACACACAAGATTTTGCAATAATGAGAGTTGATTATAAGAATGTAAAAAACCTTAAGAATTTTGGTTTACTTGGTGTTAGTTATCACGATACCATGTATAAAGGTAAAACGATATTTGCTAAAGGTGCAGATGGTAAATACAGTGTTCGTTATATAGAAAAGACCACAGGAAATGTTTTTGGGCTTGATCGGCCACTTAAAATTATTGAGAAAAACAAGTTTGTAAAAGGAAAACGTAAACAAAATGAGCTATCCTTAGGACTGGATATTGGTGCAGGTGAAATCAGCAAATACGAAGTTGTTGTTTTTGATTCTAAACCTATTACAGAAAGTCAGTATGAAAGTAGTAAAGAAAATAAAACCATCAAACCGCAATACCTTTCTAAATATGACCCTGACTTCTGGAAGGGATATAATATCATAGAACCCAATACTGCGATTAAACGGTTCACGGCGATTGAAGGAGGATTATAGTTCTCTTTTAGCTTTTATTACTTCTCCTAAACCTTTAGAAATATCATCAAGATGATCATAAGAATCAATTGGTTTTAAGGAAGTTTTATTCAATTTATTTGTTATAAATCAGTAAATATCTCGTCTTATTTTAAGAATATATTACCACAATTGTATTCTTTTTCGTTGTAACTATGTAATAGATATAATGGAATCTATACTTTTATCGTGTAATTTTATGAATCTACTGATGCTATGAAAATGAATAAAATTGTGTTATTAACCCTTAGTGTATGGATGATTTCTTCTTCCATAAAAGCTCAAAAAATAAGCTCTAAGGTTGTTGATAAAAAAACTAATCAACCTATACCCTACGCTACTATACAGATTGGAGAAAATCAAGGAGTAGTAACTAACGAAGAAGGAAGTTTTAGTATTACACTAGACGACATTAAATCCAAAATCGATTCTATCTATATTTCTTCTATGGGTTATTCTACAGTAGGTGTTGCCGTAACAAATATTACCGATAGCATTATATATATCCAGCCTAAAGCTATTGAATTAAAAAGTGTTTTTGTCTCTAACAAAAATCTTGATATAGATGATATCATTGATAATGTAGATGATAACATGGAAGATAATTATAGATCCAATCTTGCTAAAAGCAGGTTGTTTTTTAGAGAAACCAATACCAATTTCATTAAGAAAATGGATATTGAGTTTAAGAAATCAACTATAGAGGAGATTGACAAAAAACTAGTAGATAGCATATCGAATGTGATTCCAAGAAATTCAGTTTTTTATGCGGAGGCTTTATGTGATTTTTATGGAAATACTGATAAGCAGAAATTAAATGTAATCAAAGGAGCTCGTCTGTACGATAAAAACAATAATGGATCTATAGAAGGAGTCTTCAAGAAAATGGAGAAAATCTTTAAAGATAACGTAAAACCCAATTCATATCTAAAAATAAGATCAGGGCTTTTTAGTCAAAAAGTACAGGTAGATTCTATTCTTAATGCGAATCAAGATGCCAAGGATATCGCAGATGGAATTGATAATCCAAAAGAAAATTTCTTCTTTAAGTCCAGAAAAATGAATCTCAAAAATCTGTTTAATGAAATGTTATATCAGTCAGATACTAAATTAAATGTGATCAAAAATTCGGGCCGATATACTTTTGAACGAGTAGATTATACGATACTGGATGATGTGGGGGTATATGTAATCAAATTCACACCCAAAAGAAGAGGTGATTTTAAAGGTACTTTATACGTAAATACAGAGGATTTTGCAGTGATACGTGTAGATTATCAAAATGTAAAACGTTTACGCAGTTTTAACCTATTAGGTGTTAGTTTTGAAGAAAATGGATATAGTGGCACTACTATTTTTCAGAAAGGATCCGATGGTAAATATGGAGTTAAATTTATCGAAAAAATAACTGAAAACAAATTTGGTGTAGATCGCCCGTTAAGTATTATAGAGAAAAATAAATTCGTAAAAGGAAGAAACAAGCAAAATCAGTTATCCCTTAACCTCGATGTCATTAGTTATGCCAAAAACAAGTATGAAGTAATTGTTTTTGATGCTAAAAATATCACTGAAGCAGAATATAATAGTAGTAAAGAAAATAAGAACGTCCAATCCACTTATTTATCAAAATACAACCCGGATTTCTGGAAAGGCTATAACATTATAGAACCTAATACTGCAATCAAACAGTTTAAAGTTATTGAGGAAGATATAGAACAAGAATAAATACTTTATCCCATTTGATTAACATAATGAGTACAGAAATTATATATAGAAAAGCTACATTAAGCGATACATTACAACTTTCAATTCTGTACAAGCAAGTATATATGAAAACATATGCTGTAGATGGAATCACTACTGAATTTGCCAATTTTGTTTCCGATAAATTCTCTGTAAAGGTCATTGAAAAAACTATAAAAGAGCAAGATTCTATTATTGTGGCAACCTATAAAGATAATCCAATAGGAGTTGCAGAAATTGTTTATAAAAGTAGTTGCCCTATAAGAAATAAGATCGCTCCAGAATTAGGAAAACTATATGTGTTGGATTGGTTTTTCGGAAAAGGTATAGGTTCTGGATTACTTAATGCGGTAGAAAAAGAATTACATGATAAAGGATATACCGAACTTTGGCTTTGGGTATATATAAAAAACGAAAGAGCTATTTCCTTTTATGAGAAACAACAATTTAATTGCATCGGTAATGCTTTTTTTCAAATGGAAATGAATAATTACGAAAACAAAGTAATGCTAAAGACTATTTAATGTTAGGACTTCTAATCGAGTAATTTCAACGTTCTTAGTAAAGCTTCAAAATAATATTCTTCTTGCTTTGGAATAATAGTAGTTTTATAAGCAGTATTCTTAACTACGTAAAATGATGAAGATTCCGTATCCTTATTATCCTGATGTAAATTGACAATCTTCTGGATAAAATCATTAATTAACAGTACCTCATCGTAAGTGATTTCACGTCTTATTGTTGGCTGATCACTTTTATACACCAGATAATCATCTCTGAAACTTATAGACTTCTTTGAAGCACCGATCTGATGAAATTCAAAAGTAAAATCCTGAGAAGTAAATATCTTATTAATATTCTCTACTGTTGGCTCTACATTACGAGCACAGCTGCTAAGGAAAACAAGTGTAAAAAGTATTAAAAAAATTCTCATCCCTTTTACTTTTAAAATGTGTATTCGAATAGTAATTGGAGACAGCCAATTTTAATCAAAATATTAATTTAACTATAATAATACAAAAAAAGGTATTGATTAAATAACCAATACCTTTATAGTTTTATATGAAATACCCAATTAACATAATTGGCATCAGTATTATTTCACAGCTAATCTTTTGATAGAATTTTCAAAATCTACATTCTCAAGATTACTAATCAGTAGTCCAATACCACCTGTTCTAGAGGCAACAATATACTCTGCTTGATATTTCTTTTCCATTTTATACCCTTTAAGGTATTTTAACTTCACAATTTTAGAAGTTGGTGTAAAGAAAAATCTTCCGTGGATTCTTTTATAACGTACTTCCTGAGTATTCGCTTCATCTTTTAGTTGTCGGCTTAACGCTTCTACAACTGTAGCTGCTCTATGCTCATCTAATTGATAAAAATCACACGCATAAATAAATACATAATTTTCTACATTCTTCTCATCAACGAACAATTGAAAATCAACATTTTTATTCTCAATTTTTTTCAATTCTTCTAACGCGATCTTCTTAAATTTAGGACTGTCGGTTAATGAATCTAATCGAACCTTAAATTGCTCAGGACTTGTTTTTTCATACCCCTTGGTAAGCATTATCGTATTCTTACGAAATTCGATTGTGTTTTTTTTGGAAAAATTGGTAAACTTAGATTTCTGATTTCCATCTGTGAAATATTGACATCCAGTCAGAAGGATTACAGTTAACAATAGTAAAATTTTTTTCATAGGGTTCTGGGTGTTAATTGGTTAAAAATTTATTCAATAAGCCCCATAAGTGTGCGCAAGGTAATAAAAAAAACCACACAAACAACCTTTTATCCTAATTTTTATGCATTTAATCCGATTAAAATTGAAAGGAAACCGGTTTTTACTCTGTTTTTGGTAGGATTACACCCACTCTTTCGGCTCCTTTAAAACTTTTAGTAATCGTTCTTCTTCAGAACCTGGTATCGGATGATGATCATAGCGCCATTGTACTTGTGGCGGTAAGCTCATTAAAATACTTTCTATTCTTCCGTTTGTTTTTAACCCAAACAATGTTCCTTTATCGTGTACAAGATTAAACTCTACATATCTACCGCGACGAATCTCTTGCCAATCTTTTTGAATATCAGTGTATTTTGTATTTTTCCTTCGTTCTACAATGGGAACGTAGGCCTGTAAAAAACTATCTCCTACTTCTGTTACAAAATCATACCAATTTTGCATAGTCATCGTCTCTGTTTTCTTACAATAGTCAAAAAATAAACCTCCTACACCACGGCCTTCTTCCCGATGTGCGTTATAAAAATATTCATCACATTTCTTTTTATATAAAGGATAAAAATCAACATCATGTCTATCACAAGATGTTTTACAAACCTGATGAAAGTGTGTTGCATCCTCATCAAACAGATAATATGGTGTAAGATCCTGTCCACCACCAAACCAACTATCCACAATAGTACCTTCTTTATCGTACATCTCAAAGTACCTCCAATTAGCGTGTACTGTCGGAACCATTGGGTTTTTAGGGTGCAATACCAGTGATAATCCACAGGCAAAAAAGTCTACATCTACTACATTAAAATAGCTCTGCATCGCTTTTGGCAGTTTGCCGTGCACGCCAGAGATGTTAACACCTCCTTTTTCGAATACCATTCCATTTTCGATAACTCGTGTACGACCTCCTCCACCTTCAGGACGTTTCCAGATATCTTCTTTAAATTTGGCTTGACCATCAATCTCTTCTAGTCCTGCGGTGATCGTGTCTTGTAAATCCTGTATGTATTGGTAGAATTTTTCTTTCATGTTTATGCTTCGATTTTAGAAATCGCATCAGAACTTTTTACTTCAATTAGTCCTTTCTGATTCAAAATTTTAACTGTCTCAGCAGAAGCAGCGACTACAGATATAGGAAGTACTATAATAATTCCAATAATAGGGATTAATAACACTAACATAAATACAATTCCATTACCAATAGCAGTTCCTCTATGTTTTCTTACAAACTGAACACTTTCTTTATACTTAAAATGACGTTCCATCGTATAATCCATATTCCCAAAACCTACATAATACGCTTGTATAGCAAATATTAATATTGTAGCTACGATTCCGATTACCGGAATAAGACTTAGAACTAATAAAGGAATGATAAACAATAATTCTCTAAAGAGATTTCTTACATTGATACGAATACCACGCATCAATTGTTCTCTAAATGAAGTATTACGATGTTGGTGATCTTGATGTTGATCTCCCAAAAGATGTGCTTCTACCTTTTCTGAAACTGGACTCATAAATGGTGCTGACAATGCCATTATAATATGCTTATATAACACCAATCCTATTGCCAATATTAGTAGAATACTAAAATATTTACTAATAACAACAAATGTTTCTGATCCCCAATCCCACACCCAAGCTTTAGCTATAAAATTTCCGAGTGGATCGGATAAAAACCATGCAGAAGTCATAAAGAGGATTCCGGTTAAAAAACTAATCAGAATCGGAATTGCGAAATATTTCCATAATCCTAGTTTAGAAATTAAAGCAAAACCTCCAAAATATGCTTTGATACCATTAACGATGTTCTTGATCATAATCTTATGAAATTGGTTAACTTCTTATAAGTAGTGTTTTTAAGAATTTTGTTTCAAAATTTACCCAAATATATTAGTTATTTCCATCAGAAAGATAAATCAGATCATCGCGAAACTCCTTTATTTCTCTTATGTCTTTTATCAAATTAGCATTTGTTGTTTTTTCTTTTAAGAAAGCAACTGTTTCTTCTTCAGAAGCAGTCTTAAGGGTCTTAAAATACATTCTTCCCAATCTATTATTATGCAAATCCATTGCCTCTGCTATAGCTTTATTAGGTGCTAATTTTTCGTGTAAATCAGTGATTTTCTCAGCCCAGATAATGGATTTTTTTTCATTTTTGGATTGAATATAGGTTTTCTGACAAATCAATACATTCCATAAAGCATGTCTAAATGCATTCGCTTTTCCATTATTATGATGTGTATTGCCATATAAAGAATCACAGATGGTCATTGTCATCTTTGTAGCTCGTAAAGTAGGAATAATATATAATGGATTTTGTAGTAACAACCCAGATAATCTAAATAGCTGTCTAAAACTAAATCGCCTAATAATATTCCTGATTTTCATCGCTATACCCTGTATTCTTTTACAGCATCTACAAAAGCTCTGGCATTCTCAACAGGAATGTTTGGTAGAATTCCGTGTCCTAAATTAGCAATATACCGATCTTTACCAAACTCATCAATCATCTGTTTTACCATCTTTTTAATATCTGATGGAGGTGATAACAATCGAGAAGGGTCAAAATTACCTTGTAATGTGATATTTCCGCCGGTAAGATATCGTGCATTTCTAGCAGAACATGTCCAATCTACTCCTAATGCTGCAGCACCAGAATTTGCCATTTCATTCAATGCAAACCAACAACCTTTACCAAATACGATAACTTCTGTTTCATCTTTCAATGCATCCACAATCTGCTGAATATATTTCCAAGAGAATTCCTGATAATCGACCGGAGAAAGCATGCCTCCCCAACTATCGAATACTTGAACCGCATTTACTCCAGCAGCTACTTTCTTCTTTAAATAAGCGATAGTAGTATCTGTAATTTTCTGTAATAACTGATGTGCGACCTGCGGTTGAGAAAAACACAACGCTTTAGCCTTGTCAAAATTCTTAGAACCTTGTCCTTGTACGGCATAACATAATATCGTCCAGGGTGAACCTGCAAAACCAATTAAAGGAACTCTATTGTCTAGTTTTTCTTTAGTCATCTTGATCGCATCCATCACATATCCTAACTCTTCATCAATATCCGGAACAATAACCTGATCTACATCTGCTTGTGATCGTATAGGATTTGGTAACCAGGGGCCAATGCCATCTTTCATCTCCACTTCTATATTCATCGCCTGTGGAATCACCAAAATATCACTAAATAATATAGCAGCATCTGGACCTATAATGTCGATAGGTTGTACCGTAATTTCGGATGCTAATTCTGGTGTTCTGCATCTGGTAAAGAAGTCATACTTTTTCTTTAATGCCATAAATTCTGGCAAATATCTTCCTGCCTGACGCATCATCCATACTGGTGGACGATCAACAGTTTCTCCTTTTAAAGCTCTTAGGAATAAATCGTTTTTTATCATATCCGTTTATCAAAGTATTTAACTGCCTGAACGATCACATTCTCTACAGTTGGTTTGTTAGCAACAATAATATTA
The DNA here is from genome assembly GCF_947492405.1 of uncultured Aquimarina sp. Classification (GTDB taxonomy): domain Bacteria; phylum Bacteroidota; class Bacteroidia; order Flavobacteriales; family Flavobacteriaceae; genus Aquimarina. The sequence goes on from NZ_CANLMP010000002.1 coordinate 1,056,439, forward strand.
TTTGTATATTTTTTAGCTTCAGAAGCGGTAGTATTTCCAATACAAAAAACCATGCTTTTATCTATAAAGTTATTAGAAACATAACTCTGGATTGCAGATGGACTGAAAAATAATATCCCATCAAAAACACGATCAAATTTCTTAGATCTTTTGTGTGTTTTATAAACTATTTCTTCCTCAAGTTCTATATTATCTTCTTTCAAAATTAAAGGCAATTCATCCCTTCTTAAGTTTCCGCAAAAGAAGTAAAATTTTCCATTTTTGTAGTTTTTTGAGATAATTTCACCCAAATCCGAGGCATTTTGAGCAGTTTCTACGACTTTTTGCCCATTTTCCTCCAAAAGTTTTTTAGTATTTTCGCCTACACAAAAACAATTCTGAATGCTAAATTTCGAATTCTGAATTGCTTTCACTGCATTCTTACTGGTAAAAATTGCATGCTTTATATCTCGATTAAAATCAACATCCAGTAATTCGATTTCTATTGCATTATATTCTACAAATCCAATTCCAGAATTTAATAGTAGCCCTTTTTGAGCTGTAGAGAGTTTTTTTGTGGATAATATGGTGGAATTAGAGTTCAATTATTTTAAACTTGCTTTAATCTTCTTCATCAATTCTTTACCTCCATTATTCAAAATTTCTTGCGCACATTCTATCCCAAAGTTTTGTCTATCTTCAAGATTTATTGTTTTGCTAACCTCTATTTTATCTTTTCCATCTAGACTAAATAAAACCCCGGTAAAATAAATTTGACCACTTTTAATTTCCGCTAAAGCTCCAATCGGTGCGGTACAACCACCTTCTAATTTTCTAAGAAATTCTCTTTCTATATGCACACATATTTTAGAGTTTGAGTGATTAAGATGAGAAAGAGCCTCTAAACAATAAGCATCTTTTTCTTTAGCAACGACCAGCATTGCTCCTTGAGCCGGAGCTGGAGTCATCCAACTAAGATCCAAATACTCTTTTGGTTTCAGATTTATTCTTTCTAATCCTGCAGCGGCAAAAATGGCTCCGTTCCAATCACTATCGTTTAGTTTTTGTATTCTGGTATTAACATTACCTCTTAAATCTACTACTTTATGAGTAGGGTATTTATGTAACCATTGTGCTTGTCTTCTTAAACTACCTGTAGCGATAATTCCTTCTCCATCTAAGAAATCTAATCCTTTGTGCAAAAGAATATCCTGTACATTAGCACGTTCTAAAATGGCTGCTTCGACAATACCTTTTGGCAAAGCCGTTGGAACATCCTTCATCGAATGTACTGCAATATCAATATCATTATTGATCATTGCGATATCAAGTGTCTTAGTAAAAATCCCTGTAATCCCCAATTCATACAAAGGTTTATCTAGTACAATATCCCCTGTAGATTTTACAGGAACTAAGGAGGTCTGATAACCGAGATTTTCTAATGAATTTTGTACGGTATGAGCCTGCCAAAGTGCTAATTCACTATCTCGAGTACCAATGCGGATGATCTTATTTTCCACTATTTATTCTGTATTTGGAATACTTTCTGAATCAATTCGATGCTTTCATCACTAGAAGTGTTTTCATCTTTTAGATGACTAGCGAAGTGATTTGTAATTTTTTGGATAATACGATCACTAATGATTGTAGCCTGCTCTTCATTAAAATCAGAAAACTTTTTTCTTTGTAGATTGATTTCTGCTTCTTTAAAAGAAGCCAGCTTATTTTTAAGCGCTTTTATAGTTGGTGCAAATTTTCTGGTTTCCATCCAACTATCAAATTCCGACCTAACCTCATCAATAATAGCTTCTGCCTTTGGTATATGAACTCTTCTACGTTGCAAAGTGTCATCCGTGATTTTGGATAAATGATCCATATGTACTAACGTGACATTTGGTAATTCTGAAACATTAGTATCTACATTCTTCGGTACGGATAAATCCAAAATGAGTAAAGGTTTATCTGTACTGATTAAGTCTTTGTTAATTGTTGGTTTTTGCGCTCCCGTTGCCACAATTAGCACATCAGAATGATTTACTTCCTCTTTAAGCGTTTCAAAATCTTTAACAACAAGGTTAAATTTTCCAGCTACTTTTTCAGCTTTATCTCTTGTCCTGTTAATTAAAACAATATGATCATTCTTAGTATGCTTTACCAAGTTTTCACAAGTATTTCTCCCTATTTTTCCCGTCCCAAAAAGCAATATATTCTTATCCGTTACATAGGGTACTCTTGCAAGAATATACTGTACTGCTGCAAAACTAACAGAGGTAGCACCGCTAGAAATCTCTGTTTCATTTTTAATACGTTTGCTTGCCTGAATAACAGCATTCGTCAATCGTTCTAAAAACGGATTGATCATTTGTATTTTCTTAGAAGCTTTGAAACCAGCTTTTATTTGACCTATGATTTCAAAATCTCCTAAAATCTGACTATCTAATCCCGTTCCGACTCTAAAAAAATGAGCTACCGCTTTACTATTCTTATGAACATATGCCACTTTTTCGAATTCTTCGACAGTACCATATGTATGTTCACACAAAAGTTTTATTAGCTGAAATGGATGTTGTGCAAAACCGTATAATTCTGTACGATTACAAGTAGACATTACTAAAAGACCTTCAATTCCTTCTTTTTTAGCTTGCGTCAAAATAGCCGTTTTTGCCTCTTCATTTATACTAAAATGTCCACGTATCTCGGCATCAGCCTTTTTATAGCTGAGCCCGATTGTATAAAAATTAGCTCCTTTCGTACGTAGATGAGACTCCATTGGGTTATTTCAATTTTTCCGTAGCAAAAATATCCTAGATCAGGTTTAAAAAATAACGCTAGGAGTTTTTTAAGTATCGAAAAGCGTTGTTTACACCTCCAAATATGCAAAATCGGGTAAAAACACCTATTTTTGTAGAAGTCCCAAAGATTGTAGTTTAAATTGTTTAGATCTATTCTAAATAAATGCTTTGATAAACATGGAAATACAACTAAAAAATAACGCTCCAGGAATTCTGGAAGAGACCATTATAGAAGAAGGGTTTTATATCCTTAAATTTCAAAACGAAACAAATGATAATCAGCGTATTATAAGAGATATCAATAGTAGTTATATTCAGTTTCACTTCTGTGTAAAGGGTGTCATGAAGTTTAGTTTTAATAACGGAAGTTATGCGATACCTTTATCAGAAAAAAAATCCCTTTTACTCTACAATCCTCAACGAGATTTACCTATGAATCTAGAAATGGAAAAAGATTCTTGGTTAGTATCCCTTTTGATTTCTATTAAAAAGTTTCACTCTTTATTTTCCAAAGAAGCAGATTATATTCCCTTTCTTGGAGAAGGTAATCGTGATAAAAAATACTATACCGATGCTGACATTTCTCCCTCAATGACAGTGGTTCTGAATCAAATATTAAGTTACAACCTACACAAATCTATTAAGTTATTATATTTTAAAGGCAAAGCCTATGAACTATTAAGTCTCTATTTTAATAAACCAGAAGATGCAGATATTGATCAGTGTCCATTTCTGGTTGATGAAGAAAATGTACTTAAAATTAAACAAGCTAAGGAAATTATCATATCCAGAATGGCAGAACCACCTACTCTTCAGGAATTATCGAAAGAAATTGGGTTGCCCTTAAGTAAACTTAAAGATGGATTTAAACAGATATATGGAGAACCTGTCTATGCTTTTTTATTTGATTATAAAATGGAAGTCGCTCGTCAATTACTTGCCACAGGAAGTCATAATGTTAACGAGGTTGGGTTAAAGGTTGGGTATAGTACAGCGAGCCACTTTATAGCTGCTTTTAAAAAGAAATTCGGCACCACACCAAAAAAATATGTGATGAACTTAAGTTAAATCAACAATCCTAAGATTCTTTAACAGGAATTCCTTCTCCTTTTTGTAGTGAAACTATAGAATCATACATTCCTCTGTCATTTTCTTCTTTATCTACTAATACGGATACAAACTCGAAATTCTCCAATAATTCTAAAATAAAGGGTAATCTGTCCTTTTCGACGTCTACAATAATACGTTTCATTTCATTGCCTTTTTTGATCTTATAAAAATAAGAAAATATTATGTGGGAACTTCTAGTTTATAATATTTTAACTTGGATAGAGAGTTTCTTCATATTTAGCAATATTCACTTGCTTAAAACCCTATTTGATATTTGATTTAACTATTAAATACATGATCCTATTATCATTAAGTCTTATTATAATTTTATGATCTATCCATAGAATAGTTTGTATTTTTACCTTTCGAAAAAGAAAAAATTTATGAGTAAAGGTGTACTTCTTGTCAACTTAGGTTCTCCCGATAGTACTAATCCAAAAGACGTAAAGAAATATCTTGGTGAATTTTTAATGGATCCTAGAGTTATTGATGTTCCATTATGGGCAAGGACGTTATTGGTAAAAGGAATTATTCTGAATACGAGGCCAAAAAAATCCGCAGCTGCCTATAAAAAAATATGGTGGGATGAAGGTTCTCCGTTAATTGTCCTTTCAGAAAGATTGCAGAAAAAAGTTGCAGAAAGAACTCCCATTCCAGTTGGTTTGGCAATGAGATATGGTTCTATGAATATCAAAAAAGGATTGCAAGAACTGAGCGAAAAAGGAGTTGATGAAGTTTTAATTATTCCATTATATCCGCAATTTGCAATGGCAACTACTGAAACCATTTTGGTACTTGCAGAAGAATTACGAAAAGAACATTTTCCTCATATGAAGTTCGCAGATATACCTGCATTTTATAACAAACCGGACTACATAGAAGTATTGTCAAAAAGTATTGCAGAGAAAATTAAAGATCTGGATTACGAACATTTATTATTTTCATATCACGGTGTTCCTGAAAGACATATTCGCAAAAGCGATATTAGCAACGGAAACTGCAAAATGGACGGAAAATGTTGCTTTAAAAAAGGATCCGTACAACACGAGTTCTGTTATCGCCATCAATGTGAGATGACTACAGTACAAGTAGCTAAAAAATTAGGTCTTAAAAACGGTACTTATTCTACCTCGTTTCAATCCAGGTTAGGATTTGATCCTTGGTTACAACCATATACAGATAGAACGATAGAAAGAATGGGGAAAGAAGGCATTAAAAAAATGGCCATTGTCACTCCTGCCTTTGTATCTGATTGTCTAGAAACCTTAGAAGAGATAGCTATGGAGGGAGAGGAAATTTTTCACGAAGTTGGAGGAAAAGAATTTACTACAATTCCTTGTCTAAATGATCGCGACGACTGGGCTGATGTAATAGGAAATTGGGTACATGAATGGGTAGAAGTTAAAACTCCTGTCCTGTAATGGCAAAAGTAAGCTCTGAAGCTTTAGGAACACAGCCTATTGGTAAACTTCTGATTCAGCAGGCAGTTCCTGCATCTATTGGAATATTAGTCATGTCGTTGAACATGATCGTGGATACGGCTTTTTTAGGAAACTGGATAGGAGGACTCGCAATTTCGGCAGTACAAGTAGTAATTCCTTTTACCTTTTTTATAGGAGCCATCGGTTTAGCAATTGGTATTGGTGGTAGTTCAGTATTGTCAAGAGCTTTAGGTTCTGGAGATCAGGATAAGGCTTTACGCGTTTTTGGAAACCAAACAACACTTACTTTTTTAATTTCTGGTTCATTAGCGCTAGTAGGATTAATTTTTCAAGACTTTTTTATTAGTTTTCTTGGGGCTGACGACTCTTTTAAAGAGTACGCTCTTATTTATTATAGAATTGTTTTGTATGGAATTGTTATGCTATCCATGTGTATGATGGGTAATAATGTTATTCGTGCAGAAGGTAAACCTAAATTCGCAATGGTAGCTATGATATTACCGGCTATTGGTAATATTTTTCTAGACTATCTTCTTATCAATGTAATGGGATATGGTATGGAAGGTGCGGCTTGGGCTACTTTTATTAGTTATGCAATTTGTTTTGGCTTTATTCTTTGGTTTTTTATTGCTAAAAGTGAACTAAGACTGAATTTAGAGTGTATTAAATTAAAAAAGAAAATTGTAAATGAAATAAGCGGTTTAAGCTTTGTTACCCTAGCAAGACAAGGTACTATTGCTGTACTTGGAATCCTTTTAAACAATGTCCTTGGTAACTATGGTGATGAACTAGATATCGCATCTTACGGAATTATAAGAACCGTACTTATGTTTGCCCTGTTTCCCGTAATAGGAGTTAATCAAGGATTTATGCCCATTGCCGGATACAATTATGGTGCTGAAAAATTTCAAAGAGTACGAGAATCTATCAATACTTCTATCACTTATGGAGGAATATTAGCAATTTTAATATTTATTATTATCATGGTGTTCCCTCAAGAATTTATTTCAATTTTTGTAAGTACGAAAGAATCACTCGCTCCCGACACGCTAGCAGATAACAAAGAAATTCTAAGACGAACTCCTTCGGCATTAAGATTAGTATTCCTGGCAACCCCAGTGATTATAGTACAACTTATAGGATCTGCTTATTTTCAATCCATAGGAAAAGTAATCCCTGCACTATTACTAAGCCTTACTAAACAGGGGTTCTTCTTAATTCCGCTAATCCTAATATTACCCCCATTTCTTGGAGTCTTAGGAGTTTGGATTGCATTTCCGATAGCAGATGTACTCTCTACAATTCTTACCGGATATTATCTAAATAGAGAAGTTAGAAAAAACTTAGCTGCTCCAAAAATCACTTAATAACTATCCTTAAAAACCAGGTTGAATAGAAAACAGAAATCAACTAAGGTTAAATTTACGTGAAAATCTTTCTCAATAGCCATTTATTCCAGATTTTAGTGGACCATCAAATCTATTTATCATGAATTTTCGTGTTAGAGCGTAAACTATAAACTCAACTAAATGTACTCAAGAATCATTAAACTCACATTACTTGCCTTTCTTTTGATTGGGAATTTTTCATCATTAAATGCACAAACTTATAATGAAGAACTATACGATGCACTCGAATATCGATTAGTTGGGCCTTTTAGAGGAGGACGAAGCGCAGCAGTAACCGGAGTTCCTGGCAAACCAAATCTATTTTATTTTGGTGCTACTGGTGGTGGTGTTTGGAAAACTACAGATGGTGGTCGTAGCTGGTCAAATATATCTGATGGGTTTTTTGGCGGATCTGTGGGTTCTATTTCAGTTTCTAAAAGTGATCCAAATGTTATTTATGTTGGTGGTGGCGAAAAAACACTTCGTGGTAATGTATCTTCTGGTTATGGAGTTTGGAAAAGTGTTGATGCAGGAAAAACATGGATCCAATCAGGTCTTCCTAAAAGTAGACATATACCAAGAATAGCAATACATCCTAGCAATCCTGATATCGTATATGCCGGAGTTCTTGGAAACATATACAAACCAACTCAAGATCGCGGGGTTTATAAAAGTATTGATGGTGGAAAAACGTGGAACAAAGTTTTATTTGCCAATCAGGATGCGGGAGCAGTTGATCTTACATTAGACCCTAATAACCCAAGAATTTTATATGCTTCTACATGGAACGCAAGAAGAACACCCTATAGCTTAAGCTCTGGAGGAGACGGTTCTGCTTTATGGAAAAGTACGGATAGTGGAAAAACATGGAAAGAAATTTCTAAGAATAAAGGATTCGCAAAAGATACCTTAGGGATTATGGGAGTAACCGTTTCTCCTGTCAATAGTGAAAGAGTTTGGGCAATTGTAGAAAATAAAGAAAAAGGCGGTGTCTATAGAAGTGATGATGGTGGTGAAACATGGAGCCAACTTAATAGCGACCGAAGTCTGCGCCAACGTGCTTGGTATTATACCCGTATTTATGCAGATCCAAAAGATAAAGATGTGGTATATGTAGTAAATGTATCCTATCATAAAAGTAAGGATGGCGGTAAAAACTTTAGCAGTTTCAGAGCACCACATGGAGATCATCACGATCTTTGGATTGCCCCGGAAAATCCGAAACGTATGATTATGGGTGATGATGGTGGCGCACAAATAACTTATGATGGTGGAGAAACCTGGAGTACCTACCATAATCAACCTACCTCTCAGTTTTATAGAGTAACAACAGATAATAGTTTCCCATATAGAATTTATGCGGCTCAACAAGATAATTCTACCATTAGAATTAATCACAGAAGTACAGGATGGTCCATTTCTGAAGATGATTGGGAATCTACAGCTGGTGGAGAATCTGCTCATATTGCTATAGATCCAAAAGATAATGATATTGTATACGGAGGTAGTTATGATGGTTTCTTAACCAGAGTAAATCATAAAACAGAAACCGTAAGATCCATTAGTGTATGGCCAGATAATCCAATGGGACACGGTGCTGAGGACATGAAATATCGCTTTCAATGGAATTTCCCGATCATGTTCTCTAAACACAACCCAAATAGACTATACACGTTTTCGAATCAGGTCCATGTAACTGAAAACGAAGGACAAAGTTGGGAAGTAATCAGTCCAGACCTAACCAGAAATGATCCAAGCAAACTAAAATCTTCTGGAGGCCCTATAACTCAAGACAATACTTCAGTTGAATATTACTGTACCATTTTTGCTGCTGCAGAAAGTCCTATTAAGGAAGGTTTATTATGGACAGGAAGTGACGATGGCTTAGTTCATATAAGTCAAGATGGAGGAAAAAACTGGACCAATGTAACCCCTAAAGGGATGCCAGAATGGATGATGATTAACAGTATAGAACCAAGCAGCTTTGATCAAGGCACTTGCTATATAGCTGGAACACGCTATAAATCTGGAGATTTTGCGCCATATCTATACAAAACCACTAATTATGGTCAATCCTGGATAAAAATCACTACAGGAATAGATAGTGAACACTTTACTCGTGTACTTCGTGCCGACCCAAAACGTAAAGGACTACTATACGCAGGTACCGAAACCGGTATGTATATTTCTTTTGATAATGGCTTAAATTGGAAGTCATTTCAATTAAACCTTCCAATCGTACCTATAACTGATCTAGTAATTAAAGACAATAATCTGGTTGTAGCAACACAAGGAAGAAGTCTTTGGATCATTGATGATCTAACGGTATTACATCAACTCAACAATAGTTCTAAAACTCAGGAAAACATCTTGTTTAAACCTAAGAATACGTATAGAATGCGTGGTGCTAGTCGAAAAGGTTCTAAAACTGAAGGAACTAATCATCCAAGTGGTGTTATTACGTATTTTAATCTTAAGAATTTTGACAAAGAAAAAGATACTATTTCACTGACTTATTTTAACACAAAAGGAGATACTATCAAATCCTTTAGCACCAGTGCAAAAGAGAAAAAAGATAAACTAGTTGATCTAAAAAAAGGTGCGAATCAGTTTAACTGGAATATGCGCGGAGATGGTGCCGAAAAACTCACAGGAATGATTTTATGGTGGGCAAACCTTGATGGTCCTAAAGCTGTTCCTGGTAATTATAAGGTGAGTTTAAATGTAAACGGAACAGCAATTTCACAACCATTTACTATTCTAGCAGATCCAAGAGCAGAAGCCACTAAACAACAAATGCAACAACAGTTTGATTTTATTACAAGTGTAAACAAAACGGTGGATAAGGCTCATCAATCCATCAAAAAAATCAGAAAAATCAATACACAACTGAAATCTTTTACAACACAGTATAAGGACGATGAAAAAACAAAGGATTTAGTGACGAAAGCAAAAGATCTACAAAAACAGTTTGGTGAAATTGAAAAAGCACTGTATCAAACTAAAAATCGTAGTGGTCAGGATCCTTTAAATTTCCCAATAAGATTGACGAATAAACTTGGACATTTAAATTCATTGGTCGGAATGGGAGACTTTGGACCTACAGCTCAGGATATTGCTGTGAAAAATGAATTAACCAAACAAATTGATGAGCAACTAATCGCTTTTGACAAATTGATTTCTGAAGAAATAAAAAACTTTAATGCAGAATTCAATACCTTGAAGTTGAATTATCTTTTTGTGGAAGAAGGAAATAAATAAGAAATCATTTATTTCTTATCTTTGATGTATGAATATGGACGCGAGAAAATTAGAGTTAATTCAACTTATTATGGATTGTTATAATCTTGAAATACTTAATAAGATCGAAAACACTTTAAATGAGATTCAGGATAATACGGTTTTGGAACCTAATCAAGTTTACAAAACAGACTCATTGGATTCCGTTTCTGAATCCCACTATATGCTTTTAGAAGAGGATCGCAGAAGACATCTCAATGGTGAAATAAAAGGTTCCACATGGGACGAAGTAGAAAAGCGGCTCAGGAAAAAATATGACCTATAAACTTATTCTAAAACCTAGAGCAGAATTAGAATTAGAAGACGCTTTGGAGTGGTACAACTCTAAGTCCAAAGGATTAGGCTTTCGGTTTTTAAATAGCGTAAGGTCGGAAATCTCATATATTCAGAAATTTCCAAAGCATTTTCAGATTTCAAAATACTCTTTTCGCCAAGCTCCAATCCCGCGATTCCCGTTTATTGTTGTCTTTGGTATTGAAAACGATACAATAATCATATACTCAATTTTTAATACGCATCAAAATCCTACGAAGAAACCTAAATAATGCAAGAATACTATAACTACATAAAAGCCCTGCACCTTATCTTTGTGATTACCTGGTTTGCAGGGCTATTTTATATCCCCAGATTGTTTATTTATCAAATTGAAGCTTCTCAAAAACCCTCTCCTGATAAAGAAATATTAGGTAGTCAACTAAAACTAATGGCTAAACGCCTTTGGTATATTATCACCTGGCCTTCGGCCATTTTAGCAACGACCTTTGCTATTTGCTTATTAGTTTTAAGACCTGTTTTGCTAGAATTACCTTGGATGCATGTGAAATTAGGGTTTATTATTTTACTTTTTATCTATCACCTAAAAAGTCACCAAATTTTCAAACAACTTCAGGTTGGGGTTGTAAAATGGACTTCTAATCAAATGAGATTATGGAATGAAGGAGCCACCATCATTCTCTTTGCTGTTATATTTTTAGTAATCGTTAGAGATGCTGTTAATTGGATTTATGGCGTTATAGGGATTCTTTTACTTGCTGTTTTGTTGATGCTAGGTATTAAATTTTACAAAAGAATTAGAGATAAAAACCCAAATGCATAATACAAACTTAGAATTTTAGAATTATTGAGCTTCTTTCCCAAAACATATACAACTAAAAATGATCAATCTATCACTATCAAACAAGCTGTATCTGATGATGCCGAAGAACTATTAAAGCTCAAACTATCATATCTAAAAAACACCAATAGCTTACCTTTGTTCGCAAGTGAATATCCCAACGATATCGATCAAGAAAAGGATATGATAGAACGGTATCAATTAGAAAAAAACAGTATTATTCTCGTAGCAATTTCCAATGATAGGATTATTGGAAACATAGATCTCACTGGAAGTTGGAGAAAAAAAATGCAACATACTGCAGTTATTGGGATGGGAATTCACACCCAATGGCAAAATCAAGGTATTGGCACTTTATTACTTCAAAATATTATAGATTGGGCAGAAGAAAATCAAATTTTGAAAACCATTTGGTTAGAAGTTTATGCTAACAATGTATCAGGAATTGCTTTATATAAAAAAATGAAGTTTCAAAAATCGGGAATTGTCCCTAATTTTTTTCTTGAAAACGAAGAATTTCTTGATAAAATTATAATGCATAGAAAAGTTTCTAAAAGCTAATACCTCTTGTAAAAACAAGTTTTAAATAAGTTTCATTGGATCCTTCTTTATTCATAATTCTGCATTCGTAATTAGTTTGTATCTTCGTGTAATTTTTTAATCGAGTACTGATACAAGCATATGATCAAATCCATGACAGGTTTTGGGAAGTCAATTCTTCAGCTTCCTACCAAGAAAATCACTATTGAGGTAAAATCCTTAAATAGTAAGAATCTAGACCTCAACGCTAGAATACCTTCTCAATACCGTGAAAAGGAATTAGAAATGCGTAAAACCATCGCCAAAACCTTAGAAAGAGGAAAAGTTGATTTCGGTTTGTACGTAGAGGTAACGGGAGAAGAAAATTCGACAAAAATCAATGAACCTATTGTAAAAGACTATATAAAACAATTAGGGTCTATATCTGCATATGCTAAGCAAGAAGAGTTAGAATTAATAAAAATGGCAGTTCGCATGCCAGATGCATTAAAAACAGAGCGTGCAGAAGTTGACAAAAAAGAATTTGAAGCTATAAAAGGAGGTCTGTCTGATGCTTTGGAGGCTATAGAAAACTATCGGTTAGACGAAGGAAAAGCCTTAGAAAAAGACTTTATTGCCCGCATTAAAAATATCGGTGATTTACTAGAAAAAGTTATTGAAATTGATCCTGAACGTATTGAAGTAGTTCGAGAACGATTACACAAAGCTGTCTCTGAATTAAAAGAGCAGGTAGATGAAAACCGTTTTGAACAAGAATTGGTATACTATCTGGAAAAATTTGACATTACAGAAGAAAAAGTAAGACTAGCGAATCATTTAGAATATTTCACAACTACCCTGAATTCTAAAGATTCTAATGGTAAAAAATTAGGTTTCATAACACAAGAAATTGGTCGCGAAATCAATACTATCGGTAGTAAATCTAATTATGCACCTATGCAACAATTGGTAGTGCAAATGAAAGACGAATTAGAAAAGATCAAAGAACAATTGCTCAATATTTTATAGCAGAAAAACTGTATGAAAAGTTAATTTTTAAATGTCAAACTGAGCCTGCTGAAGTTCTTAAACTTCTGGATGTTAATTGATCTTCAATACGCTCACCCTGACAAGTCATAATTATTTCGACTTTTTGTACAACCTAGTTGTAAAACCAGAAGATATTATGAAACAAGGAAAACTTATAGTACTGTCTGCCCCATCTGGCAGTGGGAAAACTACTTTAGTTAAATATTTATTGCACAATGAGGAATTGAACTTAGATTTCTCAATATCTGCTGCTTCCAGAGAACCACGTGGTGGCGAAATACACGGAAAGGATTATTATTTTCTTTCATTAAGGGAGTTTAAAGATAAAATCAAAGCAGATGAATTTCTGGAGTGGGAAGAAGTATATCGTGATAATTTTTATGGAACGCTAAAAACCGAAGTGCAACGGATCTGGGACAAAGGAAAACATGTAATTTTTGATATTGATGTAGTTGGAGGACTAGATATTAAAAGAATTTATCCGGACAGAACACTTGCTATTTTTGTAAAACCACCAAGTATCGAAGAACTTAAAATTCGATTAAAAAAACGCAAAACTGAGTCTGAAGATAAAATTAATATGCGAGTTGCTAAAGCCTCCACCGAGTTAGCCACTGCTCCACAATTTGATGCTATTGTTACCAATGATGATTTAGAAAAAGCCAAAGCGGAAGTTCTTCAATTAGTAAAGAAATTTATTTTACAATAGGTTAGATAAGGCTCTCTTTAATATGAAAATAATATTTGTCATTCTTCTAAAAAAGCGTAATAAATGAAAACATATTTTTTTATATTTTCAAAAAACCATAGAATTGAAAATATAAATATTTATATTTGAAATATTCAAATACAGATATTATGGATCTTTCTTCTTTTGAACCTGGCATTTTTAAACAACAATTAGAATATAAATCTTTCTCACCGAATTACATCAATCACCCTTGGGTAATCTCTTCAATAGAAATAAATAAATTATTGTCAGAAGCAAATAGATTTGTAGGTGAACTTAATGCTTTTTCTCAAATCGTGCCAAATGTAGACTTCTTTATCTACCTATACATAACAAAAGAAGCAAACAAATCAAGTAAAATTGAGGGAACTCAAACTAATTTAGAGGAAGCCTTAATGAATAAAGAAGACATTAGTCCCGAAAAAAGAGATGACTGGGAAGAAGTAAGAAACTATATTGACGCAATAAATAATTCAATCGAAAAATTAGAGGAACTACCTATTTCTAATAGACTTCTTAAACAAGCTCATAAAATTTTACTTTCAGGTGTTCGTGGTAAGCATAAATTACCTGGAGATTATCGTAAAAGTCAAAACTGGATTGGTGCAACTTTAAGAGATGCATCTTTTATTCCTCCACATCACACAGAAATAAACGAATTAATGTCGGATTTAGAAAAATTTATCCATAATACCGAATTTCAAGTTCCACATTTAATAAAAATAGCAATCATTCATTATCAGTTTGAAACTATTCACCCTTTTTTAGATGGTAATGGTAGGCTAGGTCGACTCCTTATAACACTTTACCTTGTCAGTTCTAAGGTTATAGAAAAACCCGCCTTATATTTATCTGATTTTTTTGAAAAAAACCGACACTATTATTACGACAATTTAATGTCTGTAAGATTAACCGGGAATATGGAACAATGGATAAAATTTTTTTTAGTTGGTGTTATAGAAACCGCAAAAGATGCTATTCAGGTTTTCAAGGATATTCTAAGTTTACAACAAGAAATTGAATCTGCCAGACTTCCTGTATTTGGAACTAGGGCAAAAAAGAATGCAATTAAGCTTTTAGAAAATCTTTATAAATTTCCGGTAGTACCCGATGCAAAATATGTAGATAACTTATTAGGCACATCCTCATCAACTACTAATCGTTTGATTGATAAATTCGTCGAATTAAAAATTCTCTCAGAGATTACTGGATACAAGAGAAATCGTATGTATATATTTAAACCATATTTAGATATTTTTAGTGCAACCGTTGAAAAGAAATCGGATATTTAATAAAATGAAAAAGATAGGTTTATACTTCGGAACATTTAATCCTATTCATATAGGTCATTTGGCAATAGCCAATCACATGGCTGAATATTCAGATTTAGATGAAATCTGGATGGTAGTGACTCCTCATAATCCGTTTAAAAAGAAAAGCTCTTTATTAGATAATATGCATCGTCTAGAAATGGTATATCGTGCTACAGAATCGTATCCGAAACTAAAACCCAGCGATATTGAGTTTAAACTACCGCAACCCAATTACACTGTAAATACATTAATTCATCTAGAAGAAAAACATCCGGATTATCAGTTTAATTTGATTATGGGTGAAGACAATCTAAAAAGCTTCCATAAATGGAAAAATTACGAAACAATTTTAGAAAATCATAACATCTATGTCTATCCCCGAATATCAAAAGGAATAACAGAGCATCAATTTAAGAATCATCCAAAAATTCATAGCATCAACGCTCCTATTATGGAAATATCTTCGACTTTTATTAGAAATGCTATTCCTGAGGGTAAGAATATCAGACCCATACTCCCAAAAGAGGTATGGGAATATATTGATGAAATGAATTTTTATAGATAGAAAAATAGACCTGTCAGGTTTTGGAAACCTGACAGGTCTGAATCTTATCTCAATTTTCAACTATCTTCCAGGGAAATCCGCTTTTCTTTTTTCCAAAAAAGCTGTTGTTCCTTCTTTAAAGTCTTCTGTTCCGAAACAATTACCGAATTCTTTAATTTCAGTTTTAAATCCATTAACACCATCTTCATAAGTTGCATTAATAGCATTAATAGCCGCTCCAATTGCTACCGAAGAATTTCGCATAATCTTACTAGCTAGTTTTTCTGCCAATGGCAACAACTCTTCTTGTGAAACTACGTGATTTACCAAACCGTAATTTAGCGCTTGATTAGCATCAATCATCCCGGCTGTCATAATCATTTCCATAGCTCTACCCTTACCTACTAACTGCGGTAAACGTTGCGTACCACCATAGCCTGGAATTACACCTAGAGACACTTCTGGTAATCCCATTTTAGCATTATCACTGGCTACTCTAAAATGTGCTGCCATAGCCAACTCTAATCCGCCACCTAATGCAAAACCATTAACGGCAGCAATTACTGGGGTGGACAAATTAGCTACAAAATCAAAAAGTAGCTCCTGCCCTTTCGCCGCTAGTTGACCTCCTTGATCAACAGAAAAATTAGCAAATTCACTAATATCAGCTCCAGCGACAAATGCTTTTTCTCCGCTTCCTGTTACAATAATCACCTTAGTTTTAGCATCCTTGTTTGATACATCAAAAGCTTCGTGAAGTTCCTGAATAGTCTCCTTGTTAAGCGCATTTAATTTTGAAGGACGATTTATGGTAATTGTTGTTATACCACCATTATGAGATGTGAGAATATTACTATACATTTTCTATATTGTTTGTTTATTATTTTAAATCTCGTTCGAAGTATAAATAAAAATACATTCCTGCACCAAAATCTTCAACATCCGTAGATACTAATCTCCATCCGTCTTTAGCATAAAAATCTAATTTTTCCTGAATATCTTTAGAAGAAGATTTTAAGATATGTTCTTTATCTAACGTTAGTTTGGAATAATAAATCAACGATTCTAATTTATACTCTTTCATTTTTTTCAAGTGTTTACCGTTCTTTTGGAAATTTCACCTTAAAAACGGTTCCTTTCCCCTCCTGAGATGTAAAGGTAATACTTCCGTTATAGGTTTCCACAATATTTTTTACCATACCTAGCCCTAATCCCATACCACTACTCTTGGTGGTAAATTTTGGCTCGAAAATCATTTTCTTGTTTTCTTCGGTTATCCCCACTCCATTATCTGCTACAGTAATAACAACATCTTCTTTTTCTTCAAAGACATTTACCATAATTTTAGGTGTTTGATCTTCTGATATTGCTTGTATCGCATTCTTGACCAAGTTGGTTACCACTCTTATTAATTGTGTTCTATCAAACTTGGCAATAATCTCTTCCTTTTCTGAAGGAAAAACAATATAATCCTCATTAAAAATGTCTAACGCTAAGCCCACAATTTTCACCACATTTAATGTTTCGCTTTTCTGTGCCGGCATCTGTGCAAAATTAGAAAAAGCCGATGCAATCGAACTCATAGTATCAATCTGCTGGATCAATGTGTCACTGTACTCTTTTACTTTTTGTTCGATATTGGGATCTTTAGGATCAAACTTTCGTTCGAAACTCTGAACCGTTAATCGCATCGGAGTCAGTGGATTTTTAATTTCATGTGCGACCTGTTTTGCCATTTCTCGCCAAGCCGCTTCACGCTCACTTTTAGCCAGCATCGCTGCACTTTCTTCTAACTCATCGATCATACTATTATATGCATTTACCAATGAATAAATCTCATCACTAGAATCTCCTATCCTGATTCTCTTGTTACGTTTATCTAAGCGCGTCTGATCTATAGTGTCTGAGATTGTTTTAAGAGATCGTGTAATATATTTTGATAAAAAATATGCTAATACTATAGCAATTAGCAACATCAATAAATATACTTGACCAAGTCTTTTTAAAGATTCCCACAATTCTCTGGAAAAGAAATTATCATCTTCCAGATATGGTAAGTTAAGTATCGCTAGTGGTTTTGATTTATAATCTTTAATATATGTATATGAGGATAAAAAGTGCTCTCCATTTTTCTCGGAAACTCCCAGGTATCGTTTTTCA
This sequence comes from uncultured Aquimarina sp., assembly GCF_947492405.1. Classification (GTDB taxonomy): domain Bacteria; phylum Bacteroidota; class Bacteroidia; order Flavobacteriales; family Flavobacteriaceae; genus Aquimarina. The sequence continues at coordinate 1,073,880 of NZ_CANLMP010000002.1, forward strand.
TATCCGCTACCTAAAGTATCAATAATACGTTGACTTAACTGCTTATCAGTAGTATCATTTACAAAAGTTTCCTCTGATTTAACTAGTAATTTTCCAGATAAATCATAAATATTAACCGGTAGCGTATGCTCTTGAGAAATTTGAGAAATTCTTTTTTTCTCTCTAAAAATCAAAGCAACATTTTCTTCAGTTACAGGATAAGTTGTGCTTCTTAATGCATTATTAATGGCAATTTTAATCCGCTCTTCTTTCCTTTCTAATCGCTCACGATGATAGTCTTCCGCCTCTTCTTTATATTGATACACTGTGATTGCAGCAACCAAGACAGAAGCTAACAAAACTAATACGGTCATGGAAATAAAAATCCTCGTTCTAAGGGAGAGTTTACTGAGCTTCATAGTATTCTTTGAAACGTAAATATAGCAAATATCACACCAAAACAGTCTTTAAAAGAAACCTAGAGTATACATACCCTTCTTCCTTTTATTTAGGTGGAATTGGTTAAATTTACTTAGTTTTGAATCTATGGTCAATGACGCTTTACTTTCTGTTAAAAATATAAATGTCTCTTTTTCTTCTGAGGAAAAGGAAATGCAAGTATTGTATGATATTTCATTTGATATTAATTCTGATGAAATCTTAGGTGTTGTGGGAGAATCCGGAAGTGGTAAATCGGTAACCTCCTTAGCCATTATGGGATTACTTCCATCCAATACAGCAAAAGTATCTGGGCAAATCATATATAATAATCATTCTCTGTTTGATTTGGATACTAAAACATTAAGATCTATTCGAGGTAACGAAATTGCTATGATTTTTCAGGAACCTATGAGTTCTCTTAATCCTTCTATGAAGTGTGGTAAACAGGTTATAGAGATTTTATTACAGCATACGGATTTCTCAAAGTCTGAAGCCAAGGAAGAAGTATTATCATTATTTAAGAAAGTAAAACTTCCTGACAGTATTCGCGCTTATAATTCTTATCCTCATGAACTAAGTGGTGGTCAAAAGCAACGAATCATGATTGCTATGGCAATTGCCTGTAAACCTAAACTACTTATTGCGGATGAACCTACAACAGCATTAGACGTTACCGTTCAAAAAGAAATTATTAGCCTCCTTAAAGATCTACAGAAAGAATATAAAATGAGTATTCTCTTCATTTCTCACGACTTATCCTTAGTATCGGAAATTGCAGATAAGGTTTTAGTAGTTTATCAAGGTAAAATGGTAGAATATGGAACTACATCAGAAATTTTTAATAATCCTCAAAAAGAATATACCAAAGCATTAATTTATGCTAGACCATCATTGGATGTTAGATTCAAAAACCTACCAACTATAGAAGATTATCTCACTGATCAAAAAGCTGAGAGAGCAATTGTCACCAAATCACAAAGAGAACTCCACCACAAAGAATTATACAGCAAATCTCCTTTATTAGAAGTGAGAAATGTAGAAAAAACCTTTTTTTCTAAAGTGGGGTTATTTGGTAAAAAGGAATTTAAAGCTGTAGATGGGGTAAGTTTCAAACTGTATGAAGGGGAAACCTTGGGACTAGTAGGAGAATCCGGATGTGGTAAATCTACTTTAGGAAATACAATTCTACAATTAGATAAAGCTAATAGCGGCGAAATTTTATACAAAGGTCAAGACATAACAAAAATTTCTTCTTCGGAAATTAGAAGTTTAAGAAAAGAGATTCAGTTAATATTTCAAGATCCATTTGCATCTCTTAATCCACGTTTAACAATTGGTAAAGCAATTATGGAACCCATGAAGGCTCATAATCTTTATGATAATAACGCGGAGCGAAAAGAAAGAACCATTAATCTATTAGAAAGAGTTGGATTAGATCCTTCATATTTTAATAGATATCCTCATGAATTTAGTGGAGGACAACGTCAACGAATCGGAATTGCAAGAACCATTGCACTCCAACCAAAACTAATTATCTGCGATGAATCTGTAAGCGCCTTGGACATATCTGTTCAAGCACAAGTTTTGAATTTATTGAATGAGCTAAAAGAAAAGTTCGGATTTACTTATATTTTTATATCTCATGATTTGGCTGTAGTAAAATATATGTCGGATCAGTTATTAGTTATGAATCAAGGTAAAATTGAAGAACAAGGAGATGCGGACAACATCTACGCAAACCCAAAGAAGGAATACACTAAAAAACTAATCAATGCCATCCCCAAAGGTATATAAAGTAAATCAACGTTTTATAAAACCTGTTTCTATTATTAATTCTTTTACATTTAAAGTTTCTGCCTACATAGAATTTTCTATTTAACATCTCTTTTATCAAAACCTATCTGAGCTTCATAGATGAGTTTTTTCGTTTTAATGTTTACCTCTTTCTAAAAGATTACACTAATCATAAACTTTAAAACTTAATATGATGAAAACAACAGTGAAATTTTTAACGTACATAATGATGACTTTTGCATTAGTATTAACAATCTCTTGTGATGGAGAAGATGGAATGAACGGTGCAGAAGGACCACAAGGGCCTGCAGGACAAGATGGTAATGCAAATGTTATTGTAAAAACAATTGATGAAGTAATATGGACTTCTGGAGATTATTTAGGTGCTCCGGCAAATGAATTCGTAATAACCGATACCGATATTGATCAAAACGCGTTGGACAACTCATTGATTTTAGTGTATTTTGAATTGTTCGACGATGGAATATGGCATCCAATGACGCTTAACTTCCCAGTTGCTGATGGATCTGATCAAGTGATTACCTTTTCGTATACTTTGAATGCATTAACAATATATTCTCTTTCATCTGGCGGGGAACTAAATGCCGGAATCACAAAACTGAAGTATTTTATAATTGAAGGTACTGACACCAGTTCAATTAATTTTAGTAGTTATGAAGATCTTCAATCTCACTATGGTCTTGATTAGGGGACTCTTTATATGTGTATTTCAAAAGCGACACCTAGTTAAAACCAAATCAGTTTTATAAACAAAACTCAACAGGCTCTTTGGCATAATACCAAAGAGCCTACTTTTTAGAATTAACTTCAAATTAATTTTTACACAAGCGTCCTATTTTGTAGTTTTAGAACACAAATTATAAATCAACTCACCAATGGGAATTTTTGACGAAATAAAAAAGAAGCTTAGTAATGAATTTATAGATATTGTAGAATGGTTAGACAATACAAAGGATACCATTGTACATAGATTCGAACGCTATCAAAACGAAATAAAAAATGGTGCTCAGTTAATAGTTAGAGAAGGGCAAACAGCTGTTTTTATTAATGAAGGTCAATTAGCGGATGTATTCGAACCTGGAACATATACATTAAACACTCAAAATTTACCAATTTTAACAACATTAAAAGGTTGGAAATATGGATTTAACAGCCCTTTTAAGGCAGAAATTTATTTTGTAAACACCCATTTATTTACCGATGAAAAATGGGGAACTAAAAACCCAATAACGCTTAATGATGATCGCTTTGGATTGGTAGAAATTAGAGCCTTTGGGACCTATGCCTTTAAAGTTAATGATCCCGGGAAATTTATCATTGATATTGTTGGTACAGATGCTAATTTCACAAGTTTTGAAATTAACGAACATCTTAAAAGTTTAATTTCTACTCGTTTTACAGATACTGTAGGAGAAGCTAACTTTCCTATAGAATTATATGCTGCTAATACTACTGAATTATCTGAAACTTGTAAGGAAGTAATGCAGCCAGAATTTAACTCTGTAGGTATTTCTTTAGAAAAATTCTTTATCGAAAATGTTTCAATGCCTGAAGATTTGAAAAAAGAAATTTTCGAATATAGTAGAATTGACAAGCTTGATCTTGATAAATTAACGAAGTTTAAAACAGCTAAAGCTATTGAAGCAGCAGCGGCTAATGAAGGCGGTACTGCTGGTGCAGGAATGGGAATGGGAATGGGTTTTGTACTTGCTCAACAAATGGGCGGTATGATGAATCCTATGGCTACTCAACAACAAGCACAACCTCAGCAAACTTCTCCTGTAGCTCCTCCACCAATGCCAGTTCAGGTTCAGTATTTCTATGCTTCTAATGGTCAGCAAGCTGGTCCTGTATCTTTTGATCAATTAAAAGCATTATTTGCGAATAGAACGGTCAATAAAGATTCTTTAGTCTGGAAACAAGGAATGGCAAATTGGACGGCTATTAAAGATGTAGAAGAGTTAAAATCATTCTTAGGTGGAAGTACGCCTCCTCCGTTACCTAGGGCGTAAAAAATATCGTGCTAATAAAAATAATCTCATCACTGAATTAAAAATTCAGTGCAAGCTCTAACCTTCTTCCATTTTAGATGGGAGAAGGAACTATTTTGTAAAACTTTTAGTATTATAATTCCTACATGGAAGAAGAAAAAAAAGCCTTTTCTGAACAAAAAAAATCTTGTGTTAATTGTGGTGCCGAACTAACCTATAAACCCGGAACTACTCAGATTACCTGTGATTACTGTGGTCATGAGGAAACTATTATACAGCAGGAAGATGGTTTTAAAGAATTAGAATTAAAACCGTATCTAGATGAAATGGGGTCTCTTTCTCATTCTGAAGAGATTATGATGCTCCATTGTAAGAATTGTGGCGCAAACCAGCATGTAGAAGAAAATTATAAATCACTGCACTGTGTATATTGCACAATGCCTCTTATCGTGGAAGATGCTTACAAAGAAGATTGGATTCTTCCTGGAGCTGTTTTGCCATTTCAATTTGATCAAAAAAAATCGCATCAAATATTTTCTAAATGGGTAAAAGGGTTGTGGTTTGCACCTAATAACCTTCAAAAAGCTGCTTTAGATCCGGAGCATACCAAAGGTTTATATCTGCCATATTGGACATTTGATGCACAACTATATGCAACTTATACGGGACAACGAGGAGATTATTATTATGTAAGTGTACCTTATACTACTACTGTAAACGGAAAATCCGTACAGAGGACCAGACAGGAACGAAGAACACGATGGACTCCTGCTAGTGGTAACATTAGCGGTTTTGTAGATGATACCTTAATAAAAGCGTCTCATCAGCGTAAAAATCCAATACCTTCTAAAATTGCTCATTGGAATCTTCAGGTTTTAGAACCATTCAATACTAGTTATTTGGCTGGTTTTGTTACTGAAAAATATACGATACCTTTAAAAGATGGCCATTTATCTTCTACGCAAGAAGCTGAAAGAATTGCACGCTCTTGGGCACGTCATGATATTGGTGGTGATACACAACGAGTACATTCTATTAATATGAGTTTATCAGAAGAAACCTTTAAACATATCTTACTTCCGGTTTATATCAGCGCTTATAAATATAATGGGAAAAAATACAATTTCTTTGTCAATGGGCAAACAGGAAAAATCTCTGGAAAAAGACCCTATTCTTTTTGGAAAATATTTTTCTTTAGCCTCTTTATTATTGCTATAATTGTTCTGATTATCTGGTTATCAAACACCTATGGAAATCAATAATAAAAACTAATTTCTAGATGTAAAACTAATTATTTGGTAAGCTGTCTTACTACTATTTTGACATAAAACCTCTAACACTACAAGATTAATCTCCTGATGTACATTAGTATTTTTTTGTAATGCTTCAAAATCTCTTAGCTGATTTTTAGTAAGTCCAAAAAGAGTTTCTTGTTCGGATGAGATCATATTAACAATACCTGAGCCTGCCCCAATAACTTTTTTGACTTTTACGTTGGCCGCACCCGCGAATGAAACTCCACAAACAGACTTGTTTTTATAAAAACCGACAACAGTACCAGTAAGACGTACTGTATTTGGAGCTATTTGACTATCTGCAATAACATCTAATTTAGTTATTTCATTATCTCCTATATCACCAAACTTCGGCTTCTCTACTTTTGGCTTATTCGTATTACTCTTTTCTTTTTCCTGAGCAATACTATTTGATTTACAAGAAAATAAAATTATAATTAAGCCTATGTACATTAGTTTATTCATAATATCTTTAAAATAAAAAAAGGAGTTAATTAAATCAACTCCCTTTTTCATAATTAATTGTTATTCTATCTCTTTAATAATTTAACAACAGTATTGGTGTTTGTTCCTGAGATTTTTGCGTAATATAATCCAGATGCCAAACTTGATGCATCCCAGGTAATATTAGTATTAGAATTAATATCAGCCATGGTATGTATTAAGTTACCTGTACTATTAAAGATATTGATGGTTACTCTTTTACTTGCTTTCGAAATAGCATCTCCAAGATTAAAGAAAAATTCATTACTCGATGGATTAGGATATACAGCAATATCTTTTGCAAAATCTAGTGTAGTTAATGGAACTTCTACTTCAGGACCAATAGGTTCTATATCAGAGCCAATAATATCACCAAAAATTTGGAACGTTTGATCTAAAGGTGTTCTTTCGAACACTAAAGAAGCTGTTGACCAATCTGTTGCTCCTAATCCAAAAATATTAGCTGCATCTCTGAACTGCGTTTCTTCTCCTATAACATTATCTTGTGAAGCCCAAAACCACTGGTTTGTACCAGGATTAAAAGCAAGATTTACATATATCGATATCCAATAATTACCACTCTGCAGGGTTACAATTTCTGGCAAGAGGATATTTAAATTTGAATTATCAAGCTCTGATATTGGTGTGATACCACCGCTATTATAGATTTCATCTCCTGGTAACCCCTCATCATCCGTAAAAATTACTATGGTTACACTGTCAAAAGAAGGAGTCCCTCGAAGTCCTCCAAATGCCAATACTCTATCAATATTCCAAGTATTTCCTTCGGGCACGGTAAAATCATCCGCTGATTGTGCTAATCCTCCAAAATCCAAGAAATTCTGAGATGGTAATGTTCCTATTTGAGAGTTCGTTTGCTCATAAATTGACGGTTCTGATACGGTCACTGTAAAACCTTCAGAAACTTGTTCTTCTCCAGATGTGGCAATCAACCCAATAGAAGCAGCACCAACCGCATCAGAAGCATAAGATAATGTTAGCGTATTACCAGATAACACTGCAGTTACTAATTCCTCATTAGAATTTGTCAATTCGATTTCAATAGGTAATCCCTGTGATTGAACAAACAAACCTGTAATATCTATTACTGTTTCTTCGCTATTTTCGTCTACTCCAAAATCATCTAACAAAAATGTAGTAGTTAAAGAAGATTCTGGTAATGGGTTAGCGTTTATAGGAAAACGCGCACTAAACAAACCATTTCCGTGAGCTGCAACTGCTATAAATCCATCTTTTCTAGTAACTACCTCATCAGTTACTGCATTACCTATAGCAAAATTCTCTTTTCTCCATACAGTATTTTGTCCATTTAATCTTCTAGTAGAATATAGACCTGTGCTCGTTGCGGCAAATATTCTTTGTAACCTTGAACCTGCAACTCCTACACTTCCTCCTAAGAAAGCTGTACTTCTAACAGAAGGTCCGTTACCGGTTCCATCTGCATTTTCTTCTAAATTACCACTAATATTCGTCCAAGAATCACCACCATCTTCTGTAATAAATAAGCTTGGAATTCCATAATTAGAGTATGTAACTATAACACGATCTGTATTAGACGGATCTATATTAATATCATTAACAAAACCAGTAGGTAATCCTTTTCCTGTTGATATATCTACTACCTGTTGATTATCTATATTAGCATTATCCATTCTAAATATAATTCCTGAATTTGTACCGTAGTATAATCTATTTGCTACGGGAAATCTAGAAGCTTCTAAAGCAGTTATAGTAGATCCATCTGGTGTTATAGTATTTGTAAGATTTACCCAGTTTTCTGTTGCATTTGTATTCGTAAATAAAGGCAATTCATCAAGATCGTTATTTCTCCAAATAGAACTTCCTGCCGGCATATACATAATGTTATCATTATTTGGATCAAGAATAAATGGATTAATAAAAGCAAAACCAGTAGCTCCTGCAGGCTCTACCGCAGAGAATGACTGAAAAACTCCTTCTTCATCAAAATTAAATCTGAAGACGTTTCCTCTTTGAGAAGAAACATAGCGAGTTCTTCCATTATCAGCAATTGCACTATAAGCTCCATCTCCACCAAAATCCGATTGCCAAATAGCATCAGAATCAGTAGAATTCGTAAACCACGTTCCATTATCTTGGAATCCAGCCACTAAATCATCTGTATTTGGTTCTGGATCAAATGCCACATGATAAGGCTGTGTAGTTAAATATCCATTACTTAAAGAAGTCCAAGTTACTGGTTCTCCTGGATTAACAGCTGTAATATCTTCAGTTACAGATACTCCTCCATCATGACCTGTTAACACTTTATTTGGATTAGACGGATAAAATATTAGAGCGTGTTGATCTGGATGATTATTAGTATACAAATTAAATGCTTCTGGTGTAGAAGAACTGTATCCAGCTATCCAATCTCCTGCTCCTGCTGGAGTTGTATACCCTGTTGTAGATCTATATAAGTTTGTTCCAGCTACAAAAACTAAATTAGAATCTGAAGGACTTACTTTAACCACCATATCATATCCACCTTGAATATTAAAAGTTCCACCTCTTGAACCAATATCTCCAGGAAGGTTCGCTGTAAGATCGGTCCAAGGTTCTTCTTCAGATGCATTATATCTATGTAAAAACGCTGGCGAAGCTATACCTTGAGTTTGATTTGCGGTGAAAAAATATACAATATCTTCATTTGATGGGTCTATCCCCATAACAGATCTACCATATGCCTCAGGCAAAAAATCTGGAGTAATTTCTGTCCAGGTATCTCCATCTGCAGAGGTAAAATAACCATTATTTGGGGCGCTACCGGAATCCATAGTTGCATACAACTGTCCTGTAGAAGAAATGGTCACTTCCGCAAAAGTATCAAACCCACCTGATAGTACCTCTGTAAATGTATTTCCTCCATCTTGAGATCTCTGAATACCAGTTATTGTTCCTGCATAAATATCCCCATTGGTAGGATCTACGACAATAGAACTAATCAAATCAAAAGGAGCATCCACAGAAAAAATACCAACATCTTCATTCACGGTAGCTCTAAGGAGTTCCCAGGTACGACCACCATCTCGTGATTTATATATCCCCGTTCCTTGATAAAAAGCACCACCTGCTCCTGCAGAATTACCTGAACGCTCACCTGATGCATAATACCAAGTAAAACTATGTCTAGGTCTTGGGTCTTGTACAATTGCTGTAATACTAGGACTCTGAAAAGACCTTGTCACTTTCCTCCAAGACTGTCCTCCGTTTTCAGATCTCCAAAGACCTCCAGAAACACCTCCTGCAAGAATTACATTTTCATTTGTACGATCAATAGCTAAAGCACGAGTTCTACCACCTACGTTAAATGGCCCTCTGTTTTTCCAGGAAGAAAATCCACCAATCTTTCCAGATTTTGGAACTGCTGCCAGTGATTTTTGTGAATCATCACCAACACTGATTTTATCAGAGAATTGAAGTTCTGCTTTTCTAATACCATCAGGAATTTTTCCAGTGTAAGGGTTTTTTAAACGAGCAAACTCAAACTCTGATCGTTCAATAGCATTGTCTCCTTTCTGCTCAAGGGGTGTTTTTGCATCTGTAGAACCTGTCTTACTATCAAACATTTTTGTTTGTTTGTACAAATGATGTCCTTTAACAGGTTTTGGATCAGCGCTCGTGTTTAATTGTTGTGTTTGAGAAGTCACAGAATAGGTTGTAAAAACCAATGTGCAAACACAAAAACCTCTTTGGAGGCATCGTAGAATTGTATACATATTATGAGTTGGTTTTGTGTGAACACCAAATCTAACTCATTAAATACAAAGTAGTTGTTAAAATATTATCAAAATATTATACTATTTTATTAATTAGGTTGAAGCATAATTTCTCTACTTTCAGTGATCACATGACAGATATCTTTATCTACAATGATCGGAATAGTGGAAGTAAATGTTTCATAACCGCTACCACTAACCGTTATAATATAGGTTCCTGTTCGCTCATAAGCTCCCACAAATGTATTAGAATCAGGTAGAAGCTGAAGTGTTTCTGTATAGTTATTATCTTTCGCTACGACAGTAATCCCGGTAACTAAAAACATATCGCTAGTACTATCTGTTAAAGTAATTTCTAGTCCAGGTATCGCCTCTGTCGTGCAAAAAACAGGGTCTGATGTATCTTGTTCATCTATGTTACAGGCTGAACAAATTACTAAAAGAATTAAAATTAATTTCTTCATATCTCTTTTACATATTTATAGTAAAGATGCAATTATAAGGTTGTGGTTGCGTCTTTATTTTTACGAAGATATATATTCATTAAAAATTGCTATTGGAACAAGAGCTGTCCAGCCACAAAAATCTTTTTTTGCAGGCATTCCATAAGAAACTAGATCCGGAGAATAGTTTTCCCAAAAAGTCTCGGTAGCAGCAAATACTTCTGCTACAGAACTATATGTTTTTTTTGCTAATCGTTTGGCTAATTTATGTTGTCCACATACCGTTAAACCCTTTAGAACCATATACGATGTTGGCGCCCAAACACCTCCACGCCAGTAATCGCCCCAACCTCTATAATCGGGATCATCTGCAGATAGTGCTGGTAATGGAGTTTTTCTTCCGAATTCTTTTACGTTCTCTAAATGCGATAAAAACTTTTCCATTCTACTATCTGGAACAATTTTCCCTAATAATGCCCAATACATACCTATATGTTTACGCCTTATTTGTTGTCCAAATCCCAAATCATAATAAATACCATCTTTCTCATTCCAGCAAAGTTCATTAATTGCTTTTTTAATTGCATTATGAATAGTATTATATTCTTGTATATCTCCTAATTCTCCTATTAGTTCTGCAATAGTCTTTAGTTGATCAGCTACCATAGCCATCTGACAAGAGAAATCTACTAGTCTACCTTGCTTATTCCATACTCCTTGTAACGTATTAGGATATTCCGCTATAAAAGTATTGAGTCTTTCTTCACTGGTCGCATCCATTTTTCCGAGCTTATCGCCCAATTCATGATGAGTCAGTCCATTGCCATTATTATCCCAATGCTCAGGATATCGCTGGATATTATCCATCCCCATTCCTAAAGTATCAGCATAGAATAAATGATCTTCCGTTTGGTACGTTTTTACTAAAAACTCAAAGTTTTTCTTTAGAATAGGATATACTTTTTTTAAACGTTCCTTATTTTTCGAAATTGAATAAATCTCTAGTTCAGCAAATGCCAATAAAGGTGGGTTTATCGATACGGGATGATCTTTTGACCAAAGTGGTGTACCATCATTTCGATATTCTCTGCAAATATATCCATCGTCCTCAACCCTGTTATAAAAATTATCCAAAGCCTGATATACTGGAAGCTCGTCTAAATGATATTTTGCGAAGCAAACCATAAAACAAGTATCCCAGAGAAAGATATTCTGAGAAAACGCCGCATCAATAAATGGTTTTTTGAAGAATATTTCTGTATTCCCCCCACGCACTTTAGATTTTGTAATTTCTAAAGCCTTATCATACATCCTTTTTGATAACTCCTTAGTAACCTTAAATTCAGAAGGGTAATCGGATTCTTTAACAGGATCTGGAATGATTGTTTCATCGTTACACGAATATACTCCAGCTAAGCCTATTGCTCCTGCGCTTGCTCCGAGTTTTTTTGCAAAATCCCTTCTTTTCATGGGTTCCTAATTTTCCGGAATTTACACAATTATTTTATTATTAAAAAAAGCATTCTTTTTTTGATAAAAAGAATGCTTTTCATTTTTATTTATAATATTGTAATCTATAAATCAAACTTAATCCCTTGAGCTAAAGGCAATTCAGTTGTATAGTTTATTGTATTAGTTTGTCTACGCATATATACTTTCCAAGCATCAGAACCAGATTCTCTTCCTCCACCGGTTTCTTTTTCTCCTCCAAAAGCTCCTCCGATTTCAGCACCAGAAGTTCCTATATTTACATTAGCAATTCCACAATCTGATCCAGCATGAGATAAGAATCTTTCTGCTTCCCGAAGATTATTAGTCATAATAGCAGAAGATAACCCTTGCGCTACACCATTCTGAACATCAATCGCATTTTCTACATCACCATTGTATTTTAGTAAATATAATACTGGTGCAAATGTTTCGTGTTGAACAATTTCGAATGAATTATCAGCTTCTGCTATTGCTGGTTTCACATAACATCCACTTTCATATCCTTCTCCAGATAGCACACCTCCTTCTACAACAATATTTCCGCCTTCTCCAACTACTTTTTCTAAAGCATTTTGATATCCTTTTACAGCATCTTTATCGATCAAAGGACCTACATGATTATTTTCATCTAATGGATTTCCTATACGTAATTGCTTATAGGCGTCTACCACTGCGTTCTTTACTTTATCATAAATTGATTCGTGAATAATCAATCTTCTTGTGGATGTACATCGTTGTCCTGCAGTTCCTACTGCACCAAACACAGCACCAATAACTGTCATTTTAATATCTGCATCAGGCGTTACAATGATTGCATTATTACCACCTAACTCCAGTAATGATTTACCTAATCGTTGTCCAACAGTTGCTCCAACTATTTTACCCATTCTGGTAGATCCTGTTGCAGAAATTAAGGGAATACGTTTATCAGTAGTCATCATCTCTCCTACTTTGTAATCTCCATTGATAAGACAAGAAATTCCTTCTGGAAGATCATTATCTTTTAAAACTTTAGCAATAATATTTTGACAAGCAACTCCACAAAGCGGTGTTTTTTCACTTGGCTTCCAAACACAAACATCTCCACAGATCCAGGCTAAAGCAGTATTCCATGCCCAAACTGCTACTGGAAAGTTAAATGCAGAAATGATTCCCACAATTCCAAGTGGATGATATTGTTCATACATTCTGTGTCCTGGTCTTTCAGAATGCATCGTTAATCCATGCAACTGTCTTGATAGTCCTACGGCAAAATCACAGATATCAATCATTTCCTGTACTTCTCCTAATCCTTCTTGATACGATTTACCCATTTCATAAGAAACAAGTTTACCAAGTGGCTCTTTTAAAACCCTCAATTCTTCTCCAAACTGTCTTACGATTTCTCCTCTAAGAGGTGCTGGCATTAATTTCCATGATTTAAAAGCTGATTGTGCTTTTGATATCACTTTTTCGTAATCATCTTTTGTTGTGGTAGTAACTTTTCCAATCAATTCACCATCAACAGGAGAAAAAGATGAGATTTCTTCTCCATTAGAAAACCAATCAGAACCTGTAGAAGTTCCTTTATTAAGGTTAGAAACACCTAATTGCTTTAATGCTTCCTCTATTCCAAAATCTGTTGCTATAGCTGCCATGTTTTTTAGTTATTTTTTAAGATCGTAAAGATACTGTCTTTTACAGATATATTAAATTTTGATCTATTATAAAGTTTATTTTGAATGATTTTTCAAAAAATCCCTCCTAAAAAAATCAATCTTCTAACAAAATAAGACTCTTTAGATTAAATTGATTTTTATTTATTGACGAGAAAACTACGTATTCATCAAAGTAATCTTACGTTTATATTTTTGATTATATCTATACTCATTTATTAAATAGTTTAATGAGCTTTATTTTTCGATATAATGCTTTTCGAGTTCTGCAAAAATATCTTCTAATATATGAACGTATTTTTTGTTTTCTACAAGATCTTCTTTCAACAATCCACAAATACCAGTTTCAATATTAATTACAAAAAATTGCTTAAGTGTGTCCGGAGGCAAACTTTGTTCAACTACTATGTATGAATCAAAAAGTGTTACATTTTTTATTGATTCCCATCTTAGCTTTTCTGGTCCTCCTGTAAGAGGATAGTCACTAATAAATAACCACTTATACGAATTATCTTTTTCTGCAATTACTCCGTGAGAAGTACGAGATATTGTATACAATTCGTTTTTATCTATTAAGGTTATGCTATCTCCAGATTGATTACGATAATGATTATGGGCATAGTACACTAAAAAACCTTTTGTATTTTCTTCTAACTGGTCTGACTTATTATAGAAAGGAACAAGCTTCTTTAGGGTATCTCCTTTAATTTCGATATAATAACTATCAATATTCTTATAGTTCCCAGTATTCCAAGAGACCTGGGGATCGTAAACCTGAGTAAAAAAGAGATTATCTTCTAATTTAGTATTTAAAAATGCGCCTTTAATCATCCATTCTAATGAGGGATCTGACTCATTTCTTTGTTTAGGAAGTAGTTCTTCTTTCATTACTTCCAAAAAAAGTCTATTCTCTATTTTATTTAATTCAGATGGTATAGAAACTACTTGTTTGATGTCGCAAATACATCCATAATCAGAAAGCTCATGTTTGTCCTTGGTTTTTCCGTTTATTATTTGAACATATCCTCTTCCTATTTTCAATGTGTCACTAACAGTGTCTTTATTAAAATCTTCTACTTTGATTTTTTCATCACTCAATTGACCATATGTTGAAAAAGAAAATACAATTAGAAATATTCTATATATCATATATGTACTACTCTTCTATTACAAATCGTTTATCTACTGGCATCTCTGTTCCGCACTTATTACACGTTCTTAAAGTTTTGCTGCCATAAAAGTCTTTAAAGTGTTTTAAAAAATCTTTCTCAATATCATGTAATTTAAAATATACCTCATGTAATTTATTATTACAGTTGTCACAAAACCACAATAATCCATCTTCTGCATCTAAATCAGCTCGTTTTCTTTCAATTACAAGTCCAATTGAGTCTTTGTGGCGAACTGGAGAATGAGGTACTTTTGCAGGATGCAGATACATATCTCCAGGGCCCAATTTCATAGTCTTTTTTTCACCATCTTCCTGAATGTGAACTTCGATTTCTCCTTCTAATTGATAAAATAACTCTTCGGTTTCGTTGTAGTGATAATCTTTTCTGGCGTTCGGGCCAGCGACAATCATAACTATATAATCTCCTGCTTCTTTATATAAATTTTTATTACCAACTGGTGGTTTTAATGTATCTCTATTTTCCTCAATCCATTTGTTAAGGTTGAAGGGTTTCTGGATTGCCATATCTTTTTATCTTTTGAAATATAAAATTAAGGAAATGGTAGTGAATCTTTCTAAAAACTAAAATAATCTTACTCGATAATTGAGATTTAAATGTTCCGAGGCTTGTTTCGAAATCTAAATTAATTCTCGATCTAATACCTCAGAGGCTTACCAAGAGACAGTTTACTCTAAAAAAAATAAGCGAACCGAAGTTCGCTTATTTTTAGATTCAACAACCAGTATCTTCATATTCTAGATCTCCATCTGTTGGGCATGGATCTGAACAAGATTGCGTGATGAATATTGGATACGGGCTGTTTCCAGGTCTGAAAACACAAGCACAACATTCAAAAAATGGGAAACCTCCTCCTGTTACAGATTTTTGTTCATTCTTACTTAGTTTTTTACTCTTGTCGATGTTTAAAATTTTTTTAAGCATAATGTTAAATTGATTTGTTATGGTATTAAAGATAACATTAATTCCCCATACTATTAAAAATTAAAACCTCAATATCAAGTGTTTAAACATTTTTAAGGATTCATAAATAAATTTGGAATTAGGTCGATTATGCATTTTACAAAAACAAAATACTATCTCACTAAAAAAAAGAAATCGCTCAGACAAGATTTCTCCTGTAGAGCGATTTCCAACTAAATAACCAACCAAAAAAATTTATATCGTCTAGTGCGACTTGTTTTATTTTGTAAGCTTCATAAAATCAGCTTTTTTTAATCTTTTCTTATCATTCTGCGATGGTTTTCCATTTTTAGAATTTTTAAACTGTAGGTATCCTCTACCTACAAATTCATAGATAGTTCCCGAAGCAGGATGTAATAATTCTATCTTACTATCATTTATAACGGTCAACTCGAAATATTCATTGCCCAAATAATCGTAATCAAGTGTTAAATTTTTCATATAGAAATTATTAGCAACATCTTCTACCCCATAATACCCGGTATAATCGTAGTATACATCGTTGATATTGGACACGTTAACATCTTCTGAACTTTTAAAATTATCTCCTGATCCGTAATACAAAAACTGTAAATAATTTTCGTTATCAAACTCATTTAGTGCTCCAAACTCACTAGTATATACTTTTTCCCATGTTACATATTCATGCAAGAAGTAATGAATGTTATCATAAAATACTCTATCATAATCAAATGTATTTCTTTGATATCCTATCAAATAATAACTGGTATCAGTAACCCCATCATACAATCTTATCTCATTATTCCCATATTGGATTACATCAAGACTATATGTTCCATCTATGTCATGACTAATATCTACTTCCATACCAAAAGTGTTATAAAACCCAACATCTAAACCAAAACCGTTTCCGTTACTTCCAATACCCACTAGATTATTGTTGGCATAAAAAGTTCCATTTTTAAAAGAAACAGTAAACGCTTTCTGAAGAAAAGGAATCTCTCCATTACCTTGTGTACGCTCTATATCTACGTACCATATTTCGTATGTGTTTAATAACTCATTTAAAGTAATTGAAGGTTCTTCGATAAATACATCATCTTCTACTACAACTTCTGCTACACAGGAAGTTAAAAGTATTGAACCCAAGAAAAAAGCCGAAAGTAATTTTAAAGTCTTCATAAGCTAAGTGTTTTTCAATTTTATCTGCTCCTTTTATTGTTTTTTAAGTGTCAGATAGAATTCGCCATCGAATATTTAGTTTTGCATATACATATTGTAATGGCTCATTTCGAATAATAGAAACCAAAACGCGTGCCAAAAACATATTAAATTGATTATCAGGTATTTATTTTGAGGGGTATTTTGCTTATTTTTGAACTCACAATCATTTTACATGGATAAAGAATTAAAATTTGCCGTAATCGGTGGTGGTAGTTGGGCTACAGCTATCGTAAAAATGCTTACTGAAAATCTGAATGAGGTAGGTTGGTATATGAGAAGTGTATATGCTTTAGAACACCTAAAAAGGCAACAACACAACCCAAACTATCTAAGTTCTGTAGAGTTTAAGATGGATCAACTTAAGCTTACTAATGATATCAATGAAGCCGTAGCATACGCAGATTATCTAATTTTTGCAATTCCTTCTGCATTCTTACATACTGAATTACAAAAACTTACTGCTCCTTTAAAGGATAAAGTTATTTTTTCTGCCATTAAAGGAATTGTTCCGGAAACTGGATTAATTGTTGGTGAACATTTTCATGATGTGTATAATATTCCTTTTGATAATATCGGGGTGATTACCGGTCCGTGTCATGCAGAAGAAGTAGCACTCGAACGCCTTTCTTACTTAACCATTGCTTCTAATGATGAAGCAAAAGCAGAAATTGTAGCCAAAAACCTAAGTAGTGAATATATTAAATGTAAAGTTAGTGACGATATCATTGGAACTGAATATGCAGCTGTATTAAAAAACATTTATTCCGTTGCTGCAGGAATTGCCCACGGATTAGGATATGGAGATAATTTTCAGAGTGTATTGATGAGTAATGCTATTCGTGAAATGAAACGTTTTATTAAGAAGATTCATAAAATGAAACGTAATATCAATAATTCTGCATATTTGGGAGATTTACTGGTTACTGGATATTCTATTTTTTCTCGTAATCGTATGTTTGGTAATATGATTGGTAAAGGATACACAGTAAAAAGTGCACAAATGGAAATGAATATGGTGGCTGAAGGATATTATGCTGCCAAGACGGCTTATGAATTGGATGCAACTAGTAGTACCCGTACTCCAATCATTGATGCAGTTCATGATGTATTGTATGAAAATAAGAATCCAAAGAAAGTTTTTAAAAAACTAGCGGATAAGTTAGATTAAAACATATATCCGAAAACTCTAACCAATTGAAGAAGAGGTAATATTTTAATCAATAATTCAATAATGGACAATCAAGGGAATACTAGCAAAAAACAACCAAATAATCCACTACATGGGATGAAGTTGTTAACTATATTAGAATTGTTAGTAGACCACTATGGATGGGAAGAATTGGCTAATAAAATTTCCATTAATTGTTTTAAAAATGATCCCTCGATTAAATCTAGCCTTAAGTTTTTAAGAAAAACACCATGGGCAAGAGATAAAGTGGAACACCTATATCTGGAATTTGATAAAAGAAAAGAATAGAAGTAAGTGATACAAAAAATGGGTATTATAATATCTTTAAGTAAATTTTCAGAATTATAGAAAAGGACTTCGTATAAAGCTTTATTTCTTTGTAATTTTATAAACATGAAACAACTTATTGAAACATTTTATACAGGTTTGAGTGAACGAAATGCAGAAAAAATGATTTCCTGTTATCACGAAGACATCGTTTTTGAAGATCCTGGTTTTGGAAAACTTAAAGGTGAAAGAGCTAAAAAAATGTGGCAGATGCTTTGTAAAAATGGGAAAAATCTTAAAGTAGAATTCTCTAAAATTGAAGCAGATGATCAAAAAGGGTCAGCCCATTGGGAGGCGTGGTATACTTTTAGTCAAACCGGAAGATCCGTCCATAATAGTATAGATGCAGAATTTGAGTTCAAGGATGGTAAAATCATAAAACATACGGATCATTTTAATCTTCATAGATGGGCTTCGCAAGCCATTGGTTGGAAAGGTAAATTACTTGGCGGAACTAGTTTTTTTAAGAAAAAACTACACCAACAAACTAATAGATTACTTGATAAATTTCAAGCATCATAAACAATGGCTGCATTAGAACTTCCAACACCGATAGTATCAGTAGCCTGGCTCTCAAAAAACATAAACCATCCTGATCTTATCATTTTGGATGCGAGTATAAAGAAAGTGACTTCCTCTAAAGAATCGTCAAAACAAGATCTGAAAATACCTGGTGCCAGATTTTTTGATATCAAAAAAGTCTTCTCTGATCAACAATCGGAGTTACCAAATATGCTTCCATCTGCCGATCATTTTGAAAAAAGTTGTAGAAATTTAGGAATCAATTCTAACTCTAAAATTGTTATTTATGATACAATTGATATATATTCTAGCCCAAGAGCTTGGTGGATGTTTACAATAATGAGATATGACGACGTAGCTGTGCTTGATGGTGGTCTTCCGGAATGGATCCATCAAGGCTTACCTACTGAAAACAAAGGTGATTTATCAATATTTCCAACAGGAAATTTTAAAATAAACGATCGTTCCAAACGCACTGTAAATGCTAAGGATGTTTTATTTGAAATGAACAGTTCAGACTCTCTAATTCTTGACGCCCGTTCTTATGGAAGGTATAAAGGTACTCTCTCTGAACCAAGGTCCGATTTAAAAAGTGGGCATATTCCTAATTCGATGAGTCTTCCTTACACCAAAGTTTTACAGGATGGAAAAATGCTTCCAACTAAAGAACTTGTTAAACTATTTGCTGATTTTGATATTGAAAATAAAAAACTGATCTTTAGCTGCGGTTCAGGTATTACTGCTTGCATCATTTTACTAGCAGCTAAACTTTCTGGATATACCAATCTTTGGATTTATGACGGTTCCTGGACTGAATGGGGCCAATTAGAAGGTGTTCCGATCGAATGTTAATCAATAGAAACCAACCCTAACTCTTATTTATGCGATATTTTCTTTTATTAGTCATTTCTATCTTATGTAGTCTTCCAACCAACGCGCAGTCTCAGAATTTTGGCTTACAAGATTTTTACAGGTATAATTCTGAATTAGAATTTACCGTAGATTCTATCTATCATACGCTTTCAGAAAGACAACAAGTAGCCCAGATGATCATATCATCCGCCGGAGAATTAGGAAAACCAATGGCAACTGTAAAAAAACTAGTAGAAAATGATGCTATCGGCGGGGTTGTTTTCCTTAAAGGAAGCAAAAAAACGCATACAGAAAGTATTAATATTTTAAACGAGATTTCTGCTAAAAATAAGACACTTCCATTACTTTTTAGTATGGACGCAGAACCTAGTCTATTTGCTAGTCGTATCAAAGGAGCAAAAGACGTCGGTAAAACAATAGATATTAAGACCGAAGCTCAATCGGATGCAGTTGTCAACACTATCAATACTGAACTAAGAGAAATTGGAGTTCATCATAATTATGCTCCAGTTTTAGATATCAGTGCTAGTAATGAAGCGATCAAATCCAGAAGTTATGGTAGTGATAAAGACGCTGTAATTAATCTTGCTAATCAGTTTATAAAATGCACTCAAGAAGGCGGAATTATAGCAACTGCAAAACATTTTCCTGGCCATGGTTTGGTAAAAGGTGACACCCACAAACAAAGTGTTTATATAGATGGTCCATTACAAGAAGTGGCTAATTATAAACAAATTATCGAAGATGGTGTATTATCTATTATGATTGCCCATATTACGATACAAAACAATGAAAAATATGGAACAGATGGTTTACCATCTAGTTGTTCCAGAAAAATTATCACCGGTTTGCTTAAGGAAGAAATGGGCTTTAAAGGAATTATCATTTCTGATGCCTTGAATATCATGAAAGCAGTTACCATTCTGGATAATGCTCCTTTATTAGCGTCTAAAGCTGGTTGTGATCTAATTTTAATGCCTCAGAATGAACAAGCGACTATCAATGCTATTCTTGCTGAAATGAAAACGAATCCCCAATATAAAAAGCAAGTAAAACAATCTGTTAAGAAGGTTTTGCGATTAAAGGTTTGCGGAGGGGTTATTTAAACTTTATCAAAAAGATTATATTATAAAATGATTAAGAAAATAAATGCAATTTTATGTATACTCTTCATTCTCATTTTCGGATGTGCTTCTGATGATAACCTCCCTTTAGAAACCCAAGAAGAGGAAGAACAAACTGAGGAAACCAAAATCTTTTCGTTTTTAGCATTAGGTGATTCATATACCATTGGTCAAGGAGTACCTGAAGATGAAAGCTGGCCTTTTCAATTAAAAAGTGCATTTGCCACTCCCACCAAAAAAATCGAAAAACTCACGGTAATTGCAAAAACAGGATGGACCACAAGAAACCTGATTACTGCAATAGAAGAAAACAGTCCGCAAAATCACGATTTGGTTTCTCTGCTTATAGGCGTTAATAATCAATTCCAACGAGGAGATTTTATGACGTTCCAATCAGAGTTTAACATTCTTCTAGAAAAAGCAATTTCGCTAGCAAATAACAAAAAAGACAATGTAATTGTTGTTTCTATACCGGATTATGGTGTCACTCCTTTTGGAGCTAGTAATAGCGAAACGATTGCATCAGAAATTGATGCATATAATGCTTACATAGAGCAGAAATGTATCGAGGCAGAAATAGTATTTATCGACGTCACTACCATCTCTAGAGATCTTGGTGATTCTGAAGGGTCTTTGGCTACGGATAATCTGCATCCTAGCGGATATCAATACAGTTTATGGGTGGAAAAGATCTTAGCTATAGTGAAAGAAATTTTGAAGTGATTAAATCGTCTCGAACAATTTTCCCGGTAACGGTCTGATCACTCCTTTTAATTCCATGTTTAACAACATTGACGCTACTTTAAATGTAGGGATTTCGCATTGTAATGCAATAACATCCAATAATTCCTTCCCGTTTTTATTGAGGAAGCTATAAATTTTCTTCTCGTCACTTTCTAATTCGACAAAAAGCTGTTTTTGAACAATGGGTTGTTCTTTTTCTTCTAACTCCCAATTGAGCATATAGATAAGATCCGCTGCACTGGTTAGCATATGTGCTCTTTGGGTTTTAATTAGTGTATTACAACCTGAACTAAGAGCGTCACCTACTCTTCCTGGTACAGCAAAAACTTCTCGATTATAAGAATTTGCTATTTCTGCAGTGACTAGAGAACCTCCTTTATCTGCACTCTCGATAACAATGGTGGCTTCGCTTAATCCTGCTATGATGCGATTACGACCCAAAAAATTATTTCTATCAAAAGTATCTGTACTCCAGAAGTCAGTAAAAAACCCTCCATTTTCTTCGATCTGTGGCATATACCTTTTGTGTGTCTTAGGGTATATTTGATTTAACCCATGAGCGAGGCAACCTACTGTTTGTAGGTTATTCTTTACCGCTGCTCTTTGAGCTGTGATATCAATACCATAAGCAAAACCAGATACAATAACCGGATTTAAAGGAACGAGCGTTTCAATGAGTTCTTCGCAGAATCTTACTCCATAACTTGTTACTTTTCTAGTACCTACGATACTTAACATCTTTTTCTTTTTCAGATCGATGTTTCCTCTACTAAACAACACTACAGGACTATCTATACAATACTTCAGTTTTTCTGGATACTCCGACTCGTCATAAGCCATATAATTGATATTGTTATCCAACACAAACTGTAACTCATTTTCTGCCGCATTCTGATGCTCTTTATTCTGAATTTCTTTAATCTTTACAGTTCCAATACCATCAATCTTTAATAGATTAGCTGGTTTTTCTTTTAGAACTGCTTCAGCAGAACCTACTTCTCTTATTAGTTTTTTGATAGAACTATCGCCTAGATTCGGCGCTTTTTTTAAGGTAAGTAGTGCAATTAATTTTTCTATAGTCATGTAATCTATTATAAGTCAGCACAAGAAACGAAAAAAATCAAAACTGTTAATAAAATCAAGGGGTATAGTTATTATAAGAACCAATTTTTTTTACCTTTGAATAACCAATTAACCAACCTAATTCTTCAGATTAAAACTAACAGGGCTTACAAGATCTCCTAGGTTAGTTAAAACTGAAAATATTAGATAGCATTTTTAAGAAAGGGGACGATGAATAATACGGCAAAATACATTAGTGAATTATTATATAGATATGAGTGTGTAATCTTACCGGGCTTTGGTGCTTTTCTAACAAAGCGTCAACCTGCAATGATTCAAGAATCAACACATGCTTTTTTTCCTCCTCAGAAATTAATTTCTTTTAATAGCCAACTACAAAATAATGACGGATTATTAGCAAATTATATGGCTACTGCCGAAAACATATCTTACACGGATGCGGTTGCTAAAATTCAGCGTTATGTATTGTCTCTGAATAATAAAATGGCTATTGGTCAACGAGTGGAATTAGATAGTATTGGTTCTTTTTTCACATCTGTTGAAGATACATTACAGTTTGAACCTTCTCAGGATACAAATTACCTTACTGAGGCTTTTGGTCTAAATTCTTTTATATCTCCATCTATTGTTAGAGAAGAAGAAAAAACTACTCCAAAAGTAGATATGCCTCAAGTAACTCGTGAAACTTACAAAGAAGAAGTACAGGCTATTGAAGAAACTACACCTATTGCTTTTACACCAGAAAGAAGACGTGGTCGCCCGTATCTTAAATATGCTGCAGCTGCAGCTATTCTAGTTGCAGTTGTTGGATCTATTGGATTAGATCAATTTAACAAGCAAGTAGATTTAGAAAACGATCGTATCTCTGTAAATGCAGAAAAGGAAATTGAAAATAGAATTCAGGAGGCTACTTTTGATATCACAAGTCCATTGCCTGCAATCAATCTTACTATTATAAAAGCTAAAGAAGAAACTACTACCGAAAACTCCAATGCTATAACTGTAAATACAGCTGGAAAATATCATGTGGTTGCAGGGGCTTATAGAATTAAAGCGAATGCTAACAAAAAAGTAGTTAAACTAAAAGATAAAGGATTTGATGCACGTCTTATTGGTGTAAACAAATACGGTTTACACCAAGTAGTTTATAATAGTTATGAAAATAGATTAGAGGCTTTAAAAGCTTTACAAAACATCAAAAAACAACAAGATCGTCGTGCTTGGTTACTAGTTCAAGAACAATAATTCTTATTTCTTAAAAAAATATTTTCCTTATTTAATCCTTCATAAATATTATGTTTTAATACTAATTCTTAGTATTGGAATAGATTCCTTTTTATTTTTTACAAAAACATTGAAAATACATTAATTCATCAAAAACGACTGGATATCAGTTTTCTGTCTTTGCATAGTCATTAGTTTATTATACCTGATTATCTTTGCCAAAAATTACCAAAATCTATGGAAGCCAGATATCCTTCAGAATCCAGAACTATATTAACCGATCTTGTTTTACCGGGAGAAACGAATCCGCTTAATAATCTTTTTGGAGGCGAACTATTAGCACGTATGGACCGCGCGGCTGGTATTGCGGCAGGGAGACATTCCAGAAGAATTGTGGTAACTGCTTCCGTAAATCATGTAGCATTTAGCAAAGCAATCCCTTTGGGTAGTGTTGTCACTGTCGAAGCTAAAGTCTCTCGCGCCTTTACATCCTCTATGGAGGTAGTAATTGATGTTTGGATAGAAGATAGACAAAGTGGTGATAAAACTAAAGCAAACGAAGCCATATATACCTTTGTGGCGGTAAATGAGAGTGGTGCGCCAGTATCTATCCCGCAGATTAAACCGGAAACTGAATTAGAACAACAACGTTATGACGCTGCCTTACGTCGTAAACAATTGAGCCTGGTTCTTGCAGGTAAAATGAAACCGGATGATGCTACTGAGCTAAAAGCGTTATTTACTTAATTTTACAAAAATCCTGCTCCTAAAGCAACAGAAATTAAAATCAACATAATAGCAACTACCACTTGTAGAAACTTTAAGGTAACTTTTTTTAATAATTTATTACCTATAAATGCTCCTGCTATTGCAGATAGTGTGGCACATATTACCAGTGGAAGATTATCCGTAATTCCAGATTCGGAGACATTGGTCGCATACACGCTAAGACGAGTGAAATCTACAAAAGTAGACACCACCACTGCTGTTCCGATAAAAGCTTCTTTAGAAAGTCCTGCTTTGATCAAAAAAGCCGTTCGCAAAGCTCCCTGATTTCCAGAGAGCCCTCCAAAAAAACCACTTAAAGCACCTCCAAGTGGGAGTTTCTCTTTACCAAATTTTAATTTTGTTAAATATGGAATCAAATCCATAGAGGCAAAAATTATTAGTAAAATCGAAATAATAAATTTTACTGGGAACACTTCAAAGGTTTTAGAAAATAAACTATATGTAAAAAGTGGTTTGATGTCAGGAATATTTACTAACACCCACGCTCCTGCAAAAGCAGCTATTACAGCAGGGATTCCAAACCGCAATAGAACGCTCTTATCTGCATTTTTTCCTACTAAAAGTAGTTTGAAAACATTATTAAAAAAGTGCACTACACCTGTTAATGCAATAGCAATTTCAACAGGAAAGAAAATCATCAATACAGGCGTTAGGATAGTTCCTAAGCCAAATCCAGAAAAAAAAGTGAGTATGGAAACTAAAAACGCTACCGCCGAAATAATCACTATTTCCATGATCTATTACATTTTATAAATCCAAGATTGTGGGTTTAATTTCTTAGTGTCTTTAAAGATTAAAAATTTCATAATAGCACGACCCGTAGCAGGATTTATTCGCACTTCTCCGATACTTTGTTTCGTAGAAACTTTTTGACCCTCTTTTACTGAAATATTTTCCAGATTGTAATATACTGTAATATAATTACCATGTCTTACGTGAACAAGTCTTCCCGCTCCTTTCAATTTCTGAATAGCCATTACTTCTCCTTCAAAAATGGCTCTCGCTTTCTCTCCTGGCCTTGTTTCTAACTCCACTCCACTACTATTAATCTGTATATTCGGTAATGTAGGATGCGGCTGACGCCCATATTTTCTTGTTAACTTACCTGTTCCGACTGGCCAAGGAAACTTTCCTTTATTAGATGTAAAATTATCTGCGAGTTTTTTATCCTCAGGAGTTAATGCAAAAGTTGTAGCAGAACCTTTTTTAGATGCTTTCTTTCCTGCCTTTTTATTCGCTTTTGCAATAGCTTCACGAATTAACTTATCTATAGCTTTATCGAGCGCACTGGCTTGTTCCTGTTTTTTCTTGATTTCCTTTTTATAGGTGCCTTCTTTTTTACGAATAGATGCCATTAAGGCTTGCTGCTGCTTTTTCTCTTCTTTTAATTGCTCCTGAGCTTCTCGATTCTCTTCTACAAGCAATTGCTTGTTTTTTTTCCTCTCTAGTAAACCTTTATTTAGCTTCTGAAGCTCTTCTGCACGTGTTTGTATTTGATCCGCTTGTTCTTTTCGATGCTCGTTGTACTGCTTCATATATTGAAGTCGTTTATAAGCTTGAGTAAAATCCGTAGAAGATAACAAGAACATAATCTTGCTTTGTTGTGATTTGCTTTTATAAGATTTAACAATCATTCTGGCATAATCCTCTTTTAAGACTTTTAACTCTTCACGATACGAACCCATCTTTTTAAGGTTAGTATTAATCTCTCTTGTCAACAAATTTGCTTGCTGATTCGTAATCTTTATAAGATTTTGTCTGGTACTTATTTGAGAATTTAGCGTTTCTACTTCATCGAGTACAGAACGTTGTTTAAGTTTGGTATCCGCGAGTAATGATCTCATTTGCTCAATCTGTTCTTTAAGGCGACGACGTTGCTCCTCCAACTGCTGTTGTTTTGCGCTCTGAGAAAATGATGGAATACCAATTAATAGCATTCCGAATATGTATATAATTTTTTTCAGCTTCATTCTATAGTCACTTGCACGTATCCTGGTGGTATTTTAAACGGAAAACTTACCCTGGCATTGTAATCTACACTACGATAATCTATCATTATGGTAGTTTTGGCTATTCCTTCTGAAGCTATAATACTTATTTCTTTTGGAAAATCTTGATTTCCAACTTTCTGATAACCATTATAATTAATGAGTAGATTTCTATTTTCTATAGGTTGTTTTAGCTGCTGGGAAAATATTTTAAAACTATCAGGGTTCAACACAAATAATCGTTCGAATAGTTCGAGTTCTTTTTTAGGACTAAGTCTGTATTTTTGGTTTTCTATAGATGATACATATTTTTCATCTTTAAGGTTGAATAATGACTGGCCTAGCAATAACTGTTGTACTTTTTCAAAATCCAAGTCAGTTCCGAGCCATTCACTAAGTAACTTAAAATCCCCTTCGAAATAAGTATTATTAATCTTTTCGTAATAGCTTACTTTTTCTGGTGTAATTAGTGCTTTTGCTAAGGTAATTCCTAGTAATTTGGCGCTTAC
The DNA here is from genome assembly GCF_947492405.1 of uncultured Aquimarina sp. Lineage (GTDB taxonomy): Bacteria > Bacteroidota > Bacteroidia > Flavobacteriales > Flavobacteriaceae > Aquimarina. The sequence goes on from NZ_CANLMP010000002.1 coordinate 1,100,941, forward strand.
CCATATTTTCTTATCTTTTTCTAAGCGTAACGTTACATTTGGGCTAAATGATTGTTTACCATCATCATATCGTACTTTTACTTTAGCATTGATCGTGGTAAAGTTAAAAGTCTTATTATAGTGATTTGCTACAATTTTTTCTGTCCTTAGTTTTTTAATTGTAACTCCAGAAATTGCCTTAGTACTTTTACAAGATTGTAGTATAACTAGCAAAAAACATAATAGATAAAATATTCTACTCATTACCTTTTATGATTTTTTTTTAAGTTGAAAGGATCTTTCTTTATATTCAGAAGCCTTTACTTCATTTCCCATTTTTAGATATGCTTGACCAATTTGATCATAGAAATCTGATTCCATCTTAAGATCATCAATGATATAATCCATACCAATACTTAAGATATCTATAGCTTCTTCATAATTATTTAGGTTAATTAAAGAAACTCCACTAACCAAATACAAAATTGGCTGAGAAGGATACATTTCTATAGCTAGTTCGCTTCCTACTTTTGCTTTTTCGTACCTCTTCAAATCGAGCTGTAGCAACAACATCTTTCTTAGAATTCCAAAATTATTGGCATTATCCTTAATTCCTCTTTCATAATAATTAAGTGCCAGCTCTTTTTTATCTTTTCCATAGAAATAATTACCTATTTCTGTAAACACTTTACTGCCACCTGAGTCTTCAGAAAATACTTTTGTTACTTCGATAAGTTGGGGTTCGTAAGTTGGATTTTCACTTACAAATGTCAAGAAGTCGTTAATGATTTTATATTTAGATTCCTCATCAATCTCATCACTTGATAACACTATCTTCATCGACTTAATAGCTTCTTTTGGCATATTATCATCCAAGTAGAATTTATACAACGCTAAATGGGCTAATTTTGATTTTGGTCTTTGTTCAAGAAGAACTTGAGCTGTTCCAAAAGCTTTTTCAACTTGATTATCTTGACTATACAAATAAATCAGATTTAGATAGTTTTGTTCTTCCTTCGGGTTTTCTGCTATTTTTTCTTGTAACTTGGTGATCTGAGAATTAGGGTTACTAATTTTTAGGGCAATTTTTTTTCTTAATTTATCCCTGTACGAATCTATACCCAGCTCTTCTATTAGTTCATCTACAATCTTAAGTGCATCATCATATCTTTCTTCCAGAAAATAGAGATTAGCTAATTGTTCTTTATACCTACTATCAAATGCTACAAGCTTTTCCACCACTGCTACAGACTCCGTATACTTTCTTTCCTTAAAATATACTTCGAATAATAGTTCTAGAACATATCTATTATTTGGTTTTTCTTCTAAAACTTTTTTAAAATTGATCGTAGCCTGATCATATTTTTTTAGATCCAAATAATTCTTCCCCAGCTCATAATATAATGCAATAGGTTTTGGGTTTACAGAAATACACTTTTCCAGCGCATCGATTGCCTTATCATAGTTAGTAATGGCCCGTTGTTTTAATGCCTCAAAGAAACTTTCTCGAAATTCATCAGACACATCACCAAGGTCATCCAAGATCTCTATTTTTTTAAGAGATTCTGGTTCCTGAGAAAAGACCATGTTTACAGCTCCTCCCATAAAGACCATAAAAATTATAATATGTCGCCAATATTTAGTCATACAATTTTTTCAAAAGCAATATAAATCACAAATTATTCCAACGTAGAATAGTCACCAATACTAATCGTCGTGTACTTTCCATCGTAATACACATGATTGCCGATCATAGCATTGTCTAAGTTAGCATTTTTTATGACAGTTTGGTTCTGTATTAAACTATTTTTAATATCACTATCCTCTATATTACAATCATCTCCAATTGACACGTTAGGTCCAACTGATCCATTCTTAATAGTCACTCCTTTTCCTATTCTACAAGGAGGGATAATGGTTGCACTTTCTAATACAACATCATCACTGATCAATTTTTCTCCATCTTTTTCTAAAAAACCTAGCATTCTAGTATTGGTCTCTACGGTTACATTTTTGTTTCCACAGTCCATCCACTCTTCTACCTGACCAGTAACAAATGTTTTACCATCTGCCATCATTCTTTTGATACCATCATTAATTTGGTATTCTCCTCCATTAATAATATTATTATCTAAAACATGTTGCAATTCATTTTTTAACACTGCAATGTCCTTAAAATAATAGATTCCTATCACTGCTAGATCAGAAACAAACTCTTTTGGTTTTTCAACTAATTCTACAATTTCCTTTTCATCATTAAGCTTTACTACTCCATAAGCTTCTGGTTGGTCAACTTGTTTTACCCAAATAACAGAATCTGCATCTTTATCTAAATTAAAATCAGCTCTAATCAACGTATCTGCATAGGCTACAACAGCTGGTCCTGATAATGAGTCTTTAGCACACATAATCGCGTGACCTGTTCCTAATGGTTGATCTTGTCTATAAATGGAAGCTTTAGCACCAAGCTCTTCTGCAAGTGCTGTTAAACTTTCTACAACATCATCCCCAAAAAATGCAGGATCTCCTAATATAAAAGCAATTTCATCTATTGGTTCTCCTAAAACTTTTGCTATATCAGAAACTAAACGATGAACAATTGGTTTTCCTGCTACAGGAATTAAAGGTTTAGGAACCGTAAGTGTATGAGGCCTTAATCGAGAACCTCTTCCTGCCATTGGTACGATGATTTTCATTCTTTATATTATTTTTTTGATTGGTTGATTATTTAACTCCTGTACTTCCGAAGCCGCCTGCTCCTCTTAAGGTTTCAGAAAGTTCCGCTACCTCTTTCCATTCGGCTCTTTCATGTTTAGCAATTACTAACTGCGCGACTCTTTCTCCATTTTCTATTACAAAATCATCATTAGAAAGATTCACTAAAATAACTCCAATTTCTCCTCTATAATCTGCATCTATAGTTCCTGGAGCATTCAATACTGTAATTCCCTTCTTAGCAGCTAATCCGCTTCGTGGGCGCACTTGTGCTTCATACCCGACTGGTAACTCAATAAACAGCCCAGTTTTAACGATTGTTCTCTCTAAAGGTTTTAGTGTTATCGATTCGCTTATATTTGCTCTTAAATCCATTCCGGCAGAAGCGATCGTTTCATAATGTGGTAATTCGTGCGACGACTTGTTAATGATATTTATCTGCATATTTTTTTATATAAATCACTATCATCTCTCGACTTGAGAAGACAGAAAATTATCTTTTTAATAGTTGTTTTAATTCCTTTTTTTCTGAAGCATACAAAATTACTAAAAACACTAGTAATAAGGGGATAGAAATCATATAATTACTATCAAATATGTAAAACGAAATGATTGAAAAACCAATCGATAATGCTAAATACATTCCTATTTTTTTCAGATCGTATGGAATTGGATAATATTTCCTTCCTAAATACCACGATAGTATCATCATAGAACCATATGCTGCCAAAGTAGCTATAGCAGAACCTACATAGGTATATTCTGGAATGAGTAGAAAGTTAAAAAGTAGTGTTATTATTCCTCCTATTAACGAAATATATGCTCCAAACTTTGTTCTATCCGTAACCTTATACCATACTGATAGATTATGATAAATCCCTAAACAGAAGTTCGCCAATAAAATAATAGGCACCACAATCATTGCTTCCCAATATTCTGGTTTCTTAATCATGAATTCCTTTAATAAATCCGAAAAGGTAATGACTCCCACCAGAATAAAAGAGCCCAAAACAACAAAATATTTAGTAATAATTGCGTACGTTTTTGGGGCATTTTTATCTTTGGCATGGCTAAAAAAGAAAGGCTCAATCCCCATTCGAAATGCAGTAGCAAATAAGGTCATAAATAAAGCCAATTTATAACATGCTGAATATGCTCCAGAATCAAACAACCCTTTCTCTTCTCCTAGCATCCATTCTAAAAGAATTTTATCAAAATGTTCATTGATAGCAAATGCAAGGCCTGAAATTAAAATAGGAGTTCCATAAAAAATCATTTTACCCCAAAGTTCTTTATCAAATTGATACTTTATTCTAAAATAAAAGGGTAACATCAAAAACAATGTAACTCCACTAGCTATAGCGTTTGCAATGAAAATATATTGAACCTGAAAATCTTCTTTATATATTGTCTGAAGCCACTCTATGTTTTCTGACCATTTTTCTAAAAAAATTAAAAAAAAGATATTAAGTAACGTATAAATTACAACATTGATAATTTTAACTACAGAATAACGAATAGGTCTCTCTTGCGCTCTTAAACTAGCAAAAGGGATAATTACTAAAGCATCTAATGCAAGAATTGAAATTACATACGTTAAAAACTCTTTTTCAATATCTAAAAAAACAGCTATTACATCTCGAAAAAGAAATGCTGTTATTAGAAATAACAATGTCGAAAACATAATTGAAATTGCGGATGTACTCGAGACTTTATTTTTAAACTTATCAATGTTTAAAAACCTGAAGAAAGCGGTCTCCATTCCATATGCCAACAACACATTAAATACGATAATCCATGAAAACAAAATTGTCACTCTACCGTATGATATCGGACCATCTAGGTATTTTGTGTGAACTATAACTAAAAGAAATGACAACATGCGTGGTAGCACTGTTGCCATTCCGTATATAAATGTTTGTTTAAAAAGTTTTTGAAAAATTCCCAACTTCTATTTGATTGTGGCTTTAAAAATACAATTTTTATTGCCTTGGACGCATTGGATATGCTTTCAATTCCTTTTCTGGTAATTTATCAAGTTTAAAATATCCTTCTTTTCCGTTCTTGGAATATACAATTACACATTCTCCTTCTTTTATTTCGAATGGTATTTTTTCTTCAATTTCCGAAGCTTTATTGCCATATTCTTCCTTTGGGTCATCACTCATAACAATATCCTTTCTAACCGTTCTTGGATCTGTATAACGCCCTACATAAACTGCTTCATTAGGCTTGCGTTTAAGCTTTACATTTTTCCCTTTGAAATATGCATTCTCTAACTGAACATCAGAAGTAGGGTCAACCGGTATATAAAGCATAAATCCTGCTCCTCCTCCTTCTATCCCAGAAACCCAATTCTGAAAATAAGGATCATTAAGTTGTACAGGAGCTGTTTTATCCATCTTTTGACTGGTTGCACATTGTGTAAAAGTGACTAAAATACTTAACAAACTAATTTTAGTAACTACTGTCCAAATATTTATTCTTTTTCTTCCCATTTTTTCTTTAAATGTTCGCGATATTTTTCTTTCATCTTCTTTATATCCCTAGTGTTAAAGACAAAGTTCATACCAAAATTAAATGCTACTCCGGAAAATAATTTAGTGTCATCGCCATTGGTAATATTTAATCCATACATATATGGAAGACCAAATTCTAATTCCAGACATTTAGCAAATTTATAATTAATTCCTGCTCCAGCTGTTAACAACAACAACCCTCCGCTATTATCTTCAATAGCAATATCGGCAGGATCATTTGCCTCATATCGAATAGCACCGATTCCGACTCCGGATTCTAAGTAGAAACTAAATTTACCACTATTAATTGCATGTTTCCTAAAAGAAGGAATAAAACCGTATGCCTGCACTTCAACGTCTCTTCCGTTTTCTTGTTCTATATCTTGAGGAAATAAAACAAAAGCCGACGTATTGATAGCAAAACGTTCGGACACATAATAGGATAAACTGGGTTTGGCTGCGATTCCACTATACCCATTACCAAAATCCATAAGCGGAACACCAGCGATCCCCATTTTTATATCACCCGCTTCATAAAGAGTTTCTGATTCTTGGGCATTTAGGTTTGATACGAAAGTTGCGATAATAAATAGCGCAAAGAGTCTAATTGTTTTCATTTTTCTTTTTTCCTTTAAAGATAGAAAACGAAAATGTGCTTTATCATAAAAAAAACAAAAAAACCTCATACATCAATGTGTATGAGGTTTATATATAATTTTGAATATATTCTTAATTATTCAACGCTTCTGCTCCGCCAACGATCTCCAGGATTTCATTAGTAATAGAAGCTTGTCTAGTAAGTAAATTAAACAGTTTTTTGCTACATTTAATTTTTAACTGTTTGCTTACCAATTATCATTATATCATCCACATTATCTCCATTAAAATCATTTATTCCAAACTGAACTACCGAGTTTGTGTTGGCTTTAATTTTAGGAACAAACACCCAAGGATTGCTAGTGTTATCGCTGTAAGCTATAAAGAATTGCCCTTCTTCAAGTCTTAATAGATCTGTTTTTCCATCTCCATTGAAATCACCTAATCCATGGATTGAATCCATTGTAATATCAGAATTGACAATTGATTCCCACTCCAATAAATCACCTGAAGTATTTCCAAAAGCAATATATATAATCTCTCCAGTTGTTCTTAATATATCAGAAATTCCATCTCCATTAAAATCCCCGATTTTAACATCATCTAACATTGCTCCTGAATTAGCTATTATTTCCCATTGGAAAGGTTTTGAAACATCACCACTATATGCTACAGAAAAATTAGTTCCATTAGCTTTTAACAAATCTGTTGTTCCATTACCATCAAAGTCTCCAAACTTTAAATTATTTTTAGTATATCCAGAGCTTACATTTAGTGAATTCCATTCAAATGGGTTTGAAACATTCGCGCTATATGCAATAAACCAATTAATACCATTTGATCTAAAAACATCTGTCATACCATCTCCATTAAAATCTCCAATAGATAAATCCTCAAAAGGTATTTGCGAGCTACTTAAAATTTCAGGGTTACTTTTTCTCCTTGATGTTCCAGAAGAGTTACGAAATTCATACATTTTCCATTTACTATCATCGTTATATAGTATAGAACTTTCTCCATTATCGCTAAATTTTCCTAAAAACATATTGTCAAATCCCAAATTAGCATCGGTACCTATTCTATACCAAGGTTCCATACCTCTCCAAGAAACATAAAAACCTTTGTTTTCTGAACCATAATGATTATTAGATGCGTAAAAATTTCCGAAATTATGTACTTGCCTAATAGCTTTTTCCTCTAGAGGGTAATCCAAAAAATTATTATGCTCAATTAAGCAAAAGTCATTCGGAATTCCCCTAACTCTTATTCCTGGTTGGGTACTACAACCAGATTCACTAGCATTTCCCTTAAAAGTATTATGATGTATATAAATTTCTCCCCCAGCAATAGTTTCTGGGTCATTATTCCCTCCTGCATGCATATCAATACCATGAGCAATTGCATTTTCCATAACAAATTCATTATTTCTAACCTCGTAACTATCGTAGTTTCCCTCTCCATCACTATTTCCTGTTCCAGCTATATGGTGTCGATTCCTATCAAACTTATTGCCCTCTATAATGGTAGATGAACCATTAGTTAAAACAACCCCGTAACCCAGATTCTCTGCTTCGTTATGATGGATCGAATTATTTGTTATTCTAGAGTTCTTCGCTTTGTTAAGTCTTATTCCTGCGTTATTCCACCCAACTATTTCACTGTTGTTTAACGTAAAGTTATCAGAATTCAGCACTTCAATACCGACTCTAAAATAATCTAAAACAGGTTCATCTGTTGCACATTTTATTGGAGGATCTGAATAAGGTCCTTCAATTTTTAAATTTTGAATTGTAACATTATCATCTATAATTTTAAAAACTATAATTTCTTCAGGGTTTTGAGTATTTGAGAATTTAAGTTTTGGAATATTATCTTCCTCAATACAAGAATCTCCAGAAATAATAACTCCTTTTGGTAATTCTATTGGTAAATTATCAGAATTTATAGAAATATCGTTTTTAATTAGTATAATTGAATTCTCAGGAATCAATTGTTCCGGATTTTGCAGATGATTAATAAAATCAATTTCGTTTTCAATAATTATTGTACTTTCTGATTCAGAAATACAGTTCTTATTCTTTTTTTCAGAAATTAAAAGTTTTTCATTCTCTAAATAACCATTTGTTTCGCAGGAAATCACCTGACAAAAGATTACTATAATTACTGTAAGCTTAAAGACCTTTTTCATAGAAAATTAATTTAATACTATATTATTTAGTGCCTTTTTTAATAAAAATGTTACCATAGAATTTTAGAAATATTTTTAACAAAAAAACCTCATACATCAATGTGTATGAGGTTTATATATAATTTTTGAATATATTCTTAGTTATTCAATGCTTCTGCTCCACCAACGATCTCCAGGATTTCATTAGTAATAGAAGCTTGTCTTGCTTTGTTATATTGTAACTTAAGAGAGTCTCTTAATTCTGTAGCATTATCAGTTGCCTTGTGCATCGCGGTCATACGGGCTCCATGCTCAGAAGCAAAAGAATCACGAATTGCTTTATACAATTGTGTTTTAAGCGACTTAGGAATTAATTGTTCTACAATCTCTTCTTTAGATGGCTCAAAAATATAATCTAAATTAGCACTTTTTTCACCTTCTACCGGCTTAATTGGTAGAAACTGCTCCGTAGTTACTATTTGAGTTGCAGCGTTTTTAAATTTGTTATATACTACGACTACTTTGTCATAAGAACCATTCGTAAATAACTCCATTAATTCTTCTGCGATATCAGCAACATTAGCAAACGTAAGATCGTCAAAGATTTCACTTTTATTAGCAATTACGGTATGTGTTTTAGAAACAATATCATTCACTTTCTTACCTATAGTAACAAAGTCTACTTGCTTACCTGCATATACATTTTCGTAAAGCTCTCTAGAACCTTTGATAATATTAGAATTAAAAGCACCAGCCAAACCACGATTAGAAGCAATTGCTACTACTAAAACTTTATTTACCTCACGTTGTTCAGAATACGAACTTGCACTATCTCCTTCCAGAGAGGCACTTAAGCTTTGTAATAACTCAGTAAGTTTATCTGCGTAAGGACGCATAGCAGTAATCGCCATCTGTGCCTTATTCAACTTTGCAGCCGATACCATTTTCATGGCACTTGTGATTTGCATCGTTGAGGATACAGAGGTGATTCTACTACGTAATTCTTTTAAATTTGCCATTTCTTATAATTATGAATTCTGAATTCAGAATTATGAATTTTTAATTATACTTACCAGAAGCTTTATTAGTTCTTCACATTTTTTGTTTAAATCATTCGGAATCTCCATTGTGGTTTCCTCAATGACATCAAGCCAAAAAGATGTTTCGTCCGCTTCTTTTAAAGCTATTCCTAATTTATTTTTGAAATCCTTGGTGCTTACTCCTCTTTGCGATTCTCTTACATTAGCTCCAATACTAGTGCCACTCCTTATAAGCTGACTAGCAATTTCATATTCATGCTTCTTTTTTAATTCCTTACAAAAATTTACAATATCACAACTGAAATAAAAACTTTTATCTACAATTACATTGTTTCTTTTTTTGTAACCCATAATTCTGAATTCCGAATTCTGAATTATTTATATTTTGCTGAAATCTCTTTACAAGCTGAAAGTAATACGTCTGTTACTTCATCTGTTAATTTTCCAGCTTTCAAAGTGTCTAAAGTATCTCTATGCTTCGCATTAAGATATTCTATAAAGTCACTTTCGAATTCTTTAATTTTATTTACAGGAACATCTCTTAGTAAGTTCTTCGATCCTGCATAGATGATCGCGATCTGATCTTCTACCGTATATGGATCATTCTGAGCTTGCTTTAAGATCTCTACGTTACGCTTACCTTTTTCGATAACATTTAAGGTAGCTGCGTCAAGGTCAGAACCAAACTTAGCAAATGCTTCTAATTCACGGAACTGCGCTTGATCAAGTTTTAGTGTACCTGCTACTTTCTTCATTGATTTAATCTGTGCTGATCCACCCACACGAGATACAGAGATACCTACGTTAATTGCTGGACGAACACCAGAGTTAAATAAATCTGAAGTTAAGAATATCTGACCATCCGTAATCGAAATTACGTTAGTTGGGATATACGCCGATACATCACCTGCTTGCGTTTCAATAATTGGTAACGCTGTTAATGATCCACCACCTTTTACTTTATCTTTTAAAGAATCAGGAAGGTCATTCATATCCTTTGCAATACTATCATCAGCAATTACTTTTGCTGCACGCTCTAATAATCTAGAGTGAAGATAGAATACATCTCCAGGATACGCCTCACGTCCTGGTGGACGACGTAATAATAATGATACCTCACGGTATGCTACTGCTTGCTTAGATAAATCATCATAGATAATTAAAGCTGGACGACCTGTATCACGGAAATACTCACCTATTGCAGCACCTGCAAATGGAGCATATACCTGCATTGGAGCAGGATCAGAAGCATTAGCAGCTACTATCGTTGTATAAGCCATTGCTCCTTTATCTTCTAATACTTTTGCGATACCTGCTACTGTAGAAGCTTTCTGTCCGATTGCAACATAAATACAGTAAACTGGCTCACCAGCATCATAAAATTCTTTTTGATTAAGAATCGTATCGATACATACAGTAGTTTTACCTGTCTGACGGTCACCAATTACCAACTCACGTTGTCCTCTACCTACTGGCACCATCGCATCGATAGATTTGATTCCGGTTTGTAATGGCTCAGTTACCGGCTGACGAAACACTACACCAGGAGCTTTACGCTCTAATGGCATTTCGAAAGTTTCACCTTCAATCGCACCTTTACCATCGATTGGGTTACCCAAGGTATCCACTACACGACCCACGATTCCTTCTCCAACATTAATGGAAGCAATTCTTTGTGTACGTTTAACCGTTACACCCTCTTTTACTTCTGTTGAAGAACCTAAAAGTACTACCCCAACATTATCTTCTTCAAGATTCAGTACGATTCCTTCTAGTCCAGATTCGAATTCTACTAATTCTCCATATTGAGCGTTAGACAATCCGTATACTCTGGCGATACCATCACCAACTTGTAATACTGTACCTACTTCTTCTAGTGAAGCCGTAGCTTCAAATCCAGATAATTGTTGTTTTAATATTGCTGATACTTCAGCAGGATTCACTTCTGCCATTTTATAATAGTTTGTAAAAACGAGCCGAAATGCTCATTCTCTTATTATTAAATTTTTATTGTTAAAGTAATTTATCAATTACTCAATTCTCTTTTTAAACTTGTTAGCTTATTAGCTATACTTGCATTGTATTGCAAATCTCCTACTCTAAGAATAAAACCACCGATGATACTCTCATCAATTACATTTTCTATAGTAGCTTCATTACCCGTTAACTCCTTTACCTTAGCTAGCACCTTAGTACTTAAAGTCTTATCTAAAGGAACTGCTGTAGTAACTTTGGCAACCTGAGTATTATTTAATTGATCAAACAAAACAATGTATTGTTTAGCAACATCATCTAACAGATCTACTCTTTTATTGGTAATTAATGTATCAAAAAGTTTTTGAGTAAGATCTCCTGTGTTTTTGAAAACCTCACGCAAAGAAGCTAGCTTTACTTCGCTTTTGATCAAAGGACTATTTAATACCATTTTAAGATCAGAGCTACTATCTACAGTAGTGATAATACTTTGCATATCTTTCTGAACATCCTCTGTAGCATTTTTATCCTGAGCTAAACTCAAAACTGCCTTAGCATAACGTATTGCTGCTCTACTCATCTTATGATTAGTTTAAAGTAACATCTCCTAACATAGACTCTACCAACTCCAGTTGTTTGTCTTTGTCAGCTAATTCTTTTCTTACAACTTTTTCAGCTATCTCTACAGAAAGACCTGCTACCTGGCTTTTAAGATCAGCAATTGCAGCTTTCTTTTCGCTTTCGATAGTAGCTTGTGCTTGTGCAACTATCTTATCCGCTTCAGTTTGTGCTTCAGATTTTGCATCAGCAATCATATTTTCTTTCAGCTGTCTTGCTTCTTTAAGCATTCCATCTCTTTCTGCACGAGCTTCATTAAGGATACGCTCATTATCAGCCTGAAGGTTTTGCATTTCTTTTTTAGCAGCTTCTGCAGATTCTAATGCATTTTTAATCCCTTCTTCACGATTATTAACCGCCTCAAGAATAGGTTTCCAAGCGAATTTTCTTAATAACAATAGTAATCCTACAAACAAAAGTATCTGCCAAAAAAACAGACCGAATGAAAAATCATTTATTAACTTATCCATAATTAATTATGTTATTTTCTTTTGATGTTTAATTTTAAAACTTAGTAATAGCTGTAACCAACCGTTACAGCTATTACTATTGTAAATTAAGCTGCGAATAATGCAGCAAATCCAATACCTTCAATAAGTGCAGCTGCAATAAGCATAGCTGTTTGGATTTTTCCTGAAGCTTCTGGTTGACGAGCAATAGCTTCCATTGCCTGACCACCGATTCTACCAATACCTAAACCAGCACCGATAACAATCAAACCAGCTCCTACATAATTTAAACCTTCCATAATAAAGAATTAAAAAAATTAAACAATTAACGTTTAGTGATGTGCCTCTTCATTGGCTGAACCAAAATAAAGTGCTGACAACATCGTAAATATATATGCTTGTAATGCTGCTACCAATAACTCTAATATTGATAACGCAAAGGCTAAACCAAATGATAGTGGACTACCTATCCAGTTCTTAAATAAGAACATCATACCAATAATACTCATAATCACTACGTGACCTGCAGTCATATTCGCATATAAACGGATCATTAATGAAAAAGGCTTGATAAAAACACCTAATAATTCTATTGGTGCTAGCACTATTTTCATAAATGTTGGAACACCTGGCATCCAAAAAATGTGTCCCCAATAATTTTTATTTGCAGTAAGATTCGTAATTAAGAATGTCAATAGTGCCAAACCAAAAGTAACAGAAATATTACCTGTAACATTCGGTGCCAATGGAGTCATCCCTAATAAATTTAACAACCAAATAAAGAAAAATGTTGTCAATAAGAAACTCATATATTTTCCATGATGCTTTTTCCCTATATTAGGAATAGCAATCTCATCTCTTACAAAAACAACTAAAGGTTCCAAGAAACGACCTAAGCCTGTTGGGATACCATTATTTTTTTTATAAGACTTTGCTAACCCTCTAAACATAAAGAACATTATTATAGCTATAAAAAGCATACTAACAACGTTTTTTGTTATTGAAAAATCCAACGGCTTCGCATTCGTAGCGTGATGAGCTTCATCATAATTGATGGTACCCTCAGCATCCGTCTTATATATTTTACTATGATATAACTTGTAATAATTACCATCAACCTCTGCAACAGTTTCTCCGTGATGGAATTTAGAAGAAGAAAAAACCTTGAGACCATTATCCCATAAAATAACCGGAAGTGGAAAACCTACATGAGTTCCCTTTTCACCATCAGACCAAAGTGTGAAATCATGTGAATCTAAAAGGTGATGATCTCTATATGCTTTCATCTCCTCTGGAGTATTAACCTGTCCTCCTTTTTCTTTGTTTTCAGTATCTTTTGCCGCCAGATTCAAAGAAGTGAGAATCAAAGCTAAAGTCATAAAAATTCTAACTACACTAATTTTTTGCATTCTAGGTCAGATTTCGGTTCCTAAATTTCGGTGCAAATGTACATAATTATGTTAGATTCTTAAACTATTTTAGGCAAATAAGTTTATTATTATTTTGAAATAAATAAAATACTGAAAATCAATTATTTAGGCGAATTGAGAATTTTAGAAACATAGTACACCTCTAAGATTAAACTAATCACATAAGGCATAAAAAAGTCAAGAAAAACACTTCTGTCTATATCAATGCTGCTTAGCTTAGTGATAGCAACAAAAACACCAAGTTTTATAAAACTACCCGCCAAAAAAATAAAACCAATCTGGTCTTTAAATCTTTTACTAAGGATTAAAATGACAATAATTAATAATACCGTATATAGAGCATTAAAAATATAAGAGAGATTAACAATAGTCGAATTACTATGAAATGAAAAATAATTTATAACCCAATTGTGAATGAAATACGTCCCTGATAATATTATAAGAAAGAGAACTAAAAAGCGAAGTAAATTTTTGATCATAAACGATTAACTACGTAACAAGATGCTAAAAGATCTATTTTTTGGGATTATTAATTCTATCTAGTTGCTTTATCACCAAGTATAATGAAGAAACTACTCCAAAAAGAACTAGTCCCATTGTAAACCAATTCTTTTCTAACTGGTAATAAGCATCTAGTCTTTTGCCCGTATATGCACAGACAAAAATAATACCTCCCATTTCGAAAGCGATACCTGTTAAAGCTAAGTACTTTTTAAGCTGATTTCCCTTGTCCTTGTTTTTGTCCATCTTGTTTACCTCCAAGAGATTTAACACCACCTTTCATCACACAAGATGCGTTAAAGGTTGCTCCTGGTTCTACAGCTAGTTTACCAACAGAAACTTCTCCTTCGATATGTGCAGTTGGTTTAAGGGATAATGTTCCGGAAATTATAAGATTACCTGAGAATTTCCCTTCGAAATCAGCATCAGAGCATTCTAAGGTTCCCTTAATAAAACCTGATTTTCCAACCACTACTTTTCCTGTAGTTTTAAAAGTTCCTTCTATGGTTCCCTCTACTCGAAAACCACCTTCGGAAATAACATCTCCTACAATTTTAGTTCCTTCTGAAATTTTGTTCTGGTTTCTGGAAAAATCCGTTAATGCTTGATCTTTTCCTTTTTTGTTGTCTGAAAACATATTACTGGGGGGATTAAAATTATTATTCTGATTTAGGTTCTAAGTACTTCTCTAGGTTCTTATGTATCTGGATGATTCTATAATTAGGTGATGCAACAATAAAAAATTCTTTATTCACCTTTTCATAGTATTTCTTTTTTCTATTCCATTTTGTAAGATCAACTCCTCGTGTATCTTCTATTTTACCAATGGTCAAAAGTTCGGCCATACCCTCTGCTCCTAATTTATCTCTTTTGGTATGGATTACTACAAATTGTTGATCTTTTGTATAGACATCCAAAGAAATTTTCATTTTATCATACCTCAGGTCTTTTATAATCGCCTCTAGTCGTTCCTTTAACTCTTGTGCCTGATTGTCTCCAAATCTAGAAAATGTATATACAAGCTTATGATTTTTTTCTTCTTCTATACCTTCTTCAAAATCGCTGTTTTGAATTTGAGGAATCGTGGTTTGATATATTAGTTGTGCTTTTTTGCCTTCTGGACTTTGAGGATAATTTAACGAAACATAGTTTAATGCCTCTTTATAGGGTTCAAATCCTTTATAGCGACCAATTGCTTGTGCTTTTAATAGCTCAAATTTCGGAACAAAATCTTCTCCTCCAAACTTAGTAATCAACTCATCACTTTCTTTAATCACTGAAGCGTATTTCTGATTTTTAAAATCTTTATATAATCTATTATACATAGATTCTGGACTGTTCTTATCGTCTTTTAATGCTTCATCAGGGTTTTGAAGAATTTTTGCGTAACGAGAATCTCCGTGTGTATTAATGATATCCTGCTTAAGTTCATTTGATTTTGTTATATCTCCTTGCAAAAGATATATCTTATACAAATTATATTTAGAAGGAACTATTAAGCGTTCTTCGGGATTACTTTTTAAAAGATTCTCGAACTTATCTATCGACAATCCATACTCCTGAAATTTCTCTTTATAAATAACACCCAGTTGATAATATGCAAAATTCCTATCGGTTTGTAAACTATCTAGAATTACCTGATCAGTTGGCAATTGTGTAATATATGTTTGTGGATCGAAAGTAGGATCAGTATCTATAGAGTATTCTTCCTGCTCTGTCTGATCAACATCAGATACAGCACTAGGGTTTGTGATACTGGAAATTCTCCAATTATCTTGTAACTCTCTATTTCCAAAAGTTCTTTTGAAAGCAGTTTTTCCATAAGCCACTGTAGTCGGATTATAAAAATAAAATGTTCCTCCTTCTTCCGGGCTCGGACCACCACTATTTCCTAATCCCGTTCTTGGTTGACTAAATCGTTGTTCATTAGGAAGCTCTCCTTTTATTCTAGCAATTTCTGCAGCCTCCTGGGCAGCAATAGCTTCTGCTTTTATTTTTTCTGTATATTCTGAATAGTATGCTATTCTTTCGTCTGGAGACATAGCTACTACAGATAGAATACTATCATTAGTCTTTGCAATTCCTTCATATAAAATTACATCATCCAGATTCACTCTTTTCTTTTTAAGAACACGATATTTTTTAGAATCAACTATCATTCGTTCCAAAGTACTATCATAATAAGCACCAGCAATAGCATATTCTTTGTCATCAAAATTAATATCACCTAAAGCTTTATAATTAAGTGATTCCAAATATTTATCTTCAGAGTTAGTTCTCAACGATTTGTTATAATTCTCCACCGCCAAGCCAATAGAATCCAACGTATTAAAATATACTGCTTTTTGATTATAAATTTTATCAAGGAAAGGCCTATTCTCTCTATTTTCTTCTAGATCTGTTAGAAGTTCCAGAAATTCTACTTTATTTCCTGTTTCATAGTTAAAATTTCGTGCTTTTGCCATATATGCATTAAGCATATATCGTCTAGGTGTTTTTCTATTAAGCTCAATAACCTGATCAAAAGCATAATTAGCACTGTCTTTATAACCTAGTTGATTAAGTAGCTGACCTTTTATATATAAATACCTGCCTTTTTCCTCATTATTCTTAGAATGAATAGCTGCTTTACTAATATACGTTACGGCAGAATCTTTTTGTTCTAAATTGATATAAGCTTGAGCGATCATAGCTACAGCATCCGAATAGTCCTGAGCTTCCATATACTCTTCTTCTACCATCTTCATTAGATCTTCGACTGCTTTTTCATTATTATCTAAACGAAGATTGGTCTTTGCTCTCCAGACCTTTGCATGATTAATGTTATTACTGGTAGGATATTTATACAATATATAATTAAAGGCTTCTAAGGCAGGAATAAAACGCTGTTCGTTATATCTGGCTTTTCCTAAAAGTAAGAAAGATTCATCAATTTTAGGGTTTCGCTCTCTATCATCAATAAGCATACTATGCTTCTGAATTGCTTTTGCAGCTTTCTCCTCGGCTTTATCAAAATTTTGATTTAGTACTTCGTTAGGCAATCTAACATCTTCACTAACAATTAACCTCTCTACGGGGAGTAGTTCCCAAAAATTATCTCTATAAGTTTGTACAATATCTTGCTTTCCTTTTTCGAAAGCTACTCTACCATTATACAAGGTATTATTTTTGGTCGTTACGTCGTGCCAAGTCCTATTAGTCCATTTGTCTTTCTTACGTGAACAACTAAACCCAACAATAATTAGGAGAAGTACAACGATGATTTGTGATAATTTTCTGCTCAAAATCTCAATAATTTATACGCTGATAACTTAAAAACTTGTGTTTTAGTGCATCAGAACGGCACAAAAATAATGTGTGAGATGTAAAAATACATTTCTTTCTGTAAAAAATAGGTTATTAACAACTTTTTCTCAAGGGGTTCTTTATTTTATTATATCTTCCGAAGTTGTTAACAATTTGCCTTTCAGAAAGAAAAACCCTTTTCAATTTGTTTATCCTATTAAATAACAAACATAAATATCACCGAATACAGTGTATTACTACAATTTAGATTTATAGATCTTAGCGATTCATTCCTAACGAAACTAAAATTATGAGAATTCTAGAAATTCCTATAGAAGATGTGCAAATCCTGAAAAACTTTTTGAATTCTAATAAAAAACTGGAAGCAATAAAATACATTATAAATACTTATGAATTGTCACTACGTGATGCAAATAGGGTTGTCAAAAAAATAATCGCCAATCCAGAATTAAATATTATCAAAGTCGAAGTAAGATCAAATATTAAAAGAGAAGTCAATACTTCATTACGTAGTAAAACATCTAAAATCTCTTCAATTATGTATTATTTATTGCTTTCTATTGGACTTTGTTTATTGATCGGGGGTATATATAATCTTGGAGAAACATTAAATTCTTTAGACGAAACTGAAAAAACAAATGCTTCTATAATCAGATATGAATCCCATGTTTCGGTTACAAATAGCGATAACAGAAAGGTTATGCAAACTATGTATACACCGGTAATGCAATTTACTTTTAGGAATAAGACTTATGAGCGCAAAACAAAAACTTCTTCATCTTCCAAGGACTTTGTCATTGACGAACAAGTTTCTGTTTACATACATAAAGATTTTCCAGCAGTTAATGAAGTCTATTTAGATGATTTCACGGAAAAATATGGACTTGCATTAGCTCTTCTTTTGTTTGGTGTATTGATTACGGGAATAGGATTTATTGTAAAAAATTTCTAAGTATTATTTTTTTATTTATTAAAATGCTCCTCTAGCTCTTTTAATGTCTCTTGTGATGTGGCAAGATCTTTGACTACTTCTCCTTTATCTAAAACTACAATACGTTCACAGACTTCTGTAACATGCATTAAATCATGACTAGAGACCAAAACTGTTACATTAGGATCCGCAGCCAAATCTTTGATAATTTTCTTTAAACGAATTTGAGTCGTAGGATCCAGATTGGCAAATGGCTCATCTAGGATAACAACCTCTGGGTTTCCAATTAACGCAGCTACTATTCCTGCTTTCTTTTGATTTCCCTTAGAGAGGTCTCTTAAGTATTTTTTTTGCCCTAAAATTTCTCCATGAAAGAAATCTTCAAACTCAGCAAGTAATGCATCCACATCCGCTTTATTCTGACCCCGAAGTTCACCGATGAAATAAAAATACTCTTCTGCAGTAAGATATCCAATCAAGAATGTTTCATCAATAAACGCAGATGTAATAGATTTCCATTCTTCGCTCTCGCTGACTTTAATACCACTGTTCTCTATATGACCTGTAGTGGGCCTAATTAAATCCAGTAAAGCACTAAATAGTGTTGTTTTCCCTGCTCCGTTGTTTCCAACCAGTCCAAAACTATCTCCCTTTGGTATTTCTAAGTGTTCGATATTCAACACTGTATTTCCCGCATAAGTCTTTGTAATATTATGTACTCCTATCATCTTCTTATTTTTTTTGTTTGTATGCCCAGATTGTTTTGTACTTCTCTGTTCTATAAATTCTTTCAATTTTATCAAAAACCATATTCCTAAATGCAAAACCAGCTATTCCTGCAAGAGCGACCAATAAGTAACCTGCATATGGACTGTATGCATAATGTCCAATTGCATATAATATCATTGGTAACGCTAATTTTGGTAACGACAGCATTAATGTTTTTAAATTGAATGCTTGCTTATCACCAAACGCTTTTTTATTACTGGTAAGATCTATAGGTGTTTTTACATAAGCACCTGCCCACAAAACCACATGAGAATTTACGCCCATATTAAATATAGCACCTACAACAACTGCTAAATATGCTTCCCATCCAAAATACAAATAACCTGATGCCAAAATAGCAGAGATAAATGTAGCCATTACCATCAACCACCATTTTGAAGAAAGATATTCTCTGTATTTAATATTTTGACTCATCATCAAAGGATAATACGAGCTATCCCAGCTTGGTACAAATTGTCCAAAACTCATCAAAAAACCTCCTGACACAAAAATCCCAGCAAATATTTTCCATACTGGACCTTCATACGCTTCTACAGCACCAGTAAAAAACAGTAAGCCATAGAAAAGAAATAAGACGCTCACTAATACCGTAGTTCTAGCTCTTTTATTTCTTTTAATCAATTTAATATCATTTTTTAGAAATACTGCAGTTTTACCAAATCGATCTAACCATTCTAAATTTTCGGTTTTTACAGTTTCTGATTTAGTGGCTAATCCAGCATCAAGGTATAAATCCGCTACAAAAGATTTAAAAGCAATGATATACAAACCTATTGCAACTATGATAGGCACTAAAAACAAAAACTGAGATTCATATAACCCTTGGAAAAATGGAGCAGTATACTGTGTTACATCAAAATATTCAAAATAATGCAGTCCTCCTAAAACCGCCATAACTCCTCCCACGGCATAAATAAGGGTGTTTTTATTGTTTAATAAAATATTCAGAAAGTTGTTAGCGTATACCAATGCGATTAACCCAACATTCCATAATAATACATTTAACACAGGAGCATTGCCTTCTGTGATTAATAGTATAGAAAATGGCACAAAAAAGAACGCATGTATGATGTTGAAAAAGGACAACATCGTTTTACCCAAAGCAAAAGAAACAATCTTATTTTTAGTAAAAGGCAAAATCAATAAAGGTGTTATATTGATTACCGGCATTTTTTGTAACGCATATCTAAAAACAAGATCAAAAGCCCACCAATAGATTAAAAATCTACTAACTACTGTTAAGGGATCTAGACATAATTCTTTATTGATATATTTATAAGCTCCCCAGCCTCCTAAGGCCATCATTCCAATAAAATATAACGCCCAAAAACCCATAAAGATCTTCATCCAAACTCCTGAAGAAGCAGATGCGGATCTCCAAAAGGATTTCCACTGTAATGAAATAAAGTGTTTAAACATAGTTGTGATAGTTTTAAAAAAAGTTTAGAAAAACTTCTTATACTATTTAGTAATCAAAAAATAGATTTTGTTACAAAATAATCTTATTTAGCTTTTAATTATCATGATTTAATCTTCTTCAAAGCGGTTAACTTTGTTATTTTTGCAAAAATTATTTATCCACAAAAAACAATTGTGTTTTAATAATTTCTTCTGAATACTTAAAAATCAAGTATTCAGTTTAAAGTTTATCACATTGCTATGTCAGATTTTCATACACTTACTATAAAAAACATTACAAGAGAAACTCCCAAAGCAGTTTCTATAGAGTTCGAAATTCCTTCTGAATTAAAGAAGGATTACTCTTTCACTGCAGGGCAGTATATAACTGTTAAAACAGAAGTTAATGGTAAAGAAATAAGAAGAGCTTATTCTATCTGTTCTGCACCAAACAGTGGATCACTTCGTGTAGCGGTAAAAGAGATTGAAGGTGGTACATTCTCAGTAATTGCCAATAATAAACTAAAAGTAGGTGATACTTTAGATGTTCATAGTCCGGAAGGAAGTTTTTTATTAAAATCAAATCCAACAGCAAACAACTCTTATGCTGCATTTGCAGCAGGAAGTGGTATTACTCCTATAATGAGTATGATCAAAACTGTACTCGAAGAAGAACCTAATAGTCGTTTTGTTTTAGTATACGGAAATCAAACCTCAGCGGAAACTATATTTCTGAACGAACTTCTTGCTTTACAATCAGTACACCCTGAAAGATTGCATATAGAGTTTTTATATAGCAGAAGTCATGAAGAAGGAGCTCGTTTTGGAAGAATAGAAAAATCTACTATTAACTATATCACTAAAAATAAATTTAAGGATATTACTTTTGAAGCCTTTTATCTTTGCGGACCAGAAGAAATGATCAATACGGTTACGAATGTTTTACTGGAAAATGGTATTTCAAAAGAAAATGTGCATTTTGAGCTTTTTACCAGTAGTACGGAAACTGGGGAAATCGAAGCAGATTTAGATGGAAAAACAAATATTACTATATTGGTTGATGATGAAGAAACTTCTTTTATCATGGACCAGAAAAAAACCATTCTTGATGCGGCACTAGAGGAAGATATCGATGCTCCATATTCTTGTCAAGGTGGTGTTTGTAGTTCTTGTATTTGTAAAATCACAGATGGTACTGCTGTAATGGAAAAAAATAGTATTCTTACTGATGGAGAACTTGCTGAAGGTTTAGTATTAGCTTGCCAGGCACATCCTACCTCATCTTCGATAAAGGTAGATTTTGATGATGTCTAAAACTCGTTGATGGTATTTAGTTAGTCGTTTTTGATGTCAATTTGATTTCATTATTGTCTTAATAAAATCATTAAAATCAACTATATTTTTAATAACATTTTCATGAATTTTTAATTGTTTTTTTCGATATTAAATAAAAGGATATCATACCTATAAGAACCCATAACCCTAATATCGAAAAATTACCTTCAAGTTTATTTTTTCCAAAATCCATCTCAAATAACAAAATCATAAAAGAATTTATAACGCCATGTGAAAATACTGCTGGCCATACACTTTTGGAATTAATAGTTAACCATCCTATAAAATAGGAAACAAAGATAACGGTTAAAGGAAAAAACAGAAAAGCTCCTAACATTGGATATTCAGGATAATTAAATCCATTAATAATTAGTGGAAAGTGCCAAAACCCCCAGAGAACTCCCAAAAATGTAAGTGATTTAAATAAATTATTTTTTTCTAGTAATTTCTTTTGAAGAAAACCTCTCCATCCAATTTCTTCACCAATAGCTAAAAAACTTGTTGGTAATGAAAATAAAATTCCGGTAACAAAAAAATTAAGAATAAAGAAAAGAATACCTTGTTGGTCACTTCCAAATATCAATGGAGTTTCTATGCTATGAACTTGTCCGTTATTTATCAGAAAAACATTATTTGATGCCAATCCTGTATGTTCAAATACTAAAATTCCAATAAGTGTAATTAGTATTGGTAGGATTAAACTAAGCAATAGATACTTGATTTTACCCATGTGCCAATCAATATACTTAAGTCCTTGTTTAGTTTTTATTAGATAGATAATTGCCGCTATTCCTGGAATAAACATGGTAAGGGCAACAAGAATTTGTGGTATAAAACTATTTTCATCAGTAATCGAAATGGCAATAATTTGAATAGTATAAGTGAATAGGAATACCAAACCGATATAGTACCAAACGTTTTTTTCTAATTTTATCATTAATAGTATTTAAATGAATTTATGGAATAGTGACTAGCAACTTTAAGAGATATAAACCAAATTTTTCAAAAGAAGTCTTGATTTAAAAAAGATGCCTTCAAATATCACTAGAAGGAAATAGATACCATAATTAAGTTAGTTCCAGATTGTCATTTGGAACTATTTAATGCAGAGAATTCAAATATTCGGAAGGGGTCATTCCTGTTTCTTTCTTAAAAATTCTGTAAAAGGAAGTCTTAGAATTAAAGCCAGCTTCTTCACTTAAACCTAAAATTGAATATTTTTCACTATCGTTGGCAATTAGTTTTTGCTTAAATGCTTCCACTCTGTAACCGTTTATAAGGTCTGTGAAGTTTGTTTGAAGTGTGTCATTTATAATTCTTGAAAGAGTATTGGTTGGCCAACCAAGGTGCGCAGCTAATTTAGATATTGTCAGTTCAGAATCCCTATAGAGCTCATCTTTGGTTAATGCGTAAAGTACCTCTTCTTTCTTTTCACTCAAATTATTTTCGGATGAGTGAATTCTTATTATGCGATTAGAATAGTCTCCAATAACCTTGAGATATTTTAATAAATATAAATACCCTAAAGAATAAATAAAGACTCCTAAAATAATCCCAAGTGGTTTATAGAAATAAAAGGAGTTCTCATCTACCTTTTTTATGAAAATTAACGCAATAGGAATAGCTAACAATAGAAAGCCAACAAGTAAACACCAAGATACAATTAGATATTTAAGCCAGGTTCTCATCGCTTTAAACTCGAGCAATAGATTTTTGATACCTACTGATTCGCGATAGATTAAGTAGGTATAGATAGCTAATTGAACTATCCCTAATAACCCCATGATCAGAGCAATTTTTTGAATTAAGATAATATTTGCGTAAGCCCAATCAAGATTTAATCTAATATATGTAAACAGCAGTATAAATAAAAGACCATCTAAAAGCAAAGAAGGTAAAAAATGAAGCAAGTCCTTCCGCCTAAAAACTCTTAAAGGGTTTTTAATATATATGACATGGAAATACGTTAAAGGGCCATAAGCTAGGCTAAATTCCATTGGAATTGGGAACTTTGAATTGAAAGCTTGAATAGACTCCTCTAATATTAAGTGCAAAAGAGAAAGAGAGAATAAAAATACAAGGATACCAAAAAACAGATTTGGCATACTATTTTTAAAACGAAATATTATAATAAAAGAAAGTATAAACCCCTGAAAAATAGCCAATAAAAAGTAAAAATTCGTAGAGTCTAAAGAGGTATCAATCATTAACTTTTCATAATTTTATTTTAACTAGTTCAATATATAAAAAAATTGAATGTTTTAACTATTGCTAAGAGTTTACAAGGAACAACTGGAAGAATACAGAAAAATGAATAATCTTGGTTGGGAATAGTAGTGATGTAAAGAACTAGAATATTCTTAAATAGAAACTAAATTCAATTTCTACTTAAAGATTATTAATCGATGTAATTATTACTTCAGGTTTGATGGTATGCATTACCTCTTCATATCCAGCTGGCACTTTATTTCCATAAATTGATGTAGGGATTTGGTCATATTTTGCCAGATTAGGTAAAATCGCATGCTCCATAGGCTGTCCGAAAGGCATAAAACCGGCAAAAGGATGTGTTACTCCCCAAAGCGTTATTGTAGGTACTCCGTACATCGCCGCCAAATGTGCATTGCCACTATCCATAGATAACATTACATCCAGATTCCCTATAAGTTTTAATTCGTCTTCAAAAGACAACTTACCTGTAACATTAATTACATTTTTGTATTTACTATCAATATTATTGAGAATATCCTTTTCTTTTTTTCCTCCTCCAAAAAGGAACATCTCGTAGGTGTCTTCTTTATCAAGTTTTTCTATCACTTCTACCATCAATTCTAATGGGTATACTTTACTCTCATATTGCGCAAAAGGTGCAATTCCGAGCCATTTTTTAGTAGAGTTCTCTGTTAGTTTAAGAATCTCTGGAGTTAATGGTGTTTTTTCCGGAAAAACATGTTTTTCTAAATCAACAGGATATCCTAACCTATTAAAAACATCCGCATATCGCTGATGTGTAGCTTTTAATTGTTTAAACTCTTTATTTTCTGATCTAGTTAATGCTTTTTTCTCAGCTCTTCCTTTGTCAATTTGTATTACTTTAATTCCCCGAAGTGCAAAAAATTTCTTAAGTATGTTAGATCGCAATACATTATGCAAATCGGCAACTGCAGTTATTCCAAGTTCTCTTAATTCTTTAGAGAGTTTTGACAATCCAAAAATCCCTTTGTGTTTTCCCTTTACATCCGCGTGATATACTTCCAGGTTTTCAATATCCGAAAATATGGGTTCAAAAAATTTTCTGGTTAGAACTGTTATCTTAACATTGGGATAAGCAGCTCTAAATGTTCTCAATACAGGTACTGTCATAGCAACATCTCCCATTGCCGATAACCGAATAACTAGAATATGAGCATCAAAGCCCTCAGAAAGGGCTTTGTTATTTTTTACTATGTTTTTGTTTTTACTCAAAAATACCTTGCTATTTTTCTCCTCGTAAAACCGGATTTAGTTCATCATCATTATACATTTTCATCTGTTTATAGACTTTCATGTATTTATCTCCCTTCTCAATATCCTTTAGTAAAGTATCTATGGCAGTAGAAAGATCTACTTGCTGCTCTAATAATACATTATATTTTTTCTGACAGGCAGCTTTATGCGTATCCGATGCTCCTTCTCTAACGGTTTCCTCATGCATATGATACACTTTTAGCGCTAATATTGATAATCGATCTACTCCCCAAGCTGGACTTTCGGTATTTATAGTTGCATCTTCTTTAGGAATAACATCCTTGTATGTTTCTAAAAAGTAACTATCTATATATTCCACCATATCAGTACGATCCTGATTGGATGCATCAATCTGTCTTTTTAGTGTTAATGCAGCTACTGGATCAATTTCTGGATCACGAATAATATCTTCATAATGCCATTGTACTGTATCGATCCAACATTTACGATATAATAAATGTTCTATCTGCTGTGATTTACTATCATATGGGTTCGAAAACTCCTGATCTACGCGATCAATCACATGATACATGTCTATAACTTCTTTAAAAATCTTGTTTGCTTTATCTGTAAACATTGCTTTTATTTTTCTAAGATGTGTAAATATTCTGTTGTTTTTGTTGCTTTATGATTTCTATTTTCGGTTTTATCTGCTTTAAATCTTTGATAGGCAGTAGTAACCAAATCATATCTTCCATAACGCTTCATAATTTGCCTTATTTCTTTCTCTGTCATTAACCCTTCATTATTATAACTAAGAAAAATATAGTTGAATTTCGCATTTCTGATTAATTCTTCAAAAACTAATGCTACTTCACCTTTTTTACAATAATTAGATCTTTCGTAAGGTCTTAAACCTGTTTTTCCGGCTGGTACAAAGGTATCATATTTTGCAATAGTATTTAGTATATGATAATTCGCTCCATATTGTCTAGCATTATATGGCGGATCGAGATATAAAATATCTCCTTCGATCTTCTTAATCAAAGTATTACTATCCTGATTATACACTTCATGTTGATTTTCAGTAATTTCGAAATCAGCAGAAATAATCTTTATTTCTTTTTGTGCAGTTTTCTTTAATTCTTTTAGATACGATCCATACACTGAAGCAGTATTAGCAACTTTATCTGCACTTTCTAATAGCGATGCTAGTAAAAAATAATAAGTATCTTCATTAATTTCACGAGATTTTTTCCAGTTTTCAATCTGCATTCTTGCCGCATCTATTTTACAGCCATTAATATTACTGAAATACATACGTTCTGATGTGCCTCCAGTACAATAATTTTTATAAACAAACCCCTCTTTTCCCTCTAGTTGATTTAACTCAGTAACATAATCTGAAGCTTCTATGGATACATAGTTACCAATATAATTTCGGTTTAAGGCATAACTATAATACTCTAAATCATTCGATATCACCTGTTTCACCAAGGCCTTAAAACTTCTTCCTATAATACCCGTTCCTGCAAAAAGATCACAAAACACTTTACTGGTTAATGCGCTGCCAACCGTTTCTTGAACAGAAGTTTTGATAAAATCAGAGAGTTTATATTTTGATCCTATATAATTCATTTCTTACATAACCATATCAAGTTATTTTATAGCCCATATTAACCCTGCTTTTGTGATTTTATAAGGTTGTAATTGTAATCTAAATAATTTTGAGTCGTCAAATGTAGCAACATATGTTGAGATAATATCTTTAAGCCAAGAAATTTGTGCTTTTAACTTCCAATGTTCTCCATTATTTGCATACATCACAACGAAGATTCTATTTTCTAGGTGATCGTGATTTCTTCGTTCTTGGCTTTGATTGTTGCACAACCAATGGACAAGTTCTTTTGGGTGATTTTGAGCCTGTTCTAATGATTTTTTAAAGCCTTTTGGAAAAATACTGATCTTATAATCAAATTTCTCTCCAAAAAGAGAAAAATCTACCAGTCCACCCTTTTATTTTTAGCTAAAATACCCCCATCCCAATCTGTGAAAATTAATTCTACTGCTAAAGCGCTCCAATAGTTATACCATCGATTGATTGTATAATAAAAGAATTCGTTTTTATCTATTTTAAACTTTGAAACAGTTTCAGAAATTCTTGTCATCAGAGCTTCCCAACTTACAGTAGTGTAGATAAAATTACTATAATTATTCCAAGTGTCATTTTGCTTTCTATACCAAACATATTTATACGATAGTCTGTATTGAAGCTCTGATTCTATTGTTTCTAAATAAGGTGTAATCAAAATAGTAAAATCATAAATGGTAATAAGAGAAATACCCAAAGATTAATTTCTTGAATAAATTTACCATGATCCATTTCTAAATAGGTAGTTCCTATAATTGCCAAAGGACCTGCTATAAAAATCATTTCTGAAGTATTTTTACCTGAAACAATAATTACCATGGTCAATGCAATTAACAATTGTGAAATAATTAGTTTTAGAACAGGTTTTGATTTTGTAGATTTTCTATTAAACTTTATCAGGTATATCGCGAAGAAAAACAATGTACAAATAGTTAAAGTTCCAGTTGAAAAAACACCTCCTTTGTATGCGTATCCTTCAAAAGAAAATGATATAGGTTTTATATAGTCTGCAACTATAAAAAATGAATCATAAAATAACAAAGTGAAGCAGTTGGATACTATATATACTACTAATAGTCCAACAATCGGAATAATCCAGTTTCTATAATTTTTTGGTTCAAAAAATAAAATTCCCAAAAACACAGTAATTATAAAACCAATACTCCAAAAATATGCCAAAGAAGCTACTCCAATGCATAGAGATGCATCTAGAATTTTTGATTTAATGTACTTACCATTTCTTAAACTCAACACACTTTTTATTCCCAAAATGACAAGCAGATTTGATAATAAAATACCAGCATTAGTTAATGAGATTGGCAATATAGTGGTCAAAAAGGCAAATAGTAATATTGTATTTGTACTTTTTTGGGTTAGATCGTTCTTTTGGGTTATTAAGTTTATTATAAGCATTGCCAAAACATACACTATAAATCCACCAAAGAACAAAAGAATAGTAAGATAATCGAGGTTAAAACCATTTTTATAATGTGCGATTGTATAAAGCACAAACATATATAAAGCAACGATTATAAAATTAATCGGTTTTGATTTACTAAAAAAGCTTGATAACACTACTATTTTTTATATTTTTGCGTCAAACAATATATCATTGTTTTTAATTATAATATAACTAATTTATAAAAAGTTAAACAAAAACTTTTTGTAATGAAAATGAAAATCATATGTGGAAAGATTTTTTTGAAGCTATTGCATCTCTATTTGTTGACGTTCTTTTTGCTCCTATGGACGCTCTTAGAGCTTTAGAGTTAGAGAATTGGGGAGCTGCCAACATTGTAAACTGGTTGTTTATGCTTATTGGTTTTGTAGCATTTTTCTATTGGATGAAAGAATTGAAGAAGTTTAATGATAATAATGAAGAAGATAGAGATCCAAAAGCTCATTCATTTTTGGATTAAATTTCTTAAAAAATACTATTTAAAAAAAGCTCAGTGTTAAATAACATTGAGCTTTTTTTAATTCTTTTTATTGATTTGGCTATAAATCAAAACCAAGATCTTTTCTATAATATATTTTATCAAAATGTAACTTCTGTATGTTATGATAAGATTTTTTTAATGCTTCTCTGAAGTCATCATCAAAGGAAGTCACTGCAATTACACGACCTCCATTAGTAACCACTTTATCTTCTTCAAGCTTAGTCCCTGCTTGGAAAACTATAGAATCCGATATTTGATCTATTCCAGTGATTTCTTTCCCTTTTTCGTATGCTTCAGGATACCCTCCTGATACTGCCATTACTGTAGTAGCACTTCTAGGATCTATTTCGATCTCTACTTGATTCAAAGTTTGATCAGATACGTGTTTAAATAATGATACCAAATCAGTTTTTACTCTTGGTAACACAGCTTCTGTTTCTGGATCTCCCATTCGCACATTGTATTCTATAACTTTAGGATCGTCTCCTACCTTTATTAATCCAATAAAAATGAAACCTTTATAATCTATGTTTTCTGTTGCAAGACCTTCTACAGTGGGTTTAATGATTTGTTCTTCAATCTTACTCATAAAAGCTTTATCTGCAAACGGAACTGGCGATATTGCTCCCATTCCTCCTGTGTTTAAACCCGTATCTCCTTCTCCAATACGTTTATAGTCTTTGGCTGTTGGAAGTGTAACATAATTCTTTCCATCAGTTAAGACAAAAACACTTAATTCGATTCCATCCAGAAACTCTTCAATAACTACTTTTTCACTAGCTGCACCGAATTTTTTGTTAGTCAGCATATTTTCAAGCTCCGTTTTGGCTTCTTGGATATCCTGAAGAATAAGCACTCCTTTTCCTGCAGCAAGACCATCTGCTTTTAATACATAAGGAGCCTTTAAAGTCTCTAGAAATTGTTTTCCTTCATTAACGGTATTTGCTGTGAAACTTTGATAAGCAGCGGTAGGAATATTATGTCTAATCAAAAATTCCTTAGCATATTCTTTACTACCTTCTAATCTTGCTCCTTCTTTTGATGGTCCTATAACTGATATACTTTTTAAGTCATTGTCTCCTGCAAAGAAATCTGTTATTCCCTGTACTAAAGGATCCTCAGGACCCACAACAACCATTTCTATTTTTTCTTTTAACACCAGTTCTTTTATAGCTGTAAAATCTGTTACTGATATTGCCACGTTAGTAGCAATATTTGCAGTTCCTGCATTTCCAGGTGCAACAAATAACTTTTCACATAAACTACTTTGAGCAATTTTATACGCGAATGTATGCTCTCTTCCTCCTGATCCTAATACTAAAATGTTCATTTTTTAATGGTTGTTTGATAGCTAACTTTTAAGCATTCAAAAATAGCTCTTTACCTCTTTTCTTACTAATAATTTTGATGTCTATTTCGCTTAAATCAATATCACTTATGATATGGAAACATTTCGTATGATTCTGCTACTTAAAATACTTCTCTTTTTAAGTAATAATGGAATGACAATAGAGAAAAACACTATACCATTAAATCGTACCAACATGGATTCGAAAATTAGTGATATAAAAAGAATTAAGAAAACCGAAAATTCATTTCTACTTCTTTTCAGGTGCATTGCCAAGAGAACAAAAATAGCAACTAGAACCCCGAATCCAATAACTCCTGTTTGAAGAAATGTCTGAAGGAATTGGTTGTGGGCATTATACTTATTTTCATAATTGTAAGTATATCCTAATTCTTTATATTTTTTTATTAATACATCATTTGCATCACCAATTCCATATCCTAATAACGGTGCTTCTTTAATCAACTCAATACTAGCATCCCATGACAACAACCTTGCTTTTTCTGAGGTAGAATTATCATACTCAATAATATTTCCGAAGTCTTTAACCTTTGAATAAAAATCAAAAACTCGAGGGTTGTTTAGAAAAACAATTAGTCCTAAAAGAAGCATAATCAACATCGTATGTTTTCTGCTCTTATCCTTAATGTTAAAGGTTAGCAATATTGCCATTATCACTAGTATCATGTAAGCAGCTATTGATGCTAATAAAAATAGATAAAGAAATAGAAGAACAACGATAAAGGTCCTTAATCTTGTATCCAATCGGTTTTTTAGGTAATAGCTTAAAACTAATAAAATATAAAGTGAAAGATAACTAGGGTTGATTAGTTTAGAAAACTCATCTCCTACAAAGTAATTCCATCCATTCGTAAGTATCTCTATGAATGAGGTAAGATCCTCCATTGAAATTTCGAATGAAAAACCTCCTTTTATAATAGACGCTGAATTATATATGTTTATTGAAAAATTTATAAAAAATGAGACTACCAATCCCAAAAGTAAAAAATCAAATAACTTCCTCACTGTGGATGCGTCTTCTTTAACAAATAGAAAAATTAAAGGAAATAAGAACAGCGATAAGGATCGCTGTAAAATATTTAATCCATCAGAAATATTATCTGTATAGAAAAGACTAAACGACATTATTATGAAATACAATGGAAACAGTAACACTATTTTATTGTCCAGGTCGAATTTTTTTCCTGATTTAAAAATATTGATCAGACCAAGAACAATGGAAACTACTAAAAATGGAGTTGGAAGGTTTATACCTAAAGGCAATAATAAAAAAGCTATATAAAGGCTATTCCAAAAAATAGTGAGTACTAAATTATCATCATGTTTATAAAACATTTCTGAAAGCTCGTTTATTTTTTTGTTTACTCTCACTATTTTAAATCTAGTTATGTGATCGGGTATTATGGTAAAAGTAACTATGTTTCAAAAGATCAACCTATTATACTTGTGGCTTGTTTAACTTAAAAGCGTTAGATCTCTTAATATGCTTTTTCCTGTCCTTTTATTAGGTTAATTATAGTATCAACTATTATTTTTGAATCTAGCAATAAAGACCAATTTTCTATATAAAAAATATCATATTTAATACGATTTACAATGTCTTCATTATTTTCCACTTCTCCTCTATACCCTTTTACCTGAGCCATTCCTGTTATTCCAGGTTTAACCGAATGACGAAAAACAAAATTATATTTATCAATTCTTTTTCCGTAATCTTTTGTGTAAGAAATCATATGCGGTCTAGGTCCTACCACGGACATATCCCCAAAAAGTACATTAAAAAATTGCGGTAATTCATCGATACTAGTTCGTCTTATGAAACGCCCTATTTTGGTAACTCTTTGGTCCTCTTTTTTAACTTGCACGAGATCTGAGAAATTCTCATCTCTCATTGATCTAAATTTATAACAAACAAACTCTTTGTAGTTAATTCCATTTCTTCTGTGACTATAAATTAATGGCCCTTTGGATTCTGATTTTATAAGGATATATAATAAAGGAATTAACCAAGATAGAACAAGAATAATAACTAACAAGGAAAAAACAATATCAAAACCTCTTTTAACCGCCCTGTTGGCTGCACTATTTAATGATACATCGGGAATTGATAAAACAGGTAAGTATTCATAGTAATCAGTTTTGAGTCGCTTTGAGAAAATACGTTGAGAATTTGGTATAAACTTAAGAACACTATAATTTTGATCAGCATATTTTACATATTCATTTACCACTTCATCCGAAATTTCATCAATCGAGCAATATATTTCATCCACATCTTCTTTCTCTAAAAAATCAAAACTATCTTGTATTTTATTAGTGAGTTCATCCGAGAAAACCTCTAGCACCTGATAACCCAAGTCTTTTCTTTTTGTAAAGAAAGTCCTGAGTTGCTGTGCGCTTTTATTGTTTCCAATAATAATCACTCTCCTATTGTTTCCGCCTAAATAAGAACGATATCTTCTAAGTGCATAATATGTAATAAACTTAACAACCCCTATAGAAGAAATTGCAATCAGAATAAAATAAAACGTATCCTTTACCGAGAAGAAATTTATTTTAAGTAACCCAAAATATGCATATAAAAGAATAAGAATTAGTAAGCCCTGACGGATTAATAAAGAAACAATTGTAATTATTTTGGTGAATCGGTATACTTCATAAAAATTTAACAAGTATGAAGATACTAACCAGACAATTGACAGAAATAGGTATAGTTGATTTGAAACAATATTAGTGAGCAAATAGTAAGAAGAAAGTAATAGAATAACCAGATCAATTACGATAAGTATTGGTCTAATTAAATATGAATATCCTCCTCTTTTATGGTGCATCCTACATCAAGAATAAGATGAAAAATCCTTATGTTCACTTCTATACAACTCTTCCTGAGAAAGACTTTTGAAATATTCTAAAGTACGTCTCATTCCTTCTGATCTATCAATTTCTGGCTGCCATTCTAAAATTTCTTTAGCTCTTGTAATATCAGGCTGCCTTTGCAAAGGGTCATTAACGGGAAGTGGTTTATAAATTACTTTTTGATCGGTACCGGTTAATTTTATAATCTCTTCAGCAAAGTCTTTAATGGTAATTTCGTTAGGATTACCAATATTCACAGGATACACATAGTCACTAAATAGTAGTCTATAAATTCCTTCTATTAAATCATCCACATAACAAAAGGAACGAGTCTGTAGACCTTCTCCAAATACGGTAAGATCCTCTCCTCGCAATGCTTGCCCTATAAAAGCAGGAACAACCCTTCCATCATTCAATCTCATTCTTGGACCATATGTATTAAAAATACGAACGATTCTGGTCTCTACTTTATGATAGGTATGATAGGCCATAGTAATAGATTCTTGGAATCGTTTTGCTTCATCATACACTCCACGTGGTCCAATAGTGTTTACATTACCATAATAATCTTCTGTTTGTGGGTGCACCAATGGATCACCATATACCTCACTAGTAGAAGCGATTAATATTCTTGATTTCTTCTCTTTTGCTAAACCTAAAAGATTGTGTGTTCCTAAGGATCCAACTTTTAATGTTTGAATTGGAATTTTAAGATAGTCTATTGGGCTAGCTGGAGAAGCAAAATGTAATATGTAATCTAAATTACCAGGGATATGAACAAATTTTGAAACATCATGATCGTAAAACTCAAAGTTTTTTAATTTAAATAGATGTTCAATATTCTTTAAGTCTCCAGTGATCAAGTTATCCATTCCGATAACGTGATACCCTTCTTTAATGAATCGATCGCAAAGGTGTGACCCCAAAAAACCTGCGGCTCCTGTAATTAGAACTTTCTTCATGTTATAATTTTATATCTTTTCTTCCTATGGAAAAATATGAGACTTTTTCTTTTTCCATATCTTTTAGATCATATAAATTTCTTCCATCAAAAATAACTGGATTTATAAGATCATTCTTTATTTTTTGAAAATCCGGTGTTCTAAAAATACTCCATTCAGTGCATATAATTAAGGCATCTGAACCATCTAAAGCTTCATACATAGAATTAGAGAACGTAATTTTACTTTCATATTTCCTTGCTACATTTTCCATTGCTTCAGGATCAAAAGCCTTTATTCTAGCTCCTTTGTTTAGTAAACCATCAATTATATCTAACGCCGGTGCTTCTCTAATATCATCGGTTTCTGGTTTAAAAGCAAGGCCCCAAATTGCAAAAGTTTTTCCTTTAAGGTCATTATTAAAGTAATCTAAAATCTTAGGAATTAATACTACTTTTTGACGTTGGTTTACTTCTATTACAGATTCTAAAATTTTAAAATCATAATTATCATCCTTCCCAGATTTATGTAATGCTTTCACATCTTTAGGAAAACAAGAACCTCCATAACCTATTCCAGGAAACAAAAAACGTTTCCCTATCCTAGAATCTGTGCCCATTCCTCTTCTTACCTTATCCACATCCGCACCAACCTTTTCGCAATAATTTGCTATTTCGTTCATAAAAGTGATCTTGGTAGCTAAAAACGAATTTGCTGCATACTTCGTTAATTCTGCGGATTTTTCATCCATTATAATAATTGGATTACCTGATCTAACAAAAGGTTTGTAAAGTCTTTCCATAAGCTCCGTTGCTTTCTTCGAAGAAGAACCTACAACAATTCTTTCTGGTTTCAGAAAATCATCTACCGCAAATCCTTCTCTTAAAAATTCAGGATTAGAGACTACATCGAAGCTACACTTTGCATTACCGGATATTGCAGCGTGTACTTTTTCTGCAGTACCCACCGGAACAGTACTCTTATCCACAATCACCTTATAATCAGAAATAATTTTACCTATTTCATCAGAAACACCTAAAACGTACGATAAATCTGCAGAACCATCCTCATCTTCAGGCGTTGGTAAGGCTAAAAATATAATTTCTCCATGATCTACACCTTCTTTAAGTGAAGTAGTAAAACGTAACCTGTTTGCCTTAATGTTTCTGTCAAATAGTACATCTAAGTGTGGCTCATAAATAGGTACTTCACCGTCCCGCATTTTTTGAACCTTTTGTTCATCTATATCAACACAAACAACTTCGTTACCTGTTTCTGCTAAACAAGTTCCTGTAACCAATCCAACATAACCCGTTCCTATTACCGATATCTTCATGTATTATTTTTCTTTCTTTTTATTAATATGCTTTGTCTTCTCCTTTAAAAATATTGACAATAGTTTGTAAAATTATATTAATATCTAAAATCAATGACCAATTTTCTACATAAAATATATCATACCGTACCCTATTTAACATATCAGAATCATTTGCTATATTACCTCTATATCCGCTTGTTTGCGCTAATCCAGTTATACCGGGTTTAACGTTGTGTCGAACCATAAACTTATTTATTTTGTCTTTATAGTCATCTGTATGACTCATTAATAAAGGCCTGGGGCCAACTACAGACATTTCGCCATATAGTACATTAAAAAATTGAGGCAATTCATCCAAACTTGTCCTTCTTATAAATTTACCAATGCGAGTAACTCTAGCATCATTTTTTGATGCCTGAACCTTATCTGATTCCTTATTAGCTGTCATTGATCTAAATTTATAACACAAAAACAAATTAAAATCAGCTCCATATCTGTATTGTTTAAAAAAAACGGGGCCTCGACTTTCTATTTTAATTAATAAAGCTATTACAGGAATTAGCCAAGATAATAAGAAGATTATAACTGAAACAGAAAAAACGATATCAAAAGTTCTTTTGATCAAATCTTTTATTGGGTCGTCTAATGGTATTTTAGATAGAGATAAGATTGGTGTTAAGTTATAATAATCTAACTCTAAATTTTTCGAAAAAAGCTCTTTATCGTCTGCAACGAATTTTATCACTTTCATATTACGCTCACAGAATTCAGTAAGCTCTTTTATCTGCTCATTAGTAAGTTCTTTTGTCGAACAATATACTTCATCAATTTTATTTTCAATTATAAAGTTATAGCTATCCTCAATTGTTCCGATTATATCTGATTCATCTTGGTTATCAAAAAAGCCTTTGAATTGGTAACCGTATTCTGGAGAATTATCAAAAAAAGATGCCAGCTTTCGTGTAGAATGGTTTAATCCTACAATAACTACATAGACATTATTACTCCCAGTAATAATCCTATATCTCTGAAAGAAAACAAACAAAAAGACTCTCCAGCTCGTAATAACAATAAGAAGCGCTACAAAGAAATTAATAATATTAGTTTTGGGGATAAACCGCCCACTTATATAATAATACGTAAAAACTAATAAAGCTAGTAATACTGTCTGTCGAAAAAATAAAGATATAATTTTTACAATTTTAGTAAAACGATAGATGGCATATATAGAAATCAAAAAGGATAATACCAACCAAAATAAAATTATAAAACTTATATCTAACACACTTTTAGTAAGAAAAAAATATGCCAAGAAACAAACCATTAATAGGTCAATACCATATAAAAGTGGTCTTATATATTTTGAATATCCACCTTTATTCATAAATAGTTCTTTCTCGGTTGTTTTGAATTTTGTTACTATCACTCATGCTCTTTCTCCAACGATCATATATCCCTTCTATTGTTTCTTTAAACTCCTTTTCGAATCGTTCTTTACTAAAAAACTCTGCGTGTTTACGTATTGTTGGTTTATCAAAAGAATGTTCATGTGTTTCAAAAAACTGAATTGCATCAAGTAGAGAATCAATAGTTTGCTCTTTAAAAAAAACCCCTGTATGTCTGTCTTCTATATTATCTGTTACAAAACAACCGTTAATTGTTTCTAAAACTCCTCCTTTAGCGTAAGCAATGACAGGTACTCCACAAGCCTGAGCTTCTATTGGTGCTATCCCAAAATCTTCCTCTGCAGCAAAAACAAAGGCTCTGGCTTTTCTTAATATTTCAATCATTTCAATTTTTCCCACATGTCCCATTAGATCAACATTTGAAGTAGCCAGTTTCTTTATTTTTCTAAAATCTGGACCGTCTCCAATCACAATAAGCTTCTTATTTGTTTTGGAAAACGCTTCTACTATCAAATTTATTTTTTTATACGGCACCATCCTAGAACACGTAACATAATAATCTTCTTTCTTCTCAGATATTGTAAAAGATTTTGTGTCTACAGGAGGATAAATTACTATCGATTCTTTATTATAAATTTTTTTTATTCTTGCTGCGATATAATGAGAAATTGCGATATAATGATTAGGCCTATTAGCAGTACTAACATCCCAAATTCTTAGTTTATGAAGAAAGTACTTTGCTATAAAACCCTTTATTCCTTTATTAAGTCCACTTTCTTTTAAATACTGAAAATATAAATCCCACGCATAACGAATTGGTGAATAAACATAACATATATGTAGTTGATCAGGTCTTGTTAATACCCCCTTTGATATGGCAGAAGATGAAGAAATAATCAAGTCATATTCATTTAGATCAAACTGTTCAATTGCCAAAGGGAATAAGGGTAAATAAGAACGGTATTTTTTCTTACCAAATGGTAGCTTTTCTATAAAAGAGGTATTTGTTTTTTTACCTTTAAGTACTTTCTCTCTCTGCTCATTAGTTAAAGTATCAACTAAAGTAAAATGATCAAAATCATCCCAAATGTTTGTAAAGCTTTCAATACATCTTTCACCACCACTATATTGTGTATACCAATCATGTACTAAAGCTTTTTTCATTTCCAACATTTATAAATTAATTATTGAATTTAAAATTTTAATAAAGAGCTGCAAAAAAATTATAATTACTAAATTAAAAACTTCTTGAAGAGCTCTAAATTAACCAAAAACAAAGTTAAAGCAATTTATCAGTATTAGATGATCTTTTAAAAGAAATGAGATACGATAAGCATTAAAGAGCTTACTTGCTCATAGTTATATGTCTTATGTATCTAAGAAATTGAAGCAAAAAAGCTCGTTACATCAAAAAGGTGTTTAAAAAATCATACTAGCTCTAAAAAGAAATCAATTTTAATACACTCTTTAATCAAGAATGAAAAGATTTCCTTAACTATCTTCAATTTTCCGAGTTAAACATTTTTGTTAATGTATTTTCTAAGCTATAATCCTTTGATAAGTCACCGATAAAACTATGCAACTTAGAAGAATCTCCTTTCAAAATTTCTATTTCATTTTTTCGAATATATTTCGAATTTACTTTGACTTCTATTATATGATCTGATAATTTTTCAAGAAATGAAAGGATTTCTTTTATCTTATTAGTCCTTCCTGTACAAATATTTACTGTTTCTGAAACAATTCCAGATATCAATAAGTTATAATAACATTTTACTATATAGTCAATATCATTAAATTCTCTATAAACATCTAAATTTCCTAGTTCAATAATTGGCTTTTTTTCCTTGAAATGAGATACAATTTTAGGAATTAGAAAATCCTGCGATTGTCCAACACCTGTGTAATTAAAAGGCCTTGTGATAATAATATCTAACTTAGAAAAATATGCCTTAATCATATTTTCCATAACCAGCTTACTGTTTCCATAATGATTGATAGGGTGAGGACATAAATCTTCTGAAAGCGTTTCCCCAATATTACCATAGACCGCAGCGCTACTTACAATGATTATTTTTTCTGGATTTATATTAGATTCAATGATAGCGTCCAAAAGGTTTAATGTACCAAAAACATTAACCTTATACATATTCTCTTTATGACTTGCTTCAACGAAAGATACTGCTGCTGTGTGTATAATGTAATTTGGCCGTAAATTTTTTATAATTTTATCAACTTCTTCTTTTTTTGTAATATCACATAAAAAATGATTTTTATTTTCAGGTGTTTGGAATGTTGTTCCAAATACCTTCCATCCTTCACTCAGAAAAAATTTCTCTAAATGTACTCCCGTAAAACCTGTAATACCAGTTATAAAAACAATTTTTTCAGAAAGATCCTCCATTAGTATTTCGTTTAATATCACTTTTTACCATCATTTTGGCAAGTTCTTCAAGAGTTGTTTTTGATTCCCATCCCAAATCTTTCTTCGCTTTAGAAGCATCTCCTATCAACAAATCCACTTCTGCCGGCCTATAAAATTTCGGGTTTACTTTTACAATTTCCCGTTGTGTTTTTAAGTCAATTCCTACTTCATGTTCATTCTTTCCCATCCATCCAATATCAACACCTACGGTTTTAAATGATAAAGTAACAAAATCCCGAACTGTGTTTGTCTGGTTTGTTGCTAACACATAAGTATCCGCTACTGGTGCTTGCAACATCATATACATCCCTTCCACATACTCTTTTGCATAACCCCAATCTCTTTTTGCATTGAGATTTCCTAGTTCTAGTACATCTTGTTTTTTTAAATGTATTTTCGCTACTGCATCTGTAATTTTTCTGGTCACAAATTCTTTACCCCTGAGTGGGGATTCGTGATTAAATAGAATACCACTAGTTGCAAATAAATCATATGATTCTTGATAATTCAATGTAGCCCAATGGGCAAAAACTTTTGCAACACCGTAAGGGCTTCTAGGGTGAAATGGAGTTTCTTCGTTTTGCGGAATTCTAGTAACTTTCCCAAACATTTCTGAAGTTGATGCCTGATAAAATTTAATTTTCGGATTTATTGTTCGAATTGCTTCTAATAAATTCATAACACCAATACCCGTAATATTAGCAGTTGCTATTGGTTGCGTAAAAGAAACACCAACAAAACTTTGAGCAGCTAAATTATAAATCTCATCGGGCTCTACTTTCGCAATTATTCTATATGCACTAGACAAATCGATCAAATCATATTCTAATAAATGAAGGTTTGGATGATTTTCTATTCCTAACTCTTCTATTCTCCAAAAATTAGTAGAGCTTGTTCTTCGATAGGTTCCATAGACTTCATAATCTTTTGACAAAAGTAACTCGGCCAAATATGCTGCATCTTGGCCCGTAATACCTGTGATTATTGCTTTTTTCATTTTAATTTTTTCAAGTTTGTATATAATAAACCACAACTATCCTAAAGTTTATGTTTTTAGGTAAACCGAGAACAGAATTTTCTAGTTTGGAAAGAAATTATAATTTAGTTAAACTTTTCCTATGGACTAAAAGTAAAGATTAGCCCTTACTTAGACAAATTATAGATTTAATTATTATTAAGGTCTTTTTATTATAAAATTACATCATATTATTGATGTTAATCTTTGGAAGATTTAACAAAAGTAAAATCCATATTGTCTTAGTTCACTTTTTCATTCATATTATTTTTAATTATCAAAATAAAATCTTCTGCTGATTTATTCCAATTATATTTTTTTACATTTAAAAAACCTTTTGATATTAACGCATTTCTCTTTTTTTGATTAGTTAAAACATCATAGATTTTATTTTTTATATCCGAAACACTTCGGGGGTTACAATACTCGGCAGAATCTTGATAAACCTCAGGCAAAGATGTTACGTTAGAAATCAAACAAGCAGTACCGCATTTTTGTGCTTCTAAAGGAGGAATACCAAAGCCTTCAAATAACGATGGATACATAAAGAGTTCTGCTTTATTATATAGTTCAACTAATTCTTCATCTTCAATATATCCTGTAAACTTTATTTTTTCTTTTTTTATTGGTTCCGGAATCTCTAAATCAGAAAAAACTGTTCCTCGGGCTCCAACTATTACTAACTTATGTGGAATACTTAATTGATCAAAAGCTTCGATTACACGTGTCATATTTTTTCTTGGATCTAAAGAAGAAACCATTAAAATCATAGCTTCTTTATTCACCTGTTTTTTCACAAATGCTGATGAAGGTGCAGCATAAACAACATTAATTTTTTCTGAAGGAAGGTTATATGTGTTAATTAAATCATTTTTCACATAATTACTGTCTGTAATTATGTGTTTTGAGTTTTTCAGGCTCATAGGTATAAACCAATTATAAGTCAATTGAAAACTTTTGGAAAACCATTCTGGATGATGTTTAAATGCAAGATCGTAAACGGTCATTATCTTATTCCTATACCATATCGGTCCTATTCCAACAAAGTTTATAAGTAAAGGGTTTCCTTTTCTTTTTAAAAATATAGGTAGATCGATCTGTTCCCATAACTGACCTTCTAGTTTTCCTATGGCAATACTATTAAACTCTTTAAAAAGAGGGTTTAATTTAGCTTTTTTAGGCGCAATGAAAGTAATTCTTTTTTCTAAAATTTCCTTTGGTAATAATTTACATATTTCAATTGCATATCTCTGAACACCTGTCACTTTTTGCGTTAAAAACCTAGCATTGACATAAATCATATTTTTATTTTGTTTTTTTAGAAGACAACAAGATAAGTGAAACATATAATCCAAAAAATAAAACTCCGTCCGAACGAGAAATTATATTCTCTGTTAGCATTACAATAGAGATAACCATAAAACCATAAAACAAAGCACTATTCCTTACTGCTATTAACTTTTTAAAAGAATAAAATAGGAAACTACAAAAAGAAAATAATGTTAAAACTCCTGAACCAATCAAAAAAAATAAATATTGATTATGCGAATTATAGCTTTGCCATTTATAAACCTTAGCTCCTATTTTTTCATCGTAGCAAGCAGATAACTCGGCTTGCATATCTCCAATACCAGTTCCAAACAACCAATTTTCTTTAACTAATATTCCATCACAATAATATATTCCACTTCTAACATTGGTAGAATTAAAATTATAAATATCATTTCCTTTCGTTGGTAAGGTAAATACATTGTCAACGATCTCAGATACTTTAGTATTGATAGGCTTTATAAAAGTATATAAAGAAAATAGTGTTATTATTGAAAATAATATTATGCTTGAAAAAGTTCTTATCGAAACTCCCTTGAACAATATCCAAGTTAAAATAATTGCAACAATAGATGCTAGTATAGGCATTCTTGCAGAGATTACAAACATCCAAAAAATTAACATCCCAACCACTAAGATCGCAGGTATTTTATATTTTAATTGCCTCCAATCAGATTTGAATTTAGAAATAAGCCAAAAAACAACAAAAGATATCCACAACCCTTGATATGTGGGGTGCGAATCAACCAATTTCAAAATAAAGTTTCTCAATCTTCTTATTTTTATTTGTTGAATCTGATCCTGACTTATTGAACTTAAATGATGTAAATTATTTCTTTTGATTTCAGAGATACTAAGATCATTAGTTATGATATCAAAATTAAAGAGTAGAAGTAGCATTTGATATAAAACAAAAATTATCACTGAGCAACAAAAAAAATTGATAATCCAATCAATTCGTTTCTTTGTGAATGCCCGTTTGTTCAAATAAAATATTATAGGAAGAATAGCAAAAGGAAGCATTCCAATTAACCTTTTACTACCTTCAGACACATCCTTAGAATACAATAAGCTGAAAATCAATAGCATAAAAGATATAACTAAAAAGATAATTATCGGCTTACTATATTTATCTTGATTGATTTGAAAACTCTTATTTTTAAGTAATGATAGAGTCCCGAAAAAAATCCAAACAATAATTATTATTGTTCGAATACCAAAAGTTAGTATAGGGAAAATGGATAATAGATAAGAACATATTATAAATATATTATTCAAACGAAATTCTGAATCTAACCCTAATAAATATTTATAGTTATTCAATTTCATAATTCTCGTTATCCATCCAATATCTAAAAACTAATCCAAGACATATACTCATAACCGGCAATTCAATAACATTAGTGGTAATTCCATAGGCAAAGACGTACACGGATAATATATAAAATAATTTTTCTACTTCTGTATTTCGTATTTGCTTATTATAAACGCCTCTAACTAAAAAAGCGTACACAATAAAAGCACCAATACCAAAAATAGCAATAAGATATACAAACAGATTATCCGCTGGATGCGATAGTTCAGGCTCAAAAATATTTTGTGGCACACCTATTCCTCCTATTCCTCTTCCGGTAATAAAGTTTCCAGAC
The DNA here is from genome assembly GCF_947492405.1 of uncultured Aquimarina sp. Classification (GTDB taxonomy): domain Bacteria; phylum Bacteroidota; class Bacteroidia; order Flavobacteriales; family Flavobacteriaceae; genus Aquimarina. Next base: position 1,144,035 of record NZ_CANLMP010000002.1, read on the forward strand.
TCTGAAATCAATTTATAAGCTTCAGGCCAGGTGCGTTCTATTCTCATTTCAAAAGATCTTAGAAAATTACTACTTGTTATATCATCAATAGAAAATGACCAAGAAATTAAAGGAAGAGCTAGATTAACAAACAATATAGCTATTAACATTGTTTTTTTTGTAGAATCTGAAATATAATTCCAAAGCAATACTAGTAACGAAATAATGCCGTAGGTCATTAAAATCCCCTTAGTATCCGTAAAATATATAGCAATACCAGCCAATATCCATATAATCTGAATTTTAGACTTTTTAAGCATATATATAATCGCTAAAAAAAGAACATATGCAGCAGTTTCATAAGAAGATCTTCCCAGTCCGGAAAGTCTCCTTGTTCCTAATGAAGTCCAAAAACGATTGCCTTCAATTGTTTTTCCATAAACCTCATAATTAAAACCTTCCCAAGGAAAAATAAAAACTAGATTAAGAAGTACACCTGCAATACCAATAATCAGTATGATCTTATAAAAATGTTTATAGCTCAATATTCTTTCAAAAAAAGGATACATTACAAATCCATAAAAAAGAGGTGTTAAAATATAAACTCCCATAAATACCTGAAGAATAGTATTTGTATAAATAACACCTATAATTAGAGCCAAAAGTAGCATAATCGAAAGTGCTAAAAAGTTTCTTTTGACTTTAACTTGATTCAAAAAAGACACAAAATGTATACAAACCACAACCACCATTAGTAATTGAGAAATATAAACAATAGGAAAAAATGGGGAGTCTAAAAGATAATAACGAAAAACAGAATTAAAAATTCCTAATAGAAGTACTATATAAAAAGTGACACCTTCAAGATTAAAACTAATTTTCATTAATCATCATAATTATTAAACATATTTGTTAAATCTATGTTTTTGGGTAAATTTACATTTTTATACGATATCTAATTATTTGTAAAAGATTTTTCCCAAACTTGAAAATGTCCATCTCTCTTTATAATTCTAAAATCAAGTTGTGAAAGAATATCTTCGCACTCTTGAGCCTCTTCATTAGTTAATATGCCCGCAAACGGATGAACTTCGAAAAATATCATTTTAAATTTTGCGATTTCTTCTTTCTGATTTCTAAAAAGTTCTAATTCACCTCCTTCGATGTCCATAATCAAAGTATCGAAAATAAGATCGTACTTTTTTTGTAATGAATCAAAGGTAGCACCTGATATGCTAACTTGGTTTCCTGTTTTTCTTTTAAGACTTCCTCCTACAATCAAATCATGAATGTAAAATGGGATTTCTTTTTCTTTGGTTATCACCACATTTTCGACAGAAAAAAAACAACTATTCTCCGCTTTATTTTTTTCAATCCACGGTATCAAATTTGGATTAGCTTCTAAAACTAGGTGTTTTGTTTTGTCATTAAGTATTTTATTAGTCAAGCAAGATACAAACCCTAAACAACCACCAAGCTCAATTACCGTTGCATCCGGAGATAAATATTTTGAAAGATATTCAGCCTCTTCTTTTTCATATGTATCAAAAACAAAACGTCCTCTGAATTTAAAATTAGTAAGCGAGAAGGGTATTTTTATAGAAACTCCGTTGCTCTTATATTCTTTAATGAAGTAGGTAAAATAAAAACCTGCTAAAGTAAGCCTTGCGTTTTTAGGAAATAGTTTTATTTTTCTTAATCCAGAATAAACACTTTTGGGCAACGAATTTTTTATCTGTTTTTTAATTTTCACCATTACTTTAATTCTTTCATTGTATTTGTTTCAAACTATTCTTTTAAAAAAAGAAATGAAATCAATTTTTTAATTCCTTATATACTTTTATATATTCATCAATCATGCTTTCTAATGAAAATGACTTGTAAAGGTAATCTATATCAAAATTAAATGTATTTAACTCCTTTGGATTTTCTAATATTAATTGCAGTAAATTTTTTAACTCTTCGTTCAAAGGGTTAAAGGTAAACTTAGAATTATTACTTAATATTTCTTTGATACCACCTTTTTTACTTCCTAATACAGGAACATTGTTCAATATTCCTTCTAATACAACTCTACCAAATGGTTCTTCCCATAAAGAAGGAACTACCAAAACATTTATGGTTTTAAAAAAAGTTTCTTGTTTTACATATCCCATAAATTCTACCTTTTCTTTGGGTAAAAAACTTAATAAATAATCCTTGTATGATGAATCTACAACTCCAGCTATATATAACTTCCAATTATCATACTTAGTAAACTCTGCAATACATTTCATTAAGACTTCAATTCCTTTTGCTTTATTTACCTGTCCGATAAAGCCAAATTTTAAAAAGGTTTGTCCATTAAAATTTGCGTTTCCTGATAGCTTTTTTGTGATATCGAATCCGTTATAAATTACTTTTTTATCCGAATACTTAAAATAACCTTCTTGTATATGATCCTTTAATATAAAATCGCTAATTCCTATAACCCTATCCACAAATTGAGATTTAGTCTTCTTTACCTTAGAAAAAAGCATACATTCCGTACACTGTTTAGTACAATTATTATTCTTAAACTTATTGGTTTTAGGGCATTGTAAATAATAGTCCCTAAGCGTATGTACAACTTTAATTTTATTGGTTTTAGCAATATCCCAAATTGCTACAGAAAATCCTGTAAGATTGTTTGTGTGAATTACATCTGGATGAAAAGCACTAATTATTTCATTAACATTTTTATTATATTCTTTATTATATATATCTGTAAAATGCCATTTTAACTTTTTAATTTTCGAATATTTTACTTGATCAAAAGGCCAAAATGAATTTTTAATCTCAAGACGATAAATAGATACACTATTTATGACTGTTTTCTCAGTTTTCTCACCCAATGTCAATACAGCCACTTCTATTCCTTTTTTGCTCATACCTTCAGCAATAGCCTGAACAGAAATTTCCGCACCTCCTACTTTATATGGATGATATAATGTATTGACAATTAAAACTTTCAACTAAATATTTTCTTTTCTTTGAATAAAGTTTTGATTTTTTTCTTAAAATGTAAAAAGCATAAAACCAGAACAGCAACAAAGATGATAATTTTTATACTTAAAAAATGATACGTTTCTAAATATGATATATAACTTATCAGTGATACTATATAAAATGCCAAAGGTATGAAGATCATATAACGCACAGGATATTGTATCTCAACGAATCTATTATAAAAAAAACTTAGAGATATTGATAGTAAAAATTTACTAATCAAAGTAGCTATTGCTGCTCCCAAAATCCCGTATTGAGGAATAAATATAATATTAAGTATAACGTTTAATATCGCTGCCAATATTGTAAATATAGGTATAATGCGATTTCCTCGACCTTGAATATCATAAAATAAAGCACTCACGAAAAAATAGTAAACTCCGTGAAATACAAACGCAAATGAAATACAAGGTATTACTATCCATGACCTATGATATGCATTTGGAGTAATCAACATAATCATTTCCTTTCCAAAAAAAGATAGTCCTAAAGCAATTATACAATAAAAAACAATGAGCAACTTTGCAATTTCCGGAATAGATTTTTGGTCATTATTCTTTATTTTTTGATTAAACCAAGGAACAAAAGCCTGGTTTATCCCTGAAGCAATTAAAAAAACAATACTACCGAAGTTATTTCCGATACTATAAATTCCAACTAATGATGTATTCACTAACTTATTAATAATTATCCTGTCAATAAGCATTGTAGTGACTCCAGATAAGGTATGTGGGATTAATGGAAAAGCATATTTTAAAGATTTTTTGAGTATATCAATATCAATTCCGAAGGTTATATCCTTTCTAAACCTTGATAAGGTATATATAAAAAAAACAACATTGGTTATTGCTAAAGATCCCAAAACACCTTTGGCGCCCATATCTAATAAGATTACACTGGTTAACAACAGAATAATATTTACTAAAAAAAATATCGCATTATTTTTTCCAAAACGAACTCCTTCTTGTCTTGCTTGTAACGAGCTCTGATATATGGTATAACAGGGATTAAAAATAACAGATATTAAACCAAGGGCCATGAAAGGAAAAAAATCAACATCTTCTAAAAATGGTAGTAATAGCCACTTCCTACCTAAAAAGATAATTAATGTAATTACAAAGCTATTAAGTAAAACAAAGGTAATTATAGTTCCAAAAAGCTTTTTTATCTTTATTTGGCCATCTTTAAACTCATAATAAAACCTATTTAATGTACCAGGGAGTGACAACAAATAAAATACATTTAGAAACGCATTAATTGCAATTACGATTGCTACGACTCCATAATCATAGGTGGATAAATAAATCGTCAAAATGGGAATCAGAATAAAATTGATCCCTTTTTGAAGTAGCATTAAAATGCTATAAATCCCAGAATTTTTAAGAAGCTTTTGTTGACTCAATTCATTAGGTTTTTCATCAATAATTACTAACTAATTGAATATTTTCGGAATTTCGATTTGTTTCGAAAAGGTTTTCAATTTCCATTTTCCTATATAATAATTTATCAGATGGAATAAAAAAAGACCTAAGTTTTAATTCACTCCCAAGAATGATCGACAGCGTCTCAGCAACTGATGAGAAAAAAAGTCCAACCTCTTCTGGAAATTGTGGTGAAAATAGAAAATGTAGCTCTAAAGGAAGTTTGTTTTTTATAACTTTCCAATGAGGCATTTTTGCAATTAATTCTAAAACCTTATCGGATTCATTTCTATGAGCATAATACTCTATTATAATTCCTGGTTCATATTCCTTTCTATAGTACCTGTCAATATCTTTAAGCAAGCTAAGATAAAAATCCAGAGTAACCAATTTAGAATCCACTAGACTTTGTCCAACGAAGGCAATTTTCTTTTCAATCTTTGAACTTTTTTTTGTTTTTTGACCTTTGATATAAGAAAAAGTATTTTCTAATATATGGATATGATCTTTTACTTCCACTTTTTTAGCATAGTAAGAAAAAAAGGTGTATTCTCTAGAGATTAAATACGGTTTTACTAACAAAAAAGAATAAAGTATTTTTTTTAGTTTATAAGCTTTCGTATTGTAACCAAACGTATCTAGAAAAGAAATATCGTCTAATGTTCTTGTACCATCATCTACAAAAACATTTTTTGTGTCATATAAATTTGCATAAGTAGCTTGATATATAGATCTGAAATGTCCGATAATGATATACTCATAGTTCTCAATATTAGACTTATTTTTTTTTAAGTTTTTTAAGAACAGTATTCTTTTTAAGAAACTTGGATTTCTAGGAATTTTAATCGTTGATACAGTGGCCTTAATATTTAGTTCTTCTATTAATAATGCTATTTGTCTTTCATTAGTAATATTCCCATCACTAAAAAAAGTAATATCTATACTTTTAATTCCTAAATATTCTTTTGCTTCAATAGCATTAATTAACTGTAAAGGAGATGCTATAATAAGTTTTGCCTTCATAAAACTGTATCTAAGGAGAAGTCATTTTATCAAGCGTATCTAAAGAGTTTTTACTAAAATTTCTTCATAAAATTCTCTAACAACACCTTCGCCCCCTTTTTTAGAAAGTTGTATAATACCTGGAATATTTTTGATTTTTTCTAAAGCATTAGATGGACAAGCCGATAATCCAACTGCACTTAACAATTCTAAGCAATTAATATCATCACCTATATAAGCTACATTATCAATTTCAATTCCTTCCTTTTTACAAATTTCTAAAGCAGCTGATAGTTTTCCTCCATCACGTTTTCCTTGATATAAATAATCAACCTTCAATTTATTTGCTCTTCTTTTTACCAACTCGGTATTTTCTGATGTTATGATAGCGGTTTTCACTCCGCTCTCACGGATCAATTGAAAAGCCATTCCGTCGTGCGTATTGAATTTCTTTAACTCATCCCCATTTTCACTATAATACATTCCTGCATCAGTTAACACTCCATCAATATCAGAAATGAACAATTTTATTTCTTTCTGTGATCTGACTGGGAAGAGATATTTTTTCATTAAAATTTCTGCTCTTTGCCAATCATCCTCTTCGTCCAATTCTACATCCGTATATTCTGGCATTAAAGATATACCTATATTTCCTGAGAGTCTATTTTGATAATCTTTGATCTGTCCAACAGTGTTTATATAAAAAGCACCATTCTCCATATAAGTTCCTTCAAAATCTTGCCTTCTAGGTCGATTGTAAGGGTCATAGTTTATAGGATCGCCTTTGATATTCCAAAAAAAACGTTTGGATAGTACACAAGAGAGAACACTGTCATACTTATGTTCTTCAAACACCCTAATTCCTGCTCCTAAATCTTTTGCGGTTAATAAAGGTGATGTAGCTTGAATTAAAATAAAGGCATCATTTTCTTCTAACTTTCTTGCTTCTAAATACTCTAAAATAACACTCTCTGTTGATGAACTATCCTGAGCATTATTACTATTTCTTTTAAACACCGATACTTTATTAAAACCAAAGGAATTTACTACCGCCTCAATTTGTTCGTGATCTGTAGCAATAACAACTTCATTAATAGTATTAGTCTCTACAGCAGCTTTAATAGTCCAGTATACTAATGGCCTGCCACAAAACTGTTTAATATTCTTTAAAGGAATGGATTTACTACCTCCTCGAACGGGTATGAACGCAATTGTTTTCATTGTTTTCGATACTTGAGTTTATCTCTTTGTACCTGTTCTATTTCCAGAATTTCCGTTTGTTTATAGTTCAATGCTTTAAAGGTTGCTAATAAGTCTCTACATAACTTTCTTAAACCTGTAGGTTCTAAAGAAGCTGCATGATCAGTACCTTTCCATGTTCGATCTTTGGTGAAATGCCTTTCCACCCAAGTTGCTCCTAGCGTATAAGCTGCATTATCAATAGCAATTCCGAGATGATGTCCAGAAAATCCAATATCCTTAACTCTATGGCCATATTCATTCTTTAATCTAGAAATTTCTAATAAACATACGTCCTTAAATGGAACCGGATATCCAGAGGTGCAAGAGTATATAACTAATCTGTTTTTTGCTTGATTTGTTTCTTCAAAAAAAGAGATAATCTGCTTTTCTTCTTCCTGATTTGTCATACCAAATGACAAATGCACTTCACCAGTATATTCATCTCTTAAGACACGAAGCATATCAAAATGATTATTACAAGCAGACGGAACCTTTAACATAGCAGGATTGAATGTTATCATTTCTCTTGCCGAAGTAACGTCCCAAACGGATGTAGAATATTCTATCCCTATTTCATCACAATAAGCTTTAAGCTCTTCGTGCTGTTTTACTGTAAATTCAAGAAATTCTCGATGCGCACCGTAAGTGTCCCCATAAGAATTACTAGGATTAGGGTGTGGAGCATTATACTGTTCTTCTGTTAATAATTCTTTATTATTTCTTTTCTGGAACTTAGCAACATCAGCATTACATTCTTTTGAAAGGCGTAATAGCTCTTTAGCTATTTCCATATCACCTTTATGATTACAGCCTATCTCTGCAATTACTTTTGGTTTTTTATACTCCATATTTATGATATTTAACCTATTATCATAACAGGTTAATAATTATTATCATTCCCTATATTCTATGCTTAGAACAATATAGAGAACTACTATTAAATAAAGAGCGTAAAAATACTTAAAATATCTTATAGATTTCTTCTTATTAGAGTTTACTAACGTAGTTTATAATTAGGAATTACGATAATAGATTGGTTATTCTAATAGTGTTTGGAAAAACTTTGAAAAAAATGGTATATTGAATTTAATTCTTTTTCTTCTTTTGAATTAATTTCCCTCCTCCTTTTTTCATTTCATTTTTTATGTTATCCACTTTCTTTCGAAACAAAATTTTTCTTTTAATATTAGCAAAACTATAATCAAAACGATAAAAAAGATATGCCATTATTATGACGAATGTTATAAGAAACAGCACCAAATAAAAATTATACGAAGTACTACCTAGAATTATCATTAAAATAACAAAAATCAGGTTAAAACCACCAATAATAAAACTTGCTTGCTTGTGTGATAATTTAAAAGTGTCTAGTAAAATATGATGTGTATGGTTTCTATCTGGTGAAAACGGACTCTTTTTGTTTGCAACTCTAATAGTAAATACTCTGGCGGTATCAAATAGCGGGACAATTAATATGCTAATAGCTATTAATGGTATATTTTCTAAAAGGAATGGTAAATTGTTGTAGGATTCTGGAGATAATGCTAAAAACTTAAGAGTTAGTGTACTTATAATAAAACCAACAATTAAGGAACCTGTATCCCCCATAAAAATCTTTTTATTGGAAGATAGATTATAACTTAGAAAAGCAATTAAAGAACCATTTAGAGCCAATGATATAAGAACATAAAAATATTCTCCTGTTAAATAAAAAATAGTAGTATAAATTACTAAAATAACAATTCCAACAATAGAAGCTAAACCATCTATCCCGTCAATCAAATTGTACGCATTTATAATAGTCAACATCATAAATCCACCAACCATATAATATACATAAACAGGTATTTCATGTATTCCCAAAAATCCATTTAATGATGTTATTCTAAAACTTTCATTACTTAATATAAAAAGAATTGCTAACAATTGTGCAGCTAGTTTAGTATAAGGAGAAAGTACCAACAAATCATCTTTTAATCCAATAATAAAAAGAATAGTTAAACCTGGAATAAAATAAATTGCCTCATCATGAGTGTCCCAATTCTTAAGAAAAAAAAGAGCGAAAATTAATGTATAAAAAAAAGATACTCCCCCTAATGTGGGTGTCTTTTTTACATGAGAGCTCCTGATATTAGGATTATCCATCAAATTCTTATATTCTACAAGACCAATGATTTTAGGTATTGTAAAATACGTAAGGGTATAAGCTCCGATAAAATAAAGTAATGGATAATATACAGGCAATGCTTCTAAGTTTTTTCAAAAATAGCGAATTTAAAGATTCTAAATTAGTATTTTCGAATAATTTCAACTTAATTGTAAACGTTATCGAAGAATAAAATATGTCATTTTATTTGCTAAAGTTACTCTATCAAAATCTTTTACTATAGAATTAAATCCTTTATTATAAGAGCTTTTTTCGTTTACAATCCTATTCATCCCAGTCAGAAACTCTATTTCATTTTCGGGTTCAAATGTTTCTCCAACTTTGTAGTCTTCAATTAATTTTTTAGCCTCTCCCTCTACCCCTAATAATATTGGTTTATGCATCGCACATAATTCAAAAATTTTTGAAGGGATTACGTGCTTAAACGTATCAGATTTCTTAAGGTTAACTAGTGCTACATCTAAAATTGAAATATAATTTACAACTTCTTTTTTTTCGACAGAGGGCAACATGGTAACATTATCTAACTGAAGAGAATTTTTGAGGGTTAACAGTTCTTCTTTTTTAGCCCCATCACCTAAAAAGAGAAAGTGTATTTGTTTATTCTGAACTTTTTTAGCACATTTTAAGATGAAATCTAAAGCATGTGCCATGCCGTGTGTTCCTATATAACCAATTATTATTTTATCTTCTAGTTTTAGTTTCTTTAATAAATCAGTATTTTTTTCAATAGGTTTAAACAAGTATGAATTTACACCATTTTTAACTACTTCTATTTTTGAGTCATTAATGTTATGTTTTTCAATTAAAACTTCTCTAAATGAATCAGTTACTACCACAATCTTGTGTGCCGTTTTATACATTCTTTTTTCTAAAAACTCAAAAAATCGAATAGCCGGATTTGCCCCCATAGCGCCTACAGCTTTAATAGATTCTGGCCATAAATCCCTTACTTCCATAATCCATTTTTTGCGTTTCCAAAAGGATAACCACCTTCCAGAAATGGCTGTAAAAAATTGTGGAGACGTTGCAACAATAATATCGGTTTTTACAAATATCCCAACAATAAAGGAGCTAATCATAAAACTTATATAATCTAATATCCGCTTAACAAATCCTTTATTCGCACTAATATATGTCCAAACACGAATAACTTTTATACCGTCTACTATTTCTTTTTGGTACAATTTGTTTTTATAGCCGTCAAACACTTTGCCTTTAGGAAAATTTGGGGTACAAGTAATTACGGTTACCTCAATCCCTTCTTTAGCCCATTCTTTGCAATGTTCATAGGTTCTTGTGGCTGGAGCATTTACTTCCGGTGGAAAGTTATCTGTAATAAAAAGTAGTTTCGTCACTCTCCTATAAAATAAGTATTATAATCTTTCTCTGCGATGAAATCAACCCATTTAATAAATTCTTTGGCAAACAAGGTGTTGTGATTTATTGTTTCTACTTCGGTACTTCTTAGGATTTTGTTTATCCATTTTTCAAAAAATAAAAACTTGATATTATTCCCTAATTGGTTTTTATGGTTTTCTCTAGCTAGTCTATTATTAAACATAGAAAAACTATGAAAATTTATATTGATATAGGTCAGTTTTTCTATATACTCTTTTGTCGATTCAATAGTCAAGAAATCCGGGGATAAATTTATAATTTCTGTAACTCCTGGTTTAACGGATTTTACTTTAACAGATGTAACAGGATATTCTGTTATACCCTGTTCTGTCTGGTAAGGAGGATATTCTTGAGTGGAACCGGTAAGCAAATCAATATTAACAACATCATTGTCCTTATGCAAAATAGAACTAGTTTTAAAACCAGACTCAGACAACGCTTCATAATAACTATCATTTACATTATATCCTCCAGGTCTAAAATTGTTTACTGAAATCCCTTCTTCTTCGAAGAAATTCTTACTCCAAGCTAGAAGTTCCTTTTGTTGATTTTTATTATACTTTGAAAATTCATCTTTTAAAGTTTCAAAAGAAACAGGAAGTTTGTACGCATGTATGTGCGGTTCTATTCGGATATTGTCAAAAGATTTTAAACTATGTACTAACAGTTTAACAGAATCAATATATTCAGGAAAAGATATCTCTTTACATTTGGGAGATAAACTTATGTAGAAAGTCCCTTTTAAGTTTCTTTTTTTTAGTTCATTAGCAATAATCATCCCTCCCAGAAACACACTCGCATGATAAGTAGGATTATAGCTTAACTTGCTAACAATAGTTTCGATATCGAAAGTTAAATATACTTTTTTACTCATTAAAAACAATTTCAGTAGTTACTTCTTCATTTGGAGCAATATCACAAACGATCATGGTTTCTTTTTCTTTCCATATTCCAAATTCTGGATAAAATTCTGTACTTACAACCTCGTATGAATTGGACGTTTGAATAGTGGCTACTTTTCTATTTGTTTCTTTTTCTACAATTTTACCATTAATAAAATTAAAATCTGGAGTTAAATGAAAAAATAGTTTCGATTTTCTATCCGTACTTGCAATAAGAGTATCCTTTATTATAATAGTATTCTCTTTTTTGATCAATCTTCTTTTATGAGTAATCTCATTCGAAAAATCATATCCTTTTACAGTTCCTTCAATATCTAAATTGTCGGGCTCTAAACATTTTGTATTGTAATCAACACTGGCTTCTCTAGCCATCCTGAATGAGCTCCAAACCTCAGATTGATTAAAATCGTCATATTGTAGTACGTTATGACTTTCTGTTGCTCTTGAGTATTCTCTTCTACTACCTGAATTATATTCATAGGTTCCTGAATTGGTAAATATCTTTTCATTACCTCTAAAATATTCAAAACTTAAAGCATCACAATGGACATGGCCGGGTTGATTACCTCCAACTACTTTGGCACAATCAAAAACAAGATGTTCCTTATCTGTTTTAACTCCAATAAATCCATTTATATCAAAAACCTCTTCTTTTTGATCAAATTCTCTTTTAAAAATTTTGTAATAAAAATCGTTTAACTGATCAAATTGGATCCCATTATTATCTACGCTATCATTGAAGAACAGATATTGATTCACGTTTGACAAAAGCCTAACATTATTAAATTGTTTATGAATAAGGTTTTCCAGTTTTTCATTATTTTTCTGAAACAAAAACACTTCCATCAGGTCTTCTAAAACAATACCGGCATACATAGGAGAATATTCTTCATGCATTCCAAAATCCGAAAATTGAGGGTAAACAAATTTTTCAACACTTCTTATCTCCTTATCAAACCGTGAAGTGCTAAAAAAATGTTTACACCATATAAGCGCTTTCCAATTTTTGATCAAATGATTTCCTAAAATATCTAACTCAGGATTTTGAGACAAAAATTCGGCCTGAATCCAAAGAAGTTTCAGGAAAAAAGATTCAAATTTTTTGGTAAACTCTCTACCCACTAAGGTGTAAATTTTGATCCAACTTATCAATCTTAATGATATGGCATAAGAATTCCAGTTATCTTTTCCATAGCCTTTGGTTCCCAATGGGTTTTGAACAAACCATTCTGAAACTGTATTTTCTATATAATCAATATATTTTTGATCTTTTGTTTCTTTATACTTAAAAGCAATATCAAATAAGAATTCGTGATAATTAAGATTTAACTTCCAAAGTCGTGTTCCTTGATTAAGTTCTTCTGAATGCCAAACTATTTTTTGATCAAAATTGATTTTATGGTTTAAAAAAGAAATTTTATTTTCTAAAACCTCATTTATTTCATCCAAATAGTAGGTTCTTTCGTTTAAAACAAACTTAAGATCAGCGTTTATTTTAGTTGTTTCTTTTTTAAATTTCTTCTCTAATCTTTTAAAGAAAAAACTCCCATTTCTTTCGTAAAGATTCCGTTTCAGGATATATTTCAGTCTATAAATAACCTGAATAGGATGAAGGTTTTTTATCGTATAATAATATCTAATAGCCGAGATCATAGATTAATAAAATTGTTCTATTCTTTTATCAATAGAAACATTTTTTAAGTTTTTTCTTATTTTTATTGAACCCAGAAGATCTACAAAAAAAGTTCTATGTTTTGCAAGGTATAAATGTCCTTCTCCTGTCTGTTCCTTTCCAAGGATTTTTTCCTGGTGCTTCTTTATCCATTCAATAATACTAACCATTTCTTCTGTAGCATATTTAAACGTTTTTGAGGAAACTGTAAACTCTGTATCGTTGCCGTTTATATCAGGATAAACTTTTGAAATTATTTTTCCACTATCCACTTTTTTTACCATATAATGAAGAGTAGCTCCTGTTTTATTTAAATCTCCTTTATACAAAGGCCAGAAAATTGTATTTCCTCCTTTATATTCTGGTGAAATTCCCCCATGCAAATTTATTGCTCCAAACTTCGGGATTTCAATTACTTTATTAGAGATGATCGGAATTCCAAATGCTACTAATAAATCCGGTACAAAATCCTTCATTAACTCAATTGAACTCTTAGAATTTAAACTTTCCACTTCGATTTGTTCTTTCAGGTCAATATTACCAAAAAAAGCTATCTCTTTTTTATTCCAGTTCCTTAATTTTTGAAACAGATACTTCGAAACTCGATTAAAGAAAGTAAGAGGTGACTTAGAGATCATTTTTTTTAATCTTTTTTTTCCAAGCCTTTGATGAGTAATCATTTTACATTCGATTCCTTTTATTTCACTTATTTCTTTTGCAAAATAATTATGTCTTGGGCTTGTGCCCTTTAAAACTAACACTCTCATTATATATCTTTAAGTGTAATCCATTTTCCTTCTTTTATAGATTCTATTGCTGCAAAAGAAGCTTGAGTTGTGTTAATTATCTCGTCAAAAGGAATTATAGCTTCTCCACCATTAACATGTTGTTTGATTAACGATTCAAATTGGTTATAATGTCCTTTATCTTGTTTGGATGACACATTACCTCCTTTAAATCCGTATGTTTTCAATTTACGCCAATTGTCCATAACCAAGGTTCTTTCCTGAGAATAAACTTCAACTCGTTCTTTAGAATATGATTTACTTCCGTTGGCAAAGTAATTTATTACGGCATTGGCACCATTCTCATATTTAAGTAAAATACTTGCATTATCAGTATTCTCTTCTGGGTTTAATCCCATTGCATTCATACATACAGATTTAACCTTACTACCCGTCAGGTAAGAACACAAATCAATATAATGACAAGCTTCACCAATTATTCGACCTCCTCCGATCTCCATATCGTGCAACCACATATTGGCAGGAATAAAACCTGCATTCATAGTCGCAACAATATTGATAGGCGTATTATCACCTCCTAAAAGTTTTTTCATTTTTTGTGCTAATGGAGCAAAACGTCTGTTAAAACCTACCGATACGTTTACTTCGTGCTTATTATATTCTTCAATAATAGATTCTAATTCTAACGATGTAAGTGCCAATGGTTTTTCAACAAAAACACTTTTCTTTGCTTTTAAAGTTTCCAAGACCATAGAAGCATGCATATTGTGCTTGGTTGTTATAAACACCAAATCTACTTCGTTGTCTTGCAAAATTTCTTGATAGGAACTAGTAGAATTTGTTACTCCATATTTTTTCGCCATTATCGTTGAAGATAGTCCCCCAGAACTTGCAATGTATTTTACATTGGCATCCATTTTTTTCAAGCTCGGAAGTATCGTTGCTCCAGTAAAATTTCCTGCTCCGATAACACCTATAACTCCTTTCTTACCTTGAAATGTTTTTTGAGAGATTTTGACAGTCGACGTTGGTGGGGCTGTTGTATTATATTCTAAAATAGAGGCTATTGACTTAGAATTCGTCATGTCTCCATAAATCTTCTGGTAATCGTTTAATGGAATTCTTTCGGTTATCAGCGGTTTAACCTTAAGTATCTCTTTAGACATAGCATCTAATATGGCTTCAAAATTCCTTTTCTCTGTCCACCTCACGTATCCTATTGGATAATCGTTCCCTTTTTCTTCATACTCCTCATCGTATCTCCCTGGGCCATAAGAACAAGAAACTTGGAACGAGATTTCTTTTTCATAAAAATCGGCTCTACTTATGTCTAATCCAATAACCCCAACTAAAACAATACGTCCTCTTTTTCTGCACATGTTGGCTGATTGAGAGATAATCTCACTACTTTTATTTGAAGCCGTAATGATCACCCCATCGGCGCCAATACCATTTGTATAAGACTCTACAAATTTTACCTGATCGGTTCCTTCGGCCGGATTTATAGCTATTATCCCTTTTTCCTTTGCTATTTTTACTTTTTCTGGATCAAAATCAAAGCCAATTACATTACATCCATTTGCCAACAATAATTCTGCCGTTACCAAACCAATCAATCCTAATCCGACTACCACAATGGTTTCTCCAAAAGTTGGCCCTAACAGTCTTATTCCTTGCAAACCAATAGAACCTATTACCGTAAAAACAGCTTCCTCATCTGTTACGTTATCTGGAATTTTGGCTACAAGATTTTTAGGTACATTAACATATTCTGCATGGTTACCATTAGAGGCTACACGATCTCCTACTTTAAACTCGCTAACTCCTTTTCCAATTGCTACTACTTCACCAACATTACAATATCCCAGGGGCAATGGTTGGTTTAACTTATTGAAAACAGCATTCATAGTAGGTTTAAGCCCATCAGTTTTTACCTTATCCAATACCATCTTTACTTTATCTGGCTGCTGTCGTGCTTTTTGGATAAAATTAGCCTTACCAAACTCAACCAACATTCTCTCTGTTCCCAAGGATACAAGTGTTTTGGTGGTCTTTATTAATACATGACCAGATTTAGCCATTGGTACAGGTACTTCTTCTAATATCGTTTCTCCGTTTTTAAGGTCTTGTATGATCTGTTTCATTAATAGTAAATATAAATTCTTTTTTATTTTTCAGGACTGCTTCTTTAATATCAAGCATCAGTAAAGTAGATATTTTAACTTCGTTAAAATCCCTTGTATTTTCATTATTAAATGGTTGATATATGGCATTTTTATGCCCTACATCTTTTCTAAAATATCTTTCTTTGATAAGTTCATCCGATTTCCACAAGGTCATTCTTCTAAAATCATCAATCTTAGCAATTACCTCACCGTGTTGGAAGTTTATAGTTTCATTAATCCCTTCAAATGGCTCTGTTCTTGATGTTAATACTATCGTAATTAAATCTCCTATTTCAGAGATAAATGTAATCGTTAAGTTATCATCTACTTCTTCACTTGAACTTGCTTGTATAGAAACCTGAAGTCTTTTAGGAAGTCCAACTTTATATAAAAAATGTATCGCCAGATCTATCCAATGTCCAACGTTTCCGCAAACCCTTGTGCCTTCTTCTGGATTTCTGTACCAATTATCCTCAGGGATTTTATGTCCACTTATAAAACAATTGAGTGTAAGAGGCGTCCTTTTATCGTTATTTAAATACGATAATATGGTTTTTACTGAAGGCGAAAAAGGTCTGTTATAACCAACAAAAAGTTTATTCTGATTTACATTATAACTTTTGATCAATTTTGAAAATTGCTCATGATTAACACTAATTGGTTTTTCTAAGTAAACTGTTTTCCCTGCTTCTAATCCCTTTATAGCATACTCTGTATGAGTAAAGTGGTTTGAGGCAACATACAATACTTCAACATTGGGATTAGTTATTAACTCATTGGCATCTTCAAAAACCATACCTCCATAATAGTTTGCCAAAGAAGTGGCATTAGCTTTATCAATATCATAAACCCCATAAAAACATCTTCCTAATTTATTCCTTAAAAAAAAACCTATCGTAGCAAAAGCAAACTGACCACATCCAACTACGGCTATGTTCTTTTTATTTTTTTTAAAAACTGTTATTGGTATTTTGATGATGTTATTATAGCGTAGCCTCCCCATCGTCTTGATATAAGTTCTTGAGAAGCCATACATCGTAAAAAATCGAAAAAGTTTCTTAACTTGTTGTTTCCTATTTAATGTATTTACCGTATACATGAAAAGTTATATGAAAAATAACACCGAAAAATTCACCCCCAGTGTTAATACTATTAGCATTAATTCGACTTTAAGATATTTAAATACTCTTTTCTCTATTTTGGAACTTTCATAAATAAATAATCCCAAGTAAATTAAATATGAGGCAAAAGTAACAATTGCGGCTCCATATATCCCTATTTTTTTTACAAAAATATAGGTGCCAAGTAAATTAATTAATGCAGTAACTAAAGTTATAGAAGACACTATTTTAGATTTCCTATGATAAAACAGAATATTAACATAAAAAAAGTATATTCCTAATAAATAAATACCATTTACTAACCATACTATTATTTCTTTAACTGTTCTATCTACCTCATTCAACAATGAGATATATGGTTTTACAAAATCAATAGAAAATATTAAAACAACGGTTATCAAAATTGTGACAATACAATATAAAAATAGAATTTTAACCTTTTTGTTCCCAGACACCCAAGTTTCATAATCCTTTAAGATAAAGTTTGGGATTGTTAAAGCAAAACCGCTATTTACAATCATTAAAACCATTGCAAGAGTATATGCCAAACTATATTTACCAAGCTCCAAATCATTTAGCACATATTTGATAATAAGTCTATCTGATCCGCTCATAATCCATTGCGCCACTCCGTGAGGAATAAGTAATGCAGAAAAGATCAAGGTGCCTTTAAAAGCAATTGGGATCTTTTCATAAACGCTATAAAATAATTCTTTTACGTAAAATGGAAGAATAAACATTGCGCCCAAAACAATTTGATAAAACAACAATTGGTCTAGACTCGGTTCTGATTTTACAATAAAAATTGAAGCCATCAATGCCAATAACTTCAATAAAATTAATACAAAGTAATTAATATGTCTATCTCTAGCCCTATACCACCCTAACAGGTTATTCTGAAATGATTCTATTAATATCAATATGATTGTATACCATAACCAAGTACTTGGTAGAAAAATCAAAATAAAACCAATCACTAATGAAACAAGTAATACTAATATGGAATATCTAATAAAAGAAGAATATCCAACTTTTTCATTTTCAACACCTTCTCGAATAATTCCGGATATAGAGTTAAGAGATAAAATCGGTGCTCCTACAGAAATAACTATTTGAGATAATGTCCAAAGCCCATATTCTCCTATTCCTAAAACTGATCCTAAAAAAGGCATAGCTATTAACATCAACCCCTTATTTATAGCTGTCGAAATACCATAAAAGAGTGTTGTCGTTAAAAAACTTTTTATTCTCATTAAATCTTAATTATGTCTATAAAACTACTATAATAATGCTAAATATTATTTTTTATCCATGTATCAAACTCTTCAAAATTTTTAAAAACATTAAATATGTTAGCGTTTAAAAAATCAGATTTTGCTCCATCAAAATTTAAAAATACCGGAGTAATATTTTTTTCAAAATAATCAATCCCCAAAGTAGAATATCGAGAAATCAAATACTCTACATTTTTATGTCTTTCTCTAGTAACAAAAATTGATTTATTATTTTCAAACTTACTATAAACTGTTTCTTTTTCTAGAGGATGAGGGTAAATTAATAAATTAACTTTTTTCTCTTCTGAGATTTTAATTAATCTAGTTAGGATCTCTATATCTTTACTACTATCCGCAGGCGATGTCGCATAGGCTATATTTTTACTATACACTCCTTTTATAAAGGTTCCAAGCTTAAGGTTTGATTTTTTCTTTGGTAAATAAATCAACTCAGTAAACTCATTCACCTCAATTTGATGAGCGATATACTCTTTAGAAAAATCATACAAATAAAAGAACCTATCTGCTTTTAAATGCTTCCATTCTTCTTTTTTTCCTAAAACACCATGTTGTAACATTGATAAATGAATTTTTTTAAATTCACATATTTTAGAAATAATTAATGAGGTTCTATCATTGTAACCTGCAATTAAAACTTTTTCAGAACCATTCAAAATTCCTTTAAGAGCCAAAAACTCAACGATAAATAAAAAGCGATAAAAAATGCTGTCATTTATATAAAAAGAATAATTTTTAAGCACTCTAACGTCACTCTTCTTTACTTTAAAAAAATATTTAGATATTTCATTAAACGAAATATTTGCAAATAATTCTAGCTGTTCCATAGAAAACGAAGATCGTTCAAAAGGGATAGTTTCAAATTTCTCTGCAAGATCCTTTGATCTTTTTAAATGGAGAGGGCTCCAGCTTATAAAATTATCATTGGTATTAATCTTTTTCTTTTTTACAAACCTGCTAATTATTAATTTAAATATTAATAACATGTTTAATGCCATCAATTTTAAACTATAGGTTTTCCCTAAGCGATAATTTACATTCTTATATAAATAGTATCTATTAAAAAGATCTTGATTATATACTTCTTGAAAATTGACTTGTATCATTCAAAAAATTAAATTTTTAATTTGGCATTATTTTTCCCAGGGTTTAAGAGGAAATATGATGTTAAAAGTATAGGAAACATATAAAAATCGTAAAATTCAAATATCATTCCTCTTAAATGACTTAACATAAGAAATAATACCGAAACCGAAACATACACCATTCCTATATTCATTGTAGAAATTGCAACTCTATATAGGTACGCTACAATAACAAAAAAAATAATCAATAATGGTATCATTAAAACATACCAACCGCTTAAATACATGTCGGCTTCGATAGGAAATTGAACAGTTGTTCTTGTACCATATCCTGGAAAATAAATAGGAGTGAATTTAATACTTAAGGAATAAGGTAAATCCCTATTAAATCCATAAGGAACCAACAACTTATTAAATGCATAAAACGTTGTCTGAAATAATGATGGTGTTTCGTTTTTTACAAGTATGCTCAACGCTTCAAAAGTATCAAAATAATTCAACGTTGTTTGAATCTTCAAATATAACGTAGACATACCCTTCCCCGCTGTTCCTCTAAGCCATGATGCAATTAATGCAAAACTTACTGCTGAAAAAAAGAACGTCATAGCGTTCCTTAAATTTAATTTAGTTTTAAAAAAAGGAATTAGAAATAAAAAAATTATATAAGTAATTAATTTTCCTCTTCCAACATAAAATAGAAATGTCAAAAAACACAAACACAGATAAAATAATAATAATATTATAAATAATTTTCTATACTTGGTTAAGTAGTAACCTCCAGACACATAGGTTAACCCTGTTGCGAAAATTAGAAGAATAATTGCTGGTCCAGAACCAGATCTCTCTTGTGATGCTAGGCCTGGATTTTGCAACCAACCTAAAATACCATGTCCGCTCATTTCAGCTATTAGAACTATCGCTAAAAAAATTAATAAAATTCCTAATATATGAGCGTACCTCATAGGAATTTTTGGTCGGATAACTAAAAGTTTATACTTATGGTCTACTTTTTTTGCTATAAAATGAAAAACATGAAAGCCTATTATAAATGTTGTAATAATCATTGTATAGGACAACACAATATTTTCATCTGAAAACGAATAATCCTTATAACGAGGTGCAAACAAAATAGGTATAGTATACCACAAACCATAAAAACCAATTAAAAAGTTTTTTGGATGAAATAAATATTTAGGTACTGCACTTAAATAAATTGCTGTTATTGAAAATAAAAATAAAGAAGGAGGTGTATATTTAATTATATTAGCAATAACGTAAAGGACAACAACCATTATTGTGGTCATTATCAATACAAAATCCTGTTTCTTTACCTTTAATTTTTTATTAAATTGCTGTCCATCCACCATCTACTATAAGATTTTGGCCCGTTATATATTTTGCTTCTTCAGAAAGTAAGAAAGAAACCGATGGAGCGATATCATCTGGAGCTCCCATTCGTTTCATCGGTACTTTGTGCTCATATTGTTTTACAAATATCTCATTTTGATGATCAAATATTCCTCCCGGCGAAACACAATTGGATCTTACATTATACTTTCCGAAATATGAAGCTACATACCTACTAAAATTTATCAAACCTCCTTTTATGGCTGAATATGCAGCAGGAGATGTTAAAGATGTATTTTCATAAACCGTAAAATCATTTCCTACTACACCATAAATAGAAGCAATATGAACCAAAGAACCAAATTTTTGATTTTTCATAACTTCTAGTACCGGTTTAGAAACAGCAAAAATTCTACTTAATTGCATATCCACATTTTTACTGAAAGACTCTGTTGGTACATCCTCAAATTTACTTCCCCAATCCTTTGTTCTTGGATATGCATTGTTAACTAAACCGTCAATTTTTCCATGAGTATTTACAACCAGATCTATCATGGAATTGATTGATTTGTCATCTGTAATATCAACGTGAATATGATTAAAATCAAGGTTTGTTTCATGATTAATATCCAAATTAATTGCAATCCCTCCTTTTTCCTCTATATCTTTAATATATGCTTTTCCCAGTAACCCATTACCTCCTGTAACTAGAACAACTTTATTTTTTAATATCATAAAACACACTTTAAAATTTCAATTGCTTCGAATGCATTATTTAAGGGTACTTGTTTCTTTTCTATACAAGAAAGAAAGTACTTCATTTGTTTTTTATAGGTTGTATAAATTGAGCGTTCGTCGTCTTCAAAAATTATCTTATCTTGTGTAAGATCTTTTATTTGCCAAGAAACAAAATCCACCAACAAAGTATCATTTTCTCTGATAATCTCAAGAGTTCTCTTAGTATCTTTTCTAAAATAATTCAAACATACCTGCGCCTGAAAACTATCATATTGAAACAAATAATTTGATGTATCAAATGTATCTATTTCTAGGTTTGAAACTTTGCGATGATTACTTCTTGTTGATTTTGGCATTCCGAATAAATGAACAAGATAATCTGGTTCGTGTATTAAATCAAGATGTACTCCTCCTCCTAATTCATTTCTTGCGCTATACACCTGTCTATAGTCTGCTGAAGGTCTCCAATCTGGCAAAAATGAACCACAATAAGCATTAACTTCGTTAATTTTTGACATGTGGTTGTTTAAGTACTCTTTTATATATTCAATTAGTGGATGAAACCTGAAATTACATGCCACATATATCAACGATTGATTATTGAAAATCTGTTCGAAACGTTCAATTTGTTGTTTATTTACAAATAATGGCTTTTCTACTATCAAAGGTATATTCAAACTAAGTAATTTCTCAATATGATCCAAATGAAATATGGAAGGACTAGAAACTAATGCAAAGTGAAAATCTAAACTATCTAAATCTTCCCAGTTATATAGATTTTTTATATTTTCTTGATCAGAAGCCGGCTTTGAGGAACGTAAAGCATACAATTCAATTTCTGGAACAAGTTCATTGAGCACATGTATATGTTTTTGAGCAATTGATCCTAAACCGATAATTAACACCTTCATATTTCAAAATCTAATTTATTAGCCGTAAAAAGGTATTCCATAATATCAAAATCAATTGGCTCATCAACATCAAAACAGATATGTTCAACAAGATAAAACTTACTCTTTTCTGTAAGTGCTGACTTCAAATTTTGTTCAAAAAAAGCTCTTCTAAAAAAATAAAACGAAGCATTCATATCATAAACCTGTGGAGCAGATTGACGTGAAAGGCTATCACTATGTTTTACTAATTTACAATAGCCATCTTCTTTTAACTCAACCACATTAAAATAAGGGTTTTTATGAGGCTTAGAGACAGAAAAAACATTAAGAGTTTCCTTGTCACCCAATAGAATTTCAAAAGCATTTTTTAAGTCATCTAAATTCCTTAAGGGTGAGGTAACATCTAGATCTAGAAGAACATCATATTTTTTTTGTCGTTTTTCCTCTTCGTATCTTAATATATCTTTAAGAACATCTGCTTTTCCTATAGTGTCACTTGCTAGAAATTCTGGCCTCAAATAATCGGTCATCAGACCACAGGAAGCAGCAGTATCTTTTATTTCCTCGCTATCTGTAGACAATGCAATGTCTACATCATGTGGTAATGCTGCAAACTCTTTGGCGTGTTTTATTGAGAAATCTATTAAGGGTCTACCGTTAATTTTTTTTATATTTTTTCCGGGAACTCCTTTAGATCCCCCTCTTGCACAAATAGTGATTAAAATTTTCATCCCTAAAACTTTATTTTATTAATATCTCTTTGTGCTCTTTCAAAATCCTCATGCTTACCAACGTCTAACCAGTATCCCGTTAATGGATAAGATACTACTTTTAACCCTTCATTTATAAGTTTTTCCATTAAATCGGTTGCATTAAAAAAACTGTCATTCGGTAAAAATCGTAAAGCCGAACGTTTCATCAAATAAATTCCCCCATTGGAGTAATAGGTATATGTAGGTTTTTCTTTAAAACTTTTTACACGACCATTATCAGTCTCAAGCACTGCATAAGGGATATTTACTTGATACGGTATTGTAACAACCGACAAATCGGCTTTAAGCTCTATAAAATCTAGAAAAAAACTTTCATAATCCAAATTGGTTAAAATATCAGAATTAGTGACTAAAATATAATCATGTTCAAAGTTTTTAATTTTTGATACTGCGCCAATCGTTCCAAGTGGTTCGTCTTCCCAAACGTAATCGATTTTGGTATTCCGGGTGACCCCATTACCAAAATAATTTTCAATTTGTTCTCCAAGATATTTCACTGATACCCAAAAATCATCTATGCCATATAGCGCCAATCTGTCCAGATTATGCTCCATAATTGGCTTATCGCCGACCTTTAATAACGGTTTAGGCGTGTTCTCGGTTAATGGTCTTAATCGTGTGCCTTTACCACCAGCCATAATAACTGCATCAATTGGCAGATATGATCTTAGTTTCCTAAAGTTAATTACATTAACAACTTTGTCCTCTTGACTAAGGACTGGTATTATTTTGAAATTTCCCTCTCTATATTCAATTATTTTCTGAATATTTTCTTCTCCTTTTCGAATATACCTTGGATTTTCTTGAATGATATCATTTACTTTATCTTCAATTGTAATTCCTTTTATAAGACCTCTTCTCACATCCCCGTCTGTCAAAGAACCTATAAGCTTATCCTCTTTATCCACTATAAACAATATAGCGTCACTAGCAAGTTTATCTAATCTAACCAACGCTTGTTTTATTGTGCTTTCTGTTTCTAAAAGATGTTCTTTATAATTTCTCATTTAACTTATTGATTTGATGGATAACTTGCTAGAGGATACTAATACTAAACTATTTATCAATCCATTTCAAAACCTGAAAAGCTTCTGCATATTCAACTCCTGCAACTGTTCCTCTATATACCGCAAGTGCTTCCATATTTCTAATACTTCTAGGAAACGGATGTTCTCCCAATTCAGATTTATAGATTTTCATGATTTCATTCTTCCTCCCTTGATATATAGAAATGTCTACATAATAACTTGGTATAAAAACATTTTCTGGCAATGCAGGAGCAAATTCCGTCTCGGATATACATTCATACATCAACACTCTTTTTATAAAAGGATATCTAAACGATTTTGTACAAGCCATCGTAGCTTTAAAGGTAATCATATGGTCTGAATGAGCATCAGATCTATTAAGTACATATATAATCTCGGGTTTTGACTCATTAAAAACATCACTAATTTTTGGTATCATAGTTACCAAAGAATCATCTGTTAGGGCCATAGTTGGATAATCAAGCTTATACACCTTGTTGATTCCTAGACTATTTTTTACTTTCTCAATTTCTTCTTGTCTTGATGCGATTCTTTCTTCGCTAAAACCTTGATCAGTAAATATGTTTGTAGTTATTAGCCAGTCTATCTTATCGCCCTGTTCTTTATGTTTAATCAATGTGCCACCACAACCTAAAATTTCGTCGTCTGGATGAGCCGAGATTACAATTACATTTCTCATTTAATATGTGATGTTTTTGTAGATCAAATTATCATCAAGTTTAACCTCTTTAAAAATTTTAACTACTTTTTCTGTTGTTTTTCCATTTCCATAAGGGGAATCAGAATTCTTTACAAGTTCTAAAAACTTCTTATCTGATCTTACCTTATTGATAGCATCCTTAATTTCGGCTTTTTCATGGTCTATAAAAAGTACATTGTTGCCATGTATTCTACCACGTTGTCTACTACCAATATTAATTGCTGGCAATCCTAATGATGGAGCTTCTAATAAACCAGAACTAGAATTTCCAATTAATGATGTTGCATTTCTAAGTAGATTTACATAATTGAGTCTGTCGAGATTTTTAAACACGAAAAGAGATTCACTCTTGGCAGTATACTCATCAATAACATCTATTATTTCTCTATTTCCTGCATCAGAGTTTGGGTAATTAATTAAACATTTAATATTCGATTCAATAATAGAATCCAATATTACTTCCATTTGTCTTCTCTGATCTTTAGTCTCAGTTATTATAGGATGCTTGATTAAAACTAGATAGTCTTCATTTTCGATATCAAAACCTATGTTTTTAGATAATATTTTTCTGCTCATTGTAGGGGTAGATACAATATTATCTATTGCAGGATTACCTACTACATAAATTCTATCTTCTTCTTCTCCTAATTTCATAAGTGTCTCTTTGTGTTGTTCTAACGTCACAAAATGGAGATGAGAATATTTACTTGCAGCGTATCTTGTAGAGTTATCTATATTACCATCTTTTGCTATATCGCCTCCAAAAAAATGTGCTACTGGTATATCCATATATGCTGCTGTCATAGAAACTGATATAGCTTCTTCTCGATCACCAGCTACAATAATTAGGTCTGGTTGTTCTCTATCAAAAGTTTGTGCAAAAGAAGATATTTGATTACCTAATGAAATAACACGTCCAATTTTTTCACTGGTATCTACTAGATTATAAATACGATCTGCAATTCGATATCCTTTAGTTTCAATATTTTTTACGGTTTTACCAAAAGTATCTGATAAATGTGCTCCTGTAACAACGATACTAAAATCAAAAAAGTCATCTTCATACATTTTATCATAAAGTGTACTTAATAAATCAAATTCTGAACGAGCTCCTGTAACTGCAATTATTTTCATATTAAAATATATCAGAGTCTATAAACCTATAATGCCAGTTTTTATATTGTAGAATTGCCTCATCCTCTATTAAAGGAATAAATCCAAAATACGTATTAAATGAGTTCTCTTTAAAACCCAATTTTTCAAGAGTAATATGCTCATCACTATGCAAATTACTCCAAATATTAAGACTGGCTTTTTGTGTTTCTATAAGTTCCGAAACGCTTAATGAAATTAGATCTCGGGAGCTTTCTTTTTGATAGAAAAATTCCATAATATCTATTTCATCATTATATTTTTTATAAAAAAGCATAGATTCTATAGCATTATTGTTTCTCCCTACAAGTACCTTGTACTGGTTTTCAGGATTTTTTAATAATCGCCAAACTAAACTTTTTACATCTCTTTTTATTTGAACTTTTGAAGAGTCTGCGGTTTCAAGATTAGCAATATTCTCAATTAATTCTTCTGAAATATCTTCATAATCAAATTTAACAGAAAGGTCTTTATTTTTCAAAGGTCTAAAACTTTGCGGTTCTAGGCTCAATAAATTAAGTGCAGACAGATCCTGCCAGTTTAAATACTTTCGAAAGCCATAATGAGAATTATGATTCGCAAATCCAAATATTCCAACAAACCCATCTTCCTTTAAGTTACTAAATAAAGAGCTTGCCAATAATTTAAAATATCCTTTACCCCTATGATTAGGGTGCGTCATTGTCATGTTTGACAAAGCAATTTTATATTCTTTACCTTGATGATCCAATACCATAGGAGATACAGCATAGTATGCAGCCAATACTCCTTCTTCAAGGATATATGAAATATATACTTTCTCACTATTGGGATTACTTAAAAAACGCCAATTCCAATAGTCCTTATCAAAATCAACGTTAAACGAAGCCTCAAAAGTTTCTTTTATTAAATCTACAGAAATTGGTTTGTGGTGAAAAATTTCTACTTTACTCATTTATATAGTTATTAATTGGTCTTCTTCGAATTGCTGAATTGCCCTTTGGCCTATAATTTCATCCCATCTCATTGCTGAAATTCCAGTACCTGGTCTTTTTACAGTAATATTTTGATCAGTTAAGAGTTCTCCTTTTTCAATTTTGGTAGCCGCCACTATACTTTTTCTAGCAACAGCTTTATTTTTCATTTCACTAGGGCTTGGTTCTTTACGACCATTACCTATGGCGACTTCTATATTTCGTATTCCATCAACCATCGCTTTGAGTTCTTCTGGCTCTAAAGATGCTAAATGATCTGGCCCTTCCATACTTTTATCCAGCGTAAAGTGCTTCTCTATGACCGTGGCTCCCATTGCAACAGCTGCAATAGGTATTTCTATGCCCAAAGTATGGTCAGAATAACCAATTGGCACATCAAATTCTTTTTTGATAGTACTCATTGCCAACAAATTTACATCTTTCATTGGTGTAGGGTATTCTGTATTGCAATGCAAAATAGTAATTTGATTTTTTGGAGCTCCAGCTTTAACTACAATATCTACGGCATCTCTAATCTCATTCATATCTGCCATACCGGTTGAAATAATAATAGGTTTTCCTAGCCCACCTATTTTTCTTAAGTACGGTAAGTTAGTAATCTCACCAGAAGGAACCTTGAATAAATCTATATTTAGTTCGTATAAAAAATCTATGCTTTCGAGATCAAATCCAGTAGACAAAAACTTTATATCCTTGATTTTACAATATTCTATTAGCTCCAGATGCATTTCTTTGGACAATTCCAATTTTTGAAGCATTTTTAATTGAGACTCCTCTGCATTATTAGTGTTCTCTTTTTGATAAGAAGCTTTACTAGCATTTTTACTTACAAGTTTTTTCGCATTAAATGTTTGAAACTTCACATAGTCTACTCCTGCATTTGCTGCTGCATCTATTAGCTTTTTTGCTAAGGAAATATCTCCATTATGATTTACTCCTGCTTCGGCAATTATCAAAGTTTTTTTCATCACTTTTTTTGTTTAGCAGGAATTCCTATAAAACATGAATTATCTTTCACTGCTTTTGTCAAGACTGCTCCTGCGCCTATTTGATTTTTTGAACCAATATTTAAATACTGTAAAATAGCCGAATTGGTTCCAACTAAATTTTCATCGCCCAAATTTACGCCTCCAGAAATAACTGAGCAAGGGTTAAGCACATTATATGAACCTATTTTTGTGTCATGACCAATATGCACTCCTCTATTGATATAATTAAAATTATCTAGTGAAATATCAACAGTGAGTACGCAAAAAGAAGCTATTATATTTCCTTTTCCCAAATGTACAGAATCATCTAAGGACACATTTGGATGTATTAAATTTGGAAAATTAAAACAATTTTTTAGAGTATATTTTGATACAATTTTTTTTAAATATAACGGATCCCCTATACCAAAGGCAATAGCAGTATTTTCTTTGGTAGTCTCAAGAAAGGTTGTTTCTTCCAAAATTGGAAAAAAAGAGCTTCCAATTTTTAAAGTGTTCTCATTAGAATTTAAATCTATAAACCCTTTAAACTCGAACATTTTATTTACTGCATTTATTTCTTTAACAAGAAGAAAAATTTCTTTTGCAGCCCCTCCCGCTCCAACAATATATAAAGGTTTCATATCAAACTTTTTTTATCTCAATATTCATAATATCATCAACTTCCTGTTGGAATACCTTTTGATTAAAATAATACAACATCACCATTTCTAAGACTTTAAAATAACTTATCTTCTCTTGGGCATATGTAGCTTCTATTGCACGGTCAAAATCTTGATCTTTTATATCATAATCTTTCATATTAAACTTTATGGCATGTGCCGAAATACCAGGAAACATAGCTATTAGCCTTTTAGAATATTTATGATGCACATAGTATAAATCTTGTCTATCTAAAGTTTTCTTAAAAATTCCACTCAGTTCATAAAATGTCAATGGGTTTTCGGTAGCGTAAAGTTGACCATCAAATCCTTTTGTTATTATAATCCCGCTAGTATCAATTTCAATTTGTTTTATATCGTGTTTTACCGCTTCAATTTTTATCCAACCTCTTAAAAAATTTATATTGGAACTTATCGTATTTGTCATAAAAACAGATATGATGAAAACAAAAATTCCTTTACTTATAAATTGATGGAAAACAACTACTACAGAATACACCAAAAAAGCTAAACCAATACACAATAAAATTTGATGCCTAGTATCATATACATAATAACGTGGTAGTTTATTTACTACTATGTAAGGAAATGCACCTACAAAAAATAGTAAGATACCAAATATTGCATATTGCCAACTTTTCCTTTCTAACTCAAACTTGAATGAAATTTTTCTCAATATAAATACAGAAACAACTAAACAAAAAAGAAATATAACTATACTAAAGGTCATATCATATTCAAAAACGGATATGAATTCATTATAGATACCTATAATATTATCTTCGGCAATTTTTTTGATTTGAATTGGCCATTGAGTTAGGGAAAAATTAATTTTATTATACCCAGATGCAGCGTACAAACCTTTAACTGGGAAAATCATTTTTTTTACTCCCCAAAAAACAAAGGGTAACATAATTATTCCGCCACCCAATAAAATTTCTTTTCGACTATTCTCTTTTATTTTAAGAATCGAAAAATCATTTTTCCATAGCAAATAGAATACGGTCACGAACAGAAACATTGGTATTATAGAATTCAGAAAAAAACTAAAAAATACCAAAACAGCTCCAACTAATAATTTTTTCCAATCTTCAGAATCTGTTTGAGACGAAAAAATTAAATACAATCCAAAAGTAAACGAAAACAAAAACATTGTATGTGGCATACATATAATTAAGTTTTTTGTTTCAAAATATGGAGTCAACATTGCTAATAATGTGATTAACAAGGCAGAGGATTCCTTAAATTTAAAATGCTTCAAAATTTTAAAAACAAACACAAATACTCCAAACATAAAACCAAATGACATCCAATGGTATATTATTGGAGAGTAGAAACAATCATTCAAAAAATCATGAAAATATACCAAAAACCAAAAACCGTTTTCGCCAAACTGCTGTGATAGTCCTTCTTTTGGCATGTTCATAACGGTCCAATCATCCCAAATAATACCATTGCTGAACAACATAAAGATGTTTGTTAGCAAATAAAATATTAATAGGTGAATATAGGATTCTTTATTTTCTGTGTTGAGGTACTTCTGTAACATATTTAACAGCTGATCGTTTTAATTCATGATATACTATTAACAAGATTTGTGGAGCAACCTCTATCTTATTTTCATAAGTAAACAGGTTATTTTATTACATATTCAGGACATTTAACAGTTATTAAAGAATTGCACTACTAGGAATGTTTACTACACGTTCTTCAAACCATGTAGCATTTTCTAAGTTACCAGTTTGAGCATTTTTAAACATTGTTAATTTATTCATTAATTTCCAAATTGGTCTTGTCATCACTCCGTTTTCATTAGTTTCCTTAAGGAATTCATCTCGCTCTTGGTTATTTTCTAATAGAATTGCATTCAACCAGTAATTAGAGATTGTTTTATCTGGTTCCTCAATAAATTGCAATGACTTATCATTGAAAAACGCTTTGTACATCTCTGACAATATTCTTTTCTTTTCAAGTATTGAAGGTAACATCTCCATTTGAGCACAACCTAAAGCGGCATTGACATTTGGTAGACGATAATTATACCCTATCATATCATGCTCATAATCCCAAGGATGAGGTATTTTTGCTGTAGTAGTAATATGCTTAGTTTTTTGAGCAATTTTGTCATTGTTTGTAATGATCATTCCGCCACCTCCAGTTGTAATTGTTTTGTTCCCATTAAAACTAAAAGTTCCTATCAATCCAAAAGTTCCTGTATGCTTTCCTTTATAATAACTTCCTAATGACTCTGCTGCATCTTCTACTACCTGTATATTATAGTTATTACAAACAGAGACAATCTCATCAATTTTGGCCGGAAGACCAAATGTATGCATTGGAACAACTGCTTTTATTTTTCTCTTGGTTATTTTATTAATACATTCTCCATTTATTATTTCCGTATTATTTGATAAAAAATATTCTAATTTTTCGGGGGATAAGCCTAAAGTATCTTTATCAACATCTACAAAAATAGGGTGGGCCCCTATATAACTAAGAGCATTTAGAGTTGCAATAAATGTTAATGGTTGTGTAATTACCTCATCATTTTGATTTACTCCTGCCATCAATAATGCAATATGGAGTGCTGCAGTACCGTTTGAAGTAGCAATTGCATGTTTTGCACCTGTAAATTTTGCTACTTCTGCTTCAAATTGATCAACAAATTTACCTACACTTGAAACAAATGTAGAATCAATACATTCATTTATATATTTTTTTTCGTTCCCTTTAAAAACCGGAGCATGTAAAGGGATGAAGTCCTTTGTCTTAAAAATTTCTTGAACAAAGGATATAAATTCTTGATACATATATTTACATTTTACCGTCTAGGTATTTACCAGTTTCTTTATGTCCAAAATCAGGTATCATAGTAAAAAACAGATCAACAATATCTTTTTTCTGCCATTTCCTGTTCCTCTTCAAAGTTTGAATTTCATCAGTGAAATTTTCTAATTTTTCACTATCATAGTTCCGTTCATTTTTTATAATTCCAAGATTTTGAAACCTTTCCATATCTAATGCTTCTTTATCGGTAAAAAATTCTTCAAAATCTTTTTCTCCAGTGGTATCACTAGACGAGAATAAACAAGGCCATTTTCCTTGACTTGGCAGTGTTTTAATCATTTCTCTAGCTTCAACTTCATCTTTACATAGGTATGGTTCATATCCTAATCCTTCAAGATATTTTACGGCAATATCTGCAAAAGAAATTAAATGGAGGTTTTCACTTAATTTTGGAAAAAATATATCTCTATTATCTCCAAAAATACATGACATTAAACACAGTTCTCCAGACTCTTTAGGTATTACAAAGTATCTTTTGATATCATTTGGAGCTACCAAAGGCTGTTTCTTCTTTATTCTTTGGTCAAATCCATAAAGTAATGATCCATCTGAAAATGCTACATTAGCAAATCGAGCAGTAGAGATTTTAATATCTTTGCTTCTCCTCATCAAATACATCTCCATTATTCGCTTAGAAGCTCCCATCATATTTACGGGGTTCGCAGCTTTATCTGTAGATACACAGAAATATTTTTTAGTACCCTTAGCTATAGATTGGAGCAATGTTTTTTCGGTATTAAAAATATTTACATCGATCATTCTCATTAAAGTAAACGGGTCCTTTTCACTTCTTACATGTTTTAAAGCAGATAAGTTAAGTACATAGTCATATTTACCATCCTCCTCAATAAAAGCATCGTACTCTATAGAGCCTATATCTAATGCAAAAGTTTTAAAATCCCCATCAATATATCCAAAAGAACTTCTTATATCTCTTACCAATTCTACTAGATTATTTTCACTAATATCTACAACATGTAATTTCTTAGGAGTTCTTTTGAAGATTTCCTTAGTAACAGCCTGTCCAATTGAACCCGCTCCTCCTAATACAAGGAAAGATGAAAATGAAACTATCTTTTCTAAATCATTTTCATGATTTTTAACATCGCTATCAAACAATGCTTTTTCTCTTCCTATTAATCTAAGTTTATTCATTTTTTCACTCTCTTAAATCATTTTTTTCATCTCTCTTACTATGCAGTTTTGAGGAGTTCTTGAAATAGTCAAAAACAAACTCAAAAATAAAGCTATAAATGATATACCCATATATCTATTCATCATACTTTCGAAAAGAAAATTAAATAATATTAAACTCAAAAAACCATATCCTATTAGTTTTTGATCAGTAGAACTGTTTTTTACTTTATTTACAAAAGATATTACTACTAAAACAAATAACAATAGACCAATTACTCCAATTTCAAGAATAAATTGAAAATATTGGTTATGTGCGTTAAACTTACGTTCCAAAGGCCATCGAAATCCTGGATATTTTTCTAATTTAGATCTATAATAACTATTTAATGCTTTTTGCGAGTTTTTAATTCCATATCCCCATATAGGGTTTTTCTCAATTTCATTAATTGAAGCTATCCAAGGTCTTAGTCTTACCGCCGAGGCTGTTGGGCCATCAATTTTTAAATCACCAGAAACTATAGTTTGATACATAAACTTAGCTCTGTTGTTTAGGTTTATAACGCCTACAAAACCAATTGATGCTATCAAAATAAATAATAACTTTGATTTCAGGTTTTTAACATTCATGAAGATTGTAAAAGCTATAACTAAAAAAAGGCTTAAAATTCCTGCTAAACTCCATGTCTGAATAATTCCAACAATAAGTATGCTAATAATTAATATTCTATGAGCTAGCTTTTTTTCTTTAAATCCGTTTAAAACAATTAACAAGGCAAAACAAAAATATATCGAAAAATAGGACCTTTGAAAACCCGTAATAATAAAAGCAGTTCCTAATACTCTATTAGCATTATAATCAACAGCTTCTGTAAATTTCAATTTTTTATTTGGAATCTCCTTAATGAAATTAAATTCAACACCATCAAAAGAATTATAGAGAGCAGTAAACAAACATATTAAATAGCTAATTATACAGCCATAAACAAACAACCTTAAAACTCTCTTTTTTAATGGCCAATCAGTATTAAAAAAGATAATTGGAAAAATTAATAGAGAAGCTTTCTTCTCAAACCAGTAGCTCTCAAAACTTAAACCATCTCTTGCATATGAAATTACATAAATTATATAAAGTAAAATCATGGGTAATGTAAGCTTAAGAAAACTCAAAAAATCACTTTTCTTAAACTCAAAAACAGAAACTATTCCAGTGAGTACTAACAATATCGTTGATATTTTTTGATTAACCGGAAAAGAAATTGCCAAACAACAAATCAAAAACTCTTTTAAAGTTCTAATCTCAAAAAAGTCTTTCTTAAAAAATATCAACGCGTTATTGAACATATTTTCTGCTGAACATTATAAAAATTCAAAACTATTATTGATTTCTTTCTATTAATTTGAACATCCTTAAAACCTATCTATTTTTTAATAATTCCACAAAAATCCAATATCTCTTTTTCTTGAGGTATTTCTAGTTCTTTAAACTCTTTATGTGCTACCAAAAACACTATAATATCAGCTTTGTCAATTGCTTCCTTATAATTAGTTAACTTAAACACTGTATGAGAGTCTATATTTGGTTCTACAATATAATATTCTTCATTATTAGCATTTTGTAATACTTTTTGAACAATATATTTTGCTGGAGATTCTCTCAAATCATCAATATTAGGTTTAAATGCTAGTCCCATTAAAGCAATACTTGGTTTTCTTCCTTGCTTAAGTTCAAACTCAAGTTTAATGGTTTTCACTTTCTCGGCGCACCAAAATGATTTATAATTATTAATCTCTCTTGCTTTTCCAATAATTTGGGATTCCATAGGGTAGTCAGCTACAATGAAATAAGGATCTACAGCAATGCAATGTCCACCAACTCCGCATCCAGGCTGTAAAATATTTACTCTTGGGTGTTTGTTTGCTAATTCTATAAGCTCCCAAACATTTATTCCTGCTTTATCACAAATAAGCGATAACTCATTGGCGAATGCAATTTGTACATCTCTTGAAGAGTTCTCCACCAATTTACACATTTCAGCTGTTCTTGCATTTGTCTTATATAGGTCTCCTTTAATAAACTGACGATAAAAATTTACTGCTTTATTGGTAGATTCATCATTTACTCCTCCTATAACCCTATCATTATATACTAGTTCATGCATAACATTGCCCGGTAATACACGCTCAGGGCAATAAGCTATATGTAATTCCCCTTTCAACTCTGGACGTTCTTGATATATAAGATCCATCATCTTCTCGGTAGTTCCAATAGGAGATGTAGATTCAATAATATAAAGATCGCCTTTTTTTAATAATGGAATTATTGTTTTAGTTGCAGATTGAACAAAAGAGATGTCTGGCTCATTTTTTCCTTTAAAAGGCGTTGGTACTACAATCAGATACACATCAGCTTCTACTGGTACTATTGAAGCTCTTAAATACCCTTGTTTTACAGCATTATCAACTGCTTCATCTAGCTCAGGTTCAACAATGTGAATCTTTCCAGCATTAATAGTTTCTACAACTTTAGGATTAACATCAACCCCATGAACATGTATTTTATTCTTTGCTATTAAAGCAGAAGTTGGAAGACCAATATAGCCCAATCCGACCATTACCACACTAGATTTATTCTTCATTCTCAATATTTTGAATATACTCTACTATTCTTTGACAAGCTTTACCATCTCCATATGGATTATGTAATTTACTCATATCTTCATAAGAGTTTTTATCATTTAAAAGTTTTTCAGCTTGCAAAACTATTTTATCTTTATTTGTACCAACCAAAATTACTGTGCCTGCATCTACAGCTTCAGGTCGTTCAGTCGTATTTCTCATAACTAAAACAGGTTTTCCTAAACTAGGAGCTTCTTCCTGAACTCCACCACTATCTGTTATAATCAAATAAGATTGATTCATTAACCATACAAATGCTGGATACGAAAGTGGAGCAATTAAATTAATATTACTTATCTCATTCAATAGCTCGTATACGGGTTTTTGCACGTTAGGATTCAAATGTACAGGATAAATAATTTGAACATCTGTATTATCGGTAGCTATTTGTTTTAATGCCTCACAAATATTGATAAACCCTTGTCCATGATTTTCCCTTCTATGCCCGGTAACAAGTATTAATTTCTTATTTACATTAATTGTTTTTTTCAATTTTTCAATTTCAATATCTATAAATTGACTAGCCTCTACTTTGTGAACACTAAACTGTAATGCATCAATAACAGTATTTCCTGTTATTAGTATAGAATTGGCGGATTTATTTTCATCAATAAGATTCTGTCTAGAGGTTTTAGTTGGAGAAAAATGAATATCAGAAACTATTCCGGTCACACTTCTATTCATTTCTTCAGGAAATGGTGATTTCATATTAAAAGTTCTCAACCCTGCTTCTACATGGCAAACTTTCGCTCCAGAATAAAAAGCCGCTATACTAGATGCCATTGTAGTAGTAGTATCACCGTGAACATATACGTAATCAGGCTTAAACTTTTCTAAAACGGGCTTTAATTCTGTTATTATATCTGATGTAAGTGAATATAAGTTCTGATTTGGTTTCATCAAATCTAAATCAAAATCAGGAGTGATATCAAAAAAAGACAGCACTTGATCCAACATCTCTCTGTGTTGCGCCGTTATACAAACTTTTGTTTCAAAAGTATCAGAATGTTTCCGAAATTCTTTAACAAGTGGAGCCATTTTAATAGCCTCAGGTCTAGTTCCAAAAACAATTAGGTTTTTTTTCATCTAGTATTTGAATATAATTTTATCAATGAATCCTTCCAGTTCAAAATATTTAGACCAAATGATTTAATACCTTTCTTCTTACTTAAAACACTATATTTTGGCCTTTGTGCAAAAGTAGGGTAATTATCTGTTTTCACAAGGTCTATCAGATCTAGTTTATTGGATATCTTTATAATTTCTTTCGCAAAATCATACCAATTAGCTTCACCTGAATTACTGTAGTGATAAATCCCGTACTTTTTACTAAGGGAACTAATTAGATAGAGGATAAAGGAAGCCAGATCATTAGCGTTAGTTGGAGTTCCAAGTTCTGAAGCAGTAATCTTTAATTTTTTTTCTGTTTTTAATTTTTGTAGTATCGTTTTATAGAAATTTTTACCATATTGAGAATAGAGCCAAGAAGTTCTTATTATGAAATATTTTTTAAGTATTTCTTGAATATATTCTTCTCCTCTCAATTTAGATTTTCCATATTCATTAATAGGATTAGCTATATCTTCTTCAGAATAAGGAGTGTTTTTCTTACCATCGAAAACATAATCAGTAGATATATGAATAAGAACTATGTCCCTTTCCTGACAAATCTGTGCTAAATTTTTCGCTCCATCCGCATTTATTAAAAAAGCCTTTTGAGGTTCTTTTTCGGCTTTCTCAACATCCGTATATGCAGCACAATTAATTACATAATCAAAAGAACTTTTTTCTAAAAAAAGAACTATACTTTTTTTATCGGTAATATCCAAGTTTTTAGAGTTCGCAAAACATAAATCTAAATTAAGGAAATCTCCCTTTAATCCTTTAATCGATTTTCCTAATTGACCATCCGCACCTGTTACGAGAACTTGTATATTATGAAGCTTTTTATGAGCCACTTGTAAGGTTCTTTTGATTTTGTTTTAACAATTTTTAAGGATTATTTTTTCTAATCTTTACCAGTATTATAGTTATTCAAATATCTATTTAAAACTAAAACCACAAGAATCAAAAAGGTCAATGCGACCAGAATAATGGGTAATAACACCTTCTTCATCGTAAAGAAATCGTTTACTCGACCTCCTTTATCAGGGAAATCTGAAATTACATTAATAATGTTTTCAGTATTAGCCCTTTTTTGATTAAGAAATTGAACCTCATTATTGAGGTTTTTAGAACGATCTAGTAAAGCTATTTCTGAACGGTCCAAGTTTTTAGTATTGGAAGATAAATTTATAGTGGTTCCTGATGTACCTTCAGTCTTTTTTAATTCCAAAATCTTCAATTCCTGATAGAACATTTTCAAAGAATCTACCTGTTCTAACTGATTTTTAATGGTTATCTCGCTTAATCTTATATTAAAATCATTCGTAGTTTTCTGCGTTCTAAAATAATCATTATTTTCTATAGAGCGTACGATGGCATTTTGACATTTTTTTGCTACCTCAGGATTGGTTGATTTTAGTTCTATTCTGTGGAATTTAGCATTGATATTATTGAAATTGTTCAAATAATCTTGATAACTCAAACTTGTTTTAGAAATAGAATCTAACGTAGATAAAAAATCACTAAATTGCTTTAGTTTTTGATTCTCATCAGAAAATGCTTCAATCTCAATTTCTATTATAGTTTCTGCTTCTTTATCAGAAATTTTTAAAGAAGATGCCAAAGTTTGATATGCTCCTTCCTTTGCTAATTCATAATAAAACTCTATATTATTATATAATTGTTGTGTACTATTAAAATTAGGTTCTACAATCATAGAAGATCTATAAACAGGATCTGAAACGGAATCCCAATACCAACCAATCCCAATACCAACAATTCCCGCAATTACAAATTTTAAAAAATGCAATTGAATGAATTGAAGGAAAAGAATAATGATATGAAATATCCCTTTAAAAACTTTCCTAATAAATAAAAATAAGTTATTAAAAGCATTTCCAATTAACCTAAACAATTGGCCAAGATCTATTTCTTCAGAAGTGTTTTCTTTATTACTCATAATCAGTTAATGTTGATCCTTTAAAAGTGCCGCAAAGGTACTGTGTTTTCTAAAAATAGAAAGAACTTTGTGTTATTTATTTAATTCTTTAAAATTAGGCAAAATATTATCTTTCTCTGATAATAATAATTCTGATAATTTTAGTTTCCAATCAATTGCTAAATCTGAATCATCATATTTAATACCAGATTCTGCATCTTTGTGATAATAATTGTCACATTTATAGTCAAAAATAGCTTCGTTACTCAACACAACGAATCCGTGTGCAAAACCTCTGGGAACAAACAATTGATAATTATTTTGATCATTTAATTCTAAAGAAAAATGTTTTCCATATGTTAAAGAATCCTGTCTTAGATCTACAACCACATCTAACACACTACCCTTAGTTACTCTTACCAGTTTTGCTTGCGCATATTCTCCTGTTTGAAAATGTAAACCTCTTAATACTCCTCTTGTAGAAACTGATTGGTTATCCTGAACAAAATCAATGTTTAATCCTGTTAACTTCTTAAATGTTTTTCGATTAAAACTTTCAAAAAAATAACCTCTTTCATCTTTGAATATTCTTGGTTTTAATATGAAGCAGCCTTCTATAAATGTTCTTTCTATTTGCATACTTATTCTGTTATACCTAAGATGGATTCCAGCTTACGCTGGAATGACAAAAAATGAATATTAATCCAATTGCAATAAATATTTTCCATAACCGCTCTTAATTAAGGGTTTTGCTAATTCCTCAAGTTGATTCTTGGTTATAAAACCTTTTTTATAAGCTACTTCTTCAATTGCACCTATTTTTAATCCCTGACGTTCTTCTATTACCTGTACAAACTGAGAAGCTTGCATAAGTGAATTAAACGTTCCGGTATCTAACCAAGCTGTTCCTTTATCTAATATACTTACTTTCAGTTTTCTTTCTTTAAGATATTCATTATTTACATCTGTGATTTCTAATTCTCCTCTATCACTTGGTTTGATATTTTTAGCAATTCTAACAACTTCGTTATCATAAAAATAAATTCCCGGAACTGCATAATTAGACTTGGGGAATTGGGGTTTTTCTTCTATAGACATCGCATTTCCTTTACTATCAAAATCTACTACGCCATACCTTTCAGGGTCTTGTACATGATATGCATATATGATTCCTCCACTAGGATCATTATTACTTTCCAGTAATTCTTCTAAACCAGAACCATAAAAAATGTTGTCTCCTAAAACTAATGCAACTTTATCATCTCCAATAAAATTTTCACCAATAATAAATGCTTCTGCCAATCCATTCGGTTCTTTCTGAACTGCATATTCAAAAACACATCCATATTTCTTACCATCACCTAATAATTTTCTAAATAATGGTAAATCTAATGGAGTAGAAATGATTAGAATTTCTCTAATTCCTGCAGACATTAATGTAGAAAGCGGATAATAAATCATAGGTTTATCATACACCGGCATTAGCTGCTTACTTATTGCTAGCGTTAATGGGTGTAAACGTGTTCCTGATCCTCCAGCTAATATGATTCCTTTCATTTTAGAGATTTTAATCAATTTGTCTTAGACTTGCTCAGACTAACATACGTTTTTGAAATGTTACTTATACTTTTCTAAATACCAGATTATCGTTTTTTCAATTCCTGATTCAAAATTTTCTTCAGCATTCCAGCTTAATTCATTTTCTATTTTGGATGCATCAATTGCATATCTAAAGTCGTGGCCCGGTCTATCGGTTACAAAGGTAATCAAATCCAGATACGATTTTTGATTATGTAATGGTTTGACTCTGTCAAGAATTTTACATATTGTTCTTGCTATGTATATATTCTCTCTTTCGTTTTTACCTCCAATATTATAAGTCTCTCCCAGTTTTCCTTTTTCTAAAACTAAATCAATTCCTTTACAATGATCTAAAACATACAACCAATCTCTAATATTTTTACCATCTCCATAAATTGGGATATTTTCTTCGGTTACTGCCTTTCTTATTATAGTGGGTATTAATTTTTCATCGTGTTGCTGCGGTCCGTAGTTATTAGAACAATTAGTGGTAACCACAGGCAAGCCATAGGTATGAAAATAGCTTCTCACAAGCATATCAGAGGATGCCTTAGAAGCACTATAAGGGCTATTAGGAGCATATGATGTTTGCTCAGTAAACAATCCTGTCTCTCCAAGAGTTCCATATACTTCATCTGTGGATACATGAAGGAATTTAGAGTTCTCCATACCTCTTTTAAAAACATTAGGAGTGTCCATCCAACTTTGATAAGCAGCTTGAAGTAAATTAAAAGTGCCCACAATATTAGTATCTATAAAAGCTCCTGGATTACTTATTGAATTATCCACATGAGATTCTGCGGCAAAATGTACTACCTCGTTTATGTTAAAGTCTGAAAAAACTTTTTGAACTAGTGAAACATCACAAATGTCTCCTTTGATGAATGTATAATCGCAATCATTGGCTATTTGAATATTATCTAAGTTTGCAGCATACGTAAGTTTATCAAGATTAATTATTTTGATGTCTTGAAACTTTGATTTGTAATTCAAATAATTTGAACCTATGAATCCAGCTCCTCCTGTTACTAATATGTTTTTAGACACGATAATAGAATTTAAACTAGTGGTTAATAAAACTCTCTAATTTTCCTGTAGAATTTTTAAATAAAAATATAATAGACACAAAAAGACAAAGCAATACTGGTAATAATAAAATTAATCGTTTATGAATTCCTATTGGATATGGAACAACATTACTATATTCTACTATATCAAATAGTTTGGTATCCAATTCGACAATTCTTTCCTGAAAACTAATCGTTCTCATCAAAGATTCCTTCTTATCTAAGAGCGAAGCTACTGTAGGTATTTCTGACTCACCTCCGATAACTATAACTTCCTTATCTTGATTAAAGGGATTTTTGCTTAACTTATTCAAATATTCTTCGACAAAAACTAAAGTCTCTTTATTCTTGTCTAAATTAGATTTTGTTTGTTTTAGTGTCAAAAAGAGTTCATTACTAAAATATTCGTTAGAGCCTACATAACCTAATAGTTGTTTAGAGACTTTGGCATTATTTTTATTTTCTCCATTAAATACTAATGTCAATTTATGGTGCTTGAAAAAACTCTTGTACTTCTCGCTATTTAATGCTTCATCCTCATACCCATCCATAAATTGATTGAAAAAGTTTTGACCTTTATAAGTCCTTTGTAATTCATCCAAAACATCTTTAGATTGGATAATAGGTTCTAAGCTAATCTTCTTTAGCTCCTTTATGTCTGTTGAATCCAGCTCTATTTCTTTTAAAAATAACTTATCTTTAAATTTGATATTCAAGTTATCTACAAATTCATATATGTAAGATGTTGTATCATATTTAGGCTCTAAAATAATTTCTTGCTTATGTCTTTTATTTAGTTCAAAAGTTTTCTCCAAAAAGTAACCACCAATAGCCCCAGTAACAAACAAAATCGAAAACAAAATCCACTTCTTTTTATAAAATAACAAAGCCTTAATTAAAAGTTTTAGCAAACCTTTGAAACCTTTTATAATAGATTTAAAA
Source organism: uncultured Aquimarina sp. (assembly GCF_947492405.1). Lineage (GTDB taxonomy): Bacteria > Bacteroidota > Bacteroidia > Flavobacteriales > Flavobacteriaceae > Aquimarina. The sequence goes on from NZ_CANLMP010000002.1 coordinate 1,185,827, forward strand.
AATTGTCCTAAATCAATTTCTATATTATTGGTTTTTTCACTCATACTATCTAAGCTTCATTGAATATCTGTTCTAAAATCTTCTCTGTAATCAAATATGTTGGTTTTACTCCTGTTGTTCCCAATCCTCCAGATGCTAAAGTACTGCCTGTTTCTAATGGATTATCAGAAGCATAATATGCATAGTTTACTTTTACATCCGAACTAATACTACCTCTTAGTTTAGATGCAGATTGAATTGCTTTTTGATAATGAGCTCCTTCCATTTCTAATCCAATCACATTCCAGGTAGAGTCATGAAAAAACTTTAATATGTCTCTATTTTGTAATGATGTTCCCAATACCGTTATCATCGAACCATCATAAATATCAATTCCATGTCCTTCTAAATCTTCCTTTTTCAATCCATTATCAAAAGGGTAGTTATCTGCTGTTCCTTCAAAAACATGAGCAGAAGGTATCATGATATCTCCTTTTCCTCCTTCTAGAATGCCTGCTTTTCCCATTAAAGAAACTGATTTAACATTAAGATATTTTGTTTCTTCCGGTTTTACATATGGTTTTAGCAATTCATCCATGGTTTCATACGCTTGTTCTCCAAACGCATAATCCATTACAATAATTAGCGGTTTATCTTCTTTCTTTACCTTGGAAATTAAAGAAGCATATGTCCCTTCTGTATATTTTGAGGTGTCAAATATCTGAACATCAATATTTGTCCCGCTTTGATCCTTTATATAGGTCATCCCTTTCTGGAGGGCTAATTTTTCTACTTTTGCTCTTAGTTTATCATTCTTACTTTCACTAAGCAATTCATAAATATCAAAAGTCGTCTTATTCTTTAGTTCTGTTTTTAACGCAATTGGTGCGTACAAGGTATTCATTACGCTGTGCATGTTCGCACTTATAATATGTATGGGTCTTTCTAATAAATCAAGTTGTTCCAATTTATTTTTTATGCTATTTGCCCATCGTTCTCCGTGAATATGATGTCCTAAACGTTCTCTTAAAACAGGACTAAAAGTAACAATTCTCTTATTTCCGTTAACGGATTCATCAATTGCCAGTTTGCCTAACCAATAAATTATATGAAGAAATCTCTCTTTATTCTCAGGACAAGAAAAACTACCGTAAATAGAGGTTACTTCTTGAAAAGTTCTTCCTAGTATATTAGCGGTATGGGTTAGCGCAACTTCTCGTTCTGCTTTTGTAAGTTCTTTTTTAGAAGATACTGCATTTTCTAATTTATCCCAATCTCGTGTTACGTTTCCTTCTTCATTAATCACCACTCGATTCATAATCTTATGAGATTCGATAAACAAAAAAGTAAGGTGCGTAAGAATGTCATAGATCTCTGATCTTCCACGAGTAACCTCGATATTCATTTGCTCTTGGTCGATCCTATAACAATTTCTTCTTCTTTTCGGAGGAACAATTGCCTTAAAATGTGAGTTTTTATAACCTTCCTCACTAGTAAGGTTTATATACCGACATTCTTCAATTCCGATTGGCAAACGATCGATTACATACAACAATCCATCCAACTCTACTTTTTCTTCCGCAACGGAACCATATATTTCTGGACGAAGTGTTAGTAATCCTTCTCTTAACGTATCTCCAGAAACTCCCATAGGCTTATAAAAGCCTCTATTGAATAGATGTCGCATGGTGATATACATACGTTCTATTGCACTTGAGCTTTCCTGAGATCTTGTTCTTCCTTGTAATTTCAAATTTGGCATAAATTTTTCCAAACAAATATATAACTTATTTAACTATACTGATTGTTAAGGAATCGGCAATCTTTCTATCATTAGAAAGCCTTGGTAATTTGTTTTGCCCTCCTAGTTTTCCAATAGATTTCATGTAACTATTAAAACCGCCTTTAGGAACTGTTCTGACTTTTAAAGTTGTCAGGACATTTCCCACGATCAAATCATCGTAATATGTATTCTGTTTTCGTAAAGAATGATCAATTTGCAAAGCAAACTCTTCTATGTTTTCTGGGGTTTCCTGAAATTCTACAAACCATTCGTGATACGGCAACTCTGAGTCATCTGGATTGATTTGCGGTGCTACCGTAAACTCTTTGATCATTGTTCCGGTTGTTTCTGCCGCTTCTTTTATAGATTGTTCTACCTCTTTACCAATCACATGCTCGCCAAATGCAGAAATAAAATGTTTAATTCTACCAGAAACTACTACTCTGTATGGTGCCGTACTTGTAAACATCACTGTATCACCAATATTATATGCCCACAATCCAGCATTAGAAGAAATAAGCATTACATAATTTACTCCGACCTCAACATCTTTAATTGTTAGTCTTTTCGGGTTTTCTTCAAAAAACTTATCTGCTTTTACAAATTCATAAAACATTCCGGAATCTAATTGTAAAAGCATTCCTTTTTCATGTTGTTTATCCTGAAAAGCAAAAAAACCTTCAGATGCGGGATATAATTCAATACTGGCAACTTTTCTTCCTATTAACTTTTGGAAAGTAGCTTTATACGGTTCATAGTTTACACCTCCGTAGATAAACAATTCAAAATTCTTAAAAAGCTCTCCTATTGGTTTTCCTGCCTTTTTTTGAAGTTTTTCAAAATACATTTGCACCCAAGGTGGTATTCCGCTAATGATTGTCATGTTTTCATCTACGGTTTCCTCAACAATTGCATCCACTTTTGTTTCCCAATCATCAATACAATTGGTTTCCCAACTTGGTAATCTGTTTTTCTGCAGATATTTTGGCACGTAATGCGCTACAATTCCAGAGAGTCTTCCTAAATTTATTCCGTTCTTTTCTACAAGTTCTGGGCTTCCTTGAAGAAATATCATTTTACCATCTACAAAAGCAGTTTTTCCACTTTCCGCAATATAACACAGAATAGCATTTCTTGCCGCTTGGATATGTGTTGGCATGGAATCTGAAGTTAACGGAATATATTTTACTCCGCTCGTAGTTCCGGATGTTTTAGCAAAATAAATTGGTTTTCCGGGCCATAGTACATCGCTTTCTCCTTTTACAACGCGATCTACATATGGACGCAGTTCTTCGTAATCACGGATCGGTACTTTTTTTACAAAATCTTCGTGTGTTTTTATAGTATGGAAACCATGATCTTTACCAAAAGCTGTATTTCTAGCATTTAGTATTAATTTATTAAAAACCTCTTCTTGCGTTTTTATAGGATTATTTGCCCACTTGTTTATCTTTTTACGGATATGCTTTGCAAAAATCTTTGCCCCTAATGATTTAATAGACATTATCTGTTTTTATTCAAAATCAATAAATTTTGATGGATCTGTAGGATATCCATCTCTCCATAATTCAAAATGTAAATGCGGTCCTGTCGACAGTTCACCTGTTGATCCAGCTGTCGCAATTACTTCTCCTGCTTTTACTAACTCTCCTTGTTGTTTTGTTAACGAAGCATTATGTTTATAAACGGTCAATAAACTATTTCCATGTTCTAATATAATCACATGTCCCGTTTCTGATGTCCATTCTGCAAAAATTACAGTTCCTGCTGCTGCTGCTTTAATAGGAGTGTCCTTTGGTACCGCCACATCAATTGCATAATGTTTTTCATTAACGTTATACTTGGATGTAATGCTACCTTTTACTGGTGGAAATAGTGAAAAATCCGTACTCGATTTTTCACTTTCGAACAAACTGTATTTATCTTCTCTAGAAACTTCTTCTCTAAGTTTCATGTCCTGTTCTGATGGACTTAGATCTACTTCTTCTGGATTTAACTTTTGTGATTGTAGTGCAGAATCAATATCAAACTCTACTGTCTTAACGTCTCCTATTAAAACTTTTTTGATCGATTTATAATATTCCTGATTAACGGTTAATACAGTTTCTAAAGAATCCGCAGTAGAAACTAATCTAGTTGCTTTTTGATTCAAAGATGTTGAAGAATATCCTGGAATGTATTCTCTTAATGGTGTAAAAGCAATTAGAATAGTTGTGCAAGAAACCAAAACGATCGAAGTAATCATAACTAATACAAAAACATTAAGTCTTGTTAGTTTAAATGAAATTCGTTCCTCGAAGGTATCTTCGTTAAGAATTACCAGTCGATACTTGTTTAGTAGTTTTTTGGTAATTCTTTTTTGTTCTTTTTTCTTTTTAGCCATAGATTAATCTACTATCAGGGCAATTGTGTTTGTTACGCAAATATACATATTCTGTTTAGGGATAAAAATGCTAAATTCTACAATATTACCATTTGTCATTTGAATTTACTGGAATAAAATTCAAACAATAACTAGTATAAAACGTTATTTAGGTATGAATAGTCTTATTATAAGGTGTGAATATTATCACAAAAGGAGTTTTTAGCACTTCAAAAATGTCTTTTTTATCTAAATCTTGTTAACTTTGTAATCTAATTTTAAGATCATGATGTCATTAAGTGTATTTTTAGGAATGTTAGGCCCTTGGCAAATCGCCTTGATTGTTGCTGTGGTTTTACTTTTGTTCGGAGGTAAAAAAATTCCGGAATTGATGAGGGGTTTAGGAAGCGGGATCAAAGAATTTAAAGATGCCTCAAAAGAAGAAGAAGATCCTAATAAAATAGAAGAGAAAAAATAACCTATAGTTATATAGTAGTAAAAATGCCCAGCTTATATAAGCTGGGCATTTTTTATTGAATAAATCGTTGACTACTCAAAATAAGTTATACTAAAGTAATCAAAAAACCACAGTTGTTAACGATTTGTGAAAACATAAACTACTATTTAGGAATGCATCATACATTGCTCATTTACAACGAATAAATAAAAAAATTGTTCCCAAAAAACAACCATAAAACCTTAATTTTGACACATTAAACGTTTTGTTTTTACGGTAAAACCATAAAATTTGTGTATTTCATCGAAATAAAAAACCACTTCATCTAAAAGCTATTCATATGTTTTATTACATCGTTATTTCGTGTTAATTTTGAGTCAAATAAGTAAGTAACTTCATAAAGCCCCAAACTATGAAAACTATATTTTTTACCATCGTAATTTTATTTTCTTTCTCAAGTATTAGTGCGCAAGAGATTACTAATGAGAATACAACTACTGTTAAGGCATCAAAATCAGATTTTTATAACGCTCTTATAAAGGCAAATAACTTTGATATTACGATCAAGGAAAACAAAAAAGAAGTTACTAATACTACTAAAAAGGATTTTTATAATCTTTTATTAGAAAAAAACGGTTTTAATACTGATATTAAAAAAACAACAAGATTAACAAATCTTGTAAACAAAGAAGAAAATAAAAGAATCACTCAAAAAAATGCTACTGCAAGTTTACTACCATAATTAGCTGGGGCATAAAAATATAGTAAATACTCCTTTTTATCTAAAAGGAGTATTTTTTTTTAACTTTAATCTACCAAAGAAAGCTGAATTCTCTTCCTGGGTAAATCTATACTCATTACAGTAACCATCAGATGCTGGTTTAACTGAACTACAGCATTTACATCACTGATATATTCATTCGCTAATTTTGAGATATGTATCAATCCGCTTTCTTTAATACCGATATCTACAAAACATCCAAAATTAGTAATGTTATTTACTATTCCGGGTAATTTCATTCCGGCTTTTAGATCATTGATTGTTTTCACATTGGGATCGAATTCAAAAACAGTTGCTTTCTTTCTAGGGTCAACACCTGGTTTTTCTAATTCCTTCACGATATCATTCAGCGTTGGTAACCCTACATTGTCAGATATGTAATTCTGTAACTTGATATTGGTAATCGCTGTTTTATTTCCTATTAATTCCTTTAGCGGGACACCTACATCTTTTGCCATTTTAGAAACCAACTTGTATCGTTCCGGATGTACTGCAGAATTATCTAACGGATTATTAGGATCTGTAATTCTCAAAAAAGCCGCTGCTTGTTCATAGGCTTTACCTCCCAATCGTGGAACTTTTTTTAGTTCTTCTCTAGATTGTAGCGCTCCATTTTCTGATCTATAGTTTACTATATTTTCTGCTAGCTTATCCCCTATTCCCGATACATAACTTAATAACGGTGCGCTGGCGGTATTTACATTAATCCCTACACTATTTACGCAACTCATCACCACTGTATCGAGTTCGTTTTTTAGTTTGGTTTGATCTACATCATGTTGATATTGACCAACTCCAATTGCTTTTGGGTCTATTTTTACTAATTCTGCCAAAGGATCTGCCAATCTTCTTCCGATAGATACTGCTCCACGAACCGTTACATCATAATTAGGAAACTCTGCTCTTGCTATTTTAGAAGCTGAATATACTGATGCGCCACTTTCGTTAACCATAAACACTTGAATTGGACCTTCGAATGGAATTTTTTTAATAAAAGCTTCTGTTTCTCTAGCCGCTGTTCCATTACCTATTGCAATGGCTTCAATTTTATATGCATTTACTAAAGACTTAATCTTTTTTATTCCATTAGTAGTTTCACGCTGTGGTGGATGTGGATATATATTTTCATTATGTAATAAATCTCCTTGTTCATCTAAACAAACCACTTTGCAACCAGATTTAAAACCAGGATCTAATGCCAGAATACGTTTCTGTCCCAATGGAGACGCTAGCAATAATTGTTTTAGGTTTTGAGCAAAAACTATGATTGCATTGTCATCTGCTTTTTCTTTAGCTTGATTTAGTACTTCTGTTGAAATTGCCGGAGTGAGCAATCTTTTATATGCATCTGCAATCGCTAGAAACATTTGATCTGTGCAAGCTTCGATATTAGATTTGATCATAATATCATCTATAATATCTAGTGCATCATTTTCAGGAACCGAAATTTTTACTCGGACTATCTTCTCATTTTCTGCTCTAAGAATAGCCAATAATCTGTGTGATGGGCATTTTTGCAATGGTTCTTCCCATTCAAAATATTGTTGATACTTCTGTGCCTCTTCTTCGTCTTTTTTTGTTTTTACTACTGTAGAAGATATGGCTGCTCTGCGTTGATATAATCTACGAAGTCTATTTCTTACTGTCGAATCTTCATTGATCCATTCTGCAATAATATCTCTTGCTCCCTGTAAGGCCAGTTCTTCATTGATAATTGTATCGTTAAGATATTGAGAAGCTACAAATATAATTTCCTCTTCGCGTTGTTGCATTATAATCTTAGCCAGAGGTTCTAATCCCTGTTCTTTTGCTATAGAAGCTTTGGTCTTACGCTTTTTCTTATAGGGTAGATATATATCTTCTACTTCAGACAAAGTCTGTGCAGCTTCTATACGCTTTTGCAATTCGGGTGTTAGCGCTTCTTGTTCTTTGATACTAGCAATAACACTTTCTTTTCTTTTTTGTAAAGTTTCAAAATTGGTTTTATACTTTACAATTTCGCCAATCTCTACCTCATCCAGATTACCGGTCATTTCTTTACGATATCTAGAAATAAATGGAATCGTAGCTCCATCATCTAGTAATTCGATGGTTTTAGTGATTTGCTTTTCCGAAACAGGAACCTGTTTCGCTATAAAAGAAACAATATTCATTGGTTACATTTTTTTGAACCGCTAAATATATTATAAACCTTGTCTAATATCAAAACTTATTAGGAATTCGTCTTATCCTAATCATAAACATGTTTTGGATACATTTTGCTTCCATTGCATTACAACAAATATTTAAAATGGACGCCTCTTTCTATAATAATTATCTAAACGGGCAACGGAATAAAGAGTATTATCTATAAACCCCTCACCTTAATCCTCTCCCCAAGGAGAAGAAACTCTGTTTTAGAATTGCAAAGGTTAAACTTTACTAATCGAATTTAATGGTTTTAATAATCGCTTCTAACTCGAAGATATAGTTTCTTTTTCTTACTGATGGCGCCAGGACAAAACCTTCTATAACAAACTGCCTGTTGTTAGATACATCATCAATCACATAATTTACAAAAGGGCCTGCCATATATCTGTCTTTAATTTCCCAGGTTCCTTTGGTTTCAAAAGTAAACTTGTTATCTAAAGAGGTTTCATATAAATATGGTGCATATGCTTCTTCTGTTATGAATTTTCCAGAATTGGTAGGAATTTTTAATTGACCAATAGAGTCCCTTACTTGTATGATCTTAGCAATGGTATTAGAATCTTTTGGTATTGCTCCTAAAGGAAGTTCATAAATCATAAGGTTGATGTCTCCATTCTTGATGTCTTTACGCAACCAAAAAAACTTATCTTCTTCTTTAGCAATTCTATATGCAGATGGGATTTTCAGTGTAATGCCCATTTTCTCTTGCAATTGAGGAATGTATTCTACCGATTTTTTAATTCGATATTGTTTTTCTTTGGTTTCTATTTTCTTGTATTTAGCAATAATCCCATCGGATCTTTCCTGAATCAAACGGATAATTTCGCCTTCACTGGTACCAGTAATCACATAACCCAATTGAGGAGTCGCATATTTATTTTTTGCTACATATACTTTGGATTCTTCTCCTTTTTCTATTTTAAGAAACATTCTCCTTCTTCTGGCAATCCCTGTAAATGCATCAGCGGGCAATTGTCTCATAGAAAATAATGGTTCTTCTTGTGGTAAACCTGGGACTTCTGCCCCGAAATATTTACGTATGGTATCGCCTAAACTACCTGTCCATAACTCATTATCTATTACTACAGATAATTCGTTTATTTTACCTACGGATTGAGCAAGAGAGCCGTTTATTTTTTCTGAAGTGTCTTTTTTAGTTTCTGTACAGCTTACTATACATAATACACTGATGATGGCAAGAGCTAGTTTTTTCATAATACAAATATACTTGGGATGTGCTAATATCAAAAAAAATACTATCCATATAACGGATATAGTACTCTTTATGACATCATAAACCGTTCCAATTGTATTTTAGGAGTTTAAAAATCGTAACTATGAGCTAATAATAGATTACCGAATTACCGGGTCTGGATCAGATGGATCAAAAAGACAAGAAATAGATATATTGATATTTGGGGTCTTAACTGCACAAATATACCCTGTAGCTTTAAATGTATCGCCATTATCTACCTCTAATTCATATCGATATACTCTTGTGTCAAAATCTTCATCTGATATAGTTTCACTAAAATTTTGACTATCCTCAACACTAAAACCATCCGCTTCAAGAACTAGGTTGTTATTCAGGAAAAACTTAACGGAATTGTTAGGAAAATCTTCAAGACCTATAAAATAATATGTGTCATGAAATCCATCTCTATTTGGCGTGAAATATTTTGGTGGCTCAATTTCCTTTCCTTCTGGTAAGTTGTTTACTTGAATGACATAAGAATCTTCAGAACAGCAAGTTTTCTGTTCTATTGGAGCATCATCATCATTGTTACAACTTATTATACATAGTACACTGATGATGGTAAAAACTAGTTTTTTCATAATATAAATATACTTGGGATGCGTTACTATTAAAAATTATAATTAATCAAAGAGAGGATCGCCGAGATCAAAAGCGTTACAGCTATCTATATCACCGCCAGAAGATTTTACGGCACATATTGTTCCTCTAGCTTTAAAACTATCTCCGTTATCAATTATTAACTCATAGGTAAAAACCTTTTGAGTAAAAGAATCATTTACTAAGTCAATACCAAATACTTGATTCTGGTGATAATTATTTGTCTCAAAAACTAAAATATTATTTGAAAAAACTTTTATAGAGTTATTAGGATATGCTGCAAGACCAGCTATTATAAAAGCATCATTTACACCATCTCCATTAGGAGTAATTACATTAAAAATATTTATTTGCGTATCTCCAGAAAGATTATTTGTTTCAACAACCAAAGAATCTTCTCCACAACAAGAAAGACTATTGTCATTATCGTCGCTATTACAGCTAATTAAAAAAATAAGAGATGTTACAACTAATAAAAGTTTCTGCATAGGTTTAGTTCGATTGACTAAAAAAGTATTATTAAGACTTTGTTACCTTCAACTTCATACCGGGTTTAATTCCTGTACCACTGATATTATTCCAGCTTCTAAGGTTTTCGATAGAAACTCCTTTAAACTTTTGCGAAATACTCCATAAGGTATCTCCAGATTTTACGGTATACACTTCAGAACTTCCTGGATTCGAACTTGCAACAGCTGTTTTGGTAGTTGTTTTCTTTTTTGGCCTATCCACCACTGGTCGACGTGGATATATAGTTAATCGTTGTCCGATTCTAAGATTATTACTACGTAATCCATTCCATCTTTTGATTTGACTTACACGCACTCCATATCTTCTAGCAATTTTACCCAGAAAATCACCACTTCGTACCCGATATCTAATTCTATCATTGGCTTCGATAAACTTAGGGAGCGGTTTTTCTCGTTTATTAAATTCTGTTTGTGCAAGCGTATATATTTGATCTTCGTTTGTTACAAACGTACCTATTTGATCAAGTGGTAAACGTAGCACATAGTTTTCATCTTTAATATGCGGGATAATATCTAGTTTATATGAAGGGTTTAAAAACTGCAACTCTTCCATATTGATATCCATAACTTCGGAAACCTGATCCAGCGTAATCATCTGTTTTACTTTTACAGTATCCGTTTCGAAATATGCAAATTCTGGTCGTCTAGGCTTAAACCCGTGTTCTTCTGCATATTCAAAAATATACATGGTTGCCAAAAACGCAGGTAGATATCCAGCGGTCTCTCTAGGTAGATTATGACGAATATTCCAGTAATTCTTATATCCTCCACTTCGTCTTATTGCTTTAGTTACATTTCCTGGTCCGGAATTGTATGATGCTAATGCCAGATCCCAATCACCAAATACACGATAAAGACTGGCTAAGTATTTACAAGCAGCTTGAGTTGCCATAATTGGATCCATGCGTTCATCTACATATGAACTTACTTCTAATCCGAACATTTTTCCGGTTCCGAACATAAATTGCCATAAACCTGTTGCTCCAACTCTAGATTTTGCTCTTGGTTTTAATGCAGATTCTACAATTGCTAAATATTTTATTTCTAAAGGAATATTTTGATTATCTAATTCTTGCTCGAATAGTGGAAAGTAAAATTCACTTAAAGCCATTAGTCTTTCTAAATGCTCATGACGATTCTTAAGATAATTCTTAATGACACTTTCTAGTGAAGGATTATACTCCACGTTAAAAGGAGTACGTGCATTCAATTCTATCAATCTGGCTTTTAACGTATCTGTGGGAAGGTCTACATACTCTACTGGCTCATATTCTAGTTCCGTAACCGATTTATAGATTGTATCAAATAAACTGGAATTGTATAATTCTTGTTTCCAAATGGAATCTAATTGTGCCATTTTAGGATGATCCTTCGCAGTATACATCACACTATCTTTAACACTGGTTTTTGTAAACGTAGTGGTTTTTAGCTCTCCGATTGTACTAATCACTTTGGTCGTATCAATTACCTGAACAGTATCTTTTTTTAGTGTAAGTTCTTTATCAAGTGCTAATATTCTGGACGCTTTTGTATTCGTGGATGATGGGATGGTATCCTGAGCCTGAAGTGTACTCAGACAAAAAAGAAAACTAAGATATAACCAACAATTTTTAATCATTTTCGGATATTGTTTACAATTACTCAAACTAACGGATAATTTGGGGTGATTAGTACGATCTTTCAACAAGTTATCAACAACACCGACGCGAAAATCGCAATTTTTTTCTAAAATCCAAAAAATCAACAAGTTAAAAACATAAAAAAATCAGTCTAAATGACTGATTTTTAATAACTTTTAAATATACCAAGACTTTTCTTACAGAATTTTACACCTTATGTTGATTCGTAAATAATCTTGAGGAATTAATTTATAGAGCTAGATTCTGTTGTTGAGCAGAATAGCTTCCAACTAATTTCCAATTGCTGCGATACCTGGAAGTGTTTTTCCTTCTAAGCTTTCTAACATCGCTCCACCACCGGTAGAAACATAACTTACTTTATCCCCAAAACCAAACTGTTTTACTGCTGCAACAGAATCACCGCCGCCAACAAGAGAAAATGCTCCTTTTTCGGTTGCTTCTGCAATAGAATGCCCTAGTGTTATTGTTCCATTTGCAAAGTTTTCCATCTCGAATACTCCCAATGGTCCGTTCCAAAGTATTGTTTTGGAATTTAATATCACCTGATGAAAATTCTTTAATGTTTCTGGTCCTGCATCTAAGCCTTGCCAACCATCAGGAATTGCATCAACACTCATTGCTTTAGTATTCGCATTGTTATCAAAAGCATCGGCACCAATTACATCTACTGGTAAGTGTATTTGTACTCCTTTTTCTTCTGCTTTCTTTAAAATTTCCAAAGCCAGCTCTTGTTTATCGTCTTCACAAATAGAATCTCCTATCTGACCTCCTTGCGCTTTGACAAATGTATATGTCATTCCGCCACTGATGATAAGGTGGTCTACTTTATCTAAAATATTTTCAATAATGGTAATTTTAGAAGAAACTTTAGATCCTCCTAAAACAGCAGTAATAGGTTTTTCTCCGCTTTTTAATACCTTATCGATACTTTCTATTTCCTTAGCTAATAAAATTCCGAAACATTTGCTTTCTGGGAAAAACTGTGCTACGATTGTTGTAGATGCATGTGCCCTGTGCGCAGTACCAAAAGCATCGTTTACATAAATATCACCTAATTTTGATAGCTGTTCAGCAAAACCAGTATCTCCCGCAGTTTCTTCTTTATGAAACCTTAGGTTTTCTAGTAATAAAACTTCACCAGGATTTAATTGCGCTACAGCATCTTCCGCTTCTTGACCCACACAATTGGTTACAAATTTCACTTGTACACCTATTACTTGTGATACCTCATCTACAATGTGATTTAATGAAAATTCATCCTGAACTCCTTTTGGACGACCTAAATGAGACATTAAAACGGCGCTTCCACCATCTTCGAGCACTTTAATAATAGTTGGCTTGGCAGCTTCAATTCTGGTATTGTCAGTCACCTTAAAATTCTCATCTAGAGGAACATTAAAATCTACTCGAATTAATGCTTTTTTATTTTCAAAATTGAAATCATTGATTGTCTTCATCGGATTGGATTGATTTTTCGCAAACGAAAATAATTCTATTTCCTTAAAAACATTGAAAACTAATAGAAAAAGTGGTCTATTTTTTTTACAAACTTCCACTTTTATCGATTTTTAGCAAAAAGATGCTTTTCAATGAAAAAATCACATTTTATTTGTCTCCAATTATATCTAAACCCGTCTATAGATATTGTATGCTATTATATTAAAAATTAAAATTAATTCCACGATTAGTTTTTATATCCCTCATTCATGTTTCTCCCCAAAGGAGAAATGATAAAAGGTTAGTGGAATTAATTTTTTTAACCTTTATATAAATTATATTTGCTTTATGCTTTTTTCAGAAATATTAGGACTTACACATATAAAGAGCTACCTAACTACAAGTGTAGAAAGAGGTCGTATTCCTCATGCGCAACTTTTTGTTGGTCCTAATGGGAGCGGTACCTTACCCATGGCGATCGCCTACGCTCAATATATTTTATGTCAAAATAAGGATGGCGAAAACACTGGAGGTGTCCAATCTTGTAATCTAAAATTTGATCATCTGGCACATCCCGATTTGCATTTTGCATATCCTGTTGCCACCAATGATAAGGTAAAAAAACATCCTACGGCAAATCACTTTGCAGAGGAATGGAGAACCTTTATAAATGAAAATCCTTACGGAAGCATTTTCGATTGGTATCTTTTGCTAGGAATAGAAAAAAAACAGGGTCAAATCGGTGTTGATGAAGCATTAGATGTGGTAAAAAAACTATCTTTAAAAAGTTACGAAGGTGGTTATAAAGTGATGTTGATCTGGATGGCGAATAAAATGAATATTGCCGCTTCTAATAAACTGCTCAAGTTAATCGAAGAACCTCCAGAAAAAACAGTTTTTATTCTGATCGCCGAGGATGAAGAACAATTAATACAAACCATAAGATCCAGATGCCAGGTTTTACATTTCCCTCCTTTGGGAGAACAAGTGATTAAAGACGCCATAAAAGCATCAGAAAACCTCTCTGATGCAGAAGCGCTAAAAATTGCACATCAAGCTAATGGTGATTATAGTAAGGCATTACATTTATTACATCACGATGGTGGTGATGATCAGTTTGAGGATTGGTTTATACAATGGGTACGAACAGCTTTTAGAGCAAAGGGTAATAAATCAGCTGTTAATGATTTAATTAATTGGAGTGAGTCTATAGCGGGTTCCGGAAGAGAGACACAAAAGAAATTTCTAAACTATTGTTTGGATTTTTTCAGACAAGCGCTGTTATTAAATTATGGAGCTGATGATCTTGTGTTTTTAGAACCTCAAACCAATGGATTTAAACTTCAGAATTTTGCTCCTTTTATTCACGGGGCTAACATTATGGATATTAGTAATGAGCTTCAGGATGCGATCTATCATATTGAGCGCAATGGTAATGCAAAAATCATTCTAACTGATTTATCTATTAAGTTAACTAGATTACTTCATAAAAAAGCCGTTTAGGGCTTTATTTAATATTTTTTATTCTTATTCTTTATTACGACTTTTAGAGTTTGTTATTTTTCAAAACTAAACTCGACTTCATGGATAATTTTATGACTCACATTGTCTCTATTACAATCTTACTCTTCTTACTTATTACTTTTTTACAATCTGGTATTGATAAAATCACAGATTGGAAGGGAAACCTAAGCTGGTTAAAAGGTCATTTCTCTGCTACTTTTTTAAGCAATATTGTTCCACTAATGCTGGGTATCATCCTGATCATCGAAATAATTACGGCTATATTTTGCATTATAGGTATTTATCATTTGATTATTGATAATCACACTGGTTTTGCAATTGGAGCTATGTTTTCTGCTTGTATAACGCTATTAATGCTTCTTTTTGGGCAGCGTGTTGCCAAAGACTATCAAGGAGCCTTAACTATAACCTGTTATTTTATTGTGGCTATTTTTGGACTATATGTGATAAATTCTTAAAAGACAAAAAGTAAAAAAGAGCACTAGTTTAGTGCTCTTTTGTTTATTTCTAATAGGTACATCCACATTTACTTTGTCTACACCCAAAGTCTATACCAAGGGTAATCATATGCGATCCTGCGGCATTACTTGCATCAAATACCTCATTTACATTGATTTGATATCCATAGGCTACATAAAAGTTGGACTTTTTGATACCAATCATTGGTGATACTGATAGGGGTTTGAAATCCTGATCTACTAATGATCTAAGACTTACTCCTGCCCAATAGTAATCACCTCTATGCAATTTTCTTACTTTTAGATTTAAATCCGCTGTACTCCTTCCATCACCTGC
The DNA here is from genome assembly GCF_947492405.1 of uncultured Aquimarina sp. Classification (GTDB taxonomy): domain Bacteria; phylum Bacteroidota; class Bacteroidia; order Flavobacteriales; family Flavobacteriaceae; genus Aquimarina. Next base: position 1,201,160 of record NZ_CANLMP010000002.1, read on the forward strand.
AAAATTCTGATACAACACTGAAGGCTCTATCTCTATATCACTAAAACGATCATAAAAAGTATATCCTGAATACACAAAATAATTCTGTATCGATGAAGGCTCAGTTGGAAAAAAATCATCAATCTCTTTACGCAATAAATTTACGGCATTAGCACTTAAGAAAAAACGTCCTAATCGATACAATACTCCAATATCAAAATTAGAGTTATTCACAGTTACGTTCTCTAAGGATTCACTAGGTGGTAAATTAGGATCTCCATCATTAAACTGTGAGGTATCAATACCAAACTGAGTAAACTTATAACTAATACCAAAAGATAGATATTGATTAGTATACTCGTTTAACGTTAAGTGGTGTGCAAAAGATAGCTGAACACCCTTCTGTGTAGTAGCACCGTTTTGATCATTAAACAAGATAGCACCCACTCCCGAACGATCAGAGATACGTCCATCTATAGATATCGATTGAGTCCCTGGAGCATCTGCAATATCTACCCATTGTTCAAAACCAGAAGCACGAACCTGCCAACAATCACCGACCCCAGCATAGGCACTGGAAATCAAATACGGATTATCAGCGATATATTGGTTCTGAACTGGTGCAAAAAACTCCTGAGCATAACTTCTATTTCCTACTATAGTAATTAATAAAACTATAGCCATTATCATATGTCTTGTGTACGTTCTCATACTTATTATCTATATAAAGTAAAGTGACCTGTAAACTCTCTATTATCTATGTCATTCAGGATAATTGTAAACCAATAATCTCCAGATGGCAATTCACTTCCTTGGTAAATTCCGTCCCAACCATTATTTGTACCTTGATCTCCCATAAATTCAGCTAATAATCGACCATATCTGTCGAATACCTTAACTTCCATGTTTCCGAAGAAGAATGGATCTCTGAAAGGATCTTGTCGTGGATACCAAGTATCATTAGTCCCATCTCCATCAGGAGTAAAGTAATTAGGAATTACAATATTGATAAATGTTAACTCCTGTGACGCAGTTATTGGACAATCATTAAAACTATTATCAACTACTCTAAGAGCATAAAAACTAGTTTCATCAATCGAGAAAATATTTGTGTCTAATTCCCTATAATCAGAGTCTATCAAGTCGTTCAGTGTTGATCCATTTGGAATAATTGCAACAAAATAGGTGTAATTATTATTGTATGGTTCGGTTCCTCCTATTCTAATCTCATATTCATTTGGATCCTGAGGATTATTAGTCATAACCGCAACAGGTGGAAGTAAAGGAACATACGGCTCAATAGTAATCAATCCCGCATCAAACACACATCCTGTTGGGGTATATGTCATTGTTCCTTGATATTCTCCCGGCTGAACAACAAAGGTTGGAGATAGACTATCACCAGGACTGATACCTCCATCAGTTGACACTAAGTTATAAATGATATCCGTATCTACAGAATCATCACCTAACACAAAATCTATGTAATATACTGGTGGCTGACTCACTGTACCGTCGGCATTATAAACAGGGCAATCTGCTCTAGGACTCATTATCCCATTAAGAATAGCTCCCTCTGGAATATCAACAGGTAACGTAATTGGACAATCATTAGAATCTCTAATAAAAATATTAGTAATGCCTCCTGGAAGATCCATATAGGTTAATAACCCTTCCACGAAATCTCCCGGATTATTAGTAATACTTGTAAAATAAGGAGGTGTACCACCTGTAATATCTATAGTAACTGCTCCATCGTTAGCGTCAGCACACGTCTCTGCTGTTACTGACCCCACAATATTAGCCATTAACTGATCTGGTTCTCCAATTGTTACATCGTATACTTGCCCACAACCATTAGAATCTTGTGCAAATACTTGATACACTCCAGGAACAAGGTTCGTAAATGTATGCTGATTAGGTACATTATCTGACTCATCATTAAAGAATTGACCTGGGTCAGTGCTTATAGCGAATGAGTACAATCCTGTACCTCCAGTTGCAAATACAATAATGGATCCATTATCTTCTCCAAAACATACTACATCCGTAATCTCAGGAGGGATATTCTCAAATTCTGCAGGATTTATAATATCAAAATCAACCTGAGAAACACAGTTTCTATCACTTCTTACTAAATATGTGTAGTTTCCTGGAGGTAGATTCGTGAATTCACTTTCGCTCTGTGGACCCCAAGTCTGAGCAGTTGTGTTATTTGTCAACTCAAAAATATAGTCTCCAATACCACCTGTTACCGAAGCATCTATAATTGCCGTTTCTTCATTGAAACAGTTAATATTTGCAGCGCTCAGATCTAAAGTAATTGCTATCTGATTAATTGGTATAACAGGAACTGGTGATGATAACTGAGATCTACATCCGTTTACATCTTCTACAAAGAATTGATACTCTCCAGCTCCAAGACCTGTGAAAACTCCAGATCCACCATTCGCTACTTGGTTACCATCTTGGTCTATATAATAGTATTCGGTAATTGCCACATCACTAGTTCCACTGATTGTAACATCTATAGTATTAATATCGCAGGTTACCTGTGTTACAGTATCTATATTGACAGTAACCTCATTTGGCTCATTAATCACTGCAGTTGTTGTTGCCGTACAATTAAGATTATCAGAAACCGTAATCGTATACGTTCCAGCACCTAAATTATTAAATACAGCAATAGACTGAGGTCCACTTGTGGTTACACCATCAGGGAATGTTAATGTATACAAATATGTTCCAGGTCCTTGACCTCCACTAGCAACAACAGTAATACTGCCATCTGTATCTTCAAAACAAGTTACACTGCTGTCCGCAATTGGATCTACAATAATAGCATTTGGCGCTTGTATTGTAAATTGCTCATCGTCAGTACATCCCTGGCTATCTTCTGCAGTAACAGTATATAAACCAGCAGTTAAGTTTTCAAACAGTCCAGTAGTATTCGTAATCGCTCCTGGAGTTAATGTATATGTTACTGCTCCTTGAGCTCCGGTTACAGATGCCTGGAACGATCCATCAGCACCAGGTAAACATGACTCGACAGTATTTATTGGTGATATTGCAGTGACAATTGGAGCACCTGGTCCCATTACAGCTACAGCATTAGATCGTTCAGTACATAATGGGTCAGCCGTTTCTACAATCTCTACAATATAAACTCCTTGAGGTAATAATACAGGTAATATATACGGATTAGGATCCGTTGTTGTATCTCCTGTTCCAGAGAACGCTGTTGGATTTCCGTTTTCATCTAAGATCGTAAAGTTATACGGACCTGTATATCCTGTAATTGAAATGTTTATAGTACCATCTGCATCTCCTAAACAAGATTCAGGAGTTTCTTGTGCAGCAATCAATTCAACAAAATCAAACTCATCAATTTCGTGCGTAACCGTAATAGTACACATCGTAATTTGATCTGTTATTCTGAATGTATAGATACCTAAAGGTCTTGGTAATATAAAGTTAGCAGTAAAAGTTCCTGCAGGAGTATCCACCGGAACTGGTGGATTAATCACTGTTCCTGCATTATCAATTAATTCGAATAAGAAATCACCCGAACCACCCTGAACGGATACTGTAACTTCTTCATCCACTGCACAAGTAATATCTGTAACAATAGCTACAGCAGGATTTGTCATAATTGGGAATGGTGCTACCGTCTCAATTATAGTAACATCAGGACTTGTATTACAACCATTAAAATCAGTTACTGTAAATGCATAATCACCTTCTTCATCCGCTAGAATTTCTAGTTGTATTCCATCCGCAGGATTTCCATTGGCATCGACAACATCAACAACTGTTACTGTATTCCCCGAAGGAGTAACATACGTTACTGTATATGGAGGTATACCATTTTCAATTGTAAGAGTTATCGTAGGGAAAATCTCACTATTATCTGCAGGGTTACAGCTATAATTAGTTTGAGCAAGGATTGCAGTAACTTGTGTTGCATTAGGAACCGTAACGGTATCCTGACCTGAACAATCCCTATCAGAAGTTACTATAGCAACATAATTTCCTGTTGGAAGTCCTGTAAAAACAGGATTGTCTGTTTGATCAGTACCAACTTGAGCACCAGGAACTCCTCCTCCTGTATCTACAAACAATTGATATACATAAGGGCCATCATCATCAGTAGCAGGATCAAGAGCTACCGTTACCGTACCATCCGTTGACCCGATACATGAAACCGGATTGGCAGAAGCAGATACTATTGGATCAACTGGTACCGAAAGTTCTGGTACATCTATTGTTATAGAACAAGGTGTTGTAATTGTAGGAATATTAATATCACTAATTTCTACAATATAGTCACCTGCTGGTATTAAAGTAAATATATTATTCCCTACCTGAGGACCGGCAACAATGGCATTTGTTCCTTCATCTCTTAAGGTAAATGTAAAGTTACCAGGATTAGTAGCGAAATCTGAACCACCTGTTATGGTAACTGTAATTGTTCCATTAAGATCTCTACAAGTTGGATCTACAGTGAAATCTGCAGATGCAATCAACTCTGGTAAAATTGTTATCGTTTCTGTATTTGATGGACATCCATTTTCATCATAAGCTATTACTGTATACGTACCTGGAGTAGAAACAGTAATGTTTGTGGATGTTAATCCATTATTAGCATCTTCTATTGCTCCTCCATTTAACTGAAATTGTAATGCACCTGTTCCTGGAGGTGCAGCAACATTGCTAGTTCCTGTAGCAGTAATAACGTAACTACCATCGTGCATACATACATCATCCACTGTTAATGAATTTAATACAGGTGGATCTGTTAAAATCACATCAACTGATACAGGTGTCGCAGGACAGCTATTCGTATCGGTTACAGTAATATTATAGTTAATTCCTGGAGCAGGTCCTCCTGGTAATGAGAACTCCACTGTTGTGCTACTTGTAACTACGGGAGCATTTACTCCATCATTAAAGGTATATGGTGGTGTTCCTCCTGTTACGGATACGATCACTCTACCATTTTCGTTACAATTTGCGTTAATATTATCATCTAGTGTTAAAACCAAATTTTCTGGTTGTGTAATAGTAACTTGACCAGAAACTTCATCACAGAATGGATAATCTAGTTCTTGTATAAATACTTCAAAAGTTCCAGCAGGTAGTCCATTAACCACAATTGGATTTGTAAACCCTGCTAACTCATTACCAGAAGCAACTGGAACTAGTGTTGTAGCATCGCGTACATCATAATCAAAAGAATCTGTGTATCCTGTTACTTCAAATTCTATAGAACCGCTATTATTTCCAAAACAGGTTAAGTTCGAAGAAGATGTAATATTAACATCCATAAAGTCAAACTCCGGAACATCGTATGTTGTAATGATATCGCAATTTAACCCAAGACCGTTAACATCTCCCTGATCAATTACACGGAAAGTATATGTACCAATTGCCGGTAAGTTGAAAAATTGTGCTAAACTACTTCCCGAAGGAGTATCTATAAAGTCTAATACATTTTGATCTACTGCATTATCTAATCTTTGGAATAAGAAATCTCCAGAACCACCAGCCACAGAAACCTCAACGATTTCATCACCAGCTCCTGCTGGAGGAGGTGTTTGACAATTGATAGCTTGTGTTTGAGTAACCAATAAATTAGACATTGGCGTATAAGCAGCAATATTCACATTATCTACTGCCGATGGACAATTATTAACATCAAAAATTTGAACATTATATATTCCAGGTATAGGCGCTTCTATTATAGTAGTAGGAAGCGTTAATGGAACGTTCGATATTACAGTGGCATCTGGTCTTGTTATCTCTGCTGTATAACCAGGTCCATTACCTCCCATTATATTTGTAATCTCAAAACTAGCATTAGTATTCGCATCACAATCAAATTGAGCAACTTGATTCACATCAGCACTTGGTATAGTAACGTCATCTACAGTATAATCTGCTGTGCCTGTACATACTACATCATCAGTTGCTCCAGGACCATTTTCCTGAGTTGCTGTAACTACAACAGTATAAGTTCCAGGGCCTAAATTAGGGAATATAGGACTTGCTTGTGGCGCTACAACAATTGGCGCAGTAATTTCATAAGTATATACAGCATCAGGATCGAAAGATGCTCCTAAATCAACAACAATAGTTGCATCTGCTGCTCCATTACAAGAAATACTTAGATTTGCTGCAGGAACAACCAATACTGGTATTTCTGGAGCATCTATGCTCACTGGAGCAGTAAAACTACAGAAAGGAGCCGTTCCTCTACCATCATCAGTAACTTCTACAATATATTCACCAGGAGCAACACCTGTGTAAACTCCCGTTGCATCACCAGTGTTATTTCCTATAGGTGTTCCGGTATTATCTTGTAATTCATAGGTTAATGTTCCTATGGCTGCACCTGAGTCTATACTCGTTGTTATCTCACCTGTTGGGTTTTGACAATCAGGAGCAACAGTAAATTCTGCACTAATTACTAATTCACCATACACTGTTACTGGTGTAGAAACTGAACAACCTGAATCATCCGTAATTGTTATGGTATATGTTCCTGGAGTAGAAACAATAAACTGATGATTATTGTTATCAATACTTCCATTAACAGCAGTACCTCCATCTATTTGGTATAATAAATTAGTTCCTAAGCCGGTACCATCTACATCAATTACATTACTGTTATCATAAGCACAATCATCTATAAAATTAGCCACTACAGTTGGTAATGGATTAACAACAGTATTTACAGTAACCGGACCAAAAGTACATCCATTATCATCTATAACAAAAATGTGTAACGTTTGTACTGTATTTCCTAGATCAATTACATTACTCGTTAAAGGAAAATCTGCCAATACCGTTGGTGTTGTAACAGGACTTCCAAAACCATCGTCAGCAATCAATGCATATTGATATCCATCTGCGGTTGGAGGTATTCCAAAAGGCGTTCCTCCATTAGTATCCATAATTACCTGTGCATTTGTCCCACAACTATTTGCCGGGGTCTGGTTTGTATCTATAGATATTAATGGGTCAGGAATATCAATAACAAAATCAAATCTAGAAGGGCAAAATGGTGCTGTACCTTCTCTAACAACAACATAGTATTGACCAGGTGGAAAATTAGATATGGTAACCGGCAGCGGAGCTGGACTTACCACAGGTGCCGAACCTGAGTATACAGTTGGTGCCAAACTTACATCCAAACTAACATTAGTAATCTGATCGAATACTTCCCACTCAATGGATGTAACTCCTGGATCGTATCCAGAAACCGTAAAAGTAATTTCTCCATCATTTACTGCTGGAGTTACATTACAAGAAACATCAGAAAGTGAATTCTGAGTAATTATAGGCGATGAAAGAGGTGCTAATGGAGCAACTAATTCTTGATAAATACAACCCGTTGCAAGGTCTCTTACCTCTAAAATATAAGTTCTATTAAAATCTAAAACATCAAATGCACCTGCGGTCATACCACCATAACGATGATCTCTAATTGGTGTATTTGCATCAACAGCTGTAGGTCCTAAAGGAATGTCATTTAAAGGAACAAAATCCCCGAGACCTGGAGATGGTTCCCCTACAATACGAATTTCAAATCCTGGTGGTGGATCAGCTGGTGGATTAACCCCTGCCCCTCCTAATACCTGAACATCAAAAACAACACCGCCTGGACAGGTTGCAGTTGCTGTAACAACTGATTGTAAATCACTTATCTGCGAAAACACATTAAATGGTCCAAAAGGACTAGCATCCGTACAACCGTTAGCATCCTCTACAAAAACATAATACTGTCCGAAATCAACATCACCAAAAGTAATACTAGTACTTGGTGTGTTTATAATTGGGTTACTAGGAGTAGCACCAGGAACAGCTACCAAAGGTCTTACAAATAAGTTACTTGCTTCTACCAGTGTATAGGTAAAAGGTCCAGTACCTCCTGTGATTGTAAGATCAACAGAACCTAAAATATTTCCTGATGGTCCTCCGCCTGACCCATCATCACAAGTAACGGGATTCCCCATACCTGATCCTGATATAATATCTGGTGCTATTATTTCTACCGTATCCGTTTCTAAACAACCTCTAGCGCTTCTTACAGTAAAATCATATACACCTTCCGCTAGATTAGGAAATGTTATTTGTGTTCCTGTAATAGTAACAAAAGTTCCCGTGTTTTCGAAATCTATTTCATAAGGGGCTTCTGTACCGGTAACTATAATTATAGCTGTACCTGTATCTCCGAAACAAGCTACATTAACATCGTCTGCTGTAATTGCAATTGGTGCCGGATCTGTTACGGTAAAAGGTGATGTTGTAAATGTACATCCTCTATCATCCGTTACCCTGAATTCATATGTTCCTGCTCCAGAGGTAGCAATATAATCCAGGAAAGGTGCTATTACATTAGTAACGTGATCTACAAACGCTCCACTATTAAAAGATACAGCAATATCATATGGCGCATATCCTCCATTTACAGCGAATGAGAAGGAAGCGTCTTGAGAAACACCAGCAGCATTACAAATAATATCTACCTGATTAACAACTAATTCTACGGCTGGTTCTATTATTATAGTTTCAGTTTCGGTACAACCTACGCTATCAGTAACTGTTATTATATAAGTTCCCGATTGGGTAAATGTTTCATTTATAGTAGTATTTCCAGCTCCCAAAGGAGTATTACTAACTATTTGAGTACCATTTCTCGTTACATCATAAGAGTAGTCTGGGCTTCCTGAAGTAATTTCGATTTCTACGGAAGTCAAACCATCATCCAAACACAATTCTTGTGATGTTATACTAAGTGTCACTGCAGGTAACTGTGTAATTAATAGTGTTTGTGTTCCAAAACACACACCTGTCGTATCAAAAACAGTAATTGTATATGGATCCGTAGCATCATTCAAAATACCGGTAAATGGTATTGTAGTAGCTTGTGGTCCTAAACTAGTTCCATTAGTTGGATGTGTAATCGTATATGTGTATACTGGTCCATTACCGCCTGTCTCATTAGAAACAGTAACAGTATTATCATTACAAGTCTGATCCAGTTCTGGAGTAAATGTAATTACCGTTGGCTCTGTAATAGTCACTGTCGCGGTATCAGAGCAATTAGTTGTAACAGCTCCATTCGCATCAGTTACATTTATCGTATAAGTTCCTACTGATAATCCCGTAACAGTAAGTGGGTCGGCTGGATAAGTTCCTGAAAATACTAATGTAGTAGCCGGAGACGGTCCTCTTACTTCAAAAGTAAAATTCGGGAATAATGTCGTGTCCACATTAAATGCCAATGCCCCATCATTACCTCCATTACAAGTTACTGGCTGAGATTGTGCAGCACTTGTAATTTCTATTTCGTCAATCAATGGTCGGTTAAAGTCTACAAACTCTGTACAATTACTATCACTTCTTCTTGCCGTTACACGATACGTAATTCCATTTGTAAATGTATAATTTGTTGTAGCATTAAACCCAGTAGATGATCCTCCTACGTTTGTAGCTGGATTAGGAGATACTTCAAAATCATAAACAACTGGTGCCGTCAATAATGGTGCAGCAGAAAGGGTTACTTCTATTGTTTGAGCTGTACAATCTTCTATTCCAGGTGTAACAGTTACTGACTCAACTTCTAGTAATGGATCTATAGTAATTGGAAATGTTTCCTCGCAATCATCGGTACTAAGATTTCTTACATAAAGAGTATATGAGCCATCAGCAGCAAAGTCTATTGTAAATGGTATTGCACCTACAGGTGTATAAGTAGTTCCATCTAAACTATACTCATAGCTTCCTGACCCTCCAGTTATCGCCGTAATCTGAGCCTGTGCATCCAAAGGAGCTACACAACTTAAAGCTCTAAAATCTTCATCAATTGTTGCTACAATCGGATCCGGACTTGTAAGTATAATATTATTTAATGTCGTCTCACAAGGTGGTGTTGCTCCAGAACCGTCTGTGATTACAACACTGTGAGTTCCTGGAGGAACATTATTAAAAGTTACAGAGGTATCTCCTGTAGGTCCAATAGTAGTAGTTCCATTTAATACATATGTAAATGGTCCTTCTCCAGCCGTTACATCAACAGTAATGGATCCATTTTCTCCGTTACAAGAAGGGTCTGTAGGTGTTGGAGTTGCAACAACTGCTTCATAAGCCGTAACTGTAACAGGGTTGGAGTCAGCTGAACAATTCTGAGAATCTACTACACGCACAAAATAATCTCCAGGTGTAAGTAAATTACTAGAATAAGGAGAGCTAGCATTAGCTAAAATTGAAACATCAGGTGTACCTTCTCTAAAAATTTCATAAGTATATGTTCCACTACCTCCTACAGCTACAAATGAAATTATAGCATCACCATTACAGTCGATGTCTTTATCAGGACTGGCTGTAATTGTTAATTCTTGATTTATAGTAAAACCTTCTGTATTGGTAATACACTGAGTGTTAGTATTTCTAACAAAAACAGTATAACTACCTGGAGCTAAATTGTCAATCTCAAAAGTATCATCATTTGGTGCCGGTAAAAATACAACAGCGACCGGTGTTTCTGGTCCTGAACCTCTATCAATAATATATTCAAATGGGCCCAATGGAGGATTAATTCCAGGAGCAATCGTAACCCACTGACTAGCTTGGTTGGTTCCATCATAACAAGGATCTCCACCGGTTGCTAAAGTAATAGTAGGTGAAGCAGATTCTATAATAGTTTCCGTGTTATTAATTTCACAAGCCGTTGCCGGATCATTACCATCTCTTACAAAAATAGTATAGGTGTCTGCTGCAAGACCTGTAAAGATATTACTAGTATTAGGGTAATCTACAATTACAGTACCTCCACTATTCACAAGTCTATATTGATAGTTTCCTCTACCTCCATTAGCAGTAACTGTTATGGTTCCTGTATTGGCACCACAATTAGTTTCCGTTGGGGCCGTTGTAAAAGTAAGTGGTGTTGCAGGTTCTGTAACGTCTACGGTAGCTGTATCAGAACAGTTTAATGGCGATCCCGAACCGCCAGGATTGGTATCGGTAACCGTAATTGTATAATTTCCTGCTGCTAATCCTGTTACATTTACCGGAGTAGTGGTAATACCATTTCCAGAATCAACTACTACTCCACTAGATGTTAATCTAACAACATAGTCAAAAGATGTACTATTAATAACATTAAAAGATAATGCTCCATTACTTTCTCCAACACATACTACCGGAGTAGTTTCTACTGCATTGGTTATATCTATTGGATCAATAACATCTACTCTATAATCATCACTAAATGTACATTGATCGTCACTTCTTCTAGCTGTAATGGTATACGTAATACCTTGAGCAATTGTATAGCTATTGGTTGTCAAAAAACCAGTATTGCCTGTTGCACCCGTTCCAGTTGCCGGATCAGGAGACACATCATATTCATAAACAACTCCTGCAGCTATATCAGCAGCTGATAGCGCTGGTTGTGCTTCAAAACTTACATCTGAACTTTGATTAGTACAATCACCATCGCCCGGAGCAAATGTTATCGCAGTGATTGGTATCAGTGCAGGCACATCTATAGTAAAAGGCGCTGCACAATCTCCGCTGCCTTGATTTCTAATATATATTGTATAAGATCCGTCTGTACTTACCAAAATATCAAACGGAGTGGTTGTTATATTCGTAAAAGTAACATTATCTAAACTCCACTCATATGTTCCTGAACCACCTGCAATATTATCTACCTGTATAATAGCATCTTCACTGCCCACTATACAACTTAAAGGTCTATCCAGAGTTACATCTGCAGTTATTCCTATAGGAGATGTTATTGCGAAAACGGATTCTCTAACAGGACAAATATTAGCCTCTGGTACGGGAAAAGTACAATCTGGGTTATTAATGGTTGGTGTTGTATTTGCATGCAATACAGTCACAGCATATGAATTTCCATCTGGTACGCCAGTAAAAGTTATTGTTTGGCTACCTGTAGAGGCAATTTCATTAACCAATGTCCATACAGTAGGGTCCCAAGTAGTTTGGTCAGCATTACCGCAATTTGGATCTATTGCGCAATCCCAAAGTTGATAGGTATACAACCTTCCTGCTACTGTTGGTGAAACATCTACCTGAATCTGTCCTGTATCTCCAGGACAAGGAGGTTGAGTAAGGGTTACGTTATCAATAACAATAGGCTCATATGGAGTAATATTATCAATACTTGCAGAAATAACACAAGATGGTTCTCCACTAGGAACGTTTTGATCACTAACTCTAAACGTGTATGTCATTGAAGGATCAGCTGGTGAAGGAATTTCAAAAATATTACATGGAACAAAATTTCCATCTCCATTATCAAACAAATAATTTCCTGAACCATTTAACACATTTACCTGAACAAGAGCTCCACTATCACAAGTTTCCGGTGCTAATAATACTACCTCAGCATCAAAAGCTGGTGCTGGATTGATGGTTACAGTAGCATCAAAAACGCACTCTGGTGTAGGTCTGTTTGAGATTACCTCTACCGTATATGTCCCTGCAGGTAAATTATTCTGTGTATAGTTTCCATTGTTAGCACTACTATTGGGTACAATTATTGGATCTGCTGCTCCTAATACAGGGCTTGAAATTGTATATTGATACTCAGGAATTCCTCCTGTTACACCAATTACAATTTCACCAAAACCTGTTCCATTATCATCATTCACACAACTTGGATCAACTCCTGTTACACTAAATGTTGGGTCTATAGAAGGTACATTAATTGTTTCGGAATATTCGCATCCAGGAAAAGTAGTATCAATTGCGTAAACCGTTACATCTCCTGCTGTCGAAATTGGAAAAATACCCGTGGTGTTCGTATAAGGTCCTCCTGGGTTTAAACTAAATGCAAAGTTTGTTGGCACATTTACCACACTTACACTACCATCGCTACCACATTCTATAGGATTCATGGTAAGGTCTGGCTGATAATCATTCTTAAACACACTAAAATAAAATGGTATAATACACCCTCCATCAAACTCTGCAAGAATTCTATAATCCCCAGCTTCAGAAACTGTATAGTCTGATGTATCTCCACCAGTAACTTCTACCCAATTAGCATCAGTACAATTACCATCTAATAAAGAACAAGGGTCATTAGGATCTAAAACACAAGATCCCGATGGTGTTAGTCGCTGCCATGAGATATCATCTAAACTAGATGGATCAAAATTAGTTTCCAATAATAGGGTTTGATCACCACATAATAGAATCTGCGGAATAGGAACTCCACTACAATCTTCAGTCACTACAGTTGTTCCATTAACATAATCTAAAACAGGGTTCGTAATATCTCTAAAATCTTCTACTGTAAACTCTTCTGTAAGTGACATACAACTAGGCTCAACACCATCTGTATCTTCTTTAAAAATAGTGTAGGTTCCCGTTTGGGGATTAGCGACATCAAAAACATTAGCTCCTGGACCTGTTTGCACAATTGGAGTTGCTATACCAGGGCCCGTTAATGTATATTGATTATAACCTGTACCAGCTACCAACAATAAGTCATCATTACAAAAAGTAACATCTAGTTGACACGCGGGAACATTTACCAATACATTGGAAGCCTCGCCATCCGTATTACCACAAACTCCTAATTCATTACTACTTAAGGTACTGCCAGGGGTACCGGATACTGCGCCTGTATATGTTGCTGTTGCGGTATTCTGTATAATATCCGAACAAGCATCTCGGAGATCCTCGCACGTACTAACTAATTCAGCTCTAAATCTTATAAATATAGGAACATCTCCAGGAGTTCCATCATTAGGAGTTTCTACAAGACTAGCGGGAATGTAAAATTCAACCACTCCAGGAGATACTTCTGAAAAAGTAACACCTGGAGGTAAGGTGGCAGTTTGAACATCAACTAAGTTTGTGTTAGGCGGCAGAATATCTGTAATTATTATTGTACCATCCACCAAATCTTCATTACCAATGTTTTCAATTTCCAGATCATAAAATAGTTGATCTCCTAATTCTACACTTGCTCCTGTTATCTCTGTCGTACCATCAGTATCATAAACTCTTTTTATTATTCTTAACTCAGGCTCAATTATCGTAACTGAAAACGCATTGAAAAAAACACTATATCTATCACCATCAGTAAATAGCCTGAAGGTTGCGTCACTTTGATTGTTTCCTATTAATGTATTATTATCATTATTTAAATCAAAAAGATCCGCATCAAATCCCATTGTATTTTCCGAATCTGGATTACGATCTGTTATATGCTGGTGATCAAAGGAAATCGTACTTGCAAAAAAGTTAGTTGTTGGATTAACATCATCAGTATTATTATTTCCTTGACCTAATCTTGTAAATACATTGGCAGTATTTTCTATTTGTAAACCATCTCCTGTTAACCCTCTATCACCTTCTAATCCAGCTGAACCAAACCTTACATCTACGGGTTGGTTACCTTGTAGTGTGGTAAATCCGGAAAACATATATTCCTCAGGATCTCCTGAGGCAAATATTTGTACGTATCCATCAGAAGTAGATATATACTTGGCACTTTCAAGAGGGTCTTCATAAATCACTACCAGCATCCATCCTCCACAAGCACCATCACTACTATCCGTCTGTCCATTGGTAGCGTTCATATCGGCTACAGTATATGTACCAAATGGGTTGTCTTGATCTATTAAGCTAGTTACATCAGAATAACAAACATACTGTACTTCGTCATTAGCTCTATCACTATTATTGGTAGGTGTATTTCTATATCCATCCCAAACTACATTTTCTGCAGTAATATCAACATATGAACCTCCGGGAACTTTAAATTTTACATTTCTAAAATCTGCAGGTCCGTCTTTTCTTGGATCTGTAAGAGGCAGTCCCGTTTCTTGATCATCATCTTCTGTAGATAATGTACCTAAAACTACATTGGTTTCTGCTCTTAATTCTGTAATCAAATCTCCGTTATTGATATTTGCATTATCGATATCATCATTACCAATTGAGACCGATGGGATGTTAATAGTTGGACCATCACCTGTCAATCTTGGCATTAAGCCATTATTGTCATTAACGATAACAACACCTACTGCACCGGCATTCTGTGCATTCACTACTTTTTCTCGTATAGAACAACTACCTCCATCTCTGATTACAGCAATATTTCCAGTTAGCTGAGCACCATTAGTTATACCACAGCCATTTTCAGGCTGAGCTACTACCATATACGATGTAACCGGACTAAACTGGATGTCAGAATTATCACTATCGAATTCTGAATACCTAGCAATATACTCTTGAGCAAGCCTACCATTATTAATGATTAAAACAACATTCGTATTACTACCAGAGGATATTTCATCATTACTAAAATTATTTACGCTTCTATCTCTTGCCATATAGTAATTGGCAGACCAATATAATCCTGCATATACGATTGAGCTACAGGATTCTCTGGGTAGGTTGTTGTATATTCTTAAATCAGCTTCACTAGAGCTAAAGGTAGATGGATCATTATCCACATCAATAAAGGCTGTTGTATAAGGACCATTGTTACCAGTAAAAAGATCAAAAGGAGCATTCGGATCATAGTCTACATCTTCTCTTTCTAATACTCCTACAATATCATTACCTGTCATTAAAATATTACCTCTAATGTTATCACGGGTTTCTCTAGGTGTAAAAGGAACTAATTCCTGGGCACGTATATTGCTTATGGCACTGATAACAATAATTATCATTAACAGTACAGCTTTTTTGGGTAATAGTGTTTTCATAAGCTGCTTTATTTGAGTTGTGTTGTTCATTCTAATATTTTTTTGGGGTACTCACTATTATTCTATTTTCAAAATATAAAGATCGCCATCATATGTGTTATTCACATTAGAGAACAAGCTTCCTTTAGCCTGATCTAGGCTATCAAATTTATCTAAATAGACATATATGTAATTATCCTTAGGGTTTCTGAAAAACTTAGGCTCTAGCCCTTGAGATTTAAGTCTATCCATTCCTCTTTCAAAATAATTTTCTCTCTTAAAAATATTGGTGATCAAGTAATAACCATTCTCGATATTATGACCTCCTATATATGATAAGCTCTCTGTCAATACGGTATCATCCTTCACGGTATCTTTAATCAATCGTGTTTCTTGTACTAATCTTTTCAGAGATTCTACCCTACTCTTAGCAATATGTAATATCCACATATCACCGAAATATTTATTTCCAATATTATTTAAATAATTTTCAGCAGCTTCAGTTTTATCAGCGTAATACTTAATAGATACGTACTGATATTGATTCTCAGGATTTAGAATTATCTGAGCATCATTAAAGCCAAGATCATTTAATTTATTGGTAAAACTATCCGCATATGTTCCTCCTCTAAACACATTACCTATCAAGTAATATCCTTCTGGATAGCCAGGAATAAACTTAGTAGCATATTTAGCTTCAGGTCTTGTTGCCTCCGCAAACTTGATAAACCTATTTTTAGAGGTAAGTCTCTTAGAGCTGGAAGGATCATTGGTATTCTTAACCTCTTCAGCTTCGTCATTCATATTTACCAGAGACTCTAAAAGCTTATTAAATTCTCTCTTATCAAGGTTTACAGTAGAGGTTAATAACGAATCTCTTGATGCAATCAATTTATCAGTAATTCTACTACTGTTATCTAATTCTCTTTGTATCGCATCTAAGTCTTCACCTTTTTCTTCTGTATTTGCAGCTTCCGCTTCTTGACGTTGTCTCTCTTCTTCAGCTAATCTTGTAGCTTCTGCTTCCTGACGTAATCGCTCTTCCTCAGCTAATCTTGCAGCTTCTGCTTCTTGACGTTGTCTCTCTTCTTCAGCCAATCTTGCAGCTTCTGCCTCCTGACGTTGTCTCTCTTCTTCAGCCAATCTTGCAGCTTCTGCCTCCTGACGCAATCGCTCTTCCTCAGCTAATCTTGCAGCTTCTGCCTCCTGACGTAATCGCTCTTCTTCAGCCAATCTTGCAGCTTCCGCTTCCTGACGTAATCGCTCTTCCTCAGCTAATCTTGCAGCTTCTGCTTCCTGACGTAATCGCTCTTCCTCAGCTAATCTTGCAGCTTCTGCTT
>NZ_CANLMP010000003.1 GCF_947492405.1 uncultured Aquimarina sp.
TTTAAAATAATTATACAAAAAATTATAGTGATTTAGATAAAGAGATATGTGCTTACGAATATCTAGGATCTTGAATAATTTCAGATGATTTTTATGAATGTATGCCAGCTTAATGGTTTACATATAATTAAATAGATGTTAGATAAAACCAATCAAATAGATAATTATATAGGTTTCTTCAGACAGTGTACGAGATAGGCTTGTTGGCTTATGCATTCTTAAATAAGATATTTAGTAAAAATACAAACCCCCAAATCGTATTAACGATTTGGGGGTTTTAAATAGAGAATATTTAACTAATTAATCTCTAAGAATACTTCTGGAAATTACAATTTTCTGTATTTCACTTGTACCTTCATATATCTGAGTGATTTTGGCATCTCTCATTAATCGTTCTACATGATATTCTTTTACAAAACCGTTTCCACCATGAACTTGTACTGCTTCTACCGTTACATCCATAGCAGCCTGTGACGCAGCTAATTTGGCCATAGCGCCAGATAAATCATAATTTTCGTGATTATCTTTGTCCATTGCTGCTTTATATACTAACATTCTTGCAGATTCAATTTGTACATGCATATCAGCAAGCTTAAATGCAATAGCTTGATGATTCATAATTTCTGTTCCAAAAGCTTTACGTACTTTAGAATATTCTTTTGCTAGTTCATACGCTCCCTGAGCGATACCTAATGCTTGAGCAGCGATACCAATACGACCTCCAGCTAATGTTTTCATTGCAAATTTGAATCCGAAACCATCTTCTCCAATTCGATTTTCTTTTGGAACTTTTACGTCATTAAAAATAAGAGAATGAGTATCACTTCCTCTAATTCCTAATTTATCTTCTTTTGGACCAATCTCAAAACCTTCCCATCCTTTTTCTACAATGAATGCATTGATTCCACGATGTTTCTTTTCTTTGTCTGTTTGCGCAATAACCAAGTAATAATCTGAAGTTCCTCCGTTAGTAATCCAGTTTTTGGTTCCATTAAGGATATAGTGATCACCTTTGTCTATTGCAGTAGTTCTTTGTGAAGTTGCATCACTACCAGCTTCAGGTTCAGATAAGCAAAATGCTCCAATAGATTCTCCAGTAGTTAATTTGGAGAGATATTTTTCTTTTTGTTCAGGAGTTCCATAAGTGTCAAGTCCCCAACATACCAAAGAATTATTAACTGATACAATTACGGAACAAGAAGCATCTATTTTAGATAATTCTTCCATAACCAGTACATATGAAAGAGTATCCATACCTCCACCTCCATACTCTGGCGAAGCCATCATTCCTAAAAATCCCAGTTCACCCATTTTTTTGACCTGTTCTGTAGGAAATTCTTGCTTGTTATCTCTTTCGATTACTCCTGGCAATAATTCAGCTTTTGCAAAATCACGAGCAGCATCGCGTATCATTAATTGTTCTTCGGATAGTTTAAAGTCCATATTTGATCCTAATTTACTGTGCGTGCATAACACGCGAATTCAACTTTTTGATGAAAATAAGTCGAGATAAACTCGATATTTTTATTAATTCTACAAATATAAGTTATAATAGAATAGTTTTGATGTTTTTTTCGTTTTTTGATTTGTTCTTTTATAAGGCCAATTTTTATAGGTTTTAGAATTTTGTATGACCCGGTTTTTGATATTCATTCTTTGTTTAAAAAAAGGAAATAATTTTTGAATTATTATTTTTTTAATTTGAGCTTTCACCCTATTTAGTTTTTTATATTTGTGAAGTCCCTTATTGGACATTATTTTCAATTTATTAAAGAACATTTTTTTATGAGACAGCACTAACTCCGTAATGGAGGTATATTTAATTAGAAATTTAGATAAAATAGTGTCTTACGACAAAAGCGGGTACATAAATTGAAATTTTAAAAATGAAAGAATTATTAAAGAAATACGAAAATAAAACCCCAGAAATAGTTTTTAACTGGAAGGATTCTGAAACTGAAGCAGAAGGTTGGGCGGTTATCAATTCATTAAGAGGAGGAGCTGCTGGTGGTGGTACAAGAATGCGTCTAGGGTTGGATATGAATGAAGTCCTTTCTTTAGCAAAAACCATGGAAGTGAAGTTCACGGTTTCAGGACCTAATATCGGTGGGGCAAAGTCAGGAATTAATTTTGATCCTAATGACCCAAGAAAAAAGGGGGTGCTAGAAAGATGGTACAAAGCAGTTTCACCATTGCTGAAAAGCTATTACGGAACAGGTGGAGATTTAAATGTTGATGAAATTCATGAAGTAATTCCAATAACAGAAAACTGTGGGGTTTGGCATCCTCAAGAAGGTGTTTTTAATGGTCATTTTCAGCCTACAGAAGCAGACAAGATAAACAGAATAGGACAGTTGCGTCAGGGAGTGATAAAAGTTTTAGAAAATACTACATTTTCGCCTGATGTATCAAGAAAGTATACTGTTGCCGATATGATTACCGGATATGGAGTTGCAGAGGCGGTTAGACATTATTATGATATTTATGGTGGAACTGTAAAAGGTAAAAAGGCAATAGTTCAAGGGTTTGGTAATGTTGGATCTGCTGCTGCCTATTATCTTTCCGAAATGGGAGCAAAAGTTGTAGGTATTATAGATCACGCTGGTGGATTGATAAATGAGGATGGGTTTACATTTGAAGAAATTAAAGAGCTTTACCTTAATAAAAAAGGAAATAAGTTATACAGTGAAACTTTGATTCCGTTTGAAGAACTAAATGATAAAATTTGGTCACTTCAGACAGAAATATTTACACCTTGTGCGGCGTCTAGATTAATAACAAAAAATCAGATTACGCAGATGATAAACTCAGGGTTGGAAGTTATCTCTTGCGGAGCTAATGTTCCTTTTGCAGATAAAGAAATATTTTTCGGAACCATTATGGAATATACAGATGAGCAAGTCAGTTTAATTCCTGA
Organism: uncultured Aquimarina sp.; assembly: GCF_947492405.1. Classification (GTDB taxonomy): domain Bacteria; phylum Bacteroidota; class Bacteroidia; order Flavobacteriales; family Flavobacteriaceae; genus Aquimarina. The sequence continues at coordinate 2,918 of NZ_CANLMP010000003.1, forward strand.
TTTTATTTCTAATTGTGGAATGGCCAGAGTATTTGCATATTTTATGGAGAGAAGAGTTTTGATGACTGACGAAGCAATTTTTAATGATACCTCACAAACCATTAAAGATGCAATGCAGAGGATTTTTGATACGAATAATTCTAAAACTAATATAAGTAGAACCGCGTTTGAATTAGCATTCAAGCAGTTGGTATAATTGTAACACAAATAATAGCGTATACTATGTTAAAATATTTTCTGGGCAACAGCCCAAAATGGTTTAAAACCATCATGATAGGATTTCTCATTTTTAATGTGTTTTCTTATTTTGTGCTAGGTCCAACAGTCACTGCATGGTTGTTTATCGGAGAGTTTATTTTTACACTTGCCATGGCTTTAAAATGCTATCCCCTGCAATCTGGTGGTTTATTAGCAATAGAAATTTTAGCGTTAAACCTTACTACACCTAAGAATGCCTATCACGAAGTAGATCAAAACCTAGAAGTAGTTCTGCTATTGGTGTTTATGGTGGCTGGTATTTATTTTATGAAACCTTTGTTAATGTACATCTTTAGTAAAGTGTTTACTAAGATTAAATCAAAGATGATATTGTCCATGCTCTTCGTTTTTCTGTCAGCTGTACTTTCTGCTTTTCTGGATGCCTTAACAGTAACAGCGGTTTTAATTAGTGTAGCTGTTGGTTTCTATGGGGTGTATCATAAGATTCATTCTATGCCAGCTTCAGATTTTGATCATGATGGTACATTAGACAGAAAAGAATTAAGTGGTGAAACATTAGAGCAATTTAGAAGTTTTTTAAGAAGCTTAGTGATGCATGGTGTTGTAGGTACCGCGCTAGGAGGAGTTTGTACGTTGGTTGGTGAGCCTCAAAATTTGCTTATTGGAGAGCGAATGGGGTGGGATTTTATAGAATTTTTTATTAAAATGGCTCCAATAACGTTACCTGTTTTAGCAGCAGGATTATTGACAACCGTTGTTTTAGAACTGACTGGTTGGTTTGGTTTTGGAGCAAAACTACCTGAAGTTGCTAGACGAATTATCGAAAATTACACAGATCAAGAAGATGCGAATCGATCTGATAAATCTAAATACGGATTGATAGTGCAGGCCATATCAGCAATATTGTTAATTCTTGGTTTAGCGTTACATATAGCTCCTGTAGGGTTTATAGGCTTGGCATTGATTATTGTGCAAACTGCTTTTATGGGTATAACAGAAGAACACCAATTAGGGAAAGCTTTTGAAGAAGCCTTGCCGTTTACGGCTTTATTAGTTGTTTTCTTTGTAATAGTGGCAATGATTCATGATCAACACCTTTTTACACCAATCATTGATTGGGCACTAACTCTAGATCCAAGCAAACAACCTTCTATGTTTTATGTGGCTAATGGATTGTTATCTATGATCAGTGATAATGTATTTGTTGCAACTGTATATATTGGAGAAGTAAAACAAGCATTTGATAACGGAGCAATAACAAGAGAACAGTTTGAGAAATTGGCAATAGCAATAAATACAGGTACAAATTTACCGAGTGTTGCAACACCTAATGGTCAGGCGGCGTTCTTATTTTTATTAACCTCTTCTTTAGCCCCGTTGATAGGATTATCATACGGAAGAATGGTAAAAATGGCATTACCATATACTATTATACTTGGAGGAGTAGGTCTTTTAGGAATAATTTATGTATTATAACAGTAATTAAGAATATACTTAACCTATAGAAATAACGTTAGTATACTAACACTAAATTAACAAGAGCATATATGACCCATTTATTAATGTTTGGTATGTTGGCCCAAAATACCAAAGAAATTGATCCGGAAGTAGAAGAGAAAACATTGTCAATTATTGACTTATTACTCAGTGGTGGAGCTGCTGGGGTGACTATTATTGCAATACTTTTTGTGTTGTTATTTGTTGCGGTTTATATTTATTTCGAAAGAATTTTTGCCATAAAAGCTGCATCAAAAATTGATAAAAGTTTTATGGACCAAATTAGAGATAATGTAGCAAGTGGTAAAATTGAAGCCGCTAAAATCTTATGTGCACAAACTAATAATCCTGTTTCTAGATTGACTGAGAAAGGAATTTCTAGAATAGGTAATGCTTTGGAAGATATTAATAAAGCTATAGAAAATGCAGGTCGATTAGAAGTATATAAACTAGAAAAAAATGTAAGCATCCTTGCTACAGTAGCTGGTGCTGCACCTATGATTGGTTTTTTAGGTACTGTAATTGGTATGATTTTAGCATTCCATAATCTAGCTTCAAGTTCGGGAAGTGCTGATATGGGAACTTTGGCAGAAGGTATTTATACCGCAATGACTACTACAGTTGCAGGACTTGTTGTGGGTATTATAGCGTATATTGGATATAATCATTTGGTAGTTAGGACAGATAAAGTAATACACCAGATGGAGGCTACGGCAGTAGATTTCCTTGACTTGTTAAACGAACCTGCTTAATATGAATTTAAGAGGAAGAAATAAAGTAAGTCCAGAATTTAGTATGTCTTCTATGACAGACATTGTGTTTCTGTTGCTAGTGTTCTTTTTATTAACATCACCAACAATAACTCCAGAAGCATTAGACTTGATATTGCCTAAAGCAAAAGGAAAAAGTTCTAACGTACAGAACATATCGGTTAGTATTACCAATAAGTTACAGTACTATGTGGATAATGAGAGAATAAGTCAAAGTAGGTTAGAGTCTACCTTGAAATCTAAATTATCAGGTCAAAATGAGCCTACTATTATTCTTAGAGCAGAAGAAGGAGTGCCAATAGAAAAGGCTGTAGGGGTTATGGATATAGCTAATAGAAATAGATTTAAAGTAATCCTGGCAGTAAAACCAGAATAATTAATGCTGAAGTTAGATACTAAACATAAAAAGAAGTCTTTTATAATCACGACAATATTACACGTGGCTATTATTTTTCTATTGTTTTATTTAGGGTTAGGCGCTTTGGATCCTACCCCAGAAGGAGGTATTGCAGTTAATTTTGGAACTACGCTTACTGGATCAGGAGATATACAGCCTAAAGAAGCTATTAAATCATCTCCAAAACAAACTACTCCAGAACCAACTCCGGTTACACCAGAACCTGAGCCAGAAACTCCAGAGATTACCGAAGAGGTGGTTACACAAGACTTAGAAGACGCTCCGGTAGTAGAAGAAAAACCAAAAAAAGAACCTAAAAAAAAGGTCGAAAAACCGAAAGAAAAACCAAAAGATAAACCAGTAGAACAAAAGCCGGTTGAGAAACCTATAGAAAAACCAGTAGAGAAAGTTGAAGAGAAGAAACCAGATCCTAAACCTGATAAATCAACTCTAGATATATTGGATAGTTTTTCTAATGGCCCTAAAAGCGATGGAAAAGCAAAAGGAGGAGAAGGTGATGATGGTAAACCGGGTGATAAAGGAAATCCAAACGGTAACCCGTATGCAACTAGTTACTATGGTCAACCTGGTCCTGGAGGGACAGGAGGAGTTGGTTATGGTCTTAATGGAAGAGGACGTCCTACTAATTCTGCAGTGGAACAGAAATGTAACGAAGCAGGTAGAGTCGTTGTTAAAATTGTAGTGAATAGAGAAGGTAAGGTTATTCAAGCAACCCCAGGTGTTAAGGGGACTACTAATAGTGCAAAATGTCTTCTGGATCCTGCAAGAAAAACAGCACTTACCTTCAGATGGAAAGCAGATCAGAAAGCTCCAGTTAAACAAATAGGATTTGTAGAAGTAACTTTCGGCCTAGGAGAATAATCACGAATAATCAAGACGATAATTACACTGCTAAGAATTTTTCTTAAATAAGAATTAGTACCTTTATTCGATTTTTAAACAGTAGAAAAATAACTCTCTATATTATAGGTTTAGTTGCATTTTTCAAGTTAAATAAACAGTTATCGACTATCAAGAAACTTTAGGTTGGATGTTCGCACAGTTGCCGATGTATCAGCGTCAGGGTGCAAGTGCTTATAAAATTGATTTAACTAATACGGTTAAACTTGCTTCATATCTTGATAATCCTGAATCCAAGTTTAAAAGTATTCATGTTGCAGGAACAAATGGTAAAGGGTCTACTAGCCATATGCTTGCATCAATTTTGCAAGAATCAGGATATAAAGTTGGTTTGTATACATCTCCTCATCTTAAAGATTTTAGGGAGCGAATTCGGATTAATGGCGAGGTAGTTAGTGAAGAGTATGTGGTTAGTTTTATTGCTTCTCATAAACAATATTTTGAAGTAAATCAGCTTTCTTTTTTCGAGATGACTGTGGGATTAGCATTTCAATATTTTGCCGACTCACAAGTAGATGTTGTATTAGTCGAAGTAGGCTTAGGAGGAAGATTAGATTCTACCAATATTATAACACCAGAAATATCTGTTATCACCAATATTGGATTAGATCACACACAGTTTTTAGGAAATACATTGTCAGAAATAGCATCGGAAAAAGCTGGAATTATCAAAAAGAATGTTCCAGTGGTAGTTGGGCGAACTACAATTGAAACGAAGAAAGTTTTCATTAATAAAGCGTTGTCGCTTCAAAGTGATATTTTCTTTGCGTCAGATTATCAAGGAGATATATTTGATACAGATCTAAAGGGGGCTTACCAAAAGGAGAATGTAAAAACGGTATTACAGACGGTTTCTGTTTTACAAGAACAAGGTTGGGGTATCGATCAACAGCATATCTATAAGGGTTTTAGAAACGTAGTGAATAATACAGGTTTACTGGGGAGATGGCAAATCCTACAAGAAAATCCTAAAGTGATATGCGATACAGCTCATAATGAAGATGGTTTGCAATTGGTTATGGAGCAGTTGTCAAATGAAAAATTTGCTAAACTTCATATTGTTATTGGGGTTGTTAATGATAAAGATTTGAAGAGTATATTGCCTCTGTTTCCAAATCATGCAACATACTATTTTGCAAAACCAGAAATAACAAGAGGGTTAGATGAAGAGATATTAAAAAAAGAAGCGTTAAAATTTAATTTAAAAGGAGAAAGCTATACTTCGGTAAAATTAGCTTACAAGACTGCAATACAGATGGCTAGCAAGGATGATTTAGTGTATGTAGGTGGTAGTACATTTGTTGTAGCAGAAATAATTTAATTTTTCTTTAAAAATCTTTTGGTAGACTGTAAAACTGTCTTATATTTGCATCCGCAATCAGGAATAAGGGTTGCACAAAACATAGAGGGCAATTAGCTCAGTTGGTTCAGAGCACCTCGTTTACACCGAGGGGGTCGGGGGTTCGAATCCCTCATTGCCCACTTAAATTTTAAAAACCATTCATTTATTTGAATGGTTTTTTGTTGTTAATGGTCTGTCCTTTTTAAAATAGAATCAATATCTGTTAAAGAGAGGGATAGGAATTTATGAGAGTTGTAAAGTGGACTTTAATTGAGAACAATTATTTTTGAATATTAAAATAAATTTTTGAATAAAATGGATAAGCTAGGATTTACAAAAGAGAACTGGGATCTATTCGTGACTTGGGTTTGGGACTTTTTGCCTGGATTGATTTCGGCGATAATCATATTTTTTGTTGGTATATGGATTATCAATGTTTTCAGTAGAGCACTTCGTAGGTTTTTTCAAAAGAAAGACTATGATGAAACATTAGAGAGATTTTTATATGATCTAATAAATATTGGGCTTAAGATTTTACTTATTGTATTAGTTGTTACTCAATTAGGAGTTCAGACCTCTTCTCTTGTTGCGATCTTAGGTGCGGCAGGATTGGCGATAGGATTGGCGTTACAAGGGTCTCTTTCTAACTTTGCAGGAGGAGTGTTAATTTTATTTTTTAAGCCTTTTAAGATTGGTGATTTTATAGAGGCTCAAGGTGTTTCAGGTACAGTAAAAGAGATTTCTATATTCACTACTAAGTTAAATACTTCGGGAAATCAGTTAGCCGTTATTCCAAACGGTAAAATATCTAATGGTAACATTATTAATTATTCATCAGAGGATAAGAGAAAAGATAAAATCGAAATTGGAATTTCTTATGATAGTAATATCAAAGAAGCTAAGGAAATTATACTGGATTTGATTAACGCTCAGGAAAAAGTTATTAAAGATCCAGCTCCAGAAATATATGTTTCAGAGCTTGGGGATAGTGCAGTAACATTATCATTACGTTTTTGGGCACTTAATGAAGATTTCTGGGCAGTTCATTTTTATACATTAGAAGAGATGAAAAAACGCCTCAAATCTAAAGGTATTTCGATACCTTTTCCACAAAGCGATGTGCATCTTTATGCTAAAGAATCAAAATGATTCATATGATTTTTTGATTTTAAATGAAATAGAGCGTTTTATTAACGCTTTAATTCCTAAATATTATATAAAAGCATCTGGTCTTTAATAGAAATCATTAGATTTATTCTATATCACTATTAATACTTTTGCGTAATGTCTAATTCTTTACTTTTTATTCCTGATATATCGGGGTATACACAGTTTGTTCAAACTACAGAAGTAGCGCATAGTCAACATGTGATAGCAGAATTGCTAGAAATTTTGATTAAAGCGAATACTCAAAAAATGAGATTAGCGGAAGTGGAAGGCGATGCATTGTTTTTTTATAAAGATGGAGAGGTTCCTTCTCAAGAAAAATTGTTAGCACAAATAGAGACGATGTTTACGGCTTTTTATAGTCATCTTAAGTTGTTAGAAAAGAATCGTGTTTGTCCTTGTAATGCTTGTGCAACGGCGCCTAATCTTCAGTTGAAAATTATAGCACATTGTGGGGAGTTACAATTCATAACGGTTCAAAATAAAAGTAAGCCATTTGGACAAGTAGTTATAGAGGCACATAGGTTGCTTAAGAATTCAATTTCTAGTAATAATTATGTGTTGCTAAGTGATAATCTGTCTGATGTTATAGGTATTCCTTCTCATTATAAAAGTCAGTTATTTGATTTTTCTACCAATCAAGATACGTATGATGGTAAGAATATTGGGTATTTATTTTCTGAAATTGATAAAGAAAAGTTGAAGCTTACCTCTTATGAAACTCCTTATGAAGTTCAATTTACGAGTTCGCCAGGGTTGGTGATAGAAAAAGATTATAAGATTCCTGCACAAGAATTGTTAGAGTATATTACTAATTATAGTTACCGTCATCATTGGGTTAATGGAGTTGATGAATTTGAGTATAATCCAGATGAAGTAACTCGCTTAGGAACTGAACATGTTTGTGTTATAGATGGAAAACGATTAAATTTTACCACAGTGACTAAAACTGTTCAGTCGGGGCGTCTTGTATATGGAGAGTATACGACAGATGTTCCCGTTATTGATTCGGTTCATCAGTTTTATATAATTATTCCAACTTCTGAAAATTCGTGTAGTTTAGTAATGGAATTATATCCAAAAGCAAAATCGATTTTTAAAAAAATTATGTTGCATTTAGTTATGAAAAGAGCTTTTAGGAAGTCTATAAATACTTCTCTTAATAATCTGGAAAATTATATAGGTAATAAGAGAGTGTAGGCTTGATTTAGTATTGCTTAAATCAAATCTAAAATACGTTCGAGTTTCATCCCCCTTGATCCTTTAATAAGAATAGCTCCCTGTATTTGTTCCAAGGATTCATGTTCTTTAAGATCTTCAAAGGACCTGTATTTTCTAATACGAGTATCTTCTGTTGAGGTGTCAAAAAAGTTTTTGCCAATCAGGTAAATGGCGTTACAAGATGTTTGGATAAGTAGATCTGCTATTTTTTGATGTTCTTCTAAAGACATATGACCAAGTTCAAACATGTCACCAAGAAAAACTGTTTTGTAGTCGTATGCTAATTCTTGGAAGTTGCTTATCGCAGCACTCATGCTAGATGGATTGGCGTTATAAGCATCTAGTATGATGGTAGATTTGTTTTTTTCTATAATCTGAGAACGGTTGTTAGACGGAATATAAGACTCGATAGCAGTTTTAATCTGTTCAGGGCTAATTTTAAAATAATGACCAATGCTTATAGCTGCCGCGATATTTGTAAAATTATAAGAGCCTATAAGGTTGCTGTTTATAGTGTTGTTTTTATATTGTACACTTACCATTGGATTAACTGCTTGTAGCTTAACGTTTACATTACTGTCCGAAGTTTGGGAAAATGTAAATGTATCAATCCCTTCTGAAGCTCTAGAGAGCTTGAGGTCTTCTGCATTTAGAAAAACAAGATTGTTTTGTTTTTTTAGATATTGATAAAGCTCGGTTTTCCCTTGTAAAACGCCTTCTAGACTTCCAAATCCTTCTATATGAGCTTTTCCTATATTTGTTATATAACCAAAATCTGGATGAGTAATATTACATAAGAATTCTATTTCTTTTATATGATTGGCTCCCATTTCTACAATCCCAATTTCGGTGCTTTTATTCATTGATAAAAGAGTAAGAGGAACCCCTATATGATTGTTTAGGTTACCGGTAGTGGCTGTCGTATTGTACGTTGATGAAAGAACGCAATTGATTAATTCTTTTGTTGTGGTCTTGCCATTACTTCCTGTAAGTGCTATTATGGGGATGTTTAGATGTTTTCTATGATACGTTGCTAGATCTTGTAGCGTTTTTAGAACATCATCGGCAAGAATGTATTTTTCAGAAGCTAAAAATTTTTCATCATCAATTATAGCATAAGAAGCACCACTTTTAATTGCTTGTTCCGCATATCTATTGCCATTAAAATTATCTCCTTTTAAGGCAAAAAAAAGGTTGTTGCTTTTGATTTTTCTAGTGTCAGTGCAAACACCACTGCTTTCTAAGAATAATTTATGTATTCCGGCCGTATCCATTTATTATAATTGTATTAAAAAGCCCTGTACATAAATGTCAGGGCTTTGTATTTATTAACGAACAAATAAAATTTATTTTTTATCTAGGCGCTCTATGCTTAGGTGTTTTTTTGTTTTTAGCTTTTTCACCTACACGAGACATTGCATTTCTAAATCCAATGTAATCAGTAGACATATCCTGAGGGAAGAATCTTCTCTGTGCAGGATCTAACCAATATGCTCTATCTTTCCAAGAACCTCCTTTGTATACTCTTACTTCTTCACTTACAATAGTAGTTCTTTTGCTAGATTCATCATATCTTCTATCTAACTTAGTGCTATCTTCTGCGCTAGGTTCTACACTATGAATAGGAGAGTTGTACATTCTTCTGTTAGGAATGTTCTCATCCTGGAACCCTTCGTAATATCTTGATGAGCTTTTATCACCATCTCTAAAATTACGATTATCACTTTGAGTAAAGTTAGTTCTTAGGTATGTTTCGTTTTCGTCTACAGGAGTTTGTAGGATACCTCCTGGTAATACTCTTGCTACAATCTTACCGTTACTTAAGGTATCATAGATAATAGAATCTGTTGTTACGATCTTTACAGTTCCATCAGGGTTAATTGCATTTTTAGTATATACATTCCCTCTGTAGTAGTTAAAGTCATTATACTCATCATCTACAATTGGTCTGTATACATCTGCTACCCATTCTGCAACATTACCAGCCATATCATAAAGACCATAATCATTAGGGTCATAAGATGCTACTGGAGCCGTAATATCAGCACCATCATCACTCCATCCAGCAATACCACCGTAGTCACCATCACCTTGCTTAAAGTTAGCCAATTGATCTCCACGAGTTCTTCTTTTTCCTGAACGTGTATATTGTCCATCCCAAGGATATTTTTTTCTACCTCTGTAAATATTATAACTTCTTAACTCTACTAATCCTAAAGCAGCATATTCCCATTCAGCTTCAGTTGGTAGTCTGTATTTTGGTAAAAGTAATCCATCCTTACGTTGGATATATAGTCCTGTAGAATCATTTCTTTTTTCGTAATTTTCTGATTCTTTACCTCCTCTGGTTGCTTCGTCATTACCTCCATAAGTTTGAGAAGGAGCATTTAAATAAGTATCAGTATTAAAAGTACTTTCTGCAGACACATCTTCAAAAGGAGCATTTTTTTTGATGACTCTTTCTTCTTCTAGGATTCTTTCATTTACACGGTCTGTTCTCCATTTACTAAATTCTACAGCCTGAATCCAGTTAACACCAACTACTGGGTAGTTAGCATATGCTGGGTGACGTAGGTAATTATTGGTCATCATTTCATTGAAACCTAAACGGTTTCTCCATACCAATGTATCAGGTAATGCACCGTGATATATGTTTTTGTACTTTGGTTCTGTAGGTGGATATACGCCTTTTAACCAATCAAGATATTCCAGATACATTACGTTAGTAACTTCCGTTTCGTCCATATAAAAGGACTGAACGTGCTGCTGAGTAGGGGTGTTGTTCCAGTCATGCATTACATCATCCTGTACTCGTCCCATGGTGAAGGTTCCTCCCTCAACAAAAACTAGACCTGGTCCTGTTTCTTGTTCTTTGTAATTAGTGTTTACTTGGAATCCACCATCTTTGGAGTTGTATTTCCATCCAGTGGCTCTAGAACTGTTGCCGTAATCTGTCTTGTTACAGCTAAACAGTAAGATACTAATGGCAAGAACCATTAGCGACTTAAAAACTAACGCGTTTTTCATAATTTTAAGTTCGTTAAAGTAGAAATTAGGGCTCGCAATATAATAATTAACGTTAAATTTACCCTAATATTTTTAAAATAATATCAAATCGTGGAAAAATTATGTTTTTACGATTGACTTTGGTTTAACGCAATATTTCTATGTTTATTATTATTTTTGAATAAAAACCATAATTTACGGAACACTAAAACTGTGTTAAACCCGTTATACGCTATGATGAAGAAAATTACATTTTTATATGCGCTACTGATTTCTGCTTTCATTTCTGCCCAGCAAACAGTACATATTGATATTGACTGGAAAGATGTAGAAATTAGTACATCCGATAATATTTCGTTTACTGTTCCAGGGTTTAACGAGGAAAACTTTGAATATCGGGATGATATTGGAGTACAATTCACTACAAAATGGAAAGAATCAGGAGAAATTAATGAAGCAACTGCTAGGTTAGATAACATTGTTTATAAGAACATTTCGAAAACAGAATTAAAGGATTTAGATTTAAACTTAATCCCAAAAAAACTTACTTATAAGATACGCTCCATTAATTCCAGAAATAAAAAAGCTGGTTTTGCAAGTTTATCACCTATTATAAGAAATGGGAATACTGTTAAAAAAATAGTATCATTTGATGTTGTTTATCAGAAAGGTGCTCGTAAAGTAAATACTAAGAGATTTCCGATAAGTAATTCGGTCCTGGCTTCTGGAGATTGGTTTCGTTTTTATGTGGATAAGACAGGAGTTTTTAAAATAACACCAGGGTTTTTAAGTAGCTTAGGAATGGATGTATCTTCAATAAATCCAAGTACAATAAAGATTTATGGTAATGGAGGGCAAATGATGCCCTTGACTAATCAAGAAAATACAGAATTTGATTTAAGAGAAAATGCAATTCAGGTTATAGGTGGCGAAGATGGTAATTTTTCGGGAAATGATTATATCCTTTTTTATGGAGAAGACACTACAGGATATAGCGAGGAAAACATAACGAATATTAATTTATATGCTGATAAATCCTATTATTATGTAACTGCAGGAGGCACAAATGGAAGAAGGGTGTCTAATTATACCGAACCAGCAGGAGCAGCCGATACTCAGATTGATTCATTTACAGATTATCAATTTTATGAAGTAGATGAATATAACATTGCTAAAATTGGAAGGCGTTGGTTTGGGGATCGTTTTGATATACAGGCTAGTAGGAGTTATAATTTTGACATTCCTAATTTAATAACATCAGAACCAATTGAATTAAGAGTTCTTGCTGCTGCCACTTCGACTTCTTCATCAAGCTTAAATATTACAGCAAACGGAGTGCAAGCTGGTGTCTTAAATTTTTCTCAAATTTCAGGGTCCTCATTGGTTTCTCCTAGAGAGACTATTCAAAATGTTTCTTCTAGTTCTAACCAGGTTGTGGTTAATTTAAATTACAATAATAATGGAAACCCTTCTGCAATTGGTTATCTTGATTTTATAAGCTTAAAGTCAAAAAGAGCGTTAATCGGAACAAATTCTCAAATGCCATTTTTCTATGAAGAAGCTGCTGCATTAACTGGAATAGGGCAATACAATATATCAAATAGTGGTACTGTATCTCAGGTATGGGATGTGACGAATCCTCAAACTATAACTAGTATTGCTAATAATAATGCGTCGTCTACTTTGAGCTTTAAGGCTACTTTAGGAGAGTCTCGTCAGTATGTAGCTGTAGTATCAACAGATTACTTTGATCCATTGGTAGATCAGACGGCAAGAGTAGATAATCAAGATATTAAAGGAACTATTTTTCTAAATAATCAAGGACAATTCGAAGATATAGATTATTTAATTATTGTTAATAATTCATTAGTGCAATCTGCAAATAGACTTGCAGATCATCATAGAACATTGAATAATTATAATGTAAAAGTAGTAACACTTGATCAAATCTATCACGAATTCGGAAGTGGAAAACAAGATATCGTAGCAATTAGAAACTTAGTTAGATATGTATATGAAAATGCATCAAGCCCTAGTGAGCAACTAAAATATGTATGTCTTTTTGGGGATGGTTCAGTTGATTATAAGCGTTTGTTGTTAAAAGAAAATTGTTCCGATAGTAATATTGTGCCTACTTTTCAGAGTTTAAATAGTTTTTCATTAGTTAGTTCATTCGCAACTGATGATTTCTTTGGTTCTATGGATCCGACAGAAGGACAAATGGGAGCCAGTGATCAATTGGATATTGCTGTAGGGAGAATATTGGCAGATACTCCTCAATTAGCAAATACTATGGTTAGTAAAATTATAGATTATTCTGGAGAACAATCTTTTGGAAGATGGAGAAATTCTGTTTTACTAATAGCAGATGATGTGGATGAAGATTGGGAGGAGCAAATTCAGAGAATTCTGGATGAATTAGGTGATGAATTAGTTGAGAGAAAGCCATATCTTAATTTAACTAAAATATATGCAGATGCTTTTGAGCAGGAATCTTCAGCATCTGGGAGTAGATACCCAAAGGTAAATGAGGCGATTTCTAGTGCTATTGAGACAGGAGCCGTGGTTGTTGATTATTTTGGGCATGGAGGAGAAGATGGTTTAGCAAAAGAATTTATTTATAATAAATCTGATGTTACTGCATTGGCTAATACCAATAGACTTCCGGTTTTTATAACTGTTACTTGTGAGTTTGCAAAATTTGATAATCCCTGTAGAGAAACAGCAGGAGAACTTATGTTTAAAAATCCGCAGGGAGGCGCTATATCTCTTATTAGTACCACTAGAGATGTATTTGTAGGTGATGGGATTCTAATAAATAATAGATTGTCTGAGTTTTTGTTCCCAGATGGTTCTAATTTTCCAACAGTTGCAGAAGCTGTTAGGTTAATGAAGAATTCGCTATCCGGTACTAGAAAAAGAGTAGTTTTCTTCTTTGGAGATCCAGCTATGAAAATGGCTATTCCTAAACCCAATATTCGTTTGACCAGTATCAATGATACACCTATTACACAAGCTGTTGATACACTTAAGGCTTTAAGTAGAATTAAAATTTCGGGAGAAGTAGTTAATGAATCAGGAACTTTGTTATCCGATTATAATGGTGTTTTATCAGCGACCATCTATGATAAAGAAATCGACAGGAAGACCCTTGCTAATGATAATACTTTTGATTCAGGAGAACTTGTAATACTGGATTTTAAAACTTTAGGTGTAATTATTTTTAGAGGAAAAGCATCAGTAACAAATGGTATTTTTAATTTCGAGTTTATTGTGCCAAGGGATATTGGTATTCCGGTTGATACAGGAAGAATAAGTTTTTATTCTGCAAGAAATGGTGTGTTAGAAAATCAAACAGGTGCTGACCAGACAATTTTGGTAGGAGGATTAAATGAAAATGCGCCAGAGGATAATGTGGGGCCGCAAATCCAGTTATTTATGAATGATGAGAGTTTTGTTTCTGGAGGAGTAACTAATGATTCTCCGATACTAATTGCAAAACTTGAAGATGAAAACGGTATCAATACAGCTAGTGGTATAGGTCATGATATTTCTGCGATACTTGATGGAGATGAGTCTAATCCATTTATTCTTAACGACTTTTACGAGACAGAGGTAGATGATTTTACCAAAGGACTTGTTAATTTTAAGTTTAAAGATTTAGAGCCTGGTTTACACACGCTTACGTTTAAGGGGTGGGATGTTTATAATAATTCTTCTACTCAAGAAATTCAATTCGTGGTAGCAGAATCCACTGGTTTTACATTAAATAACGTATTAAACTATCCAAATCCATTCGTGAGTCATACCGAGTTTTGGTTTGAGCATTCTGGTGCGATCAGTGATGTTTTAGAAGTTCAGGTTCAGGTTTTTACTGTTTCGGGAAAAGTAATTTGGACAAATAATCAAACACTGTCGGGAAAAACAAGCTACAGAGAAGATATTCAATGGAATGGACGAGATGATTTTGGGGATAAATTAGGAAAAGGTGTTTATGTATATAAGATATCTGTAAAATCAACGTTAACAAATCAGCGGGTTGAGAAATTTGAAAAACTCGTTATACTATAAATAACTAAATAACTATATATTTGTCAAAATCAATTTTCACATGAAGAAGATCTTTATAATCAGCTTGGCGTTTATTTCGCTTTTGAACTTTCAAACGAATGCACAAGATGAAAGAAGTCAAACGGCAATTACAACAGCCGTTCCATTTTTACTAATTGCAGCAGATGCAAGAGCTGCAGGTTTAGCTGATCAGGGGGTAGCTACAACTCCTGATGCATTTTCACAACAATGGAATCCATCTAAATATGCTTTTATATCCAAGCAACAAGGAGTTGGTGTAAACTATACTCCATATTTAAGTAGTCTAGTAAACGATATAGGATTGGGAAACCTAACGTATTACAATAGATTTAGTGAGCGTAGTGCGGTTGCAGCTAGTTTTAAATACTTTAGTCTTGGTGAAATAGAATTTAGACAAAACGCTAATGACCTTGGATTGATTCAAAAACCAAACGAATTAACCTTTGATGTGTCTTATGTAACGCAGTTAAGTCCAACCTTTTCTATGGGGGTTACAGGACGTTATTTGAGATCTGATCTAAAATTAGACCAAGTGTCTGAAGCAGAAGCAGCAAGTAGTTTTGGAGTAGATGTATCCGCATATTATCAAAGTGAAGAAGTTGCATATAACTCTTTTAATGGTAGATGGAGAGCAGGATTAAATATATCTAATATTGGTCCTAAGTTAAAATATGATGATGCTGGGCAAGAAGATTTTATCCCAACTACTTTCAGATTAGGAGCTGGTTTTGATTTCCTTTTAGATGAGTATAACAGAATTACTCCGTCTATAGAGTTTGCTAAGTTATTGGTGCCAAGTCCTCAGGATTTTGATGGCGATGGTGATATCGATGCTTCGGATAATGCAGAATATCAAGAAATAAGTTCATTTGGCGCTATCTTTTCATCTTGGGGCGATGCAGATGGAGGTTTTAGTGAGGAATTAAAAGAATTTACCTGGTCGCTAGGTGGAGAATATGTTTATCGCGATGTATTCGCTTTTAGAGCAGGTTACTTTAATGAAGCAGAAGAAAAAGGAGCGCGTAAATTTGTGTCTCTTGGAGCAGGATTTAAATATACTATTGTTAATATAGATATTTCCTATTTGTTCTCTACATCTGCGGTAAGAAGTCCATTAGAAGGAACGCTTCGTTTCGGTCTTTCGTTTAATTTTGGAGAGGATTACTACGATAGATAGACAAAACGATCTAAATAATAATAAAAAGTATCAAGCGCTAATGTTTGATACTTTTTTTGTTTATAGTACATTGTGGATTCTTATACCAGGTACACTTTGAATTTAATTTAAAAGCATAAATGGTATTAATTATAAAATGGTACTAGCTACTAATACATAACCTAATTTGTTAGTAATACAATTATAAAAATTTGAATGCGTGAAAGAAATAGAAATCAAATCTACTCTGCAAGTATATGATTCATTAGAGGAGTTGCCACAAGATATTCAGGATTTAATGCAACAATCTTTTGATGTTAGAGATAAAGCCTATGCTCCATATTCTGAATTTTTAGTTGGAGCTGCATTGCTATTAGAGAATCAAGAAATTGTTCTGGGTAATAATCAAGAGAATGCTTGCTACCCTTCTGGCTTATGTGCAGAACGTGTAGCTATATTTGCAGCAGGCGCAAATTTTCCGGGTGTTCCAATCGTAAGAATGGCACTATCTGCAAAATCTTTAAAGCATCAGTTGATAACACCAACTCCACCTTGTGGAGCTTGTAGACAATCAATTGCAGAATATGAGCTAAATCAGGAGAAACCGATCGAGATTTATTTTATGGGAGAAACAGGAAAAGTAGTAAAATCTTATTCTTTAGCTAATTTATTGCCCCTTATTTTTGATAATTCGTATTTATAACGTTTTCGTACATTTTTATCCTTAACTCCTTTCTCCTTAATAACTAATATATTATTTTTGTTTTTCGCTTAATTGAAAAATAAGCATTCAAACCGGTAGTTGTTAGAGGGTGTTGGCAATAAAGCTGACTTAATTTTGAAATATCATTACATTTTAGATGAAAAAAGTAACTAAGGAAGTTTACCTGAAGTGGTACGAGGATATGCTTTTCTGGAGAAAGTTTGAAGACAAGCTTGCTCAAGTATATATCCAACAAAAAGTAAGAGGATTTTTACATTTATATAACGGTCAGGAGGCTATCTTAGCTGGTGCTTTGCACGCAATGGATCTTACCAAAGATAAGATGATTACAGCATACCGTAATCATGTGCAGCCTATCGGAATGGGTGTAGACCCTAAACGAGTAATGGCCGAATTGTATGGAAAAGGTACAGGTACTTCTCAAGGAATGGGAGGATCTATGCATATCTTTTCTAAAGAACATAGATTCTATGGAGGACACGGTATTGTTGGAGGACAGATTCCTTTGGGCGCTGGTTTAGCTTTTGGAGATAAATATCACAAAAGAGATGCTGTAACTTTAACCTTTATGGGTGATGGGGCTACACGTCAAGGATCGCTTCATGAAACTTTTAATTTAGCGATGTTATGGAATTTACCTGTAGTGTTTTGTGTAGAGAATAACGGATATGCTATGGGTACGTCTGTAGAAAGAACTGCTAATCATACTGATATATGGAAACTTGGACTCGGATATGAGATGCCTTGTGGCCCTGTAGATGCTATGAACCCCGTGAAAGTTGCAGAAGCGATGGATGAAGCAATTACCAGAGCTAGAACGGGTGGAGGTCCTACTTTTCTTGAATTGAAAACATATCGTTACAGAGGGCATTCTATGAGTGATGCGCAGAAATATCGTACCAAGGAAGAAGTAGCAGAATACCAGAAAATTGATCCAATTACGCAAGTTTTGGATATAATTAAGGATAAAAAATATGCAACTGATGATGAAATTGCTACTATTGACAAAAGAGTCAAAGATAAGGTTGCAGAATGTCAAAAATTTGCAGAAGAATCTCCATTCCCGGAGAAAAACTTGATGTATGACGTTGTATACGAACAAGAAGATTATCCATTTTTACCACACAAACCACAATAGATTATGGCTACAGTAATTAATATGCCGCGATTGAGCGATACCATGGAAGAAGGAGTTGTCGCGAAGTGGCTTGTTAAGAAAGGTGACACAATTAGTGAAGGAGATATCCTTGCAGAAATTGAAACCGACAAAGCAACAATGGAATTCGAATCTTTTTATGAAGGAGTATTGCTTCATATTGGGATTGAAGAAGGTGAAACAGCGCCAGTTGATCAGCTTTTGGCGATCATAGGTGAAGAAGGAGAAGATATTTCTGGTCTGTTAAATGGAAACGCAGCAGCACAAGTAGAAGCTCCAAAAGAAGAAAAAGTTGAAGAATCAGCTTCAAGTTCAGCAACTACAACAACTATTCCAGAAGGAGTAGAAGTGATTACAATGCCACGCCTTAGTGATACTATGGAAGAAGGTACTGTAGCAACCTGGTTGAAAAAAGTTGGTGATACTGTCGAAGAAGGTGATATTCTTGCTGAGATAGAAACAGATAAAGCTACAATGGAGTTTGAGTCTTTTTATAACGGTACACTATTGTATATCGGTATAGAAGAAGGTCAAACGGCTCCGGTAGATGTATTGTTGGCTATTATTGGTCCAGCAGGAACAGATGTTTCGGGTCTTAAGGATGGTGTGCCTGCTGCTAGCGCTCCAACTGCAAAGGAATCAGCACCGGCTAAAGAAGAGAAAGTAGAAACTGTAGCAGTAAGTTCAGGAAGTAGTTCTTCTGCTGGAGGAAGAATATTTGCTTCTCCGTTGGCGAAAAAAATAGCAGCAGATAAAGGAATAGATTTATCTCAGGTAAAAGGAACAGGAGAAAATGGACGAATTGTAAAGAAGGACGTAGAAACATTTACACCCTCAGCAGCAACTCCGTCATCACCTAAGACAGCAACTGCTACTCCGGCAATTCAGACTTTTACTCCGGCAGGAGAAGAAGGTTTCGAAGAAGTGAAAAACTCGCAGATGCGTAAAGCAATTGCAAGAGGTCTTTCAGCATCTAAATTTACAGCACCTCACTATTATTTGACTATTGAGGTGGATATGGATAATGCTATATCATCTCGTAAGCTTATTAATGAGTTACCGGATACTAAGGTCTCTTTTAATGATATGGTTGTTAAAGCGTGTGCAATGGCGCTTAGAAAACACCCACAGGTAAATACGACTTGGAAAGACGATGTAACGGTTTATAATAAACATATTAGTGTTGGTGTGGCTGTAGCTGTGCCAGATGGATTAGTAGTACCAGTACTGCCATTCACTGATCGTATGAATATTATGGAAATAGATACTGCAGTTCGTGATTTGGCGACCAGAGCGAGAGATAAAAAATTAACTCCACAAGAAATGAGTGGAAGTACTTTTACAGTATCTAATTTAGGTATGTTTGGTATTCAGGAATTTACTTCGATTATTAACCAGCCTAATTCTGCTATTTTATCAGTTGGAGCAATTGTTAAAAAACCAGTTGTTAAAAATGATCAGGTGGTTGTAGGCAATACTATGAAGGTAACGTTGGCTTGTGATCATAGAACCGTTGATGGGGCTACAGGAGCACAATTTTTACAAACGTTAAAACAATATTTAGAGAACCCTGTAACTATGTTAGCATAGTTTTATAAAGGAAATATATAATGTTTAAGATCCCACTTTTTTTGAAGTGGGATTTTTTTATATTTAAAAAATGAAAAAGAGAATTGAAAACCTACAATCAAATATACTATCGGATAAAACATTTTTATTAAAGGAATATACCTTCGAATATACACATACAGCTGTTCATACTTCAGAAAAACATCTTCGGGAAGTGTATGATCACGGTGACGGAGCTTCTGTTTTGTTATATAATCCTACCAAAAAAACTGTTGTATTAACACAACAATTCAGATTGCCTACCTTTTTAAATGGAAATACATCAGGAATGAGTATTGAAGTTTGTGCAGGATCCCTTGATGGAGATACTCCAGAGGTATGTGTAAAAAAAGAAGCATTAGAAGAAACAGGTTATGAGATTAATTCCGTGGAAAAAGCATTTTCTGTGTATGCATCTCCTGCTACAATGACAGAAATAGCACATTTATTTATTGCCGAATATACAGATGAGATGAAGGTTCAGAAAGGAGGAGGGCTTGATCATGAAGAGGAATATATCGATGTTTTAGAAATAGATTTTGAAAGAGCATATGATATGATACAAACAGCGGAAATAAGAGATGCCAGAACTGTGATGTTGCTACAGTTTCTTAAAATAAAAGATATAATGGTATCTTAATTGAATGGCTAAGAGTACACTTTTTAAGTATCTTTATCAAAAATTATTCATCTATATCAGAAAATAAAAACCATGAAGCAAATAGGACTTATTATTATCACACTTTTATTTATAACCTGTAAAGAAGTAACAACTGCACAATCTCCAATGTCTAACATTACGGCCTCTGATGTAGAAACTATCATGAATTTTTTGGCAAGTGATGCATTAGGAGGAAGAGATACCGGAAGTGAAGGACTGGAAAAAGCAGCAAAATTTATAGAACAGGAATTTAAGAAGTCTGGAATAGCGCCTTATTTTGAATCATATCTTAATACTTTTGATGCCAAAGGAACAGAAACCTACAATGTAGTTGGTTATCTTGAAGGTACAGATCCTAACTTGGCTAATGAGTTCATAGTATTAGGAGCACATTTTGATCATATAGGAAATGGAAAAGATGTAAATGGTGATACAATCGCTAATGGTGCTAACGACAATGCAGCAGGAAGTACAGCGGTAATTTCATTAGCAAAACATTTTGCGAAAGTAAAAAGTAATAAACGTAGTGTATTGTTCGTGTTATTTGGAGCAGAAGAAAAAGGACTGCTAGGTTCTGATCATTTGGCAAAAGTTTTAAAAGAGAAAAACCTTGACTTATATGCAATGGTAAATTTCGAAATGATAGGAGTACCACTAAATGATAAAACATATAAAGCCTATATTACGGGATATGAGATTTCAAATATGGCGGAAAAAATCAATGAATATTCAGGGAAAGAATTAATAGGTTTTCTGCCAAAAGCAAAAGAATTTCAGTTGTTTAGAAGAAGTGATAATTATCCTTTTTATTCTGCGTTTAATGTGCCTTGTCAGACGATTTCTACTTTTGATTTCACCAATTATGACTATTATCACCATGTAGATGATGAGGTTTCTGAGATGAATTTTGAGTTTATGGCAGAACTCATCAATGATTGCGTGCCGGTAATTACTAATATGCTAAATACTTCAACAAAAGAAATTAAATTAAATTAAACTTTCATTTCCTTTTAGCTTCTAAAATCTGAAAGGTCTTTTTTATAAAAACATGAAAAATATTATAATTACTGGAGCAAGTAGAGGGATAGGATATGAGATGGCTAAATTGTTTGCCGACGAAGGACATCAAGTCTTAGCTTTATCAAGAAATGATAAACCGATCGCAGCTCTTAATAATAAAAATATTCATACATTTTCTTGTGATCTATGTAATCCTTCTGATATGGTAAAAGCGACTGATTATATAGCCAAAACATGGAAGAGAGTAGATATTTTAATTAATAATGCGGGCAAATTATTAAATAAACCTTTTGCAGAAATTTCTACACAAGAGTTTGAAGAAGTATATAAAGTGAATGTTTTTGGTGTAGCAGAAATTACACGCCTGGTTTTACCTTTTATGAAGAATGGCAGCCATGTAGTTACTGTAAGCAGTATGGGAGGTATTCAGGGAAGTATGAAGTTTCCTGGATTAGCAGCTTATAGTTCTAGTAAAGGAGCCGTTATAACATTAAGTGAGCTCTTAGCAGAAGAATATAAAGAAAGTGGTATTGCTTTTAATGTATTAGCACTAGGCGCGGTACAAACAGAAATGTTAGAAGAAGCATTTCCGGGATATCAAGCTCCGTTAACCGCCATAGAAATGGCTACATATATTAAAGATTTCTCGTTAACTGCTAATAAGTTTTATAATGGTAAAGTACTTCAGGTATCTAGTAGTACCCCCTAATAATTATCTCTTTTTAAATGTTTTTTAGTTTAAGATACTTGTAGAATTGATGTACTGTAAGTACTTTTTTAAGCTCTTCGTTCTGAAAATAAACAATATTGCTTAAGTCTTTTGTTTTTTCGTTAGCAGAGGCATTAGACTGAATTATTTTATTTGCCTTTATGGAATATTTTATAATTACCTTTTTAATACGATCACTAGCATAATTACTAAGATTTAATTCTTGCTGTAATAGAATTGCTCTTTGCTCTGCAAGATTTGCGAATCGTTTTTTTTCTTCCTCCAGTTGCTCTTCAGTTAACTCTGTAATCACTTCTTGATCCTGATTTTGATCTTCGATTTGCTCTTGCGCAATACTGGTTGTACAAACAAAAAATAATAGTAAAATTATAAAAGCTCTCATGACGTCTCACCTTTAAGTTTTTCTTTACGAAATGTTAAAAATAGGAAGTCAAAAATATTAATAATTGATTAACAACAAGTTAAAAACGCAAAATACTCGACAAATGCCAATTTTTTTTCGTCGAAAAACCTAAAATACAATGGTTTTAGAATCATTGTAAGACGGAAAAACCGTAAAAATTGTGTTAAAAAATATAATTTAATCGATTTTTGTTGGTGATTTCATCCTTTCAAAAGTAGCTTTTGATGTTTTAAATTTAACTCCATCGATCAAGGTGGTAGAGGTTTTTATATAAGAAACAATTGTGTCCGTTTCGGTATTACCAAAATGAACTTGAGTGATTATTTTAGTAATCGAGTCAGAGAGTACTTTAGCTTGTCCAATAAATTTAATTTGCTGTATTTCTTTTACATCTTTTGAACTGAATAATTTTATATCCTCTTCTTTGTCTTTAAATTCCGGGTGCTGTTTTACAAGTATTTGTTTGTCTAGATGATCTTGTAACTTTTCAGTAATCAAAACAGAGTAAGCATCTTCTAGCGAAGCAAAGGGTATCTCTTCTTCCGTAGAAATATCCTCGACAGCTACGCTTTCGACTTCCATCATTTTATATGAGTTGTTTGCACAACCTATAATCAGTAATACTACGATGAGATACGCAAATTGTTTCATGATTTCACTCTGAATTTTAGTTTAACAATTTGTCCCTTGAATCTTTTGGATTCTATAATTTCAATATTTTTTAAACTCTTAATAGGCGTAGTGAGCTTATTGATGAACTCACTTTTAGAATATATTTCGATACCTAATCCCGATGGTAGTACCTGAAAAATAGTTGCATCATCTGCAATCATTCTAGATAATTCATTTTTTCTGTTTTTCCAATCTTCAAGTTTACCATTTGCATAATAATGTAACATTAAAGCATAATCATCTGTACTAACCTGGATGTTTTCATTAGCAATGGATGAAACAGTTCTAAAAATAGTATCGGTTTTATGATATGGAGATTTGATTACAAAATGAATATAGTCATCTTTTGTCCTCCATTTAAAACATCCTAAACTATCACTTTTTACATAAAAGGGAGATTGCTTATCATTTAGGACTATAACATCAATGGGAGTTTTAGTAATAGGTAGATTTCTGTCCTGATCAATAAAACAAAAGCTAAAGGTATGCGCTTTTGGAATTAAAAAATATGCAGAGGTGAGAAATACAATTCCAATTAATAAAAAAGCAATTAATTTAGAAAATACACGATTTTTCTTCTGAATTTTCTTTTGAGAATTCACTGCTTTAAAATCTGCCCAATTTTTAGCACCGCTGTATTCTGATAACATATTAAGAATGTCTACGCGAGGTAGTTTTTCACTACTATTTTTAAAATAGCTGTAGAAAGATTTTTCACTAATACTGCCTTTTACTTGTTTTCGTAAATCTTCTTGAAACAATATAATATCCTGACCCTTCCACTGAGTTATGTCATTGCTCGAGGCAGTATTCTCCTTTAAAAACTGTTTAGTAACGGCTTTTTTAAGAAGAGAAAATGCTATGTGTTCTTCAGGATTTATGATTGTATTGATTTGATTATTAGGTGAATATATTTTGTAAAATGGTTTACAATAGTTTTACAAAGGCTATACAAGAGTACAGGTTTTTATGATACTATGTTTGTTTTCAGTTTAACAAGGTAAAAACAATAAATATGAAAACAAAGACTATTAAAAAAATCGGATTTATACTGCTTGGATTATTCTTTTTAGGAATAAGCTCTTGCAATCAATATGCTAACAGAAAGTACACCGTTCACGAAAGTATTGTTTTAGATGATAGAACGGATTTTAAACAAGATTTTGAAATTCCCAACGACATTGATGAAAATGATGAAGCATATAAAGAAATTATAGAGAACGCTTTTAAAAGAGTGAGTTTGGCACCGTTGTCTACTTTTTCTATAGATGTAGATAAAGCTTCGTATAGTAATATTCGTAGAATGATTAATAACGGTCAAGAGATTCCAGAAGATGCGGTTAAGATAGAAGAAATGATCAACTATTTTAAATATGATTATAAGCAACCATTAGATAAGCATCCCTTTGCAATTCATACAGAATCTGGATCTACTCCTTGGAATGAGGAAACACAATTGGTTAAAATAGGTATAAAAGGTAAAGAAATACCTGCAGAAAGTTTTCCAGCATCCAATCTGGTATTTTTAATAGATGTTTCAGGATCTATGAATGACACCAACAAATTGCCACTACTAAAAAAGGCTTTCAAACTGTTGGTGGCGCAGTTAAGGACAGAAGACAAGGTGTCTATTGTGGTGTATGCAGGTGCCGCTGGAGTGGTACTCAAACCAACAAGTGGGAAAAACAAAGAAAAGATACTAGAAGCATTGGATAATCTACAAGCTGGAGGATCCACGGCCGGAGGAGAAGGTATTGAGCTAGCGTATAAAATTGCTGAAGAACATTTCATCAAAAACGGAAATAACAGAGTGATTCTGGCGACTGATGGTGATTTTAATGTAGGAGTTAGTAGTGATACCGGTATGAAAAAATTAATTGAAGAAAAAAGAGCTTCAGGAGTATTCTTAACCTGTTTAGGTTTTGGAATGGGTAATTATAAAGATAGCAAACTAGAAACGTTAGCAGATACTGGTAATGGTAATCATGCTTATATCGACAATATGCAAGAAGCGCAGAGAGTATTAGGAACAGAGTTTGGAGGAACATTATATACCATTGCAAAAGATGTAAAAATCCAGGTAGAATTTAATCCAGCCAAAGTACAGGCATATCGTTTGATTGGTTATGAAAACCGACTGCTTAATGATGAAGATTTTATAGACGATACTAAAGATGCAGGAGAACTTGGCAGTGGACATACAGTTACTGCATTGTATGAAGTGATACCAACCGGAGTGAAGAGTAAATACCTTAAGGAGGTTTCAGATTTAAAATACGCTAAAAAAAATAAAAAAGTTGAGAGAGCTGAATATGGAAACGAGTTGCTTACGGTAAAATTCAGGTATAAAAAGCCAAAAGAAGACCAAAGTATTGAGATGGTTTATATACATAAAATGGATGCCGAAAAACAAGTCTCAACAGACTTTCGATTCGCTGCTTCTGTAGCTTGGTATGGGATGAAGTTACGAAACTCAAAATATATACAAAATCACGACATCGAAGATATTATCACGTTGGCAAAAAATAACAAAGGGATTGATGAACAAGGGTATCGAGCAGAGTTTATACGATTAATGAATAGTAATGAAGGAACACACTAATTATTTCCGATAATAAATCTTTTATAAGCGCATCGAACCGATGCGCTTATTTTTGTATTTTGCGGTAATGAAGGAAATCCTGGCAAGATACATCCCGGAGCGTGCTTTAGAACCAGCATTTGATTTGATAGTGAAATGTAATGTTCATCTAAAAATTGTTAATGAGCGTGTTACTCGCCATGGGGATTATCGTAAAATGCCGGATGGTAGACACCAGATCACAGTTAATGCATCTTTGAATACCTATCGTTTTTTGATAACATTAATTCATGAAATTGCTCATCTTGTAGCTTTCGAAAAATATGGACGCTATATCAAACCCCACGGAATAGAGTGGAAAAGAACGTTTCAGCAATTGATGTTACCGTACATCAATCCAGATGTTTTTCCGTCTAGATTATTACCTGTGATTGCCAATCATTTTAAGAATCCAAGAGCAAGTAGCGATACAGATACGAAGCTATCATTAGCGCTAAAACAATATGACCCGGAGAATGATAAAAATTATATCTTTGAGGTGCCTTTGGGAAGCAAGTTTAGGTTGTATAACGGAAAGATTTTCCAAAAAGGAAACAAGCGCGTAAAGCGTTATGAATGTGTCGAAATTAGCACAGGCAGAGTGTATCTGTTTAACCCCAATGCTGAAGTCGAATTACTAAATTAATTATGAACAAAAATTATTACGCCATTTTGATGGCTGGAGGAGTAGGATCCCGATTTTGGCCTGTAAGTACAACTGAGTTTCCGAAACAGTTCCACGATATGTTAGGAACCGGAGAAACATTGATACAACGTACCTTTAATAGGTTGGCAAAAATTATCCCAACCGAGAATATATTTATTCTGACCAATGAGCGATATAACGATTTGGTGTTAGAACAACTGCCAGAGGCAGAACAGCGACAAGTGGTTACAGAACCAGCGATGCGGAATACAGCTCCTTGCATCTTGTATGCTGCACTGAAAATTCAAAAAGAAAATTCTGATGCAGTTATGGTTGTGGCACCAAGTGATCATTGGATTGAAGATGAAGAAGCATTTGTAGGGAATTTAAAACAAAGCTTTGATGCTTGTTCAGAAAAAGATATCTTAATGACTTTGGGTATCCAACCTGCGTTTCCAAATACAGGTTATGGATATATACAATACAATAAAGAAACTAATGCTATAAAAAAAGTAGCTCAGTTCACAGAAAAACCAGATTATGAAACTGCAAAGGAGTTTCTAAATCAAGGGAACTATCTCTGGAATGCGGGAATCTTCATTTGGAGTGTAAAAAGTATTGTTGAAGCCTTCGCTAAGTTCCAAAAAGAGATGACTGCCCTATTCGAAAAAGGGTCACTTATCTATAATACAGAGCAGGAGAACGATTTTATTGCTAAAAATTATCCGCTAGCAGAAAATATATCTATAGATTATGCTATTTTAGAGAAAGCAGAAAATGTTTATGTACTTCCAGCTACTTTTGATTGGAATGATCTTGGTACTTGGGGGTCATTATATGATAAACTTGATAAAACTGATGCTAATAATGCGGTGGTGAATGCCAGAGTTTTAGCAGAAGATGCATCAGGTAATATGATTAGAACCGCTACAGATAAAATTGTTGTTGTAGATGGTCTAGAAGATTATATTATTGTGGATAAAGAAGAAGTCTTGTTAATTTACCCCAAAAAGAAAGAACAGGATATAAAACAAGTACTTAAAAAAGTAAAAGACGCCTACGGAGAAAAATACGGATAATACGAATGGAAGAAAATACAAAACAGCCTGTTAATTCAGAACATGAAGAAATTAAGGAATCTGTAAAAAGAGATGCTAAAGGCCTTTTTGAAAGTGTTAAACTGTTTCTTTCCGGCTTGTTAGATATACGATCAGATACGGATAGAGATCAGACGATAGAAGATGTCAAAAATGATATTCCATTTAAAGGCCATACTGCTTGGATTCTTATATTTTCTGTATTTGTAGCGTCTATTGGACTAAATGTCAGCTCTACAGCAGTTGTGATCGGTGCGATGTTAATTTCTCCATTAATGGGACCGATTGTAGGTGTCGGCCTATCTATTGCAATTAATGATATTGATACACTTAAGCGGTCTTTGGTTAATTTAGGAGTGATGGTTGGTCTCAGTGTTTTAACTGCCACGTTATATTTTGCAGTTTCACCTTTAACAGAGCTTACACCAGAATTAGAATCCAGAACGGCTCCGACGATTCTGGATGTTTTTGTGGCAATTTCGGGTGGTTTAGCCCTGATTATTGCGAAATCAAAAAAAGGAACGATGCCCAATGCTATAGCAGGAGTTGCAATTGCTACAGCTTTAATGCCTCCTTTATGTACGGTTGGATATGGTATAGCAGAATTAAACCCGGAATATGCAATAGGTGCGATATACCTTTTTAGTATCAATGCTATTTTTATAGCGTTATCTACTTTTATTGTAGCCAAGTTACTACGTTTTCCAATGCTTCGTTATGCAAATTCCGCTAAGAGAAAGCGTGTTGCGAGATTAGCTTCTGCCTTGGCAATTATAGCAGTTATTCCAGCAATTTGGACCTTTTATAATACTTTAAGTATGAGTAACGCAGATAGGGATTATAAAAGTTTTTTGGCTAATGAAATTGACGCAAACCCTAATTTATATCTGCGTAAACAATTTTATGAGTATGATGATAAGTCTATCAAATTGTATTTTGATGGTGAAATCGCTGAAGCAACTGTGAGCGATTTACAAAATGAGCTTAAGAATTACGAAAGCATTAGGGATTTTACATTAAAAATTAGCGGTAATAAGGCAAGAGGGATCGAGCAAATTTCAAAAGCGAACGATAGATATATTGTAGAGCTGAATCGTTTAGAAACTGAGAATGAGGCATTATTGGATAAAGTAGAGGATCTAAAGATACGATTGGCTTTAATGGAAACTCAATTAGCCGAAGCGCAGAAAGTAATTCCTGTAGAAGTATTGCCCTATAATAATATTGCCAAAGACGCAAAAATCCGGTTCCCGGATTTATCTGAGCTTGGATACGGAGAAGTACTACAATCTAATTTTCTAAAAGTAGATACCGTAAAAGTTATCTTCCCACAATGGAAATTCCAAGTATCAGATAGCTTAAACGATGTTAGAAATAAAGATCTCCGAGAGTGGATTACTGGTGAGCTGAAGGCTGATACGTTATTGGTGAAATAATTTTTTTTGATTTTTAGGATAACATTTTTAGTTATTACTGCACATACATATAGTAACTAAACAGAATGGAATAATGAAAAATTCGAAATTTATAGTATTATTAGTTTTTATAGGTTTATTGTTTTTTATAGACCCTATATATGCTGGACCAGGTGGGGTGATAGCAAAAGGTTTATTTAAGACTTGGTGGGGTAAAATCTTGATGCTATTACTATTTGTTATTTTGCTACCGTTTATTATTTATATAAAATCTGTAGAGTTTTTTAAAGTGAAAAAAACAAAAAAGCAGTTAGGACAGATAGGTTTAAAGAATAAGGATTTTTCTTGGTTAAATCTTGAAAAGAACTTTTCAAATATTATTACACGTGTCTACTCAGCTTGGAACGACGAAGATATGAGCGAAGTTAAAGAATATGTAAACCATTGGTATTGGCAAAATCAACAATCAGTGCACCTTGATAAATGGAAGTCTAATAACTTAAAAAATATCTGCAATCTTCAGAAGATAAATAAAATCAGACCATTATATCTGGAATTAACAAATAATGAGAATTACGATGGGTCAAAAATCGTGATTAGCATCTCTGGTAGTATTGAAGATTATTTGATAGATAAAGAAACTCGAAGAATTGTAGAAGGGAGAATGGGTTTTCAGGATGAAAGTCATATATGGGTAATGGAATATGTCGAAGGTAAATGGTTGTTAGATGATATAAAAAATGATGATTTAAGTTTAGCTTTTGCTAAGATGAAAAATGTAATTCCGGAAAATATTTTAATAGTAAAATAGAAGATTATTACTCTGGCTATAATCTGAAATTTATAGTTAATAAAGAAAAATGTACTATAAGGTTTGGGTGTATCTTTGATCTGATAATAATTTATATTAAGAATACGGAACCAATAAAATAGAAACTAGTTTATGAAAATAATCTACTGGACATCAACCGCCTTGATTTCCCTGATGTTATTATGGAGCTCCTATAGCTATTTTTTTAGCAAAGCAGCTATTGAAGGTGTAAAGTCTTTAGGGTTTCCTGATTTTTTTAGGATTCAATTGGGAGTTCTAAAGATAGTTGCCATCTTTATTTTGTTGATACCTCAAGTACCAATTCAGGTAAAAGAGTGGGGGTATGCAGGAGTTGGATTGTTTTTTGTAACCGCTATTATAGCGCATATTGCACATAAAGATTCAATTTTTATATCCTTGATCAATGTTTTCTTTATAGGATTACTTATCATTTCAAATATCTATATGTATAAGCTAAAAAATATATAGATAGTAGAGCATTCAGAAATAAACGGATCATTACTTAAAAAGAAAACTGCTGATCTATTTTAATTTATCAGCAGTTTCAAATAAGTTTACATATTAGATGCAAAAAGGAACCGGAAAAGAGTTTGGATTCCCTGGAAGGAATTGACAATTAGAACCATTGTAATTTGGATTAGGTACACAACAAGAAAGTGCTGGATTACAACATCTGGATGGACGTAATCCTCCTCCATTGATTTCTTTTTGCTGATTTTTACTTAGTTTAATTCCGAATTTTGAAACATTCTTTAACATGGTGTAATAAGGTTTTAAGATTTATGAAGTTAAAGGTAAATAAACTCGGGAAAATCTATTTACGGCAATGCCATAATTGTTGTTAAAGTTTTAATAATCAAAATCTTAACTAATTCTTAAAAATGTTGGATAGATTTTACAAAAGTTAGCTAGCAAGAAGTCTAACTCTTCTATTAAAAATAAATTACTAAGGAATTAAGAGTTTTAAAGTCAAAATTGTCTAGAGTCCTTTTAACTGAGCATCTCTTACTTTTTTAAATAAGTTAGAAGAGTATACGAATTCTGTAACTGCTTCATTGTCGGTTTTAAAAATTTGAGATTTATCACCTTCCCACTCTAGATTACCATATTTTAAGAAAACAATCTTTTCTCCAATTTCCATTACAGAGTTCATATCATGGGTATTGATAATGGTAGTGATATCGTTCTCTTCGGTAATCTCTTTGATAAGATTATCAATAACAATTGCGGTTCTTGGATCTAATCCAGAGTTAGGTTCATCACAAAATAGATATTTGGGTCTAGTTACAATTGCCCTGGCAATCGCTACTCGTTTTTGCATACCACCACTTATTTCTGATGGAAGTTTATTGTTTGCGTTTTCTAGATTTACACGAGCTAATACTTCATTTACTCGTTCGCGCATTTCTTCTTTTTTTTGTTTGGTAAACATCATCAACGGAAACATTACATTTTCTTCTACTGTCATAGAGTCAAATAATGCGCTTCCTTGGAATACCATCCCCATTTGCTCTCTAAGATTTCTTTGTTCTTCTGTAGAAAGATCAGAATAAGTTGCTCCATCATAACAAATAGAACCTTCTTCTGGTGTAAACAAGCCAAGCATGCACTTTAGGAAAACAGTTTTACCACTACCACTGGTTCCAATAATTAGATTGGTTTTACCACGTTCGAAAGTTGTAGTAATTCCTTTAAGAATCTGTTCCCCATTAAAACTTTTATGAATATCCTTTACTTCTATCATTAGCTTAACAATAATTGAGTTAGTATATAATTAGAAGTTACAATAACCACTGTTGTCCAAACAAACGCAGAAGTACTCGCTTTACCAACTCCCAATGCTCCACCTGTCATATAATATCCGTGAAAAGACGGAATAGTTGCTAACAGAAAGGCGAAAATAAAAGTCTTAATAAATGCATAGACTAAGTGATATGGGATGAACTCCTCACGCAGCCCGGTTAAAAACTCAGAACCAGAAACAAACCCTCCATAAACACCTGCTATATAAGCTCCAAATACACCGACAAACATTGCAATTGCAATGATAAAAGGATACATAAGCATAGCAATGATTTTTGGAAAAACTAAATAGTTTAGTGAGTTAATTCCCATTACTTCTAGTGCATCTATTTGCTCTGTAACTCTCATGGTTCCGATACTAGATGTTATAAAAGAACCTACTTTACCAGCCATAATTACCGAAAGAAATGTAGGTGCAAATTCTAAAATCATCGACTGTCTGGATGCAAAACCAATTAATTGTTTTGGAATTAGTGGATTGGTAAGGTTTAAGGCAGTTTGTATTGCAATTACAGCACCAATAAAAAAAGCAAGAAATACAGTAATTCCTAATGAACCAATGATAAGATCTTCTATTTCTTTGAAAATCAAGTTTCTAAGCACTGAGCCCTTAGTCATACGACTGAAAACTTTTTTTAACATTAAAAAATAACGACCAATATCGTCCAGATAAAACATATGCGCTACATTAGAAGGGCTAAAATAGAAAAAAAATTAGGTACAGCATGTAACCTTCTATTAAAGTTTTACATTTGCATAAGAGGTATTTTGACCATCTAAATTTTGAAAAGTAATGATAAAGAAAGTATTCCTAATTATTGGAGCAGTACTGTTTTCTATACAATGTAAGTCGCAACAAGTACAACCAGATCCAAATTCTAATGAATTTTCTACAGAAAAAACTATAAATGTTACACCAAAACTAGTAGTTGGGATGGTGGTAGATCAAATGCGATATGATTATCTAACACGCTTTTATAATCGTTTTGGAGAAGGTGGTTTTAAGAGAATGATTAGAGAAGGATTTAATTGTAAAAACAATCATTTTAACTATGTTCCGACCTATACTGGTCCGGGACATGCATCAATATTTACAGGTACAACTCCACAAAATCACGGGATTATCTCGAATTATTGGTATGATAAGTTTAGTAAAAAAGGAGTGTATTGTGCTAGTGATCCATCCGTTAGAGCAGTTGGTTTGGATAGTGAGTTGGAGAGAATGTCTCCGCATCGTATGAAAACTACGACCGTTGCCGACCAGAATCGATTGCATACACAATTAAAAGGGAAAACTATTGGGATTGCAATAAAAGACCGAGGAGCAATTTTACCAGCAGGACATACAGCCAATGGGGCGTATTGGTTTAGAGGAAAAGATGAAGGAAAATGGATTACCAGTACGTATTATAGAAACGATTTACCAAATTGGGTGCAACAGTTTAATGACTCTGATAAGGCCGAATCCTATTTAAAAGTATGGAATACCTTATATGATATTGATTCGTATGTAGAAAGTGGATCAGACCAAAATAATTTTGAGGCAGGATTTAAAGGAAAAGAAACTTCCACATTTCCCTATGACTTAGCTGATCTAAAGGATCAAAATGAAGGTTATGATATTATTAAGGGATCTGCTTACGGTAATAGTTTAACCGCAGATTTTGCCATTGCAGCTATAGATGGTGAGGCTTTAGGTAAAGATGAGGTAACTGATTTTCTAACAGTGAGTTTTTCTAGTACGGATTATGTAGGGCATAATTTTGGAGTAAACTCTAAAGAAATTGAAGATACATATTTGAGATTGGATAAAGATTTGGAACGTTTCTTTAATGCATTAGACACGAAAGTTGGAAAAGGAAATTATACGGTTTTTTTAACGGCGGATCATGGAGCTGTTCATGTGCCCTCATATTTGAAGACAGTAAAGATACCATCTGGTTATTTTAAAATGGATACTTTGCGGACCAAGGTTACTGATTTTGTAAAAGAAAGATTTAAAGTGGATGGGTTGATAGAGAAAGTAGATAATGATCAAGTCTTTTTTGCATATGATGTTCTACATGAAAATAATATAAATGCTCAGGATTTACAGAAAACTATTGCGCATTATATCTTACAATATGATCAAATTGATAAAGTATTTACCAGAGAACAATTATTAACGGGTACATATACTGAAGGAATTGCTGCTTTAGTCCAAAAAGGATATAATCAGAAAAGAAGTGGAGATGTTGTTTTTGTATTAAACCCTGCGACAATTATGTATTCTCGTACAGGATCTACACACGGAAGTGGTTTAAATTATGATACACACGCTCCTTTATTGTTTATGGGTAAAGGTATTAAGCAAGGAAGCACTGTAGATAAAACAACCATTCCTGATATTGCTGCAACTATTTCTGCGTTATTAGGAATAACATTTCCTAATGGTGCAACAGGCGATGTATTACCTTTTGTATTAAAATAAGAGTGTTTAAATAAGTTTTTGATATATGAATTGTGCGCTCTGTATTGCACCTTCCATATATCCTGCATGTTTTGTAGCGGTTTCTGATCCACCAATAAAAAAGCTGTTATCATAAAAACTGTTTTGATAACAATCATGCCCATTATTCTGATGTGGAAATATAAATTTTTCTGAACTAATAGAAGTATTTGGTTCTAGTTTCCAAACCATTTCTTCGTATGCCAGATATTCCAAAGCTTGGTCTCCAAATAATTTCTGAAGTTGATTTAATACCTTAAATCTCCTTTCATCTTTGGTGTGCATATATATGCCATTCTGCAGAAAACCTTTTAATGCGAAACGGGTGTTTTCTACATTAGCGTGGTCGTATAGTTCTGTTATTGGTCCTACATTACTAAAAACTGTTCCAGAATAGTTGTTTTCTTTCCAAAAAGCTTGTTTATAAGAGATGCCAAATTTAATAGAATCACCCATCCAGGTATGAGTTTTATTGGCAATATCAATAACGTTTTTAGGTAATAATGGATTGAATTGTATAGAATTTACTAAAAGCATAGGAGGAATGGTAGAAACTACTTTATCTGCATAATGTGTTGTAGATTTCGAATGAACTTCAAAACGATTCTTCAGATAATTAATATGTGTTACTTTTTCATTTAGGATTAATTCTTCCTTATCAAGGGATTCGGCAAGTTTAGTAATTAGAGAAATCGTTCCGTTTTGTATTCTATAACTAGGTTGTTGATTAATTGGTAATTGTATTTGTTGTGGTGGAGCAGTGGATAATGGTTCAAAAAGTGCAATTCCTTCCATGAATTGTTCAAAAACAGGAATCTCTAATTCTTCTAATAGCGCAAATAGTTTATGATGCTGGGTACTCAACCAAGTCGCTCCCATTTCGATTAGAGTTTCGTTTTTGGACCGTAGCGTGTATATTCTTCCTCCGATTCTATTTCTAGCATCAATAACCTTTACAGTTATTCCATTTTTTTTTAATCTGTAAGCGAGTAATAAACCGGTTAATCCAGCGCCGATAATGAGTACTTCTGATTTCATATAGTATATAAATATATAAAGTAAAACTCCTAAATGAAGGAGTCTTACTTTATAATATAAATTTATTCATTCATAAGATGTGTTCCGTGCACAACAGCTGCTCCAGCACGAAGCGCGGCAGATACAAATGTTACTTCTGCTAGTTCTTCTTTAGTAGCGCCTGCTTTTATTGCGTTTTTCTTATGAATTTCTATACAATAAGGACACTGTGTCGTTAATGCTACAGCAACGGCCATTAGTTCTTTATATTTTACAGGAATAACTCCTTCTTGTAATGCGATGCTATCAAAAGCTTGAAAAGCTTTCATGGCTTCAGGCGCATTTTTACTAAGCGTACCTAATTTTTTTAGGTGACTCATATCATACATAGTCCGATGTTTTTTTAATTAATTTCTTCCTGCAATTACACCACCATCAGTATCCCAAATAGCACCAGTTACCCATGAAGCTTGATCTGATAATAAAAATGTAATACTATTGGCTACATCTTGTGCAGTTCCATTTCTTCCTATTGGGTGAAAATTATTAAAACCAACCAACGCTTTTTTAGCCTCTTCGGCTCCTCCGAAAACGCCATCATACACAGGTGTTTCTACCACTGCTGGAGATACTGCATTTACTCTAATCCCATGATCTGCTAACTCCATCGCTAAATGCTGTGTTAACGAATGCAATCCAGCTTTTTGCATAGAATAGGCAGAAGAAGGAGTAGCTTTTACAGCTTGTTTTGCCCACATAGAACCTACATTGACAATAGATCCACTATTACTTTCTTTCATTTTTTTGGCGGCTGCTTGTGTAATGAAAAAGAACCCTCTATTTAGATCTTGATAAGAATCGTAGTCTTCTATAGTGTGATCTAAAAATGCTTTTGGACCAAAAATTCCGGATGCATTTACCAGGTAATCTAAGCTATCTAGGTTCGCAATAGTTTTGTTAAGTTGATCAACACTATTTTTGTTGGTAATATCTACCTGATGTTTAATGATATTATCTCCATCAGGAATTTTAGATATATTTCTACCTACTACGTGTACGATTGCTCCTCCTTCTATTAAGGAATCCACGGTAGCTTTACCGATTCCGCTGGTTCCACCAATTACTAGAGCTGTTTTGTTTTTAAATTGTGTCATAATATATATATATTTAAAATAATTAAAAAATGAACAGACAAGTCTGTCTTTGTAAGTGTAAATTTTTTTATTCAATGATTTTCTTGCATAAAGATAATGAAGCTTCTATTGGCCAAGTATTTTGATGTAATTTGCTTTCTGAAATTGCTCCTTCATATAATAAATAAATTTTTTTAGCAAGCATTTCATTAGCTTGATCAGAGTTTTGATTACGATTTTCGACAACTAAACTTTTGATAAAACCAATAAAATCATTCTTCTGTTGTTGAATTTCAATACGCACCGTTTCATTTTCTTTTGGCATTTCGGAGTACGTATTT
This sequence comes from uncultured Aquimarina sp., assembly GCF_947492405.1. Taxonomy (GTDB): domain Bacteria; phylum Bacteroidota; class Bacteroidia; order Flavobacteriales; family Flavobacteriaceae; genus Aquimarina. Next base: position 39,072 of record NZ_CANLMP010000003.1, read on the forward strand.
AAACACCAACATCCATTAAAATCTTTTTGATCAAAGAAAAGTGTAAGAAAATCAAATAACGCATATATTCTACCCTTCCCTGAAGGAGCTTTATATACAAACTCTCTTATGTCCTTAGTAAAAGTATTGTTCTTAAATTGAAGGTACGCAATACATATGTCTTCTTTAGAAGGAAAATGATTGTATAAAGTTGCTTTAGCAATTCCAGCTTCTTTAATAATTTCATTAATTCCAGTTAGGTTATAACCTTTTTTGTAAAATAAAGTAGAAGCAGTTGCTACAATATGATCTCTTACCTTGGAATGTTTCATATGGCAAATATATATAAAAAACCAAAACCAGACAAGTCTGTCTGGTTTTGAATGGTTTTTAACAGAAATAGAACTGTTATTTGACGATTGATTAGGTTATTGGGATAGGGTTTTGTTTTAATTTACGCTTTTATACCCTTTATGTTTTGCAAGATATTTTAATGGTTTTTCAGTTTTTATAATTTCTATATTAGTGCCCGTACGTTTTCCAAAGGATTCTATTCGACCAGAATTAATTAGGCTGATATGGTCAATTGTACTAATGGCCCATCCTGGATCTTCATATTTTATGGCTCTTCCTCCTTTTCCGGAGTTAACGAATAATAAATTATCTATATCTAATTTCTGAACTCCCCAAAGTAGAACGACACTCCCTAAATCTTTATTATTGACATCTATGAACGTAGAGTTTTTTAATTCTAAGTATGGTCCCGTAGTACTTTCATCATTCCCCATTCTTAATAGCGAGATCGCATTACCCATTACTTTACTAAAATGGCAGTTATCAATTTTCACATATTCTGCATTGTAACGTCCTCTATTTTCGTTTTCTCCGTCTAAACTGATAGCATTTCCAGAAATATTATGGAAAGTAGAATTCTTGAAAATCAATGTATCTGCATAGGTGTTTTTATAAGCTCTAAAAGCAGTTTTACGACTCGCATTAAAATTCTTAAACTCACAAGAAATTACTTTTAATTTATAGTGTTCTATCATCGGTTTTGATGAGGTTGCAATAGCAGATTGCGCAATGCCATTTTCAGAAGCACCGTCAAAGATGACTCCTTTAATAGAGAGACTTCCTCCATTTTCTATAATAACTAATGGTTTTTGCGATTCGTTTTGATCATATGTAAAAATCGTGGGGCTATCACTTTCATCGGTTCTGATTGTTAGAGTTTTGTCTATGATCAAAGGTTTTGTAAAAGTATAGGTTCCTGATTTTAATTGAATGGTGTCTCCCGATGATGCACTTTTTACCATGTCGAATAATGTGTCATTTTCATTACCAGATACTTGTGCCGCATTCGAGTTTTTGTTAGTAATCTCAAAATATTTCTGTTGCGGTGTATACCAATTTGGCCCTACTTCGTTTTTAGTAAAAGGAAGTTTAGGTTGATAGGTTTGGTTTTTTAGTAAACCATCCTCTGGATCTTTTGAGAATGTAATTTCTACTTGTTTAAATCCTTTGTGATCGAATTTTGAATCTGCAGATATTACTTCATTTCCTGAAAAAGAAAAAGTGCTATAATCAGAAATCGCTTCAAAGACTTGTTTTCTTTCTGGATGGTAGAAAATATTGTTGGTAAACCTAATATCTTGTGGAGGATCAGTTCTTTCGTTATCAGCACCAACGCCAAACTGAATATGATCACATTTCAAAAATTTATTTCCAGTTATATCTGTGTTTTCTGCTCTGTGATATCTGTTAATTAATGAATTAGGAACTCCATTCATTACTGGTAGTGCTCCAAAGAAACGTTTTCCTTTAAGTTCCTGAAAATGATTATTTCTAATTGTATGGCCTTCGTTAATAACTCGGACTCCTCCTGTGCCTGGTTTGTTATTTCCAATAAAGAAGTTATTTTCTATTAAGTTTCGATTTCCGTGTCTTAATGCTAATACACCTGCGGATTCATAGAAAATATTATTACGTACAATATTGTCACTCGATTTAAGAGAAACGATTTCTACTTCGCCATCACATTGTTCAAAATAATTGTTCTCAATCAATGTTCTAGATGGACTTAATGAATATGTAGAAACTCCAACTCGTAGTGTCTCCCCTCCATTAGATCCTAAGTTGGGTCGGTATCCAAAATGATTATGATCAATCCTATGGTGATTCTCTAAACTATTTTTGTTATTTAATCTAACAACCAAGGTGACACCAGCATTTAGTTTTCCTCCAAAATAATTGTGATCTACTCGATTGTTTTTTCCGTGAAGATGAATCCATTCGGATTTATCAAATCTATTAGTCGGATTAAAATGATCAATCGCTATTTCGGTAAGTCTGCAATTTTCCGCTAACTTTCCATCATCGGTTTTAAAGATAATCAGAGCATCTTCTTCTGTATAACCATTCTTAAAAACCAACTCTTTTATGATCAAATGTTTTCCTCCAATTTTTAGAGAAGTATTGCCAGATAGAATAACTTTTCCTTTTTCCTGCGCTTTAATTACAATCGGTTTTTCTACTGTACCGTTTGCAGTAATAACAAATTGAGCATCATTCCAGATGCCGTTGCTTAGGGTAATTTCGTCTCCGGGTTGAGCTTTGGATATAGTTTTATTAAATTCTTGGACGGTAGTAACAAGGTTGGTTCCATCTGTTTGTTTTGTAGTACTAGTTTGGGTGCAAGAACTTACAGTTAATAAAATAGCTAGTAGATAGCTATAGAGCCTACTTTTTTTCATTTGTTTATTTTGAAATATTTGTATTAAACATTCCCATTAAACTTCAAAAACAGTTTAATGCTTCGTTAAAAGTAGATACTTGTAAGTTGTGTGTGGAGCAATTTAGGTCTATTTTTTATAATAACCAAAAGAATAGAAACATAGGAGTAATTCTAAAAAAAAGTTTCGATAGATCTAGATCTATCGAAACTTTTAATGTGTCATAGAATTTAAATTATGTATCACAATTACAGTTAGGTTTGAAAATTAGAGTATCCCAAATTGCACAGATAGACAAACTACATTGACCTCCACCTCTGGGATCTATATAAGATCCACCTTTTACCTTTTGTTGAGCTTCCTTTTTAATAATTTTAGCTCCTTCTAAATTTAAAATTTTGTGTAACATATTCAGGTTTTTTAATTAATAATACCTGAATCTATGAAAAGGAATAAGTAGAACGTAGAAAAGAAGTGTTTTTTAGGATTTAAATAACTTTTGGAGGATTTTTCCCCAACGTAATTTTCTAACAAATTCACCCTCAGACTTTGTGATCAGAAATGATTGTCGTTCTTTTTTAGCCTTAAAAAAACCAGCGATGTAATCATTTATTAGTCGAGGTCGCTTTTTTAATAAAGCTAGTTTTATGGATGCAATTAGTGTAATACTAAAACCATATCGCATTTTATAAAAAGCCTCACCTTGCTTGTATTTTGCTTTTGGATTATAAGTATTACCTGTTGGTTTAAGGTGTTTTACTTTTAGAGATTCATCCGTTTTAATTTCCCAATTGTGGTATTGTGATAATAGTTCATCTACTGTATCCCAACCCATTGCAGGTTTGAGCCCTCCAATATCCTGAAAACAAGATTTTCTATACGCTTTTAATGCTCCTCGAATATGATCTTTGTTTGTTAAGTTTTCCAGAATCCAATCATCATCCTTTTGGATATAGCAGAAACCACCGACCATTCCAGTTTTTTGATTTTTTTCAAAATGTTTTATTAATGTCTCCAGATAATTTTCCGGAAAAATAAGATCTGCATCAAACTTACAGATCACATCATATGCATTATCTAGTGTTTTATATCCTTGATAGAAGGCGTTGATAACTTTGCTACCCGGCATATGATCTTCAGAAGAACTCGTATTTACCAAAGAAATATAATTGTATCTACCAATATATTCTTTGACTCTAGCTTCGGTATCATCTGTAGAGTTATCATTAACTACTACTATTTTTTTAGGGAGTATCGTCTGAGTAACTAATGAGTCTAAAGTTTTGGCAATTAATAGTTCTTCATTATGTGCGGGTATGACAATGTAAATGTTCAAGACAGTAGTATTTTGATCTAAACTATTTTTTTTCTGCGTATATGATATAATATCTTGGAGTAAAATACCTTAGCAAAGGTCTGAAACCAATTTTTTTGATTGGGTGTGTCCACTTTTTTCTAGCTTTTATTTCCCAACCAGCTTTTTCTAATAACCAATCAAACTGCCAATCTTCGAACTCATGATAATGGCGATCCCAAGGATCTGTTTTACTTCTATACGCTGGAGAAAACCATAGTTTTAAAGGAATAGAAGCGACTATTTTGTTTGCTTTAATATCACGTAAGACATTAAAAGGAGCAATCAGATGTTCAAAAATTTCGAAAGCCGTTACAATTTCTGCTTCGCTTGTTTTTACAGCTTTGGTTTCTAAATCAAGATCTTCTCCAGAAGTATTACTTACAGTGTATCCTTCTTTTTCCATAAACTCCACAAAAGGATTGGGGACACCAAGATCGAGTATAGTTGCAGGAGCCGAAACATGCGCTCTTAAGAATTCTAGTGTTTCTTTATATCGTTTGTGAGGAAACGTTCCTTCGTACATATTAATTTTAACTTTTCTTAATTGAAGACAAAATTACTCTAAACAAAAAAGGATACCATAAATATAGTATCCTTTTTACTTATTTTTTTAAAGAAGATTAATTGCATTCATTTGTATATTCATAAATATGCTTAGCAAATTCTGACCATTTGATTTCATCTCCGTACTTTTCAATCATAGCAGGACAATCTCCAAAGAATTCTTTAAATTCTTCTTCATAATTTTTTTTCTTAAGACGAATAGCAACTGCTTCTCCATCCTTTTTTACATAATAAGATTTAGCAATACCACCAGCTTTTAGAGGGCCAATACCAATACTGGCTGTTTCTCCTGCAAATGGATCTTGATAAACTTTTATTTTATTACTAAAATCAGGATTAACCAGCTGTACCATTAAGGTCTGTGTCTTTTTCTTAATTTGTACTTCAGATTTTTCGAAAAAAGTATATCCTTCTTTAAATAAATTCTGATCTAGATTTTTGTTTTTCCACTGTTGGGCATCGGTAATAAATTTACCAAAATTACCTAGTTTGGCAAGGTTACTTGGTGGTAAATACATATATACAATATCTTTTGGTTCAATTTTCACCTTGTTCTCACTTGCATCTTTAATATAAATAGCTTTTATAAGACCTTTTTTATAGTTAAATCCTTTTAGGTTTCCTTCGGTTGTTGTTCCATCTTCTAGATGAACATAAGTGGTTTTCTTTCTAGAAAACCCATTGAATCCAGGAAGGAAGTTCTGAGCCTGTATTGATTCGGTTACTCCTAAAAAAAGGATCATAGTTAAGACTAAGTAATTTTTAGTATTCATAGATTTTAGATTTTGAGGTTTTTTTAATCCGCCCAAATATAGAACTTCTTTTTTAAATACTAAATAAATGTTAATTTTAAAAGATAAATATTTTGTTTTCAGAAGTTTAGTTTTTTTGTAGCTTGTTTAATATTGATATAGAAAAGCATTAATATTCATACCCGCACCAACACTGGCAAATAATAATATGTCTCCTCGATGAATAGATTGATTTGCTATTTTTCCTTTTAGAATTAAATCAAAAAGCGTTGGAATGGTAGCTACACTGCTGTTTCCTAGTTTTTGTATACTCATAGGCATAATACCATCAGGAACTTCTTGCTCATACAGTTCATAGAATCGTTTTACGATGGCTTCGTCCATTTTTTCATTGGCTTGATGGATAAGAATTTTTTTAACCTGAGAAATATCTACATTAGCTTGATCAAGACATCTTTTCATTGCCTTGGGAACATTGGTTAAAGCGAATTCATATATTTTACGACCATACATTTTAATATATTTTGTAGTATCGTTAGATGTGGTGTCATAGGTGTTTCCGAAGTATAAAAAATTAGCTTCTTCATAAGTATGAGATGCACTTGCAGAGGATATAATTCCTCCAGTGTTTTCTGTGATTTCTATGATAGAAGCTCCTGATCCATCCGAATAAATCATAGAATCTCGATCATGCTTATCAATTACACGTGACAAGGTTTCTGCGCCAATTATAAGGCACTTTTTTGCCATACCACTTTTTATAAAAGATACCGCCTGTATAATCCCCTCTATCCATCCGGGACAACCAAACAGTACGTCATACGCCACACAATATGGATTCTTTATTTTTAAAAGATGCTTCACTCTGGCAGCAAGACTAGGTACGGTATCGGCTTGTGACGAATTTTTTGTAACATCTCCGAAGTTATGAGCCACAATAATATAATCTATGGTTTCTGCGTCAATACCTGAATCAGCAATAGCTTTTTGGGCAGAAAGAAAAGCAATGTCCGAAGTATTTAATGCTGAAGAGGCATATCTACGCTCTTCAATACCTGTAATTTTTTGAAATTTATCTATAACAACAGGAGAAGGATGTCTGATTAGACTACCATCAGTGTTAAGGAATTGATGATTTTCAAAATCTTCGTTTTGAATAATTTCTGTAGGAATATAGCTCCCTGTACCGGTTATTTTGATATTCATTTCCCTTTTCTTTTTTTGTATAAGAGAAGGTAGTTATTAAAATTCATTTTATTATGCTTGCATAATAAATTTTACGATGGCTAAGCTTTTATAATTACTTATATGAAGAAGTAAGAGTAGATTAATTTTCTCTGGTTTTTAATTGTATTACTGTAGCGATGGACAATGCTCGTGTTTTCATTAATTCTGCCTTAGTCCCCTTAAAGTTATTGTCTATTGTTGTGGTAAATAATGCCAACCAGGTATCAAAATGATTTTTTTCCATTACTTTTTTATGATGCAGATTCTGGTGAATCTGTAATACATTTTTTTTGTAGTTGCCTGTATAAAATAGTTGTTGCTCCCAAAAATCGGTAATATGTGGAATATGATCCTTCAGATTGATTTGAGCTATTTCGGTAAAGAATAAACCAATGACGGGATTTTTCAATGCCTTTTTATAGAATGCCCACATCAAATATTCAATATCCTTGCGGCTGGTGATGTCTTTTAAATTATCCTTGTCCAAAAATACCTTGGTTTACGTTAGTATATATATACAAAATTACAAGGTATTCGGACAAGTACTTTGGTTTTGGGCTATAATTTTTGCTTAGAAACAATAAGATCTCTTAGTTCTTGCTGTTTCTCTTTTTCAATCATTTTTTGGTGGGCATAGGCAAAAATGGCATTCTCTACGACCTCATTTTCTCTTTCTCCTGATAGAATATAGGATATACTTGTTTTGGAATATGGTTTTTTGTTTGTACTAAAAATCTTGTTCTGGTTTAAGTAAGCTTGTATTTTTTTTACGTGCTTACTTCCGATGACCTTTAAAATCGCAGAACGTTCTTCAGGTGTGATCATAAATTAGTTGGCTAATGTTATTGGTATAAGTATCTTTGTGAATGTAATGTTATAGTTTTGTTATACAATATTATATAAAATATTGCATATACACAAATAATAGTCAATATTTTGGATAAAAAAGATAAAATTTTAGATAGAGTTATTGTTTTTGCTGCTCATTTAGGGATTAGTCTAAGGAGTTTCAGCCTTTCTATAGGGGCAAGTGCTGGATATTTACATAGATTACAATCCGCAAATAGTAATATTGGAGGTGACTTTATAGAAAAGATTATACAATTGTATACAGAGATTAATCCTACCTGGTTGGTTACAGGAGAAGGAAATATGCTTAAAAAAGGCCATCGCGTAGAAGAATCTGAGGTAACATATGGCAAAAATGACCACTTTAAACAAGCATTACTTAGATATTTGGATGATCAGGACATCCGAGATAAACTTGAAGAAATAAAAAAGAAAGATGAGCTTGATGTAGATTAACTATATCCCGCTCATCCTTGTAGAATTTATTGTATTTCTTTAGCGGCCACGGCTGCTTCCACATGTACCTTTACCAAAGGAATACTATTCAGAAATTGTTTTCCGTCTTTTCTTTGAATAGTAATATTGGTTTTTCCATTTTTCACTTCTTTATCGGTGACAACTACTTTTGTCCCCTGTAATTTTTGGAAATTAGTAGTTCCTCCTTTTTTAATAATAAAATTAGTACGAGGAAATAAGATGTGCTGGTATGTTTGACCAGAAGGTGCTCCTATAGTAACAATATCTCCAATTGCTATGGTACTAGAAGATAAATTTTTGGGTTCCTGAGCATTCATCGATACGATCGATAAAAATGCGATAAAAAATAAATTTTTCATGCGAGTGTGTATTGTGTTTATATATTGATGTGTCCTATAAAGTTACTATTATTTGATTAAGAGTAAAACATAAATTTTGGTTAAATAATAGTTAATATGTTAAGTATTAATAGTAATACTATTATTTTTGAGCTAAATAGTTTTAATTATGAAATACATACTTCAAGACTTAAAGGTTAATATCAACAATAATATATATCTTAAGGATCCGGAATCTTCAACTTTAGGGAAAAAAATTGTAGAGTTTAGTATTCTACTAATCGATGAGATTGGCTTTGATAGTTTTACTTTTAAAAAGCTAGGAGTGAAAATAGGGTCAAATGAGAGTTCCATTTACAGATATTTTGAGAATAAACATAAACTACTCCTATATCTTACTTCTTGGTATTGGGGATGGCTAGAATATCAATTGGTCTTTACAACTAATAGTATTTCTGATGCAAAAGAAAAACTAACGAAGGCTATTGAAATTATCACTCGGACGACAAAGGAAGATTCTTCGTTTTCTCATATTAATGAAATTCTATTGAACAAGATTGTCATTAATGAATATTCTAAATCATATTTAACTAAAGAAGTTGATAGTGAAAATAAAGATGGATATTTTTCTATATATAAAAGATTGGTAAACCGAATCAAGGATATGATTAAAGAAGTAGATGGTGATTATAAGTATCCTACCAGTTTGGCCAGTACCGTGACCGAAGGAGCTTTGCATCAGCATTTCCTAAAGGATCATTTTTCTTCATTAACCGATTGTGATGAGAAAATCACGCCCACAACATACTTTATTAACCTAGTATTTAATTCTTTAAATAACCAAAAGAATGACTAAAAACATATTGACTGCTTGGCAGCGTCTGATAGGACTCTTAAGGCTTGATAAAAGAGATATCCTCCAAATATTTTATTATGCAATTTTTGCGGGATTAGTAAGTTTGTCACTTCCCTTGGGGATACAAGCTATTATCAATTTACTTCAAGGAGCTCAAGTGAGTACTTCTTGGATAATTCTGGTGATTTTAGTTACCGCAGGTGTACTATTTGTTGGGATACTTCAGTTTATGCAAATCAGAATTATTGAAAATGTACAACAGAAGATTTTTACCAGAGCTTCTTTTGAGTTTACTTATCGATTTCCAAAAATTAAAATGAGCGAATTGCGTAATTATTATCCGCCTGAGCTTGCTAATCGTTTTTTTGACACATTAACTATCCAAAAGGGATTGTCTAAGATATTAGTTGATTTTCCAACTGCTTTAGTTCAAATCATTTTTGGACTCTTACTATTATCTTTTTATCATCCATTTTTTATCATTTATGGTTTATTGTTGTTGGTTTTAATCTATATCGTATTTAAATACACCGCAACCAAAGGATTAGAAACAAGCTTGAGTGAATCAAAAAGTAAATACAAAGTAGCTCATTGGATTCAGGAAGTTGCACGATCTATTGTAAGTTTTAAACTATCAGGTAGAACTAGTCTGTCACTAACTAAGAATGATGCACTGGTAGCCGATTATCTGGATTCTAGAGAGAGTCATTTTAGAATATTGGTAATACAATTTATTCAGATGATTGGTTTTAAGGTATTGGTCACAGCAGGACTTTTACTAATAGGTGGAGTACTAGTTTTGAATCAGCAAATGAATATCGGTCAGTTTGTAGCGGCAGAAATCATCATCTTATTAGTGATCAGTTCTGTAGAAAAACTAATCGTGGGATTAGAGTCTTTTTATGATGTACTAACTTCTTTAGAAAAAATAGGACAGGTTGTCGATAAAGAACTAGAACCACAAGAAGGAGAAAAACCCTTTAAGGAAGATGAAGGATTTGTGATAGAACTAGATCAAGTTTCTTATGCCGTTCCGGATCGAGACAAAAAAATCATAGACAATATATCTCTTAATATCTCAGAGACTTGTACTATATTAATACAAGGATCTAATGGTTCTGGTAAGACAACACTTTTACGATTGATTGCAGGTTTGATAGAGCCCGATAGCGGCAGTATTTATATTAATGATATTTCGTTAAAAGGAGTCAACCTCAATTACTACAGAGGGTATTTAGGACAATCGCTTACAGAAGAATCTCCTTTTGAAGGGACTATTTTAGAGAATATTACCTTCGGAGATCAAAGTATTACCAGTGAGCAGGTGTATTGGGCACTAGAGAAAGTAGGATTACTTCAATTTGTTAAGGAACAACCAAAAGGATTACTAACAATGTTATATCCAGAAGGAAGGCAAATCCCATATACAATTTCTAAAAAGATCGTATTAGCTCGTGGAATTGTCAGAAAACCAAAATTACTGATTCTTAAAGACCCATTAGATCAATTTAATGGAGCAGAAGCTACCAGGATTATGGATTTTCTAGCCGATCCCGAAACCCCTTGGGCATTAGTTGTAGTTAGTGAGAATAATAAATGGTCATCACGCTGTGGTAGAGTGATTACAGTGGATAATGGAAAAATAGTAAGTGAAAAATAAAAAGATATGCTAAATATTTCAAATAACAAACTAAATAAAACTGTGGATATTTTAGGGTATAAAGCATCACAGAAGGTATTTGGTAAAGAGCATTATAAATATTTTAATCGTTTTTTATTGGCATTTACCATCATCGTTTTCATCATTTTGTTTTTTCCCTGGACACAGAACATTTCGGGTAATGGTTTTGTAACTACATTAACTCCGGATCAGCGACCTCAGACGATTCAATCCCCAATACCTGGTAGAATAGAGCAGTGGTATGTACGCGAAGGAGATTATGTAAAAAAAGGAGATACGATTCTACGAATTTCTGAAGTTAAAAATGAATATTTTGATCCTAATTTAGTAGAAAGAACAGGACAGCAGATTAAAGCTAAATCTATGGCTGTAACATCCTATGAAGAAAAGGTGAAAGCGCTGGGTAATCAGGCAAATGCACTTATACAAGAACGAGCTTTAAAATTAAAACAAGCGAATAATAAGCTATTGCAATCTGGGTTTAAAGTAAAAAGTGATAGTATTGATCTCGAGGCGGCAAAGACGAATATCGCTATTGCAGAGCGCCAATACAATCGTATTGTACAGTTAGAAAAAGAAGGACTCAAATCACTAACGGATGTAGAAACAAAACGATTAAAATTACAGGAAACGCAAGCAAAATTAATTTCGCAAGAAAATAAATTATTGGCCAGTAAGAATGAGGTGATTAATGCACAGATAGAATTGGGTCGTATCCAAGCAGCATATGCAGAAAAAATATCCAAATCCCAGAGTGACCGGTTTACCGCACAATCCAGTCAATTTGATGCAGAAGCCCAAGTGACTAAATTAGAGAATCAGTATACCAACTATGAGATACGAAATGATTTGTATTACATCAAGGCACCACAAAACGGATATATCAATAAAGCAATCCAATCCGGTTTAGGAGAAACTTTTAAAGAAGGAGATCAACTAGTAGGAATTATGCCATCAGAGTATGACATGGCGGTAGAAACCTTTGTGAAACCGATAGATTTACCTTTGGTACATATTGGAGAAGAAGTAAGAGTACAATTTGATGGATGGCCGGCTATTATTTTTAGTGGTTGGCCTAATGCTTCTTATGGAACTTATGGAGGAAAAGTAGTTGCAATAGAAACATTTATTAGTGCTAACGGAAAGTATAGAGTATTGATATCTCCAGATCCTAATGACCACGACTGGCCCGATGGAGTACGTGTAGGATCAGGAGCTAATACAATTGCCTTGTTGGAAGATGTACCAATTTGGTTCGAATTATGGAGGCAGTTAAACGGTTTTCCGCCTAATTATTATCAACCAGAAGATAAAGTGGCAACAACCAAAAAGAAAAAATAATCTATGAACAAATTTTTGTTATACAGTTTTCTTTTTTTGACAACCGTGTTGTATGCACAAGAAGAAGATACCATTACACTTAACTTTAAAGAGTATTTGGGTTTTGTAAAGAAACATCACCCGGTAGCCAAACAAGCAGAGTTAAATATAAGTGTTGGAGAGGCAAATCTATTAAAATCCAGAGGAGGTTTTGATCCTAAAATTGAAGTAGATTATGATCGAAAAAAGTTTAAAGGAGACGAGTATTATGATTTGCTGAATGCCACTTTTAAGGTGCCCACCTGGTATGGAATAGAGTTAAAAGCTAATTTTGAGCAGAATGAAGGGATTTTTCTCAATGAAGAAAGAACAGTTCCAGACGAAGGATTATATAGTGCCGGAGTATCAATACCTATTGCACAGGGGTTATTGATCAATGATCGTATGGCATCGCTTAAAAAAGCAAGATTATTTAGAGAGCAAACCAAGGCAGATCGCGATCTATTAGTTAATGAAATTCTATATGATGCATCCTTAGCCTATTTTGATTGGTTAGAAGCATTTAATGAGAAGGAAATCTATCAGAATTTTTTAACCAATGCGAGAGTACGTTTCGAAGGAGTAAAAAAGAGCGCTTTAGCCGGAGATAAAGCAATCATTGATACCGTAGAGGCTAAAATCACAGTACAGAATCGTCAGTTAAGTTTAGAGCAGGCAAAAGTTAAATTGATGAAATCTGCTTTAGATCTTTCTAATTATCTATGGATCGGAAATAACATTCCAGTAGAGTTACAGCCTAATGTAATTCCGGATAATGAAGTAGATGAGGTTATTGATCAGACATTACAGATACAGCAGGCGCTATTTACAGATGTAGACTTGGTAAACCATCCTAAACTAAGATCATTAAATTATAAAATTGAAGGATTAGAAATAGATCGCAGACTCAAAGCGAATAAGTTACTACCTAAAATTAATCTGGAATACAATTTCCTGACACCTTCACCAGAAGTGGCTAGTTCCTTTAATACCGCAGACTATAAAGGAGGCGTCACCTTTCAGTTCCCATTATTTTTGCGGAAAGAGCGCGGAGCTGTAAAACTAGCTAAATATAAAATCCAGGATAGTCAATATGAATTAGCAAGCGTACAACTACAGATAGAAAATAAGGTAAATGCTATTTATAACGAGTTAGAATCCTTTAAAACTCAGAATAGTTTAATCGCCAATATTGTAAATGATTATACCACCTTATTAAAAGCAGAAGAACGTAAATTTAGTTTTGGAGAGAGTTCCTTGTTTTTGATCAATTCTCGAGAAAGCAAATTGATTGATGCAGAACTAAAAAACAATAAATTACAGAACAAATATTTTGGTACCAAAGCCAAGCTATTTAAGAATCTGGCTGTCAATCCAGAGAACTTATAGCGGTTTGGGACGAGAGACTTCGAGAACCTCAGTCTCGTGATATTAGAAACTTCGAGCCGTGAGCGTAGTCGAAGGGCTCACCACATGCCTGTCCTGAGCTTCCTCAATAGGCCAGATATGTGTAAGTACGGCCTAAGTAATTCTGAACTATTATAATACTCTGTTAATCAATAAAATAGCAAATCTCTTCTTAAATCCATGTAAATAATAAGGGAAAATTCCCTATTATTGTGTACTGTAAAAACAGGTAGAATCCCCCATTTTTTATAAAAGTGGACATCTATACTTTTAGCACAGTAAATTAAAGCAATATAGTAATTCCCGATATGTCAACCACGTTTTCTGTGATGATACAACAAATTGTAAGTGAAAGCAGTACGGATGCAATTCCTGATCCTGCTCGATCTGGATATTTATGTAAACCTACTGATTTTTTATCAGAATTGATCCGATTTGTATCTATGATGCAAGTGATAAAGATCGGTGTTGGTAGCGAAATCGCAACCATAAAAAACGATTTAGAAATAGCCAATCAATCGCCATTTATTAGACAATCAGATGATCGGTTGTATAAACTAATGGTAGGAGCTATCGGACATATAATTAGCATCTGTACTACAGAAGGAGAACATGCAGAAACAGCAGGAGAGCAAAAGTTAACAGAAACCTATGCCTGGTGCATCGCAGGATGTCGATTATTTTTAGAGTATTCTGAGTCTATAGAGTAACTATCACTAAAAAAAGCGTCAATTCGAGTGTTTTGTTTTCTGTCCTCTCGACTCCGCTCGAGGTGACAGAAAACAAAATAGCCTGCTCGCCTCTGGAGAGTATCGAGAATAGCTTTTTTGATTTGAAAATTTTGTAACATTGAGTGCACTGAACCCTTCAACTTCGCTCAGCAGAGCTATCGAGAATAGGATTTTAAACAACGCAATCATGAAATAAACAACAACAGTTAATTTATTTTATATATTTAAAAACCCCAGCTCCCACTAGTCTATGACTAGTGGCGTTACAGATGTGTCGTCCTAAAAAAAGCTTACATATTTTATGATTTCACGAGATATATTTATAGACTTGGTGATTATATCAAAAAACAATGAATAAAACATTATTTTTCTTTGCTCTATTAATTTCAGCAATTACATATTCACAAGTTCAAAAAGTATTCTATGTTGAAGATGTAAAACTAATCGATTATGTTACAGTAAATTTTTGCGTAAATGATGAAGCTTGGATTAGTGAGGTAACGGTTCTTCCTGAGAAGACTACATATCAAAACAAAGAAGTTATTGAAAAACTAATTCAATATCTTAAGGGCATTCAGTATTATTCTGATAGTACATTAAGAAATAACTGTTATGATTCTACTTTTGAGTTTGTAAATAAAAAATACGAAGAAGGGAAACTTGATGAGTGGGAGTACTCTAAATGTCAAGAATTCAGAAAAGGAGAATTTAGATACACGGATGTAAGATACCTTGAAACTCGTATTAAAAGAGGTAAGAAAAAACAAAGAGAGAGAGGTAAAGATTTTAAGGAAAAGTATAGGATTACTTGGACATCTGATTATCAATATGAACTGAAGTACATAACAGTGAATGATAAAAAGAATAAACACCTTATTGGAGAATTGATTAAAACCGAGATTATAGGAATAACAGAAAATGGTTATGTGTATAGGTCTAAATTATTGAATCAAAAAGAAGTAATAAGAGTTATTGAAAAGATGAAATAGTGAGTTCGATTAACCCCGCTCTGCGAAGTTTGCAACTTCGTAACATCAAAGATTAGATAACAGCATAATCATGATAGCGCATTCTATAGAGAAATTATTCTTTACTTTTGGATCTGACAAAAAAGGGTTTCTAATTGATGAGTACTACACAACCAACCAAAAATATACTAAAAACAGTATGGCATACTGCTACCTGGCGTTGGTTTCAGAAAGCAATTGTCTTAATAATTTTCTCTTTGGTAGTAAATCATTTAGCTGCGAGTGATAATTTTCTGGATAGTGGATCGTATAGATTCCCTATAGAAGGTTTTCTGTCGACTATTGTTTTATCTATTCTCGTTGGAATTATAGCGGATCTTAATTTTAAATTTTACAAGAAAAAATATTTCTCTAAAAAGGTAGAAATCGTCACTATCGTAAGGTTTATGCTTTCTACGCTGGGATATATTACCATCATGTATATTCCTGTAAATATTATAGTAGATAAAGTAGCAGGTGGACAGACAATATTCTATTATTTATTAATTGGTTTACTAATTACCTTGTTATTGTGTTTTATTCTCATAGGTTTATTGTATGCTCAAGACCTTTACAATTTATATAAGTTATCTATAAAAGATGCTGAAATTACTATTGACAGCGGTACGAAAATGAAGAAGCTTACCTATGAAAATATTGCGTGCTTTTACAGCGAAAACAAAATTGTGTATACTGTTCAAAATGATGGCACCACAATGAACACCGATTTTACATTAAATGAGCTCGAAGAAAAGATAAATGATCAATTATTTTTTAGAGCCAATCGACAAATTATCATTCACAAAGATACTGTAGACCTAATTGAAAAGATTGAAAATGGCAAGTTGCGTATTCAGTTAAAAGCTTTCATTGAGAACGATAGTATTGCCGAAATCAATATCAGCCGTTACAAACGAAAAGAGTTTATAGATTGGTATCAATAAAAGATGCCAAAGACTATCGACTATTCAGTTATAAATTACGACCATTCAGTAAAAATATAAGTATTTAAAGGGGTTTTCAGAGATTTTGTTCATTATTTCGTTTAGAATTTAAAATCAAAAAACATGAACAAAATCACCTTACGACAAGTATTAATTCCATTAATAACCATTGCAATCATCTGCTTTTTATGGTTTGGACCATTCCGTATAACCATAGAAAATATTATTATTTCTATAGTAATCATTATAGCCAATTATATAGAATATAAAGGAAAACCATTTTCGGCACTTGGATTTCAACGTGAAAAATTCACATTCAAAAACATTTTCGTACTTGCTCCATTGGTGGCAGTAGGACTCTTTGTTTTTTATGCCTTTGTATTGGTTCCCGGGATTACAAAACTCACAGGAGTTCCCATAGATTATTCAGGTTTTGATCAAATAAAGGGAAATTTCCCTTATTTTTTAATTTTTTTACTATTATTGTGGGCTACTGCGGGATTTGGAGAAGAAATAATCTTTCGCGGTTATTTTATGCGACAATTTGTAAAATTCTTTGGAGAAAGTAAAGTCAGTATTGTGCTTAATATTGTTTTAATTACTGGTTTTTTTGGCTTTATGCATAGTTCTCAGGGAATTACTGGGCAACTTGTTACTTGGATTGTCGGAGCGCTCATAGCTTTGATATTCTACTTGCGTAAATACGACTTGTGGTTTGTCATTGCCGTACACGGTTTTTTTAACACCATAGCTTTATCTTGTATATACTTTGATTTGGTGTAACGATACTAAGTAGTAACATATAGTTACTAATAAAATTAATCCACTTTACTAAAATTTCGTGGTTTGGTCTTTTTTTCCAATGGATTGACCCAATAATCATATCTGTCCGATATTCATACAATTACTTTTGGAATATCTAATTAAAAGATAAATCCATTAGATATGAATGATAAAAAACCAAATGTAAATGCATCTTCAGGCATCATTATCAAGGTTCCTATCGAAAAGATCTGGCAGATCTTAGCAGTAGAATTTGGAGACATTGATCACTGGGCTTCTGGAGTGAATGCCTCTGAAGGTTCTGGCGCTCCGATTAACGGAAGTAACTGTTCTGAACGTGCATGTAAAATTAGTGCAACTGGATTTAGCGATACCAAAGAAAGAATCACGGTATATGATAAAGAAGGCTATATCCTTAAATACACATTATTCCACGGATTACCTGGCTTTGTAAAAGATGCTTATAATACCTGGCAATTACTTCCTAAAGATAAATCTCTAACACTAGTCAAAGCAACTACCGAAATGAGAGCTACAGGTATTATGGGGGCTATGATGAAAGGCTTTATGACTAGAAGTACTCAAAAAGTGCTTAAAACAATGTGTAAAGAATTAAAATATTACGCAGAGAATGACGAACCCCATCCAACAAAGAAAAAAGCGATGGAAAAGTATACTCGAAAAAAGAAATAAATCTACAATCCCCTAAAAAAAGACGATGAAAAATACAGTAAAAAACGGAGTTATTCTACTTCTTATAGTAGTGCACTCCACTTTCGCTAGAGCCGAAGTGATTAAAGAAAAAGAACCAAATGTTATCGCAACAGCAGAGACCATTATTAATGCTCCAATTAAAGATGTATGGTCTATTTTGGCAGAAGATTGGGCTGGAATAGGAAAATGGTCATCAGGTGTATCACATTCTCAAGGTTTTGGTCAACCTATCGGTGGTTCGGACTATACGATTCGCGCCTGCGAAATTACAGCTGCTGGTTTTGATGATACGAAAGAACAAATTTTAGAATATGATGATCAAAATTATTTGCTTAAATACGAGCTTGCAGATGGTCTTCCAGGTTTCGTAAAAGATGCTATAAATATTTGGACTTTAGAAGAAACTGCCAATGGTACACTCATTAAAGGTAAAACTACTATGAGAGCAACTGGTATTATGGGTGTTATGATGAAAGGTATAATGAAAGGCGCAACAAGAAAAGCCCTGGAAAGTATGACTAGAGAATTAAAACATTATGTAGAAACTGGAGAGCTACACCCTGACAAACTTGCTTCCAATAAAAAAGTGGCTAAGAAAGAAGCGAAGATGCGCAAGAAAGTTGCTTTTGTAGACGTACAACAAGAGATAGATGCACCTGCTGAACGTGTTTGGGAAATCATAGGAACCAATTTTGCAAACATTGCAGATAGCAATCCTGATTGTCCATACTCAGAATGGGCAGACGGATATCATAAAGCAGAGGTAGGGGCTAAGCGTATTATGTATATGACCGATAGTCGTGATAAGAAGTATTTTGTTGATGAAATCGCAAAATATGATCCGGCAAATTATCATATAACTATAGAGATTACCAATAAAAAAGGATTTGGAACATTAAACATTAATTACACTTGGGTCAATATGGATGTCGAGAAAATTTCAGAGAATAAGACCCTTTTGAAAATACGTTTTCATTATCTTACTAAACCAAAGTTTCTCAAAGGGTTAGCAAAAGGAAGTATGCGTAAGGGTTTCCAGAAGTATGCATATGGTATAGATTATCACGCTGAAACTGGAGAGTTGGTTACAGAGAAAAAATGGAAGGCAATCAAACATTTATATAAGTAAAAAGCTGTGATTTTAACACAACGACATTTAGAATTAGGTGGAAAAGCTGTTATCAGTCATTTCACTTTTTCTCCGCCGCTTATAGCTGCAGCCGATTTGGATAATACTGCTTGTTTCATATTTCCTATTCATACAAAAGGTAATATATATCGGGCTGATGGAAAAACAGAGATTTCAAATACACAGGGCGTTTTAATGAAATGCGGCACCTATGTAAATAAATGGTACAATACAGATGAAGGAACAATATCTGAAGTTGTTATTCTTAGACTTCATCCTGAAGTAATGCAAAAAGTGTTATCAACGACCGAAGTAAGCTCATTCGAAAAAAAAGAGACAAGCAGTCCTTTAAATGCTGTTCTAGAATTGGATGAACTATTGACCAAATTTCTGGATAGTCTATTTTTCTATTTTGATAATAAAGAACTTGCAACAGAAGAGTTGGTTGCACTCAAGATAAAGGAACTGACTTTACTTTTAATAAACAGTCGAAATCCTAATCCAATAATCGAATTACTATCATCTCTTTTTCGCAGAGATAAATATACCTTAGTAGAAATCGTCGATGCAAATATATTCGAGGATATTTCGCTTAATGAAATGGCCGCTATTGCTAATATGAGTCCTTCTACTTTTAAAAGAAAATTCAAGGCAGAATTTCAAACAACGTACTCTCGTTATGTAATGACCAAGCGACTCGAAAGAGCAAGCAACTTACTGATTAAAAAATCTAAATCTACTATCTCAGAAATAGCATATGATTGTGGTTTTAATGACCCCGCCTACTTTACAAAGTCTTTTAAAAAACAGTATCAAATGTCGCCTACTGCGTATAGGGAAGAGAAATTAAAGCAAACTATTTTAAGTTGGAAAAGTTGAAGATTGCATTGAGGTTTTATTCGAATTAACTGCTTTAATCACATTAAAATAATGTACTTAGAACGGTAGCTTCTGCAAATGGTTGTAATAGGATTTCGATTATAATTCCATGTCACAGAGTCATAGGAAAAAATGGAAGTATGACCGGTTACAGTGGTGGTGTCGAACGAAAACAATGGTTGTTAACGCACGAAGGTGAGAATCTCTTATTCTTAAAATCATTTGATACAAAATCAAGGTTGAATTTTTCAGTTTCATCTTAGAATTCAACCTCAATTTATAAAATGTATAAAATCACGATTTAGTAGGAACCGCTAATTACTTTTTCTGTTTTAATTACTTTATTGGTTGAGCTCAATAACCTTAGGAAATAAACACCTTTTGGTAAGTTTGTAGAAAAACGAATACTGTTAGAGGAGTTACTTATAGGCTCGTTAGAAACTTCTCTACCGAATATGTCTATAAGTTGTACTCTGGTGATTTCGATATTGTTTTTTGATAATTGAACTGTTAGACTTGTTGTAAAAGGGTTTGGATAGATCGAAATATTAGAACCCTCTTGATATCCAATTCTATTAGATAAACTTTGACTACTACCAGCACAAATTATTTTAAATTCATTTATAGATGACCAACTACCTGAATACCCTGATGCTCCTGTAATGGTTAGTTTTACATACCTAACAGCTTGTGTAGAAAAACTTCTGTTAATGACAGAGCCACCAGATGTATTATTAGACCCATCGGTTAATACAGAGAATCCGGAAGTTGCAGAAACACTAGAACCTTCTACAATAAACTGATATGCTCTATTATTGTATGGATATAATTCTATCTCGTTGATAGTATATGCTTCTCCTAGATCTATTATTGCGTTTTGAGGAAATCCTTGTGCCGACCATCTGGTATTGGTATTGTCATCGATGATATTGATTGCTGGATTTTCAGTTTGTTGATCACTATAAGAAGTAAGATTTGCATTTAATGATAGATTACTTCCTGCATTACAATTAGGAATATCAATGGTGTTGCCAAAAACTCTAAATTCAAGGACGCTAATCCAAGGTCCGGAATAACCAGATGCACCAGATACGGTTACTCTAACATAACGAGCAGTTATAGAAGAGAAAGAATCCGTAACCGGAGTCGAAACTGTTCCCGGTGTCGAATTATTGCTTCTATCAACTATTTCGGTATAGACTCCATTAAGATTAGTAGCAGTTTCGATACTATATTGATACGCTCTATCTTGGTAAAAAACCATTTCTGTTTTGTTAATACTGAAACTATCTCCAAGGTCTACAGTAAATGACTGAGGGAAACCATTGACAGACCAGCGAGAATTAGTAGATCCATCGACCAGATTAGAAGCAACATTGTTACCATCAGGAGTTCCTGTAGCTGTTACTGATTTGTTTAGCGCAAGATTGTCACCGGTAGTAGTAGAAATTACAGTTATGGTTGAGGTGTCAGTGAATCCTCCATCTTCTGTAGTTACGGTAATAACAGCTTCACCAGTACTTATAGCGTTAAGTAATCCATTAGAATCGATAGTTACTACAGAAGTGTTACTACTGTTGTATGTAACGTTTTGATTGGTTGCATCGTCGGGCGTTATAGCTGTTGTTAGTTGTTGCGTGTTTCCGATTTCTATAATAGAACTACTCGGAGAAATAACTACCCCGGTTACAGATACTGTTCCTGCAACACCTAACTGAGTTATGGTAATTGTTCTGGTTAAATTTCCACCGCTAACCGTTACAGTACCCGTTCTGGTACTATTTTCTGAATTGGTAGTGACTGATATAGTAGCATTACCATTATTCACTCCGGATGTAGGACTTACAGTGATCCAAGAACTATCATCGGATATTGTCCAATTTACATTGGATGTTATCGTAAGTGCTTGACTTCCGGCAGTAGCTACAAAATCATTGATTGCAGATAGTGTTAGTACATCTGTTGGAGGAGTATTACTACAAGAATTCAAAGAATTTCCAGTAGAGTTAACAAAACAAGCGCCAACGCTTACCGCTACATCGCTATCGGAATAAGGAGATTGAGATATATTTGATCCTCCATTAGTACCAGAAATATTGAAAATTTCGCCATTACTACTAGCCGATAAATTTGCTGAAGAAAATCCGCTTACTGATGCTCCTAGATTTGTACTACTATATACATTTCCTGAATATGATAATGAAGAGCCAATATCTGAAAAATCTCCAGGGTCATCTTCTGTAATAACATCCGTAGTATTCGATGAATTACTTGAAAAGTAAATCACATTATTAGAAATAGTACCGGTATTGCCACTAGTACCTTTGTCTCCATTAAAAAATAAAGGAGCATTGGTATTTACTATAGTGTTGTTAGAAACAGTAATATCTTCCGATTTTTGATACCCATTAGATACGCTTGTAGCATTACAATTATCCTGAGAGTTGGTGGAACCTCCCATAAATGTAATTCCATTATTCCATTTTGCTTGATCAATCACAGTGATACAATCTTGAATATAATTGTTAGTAATTATATGGTCACTATCTACGATTCTAATACCACCTGTGCCATCCACATTTTCTCCTAAAAAGTAATTATCACTTACTACAGCTCCAGAACCGTGGCGTAGGGTTAATGATCCTCTACATCTTCTAAAAGTATTATTCTGGTATATGTTATTATCACTTTTATTGGTAATGATTTCATTTTCACCATCAGCCTCCACAAAATAGTTATTGCTTACTGTTGTTCTGCAATCTACATTCTGGAATTCACTAGTTCCTACACGAATGGTTTCACTATCACCAGCGTTTGATAAGGAGGGATCCATTTTTTCGTATTTATAAAAATAATTATTGCTTATTGTATGACCAACAATGTCACAGCGATTCACTTCTGCATTGTATTCTAACTCTACTAATACCAGGGCTCCTGCAGTAGATTTATTCAAAAAAGAACAATTTAATACATTGTTATTGTTTCCGTATAATACAATCCATCGATGCTTAACAATTGCTCCATCTTGTTCAGCTTCTGCCGCATCACCAGGTTCTACACCTAAACCATCAATTACACAATTTCGAATTGTAGAATTTTGTGCATATGTAGTTCCATTTCTGAATTGGATAAAATTACTAGCTCCATACC
Source organism: uncultured Aquimarina sp. (assembly GCF_947492405.1). Lineage (GTDB taxonomy): Bacteria > Bacteroidota > Bacteroidia > Flavobacteriales > Flavobacteriaceae > Aquimarina. The sequence goes on from NZ_CANLMP010000003.1 coordinate 61,987, forward strand.
CTCCTTTCCAATGAAATCCTTCGACGATAAGATAGTTTCCGGCAATATTCATTTGTAGTCCATTATTAAAAATAACGCCACCAGGTGTTTCGGCTTTTAAGGTAATAGGGTTGGATGCGGTTCCATTAGCACTAAATACAAGTCTTTCATCACTACTATACGTTCCATTTTCCCAGATGACCACATCTCCTGGTGATAAGTTCAAATTGTTAAATTCATTTATCGAATTAACCGTGTATTCAGTAGCAAAAAGGTGAGTGGAAAAGAGAAAAATAATCATAAATAACTCTTTTAAGCCTCTTTTTTTTGGTAGTTTTTTTAATAATAAATCATCGGGATCGTATTGTTTTTGTTTTTTTAAAGACCAAAATGTGTGAAGATTTTTCATATGAAATGTGTTAAATAGTTTAGTTACAAAATGAGCTAGCCTTCGCGTTTTGGTTTGATTCTTATATGTAGGTTTTAAAAGCTAGTATTAGTCTTATTGAATTAGTAATATGTTAGTTCTTAATCATGATAAATCAAATTGGTCAACCAATTTAATGTTTTTTGTTGATATATAAATATTTTGCGCTTATAAATATTATAGTTACATCAATTTTGTTAATTAATTAAGGAAGTATCAATTGCGTGATTGTTGATATATCGGATTGAAGTATTCCAAGATTTTATATAATTCTCTATAGATCTTAATAATCTGTATTTTAGCGTAAATTTTAGTCAATGACACATTTGAAACATCTTACCTTATTAATTACTTTACTTGTAATTCAATCAATTGTGGGACAAGCCTATGATGAACGATACACGTTTTCGGTAGGTGATGAGGTACATATGTTTGGGGATAATGTAAAACTTAGAGATGCTCCAAATACAGATTCACAAACCTTGGCATTACTTCCTATAGACTCTAAAGCGATCGTTCTTGCAGTTGAAGATAGCCTGCATGAATATAAAGGAATTAGTATGCCTTGGTATAAAGTGGAATGTGGGGATAAAATAGGATATGTTGTAGGCGGTTTGTTTTCTTTTACTAGGTATAATAGTAAAACTGGTAATGATACTTATTTTATTTATGGGTTAGAAAAAGATGCAGAGGGATCGACATATGCTACTATCAGAGCAGTGAGGGATCAGAAAATGCAAAGCGAGCAGAAAGTAAGAATCTTTGGGAATGGAGCTTTCGAGGTTAAACATTATGACAATAAAGGAGTAGAACAAATGGATGATATTATTGTTATTGATAATTATAGTGAAGCTTGTGGTATTGATGGAGGAAAATCCTATGTTGTTTATAGCGGAGGTCAACTTATTCATATGGCTAATACTTCAGAAATAGGAGATGGAGGATTATATCATTATCATTCGGATTTTATATTCCCTTCAGATCCTCAAGGAATGCCTAATATAATTATCTACAAGCAGGAAAATGGGGAAATGAAAGATGAAGAAACTGATTGGTATGTTACTACTTCTCAACAACGAAATCTTACTTGGGATGGAGAAAAGCTACAACCTGAGGATTATAAAAATTGATCTTTAAAAACATATTCATGAAAATAATCGGAATCGAGATAGATAAAAAAAGAGCCATCTCTGTAGTGTTGTCTAAGGATGAAAATGGGAACTATATAAAACTTACTGGTAAGACGAAGTATATCTAAATTAAAGATGATTAGAGTAATCAAGATGTTCAAACTTTTCTAAAAGAGATTCATGCTTTTTTGATTTTATAGAGCCACTGCATGTTGTTATTATTGGTAGACAAACCAAAAGAAAGTTTGCAGCAGTAGCTGTTTCCTTTAAATTAAATTTTTTTTTAAAAAAAAGGTATCACTAATTCTATGATAATGTTACATAAAATAATATCATTAACTATTGAATTAGAAAGTGTATAACATTAGATTTGTAGCTAATAAAAAAATAATAGTATAGATGAAATATGCCATATTCACTTTTATAATCGTTCTTTTTGTTTCTTGTAATGCAGGTCAAATAAAAGCGGATCTTAAGGCAGAGAACGAGGAAGAGATCATAAAATATATAGAGGATAATGGTCTGATAGCAGGAAAAAGTGATACAGGTTTGTATTTTGTTGTTCATGCGCCAGGAACCGGCATCAGGCCCAGAAGATCAGATATGGTTACTGTGGCGTATAAAGGATATTTTACAAACGGTGCGGTGTTCGATAAAAGTGATGCAAACGGTATTTCTTTTGGTTTACAAGAGGTAATAAAAGGCTGGAGAGAAGGGATTAGATATTTGAAAGAAGGTGGTAGCTGTACACTATTGATACCTTCACATTTGGGATATGGTCGTAGGTCGGTAGGGCCAATTCCGGCAGGTTCTGTATTACTATTTGATATTACATTGATTTCGGTGAATTAAGAATCTTTAAATAGAACTAATATTAAATAATGAAAGTAATCGGAATAGAAATAGATAAAAAAAGAGCAATCTGCATGGTATTATCCAAAGATCTGCAAGGTGAATATACCAACCTTACTGGTAAGACCAAGTATATCGAAATTAAAGATGATCAGAGTAATCAGGATATACAGAACTTTCAGAAAGAGATTCATGAGTTTTTTGATACTATACAGCCAGATCATATCGCTATTATTAGTAGACAAACCAAAGGAAAATTTGCTGCAGCATCTGTTTCTTTTAAATTAGAAGCATTGATACAATGTTATTCAAATGCAGAAATGAGTTTTGTTTCTAAACAAACCTTGACTGCTTATTATAAAAAGAATCCACTTCCGGTAGCGTTTGATAACGCTTATCAAGAAAATGCTACAAGATTGGCGGCTTATTTATTAAGAGAATAGGTTGTTTTCATTTTATAAAAAAACTATTCTCGATATAGTTTTCTATCAAAAACCACTCGAATTGACGCTTTATTAAAAAACTCAAAAAATAAACTTCAATAGGAAAAATTCCATTATAAAAGGAAAAATTCCAAATATCAATTATTTCTTTTAAATTTGTACCTCAAAAAAAAGTAATGTCAGAAAAATTATATGCCGTTATTGATGTAGAAACCACAGGTAAGGGTATTAATGGTAATCGCATTACAGAAATTTGCATTGTATTGTTACAAGGCAATACGATTATAGATAAATTCACTTCTTTAGTAAATCCCGAATGCCATATTCCTCCTTTTATTACTGGTCTTACAGGTATAGATAATGATATGGTTCGGAATGCACCCAGATTTCACGAAATAGCAGAACGTATTGTGCAGATGACCACTGGGGCCATCTTTGTGGCGCATAATGTGACTTTTGATTATAATGTGATTAGAGGGGAATTTAAAAACCTTGGATATTCATTTGTACGAAAGAAACTATGTACCGTTCGTTTATCCAGAAAACTAATTCCGGGTATGTTTTCTTACAGCTTAGGTAAGCTATGCTCTTCTCTTAATATTCCTTTAGAGGATCGACATAGAGCAGAAGGCGATACTGATGCTACTGTGATTCTTTTTCAACGAATTTTGAGCCTTGATCCTGAATTTTTAGTCATTAATAAATTTTTAAATGCACGTTCTAAGGAAGCTACATTGCCGCCACACCTAAAAGCGGAGAACATAGATGCCCTTCCAGAAGAAACAGGAATTTATTTATTTAAAGATCAAAAAGGAAAAGTAATATATGCAGGTAAAGCCAAAAATATTAAACAACGGGTAATCAGTCATTTTTATGATAAAAAGAATAAAGAATATGAACTGTGTCAAGCGACATATACTATAGATTATGAAGTAACGGGTAATGAATTGGTTGCTTTACTATTAGAATCAGAAAAAATCCAAAAACACTATCCAAAATTTAATAGAGCACAAAAAAGACCAGTAGCTCCTTACTGTATTATGTATTATACAAATAGAAAAGGAGTGGTTCAATTAGCAATAGATAGATCGCATTCTATAGATCATTCGGTAGAAATATTTTATAGTAGAGCAGAGGCAGTAGAAAAACTAGAACAGCTTTGTGAAGACTATCAGTTATGTCCTCGATATTGTAGTTTACAAAGTACAACAGAAAGATGTTCTCATTATAAAATTAAGAATTGCAAAGGTATTTGTATAGGAGAAGAATCTGTTGCATTGTATAATATGAGAGTCCAAAAAGCTTTATCCTCTTTGCGAAGAGATCAAAAGAGTTATTTTATTAAAGAAAAAGGCAGAACATTTAAGGAGCAAAGTTTTGTAATGATTCAGGATGGTGTTTATAAAGGGTTTGGATATATACAGGAAGATGAACAAATTGCTAAGATAGAAGACTTCGATAATTTCTTAAATCTTCAGAAACATACATATCATACTACCAAAATAATTAAAAGCTACTTACGCAAAAATGGAGATAGGAATATCGTTCCGATATAACTACTCTTTATACCTTTTTGGAAATTATAACAAAATAATAATATATAGCTATTATGTAAATTAGTACTTTGAGGGACTTAATCTTATTTGTATTAATCATTTGTTATCTATGAAAAACGTAATTACCTCAGTAATTGTATTCCTGACCGTTTCCATCTATGGTCAAAAAACTATTAATTTTCCTTCTAAAGATGGATTGATGATGACGGCAGATGTGTATGAAACTAATGACAGTAATCAGTTTGTCCTTCTTTTTCATCAAGCAGGATGGAGCCGTGGAGAATATCTGGAGATTGCACCAAAATTGAATAGTTTGGGGTATAGTTGCATTGCTATGGATCAACGTTCTGGAGGAACTGTAAATGGGGTGGAAAATCAAACGAAAGCTTTAGCCGAAAAAGAAGGAAAGCAAACGGAATTTACCGACGCTTTTCAGGATATAGAAGCTGCAGTGGGATATGTAAAAAAAACATATAATCCTGAGAAGATTATTATTTGGGGGAGTTCTTATTCTTCAGCACTTGTATTAAAATATGCAGGAGACAACCCTGATGCTGTAAATGCAGTTTTATCTTTTGCTCCAGGTGAGTATTTTGGTAAAAAGAACTTTATTACTTCTAGTGCTTCTAATATTAAAGTTCCTGTGTTTATTACTTCTGCTAAAAATGAAAAGAAGAATTGGTCAGGAATTTATGATGCTATTCCGTCTGGTAAAAAGCAATTTTTTCTTCCAGAAACAAAAGGAAATCACGGGTCAAGAGCACTTTGGGATAAGTTTTCTGATAGCCAAGACTATTGGAAAGCGGTAAAAGAGTTTTTGAAAACTATATAGTGATATAACTAAATTGCCTGATACTCAACAATAAAGTATCAGACAATTTTTATTTATAATATAGAGATTTATACCTCCTCCATATACTCTTCTATAGGAGCACAGGTGCAAATAAGATTTCTATCACCATAAGCATCATCTACACGTCTTACTGTTGGCCAGAATTTATTATCGGCTACATATGATAATGGATATGCTGCTTGCTCTCTGCTATAAGGGAATTCCCAAGAGTCTGCTGTTAACATAGCCAGTGTATGAGGTGCATTTTTCATTACGTTATTAGGGTTGTCGGCACTTGCTTCTTCAATTTCCTGACGGATACTGATCATAGCATCACAAAAACGATCTAATTCTGCTTTACTTTCACTTTCTGTTGGTTCAATCATAATTGTTCCTGCAACAGGGAAAGAAACCGTAGGTGCGTGGAATCCATAGTCCATTAATCGTTTAGCAATATCTGTTACTTCGATTCCGTGTGCCTTAAATGGGCGACAATCTATAATCATTTCGTGAGCAGCGCGACCACGTTCTCCAGAATATAATGTACTATAATGTCCATCTAATCGCTCCTTGATATAATTAGCATTCAGAATAGCATATATTGTAGATTCTTTAAGACCTTCTTCTCCTAACATGGTGATATATCCATAAGAAATCAAACAGGCTAGAGCTGATCCCCAAGGTGCTGCAGAAATAGCAGTAATTGCCTGATCTCCTCCTGTAGTAATAACAGGATTACCAGGTAAAAATGGTACCAATTGTTTTGCTACACAGATTGGTCCAACTCCTGGTCCTCCACCTCCATGAGGAATAGCAAATGTTTTGTGCAGGTTTAGGTGACATACATCTGCGCCAATGGCTCCTGGATGTGTTAATCCTACTTGGGCATTCATATTAGCGCCATCCATATATACCTGTCCACCATTATCGTGGATAATTTTAGTAATCTCTTTAATTGCAGATTCGTATACTCCGTGAGTAGAAGGATACGTTACCATCAATGCAGAAAGATTGTCTTTATATTTTTCAGCTTTTTCTTTTAAATCTTCTACATCTATATTTCCTTCTTCGGTTGCTTTGGTTACTACTACTTTCATTCCAGCCATCACTGCAGATGCAGGATTGGTACCATGAGCAGAAGAAGGAATCAAACAGATATTTCTGTGATGATCTCCTCTGGATTCATGATATGCACGAATGACCATTAAACCAGCAAACTCTCCTTGCGCTCCTGAATTAGGTTGCAAAGAAGTTCCAGCAAAGCCTGTGATTTCTGTAAGCTGATCTTCTAGTTTTTTTAGTACTTCCTGATATCCTTGTGCTTGTTCTATTGGAACTAATGGATGAATGTTACCCCATTGTGGATTACTTAATGGTAGCATCTCGGACGCAGCATTTAGCTTCATAGTACAAGAACCTAACGGAATCATAGAATGATTTAAAGAAAGGTCTTTACGCTCTAGCTTTTTGATATAACGCATCAATTCCGTTTCAGAATGATAGGTGTTAAATACTTCATTTGTTAAGAATTCGGTATTTCGTTTTATACTGGAATCAATAATATTTGTTCTACCTATTTCTTTAATTTCAATGGATTGTTTAGCAGCAACTTTCGCAAAAATCGATACAATAGTATTTAAGTCTTTAATTGTTGTAGCTTCGTTTAAAGAAATAGATACTGTTTCAGCATCTGGATAGTAGAAATTTACCTGTTGCGCTTCAGCTATTTCTTTAATTTTGCTTGCATCAGCTTTAATTCGAATCGTGTCAAAGAATACCGTATTCAATTGCTGGTATCCTAATGATTCGATAGTATTGGCAAGTTCAGTAGCTGAAGTGTTTACTTTATTAGCAATATATTGCAACCCATCTTTACCATGATATACGGCATACATTCCTGCCATTACGGCAAGCAATACCTGAGCTGTACAGATATTAGATGTAGCTTTATCACGTTTGATATGTTGTTCGCGGGTTTGTAATGCCATTCGTAAGGCACGATTCCCATTCAAATCTTGTGTAACTCCAATAATTCTACCAGGAATGTTTCTTTTATATTCCTCTCTGGTTGCAAAATATGCCGCGTGAGGTCCTCCATATCCTAATGGAATTCCGAATCGCTGTGTAGTACCTACTACTACATCTGCATCAAAACTACCTGGAGATTTAAGCGTTACAAGACTAAGAATATCGGCAGCTACTGCTACTTTAATTTCAGACTGATGGGCATTTTCTACAAAAGCTGCATAGTCAAATACTTGACCTGATACACCTGGATATTGTAAAATAGCACCATAAAAGTCCGTTGAATAATCAAATTTTGTATGATCTCCTATTACCAATTCAATACCTAAAGGAATTGCTCTTGTTTTTAATAAAGAAAGTGTTTGTGGTAGTATTTCTTCCGAAACAAAAAACTTATGAATGTTTTCTTTTTTCTGCGCTCTTGATCTCACTGCAAACAGCATAGTCATTGCTTCTGCAGCCGCAGTACTTTCATCAAGTAAAGATGCATTTGCTAATTCCATTCCGGTAAGATCACAAACCATAGTTTGATAATTTAGCAATGCTTCTAATCTACCTTGAGCAATTTCTGCCTGATATGGTGTATACGCAGTATACCATCCTGGATTTTCTAAGATGTTGCGTTGTATTACTGCTGGCAAACTTGCTTCGTGGTATCCTAAACCTATATAGGTTTTAAATACTTTGTTTTTAGCGGCTAATCGCTGTATATGAGCAGAATATTCTTGTTCGCTCATAGCCTCGTCAAGTTTTAGCGGGGCTTTTAGTAAAATGTCATCAGGGACAGTTTCATGGATGAGTTGATCTATAGAATCAGCCTTGATTGTGTTCAGCATATTATCAATATCCTTTTCTGAAGGACCGATATGACGCAGTTTAAATGAGTCAGTTTTCATAGCAAAAAAACAGTTGAGATTGAAAGCGCAAAAGTACATATTTAATCCCTAAAAATTTCACAATAAATTAACCTAACCCTAGCAAGTTTTTAACCAATTTACACTGTTATTAACAGATTCCCCTAAATTCGCAGTGTGAAAACCCTAAAAAGTATATTTAGTTTTTATGTAAACAGTAGTATTCACGTAGCATTAGCTGTGGCAGCCTTGGTTAAACTTACTTTTTTAAAGTTCGAAATTTTAGGTGGAGACGCGTACATATATTTCAGTTTTTTAGGCTCTATTGTAGCGTATAATTTTGTAAAGTATGCTAATATCTCGGAATTGTATCACAGAAGATTGACAAAATCAATGACTGGCATCAAGATATTAACAACTGTTTGTGCTATAATTTTCGTGTATTTTGGATATCAGTTGTCAATAGACACGTTGCTTTGGATGTTGCCTTTTGTGCTATTAACAATACTTTATGCTGTTCCTATTTTTCCAAATAAAAAAAACTTGAGAAGTGTAGCGGGGATTAAGATTTTTATTATTGGTGTTACTTGGACTGGAATTACGGTATTGATACCTGTTATTTATGCAGAAGGGGCATTAGAGTTTAATATGATCATAGAAATCATACAACGGTTTTTGTTTGTGGTAGTGATCATGCTACCTTTTGAAATTAGAGACTTGCAATATGATGGAAAAGAATTAGAAACAATCCCTCAGAAAATAGGCATTACAAGGACTAAGGTGTTTGGGAGTATTTTATTGGTAATTTTTTTGTTAGCTACTGTATTTAAAGCCGAACTTTTTTCTACAGAAATTCTAAGTACAGTATCTATTACGATTATCAGCTTGTTGTTTTTGTGGGGAACGGATAAAAAACAATCGGAATACTTTTGTTCCTTTTGGGTCGAAAGTATTCCGATTATGTGGTTGTTTATATGGGTTTTAATGCAAAATTTATTTGGATAATTCTTGCCGTAATTGTTCCTTCATCTGTTCTTTTTTAGAAGGTTCAATAATTTGTAAATTAGACTTTTTAATTGCTTTAGTAAGCTTATTATTTCTTTTAGAATAAGCTCTTGTTACTGTACAATACATTAATCTGATATTCAATTTGATGATTTCCATAATGGATGCTTCACCATATTGATTTTTATCACAGATAAACTTTGCTTCCTCGCAGGAAACTAATAAACTATTACTTGTTTTCATTACAATTTTAAAATACTATTATTTGGGGTTACTAACTTATTTATTCTTGTTCAGCCATTTTTTTCTTTAATTGTTCTTTCATTGCATCCTTAGCCGATTGGTTGATACTTATGACTTTAGGATCTTTGACTAAATTAGTTAGTTTCGTATTCTTAGACGAATATTTTCTACAAGCCTTACAATAAATTAAATGAATATTTAATTTTACCTTTTCCCAAAAAGAGGCTTCCTTATATTGATTTTTATCGCAAATGTGATTGGCATTATCACAGCTTACAAATATTTTGTTTTCTTTACTCATGTGTATTAAAACCAGTTTTTTTCCAAGCATCCTGCCATCGCTGTACGTGCTCGATGGATGATTACCCAAAGGTTAGACGCAGTAATATCGAATTCATTACAGATTGCTTCTGTATCAAATCCTTGAATCGTTTTCATAGAGAAAATACGAGCTTGCTTCTCAGGTAATTTATCAAGGCAATCATGAATGGCGATTCCTAATTCTTTATTCTCAATTTTACCTTCGGCATTTTGGTCAAAGGGATCTGCTACTCTTTCTTCTAGCCAATCTCCTTCAGTTTCACCATCATTAGTGTAATTGATACGTACTTCTGCTTTACCTTTATTACTATTTATTTTTCTATAGTGATCAATGATTTTTCTTTTAAGAATCGAAATAAGCCAAGTACGTTCACTTGCTTCTCCTTTAAAGTTTTTCATTGATTTAAGACCTGCAAAAAAGGTCTCTTGCACTAAATCTTGTGCAATTTCCCTGTCATCAACCCGCACTATGGTATAGTTAAACAGGTAGTCACTGTATTTATCTATCCACGAATTGGGGTCTATTGTGTTTGTCGACATAGTGTATTAGCTCTTTTCCTCAAAAATAGGATAAAAAGTTGAATCTTAAATAAGTTTAATCCATTGAATTGTAGAAGAATTTGTAAAAGAAACCTCGTAGTAGATCAGGAACAATGTTTTTTTTGAATATGCTTGTGACTTATGATTACTGTTGTGATTCAATAAAAACAGCCTGAGACAATAGTTAAAGATAATTATATTATTGTTGATCGTTCTGTTTCAGTTTTTATAAATTGGTTTCTTGTAGAAAGAAATTTGGTTAAATGTTTCTTTAAAAATAATTGGTCAAAAAACCTTCCTAAAAAACCATAAGGAGTTCTATATTCTAAGAAATCAATCATTTCAGTTCCGGTTACTGTTTCTTTGAAAATATGTTGATGTTTAAAACTTTTAAAATGACCGCGAACCATTTCATCTATAAAATAGGTTGGATATCTTAAAGATGTTATTTTACTTTTGTGAGTTAGATACAGGCCAAAATGTTTTCCTCTCCAGGTAACTGTTTCATATAATGCTATCAATCCAGAAGTTCTTCCGCCAATAGCTTTCTCATTTGTTTTCTTTGCAGAATTCATATGAAGATCAATATTTCTGGCGGCATCGAAAACAATTTCAATAGATGCATCAATATTGGTACTCAATTGAATTTTGGTCATAATTATGATGTTAAATCTATTAATGCATTAGTAAGATCAGGATGCTTGAATTTAAAACCTGCATCTTGCAGTTTTTCTGGAATAACATTTCTGCTTTTTAGAATTAATTCAGTTTCTGTTTTAATAATCCGAGCTCCGATCTCTAAAAGAGGTTTGGGTAATGGAATTCCGAAAGGAATTTTGGTAACATTTCGTAGTGTTTTCATTAATCCGGTATTATCTGTTGGTTTAGGAGCAACAATATTCACAGGACCTTGAATTGTAGAATTTTTAATAATAAACTCCAGACTTCTTGCAAAATCGATTTCATGAATCCAACTAAATTTTTGGTTTCCTTTACCTTGTTTTCCACCAAAACCGATTTTCACTAAGTTAAGAATAGGTTGCAAAGCTCCTCCGTTTTTTCCTAAAACTATAGAAGTTCTTAATGCTACTTTTCTGGTTTTCGGAGTCTGATGAGAGAAGAACATACTTTCCCAATTGGTGGCTACATTTACAGAAAAACCGGTTCCGATCTCTCCATCGGTTTCATCCATTTCTTTATCCAAAGAATGTCTGTAAATGGTAGCGGTAGAAGAGTTTAACCAGACTTTAGGTGGAGTTTCACAAGCTAGAATAGCTTTGCCTAATATAGCAGTAGAGTCAACTCTAGAAGAAAGGATAAGATCCTTATTTTTCTGATGATATCGGCAATCAACGGATTTTCCTGTCATATTGATAAGAACATCTGTATCCTCTAGTTCTTGTTTCCATGCTCCTAGAGTTTTAGCATCCCAATGCACATAATTGATATTCGCTATGGATTTGTTTTCACCACGAGTAAGAATTACAATAGTTTCTGCTTTGTTTTTAAAGTATTCAACTAAAACGTTTCCTAAGAAACCTGTTCCTGCAGCTATAATTAGTTTTTTCATATTCTTTAAAATTAAAATAATAATATGGGTAACCACAGGATTCTGTAAGTTATCCAGGTTAAGGTTAAATAAGATGGTAATGCAAGTTTTTTTACTCTTCTTGCGTGTTCAATAATCATTAGTAAAACAACCAGTAAGAATAAAAGAATTCTGATTTCTATTGATATTGACTCTTTTTGAAATAAAAATATCATTGGAATTAAGGCTAGTGATCCTAATAAAGATACTGTAATCATATTATATAAATAGATGTGAAGTTTTCTCTTTATAAAAATCAAAATAATACTTCCCTGCCATAAAAGTTGACCAGAACACATAATCATTTCCTTGGTTAAATTATCATTAGGAATCAACTCCGGAAGTTCTTTTGTGTAATAAAACAATACGACTGTCGATATTGTGGTAGCGATGATGATATACATCCATTGATATGTTCTTAAACCAATATTCATTAGGTTATTTTTCTGCTGTTATGATATAATATCCAAAACTGTTCATATGCAACCCTGATAGTAATGCAAAGAGAGATCCTTTAAGGTTTTTCCAACTTTGGAGTTTCAGTGTTTCTTTCTTGAATAGTTTTTTTAAAATAAAACCGGTGATTGCAAAAGGCACATGCAATACAGAAGGAGCTACTCTAAAAGAAACATCTTCTACCATTACATTTTTGAAACCAATTTCTTCTAAAGATTTCTTAACCCGTTGTATACTACCTAACCCTTCCAGGCTCCATCCCTTACATAGTTGATCATAACAGTAATGACTTCCTTGACATAATTGATCTTCATCTTTTTTTAGAAAAGCATCTGCTATCACCAGTTTTCCACCAGGTTTAACTATTCTATAAGCTTCTTTTAGTGCCAGTTCACTATGACCAGAATGACAGAAACTTTCGATAGCATACGCACTGCCTACACTGTTAGAAGTAAAAGATGTGTTACAATAATTCTCTTCCAGAATCAATCCATTCATATTTCGAAGTCTTTTATTACCTTCCTGAACCTGAAAACGAGAGAGTGTAACTCCAATAATACTAAGACGTGGATATTTACGTAAACCATATCTCATAGTGCCGCCAATTCCACAACCCAAATCTGCAATCAGTCCATTCTTTTTGTTGAAATGTAGTCGATTAAATACCTGATTATTCATTTCGTTAAGCATGGTGTCTCTTTTAAAAAGTGTTGTTTTAAAAGGGATATAGTACCCAAAATGCATATTAAAATCTTTACTCCAGAATTCATAATCTTCTGTAGCTTCATTATAGAGTTCTATAAGGTTTTCTTTATTAGATTTTTGAAATCTGATTTTACGTAGGAGTGGGAGTGTAGTATTCATAACTAGAAATTTTATTTATGATTAAAAAACACAATAGATTTATTGAATTTGTGGTCCTTTTGGTTTTATTATTTGAGTAACAACTGGCGGTCTTTGTTTAGATTTTTTTCTTCCTCTAAAAAATAAATACATGTTAAGGAATAACATCAATCCTAAATACATTGAAAACCCTCCGATTTTAAAGCTTAATATTTCTACTAAATTTTGATAAGTATTATTAAAATTATAGTTATCAATTTTTAGAATCAATAATGCCCAGCCAATATTGAGTAAGTAAAAACCAACCTCAAAAAGGCGATTCGTTGCGATTGCAATATCATCTTTGCCTTTAAAAATATCGATCATAAAGGTTTTTCCATTTTTAAAAAGTGTTTTAGAGACAAAATAGGTAAGAGCAATTGCTATGGGTAAATAGATAATGTAGCCTATAAAAATTTTAGAAGTTTCCATAAAGTTCGTATTTATAATTATTTAATGTTTTTAATAAATTTTGTAATCCAGAACAGATTGAAATAATGTAAAATTGCTAGTATACAGATTATGATTGCTGTATGTTTAGACAAGCTTTCGACCATTTGAGAAATAGAATAGATCGTAGTCCATTCGGATAATGTTATTACTGTGTATCCAATATTGATAAGATAATATCCTATCAAAAGCATATTGTTTATTCGTAAACAGAAATCTTTGTCATCAGGAACAAGATGGGCCACAAATATGTTTCCGTTTTTATAACAAATCAATCCCACTTTGATAATAATGAATACAGTGATTAGTATATAGATACTATATGTAATCAAGTTTAAATTCATGGGTGCTTTTTTTAATTTGATACGTGATATACACAAAATAGGATGCGATGCTCATCGGAATTATCGAATAAAAAATAAACCACAGATCATTCAGACTATTTCCCATAATAGCAAAGGCCAACCAATAGGAAATAAAAAGCGACCAGTATGTTAAAATCAATTTTTTAGATAATGAATTCAGTTGTTTCCAATGACCTAAAATCGATAGAGCAAGAACAAACTGAATGAATCCTAGCGGAATCTGAGCTAACAATCCAAGATATATTGTTAAGTAAAGTAGTAAAGTGATAATAAGACTCCATTTGTTAATGTTATGTATTGTTTTCATAATTCTAATAATTTTAAAGTTTCAATAATTTTTGAAACATAATATTAAAAAGAAAAGGAATTTCTTCCTTATATCTTATTGATTATGTTTTAAGTTATTATTTAATAAGTTTCATTAGCGTTTTTGTAATCCAATTAGATTCTTGATTTACGATTTTATTCATCATTGTATCCGCATTATCCGCTAATTCATACAAAGCTTTAGTTTGCTTAATCAATTCTTCTGTCTTTTTTGTTCCGTCACCTTCGATTCCGGATACTTCTCTTAATACTTTTATAACAGGCTTGATTTCTCTTCTACTTCTTTCTTTGGCTACTTGTCTTGCTAACTCTTGTACATCTTTTTCGGAAGCAAAATACTCTTTACGCTCTCCTGGTTTACTTTCTTTAAAAACAATCCCCCAATCCATTAATTGACGAAGATTCATACTCGTATTCCCTCTGGAAATATGTAATTCCTCCATAATGTCTTCCATAGAAAGTGGTTCTGGTGAGATCCATAACAATGCGTGGATTTGTGCCATTGCCTTATTAATGCCCCACAAAGTACCTAAGGCCCCCCAAGTGGATATAAACTTTTCTTTTGCTTCTGTATAATTCATAGGACAAATATACAATAAATTTTAAACTTTCAGTAATTTTTGAAACTTTAATTTATTTAATTATGTTAAGACCATATACTAACAGGTGTTAATACAGTTGTTTTTTTGCGGATTATCCACTTTGGTAATAGTTTGATTTTGTGTAAGTTATTAGTCTAATACAAACTCATTTTTAACATGAGAAAATTCGACCAAAATTCAATTAAATTCTGAAGCTAATACTATTTCTGTTAGAAATCTTTCTTTAAGATTATGAATATATCTGATACGAATAGAAAGTGAAGGAGAAAAATTAGTAGTACGTAAATTAATAATTCAATAATCCCAAAATAAATCGAAACAATAACTTAAAACCGTAATCTAAAAAGGTGCTTCAAAACTGAAGCACCTTTTTTATTTATTTCAAAGGAAATTACTCCTTTATCAATCCAGCACGTTTTAATAGTGCTTCTGGTTTTGGTTCTTGGCCTCTGAATCGTTTATACAATGTCATAGGGTTTTCTGTTCCTCCTTTAGATAGTACATAGTCTTTAAATTTAGTGGCTACCTCTTTATTAAAGATTCCATTTTCTTTAAAATACTCAAAAGCGTCTGCATCTAACACTTCTGCCCATTTATAGGAGTAATATCCGGCAGAATAACCTCCTTGAAAAATATGAGAAAAAGCAGTGCTCATACAATTCTCAGCAACGTCAGGATATAAAGAAGTACCAGCAAATGCGTTCTTTTCGTGCGTTTTTACATCCTTAATATCAATAGGGTTTTGCGAATGCCAAGACATATCCAGTAATCCAAAACTTAATTGACGCATGGTGGACATTCCTTCCATAAAGGTAGATGATTCTTTTATCTTTTGTACCAATTCCATAGGAATCACTTCGCCAGTTTCGTAGTGTTTAGCGAATAACTCTAGCGCCTCTTTCTCATAACACCAGTTCTCTAAGACTTGACTAGGTAGTTCTACAAAATCCCAATATACACTAGTTCCTGATAATCCTGGATACGTAGTATTAGCTAACATACCATGCAAGGCATGACCAAACTCATGAAACAATGTCGTTACCTCATTAAAAGTAAGTAACGAAGGTTTGCTTGGTGTAGGTTTGGTGAAATTACAGACTATAGAGATGTGCGGTCTTATATTTTTATCATCCTTTCTCATTTGAGGTTTATAAGATGTCATCCAAGCACCATTTCGTTTTCCTGGTCTTGGATGAAAATCAGCATAAAAGACTGAAATAAAGTTACCTTGAGAATCTGTAACATTAAACGTTTTTACTTCTTCATGATATGTATCTACCTGATCCGTTTCTTCAAACTGTAATCCAAATAAATTAGTAGCTACCTGAAAAACGCCATCAATAACATTCTCTAACTTAAAATAGGGTTTCAATTTCTCATCATCGAGATCAAAAAGCTTTTGCTTTAATTTTTCTGAATAATATGCTCCATCCCATTTTTGGAGTTGATCGATTCCGTCTAATTCTTTAGCGAAATTTTCTAATTGTTTAAACTCTCTTTCTGCAGCAGGTTTTGCTTTTTCCAGTATTTCATTTAGAAATGAAAATACTTTTTCCGGAGTTTCTGCCATACGTTCCTCTAGTACATAATCGGCGTGTGATTTGTATCCTAATACTTTAGCGCGTTCATATCGTAAATTAGCTATTTTAAGTACAATATCCTGATTGTCTAGCTCATCCTTATGAAAACCCTTTGATCCAAAAGCGAGGGCTAATTTTTTACGTAATTCTCTATTATTGGCATAGGTCATAAAAGGAATATAACTAGGGTAATCTAAAGTAATTAACCAGCCTTTTTTTTCTTTAGATTCTGCAAGTGCTTTTGCTGCTTCTTTAGCTCCGTCAGGCAAGCCAGCAAGATCAGTTTCATCAGTTAATAACATTTCGAACTTATTGGTCTCGGCTAGTACGTTTTCGCCAAACTTAAGACTCAATTGAGAAAGTTCCTTATCAATTTCTCTAAGTTGTTCTTTTTTATCTGCTGGAAGATTCGCTCCATTTCTGGAAAATGATTTGTATCTCTTTTCTAATAAAGTAGACTGTTCTGGAGAAAGATCTAGCGAATTCTTATGTGTATAAACAGTTTCTATTTTTTTGAATAGATCCGAGTTTAAAGCAATATCGTTACTAAATTCTGATAGTAATGGAGAAGCTTCCTGTGCAATCTTTTGGATTTCTTCGTTGGTTTCGGCGCTGTTAAGATTAAAAAATACACTAGTAACTCTATCGAGCAATTCTCCGCTATATTCTAGTTTTTCTATAGTATTCGAAAAAGAAGGGTTTTCTGTATTCGTTACAATAGCATCTACTTCTTGTTTCGCAATAGTAATTGCGTTTTTGATAGCTGGTAAAAAATGCTCCGATTGTATTTTAGAAAAGGGAGCGAGGTCAAATAATTCTAATAATGGGTTTTTCATTATTTAATGATGTTTTCTTTATGTTTTATATGTTCACTTGTCGAAAAAGTGTGTTTTTTATCGATGATTGCTCTTTTTGTGATATTATATTTTGATTAAACCACAGGCGATACACATACATTTGTCTAGGTTTATTAGTAATGATCTAAACAAAGAACCTAATTACATTATTGCTGTAGGGGTATGGCAACAATAAGTAATCTTTGCAAAGATCAAATATATTGAAAGAGCTACAATTATTGTAGCTCTTTTCTTTTCTATTTTGATTATTAATCTAGAGTTTTGATATAGAAATATGTAAAATGGATGTTTTTCTATGGGAAAAAATTGAAATAAAAGCAGTTTTATGTGGTTTTATCGAAGAAAATCGCATTTTATCGAAAATGTTAATAAGTTTTGACAGATAATTATTGCGTAATTAAAGTAAGGGATTACCTTTGTACCAGGTTTTAAGAGTATGGTCTTACGATGAATTTTTTGTGTAATATATTTAAGTTGGTTAATAAATATTGTTATATTCTATTGTAAGACCTGATATTGGAAAGAGTCGCTGAGGAGCGACTCTTTTTTTTTACAATGATTTTTCGGGCTTATTTTTTTATCTGTTTAGCACCTTCGATCACCTTTTGTTTTAACCCTTCTTTGTATACAAGGATTTTGTCTAATACGCATTTGTCTGATGCGCCAATGATTTGTGCAGCAAGAATTCCAGCGTTCATTGCACCATCTAGTGCTACAGTTGCTACAGGAACACCGCCAGGCATTTGTAATATAGAAAGAACTGAATCCCAACCATCAATTGAGTTTCTTGATTTGACAGGTACTCCTATAACCGGCAAAGGGGATAAAGAAGCTACCATCCCTGGAAGGTGAGCAGCTCCACCAGCTCCGGCAATAACTACCGATATTCCTCTAGTATGAGCGTTCTTTCCGTAATCGAATAATTTTTCTGGTGTACGATGTGCGGATACGATATCCACTTCAACTTCTATGTCAAAGCCTTTTAGTATTTCAATTGCTTTCTCCATAACGGGCATATCGCTTGTACTACCCATGATAATTCCTACTTTACTCATTTGTGCGCTATTTCTTATTGTTAAAGCTAGTTGTATATTTTGATCTGAGATACCATAATACTAGATTTCATTAATTGCTACCCAGTGATCACTTGGATAGTTTTCTTTACTTCTTCAGCAATTTTTCTTGCTTCAGCAATATCTTCATGAACAATAGTTACGTGTCCCATTTTTCTGAAAGGTCGAGTTTGCTTCTTTCCATAGATATGCGGAGTAACTCCTTTCAGTTTCATGATGGTTTCGATGTTTTCATAAACAACATTTCCTGTATGTCCTTCGGCTCCTACAAGATTCACCATAATTCCTGCAACTTTACTTTCAGTAGCACCAAGTGGTAAATCTAGTATAGCTCTTATGTGCTGTTCGAATTGATTGGTGTAACTAGCTTCAATACTATAATGACCACTATTATGGGGTCTTGGAGCTACTTCATTTACCAGAATATTATCATCTTTGGTTTGGAACATCTCTACAGCCAATATACCTACATGTGAGAAAGCTTTTGATACTTTTTCGGCAATCTTTCTTGCCTTTTCTGCGATTTTATCATCAATTCTAGCCGGACAAATCACATACTCTACTTGATTAGCTTCTGGATGAAATTCCATTTCTACAACAGGATAGGTTTTTATTTCATTCGAAGGATTACGAACAACGATTACCGCAAGTTCATTTTTGAAATCAACTAAGGTTTCCGCTATACATTCTGTATCAGGAAGTTTCGCGATATCCGCTCCGGTTCGTATAATAGAAACTCCTTTACCATCATATCCACCTTGTGTGCTTTTCCAAACAAAAGGAAGTTTTACCTTACCACTAGTGATACCTTCTGCCAGATGTGCTTTATTAGAAAACTGCATAAAATCAGCTGTCGGTATTTCTTGTTCTTTGTAGAAAAGTTTCTGTCTTC
Source organism: uncultured Aquimarina sp. (assembly GCF_947492405.1). Taxonomy (GTDB): domain Bacteria; phylum Bacteroidota; class Bacteroidia; order Flavobacteriales; family Flavobacteriaceae; genus Aquimarina. The sequence continues at coordinate 81,266 of NZ_CANLMP010000003.1, forward strand.
CTTTATTTTGAATTTTTTCCAAAGTTTTAGAATCAGGATATACTTTTTTCCCCTCACGTTCTAATCGTGCAAGAGCTTTTATGTTAACAGTCTCAATTTCGAAAGTGAGTATGTCTACTTTTTTTCCGAAGTTGTAGACAGTTTCGTAATCCATAAGATCACCTTGTTGAAAGTGATCACAGGCTATTCTGCAAGGGGCATCGGGGTTGGGGTCCAGAACATAGGTTTGGATATCATATTTTCGGGTTTCGTAGAGCATCATTTTACCTAATTGACCACCACCCAGGATACCTAACTTAAAGTCTGACGAAAAATAGTTTGTCATTTTTTGGAGTATCTAATTTGCCTTAGGCAACAAAAATAAATTTTTAATAAGTAAAAACCGCAATATTAGACAGTAAATGCAGTAGAGATCTGTTATAAGTCTTGTTTGTAATCACTATCTTTGCCGCTTTAAAAACAAAACGGATACTGTGATAATCTCATAATACAATGATTACACTACACGACTTACAATTTGCACCCTTTATTGCTGAAGAAAAAATATCCAAAGCAATAGATAAATTGACTGATAAACTTAATGAGGATTTATCAAGTAAAAAACCTCTTTTTATTGGAGTATTAAACGGTGCTTTTATGTTTGCATCCGAGGTGTTAAAACGATTTGATCACGATTGCGAGGTGAGTTTTGTGAAACTAGCTTCTTACCAAGGAACAGAAACAACTGATAATGTCCAAGAACTTATAGGGTTAAAAGAAGATATATCGGGTAGAACTGTGGTTGTTCTTGAAGACATCGTGGATACCGGTAATACAATTGTAGAGTTGACAAAAAAGCTTCAGGATAAAGGATGTAAGGAAGTAAGAATTGCAACCTTGTTTTTTAAACCAGAAGCGTATACTAAAGAAATTACTATAGATTATATCGGGATTGAGATCCCAAATCGATTTATTGTAGGATATGGACTGGACTATGATGGTTTAGGACGTAATCTTACAGAAGTTTACCAATTAAAACAAAACAACATGACAAATTTAGTGTTATTCGGACCTCCAGGAGCAGGAAAAGGAACACAAGCAGAAGTTTTAAAGCAAAAATATGATCTTGTACATATTTCTACAGGAGATGTATTTAGATATAACATAAAAAATGCTACTGAATTAGGGACATTAGCTAAATCATATATTGACAAAGGGCAGTTAGTGCCTGATGAGGTAACTATTAATATGCTAAATGCTGAGGTAGATAAAAATGCGGATGCTAAAGGTTTTATTTTTGATGGTTTCCCAAGAACTGAAGCGCAAGCGGCATCATTAGCAGAACTGTTGTCTTCTAAGGGATCAGAAGTAAGCGCTATGGTGGCTCTAGAGGTAGATGATGAGGTATTAGTAGGACGCTTATTAGAGAGAGGAAAAACCTCAGGACGTCCTGATGATGCAGATGAAGGTGTAATCCGTAACCGCATTAAAGTGTATTATGATGAAACAGCAATCCTAAAAAACTATTATCAAAAACAAGATAAGTATTTTGGAGTTGATGGAGTAGGTGATATCGCTGAGATTACAGAACGTTTAAGTGATGTAATAGATAAATTATAAGTGCTATTAGGGTGATACAAAACTTCACTTGATAGCGTAAAAGGATTAAATTGAAAAGATTCTGACCTAGGCCAGAATAAGATGTAAAGTATTATGACAGAAGGGAATTTTGTAGATTATGTGAAGTTACACGTTACCTCAGGAAATGGAGGTAAAGGATCTGTACATTTACATAGGGAAAAATATATTACCAAAGGAGGTCCTGATGGAGGTGATGGAGGACGTGGAGGTCATGTTATTATTAAGGCCAATCCTAATATGTGGACATTGTATCATCTTAAATTTAAGCGTCATTTTAGAGCAGAACATGGAGGCCACGGAAGCAAAAATAGGAGTAGTGGTGCTGATGGAGGAGATGTATATGTAGATGTTCCTCTTGGAACTGTGATACGTGATACTGAGACTCAAGATATTCTTATTGAGATTACCGAAGAAGGGCAGGAGTTTATCATTGCAGAAGGAGGAATGGGTGGTCGAGGAAACTGGCATTTTAAAAATTCAGTGAATCAAACTCCTCGATACGCACAGCCAGGTGTTGAAGGCCAGCAATATGACATTACACTGGAGTTAAAAATATTGGCAGATGTAGGTTTGGTAGGTTTTCCTAATGCAGGAAAGTCTACTTTACTGTCTGTAATTACTTCTGCAAAACCAAAAATTGCAGATTATGAGTTTACAACCCTTAAGCCTAATTTGGGGATTGTGGAGTATAGAGATTTTCAGACGTTTGTAATGGCAGACATTCCCGGGATTATTGAGGGTGCTGCAGAAGGCAAAGGTATTGGTCATCGTTTCCTGAGACATATAGAACGTAATTCTACATTACTCTTTTTAGTTCCAGCAGATGCTCCAGATATTAAGGAACAATATGAAATATTACTGGACGAATTAAGAAGATATAATCCTGATTTATTGGATAAAGAGCGCTTGATAGCTATTTCTAAATGTGATATGCTAGATGATGAATTAAAATCAGAATTAAAGTCAGAGTTGGATACACAACTAAATGCACCTTATTTATTCATCTCATCTGTCGCACAACAAGGGTTACAAGAGCTTAAAGATAAGCTCTGGCAGATGCTTAATGATTAGAGCTATCCTTTTACAGAATACCCTTCTTTTAGTATTCCATCTGCTGCTTCGGGATGTCTTTTTAGATAGACAGCTACAAAAGGACAAAGCGGTACCATTTTATATCCTTTTTCCTGGATATATTTTAATACTTTTTTGACAATAGTACTACCTAATCCTTTTCCTTCCATAGATTTTGGAACCTCTGTATGCGTTAGATATATGGAACTATCCTTAGTAAGAATGTATTCAATGAAAATGATTTCATTTTCCAAGTGAAGTTCAAATCTCTTTTTAGGGCGATCAGTATTATTTATCAATTCCAGTTGTGACCAATCATTCTTTTGCATGGGAAGGTTTTTATGGTTAAATTCAAAATTATGATATAAATAATAATCAATGACTTAACGAATGGTTAAAAGTAGGATCATTTTATGTCGCATCACTTTTACTTAACAATTGGTCAATCTCCAGATATTGTTCTCCGATTAAGCTTAAACCAAATGCAGCAGCAGAGGTAGCGAATACAGAATAATCCAAAGGAGCTTTAATACCTAAGACAGTTACCATTGCAATTCCAAAAATCAATAATAGAATTCCACTTGCTTGTGCGGATAATGAGGTTTTAAAACCAAGGAGTAAAAAAACGGCTAGCAGTATTTCTAGTAATGTAGCTGCTATTCCAAGACTATTGATCATAAACTCTGGTGCCCAAGGATTCAGTAACTCTGTATATTCTAAAAAACTATCCCACGTACCCCAGGCTGCTTTTTCTTTTGGCCAAAAGCCAAGTCTGTCTGCAACTGCTGATATAAATCCGACAGCGATACTAACTCTTAAGAAGAGTTTGATATAGATGATTTTCATAATAAAATAGCTTCTAAATTTATTCTTGTGAAGGTGTAGGTACAAGTAAAGTTGCTATTCCAATTCTGTTCCAGGAATTGATTCCACAAATAGCCATAATAATATCTGCTACTTTTCTTTCTCCGAATGTTTCAATAGCTTTTTGATATACATTCTCTGATAAACCATAATCCGAAATATTAGTGATTTCTTCTGTCATTGCTAAAATGATCTGTTCTTCTATCGTAAAAAAAGGAGAATCTTTCCATACAGGCAGTGCATGGATTCGGTATTGTTTTTCGCCTTTTTCAATAGCATCTTTGATATGCATCTGTATACAATATGCGCAACCATTGATTTGCGAAGCTCTAATTTCTATCAGTAAAAATTCTAGGTCGGTTAGTGTGCTTTTTTTGCAATTATTGTATAAATCAAATAATGGTTGATAAGCATTTGGATTTACTTTATTAATGTTTATTCTCTCGGTTTTCATATATTATTAGATTATTTGTTCAAGACAAAATTCAGCATATGAAATGAAGAAAAACTTAATCTAGATTAAGAAATAAATTACAAGTGTTTTTTTGCTCTTATTTTACTGAGAAATTCAGGTGTGAAACCAAGATAAGATGCTAACATATATTGTGGGATTCGTTGTACAAATTCTGGGTTATATTCGTAAAAGGTGTTATAAAGTTCTTCTCCCGAAAGATTGAACATATACTGGATTCTTCTTTGGTCGGCTATCCTTACGCGCTCTAAAATAATCCTGAAGTATTTATTGATCTCCAGAGAGTTTTGTAAAATAGTGTCTAGTTTTGTTTTACTAACTTTTAGTACGATAGCATCCTCGGTAGCTTGTATATTAAGTTGTGTTTGTGTTCGATTCATGAAACTATCAAAATCCGTAAGCCACCAATCTTCAATACCGAAATTGATAGTTTTTTCAATACCTTTTTTATTGATAAAAAATGATCTGAAACAACCTTTTACAATGAAATGATTGTAATTACAGTAGTGTCCTTCTTTTAATATATAATGTTTGGCAGGAATATTTTCTAACTCAATAATGTTCAGGAAATCTTCTATCTCTTTTTTAGAAGGATTTACGAATCTTAGGATATGATTTTTTAAGGACTCTATCATTGTTAGGTAACCATCAAAATTATTTAGTTATTCAGATCATCTGATCTATCAATTTTTTGTTTTCAGAATTAAAAAATGATCATCCATTACGTTCCCAGTTATGATGAGATCTTCAAAAGGAGTTGCAACGGTTGATCCTGACATGATTGTTCCATCATTGGTATATATTTGTTCAATATCGTAATCATTTTTTTCTCGATAAGTCACTTTAATAATTTCTGAAGGAGAAGTTTCTTTCTTGCCTTTGGCATAAGATCCAAATCGTAATAAATTAGGATGCGCACCAATCCAGAGGTTTCCCTTAGTGTCGATTTCAATATTATCCACGCCTGTACCACAAGGTATATCTTCTACAAATTCTAAAGAACCATCCAGATTTTTTGAATACACTTTAACCAAAAAACCTCTTGGAGATGCTACATAAACTAAATTTCGTTTTGCATCAAGATTAATTCCATTAGCATAAGCAATTCCATCTGCAACTTCAGTATAGTTTTCACCATCATAATACAAGACATTAGATATTGAAAGTCCAAGGTATTCTTCTAGTATTTTACCGAACCCCTCTGTATACTTATGGTCATTGGTTACATAAAAACGATTTTCATCAATTAGCACAAGATCATTAGGACTAATTAAGGAAGGATGTTTTAGTGTTTTTTCGTGAACCAGATTTTTATTTTGTAATGTAAAAACCTCTATAGCGTGTTGTCCATCTGGAGTGTGGTTAATTGCCATTACTCTGTAGGTACTATCTTTTTTAATCATCGAAATTCCGTGAGGAGCAAATGGTTTATCAAAACTAGTGGTAAGATGGGTAAGACTAAAACCACCGTCTTCTAGATCCATAAAATATAATCCACCTTTTTCTTCCTTTACAGGAGGATAGATTTCTCTGTCTGTAGATGAGATTAGCGCAAAACCATCTAGTGGGCTTACAGTAATATCCTCTGCACCAGGAATGAATATTTTTTTTATAATTTCTCCTTCAAATTTATTTTCAACAGTTCTGAAAAAACCTGTAGATATTAAAACATGAGCCACAAAAGCAATAATTGCTAACGAAAGAACAAGAGCAATTCTCAGTATAATACGTTTCATAAATGATCGTTCTTATTGTTTTTTAGAATTATCAGGAATTGGTGGTGGTCCTTCCGGTACGATTGCCTCGTATACTTCATCTCCTTTACGTTCTTTATACTCAGCTTTTACTTTTTGTAAAGCTTCTGGATTTTCATAAAGGTCTGTCATTGTCATTGCCATTGCTTTGGATGCATATAACATTCCTTTATGACCAATACTCATTCCACCGCAAGCTACTACAGCCCACGAATGCCAAGGAGTATCTTTTGGTGCAGTGGTGACACCTAAATTAATGTTCGGAACGTTCCAGCTTACATCTCCCACATCTGTGGAACCGCCACCAGGATGTTCTTTGGTTTCTTCGAGCGGATTAATAGCACTATCCATGCCTACTTGTTCTTTTTTAGTGACTTCTTGAATTTTCTTACCAAAAGCAATTTCTTCATCAGTATATGTAATAGGGCCTAGAAGTTCCAGATTATTCTGCATAAGTTTCCCTCCTTCACGGTTTACGAGTACTTCATAAATTCCAGAGATTAATGAAATTTTGTAATCTACATTGGCCATAATAGCAGCTCCTTCTGCCATTTTCTGTACACGTTCATATACTGGCATCATACCTGATCTTTTTGTGTCCCGCACTCGCATCCATAATCTAGCATAGTCCGGAACTACATTGACTACTTGTCCACCATCCTGAATGTGATAATGCATGCGAACAGTAGGTTTTACGTGTTCTCGATAATAATTAATTCCGGTTGTGTATAATTCTAATGCGTCAGAGGCACTTCTGCCATTCCACGGGTCTGCAGATGCATGCGCTGCTTGTCCAAAAAACTCAACTTTAAAATCTACCAGTGCTAGAGAACTTTGTACATCTGCTTTTGTAGATGCTGATGGATGCCAGCTGATATTAGCATCTACATCATTCCATAAACCTTCTCTAACCATCCATATTTTACCAAAATATTTTTCTTCACTTGGTGTACCAAAAAACTTAACAGTTCCTTTGATTTTACCACTTTGGATAAGTTCTTTTACGGCAATAGCAGCACCTAAACTTCCAGCTCCAAAAAGATTATGTCCACAGCCGTGCCCACCAGCACCTTCGTTAAGCGGAGATTTTGTTGGTTGTGCTTTTTGTGAGATTCCTGGTAGTGCATCAAACTCTCCTAAGATACTGATCACGGGTTTCCCTGATCCATAGGTAGCTACAAAAGCTGTTGGCATACCAGCAACGCCTCTTTCTACAGTAAACCCTTGTTTCTCTGCGTAATCCGCTAATAATTTTGAAGATTGATTTTCTTCGAAAGCGGTTTCAGCTAGTGCCCAAATTTTATCACTGATATTAATCAGTTCTTGTTGATGCTTTTCTATTGATTTTATGATTGCTTTTTTACTTTCAGATGGTTCTTTTTGACCATAGATCGGAACAATCAACACGGAGCACAGGAGTAAGTATACAAAGTTATTTGATTTCATAATAGCCCGGTTTTTAATGAGTTTAATTAAGATGATTACGTTAAAAATAATGTTTTTTGCGGATAATGACATTTTAAAACAATCTTATGTACGCTTACTTTTTAGTTTTTATTTGTCTTTTACGGCACAACCACATGGGTTAGAAAACGTTTACTAATTGAATTCTTACGAATACTCATTTGTTAACATTTGTTAACGTTAATTACAATAGTTTTAACCCGTATTCAAGTAATACATTGATTATATAACTGTTATAAATAACATAAGAATTACTCCATAAAAATCAATTTTAAAATGAAGATGAATAGTTTATTTAACGTTTTTGCATTTATTCTGATTATTACATTTGTTTCTTGCCAGGATCTTGTTGTTAAGAAAGAAGATCGAACTTTAGAAAATGATAAGTTGATAGCGCAAGCTAATGTTACTTCTAAAGAAACGAATGTTTCTACAATTAATGAGTTGATATCTTACGATATTGCATTTACGGAGTTGAATAAAATTGTTCAATCTTCAGAATATGCCGAAAAATTTAGTGGTCAAAAATCATATACTGTATTTGCTCCGTTAAATGGCGCATTTAAGAAATTACCTAAAGAAACTATTGATAAATTGATGTCCTCAGAAAACAAAGATGATATGACTTCTATTATGAATTATCATATTATTCCGGGAACTATCAATGAACAAGATATTATTAAAGCTATTAATGAAGGAGGAGGAAGTGTAAAGCTAAGAACCTTGGGCGGCACTAAATTAATAGCTAGTAGGAAAAGAGGTAAGATTTATTTAATCGATAAGAATGGTAATTCTGGTCGTTTGATGAAAACAGATATCGAAGCTACTAATGGAATGATTCATACACTAGAAACAGTAATGATGCCTAGAAAATAGTAAGACATAATTTAATGTGTTTGTTTAAAACCGGAGAACCTCACAATTAGATAGAGTTGTGAGGTTTTTTTTATGAGGTAAAATCAATTTTTTCTGCCCAATCTAGATTTTTAGCTAGGTTTTTATTGCTGAATTCTAAATGGACAACCCTTCTTCTTTGATGGTTTATGGTACGACTAGAACTATGTAGTAATAAAGGTTTCATAAGCATAATTCCTCCTTTTGGCACGTGGCAAATCACTTCTTTTTCAATAGTCCAATCGATATTTTCAGGTCTATAGATTCCTTTGGTATGAGATTTTGGGATTACTTTTAAGGCACCGTTATTTTCGTCAGTATCATCGAGGTGAATTCTAATAGTAAATATGTTTTCTAAGATTTCTAAAGTAGGTTGTACTCCAAATTGATCTTTCTTTATTGTCCAATTCGTATATCCTGATACCATTTCTTTTTTGTTTACCGAAATCGACAAATCTTGATGATAGGATACAAACCAATTAGAAGCGGGTGGTTTATCGAAGTATATTGACTTTACCAGGAAGTAATCTTTTCCAAAATGTTCTTCAACTAATTGCTTGAGTCTATCGTTAAAAATCAAACCTTTAATCTCAGGAACTTCCTTTAAGAATTGTCTGATAGCAAATAAATCTTTAGTTTTTCTAAAATTAGAATTTTCAGTGTCTAAAGATTCTAAAACCCTGATCAATTCATTGATTTCCTGATTCGAATAGATATTCGAAATGATCTCAAAACCTTGTTTATGGAACTTTGTTTTGTTCATAATAACATATGATAAATCAACACAAAGTTATCTTAAATACGTTCAATAAATTCTTTAATTAACTGTTTTCTTTTTTCTTGATTGTTTAGTAATATCCGTATATAGTTTATCATTTATTTTTTGGAGCGCTTGCAATCATAAATTCTATAGTCACTATTAAGAATATGATAAGGATTTCTATACAAAAGTAGAGTAATCCTAAATTGGTCAAGCTTTCATAGAAGTAATACATATATGCAGCTGTTAATAGGCAATAAATTAGATTGGCAAAGGCTATAATCTTAAGGAATATTTTCCAATTGGTCGGATTAAGGAGATAACAAGAGAGGGAATAAATCGCGAATACTAGAACTATAAGAGATAAAAAGTAAAGGATTTTTTTTGGCATCCCTATATACTCTTGAAAAGTAGTTAGTACTACAGCTAGAAAAAAAATAGTAAGCAATGCGCCTAATCCATCGACAAGAAAAAGTAGTCTTGGTTTTTTTCTGAAAGTATCAATTAATGGCTGAATTTTATGATCCATACTTCAAAAAGCTTTTATTTAATCTCTATAAATATATAATAATCCAAAATCAAAAGGAGTTCAGAGACATGCTTTTAGATCACTTCGTTTAAAACCTGTGTTTACCCAAGTATTGCAGGTGTTTAGACAATTATAATTTCCATTAGCTTCATAAAAACTATCCATATTACCATAACTTGTATCGGGTATAATGGATTTATTGTTTTCGGTATTGGTTTTGAATGATCCATTAATATAGGTCTGTAGTTTTATAAACTGAGAAGTTGTTAATTTGATTTCTATCCAATGATTTTGTGTGGTTTCATATCTTGTCACATGTATCAAAGAAGCAGAATTTAGAAGTGCTGCTTGAAATCTATTGATATTGGTAAAATCCATTGATTTTGCAGCCTTCGTGTAATATGTTTTGTCTCCCCATCCAAAGGATAAGAATTGTGTTTGCTCGCTAAGTGATAATCCGTTAAGAAGTACAGAATCTATTTCAGTTTTTGGGAGGATGATTTCTAAATGAATTCCGTTAGTGGTTAAATAAATGCTGTTGTTTTGTTCCACACTACTTGTTTCTGGAACGACTGGAATATAAGAACAAAGCAAAGCAACGATGAAATATGTACCTGGAATTAGAAGTACTACTCCCAGGTATTTTAGTGTCTTTTTTATCAATTGCATATTGCTAGTCATAAAAATCAATGCACCTTTTTAAGAATAAGTCTGCCGCCTTCTAGCCAAGAAATTTATATTACAAGGTTTATGTGGTTCTCAGAATTTTCTCCATCTTACGTCCTTTTGCGAGCTCATCCACCAATTTGTCTAAATACCTAACTTGTTGTGTCAATGGGTTTTCAATTTCTTCTACCCGATACCCACAGATAACACCTGTAATAAGTTGTGCATTAGGATTTAACGACGCATTTTTGAAAAAGGTTTCAAAAGTTACTTTTTCTTCAATAAAAGCTTGCAATTTCTTTTCATTATAACCAGTTAACCAACATATTACTTGATGTAGTTCTGCTATGGTTCTACCTTTCTTCTCGACCTTAGTTACATAATGAGGATATACGGATGTAAATGTCATGTTTGCAATTCGCTCATCCTGGTTGTATGCCTTTTTCATGTGTATCTATTTTTTAAATACCTTGTCGCCCCGAATTTTTAGAGGGTCAGACTATGATTAAGTTTTATATTATAAAAGATACTAAATTTTGGTGTAATATAATGTAGCGTTTTTATATGTTAACTTTTAGTAACCTTGATTGTATAGGTAGCTACGATATCACCGTTGATTTTTAGATGCGTGTCATAGAAACCTTTTCTAGTAAAAGTGTGAGTAAAGGATATGATATCATCAACATTTTCGGTATTGTAAATCTTTAAATTTTTTTCTTTAGAACCAACGTAATATACTAAAGCAATATTTTTATCCAAAACAGTGTTAGCCGATCTAAAACTAAATGTAATCTCATCATTCTTATTGACTGAAATATCCATGTTTTGGGGATACATAGGAGTGATGTTGTTTTCAAAAGTTTCCGCATATACTAACGGAGCCCTAACAAAATCTACAGATGTTATATTGTCATTAAGCAACCATTTTTGTTCTAAAGGGAAGTGGTTTTTTCCGAATAAAACAGGATCTGTTAAAAAATACCCGTCATTATAGGCTGTTACAAAAGTATTATATTCATTTAAATATCCACTTGCCCAAGTAGCATCGCATAAGTACCATTTACCGTTTAATTGTACAGCATTCCAGGAATGATTAGCCATTTCTAGTTCTTTGATGTTGGATTCTACGGATCTTCCGTATCCATCTATGATCTCACACGGGATGTTTGCTAGAAAACATAATTCCTTAATTAGATAAGCATAACCAGTACACATTGTTTTTTTATGTTTTAATAACTTTTTAAAAACAACTTTCTTGTATTCATGATTCCATTTCATAAACGAAATGGAATCATGTCGAAGTTTTTCTCGTTTCTTGTTTACTGTAGTAAATTGTTTATTGTCTCCTTTAATGTTTTGACAAACCCAGCTGTAGATAGCTCTAAACTTTTCTACATCGTTAGGTAATTTGCTCGTTAGTTGATGTGCCAAAACAGGAAGGTTTTCTAAAGAAACTCCTTTATTCAATTGGGCAATGTTATCAGCTCTTGTGAAATCTATGGATGCAAAATCAGAGATTTGAGCATATAGACAATTGGTGAAAACGACAAGAAAAAAAATATAAAGACTAGTTCTCATAACGATGCTTATTGATTAGTTCTTTTTTGAGCTATATACTTTTTTTACAGCTACTTTTCCCATTAATACGCAACCAGATGTTTTTAGGTTTACATTTAAGGCGATAGCATTGACAGAATTTCTGTCTTTTATCACTATTTTTTTAGAAGTGAAACCTATATAACTGAATATTAAAACGTCACCTTCTTTAAGCTGTACTGGAAATTCAAAATTACCATCAAAATCCGTAGATGTTCCTACTGTCGTACCTTCTAAAATTATATTAGCACCCGGCAACGGAATACCATTTTCAGAAACCATACCTTTTACAGTGATGTCATTTTCATTAACAATGTTCTGAAATTTTGAAGGGTTCTTATCCGTAGTTCTTATTTGACTTTTTATGTTTTGTGCCTGTGTTTTGGTAAAAGAAAATAAGGTTATAAATGCAAAGGCAATTCCACTAATAAAACTAATGCTCTTTCTTTTTGGCGCAGTATGTGTATAGGTTGTTAATTGATTACTGCTAAATCTTCCGCAGGTATTTTTAATAGTATTTGTTTCGAAATAATGTACAATCTCTTGCGAATTCATTGTAGAGAAATCGATCACTTCTTTTGTACAAGAATTACAAAAACCGCCTTTTTCTGTTGGCGAAAAGTTTTTGAAATTCTCATTGCAAGGACTTTTGATGTTTAAGCTAAATTGATTATTCATAGTATTATTCTTTATAGTTAATACTTCAAACCTACACTTACCATAGGTTCTATGAAATGTAGAATTAGTGAACACCTCTTTTTGATACGTAAAGTGTTCTTTTTGGTGAGTAAGAAAACATCAGAACAATAAAATAGTGACTTATACTGAGATAATGAAAAGTCTTTATCTGCTTCTTAAAGTAACAAGATTAAACTTGTTTATTATATTTTATATTTTAAAAGTTCTTCATATGGATCCCCAATTAAACCTAATAGCTTAGCAAAAGCAGGTTCTGTTTTTAGTCCTTGTTTTTTTAGTTTTAGTATTTCTTCTTTGAATTTTGATCCTTTTGCATTTAGAATTTCATACTCTTTGATCATATGTCTATATGCATACTGTTTTTGAGTCGGCCGATCTTGCCCAAAAATTTCTATCATATACTTTTCTGATTGAAATTTAGCAATAACAGATATGAGACCGTTCCAAAAACCGGTTCTAATCTCAAAATTATTTTGGTCAGAATATAACTTGATTAAAGTAGTATAGAATTCTTGATGATTAGGACAATGACAGATAATATCCAAATCACTTTTTGGTATATCAATCTCAATTGGTATCGTTCCGGTAAGTATAGGTGTATATGTTTTTAGCGTATCAAAAATTTCGAGTTCAGACAATTGTATATAGGCTAGTCGCTGTCTTTTGTTTCCAGTTTTCAGGTATTCGATATTAGTGAAATCCTTGATCAATGGTTATTAATTTTTGATGATATTGCTCACAGTTAATATTCAAAATGTTATATGTAAAAAAGCTTATTTTATTTATTAAATATGAGAGTTTTTTTGCCAGCTATGTGTTTATTAGTTTAGTCAATCAACATTTTCTTTTAAGTATTGTTCTATTTTACTCATCACTTTCGTTTTTTCAGGTGCATTGTAATTTGACCAAAATAAAGAATTATAAGGTTTTGCTTGATTTTCAATACTTACTCCAATTTGCATATTTTCTTCAAAAGGATAATGTTCAATGTCCTCAGATACTATTTTGTTAATGAAAAGTTCTTTTTTGGGATTCTTAGTAAATAAAAGCTTAGAAGGTTTTTTAGTATCATATATTTCCCAAGTATCTTCTTCTTTTTGATACTTCAAATACATTTTTCCATTAAATTCTTGATATTCAAAAACAACATTATAATATACTATCTGCTGTCCGTTTGATAATCGTCTTTTCCAAGATTTTCCTTTATTTGTTGATCTAGTAAGCTCCATTTTTACGAAAGCAAAAGATGCTGTATCTATAAATAATATCGCCCTTTGAAAAGGTGGATCAGTTGCGATAATTTTATAAACGTATTTGTTATTGTAAAGTAATACATCTTCTAATTCATATTTCCATCCTTTTTTACTTTTAATAGGTCCATAATCAAATCTAATAAAGTCATCTTCTATTAAATCAATAATTGAGTTTTTTCTATCCCATTTTTCATTCCAGGGATTTTTTTTAGCAATGTAATTACTCTTTACTTCAATTAGTTCTACTTTAGGTTCTTTATCAATGTTGTATGCTTCATTATAAAACCTTGCTGCACACTCTAGATATTCTACATATTTGTCATCTTCATTTTGTATATCTCGAATAAAGCCTTCGGATATATATGGTTTTGTAGGGTAGTTATTTTCAATCTCTAGATATGCTTTTTTGACAATTTCCTTTGCTGTTAGTTTCTTTTTTTTGGTTGCTATGATTGTAACTTCACTTAATTCATCAATTTTAGAACTAAGAAATATTTTCTGGTTAGGAGCAAAATTATCAACATCGATTTGGACTGATTCATACCCTATACTCGATATTACTAGGGTGTTTGTGCCTTCAATTGATGTGAAGTGAAAGGTGAAATTTCCTTCTTCATTTGAGGTTGTTCCGATTGTTTGCCCTTTAAGATAGATTGAGGCGAATACTATAGGCGCTTTGGTTTCTTTATCTAGTAATTGACCCGAAATTCGTTTATTATTGTTTTGCGCAGTGATTGCTAGAGAAAAAAACAATAAGATAAAAGTATATATATAGGTTCTGTGCATATCTTCTAGACGAATCAATTATAATTTTGATACAATTTTAAAAATAATTCTAATATTGCGTTGAATAATAAGGTTTTCTTATCGTTTGAATTTCTATAATGTTAGCTAGTGGTTTGTGTATGAAACATTGCTTGTAAAAAGACACAATTTTTTTGGTCAATATATATAGTTTTATTTTTTGCTATAATTTTTTCTTTCTAATTTATACCAAATTGCCTCTTGTATCACTTCGTCATAAGGAGCTTGCTTATCATATATCATTCCTACTTTTTCCATTACTCTAATTGAGGCTTTGTTTTCTGGCAATGCAATCGCTATTATTAAATCAAGATTAAGTACGCTAAATCCGTGATCAATAATCGCTTTAGAAGCCTCGGTTGCAAAGCCCATACTCCAGTATTTTTTTTTGAACCTATACCCAAGATCCACTTTATCAAACTCTGGTAAATATGTTAGTCCTGCCCAGCCTACGAACTCATTTGTTGTTTTTTGGATTACTGCTAACCTTCCAAATCCATACTTTTTATAGTCATTAAGTCTTACCTCTATCGCTTGTTCTATTGTTTTCATTGATTCAACAATGGGTTCTCCTGTCCATTTTTGCACGATTGGATCCGAGTGTAATTGAAACAATTCTTCTTTATCATCAAGAGTAATTTCTCTTAATACTAATCTTTTGGTTTCGATTAAGGTTTTCATTTTAATGTATAGTTATGCGAAGTACTAGAATAAAAAATCACTAGTTTTCTGATTACCACTCAGCCAAAGTTTATATTTTATTTTTACATAGTAAACTTAATACTTTGACGATAAACCAAATATATAATACTCTTTAGGTTAAACCTAAAACTCGTATTATGTAATAAGTATTTTTTTTGTGTTTGTTTTTTAATCCCACCACAAAAATAATCGTTTTTCTTCTTTAAGTATTCTCTCAAGTTCACTTATTTCTCCAACCCCTTGGTCCACAGCATCTGGGCAAAAATCATAGACTTCTTTAGCGAATAAAGAAATATCCTTAATGTCTTTATTAAAAGTTAGGTCAACCCAATCGTAGTCTGCGCCTAATATTTCAATTCCATAAATTTTATCCCAATCTTTAAGTTTTTTTATAACATCTTCATTTTCTATATCAAAATTGATTCCGTCCGTTTTCTGAATTTTAAGAATGTCAAATTTATCAGTTGATTTAATAATCGAAATTGTTGAAGGAGTTTTATAACCACTTTCTGATAAAAAAATTAGATATCCTTTTTCTTTTAATTTATTCTTGTTTTTTAATATTATTCCATTCGATTCGTTTTCCATCACTTTAAATGAAATTCCATTTACCTTTTCTATTCCAGTTTTTTGTTGTTCTCCATTTTTGTCAATGATGTAGCCCGGCTCGGATACTTCTAATTGAGTAATCTCCTCATTTATTGTTTTTTTTATGTCTGATAAAACTTCTTTGTCAAACCCAATACTTTTAAATAGTAGCAATTCGGATTCTGAGAAATTTGGGGTGCTCTGTCTACAACTAACTAAAAATAGTAATAATAGGATGCTATTTATTTGTTGATTCATCTTTTTCATTGCCAGATTTTTGAGGTAAAAGTGTCTGCTTGTTTACCTTCAGTTTTATTCCTTTTCTTTTTTTATAGAGTATTGTTAGTATAATTACCAATGCTACAGTTAAAAACCGAAATATATTTGAATAAATTCCGCCAAGTGCATTGTCACTAACGGAAAACAATTCCCAAGCTAAGTTCATCAACATATGCAGGAATACAGGTACCCAAATATTGAAATTCCATTCTGCATATACCCAAGCAAATAGGATACCACCCAGAAAGGTAATCAAGAATATTCCCAGTAATTCATTGAGTTCAGTACTTTGATATAAATGTAACGAACCAAAGTAAAGTGCTCCTATTAAAACGGAAAGTATAAACCCGAGTTGTGTCTTTTTAAATGGTAATCCGAATAAAAACCCTCTGAAATATAGTTCTTCAAAAAAACCAGCAGAAATTACTCCAATCAAAATTGTATTTGTAGAAATGTCTACGTTAAAATCGAAGACTATACTAAAACCAATGTACATTGGTAAGGTGCAAATTATAGCAAACAAAAGCCCTTTGAAGATTGACTTGTCAAGTCCTAGATTTTGAAAAAAAGCAGATTTACTCCCTATTAATAAAGCCCCTATAAATAAAGGAGTTCCAGTAATCGAATATGCTATTATATGACTAATTCCAAGTTGACTAGTCTGTTCGAGGAACCAATTTCTAATAGCTTTGAAAAACAGATCATCGAGAACAAAATATAGCCCGAATGATATTGCGATAATTAGGATGGCTTTGGTTGATTTACTCATTAATAAAATAAAATTGCGTTACTATATTAATAGACGCATTTTTTTAAGACATGGTTGCCTAAGGACTTGCTCGATGTTTTTTTACATTACACACGAGGTTAAGTGTATGGTGTTGTAGCTGCGTAAAATGATACCTTGCTATCTAAGTTTTCTGCGCAGATTTCATAACTTTTTTATTATAAAATCTTAGCGTCATAATAAATTTACAAGAACCTTTGGGTTATCTCTTAACCGCTATGACATTGTTAGATACAGTTATTTCTTTATAATCTTTTTTGTTATCCTCTTTTCATCCAAAAGAATACTTAGGAAGTATATTCCATTAGTGAAATTATCGAATTCTATTATTGGTTCAAAGCTTTTAAATTGTTTTATGGTTTGGCCTACTACATTCATTATCGACATAGTAACATTTTCTTTATTTATTGAACCTATATCAATGTGTAAAGTATTATCTATTGGATTTGGATATACATTTAAATTTTGATTTAAAGTATGTTCTTCTATGGATAATATTGGTTGCGTAAAATTTAAATCACTTGTATTTACCAATAAAACAAAACCATCAAATGAACCAAAGCTATTACCTGTCATATATCCCTCGGTCATTCCTCCTAAAAACAAATAATCTCCTAGTATTGATGTAAAAGCTCTGTCTTCATGTGGTGTCCCAAACTGTATTCCTGTTAATGGATTAAGATCAGTGTCAAATTTTTGAACAAAAATGTCCCCGCTTTCTTGATTAGTATCTGCATTTGTTCCTATATAATTACCATAGGTATAACCAACAGCGTATAAAACGTCATCTTTGATTTCTAATTTTCTAATGAGGTCTGATTTTGGAGTTCCAAATTGTTTATAAATTGGGTTTGTTAATTGTGGTGAAAATTTTATAAGATATGCGTCCCCCTCGCCATTTGGTGCTGAACCCAAATTACCAGTCGTGAAACCTGCTACATAAATATTACCGTTATTATCAACTACATTATCTAAAACCCAATCCGCTCTCGCACCTTGTGAAGATATTGTTACAGAGTGTGGACGGCTTGGGTTACTTGTATTTAAATTTTCATAAACGGAAACAAATGCATCTGCACCCATGTTAGAAAAATACCAACCACCAGCGATCAGTCTTCCATTGCCAGGTGTTGTTCCAGGAACATAAGTCAATCCACCCCAAGCTTCTGCCGATGAAATAAAATTTGTGGTATTGGGCGGGTTAAGTTCTCTCCAAATATTAGATAAATTTGCCTTACTATGCTTTGCTACTAAATACACATCGTCAAAACCTGCTGGTCCATCCGGTGAACCTTGTGCTGAAACAAAAATATTTCCATCGTCGTCCTGTGTTATATTTCCATAACCATCAATTCCCGCATTACCCCATTGGTCCATTGCTACAATTTGTCCAGAATTTAAATCCAACTTTAACAATATTCCGTCCCATCTACCAGCATTCGTGAACCCTGGTAAATTGCCAAGTGTTCTACCACAAACGTATAGAAATTGACCATCTGTAATTCCATCTTTTAACATAGATCCTTCGGATAAGGGCAATTCTGTAACCCATTGTTGCACTCCATTACTATTTATTTTTACAATGAATATTTCATTTTCTACATCTGTATCTTCGTCTAAATTCCCATCAGTTGAACCAAACAAATATGAATTGCTAAGTTCATCGACCGTAAATCCGCCAATAACTTCTTTACCATCAGAACCGAACTGTGCAATGCCATTTGGTACAGCAAATGTAGTTTCTATAGGTTGGGCATAGGCAAATTGTATTGGATCTGTTAAACTTAAAATATTGTTCGAATTACAGAGTGGATTGAGATTGTTTGGTGGATTTCCGCTCAAAGGAGATTCAATGGCATCACAAGGAAAAATAAATGCTATAAGATCAATATTATTATCTTTTGTATAAAATAAATACCAACCTTCTGTTTGGCAACCTTCAGCTACGGTACAATAGATTAAGTTGTAGTCTGTAGCTACTCCTTTTAGTTGAATTGCACCAGCCTCAAAATCAAGATGCTGAATTACCAAATAATCATTATCAATTCCATCACTTCCTTTCATGAAAAAAGGAACTTCTATTTCGTGAGTTCCAAGAATAATTCTATCTCTGTTTGCGCTATTGTAAACTTCATTTAGATCAGTATTTGTTACACATCTTATATATTTTACTTTATTAGAACCAGGAAAAGTGTCTGATGGATCCACGGGCATAAAAACATCACCACCACTATTTTCTCCATCCATATAGTCAGTATCTAAAATTGTGAAATCAAGGTCATTGAAAGGTGCTCCAGATGCAAATGTTGGTTGACCTTGAACGAATGGTATTAAATCTTCCGTAGCTCTAGGCATTGGCGGAAACAGTTTGGCAGTATCTTTTAATTCTTGTGTAGTTTGGCTATAACTAAATGTAGTGATGCTAATTGTAAACAGAAATAAGATTAGTTTTTTCATAATTGAAGAGTTTAAAAAACTCTTGGACTAAACTTTACGAAAAAGGTTTAATCTATCGTATTTATATTACGTATTAGTAACAAAACTTAGGAAGATTAATAATGATAGGGTATAGTATTGATTTTTTATAGTCGTTAGTTTACTCCGAAGTACTTAAGTTAATATAATTATCCCATAAGGAATGAATGAACTAAGGGATTTAGGTTAGGGGAGGGGAATTAATGAAAATTGATGATTTCTTTTATGAATTTTATAACCAAGCTGCATCAATACCTATATCTTTTAGTTCGGCTACGATATTTTTTTTAGCATAACACAGTGTTGCTTTTTTAAGGTTCGGGAAGTTTTTAACATCTTCAATACTTTCTATATCCCAATATTCTTCCCAACCTTCTGCAAAACGTAGTAAATTTAAGTATATCTCATTTCCACCATCCTGATATATTTCAGTTATTTCTGGAGCAAGTCTTTTAGGGATAGGTAAATCTCTAAAATATTGTGTTACTTCTTCTATGGGTTCGTAACCTTCTTCTTCAAGATCAATTTCTCTTTTGGAATACCAAATAACGAACTCAAACAAATCAAATTTTGGGGTGATCAACTTTTTATTATACATTAATTCCTGAATGATTGATAGCTTGAATCCGAAATCTGTAAATATGATTTCCTCTTCATTCAATTCTTTAATGATATAGGTGTCTTTTGGAATTTCTTTTATTGTAGAACCTTGATAAGCTTTTATTTCTATTGCATCAATTTCATTTTTATTAGCATCAAACCAAACACTAATATCATTTAATATTAAAGCTCCAGAAGCGTCTCCATCATAGAGTTGTACTCTTTTGTCTCTATTTGTTTTGTAATAAGTGGTAATCTCTTCATTATTGAAATAGAATGTTCCATTAAAAGCTTGTTTAGAGCTAAAATCAAAATTTTCTAGTTTCAATTCTAAGCATATACTTTCTATCACCTTACCATCTTTTGAATACCCCAATATTCCTAACTCATCCCAGGTATAAATGGTGTTATACTTTTTCTTATGAACCCTGTTGGGAACTATTAGTATGTTCTTTAAACTTTCTATAGTAATAGGAAAACTTAATGATACATTGTTAATTCGAAAGTCATTCTGGGATAAATGTATTGTGATCATTTTTCTTTAGCTCAATGAATTATAGGTTATGCTTTATTTTTAGCGGGATGTTATTTTGAAGGTCTTTTCAATAAACCTATTTCTTATCATTTTTAATTGTTTTGTTGTTTTTATAATTGATTACAACGTATTATTCTTATCGCTCCAGTATGCTCTCAAGTAAATTATAATATCTGTTTGCTATGAATATGGCTCCTGCTTCATTATAGTGTACATCATCTGCTAAATGAATATCAGAAAATCCACTAAACATGTCTATTGCAATAACCTGTGATGTAACTGTTGATTGTTCATTTGCAATCGTCAAAACATCTTGTTGAATTTGATTAAAAGCATTTGTGAATTCCGTAGTCATAAAGTTCGAATTACCAGGAGCTGGTTGCTCAATAACAATTGTTACATTTGGATTGTTTGCCTGTAATGTATTAATTATTTCCACAATATTTAATATCATTTGATTATAATCTAAACTTTCTAAGATATCATTTCCACCTGGTGAACTAAACAGAACTATATCGGGTGAACCAGTTTGACTAAGCCAATTATTTAATCCACTTAAAATTTGCCCCGAAGTCCAACCACCTCTACCTTCATGGTCAATATCAAAACCTTCATTATTGAATGTAGGGTAAGATGCTTGATCAGATTGAGTACCTATAAAATCAAAAGTCCAACTATTCTCCTTTAAGTCTTTCCAGAGTTCGTACCTAAAGCTTTCGAATTCTGGTCGCGCTCCCTCAACTCTTGATGCTCCCAAAGGCATTATTTTATTTATAGATAAGCTTGGTGGTTTGGTTTCAGAATCATCATCACTACTACAACTTATTAAAAGAAAGGTTATGAATGTAATTCGTGCTAGCGTACGAATGATATTTAGAACTATTAATTTTTGGGATTTAATTACTGTCATTTTAACGTATTTATTATTTGTTTTTATCGATACAAATAACGTTTTATTATGATTCTAAATTCTATTTCCTAACCATCTATAGGTATAGAATTGTCAGCATTATGACATTTCAGGACGTTTTTAATAGTTTTCGGTAGATGCCTGGTGATTTTTTAGTCACTTTCCTAAATGATTTATAAAACACACTTTTAGATTTAAATCCAGCTTCATAACCTATAGCTTCCAGTGTAAAAATGTCAAAACTTTTATCGTGAAACATTTTAATTATTTGATTCACTCTGTATCCATTAACAAAATCATTGAAATTTGTGTTTAAGTCGGCTTTTAGAATTTCACTTAAGTACCCATCGCTTATTCCTAATTCTTTTGCTACTATACTACGTGTAATGTTAGAGTCCAAGTAATACTTTTCTTTCTCCATAAGCGAAATAAGAGTATCTGTCTTTTTGTTTATTTTGTGAAAAAGACTAGTGTCTTCTTGTTGAGGTTTTAGTTGGGTAGTATTTATTGTGTTATTTTCAGTATCGTTAGATATCGTCAATTTTGAAATTTGCTGTCTTTGTTCGGAAACATTAAGATGATGAACGCCGAAGTAAGTAATTAGAATTAAAAAAATACCAAGAATGGCAAGTAGGTATTCCCAAATTGGGAAATCAAATACGCTGTCAATTACTTCACTAAAAACCCAAACTAGAAGAAAAGATAAGAGAAATAAACTATTTAGCTTTAGCCATTTTTTTTCTTTTCTATATAAAGTATTTGTATTCCTGATTTTAAAATAAGAAAAGCCGATAAGTACAATTGAAAAACATAAGAAAAACATGACTTTAACTTCAATGAGGTACAATAAACTATCTTGATTGTATCCTGATAACCAATCATACATATCAAAATTGAAAAAAAAGTCTATAATTTGAAATGAGCTAAATAAAATAAAAGGTAATCCCAGAAACCATATTTTCTTATTCGAACTTAAAGGGTGTCTTATAGCTTTTAAAGAAAACATTAAAAAAGCAAAAGGAAATAAAAACTCCCAACTTATTAATTCTAAAATTCCATTAGCAGGTACTACGTCTTCAAATTGAGTAATAATTAAAAAAAAGTTAAGTGCTATAATTGCTATTGCAAAATAGTTGTTGACATCTCTTCTAAAAGATTTTGAAATGAATATTAAAACTACCAAGAAGAAGCTTAATGCTAATCCAAGTGCGATTAAAATATCCAAAAATGTCAAATCCATTGTTTTATTTTTGAAATTAAAAAGAAGATTTAATAAGCCTGTGGTAGTTTGATTTGCATATTGATCTGGAGTAGCTATGACCTATATTCATTTTTATAAGTTTTTTAGTTATTCATCCATGTATAATTGCTGAGTTTTTTAAACTAGAATTCTTTTGGAATAAAGAGACGATCACTAATTTTTTCCAATTTCGGCTAGAATATATGATATTATTATAACAAACCAAGATAGCAAGTGTTTTTTTAAGCTTTATTTCTGTTCACAAGTCTTTCGGTTTTGCACTTACCTTTGTTCTATGTTTATATTTTGTTTTATTAGTTAAACCACTATTAATTATAAACTGTGTTGTGTGTTTTTTATTCAAAAATTTCTTTATATCGCTCATAATTAACCCCATTTTTTCCCTTCCAACCACCAAAAGGTAAAACAATATCAGAACGATGAGAGGTTGTTAAATTTTCACTTGCTTTCCAGATTTCTTTCCTTGTTGAGAATTTGTCATACGTTGGTAATATAAAGTCATTCGGTAAAATTCCACATTCTGATAATGTTAATAAAATCCCATATCTTTTGTATTTGTCTGTTTTTGGTAACACCTTGTTTTTTGCTATTCTTTTCTCAAGTTTACCTGGCGTCTCGTTTGGATCAGATTGAGAAATTAAAGCTAATAATTCAATGAGTTTGTCTTTATCTTCTGCCGTAACCTTTGGTTCTTCATACTTCAAAATTTCCTCAAGCTCAATTAAATTATGTATTGGAATTTCATTCCAAGAATGTCCTAAATAATAAGTATAAAGTTGATGAGTTTTGTCTATAGTTCTGTTTTTAGGAAGCCCAGAGATTTCGCAGTTTTCCTTTCCTTCAAATTTATGTTCATATAAATTCTTAATATAAATGAAGCTCATCAACGTTTGCCTTCCTCTTGGAAATTCTCCTGTTAACCCCTTTAAAAACATTGCTTTTGCAAAATCCAATGTCAATTTGGGATTTTCTTTTAGTTTTAGAAGTCTTTGTAAGGAGCTACTATGCTCAAATGTCTCAAAATTATTAGGTGTAAGACCGTTTTCAACTAGTAGTTTTAAATCTTCTTTGGTAACAGAATCAGGAATTTTATGTTCATGTCTGTCTAATTCTGAGTTATAAAATCCATTTTCGTGGTAATAAACCTTTTTTAAGATTCCGATTATTTTCTTATTCATGTCGCTCTAATTAATTGCACATAACGTTTGATACATTTGTCTTAGTAGTACAAAGTGCTATCTTGCTTTTCGATTTTTACGAACATTGATTGCTAACTTTTACTTTTTTTGCAAGTATTATGTACTTATAAATATACAAATACCATTTGATTAAGATGAAACGACTATGGTCACAAAGGATATACTGTTGTGTGTAGTTATTTTTTAATAAGTAATAATACTTTTTTCTTTCCAAATGTAGAATAATAGAGGCTAACTAATAAAAATGGAATTAATAAGTATATAAAGAGAGGTTCATCAATTTTTAGTATAAACTTTGTGATAATATTTATTAATACAAATAATCCCATCCCGTAAGTTGCAATCAAAAAATAGATGTTGAATTTAATTTCAAATTTTTCCAGAATGTCAGATTCTATTAACTGAATCGTTACTTCATATTTTTTGATTTTGGCAATCATTTCTTTTGATTTTTGAGGGGCTTTTAATTCTTTTGTTTTGCCGTTATCAATTTTATAAACTAATTTTTTATCAATAATAAGGTCAAGTTTTTTGGCTCCTAGTAAAAGATTCCATTGTCTACTAATTAATATTTTTTTCATAATTGTTTTAAAACCCTAAAACTAATTAGGTATAAATTTTCTGAATTACAGATAATGTTTATGCACATGGAAAGTAGCTGATTTGGATGAACTAACTTTTTATTTTTTAAATGAGTATAAATTTATAAATTTCATTTCGAGAAAGTCCTAAAGCCGCCATTTTTTATATGAGTTGTTGTGCGTTCGTACTTTTTGTGTTGACCTAAAATTAGGAAGGGTTTAATACTTATCTTTTTTTGTCTTTGTTTATTTAATGTTCTAATTGAAAGCGTAAAACCGTCTTTAATTTGTTCTCAGGTACTTTTCTGAAATCAGTTAAATAAATTTCTCGATGAATTTTAGATTGACGGATCAAATTTTGATTTTTTGCATAACCTTCCATTATTCCGAAAGTTTCAGGTTCATTATCATAACTTCCAATGTGCATCATCTGAATACACTTCCCTTCTGTTATTTTCTCAAATCTCATATTTTCTAGAAGTCTATGTGGTTTTTTCTTTTTGGTAAATTCAAGCATTTCATAGAAAAAGGTGTCGTTTATAAAATTCGGTTGTCTAATCATTAAATCAAAAACTAAATCGTCCTTATTAACTTTTCCATTAAAATTTTCTTTGGCTTTTTCTGTAATGTCCCAAACACCTTCCAATGGATAAACTGTCCAATCATTATAATTTATAGGTTTATCTTTTAGTGTTTTGATGTTCATTTTTATAGCATAGGCTACACTATATAATACACCTATACATTCGGCAAAAAAATCGCTATTTGGGTTTCCTTCCCCGCTCAATGTTATAAAATGATATTCAGGAATATCTATTAGTTCAGGTTTCTCTTTTGGTAGATAAGTTGTTTTTTCTTTTTTTCTCCATTCATGTTTCATAATGTTCAATGTTTAAATTATTAAACAAATTTAAATTGGAAGACTGACAGCCCTATGTCAACTATGATTGATATTTTTTTTGGAAATATTGAGTTAAGTCAAAATCTGTTTGATTTGAAACCAAATCCTCTATTAATTTTTTGGTTATAATTCTATCTAATCTAAACTCTCTTACATCATTTCTTAATGAACAAAATGCAATAACTACCCAAGCATTACTTGTAAAATATGTTGCTAAAGGTTTTATTTTCCGAGTAGTTATATTCTCTTGATTTACTGCACGATAAGAAATTTCTAATGTTTGATTATTTAAAATAGCTTTTTGAATTATTGAAAGAGAATTACTTTTTAAAGGTTCTTTTAAATAAGATGGTGATATTCTTTTTTCTAATAATTCAATATTATCTTTTTGCGATGTTCGAAGTATTGCTTTAATTTTAAAAAGTAAAGAAGAAAAATCTTTTTTTAGGGAAGAATCTCCTTGGTTTTCTATAAATTTTTCTGAAATGATTAACGCATTCGCTTCTTCTTCAGTAATCATAATTGGTGGTAAAGAAAACCCTTCTACCAAAAAATATCCTTTTCCATTTTCTGAACCAATTGGTATTCCGGCATCTTGAAGTGTTTTAATATCTCTGTAAACCGTTCGTACACTTATTTCAAATCGTTCGGCAATATCTTTAGCAATAATTACTTTTTTTGATTGTAATTGAATTAAAATTGATGTTATTCTGGTTAATCTATTCACTGTTTTTAATTGAATGACGTTGTTTCTGGGTATGAC
This sequence comes from uncultured Aquimarina sp., assembly GCF_947492405.1. Taxonomy (GTDB): domain Bacteria; phylum Bacteroidota; class Bacteroidia; order Flavobacteriales; family Flavobacteriaceae; genus Aquimarina. The sequence goes on from NZ_CANLMP010000003.1 coordinate 107,293, forward strand.
GCACAATGTCTAATATATGAAAAGTAGCGGATTTTGAAACGTTTAGTATTTGGATTCACACAGAATTTAAATATTGAATAGCGATTTCAATTTAGCACTGAAACCGCTATTATTTTTATACACTGTTAGCTGCTGTTCTTCATTTTGAAATTCCATCAAAGATATTTCTTCAGCTATCTTGCAAAAACATCCTTATCCAGAGCCTCTTTGGTGTCATTCAAATAAGACTTCATCCAAGCAACCCAAACGTTTTCCACAAAATCTTGCAATTGAGGCAATACTCCTTCAGATTTAGCTCTGAAATTATAATACCACTTTATTTCAGTTCTAGGTCCAACAGGTCTGAACAAAAATTGAGCTACAGCCAAGTCTACCATATCTTTTAATTCAGCGGTAAAATCTGTAAGCTGATAGTCAAAAAGATATGGACGTTGAATAAAATTAATTTCTTCTCTCGCTTTGTCCTCGCCAAAATGCACCCAGCGATACGCTCCTTTTTGACCCCAAGGCCCTTGCTGAATTTCATAACCTGTTACTTCTGGTACTCCTTTCAAGAACTTAGTGATTACATCTTCTGCTACTGTGAAATCAAATACGGTTTCTACATTATTTTCAACTGTTGCACTTACTGCTGCGGTTACCAACAAGTTTGTTCCTTTTTCTACTAATAAATGGCTCATAAGATTCTTTTTATAATTGTTTTTTCTTCTATTCTTTGATAACTCCTAATTGTTTCATTAATCCTAAATCATCAGTTAAACCCCAACGCTCAATCAGCTTTCCATCTTTGATTCTATAAAGGTGGAACACCTCAAAGGCAACTTCTTTTCCGGTAGGTGGATTTCCCATTATCTCGCCATTATTTGTTCCTGAAATGGTATCTCTTGCCATAACATAATCTGCCTCAGCAATAACGTGATGATAGTCTGCTCTTACGTTAGGGAAAATCTCGAAAAATTTTCCGTATAATTCTCTGAATACATCTGGTCCTTTTCTCGCTTCAAGCGGAAATACCTCTTGATGGTTTACAAAATCTGGATGCAGCACTTCCTCAAGAATATCTAGATTTCTTTTGTTGAAAGCTTCATCAATTAATCGCTTTAAAATTTGCTTGTTGTTTTCTACTGTAGTTTCCATCTGTACTTGTTTTTAATTATTGTTAAATGATTACAGTACAAATGTAAAATGGAAGCTTGCCCAATTTTTGGGCGGTATCTAAGGATGATTGTGCAATTTCTAAGTATTTCTGAATTGCGAGGGGGAAACGCCTGTTTCGTTCTTAAAAAAACGGCTAAAACTATTAATATCAGAGAACCCTAAACTATATGCTATTTCTGTTATAGATGCATTGGACTTGAGTAGATTTGCTTTAGCTTCAGTAATAATTTTAGTATTTATCCATTGTTTAACAGTCTTGCCGGTTTCGTTTTTGATGATACTGCTAAAGTAATTGGGATGAATATGAAGTCTATCTGCAAATTCCTGAACGTTCCAGATATGGATTTCCTTTTTGTTGAGGATATCTAGAAAATGAGTATTAAGCAAACTGGTAAACTCTTGAACGATTTCTGCTGGTCGATTTTTAAGTTCTACTCTTGCCTTATGGGTTCTAAGCAGTGATTTGGTTTTATAAAGAATTGTTATTAATTGACTCGCTAAAATTTCTTTTTTGAGAGCGTTCGTTCTCTTGTAATCTAAAAGTAAAATTTCAAAAATGTTTTTTAACTCTTTAAAGAAGTCTTTAGGAAGGTACATTACAGGTATACTTTCCTTTAGCAAAAATAAAAACTCTTCTGCCACCGGTTTGGAAACATAAGGTTTTAGAAAATCCAATGTAAATGTTGTAATGTACCCTTGCCACTTTTTGTCTATTGCGAACGACTTTAAGTGTCCCGGATTTGTGAAATAAAAGGAATTCTCTCTGATAGGAAACCAGTTGTCATCGATGGTATAATAACCAGCACCTTCTTCAATGAGTAAAAATGCAAAGTAATTGGTTCTGAAGAGCGGTGACTTTTGTAAAATTTCGTTTTGTAAAATTTCCAGAGAATGAACTGTAAAATCTATTTCTTGAGATATGTTTATCCCAAAATGCTCAAAGTATTCAGAAATGGAATTATATGTGACAATTTCGTTCAATAGATTTTTTTTTCAGAATTGCAGCTAACATCTAATATATGAAAAGTAGGAGATTTTGGAGCACAAAACTTTCGGTTAAACACAAAGTTTGATACGAACCCGAACGCTTGAACATAGTATTTTTTCGCCTATTTTTTATATACATTGTTGTGCATTCGTTTTTTTATACTGGAGGTTAACGTTTTTTTATTTCTGCCTTAACTTTAGTATATCTTTTTATTAGCGATTCATATTTTGCTTTTTTAGCTTTGTTAATTAGTATGTCCAATTCCTTGAGCTGAGCTACTTTTAACGTTTCATCACTTTTCGCTTTAATATGTGGTTTTACACCAACTCCTTCCCAGTCAGTCTTAGTTATAGGGTTAAAACATCTTATAGTTGGAAGCGGAATAAGATAATTATCATTAACTTCTATGAAATCAATTGCGTGAGCCGCTCCAGCAGAAACTTATCCAACTATTTTTGCCTTATTGAAATGCTTCATAGCATATGAAAATTGTTCAGCAAGGAAGAAAGTGTTCTCACTTTTTAAGATGAATACGGGCTTATTTGGATAACGCTCTCCTCCAATTTCTTTAAAAGTAAACTTCGATTCTGTCTCATCAGTTGGTCTATTATAGCTTGATTTCCACAATGTAGATTTAGCATCCATTTCCTTGGAATTGATTTTCAATACTAATTACAAAACTATAAATCTTATTTTGATAATTTTTAGATCAAATTAGCAATGAAAACACCGAAACATATCACTACCAACTTGGATAAATTAAACTTATGATCTTCACCAGTTTCAAACAAAATAGTTGTAGCAATATGTAAAAAAATACCGATCACTATAGCATTAACAAAATCTATATATTCTGTTGCCAAGACCATATTATTAGATATATAGGTACCTAAAGGCGTCATTGTCATAAATATGACCAAGAAACTAATAATTTGTACTTTATTATAACTGGATTGTAATAAAAAGGTAGTTATTAGTGTTGCTATTGGAATTTTATGAATTAATACACCGTATACCATATCATTGTGATGGTGAATGGGAAATCCTTCTAAAAAACTATGAATACAAAGACTTATAAATAGTACCCAGGGAAATTTTTTATCTTCTTTATGTGTTTGTGCATGGCCATGCTCTATACCTTTAGATAAAAATTCTAAAATAATTTGCAATAAGATACCGCACATTATAAAAAGTCCGGTTTGTTTGGCACCTAAATCATGATACACTTCGGGTAATAAATCAAAAAGTGTTAATGCTAATAGAAATGCGCCACTAAATGATAATAAGAGTTTAGTGCCTATTGATTTTTGGTTTTTAGTTACAAAAGCAATAATAACACCAATAACAATGGCAAAAACTGGAAGTAAATACGTATTCATAATTATATTTGTAAAAATTACACCTGGGTCTATTCTTATTTTTCTATTACTTAGTACTCTTCGTTCTTGTAGAATACGTCTTACTAACAATTTTCCACTTCCCATCAATTTTTAGCAGATGCATAAAATCAATATAAGAAAAGGTATCATACTCCAGTTCTAACTGAGCATTGGCTGCATCTCCTGCTATACTTATAGCCATAATACTGGTTTTCGTTTTTACGGGATCATTTGCGTTTACATATTCGCTTAGCGCTTCAATAGCATTCACATCCTCATATTTTTTCTCTATCCATTTCATGGTGGCATTTGGATGGAATGCTTTTTCAAAAGACGTTGAATTGTGCGTAGTCATTCCATCGAGGTAATAATTGATCGTTTTTTCAATCAATTGTAGATCGTTATCTTGAGCTTGTACTTGTGTCATAAAAACTGTGATTAAGATGAATCCGAAAAATATTTTTTTCATGATAAATTATTTATTTTAAATTTCCGATTGGAAATGTTAAGGGCGTAATGCTACTTTAAGCGTTCCTGAAGTACGATCACGCATCAAATCATATCCTTTTTCTGCCTCCGATAGTGGTAAAATATCAGTAAAAATTTTACTAGGATCGATAACACCTCTTTCTACTATAGGAAGTAATTTTTCCATATATGCGGCTACATTTACTACACCGGTATGAATTGTAATATTTCTAAACAAAGCCGATGAATAAGGTTGCTCAACGGGTTCATAAAGATGCCCAAATCCTAGAACACTTATCGATGCTCCAGCCTGAGTCATTTCCATACCTTGTGCAATGGCTGTTTTATTCCCCACAGAATCGATCACAGAATTTGCTCCTCTTCCGTCTGTAAATGATTTCACAAATTCAACAGGATCTATATTTTTAGAATTTACGACATGTGTTGCCCCAATGGTTTTTGCTAGTTCTAGTCGACTATCATGACGTCCTACAAGAATAATTGTAGAAGGACCAAATAATGTAGCAGCCATTACTGCACTAAGACCAACTGCACCATCTCCGATAACCACTACAGTTTCTCCTGTTTTGATATTCGCATTTAGCGCACCGTGATAACCGGTAGCAAAATTATCTCCTAATGGAAGAACTTTTGTGTCGTGCTCATCTCCGGTTAACCCTTCTGGAAGTTTGAATAGTGAAGAATTACCATAGGGAACGCGAATAAATTCGGCTTGACCTCCCTGAATATCATCACCTCCGTGTTGAGCAAATAGGGGAGTCCCGAATAAACCTCCATGGTCACATGCAGAAGGTAAATCTCGTTTACAATAGTAACAATCTCCGTCTACAAACATGGCTGAAGCTATTACGCGATCTCCAACCTTTAAAGAATGTATACCTTTTCCAACTTGGTCTACTATGCCCACAAATTCATGACCTATTCGCATACCTTCATATAAACCCATTTCAGGTCCGTTTTGGGTAAACTCTAAATCTGCACCGCAAACACCTGCAAGTGTAATGCGTACAATAACATCATCATCTTTTAATAATTGTGGTTTTGGTATATCTACGACCTCAATTTTTGCTCGTTCCTTATATACTACTGCTTTCATAATAAATCTTTTAACTTGTTCTTTACTTTGTCTTATTTTAAAAAAAGATTGGGGTTTAGTTTTACAGAATTTATGGTCTCATAAAACTTAAACCAAATCTGTCAATTATTGACATGACAAAGTTGCGTCGTATGTTAAAAAATTAATATGACGTTTGGTAAGAAAAATGCTTGACTTTTATCAAGGAATAAAATTGATATAAATCAATTTTATTTATGAGCGTGAACGAATTCTACTTAATGACTCTGGTGAAATCCCTAAATATGAAGCTAAAACATACTGAGGTACTCTGTTAGCAATTTGGGGATATTTATTAACGTATTCCCAATATCGCTCTTCAGAGGTTTTACTAATATTAGAAATGGTTCTTTTGTAAGAATAGGCCATGGACCTTTCCGTAAATAATCTAAAATATTGGCATAATGGATGTATTCTATTACAAAGTTCTTCAACATCCTCATATTTCATTTGTAAGATAAGAGAGTCTTCAAGAGCTTCAGCATAATATTCCGCAGGAGTTCTATGTATATAACTGTAAAAATCTGTGAAAAACCAATCTTCGATTGCAATAATTACAGTATGTTCTTTTCCTAAGTCATCTAAATAAAAAACTCTAACGGCACCTTCTACAATATAGTTTCGATATTCAGATACAAACCCTGGTTGGACAATAAATTGTCTTTTCTTTACCCTAGTGGTTTTCAATATAGAAGTAAACTCTTCTATTTCACTGTCTGATAATTCAACATATCTGGCTATATGATCCAATATCCCCTTATATTTACTCATTGATTTAGGTTTATTTTGACTCTTGTCAATACTATGTTTTTGTTAAATTTGTTGCGTGTTACAGCAACTAATTTAGCAAATACAAACTTAATATAAAGTCCTTGAAGATTTTCATTTGTAGTTAGAACTAAGAATTGATTTTATAAGTTGGTTCAACTAAATTTTTATAACAAAAGAATAATATCCATAAAATTAAAATCAGGCCAAGTTTTTTATTTCAGTTCTGATTGTTTTTAAATATCCTACAACGGTCTCGGCTATGATTTATAAATTAAACATTGATTTAGTCTTTTGCTATAATGAATTATAGCCATTTTTGGTGAGTCGTTTTTATTTTTTTTCCTGTGATTGACTAATCATATGGTCAGTTATTTTCCATTCATTATTTATTTTTTGATAAACTCGTAAGTGGTGAATGTATCGATCATTCATAAGAGTACCATCACTCCATTTCTGGCCTGTTCTTATATTTGTTGAGCGCAATAAAGCAATGTCATCGGTTAGAAATTGTACATCGTCATTTTGATAATTGTCAGTGCCCTCCATAACGAAGTCCATTGCAAAAATTTCTTTAAGTAATTCTCTTAACTCGGACTTCGATTTCATTCTATCGCCAAAGGCATTGGTCCAATCTGTATCTTCAGAGTAGTCCGAAATCGCTAGTTCAACATCTTTTTTATCCCATCCTTCATTCCAGTTATCAATCGTACGAATTATTCTTTCTGATTCTATACCTTTATCTATTTTCACTTCTTCTTTGTTCGAATTACATCCTAGTGCAAATCCGATTAATAAGACTATCAAAATTTGTTTTTTCATATCAAAGGGTTTAAATGCTCGCGAACGCCAAATATATGAATCGGAGCAAGGCAAGGAAGCCTATACCAATTGATCTATCTGCCTGCGCATTTTTATTTCTTGTTAATTTATAAAAATCTAGCGCCATTGCAAAAAGGAAATGACCTTTCGTGCTAGCACTAAACTTTGCTCTGATTTTATATATGATTTTAGGCAACGTTCTTTATAAAGCTATTAATCAATTTTGGGATTCCAATTTTCACAGTCAGTGATTTTTTTCCAAAATACTCAAATATTTTTTTCGCCTTCAGTTTTTTGATTTTTTCACATTCGAATTTAAATTCAGAGTAATCCATTCCAACTGAAATTAAATATTTGCCGGCATCACTATTTTTATCAGGTAACATAGCAAAAATTATATGTTCAGGTTTAACTTCTGATTCTCCATATGTCCAAGAATAATATTTAGCATTTTTAAGAGTAGTTTCCAATTCTTTGGTCAAATAATATTTTTCTGCTACTTCATCATTTTTCTCTTTAATAATAGAGCCCGAAAGATGTTTAAATTTCCATTCTTTATTTTTGAAAATGCTATGAGGTAAATTCTCCGATTTCAGCATTGCTAGTAGAAAGTGATATGAAGAAATATAATTCCATCCAGATTCAATAGCTATTTTTCTGCTATTCTTTACTATTTCATCTAATTCCTTATTGAATTTCATTATTTTCACAATGTTGCTAAAGGTTTTGTATATAGCTCGTCACTGGGAGATCGGCTATGATTTTCCGCCGTAACCGAAAGATAGCAAATTGCAATGAATTCCGATTAAAGAATTTATTATCAATGAGCTATAAACGGTGTTGTTGGGAGTTACTTTATTTCTTACAGACAAATATTTGTTTTTCCGAACTATTATTGAATTCCTCTTCTTTAAAATCACCGAACTTATGAATAATTGTAAAACCATTCCGTTCCAAATATGAGTCTAATTCTTGAGGAAAATACAATCTCATATCTAACTTTTGAATTGAATCAAACTTGTCATTTATATAGTAATGCCATTCAATACGATTAATTTGGCTTTTGTTTTCATAGCGCATTTTCTGCTTTATTGAAACTTTTCTTCCATCTTTGGTTACATATTCAGCAATTTCTTTTTGTTCTTTTTCTCCATCTACGATGTATTGAATACTTGGATTATAGCAATCCAATAAAAACAATCCATTTTCTTTAAGATGATTCTTTACAACATTAAAAGCTCGGAATATATCTTCGTTTTTATATAAATGATGAATTGAGTTGAACGGAATAAAAATCAAATCATATTTTTCAGGTAAATCTAAAGTTCTAATATCCGCTTGAATAAAATCAATTTCTAAACCAGTTTCTAAGGCTTTTGCTTTTGCTTGTTTCAGCATTGAAGATGTGATATCAACTCCGCTAATGTTATATCCTTCCTTTGCAATTGGAATTGTAAGTCTGCCAGTTCCGCAACAAAGTTCAAGTATGCGAGCATCTTTGTTTTTTGGTAACCACTTCAGGTAAAACTCCAAATCGGTTAGGTCAGTATTCATCCCGTCGTAAACATTCGCGTCATAAATCAAATCGCCTACTTTATATTCACTTTGTATTTTGTTCTTCAATTTCAATGAGATTTATCTTGCTCTAATTACCTGCAATGTTCCTTGTATGTTACGTTTGTCTCCCGAAGGGAGCAAATGAACTATACACCTTTGTTGGGTACAGTTTTTTATTCTTTATTTATTTCGTAAACCATTTCCACCATTCCGTCCTTAAAGGCTGTTACATTTTTTAAATGCAACGGAATTTCCTTTCCAATGTAGTCAAAGAAGAGCGTTCCATTGCCCAAAAGTGTCGGGATTATTGTTATATTTATTTCATCCGCTAATCCAAAACGTAGAAATTCTTTTGTGAGCATAGTCCCACCAACCATCCAGATGTTTCTGAATTGGTTTTTTAGTTTGTCATTTACTATTTTGCTTAAGTCACCTGAAATGAACTGTACACTTTTTTTGTCAGATTCAAGTTCTCTTTCGGTCAGGACAAAAACAGGAATTTCTCCATAAGGCCAACCCAATTCAACAGCATGTTCATAAGTCCGAGAACCCATAACGTAACAGTCAATCGATTTAAGGAATTCCGAAATATATTCCTTGGTCAGTTCAACTCCTTTTTCGTAATTATCTTTTGAGTGCATCCACGAAATGCTTCCATCTTTTTTGGCTATAAAACCATCAAGACTTGAAACCATATGAATTGTAATTTTTGAATTTTTAGTGTGCATTTCTCAAATTGTGGCTAACGTTCTGTGTATGGCTTGTTGCGGAATTTTCCGAAGGAAAGATTCCGATGAATCACTAAGGTAGCAAAATTGCAATGAATTCCGTTTAAGGAATTCAGCCGCAATGAGCTATACACCTTGTTGTACACAGTTGTTTAATTTATTTTCAATTATTTCTATTTGATATTCCAAATTGTCAAATTCTTCAGCATAGGTTTTAATTATTTTCAATTCAGCTTTTGTTTTTCCGCACTCACCTTTACCAGCTAAACAAAATGATTTATGTATTCTGGCACCAACTTCTTGATATTTGTTTTTAGTATTTTTTAGCACGAAATTAGCTATTTCAATACCCTTTTGATATTCTCCAATATTATAATATTCCAAGCTTAAATTTGTGCCAGCAGATAAATAAGTTGAATCTGATACTGATAGAGATTGTTGAAAATAAGAAATAGATTTCTTGGGATTTTTCAAGTGACCATTAACTAATCCTAAGTTATTTAATATTGTAGGATTATCAGGCTCAATTTTAAGTGCTTCTAATAGCAATTCATTAGCTTTTTTGCTGTAGCCTTTTTTTCCATAATCTACTCCTTTTTCATTTAAGGCACTTGCTTTTTCTGATTTAAATTCATCATCAACAATAACAATTTGTTGAGTGTCATTCAGGTTAGTTCTTTCTTTACAAGACAAAATTAGAATTAATGTAAAAAAGTAAAATAGATTGCGATTCATAGCGGAAATCTTTAAGAGTAGAGAATTGTGGCTAACGTTTAATATATGCGTAGTAGCAGGGCAAAATGTTACCTTGCTTTTCGGTTTTTCTGCGAATTGATTGCTAACTTTTCCTTTCTGCAAGCATTGCGCCATCATAAATATACGACAACCATTCGATTGATCACCTAACTGCTATGATCATATATATAGTGTTGTAGGTAGTTCTATTTTTTTATTCATTCAATTTAGTGATCGACTTCACCTTCTTCTATTTCACCAACTTTAAATCCAAGAATTTCCGTTGCGATTTTTTTGAATTCAGTTTTCCATTCCGTCCACTCATTTAATTCCATATTAGCCGAAAATTGAAGCCCACTAGGTTCAACAGAGGCTAAAATAGATTTTTCTTCTTCGTTATAGCTAAACCAATATGGGATTCCGTTTTCTCCATTTCCATCTTTTCCAAATCCAATCCAGCCATTCATTTTTTCATAGATCAAGGGTATCTTATCCCAAATCTCTTTAGGTAAGTCATATCTTATATTCAAATTACATTCTTGATATTCCATTATTTTTTACCTTTTAAATTCCTAGATGATTTTTTTAAAGAGTCCTTTAAGAAATTCAATTCATTTGTAGTTTTATCTAAAATACTATCTAATCTCTTGGTAGATAAGTTTGAAATACTATCAGATATAATTAATACTTGTTCTTTTGTGATTAATTCAAGTTGATCGTTATGTTTTTCATCATCTTTAAAATAAGGGATTATTGCAAGAATAAAAGAAATAATCGCGATTAAAGTAGGAATCCAGAAGGATGGATTTTTAAGTTTATTATCCTTTTTAGTTAATTCTCGAGTATTTTGTTTATGTTCTTGCTCAGCTTGAATTTCTTTTTTTAGTGATTTGAAGTGTTCTTTGAAGGCTCCCTTAGATATAAACTTTTCGCACGCCACTTTTTCAAAGTTTACGATAGTCTTAATACCTGTTTTATATTCTTTAACTTTAATTAGTTGAAGTTTACTGCCATATTCACATAAAAAGTTATATAAATATTCAAAGTTAACTTCATCAATATTATATTCTTTTAGGTACCAGGAATCTTGATATTTAGTACCTTGATTCTCATATTTATGATGAAATATTTTATCAATTATTTTAATTTCATCTTCAGTCAAATCTTCTATCTCCATTGTCAAAATATTATTGAATATGCATTACCTACAGCATGTTTGTATAGTTATAAAAGGTAACCATAGATCTATTATATCTTTATTTTTAACCGTAGAATTAAACGTTTAATTCTACGACTAATTTTTATTTTATATTATGAAAGAACTATAAAATTCTTAACAAAACTACTAATCCACTCTTATGCTCAACATCTGCCTGTTTATATTGGTTAACCGACAGGCATTGAATACTGTTTGTTATTCCACCTTTACTCTAACTCCTTCAGAATGGCTGCTAAATTCTGGAGCATACATGCTTTGAATCGTAGTGATGCCGTTAGAGAAATCTCCTTTGTTGTTGACACGTAAGTCGTATTCAAAAACATATACTCCTTTTGGTAAATAATCAAAGAAGAAATTAGTAGAAGCATCTTTAGTACTTTCATAATATCCTAAACCATCTTGATACTTATATTGAGAGATCACATTGATAGGTTCTAATCCAGATGCTCGCATATCCTTCATATGCACAAATTCCATTGTTCGATCTGATCTTAATTCTATGCGAACTCTAACCAAATCCCCTAATTGTAATTTTGTTTTATTAGTTATTTCAGTAATCTCCTCACCAGTATCTGTATTCTTTTTTAGGAATAATTTTTTCTTTAGCTTTAATGGAGTTTCTGCAGATGTTATCTTATCCAAGTTTTCGAAATATTGCCAATACAATGCGCCCCAGGCAATCCCTTTTCCTTTTTTGGTGATTTTGGCTGTAGCCATATCTTCTTTTATTTCATTACCGTTCCAGGAAGTTTTAAAATATCCTGTTCCGGCTTCTACTTTTACATCACCCATCTGGTTTGGATCAATTTTTTTATCACCCAATACAATCTCCACCATGTCGGTTACAGATAACCAATCACTGCCTTGTAATAGTAAGGCATATACAGCTTCTGTAGTAGCTTTTGTGGTTTTCCAACGATTGGTCTGTTTATTTTTTAACAACCAAACCTTAAGATTATCTACAATCTCTGTTTTTTTAGGTTCTTGTTCAATTTCTGTAAAAACTTCAATCATCAACGCCTGGGTTTCTATCGGTGCTTGATACCAGTACCAACTTGCAGTATTCGATTTCCAATACATGCCTAGTTCTTCACTAGTGATACTTTTTTCATCTAATGATCTAATGATTTTGGTAGCTGTAGTAGTATCATTATTTCTATGTAATATTAGAGCGAGCATCCCTTGTGAGTATAAGCTTCTGTTTAGCCAATACTTTTTGGACTGTCCCATATAATACTCCCAAGCCTCGTTAGTATTTTTAGCTCTTTTGATATCAGAAAAGAAACTACGCATATACAAATAGTGAGTCTGTGTATAACTAAGATGGTCTTTATTGATGTCAATTTTATTTCGTTCACAATATTTCTTAAGTTCTTTATATTCTTTTACAAATTCCTGATCCAGATAGCGCACCGCTTTTTGAACCATATGCTGAGTCTTGCTTTCGAATTTAGTAACTTCTAGTTTTTTTAAGTGTCCAAAACCAGCCGCGATATGTTGTGTGATATAACGATTCTCTCGTCCTCCCTTAAACCAGGGAAATGCTCCTGAATTAAACTGTACTTGCTGTAATTTATTTAATGCACTCTGCAATTCGTTATTCATCTTATTAAGATCAAAAAGCAGTGCGATTCGTTTCTTTTGTTCGGTTTCGCTCTGCGCATCTCGTAACCAAGGAGTTTCTTGAATAATCAAAGACTTTAATTCCTGATTTTTTTCCAGATTACTTAAAAGAGCATCGGTGTTTTTCCATTGATTAAATACTTCCTGGATTCTTGGATTAGAATTGGCGATATGACTGGCCAACGAATTGGCATAATACCTAGAGAATGTTTGTTCTGCACATTCATACGGATATTCCATTAAGTAGGGTAGTGCTTGTACAGCATACCACGCAGGATTAGAAGTCATTTCTAATGTAAGCTTGTGGTTTTTTAGTGTCGTAGAGCTATTATCCTTTAACTTATCTAGCGTAAATGTTTTAGTTTGATTAGAACGTATCCACATCGGTAAGGTCTCTGTCACCATCATTCTGTTAGATAATACAGGTAATACATTCTGCTCGCCATCAGAGAAATCTCCCGCTTTAGCTATAATTTTATATTGAACCGTTTGTACATTGTCTGGAATCTGCAGTTCCCAAGATACATTGGTGTTTCCTGCGGCTTTTACAGAAAAATCTTGACGAATATTCGTGTTCTGTAAATCCGAATCAATAGACTTTCCTGTTAAGGCATCAATCAGTTGCAGTTCTATAATACCTATAAGGTCTTTGGTAGAAATATTAGAAACCTTGGAGCTAAGCGTAATCTTATCTCCTTCTCTTAAAAATCTTGGAGGATTTGGTAAGATCATTAATTCTTTCTGGGTAACTGTTTCTAATACTTGTGTGCCAGCATTCAATTCCTTGGTGTGAGCAAGTAGTTGTAATTTCCATTTAGTCAAAGCTTCTGGAGCTGTGAAATTGAAGCTTACATTACCTTCTGCATCAGTGGTCAACTTCGGAAAGAAAAAAGCCGTTTCCTGCAGGTTCTTGCGTATTTTGACACCTTCTAGTGATGGTTCTTCCTTTTTATCTTTTGTATTACTCTTATTTTCGGCACGATCTAATGAATCTGCTTTATTTTCTTCTTTCATAGCGCTTCCAGCTATAGCAACTTCTTCCATTTCTGCATCCTCTGCAACCATTTCCATAGAAGCCATTGGAGCAGGAGCTGATTTGCTCATTCTCATTCTCTTTTGAGATCCAAAACTATTGTAACGATAGCTTTGTCCGAAATACAATCCAAACCAGTTTAATTGATCATATCCTTGATAATAGAAGCCAGTATTGCGGGTATACCCGTTATGAATATTGAAATTTCCTTGCGTAAAACTTCTGGCAGCTTTTCGCTGCGAATATGAATAATAAATAGGTCTATTGATCGGATTGAAATACCATTGATGTGGTCTAAACTGATCTAAAGAAACATCATACATACTTGCTAACAATTCTGCAGTTACTTTGTCTCCTTTTGGACCTTTGACCGTAAAACTCCATGTTTCTTTTTGTCCTGGCTGTAGTTTATCTCTAAATGTTTTTGTTTCTATGGTAAGTTCTGTAGGTTCATAAGGAACTGCAATAGGCAATGTACCGCTTTGATATGCATTATAATTTGCAAAACTATAAGTAACCGCAAACCCACCTAAGTCTTCCTTGTTTACAGGAATTTTTATAGTTTTACTATTGTTCGATAGCTTAATAAGTTTAGTTTCGATAACCTTTTGATTCTTTTCTATATCAACTGTTATTGTGATATCTTCTGAACCAGAACTTAGTTTTAGTATCACTTCATCTCCTATACTATACGTACTCTTGTTTGTTGTAATTTCAAACAATTTGTTATCCGAAATCGTATTGTCAGATTGATCAAATACAGTAATATATTTGATGTCTTTCACTTTTTGCCCGAATTTGTCTTTAGTATCGAGCTCTACAATATAACTACCTGTTTCCCACTTTTTAATGTTCTCTAGTGATAGCTCTTGTGTGCCTTTTTCAGTGCCGTTAGAAGCAGTGGTATTGTAGTTCTTGTTAAAAACAATATTTCCCTTTTCCCAGCTTCTGAAATCATCTTCATTGCTATATGCATCATGAGGGAATAACTTCTTAAATTCTTCCTTTGTAAAGCTGTTATAATCCGGTGCTTTCCATGGGCGAGTACGCAATGGACAATCTGGAGCCTGTAACTTATGTATTTTTATAGTTCCACTATTTGCTATGAATTCATTGTTTAAATTTTGGGTAATGATGCTTAACGTATTATCCTTTTTATTTTTATCAATTTTGGGAATGATATTTATGGACGCGGTTAAGGCATGATATCCAACATTAACATAGGTAGTAGTGCTTCTTGTTTCTCCATTAATATCTGTTACATCTGCAGTTACTTTATAGGTAAAAATCGGTTGATTATCTTTTGAAACGCTTTTATCTGGTAGCGCAGCGAATGTGATATTATATTCACCAGTATCATTAGTCTTGGTTTCTCCGTGTGTGATTTCTTGTTCTTCAGTTCTGTTTCTTGGAAACCAATAACACCAGCGTGGATATTGCACTTGTCTATATACGCGATATACTACTTTAGCATCAGTAATATTACTTCCTGCATAAGCGGTGGCGGTTCCTGTTACTTTTATACTGTCATTAATTTTATATGTTTCAGTAACCGGGTTAAATTTTGTTTCGAATTTAGGACGTTTATACTCTTCTACAGAGAATGAAATACTGTTATAATTATTTGTTTGGATGCTATAGTTACCAGTTAAGCCTGAGGATGGTAAAATAAATTCACCCGTAAAGGAACCGTATTCATTGGTAGTAAAATTCAATAACTTCACTTCCTGTCCGTTTACATCAATCAGTTTTGCATATGTTGGACTGTTAGCTACTACTTTGGGATCTTCTTTTCCTACAGATTCCATCATGATTCCTTTAAAATAGACCGTTTGTCCTGGTCTATATATACTTCGGTCTGTAAAGAGAAAAGACGTTTGTCTGATACTGATATCAGGTCGATTGCTACCGGTATACTGATTAAGATATAATCCACTAAAATAAGCTTTGTCAGTTTCTTTACTTACTGTTGCTAAAACATTATAATAATAACCTTCTTTAGAAAAAGAAGCTTCTCCTTTTTCGTCAGTAGTCAAGGTTTGATTTAAACTATTTCTTCCGTTTTTAGAAACCAATTTTATAATGGCTTTAGGAATCGGATCACCATTATTTCTATCAATTATCTGAAATTTTGTTTCGCTTGCTGTTTTATTTTCGACTAGGGTGATGTTGGTGACCTGAAGATTTCCAAAAGAAAAAGTATGTTCTTCACTTAGGTCTTTTTTGGTTGAACCAACGATAATATAACTTCCTTGTTCTAATTCGGGAACTGCTATTTCAGTAGTATGGTTTTGATAATCTTTTTCGTCACGAATTGTGGAACTCCAAGAATTGACTACAGATAGTTTATTCAAAAAAGCAATTTTCTCCTTATCCTTATAAATTTCCTGAAATGATTTTAATTGACTTTGTTTTACTTTTAAAACTTTAAAATATAATAACTCTAGATTTCTATAATTTACCAGAATTTTTGATGGTTTGTTAATTGGGATATAGTTTTCCAGTTTTATAGAATTTAACTGTTTCTGAAGAATTTGATCTTTTAAATAGGCACAATTGTTAGCTCCTCTGGATTTTGGATACTTCGCAATTGCCTTTTCACAAACCTTCAGGGCTTTCTGGAGCGTCCATCGATGTGTCTCATTTTCGGTTGGGATATATGTTGCAGCTTGTGTTTGATAAAGCGCAGCAATTTCATAATCATAAAGGGTAGAAGAAGCATTATTTTGATGCTTTTCTTTTTCTGAAATAAAAGCAGCTAGTAATAGATCTTGTTTGTCATTGAATACAGCATTGTCATGGATAAACTTTAGACGTTCTATATTTACTTCAATTAAGGCATCAGGTTGCTTATCTCTTTTATGAAAGTTAATGAGGTTTTGATATATTTTTAATGCGTGAAATTGTAATGATAATGAATCTTTAGTTGTGATATTCAGTCTAGAAAATTCCTCGTAACTCTTTAAATAATCAGGAGAATTTATCTCAAATGCATATGCCGGTTTAGTAATATTGGTTTCTGAAGTTTTATAAAACGCTAGCCCATTGTGTGATAAAAAATCAAAAAGCGTAGGTCTATAGATTTTTGAATCATTTGATAGAGAAAGGATATCATTGAATTCTGCAAGATCTGTTTGTTGAGCTAGTAGACCATTGTCCAATGATTTCTGATAATAGAGATGGATTTCTTCAAATAAAGTTTCTAAATCCCAAGTCCTAAAATCTTCGGCATCTACTTTTTCAGAAGTTTTAGTCCTGTTATAGAATTGCCATCGATGTTCCTGAAAATATTGCCAATATAGATTAGCTAAAATGCTTTCTAAAATATTTCTTCTAGGAAATTCGCTATTCTCGATTTCACTTTTAAATTCCTTGATGATATTTAATTGTGCATTTTCTTCTAGTACCAAATTATATTTAGCCTTGTAGAGTAATGCTTTAGTAATTTGATTCGTATTATTAGCTTTTTTAGCATTTGTGTGAATCATTTCTACAACTTCTAAAGAAGATTTAGGAAGCCCTTGTTGGTCAAAATCTTTTACTTTTTTCCAATCGTTTTGATAGTTGTCTTGAGCCATCATATAATTTAGGTTTGTAATAAAGAGTATGAAAACAAGAATGATATATTTTTTCATCTGTTTGATTTTTTGTGTTTGTTAAAACAATAATACAAGTCCTATACCAATATTTATTGAATAAAAAACTTGAATAAAGTAAATAACTATATAAAGCTACATAATTGCAACGATAAATTAGGGAAAACCTTATTTTGTTTAGTGAAATAGGTTAGTTTTTGAGTGTGAGAATTCTTGGTTGGACAAGACGATATTAGTGAGAGATGGCTTTACAAGATTGGTTGATTGAAAAAAATAAATTTCGAAAATTAATAAGCTTTTGTTTTATCGTAAATCATAATTCTTACTTCACAATTAATTTTATCTTTACTCTTTCTAATCAAGAATATAATTATGCGTGTACATTTTATTGCTATAGGAGGTAGTGCTATGCACAATCTTGCTATGGCGTTGCATCAAAAGGGAGATCAGGTAACCGGAAGTGATGATGTGATTTTCGAACCTTCAAAATCAAGATTAGATCGATATGGATTATTACCCGAAGTATTTGGTTGGGATCCCAAAAAGATTACAGAAGATATTGATGCTATTATTCTTGGAATGCATGCCAAGGAGGATAATCCAGAATTAAATAAAGCACAGGAATTAGGGTTGAAAATATACTCGTATCCAGAATTTTTGTATGAACAATCTAAGAATAAAACGCGAGTAGTAATTGGTGGTTCTCATGGTAAAACTACCATAACTTCTATGATCTTACATGTATTGCATTATCACGAAAAGGAAGTGGATTATATGGTGGGTGCTCAATTGGAAGGTTTTGATACTATGGTACACCTAACAGAAGATAATGATTTTATGGTTCTAGAAGGTGATGAATATCTTTCTTCTCCTATAGACAGAAGACCTAAATTTCACCTATATCAACCCAATATTGCATTGATAAGTGGTATCGCCTGGGATCATATTAATGTATTTCCAACATTTGATAATTATGTAGAACAGTTTCAGGTTTTTGTGGACAGTATTGTTCGTGGAGGAAGTATAAACTATAATGCAGAAGATCCTGAAGTAGTTAAAGTGGTTGAAAACTCAGAAAATCAGATCCGTAAAATACCATATACTACACCAGAATATAGAGTAGATAATGGAGAAACTTTATTGCATACTCCAGAAGGGGAGATGCCTATTGAGGTTTTTGGAGCGCATAATTTAAGTAATTTGGCTGGTGCTAAATGGATTTGCCAGCATATGGGAATTGATGAAGATGAGTTTTATGAGGCTATTGCATCTTTTACTGGAGCTTCTAAAAGGTTGGAGAAAATTGCAGAGAGTTCTAATGCTGTTGCTTATAAGGATTTTGCACATAGTCCGTCAAAAGTAAGTGCAACAACCAATGCGGTTAAGGAGCAATATAAAGATAGACAAGTAGTTGCTTGTCTTGAGTTACATACATATAGTAGCCTTAATGCGGAGTTTTTAAAGGAATATGAGGGGGCACTAAATGCTGCTGATGAGGCTGTAGTGTTTTACTCACCACATGCTGTGAAAATTAAACAGTTAGAAGAGGTTTCTGTAGATCAGATAGAACAAGCTTTTAAGAGAGATGATCTTATCATTTATACCAATCCAGATGAATTTAAATCGTATTTAAAACAAAAGGATTTTACCGATTCTGCCTTGTTACTTATGAGTAGTGGTAATTATGGAGGATTAGATTTTGATGAGGTGAAAGAAATGATTTAGATTTAAAAATGCTTCTCAAACAATTCATTCACAAAATTAGCAATGTCCTTCTGATTGTTTTTAATTAGTTCTTGTTTAGCATTTTCAATATCTGCGGGTATTTTATCTTGACTAAGTTTAAATTTTCCTTCCCATTGCTGTACGTTAATCTCAAAACAATGTATATAAGGAACTAAACGATCCATACGTGGGTCTTCTATTGATAATTTAAAATTTTGATCAGGAGTCTCTAGAAACTCCGTCATTGTGACCATAGATTTTTTTATAGATTCAGGATCTGTAATTTCTTTTACAATCCCCGTTGCATGTGCGATGATATAATTCCAGGTGGGTAATTGTTTTGTGGTATAAATAGATGGTGAAATATAAGTTTGAGGTCCTTGAAAAACGGTAGTGATCGGGTAGTCTTCTTTTAATAATTTTACGTGCGGATTATTAGCATCAATATGCCCCACAAGTTTATCTTCATGAAATATAAGAGGAGCATGAGTGATAAAAGGTTTTGTTCCTTGTGCAGAAATTATGGTAGCAAATGGATATGCAACTGCTACACTTTTAATATTCTCTACATCATAATCTTGGTGATATTTTGGTGGATACACAAACTATATATTAAACTGTTGTAAATGATGATCCAGATGCTTGTATTGCATTTTACCCCATTGATCTTTTGTGAATTTTCCGAACATAGGATGTGGATCCCACTCAGAAACAGTTCTTTTTTCTGAGAATTCGTTTACCAGTTTTAATAAAGCCTGTTTTTCTTCTTCAAAAACCTTTGGATCTACTACTTTAAGTTTTGGATGTGTTGGTAGACTTTTTTTCCAAGGTTTGTCATTGTACATTGCTTTTTTAAAGAACAATTTAGCTAATAAACTAGGTTTCATTGGTGGATGCTCTTTTTTCAAAGCGATTTTAAGCGGAAATTGACAGTGATAGAACATCTGAGAAATATCCATCTTACCCCATGTTGGAGCACTGTTGTTAGACAACTTATGAATACGATCTTCTATTTCGTTTTTTACAGCTTTATCAAAGAGGGATTTCATATCTAAATATTGTTTAATATCCAATACCCAAAAATAACGGAATTATTTTAAAAATTGGATATAGAAACCCTAAGCTATTATTAAATAACTTTCTAACGAAACTAAAAAAGCAAATGGATTTTGCTCTAACCTACTTTTTCAAAGACAAGTTTTAGAATACCCTCCAAATCGCCATTAGCCGAAATGTCTGCAGGTGTTCCTAAATTAATCATAAGGGACTGATCTTTGATTTTTCCCTGCAAAAAGTATTGAAAAGTACTTCCAAATTTAAACTTAAATCCTTTTAACTCACTACCAAATGAGGTGAAAGTAACTTCGCTTTGCTCATCATTACTTTTTCCTTCAGCAAAAGCACTAATAGTAGCGTAAAAAACATCTTTAAGCATATCATCACTGTAATAATCCCACTTAATTGATGTTCCATTACAAGCTTGTAACTCGAACTCTGATTGGGCTTGACATCCTCTTGGTACTTGTATGTGATTTCCTACTAGGTTTAAAAAGCTAATACGTTTCTTGTCTTGTCCATAGAAACTAATAGTCGCGAATAATAATACGAAAGTAAAAATGTTCTTCATAAATAGGTTAATTTGAAGTTGTTAAATTCAATGTTTTTAGATTATGGGTGGTCAAATATAGTAAAACTTTCATTTTCAAACAAATATATGTTTGGTCAATGTGTAAATATAAACATGCTAAACAATATTTGTTGGTATATTTTGGACAATAATATCTTGTATTTGAGATAAATAGTTTATACTTATGTCATAAAGTGTTTAGGGAATAAAACTGTGTTAAAAAAAATTATGAGTGAGTATAATTCTTCATTTTCTATCAGGGAATGGAATGAAAATGATCGTCCAAGAGAGAAATTAATGGTTAAAGGGAAGAATGCACTTAGTGATTCTGAATTGATTGCTATTTTAATAGGTTCGGGAAATCGCGATGAGAGCGCCGTAGCATTAAGTAAGAGGATTTTAGCTAGTGTAGATCATCAAATTAATTCATTAGGAAAACTATCGGTAAAGCAGTTGATGAGTTTTAAAGGTATAGGAGAAGCAAAAGCAATTACTATTGTAGCAGGACTGGAATTGGGTAGAAGGAGGAAGGAAGAAGGCGATCCTGTGATGTCTAAAATCACAAGTAGTAAAGACGCGTATAGTATTCTCAATCCTTTTATAGGAGATTTAGATCATGAGGAGTTTTGGGTACTTTATTTGAATAACTCAAATAAAGTATTGCGAAAAAAGCAGATCAGTATTGGGGGTAAGACAGGGACATTAGTAGACCCAAGAATTGTATACAGATATGCCTTAGAGTTTGGTGCAACTTCTATAATCTTAGCTCATAATCATCCTAGTGGATCGTTAATTCCCAGTGCATCAGATAAAACATTAACTCAAAAGTTGAAGCAAGCTGGAGTAAGTTTGGATATAAAATTATTAGATCACTTGATAATAACAGAAAAGGAGTATTTTAGCTTTGCAGATGAAGTAATACTATAATCACAAGTATGCTATTAGTTTATGTTCAAAAAATAACTCCCAGAGTATCTTATACGTTTCGGCATATCTGTAAACGAATTTTAGGCTTGGAGGTAGATTTTACCTCTAAAATAGAGTCATTCATTGCACATGATGGACCTAAACTGTCATATGGTAAACAGCCGTTGGGAAAAGAGCTTTATTTTCAGAGTGTTGATTTGCTGTTTGAACATGGATTTAATGAGGTGGATGTTCAAGTTTTTCCTTGGGAAGATACTCAGTGTTTTTTTCAGGTAAAACATGCCAATGCGGTATTACCATTCGATATTTTTGCAGCTACATTTTATCTTTTAACCAGATATGAGGAATATCTTCCGCATGTAAAAGATGAACTTGGGAGGTTTACTGCTACAGAAAGTATAGCTTACGCGAACGGGTTTTTGGAAGAACCGGTTGTCGATATATGGGCATATAGATTCAAAAATGTTTTAAAAGAGAAATATCCGAATATAGGATTTAAAGAAAAGCAATTTAGTGTTCTTCCTATTTTATATGTAAACCAAACCTTTGCTTATTGGCAAAAAGGAATTTTAAGATCAATAGGTGGAGGAATAAGGGATCTTTGGCAATTAAAAATCAATGAAGTAACTGATAGAATCAAGGTGATGTTAGGATTGAAAAAAGATCCTTACAATACTTTTGATTTTATTATTGATTTACAAAAAAAGAACGTCAGGAAGTGCATTATGTTTTTCGGTCTGGGTGATTATACAAATTATGAGAAAAATATCAATCATAATAATCCTGAACATAGAGGGATCATTAAACATGTTTCAGATTATATAGATATTGGTCTTAAGGTGTCTTATGAAGCTATTTCTGATTTAGGAGTACTAAAAAAAGAGAAAATGAGAATTGAGAATATTGTAAATAGACAGTTGCAATATTCATTATGTGCTTTTTATAAAATAAAATTACCTGAAGCTTACAGAAACTTTATTGAATTAGAAGTCAAAGAAGACTATTCTATGGGGTATCCGGGATACTCTGGTTTTAGAGCAGGCACTTGTACCCCTTTTATGTTTTACGATCTTGATTATGAGGTGCAAACACCTCTAGTGATACATTCTTTTTGTTGTACACCCAAAAGTTTTGAAAATGCCGAAAATGAATACGCTGTAAAGCAAGAGCTAAATGCTTACATAGAAAAAATTAAAAAGGTAAACGGATTGTTCATTCCGGTTTTTAGTAATGGTTTGTTTAGTGAGCTCAATGAACAAACCTATTGGAAATCAATATTGGAATTTATTTGGAATAAAGATGAAAATAGAAAAACTTGATCACATATTTTTTGATTTGGATCATACACTTTGGGATTTTGATAAAAATTCGGCTTTGGCATTTCAACTAATGTTCGATAAATTCGAAATTAAGATTCCTATCGATGAATTTTTATTGATATACCAGCCAATAAATTTACGGTACTGGAAATTATATAGGGAGGAACAAGTAACCAAAACAGAACTTCGTAGAGGACGCCTTATAGAGTCATTTGCTGGTTTAGGCAAACAATTGTCATTAGAGGTTATAGATGCTTTATCTGATGATTATATTAATTTTTTACCGCTTAACAATTATTTGATTGATGGCGCAAAAGAATTGTTAGAATATTTAATGCCAAAATATCAATTGCATATCATTACTAATGGTTTTAAAGAGGTGCAGCACACAAAACTTTCTAATGCTAAAATCAGCCATTATTTTAAGACCATAACCAATAGTGAAGAGGTTGGTGTTAAAAAACCTAATCCGATTATTTTTGAACATGCTCTAAAGGTTTCCGGTGCTGATATTGATAAGAGTTTGATGATTGGAGACAATTATGAAGCAGACATTGTAGGTGCAGAAACTATGGGAATCAGAACAATATGTTTTAACTATCATCAAGAACAATTACCAGCAAAAGCTATACAAGTTTCATCATTAAATCAGATAAAAACTTACATTTAGTAATAAATATTTGTATATTTTCGTTATTACTAAACAACTCCCCCCAGATGAAAACAAAAAAAACCTATGCATTGCTGCTATTTATTGGCGCAATTTTGATAACAACTTCTTGTGTTAAGGAGTTAGATTTTGAGCAACTTGATGAAGTTGTTCTTACTCCTGTGTTTGAAGCAGATTTTATTTATTCAGAATTTGATGTAGAAGATTATATTCCTCAAGGGACTCCTTCAAATACTGAATTTACAATTCCTCCAGAAGTTTTACGGGATACTATAAACTACGATTTAGTAGGTACGGATTTTGCCATAGATAATTTAGATAGGGTAGAGTTAACCATGGAGGTTCGTAATACGATACAAAGAGCATTTACGCTTCAGTTTCAGTTTTTAACGCAAACAGGTCAGCCGATTGGACAACTATATAGTATTGAAGTACGAGCAGGATTAGGAGAAGGAACAGAACCGGTTGTTTCTCCTCAGCCAGGTGATCCTAATAATCCAATAGTTTTAGATAATGCTACCTTAAATCAATTAGCTTCTGCTCAAAAAATAGCAACGGAGATTATTGTTCCAACTTTAAATTCTGATCTAAGGGGAGCTTTGCAGATAAGATCAAAGGCTAGTTACTATGTAAATTATCAATTATGAGAATCCTACTATGCCTTTATATAGGTTTATTGGGATGCTCATTATATTCTCAGAATAAAGAAACCTTATACGATTTTACAGATTTGCCCCAATCATTAATGCTTAATCCGGGTGCAGATATAAACTTCAAGTATCACGCTGGAGTGCCTTTTCTGTCTCAGATACATGTTAATGTTGGGTTTAAAGGAGCTTCGATTTACGATGTTTTTGCTGATGATGGTAGAGATATAAATGATAAGATAGAAAATACAATAAACACGTTGGGGAGTAATGATTTTTTTACACTAACACAGCAATTGGAGATCATTAATTTTGGTTGGAGAAGTAAAAAAGATACTAATTTATACTATTCTGGAGGGATATATCAGGAGCTTGATCTGATTGTTTATTTTCCAAAAGATTTTGCGGTATTAGCTTATCAGGGAAATCAGGATTTTATTAATGTTCCGTTTCGATTTTCGAATATTAGCGCTACAGGAGAATTCTTGACAGTTTACCATTTTGGCTATAATAAAAAAGTAAATAAGAAGCTTACATTTGGAGCCAGAGCAAAGCTCTATTCTAGTATTTTTAATTTTAGAAGCACAAAAAACAGAGGAACCTTTACTACTATAGAAACTCCTCAGGGAAATAACATATATCAACATATCATTAGTAATGCGGATGCTAGTTTACAAACAGCTGGATATGCTTCTTTACGGGATATTGAATCTGAAGATAATGCTGATGGGGCAAAACAAGTGCTTAATAAGTTTTTGGGTAGAGCATTTCTAGGAGGAAATTTAGGTGTTGGTGTGGATATTGGATTTAGTTATAAATTAGAAGATCAATGGACTATTACGGGTAGTATGACTGATTTAGGTATGATTTTTTATACAAAAGATGTTGAAACTTATAGAGCAAGAGGAAGTTTTGTTTTTGAAGGATTAGAGACTCCAATTACAGATGATAATGGTCAGGATATTTTAGACGAATTAGAAGAGGCAATACCTATTGATACTTTAAATACCAGTTATACGGCCTTACGTCCTCTTAAACTAAACGGTTCTATTAAGTATTCTTTTAATAGGTATGTAGGTGATGGTTGTGATTGTCAAGATTCACCGTATCAAGATGCCTTTGGATTTCAGTTGTTTACCCAGTTTAGACCTAAAAGGCCTCAGTACGCGGCATCATTATTTTATTATAAGAGATTATCTAATTTTCTGAAAGGAAAAGTTACATACACCGTTGATGATTATTCCTATAAGAACATTGGTTTGCTACTATCTACCCATATTAACAAAATTAATTTCTATATTTCGGCAAATAATCTTTTAGAATATTCTAATCTTGCAGACGCCAGGGGAGCATCTGTTCAATTAGGATTTAATGTAATAATGTAATGAATATAACACGTATTTTATTTTTTGGGCTTGCATTTTTCTTTACTATCAACTTTTCTGCTCAGCAGAGTGTGAATGATTATAAATATATCATTGTCCCAGAAGGGTATGTGTTTTTAAAGGAAAATGATGGATATCAGTTAAACTCATTGACAAAATTTTTATTTAAAAAATATGGCTTTACTGCTTTCATGCGAGGAGATGAATTGCCTGATGATCTAAAAAGAAATGGATGTAAGAGTTTAAGAGCTAACGTTAAAAAGAAACCAGGATTATTAAAGACAAAACTTATTGTTGATTTGATTGATTGTAATGGTGAAATCATTTTTAGTTCTAAAGAGGGGATCAGTAGAGAAAAAGATTTTAAGAAATCCTATCATGAGGCTCTTAGAGATGCGTTTAAAGATGTAGAGTACTTAAATTACAAGTATAATGGCAAACAGGAGAATTCTTTGGAGAATGAAAATAATTCAGTTCAGCAGCCAAAGGTTTCGGCTCAACCAGCCGTGCAAGAAGAAGCTCCGATAAGTAAAAGTGATAAGGTAGAGAAAATAAATGAAGATATATCATCAAAAAAAATACCAGTAACAAAAGCAGTTTCTTTCACATATAATGAAGAAACATTTTTCTTTGAAAGTGAAGTGTACGGCTTTGAGTTAATGCAAAAGAAAGATTCGAAATCTACTTCTATTGGAAAAGTGTTTAAGTCAAGTAGGAAGAATAATTATATTATACAAGCAGGTGATCTAAGTGGAATCGGATATTTTGATGCATATGGGAATTTTGTCCTGGAACGAATTAACCCAGTAACTAATAAGTTGATTACTGATATTTTTGCTCGTCAGTAATTCTAGTAATTGTATTTATCACCCCATCTTGATTTTAGAAAAGCTCTTAGTGCATTTTCACGCTGATTATTGCCAGGTTCATAAAGTTTTGTATTTTCTATAGATTCAGGAAGAAATTCTTGATGAATAAAATTATTGTTATGATCGTGGGCGTATTTGTAATCCTCACCATAACCTAATTCTTTCATTAATTTAGTTGGCGCGTTTCTTATGTGTAAAGGAACAGACAAATCCCCGGTTTGTCTCACCAACTGTTGAGCTTTATTAATAGCCATATATGACGCATTGCTTTTTGGCGAAGTTGCCAGATACACAGCACATTGACTTAATACGATTCTGGCTTCGGGATAACCGATAGTAGTAACTGCCTGAAAAGTATTATTAGCCATGATCAATGCTGTAGGGTTGGCATTGCCAATATCTTCGGATGCTAATATAAGCATTCTGCGAGCTAAGAACTTTAGATCTTCTCCTCCTTCTATCATGCGAGCTAACCAGTAGATCGCTGCATTTGGATCACTTCCTCTAACAGATTTTATAAATGCTGAAATGATGTCATAATGTTGCTCTCCTGTTTTGTCGTACCTAACCGTGTTCTGTTGTACAAGTTTTAAAACAAGATCGTTAGTAATTATAATCTCATCCTGATCTTGACTGGAGACTATTAATTCGAAAATATTTAATAATTTTCTGGCGTCTCCACCACTTAATCTAAGTAATGCTTCGGTTTCCTTAAGTTTTATCTTCTTTGATAGTAAATATTCATCTTGTTGCATTGCCCTATTAAGCAAAGCCTCCAATTCTTTTTTCCCAAAAGGATTAAGAACATATACCTGACAACGGGATAGTAAAGCAGGAATTACTTCGAAGCTTGGATTCTCTGTAGTGGCTCCTATTAATGTGATCCAACCTTTTTCTACAGCTCCTAATAAAGAATCTTGTTGAGACTTACTAAAACGATGAATCTCATCAATAAATAAGATTGGGTTTTTGGAGGTAAATAAACCACCACTTTGCTTTGCTTTATCAATTACTTCACGTACTTCTTTTACGCCACTGTTAATAGCGCTTAGAGTGTAGAAGGGCCTATCCGACTCGTTCGCAATGATATTAGCTAGGGTAGTCTTACCTACACCAGGAGGCCCCCAAAGAATTAAAGAAGGAATAATTCCTTTTTTAATCTGTTTAGTTAGCGAACCATCATCACCAATTAAATGTTCTTGGCTTAGATATTCTTCTAAAGATTTAGGACGTATTCTTTCTGCTAGTGGTTTATTCATAATCACAAAGGTACTAAAGTGAGTTAAGCAGATATGTGATAATTAGTAACTTTATTATTTGTATGATTAGGTTATGACAACTTTATACGATTTTAATATTCGAATTACTGACAAATTAGCGGAGTTTGGTTTTTGGATGGTTTTTTGATTTGTATCCAATACTTATGGAAAGAAGTAATCATTTTAAATTTAGTACAGGAGTTATTGGATATCCATTATTATTTGTATTGGTCATCTGGATTACTTTTTGGTTCGAAATTCGTTTTGGCTTTGATTTTAATCATTTTGGAGTATATCCTAGAACTCTAATTGGGTTGCGCGGGGTGCTTTTTTCTCCTTTTATTCATGGAGATTTATCACATCTATGGCATAATACTTTACCATTATTAATTTTATCGATGGCGCTTTTTTTCTTCTATCCAAAAAATTCTTGGAAGGTGTTATTCTTAGGGTTTTTGTTTACCGGTATTATGACTTGGTTTTTAGGGCGACCAGCAAATCATATCGGAGCCAGTGGAGTTATTTATATGCTTTTTGGTTTTCTGTTTTTTAAAGGAATAATAGCAAAACATTTTAGATTAATAGCATTGTCGTTTATAGTAGTCTTTATTTATGGAAGCATGATTTGGTATACACTACCTGTTGATCCAAAAATCTCCTGGGAAGGGCATTTATCGGGTTTAATAATTGGTGTTTTATTAGCTTTTTTGATAAAAAAAGGAATCGCTACGCCAAAAACTTACTATTGGGAATCTTCAGATTATAACCCAGATGATGATGAGTTTTTAAAACATTTTGATGAAGATGGTAATTTTATAGAAAAATTACCTGAAGATGAAGTAGAAGATAACATGGAGATCATATATGAATATAAGCCTAAAGATGATTCCTCTAAAGAGAATTAATAGTGTTGATTAGTTAGTTCTTCATTCTTTGTCTAATAGATTCGTATAAGAAGACACCACAGGCAACAGAAACGTTTAAAGAGGCTATTTCTCCATACATAGGTAATTTAGCCATGTGATCGGCGATCTTTAATACAGAATTAGATATTCCTTTTCCTTCACTACCCATTACTATTGCAGTAGGAGTGGTTAAATCCACATCATAAATAGGGGAAGACGCTTTTTCTGTTGCAGCAACTATTTGAATGCCTGATGCTTGTAAATAAAACATAGCATCTTTTATGTGATCGACTTTACAAATAGGGATTTTGAATATGGCACCTGCGGAAGTCTTTACAGTATCTGCGCTTACAGGAGCTCCACCTTTTTTCTGAATAATTATTCCGTGTACTCCAGTACATTCGGCAGTTCTAATGATTGCTCCAAAATTACGAACATCAGATAATTGATCAAGAATCAAAAATAGAGGAGCTTTACCAGATTCGAAAACCTTTAGTACTAAGCTTTCTAAATCTTGAAATTCAATGGGTGCTATATGCGCGACAACTCCTTGATGATTTTTACGAGTTAGTCGATTAAGCTTTTCTATAGGTACAGAAGAAAAGCTAAGATTTTCTTTTTTAAGCAGACTCATCAACTCTTTGGCCAGTTCTCCTTGTAAACCTTTCTGAATAAAAAGTTTATCAATGGTTTTACCAGAGTTGATTGCTTCGATAACCGCTCTTATTCCAAAGATTTGTGATTCGTTTTTCATGAATATGAATAAGATATTATTTTTAAATAGTAAAGGTTGTCTATAATTAGACAACCTTTACTGTTTTGGTAATGTTACTTCTTTTTTGGTATATTAAAGAGAAGTAACGGTATAAGTAGTTCCATCTTTTATAACACTTGCTATAGCTATTGATGCAGATGCAAAATCTCCATCTGAACCATCCCAAGTTTCAGATCCAGCGGGTAAAGTGCCAGTCAAGAAAGCTACAGTTCCGTCAGGTAGCGAATAGAATAGAGTATATTCTATAGCCTCCGTCGTTTGCGTGTCTACTGTGTTAAAAACCTGTACTGAAAAAACAAATTCTCCATCTGGAAAATTCGATGCTATTGCTAGTCTTTCATATCTACTTCCTGTTTGAGAAGGTGTTAGTGAACCAAGTCCAATAAGTTCTCCACTAAAATCAAGATCATTAGAAGGTGCTCCACTCCAGTCTACTAATAAATTCATATTACCATCTGCTGATACTGGAGGTAATTCATTATAAATAGTAATGTTTATTGGTTCAGAACTTAAAGCTGTATTATCGTTAGCTATAGGAGTAATTATGTCATCGTCCTCATCGTCCACATCTTCACCTTCATCTATAGTTACTAACCTCACTCCAGAAGCAGCAAGTGTAACTGTTTGAGGGATATATCCAACTCCACCATTTACATCTAGAGCAGTAATTGAACCTGAACCTGTTGTCGCGTTATCTTCTAGTCGTACTTGAGTAGTAGTAATAACAGCAGGAGATTTTGAATCAACCTGAATGATGGCATCACTAGAAAAGGATTGAGGAACGGTGATGTCAAAATTTAAATCACTCCCTACAGTAGTAATAGTACTTGCTGGAGTAAGAGTAGCTGTTACATTAACAGATGGTGCGTCTGGTAAAACGACATTATTTAGTTCATTATCCTCATCGCAAGAAGTAAATCCAGCTAAAATGATAGACAATGATAATATATATTTATAGTTTTTCATGATCATATTATTGTTTAGTTAAAACTAGAGTCCATACTCCTCCACAACAAGTTAATGTAACTGGCATAGTTAAGGTAGTGTCAGCAGTACAGTTAAGTGCTAAACCAGCTGGTGATGCAGCAAAAGCCCCATAGTCAGAATCAAAACCAATACCTCCTGCTCCAACAGGAAATGCAAGTCCTTCAGCTCCTAAGGACAATGCACCAGTTGAAGTGTCAACATTAACAACTAGGTCATCACCTCCTACAAATCCAAGAGAACCACCTACTACTGTAATTTGATTAGCACCTGGCCCTAAAACAACTTCTCTAGTTGGATCTGGATCACTTAATCCAAGTCCACCAACTAGTAAGTTAGTAGTTACATCATAATTACCAACTAATTCAGATATTTCAAACTGAGGGCATGCAAAGGTGAAATTAAATGCCATTGCATTTCTGTATACTCCAGTTAATAGATTGGCAGAAGTGTTACCTCCAGAAAGGATACCAGTATCGCCATCAAAAACAGGAATTTGTCCAGTAAATGCAACACCGTCATTTCTAACTGCTTCAGCTTGGAAAGCAAAGTTGTCACCAAAGCCTAATGAATTTAAAGGTACTCCTAAGGCATCAGCAATCATTTGAGCGCTAATGGTTAATGTAGCAGGAAAACTGTCAATTGTAATAAAATCTTCTACAGTGGCAATATTACCACCAACAGTAGCAATTAGGTCCAATGTATAGCTAGAAGTGTTTCCATTGACATCTTCTATTGGTAAGGAAAAGCTAGCTTCTGCAGGAACTGCGAAACTCACAGTAGGAGGAGCTACTTCATCCACAAAGCGTATAAACGCACCTTGCGAAGCTTCAAAATCTGGTAAAGGATTTTTACTATCATCGGTACATGAAATAATCATGGCAAATGACAATAAGACTAATATTTTATGTAAGTTTTTCATGTCTTTTGAAAATTAAATTAATCGATGAAGCCTGCAGGATTGTTATCCCAGAAAACTTGATCAGTAAGTAGATTAAAATTAAAATTAGGATTCACATTTACCTCATCTCCTGGTACTATAAATGATCTTGGAAATGGAGAAACATCAATTGGATCCTCAAGTTCAGGAAGTCCTGTTCTTCTGTAGAAGTTATACGCTTCTATACCATTACCATAGGTAGTAATGTAATACTGCTCTATAATAATAGTCT
Source organism: uncultured Aquimarina sp. (assembly GCF_947492405.1). Classification (GTDB taxonomy): domain Bacteria; phylum Bacteroidota; class Bacteroidia; order Flavobacteriales; family Flavobacteriaceae; genus Aquimarina. The sequence continues at coordinate 138,766 of NZ_CANLMP010000003.1, forward strand.
GTCTTTCTGCATCGGTAGTAGCAGCATCGTAGTCACTTAATACACCATTAACAAAACTATCTACATCAGTTGCACTTGGTGTAAATGCAGCTTCAGCATCTGCAGCTCCAAAAGCCATTACTTTAGCGATGTGATTTCTTACTCCTTGCTCTAAAAGAGTTCTAGGATCACCTGTAGTTCCTAAAGTTATAGCTGCTTCTGCCTGGATGAATTTTGCATAACTAGATAAAAGCATTGGATTGATTCCAGCTCCATTTAATCCTTGATTTAAAGTTCCTGGTGTATTATTATCATTGTCAAATGCTCCACCACCTGGATACACTCCGTAAATAGTTCTAGCTAAGTTGTCAGCTGGAATTCCTTGTGCATTAGCATGTTCTCTTCCCCAATAAAAGCCACCAATGTAACATTGAGCTAAAGTAGTTGTACACGGCAAATCATCACCAGTTGGATCAGTTAAAGATTGTCTATAGAAATAGTATCGTAACCTAGGGTCATCACTATTTCTCATTGTTCTCATTAAGTCATTACTCATATAGATGGCTGCACCTCCAGGAAGATAATTTTCCGTAAAATATGGGTGTCTACTTTCTGCAGGAGCACTGTCAGTTGTGTAATTAAATTGGAAATCATCACTTGCAGTTTCCATTAAATTACCACCTGCAATTAAGCTATTAATTCCAGTTGTTGCTCTAGTGGCATCTATATTACTAATTTGATTATACATTTTTAATTTTAATGTATTTCCGAATTTAATCCAATTCGTCAAATCTCCATTAGGAAAATACAAGTCGTTAGATATTACTCTACTAGTTTCTCCTTGCAATCCACTAATACTTTCATCAATCAATAAAAACATCTCATCATAAATCGCAACCTGATCATCAGGTGAAGGATTAAGAATTAATGGATCGTTTGCTTCGCTAAATGGAATATCTCCAAAAATATCTACAAACATAGTAAATGTATAGGCTGTTAGCAATCCTCCTATTGCTCTTTGTTGTACTAAATCTGGATTAGATTCAGCCAAAGATTCTAATAGCAATCTGTTTCCATTTATACGATAAGCTCTTGTCCAAACATTATCATCGGCAGGAGGAGCAAAAGCATTAAATGTAGTGTTTTCTATATTACTCTGATATGCGCCAAACATGTTAGCCAATCTCATAACAGTCGTGGCTTCATCTCTAACTCCCTCAAACAATCGATTTAAATCAATTTGCATTTGGTTTAAGATGAAGTTTGGATCGGCACTTTCAGGAGAAAGCGTATTTGGCGAAACTGTAAGGTCTAACTCTGTTGTATCACAAGATCCTAATAGAATGGCAACAGATGTAGCAAGCCCTACAAAGTATCTACTTATATTATTTTTAATTTTTTTCATTTTCAATTTAATTTGTTATTAAAAAGTAGCTTTTATGCTAAAAGAAAATCTTTTAGATGTAGGAGCAGTTTGGAAGTCTAATCCTTGACCATTACCAACACCTGTACTTAATACTTCTGGATCAAAATTAAGATATTCCGGGAAGTTGTAAGCTTTAAACCATATGTTTTGACCTGATAATGCGAATGAAATACTTCCGAAAGGAGTTTTTGCTAGCATTTCTTCTGATAATTTATATGCTAAGGTTACATCTCTTAATCTTAGTGTTGAACCATCAAAAACTTGACCTTCATTAGCTCTGAATACATTCTGGAAATAGATGTCATTTGCTCCAATTTGAACGGTGTTCTGTATTGGTTGTCCATTGGCATCTAAAACAGGAAGTCCTGTTGAAGGATCTCCGACAACACCTGGTAATATTGTTGTAGATTCTCTGTCTTCTGTATCTCTAGTAACTCCTCTTGTTAACAGGTTAGAGGCAGTGTTCGAAAGAATGTCACCACCGTGAGTATACTCTAACTGTGCAGATAGAGAAAGTCCTTTATAGCTAAACGTGTTAATAGTAGTCATTTTCCAGTCTGGATTTGGATCTCCAATAACAGCTAAATTGTCCTCAACAGGAACATCGTTACTCGTTAAATATCTTCCTTCTGTTGTTGAATTAGCTGCGTCTACTAGAATATTTCCATTTTCATCTCTTATATAATAAGTTCCTACAATCACACCTAGTGGTAAACCTTCTATAGCATAGTTACCTAATCCTCCGAATCCTGAAGTTAAAATTCTTTCTTCAGGAATCTCTACAACTTCTGTTTCAAAAGCAGTGAAGTTATTTTGTATGTTCCAAGAAAAAGAATCTGTTTTTATAGGTGTTAAACCTAAGGCAATTTCTATACCTTCTCCATCAATTTGACCAGCATTAAAAAACTGTGCTGAAAATCCTGTAGATGGAGCTAAATTTCGTTGTAAGATTTGATCTTTTGATACTCTGGAATAAACACTAGCATCTAATGTTATTCTGCTGTTAAAGAAGTTTGCTTCAATACCCAATTCTATTTCTCTATGTAATTCCGGCTTTAAGTCCGGATTAGCTAAAAATCCAGAATTTGTATTGGTAGTTGTTGGATTATTAGCACTACCAAAAGCATTAGCTGTAGAATTTAATTGTTGAGCTGTTCTAAAGAGTGTTGGGAAACCTGCTGATGTTGCATAACCTCCACGTAATTTTAGAAAATTAAGAACATCACCTCTTAAACCTTCAAATGCTGAAGTCGGTATGAAAGATAAAGATGCACTTGGATAGAATATTGATCTATTTTCTGGTTGAACATTTGATACCCAGTCATTTCTTCCTGATACCGTAGCATATAAGAAATCGTTGTAATCTACCTTAACTTCTCCAAAGAAACCTACTACGTTTCTCTCGTCATTAAATTGTAAATCTACACCAGTTACAGGGTCAAGACTATTATGATTAATATAGTTATCATGATTTTGTCGTCCAAAAACTACTTGATTTGTACTCGCGATTCCGTCTCTTGAAAATTCATCTCTTCTACTTTCAAATCCAACAAGTGCTCCAAATCTAAAACCACCTGAACGATAGTCATCAAAATTTAAGATTGCTCTATGATTTAAAATCTCGTTCGTAGATGTAGTAGTTCTTAAATAACCTACTTGATATTCTGCTCTTGCAACTGCTCCTTTGTTTACAGAAAAACGTTGTAAGTCTGAATATGTATCAATACCAAAAGTATATTGTAAGTTGATATGGTCATTAAAAGTATACCCAGCATTAAAAGAACCAAATGTTCTTCTAGTATCTGATGAAGTACCTGCATTATCAAGTAACCAATATGGATTCTCAATATCTGGTCTGTAGTAAACACTAGAACCATCAACTGGATTTTGGAATGGTAAATTTGTTAAATCTATATTTCTAGGAATAAATAATAATCTTTGAAAAATAGTAAGTGCTCCAATACCATTACTTGCACTAATAGGAGGAGTACTAAGTGTTGTGTTAACATAGTTAAGAGTACCACCTACATTAAAATTGTTTGATAATTTTAGGTTACCACCAATACTAAAGCTGTTTTTTCTTAGATTATTGCTTTCAATATATCCATCCTCGTCAGTATTGTTATAATTGATACTCAAGTTTCCTTTTTCATTAGCACTTGTTACACCAACCGAAGTAGATCTACCAATACCAGTTCTAAAGAAATCTTTAACATTGTTTTCAGCAGCTTGGTAAGGAATTTCTATTCCAAAAAACTGAGGGAATAATTGGTCAAACCCTGGGTTTCTTCCATTAGCATATGGATGAATTACAGTATCTATGTCAGAAAATGCAGCACCCCAGTTACCTACGAATCCTGGATTAAAAGCTTGATCAGCTCCTTGTCCATAAGTGTTTTGAAATTCAGGTAAATTAGATATTTGAGTTATATAAGTTGTGTTAGAAAAATTAACCTCAAATTTTTTGTTACTTTTCTGAGTAGAACCTGCTTTTGTAGTAATTAAGATAACTCCGTTTCTACCACGAGATCCATATAAATTGGCTGCACTTAAACCTTTAAGAACACTGATGTTTTCAATGTTATCCGGGTTTAAGTCAAGAGTACGGTTACTTGTATTTGTAGTACCAGATGTAAAACCACCTGTTGTATTAGGAGCAGATTCAAAAGGTACACCATCTACTATATATAGTGGTTGGTTACTACCAGTAATGGATACACTAGTTCTAATGAATACATTTGTTGCACTACCTGTAGCACCACCAGCTCCTGTAATTTGCACACCAGGTATTTTACCGTTTAATGCTCTATTAATATCAGATTCAGGTTTTTGCTCAATTTCATCACTTTGTACTACAGTAACGGCATATCCTAAAGATTTTTTCTCTCTTCGGATACCTTGTGCAGTAACTACTACTTCTTCTAAGGTAGCAGCATCTTCAGAAAGTTGAACGTTGATGGTTTCTCCATCTCCAACGACAACTTCTTTTGTTGTAAAACCTAGATAACTAAATGCAAGAACAGCTCCTCTGTTTACTTCAATAGTATAATTACCATCAAAATCAGATTGCGTACCCTTACTAGTACCTTTTACAACGATATTTACCCCTGGTAATGGTAGACCACTATTGTCGGTCACATTACCTGAGATCGTTTTTTCTTGTGCAAACGTTAGTTGCACTACAAACGCCAGCAATAGCGTTAGAATTCCTCTAAACTTTGTTCTCATTTTATAATTTATTTGAATTAGCCAATGCCAAAAATCACAATAAAATCTTTATAAAACAACTTTTTAATCCTAAATTTTAAAATATTGTTAAAGAGATGTGTTAAAATAGGAAACCCTCCTATAACGTTGTAGTAGAAGGGTTTTGATGATTTTGTTCATATGTTTGATGAACTTTTTTATATGTTTTAGTATTTTTTGAATGGTTTTTTATTTAATCTCTTTCTTTCGGAAAACCTTAGTTTTAAAATGGTTATGTTTCTTTGTGACGTAATTTAAGTGTTATTTGGTTTTAAGGTTGATTTTATACATTAATAAGCTGTCATCATTAGCAAGAGAGATTAGGTATTCTTTATCCTTATGTTTAATTAATCTTAATTTTTCAATCTGTTTTTTTAATGAATTTATACTCATTTCCGGTAAAGGTTGGTATTTTATACTGGAAACTTCTTTGTTTTGGTGGATTAAAAAGTTAGTATCAGCGTTAAGAACTCCATGGTATGTATTGAGGCCATTAAAATTACCAGCAGTTAATAATTGATTGCTACCTGTTTTATAGAAATCATATTTTAGAAAACAATTTATTGGCGATAATTGGAGTGTAGGATGGAATTCTTTGAAGTCATTAAAGTTATTTCCGTTGTTTATGATATAGCCGCTAGCCAATGTGTTTATTTTGTATATGATTATAGGAGAAGAAATATTAAGCTTTTTTATGATGTCTTCAATTGTTTCGTTAGCATAGCTTTTGTAATCTCTGTATAATTTATTGATAATAGGTAATTGTGATGCTAATTCATCTTTAGAGTTTATTGGGTAATATTTCTGGTTAATTGGATAGGCTAGAATTGTTTCTTTTTTACCGTTTTGATCAAAATCGGCATAGTACATTCTAATAGGAGCTTCAGGTGTTGCTTTAAATTTAGTGTTCAAACCCCAGTTGCCCAGCATAATGTCTTGGTCCCCATCATTATCGATGTCATAAGATGTTATAGATTGCCATAATCCTTTTAGGGTTTTTAATTCTTTGATTTCTCTTAATTTTCCTAATTGATTTATGTATACTCTTGGGTAATCCCATTCCGAGGCTATTAATAAATCTTTTATGCTGTCATTATTGATGTCTCTCCAAGTGGCATCTGTAATCATAGTTTTGACAATGAAATCAGTGTCTTTTTCAAATATACCGTTACCTTTATTTTTAAGTATGTAAGATGTTGTCTTTGCGCCAAAACTTTTTGGATTTGATTTGTTTCCTATAAAAATGTCGATATCTCCATCTTGGTCATAATCATAAGGTTTTAAAGTAGCTGTGTTTGATAAGTTTATAGGTAGGTTGTTGCCTTTTTTGAAAACACCACTTCCATTATTAATGTATATTCTATCATTTTGATATATAGAATCTTTTTTCGCAATAATACCTGATGCTATTAACAAGTCTTTGTCATTATCATTGTCGATGTCTATAAAGATTGCATCAACATCTTCGCTTATAGAGTCTTTTTCGATCTCTGGGATGGCTGTTTCTTTGTAACCTCTAGAAGAGCTGATAAACAACTTAGATTTTTTATAAGAAGCACTTCCAATAAAAATATCATCTATTCCATCGTTGTTGATGTCGCTTATTGCGATAGCCGGACCTTGAGTGGAAACTTTATAAGGAATCAGTTTGTCAATGTCAAAATCGTTATACTGATCTTCTTGATGTTTATATGTAATTAAATTTTCTTTTGTAAATAAAGAAGGTTTGTTTTTTGTTTTGCCAGATAAGGGTTTAGCACTATTATTATAATTAATAACGATATTATTGGAAGAAGTTTCGGGAATAAGTTTTTGTTTTGTTCGGTTAGGCCATACAATCACAATGGAGTCTGTTTTATCATTATTAACTAAACCAAAATGAAGTTTTGGTTCCACGGAAGAAATAAATCCTCTTGAAGAAAAGAGTTGCTTGTATTGATTGGTTTTTTTGGTGTATAAGTATGCTTTAGAACCAATGCCTAATTTGTTAAGTTTTGTGTAGTTAAGTTTTATAGATAGGCCAGAGTTGTTATTTGTGAAATTGGAATTGTTTTCATAGACGCTAACGTTATTATTGAGGTTATTAGTGATAATGTCTAGATCTCCGTCCAGATCTAGGTCAGCATATACGGCACCATTTGATAGAGAAGGAGTGTTTGTAATCCAATTTCCTGTTCTGTTTACAAAGATTTTAGAATTTCCTTCAAATATTTGATTTGGAGCTTCTCCAGTTGGCATAACAGCTAATGATTTAATCAGCCAATCATTATTACTCTTATTCTTAGATTTTGTTTTAAATGAATTAGAGAGATATCGCATAAAGTCTAGATTGTTTGGTCTTTTGGAGACTCCATTTGTTACGAATAAATCTTGATGGCCATCATTGTTGAAGTCGGCAAAAAGTGGAGACCAACTCCAATCGGTAGCGGCTACGTTATTATATAGTCCTGTCTCGGTGAAATGAGTTCCATTATTGTTTAATTGGAGCATATTTCTTGCATACTGCTTTTGGTACCCTTGTTTAGTAAGGAAATCCTGGGTGTTGTATGAAATGTCTCCTTCTGATTCCTTTAATACTTTTTCATCATTTGGAAGCATGTCCAATGTAATCAGGTCTTGATATCCATCGTTATTTATATCTGCTACATCGCTACCCATAGAAAATCTGCTGGTATAGGCGAAATTTTTAGATAGCTCATTCCTAAAAGTTCCATCTCCATTGTTTATGTAATAATAGTCATCTTCATGAAAATCATTACAAACATATATATCATCCCACCCGTCATTATTAAAATCTGCAATTGCCGCACTTAGTCCATATCCATTTGCTCCTCCGTAAATCTTAGCTTCGAGACTTACGTCTTTAAAAAAGGAATTGTCATTTCTTAATAATCGATCTCCTATAAAGTCAACTCTTTTTTTTCTGATATAGGAAGGGCCATGGGAGGTTTTGGTGTGTAATGCGTGGTTTACTATATACACATCTAGATCATCGTCTTTATCGTAATCAAAAAAATATGCTTGTGTTGCGTATCCTTTAAGGTTTAATCCATATTTTTCTGATTCTTCGGTAAAGGTTCCATCTCCATTGTTAATGAATAATTCATTATTGCCATTAAATCCTAGTATTTTGGTAACTGCACAAACATAGATGTCAAGCAAGCCATCTCCGTTAATATCGACCATTGTAGAGCCAGTATTCCAATCAGAGTTTCCGCCGGCACCTGATTTTTCAGTAATATCTTTAAATTTTAAATCACCTTGATTTAGATAAAGTCTGTTTTTACCTCTATTGGAAGTAAAGTAAAGGTCAGGTAACCCATCGTTATTAATGTCTCCAACAGATACTCCGCCTCCATTATAATAATATAGGTAATTCACGATGTTGTATCTGCTGTCTTCTAAGATGTTGTTCTGAAAGTTTATTCCTGTAGATTCGTGATCCAGTTTTGAAAATAACAAGGAAGGTTGTAAAGTTTCTTTTTCAGTGCACGAAGCTAAGAAAAGGATCCATATCAGAATTTTAAAGATATTTTTCATTACTTAAAAGTAAAAAAGAGGCTGTTTATAAACAACCTCTTTTATTGTGTAAAAAAGTTTAACTTATTTTATTATTCCAAAGATGAAGGAATATTATTAAAATCTGATTCGAATGCAGGTACAGGCCAATATTCCAGATATCCATAATTAATGGTAGCATTTGTGTTTAATACAGCATTTTGATCCAGTACACGTGCTCCTGTTCTGGAACCGGATGCTATACCATAACGACGGGCGTCATAAAAGGAAACAGCTCTAAAAATTAGTGCTAAACGACGTTCTTTCCTAATTTCCTCTAAAGCTAGATCCTGAGTTAAACCTGTTCCAACTGTTGCAGCTAATCCTGATTCTTGAAGGGTTCTTACAGCATCTAAATGAACAAGACCGCCTTCGATATCATTGGTTCTTACTTTGGCTTCTGCTAAAAATAATTGATTTTCTTCAAAACTACCTGCATAATACATTGCTATTTCTTCATCTTCATTCGATTGAATTGGCGATTCTTCCTGCCAAAAATAAGAGGCTCCATATTGTATTCCTCTACCCCTTTGGTTAGGGAAAGGAAATCCATCATCTGGGTCTTGAATAAAGTACTCGTCGAACCTCTCATCTCCAGGATTTATATCTTGTATTAAACGGTCACTCGGAAAGTACCAAAAACCTAACACCGCAGAAGGTAACCAACCATTCGCAATAAACGAGGATTCTGATCTCATGACAAAAGCATTGTCATTTAAGGAAACACCATTGCTAGCTAAGGTAATCACTTCATTCCAATCAGCAGCACTCATATCAGCAACCTTTGTGTTGTATACTAGATTTCGAACTCTTAAGGTGTTTATGTTCTCGAGTAAACCAGCTTTACCTAAGCTTCCTATATGACTAAGGAAGAAGGATGTAAAAGTGCTATTAAAATCGCTATCGTTTGTAACACTGTTTAAAAGAGATTCTAATTCGTCTAATAAAGAGTTTGATTTTGTAATTATTGCAGTATTTGTAACAAATGCTGTACTTGGGATAGAAGTGGGGTTTGTTATTAATCCACTATCATTGATTACACCAAGTTCGTATAGTGATCCTAACCTGCTGTAAGCATATGCTCTCCACCATAAAGACCAGGCAAGAAAAGCGTCTTTGGTAACATCGTCAGCGGGAAGTTCTGGTAATGCTTCCGCAATAGTATTACTTTGTACTATAACGCTATACATGTCTCTCCATTCATATTGTAAGGCATTATCACTACCAGCATCTCGGGTGTTTCTGATTGCGATCTCGCCAGGTTGAGGCCCTCCTGCAGGAGGAGTAACAACAGTTCCATCGTCTAAAACAACAGATTCTGTTTGATTTATCCATCTTCCACCAAAATTACCCCAAGGCATGGTAAGTACATCTCCCATGGTTTCATGATATCCATAGGTAAACCATAGCATAGGACTTTCTTTTTCTGGTCCTACACTCTCGAAAACATCTTCAGAAGAAATAAAATCATAAATTCCTTTAGAAAAAGTAGTTAATCCATCAACATTTCTTAATGAAGCGACAGTCGGTAGATTGTTATCTACTGGGTCAATGTCCGTGTCAAGGATATTATCCTGACATCCTGTTAAACAGGTTAGTATTAATATAAATACTATTGAGTTAAATAAACTTTTCATAGTTTTTATTTTTTAGAATGTAAGATTTAATCCAAAATTATAGCTCTTTACGTTTGGGTGCGTAAATTCATCAAATCCTCTTTGGAAGGTGTTTCCAAAGCCTCTTGCTGCTTCAGGATCTAAACCTTTGTAATCTGTTATAGTTATAAGATTTCTTCCTGAAACAGTCAAGTTTATTTGATCGAAGGTGTCTGTCTTAAGTAACTTGTTAATTTTAAATCTAAGGCTAATATCTCTGAACCGTATAAATGATCCATCTTCTACGAATTCTGAAGTAGGTACATTTGTGTTATAAAGAGATGTGTAATAACTTACGAAAGCACCTGTTTGAACCGCCCCGGTAGGATCTTCAATAGAAACAGGTACAGCGGTGTCAGCATGCAATCCATTGTTGTATAACCATTGTCTTGCTCTATTGTATACATCTAAACCTTCGAACCAGTCAATTTGGAATGATAACCCTACAATATCGTTAAATAAGGAAATGTCATTTAAGAAAGTTAAAACAAAATCTGGTTGTGTACTACCTCTTACTTCTTTGTCTGGGCCAATAACTACGTTACCAGTATTCTTATTTACAACGTAACCTGAGCTTGCTATGGTAAAATCATCTACATCAGCTGCTGGGATAATTCTATTTCCGCTATTATCTACGGCATCAAGGCTGGTAATAACAGGGAAAACCGAAAATGTACCAATCTCTTCACCTTCTTGTAAAACAAAGTTATCATTAACCACTACAGGAAGTCCATTTTCTATTCTGTCTAATGTGGCTGTAGATTTTGTGAAACGTACCCCGAAATCCCATTTGGTTTTTTGAGAATTATACATGCTAACATCAATAGAGGCTTCAATACCATCACTACTAATGTCATAAGAGTTATCGAAAACTGCAGATCCACCAGTACTTGTAGGGATTCCTAAATCAAAAATAGCTCCTTCCGTTTTACGGTCAAAATAATTAATAGAACCATCAACTCTATTAAACCAAGTGCCTTCACTAGGGATAAAGGTATAGTCAAAACCAACTTCAGTTTCCTGAGATGTTTCAACTTCAAGATCTGGATTAGCAACTGTAGAAGGAATACTAGATAAAGCTTCACTACCTACTGTTGTTAAAGCAAACGTAAAGATGTTTTGGCTAAATAGCGGTTGTATACCTGCTTCACCATAAGCAGCTCGTAACTTTAATGAGTTCACAACGCTAGAATCAAAAAGTTCTGCAATATTGAAATACGCATCAGCACGTGGGAATGTAAAGTCTAAGCCATTCCCGAATCTATTCGAGAAATCTCTTCTAAAACCACCTGAGAACCCAAATAATGATTGGTAATCAAATTTTTGGTTGATTAAAAATCCATAGGTTCTAAAAGGAGATTCAAGAAAACCATTGAAGGTTTTCACAACAGCTTGGTTTATATTAAAAGAGCCAAAAGGTCCTGCAGGAAGGTTTGTACCCGTTACAAGAGTTTGTCTCAATTCTTGATCTCTCCAGTCAAAATTAAAAGTCGTAGTAGATGTGATTGGCACATTCAGTTTTAAGTCTTCCTCGAAATCTAGTGTTAGATTTGCTGATAACAATAAGTTTTGAAAATACTCTTGAGTATCTACCTGGTTTATGATTCCTGTAATGTTTGTAGGGATCGAACCTGATTGTAAATGGCTACTTTGGTTTTCTTGAAAGAAAGTAAAGTTCTGTGTGTAGGTATCATATCCATATTTCATGTTTAATGAAAGCACCTTCAAAGGTTTGTATATCAAGTCAAAATTAGCAAGATAACGGGTGATGTTATCTTGTCTTGTTTGAGTTTCTCTAAAGAAAAAAGGATTAATAGAATTTGGATCAGTTGCATCAGGAGAAACCGTTAAGTCACCGTCAGAATTTCTATTAAAGAAATTTACGTGAGGTAAATTCTGAAATACATTATTGATTAGGTTACTTGCATTTGCATTGTCTGTATTAGTTCCTGTGTCATTGGTGCTATTAATAACATCAAATCGGGTGTTTATTTTTATTTTTTTGCCCAAATCAAACCCTAAGTTTAATCGCGCATCATATTTTATGTATTTGCCTTCAACGAGAACACTTTCCTGCTCTGATCGATTACCTGAAACTAAGTATGTGATATTTTCGGATCCTCCAGAAACTGTTATTCCTGTAGTAGTATTAAATGCGTCGTTAAATAAAATATCGGATGCCAAAAAGATTGGTTCTGCGAATGGTGTGTCATTAATACCTTGTGCTCCAAGCATGGTTCCATTTACATCTCTTTCGTTTGGATCAACTGCCAGATATTGAGCGTTCCCATTGAGATTCGTAACAGGAGTTCCGTTTAGGTCGATTAAGAAACCATCTGAATTGGTCGAATAATGATGTAAAGTTGCTCTATTTGCGTCGTCATTTGTAATTGCAGAGGCGATACTAACGTTAGATCTAATGGATACTTTTGGAGCTCCAGCTTTACCTTTTTTAGTAATAATATTAATAACACCATTAGCACCCTGAGCACCATAGATGGTACCAGCCGCAGCACCTGAGATTGTTTCTACTCTTTCTACGTTAGTGAAGTCAATATCTGCCAAACGAGAACTCTGATTGGAGGCACCACCGACACTAGTTTGAGAGGTGGAAACTTGAATTCCATCAATTAATATCATTGGTTGAGAAGAGTTCAAGCTATTGATTGACCGGAGTATTATATTTTGTTGTTGTCCGGGTTGACCTGTTGTAGACTGGATAATGGTACCAGCAATTTTACCTTGTAAGGCCTGATCAACTGATTGGGCGCCTTGAACCTGTAAATCTTCAGCCTTAACTGAATTTACTGAAACACCTAATTTGCGTTTGCTTGTTCCCGAGGCAACACCAGTTACTACTACTTCTTCAAGAGCTGCCGCATCTTCCGAAAGTTGAACATTAATTTCATTGTTACTTCCAACGGTAACTTCTTTAGTAGCAAAACCAAGATAACTAAAAGTTAAGACTGCTCCAGAGCTAACATTTATAGTGTATTGACCGTCAAAATCTGACTGAGTTCCACTATTTGTTCCTTTTACCACTATGTTTACTCCGGGTAGAGGTATGCCAGTGTCGTCTGTAACTTTACCCGTTATAGTGCTTTCTTGCGCAAACGAGATTTGTGTGACCAATGCTAGAAAAAGCATCAGAATTCGATTTGTTTGTGATTTCATTATTGTTTTAATTATTAGAATTAGCCTGTTCCAAAATTCTTAATAATATCTTAATAAAACAACTTTTATTTGGTTTGAAATCAAATTATTACCCTTATTGGGTTAAAATAATGCGAAATCTTGATTAAGTTTTAGTGTTCGGTGTTTTTGTGCTAATTTTTTAACCTTTGTTTCTGGAGTGTTGTCGGTATTGGATTTTCTTGTTGTTTTCGTTGTTGTGTCTTAATGGGAATCAGTTTGTTTTTTATGTATTTAGATGGGTTAAGTGTTGATAGGTAGTCTTGTTATTTTATTGAATTTCAGATTTAGTGTTTATTTGTAATGTTGTTGTTGATTTTTTAATTCTAATGAGGTTGCTAATTGTTTTTTTTAGAAGGTTGCGTTAAGGCTAATATGAACTTTTGTGTTGGAGAATTTGAAGTTTGAATCACTGTTTTTTCCATTTGCAAATATTATTCTAAATAACCCTGTTTGGGTATTTAGTCCCAGACCAAATCCAAAGCTTGTGAGGTTGTCAGATATTTTGGAACTTTCATCTTCGAAATAGGAATAGTCTATAATAGAATGAATGTATAAGTTTGGTGATAGTATGTATTGATATTCTGTGTTTAATACATTAAATAAAGATGCATTGATACTATTTTCTTCAAAACCCCGTATCGAATTGATCCCTCCAAATCTGAATAGTTCATTTGTAAAAAGGTTGTCCGAAAAAATTGCAGAAGCAGTGTTTTTTAATAAAATAGAGTTTCTTTGGTTTAGCTCAAAAGTATAGCTAATATCAATGCTTCCTTTTATTTGATCGAGACTTTCTGTGTTCGTTTTTCTGTTGCCAAACTCTCCTGTAATAGCGTATTTGTTTTTGATAGGGAATAAGCTGTTGTTTTGCCTTCTGGTGTGGTTAAAACCAGCTGTGAAGAATGACGATGAATAGTCTGTAATGTTTAAAGATGGTTGAGGGATGTCGAGAAGATTGTTTGAGGAGATAGCCTTGTATCCTATAAAAACACTCTTCTTGTCATTAACAAGGTAGTTAAGGTTTGCTTTCTGTTCTGTAATTAAAAAACTAGAATCTTTTTTAAATATATCTAGACCAGCTTCAATTCCAATAGGTGTTTTTAAAATGTAAGGTAATGAAATGTTAGCCTGAAACCTTTGCTGTTCATTCCCATCACTTTTGTAGATAAGGTTAAGTCGTTCTCCAAAGTTTAGATTGTTGATTAAGTCTAAATTTAAATATCCATTTAATTCCAGATTGCCGGATTCAGTATCAGAGGAAAACCCAAGAAAGCCATCAAAAGTATTGGCGGATTTTTTTTCAAGATATAGGTATACTTTGGTGGAGTCCTTTTCAAATAAAACTTCAGGGGGTTTAATGTTTTTTGCAAAACCTAAATTGTCAATTTTCTTAGATTTTTCGATTACGCTGTTTTTTTTGAAAACAGTTCCTTTTCGTATCCTGCTGTTATATTTTAAATACGAATATGGGAATTTACTGTATCCTTTGATGATAATATCGTCAATTGTTCTGGTATTGCTTTTTGAGCTTATGAGTTGTGCGAATATCTCGTTGTTGGTTTTTTTGATCTTTGAAAGAGATAGGTTGCTAAAGGTATTTCCTTGGTTAACAAGATAGTTTGTTAAAAACTGAAGTGTTTCTTCTGTTTTTTCAAATGGAATAGAGAATTGATTCTCTGTTAAAGTAGGTGATATTTCGTTTAGAATTTCTTTTGGGATTAATTCTTTATCATAATAAATAGTTAGTTTACTGTATTTTTTATTCAATTCGAAACGAGCAGTAAAGGAAGAGTCTGATGTTTTTTTTAGGTCGAGGAATTTAGCGTCAAGATGTCCTGATTTTAATATTTTTTTTTGAGTAACCTCGACCTCGTTTTTTAAATCTATAAAATTCTTAAAGTGTTTTGTGTATTGAGTGCTATCTATTTTTAATGTTTCTATAGAATCTTTTCCTTTGATAGAAAGATGTAAAGTAGGGTTTTGTGCACTACAAAATGAATGTATACATATATTAAGGAGAAGAAGATAGAATAAAGATGTTTTCAATTTGCTTTTTAATAGTGCTAAAATAACGGAAAATAGAGGGATTTGTTACGGTTTAATAATATCATTTTAAATCTATTTGAAAATTAATGCATTAGGATTTGAATTGCTCAAAAATATTTCTACCTTTGCAGCCCTCATAAAAGAGGTATTTTAAAAATATTTTAATAATAGTGTAAAGCAAATTATGCCAACAATTTCACAATTAGTAAGAAAAGGTAGAGCCAAAATAACTAAGAAGAGTAAATCGGCTGCTTTGGATTCGTGCCCGCAACGCCGCGGTGTTTGTACGCGTGTTTATACTACTACACCAAAAAAACCAAATTCAGCTATGCGTAAAGTAGCGCGTGTTAGGTTAACAAATGGTAAAGAAGTAAACGCATACATCGGAGGAGAAGGTCACAATCTACAAGAGCACTCGATAGTATTAGTTAGAGGTGGAAGGGTAAAAGATTTACCAGGAGTTAGGTATCACATTGTTCGTGGAGCTTTAGACACCGCAGGTGTTGAAGGAAGAACGCAACGTAGATCTAAGTATGGTGCAAAACGCCCTAAGAAGTAATTAAAAAACTTTAAGAAGAAGACATGAGAAAAAGAAAGGCTAAAAAAAGACCTATTTTGCCGGATCCACGTTTTAACGATCAATTAGTGACTCGTTTTGTAAACATGATGATGTGGGACGGAAAAAAATCGGTTGCTTTCAAAATTTTCTATGATGCTATTGATATCGTAGAAGAGAAAAAACAAAACGAAGAAAAAACTGCTTTGGAAATGTGGAAAGATGCGTTGTCTAACGTAATGCCACACGTAGAAGTAAGAAGCCGTCGTGTTGGAGGGGCTACCTTCCAGATTCCTAACCCAATTAGACCTGATAGAAAGATATCTACCGCTATGAAGTGGTTGATTCAGTTTTCTCGTAAGAGAAATGAAAAGTCTATGGCTCAAAAACTTGCTGCAGAGATTATTGCTGCAGAAAAAGAAGAAGGAGCTGCGGTTAAGAAAAGAGTAGATACTCATAAGATGGCTGAAGCAAATAAAGCATTCTCACACTTTAGATTTTAATCACGAACAGAAATGGCTAGAGATTTAAAATATACAAGAAATATAGGTATTGCTGCGCATATTGACGCAGGAAAAACTACGACAACTGAGCGTATTTTATACTATACGGGAGTTAGTCACAAGATTGGTGAGGTGCACGATGGTGCTGCTACAATGGACTGGATGGAGCAAGAGCAGGAAAGAGGTATTACTATTACTTCTGCTGCAACAACTTGTGAGTGGAAATTCCCAACAGAGAATGGTCAGGCAATAGCAGATACTAAAGGATATCATTTTAATATTATTGATACTCCGGGTC
This sequence comes from uncultured Aquimarina sp., assembly GCF_947492405.1. GTDB lineage: Bacteria > Bacteroidota > Bacteroidia > Flavobacteriales > Flavobacteriaceae > Aquimarina. The sequence continues at coordinate 155,225 of NZ_CANLMP010000003.1, forward strand.
ACGTTGATTTTACGGTAGAAGTAAACCGTTCTTTACGTGTACTTGATGGGTTGGTATTCTTGTTTAGTGCTGTTGATGGTGTTGAGCCACAATCAGAAACTAACTGGAGACTTGCTGATAATTATAAAGTGCCACGAATTGGATTTGTAAACAAAATGGACCGTCAAGGATCTAACTTTATGGCTGTATGTCAGCAGGTTAAGGATATGCTAGGTTCTAATGCAGTTCCAATCGTAATGAATATTGGTGACGAAGCAGATTTTAAAGGAATTGTAGATTTAGTGAAAAACCGTGCAATTGTTTGGCACGATGAAACACAAGGTTCTACATTTGATATTATTGATATTCCTGAAGAATTAAAAGAAGAAGCAGCTGAATTAAGAGGTAAGCTTATTGAAGAAGTTGCTGCTTATGATGAGAATCTTCTTGAGAAATTTATGGAAGATGAAGATTCTATTACAGAAGACGAAGTGCATGCTGCATTAAGAGCTGCTGTAATGGATATGTCTATCATTCCTATGATTTGTGGATCTGCATTTAAAAATAAGGGAGTACAATTCCTTTTAGATGCAGTATGTCGTTACTTGCCTTCTCCAACGGATAAAGAAGGTATTGTAGGGATTAATCCTAATACAGATCAAGAAGAAATGCGTAAACCTGATGTAAAGGAGCCATTTGCTGCTTTGGCATTTAAGATTGCTACGGATCCTTTTGTAGGGCGTTTAGCATTCTTCCGTGCGTATTCGGGTCGTTTAGATGCAGGTTCTTATATATTGAATAACCGTTCTGGGAAGAAGGAGCGTATTTCACGTATTTATCAAATGCACTCTAATAAGCAAAATGCGATTGAGTATATAGAAGCTGGAGATATTGGAGCAGCAGTAGGTTTTAAGGATATCAAGACTGGTGATACTATGTCTGATGAGAAAAATCCTATTGTACTGGAATCAATGGATTTCCCGGATCCGGTAATTGGTATAGCTGTAGAGCCTAAAACGAAGGCAGATGTTGATAAGTTAGGTATGTCTTTAGCAAAATTAGCTGAAGAAGATCCAACTTTTACAGTGAGAACAGATGAAGCTTCAGGACAGACTATTATTTCTGGAATGGGAGAACTTCACTTGGATATCATTGTGGATCGTTTGAAGCGTGAGTTTAAAGTAGAGGTTAACCAAGGTCAGCCACAAGTAGAGTACAAAGAAGCTATTACTCAGGCCGCGGATCACAGAGAGGTATATAAAAAGCAATCTGGTGGTCGTGGTAAATTTGCTGATATTGTATTTACTATCGAGCCTGCAGAAGAAGGTCAAGTAGGTCTGCAATTTGAGTCTACAATTAAAGGTGGTAATGTTCCTAAAGAATTTATACCTTCAATTGAAAAAGGATTCAAAATGGCAATGGTTAATGGTCCTTTAGCAGGTTATGAAGTGGATGCTATGAAAGTGACGTTAAAAGATGGTTCTTATCACGATGTGGATTCTGATCAGTTATCATTCGAATTGGCTGCTAAGTTAGGGTTTAAGAACTCTGCAAAAGCTGCGAAAGCGGTTATTATGGAGCCTATTATGAAATTAGAAGTTATTACTCCAGAAGAAAATATGGGTGATATCGTGGGTGATCTTAATAGACGTAGAGGACAAGTAAGTGATATGGGTGATAGAGCTGGTGCAAAAACTGTAAAAGCTACTGTGCCACTTTCAGAGATGTTCGGATATGTTACGACATTAAGAACATTGTCATCTGGTAGAGCAACATCTACTATGGAATTTTCTCACTATGCTGAAACTCCTTCTAATATTTCAGAAGAAGTAATTGCAGCAGCAAAAGGAGTTAACGCTTAATTTTACAGAAATGAGTCAAAAAATTAGAATAAAACTAAAATCTTACGATCACAACTTAGTAGATAAATCTGCAGAGAAGATTGTTAAGACCGTTAAGAGTACTGGAGCTGTGGTTACAGGCCCAATTCCATTGCCAACACATAAAAAGATTTTCACAGTATTACGTTCTCCGCACGTTAATAAAAAATCTAGAGAGCAGTTTCAATTAAGTTCTTATAAAAGACTTTTGGATATTTATAGCTCTTCTTCAAAAACAATTGATGCGTTGATGAAGCTGGAATTACCAAGTGGAGTAGAAGTTGAAATCAAGGTTTGATAAAACTTTCTAAGTAAGAAAATCTTACGATAAATGTCCCAAGCTGCGTGCAAGGGAAAAACGGCAAAAAAATACATTCAGGGTTGAAGTATTTTGACCCTGTTTTTTTGCAAAATAATAAGTAGAATACTAATTAATAATTAATAAATATGTCTGGGTTAATAGGAAAAAAGATCGGCATGACTAGCATCTTCGACGAAAATGGAAAGAATATTCCATGTACGGTAATAGAAGCTGGACCATGTGTGGTTACCCAAGTCAGAACTGAGGAAGTTGATGGTTATGAAGCTATTCAGCTAGGTTTCGATGACAAAGCAGACAAAAATGCTACTAAAGCGGCTTTAGGTCACTTTAAGAAAGCAGGAACTGTTGCTAAACGTAAAGTTGTCGAATTTCAAGGTTTTGATGAGGAGTACAAGTTAGGAGATACAGTAACTGTTGAGCATTTTGCTGAAGGAGAGTTTGTTGATGTTTCAGCAACTTCTAAAGGAAAAGGTTTTCAGGGAGTTGTTAAAAGACACGGCTTTGGTGGTGTTGGACAAGCGACTCACGGTCAGCACAACCGTTTAAGAGCTCCAGGTTCGATAGGTGCAGCATCATATCCTGCTAGAGTGTTCAAAGGAATGCGAATGGCTGGAAGAATGGGTGGAGATCAAGTAAAAATTCAAAACTTAAGAGTGTTAAAAGTAGTTGCTGAAAAGAACTTACTTGTTGTGAAAGGATGTGTTCCTGGTCATAAAAACGCTTATGTAACTATTCAGAAGTAATGAAGGTAGCAGTAATTGATATTAACGGAAAAGAAACAGGAAGAAAGGTAGACCTTTCTGACGCTGTTTTCGGTATAGAACCAAACGATCATGCTGTCTACTTAGATGTGAAGCAGTATTTGGCAAATCAACGTCAAGGAACTCACAAAGCTAAGGAGCGTGCTGAGATTGTAGGAAGTACAAGAAAGATAAAGAAACAAAAAGGAACTGGTACAGCCAGAGCAGGTAGTATAAAATCTCCTATCTTCAAAGGTGGAGGTAGAATTTTTGGTCCAAGACCGCGTAATTATTCTTTTAAATTGAATAAAAATTTAAAAAGATTAGCACGTAAATCTGCGCTAAGTATTAAAGCAAATGACAAGGCAATTACAGTTGTAGAAGACTTCGCTTTTGACACAATTAAAACTAAGAATTTTACTGCTGTTTTAAAGTCTTTAGGGCTTGAAGGTAAAAAATCTTTATTTGTGTTGGGGGAGTCAAATAAAAATGTATATTTGTCGTCACGCAATTTAAAAAGCTCTGAAGTTATAACTTCCTCAGAATTAAGTACTTACAAAATACTTAATGCTAAGAATGTTGTGCTTTTAGAAGGTTCTTTGAAAGGAATTGAAACGAATTTAAGTAAATAGAAGCCATGAGTATCTTAATAAAACCTATTATTACGGAAAAGGCTACTGCTGATAGTGAGGTGTTTAACCGCTACGGTTTTGTAGTTGATAAAAAAGCGAATAAGGTAGAGATCAAGAAAGCAGTAGAGTCTGCTTATGGAGTATCTGTTACTAAGGTTCGTACGATTAATGTCCGTCCAGACCGTAAAACTCGTTATACAAAAACGGGAATGGTCACTGGTAAAACAAAAGCTGTTAAAAAAGCTATTGTACAGGTGGCGGAAGGTGATGTAATTGATTTATATAGTAATCTTTAAGACTAAAAAATGTCAGTAAGAAAATTGAAACCAATTACCCCAGGTCAGCGTTTTAGAGTAGTTAATGGGTATGATGCCCTTACTACTGATAAGCCGGAGAAGAGTTTATTAGCTCCGAAAAAAAGATCTGGAGGTAGAAACAATCAAGGAAAAATGACCATGCGCTACAAAGGTGGTGGTCATAAAAAAAGGTATCGTATTATTGATTTTAAACGTGATAAGCAAGGGATTCCTGCTACCGTTGCGACAATAGAATACGATCCAAACAGAACTGCTTTTATAGCACTTTTAAACTATCAAGATGGTGAAAAGCGTTATGTTATAGCTCAAAATGGTCTACAAGTTGGTCAGAACATTGTTTCTGGAAGTAATGTTGCTCCGGAAATAGGAAATGCGATGCCACTTAGTGATATCCCTTTAGGTACAATCATTTCATGTATAGAATTACGTCCTGGTCAAGGTGCTGTTATGGCTCGTAGTGCAGGATCGTTTGCTCAGCTTATGGCACGTGATGGTAAATTTGCTACGGTAAAATTACCTTCAGGAGAAGTAAGATTGGTGTTAATGAGTTGTATGGCGACTATAGGTGCGGTTTCTAATAGTGATCACCAATTATTAGTTGGTGGTAAAGCAGGTAGAAGTCGTTGGTTAGGTCGTCGTCCACGTACACGTCCAGTGGTTATGAACCCAGTCGATCACCCAATGGGTGGTGGTGAAGGTAAATCTTCAGGTGGTCATCCACGTTCTAGAAAAGGTCTTCCTGCAAAAGGATATAGAACCCGTTCTAAGACGAAAGCGAGTAATAAGTATATTGTAGAACGTAGAAAGAAATAATAAGATATGGCACGTTCATTAAAAAAAGGACCTTACATTCACTATAAATTAGAGAAGAAAGTAGCTGCGAATGTAGAGGCTAATAAAAAGACTGTGATAAAAACTTGGTCAAGAGCATCAATGATATCACCTGATTTTGTTGGTCAGACAATTGCAGTGCATAATGGTCGCCAATTTGTTCCTGTATATATTACGGAGAACATGGTAGGTCATAAATTAGGAGAGTTTTCGCCAACACGTTCTTTTAGAGGGCACGCTGGTGCTAAAAATAAAGGTAAAAAATAATTTAAGCTATGGGAGTTCGTAAAAGAGAAATGGCAGAAAGAATTAAGGAAGAGAAAAAGCAAATCGCTTTTGCTAAGCTTAATAACTGTCCTACTTCACCTCGCAAGATGCGCTTAGTAGCGGATTTGGTTCGTGGTGAAAAAGTTGAAAGAGCACTTCATATTCTTAGATTTAACCCTAAAGAAGCATCACGTCGTTTAGAAAAGTTATTGCTTTCTGCAATAGCAAACTGGCAGGCGAAAAATGAAGACGCTAGCATCGAAGATGCAGATCTTTTTGTAAAAGAGATCCGTGTAGATGGAGGTAGTATGTTGAAAAGACTACGTCCAGCTCCACAAGGTCGTGCACACAGAATAAGAAAACGCTCTAATCACGTAACAATCGTGGTTGCAGCAAAAAATAATACACAAAGCTAATATAAATAGTATGGGACAGAAGACAAATCCAATCGGAAATCGCCTTGGTATCATTAGAGGATGGGAATCCAACTGGTACGGAGGTAATGACTACGGTGATAAACTTGCCGAAGACGATAAGATTAGAAAGTACGTACACGCACGTTTATCTAAAGCTAGTGTATCTAGAGTAATTATTGAGCGTACGCTTAAGCTTGTAACCGTTACTATCACTACTGCTAGACCTGGTATTATTATCGGAAAAGGTGGTCAAGAGGTAGACAAGCTAAAAGAAGAGCTTAAGAAAATTACTGATAAAGAAGTTCAGATCAATATTTTTGAAATCAAAAGACCAGAACTTGATGCATTTTTAGTTGGATCTAGTGTTGCAAGACAAATAGAGAGTCGTATCTCTTATCGTCGTGCAATCAAGATGGCTATTGCGGCTGCAATGAGAATGAATGCGGAAGGTATCAAAATCCAGATTTCAGGACGTTTGAATGGTGCTGAGATGGCACGTTCAGAGTCATATAAAGATGGTCGTATTCCTTTATCAACATTTAGAGCTGACATAGATTATGCTTTGGTTGAGGCACATACTACTTATGGTAGATTAGGTGTTAAAGTATGGATTATGAAAGGCGAAGTATATGGTAAGAGAGAGCTTTCTCCTTTAGTTGGTCTTTCTAAGAAGCAAGGAAAAGGGGGCGATAGAGGATCCGGACGAGGTGGAAATAATAAATCACGTCGTAGAAAGTAATTTTTTAAAGTAAATTAACAATGTTACAGCCTAAAAGAACAAAATTCCGTAAACAACAAAAAGGACGTATGAAAGGTCTTTCTCAAAGAGGACATACACTTTCTAACGGAACCTTCGGAATTAAATCATTAGATTCAAGTTTTGTTACTGCTAGACAAATAGAAGCAGCACGTATTTCTGCTACACGTTATATGAAAAGAGAAGGTTCTCTGTGGATTAAAATTTTCCCGGACAAGCCAATAACTAAGAAACCTCTTGAAGTACGTATGGGTAAAGGAAAAGGAGCTGTGGAATATTGGGCGGCAGTTGTAAAACCAGGAAGAATCTTATTTGAGATCAGTGGTGTGCCATATGATGTAGCAAAAGAAGCATTGCGCTTAGCTGCTCAGAAGCTACCAGTAAAAACTAAGTTTATTGTGTCAAGAACCTATCAAGGTTAAAATTCAAAAGAGACTATGAAACAATCACAAGTAAAAGAATCGTCTACAGCTGAATTGCAAGAAGAACTTGGTAAATCTCGTAAAGAGTATTCAGATTTAAAAATGGCTCACGCTATGTCTCCATTAGAGAATCCTTTACAATTACGTAAAGTGAGAAGATCTATTGCAAGAATGGCTACTGAGTTAACTAAAAGAGAATTAAACGGTTAATTCTGCTGAAAGATGGAAAAAAGAAACTTAAGAAAAGAGCGTATAGGTGTAGTTACTAGTAACAAGATGCAAAAATCAATCGTTGTTGCCGAAGTAAAAAAAGTAAAACACCCGATGTACGGAAAGTTCGTGTTAAAAACGAAAAAATACGTTGCACACGACGAGAAAAATGACTGCAATATTGGTGATACTGTAAAGATCATGGAAACAAGGCCTATGAGTAGAACCAAATGCTGGAGATTAGTAGAAGTAATTGAAAGAGCGAAGTAATTATGGTACAACAAGAGTCTAGATTAAAAGTAGCAGATAACACAGGTGGTAAAGAAGTTTTAGTTATCCGTGTTTTAGGTGGTACAAAAAGAAGATACGCCTCTGTAGGAGACAAGATCGTTGTCAGCGTAAAAGAAGCAACTCCTAATGGAAACATTAAAAAAGGAGCCGTTTCTACTGCAGTTGTAGTTCGTACCAAAAAAGAAGTGCGCAGACCGGATGGTTCTTATATTCGTTTCGACGATAATGCTTGTGTTCTTTTGAACCCAGCTGGAGAAATGAGAGGAACTCGTGTTTTTGGTCCTGTTGCAAGAGAACTTCGTGATAAACAGTTCATGAAGATTGTTTCACTAGCGCCAGAAGTGCTTTAATAGTATAGCAAAGATGACAAAGCTAAAAATTAAATCGGGAGATACAGTAAAAGTTATCGCTGGAGACAATAAAGGTCAACAGGGAACTGTACAGAAAGTATTGAAAGATAAGAACAAGGCAATTGTAGAAGGTGTGAACTTAGTTTCGAAACACCAAAAGCCTAGTGCTGCTAATCCACAAGGTGGTATAGTGAAGCAAGAAGCAGCTATTCATATTTCTAATTTAACGTTGTTAACATCTAATGGTGATGCAACCAGAGTTGGATATAGAGTAGAAGGAGATAAGAAAGTAAGATTTTCTAAGAAATCTAATGAAGTAATATAGTTATGGCTTATATCCCAAGACTAAAACAAGAGTATAACGACAGAGTAATGTCGGCTCTTACAGAAGAATTCAGCTATGGTAACGTAATGGAAGTGCCAAAACTTAAAAAGATTGTTTTAAGTAGAGGTGTTGGTGCCGCTGTAGCAGATAAGAAGTTGATCGACTACGCAGTAGATGAATTAACAATGATTACAGGTCAAAAAGCTGTAGCTACAATTTCTAAAAAAGATGTTGCGACTTTCAAATTACGTAAAGGAATGCCAATTGGTGCAAAAGTTACGTTAAGAGGAGAAAGAATGTATGAATTTTTAGATCGCTTGATTACTTCGGCTTTACCTCGTGTAAGAGATTTTAATGGAATTAATGCTACCGGTTTTGATGGTAGAGGAAATTATTCATTAGGAATTACTGAGCAGATCATTTTCCCGGAGATTGATATTGATAAAGTGAATAAAATTTCAGGAATGAATATCACTTTTGAAACTTCGGCAAATACAGACAAAGAAGCAAAATCATTGTTAACAGAACTAGGGTTACCTTTTAAAAAGAATTAATTATGGCTAAAGAATCAATGAAAGCCCGTGAGGTGAAGAGAGCAAAAACAGTTGCTAAATATGCTGAAAAACGTAAAGCTTTAAAAGAAGCTGGAGATTATGAAGCATTACAGAAACTGCCTAAAAATGCATCTCCAATCCGTATGCACAATCGTTGTAAATTAACAGGAAGACCAAAAGGATATATGCGTCAGTTTGGGATATCTCGTGTTACATTTAGAGAGATGGCTAATCAAGGATTAATTCCAGGAGTAACTAAAGCTAGTTGGTAATAACAAAAAATTAATTGGTCTAAGGTTCTGCTGAACTAGTAGAAAACCAAGATCATAAATTATATACAATGAATACAGATCCTATAGCAGATTATTTAACCAGAATACGTAATGCAAATAGTGCTCAACATAGAGTTGTTGAGATTCCTGCATCAAAGGTTAAGAAAGAGATCACTAAAATATTATTCGATCAAGGATATATTTTAAGTTATAAATTTGAAGAAAATACAACACAAGGTAGTATTAAGATAGCTCTTAAATACAACAAATTGACCAAAGAACCTGTAATAAAAGAATTACAAAGAATCAGTAAGCCTGGTTTACGTAAGTATGCAGGGTCAAGCGAAATACCGAGAATTCTTAACGGATTAGGTATAGCGATTGTTTCTACTTCTCACGGTGTGATGACTGGTAAACAGGCTAAGCAGGAGAATGTAGGTGGAGAAGTACTTTGTTACGTATATTAACAGTATAAAAGACAAAAGAAATGTCAAGAATAGGAAAAAATCCAGTAACTATTCCGTCTGGTGTCACTGTAGAAGTGACAGGTAATGTTGTTACTGTTAAAGGAAAATTAGGAGAGCTTACACAAGAGATAGATGCTATCAATGTGAAAGTAGAAGAAGGTAAGGTTGTTCTAGAAAGACCTACTGAGACTAAAGATCATAAAGCAAAGCACGGTTTATATAGAGCTTTGATTAATAATATGGTTCAAGGTGTTTCTGAAGGTTTTACTAAAGAATTAGAATTGGTTGGAGTAGGTTATAGAGCTTCTAATCAAGGACAAAAATTAGATTTGGCTTTAGGTTTCTCTCACAACATCGTTTTAGATGTTGCTCCAGAGGTGAAAATAGAAACTATATCTGAAAAAGGTAAAAACCCGATCGTAAAATTAACTTCTCACGATAAACAATTAGTGGGACAGGTAGCAGCTAAAATTAGAGGTTTCCGTAAGCCAGAACCATATAAAGGTAAAGGAGTTAAATTTGTAGGAGAACAATTAAGAAGAAAAGCAGGTAAATCTGCATAATAACGAAGTTATGGCATTCTCAAAAGATTTAAGAAGATTAAAAATCAGAAAGCGAATCCGCGGTAAAGTAAGCGGAACAGAACAACGTCCTAGATTATCTGTTTTTAGAAGTAATAAAGAGATCTATGCACAAATCATAGATGATGTAACCGGTAAAACTATTGGTTCAGCTTCTTCAAGAGATAAAGACATTGCTGCTGCATCAGGAAATAAAGCAGAAAAAGCAAGCTTAGTAGGTAAGGCTCTTGCTGAAAAAGCTAAAAAGGCAGGTGTGGATACTGTGTCCTTCGATAGAGGAGGGTATTTATATCATGGTAGAGTAAAATCATTAGCTGAAGGAGCTAGAGAAGCAGGACTTAAATTCTAAGAAATTATGTATCAAAAATATAAAAACGCAGAATTAGTAAAACCAAGTGGACTTGAATTAAAAGACCGTTTAGTTGGAGTACAACGTGTTACTAAAGTAACTAAAGGTGGTAGAGCATTCGGATTTTCTGCTATCGTAGTTGTAGGAGATGAAAATGGTGTTGTAGGTCACGGTTTAGGTAAGTCTAAAGAAGTTGCCGAAGCTATTGCAAAGGCAGTAGAAGATGCTAAGAAAAATTTAGTTCGTATACCATTAACTAAAGGAACTTTACCTCACGAACAAAAAGGTAAGTATGGTGGAGCAAGGGTATTATTAATGCCTGCTGCAACTGGTACAGGAGTTATTGCTGGTGGAGCAATCCGTGCAGTATTAGAATCTGTTGGTGTACACGATGTACTATCTAAAAATCAAGGATCGTCTAACCCACACAATGTGGTGAAAGCAACTTTTGATGCTTTATTGCAGATGCGAAGTGCAGCGCAAGTAGCAAAACAAAGAGGTGTTTCACTAGAGAAAGTGTTTAAAGGATAAATATTAGGAACGATGGCAAAGATTAGAGTTAAGAAAGTAAAAAGCGCTATTAACCGAACACAAAGACAAAAAAGAACTTTAGAGGCTTTAGGGCTTAAAAAGATCGGTCAGGTTGTAGAGCATGATGACACTCCTAATATCCTTGGGATGGTAAATAAAGTTAAACATTTAGTTTCCGTAGAAACAAAATAATATAAGCACATGGATTTAAGTAACTTAAAACCTGCTGCAGGTTCAGTAAAAAATAACAGTAAGCGATTAGGTCGTGGTCAAGGTTCTGGAAAAGGTGGAACTGCTGCTCGTGGTCATAAAGGAGCAAAATCACGTTCTGGATATTCTAGGAAAATTGGTTTTGAAGGTGGTCAAATGCCTCTTCAAAGACGTGTGCCTAAGTTTGGTTTCACAAATATCAATAGAAAAGAATATCAAGGGATTAATTTAGATACCTTACAGAAATTAGTTGATGCTGGTAAAATAACTGATACCGTTGATTTTGACGTGTTATTAGATACACGTCTCGCAGGAAAAAATGATTTAGTTAAGATACTGGGTAGAGGTGAATTGAAGGCTAAATTAAAAGTCTCAGCTCATAAATTTACAGCCACTGCTAAGGCTGCTATTGAAGCGGCAGGTGGTGAAGCAGTAACCTTATAAAAGACATTTCATGAAATTTATTGATACAATAAAAAACATTTGGAAAATCGAAGAACTAAAGAATAGAATCTTAGTTACACTAGGGTTGCTTTTAGTATATCGATTTGGAGCACAAGTTGTACTACCAGGAGTAGATGCGGCAGAGTTAGCTAATTTGGGTACTCAAACTCAGGATGGTTTACTAGGATTACTTAATGCGTTTACAGGAGGAGCATTTGCGAATGCTTCAGTTTTCGCGTTAGGTATTATGCCTTACATATCTGCTTCCATTGTGGTGCAATTAATGGGAATAGCTATTCCATATCTTCAAAAATTACAAAAAGAAGGGGAAAGCGGAAGAAAGAAAATTAATCAGATTACCAGATGGTTGACTATCGCAATTACGTTAGTACAAGGACCAGGGTATATTTATAATTTATTTGCAACCCTTCCTCCTGCTGCTTTTAGTACAGAGATCAGTCAAACTGTTTTCGTTGTATCATCGGTAATTATCTTAACTACAGGGTGTATTTTTGCTATGTGGTTAGGTGAGAAAATTACTGATAAAGGTATTGGTAATGGTATTTCATTATTAATTATGGTTGGTATCATTGCAACACTACCTCAATCATTTGTTCAGAATTTTATTTCTAGGACTTCTGGAGAAGGTGGAGATATTATTATGGTATTGATTGAATTAGTAATATGGTTTGTAATCATTTTAGCATCCGTACTGTTGGTAATGGCTGTGCGTCAGATTCCTGTGCAATATGCTAGAAGAACTGCTAGTGGCGGATATGAAAAGAATGTTTTCGGATCACGTCAATACATACCATTAAAGCTTAATGCTTCTGGTGTAATGCCAATTATCTTTGCTCAAGCGATTATGTTTATTCCGGCTGCGGTAGCAGGTCTTTCAGAATCTGAAACTTCTCAAGGAATAGCAGCTGCTTTTAGTGATATTTTTGGGCTGTGGTATAATTTATTATTTGGATTATTGATTATAATATTCACTTATTTTTATACTGCTATAACGGTTCCTACAAATAAAATGGCAGATGATTTAAAGCGAAGCGGTGGCTTTATTCCTGGAATTAGACCAGGTAGTGAAACAGCTGAGTATCTAGATAAGATAATGTCGCAAATAACATTACCAGGGTCTATATTCTTAGCATTAATAGCTGTTTTTCCTGCGATCGCTGTAAAGCTTTTAGGTGTTCAGCAAGGTTGGGCATTGTTTTTTGGTGGAACTTCATTACTTATTATGGTAGGTGTAGCTATAGATACAATGCAACAAGTCAATTCATATTTATTGAATAGACATTACGATGGGTTAATGAAAACTGGTAAAAACCGTAAAGCAGTAGCATAATGGCAAAACAACCAGCAATAGAACAAGATGGAAGTATAATCGAAGCATTGTCTAATGCAATGTTCCGAGTAGAGCTAGAAAATGGTCACGTGGTGACGGCTCACATTTCAGGTAAAATGCGTATGCATTATATAAAATTATTACCTGGAGATAAGGTTAAGTTAGAAATGAGTCCTTATGATTTATCAAAGGCTCGAATTACATACAGATACTAATAATTTTAAGAATATTAGTTAATTAAGATTTTTTACGTACTTTTGCGGGCTGAAAATCTTGTTAACGAGACCTTCTGAAATGCTTAATACGTATTTTCAGAATTTAAACACAAAGAGATGAAAGTTAGAGCATCAATAAAAAAGAGAAGTGCCGAGTGCAAGATTGTACGTAGAAAAGGCCGTCTTTACGTAATTAATAAAAAGAATCCTAGATTTAAACAAAGACAAGGGTAATTATGGCAAGAATTGCAGGGGTAGATATACCTAAACAAAAGCGAGGAGTTATAGCATTAACCTATATCTTCGGAATTGGTAGAAGTAGAGCTAAAGAAATTTTAGCTACTGCCAAAGTAGATGAGAGTATTAAAGTTTCTGACTGGGATGATGATCAAATAGGTCGTATACGTGAAGCTGTAGGAACCTTTACTATAGAAGGAGAATTGCGTTCTGAAGTACAATTGAATATTAAGCGTCTTATGGATATAGGATGTTACAGAGGTATTCGTCATAGAGCTGGTTTACCGCTTAGAGGACAGCGTACTAAGAATAATTCTAGAACACGTAAAGGAAGAAGAAAAACGGTTGCTAACAAGAAAAAAGCAACTAAATAATAATTAAAAATTAGACATTAGTCATTAGTAAATAGAAGTTAGATGAATCTGTTTGAAATAGCAATGTTTAGGATTCTAACAACTAAAAGCTAACAACTAAAAACTAGAAAATATGGCAAAGTCAACTTCAAAAAAACGTAAAGTAATCGTTGAGTCAGTAGGAGAAGCACATGTAACAGCTTCTTTTAACAACATTATTGTATCGTTAACAAATAAAAAAGGAGATGTTATTTCTTGGTCTTCAGCTGGAAAAATGGGATTCAGAGGTTCTAAAAAGAACACCCCATATGCTGCACAGTTAGCTGCAGAAGACGCTTCTAAAGTAGCAATTGAGGCTGGATTGAAGAAAGTAAAGGTTTATGTTAAAGGACCTGGAAATGGTAGAGAATCTGCAATAAGATCTCTTCATAATTCAGGAATTGAAGTTTCAGAAATTATTGATGTAACTCCAATGCCACATAACGGATGTCGTCCTCCAAAAAGACGTAGAGTGTAATAATTGTGTCCCGAAATTTTTCGGGATCTTTTATACTTCATATATAATAATTAAAAGTAAGTCTAAAAGAGGAATAAAGGATTATCGAAGGAAAGAGACCTTAATTCATAACCTCCTCTAAAAATTAAATTAATAATATAATGGCAAGATATACTGGTCCAAAAACAAAAATCGCTCGTAAGTTTGGTGAAGCGATATTCGGAGACGATAAGTCTTTCGATAAAAGAAATTACCCTCCAGGTCAACATGGTAATAATAGACGTAGAGGTAAAAAAAGTGAATATGCTATCCAATTAATGGAAAAGCAAAAAGCTAAATATACATACGGTGTATTAGAGCGTCAATTCCGTAACATGTTTGAGAAAGCAACAAGATCAACTGGTATTACAGGTGAAGTTTTACTTCAATTATGTGAATCTCGTTTAGATAATGTAGCTTTTAGAATGGGATTGGCAAATTCTCGTAGAGGTGCTAGACAGTTAGTCTCTCACAGACATATTACCGTAAATGGAGAATTAGTAAATATTCCATCTTACCAGTTGAAGCCTGGCGATGTTGTAGGGGTAAGAGAGAAATCAAAGTCATTAGAAGTTATCCAGAATTCTCTTGCTAATAATAGCAAAGTATACGAGTGGATTACTTTCAATAATGACACAAAACAAGGTACTTTCGTATCTGTTCCGGCAAGAATTCAAATTCCGGAAAACATCAACGAACAATTCATCGTCGAATTATATTCGAAGTAATAACTCTTAGAAGAAACAATAATATGGCAATATTAAATTTTCAGAAGCCCGATAAAGTTATCATGATCGACTCTAGTGAGTTTGATGGTAAATTCGAATTTAGACCATTAGAACCAGGGTACGGATTGACAGTTGGTAACGCTTTGCGAAGAGTTTTGCTATCTTCTTTAGAGGGATTCGCTATAACTTCATTAAGGATTGAAGGAGTAGATCACGAGTTTTCTACTATTTCCGGGGTTGTAGAAGATGTAACAGAAATTATATTGAATCTTAAACAAGTACGTTTTAAGCGTCAGATTGAGGATATCGATAACGAATCTGTTACAATTTCAATTTCTGGTCAAGAACAATTGACTGCTGGAGATTTTCAAAAATTTATTTCAGGTTTCCAAGTTCTTAATCCGGATTTAGTTATCTGTAATATGGATAAGAAAGTAGCACTTAACCTTGAGATTACTATCGAAAAGGGAAGAGGTTATGTTCCTGCAGAAGAAAACAAGAAAGCTAATGCTCCGATAGGTACAATTTTTACAGATTCAATATATACTCCGATTAAGAACGTTAAGTATAGTATTGAGAATTACCGTGTAGAGCAAAAGACAGATTACGAAAAATTAGTTTTCGAAATTGTGACTGATGGATCAATACATCCAAAAGATGCGTTGACTGAAGCAGCAAAAATATTGATTCACCACTTCATGTTATTCTCTGATGAGCGTATCACATTAGAAGCTGATGAGATTGCTCAGACGGAAACATATGATGAAGAATCATTACATATGAGACAGCTGTTAAAAACTAAGCTGATTGATATGGATCTTTCTGTAAGAGCTCTTAACTGTTTGAAAGCTGCAGAAGTTGATACATTAGGTGACTTAGTATCTTATAATAAAAACGACTTGATGAAGTTCCGTAACTTTGGTAAGAAATCTTTAACGGAGCTTGAAGAGCTTGTTAATGTTAAAGGTCTTAATTTTGGTATGGATCTTTCTAAATATAAATTAGATAAAGACTAACACATCATATTTTGCTCTCTGCACGAGGTAGATTGAGCAAGATGATGCTTAAATTTTTAATGTCATGAGACACGGAAAAAAAGTAAACCATTTAGGTAGAAAAACAGCGCATCGTAAAGCTATGCTAGCTAATATGGCTTGTTCTCTTATAGAGCATAAGAGAATAAACACTACAGTTGCAAAAGCAAAAGCGCTTAAGCAGTTTGTAGAGCCATTAGTAACTAAGTCTAAAGAAGATACTACGCATAATCGTCGTATTGTGTTTAGTAAATTACGTAACAAGTATGCAGTAGCAGAATTGTTTAGAGACGTAGCAGCTAAAGTTGGTGATAGACCTGGAGGATATACCAGAATTATTAAACTTGGTAATCGTCTTGGAGATAATGCTGATATGGCAATGATAGAGTTAGTTGATTACAATGAGCTTTATAATGCAGGTAAGCCGGCTAAAAAGAAATCTACTCGAAGAGGTAGAACTAAGAAAACTGAAACTGCACCAGTAGTTGAAACTCCTAGTTCTGAAGAAGAATAAATGAGAAATGTGATTTACACATAACTATAAAGGATAAACGTTCGTCGTTTATCCTTTTTTTTTGAATATTTTTAAAAAAAAGGTTATACCCTTTAGTAAGAAATTAAATAGTAAAAAGTATATAAGATGAAATATCAATCTCGAAAAAAAGCAATTGTCTTATTAGCAGACGGAACTATTTTTTATGGAAAAGCTGTTGGAAAAGAAGGTACGGCATTCGGTGAAGTATGTTTTAATACTGGAATGACCGGATATCAGGAGATTTTTACTGACCCTTCTTATTTCGGGCAGTTAATGGTGGCTACGAATGCTCATATTGGGAATTATGGAACTAATGACGAAGAAGTAGAGTCAGATTCGATTAAAATTTCAGGTTTGATTGTTAAAAATTTTAGTTATGAATTCTCTCGTGACCTTGCTGATAGTTCATTGCAAGATTTTTTAGAAAAGAATAACTTATTAGCGGTATCAGATGTAGATACGCGTGCTTTGGTGAGTTATATAAGAGATAACGGAGCAATGAATGCTTTAATCTCTACAGAAATAGAAGATATTGATTCGTTGAAGAAACAATTGGCAGCAGTACCTGATATGAAAGGGTTGGAATTAGCATCCAAGGTTTCTACTAAAGAGCCTTATTTTTTTGGAGATCCTAATGCAACTTATAAGATTTCTGCATTAGATATTGGGATTAAAAAGAATATACTTCGTAATCTGGCAGAAAGAGATGCGTATGTTAAAGTGTTTCCTTATGATACTACTTTTGAGAAAATGAGTGAATGGGGACCTGATGGTTATTTTCTTTCTAATGGACCTGGAGATCCGGAGCCATTATCACAAGCTATTGAAACGGCTAAAGAAATTATCAAAAGGGATTTGCCATTATTTGGTATTTGTTTAGGTCATCAGGTAATTGCTTTAGCTAATGGGATAAGTACCTATAAAATGCATCACGGTCATAGAGGTATCAATCACCCAGTAAAAAACCTAATTACAGGAAAAGGAGAAATAACATCTCAGAATCATGGTTTTGCTATTAATAGAGAAGAAACGGAAAGTAATTCTGACGTAGAGATAACTCATGTCCATCTAAATGATCATACGGTAGCTGGAATCAAAATGAAGAACAAAAATTGTTTTTCAGTACAATATCATCCGGAGGCTAGTCCTGGACCGAATGATTCAATCTATTTATTCGATCAGTTTATTAGTAATATTAAAAAAGCAAAGGTAGAAGCTTAAAGCTTTTATGTTTGTTACAATTACCGTGTATTAATAAGAAGTTGATCTATAACGTTATAGTTGATAACTTGTTGTGTTTACTGCGGTTTAAGCAATAAATTAAGAGGTTTTCTAAGGTATTTAAGTTTACCTGTTTTGTATATTGCGAAGAATTAAAATTATCCAACAAAAACAAATCAAGAAATGAGTGTAATTATAAATATTCACGCCAGACAAATTTTAGATTCACGTGGTAACCCTACAGTAGAAGTAGACGTGATTACCGAAAATGGTGTTTTAGGAAGAGCTGCAGTTCCTTCCGGAGCTTCAACGGGAGAACACGAAGCTGTAGAACTAAGAGATGGTGGAAGTGATTATATGGGTAAAGGGGTTAAAAAGGCAGTAGAAAATGTAAATACCATAATCGCTGAAGAATTATTAGGATATTCTGTATTTGACCAAAATTTATTAGATCAGACCATGATCGAATTAGATGGTACTCCTAATAAATCAAAATTAGGAGCAAATGCAATTTTAGGTGTTTCTTTAGCCGCAGCGAAAGCCGCAGCTAACGAACTTAATATGCCATTATATCGTTATGTAGGTGGAGTAAGTGCAAACACTTTACCTGTTCCGATGATGAATATTATAAATGGAGGATCTCATAGTGATGCGCCAATTGCATTTCAGGAATTTATGGTAATGCCGGTAAAGGCAAAAGATTTTACCCACGCAATGCAAATGGGAACTGAAATATTCCATAATTTAAAGAAAGTGCTTCATGATAGAGGGTTAAGTACTGCTGTTGGTGATGAAGGTGGTTTTGCACCTACGTTAGATGGAACAGAAGATGCTTTAGACTCAATTGCATTAGCTGTAGAAAAAGCTGGATATAAGTTTGGAGATGAAGTAATGGTTGCTTTAGACTGTGCTGCTGCAGAGTTTTTCGTTGATGGTAAGTATGATTATACTAAGTTTGAAGGAAAAACAGGTGTCATAAGAACAAGCGAAGAACAAGCTGATTATCTTGCTGAATTGGCTTCTAAGTATCCTATTGTTTCAATAGAAGATGGTATGGACGAAAATGACTGGGATGGTTGGAAATATTTAACTGATAAAGTTGGAGATAAAGTACAGCTAGTTGGAGATGATTTATTTGTGACAAATGTAGAAAGATTATCAAGAGGAATTGAAAACGGTATAGCTAATTCAATTTTAATTAAGGTAAACCAAATAGGGACGCTTACAGAGACAATAGCAGCTGTAAATATGGCACATAATGCTGGATATACTTCCGTAATGTCTCATCGATCTGGTGAAACTGAAGATAACACTATCGCTGATTTAGCAGTGGCTCTAAATACAGGTCAGATTAAAACAGGTTCTGCATCACGTAGTGATAGAATGGCGAAGTATAATCAATTACTTCGTATAGAGGAAGAACTAGGTGTTGTAGCTTATTATCCAAAAGAAAAAGCATTCAAAGTTAAAAAGTAAATAGATTTAGGAGTAGGGATAACTATTATTAGAACTGTTCTTATTGACAGAATTTAATGTTTTTAAAATAATGAATCAATTTTTGTAATTTATAAGTTGATTTTTTATGAAAAAAATAGATTTTAAAAAGAGGATTCGTAATGAATCTTCTTTTTTTTGTTATAACATCAAAGAGAGATTTCTATTCTAAAATAGATGCAATGATTAATAATATATTAACACTATATTTTGTAATTTAGCAACCCTTATTATAACAGCAAAATTCTAAATAATCACAATGTCAAAAAAAGCTACTTTAGAAATAGACGGTAACAAATATGAGTTCCCAATAATAGAAGGAACTGAAAAAGAATTAGGAATTGATATCAAAACTCTTAGAGGTGCCACAGGAGGTATAACTACAATTGATCCGGGGTATAAAAACACAGGAAGCTGTGAGAGTGCGATTACTTTTCTGGATGGAGAAAAAGGAATTCTAAGATACCGCGGATATTCTATAGAAGAGCTAGCCGAAAAAGCAGATTTTTTAGAAGTAGCTTACTTATTGATTTTTGGAGAGTTACCTACATCAGAACAACTTGAGAAATTTGATAAAGATATCAAAGAAGAATCTCATGTAGACGAAGACATGAAGAAAATTCTTGACGGGTTTCCGAAAAGTGCTCACCCTATGGGGGTTCTTTCATCTTTAACAAGTGCATTAATCGCTTTTAATCCTGGATCTGTAGATGTTGATTCCGAGGAGGAAATGTATAATGCCATTGTCAAAATATTAGCCAAGTTTCCCGTGTTAGCGGCTTGGACAATGAGAAAAAGAAAAAGTCTGCCATTAGATTATGGAGATAATGCTTTAGGGTATGTTGAGAATTTGCATAAAATGATGTTCTCTAGACCAAATAAAACATATGAAGCTAATAAGATTGTTAACGATGCTTTAGATAAACTATTAATTCTACACGCAGATCACGAGCAAAATTGTTCTACTTCTACTGTTAGAATAGTAGGATCATCTCACGCAGGATTGTTTGCTTCTTTATCTGCAGGAATTTCGGCACTGTGGGGCCCTTTGCATGGAGGAGCGAATCAAGCAGTTATAGAAATGCTAGAAGCAATCAAAGAAGATGGCGGTGATACAGCAAAATATATAGCCAAAGCAAAAGATAAAGAAGATTCTTTCCGCTTAATGGGGTTTGGGCATAGAGTATACAAAAACTTTGATCCAAGAGCAAAAATTATTAAAGTTGCAGCAGAAGAGGTGCTTGCTGATCTAGGAATGGAAGATCCTGTTCTGGATATAGCTAAAGGTCTTGCAAAAGTAGCTTTAGAAGATGAATATTTTGTAAAAAGAAAATTATATCCTAATGTGGATTTCTATTCTGGAATTATATACAGAGCCTTAGGAATTCCTACTGAAATGTTTACGGTTATGTTTGCATTGGGAAGATTACCTGGTTGGATTGCGCAATGGAGAGAAATGCGCCTTCGTAAAGAACCAATAGGAAGACCAAGACAGATATATACAGGCGAAACTTATAGGTCTTTTAAGTCAGTTTCTGAAAGATAATAAAGCTTATAAAAGTAAAAAGGGTGTTGAAATTTTTCAACACCCTTTTTTTATGAAATCGTCAATATGTGGTTTTAAAAGAAGCTTACTTTGGGAATATGATAAAAAGTTGATATTTTTTTTGAATAAAATTAGCATCTACATCGCCCCTCTTCCTATATTTGTTGGATCATAAATGATATAATAATTATAGTTTTACCTTAAAATTAAACGATTGAAATTAAATATCCAAAATGAAACTTCAAGACTTAGAGCAGTTGTTTTAGGTACAGCCATAAGTAATGGTCCTGTGCCAAAAATTGAAGAAGCTTACGATCCTAAATCGATAGAGCATATTAAAGCTGGGACTTACCCCAAAGAGTCTGATATGATTTCAGAAATGGAAGCTGTAGCCAAGGTTTTTGAAAAATACGATGTAAAAGTATTTAGGCCCGAGATAATAGAGAATTATAATCAAATTTTTGCAAGGGATATTGGGTTAGTAATAGAGGATACATTTATAAAATCAAATATACTTCCAGATAGAGAAAAAGAGATTAAGGCGATTCAATATGTAATTGATCAAATCAATCCAAATAAAGTCTATAAGGCTCCATCAGAAGATATTCATTTTGAAGGAGGTGATATCATGATCCATAATGATCATATTTTTATAGGAACTTATAAAGCAGAAGATTATAGCGATTGTATTGTAGCTAGAACGAACATGAAAGGGGTAGCGTATATTAGATCACTTTTTCCAAAGAAAATAGTGAAGGAGTTTGATCTAAATAAATCAATGGATGACCCAAGAGATAACGCTTTACATTTAGACTGTTGTTTTCAACCTGTGGGTAAGAATAAAGCTATAATTCATAAAGAAGGATTCAGAAATTTAGATGATTATAAATATTTAGTCGACTTTTTTGGAAATGAAAATTTATTCCACATTACTAGAGACGAAATGTACTATATGAACTCTAATATATTTTCTATATCAGAAGATATAGTAATTTCTGAGAAAGGTTTTACTAGATTAAATACTTGGTTACGTAGCTTAGGTATAACTGTAGAAGAAGTTCCTTATTCAGAAATAGCTAAACAAGAAGGCCTTTTACGTTGTTCTACTATGCCATTGATAAGAGATTAAATAATGAAACAAATCACAAACACTATAGTAATGATTCGTCCGGTTAAGTTTAGGATGAATGAGGAAACAGCAGTTAATAATTATTATCAGGATGCCAGTGATAATAGTACAGAAGATGTTAATATAAAAGCACAGAAAGAATTTGATAGTTTTGTCGAAAAACTCAAATCAGTAGGTGTAAACGTTATTGTAATAGATGATAAGCTAGAAAATGATACGCCAGATTCTATTTTTCCAAATAACTGGATTTCTTTTCATGAAAATGGTGATGTAGGTTTATATCCTATGTTTGCTGTTAACAGAAGGAGAGAACGTCGCCCAGAGGTTCTAGATACAATTGAAGATGCTGGATTCGAAATAAAGAATATAATAGACTATACGGAGGCCGAGGAAGATGATGTTTTTCTTGAAGGGACAGGAAGCCTTGTTCTGGATAGATTTCATAGAAAAGCGTACTGTGCACTTTCGCCAAGAGCAGATGAACAATTACTCATTGAGTTCTGCGAGGATTTTGAATATACTCCGGTGATTTTTACGGCATATCAAACAGTGAAAGGTGAGCGATTGGCAATTTATCATACTAATGTTATGATGGGAGTCGGAGAAACTTTTGCAGTAGTATGTTTAGATTGTGTAGATGATAAAAAAGAACGAAAAAGCTTAGTAAATCACTTAAAGAACGATAGCAAAGAAATAATTTCAATTACTGAAGATCAGGTGAATAACTTTGCAGGAAATATGTTACAAGTAGTTGGAGCGGATGAAAAACAATATTTGGTAATGTCCTCTGCAGCATACAATAGTTTGTCAAAAGATCAAGTATCTAAAATAGAAAAACATTGTGCAATACTACACAGTAATCTTGAAACAATTGAAAGATTAGGAGGAGGAAGCGCCCGTTGTATGATGGCGGAAGTTTTTCTTCCAAAAAGATAATTATCATCTGAAAAACGGTTAAAAGATATCATAAAAATGTGAAGTGATATCTTTTAACTATTTTTGATATTATAAATAAACAAATGCTTTCGAAGAAAACAAAATACGGATTAAAAGCACTAACCTATATTGCAAGAAAACGGTGTGAAAATCCTGTTTTGATATCTGAGATTGCTAAAAGTGAAAATATTTCTCAAAAATTTTTAGAAAGTATATTGCTCACGCTTCGTAAGAATGGTTTTTTAGGTTCTAAAAAAGGAAAAGGCGGTGGATATTATCTAATTAAAGAGCCTAAAGAGATTTCAATGGCATCGGTAATAAGGGTGTTAGAAGGACCAATAGCAATGTTACCTTGTGTAAGTTTGAACTTTTATGAAAAATGTGATGATTGTCCTGATGAAGATGCTTGTACAGTACATAAACTTATGATTGAGGTAAGAGATAATACCTTAAAAGTCTTAGAAAATAAAACGCTAGGAGATTTTATGAATTAATTTCTTAATCTTCTCGGACTCGAATGAATTTATAGGGACCTTGAATTTTGCCCCATATTTGTTTTCCTTGTGTATTATAACCTCGATCCCAAGAAGTGATTTTGTTTTTACTGATAACTATATTACTTGTAGTGTAAGATATTTTACTACTGAAACTACTGGAACAAGTTCCTTTCTTTGTCTTTCCATGGTAAATAGTAGATGTCTTCTTTTTGAAATACACATCACATCCATCCCTGATTTTAAGGCTATCAATGGTTAAATGGTCAAAAATAGAAATGTCTTTCCAGCCATTTGCATATCTTTTTTGATCAGGAATACTATAGTTAACACTGCTAATGGTTAAGCTATCTAACTTCTTAAAATTTATTATTCTTTGGTTATAAATTGAGGTACTATTTTTTTCATCATATAATTCTTGATAAAACCAATACCCTGGTCTATCATCCCAGATCGGGATATTGATCAAACATACTGCAGAATAACCAGATTCTTCCTTTGCTTGTTTTTTTGATGAAAATTTCCCTGATAATATACCTGTAAGATCATCAATTTGAGAGCCTTGTTCTATCTTATTGCTACAACTAATTGTAGTAATTAATAAGCCTAGAAGAAGTAATGATCTCTGCATTTGATTTTTATACAAAAATACTAATATTTTAATAAAAAGTGTTATTTATCGATAAAAATAAGCTTTTTGTCTATATTATTTTTTGTTTTTCGATACAATATTGCGTATCATTCCGCCAAATATGAAGTAATGAAAAGGAACCATAAGATACCAGTATAGTCTGCCCCAAATTCCTCTTGGTCTAAATGTAGCGGTTTGATGGAGTATGTTGTTTTTGTCAATATCAAATTCTAACCAAGCTTCTCCGGGTACCTTCATTTCTGCAAAAAGTAATAAGCGCTTTTCATTTTTATCAGCTACTAAAACTCGCCAAAAATCCAAAGCGTCTCCAGAGTAAATTTTATCTGGGTTCGTCCTTCCTCTTCTTAATCCAACTCCACCAAAAAACTTGTCTATATATCCTCTTATTTTCCACATCCAATCCCCATAGTACCAACCAGTTTCTCCACCGATTGCCCATATTCTTTCAACTACTCTATTGGGATCACTAATTTTAATTTTCTTTTTATCTCTAAGGCACCCTTTTTTTGGAACTGTAACGTATTTCTGGATATCTTTATCAAAACGTCCGCTGATCATAGAATCCTTCCAGCTGGATACTACTTGATTTTGCTCTATTTTTATAAATGCTAGTTCCAGTGCTCTTGTATATGTCATGGGCTCAATATCTAGTATTTTTTGTAACCGATTGTCGTTAGCGACAACAGGTATACTCATACTGTCAACTAGATTTAATGCTAGCTTATAAGAAGTCGAGGTTACAAAATACAACCAATAAGAAGAAAGTTTTGGAGTCATAACAGGTAGCGTAAAAATAAAAAGTTTTATACTTCTTACTTTTGCGTAAAGCAATAACATTTGTTTATAGGTAATTACATTAGGTCCACTGATATCAAATGACTGGTTGTAGCATTCAGAGTTACCTAATACTCCTGTCATAAAGCTTAGAACATCTCTAACAGCAATAGGGTGAGTTTTGGTGTTTACCCATTTTGGCGTTATCATTACAGGTAATTTTTCACATAGATCTCTTATGATTTCAAAAGAAGAACTTCCGGATCCAACGATAATTCCGGATCGTAAAACAGTAAGATTAAATTTTCCCTGATATAAAGTTTCCTCAACGTTTTTTCTAGACCAAAGGTGCTTAGATAAATTCTTTTCGTTTACAATACCGCTTAGATAGATTACTTGTTTGATATTTGTTTGAGCAACATAGGTGTTAAAATTTTGAGCGGAAATCTCTTCTTTTTTATCAAAGTCAGAAGTTGATGAACTCATAGAATGGATAAGGTAATAGGCTACATCAATGTTCTTTGGTAAAATACTAGGGTCAGGATCTTCTAAGAAGTCGATCTCTACAATTGAAACTTTTTTAGCCATTTCTTGATCAATAGAAAATCGATCTTTATCACGTACAGCACAAGTAACTTCATGATTAGAATCTAGTAATAGTGGTAGTAATCTCATACCAATATAACCATTGGCACCAGTGAGTAGTATTCGCATCTTTTTAGGTATAAGTTACAAAGAATTAATCACTCGAAAAAACTTCAATTACCTTTAAAACTTTATGTTCAAAATCAAAAATACATTGATTCTCCCATGAAGATCCATTTGAATAGGTATTTTCATTACCCTCAAAAGCTACCCAATCAGGCGCCCAGTAACAAAAACCTAACCCTTTATTATTCGGAATCTCTTTTAAGATTTTGATAATCCATTCTAAATAATCTTTCTGTCCATCTGGAGTTGCCGGGAATTCATTCAAGATTTGGCTTTGATCACCAATAAAATTGTTGAGATTATCATTCCAATTAAAGGTAAAAGGATATGATATTTCGGTCAAAAGGATATTTTTATTAAATGTAACCGCAAGAAAACTGAGATCATTTTTAATTTGGTTAAGATTTTTGGAATGAAACTGGGGATAATAGGAAAGACCAATGATATCATAATTTCCACCGGATTCTTCAAATTTTTTAAAAAAGAATCTGGCGAAGTTAATTCCAGCAACGTGAATCATCGTTTTTATATTAGGATCAATTTCCTTGACAGCTTTCTCAGCTGTGTTAGAAAGTGCTATATATTGGAGCCAATTGTTATCAAACTCATTCCATATTTTACCATAATCCCATAGAAAACCTGAATTTGTTTCATTTCCGATCTGAACGATAGTAGGAGTTGTTCCTTGGTCCTTTAATTCTGAAATTACTTTTTTGGTGTACTCGTAAATAGCATTTTTGATTTCAGAATTTGTTAAAGTGCTCCAAAATAATGGAGGTTCTTGATTGGCAGGGTCTGCCCAAGTATCAGAATAATGAATGTCAAGTAAAAAATCAGCGCCTGTACTTTTGATTTTTAGAGCATACTGTTTTACTTTTTCCAAAGAATTAAACCCTCCTTCTGGGGTATGCCATAATCTTAGCCGAATAAGATTACTGCCTTTGGATGTCACATAATCTAATAAATCAATAGCATTATTATTCTGATCTTTATATTGAATATTATAAGAATCTAATTCTGATTGAAAAGATAGATCCATGCCTTTGTAAAATTTCTGAGCTTCTTCAGTTACATGTTGATTACTATGATCATCTCCAGAACAAGAAATAATTATAACTATACTTAGTAAAAATAATATTCTTTTTATCATAAATCTTCAACGTTAGTAGGACCGTTATCTGCTTTGTAACGGATTATTTTTTTTATATATTTATGGATGGAGGTATCCGTACTCTTCGCATAAAATTTAATAAAATAATTGTCTTTATAAATACTATATTCTTCTGCTTTCCCTTTGTAAATCGTTAATTTGTAAAAAGGAATAACTAGTAAGTATGTTTCTAAACGAACTCCAAAACCTACTAAAATACCTTTAGGTCTAAGCTCAATATTACAGCTGTTTAAATTGTTATCGAGTATTAGTAAATTATTGATTTCTATACTGGCTTCTGTTATGTTAAGTTTAGGAGAACCGATCCCACCTAATTTTATTCGTTCCCTTATACTAAAAGGTTTCCCTACTTGTTCATCAAGAATTTTTTTTAGTTCAGGATCTCGGTATGTGTTATTAACCAGCATTTTTTCTTTTGTTACAAGATACGAATTGATGGGTATTGAAGTGGTATAAGATTATATTTCTATTATCTTTGCAGCCTGATTTTTGTATCAAATACAATTTATAAAATGACATTACAGCAAACCATTTCAGGGCAAGTAAAAGCAGCGATAAAAGAACTGTATAGTACAAACTTAGAATCTGTAGAACTACAAGGAACTCGTAAGGAGTTCGAAGGTGATATTACAGTCGTAGTTTTTCCTATGTTACGCGTCGTAAAAGGTAATCCCGTTCAGATAGGTGAAGCTGTAGGGGCGTATTTGGTAGAGCAGGTAGAAGAGATTACATCATTTAATGTAGTAAAAGGGTTTCTAAACCTTGTAGTTGCTGATCAATATTATCTAAACTTTTTTACAGAAATAAAAGATGTCGAACATTATGGTTTTGTAACTCCAAAAGAAGGAGATAAAGCTGTAATGGTAGAATATTCTTCTCCAAATACCAATAAACCATTACATCTAGGTCACATAAGAAATAATTTATTGGGTTATGCGGTATCAGAAATCATTAAAGCTAGCGGTAAAAAAGTATATAAAACCCAGATTATTAATGATAGAGGGATCCATATTTGCAAAAGTATGGTGGCCTGGCAAAAATTTGGTAACGGAGCAACTCCAGAATCTACAGGATTAAAAGGTGATAAACTGGTAGGTAATTATTATGTGAAGTTTGATCAGGAATATAAAAGCGAAATATCAGAGTTGATTGCTTCGGGTAAAACCGAAGACGAAGCGAAAAAAGAAGCTCCTATTTTAGTGGAAGCTCAAGAAATGCTTAGAAAATGGGAAGCTGGTGATGAAGATGTTGTAAAGCTTTGGAAAATCATGAACAGTTGGGTATATGCTGGCTTTGATCAAACATATAAAACTTTGGGTGTTGATTTTGATAGTTATTATTATGAAAGTAATACCTATCTTTTAGGTAAAGATAATATAGAAGAAGGTCTTGCTAGTGGGGTATTCTTTAAGAAAGAAGACGGATCTGTTTGGTGTGATCTTACGGATGAAGGATTGGATGAAAAGCTAGTGTTACGTAGTGATGGTACGGCAGTATATATGACTCAAGACATTGGTACAGCGATACAGCGTGTAAAAGATAATCCAGATATCGGAGGTATGATTTATACCGTAGGTAACGAGCAGGATTATCATTTTAAGGTGCTTTTTCTGATTCTTAAAAAACTTGGGTACGATTGGTCCAAGAATTTACATCATCTAAGTTATGGGATGGTTGATTTACCTAGCGGTAAGATGAAGAGTAGAGAAGGTACTGTAGTTGATGCAGATGATCTAATTATAGAAATGGCGGAGACTGCTGGAGAAATTTCTAAAGAATTAGGAAAATTAGAAGGGTATTCCGAAGAAGAAAAAAATAATGTATACAAAACTATTGGTTTGGGGGCATTAAAGTATTTCATTCTAAAGGTAGATCCTAAAAAAAGAATACTCTTTGATCCATCAGAGTCTGTGGACTTTCAGGGAAATACGGGACCTTTTATCCAATACACATACGCAAGAATTCAAGCTATAATACGTAAAGCCGATTTTGATTTGAATGATTCCTTGGAAAATATAAAATTGGATGGAAGAGAGAAAGAACTAATAAAGTTATTAGAAATATATCCTGAAATTATACAGAATGCAGCAAAGGATTTAAGTCCGGCAATTATTGCTAATTATACGTATGATTTAGTAAAGGGATATAATTCGTTTTTTCAAAATGTATCGATATTTGGGGCGGATTCTGAAGCCGAAAAGATTTTTAGAGTTCAGCTTTCAGGAGTAGTAGGTGCTACTATTAAATCTGCATTTGGACTATTAGGAGTTCAGGTTCCAGAGCGTATGTAATAAAATTTAGGAGGCTGAAGTTTTAGGAAGTGTTATACAAAAAGTGCTTCCTTCTCCTTGATGACTTTTTACCTTTAAAGTTCCTTGATTCAGAGTAATTAATTCGTTACATATTTTTAATCCTAACCCAGTACCTGTTTCATTATTTGTCCCTTTAGTAGTTAAATTTTCTTCAGAAAATAGTTTTGTTATGTTTTCTTCAGAAATTCCTATTCCTGTATCTTCAAAATATATTTTGGTACTTTTTTCTTCCTCTTTTTTATAAATTGTAATTGTATCTCCAGAGCTACAAAACTTTATGGCATTAGCTATTAAGTTTTGTGCTACAATGTTACTCATATCTTTATCAGCGTAAACTAGAGTAGCGTTAGTAAGGTTGTTGATAAGTTTTATTTGTTTATGAGATGCTTTGGATGCAAAAAAAGTGAATTTATCTTGTATTATTTCTGAAAAATTAAAAAGTCTAGGATTTGCTTTTAATTCATTCATTTGAGATTTTGACCAATTTAAAAGGTTGGTTAATAGTAAAGAAGTCTGATGAGTGCTATTAGAAAGTATCGGAATAATCTCTTTGAATTCATTTTCAGAAATCACATCATCTCTTAATAGATTAAAGGTGTTGTCCAGCCCGTGAATTTCATTTTTCAAGTCATGAGAGACTATTGAAAACAATTTATTTTTTACTTGATTAGATTCGTTTAGCTCTTTAATATATTTAGCTCTTTGCAATCTGCTTTTTACAATTCCGACGATAAAAATAATCGCTATAACAAAAGCAGCAATCGCAATGTAAGTGTAGATTTTTTGTTTAAATAGTTCTTCCTTAACTTCTTGTTCTGCTATTTTTTGTTTATCCAAAATTGCTTGTTGTCTTTTTTCGTTTTCGAGTCTTTTTTTAACCAACTCTATCTTCTGGCTGGTTTCTTTAAGTATATGTTCATTAAATAAATTTTTATATTCTTTTTGCCACTTGTAGGCACCTACATAATTACCTCTTGCAGAATCTAAAACCGAAGATAAATCATAGCTATTAAGCAATAATGGAGTAGAGTTAAGGTTTTTTGCATCTTTTCTGGCAGCAGATATATATGTATCAGCTTCCTGGTATTTGTTGGTTTTGATAGCAATTTCACCCAATGATAATTTTGTTCGAGTAAGTCGTTCTTTGTAAGCTATTTTTCCACCAAGAAAAAGCGCAGATTCATAATATTTTTTAGCCTGTTGATACTCTTTTTTAATAAAAGAGATTTTGCCTAGTGCACTATATGCTTCAGATATACCTTTGCTATCATTATCTTTTTTATTTACTCTTAATGATTGATTTAGTAAAACTAATGCGCTGTCTAACTTATGTTCTTTTGTATAAATTATAGCTAAGTTATTTAGTGTAGAACCTATGGTTTTAGAATTAGTTTTCCTTTTTAACTGTAATGACTGGTAGTAATATTTCTTAGCAGCATCAAATTCATTAAGGTCTCCGTACACGTTGCCAATATTATTGATAGTTGTCGATAAACTAACACTGTCTTTTAGTTTTTCATAGTATATGTTTGCTTCTAAGAGATGGGTAATACTCTTTTCAGGGTTGCCTAATCGTTGTTCTATAACAGCTTTGTTATTTTGGATCATCGCCAGTCCTCGTGTATAATTGATTCTTCCGTAATATAGAGCCGCCTGGTCAAAACATTTTAATGATTCGTAGAGTTCATCAGTTTGGTTATATATAGATGCTTTCTCATTGTGTAATTGACCAACTCCTTTATCATATTTTATGTTTTTAGAAATTCTTATAAAAGTATCGCAATACTTTAAACCTTTTGCGAATTGTTCATTCAAGCTCAATTCATAAATTAGGTCAGCAGCTAAGTTGATATGTAATGAATCCGATGTAGAATTTGTAACTAAAATAAGGCTGTCCAATTGTTTTTGTTGACAAAGAGAAATATTACTAAAAAGTAGTAATGCCAATGTCAAATAAAGATAGCGGTGTTTCATACATATTATTTAGGGCAGGTATAAATTACAATATTTTCATCTAATTTTATGTTTTTTTTAACAAAAATTTTTATTTATAAGTGTTTTTTGTTTATTTTAGGAAAAAGTTGTTTTACCCCATAACAAAAGAAGTTTTCTTCTGCCATACTAAATGAATTATCAAATTTCTAGAGCTACTGATAGTGATTTACCATTAATGCAGCGTTTGTTTTATCAGACAGTTACTATTTATGGTTCCAAAATTTTTACGAAAGAAGAAGTGAAAATATTTTCTAGATTAGCTTTGGATAAAAAACATTGGATTCAAAAGTTTACTGAAGATTTTGTGTACAATGCAAAACTAAATGGAGAGGTAGTTGGTTCATTTGCTCTAAGTAAAGATGGAGTAATAGAATATATTTTTGTGCATCAGAATTACCAAGGTAGAGGTATTGCGAAAGAGTTGTATAAAACCTTAGAGAGTGTAGCCGAAGATGCTAATATGGGAATCTTAACTACTCGAATTAATATGAGTACAAAAGACTTTTTTAAGAAAAATGGTTTTGAAATCATTAAAAATATTGAAAAAGTAGCCGGTGGAGAAGATGTAGTTACGTATAATGGTGTAAAGAATCTTTAGAAATTTAGACGAAAAACAGCATTTGGGGTAATGCCAAGACCAAATTCTTCTACTTCTTTCAATTCATTTTGATCTCTTATAGTGTAATAAGTATTAAAAGTATTTTCCTGATCGGTAATATTCCAAATAGAAATTCCTGCAAGACCGTTTATTTTTTCGGTAATTTTAAAAGTATAGGTAGAAGAAAGGTCTAATCTGATGTAACTATCCAACCGTTCACTATTAGGATTCAAGTAATCTATAGTCTCATTTTCGATCACATTATTAAGGTTTGGTAAAGTAGTTGGTTTTCCACTATGCCAGTTAATACCTCCAGAGATTTTTAGATTATTCTTATGATATGCAACAGCAAAATTTACATTATGACGTATATCAATATTATTAGGAAAATTAGTAGGGCTTAAATTATTAAATGTATATTCATTGTCCGCATAGGAGTAGCTAAGCCAAGTACTAACGTTTTTGAATCTTTTATTGACCAAAAAATCAATTCCCAAAACAGAATAGCTACCATGATCGTTTATGAATTCGAATTGATTCTGAAAACCTTGACTTCGGGTAATAATACCTTCGACATCTTTGTAATAGAAATCTGTGGTGACTAACCAATTATTATGGTTATAGCTAAGTCCAATAGAAGCTTGCTTGCTTTTTAGGATAGGAATATCCTCATTATTGGATAATACCCATCTTCGACTTTCTATCCCTAAAAAATCATTTTGAAGATCAATAATCTGAGAGCTTGACTGGCTTTTTATTTCACCGAGAAACTCTAGTGTGAAATGATTTGTAAATCGTTTGTAAAGATTTACACGTGGTTCAAAAATATATGTATCAAACTTCTCTAAATAATTAAGGCGAACTCCCAAATTGGCATATAGAGAGTTGTTTTCGGATTTATAAGACATCTCCGAGAATAAACTGTGTGTTCGAACTACTTCCTTTGTTAGGTCTCTAAAAGTTGGATTGTTTAAATCTCGTAGATATGATATTCCAGTTTCATTAAATTGATATCCATTTTTTAAAATAATATTCGAATTAGCTTTAAGTAATGTGTTTAGTTTTATG
This sequence comes from uncultured Aquimarina sp., assembly GCF_947492405.1. Classification (GTDB taxonomy): domain Bacteria; phylum Bacteroidota; class Bacteroidia; order Flavobacteriales; family Flavobacteriaceae; genus Aquimarina. The sequence goes on from NZ_CANLMP010000003.1 coordinate 187,461, forward strand.
CCATTTTCCAAAACATCATTTTCTTGTAAAAGCCTTTGATTGTTTGGTATATCCGAATTAACCGTTTCTAGCGTATAATTAGTTCCATATATTAGTAATTCACTCTGAAAAATTTCGCTCCAATTGCGCTGATATAAAATACCACCTATAATATTCTTTTGTTTAGCACTACTTTCTCTAGAAATATCAATCTGACTATCCGTAGCATTTTCTTGAAAAACAAGTTTATTGCGCATTACCAAAGCGTTTATTTTAATAAGATCTTTTGATGATAATTTGTACAACCATCTCATGCTTGCATCATAAAAAGAAAACCGCTCATCAGAATTATCATTACTAATAACTTCGGAATTCTGAAATGCTTTATCAAAGAATCTGTTATAGGTAGGAGTTTTTAGGATTTCATTGATTGAGTGTCGTACCGCTAATTGAATGGAAGATTTTTTGTTAATAGGAGTGTCAATATGACTATCTACACTTATTAAGTTTAAACCAATACTAGCATCTAATTCATCATTAATGTTGTTGGTGGTATTCATAGCGATCACACTCGAAACTCCATCGCCATAGCTTGCACTAGAGCCATTTTTGAATACTTGTACATTTTTGGTTAGATATGGATTAAATGCAGATATGAGTCCAAAAAAATGACTGGATTGATACATTTTTATTCCATCCCATAATATAAGGTTTTGATCATTAGTTCCACCGCGTACATTAATGTCAGAAACAGATTCATTGACACTTAGAATACCAGGAAGAGCTTGTATAGTTTGTAATAAATCAGGTTCGGTAAGACCTGGTAGAATACCAAAGTTATTATAATCTATACGAACAGAACCATCTAATTGTTTATCTATCCCCTTAATTAAATAATCATTAAGGATAATTTCATTTATATATTCAACTTTCTGAGTTAAAATAATTTTTTTACAAGGTTCTTTAATAAAATCTAGTGCAGAAAGTATTATAGGTATATATCCTAGGTAATTAATTTTGATTTTCTCATTCGGAGATTCAATTTTAAGTATAAATTTACCCTCTACATCACTAATTGTAGCGTTGTTTGAACTCTGAATAGTAGCATCAGTTATGATGATGTCATCAGAACCTTTTAGAATTCCACAAATTTCTACTGGCCTAAAACTTAACGCTACTGTTTTATCTTTTAAAACAGTATAGTTAAAAGGTGTATTGTTTTTAAGATGTCTTATGGTTTCCTCAAAATTTATCGAATCAAGGGGTTTGGAAATATAAATACCTTCCAATTCTTGATTAATATATGAAAAATCGTATCCGAATTTCTTCTGAATAGTTTTTAAAACAGAAATAAGAGAATGCGTGCCTTTTTCGGTTTGCGATGTAGCCGTAAAAAGAACAAAAAATATAAGTATACTGGAAACGAGGATTTTGGGTTTAATCACTCTTTATATAAGGTTACGGTTTTGTTATTAATCACATATTTCAAACGCATCGGAATCGTAATTGACTTTAATGCAGTTTGAATATCTGAATGTACAAAATTACCCGTAAAAAGTACAGAAGGATTAATATTTTTTGTTTTAACAGTGACTCCATACTGCCATTCTAGTTCTTTTAATACCCTTATGAACGGAGTTTCCTGAAAATAACTTTTGTTAGAATACCAAGTTGGTTCCTTAGTTGTAATTTTCCTCTCTTTTATCTGGTCTTTAACTAGTTCCAGAGCATCACCTGCTTTTAAATATTTTGTTTGATCAGCAATAGTAACACTAACTACTCCTTCATAACAAGTTACCTCAAAAATTTCATCTCTTTGCTTAATATTAAATTGAGTTCCGATAACGCTTACGATACCGGATGGAGTATAAACATCAAACTTCTTACCTTTAGCTACATTAAAATATGCTTCTCCTTCTAAAGATAGTTTACGTTTATTATCCCAATTTTTTTTATCATAAGTTACAGAAGAAAGAGCATTAAGCCTAACAGTTGATTTGTCAGGTAATTCGTGAGTAGTTTTTTGGCTAGCAATAGTATCTATAATAGTGTTATACTCTTTAAAGAAAGAAAAATATAAACCAAGTCCAAGAACAAAGATAGCGGCGATTCGTAAAAATATTTTTTGATAAGAAATTTTCGAAGGAATTCTTTTTCGTTCTAATAACCTATTTTTAAGTATTTCTTGGTTATTTGCTAAGTCGTAATCTGGAGCACTGAACTTTTTAGCCGTCTCGGATATTTTCATGTAAGAATCATAGGCGTCCAATTTCTCAAACGCCTCTGATTCCTGCTTAGTGAGTTGTTCGTTGTTCAACCACTTTTTAATAAGATCCTTCTTTTTCATAACAAGATTCTTAATACTATAACAATCGACAAGCTTTAATTCCTACCCTTTGCTTTATTTTTTTTAAATTCCTTCGATATCTTTTCTTAATTTTTCTAGTGCGCCATAAATTCTTTTTTCTACAGCTTTTCTTGAAATCCCTAATAATTCGGCAATTTCTTTATGCTTTTTTCCTTCAATTCTATTCATTAAGAAAGCTACTCGCTGTGCTTCTGTTAATTTTGTAAGTGCTGTTTGATATTTTAGGAGATATTCTTTTTCTTCTAATACAAAATGAGGGCTTTCGTTGGTTGTACCTTTTGTTTCTGTTTGCTGATATCTTAATTTTACCTTATCGTGTTTTATTTGATTTAGTGATAGATTATTAGCAACTGTGAACAAAAAACTTTTTACTTTTTCTAAAGAAACTTTATTACAATTATCCCAAAGTTTAATAAATGCTTCCTGAACCTGATCTTTTGGATTGATATGTTCTCCATATTTGTAATAGATAAAGTCATGAAGGTTTTTAGAATGTTTTACGAAAAGTTCTGAAAACAATCTTTCTTCACAAACATTTTCAAATAGATCTTTAGGCATTTTTAGTTTTCTTCAAAATTAAAAAAAAACTTAAGCTAGTGGGAATTTGAACACTTAAATTGTTATTATAGTAAATCGAATAAAGAATAGTGATATGGAAAAGTTAAGGTATTGTATTGTAGGTGTGTTGATTAGTTGTGCTTTTTTCATGAATTCTTGTCAAGAAGAAGAGCGAGAACTGATTGATTCGACACTGGATAATACAATCCCGAAAGATTCTCAACTGGCAAAATTAATGAGAAATATTGTTACACATGATGGATCATATGATGATTTAGTGGATGGAGGAAACTGTTACAGTATTAATTTACCGTATTCAATAATAAGAAATATAACAGAAGAAATTGTAATTGATCAAATAGAGGACTATAATCAATTAAGCCAATCGGATGATATTAAAATTCAATTTCCTATTATAATAACTAAAGATAATCATGAAGAAGAAATTATCGAAAATGATTTAGAATTGCAATCATTAGCCAATAGTTGCGAAGTGGATGATGATGATATTGAATGTGTAGATTTTGTATATCCTTTTCGATTTGCAACTTATAATTCCAATAGCAATAGAATTGGTACTATAGAGGTTTTGCATGATGCTCAAGTATTTGGATTTATGGAAAATCTTAATGAAAGCACCTTAGTGGCAATAAATTACCCTATTAGATTATTGCTTAGTAATGGAGAGCATTTAGATGCAACACATAATGATGAGCTACTATCTAGAATTCTTGCCTTCGAAACATCCTGCGAAGAAAATGATGGATTGAACTAATGTTTAGTTTTTTAACTAAAAGGTTAAACAAAAAGTTAAAAAAGTATTAAAATCAATTTTCAGGGTAGCACTTTTGTTTTATCAGTTGTTTCATCATCGAACAATTAATTATAAAATTAAAACCAATAACATGAAAAATTTCTTCAAAAAAGCTTTTTTAGCATTATGTATAATTTCAATCGCTTCGTGTAGTGATGATGATGATACTATATTTATTCCAGATTCTATGACTATAGCAGATTTCGTATCTGATAATGCAGATTATAGTTCGTTATTAGCTGCTTTACAGAGAACTGGTTTGGATGTAGCCTTAAATGGGAACGGTACTTTCACCGTGTTTGCACCTAATAATGCTGCATTTACTGAGTTCCTGGATGGGGCTTCGCTAGATGATGTTCCTGATGCAACCCTAGAACAAATTTTAAGAAATCACGTATTAGGTACAACTGAAACTGCAGCTGATTTAACAACAGGTTATGTGAAAAATATAGCTACTGAGACTAATTCTGGGGCAAATATTAGTATGTATATTAATACTACTAATGGTGTAGTTATTAATGGAGAGTCTACAGTTACTACACCGGATATAATGACGGACAATGGTGTGATACATGCTGTAGATAAAGTAATTCCATTACCGACAATGCTTACATTTGTAGGTTTAGATAGTAATTTTTCTACACTAGCAACGGTTGCTACAACAACAACTGGGTTTAATACAGATTTTGAAACTGTTTTAAGTGCAGAAGATAGTAATTTAACTTTATTAGCTCCAGATAATGATGCTTTTGCGGATTTGGGTGATATTTCAGGAGTTTCGGCTGCTGCTTTAGAACAGATATTATTAAACCATGTATTAGCAGGAACAAATGTTTCTACAGCGCTTACTACAACGTACTCTAATACATTAGCTACTTACGGAGATACTATGAATAACTTAAGTATTTACATTAATACGGATAGTGGTGTTTCATTCAATGGTATTTCTGATGTTAGTGAAGCGGATATCGTAGCATCTAATGGAGTAATTCATAAGGTAGATGCTGTTATTACACTTCCTACGGTTGTTACCTTTGCTACAGCAGATGCTAATTTTTCCACTTTGGTATCCGCATTAACGGATTTAACTCCTATGACTGATTTTGCTGCGATCTTATCAAGAACTGAAGGAGGTAATTTAGATCTTATAAATCCTGCATTTACCGTATTCGCACCTACAAATGCAGCATTTGATGCATTAACATCTATTCCTGACGAAAGTGGTTTAACGCCAATTTTACTTCACCATGTGATTGGAGCAGCTAATGTGCGTTCTGGTGATTTAAGTGATGGTTTAGTAACACCAGGTACTCTTGAAGGAGATGCGCTTACAGTTAGTATTCCTGGAACTAATGGAGCGATAGCTAATTTAACTGATGGAGCAGGAAATGATGATATTGAAATTGTTGCTGTTGATGTGCAGGCGAGTAATGGAGTTATTCACGTGATCAATAAAGTAATGGTTCCCAATCCATTGGACTAAATAAATTAATTTTCCCCCCGAAAGGGCATTTAGAAATTGAAACCCCCGATTTTTTCGAGACTAAATGCCCTTTTTTTCACACTCATTTTAAGTATTAACTAATTTAAATTAAAACCAATGAAAACGCTAATCCAAAGATTAACGGTACCATTCTTGTGCCTTTTTGTAACTTCCCTTTTGGTCTCTTGTCAGACGGATAATAACGAGCTAGACCCGTCAAACCCTGAACAGATCGAATTTGAGGAGTCAAAGATTATTAGCTTTGATGAAATCGAAGAAATGACCCAAAACATTATTGATGGAGAATTGGCCGAGCCAGAAAATGAAGAAGAAGCGTTTGTCGTTTCTAAAAGTACTAGATTTGATATTAGTAGAGAGAGACGAGTATATGATTTTTCAGCTACTATAAATAGTGGATCTGGAGCTGGAACAGACATCTCAGGAGAACTTAGATTGAATTTTACCTTGTACCATGCAAGCTTTACCATAGTTCGTGGAAATCTAGTGTTACCAGATGGAACTAAAGCTAGAACTAGAGGAGCTATTGTAAGTGATGGAATCGTATATTTAATAATTAACCCTCCAGGAAGAAGTCTTATTTTTGGGATTGGAAGAGTGGATGCAGAAGGTAATTTACAAGGAGGTTTTAGAATCTTTGGTAACGGTATAGGAAGAGGAGACTGGAATGCAGAATTAATAGGAACGATTTTTCCGGATAAGAGCATAGTAGATTTAATTGTTGAGGATGGTAGATTTACTTCTCTAGTAGGAGCTTTGCAAGCTACGGATTTAGTAGCGCCATTATCAGGAGAAGGCCCTTTTACAGTTTTTGCACCAACGGATGAAGCTTTTGCAGCCTTAGATGAAGTTCCAGAATTAGAGGTTTTAAGACAGGTCCTTTTATATCATGTAGCTAGTGGAAGATTCAATACTCCAGAGTTGTTAATGGATGAAATGATAACAACATTACAAGGCGAAGATATAAAGGTAAGTCTAAACGATAATAATGAGATTGTTATCAATGATACTGTAAAACTTCTTTCTGCTAATATTGGTGGATCTAATGGAGTAATCCAAATTATCGATGCTGTACTAATACCACCATCTTTTCAACCATTACCATCAATTGTAGAAATTGCAGTGGCAACACCAGAACTCTCTACCTTAGTGGGAGCTCTGCAAGCAGCGGAATTAGTAGATACTTTAAATGGAGAAGGACCGTTTACAGTTTTTGCACCAACTAATGATGCATTCGCTGCCTTAGATACGATTCCAGATGGAGATGCGTTAACAGAAGTGCTTTTATATCATGTGGCAGCCGGTAAATTTACAGCAGAAGATCTGCTTGCTGGTCAGACGGTTACTACAGTACAAGGAGAAGAGGTTACTATTGATATGATTGATGGAGAAGTCTTTTTAAATGGTTCGATCAAAGTGAGTATTGCAGATATTGAAGCTTCTAACGGTATTATACATGTAATAGATGGAGTACTGCTCCCTCCAGCGGATCTACAGTCAATTGTAGAGATTGCTGTTGCTACACCAGAACTTTCTACACTAGTAGGAGTGTTACAAGCAGCAGAATTAGTAGATACTTTAAATGGAGATGGACCTTTTACAGTATTTGCTCCTACTAACGATGCATTTAATGCATTAGATGCAGTTCCAGAAGGAGATGCATTAACAGAGGTGCTTCTATATCACGTTGCTGCTGGTAAGTTTACTGCGGAAGACCTACTTGCCGGTCAGACAGTTACTACTGTTCAAGGAGATGAGGTTACTATTGAAATGATTAATGGTGAAGTATTTTTGAATCGTAATATAAAGGTTAGTATTGCAGATATTGAGGCATCTAATGGTATTATACATGTAATTGAAGGAGTATTACTGCCACCAGCGGATCTACAGTCTATCGTAGAGATAGCAGTTGCTACACCACAACTCTCTACCTTAGTAGGAGCATTGCAGATAGCGGATTTAGTAGATACCCTAAATGGAGAAGGTCCTTTTACAGTATTTGCTCCTACTAATGATGCATTTAATGCACTAGATACTATCCCGCAAGGAGAAGCATTAACTGAAGTGCTTTTATATCATGTGGCGTCTGGTAAGCTTACTGCGGAAGACCTACTTGCCGGTCAGACGGTTACTACAGTGCAGGGTGATGAGGTTACTATCGAGATGATTAATGGTGAAGTATTTTTAAATGAAATCATCAGAGTTGATATCGCTAATATTGAAGCATCTAATGGTATCGTACATGTAATTAATGGTGTGTTAATTCCGCCTTCTTTATAACCAAAGGACATGATTTGAATTAGCCAAAATTATGATGTCCAAGAAGCTATTAGAAAGAGAATTCTTAATCTTTCTAATAGCTTTTTTATTTTAAGCTAATTTCTTCTCAGGATATTTCGAATTCTGTCTTAACCATTCTTTATTAATACACTTCAAATCATTAAATTTGCACCTGTCTGCTAAAAAAGTGGATTTAGAAAAACCTGAACAAAGCATATGTTTGATAATTTAAGTGATAAGTTAGATAAGGCGTTACATATTCTAAAAGGCCATGGTCAAATTACAGAAGTAAATGTTGCTGAGACACTTAAGGAAGTTCGTAGAGCATTAGTCGATGCGGATGTAAATTATAAAATTGCGAAAGATTTTACAGCTACTGTAAAGGAAAAAGCATTAGGTCAGAACGTACTGAAAAGCCTTAAGCCTGGACAATTAATGGTGAAACTTGTGAAAGATGAGTTAACCGAATTGATGGGTGGAGAAGTTGCAGGAGTTAATTTATCTGGAAACCCATCTGTAGTTTTAATGTCAGGATTACAAGGTTCTGGTAAGACCACATTTTCTGGAAAACTAGCTAACTTTCTGAAGAATAAGAAAACTAAAAAACCTCTTTTGGTTGCCTGTGATGTATACAGGCCCGCTGCAATAGATCAATTGCATGTAGTAGGAGAGCAAATAAATGTCGAAGTTTTTAGTGACAGAGGTAATAACGATCCAGTTGCAATAGCTAAAGCAGGTCTTGCTCATGCCAAAGCAAATGGCTTTAATGTAGTGATTATTGATACAGCAGGTCGTTTGGCTGTTGATGAAGTAATGATGACCGAGATTGCAAATATTCATAAAGCAGTTAACCCCGATGAAACATTATTTGTTGTGGATTCTATGACAGGTCAGGATGCGGTAAATACGGCTAAGGCATTTAATGATGTATTAAATTTTGATGGAGTAATACTTACCAAACTTGATGGTGATACCAGAGGTGGTGCAGCTATCTCAATTAAATCGGTTGTTAATAAGCCAATTAAATTTATTGGTACTGGAGAGAAGATGGAAGCTATTGATGTGTTCTATCCTTCTCGTATGGCTGATCGTATTTTGGGAATGGGGGATGTGGTTTCCCTTGTAGAAAGAGCTCAAGAACAATTTGATGAAGAAGAAGCTAGGAAATTACAGAAAAAGATTGCTAAAAATCAGTTCGGTTTTGATGACTTTTTGAAACAAATTCAGCAAGTTAAAAAAATGGGAAACATGAAAGATCTTGTTGGAATGATTCCTGGAGCTGGTAAGATGATGAAAAATGTGGATATAGATGATGATGCTTTTAAACATATAGAAGCAATTATTCATTCTATGACTCCAGATGAAAGGACAAAACCTCAAATTATAAACGCTAGCAGAAAAAAGCGTATAGGTAAAGGCTCAGGGACTTCTGTTCAGCAAGTCAATCAATTACTTAAGCAGTTTGATCAGATGAGTAAAATGATGAAGATGATGCAAGGCGGAGGAGGAAAACGCATGATGCAGATGATGGGTAAAATGAAATAACTTGTACACTAAACAATATATAATTTAAAAATAGAGTAGGGGCTTAATATGGAAGTTTTAGACGGAAAAAAAGTAAGTAATGATATAAAAAATGAAATCGCTGTCGAGGTTCAGAAAATGAAAGATCGAGGCGAAAAAGTTCCGCACCTTGCAGCTGTATTAGTAGGGAACGATGGAGCAAGTCTAACTTACGTTGGGAGTAAAGTAAAGGCATGTGAAAGGATAGGTTTTGAGTCTACTTTGGTTAAAATGCCTAGTACTACAAGCGAGATTGAACTGTTAGCTAAAATAAAAGAGCTGAATGAAAATTCGGATATTGATGGTTTTATTGTCCAGCTTCCTTTACCACCACAAATTGATACGCAAAAAGTATTACTAGCAGTAGACCCTGATAAGGATGTCGACGGATTCCATCCAATGAATTTTGGTAAAATGGCGCTGGATATGTCAACTTTTATACCTGCGACACCGTTTGGTATTTTAGAACTATTAGAACGTTATAATGTAGATACCAAAGGTAAACATACAGTGGTGATCGGAAGAAGTCATATTGTCGGTAGACCTATGAGTATACTAATGGGAAGAAAAGGGTGGCCAGGTAATTCTACAGTAACGTTAACCCATAGTCATACTAAAAATATAACTCAGATTATTTCTCAAGCTGATATCGTAATTTCCGCCTTGGGGGTTCCTAATTTTTTGAAAGCGGAAATGGTAAAAGATGATGCTGTTATTATTGATGTAGGTATAACAAGAGTTGCAGATGATACCAGAGAGAGAGGATACAGAATCGTAGGTGATGTTGATTATGAAAACGTGAGTAAAAAAGCTTCTTTTATTACACCCGTTCCAGGAGGAGTTGGTCCAATGACTATAGCAATGCTTCTTAAAAATACATTATTAGCTAGAGAGAGACACCGTAATAATGGATAGTAGTTTATTATTTGGGTCTAGTGTTACTCACTGTGTCCAATAGTAAATTTAAAATATAAATAGTATAAAGCCTTAGAAAGTTTAAGATAAACACTAAGGCTTTTTTGTTTGATTACGATTGAAATATAGAGCTGATGATCACTTTTGATGTGTAATTAGGATTTTTAAAAAATTGATTAGATTGTTTTTTATTGGTTTTTCTGGAACAGAATGAATTATAAAAAAGATACTTGGTAACAAAAAAAAGGCACCGTTCAACGGTGCCTTTTACTTTACATTTATTATTGGTGATAATAAAATATATATTGTATTTAGATTATTTTCTTAGAATGCATTAAACTTACTTGCATCAATATTATCTTGATCTTCTACATCATTGTTGTATAATGTTCCATTAGGCATAAGATCTAAAGATAAGCTATAAGATGGTACATTAATACCTTCCTCAGTTTTGATTGTGTTGTAGTCTAAGATATCCTGTCCTTTTTCATACAAAGGATTTTTTGTAAAAGTTCCTTGACGTTTTCCGTTCTTACTAGGAGATTCTTTCCACTCTTTTCCATAAGCAATTACACAGTAGTACTCACCTTGAGGAATATTTCTGATGAACTGAGTTGATCCACTATTAATGTATACAATTCTTACAGTTTCGTCATCTTTTTCAGTTTTACCCATTTTCACAAGTTTAACAACTACATCTGTATTGTTACCAACATCTACTTTAAGGTAGTTGTCTAGCTTGTATTCGAATTTACCTTTGAAATTGAATGATTTTGGAGTAGCACCAGATTTATATGTTTTTTTCTCCCAACTAGCGAACTTATTCTCTCTAGTAACTCTAGATGGAGCAGCGGTAGCTCTTGATGAACCAGCATTACTGCCATTCGAAGCTGTTTTTGATTCTATAGGATTGTAAGCTGTATCAGTGTTACCTAAAGTTCTTCTGTTAGCAGCTTCTAAAGCTTTTTGTGTTTCTGCAAGTTCTGCTAATCTTCTACGTTCTGCAGCACTTTTATTTTGATTTGCAGCAGCGGCAGCAGCGGCAGCGGCAGCGGCATCAGCTTCAGCTTGTCTTTGCAATCTTTCTGCTTCAGCGATAGCTCTTCTTGCAGCTTCTGCAGCAGCAATTTTTGCAGCTTCTGCTTTTCTTATCGCTTCTTCAGCGGCAAGTTTTGCAGCATTTTTTCTAGCTTCAGCAGCTTTTGCAGCTCTTTCTGCATCTGCAATACTACTATCTTCAGCTAGTAATTTTGTTTGCACAAAACCATTACCGTTTTTGTGCTGTACTGTACTCCAGTCTCCATATCCAGAACTAATAACATATACCTGAGTTCCTTGAGGAATCTCTGCAATAATGTCAAAGTTTGCACCTGGTCCAGTTCGTAATTCTAATTTGGATGTAGCCATTAAATAGCGATCCAGCGACTTTATCTGAGCAAAAGTCGAGGATGTCATCACCAATAGGAAAATAAATGTAAAAATTGATTTCATAATCTTTCTGTGTTTACATAATTAAAATTCAAAAAATAAAGCAGATTAGGGTTCTTATATAAAAGGTATTAATCTTTTTTGCTTTAATATCTTCTTTTTTTTATCAGTTTTATAAGTTTTAATTCAAATTATTGTTCAAAAATCTCATTCTCAAAAAATATGCCAAACATTTTTTTTGACATTTATAAATTATTAACAAATTTTGACATTGTGTTAAAATTTACAATCTTTTAAAGAACTTTTGTTAGTTTAATAGTTTGTTTTTCAGTTACTTATACATGTTTTTCTTTAGTATAAGTTTAAACTTGTTAATTAATTAACTGAGTTGAAAACTCTTAAACTATAAACAAAAGTAAGTTATTAATATGAAAAACACAACTTGTTTCCATTTTATTTGTATAAAAATCTACTTTTTTTTTCAACAATTTGTGTTTTTCAACGATTATTTTGTGTATTACGTCTGATTTATGCTGTATTTACAAGGGCTGAAGTCGGTTAAGGATAATTTACTTACAAACTGGATTTTTTCTTTTTTTTTGCGAGAAAATATTTTCAATAAAAACTGACTTTTTTTGCAATACTTTAACATTTATTGTTATGCTTGCATAGTATTTTGTTGGATTTTGTAATATGATACTTTTTGAAATAGAGGTGTATGATTTTGATATTAAGGAGCTTAGGGTATTGTGTGGTTTTGTTTTCTATACAGTAGAAAAGATTGTTTTAATGTTGAATATGCTATGAAATTTAACAAAATCAAATGCTTCTTTCGTCTTAAAAATACAAATTTCGGTCTGCTTTTTTTTGATAAATTATGGTGTCGTCAGAAATAGCTGACCTTTTTTATCTGTACGATTTTATTGAGAATACGATTCTTTTGATAAAGAATCTGTAAATGTGTAATGAGAAATCGATTAATGAATGTCTTTTATTAATTCGGGGAATTTTTTCTGAAAACGTTTCAGTCTAGGAATAGAAACATTCTGAATATATCCATTATATGGATTTCTTTTTTCGTAATCTTGATGATAGCCTTCTGCTATCCAAAATTTTTGAAAAGCAGTAACTTCTGCTGCAATCTTTCTATTGAGGGTCTTGCTTAGGAAGTCTTTCTTTTTTTGAATTATATTTTTCTGATCATCGTTTTGATAAAATATAATAGATCTGTATTGAGAACCTCTATCCGGTCCTTGTCCATTTATTTGAGTTGGGTTTTGTGATCCAAAATAAACATCTACTAAGGAAGAGAAGGATATGATTTTTGGATCATATAAAACCTCTACAGCTTCTGCATGACCTGTTCGTCCTGTATTGCTGGATTCATATGTAGGGTTTTTAGTATGTCCTCCAGAGTATCCTGATACAACTTCTTTTACTCCTTTTACACTTTCGTAGATTGCTTCTACACACCAAAAGCATCCACTTGCAAAATATGCTCGCTCCAGTCCGTCAATTGGTTTGGTTTGAACAGGGGTTATATTCTGATTTTGTAATGTATTGTCTTTTTTAGCTTGAGTTTGACTGTTGCCTTGACAGCTAATTAGCAAAATAATAAATGCACTATATAATAAGGTCTTCATAATATATGTCTTTTTAGGAACCTTTAGTCTTGTTTTGTGTTTAAACCTTTCGGTTAATAGTTTTAAAATGTAAAATTAACTAGATAAAAGGGAGTTGAGTCTTAAAGAAATTTTAAATAAAAACGGCTATCAAATTTTTGATAGCCGTTACCTATATATTATATGGTTTATAATTTATCCATTCATGGAAATCAGGAATTCGTCATTATTACGAGTTTGCTTAAAGCGATCGTTTATAAATTCCATTGCTTCTACAGGATTCATGTCTGCAAGATATTTACGCATTACCCACATTCTTTGAATAGTGTTTTCATCGAGTAAAATATCATCACGACGTGTGCTGGAAGATGTAAGGTCAATAGCAGGGAAAATTCTACGATTAGATATTTTACGATCTAACTGTAATTCCATGTTGCCGGTTCCTTTAAATTCTTCGAAAATAACCTCGTCCATTTTAGAACCGGTTTCTGTTAAAGCAGTTGCTATAATAGTAAGTGATCCTCCATTTTCTATATTACGAGCTGCTCCAAAGAAACGTTTTGGTTTGTGTAATGCATTGGCGTCTACACCACCACTAAGGATTTTACCTGAAGCAGGTTGCACTGTGTTATATGCTCTTGCTAAACGTGTTATAGAATCTAGAAGTATTACGACATCATGACCACATTCTACTAATCGTTTCGCTTTCTCTAGTACAATGTTTGCGATTTTAACATGTTCATGAGCTTCTTTGTCAAATGTAGAAGCGATAACTTCTCCACGTACATTACGTTGCATATCTGTTACTTCTTCAGGACGTTCATCGATTAGTAGTATCATTTGGTATACTTCTGGATGATTTGCAGCAATTGCATTTGCTACATCCTTTAATAACATTGTTTTACCTGTTTTTGGTTGAGAGACAATCATTCCACGTTGTCCTTTACCGATAGGAGAAAACAGATCCATTATCCTTGTGGAAATAGTGCTTTGTCTTTCTGCTAATTTGAATTTTTCCTGTGGAAAAAGCGGTGTTAGATGTTCAAAAGATACTCTGTCTCTTACTACTTGTGGGTCCAGGCCATTAATCTTATTTACCTTAATTAATGGAAAATATTTTTCACCTTCTTTAGGAGGTCTTACTTGTCCAAGAACGGTATCACCAGTCTTAAGTCCAAAAAGTCTAATTTGTGATTGAGATACATATATATCATCTGGAGAGGAGAGATAGTTGTAATCACTAGATCTTAAAAAACCATATCCATCCTGCATAATGTCCAATACTCCTTCACTTTGGATGATTGCATCAAATTCATAATCAGGTTCCTTGTAGCGATTTCGGTTATCTCTATTTCCGCTATCCCTATTTCCGTTATTTTCCTTTTTATTGGTGTTTCGGTTTTTGTTTTGGGACTTATCGTTATTTCTATTGCGATTATCTTTTCTATCGTCCTTTCTGTCGTCCTTTTTGTCTTCCCTTTTTTGTTGAGGTTTTTTATTTTCTGGAGCTTCTGTAGATTTAGGTGTGTTAGTTTCTTTATGCTCCGTTTTTGGAGTTGAACTTTTTTCTACAGCAGTATTAGTTTCCTTTTTGTTAGGAGGATTCTGGTTTTTACTAGAAGGATTCTGAGTGTTCGGGGCCTTACGAGGTCTTCTCTGACGAGGAGTTTGTTTTGGCTTTTCGTTTTCAGTCTTACCAGAAGATTCTTCAGTAATAACTTCTTTTACTTTGCTGGGGTTAGCAGCTTGATAGTCCAAGATTTGGTATACCAAATCTAATTTTTTCATGGTGCGAAATTTAGGTACTTTTAAATTTTTCGCAATTTCCTGTAGCTCAGGAAGCTTTTTCGCTTTTAATTCAGAAATCTCTAACATTTAAATTTGTTATATAATTTAAGGTTCTGGTATTAAATTTTCTAAAGAAGAATTCTAGGAAAATTTTATTTTGAAGGTAAGTAACCTAAATAGAATGGGTTACACAATTTGTGTTGCAAGTATACGACTTTATTTTTGATTTTTTACACATATTTATAAAAAGAAACTCTTATTTTTGCATTTCCAAAAGAAGTAAGGGGCAATGATACAAAGAATCCAATCTATTTATTTGTTTTTAGTAGTGGTGTTATCTGGAGGGATATCAGCAATACTGCCATATGGATTAGATCAAAATGGAGAAGATTTATTGTCTCAGGATAATTTTTTGGTTTTAGGAATGTTTACTGGATCAGCTTTATTAGCTTTGGTAAGTATTTTTTTATTTAAAAATAGACAGCTTCAATTTGTATTGGGGCGTATCAATATCTTATTAAACTTTATTTTACTAGGAGTATTTGTTTATTGGTCACTAACTTTATCTGGAGAAACAATGGTTTCGGAGAAAGGTATTGGGATGTTGATTCCTATTATTTCTATCGTTTTATTAGTAGTAGCCAACAAGGCTATCAGAAAGGATGAGAATCTCGTAAAATCTGTTGATCGATTACGATAAACCTAAAATCTTAGTAGTATTAGTGCGTTAAGACCCGGAGTATGCCAACTTCGGGTCTTATTTTTTACCTAATTCTATAACTTCCAGGTTCTCGATTTTACCGCGATCTAATATGAATCTTAACATGGTTCTTACTTTATGAAATCCATGTTTCCCTGCGGCTCCCGGATTCATATGTAGTACATCGTTAATTTTATCAGGAATTACTTTAAGAATGTGAGAATGACCGCAGATAAATAATTTAGGAGGATTGGTTTTGATTTCTTCTCTAGTATTTGCATTGTATTTTGGGGGGTATCCTCCGATATGAGTTATCCAAACAGAAACACCTTCACAAGAGAATCGCTGGTTTAGGGGGAAAGTAGCTCTTGCTTTATCGTTGTCAATATTTCCATAAACAGCACGAAGCGGTTTAAGAGCTTCTATAGCATCAGTAACTTTTAGATCTCCAATATCTCCTGCGTGCCATACTTCATCTGCTTCTTTTACATAATGTAATATACGTTCATCAATATAACTATGTGTGTCGCTAAGTAAGAGTATTTTTTTCAAATTGCTAATAAAAATGATTTATGATGTTATAAATAAACTGAACGATCGTATACAATTCATCTCTATAATATGAAGTATATTTGCCATCAGATTTTGGACAAAAATAGCATAATGCTTTGAGATATTTTTTAGAACTTTCATATAATGGTACACCTTATCATGGATGGCAACGCCAGCCTAATGCAATTTCTGTTCAAGAGGTTTTAGAAGATTCTCTATCATTATTATTGAGAAGAAAAATTGAAGTGATGGGTGCAGGTAGAACAGATACAGGAGTTCATGCACGACAAATAATGGTACATTTTGATAGTGAAGTAGTATTGGATACGGTTCATTTCAAATACAAGCTTAATTCACTTCTTCCGAAGGAAATTGCCGTGCAGATGGTGAGTTTGGTAAAAGAGGATGCGCACGCTAGATTTGATGCTGTAAGTAGGTCGTATGAGTATATTATAGCGCTATCTAAAGATCCTTTTAGAATAAATAGTGCGTATTATCTAAAGAAAGAATTAGATATAGATTTGATGAATGAAGCTGCTAAATTACTGTTAAACTATACTAATTTTAAATGTTTTAGTAAGTCTAAAACCGATGTAAAAACGTATAATTGTAACATAACCGATGCTGTCTGGGAGAAGACCGGTGATGTATTGGTTTTTAAGATTTCGGCAAATCGCTTTCTTAGAAATATGGTTAGAGCTATCGTTGGCACCTTAATTGAAATAGGAGAACATAAACTCGATCTTAATGATTTAAAGCGTATTATTAAAAGCGAAAACCGAAGTGAAGCAGGTTATTCAGTACCGGCACACGGTTTATATTTAACCGAAGTACAATACCCAAAAACTATATACCTTATATAATAATGGCTGAAAAGAACGGTAAAGCATTTGACTTTAAATTGTTTCGAAGATTGATTGGTTTTACTAATCCATATCGAATTACCTTTTATTTCGTAGCCTTATCTGCTATATTGTTGGCTTTTTTGTCAATAGCTGGCCCTTATTTTTTAAGACAGATAATTGATAAAACTATTATTCCTTGTAATAGTGAGTTACTAGTTTATTTTATTAGCCTGATGATCGGAGCGTTGCTAATCGATGTTATTTTCCAATTCCTGTTCATCTATTTTGCGAATTGGTTAGGACAAGAAGTAATTAGAGATTTAAGGGTAAAACTTTTTGATCATATGTTAGGTTTTAAGAAACAATACTATGATCAGTCAGCTGTTGGAAGGTTGGTGACTAGAGCGGTAAGTGATATCGAAACGATTGCTAGTATTTTTAGTCAGGGACTATTTATGATCATTAGTGATCTGCTAAAAATGGTAGCAATTATTTGTTATATGCTGTATCAAAGTTGGCAACTTACCTTGTTAGTTTTTGTTGTTTTACCTTTTATTGTATATGCTACCAGAGTTTTTCAAAGAAAAATGAAAACTGCTTTTGAAGAAGTAAGAACTCAGGTTTCGAATTTGAATTCTTTTGTTCAAGAACGAATTACAGGAATGAAAATCGTTCAGCTATTTACCAGAGAAGAAATAGAATATGCTAATTTTAAAGAAATTAACGATAAACATAAAAAGGGGTGGATAAAAACAGTCTGGTATAACTCTATATTTTTCCCTATTGCAGAAATGTCTAGCTCTATAACTATTGGATTGATTGTTTGGTATGGAGGATTAGAAGCGGCTCTAGGATCGGAAATAACATTAGGAAATGTGGTAGAATTTATTCAGTTATCTCAAATTTTGTTTAGACCTTTACGTCAGATTGCAGATAAATTTAATACACTGCAAATGGGGATGGTGGCAGCTAATAGAGTATTTGCGATTCTGGATACTGAATCAAAAATTAATGACTTTGGCCAATTAGAATTGCCATCGATTAACGGGGATATCGATTTTGATAACGTAAGATTCAGTTATTTAGAAGGAGAAGAAGTGTTGAAAGGAATAACCCTATCTGTAAAATCTGGAGAGACCGTTGCTATAGTTGGAGCTACTGGAGCTGGTAAGTCTACTATTATTAATTTGTTAAGTAGATTTTATGAAATAGATAGTGGAACAATCTCAATTGACAAAAAGCCAATTAATACTATTGATCTAAAATCTTTGAGAAGTCATATCGCCGTAGTATTGCAAGATGTATTTCTCTTTGCTGATACGATCCTGAACAATATAACGCTTAATAATCTTGATATTACAGAAGAACAAGTTAAGAAAGCGGCTAAGGAAATTGGAATTCATGATTTTATAACGAGTCTTCCTAATGGGTATCATTATAATGTAAAAGAAAGAGGAATAATGCTTTCTTCTGGTCAGAGGCAATTGATTTCCTTTCTTAGAGCGTATGTTACGAATCCTGAGATTTTAGTTTTGGATGAAGCAACATCTTCTATTGATTCACATAGTGAACAACTTATTCAGGATGCTACCGATAAAATAACCGAAGGCAGAACTTCTATAGTAATTGCCCATAGATTGGCTACTATTAAAAATGCGGATAAGATTATCGTTATGGATAATGGTAAGATAGTAGAAGAGGGTAATCATAATGAACTGCTAGAAGTAGAAAATGGATATTATAAGAATCTTTATGATGTTCAGTTTGCAGAAGTAAGAGAGGTTTAGTTTATCAATCCATATTCTTTTAGGAATTTGGTAGCAAGCGCCATAATTACTCCTATACCTATTGAGATTAGTATGACTAAGAACCACCCAATAAAGCCTTTAATTATTACCTTTTTGTAACTGATCAAGTATAGGTTTTTGAATAAAAAAGTAGCATATATTAACTGAATCAATAAGAAGATAAAACTACTTTCTTCTATATAATCTCCGAAAATAAAAGCTATGATATAAGGAATGAAAGTTAATATGGTAAGGTGAGAGGTGAGATAGGAGTTAATAACAACATGTTCTGTGAAATTATATTTTTTATACTTTCTAAATATAAATCTTGATATAATAGCGTAGAAAGGAATTAAAACAAAAAATCCTAACGTTGGAAATTTCTCAGTTACTTCAGTAAAAATCTGAATTATTTTGGGAGACTCCTCAAATTTTTCTAAATCTGAAGGTATATCAAATACTCTTTCTTTTATGAATGTAAGTATGGCTGCCAGTGTAACAGATAGCAAGAAATATGACGCAACATTTAGATGTTTTTTTCTTACTCCCTTAATATAGCCATCAATTACGATATGGGGTTTTGTGGTTAAGTCTTTTATTGTATTAATAAATGTATTGTCAACATTAAGATATACTTCACTAATTTCTGTGATTAGGTTTTTAAAAGTAATCCGTTTTGTGATTTTTTTGGCTCCACAATTGGAGCAAAAATTAACATCTTCTATATTGTTTCCACAATTTTTACAATTGTTAATCGTAATAGTCTTAGCCATTATATTTCGGTATTGATCTCCTTTTTTTGATCTTAAACAATGTTTTTCTAACAATTTAGAATCTACATGGTAGAAGGTTCTCCATTAGGTATTAAACCCATTTTGATCATAATAATACCAGAAATTATTGAAAAAATTATAAATAAGACGGACATAATTAGTGAAAATAATAAGGTTTTTATTACTATTTTTTTAAAATTAAGATTATAAAGGCTTTTAAGAACATATGCAATATAAATTATGGAGACAGGAAATTGAATCCAGAGAATCAAGAATATATTTTTTAAGGTAAGAAGCAATGGTAAAGTAATAAAACTTATGACCATAGTAATATGCGAATACGCATATAAATGGATGACAAAATGTTCCGTTAAATTATATTTTTTATAATTTAAGAATACTAGTCTTGATATGAAGGCTAAAAATGGAATTGTTAAAAATGAGATCATAGATTGATACTCAAAAGATAAGTCTGAAGCTACTTTTGAGACTTTAACCTGATTAACATCAGTAAAAACATTTGAGAAAATTGTGTCTTTATATTTTCCTAAGACGAAAGTATACAAACTAGCAATCGTTAGAGAAATGGCGAAGTAGCTAAAAACGTTTACATATCTTTTTCTAACGCCATGAATATAGCCATCAATCACGTCTTTGGGTTTAATAAATAGATGAATAAACGTTCGTACAAATGAATTATCAAGATTTAAAAAACGATCACTAAATTCTTGAGTCAAATTTTTAAAAGTAATTCGTTTCGTAATCTTTTTAGCCCCACAATCCGGACAAAAAGAATAATTATCAATTTGGAAACCACAATTTTTACAATGATTTATATTGGTAAGATTAGTGCTCATTATTGAAGATCTCTCTTTATTTTTTCTATTAACTCTTCAGGCGTTTTAAAAATTACAAACTCACCATTTTTGATATATGACATTTGACCGGTTTCTTCACTGACAATAAGAGCTAGTGCATCAGTTTTTTCTGTAATACCTATGGCGGCACGGTGTCTTAATCCAAAACGCAAAGGGATATCTCTATCATTAGTTACAGGTAGAATGACTCGAGTAGCAACAATTCTATTATCTTCTACTATCATAGCACCATCGTGTAATGGACTATTTTTATAAAAAATACTTTCTATAATTGGAGTTTTTACCAAAATATCCAATTCATCACCAGAGGTTTTTACAAAATCCAGAGAAGTATTTCTTTTAATTACAATTAGTGCTCCTGTAAAAGTGGTTCCCATTTTTTGACAGGCCTTCACAATTGCGGTTACATCAGTAAGGCTATCTTCTGGAGTATCTCTTATAAATTTTAGTTGACGTAGAAATTTGCGCCTTCTTCCAAAATTCGTGGAGCCAATCATTAATAAGAATTTTCGGATTTCCTGTTGGAAAACGACAATTAATGCAAACATTCCAACACCAATAAATTCTCCAAGTACACTACTAAGCATCTCCATAGCTAGAAACTGCGTAAGTTTCCAAACCAGGTAGATCATCACGATACCGATAAAAATATTGATAGCTGCAGTTCCTTTAACCAACTTGTAGATATAGTACAGTAGGAGTGCTACGAGCACGATATCTAGGATATCTAATATTCTAAGGTTGATTAAATCCAAATACTGGGAGTTTTTGTAAAAATAGGAAAATTAGTGAAACTCTAATTAGAAAATTCGCTTTAGACAGAGCATTCGAATTAGTTAGTTAATATTGTCGTGATATCTATTAGTAAGAGTAATACATTCCATAGCTTCTTTTACGTCATGTACTCTTAAGATTGAAGCTCCTTTAAGAAGTGCTATTGTATTTAACGAGGTTGTTCCGTTTAATGATGCCGATGGAGTAATGTTTAAAGACTTATAAATCATGGATTTTCTCGATATTCCTATTAAAACTGGTAACCCTTGAAATTTTAATAAGTCCAGTTTTCTAAGAAGTTCAAAATTCTGGTCAATGTTTTTTGCAAAACCAAAACCAGGATCAACGATAATGTCATTAATACCTTCTTTTCTTGCTTCAGCTACTTTTTGCGAAAAATAAACCTGAATATCTTTTAGTAAATTTTCATATTGATCTAACGATTTCATGGTTTTTGGAGTACCTTTCATATGCATCATGATATATGGTACTTTAAGTTGCCCAACAGTCTGAATCATTTTTTTATCCAGATTTCCGGCAGAAATATCATTAATTATTGCAGCTCCTGTATCAACACATTGTTTTGCAATTTCGCTTCTAAAGGTGTCTATGGATAAGATAGCATCTGGAAACTTAGATAGGATTAATGTGACTACAGGCAAAATCCTCTTTTTTTCTTCTTCAAGAGAAATGTGATCTGCTCCAGGTCTCGAAGAATAAGCACCAATATCTATAAAAGTAGCTCCTTCCTGAAGCATTTTTTCTACCTGATGTAAGATTTGTAATTCGTCTTTGTATTTTCCTCCATCATAGAATGAATCTGGTGTTAGATTTAAAATTCCCATTACTTTTGGGGAGGAGAGATCAATTAGGGAGCCTTTGCAATTAATGGTCATATAAGAGTTTATACTATATTTTTAATGTTTATTTGGTATAATTGCCATATTAAAGCGAAATTTACGCAAAATTAAATAGTTATATGCAAGATACGTCAACACAATATGACGCGGTAATCACGAAATGTCGTGATTTATTTATTAAGAAAATGAAAGATTATGGGAGTGCTTGGAGAATCCTTAGATTACCTTCGCTCACAGATCAGATTTTTATAAAAGCACAACGAATTCGAGGACTACAAGAAAACGAGGTTAGAAAAGTAGATGAAGGAGAGGTTTCTGAATTTATTGGAATTATTAACTATAGTCTGATGGCCTTGATACAGTTAGAGAAAGGGGTTGCAGAACAACCAGATTTGTCTACAGATGAAGCGACAGAACTATACGATACCCATATTGATATCACAAAAACATTGATGATGAATAAAAATCATGATTATGGTGAAGCATGGCGTGATATGAGAGTTAGTTCACTCACAGATCTGATTATTCAGAAATTACTTAGAGTTAAACAGATTGAAGATAATAAAGGTAAAACATTAGTAAGTGAAGGAATTGATGCTAATTATCAAGATATAATTAATTATGCGGTTTTTGCTATGATTCATTTAGGTGAAGCTAAATAACTTTCACGATTTTATAAAATACTGTTAAACTAAAAGCAACAAGATATAAAGCTATTATCTTGTTCGAAATAAATTATAATTACCATTTTAAAGATGAAAATACTTGTTGGTTTTTCCAGAATATTTGTAGCTGCTCTTTTTTTATTTTCAGGATTTATTAAACTTAATGATCCATTAGGATTTTCTTATAAATTACAAGAATATTTCAGTGAAGGGGTATTAAATATGGAGTTTTTAATTCCATTTGCGCTATTAATGGCAGTATTCCTATGTGTTTTTGAAATAATAGTAGGGGTTACATTATTGTTAGGGTATCTACGTAAATTTACCTTATGGTCGTTATTAGGTATGATTGTATTTTTTACATTTCTTACCTTTTATTCGGCTTATTTTAATAAGGTAACAGATTGTGGATGTTTTGGAGATGCTCTACCATTGACTCCTTGGGAGTCCTTTACAAAAGATGTAATTCTGCTTGTGTTTATTTTGATTTTGTTCTTCGGAAGAAAATATATAACACCAATCCTACAGGAGTCTTCTCATAAATGGATTGTCTTTGCCTGTTTTACTGCTTGTTTAGGATTTGCATATCACGTACTAATGCATTTGCCAACTTTTGATTTTAGAGCCTATAAAATAGGAACTAATATAGAAGAAGGGATGTCAGTACCTGAAGGAGCTCCGGAAGCGGAATTTGAATATTTTTGGAAGTTCAATATAGACGGTACAGAAGAGATTATAAAAACCAGTGGTGAATATCCACAAGTAAAGGGCAAATATATAGGAGTAGAGACTAAAATGATTAATGAAGGATATATACCACCTATTCATGATTTTGCAATAGAAAAAGATGGGCAAGATTATACTGCAGAATTTCTAGAAAAAGAAAATGTTGTCCTTATTATAATGTATAATCTTTCTAAAAGTGAAGGCGAAGGAATGAATGCCATAAAAGGACTTACTGATAAAGCTTTAGCTCAAGGGTATGATGTAATAGGGCTTACAGCATCTTCTCCTCAGGAAGTTTCTCAGAAAAAAGGACAGTATGATTTGAGTTTTGATTTTTATAGCACAGATGAAACAGCGCTAAAAACAATATTACGTTCTAATCCAGGAATAGTAAAATTAAATAATGGTACAATTATAGAAAAATTACACTGGAATGACGCGGATAAATTAATTTTAGATAAAGTAGAACGATCAAAGCCGATTATTAAGGAAACGGTAGAAGAAGAAATAGATACCTTATCTGTTGATACTTTATCTATAGATGCAGAAAAACCTAATTAACTATGATTAAATACTTCTATAAATTTGGGTATGCGTTACTTACTTTATTAGGAGTAATTACTGTGATTTTTTTATTGTTTACAATTCTTCCAGGTGATCCAGCACAAATGATGATGGGGCAGAATGAAAATAAAGAACAGTTAGATATCATAAATAGAAAATATGGTTTCGATCTTCCTATTCGTACTCAATATCGCTATTATCTAAATGACCTTTCACCAATTTCATTCCATAGTACAAAAGAAGATGATTTTTCATATTTCGATTCTAAAAAATATTCTGGAGTTTCATTATTTACTTTAGGAACTACAAAAACAGTTTTTAAATATCCTTACCTGAGAGAGTCTTTTCAAAAAAACGGAAAAAAAGTAAGTCAGGTAATTAAAGAAACATTACCTAATACAGCAGTATTGGCAGTATCTGCAATTTTGATAGCTATATTTTTGGGTGTTTCTATGGGAATTGTTAGTGCACTAACTAAAGATCAATGGCCCGATCGTTTAATTCAATTAGTAAGCACCATAGGCATGAGTGTTCCTTCTTTCTTTAGTGCCATTATTTTTGCATGGTTATTTGGGTATGTATTACACCAATATACCAATCTCAATATGACAGGAAGTCTATATGAAGTAGATGATTTTGGAGAAGGGACATATATCCAGTGGAAAAACTTAATACTACCCGCAATAGTTTTAGGAGTTCGACCATTAGCAGTAGTTACTCAATTAATGAGAAACTCTTTGTTAGAAGTAATGAGTCAGGACTATATAAGAACAGCTAAGGCAAAAGGTTTATCATTGATCCAAGTAATTAGAAAACATGCGCTAAAAAATGCTTTAAATCCGGTTGTAACAGCAATTTCTGGATGGTTTGCATCTATGTTAGCAGGAGCGGTATTTGTAGAGTATATTTTTGGATGGAATGGGCTTGGGAAAGAGATAGTAGATGCATTGAATACATCGGATCTTCCTATTATTATGGGAGCGGTAATTGTGATCTCTTCAGTGTTCATTCTAATCAATATATTTGTAGATATTATCTATAGATGGTTGGACCCTAGAATTCGGGTCTAATTATCGGACTTTAAATTGTAACCAAATAGTAACCACACACATAAATTAAAATTAATGAGAGCAAAAATTGTAGCAGGAAACTGGAAAATGAATAAAAACCTGGCAGAGACCGGAGTTTTACTTTCAGAGCTAAAAACAAAACTCAAGGAGGCACCAGATGCAAAAGTCATTGTAGCGCCAACGTTTACCAATTTATATTATGCTTTTGAGGAGCTTAAAGATTTTGATATCGAAGTAGCAGCACAAAATATGCATCAATCTGAAAATGGAGCATTTACCGGAGAAATTTCTGCGGATATGCTAAAAAGTACTGGTGTAGAAACCGTTATATTAGGTCATAGTGAACGCAGAGCATATTTTGGAGAAACAGATGCATTGTTAGAGGAAAAAGTGAATACAGCATTAAAACACGATATGACGGTTATCTTCTGTTTCGGAGAAGAATTAGAAGATCGCAAGTCTGGTAATCATTTTGATTTGGTAGAGAGTCAGTTAAAAAATGCTTTGTTTAAACTTGATGCTACTGCTTGGAAGAATATTATTTTGGCTTATGAACCGGTTTGGGCAATAGGAACAGGAGAAACGGCAAGTCCTGAACAGGCACAAGAAATGCATGCATTTATTCGAAAAACAATAGCCGATGCATTTAATACGGAAATTGCAGAAGGAGTTTCTATACTATATGGAGGGAGTGTAAAACCTGCCAATGCAAAAGAGATTTTTGCTAAGCCAGATGTTGATGGAGGATTAATAGGTGGAGCTGCTTTAGATCCAGAGAGTTTTGCTGCTATAGCAAATTCTTTCTAAATTAAAATTTTAGACAATAAATAATTAGGTATTCGCACAAGCGAATACCTTTTTTGTTACCCAAAATAGTAACTTTGCAACCTAATTTTTAAAAGGATGATGACAACTCCCATATATATAGGCTACTATTTTACTATTGAGCCTTTACAGCCAGCAACGGAAATTTTGATTGCAGAATTAGGTTATGCCGGTTTTGAAAGCTTTGTAGAAACTGAAAAAGGAGTAGAAGCCTTTATTCAAAAAGAAGAATGGAATGAAAATATATTGAATGATATTCATGTATTGAATTCGGCTGAGTTCGAAATAACATATATTTCGGAGGAAATAGAACAAGTAAACTGGAATAAGGAATGGGAGAAAAATTTCACTCCTATTATGGTGGATGATATCTGTAGCGTGCGAGCCCCATTTCACGAAAAACCAGAGGTGGTATATGATATTGTGATAGAACCTAAAATGTCTTTCGGGACAGGTCATCACGAAACGACTCATATGATGATTCAACATCTTCTAAAGAACAATTTAGAAGGTAAAAAGGTGTTGGATATGGGTTGCGGAACGGGAGTTTTGGCAATATTGGCAGAGATGAAGGGAGCAAAACCTATTGATGCTATAGATATTGATAATTGGTGTTATCTGAATACTATCGAAAATGTGGAACGCAATAATTGTAAATACATAACTGCTTATGAAGGTGATTCGTCATTATTGGTAGGCAAGCAATATGACGTCGTTATTGCTAATATCAATAGAAATATATTGTTAAAAGATATCTCCATATATGCCGGGACATTAACTTCAGGTGGGAGTCTTTTTCTAAGTGGTTTCTATAAAGAAGATTTGGAGATGATTACTAAGGAGTGTGCTGCCAATAATTTGGAACTTCAGGAGAGTTTTGATAGAAATAATTGGATAGCAGCTAATTACAGGTTAAAATAATCTAATAGACGATTAATTTTTCTTTTCGAAATAGTATATTTGTATAAAATTAAAGTGATGAGCACTCAAGAAAAAGTTTTAGAGGAGGTTTTAGAAAAAACGGTTGAACAAAATAATAATGAGATTGTTTTATATAACGATGATGTCAATACATTTGATCACGTAATTGAAACTTTGATCTATACGTGTGAACATACACCGGTACAGGCTGAGCAATGTGCTATGCTGGTTCATTATAAAGGCAAATGTACGGTAAAAACGGGCGTTTATGAAGAATTAGTTCCTAGGTGTTCCAAGTTGTTACAGGCAGGCTTAAGTGCAGAAATCGTTTAGATAAAACAACATTTGTAGGAATAATCGTTCAATAAAATTATTTGTTGAACGATTTTTTTTGTCTAAAAATTTAAATTACGGTTATAACATAATGATAATAAGGTTTTGAGATGTTTTTTTGGATTATGTCATTCATCGAAAAAACAGCATTATATTGATATATTTTTAATGATTTTTTGATTTTACTTATAATAATTCAACGTATTAACTTTTTTTAGTAAAAAATTATCATATCTTTGAATCGGAAAAAATTGTACGCCCCAAAACTTTCTTATTGATTTTTAAGCTAGCGCAATTCGTTGGTTTTGAAGGTACTTTCCCAAAATAATTTATACAAACTCAACACATTTTTACAATGAAAAGAATTAAATTCTTAGCACTATGTGCTATCGCAGCAGGTCTTGTTACATCTTGTCAAAAAGATGACATTTCTACAGAAATCGATACAGTAAACAAAGAAGTTTCTAAAGAAGTAAAATTACAATTAGAAGCAATTGGAGTGAATTCTGATAATGCTACTGTACAAACTAGAACATTTTTAGATGGTTCTGAAGTTTCTGGAGTTAGATCTGGAGATTATTTTTCTACTCTTGAAAACCTTATGAGTACTCCTGCTTTAGGAACTGGTGAAGCTAACACTAAACAATATAGAACTAATAATTTAGTGACAGGTTCAAGCAGAACTATAGATATTATTGGTTATACTGGAAATAATAGTAATGGTTTAAATAGTAAAGAACAAACGGGGTTGCAGTGGGCAGTTAATAATTATAATAGATTGAATTTATCGGTTAGTTTTAGATTGACATTTGGTACGGATTATCAATCTAAGGATATGGTTGTCTATCACGATCCAAATGAAGAAGCAGCTGGAGAACAAGGTGGAGTTGCAGGATTTCCTGACTCGCAAGGAAGACCAAATAAATGGATTGCAATTTATGGTTTAGGAGGATATTCTAATAATGTAAATGAGCACGTAATTACACATGAGATTGGTCATTCTATTGGTTTCCGTCATACAGATTGGTTTAGCCGTCAAAGTTGTGGTCAGTCTGGAGAAAGTGCAGGGTCTGATGGAGCAATCCATATTCCAGGAACACCAACAGGATATGATTCTACTTCTATTATGTTAGCGTGTTTCAGTACTAGCGCCTCTGGTGAATTTAACGGGAATGATGTAACCGCACTAAATTACCTTTATTAATATAGTTTACTCTATAATTTTGATTAGATAGATAAAAACCCAACTTCAGTTGGGTTTTTTTATGCTCTTTTTGTTTTACAACTCTGATTGTTATGATATAATTTTCAAGTACTTGTTTCGATACTTTTTTAAAAATAAAGTACGGTAAAACATCCTTTAATATTTTTTTAACATTTTTTAGTTAAAAATTTATGATATATAAGAAATTACCTACAATTATTTGTGAAATAAGAATCACTTTAAATTTGTTAGATATCAATGATACTACTATGATTTTTTGCTAGATAAGGAATATATATCGTAATAATCTTGATGCATTTAATCGGTTTTATTGTGTAACTTAAGGATGTGCATTTGTTAAACAAAAGTCTTGTTTATTGAATTTAATGTATGGATTTTACGGATAATCAAAGAATAGTTTAAAGAATTAACTGATATTTAAAAAAAATTATCATATCTTCAGCCCGCTTAAATTTTAAAAAGGTTCAAAGCATTACTAAAATTTATTTCAACAAAATAGATACTGTAGTAGATTTATTTTGTTTAATAGTAACTACACAAACTCAACTTTTTAAAAATGAAAAAAATCAAATTTTTAGCGCTTTGCGCTATCGCTGCTGGTGTTATGACATCTTGCCAAAAAGACGAAATCGCCAACGATTCTCAACCAGTTTCATTAGAACTTAGTAAAGATTTACAAGATAAATTATTCGCTGCAGGAGTAAATCCTGGAGATGCAGAAATTGTGACAATGGAGCGTCTCGATGGTGTTTCAGTGCAATATGTAAAATCTGGAGACATTACATTAGAGTTAGCTTTATTAGAAAACGATACGTATAAGTTAGGTATTGCTGATGATGGTGAAAATAAACAATACAGAACATCTAATCTTGTTACCGGTTCTAATAGAACTATTGATATTTTAGGATTTACTGGTTCTTGTTGTGCGCTTTCTAGCAATATGCAAACTGGATTACAGTGGGCTGTTAATAATTACAACAGGTTAAATAATAGTTTAACATTTAGATTGACTTTTGGTACTAATTTTCAAGCTGCTGATATGGTAGTGTATGATAATGGTCAGTCTGGTCAAGGAGGATCTGCTGGTTTCCCAAGTGGAGGAGCACCTTTTAAATTTGTTCAGATTTTAAGCGGATTAAGAAACGCTAGTAATAACCTGAATGAGCACGTAATTGGTCACGAAATAGGACACTCTATAGGTTTCAGACACACAGACTACGCACGTAGAAGATGTGGTGGAGGAAACGAAGGTGGTGGAGGTGTTGGAGCAATCAACATTCCAGGAACTCCAACTGCTAATCAGTGGGGTCAGAATGGTTTAGATTCTGATTCAATAATGATTTCTTGCTTCGATGGAAGTGAAGATGGAGAGTTTAGTAATTTCGATATTACTGCTTTAAACTTTTTATACTAAAACTAAGTATATAATATAATAAACTTTGAATCTTTTTATGAGACCATCCCCATTGTGCGGATGGTTTTTTTTATGAAGAATAGTTGAGGCTTATCAAATTATGAAAACGATTTTTTGAGGTTATAGAATAGATAGATAAAGAATAAGGATAGTGGTATCTCTTTATATTAGATAACACAGTGAAAATTAAAAAGAGCACTACATAGGGTAATAAATAGATGCTTAATGATATTAAAAATCGATTCTGAAAGATACATTGGGAGTAATACCAGAAGAAAATGTATTTACTTCTTGCAATAAATAATTGTCATTATCAAATTTGATATTGTATGTTCGGTTTAAGATATTTTCTTTATCATATAGGTTAAATAAGGAAAATCCTATTTTACTTCGCCACGTATCTTTTTTTGACAAATTAAACTTATAGGAGGCAGAAAAATCCAATCTATGATAAGTGTCTAATCGTTTGCTATTAATCTCTCCATAATCTATAAAAAGAAATTCATCAGTTTCAGTAATGCTTTCTGCAGGAGTAAAAGGCCTTCCAGTTCTAATTGTCCATCCTAATGAGAATTCGAAATTATTCCATTGATAGCTATGAATCCATGATAGATAATGGCCGATATCAAAATTACCCGGAAAAGATTCTCCCTCATTAACATTCTCAAATTTAAAATCCTGATCAGTTAAGGAATAAGAAATCCATGTTCTGTAATCTCTGATTCTTTTTTTGATTAATACGTCTAAACCAAGAATTTCGCTTTCTCCTGTCTCTAAAGCAAGAACTCCATTAAAACCATTAGCAAACGATGTAAGTCCATCTATGGATTTATAGTAGCCCTCTATATCGATATACCAATCATTCTTATTGATAGTAAAACCACTAGAGATCTGATTACTGGCAAGCATTGAAACAAATTCAGAGTCGGCTAATAGCCATATTTGATTATCCAGACTAAAATCATTTGGTAGATAATTAGAAACCTGACTAATCACTTGATTTCTTCTTTCTGCTGATAATTTGGTTATGATGTTTTTAGATAAATTTACTTCTAGGTTAATTCTTGGTTCCCAATATGTTTTTTCAAGTACGGAGAAATAATTACCTCGTATACCAGCACTTATCTTAAGTTTTTCGTTAGAATTAAATTTATATTCTCCGAATATTGCGTGTGTCATATTGTTATCACTTTCATCGAAAGAAATGTCCTCAGCGGAGTAATCAGAATTATAAGCGACATCATTGTTAGAAAAGTCGTAACCCGAAGTAAAACTATGCTTAGGATTTATAAACCAATTTCCATGAATAGATCCACCAGCATCTCTGATTCTGTTATTCTCCACAATATCATTTTCGAAAAATAAGAATCCATCACTACTCGCTCTGGATTCTCTTAATCCAATATAGTTGAATTCATAGTTAGAAAAATAAATATTAGTTGAATGCGAGAAATGAGGATTCCATTTTTTCTCCCATTTCATGTTAACTCCTTGGTTTACATACTCTAATTCGTCTTTTTGGTTTTCATCAAAAGGTTCACTAAATCCCAGAATATTTTTGATGTTTAAAGTATAATTCAGATTGTTATTTGTAAATATGGAACTTATAGTAAATTTTTCATTATTAGATATTTTAAAAATTCCTTTAACTGTAAGATCTGTAAAGTAAAACACGTTTTCATTTTCTACAGTTTCTTGATCTAACTTTTGATTATCTATGAAAAAACGAATGCTTTGAAAAGCACGATCAGAATAACTTCGAAAAGTAGATGTTTCAAGGAGATCCGTGAATGATCTTCTTGCAGATATAACTACTCCAAAACCCTCATCAATGGGTGCTTCGATATAAGCATCTACCGTGGTCATATTAAAACCAACACCAAAGCCAAAATCTTTTGGAATTTCATTTTTTGATTCTATATCAACAACTCCCGAAATCCTATTTCCATATTTAGCTTCGGTACTACTTCTAAAAAGCTTTATATTTTCGGTAATATATGGATTGAAAATAGACAATAGATCAAAAAAATGCCCTGTACTATACATTTTTATACCATCCCATAAAATTAAATTATGATCAGGAGTTCCTCCTCTAATATGTAAAGACGAAGCAGTCTCAGTAGGGCTTTGTACACCAGGTAAAAACTGCAGGGTTTGTAGCACATCTGGCTCTACTAATCGCGGTAAAATACCTAATTTGCCTGGATCAATATTTATAGCGCTACTAGCTCCTTGTCTTGATATCCCTGATGTCACATATTCTGTTATAAGAACTTCGTCTAACTGAAAATCATCTTCAGATAGTAATATTTTAATACAGTCCTTCTTTTCAAGATCTTTGGCAATAAATTGTCGATTTTTATAGCCTAAAAGCCTAATGTTAATCGTGTCATTAGGTTCTGATAAGAATAATTGAAAATAACCGTTAGCGTCTGAAATCACTGATTTAGATTGATTTCTGTTGTTTATAAAAACTTCCTCTAAAGGTTTTTCGGTAGAACTATCAAGTAAGTATCCGCAGATCGAAATTCTTCCTTCTTTATTTTTTCTTCGAATAACATAGTATCTGTCATTAATCTTTTGAAAAAAGACAGAAGTTTGAAATTGTATTTTTTCGAGGATTGTTTCCAGAGAATCTTTTGCAGAAACACTTATCCTTTCAGTTTTGATAATTTCTGGATTGAAAGAAAATTTAATGTTATATGTTTTTTCTAAAACTTTCAGAACATTGTTCAAAGGAGTATTATCATATTCTAAACTAGCTGCTTTTTGAGAAAAAGAGCTAAAGTGGATGAATATAAAAAAATAGAAAAAAAATGATTTCATTTATTCTTTAACGAGAACTATGTTGTTTTCGTTGTTAAAAGTATACGAAATTTCCATAGGAACAAAGATTGTTTTTAAAGCTAGTTCAATATTCTCGTGATTATAACTACCTGTAAAACGCTGATTTTGATCAATTTTTTCTTTGTTAAAAGTAATATTAAACTGATGTTCTAGAGAAAGTATTACTTGCTTTAATGGAGTGTTGGTAAATGTAGTTTCTCCGGATATCCAACTTGGTTTTGTTGTTTCAGTTTCCCAGTTTTCGACGATATTATTTGCTACTCTAAAGGCTTTCCCTTTAACAAGAGTAGCTTCATTAGAGTTGTACCCCATAGCTTTTACTTTGCCTTCGTGACAAATAACTTCAAAAAAATCTTTTTGGGTATTTACATTAAATTGCGTTCCAATTACTTCGACATTTCCTGATGATGTTTCTACTAAGAAATCAGAACCTTTTTTTACCTTAAAAAAAGCTTCTCCCATTAGCGTAACCTTTCGATTATTCTTCCAATCCGACTCTTTAAATGATAATTCCGATTTAGAGTTAAGGATTACTTCAGATCCATCCAGAAGTTCTATTGTGATTTGTTCACCATAATCTGTTGTATGTGTGGTAGCATTATCAAAGAAAAAGAACAATCCTATTAATGCTACTAAGGTAGCGGCAATACCATAGCTCCAGTTTGGAATTAAAGATATGGTTTTTTTATTTTTAACAATATCATTTTTAATTGCTTTAAATATCTTCTCTTTATTGTACTCAGGAGAATCCAGTGAATCTATTTTATTTATAATAGTCACGTATTTCTGATAATCTTCCGATTTTTCAAATTCTATTTTTTCTTTAGCATCTAGAGTTCCATTAAGCCATCTTGCTAAAAATGTTTCATCAGAATATGGATTTTCCATTAGTCGTGTTTTACTTTCTTTATTTATGTCTTCTTATTAATAACAGCCTTATACTATATTACCCTACATATGATTATAAAATATCACCTAATTTTTGCCGTAAACTTAGTAATGCGTAGTGTATTCTTTTTTCGATAGCTTTTACAGAAACTCCTGTGATTTCGGCAATTTCTTTGTAAGACTTCTTGTCGATTCTAGATAATAAAAATGTTTCTCTTTGTTTTTCAGAAAGTGAATCTATTGCATTTTTAAGTTTAGACATAAACTCTTTTTCTTCAATAATGAATTGCGGGTCTTGATTATTAAGATCTGAATGTGGCTTTTGTTCATACTTAAGTACTACTTTTTTATGAGCTATATGATTTAATAAGGTGTTGTTAGCTACAGTAAATACATACGATTTCGCCTTGTAGTAGATAACTTTTTTGCAGTTTTGCCACAATTTTATGAAAGCATCTTGAATTATATCTTCTGCCAGAGCAATATCACCACATTTATAGTAGATAACATTCCGTAATGATTCTGAGCAATCATCAAAGATTGATTCAAAATTTTTTTCATCACAAACAGATTTCTTTTCCATATATTTTTCGAAGATATTTATTTTATTGAGATTTTAAAATTTAATGGTTTATAGTTTTTGTTTGAATCAGTTTTACTGATGGATTTTTTTTGGCTCATTCTTGAGACTGAATTAAAGACAAGCTGGTTTACGTGCTGTTTTAGTTGATGATTTAAATAAATAAAATATGTTTATGAACTTTTGAAAAAAAAACGGTTATTTAATTAGGGTTTCCTTGTATTTAGTTGTTTAATATAGAAGTAACTCAACAAAATTTTTAAAATGAAAAAAAATATTCTTTTAATTGTCGTATTATGTATTTGTTTTTCAGGTAGTTCGCAGTTTAATTCAAATGCTCCTTGGATGAAAGAGCTAACTGCACAAAAAAGATCTGCTGGAATAGAAGAACCGGTAAAATTTCATGAGATTGTAGATGCATTTAATGAGTACTGGAAAGATAAGGATCATACCAAAAAGGGATCAGGATATAAGCCTTTTAAAAGATGGGAGAATTTCTGGAAAGACTGTTTAAATGATGATGGTACATTAATGACCGCAAAGCAAATATGGGATGCAGGGTTACAGAAAAAAGCTTCTTTTAATAAAATGGCGGATCAGAGTAATTGGATCGCTTTAGGACCAGATGATTTTATTGATAGATCTTTTTCTAGTGCCAATATAGGTCGCGTAAATACTATTATTGTAGATCCAGTAGATCCCAATAAATATTATGCAGGTACTCCTGCAGGAGGTATATGGAAATCAGAAGATGCTGGTGCAAGCTGGGTTCCATTATCAGACGAGCTTCCGCAAATTGGAGTTTCAGCAATTGCGATAGATCCTGTAGATACTAATATAGTCTATATCGGTACAGGTGATGATGATGCCAATGATACAGTTAGTGTAGGATTGTTAAAATCTACAGATGGAGGGCAGACTTGGAATACTACAGGTTTAAGTTTTACTATTTCAAATGGAAGTAAAATAGGTGAAATATATTTAGATCCATTAGATAGAAACAAAGTTTTTGTTGGAACAAGTAGTGGTTTTTATAAATCTACCGATGCTGGTGTAAATTTTACTAGAACATTAAGTGCGGATGTAAATGATATGAAATTGAAACCAGGAGATTCAAATATTATATATGCAGTTTCTGATAATACGATATATAAATCTACTGATAATGGAGATTCTTTTTCTATCATAACAAACGGTTTACCAAGTTCGTCAACTAGATTAGCTATTGATGTGACTGCGGCTGACCCTAATTACGTATATATTTTAAGTGCAGGATCAGGAAGTTCTTTTCAAGGGATATATAAATCCACAGATAGCGGAAGTTCTTTTACGAGAACATTAACTACTCAAAATGTTTTTGGGGCAGGTCAGGCTTGGTATGACATGGCACTTGCTGTTTCTGACACCAATCCGGAAGAGTTATACACTGGAGAGTTAGATGTATGGAAATCTACTAATGGAGGAGATAATTTTACTCAAGTAAACAACTGGTCATCTAGGACCGCTTCATATACTCATGCTGACATTCACTTCCTACGATTTTTTAATGGAGAATTATTTTGCGGAAGTGATGGAGGTATTTTTAAGTCAAATAACGGAGGTAATACTTTTTCTGATTTGACAGAAAAAATGCAGATAGGACAGTTTTATAAAATTGCTGTTTCTAAGTCTAATGGAAAGTCTAAGAAAATGGCTGGTGGATTACAAGATAATGGAAGTTTTGGATTAACCAGTTCTGGTGAATGGAATGTTTATGGAGGAGGAGATGGAATGGATGCGGCGATTGATCCTAATAATGATAATAATTATTATGGGTTTATGCAGTTTGGACAGAACCTTTGGATCTCAAATAATGGAGGGGTAAGTCAGGCTGCAAGTGTATCCCAACCAACTGGTAGTTCTGGAAATTGGATAACTCCTCTTGTTATGAATAAAGAAAGTGAGTTATATGCTGGATATAACGCGGTTTATAGGCTTAATGGTTCTAGTTTTGTCAGAGTTTCTCCTGATTTTTTTGGAGGTAGTATTGATAGGTTAGAAATAGATCCGTCTAATTCAAATAATATGTTTGTGGCTATTAATGGAGTATTGTATAAAAGTATAGATAGAGGAGCTACATTTGATCTAGTTGAAAACTTCGGAAGATCAATTACATCCATTAATGTTCATAATAGTGATAGTAGTATATTATATGTTACTACTTCTGGTACTTCTGGAAAAATATATAAATCTGAAAATGGTGGGCTTGATTTTACTGATATTACTGGAGATTTTCCAAGTGTTCCGAAACTTGTTATAAAGCATCAAGGAGCACATTCTGATGATCCATTGTTTGTAGGTACATCTACAGGCGTATATAGAACTGACGATACTACTCCGGGAGTTTGGGAGGTTTTTGATAATAACTTACCAAATGTTCCTGTTAGAGATATAGAAATTAACGTAAATGATGCTAATATCACTGCGGCAACGTATGGTAGAGGAGTTTGGCAATCAGAAATACCTGTTCAATTGGCTCAAAATGATGTACGTTTACTTACTATAAATGCGCCAGGTATTGAAATCAACTGTGGTGATGTAACTCCTTCTATCGAAGTTAGGAATAATGGAGTTAATGCAATTACGTCTCTAGATATAGAATATGTTGTCGATGGTAACTCCAATACAACTACTTGGACTGGAAATATTAATCCTAGTGAAACACAATCTATTGATTTACCTCAATTAATTGTAGACCTTGGGGAACATACTTTGAACATAATAACTACAACTTCTGGTGATACTAATCCAGGTAATAATGAACTATCTGGTACTTTTATTACTAATGCAAGTGCAGTTGGTACAGATATTAATGATTTTGAAGATTCAGGTGATGATGTTTTGGTTGTAGGAGGTGTTTGGGAACGTGGAATTCCTACAGGAACTGATCTTAATACAGCTACATCAGGACAGAATGTGTATGGAACTAACCTGGATGGAAATTATGCAGATTCTAATACTAGTTTTTTAGTTTCTAATTGTTATGATCTTACAACTATAGGGAGTCCTGTTTTAAAGTTTAATATGGCTTTTGAAATTGAGTTAGATTGGGATTTTGTAAACATAGAATACTCTACTGATGGCGGTTTAAATTGGAATGTTTTAGGAACAGCAAATGATCCAAATTGGTATAATAGTAATACTTTACCAAATAATTCTAATTGCTTTAACTGCCCTGGAGCTCAATGGACTGGAACAGATACTGCAATGAAAGAATATAGTTATGATCTTGTTGCTTTTGCTAGTGAAGAGAGCTTTATGTTTAGATTTAATTTTGTTACGGACCAGAATACTAATGAAGAAGGAGTAATAGTTGATGATCTACAGATAGAAGGTAATACGCTAAGTGTAGATGATTTTGAGAACAGACCAGTATTGAGCGTATTTCCTAATCCATCTAGTGATGTATTTAACATCCAATGGAGAAATGCTACAGAAGTTTCATATCGAGTTACTGATCTAGCAGGGAAATTAATTTCTACAAGAAGTGGATTGAATTCTTCGGAGAATACCGCACAAATTGATTTAACTAATTACTCAAAAGGAATGTATTTTCTTAGTGTATCTCTTGATGGGGTAAATAAAACCATGAAGTTAGTGATAAACTAAACAGAAATAGATTTTACAAAGTAAATTTATCTTAAATATCTAAAACCCTTGTACAAGTTATACAAGGGTTTTTTAGTTTAGTATGAAAACGGAAGTTGATTTAAATTTCTTATGATCAAAACAAGATTAGAATTGACAATAAGGTATATCGAATAGTTTTGTTGTTCAAAACTATATTCTTGATGATCCACTGAGTTTACCGAAGTATATTTTTAATTTTATTTAAATAAATGTAAATCAATAATTTATGACTTAAGGTCAAAACATATAAAGTACTAAAAATAGATTCTAAAAACTGCATTAGGAGTGAAACCCAAAGAAAAACGTTGAATTACCTGTTCCAGGATTACTTCTAATTCTTCAGGCGAAGATCCATCGGTACCTGGTATGGCGATTCCACCATCATCCAGAGGTTTTCGTTCTGCTTTATATATTAGGTCTAACGGCTTAACTCTATTGTAAATGTTTAAGAAGGATAATCCAATTTGTGATTTGAGTTTTTTGTTTCCAGATTTAATGTTAAAGTCATATAATATAGAAGCATCTAGTCTATGGAAATCAGGTAATCGATCACTATTTACAGATCCAAAATTTACCACACCAGCGTTCTCACCATCCGCATCAATCATAATTTCATAACTATTTACAGGTGTTACAGGCTTTCCTGTTCTAAATTGCCATCCAAGAGAAAATTGCCATTTTTCCAATTGCAAGGTGTTAGAAATTCTAAATGAATGGGTGATATCATTATTCCCAGAAAACTTAAACGGAGTATCTTGCAAATTTGGAAATTGAAATGTAATATCATTAAAGGTGTATCCTGCCCATATCTTGTAGTTATTCCATCTATATTTTAATAAAACATCGATCCCTTTTATAGTACTTTCCCCTTCTTCGAGGTTTTCCAGAGGATTACTAAAACCGTTGGTAAACGTTGTCAGTCCTTCCAATTCTTTATAATAAGCATCTATATCAATATTTAAATTTTTAAAATGATATAATATTCCTCCAGAAATTTGATTACTGGTTAACAATGGAAATTGATTATCATCTGATAAACGCCATAATTCATTTTCTAATCGCAGTTCTGTATGATTAAATTCTACTAACTGAGAAATCGGTTGATTTCTTCTTTCAATGGCTGTTTTAAATCTAAAACGATCTCCTATGGGATATTCGAAATTAAGACGAGGTTCTATCAAAAATTGATCAAGAGAGCTATAATGTACGAAACGAAGCCCTCCATTGATGAGTCCACTGTTTTTAAAACTATAAGTGTATTCCCCAAAAACCGCATTTTTAAGATTGTTATCGTCTTGTACAGATCCTTCTAACTCAGCATCCACCGGATTTTCTTTACTAATAAGTATGTCTAGATTCGTATATGACAGCTCATATCCTAGATTTAGACTTTGCCTTTCTTTTATAGTCGAAGTGGAAACAAATTTCGCTCCTACATCGGTAATATCATTTTTCCGGATATTAATTTCCGCTAGGTCCAATATACCATCGTCCGTCTCATCTTTGATTTCATCATTTTGGTAAAAAGAATTATACTCTGAAAAATAAAAAATAGCTTTTATATGTTGTTTTTCACTTGCTGTATGCTTCCAGGAAAGACTTAACCCCTTATTTTGGGTAATTAGTGAATCCACAACAAATTCTTCACCATCTCCAGTGAAATCAAAATCTAAACGATTTCGAGTGTATAACCCACTCACTGAAATACGATTTTTTGCATTTGGTTTTATAATAAGTTTGGTTCCAAAATCAGCAAAAGAAAAATCAGTATTACTTGATTCAGGACTAAAATCATCATCTGTTTCTAGGGTTAGTACATTTCCATTAATATCACGAGCTACCCCAAAATTCGTAAAAATCTTATCTTCATAACTATTGTATGTTGGGGTCTCTAATACGTCTGCATACGATCTTCTGGCAAAGGCATATACTGCGGTTTTTTCTGATAATGGAACTTTGGCATATCCGTTTAAGGACAATCCATCAACTTCGAATCCTCCTTCTATTTTTTTAGGAATAGCATCACCGCTGGAAATATCGATAATTCCAGAAATACGATCTCCATAGGAAGCACTTGTACCTGATCTGAAAATAGTTGCTTTTTTGGTTGCAAAAGGATTAAAGAGTGAGAACATTCCATAAAAATATCCAGTATTATACAATTTGATGTCGTCATAGAGTATCAAATTTTGGTCTGGTGATCCTCCACGAATTTGAATCCCAGTAGCAGACTCATCTAAAGTAGAAATACCAGGAATTAATTGAATACTTTGCGCAATATCAGGGGATACTAGTCCTGGTAAAATTCCTAATTTATCACTGTCTAAAGAGATTGAGCCATCTTTGTTTCTGTCGATACCAGATGTAACATAACCTAATACTATGACTTCATCAAGAGTATCACCAAGCGGACTAAGGTATATTTCCTGACAAGGATCTCCGACCCTCAGAGAAAGTGTTTTATCATCATACCCGATAAAAGTAACCCTCAGATTGTTTACATCTGTATTAACATTTTTAAAACTGAAATATCCTTTTTCATCAGTTTCCGTACTTTGCTCATTGTTGATGCTTATCAAAGAAAATGGTATAGGTTCTTTGCTCTCGTTATCGAAGACATATCCGCAAATAATTCTTGGAACAGAAATAATCACCTGTTGTGAGGAAACTTTTTCAAAAACTAATCCAGTCTGCGATGTTAATTGAGGTAGTAATCCATCGATTGTTGTTTCTTGTTGCTCTAATGTTATTATTTTAGAAGCTATAATTTCGGGAGCATAAGAAAACAGTATAGAAGTTTTGGATTCGATATCTGTTATTACTTCTTTTAAAGGAGTTTGAGAATAAGTAACGGTTATTTTTTGTTGGGCATAGCCAAAAATAGAACACAGCAGTAATGCTGCAAATAGTAAGGGGTTTTTTACCTGCATTTTTCATTGTATTTAGTAAGAATTCAATGATAAAAAAAAGGGGACTTTACCATTAATAATAATCTTTGCGTATGTTATAATGAAGACGCCAAAGATTTTATAAAATTTAAAGCAAATTTAAGGTAAATATATGATAGTTTTATCCTCTGATAAGGTATAATTAATCCCTAAAGGAGTTAAAGTAGATTTTAACGCTGTTTCCAGATCATTATGTAAAAAACTCCCCGTAAATAATCTGGTTAAATCCACTTTATTTGATTGAAAAGTAACATTATATTGACGTTCTATTTCGTTAATAACTTCCTGTAACGGTTGTTCTTTAAAAACGCTAAGTCCTTTCATCCAATTAGGTTGGTCTTCAGTTGATTTTTGACTAACTATAGTAGCATCGGATATAATAACACGATCATTTTTGCGTAAAATTTGATGTACCGTGGCATTTGTTTGATCAAATCGAACTACTCCTTCATAACAGTCTAATTCAAAAGTGTTTGTTCGAGTTTTAATATTAAATTCCGTTCCTAAAACAGCAACCTTACCATAGGAAGTTTCAACGGCAAAACCATCACTTTTTTGTACTTTAAAATATCCTTCTCCTTTAAGATGAACGGTTTTGTTATTCATCCAGAAAAATCGCTTGTGTGTTAATTCAGAATCTGCATTCAATTGAATTTTAGAACCATCAGGTAAAACCACTGCGAGTTGTTCGCCATAAGCCGTTTGGTATGTTTTAGAAGAATTGAATACACCAAATATACCAATCACTATGGCAATGGAAGCAGCAATAGCATACCAGATCGTATTAGAAGATTTTCGAGACTTACCAAAAGTAATCTGCTCTTTAGTTTTGATAAGTGCTTGTCTTTTATCAACTGGCGGAGCTTTAAATTTTTGCGAC
The DNA here is from genome assembly GCF_947492405.1 of uncultured Aquimarina sp. GTDB lineage: Bacteria > Bacteroidota > Bacteroidia > Flavobacteriales > Flavobacteriaceae > Aquimarina. Next base: position 229,001 of record NZ_CANLMP010000003.1, read on the forward strand.
TCTTCATTGATACGGTCAAACATCTTGTAGGCGTCTGATTTCTTAAACTCAGATAATTCTTCTTCGCTTAATTCACCAGCTACCCAACGCGCTATTAATGTTTCATCTGATTCGTACTTTTCCATAATTATTAAAGTTTAGGTAAACCCCTGCTCTTATATCTAATACAGGTTGTTATGGGATTACCCTACTTTTTTTAAATTTTTATTTCGCTTCCTAGTAATTCCCTTAGTGTAACAAAGGCTTTACTCATTCTTCTTTCTACCGCTTTTACCGATATATTGGTCATTTCAGCAATTTCTTTATACGTTTTTTTATCAATTCGACTTAATAAAAATACTTCTCGCTCCTTGGGAGAAAGTTTTGAAATACAGAATTCCAGTTTTTCTCTAAATTCTTCAGTTTCCATAATAAAGTCAGGGCTTTCATGATTTCTATCATCTCGAGGTGTACTTTCATACCGCAAAACCACTTTCTTATGTGCAAATTCATTTAGAAGTGCATTATTACACATTTTGAAAATCAAAGATTTCGCAGTATTATAAATAATATCAGCACATTGCTTCCATAATTTCACAAATGCATCCTGTACGATATCTTCTGCTTGTTGAAGATCACCGCACTTATAATACAGATGATTTCTCACTGATTCGTAGTGAGTATTGAAAAGACTATCAAAATTCTTTTCTTCGCAAACAGATTTATTTCCTTCAGCCATGTGATGTTAACCTTATTGGAATTTCAAAGCTATTAAAAAAAATCAGAAAAAAGATAGGGTATTTCCGTATTCGCCTGTATTATGTTTTAAACCAAATAGTAAGAAGTTTGATAAAAGAAATATTAGTGAAATTCATACTATTTAGTCAAAAAGTAAATATGCGCTGTTTGTTTTAGTATCTTTAAATAGGTTGTAATCAGACAAGACTTTAATACTCTTAATCATACCCCTTATAATGAAAAAATCTGTCATAATTGTTTTTATATGTTCTTTACTTTTTACAAGCTTAGTGTTTTCTGCTCAGGAGCAAGATACTACCGCCGTTAGACTTACTACTGAAGTTAAGTTGGCACAATCTGATACCGCAAAAATAAAGGCACTTATTGACCTTGGAGACTATCAAATAATCAGAGATTTCAGAAAGGCAGAAAAACATTTTTTACATGCTTTAGAACTCATTAAAAAAGGGCCAGAAACAGAAAAGCAAGAAACACTAGCAGTTGTTTATGGAGCATTGGGCATTGTAAGCAAACGAAAAGGAGATTACCCCGAAGCAGTAGATTACTATTTAAAATCTCTCAATCTATATAAGGAATTAAAAGATGACTCTAATATAGCTGATATATATCATAATATGGCGATGGTATTTAGGGATCAAAAAGATTATAAAAAGTCAATTGAATACTTCAAAAAAACAATAGTTCTTAAAGATAGTTTACACGAAGAAAAAGGAGTAGCCATTGTGTATAATATGATGGGAGTTGCGTATCGTCAATCTAAGCAAATGGATTCAGCTTATAATAGTTATCAGAAAGCAAAAGCGACATTTTTACGATTACAAGATCAAGAAAACATTTATAGAGTAAACTCCAATCTAGCCGCCTGGTATCATACCCAAAAACAATATCAAAAGGCAATAGCAATCTATAAAGAAAATCTGGAGTATGATGATAAAACCAATCGCCGCTTATCCCTGCAAAGAGTGTATTATAACATTGCAGGTGGTTATATGCAACTTAAAGAATATAGAAGTGCATTGAATTATATTGATCAAGCATTAACTATTGCAAAAGAACAACAAGCCAAGACACGTATATCCAAGTCATATTTAAGACGGAGTTTTATTTTACGAAAATTGGAAAATTATAAAGAAGCATTAGAAAATTATAGATTACATAAAAAGTATTCAGACTCTGTGTTTAATATTGAAAACGCTAAAAAGGTACAAGCATTAGAACTTAAGTATCAATTTAATCAGGAAAAGTTGGCGGACAGCTTACAGTTTGCAAAAGAAAAAAGCGAGCTAACTTTGATTACCGAAGCTGAAACTGCTCAAAAAAGATTGTATTTCATACTATTTTTGGTAACAGTAATTGCTGGAATTGTAATTACCTATCTTATAAGAAGGATATATAGAAGTAGAGTGAGGTTAGCAGCAGAAGCATTAGAAAAAAATAAGCAAGAATTAACAAGTTTCATTAAACAGCTAGTGGCGAAAAGTAAAGAACAAGAAGAACTAACAAAAGAACTTGATAAACTAAAAGCTGAGGTTGTACAAAAAAGTTCTTTAAAAAAGTTACAAGAAGTAGCAGCTGAAAAGATTTTAACTAAAGATGATTGGTATAATTTCAAAGAAAAGTTTGTAAGAGCATACCCTTCTTTTTTTGAAAATATCAAACAAAAAGGGTACGAGCTTACACAATCAGAAGAAAGATTGGTTGCAATGGAAAAATTAGGACTAGATACTCGACAAATTGCTAATATGTTGGCTATATCAGAAGATAGTGTAATGATGAACCGTTACCGTTTACGTAAAAAAATCAATTCTCCAAAAGGAGCCCCAATCCTGGAATATCTTGAAAACTAATACTAATTATGATCATTTTATAATATCAATTTTTGAATAATGATCTGTTATCAAACCTGAATTACTATTAAAAATTTGAAATTTAGAATATAAGTTGATGATTTTAAAAGGAAATTGAAACCCTTCACTTAATAAATACATTCTTTTTTTAATAACCGAAAATCACAAATAGTAAGAAGTTGTCAACACTCATAAAAGTATAAACAAGAAGAATTCGTACTACATTATACTTAATTGGAATTCGTGGCGCAAGATTTTATTTTACAGTGCTTTAAAAGATTATTGAATGATTTTGTAGGGGCGTTTGTAGGGGTGAATTTTTCGTATTAGAGTTAGTCTATAACCTACTTTTGCCATACCTAAATCTAAAATCTCAAAATCCATGAAAGCTTATTTTTACCATCTATCCTTTTCTGCACATTCAGTTAAAACCAATACTCAGTAAACTACCCATTTTAAAAGAATTAAAAATAAAAATAGGGTATCTCAAAACTTGCCTGTACTAACTACAACGCAGAGATACTGTGTAATAATTAAAAACAAATAACTTTTAAACCCCTTTTCTATGAAAAAAATACTACTATTTCTAGTGTGTTTTGTATGTACTTACCATATTCAAGCGCAATGTGGTCCAGGACAAGATACAACCCCTCCTGTATTTGGTGATGCCGGAGACGGTTCTATGGCAAGACCTTTTCGAAGCTTAGCATCATCTGTAGTAGGTGGTGTGCCGAGTGGTCAATATTACTTTAGTTTTGATGGTAATACATTCCAGGGAGAACTGGATAATGACACCGATGGCGGTGGATGGTTAATGATCTTAAATTATGTACATGTAGCAGGAGATAATTCAAATCTAACGATTCGTAATACAGATTTACCTTTACTAGGTTCCTCTACATTAGGTGATGATGAAGCTGGAACAGCCAATTGGGGACACTTTGGTAACCAATTAGCCGCAGCTATTGATTTTGAGGAAATGAGATTTTATGGAGTAACAACTGGGCACTCTAGAGTAATTAATTTTAAAACGAGTTACCAACGAGTACTGGATTATGTAAAAACAGGAACGGGCTCTTTTGATAGAATTAATGAAAGTGTAAATCATACAGTTTTTGCTGATCACACTGCTTTTATCCCAGCACAGGGATTTAATGAATTTAATAACCAAGGAGATTTAGCCTTAACCAATTTTCCATTTTGGGCAGCAGGAGCTTATCACTGGGGGATTCGTGGTGGTGGAAGTCGTTGGGAAGTAGATGACTTTGCAAACAATACACAAAGTACTATTCATAGAGTTTGGGTGCGTGGTGATTTGTCACCCGCTGGTGAAAATGAGATTACCGTGCAATTAGACAATAGAGGTAACATTTCTATTACTCCTACTGATTTTGATCCCATTGCTACAGATAATTGTGGTACGGTAAACTTTAGTTTAAGTCAAACAGATTTCGATTGTACGATGTTGGGAGCAAATGTGATTCAATTGATTGCTACAGATGACCAAAACAATTCGGTTTCAATGGATGTTACGGTGAATGTAGAAGATGCAACGGGACCAGAAATTAATATTACAGCGGATTTATCGATTCCATTTGATCTGGATCCGATGACCAATACCTTTACCTTAACTCCCGCAGATTTAGGATTGACTACTCCTGATAATTGTGGATTGCAAAGTATGACAATCAGTGAAACTGATTTTGATTGTAGCTCGGTTGGATCTAGAGGTATTAGCATTACTGCAATTGATATTAATAATAACGAAACTGTACAAAATATAATAGTTAGAATTAGAGATACTATTGACCCTGTGATAAATTGTGTAGCTCCTTTTACAGTGTTTTTAGATGAGCAAGGTGAAGTAAGATTAACACCAGAAGATTTAGGTACTTTTTCTGATAATTGTTCAACGAATGCCTTTTTAAGTAGGAGTTTCTTTAATTGTTCGAATATTGGAGACAATACAGTTACCCTATTTGTTCAGGATAATTATGGTAATCAAGTGAGTTGCGATGTCGTAGTAACTATTGATGTTGCTTGCCCTACTAATATGATTGTAGATAATAACCCTAACGAATGTGGGGCTACAATAAACTATAATAATTCAAGCTGTTATACATTGATCTCAGGATTAGATAGTGGAGAATTCTATCCATTAGGAACGACAACCAATGTTATTGAAATTACAGATGCAAGTGGTACTACTTCTCAATGTACATTTGATGTGACTGTAAGAGACACACAAGCTCCTTTATATATAGCACAAGATCAAGTAGTAATATTGGATGCTTCAGGCACTACAATATTAACTCAGGAAGATGTAATAAGAGTTCATCCATCTGCACCTCAGTATCAAGTAGAGATTTCAGGTACTTTTGCACCAGTGGATATTAGTACCATTGGTACAGAAATCACATTAGGAGATGATGAGTTATCGGATCCATTACCGTTCGATTTTATTTTCAATTTCTATGGAAATCAATATGCAGAATATTATATCTCATCTAATGGATTTATCTCATTTTCTGGAGATGATGATGGATGTTGTAGTGGAGATCGACTTCCAGATACTGACGAACCTAATAATTTGATTGCCTTTGATTGGAATGATGTAGATCCTGGAAATGGTGGAACGATACGTTACGCTACCATTGGTACGGCACCAAACCGAATTGCTATTGTCGATTTTGATGCTGTAGAACATAATAACAGTAGTATAGACCCAACAACGGTACAGGTTAAAATGTTTGAATCTAATAATAGAATCGAGATCCATGCCACTAGCATTCCATCCACAGCTGTTAGTGGTCAAAGAAAAACTCAAGGTGTTGAAAACTCTGATGGAACAAGAGCAGTACCTGTACCAGGACGTAACTCTACTGTATGGTCTGCTACTAATGATTATGTGGCATTTGTACCAAGTACAGGAGCTTATGATAATTGTGGGATTGACACTATACAAATGACAAACACAACATTTGATTGTACAAGTCTTGGTATGAATCAGGTAGATATTACTATTACCGATGTCAATGGAAATGTATCTCAACAGACTGCTACGATTAATGTAACCACTATTGATAATACACCTCCTGCGATAATGTTGAATGGAGATAATCCACAAATGATTGAATTAGGTGATGGATATGCTGAGTTGGGAGCAACCACAGATGATGGTTCTCCTGTGATGATTGATGCTAGTGCTTTTCAGGATGTAGTAGGAAGTTATCAGATAGTATACAGTGCAGCAGATGCTTTGTGTAATGACGCTGAAGTAATACGTATCGTGATTGTACAGGATACTACCGCACCAATCATTACACTAAATGGAGATAATCCACAAATTATAGAGTTAGGCGACGGATATACAGAATTGGGAGCAACTACAGATGATGGATCTCCTATAACCATAGATAATTCAGATTTTCAAGATGCCGTAGGAAGCTATGTGATACAGTATAATGCAACAGATGCTAATGGAAATGACGCCATAGAAGTTACGCGAATGGTGGAGGTTGTAGACACAACAGCACCAGTAATTACGTTGAATGGAGATAATCCACAAATTATTGAACTAGGATCTGGATATATAGAATTAGGAGCAACAACGGATGATGGTTCTTCGGTAATTATTGATAGTTCAGATTTCGCAGATATAGTAGGAAGTTATGTAATACGTTACAATGCTGCAGATGCAAACGGAAACAGTGCTATAGAGGTTACTAGAACTGTAAATGTAGTAGATACCACTGCACCAATGATTACCTTAATCGGAGATAATCCACAAGTAATCGAATTCGGAACAGGATATGTAGAATTAGGAGCATCGACGGATGATGGTTCTTCTGTAATGATAGATAGTTCTGATTTTCAAGATGCAGTTGGTAGTTATGTAATACGTTACAATGCTACAGATGCTAATGGAAACGACGCCATCGAAGTTACTCGAACAGTGGAGGTGTTAGATACGACACTTCCTGTAATTACTTTGAATGGCGATAATCCACAGATTATTGAATTCGGAACTGGATATGTAGAATTAGGAGCAACTACTGATGATGGCTCTCCTATAATGATAGATAGTTCTGATTTTCAAGATACCGTTGGAAGCTATGTAATACGTTACAACGCCACAGATGCGAATGGCAATAATGCTATAGAAGTTACTCGATCTGTTGAAGTAGTAGATACTACAGCTCCTGTAATTACTTTAACAGGAGATAATCTACAAGTAATCGAATTGGGCGAAGGATATGCAGAATTAGGTGCTACTACAGATGATGGATCGAATATTAGAATCGATGCTTCTGGTTTTGTCGATGCGGTAGGCAGTTATGCCATTACCTATAATGCTACTGATGCTTTTGGTAATATAGCTGTGCAAGTTACCAGAACAGTAATCGTAATACCTTGTGCAATAGATGCGCTACCAGAAAACAATTTCAATATTCAGACGTCCAGTGAAACCTGTCCAGGTAAAAACAATGGAATTATTACAATCAACACTCTAGAGGAACAAGATTATATTGCAACTATCAATAACGAAACATACGCTTTTAGGTCAAATCTAGTAGTAACAGATCTAACTCCAGGAGTATATCCGGTATGTATTACTATTGCAGGAGCACCTAATTGCGAACTCTGTTTTGAATTGGTGATTCAAGAAGGTACTATCATGACCGGAGAAACATTTATTGCCAATGAAAACGGTTTCAATAAACAAATGCAGGTTGAAATTGAAAAAGGGACTGCTCCCTTTACGGTCAGTATTAATAATGAAATTATGGGTGAGTATGCTACCAATAGTTTCTTTGTAGAGATTAAGAATGGAGACCTTGTAGAAATAACTTCTAGTCTGGTATGCGAAGGGAAATTAACAACTAAAGTAGAAGATTTATTTGAAAACATTAGCTTATATCCTAACCCTACACGTTCAAATACAACTTTAAGACTTCCTCAGATTGGAAAAAATACAATTATGATCAATATTCATAACGCTTTAGGAATGATTGTTTCCTCTAGAGAATATCATATCAACAATAGCCAGGTGATCCTACCAATGGAAAATTTATCATCAGGAGTATACTTCATTCGAATTAACGAAGGAACTATAAAAACATTTAAGGTCATAAAAGAGTAAATCAATGAGATTTCTGCCTATTGTGGTAGGCAGAAATTCTATTCTACTAATAAAAATATAAACAAATGAAAAACATATATATCCTTATTTTAAGTGTATTTGCACTTTCCTCTTGTAGTGATGAAGAATTTGACGTCATAGAAGTAGACAGTCTTAATATAGAAGTTATTCCTTCGATACCTCGTTTGATCTATCCTACCAATAATTTGGTGTGTACAAATTTTGATCTGGATTTTGAATGGACACCATCTACATCTGATATTTCCAATGCATTCATATATATAATTGAAATTGCAACAGATGATACTTTTTCTAACATAGTATTTAAAACAAATACCTCTCAAAGTACAAGATCCTTTAATCTTGAGAAAGGTACTACCTACTTCTGGAGAGTAAAAGCCTTTGATACTAGAGGTTATGAAAGTAGATATACCGGTACGCAAACTTTTTTTACGGAGCCTGAAGCTGGAATAAATAATATTCCTTATCCTCCTCAAGTTGTATTCCCTATATCAGGAGCATCTTTATCAGGAACAGCAACAACTTTGGATTGGAATACCGCAGACAGTGATGGCGACCCATTACTATTTGATGTATACTTTGGCGAGTCCAACCCTCCTCAATTAGTTGCAGAAAATATTGATGCTTCAACATTTGATGTAGCTATTTTAGCAAATAAAACATACTATTGGAGGGTTGTTGCCAAAGACAATAATCAAGGTGTTGCCATTGGCCGAGTTTGGAATTTTAAAACAAACTAGAAACCTGTAAACTTAGAGCTACTCTTTTTGATATATGTTTTAGAAGGAAAGATAGTTTTTGTGAGTTTACTATTTTGAAGTATGATTATACTGGTGTATAGCTTATAAGCTGAAAATGCTTTAAGACAGAAGTAAGAAACTACGATATTTAATTTACAATTATATGAAACCATTCCAATACATTGATTGGGGTGGTTTTTCTTTTGTAACCAAAGCATTTCTCAATTTTGATTACAGCAATTTTATATAAAAAATGGTATTAGAATATACCGGAGACGAATTTGAGTCATACTATCGAAACAGAAATGTTAGCTATTTTTTTAGTCACTGTGATACCTATATACCTTTTTGGAATCGGTCTAGAATTGCTAACAGTTTTGAAATATTGAAAGCGTAAAGAAAACATTTAGGTTAATAAAAAACTAAGAGCTTAGGGTTAATTACGAGTCTACTTTATTGAGGCACCGTAGATATGGTGTGAAATTACCTGTTTAGATGTAATAACGACTTTAAGAGTTTTTGATTAGATGTCGATTTTTAAAGATTTTGTAATTATTAGGTTTTCATATAAGTTGTTGTTTTTCAGGTTTTTGTGTTTTTTGTAGGGGTGTTTGTAGGGGTGCTTTTTTCTTTGAAAAGTAATACATAATATACTTTTGGGTCACCTGAATTATTAAACACTTAAAACCTATGAAACTTTTATGCATTTCTACACGATCAGATATGAGTTTAAAATTTTTAAACCTTTTGTCGAAAAAATAAATAAAAAAATAGGGTATTTCAAAATCTACCTGTAATAGGATTAATTCAGGCGATCAAAATCGCTTAGTCATTACATAATAAACCTATAAAAGCCCCTTTAAGATGAAAAAAATTACTCCTTTAGTATTAGCAACCTACTTTAATCAATTCTTCTGTAAGTTTTTGCCTTCGCGAAGTAGTATTTATTTCCAGACCACCAATACAGATTAATTTTCATCAGGTGGACATACTTGTCAAAAAAACTACTCTCTAAGAGTCACAAGAACATTTAAAAAAATCAATTCTTTTAACCCCTCTTTACTATGAAACAATGCTATAAACCTACAGTGCTTTTTAGAAAATTTTATACTACAATGCTACTTTTTTTAGTGACAGCCTTTAGTACTTTTTCCCAAATCTCCCCCGAAGCAGAGCCCAATAATACGGTTGCTGAAGCTCTTGCTTCCTCTCAGAATCGAATTTTCGAACCTACAACCCTTACAGGAACCGTTTCTTCAGGGGATGATGATTATTTCCTGATCGGCTATGACTTCTCCATGAGTTTTCCTCAGGAGTTCAGGTGGTGGGTCTATTTTGATGGTAATATACCAAATGGAATAACCGTGGAAAGAGGAGTAATTGATAGCCCTACAGGGCTTTATGCCGGAACAGAATCTTCTTTGCAGACACCTTTTACACACTGTGGTACGTTTGAATATACTTCTTCATTTACAAATCGGTATACTTTCTTAAGAATTCGATCTACTGATGGTTCAAGCCAGAGTTATTCTATCTCTATTAAAGAGAAAGACGCAGCAGTGACTGCATGTTTTGGTGCTGCAGCGCCTAATCAGGACGTGATTGTGCCTTGTGTAGCTCCTTCGGCAACTACACTCTCCGGAACTACGCGGACAAGTACAACCAGTCTACAACTCAATAGTTTTCCTGCTGTAAGTGGTGCAGATGGCTATATAGTACAAATTTCTGATAACGGTACGTTTTCTAATTTATCTAATCAATATGATGAAGCCTACACTGGTACACCAAATACAGTCTTTGGAGGTTCTGGAAATCAGGTAGCAGCAAATCTTATTTCTCCTAGTGCGGTTGATGTATCCGGTTTGAGTCAAGGTACAAATTATACCTTCAAGGTGACACCTTACTCAAACTGTTTGAGTTTCTATAAAATGGGTGCTGGTATAACAACTACTCCCTCTCAGACTTGTGGTGTAGTTCCTTCAGCACCAACAAGTCTTACAGCTATTTCATCTTCACCAACATCGATTACCTTACAGTCTATTGGTGCGGCTTCTGGTGGAGCTACAGGGTATATCACTTATCTTAATGATAACAATACGTTTATAGCACCTACTTCTATTCCTTCTGCCAACACTATCTATAATGGAACTGGGCAGCAAGCTATTAATGTAGGAAGTTCTACCTCTCCTAATACAACCATTAGCGGTACGGGAATTATTTCAGAAAATACTTATTACATGAGAAGTTATGCATACGAAACATGTGATGGCATCAATTATATAGAAACAACAGGAGTAAGTAGTTCAATAACAATTTGCGCAGGTGCTCCTACTGGTTCTCCAACCACACTTTCATTAAATAATGTAAGTCATAGTTCGATAGATCTCGCTTCCATTTCCACTGTGGCGGATGCGGATGGATATGTTGTATTAATAAATACAACCAATAGTTTTACAAATCCTACTGATGGAGTATTGCCAAGTGCAAATACTGTGTATGTAGGAAGTGGTGAACAAGTGGTATATGTAGGGACTTCTTCGACAATCAATACCTCAATTACGAATCTGGATAATAGTAACGGAGGAGTAACATATTATTTCAAAGCATTTGCATACAGAAATTGTGAAAGCAATGGCTTTTTTGAATCTACCGGTGTAGAAGCTAATGCTGCCACATTAGGTGCCGTGCAGACTGTCGCTAGTGATGCTGTCTTTTTTGAAGTAGGAGATACATTTATGGATTTCAAATCTTTTACGGGAGCTGCAGGAGCGACGGGACATGTAGTCAAAATGAACACAACAAATTCTTTCACTGCTCCAGCAGATGGAAGTGCTTCGCTACCTGGTGCAAGTACTACGTACTCAGGTGGTGAGCAAGTGGTATATGCTGGTGCATCCGTAGATCCAGATATTCGAATATCTGGACTCTCTGCAGCTACCACGTATTACTTTACGATATATACATATTCTGAAATAGATGGTGTAATCTTTTATAATTCCACAGGTTATTCGTTTTCACAAGAAAATGTAAAACCTAGTCCAACACTAACTCTTGATGACATTACAAAAACGTACGGAGATGCTACTTTTAATGCAGTTGCTTCTTCAAATTCTGGCGGTGATCTTACGTATTCCTTAGTAAGTCAAACCAATGGAGGAAGTGCCGTGGCTACAAATGGTACAGTTACCGTAGGTAATGCAGGAACTGTAACTATCCAAGTAGATCAAGCTGCTACTGCAAATTATAATTCTGGTGCGGTACAAGCTACAATGACAATTAATAAAGCGGATCCAATCATTCAATTTGACCCTGTTACGGTTCTCTCTGGTTCTCCTAATCAAGTACTTTCGGCAACTGCTCAAGTTGTAGGTTCAGGAGCAAGTGCTTCTACAGGTACTATTAGTTATACTATAGAAGGTGGTGCGCCAAATGGGAATACATTATCTGGAGCTAACAATTCTGTATGGACAGTTGGCGATGGAGGTGTTTTTACCATCAGAGCTACAATTGCCGAGGATGCTAATTACAATATGGGTGTCCAGGATGCATTATTTACAGTTACAGTACCATCACCAGCACTACACTTTGAGCAAGTGGTAAACTTTACAGATTATGATTATCTATCAGTGCCAGATGATAATTCATTAGATTTCACAGACCATTTTACTTATGAGGCATGGGTGAATTTTGAACAATTAAACGTGTCTAATGCAGGGTTTGGTTGGAGAGCACTATTTGCAAAATCCAGATATGTAGATAGCTATGGCTTAATGGTCTATGCTCCATCAAAATTAATGCGTTTTTATCATACTGGTTTTGGAAATGGTTTTACTGATTATACTTGGTCAGATTTAACTGCTGGTAGTTGGCATCATGTTGCGGTAAAGTTGGATGGTACTAATAATAAAGCGTCTATTTTAATTGATGGTATAGAAGTAGCTTCTAGTACAGATGCTGGTACAGGTGAATTACCAACTAATGCTGAACCACTTTTAATTGGAGCAAGTAGAAATGTAATTAATGATCCTTATCCATTTGATGGAGCCATGGATGAAATTAGGTTTTGGAACGTTGCTAGAACGAATGCTGAAATTGACGATTATAAAAATGTAGAGCTTCAAGGCTCAGAATCGGGACTTGTATTGTATTATAATTTTAGCGAAGGAACCATCAATGGTGACAACACAGGAATAACACAGGTGCTAGATCAAAGTACTGCCGGGAATCATGCAACTTTTAACAGGTTTGCCTTAACAGGAACACAAAGTAACTATGTGGATGGTTCTGGAATTGGATTTACACCTCGTCTATCTCAAGTCATTACATTCAATGCATTAAGCGATAAAACTTTCGGTGACCCAACATTTGATTTAGCAGCAATCTCAAGTTCTGGTTTGCCTATAACTTATGAGAGTTCAGATACTTCAGTGGCAACCATTTCAGGAAATACGGTGACAATTGTAGGAGGAGGAAACGTTAATATCACAGCTTTACAAATTGGAACTTCTAATTACTTGCCAGCACCAAATGTAGTGCAGAGTTTAACGGTAAATAGAGCATCGCAAACAATCACTTTTGATGCATTAGCTGATGTAGCCTTTGGAGATGCGGATTTTGACCTTACTGTATCTGGAGGAGCTTCGGGTAATGCAGTTACATTTATGAGCTCTGATACCGGTGTGGTAACAATCTCAGGAAATACAGTAAGTGTTGTTGGTGTTGGAACTATTGATATCACTGCTTCTCAGGATGGTAATGATGATTACGATGTAGCTCCGAACGTTGTACAATCCTTAACTGTAAATGCAGGAATGATCCTAGTATCTCCCAAAATATACTTGCAAGGAGCAGCAACCAATCCTAATACTGGAGAAGAAACATTAATGAGAGATGATCTTAGAACCGGTGGAATGATTCCTACTACAAGCCCTTATGCTGATGCACTTGTGTTAGATTCAGCTTTATTAGCCGTAACAGGAGCTGATGCCATTGTAGATTGGATATGGATTGAATTAAGAGAAGCCAATGATAATACAGTATTTGTAGAAGGTAAATCAGCTTTATTACAGCGTGATGGTGATATTGTGAACGTTGATGGAGTATCATCAGTGTCTTTCGTTCTATCAGCTGATGATTACTATATAGCAATTAAACACCGTAATCACTTAGGCGTACTTTCAATAAATACCCATTATTTATCATCAAGCAACCCTATTGTTGATCTTTCTTCAAACAATACTTCATTACAAGGATCAGCTAACGCTGTAATTGATATGGGTGATGGGGTCTTTGCTATCCCTGTAGGAGATCAGGACGAGAATGGTCAGATCCAAAATGCTGATGTCAATGCAGTCATACAAGTATTAGGAGGATCAGGATATAGCAAAGCTGATATGGATATGAACGGTCAAATCCAGAATACAGACATCAATACATTAATGAACCCTAACCTTGGTAAAGGAGAACAGTTTTAAACCTTTTATCGAAAAAAATAAAATAAAAATAGGGTGTCTCAAAACTTGACTGTATTAACTGAAATCACCCATAAGAAATTATTGAAATTTATAAAACTAATAATCCTTAAAACCCCTTAAACAAATACAATATGAAACACAATTATTACAGATTTATTAAGAACTTAACCTTGACACTAGCCCTGGTGTCAGGATTGATCAGTGTGCAGGCACAGGATATCCTTTTTACCTTTGCCAATGCACAAAACACCAATGACGGAGTCGATGATTTCTACGAAGTAGATGTCTTTATAGAAAGTACTGTAGATTTCAAACTAGGATCAGGTCAGTTGTATTTTAACTATAATTCCGAGGCTTTCGGAATTAACATTGATGGAGATCCTTCAGCAGTCCCTCCGATACCCGATGTTTCAGAATATATACAACCTTCCAGTTCTATTACCGGAGCTGCTTTATTTGGAGGTGTTTTAAACGTTTATAATGGTTTTGTAGATAACAACAATACAGATACCAGATATTCTGTTTCCTTTCAACAAGGTGTTAATGTAAGTCTAATGGACACTCAAAGTGATGTGACCAGTACACCAAAGCTTTTATTTCATCTAAAGATAAAGTATCAGGATATTACAAAAGATCCAATGTTTACTTTTGAAGAAGCAGCTCTTTTTGGAGGTCAATTTGTAATTGCCTGTGAAGGTATTCCTTGTTCTGGGACTGTTATATCTGCTGCGAACGATACCTTTGATTCTTCAGGAGCAGAAATTGATACAACGCCTCCTGTAATTACCCTGTTAGGAAATGCTACTGAGACTGTTGAGGCCGGAAGTACCTATGCTGATGCAGGAGCTACCGCTCTGGATAATGTGGATGGGGATATTACAGCAAATATTGTTATAGCAAATCCGGTGGACACTGCGGTGCCTGGAGTGTATACAGTAACATATAATGTAAGTGATGCTGTCGGAAATGCTGCAGTAGAAGTGACCCGTGAAGTAACAGTAGTGGACACAACTGCACCAATCATTGTATTAAATGGTTCCGCTACTATAACTGTAGAAGCAGGAAGCACCTATACTGATGCTGGCGCTACAGCTAGTGATATTGTTGATGGAGATCTTACAGCAAATATTGTGATGGTGAATCCTGTGGATACTTCAATACCTGGAGTATATACAGTAACATATAATGTAAGTGATGCGGCAACGAATGCTGCTTTAGAGGTTACCAGAGAAGTAACTGTTTCGGATACAACAGCTCCAGTGATTGCCTTAGACGGTTTAGCTAATGTAGCTGTAGAAGCAGGAAGTACCTATACGGATGCTGGCGCTACAGCCAGTGATTCTTTCGACGGAGACCTAACCGCAAGTATTGCAGTAGTAAACCCGGTGAATACTTCAGTACCTGGAGTATACACAGTAACCTATAATGTAAGTGATGCAGCAATGAACGCTGCTGTTGAGGTTACCAGAGAAGTAACCGTTTCGGATACTACAATTCCTGTAGTAGCATTAAATGGTTCCGCTACTATAACTATAGAAGCAGGAAGTACTTATGCTGATGCTGGTGCTACGGCAAGTGATTCTTTCGATGGAGATTTAACAGCAAGTATTGTAGTAGTAAATCCAGTGAATACTTCAGTACCTGGAGTATACACAGTAACCTATAACGTAAGTGATGCAGCAATGAATGCTGCTGTAGAGGTTACTAGAGAAGTAACTGTTTCGGATACCACAATTCCGGTAATCGCTTTAAATAGTTCAGCTACTGTGACTGTAGAAGCAGGTAGCGCTTATACGGATGCTGGTGCTACCGCAAATGATTCATTTGATGGAAATATTACAGCAAATATTGTAACGGTAAATCCAGTGAACACTTCTGTGGCTGGAGTATATACAGTAACCTATAATGTTAGTGACGCAGCAGGAAATAATGCAGTAGAGGTTACCAGAGAAGTTACGGTGACGGATACTACGGTACCTGTAATTACAGTATTGGGTAGTCCTATTGAATTTGTTGAAGCAGGAAGCACATATACCGATGCTGGTGCTACCGCAAGTGATTCCTTTGATGGAAATATTACAGCAAATATTGTAACGGTAAATCCTGTGAACACTTCTATTCCTGGATCTTATACAGTAACCTATAATGTTAGTGATGCCGCTGGAAATGCAGCTGCCCAACAAACTCGTTTAGTGTTTGTACAAGATGATACCCCTCCTGTAATTGCTTTAAATGGTGCTGCAACTATAACTGTAGAAGCAGGAAGTACTTATATGGATGCGGGAGCTACCGCTAGTGATTCATTTGACGGGGATATTACAGCAGATATCGTAACTGTAAATCCAGTGAACACTGCGGTGCCCGGAGTTTATACAATTACCTATAATGTAAGTGATGCAGCAATGAATGCTGCTGTAGAGGTTACTAGAGAAGTAACTGTTTCGGATACTACTATTCCAGTAATTGCATTAAATGGTTCAGCAACTGTAACTGTAGAAGCTGGAAGTACCTATGCTGATACTGGCGCTACCGCTAGTGATTCTTTTGATGGAGATATCACTGTAGACATTGTAACCGTAAATCCAGTAAACACTTCTGTTCCTGGCATGTATACAGTAACTTATAATGTAGAAGATAATGGAGGAAATATGGCTGTAGAGGTTACTAGAGAAGTAAACGTGATAGATACCACTGCACCGGTAATTATACCTAATGGAGTACCAGTTGTAACTGTGGAGGCCGGAAATGCATATGTAGATGCCGGAGCCACCGCAAGTGATATAGTAGATGGTGATCTTACTGCTAGCATTGTAGTGATAAACTCTGTAAATACATTAATCCCTGGATCATATTCAGTTACATACGATGTGGCTGATGCCGCTGGTAATGATGCCATACAAATAGTTCGTATCGTAAACGTAGTAGATACTACAGCCCCAGTGATTAGCTTAACAGGAGCGAATCCACAAACTATTGAATTAGGAACTGGATACTCAGAATTAGGAGCTACCACAGATGATGGATCAGCAGTAGTAATCGATGCATCTGCTTTTATGGATGCAGTAGGAAGCTATAATGTTACCTATAATGCAACGGATGCTTCAGGAAATAATGCTATAGAAATAGTACGTGTAGTAAATGTAATAGATACGACTGCACCAATAATTACCTTAACCGGAGCGAATCCACAAACAATTCAATTAGGAACTGGGTATTCTGAATTAGGTGCTACTACCGATGATGGATCAGCCGTAGTAATCGATGCTTCTGCTTTTGTAGATGCAGTAGGAAGCTATAATGTAACCTATAATGCAACGGATGCTTCGGGAAATAATGCAGTAGAAGTAGTAAGAATTGTAAACGTAGTTGATACTGCAGCACCGATAATCTCTTTAACTGGAGCCAACCCGCAAATGATTGAAAGAGGTAATAGTTATTCTGAATTAGGAGCTACAACTAATGATGGCTCTGCAGTTGTAATCGATGCTTCAGCAGTAAATACAAATATAACAGGAAGCTACAATGTTACTTATAACGCAACAGATGCTTTTGGTAATAATGCAATAGAAGTAATTCGTATAGTAAATGTAGTAGACACTACTGCACCAATAATTACCCTAACCGGAGCGAATCCACAAACAATTCAGCTAGGAGCTGGGTATTCCGAATTAGGTGCTACTACCGATGATGGATCTGCCATAGTAATCGATGCATCTGCTTTTATGGATGCAGTAGGAAGCTATAATGTAACCTACAATGCTACGGATGCTTCAGGAAACAATGCAGTAGAAGTAGTAAGAACTGTAAATATTGTAGACGTCACCGGACCTATAATAACTTTAATAGGAGCGAATCCACAGACAATTGAATTAGGAGCTGGATATTCTGAATTAGGAGCAACTACAAATGACGGATCTGCTGTAGTAATCGATGCTTCTGCTTTTATGGATGCAGTAGGAAGTTACAATGTAACCTATAATGCAGTGGATGCCTCAGGAAACAATGCTGTAGAAGTTGTAAGAACTGTAAATGTGGTAGATACCACTGCGCCGATAATATCCCTAATAGGAGCCAATCCACAGGAAATTGAATTAGGAGCCGCATACTCAGAATTAGGTGCTACTACCGATGATGGATCAGCAGTTGTAATTGATGCATCCGCAGTAGACATAAACATTGTTGGAAGTTATAGTGTAACCTATAACGCTACAGACGCATCAGGTAATAATGCAGTAGAAGTGATTAGAACTGTAAATGTAGTACCATTATTAAGTGTAGAAGATAATGAGCTGGCATTAATTAAACTATATCCTAATCCGGTGTCAGACAGATTTGTAATTTCCGGAATTTCCCAACAAGTCGATGCTGTAGCCATATATTCAATGGAAGGTAGATTAGTAAAAAGTATTGACAACTATAGTTCAGAAACTATAAATGTTGCTCAACTTCAAGGAGGAGTATATCTAGTAAGGATTACTCTAGGAAGCGCCGTAAAAACAATACAGTTCTTAAAGAAAAATTAATTTGATTGGAATGCGCCAATAATTGTTAGTTAGAGAAAATCACCGACCTGCTCAATTAAGGTCGGTGAATTTTCAAAAAAACCTACAAAACATTATTAACTATGAAGAAAATATTAGAAAAATATAGGCTGGTTATAACATTACTAGCCCTCTACACCCTACTACTTATAGGGGTTTTAGAAATGATAAAAGGATAATGTTATTTCTTGTCTTTATGCCTCTTTACAGATAATTTAAATAAGAAATAGTTACAATACATCACGGAAAAAGGGGCCGTGATATGCATTGAATTTGCAGGATATATTGGGGTTGTTCATAGCGACCCCATATGTTTAAACTACAAAACAATATAAACCTATTATAGAATGAAAAAAATTATATGCTTTTTAATAGCTGCCTTATGTTATGGGATTGGATTTTCTCAAACTTTTAATTACCAGGCAGTAGTGAGAGATGCAACCGGAGACCCTGTTACTAATCAGTCAATAGGAGTTTTGGTTCGAATTATAGAAGGAAGCGCCGCAGGAAGCGTTGTTTATAACGAAGCACATACAGTGACCTCTAGTGACCAAGGAGTGATTACCTTCCTTGTAGGAGGAGGAACATCAGGAGCTAATTTTTTAGCAATCGATTGGAGTAAACAAAATCAGTGGATTGATGTTCAGGTTGATATTACTGGTGGAACTAGCTATGTCTCCATTGGAACCTCAAAACTACAATTTGTACCATACGCGATGTATGCGTTAAATAGTAATAATGCTACCAATGCCGGTCCTTTTGATTATACTGGTGGAGTCATAAGTAATAACAATGGTAATATTTTCACAGATGATTTTGTCTTTGGATCATCACAATTAGATGCCAATGGTTCTTTTAACGCAAGTTTTAATAATCGAATGTTCTTTGATAAAAGTAAAGCAGCTTTTCGTGCAGGATATACCCAGCAGGCTCAATGGGATGAAGCTAATGTAGGAGATTATTCGGTTGGTTTTGGAGAAGGTGGGACTGCAAGTGGTCGTAATTCATTCTCTATGGGACGTAATGCCAATGCAACCGGTAATGAAGCCTTTGCTTTTGGTACGAATGCAGGTGGTTTTGGAGATTTTTCAAGAGGATTTGGAGTAACTGCACGAGCTTTTGGAGACTATGCCACTGCGATTGGGAGACAGATAATTGCCAACTCAATGGCTGAAATTCAGTTGGGCCAATATAGTACCTTTGTTTCAGGTTCTGCAGATACCTGGGTACCTACTGATCGTTTATTCGTTATTGGTAATGGGCAAGAAGATATTAATCTGGCTTTAAATAGTGATGCGTTGGTAATGCTTAAAAATGGTAATACTACCCTAAACGGAATGTTAACTATTGATGGTGACAATCAGGGAGCAGGAACTTCATTTACGTTACCTGCACAAGATGGTACGGCATTACAGATTATGCAAACAGACGGAGCAGGAAATGTTTCATGGGTAACACCTGCAGCAGATGCGATCCCAAATGGTGGAAATAACGGAGAAGTTCTTTCTACAAATGGTTCAGGAGTTTTATCATGGATAAGCAATGACATACTTCCTGCAGGTGGTACTAATGGATTTGTATTAAGTACAGATGGATCCGGAAATTATTCTTGGATTACCTCTGATGATGCAGATGCCGACGCTACCAATGAGATCGAATTACCAACCGGTGGAAATAACGGACAAGTATTAGCTACAGACGGTAGTGGTGTATACAGTTGGATAGATCAACCTGCATTACCTGTAACCGTATTTTCTACTGTAAATAATGTAACTAGTAATGCACCGGGAACTATTGCTACAGATGATTTTGTTTTTGGAAGCACACAATTAGATAACCTTACTGGAGCTGATGATAACTCCAGAATGTTTTATGATAAAAGTAGAGGAGCATTCAGAGCAGGAAATATGGTAGATGGTGTTGGTGGTTTTGATGAAGCCAATTTAGGACCATTCTCGGTTGGTTTCGGACAAGTAAACACAGCAACAGGATGGTATGCAGCAACGATGGGTATCAATAATACATCATCCGGATTTGGTAGTTTAACAGCAGGAAATACTAATGTTGCTTCTGGAAATCAATCAGTTGCACTAGGTAGTAATAATACAGCTTCAGGAACACAATCGTTCACTCTTGGTTATGCACTTAAGGCAGAGAGTGTGGGACAGGTTAGTTTGGGATATTTTAATACAGAAGATGCAGGAAACCCTAATGCCTATATAGATACAGATCGTTTGTTTGTGATTGGTAATGGAGTCTCAGACATTAATGGTATTACTAGATCTGATGCCTTTTTGATGCTTAAAAATGGAAATACAGCTTTTTCAGGTAATGTTGGCGTAGGTACTACTACACCAGAAACCACCTATGCATTGAATGTAAATGGAGATTTAAATTATACCGGAAACTTAACTAATATTTCGGACCGTCGTTACAAAAAGAATATTGAAACCTTATCGAACAGCTTAGATAAAATTCTAAAAACTGAAGGAGTTCAGTATGAAATGAGAAAAGATGAATTCTCGGATATGAAATTTGCGGATGGTCCGCAATATGGTGTGATTGCACAGGAAATCGAAAAGATTTTTCCGAACCTTGTAACTACTAATGATAATGGATATAAAAGTGTAAACTATACAGGATTGATTCCAGTGTTAGTGGAAGCACTTAAAGAACAACAACAATTGATTCAACAACAGCAATCCGAAATCACAGAATTAAAAGCTGAAGTTTCTACGGCTTCTAATTTAGAAAAACGCCTTCAGGCTTTAGAAGCAGTTGTAAAAAATCAGGTAACGTATAAAAAGAACTAGTTATGAAGAAGATATTTTTTACAATACTAAGCCTATGTACATTCTTTGGTTCACAAGCACAAAGCATAGAAAGACAAGTAATCAGTTCAGGAGGTAACACCATCAGTAATGGTGGTGTAACTCTTGACTATACTATAGGAGAACTGGCTGTAACTACCATTACTGATGGTACGATTACATTAACCCAAGGATTCCAACAGGCTACACTACAATTAGCGATTAAGATTAATCCGGTAGTGTTTTTACAAGGAGCAGCGATCAATCCCAGCGTAGGAGAAGAAACCCTGATGCGTGATGATTTAAGAGTTGCTACAGTGATTCCAATCACATCACCATACGCGGATGCTACAACTACTTTGGCTACTGTTTTTGATGCCACGGGAGCTAATGCCATTGTAGATTGGGTATGGATTGAGATACGAGATAAAAATGATGCTAATACAGTACTTGCCTCGACTTCGGCCCTACTACAACGTGATGGAGATATTGTGACTACAGATGGCACATCGGATCTCGAATTCGAATTACCAGAAGATAACTACTATGTGATGGTTTCTCATCGTAATCATTTAGCCATCCTATCAGCAAATACTGTTCCTCTATCCTCTACAGTTGCTAGCTTGGATTTTAGCGCTGTTAATACAGTTGCTCAAGGCGGAGCAAATGCTGTGGCTGATTTAGGTAATGGAAAATTTGCGATGCTTGGTGGTGATTTTGACGAGAATGGACAAGTTCAAAACTCAGATATTAACGCCGTAGTAGTATTGCTGGGAGGATCCGGATATTCTCTAGCAGATATGGATATGAATGGTCAGATTCAAAATACTGACATTAATAATGTCATGAACTCTAATCTAGGAAAAGGAGAGCAATTTTAGATAAACACACCTAAAAGCTTTCTCCCTATGGATATATAAAATAGTCTATAAATGTCTTTTTATTAGATAAGCAATACCCTTTTAAAGCGCTACTAAAAAGCCCCAAATAATAAACCTATGAGAAACGTTACTTTGTGGATAATGCTACTATGCAGTAGTCTAGCTATAGCTCAACTAAATTCTACTGCTCCATGGATGAAGGAACTTAGTTTAAAAAAGAGCAATAAAAAACCAACTTTTTCAGAAGTTCAACAAGCATTTGATATGTACTGGAAAACCCATGATAAGGATGCTAAAGGAAGTGGTTATAAACCGTTTAAAAGATGGGAGCAATTATGGGGAAAACAGGTAAAACCAGATGGAAGTCTTCCGACAGGAAAAGATGTATGGGAAGCCTGGGAAGCAAAAAAACGTTTTGGTAGCAATGCCAAAAGTGCAAAGATGGCAGACTTAAGTAATTGGCAACCTATAGGGCCTTACAATCACGTACAAGCTAATGCACAACCTTCTGGTCAAGGTCGCTTGAACGCTGTAACTATTGATCCTAACAACAGTAATGTCTGGTACGTAGGTTCTCCTAATGGTGGCCTTTGGAAATCAACAAATGGAGGTGGTAATTGGAGTCCAATGACCGATGAGTTGCCAAGAGTTGGCGTATCGGCTATTGCAGTAGATTATAACAATTCAAATATCATCTATATAGCTACGGGAGATGATGATGCTGATCAAACACCAACCATTGGAGTGATGAAATCAACAGATGGTGGTGTTACCTGGAATCCAACAGGACTAAATATAAATACCTTAGGAAGCATTACCCAACTAAGCGAATTGTTTATAGATCCTAATAACTCGAATAAATTAGTATGTGCTTCTAATAGTGGAGTTTTCATTTCTTCAGATGCAGGAGCTAGCTGGTCACAAACACTCACAGGAAACAACATTAAAGATTTACGGTTAAAACCAGGAGATGCAAGTATTATTTATGGAGTAACCACAACCGCTTTTTATCGTTCTACGGATGGAGGAGCCAGTTTTACACAGATAATTAGTGGAGTTCCTACAAATACCGGAAGAATGGTGATTGATGTAACTCCGGCGAACCCGAATTATGTCTATATCTTTAGTTCTGACGCTACTGATCAAAGAGTACACGGGATTTATCGTTCTACCAATAGCGGACAAAGTTTTACAACCAGAAACGAAGATAGCTATACCATCATTGGGAACTACCAGGTTTGGTATAATATGGCAATGGGCGTTTCAGATACTAATGCCAACGAAATCTATGTGGGAACATTAGATGTGTGGAAATCCACGAATGGAGGTCAAACATGGGATAAGTTGAACCGTTGGGATCGATTAACAGAAGCGTATACCCACGCAGATATTCATAGTATTCGGGTAGTGAACGGAAAAGTATTGGTAGCCTCAGATGGAGGGATTTATTCGAGTGATAACAATGGGACAAATTTTCAACCACACTATCAAGATCTACAAATAGGAGAATTCTTCAATGTAGCAGTAGCACAGGGTAATCCGGGAAATATTTCTGGTGGATTGCAGGATAATGGAGGTTTTGGAGTTGGTGTCAACGGAGAATACAGAGCCTATCACCCAGGAGACGGAGTAAATACATTAATCACACCTACCGATGATAATATGTATTACGGCCTTATACAAAACGGAGATATACTATATGTGTCTCATCGTGGAGACGGTCAGTTAGCACGAGTATATCGACCTTCCAATGCAGGAGCTGGTGTTTGGGTACCACCCTTATCCGCTGATGCTAATGGAGATGTATTTGCCGCCTGGAGTAATTTATTTAAACTAAACCGAACTAATTATTCGTGGGAATTAGTAGGTGATCTTGGTGGATATACCGATGTATTGGAAATTGCACCTTCAGACCCTAATCGAATCGTTTCCTCCAGTCACCAAAATATAAGAGTAAGTAAAGATGGAGGTCAGACCATTGATTTTAATATCAATGCTGTAGGAAACTCTATAGCTGGAATTGCAATCCATCCTACCAATCCGGATATTATGTGGATCACAACCGATGGAAATGGCGCTAACAAAGGAATTCATAAAACTATTGATGGAGGACTTACCTGGTCAAACATCACCTATAATTTCCCGGTAGCAACAGAATATCCTGAGGATATAGTACACCAATCAGAACATTCCTTGAATCCTATCTACGTGTCTACGGATTTAGGTATATATCGATTAGATGATAGTAGTAATACTTGGGAACCTTTTATGAAAGGGTTACCCAATACTAAGATTGAAGATTTAGAAATCAATATCGAAGACCAAACCTTAACAGCAGGAACTTATGGACGTGGAATATGGCGAACCTCGATTCCTATAGAACTGCTTCAGGAAGATGTTCGTTTGGCTAAAATCGTAAGTCCACAAAGTTCGGATAGTAACTGTGGAAGTATTAATCCTCAAATTAATGTTCGAAATAATGGAATCAATACCATAAACGCTATAGATATCACCTATACTATTGATGGAGGAACACCAGATGGAATGATCTGGACCGGAACGTTGATTTCTAATCAGGAAATAGCAATCAATCTTCCAGAGTTGAAACTTCTAGCCGGAACCTATCAATTAACAATCAATATCAATTCTGCTAACG
Source organism: uncultured Aquimarina sp. (assembly GCF_947492405.1). Lineage (GTDB taxonomy): Bacteria > Bacteroidota > Bacteroidia > Flavobacteriales > Flavobacteriaceae > Aquimarina. The sequence goes on from NZ_CANLMP010000003.1 coordinate 253,852, forward strand.
ATGAAAACGCTTTAAATAATCAACGTTCTGAAATATTTACCATTAATGATATAGGAGCATTAAATATTACAAACACCTTTGAATCCGTATCAGACAATTTAATCGTTCAGGGCGGTGTGTGGCAACGAGGAGTTCCAATAGGAAATCGATTAAATACCGCCAGTAGCGGTACACGAGTTTATGGTACCAATTTATCAGGAAATTATCCATCCGGTACAAATGCATTTTTAATAACCAATTGTTTTGATTTTACCACAATTCAAAATCCTGTACTGAAATTTCAAATGGCTTTTGACTTAGAAACTAATTGGGATTGGGCCAATGTAGAATATACTACTAATGGTGGACAAACTTGGAGTACTCTTGGTCGAAAAACCAGTCAACCCAATTGGTACAACAGTGATTTAGATGGAAGTAATTTTAATGGAGATTGTTATGGATGTCCAGGAGCCCAATGGACAGGAAGAGATACCACAATGAAACAATATGCATACGACTTTGCTGCCAATGCCGCTAATGGAGAAACAGATTTAACAGGAGCTGATCATATTTCGTTTAGAATTAGGTTGTATTCAGATAATGTAACCAACAGGGAAGGAATGATAATCGACGATCTCGTGATCGAAGGAGTCGATGTCACCACAAGAATACACCCAATTGCTTTCTTAGAAGGAGCAGGAATGAATCCGGTAAACGGGGAAGAAAATCTAATGAGAGATGATCTCAGAGTTGCAGGAATTGTACCGAATACTTCGCCTTATACTGATAGCTTAATTGTGCCATCATCTATGTTGAATATTACAGGACCTGATGCGATTGTAGATTGGGTATGGTTAGAGTTTAGAGAGGCAACCAATAGAGATAATGTAGTTGCAAGCCGTTCAGCATTACTGCAACGTGACGGAGATATTGTAGATGTAAACGGAAATCAGGATTTAAAACTCGATTTAGTTGCAGGAAACTACTTTTTGGCGATTAAACATAGAAATCATTTGGGCATTGTTTCGGCATCAACCTATTCGCTAACTGCGACTACCACAACCGTAAATTTAAGTATAGATACCGCATCCATTACAGGAGGAGCGAATGCAGTAGTATTACTTAATAATGGTCGTTATGCGATGATTGCCGGGGATTATAACGAAAATGGCCAGGTCCAAAATTCAGATGTCAATCTGATGATACAACTATTAGGAAATAGTGGTTATCACAAGGCCGATATGGATATGAATGGTCAAATACAAAATACTGATATCAATAATGTTATAAATAAAAACCTTGGAAAAGGAGAACAATAAATCAAATTGCAAAACGGATAGAAGTAAATAAAAAAGTTATTTAGAAATGAAAAAAAATACCCCTTTCATCATCTTATTATTGTTAAGTGCTTTAGGATTTTCACAATCTTTTAATTACCAGTCAGTTGTTAGAAATGCAACAGGAGATTTGGTAATAAACCAATCCATAGGAGTTCAGGTCCAGATTTTAGAAGGAGCCGCGCCGGACTTAGTTGTATATACAGAAACGCATACAGTAACATCTTCAGTTCAAGGTATAATCTCACTACCTATTGGAAGCGGAACGACTTCAGATACGTTTGATACTATTAACTGGAGCCAGCAAAATCAATGGATCGGCATTGCTGTTGATATTACAGGCGGAACCACCTATACTAGTATAGGAACTAATAAATTACAACAAGTGCCTTATGCACTCTATGCTGCTAATTCTGGAGATAAAGCATTTACTACAATAGCCAATGTGACCAGTAATAGTCCAGGCGATATTACTACTGATGATTTTGTGTTTGGGAGTACACAATTAGCAGATGATGCGACAACTTTTGATGATAATATAAGACTATTCTTTGATAAAAGTAAAGGAGCTTTTAGAGCTGGATATGCTCAAGATGATCAATGGGACGATGTCAACGTTGGCCCAAGGTCAATTGCCTTTGGAAATCAAAATGTGGCAAGTGGTTTTCAATCTTTTATTATGGGAGCTCATAATACGGTTTCTGGACCAACTTCTACTAGTTTTGGTGTAAATAACAACATCACGGGTGTCGGTACTTTTAGTACAGGTGAATCTTTAACAGCAGAAGCTAGAAGTCAAGTTACTATAGGGTATTTCAATACGGCTGAAGCTGGAAATCCATTTATAAAAGTTCCCACGGATCGTTTATTTGTAATAGGAAATGGACTTGATGAAATGAGCAGAAGCGATGCATTAGTAATGCTAAAAAACGGAAATACAACCTTAAATGGTTCATTAACCATTGATGGAGATAACCAAGGCGCAGGAACTTCTTATACCTTACCTGCGCAAGATGGAGCAGCTAATCAAATAATGAGTACCGATGGTTCTGGAAATGTGTCTTGGACAGCAGCGAGTGAAGCATTTTCTACAACTTCAAATGTTACAAGCAATGCAAACGGAACAATTGCAACAGATGATTTTGTGTTTGGTAGTACACAGTTGAATAACGATCCTATGACCACTGATGACAATGCTAAAATGTTTTTTGATAAAAGCAAAGCAGCTTTTCGTGTGGGTAGATTGAGAGATCTTGATCCAGATGATCCAGAGGATAATGAACATGGAGATCAATGGGATGATGTGAATGTTGGAGAAGAATCTATCGTATTGGGGAACTCGACCGCAGCTGGTTCTAATGCTATTGCCATTGGAAATCTTAATAATCTAAGCGTTACAGCTAGAGAATCTATCGCTATCGGAAGTGGGAATACAATTACACAAGGAAATGGTTATGCTTTTGGACAAGGTCATACAATAGATTATTCTGGTTCTACAGCGATTGGTTTATCAAACACCTCTTCTGGATTTGGGGCTACAGCGATCGGTTTTGTTACACATGCAGGGAGCTATTCAGAAATAGCCATAGGACTAAATAATACTGTTGTCAATGGCGCAAAGGATTTTTACCAAAGTACAGATCGTCTTTTTGTAATTGGTAATGGAATTTCTTCAATCCAAAGAAGAGATGCTCTAGTCATGTTAAAAAATGGAAATACCACCTTAAATGGTCAATTAACCATTGATGGAGACAATCAAGGAGCTGGAACTTCTTATACATTACCCGCTCAAGATGGTACAGCTAATCAAATTATGACTACAGATGGTTCAGGAAATGTGTCTTGGATAGCTAATAATGGATTACCGTCAGGAGGTACTAATGGACAATTACTTGGAGTTTCAGGTATAGGAATACAATGGTTAGACGCTGATGAAGTTATTTTAGATGATAGTCCTACGAATGAGATTGAATTACCATCTGGAGGTACGAGTGGACAAGTTTTACAAACAGATGGTGCTGGTAATTACAGCTGGACAAACAATACAGAAGCTCCCGGAGCTTTCACAGCTTTGACCCTGAATGCTGCCGAAGGCTGGGAATATTATAATGCTGCTTTTAGCGTAACCAATTTTCAGAATCCTCGATATCGAAAAGTAAGTAACATCGTCTATCTAGAAGGAATGTGTAGAAAGAACGCAGCCATTAACAATGCAGATACGGTGATGACCTTACCGGTTGGATTTCGTCCTACAAAAACACGCATCTTTTCTGTCGAGACGGAGAACGGATCTATTCGTGTTGATGTCAATGCTAACGGAACAGTGTTGGTCGCTACCGGATTTAATGTCAATCAAAATTGGATATCTCTGGATGGAATCACCTTTAGCGTAGATTAAAAAAATAGGGTAACCTAAAACTTAGTTGTACTAGATATAACACAGAATTATTTTTTACTGAATTATTATAAACTAAATAGAAACTTTTAAACCCCTTTCATTATGAAAAAACTATTATTTTCTTTAGCAACCATCCTAATTACCGTATACGGTTCGTATGCTCAATGCGGCCCAGGAGAAGATACCACAGCACCAGTATTTGGAAACGCAGGAGATGGAACCATGGCAAATCCATTTAAAAACTTACTATTATCTACAGTAGGCGGTGTGCCTAGTGGTACCTACTATTTTAATTTTAATGGTAGTACTTTTCAAGGAGCACTAGACAATGACACTGATGGCGGTGGTTGGTTAATGGTACTAAACTATGTACACTTAGCAGGAGACAACTCTGCACTTCAAGTGCGTAACACAGATTTACCATTATTAGGTTCTTCTACTGTTGGTGATAATGAAGCAGGAACTGCCAATTGGGGACATTTAGGAAATGACTTAGCAGCAGCCATTGATTTTGAAGAAATGCGGTTTTATGGTGAAACTACGGGTCATACCCGTATTATTAATTTTAAAACGTCTTATACTAATGCCTTAAACTACCTTAAAACGGGAGTTGGCAATTTTATTGGAATTAATAGTGTTGCTAATTTTACTGCGCTCTCAGGGCATACTGCGAATCTCCCTGGTCAAACTGCAAATTATTTTACAAATCAAGGAGATAATGCCTTAACAGAGTTCCCATTTTTCCGCAGTGCACAATTTCACTGGGGAATTCGTGGAGGAGGTGCAACAGGAAACCGCTGGGAAGTTGACGATAGTGCGATAAATACACAAAGCACGATTCATCGTGTTTGGGTTCGTGGTGATCTCTCACCATCAGCAACGCCAACACTAAGTGCCACTTTAGATAACACAGGAAATATAAGCATAAGTCCAACAGACTTTGGGTTCACTCTTACTGATAATTGTAGTACTGAAGCCAACATCAATTTAAGTCTAAGTCAAACAGATTTTAGCTGTGCAGATGTTGGTGATAATACCATACAATTTACGGCTACAGATGAGCAAAATAACAATGTAACCATAGATGTAACGGTAACCATTGTAGAATCTCCACCAGTAATAAATACAGCTCCTCCAGCACCTTTTCTTATTGTAGCATTGGATAGCAATGGAGAGCTAATATTAGACTTAGCAACATTAAATACAACAGTTACAGATGACTGTGGTATTATGAGTACGACCATTAGTCGAACAGATTTTAATTGTGATGATATAGGATTTAATTCGGTAACAATTACTACTACAGATGTGAATGGAAATGTAACAAATGCCAGTATGCCTTTTATTATTACAGATCCAGTACCACCAGTAATTCAATGTGTTGCTTCATTCTCGGTAGAATTAGATGGAACAGGAAGTGTAACACTGAATCCAAATAGTCTATTAGAGAGTTTTATAGATAACTGTAACGGATTAGGAAATGTTACTTTAGATAAATCTGTATTTACCTGTGCAGATATTGGAGATAATTTGGTTACACTTACGGTAAGTGATCAAGGAGGTAATGAAACTACCTGTACTACTACAGTTACGGTAACCATACCCTCATGTCCAGGAAATTTAACCTTGCAAGCAGAAACAGACGCCTGTGGTATTACCTATAACTATCCTTGCGCAAGTAATGTTACTTCTGGCCCTCCAAGTGGTACCTTTTTAGCAGTAGGGACAACCAATACATTTACCTATGACACCTTAGACAATATGGGTGCAACTGTACCTTGTAGTTATGATGTGACTGTGGTAGATACAGAAGGCCCTGCTTTTATCACTCGAGATCAGACCTTAGTTTTGGATGTTACAGGAACAGTGTCATTAACAGCTAATGATTTATTAGGTTCAAATCCCTTAGCTCCCGATTATACAGTAGACCAAACAGGAACTTTTAATAGAGAAGATATTTCAACTACAGGTACGGAAATCCTACTTGAAGATGATCAGGTTTCAACTGCATTACCTATTGGTTTTGAGTTTGCATTTTATGGAAACTTATATAATGATTTTTACATTTCATCTAATGGATTTATAACCTTTACAGCCAATAGCGATGATGGATGTTGTGATGGACAAGTACTTCCAGATACTACTGAACCAAACAACTTAATTGCTTTCGATTGGGAAGATTATGACCCTGAATCTGGAGGAAACATTCGTTATGAAACTATTGGTACGGCACCAAACCGTATTTTGATTATGGATTTTGATAATGTAGCACACATTGATGATGCTATGCAAGGAACCACAACCCAAGTAAAACTTTTTGAAACCACCAATACTATTGAAATCCATGCAACTAGCATTTCAGACTTAGGATATGATAAAACTCAAGGCCTTGAAAATATAAATGGTACAGCAGCGATTATTGTACCAGGTCGCAATGCGGCACAATGGAGTACTACTAATGATGTAGTTACTTTTATACCAATTGCAGGAATCATAGATGGATGTGGTGTAGATACGCTGGTAGCTTCACAAACAGATTTTGATTGTACAAATTTAGGAACAAACATTGTAACCCTAACTGCTACAGATCTTAATGGTAATGTTTCTATGCAAAATGCAATAGTAACTGTAACAACTACAGATACTACAGCCCCAGTTATCACCCTAACAGGAGATGATCCGCAAGAAATAGTTCAGGGAACTGCCTATTCAGAATTAGGAGCTACTGCAGACGATGGATCTATGGTAGTGATCAATGCTTCATTGGTGGATATAAATACTGTAGGAAGTTATAGTGTAACCTACAATGCTAAAGATTTGTCTTGTAATGACGCTATAGAAGTTGTTAGAACAATAAACGTTGTAGATACAACTGCACCAGTTATTAGTTTAACCGGAGTAAATCCACAAATCATAGAATTAGGTGCTGGTTATACAGAATTAGGAGCTACTACCGATGATGGATCTATGATTGTGATTGATGACTCATTAGTCGACACCAATACTGTAGGAAGTTATAGCGTTAGGTATAATGCTACAGATACCTCAGGAAACAATGCTATAGAAGTAATCAGAACTGTAAATGTAGTAGATACCACTGCCCCAGTAATTAGTTTGATAGGAGCAAATCCGCAAGAGATAGAGTTAGGTGCTGGTTATACAGAATTAGGTGCTACCACCGATGATGGATCTACAGTAGTGATTGATGATTCATTGGTGGATACAAATACGGTAGGGAGTTATAGCGTTAGGTATAATGCCGCTGATGCTTCAGGAAACAATACCGTAGAAGTTATTAGAACTGTAACCGTAGTAGACACAACTGCACCAGTGATTAGTTTAAACGGAGCAAATCCGCAAGTGATAGAATTAGGTACTGGTTATACCGAATTAGGAGCTACTACTGATGATGGATCTACAGTAGTGATTGATGATTCATTGGTGGACACCAATACGGTAGGAAGTTACAGTGCTAGGTATAATGCTTCTGATGTTTCAGGAAACAATGCCGTAGAAGTGATTAGGACTGTAAACGTAGTAGATACAACTGCACCAGTGATTAGCTTAACCGGATTAAATCCACAAGTGATAGAATTAGGTACTGGTTATACCGAATTAGGAGCTACTACCGATGACGGATCTACAGTAGTGATTGATGATTCATTAGTGGATACAAATACGGTAGGAATTTATAGCGTTAGGTATAATGCCACTGATGCCTCAGGAAACAATGCTATAGAAGTGATCAGAACTGTAAATGTAGTAGATACCACTGCCCCAGTAATTAGTTTGATAGGTGCAAATCCACAAGAGATAGAGTTAGGCGCTGGCTATACAGAATGGGGCGCTACTACTGATGACGGATCTATGGTTGTAATTGATGATTCATCGGTCGATACCAATACGGTAGGAAGTTATAGCGTTAGGTACAATGCCACTGATGCCTCAGGAAACAATGCTATAGAAGTGATCAGAACTGTAAACGTGATACCATTACTAACTATAGAAGACAATTTATTTTCTAAAGCTGTTATTGTATATCCTAATCCAACTAGTAGTATCCTTTATATTGAATCCTCAGAAAATCTTATGGATACCATCGAAGTGATGGACATGAGTGGACGTATTATTAAACGTATAGAGCAAGATGCTGTTAGCCGATATCAAATGAATACGTCTCATCTTGCTGGCGGTATTTACTTTGTAAAAATTACTTCTGGAAACAAAGAAGCAATTAAACGAATTACTAAGAATTAATGAGTAAGCTCTAATAACTAGTTTGGTTTTATTGGGTTTGTTGAAGGTGTTTTAAAAATCGAAACACCTTCAACAAATCCTTTTTTTAAATTTCGTGATTCCAGTAAAATTATGATGTTAACATAAGATACACCTATATTTTTACAAAATTTAAACTGTTTACATTCGGTCTTAAAAATTTAGAAGTAAGATACAATCGATATGATCGAAGCGATGGATTACAAGCTAATAGTATCAGTACTGGATTTAAGTTTGTATTGGATTAAATTCTAATTTAATAAATCAGTTATCAATCTATGCATATCTCGAGTTTTGAAAGTGTCGTTTATCGTAAATACCAAAGCTTCTAGAAATGACAAAACCATTGTGGAAAATTCTAGTTAAAGTAATTAAATTGTTGTTCAACAATGAATATTGGTCTAGATAATTTATAAATTTTTATCTAAGGTTGATTAATATGTAAGACGCTTATTATTAAATGCATATTAGTGAGAAAAAATAATTTTGTAGGGGTGTTTGTAGGGGTCGATTCTCTATATGTTAATTGCGTTAAGGTTTATTTTTGAACCACCTAAATCTAAAAACCTCAAACCCCATGAAAATTTATTTATTATCTACTTCTTTTCTTCTTCAAAGCACCCAAATAAATCCGTAAAAATTAAAGGATGTAAAAAAGTAAAAATAAAAATAGGGTAAATAGATACTTGGCTGTATTACCTATGAATAGATAAAAAAGAATCCCAAAATAATGCCCCTTTTACTATGAAAAAACTACTACTATGCCTATGCTTGTTAATTAGTTATTTAATCAACTCACAGACATTTACCGAACTAGCCACCGCGAACTTAACAGACGTAACTCAAAGTGCTGTAGCTTGGGGAGATTATGATAATGATGGCGATTTGGATATCCTCTTAACAGGACATACGGGAAGTGCTAGAGTGTCAAAAATATATACGAATACTGCAGGAACATTTAGTGAGCTAGCTGCGGCAAACTTAACAGACGTAAACAACAGTGCTGTAGCCTGGGGTGACTATGATAACGATGGTGATTTAGATATCTTACTAACAGGAGATACAGGAAGTGCTGTAGTTTCAAAAATATATACCAATACGGGAGGGACTTTTACAGAACTTGCCACAGCAAATTTAACGGATGTAGGCTACGGTGACGCAGCCTGGGGCGATTATGATAATGATGGTGATTTAGATATCTTACTAACAGGGTTTACAGGAAGTGCTACAGTTTCAAAAATATATACTAATACCGCAGGGACTTTCACAGAGCTTGTTACAGCAAACTTAACAGCTGTAACTAATAGTGCTGTTGCCTGGGGCGATTATGATAACGATGGTGATTTAGATATATTACTAGCTGGGAATGAAGTAAGTGGTGAAATTTCAAAAATATATACCAATGATGCAGGAACTTTCACAGAGCTTGCCACAGCAAATTTAGCGCAACTAGCTTCTGGGGATGCGGCTTGGGGGGATTATGACAATGATGGTGATTTAGATATATTGTTAACAGGTCTTGAAGGAGGGAGTACGCCACGTACCAAAATATATACGAATACAGCAGGGATTTTTACAGAACTCCCTACAACCAATTTGGCTAATGTTAGTGTTGGTGCTGCACTTTGGGGAGATTATGATAATGACGGCGATTTAGATATTCTGTTGTCTGGATATACAGGAAGTGCTAGAATAACAAAAATATATACCAATACTGCAGGCATTTTTACTGAATTTGCTACAGCGAATTTATCAGAAGCAGTCTTTGGTGATTCAGCTTGGGGTGATTATGATAATGATGGGGATTTAGATATCCTATTAACGGGAGAATTTCCTGTAAGCTCAAAAATATTTACCAACAATACGAGTACCCCCAATACATCTCCTGCTGCACCTACTACGCCAACAGCAGTAGTAAATAATGATGAGGTTGCCTTAAGTTGGACAGCCAGTACCGATGCAGAAACTCCTAGCAGTGGATTAAGTTATAATGTATATATAAAAGATGCTTCTACAAGCTCAGCATACGCAGTTAGTCCAATGGCACAAGAAAATAACGGTTGGCGTAAACTTCCTGCCTTGGGGAATGCACAACAAAACACTTCATATACGTGGAAACTACCGCAGCAATATCATGGTGCAAATACTAACTTTACTTTTAAAGTACAAGCTATTGATCATAGTTTTGCGGGTTCCGCATTTTCTACCGAGAGTACTTTTACTGTTGACTTAAGACCTTTTACTGAACTTAGTACTGCAAACTTAATGGATTTGCTTAATAGTTCAGCAGCCTGGGGAGATTATGACAATGACGGAGATTTGGATGTACTTTTAATAGGGCAGGATTCACCAGTAACACTTAATGCATACTCTAAAATATATACCAATAATAACGGGATTTTTACAGAGCTTACTTCGGCTAATTTACAAGGTTTGAATTACAGTAAGGGAGCCTGGGGCGATTATGATAATGATGGGGATTTGGATGTGTTAATAACGGGTTCTATAGGGGGGTTTTCAGGAGTTACAAAAATATATACCAACACTAATGGGGTTTTTACCGAAGATACTGGTACCAATTTACCAAACTTTGTTGGTGGTTCAGTAGTCTGGGGCGATTATGATAATGATGGCGATTTAGATGTTTTAATAACAAGAGCATCTAAATCAGAAATTTATACAAATGATAATGGAGTCTTTTCAGAACTTGCTACCGCAAATTTAATAGGAGTTAGTGATAGCTTTGCCACTTGGGGCGATTATGATAATGATGGTGATTTAGATATTCTTTTAACAGGGTATACTGGGAGTGCAGATATATCAAAAATATATACGAATACTAATGGAGTTTTTACAGAACTTACTTCTGCAAATTTAACAGGGGTATCTTATAGTCATGCAGCTTGGGGCGATTATGATGACGATGGCGATTTAGATATTTTATTGACGGGGTATACTGGAAGTACTACCGTTTCAAAAATATATAACAACAATGCAGGTACTTTTACAGAATTGGTTACTGCGAATTTACCAAGACTTCAATACAGCTCAGTTGCTTGGGGCGATTATGATAATGATGGCGATTTAGATGTATTACTCTTTGGATTAAATAGTGGTGCTTCTATTACTAAGATATATACCAATACTTCAGGTGTTTTTTCCGAATTAGTTTCTGCAAGTTTAACTGGTGGATTTAATGGTAATGCTACTTGGGGTGATTATGATAATGATGGCGATTTAGATATTTTAGTATCTGGACAAGAGTCTATTGGAGTAAACTTTTCGAAAATATACACCAATAATTCGTTTACGCCTAATACGCCGCCTACAGCACCTACGAATCCTACAGCTGTAGTAAGTGAAAATGAAGTAACCCTAAGCTGGACAGCCAGTACAGATGCAGAAACGCCTAGTAATGGATTAAGTTACAATGTATATATAAAAGATGCTTCGACAAGCTCAGCATACGTAATTAGTCCAATGGCACAAGAAAATGATGGTTAGCGTAAATTACCAGCTATAGGTAATACGGGACAAAACACTTCATATGTATGGAAATTACCTGAAGAATATCTTAATACGAACAAAGATTTTACGTTTAAAATTCAGGCTATTGATCACAGTTTTGCTGGCTCAGAATTTTCTGCAGAAGGTACTTTTAGTATTGTAGATTTAAGAAACTTTATAGAATTGGATACTGCCAATTTAACTAATGTTTTTCAAAGTGCTGTTGCCTGGGGTGATTATGATAATGATGGCGATTTAGACTTATTAGTAATCGGTAAAAAATCTATAACTACAGCAACTGATCCCATTTCAACAATTTATACCAATGATGCAGGAACATTTACTGCATTAGCTTCTGCAAATTTGATAGGAGTACAATCTGGAGCTGTGGAATGGGGTGATTATGATAACGATGGGGATTTAGATCTACTTATAACAGGTTTGGAAATTGGGAATACTCTTATATCAAAAATCTATACCAATACTGGAGGTTCATTTACAGAGTTAACAACCGCTAATTTGCCAGGAATCGCTTTTGGAGATGTTGCTTGGGGCGATTATGATAATGATGGTGATTTGGATATATTCTTAACGGGAGGTATTTCTAAAATATATACCAATGATGCAGGAACGTTTACAGAGCTCGCTAGTGCTAGTTTCCCAAGATTAAGTAGCGGTTCTGTAGATTGGGGCGATTATGATAATGATGGCGATTTAGATGTATTACTAACAGGATACACTGGAAGTTTAGATATATCGAAAATCTATACCAATGATGGGGGAACTTTTACAGAATTGACCTCTGCTAATTTAACCGGTGTCTCGTATAGTTCAACAGCTTGGGGTGATTATGATAATGATGGCGATTTAGATGTTTTGTTGTCTGGATACACAGGAAGTGCTAGAGTAACAAAAGTATACACCAATACAGCCGGAAGTTTCACCGAACTTGCAACAGCCAATTTATTAGGCGTACAAGAAGGTTCGGTAGCTTGGGGTGATTACGATAATGATGGGGATTTAGATATATTATTAACGGGTTCTGGAAGTGGCGCTACAACTAGAATATATACGAATACCGCAGGTGTTTTTACACAACTTATTACAGACGATTTACCTGGATTAGTAGTTAGTGATGCTGTTTGGGGTGATTATGATAATGATGGCGATTTAGACATCGCATTGGCAGGGGTTACAAACAATTCTTTCATTTCTAAAATATTCACTAACAATATTGCAATTGTGAATACACCACCTACAGCCCCAACGAATCCAACAGCCGTGGTCAATGGAGATGCCATAACTTTAAGCTGGACAGCCAGTACCGATGCAGAAACTCCAAGTAGTGGTTTAAGCTATAATGTATATATAAAAGACGCTTCGACAAGCTCAGGATACAAAGTTAGTCCTATGGCGCAGGAAAATGATGGATGGCGTAAACTACCTGCTATTGGTAACTCCCAGGGTAATGCCAGCTATAAATATATTTTTTCCGCAGCATGTACCGATAATTATACCTTTAAAGTACAAGCTATAGATCATAATTTTGCCGGATCAGCTTTTTCTTCAGAAGGGAGCTTTAGTATAGTAGATACTACTAACCCAACAATAGTAACACAAGATATCATCGTACAGTTAGATGCTTCAGGAAATGTAAGTATAACTCCTGCTCAGATTGATAATGGTTCTTCAGATAATTGCGGAATTCAATCTATGAGTTTAGATGTAACCTCATTTGATTGTACGAATGTTGGAGCGAATACGGTAACATTAACCGTAACTGATGTCAATGGAAATTCAGATACCAATACGGCTATAGTAACTGTGGAAGATAAGATTGTACCAAGTGTAATCACCCAAGCTATCACCGTACAATTGGATGCTTCAGGAAGTGCAAGTATCACTCCAGCTCAGATTGATAATGGTTCCTCAGATGCTTGTGGTATTCAATCGGTTAGTTTAGATACTACCTCATTTAATTGTACCAATATTGGAGCAAATACAGTGACCTTAACGGTAACCGATGTCAATGGAAACTCGGATACCAGTACTGCTATAGTAACTGTGGAAGATATCGTAACACCAATTATAATTACTCAAGATATCATCGTACAATTGGATGCATCAGGAAGTGCAAGTATCACTCCTGCACAAATTGATAATGGTTCTTCTGATAATTGCGGAATCCAATCGATGAGCTTAGATATTACCTCATTTGACTGTACGAATGTTAGAACAAACACAGTGACCTTAACGGTAACTGATGTGAATGGAAACTCAGATACTAATACTGCTATTGTAACTGTAGAAGATACCGTTACACCAAGTGTAATTACTCAAAATATCACTGTACAGTTGGATGCTTCAGGAAATGTAAGTATCACACCAGCTCAGATTCATAATGATTCCTCAGATAATTGTGGCATTCAATCGATGAGTTTAGATGTAACATCATTCGATTGTATGAACATTGGAACAAATACAGTGACCTTAACAGTAACTGATGTGAACGGTAATTCAGATACCAATACCGCTATAGTAACTGTTGAAGATACCGTTTTACCTAGTGTAGTTACACAAGATATCACCGTACAATTAGATGCTTCAGGAAATGGAAGTATCACTCCAATACAAATTGATAATGGTTCTTCTGATAACTGTGGAATTCAATCGATGAGTTTAAATATCACATCATTTGATTGTACGAATGTTGGAACAAACATGGTGACCTTAACCGTAACCGATGTGAATGGAAACTCAGATACCAATACTGCTATAGTAACTGTTGAAGATACTGTTTTACCAAGTGTAGTTACACAAGATATCATTGTACAGTTGGATGCTTCAGGAAATGTAAGTATCACACCTGATCAGATTGATAATGGTTCTTCTGATAACTGTGGAATTCAATCGATGAGTTTGGATACTACCTCATTTGATTGTACGAATGTTGGAGCAAATACAGTGGCCTTAACCGTAACTGATGTTAATGGAAATTCGGATACCAATACCGCTATAGTAACTGTTGAAGATACCGTTGCACCAAGTGTAATCACTCAAGATATCACCGTACAATTAGATGCTTCAGGAAATGCAAGTATCATACCTGCACAAATTGATAATGGTTCTTCTGATAACTGTGGAATTCAATCGATGAGTTTAGATATTACCTCATTTGATTGTACCAATGTTGGAACAAACACAGTGACATTAACCGTAACTGATGTCAATAGTAATTCTAATACTAATACCGCTATCGTAACATTAGAAGATAGCGTTGTACCAATTGTAATCACTCAAGATATCACTCTACAATTAGATGCTTCAGGAAATGCAACTATCGTACCTGTACAAATTGATAATGGTTCTTCTGATAACTGTGGCATTCAATCGATGAGTTTAGATATAACCTCTTTTGATTGTACAAATATTGGAACAAATACAGTGACCTTAACAGTAACTGATGTCAATGGAAATTCTGATACCAATACGGCTATAGTAACTGTGGAAGATACCGTTTTACCAAGTGTAGTTACACAAGATATCACTGTACAATTAGACGCATCAGGAAATGTAAGTATAACTCCAGCTCAGATTGATAATGGTTCTTCAGATGCTTGTGGAATCCAATCGATGAGTTTAGATACTACTTCATTTGACTGTACGAATGTTGGAACAAATACGGTGACTTTAACCGTAACTGATGTGAATGGAAACTCGGATACCAATACGGCTATCGTAACTGTGGAAGATACCGTTTTACCTAGTATAGTCACACAAGACATCACTGTACAATTAGATGCTTCAGGAAGTGTGAATGTCAAACCAGCTCAGATTGATAATGGTTCTTCAGATAATTGTGGAATCCAATCCATGAGTTTGGATGTTACCAATTTTGACTGTACGAATGTAGGAACAAATACGGTAGCATTAACCGTAACTGATGTGAACGGAAATTCGGATACCAATACGGCTATAGTAACTGTGGTAGATACCGTTACACCAAGTGTAGTTACACAAGATATCACTGTACAATTATACGCATCAGGAAATGCAAGCATCACTCCGGCTCAGATTGATAATGGTTCTTCTGATAATTGCGGAATTCAATCCATGAGCTTAGATAGTATTTCATTTGACTGTACCAATGTTGGAACAAACATGGTTACCTTAACCGTAACGGATGTGAATGGAAACTCAGCTACCAATACTGCTATTGTAACTGTGCAAGATACCTTTACACCAAGTATAATTACTCAAGATGCCACAGTGCAGTTAGATGCTTCAGGAAATGTAAGTATAACTCCAGCTCAGATCGATAATGGATCTTCTGATGCTTGTGGGATTCAATCCATGAGTTTGGATGTAACTTCATTTGATTGTGCGAATGTCGGAACAAACACGATAACCTTAACGGTAACCGATGTCAATGGGAACTCGGATATCAATACTGCTATCGTAACAGTAGAAGATACTATTGCGCCAAGTGTAATTACTCAAGATATCACGGTACAATTGGATGCTTCAGGAAATGTAAGTATAACTCCAGCTCAGATTGATAATGGTTCATCAGATAACTGTAGCATTCAATCGATGAGTTTAGATACTACTTCATTTGATTGTAGTAATGTTGGAACAAACACAGTGACCTTAACGGTAACTGATGTGAATGGTAATTCGGATACCAATACGGCTATAGTAACTGTGGAAGATACTATTACACCAAGTGTAATCATTCAAAATATCACTGTACAGTTGGATGCTTCAGGAAATGTAAGTATCACACCAGCACAGATTGATAATGGTTCCTCAGATAATTGTGGAATCCAATCGATGAGTTTGGATGTTACCAATTTTGATTGTACGAATGTAGGAACAAATACGGTGACTTTAACGGTAACTGATGTGAATGGTAATTCAGATACTAATACTGCTATCGTAATAGTAGAAGATACTATTACACCAAGTGTAATCACTCAAAACATTACTCTACAGTTAGATGCTTCAGGAAATGTAAGTATCACACCAGCACAGATTGATAATGGTTCCTCAGATAATTGTGGCATCCAATCGATGAGTTTAGATGCTACCAATTTTAATTGTACGAATGTTGGAACCAATACAGTGACTTTAACGGTAACTGATGTGAATGGAAACTCGAATACGAATACTGCTATTGTAACTGTGGAAGATAGAATACAACCTGTAGTGGTATGCCAGGACATAACGATTCAATTAGATGCTACTGGAAATGCTAACATCACTCCTGCGGATATTGACAATGGTTCTAATGACGCCTGCGGAGTTGTTTTAACACTCAACAAAACACAGTTTTCGTTAGCTGATGTAGGAGTCCATACAATTACACTTACAGCAACTGATTCTTCAGGTAATATGAGTAGTTGTGACGCTTTGATCACAGTAGAAGATAATATACCTCCCGTAATTACTTTATTAGGAGATGATCCTCAAATAATTACCAAAGGTTCCGGTTATATGGAGTTAGGAGCCACTACAAATGATGGATCTGAAGTAGTTATTGATAGTTCTGATTTTATGGATGCTACCGGTACTTATTATATTTCATACAATGCAATGGATAGCAACGGAAATATGGCAGAAGAGGTTATTAGAACCGTAATTGTAAATAATCCTGATCCGATTTTGGAAGTATTTCCTAATCCTGCTTCAGATTATATAAGAATTTTAAACGTTGAAAATCTTAAAGGTTTGGAAATTTATGATATGACAGGAAAGAAAATTCACCAATTTAATCAGCAACAGTTACAAGAATATATAAAAGTTGACCATTTATCTGCAGGAATATACTGGTTAAAGGGATATTTTCCTCCTAAAGGATCTGTATCCAAAAAAATAATGATTAAACGCTAGTAGGTACTGCCATTTATCAAATGAAATTACCTGCTGAAATCATTTCTTTTTTAATTCAGACTAAAAATAATTTGGTTCTGTTTATGGTTATTTCATCAAAACGCTGGTATAAGGCAAATAGATATTAAAATAAAACTTCTCAACTCACAAAAAAATAAATAGGGTATATACATACTTAACTGTAATCCTTATGACGGAGAATAAAATTTCGAATAAAAAATTTTAAACATGAAAAAAAATACCCCGATATTAATCTTATTATTCTTTAGCCTTTTTGGATTTTCGCAATCCTTCAATTATCAAGCTGTGGTAAGAGATGTCACAGGTGATCCGATTTTGAATCAATCGATTGGCGTACAAGTACAAATTTTAGAAGGTGTAGCACCCGATAATCTCGTATATACCGAAACACATACGGTTACCTCAACAGCTCAGGGAATCATATCATTGGCTATTGGAACCGGAGCGACTACGGATACTTTCAGTACGATTAACTGGAGTCAGCAAAATCAATGGATTGGTATTGCCGTAGATATTACCGGTGGAACTACCTATACCAGTATAGGAACTACCAAATTACAACAAGTACCATATGCGTTATATGCAGCCAATTCTGGTGATAAAACATTTAACACAACTAATAATGTAACTAGTAATGCTTCTGGAGATATCGCTACCGATGATTTTGTGTTTGGAAGTACACAGTTAGCAGATGACACCAATACTACAGATGATAACAGAAGAATGTTCTTTGATAAAAGCAAAGGAGCGTTTAGAGCTGGTATTGATGCGAATAACAAGTGGGATGATGCTAGCGTGGGTATTAATTCTACTGCATTCGGAATTGATAATGTAGCAAGTACTTTTCAAAGTTTTGCAGCTGGTGCTCATAATAATGTTTCTGGTTCTGAGTCGACAGCTTTTGGTTGGACCAATACGGTTTCAGGAAGAAGTGCTTTGGCTTCTGGAGAAAACCTAGCAGTTGAGTCTCGCTCACAAGTGGCATTAGGTTCCTATAATACCATTGTTTCTGGAAATGCTGGTTTATTGATACCTACAGATAGACTTTTTGTAATTGGTAATGGTACTGATACAAATAGAAGTGATGCGTTAACGATCCTTAAGAATGGAAATACCACTCTAAATGGTCAATTAACTATTGATGGCGATAATACAGGAGCAGGAACGGCTTATACATTACCCGCTCAAGATGGAACCACGAATCAGGTAATGACAACAGATGGTTCTGGAAATGTATCCTGGACAGCACCTTCAGGTACTTTTTCTACAGCATCAAATATTACAAGTAATAGCAATGGAACCATAGCAACAGATGATTTTGTATTTGGTAGCACACAATTAGATAATATTACTAATAATACAGATGATAATGCCCGTATGTTTTTTGATAAAGATAAAGCAGCATTTAGAGCAGGTATTGTGAATGATTTCGAAGAAGGTACCCCAATTGCTGGTGATTTATGGAATGATGTAAATATTGGGTACGGATCTGTTGCCCTGGGAGTAGATAATGCTGCCAAAGCAGGTAGTTCTGTAGTATTGGGAAGTAATAATAGTATTGAATTTGGTTCCTCCAGTTCTGTTGCCTTAGGATTATCGAATACGATTAATGGAAATGGTTTATCGGCATTTGCCATTGGTGATGGTAATACAGCATCTGGGATTTTTGCTGGAGCAATAGGTGCTAACAATAACGCTGGTGGAAATGGTAATATTGCTATAGGAAGAGGATTAACGACCAATAATAAAGATGCAATTGCCCTAGGGTATTTTAACACCGAAATAGTCGGAAGCCCTGGAGTCCCGAATCCAAATCAACCATTGTTAATTTTAGGAAACGGAACGGATGCAATGAATACTTCGAACGCTTTGGTTATGTTGCATAACGGAAAAACTACCTTAAATGGTGAACTGACCATTGACGGCGATAATACAGGAGCTGGAACTTCTTATACATTTCCAGCGCAAGATGGTACTGCTAACCAAGTGATGAGTACAGATGGAGCAGGAAATGTTTCCTGGATCAATCAACCGACAACACCCAATGTATCATTTTCTACAGTAGGTAATGTAACCAGCAATGCTCCAGGAACTATTGCTACCGATGATTTTGTATTTGGAAGTACGCAGTTAGATGATATAGAAAATAACGCAAGCGATGATGTTAGAATGTATTTTGATAAAAGTAAAGGAGCTTTTAGAGCAGGTAGTGCATTAGCTTCAGATGGGTTTACAGGTGACTGGAATACATTAAACACAGGATCTTTTTCTGTGGCAATGGGACGAGGGAACCTTGTACAAGGTACAGCTGCAACATCCTTTGGTAGTTATAATAATGCAGGAGGAGAAAATGCATTCGCTGCGGGATCTCAAAATTTAGCCTCTCGTCCATCAACAGTTGCATTGGGAGCTAACAATAGTGTTTCTGGATTTTATGCAGTAGGAATAGGTCGCGGAACTCAATCTACTACGTATGGACAACATACGATAGGATTATTTAGTGAGTTTGTAAACGGAAGTGATGGAGCGTATATAGCTACAGATCCATTATTTGTTATCGGAAACGGAGTGGATGATAGTAATAGAACGAATGCCTTAGTAATGCGTAAAAATGGTAATACACAACTAAACGGATCATTGACCATTGATGGAGACAATGCAGGAGTAGGAGCAGCCTATACATTGCCAGCACAAGATGGATCTGCAAATCAAGTGATGACTACGGATGGTTCTGGTAATGTTTCCTGGACAGCAGTAACTGCAAATGATGCTGATGCCGATCCTACAAATGAAATTGAATTACCAGCAGGAGGTACCAATGGACAAATTTTACAAACTAATGGAAGTGGAGGATATACCTGGGTTAATGACGCTGTAAACGATGCGGATAATGATCCTACCAATGAAATCGAATTACCTGCAGGAGGAACTAGTGGACAAGTATTAATCAGTGACGGTTCTGGTGGCTCACAATGGGCTTCTAATGTATCTGCAGCTACTGTAGAAACTCCAGCTTTAACAATCACAGGTTTGCCTAGTTTTTGTGCCGATCTGAGTGGAACATTAGTGCTATTTGGAGCGGGTAATTTCTTTAAAGTTCCTACATGGAGAACAAGTGATGCTACAGTAACTAATTTACATGATAATGGTAATCATTTTAATGAAACTACAGGAGGATTTACAGCACCCGTGAACGGATTTTATTTCTTCTCTGCACAGGTGCGTTTTGATGGAGTTAATTCAGGGTTCTTTAGATTATTAGTTGGAGTAGAAGGAGCATTAGCTTTAGATAACGGATTACATGCTATTTCACAAGGAGATGCAACTACAGATTTCCATACCTTAAGTGTAAGTGGGGTATTAAGATTATCCGCAGGAGAAAAAGTACATGTCAATGTAACTTCAAGTACTGATAATTCCTGGAGTTTACAGACAGAAAGCGGATTTAGCGGATATCTGATCAGTAGATTTTAATAATTTGCATCACATATCTTAGAGCTAGATATAAGTAAGAGGAAAACATTAAAAGTCCAATTTTTAAATTGGACTTTTAATGTTTTAAACAAATGTAAGTTTTTGCAAACTGGTTTTAAGTTTGAAACTTCGAAAATGTATTTATATATGGTAAAGTCAATCAATTTATACCATGTTTTTTATTTCATAATCTCTGCAGGATTGGCTTACATCTTTACTGACAAAACTCTACTTTTTATTCATTCGTGACCTCGGAAAGGCTTGGTCATTTTGTCCATTTCTTCATTTGCCTCTTGACCTAAAGCATTAGCATAGGAAGCAGAATCTGCATGCTGATGTAAACTCGTTATTTTCCCATTTTCCATTTCAATTATATGAGTAAATTCTGCGGTAAAATCTTGTTGTTTGATTTTGGTTTTACCTTCATAAACTCCTCGTACAATAAATTGATTGTTCGCGACAATAAACTCTTTAGGGTATCCTTGCAGATATTCAAAAGCTGAGAAAAATTTAGGAAATACATTATTGAGTAAGTTGTCCTTCCCTTTATAATCTCCTCCAGCTCCTATACCTAAGGCAAAATGCCAATTAATATCATCAGATAAAGTTGCAGCGACTTTTTCACCATCTCCATTTAACGCTGCATTGTACCATTGTTTTAGTACATATAAATTCCCATTAGGAGTATTAAAAATTTCAGGTAAATTCATTTGTAGATGATGGGTGTCTGTATATGCCATTACCTTATAAATCTGTTCATTCTTAATGTACCATATATGAAGAAAAGGTACTTTGAAATCATTTTCAGTATCTTTTGTTCTTCCTACATAATTCCCTTTTCCAATAACTGCTCCATCTATCTCAAAAAGCTCTTCAGGCTCCGTAGCCCATGATTCAAAATTAGACATTAAAGCGGGTAAGTATTGTTCCATTACACTTACACGTCCTTTGTAAATACCTCCTCCAGGATAATTTTTTAAGACTTCAAAATGAACATCCTCTGTTAGTATTTTTGGATTCCAAGTAGTATACCAGCTATATGTTGTTTTTAAATTAAGTGATAATTCTTGCGGATTTTTAATTTCTGAAAATTTCATGATTTTAAATTTTTGTTGATTTTATTTTTTAAACGAAAATATTACGATGCCCTTCTATAAACTGTTTAAACGTACGTGGCCTTTTTCCTGTTACTTTTTCATAATCATCAGTTTTATGAGCCATTGCGTCCTGTTGTTGTACATATTGATTTAGTTCTGATAACGCATTAATAGTCCAGTTGTCTAACCCGAACCGTTGTAAGGAGTTTTCAAATTGTTCATGAGTAATAGGCACGTATTTTATGGTCCTTCCTAAGACTTCTGAAAGGATATTTGCCATGTCATGAAAGCTAATTATTTCTGGGCCAGTTATATTGAATTCTTTGTTCTCAAAATCTCTCTCATTCAGTAATACTGTTTTGAAAAAAGTGGCAATATCTCTAATGTCGATGGTTGCAACTTTTGTGTCAGCCATCGGCAAATAAAAAGCATTGTCACGTTTGATGTTTTCAGCCTGCATTAAAATGTTTTGCATAAAGAAATTAGGTCGAACAATAGTATAAGGGGTTCTTTCCTTTTTTAGATAGTTTTCTGATTTACCGTGAACAGCTAATATTTCTGATGGAGAACTGTCATCAGCGCTAAATGCAGAAAATTTGACTAAATGTTTTAAGCTACTATTTTTCGAGACATCGATGTAAGCTTTTTCAAGTTCCAACTGTTTTGAAGAATTTCCTACATTAAGCAATGCTACATCTGTTTTTGATAGTTGACTTTGGTAACTTTTGGGATTTATTACATCACCTTTGATTACATTTAGACCTTTTTTTCTAAGTCCATTTATAGTATTTTCTGGTGATGATTCTTTAACTAATGCAGTTAATTTTGAATTCGTTTGTTCTAATTCCTTTACAATGTGAGATCCTGTATTTCCAGTAACTCCAGTTAAAAATATATTTTTCATACCCTTGTTTTTAAACTTTAATTTTTAGATATCACAAATGTATAGCTACAACTAGGCTACCATATAACCAAAAATCAAGGTTATGCAACCATTTTCCAGTATGATAGATTATCAGAAGAGAAGGAGGGGCTTGATAGCGCTAAGAATCTACCTGCTATACCCAACTTTATTAGAGCAAAATATCAGATGACCAAATTATTTTAATGTTCCTATAGCAAAAAACCTAAACTACTTACTCTTTCAGTTTAAGCATCAATTTTTCCCATGGATAATTTATTTTTAGTTAAATCATATCTTAATCTTAATTGATTTCAACTAATTTCTTTCACTAGTTTAATATTTACATTAATATTGTTTCTAGTAGCTTTTGAATAAGGACAGTTTTTATGCGCTTCTTGAATTAATAAATTAGCCGATTCATTGTCCAATCCTAAGAGAGATACCTCTAAGTTTACTCCGATTTCATAACCACCATCATTATCTTGGCCAAAATCTACTAAGGCATTAACTCCTGTTCCTTTTAAGGTTATCTTATACTGTCGAGCCATTACATGAATTGTACTTTCAAAACAGGCTGCATAACCAGCTGCAAACAATTGCTCGGGGTTTGTGGCCGTTCCTTTATTGTCCATTTTTAGTTTCAAAGAAATTACTCCGTCATCTGAAGTAATTTTCCCCTCTCGACCTCCAACGGCATAAGCTTGAGCAGTATAAATTTTTTTCGTTATCATATCTTTGAAAATTTTAATTGAGCATTAATTACAGTCCAAGTGTATGTTTGAAGTCATCCCAAAAGGAATGAAAATGCGAATCATACTTGCTTAGTTCCTCCTTGTATGCTTCGATGTCTTTTTTGGAAAGCAGTATCTCGGCATCCAATCGTATGGCTTCAATAATATCTTTAGAATATTCTACACCAAAACTTTGGAGTTCTTTGGACATATTATCGATAGCTTTATGAAGGTTGGTGCTCCTATCATTATTGATATTCTTTACCTTTATATGGTGTTCTTCTATGAACTTTTGGAATATTTCATTGTAATAGTTCCCAATACTTCCATATCTCCTGATAATCCGATTGTGTACATACTTAGATTGTCTTTCTATCATTCTTTTGCCTGTCATCTTTCCTGTTTTTAATTTTTCATCCTTTTTTTTTGAATTAATAAAGAAACATCCTCAAAATCGAAGCGGTTTCTTCAATCGCAGTTTTCCCTTGTGGAATAATGTCTCCAAACTGAAAAAAACCATGAATCATTCCGGAATATCGAATATTGAATGCATCGGTGCCTGCCTCGCGTAACTTGAGGGCATATGTTTCACCTTCATCTCTAAGAGGGTCAAACTGGGCGGTCAAAATAAATGCAGGTGGCAATCTGGAAAGATCTTTGGACCAGAATGGGGATATATCCTCATGTTTTCTATCATCACTTTCAGTCAAGTAATAATCATAACCTGAGAGCAATCCTTTAGAGGTCATAAAATAGCCCTCATCATAATCTTGAAATGACTTGCTGCTCCCTAATGCATCCAGCATAGGATAAATTAACACTTGCAATTTGATGTTAGGGCCCTTTTTATCCCGAGACCATCTACTCAGAACTGTTGCAATATTTCCTCCTGCACTATCTCCGCCAACTCCTATTCTTGTAGTGTCACCTCCTAACGAAGATCCATTTTCTGCACTCCAGTTAAGCACTTCCCAGGCATCTTCTAATGGAGCGGGGAATTTAAATTCGGGAGCTCTTCTATAATCTACAGCGAGAATAATACAATTGGAAGCATTTGCTAAAGATCTTAATGGAATATCATGTGTTTCTAAATCTCCCAACGCAAAAATTCCTCCATGAAAATAAATCAATATAGGGACGGTCTCCTTTGTTGGGATGTAAGCTCTAACTTTTATGTTTCGACCGTTCGTCTGAATTAAAACATCCTCTATTTTATAGACCGACTCGCTCTCACCAGCCCAAGACCTTATATACAAATATCCTTCACGCCTTTCATTTACACTAAGAGTCTCCTGAGGAGGTTGTGGATTTTTATTCAGTTCGGTTAAAAAACTTTCTATTTCCGGCGGTATTTGATCATTAAATTTTTTCATAACACTAAAAGGTTTTATTTAATTTTTCAGGATTTGAACATAGGAGCGTAGACCTCGCTTATAGAAATTAGTAGAATAACATTGATAGTAGCAACGGATAATGTTTCCAAAATCTCCAGTGGTAACATGAAAAAGAATAAGATTTACACTAATTGGAGCCAGCAATACAATTGCTAGAGCTTTATATTTTTCCGAATACAAGTAAAATACCAACAACAATTTCTGTTATACCAACCATAGGGAATATATATCCTATGGAAAATAGAGAATGCATTACCTAAAGAGATTTTCCTTCTAATTGAAATGTCCCGATTATATTTACGAATTTATTAATGCCAAATACGATAAGCACTGTCCTTAATAAGATTCTCAAACCTATTAAGATGTAGTTTTTCATGCTATATGAGTTTTAGTATCGCTAATCAACTTACCGCTACAGATGCTCCGCCATCAATTCTAAAATTTGTACCATTTATAAAGTCTGTTCTAGGGCTAGATAGAAAGGCTACCAAATCTGCAATATCCTCTTCTTTTCCCACTCTTCCAGTAGGATTATACAATAGATGCTTCACCACATTTTTTTCTAGTTGCTCCCTATTATCAGTGTCGGCATCGAACATCTTTAAAGCATCATGAAAGAATGGTGTTGCTCCGTCAGATGCCGTCGTTCCGGGGCTTACAGAATTGATAGTAATACCAGTTTCAGCCAATTCCTTTGCCAGGCTCACCGTAAGGTTAGATATAGCTGCTTTGCTTGCACCGTAATCAGGCCAAAGAGGGAAGGGCTGATGAGCGGTTATACTAGACATTTGAATAATACGACCCCATCCTTGTTCCTTCATGGATGGAATAACCATTCTAATCAACCTAATCATGGAAACTACATTTGTATTGTACATTTTGTTCCAATCGTCCGGCGTGGTTTCCATCCAATTTCTAGCATGAAACTCGCCTGCGTTATTCACAAGGATATCAAGTTGTCCAAATTCCCTAATTGCCGTATCGTATACTTTTTGGGCTCCTTCGTCCGTCGATAGGTCGCCTAAGGCCATAAATGCACTTCCTCCGTTATCTATTATTTCGTCCATAATGTTTTTAGCTCTTTGTTCATTCCTTCCATGAACTATAACCTGTGCGCCCTCATCTGCCAGAATTTTCGCAATGGCCTTTCCTATGCCACTACTACTGCCGGTTACCAGTACTTTCTTATTTTTTAAATGTAAATCCATTTTTGTCGTTTTAAGTTTATTTTTTTAATTGCTTTTATTAGTTTTTGATATATCTTGAATTTTTAATTGTTGAAATTTATTGTCAACTTCTTCCTTATTAATTATTTGCCATCCGCCGCCTAATGCTTTATATACTGCGATTAAATTGGTCGCGGATAGTGTTTGACTAACGGCCAATTCGTTTTGAGCCAACAAAAGGGTGCGTTCTGCGTTTAAGTAATCTAAGAAATCATCGAGGCCAGCTTCAAAACGCTGTTTAGCGTAAGTTGCAGCTTCAGCACTGGCTTTGGCAGCTTCCTTTAACATGATCTGTCGTTCAAGTTCAAGAGCATAATTGTTCATTGTCGTTTTTATTTCTTCTAGAGCTGATAATACTGTTTTTTCATATTGATTCACTAGGGCTAGTGTAAATGCATCCTGTTGATCGATATTTTTTTTGACGCGACCAAGGTTAAAAGCGGCCCAATTAATAGTAGGTGTCAGGTTCCAATTAAAAGAGGGTTTGCTGCCAAAATTATCAATGTCGATCGCAGAATACCCGATGCCTCCTCCAAATGCTATTTTAGGATAGAGATCGGCAACACTAATATTGTACCTAGCTATTTGCTGTGCCAAAACAGCTTCTGCCTTAAAAATGTCAGGACGCCTACGCAAAAAATTCGATGCATTACCTGCCAATATCGTCCCTGGTAATGATGGAATTGGCTGCTCAATTTCAAGTTCATTAGTAAGAGTTCCCGGAGTTTTCCCAACAAGGACACTTATTCTGTTAATTATCGCAGTTATTGAAGCATTTAATGGAGGGATAGTGGCCCTAGTCGATTCTAGTTGAGCCTTGGCCCTGGAAACATCCAAGCTGTTGCTGGTTCCCGCATTTGTCAATCGTGTAGTAAGTTCAAAAGTCTCTTGCTGACTGGCAAGATTTTCTTTAGCTATCTTCAGTTGGTTTTGAGTTCCCCGTAATTCAATGTAATTGCGAGCAACTTCTGCAAAAATAGATAGGTAAATGGATCGCATGTCCGCCAGAGAAGCTTGTTCCTTCGCTTTTGCTCCTCGAATACGATTAGTGACTCTTCCAAAAAGATCTAATTCCCAAAAGGCATCAAAACCGCCATTATATTGATTATATGTTGGATTAGTACCAGGAACAAATACATTTTCGCCTAGTCTTTGTCTAATAAAACTACCGTTTGCATCCACGGTAGGAAATCGATCAAACTTTGTGCTTTTTAGCCCTGCTCTCGAGGCATAGAAATTGGCTATAGCCGCATTGATATCTATGTTATTTGAACGTGCTTTCAAAATTAGGCTATCTAATATTGGATCTTTAAATCCCTGCCACCATGCAATAACAGGTTCAGTATTTTTGAATAAGGAGTCTTCCTTTCCTGTTAGGTAGTCTTCATTAAGTTCCAATCCCAGTTCTGGAGTATCAAAACTTCTTTTTTGAATTCCACATGAAGTCAAGAAAAGGAATACAAATGCTACAAGTTGTATATTCTTCATCTGTCTATGTATTTTGTTTTGATAATTTGACTTCTAATTCGCTGATAATTTTTGTTGAATCATTTTCCTTTTTACTGAATTTTATGAGTCCCAACTTTCTGGAAACTACATAGAAAATGGGAGTAAAAAGTAATCCAAAGCAGGTAACTCCCAACATACCTATGAATACAGCCAGCCCGAGGGAGTTTCTCATTTCTGAACCCGCTCCGGATGCAAGCAATAGGGGGACTACCCCAAGTATGAAAGCAAAAGAAGTCATCAGAATAGGACGTAATCTAAGTTTAGCCGCATCTCTTGCTGCGGCATATAGTTCTTTCCCTTCATCTTCCTGCTGTTTGGCAAATTCTACAATGAGAATAGCGTTCTTACTGGCAAGACCTATCAGTACGACCATACCTATTTGTGTTAAAATATCATTAGCAAACCCAAAAAGATCCAAACCGACAATGGCAGAGAACAACCCCATTGGAACAATAAGAATAATAGAAAAAGGCAGCAACCAACTTTCAAACTGAGCAGCCAATAGCAGAAAGATGAATAGTACCGCCAAGCCAAAAGCAATACCTGCTGTACCGGATGCTTTTTTCTGTTGTAATGCTAACTCGGTCCACTCAAAATCAAAACCTTCAGGAAGTACTTCTTGTGCTAATTCTTCCATAGCTTCCAAAGCTTCACCCGAACTGATTCCTGGAGCAGGAGCTCCATTTAATGCAGCAGCAGGGTATAAATTATAGCGTTGAACCCGAGCCGGTCCGGCTACGTCGGAGAATTTAACAACCGTTCCAAGGGGAATCATATCTCCAGAGGTGTTCCGTACGCGAATACGTTCTACATCATCTGGTGTTAATCGGTACGGGGCATCAGCTTGAGCGGTTACTCTAAAAGTCTTGCCTAAATAATTAAAATCATTGACATAAGCCGATCCGATAAAAATCTCCAGGGCCCGAAATACTTCAGTTACGGGCACACCTAATTTTTCGGCTTTTTCCCTATCAATATCTAAATATAGCTGTGGAGTATTAGCATTAAATACGGTAAATACATTACTAAGTTTTGGATGTTGATTGGCGGCCATCATTAGTTGGAAGGTAACATCAGCCAAAGCTTTTGAGCCTCTATTTTGCCTGTCCTGCACCATCAGTTTAAAACCTCCACCATTTCCAATCCCGCTTACGGGAGGAGGTGTTATGGTAAAAATATTCGCATTGGGATTATTACCGGTTTTCATTCGAACCTCATTCAATAAGTTCTCATAATCAATCCCTTTTTCTTTACGTTCTTCAAAAGGTTTTAAGGTTGAAAAAATGGCTGCAGAATTGGACGCTATGGTAAAGGTTGCTCCATCAAAACCTGAAAAGGCAATCGCTCTGTCTATACCTTCTATTTCCAATAATCTATTAGAGGTCTCTTTTACCACCTCTTCGGTTCTCGATAACGAAGCTCCTCCTGGTAATTGTATTACAGTAATATAATAACCTTGATCTAAATCAGGAATGAACCCAGTAGGAACTCTATTGAACTCAATACCAGTAAACCCCATTAAACCTAGATACACCAATAATACCATCGCCGAACGGCGTAATAGACTTGCTACAGTGTCGCCATATTTTTCCGATAATTTATCCATACCACGGTTAAATGACTTTGAAAAAGCAGAAAATGGATTTTTGTACCAGGGAGCTTCCTTTTTATGAACTGACGAGGTATGTGGTTTTAGCAATAGACGTGATAATGCTGGACTGAGTGTCAACGAAACAAATACTGAGATGACAGTCGCTACAGAGATTGTCAATCCAAACTGTTTGTAAAATTGTCCAGAGACACCATCAAGAAACATCGTCGGAAGGAATACCGCTACCAACACCAATCCGATAGCCACAAGGGCTCCTCCAACTTCTTCCATGGTCTTTCTAGCTGCTTCACGAGGTGTAAGCCCTTCTGCTAAACGCCTTTCCATATTTTCTACTACCACGATGGCATCATCTACGACAATACCAATGGCAAGTACCAAACCAAATAAAGATAGATTGTTTAGAGAGAAACCGAATGCTTGCATCACCCCAAAAGTTCCGATCAGCGATACCGGGATGGCAATAATAGGAATTATCGCTGCCCTCCAGGACTGAAGGAATATTAAGATGACAAAAATCACTAAAATCACTGCTTCAAAAATAGTGTGTCCTACTTCGCTTAAAGACTCTTCTACGAATTCAGTGGGATTGTACGCTATTCTGTACTCCAATCCCTGAGGAAAATCTTTGGAGACTTCTTTCATTAATTCAACAATATTTTCTGCCGTTTCTAATGCATTTGAACCTGGGCGCTGGGAAATAGGCATGGCAACGGCTTTATCACCATCAAGTAGACCTCTAGTGACATAGTTTTCCGCACCTATTTCTACCCTTCCAATATCCTTTAAACGGACTATACTACCATCCGTACCTCTTTTAATGATGATATCTTCGAATTCTTCTACCGTCTGAAGTCTCCCTTGTGTCTGAATGCTTAATTCAAAGGCATTCTGATTAGAGGTTGGGGATTGGTTCAGTATTCCACTGGCAATTTGTTCATTTTGTCCTCGCAAACGATCTAAAATCTCCCCAGCGGTTATATCTAGCGAAGCAATTCGATCTGGATTTAACCAAATACGCATGGAATAAGCACTAGCACCAAAAAGCCTTATGTCCCCAACACCCTGCAAGCGGGCTATACGATCCCGTAGTTGGAGTACTGCATAATTAGCAATATAGGTTTGATCAAAGGTTTCGTCAGGAGAGAATAGGTTAATGACCATTAGAAGGTCGGGAGAAACTTTTTTAGTTGTAATACCTAATTGTCTTACCTGAGCTGGTAAACGTGCCTCTGCTTGTGCTACTCTGTTCTGTACCAAAACTTGAGCCTTATCAATATCTGTACCTAAATCAAAAGTAACGTTAAGGGTCATTACCCCGTCACTCGTCGACTGCGAGGTCATATAAAGCATTCCCTCCACACCATTAATTTCCTGTTCAATAGGTGCAGCAACCGTATTGGCAACAACTTCTGCATTAGCACCCGGATATATTGCATTAATACTGATCGTTGGAGGAGCAACTTCTGGATATTGGGCAGATGGAAGGTTAAAATAGGCCAACCCTCCTATTAATACAATAAATATGGATAAGACCCCTGCTAAAATCGGGCGGTCGATAAATATATAGCTGAACTTCATCTTCTTCTTTTAATTTTTGGTTACGTTCGTTTCCTGATTTATTAGTGGCTCGCTTTCTGAGAAAGCTACCTTCATGCCAGGAAATAGTTTTTGTATATCTGAAACCACTATTTTGTCTTCTGGAGATAATCCGTCCTTTATTATGCGATAATTACTCTGATATAGATTGCCTAGTTCTATGGGAGTAGTTTTGACTATGGAATCTGTTCCAACTGTATAAAGAAACTTTACAGTTTGATTGGTTCCTATTAAAGCGTCAGGTACCATAAGAACTTCATATTCCGAACGTCCTTGCAAGCGGGCGCGTCCAAACATCCCAGGTTCTAAGAGGTGATCTTTGTTCTCAAAAATTGCTCTTGCTTCTATAGCTCCAGTACTCCGACTTATTTCATTGTTTACAAAATCCATAACTCCTTTATGATCGAATTCAGTTTCATCTGCCAATCGAACTTCTACGGGATTAGCATTATCCCGTGAGGACCCCCTTTTACCAGTCCTGGCCAGACGAGAATACTTTAGAAAATCTGACTCACTTCCTGTGAAATAAAAATGGATGGGGTCTGTAGCCACAATAGTAGTTAGTAATGTGGAAGAGATGGTTCCTCCATTAATAAGATTCCCCTCGTTTATCAAATCTCTCCCAATACGACCAGAAATTGGAGCAGTTACTCTGGAAAATTCCAAATTGAGTTTAGCATTATCAATAGCAGCTTGTGCTACTTGAAGCTGAGCCAAGTTACCCGCAACGGCTTGTTCGCGACTATCATATTCTTCTAATGAGACAGCTCCGGATTCCCTGAGAGATTTGACCCTGTTAAAGTTATCTGTAGCTTGTTTATAATTCGCCTGAGCCCTTGCATAGGAAGCCCTGGCTTCTTGGAGTGCAATTCGATAAGGGCGTTGATCTATAATGAAAAGTACATCCCCTTTTTTTACCATTTGGCCATCCCTAAAGTTGACTTTATTTATATATCCACTCACCCTCGCACGCACTTCCACACGATTAGTGGCTTCAAAGCGACCTGTGAATTCATCCCATTCGGTAATAGTTTTTTTAATGGCAGGAGATACTTTTACCGTCAATAATGAATTAACTTGTTGCTGTTTATTTCCGCATCCAATCATAAATAAGGTTAACAATCCTAAAAGGAATTGTATGACGACTTGTTTTTTTGATTTCATCTTGTATGGTGTTATAATATTATTTGTCATGTGATTAGTCTTTGTAATTATTTCTAATTGAATATGTTACAAACATACCTAGCCATAGCAATGTAGCGTTAACCGAAATACCAGATTGTGCGACCAAAATCAAATATGGTCTTTAGTGCTAGTATAAAGCATTATGTCAAGTATGGAATTTCTACATTATGGGGATATGAAATTAGTAAGAATCAATAGCCCCGACGTTGCATTTTTTACAGCTATTATGTCACTTTATGTAAGACCAGAAAAAGAGTGTGGATTATATAGTTCGCCCTTTGGGTGAAAGTTTTAATACATCTTTCACCAATCTTATGGAATATGGTTGATCACTAAAGACTGGTAGAAAACCTAAATGGGTAATCAAATTTTCTAATATTTGTTTAACTTCTGGATTTCGACAAGTAAAAGGGATGGTTAATTTTCTTTCTTCAATAACACGGAAAGATTTGCTTTCAAACAATTCATAGGGGCAAGAATAAAATGCTTTAGCTATATAAGAATTGGGAAACAAAGATTGAATGTATTCATTACTCTGATTAATGGTATACCCTTCTTGTTTCAATAAGTCCTCGCCTTTAGAACATGGTACGGTAGGATCTATAAGTACTTTTCCATGAGCATAGTTCTTTATTTGTTTTGCAAGGTCTGGAATTTCTAGGAAAGGAACAGCCAATAAATGTACATCAGCATAATTAATAGTTTCTTCCAATGTACCATATAGTTGGGTTCTTGTTTTATCAACATTTATAAATGATTGCGAACTATCATGATCTTGACATGTGAACATAACCTTATGCATGCACCTTGTAAATAATCTTCCCAGAGTATCTCCAATATCTCCTGAACCTATGATTCCGATTTTCATATTTCATTTGTTTTACATTTTACTTTTGAACATCCCCGATTCATCCAAAACCTATATTTTCATTAATGGGAAATTTTTTTATGAACATTTCCAACATCTCTTCTTCTTCAACCATTAAAATATAAGCGTTGGAGGTGGCCTGAAGATGAATCATATCTTCTGGTTCTGAAAGTGTATTTCGTTGGAACCATTTTCCAATTTGATGTACTCCCAATGTTATTATCTTCCCTTTTTTCATTAGTTTCATTTCCCAAGAGCCATATAACAATATCCAATATGTTGACTTCATGGCTCCCGAGGTAGGTATTTCTTCTTTGGCCGTAAAAGCATATTCCGTAGTATTGGCGTCTACCCATTTCAGCTGTTCCATAGTAAATTCCTTAAAAAATGGAATTTGGGCCAATAAGGTCAGGTTTTTGGTAGATGGTGTCATATATGTGCTCATTTATGATATAATATTGTTTTGAGAACCCTGAAATTAAGTTGAATTAGAAGATCATACGTATCACTTTTTACAGCTATGATAGCACTTAGAAGAAAAGTAACAAACCTAGAGTAGAGATGTTAGGCGCAATATCAGTGCAAATTGCAAAGGACACAAACAGATGATGTTTTTTTAAATTCCAATTCGAAAATACTTCACATTTATATTCAGCGTAGGGGAAGTAAGTTTATATTTAACGAGAAATACCTAGTTTTTTCATTCTGTAGTCTAGTGTGGTATTTTTTAACCCAAGCAAATTGGCAGCGCCTTTTGGCCCACTAACACGCCAATTGGTCTTTTCTAATACAGAAAGCAATAGTGCTCTTTCTATATCATCTTTACTTTTCTCAATAAAAGACATTGTAATTTCTTCTACAGAGACATTAATAAAAGGGAAAGGAGTTTTTTTAGTGCCAGAAGATTTTGTGTTTCTTAAGTCTATAATTATATTATCAGAATCGGCAACAACCAATGCCTGCTCTATTCGATTTTTGAGTTCTCTAATGTTTCCGGGCCAGTCATAATTTTGAATGTTTAACAGGCTCTCTTTTGATAAACTCTTATAGGGTTTTCCAATTTTGTGTGAAAAGTTTTCCGCAAAATAATGTGCTAAAAGTGGTGCGTCTTCAAGTCGCTCTCGAAGTGGAGTAAGATAGACTTGAAATCCATTAAGCCTATAGAATAAATCACTTCTAAAGTTCCCGTCTCTAACCTCTTGAGCCAGGTCTCTGTTTGTGGCCGCGACCACTCTAAAATTTGAGTTTATCGTAATATTACCACCTACGCGTTCAAACTCTTTTTCTTGCAACACGCGTAAAAGCTTTGCTTGAGCTTCCATGGTAAGCTCGCCGATCTCATCTAAAAAAACGGTACTATTATGAGCTAATTCAAACTTACCAACACGCATCTTGGTGGCTCCCGTAAAAGCTCCTTTTTCATGGCCGAATAATTCACTTTCAATCAGTTCTGTAGGTAAGGTGGCGCAGTTTACCTTAATTAATACCTTTTCTTTTCTGGGCGATTGTTCGTGTATCGCTCTAGCAATTAATTCCTTTCCTGTACCTGTTTCACCGGTTACCAGCACATTAATATCCATTGGGGCAAGTTGCCTCACCTGTTCAAAGGCATTTTTTAAACTAATGTGATTTCCAATAATATTTTCAAAATTGTAATCGGACTTTATTTCTTCTCGCAGATATTTCTTTTCTTCACTTAAAAGCTTATTGAGGCGGTCTACATTCTCGAAGGCGAAAAGTTTTTCAAGGGCAAGTTCAATAGATGGCTTTATGGTTTTAATAAGCGCTTCGTCTTCGGTGCCATAGGCATTGGCCTGTTTACTTCTGAATAAAATCACGTAATCTCCTGGTATGGCCAAATCGAACCAAACTGACATGCCGCTTTTGGCTTTAAATTTATTAGCAATTTTGGAAGCAGACTTGCTCGTTTTTTGAACTAATTCTATCCCTTTGCTATCCTTACCCTTTTTCATAATGGCACTTCTTCGCTCTTCCTCATATTCCCTTTCAGAAAGACCAACATACTCCGAAAGACCTTTTGAATCCCAATAGCGATATTCATTACTGGCCACACGTTCAAAAGTGTAATAGTATGGCTTAGTTTTAGAGGGTCCTAAGATAAAATGGACAATGCTACAATCAATAAATTTATTTAACAAAAAAATAATATCTTCACATTTCTTCACCCAAGGTTGGTCAATGTTCAAAACATTTACAATATTTACTTCCAACGATTTTTTCCGTTCACTCCTTAGTATGGAATCTTGTGCCAGAATATTGGATATGGCCACAGAAAGCTGCTCGGTAACATTTTGAAACAATTTAAACTGTTCTTCTTTATAAAAGTTTTTTTCTAAAGCATTTATACAAAACATGCCAAAAGTGGTTTCCCCTACCTTAAGATTGGCTACTAAACAATCGCGATATCCGGTTTCTTTAAAATACTCTAGTTGGAACTGATAGTAATCCGGAAAATGCTTAACCAAATCCTCAAAATCAAAAAGGTATGGGCCGTCCGTATCTTCGCATATATTCATTACCCACTCAATAGCAGACTGGGAATGCTCCACAAGTTTTATATCTGTATTACTAAATGCCTCTTTCCATTCTTGGGTACTAATGTTTGGATATACACCTGCTATATCATAATGCTTTTTGCCATCATCCGTCAGTAGAAAAACGCCAACATCATGAAAATTAAAAACCTGTTTTAGGTCGCTCATTACAAAATTCAAAAATTCTGGAAGGTTTTGAATGCGTGCAACACTCTCAGTGATTTTTAACAATGTAGTCTTTTCGATCTCTCGTTTTAGAATTTCTTCGTTACCTAATACATTACTTACAGCTACTGCAATTAGGTCTGCTATGGCCTTGATAATAGGAAATTGACTTTCGGAATAGGCACCTTCTTTATACGAATCTAGAACTATTGAGCCAATCGTATTGTTTCCAACACGTAAGGGTGTAATTATAAATTCTTTCAATCCATGCTCTTTCATCAACGGTGGAAAGTTGTTCTCGGGATAATTATCAACCATTTCTTCTATTGACATTATCGCAGTATTGGATAGGCAAAACTCAACTAACGGATCTCTATCAAAATATCCTGCCAATCCATGCTCAGCAAGTCTTTTATTACCTTCATTTGCGTAATAATTATCCGATACAGCTAAATCCTTCCATCGGGTTCTGTCGGGGCTTAAAACAAGTAGTCCGACATCATCCACCGGAATAACTGTATTGACTTTTTCAAAGATGACACTAAAGAGTTCCTTTCTTCCTTGAATACTAGCTACTGCTTCACTTATGTTTAGCAGGGTTTCCTTGAATTGCTTTTCCTTTTGTAATTGTTCATTACCTAACACATTACTTACTGCTACTGCAATTTGGTCGGATATAGCCCGAAAAAGTGGGAATTGTGCTTTTGAATAGCTCCCGTAACTTTTAGAATCAAGTGATATAAAGCCAATGATTTTGTTTGATACCTTTAATGGTGACATCATAAATTCAACCAAGCCAGCTTCTGCCATAATTTGATTAAAAGAATGGTCTTTGAATTCACTCTTTAACCTTTCAATCGTATAGATTTCTGTTTCTTTGAGCGCATGTTTGACCAAGGAATCCATCTCATTATAGTGTTCTCCTTGTAAATATGCTAACTTCTTATTGGTCAATGTTTCATGATAGTTATCTGAAAGCGCTAAGTCTTTCCATTTTGTACCATCTTGGTTAAGGACCACCAAACCAACATCATCAACACGAATAATATTATTTACCTTTCCAAAAATTACCTTAAATAACTCTTTTCTATCCTGAATAGTGGCTACCGCTTCACTAATACTTAATAAAGTCTCTTTAAACTGTTTTTCTTCCAGCAATTGTTCATTGGCCAGTACATTGCTTACCGCTACGGCTAATTGGTCGGCTATAGCTTGGAAAAGTGGGAATTGAACTTTGGAATATGTTCCTTTCTTTTTGGAATCTAAGACAAGGAAACCTATTGTTTTATTACCCACAACCATCGGTGTACTCATAAATTCTTTTAATTGATCTTTCGACAAAACCTCTAAAAACTCCTTAGGAAAATCTACATGAGTTTTAAAGTCATCAATTGTTAAGATTTCTGTCTTTTCAAGTTGTCGCTTGGTTAATGAATTAAAATGTAACCAAGTATCGAATCCTCTTTCTCGTAAAGATGCACTTGTTCCAGTTTGAGGGAAACCATGAAAAATGGTCAGATCTTTCCAGTATGTTCCTTGCTCATTAATAATTATAACAGCATAATCATCAATTGTAAAAATCGGATTGAGGTTATTAAAGATCACCTCAAACAATTCTTTTCTATTGTGAATATTCGCTACCGTTTCGCTAACTCCAAGTAATACTTCTTTAAACTGTTTTTCTTGATTTAATCGGGTATTGAAAATTATGTTGGATATAGCAACAGAAAGTATTTCAACGACCCTCTGAAACAATAAAACTTGGGCTTTAGTAAAAAATCCTTTCTCCAAAGTATTCATGCAAAAGAGCCCTAAAATCTGATCACCAATACTCAGATTTGCTGCAAGGCCTTCTTTAAAGCCAACTTCTTTTAAAGGTGGCATTTGAGGATAATCCGGAAACTTATCAATTATTATGTCAAAATCAAGTATAGCCACTCCCTTGGCTTTAATGACTTCATCCATCATATACTCTAAAGGGGAGTCCGCTTGAAGTTCCCAATTAATGTTATTGGAATAATGTGCAAAGTTAGCTTCTGAAGGGCTTATCTCAGGGTGCAGAGTTGCAAGGTCACAATGCCGTGTTCCTGATTCATCTAAAAGAAAAACTCCTACATCGTAGAATCCAAAAATGGGCTTCAGTTCTTGTATAGAAAATTTTAGAAAACTAGGAAGATCCCTCACTTTTGATACTTGCTGTGAAATACCCAAAAGCAAGTTTAGTGTATCCTTATCAAAATCTTGACCTCCAAGTTCTTTATCGGACATATCTCTTTCTATTTAAAAACTTACGCAAAAACTAAATTTACAGATATTTTGGAAAAAATTCTAAATAAAATCCCAAATATTTTGGAATTAATATATAAAAGATAAATAGTTTTAATTTTAATAAACTGATATTCAGTTACTTGAATTTTTCTTTGCTTTTGGGGTGATTCTTGGAACATGATACATAAAATTATATATCATGACTATACCAACAACATATAAAATTCTGACTTTGGATAACTTTAATTCCTTTTTTCTGGCAGATCAAAAAAAGGTAAGACACCATCGCTATTTAAACATACGTCCTATAGATGAGGTTTATATGGCGCATTTGGAGGATATTTGTCCTTCACTGATTTCATCTTCTAAGACATACATTCAAGATATGTATATTCTATACATAGTTAGAGAAGGTATGATTGAAAAAGTAAATCAAACTCACATGGTTACTTTGAGGAAAAATGAAATTTTCTATACACGACCAGGTGAGATGAACTCATGGAAAATAATTAAAGATGTTAGTGGTTTTGTAATTGCTTTTACAAAAGACTTTATTGTCAGTTATCTCGAAAATAAAGATTTTATAAAGCGATTAAGCTTCTTAGGTCAGGAGGTTGCTCCCAAATTTGATTTAAACTTGATGCAGATACCTTTTAATTATAAGAAACTCAGTAATTATTATAATTATCTAAAGGTAAACCCTAGTGAATCTAAAGATTTGATTCGTCTATGGATTTGTGAACTGCTGATTCAAACCGAAATGTTCTATGTTACATTGACTGGTAATATATTCAAAAGTAAAACTAAAAAGGGGACATACTCAACTATAATAGTATATAATTATAAGGAACTTATAGAATCACATTTTTTAGAAGGCTGTCGTAACAAATTCATCCCTTCGAAACGTGTTAAGGAGTATGCTTCTGATCTTCATTTAAATGCAAATTATTTGAACGATGTCGTAAGAGAAGTCACAGGAAAAAAAGCATCCGAACTAATTTTTGACCGTACTTTGCTAACGGCAAAATCAAAACTATTGCATACTTCGTTAACAATATCAGAAATTTCCTATTTTTTGGACTTTAATTCATCGTCTTATTTTGTGCGCTTTTTTAAGTCCAGGATGGGAATGACTCCTAATCAATATCGAATGCGAATGAAATCCTGATGATTTATTTTGGAATTCTTAAAAGCATTGCATTTGTAATACAGTAATTCGATGGATACAAGAGAGGTTTGTTTACTATGGATTTACAATATTATAGGAAAGCGGGAATATCATCGTATAGATCATAGAGGATATGAAATTAAAGATTATAGACAGAAGAGTGATGTTAAGGATACTGCTGTAGATTTATAAATAACCTCCTAATTATATCAATAAAAACAAAAAAGTCTGCATTTTCATACAGACTTTCCATTCATTCGTGACCTCGGCAGGATTCAAACCTGCAACCTCTTGAGCCGTAATCAAGTGCACTATTCAGTTATGCTACGAGGCCTTTTTTGCGGGTGCAAATATATGAGTATTTTATAAATTATAAAACTATTTCAAAATTTCTTTTTCAAATTTTTTAATGATTTCGCTTGCCTTTTTCTCATTCACATCCAAAATGAATAGTTCAGTTGAGCCTTCAATGGCTCCAAAACCTGCTAACCTTCCTGACTCGGTATGATCCTTAATCATTGAAGGAATGTTTATTTCATTTAATAAGAAAGCTAATCGATTAATTAGTATTGAAGTTCCAGTATATATTTTTATGAGATTTTTCATAAGGCAGATTTTTTTTATTCTAATGAATAATTAATGTTATGTAATACTATATCTATTAAATTTTAGCGGAATGAAGCATGTTCATTCCGCTTTTTTAACTTTACTCTTTAGAAGTTTTTTGAGACATCATTTTTTTAGCAAGATCCGCTCCGATTAATGATTGCAATAAATTACCATCAGACCCTTGTTTATTTCCATCCTGAATATAAATCTCAGGTAGTTTAAGATCTTTAAGTTGTTTAGCAACATTTACAGAGGTTTTAAATTCCCATTCTGCGCGTTCCTGAGGTGTAAGTCCAGCGTTTACTAGTTTTGCATTCTCATACGATTGAGCATCTGCCATTGTTTTCTGAGTTTTTGCTTTAAACTGAGCAACTTCATAGTTCTTGCGCTCCTCAATAAGATTAAACTCTGCTACTTTAGCTCTTGTCTCTGCTTCAATAGTCTTCTGAATTTGTTCTTTTTCTAAACGAGCACGTTCCGTAGCTTTCTCAGCTTCTCCCTTTGCCGTTTCTTTCTGCGCACGGTAAAATTGACGTTCTGCTTGCTGTTTTTCTAATTGAGTTTGCGCTACTTCTTCTTTTTGTAATTGTAAACGTTTATCAAAAGTAGTCTCCCAGTCAATTTCTGTTACAACTGCCTGAACTACCGTAAGACCATATCCTGATAAAGAGTTTCCTTTTTCTCTAACAGGTTCTCCATTCTTATATTGAATGCGAAAACGCTTTTGTTTTGATTCTTTGTTAGTAACCGTTCTAACTGTAGAACTATCGCCAATAATCTCACGACTTTCGCTAGCAAAATACTCTTCCAATACGTACATACCGTTTTCTAACTGATCTTTAAAATATCTATCAAAATCAGAAGCTTGTCCCGAGATATAATCCTGAGCATCCATCAGTTTACAAGTATTTTTTATTGACTGATCAATATTGGGAATGATCCTAGAGCGGATTAAGTTTCTTTCAGTTTTATTACGATCCGCTACAGATAAAAATTGATCCTCATTCGCTGTGTTGATACTGATAACTACAGAAGTTGCAATTCTTGCTTTTACTGCATCACTAAATGCCCAATATTTTGCAATATCTACATTAGCGTATTTGCTTTGCTCACCTAACTCATTCTTTTTATTTGGGATTACGTATTTGATTGGTAGTTCAAACTGAATTGGTATTAATCTACCCCACATTTTAGTATTGATTCCTTGATGTACAACTGCCTTTTGACTTCCCCAAGGATATTGAACTGCATAAGCTGTTCCAGGTTCAGCATAAAAGAACATTCCAGAGATAATACTCATAAATAGTCCAATGATGATCATTGAAAGATTTCTCTGTCGGGTAAACTTATGTAGTGTTTTTGATTCCTTAAAAAATGGTTTAATTATAAAAATGGTGATGCCTATAATCACCATTGTAATTCCTAGATATGTTAGCATAGTAATGATGTATTAAAAATTATGAATAAATTATTTAGTAAATGAATGAATACAATTGATTACATGATTTCTATGCTTTTTTTAAGTAATTATTAGTTTAATTATTTTGTTTCCATTCAATATATACGGAGAAGTATAATTAGAAAAATATTTATAAAGAAATTTATGAAATCAAATATTTTCTGTTAGCTTAAAGATGATTTATGTTTTAATATATAATATGATCTTCTTAATTTATGTTTTAAAATGTAATTCAATAGTTTTTATTTACTTAAAAAATGTAATAATTCAAGGCTGTTTTTGAGACTAGATTTAAAATCCAAGGCAATTTTTATAATTTTTTAGGGCTCTTTTTCGATTTTGATTATTTTGCAAGCATGAACATACAAGAATTAATAAGAGATATTGCTGACTTTCCGAAACCGGGAATTGTTTTTAAAGATATAACTCCGCTTTTAGCTGATGCTGATGCATTAGTGTATTGTGCTGATCAATTGGCTGGATTATGTCCAACCGATATAAAGATTGATAAAGTAATTGGTATTGAGGCAAGAGGTTTTATTTTAGGAGGTATGATTGCTCAACGATTGGATGCAGGTTTTATACCGGTTAGAAAGAAAGGAAAACTACCGTCAAAAGTAAATTCTAAAAGTTATGGATTAGAGTATGGAGAAGATGTCTTAGAGATTCATAAAGATGCAATAAAAGCTGGAGAACATATATTAATTCATGATGATGTGTTGGCTACAGGAGGAACGGCACAAGCTGTATGCGAACTTGTGGAAGAATTAGGGGGTACTGTGGTGCAATGCAATTTTATTATGGAGTTGGATTTCCTTAATGGTAGAAAAAAACTTCAGACTACAGTGGCTTCATTGTTAAGTTATTGATATAAGGAATAGAGAATCTAAAAATAAGAGAACTTCTCTACAGTCACATGGAGCGTAGTCGAGAAGTATGAAAAATCAAGACTTCATACTTCTCGACTACGCTCGAAATGACAGTGTATAAACATATAGGTAATCTTACTTTTTCGTAGTTGCTATAATGGCTCCATCTTTTGCTTTATCTCCATAAATGCTAATAGCTGTAGTAGCTTTCAGGAAATCAACTTCATCTAACTTATCTGATTTAGCTAATTCATCTAATGTTTTAAAATCAGACACTGCGCCATCAATAATGATCAATTTTTCGATATCAGGATCATCTACAAAACTAAATTTCTTTGATTTACTAAAATGTGATGGAAATTGTTGGCCATTAAAAATAAAATTTCCATTTTCATCCTCATCAAATTCAAAAGAATTTGTTATTTGATCTTTTAACTTGCTTATGTCGAAATGCTGTCCATTAAAAAATATGGAATCTCCTTCTTGATCAAAATCAAAATTAAATCTGAAATCTTGATTTTTTAAGATACTATCGAGATCAAAGTTCTGATTGTTAAAACCGATTTGATTTTTCCAGGAAGTAATATCAAACATCCCGGAATTAGTGATGTATAGATTACCATTTTTATAACCAAGTTCGACATCAGATATGGGTTCTGAAGAAGACGAAGAGTACTTGCTTTTAGCATTCCCTTTTTTAAGAATAATACTTAAACTAGTAATCTCATTTTGTTCGTTAAACTGTATTTTTTCTATGATGAATTCAATACCATTTTCAGAAAAAAAAGTTTTAAGATCCTCAAGCTCTTTTTCTGTAGTGTTTTTATTAATAGTGGCAATGATCTCATTAGGTTGAGATTCGTTCTGTATTCGATTAATATATGAACCAGAAGTAAATGCTGTTAGGGATAGTATACCTAGTATACTCATTCCTAAAATGATCCATTTTTTCATACTAAATATTGTTTTTCGGTTTTCGATTTTAATTGAAATGTATTCTCTTTTAAATACGAAAAATTGAAATCAATGTTGCAAAGTATATCCTTATGGTTTTATGTTTTTTACTTCATTTAGATGGTATAAGAGTTTTTAAAACATTGTAATTAGTTATTTAGGGTAATTTAATGTGTAGAATAGAAGATTTAGTATCAATAATGTGAAATTGATTTTTCTAGCTTTGGAGGAACTAATTTTAATGTATACACAAACTTTAATTTTATGAAAAATTCAAAAATTTTAACCGGAACGCTTTTAATGCTATTCGTTTTTTCGTTTTTCTCATGCGAAAAAGAACCAGTAAACACGATCGACGAATCTTCTCAGGATATTCCTAAAGAAATATTAGAGAAAATTTCAGAATTAAACTTTAATCATAATCAAGTCACTAAAAAAATATTGACAGATATTGATGGTAGTCAAAGTGAGATGTATCTTATAGAAGATGATATTGCATTTACTTATGATCAAATTATGCAAATGGATAATGGCGATGGTGTACATAGTAAACAATATCATACTACTAATCTTGTAAGCACGCCAAGAAACGTTCGCGTTGTAGGTTATAACGGAAATAATCGCTTTGGTCTAAGTGATGTTGCTCAAACAGGTTTGAGGTATGCTGTAAATAACTACAACGCTATTAATGTGGATTTTCAACTTGAGTTAGTGTTTACTACTAATTTTAATAATAATGATATTGTAGCGTATGCACAAACTAGTGCATCAGAGATAGCCCAAGACGGAGTGAGAGGTAGAGCAGGGTTTCCAAGTGGTGGAGAACCTTTTAAAAGAGTAATTATTAATGGAGGAGCAAATGCGAATAATAATGATCAATTACTAGAGGGATTGTTTACGCATGAATTAGGACATTGTTTTGGACTAAGGCATACTGATTGGGATACTCGTCAATCTTGTGGACAAACCGGAGAGTCTGCGAATCCGGATGGAGCAATATATATTCCAGGTACTCCGGGAGCTAGTCAAGATCCTGGTTCAATTATGAATTCTTGTTTC
Organism: uncultured Aquimarina sp.; assembly: GCF_947492405.1. Classification (GTDB taxonomy): domain Bacteria; phylum Bacteroidota; class Bacteroidia; order Flavobacteriales; family Flavobacteriaceae; genus Aquimarina. The sequence goes on from NZ_CANLMP010000003.1 coordinate 297,963, forward strand.
CCATTTAATGAAGGCGAGTTCGGTGAATTTGATATAGTAGCCTTAGAATTTCTTTATTAATTACTTAAAATATTTTAAAATGAAACCTGAAAAGTAATATCCGAAAATATACTTTTCAGGTTTTTTAATAGCATCTTTAAAGTGCTCTTTTGGTTACATATAACTTCCATCCAAAAATAAGTAGTTGTATTTTAGAGGCTTTACTAAGATCAAGTCTTTGTTTTGTGAAACTAGGTAGCAGTAGTTTGTTTAGTTTTGCGATAAAGATAAAAAGCTGTTTTTCCATGTATCTAAAATAAAAAAACTCATCGGATTGGGATGAGTTTTTGGTTACTTCTTTATGTATAATACAGTACGTTTATTTTTTTAAAATAACTTCAACAACTCCATTTTTTGCTCCATTACCATATTTTTGAACGGCTTTTTCTGCCTTATAAACATTTACAGATTCAATCTGTTTATGTTTGATTTTTTCGAATTCATTATGACTAACCTTTTTTCCATCAACAAATATTAATGGTCTTATGTTGGCTTCTCCGATGCTCACGTTGTTTTTGTCAATATTTATCTTAAAACCTGTCTCTTTTTTTGTATTCTTTTTTGTAGTAATATTGATGACACCATCTTTTGCCTTTTTTCCGTATTTCTTAACACTACCTTTACCTTTAGAGATGTCAATACTTTGAATCTCATCTGATTTTAGCTTTTTCACCTCTTTTTCACTAGCTTCTTTTCCATCTATAAAAAATAAAGGGTCTTTTCCTGAATTACCATCAAAATCAAAAATTGTTTTGTGATCATCTGAATTAATGAATATATGATCTTCATCATCATTGTGATCACTTTTTATAATAAACTTGTTTTTATTACCTTTTTTTCTGATTACTTTTCTTTTATGCTTTTTATCACCTTCTACAATAAAAAGACTCTCTCCTTCATCACCTGAATTGATTTCTATTACATGACTATTGCTATGTTTATTGTGTTTGTTTTTACTAATCCAAATATTTTTATGACCACTGCTAGATTGTCCAATATTAATCTTATCATTTTTACTGTCATAAGACAAAACAAACGGAGTTATTGGAGTGTCGTTTGATACTGAAAAATTAGCATTACTCTTTTTAGATGATACCTTAACACTAATGCTAGTGATTTCATCGTTACTATCTCTATTGATATCACTAAATGTTACGATTACATCATATTCATTTTTAAAAACTCTTTTAACTTTTTCTAAATGATCTTTCGTAGCGTTTTTGTTTATAATGAATTCAATCACATTTTTTTTGACTTTGGTATTCTTTGATTTGATTAGAGGTTTTTCTTCTGTTGGAGTTGTAATTTTTACTGGGAGCTCAGTAGTAACAGGTACATGAGCGATTATATTTTGATGTTCAATTGTATTCGGATGCTCTTTTTTAGAGGGAAATGAATGCGCACTTGTTTTTATGTTATTTTCCTCCTTAATAGAAGGTTTAATTTCTTCTAAAATAACATCAGCTTCATTATGCAGATCTTCTATTGCAGAGGTAGTTTGATCTTTAGTTTTACTCTGAATATAATGTATTTCTGTTTTTGTATTAAAACTCCATAAGAATAAACATAATAAGGGGAGTATAATTGTAGTTTTCCATAGATTTTGCTGCTTTGATTCTTTTTTGTTTAACATAACGATTCGTTTTTTGATTAATGATTGATAAAAATTATTGGTGATTGATGAATAATTACTTGATGATACTTTAACTAAAGTTAATTGATATTCTTTTTTTGAAGGGAGATCACGGGTTGCTTCCTGATCTGCTATAAATTCTAGGTTTTGTTGTAAGCTTTTTTTGTAGAACCATATAAATGGGTTGATCCATTGAAAAATCGCAAAAATGTTGGTTATTAATAGGTCTACTGTATGGTATTGTTTTGCATGTATTTTTTCATGTTTTAAAATCATTTCTAATTCTTTAGTGTCGTGCAGTAATGGGTTGAATATGATGTATTTAAAGAAAGAGAATGGCGCGATATCTTCTGATGTTTTAAAAAAGGAAAACCCTTCATTTAGTCTGTTTTGACTTCTTTTAAAGATTCTTAATAGGGATATAAGTTGAAGAATAAAACGTCCTAATAGGAGCAGAGCTATAGCAACATATAGATTGAATACAACTAACCACCAATTTGTTGGTTCCGGTTGATTTTTTAGAATATCAAAGTCTGAAGAGTTGTATGCTATTGTTTGGAAAATAGGTTTTTCTATAAATTCTATTGTAGTAAACTCTAAAAAAGGTAAGAGTAATGAGCTTATTATACCTGTAAGTAAGAAATGTCTATTTACTTTAAAAAATGTGTCTTTTCTTAAAAGAAAGAAGTAAACAAGATAGAATAAAGACAATATGACACTTGACTTAAGTAAATAGATTAAAAAAGCTTCCATAGTGTTATTTTTTTTGTTCGATTACCTCTAAAATTTCTCGCAATTCTGTTGCTGTGATTTTTTCTTCTTTAGCAAAAAATGAAACCATGTTTTTATAAGAATTATTGAAATATTGCGTCATGGCTTTGCTGACAAAATTATTTCGATAAGCTTCTTTAGTGATGATAGGGAAGTATTGATGTGTTTTTCCGTATGCTTTGTGATCTATGTATCCTTTGTCTTCTAGGTTTCTGATGATAGTGGATACTGTATTATAATGTACGGTGTTATTTAGTTCGGCTTGAACTTCTTTTGCAAACGCTTTTTCCAGTTTCCATAAAGCTTGCATGATTTCCTCTTCCTTATTAGTTAATTTTTCCATTTATGGGTTTTTAAGTGGGTTCAAATATAAAACTATAAAAATAGTTATACAACTGTTTTTATAGTTATTTAACTATTTTTATAGTTTTTTGATAGCAAAACCATGTAATACTATATCAAAAAATGCTCGTTACATCTATTACATATGGTATACTTATTTTATATTCGCAAACAAATAAATAGCATATGATTCAGAGCATAGTTTTTGTAATAATCGGGTTTGTACTCTTGGTAGTTGGAGGCGAATATTTAGTACGTTCTTCGGTGGCATTATCTTTTAGATTGAAGCTGTCAAAAATGGTTATTGGTCTTACTGTTGTATCATTTGCTACATCTGCTCCTGAATTATTAGTTAGTTTACAGGCGGCTCTAGGTGGGTCTGCAGATCTTTCTCTTAGTAATATTATAGGTTCCAATGTGGCAAATATTGGATTGGTTTTAGGGATAACAGCGCTTATAGGTCCACTAGCAATAGATAAAGATTTTTATAAGTTTAATTGGCCAGTAATGATGCTGCTATCATTGGCTTTGTATTTCTTTTTGGATAATGATGGTGTGTTAACTAGAACTGAAGGTGGTGCATTATTGATTTCTTTAGTTATATATATGTTCTTATTAATAAAAAGGGCAAGAAAGCATGCGGATAAAATGATCGAAGAGGTGGACGATGCATTAGAAAAAGTTTCTAATTTTAAGATGATTTTTTGGTTGTTGATAGGAGGATTAGCGCTATATTTTGGTTCAGAGTTGTTAGTAGAAGGAGCAAAAGATATCGCAACTAGAATGGGGGTAAGTGAAGCTGTGATCGGGCTTACGATGGTTGCGATAGGAACTAGTGTTCCGGAATTGGCAGCTTCTGTAATCGCTGCATTAAAGCAGGAAAAAGCAATCTCATTAGGTAATCTTATCGGCTCTAATATTTTTAATATAGCGTCTGTTCTAGGTGTTACTTCGCTGATTCAGCCAATAGCAGTTACCGATCCTCGATTAATGAATATTGATATCTTTTGGATGCTTGGATTTGCATTGATTCTATTGCCCCTAGCTTTTATTCCGAAAAAAATGATTTTAGGAAGACCAAAAGGGTTTTTGATTTTTGCCGGATATTGTGTTTTTATAGCGTTGGTTTTTATAAAGTAAGTCTTCCAGTACTGCTAAAAATAAGAAAAGTTTTTCGTTGATATTTTGTTTTTCTGTAATCCTGTATTTTGATTAAACACCTTCTATACAAGTTTGATATATGTTTTAAGAGTTTGTGAAGTGGAGTTGTTTTCTAATGTTGAATAAGAAATATTTTGAGTATTAGTTAATACAAATCTGATAGAAGTAAAATTATAGTTGAATAATTGAATGGTTAGATCGTTTGTTCTTGGAAATATAAAGTAATCTGAATAGAAATATTGAATAGGTTTTCTAATGTTCAATGTAAAACTAGTGATATATCAATATTCAAACAATTTTGCTGCTGTTTGGTGATAGTAAAAGCATCGAAATAAAAAAGTCTCCTGAAAATATCAGGAGACTTTTTTTGCGTTTAACAAGTTTTAGTTACTTGCTTCAAATCATTATGCTGTAACCGCTGAAACGTCTGCAGTTTTAACAGTTTTTACAATTCTAGCTGCAATTTTATAAGGATCACCATTAGATGCAGGACGACGATCTTCTAACCATCCTTTCCATCCATTTTCTACAGTGATGATTGGAATTCTTATAGAAGCTCCTCTATCTGATATTCCATAAGAGAATTCGTTGATAGATTGTGTTTCGTGTTCTCCAGTTAATCTTTGGTCATTAAATTCACCATAAACAGCGATGTGTTCTTTAGTTACTGGTCTAAATGCTTCGCAAATAGTTTCATAAACTTCTTTAGATCCGCAAGTTCTTAATATCTCATTAGAGAAGTTCGCGTGCATACCAGAACCATTCCAGTCACCTTTTACTGGTTTAGGGTGGTACTCAATGTAGTATCCGTACTTTTCTGTAAGTCTGTCTAATAAGTATCTAGCAACCCATATTTCGTCACCAGCTTTTTTAGCACCTTTAGAAAATAATTGAAATTCCCATTGTCCACTTGCCACTTCCTGATTGATTCCTTCAAAATTAAGTCCAGCATCAATACATAGATCAGCATGCTCTTCTACAAAATCTCTACCATGAGTGTTTCTACCACCAACAGAACAGTAATACATTCCTTGTGGTCCAGGATATCCTCCCACAGGGAAACCTAAAGGTAACTGTGTATTTCTATCCATAATAAAGTATTCTTGCTCGAAACCAAACCAGAAATCACCATCATCATCTATTGTAGCTCTTGCGTTAGATTCATGAGGAGTTCCATCAGCATTCAGAACTTCTGTCATTACTAAGTATCCATTTCTTCTTGTTGGATCTGGATAGATAGCTACAGGTTTTAATAAACAATCAGAAGAACCTCCTTCTGCTTGTTTTGTAGAACTACCATCAAAAGACCATACAGGACAATCTTCAAGCTTTCCACTAAAATCATCTTCAACTTTTGTTTTACTCCTTAGATTAGCAGTTGGCTTATAACCATCTAACCAAATGTATTCTAATTTAGCTTTACTCATAATTAATACTTTATAAATTGAACTCTTAAAGGTTTCAAAATTAGTTTTATTTTATGATAACGGAAAAAAAATAGGGGGTCAAATGTGTTTTTTTTATCAATTTTTATCAACACCCTACTTTTTTATAGGGTATTTTGATTTTATTCTAATTTTTAAAGAGCATTTTTTTAATATTAACAATAAAAACTTCTTTTATATTTGCAAAAAACTACTCAATTATGTCAACACTTAGATTCCAAGCATTAAAAGAAACCTTAAATCGTAGTTCTGTGATAGTTACAGAGACAGAACGTCGATCTGTATTGTTTGGCGAAAATGTATTTAATCAAGCTACCATGCTTCAGTATTTAACTAAAGATGCATACAATAGTGTAATGGACGCGATAGATCATGGAACTAAGATTGATAGAAGGATTGCGGATCAAATTGCATCATCAATGAAGGATTGGTCCTTGGCTAAAGGAGTAACACACTATACACATTGGTTTCAGCCACTTACAGGTGCTACTGCAGAAAAGCACGATGCTTTTTTTGAAACAATTGGTAATGGTCAAGGTATAGAAAAGTTCGGTGGAGGGCAATTAGTACAGCAGGAACCAGATGCTTCTTCCTTCCCTCACGGAGGTATTCGAAATACATTCGAAGCCAGAGGCTATACCGCTTGGGATCCTACATCTCCTGCATTTATTTATGGAACAACTTTGTGCATACCTACAGTTTTTGTAGCGTATACTGGTGAAGCGCTGGACTATAAAACTCCGTTACTAAGAGCGTTACACGCTGTGGATACTGCTGCAACAGCAATTGCCAAGTACTTTGATAAAAACGTAAAAAAAGTAAATGCTTCGCTTGGTTGGGAACAAGAGTATTTTTTGATAGATAGAGCCCTTGTAGAATCTCGACCAGATCTTGTAATGACAGGTAGGACCTTATTAGGTCATTCTTCGGCAAAAGGTCAACAGCTCGATGATCATTATTTTGGGAGTATTCCTAATAGAGCTTTGGCTTTTATGAGAGACTTAGAAGTAGAATGTATGCTGTTGGGGATTCCTGTGAAAACTCGTCATAATGAGGTGGCTCCAAATCAGTTTGAGTTGGCACCTATTTACGAAGAAACAAACTTAGCAGTGGATCACAATTCTTTATTAATGGATATTATGGAAAAAGTAGCATCCAGGCATAATCTAAAAGTATTGCTACATGAAAAACCATTTGCAGGTGTAAATGGATCCGGTAAGCATAATAATTGGTCACTAAGCACTAATACAGGTGTAAATTTATTGGGTCCTGGAAAAACACCTATGAGTAATCTTCAGTTTTTAACTTTTTTTATTAATACAATTAAAGCAATTAATGAACACGAAGAGTTAATGAGAGCTGGAATTGCTTCAGCCAGTAATGATCATCGTCTTGGTGCTAATGAAGCGCCACCTGCTATTATGTCTGTATTTATTGGAGAACAACTTACATCAGTGCTTAAAGAACTAGAAGGAGTTACGGATGGAAAATTATCTCCAAAAGAAAAAACAGATCTAAAACTTAATGTGGTAGGTAAAATCCCTGAGATTTTGTTAGATAACACAGATCGAAATAGAACATCGCCTTTTGCTTTTACAGGAAATAAGTTCGAGTTTAGAGCTGTTGGTTCTAAGGCAAATTGTGCGAATCCTATGACAATCCTAAATACTATAGTGGCAAAACAGCTTGTAGAGTTTAAGAAAGAAGTTGATAAGTTAATCGATAAGAAAAACTTAAAGAAAGATGAGGCGATTTTTAATGTGCTAAGAGAATATATTAAAAAATCTAAAAACATTTTGTTTGAAGGTAATGGATATGGAGAACAATGGGAGAAGGAAGCAAAAAAACGTGGCTTAAGTAATAACAAGACAACACCAGAGGCTTTAAAAGCAAAGATTTCCAAAAAGACCTTGGATCTTTTTGAAGAAATGGGTGTAATGAATAAGGTAGAAGCCGAAGCTCGTTATGAAATAGAAGTTGAAGAGTATGTAATGCGTATTCAGATAGAAGGTCGAGTATTAGGAGATATTGCTAGGAATCATATTATACCAACTGCTATTAAATACCAGAATATGCTGATTAGTAATGTTTCTGGATTAAAAAATCTTTATGAAAAGGATTTTAAGAAATATGCGAAAGAGCAAATGGAAATTATTGAAGAGATTTCTGAGCATATAGGTAAAATAAATACTAAAGTGAACGAAATGACGGCAGAACGGAGAAAAGCTAATAAGTTAGAAGTTGCTGAAAAAAAAGCTGCTGATTATTGTAATAAAGTAAAACCATTATTTGATCAAATTAGATATAGTTGTGATAAATTAGAACTATTAGTCGATGATGAATTATGGCCTTTAACTAAATATAGAGAGCTTCTTTTTACTAGATAGGTAAGAATTAACTGACTAATGTTGTTTTTTGTTTTATTTTTAACAAAAAATTAATATCTGTTAAACCCTTGACAAAACAATAGAAAGTTACTGATTTTATGGGTTTTCCGTAATGTATTTTGTCGAATTCTTACGGAATTTCCAAAAATACCCTTAATGTTTTCATAAATTTGCAGTGTTAGCAAAGATCAATGGATTTTTGTTTAATAACTCCCCCAGATTTTTTTAGAAAAAGAGCGTTAGGTTTTATTATCTATCACTCCTTTGTACACCCCAAAATGTTTAATGCTTAAGTTGAATTATTAATCAAATTTAATATATTTTACGTATGAAAAAAGTAATTTTTAGTCTAGCAACTTTGTTAAGTGTGTCAGTGATGGTTGCACAATCGAATACAAGCAATGTTAGCCAAGCAGGTGATGATAACAGTACAGATGTTACTCAGATCGGGGATTCTAATGCTTCAGTTACAATTCAGGAAGGTAATGCTAATACTGCAACTGCCATTCAGGGAAGTGATCTGTTTAACTCCAGAAATGGAATTGTGGAGCAAACTCAGATTGGTGATAAGAATACTGCTTTTGTGCAGCATGAAGAAGATTCTAATGAAGTGTATCAAGATCAGGTAGGTGATGGGAACTCTGCCAGCGCAACACAGAATCTTGCATTTTTTGGAGGTTTTAATTTTACAAGCCAATCTCAGGAAGGTGACGGAAATTCTGCAACAGTTTCTCAAGAAGGAAACGCAAATACGGCTTTCCAAATTCAGACAGGAGAAGCTAATTCGGCTACAACGTCTCAAGAAGGAGACTTTAACTTTAGCGGTATTTTGCAGGAAGGAGCTTTTAATACAGCAACAATGGCTCAGGTTGGTGATTTTAACTCAGCAGAACAGTTTCAAGTAGGAGAAGCCAATTTAGCTACAGGTGAGCAGTGGGGTCAAGGAAACTCTACCCTTCAAGATCAACAAGGTGGTGGTAACTCTGCAACTTCTTTACAAGGAAGTAGTTTTTTCGATTCAAGAGGAGGTAATGTACAACAAATCCAGATAGGAGATGAGAATACAGCTTTTGCTAACCACGAAGAAGATAATAATGTTATTCTTCAAGGACAAGTAGGTGATGCTAACAATGCTTCTGCTGATCAAAATTTAGGATCATTTGGAGGAGAAAACTTTGTGATCCAGACTCAGTTTGGAAGTGGTAACACTGCAGGAGCTTCTCAGAACGGAAGCAATAATATTGGTGATCAAAATCAGGTAGGAGATGAGAATTTAGCAAGTATTTCTCAGGATGGTGATGATAATATTGCTGTTCAGTCTCAGAGTGGTAACGGTAACTCAGCAGAGGCAATCCAAGGAAGTTTCTTTTTTGCATCCAGAGGAGGTAATATCCAACAAACTCAATCCGGAGAAGTTAATAGCGCTTTTGCACAGCACGAAGAAGATAATAATACGGTAGATCAAGATCAGATAGGAAATGGTAATATCGCTTCTGCAACACAAAATTTACTAAGTTTTGGAGGAGAGAACTTAACGCTACAATTCCAATTTGGAGATGAAAATATTGCTACCTCTTCTCAAGAAGGAACTAGTAATATTAGTGATATCTTTCAATTTGGTGATTCAAACTTTGCGGAGGACACTCAGTTAGGAGTTGGTAATACTACTTTCGTTACGCAAGTGGGAGAGTCTCATAGTAGTATCATTTTACAAAACGGAACTGGTAACGCTGCTGTGGTAACACAGACTGGTTCTGGAGGAGAGCTTTAAGAAATAATTTGAATTTATTTGAGAGAGTTACACTATCTTTAAGGTAGTGTAACTCTTTTACTACTTTTAAAACCTTTTGTCAATGAAAAAATTTATCAAACTTTGTGTTATTACTTCTATCTTATTGTTTTTTGGAAACACATATGCTCAAAACACTGAAAATCAGGAAGAATCATTGGTGGAAAGTGAAAGTCAGGAGCGATTTATTACATTAAATCAATTGCAAAATAACGCTGCAGTACAAGTTGCCAGAGAGACTATGACCGGTAATAATACCGTGTTTATTCAACAGATCGGAACAGGTAATAAAGTACTTTCTAATATTACAGCACAATCGTCGGATATTCGTTTAAGTCAGAATGGAGAACAAAATTTGATCGATATAAACGAAACATCTAAAGAAATAGAGAAGTTTATTACTCAGAATGGTAATAATAATACCGTTACTGATTTTTCTTTTAATTCTGATATTTCAACTAGTTTAGAGCTCCTTCAGGAAGGAGATAACCTTTCTTTCGAGAAATTTGGGAGTAATGAGTTGTCTAAGAACTTAAAGTTTAAGATGACTGGAAACGCTCGAACAATTATTGTTAGAAGTTTTTAATTAAGTTTATTCCGTTGCTTTATGAATTTTAAGCTGATCATATTATTTCTTTTAATAGTTCAATTTTCAAATGGTCAGTTTACAAATACAGATGTAATTGCTAAAATTAAAACAGAAAGCATTGATGATATCATTTCTGTAAGTGCTGAAGCTACAAATTCTACAGAAGTTTATAAAAGTCTAAAATATACATTTTCAATTTTCAGAACTGACTTGGATAATAATGTTACGAAAAACAATCAAGAAGGTAGATTTACATTAGAGGCTAACGAGCAAAAGAATTTAGCCACTGTATCCGTAGGAGTTGATGAGACTGATAAAATTGTAATCCTTTTGTTGATTTATGAAGAAGAAACGATTGTAGGTAAAGATCGGATCGCTTTTAATGAAGAAGCTAAAGCTAAGAAAAAGAAAAAAGAAGAAGAATATACTGAAGATGATGGTATAGAATTAAAAGGTATTGTTATCGAAGAAACAAAGACAAAACCAGGGAAAGATTTTTACGAGTTCTTTTATAATTCATATACTCTTAACAGAATAAATGGTTCTAAAATAGTTGGGGTTTATGAAAAGCTTAGTTTTGGTAGAAGTACTATTATTCAGGTCAAAATAGAAGATAAAGTCATTCACGAATTTCTGGGGAAACCGGATATAGAATACCTGGAGCGAATGTCTAAATTTTCAATACGCAGAGTGTATAAATATTTTAAAGATCTAAAAAAACAAAAGAGAGATATTTTTCAGTATTAATTACTTATTCTAAAAATAATGAAGTCAATCCTAATAACTATTATACTTATTTTCTCGGCGTATCAATATAGCTTCGGGCAAGATTTAGTGTATAGACCCAAGAATCCTGCTTTTGGAGGTGATACATTTAATTATCAATGGTTGTTAAGTTCTGCAGAAGCTCAGAACACATTTACAGATGATAATGATCCAAATTCAGATGATAGATCGGAACTGGAACGATTTACAGAAAGTCTTAATAATCAATTATTAAGTCAAATATCAAGAACTTTATTTAATGAACAATTCGGACAAGAAGGCCTTACAGAGGGAACCTTTAGTTTCGGAACATTGTTTATAGAGATTTTTCCGTCTGGAGAAGGTTTGGTGATTAATATTTTAGACACCAGTACAGGAGATCAATCTCAAGTAATAATTCCTAATTAATTTTTAATGCGTCATAAGTTTTATCAAGTAATTCTAGTAATTTCTTGTTCGATATTGCTATCTGGATGTGGTACTTATTTTAATCAACCCATCACGATAGAGCAAGCACGAATCGGTGAAGATACCCGATTTACTAAAGCTCTAAGAGATTTTCCTCTTCCAATAGAACCTGTTGTAGTTGGTGTTTATAAATTCAGAGACCAAACCGGTCAGTATAAACCTACAGAGGCTGGTAGTACCTTTAGCACCGCTGTTACACAAGGGGCAACCACTATTTTAGTTAAAGCTTTAGAAGATTCTAAATGGTTTGTGCCTATTGAAAGAGAAAATCTAAGTAATCTTTTGAATGAGCGAAATATTATACGTTCGACTAGAAAAGAATATAGAAAAAATAAAAACTCAAATGAGCCTCAATTACCGCCGTTATTATATGCAGGTATCATTCTAGAAGGAGGAATCGTGTCATACGATTCTAATATTATAACAGGTGGGCTTGGCGCAAGATATTTTGGTATTGGTGGTTCTACTCAGTATAGACAAGATAGGATAACTGTTTATTTAAGAGCTGTATCTACATCAAGTGGTAAGATCTTGAAAACTGTATATGTGTCTAAAACTATATTATCACAAGCATTGGATGCAAGTTTCTTTAGATATGTGAAATTTAGTAGGTTGCTAGAAGCTGAAACTGGTTTTACTAAAAACGAACCAGGACAAATTGCGGTTTCCGAAGCTATTGAAAAAGCAGTAGAAGCTTTAATAATAGAAGGGATAGAAGATAAACTATGGAATTCTAAAGCTGAACCCGAAAAAATAAATGCATTAATAACGGATTATAATGCAGAGAAAAATGAGGCACAAAACACAGGGCTTTACGAACGTTATTTTAAAGAAAGACGAGGAGAAAAGGCAGCTTTCGCTAATGGAGGATTGGCACTGATAAGTGGAGATTATAACAATGCAGATTTATCGTATTCAGCCAGGATAGGAGGGAAATGGTATTTTAATCCATATCTAAACGCTAATGCTAGTCTTAGTAAATTTCAGTTGAGAAATGAAGGTGCTTTTTCTGAAGGATTTAATGCTATAGATGTAAATGCAGAATTAACGCTTTTACCATTCGAAAAATTGAGTCCTTTCTTTTTTGGAGGGATGGGAACCGTAAATAGTGATGATTTTGATAGAACTTTCTTTAAGTTCCAATATGGAGGAGGTATTGAATACTTAGTTTCTGAGCATGTTGGTATTTCCTTAAATGCAACACATAATTTGGTTCTTGGAGATAAGCTAGACAATGTTACACAAGGTAAAAGAGATGATCAGTATTTTAATTTTTCTCTAGGGCTAAACTGGTATTTTAAAAACCCATTAAAAATGGATAAAGAACTACGTAAACAAAAACGTAGAGAACAAAAAGAACTCAGAAAGCTTAAAAAAAGAAATCAAAAAGTAATAGAAAATGGTGAAGTTCCAAAAGGATAAAAACCTGATGAAAATGATAAAATATATTACAAAAATAATAACGGTATTAACCGTGTTAACTATGACTTCCTGTAGTGAAGATACCATAGATTTAGAAGGTTTAGGTGCTGTGAGAGGAAGTGTAGTGGCTATCGGGACAAATGAGCCTTTAGAAAATGTAAAGATATCTACAAACCCTTCTTCAAGTACAGTTTTTACAGATGCAAATGGAGAATACCTAATTGAAAATATTCCTTCCGGAGATTATTCGCTTTCTGCTCAGAGAGATGGGTTATTAGCTCAATTTGAAGCAATATCTGTCATCGCAGATAGAGAATTAGAAATAGTTTTCGAAATGGATATTGAAACTGCTGGCAACAGGCCTCCAGATGCAGCTGTTTTAGATACTCCTGCAGATAATTCGGTTGACGAGCCATTAGAGGTTGTGCTAGTATGGACAGGTAGTGATCCTGATGATGATTCACTTACATATACAGTTACTTTACGTAATGATGAAAATTCTGATGTGCTAGTTTTTGAGAATATTGCAGATACTACTTATACTTTAACGAACCTTTCTTATAAAGTTAAATATTTCTGGCAAGTAAGTAGTAGTGATGGAATAAATGACCCTGTTAATAGTAGTGCTTTTGCTTTTGAGACTATGAATCCTCCAAATAATCGAATTGTATATACAAGATCTGTTAATGGTAATAGTGTTATCTATTCTGCAAATGAACAAGGAGGAACTGAAATTCAACTTACTTCAGAAACTAAAAATAGTTTCAGACCAAGACGTCATGTGGGAACTGGCAAAATTGCTTTTTTACAATCAGTTGGTTCGCAGACACATTTATTCACAATGAATGAAGATGGTTCCCAAATAACACAAGTCACCTCTCAAATTTCTGTTGCTGGGTTTAACTTAGGAGAGGTTAATTTTTCTTGGTCTGATAATGGTTCTAAATTATTATTTCCTAATCAAGATAAACTGTATAGTATCAATGTAGGAGGAAGTGGTTTGAATCTGATATATCAAACAACTAATGGAAACCTTATTTCAGAAGTAGATAAAAATGATAATAATGATATCCTAGTGCTTAAAACAAATAATCTAGATGGATATGAGGTAGAAATTTTTACTATTAATATGTCAGGTACGATGTTAGAAACAGTATTATCAGGAACGACAGGAGCAGCAGGAAGTGTAAATCTTTCTGTAGATGGTACTAAGCTTTTATATTGTAGGGATGTTTCTGGTTTCGAAAGTAGTGATTACAGACAGTTAGATTCTCATTTGTTTGTGTATGATTTTAGTGATAGTTCTATATTAGATATTTCTTTAGAAAAACCAGCGGGGACAAATGATTTAGACGCACGTTTTTCTCCAAATGAAGCTACTTTGATTTTTGTTAATACTTCTAATGATGGCATATCGCAAAAGAACATACAAATCATGTCAATTCTAGAGATTGGTGATCGAGCTAATTTGATTACAGATGCTTCTATGGTAGATTGGGAATAATATAATTCTGAATTCAGAATTCTGAATTCAGAATTTCAACTATCTTTGCGCCTTATTATCCGTATAATTCAATAATAATGAGTCAAGAAGTAAGTAAACGTTACGCTCAGCGTGGGGTTTCGGCATCCAAGGAAGATGTTCATAGTGCTATTAAGAATATAGATAAAGGTCTTTTTCCAAAAGCATTTTGTAAAATAGTTCCAGATCACCTTACAGGTGATGAAGATTATTGTTTGATTATGCATGCAGATGGTGCTGGTACTAAATCTTCTCTGGCTTATATGTATTGGAAAGAAACAGGAGATATTTCTGTGTGGAAAGGTATCGCCCAGGATGCATTAATCATGAATATTGATGATTTATTATGTATTGGAGCTACTGATAATATTATGCTTTCATCAACTATAGGTAGAAACAAAAATCTAATTCCTGGAGAAGTAATTTCTGCTATTATTAATGGAACTGAAGAATTACTAGAAGAACTAAAAAGTTTTGGAGTTACAATTCATTCTACAGGAGGAGAGACTGCCGATGTAGGGGATTTAGTTAGAACTATTATCGTAGATTCTACAGTAACGGCTCGTATGAAACGTAGCGATGTTATTGATAATGCTAATATTAAAGCAGGAGATGTTATTGTCGGTTTAGCTTCTTTTGGACAGGCTACGTATGAAAAAGGATATAATGGCGGTATGGGAAGTAATGGTCTTACGTCTGCTCGTCACGATGTGTTTCATAAAATTCTGGCAGAGAAATACCCAGAAAGTTTTGATGCAGCAGTACCTTCTGATCTTGTTTATTCTGGAAAAACCAATCTTACAGATGAGGTAAAGAACGCTCCAATTGATGCGGGGAAATTAGTGTTATCACCAACAAGAACCTACGCGCCGATAATAAAAAAGATTTTATCTAAGTTTGATAGTAAAACTATTCACGGAATGGTCCATTGCAGTGGAGGAGCGCAAACTAAAATTCTACATTTTGTAGATAGCTTACATATCATTAAAGATAATCTATTCGAGGTTCCTCCTTTATTTCAACTGATACAAGAAAACTCGGGTACGGATTGGAAAGAAATGTATCAGGTTTTTAATATGGGGCATAGAATGGAATTATATGTGTCTCCGGAGATAGCGGAGGATATTATTGCAATTTCTAAAAGTTTTGATGTGGACGCAAAAATAGTTGGTCGCGTAGAAAACGCGGATGAAAAGAAACTCACTATCAATAGTGAATTTGGTACTTACACTTATAATTAGAGATTTGTTTTTTTAATATATTTTTTTCTAAGCAAATCAAGTTTAGGGTTTATGTATCGTTTACAAAATGGTTTTTCAGGATTTTTTTTATAGTAATCTAAAAGCTCATTTCTTGATGACTTGAATTTGTTTAATTTTATAACCTTTGTGATTAATTCGTTATCAAAATCTTCATTTAATTCTCTTATGTAAGTTGCGATAATAGCTTTTTGCTTCTCATCCAAATAGTAGACAGCGCTACGATATTTTTTTCTAAAACTATGATTAGAGGTGCTTTTGTGAGTATGTAAATGAACC
This sequence comes from uncultured Aquimarina sp., assembly GCF_947492405.1. Classification (GTDB taxonomy): domain Bacteria; phylum Bacteroidota; class Bacteroidia; order Flavobacteriales; family Flavobacteriaceae; genus Aquimarina. Next base: position 313,834 of record NZ_CANLMP010000003.1, read on the forward strand.
TCGATTAAGTCTTTCAACTCAATTACTTCAGGATTATAAGAGACAATTACAGCTTCAGAAAAAGAGTTGTTTTTTCCAATACTGGAAATATATCCTTGTTTTACCAAAGTCACACCTTTTAAAGACTGAAAAATAGCCTCCGTGCACCAGTGACAACCTCCGCCCAAACCAATTTGTGAATTATTCATTATATATAAAAGTCGTAAATTTTTATGAATCCTTATGTTTCTATATTCACAATGATTCGAATTTTATACCATTTTCCATTTGAAATAACCATAATAAAAGGTCCTTTTTTACCTTCTGTTTCAATATAAAAAGTAGTTTATGTTTTATTTTTCAATTTTGTATAAGGCAAAAAACAATCATTTTCTTTAATCGTAATTTCAAATAGGAAATGGTTTTGTTTTCTAATAGAATCAAATCATAAAGAGTAGGTTTAATTAGAAAGAAATACATAAAATATCTATGAGAACTTTTATTAACTATAATTTAATATCCTTTTTATTTTTTTCATGATTAAACAGGTAGTCAATATCCATTTCTTCAAAATTTCCCAGTTTAGATAATGCCTCTATATCCATTTCTTTTTTATTACCTATAACCAATATGTTATAATCTTCTCCTTTTATATTTTCATTGAAGAAATTTTTAAGATCTGTCAAGGTCATATTTTTTATCCTATCATACATTTCTTTACGATTATCCTTGTCAATCCCTTTTTTCTTAAGGCTCTCATAGGTCCAGAAAATATTTGATTTGGTAATACGTTCTGCAGCTATTTGTTTTAATGCAGCTTCTTTTGCTTGATTAAATTGCTCTTCAGCTTCAGGCATATCTTCCATTAATTTACCCATTGCATCAATTGCTTGAGACATTTTATTTGCTTGAGTGCCTAAGTATGCATACACTAAGTTAGACTTCTTTTTTTCGTTTGATTCGTATACACCTGCTTCAACGGAATAAGCAAGAGCTTTAGATTCCCTTATTTCTTGAAAAACTATTGAAGATACTCCAGAGCCAAAATAAGCATTAAATAATCTAATAGCTGCCGTTTTTTTTGGGTCAAATTCTTTTCCTTTTGCTAGAAAAACAATCTCACTTTGTACCATATCATAGTCTACAAAGTATACTTTTCCTCCCTCTTCTCGTTCTTTAAATTCTATTTTATCTGGATAATTTTGTAGTTCATTAGTTGTTTTGTGATGTTTATCAATAGAAGTGATTGCAGCTTTATAATTCTTCCCATAATAGAAAATACGTTGTTTAAAATTGCGTAGTTCTTTCACTTTATCTATTAATTTTTGAGGTTTTATTTTTTGTAATTCGGATAATGAATAAATGTTTCGAAAGGATGATTTTTCTCCATAATGTGCATAATTCCATAAGCCTCCAAAAAGGATATTACTTTTTTCTGTTTTACTATTTTGACGATCTTTCTGTATCTGATGTATATAGTTCTCATAGGTTTCAGAATTAGGAGACATATTATTCCAAAAATGCTCAAATAGTTCTAATCCAGCATCAAAATTTTCAATTAACCCTTGGATATTAGCATATGTTTTATCGCTATCAACATAGAGATTATAGGTGATGCCCAATTTGTAAAATTCTTGTTTTAATTGCTCTGGAGTGTACTTATCTGTACCGAGGTATTTTATGTAATCTGATGCTAGAGATAATTGTTGATCATTATCTTTTCCCATATCAAAAATGATATCTAAATTAAATATATCATTAACAGGGTTATTTATATGTTCAAATTTTAACCCTTTATTAGTTTTTGTTCTTTGTATGGCTGTTTTATAATCTAAATATTCAGGAAGTAAAGGAGTGTTACTTATTTTAGAAAAGTTTTTAATAAAATTAGATTCTTTTTCTCTATTGAGTTCTATAGGAGTAATTTTAGGGCTTTCTACTTTTACAATGTTTTTATCATTCCCTTTAATCTTGTATACTTCGACATAGTTATTTTTATAAAGTGTATTCGCAAAATTTATGACTTCTTGTTTGGTAATACTGCTCATGATTTCCAGTATTTTTAAACGGTCTTCCCAATTCTGAGACGCAATATACGCTTGCAGATAATCGTTTGCTGTGGATGTTGTATTTTCATATTTGCGGAGCTGTGCCAATTTTAGATCATTTACAACAGCTTTCAATAACCAATCATTAAATTCACCCTTTTTGATTTTTTCTATTTGAGACAACAGTAAATTCCTAACTTCCTCTAATGTTTGATTTTCTTTGGGGAGCCCTACCAATAAATGATAGCCATAATCATTAGCAAAATTGGTAGTAGAAAACGCGTTTTGGACTAATTGTTTCTGATTTAAATTTAAATCTAAAATTCCAGCCTGCGAATTTGTTAGCATGTAATCAATTAGAGTAACTAGCACTTCCTGTTTAGAACCAATTCCTTCGGTTCTAAACCCGACATAAATAGATTCAGCAGAAGGGCCAAATACTTTTTTCTTTACAGGTGAGCTAATGGAATCTATTTCTTTAAATTTAGGAAAAACTACTTCTTTTTTCTCAAAATTTCCAAATGCATTATCTACTTTTTTAATCGTAGCATCATAATCAATATCTCCCACTAATATAATAGCCATGTTGTTTGGAACATAATACTTGTCAAAATAGGAATGAACTGCATGCATCGATGGATTTTTAAGATGTTCTGGTTTTCCTATGCCAAATTGATATCCATAAGGATGGGAAGGGTATAGGCCTTCTAAAAGTGCATCATATTGCTTCCATTGATCATTGTCTTGTCCCCTGTTAAACTCTTCGTAGACAGCTTCTAACTCTGTGTGAAAACCTCGAAGTACTAATTTGTTAAAACGCTCACTTTGTAATAATAACCATTTGTCCAATTCATTAGCAGGTATTTTATTTTGGTATACGGTCTGTTCTTTTTCTGTGAAAGCATTATTTTCTTCTGCACCTAATAAAGCGATCATTTTATCGTATTCATTGGCTACCGCATATTTCGAAGCTTCTAGGGATTTTTTATCAATGATTTTATAAATCTCTTTTTTCTTAAATGTGTCTTTTTCAACTTTGTGTTTTTCGAATAAATCGGCAATTTCATTTAAAAGAATATTTTCTTTTTCAAAATTTAATGAACCAATTTTATCCGTTCCTTTAAAAAGCATATGCTCTAAGTAATGGGCTAAACCTGTATTGTCAATAGGATCATATTTATATCCAGCTTTAATGGCTATAAGTGTCTGTATTTTTGGTTCTTCTTGATTTTTACCTAGATATATTTTCAATCCGTTATCTAAAGTATACAATCTTAATCCAGTTGGGTCATTAGATACTGTTTCATAGGTGTATCCTGAACTATTGGTATGTTGGATTGTAATAATACTATCGTGATCGATATTCGAAGTTTTCTTACAATTGCATAATAAAATCAATAGCAAAGAAAATAGGGAGTTCTTAATTTTTTTCATAAAAATGATCTATATTTTGATTGAAGCAGTCAAATATAAACAAAAACATCATTCAACTAACAATTTAGTTGAATGATGTTTGATTGGATTATTTTTAGTTTGGTAATTTTAAGTTGGAAATGATATTTTTCCTTAGTCTTAATTAGCGATGCTTCATTATAAAACCTGAAAAATCATTTTAGATTCTTCAGGTTCTCAATTTATATAATCATCAATTAAGGTGTGCGTTTATATTATCCCAACTCATCATTAAATTGAACAGTTTTACTTTCTGTATCTTCTTCTTTTGTTTCTGTAAGTTCTATAGCGTTATCATCATTAAATTTTCCTTCTTTTTTCTGAAAGAAAATTGGTACAGGAATCATAGTAACCATGATGATAAATATAAGTAAAACAACACGTCTTACTATTTTTTTAAATTTTTTCATTTTTGGAAATAGTATAAACTACTATCGTTCATGAAAGTAGTGTTAAAATGTTTTTTGAAATTGGCTATAAAGCCTAATTGGAAGGTGTTATCCTAAATGAAAAGAATCATCTTCAGCGGAGTAGTTGGTGCTTCTGATGTGAAATACTTTATGAATTATATCTAGGGGAATCGCATTGTCAAAATCTCTTGTTCTAATTAAGGAAATTGTTGTGTGGTGTTCAGATATTTGCTTTAAGTAGCTGTTATAAGAGCCAAAATGTTGTTTAATAGATAAAGCAGCCCTGTATAATAATGTCTTGCTGTAATCTTCTTCATTAGAAACTACTAATTCAATCTTGGTTTGACCTGCAGTAGGAGGAGTATAATTAGCATACCCTGCAATGCCAAAGAAAAGTAGAAGTGTAAAGAACCAGCTCGAAATCAGGTTGTTGTTATATGTGCGCTTATGTTTTAACATTTCAGTTGTAAAAATACATTTTTTTGGGTTATATAATACCATTACAGAATATTAAAAGGCAATATGACCTTTGGACAAAAAAGCGTACTTTTGTGAATTACACGTACAGGATAGATAGAACTATGATTGATAAATTAAATATCGTAAAGCAACGATTTGATGAGGTGAATGATTTGATTATTCAGCCAGATATTATTGCTGATCAAAAAAGATATATAAAACTTAATAAAGAATATAAGGATCTCAAGGCATTGATGGATGAAAGAGATCTCTATATTGAGCTGACTGATAACAAGAAAGAAGCAGAAGAAATTATTGCTGATGGTAGCGATACGGAGATGGTCGAGATGGCTAAAATGCAGTTAGATGAAGCTAAAGAACAACTTCCTGCTTTAGAAGAGAAGATACGATACATGTTAGTTCCTAAAGATCCCGAAGATGCTAAAAATTGCGTAGTTGAAATCAGAGCTGGAACGGGTGGAGATGAGGCTAGTATTTTTGCGGGAGATTTATTTAGAATGTATACTAAATATTGTGAAGGTAAAGGATGGAGTACCAGTGTGGTAGATCTTAGCGAAGGAACAAGTGGAGGATATAAAGAAATTATTTTTGAAGTAAACGGTGAAGATGCTTACGGAACTATGAAGTTTGAAGCGGGAGTACATCGTGTACAGCGTGTTCCTCAAACCGAAACACAAGGACGGGTTCATACAAGTGCTGCTACCGTAATGGTATTACCGGAAGCTGAGGAGTTTGATGTAGAACTTGACATGACAGAAGTACGAATCGAAAGAACTACCTCTACGGGTCCTGGAGGACAATCTGTAAATACTACCTATTCTGCGATTAAATTACATCACGAACCTACTGGAATGATTGTGAGTTGTCAGGATCAGAAATCATCTCATAAAAACTTAGAAAAAGCATTAAAAGTATTGCGCTCTCGTTTATATGATATAGAATTAGCTAAAAAACAAGCTGCCGATTCAGAGAAACGAAAGAGTATGGTTTCATCAGGTGATAGATCCGCAAAAATTAGAACCTATAATTACCCACAAGGACGTGTAACTGATCATCGTATTGGGTTAACCTTATATGATCTAAGTAATATTATTAATGGAGATATCCAAAAAATAATAGATGAATTACAGTTGGCAGAAAATACGGAGAAATTAAAAGAATCTAACGAAGTTTTTTAGGTATAATAACCTGCTAAAAAAGAGACCAGTAGCACTATCCTACTGGTCTCTTTTTTTATTGTTTAATAAATTTTATAGAATCAAAAGTTTTTTCATTTCTATAAATTTTTAAAAAATAAATCCCTTTTGATAGCTGTTGAGTATCGATTTCTACTATGTTATTAATCATCGTATAATTATTCTTCATTGGAAACGATTTCCCTGAAATATCTACAACTTCAATTTTTTCGAATTCTAATATTGATGTCAGGCCATTAATTCTAAGATAGTTTTCTGTAGGAATCGGGTATACAACTAAATCATTCTTATATAAAATCGGGATGGATAGTGTGTTTTCATTAGAGCAGTTATTAATAAATGCTAAGCTTAATTCATCACTGTTGTCTAAAAAAGCATCGTTCGCCTTACAAATACATCTACCATCACTTTCCTTAAATGTAATATAAGTAGCGTCAGTTTCATTAGCCTTTACTGCACATTGCTCAAAACTTAGTGGTTCAGTAACCGTTTGAGTATTATGGTTCCAGTTGGAAAATAAGGTTGTCCCTCCACTCCAAAAATTAAATCCGGGTTCTTGAGAGAACTCACAAGGTTTTAGAAATAGAATGTATAATGTTCCAGTTCCTCCTGCACCACCTCCAATATTTATAGCAAGACTCCCATCGCCTCTAAGGTCTCCAATAAAAGAAATTGATCTAGAGAAACGTTCTTCAGGTTCTAGAGAAAGATTAAAACCGCCTTCAGTATTGTTTATTTTAGTAAAAGTTTTTACAGTTTTATCTGCATTGAGATATAAGATATAAGCGTGTCCTTCATCTTGCTGGTTGGCACCAGTTATTAAATCTGGAATTCCATCTGAGTTAAGATCTCCTGGGCTTGTCATCGCATGTCCAAATTGTGCTCCACTTGTTCCATTAGGATTCGTTTCATTATCTAAGTTGTCCGTAAAACCTCCAATTCCTTCCGTGATTTTTTGCTTAGAAATAACATTATAATTATTACTACTTAAAGAAAGAATCCAGATAGCTCCTTTACCACCTTCGGATTGAAATGCTCCAACGGCAAGTTCTTTATTACCGTCATTGTCAATATCACCTAACATGGAAACCTCACGACCTCCAAATGAATCTCCATCTTCTAATCCTGACCCAAATCCTCCGTCTGTAGAACTTATTGTCACTATATCCGAAGTCTCAATTTCTGATTGTTCGTTTAAAAATAAAATGTTAATAGCCCCTCTATCTGTTCCGCCATCATCAGAGCCTGGATTACAAGCTACTAGGTCGATTCTTCCATCTTCGTTAAGGTCACCAATTGCAGAAAGTCCCTGAGCGATAATATTAGAATTTTTCACAAAACTTTTGACAGTACCATCACGATTTAAGTGAATAATATATAAGGCTCTGTTAGATTGTGTTGGAGCAGAAACAGCAATGTCAGGAATTGAATCACCATTATAATCTCCAATACCAGCAACACCATATCCAAAGAAGTTACCTTCGGTTAGTATTTCATTAAAATTACCCTCTAACATAGATATCTTTTGATGTGTAGACACAGTTCCATCAGGATTCATAAATAATATATACACTGCACCGGCATCTGTTTCTCCATCATCATCTGATCGTGCTCCTACTACTAAATCTAATACACCGTCGTTGTTAATGTCTCCAGCAACATCGTGATCTCTGCTAAAACGATCCCCTCCTTCAAGAGTGCCATTAAATCCTCCTTCTCCATCAGAAATGGTTACAAAACTTTCGGGTCCATACAAGTTGATATTTTGGCCAAATAATCTGGAATTATTTAGGAAAAGGGATATTCCTAAAAACATTAATACTGTTGTTCTCATGATTTGTGTTTTTTTAAGTTGTAAAACTTTGACTTTTAAAAAGTGAAAAGGTTTAGAATTAAAAAAATATATTTAAAAAACGCTATTAGTGATAAAAATCAATAAACTCCATTTTTTTGTAGAGAATCATTGGTAATTTGAAGAAGTATGTTTTAGGATTTTCTATGTTGTTAGGAATTATAAATATAATTGGATTAAAAAGGGGGTGTTGACGTTTTTAGGAGTAAATAATAGATTTAATAAAACTAAAAAAATAGGATAAACTTTAAAATTCATCCTCTTTTTTTAAACTTCCATTTAGCTTATTATTTTAGTGTATATGATTTAGGGTCTTCTTTTACTTTTTTGGCTCTAATTACAAAATATAAACCAATAAGGATGAATGGAATGCTCAGCCATTGCCCTGTAGATAGGGCATCTCCTAAAGCATCTTCAAAACCTCCTTGGCTCTTTTTGACATTTTCTACAATGAAGCGAACGATAAAAATGAGCATCATATACATTCCAAAAAGAAAACCTCTATTATTTCTTTTATCTGTTTTCCAATAAAACAACCAAAGTATTAGTGATACAAATATATAGCCAAATGCTTCATATAGTTGTGTAGGATGACGATAAGGTATTGCTTCCAATAGATTAGAGAATTGTGGGTTGTTTACTACGGCAGAATAAGCTTCGTTAACGTTCTTAATACCAGTTTCTCTAATTACTTCGCCTTTACTTAAACCATCTCGTACAAACTTCACTCCAAAAGCAGAATCACCAGAAGGTTCACCAATGATTTCTGAATTAAAAAAGTTCCCTAATCGGACAAAAATTCCTCCGAATGCAGCAGGGATAGTAACTCTATCCATAATCCATAAAGGATGTTTCTTCAGAACGTTTTTAGAATAATAATACATAGCAATTATAAAGGCAATTGCTGCTCCATGACTCGCTAATCCTCTGAAACCGATAAATTCAAAGGTTGGATTGAATTTAAAAGGCAAAATGATTTCCAATAAATTATTTCTGTAATAATCCCAATCATAAAAAAAGACATGTCCAAATCTTGCACCTAATAGAGTTCCTATCACAGCATATATGAATACAGAATCTAGTTTCTCCATGGAGATTTTTTCTCGGATATATATTTTCTTCATTAAATACCAACCTAGTGAGAATGCAACTACAAACATTAGGCTATAAAAACGAATGACAAAAAAGCCAAGATCGAATCCTTCTATGGGATTCCATACTATTTTAGAGAACATCATGTGGAAATCTATTTTTCAAGAGTAAATATAGGTATTTAATTAAATTAGAAATTACAAATGGAATAATAATGAGTTAAAGTGCTATTCCGATTCGTTGACTTTCTTTTTTTCAATGGTATCCGGAACTGGATCATAGCCACTACCTCCCCAAGGATGGCAACTAAAAATACGTTTTATGGCGAACTTTCCACCTCTGAACAATCCATGTTTTTTTAATGCTTCTACGGTGTAGTGAGAACAGGTAGGTTGGTATCGACACGTAGCTGGAGTTAAAGGTGAAATTAAATTTTGATACAATTTCACCAATCCGATAAACGGCATAATCAAAATCCTTTTCGTTGTTAATTTTGAAGCCAAAATATACTACTAATTAAGAGTAAAGCTAGTGCCTTCACGTCCGTCTTTTAGTTGGATACCCATAGCCTGTAGCTCATCTCTGATCTTATCGCTAGTTGCAAAATCTTTATTAGCTCTTGCTTCTGCTCTTAAATGAATTAATAATTCAACAGTACCAGAAAGCTTATCGCTAATGTCCGAAGAAGCCTCGTTTATATTTACTAATCCTAAAACATCAAAAACGAATTCATTCATAGTTTTTTGGAGTAGTTTATAATCTCCTTCTGCAATTGTAGCTTTATCTTCTTTAACAGAATTGATGAATTTTACGGCTTCGAATAATTTTGCAATTAATATTGGGCTATTAAAATCATCATTCATTGCTGCATAACATTCATTCATCCAATTTTGAATATTGAATCCTTCTGTCGTTTTTCCAGTTTTAAGATTTTCTAAAGTAGCAATGGATTCCATTAATCTATAGAAGCCTTTTTCTGAAGCTTCTAGTGCATCATTAGAAAAATCAAGGATACTTCTGTAATGTGCTTGTAGCATAAAGAATCTTGCAACTGTTGGAGCAAAAGCCTTACTTAGTTTGTCACTTTCGCCGCTAAATATTTCAGCAGGAGAAAGAATGTTTCCTGTGGATTTAGACATTTTTTTACCATCTAAAGTAAGCATGTTGGCATGCATCCAATAGTTTACCGGGGTCACACCACAAGCCGCTTCTCCTTGTGCAATCTCACATTCGTGATGCGGAAATTTTAAATCCATTCCACCTCCATGAATATCAAATTTTTCACCTAGATATTTTGTACTCATTACGGTACATTCTAAATGCCAGCCAGGGAAACCATCACTCCAGGGAGATGGCCAGCGCATAATATGTTCTGGTTCTGCTTTTTTCCATAAAGCAAAATCCTGTGGGTTTTTTTTATCACTTTGGGCAGTTAGTTCCCTAGTGTTGGCAATCATATCTTCGAGATTACGACCACTTAACTTTCCGTAATTATTAGTTTCGTTAAACTTTTTTACATCAAAATACACCGAACCATTAGCCACATAAGCAAAACCATTGTCAATAATGGTTTTAATAATTTCGATTTGTTCTACGATATGACCAGTTGCGGTTGGCTCTATGCTAGGAGGTATATTATTAAACTTAGCTAGGATGTTATGAAAATCTAGTGTGTAACGCTGCACGATTTCCATAGGTTCTAGTTGCTCTAATCGTGCTTTTTTAGAAACCTTGTCTTCTCCTTCATCAGCATCATTTTCTAGATGACCAGCATCGGTTATATTACGCACATAGCGAACTTTATATCCTAAATGTTTAAGATACCTATAAATTAAATCAAAAGAAATAAACGTACGACAATTTCCTAAATGTACATTACTATAAACGGTTGGGCCACAAACATACATTCCTATATTACCTTCCGTAATAGGAGTGAATACTTCTTTTTGACTCGAAATAGAATTGTAGATCTTTAGTTCCTGAGTTTTATACAACGGAGCTACTGCCATAATTTTGGTAAATGCTTATGATTATTTATTAAAGATAAAATTAAAAAGTAGTATCTAGTTTGATATAGTCTAAAAATTCTCTTCGAACAGCTTCATCTTTGAATTTCCCGCCAAACTCACTAGTTACTGTACTACTTTCTATATCTCGTATTCCTCTGGAATTTACACATAAATGTTTTGCATCTATAACACAAGCAACATCTTTTGTGTTTAGAACTACCTGAAGATCTTGTACGATTTGCATAGTTAAACGCTCTTGTACCTGAGGCCGTTTTGCATAATAATCTACAATACGGTTCATTTTAGATAATCCTACAACAGTTCCATTAGAGATATAGGCCACGTGAGCACGACCAACTATTGGTAAAAGATGGTGTTCGCAAGTGGAATAAACAGTAATGTTTTTTTCCACTAACATTTCACCATATTTATAGTGATTGTCAAAAGTAGAAGCATCTGGCTTTCTTTCTGGATGTAGCCCTGAGAAAATTTCGTTTACAAACATTTTTGCAACTCTTTGAGGAGTACCTTTAAGACTATCGTCATTAAGATCTAATCCTAAAGTTTCCATAATATGTTTAACATCATCTTTAATTAAAGCGATCTTTTCGTTATCACTTAATTTAAATGCATCTTCTCTCAGAGGAGTGGTTGCGCTAGTAGCTACATGATTATCACCTAACGCTTCAATAGCTTCAAGGGCCTTGTCTATCTTCAAAAGTTCAAAATTTTGTTATTATAAAATATAAAAGAATTATAAACACATATAAATACTTCTTACTATATCAATGTGTTTTTATTTAAAATTGAAAAAATATCTCACTAGGATATACAATTTCAACTCGTTCTTTTTTCAAATTCCCTGCAATGTATACGTTGAAAATTAATAATAAATCCATTTTATATTCTGATTTTACGTAAAATCAACTGTAAACGGGCTGCAAAGATACGATTTTGTCTTTTTACTTAGTGAAAGCTATGTTAACAATTATAAATAATATGATTGTGATTGAAGCACTATATTTTAAAATTTGTAAATTTAATTCCTACATAAGAAAATGAACTAACCTACGTTATTGTATATATGACAAAATTACTACCTCAAATCTTATTATTATTTGTGCTGTTTTTTTTAAATAGTACAATGTCTTACGCTCAGGACTTCGACACTGCCTGTCAAAATTCCCAACCCTTTTGTTCTGACGCTTCTTTAGAGCTTACTTTTCCAAACACAACTGGTGATTTAGATGGTTTGGGAGAAGTTGGGTGCTTAAATACAACTCCAAATCCCTCATGGTATTTTCTGCTTATTGATGAAGCTGGTGATTTGGTTTTCGATATTCGTCAATGGATGGATGCAGATGGTGATAATCGCTTAGATCGTAATGAACGACAGTTGGATGTTGATTTCATTGCATGGGGTCCGTTTCAGACTTCTTTCATAATTAATTGTGAGGATGAATTACCAAGAGGTTGTGATCTCAATGGAGACGGAGAAAATATTCGTCCAGCAGAATGCGTTAATAATGCGGATGAACCTGATTTTTATATTAATGATGAAGATAATACCAATATCATAGATTGTAGCTATGCGAGAACATCAGATGATAATTTTATAGAAACTTTTACAATTCCTAATGCTCAAACAGGAGAATTTTATATTGTATTAATTACTAACTTCTCTGATGAAGCTGGAGTTATACAGCTGGAACAAACAAATCTGGGTGAAGATGGCGCGGGAACAACAGATTGTAGTGTTTTGGAACCAGGTATTCCTCAGGATAGAATAGCTACTTGTGGAGAATTTCCAATAACTGTAGAAGGTAGATTCCCCGCAAGAACAGGGCCACCAGCAGTTCCTGCTGCGGTTACATTTCAATGGTTTAGAGCTGATTTAGGAGATACTAATTTTGTGCCTATCCCAGGAGCAATTTTTCCTTTTTATGATCAGGTGAATTCTAATGGTATATATATGCTTAGAGGTTTTGATGCTAATAATGTAGAAGTTCCTGATTCTCCTGATCAAGTTTCAGTTTTAGATGTTTCTCAAATAACTTTCGATATTGATTATATAATCACAGAAGGATCTTTTTCGGATAGTTATACACTTACTGCAGAAGTGTCGACTGATCCAATTGTTGAAGCAGAAGGATTTACCGATTTTGAATATCGATTAGATCGCGATGTTAATATGGATGGAAATTTTGTAGAATATAGAGCTTTTCAGTCTTCGCCGGTTTTTGAAGGGGTTCCTGCAGGTGACTATAGGATTATAGCCAGATATGCTAATTGTCCAGATAGTGAAAGAACCTCTGTAGATATAATGATTCTAGGATATCCTAGGTACTTTACTCCGAATGGTGATAGTTTTCATGACACCTGGAATTTGATTAATCCTGAGGATCAGCCTATCCCTGCATTGGTTTATATATTTGATAGGCATGGAAAATTATTAAAGCAATTAAATCCAACTGGTGCTGGATGGGATGGAACTTATAATGGAAATTTAATGCCTTCCTCTCAATATTGGTTTAGGGTAGAATTTAATGAACAAGCGGATCGTGACCCTAATAGAAGTAGAAAAGTTTTTGCAGGTAGTTTTTCTTTAATCCGATGATTTTTTAAAATAGAATTTGTTTTTTTGCCAACTGTTATAATTTGATAATAGGGCGTTTTGAGATTTTACTATATAGTAATTCTCTCATTCTTGAATGGCTATAGTCTCCAATTGAAAGAATCGAAAACTTAATTATTTTCAATTTTATAATAGTATTTCTTAGGGTTTCTCTTTGTAAGATTGTTTTATATAAGAATGCTTTGAGTTTAAGAAATAATAACAGTTTTATCATTGATTTAAAAGTTGGGAATGATTAAGAGAACATCTACGTTAATATTGTTTTTTTGCCTTTTTATGTACACAAGTCTAAGTGTAGCACAAGGTTCGGTTTGTGCAGATGCAATTGGAGATGATGGTGCTGATCCATTTTGTAGTACTACTGGTATTGTTTTTCCAAATTGTAATAGTGCTAATGCTGATTGTGTAAGTAGTTCCGAGATTGGTCCTAATTACGGATGTTTGGATACTCAGCCCTTTCCTGCATGGTATTATTTGCAAATAGATGCTACGGGAGCCTTAACTTTTCGTATTTCTCAATCTTCTAATGAAGATGGGACCGGTAATCAGTTAGATGTAGATTTTATATGTTATGGACCTTTTCCAGATCCTGTTTCTCCTTGTGCGGCTCAATTAACTGCCGGAAACACGGTAGATTGTAGTTATTTGCCAGACGCTGTCGAAACAATGAATATTCCTGGTGCTACCGCAGGAGAGTTTTATTTAGTATTGATTACTAATTTTTCTCAATCACCAGGTTTTATCAATTTCGAGCAAACTGGTGGAACCGGTTCTACAGATTGTTCCATATTAGATGCTGCGCTTGGACCAAATCAAGATATCTGTGGATCTGATCCGGTAATTTTGGACGGAGAGTCAGATGGAGCTGTGCGTTACGAATGGTCCGTTTTCAATGAAACAACAATGGTGTTTGATATTATTTCTGGAGAGACAAGTCCAACATATACGGTAACTACTTCAGGAAGGTATCAGTTGTTAATCGAAGATATAGATGGAAATACAGAAACTGATGAGATAGTAATTACTTTTTATCCTGAACCAGTGATTGCTAGTGCTCCAATGGATTTAACGGCATGTGATGATGATGGAAATGGTTTTGATACTTTTGATCTTACTCAGAATTCATTTCTTATTATAGGAACTCAGGATCCTACCGAGTTTACAGTGACATATCATTTGACTCAAACGGATGCAGAGAATTATAGAGGTACTGCAACCGATAATATTATTGCTGATCCGGATACCTTTGTCAATACTGTTGCGGACCAAACAATATGGGCTAGAATTGGTGGGACGAATCAGATATGCTTCGAGGTAACATCTTTTGTGTTAAGAGTATATCAGAACCCAATAGCAAATGTACCAATGGATATAGAGTTATGTGATAATGATCTCGATGGTAGTGATACTAATGGAGTGGTGGAGTTTGATCTTTCTAATGCTATAGCAGAAGTGTTTGGGACACAAAACACTACTGATTTTGCTGTTTCTCTTTATGAGTCTCAAGTCGATGCTGATGCAGGGGTTTTGGGAACAGAATTACCTAATAATTATACCAACACATCTAATCCACAAGTCATATATGCAAGGATAGAAAATGTATCGGAACGAAGTTGTTATGAGACTACAAGTTTTCAGTTAATTGTTAATCCTCTTCCTGTGGTTTCTCCGGTAGTTTCTTTGTTACAGTGTGATGATGATACAGATGGTATTTCCTTATTTAATTTGTCTGAAGCGAATATTTTAATTTCTACAAACTCTGCAAACGAAACTTTTACATATTACTTAACGGAAATTGCCGCAATTAATGAAGACGTAACGAATCAAATTGTAGATTTTACAGTGTATCCTAATCCTATACCTATAAATAGTACAGTTTTCTCTAGGGTAGAAACTAACGACGGTTGTTTTCGAACTGCTCAAATTGATTTGGTAGTTTCTGCTACTCAAATTCCTGCTAGTTTTAATCTTATATATAACGAATGTGATACTGTTGATATAGATAATGATGACGCTAATGGAATTGCAACTTTTGATTTTAGTAACGCTACAAATCAAGTGGAAGCATTGTATCCGCCTGGTCAAAATTTAGTTGTTACCTATTATGAAAATTTAGCAGATGCATTAGCAGAAGAAAATGAGATTGTTGATCCTTCGAACCACAGAAATGATGCATCTCCTTTTATTCAGGATTTATATATAAGAGTAGATGATGGAACTGATAATGAATGTTTAGGTCTTGGGCAGCATATACGATTAGAAGTAGATCCATTACCTTTAAATAACCCAGTATCTGATTTTGTTCTATGTAGTGATGATCCTAATAGAGCAACATTTGATTTAACAGAGAAAGATTCTGAAGTAATTGGAACACAAACTGAAGAGTTGTTGATAAGTTATCATAGAACAGAAGCCGAAGCAAATAGTAATTCTGGAGCTATTGTAGGAGTATTTACAAACCAAACGAATCCTCAAACGATATGGGTTCGTGTTCAATTCGATGAAAATAGTAATGGCGTTGGAGATGCCGGTGAGTGTTTTAGATCTACGATTTCTTTTGATTTACAAGTGCTTCATAATCCAGAATTAACCAATCCAGATCCTATTACGCTATGTAGCGATCAGGTAAATACAGTATATGATTTAACGGTAAGAGAAGGTCAGATTGCAGGTAGCGCTACAAATATTACATTTACTTATTACGAATCTCAGGCTGATGTAGATATAGATAATGCTATTGCTAATCCAGTTGCTTATACTAATACTATATTAGTAAGAGATGTTATAGTTGTCGGTAGGGATAATGACAATGGTTGTGTTTCCAATGTTACGCTCCAATTGCAGACTATTTTGTATGATGATTTTAATCTAACTCCAAATGCATTAGAAACCTGTGAGTTGGATGAAGCTGGTATCGGAATTTTTGATCTTACAGAGGCAACACAAGATATTCTTAATTTAAATGATGCTGACGCTTCAAATGATTTAAATGCTGCTGATTATAATATTCAATACTACGAGAATGCAGAGGATGCTCAATCAGGTAATACAATCACGATAGCATCTCCTTTGTCATTTCAGAATACACAAGAGTTTAATCAAACAGTTTATGTTCGTCTTGATCCTCTGGCAAATGGTAATGATTGTTTTAGGGTAATTTCAGTTCAATTGATAGTTAATGAATTACCAGATTTTATGCTAGCAGAGGAGTATGTTATTTGTCTTGAAAATGATGGGACTATTATTAATTTAATGCCAACGGATGTAATTGATACAGGCTTGGATGATACTATTTATAGTTTTCAATGGTATGTAGGGATTGCTACAACAGCGGGAAATGAAATTCCTGGTGAAACAGGATCAATATATAACCCTAATGCATCAGGTCAATATTCTGTTTTAGTGACAAATATCCAAACTACTTGCGTTTCATCAGCATCAACAGTAGTTATAGAATCATATCCTCCACAACAAGAAGATTTTACTGCAGAGTTGGTCTCTGGTGCTTTTTCTGACAATGCTACTGTCGAGGTGATGGTCGGAGTCGATGCAATTGGAGAGTATGAATATAGATTGGATAATGGTGATTGGCAAACTTCTCCAATATTTACAAGAGTTTCAAGAGGAGAACATATTATATATGTTAGAGATGTCCATATGTGTTCTGAAATAGAACTTCCCGTAGAGTTTGTAGTTGATTACCCAAGGTATTTTACGCCTAATGGAGATGGTTTTCATGAAACCTGGGGGATAGTAGGTAATGATAATGTTCAGATTAATGGTATCCAGATTTTCAATCGATTCGGAAAATTACTAAAAGATCTTGGAGCTCTTGGTGAATGGGATGGGACCTATAACGGAAATCTACTCCCTTCTAATGAATATTGGTTTAAAGTTAAGTATACGGAAAGCGGAGTTATGAAACAATTTAATGCTAGTTTTTCATTAATTAGATAAAAAAAGGAGTTGAATACTACTATTCAACTCCTTTTTTTATTGCGACTTTGTTTTATAAATTTAAACCTAATGTAAAGGTAAGGTTGTCTCGGTAACTATCTATTGAGGTGAAATTGGTAAAAGAAGAATTAGTATAAAATTCCTGATTACGCTCTTGTTCAGAATAGTCGTAGGCGATATCAAATTTTAATTTTCCAAAATTATAACCTATTCCTAATGATAATCCTGTTCTTTCTCCAAGTATAGATTCGTTTTTGTAGGGACTTTCTTCATAGCTATAACCCCCTCTAAAGCTCCAATTTCCATTTCTTAATTCTCCACCGATTCTAAGTGTGGAGGCACCTTGTAGAGTGTTATCTATTTGTCTGTTTAAATCTGAAAAATTATCAAATCCATCAGAATCAAATTCCGTAGATGAATAATCTTTATAAGAGTAGTCTAAACTAATTAATCCTCGTTTTCCAAACAATACAGCAATACTTCCAGTTGCTCTTGCTGGAGTGCGTAGTTGGTACTCTGGGAAAACGTTAATGACATTAGGATTTACTAATTCTCTGCCGTTAGCATTGCTAAAAGTTTCTACACGTTGTGTTGTTTCTTCTTCGATATAATACCAGGTTGGTGATTCGAAAGAAGCACCAAGTCTAAGTATATTGGATACCTTTACAATACCTCCGATTTGTGCAGAGAAACCAGCTCCAATTGTAGATAAACGATTTGTAAATAATATTTCATTAATAGAACTCGCTGAAATATTATTTCCTTCAAAGAATTCTGTCACTCTATCATAATTAATAAAATGAGAATTTAGATTAACTCCAATATAGAATCGATCATGTATTTGTGCTCCACCATTTATAGTAAACTTTCCATTGAGTCCCGTGCTTTCATAATAATAGTCCTGAGCATATGGAAAAGCGTCAGAACTTAGATCAACTGATGCTACATTTGAGAGATATGTAATGCTATTTGGATCTGAGGGATCAGTAGCTTCAATTATAAGTGATTCACGTCCTAAAAAGGCCTGCTGAACGCCATATCCTTCTGTTTCTCCCAGAAAATTATAAAGTTCATCAACACTTTCTCCTGATCTTCTGGTTAATAAATCTAAAGGGATACCTTGAGCTTCTGATAGGAAATAGGAATCTATGGAATTATTACTTCTTCCGAATGCAAAAAACTCATCAGCATAGTCCGTAGTTTGGTCATACGCTATACTTAATGATAGTTTATTGAATTTAGAAGATTCACTCTGGTTGTTATACACAAAAACAGCTCCAATTTGATTAAAGTTAAAGTTAGAAGATGAAGTTTCGCTAAAACCATTGAAATAACTAGCGTCGTTCTGAATATTTGAGGTCGAAAGTGTAATTGAGCCAGAAGAATTTAGAAATACTGCAGAACCTGCAGGGTTTATCTGTAGTGCAGACATGTCTCCTCCTAAAGCTCCAAATGCTCCACTCATACCTCTAAAACGTGCAGTTCCTAAAATATCCTGTTGAGAATATCTTACAGCGTCTGTAATGTCCTGAGCGTGTAAAAAAGACATAAATGACAGACCAATTAATAAAAATATCTTCTTCATATATTTATTTTCGATATTATAGTATCTATTTACTAATTACAAAAGAGTTTACCAATTTAGATAGTTATTTAATCCTGTTTGGGTTTAATAACTATCTAAATCGAATAAGTTGTATCAATTATTGTTTTTTGTGAAATACTAATCACCTTAAAAATAGTAAGACATTTGACAATGGTATATGATAATAGTCAGTCCTAATTGTCCAAATTATATTTTTTAGGTTTAAGTAGTAACGATCTTAGTAGGTGTTACTTAGTATTTTAACCTCTTCCTCCGCGACTTCTTCCGCGGCTACCTCCTGATCTAGATCCACTACTACGACTGGAACCACGACTTCTAATAGAGCTGCCTGAACTTCTACTTCTGCTTGATCGAGAATAACTTCGAGTTCCAGAACTGCTTCTTGATCTACTTCCGTTATTGATTCTTGTGCCACTTCTGCTAGAAGAACCGGATCTTGAACGAGAATATATGTTATTGTTACGTGATCTTGTTCCATTCGAGTAAGAGGAAGATCTTGTTCTTCTGTTGTTATCAGCAGATATTCTTCTTCTGTTATTGTAAGAACTTCGGTTGTTATAGGAACGGCTACGAGATCTGTTATTGTAGGAGCTGCGATTTCTGTAATTACTCGCATATGCATTTCTATAACCTCTATTTCTATATCCTCTGTTATATGCAATTCTGTTCCTTCCATAGAACCCAAAGCCATTGTTGTAATAAGGAGGACACCAAAATCCACCACCATACCAATAAGGATTTCCCCATCCGAAGCCAGCGTTCCAGCCCCATCCGGCATTCCAACCCCATCCAGCATTCCAGCCTAGACCAAATCCAGGACCCCAACCAGCGTTCCAGCCCCAGTTATTCCATCCCCAGCCAATTCCAGGTCCCCAAGCATTCCATCCCCAGTTGTTCCAACCATTATCAATAATTGTTATAGAAACTTCATCGCTATTGCTACCCCAAGCAGGTCGCCCACCTTCATAATTTTGAGCAACTTTTGTGGTGTCAGATGGATCGTAATTTTCACTAGAATAAGAATCCACATCCGTAAAAATAGCATCCTGCTCAATTGCGTTATCAATCTGAGCTGATTTTTCTGAGAAATAATTAGAGTAATAATTAGAAGTCGTCCCAGT
This sequence comes from uncultured Aquimarina sp., assembly GCF_947492405.1. Classification (GTDB taxonomy): domain Bacteria; phylum Bacteroidota; class Bacteroidia; order Flavobacteriales; family Flavobacteriaceae; genus Aquimarina. The sequence goes on from NZ_CANLMP010000003.1 coordinate 333,671, forward strand.
TTCTGTTCTGGTAGGTTGAGGTTCGTAATTTCTTTGGCTTCTTGCTTCACCGTAAATGCCATCATCATAAGATACATAGTCATATGAACCACAAGATGTCAACATAAGTAGAGAGGCTGCTAGAAAAATCCCAACAGTACCTTTTTTTTGAAAATAAATTTTAAGTCGCATATCTCCTTATTTTATTGTTGAACAATACAAATTTAGTTAGTTTTGCGCTAACTATTTTTTATTTAACAAAGTCACAACATTTGTGCCAAATAGCAGGTTATGAGCAAAAATCTAACGAAACGTAGTGAGGATTATTCTAAATGGTATAACGAATTGGTCGTAAAGGCTGATTTAGCTGAGAATTCGGCGGTAAGAGGGTGTATGGTAATTAAGCCCTATGGATATGCAATTTGGGAGAAAATGCAGGCCGAATTAGATCGAAAATTTAAGGAAACAGGTCATCAAAATGCATATTTTCCTCTATTTGTTCCTAAAAGTCTGTTTGAAGCTGAGGAAAAAAATGCAGAAGGCTTTGCAAAAGAATGTGCAGTAGTGACTCATTATAGATTAAAAACTGATCCGGAGGATGCTTCAAAATTAGTGGTGGATCCAAAAGCTAAGTTGGAGGAAGAACTAATTGTGCGTCCTACTTCCGAGGCAATTATTTGGAATACTTACAAAGGTTGGGTTCAATCATATAGAGATCTGCCTATTTTGATAAACCAATGGGCGAATGTAGTGAGATGGGAGATGAGAACACGCTTGTTTTTAAGAACTGCTGAGTTTTTATGGCAAGAAGGTCATACAGCTCACGAAACAAGACAAGAAGCAATAGCAGAAACCGAACAAATGAATAATGTATACGCTGACTTTGTAGAAAATTTCATGGCTATTCCTGTTGTTAAAGGTAGAAAAACAGAAAGTGAACGTTTTGCAGGAGCAGAAGATACATATTGTATAGAGGCATTGATGCAAGATGGTAAAGCATTACAAGCAGGGACGTCACATTTTTTAGGACAGAATTTTGCAAAAGCATTTGATGTGAAATTTACTTCTAAAGAAGGAAAACTTGATTATGTTTGGGCTACATCTTGGGGGGTTTCAACCAGATTGATGGGAGCTTTGATTATGACACATAGTGATGATAAAGGATTGGTTTTACCTCCTAATCTTGCTCCAATACAAGTTGTTATTGTGCCTATATATAAAGGAGAAGAGCAATTGAGTCAAATTTCTGAAGTTGCTAATGAGTTGGTTAGTGATTTAAGAGTAAAAGGAATCTCTGTGAAATTTGATAACAGAGATACTTATAGACCAGGAGCAAAGTTTGCGCAATATGAATTACAAGGAGTTCCTTTGCGAATAGCAATTGGTCCTAAGGATTTAGAAAAAGGAACTGTAGAATTAGCACGTCGTGATACTTTGTCGAAACAATTTGTAAATAAAGATGAGGTTGTAAGTACTATCGAGTCTTTACTTGTTGAAATACAAAATAGTTTACATAAGAAAGCTACGGAATATAGAGATGATCATATTACAGAAGTAGCTACTTTTGACGAATTTAAAGACGTTTTAGAGAATAAAGGAGGATTTATATCAGCTCATTGGGATGGTACTATAGAAACTGAGCAAAAGATAAAAGAGTTGACTAAAGCGACTATACGCTGCATTCCTTTTGATGCTAAAGAAGAAAATGGGAGCTGTGTATACAGTGGTAAACCCTCTAAAGTGAGGGTGTTATTTGCTAAAGCATATTAAGTTTTAGAAAAAAATAAAATAACTCTTGCGCCATTAAAAAATAGTTGTATTTTTGCATCCGCAATTAGACAAACAACTATGGCCCGTTCGTCTATCGGCTAGGACGCCAGGTTTTCATCCTGGTAAGAGGGGTTCGATTCCCCTACGGGCTACGAATTAAAAAATTAATTGCAAGTTTAGAGTGAAAGCTATAAATTTGCAATCCTTGTAAAAGGAAAAAAGGCCCGTTCGTCTATCGGCTAGGACGCCAGGTTTTCATCCTGGTAAGAGGGGTTCGATTCCCCTACGGGCTACGAATTTTATAGTAAAGAAATTTAACAAAGAAAAGATGGCAAATCATAAGTCAGCATTAAAGAGAATTAGAAATAGTGAGACAAAGCGTCTTAGAAACAAATATCAGCATAAAACTACACGTAATGCTATCAAGAAATTACGTGAAGCTGATAAGAAAGAGGCTGAGACTTTGTTTCCTTCTGTAGTTTCTATGATTGATAGATTAGCAAAGCGTAATATTATACATGATAATAAAGCTGCTAACCTAAAATCTAAGCTAGCTAAGCACGTAGCGGCTCTTTAAATAAAAGAGTTTTATAATATATTGAAAAGCTTCTTCACTTTAGTGAAGAGGCTTTTTTTGTTTTAGTGTTTTAAAGTTGATTTGCTTTCCTGTCTATTGTATTCTATAGACGGTTAGTTAATACGATACTTTAAAAGCAAATCTTTTTGTTATAAAATTTTAGTCAATTTTCCTAAATCGATGAGACTTTTAATAAAGCCTCTCTGAATTGCAATCTTTAATTTTGGTTTAGTTATTTAGAACTAGAATTTTTAAAAAAAAGTTATAAGGATAATTTTAGATCATATGACTTAGTTACTAATCCAGTTCTATTTAAAGCTAAAAATTCTGATCAGAATTTATCACTAATTCATTTATAAACTCCTTGAGAGGAGTTTTAATTCTTAAAACCTATATTATGAAATCAAAAATTTTTAAAAAAATCACGACTAATTCGGTAGCGTTATTTTTCATTGTTTCGTTCCTTTTATCTTGTGAAAAAAACTCTCAAACTGATGATCTTACAGAGGACTCTCAGCAAATAGATGTAACTGATGAAGAGCTTGCAGAGGATAAAGATTATATTGCTATGGAGAGCTTATCTGAAGAAATTTTTACAGAATATAGAGCTGTATTGAAATCAAGTGGTGTTTCTATAGATGATTACAAGAAAATACTTTTAAACAAAGATGAAGAAGCGGCTGAAGAAATTTTTAGAGGGAAAGAAGAATTTTTCTCAAATAAGATTAGCTTAATGAAAATGCACATAGCTGTATTAAGTGAAAAATATCCATCATTGCAAGATGGCGTGCCTGTAGACGAAACTTATGATGATTATATTTTGCGTTCGGAAAAATCTATAAATGGTTTAGAAACGGGTTTTTTGAATGATGCGGATTCTAAAAATTTATATAGATGTCCTCCTAGTTATTTTAGATGTATGGCAATTGCTTTTGGAACTGGAGGTATCTGTGTTGTAAGTACTGCTGGGTTGGTGAGTTGGGCTTGTATTCTTCTTTATGGGTTTCAGGCAATTGATTGTGTGTTGTCTCATTGTCAAAGGGTATAGATAGAAAGAAATGAAACCCTTGTTTATACGTATGATAAATACGTTGTTTTTGTAAAATAAAGGAAACCGTTCAGGGTTGTTTAATTTCTGAACGGTTTTATATTTGTTTGTCTTTTGTTGAGATGATTTATATTTAGTTTGGATATTGTATTGCTATTAATGAAATAGAGTTCTCTGTATTTTAAAATACTTTTACCTATTCTTTTCCTCTATCCAACGAGACATGAATTCTGTACTTCTCAGCGTGTGGTATTGTAACATGGATCCTATAAAGTTTTTAGAACGATGATTTTCTAGGTTGTTCTGTAGTTCAACTATTTTTTGAATAAATTGATTGCTATACTTTTCTTTTGAAAATAAGGTGTTAATAATTTCTATTCCATTTTGCTGTGCTTGGCTCCAAATGTTTTGATTGTTGTGTAATTTTACAGCAGCATTTGCAAATTCCTCCGGTTTGTCTTTGATAAATCCATTCCAGTCGGAATCTTCTCCAAGCATACCTTCTGCTCCGATTGAAGAAGTGATACTAGGAGTGCCGTATAACATTGCTTCAGCTAATTTGCCTTTGATTCCTGCTCCAAAGCGCAAAGGTGCAAGGCATACACGTGCTTGTTTCATAACCTCCTGAGCATTTTTTGCCCAACCTTTGATGTGGAAGCCTTGCTGTGCATTGTGTAATTGTGTTGCTTTTGGTGGGGGGTATGCGCCATATATGTGTAATTCTACTTCGGGTAATTGTTTTTTTATTAAGGGCCAGATAGTTTCTTTAAGGTATAGAATACTATTCCAGTTTGGTTCATGGCGAAAATTTCCAATGGTTATAAAATGATTTCTTTTGCTAAACGTGGGCCACTTTTGTTTTGTTTCTTCTGTAATTGAATCTAAGAGAAAAGGAAGGTGGTGTGTTAATTCTTTATCAATGTTAAATTCCTTTTTTAATAGGTTTGTTTCGAAATCAGAAATAATTAAGGAAAGGTCACAGCGATAAATGCTGGCAATTTCTCTTTTTGTAATGTCACTTTTTTTTAAATCTGAATAATTAAATGTGGTTCCAGCTTTAAATGCTTCTTGTCTTGTTTTGCGAAGACAGTGTAGATCCTCGGTATTTAAAATTTTAAGAGTATCTGGAAGGTGTTTTGTAACTCTCCATCCGAATTGCTCTTCTGTCATGAATCTATCAAACACTACGATATTTGGGTGTAATTTATTAAGGAAATTATCAAAACTATCATTGTTGATTTCGATATTGGCCTTACTAACACCAAGTGTTTCGATGTTATGCATATGATTATTTTCTGCAGCTGTACTTGCAAAAGTAATTTTCCACCCCTCAGATAAGAATAGTTGTATTAGTTGTAGCATTCGGGCTCCCGCTGCTGATGAATTAGGTTCTGGCCATACATTGCCTATGATTAGAATGCTATTCATTTGTTGTTTTTGTAAAAAATAAAAAAGCCTCAGAAATATCTGAGGCTATAATATTATATAAAAAAATAAATTTAAGACAGTTTAGAAAACATTGTCTCCATTTTTTCCTTTTCTTCTTGTGCTAATGCTTGATCTACTAATATACGACCACTATGCTCGTCTGTAATAATTTTTTTACGAGAAGCAATCTCCATCTGAACTTGAGGGGGGATTGTGAAGAAAGAACCTCCAGAAGCTCCACGCTCAATAGGTACAACTGCTAATCCGTTCTTAACATTGTTTCTGATTCTGTTATAAGCAGCTACCAATCTCTCTTCTATTTGTTTTTGGAAATCTTCTGACTTAGCTATTAGAGCTTGTTCTTCTTTTTCAGTTTCAGCAAGAATAGCATCAAGTTCTCCTTTTTTATGACTAAGGTGTTTGTTTCTTTCAGAAAGACGTTCCTTAGTTTGATCGATAATTTCATTTTTCTGAACGATCTGTGCTTTAAATTCTTTAATATGCTTATCAGATAGCTCGATTTCTAGTTCCTGAAACTCTATTTCTTTACTAAGAGAGTTGTATTCACGATTGTTTCGTACATTTTTTTGTTGCTCTCCGTATTTTTTGATTAAAGATTTAGCTTCTTCGATTAGATTCTTCTTCGTCTTGATGCTTTCGTCAATAGTCTCAAGATCTACATTTAATTTTTCTAATCTTTTATTTAATCCGGCTACTTCATCTTCGAGATCTTCAACTTCTAATGGAAGCTCTCCACGCACGTTTCTAATCTCATCAACTCTAGAGTCAATTAATTGCAAATCGTATAATGCTCTTAATTTTTGCTCAACAGTAACTTCTTTCTTTGCCATATTTTATATGTATTGAATGGGATTGGTGTTTTTATCCGATAAAATGATTGCAAAATTACTAATTTTTTTTCTAAGATAGCTAACAATTAAGTTTTTTGTGTACTGCTCACTTTCATAATGACCAATATCTGCGAGAATAAGTTTATTTTCCGCTTCATAAAACTGGTGATATTTTAGATCAGCTGTTATAAATATGTCTGCTCCAGCATTTTGGGCGTTTTTAATGGCGAAACTACCGCTACCACCTAACACAGCAACTTTTTTAATTGGCTTGTTCAATAGTGCAGAATGTCTAACGCAGCCTGTTTGAAAAATTTCTTTGATATGTTTTAAAAATAGAATCTCATCCATTTCTTCTGGTAATTCACCAATCATTCCCATACCGATATGCTGGTTTCTGTTTTCTAAAGTTGTAATTTCATAAGCAACTTCTTCATAAGAGTGATTATCTAGTAATGCTTTTAAAATTTTATTTTCATTGTGTTTAGCATATGTAATCTGTATTTGAGTTTCGTTTTCGTAATGTGTTTTGCCAATTTCTCCAATGGATGGATTTGTGTTTTCCGAAGCTCTAAAAGTCCCAGTTCCATCTGATGAAAAACTGCAATTATCATAATTACCAATAGTGCCAGCTCCTGCATCGAATAGTTTAGATCGTAACGAATCAGCTTCTTTATTAGGAGCAAAAGTGATCAATTTTTTTATGTTTCCACTTTGTGGGATCAGAATTTTTCGATTCAATAATCCTAGTTGTTCGCAGATCATATCATTCACTCCATGAAAGGCATTGTCAAGTGCTGTATGGATTGCAAAAATAGCAATATCATGTTTTATCGCTTTCATAACCACACGTTCTACGTAATTGTTACCGTTAAATTTTTTAATGCCTTTGAAAACTATGGGATGGAAGCTAACAATAAGATTGCAGTTTTTTTCTATGGCTTCGTCTATTATAATTTCTAAAGCATCTAGTGTAACAAGAATCCCTGTAATAGTTGTGTTTTTATTTCCAACTAATAACCCTACGTTGTCAAAATCTTCAGCATAGTTCATTGGAGCTAAAGTTTCAAGGTGTTGTATAACCTCTTTAATCTGCATTTGTGAATGTTTTTAAATATAAATTGAATGTAAAAAAACTTTTGCCAATAATCAAAGTTTCGTTTTATACATTTGTCGTTATAAAATTATAAATAGTAAGTATAAGCGTTTGGATTTATTACGAAAAATACTTTTACCGATTGTTCCTGTGTACTATTTCGTGACTTGGTTACGTAATAAATTGTATGATTTAGAGATAAAAAAATCAGTTTCATATGATTTTCCAGTGATTGCAGTGGGTAATTTAAGTGTCGGCGGAACTGGCAAATCACCTATGGTGGAATACCTTATTCGATTGCTAAAAGATAAAGTAACGTTAGCAACGCTTAGTAGAGGGTACAAAAGAGAAACAAAAGGGTTTCTTGAGGTTAAACCAAGTGCTACTGCGAAAGAAGTAGGGGATGAGCCATTACAGTTTAAAACTAAATTTACAAATGTAACAGTGGCTGTTGATGGAGATAGGCGTAATGGTATAACAAACTTAAAAACTCGGAATTCTAATCTTGAAGTCATTTTGTTAGATGATGCTTATCAACATCGTAAAGTAAAAGCAGGATTTTATATTTTACTTACTCCATATTATGATTTATATTGTAACGATATCGTATTACCTACAGGGAATTTAAGAGAACCTAGAAGTGGTGCAGATCGCGCAGATATTATTGTGGTTACCAAATGTCCAAATGGTTTAGGAAATGAAATCATGGGAGAGATTGAAAAGAAATTAAAAGTAAAGCCTTTTCAAACCTTATTTTTTTCTACAATTGATTATGGAAATAATATTATTAATGCATCTGGCAATCGATCATTAAGTACTCTTAAAAAGACTTCATTCGCTTTGGTTACAGGAATTGCTAACCCTAAACCGTTAGTAGATTATTATCATTCGTTAGGTCTTAATTTTAGTCATATTAATTTTCCTGATCATCATAACTTTACGGATGCTGAGCTTGATCTGTTAAAAAAGCATAAATTGATAGTTACTACAGAAAAAGATTATGTGAGGTTAGCTCCTAATTTTTCTGAAGATATATTGTGGTACCAACCCATTGAGATGAAATTTATCAAAAACCAAGATACTTTTGACAAAAGTATATTATCTTATATAAAAAAATGAGATCCTATATGTGATCTCATTTTTAATGTTTTGGCTAACTCAAATCAAACAGAGAAATAATTGTATCTCTTCTTATGTTTGAGTTATATATTAATCAATAGATATGCCAAACCTTTAAGAAGTGGTTTGTTTTTTTGACAATGCTTTATGCAGTTTAGTAAAAAACTCTTCTGTTTTATAGGGTTTAGGAATGATGTCATTAAAACCATTGTTATAGAATTCATCTAAATTATCGTCCAGAGTTACAGCAGTTAAAGCTACAATAGGAATTTCGGTATTGAATTCTCTAATTTGTTTTGTTGCTTCGATTCCACTTATTCCTGGCATATGAATATCCATAAGAACTAAATCAAATTCGCTATTTTTTACTTTATTGACAGCAATGTCGCCATTATCGGCCACGTCACAGATCATTTTGTTTTTCTCTAATATTTTCCTGGTTATAAGTTGATTGATTTTATTGTCTTCCACAACCAGAACTCTTTTGTCTATCATTACGCTATAGTCGATCTTTTTGGCTTCTTCTTGATAATTAGAGACAACATCTTCAAACACTTCAAATTTAAGATCGAAATGGAATCTGGATCCCTGTCCTAATTCACTTTCTAATTTGATTTCACTATCCATTAGAGAGAGTAGGTTTTTAACGATGGATAATCCTAAGCCGGTCCCTCCGAATTTTCTATTAATCTGAACTGATCCTTGTGTGAAATTTTCAAAAATACTCTGTTGCTTTTTATCAGATATACCAACTCCATTATCCTTAATTTCAAAATTAAGAAAAACCTTGTTTTCAATATGGTTGATCATCTTCACTTTAATCCAGATGTCTCCATTTTGAGTAAACTTAATAGAGTTTCCTATAAGATTGATGAGAATTTGCGATATTTTCAGCGGATCACCTTTAAGTTTAGTAGGGATTGATTTGTCAAATTCGTAATGAAGATTATTATTACGATCTTTTGCTGACTTTCCTAAAGCTATTAAAACATCATTAATTCTTTTTTGTAGATTAAAAGAAGTATTTTCTATTTCTACTTTGTTTGCTTCTAATTTGTTTAAGTCTAGGATATTATTAATTAAAGAAAGTAGATATTCTCCAGAAAATTTAAGAGAATTTAGATGTTCTTTTTGATTAGGAGTAGGGCTTTCTTCTAACAATAAATGTGTTAACCCTGTAACTGCATATAAAGGTGTTCTTAATTCGTGTGTTATAGTGGATAAGAATTGAACTTTTGCTTCACTTGCTCGTTCTGCATTTTCTTTTGCTAAAATTAGTTCAGTATTTTTATTTTGTAATAATTCGTTGGCTCTTGCTCTCAGGTTGTTGTTTTTATATAAAGAAAGAGTAAGAAGTGATAAAATTGTTATTAGTGCAATACTTAAAATAGTGGTAAGTCTTCCCAGTTTAAGTGATTTTTGTTGTTGCTTGTTTTCTTCAGTAAGCTCTTCTATTTTAACTTTATCATCACCTAACCCCAATTTTGCTCTTGCATCCTGAGCGATTATTTCTTTGTTGATATTGAATAAAGAATCTTTAAATTGTTGATGAGATCTTAGATTAACAAGTGATGTTTCAAATTCTTCTTTCTTTTCATAGATCTGGCTATACAATTGAAAACTTTCTGATTGTATTTCGAAATATCCCATTTCAGAACCTATCTGCATTGCTAAATCATTAGTAGCTATGGCATCATCTAATGAATCTAATGCCATTTGGGCTCTTGCTTTATTTGTATAAAGTTTTGCTTTATAATACGATTGTTCAAGAAAATCAACTTTCGGAAGTCCGCTATTAAAATGTTTGATTGCCATTTCTGGTTGATTCATTTCCAGAGCTAAAAGACCTGCATTAATTTTTGCAGGACCTTCTAATCTTTCTAGATTGTTTTTCTCAATTAATGAGTACGCAAGTTCCAGGTGTTTTTTTGCTTTTTCGAAATTTTTAAGTTTTGTATGTATCGATCCGCAAACATTATAAGAATTAGCTAATGCAATTTCATCTTCTTGCTTAGTTTGGATTTTTATAGCATTTGTTATTTGTTCTTTTGCACTTTTTAGATCACCTAGTTCCAAATATAATTCTGCTAAAACTCGATTTGTTTTAGCCCTATATGTTTTATTTTGATTTTCTACTGCAAGTTCTTTTGCTAGTGTAATATTTTCTAAAGCAGTTGCTAATTGAGCTGTGTTTATAGCGTAAGAAGCTTTGGTTAGATAGTTCTCAATAGAATCCTTAACTCCTCTGTTTTCTTGGATTTCTCCAGTTTGCGAAGAAGCTATGAAGCTACAGCTAAATAAAAATATAAATATAAAATTTTTGATTTGGGTTGGCATTTTCCTTGAAATAACTCAACTAATATAGTTATTTCTTACAAATGTTGATAATTAAATCTATTATTCTGTTACTATATCCTATTTCATTATCATACCAGCCTATAATTTTAACCATTTTTCCAATAACTGAAGTCATTAGAGAGTCGAAAACACAAGAATGTGGATTTCCTATGATATCTACAGATACAATTGGGTCTTCTGTGTAGGCTAAAATATCTTTTAGATGAGATTCGGAAGCATTCTTAAATGCATTGTTTATTTCTTCTATTGAGGTCTCTTTTTTTACATTAAATGTTATATCAGTTAACGATCCATCTGGAACAGGGACTCTAATTCCACATCCTCCTATAACATTACTCAATTTTGGAAAAATCTTTGTTAATGCTTTTGCAGCTCCTGTGGTTGTAGGAACGATAGATTGACTTGCTGCTCGGGCTCTTCTCAAATCTCTATGAGGTTGATCGTGTAAACTTTGATCAGTTGTGTAACTATGAACTGTGGTTATGTACGCTTGCTCAATACCACAAAGTTCATCTATTACTTTGATCATTGGAGCGGCATTATTGGTTGTACAAGAAGCATTAGATATGATGGTTTCCTTACCATTAAGGATATGTTCATTGACACCTAATACTATAGTTTTTATGGAATCTTCTAGAGGAGGAGCTGAAAGAATTACTTTTTTGGCTCCTGAGGTAATATGTTTTTGAGCAGCTTCTTTAGTTTTAAACTTTCCGGTAGCTTCTATTACGACATCAATATTGTGTTTTTTCCAATTACAATCACCAGGATGTTTTTCGTTTAGTAAAGGAATTGATTTATTGTTAACTATAATGATATTGTTTTTATGAGAAACATCATGAGTTAAAACCCCGTGAATACTGTCGTATTTAAGAAGGTGGCTTAGTGTTTTGGCATCGGCAAGATCATTTATCGCTACGACTTCGATATCTGGATGATTGATTAATAACCTAAAAAGATTACGACCGATTCTTCCAAATCCGTTAATAGCTACTCTTATGGGTGTATTCATTACTTGTTACTTGTGAAAAGATTAAGTCAGGTGCTTTTGAGCTTTATAAGAAGAGCGAACCAATGCTCCACTTTCGACATGTCTGAAGCCCATTTCCAACCCGATCTCTTCATATTTTTTAAACTGATCTGGCGTAATGAATTGTTTTACTGGTAAATGTTTTTTGCTTGGTTGTAAATATTGTCCAATAGTTACGATATCAAGATTTACAGCCCTTAAGTCCTTAAGCACCTGTATAACTTCTTCTTCAGTTTCACCAAGTCCTAGCATGATTCCACTTTTCGTGCGATTGATACCATTATCTTTTAGATATTTAAGAACCTGAAGACTTTGTTCGTATTTAGCTTGGATACGAACTTCTCTTGTTAGTCTTTTTACTGTTTCCATATTATGTGAAACAACTTCCGGTTTTACAGCAATGATTCTATCGATGTTTTTAGTCTTGCCTTGGAAATCAGGTATTAAAGTTTCTAAGGTGGTTTCAGGATTCATTCGACGAATTGCCTGAATCGTTTCTGCCCAGATAATTGATCCTCCATCTGCTAAGTCATCTCTATCCACAGAGGTTACAACAGCATGTTTAATATTCATAATTTTAATAGAACGAGCAACTTTTTCTGGTTCTTCCCAGTCTACTGTTTCTGGTCTTCCTGTTTTTACACCACAAAAACCACAAGATCTGGTACAGATATTACCTAATATCATAAAAGTAGCAGTACCCTCACTCCAACATTCTCCCATATTAGGACAACTTCCTGAAGTGCATATTGTATGTAAATTATATTTATCGACTAAACCACGAAGTTCGGTGTATTTTTTTCCGGTTGGTAATTTTACCCGTAACCATTTTGGTTTTCCTTTTGGAGGAGCAACAGTAGTAACGTCATTATTCATACTCGGCAATATTTTGTACAAAAATACAAAGAAAGCTTAGATTAAAATATAGTTTTAGGGATTCTTCTAGGTTTTGGTTTGATTCATATTAAACAAATCATGATGATTAGAATCTTGACGTTTATAATGAGTTGTTTAGAAAATTTAATTTTTCAAAAACCATATTTCAGTAGTATAATACTTACAAAATACGGTTTGAAGGGAATTTTTAAGTTAAAAAAAATGATAATTATAAAATTAGCAATTGTTGAATTTTTTTAGTGTACTGAAGATTCTTTTGGATTGATTTTCAATACTTTGTGCTTTTTTGCAATAAACATTTACGATGTTTCTGGGGATATTTTCTTTAGTATTTTAAATATTTTTTATGGTTAAACCGTAATTTTATTGCGGTTTTTGTGCATAATATAATTTCTTTTTATATTTTTGGCATACATAATTTTGAGTAGAAATACTTTAAATCATGGTTAAAATTAGCTTAACCCCATTTTTTATTCATTAAAAAAAAGTTAAAAAACCAAACACAAATGTCAAAAGAAGATTTAGAACAACAGAAACAATTGCAAAAAAACAGGAAACGAGTAGAAAAATGGTTAATTAATAATCAAAATTTTATTAATATAACCGGTATTGAAAAAGAAATATCTGCTCCTAAAGGACTCGTTCAAAAATTTATTAAATATGATAAAAAAATAAACGACAAATGGATTAATCCATTACACGAGGTCTTAAAAAGAATAGCTACTTTTAGTCTTAGATAGCTTAATTGATTTATTGAGAATAACAAAAAGAGAGTTAAATAGATTTTAAAAATTTAATTAACTCTCTTTCTTATTAGTAATAATTTCTGCAAGAAGTTTTCTGGCTCTTAGTAATTTTACCTTTACATTATTCATAGGTTCATCTAATACTTCAGAAATTTCTTTATAACTTAATTCTTGAAAATATCTTAGGTTTATAACCTCTTGATAATGCGGTTTAAGTTGTTTAATATACCTAAGTAATTGAGCAAGGTTTTGCTCTGTAATCAATTTATCTTCTGGTGTTGGAGTGTCATCTATTATTTTGTAAACAACATCATCAACCTCTGTAGTTGTTTTAGAGCGGATTGAAGCATTTTTTTTTCTTAATAGATCGATATGAATATTTTTAGAAATCTGGATTAACCAAGTTTTAAAATTATATTCTTCTTTAAATGTATCTATTTTATCGAATGCTTTAGAAAAACTTTGAATAGATATGTCTTCTGCTTCATATTCGTTTTGAGTTCTCTTAAGTTGAAAATTAAAAACATCATTCCAAAAAGTATCCAAAAGATAATTAAAAGACGCTTGTTTGCCTTCTTTGGCTTTTTTTATATGTTCTGAAAGTGTTAAGAGTTCTTTTTCCAATGAAGTGTTTTTGAATGGAAATCGTTGATCAATTATTTAGAGTGCTCTGTTTCATTACAATTAGCGTATTGATCTGGAGTCTTGCCACACATAGAACAAGATTCACCTTCTTTGTTAAGGAAAGGACTTTGGCTTGCGCAGGTACCTGCAAATTTTCCATCCTTTTTGGCCCATATTTTAATAGCGATTCCTGCAAAAGCTATTAATAAAAGACCTACCGTAAGTAATACCAGTTTCATAATTTAATGTGATCTAAATTAGTGTGCAAAGATACGAAGAAAAATAGCTGAAATTATGATTTATAGAAAATTAGATTTATTACAGATCTAAAAAAAATACGAGTGTATTTAAATTATATTTACTTCAGTTTCTAATACAATGTCAAATTTTTCTTTAATGGTTTTCTGAATTTTTTTAGAGAGTTCTAATATTTCCTGACCGCTGGCATTGTTATAGTTTACTAGTACTAGTGCTTGTTTTGCATGAACGCCTGCATCACCCCAACGTTTTCCTTTAAATCCGCTTTGTTCGATAAGCCATCCTGCAGGAATTTTGGTGTTGTCTTTATCTATTTGATAAAATGGAATACCTGGGTGTAATTCCTGTAACTTGTCAAATTTTTCCGAAGAGATTACAGGGTTTTTAAAGAAACTTCCGCTATTACCAATTTCTTTAGGATCGGGTAATTTACTTTTACGGATAGCTATAACCGCTTCCGAAATATCCTTAATTGTTGGAGAAATGATGTTTTTCTCTTTTAATGCGTTTTCAATAGCTCCGTAGCTTGTATTCAAGGTGTGATCTTTTATGGTTAGCCTAAAAGTCACTTTTGTAATTATATATTTTCCTTTTAATTCATTTTTAAAAATGGAATTCCTGTATCCGAAATTACACTCTTCCTTTGTGAAATGCTTTTTTATACCGCTAGTAAGTTGAATAGCTTCGCAACTGACAAAGCTATCTTTTAATTCTACACCATATGCGCCAATGTTTTGAATCGGAGCACTGCCAACATATCCAGGTATTAGTGAAAGGTTTTCTAAGCCTCCAAAATTATTATTGATACAGTATTGAACAAAATCATGCCAGTTTTCTCCCGCATTAGCAGAAACTAACACAGAACTATCGGATTGAATATTCGTTGTAATTCCTTTAATTGCAATATGCAAAACCAGAGCTTCCAGATTTTGAGTAAGTAACATATTACTTCCACCACTAAGAATGAAAATATTTCTATTCTTATGCGTAAAAAGTGTCTCTGTAAGCTCTTGTTCAGAATTAATTTTTATAAACTCTGTTGCTTGTACATCTATACCAAAGGTATTATGTTTTTTAAGAGATTTGTTACGTTCTATTTTCAAAAAAGATGGAATTTAAATTAACTACTGTTTTCTTTTTACTTTAAGTTCCGAAATATATGATTATTTATAGTTTTATAATGTAATATTTTCTTCAGCAACTGAAATTACATTCTGATTAGTGTATTTTTCTAATGCAAGCTTTAGAATATTAACAGCTTTTTTTAGATCTCTTCTGTTTAGAACATAAGCTATTCTTACTTGATTCAATCCTACATTGGGACTAGAATAAAATCCTGAAGCCGGAGCTAACATTAGTGTTTCGTTATCTACATGAAACTCATCTAATAGCCATTTTGCAAAATGATCTGCGTCTTTTATTGGTAATTCTGCGATACAATAAAAAGCTCCACTTGGCATAGCTACTTTAACACCAGGTATTTGTCTTAATCCTTCAACTAGTGTATCTCTTCTTGTCTTATACTTTGCTACGGTTTCCATATAATAAGATTCTGGAGCTTCTAGCGCTGCTTCACTTGCAATTTGTGCAAATGTAGGAGGGCTCAATCTAGCTTGTGCAAACTTCATAGCCGTTTCCATAACACTTTTGTTTTTACTTACCATACAGCCTATTCTAGCGCCACACATGCTATATCTCTTGGAAACCGAATCTACCACTATAGCATGGTCGTTAAGAGCCCTTTCTTGTAGAATTGAGTAATGTTCTGACTCTCCGTACACAAACTCTCTGTATACTTCGTCTGAGATTAAGAATAAATCATATTTAATGGCTAGTTTTGCTAGCTGTTGTATTTCTTCTTTACTGTATAAATAGCCTGTAGGATTGCCAGGATTACAAATTAGAATAGCTTTTGTTTTAGGCGTAATAAGCTTTTCGAATTCTTTTACCGGAGGTAGTGCAAATCCATTCTCAATTTTAGAAATTACAGGCACTACAGTTACTGTTGATTGAGTAGAAAAACTGTAATAGTTGGCATAAAAAGGTTCGGGAACGATAATTTCATCACCTGGATCCGTAATACTTCCCATTGTGAAAATTAATGCTTCGCTTCCTCCTGTAGTGATCAAAATATCGTCAGAGGATATCGTAATATCATGTTTTGCGTAATATCCGGCTAATTTTTTTCTAAAGCTTTCAAAACCTGCAGAATGACTATAGGCAAGAACATCTAATTTGTGATTTCTTACAGCATTCATGGCTTCTATGGGTGTTTTGATATCGGGTTGACCGATATTAAGATGAAAAATATGTTTTCCTTCTTTTACCGCTTTTTCTGCAAAAGGAGCTAATTTACGAATCGGTGATTCGGGCATTGCTTTACCTTTACTTGATATTACAGGCATTCTTTTTAAATTTTAAAAATAAAATAGCAGTAAATTTCTTAAATTATTTAGGATTTAAGTGAATTATTATCAGGAATTTTCAAGTATTTTTCTATATTTAGTGTAATGGAGATTTTGTACCTAGATTTTTATCATTTTCTTAAAGAAAAAGCCTTAATTCTATTTTTAATTGTTTCTTTTGCTTGTAATGGTCAAGATGGTTTTAAACTATCAGATGGTCTTCGTAGTGACAAGATTAAGTTCGAATTGTCTAATAATCTTATAATAATACCAGTAGAGCTTAATGGAGTTAAGTTGTCCTTTATTTTAGATACCGGAGTAGGTTCTACTATTCTTTTTAGTATCGACAAAAGAGCATCCTTAGAATTAAAAAATGCTTCAAAAATTCTTCTTAGAGGATTAGGAAACGATGCGCCTGCAGAAGCAATAAAATCTACAGGTAATTTATTAAAAATAGGAAATACTTATAGTAATAATCATACTGTATATATGATTTTTGATGAGACGATGAACTTTTCTCCTATGATGGGATTTCCGGTTCACGGGATTATAGGGTATGATTTTTTTAAAGAATTCATTCTAAATATTAGTTATTCGAAAGAATTCATTAAAATATTTGATCCTGAATCCTACAAATATAAAAAATGTAAAAAGTGCTATCAGACGGATTTAGATTTAAGTAATGGTAGAAAGAGACCTTTGGTTAAAGCTAAATACAAAACAGATAAAGGCCTGATAGATGTAAATCTTTTATTAGATTCTGGGTCTAGTTCGGC
The DNA here is from genome assembly GCF_947492405.1 of uncultured Aquimarina sp. GTDB lineage: Bacteria > Bacteroidota > Bacteroidia > Flavobacteriales > Flavobacteriaceae > Aquimarina. The sequence continues at coordinate 350,633 of NZ_CANLMP010000003.1, forward strand.
GCTATGGTTGTTTGAAAACCCTGAGATTAATCTCAATGTTCCCGAAGATTCTTTTGAGGATTTTTTAGGAACAGGTTTCAATGGGGAGATATATGGACAAAAAACAAAAGTCGAAAGTCTACACATAGGTGATTTTAAAATTAATGAAGTCACAGCATCTTTTCCAGATTCTCTTTTTATACAAGGAATTTCATTAAAAAACCGTCAAGGTTCTATCGGAGGTAGTGTGCTAAGAAGGTTTAATATGATTATGGATTATCCCAATCAAAAGATAACATTTAAAAAGAATAATTTTTTCTATAAACCTTTCCATTACAATATGAGTGGTCTTACTATTCAGCATAGTGGGGTAAGAGTATCGAAAGACTACAATTTACGTAAAGCCCCTTCTAAACCATCATTAGGTTTTGTAACCAATGATAGTAATGGTAAAATTTTGGTTGATGTTCTTAAAGCTGATGCCAGTACTTTTATATATTCGTTGCAACCGGAATATAAAATCACAGAGGTTAGGCCTGATTCACCTGCAGCAATAGCTGGATTGCTAAAGGGGGACAAAGTTCTGGAAGTAAATGGTAGAAAGTCTTACTTATATAAACTTTCGGATTTAAATGACTTGTTTTATTCAGAAGAAGGAAAGAAAATTACGATTAAAGTAGAACGTCTTGGTGTAGAAATAAAATTTATGTTTTTTCTTAAAAAAGTCATTTAAAAAAGGCTCTAGGAATTAACTTAGAGCCTTTTTTGGTATATGTTAGTGTGTTTTAATTCTTTTTTTCTAAAACACTTTTCGTGTCGTCAAGTACAGTACCTTTTATCTTAATAGCTTTGGTAGATTCCTCAGCATTAGAATACACAGTAATAGTTTTACGGATTGGTCCAACTCTTTTGGTGTCATACTTTACTTCTATAATTCCTGTTGCTCCAGGTCCAATTGGATCTTCAGGTTTTTTAGGAATAGTACATCCACAACTAGAATATACTCTGGAAATAATCAATGGAGCATTTCCTGTATTTGTGAACTCAAACTGGCGAATACCGTCACTACCCTTGGTAATTTCCCCATAATCGATCACTTCTGATTTAAACTCGATTTTTGCTTTAGCTTCCTGAGCGTTTAGGGTAATCCCCAGAAAACCAATAAATAAAATCATCATTACATTTCTCATAACGTAGGTTTTTATAATGTGTAAAAGTAGTTACTTTTTATCCAACTTCAAAATTGCGAAAGACTTTCACGTTGTCGTATATAATAATTACTTTTGCACTCTAAATTCCAAAAATCGGACCAAACTATGGCTTTAGCGGGAAAGTATGATGCAAAATCAATAGAAGATAAGTGGTATAACTACTGGATGGAGAACAATTATTTCCATTCTGAAGTTGATGAAAGAGAGGCGTATACAATTGTCATTCCTCCACCAAATGTTACAGGTGTATTACATATGGGGCATATGCTTAATAATACAATACAAGATGTATTGATCAGAAGAGCTCGTCTTAAAGGATATAATGCTTGTTGGGTTCCTGGTACTGATCACGCTTCTATTGCGACAGAGGCCAAAGTAGTGGCAAAGCTAAAAGAAGAAGGAATTGATAAAAATGACCTTACAAGAGAGGAGTTTTTAGAACATGCTTGGGAATGGACTCATAAACATGGAGGGATTATCCTGGAACAGCTTAAAAAGCTAGGTGCTTCTTGTGATTGGGAGCGTACTGCGTTTACAATGGATGACAATTTGTCTGAGTCTGTGATAAAAGTTTTTGTTGATTTATATAATAAGGGTCTTATTTATAGAGGATATAGAATGGTTAATTGGGATCCAGAAGCAAAGACTACCTTGTCCGATGAAGAAGTTATTTATGAAGAAAAACAAGGGAATCTTTACTATCTAAAGTATAAAATAGAAGGAAGTGATGATACATTAACAATTGCTACAACACGTCCGGAAACAATCATGGGCGATACTGCAATCTGTATTAACCCTAATGATACACGTTTTACACATCTAAAAGGTAAAAAAGCAATAGTTCCTGTTTCTAACAGAACTATTCCAATAATTGAAGATGAATATGTTGATATGGAGTTTGGTACAGGATGTCTTAAAGTGACTCCTGCACATGATCAAAACGATAAGGTTTTAGGAGATAAGCATAAATTAGAAGTAATAGATATCTTTAATGATGATGCTACACTTAATTCTTTTGGATTGCATTATGAAGGAAAGGATCGATTTGTGGTAAGAAAAGAGATCCTAAAAGAACTGGAAAACCTAGGTGTTCTGGAAAAAACAGAGACGCACCTTAATAAAGTTGGAACAAGTGAGCGTACTAAAGCTGTTATAGAGCCAAAGTTGAGTGATCAGTGGTTTTTAAAAATGGAAGGTTTGGCTAAACCTGCTTTAGATGCGGTTTTGGATAAAGATGTAAACCTAGTTCCAGAGAAGTTTATCAATACATATCGTCATTGGATGGAGAATGTACGAGATTGGAATATCTCTCGTCAATTATGGTGGGGGCATCAAATTCCAGCATATTTTTATGGTGATGGTAAAGAAGATTTTGTAGTTGCAGAAAGTAGGGAAGAAGCACTTGCTTTAGCAAAAGAAAAAACAGGAAATGGTTCATTAACAGATACTGATCTAACTCAGGATCCTGATGCTTTAGATACTTGGTTTTCATCTTGGCTATGGCCAATGAGTGTATTCAATGGTATTTTAGAGCCGGATAATAAAGAAATCAATTATTATTACCCTACAAATGATCTAGTAACAGCACCAGAAATTTTGTTCTTTTGGGTAGCAAGAATGATCATAGCTGGCTATGAATATAGAAAAGAAAAACCTTTTACTAATGTGTATCTTACTGGTATTGTAAGGGATAAACAAAGACGAAAAATGTCTAAGTCTTTAGGTAATTCTCCTGACCCTTTAGATTTGATATCTAAATATGGAGCTGATGCCATAAGAGTAGGTATGTTATTAAGTTCTCCAGCTGGAAACGATCTCATGTTTGATGAAGATTTATGCGATCAAGGGAGAAAATCTTTCGTAAATAAAATTTATAACTCTTATAACTTAATTAGTGGTTGGGATATAGATTCATCTATAGAGCAGCCAGAATCATCTAAAATAGCTATAACCTGGTATCGATCCAAGTTCCAAAAAGCTTTAGTAGAATTAGAGGATGCTTACTCTAAATATCGAATTAGCGATGCATTGATGATTACTTATAAGTTAGTTAGAGATGATTTTAGTGGTTGGTTATTAGAAATGATCAAACCTGCCTATCAAAGTCCCATTGATGGAAAAACGTATAAAGAAGTAATTGAGATATTAGAAGATACTCTGAAAATTGTACATCCTTTTGTTCCTTTTATTTCTGAAGAGATTTGGCAAGATATTACTAAAAGGACTCCTGAAGAAGCTTTGATTATATCCAGTTGGCCTAAGATGACCTCTGTTGATGAAAGTTTAATAAAAGAGTTCGAGATTGCAGCAGATGTGATTTCTGGAATTAGAACAATTCGTAAAGAAAAGAATATATCGTTTAAAGAAACAATTGAATTATCAGTAGTGAACAATGAAAATACTCCTGTTACTTTTGATTCAGTAATGTCTAAGCTTGGGAATGTTTCTTCTTTAAGTTATGTAGAAGATACGGTTGATGGAGCGCTTTCGTTTAGAGTAAAATCCAATGAATATTTTATTCCTATTTCCGGAGCTATAAATATTGAAGATGAGATTAAAAAACTTACGGATGAATTAGCATATACTGAAGGATTTTTAAAATCAGTTCAGAAAAAACTGCAAAATGAACGTTTTGTAAACAATGCACCTGAACAGGTTATTGCTAATGAAAGAAAGAAAGAAGCAGATGCTGAAGCTAAAATAGCTACTCTAAAATCTAGTCTTTCTAGTTTAGGATAGTTTGTTATTAAATTGAATAGATAAAAGCACTTTGATCTTAATGATTTAAAGTGCTTTTTTTATATGTCAGTAATATGTTTGTTAACCAGTTCTATGTATTTTAATTTAGCTTCTTCTGGAGTAAGATTCTTTACTTGAAACAGTGCATTTAGTTTAAATGCATTTCTAAGCTCGCTATTTCCGGATGGAGTATAAAAACCTTCTGTATATGTTGCTTGTTTATAATATGCATAGAAATGTAGCATGACGTCAGGTGGCAATTCTATTTTGGTATTGCAAGCTTTTTCAAAAGCCTTTTGGAAAGTGATATTTAATTCCTCATTAGTCATAACTATACGCTAGCAATAATACTTTCTCCTCCTTTAACTTTTTGGTTTAGTGAAACATTAACCTCTGTTCCTACAGGTAAATATACATCTACTCTGGAGCCAAATTTAATAAATCCACTATCCGAACCTTGGATTACTTTTTCGCCTTCTTTAGCATAATTTACAATTCTTTTTGCTAATGCCCCAGCAATTTGTCGATAAAGAATCTCAACAAAGCTATTTTTTACTACGACTGTTGTTCTTTCATTTTCTTCAGATGCTTTGGGATGCCAAGCAACAAGATATTTCCCAGGATGGTATTTACTGAACTTTACCTCTCCATTAATTGGATGTCTGGTGACGTGAACATTAATTGGAGACATAAAAATAGAAACTTGTAATCTTTTTTCTTTGAAATACTCTTTTTCAAATACTTCTTCTATTACTACTACTTTGCCATCTACCGGGGCTACGACTGTATTGTCATTTACATCCGTATGTCTTTTCGGATTTCTGAAAAATTGTAATATTAATATCAAAAAGACTAATGTGACCAAAAATATGGCAATGATCCATTCGTCTAACTGAATCGATACATAAGATGCCGCATTAATACCAAGAAAAAGTACTATTGCTACTGAAATAATTTTATAACCTTCTTTATGAAACATGCTTCAATATTTGTAAAAATGCATATAAAAATGGACTAGCAAATATGATGCTATCCAGACGATCAAAAATACCACCGTGTCCTGGCATTATCGATCCACTATCCTTTACTCCGGCTTGCCTTTTGAATTTAGATTGTATAAGGTCGCCTAGAGTACCAAAAATACTCATAATTATACTTATAATCAACCAGATTGTGATTGATAAGGTGTCAGAAAATATAGCTATTAAGTACCCTGCTAATAAAGTAAAAAGAAAACCTCCTATAAATCCTTCAATTGTTTTTTTGGGAGATATACGTTCCAATAACTTATGCTTTCCAAAATTTTTACCAACTAAATAAGCAAACGTATCGTTTGTCCAAATCATTAAAAGTGGTCCCGCTACCATAATAGGGTTGTATTCGTTGTCATAAGATGGTATGAGTGTTAAGAACACTATGGAGGTAATAAGGTAAAATATACTGGTAAAGTATTTTCTTTTTTCGAACATAGGAATTATCCGAATTGTAATAAGATCTCTAACTAAAAATAATTGCGTAATGATAGTAAGTCCTAAAACAATCAGAGTGATCGTATACGGTGTTTGAAAATTAGGGGTATGAAATAAGAGAAAAAATCCAATAAATATGAGGTAGAGCCAGGCTTTTTTTAAATGAATTAATTTCTGAAATTCATAAATACAGATAATACCAAATATAAGGAATACTCCGATGAAGGTGTATTTATGAATAAATATAGAAATTAATAATATCGAGATATATAAAAACCCCGATAAAGACCTTGTAAGCAGTTCCTTCATATTATAAATCTTCCAGCAGCAGCAAATATAGATTTTTTGAGCTACTTCCGTAGCTTAAGAAGTCTTTTTCTTTTTGCGGTTCGAAGTTTTTAATAGTGGTAATGTTCGAAGGAATTGAGTTTTTGTTTTTTTCTTTAATTCCTTTTAAACCTTCTCCTATACTGTTAACTAATTGACTGGTAGATGCTAGTATAACAAAGTTGTCAGGTAGTTCAGTTAGTTTTTTTTCTCTTAATTGATTAGACGAAATAAGGATTGCTCCGCTATCTGCAATAAGATACTCGCAAGTAGCAAAAAAGAATGATGAAGGTAATTTTTTTACATAGTTAAGATTGAATCCAGAAAATTTATGTTCCAGTCCCATATCGAAACAGCATACATCTTGTTCATACCAATCATTTTCTAAAAGGATCTTGTCAAAAGAATCAAGTACTTCATCCTCACTATCGCAATACAGAAATTTGCCTCCATTTCTTTTGAAATTAATCATAAAGCTTTCATCAACCGGAAGATTGATTTCGGGCATATATTTACTGCGATCTTCAGCGTGACGTTCCTTACTCTTTTGGTCTGATTTAGATTTTGAGGAAAATATTCTTCTAAATAGACTCATTTTTTAAATTCGATCGGGGATTACGGGTTAACAATACTTTCAAAGATAAAAAAATCTTAATCCAATATTCTTATTAGATTAAGATTTTTTTATTTTACTAGTAAAAATTACTATAATATATTATGAAGGTTCTATTATTGTCTCTTCTTTTTTATCAAAAGGACGCTCTCCAAAAATTTTCTCTAAATTATCTTTAAAGATAACTTCCTTTTCCAATAATACTTCTGCAAGCTCTGTTAGTTTATCCTTATTGTTTTCTAATAATTTGATAGCTCGCTGATATTGTTCTTCAATAATATTTGAAATTTCCTTATCGATAAGCTCACTTGTCTGTTCACTATAAGGTTTGGTAAAACCATATTCACTTTGACCAGAAGAATCATAATATGTTAAATTTCCAATCTTATCATTAAGACCATAGATAGTTACCATGGCACGTGCTTGTTTAGTTACTTTTTCTAAGTCACTTAAAGCTCCCGTAGAAATTTCATCAAAGATTACTTTTTCTGCTGCACGACCTCCAAGGGTTGCACACATTTCATCTAACATTTGATTAGGGCGTACTATAAGTCTTTCTTCAGGAAGATACCAGGCAGCACCCAGAGATTGTCCTCTAGGAACAATAGTTACTTTTACTAAAGGAGCAGCATGTTCTAACATCCAACTAACTGTGGCGTGACCTGCTTCGTGGAATGCAATTGCACGTTTTTCTCCAGGTGTAACTATTTTATTTTTCTTTTCTAGTCCACCAACAATTCTATCTACGGCATCAAGAAAATCTTGTTTGCCAACTGCTTTGTTTCCTTTACGAGCAGCGATAAGTGCAGCTTCATTACAAACATTCGCAATATCTGCACCAGAGAATCCAGGTGTTTGTTTGGATAAGAAGTCTGTATCTAATCCTTCTTCCTTTTTTAGAGGCTTAAGATGTACTTCAAATATTTCTTTACGTTCTCTGACATCAGGTAGGTCTACATAGATCTGTCTGTCAAAACGACCTGCTCTCATCAAGGCCTTGTCTAATACATCGGCGCGGTTAGTAGCAGCAATAACAATTACGTTAGTGTTTGTGCCGAAACCATCCATTTCCGTTAGAAGTTGGTTTAAGGTATTTTCTCTTTCATCATTAGATCCTGAGAAATTACTTTTTCCTCTTGCTCTACCAATAGCGTCAATCTCATCAATAAAAATAATAGCAGGAGATTTTTCTTTTGCCTGTTTAAAAAGATCACGAACTCTAGAAGCACCGACTCCTACAAACATTTCTACAAAATCAGATCCTGATAAAGAGAAGAAAGGTACTTTGGCTTCGCCTGCTACTGCTTTTGCTAATAAGGTCTTTCCTGTACCAGGAGGTCCTACTAATAATGCTCCTTTAGGTATTTTTCCTCCTAATGAAGTATACTTTTCAGGGTTTTTTAGGAAATCAACAATTTCTTGAACTTCCTCTTTTGCACCTTCAAGACCAGCTACATTTTCGAAAGAAACTTTTACATCTGTATTCTGATCAAAAAGTTTTGCTTTGGATTTTCCGATATTAAAGATCTGTCCTCCAGCACCTCCACCGGCGCCACCACTCATTCTTCGCATTATGAATATCCATACACCTATAATTAGTGCAAAAGGAAGTAAAGTAATAAAAAGATCACCCCACATGTTGCTTTCAGTGTCATAACCTACTTCTGTAGATACTCCATTGTCACTCTTTATTCTGGCAATATCATTCTCAAAGTTTTGCAGATCTCCAAATTCGAATTCATAATCTGGGTCATTAGGACTATGAGGTAAGATAGAATTCTTTTTGTTTTTAGAATGCTTTTCCTGGCTTTTCGCTTCTTGAGTCAGAAAAACCTTTGCTTTTCTTCTATTAATGATCAATACGCGTTCTACTTCGCCGTTACTTAAGAAATTATTAAAATCTGAAGGGGTGGTTTCGGGAGCTGATCCCATATTACTACCACCTAAAAAATTTAATGCTAAAAATCCAACAATTATAATTGCATAAATCCAATATGCACTGAATTTTGGTTTTTTATTAGGTTCTATTTTTTTATTTTCTTTAGCCATTTACGCTTTTTTTTAATAGTTTGTTTCGATAGTTGTTGTTTTCGCATCTCCCCATAATCCTTCGATATCATAAAATTCTCTGATATGTTTTTGGAAAACATGTACAACTACATTTACGTAATCAATTAATACCCATTCTGCATTTTCGCTTCCTTCAATATGCCAAGGTTTGTCTTTAAGTGATTTGCTTACTGTTTTTTGGATGGAATTAACAATGGCATTTACTTGGGTATTAGAGGTTCCGTTACAAATAACAAAATAATTACAAACGGTATTTTCGATTTCTCTTAAATCTAATATACTAATGTCATTACCCTTTACTTCTTCAATACCTTTAATAATTTGAGTTATTAATTGATCAGTACCGATTTCTTTTTTAGTCATGCATTTTTTTAATTTGTGTAAAGTTATTACTTTTTATGGTTTTAATGTTCGTATTTATGGACATTTGTAAAAACTTTCACATCGTTATTTATGGATATAATCAAAGTTGATGCCATTGACTCTACAAATACTTTTCTTCGGGATATGAATCGCGAGAAAAATTTAACCAAACCTGTTTGTGTTGTAGCAAAAGAACAACTGAAAGGTAAAGGGCAAATAGGAACAACTTGGCAAAGTAACCCAGGAGAAAACCTTACGTGTAGTGTGTTTATGCCTGTTGGTGAACTAGATGTGATAGATCAGTTTTATATTTCTATGTCAGTTTCTTTAGCAGTATATGATGTTTTGGAAACGTTAATGCTCCCTAAATTATCTATAAAATGGCCAAACGACATTCTGTCAGACAGGTTTAAGATTTGTGGGATATTAATAGAAAATGTTGTTAATAATGGCAGATTAAGAGGAGCTATTGTGGGTGTCGGAATTAATGTAAATCAACAAAACTTTGATAATCTTCCGCGTGCAGGGTCAATTAAGAAACTTTTAGGAAAGAGTTTTAGTTTAGACGAAATACTATCCGTACTGTTAGCAAAGTTAGAATATCGATTTTCAATACTTAATACTGCTGTCTTTACAAGCCTTAAGAAAGAATATGAATCACTGCTTTTTAGAAAAAACAAGCCCTCTACATTTTTAGATGCAAAGGGCAATTCTTTTGTTGGTATCATACAAGACGTTACTACATTCGGGAAACTTCAAATACTTTTAGAGGATGAAATCATACAAAGTTTTGATCTTAAAGAAGTAAGTCTGCTTTATTAGTTAATGAGTAAGTACGTTTTTTTATGACTCAGAAAAAGGTAAAGAATTAAATTTTTAAGCTTCAAAAAATTAATATTTTACTCATAAACTACTTTTATAATTTACCTATATTTTCACTTAATGTATTAATGAAGTTTTGGATTGGGTTCTTAATCATCATACCCATCATTGCATTAAACTGACCTTCAAAAATAAGTTGAGTTGTACTTTTTCCTCCTTCTGTGTCTGCAATATTTGCAGTAAGTGTAAAAGGTAGTTTTTCGCTAGCTGCACCAAGAATGACAGTCGAATGTTCCGTACTTCCTTTTTGTTCTAATACAATTTCTGGCATTCCTTTTAATTGAAAAAGAAATCTTGAGTCGCTTAGTTTTTCAAACTTTTGTTTGCTTTCTGGCATTAGTTGTTCGAAGTTTTCAACTTTTGTTAAAAATTCAAATACTTCTTGTTGAGTTTTTTCTACAGTAACTGTAGGGCTTTCTAAATTCATTGAGATTAAAAATTTATTGATTCCACGCTGCTGGATTAATTCTCCAGTTTTGTAGTGTTTTTTGTTGTTCTTCTGTAATGTAATTAGTATCTAATGCTTGTTCCAGAAGGTTTTCATAATTACTTAAAGTGTGCAAAGATAATGCCGCTTCTTCAAAGTTTTTTGATGCAATGTCGAAACCATAATTAAAAATGGCTACCATTCCTTTTACATTCGCGTTTACTTCATTTAGAGCTTTTACTGCATTAAGACTACTTTTTCCTGTACTTATGAGATCTTCTACTACCACTACATTCTTTCCTGAAGGTACAATTCCTTCTATTTGATTTTTTCTTCCGTGTTTTTTTGCTTCTGGTCGGACATAAATAAATGGCAGATTTAATTGCTCTGCCACAAGCATTCCGATACCAATAGCACCAGTGGCGACACCGGCTATTACATCAGGCTTTCCATACTTCTCTTCAATAAATTTTGCAAGGTTTTCTCTTAAGAAATTGCGAATAACTGGATATGAGAGTGTAACACGATTGTCACAATAGATCGGAGATTTCCATCCTGAAGCCCAAGTAAAAGGTTCTTGCGGTTGTAATTTAATTGCATTAATTTGCAATAATAGCTCAGCAGTTTTTTTTGCTGTATTTTTATCAAAAATCATAGTTGCAAATGTATAAAGTTTTTGTGAATAATACGCCTATTATTCTATCTACAAAAAAGGTAATTGAAGATTATGAAACAATTCATATCAAAGAAGTAGAATTTCCTAAAATTATTAGAAATATTTTACGAAAAGAAGATGAAGGTGTAGAAGCAAAATATCATTTCTATCATAAAGTTGAAGATAAACTTTTAGAGCATCTGTATGCTAAATTACCTGTCGTTGTAGCAGGAGGTGGGAAAGTATATAATGCTGATAAGGAGATTTTATTTATTAAACGTAATGGTAAATGGGATTTGCCAAAAGGAAAAGTAGAGAAAAAAGAACATTTAGAAACTGCTGCAATTCGCGAGGTAGAAGAGGAAACAGGAGTTACAGGATTAGAAATCACGAAGTTTTTATACAAAACATTTCATGTGTTTAAAAGAAATGGAGAGTTTCGGCTTAAGGTAACGTATTGGTTTGAGATGAAAACAGAGTTTGACGGTGTTTTAATACCTCAGAAAAGCGAAGGAATCACCAAAGTGAAATGGAAAAACAGAAAAAAAGCGAAAAAAGCATTAACGAACTCATATGCGAATATAAAAAAGCTTTTTTCGCACGATTATTTATCTTAAGTAATTTCTAATACTGTTTAAATGAAGTTAGTTTTAAAAATAATATTCTTTCTTTTTGTTGTCTTCGCTACTCAAGATATATTAGCTCAGAGAGCAAATCAAAAAATTATTTTTAATTATGAAGATTCGGGTTATTTTTCAGGACCAGGATATAGTAGCATAGAGATTGTAATGGAAAGAACAGGACGCTATTGTGAAATTAGTGTCTTTACGGATGGCAGAGGGCAGTATTATCGTGCTGAAACCGAAAAATGGAGAAGAACCCTTGCAGCAACACAAACGAAAGAAGATTCCTTAAAGTTAATGAAAAACGCTCCAAAGGACTTGATTACTAGGAATACTTACGAATTGACAGTTGAAGAGTTTGAAAATATAGAAAAAACAATTGCTAGTATTGATTCTTCGAAGATTTATGAGCATATAGGAATGGCTTTTAGCGATGGTTATAGCTGCGAGATTGAGTATGGTAATTCTTTTAATAGCATAAAATATAAAGTACACTCTCCTGGATTTAAAGGTAAAAATAGAAGTCCAAATTTTTCTAAAGCCTGTAGACTGATTTTAGAAGCTGCATATATTAAACCTAGAAAGATATTGTAGGTTACAATATTATTGAATTGTTGGTTTTTATGATGGCGTAATTTGGTGAAAGATTTACGCTATTTAGCTCAAGAAATAAAAAAGATTGTAACTTTTATATTCATTAGATGACATATGATATGCATTCTTTTTGTTTAAAAAATAACAATCTTTGAGGTATTATTATCAATTACAATATAAACGTATTCATAGAAGTTTTAAGGATTTCGGAACAGAGCCTTTTATAGGGTATCCAATCATTGTAATGTTATTTTATTGGTTGTCTTCTGTTTTTTTTGATCGGGTAGTATACGCTAACTATGTATACGTTCTTATCGGTGCAATTTTTGCTTATAGTTTTAGTAATCCAGAACATAGCAAATTTGTTAAACAGCATTTTTCGACTTCCGGTCACCTTAAAATTACGGTGTTAAATAACCTTATAAAAGTGACACCATTTGCAATGTTTTTAGTGTGTAAAATGTATTATTTAGAAACGTTACTAATCTGTTTATTAGCATTTTTTATTTCGTTTATGAAGAAAAGAAGTAGCACTTCTATAATAATACCTACACCTTTTGGGAAAAAACCTGCTGAGTTTATTATAGGGTTTCGTAAAACGTTTTGGCTATTCTTTTTGATCTATAGTTTGACTTTTATAGCAGTTTTTAAAGGTAATTTTAACTTGGGTGTATTTTCCTTAGTCTCAGTTTTTTTAGTATGCTCAAGTTATTATATGAAACCAGATCCCGAATTTTATATTTGGATACACGCTATGAATGCCAAGGAATTTCTAAAATATAAAATGCTAATAGCATTTAAGTATAGTTTACTATTAACGCTTCCTATTCTTGTTGTGTTATCAATTTTTTATCTCGATCAGATGCATATAACCTTAATTTTCCTGGGTATGGGTTGGTTGTATTTGATTATGTATATATTAATACGGTACGCTTTTCAGAATCAAGGACTAGAAATGTTGCAAGGAATCATAGGAGTGTTATGTCTTTTGTTTCCTCCTGTTATGATCATTGCGATACCTTATTTCTATACGAAAGCTATTCATAATTTAGAGCTCTTATTGAAATGATAAATATTAAATCATTACACAAATATTACGGTAATAAGCAAGTGCTTCAGGATATTAATTTAACCTTTAATTCAGGAGAAATTCACGGTATTGTAGGAGAGAATGGAGCCGGAAAAACTACCTTGTTTAACTCTATGTCTGGTATGGAAAGTTTCGATGGAACGGTAGAATATTCAAAAGGAGAAATAAAGAATTCAATGGGTTTTTTGCCAACCAACCCATATTTTTTGTCTAAAATCACAGGAAAAGAATATTTACGATTATTGTGTAATGCAAGAAATATTGAAGAGGTTAATTTTAAAGAAAAAAATATTTTTGATTTACCCTTAGATCAATATGCAGAAACCTATTCTACTGGAATGAAAAAGAAATTAGCATTAACAGGTGTTTTATTGCAGAATAATGACATTTTTATTCTTGATGAACCATTTAATGGAGTCGATATATATAGCAATACAATTATTAACCAGGTGTTAACCAAGCTAAAGGAGCTTAATAAAATAGTGGTTTTGTCATCGCATATTTTTTCTACGCTATATGAAACATGTGATTATCTACATTATTTAAAAAATGGTAAAATCATAAAAAGTGTAGGTAAAACCCAATTTGAAAGTATTGAAAAAGAGATGCAAGCTTCTGGTATAGGAGTAAAAATAGATAAGTTGAATTTAAAATAAAATAGCAACTACTTTAAAATTCTGTAAACAGGATATCTCATATGTGCTTTTTCATAAGCGTCAGATTGTTTATGAATCCAATCTAGTTGGGCATACCAATTCTTGGCAAAAGTCGTGTCTTTTTTCTTTTCTTCGAATTGCTGTTTTAGCTTTTCATCATTTTTCAAGAGTTCTAATGCTTTGTCTTCCCAAACATATGGAGAGAAACCTTCTTTCTGTTGTAAAATTGTGTCAAAGAAATTCCAGTTAAAAAATGAATCAGGAGCTTCTGGTTCCAGAGTTTCTGTTAAATACCTAAACCCTTTTTGGTTAGTAGGGATGATAAGGTCTCCTTTGTTAAAAGTGATAGTTTCTTTGCTTTTACTAATTGTAGTTGAATAATGCAAATAATGACCTTCATAAGGTGTTTTTCGACTTTTATACTCGACGATATGATATACTTCTACTGATATGGTCGAATCTTTTTCTAAAGCTTTGTATGATATTTGATTAAGGTCTAATTTTTCAATCACATTCCACCATCCTTTTGGGATTACATATGCATTGGGTATTTTGATTTCCGAAGTAGGTGTAAAATAATTTTGGTATCGTACTTCTTTAGTATATGGTTTATTCTGATCGTATTTTAATCGTTTCGCTCCAGTAATCTCACTGTCAATATAGGTTCCATCATATCCCTTAAAATTAAACTTGGTAGCTTTAGTTGTATCTACTTTCCAGTTTACTGGATACGTTTTTTGTTTTGGTAAATCCGTGAAAGCTTGCTCACGAAGTGATCTGATTTTTTCCCCATCTTTTTCGGTAATATCGATCATTGATTTCATTAATTCATAAGTACCTTCTACTCTTGGTTTGTATGGCTTCAGCATGTGTGTTTCTACCATCATACCCAAAGTATTCCATAAAGTTGTATATCCGGTAGAATACCTGGGAGAATCCATAAACTGGGTCCAACCTTTGTCTGGAGTTGTTCCCCACACATTTACATAAGGCGTTATATCCCAGTTTTTGGTCGTTAAGGAAGCTTCTAACTTTGGATGCATTTCATTGTGTAAATAGTTTCCGAGTGCTCCATTCAGTTTGTTGTGTTGGGTGAATAAGTGAGTTAGTGTATATTGATAATCAGCGCCGTTACTTACATGATTATCAATAAAAACATCAGGCTGTACTACATGGAAAATCTTGGCAAAAGTTTGTGCATTTTTTGTGTCGTTCTTGATAAAATCACGATTCAGATCATAATTACGGGCATTTCCTCTAAAACCATATGCTTTTGGGCCATTTTGATTAGTACGAGTTCCAGTATTACGATTTAATGCACCACCAATATTGTAAATAGGGATTGCTACTAAAACGGTGTTTTTTGGAGCTTCTATAGTTCCTTTAGCAATATCTCTAAAAAGAAGCATAGTAGCATCAATACCATCACTTTCTCCAGGATGGATTCCGTTATTAATTAGTAAAATGCGTTTCGTTTGTCGAATCTTTTCGAAATTAAATTCTTTATCAGGATTCAGAGTAATAATGTGTAATGGGTTACCGCTATCTGTCATACCTATTTCCTGAATATTGATTTCGGGATAAGTTTCAGAAAGATTTTTATAATAGGTAATAACTTCTGGATAGGTGGGTGTTTCGGTACCATCACTTTTTTCGAAAATTGTTGTGAAATCTATATTTTCAACGTATTTCTTTTCAGAAGTGTTACAAGAGAAAATTATTAATATACTGATAGTGAGAACTGTAAATCGCATAAGGTATGTGTGTGAGGGATAAATATACTAAGTTTTAGCATTTATGAATCTTCTATAACGTTTTAGTTAAGTTTTGGAAATAGATAGAAGGTGATTTTACTTGTCAAGACATAAAATAACTGTATTTTTGCACCCTCAAAATAGACTGATTATGACTGAGTTTGTAAGAAAAAGAGTGGCAAATGCCAAAAATGATATTCTATCCGGATTGACTGTGGCTTTAGCTTTAGTTCCAGAAGCAGTGGCTTTTGCTTTTGTTGCAGGAGTGGATCCTTTGGTGGGATTATACGCAGCTTTTATGATTGGGTTGATCACTTCTATTTTTGGAGGACGTCCTGGTATGATTTCGGGAGCGACCGGAGCACTAGCTGTAGTAATGGTAAGTCTTGTGGCAGAAGGGAATGCAATGGGTGCTGAAGGAGAACAATTAGGGTTGTATTATCTTTTTGCTACCGTGATATTGATGGGATTTATTCAAATGTTAGCTGGTGTTTTTAAGCTGGGTAAATTTGTACGTTTAATACCACATCCAGTAATGATGGGGTTTGTGAATGGTTTGGCGATCGTTATTTTTCTTTCTCAGTTAGGTATGTTTAAGGAGTATGTGGGCGGAGAAAAAGCTTGGATGCAAGGATCAAATTTGCTCTTAATGCTTGGTTTTGTCATCTTAACTATGGCAATAATGTGGGGATTACCTAAAATAAAAGCAACCGCTAAGTTACCAGAAGCGTTAATAGCAATATTAGTAGTTTCTGCAATTGTAATCCTTGGTAAATTAGATGTAGCCACCGTAGGTAGTTTTATTAGAGATGGAGGAGGAGAAGGATTAAAAGGAGGATTACCTCAGTTTCAGTTTGATATTTTTAATAAAGTGCCTATGACCTGGGAAACATTTAAGTTTATAGGTCCGTATGCTTTGATTCTGGCAGCTATTGGTTTGATAGAGTCCTTGATGACATTAAACTTAATTGATGAATTAACTGAGACACGCGGAAATTCTAATAGAGAATGTCTTGCTCAAGGTGGCGCTAATATTGTTACCGGTCTTTTTGGCGGAATGGGAGGTTGCGCTATGATTGGACAATCAATTATCAATATTAAAGGTGGTGGACGAACTCGTTTGTCCGGAATTGTCGCGGCTGTTACTTTATTGATGTTTATATTGTTTGCTTCCGGATTAATCGAGCAAGTTCCTATAGCAGCATTGGTAGGAGTTATGTTTATGGTAGTAATTGGTACATTCGCTTGGTCTAGTTTTAGAATATTGAATAAAATTCCATTAACGGATGCTATTGTTCTGATTTCTGTATCATTACTAACCGTGTTTTTTGATTTAGCGGTGGCTGTGATTGCAGGAGTAATTATGTCTGCATTGGCGTTTGCATGGGAAAATGCTAAGAAAATTCGTGCAAGAAAACATATTAAAGAAGATGGTACCAAGGTTTACGAAATTTGGGGCCCTTTATTCTTTGGGAGTATTCAGGCATTTAATTCTAAATTTGATGTAGCTAATGATCCGGAAAACGTAGAAATTGATTTTATAGAATCACGTGTAAGTGATCACTCGGCATTAGAAGCTATTTTTAATTTGGTTGGCAAATATGAAGAAGCTGGCAAAAAAGTTCGTGTAAAACACTTAAGCGAAGAGTGCCAGGCATTGATGATTAAAGCCTCACCTAGACTAGCTAGTGTTATAGAACATGATATTGATGATCCAAGATATCATGTGATGGCTAAGGCGATGAAATAAATAAAACGTATATTTCGATTTCTGAATCGAAGAAAATATTAAATGGATATTCCTTTTGAACCTGTAGTTTTTGGTATTAAAGTGAATATCCATTTGGTTTTAGAATATGTAGCTTTCTTTGTAGGGTTTCGTTACTATGTGTTTTTAAAAAAGAATGCAATAGACCCAATATCTTCTTCTAATAGGTTGTCAATTATTATAGGTGCAGTTTTTGGAGCATTTTTAGGATCAAGAGTCATTGGTTTTTTAGAAACCCCTTCTTTTTTATCATTTAATCTAGAGTATTTAGTTCAGTTGTTAAGCGCTAAAACTATTATGGGTGGTCTTTTTGGAGGCTTGCTAGGAGTAGAAATAGCCAAGAAAATTATCGGAGAAAAAAAATCCTCGGGTGATTTATTCACGTTTCCTATTATATTAGGAATAATAGTAGGAAGAATAGGATGCTTTCTGGCTGGTATCAATGAGTTTACTTACGGAAAAGAGACATCTACTTTTTTAGGAATGGATTTAGGCGATGGTTTATTTAGATATCCAATTGCACTTTTCGAAGTAGTTTTTCTAATAGTGTTATGGATTGTTTTAAAACGACTTCAAAATAAATTCAATTCAGAATCTGGAAAGCTTTTTAAGTGTTTTATGATTTCTTATTTTCTATTTCGTTTTTTGATAGAGTTTTTAAAACCAAATACTTTTTTAATTTTAGGGCTTAGTAGTATTCAGTATTTATGTATCTTATGCTTGATTTACTACCAAAAAACTATCCGAAAATTCTTTTATGCCAACTAGAAATTATACGTATTACGATTTTACATTAAGTTTATGTCCTACCTGTCTTAAGAGAATTGATGCCAAAATTGTTTTTGAAGATGATAAGGTTTTTATGCTAAAACGATGTCCGGAACACGGCAGGTCTAAAGTGTTGATAGCAGATGATATCGAATATTATAAGAATATCAGAAATTATAACAAACCTTCAGAGTTTCCTTATAAATTTAATACAACAACTGATTACGGATGTCCATATGATTGTGGGTTATGCCCTGATCATGAGCAGCATTCTTGTTTATCTATTATCGAGGTTACAGATAGATGTAATTTGACCTGCCCTACTTGTTATGCATCTTCATCACCTCATTACGGCAGACACCGAACATTAGATGAAATAAAGAAAATGTTGGATACCATTGTCGAGAATGAGAAAGAACCCGATGTTGTTCAGATTAGTGGTGGTGAACCAACGATACATCCTCAGTTTTTTGAGATACTTGATTATGCAAAACAATTACCTATTCGGCATCTGATGGTGAATACAAATGGTGTTAGAATTGCTAAAGATATTGGATTTACTGAGCGATTAGCGAGTTATATGCCTGATTTCGAAATTTATTTGCAGTTTGATTCTTTAAAAGCTGAGGTTTTGGAAAAGCTAAGAGGTGAAGATCTTACTAAGATTAGAAAGCAAGCAATTGAAAACTTAAATCAATTTAATCTTTCTACCACGCTAGTGGTTACCTTAGAAAAGGGATTAAATGATTCGGAAATAGGAGAAATCATCACCTTTGCTACTAAGCAGAAATCTGTAAGAGGAGTGACATTACAGCCTACACAAATTGCTGGTAGATTAGAGGGTTTTGATGATCAGGAGAGTCGAATAACTTTGACAGAAGTACGTAGAAAAATATTAGAACAGTTTCCTGTTTTTGAATCTGATGATTTAATTCCAGTTCCATGTAATCCGGATGCTTTGGTAATGGGATATGCATTGAAGAATGAGGAAGGGATCATTCCTTTAACTCGCTACATTAATCCTACTGATTTGTTAGATAATGGTAAGAATACTATTGTTTATGAGCAGGATACCGAATTGCATGGTAAAATGCTGGAATTGTTTAGTACAGGTAATTCTGTAGATGTAGCTTCAGAGAATCTTAAATCTATTATGTGTTGTTTGCCAGAGATTGATGCACCGGATTTAGGATATGACAATCTATTTAGGGTTATTATCATGCAATTTATTGATGCGTATAATTTTGATGTAAGAGCTATTAAAAAATCGTGTGTCCATATAGTGAATAAGGATTATAAAATTATCCCTTTTGAGACGATGAATCTTTTTTATAGAGATGATAAAAGAGAATATCTTGAACAATTAAGAAAAGAAACAATATGATAACAAATTCAATTTTATTAGAAGTGGGGAATCTTGATGGGTTGATTTATTTGATATTATTAATATTACTAGGTCCTCCGATATTTTTAGCACTTATAGGATTAATTCTCTTTAGAACTAAAAACCGCATAGCGGGAAAAGTCTTTTTCATTCTTGCAGGAGTCTATCTTGTAGTTGGATTAGGGATTTGCGGAGCATTGATAAGTCAAAATTAATCTTTTTCTAAGAGATACATATGTTCATTCAAAATTTGGTTCTTGTCTTTGATACCAAATTCTGAAGCATAAGTTTTTGCTAAACTATATTCATCAACGTGTTCTTTTAAGATATATCCATCGATGTTTTCATAATATGAATTGGATATGGTTTGATGTGAAAAAGAGTCGTTAGTGTCGTTGTGACTATCAAAATAATGAAGTAGTCTCTTGTAAACTTCGGTGGTTTCTATTTCTGGAAGATAGGATACACTTCCTACGATATCACCTGGTTGTTGTAAATTTTGGAAAACCTTGAATAATTTTTTTGTTGTTTGTTGGTCTAAAAAGAATAGTACTCCTTCTAATAGTATAAAAACAGGCTCTTTTTTTATAAGCGGTTTTAGAGATTGTATGATTTCTTCTTCCGAAAGCGTGTTAAAATCTATTGATACGTATAGTATGTCACGATTAGGTAACTTTTCTTCTTGAATCCATTGATCTATTTTTTTCTTTTTGTAGTCAATAATATCTTTTTTATCAATCTCAATAGTCGAAACGTTATCATTCATTAAGAATTGATACATGCTAAAACCAGATCCAAAATTTATGAGAGTTCCACCTTTATTATTTTCAAAAAAATATTTCATGCTTTCGTAAAAAAATCTATTCCTAAGGCTGTGTAGAATTGCTTCATATGCAGAAACGCTTTCAAGAATTTCAGGAATCAAACTATCGGTAGCAGCGTTGTTCCAAAGTTTAGCATATATGTCTTTACTCACATTTTCATGTTGTGATCTATATGTAGATACTACGAAGGCGGTTTCATGGATTTGCATACTATTAGAATATATTGATTTCTAAAATTATCAAAAATATTCTATTAAGTATTGATGCTTTTGATTTTTTTAAATTTGGGCATAAAAAAAACACCGCAATTCCAAGCAAGAAAAGAGCGGTGTTTGAAATATTTATGTTAAAAAATTATGGCAATAATCCAGTAATTTGTGTGGTATCAGTAATTATACTGTCTTTTTCTTTTTTATCATTGTTTGCTAATCTTGTACTTTCTTTACTGTCTACAGTAAATCCATTCTTGATCATCAATTCTTTATAAAAGTCAGTTTTGGTTGCGGTAGTAGCTGTTTTAGTTTTTTTGATTTTGATGTCAAAATTATTAACAGCGATCAATGTTTCATAAAAATCAATCTTAGTATTCTTAACATTATTAGATTCCTCTTTAGTAGGTTCTATAGAAGTTGCTTCTTGAGCATTTACATTAGAGAAAGAAAATAAGATTATAATCGTAAGAATAATAGTTTTCATAATTTTTGGGGCTTAATGAAGTTATTACTTGATCTGTAGCAAATTTACAATCAAACAGTTATGAAAAAAAATGATTTAAGATGTTTTAGATAAAGCGATCTTTTATATCGATAAACAACACAGATTTTACGGTTTAACCGTATTTTTCAGTATTGTTTTTTGTCCGTTTTTGTGCTTTTTGTTGACTTATAATCCTTTAAGCTTAACGATTTATGTCAGAAATTGATTTATTTTTAAAGAAACCGGTATTGTATATAATAATAGGTAATGCATATCTTGTAATCGGTTTACTACATCTGGTAGTAAGGTTTTTGTTTCTTCAGACTATTTGGAGTATGTCATTATATAAATGTTAGTTGACTAAAATCTTTATTTAAAATGTTTTTATCATCTACTTCCAGCCAATTTCCTAGTATGGTTGCATATATACTTCTAAAGTCTACACTGTATCTAATATCTCCGTTGGTATCCAGATTGGATAGGTTTGGTAATTCATTATAAACACCTGCCTTTTTTAGAGAACCACCAATAGCAAGTACATTATTTGCTGCACCGTGATCTGTCCCACGACTTCCATTTTGTTGTACTCTACGACCAAACTCAGAAAAAGTTAATATTAGAGTGTCTTTAAACCTATTGTTCTTTTTTAAATCTTTTACAAGAGCGCCAACTGCTTCAGAATATATTCCTAATAATCTATCTTGACTATTTAATTGGTTAACATGACTGTCAAAACCACCTAGGGAGCTATAGAAAACTCTAGTTTTTAATCCGGAAACGATAAAATCTGCAATGGTTTTTAAGTTTTTGGCGAATAATGACTGAGGATATTCGGTATTGGTTTTATATGTTTTAGAAGTTTCATAGATATATGATGCAGATGAATATGTTTCTAGCATTGTCTTATATAGATAACCCTGATTATCTTCGTCTAACATGTCTTTATGAGTACTATCTACAAGCTTATTAAAAAAAGGTTCTCTCGTAGTACGGTATAACTGATTAGGATCAGAAACAGCCATGCCATTCATTTGATTTCCCTTCATAGTAAGAGATAGTGAATTATCTACTTCTATTGCTTGATACGGATGCTGGCAATTGGCGTCGAGATATCTGCCTACCCAACCTGTAGATAAATACTGGTTAGTATCACTAGCCGTTTGCCAGATATCCGTACTTCTGAAATGTGATCTGTTTGGGTTGGGATATCCTACATTGTTAATAATAGATACTTCTCCTTGATCATATAATTCTTTTATTGCTCTTAAGTTATCATTAAAAGCGAGGTCGTTTGTTATTTTTAAGGTTTGTGTTGCTTTTTTAGAAATTGTTGGTCTTAAACTGTGATATATGTCATTACTAATTGGAATAATACTGTTTAAACCATCGTTTCCACCAGAAAGTTGTATAATAATTATATTTTTATATCCCGATAATTGATCAGGCGTTAGAAATTCCATCCCTTTTAGAAATGAAGGAACTAATGCCATTCCTGATGCAAAAACGGATTGTTTTAAAAAATCTCTTCTGTCCATAATCTTATAGTTTTAACAAAGTTGATATTCGGGTAAACTCATTAATTCAATAATGAAGTTTTTAGTGTTTGATGGATCAAGCTTTGTTATAATAGTGCTTGCTCCATTGGATAGTTTTGGCTGAATTATAAAGTTTACCAATTCTTCTTTATCTCTTTGTTGAAGAGAAGTAAGGAAACTTTTCCAATTTGGTGTAGCTTTTACTTTTTTCTCAACTCGAGTTTTCATTTTTTTATAGAGTTTCTGACGCATTATGGAGGTTTCTTCCATATCGTTCTGATCATGCCATTCGATTACTCCGCTATTTAGAGTAACAGAAGCTAGTTTTAAGCGAAGCATCAGTGTAGAGTTGTCTATCCAGGATTTTCCACCAGGCCAACCAGCAACGTTAGGAGGGCGGAATAATGTTTGATTTAGCTTGCGTTGTAAGTAAATGAGAACTTTTGGATCTTTATATACTACATGAAATGGTTTACTTATCCCTACGATCAATTCTATAGGTGATTTGATTTTGATTCCTATGTTTTGAGATTCATAAAACCAATTGCTCATGAATATCTTTCGCATTAAAATATCCAGACTATAATTAGATTCATAAAAAGTAGCAGCTAATTCTTCAATATGATTTGGATTTATTTTTTCGTTTACAAAATATTGATAGATCTTTTCTGTAATGTATCTGGCAGTTTGTTTTTGATCCAGAAGGATTTTAATGATATCTTCTCCAGTAAAATTTCCGGTTTTTCCTAAAAATGTTTTAGATTCATAATCATGTTGGTTTTTTCTAAAAACGAAAGAACCATTTTTATTAAAGTTCCAACCTGTAAACGCTCTTGCTGCTTCTTTGATGTCTTTTTCTGTATAACCATTATCGATACCAAGTGTGAAAAGCTCCATAACCTCACGAGCGAAGTTTTCGTTCGGACTGTTCTTTCGATTTTGTCTATTGTTAAGAAACAATAACATCGCTGGAGATTTTGAAACTTCCATGAGCATATCTCCAAAGTTTCCTAATGCATGTTTCCTGATAACATTATTGAGGTGAAGACTGGCTCTGGGAGTTTTTAATCGAACAGCAAAATGATCGTGAAAAAACAATGTCATTTTTTCTCTTAAAACCTGTTTCGTTTCAGTTAGCTGTTTTATCCAAAGTACATTAAGTTCTAACATCTTTTGATTCCGAAGCTTTCGAAATTCTTTGCGTTCTTCGCGAGAAAGGCCTCTTTGGTTTTTCAGTAAATCACCAAAATCGAGTGTTAATGGAGTCTCTTGTTTACTTTTTGAAAACAAATGATCAATAATCTGTTGTTTAGAAAATTCTCTAATATATTTTAATTCTAACGAAGAAATTCCGAAACCAGTTCTCCAGTAAAGATGTTGTATTTGTTTATCCGATAAAGAAGCACTCATAATCACAGGTTTTTATATAGGACTGTGATTTAGGTCGAAGGTTTAACAGGGATTTTATTTTTTATGTTCTATAAGATCCCATTTATTACCATAAAGATCTTCAAAAACCACAACAGTTCCATAAACTTCATCTCTAGGTTCTTCAAGAAAAGATACTCCTTTGGATTTCATGTTTTTATAATCTCTCCAAAAATCATCTGTATGTAGGAATAGGAAAACTCTACCACCGGTTTGATTTCCAATCGCTTTTTTCTGTTCGGTAGTAGCAGCTTCTGCTAGTAGAATTGAGGTTTCAGAACTATTGTTAGGAGCGATGATAACCCAGCGTTTTTTATCACTTAGTTTGGTGTCTTCTATAAGTTTAAAGTCAAGTTTAGCTAAATAATAGTGAATAGCTTCATCATAATTTTTAACGACTATAGTGATTGCTCCAAGACTTCTTTTCATTATTAATTACATGTTATTTCACTTAAAACAGCAGTATCAGCTATAGCATCATTTTGGGTTATATTTTCGGAGAAAAGAACAAACCTATCAAGCGCATGAAAATTAGATCTAGCTGAAACCTCCATAGTATAGATTCCTGATGTATCAAATTCTACAAAAATATCATGTGCATCATTATCACTTGTAGACGATTGCCACTTCCATTGATCAGCAGCACCGCTTTTATAAATTTTAAACCAACCATCTTTACTGGAACCATTTGGAGTAGGGGATTGATCTGTATCTGCCGGATACACTATGCTTTCTCCTCTTTTGCCATAAAAACCAGAAGCATCAGCAAATCGCAACCATGAGTCATTATGTTCTGATCCCGAAGTCCCATTGGTTATTCTGGATCTCCAAATAAATCTATAAGTACCTGGATTAGTAATTTTTAATTTGTAGATAAGAAGACCATTGCCAGGAGTATTTGTAAATTGATTTCCAGTCCAGACCAGATAATCTGTTCCAAAGAACCCTGGAATTGTGTTTTCTTTCATCCAATCATTATGATCTTTAATACTTTCAAACTCCACTGCGATCAACCCATCTTTTTCTTCATAAATAGCGCTATCAGGATTTTGACAAGTAATGGGGTCAATAGTATTGTCATCAGATTCATTATCACTGCTACAAGAGTGAAATACTGTAATAACAAAAAAGATCAGTATTAATTTAGAAATCTTGCGTGTAGGTTGCATACGTATTATAGGTTTTTGGGGTTGAACGAATTCTATATTTTTTTTACTCTCACTGTATCTGGAACTAATCCTGTGTAATCACCATTATTTCTAATTACATCACGAACAATAGATGACGAAATATAACTTTTTCCAGATGAGGTAAGTAGAAAAACTGTTTCTATTTCTGTTAGTTTTCTGTTTGTATGAGCAATAGCTTTTTCAAATTCAAAATCTGCAGGATTTCTAAGTCCTCGTAGAATGAAATTAGCATCCTGTTGTTTACAGAAATCTACTGTAAGTCCTTTATAAGTCATTACCTTAATCTTCGATTCACCTTTAAAAGCTTCTTCAAGAAAATGCTTTCGTTCTTCCAAAGAGAACATATATTTCTTTTCGGCATTTACACCGATAGCTAATATAACTTCATCAAAAAGAGTCAATCCTCTTTCGATAATGTCATAGTGTCCAAGAGTAATAGGATCAAATGAACCTGGAAAAACAGCTCTTCTCATAAGTGATTTGTGATTGTTTGTATAAAGATAGGTAAAGTTACGAAGTAAAAAATTAGTTTTATATCTAATTTCGGATGTTAATTATTTATCTGCTTTTATTGCTTCTTCAATAGTATTGGTTAATAATTCAGGCAGACTAATACCCGCAGCAATTGCTTGTTGAGGTAAAATACTCGCTTCACTAAATCCTGGGTTGGTATTCATTTCTACAAAATGAGGTTCTCCGTTATGAAAAATATATTCACTTCTAGAGAAACCTTTCATTTTAAGTATTTGATATATTTTTAAAGCTAGATTTTTAACCTTTTTCTCATCTGCCTCACTAAGTCTGGCAGGTGTTATCTCTTGTGATTTTCCCAAATATTTTGCTTCGTAATCAAAGAATTCATTTTCAGAAACAATTTCAGTAATAGGTAATACTGTATCTTCACCTTTATAAGTAATCACGCCCACAGAAACTTCTGTACCACTTAAAAAAGATTCTATAATAATCTCATCATCTTCTTTGTAAGCTAAATCTATAGCAGGAAGCAGTTCGTCTGTAGTTTTAACCTTAGAAACTCCATAACTACTACCAGCTTTGTTAGCTTTTACAAAACAAGGCAAACCTACAGTATTGATTATAGATTCGGTGTGTATTACATCCCCTTTATTTAAGAAATAATTTTTGGCAGTTGGAATGCCATAAGGTTTTAAGGCGCTAATACAATCTCTTTTATTAAAAGTAAGAGCAGCTTGATAAAAATCACAAGCTGTTTGTGGTATTCCAATTAATTTAAAATAAGCTTGTAATAGACCATCTTCTCCAGGAGTGCCATGAACAATATTAAAGGCGGCATCAAAAGTAATTTTAGAACCATCGAGATATAATGAAAAATCATTTTTATCTATGTTGGTTTTTTGGCCATTGTCATCAACATAAAACCAGGAATCTTTAGTAATATGAATACGATAAGGCTGGTATAAATTTTTATCCAGATGCTTATATACTACGTTTCCACTTTGGATAGAAATATCAAATTCACTAGAGTAACCTCCCATAAGGATGGCAATATTCTTCTTCATTGAGTACTGTTTACAAACAAAAATATCATTTATCTCACAACAAAAGCTAAAAAGTTTCCGTTTTTATATCTTTGCCGAAACTATCAACCGATACATGGATTTTATAAAAGGCCTTTTGAGATTTATTTGGAGTAAAACATTTCTTATTCAACTTGTAATTGCTATAGCAATGACTGCAATTTTATGCTATGTAGCATTAAAGTGGTTGGATAGTTCTACGAACCATGATCAGCGTATTGTAGTACCGAGCTTGAGTAAGAAGACATTAGATGAAGTAAAAACGGTTTTAGAGTCAAAGGATTTGAGATATGAGGTTCAGGATTCTGCCAATTTTAATCCTGATTTTCCTAGATACTCTGTTATAGAACAAAATCCTGCGGCTGGTAATATGGTAAAAGAGAATAGAAAGATCTATGTTACACTAAATCCATCAGGTTATCGCAAGATTGAGGTTCCCGATGTGATTCGTAAGACGAGAAGACAGGTAGAGCCCAGGCTTGTTGCTTTAGGGTTTAAGATAGGTTCGATTACCTATAAACCGGATCCATCGGATCAAGTGCTTGAGCTTAGATATAAGGGTAAAAGACTAAAGCCTGGAGATAAAATAATGAAAACATCGACGATAGATCTTGTAGTTGGTGATGAGAGCGGGAACCTAAGACTTTCCCAATAAATTAATATCATAAACAAAATACTTTTGGAAGAGCATCCTGATATTGAACATTTAGGCCCTAATGAAGATGATTTATATGAACATCATCGGTTCGTGGCTGGAGCAGGACAAGTTCCTCTTCGTGTAGATAAGTTTTTAATGAATTTTGTTGAAAACGCTACACGAAATAAAATACAACAAGCTGCTAAAGATGGAAGTGTTTTTGTTAACGATGTGGCCGTAAAGTCAAATCATAAGGTAAAACCAAATGATGTTGTTCGCGTTTTGTTTTCGCATCCTCCGTATGAGAATTTATTAACTCCAGAGGATATTCCATTAGATATTGTATATGAAGATGATGTGCTGTTGGTAGTTAATAAACCTGCAGGAATGGTAGTACATCCAGGTCACGGAAATTATTCAGGTACTTTGATTAATGCCTTAATCTATCATTTTGATAACCTACCGAACAATAGTAGTGATCGTCCAGGGTTAGTACATCGTATCGATAAGGATACAAGTGGATTATTGGTAATAGCCAAGACTGAAGAAGCTATGACTCACTTAGCAAAGCAGTTTTTTGATAAAACCTCAGAACGAGAATATGTGGCGATTGCCTGGGGTAATATGAACGAAGATGAAGGTACTATTGAAGGTAATATAGGACGTCATCCTAAGAATAGATTACAGAATACTGTTTTTGAAGGAGATGAGGCTGATAAAGGTAAGCCCGCAGTTACACATTATAAAGTCATAGAGCGCTTAGGGTATGTAACTTTAGTTTCTTGTAAATTAGAAACAGGAAGAACACATCAGATTCGTGTACATATGAAGCATATAGGTCATACGTTATTTAATGATGAGCGATATGGAGGAGAAAAGATTCTTAAAGGGACCACTTTTACTAAATATAAGCAGTTTGTAGAGAATTGTTTTAAGGTTTTGCCAAGACAGGCATTACACGCTAGGACTTTAGGATTTGTACATCCCGTAACTGGTGAGAAAATGCATTTTGAAACTTGGATACCTGATGATATGAAACAGTGCGTAGAGCGTTGGAGAAAGTATGCTAAGAATCAACTGGATGCTTAGTATGTTAGAGTTCAAATAAAGAAATGGAAATATCCTTTATAGAAATTTTTACCTTAATAGGAATTGTTCACGGATTCATTTTAGGAGGTATCATTCTGTTTTCCAGGTTTTTTAAAAATAAGGATAATTCTTATCTGGGATATACACTTCTAGTATTATCCATTATTGGAATAAATAACTGGTTTTGGGATTTAGGAAGAAACCCTATAATTATTTCTATTTCGGATCTTTTTTTATGGCAGTTTTTATATCCAGTAACGCTATTGGTATTTTTTCTAAAAAAAGTAAAACATTCTTTTACAGAAACAAAGAAAAGTAAACTCCTTTATATTCCATTTGTTGTACTAAGTATTATCAATATCCTAATCTCATTGGATACAATATTTGGTGTTTATGAGATGGTCTTCGTGTATAAGCAAGAAGCCGTGTTTTATTTCTATAAGGTCGTCAGTATCTTTTCGATTGTTTTTCCGTTTAGTTTAATGCTTTTTTCTGCTAGATATATTTTTTATACCAAAACAGAGGTTGCTATTAAGTGGATTAAATGGATCTGGATATTTATTTCTTTTTTAGAACTTTATGGAATCATTTTAGAAGGATATCGTTTTTTATATGGATCTAAGATGCCTTTGACATTTTTATGGATTGCAGTTTCAATTTTTATGTACTGGTTAATCTATAAAGGATTATATCAATTTAAATTGTCTAATGAGCAATATGAAGTAAGACAACTTCTTAATCGTTCTAAGAAAGACATAAAGTCTGCAATAAATAAAGAAACCAATCCGTATATAGATCAGTTAATAATACTTGTAGAACAAGAGCGCATTCATCATAATCCAGATCTAAGTAGAGATTTAGTGGCTAAGCGACTAGGGATAAGCAGTGGTTATCTCTCTCAGCAGATAAATACTAATTGTGACATGAATTTTTCTGAGTTTATTAATCATTATAGAGTAAATGATATAAAACAGATGATTCTTGACCCAGAGTTCGATAAGTATAGTTTATTAGCAATTGGTATGGAAGCTGGGTTTAAATCCAAAACAACTTTTTATACTGCTTTCAAAAAAGAAACTGGTATGTCCCCAAATACATTTAAGAAGGAACAAAAATAGGTTCGGATTTGTCAGAGTCTTACAATCCCGAACATTACAGATAATTGCTTTTACTAGGTTTGACACTGTTAACAATAAAATTATACCAGATGTTTAAATTTAGTAAACCCTTTATTTCTTTCTGCATTTTAGCAATAGTCAGTTTAACTTCATTATGTAGTCAACATAAAAGCGTTGCCTTTGAAAATGTAAATGTTATTCCAATGGATAGCGATGTAATATTATATAATCAACGAGTGATTGTTATAGATGGGAAAATATCCAAAATAGAACCAGTTTCAGTAAAAAGAACCAAAGCTATTGATAACATAATCAATGCTAAGGATAAGTATTTAATTCCTGGCTTATCAGAAATGCATTACCATTTAGAAAATGATGTAGAAAATGAATTTAAGTTACTTATTGCCAATGGTGTCACAACAGCTAGAAATATGGCAGAATATGAAGGGCAAGATCAAATAAAAATTAGACAGCAAGCCAATAGTAACAAAATACTGGCTCCGTATTATGTGACTTCGGGACCTTATCTTAAAGCAGAAGATCTACAAACAATTGATGATGTTCTAAATGTTGTTAAGATGCATCATGATCGAGGGTATGATTTTCTGAAAATAGCTGATAATCTGCCAAAAGAAATATATCTGAAACTTATAGAAGAGACAACAAAACATAATATTCCTGTTATTGGACATGGGCAAAGAAAGTTACCATTAGAATATTCGTTAAAAATGAAGTCAATAGCTCATGTAGAAGAGTTTATGAATATTTTTAGTTCCGAACAAAAAGAAGATACCGTTTATCTTAAGCAAGCCGCGATCAAAATAAAGAAAAGTGGTATTTACGTTTCACCTACTCTAGGTATTTTTGAGATGATTAGTCGATATGCTGATGATGAGAAGTTTGAGGTTTTGAAAAGAAACGATGAAATTAAATACCTTCCAGAGAAGTATGCCGCTTACTGTATGTCCGATAGTACTCATTATAGAACAAATTCTTGGTTTACTGCTCCAGAATCTCTGATTAGGTTACGAAATGAGTTAGAATGGCAACAAATGTTTACTAAGATATTAAGTAATGAAAATGTACCGCTATTAGCAGGAAGTGATACTTATGGATTGTTTTTACCAGGTTTTTCGTTACATAGAGAATTGGAGTTAATATGTAATGCAGGAATATCACCATATGAAACTTTAAGAACTGTAACGGTAAATCCAGCTAAATATCTAAATAGGGTATTAAGTGGTACTATTGCTGAAGGTAAATTAGCAGATTTGGTGTTATTAAATAAAAATCCATTAGAAAACATACAAAACACGAAGACTATTCAGGGGGTAATGCTTAAAGGAAAATGGATGGATAGAAAAACACTTGACTTAATGTTGAAAGATGTGGAGCATAGAGTGAAAAAGGAATAAATAATTAGTAAAGTTTGTGTAAGTTTCACAAAGTATTCAGTATTAAATATAATGTTACTAAAAACTTTATTTTTAAATAAATAGGGATAGCTCAGGAAATAATATTATCTTCGCGCTTTAATTATTTACAATGAACAAAGGAACAGTAAAATTTTTTAATGACTCCAAAGGATTTGGATTCATCACAGAAGAAGGATCAAACAAAGATCATTTTGTACACATTTCAGGCTTAATCGACGAAGTTCGTGAAGGTGACGAAGTAGAGTTTGAACTTAAAGAAGGTAAAAAAGGAATGAACGCGGTAAACGTGAAAGTATTATAATATACATATTGACTTTTTTAAAACATAAGCCTGTCCGTTTGGATAGGCTTTTTTTGTTTTTACTGATAATGAGCAATTGTTGAAAAAACCTTAGTTTTATTATAACAATAAATTAAGAGAATGTTTTTTTTCGCATAAACATTTATATAGATGAATAAGATAGGAGTGATAGGAGCTACAGGTATGATTGGTCATCATGTTGCGAAAGCTGTTCTGGATAATCCGGAAAATGAACTAGTTGTATTACAAAGAAAAACCTCAAACCTTTCTACTATAAAGGATTTAAAATTTGAAAGCAGTATCACAGATTTAAATGATAGTGATAGTTTAACAAAAGCCTGCGCTGGATTAGACTATGTTTTAAATTGTGGAGCATATTACCCTACCAATCCGAAACCACTAAAAGAAGAAATTAAAATTGCAGAACATCAAATGAATAATTTCGTTACAGCGATTAACGAAAGCAGTGTGAAAAAAGGATTGTATTTAGGAGGAGCAATTGCCATTCCTAAATCGAAAAGTGGAATTGGTAGTGAGGAAATAATATATAAGAATAGTCCAGAAAATAAATCAGCCTATGTGCAAGTTAAATGGGTAATGGATAAAATAGCCAGAGAAGCAGCAAAATCTGGAACACCCATCGTAATCGGAATTCCCGCAATGACTTTTGGAGAGTTTGATTACGGTCCTTCAACTGGACGACTGATAACTAATATCGTAAACCAGACATTACCAGGGTATGTTGATGGAAATAGAAATGTAGTGTATGCCGGTGATGCTGCAAGAGGATTGTTATTAGCCTGCTTGAATGGAAGAATAGGAGAACGGTATTTAATTACTGGCGAGAATATATCCATGGAAGATTTAGTTAAGAAGATAGTTCAAGTTGCTAAACTTCCACAAATGCCCAAAAAAGTTTCAATTCGCCTTGCAAAAATGGTGTCTAAGATTAAAATGACAAAATATAAAATGTTCGGAGGAGAACTTCCTTTACTTAATGATACTGCCATTGCAGTGATGTCTGCAGGACAATTTCTTAATGGAGAAAAAGCTAAAAGAGATCTCGGTTATGAACCAATAGTGTCTGTAGATGAATCGATTCAAAAAACCATTGATTGGTTTAGATCAGAAGGATATATAAAATAGGATACTGTAATCTTAGTTAGATGTAAAAAAAAACACTGTTATTCAATGTTTTACAATACAAAAGGGTTCCTTCTCCCAGAGGGAGAAGAAACATAAAACGATTGATTATATCTTATTAGACTTTATCTGTGCCTTTTCTTATATAATCAAGTTTTGTGACGCTACTTATAATGTTGTATCACATAGAGCATTTCAATACTCGAATAGATAAGAATTACGCTAGTTGATTTTATTTATCAATACACTATCGTATTTTTGAGAAAACAAAAGTTACCTGAATGAAAATTGTAATATCACCAGCCAAGTCTTTAGATTTTGAGACCTCTTTACCAACAAAAAAATATACAGAGCCATCTTTTCTAGAGGAGGCAAAAAAGTTAAATACCGTTCTTCAGAAGAAGACACCTAAGAAACTTTCTGATTTGATGAGTATTAGTGATAATCTCGCGCAATTAAATTGGCAGCGGAATCAAGATTGGCAGCTTCCATTCACGTCAGATAATGCTAGACCAGCAGTATATGCATTCAAAGGAGATGTTTATATTGGACTGGATAGCTACACAATTACAGAAGATAAATTGGGGGTGCTACAAGATAAGTTGAGGATACTTTCGGGTTTATATGGAATTTTAAAACCATTGGATTTAATGCAGCCCTATCGATTAGAAATGGGGACCAAGCTTAAAGTGGGACGTAAGAATAATTTATATGAGTTTTGGAAAAAACAGCTAACAGAGCAGTTAAATGCAGAACTCCAAGATGATGAATTATTTGTAAACCTTGCCAGTAATGAATACTTTAGTGTCATTGATAAAAAAGTATTAAAAGTTCCGATTATTACTCCACAATTTAAGGATTGGAAAGGTGATAAATTAAAGATGATTAGTTTCTTTGCTAAAAAAGCTCGTGGCATGATGGTGCGTTATATTATTGATACTGGAGCGGAAACTATAGAAGATCTTAAAGGATTCAATTATGAAGGGTATAGTTTTAGTGAAGAACATACTATTAAACCAAACGAATTGGTATTTGTAAGATAGGAATGAAAAATACTTTTTAAATCTTATCTTCCGATATGACTAAAACTCTTTTTGTTTTTTTAGTGTTGATAACGAGCTCTTGTGGTAGTCAAAATGTTATAGACCTTATTATTTACGATGAATATGCATTGCCCTTACCTCATTTTTGTCCAAAACTGAAAGAAGATTTAGAAGCATCTAAACTCTTAGATAGTATCAAATTTTACGGAACTCCAATTCCTATTTCGGTCTTTTCAATGGAGATGGATACATCTGTTGTGAAAAGACTTGATATTCCGCTTGAAAAATTTAGTAGAAGATTAAAAGAAGTTGAAGATTCTTTGAATAGTGGTTCTAAAAATTTTCAAAATATAACGAATTTAGATTATCTAAATCCTAAAGATGGTAAGAGAATACCTTTTTCTTCTTTGGTTGAAATAAAAGCTCATGCTGGCTATTTACAATCAGAAGTATTTATTCCAGAGCCAAAAGAGTTTTATTATAAAGACGAAAGAGCAGTTAATGTTAAGCTATATGTGAAGAATGGAAAAATGAAAGAGACTCTTTTATTTGTAAAGCAGTTAATTAACGTTGACCATAAAAAATCTTTTATCAATTACTAAATCACGACTAAAAAAGAATTAAATAGAAGTTAACATGATTTCTTGTATAGCTCTTGTAAGGAGCTATGTTTTCTGAAAGATATTTAATAGGTTCGTATTTCGATTTTCAGATGTGTCTAATTTTAGTATCTTCATCCCTTACATATATCTCACAAACCGTTAGATGCAAAAAATTATAAACTTTCTCGATTGGATTGGCGAAAAAATAGGAACGCTTGTAAGTTGGGTTGCAGTTCTTTTGGCAATTGTTATTGGATTAGATGTCATCATTCGATATGTGTTTCAGTTTACATTCATTTGGATGATCGAGACAGAGATTTATCTATTTGGGATTTTGTTTCTGATAGGATCAGGATATACATTTAAATATGGAAAGCATGTGAGAGTAGATGTTTTTTATACCAAGATGTCAGAAAAAAGGAAAGCATGGATCGACCTGTTAGGAGGTGCTTGTTTACTGATTCCTTGGTGTTATGTGGTGATTGTATCTTCTTGGTATTATGGTTTGTCTTCTTTTATGATTAATGAAGGATCTCCGCAAGCTGGAGGATTACCCGCTTTATATGTGCTTAAGTTTTGCATTACTGTTGGTTTTGTCTTTTTGCTTTTACAAGGTATTTCTCAGATGCTAAAATCAATTCAGATCATTTTTAATAGAGATAATTAATGGAGTTTTTAGCAATTATTTTATTTGTAATTATCTTTATCTTAATACTGAAAGGTTATCCTGTTGCTTTTACATTAGGAGGTATTTCTGTAGCCTTTGCTTTTGGAGTATCGATTTTCGCACCAGAATATTTTACCATGTCCACTTTCTATTTATTGCCTTCTCGGATTATGGGAGTGGTAAATAACTACGTTTTGATGGCAGTTCCTTTATTTATTTTTATGGGGATAATGCTTGAGAAATCAGGTCTTGCGCAAAGTTTATTAGAAACTATGGCAATGATGTTTGGACGTGTACGTGGAGGTTTAGCGATTTCTGTAGTAATTGTTGGAGCGTTATTGGCAGCTTCTACTGGTATTGTAGGAGCAACTGTAGTAACTATGGGATTGATTAGTTTACCTACAATGCTAAAACGAGGGTATAAAACTGAACTCGCAGTAGGAGTAATTGCATCTTCAGGAACCTTAGGTCAGATTATTCCGCCTTCTATTGTTTTAGTATTATTGGCAGATACTATCAATAGCTCATCAAGAGGAGCTGCATCCGTGGATGTAGGAACACTGTTTTCTGCAGCTTTACTTCCAGGATTGATTTTAGTTGGATTGTATATAATATACATATTAATAAAATCATATATTCATAAAGAGGATGCGCCTAGTATTCCGGCTGAAGAAATTGTAGCATTTAGAGAAGATAATTTCATCCCTAAGGTACTTAAGGTGCTCTTGTTACCTGTCTTATTAATAGTTATCGTTTTAGGTTCTATTTTTACAGGAGTAGCTTCTCCAACAGAAGCTTCTGCAATTGGGGCGTTGGGAGCAACTATTCTAACAATTATTCAGAGGAATTTTTCTTTTAAAATTCTAAAAGAAGTTGCTCAAGAAACCACAAAGTTAACCTCTATGGTGTTTTTTATTTTGTTAGGTGCAACTACTTTTACATTAGTATTTAGAACATTAGGAGGGGATCAATATCTTCAGGAATTGATTATGTCTTCTCAATTAACTCCTTTGATGTTTTTGCTGTTAGTAATGTTAGTAATTTTTATTGCAGGATTCTTTATTGATTTTATTGAGATCATATTTATAATAGTTCCTGTAGTGACTCCGGTTTTTAATGCTTTTGATATGAATATGCTCTGGGTAGGAATTTTAATGGCATTGAATTTACAAACATCATTTCTCACTCCACCATTTGGATTTGCATTGTTTTATTTAAAAGGAGTTGCACCTGCAACGGTCAAAACCAGTCAGATATATCGAGGAATTATTCCTTTTATTGTAATTCAGTTAATTATCGTCAGTTTAGTGATGTTTTTTCCTGAGATTATTTTTAGTTCGAAATAAATTAAAAAATCAGCAGGTGTTTTTAGAATTATAACTAAAGTTTTTTTAAGCTATTTAATTCGGTTTTGGCGGCTTTTAGTTGTTTTTTAAATTTTCTCTTTTGTATCCTGCATTTTGATTTCAATAAATCGAATTGAATTCTACAAATTAAAGATTCACAATAATCTATGCGGTTTTGAATAGGGAGTTTGGAAATAATTGTTTTATACAATTCATCTCTTTTTGTAAGCAAGGGGGTACGATTTTTTTTGAATAAAGACATTTTGAATGGGGAGTTAGATGAGTATGTTTTAGCATATATTCTATAATTATTAATCTTAAGTGTAATAATGATCATTGTTTAATGATCAAACTTCATTCCCTATCGAGTTTTTAAATATTAAAATTAATATAAAACTATAGCCTGTTTTTTCGTCTGATTATTAATAAGTGTTGTTAGGTTTTCAAAATGGTTTAATTATAAATAAAACCAAAGAAGTACATTTTCGTTTTGAATATTTGATAGGAAAAAGAATTCTTAGAACAAGAAATAGTATTTAATTAGGAATAATTATAAATTGAGAACTTAATAAAAATCAAGAAATGAATTCTATTTTGATACAACTATTACGAACATATAATATGAATAAGTTATTCGTATTCTTATTAGCCGGTTCATTTTTTTCTTCCTGTTTGGGAGAGCCTCCGGCAAGTATGAACAATCCTGTATCCTACGATATAACAAAACCTAATAAAGTATTTCATTGGAAAATGACAACCACCTGGCCGCCTAACTTTCCGGTTGTTGGAGAAGTAGCTGAGAAGTATGCGGAATGGGTGGATGAGCTCTCTAATGGTCAGATAAAAATCAAAGTGTACGGTGGTGGAGAGTTAGTGCCACCACTAGAAGCTTTTGATGCAGTATCACAAGGAACAATTGAGATGGGATGCGGGGCCGCATATTATTGGGCAGGTAAGACACCTGCGGCACAATTCTTTGCTGCCGTACCTTTTGGGATGAATAGTCAGCAAATCACTTCTTGGTTAGAAGTAGGTGGTGGTTACGAGCTTTGGAAAAAGACCTACGCTAAATTTAATTTAGTACCTTATATGGGCGGAAATACCGGAGTGCAGATGGGCGGATGGTTTAACCGAGAAATTAATTCAATAGAAGATTTTAAAGGACTAAAAATGCGTTTGCCTGGAATCGGAGGGAAAGTCTTGGAAAAGGCAGGAGGAGCTGCGGTTCTCGTTGCTGGAAGTGAAATTTATACAAGTTTAGAACGTGGCGTTATTGATGCTACAGAATGGATTGGTCCATATCACGACTATAAAATGGGGTTTCATAAGATTTCGAAATATTATTATACACCTGGTTGGCACGAAACAGGTTCCCAATTAGAATTTTTTATTAATAAAAATCTTCACGATGGTTTGCCTCTACATTTACAAGCAGTTTTACAAGCAGCAGCTAAACGAGCGCAAGTTTGGGTGTTATCAGAATTTGATAAACAAAATGGTATTTATCTCGATAAATTAGTGAATGAAGAAGGAGTGGAGATCAGAGAATTTTCTAAAGAAACGCTGGATGCGTTAAGAGGATTTACAGATGAAGCTATACAGGAAATGATAGGAGATGATCCTTTATCCAAAGAAGTATATGAGAGCTATTCCAATTTTCAAAATAGAATCTCAAAATGGTCGGAAGTAACAGAGAAAGCTTACTACAATAAAATTCAGAAATAAATTATTAGATCGTAACTTTTATTTTTAAGTGCTAAGGATAACATCTTAGTAGAATTAGTTAATTTTTAGTATAAAAATTAATTATTTAATTTATTCTGATTAAAATGTATTGGAAGTATTCGTTCTAATCAATATCTTCGCAGCGAATGTTCGCTAAATATTATTTAAACACAAAATTATTATCATGCAAATCAAAAAGGTTTTAGTTGCCAATCGAGGGGAAATAGCTATTCGAATTTTTAGAGCTTGTACGGAGATTGGTTTACAAACCGTAGGAGTTTACACCTATGAAGATAGATATTCTTTACATCGATATAAAGCTGATGAAGCGTACCAAATAGGAGCAGATAATGAACCATTAAAACCGTATTTAAATATTGAAGCAATCATTAAGGTTGCAAAAAAGAACAACGTAGATGCAATACATCCAGGATATGGATTCCTTTCAGAAAATGCTGATTTTGCACAAAGATGCCAGGAAAACGATATTATTTTTATAGGGCCTAAAGTATCAGTACTTCGTTCATTAGGTGATAAGATTATGGCAAAGGAAGTAGCAATTGCCAATGATATTCCAATTATCCAAAGTAATAAGGAGGATCTTACAGATGTTAAGATAGCAATCAAAGAAGCTAAGCGTATTGGATTTCCAGTAATGCTAAAAGCCGCTTCTGGAGGTGGAGGACGAGGAATGCGTGTAATTCGTAGTGTAGAAGAATTAGAAAAAGCATATCCTGAATCCCAAAGAGAAGCCCTTAATGCATTTGGAGATGATACTGTTTTTCTGGAGAAATTTGTAGAAAACCCAAAACATATAGAAATACAAATCGTTGCCGATCATCATGGTAATATGGTACATCTTTTTGAACGTGATTGTTCTGTACAGCGACGTTATCAAAAAGTGATTGAATATGCTCCTTCCTTTGGCGTAGAGCAGGATATTTTAGATAACCTGTATCAATATGCTTTAACAATATGTAAAGCAGTTGATTATAATAATATTGGTACCGTAGAATTTTTGGTAGATGATGATGGTAGTATTTATTTTATCGAAGTAAATCCTAGAGTACAGGTAGAGCATACGGTTACAGAGATTGTAACAGGAATTGATTTAATTAAAGCCCAGATATTTATCGCAGGAGGTTATCAATTATCTGATACCCAGATCAAGATAGAAAGTCAGGATAGCCTCAAGATAAATGGATATGCAGTACAATGTAGAATTACAACGGAAGATCCTGAAAATAATTTCAAACCTGATTATGGTACTATTACTACATATAGAAGTGCTTCAGGATTTGGTATTCGATTAGATGCAGGTAGTGTGTATCAAGGAGTGACGATTTCACCATTTTTTGATTCTATGCTTGTTAAGGTTTCTGCGAATAGTAGAACTTTAGATGGAGCCTGTAGAAAAATGCGTAGAGCTCTTTCAGAATTTAGGATTCGTGGTGTAAAAACAAATATGCCATTTTTAGACAATATTCTGAAACATGACACTTTTAGAAAAGGAGCGGTTACAGTTAATTTTATAAGAGATACAAAAACGTTATTCGCGATTAAAGAATCTCGAAATAGAGCTACCAAACTAGCTAATTTTTTAGGAGATGTTATTGTAAATGGTAATCCCGACGTAAAAACTATTGATCCGACAAAGACTTTTGTAGTTCCTAAAATTCCAGAATTCGATCAAGCGAATGGATATAAAAAAGGTACGAAAGACTTACTAACAGAATTAGGACCTGAGAAATTTGCGAACTGGTTAAAAAATGAAAATAAAGTTCATTTTACGGATACTACCATGCGAGATGCGCATCAGAGTTTATTGGCTACCAGAATGCGTACCTATGATATGCAAAAAGTTGCAGAAGGATTTGCTAAAAACCATCCAGAAATATTTAGTATGGAAGTTTGGGGTGGAGCAACGTTTGATGTTTGCCTTAGGTTTTTAAGAGAAAATCCTTGGGAACGCCTTAGAGCTTTGAGAAAAGCGATGCCTAATTTGTTATTACAGATGCTAATCCGTGGATCAAACGGAGTTGGATATACAGCTTATCCCGATAACTTGATCGGAAAGTTTGTGGAGCAATCTTGGGAAAATGGAGTGGATGTTTTTAGAATCTTTGATTCTTTAAATTGGATGAAATCAATCGCTCCTTGTATTGAACATGTGAGAACTCGTACACAAGGTTTGGCCGAAGGTTCTTTATGCTATACAGGAGATATTTTAGACCCGAAACGAACTAAATATACTTTAGAGTATTATGTGCAATTGGCAAAAGATATTGAGAATGCAGGAGCACATATCTTAGGAATTAAAGATATGGCCGGTTTGTTAAAACCATATGCAGCTTATGAGCTAGTTTCAGCATTAAAGTCTGAAATTAATATTCCTATTCATTTACATACTCATGATACTTCTTCTGTACAGTCGGCTACGTATCTAAAAGCTATTGAAGCGGGAGTAGATGTTGTAGATGTTGCTTTAGGAGGGCTTTCCGGATTGACAGCACAGCCGAATTTTAATGCGATTATGGAAATGCTGAAGTTTCATGAAAGAGAAAATCCAATGGATATGACAAAGCTGAATGAATATTCTAATTATTGGGAAGCAGTACGTGAATATTATTATGTTTTCGAATCTGGTCTAAAGGCAGGAACGGGAGAAGTATATCAGCACGAAATTCCGGGTGGGCAGTATTCTAATTTGAAACCGCAAGCACAAGGATTGGGATTAGCAGATCGTTTCCATGAGATTACTAAGATGTACGGTGAGGTGAATACATTATTTGGTGATATTGTAAAGGTAACACCAAGTTCTAAAGTAGTGGGGGATATGGCACAATATCTGGTCAGTAATAATCTTACTATAGAAGACGTAAAAGAGCAAGGAGAAACCATTTCTTTTCCGCAATCTGTAGTTAATCTGTTCAAAGGAGAATTAGGACAACCAGAAGGAGGGTTTCCAAAAGATCTTCAGAAATCAGTACTTAAGGATCAGAAACCATTCACTAATAGACCTAACGCACATCTAGAACCAGTAGATTTCGAAACAGAGTTCAAAGATTTCGTGAAAATCTTCAAGAAAGGAATGGGTAGAGAACTGGATATTACAGATTTTCTTTCATATAAGTTATACCCAAAGGTGTTCACCGGCGCATATAATCACCATCTTAAGTATGGTAATGTGATGAATATTCCTACTAAAAACTTCTTTTATGGAATGACACCTGGAGAGGAGATTATCATAGAATTAGATAAAGGTAAAATTTTATTGATTGAGTTAATCTCAATTGGAGAACCTCATGATGATGGTATGGTGACTGTATTTTTTAAAGTAAATGGTCAGACTCGAAATGTAGAAATTAAAGATAACTCCATTAAGGTTGACAAAGTAGTACATGCAAAAGTAGACAAAGCAGATACTAAGCAGATAGGAGCACCTTTACAAGGTTCCCTATCATCAGTATTGGTAAAGACGGGTCAAGAAGTCAAAAAGAACGATCCATTATTTATTATAGAAGCTATGAAAATGGAAACAACTATTACCGCTAATGAAGATGCAACGATTAAAAAAATAGTGCTTAAATCAGGTACTATGGTAGAAGCAGATGATTTGGTGATAACCTTGAAATAATATTTTTTACCTATAAAAACAAAAGCCTCTTAGTTTTCTAAGAGGCTTTGCTATTTTAAATAAACTATTCTTTGATAATTCGTTTTATAATATTTCCTTTTTCACCTTCGATATTAATAAAATATACTCCAGAACTTAATTCAGAAATATCAAAAGGATTATTAAGTGTTTCGAATACTTTCTTACCCACTATATTATAAACAGTTACCTTTTTTATCGGAATTGAAATGTTAATTAAACCTATAGTCGGAATAGGATATACACGTAACTGATCAATCGTAAGTTCTTCCTCTTCTGTACTAAGAGTTGCAACAACAAAACAAGCAGATCTTTGCGTGCACCCGTTTATTGTTATTTCTACCCCGTAATTACCATTTTCAGTAGCAGTAAAGGATTGGTTGTTTTCTCCAATAATAGGTGTATCTGTATCACAGTTAATCCATTGATAGAATCCTCCACTTGTATTAGCGGTAAAAGTAGGCGCAGAAGAATCGTCTACTGAAGCATTTGGTACATCAAATACTTCTATGGTATCAGATGCTGAATTGGAACATCCATTAGCATCCGTAAAGCTATATGTTATCGTATGAATACCTACACCAGCAGTTACAGGATTAAAAGAGAAAGTCATTCCATTGCTATTGTCAGTCACTCCAGTTCCAGAATATACACCACCAGTTGCAGTTCCACCAGTTAATCCAGTTTGTACACCTGCATCAACACACAGATCAGCAGGAGCTGTAAACGTTACTGTTGGTACATCAAATACTTCTATAGTATCAGATGCTGAATTGGAACATCCATTAGCATCCGTAAAGCTATATGTTATGGTATGAATACCTACACCAGCAGTTGCAGGATTAAAAGAGAATGTCATTCCATTGCTATTGTCAATCACTCCAGTTCCAGAATATACACCACCAGTTGCAGTTCCACCGCTTAATCCAGTTTGTATACCTGCATCAACACACAGATCAGCAGGAGCTGTAAACGTTACCGTTGGTACA
The DNA here is from genome assembly GCF_947492405.1 of uncultured Aquimarina sp. GTDB lineage: Bacteria > Bacteroidota > Bacteroidia > Flavobacteriales > Flavobacteriaceae > Aquimarina. The sequence goes on from NZ_CANLMP010000003.1 coordinate 392,985, forward strand.
TCAAATACTTCTATAGTATCAGATGCTGAATTAGAACATCCATTAGTATCCGTAAAGCTGTATGTTATGGTATGAATACCTACACCCGCAGTTGCAGGATCAAAAGAGAAAGTCATTCCATTATTATTGTCAGTCACTCCAGTTCCAGAATATACACCACCAGTTGCAGTTCCGCCGCTTAATACAGTTTGTATACCTGCATCAATACACAGATCGGCAGGAGCTGTAAACGTTACTGTTGGTACATCAAATACTTCTATGGTATCAGATGCTGAATTGGAACATCCATTGGCATCCGTAAAGCTATATGTTATCGTATGAATACCCACACCCGCAGTTGCAGGATCAAAAGAGAAAGTCATTCCATTACTATTGTCAGTCACTCCAGTTCCAGAATATACACCACCAGTTGCAGTTCCACCGCTTAATCCAGTTTGTATACCTGCATCAATACACAGATCAGCAGGAGCTGTAAACGTTACTGTTGGTACATCAAATACTTCTATGGTATCAGATGCTGAATTAGAACACCCATTAGCATCCGTAAAGCTATATGTTATGGTGTGAACACCCACACCCGCAGTTGCAGGATCAAAAGAGAATGTCATTCCATTACTATTATCAGTGACTCCAGTTCCAGAATATACACCACCAGTTGCAGTTCCACCGCTTAATCCAGTTTGTATACCTGCATTAACACACAGATCGGCAGGAGCTGTAAACGTTACTGTTGGTACATCAAATACTTCTATGGTATCAGATGCATCAGAGTTACAAATACCAGCACTAGTGTAGGTAATCGTATGTGTTCCTATACCAGCTACTGTTGGGTCAAAAGAATAGGTTGTTCCATCTCCATTATCCGTTACACCTGGACCTGCATAAACACCTCCGGTTGGACTTCCTCCGCCTAAACCAGATTGTAATCCTATGTTAATACACAGATCTGCTGGAGCAGCATATGTAACCATATCATTTGCAGTAACATTTACGTTAACCATTCCGCATAAACCAGGTATTACACATAAACCACCTTCACCTCTTACAAAATAAGTGGTGTTTGGTGTTGAGGGTGTTACTACGAAAGATGTCGAGGTAGTAGTTCCTATTTCGCTACCACCGCAACCCCCTGTATATATATGCCATGCTGTGGCATCGTTTAGATTTCCAGAAATAGTTAGTGTAGCATTATTACCATCACAAATTGTTGATGGAGCAAAAGTTACGATTGGAACCTCTGGATCTGTGCAAGGAATTTCATTAAGATCTAAAGAGAACAATAAATCAGTTCCGGGTTGAGCCGTTCCCCCCGAATAACGTTGACCATTTAAATAATCAGGATCAGACTCATTATCGAACGGGATAAGTGCAGTGCTAGATATATCAAATGTATATGACTGTCCGGCTATTAGGGTTATGTTTAATGAAGAAAAATCAAATACGGAATAGTCGTTTGCAAAATCTGTTGAAGGAAAGGTAGTTTGATTTAGTAATGTTCCTAAAACAGATCCGCCATAACCTTCACCACTGCGTATAGTAACTGTTGCATTTACGGTATTGTTTAGTGCTGGAACGCCAATAGTGTTTAAAATTCCATTACAGGAAGGTGTGAAACTTTGGCCAGTTGAACCATCAGTTGCACCATTAGTTACACCAATAAGAGTTTGATCCGTATTTTGCGTGGAACACTGACTATTAGCGTAATGTACAGTAATAAATATTGCAATTACAAGTATAATTCTTTTCACTTTACAAGTATTTTAAATACACCTTTTGGAGTTGTTAACACTCTGTTTAAAAGTTATTAACAATGTAGATAGGGGGCTTATTTAAATAAGGATGTCTACTATTATGACTCTAAGGTTATTAAATGTTTACGGCGTAAAGATAGATAATTATTTTTTGTTAATAACTTTAACAGTTGAATAGACTCGTTTTGGTAGTTAATTTTGCCAATAATTATATCCTGATCAGTTTAAATAAGCGATTCCATTTTTTATATATTTTAATATCAAGGCTTTTGGATAATACCAGCATGAAATAACGGAGTTTTATTATTTTTGCGGAATGCCATATTTTTTGATTATCGCTTTACAAGCGTTTTGTATTTATCACGCTATCAAGAACAGAAATGAGTACTATTGGTACTTTTTGATTTTATTTTTGCCAGTTATCGGTAGTATCATCTATTTGGTAACTCAGGTTTTTAATAAAAAAGATTTGGATGTAGTTCAGAATGAGATCGTGAGTGTGATTAATCCTACTAAGAAAGTAAATGATCTTAGAAAGCAAGTTGAATTTGCAGATACATTCCAGAATCGAATATATCTTGGCGATGCTTTTTATGAGATGGGTGATTATAATTCAGGTATTGGAGAGTATGAAATTGCTTTAAAAGGTAATTATAATCAGGACGCAGGTGTTGTTAAAAAATTACTTGAAGGATATCACCAAACAAATCAATTCGACAAAGTTATTTTTTGTGCAGAGCAAATAAATTCCAGATCTGATTTTAGAGGTTCCAGAAGTCAGTTTCTTTACGGTTTAGCTTTAGAGGAAAAAGGAAGGTCTAAAGAAGCAGAAGAAAACCTAAAACCAATCGATCAGCGATATTCTAATTATAAAGAACGTTATACTTTAGCTCAATTCCTTGATAAGAAAGGAAAAACTGCAGAAGCTAAAAATATTTTAGAAGAGATCATATTAGAATCCCAGCATATGTCTAAACCCAATCGGAATAAGTATCGGGGAGTAGTTAACGATGTAAAGAAATTAGCATCTTCCTTATAATAATAAAATGTTATGCTTCCGATGGAAGGTTGATTTTTCCCCAAATTGTACTATCTTTAAGAATGAGGAATTTCATTTTGACTAATCGTTAGATTGTCTATTAAAACTATTCCTTATAGAGGCAAAACCTTGATTGCCTTTATAATGGTTCAAGGAATACTAATATTAACTCATTTTTTATTATGTTTAAAAATCTCTTAAAACTAAACGGGGCTCAAGCAATTACTAAAAAAGAACAACAAACAATTAACGGTGGCTCGTCACGAGGTAATTGTTACCCATTCTTTCATTTAGGACCTTGTAGATTAAACTGCAATTGTCCGGGAACTACTGCCAGACAACCATCAGGAGCAAGTCAGTATTGTCTTCTAAATTATCCGGCAATTATTTATAATGCCAGACAGTGTGGAGGTGGTTCTGGAGGTGGAGGCGGAATATTTGCCTAAATAAAACACTAAAATTTAATAATATGCTGTAATGGAAACATTGCAGCTTTTTTATATAAACTGAAACGTAGTGTATCTTTTCTCTACTATAGGCTAATAATTTCTTTGCATTTCGCAAAAACTTTCTATTTTTACAAAAATCAATAGTCCCCGATAGTCTTGAAAATCAAACCTATTCAAATATCCCTGTTTTTGATACTCGTATTGGGAGGATTATTTGGGTTAATGTTTTTAAGCGAAAAAGGAGGAATCCAAAAAGAACAAATACAAGAAGATGGTTTCTCTTACGAAGGAGTTTCTCTTAAATACCCTACCTATAAAACGTTTTTGGCCTTAGAAAAGGACTCATCTCTTATCAAGAAACAAGATATCCTTAAAGTTACTGAAACAGTTGTGCCCGTAGCGGATGAATCGGATATAGAACCAGAAACCCTAACGGCTGATGCAGTAGCTAAAAAAGATAGCCTTCAGAGACCTGATTTTTCCAAAATAGATACCACAAGAATAGAAAGAATTAGATACCCTGCCGATAATCCCAATTTTGCTGATGAATTAAAAGCTAAATTATCTTCTAGATCTTGTAGAATTATTCATTATGGTGATTCTCAGATTGAAGGAGATAGAATTACAGGGTACGTTAGAAATAGATTACAAGGAATGTACGGAGGTAGTGGTCCTGGATTTATTCCTGTGAAACCAGTATATAAGCAAATTGCAGCAATAGTAAAACCTAGTGAGAACTGGTTCAGATACGCCAGATTTGATCCTACACAAGAAAAATTTAAGCATAGAAAGTACGGAGCATATATGTCTGTATCTAGATTTACAGAACATAAAAAGACGCTTCCGGATAGTATTACATTAGATTCTTTACCATTAGTGAAGGCTTCTGTAACTATTGGTAAATCTAAAAAAGCATATGCCAAATTCAGGAGATTTACGAATATAGGACTGCATTATGGTAATTGTAATTTTCCGATAAAAATTTCGGTGTATAATGACGGAAAGTTAATTCAACAAGATAGTTTGATTTCGGATGGGAAATATCATAAATACAGAATAAAAACGAATACCACTCCAAGTAATCTAAAAATTGAATTAGAGGGAAAAGTAAGTGCTGATTTTTATGGAGTAACCTTAGATGGAGGATCAAGAGTACAGATGGATAATGTGGCGATGCGTGGTTCTTCAGGAACGATTTTTTCTAGTACAAATGCTACTATATATGGGCAGATGACAAGGAATTTAAAACCCAAGATCATCATTATGCAGTATGGAGGTAATACAATGCCCTATCTTAAGGATTCTACAAAAGTGGATAATTATGCTAAATCTATTACCAATCAAATAAACTGGTTGAGACGAAGAACTAAAAATGTAAGCTTTATATTTATCGGGCCTACAGATATGTGTCTTCCTGTAAATGGTAAGATGGAAACATATCCTTTACTACCTTATCTTAATGCTAAACTAATGGAAACTTGTTCTCAGAATAATGTAGCGTATTGGAGCATGTATGACGCGATGGGAGGAAAAGGATCTATGCCTTTTTGGGTAGAGGAAAAACTGACAGCAAACGATTATATGCATTTTACCTGGAAAGGAACCAAAATTATTTCAGAATTATTTTTTACAGCCCTATACCTTGACCTAAAAGAAGAACCAAATGATGAGACATAACATATTATTTTTTTGTTTACTCGCAGTGAGTTCTTCCATAATGGCTCAGGATTATGTTTTGGATACGATTCAAAACAAATATCCTTTTGTAAATTGGAAAGCTAATCAAATCAAGTTTGCAGAAGATGCGCCTTCATTTGCTAAGTTATTTCGCAAGTTAGATACTATCGCTAATGGAAGTGAAGAAGATGTTCATGTTTTTCATATCGGCGGATCTCATATTCAGGCGGATATTTATTCCAATAGGTTGAGAACATATTTACAGCATATGAGTCCGACCGCAAAAGGACAACGAGGATTTATTTATCCATATAAAATAGCAGGAACCAATAATCCTAGTAATTATAATGTAGAGTTCGATGGGGATTGGACCGGATATCGATGTTCCATAAAAAAAGATAGTGTAGCTTGGGGAATGGCAGGAGTAAGTGCTGTTTTTAAAGATTCTATTGCTAATATTAAGATCAAAGCAAATCATAGAGGCTATGATGCGCAACAATATGATTTTAATAGGATTAGAGTATTTTATGATAATTGGAGTGATGATTATGAAATTAATTTTAAAGAATCAGGATTAATTGCGGATACCAAAGTAAATAAAGAAGCTCATTTTATTGAATTTGTACTCACCCAAACATTAGAAGAATTAGAGTTTTGTGTACAAAGAATAGGAAATCCCGAAAACCCAGAGTTTTTAATGATGGGAATGGAATTAATGAATGACAATAAAGGAGTAGAGTATACGACGATAGGAGTAAATGGAGCTAGTTTTAACTATTATAATAGATGTAAGTATTTTAATAAACAATTGATGCTCTATAAACCGGATCTGTTTATAGTTTCTGTTGGAACTAATGATGGATATCATCCTGATTTTAAGCCAGAGGAATATAGGAAGTATTATGAAACTCTTATTTTAACTGCTCAAAAAGCTAACCCTGATTGTGCAGTGTTACTTACAGTACCTAATGATTCTTATTATAAGCGAAAATTCCCAAATCCTAGAACAAGAGTGATGCAGAAGATTATCTATGATTTGGCAAAAAAGCATAAGATGGCAGTTTGGGATTTTTATGAAATAATGGGAGGTTTTAATTCTTCCAAAGATTGGTATCAGAATAAATTGATGCCTAGAGATAGAATACATTTTACACAATTGGGATATAGAATTAAAGCAGATTTACTATTACAGGCATTGACTAGTTCGTGGGAAAAAGAATTACAGTTAGAGCCAAATTCTGTTTTGAATCAAATTATTAATGAATAGATTAAAAGATATTTTTTCTTTTTCAGAGGATTTTCCTTTGATATTTACGCAAGCAGATTTCTGGATATTTTTCGCAGCAATCTACTTTTTGTATGCGATAATATATCGTAAAAAAAGTCTCCGTAGCGCATACCTTTTTGCCATTAGTTTACTGTTTTATTATAAGACAAGTGGTTTTTTTATTGGGATTTTGCTTTTTAGTACGGTAAATGACTTCTTTTTAGGTAAAGCTATTTATCACAGTAAATCCATATTGGTAAAGAAAGCATTGGTTGCGATCAGTGTCATTATTAACCTCGGAACACTTTGTTATTTTAAATACGCCTATTTCTTTACAGAATCCTATAACAATCTTTTTAATACGGATTATGAGGTAATCAATTATCTGGCTCAGTTTGCTAATACTTGGGCAAGTGCAGATTACTTTACCGTTGATACCATTATATTACCTGTCGGGATTTCTTTTTATACTTTCCAGACGATCAGTTATAGTGTGGATATTTATAGAAAACAAATCAAACCATTGAATTCCATTATTGATTTTGGTTTTTTCGTCAGTTTCTTTCCTCAGTTAGTGGCTGGTCCTATTGTTAGAGCTGCGGATTTTGTACCACAGATCAGAAAAGAAATTAATATAACCAAAGAAGATTTTGGTAATGCAACTTTTATGATTCTTAAAGGGCTTATTAAAAAGATGCTTTTTGCAGATTTCATTGCCATGAATTTTATGGATCGTGTATTCGATGTTCCGGAAATGTTTTCTGGATTTACCAATATTATGGCAATGTTCGGATATTCATTGCAGATTTATGGTGATTTCTCAGGATACACAGATATAGCGATTGGATTGGCATTGCTCATGGGATATAAATTACCGGTTAACTTTAATTCACCCTATAAGGCGATACATTGTGGAGATTTCTGGAAACGATGGCACATATCACTATCCAGTTGGTTAAAAGACTATTTATATATCCCAATAGGAGGAAACCGTAACGGAAGTATCTTTTCATACGTATTCATTATTGTTTTTACTTTTTTAGGAGCATTTGCCTATGCAGACTTTGGTATTGCCATTATTTCTACAGCCGGAATAGGGCTGTTGCTTATAGTAACGTTATTTTCTGCTAAACTGGCTTGGCATTTTAATAGAAATGTGAATATTATGATCACGATGTTGGTAGGGGGCTTGTGGCACGGAGCATCTTGGAAATTTGTGATCTGGGGCGGACTTAATGGTCTAGGAGTTGTTGCTTATAAATATTGGCGCCAAATAAGCCCTTATGAAAACTCCAATGCATGGTTGGCGACTATCTGGAAGATTACCTTTACTTTTATTTTCATCACCTTTACCCGAATTTACTTTAGAGGGAATAGTATGGATCATATCGATCGTTTCTATCAATCCATAATGACCAATATGGATTGGGCGAATGCATTGGTCGTACTTTGGGAATATAGAGTAGTTTTTATTGTAATGCTGATCGGATATATTACACATTGGTTACCTTACAAAACCAAAGATTGGTTGCTAGATCAGTTTATTAAAAGTAATGTGGTGATTAAAGGATTAATAGCGACGATTGTGGCTATAATCTGTTATCAAACCTATGCTGCCGATTTCCAACCGTTTATTTATTTTCAGTTTTAGGAAACGTATTGTTATTAGGTTTCTTGGTCTTCGACAAGCTCAGACTGACAGTTTCGAGACCTGTCCGCCTCAGGAGGAGCCTCAGTCCTCAACTTTTTTTAACTCCTTTACTTCTTCACTCCTGCCTCCTCATTCCTCACAAACTCACCACTCATTAACTCCTTAATACTCACTACTCATAAATAACATCCCCCTAACCCCCTTCGAAGGGGGAATTTTGAGCTTCGTGTTGAACCTCAATCTTCTTATCTCATTACCTTCTTTACTCCTTGATTTTTGGATGATTCGATAATTAGATTACTGGATTATTTGCTTATCCGTCACATCTAGTGTCCGCCTCTGGCGGATGTATCGAGATGTCACTTGAGTACAAGAGTTGATAATTAGTTGATGGTTTGCCAAAATAAGGTCGTGTCTTTTTTACTCAAATTCGAGTCATGAATACTCAACGTTGAGTGTTTTTTACTCAATTTTGAATGTTTTTTACTCAAATTCGAGTCATTTATATTCAAATTTGAATGTTTTATACTCAAGTTTGAGTCTTTTATACTCAACGACGAGTGTTTTTTACTCAACTTTAAGTATCGGATATTCATAAAAAAACCAGAAAGATTCAAGGACGAATCTTTCTGGTAATGTTACCGGATTTTCTTGATCGAAAAAATTATTTTTTAGAAAACCGCTTTTTTAAATCCTCATAAATCGGTTTGGCGCTAGGCACTCCTTTTTTGTTGGCTTCATTTACCTGTCCGTAGTACAATAATGCAGCTTGTAGGGCTTCACTGCCGGCTAATAGTCGCGTGTCATCTACATCAGAAAACAATTGTTCCAGCACATTGGCAATAGGTGTTAATTGGGATACTACGGTTTCATCTTTTAAGAACTCGTCTTTATCCATATAGCCTGGCATAAACTCCGGATTGGTTTCTGTATATCCTTTTACCTTTTGTACCGTAGGTAAGGATTTATCACCCATTTTAAAAAGCCCTGATCGTTCGCTTGCTGTTAATGCCTGTAAAAAAGGGGCTAAAGCGGTTTTACATTCTTGTAGTTTAGTGGCTACTTCATCAATAGTTTCTTGTGGAATGACTACACTAATTTGGTTCTCTTGTGCCATACGTTCAATTTTTTTATAATTAGTATTCTTATTATACCCGCTTTAGTAGCGAGTCACTATACCATTGTGTATGGAACCATAGAATTGTTACCAGTGTTTTTGGAGTTTTTTTGGAAAGTTGGATGTTTTGATGGTAGATGGTTTGATTTTGACTGAACGTTTTGGCTAAACTGCGTTTTAATGCAGTTTAGGTTTTGTTGTGCGCTTTTTTGTTTTTAATACTTTGTGCCAATGGAATATCAGCTGGTGCTAATTTCCATTTTAATATTTCATCTGGTGTTACCCAATCATATTGATCATGGTCTGTTAGACATAAATTCCAATTTCTGAGATTACAAGTGTATGCGATTAAATCAATAGAGAAATTTTCGTAATCATATTGGGATGAACCAAAATATTCAACGACATCAACCTCCATTTGTAATTCTTCCAAGAGTTCTCTCTTCAGGGAATCTTCATTACTCTCTCCAGTTTCTATTTTTCCTCCTGGAAACTCCCAATAACCGCCAAGAGATTTACTAGGCTTTCGTCTACATATAAAAACCTTATCGTCTTGGTAGATAATGCCGCAAACAACCCTAATCATATCCATGACTTTTACGATGATAGTTCAAATTATCTTTGTCAATCTGGTGTTTTTCATTAACGTGTAATACTCCTTTTTCGACTCCTCCTATTAAACTTAAATCATCCGAGATTGAAAAAGTTCCTTTGTCAAACATAACATGATGATTGGGGCATAGGCATAAAAGGTTTTTTAAACTATCATCTCCATTGTGTTGTTTGCCCAAAGGTTTTATGTGTGCTCCTTCAGCGTAAAAGCCGCTCTTGGTTTTAATTTTGATTCCACAAACTTGGCATCCAAAGTTATATAATTCCTTTACCGTAAGAGCTATTTGAGTATCTCTAACGATTCTCATAACAGTACCTTTTCTTCGTTTTTTATCACGAACACTATGGTCTAATTCTATTTCCTCTGGCGTTGGTCGACTTGTGTTTTTTCCAGTGTATACAAGTTTAAACTTGCACATCTTGAATTGCTTATCACCAAAACTCTCAATTTCATCCCAGTAACTGTCGATATAATACAAACCGGCATATATATATCCTGATTTAGGTGATAATGGTGATTTATGTTTATGACCTATTATGACACGCACAGGTAGTCCACGATCACAACTAATAATTAAACCGTAGTTATCATTGTGTGACCATTTTTGGTCCTCAATTTGTTTTCCATTTTTATCCCTTCCGCCAGCTCCGGTATAAATGATTACATCATCATTATCCTTGTCTTTATACCCGCCTGATAAAACAACTGCTGCAGCTCCTTTTTTCTTGTCACTATCAATTCCACGACCCCATACACGGTGAAAACTTGTAGGCATCATTTCTTTCCTACCATCAAATAAATGGCCCTCTTCAATTCCTTGTATTTCTCCAAATATTATAGGTCTTGCCATAGTTTCATTTTAATTGTTCACAACTTGATATAAAAGTATAAATCGATGGTTTTCTTCGTCCAAGCTGGCAGAATCATTTTGCTCAGTTAATCGGAGCCAAACACTATAAGATGGACCGACCAAGTAATCACCTTCTTGTGCAATAGTTGGACTGGAAATAATATTGCGCTCAAGTTTTTCAGCTGCTTTTTCAATAATTCTCTCAGGTATTCCTTTTTTAGCAAATTCTGCGCATGAATTAGTCGTCATCATTTCACCTTTCGCAGTCTGATCATCAATAATGTTTAAACGATAAGAAAACCATCTCATCGGGTCTTGTGGGATTGAAAATACTTTAAATGTAACTTCATGTGGATTTAATACATCTCCATATTCTATCACATATTGAAAACGACATTCGTTCCCTTCTATATCAATTGTGTTTAATTCTTCCATTTTTTAATTGCGTACAACGTTATAAGTATGTGTCGTAGCAGAGCAAAATGTTACCAAGCCATCGACACTTCGGCGTTGATTTTATATCTTTTTTATTCTAAAATCTTTACGCCACAGCAAATATACAAGAACCTCTGGATTATCACTTAACTGCTATGACCACATACTTGGTGTTACCACACGTATTTATTTTTTCATTCTGGGTTTATTTCGATCAACAATTTCGTTAGCCAAATCTGCTATTCTTTTAGCTTTCTTTACGTACGCAAATTCGATCAACTGTTCTAATATTTCGTAAGCATCTAAGATATCCTCAGGTTGTACCTCTCCTATATGACTCCCTTCGTTTCCAATTATTTTTAGCGCAAGTAAATGATTTGCAATATTTTTATTTTTTAATCCATAATGCTCAATTCTCTGATGAAGTGTTTTGAATTTGTGTATTTTTCCTGCTTTTGTTCTCCTCCATTTAGCAGCTTTTAAATCATCCAAGATTAACTCTATTGAATTTCGTAATCTATTTGCGCAGGATGATAAATCATCAAAATAGTTCGAAAAAGAAAGATTTATTTGTTGAGAAACATTTGAAGTAATCTCTTTTGGTAGTTCAAATAATTTTAAATTTGGGTAAAAATATTTCGGATAATAGGTTGAAAATCTATCTTCTAACATTTGCCCATCAGGCAGTTCTTTCCCATAGACAATGTCTTTCAAGCATTGTCCACTAATAGTAACTAATTCATTGCAATCAGCATTTTTACATTTAAGAATACCACTGAATACGTGTTCAATTCCGTTTGGATAATTATAGTATTCCATTTCATCACCTCTTGGGGTGATTTTTGTTAAAATTCCATTTAAATTTAGAACTCCAACTTTACAAGTAGGGCAGGGATAACTTTTAGGGTTATCGTGATTAAAACTTCTATCGTTCCAAATTTCTCTATTCACTTTTATTATGTGTGGTAACAATGTTATATACGTACTAGTACGCATATTTCTTTTATATATTCAATTATAAACGATTACAAACGTATAATAAACGTTTAATTCTACGGTTAATTTTTATATAGATTCTAAAAATACCGTAAAATTCCCCATATAACAAAATTGTGTAGCGATTCTATGGAGTAACTACTTAATACTTAATAGTTGGATTGTTAGATTATTTAGAGCTGGATGGATCTCGATATATCCGCCCAAGGCGGACACTCGACCTGACGAGTTTTAGGTTTCGGGTTTCGACACCTGTCCGCCTCAGGAGGACCGCTCAACCCTCAACCCTCAGACTTCTGTACTTACTATTCATTATTCATAAATAACATCCCCCTAACCCCCTTCGAAGGGGGAATTTCGAACTTCGTGGTGAATCTCAATTTTATTAACTCCTTACTACTTAATACCAACTACTATCTTAAAAATCTTACTACCTTCGTAAATCGTAAATCGTAAATCGTAACTCATAATTCCTAATTCCGTATTGTTCCAACACACCCATCCATACGAACCTTTTTTTCCAGAAGGAGCTACTAAACTCATAGTAGGAACCTTGCCACCACCACGATTTACTTCGGGAGCATTAAAAGAAGGAGACGTTGATTTTTGTTATGGCAGTATCAGCGGATTGCTATGGCCTGTTTTGGATCGTATTTTTGATTTAAAACTAAAATTCGAAACCACCCAGGAAGCTGTAGCGCAACGTAAGAATTTCTTAGCCTCTCGCGGGATAGGAGTTTGTGATATCGTCCATAGTTGTAAACGAGATAAAATTGATGCATCAGATCTAGGGATGCAACATATACAATTAAGAGATGTGGTATCATATTTACAGCAATACCTTAAAATCGATACACTTCTATTTACAGGAGGTAATAGTAAAAATGGACCAGAATATTTCTTTAGAAAACATCTTAAAGAATACCAATTACAATTATCGTTAGTATCTAACAACATTCCCAGAATACATCAATTCACACTTCCCTCAAAATTATTATCTCAAGCGGAATCGAGAGACCATTCAAACAGAATCATACAAACAGTTTCTTTAACCGCTCCATCTGGAGCAGCAAATAGATCTATAGGAAGTTTACAATCCTATAAGGACCAGAAAAATCAAAACCCAGCATTTAATACTATAGATTTTAGGGTGATGCAGTACCGAGAATTCTTTTAACTGTATTTTTCCCCTAATTTCCCGTATAAATACCTATTTCATTTCGTCCTGATATGAAGTAAATTGTAGTATGCTTAAGCATAACATACATCATATTAATTCCCTGTGGTTTATCACCGCACTAAAACACTTTTCATGAAAACATACTTACATAGTTTATTAGATGAGGACAATGATCCAATCGTTCAGAAATATTTAGAATATATTAAAACAGGATTTCCCAAAGCTAAAGGGAAGAAAAAAGATGTACTGGTTGTAGGAGCGGGAATGGCAGGAATGGTTGCCGCCTCTGCCTTAAGACAGTCTGGTCATAATGTTACCATCGTAGAAGCAAATACTCGAATTGGCGGAAGGGTAAAAACTTTTAGAAATACCGAAGGTAAAAAGTACTGGGAAGATAGTTCTTTATATGCCGAGGCAGGAGCTATGCGCTTGCCCAACTTTCATTATATGGTTTTGGAGTATTGTAAGCAACTTAAGGTTCCATTAGAACCATTTTATTATGTTTCTGTAGACAAAGAAGAGGCACTAAAAAACAAAGAAGAAAATTATGTGAATTATGAAAAAGATAGTGCTACTTTTCCAGAGAAAACATTCAATTCATTTTTATATGTGAACTATGAACAAGTAGCTCAAAATGAATATTATAAAGAAGGTGCTGATATTAATAAATTGTTGGATTATCATGTGCAAACAAATAAGGATCCAAATGTTCCGGACGAAAACCAGACTGCCAATGTATTACTAAACAATGCATTACAACCACTTAAAGATTTTATCGCTATTGATCCGGTAGCAAACTGGCCCAAACTGATCGAGAAATTAGGAGAATACTCCATGCGTCGCTTTCTGAAAGAATTTACCAATTATTCGGAGAATGCTATAGAAATGATTGCAGTCATTCAGAATCTAGAATCACGCATGTCCTATGATTTCTTACAGAGTTTTATAGAATCTAATATTATCAAAAATGACACGGTATTTTGGCAGGTAGTTGGAGGAACGGATGTTATTACGGAGTCGTTTTATGAAAAACATGAGTTAAAGGATATCACTCATCTTGATACGAGAATGACTGATCTTTATCTAAGAGATGGAAAAGTAAGAATCTCTACAGAAATAGAAATCAAACGAGATCCATCCTATTATGAAAAGATAGGGTATAAAAAACAGGAAGTACCCGTAAGTGAAATGGAATTTGATGAGGTTATAGTTACGATACCCTTCTCAGCATTCAGAATGGTGCATGTGTGGCCTAAATTTTCTCAGGACAAAAGAAAAGCAATTAGAGAACTGCATTATGATGCAGCCACCAAAGTGTTGATAGAATTTAAAGAACGATGGTGGGAAAAAGCTCCATATAATATTGTGGGAGGAGGAACCATTACTGATTTATCCAATCGTTTTATCTATTATCCAAGTCAGCATATTAATAAAGAAGGAAATGGATTAATGTTAGCGTGCTATTGCTGGGCAGACGATGCCAGAAAGTGGGATTCTATGAGTCACAAAGACCGTTATATATATGCATTAGATAATATAGCCGTAGCGCATGCACCAGATAATTTAGAAGAACAAAGAAGAATTAAATCGCTATCTGTGTTTAATCCTGATGCACCAGAAGATCCAGCGTATGTAGATGGAATAAAAGGAGCTGCTACTGTAGCTTGGATGCAAAATCCGTATGCCTTTGGCGAGGCAGCCATTTTTACACCTGGACAATTAAATTTATTACAGGGAGCTATAGAAAAACCTGAATGGGAAGGAAAAGCACATTTTGCAGGAGAACACACATCCTTAAAGCATGCGTGGATAGAAGGAGCCATCGAATCTGGTATTCGAGCAGCATTAGAAGTAAATGAAACTCCTGTAGAATTTTAAAAATCTAGTGTCATGAGCAAAATAACAGTAGCAAAATATCTACAACTTCGACTTGAAGAACTTGGATTAGATACAGTTTTTGGTGTTGCAGGAAACTATTCAGCACCTTTTCTAAATACAATTATTGAGGATCCAAAAGCTAAAATTAAGATTATAGGAAATACCAATGAAATAAATGCAGGACATTGTGTAGATGCGTATGCAAGACTAAAAGGTATCGGAGCAGTTGGTGTTACGTACGGTGTTGGCGCCTTTAGTGTTTTAAATCCAGTAGCAGGATCCTACGTAGAACACAATCCTGTTTTAGTTATTAATGGTGCTCCCACAAATGCCGAACAATCAAAAAACCTTGGAGAAGGATTGATGGCTTCGCATATGACTGGAGATATGTATAGTAATATTAATGTGTTTCGGAATGTAACTGTCGCAGCAGAACAAGTTACAGGAGGAGGAGAAGCGCCTTATAAAATAGATGCTGTCTTAAATGCTATGATTAGTTATGGTAGACCTGTGTACTTAGAAGTTTTTGAAGATGTTTGGAGATCAGAATGTGATATGCCTGATCGGCCTATTACCCGAAAACATAGTGAACTATGTATCTCTACTGCAAAAAGTGCTGCCGTTGCTACAGCTGATTTAATCGAAGCAAAAGACAAACCAATTTTTTGGGCAGGTGTAGAAATTCAGCGTAAAGGGCTTCAAAAGAAATTCTTACGACTTGTAGAAGATACGGGTATTGAGTTTACGACTTCTATTATGGGGAAGTCAATAGTTTCTGAAGATCATCCATTATTTAAAGGTGTTTTTAATGGGAACGCTTCTCCGAATGATGTCTATGAACGATTTACGAAAGCAGGATCTAAAATAGGAATAGGAGCGTGGACAACAGGTAAAAATCTGGGTGGATTTAATATTTGGGATGATAATACCGTCTTAGCGAATCATTCTGGAATTAGAGTAGGTGCAAAATTCTATGCAAACATGTCGTTAGAAGCATTTATAGATGCACTTAGAGAAGAATTGATGCAGCGTAAAGAGAAATTCAAAGGATTTTCTATGGATGCAGCGATCAGTAATGGACTAAAAAAGTCAGCACAAGTTCAGACTTCGGATGAGTTGACATATGATCGGTTCTTTACAAAAATGAATAGTTATATCACTGCTGCTAATACGGTGGTAGTTGATGCAGGATTCCCTTTGCTGGGAGCTCAGGGATTACATAGAGGTGAACCAAATACATTTATTGCACAGGCAAACTGGCTGTCTATTGGATATTCTGTGCCTGCAGCAATAGGAGTTAAATGTGCTGCACCCGATCAGAGAGTGATGGTGTTTGTAGGAGATGGCGCTTTTCAGGAAACCTGTCAGGCAGTTTCGACCCAACATCATCTAAAGCATAATACTGTTGTATTTGTACTAGACAATAAAATATATGGTATAGAGCAAATGTTAGTGAACCCAAATCCATTTAGAGGAAAAGACAAAATAGACTATCCTCAGGAAGATCTGAATAAAGTGTATCCTTATAATGATTTGAATAATTGGAAATATGCAAAACTTACGGATGCTTTCGGAGGGATTGGACTAGAAGTCAAGACACAGCAGGATCTGGATATAGCATTGCAGCAGATTGATAAATATCCTAATGATAATTTTATCGTACACGTTCATATTCCTAAAACCGATATCCCGGATTCAATTGAATATAGAACTAAAAAAGCAGGAGAAGACGAAACTTTAAACCCAGATTGGTCATTATGCTAATTAATCAAAACTAAACGAACTTTATACATGAGTGAATACCCAAAATTAACAGAAGAGCAGATGAAAAATCTGTTGCAATTACCTAACAAAAGAAATAAACCATTAAGAGTAGTTGTAGATACTGATTTTGACAATGAAATAGACGATTTTTTTGCATTAACCTGGTTATTATTACCTCATGAAAATATTAAGGTCGAAGGGATTTATGCAGCACCTTTTTCATTTTTAGAGCGATTAAAAGCTTTACTAAGAGCAAATGATCTTATCAAAGCGGCACCAGATAATCTGACAGAAGAGGAACAGGCGTTGGTAGATAAATACAAAGGACAAATAGATGCTATAGAAAAACTAGGGATTACTCCAGAAAGCCTTTTGGATAAAGGAAGTCATGTGGCGATGACGCCTGAAGAAGGAATGGAAAGTAGTTATGATAAGTTACTCGAATTTATGAAGCTTTTTGACAGACCAGAGATTCCTATTTTAAAGGGCGCTACACATTATTTAAAAGATGGTTGTCCCGTGAGGAGCGAAGCGGTTGATCATTTTATAGCATTGGCGCGTAGCGCTTCTATCGATGATCCAATTTATGTGATGGGTATTGCCTGTGCTACCAATCTGGCTTCAGCTATAATGATAGCGCCGGATATTATAGATAAAGTAGTATATACCTGGACAGCAGGTTATCCAACCAATGTAACGGATTTACAAAATACTTCTTTCAATTTATCACAAGACATAGAAGCTTCTCAAATATTATTTAGCAGTGGTGTTCCTCTAGTTTATATTCCTGGATTTTATGTCGGTCAACAATTAACCTTATCTCAGGCAGATATGGAAGCTTGGTTCAAAGACTCAGGTCCGATAGGAAAAGCACTTTATAATCGATACATGAACAACCCTTTATTTACCTGGTATGGAAAAGATAAAAACAATCTTTTTGGACAAATCTGGAATATTTGGGATTTGATCAATATCGCTTGGTTCATAAACCCAGGTTCAGTTCCATCTCATGTAGTGCCTTCTCCAATATTAACAGAAGAAGGGTATTGGAAACCAGAAGAGCCTAGTCATCTGATTAGAGAATGTTATTATACAAATTACAACAGTATTTTTCCTGCATTTGCAGAACAGTTGAAGGCTTATGAAACTAGTAAGAAAATATAAACGAATTGAAATTAGAGATTCACAAGAATAAAAAATAAAAACTCAAAAC
Organism: uncultured Aquimarina sp.; assembly: GCF_947492405.1. Taxonomy (GTDB): domain Bacteria; phylum Bacteroidota; class Bacteroidia; order Flavobacteriales; family Flavobacteriaceae; genus Aquimarina. The sequence continues at coordinate 410,865 of NZ_CANLMP010000003.1, forward strand.
CTATCCAAATGATTAAAAATGAAATTAGTAGTGTAGCTATTTATCCTCCAATCGGCATTGCACGTATAGGCAACTCATCAGAATATTTTATGGCGTCAGAAGTTCCGGGAGTAGCACCAGATCCCGAAGGAGGCTATAAAGATGCGGACGGTCGTGTTAAAAAACAAGTGGTACGTTACAGAGTGTATGCCTTTAATGAATCCGGAGAGGTTCTTGGTGAAATCACAGCAAAAGAAGCTACTATTCAATGGCATATAGAGGTCGCGAATATAAAAGCTGCTTGGTATCAGTTTAATAATGCATTGGATTTACCACAAGCAGGTATCCCTTCTGCATATAGAAACGAAAAAGTCACTGATGATGATCGAAAACAATTAGCAATTACTCCATCTCCAGTACAAATATCAGGTACGAGCATACAGGATGAAAAAAACAGCTTTGCTGATGGAAAGTTTTATGGAACACCAGTGAATCTTGGACATGTAGAAACTGATGAAGCTGGACGATTATTGTTTTTTCCAGGTAATGGAGATGCACAATCTAAGGATAATAAACCTGCTATTACCTTTGCTAACAATGATGGATGGCATGATGATACTTGTGATGGAGTAATCAGAGCAACTGTACATATTGGAGATACTGTTTTAGAAGCTACACCTGCAATGGTCGCTGTTACACCTCCTAATTTTGGACCAGGATTGTTTGGAGTTATTACGATGAATGATGTAGTACAAGACCTGTTTATTAGAGAAATGGGATATCCAAACCCATCTGAAGATGGTGTTGTGTTTTGGGATCATATTTATCCAATATTAGGACGTATGACCGAAACTCAGTGGGTAAATCAAGGGTTCTTTATGTTGTTCGGAAAAAATTCTCCCTCCGATTTTACGAATACGACATTGCTAAAAACTCTGCAAGATCCTTCTGACCAATCTGCCAGCGAAAGGGAGCGTGTGTTTAATTGGTTTAGAGATCCGGATTCTACAGAATATACACCTACCAAAGTTCCTCCGTTTTATGGAGATGGTTTTGGAGAATATGAAAAGATTGCACTCGTAGATTTGCCGATTACAAGAACGCAATACCAACGTTTAAAAAAATGGGCACAAGGAGATTTTACAACAGGGAAACCAGTAGTTCCAACACCTTTTTCTGAGCAAACGTTGGATGAACAGCTACATTCTTTAAATCAAGCTCCATTAGAAGAATGTTTAGGAGGTCCTTTTCATCCAGGAATAGAACTTACTTGGCCTATGAGAATAAAACGAATGTGGGAAAAACCATATCGTCTAAATGTAGTCGATAAAGGAGAAGCTACAAGATTAGATTTTGGACCATTACTATCTCCAGCAATTGCATTAGGAGCCGATGGCCCTTTGTCAAAAAGTGGTCCGGGATCTTTAACCAGATGGTTAGGTGTGCCTTGGCAAACCGATGAAGCTAGCTGTTTGTCAGGTTATGATACTTCTACATATTTACCATTGCCTTCTTTTTGGGCAGCTCGTGTTCCTAATCAAGTATTAAGCGAGCAGAGTTATTTAAGGATGCAAGATGGAGACGTAAATATTGCGCAACGATTAAAACATTTTGATTATAGACAAGATTGGCTTCGTGATTTTGGATCTAATTATCAGAAAAAAATCAATCTTATGATTAGTGAATGGCATGAACTTGGAATTATAGCTAAAGCTGAAGATGAGATACCAAATAATAAAGAAGGATATCTTCCTGATGTTTCCTGGAAAGAATCAGATCGACATTTTACAGGTGGAGATCCTACCTTTGAACAAGTAATTTATGCAGAAAAAGAAGATATTCCGGCATTAGAGAGTGTAAAAGAAAGTGGGTTATTAAGAAAAGGAATAGCTCCAGAAAGAACTAGAGCCAGAAGAACATTTAGACGTGACGAAAGATAATTCTTATTATAAAGTTGTTATTGTAGGGGGCGGTCCAGCAGGGATCGCTACCTCTCTAACATTGTCCTCAATCGGAATATCAAATTGTATTATAGAAGCAACGATCGAACCAACAAAAAAATGCGGAGAAGCAATACCTCCTAATGCAAAACCAATTCTAAAACAATTAGGGATTCAACATTTGATAGAACATCCAAGGCATATAAAATATTATGGTAACAAAGTTTGTTGGGGGTCTGAAAATTTAGAACAAAAAGAATTTATTCGAGGAATACATGGATACGGATATTTGTTAGATCGTTTGTATTTTGAGAAGCAATTAAGAAAACAAGTTAAGAAGAATGGAACCGCTTTTTATGAAGGATATAAATTAAATACAGTTTCCAGAAGTAAGTCTGCGATTGAGGCAGTCATAAGTAATACTCAAAATGAAATAACCATCAATGGATCTTACATTGTAGATGGAACAGGACGTAAGGCATCAGTTTGTCGTAAATTGGGAATTTATAAAACAGCTATCGATTCGCAATTTGCAATTACATTTAGTGTAAAAACTTTATCGATCATTGCGAACGAAATTATGGTGGAGACTACAGAAAATGGATGGTGGTATGTAGCGCCAGAGGGTAATGATCAGTATACATTAATGTTTTTTACGACCAAAGATTTGATTCCGAAGAAAGAAGAATTAGAAATGTTTCTAGAAAAGGAATTATTGCATTTGAAGCATATATCCAAAATTTTGAACCCGATGACTTGTAATTTCGAAAAGATAAGGATTATGCCTGCGGGGACTAGTTGCCTTGATATACCATATGGAGATCGATGGATTGCCGTTGGGGATGCAGCTTATGCGTATGATCCTGTTTCTTCTTATGGAATTACATCTGCACTCGCTTCAGGTTTTTATGCTGGAAAAGCATTAGCAAGTTATTTTTTAGGTAAAGAAGACGCCATGTTAGTGTATCGATATATTTTAGAAAATGCATTCCAATCTTATATGGAGAAATTAACAAAATACTATTCAACAGAGACAAAATGGAAAGAAAGTACGTATTGGAAATACAGGTTTTTCGATCTTTACGATAAAACGATTTAAAGTATATCAATAGTACGATGTTTGTTTTAAAAATTATAGGAGGTCTTTATTTCTTGTAGCGATAATGTCCAATAATTTTATAGTCAAATAAACAATCAGCTAACACTTGTCCACCTCCGATATTATGAACTATTAAATATCGTTGTTGATCTTCAGATTTTTTATCAACTACTAATCCAATATGAGTAAGTCCTCCTCCTAGACTCCAGCATACAACATCTCCTGGAAGATAGTGTTGTGCTTTCTTAGAAATAGGTTTCACTTCGCCAAATCGGGAAAAGAACGTCATAAGATTTGGAACTCGTCTATGATCAATATTTTTATCAGTTTTTGATAATCCCCAGTTTTTTGGATATAAGCTAAAATTAGCTTTCATATCTTCATGTACTTCTTTTTGGAGATCAATACCTAATTTTCGATATGCTCTGATCACTACATCTGTACACACTCCTTTATCACTTGGTACATCTCCATTAGGATACTTGATAGAAAAATAAGCAGGATCGTACGTTACGTCTTGTGTAGTTAAGGATATGGAAGCATCAGATAGGCGACTATAAAAATCTTCCTGAGCAAAAAAAGTAGAATAAATTAGAACGAAAAGTAAAAAGGTGATCTGCTTGTTCATATAGTTATATTTTGAGTACGTTAACAAAATTAATTTTTTATTATTAAGAAAAATCTTGCATTATAGTATATTAATTCTTTTTTTTGATGCTGATTAAAAATAAGCTAATTACGTGATAAATCGTATAGGTTTATTTTGTCCCCCTAATCTTCTTTTCTGGATATACCTCTTTTGCGAAGGTGACTAAGTAAAGTTACTACGATATTTCGTTATGAGAATTTACCATTTATTTATTTTTTTCTATTGTCTGTTAACAAGTTGTTATGCCCAACAGATAGATATTGACTTTTCTAGAAATGGATTACTGCTATTCAAAGAATTAGGAATGGTTTCTTCTCATATTATTGATTTTGATGTTATTGAAGATGATAAAATCAACGTCCTTTACGAAGCTGATGCTAAGAAAAACCTGGTACGACTTTATAAGAACGGAACAAAAGATATTGAGTTTAATATAACTTCTAGTAATTTAGATAATCAAAATACGATACCCGTAGCTATGAGTGCTAAATCGGATGGGAGCATTTTAGTATTATCTAATTTTTGGAGTGGGCATAGTTGGATGATTTCTATTAATGGATTTTATGAAGATGGAAATATTAATAATGAATTTGGAAGTAGCGGAGTATATAAAAAGAATATACTGGATAATTTAGATGATAATTATGGTCAGTATATTTATGCATCATCCAGTGATGAAATAATTGTTGTTGCTAAAGTTAGAGGGTTTAGCCCTTCGAAAAAGGAAGAAAAAATTGCTATCCTAAAGCTTTCTGATATAGGAGAAACGCTATCGTCTAGTCTATATGATGATCATCATTTTACATTAAACTGTTCAGCGATGGAGGATGACTATTTGTTATTGGGATATTCTGAGTCTGTAGATAATGGAGAAGAGCAATCAACTTATTTAGCAGGGTTTGATAGTCGTCAAATGGCATCTAACAACCTCTATTGTCTTACTATAGAAGAAGATTATCAATCTTTTGATCATATTGTTTTATCAAATTCAAAACTATATACATCTCAAATAGAAAATGAGACAGAAGGTGTATATCGCATTCGTAAATATGGAGAAAAAGGAAATCTGGACACTTCATTTTTTGATGCTGGAACAATGGGGTACAGTACAGATATTTATAATACTGATTTTGTAGTGAATCAGGAAGGAGAAGTATTTGTTATTTCTAAGAGTTTAGACAGTGAATTCGAAATATTGATCAAAAAACTATTAAGCAATGGAGATATAGATACTGACTACGGTGCTGATGGAGTTGCTTCTATTTCTCTGAGATATCCAATTCTTGATCTTCATAAAATACGATTAGATAAAAAAAACGAATTATATATTTCTGGAGCTCTTGGTATTGATGGTGATTCTTATGGTTTCATCACAAAACTTAAACTTAATGTACAGCAATTAAAAAGAGAAAAATTAGAAAAATTCTTGGATAATTTATTTACAAAAGAATAACGATATTATTTAGACGATTTTACTTAAAATTTATTGATAATCAGTTTTTATAAGTTTAATTAGATCCTTCTCCTTCTGAAAGAAGGCTAGGATGAGGGTTTTTAATAGTGAACACCATCACCTTAATCCTCTCCCTCAAGGGAGAGGAAACTCAATATTTTAATTATAAGAAATTTAGTGTGAATTTTAACCGTAAGCTATATCGAACTCAAGTTATTTAGAGAGTTCTTTTAACCTTTCTTTTTCTGATTTACTAAGTTTATCAATTCCCTGATTGTTTATTTTATCCAATAATCGGTTTAATTCTTTTTCTTTTTCGATTTTATTCACGTTGTAACGATCATCAATATCCAGTAATCCTTCTGGTTTTTGTTGGATAGTTTTTTTGAATTGTAAAAAATCAGGCTTTAACCATTTGATAAAAACAAAAATGATAATAATGGCTATTATTAAAGGAATAGATATAAAGCTTATTAATAAAGTAGGCGACATAATATATAATTGTAAAACAGTGTCGAAGAACAAATCTTATAAAGATCTAAAGATTAAAAATAATAATTATTTATTCGAAATATATTTAATTTCATCCGTTTTTTTCTGCTAGAAACCCATTTTTTATCGCGTAAACTGCTAAACCAACTCTAGTTTTAAGTCTTAATTTGGAAAATAAACTATCTCTATAATTTTCCACAGTACGGGGACTACAGAACATTTTCTCAGCTATTTCTTTATAACTCATTTCTGTGGTTGAGTATTTAAGAAATTGCATCTCTCTATCGGATAATTTAATGTTGTTAGTGTCATCGGTTTGATCAGTATTTAGAGAGTCAAAAACTTTAATAGAGGCCCATTCAGGAAAGTATCTCCCTTTTTTGACAATCATTTCTAGAGATTGTTCCAATTCAGAAGGTTGAACATTTTTTAACATATACCCTTTTACTCCATTTTTGATCATCTTTATCAAACTGGCATCATCATTCTGCATACTAAGTGCCATGACTAAAATATCAGGGTAATTGCTCTGCAACCACAAAGAGGTTTCAAAACCATCCATCTCCGGCATGCTGACATCCAATAGAATAATATCTGGTTTGATAGAAGAAGGTAGCTTTTGTTGTAAATCAACTCCATTTTCGCAAGTGTATATTACATTAAAATTTTTGAATTTTGAGATGATTTCTGCCAAAGCGTCAGCAATAAGGATATGATCATCTACAATAACAATATTATGCTTCATAATTGGTCAGTTCTAATGTTAGTTGTGTTCCTTGTTCAATTTCACTAGTATATTCAAGTTTTGCCCCTATCAATTCCGCTCTTTTTCTAAAATTTTTTAAACCGATCCCTTTTTCTACAGAGGTGTTTATGTTAAAACCAATTCCATTATCCTTTAATGATAATACAATAGTACCTTCATTTTTATCCAGATTGATTGTAATTAAGTCACATTTAGAATGTTTGATACTGTTTTGTACAAACTCCTGAATGATTCTAAAAACAACAGTTTTAATAGCATTAGTGTTTAGATAGAGTTTCGTATCATACTCAAAATTAATATTACATTTATTAAGGTTGTTTATTCTAGTGCATAATTGTTCAATTAAAGAAACAATATCATTATTCTGAATATCATTATTAGTCAAAGATTTAGAAATTTGCCTTAGTTCTTCTAGAGAATCATCAATAATTTCATTTATAGATTGAATCGAATTTCCTTGAAGCTGATCAAAATCTGCAATGGGTAATTGTTTTAGATACAAACTAGCTAAAGTCAGCTTTTGCCCAACACTATCATGTATTTCTTGACCAATATGGCTCATAGTATTGGTTTGAATTTCCATTTGGGTTTTAAGAAGTTCCTTCTTATGGGTTTCATCCTTATATTGAAGTTGTTTGTTATGCTCCTTTTTCTTTATTCGATATTGGTATATAAATAATACAATCCCTGCAACAAAAGCCACAAAGATGATATTAAACAAAATGAGCATTATTTTAAACGATGTTTCCCCCATATAAATGAAATTGCAAATAGTGAGTACATAATTATATTAGCTATCAAAAAGTATGCATAGTAAATTGTCCAAATTTCTCTATACTGGTTCCGTAATAGTTGATAAAAACAAAACAAAGGAAAAGTACCAATGTATAAAAGAATTACGCCAAGATTTATATAAAACATTTTATTATGTCTAAAATACAGTATGCTGTCATTCTTAATTTGTTTCAAAAACTCTAGCAGAACTAAAAAAATTAAAAATATAGTTCCAATGCTAGGATTAAGAGAGTAAACCACATACAATTTTTTAAAAAATAGCTGTATTGGAAGGTAAGTAAGCAAATACAATACAGTACAAACAATAAAGGTTTTTTTGCGATTTAAAGATTTAGCTCCATATAACCAAAAGAAGAAAATGTACTGTAAAGGTATACCAAAGTAGGCATAGTAATATTGTTTTATTTTAGGATCAAAATTTGTAAAAAAATGCCAAAAGATTTCTTGTATAGCTATCACAATCAAATAATATATGAAAAATCTCCAGTAACTCTTTTTTAATCTGGGGAGATAAATCAATCCTACTATTGCAGCAATAATTTCCGCTAATAATAGGACTGGTTTTAAAATATAATAATAGTCGGGCATGATTTATATTAAAAAGATTCTCCACTGCCATCAGCTGGAGGGATTAGACTTCCATGATTTTGAGCTGATGTGTTATAATCAGGATCTGATCTTTTAGTAAGTGTTAGAGCAGGAATTGAATTTGTAGTATTGGTGGATTGGTATTCAGAGAATAAACTCATTTTTTCAGTATAAGTTTCTTTGTGTAAAGGGTTGAAATCCATATGCACTCCTTTTTTAAGTAATGTTGGTATCATAACTAAGGTATGACGTTGTTCAAATTTTTCTGTTACTGAGTCATTCAAAAAATCTTTAAGATCATCATATTGATTACTCCATGTTTCTATTTCTGGATAACGAGAATAATACATACGTAAACCTAAACTTTCTTTGGAAACGCCATTTCTTTTAGCATTGATCTCCACATGATAAATAAATCTTTTTAGGGTTTCTAATTCAAATGATATAGAGTGTGCGTCATCTTTCATTGCAGCTTCAATATGCTTAAGCTGATTTTGTTTATAGCCGTTAGTCATGTTATGAAGAAGATTGACCTTTAGTTTGCTAAAAGTTTCATTCGCATAATTCATACAAATAGTGTCCTTTTTAGTGGAGGACAGAAAATTTTTAGGAGGATGAAAATAAGCATAAGTGATAAAACCAATGGCTACGGTAACTAAGAGTATTGTTGAAATCATTTGTTTGGTGGTTTAAAGATTGAAAATAATTATGTACTACAAATAACGAAAATCTATTGTTGTATTGGTAATAAAAAAGAACCTGATTTAATAGGGTTAAACAACCTAAATAATAAAGGTTGATAAATTAAGAAGTTAAGGTTTTATAGGGGCAATCGGGGTCCTTAAAAAACTTGAATTTTGTTCCTGTTAACAAAAAGTAATCACAGTGCACGGTGATCGAGGAAACCGAAAATCGCAAGAGTAGGGAAATCTTAAAACTATTTATTATGAAAAATCTTAAAACCATTACACTATTAATTATTACAAGTCTTTTGTTCTTTACAAGTTGTGAAAAAGAAGAAGACGGATTCGTAGAAGAAGTTAAAGGGGAACAAAAGACCGAAAATACAGTAATAGAGGTAACTCATAACTATACTTACAAAAATGAAAAATTCTCTGTAGTCTATACATTTGATACCAAGGGAGAAGAAGTACTAAAGGTTGAAGGTAATATTGAAATGGCAGAAGAAGTCTTTGGAAAAGAAAATCCAGAACAGGCATTGTATTTCCCTATAAAGGAGGCTGAATCAAAAGATGTCATTGATATTGTTGTATTTGACTCATTTGAAGAGCTAAAAAGATACCAAAACGAAGAAGAGAATGCTTTTGTCAATTTCCAAAGTCAAAAAAACAAGTCTTTTTGTTATGATCATACTGTGAATGGTGAAGCTACTGTAAGATTCTATCATGATATTTTTTTACAGAATGAAATGACTTTTATTCGTCAGAATAATATCTCTTTTAGACAAGATTTTGACTTAGGTGGATTGAATGATAGATTATCATCTTTTGAAGTAAGGAAGCAATTTGGGAGTACTACTTCAGTATATCTATTTGAACATGGCTGCTTTAGAGGGCGTAGCTATACCTTTAATTTTATGCCTAGTGTGGCTCATGCTGCGGTATTTGACTTAAGAACAGCTACTTTATCAGGTTGGTGGTTTTGGAGAAAATCATGGAACGATCAAGCTTCTTCTTTTAGAGTATGGGATAGATAGTCACAAAAAAATGAAATTTCTAACAAGAATAACTTTTAAAAATACAAATCATGAAAACTAAATTAATAACCGTTATATGTGCAATTTTTACAATAATTGCTTGCACAAATGATAACGAAATGCACGAAGAAGTTCAACAAAAAGAGTCTATCGTGGATCAGATGACTAAATTATCCGAAAGATTTTTTATAAATGATTTTGGAAAAAAAGATACGGATTGGAAAAAAGTCGCAATAGCGGATGTTGCAGCAGGAGCAGGAGAATCTGCAGATCCTAGTTCTACAGTTCTTTCGGTTACACTAGTAGCAGCCGCAGCATCTGTTAAGGAATACAATAGCCAGCAAGGTACTTTAACTAATATTGATCCAAATGGTTCTACAACTGGACAAATTGATCCTAACCAAACAAATCCATATGATTCCTATGGGTATTGGCATTATGCTGCTATAGATAATGTGTTAATAGATTCAGAGCTATATCTAAAAGGAGAAGACTTTGATAATGAACAGTTTTATGAAGCGACCAAAGAGTTTCTTTTAGATAATAATGTGGGAGATTATTCTGATTATGAAAATTTCTCTCTAGACGAAGCTAACGAAAAACTAATGTTTAGCAGTGATTTATTAGAAACTTATGGGCTGTTAGGAGGATTAGAATATAAATTTGAAAAGGGCTTTATTACGGAATTGGTTTACGAGATCCTTAAGCCGTATTATAAGATTCTCGAAAACTCAAATAATATTCAAGAGTTCGTAGATTATTCATTGCAGGCAGAAGAATTAATTGTTAATAGCATTTTGGAAAGGAAAGACAAACAAGTAGTGCTTTCTACCATGGCTACTGCTCGCTACGGAATGCAGTATTGGTCAAAAGAGTTTGGAGAGTATTAATTATATTTTAAGGTAATTAATTGATAAACCGGAAGAATCTACTTCCGGTTTTTTACTAATAAATTTATCCTATCTAATTCCTTTTATAAAATTATCAATACTTTCGACTCCATTGTTAGTTAAGTTGTTGATAAAGGCTGATCCGATAATTGCACCTTTAGCAGTTTTTGTGGCTTGCGTAAACGTTTCATTATCACTGATACCAAATCCTACAATCTGTGAAGCTTTTAAGTTCATGTTTGCAATACGTTCAAAATAAGCTTCTTGGGTGTTTCCGAAGCCAGATGTAGATCCTGTGACACTTGCAGAACTAACCATGTATATGAATCCATTAGATACACTGTCTATGAATCTAATTCGTTCTTCGGATGTTTGTGGAGTGATTAAAAATACGTTGATCAATCCATATTTTTCAAAAGTTTCCTGATACTGTTCGTGATATTCTGCAACTGGTAGATCTGGTATTATCAATCCATCAATGCCAATTTCCTGGCATTTAGCACAGAAAGCTTCTACACCATATTGCATCATTGGGTTAAAGTATCCCATAATAATTAGAGGAATCTTTACCGATTGACGAATATCCGCAAGTTGTTCAAATAATAGTTTAGTAGTCATCCCATTCTTTAGAGCTACTGTAGAGCTTTCTTGGATTGTAGGTCCATCGGCTAGTGGATCACTAAATGGTAATCCGATTTCTATCATATCTACACCACTTTTCTCAAGATCTTGAATGATTTTTTTGGTGTCATTAAGTGATGGATATCCAGCCGTAAAATAAATGGATAATAGTTTTTTATCTTGCTCAAGAGCTGTATTAATTCTGTTCATTGAAAAATTTATTTTTTCATTTCCGCGAAGGCGGAAATCTTTTAACTTTAATAAAATCGACTAGAAAGATCATTCCAATCAGGATTTAGATCATTGATGAGGTTAATTTTCCACTCGCGATTCCATTTCTTTATTTGTTTTTCTCTTTTGATTGCGTTATTAATATAAATAGTTGTTTCAAAATATACCAACTTATTAATATTATATCTTTTGGTGAAACTTCCAGAGATTCGACCCTTGTGCTGTTTTAATCTCTTCGTTAGGTTATTCGTCATTCCAACATATAGCACGGTATGATTTTTATTAGTTAAAATGTAAACATAAAATATAGTTTCATTATTGGACATTCGAATATACTTTAGAGATTTCCGTCTACACGGAAATTGACAAAGCAAGCTTGTTTCTATAACTTAAAATAATCAATATAAGTATTAAGATCTTTGTCTCCTCGTCCAGAAAGACTGATTACTACAATGTCATCTGGTTTAAATTGTTTGTCATTAAATATTGCCAAAGCATGCGAGGTTTCTATAGCAGGAATAATACCTTCTAGTTGAGACAATTCTAATCCTGCGGTCATGGCATCATCATCCGTTACCGAATAGAATTCACCGCGACCTGTTTTATATAAATGCGAATGTAATGGACCTACACCAGGATAATCTAATCCTGCAGAAATAGAATACGGTTCTGTAATTTGTCCATCAGGTGTTTGCATCAATAGGGTTTTACATCCATGGATAATGCCTTCCTTACCTAATTGGGATGTAGCAGCACTTTCTCCACTATTAACTCCTTTTCCTGCTGCTTCTACTGCTATGATTCCTACACTTGGTTCGTCTAAGAAATGGTAATACGTTCCTGCAGCATTACTCCCTCCACCAATACAGGCTACTACATAATCAGGGTTTTCTCGTCCTTCTTTTTCTTTTAATTGCCATTTAATTTCTTCAGAAATAATGGATTGAAATCTTGTCACCATATCAGGATAAGGATGCGGTCCAATAGCAGAACCAATAATATAATGTGTGTCAACAGGATTGTTGATCCAGTCTCTAATCGCCTCGTTAGTGGCATCTTTTAGCGTTTTGCTTCCTGATTTTGCCGGTCTTACTTCTGCACCAAGCATCTTCATACGAGCTACATTAGGAGCTTGACGTTTGATATCAATCTCGCCCATATATACGATACATTCAATTCCCATTAGTGCACAAACTGTTGCAGTAGCAACTCCATGTTGTCCCGCTCCCGTTTCTGCAATGATTCTGTTTTTCCCAAGTTTCTTAGCAACTAGAATTTGTCCAATCGTATTGTTTACCTTGTGAGCTCCTGTGTGATTAAGATCTTCTCGTTTCAAATAAACTTTTGTGTTATGTTTTTCTGAAAGACGTTTTGCGTAATATAAAGGTGATGGACGTCCTACATAATCTCTTAGTAATTGATCAAATTCTTCTTTAAAAGAAGGTTCGTTCATAATGTTGAGGTACGTAGATCGTAATTCTTCTACATTAGGATATAACATTTCAGGAATATAGGCTCCGCCAAAATCTCCATAATATCCTTTTTCGTTTACTTGATAACTCATATTAGTTTACAGTTTTTAGTTGATGGTTGGTAATTTTTAGGTGTCAAAAAACCATTATTGATCAACAGACAACAATTTTTTAAATTTTTCTAAATCTTGTATATTTTTTAATCCTGGTTTAATTTCAAACTTACTATTTACATCAATGCCATATATCGGTAAATCTGTTTTTAGAATTGCTTTTATTTCGTCAACTTCTTGTAATCCAATACCACCGCTTAAAATAAACGGAGTAGAGGAATTGTAATTGTTTAAAACACTCCAATCAAATGTATACCCATTGCCACCTTTTTCTTTTCCTTTGGTGTCAAAAAGAAAGTAGTCTACAATGCCTTCGTAAGGCTCTAATATTTCAAAATCGAATTGATCTTTAATAGAAAAGACTTTGAATATCTCGACTTCGCTCGATGTGACAGTCAAGGCTGTCTGGTCGAGCGGAGTCGAGACCTCTTTTAATTTTTGTGATAATGCTTTACAATATTCTACAGATTCATTTCCATGTAATTGTATTGCCTTAAAATTGTGGATTTTTACTTTTTCTAAAACAAAATCAATGGAGGCGTCCACAAAAACTCCAGTTTTTTTAATAGTTTCTGGTAGTACAGGAATATCTTGATCGAAGTTTCTTGGAGATTTTTCGTAAAAAATGAAGCCAAGATAGTCTGGTTGCATTGCTGCTACAGCTTCAATGTTTTCTTCATATTTCATTCCACACACTTTCAGTTTCATTTTTGTAAAGCTTTTATAAATTCCACAGCACTAGCACCTGGATTTTCAGTTTTCATGAAGTTTTCTCCAATTAAAAAACCTTTATAATCATATTGTTGTAAGTCTTTTATAGCTTCAATACTGCTAATGCCACTTTCTGAAACTTTTACAAAATCATTAGGAATATGTGTACTTAATTCTTTGCTTACGTCTGTACTTACTTCAAAAGTTTTTAGGTTACGATTATTAACTCCTAACATATCTAATGAAGGCATCACAGATTTTTCCAGTTCTTCCAGATTATGGACTTCTAACAATACATCCAGAGACAAACTCTTCGCAAATTTTGATAATAATTTTATCTCATCCCTAGATAATACTGCTGCTATCAATAGTATAACATCAGCACCATATGCTTTGGCTTCTAATAATTGGTATTCATCAATAATAAATTCTTTGCGCAGTAAAGGCATAGTTGCAGAAGCTCGAGCTAATAATAAATCATCTAATGATCCTCCAAAATATTTTCCATCTGTTAGTACAGACATTCCACAAACTCCGGCTTCCTGATACCCCAAAGCTACGTCTTGTACGCTAACTTTTTGGTTAATTACTGATTTAGAAGGAGATCTACGTTTATGTTCAGCAATGATGCCTGTTTTGCTATCTCGTAAAGCCGATGCTAAGGAATTAGTTTGCCGGTCAAATAACACTGAATTTTCTAATTGACTTACTGGAATTAGGCTTTTTTTAAGTGCTACTTCTTTATGTTTATCAGCTACTATTTTATCTAGTATGTTCATTATATGGTTAATCGTTTATTGTTAATGGTTGATGGTTTGTTTAGTTTTTAATGTTTTGTAATAGTTTATAAAACCATTTAATAATTTTTTACAACCAATAATCTGATCCAATAATACTTTATGTTCTTTCTCTTGAATATAATTTTGATCTAATGCAAGATATAATTGAGTTTCTAATTCATATAATGATCCTCTGGAAATATAAAAAAAATGAATACTATCTTTTGGAGTTCTTCTTCCGCAACCCTCTGCAGTATTAGAAGGTATAGAAACTACACATTTTCTTATTTGACTGGTTAAACCATAGGTTTCATCTTTTGGAAATGCTTTTGATATGTCATAAACATTATTCACTAACAATCTAGTTTCCTTCCAAACTTTTAATTCGGTATATTCCATACTATCAACTATCAACAGGTAACTATCAACTAATTCTTACTCAGCTCTTGCACTTTTTTTAATGCCTCTAATCCTTTACCAGAGAGTAATGATTCTTTAGCTTTTTCAAATCCTTGTATTGGTTCTAATTCTTCTACAGTTGCGATTGCCATACCAGCATTAGCGCAGACTACATTATTTTGTGCTTCGGTTCCATCTCCATTTAGTATCTTCATAAAAATAGCTGCAGATGCTGAGATGGAATCTCCACCTACAATTTCTTCCATTTTTAAAGTGTTTACTCCAAAATCTTGAGGAGTTAACATTCCTTCAGTATTGTTAGATATTGTTTTAGTACTTCCGGTTAGGGATATTTCATCATATCCATCAAGGGCATGAATAATCATAAAGTTCTTATCGGTGTTTTGATACAAATATCCATACATTCTTGCTAGTTCCAGATTGAAAACCCCAACGATTTGATTTTTTGGAAATGCAGGATTTACCATTGGGCCAAGCATATTGAAAAATGTTTTTACACCTAGCTCTCTTCGTATTGGAGCTACATTTTTCATAGCAGGATGGAATAGGGGAGCATGTAGAACACAAATTCCTGCCTCGTCAATACTTCGTTTTAGGAAATCTTTATCATTACTAAATTTAATACCCAAATGTTCCATTACATTAGAACTACCACATTTTGAAGAAACACCATAATTACCGTGCTTGGTTACTTTAATACCGGCTCCTGCCGAGACAAAAGATGAAAGTGTAGAAATATTAAAAGTATCTTTTCCATCTCCTCCAGTACCACAAAGATCGATAGGATTATATTCGCTAAGATCTACGGCAACACACAGCTCTAATAATGCGTCTCTAAAACCTTCTAACTCATCTACTGTAATGCTACGCATCATGTAGACGGTTAAAAAAGAGGCAATCTGACTTTGGTTATAATCTCCTTTTGATATATTAACCAAAACTTGTTTGGCTTCTTCTTTGGAAATGGTTTCGTGATTGATTAATCGATTTAATAAATTTTTCATAAGCCCCTCACCCCAGCCCTCTCCCCAAAGGGTAGAGGGAGCATTACAGGGTTGTTATTTAAATTAATATTCATTTTTATTTGTTTCTAATGTTAGTTATTGACCCAGTTTTCTAACATTTTTTTTCCATCAGGAGTAAGTACAGATTCTGGATGAAATTGCACACCTCTAACATCAAGTTCTTTATGTCTTAGAGACATAATCTGTCCGTTTTCATCAAAAGAGGTTGCTTCTAGACAAGCAGGTAAATCAGTATCTGCTACTACCCAAGAATGGTATCTACCCACATCAAAAGTTTTATCAAGTCCTTGAAAAAGAAGCTCGTCTGATACGGTGAGTTTTACTTCGGTTGCTACCCCGTGATAGACTTCATCCAGATTAATAAGGCTTCCGCCAAATACTTCACCAATAGCTTGTTGACCAAGGCAAACGCCAAATATACTTTTGGTATCCGCATAGGTTTTGATAATATCTTTTAGCAGCCCAGCTTCATCAGGAATTCCAGGTCCCGGTGAAAGTAATATTTTTTCGAAAGAAGCTACTTCCTCTAATCTTAGTTGGTCATTTCGTTTTACGATTACTTCACAACCCAGGTCTTCTAAATAATGAACTAAATTGTAAACAAATGAATCGTAGTTGTCAATTACTAATACTTTTTTCATCTCATTGTTCAGGAGTTTATCAGCTCCTTATATTTCTTCAGCTAGTTTTAATGCTTTTGTTAATGCTCCTAGTTTATTATATACTTCTTGTAATTCGTTTTCTTCATTTGATTCATTAACTAATCCAGCTCCTGCTTGCCAATGTAGTTGATGATTTTTGCTTAAAAATGTTCTGATCATAATGGCGTGATTAAAATTTCCGGAGAAATCCATAAAACCAATGGCACCACCATAGAAATCACGATTTACAGTTTCGTATTTTTCTATAAGTTGCATTGCCATATGTTTTGGAGCTCCACTTAGTGTTCCTGCCGGAAATGTGTCTGCAACTACTTGCATTGTTGTAGTATCCTTATGTTTTTTACCAGTTACTTTGCTTACCAGATGAATTACATGTGAGTAAAACTGGACTTCTCTATATGTGTCTACAGTAACTTCGCTTCCGTTACGGCTTAAATCATTACGCGCGAGATCTACCAACATAACGTGTTCTGCATTCTCTTTTTCGTCTGCAGATAATTTTTTAGCTAGTTCAGCATCTTGTTCATCATTTCCGGTTCGTTTAAAAGTTCCTGCGATTGGATGGATTTCGGCTATTTCATCCTTGACTACTAGCTGCGCCTCTGGCGAACTACCGAATATTTTAAAATCTCCATAATCAAAATAGAATAGATAAGGAGATGGGTTAATACTTCTTAATGCTCTATATACATTAAATTCGTCACCCTTAAACTTCTGAGAAAAACGTTTAGATAGAACTAGTTGAAAAACATCTCCACGCTGACAATGTTTTTTAGCTAAGGCAACATGTTCTTTATATTGTTCATCATTTAAGTTAGAGGTAGTTTCTTCTACAGTAGTGAAATTATATGAAGCAAAGTTCTTAACCTTTAGTAAAGATTCTATTTGATCAATATTACTATCGGAGTCATAACAGTGTGCAAAAATACAAGCTTCGTTTGTGAAGTTACTAATTGCAATGATATTTTGATAAACAGTGTATTGCATGTCAGGTATATCTAAACCTCCCTCTTTTTTAGTAATATCAATATCTTCAAAATATCGTACCGCATCATAAGAGATATAGCCAAATAAACCATTGTTTATAAACTTGAAGTCACTTTTCGACGTTTTAAATTGTTGTCCAAATTGCTCTATAATGTAAGGAATGTTAGTGTCTTTCGTTATCGGAGTTTCTTTGATTGATTTGTCGGGAAAAGATTGGTAAATAGTTTCATTTTCAATTTTAATTGTAGCAATAGGGTTACAACAGATATAAGAAAAGCTGTTCTCACTACCTCGGTAATCGTTGTTTTCTAATAACAAACTATTAGGAAAACGATCTCTAATTTTTAGATACACACTTACCGGAGTGATAGTATCTGCTAGAATTTGTTTGAAATGTGTAGTTAATGTATAACTCATGTTACATTTTGATATTAATAATTTATAAACCCCTTATTTATACGAACAAAAAAAAGGCTTGTCGTGATTTGACAAGCCTTTGATATGTTTACTTAACTATATGACAGGATCTATCTCACGACGTTTTCGTTATAAGATGACCACCACCAGGTATTTGTTAAGATTAAATTCATTTTCTAATTTCTTGAGTCAAATATATAAATTTATTGTAATTCAAAAAACAAAAAATTACATTTTTAAATTTACTGCTAGTTCAAACTCATCAGAAATGGTTTTATCTCCTAAATTGTCAAAGAAACTTCCAGATCCGTATTTGATGTCATATTTAGTTCTGTCTACGTTTAGTGTAGTTGAAGCAGAAGCTCCGTTTACAGCAAGATCAAAAGTAATTGGGTGTGTTTTTCCTTTGATGGTAAGGTCTCCTTTGATTTTATAACCTCCATCCATTTTTGATGCTTCTTTTATTACTAGCTTAGCACTTTTGTGGTTTTTAACACCAAAGAAGTCATCTGAAGTAAGATGTCCTTCAAGCTTTTCTTTTCCTTTTCCCGCTTCGAGATCGGTAACTACAAGAGAAGTCATATCAACTACAAATTCTCCTCCACTTAAGTTGTTGTCTTTAAAGGTTAGGAATCCACTAGAGAAATTAAGCGTTCCCGTATGCTGACCTGTAACTTTTTTACCTGTCCAGTTAATAGAGCTTTCTGTAGCGTTGATTTGCTTTTGTTGTGCATAAATAGATACAGTAGCTATTAAAGTAAATGCTAATAATAATGATTTAAGTTTAGTTTTCATGATTTTTAAAATTTAATGATTATATAAATGTGTTACTTAATTAATTTCTAAGTTTATTCAATAGGTTATTTAGTGTAATTAACTCTTCTTGCGAAAGATTAGATGTTATCCTTTCTTCGAAATTATTCATAGCAGGACTTACTTCTTCTAAAAATTTATAGCCGTGTGTAGTGATCGTAATTTCTACTTTTCTTCGGTTGGATTCGCAGGTTACTCTTTTTACTAGATCTTTTTTGATAAGTTTATCAACCAGTCTTGTGGTGTTACTCATTTTACTTACCATTCTCTCTTGTATGGTAGATAAATTAGCAGGTTTACCTTCTTGACCTTTAAGAATTCTAAGTACATTAAATTGTTGAATAGAGATGTCATAAATCTTCAATTCAGAATTTATCTGATCACTTATCCAGTTTTCGGTATACAATAGGTTTACAATCGCTTTTCTGGAAAGAGGAAGTTCTTTTTTAGTTTTTATGATGTCTTCAATATTCATTTGTCTATACAATATTTGTATATACAAATGTATGTGATTAAATGTTTAAGAAACGATAAATAGATACTAATTCTTTGTTAAAGTTCTCACGATTACTATTGTTAAATATTATCATTGTTTAATTGAAAAAAATGCCGAAATCCTAAAATTCTCTTTATGAACTACATAAACCTTGTTAATTTCCTTTTGGGTAATGACGTGTTTTAATACATTAGTATAATGCAGAAGTGGATATACATAGGATTAGCCATATTGTTGGTGAATTGCAAAGGAGAGCAGAAAGTAGCTATAGAGGCTTCTAATGTATTTTCTGGTAAAGGTGTGGAGATACCGGTCTATGATTTTAAAAATTTTGAGTATTTACTAAGCATCAATGATGGAAAAACTCGGATTATTAATTTCTGGGCTACATGGTGTAAACCTTGTGTTGCAGAATTACCTTATTTCGAGTTGATTAATAGCAGGTATCCAGATAATGAGGTTGAGGTGATTTTGGTTAGTTTAGATCTTCCTAATCAAG
Organism: uncultured Aquimarina sp.; assembly: GCF_947492405.1. Taxonomy (GTDB): domain Bacteria; phylum Bacteroidota; class Bacteroidia; order Flavobacteriales; family Flavobacteriaceae; genus Aquimarina. The sequence goes on from NZ_CANLMP010000003.1 coordinate 430,479, forward strand.
TAGAATCTAAATTGATCCCTTTTGTTAGAAAACAACGTATACAAAGTAAAATTGTACTACTAGATGATCCAGATGCGAATAGCTGGATCCCCAAAGTAAATGAAAATTGGTCAGGCTCTATTCCTGCAACGATTATATATAAAGGAAATACGTCAAATTTTTATGAAAGATCTTTTACATATGATGAGTTGGAAAGAGAACTGAAAAAGATATTATAATATTAGAACAAGTTTCTAATCCTAATACGTAAAACTTAATAGAACAAACAAATGAAAACTTTAAAGATTTTAGTAGCCGTTGTTTTAGTACTTGCCGTAAGTGCATTTGCGATTGATAGAGTTAATGTATCTAAGACCGATGCAGGATATGTTATAGGAGATACTGCAACAGATTTTAAACTTAAGAATATTGATGATACTATGGTGTCTTTAGCAGATTATAAAGATGCTAAAGGTTTTATTGTCATTTTTACCTGTAATCATTGTCCATATTCTGTAGCTTATGAAGATAGAATTATTGAATTAGATAAAGCTTTTAAATCAAAAGGTTATCCTGTGATTGCAATTAATCCCAATAATCCTAAGGCGTATCCTACAGATAGTTTCGATAATATGAAGGTTAGAGCTAAGGAGAAAGGATTTACATTTCCTTATTTATTTGATGATGGACAAAAGATTTATCCACAATATGGAGCTACAAAGACTCCACACGTATATATTCTAGAAAAGACTACAAATGGTAATATGGTTCGATACATTGGTGCGATCGATAATAACTACAAAGATGCATCATCAGCTGATCAAAAATATGTAGAAGATGCAGTTAACGCTTTGCTAAAAGGAGAAAAAATTCCTGTTGAAACTACAAAAGCTATTGGTTGTAGTATAAAAGCATAAGCGTTATAACACTATATTTTTGGATAAATGAATGTATGGCTTCGTACAATTCGTTTAGGACTCTTATATTTGTAAGGAATTGCATCGATAAAAGTTCAATTAAAAAAAGGAAATATAAAATGGCCGAAGATATAACACAAGATCAATGGGAAGATCTTATCTCTAAAGATAATAATGCAATAATTCTTGATGTACGAACAGAAGAAGAAGTAGAAGATGGTTTTATACCAAATATGCTTAATCTTGATATACGTATGGGACAAGGTTTTCTCGATGAAGTAGAAAAACTAGATAAGTCCAAAAATTATTACGTGTATTGCCGTTCTGGAGCTCGAAGTGCACAAGCCTGTACGTTAATGAATCAAATGGGTTTCGAAACTACTTATAATTTAATCGGTGGCTTTATGAATTGGGATGGCGAAGTTGCCGAATAATATTTCTAATAATACTTATGAAGATTAAAACAATATTAACCGTAGTTATTCTTTCAATTTTATTATTTAATTGTAAAGATAATAATACTAAGGATACTGCTGTAGAGCTTATTACAGTAGAAGAAATGGATTCTCTACTGGAAATGGAAAAAGTACAATTAGTAGATGTTCGCACACCACAAGAATATGCGGAGGGGCATATCGAAGGTGCCATTAATATAGACTTTAGTGATGAGAACTTCGAGACTTTGATCTCTGAAGTGGATAAATCAAAACCTGTGGCCGTATATTGTGGTCGTGGAGGAAGAAGCGGTAAATGCTCTGCATATATGAAAAAAGCTGGATTTACCAAGATTTATGACTTAGATGGCGGAATTACTGAATGGAAATATAAGGGGAAGACTTTGGTTAAATAATTTAAGAGAAGCCTTTATACATACTATAAATTAATAAAACCGACCATAATATGGTCGGTTTTGTTATATATAATTCTATTTAACATCTATTGTTTCAATATTCTGGAATAGAATACGTTTTTACCACTTTTCAATTTTATGATGTAATTTCCAGAGGTTACATTTTTAAGCAATGTACTAATATCAATATTTCTTTGATTGTTGTCTGAAGGTTTATCATTCATTTTATTTATTAATTTACCGGTAATATCCCAGATCGAAATTTCCGTTGACTGATTAGAAATTCCATTATAAGTAAGTGTTAAATATTTACCAGTTGTTGGATTTGGGTAAATGATCGGAGTATCATTTTTAAGTTTAGTATCATCAACAAGGTTAGGGTTCTGTCTAGAAAGAGAGCTGATGATTACATCCAGATTTCCTGGTGTAGACCAATTCCCTGCAGCATCTCTGACTAAGCTTTTGATTTTTCCATTTTGTCTTCTAATGTCTTTGGTAACCGCAGACCCCGCAGTAATAGTTTGGGATTGATTTGCTCTGAATTTATAAACTTTAAGGTCGTCAAATTCTACACTGGTTTTATTAGTTCTTAAAGAAATGGAACTTCCGTTTTTAATCGGAGATGTATCCGTCCATCGCAATAAAGAATTATTATTTCTAAAAATTTCCAATACTCCAAAGGCTGGACTATATGTAATTTTGTAATTAGCCCAATTATTATCCAGAGTAACATCCTCAATAGCCCTAAGATTTAATTGATTATTTACTGTTTCATAAATTCTGACTTTGTTGTCTTCTCCGCTAAACCATATTAGATAAGAATTGCCTCTTTGACTTTGTGTTACATCATCCGACATAATATGAATACCGAACTTTTGTGGACCGCTAGTTGATATTGTTTTGGCTGAAAATTCATATAAGTACGGTAACCCTGAGTTTTGAGATAAAAAGGTATTTAACTTGGTGTTATCAGATGAGGTGTTAGCTTGAAGTAGATGTCCATTATTAATTGACCAATTACCAGCTCCTTGGGTGTACCCGGAATAAAAAACGTTAAAGTTGTCATTAAAGAATCCATTACCTCGATTGGCATACCAGTTATTACCATATTTTTCTAAAGCTTGATAGAACCTACGTGTGACTCCTACATTATCATTGTCATTAAAATTGGCAGTAAAATCAGCTGATTGTGTGTTCCCACCTGTTGCAGAAATAGTCGTGGTTGGAGCTACAGTATCTCCCGAGGGTGGTGTAGTACAATTTCTACCTAAATCATTCTGAAGAGCAGTTAAATATGCATCTGCAAATCTATCTCTCCAAGTGTTATTTAATAGTTTTGTGGCATCTCCAGAATCAACAAACCCAATTTCACTAAGCACTCCAACAGCGTTATTTCCGGTTAGCACTCCAAGGTGAAAAATATAAGAACCATCCTCTACAGATCTACGATCTCTCCATTGTCCTTTTTCTACCATTCTATCCTGAATTTGTCTTGAAAACCTGCTATTCGAAGATTGAGGAGAATTACTTCGGTTACACCAAAATGTTTCGGTTCCTGTTCCTCCTCCCGCATTACAATGAATACTGATAAATCGATCTGCTCTCCAGTTATTAGAAATTGCTCTACGTTGGCTTAAGGTTAACCAACCATTTCGTGTGCTCCGAGTTAATCTTACAGACCATCCATCACAACCATTTTCAATTAAGTCTTTTAACTTAATTCCTACGGATAATGCGGTTGCGTGTTCGGTGTCCGTTCTTCCGTCTGGGTTGCTGCCGTCAGAAGCATATCCATGTCCTGGATCTATAACAACGACTTGAGCCTGAGATGCTAAAGAAAACAAAAAGATAATGACAAGTAGCGGTTTTATAGTAAAGATTTTAATTATGTTTTTCATGGGATTAGTTTTTAAGAGTGAGATCAGCTACAAAAATTCTTCCTGTTTTTTCATCAGAAAAAGCAATTCTTTTACCATCAGGAGATATATCTCCCCAAGTTTCGATTTTATCATCAGAATTTGTTAATCGAGTTTTTTTTGCGGAATCTGTTGCAATGTGAAATAAATCAGAAGCAGAAATAGTATGTCCGTCATCACTTTGATCTTCAAAAGTAATTATCCCACTGCTATCTGGTAACCACGAACTTGCTAGTCCCATTCCTAAGGATTTTCGATCTTGTTTTCCATAAATCGAATATAAGTATATGTTTGGCCCTTCATGAACAATTACCATCATTTGATCAGGAGAAATAATAGGATGGTAGAATTGACCTTTTTCTTGTGTGATTACCCAAGGTTTTCCATTCATTCCTTCTTTAGCTTCTAGCTTAAGCGTTTCTAAATTGATATATACGATTAAGTTTTTATTTGATTTTGCCCTAAGAGATAGATTGGTGTTATCAGGATGGATGTCATTTAATATTTTTTCTTTGCCTGTTTGTAGATGTAAGCTTTTTACTATTAAGTTTCCAAATAATTCGCCTTCCGGTTTTTCTCTAAAAATAATACTCTGACTATCTGCCGACCAATTAGCTAAGTATCCAATACCTAAACCATTTTTTATTTTTTTTATTTGATTGGAATTGGTGAGATCTACAATGAATAAAGCATCGTTATGATGATCTGTAAAGAGTATTTTTTGTCCGTTAGGAGCCCAGATAGGAGTGCTATATTCTCCGTCATCGGTTATAGGAATACTGTTAGATATAATTTGGGATCGTGTGATTTGATTAAGTAGCAAGCATATGATGATGCATACTATTTGTTTTGTAGTTTTCATAGGATGTTTGTGTTTTAATTTATCTTCTAGTAGTATGTATGAAAAGGAAAAGGGTTCCGATAAGCTATCTTATCATAGTTGTTAACCAAAAAACATGGAACCCTTTTACACACACATTTACAAACTTAATTCTTGATAACCGGAATCGTTTTAGAACCCATATCACCACTTACTTTAATAAAATACTGACCATTTTGAATTGAAGTAAAGTGGTTGCTAAGATCTATAGTATGATTTTGAGATTCTTTAGTATGTTCTCGAAAAGATTTTAATATGCGACCCGTTATATCAATAATCGATATAAACGTAGATGAACCTGCTAGTGATTGATAACTAAGCATGATGTCTTTTCCATTTGTAGGATTAGGATATACTTCTACAGGATGATTAACAAAAGTGTCATCTTGTATATTTGTATTTTGGCGTGTAAGTGAATTAATAGTGACATCTAGATTACCAGGAGAAGACCAATTACCGGCGGCATCTCTTACCAAACTTTTGATTTTTCCGTTTCTTCTTCTAATATCTTTAGTAACAGCCGATCCAGCAGATATTGTTGTTGTATTATCAGCTCTGAATTTATATACTTTTAGGTCATCAAATTCTATACTTGTTTTGTTTGTTCTAAGAGAAATAGTACTACCGTTTTTAATGGGTGATGGGTCCGTCCACTTAAGAATAGAATTATTATTCCTAAATATTTCTATAACACCAAATCCAGGACTATAAGTAATCTTGTAATTTGCCCACTTATTATCTAAAGGTACATCATCAATAGCTCTGAAATTTAGCTGATTATTTACAGTTTCGTAGACTCTTACCTTATTATCTTCCCCGCTAAACCATATTAGATAGGAGTTTCCTCTTTGACTTTGGTCAGGATTGTCTGCCATGATATGAATCCCAAATTTTCGAGGACCACTAGTTGATATTATTTTTGCAGAGAATTCATATAAATACGGAAGTCCTGAATTTTGAGATAAAAAGGTGTTTAGTTTTGTATTGTCAGAAGAAATATCGGATTGTCGCAGATGCCCGTTGTTAACCGTCCAATTACCAGAACCTTTTACATATCCTGAATAAAAAACATTAAAATTATCATTAAAGAATCCATTACCTCGATTGGCATACCAATTACTACCATATTTTTCTAATGCTTGATAGAACCTACGTGTGACTCCCACATTGTCGGTATCATTATAATTGGTCGTAAAATTTCCAGATTGAGTATTTCCACCAACAGCACTTATGGAGGTTGTCGGAGCTTGTGTATCTGCCTGTGATCCAAAAGTATTCTGAGAGCGATAAATATAGTTTTGTCTCGGTTGTCCGGCATCTACAAAAGATCCAGGAGTAGGAGAGTTTCCTCCTGCGGCTCTCCACTCAAAATGAATATGATCTCCGGTAGATCCACCAGTGGTGCCTTCTAGAGCAATTACTTGTCCTTTCTGTACAGATTGCCCTTGACTAACTAACAATGTTTTGTTATGTGCATAATAGGTACGTGTACCATCGCTATGTCTTATAATAACTAATCTACCATAGCCACTAGATAAACTTCCGCTTATACCCGAAAAAGATACAGTTCCTGCAGCTGATGCGCGAACATTATCATCTCTTGACTGAGTAGTGGCAAAATCAATGGCGTGATACCCATGATGACCACCAGGAGTAAAAAAACCACATTGACCAACAGGAGTATGTGATCCGGTAGGACCAGGAGTACCATGTCTGGAAACACAATTTTCTCTTCCAAAATCCCATGGTAAATAATAAGATAATGCAGATTTTTGGTTACTTGATATATTTTTTTTGTGTTTTGAAAGGTTGTTCCAACCTAAGACTTCAATTGGTTTTTCTATTGATTTACTAATAGTTTTACTTTGTTTCGTTTCGATTTCATATTCATAAATAATATCAGAAATACCATGCAAATGGTCTATTTTTTTCTTAGTTGATCCAGAGAATATAAAACGATCACGTTGAGGTGAGAGTAGTGGGGTTTTAGTATATTGAAATGGAATTACAAGCTCCTCAATATTATTCGTTTGTAAGTCATAGATAAAAATTCCTTCGTGTTCTTCTGCCATATCCAGATATAAGGCTTCCACAAAAAATTGATTAGGATTTTTTGTCCAGGCAATGGGTTTTAGAACAATTTCTTTTCGATCTTTATTTGTTTTACTTTGTAAAGTAGTTTGCTTATTATTTTTTAGATTAACTTTCTTTAAGTTAAAAGCACCTCCTATTTGTTCCCTTTCTAGATAAACCCATATATCCGGATCATAGGGACTCTGCATACCTTGAAAAAAATCAAAATCTGGAGTTATACTTATTTTATCAGAGATATTTTGAATTTGTTGCACGATATTATCAATGGTGGTTGTAATATGTAATGAAGCCTTTTTCTGTTCTAATATGCTAGTTTTTTGATTTTTTAAATTCTGAGTGTGTAATTTGTTATCTTTTTTTAAAATAAGCTCTTGAGCACTGGATATTGATGCAAATAGTAAAAAAGTAAATAAAACTTTTAGTGTAGTGTTTTTCATAATGATGAGTTTGTGTGTAGTTCGTTTTATAATCCTAATGCATTTGATTGATTATTAGAATTATTCCTTTCAAACTCGAAAATTAGAAACTCTATTTATGAAAAACATGGGCACATGTACTCATTTTTAATTGTACTCCGCGGATCAATGATATACATCTTTTAGTTTCATAGTGTATTTAAAGAGTGCATTACTGCCAGTGATTTGTAGCTTTTTGCAAATGTTTTGTCGGTGGTTTTTTATGGTCTTTTCACTTTTAAAAAGATCAAAGGCTATTTCTTTATTAGTTTTTCCTAAAGCCACTTCATTTAGTATTTTTACCTCTGTTTTTGATAATTGGTCATATGACTTATCTGAAACTCCAAGTATTGGATTGGCCTTTTCTTTCCACCAAGATTCTCTGAATACTCTGCTGATATACGGTTTGTTTTCGAATGCTCTTCCTGCGCATTTCATGATGTTTTCTACGGTGTCGGCTTTATAAAGAATCCATTTGATTTCTAAATCTTTAAGCTCCTTAATTAGCCACTCTTCTAAGGTAAAAGCCATAATAACAATCTTAGTTCGGGTAGCATGTAATTTGGTGTATTTTGCTAATTCGATTCCAGAATCATTAGAATTCAAAGTAGCATCAATTACGATAAAATCCGGTTGATTATTTACAATTACTTTTCGTATATTTTGTAAATCACTGATATCGTCATATAAGGTGAATTTTAGGTCTTTAGGAGCTTCTAACATCGCTTTGATTCCCAATCTCTTTAAGGGGTCATCATAAGCGACAACAACACTATATTCTTTCATAGCTTTTAGGGATTTATTATGAAATATCAACAATTATCCTGGTTCGGTTTGTGGAGTGTATTGCTGAGTTGATTTAATTATGCGCTGTGATTATAAAGCTACTGAAACGGATGTTTTTGCAAATAAGAAATAGGCATAGAAACGATGTGGAAAAAAACTTGGGTGTGGTTTGATATTTTCATTAGTGTTAAGTTTGTGTATGAACCTTATAAAGTTATATTTTATTTCTCTTTGTTTGCGCAAGGTGTTAGAGTTTTCGACATAAAGGTGTTTTTTTTAGCCAAAGATAAGTGCATCAAAATACTGTTAAATAATGTATTAAGTGTATTTGATTCGTAGTGAAAAGCAAATAATCTAGTGTTTTAGTAGGTTTTTTAATAATGGTAATTTAGAATCATTATCACAGATAAAGTAAGTTAAAACTTACTTTGCTTCTTTGTGTTTTGTATAGATTAAAGGGATTATAGGATTGTTTTAATGTATTTGTACTTGTATTTTTTGTTTTAGGATTCTTAAAATCAAACTTTTTTAAGTAAAATAGTTTTGTTTAATGTTCAGTTAACTTGAGTAAGTAAACTTTTTAAAAAGAATAATATAATTAGTACTTTATAAAACTCAACATCTAAAAATGTTATTGTAATGCCCTAAACAACACATAAATTTTTCTAAAAACAAATGCTTTTAAATCTTTTTGGGGAATCTTTAACACCGTAAGATCTTGTTTGTTAGTATCTTAAGGCAAAATAGAAATTATGAAAAAAATACTACTTATTATATTGTTTTTTGTTGGTTTAACTTCTTTGCATTCCAACTTAGATTATACTGAAACTAATGGGCTAGCTTTTGCAAATGATAAAACATTTTCTTTTGAGCTTGATGCTACATCTACCCAGCAATCGATTACTATCTTATCTGATGTAAAAGAACCTATGTTAATTAAGATTATAGACAAATCTGGTTTTATAAGAATTCAAAAAAAATTACATCTCGATAGGGAGATCGATCTTGCTATACTAGATGAAGGGCTATACTTAATCAAAGTGTATGTAGGTAACCATATGGAGATAAAAAGGTTCTACAAAGGCAACGATAGTGTCGATATTAGATGATTTTACTCCACTTGAGTAGGCAGATTATCATTTTAAAAACAGATAAAACATCCCCATATCCGGATTTTTTTGGATATGGGAGATGTTTTGTTATTAATAACTACTATATAAAATAGCGCACTAAGAGCTTTTGATTATTTTTTTTATCAATTTCGAAGTTCCGTATTCCAGAATCAAAACATAAACGCCATTTCTATATCCAGATAAATCAATTATTTCCGTAGTTCGATTTAACGAATTTGGAGATATAGTTTGTATCAGCTTTCCATTAATATCTAAAACTGAAATACGAGTTTTTGAATTACTCGGAATTCCATTGATATAGACAAGATTAAGTAATAGGTTTTGATAAATGTTAATGTTGCTTTTATCCAATTCTGATATACTTAACGTTGATTCTTCGATATTGATAGTAAATTGTATGGTTTGAGATGCTCCATTACAATCATTTGAAAAATCGACTTGTACCAACCAATTACCTTCTACTTCAGTGTCATTATCCGAAACTGAAGTAAACGAAATCTCTTCTGATGAATATGTTGTATTATTTGGTCCTGTCCAGGTTAGTATACCATCGTATAGATTAGATGGTAGTCGTAAGCTGAAATTACTGCCTGTATTGATATTCATTTCGGTAGCATTTTCTAAGTTCGTGTACCCATTATTATCTATATTTATTTGTACCGCATTAGATAAGTCTTGATTAGGTGGGTATACTGTCAGGTTTAGATTTTGAGTGCTATCTTCATCACATGCATTTTGATTTTTATACCTCACTATATAGGTCCCAGAATCGGATGGTGATACATTGGTTAATTGCCATGCGGTTGATAAATCAGGAGTTGTATCTATGGTTCCGTCGGGGTATTCTAATTCGAAATTAGATGTGCCTGCATTTTGAACTCCAAGATAGATACTTGCTCCTTCGCAAATTTCCAGATTATCTTGTTGAAACCAACTGGTTCCATCATTTACAAATGGAGTGAGTGCAAGAGGTTCCTGTACATTCAATACGATTGTTGTTTGTGCAATACAAGATCCATTGTTATAAGAAATCAGGTATGAACCAGAATCTGAGACCTGAACATCATTAAAGATCCATGCTGTAGATACATCCGGAGTATTATCAATAGTTCCATCCGGGTATTGTATTTGTACATTTTCTGACCCTATATTTTGCATTCCTAAATAAATATTTGCGCCAAGACAAATATCAAGAGTACTTTGCTGTAACCATTCGGTTCCGTTATTTACATATGGAGTAACTACTTCATTACACTGTAAAGGTGATAGCGAAGCTTCAAAAATTCCTCTTCCATGCGTTCCTATAAATATTTTGTCTTCATTTAAATACTGAATTTCAATATCATTAACTGATGTATTCGGCAAGCATCCATATTTTTTCCACTCCTGAGTTCCGTCTTCTAGAAAGAATACACCATTATATGTTCCAATAAAAATAGAACCTTCTAAAGTGTCATAAGTCTCCAATGATAAGACAGGGATATTTGGTAAATTATAGGATATATTTTGCCAACTATTTCCTCCATCAGTCGATTTATAAACTTTGCCATTATTAGTATATCCACCATACGAAATGAAAACGGTATTCTCGTCTGTAGGATGCACTTCTAAATCAGAAATATATTGATTTACAGGAGTAGAACTGGATGTCCAATTCAAACTAGCTGCATCCTTAGCATAAACAACATTACTTCGAGAAGCATATATTTTATCAGAATTTGTTTTTGCAATAGCAATTTGTTCTAAATCCTGAGAGGGACTTATATTATTGCCAATAACAGTCCAATTGGCTCCTTGATCATCTGATGCATATACACTATTGTATCCAATAATAATACGATTAGAATTATTAGGATCAAGTTTAAAAGGAGTTTCCCAGGCACCTTGTTGATCTTCTCCTGGAGGAGAAATAAAAGTTCGGGTTCCGTTTACCCATTTTCTTAGAGCTCCATTTTGAATAGCATAATATCTAATACTAGGATTATTAAAATCTATTTCTTGACCCATTCCGTCGGCAGTGGGTTCATAACTTTGCCAAGTACCATTAGAGTTTCTGGTTACATTTCCGTTATCCTGAGATCCTGCTCCTAGTATATTAGGATCGGTTTGCGAAACTGCAATGTCGTAGTATTGAGTGATAAATAAGTCAGAAGAAAGGTTGCTAAAAGATTTATTAGATACAGAATACCTAAAAATACCTCCGTCATTACAATAATAGATAAAATCTGATTGTAATGGGTTCCTGTAAATGTTTCGTTGATCCACGTGTATAAAAGGTAGACCGTTTTGTCCTAACCATTGTGTAGTAGCCTGAAAAGTGTCTCCTTCATTACTAGAGGCATAACATTCAAAGTTTCCAACTACAATATCGGCATCAGAATTATTGGCAAAGGAAACAACACAATTAGATTCGGGTAATGTTTTTTGATTAAAATTTTGGCCAAAATCTGATGAAACATTTAATATAGAACCGTTTGTAATAGCTACATATCCAGAATTGGATTTGGTTGAAATTGAAATTCTAACCTGACCACTTCCAAAATCGTTTTTTAAGTTAAAACTCTGTCCGTTGTCGGTACTTAAATAGAACTGACCACTAGAACCACCTGCATAGACATCGTTAGAGTTTAAGCTATATTTTACCGCTCTAATATTTGCATTAATTATTTTAGTAGTAGTAGTAAAATAATCTGTTGTTCTATATAATCCGTCTGAGGTTGCAACTAAAACTTCTGAAGGATTATTTGGGTTTACATCTATTTCATAAATTCTAATATTTTGTGGTAAGGTAAATGTTAAGTTAGTTGGCGCAAAGCTTACGCCTCCATCATTTGATTCATATATACCAATACCAGAAGGACCATACCAAACGATATCACTTAATGCAATAAAAATTCTATCTGGATTAGCGGCGTTAATAATAATGTCTGAGACAGCTGTGTGCGGCAAATTGTCATTTAGATTGATGTAGGATTGACCGCCATCTGTAGTTTTCCAAATTCCACCAAAAGCAGCACCTACCCAGAAGATATTTGCATCTGTAGGGTGAAAACCAATACTACTAACTCTACCCATATCAATTTGATACCCAAAATTACCGTTGTAGTTTACGGCACTCCATTCTGCATTATAATCAGAATCTTGACAATTGGCATTGGAAGAACGTTTTTTGGATATCTTAGATTGAGTGAAATCTCCTAGCGTACCATCTTCATTTAGATGGTGTTTCCAAAAACTTTTCCACCTTTGGTATTTTACGAAATCACCATCTCTAAAATCCCCCTGAGATAGTTCTGCAAAAGTCAGTCCGGGACAACTTATTTTAAAATAAGTATCAGCTTCTTTTACGATATCATCAAAAGTCGCTTTTTTACCACTTTTTTTGATTAGAAATTGATTAGAAATTATTTCTTTAATGTTTCTAATTGGTTCTTTTTTTTGTGAGGTAACTGTCATGCATAGGAGTGAGATGAGCAGTACAATGAATGTTCTCTTCATTTTGTTGAGTTTTGTGTGTACGATAGTTGATTAAACATTGCAACTTATCCATTTTTTTTGGAGTAGTATACTATGATTTTACCTCAAGTATGTGGTTTCTTACCAAATATGAGTGATTTTGTGCATTATACTAAAACTACCATTCATTTTTAAAAAATCTATCTACTTTGATATTATTACTATTAATACATTGATTAGATCAATGATTATAGATACTAAGGAGAAGATCAAGTCATGAAACGTTAAATATTGGTGTTTTATTTGTTGTTTACTCTAGATATCAAAAATAGATATGAGTGATGTGCTTTTTGTGCAACAATTAATATTAGAATACGTCTATACGGTGAAAGCTTCATAAATCAAAAAACTAAAATCAACATTATGATCAAAATCATCAAATCTCTTAAAGATTTAAAAATCAGTTTACTTCTTGTTTTTATTCTCATTTTTGCAACATCTGCTATGGTAGATACCCAAACAAAAGTTGCACATATAGCTTCTCAAGAACTTGTAGAAGCAATGCCAGAATTTATAGCGGCAAAACGTGAAATTGAAAAACTAAATAAAACCTATGAAACAGAAATTAAGGCAATGGTTTTGGAGTATCAAAATACAATAAAAAAATTCACACAGGAAGCTGAACAAAAAACTAAAGAAGAAAATATAAAAAGACAATCTGAGCTTCAAGCTACAGAACAAAGTATTAATTCATATAGAGAAAATGCAGCTAGAGATTTACAAACTAAACAAACAGATTTGCTAAAACCTATAACAGAAAAAGCAAGGGTAGCTATTCAAAAAGTAGCAAGATCAAAAGGGTTTAATTATGTTTTTGATAGCACTCTGGGAACAGGAATGATTATGGCTGATGGAATGGATCTTATGAGTGATGTAAAAAAAGAATTAGGGATATAAAGGCAGATTATATTGTCTATATTTTATATTATAATTCTAAAACTCCCATAATCATTAGTGATATGGGAGTTTTTTGTGGAGTCGGAGACGATCGAGCGTTAAAAAATCATCCAGTGGATGACTTTAGTGAAGAGGCGGGCTTGCCGCGCGGAGGAATCCCGCGACTGCACAAAAAAACCACCCGAAGGTGGTTTTTGAAGGTGGAGTCGGAGGGATTCGAACCCTCGTCCAAACAAGTAATACAATAGCTTTCTACACGCTTAGTTTTTGTTTAGATTTTCGTGGGATTGCCGGCCAAAAACCGCCAACGCACCCCTTATTCTCAATTAATTTCAAAACTATATCAAGATCCTATAGTTTCTAGGTCTACTTTTACGATACTCAAAACCAAACGCCATAAACCAAGGCTTTTGAAGAGTATCCTGCTTGCTCACCTAGTGAGCCGAGGCATTATCCTACTATAATTCGGATTATGCAGCTAGGGCGTAGTTATTCTCGCCGTTTAAAAAAGGTGAAACATGATATTTACGAGCTATATCCCAGCGCTCGACGTGCTTACCACTCTATTAATCTCGCTGTCAAAACCAGTCGACCCCTTTAATGAGATAGTAAATCTTCGATTTTCGTAATCGAATTAAATCCCGAACTTGTTTCGGGAACTTTTTAATACTATATCTAGTTACTTATTCATAATTCTGAATTCAGAATTATGGTGGGCAAAGATAATCATATTTGTCATATCTTAGCCGCGCTTTTACATAAACAAAATATATACCAAAACTATATGACTACATTCGGAATTATCAAAGAGCGTAAAAACCCGCCAGATCGTCGGGTAGTCTTTTCCCCAAAGGGACTTAGTAACACCGTGACTAAATTTCCTGAGGCTTCTTTTAAAGTAGAAAGTTCTGATATTAGAATTTTTAAAGATGAAGATTATACAACTGCAGGTTTTGAAGTTGCTAATGATCTTTCTGATTGTGAGGTATTGCTTGGTGTAAAAGAAGTCCCAATAGATGCATTAATTCCGAATAAAAAATATTTTTTCTTTTCGCATACCATCAAAAAACAACCCTATAATAGAAAATTACTTAATGCAATCCTTGATAAAAACATCGAGTTGTATGATCACGAAGTGATTGTTAACCAAAAAGGGTTTAGATTAATCGGTTTTGGGCGATATGCTGGCATTGTTGGTGCCTATAATGGTTTTAGAGCTTTGGGTATGAAGAATGATAGTTTTCAGCTTCCTAAAGCAGAAACCTTACTAGATCAAAAAGCATTAGAATCAGAGTTATCTAAGATTAATTTACCAAATATAAAGATTGTGCTTACCGGAAAAGGTAAAGTAGGTTGTGGAGCCAAAGAAATTTTGGATGCAATGAAAATTAAAGAAGTTTCTGTCGATGATTACCTAACCATTACTTTTAATGAGCCAGTCTATACACAGATTGATGTGTTGGATTATAACAAGCGTAAGGATGGTCAGGTGATTGACAAAAGTGATTTTTATAACAATCCACAAGAATATATTAGTGATTTTATGAGATTTGCTAAAGTTAGTGATATGTATATCGCTGGTCATTTTTTTGGAGATGGAGCTCCTTTTATTTATACCAGAGAAGACGCGAAATCATCAGACTTTAATATTAAGGTAGTGGCGGATGTTTCTTGTGATATTGACGGCCCTGTAGCTACTACAATCAGACCGTCTACTATTGCGGACCCTATTTACGGATACCACCCGGATAGAGAGGAAGAAGTGGATTTTAAAGATCCAGAAGCTGTAGTCGTGATGGCAGTAGATAATTTACCTTGTGAGTTACCTAAGGATGCTAGTGAAGGTTTTGGAGATATGTTTTTGGAACACGTGATTCCTGCATTTTTTAATAACGATGTAGATGGAGTTTTAGAACGTGCAAGAATGACACAATATGGTAAATTGACAGCTGGATATGCCTATCTACAGGACTATGTAGATGGAAAAGAATAGTTTTATACAACACAAATTATAGTAGAAAATGACAACTCAGGAACTTGTAGATCAAATATGGAAAAAGAAATCCTTTTTATGCGTAGGGCTGGATGTAGACCTCACTAAAATTCCGAAGCATTTATTAGAAGAAGAAGATCCAATTTTTGAGTTCAATAAAAAAATTATTGATGCTACACACCATCTGGCTGTAGCATATAAGCCGAATACTGCTTTTTATGAAGCATATGGATTGAAGGGGTGGGAATCTTTAGAAAAGACCATTAAGTACCTAAATACAAACTATCCAGAGATATTTACTATCGCCGATGCAAAACGAGGAGATATTGGTAATACAAGTGCCATGTATGCTAAAGCTTTTTTTGAGGATTTAGAATTTGATTCTATCACTGTAGCTCCTTATATGGGTAAGGATTCTATAGAACCATTTTTAGCATTTAAGGGAAAGCATACGATTATGTTAGCGCTTACTTCTAATCAAGGTGCTTTTGATTTTCAAACTAAAAATGTTGATGGAAGAGAATTGTACAAGCAAGTATTAGAAACCTCTAAAGGTTGGCAAAATTCAAAGAACTTAATGTATGTAGTAGGAGCAACAAAAGCAGAATATCTGGCAGATATCAGAAAGATTATTCCAGATAGCTTTTTATTAGTTCCAGGAGTTGGTGCCCAAGGTGGAAACCTGCAAGATGTATGCAAATATGGAATTAATGATCAAATTGGATTGTTAATCAATTCATCACGAGGAATCATATATGCTTCAAACGGACTGGATTTTGATATAGTTGCAAGAGAAAAAGCAAAGGAACTTCAGCAACAAATGGAAGAAATTTTAAAAGTTAAAAAATAAAAAAAGGAAGCTGAACGTATACTCAGTTTCCTTTTTTCTTTTTAATCAATAACTTAGAGAAAACAATCTCTCTACGAATGATTAAAAAAATTAACGTCTATTAGCTTTAAACACTTGTTTCGCATATCCCACAAGTCCATATGTGATAAAAAATACAACCAGTGATAAAAAACCATAGAAAATAATGTTAAGTAATACTGAATCCATAGCCCCAAAATTTTTAAATTAATATTCTTTCCTACAATATAAGAGGTATTTGTAGGAATTCCTAATTTTAAAACACTAATTATTAGGAGTTTATGATTTTTTTATGATTACAGAATAACTTCAGGAATACACTTAAGAAAAAAGTATGATATATACAGATCAATTAGGTAGAGATATTAGGATAACTTCGACTCCTATGCGTATTATCTCCTTAGTTCCATCTCAAACGGAACTTCTGGTTGCAATGGGTTTATCAAATTGTATAGTAGGTGTTACTAAGTTTTGTGTACATCCGAAAACTATAAGAAAAGAAAAGAGTGTGATTGGTGGAACTAAGAATATTCATCTAGATAAAATCCGTGAATTAGATCCTGATATTATTTTATGTAATAAAGAAGAGAATACAAAAGAGATTGTTGAAACATTGCAAGAAGAGTATACAGTTCATGTGTCAGATATAAGTACTGTAGAAGAATCTTTAGAGTTGATTGATCAGTATGGTAAGATTTTTAATAAGACTAGTCAAGCTGCAACACTAGTTTCTAAAATTAGGTTAGAGTTACGAGATTTTTTAGAATTTGTAAAGGATAAACCCAAAAAAAAAATAGCTTATTTTATTTGGCGTAAACCTTGGATGGTGGCAGGTAAAGGAACATTTATTCATCATTTGTTAGGGATTAATGGATTTATAAATATGTTTGGTCATCAGGATCGATATCCAGAAATTTCTGAAGAACAATTGCCAAAATTAAAAGGTCTTGATCTTATTCTATTATCATCAGAACCATTTCCCTTTTCTGAAACACATAAGAATGAAGTAATAAAAATGCTTCCAGATGCTAAAGTGATTTTAGTAGATGGAGAGTATTTTTCTTGGTATGGTTCCAGATTAGCAGAAGCATTTGTCTACTTCAGAACACTTCACCAGTCCAGTTGAAAGAGTTGAACAATACATTAAATACTGTTAATCCTACTTATAGTGAATTATAAGTCATTATCTTTACTCAGTTAATTATTATATGCTTAACTATTCTATATATCATCATCCTGAAAATACTTATTGGGTAACTTTTGTTCACGGGGCAGGAGGGAGTTCTTCTATTTGGTTTAAACAAGTTAGAGAGTTTAGAAAACACTATAATGTGCTGCTACTCGATTTAAGAGGACACGGTAATTCTAAACCTGCTATTAAAGATGCTTTTAGTTCTAAATATACCTTTGATTCAATTACAGAAGATATAGTGGAGGTTATTAATAAAGAACAAATAGCTTCATCACATTTTATAGGGATCTCTTTGGGTACTATATTGATTCGAAACCTTGCAGAAAAGTATCCTGATCGTGTGGATAGTATGATTATGGGTGGTGCTATTATGAAACTAAATCTTAGGTCTCAGGTATTGATGAGATTGGGCGTCGTATTTAAATCGGTAATTCCTTATATGTTTTTGTATAAGTTTTTTGCTTTTATTATTATGCCCAAAAAAAATCATAAGCAATCCAGGTTACTTTTTGCTAATGAGGCAAAGAAATTATATCAAAAGGAATTTGTACGATGGTTTAGGTTAACTTCTGAGATTAATCCTTTACTTCGTTTTTTTAGGGATAAGGATATTAAAATACCTACACTTTATGTGATGGGTGAAGAAGACTATTTATTTTTACCATCTATAAAAAAAGTAGTGTCTATCCACGAGTTTTCTAATCTTTTCGTAGTTAAGAATTCGGGACATGTTGTTAATGTGGAACAACCAGAAATTTTTAATGAAGAATCACTTTCGTTTTTAAATCAACTTTCCGTTTAATAGCGGTTAAGAACGATGTTCTATTTTTTTAATTTCGGTTAAAATTTTGTTTGCTTCCTCGTGTAAGAGATCACTTTTTTCTTTATCCTTAATAGCAATATTGTATGCATTTTTCATTAATCTGCAGTATCGCTTTCGTAGTTTTTGAAGATCAGTTTTGTCTTTAAACCAATAAAACATTTCCTTTTCTTTTTTGTACAAAAGTATTAGATGTGATTCAATTAGGTTCTTAAGAGGTCGTTAAGGTTATCTAATAGTATATTAAAAAGGGTAGTATAATTTTCACTCATACTACCCTTTTATAACTTTTATTAAATGAGATTATATTTTAGTATCCATCGTTTTGTGGCAAAAGGTTTGGATTTACGTTTATTTCTCTTTGTGGAATTGGCAGCACCAATCGACTATCATCAAAAGGTAATGATGCTATAGGGATTTCTAATCTTTTAAAATCGTGTAGTTTATGCCCTTCAAATGCTAATTCTTTCAATCTTTCCAGAATGATATCTACATATGTTAAATCAGTTAATAGAAAAGCATTAGATCTAAATCGCACTGTGTTAACATCGTTTATAGGGTCTGTTCCTACTGCTGTACCTAGAATAAAATTAGACTCGGCCCTTATAAGGTGCATTTCTGGTAATCGAATAAAAGGAATGTTTGCATTACCAAAAATCCATTTGAATGATGCAATACCAGATCCAGTTTCGTTATCAATGTAAAAATAACCAGCTCTCGAATCATTAAAATCATCAAAAATCCCAAAAAAAGCGTCTTCGATCGATATATCAGGATTTCCTGGTCTTCCTCCGAATCTGTCGGTAGCCCAAAATGTATTCATACTGTTAGCTCCGTCTGAATCTGTTACTTGCCAAGCAAAAATATCTTCTGTGGAGTTATCATCATTGTTGTATGCATCATCAAGTGTTGCTGTTATTAAGAATCTTCCTGATTGAATTACTTCATTAGATAAATCTCTGGCAGCTTCATAATTACCTATTTGTAATTGTATTCTTGCTAATAAGGCTTTAGCTGCATTTGCAGAAGCAAAAACACCATTTGTTTCAGGTAATAGTGCAATCGCATCTTCTAAGTCATTGATAATAAAATCATATACTTCGCCAATTGTATTTCTTGATGGATACGTAATATCATCAAATGTAATTACCGGAGTTCTCATAATAGGAACCCCTGGTTCTCCATCATTAATTCTATCATTATTATGTTTAGAGAAAAAACGCAATAAATCAAAATAGGTGACAGCTCTTAAAAATTTGGCTTGACCTTCTACAGAGTTTTTAGTATCAAGATTTTCAAAAACATCTAGGTTGTCCAAAACAATGTTAGCCTGATTGCTTATGTCATATCCATTTAACCATAAACTAGCTACAAAAGTATTATTGGTATTAATTACTTTAGTGTTAAATTCTCCAGGATCAGAAAATGTTCCGTTCCATTTCAGTTCTTCATCATTAGCTAATAGTTCGGCTATTGTATATATCTGACCACCATAACTTGCAGCTTGCCCTGCTTGAGCATAGGCTCCAACAAGAATATTAGTCACTTTTGTTGGTGTATCAAATGCATCTTCAGTAGTTAATGCTTGATTTGGGTCAATGTCTAACTGATTTTCACAACTTACAGAGACTATAGAAAGAGTGAATACTAGTACTATTTTTATATATGTTTTCATTTTTTTTTACTTTAAGGTTTTAGTATTAAATTTTAAAAATCGAATTTTTAGAATTCAATATTTATTCCCAGTGTATATGTTTTTGCAGGAGGAGCCGAGTAAAAGGAAGTACCAGTTCTTACACCAGAATTACCATTAAAATCTGCTGTAGATTCCGGGTCATATCCTTCATAATCAGTAATCGTTAATAAGTTAAGACCGCTAAAATAGAACCTTACTTTTTCCATATAAAACTTTTTAGAGTACGTAGGATTAATGGTGTATCCTAGTGTGATATTTCTTAGTCTTATAAAATCTGCTTCTTCTAGGTAACGAGTAGAATCTGCTTGACCATTCTCTTGATTTAACCTTGCCTGAGGCACATCAGTTATATCTCCAGGATTTTGCCATCTTTCTAATTGATCTACTGTCTGATTGTCTAAGAATTTACCATTTCCGGAAGTGAACTTACCTGCTTGATCAAAAATTGAAGCTCCAAACTCTCCTTGAAAAACAAATTGAAAATCTAAGCCTTTTATTTTTAAAGTATTTGTAAATCCAATTTGATAATCAGGAAATGGATCTCCTGTAACGATTTTATTAGCTTTAGCTACGCTGTTAGTCAACGTTTTGTCTAATGAACCGTCTTCATTTACCGTATTAGCGTAGAATAATGCATCTCCATTAGCCGGATCAACACCTGCATATTCGTAAAGATAAAAAGAAGAAACAGCTTCACCTTTTCTGATGATATTCACACCGTCTATAATATCTCCACTTGGCAGGTCAGTAACTTCATTGTCATTTTTAGTAAATAATGCACCAACATTCCAGGTTAAAGATGGTTTAGAGATAATTCGAGCATTAATATTAACTTCGAATCCTTTGTTCACTATTTCACCAATGTTTCTAACGATCGATGTAAAACCAGATGTACCAGGTAGTGGTTGGTTGAATAATAAATCATTAGTGGTTTTGTTATAATAATCAAATTCTCCTGAAATAGTATTGTTGAATAATCCAAAATCTACTCCTAAGTCATATTGAGTAGTTTTTTCCCAACGTAATTCATTATCTCCTAATTGAATTGGTGATACTCCAAGTCTTTCGTTATAAGTTGTTACTCCGTAAAGATCTTTACTAGCAAAGTTTCCTATTTCTGCATTTCCCGTAATACCCCAACTACCTCTTAGTTTGAATTTATTTAAGAAGTTAGAATTAACTAAAAATCGTTCATTACTAACTACCCAAGCTGCCGATGCTGCTGGGAACCAACCAAATTGTGAATCCTCTCCGAATCTGGAAGAACCATCACGACGAATACTTAGATTGAAAAGGTATTTTTCTGCTATAGAAAAACGTGACCTAGCAAAGTATGATAAAAAGTTGTATTTGGTTTTATTAGATCCTCCATTCGTGATTAAAACTGCATTGTCTAATGTTTGTAGATCATCTGACGGAAATCCTTGCCCTATTGTAAATTGACTTTTACGATTAGTTTCTTCAAAACTTCCTCCCAGAGTAGCAGAAAAGTCTACAGAATCTCCAAAAGTTCTCTTATAACTTAGATAATTGGTTAAAATATAACGTTCTGTAATAGCATTACTAACAGTACCAACTCCTCCTGCAGATGCGAATTCGGTCAGACTTCCTGAGAATCTTTCTGCATTTTGGTTATTAGCATCATATCCAATTTCAGATTTATAACGTAAATAATCATTTATATAAAAATCACCATAAATGTTTGCCGTGGTTCTCCAGATATCTGTAACAAACCTTCCTGTTTGTTCTTGTCCAAGAAAGTTTTGAAACAATGTGGAGTTACCATCCACATTCGCCGTTCCATCTTCTAACAAAGCAGGTGTTAGTGGAGATTGAGCTATAGATTGAAGTGGAGAGATAAAAGCATTATCATTAGATAATCTATCGATGGTTACTTTAGATAGATTAATGTTTACTCCTACAGTGGATTTTTCGGTAATGTCAGCGTCTATTTTACCTCTTAAAGTATAACGATCTAACTCATTTCCTAAGATGATACCTTCCGTTTTGTTATAAGAAGTAGAAAGAAAGTATTTAATTTTTTCACCACCTCCAGATGCTGATAAGTCTATATCTTGAGTAATACCTTCTACCAATGCTAAATCTTGCCAATTAGTATCTACTTCATTGTTTCTCCAATCACGACCTAATGATAATTGATCAAATTGTGTCTCGATCTCACTTAAAGAAAGGCCACTGTTTAGTGCAGCTTCTGTATAAAACTCCACATACTCTTCCGAATCTAAAAATTCTCTTTTATTGGTAGCAAAGTTCCATCCCGATGCTGTATTTAGGGTAACTTTAGTTTTTCCTGCTTTTCCTTTTTTTGTAGTGATGATAATAACACCATTTGTTCCTCTGGCACCATATATAGCTGCTGAAGAAGCATCTTTTAGAAAATCAATAGAATCAATATCATTAGGATTAAGACCTATCAAAGGGTTAATAGGAGAGTTGTTTATAGATTCATCATCGTTAATCAATGGCACTCCATCTAATACATATAAAGGTTCCTGAGAAGCACCAATAGTAGAAATACCTCTAATCCTAACTTTAATTCCAGACTCTACTCTTCCGGAAAGTTGAGTAATTTGAACTCCGGTAACTTTACTTGTCATTAATGATTGAATACCAGGTGTGTTAACATCTGCAATATCATTAGCGCGGATACTAGATATACTAGCCGTTATTTCTTTTCTAGAAGAACTACCATATCCAATAAGGACTACCTGGTCTAAACCTTCAACATTATCTTTTAGAGTAATGTTTATTACTGTTGATCCCGAAATAACAATTTCTTTTGTTTCAAAACCAACATACGAAAATATTAAGGTGTCTCCAGAGTTAGCTTCGATAGAATAGTTTCCATCAAAATCTGTTTGAACTCCGTTACTGGTATTTTTTACTAGAATGTTTGTTCCCGGAAGTGGGATTCCTGATTGATCAATAACTGTTCCTGTTATTGTTTTCTCTTGAGCTTCAATAAGTCCAGAGCATAGAAGCATAAGCATAGCTATGCTAAGTTTGATTAAGTTTTTCATTGAGGGCGTTTTTAAATCGGCGCCAAAATTACGTTAATCCCGTAACAAAAACACCCCTACATCGCAATAACCCCCTATTAATTATGGGTTTGTATTGAGAATGTCAAAACACAATCAAGAGGTAAATTCCCTTATTCTTAGTAAATGATGAGATTGTTTGCTATTCTAGTAGCAAAACAGATAAAAGTGTGAATTTCTGTGAAAAATTAAAAAATCGTTAAAATTAATGTTTGATTCGATAAAAAGTAGGTGTTGTACGTTTATTCTGTCGTATATTATCTTCCATCCTGAAGCGCAAAAACCTTGCGTAATAAATCAGTAGTTCTAGAACTAAGTTTGGTTCTAATTTCTCCTTCTTCTACGGCAATCATAGTATACACACCACTTAAAGCTTCACTAGTTACATAGTCTGTGAGATCTGGATTTACGTTACTAGTAAAAGGAATAGCGTTGTATTTGTTTATGATATTTGACCAAACACGATCAGCTCCTACTTTGGATAGAGAGCTTTTAATAACTGGGTTAAATTTTGAATAAAGAGCTGTTTTAGTAGTACCTTTTAGATATTCTGTAGCAGCATTATTATTACCTAGTAAGATTTGTTTAACATCATTAAATGTAATCTGTTTTACTGCATTAACAAAAATAGGTGTAGCTTCTTTTACAGCATCTTCAGCCGCTCTATTAAGAACTTTAAGACCTTCATCCGCTAGATTATCAAGACCAATATCTCTTAATGATTTATCCACTTTTCGTAATTCATCCGGTAATACAATTTTTACCAACTCGTTTCTAAAAAATCCATCTTTTTGAGTAAGCTTAGTTACTTGCTTGTCAATACCTTTATCTAATGCTTGTCTAAGACCATTACCTATATCAACATTACTAAGTCCTATTGCTCCAGTGGTTTCTTGGGGAAGACTCTCTATTACTTGTTGAAGTTCGGCACAACTTGATAGTTGAAATATAACCAGTACTAAAAAAATTCTTTTCATAATTTCTTATTAGATTTGAGATGATAATGATTTAATATGAATCCAAAGTTAATTTTTTTCATACTATCTGTCTTAGTCTTTTCCTGCAAAAATAGAGAAGATCTAACAGAAATAGAGGCAAAGGTGTCTGATAATTTTGATCAATACATAACTATTTTGGGAATTGTTCAGGATGGAGGTTATCCTCATATTAATGCTACAAAGGAGTTTGAAGGTGTCAAAGAAGATAAATTCGAGAAGGAACTTGTTGTTTCTTTAGGGGTAATAGATCGACAGAAAAAAAAGAAATTTTTAATAGAAGCTACTCCAGATTTGCCTGAACAATTAGCTATGCTAGATGCAAAATATTTACATCATGATAAAATTATTGACGGAATATTCTTGACCCATGCACATATGGGACATTATACAGGTCTTATGTATTTTGGTAGAGAAGCCATGGGATCAAAAGATATTGATGTATTTGCAATGCCGAAAATGAAGTCATTTTTAGAGAATAATGGACCTTGGTCTCAATTGGTAGATTTGCAGAACATTAAAATCAATTTACTAGAAAACGAAATACCTGTTAAGATTACAGAAAATATAAAAATAACACCATTTCTTGTTCCTCATCGAGATGAGTTTTCTGAAACTGTTGGTTATAAAATTAAAGGCAACAGGAAATCAGCATTATTTATTCCTGATATTAATAAGTGGTCCTTATGGAATAAAAATATTGTTGACGAAATTAAAAAAGTAGATTATGCCTTTATTGATGCTACTTTTTTTAAAGATGGTGAGATTCCAAGACCTATGTCAGAAGTCCCTCATCCGTTTATTGAGGAAACTATTGAATTGTTTAAAAATGAACTAAAAGTGATAAAATCTAAGATTGTCTTTATTCATTTTAATCATTCAAATCCTTTAATTCATAAGGATAGCAAAAAGAGAATACAATTAGAAAAAGAAGGATATCAATTCGCAAATACTGGTGATATATTTGAACTATGAAAAAATCACCGTTTTATTATTATAAACCAATACTTTTCTCTCTAAGTGATGTTTTATAGCCCTAGATAATACTATTTTTTCCAGATCTCGTCCTTTTAGAATAAAATCGTGTACATTATGAATATGAGAAACACGTACAATTTCCTGTTCTATGATTGGCCCTTCATCAAGGTCAGAAGTAACATAATGACTGGTTGCACCAATTATTTTTACACCTCGCTCGTATGCAGAATGATATGGTCTTGCACCTGGAAAAGCTGGTAAAAACGAATGATGAATATTGATGATTTTATTAGGAAACTGATCCACAAAATTTTCAGAAAGAATTTGCATATACCTGGCTAAAACAATGAAATCTATGTTGTGTTCTTTTAGTAATGCTATTTGTTCTGCTTCAGCCTTTTCTTTATTGGATTTATTGACAGGAATGTGTTTAAATGGAATATTAAAGCTATCTGCAATCGGTTTTAGATCCAGATGATTACTAATAATTATTGGAATTTTTACCTGAAGTTCTCCGGAAGCATGTCTTCCCAGGATGTCGTATAAACAATGATCATACTTAGAAACAAAAAGCGCCATTTTAGCTTTCTTTTCAGCGTTATACATTTCCCAATGCATATTATAATTATCGGCAACTACTTTGTTGAAAGATTCTTTAAACAATGCAAGTTTTTCTTCATCTTGATCAAACTCACATTCTAATCTCATGAAAAATTCACCTAATTCTCTGTCCACGTGTTGTTCTATATACACTGTGTTTCCTTTTTTGGCTAAAATAAAATTGGTTACCGTAGCTATGATTCCTTTTTTATCCAAACAGTTAATGAGTAAGGTTGTTTTTTTCATAGATTAATTAGATTGTGGGTTCCGTTTTGAAGACATAAACTTACTATATAAGAAGGTAAATATTGTAATAATTTCTTACAAAGATGGAATGAATTCTTCGTTTTTAAATAATCTAAAGTATAAGCTTGATTTTTCTAAATTATTTACAAAAAATAAAGGCTGATTTTATTAATAATCAGCCTTTACGAATTCAATATTCCGTAGAAATTATTTGATATCCTCAATCACATTGCTTATCAATGTTTTTAAATGATCCTTGTGCGCTTTAGATAATTTGTTTCCTGTACCATTAGAAACCATGGATCTTATTCTTTTTAGGTTATACAGGGCCATAGATTTAGAAGCATAGGTATATTTTGGCCCTTTAGGACTAGACATAGTAACTACATTAATTAATCTATTTGTGTATTCTAATTGCAGGTTTTGTCTAAATGTATTTATTGAGCCAGCAACATCCGCTTGAAAAACAGCATTGTTTAGATCTGTCATGAATTCGGATAGTTCGTACTTATTACCATATAACTCTGAATCAGTAATACGTTGCAACGTATTTGGATGTAGAATATGATCCAGCACTCTTTTCTGATAATCAAGAACACGATCATGAATCTTAGGATCTTCTGGTTCTCCAAAGAAATTATAACCTCTTCGCTGCATTGCGATATAATTATATAGATCATTCGGAGCTTTATATGCATCTGGTGCGAATACATACTTTTTTAAAGCATTCATAGCTCTTTTTTGATCATCATAACTAACAGGAGTGTATGGTTTAGCATTTGGATCTTGTCCTACCATACTTCTATCTACATAAACCCCACCTATAAACCTGGAAATCACATTTCCTGCCTGAGCATACTGACCTCTTAAGATGTAATATGCTTGTCTTAACTCTTGATAAGATGCCCCTTTTTTACTGAATTTCAGTTTAATCTCTCCCATCATATCATTCACTAATTCCATTCTATTGATAGAATATGTTATTTGATCATTAGACATGTCTCCAATCATTACTCGTGGATCAATAGCCTTTCCGGGAGCGCGCATATCATCCGCATCATTACCAAAAATTAATTCAGGCTTAGTAGATTGACTTGCGATTTTTTCTAAATCTTTTTCAGAGTTTACGGGAGTATATCCATATTGAATAGCCCACTTATCATAAGGTCCTACAGTTGTAGAATAGTACGGTCCTTGTTTAGATTTATCATTAGATACGTTAATAGCAGTATAATCCATTACAGATCCAGTTAAGCATTTATCTTTAATAAATTCTGGATTATTTAACTCTTCTGGCGAGAACAACTGACTAGCTTTCATATTGTGGTTTAATCCCAATGTATGACCAACTTCGTGCATGATAAGCTCTTTCATAGCTTCCATTTTCATTCCTTTCATTTCATTGTCATTTGCACCATAAGCAGTAAGAACTGCCTGTCCAAATAGAGAGTTTTCCTGCATCATATGACCATAAGAACAATATAAGTGTTCATCTTTGATCATCGTTGGATAGTTACTCTCTTCCGCCTGACCATTAGCGGTTAGGTTAAATAACCTGTCATATTTTACGCGATTCGTATGGAATACATACTCTAACATAATATCAGCACCTAAAATTTCACCTGTTCGAGGGTTCACAAAACTTGGACCATATCCGCCAAAAGGAGGTCTTGGAGAAGACGTCCATCTAAGTACATTATATCTAATATCTCCAGCATCCCAAGTAGCATCATCTGGTTGTAATTTTACAACCATTGCATTTTTAAAACCAGCTTTTTCAAATGCTTTATTCCATTCTAATACTGCTTCTTTTATGGTTTCTCTAAATTCTACTGGAGTTGTGTTTTCCATCCACCATACGATTGGTTGTACAGGCTCAGAAATTGCCTGACTAGGATCTTTCTTTACCAGATTCCAACGATGTACTAAATCTCTATAAGGAGTTGGACTTGTAGAAGTCATATCAGTTACCTGTGTAAAGAAATAACCAATTCTTGGGTCATCAAATCTTGGTTGGTAGTCATTCTCAGGCATTGCGATTAAACTATGTTCTACTTTAATAGTAACATTTCTCCCATCAGTTACTGCTGCAGAACCTCCATTAAGTATATTGGATTTGGAATATACATAATGGCTGTTTATGTTCAGATTTTCTGGATAATTTTTAATCGTTTTAATTTTAGTTTTTTCTTTGCTTAAAGAACCTATTTTAAATGCAAATGGTGATTGTCCAGGAAAGTTAGGAGCTTTAATTTGTTCGAAGGTTTCTTTAAGAAAAAGGTCATCAGATTTTATAAGATATAATCCTTTTTCTTTATCTAAAGCTTCGATTTTTAAACTAGCCATGATTCC
The DNA here is from genome assembly GCF_947492405.1 of uncultured Aquimarina sp. Taxonomy (GTDB): domain Bacteria; phylum Bacteroidota; class Bacteroidia; order Flavobacteriales; family Flavobacteriaceae; genus Aquimarina. Next base: position 458,701 of record NZ_CANLMP010000003.1, read on the forward strand.
TTCACTAATATTGGCATTAGAAGCTTTGGATAAAGCATTGTTTTTATCAAAATAATAAGAAACGTTTTGGGTTACAAACTCGATTTTATTGTAATGTTTTTCGATTTTAAAAACTTTATTATTCATATACGCTCCTCTAAACGCACCAGCTTCTAATACTCCATCTGCAATCTGACTGAAGTAGATAAATTCTTTTCCGATATGATCTTTACTGATCAACATTTGGGTAGTACCGTCAATTGTATCTCGATACATGGTAAATAGCCCTTCAATTTTCTCGCTCTTTTTAGTAAGGTCTTCAATGGATTTTTCTTTGGAGTCTTTTTTAGGTGCATCCACTTGTTCAGTTTCTCCTTTTTTCGATTTTTTCTTTTTCTTACGTTGTGCTTCTGTGTTCTGGATTCCAAACCCTAAAACAAAAACAAGTGATAAGAGAAATAATTTGTTTTTTGATGATGTAATTTTCATTTTTTAAAATGTATTTGTTTTCAATAATCTTGGAAGATATCATTTTCCCCATATAGTAAAAAAGTGTTTAACAAATGCATTAACATATTATTAGTAGCTATTTACAAGGTGTAATTATGTTTTGTTACAAGATTTAGAAAAGAATAAGTAGTAACTTTGAACTATAGATAATGAAATAACTAATCAGGTTAAATAAATTATATAATTCTAAAAAAATAATCGTTTTTGGTGCGTATTTCGTAAATTAGCACCTCTAAAAACACTTTTTATTGTCAATGGAACAAATAGCACCTTATAAGCCAAAAAATAAAGTTAGAATTGTGACGGCAGCATCATTATTCGATGGGCACGATGCAGCTATTAATATTATGCGTCGTATTATTCAATCTACAGGGGTAGAAGTGATTCATTTAGGTCATGATAGAAGTGTAGAAGAAGTGGTTAATTGTGCCATTCAGGAAGATGCTAATGCTATTGCGATGACTTCGTATCAAGGAGGTCATAATGAATATTTTAAATATATGTATGATCTGCTCAAAGAAAAAGGAGCAACACATATTAAAATATTTGGCGGTGGTGGTGGAGTTATTCTACCAGAAGAGATTAAGGATTTAATGGAATATGGAATTACTCGTATCTATTCTCCTGATGATGGAAGATCTTTGGGGTTACAGGGTATGATTAATGATTTGGTTAAACAATCGGATTTTCCAATTGGCGACAATCTTAATGGAGAGGTAGATCATCTAGCTGATAAAGAAATAGGATCTATCGCTCGTGTAATTTCTGCTGCAGAGAATTTTCCTGATATTGCTAAAGATACGCTGGATCAAATCCACGAAAAAAATAAGACATCAAAAACACCGGTTTTAGGTATTACCGGAACCGGTGGAGCAGGAAAATCTTCGTTAGTAGATGAATTAGTTCGACGATTTTTAATTGACTTTCCTGATAAAACAATGGGATTAATTTCTGTTGATCCATCTAAACGTAAAACAGGCGGTGCTTTGTTAGGAGATCGTATCCGTATGAATGCGATCAACTCACCTAGAGTATATATGCGTTCTTTGGCTACCAGACAATCTAATTTAGCATTGTCTAAATATGTTGCAGAAGCTATCGAAGTTTTGAAAGCTGCAGAATTTGATCTTATTATTTTAGAAACCTCCGGTATTGGACAATCAGATACCGAGATTTTAGAGCATAGTGATACCTCTTTATATGTAATGACTCCAGAATTTGGAGCAGCTACTCAATTAGAGAAGATTGATATGCTTGATTTTGCGGATTTAGTAGCAATTAATAAATTCGATAAAAGAGGTTCTCTGGATGCTTTAAGAGATGTGAAAAAACAATATATGCGTAACCATCAGTTGTGGGATATTCCACAAGATGATTTACCAGTCTATGGAACTATAGCCTCACAGTTTAACGATCCTGGAATGAATACGCTTTATAAAGCGATAATGGATAAAGTAGTGGAGAAAACCGGTGCAGATCTGCAATCTGATTTCCATATCTCTAAAGAAATGTCTGAAAAGATATTTGTTATCCCACCAAGTAGAACAAGATATTTATCCGAGATTTCTGAAAATAATAGAGCTTATGATAAGACTGCAGATGCACAGGTAGAAGTAGCGCAAAAATTATATGGAATCTATAAAACAATATGCAGTGTTGCTAATTTAGATTTTATAGACTTATCCAAAAATGGTATTGATGAAGAAGGACTTAGAAAAGCGAAAAACAATGAAAATGAAGATTTTCTAAAATTATTATTGGCTGAATTCGATCGGGTAAAACTAAACCTTGATCCTCATAATTGGGAAACTATAACAGGTTGGGCGGCAAAAGTACAGAAATATAAAGACCCTATTTATTCTTTTAAAGTTAGAGATAAAGAAATCAAAATAGAAACACATACGGAATCTTTATCACATAGTCAGATTCCTAAAGTGGCATTACCAAAATATCAAGCTTGGGGAGATATCTTAAAATGGTGTTTACAGGAAAATGTTCCTGGTGAATTTCCTTTTGCATCCGGTTTATATCCTTTTAAACGTACTGGAGAAGATCCAACACGTATGTTTGCCGGAGAAGGAGGTCCTGAGAGGACTAACAGACGTTTTCACTATGTAAGTTTAGGAATGCCCGCAAAACGTTTATCAACGGCTTTTGATTCGGTTACTCTTTATGGAAATGATCCTGATCACAGACCTGATATTTATGGTAAAATCGGTAATGCTGGAGTTTCGATTTGTTGTTTGGATGATGCTAAAAAACTATACTCTGGTTTCGATCTTACACACGCAATGACATCTGTGAGTATGACAATTAATGGGCCAGCACCTATGTTGCTTGGGTTTTTTATGAATGCGGCCATCGATCAGAACTGTGAAAAATACATAAAAGAAAATAATCTTGAAGCTGAAGTAGAAGCTAAAATCAATAAAATATACAAAGATAAAGGAGTGGCGCGTCCAGCATATCAGGGAGAACTTCCTGAAGGGAATGATGGATTAGGCTTAATGTTGCTTGGAGTAACTGGAGATCAGGTATTACCAGCTGACATATACGCAGAAATTAAAACAACTACCTTAAGTACCGTTCGTGGTACTGTGCAGGCGGACATTCTAAAAGAAGATCAAGCGCAAAACACTTGTATATTCTCTACAGAGTTTGCATTGCGTTTGATGGGAGATGTACAGGAATATTTTATCGAAAAGCAAGTACGTAACTTTTATTCAGTTTCTATATCTGGATATCATATTGCCGAGGCAGGTGCCAATCCAATTACTCAATTAGCACTAACGTTAGCTAACGGATTTACATATGTAGAATATTATCTTAGTAGAGGGATGGATATCAATAAATTTGGACCAAATTTATCATTCTTTTTCTCTAATGGTATTGATCCAGAATATGCTGTTATTGGTAGAGTAGCCCGTAAAATTTGGGCAAAAGCATTAAAGAATAAATATGGAGCTAATGCAAGAGCACAGATGCTTAAGTATCATATCCAGACATCAGGTCGTTCATTACATGCTCAGGAAATTGACTTTAACGATATTCGTACAACCCTACAAGCATTATATGCGATTTATGATAATTGTAACTCATTACATACCAATGCTTACGATGAGGCTATTACTACACCAACAGAAGAATCCGTAAGGAGAGCCATGGCCATCCAGTTGATTATCAATAAAGAATTAGGATTGGCTAAAAATGAAAATCCGATACAAGGATCTTTTATAATAGAAGAATTAACCGATTTAGTTGAAGAAGCTGTATTAACAGAATTTGATAGAATTACAGAACGTGGAGGCGTATTAGGAGCTATGGAAACGATGTATCAACGTAGTAAAATACAAGAGGAAAGTTTGTATTACGAAACGTTAAAACATACAGGAGAGTTTCCGATCATTGGTGTAAATACTTTTTTAAGCTCTAAAGGCTCACCGACAGTGACACCAGGAGAGGTAATTCGAGCTACAGAAGAAGAAAAGCAGTATCAAATTACGATGCTTAATGAATTACATAAGGGAAATGAAGATAGAACTTCAGAGTTGCTAAAAGATTTGCAGGAAAGAGCAGTTAATAATCAGAACATCTTTGAAGCATTAATGGAGGTTTGTAAAAAATGTTCATTAGGTCAGATTACTTCTTCATTGTTTGAAGTAGGAGGGCAGTATAGAAGAAACATGTAAGCAGGATACAACTGAAGTGAGGTGTAACCGAAATTGAAGTTTGTATATCGCTTATCCCGCAGAACGAAGAGATCGCGGGATCCAATTTAGTCTCAAAGGCTAGATTATATGTTATGTGAATCGCCTATCCCAAACTTGATTTGGGATCTATTCAGTATTTAAGGCTGAATATTTGTCGTGTAAAAATCCTGTCCCTAAGTAGTCAAAGGGCTTACTCCCAAAGTTGTTTTTGGATCCATTCTTGTACTACATAGTAAAAATTAAGAAAAGAAAAATCTCGTCCTATGATGAGATTTTTCTTTTCTCTTAGTTTTTCTATCTTTAGAGAAACACAACTCATCATGAAAAGATTACTCCTATTACTACTTATCGGTGGTAGTACCTTTGCGCAGCAAAACTCATTAAAAGCCCTAGTTGGCGGAACATTAATCGACGGTTTTGGAGCTACTCCAATAAAAAACAGCGTCATTATTATTGAGAATGATAAAATCAAAGCTATAGGTACTATAGCCACTTTAAAAGTGCCTAAAAATGCTGAGGTGATTTCTACAGAAGGGATGTCTGTATTACCTGGGCTTTGGGATATGCATGTACATACGATGATTAATGGTCATGCAGATTATACATATTGGGATAAAACATATCCACCATTATTAGAAGATGTAATCATGCCTTCATCAGCAGAACAACTATTAATGGCAGGAGTAACGAGTGCTCGAGATCTTGGAGGTCCTCTTAAAGAAAGTATTTCTGTTAGAGATCGAATAAATAAAGGAGAAATTCCAGGAGCCACTTTGTATGTTTCAGGGCCATTTATCCAAAAGAAACCCTATCCGGGAACTGAAGCTTTTCGTTGGGGAATTAATGGAGTAGAGGATGCAAAAAAGAAAATTAAAAAATTGGCCGATGCTGGTGTAGATTGTGTAAAACTAATTGATCAAGATCAAATGACCACTGCAGAATTGAAAGCTGTAGTAGAAACAGCTCATAAATATGATCTGAAGGTTGTTGCTCATGGACATCGCCCACAAGAAATAAGGGCTGGACTTCAGGTTAATGTAGATTGTTTTGAACATACGGGTTTATCATCTGCTCCCAGATATCCTGATGATGTGATGGAGGCAATAAAAGAACGAACAGCACAGATGAATCTAGGACCATTATTCTGGTGTCCCACTGTAGAAGGTTTGTATAATTATGAATATGTACGAGATAATGGAGAGCATCTGGATAATGATTCGTGGCATCGAGGATTGCACGATACGATTGTTGCGGATATAAAAAATAGCTTTATTCATAAAGACCGTTTACCGTATTTTCAGTTAACACCTTTACGAAAACCTACTTTAGAAACTAAGATCAAACAATTAATGGATGCTGGAGTTGTATTGATGATAGGTACAGATAGCGGTATACCAATGAAATTTCATAGTCAATCCACTTGGAATGAATTAGATGTATGGGTAAACGAATTTGGAATAGATCCAATGTATGCTATAAAAGCAGCTACCTATTGGCCATCTGTTTGGATGGGAGTTTCTGATAAGGTAGGTACCATTACCGAGGGTAAATATGCAGATATTATTGCGGTAAAAGGAGATGTATTACGTCATATTAATCTATTACAAGATGTCGATATGGTTATTAAACACGGGAAAAGATATAAATAACAGTTGCTAATCTAAATCATTAAAAAAATCCTCCGGATCAAATGGAATATCATCGTCAGGATCTTGATCATCATAATTTACTCCGGGAGGATTAAATAATCCCCAGCGATCTATAATGTAGTTGCCTTGATCAAAAGTTTTTACCCATTCGGTAAACAGAATTCTAAATTCTTCTATTTCATTTCTGATAAGGTTGAGATAATCTACTTCTTTAAAACCGGCTATTTCTAATCCCCGACAATCAGTAATAATCTCTCTTGCAGATTTCCTTATGATTGCTGCATTTTCCATTCGGAGATCATAAATATCGCCACTTTCTGCTCCAGCGATCTTGGCAGGGATGATAGAAGAATTAGTGAAGAGATACTCCGCGTATTGATCTAACATCTTAGCTTCATAGTCATTTTGAGCATTGCTTTCTTCTCTAGAAATTATATCAACAATCTTTTGGGTTAACTCTCGAATTATTTCCGCTTTCTTAAAAATGGGCATCCCTTTGATATCATCAAAAGCATGATGGTCTTCATCTTGATTATCAAACATGATTTGTTTTTTAGAAATGTAAATGTATAAAGAAGAAGTGTAATTGTTAACAAAATTACAAGGACATCATCCAACTTTGCTGGAGTCTTTTGAACTTTTTTAGCTCTTTACGCAGTAATCGAACAAAGTCTTTTCCATTACTTTCTGAACGCTCTAATCTTTCACAATTTTTATAAAGCTTGTTCGTAATACTTTCAAGGGAAATGGCATGTTTTAAACGATCATCCTGAAAAATCTGATTCTCCGCTTTAATGATTTCAGGAACTAAGGAATCGGAATCTTTTACAATGTCTCCAGTAAAGTAAATAAATTTATTTTCGTTTCCATTTTTTTCTAATGGAGCCAAATCATGAACCAAATATTTAGAAACACTCTTAGATAATATGAGTATTTCGAGAGCTTTTTTATAAAGTCTTATATTTTTAGGGCTTGATTCCATTGTTAAATCAAAATTAAGAGTATTTAAGAAGATATTGCTTTTTACTTTAAGGTATAATGAGTAATTTGCTTTAAAAAGTAAAGTATAATAGTTTTTTTGATTTAAATAATAATGGATATTACAAACTGGAAAATCCTTCACTTATTACAGAAAAATGCAAGGTTAACTAATGCAGAAATTGGTAGGAATGTCGGACTAAGTTCACCTGCAGTTGCAGAGCGAATAAAAAAGATGGAAGATTATGGCATTATAGAAGGATATACAACAAAGGTCTCATATGCTAAAACCGGATATCAGTTAAAAGCTATTATTACCTTGCGTGCTTTTATGGGACGTCTAAAACCATTTTTATCCAAAATATCAGAGTTTAGTGAAGTACTTAATTGTTATCGAATTACGGGTAATGAAAATATAATTATGGAAGTAGTTTTAGAAGATCAAGTACACCTCCAAGGCTTTATTGATAGATTGATAACTTATGGAGAAGCTAAAACTCACATTATCTTATCTAACGTAGTAGAAAACAATCCGATTCTTAATAGAAAAGATTAATAAATAGAATATAGTATCTTTAAAATGTTATGTACGTTACCTTAGAATATTATGTTACGGCAATCGTATGCTTGATTACTGCTTTTGTAATTCATAGGATTTACTATAAAGAAAAAATCAAAAGCCAATCTTCAATCTCTATAAGTGGTATTAAATGGTTTGGTTTTGCAATTTTTTTGTGGGGATTAGGGGCTTTTATCAATATTGTGCTAGTTCAATTAATCGAAATTAGAACTACTCATAAAGTTGTTATTTATTTAGGTGTATTAATCTCTTTAGCTAATTCTCTTAGCATATTACTTTCTTTACCCTCAATAGAGCATCAGAAGGAACGGAACATTATAGTTAGATTAGTACAGCGGTTTTCAGAGAAAGAATTTGTTACTCTCTTTAGTGGAGTACTTATAATGATTGCTTTTGTATTTATAGTTACTTCTTACAGTAATACAGAAATTAGTAATAATTTTATTTGGCTTATAGATATTCCAATTTCCTTAATTGTAGCATTTGCCCTACTAAATGAGCTCAATAAAGCATTTGCAAATCGAAATATGAAGTTTATGGTGTTTCCCTGTTTCATATTATTTATACTTATAGTTATTGCGGTAACACATAGAATTATACCTCAAGACAGAGCTGTAACGTTTATTGATCAAGAATTTTGGAGCCTATTAGGTGTAATTACAGGTTTATCCTTTAAGTTTTTGTTCATTTTGTTATTCTCCATTTTGTTATATAGTTGGAAATTCCTTTCGGAAAAAGAAGTGAAGCAGACCGAATTAGAAATTCTAACTAAAGAAAAGGAACAGCTACTAGGTCAGCAAGCAAAACTTGTATTGGCAAATGAAAGTCATTTGGATACCATTGCTTCTTTGCAAAAGCGTCTAAGAGAAAGTGATTTAAAAATTAACTCTCTAGAAGAATCAACAAGAGTGATTCTGTCTGATAGACAAAAAGAAGTGTTGGGTAACTTAGGTATCTGTGGAACAAGTAAATCATATACTGAAATTGCCGAAGCAATGAATATCAGCTTGGATGGATTTCAAACTCATATCTATCAAATCAAAAAAGTATTAAAGATTAGTGGAGCAGATGGTAAGGAACAATTGATAGCATTTGCAAAAGCAAACCAATTATTAAAATATGCCAGTATCATTAATAAAGATACTGATTAAGCACATACTTAATCATTCTGATTTTCTAAATTCATCATTGCGTAACCTTTTGTAATAACTGCTTTTATTAAATCTTCGTCTGAAATCATAATTCTAAAACAGATGAAGAAAATCGTATTGATGTGCATTTCGTTTTTTGCATATACATATGCTACAGCGCAAGAAACAAATTTGGGATCTATTGATCAACAGGTCAATGATAATTTTAAAAATGCAACAGATTGGTTTGTAGATGCAATTCTTGCCGAAATTCCAATAACTTCTCAGGTTGGAATTCCTTGGGTATTAGTTGTTTTATTATTTGGGGCATCATATTTTACTATCTATTTCAAAGGTATTAATTTCGGAAATTTTTGGACCTCTATAAACATTGTTAGGGGTAAATATGATGATCTAGAATCTTCTAGTGACTTAGAAGTTTCAGAAGCGGTTCATACCATAGAAGGGGATCAGCCTGATACAGTAAGGGTGGAAGGTAAAGATGGAGAAGTAAGTCATTTTCAAGCATTAACCGCTGCCTTATCGGCTACAGTTGGTTTAGGAAATGTAGCAGGTGTTGCTATTGCATTGTCCATTGGTGGAGCAGGAGCGACATTTTGGATGATTCTAGTTGGACTTTTAGGCATGGCATCCAAGTTTGTCGAATGTACATTAGGTGTTGCCTACAGAGAAATCGACGAAAACGGCACTGTATATGGTGGCCCGATGTATTATCTAAGTAAAGGTTTAAAAGAGAAAGGGCTAACTACCTTAGGGAAGATATTGGCTGTGATTTTTGCGATTATGTGCGTAGGTGGATCTTTTGGTGGTGGAAATATGTTTCAGGCCAATCAAGCGTTTAAACTATTTGAACATGTAACTGGTGCCGAAAATAGTTTTATTTACGGGAAAGGATGGCTCTTTGGATTAGTGATGGCGATTTTTGTGGGAATTGTAATTATCGGTGGTATTAAAAAAATAGCCAAAGTAACTGATAAGATTGTCCCTTCTATGGTAGTTGTTTATGTATTAGCCGTAATTACAGTAATAACTATTAATTATGAGATAATTCCAGATGCAATTTATGCTATTGTTAATGGAGCTTTTAGTGCAGAAGGAGTAACAGGCGGAATTGTTGGTGTGATGATACAAGGGTTTAGAAGAGCAGCTTTTTCTAATGAAGCAGGAATAGGATCAGCTTCTATTGCACACGCTGCTGTTAAAACTAAATATGCAGCTAGTGAAGGCTTAGTGGCATTATTAGAACCTTTTATTGATACCGTAGTGATTTGTACTATGACCGCTATTGTATTGATCATTACCGGACAGATTCAAGTTGGAGCGCAGATATCAGATGAACAAGGAGTACTGCTTACTGCTAAGGCATTAGAGAGTGGAATATCTTGGTTTCCTTATATCTTGAGCTTAGCAGTGATTCTTTTTGCTTTTTCATCTATGATTTCCTGGTCTTATTATGGATATCAGGCTTGGTCTTATTTATTCGGAAGAAAAAAATATGTAGAATATATTTACAAAAGTATATTCTGTATCTGTGTAATTATTGGTTCTGCTGCAAGTTTAACTGCTGTAACTGATTTTTCTGATGCCATGATTTTTTCCATGCTTGTTCCTAATATGATAGGATTGTTTTTGTTAGCTCCAAGAGTCGCTAAAGAACTTAAAAAATACAAACAGGCTATATCTCAAAATGAATTTGTGTAAAATAACCGAGTTGTGCATATTGATTCAAAATTCGTCGATTCGAGAGCTTCGACCTTGGGAAGAAGTGTATCGAGAATAGGATTTTGGATCAAGAAAAGCTATTCTCGATACAATTTTCCTTTATTTCATTTTGGAAAATCACTCGAATCTACCTGGATTATTAGACAGATTGACGCTTTTCTTTAATATTTATTTTATAATGCATTTAAAATAGCTGTTGTGTAAAATTAGTAAAAGTATCACACTGTAATATTTCATCTGAATAACTGATATTTATTTGTTACTTTAGAAAGATTAAATCTTATAAATAATCAAGTAAATGATATCAAAAGAATTTTTAGAAGAATATTCTCTTTTTAGAAAGTTCAAAATAGACACTTTGAGTAATGATTTAAGAAATTGGAAATACAAAACTCCAATTAACATGAAATGTCAGGAGTGCGATGGTACCAACCAGACATTTAATATGATTAATGAGTATTGGTACGATGGACATAATGATACAAATGGAAGAGCTGAGAATAGGGTTTTTGATCTACGATATTTATGTGAATCTTGTAAAGTCTTTGAAAGAAGGTTTTTTATTTATATTAACAAAGACGTAAGTATGATGCATAAAGTAGGGCAATATCCTGAATGGGAAATCAAAATGGATAAAAACCTAGAAAAAAGACTGCATAAACATTCTAAAACTTTTAGAAAAGGATTAGTATGTGAGTCGCAAGGATATGGAATAGGAGCTTTTTCCTATTACAGAAGAATAACAGAGGAAATAATTGATGAACTATTAGAATCTATATCTGAATTAATTGAAGAAGAACATAAAATAGAATATCAAGAAGCTCTGGAAAAAACAAAAAATACGAGAGTCACACAAGAGAAAATAGACTTAGTTAAGGATTTACTACCAACTATACTTAAACCAAAAGGAATGAATCCATTAGGCGTACTTCATAGTGAATTGAGTGAAGGATTGCATGCGGAGTCCGATGAGGCTTGTCTAGAAAATGCAAATCATATAAAAAGTATTTTAACCTTTTTAATAAATCAAATAATACAAAGTAAAGAATCGGCAAGAAGCTTTACGAATAGTATGAAGTCATTATTGGATAAAAAAGCTGCAAAATAAAACTGTATACAAGAAACGTTACCTTGACTTTGGCATAAGATTTGATACTATAAAAGTGTATAGAATTTATCAAAATCTTGTGTGAGGACATTGGTTCAAAGAACTAAAGATAGTACGGGAAAAAGATAAGAAAAACGCTCGAGTATAACTCCGAGCGTTTTTTTATGAATATCGATTAAGACTGAATTTCTTTTCCTATTTTTAGGTGTAATTAAAAGAAATATGGATAGAATACATGAATACCTGGAGATCGCTGTTGATAAGATTGTGTTTTTTGCACCCAGGATTATTGGAGCCACATTAGTACTTTGGATAGGGTTTAAAATTATTAAGAAAATACTTAAGTTGATAGAAGCAGCTTTAAAGCGCATGAATATATCAGATACGATGCGGCCGTTTCTTACTTCAATTATATCTGTATTATTAAAAATAGCCATTCTTTTTATTGTTATTTCTATTTTAGGTGCTGACCTATCTGGTTTCGTAGCGATTTTGGCAGCAATTAGTTTTGCGATAGGACTTTCTCTGCAAGGAAGTTTGGGTAATTTTGCATCAGGAATATTAATTATGTTTCTAAAACCATATCAGTTAGAAGACTGGATAGAAGTAGATGAAAAATTCGGGAAAGTAAAGGAGATCGGAATTTTTAGCACTACTGTAAAAACGCCAGGTAATAAAGTTCTGATTATTCCTAATTCTAAAATCACGGATGATGTGGTAACAAATTACTCTAGAGAAGGGGTTATAAGGTTAGAAATTATAGTTACTATGCCCTATAGCGAGGATTTTCCGAAAGTAAAAAAGATTATAGAAGATACATTAAAACCTGTAGAGAAAATATTAGATACTCCTACTACGGAGATAGGTATAGAAAATTTTGACTCGCATAGCGTTTTAATAGCAGTAAGGCCATATGTGAAACCAGATGACTTTTGGGAAGTCACCTTTATTGCGCATCAGGAGATTAAAAGAGCTTTCAGTGAACACAATATCAAGGTAGCATACTCGGAAGGTGTGGAATTAGGAAACATAGGTGTTTAGTTTAAAGTCACAGCTTTTTATAACTGATAAAACGTGTGGCATTTTTTTTGTTGCTATCTATTTAGTAAAAACATTATAATGTGAAATCGTATTTTATTAAAATTGTTCTGTTTTGTGTGTTTCTATACTCAGGCGCAAATATGTATAGCCAAACCACATTAAAATTAAAAAAAGGCGAAATAGTTGATTCTCTTTCTGTGCCTTCCAGCGAAGGAAGTTATTATAGCATATATCTACCCAAATCTTTTGACCTAACTAAAAGCTGGCCAATACTTTTTGGATTTAACTCTAATAATAGTACGAATACTATAACAACTCTTTTTAGAAAAGCTGCAGAGGAGCTAGGGTTTATAGTAGTGGTAACTAATTTTTCGAAAAAATCAAGTATTAACGAAAAATCGAAATACGTTGCTTTTTTTATGGAGCATATTTTCAACCTTTTTCCAATTCAAAAAAGAAGAGTTTATGTAGTAGGGACTGGTAATAATGGACCTTTAAATAGTCTATTGCCACTTATTTATAAAGAATTTAATGGAGTGATAGCAATAGGGAATAGTTACTACTATAATGAATCTGTAAAAGTGCGAAGGGACTTTTCTTATATAGGAATGGTTGGTAATAAAAATTTTAGATATCAAGATTTTTTCAACACGAAAAAGTACTTAAGAAGACGAGCCGTAATTTCTGATATTTATACATATCAGGGAAATGAAGAACTTCCTTCAGAAGATTTAATGGTAAAAGCATTGACTTCTTTTACATTACAAGATATGTTAAAAGGTAAAATACAAACGGATTCTACCTGGGTTAAGAACGTTTTTAATAAAGACTTTGAAGAAGTAACTTTATTGAAAACACAAGGTAAATATTTGGTAGCCTATGACGAGCTAACCAGAATGAGAAATCGGTATCGCTTATTTTTTGATATTGATGAACTTAAAGAAGAACAAAAGAAAATCAGAAAAATTGATAATTACAAAAAAGAGAAAAGACTTAGATCTAAGTATCATACTAAAGAAAAATTATTGAGACAGACATTTATTTTTTCATTAGAAGAAGATATAGAACTAAATCAATACAATAATTTAGGTTGGTGGCAATATAGAATGAGTGAGCTTGATAAGCTAGCAAAAGACAAAGAAAAGTATGCAAGTGATATGGTGCTGAGAATAAGAGATTTTCTTAAGAATGTATTGTTAGATTATAAAAAAAGTACAGCTAAAGAAGAAAAAGAAATAGACCGAAAAATATTTGTAAACATTTTATGTACCATAATTGATAAAAATGATTTTGAATCCTACCTAAAAATTATTTCTCTAAGCGCTATCGACCAAGATAATACAACTGCTCTTTTTTATTTAGAAAAAATGCTTCAGAATGGATATAAAGAACTAGAACCACTTTATGAGATAGAAGGTACTTTAGCCTTAAGAGTATCCAAAGAGTATAATAATGTTATCAAAAAGTACTTAGGGACTTCAAAATATTTTATGTTTAATTGATGATTTTTTGATTTTTTTGTGTATTTCAACGATGTTAGTTAACATTTAATCGTTATTTTGTTAATAACTTTTTATTTGATTACGGTTTTCGTTTAAAAATTACTATATCTTTATAACACGTAAAATATATATGATGTGCGTTATATAAATTAACATATCAAGAAATATGACGATATGGATTTGAAATTTTAATTTGGAATGCACATTGGGATAAATTAAGTGTGAGGACATTAGTCTAAAGACCCCAAATCTAAAAACTAAAGAGAGTACATAATTTGCCCGATAACAGAAAGCGACCTTTGTATAAGGTTGCTTTTCTTTTTTTTGATTCTGTCTGTTCTGTTATTTTATGTTAAATCAGGGAATTAATGAACAAAAAATCGAGCGACAATTTCTTTCTTAGATCTATATAAAGTGAAAAAATGAATAAATTTGTGTATTTCATCGAATATTTGTGTTTTTTATCGCTGTTTATTTTGTGTTAACAATTTTTTTACAATATATTTACATCAACTTAAAAACACTATGATGTATGGCCAGAATTAACATTTTAAACTGTATGACGGTACGGATTTAAAATTTTAGTTTGGAATACGTCAGGGCTCGTTAGGTGTGAGGACATTAGTCTGAAAGACCCCAAATCTTGAAGCTAAAGAGAGTACGTAATTTGCCCTAAAATTGATGAAAGCGTTCCCAAAAGGAGCGCTTTTATATTTTAACAAATTTATTGTTTATTTCGAAATTACTAAATGAGGCACTTGATCTAATTTCCAGTCAATTACAAGTCCTCCAGCTAATGATTTGGCAATTTCTACTCCGTATAGATATTCACACAAGTATAAGGCTGCCTCAAAACTTTTCGCACCACCTGCAGATGTAATGTATTTTCCATCGTGAACAAATAAAACGTCTTTTCTGATATCAAGATCAGGAAACATATTACGCATTTTATCTATATCACTCGGAAAGGTTGTAGAAACTACATCGTTTAGTATTCCTGCTTTGGCTAAGACAAAAGCCCCATCACAATGTGAAGTCATATAAATAGCAGTTTGGTCTACTTTTTTTACAAAATCAATCATAGCCGTATCTTCTAAATCTGTATCTAGATGATGTTCTGCAGAGGGTACAACCAGAATATCAATTTTTGGTAAAGCGTCTTTTAAATAATTATAATCAGGTATGATCCTAACACCTTCAAAAGTTGTGATAGGAGCATCAGTATTTGCGACCGTAAAAACATTCATCTGCTTAATGTTTTTACGATATTGTGTATGCTGAAAAATATCAAAAGGTGCGGTAAACTCTGTATTGTAGGTGCCATCCATTATAAGGAAAGCTACATTATAACGGTTGGGTTCTAGTTTAGGAAATGTCTTTTTGTTTTCGACGATTTCAATTTGTTTTTCTGTATTTAGAGCAGGTTTTTTCTGGTTTTTTTCTTGACAACCAATAACTATTATAGATAGAATGATGTATACTATATGTTTCATAATATTTTTTCTTAAACAGGTTTTAATCTGTGTTTAGTATTTTCTTTATTCACTTTTAGTTTTACAATGAACAGTAAAAATGTTCCAATTGCAGCGATTCCAGTCATTAATAACCAAGCATTATTGTAACCATATTGATTAATAAACTGCATACCTGAATTATGTCCGAATATATGAGCTAAAGAAAAAGACATACTATACAGGCCCATATAAGCGCCTTGTTTTCCTCTTTTGGATCTCTCCAAGGCGAATGCATTTCCGAAAGGAAACGAAATCATTTCGCCAATAGTAGCTATGATCATACCTATAACAACAATGCCTACCCATGGAGTAACTAGTAATAGTACAAAACTAATTCCAGTAAGAATAAATCCACCAATCACACTTCCGATTTTGGAGAATGAAGTAGATTCTAGATATGCTATTAAAGGCATTTCAAAAATAAAAATTAAAGCCCCATTTAATGCCAAAATCAGACCTATATTTCTTTCAGATAAAAAGTGTACTTCTTTATAATACAAAGGAATCGTTGAGAAGTACTGCACAAATATAAATCCAAATAAAGCTAATGCAATGAGAAAAAGGATATAAACACCATCGCTGTGAGCAGGAGTAGGATTGTCTACTACAACTTCTTTATCAATTATTCTTGCTTTTTTAGGATGTAATGTTTTAATCATAATAAAACCGGCAATAATACACGTAATTCCATCTATCCAAAATAATCCAGAATAACCAATGGTAGTAATGATTAAACCTCCTAAAGCCGGACCCATTGAGAATCCCAGGTTTATGGCTAATCTGATAAAAGTTAATGATCGTGTTTTGTTTTCAGGTTTGCTATAAGCACTTAGTGCAACAAAAAATGCTGGACGTGCAGCATCCGCTATTGCGATTAAAACAAAGAAACTGATACAGATACTCCAGAAACTGGAAAAATATTGAACAATAAAAAATGAAATACCAGTTAATAAAAGAGATCCTAAAATTACTTTATAATATCCAATTTGATCACTTAACTTGCCTCCAATCCATGCGCCTAATAAAGAACCTAAACCATAACTGGTCATTACCCAACCAATTTGACTTAAAGAAAAACATAGATCATCGGATAGATACAAGGATAAAAATGGAATAACAGTAGCACCAATTCTGTTAATCAAAGTTATAAGTGCTAACCACCAAACTTCCTTTGATAAACCAGAAAAAGTATCTATATAATTTAGTAAAAGTTTCTTCAATGTATTGGAAGTTGGTTTATTAATAACCGATAAAAGTAACTTTTTGTCGAAAAACTATATACAATTTTAGAGAATATTAACGTGTTTATTACTAATGCTTTGTATTTTTGCAAAAAATAGGGGACAGTGTACAGATTATCTTTTTTATTAATGCTATTCTTTAGTCATATAGGGGCTCAGGATTCTACAACTATTAAAAAAATATTGACATTTCAGGAAGAGCTTAACAAAGAGTTTGCTTCTGAAGAAAAATCACCGTTAACACCAAAAGATTTTAAAACATTTAAGGAGTTAGAGTTTTTTGATATTGATACTACATATAGTGTTTTGGCTAAGTTTATTCGTACACCATACGAAACCCCTTTTATTATGAAAACGACTACGAATAGAGAACCCGTATATGTCAAGTATGGTGAAGCTCATTTTGTACTCCAGGAAAAAGAATGGATATTGAATATATACCAAAGTCAAGGGTTAAAAACACAACCTGAGTATGAAGATTATCTTTTCCTTCCTTTTACCGATTTAAGTAATGGAGAAACTAGTTATGGAGGAGGACGTTTTATGGATCTTAGAATCCCTGAAAAGGATATGATTCTAATTGATTTTAATACTGCATATAATCCATATTGTGCATACAGTGCTAGGTATTCTTGTCCAATTCCTCCAGAAGAAAATCATTTAGAACTAGAGATTCCTGTAGGCGTTAAGAAGTATAATAAACACGAAGCAAGTAAATAAAAAAAAGCGCTCTGATAATTTCAGAGCGCTTTTAGCATAAACAAACAATATATTAAACTATAATATATTAAAACTTATAGATAGCACCAAGTACAAAAGACGACAAGCTCTTTTTAGGGTCTCCATCATTATCCGGGAATGTGTCTTCAGATGTTGAATCCAATCTTAACTCAGGTTTTAGTGTAAGATTTCCAATATCATAACTTCCGGTTAAGGTTGCAGCAATAACGCTCCCATCTCCATCAGCATCTGTTACTAAAGCTCCGGCACCATCTTCGAATTCAGCAAAATACTCTCCTCTTAATCCTAAAGTGAATTTTTCGGCAACCTTAAATTGTGGGTATAATGCTACTCCATAAAATCCAGATGCATCAGCATCACCTTGATCTTCTGTGGTTAAATATGTTGCATTAACTCCTAAATAAAATTTTTCTGCAAGATCCCACCCTGTTGTTAAATCAGCTTGAAATGTAGGTCCTACTTGTCCTGGTTCTCCTTCGTTTCCGTATCTGAAGTTTAGGTAAGCACTACCGTTATCAGCAGAATATCCTATCTGAGCTCCAAAAATATAAGTATCAAATGGATTGTTTTCTGTATAATCTGTAGGATTCATAACCGCTACCATTGCAGACCAATTATCGTTAATCGCAAAATCAGCCTTCAATCCTGTATGAGAGAAAGGCCCATAAGAGAACATATAAGAAGTAGAATAGTTGAAGTTTCCTGTTGGAGAGATTACTTCATATCCAAGATATGTATTGAAGTTACCAAAAGTAAGTTTGAACTTTTCAGTTACATTCCAGTATGCATATAATTGGTTAATTATATTAGCAGTTGCATCACCAGTTCTGTTTCCTGCTGCATCAAAAACACCTGAATTAAAAGTTGCATCTGTACCTCTTTGACCATATACTAGATCAGCTACAAATCCTACTTTTTCTCCTTCATAACCAAGAATTACATTAGCCATACCTAGAGCAAATCCGGATTGATTAGCAAAAGAAGTTGTAGGTGCTGTAGAATTGTCATTTTGTGCTCCAAAATTATATCTAAAATATCCATCTACAGATCCGTTAACAGAAAAGTTATCGAACCATTTTTTTTCTTCCTCCTCTTGTGCGATTGACGTAAAGCTAATTAGCGCTAAAGAAAAAAGACATACTTTATTAAAAAGTTTTGTTACGGTTTTTGTTTTCATAATAAACATTAATTGGTATTAATTTGTTTTTAATTGGAGCTGTAAAACTATGTTAAAACATTTTTACCCCAATAAAAAAAAGGGTATGAGGTGTTATTTTTGTGTATTTTTAATTTTATACCCTATAAAAATTAGACATTAATGTTTATTTACTAGTTTTTTGAGAATTTGAAAGTGTCTTTTTTTTACATTATTGGTTTTGGATATAATAAATATGTAAGTAGCGAGAAGTATTATTAGAAAAAAGGAGCTCATTATGTTAAAAATTTCAAAAAAAAAGCTTGCTCTATATGAGCAAGCTTTTTAATAGATATGATTTAAGTTTAGTTGACTGCTTGATTACCATGTTCTCCCGTTCGTATTCTAAAGGTATTATGTATTTCAGATACAAAAATTTTCCCATCACCGATTTCCCCAGTTTTAGCAGCATCAATAATTGTTTGTACGGTTTTTTCTTCGAACTCATCAGACACCACTATAGAAAGATATCTGCGTTGTATGTCGGATGTACTATAGCTAATCCCTCTATATACCTGCCCTTTTTTTTCATTTCCTACACCTGTTACGTCCCAGTATGTAAAGAAGTTTACTTCTATTTCATGCAATGCATCTTTAACAGCTTTAAATCTTGATTTACGTATAATGGCTTCTATTTTTTTCATGTAATATTGGTTGTTTTAGAGGTTAAAAAAAATTAAAAATGGAAGAGCGGTCCAAAAAATAATGTGTTAAGGTTAAACTGATACCTTCCATTGATAGCAGATATCAAAGTTTTGGTTTTTAAATTATTTTTAATAAACTCAGATTGATACCTTATTATTTTGATGATTTTTAAGCGAACACTTTTATTTTACAATCCACATACCTAAAAATACTAAAAGAAATCCTATAACAAAAGAACTAATAGTATAGATGCTAAAGCTTACAAAATCTCCTGATCGCAATAGCATATGGTTTTCATATGCAAAAGTAGAAAAGGTGGTGAATCCTCCACAAAATCCTGTAGCAAGTAGTAAAACTGTATTTTGGGACAAGACATTGTTTTTAAGCGCCAATCCTAGAATAATACCTATTAGAAAGCTTCCAAGAATATTAGCAGTAAAGGTTCCATAGGGAATTCCGTTAGTGTCATTATTTAGATACTTACTAATAAGGAATCTTGCAACACTACCAGTGCCACCTCCAATAAATACTAGTATTAACTGTTTCATTTGGGAATGTAGTTGTCGACTATATGAAAAACTAAAATTTTGATGATTATGTTAGCAAAATTTTAGTTTTTCAAATTTTTGATTTTTTACTTTATAGGGATATATATTTCGGTAATCCATTCAGCTGGATTGGGTTGTAGACCTGGATCTACCTTATATACTTCAAAAGCAGGAGATGTTTCACTAAGTTCTAAACCATTATCATTAATGTATTTATAACCTGTTTCCCAAGCTTCTTTTAGATTTTCATAATCCCCTTTTAATGTTGTTTTTACTACTTTTTGTTTTGGTAAAAAGTCGCAACGTATGTTACTATCAGCAGGAGTGATTACTTCATCTCGCACGGGTATTCCGGTGGAATAAATAGCAGTTCCTTGCTCCTCATTATATTCATTGTAAATGGTTAAGGGCATTCCGGTTTGAGGTAAATTGTTTTGTCTTACATATGCCATTACCGCAGGTAACATTTGTGCCATTTTTTGAGAAATATCGGCAATAGGAGATGCCGTAGCGCTGTACATATAGAAACCACCAGTATGTTCTGTTATTCCGTCTACACTTACAGAATGTTCTTTCATTTTTTCATTTACAAAAGCATCTAGTTTTTCTAGACCCTTTTGATACATTGGTTTGATACTTTGGGATAAGGTACTGTCTTGAGTCATCCAGAATGCTTTTTCCATAAAAGATTGTTCTCCCTTCATTCCCCAAGTTACCTTTGTTTTTTTACCTTCTAATTTTTCGAATTTCCAATATACATCACTAATACTTTCACCCATTGGAGTAATAAATGTGATTTTTTGGTCGATACTAGTAAATGGTGCAGCCTTTATGGTTTTCATACTTCCATCTCCTTGAGTTTCACTTTTCCAGCTATATGAAGCGCCATCACCACTAGTTTGGCTTGGGTATTCCATAATCATGTCATCAGAATCATCCATCCATGGACCCCATTTCTCCCAAGTCTTATATTCATTAATAGTGTTAAAAAGTAATTCATCTGGGGCATCAATTACTCTACTTTCTTCCGCCTGATATTTACCATCTGCTATGGCTACATAGACACCACCACCGATAACTATAAGAAGTAAAAGAAAAAATAAATATTTTATAATTTTCATGTTAGTTAGTTTAGATTGTTTCTGTAGCTAATATAGTCAATTTTTGAGATGGTTTTTTAGTTTGAAGATTTTCAGGGTGTTGACCGTTTTGGTTTTAAAATTTTACAGGATTATAACGAGATATAAATTTAAAATCTTGATTTTTTTTATTTCGTTACATTTGCTGAGAACAATAAACATAAACAAATGAAAATTAATCGTATAATATTTTTTATTGCTGTTAGTGCAATGCTGATAGCCTGTAAAAAAGATCCTAGTATTCAGGATCAAATTAATAAAGAGGAAACAAAGAAGGAAATAGTAGAAGAAGAAAAATTTGACTACAATGTAGAGCAGTTTGCAGATATTAAAGTATTGAGATATCAAATTCCTGGATGGGAAAACCTATCATTAAAAGAACAAAAGCTAGTATATTATCTCACACAAGCAGGTCTAAGTGGAAGAGATATTATGTGGGATCAAAATTATCGTCATAATCTTCAAATTCGTAAGGCACTAGAAAAAGTGTATACTTCATACGCTGGAGATAAGGCTAATACTGATTGGAAATCTTTTGATACATACCTTAAAAGAGTATGGTTTTCTAATGGAATTCATCACCATTATAGTAACGATAAGATTAAACCAGCATTTACAAAAGAATACTTGACTTCACTTTTAACAGAAACTAAAACAGAGTTATCTGAAGATGCTATTGATGTTATCTTTAATGAAGAAGATGCTAAAAAAGTAAATCAGGCAAAAGGCATTGACAATGTAGCGATGTCGGCAGTTAATTTTTACGGACCTGGAGTAACCAATAAAGATGTTGAATCTTTTTACGGTAAAATGAAATCCCCTGATCCTAAAAAACCATTATCATATGGTTTAAATTCTCAATTAGTAAAAGAAGATGGTGTTCTTAAAGAGAGAGTGTATAAATCAGGAGGACTATATGGTGCAGCAATCGATGAAATCATCAAATGGCTAGAAAAAGCACAAGGCGTTGCAGAAAATAAGGAGCAGGGAGACGCATTGGCGTTATTAATACAATATTATAAAACAGGTGATCTAAAAACCTGGGATGATTATAATGTAGCTTGGACTAAAGCAACAGAAGGGAATATTGATTACATCAATAGTTTTATAGAAGTGTATAATGATCCTCTTGGATACAGAGGTTCTTATGAAACGATTGTACAGATAAAAGATTTTGACATGTCTAAGAAAATGGCAGTTTTATCAGAAAACGCACAATGGTTTGAAGACAATTCTCCATTAATGGAAGAACACAAAAAAGATAGTGTAGTAGGAGTTACATATAAAGTTGTAACTGTTGCCGGAGAAGCTGGAGATGCTTCGCCAAGTACACCAATAGGAGTAAATCTTCCAAATGCGAACTGGATTAGAGCAGCTGTAGGATCTAAGTCGGTGTCATTGGGTAATATTATTGGAGCTTATAATAACGCAGGTAGCTCTGGTCGTCTTAAAGAATTTGTTCATGATGAAGAAGAATATGAATTAGAAAAAAAATATGGGCAATTAGGTGATAAGTTACATACAGCTTTACATGAGGTAGTAGGACACGCTTCCGGTCAATTAAATCCAGGAGTTGGGGAGACTAAAGAGACATTAAAGAATTATGCCTCTACGATGGAAGAAGGGCGTGCAGATTTAGTTGGTTTGTATTACTTAATGGATCCAAAATTACAAGAGTTAGGATTAGTGGAAGATTGGGAAAAAGTAGGGAAAGCTGCCTACGATGGGTATATCAGAAATGGATTAATGACTCAATTAATACGTCTTAATCTTGGTGATGATGTAGAAGAAGCACATATGCGTAATCGTCAGTGGGTGAGTGCTTGGGCTTTCGAGCAAGGAGCAAAAGAAAATGTAATAGAGAAAGTTGCCAGAGAAGGGAAAACATACTACAATATCAATGATTATCAGAAGCTACGTGAAATTTTTGGTCGTTTATTACGTGAAACGCAACGTATCAAATCTGAGGGAGATTTTAAAGCTGCAGAAGCATTAGTAGAAGGATATGGAGTAAAAGTAGATCAGGCAATTCATTCAGAAGTTCTAAAAAGGAATGAACAATTTACATCTGCTCCTTACAGTGGATTTGTAAACCCTGTTTTAGTTCCTGAAATGAATGAGAATGGCGAAATTACTAAGATCAAAGTAACACAACCTACAGATTTTGTAACTCAAATGTTAGAGTATAGTAAGACCTATGGATTCTTACCAGAAGTGAATTAGAAAGAATTAGAAACAATATTATATAGCCAGGATTTTATAAAATGAAATCCTGGTTTTTTTATACAAAAATAGTCGATTCAATTATTTGTTGATTTTCTCAAAACTACCCAACAATAAAACACAAAATAAAAATACCATAAAAGATAATTTCATTCTTCGTTATAAATAATAGTGACCTTTAAAAATCATACTTTTTTTCTATTGCATATCGAAGTAATTCTCCTTTTCCGTGAAGTCCTAGTTTACGAATAATGTTTTTACGATGTGTTTCTATAGTAGATACAGAGTTAAACCGAATGGCTGCAATTTCTGAAGAAGTTTTTCCTTGCCCGATAAGAGTTAGTATTTCTCTTTCGCTTTTAGATAAAACTGTTTTTTTAGCTTGTTGTTCGGTATCTTCAGAGAAAAAAGAAGGATCAATTGTTGCGTCAAAATAGGTATTTCCCTTCATTACTTCCTGAATAGCTGTAAGTACTTCTTCCAGCGGAGAGTTTTTAAGTAAATAGCCCGAAGCACCGGCAGCGATCATCTGCCTTACTGCATCTTCTTGATCAAACATAGAAAAAGCAATAATCTTAGTGTGAGGAAATTCTTTTTTAAGAATTTTGGTAGCGGCAATACCATCAATTTTCGGCATACGAATATCCATTAAGACTATTTTGGGTTGTTTTCTTCTTACAATGGCTAATAATTCTTCGCCATCATTAGCCATACCGACAATACTAATATCGTCTTCATATTTTAGTAATAAATGTATTCCATCGATTAAAGATTGGTGGTCTTCGGCTATAGCTACAGTGATCATATGGGTATATTTATGATGATGTTCGTTCCTTTGTCTATAGTAGAGTCAATCTCAAAAGTTCCTTCCATATGTTCTATACGTTTCTCGATACTTTTTAATCCCATTCCATCTTTTTCTGGTAGTATTTTGGCATTAAATCCTTTTCCATTGTCTTCTACAATAATGTTAAGTAGCGAATCGTGATTCGTAAGTGAGATATGGATTTCGGATGCATTTGCGTGTTTAATTGTATTTGTGATCAGCTCCTGTATAATTCTAAAGATAGAAATCTCTAATGTATTATCTAACCGCTCATCTAAACCATAATCCTGTATTTCGATTTTCAATTCGTTACCGTTGGAAGCTTTTTTTGCGAGATTTTTTATAGCTGGCAGCAATCCTTGTTTTGCCATTACACCGCTATTTTTTTCGTGAGCAATGGTTCGTACTTTCTGGTAAGCTTCATCGAGTAGACTATTTGTTTTACTATACAACTCCTCGATATTTTCTACTTTTGGATTGTCTCTATTGTTTTTTAGATGATCGAAATGTAATTTTACTGTGGCAAGTGTACTACCTAGATTATCGTGGAGATCATTTGCTAATCGTTGTCGTTCTTTTTCTTGCCCGGAGATCATCGCATCAATGGCAGAAAGTTCCTGTTCTTTCAGTAGTTTTTCTGTTTTTTGGATTTCGATTTCACGTTCTTGTTCTGCGATGTGTTGTTTGCGTTTGGTGTTCCTGTATATAAGAACAGTTATTATACTTCCTAAAAATAAAGAACCGCCTAGTCCTATAGCAATATTTTGATTACGTTTCTTTTTTTGTTGTTCTAGTAAGATTTGTTTTTCTTTTTCTGCTGTCTCAAATTTGGTTTGCGTGTAGCTAATATTTTCAGAATTAGTGAGATAGCTTAAGCTGTCATTAAGCGTATTTCTTTTTTTTAGATAAAAAAGTGCGCTATCGTATTTTTGTAAACCTTCAAAATTATTTGATATCCATTTAAATGTTAAAACCTTATTATAAAGTTTATCCTTTCTCAGTTTTGTTTTTAACGCTTCCTTTAAAATTTTTGATGAAATCTCATATTTTTTTTCTTGATTTAAAACAATACCAAGATTCGTCTTACTTGAAAATGATTCATCGTTTGTTAGAAAGAAATCATATTTATTATAAATCTCAACCGATTTTTGATGATTAAAATACGCACTGTCATATTTTTTTTCTATAATGTCAAAGTTCATTCCAATCATTCTATAATGTCTCGCTCTTAAGATATCGTAACTTTTTTTTCTCGGAATCGAATTTAGATTCTGTTTATAATTGTAAACTAGAGATTTTGTTGAATTATGAAATTGATAATTTAGTTTTAAAAAAATGTAATTGATTCTTTCGAATTTATCATATATGTTATCATTGTATGTTTTTAAGAAACTTGGATACAAGTATATGAGATGTTCATTCTGCGAAATCAAGACTAGGATTCTTTTAAGAATCTCACACGTTATGGTTTTATTCTTTTTTGATGAAGAAAGTACCAATGCTTTTTTGTATTTATTAAAAATTATAGAATCTTGTCCTATTAATTGATGACGAAGTAAATCAGCTTCTGACATTAAAAATAAAGCCCTAATATCAGAAGATGCTTTTTCGATTATATCGTGCTTTGGTAAACTAGTGTCAGTTTCTCCTTTTTCTAAAAGTTCAAGTTGAATTTTTAAAATTTTTTGTAAGGATGGGTCCTTTATTTTTTTTTCAGATAATATTATAGAAAGACGAGCTTTATCTAATGTTTTAAGTCCATATAAAAAATCATTAATAGAATTTTGTGAATACAAAAAAAAAGAACTTAAAAAAAATAAAAGGAATAACTTTAGTTTCATGAATTGATAAAGCTCTAATTTCTAACCTCTAGTTATAACTCCGTTACTAATTTAAACTGACAAGGTCTGCCATTTCTGGGAATCATATCTTCTTTTCCTTTTCGGTAGATATTTAAACCTTCCATATATTTCACAAAAGTATCTCTGTCCATACTAATATTACCTATCCTAAAAGTAATCTCATTTTTTATGATTTTTTTTGTTTCCCAAGTAACGATTTGATTGTTTTTTGTGAAATCTACTTCAATACTTTCGCATACTCCATCATTATCTATAATGCCAAGTGCAAATTCAAAATTACCATCGTTTGATATTCCAACTTCTCTAAATCCGAAATTTAATACCCCGAGCATAGGATACATAGTGAAAAAACCTTTTTTCAACTGAAGGCATCCATTATTAATTGGTCCACACTCAAAATGTGCTAGAATTGCAATGTTACTACCAAAAAGACTTTCTAAATGAAGTACTTGATATGCTTTTGCATTCTTTGAAGATAATTTAGGGTTAGGATCAATATGTAAACTAATATCACCATAAGCAGGTTCAAAACATTTTTTTTCTTCTGACATAAATTTTATTTTTAAGTTATTTAGTTTCTCCAAATCTCCCCAAAAAAACAAAAGTGTACCATACCCAATACACGGTATTTTTCTCTTTTCTAAGGAAACAAAACCCAAAAAAAGACTAAGCCAGATATCAAATGATATTGGTTGTAAAAACTATTATTTAATTGAAAACTAGGGGTATAGTTTTGTTACTCTGGTCGTAAATACGTTTTTAAGGCAAAAAGCAACAGAATAAAGATAATAAAACCGATGAGAATAAAAATACTGCCTTTGTAATATTTGCGATGTAGTTTCAGATCTTTACGGTAGCTAAATATCATTAAAATGATAAAAGCTACTACAAAACATCCTGCAAATATCAACTGACCCGTACTAAACATATTTTGTTATTTTTACGGCAAAGATAATCATACCAATTAGTATAGGATAACTCCTTAAATAAAAAATTAATTACACTTACTTTAAATCATTTCTCCTTTTGGGAGAAACAAGAATGAGGGAATTAAAACAAACGTGTAATTATTTTTTATTTCTTTACGGACATATTTTAATTGGTGCCAAAAAAACAAGTAAATGAAAGATAAAATAGCAGCGGTTCAAGAATTTCATACCGCTTTTGAGATAGGATATAAAAATGAACCAATTGCAGATTTAGGGGTTTCTAAAAACACCCTTCGTTTTAATCTAATGAAAGAAGAAAATGAAGAATATTTTGAGGCTGCTCAGAATAATGACCTTATAGAGGTAGCGGATGCATTAGGAGATATGCTCTATATTTTATGCGGTACGATTATCGAGCACGGAATGCAGCATAAAATAGAAGAAGTGTTTACAGAAATCCAGCGGAGTAATATGAGTAAGTTAGGAGAAAACGGTAAGCCGATCTATAGAGAAGATGGTAAAGTGCTAAAAGGCCCTAATTATTTTAAACCAAATATCAAGGAGATTTTGGATAGATAAAAATGTTTCTTATATAAACCAGTGACGTTATGCTAATGAATGTACGTTATAGCTAATGGTTATGAAGCTTTATTTTACTATAATTTTTTTAGCCATCGTATAATCGTTTGTAGTTAATTTTAATATATAAAGACCTTTTAATGCAGATAGATTTGTCGTGTTTTGTTCTTTATTAGCGTTAAAAGACAATACATTTTTTCCTAATGTATCATATATCGAAATTGTTGCTTCATTTGTTAATCCTTTTATAGTCAAGATATCTTGCACAGGGTTGGGGAATAAACGAATTGAAATTCCTTCGAGTTCAGGAGTACTTAATGTATTACCCCAAGTATCATTTGTGTTATTTCCCCAAAGATATTCAGCCAATTCTGGATGATCAATAAAGGGATTTCTGTTTTGTTGGTATGAATAATAGATAATATCATTTCTGTTACGTTCGAAATCATCTACAGGATCATCCCGATGCCATTGTAATAAAGTAGATTGCACTCCCAGGAAAGGAGTGTTATCACCGAGAGGGAGCACTGTTTCTGTTAATTCCAGGTCTACATAACCGTCCAATCCTTCATAACGAACGGCCATATAAAATAACATTCTAGCTACATCTCCTTTTACAGCATCTCTGGGTTCAAAAGAATATTCATTAACATCTCTTTTGGACCCAGTATCGTTTCCCCATTGATCTTCAACTGTTTCACAATTAGTACAATTATTAAAGGCTCTGTTATTTCGACTAATATTGGTAGTGATATCCTGAGGTCTTAATGCGTGTACGTCAGTTCCTGGTCCAATGTCAGTTCCAAAATCACCTCTAGATTTAGCCCAAACATGTTCTCGGATCCATCCGTTTGTATTAAAGGGATTAAATCTGTCATCACCATCCATACTTACTCCAGAATAGATCAGGATTACATTATCGGGATTGTTTGGGTCTTTGTCAGTCTCTTTTAAAATATCCCAAACATCTGTCTCAGAAGCTGTGTATGGAAATTCTCTGTGGTTATCAATGATCTGATTTAAACTAAATTTAAGATCTGCACCTCCCTGGTTAACTGCAGTGTCATAATAGTCATCAGGTATTTGAGCTAATGCAATTTGAAAAGAGCAAAGTAAAATGAAGGTGGAAAATTTATAAAATGATTGTGCTTTTTTCATTTTAATAGTTTTTTGGTTTAAAGAGCTATTGTTTTTGTAAACGTATTATTGATCATAAAGTATATGAATTGACATCAAATTTATAGTTTTAAATTCTATTTATCAGAATCATCTTCTGTAATGTTTTTGAAGTTATATTACATTATGATCTTGTGAAGTTAGTTAATATACTGGGATATATGGGGTATTTTATATGGTGCTATTATCGAGCAAGGAATGCAGTATAAAATAGAAGAAGTGTTTACAGAGATCCAGCGGAGTAATATGAGTAAATTGGGAGAAAAAGGCAAGCCAATCTATAGAGAAAAGGCAAGCCAACCTATAGAGAAGATGATAAAGTGCTAAAAGGTCCTAGATTACTTTAAACCAAATATTAAACAGATTCTTGATCGATAATGATACATTAAAAATGCCTCATGAAATCTGATGAGGCATTTTTGATATATCTAAATTCGTAATTTATCAATCTTAATTCAGTAATTATACTTTTACTCTCCATCCAAAAGGATCTTCAGCTTTATTATATTGCAAATTCATAAGCTCCTTTTTAAAATGAGAGGCGTAAGAGTTATCTTGTTTATCTAGTTCATAATGTTCTCCTTTATATCCAAAAGCTTTTACAGGACTTACCACAGCGGCTGTACCTGCTCCAAAAATTTCTTTTAAACTACCATTTTTAAAAGCTTCTACAATCTCACTTACTTTTATTGGTCTTACTTCTACATTATATCCTTGTCTTTCCGCCAATTTAATAAGACTTTTACGAGTGATTCCATCTAATATTCTATCACTTACAGGAGCAGTTAATAAAGTATCATGTATTCTAAAGAAAACATTCATGGTTCCAGCTTCTTCGACATATTCGTGCGTATTAGAATCTGTCCATATAATTTGTTGATAACCCTGCTCTTTCGCAAGTTTGGTTGGATAAAATTGACCTGCATAATTACCAGCAGCTTTTGCGTATCCAAAACCTCCACTAGCCGATCGACTAAATTTCTCTGCAACTAATACGCTAACATCTCCACTATAATAGGACTGCGCTGGAGAACAAATGATCATAAAACGATACTCATCTGCTTCTGATGCAGAAACACTGGCTTGCGTAGCAATAACAAAAGGTCTTATGTATAAGGAATTTCCAAAACCTGATTTAATCCATTCATTGTCTAATTTTAATAGAGTATTTAGTCCATCAAAAAAATACTCTTCAGGAAATTCTGGCATTGCCAAACGCTCCGCAGATTTATTAATTCTTTTGAAGTTTTCGTCAGGCCTAAATAAGAAAGTATCTCCCTGATCATCTTTATACGCTTTCATTCCTTCAAAAACTGCTTGTCCGTAATGAAATACTCGAGCAGACGGATCGAGTGTAAGAGGTCCATATGGGACAATTTTTGGTGTTTGCCATTCGCCATTGACATAATCACATATAAACATATGATCTGTAAAAACTTTACCAAAAGCTAAGTTTTCAAAATCTACTTGTCCAATTTTGGACTCATTTACTTTGGTGATTTCGATCTCTTGCGGAACTGCATTTCTCATCCGATAGTTATTTATAAGGTTGTGAAATTTTTTATGATCAACTATTGCACTTTTAATTATGTCTTAAAATTTATAAGATGCTTACAATAGTTAATATTTTAAACAAAAATACCCTTTTCTTATAAATTAAGAATTTTAAAAATGTTTAATTTTGCGAAACATCATTAATAATAATGTATTATGAAAAAAATAGCACTGTTTTTTGCGGGATTGTCATTTATGGTAGGTTGTAATTCTGGACAGAAAGAAAAAGAGTCTTTCTCAGTTAAAGATATAGCGCTAAGCGAATATGATAATTTTGGTGGAGAAGTTTCATCAGATGTTATCCTATATATGGATGCGATAGCAGAAAAGTATAAAAGCTTACATGAAGGTGATACGATCGATATTGCTTTTTCAAGTACGGTGAATGATGTTTGTAAAGCCAAAGGTTGTTGGATGAAAGTTGCTTTGAACAAAGAAGAAGAAACTATGGTTAAGTTTAAAAACTATGGTTTTTTCGTACCAAAAGATATTGAGAATGATACGATAATTGTGCAAGGAAAAGCATACGTTTCTGAGACTTCTGTGGATGAATTGCGTCACTTGGCTCAAGATGCCGGAAAATCTGAAGATGAAATAGCAGCAATCACTACTCCTAAGAAAACGTATTCCTTTATGGCAGATGGAGTTTTAGTAAAACAGTAATGAAAGAAAATTTAAAACGTGAGATTATTACGACTTCTGATGGTTCTACAACTATCCACTTTCCTGAATTAGACGAGCATTATCATTCTATACATGGAGCAATTAATGAAGCGAAGCACGTTTTTATCAAAAGTGGTTTTGATCATATTTTAGGTGCCAGAAATTTTCCTGAATTAAATATTCTGGAGATCGGTTTTGGAACAGGCTTAAATGCTTTTATTACCTATTTAGAAGCTTTAAGAATTAGCCAAAAGATTAATTATATTGGAGTAGAAGCGTATCCGGTTCCTTTGGATGAGATAAAATTTTTGAACTATGTTGATCAATTATCAGCACTAAACTACCAGACTGTTTTTGATAAAATGCACCAGTCTTCCTGGAATGATCGGACTATGATATCTTCTTCTTTTTTTCTTACGAAACGTAAACAGCTTTTTTTGGATATCGATGATAAAAATTGTTTTAATTTAATTTATTTTGATGCTTTTGGTGCAAGAGTGCAACCTGAGTTATGGAGCGTAGATATTTTCGAAAAAATGTATGAAGCACTAATGGATAAAGGAGTTTTAGTTACGTATTCCGCAAAAGGAAGTGTAAGACGAGCAATGCAAGAAGTCGGTTTTGTTGTAGAAAGACTTCCTGGTCCACCAGGCAAGAGAGAAATGCTAAGAGCAACAAAGAATTAAAGGGTATTTATACTTTTCTTGATCAATGATTTTAATATTTGTTAAACCTATAATAAAGAGGTAGGTTATGTTAAAAGTGGTTGGTATTTTGCACGAAATAACTCAACAATGAAAGTGTTAATTACTGGGGCGACCGGACTTATTGGTCAGGAAATTGTTAGACTATGTCATCAATCAAAAATTGATGTACATTATCTTACAACCAGTAAAAATAAACTTACTTCAGAAAAAAATTATAAAGGGTTCTACTGGAACCCCTCAGCAGCCGAAATAGATGTTAGATGTTTTGAGGATGTAGAGGTGATTATTAATCTTGTTGGGGCTTCGGTAGCCAAGCGCTGGACAAGAAAATATAAACAAGAGATTATCGATAGTCGTGTTGATACAGCTTCACTTATTTTAGAATCGCTTAAAAAAGTAAAACATTCTATTCGTCATATAGTATCTGCAAGTGCCATTGGGATTTATCCTGATTCTTTTCAGAATTATTATATGGAAGATTCCTCCCTGGAGGATACCGGATTCTTAGGAAAAGTGGTGAAAAAATGGGAAACAGCGGTTTACGAATTTAAAGCTCTAAATATTGAAGTGAGTATTCTGAGAATTGGATTAGTACTTTCTAATAAAGGTGGAGCATTTCCTAAGATAACGAATCCTATAAAACAAGGAATGGGTGCTGTTTTTGGTAATGGAAAACAGTGGCAGAGTTGGATACACGTAGAGGATTTGGCAAAAATGTTTATGTATGTGGTTCAGGAAGAGTTAACAGGTTTGTATAATGCAGTGGCACCCAATTCTGTTTCAAACGCTAAACTAACACACGTTATCGCTGATCACTTGACTAAAAAAATAATATTGCCTAATGTACCTAAGTTTATGATGAAGCTTGTTCTAGGAGATATGCATGTATTGTTGTTTAGCAGTCAGAGGGTGTGTAGTGATAAAATTTTGGAAACAGGTTTTCGATTTAAGCATGATAATATAACTCAAGCGATCGAAGATCTTATCTAATAGAATACATTATAAAATATAAAAAGGTCAACATTCTAAAATGCTGACCTTTTTATATATAAAAGTTTTTTACTTTAAGCTTTATTAGCTTTCAGGCTAACTTTTAACTCGATATCATCTAAGATAAACTTGTCACCTAAGTTTTCGAAAACGGATTTAGATCCATAATTCACACCCCAATCTGTACGATTTATAGTAAAAACTTCACTGTTTAATGTCATCGTATTTCCTTCTACAGAAGTTGATGCCGGAAAAGAAATATTTTTCTTAATCCCCTTAATAGTAAGATTACCATCAATAACTGTTTTTCCTTCTTTTTCAGAAATACCAGTTACTTCAAAAGACGCATTTGGAAATTTAGCTACATTGAAGAAATGGTCTTCTTTACCTTCTCCTTCTCCCTTAAGATGTCCTTCTAATCCAGCTTTTTGGTCACCTTCTAAGTCTGTTACATTAATTGAAGTCATATCAATTACGAATGATCCGCTTTGGATTTTTCCATCTTGCGTTTTTACTTTACCTTTTGCGATGCTGATCGTTCCTGTATGATTCTCTGTAGGTTTCTTTCCAACCCAGTCTATAGTACTAGCAGCATTGTCCACAATATAAGTTATTGCTTCTGCAGGTGCTTCTACTACCTCTTCCGCAGCAGTAGCTTCGGTTTCATTTTTTTTCTCGCCTTTACAAGAGCTTGCCGCTACTATAATTGCAGTAATGGCAAATAAGTTTATCAATTTGGTTTTCATAATAATTCTAGTTTATAGTTTTAAAAAGCCAAAATTATTTTTTTAGAAAATGAATACTCTTAAATATATACTAAAATATTCCTGTGACATTATGACATTTATTCAAAAATGGCAGTACTTTTGCATCTTCAAAAAAGAAACTTATAAAAGGTACTAGTTACATGAGTAAGAAAAATAAAAATACAGAAGATGTAAAGGATCAAGTAGAAGAAGTACTTGACAAAACTGTAGCGGAAACTGAAGTAGAAGAAGTAGATGTTGAAACACAGCTAAAAGAAGACTTAGAAAAAGAAAAAGATAAATTTTTAAGACTTTTTGCAGAATTTGAGAATTACAAAAAACGTACTTCTAAAGAGAGAATAGAATTATTTAAGACAGCGGGTCAGGATGTTATGCAATCTATGTTACCAGTATTAGATGATTTTGATCGTGCTATGAAAGAGATCGAAAAATCTGCTGATAAAGATTTGTTGAAAGGCGTTGAGCTAATTCATAACAAATTAAGAGAAACATTAAAGACTAAGGGATTGTCAGAAGTAGAAGTAGCTGCGGGCGATGTGTTTAATGCAGATGATCATGAAGCAATAACCCAAATACCAGCACCTAGTGATGAGTTAAAAGGGAAGATTGTAGATGTTATAGAAAAAGGATATAAATTAGGAGATAAAGTAATTCGCTTTCCTAAGGTAGTAACCGGACAATAAGATAAATAGATGAAAGAAGATTTTTATGATATTTTAGGCCTTAGTAAAAATGCTACAGAAGCCGAAATTAAAAAAGCATATCGTAAAAAAGCGATAGAGTATCATCCGGATAAAAATCCAGGAGATGCTTCGGCAGAGGAGAAATTTAAGAAGGCAGCAGAAGCATATGAAGTATTAAGCGATCCTGATAAAAAATCCAGATACGACCAATTTGGACATCAAGCTTTTGAAGGTGGTGGTGGTTTTGGTGGCGGTTTTGGCGGCGGCGGAATGAATATGGACGACATATTTAGTCAGTTTGGAGATATTTTTGGTGGCGGTGGTTTTGGCGGCGGTTTCGGCGGCGGCGGAAGACAACGTCGTGTAAAAGGAAGTAATCTACGTATACGTGTCAAACTTACATTAGAAGAGATTGCTAACGGAGTAGAGAAAAAAATCAAAGTAAAACGTAAGATTCAAGCTCCGGGAACTACTTATAAAACCTGTTCGACTTGTAACGGTAGTGGTCAGATGACTCGAATTACCAATACTATTCTAGGAAGAATGCAGACATCTACCACCTGTTCTACTTGTGGAGGAGCTGGACAGATTATAGATAAAAAACCTGCAGATGCAGATAGTCAAGGTCTAAAAGTATCTGAAGAAACAGTAAGTATAAAAATACCTGCTGGGGTAGAAGATGGTATGCAACTTAAAGTTTCTGGAAAAGGAAATGAAGCACCAGGTAATGGCGTGCCAGGTGATCTTTTAGTGGCAATAGAAGAGCAAGATCATCCAGAACTACAACGAGAAGGAGATAATCTTCATTATGATCTATATATCAGTTTTTCTGAAGCTGCATTAGGCGCATCAAGAGAGATTGATACCGTATCAGGAAAAGTACGTATTAAGATAGAAGAAGGTGTGCAAAGTGGTAAAATACTTAGATTAAGAGGTAAAGGAATCCCTAGCATTAATGGCTATGGAAAAGGAGATCTTTTAGTACATGTAAATGTATGGACACCTAAAACATTAAATAAAGAACAAAAAGAGTTTTTCGAAAGAATGGCTCAGGACGATCATTTCAAACCTAGTCCAGATAGTAAAGACAAATCATTTTTTGAAAAAGTAAAAGACATGTTTTCATAATAATAAGAATGACACTATTATAAGCAGAATCATTTTTAAATGCTGATTTTTGTTTAATAAAAATTCGTATATTTGAAACATCACTAGCGCATTTAGTGATAATTTTTCTTTTTCATAGCAATTTTTTTCCCATCCTTAATACTTGTATTCAGGGTGGGTTTTGTTTTTTATAGAATTAAAGTTTTATGAATAGGTTGAATATTGATTGCGCCATCATTATATAGATTAAATGTTATTAGTATCTAATTATCTGTTTAAGTAACGCTATTTATTTCATTTCATTAATATTTTGACTTACTTAGCATAGTTTTTTAATCTCAGAATAAATTACATTTCTATATGACCAATCTTTTGGAGGTACAGCAAGCGACAAAACAGTTTGGAGAATTTATAGCTCTAAACAATGTTTCTATTAAAGTACCAAAAGGAAGTATTTTTGGATTACTAGGCCCTAACGGAGCTGGTAAAACAACTTTGATAAGAATAATTAATCAAATTACACTTCCTGATACGGGAAATGTATTTCTTGATGGAGCGCCATTACAACCTCACCATATTAAGGATATAGGATACCTGCCAGAAGAAAGGGGATTATATAAATCTATGAGAGTGGGTGAACAAGCGTTATACCTTGCTCAACTTAAGGGGTTAAGCAAAAAAGAAGCTAAAGAGCGACTAAAATATTGGTTTGATAAATTTGATATATCACATTGGTGGGATAAGAAAATACAAGAACTCTCTAAAGGGATGGCACAGAAGGTGCAATTTATTGTAACGGTATTGCATAAACCAAAGCTGTTGATATTTGATGAGCCTTTTAGCGGGTTTGATCCTATTAATGCAAATGTAATTAAAGACGAAATTCTTCAGTTACGAGATGAAGGTGCTACCGTAATTTTCTCTACTCATCGTATGGAAAGCGTTGAAGAATTGTGTGATCATATGGCACTGATCAATAAATCCAATAAAATATTGGAAGGAAAAGTATCCGACATTAAAAAAGAATACAAAGCAAATATATTTGAAGTAGGATTATTGTCAGAAAATAATGGGGAATTAAAAGAAGCTTTGCAAAATAAGTTTATAACTGAACCCGCGGATTTTAAGACAATAGAAGATCAACTAAAACTGAAAATATCTTTGGATAAAGATACTTCTTCTAATGATTTACTTCGATATTTATCGGAAAGAGCGCAAGTTGTTCGATTTAACGAAGTGATACCAAGCGTAAACGAAATATTCATTAAAACAATTACAGAAAATGAGTAGTAATTTACAGTTAATCATAAAGAGAGAGTTTATATCTCGTGTGCGTAATAGAACTTTTGTGGTGATGACATTTCTTAGTCCATTAATTGTTGTCGGAATGATTGGATTAATAGCTTGGTTAACTACTATTAATAATGACGAAGTTAAGAAAGTCGCTTTTATCGATGAAACGGAATTGTTTGCTGTAGATCTTAAGAATACTGATGAGGTACAATACATTAATTATAGTAATTATGATATCGAGGTCGCAAAGGATTCTGTGATTTCTAAAAAACTATATGGGTTACTGTATATACCTAAGAAATCAACGAACAAAGAGCTTTCAGAATCTATTCAGTTTTATGCAGAAGAATCACCGAATTTTTCAGTACTGAATACCATTGAAAGAATTATAGCAAATAAACTAACAAATCAAAACTATAAAGCAGAAGGTCTTGATTTAGAAACGATAGAAAATTCTAAAGCAAGAATTAATATTCAGATAGAAAATTTTTCAGGAGAGAAAACTTCTAAAATGTCTAATTATGTAAAAATGGCATTTGGAGGATTAGCAGGCTATTTATTAATGATGTTTATCATTATTTATGGAAATATGGTGATGCGATCAGTAATAGAGGAAAAAACAAACCGTATTATAGAGATCATAATTTCCTCAGTTAAACCTATGCAATTGATGTTGGGTAAAATTTTAGGTACTTCTTTTGCTGGAATTCTACAATTTCTTATTTGGTTAATTTTAGGAGGTGTTCTTCTTTTGATTGCTACCTCTTTATTTGGAATGGATCCCCAACCTGTAGGGGTAGATCCATCTATTGCGTTACAAGAAAATAATCCAGAAGAGATACAACTTCTGATTCAGGATATCCTAAAACTTCCATTATTAGCTTTAGTATTTTCTTTCTTTGTATATTTTATCGGAGGATACTTTTTATATAGTTCTATATATGCAGCTATAGGCGCAGCGGTAGATAGTGAAACAGATTCACAACAGTTTATGTTACCTATTTTATTACCTTTAATGTTAGGGATTTATGTTGGTTTTTTTGCTGTGATAGAAAATCCACACGGAACTGTTTCTACAATTTTTTCTATGATTCCTCTTACATCTCCTATTGTTATGTTAATGCGAATACCATTTGGAGTTCCTTGGTGGGAGATTTTGATTTCTATAGTATTACTGATGAGTAGTATTATTTTTATGGTGTGGTTTGCTGGTAAAATCTATAGAATTGGTATATTGATGTATGGCAAAAAACCAAGCTAT
Source organism: uncultured Aquimarina sp. (assembly GCF_947492405.1). GTDB lineage: Bacteria > Bacteroidota > Bacteroidia > Flavobacteriales > Flavobacteriaceae > Aquimarina. Next base: position 496,274 of record NZ_CANLMP010000003.1, read on the forward strand.
AAAGAATTATTTAAGTGGCTAAAGTATTAATATGATCCAAGAGGAGATTACAGAACAGGTTAAAGAAGTGATCCAGGAAGATGTTTGGGGCAACATCAAAAAGTTTTTGGATTATGAAATTTTTCATTTCGGACCAGATGATCACTCGATTATACTGACTGTTGGTCTGCTACTTTTTGTGATTTTTATTCTTATTGTTACTACAATATCTTTAAGATTTATTCGAAAAATTGTTACAAGAAAATTACAAAATGAGGATAAATTGAAATTTGAATCGGTTTTTTCCTTTTCGAAGTATTTCATTTATATTATTGTTATTCTGATCACTCTTGATAGTATTGGATTCAATATCACGGCTATTTTTGCCGCTTCTGCAGCATTATTGGTTGGGGTTGGTTTAGCATTGCAGACACTTATTCAGGATGTTATTTCTGGAATTTTTATTCTTATTGACCAAACAGTTCATGTAGGAGATATTATTGAACTAGATGGTAAGGTTGGTAGAGTAGAAGAAATTAAATTAAGAACCACACGAGCAGTAACTATTGATAATAAAGTACTGGTTATACCTAATCATAAATATCTTACTTCTACCTTATATAATTGGACTCAAAATGGATCTATTACTAGAGAATCGGTTGAGATTGGAGTTGCATACGGTAGTGATGTAAATCTTGTGAAAGATATACTGATTAAAATAGCAATGGATAATGAGAAGATTCTAAAAACTCCTGAACCATTAGTATTGTTTACTAATTTTGGAGACAGTTCATTAAACTTTAAGCTCGTTTTTACAATGAATGATAGTTTTCAGGCTGGGATTCCAAAAAGTGAAATAAGATTTGAGATTGATCGTTTGTTTAGAGAGAATAAGATAAATATACCTTTCCCTCAACGGGAAATCACTATCTTAAATCCAAAAGAATAGTATTAAAGCCCCTAGATAATTAAAAATGAATAATAAGAACCTGCTGATGATTTGTATTTCGATCTGTTGTGTTATCGGCACAGTAAGATCGCAGGATACGAATTTAGCAAGGGCAGAATATGTATATATACCTCAGTCAAAAAGCGACAATGTATATAGCGGTTTTAGATTTTCAGGAAATTATCCTTTTAAAATGAATGACCGCGGAACGTACCTTGTTATGTCTTTTCAGTATAGATTAAACAATTTGCAACTTAATGATGATACGATTATTGTTGATAAAGAAGGTTTACAGGATTTTCATACTATAGGTTTTGAATTAGGATATACCTACAAAATGAAAAACAATTGGAGATTTGGAGCTAAGTTAGGTACAAGGCTCTCATCCAATTTAGAAGGTTCTGGAATAGATGGAGACGATTTTAGGTATGCAGGATCTGTATATTTTGTAAAAAGTTATGGTGAAAAAACATCACCTAAAACAGCAAGATTAGTTTTAGGACTGAGATATGCTTCTCCGGCAAGTATTAATTTTCCATTGCCTATTATTAATTATACTAAAAGATTTCATCCTAGCTGGTCGTATGCTTTAGGTACACCAAAAACCAGCATTAAGTATTTTTTTAACGAAACAAATACTTTACAAGCGTTTATAGGATTAGATCGGTTTTATGGTAATATACAGAATAACAGAGCGTTTGTTGATGAAAACGGAGATACTAAAGTAGCAGAAAATGCATCTATGTTAATTATCAACAGTGCTTTGGGATACGAATATTATTTTACGGAACACTTATTGTTCTTTACATACGCAGGATATACATTAAGTAATGAAATCCGCTTGCGAGATAAAAATCAAGAAAACGTTCTGGTTCTTAACGATAGAAACACATTTTATCTGCGAGGTGGAATTAAATTAAAATTATAATGGCGAAAATATTAGTTATAGAGGACGAAGCAGCAATCAGAAGAGTACTGGTTAAAATATTATCAGAAGAAAGTGATAAGTATGAAGTTTTTGAGGCTGAGGATGGACTAGTAGGAATTGAAAAAATCAAGAATGATGATTATGATTTGGTATTATGTGATATCAAAATGCCTAAGATGGATGGAGTAGAAGTATTAGAGGCTGCAAAAAAAATCAAACCAGAAATACCTATGGTTATGATTTCCGGACACGGGGATTTAGATACAGCGGTCAATACAATGCGATTAGGAGCCTTTGATTATATTTCCAAGCCACCTGATCTTAATCGTCTGTTAAATACGGTTAGAAATGCTTTGGATAGAAAAGAACTCGTAGTAGAAAATAAAATGCTGAAGAAGAAAGTCTCTAAAAATTATGAGATGATCGGTGAGTCTGATGCGATTTCGGATATTAAAAATATTATTGAAAAAGTGGCAGCTACCGATGCCAGGGTTTTAATTACCGGACCAAATGGAACTGGAAAAGAATTAGTGGCTCACTGGATACATCAAAAAAGTGATAGATCCAAAGGTCCAATGATAGAAGTAAACTGTGCAGCAATTCCAGGAGAATTAATCGAAAGTGAATTATTTGGACATGTAAAAGGAGCGTTTACATCAGCAAATAAAGATCGAGCAGGTAAGTTTGAGGCAGCTAACGGAGGCACTATATTTCTGGATGAGATAGGAGATATGAGTCTTTCTGCACAAGCTAAAGTACTAAGGGCATTGCAAGAGAATAAAATCCAACGAGTAGGTAGTGACAAGGATATTAAGGTAAATGTTCGGGTAGTGGCTGCAACTAATAAAGATCTTAAAAAGGAAATAGCTGACAATAAATTTAGAGAAGATTTGTATCATAGACTTGCAGTTATTTTGATTAAAGTACCTGCATTAAATGACCGTAGAGAAGATATTCCTTTATTGGTAGATTATTTTACAAAGAAAATATCTGGTGAGCAAGGTTCACCAGTAAAGACATTTTCGGATAAAGCAGTTAAACAATTACAACAATATGATTGGACTGGTAATATTAGAGAATTAAGAAATGTTGTAGAACGTCTTATCATCCTTGGAGGCAAAGAGGTGAGCGAAGAGGATGTTAAACTTTTTGCGGCTAAGTAAGAAGAATCATTATCTTGCGACCTATCTCTAAAATATATTTGCCCCAAAATGAAGAGAATTTTATTTGTCATCATATCATTCTGCCTTTCGTTTACAGCGAATGCGCAATATGAACCAAGTGCTATAAATTATGGTCTAGTAGCTATCAAGAGTTTTGGTACTGTTGAGGAAGTTGGTTTAGGAGCTAGAATAGAATATGCTTCCAATTGTTATACAACTTTTATAGGAGAATATAATCGACTATTTTCTATAGGGTCAGATCAAGAAGTAGAAGGATATAATGAGCTTGCTCTGGGAGTGAATTTAATTTTGTTTAATTGGTATCCTACGACAATAACCGCCGGATTTGGTTACATAGGAAATGATTCAAGTGTTTTTGAAGAAATTGAAGATGATGCGTTAATTGCTTTTAGAACAGGTGATTTTAATCACGGAGCCCAAATCAAGATAAGAGCTTTGCATCAAATATCTGTTCCTGTTCATATTTTTGCAGAATTTAATATTAAAAGTCTAGGAAGACAATACGATACATTCCTTATCGGATTTAGTTATGATTTTGACGCAAGATAAGTAGTTCATGCCCCTAGTCTTTAAATAGATAGTTTTTGTGAAAATTCTATTAATTCCTATAATGATGTCTTTCTAAAATCCTAAAACATGAACGGTCGATTTTTTAGTTTAGAACCTTTTATTGGTATTAATCATACATATTCTTTTCTTCCTTAACACATTTCTTTTTTGACCAATCTAAAACTTTAGTATCTTACCAGAGATAATACAGATTATATTATGAATAAAATAAATCACGAAGATTTCAGAGTTTCTCATCCAATAGAATTATCAAAGATCCCAACTACATATGATCTTGGTGAGAGTGAGAAAAAAGTCGAAAAAGAACTGGAAAAGGTCAGAGAAAAATTAGGTCAATTTCAGGATACTATATATGCACACGATAAGTATGCAATTTTGATCTGTTTACAAGGGATGGATACCGCCGGAAAAGATAGTCTTATTCGTGAGGTCTTTAAAGATTTTAATACAAGAGGTATTGTCGTTCATAGTTTTAAAGTGCCTACAGATTTAGAACTAGGACACGATTACTTATGGAGACATTATATTGCGTTGCCACAACGAGGTAGATTTTCTGTCTTTAATAGAACACATTATGAAAATGTGTTGGTAACAAGAGTACATCCAGAATATATTATAGGAGAAAAGCTTCCAAGTGTTACTTCAGTTGAAGATATTGATGATGCATTTTGGGAAAAACGTTTTGAACAAATTAGAAATTTTGAAAAGCACATAGCAGAAAACGGAACTTTAATTTATAAGTTTTATTTGCATTTGTCAAAAGATGAACAAAAGAATAGATTGCTTCGTAGGTTAGAGAAAAAAGAGAAAAACTGGAAATTTTCTTCAGGAGATCTTAAAGAAAGAAAATTGTGGGATAAATATCAATCTTGTTATCAAGATGCAATAAATAAAACATCATTACCTCATGCACCTTGGTATGTAATTCCAGCGGACAATAAGCCTGCTGCCAGATATATTGTTGCAAAAACACTATATGATACGTTAAGGAAGTATGATGATATCAGAGAACCAGAATTAGATGAGGAAACGAAATCTAATATAGAATTATATAAACAACAGTTAGAAAACGAATAAAGAGTACCACTATTAGGTAATTAAATAATATTATACCCATACTTCTGTGAAAAACGTAACCCTTATTATTAGCTTGTTTTTTTCTTTTATCTCATTTAGCCAGGTAGATACTGCTAAAGAAGATTCTACAGCGATTAGAAATTTTTACAATACTTCATTATTAAAAGGTAAAAGTTATGCTTGGTTAGATCATTTGTCTAATCAGATCGGAGCTAGGTTGTCTGGTTCATTAAATGCTCAGAAAGCCGTAGAATGGGCAGAAAAGGAATTAAAAGAAGTAGGAGTTGACAAGGTTTGGTTACAGTCCGTTATGGTACCAAAGTGGACTAGAGGAGTAACAGAGTTTGCTTATATTGAGACAGAACCGGGTGAAACAACTAATGTACCTATTTGCGCACTTGGAGGCTCAGTTCCAACTTCAATTGGTGGAGTAAAAGCAGAAATTGTGGAAGTAAAAGGGCTAGAAGATCTTCGTAAACTGGGAACCAGTCAAATAGAAGGTAAAATTGTATTTTATAATCGTCCGATGCAAGCGGATCTAATAAATACTTTTGAAGCATATGGTGGATGTGTGGATCAAAGATATTCTGGAGCTGCAGAGGCAGCAAAATTTGGAGCGGTTGGTGTAATTGTACGTTCTATGAACCTAAGGTTAGATGATTTTCCACATACAGGTACTATGAGTTATGGGAACTTAACTAATTTAGAGAAAATCCCCGCAGCTGCAATCAGTACAAATGGTGCAGAATTATTGCACTCCATGTTAACATTGAATCCAAAGATTAAGTTTCTAATGAATATGAATTGTCGTAGTTGGAAAGATGTAGAATCTTTTAATGTAGTTGGCGAAATTAAAGGAAGTGAATTTCCAGATGAGTATATGGTAGTAGGAGGACATCTTGATTCGTGGGATTTAGGCGATGGTTCACACGATGATGGTGCTGGAGTAGTTCAATCTATGGAAGTACTAAGATTGTTTAAAGAAGCAGGATACAAACCAAAGAGATCTATTCGAGTTGTCTTATTTATGAATGAAGAAAACGGATTACGAGGAGGCAAAAAATATGCGGAAATTGCTAAAAACAAAAGGGAGAATCATGTTTTCGCTTTAGAAAGTGATGCAGGTGGTTTTACGCCTAGAGGTTTTTCGTTTGATTGTAGCGATGCAAATTTCTCTCAAGTTCAAAATTGGAAATCACTATTCGAACCTTATTTAATTCATTATTTCTCTAAGGGTGGTAGTGGGGCCGATATTGGTCCTCTTAAAAAGAATGGAATAGTTCTGGCAGGATTACGCCCTGATTCTCAGCGTTATTTTGATTATCACCATGCTAAGAATGATACCTTTGATGCAATTAATAAACGTGAGTTAGAACTCGGTGCAGCCACTATGGCAAGTTTAGTATATCTTTTCGATAAATACGGAGTGAAATAAAAGAATAAAGGTGTTACTCTTCTTTATCATTAAAATCAATTAAAATAATTGCTTATTAGCTTGCTTACTATTTATTCTTTAATCGTATAATTAGGAGAATTTTACGTGTTTTGTCTAATATTGTATGAAAACACAAAAACAATGTAAGTTGTTTCTTGTTTAATTTTTTAACTTTTTTAACAAAATTTTCGTAAGAATTATTCCGTATAAATGATTTTTTGTTAAAATTGTTTATGGTTTTACCATTGACAAAGTTTTCTTTTTGTATAAAATCAAGAATTTCTCATCTTTTTTTCTTCCTTTTTTTCTTAGTATCTTCTTAACATCGTAGTAATTTTTCCTTTCGATATAATTAAGAATCATAAATTCTATTTCCTTTCAATCCACTGAAACAGTATCCTGTCAGGTTAATGTTTAAAGCTGTTCAACTGTAAATGTAAATTGTTAAGACGTAGTTAAGGTGTTGAGTACTGCATTTTTACATCGAAGTTGTTATAACTTTATTCATCGTTCTAAGAGATAGTACTACAATAATTTAGTAACTCAATGACCGAGTTAAACAAAGTAGTTTATCCGATGAACGAAAAAACATAAACGTAACTTTCGTCATATCAAGCATTTTCCCAATTTATGTAAGATATGGTTTTATTTAAAACACACGAACTCAAAACTATACTAACTATGAATGGTCTTATAGAAAACACCCCATCAATATTAGGTACACTAGCTTACGAAAAACAAACTGCACGTTTCAAACGGAAACCTGAGATATAAAAACTTTTTATCTCTTTTAAGTATCTATTTTAAGAAGAATATAATATAGAAACGAATCTGAAAGCTAGTATAATTACATCTTTTTAAATTGGTCAACCAATTATTACTACGAATACTAAAGAGTTTAATACGGATTCTATCAGAATAACGTCACTTAATAATTAAAGCCATTGCGCTAGTTCGCATAGAACTATTTTCATCTTTTGATTAACCTTAAAACAATCTTATGAACTAAAACCTTTCAAAATAATTCAAAACAATTCAAAAAAAACACAAATCTTAAAACTATACTAACAATGAGAAATTTAATTAAAATAAGCATGATGATGTTTTGGTGCTTATTTTGTGCTATATCATCAGCACAATATAATTATGGAGAAGCTTTACAAAAGTCTTTGCTTTTCTATGAAACACAGCAATCTGGAAAATTACCGGATTGGAATAGAATTAGCTGGCGATCTGATTCTGGAGTGAATGATGGGGCAGATGTAGGACTTGATCTTACTGGAGGATGGAACGACGCTGGAGACCACGTTAAATTTGGTTTTCCAATGGCCTTTTCTGTAACCGCTCTTAATTGGGGATTTTTAGAATATAAAGATGGTTATGACACCGCTAATCAGACTGAACACTTTAAAAGAAATATTAAATGGGTAACAGACTACTTTATTAAATGTCATCCTTCGCCTAATGTTTTTTATGCGCAAGTAGCGGATAGCAAATCCCAAGACCATAATTTTTGGATGCCGGCTGAAATGGTTGATGTACATCCAATGTATGGACAACGTAAATCGTATGCACTAACAACTAGTAATCCTGGTACAGATGTGGCCTGTGAAACAGCGGCGGCTTTAGCTTCTGCTAGTATTATTTTCAAGGACAGTGATCCAGCTTACAGTGCTACGTTATTAAGTCACGCGATTGAATTATATGAATTTGGCGATAATCACAGAGGATTGTATACTTCTGACGGAAATATACCAGCGGTAGGAACTTATACATCAGGTAATTTTCAGGATGAACTTACCTGGGGCGCACTTTGGTTGTACAAAGCTACTGGAGATCAAAAATATTTAGATAAGGCCGAAGCAGAATATACACAACCAGATTTCTTATGGAGTCTTGTATGGGAAGATAAATCCTATGGAAATATGGTTTTGTTATCAATTATCACAGGTAAAGAGATATATAAGACCGATGCTGAACGTCATTTGGATTGGTGGCAAGAAGGAAATGGAGGAGTCAATTATTCCCCAGGAGGTCAAGCTCATTTAACACAATGGGGATCCTTACGTCATGCAATGAATGCTTCTTTGACAGCTCTTATTTATAGCGATAATGTTAATACTCCTAAAAGTAGTCAATATCGTAATTTTGCAATAAATCAAGTAAATTATGCATTAGGAGATAACCCTAATAACAGAAGTTTGGTAACTGGATTTGGTGTAAATCCACCAACAAAACCGCATCATAGAGGACAACATTCTAGTTGGTCTAGAAGTAGTACAAATCCTGTAGAATCAAGACATACGATGTGGGGAGCCTTAATGGGAGGTCCTTCTAAACCAGATGATGCTTTTGAAGAGGATAGAGATGATTTTCAAGCTAATGAAGTAGCTACAGATTATAACGCTTGTTACCAAGGAGTATTAGCGAGAATGGTTATGGAATTTGGAGGGTCACCATTACCTAACTTTCCACAACCAGAAACTCCTGGTTTAGAATTTGTAAATGAAGTTAAACTGAATAATGATCAATCAAAATTTACAGAAGTAGCGATATGGCTAAACAACCGTTCTGGTTGGCCGGCAAGAGTCCCTAACACGCTAAAAGCTCGATATTTTATTGATATTTCAGAAGGTATTGCAGCTGGATTTAGTGCTAGTGACTATGAATTAACAGCCAGAGGAGCAGGTAATACAACCATTAATAGTTTACAAGAATGGGATGCTTCCAGCAATATTTATTATGCAGAAATAGAAGTAGATCAAGCTAGCATGCCTTTTCCAGGAGGTCAAGGCGAGTATAGAAGTGAAATACAACTAAGAGTTTCATTGCCTACTAGTGCTCCTGAATCGGCTTGGGATGCATCTAATGATTTTTCGTATCAAGGATTAACTAGTGGATTACAAATTTCTGATAATGTCCCTATTTATGCAGATGGTGTATTGGTAGGAGGTAAAGAACCAAATGGCGGAGAAGTACCAACCGCTTCTTTTACTGCAACTCCAGAATCAGGAACTGCACCTTTAGAAGTATCATTTGATGCATCAGCTTCTTCGGATCCTAACGGAGATTCATTAAGTTACAATTGGGATTTTGGTAATGGGCAAACATCATCGGTGGTTGATCCATTAATTACGTATACAGATATTGGATCGTATTTAGTAACTCTTACGGTAAGCGATGGAACGAATACTTCTTCAGAGTTTACTAAAACAATCACTGTACTGGATGGAAGCATAGCGCCAATAGCAGATTTTACAGCAACTCCAACTACAGGAATTGCTCCAGTAACAGTAAGTTTTGATGCATCCGCATCATCTGATGAGAATGGAGACTCTTTAACCTATGTTTGGGATTTTGGTGATGGCGAAACTGGTTCAGGAGTAACAATAACTCATGAGTATACAGCAATAGGGGAGTATGACGCCAAACTTACAGTAAGCGATGGAAGCAAAGAAGATTCTAAAACAGTTATAATTACTGTTACTGATGGAAGTCCGGTTGCTTCTTTTACAGTAAGTACAGATTCAGGAGTAGCTCCATTAGATGTTACCTTTGATGCTTCTGCATCTTCGGATCCAGCAGGAGGAAATCTTACATATAGTTGGGATTTAGGTAATGGTGAAGTAGCTTCTACTGTAACTACCTCTACTACCTATACAGAAGTAGGACAAGTGACTGTTACGCTTACAGTAACTAATACAGCTGGAGATATAGATTCTGAAACAAAAACGATTAGTGTTACTGATGGTAGTGTAAGTTGTGCTTTTGGAACTCCAATAGACAGTGCATTGCCTTCTATCAATGAAGAATTTCAAAATATATTTGTGTTAGGTGATGGAGGTCCTAATTTAGATAATGTAGCAAAATTTAACATAAACTGGGATTTAGCTAATAATGGATTATATCAATTTTCCATGAATACTAATAATGGTACTCCTAATTGGTGGAATGATTTCTTACCAAATGTTACGCAAAACTTTAATGCTTCGCAGCCAGAAATTACAATTACAGGTTCTGGATTTCCGGGATTAGATGGTTCATATTATGTAGCTATTGATGAAGGTAATTTTGTATTGGTTTCTAAAACAGCCGGATTTACTATTTATTTTAGTACATCTGCTACAGCACCTGATTGTGATGGAGGTATCTCTAATCCAATAATAACTGAAGGAGGAACTATCTCTGGAGGTCCATTTACATTTACTGTTGGCGATGGTATTGCAGATAATGTTTCTGGAATTACGCTATCAGGAAATACGGGTACAAACTCTCAATGGGTCGTAACCGATGATCAGAATAATATTTTAGGACTGCCTGCTAATATAGAAGATGTAGATTTTGATGGAGCAGGAACGGGTACTTGTTTAATTTGGCACTTAAGTTATGAAGATGGACTACAAGGCTTAGCAGCAAATAATAATGTTTCCGCTTTAACAGGAGATTTTGACTTCTCCAATTCAATAGCGGTGGTTAGAAATCCAGTTGATCAACCAGGACCAGATGGAGGTAGCATTTCTGGAGGACCATTTACATTTACTGTTGGTGATGGCATCGCAGATAATGTTTCTGGAATTACGTTATCAGGAAATACTGGTACAAACTCTCAATGGGTCGTAACCGATGATCAAAATAATATTTTAGGACTACCTGCTAATATAGAAGATGTGGATTTTGATGGAGCAGGAACAGGTACTTGTTTAATCTGGCACCTAAGTTATGAAGATGGTTTACAAGGATTAGCAGCAAACAATAATGTTTCGGTTTTAGTAGGAGATTTTGATTTCTCTAATTCAATTTCGGTAATAAGAAATCCAGTTACCGATGGTGGAGGTGATTGTTCTTTTGATACACCTATAGCTTCAGCATTACCATCTATTGATAATCGATATAATAACATATTTGTTTTAGGAACTGGAGGTCCGGATCCTAGTAATATTCGTGAGTTTACCATCAATTGGAATTTAGAAAACAATGGATTGTATCAATTTGCAATCAATACGAATAATGGAACTCCGGATTGGTATATTGATCTTAGAGGAAGTTTAACACATAATTTTAATGCTCCACAACCCGAAGCGGTACTTTCAGGTACTCAGGTTACCGGATTAGATGGAGCTTATTGGGTAAATCTTGATGGAGATAATTTTGTAATGGCTTCTAAAAATGGAGGGTTTACACTTTATTTCAGTTTAACTTCGACTGAACCTGATTGTGGTAATACTGGCGGAGGAAATACGGATCCAGTAGCAGATATTTCTGCAACTCCTATTTCTGGAGAAGCCCCATTAGTTGTAACTTTTGACGCAGTTGCTTCTACAGATGCTGATGGAGATGCTTTAAGTTATAGTTGGGATTTCGGAGACGGTAATACTGCTAGTGGAGTAATGGTAGAACATACATTTACCTCTATAGGAACATATTCCGCTACTTTGACAGTTGATGATGGAAACGGAGGAGTAGATCAAGCAGTAATTACTATTACAGTTACTGATGGAGATATTATTATTAACCCTCCAACTGGTGATAACGCATATATCAATCGCTTTATAGAAATGCGAAATGAATTTTACGATCCTGCTAATGGATACTTTAGTGCAGATGGATCTCCACATCATTCTGTAGAAACATTGATAGTAGAAGCTCCTGATTATGGTCACGAGTCTACAAGTGAGTTATATTCTTATTGGTTGTGGTTAGAAGTTATGAATGGAAGAATCACACAAGATTGGGCACCTCTTAACAATGTGTGGAATAAAATTGAAGAATTTATAATTCCGACAACAGCAGATCAACCGAGTAACGGAGCGTACAATGCTTCTTCTCCAGCTGCATATGCTAGTGAGTTTCCATTACCAAGTGATTATCCTGCACCACTTAGTTTTAGTGCTCCTGTAGGATCTGATCCGGTTTCACCTGATTTAACAGCTACTTATGGTGCTGATATTTACCAGATGCATTGGTTATTAGATAATGATAACTTTTATGGATATGGTAATAGAGGAGATGGAGTTAGTACACCATCCTATATCAATACTTTTCAGAGAGGAGAACAGGAGTCAGTGTATGAAACAGTTCCTCATCCATCTTGGGAAAGCTTTGAATGGGGAGGAACAGACGGATTCCTTCCATTGTTTATAGAAGATCAAAATTATGCACAACAGTGGAGATATACGAGTGCTCCGGATGCAGATGCTAGAGCAGTACAAGCAATGTATTGGGCACAAGTGTATGCTAAAGAACAAGGAGCAAGCTTAGGAAATTTAGATTTGGATAAAGCATCTAAAATGGGTGATTTCTTAAGACTATCGATGTTTGATAAATATTTTAAACCCATGGGAGTACAAAGTGCGACCAGTGGAGCGGGATCTGGATATGACAGTGCACATTACTTAATGTCGTGGTACATGTCTTGGGGTGGTTCGGCAGATCCTGCTTCGCAATGGGCCTTTAGAATAAGTTCTAGTCATTGTCACTTCGGGTATCAAAACCCTATGGCGGCTTATGCTTTAACACAGGTAGATGAATTGAAACCAATATCTCAAAATGGAGAAAGAGATTGGAACGAAAGTCTAAAAAGACAAATGGAATTCTATACGTGGTTACAATCTAAAGAAGGAGCTATAGCTGGTGGAGCTACTAATAGTTGGAATGGTGATTACAGTCCATATCCTGCTGGTAAATCTACATTCTACGATATGGCGTTTGATACGAATCCTGTGTATCACGATCCAGGAAGTGGTACTTGGTTCGGATGGCAAGCTTGGTCTATGGAGAGAGTAGCAGAGTATTATTATATTACCAATGATGCAATGGCAAAATCTTTAATGGACAAATGGGCAACTTGGGTTAAGAGTGAAGTAAAACTTATTGGAACTGATGATTTCGAAATTCCTGCAACTTTGGAATGGACAGGAGAACCAGATACTTGGGATCCTAACAGTCCAGGAAGTAATGATAATCTTAGTGTAGTTGTTACAGATTATGGAAAAGATCTAGGTGTTGCAGCTTCTATGGCAAAAGCACTTATTTATTATGCTGCTGCAACGCAAAAGCATGCTACACTAGATACAGATGCTCGTGATCTTGCTAAAGAGGTATTAGACAGAATGTGGAATACCTACAGAGATGATAAAGGAGTTTCTTCTCCAGAAGACAGAGGAGATTTTACAAGAATCTTTGAAGAAGAAGTATTCATTCCTAGTGGATTTAGCGGTACAATGCCAAATGGAGATCCGATCAAACCAGGAGTAACATTCCTTGATATAAGATCTGATTATAAAAATGACCCTGAATTTGACCGATTGGAGGCTGCGTATAATGCTGGAGAAGAGTATACACAACGTTACCATAGAAGTTGGGCTCAGATAGAAGTTGCTTTGGCAAATGCAGAATTTGGATTCTTTTTTGGAGATCAAGAACCTGGTGTAAAAGCTCCAGAAGATCTATTTAAAGTAACAGCTTCGCCAAATCCTGCGTCAGATTACGTTACTATTTCTACTAATTTTGATATGAATAATACCAGAATTAGAATAATAGATATTGCAGGAAATGTGGTTAGAGCAGAACCAATGTTGAATAAACAAAAGTCTACCAGAGTTTCTGTAAATGGTTTACCTTCTGGTATGTATATCTTAGAAGTTTTTGATATAACCACTGGAGAGAAATTCAGAAATAAGATTATTAAAAATTAATTATAAAATACAGAGAGAGGTTATCAAACCTCTCTCTTGTTTTTTTAGCTCCTTCAAGTTTAGCAGATAGAAAACTTTACGATCGTTATTTTTTAAATCGTGAAAATCGATTAACAGCACTTTCCATTCGATCGTATTTCTGAATAAACTTTTGATTTAATAGATCATAACAATTCAAAAAGTAAAAAAATACATACAATGAAACGATTTATAAATTATTTGATGATGCTGTTCTTGTTTTTTGGCAGTATCACTCAAATTACAGCACAGCAACAAAATTTTCTAACAGTATCTGGTAACAAATTATACGATACAACCGGAAATGAAGTACGCCTGACAGGTGTAAATTGGTTTGGTTTTGAAACACAAAACTATTCTCCTCATGGAATTTGGTCAAGGGATATGAAAAGTGTTTTACAACAAATCAAAGATTTAGGTTTTAATACAATAAGAGTTCCATGGTGTAATGAGATGTTAAATCCTTCTTCCACCATCGCAGTGAATTCATATGGTACAGATCCATATACAGGTATATCACCAATGAATGAAGAAGAAACGACTGTAAGTAAGCCAATAGAGCTACTAGACATTTTTGTGCGCTGGTGTCAGGAAAATGATATGAAGATAGTACTAGATAATCATTCAAGGGCTGCAGATGGTTTTTTAAATGAAGCAGTTTGGTATACTCCTGAGTATTCCGAAGAACGCTGGATTAACGACTGGGTTTTTATAGCTGATCGTTATAAGAACTATTCTGCTGTAGTAGCCATGGATTTAAATAACGAACCACATGGATCTACTTGGGGAGATAGCAATCCAGCTACAGATTGGAATAAGGCAGCGGAACGTTGTGGAAACGCAGTTCTTGAAGCAAATCCAAATGTTTTGATCATAGTAGAAGGCGTTGGAGAGTTTGAAGGAAATTCATATTGGTGGGGAGGACAGTTAATGGGAGCAAAGCAATACCCTGTTCAATTATCTAATCCAAGTAAGCTTGTATATTCCGCTCATGAATACGGACCTGAAGTATCGCAACAGGATTGGTTTACGGCGAGCAATTTTCCACAAAATATGCCCGGTTTGTGGTCAGATAACTTTCATTATCTATACGAAGAAGGTACTTCTCCAATATTTTTAGGAGAATTCGGTATAAAAGATCAGGATGCCTTTGGAGGAATCGCTTATACCTGGTTTACAGAATTTACAGGTTTTATGGGTGATATCTACTCTTGGACATTTTGGAGTATGAATCCTAACTCTGGTGATACTGGTGGGATTTTACAAGATGACTGGACAAATGTTAATCAATGGAAATTAGATGTGTTAACTCCCCATTTAGCACCATTTATTCCAAATGTTGTAGGGGGAACAGGAAATCTTCCTCCTACAGCAAGATTTACAAGTAATATAATTTCTGGAGATGCACCATTAACTGTTTCATTTGATGGATCAACTTCTTCAGATCCAGATGGTGATACTCTAACATTTAACTGGAATTTTGGAGATGGAACAACAGCTACAGGAGAAAGTATTTCTCACTTATTTACAGATTTCGGAGAGTATCAAGTAGTATTAACTGTAAGCGATGGAACGCTTAGCGATACGGAAACTCTTACTATCACGGTTAATGATCCAGATACTAATATACCAGTAGTAACGGCAAACATTTCTACTGATGTTACCGGCGGTATAGCACCAGCTATTATTAATTTTGACGCTTCTGGTTCTACGGTATCCGATGGAAGTACGTTAACGTATAGTTGGGATTTTGGTGATGGAACGGCAGGTTCTGGAATGACAATAAATCATGAATTCATTAATGCAGGTAATTATGATGTTGTATTAACAGTTTCTAATGTGGATGGGATTTCTGATACAGCGACTATTGCTATAGTTATTGCAGAACCTAATAACGGAGGAGATTGTACTTTTGGAGCACCTTTATCTAATGCATTACCAACTATTGCAAATGCTTCTTATAGTAATATCTATGTCCTAGGATCAGGAGGACCGGATCTAAGTAATGTAACAAATTTTACTATTAACTGGGATTTACAAAATAATGGATTGTGGCAATTTTCCATGAATACCAATAATGGTATACCAAGCTGGTGGAATGATCTAAAAACTAACGTAACCAGTCAGAATTTTAACGCTGCGCAACCAAGTGTCACGTTATCAGGAACAGGTTTTCCCAACTTAGATGGTGCTTATAACGCAACTATAGATGGAGATAACTTTGCATTGGTTGCTAAAAGTGGTGCTTTTACAATTTACTTTAGTAACAGTAGCACAGCTCCTAATTGTGAACAGCTATTAAAAGATCCGTTTACTGAACAGGAATTAGAGGTTAGGGCATATCCAAACCCTGTATTTGATATATTAACAATTAAAAACGCTGAAGGTCTTAAGAATGCAAGATTAGATATGCTGGATGTTTCAGGAAAAGTCATTAAAAGAATTTCTTCAATTACTGACACAGATATGGTAGAATTAAATGTTTCAGAATTAAAACCTGGAGTATATTTTATTAAAATCTTTCATCAAAAAGATACCATAACAAAACAAATTATAAAACAATAATGTGAAAATAAAGGAAGAGATTTAATATCATCATCTCTTCCTTTTTCCAAATCATCTTAAGATCAAAACCTTTTTCTAAAGAAAAAGTATAGCAAAAAACTTTTCAAAAACTCACTACTTAATCATGGTACCAACACCAAGAAATAAGAAGGGATGGCGTGCATATATAAAAAATATACATCAGATCCTTTTTTGTATACTAGCAATATCAATTTCATTCGGTCTTGCCGTCATATCTGTATTAGATGTATATGATGGAACAGCAGGACCAATAATGACCACACAGACCTGGCCGGCAGGAACTTTTCTTTCTAATTTTCCTGAGGGAGATAGAATCAATACATACCATCGTAACTATTTAATGATTAATGGGCAAGCGGGAACAGGTGTTTGGGATGTATCTAACCCAACTGCTCCTAAAAGAGTACAATTTAGTGAAGCCGCCAATAATGGACATCGGTGGTGGAAATTAGAAGGAGATTTGTTTTATCGTGAGTATTCAGTTCCAGAAGTAGAAGGAACGGGATATAAATATTTGGATCTTTCTAATATGTTAGAAAGAAAACCGATCACTTCCTCTGATATTTTGTATACGGTACAAGATGGGCAATCTAATTATGATAATCTGGAAACATTTCCGCACACTATAGATGGAAACAGAGTGTTTGATATGAGAACAGGAGCTCAGATAGATGATATACCTACGACTGTTTCTTTACCGGATGTGGTCGTAAGAATCGGGAATTACGTTTTTTATGCACCACAAACTGGAGATATTAATGTATTTGATTTTGGAGATCCTGAAAATATAAAATTTCTAGGATCTTTTGGAGGAGATATACCTCATGAACAATATAGTACAGGATTTCAGTTATGGCGAAATCACCTAGTTTTTATGAGTGGTAATGAAGGTCCTAATGCACTCGTAGCATTTGATATTAGTGATCCTACAGATGTAAAACTGGGGTTTAGTTTACATTCTGATCAGGTCACGTTAGGTCGTTACATGATCTTTCAGGATGAATACGGATTTTCTGGTAGGTTTGATAGAGGTGTGAAATTCAATTTTGAAACGATGGAAATTGAACAAGAGTTTTTTCCACCTTCTAGTGATGAAACTTTACAGTTTATTGATAATCAGTGGATGCCAATAGGTCATATTTTGGTGGCTAGTGGAGATGATAAAACGTCGATTTTTGCACATCAAGATGGTCTGGATGAAACACCTCCAACTATGGGTCATCACTTTCCTGTTTCTGGAGCTATCAATCAACCGGTAACATCTACAATAGGTTTTGTAATAAATGAAACTTTAGATGATCTTACCATTAATGATGAAACAATACAAGTAAGTCCTTTGGGAGGATCACCGATAGAAGGAGATGTCACAACTACTTCGTATCAGGTGATTAATTACGCACCAAAACAAAACCTCTTACCTAATACAACATATGAAGTAAAGTTAGTTGAAGGAGGTATAAAAGACGCAGTAGGTAATGGAATGGAAGAGTATATCTTCTACTTTACTACTGGAGGAGATTCTTCTAACCAATCTCCGAAAATTACTGGAATAGATTTAAGTATTCCTTCCCCTGTGGCTATTAGATCTGCAATAGATTTTATGGCAGATGCCAGTGACCCAGATGGAAATACCTTGAGTTATCGTTGGGATTTTGGAGATGGTTCTCCAAAAACAGATTGGATAGAAAAAAATACGTCTCATACATATACAGAAGCTGGGAACTATTTGGTGCAAGTACAAGTGTCTGATAATAATGGAGGTTTTGTGGTAGGTTCTCAATCAATTGTAGTAGTTGCATCTGTATCGGCAGATTTACCTACTCAATCAAGCCCAATAGCCATAGATGTAGATAATAGAGTAGTATGGTCTGCAAATCCTGATAATAATTCAGTTACGATGGTCAACGCAGATGACTTATCCGTAATCAGAGAAGTAACTGTGGGTGAAGACCCGGTAAGCATAGCATTGGATTCTGAAGGGAAAGCTTGGATTACTTGTAGAGACTCTGATGAGGTATATGTAATTAAGAAAGATGGTTCTTTGGAAACAAGAATAGCGTTAGATAGGGGATCCAATCCATATGGAATTGTATTTACACCAGATGGTAGTCGTGGTTTTGTATCTGCTTTTGGATCAGGAAAAATTATAGAAATATCTCCTGTTACGAATACTATAAAAGCCACGTTGGAAATAGGAACAACTCCTCGTGCATTAGCTGTTAGCGGTGATGGGGCTAAATTATTAGTTACAAAATTTATTTCACCTGATGAAGAAGGTCAAATATGGGAAGTGAATCTAAATACATTTACCATAAATACTACGATTGTACTTCCGATAGATGATTTCACTCAAGACAATGGAAATGAGGGTAGAGGACTACCCAATTATATCTCTGGAATCACTATACATCCAGATAATAAATCTGCTTGGTCAGTTGCTAAAAAAGATAATATTCTAAGAGGATTGAACAGAGATGGAAAACCACTAGTTTTTGATAATGTAGTACGTACAGCAATCTCTCCTATTAATCTTGTAAATGGTGAAGAAAACATTTCGAAGAGATTGGATATAGACAACCACGGGCAACCATCATCTGCCTTATATACTCCAACAGGTAATTATTTGTTGGTTACCATGCAAGGAAATAATAGAATCGTAGTGATAGATCCTAAAAAAGGACTGGAGTTGTTAAAGAAAAATGTTGGTAAAGCACCTCAGGGATTAGCAATTGATCCAACTACAAATCGTGTTTTTGTGAAAAATTTTATGGATCGTAGCATAACAGTTTTTGATGCCGAAGATATGATCAAAACAGGTAGTAGTACTTTAGAAGAATTAGCTACTGTTTCTACAGTTAGTAATGAAACATTAAGTTCTGTAGTACTAAAAGGGAAACAAATATTTTATGATGCTTCAGATTTAAAAATGGGAACTGATGGATATGTTAGCTGTGCTACCTGTCATATAGACGGAACTCAGGATGGTCGAACCTGGGATTTTACAGATCGAGGAGAAGGATTACGTAACACTATCTCTCTTATTGGTAGAGCAGGAACAGGTCATGGAAGAGTCCACTGGAGTGCTAATTTTGATGAAATACAAGATTTTGAAAATGATATGCGCTCTCATTTTAATGGACAGGGTTTTATGAGTGATGCAGATTTTAATGAAGGTACTACTGCACTTACTTTGGGAGATGTTAAAAAAGGAAAATCGGCAGATCTGGATGCATTAGCAGCGTATATAGAATCTTTAAATAGTTTTAGCCCAAGTCCATATCGTAATAATGATGGAAGTTTAACAATTGATGGTGTTGCAGGAAAATCTTTATTCGAAGATCTAAAATGTGCCTCTTGTCATAGTGGAGAAGCTTTTACAGATAGTCAAACAGGAAAACTACATGATGTTGGAACCATTTCTGGCACAAGTGGAAATCGCCTGGAAAAAGAATTAGTCGGTTTAGATGTCCCTACGTTAAAAGACGTATGGGCAACGGCACCCTACTTGCATAATGGAGTTGCTAAAACGATAGCAGAAGTATTTACCTCGAATAACCTGAATGATGCTCATGGAGCAACTTCCTCTTTAAATGCTAATCAAATAAGACAGTTAGAGGCATATATTAAACAGATTGATGGATCAGAAGTAGCTCAGGAATCTCAACAAATACTAAAAATGTCTTCGCCAGAAGATGGTATTAATATAAATAAGGCAGATCCAATAAAATTGAGTGTGGAAACCAATATCGAAGGAATTACTAAAGTTCAATATTTTGTAGACAATAGTATGGTAGATGAGGTAATGGCACTACCTTTCGAGTCAACCTGGACTCCTATAATTTGGAAAACTTATTCAATTTCTGCCAAGGTGTTCTACAATAATGGAAACACCGCTTCTATTACTCCAGAAGCTACCATTAAATACAAAAATACTATTAAGGTGATGTTTGTTGTTGGAGATAAAAATAACTTAACTTCAGAGGATCAAAGGATTAAATCTCGTTTAGAACAGAAGTTAGGTTTTACTATTACACTCTTTTCTGATGAAGAAGCAACCAGTCCGCAATCGGCTAACCCGTTTGACATGGTATTAATTTCTTCTACTGTAGATCCAAGGGAGTTAGGTAATGATTTAGAAGGAGTTAGAGTTCCATTAATGACTTGGAATCCATTTATGTATGGAAAACTAAGAATGACTTCTGGAGAATTGAATACAGGCTTTGGTATCACACAAGATGGATTCTCTACAATTACAGTTTCTGATCCAACACACCCTATGGCAGCAGGCGCAGGAGCAAGTACAGCTTTGTATTCGATTACGCAAAGTTTGCCTTTCGGAAATCCTACAGAAGAAGCAATTGTAATCGCCAAAGCAGGAACATTACCGATTTTGTTTGGATATGAGGCAAGCATGTCTATTCCTTCAAGAAGAGTTGCATTTCCACTTAGAGATCAGTTTATGCATTTATTGACAGATGAAGGGTTGGCTATGTTCGATGCAGCGGTTTTATGGACACTTCATGGTGGAGATTCAGATACGCCGATTGGATCCTTGCCAGATGTGTTTTTTAAATCTCCGATAGATGGAGAGCTTGTTAATACTCCTTTAAAAATAGATTTCGAAACAGAAGGATGGGATTTGCCATCACAGCAATATAAACTAAGATTTAAAATTGATGGACAAGATCGAGGTTTAATTACCACAGAAGGAGAGTTTATGGATGGTACAGCACTGTCAGAAGGCCCTCACGAATTGACTTTGCAAATGGAGCGCAGTGATAATTCTCTAACGGATTTAGGCGAAGCAATTACGGTTATTGTAACCAATGATCCATTACCTGAAAATCCAACAGCTATTATTCAGTCACCATCGGATGGAGGATTAGTGGGACCTGATTTCGAAATAGAATTTTCTACATATAAATGGAATATTACTCCTGGCGGACAACATGTCAAGTATTTTATTGATGGAGTAGAGCAAGGTTCGATGTTTGAGATAGCGCCAATACCAGTTTCAGGCTTGTCAGAAGGTGTGCATACAATTACATTATCGCTGGCTACAGAAAATGGTGAAATCACTGGAGATTCAGCCGAGATTACAATAACTGTTGATGAGAGATTTAATAATCTTCCTGATACTGATTTTAGCTTAGAATATAGAGATAATAGTTCCGGAGTGTCTACACCTGAATTGAAACCCGTATTTCAGATTGTAAGTGGATCATCAGAAAGTCATGCGCTAAGTGATTTTAAGATTAGGTATTGGTATACTCCAGAACATACTACTGCTATGGATTTCAATATAGATTATTCTGCTGTAGCAGGAACTGTTGGTACTTTTGAAAACAATTCAGAAAATAGTTATCTAGAGATCGGTTTTACTGCATCTTCCGGAAATTTAAATGCGAATAGCAAGTCTGGTCAAATTCAAACCAGGTTACACCATTCAGGTTTTCAGACTCATAATCAAGGGAATGATTATTCGTATGATCCTGGTAAAACTTCTTTGAAACCACATGTGTTAACTACATTGTATTATAAAGGAGCATTGGTTTGGGGATTAGAACCCAATGGTGGAGAGATATCTAATAGAAAACCTAATGCGATTATTAATCCAAGTGTCACATCTGGAATAGTACCGCTATTAGTTGATTTTGACGGGTCATCTTCTAGTGATCCAGATGGTGATTCATTAAGTTATTCGTGGAATTTTGGTAATGGTAATATAGCTATGGGAGTTACAGGTCAATTTACCTTTGATACTCCAGGTGACTACGAAGTATTACTAACTGTAGATGACGGAAATGGTGAATCTGATATAGCATCTGTTATCATCAATGTAAGCGATGAAACTCCTATATTGATTTCTAATTTTATTGCAACTCCAGTTTCAGGAAATGTTCCTTTAGTTGTGGATTTCGATGCTTCGAGTTCCTTGTATCCAGATGGATCTAGCATTTCATATATTTGGGATTTTGGAGATGGAAACACTAGTAATTTAGCGAATCCTTCGCATACGTATACCGTATCAGGATCATACGCAGCAACCCTAACTATTAGTGATGGAATTCTTTCTAATACTGCAGATCCTGTTACCATTACAGTCTTAGAGGGAAATATAGCTCCAGAAGCTAATTTCAACATGTCTGTTACTTCAGGGACGGTACCACTATCGGTAAATTTTGACGCTTCCGAATCTTCTGATGCTAATGGCGACAATTTGGAATATACCTGGGATTTTGGCGATGGAACAACAGGGGATGGAGTAAATATAAATCATGAATATACCGTTATTGGAGAATATATTATTTCTCTAACTGTTAGTGATGGAATTTTATCAGATAGTCAATCGCGTACTATTATTGTAAATGAATCAACAGGTACTACTGACTGTAGTTTTGGTGCCCCTATGAGTACTCCATTACCTGCATTACCAAATTTCTCCTATGATCATGTGTATGTTTTAGGAATAGGAGGACCAGATTTGAGTAATGTAACCAATTTTACAATTAATTGGGATTTACAAAATAATGGATTATGGCAAATGGCTATGAATACCAATAATGGTAATCCTAGTTGGTGGATAAATCTAATGACAAGTATAACCGAACAGACTTTTAATCAAACCGAGCCCACGATTACTTTTTCAGGAACGGGAATATCAAATTTTGATGGAGCTTATGATATAACTATGAACGGAGATAATTTTGTGCTGGTTTCCAAAAGCGGAGCATATACGATATACTTCAGTAACGAAAATAGTGCTCCAAATTGTGAAAGCTTATTAAAGGATCCATTTATAGAGGATGGTTTGGAGAAAGTGAAAGCATTTCCAAATCCTGTTACAGAGTATCTTACTATTCAAAGTGATCAAGATTTAAAAGGAAGTTTGATTAGGATTGTAGATATAAATGGAAAGATATTATCATCAAGAAACATTCAAAAAAGCTTAAAAACAATACGATTGGATATGAATATGTTCAAATCAGGGATGTACTTTATACAGATTAAGCACAATAAAAGAACAGTAATTAAACGAATTACTAAATAAAAAAACCAGCGTTAGATCTATAAAGGAAATAGATCTAACGCTGGTTACAAAATAAGAATCTAAAAAATAAACTTTCAAAAAAGAAATAATTTTTAACACTCAAAATAGAGTGATTTTAGAATCGGGGGATTCACAAGTAAGATTAGTTGGAATAATAATTATCAATTCAAATTTTGATTAACACACACAACTAACTCTTTTAAAAATGAAAACTAACATTAAAATTTTATTAATAGCGAGCTTGCTTTTTTGCACGCATCTATTCGCTCAAAAACAAAAAGCTGCTCCCATGGGTTTTGT
The DNA here is from genome assembly GCF_947492405.1 of uncultured Aquimarina sp. Taxonomy (GTDB): domain Bacteria; phylum Bacteroidota; class Bacteroidia; order Flavobacteriales; family Flavobacteriaceae; genus Aquimarina. Next base: position 520,045 of record NZ_CANLMP010000003.1, read on the forward strand.
ATATGCAGAAGAAGAAAAATTCATGTTGGACGGCAGGCCTTATTATTTTTCTGGAGCCAATGTATATGATTTTTTTACATATGGATCTTCTAGCGGAGATATCGAAACACAATTCATGGATAAAGATCGTATCGATGAGCATATGCGAAGATTGTATAAAAATGGAATTAGGGTTGTAAGATTATGGGGGTTTAGTCACGAGGATTGGCATGGTTTTGAACCTCAGAAAGGAGTATATAGTGAAGCTCAATTTTCGTTATTTGATTATATCATTAAGTCCGCTGAAGCTAATGGTATTAAATTAATTGTTGCTTTAGAGAATTATTGGAATGATTACGGAGGTATTAAGGATCGTCTTAAATGGGAAGGGATCGATGTGCAAGGAGCAGGAGAACACGATCAAGGACAGTTTTTTACCAATGCATCTGCTTTACAAGGATATAAAGATTATGTAGAATATTTTCTTACGCGTGTGAATCATTATGATAATGTAGAATATAGAAATGATCCTACGATTTTAGCCTGGGAATTAATGAATGAGCCAAGATACCAGGGATTTGGAGATGATGTTACTTCTGATGTTCTTAGAGCTTGGGTTGATGATATGGGAGCTTTTATCAAAACGATTGATCCTAATCATTTACTAGGAACCGGTTTAGAAGCTCACGGAACCAAATATAATTTTGGTGGAGATGAAGGAAATGACTTTATAAAAATTCACGAATCCCCATACGTTGATTTTACTTCTGCCCATCCTTACATTAGAGAAAGTTGGTCCAATTTTACACTGGAACAAACGATGAAGTTGATGGAACAATGGGCAAATGAATCTCATAATATCATAAAAAAACCCTTGTACATAGGCGAATTTAATGTGGAGATCCAAGAGCGATATGAGTGGTGGGAAGAAATGTACACTTTTATTGAGGAAAATAAGATAGGAGCAAGTGGCTTCTGGTGGTTTCTTGATAACAACACGCCTAGAGATAAGTTTGCTGTATTCGAGGGCGATGTAGAAGTAGCTATTTATAAAGAACATGCCTTGAGAATGGAACAGATGTCAGGTGGAGAAGCTATTTACCTATCACTATTGTCTCCTAAGTCAGGAGATACATATGTAACAGGTAGTACCGTTCATATAGAAGCAAATCTATTGAATGAAAATAATACAATTATCAAAGTAGAGTTCTTTAGCAATGGTGAGTTGATAGGAGAAGATACAACAGCTCCTTATGAATTAGATATATCAGGACTACCAGACGGAAATTATAGAATTACTTCTGTAGCAACAGGAATTAATGGAATCACCAAAACATCAACACCAAGAAATATTCAAATAGGAGGAGATGGTGTATTGTCGTTAGAGTATAAGGATGCTTCTGAAGCAGCACTCACCAATGTGATCAAACCACACTTTCGGCTTTTTAATAATTCATCACAAAATGTATCCTATTCAGAACTTAGTATTCGGTATTGGTTCGAGACAGAAGTTGATTTACCTCTTAATTTTTTTATGGACTATGCAATGATAGGAAGTAGTAATGTTAAAGGGCAAATTATCAATACTGAAGGAAATAAACACTATTTGGAGATTACATTCGATCCAGCAGCAGGAATATTAGGAAGAAACGCAGGTTCCGGTAGAATGGAACCCAAAATAGCGAATAGTTCTTGGTCAGAAACAGATCAAACGAATGATTACTCATATGACGGTACCAAGAAAGAATTTGCAAAGTGGGAAAGAGTTGCTTTATATCTTAATGGGAAATTGGTAAGTGGTCTAGAGCCAGGAACAAATGTCAATACTCCAACAGCAGTAATTAATGCTTCTACTATTAGTGGAGATGGACCTTTATCGGTTACATTCGATGCATCAGGATCAACAGATCCTAATGGAGATACGCTTACTTACAATTGGGATTTTGGAAATGGAGATACCGCCACAGGAGTAACCACCTTATATGAGTTTACTGAATTTGGTGAAGCATTAGTTACATTAACGGTAAATGATGGAAACGGAAATTCGGATACAGAAACAATTACGATTATGGTAACCGATCCGAATGTTGCTCCCGTAGCTATATTTACAAGTGATACCGAAACAGGAATTGCGCCGGTACTGATTACTTTTGATGCTTCTGGATCTACAGATGCAGATAATGATATCTTATCTTATTTATGGGATTTCGGAAACGGAGATACTGCAACAGGAGCAATCGTTATATATCAATTTGAAACAATAGGAGAATTTGATGTGAAGCTTACCGTAAGCGACGGAAAAGCGGAGGATTCAATAACAAAAAAAATCATTATTTCTGATGGGAATCCTATTGCAAATGTTGTTGCTGATGTAATTTCAGGTCCTGCCCCTTTAGAGGTTACATTTGATGGTTCAGCGTCTATAGACCCTTCTGGTAATGCATTAAGTTATTCCTGGAATTTTGGAGACGGTACGACAGGAATAGGTCAAACAGTTGTACATACTTTCGATACAGTTGGATCTTATGTAGTAACGCTTGAAGTAAATAACGGACAAGGAGGAATAGATACGGATACGATCACCATTCAAGTACAAGAAATACTCCCAATTTCAGATATATCAGTAGAATATAAAGATGGAGGTAATGGTAATGCAACTGATAATATGATCAATCCTCACGTAAGAATCGTGAATAACAGTAACGCTGCCGTTTCTTATCAAGATATTACTATACGATATTGGTTTACTTCGGAAGATAATAGTATTCTTAATTTCTGGTGTGACTGGGCGCAATTAGGAACAGGATTTGTAAATGGAGCTTTTGGCCAACAAAATGGTATGGATTATCTCGAAATTTCATTTGCTGCTGCAGGATCTATTGCCTCACTTGGTACTTCAGGAGACATACAAACAAGATTTGCGAAAGCAAATTGGAGCAATTTTGACGAAAATGATGATTACTCATATCGATCGGTAGGAACAACATTCTCATCAAATCAAAACATAACATTGTATATCAATAATAGTTTGGTTTGGGGTGTAGAACCATCATCTTCTTTTGTTGCATCAAGCATCTTTGATGATATGAAAGTATTTCCAAATCCAACCAAGGATTTTGTAAATATTTCTGGCTTTGAAAAACTTAAAAATCCTGAGTTTAAGATGACTGATTTTGTTGGAAATGTAATAAAACACGAAAAATTGAAAGACCAACAAAAACAAGTTTCAATTTCATTTCAAGGATTACATCAGGGAATTTATTTCTTAGAAATTAAGGACACGGAAAGCCATCAAATAATAAGAAAGAAAATCTTCGTGAATAGATAATTTAAATGAAGTTTAAGGGGGATTTCCTCTATTTGCAATAAGAGATCCCTCTTCTTATCGTTTTCTATTATTCTAACTTTCTCTGAAATACCCAACGTATTCTTTATAAAAGAATACGAATACTAAAATGAAAACATACATAATAAATGTAAAAATTACTTTTAAAAACTAAACTCAACTAACAATCATGAAAAATTTGAAAACTCTTTTGCGGAAATGTATTTTGGTTTTCTTAGTAGCCGTAGTGTCATCTATGAACGCTAAGAACATTTATGTAGCAAAAAATGGGAATGACTCTAATTCCGGAACTCAAACCAGTCCATACAAGACCATAGCCAAAGCTTCTTCGGTAGCACAAGCTGGTGATATTATTATCATTGGACAAGGAACTTATGAAGAGACAATTAAGCCGCCTAGATCGGGTAGAGCTGGCCAACCAATCATCTACACAGCCAAAACTGGCGAAAAGGTAATAATCTCTGCAATGCAAGCTTTAAGTGGTTGGCAGAGAGATAATGGAGCAATCTATAAAATAAAAGTAGATTGGGATTTAGGTCAGGAAAACTTTGTAATGAATGGAAACACTGCGATGGATTTAGCCAGATGGCCTAATAATTCTGATGGTAAACCTTTTACGCTAAATTCTCGTCGAAACGATGGTGGTAGTGGTGCTAATGTGGTGAATGGTGCATTTTTAACATCATCCCAAATTCCTAACATTAACTGGACCGGAGGATCTGTTTTCTTTTATGGAGATAAACCTGGCTCAGGATGGATTGCTTGGAAATCATTTATTACTAGTAGTACGTCTGGAAGAGTAAATTTCAACTTAGATAAAAATCCAAATTGGATACGTACGTTTCATGCGCCAAAAGACAAAGGAGATTTTTATCTGGAAGGAGTAAAAGGGGCATTAGATTATCAAAATGAGTGGTGGTTTAATAGTCAAACAAAAGAATTATTTGTGCAAATGCCCGGTGGAGTAGCACCTAGTAACGGGTCTGTTCAAATGAGAAAAAGAAAAACAGGAATTGACCTTAATGGAAGGAGTTATATCGAAATTCGAAATCTTGCCGTTTTCGGAGGAGCTATTTTGTTAAAAACAAATTCTGATAATAATAAGTTATATGGGGTTTCTTCTTTTTATGGAAATCACACACAAGGAGTTTTTAGAGGTTTTAATGCCGGTAAACCTAGTGTAGAAGTGAATGGTACTAATAATGTTATTGAAAAATGTGAAATAGCTTTTAGTGCTGCAACAGGAGTGCGATTGGGAGGTAGATTCAATATCTTAAAAAATAATTACATCCATGATTTTAACTATTTAGGATCTTATGATGCTCCATTAGTAGCTAGAGGAGGAAATGATAATAAGATTATTGGAAATACAATCTTTAATGGAGGTAGAGATGGTATTAATTTTAATGGAAATCGTTGTGAAGTTGCTTATAATGATGTCTACAAAAGCAATTTAATCGCTGATGATTGTGCAACTTTTTATACCGTAGGTGGACCACAGAATACGGAAATACATCATAATTGGTTTCATGATAGTGCTTCTAGAGGTTCTAAGAGAAAAGCGGCAGGTATCTATCTAGATAATGATGCTGAAGCATTTTCTGTACATCATAATGTAGTGTGGAATGTAGAATGGACAGGAGTCCAAATTAACTGGAATGGTAAGGATATTGATATCTTTAATAATACTTTAGTGAAAACAGAAGGTGGAGCAATGGGAGCTTGGCATAAAGAAGGTACAGCTTTTTCAAATGTCAAAGTATGGAATAACATAGCCGATGTTAGGACTGAGGATGACCCTTCTACCCAGGAAGATGAAGGTACTTTCGAAAGAGATGCTGACAAACAAAACAACGTAATTACCAAGTTTGGATATACTAATTATGATGGTAATAAATTTACGTTAACATCAGGTTCTCCTGCTGTAAACGCAGGGAGGATAATTTCAGGTATAACTGACGACTTTGTTGGAGCAGCACCAGATGCTGGGGCTTATGAATTTGGAGGTGAAAATTGGGTTCCTGGAATTGACTGGAATCCTGTTTTAGGTCCTACAGGTAATGGTTGTTATGGATTACCAGGTGAAGACTGTAATGATACAACTGTTCCGGATGAGGTAGCATTTGTAAATGCAGTAACAACAATTCAACCTCAAACATCATACGATTTCGATATAAAATATAGTGCTCAAACAAATAGAGAGATTGTAGTTGAGTTCTGGTCTGCAACTAATTGGATAGCCCAAAAAATGGTTACTGTAGAAAAAGGATCTGGAACAGTGACGATTACCGTTGATCTTCCTTTAGCTCCAGAAATTGGGTCAGGGTATGTGTATAAAGCACATATAAGACCTGCTGGAACTACCTGGCAAGAAGCTTTAGATAGAGATCAAATCAATAATGTCACTGTAGAGGAACAAATACTCGAAGATAAAGTTTCGTTTAGTAATGCTCCTTTGAGTATTGTTCAGGCAAACTCATATCAGTTTAATATAAACTATGAAGCATCAACTGGTAGAGAAATTATAGTTGAGTTTTGGTCTTCTAACAATTGGATAGCACAACAAAACGAGATTGTTTCTAAAGGAACAGGTGTGAAATCAATTACAGTAAACCTTCCTAATCTACCGCAACCAGGATCAGGTTATGTTTACAAAACTCATATCCGTCCATTAAATAGTTCGTGGCAAGATGCAATTGATCGAGATCAAATCAATAATGTAACGGTCACAGCTGCATTTACTCAATTAATACCAAATGGTTCTTATCATATAGAATCTACACAATCTAATCAAAGATTGTTATCTAGAGCCCTTGATCAACACAGTGCAGTTATGAGTAGTCCATATTCATATAATGATCAAGTTTGGATTTTTGATCATAAAGGCGATGATGTGTATACTATACGAAATTTAGGAACTAATAGATTTTTAGAAGTCCCTTATGCTCGTTGCGGTAATGGAGAGAATGTTGCTACATGGACCGATGCAAATGACAATCATAAAAAATGGAAAATAACTAAAAATGGTACTGGTGTATTTAGTATGAAACCTGTGCATTGTATATCCAGTGCTTTGGATAGAGCAGCAGGTGCTATAAATGCTAATGTTCAAATTTGGGATTTCAATTCCGGAAATAATAACCAAAAATGGAAAATAATCTCGTTAGATAATAGAGAAAAACCAGTCGAGGAAAAGATTGAGCTTATATCGGTTTACCCTAACCCAGCAACAAATTCCATTACAATTCAAGGGGTGGAAGCGAACGATATTCTTATCATATATGATTTAATGGGTAAAATTATTAAACAAACTAAATCAACATCTAATAAAGAATCATTGATAATCTCAGATATAGCATCCGGAGCATATATTTTATCAGTATTTGGTAAAAGCAAAGTGCAATTTATAAAAGACTAAATACTGTATAATAACTCATTCTTATTACACGAAAGAAATGTGAAAAAAAACAGTTAATTAAAAGTTAAAAAAACAATGATTAACAGTAGGACGGAAGTCCATTTGACCTGATAAGATGCCAAAAGCAATTATTACTAATTGATCAAATACAAATCGAATTCTAAATATATTTTAACGAATTCTATTTCATGGAGGTCACTTAATAGTTTTGTGAAAAACGACAAGCTTATGAAATCTTAAATTCGAGAAGTTTTAAATTATTGTATACGTGTTAAAAGCTGTTAACTAGGTAGTTATTGATCTTTTTAACATAAAATTAAATATAATATAAAACGTTCTTTGAATACTTACACTAACAAAATAAATATCTTAAAACCAAACACACACACAAACAATTCAAATCATGAAACTAACTAAACTAAACGTTTTACTAGCATTCTTGTTTCTTGGGTTTTTGCTTCAAGCACAAACACCAGAAGGAGAATTAAAAAGATGGCACAAGGTCACTTTAACTTTTAACGGCCCTAATACATCAGAGACTGCGAACCCAAATCCATTTTCGGATTATAGATTAGAAGTAACATTTACACATTCAGGAAGTAATAGAAGTTATAAAGTACCGGGTTATTTTGCGGCTTGCGGAAATGCAGAAAATAATAGTTGTAATTCCGGAAACAAATGGAGAGTAAACTTTGCGCCAGATCAAACAGGAACTTGGAATTGGTCCGCATCCTTTGTGTCTGGATCTAATGTTGCTATTAATGGTGGAGGATCTAATGCCGGATTTATGAATGGTGATACCGGAACTTTTAATATTACAGAATCAGATAAATCTGGTAGAGATTTTAGAAGCAAGTATCTTGGTAGACTAAAATATGTAGGAGAACACTATTTAAGACATATCGGTACAAACCCAAATAATCCTAATGGAAATTGGTTTGTAAAAGCAGGAGCTGATTCGCCAGAAAATGCACTGAATTATGTAGATTTTGACGCTACTCCTAGCTATAACAATAATCTTAATAAAATAGGGAGCAAAACGTGGCAACCGCATCAAAGAGACTACGTGGCAAATGACGCCAGTTCATATACCTGGGATAGTGGAAAAGGAACTGAAATTTTAGGGATGTTAAACTATCTTTCTGGACAAGGAGCTAATGTAATGTCTTTCTTAACCTGGAATTCTAGTGGAGATGGAGGAGCTGTTTTTCCACATACATTAAAAGTTTCTTTACAAGAATATGGCAACACGGCCCGTAATCAACAATGGAATAAAGTAAATAAAGATCGTTTTGATGTTTCCAAAATGGCTCAATGGGAAAAAGTAATGGAATATGCCGATAAAAAAGGTATTTATTTACATTTTAAAACCATGGAGACAGAAAATGATAATCTAATGGACGGAAATGGTTTTGGTCGTCAAAGAAAGTTATATTATCGTGAATTAATCGCAAGATTTGGCCACCATTTAGCCCTTAATTGGAATCTAACAGAAGAAACAACATTAACAGATAATGTGGTAAAAGCTACAGCAACTTATATCAAAAATGTAGACCCATATGATCATAATATAGTGATTCACACATATCCAAATCAGCAAGATCAAAGATATAATCCATTGTTAGGAAATAGTTCAGACTTAACCGGTGCTTCTATACAAACTGGGAAGAATAATGTTCACAATGATGTGAGAAGATGGTTAGAAAAATCTAGAAATTCTGGTAAAAAATGGGTAGTGGCTAATGACGAACAAGGACCAGCTTCAACAGGGGTTAGAATTTCTGACAAAGAAGTAAGACATAGAATCTTGTGGGCTACACTAATGGCTGGAGGAACAGGAGTTGAATATTATAGTGGATATACAAATGACGATGGTGATATCAATGGAAATGACCACCGAAAGAGAGGTAATAAGTATAAAGAAGGTGGTTATGCACTTAATTTCTTTAATCGTTATCTCCAGTCTGATATGGTAAATATGGTAAGTTCTGATGGTGTAACTTCAGATAATAACGACTATGTATTTGCAAAATCAGGTAGTATCTATGCTGCTTATCGACCAAATGGTGGTTCCACAGGATTAAGCTTGCCTGGAGGAAATAATAAATATGATGTACAATGGTACAATCCTCGTTCTGGAGGTAATTTGTCTGCAAAACAAACTTTAGGAGGTAATTTAGTTGCGCCTGATAATAATGATTGGGTAGCTCTTATTACCAATAAAGATGGAAACAATGGTGGAGGTGATGGAAATTGCGGAACAATTTCAATGCTAGCAATTTCTGATTTCCCAACGATTGCAGTGCCAGGTTTTTCACCTGCTTATAAGGATAATACAAGAAATGCATTAGCAATTGATGCCTCTCAATACAAAGATAAATTTGCCGCTGCAGAAGCTACTTTTAACGGAGAAACTGGTACCTATGATATTAAGTTAACAACACTTACAGAAACCGATGGAGAATCTACGTATAGAGTTTCTATAGATGGTAAGGAAATAGGTGAATTCATAAACCCAGCATCTAGTACTGATTACTCACCATCAGGTACAACTTTCACGGGTATACAAATCAAAAAAGGAGATAAAATAAGAGTAGCGTTTAATTCGCATACTAATGGAAATATTCCAGAAGGTAATGGTACAGCTTACTCGAGAGGAAGATGGACGGCACTAGATTTTACCTGCACTGATGGCGGTGGAGGAGATGGCGGCGGTGATGGTGATTGCGTAGCTTTAGAGCAAAATGGAGTTGTAGCTGTAGAGGCCGAACATTTTGATAGTCAATCCAAAACAAACGATAGAGAGTGGTATGTACTAGATGGCACTGGATCAACACCAACACCAGATCCTGATCCTGATCATTCTTCTGGAGCAAGTGGTGGTGGATATTTAGAGATCTTACCAGATACCAGAGTTACACATAGTGATCCACTTGTTAATGGAGTTAGTTTTAGTAATACTCCAGGACAAGTAGCAATCATTAACTATAAAGTAAAATTTACAACTCCAGGAAAATACTTTGTATGGGTAAGAGCGCATTCTACCGGATCAGAAGATAATGGAATCCACGTAGGTATTGATGGGAATTGGCCAGCATCAGGAGCTAGAATGCAATGGTGTGCAGGTAAAAACCAATGGACTTGGGAGAGTAAACAACGTACCAATGCCAATCATTGTGGAGAAGCGCAAAAAATATATATAGATGTGCCTTCTGCAGGTATCCATACGATTTCTTTCTCTATGAGAGAAGATGGATTCGAAATGGATAAATTCGTGTTATCTAAAAGTTATACAAAACCAACAGGAAATGGTCCTGATGAGGTATTAGTAGATTGCGGAGATGAAAACAAACCTCCTCAAGTATCGATAACTTCTCCTGTAAATGGAGCTAGTTATGAAATTGGTCAAACTATTCCTTTAGTAGCGAACGCATCAGATACTGACGGTACCATTACTAAAGTTGAATTTTTCATCAATAACAACTTGACTGCTACAGAGCAAGTAATACCTTATGAAACTTCTACTACAATTACTAATCCTGGAGATTATACCATAACTGCTAAAGCAACTGATAATGATGGGGCTGTTACTACGTCTCAATCTATAAATATAACTGTTGAAGATGATTCGGTTCCACCTACAGATGCCATTGATATACCAGGATCTTTTGAAGCAGAAAATTTTGAGATAAAATCTGGTAGCGTACGTATAGAAAATACTCCTGGAACTACTTCCGACAAGAACTTAGGATTTATTAGGAATGGAGATTTCGTTGATTATACAGTAAATGTGGAGTCTAGCAGTGAATATACATTTGATATCTATGCTTCGAGTAAAGGTACAGGAGGAAAAGTAGATATCGTTGAATCCGGAACTGTTGTTGGTTCTATAGATATTCCCGTAACGGGACAATGGCATAGTTATAAGAAATACTCTGCTACTGTTTCTTTATCCTCAGGAGAGAAAATACTTAGATTATCATTTAATGGAGGATCTGGATATCTGTATAATATTGATAAAATTGTTACGACAAAGATTCAACCTGTAGAACAAACGGTTACTTTATCTCCAATACATGATGCATTTTTACAGGGATCATCCCGAAATAACTCTGATATGATCCGTGTAGAACTAAATAAAAGAACAGGATACCTTATGTTTGATCTGTCTTCTATCAATGGAACTATTACAAAGGCTGATCTTAAGTTTACAGTATATTCTGATGCAGGGAACGGAAACATAAGTGTTAATAAGGGTAACAGTAATAATTGGACAGAGACGAATCTCTCTAACTCCAATAAACCAGTAAAAGGTGTTCAATTAGGAACGTTAAATGCTAATTTCCCAGTTGGAAGTACTAAGACGATACCATTAAAGACAGCCCAGATTTCAGGGAATAAACTTTCATTAATTATAGATGCGCTTTCAGGTAATGATTTTGCATTTGCATCTAAGGAAAACGGATCGGTTACTCAAGCGCAATTAGTGATTACTTATGACACCAATAGAAGTGATAATATTGATGATTCTAATGAGATTACTTTTTATCCAAATCCTGTAGTCGATGTAATTAATATTTCTGGAGAAACTGCAGGGAAGACTATCAAAATTTATAATACTATTGGGGTTCTTGTAAAACAAGTGGTACTAGAAGAAAGTCAAAATACGATCGATATGAGCGATGTGTCATCAGGAATCTATATCATTAATATTTTAGAAGCTGGTAAAACGAATAAGGTTCTTTCTGCTAAGAAAGTATTGAAACGTTAAGTAAACCCTTTAATCATTATCAAATCGATGATAAAGTTTTAGGGATAGAAGAGTAAAGTAATAAACGATGGATAATGATATCGTTTGCTATTAACTTTGGAGATAATAACACAATCCGAAAATGATTAATGATCATTTCTAGAATTGTGTTATTATTTCTCTTCTTAAAACTTTTTAGATTTTATTCGAATTGATAAAACAAATATGTTCTTAATCATGAAAAATAATATAAATCCATTATTAACCTTGTTGTTATGTTTTGTAACGATAAGTGTTTTTGCACAACCAACTCCTCCCGCTGGAAAAAAGTGGGAAAAGATAGATGTGATGTCTGATGAATTTAATGGGGTCTCTCTTAATACTACTAAATGGGCAATAAATAGTCCACAATGGGAAGGTAGACGACCTGCCAGATTTGAAACATCTTCTGTGTCAGTTTCGGATGGAAATTTAAAAATTTCAGCTTCAAAAAAAACAAATCCTTTTAGTGGATGGACACATAATGGTGGTCTTGTAAGATCTAATACCAGAAACCTATATGGATACTATGAGACGCGTATGAAAGCTAATAAAACTTTTATGTCTTCTACATTTTGGCTAATTAATAAGAGAAATGAATTTACTGGATGTGATTTTAGAACCACAGAATTAGATATCACAGAAACTGTGGGGGTTAATTCTAACGGGGCAAGCTGGGTAAATAACACTATTAGAAATATGAACTCTAATACACATAGCAGAGGGACTAATTGTAATAGCACACCAGTAGGTCAACAAGGAAACAAAGCTCCGCTTGGAGAAGAATCTTGGAAGAATTATCATACCTATGGAGTCTGGTGGAAAAGTAAAAGTGAAATTTTATTCTATTTAGATGGTAAATTTGTTGGGCAAATAAAACCACCAGCAGATTTTAATCTTCCTATGTACTTGCGAATGGTGGTAGAGACATATGATTGGAACCCACCAAAAGATGGTCAGGACGGAATAAATAATTCTCTTAATGATCGTACCACATACTACGATTGGGTTCGTTCATATAAATTAGTTGACGATAATACTCCAAATAATCCACCAACGGTTAAACTAACAGCGCCATCAAATGGTACTACTTATCAAGTTGGTCAAAATGTTTCATTAACTGCTGATGCATCGGATACGGATGGTAGTATTTCCAAAGTAGAATTTTTTGTGAATAATAATTTGGTTGCTACTGAACAAGTTTTACCATATGCAAGTGCTACTACTATTACTAATCCAGGAAACTATACAATTGTTGCAAAGGCTACAGATAATAATGGTGCAGTTACGACATCACAATCAGTAAATATTACTATTAAGGATGATTCAGTTCCGCCAGTGGATATTATTAGTATTCCCGGATCTTTTGAAGCAGAAAATTTCGAGTCAAAATCTGGAAGTGTGCGTATCGAAAATACTCCAGGAACAAACTCAGCTAAGAATTTAGGATATATTAAGAATGGGGATTTTACAGAGTATACTGCAAACGTCGATACAACTAGTGAATATACCTTGGATGTATATGCTTCTAGTCAAGGAACAGGAGGTAAAGTAGATATCCTGGAATCAGGTTCTGTTGTAGGTTCAATAAACATTCCGGTTACAGGACAATGGCATAGTTATAAGAAATATTCTACTACAGTTTCTCTATCTTCAGGAGAGAAAATACTTAGGTTATCTTTTAAAGGAGGATCTGGTTATTTATATAATATTGATAAGGTGGTAACAACAAAAATCCAACCCGTAGAACAGACGATTGTATTATCTCCAATCCATGACGCGTATCTACAAGGGTCAACTAGATATAACTCTGATATGTTACGAATTGAAAAAAATAAGCGTTCAGGATATTTAATGTTTGACCTTTCTTCAATTAATGGGGTTGTAACAAAAGCTGATCTTAAATTTACAGTGTATTCTGATGCTGGAAATGGTAATGTTACTGTCCATAAAGGAAATAATAATAATTGGACAGAAACTAATTTATCAAACTCTAATAAACCGGGAAAAGGAACTCAATTAGGAACGTTAAACTCTAATTTTCTAATAGGTAGTACTAAAACAATACCGTTGAAAACAGCACAGATTTCAGGAAATAAACTTTCATTAATTATTGATGCACTTTCGGGGAATGACTTTGCATTTGCATCCAAAGAAAACGGATCTGTTGCTAAACCCACCTTGATTATTACGTATACCACTAATAGAAATAATGTAAGTAATACTAATGATATTAGGTTGTATCCTAATCCGGTCATAAATACAATTAGTTTCTCTGGAAATGATATCACAGGTAAAATAGTTAAGATATTTAATGTTACAGGAGTATTAATGAAGAAAGCTACCTTAGGAGATGGTAAAAATACTATAGATATAAGTGATTTGTCATCTGGATATTATATTGTCAATGTTTTAGAAGCAGAAAAAACCAATAAAATAATCACTTCTAAAAAAGTGATTAAACAATAATTCAACCACAAACTCAACTGTGGGAAAGGGCTGTCTGAATGTAGACAGCCTTTTCTTTGTATTTGATAAATAAATGAGCATTCCAATTATATTTTGATTCGAAGATGAAAGAAAACATTTGATCTTTTGCTTTTACATACTAAATAAACGTAGCGTAGATATAATTAGGATACGCTTACTGCATAAACCTAATAGTTAATTGTAGGAATTTGTTTGAAGAAAAAGTAGGATATTCTTATAACTATCTTAACAATTAGGCATTAAGTAAAAACGCTACAATAATCAATTTATCCCTGTCGTTTGAAGGCTATTATACCAACAAAAAAATATTAAACTAACAAATTGTAAACACAAATCACTTTTGAAATGAAAAAAAATCAACAAAACTTATTTTTATTATTTTTCACATTATGCTTTGGGCAGTACATTATTGCACAACACAATTACGGAGAAGCTTTACAAAAATCAATCTTATTTTATGAGGCGCAACAATCGGGAGAGCTTCCAGATTGGAATAGAATTAGCTGGCGAAGCGATGCTGGTGTAAATGATGGTCAAGACGTAGGGCTAGATTTAACCGGAGGATGGTTTGACGCAGGAGATCATATCAAATTTGGTTTTCCAATGGCGTTTTCTGTAACTGCATTAAACTGGGGTTTTCTAGAATACAAAGATGGTTATGATGCTGTGAATCAAACGGAACATTTTAAACGAAACATTAAATGGGTAACCGATTATTTTATTAAATGTCACCCTACTAAGTTCGAATTTTATGCTCAAGTTTCTAAAAAAGGACAAGATCATAGCTTTTGGATGCCAGCAGAAATGATAGATGTTCATCCTCAATATGGACAAAGAGAGTCTTTCAAATTAGACACGAGTCATCCGGGAACAGAAGTGGTTTGTGAAACAGCAGCTGCATTAGCATCTGCTAGTATTATTTTTAAAGATAGTGATCCTGCCTATAGTGCTACCTTATTACAACACGCTAAAGATCTATATGAATTTGGCGAAACTTATAAAGGGAAATATACAGAAGAAGGAGGAATCCCCGCTGTAGGAACGTATTCTTCAGGTGGATTTGAAGATGAATTATCTTGGGGAGCATTATGGTTATATAAGGCAACAGGTGATAATACATATCTCCAAAAAGCAGAAACAAATTATTCTGAACCAGATTATTTATGGAGTTTTGTTTGGGATGATAAACGATATGGCAATATGGTTTTATTAGCTCAAATTACAGGAAAACAAAACTATATAGATAACGTAGAAAGACATCTGCAATTTTGGGTTGATAATGGAAACGGAGTGACATATTCTCCAGGTGGTCAAGCGCACCTAACCGAATGGGGATCATTACGTCATTCTATGAATGCGGCTTTAACAGCCTTGATTTATAGTGATAACGTCAATTCTCCTAATAAGCAAGTATACCATGACTTCGCAGTAGATCAAATTAAATATGCATTGGGAGATAATCCTAATAATAGAAGTTTGGTTACTGGTTTTGGAGTAAATCCACCAACAAAACCACATCATAGAGGACAACATTCTAGTTGGACAAGAAGTGAGAGTATTCCAGAAGAGTCCAGACATACCTTATGGGGAGCTCTTATGGGTGGACCAGGAAGCCCCGACGATGTTTTTGTCGAAAATCGGTCTGATTTTCAAGCAAACGAAGTGGCTTGTGATTACAATGCCTGTTATCAAGGAGTATTAGCAAGAATGGTAATGGAATTTGGAGGAACAGAGTTAAACAATTTTCCGCAAGAAGAAACTGCTGGGGTTGAGTTCTTAAATGAAACAAAGATCAATAGTGAGTCCGGAAGGTTTACCGAATTAGCAATCTGGTTGAACAATAGATCGGCTTGGCCAGCAAGAATACCTGGTAGTCTTACAGCTCGTTATTTTATTGATATTACAGAAGGAGTAGATGCAGGATACGCTTCTGATGATTATGAAATTACAGCTAGAGGTAATGGAAGTGCTACAGGAGGATTACAACCTTGGAATCCAGAGAATAATATTTATTATGTAGAAGTAGCTATTGATCAAAATAATATGCCTTTTCCTGGAGGGCAAGGAGAGCATAGGAAAGAGATTCAAGTAAGAGTTTCTGTTCCGAATAATGCTCAGGAAAATGCTTGGGATCCTTTTAATGATTTTTCTTACGAAGGCTTAAGTAGTACTCTTATTGAATCAGAAAAAGTTCCTATTTATGTAGATGGAGTATTAGTTTGGGGAATTGAACCTTCAGCTTCGTTATCTGTAGATGAATTCAATAAATCCGGGCTTGTAGTATACCCAAATCCATCAAAAGATATATTAAATCTATCTGGTAAAACTTCAGTATTACAAAATGGAAAAATTGTAGTCTCCGGAATTCTCGGTAATACAATTTATAGTAGATCGTTAACAAATACTATTTCCGGTGAGGTTTCTATTAATACATCTGATTTTGCACCGGGGGTCTATTTTCTTACTATAACTACAGAAGGAGGTAAGCGTTTGACTTCTAGATTTATAAAAAAATAATAAAGATCTAGTACCAAATAATCAACAAAAACGTATAATAAGAATTAAAGCTGAACGATAATATCATCGTTCAGCTTTTTTAATTTTAATGATATTTCCGTCCCCATTTTTAACATAAAAATTATATGTTATATAGATTCGATATTCCATATTAAATTGTGAAACGAATTCTTTTTGATTAAGCGCGTATTCTAGTTTTAAGTCTTCAAATAATAACTTTAAATTATGAGTAGGCTAGTTAGCGAACTATTTTAGCGTTTTGATAGATAAGATTTAGTAAAACTAACTAAATTATAACAAACTCAATAATAGAAAAGGCTGTTCATATAATGGACAGCCTTTTCCTTTGCTATAAAGTTGAGTTAATGATTGGATATTCCAAAAAGGAATCTCCTTATCTTTGGCAGCGCCAAAAAGAAATAATGTTACAACAGTACACAAAAGAATTTAGCTATAATCTAAGATTAGCAGCACCTGTTATGCTGGGAATGTTAGGACATACTTTTGTGGGATTAATTGATAATATTATGGTTGGGCAGTTAGGTACCGCAGAATTAGCAGCAGTATCTTTAGGAAATAGCTTTATGTTTATTGCAATGTCTTTAGGGATTGGATTTTCTACAGCAATTACTCCTCTTGTAGCAGAAGCAGATGGAGAGGATAATTTTAATAAAGGTAAATCAGCATTTAAACACGGATTGTTTTTATGTACTACACTCGGAGTAGTTTTGTTTCTTGGAGTATTAATTGCAAAACCATTGATGTACTTAATGAAACAGCCTGTTGAGGTTGTAGAGTTGGCAATTCCTTATTTGGATTTGGTTGCAGTTTCTTTAATTCCTTTAATAATTTTTCAGGCTTTTAAACAGTTTTCAGATGGATTATCTATGACAAGATATCCAATGTATGCGACTTTGGTAGCTAATATTGTAAATGTAGTTTTAAATTATTTATTGATTTTCGGAAAATTCGGTTTTCCTGAGATGGGTATTGTTGGTGCCGCAGTCGGGACATTAGTGTCTAGGTTAGTTATGGTATTATTTTTATGGATTTTTCTTAAATACAAAGAAAAGTCAAAAGCGTACGTTACCCACATTAAATTCTTCGTTCTTCAGAGTAGTATGCTAAAAAAAATAATAACATTAGGTTTTCCGTCGGCATTACAGATGTTTTTTGAAGTTGCTATTTTTACTTCAGCCATTTGGATTTCAGGAATTTTAGGTAAAAATCCACAAGCAGCTAATCAGATCGCGTTAAATCTATCAGCAATGACATTTATGGTGGCTATGGGATTAAGTGTGGCAGCAATGGTACGTGTGGGAAATCAAAAAGGATTGTTGCAGTATAAAGAATTAAGAAGAATTGCATTTTCAATTTTTTTACTGACGTTTTTTATCGAAATCGTATTTGCCTTATGTTTTATTATTTTTAATAACATATTACCTGAGATTTATCTAGACGTTAAAGATGTGGAGAATTTTGCGGACAATACAGAGGTAATCGGTATTGCAGCTAAACTTTTAATAATTGCTGCTTTGTTTCAGATATCGGATGGTATACAAGTGGTCGTTCTTGGCGCGCTTAGAGGTTTGCAGGATGTGAAAATACCTACTGTAATCACTTTTTTTGCATATTGGATTATAGGTTTTCCAATAAGTTATTATTTAGGTTTACATACAGAATACAAGAGTTCTGGTATCTGGATAGGCTTATTGGCAGGATTAACGACATCAGCAATATTGCTATATATTAGATTTAATTATTTGAGTAAAGATTTAGTGCTGAAAAAAGGTAATGTAACTTCCTTGTAATAATCTTTTTTAATAGCTACAATATAGAGAGTTTTACTCCGTTTCTTTTTTTGGACTAGTTTTTGTTACTTGTCAAACTATATTTCATATTAAGAAATATTTAACTATATTTCGAATATAACTAAAACCGAAAAGAAAAGAGATGAATAGCCCAAAATCTAACCTTTACCTTTTACTTATTGTAATTTTTGCCATAGGCCTTAGCAACAAAGCCTTATCACAGAATTTAATTCCAAATCCAAGTTTTGAAAACACAAATGCAGCAGTCAAAAAACTAAAACATGAAATGCGGAATTTTGGAGTTATAGCTAATTGGAAAGCATTGACTAATTCTCCAGATGCACATCATCCAGGAGTGAGTGAAGTAAAGTTCGATCATAAAGCTCCAGATTTTTTAAAACAATTTGGTTCTCAAGAACCAAGAACAGGAGAATCAAAAGTAGGATTATATGTGACTGGTAATAATACAAAAGAATCCATTGTAGCCAAACTGGTTAATCCTTTAAAGGCTGGAAAATACTATTATTTTCATATGTATGTCTCTCTAGGAGAAGGAAGAGTAAGTAATTCTTGTACTTCTTCAATTGGATCTTATTTTACAGCTAGAGTTCCTAGATTTACCGAAACATCTAAATATAAATTGCATATAGAATCATCAGAGATGATTTGTGATACCAAAGAATGGACTAAGGTTTGTGGTGTTTATAGAGCCAAAGGAACAGAGAAGTATATTTCGCTTGGTTATTTTTCGGATAATCCGAATGGAAAATCCTTAAAAGGAGGACCATTTAGCGATGCATATTATTATATAGATGATGTAGAATTAAGAGAAATGCAAGATGTGCAAGGTGTAGCTGTAGATAATATTTGTAATATGGCTTTAGACTTTTCTGATATTGAGTATTTGATAGGTGAAAGTGAAGTGTATGAAGAAATTAAAGCTGCATTAGATTCCTATTTACAATACCTTAAAGTATTCAAATTTGATAGTATCAAAATAGTCGGACATGCTAATGATTCTGAAATTGAGTTTGAAAATGAAATTCTTTCATCTGCAAGAGCAGGTTTTGTCAGAGAATATTTGGTAGAAAATGGAATAGATGAGACCTTAATTGAGCATGTTGGAGTAAGTAATACAGAACCGAAAGAAGGAGAAGGAATAGATAATACGGAGTTAGGATCTAACGCTAGAGTTCAGATTATTATAGAATAAACAGTAATAAATAAGATATATGTAAGATAGAGGTAAATTTTAATTTAAAATTTACCTCTA
The DNA here is from genome assembly GCF_947492405.1 of uncultured Aquimarina sp. Taxonomy (GTDB): domain Bacteria; phylum Bacteroidota; class Bacteroidia; order Flavobacteriales; family Flavobacteriaceae; genus Aquimarina. Next base: position 539,668 of record NZ_CANLMP010000003.1, read on the forward strand.
TCTGTTTTTGCTACTTTGAATGTAAACTTCGTAGCTTTGCTTAACATAATTTTTTAGCATATGAGTTTTCCAAAATTCTTATTAGGTGATAATACAGATTATCCAGACGCCATTTTTGTAATACATACCGAATTCCCCAGATTTATTATAAATCTACAGAACGATGAAGTAGAGTGGTTGGAAGAATTCGATAAAAGTGACGAAAAAGAATTAGAAAGCGAAGCCGAGAACTTATTTCAAGAAGCAAATGATTTTTATGATCGTGAGATAGAACGTTATGAAGAGTAATGATAATTTACTGTTTTTAAATTGATATGGTAATTACTTAATAGTGTATGGAAGAATTAATACAATTAGATAAGGAACTGTTTTTATATCTTAATAATTTGGGTTCCCCTTTCTGGGATGGTTTTTGGTTATTCATGACCGAGAAACTATACCAAATTCCATTGTATGTTTTACTTTTATATTTTTTCTATAAATATTTCGGAATTAAAGGAACTATTATCACTCTTGTTATTGTGGCTGCTTTAATAGCTGCATCAGATCAGTTATCAAACTTATTTAAAAACGTACTATTTATGAGGCCTAGACCTTGTAGAGCAGAAGGTGTTGGAGAGTTTACTCGATTTATTGCCGAAAGATGTGGGCGACATGGATATTTTTCTGCGCATGCCGCAAGCTCGATGGCATTGGCGTTTTTTACAGGATTAGCTTTACAAAAAAGATTGAAATATATCTTTCCATTTATGGTAGTTTGGTCAATTGTTGTTAGTTATAGTAGAATTTATGTTGGTGTTCACTATCCTGGAGATATTATTACTGGTATGGCTATTGGTATCCTTTTAGGAGTAGGAGCATACAGACTACATACTTTTTTGGTTAAAAAATATGTAACTTAAAATTGTTAACTGTCCTTTTCATTATCGTTTAACTATTTTCATAGTCTTTTTCTCTTCTAATAAAAGATAATATATGCCATTACTATAAGATGATATGTCTATTTCTTTTCCAAAGCCTTGATCTAATGTTTTTCCAGAACTGTTTACTAATTTCCATTTACGAGCGTTTTCTGTGAGATGTATAATACTTGATGTAGGATTGGGATATAGCATTATTTCTCCAGAGGTATTCAATTCTGGTATAGAAAGTATTTGATTGCATTCTTCTGGAGTAGAGAATTGAAGTCCGGTATCAAAATCTTCGTTTAGGTTCAGTACGATGTTTTCAAAGATCAGCTCTTCTCCCAAAATTGAAGTTATCCTTAGATTCATTGGTGATGGAATTCCAGAAGTTTCTATAAAAAAATTATATAACTCTCTATTCGTATTTTTCCATGTGTTGTCGGGTAATTGATACTCCATTTTAGAGATTGCGTGATTGATATCTCTAAATTGGATAGCTGTCCAGAATTCACTGGAACCTTCTTTAAAATTAATTTTGATAGTTTCGCCATTAAGCATTGTTTCGCAGGGTACAAACTTCCAGGATATTGGTACTCTGCCGTCAATAACTTCAGCAATCATAGCAAAGGCATCCATTGTCATATCTACATCACCAGAAGCACACTCCGGACAGCGATCTACTACATTTAGAATAACACTTCCTTTTATTCCGGTTACTTCGATACAAGATCCACAAGCATTGCTGCTGTCATAATCAATATTGTTTAAAGCACAATGCATATAATCTCCTGTGGCCACAGGTAAAGAACAATTACCAAAAACACCTCCTGCTACACCATCATAAAATGTACCCTCACCAGTATGTATATCATTATTGCACTCCTGAGCAGAAGTTTTTATAATAGACACAACTAATAAAAAACAATAAATGTAGATATATGATTTCATTTTTATTTGGTTAGATTTCATTAACATTCATAATAGCTTACCTAGTGTATCCTTAACTTATTTTTTAGGTTTCACCTATTTTTGAATTTCTTCTTTCTCTTCTTTTTACTAAAAAGCCTTTTCAGGAAATTATCACGTTTTTCTGGTTGACAATCCAGATCTTCTAAAACGTTATTTGATGTTTTTTCGAAACTACTTTTAGTAATAGTATCAAAATCCGGGTTTTCATTCATCTTTTGATAAAGCTTACCAAAAATAGGTAAGGCGGAGTTAGCACCTTGTCCTTGGGCTGTTGTTTTAAATCCAATAGCATAATTGTCATTACCAACCCAGGTTACCGTAACAAGTTTTGGCGTAATTCCCACAAACCAACCGTCTTTATTATCCTGAGTAGTGCCGGTTTTTCCTGCGATATCATTTTTAAGACCATAGGTGGTTCTTAATCTAGTTGCTGTACCTTTATCGACTGTGGATTTCATCATTTCTAATATCACTTGTCTTGTATAATCACTAAAAGCCGGTTCTTCTGATATCTCTGGTTCAAACGAAGCTATGATATTACCCTGTTTATCTTCTATTCTAGTAATATAAAATGGTCGAACTCCTTTAGAATTGTTCGCATAACTGGCATAAGCTCCAGCCAATTCTTTTATTTTAATCCCGGCAGTTCCTAGTGCTATTGATGGTTGATCAGGAAGCTCTTCAGTGATCCCCATTTTCTTAATCTGATCAAAAACTTTTGGAATACCTACTTCACCTATTACTTTTACGGCAATTGTATTTACAGAATTACTTAAAGCCGTTTCTAAGTTGTAGTTTAGATAAGGGTCTTTTTCTTCGGATGCGTTTTTTGGTGTCCAATCTTTTAGGTTGGTATAGGTCACTTCTTTTAATGGAAAATAAGTACATGGTTTCATACCATTTTCTATCGCTGCGGTATATACAAATGGTTTAAAAGTGGAGCCTACTTGTCTTTTACTCTGGGATACGTGATCATATTTAAAATACCTATAATCAATACCTCCCAAATATGCTCTGACTGCTCCGTTAGACGGATCAATAGCGATCATCCCTGAGTTTAGAAACTTTAGATAATGTTGTAAACTATCTCTGGTAGAAACCTTTTTAGTGATGTTTCCTTGCCAATCGAATAGTTCCATCTCTCGTTTTATTGAAAAAGAATCTGTAATCTGTTTTTGGCTAAGACCTTGTTCTTTATATTTTTGGTAAATCGGTAATTGTTTCAATGCATTATCGATCAAATTTGTATTTATTTTCCAGGGAGCTTTTTTACCATATTCTTTTTCGTATGTTTTTTGCAAACTTTGTAAATGCTCTTTCATTACTTCTTCTGCTAATGATTGCATTTTATAATCCAGGGTAGTATGGATGATTAATCCATCTTTGTAGATGTCATATACACTGCTATCGGCTTTTTTATATTTTTTTAAGATCTCATTAAGTTCTTTTTTTACTTCTTCTCTAAAGTAAGGAGCCAACCCAAGATCATGATTAAAATATTGATAATCCAAAACAATGTTTTGGTTCATTATTCGGTCAGAAACATCTTGAGTAATGTATTCATATTTTGTCATTTGTTGCAAAACAACATCTCTTCTTAACTGGCTACGCTCTGGAAAAAGTCTTGGATTGTAGCTATGATTGGCCTTTAAACTACCAATTAATGTACAGGCTTCTGATAAGGTAAGTTCTTTAGTAGATTTATTAAAAAACTTTTGTGAAGCACTCTCTATTCCATATGTGTTGTCAGGAAATGGGACCGTGTTGAAGTATTGAGTAAGAACTTCTTCTTTACTATATATATCTTCAATACGTTTGGCTATAATAGATTCTTTGAGTTTGTTAACGACAATGCTAAAAGCTCCATAATCTTTTCTTCCAAAAATGTTTTTTACTAACTGAAGTGTAATTGTACTTCCACCTCCAGAAGATTTATCCCTAAATAAAATTGTTTTAAAAAATACTCTAAGCAAACTTACATTATCTACACCATCATGCTCATAAAATCGAACATCTTCAGTAGCAATCAAGGCATCGATTAGATGTTTAGGAAGATCCTCATAAACAATAGGTTGTCTGTCATAGACAAAATATTTACCAATCAGACGGTTATCTTTATCTAGTACTTGAGTAGCTTCAGCCTGTTTTAGAGAACTTAATTCATTCTTGCTTGGGATTTTCCCCCAAAAACCAAAATAAATACTTCCATAAAAAATAATAAAGACTAAAAAAAAGCTTCCTAAGACAATTAATGGCCACTTAATCCATCTTTTTTGTAATAATTGATGCATCATAGTTATATGACTACTCATAACGTAAAAAACAGCTTATTATTGAGTAGATAACTATGATATGATTTTAGAATTTACTTTTAACTTTTATCTTCTTGGAGTATAAGGCAAACGCCTACTTTTTTTGAAGTTTATTTATTAAAAATTTGATTTTTTTATTTTAAATTGTAGTAGTTAATAATGTATCGTAATATCAAAGAAAATTATTTGAAGCATACCAAGGAAAAAGCTTCAAAGTGTATTGTGTAAAATAACATATAATAAAATCTTTTTTACTATTTATTAGTGAAGTAACCAACTAAATCTGCGCACTATGAAAAGAGTAATTGTTGACTACAAAAAATTGAACAAAGATATTTTGAATCTTTTAGTAGAAAAATTTCCTGATGGCTACTCAGACCGGGATATTATTTATTTTAAAAATCATCATAATGACAGTATTGAAGCGGTAGAGGTAAAAACCGACGATACTATTTATTTGGTAAAAATAAGCGAGCGCCTTGCTGGTGTGATGCAAGATTATGACGATAATACATCGGATACAGATATTCCTGTTACCGTGACAAATGAGCAGGTAGCAGAAAGTACGGATCTTGATGACTGATAGCTTTTTTTGGTATAAATTAACCATTGATTGTCAGAGGAAACTTCATAATCTCGTAAAATTAATTCTCGAATTTCATGTAGCCCGGTATTTTTAAGTTTATTGCCGTAAGAATACTTCTAGAGATAAACTTACTTATACTAGTGGATAAGGATATATTGTTTTTTTTAAATTGGGTTTTTCCTGAAATCTTCAACTTTTTTTGGATACAATAGATATAAAAAAGAAAAGAGAAATCATTGAGTAAAACGAAAATAAATAAAACTACTTTTAGGGTTTATTTATTTTCACTTGTTTATTAATAATATGTTAATAGACTTTTCTTATATAATATCTAACTCAACAATAATAAGCAAACTATGAAATTAAAAATTACTGTAAAAACTATTTTGTCAATGGTCTTGGTATTGAGTTCTGCATTAATAAATGCGCAGAATACTCAAAAATCAATTGCAAAATTACAGCAGGAAACTAACGCTGTCTTAACAATCAATAAAAATTCTGGATTAGCAGAATTTGTAAAGTTTCCTGCAGAAAAAACCATGAAAGTAAAAGGGGCAACTCTTGAGCAGAAGACAATAAATTTTTTGAAAGAGTTCAAATCTCTTTATAATATTGAATCTATTGAACATTCATTGGTTATAGAAAAAACTAAAAAAGATAATTATGGTTTAGATCATGTTATCTTAAAACAACAATATAATGGGGTTCCAGTTTATGGAGGAGAACTAAGATTTCATTTTGACTCAAACAAAAATATTACTTCAATAAATGGAAAAGTTGTACCAACTATTAAATTGAATACAACTCCGGCTTTGAGTGAATCAGAATCAAATTCTATTGCACTTTCTGCGATAGGAAGTCAAGGATTAAATAAATCAGGAGCCGAATTAAAAGTAAATAAAAATACACTTTGTATCTATCAAAAAGATTTGATCAAAGGAGGTGCTGGACCACTTTCTCTGGTATATCATATAGAAGTAAGAAATGATAATGATGTTAGGGAGTATGTTTTTATAAATGCACAGACAGGTGAAATAGTAGAACAAATAACCGGAATAGCACATGCTCTTGATAGAGTGTTGTATGAAGAAAACACAAGCAATCTCGTTTGGCAAGAGGGAGACGCTTTTCCAGGTACATTAGATCAGTGGCAAGAAACTGAATTAGCAGCAGCAGAGCATACCTATAATTTTTTCAAAAACGCTTTTGGATATCTTTCTTATGATGGACAAGATGCGCAGATGATAACTATTAATAATAATCCGAATATAAGTTGCCCCAATGCAAATTGGAATGGCGTATCGGCTAATTATTGCACAGGTACTGCAGCTGATGATGTAGTCGCACACGAGTGGGGACACGCTTATACCGAATATACCAGTAATTTAATCTATGCATATGAATCAGGTGCTATTAATGAATCATTTTCTGATATCTGGGGAGAGACTGTTGATTTGTTAAATGATTATCGAGACGAAGGAGAAGATGTTTCACTTCGTACAGGTTGTGATACCTCATTAAGATGGATGATGGGCGAAGATGCTTCTGCTTTTGGGGGCGCTATTAGAGATATGTGGAATCCTAATTGTGAAGGAGATCCAGGAAAAGTAATAGATTTTAATTATCTGTGTGGTACTGCTGATAGTGGAGGTGTTCATATTAATTCTGGGATCCCTAATCATATGTATGCATTACTGGTTGATGGAGGAACATTTAATGGACAAACTATTAATGCTATTGGATTAACAAAAGCTGCCCATATATTTTGGAGAGCTCAAAGTAATTATTTAACACTTATAAGTAATTTTGAAAACTTGGCTGATGCAATTGAAGCTTCTGCTACGGATCTTATAGGTATTGATCTAGAAGGTCTTTCTACCACGACTCCAATTGGGGTTTCTGGAGAAATTATTACTGCGGCAGATGTGTTGGAAGTAGAGAAAGCAGTATTGGCAGTAGAACTAAGAACGCCAAATAACTGTGGTTATGAACCATTATTATCTAATTCGGGGATTAGCCTTTGTGATAATGCATTAACGAATGCTATCTTTTTTGAAGATTGGGAATCAGGAACTGCTGGATGGATAATGGAGCAACTTCCTGAAAACGCTAGCGATTGGGAACCAAGAGACTGGGTTTTAGAATCTTCTCTTCCAAACGGACGCGAAGGACAAGGTATATTTGGTTCGGACCCTATTAATGGTGATTGTAGAATCAACTTTCAAAACGGTATTATACGTCTACAGAGTCCAGTTATAAACATTCCGGTAGTTCCTGAAGGAGGTATTTTTGAGTTGGCATTTAACCATTTAGTAGCTACAGAAGCTACATGGGATGGCGGTAATATTAAGTATAGTTTAGATGGAGGAGCTTGGACCCTAATACCGCTAACAGCATTTAGTGAAAGTCCTTATAATAATACATTAAAAACAACTGCAGAAGGAAATGATAATCCACTTCAGGGTGAAAGTGCTTTTACTGGTGCAGATGAAGGTTCGAATACGGGAAGCTGGGGAAGAAGTTTGATTGATTTATCCTCTATTGGAGTAAACGATAATTCTACTATTCAATTTCGATTCGAAATGGGAACTGATGGTTGTAATGGATTGTTTGGTTGGTATATTGATGAAATTACACTATTTAATTGTGCTCAAACTACATTATCAGTTGCAGATAATGAGTTTATATCTAAAAATATAAGCGTATATCCAGTTCCTTCGGATGGGATTGTTAATTTAAGAAAACTAACAAATATCAATTTAATAAAAGCTGAGATATATGACATTAATGGTAGAATGTTAAAGGCAATTGATCTTTCAGATATTACTATCGAAAAGGCAATTGATATTTCTGATTTAACAAGAGGAGTTTATTTTATGTCTATTACAACAGAAAGTGTTGACGGAGTAATTAGAATTGTAAAAGAATAAAGTATATAATCAATTATAAGTAATAGTTTAAACACGGCATTATAAATTAAGTTATGATGCCGTTTTACTTTTCTTACAAAACTTATTTATTAAGTGATAATAAATATCTAGCAGCTGCAAACGGTGTAATTTTATGTTGTTGTACAGCTTCGATTTGATTTAATAAAGCTTTTTGGATCGTAGGTTGATTATAAAAAGAGCTTTTTAGCTGTTCTTCTATAGTTTGCAATAGCCAAAATTTATTTTGTTGGATTCTATTTTTTTCAAAGTAACCATTGTTAGAAGAAACTTCTAGATATCGTAAAATTAACTCCCAAACTTCTTCTATACCGGTATGTTTAAGTGCACTGCACATAAGTACTTCTGGTGACCAGCTACTTTCTGCCAAAGGATATAAATGTAATGCTTTTCTAAATTGATTTTTAGCTTCTCGAGCGCGTTTTAGGTTATCTCCATCAGCTTTATTAATAACGATCGCATCAGCCATTTCTATAATACCTCTTTTTATTCCTTGCAATTCATCACCCGCTCCAGCTAATTTTAATAAAAGAAAGAAATCAACCATTCCGTGCACAGCAGTTTCACTTTGACCAACCCCAACTGTTTCAATAATAATCACATCATATCCTGCAGCTTCACAGAGAATAATGGACTCACGAGTTTTTTGAGCTACACCTCCCAAAGAACTTCCCGAAGGTGAAGGTCTGATAAAAGCTTCAGGGGATCTTACTAATGATTCCATTCTGGTTTTATCCCCTAAGATACTACCTCTAGAAATGGTGCTACTAGGATCTACTGCTAATACGGCTACCTTTTTACCTTTTTCTATAAGTAAATTGCCTAAAGCTTCGATAAAAGTGCTTTTGCCTACACCTGGAACCCCAGTAATTCCTATTCTTATAGAGTTATTTGAGTGAGGTAAACATTTTTCTATAAGCTCTTGCGCTTTTTTACGATGTTTTTCCTGAGTACTTTCTACTAGAGTGATTCCTTTACTTAAAGATGTGGTGCTTTTGGAAACAATCCCTTGGAATATATCGGGTATGGAAACCTCTTTCTGTTGTAATTTTTTAAATCGATCAATAGCATCCTGATTAGTTCCAGAAGGTATTTTAGAAGATTGATCCTGATGTTCCATATCATTTTTATTCACAATGTATCTTTACAACAAATTTATAAATTCATTTGAGTAAACTTGTTATTATTTCAGGTATTACAAAGAGAAAAAGATCTATTTTAATTTTATGGGAACTGCAATTGCAGTTTGATCCCATGCCAGATACATAATCGTAAAATCATTGGCTTCCTGAAAATAAATAGAAAATTGTTCGACAACATTGAGTAATCGCTGAACCGGAACCTCTATAGTTAAGACATCATATTCGGGCTTATGAGAAGGCTTTCCATCTGTGAAATTTACACCCCAATCATATTCACGATTATTAAAAATAACTTTCCATGAATTCTCACCCGGAATTGTCCATAAACTATATGTGCCGGCCTCCAATTCGGTGCCATCCACAAGAATGTTTTTATCAGTAGTAAAGGTTGTAGCTTCATTGGCTCCAGTTCGCCATACTTGATCAAAAGGAACTAAATCTCCAAAAATTACTCTTTCTTTTTTAAAAGGTCTATTGTAAAAAATGGTAAAATTAGCTTCTCTACTTTTATGTGTTATTGTCTGCTCAGGACTATGTTTTTTAGTATTAGATCTTAGTATAGATCTTCCTGCAACACCAATAACTACTATTCCGATAATAATGATGAGAGATCTTTTTAGAAGCTTTGACATGTCTTGAGATTTGATGATTAAAGATAATTTATTTTGCCTATGAAAGTACATATAATTGCTTACTTTTGAGCTCTTACTCCTGGTTTATGGTCGAAAAATCCTATAAAAAATTTACTTCAGATATTATATTTACGGATGATACTTACGTGATCATTGGTTCAGGAGTTGGAGGTCTGTGTACCGCTGTTTTTCTAGCCAAAGCAGGAAAAAAAGTTGTAGTGTTAGAACAGCACTATACGCCTGGTGGATTTACGCATACTTTCAAAAGACGTAAAGGCTTGGTTTGGGATGTAGGAGTCCATTATGTGGGGAATATGAAAGAGAATTCGGGATTAAGAAGAATTTTTAATTATTTGTCAGATAATAAATTAGAATGGGATCCAATGGGGGATCCTTACGATGTAGCATATATCGAAGGTCGTAAGTTTGAATTCGTTGGTGGTAAAGAAAATTTTAGGAAGAAGTTTTACGAATATTTTCCAAATGATAAAGTGGCAATTGATAAATATCTAAAGTTGTTACAAAAGTCAACTAAAAAAAACCTTTTGTATTTTATGCAAAAGGCTTTTCCAAGTTTGTTAAGTATACTACTAGGACCATTATTCAGAAGGATACAAAAACCAATTGCTAGTAAAACAACTTATGAGGTTCTTAGTCGTATAACAGATAATCAGGAGTTGATAGCGGTATTATGTGCTCAATGTGGGAACTATGGATTATCTCCTAAAGAAAGTAGTTTTGCCTCACATTGTATTGTGATCAATCATTTTATGGAAGGAGGCTATTACCCAAGAGGAGGTGCTAATCGTATCCATGAAACTATTGTTGATAATTTAGAATCACTAGGAGTTCAGGTATTTATTAAGGCAAAAGTAGAAAAAATCATTACTAAGGGTAGATCTGTAAAAGGGTTATTAATTAACGGTAATGAGTATGCTTGCAAAAGAGTTATAAGTAATGCAGGAGCTCAGAATACGTTTCAAAAATTACTTGACCCATCTGTTAATAAGAAAAAACATGTTGATTTTAAGAAAATTAACCCTTCTACCTGTCACCTTTGTCTGTATATTGGGCTTAATAAAAGCGATCAAGAGTTAAAACTACCAAAATATAATATCTGGTGGTATACCGATAAGGATACAGATAGTATTCTTAATGATAAAGAGAATTTGTCAAATGATAAATTAACATTTGCTTATATATCATTCCCATCCGCTAAAGATAGTCTTTGGTCATCTGAACATCCGAATCAGGCAACCATACAACTGATAGGTAGAGCTTGGTATGAGGATTTTAGTGAATATGAAGATGAGCCTTGGTTAAATAGAGGAGAAGCATATGAAAAGATCAAAGAAAGGTTTAAAACTAAAGGATTGTCATTATTAAAAGAATTATATCCACATATAGACGAACATATTATTCACACCGAAGTTTCTACTCCGGTTTCCACTCGAAAATTTAGTAATTATAGTCAAGGAGAAATTTACGGTGTTACTCATGCTCCCGAACGCTATCGAACCAGAGTCTTACGTCCTAGAACGCATGTAAAAGGATTATACCTTACCGGTCAGGATATTACACTAGTAGGAGTAGGAGGTGCTATGGGTAGTGGGATATTAACAGCTACTACTATAATAAAATGGAATATGAGTAAGCAATTTAAGGAAATAGCCGCAAAATACTAGTTCGTTATATTCGATTAATTACTCTATTAAAATTCATTACAGTTACTGCACAAGCATTTCTTTGAGTTACCAATGCATCTAATATAGATTTAGGTAATTGTTTTGTTTCTAGAAAAGTATCGATACGATTGATGATATCTTTAGAGCAGTCTACATTGTTTTTTATAAGGTTAATCACCTTCTCTAACTCCCTTGGATTCTGATCGTCATTTTTATATGGTTGGTACATTTTTATTAAGGTGTTGATTAATTGCTTATTAGTATCTATTAACGAAAATTACTTACTCAATAAGGCGTTAATTTTTTATTAATATTTTGATATTCAGTAGTTTCAGTTATTTTGAATATTTTTATCTTTAATTTTGCAACAAGTAAGTATTGAAAGTCGTCTTTAGAAGAGAATAGTAATTAGAACAGTTTTAAAGAAGTAATCACTAACCAAAATTCGGATAAGTTTGTTACAGAGCGAGCTAATAGAACAATGTAGGGCTAATGATCGTAAAGCGCAGATGAAGCTTTATAATAAGTACTGTGATGGTATGTATTATGTTGCATTACGATTTCTTAAAGATCCCTTTGAGGCAGAAGAGGCTATGCAAGAGTCTTTCATAAAAGCCTTTATGAAACTCCATCAATTTACAGGCGATGTTACTTTTGGTGCATGGCTTAAACGGATCGTGATTAATAAGAGTATTGATATGCTCAAAGCAAAAAAAATGAATATGGTTGCTATTAATGAACAAGTCATGGGTACAGTAGAGGAAATGGATGATTGGTCCGTGTCCGATTCGACTACTGTGGATGAGGTAAAAAGTGCAATAGAAAGATTACCAGAAAAATATAAATATGCCGTAATGCTATTTTTAATAGAAGGGTACGATCATAAAGAAATTAGCGAGATATTAGATATTACACCGGTTGCTTCCAGAACTTTAGTACATAGAGGAAAGAAACAGCTTCAGGATCAATTAAAACATTTGAGAGATGGGACAGGATATTAGAGAGTTGCTGAAACAGGATAACAAGATTCCTTCAGAACGATTGGCAGAAGGTCACCAGAACCGGTTTATGGCTAGGTTAGAAGAAGAACTTCCTAAAAAAGCAAGAAAGTTTAATTACGGTTGGTTAAGAATAGCCGCGAGTGTAGTTGTAATACTATCCGTTTCCATGTTAGCTTTTAATGAGTTTGGGAATAATGGTATAGATGGAACTCAGGTTGTTGATGTCGATGCACAAGAATCAAAGAATGCTACTGTTGTGTTAACTAAGCAGACTTCGTCATTGGCTGAGATGTTTCCGGAGTATGAAGAAGCAGAGAACTATTTATTGACAGGGATAAAATTTCAATTATCTCAGATCAATGTAGATGATTCTAACAGAGATTTGGTAGAAAGCTTTATGAAACGATTAGAGAACCTAAATAAAGAATATTTAGATCTTAATAAAGAATTGATAGAAGTGGGGCCTAATGTACAGAGTGCTGAAGCGATGATAGAAAATTTAACGCTTAGACTCTCCCTTTTAAAAAGACTAAAAGACAAACTAAAAGAATTAGAAAAAATTGAAAATGAAAATTACATTGATATACAAGCTTAATATTATTACACTTAGTCTAGTATGTTTTTCTGGAGTACTTGCACAGAATAGACAAGATAAATTGAGTGAGAAGTTTGTAGTAAATAAGGATGTTACAGTTCATCTTAATACCAGTCATACAGAAGTTGTTTTCGAAACTTGGAATAAAAATTCCGTGGAAATAGAAGCATATATCGAAGGTGATGATATTACAGAAGACAATAAAGAACGTTTCTTGCAAAACTGGCGAATAGAAGCATTGGGTAATAGTCGCGAAATTACCATAAATTCTATTACTGGTAACTTTTGGTCAGGAAATGTATCCGCCTCTAATACAAAGAACGCTGATTTACCAGAATTCAGAAGGTTGGAGCCTGTTATTTCGGATATGTTAAGACCTATTCTAAAGAATATGAAAAACAACCCAATGCCAAGTGCATTGTCTGAAAACTTGGCAAGTATGAATTTTGATACGAATAAGTTTAAGGAAAATGAGGAAAAATATATCCAGCAGTGGGGAGACCAGATTAAGGAAAAGTTTGGCGATAATTATGAAAGTGTTGTAAAAAATTGGACAAAAGAATTAAATAAAAATACTTCGCAAATCCAATCGAATGGATCAATTACTTCTCAGGATTGGGCAGGAGAAGAATTTGCTCGAAGAATGCAAGCTTGGGCTTCTCAATTTTCAGGAGATTTAGAAATAACTCAAACAAATGGATCTAATGTTACGGTATATAGATATAGTTCTAGAATGAATAATTCCGGAGCCATAAATAGGATTGTAAAGGTTAGATTACCAAAAGAGGCGTTGCTTAAACTGAATATTAGACATGGTAATGTCAAATTAGCAGAAAAAACAATCAATATGATTGCCTCTTTGTCTCATACTAGTCTGGAAGCTAATGTAATAGATGGAGATCGTACATTTATAAGAACTTCATATTCTCCTGTACTTATTAAACAATGGAATAATGGTAGATTGGCTGTTAATTATGTGAAAAATTGCAGAATTCAGAATGCTAAGAATCTTAGAATAAATGCAGACTCTAGTAATATTTTTATTCAGGAATTAGAAGAGAATGCAGCAATCTCTGGAAGTTTTGGAGCAATTACAGTTGCAAATCTTTCGGAATCATTTTCTACGCTGGATTTAGCAATAGAGAATAGTGATTTTAAGTTAAACCTTCCTGAGGCTGCTTTTAATATAGCTTATAGCGGTGTACAAAGTAGGATCTCTATACCTAAAACTATGGAGGCAAATGCAAGAAGAAATTTTGGGAATGTATTTGTAAATGGGTTTAACAAAACTCGAGATACTGATAAAGTAATTACAATAAACGCTAAGTATAGCGATATCATACTACAATAATTTTTTATAATAATGTGTTAATTATTGAAAAGCTCTGCTAATCAGTTTAGTAGGGCTTTTTTTATTGGCCAATTTTACCTGTATAAATGTTTTTTCTTGTAAATATAGGATTACACTTTTAAATTTTCGTAATATCTATTTGTGCATTTCGTCGGATATAGAAAAACTTAAGCTAAAAATCTTTAAGACTCTTTTTATCACTCTCTTTTTGTGGTAAATTTAAAGTGGGAAAATACAAATCATATCAATCTAATTTTAAGTAGCTTATGAAAAAATTATTACTAATTTTTTCTTTAATGTGTGCTACAGTTTTGTTTGGAAATAATGGGAATGACGAAAGCCTCATCGTTAGCCGTAATGGAAACATTATTACTGTAGTGGATTTTAAAGATGGGGACAAAGTCAAATTATTCGAGTTAAGAACAGGTAAGATTATTACCTACAAAACTAAACGAGGAATCTTCGATCTAAGCCAGCTTCCAGCTGGGAAATATCTTTTAATTGATAAAAATGGACGAAAAGTAATTGTCGAGAAACGAATCGATCCAGAGTTTTTTGTTAAATGATTATAGACTAGAAAACACATATTTGTGTAAGTAAATTACCACTAAACTGTTAATTTTATTCACATATTACACTAGGTATTAATGTTTTTTTAAGAAAACTATAATTGTAAGAAAAACGTTTTTTGGTTTGTTTGTCTAACATATTGTGCGTTTAATCTATGTTTTAATAATTTTTAAAAAAATAAAGATTTGATAATCAGTAGTTTAGGTGTTTAAAACTGTAGAAATTAACTTTTTTGTGTCATTGGTCGAAAATCAAAAACGTTTGATCTAAAAGTTAGTTATTTTTTTCGGGAAACGATAATTTAACAATATTATTGTATGGTAATCACGTAATAATATTACAACTAAAAATTCCAGACAATGAGAACTTTAGCATTTATTTTCAGCTTACTTTTCTTCACAAACCTTAATGCAAGGATTGAGGATAATAATTTGGAAATTGCTAGAGAAGGATTAGTTGTTGTTGTGGTAGATTTTAAAGAAGGTGATAAAATTAAGTTATTTGAAGTAGAAACAGGTGATCATATCCTGTCCAAAACAAGAGGTCAAATCGATCTTAGTCAGTTACCATCTGGTAAATACTTATTGGAAAACAATGAAGGTAAATCTGTAGTGATTGAGAAAACTGATTTAGATATTTTTATAGAAGAAGAATTAGGAACAGATTACATAGTTGAAGTTGATAGTGATTCAATGCCGATTAACGATAAGAGTGTAGAAGAAGAATTAGAAGAGTATTATTTAACTTCAGAAGTTAATCCTTTATCAATAACAAGAGAAGGAGATCTTATTACAGTAGTTGATTTTGAAGAAGGGGATAAAATTAAATTATTTGAAGTTGTAGATAAGGTTCATATTTTATCTAAGACAACAAAATTAGTAGATCTTACACAATTACCTACTGGTAAGTATATATTAGAAAACGATAGAGGACAAGCCGTTATGATAGAGAAGTTTGATGTAGAGCTTCAATACGAAGATACGGTAGCATATAATTAGAAGATTAAATTTATTTTATTAATCATAGAATAAGTAGAATTTGGGGGAAAGACCTATCAGAAATGATAGGTCTTTATAGTTTTATAATATTGGATAGCTTATTTGTCTAAACTATTGGTCATTTTAAAACCAGTAAATAATCCTGCACCAGCCATTAAAAAGATGGTTCCTGGATATGCTACTTCACCATCTACTCCTAACGTATAGCGTAGTATTCCAGCTATAAAAATGCCTAAACCAATACCCATTAATAGTAATGAGAAGTTAAGAATAAAAACTTTCCAAATAGGCGTCACCCTTTTCTCTTTACTACTATAAAATATGGATGCATCGGCTCCCTTATCAATAAGAGCCATACGCTCTTTGTTTCTGGCAGTAACAAATAAATAAAAAACACCAAAAATGCATCCAAATATTGATAATGGTATTAGTACTTCGATAAAACTCATAATTTTTAGATTTAAAAAATTTAACTGTTCGTTTTTTTACTATGACGCCATAGATAAGAACTCGGTTACAAAAAATCTTGAAAAAAAATATTTTGTATCTTTTTTGTAATTGGATGTAACCATAGGTAAAAATGTATCGTCTAATGTGTAAATGAACCATCAGTCAGATCGATACTATATTAAACAGGTACTAGAAGGAGAGGTAAATGCTTTTTCTAACTTGGTAGAGCGTTACCAAAGCTTAGTGTACACGATAGTGTTTAGAATGATCAGAAATAAGGAAGAAGCTGAAGAGATAGCACAAGATACCTTTATAAAGGCTTACAAATCTTTATCTGAGTATAGAGGAGAAGCTAAATTCTCTACCTGGCTATACACTATTGCCTATCGCAAAAGCTTGGATGTAATAAAGAAAAATAAACGTTTTGTAGCTACAGAACTCATAGAAGAAATAAGTGAAGGAGAAGTAGGTACGGTTAATGATGCATTAAGTTATTTGCAAGATATAGAAAGAAAACAAGTTATATTAGATAGTATACTTAAGCTTCCGGAAGAAGAGTCAGCAATTATAACGCTGTATTATTTTGAAGAGAAAAGCGTAAAAGAAATCAAAGAAATTGTTGGTTTGACAGAAGATAATATAAAAATAAAGCTATACCGTAGTAGAAAAAAACTATATTCGATACTTAAGTATCATATTTCACCAGAAATTAATGCTAATAATGGAAGAGCAATATAAAGATATTAAGAGATTAGTAAAAGAAGTGGGGACAGAACATCCGTCAGTGGATTTTTTGCAAAATGTGATGAGTGAAATCAAGATCGCTTCAGTAAATAAATCTATTACCTACCAACCATTAATATCCAAAAAAACTTGGTTAGTGATGGGAATATTAATTATTGGCTTATTAATTTCTCTACCATTCTTTTCTGAAGAAACATCGATTTTGGATAAGGTGGATTTTTCATTTTTAAATGGATTTAAGAGCCCATTTGCTGGTTTTAAACTTCATAGTGCCACAACGTACGGGATCATATTCCTTGCAGTTTTATTTATGGTGCAAATTACTGTACTTAAAAGAAGGATAGATAAGATGTACTCCATGTAAATTGAATCGTTTTTCTATCGAAAATCATAAAATACTTTTTAAACTTCAATACATTCTTTATTTTACATACTTCATTTGGTAGCATACAGTATGAAAAGAAGAATATGTATTATTGGAGCAGGGCCTAGTGGCATTACTGCGCTTAAAAACCTAAAAGATAAAAACTTAGAGGTTGTCGTGTATGACCGCAATAAAGAAGTCGGTGGTAACTGGATTTTCTCAGAAGATATTAGCCATTCCAGTGTATTCGAAACCACTCATATCATTAGTTCTAAAACCTTATCTCAATATGAAGATTTTACGTTTGATGATTTCGATACTACAGTAGCAGATTATCCGTCTCATGACGAGTTAAGAAGATATTTTCAGGCGTATGCCAGACACTTTGGACTCTATCCATATATAGAATTTGAAACTACAGTAAAACATTGTGAACGAATTAGTAGTGAAGAATGGAGTATTGCAATTTTACAAAATGGAAAAGAAAGAACGGAATCATTTACAGATGTAGTAGTTTGTAATGGTCATCATTCTGTTCCTAGAATACCTCGATATCCAGGTCAATTCTCTGGAGAATTTATGCATTCTCATACTTATAAAAAAGCAGCGCCGTTTTCGGATAAAAGAGTATTGGTAATTGGTGGAGGTAATTCTGCCTGTGACGTCGCCGTAGAAACCAGTAGAGTAAGTAAGAAAACTGCAATTAGTTGGAGAAGAGGATATAGAATTATTCCTAAATTCTTTTTTGGGCTGCCTTCAGATATTGTAGGAGCTAGATCTTCCTGGCTTCCGGTAAAAATCCGAAGCTGGTTTAATGATAGGTTGCTAAATATTATGTTAGGCAAGAATAAGTTATATGGTCTGCAGGAAGTGAAAACAAAGTTTGGAGAAACGCATCCAACTATAAATGATGAGCTTTTATATAAAGTACGACATGGAAAAGTACATCCAAAAGTAGATATAGAAAAACTGAATGATAAAACAGTATACTTTAAAGACGGAACAAAAGAAGATTTTGATGTGATTATTGCATGCACAGGTTATGTACTGAAGCATTCATTCTTTGATACATCCTTAATTGACTATAGTAAAGGTCAGGTTCCATTATATCTTAAAATGTTTCACGAAGAATATCATAATTTATTTTTTATTGGAATGTTTCAGCCTTTGGGATGCATTTGGCCTGGATCAGAATTACAAAGTAAAGTATTAGCTAATTACTTAACTAATGCGTGGAAAATGCCAATAAATATTAATAAACTATGTGAGCGAGAAGTAACGCATCCTCATTATAAACAAATTGATACGCCCAGACATACAATAACTGTGGATTATCATAAGTTTAGAAAAGCACTATTAAAACAATTACCTAAAAATTGGATTTCTAAAGAACCAAAAAAGATTTCAAAAAGCGCCTAATGAACAATATGTCATTCCCTCAATTTATCCAAAGTCTATCTCAAAGTTTCATTCCTGTTATTGATTCAGGATTTTCTAAAGAACACTATAGTTTTATAGATTTATCGATAAGTAATAAAAAATTAGAAGTCGTAGATGTATCTTCTTCAAAAGCCTTTGAAGAGTATATAAATGAATATTTAATGCTAAATAAAGCAAAGGTAGCTTATGGAGGTTATAATGAAATACGAGGTATATATAATAGAAGTAAACATTTTAATCAACAAAACCCAGAAACCGAACGTAATATTCATATAGGATTAGATGTTTGGTGTGATGCAGAAACTTCAGTACTTGTTCCCTTAGCCGGAACCATTCACAGTTTTCAGAATAATAAGAATTTTGGAGATTATGGTCCGACGATTATTATGAAACACATAATTCAGGATGTTAGTTTTTATACCTTATATGGACACTTAACCGAAAAGTCTATTGAGAATATAGAAATAGGTCAGTGTTTTGAAACTGGGGATGTTTTGGCTACACTTGGGGATGCATTGGTAAATGGCGATTATGCACCACATTTGCACTTTCAGATTATAAAAGATTTACAGGGAAATATGGGGGATTATCCAGGAGTATCTAATAAAATGGATTTAGCGTATTATTTAGAAAACTGCCCAGATCCGAATTTACTATTGAAGATTTGATATAATTATTGCAATTAGCTTATAAATATTTTTGAATTAATCATAAGTATACAAGAAATTTCATCCTTTTTTGTCTGATGAATGTAGTTTCAATTTTAATTAAAAAGGTGCTTCTGAACGGGGAATGTGTGTTTTTTGACGATGAAAACTATTGTTTCATCTTAATTTTTGTTTACTTACAATTTTTAATATACTGAAAATCAATAATTTAAATTTTATTTAACATATTTTTGGTAGTTTAACGAAAATACGGACTATTTCATCTAAAAGTCTGATTGTTAGTTGGTAGCATAAGTTTTTAACAGTATACTTGTATGGTAAAACCGTAATACTTTAACTTCTAAGCCCCCAAAATTATGAAAGTTATAACCTTAATATTCAGTCTGTTTTTATCTATTTCAATTTCTGCTAATACAAATAATGCACTAGCAGTTTATCAAGACGGCTTAACTGTAGAAGTGGTTGATTTTGAAGAAGGAGATAAATTGAAATTGTTTGAACTAGAAACTGGAGATCATATATTATCAAAATCTTATTCACGTATAGATCTAAGTCAATTACCAATTGGTTCTTACTTATTAGAGAACAATCAAGGTCAGTCTATAGTGATAGATCGTCAGGAAGAAAAACTAATGATTGAAGGAGCTGTCATTTTACAGGAAGAAGAGTTTGTTGTTGAAGAAGGAGATAACATTGCTTTGGACGAAAATGTAGATGTGATTACTGAAGAGGTAACTGTTGAAGATTATATAAGTCCTAAAGAAAATCAATTAACTATCCAGAGAGAAGGTAGTCTTGTTGTGGTATTAAATTTTGAAGAAGGAGATAAATTAAAGTTATTCGAAGTTAAGGATACGATTCACGTTTTATCAAAAACAACAAATGTTATAGATCTTAGTCAATTACCTGTGGGTGTATACCTTCTTGAAAATAGTAAAGGTGATTCTGTAATTATAGAAAAGTTTACTGAAGCTCAAAACAGTGTTACGGATTTATAATAGATTAAGAAATAAAGGGGAAACGAAAAGGCGGGTTCATTTTGAACCCGCTTTTTTGTTTAATAAAATGTAGAATATTTTTATTCATAATCTCTTTCAAAACGTATTTATTGTCTTCTCTACTCTAATTACCTTCTTGGATTAACAAAATAGTTCAGAGACCTTCAAAAAAGAATCCATTCGTTGTGGTTTTATAGTGACATACTATAATAGTTGTGATTTCAATCATCTTATTGTTCTTATTTCAATAACTAAAAATTAGTGATGTAATAATCAATAGCAATATTTTTCATAAGATTAAAAAATAATACATAGAATTATGATGTATTGTATTTTTATGTATATTTGAACTATGTATTCAAAAGAGCTACTCAAAGGAACCTTATCTGTTATTATTCTTAATCTATTATCAGAAAAAGGTAGAATGTACGGTTATGAAATTTTTCAGCAAGTAAAAGAACGATCTGATGGTAAAATATTATTAAAGGATGGTTCTTTATACCCTGCGTTACAAAAAATGAAAAAAGATGGTTTGTTGATTTGTGAAGAAGAATATATTGGAAAAAGAGTTAGAAAATATTATCTATTGACATCAAAAGGAGAAGAGAAGAAAGTGTCTTATATAGAAGAGCTTAAAGATTTTATGATAACTCTTAATAATGTTGTTTTTCCAAAGCTTGATGCTATATGAAACTAAGTATTGAACAAGAAGAAAAGATTAAAGATTTTGTTGATAAGCAAGGTCTAAGAATACAAGCTCTAAAAGATGATATTTTAGATCACTTATGTTGTGTAGTAGAAAGTGAGCTGAAAGCTGGTAAAACATTCGATCAATCATTACAGGATGCTATATTAGAATTAGCACCCAATGGACTGATTGATCTAGAACGTAAAACATTTTTTTTATTAAACTCAAAACGAATTATTATGATGAAAAAACTAATGTATTTTATTGGATTTGTTGGGGCGTTAACCTTAACTACAGGAATCACTTTTAAGATATTGTGGTATCCCGGAGCTAATAAGCTTTTTATAACTGGTTTTCTGTTGCTATTATTGGTTTTTGTACCAATGCTCGCTTTTGATAAATATAAAGTTGCAATTGCGAAAACGCTTTCTGAACGATTAAAAATTATATTAGGTTGTGTGTCTGGTGTTATCGTAGGACTGTCTGGATTATTTAAGCTTATGCATTGGATGGGAGCAGAAGTTTTGTTGTTAGCGGGAGCTTTTGTTTTTGCTATTGGATATTTACCATTTTTATTCTTCACAATGTATAAGCGAGCACTTGCCTAGAGGGATAATATAAAAGTAAACTAAAAAACCTGAAGCATCGCTTCAGGTTTTTTTAGTTTCTATAGATATTTTTCGAAACCTACTCACTCACAAGTACCCATTCTCCTTTTTCAATTAAAGGAATGGCTTGTTTGTATTTAACGGTTTTGTTTTCTCCACTCATAACGTGTTTGATAGTAACTTTGTCATTACGACCAATTTTAGGTTGTTCGCGAACAATAGTCTCGGTTACTTGTTGTCGTTGTTGTGTTTGCCCTGCAGCTCTGTTTTGTGCAGCACGTTCATCCATATTAGGGATTTCTTCTTTAGAAGTTTCTAGATTTTCTTTTCTACGTACTTGGCGTGCTTCAGAAATATCCTGAGTATTACCAGTTGGTAATTCTCCTTTGAATAAGAAAGAAATAACATCCTTGTTTACTTCTTCGATCATTGATTTGAACAATTCAAAAGCTTCGAATTTATAAATTAATAAAGGATCTTTCTGCTCATGAACGGCTAATTGTACACTCTGTTTTAGCTCATCCATTTTACGAAGGTGAGTTTTCCAGGCATCATCAATGATAGCTAAAGTAATATTCTTTTCGAAATCCGTAATTAACTGTTTTCCTTCACTTTCGTATGCTTTCTCCAGATTTGTAGCAACGTTTAGACTTTTTACACCATCTGTAAAAGGAACTAAAATACGCTCATACTTACTAGCAGGATCTTCATACACTTGTTTGATTACGGGGTATGCAGCTTCAGCATTACGCTTCATCTTGTCCTGATAATGCTCATAGGCAGCTTTATAGACTTCTCCAGCAATTTTCTGAGCATCCATTTTTTCGAACTCTTCTACCGTAATAGGACTACTCATGGAGAAGTAACGAATTAATTCAAACTCAAAGTTTTTAAAATCCTGTGCATTTTTATTTCCTTCAGTAATCACCTCTGCAGTATCATAGATCATATTGGCAAGATCCACACGAAGACGCTCACCATATAGGGCGTGATATCTACGCTTGTATACTACTTCACGCTGTGCATTCATTACATCGTCATACTCCAGTAATCGTTTACGAACACCAAAGTTGTTTTCTTCTACTTTTTTCTGAGCTCTTTCTATAGATTTAGAAATCATAGAATGTTGGATCACTTCACCTTCTTTTAGTCCCATTCTATCCATCATCTTAGCGATACGCTCTGACCCGAATAAACGCATCAAGTTATCTTCTAGAGATACATAGAAATTAGAACTACCTGGATCTCCCTGACGACCAGCACGACCACGTAATTGTCTATCTACACGTCTAGAATCATGACGTTCTGTACCTATGATTGCTAAACCACCAGCAGCTTTTACTTCGTCACTTAATTTAATATCTGTTCCACGACCAGCCATGTTCGTTGCAATTGTTACAACTCCTGGATTACCAGCTTCGGCAACAATATCGGCTTCTTTTTTATGAAGCTTCGCATTCAGTACGTTATGAGGAACTTTACGAATAGTAAGCATTCTACCTAGTAGCTCTGAAATTTCTACAGAAGTAGTACCAATTAGTACAGGTCTTCCTGCACGAGATAATTCAGTTACTTCTTCGATAACTGCATTGTATTTTTCGCGCTTGGTTTTGTAAACCAAATCTTCTTTATCTTTTCTGGCAATAGGTCTGTTTGTCGGAATTTCTACCACATCCAATTTGTAGATTTCCCAAAGTTCTCCGGCCTCGGTAACAGCTGTACCAGTCATACCAGATAGTTTGCCATACATACGGAAGTAATTCTGTAGTGTTACTGTAGCAAATGTCTGGGTAGCATCTTCAATCTTTACATTTTCTTTTGCTTCAATCGCCTGATGAAGTCCATCGCTATAACGACGACCATCCATAATACGTCCGGTTTGTTCATCAACGATTTTTACTTTGTTATCCATTACTACATATTCTACATCTTTTTCGAATAATGAATATGCTTTTAGTAATTGTCTTAACGTATGGATACGCTCACTCTTTACGCTGTATTCTCTAAATAGATCTTCTTTCTTTTCAGCTTCATCTGTTTTGGATAACCCAAGATCTTCGATTTTAGCAATTTCCATCCCAATTTGAGGTAGTACAAAGAAATCAGGGTTTTCTTTACCAGAAAGATAATCAACACCTTTATCTGTTAGATCGATTTGATTGTTCTTTTCTTCGATCACGTAATATAGGTCTGCATCAATCTTATGCATCTCACGGTTATTATCCTGCATGTAGAAATTCTCCGTCTTCTGAAGTAACATTTTTACTCCTTCTTCACTTAAGAATTTAATTAACGCTTTGTTTTTAGGAATACCTCTATATACCTGCAGTAATTTGAAACCACCTTCTTTAGTGTCTCCTTCTTTGATCAGCTTTTTTGCTTCTGCAAGAACTGTTGTTAAATATTTTTGCTGTACTCCAACGATATCAGCGATTTTTGGTTTTAACTCATCAAATTCATGAATATCTCCTTTTGGAATTGGTCCAGAAATAATTAACGGGGTTCTCGCATCATCAATTAATACAGAATCTACCTCATCTATGATGGCGTAGTTATGTGGTCGTTGTACCAGATCTTCTGGGGCATGAGACATATTATCTCTCAGGTAATCAAAGCCAAATTCGTTATTAGTCCCGTAAGTAATATCAGCATTATATGCTGCTCTACGTTCTGCGGAGTTTGGTCTATGATTGTCAATACAATCTACTGTTAATCCATGAAATTGGAAAATTGGTGCCATCCATTCGCTATCACGACGTGCCAGATAATCATTTACTGTAACTAAGTGAACACCATTACCAGATAATGCATTGAGGTAAACAGGAAGCGTTGCTACTAATGTTTTACCTTCTCCTGTTTGCATCTCTGCTACTTTTCCTTCGTGCAGGGCGATACCACCAATTAGCTGTACATCATAATGTACCATATCCCATTTTACTTCTTTTCCTGCAGCATCCCAGCTTGTAGACCAAATAGCTTGATCTCCGTCTAGAGTGATATGCTCTCTGTCGCCAGAAAGTTCGCGATCATAAGCGGTAGCTTCTACAGTAATTGTATCATTTTCGGCAAATCTTTTAGCAGTTTCTTTTATTACTGCAAAAGCTTGAGGTAAGATTTCATTTAATGCTTTCTCAGTGGCTTCATATGCATCTTTCTTTAATTTATCGATTTCTGCATAGATATCTTCTTTTCTATCGATATCTTCTGTTGCATCTGCTTCTTCAGTAAGTGTATCAATTTTAGCATTGATATCAGCACGAGCTTCATTGATAATGTTTTTAAACTCTAATGTTTTGGCACGTAGTTCATTATCAGAAAGTGCTGCGATAGCTTGTTCTTGCTTTTTGATCAATTCAACCTTTGGTTGGATTTCTTTTATATCTTTTTTGGATTTATCTCCAACAAATACTTTTAATACCGAATCTAAAACTCCCATGGTTTATGGTTATGTGTTTTTTTATGAGACTTTAATTTTGAAAATGAGATTAACTTATTGATCCTGCGAAGGTTTTTTAAGTTAAACTCCAATTCTTGGAATATAGTGTAATCTCAACGCCTCAAGGGCAATATTATACAATACTTTACAGGCTATATACTAGCTTAAAAAGTGGCGTAATTTACGCAAAAAAAAAGCCTCTTGCGAGACTTTTAATACTATTTAAATATTTTTTTAATATTCATCCTCATTCCAAAGATAATCTTCGTCAGTAGGATAATCGGGCCATATCTCTTCTATAGAATCATACGAATCTCCTTCATCTTCAATAGATTGTAGGTTTTCCACAACCTCTAGCGGTGCTCCCGTACGAATTGCATAGTCAATTAACTCATCTTTGGTTGCTGGCCAAGGTGCATCACTTAAATAAGATGCTAATTCTAAAGTCCAATACATATGCTTACTGGTTTAATTTTTTTTGCAAAAATAATTTTTTAGTTTAAAAAGTCAAGTAAAAAATTAATTATTTAAACAATAATTATAAGAACGTGATTTTTCGGGTATTACCCTTAACTTATTTTTAGGCTTTCAAAAAGGCTAAGAATTTTTCTTAGGAATCCATTGTATTTCATCTGCCTGCAAATCGTTGGACAACTTTCGTGCCAGTACAAATAGATAGTCAGATAGTCGGTTTAAGTACTGTAAAGTAGTCTCTTCAAAAGGCTCTAATTCATATAACGCTGTGGCTAAACGCTCGGCTCTTCTACATACACAGCGTGCAATGTGACAGAATGACACTGTTTGGTGCCCTCCAGGCAATACAAAGTGTGTCATGGGAGGTAACAACTCATTCATTCGATCCATTTCGGTTTCTAAAAGTACTATGTCTTCTGCAGAGATAGTTGGGATATTCAGTCGTTTTTGTCCACTCTTTAGTATAGCTTTCTCTGGATCAGTAGCTAGTACTGCTCCAACAGTAAATAATTTATCCTGGATATTAATTAATACGTTTTTGCTTAACTCATCTATTCGTTGATCTCTAATCAATCCAATATATGAGTTTAATTCATCTACAGTGCCGTAGCTATCAATGCGGATGTGGTGTTTCGGAACTCTGGTACCTCCAAATAATGCTGTAGTACCTTTATCTCCTGTTTTTGTATATATTTTCATAGTCGCTAATTATTTTTTACTAATAAAAGTACTTTTTTATTGTATGTTTTACGACACCATTCGTATTTAGAAAAGATTTCGGTTGGAACTTTTTTAGAAAGCTCCTTAACCTCTTTAAAATCGAATTTTTCGTAGAAATTTTTAAGATGCCCAAAAGGTAAACACCAAATATTTTTATTAGTCTTATTTTGATGTATTAAGTTAAGAACAATTGCGTTAGCAATACCTTTTTTTCTATACTCTTCTGATACGTACATACCTCCTAACTCAAGATTATCGCTGTCAATAGGCACTAATCTTCCTAGTCCACATGGATAGCCATTAAATTCTGCAACGGCTATATATTCTTTATTAAAATCAGAAACTGTGAAACTTAATTTTTGATAAGTGTCATTAATCCAGTCAATTTCTTCAAATTTAGCTTTCCTTATATGTATCGGATTCATAGTTTTTAGAGAAAGATCACTTTTCTTAACCTTTCGTTTCTTCTCTTTTTTCTGATTTTTTAAAATAATTCTTTCTAAAATCTCTCTTATCCCTATTATACAATTTTTTTTTGTTTCGTCCAGAATTCCAACGTACAACAAAAAATAATAACGCTATTCCTATAACGACTAATACTAATTGGGTTTCTTCAGAAAGTGTATCGAACATGATTTCTTCTTTTGTGGTAAAAGTAGTAAAATAGTATGGGATTTTGTTAGTTTTGAGTCTGTGGGTTAATGAGTTGGTGAGAGAATAGATGATTCGTTATATACTTCTATACTCCATTACTCAAATATTCAAATACTCACGACTATTTATTACATTTGTACCGCTATGGAATTTTCTTCAAAATTATTAGAAAACGCAGTATATGAGATGTCGCAGTTACCAGGTATTGGTAAACGAACAGCATTACGATTAGTATTACATCTGCTAAGACAGCCAGAAACACAGACGCAACATTTAGTAAAAGCATTAGGTACACTGAGAGAAGAGGTAAAGTTTTGTAAAAAGTGCCACAGCATTAGTGATGTAGAAGTTTGTGATATCTGTAGTAATCCCAATAGAATTCATGATATAATTTGTGTAGTAGAAGATATTAGAGATGTCATGGCGATTGAGAGTACAAGTCAATATCGAGGGTTGTATCATGTTTTAGGAGGGAAAATAAGTCCAATGGATGGTATTGGACCTCATAATCTTAAAATAGATACCTTAATTGAAAAAGCAAAATCCGGTGAAATAAAAGAATTAATCTTTGCATTAAGTGCCACTATGGAAGGTGATACTACTAATTTTTATATTTATAAACAACTAGAAGGTATAGAGATAAAAATAGCAACGATTGCAAGAGGAATTGGTGTAAATGACGAATTAGAATATGCTGATGAGGTAACTTTAGGAAGAAGTATCATCAATAGAATTCCGTTTGAAAATGCCTTGAAGAACTCGTAATATGTATCACTTTTAAAACCTGATCTTCTGAAACTATCCGTCGTCATCCTCAATTATAATGTACGTTATTTTTTAGAGCTATGTATCCTTAGTGTTCAAAAAGCTATAACTACCTTGGACGCAGAAATTATCGTAATTGATAATAACTCACCCGATGATAGTTGCGCAATGGTCAGAGAACGTTTTCCTGATAGCATATTAATTGAAAACAAAGAAAATATTGGTTTCTCTAAGGCTAATAATCAAGGAGTTGCTGTAGCTAAAGGAGAATATATATGTATTCTGAATCCTGATACTGTAGTCGCAGAAGATACTTTTATTAATATACTTGAAATTTTTAAAGATTTACCAAGTATTGGTATGGCTGGGCCAAAATTAATAAGTGGGGTAGGTGTTTTTCATCCAGAAAGCAAAAGAAATATTCCATCGCCTTTAACATCATTCGGAAGACTTTTTAAAATAAGATTAGGTAAGGTCAAAAATTATTATTCAGACCATATTCCTATTGATGGTATCGGTAATGTTGATATTCTCGTAGGAGCTTTTATATTGGTCAAAAAAGAAAATTATAAATCTGTTGGAGGTTTTGACGAAGATTATTTTATGTATGGAGAAGATATTGATCTATCCTATAAAATAAAAAAGAAAGGACTGGAAAACTATTATATAGGCACAATACCCGTGATCCATTATAAAGGCGAAAGTACTGATCGAAATGCGGAGTACATCAAACGCTTTTATGGAGCGATGCGATTGTTTTATCAAAAACATTTTAGAAGCAATTGGTTTTTAGATTTTGTTGTATCGGTTGGAATACGACTAACCTCTGTAATGCAATCGTTCAAAAATAATCATAAAGAAAAACGAGTGATAGATCGATATTATCTGGTTTCAGAAAACAATAAATTAAAACAGAAGCTTACCAATGTTTTACAAAAAGAAGTACAATTTATTTCCTTAGAATCTGCGGATAATTTGGGATATACTAATAACGAACTTATATTTGATAATGAGTTGATGAGCTTTAGTGAGATTATCAGTTCCATGCAGCGGCTAAAGAAGTCCAATATGACTTTTAAGATCAGACCTATAGGATGTAATTTTATATTAGGAAGTGATTTTAGTGATGGAAAAGGTGAAGTGATTACTTTTTAAAGAAACTTTAATAAAGAAAAATTAATTTAAGATCTTAACTTTTATTAATTTCGCAAAAAATATAACTAATAAATACCTTTGATTAAGAATATGGCAAAATTTGAGCTTAAACTTCCGAAGATGGGTGAGAGTGTTGCAGAGGCAACAATAACAACTTGGTTAAAAGAAGTTGGAGAAACTATCGAGATGGACGATGCAGTATTAGAAATTGCTACGGACAAGGTAGATAGTGAAGTTCCTTGTGAAGTAGAAGGTGTATTGGTTGAAAAACTTTTTGAAGTTGATGATGTTGTAAAAGTTGGTCAAACGATCGCTATTATCGAAACAGAAGGAGAAGGTACTGTAGAAGCAGCTCCACAGGAATCCAAAGAAGAAGTAGCTTCAGCTCCTGAAGCAGCAGCAGTAATCGAAAACGATATGGCTGCAATAAAAGAAACCGCGACTCCTAAAGCAGATTTTTCAGAGAGTTCTAAGTTTTATTCTCCATTAGTAAAAAATATCGCTGCAGCAGAAGGAATTTCTGTAGCAGAACTAGAAAATATATCCGGAACAGGAAAAGATGGTAGAGTTACCAAAAATGATATCCTACAATTTGTAGAAGACCGCAAAGCGGGTAAAACTACGGTAACTCCTGTTGCACCAGCTGTGACAGAACAAAAAACGGCTCCTAAAACAGCTATTAAGAAAACAGAAGCTCCAAAAGCTGCGCCCGTAGTTGCATCGGGAGAAGATGAGATTATAGAAATGACCAGGATGGGTAAACTTATTGCACATCATATGGTAGAATCTGTACAAACTTCTGCGCACGTACAATCGTTTATCGAAGCTGATGTGACCAATATCTGGAATTGGAGAAAGAAGGTAAAAGGAGATTTCATGAAGAGAGAAGGAGAGAACCTAACCTTTACTCCTATATTTATGGAAGCTGTGGCAAAAGCCATCAGAGATTTTCCGATGATCAATATTTCTGTTTCTGGTGATACTGTGATCAAAAAGAAAAATATCAATTTAGGTATGGCAGCGGCCTTAGCTGATGGTAATTTAATTGTTCCGGTAATTAAAAATGCAGATCAGTTAAATCTGGTTGGGATGACCAAAGCAGTAAATGATTTGGCAAACCGTGCTCGTACTAATGCATTAAAACCTGATGATATCCAAGGGGGAACATATACGGTGACCAATGTGGGAACATTTGGTAGTATTATGGGGACACCAATTATCAACCAGCCGCAAGTAGCGATTTTAGCATTAGGAGCGATCCGTAAAGTGCCAGCAGTTATAGAAACACCAGATGGAGATTTTATAGGTATCCGTTATAAAATGTTCTTATCTCACTCTTATGACCATAGAGTTGTAAACGGAGCATTAGGTGGACAATTTGTACAACGTGTAAAGGATTACCTGGAAGCTTTTGATGTAAATAGAGAGTTTTAAAATTCGCATTGAACCGCGTAATACTAAGCTGTCACAATGAGCTTGTCGAAGTGTAATACGGAATAGTAATAGATTAAACCACGACTAATAAAGTCGTGGTTTTTTATTTCACTGAAAACCGTGTAATCTATTTACAAGATATTATTCATATTTACTTATTAAATCAAATTTTTTAATAGGAGTAAAAATGAAACAAGTTGTATTGATTGTCTTAATTCTTTCTTGTTCTAGTATATCATACAGTCAAAACCAATTGTTTATTGAAGGTAAGAATATTTGGGTTCGGGAAACTCCAGTAGATGGGAAAGTGCTTATGAAATTAAATACAGGAGATACGTGTTTGGTTTTAGGCAAGTCAAATGAACAGGTGATAAAAGGAAATAAGGATTTTTGGTATCAAATCGAACATAATGGAGAAATAGGTTGGGTTTTTGGTTCTCAAACTTCAATCCGACAAAAGGCAGCAATAAATAATTTTGAGCCATTTTTGAAATATTTCCTTACTACTTCTTTTTTTGGAAAACGTATTAATAGTCTTATCAAAGTTAAATCGCATCATATAAATCCGTTTGTAAAAAAAGAAATAGGTGTATATCGATTTTTTAATCCAGGCTCTGCATGTGTATTGGCAAGTTTTGAATCTTATATACCCGTACATCCGAAAATAGATTTTCTTTCTATTTACAAAAATGAGTCTCCTAAAAATGGTTTTTGTGATGAAAGTAAAGACCCAGATGGAGTATACTATTCAGAAATAGATAAATTGCCTACCTATGCTGATATTGAAAAAGGAGGTTCTGAACGGATTAATATCCCTGCGAAGTATCGAAATGGCTCGAAAATTAAAGTAGATATTTTAAAAGATGAATGGATTGTTAAAACAATGTACTTTATAATAGCTGATCATAAATGGTGGTTGGTTCTAATTGATGATTGTGATTGTTCTGCTTGATGCCTAATCATTCCTCTTGGTATTAATATGTTTTATGAATCCTTAATCTTTGATAATTAAAGTCAAATGAAGGGTAAGGTTTGGCTTTATATAAGCAATAGCGGTTTGAGTGCTTACTCAAACCGTTTTTGATTTTAAATAATTATATTGGTATCCGAAAAGTAATTGTGCGTAAATCCGCTACTGCTCATATACAAACTGCTATGTATAATAAGAAAAATAATGAATCCAGAAGAATTTGTTAAATCATATGAAAAAGCTTTAGGAACTCAGGATTGGAACGTAGTTGAGCCTTTAGTTTCCGAAAATGTAAGTGTTACCTTTTCTAATGGAACG
Organism: uncultured Aquimarina sp.; assembly: GCF_947492405.1. Classification (GTDB taxonomy): domain Bacteria; phylum Bacteroidota; class Bacteroidia; order Flavobacteriales; family Flavobacteriaceae; genus Aquimarina. The sequence continues at coordinate 571,248 of NZ_CANLMP010000003.1, forward strand.
ATTCACATTGGGAAAGAAAATGTTCGAAAAGCATTTGAGAAAAATTTTTCTTTAATTAAGAATGAGAAATATGCTGTCGAAAATATTAAATGGTTAGTAAAAGATAAAAAATATGCTGTCTATTTATTCGAATTTAATTGGACTGGAATTATAGGTGGAAAATCTGAATCTGGAAATGGAATTGGAACATCTGTTTTAATAAAAGAAAATACTAGATGGAAATTATTAACTGAACATTTGGGAAGAAAATCAGATTGAATTTGAATAGAAAACCAGGTAACAAAGACGTGTATAGCTCGTCGCGACTGAATTCCTTAAAATGAATTTCCTGTAATTTGCTATCTTCAGGATATCACGGAAAAGTCTGTTGAACATTTTCCGAAACGAGCCAAATTTCAAAACTAGATATTTAAAAAAACTTGTATGAGTAATAAAAAACACTTCTTTTTATTTTTTTTATTTTCGATAATAGGATTTGCCAATTCTCAAACTGATAACTCTATTTTTTATGTAAGTGCAAAAAGCGGATTAACTATAAGGGAAAAACCAAACTTAGATTCGCAAAAAATAGGAGTTATAACGTATAAATCTGCCGTTAAAGTTTTGAAGGTTCTAGATAATAATATGATATATATTTATGATAATAAACTTAAAATTAAGGCGAATTGGGTTCGAATTGAGAATCCTAATGATCCAAATATTGAGTCCTATGTTTTTGGGGGGTACTTAAAGCAAAAAGAATATTTTGAAAAACCCATATTTGATTTGTCAAATTGGGAATTATATGAAAACGAAGAACTGGGTTTAAGTTTAAAACAACCTAAAGATTGGATGAACTTTACTGTTAAAAATATAGGTTACAAAAATTGGAAGGAAAATTTTATTCTTATAACTCACGAAGACAATGAAGATCCTACACAAATAATTATAAGTAAATATAAAACACCAATCAAAAAGATTTTAAAAGATAAAGGTTTTACTGGTGGTTTTGAAAAAATACAAGAAATCTATATAAATAAAAAACTTATAATCAAACGTACTTTATATTTTGATCATGGCTGTTCGTTAATACAGTATTTTCATGAAATAAGTAATTCTATGACCGGAATAGTTGAGATATCAGGTGTATGTATATCTCACCAAAAAGATTATGATGAAACTAAAATAAAAGTTGCAGAAAGCGTTAATTTTCTAAATAACTTATAATAGATTAATAAAATTGAAACCTATTTTAAAAAAATAAAACAACATACTACACTGTATAACAAAACATAGTTGCCTTTGAGCCAGTAATGATTGTTATGTTGAACATTATAACTCTCAAACTGACTCAATAAATATTTAATGGAGATACTAACTATTGTAAAATTACCTTACCATGTATCATCTCGATACGCTGAATAGCTTTATCAAATAAAGGTTTCGCCTTTGCTTTAAATTCTGGATTATTAACCATTTCATCAAAATCAGATAAATTGTCCCACTCAACAATTCCTACCATTTGTGGATTAAGTACAGTTTTAGATTTAGGTGCATTCGAGATTGGACTTAAATTAGCCTTAAAAACAGGCTCAGGTTTTCCATAAGTCTTCTTAATAGGAGCAGAAACCTTAAAATATTCCCCTAACGATTTCTGCCCATTTGGTTTTAGCCAGGCAAGAAAAAACTCGTATGATTTATCCGCCATAAACGTAATTGAAGTATCTTCTTTAACCGTTACAAACGACTGCCCAAAATCTTTAAAAGCAGAATTACGCAGAGGAAACAGTTCTTTCAAACGTGAATCAGCAATGGTCTTTTCGTAAACTTGGATACTGGGCCATTCAAATAAAACAAGCATTGTTGGTTTTTCAAGAATTCCACCATCTTTTAAATCTGTAACATTGAAAGATGCAATGTTCTTTCCTCCATATTCTGAAATAATTGGACCTGCCTTCGGGAAATATTGCTTAAAAAGAACTTCTTGTTTGTTTTTAATAATATTAGCATAAGCAATCTCATAAACTTTATCCTTTTTTAAAACTACATTCAAGGATTTTGGAATATTCAAATTTTCACCTTCAGACTTGACAGAAGTTACCTGGCTAATCTCTTTTTGTTTTTGTGCACCACAGGAATTTACATTCAGGGATATGGCAGTCAAAACTACAAATAATGTGATTTTCATAAACTGTTTTTTTAAAGTTACAAGACAAATTTATTTACTTTATATTTACAATAATAAAAGTTATATACATACAAAAAAGTTCGTACTATGAGAAAGGAAACTTCAACCAATTTTGAAAATCAACAAATCCTTGAAATGTCTTGTGGACTTACTTATGCAGTTGAACTATTGAGTGGTAGGTGGAAGGTTAATATCCTATGGAATTTAGAAAAAGGAATTAACAGATATGGGCGAATGAAAAAGAACATTTCTGGGATTTCTGAAAAGATGTTAACTCAGCGTTTGAGAGATATGGAAAATGATGGGCTTATAATTCGGAAGGATTTCAAAACAATACCACCGCACGTAGAATATTACTTATCGAATGCAGGTAAGCAGTTAGTACCTGTTTTACACCAATTGTGCATGTGGGGAACCAATGTTCGCGAAATTACCAGGAAAAATTAACATTAAAAAGAGATACAACATTGGCTATAAGTAATTACAGAATTTTGTGCTAAACTACGCAACTAGTTATAGTCGAGAGATGTTGAAAATAATTTGAATGAAGGAAAAGGCATATCAACAATATTTAGATTCATACTTAAAAATTTGCCCTCAATTAAAAAAGGATGAGTTAAATTTCATACGAGATAATCTTTCAATTACACAACTTGAAAAAAGACAGTTTTACTTGAAAAGTGGACAAATCCAAAAGGAAATGAGTTTTGTACATCAAGGTCTGCTAAAAAGCTATTATATAGATAAACAAGGTAAAAAAGTTACCATCTCTTTTATCGATGAGAATTTTTATGCTGCGGATTATCCTTCGTTTATACAGCAAAAACCTTCAAAATATTATATCGAAACTATTGAGCCAACTATAATGGTGAATTTGTCTTATGCTGCCATGCAAAAAGCATATAAGAACTATAAAAACTTTGAAAATTATGGGAGGTTAATTGCCGAACAAATCTTGCTAAAAAAACAAGATAGAATTGAAAGTTTTTTGTTTGAAAATGCAGAAGAAAGATATATTCGTTTTATTAAGAAGAATCAAAATATACTGCCTAGAATAAGTGTTTCAGATTTATCATCATATTTAGGCATTGAAAGACAATCGCTAACTAGAATAAGAAAAAAGTTGATTCAGCAAGATGTTTGACACAAATGTGTCAGGAAAAAAACAAATGAATGCTCCATATTTACGTAGTAACTTAAATACTTAAAATATGAACAACTTCAGATATACAGTAGTGCTTTTAACAATCTTATTTACTTCATCTTGTGCTTTTAACCATAAGTTTCACTATCCAGTAAAAATAAATCGAAATGTAGACGATCTAGGAGTTTTTAGTTATGGAAAGGATACACTACTATTCAAATATAACAAAACAACTAAGGCCATAAATATTGATAATAAAAATGGGATTTCTCAACATCCTAATTTCTCTATAGAAGCTTTTGACTTTATGAGCGAAAGTAACAATAAACTTCACGGATGGTTATTAAAACCTAAAAACATTATACCAAAAGTAACAATCGTTCATTTTCACGGAAGTGCTATGGATATTTTGACTCAGTATCAAGCAATCAGTCCGTTAATTGATTACGGATTTCAAATCATCACTTTTGACTATAGTGGTTATGGTTTTTCAGAAGGAAAATCCACACGCAAAAATATACTTGAAGATGCTTATTCATTTTTAAATTTTGCTAAAAATCACCAACAAATAAAAGGTAGTAAGCTGATTTTATACGGGCAATCTTATGGTGGTTATTTAGTAGCAGTTATAGGTTCTAATAGACAATATGATATTGACGGAATTGTAATTGAGGGAGCGTTTACAAGTCATAAAGCAGAAGCGAAATATGAAGTTCCTTTTTGGGGTAATTTAGTTAAAAATGAAAAACACGCAGACAAGGAAATTAAGAAAAATCGAAAACCAATTTTGATTATACATAGCCGAGAAGATAAAAAAGTACCTCTAAAATTTGGAAAGAGAATTTTTGAAAACGCAAATGAACCCAAAGAATTTTTCGAAATAGACAAACCTCATATTTTGGGACTTCAGTGTTATTCAAAAGAAATATCCGAAAAGATTAACAAGATGCTGAATAAAAATTAAAAGAACTTAATCAGAAACTAAAGGGCCGCATTAGAAAATAAAAATTATAAGGTAGACTTAGCTTGTTTTTGGACAAAGACAATCAATAGCAGTGTAACAAATTCAATAATATAGATACTAATTAAATAGCATGTAATTTTTAAGACTAAATTTAATACTCATGACAATTAATGAAGCATCTAAATTTTTTAAAAATCTCGTTACAGAGACAGATGTAACGTCTGAGGAAAGGGTGTATAAAAAATTCATTACCATACTATCGCAGTTAGAAAATAGAGATTTGTCTGAAGATCAATTACGAGGGGTAGAAGACAAATTGGATGTATTTGATGTAGACATACCTAGAGAAAATAGAAAAAAATACTACGGTAAAAAACTTACCGAATTCTCAAACTATATAAAAAAAGAACTCTCTCTAATATCAGAAGAGTATTATATGACCGTGGGTATGAGCATCGGGATGTCCCTTGGAATGAGTTTGGGAATGACCTTTGGGGTGATTTTTGGAGAATCTAATGGATTAATTTACGGAATGACTTTCGGGATGGCGATTGGAATGTCTATTGGACTTGCAATTGGTGCATCCATGGATGCGAAAGCAAAGAAAGAAGGTAAAGTGCTAAGTCTGAAATGTAAGTGAGAACTTTAAGAAATAGACTTATCATAAAATAAAGAAGTCTTAGTCAAAGAAGCTTATTGATATTGAAAAACTTCAAATAAAATTCTTACATTTCCGTTGTGATCAAAAAGATAGCCTACATCACCGATGTACATATAGATGAAGAGTTTCCTAAAAGTGTTGGCGTAGATTCCAGACAAAACTGGAAAACTATTCTAAAAGATGTAGCGTCAAGAAATATTGATGAGGTGATCTATGGTGGAGATATCGGAGAGAAATCATCAAATTCCTGGTTTTTTGAAACATTACAAGATTATAAACTCTCTATTTCTTTAGGAAATCACGACGACTTTTCTGAAGTAATACAACATTACAAAAATGATGCTCATACAGATTCTAAGGAACTTTTTTATAGTTGGGAAAATGAATTCTTTAAATTCGTTTTTTTGGATTCCAGTACAGAGGTTATCAGTGATACACAACTAATATGGTTGCATAACGAGTTGATTACCTCAAAAAAAATACTATTATATATTCATCATCCTATCGTGCCAATTCCCGCTATTATTGATAAAAAGTTTGCATTGCAAGGAAGGGAAAAGATTCAAAATTTATTAGAACAAACGGCTAATGATATTACCATTTTCTGTGGACATTACCATATGGAAGATCATCGCTCTTATAAAAATATCACACAATATATTACACCAGCAGCATCCTATCAGGTAGAAAAAGATCTTAAAGAAATTAAGGTGCATAGTAGCACTTTCGGATATAGAATTATTGAGCTCCATAAAGATCAGATACACACAGAAGTAGTGTTGTTTTAGAAAAAAGGTGCAAATCCAATGATTATTTCACAGCATTACAATGCGTTGAAAACCCTCATAAACAAAAGGTTTTCAGGAAGTTTCGTATTTGTTTGTTTTAAAAAAATAGATTAAAATATTTGTTTAGTTAGTTGATTTAGCTATTTTTGAAGTGTACTAGATAACTAATACACTAGTTATGATTAAAATTCAGAGCCTTAGATTTTACTATCCAAAGAGTAAAACAATTCTTAATGATGTTTCATTGAACTTTGATTCAGGAAATATTTATGGGTTGTTTGGTAGAAATGGAGAAGGAAAAAGTACACTGATGAAAATCATGGCTGGATTACTGTTTCCAAAGAGTGGATCTTGTCAGGTTTTTGGCGAGAATATGTCGAGAAAGCATGTGAGGTGTCTACACGAAGTCTTCTTTATTCCCGAGGATTTTGAGTTAGCTGCCTTAAAAATTTCCAAGTATGAAGAGGTGAATTCTGTTTTTTATCCGGAGTTTTCCAAAGAGCAATTTTATGAATTGATAAAAGAATTTAGTCTTTCTCCAAACGAAAATATCACTACATTATCTTTTGGTCAAAAGAAAAAAGTATTGATAGCATTTGGGATTGCCGCCAATACAAAACTATTGTTGATGGATGAACCTACCAATGGGTTGGATATTCCATCCAAAAGCCAGTTTAGAAAAATAATAGCAGGAGTTGCCGATCAGGGAAAATGCATCGTGATATCCACACATCAAGTAAGAGATTTACACAGTTTAATCAATCATTTAATGATACTAGATCAATCTAAAGTAGTTTTCGATAAATCACTTTTTGAAGTTTCAGAACATCTTTGGTTTGGTAAACCATCGGAAAAAGATAAACATACCGTCATCTATGCTGAACCCTCATTAGGAGGAAAGGCAGTTTTACCAAAGTTGGATAAAGATGAATCCGATGTAGATCTGGAATTGTTATTTAACGCAGTGCTGAATGAGCCGGATAGAATAAACTATATATTAAAAAAGAGGTATTATGATGCATCAGTTTAATTATAAGAGGATTTATCATTTTATTAGGAGGGATCTAACCATCAGAAAAAGCAGTATCAGTACTGCCTTGATTGTGATCAGTGCCATTCTTTTTGTTTTCTTTTTGATTAATTTAAGAGAAGATTATCGTATAACCTCGGGAGAGTTTACCAATCTTTTTGGGTTGTTTTATATTCCTGCAGGTGTACTGTTTACATTTTCTATTTGTAAAGAATCCCACGACTCCAAAGCAAATCACTTATACTTTGTACTTCCGGTTTCTGTATACGAGAGGATGGCTGCTATATGGTTTACAACAACTATTTTGTATACAGCTGTTTTTTCAGTTCTTAGTTTTGTAGTAGGACAGTTCGCCATAGTAACAGGAGGTATTCTTTTTGGTACGGATTTTCATTTACTTCCGATGTTTTCTGGAGAATATCTGGGATTTACGATGTTCTATAGCATTATTCAGCCAGTTTTTCTGGTTGGTGCCCTGGCATTTAAAAAGAATAGAATTGGTAAAACATTATTGGTTTTTGTGCTGGTATTTTTTGGAGTAATGATCTATAACTTAATACTGTTTACCATGCTTAATTATAGATATGATGTACTACCAGGTAATGCCTTAGCTTCTGAAGCTTTTGGTTTGGCACAAAGTGATTTTTCAGTATTCGGAATGTTATTTTTTCTGGGGATTTTAGGACCAGTGATGCTTTTTGTAGCCTATTGTAAGATGGTAGAAAAGGAGGTGTAGATATGGATTTTGATAACAGCAAACCTATTTATCTACAGATAGTGGATTTCTTTTATGAAAATATTCTTGCCAGAAAGTGGAAAGAAGACGAAAGAATACCGTCTGTAAGAGAAATTGCTGTTATGGTGGAAGTCAACCCAAATACTGCTATACGTGCCTTTAATCATCTGCAAGATGAAAAGGTAATTTATAACAAAAGAGGAATAGGGTATTTCGTTTCAGAAAATGGATATCAAACGGTTCTTGATATCAAAAGAAAAGAATTTATGGAGGAGATGTTGCCGGATGTATTTAAAAAAATGAGATTACTAGATATAAAGTTTGAAGAGTTTAAAAACACGTATGATCAATATATAAAAGATATAGATGATGAAAAGAAGTAATCTGATTCTGCTAGGTGTATTAGGAGCTGTCTTCCTTTATTTTACCATACTTCAGTTTTCTACCCATAATTATGTAAGAAAAGGAGTAATTGAAGAAGCAGGTACGATTATATCCGAAATCAGGAACATCTCTAATTTCCGGAGTATAGATATACAGGATAATATGAGGGTGTATTTTAAACAAGATAGTATGACACAAGTTACCTTGGAAGCTCCGGAAAACTTTATGCCTCATATACAAACAAAAGTAAATCAGGGAACATTAGTATTAGAAAAAATAAAAAGGATGAATACTGATGACACGATCAAAGTGTTTATTTCTAATCATCATGTAGATACCATAAAAGTAGGTGCAACAGCACATTTTAAAACGATGGGAGTAGTAACAGGAAAAGAATTAATACTGGAGTTTAGAGAAGAAAGTACAGGTGATTTAGAAGTGACCTATGAATTGGTAAAATGTAAAAAAACATCTGATGCTAACATAAAACTAACCGGTAATTCTAAAGAAATTAATTTTTCCAACTAATATTAAGATAATAGCGTATAAAACACAAATAATTCATCATCATCAATCAAAATCAATCATCAATCCGTCCTGAGTAATCGGGACAAAAAAACGAACAGTTATGTATTCAATCAAAAAAATTGGAAGAATCACAGGTATTTTACTTCTGATACAAATGGCCATAGGAATCCTTATTAATGTTTCTTTATTAGGACCTTTAATATTTACGTCAGATTTTATTACAAAAATTTCAGAAAACACTGACCAAGTTATTATTTCTACACTTCTTCAGATCCTAACCAAAACGATAGGTGTTGGTGTAGCAATTATGTTGTTGCCGACTTTAAAAAAGATTCATAGAGGGTTGGCATTTTGGTATTTGAGCTTTAGTATTATTCTTTTTGTCATAAGCATTGTAGACAATACAATTATACTTTCATTAGTGTCTTTTAGCGAAGAATACCTAAAACCAGGTGCGCAAGATGTCAGTAATCTTGAAGCTATAGGAAATATATTAAAAGGTACTCGAGGATGGATCCATATGATGGATCTGCTTGTTGCCAGTATTCCACTGTCTATATTTTATTATGTAATGTATATATCAAAATTCGTCCCTAGAATTTTATCAGCTTTATGTGTTTTTTCGGCTGTATTGATTTTTATCAATGTACTATGGACACTTTTTGGAACAGGATCTATGTATTTATACATGCCAATGGCTATCAGTCAATTGATGTTTATAACCTGGCTAATCATCAGGGGTTTTAATGGATCTTACAAACTTCAGGAGGCAGTTTAAATCAAATAATTCATCATCAATCAAATCAATCATCAATCAGTCTCGAGTAATCGGGGCAAAAAACGAACAGTTATGAATCTAAAACATTTCATCAAAGATTTTGTAAAAAGGGATTTTAATGCCGGAAGAGAAGTTTCTAAACTTCAACTATTACTAATGAGATCATTGTATTTATTGACTTTCCTTTCATTAGGATATTCTACCTGGTTAGAAATCATTAACCCCAGCGAAACCTGGGGTGCCTATGATGGAGTCACCTACAGCTTTTGGGCGGCCTATGCAACATTAATGGGACTAGGAATTCGATTTCCTGTAAAAATACTTCCCTTACTACTATTACAAATATTTTATAAATCAGTATGGCTTATTGGGATTGCATATCCAATGTGGTCTACAGGCACATTAGATGAAACTTCAGAAGGATTACTAAAACCATTTCTGATGGCTATTCCTATTGACCTCGTCGTGATTCCTTGGATGTATGTTTGGAGGAATTATATCAAAGCAATTTTCAAATTTAAAAGGATACAACACGCCTGAAACCTGAACTAATAATCTTATAAGGCTTTCTGTTTTAAAAAGATAGAAAACCAATTCATCATCAATCAATCATCAATTTGTCAGCCTAAGGCGGACTAAAAAACGAACAGTATGAATACTACTACTAGTGCGGTTAGCACTTTAAAAAAGACAAATATATGGGCCAACAAAACACTGAGTATTTCAGTTCAATTTTGGTTTATTATTGCAGTAATAGGACAATGGATCTTTGCGTATTATGTCACTGCTTTTTATGGAGGTGCTGCCATTGATGGAGACTTTATGAAATGGAACCGTGTTCTTCCTCATGGATATGTTCCTGGCGGAACTATGGGAAATGTGGCAGTTGCCATACATCTTTTATTGGCAGTTATTATGATGGTTGGTGGACCACTACAATTTGTTGCTCAGATAAGGAATAGAGCTCGTTCATTTCATCGTTGGAACGGAAAATTATATATCATAACCGCTTTTGTGATCAGTTTTAGCGGTGTATATATGGTGATAACCAAAGGAACGATTAGTGGACTAGTAGGTGACATCAGTGTATGCTTTAATGGAGTTCTTATTATGCTTTTTGCGGCATTAGCCTGGCGTACCGCAGTTGCTCGTAAATTTGATTCGCATCGTCGTTGGGCACTACGTTTGTTTTTGGTAGTCAACGGCGTTTGGTTTTTTAGGATTGGATTAATGTTATGGCTTTTTATTCACGGAGAACCGGTAGGTTTTGATCCAGAAACATTTAGAGGACCATTTCTTACTTTTCTGGGAATTGGACAGTATGTAATACCGTTAATTATTCTGGAAATGTATCTGTATGCACAGAAAAGAAAGAATATTCCAGTTAAAGTTGCAATGTCTACTTTTCTTATAGTTCTTACTGTACTTACAGGAATCGGAGTTTTTGCAGCAACAATGGGAATGTGGTTACCTAGATTATAGGTAAACAAATTAGTCTGAGTTCGATATTTAATGATTTATTATCTAAAAGAGTTCCTTCTCCTTGTGAGAAGGTAATGATGAGGATTTTTCATAATAAACCTATACCTTTCTTTATATCGAACTCAGGTTATGTATTAAATAATACGTCTTTCTTGTTTGTACGATTTAGAATAATCAAGAAGGATTTAATCAGATTTATGGCATAATTACCTTTTCTAGATTGAAATGTGGCCATAAGAGTAAGAGGGGGGGTAATTATTGGAATTATGATAGAAAGAGGTTTAAGCTGCTGGACTTTCACCATAATCGTTCACGCAAAAAAAGAAATCACTGAGACGCTCTTTTTTAAGTATAATTTATATTTTAAAATAGCGCGAGTGCTACTATACGCTAATGTTGCGATCTATGTTTTTTAGAAACTGAAGAAACGAAATCATCAATATTACCAATTGGATGAATTAATTCACCTTGTTTTAACGATAAAGGGAGTTTGGCAGTTATTTTGTTATATCCTTTATCCTTTAACAATGTCCAGAGATAATCTACATATCTACTCTTACTATTGATGTTAATTTCTCTGAATTTTACATGATCTAGCTTCAATTTAGTTATAAGTAACTGGCATTTTTTACAATCTTCTTTGGTAAATACTATAATTTCAGATTTTAGTATGGAAGAAAGAGGGGCTTCTTTTTTTGCCCCTTTTGCTCTATCAATCTCCATGTTTTCTAATTCTTCATTAACAATAAGATTATAGGTATAAGAAGAAGCCACGTCTGTAAGTGGGATTAAAATGATCATTTGTACTTTACTGTTAGCAGGAATGTTTTTGATGATTGGACGTTGTGCACTTCTGCGATAACCTATGGGGTTTATTTTGAGAAAGACACTTTTATTAGAGTTAGTGTCATTTTGAACGTAAATAATCGTACGCTTTTTTTGAACTTCTTCAATCAAGCGTACCGGCTTTTCTTGCCAAGAAACTAATGTGAAACAAAGAAATAATATGAAATAAATAGTAAGTTTATAATAGGTTTTAAGAATCAATTTCATCTTCTTTTTGTTTAAAGATAAAGAATTTGTTTTTCTTACTAATAATTGAAAATACGTAGCGTAAACTTTTATTCTACCCTCTAAACAGAAAAAATCGATCTTTCATGTTTTCGATTTCTGAGTTCTTATTGGTTACAATGTAATCAATAGCTTCTGTAGTGAAATGTTGGCCTTTTTCTGTCAATGACACAATATTATTGTCAATTTCAATCATATTATTTTTTAAGGCTAGATCTAAAACTGATTTAGATTTTACTTTCTGCCAATTAATATGCTCATTTAGGTGTTTTACGTGTCTTTCAGTTTCATCATCTGCATGATTTCCCAGGTGCAATAAAAATGTAAGCAATGAAACTTCTATACGTTGTTGCTTTTGACGATACAATACAGAAAAATATCCTTTACTAGGAGCAAATAAGTATACTGCTAGAAATAGAATACCTAGTACGCTGGTCATTGATCCTGAAATAGAAGTATCTAAACCATGCGCTAGCCAATATCCTGCTATAGCAGCAAATACACCAAATATACAGGCTAATAATAACATCTTTTTAAGGTTATTGGTTAGTAGATATGCGATAGCAGCAGGAGCAATCATAAACGCAATGACTAAAATAGCTCCAACCGCGTCAAAAGCTCCAACTGTAGTAATAGATGCTACAGTCATTAGCCCATAATGCATAACAACAGGTGATAGTCCTAATGCTGCCGCAAGACCAGCATCGAATGTGCTTACTTTTAACTCTTTAAAGAAAGCGAAAAGTAATCCTAGAGTAACCAGTAATATTGTGCCAATAATCCATAAAGATTTAGGTCCCATATCAGTTCCGCATATAATAAATCTGTCAAATGGAGCAAAAGCTAGTTCTCCCAAAAGTACTGCGTCTATATCCAGATGTACATCATTGGCATTCTGTGCAATCATAATAACTCCGATACTAAACAAGGCTGGAAAAACTAATCCAATCGCTGTATCCTCTTTGACTAAACCTGTTTTTTGAATATATTCTACTAACACTACTGTAAGCACTCCACTTAAAGCAGCAAGAAGGATTAGTAGTGGAGAAGAAAGATCATGTGTAATAAAAAAACCAATCACAATTCCGGGCAAAATAGAATGACTAATAGCATCGGTAATCAAAGCCATTTTGCGTAATACTAAAAATGTACCGGGAATCGCACAGCCAATAGCTACTAAACTTGCAATCAACTGTATTTCTACCTGAGCACTACTCATTTTCTGTCTGTGTTAATTGGTTATATAGATTAGATGCTGTCTTATATCCTGATGTTGTCAAGGACCACATGTTACCTTCGATTTTTACATAATCTTTATCTTCGAGTTTCTGCAAAGACCGCTTGGTAAACCCTTGAAAATTATTCAATATTTTAATGGCATGCGGGTGTGAAATATTTTCATGATCTTTAGCAATATTATACATAAAAGAAAGTGTTTTATGCAACTGAAGATCGTTTCTGTTTTTTCTAAAACGAATTTCTCTAAATAGTAATCCGCGACCTGGAGAGAATATAAAGGAAACCAATACAAAAACAGCTGCAACCAATACAATGACAGGTCCAGTGGATAGGTTATTGTGACTAGCGCTTATAGCTGTACCGATAACTCCGGAAGAAGCTCCGAAAATAGCAGCAAGAATAACCATAATTGACAGACTATTTGTCCATTGTCGCGCTGCCGCTGCAGGAGCCAGAATCATAGCGCTCATTAGAACAACGCCAACAGTTTGTAGCCCTAAGACGATGGCAATGACAATAAAGGAAGTAATCAGGATGTCAAGAAACTTAATATTGAATCCTAAAGTTTTGGTATAGTCAGCATCAAAAAGCGATATTTTAAGTTCTTTCCAAAAGAGTAGTAAAACGATAAGACATACTCCTGTAACTAAAGACATCATCCAGACGTCGCTCTCTAATAATGTAGCAGCTTGTCCGAAAAGATAATTTTCTAAGCCCGCTTGATTTGCATTTGGTAGTTTTTGAATATAGGTAAGTAAAAGCATTCCAAAACCAAAAAATAGAGAAAGAATTAATCCTAATGCGGTATCAGATTTGAGGTGTGTTTTTCTAATAATTCCTCTGATCCAGAAACTGCCTATTAAACCACTAATCAGCGCACCTAACAAAAAAGCATTACTGTTTTTTGCTCCGATAATCAAGAAAGCAATAGCAATACCTGGTAAAGCAGCATGTGAAATAGCATCACCCAAAAGACTTTGCTTTCTTAATACAGCAAAACTTCCTAACATACCACAAATTGCTCCCAAAACAGCTGTTCCCAACGTGATTGTCCGAAGGGTGTAATCAGTAAAAACAAGTTCTATATATTCTAGGATATCCATAATAAAAAGTCTTCAGTCTTTAGAGAGTAGTGGGTAGTATATCATGTTTTACTTTTAAGGTATTTCTGCAAACTTGTGGTCATCTTGGATAGTTCAACTAGTTTTATTCTGGCGATCTGATCACTCTCGGATGAAATGTAATTTCTTCTTTTGGCAATTGTTGAACAAACTATACATTCTCTAATAGATCCTAATGTTATTTGTAAATAACGATTAAACTGAGCATCAGTATTTCCAGATCCTTCAGAAATGTTTAATGCAATGGAAGTAGCAGCTCTAATATATTGAGAAGAAAGATTGTATGTTTCAGTTTTAGGGAATTTTTTGCAAGTATCATATACCGAATCAATAAAGTTCAGTGCTTTTTGATATACGATTAAATCTTCAAAATTAAATTTCACATCTTCCATTAAAATAATTATTTGTAGTTTTCACTAACAACTAACAACTAACAACTAACAACTAACAACTAACAACTAACAACTAACAACTAACAACTAACAACTAACAACTATTACTGTTGTACGCTTACTTTGTAATTAATACCATACGTTTTGGTCAAATTATTATCATTGAAAATATCTTTTACAGGACCTGTCGCGATTTTCTTTACATTCAGAAAAGTTACCCAATCAAAATATTCAGGAACCGTTTGTAGATCATGATGTACTACGATTACAGTTTTTCCAGCTTTTCTTAGCTCTTTTAAAATATTGATAATTGCTTTTTCAGTAGTAGCATCTACTCCTTGAAACGGTTCGTCCATAAAATAAATGGATGCATTCTGAACTAATGCTCTTGCTAAGAAAATACGTTGTTGCTGCCCTCCGGATAGTTGACTAATCTGTCTGCTTTTAAAAGCGAGCATCCCTACTTTTTCTAAAGCCTCAAGAGCTTCTTTTTTTTGTTTTTGTCCGGGTCTTTTGATCCAGCCTAAGCTTCCATAAGTCCCCATCATCACTACATCCAGAGCGGTAGTAGGGAAATCCCAATCCACACTTCCTTTCTGTGGTACATATGCAACTAGAGATCGCTGTTTTTTATATGGCTTATCATATATTTTTACACTTCCGGCAATAGGTTTAATAATGTCTAATATCGCCTTAATTAAAGTAGATTTTCCTGCTCCATTAGGACCAACAATAGCCATGAGAACCCCTTCAGGTATCGCAAGATCAATATCCCACAATACTGGCTTATAGTTGTAAGCAACGGTAAGGTCATCTATCTGTACAGCGATTTTGTTTTTCATATCTAATATTCTTTAGAAAATAGAGGGTAGTTTTTCATTTTTTATTCTTTAGATATTTCTGTAAATTATAAGTCATTTTAGGAAATTTTTCGCAAGTATCATATACCATATCAACAAAATCTAAGGCTTTTTGATATACAGTTAAATCTTCAAAATTAAATTTCACATCTTCCATTAATAATAATTAATATAGTTTATACTAACCACTAACCACTAACCACTAACGACTAATCACTAACGACTAATCACTAACGACTAATCACTAACGACTAATCACTTAAGCGCATTTACAATTGTGTTTACATTGTATTCGAACATTCCAATATATGTACCCTCTATAGTTCCAGGATTACCAAGAGCGTCAGAATATAAAGTTCCTCCAATAATTACTTCATGATCTTTTGATTTTACCGCAGCTTGTAATGCTTCAATAGTACGTTTAGGGACTGAAGTTTCTACAAAAATCGCTTTTACTTCATTTTCAATAATAAAAGCAGCTAATTTCTGTACATCTTGCACACCAGCTTCAGTAGCTGTAGATAGCCCCTGTAAGCCTACTACATTAAACGCATATTCTTTTCCAAAATAACTAAAAGCGTCATGAGCTGTAACCAGTATTCTTTTTTCTTTCGGTAATGTTTCAATAACCTTTTTAAGTTTAGTTTCAAGAGAATCAAGTTTTTCTAAATATACTTTTCCATTGGTGTCAAAAGCCTTAGCGTTTTTTGGATCCAACTCCTTCAGTTTTTCAATAGTAAAAGTTGTTACTTGTTTCCAGTTGCTAACACTAAACCAAATATGTGGGTCATAGTTGGACGCAAAATAATCAGATCCGATCAGGATACTTTTATCTAAAACTTCTCCAACGGCAATAGTTTTCGTTTTTTGATTCCCCATTTTTTCAAAAATTTCTACCAATTTGCCTTCTAGATGTAGCCCGTTGTATAAGATAACGTCTGCATTTACCAATTTTGTAACATCACCTTCACTTGCTTTATATAGATGAGGATCTACTCCAGAACCCATTAATCCCTGAACTGTTATTAAATCACCACCTATATTTTGAACAAGATCAGTTATCATTGTTGTCGTAGTAACAACATTGAGTTTTTGATTAGGATCTTTATTTTCTTTTTTACAGGAAAATAAAGTTATGGTGATGAGTGCTATAAATACTGAAAATCGGTTAATCATTTTTGTTATTGTTCAATGATGTTGTTACATCTTTAAATTAAAACATTTCTTTAAATTAATATCCCAAATATGTATAAACTAGAAATAGACTACAAATTGGAGTTGCAATAATTGTATTAGGTTTAGTATTTTTGTTTTTATTATAATAGCAAAACTAAATAAGTTAGGCATGACTAACAAATTAAATTTGAATAATTTAACAAAAAGCGAAGAGGATTATTTAAAAGCTCTTTTTCAGTTATTGATAGAAGATAATTCTGTGAAGGTTGGAAATAACCAATTAGCAGAATATCTTAAGGTTTCTCCTGCCTCGACTAATAATATGATTAAGAAATTAAAATCAAAGAATTATGTGGTTAGTGAGAAATATGGAAAACTAGAACTTACGGAAGAAGGGAAATCAATAGCAGTACGCCTCATTCGAAAACATAGACTATGGGAAACATTTCTTTGTAATTATTTAAATTTTAGTTGGGATGAAGTTCACGAGGTGGCCGAACAATTAGAGCATATAAAATCATATAAACTTATTGATGAGTTAGATCGTTTTATGGATTTTCCGACTAAAGATCCACATGGAGAAGTAATTCCAAATGCAGATGGTGAGTATTCCATTTTGCCAAAAATCACATTATCATCATTAGAAGAAGGAGCCGTTTGTCAGTTAATTTCTGTAAATGATGCTTCCGTAACATTCCTTAAGTATGTATCCGAAATTGGCTTAGCATTGAGTAGTGAGATAAAAGTGCAGGAAGTTAGGGAATTTGATGGCTCTATAAAGATTCAATTCAATAATATTCAGGAAACGGTTACTAGAAAATTTGCTGACAATGTTTTTGTAAAAGTGATATAATACAAGAATAAATGTTAAAAAAAGTAACACTATAGGGGTTTATAAGATATACCTATTATCTTTGATTCACACAATCAATTTATGAAGCTTAATTTAAAAAGACCGATCTGTTTTTTTGATCTGGAAACAACCGGTATTAATATTTCTAAAGATCGAATCGTAGAAATCTCTATCCTTAAAGTTTTCCCTAATGGAAATAAGGAAAGTAAAACGTGGCTCGTTAATCCAGAGATGCCTATTCCACAAGAGACTACTGAAGTACACGGTATTACTAATGAAAAAGTAGCAAATGAACCTACATTTAAACAATTAGCCAATAAGGTTAGTGAAATGATTAAAGGATGTGATCTGGGAGGGTTTAATTCTAATCGTTTCGATATCCCTTTGTTGGCAGAAGAATTGCTGCGTGCCGATGTAGATTTTGATATGAAAAATACGGTAGCAGTAGATGTGCAAACTATTTTTCATAAAATGGAAAAAAGAACCTTAGCTGCAGCATATAAATTTTATTGTGATAAAGATTTAGAAAATGCGCATTCTGCAGAGGCAGACACCAATGCTACTTACGAAGTGTTAAAAGCCCAATTGGATAAATATCCAGAATTAGAAAATGACACTAAGTTTCTTGCAGAGTTTAGTTCTAGAAAACAATTTGCAGATTTTGCTGGTTTTATAGCATATGATAAAGAAGGAAGAGAGGTATTTTCTTTTGGGAAACATAAAGGTAAGCTCGTAGAAAAAGTAATGGAGGAGGAGCCTGGATATTTTGGGTGGCTTCAGAATGCAGATTTCCCACTATATACAAAGAAAGTTCTTACTGCTGTAAGACTGCGTAAATTAAATAATAGTCTTAAACTTTAATTCTTTTTATAATCAAAATCATGAAGCTTATTTGTATAGGTCGTAATTATACGGATCATATAGAAGAATTAGACAATGAGAAACCATCGGATCCTGTGGTTTTTATGAAACCTGATACTGCTATTCTGTTAAAAAAACAACCTTTTTTCATACCGGATTTTTCTGAAGATATACATTATGAAGTAGAAATTCTTGTCAAAATTAAAAAAGTTGGAAAGCATATTGACCGAAAATTTGCACATAAGTATTACGATGAAATTGGGCTTGGAATCGATTTTACGGCGCGAGATTTACAAAGTAAGTTGAAATCCAAAGGATTGCCATGGGAAAAGGCTAAAGCTTTTGATGGAGCAGCTGTTATAGGGAATTGGATGTCTAAAGAGAACTTTCCAGATATAAATGATATTAATTTTCATTTACAAAAAAATGGAGAGACAGTGCAAAAAGGAAATACAAGATTTATGCTTTGGAAAGTTGATGAATTGATAGAATATGTATCAAAATATTTTACTTTAAAAATTGGGGATGTTATTTTTACCGGAACTCCGGCTGGTGTGGGAGCTGTAAAAACTAATGATAACTTAAGTGGGTATATCGAAGAGAATAAGATGTTTTCTATTAAGGTAAAATAACTTCATAAATAACGCCTACAGTTCAGAGAGCATTTTTTTTGGACTCATATATTCAAAATAGCGCTTTCTTACCTTAAAACTCTCATCTAAAAAAATAATAACAGGGAAAGAGATAGGAGCGTCTTTTCTGGAAGCTAAAAGAGTAGGGATTTCATGAATAGGATTTCTGGATGTTGAATAATTTTTATTAGTGAAAATAACACCGTCAAAACTAATTGTATCTCTACTTTCAGCATTCATTTTTACAGCATAATAATCTTCGGTTATCTTCTTAACTATTTCTTTTTTGGTATAAACTACTTTATCCATTTTTTTACAGTATACACACCAATCTGTATAGAAGCTAATGATAACTTTTTTTGATCGTAAAGCAAGGGAATCATCAAGTTGCTCAAAAGTAATCCAATTAATGTTTTCAATGTCTTGAGCCGAAACCTTGATTACTCCAAATAAAAAGAAAAAAAATATAATTTTTATATATTTCATCATCAATGAAGTTTGCCAAATTTTATGCCAATAAAAAATGTTCTTGGTGTTCCAGGACCGTAAATATAATCAGAATCACGTAGAGGACCTGTGTCAAAATCATCTTGGTAGCTATTGAATATGTTCTTAATTCCACTGCTAAAAGTAATTTGAAAATTTTCTGAAATATCTTTATGATATTCTAGTTTTAAATTCATATCAAAAAATGAACTGGTATTTACAAGGTTTAAAAATCCCGAATCGCTTACCACCCGAGGTACCGTCATATTTCCGGTATAGGTTCCTGTGAAATCTATATTAAATTGTTCTCCAGGAATCCAAGATGCATTTAAGTATCCGTATGAGTTAGGGTTTCTAACAAATTCATCCACGGAAACATCGTTTTCTCCAGGTGTCGTGCCATCAGTTTCAAAAAGTATTTGACTTTCATCGTATAATGCTTTTTGGATAGTTCCTCCCAGTTGAAATTGCCACTTTTTTGAGGGAGAAATTCCAATTTCAAAATTGGTGCCAAATACTTTCGCTCCTGATCCATTTCTAACTTCCTCAAGTATAGAACCATTATTGAGAACAGAACCAGTACTTACTAAAGTGAATGGATCCTGAAGAGTTGTATAAAAGCCTTCCAATAGAAAATCCGTCTGAATTTTATTTATATTTTTTGTGTAGTTTAAAGAAGCTGTAAAAGCATTTGAAAATTCAGTGTTCAAATTTTCGGATAAAATAACAAATTGGGGTTCCCCTCCAACTGATGAAATGTGCAAATCTTCATTAAAAGCTTGTGGTGCTCTAAAACCTCTTGCATAACCTCCTCTAAATTTTAGAGAGTTAAGAAGATTGTAGGATACTGTTATTCGCGGACTTAGTACAGTTTGTTCTATAGATACATTGCGAGAAATACCGCCAATATTGTAATTTCCTTTGACATTTACATGATCTAATCTTGTTCCTATAAGCGCTGTGAAATCTTTACTTGGTTTCCATTCATACTGTGCATAGGCACCAATGGTGTGTACTTTTTGATCGATCAGTCTATTATACCCTGGAATAATATCTTCAGTATCGCTAATATTGTATTCCGTACCCAAAGTAATAACATCATCATTTTTTAAGTTTTGAGTAAATTGAATTCCAGTCAATAAGGCTAAATCTTTAGTTGTTCCATAAGAGTTTAAGGCAAGAATGCTGTCTTGCCTTGTTCTTGCTCCACCTAATCCACCATAGTAACTATCTCTTTCGGTATATTGACCTGAAGTATAGATTGATAAATTATTAGTGCCTTTTTTATTTTCTGCTTCATAAGTAAGCCCTCCTAAAAAAGTATTATGATCTAGCTCTTCTGTAATGTCAGTAAAATGAGGAACAAGATCAAGACGATCTCCACCACGACGATACTCTTTTATAGTGGTTAGATCTAATGAGATTTTACTTCTATCATTTGGTTTTAAGAATGTTTTTAATCCAAAAGTAGTGTTTTGGAGTGTAGTTAATTCGGTAAATCCATCATCATTAGCATCAAACTCTTCTCGATCTCTATTAAGTCCAAATACAGTAATCCCGGACATTAAATCATCACTTACTAAAGATGCGTTAAAATTTAAAGAACGGTCTGGAGCATCTCCATCGATAAGACCGAGGTAAGTGCCAACTTCCCAGGTATTAAGAACAGGATCTTTAGTGATAATGTTAATTGTACCTGCAATGGCATTTGATCCGTAAAGAGCCGAGCCACCACTTCTAATTACTTCAATACGTTCAACAATATTAGTAGGAATTTGTTCTAATCCATATACACTGTTTAGTGCACTAAAAACGGCTCTGCTATTTATTAAAACCTGGGTGTAACTACCATCCAGACCATTAAGTCTTACTTGAGTAAATCCACAATTCTGACAATTATTTTCGACTCTAACTCCTGGAGAATAGTTTAGTCCTTCAGAAATTGATATTGATTGCGTGGCTTCTAATAACTTAGGGCTTAATACATTGACTACGACAGGTGCATTTTTTCTATTCACACGATTTCTAGTGGCACTTATTACAACTTGATCAAGATTTAAACGATCTTCTATAAGCGTGAACTTTTTCGTCAAATTATCCGATGTTATCGAGATATTCTCCTTTAATGTTTGATATCCTAAAGAGCTAATTGTTATAACGAAGTCTCCATAAGGAACTTTTTTAATTACGAAAAAGCCATTTTCATTTGCGGTTACATACGTATTAAAAGAAGAATTTGATATTTCTATATTGGCGAATGGTAATGAAGTATCGCCAGTATTTATATAGCCTTCCAAGTTTCCTGTTTGACCTAACACTAAAAAGGTTTTAAATAAGATCAAAAAAAATGAAAGTGGTTTCATATATAAAAATTACTTTTTTATTAGTTTCGGCAAATTTATAAAGTTAGTTAAGACTAACAAATTTATTTAACAAATAATAAAGTGTGTTTTAGCTGAATATAAGTTTATTTCTTTTTTTTCTAGAATGAGCTATTTTAATTTCATAAATAGTAGTTTCATTATCATTGATTTGTAATTTGATTGCAGAATAATCAATGAAATATTTTACTTTCAAGATCGGAGATGTTATCTTTACAGGAGCACTAATTGGAATTGGTGTTATAAAATCAGAAGATGCGTTTTACTGGTTTTGTAGAAGAGCAATGAATTTTCAATAACAACTAAATAAATGAGCAAAGGGTATAGCTTAGAAAGTGTAAATGAATTGTCTGGTGGAGATGATGAATTTATAACAGTATTAGTACAAACATTTTTAGAAGAGATACCTCCCGATTTAGAGGGGATGGGACAGGCAGTAAAAAACAATGATCCTAAAACAGCTTACCAGTTTGCACATAAAATGAAACCTAATCTTCAATTATTTGGTATTGATCTTTTAAAAGAGATAAAGCAAGTAGAAGCTTGGTCTAAATCTGGTAAGGATAAATCAGAGATTGAGGTTATATTAAATCACATTGTTACTACGGTTAATGGTGCTATCGAAGATCTGAAAGCCGACTTTCAATAAATTATGCTTGCTGAAATAATCACTATTGGAGATGAAATTCTCATTGGTCAAATTGTAGATTCTAATTCTGCTTACATAGGAAAAGAGCTTAATAAGATAGGTATAGATGTATACCAGATAACTTCTATTCAGGATGATAAACAACATATTCTAGATGCTCTGGAAGAGGCAAAGAATAGAGTAGATGTGGTTCTTGTAACAGGTGGGTTAGGTCCTACAAAAGATGATATAACGAAGCACACTATTTGTGATTTTTTTGATGACACATTAGTTCAAAATGATAAAGTGTTGCAGCATATTGAAGAACTTTTTGCAAAATATATTCATACTCCCGTTACAGATATTAATAGAATGCAAGCGCTTGTTCCTAGCACAGCAATTGTTCTTATGAATAATTTCGGTACCGCCCCTGGAATGTGGTTAGAAAAAGATGATACGGTTTTTGTGTCTATGCCAGGAGTGCCTTTTGAGATGAAAAATCTAATGAAGGATGCTGTGTTGCCTAAACTTCAGGAAAAATTTGATAGACCCTTTATTATTCATAAAACGGTGCTTACCTATGGGTTAGGCGAAAGCGCAATAGCAAAGAAAATAGAACAATGGGAGGATAATTTGCCTTCTTTTATAAAACTAGCATATCTTCCTAACTTAGGAAGAGTTAGATTACGTCTTTCTGCGCGTGGAATTGATGAAAAATTATTGAAAGATACTATAGAGGATAAGATTACGGATTTACACACATATATAGGTGATATCATCGTAGGTTACGAAGAGGAAGAGTCTATAGAGGTGTTGATTGGTAAAATTCTTACTTCTCGTGGGCAATTTCTTGCGGTTGCAGAAAGTTGTACGGGTGGAAAAATTTCTCAATCTATAACTACTTATGCAGGTTCTTCGTCCTTTTTTAAAGGGGCAGCAGTTACGTATGCAACTCATTCTAAAACAGATCTTTTAGGAGTTGATGAAGATGTGATTAATAAGTATACGGTAACCAGTAAAGAAGTTGCAGAAGCGATGGCACTAGGCGTGAAAAATAAGTTTAAATCTGATTATGCTATTGCTACAACTGGTAATGCTGGTCCAGCTAAAGGAGATGGCGATGTTGAGGTAGGTACAGTTTTTATAGCTATTGTTACTCCAGATCGTGTTTTTTCAGAGAAATTCGTGTTTAGTAATTTACGTGAACGTACGATAGGGAAGGCTGTAAATAAATCCTTTGAAATGCTTTTAAATGAACTTAATTAATCAGGTTGTTTAATAGCTTCTTTTTTTGTCCATTCAATAGCGTCTTTTAGGTCTTGGAAATTATAAAAAGGCCTTTTTGCAAAATGTTTTTCAATTTCTGTAGACATCGTACTTATTGAATTATAAGTTACCACACCGTATCCTTTAAAATTATCCATATATATCAAAGGGCAATCAAGATAATCAGTTGGTATAATCGAATGTGAGTTTATCCTATCAGAGATATAGGTGAATGGTTGGTTGTTTCCGTAGTGTTTTTGCACGATTGGTATAAGATCATCAAGTTTTCTTAATGTGATCACTTCTCCTTCTTTAATTTGTGCAATGATATACTGGTCATAAAAGTAATATGTTCCGAGGTTGAGATCATACTTTTGAATTAAGGTGTCACTTAATATGGTTTTCATAACGTTTGTTTTCTAGTTAGTTATGAATGAGTCGGAAAACTAAGGCGATTATTTCTTTTTAATACTTGTTATTCAATGTTTTAAATGTTTTTAGCATTCTAAAACGTTATAGTTGGTTTCGTATTACAGAAAATTATGAAAATATTAATATAGTGGATTGTTATTTTTCTACTTAGAATATAATTAGAAACAAACTTTTAATTAATCCGGTGGTACTAATGTGTCTACCCATTTAATAGCATCATCAAGTTTATGGAATGTACGTGTAGGAATCTTTAAGAATGATTTTTCTAGCTCAGCAATTTTAGACCCGATAGCGTTATAAGTTACTACTGCATATCCCTTTACATTAGGAAATTGTTCATTTGTCTTAAAATGATTCGTTGGTTGAAAAGAATATGAGTTAATTCTGTTGGCAATATAAATAAATGGTGTTTTGTCACCATAGTATGTTTTTCCAAGTTTTATAAGCTCTGAGGTATTTTCATAAGTGAGAATGACGCCTTCATTTATTTCTGATATTACAAAGTTTTTGTGGAAATAAAATACTCCAATGCTAAGTTCATGTCTATTAGTGAGCTTTTTATGAAAGGAGCAAGTCATGATTAATAAGGTGCGTTTTTTCGGTTCTAGTAAATTTAATAAATAAGAAATAAGTTTTTTTGAGTATTTGTACCTTATTATTGTTGTCGTGTTATCGGACAGTTTTAATTAGGATTGGATAATGGTTTAATTAACTCATCTATCCATAGCAAAGCATCATCTAAACAATTAAAAATTTTAGTTGGGGTTTCAAGAAAAGATTGCTCTAAGGTGGCTACTTTATAATTAATAGCATCATAAATGACTACACCGTATCCCGTAAAATTAGGAAACAACTTTGAGGATTTGAAATGTCCAGTGGGTACAAAAGAGTAGGAATTTTTTCTATTAGAAATGTATACAAACGGGATAGTTGTTCCGTAATAGGAATGAATCAATTCAAATAATTCTGAGCAATTTTCAAAAGTAAGTATAACACCTTCTTTTATTTCGGAAATTATGTGATTTTTATAAAAATAAAATAATCCAATAGTAAGCTGATGCTTA
Source organism: uncultured Aquimarina sp. (assembly GCF_947492405.1). GTDB lineage: Bacteria > Bacteroidota > Bacteroidia > Flavobacteriales > Flavobacteriaceae > Aquimarina. The sequence goes on from NZ_CANLMP010000003.1 coordinate 596,372, forward strand.
TGGATAAGCTTCTTGTTAAAATTATAAACCATTTCGAGATGTGATGTTTTCCAATTACAATGGTAAGATACTTATTTTTTTGTCAAAAAATTAATGAAAATGCATTAAAAATAGAAATAAAATATATTTATAGTTAATTTTTTAATAAATAGTCAATATTATTTTATTTAGTCGTGCATGATAAGTTCTCTTACCCAGAGTTTAGCATCATCTAAATTATCGAAAATTTTTGTTGGAACATTAAGAAAGGACTGTTCCAAAGAAGCTATTTTATTGTTTATTGAATTATATGTAACTACTCCATAACCTTTTAAATTAGGGAATAGTTTCGCAGACTTAAAATGAGTAGTGGGTTCAAAAGAGTAGGAATTTTTTCTATTTGTAATATAAACAAATGGAATGTTATTTCCATAATACTCTTTTGCTAACAAAAATAATTTCGTGGCTTTATCATAATTTAATGAGGCTCCTTCATTCATTTCTGAAATCATGAAGTTTTTGTGAAAAAAGAAAGATCCTATATCAAGTTCGTGCTTCCTAATGAAGTCATTAGTATTGTTTTGGAACATAACAATCGTTTTTTTCTCTAAGATACAATTTAGGGTTTTAAAAATCAATCATTTGCAATAAGTTCTTTTAAGTTTTTTTTAGTAGGATAAAGTTTTGGTTGTAAGAATTCTTTGTTTGAAATATTGTTTTTGGATAGCTTATATAAAAAAAGCGGATCCTAAGATCCGCTTGTTTACTACTCAATTACCCCATATCAAGTAGTTAGTTACAGTTATGAAAACTAACTGGTGTAAAAGTAATTGGTATGCTCGACTTGTTATATAGGTATAAATACCTGTTTTAGCTAAAATGGATATAGTTTTGATATTTTTGTTGTTTATATAATGAGCGAATCATCCTTTACTTTTACTATATAAACACCTTTAGTTTTAGTATTTACGGTAGTATCGAAATAAAATATTTAAAAAGAGAAAAAAATACAAAACTATTATTGGTGGTTCGGTAAATAATTCGTTAATTTGCACCCTGTTTTGAAATAATACCAAAATTAAGAAGAGATGTCAAGAGTTTGCGAGCTAACAGGTAAAAAAGCGATGGTGGGAAATAACGTTTCTCACGCGATGAATAAAACAAAACGTAAATTCAACGCGAATTTAATAAAAAAGCGTTTTTATATTCCAGAAGAAGATCGTTGGGTAACACTTAAGGTGTCTACTGCAGCTTTAAAAAATATAAATAAAAACGGTATTGCTGCTGTTTTAAAAGAAGCAAGAGCTAAAGGTTTCTTAACAAAATAAATCAGCTTTTAAAAAGATACTATAATGGCAAAGAAAGGTAATAGAGTTCAGGTGATTTTAGAATGTACAGAGCATAAAGCTTCTGGTAAACCAGGTACTTCTAGATATATTACAACAAAAAATAAAAAGAACACTCCTGATAGAATGGAAATAAAGAAATTTAATCCTATTCTAAAGAAAATGACTGTTCATAAAGAAATAAAATAAGACAATGGCAAAGAAATCAGTAGCATCGTTACAGACAGGATCAAAGAGATTGACCAAGGCTATTAAAATGGTGAAATCTCCGAAAACAGGAGCATATACTTTCGTAGAGTCAATTATGCAACCAGATGCAGTAAATGACTTTTTCAAGAAAAAGTAATTAGCAATAAAAATATTTTAGAAAGAAGCCGTTTCAATTTAATTGGAATGGCTCTTTCTTTTTATATATTTATGCGATTTTATATTAGTTTAAATTTTAACTTATTAGCATTCTGAATATAATACATGAGTTTGTTTAAAAAAATATTCTCTTCGGAGAAAAAAGAAACCTTAGATAAGGGATTAGAGAAGTCTAAAACTAGCTTCTTTTCTAAATTAGGTAAAGCTGTTGCCGGTAAATCCAAAGTAGATGATGATGTACTGGATAATCTGGAGGAAGTCTTAGTAACTAGTGATGTCGGGGTAAAAACTACGATAAAAGTTATAGAAAGAATAGAAGGCCGAGTTTCTAGAGATAAATACCTTGGGACAGATGAGCTGAATCAAATTTTAAGAGAAGAGATAGCTGGTTTACTTTCTGAAACGAATTCTGGTGAGGCTACAGATTTTGAGATTCCAAAGGATAAAAAACCATATGTTTTAATGGTTGTAGGAGTAAATGGTGTTGGAAAAACAACTACCATTGGTAAGCTGGCTTATCAATTTAATAAAAAAGGTTTAAAAGTGGTTTTAGGAGCTGCTGATACGTTTAGAGCAGCGGCAATAGATCAGTTACAGGTCTGGGCTGATCGTGTAGATGTACCCATCATAAAGCAAGATATGGGGAGTGATCCTGCATCTGTAGCTTTTGATACCTTAAAATCTGGAGTAAATCAGGATGCAGATGTTATTATCATTGATACAGCAGGAAGATTACATAATAAGGTAAATTTGATGAATGAGCTGACTAAGGTAAAACGTGTTATGCAAAAAGTGATTGGGGATGCTCCACATGATGTTTTATTGGTTTTAGATGGTTCTACAGGTCAAAATGCTTTTGAACAAGCAAAGCAGTTTACTGCTGCAACAGAGGTAACCTCATTAGCAGTGACAAAATTAGACGGAACCGCAAAAGGAGGAGTGGTTATTGGAATAAGTGATCAATTTCAGATTCCTGTAAAGTACATTGGAGTAGGAGAGGGTATTGAAGATCTTCAGGTGTTTAATAAGTATGAATTTGTAGATTCTTTTTTTAAGTAGTGTTAGATTTAGCATGAATAGATATTGGATAGATCATTAATTAGAATTCTTTTCTTGTATTGTGTCATTGTGGCTGGGTTAAACGTATATGCTACCATTGAGTTTTTATTTTTTTCTAGAAACCCATTGTTTCCAACTCAGTTGTATAGGAACAAAACATATGTAAACCTTCTTTTTATATTTCCATATATCATAGTGGGATTCCTTACTGCAAAGTGTATTATTTTAAAAAAGGAGAATTTCAGACTTCTAGTAATATCAGTCTTGTCTTTAGTAGTGTTTAGTTTTTGGATGTATCCGTTGATTGCTATTAAAATATTAAACAGGTAGCTTAGATATAATTTGTTACAAAATAGTTAAAAAGGTATCGTGACACTATCGCAATATCTTTTTTTTATACTTTCATTTCTCAAAAACGCTTTAATGACAATCGCTTTATGAGAATATTACTGTATGTTTTTATTACATTTTTGGTTTTTGGTTCCTGTAAAAAAGGAAAAGAAGAACCACAAAAAGAGTTACAGCCTAAAGTAATTTGGAAACCTTATGATGAAACTAAGGATTTAGAATCGACTAAAAAGCTGGAACAAGCAAGAATGCATTTAAAACTTGTGAATTCTAAAATTTTAGATAAAAATGATATATGGAAACCTTTAGCATCGGAACTTGAAGATTTTTCAGCGGAAGACTACAATAGGTTAAAGAAATTTATACTTGAAAAAGATATACCAACGATTCAGCAAAGTGTCAAAAAAGGAGAGCTTTCGTATGAAGAGTTGGTTAAGTTTTATATTTATAGAATCAGAAAGTATGAGAGTGATAATTCTTTATCTCTAAATGCTGTTATATCCTTAAACCCTAAGGTTGTGAAACAAGCGAGAGTCTTAGATAAAGTAGATAAAAATACTATTAAAATAAACTCTGTTTTTGGAATGCCAATTATGCTAAAAGATAATATTGGTACCAAAGATATGCTTACCACTGCAGGAGCTATTGCATTACAAAATAATAAAACAGATAATGCCTTTATAACTCAGCGTTTATTAGATGAAAATGCATTGATTTTGGGTAAAGCAAATCTTAGCGAATGGGCATATTTTCTTTGTATTGGTTGTCCTGTTGGATATAGTGCAATTGGAGGTCAGACTCTTAATCCATATGGTAGGATGATTTTTGAAAGTGGTGGTTCTAGTTCTGGTAGTGGTGCAGTTGTTGCTGCGAATTTTTGCACAGCGGCAGTGGGCACCGAAACAAGTGGATCTATTTTATCTCCTTCTAGTCAGAATTCTGTTGTGGGATTAAAACCAACGATTGGTTTGTTAAGCAGATCTGGTATTGTGCCAATTTCAAGTACTTTGGATACACCAGGCCCAATGACAAAAAGTGTAGTTGATAATGCTATTTTGTTAAATGCGTTGGTAGGAAAAGATCCAAACGACACTACTTCTGTTTCTTCAGAAACAGATTTTTTGATAGCTGCAAAAGATTCAATTGTAAAAGGAAAGCGTTTTGGTGTTATTAAGAGTTTTTTACAAGATTCTCTATATGCAATAGCGATTGATCAAATCAAAACAGCAGGTGGAGAGGTTATAGAAGTGGAACCAGAACAAATCTCACTACCTGGATTTCTTAGTATTTTGAATATTGATATGAAGAATGATCTTCCTAAATATATAAAAACCTATGCTAGTGATAACATCAATATAAATACGATAGAAGATGTAATAGCATTTAATTTAAGAGATACACTTATCAGGATTCCATATGGTCAAGGTATATTTGAAGGAATCGTAAAGGACAGTACTACTAAAGAAGGTTTGGAAAAAATAAAAGAAGATCTTAAGATTACCGCTCGTAAATATTTTGATTCTCAAATTGATGAACATGGTCTAGATGTAGTATTGTCAATAAATAACTATCATGCTGGTTATGCCGCTGTGGCTAAATATCCAGCTTTAACGGTGCCTATGGGTTATACCGAAAAAGGTGAGCCTAAAGGGCTTACTATTATTGGGAAGTCATTTTCGGAAGCCAAATTGTTACAACTGGGATTTTGGTATGAGTCAATATCTAAAAAGCGTAAGATGCCTATTATGTACAATTAATTAATAAGCGCATTAATTTTTATCCATAACTCATTATCAAAGCTTGAAGGTCCAAGTAATGCCTGACCAGTGTCATCCCCCATTCTAATGATTACTAAATTCTGACTAGGAACTACATAGAGTTTTTGGTCATCTTTACCTAAGCCAGCAATAAGATCACTAGGTCCATCTGGCATTAGTTCTCCAGGAAATTCATCTTCGAACGCTGGCGCCCTAAAACTTGATTTACCATTCAGCCACCATAAATATCCGTAAGCTTGATTTAGGTTTTGTGAAGTAGTAGTCATTTCAGTAAAGTAATTTTGATCACTAAGGATTTGGTTGTTATCCCAAATTCCTTTATTAAGATTTAATAGACCAAAACGAGCCATACTTCTGGCTGTACTGTAGTATATGTTAGCATATCCAATACTTACCCATGTTCCGTTCATCCCAATTTTGTTTTTTAGTTTAGTATCAAAATAGGTGTTGTAATCTGTGTTTGCAGCTCCTGCAACGATATCTGTTAGTAATGTATACGCAGCATTATGATAATACCAGAAATTTCCTGGTTCATTAAGAAAACTTAAGCAATCAAAATCAGTACAATTTTGATTGGATACATTATAATCTAAACCAGTTGTCATCATTAAATGATTTTTTACTGTAATTGCTTGTTCTTGATCTGTTGTAATATCTGCCCATTGAGTTCCTAGGTACGTTGCAGAAGAAGTATTAATGTCTAGTAATCCTTCTTGTTGTGCCAGTCCTACAGTAAAAGCAGTTAATGTTTTTCCTGCGGAATACCAAGGGTTGTTATCAAAAGCAGATCCCCCATTGAAGTATCTCTCTACTACAATTTTTCCGTTTTTTAGGATGATAAATGCCTTGGTGTTTTTTTCTTCCAGAAAATTATAAAGAGGTTGTTCTGCATCAGTGTTCCATCCTAAATCAGTAATAGTTGTGGTTTCCCATTCCTCAGAATCGATAGGAGGAAAATATAAAGCATTTTGATCAGGGGTAGGAACTTCTGTAAGAATTTCCTCGGCTTCATCAGAACAAGAAATGGTAAAACTAAGTAATAGAGAATAAAATAAAGTCATTATATTTTTCATAAGTTGGGGGTTATGCAGATTTAGACAGTACAATATACAAAAGGTTTAACGGTTGATATTTTTTAACATATAGAGTTATTGGTAATTATGTGCTAAACTTTAGTTATTCATTGTATCTTTGCAAACCTTTATCCAAAAGATATGAGAACAAAGACTTTAAAGAAAAATAAGATCAATGTGGTTACATTGGGTTGTAGTAAGAACGTATATGATAGTGAGGTTCTTATGGGACAACTGAAAGCCAACAACAAGGAAGTAGTTCATGAAGAAGAGGGCAACGTTGTGGTTATTAATACTTGTGGTTTTATTGCAAATGCAAAAGAAGAATCTGTAAATACTATTTTAGAATATGTACAGAAAAAAGATCAAGGTATAGTTGATAAAGTTTTTGTTACTGGATGTTTGTCAGAAAGATATAAACCAGATTTACAAAAAGAGATTCCAGATGTAGATCAATATTTTGGTACTACAGAGTTACCAGGTTTATTAAAAGCATTAGGAGCTGATTATAAACACGAATTAATAGGGGAAAGATTAACGACAACTCCTAAAAATTACGCTTACTTAAAAATAGCAGAAGGTTGTGATCGTCCTTGTTCTTTTTGTGCAATTCCAATAATGCGGGGTAAGCATAAGTCAACACCAATTGAAGAATTAGTTACAGAAGCAGGTAAGTTAGCTGCCGATGGTGTAAAAGAGTTAGTTCTAATTGCACAGGATTTAACCTATTACGGATTAGATCTTTATAAAGAAAGAAAGTTAGCAGATTTACTTCGTGAGTTAGTAAAAGTCGAAGGTATTGAGTGGATACGTTTGCATTATGCATTTCCCACAGGATTTCCGATGGAAGTTTTAGAGGTAATGAGACAAGAACCTAAAATCTGTAATTATATTGATATACCATTACAGCATATAGCGGATCCGATTTTGAAATCCATGCGTCGTGGTACTACTAAAGCCAAAACCACCAAACTCCTTAAAGAGTTTAGAGCTGCAGTACCGGAAATGGCAATTCGTACTACATTAATTGTTGGGTATCCAGGAGAGACGCAAGAAGATTTCGAAACATTAAGGGATTGGGTAAAAGAAATGCGTTTTGAGCGTCTTGGATGTTTTACTTATTCTCATGAAGAAAACACACATGCTTATAATCTAGAAGATGATGTCCCCGAAGAGGTGAAAATGGATCGCGCCAATGAAATCATGGAGATACAATCCCAAATCTCTTGGGAATTGAATCAACAGAAAATAGGACAGGAATTTAAGGTTGTTATTGATCGAAAAGAAGGGCCATATTTTGTAGGTAGAACTGAATTTGACTCTCCTGACGTAGATAATGAGGTGTTAATTGATGCTTCTAAGTTTTATTTAAAAACTGGAGAATATACTACTGTCAAAATATATGAAGCTGAGGATTTCGATCTGTATGGAGAGGTAATTTAATCTGATATAATAGATTTGTAATCACCATCAAATACTACTTTCCAGCTTTTACCTTTATCGGTGCTCTGTAACCAAGTTTGTCTAACTGTATTATCAGGATTTTTCTGCCATGATATTTTATTAGACAATGTGCCTTTTTCGGTATCAACCTGATTTTGTAATACCATTTTACCATCTTTAATATTTCCTTGAATATGCAACGTTAATCCAGAGTTATCAACCCAAAATTGCTCCCATTGATTGGTTCTGGGATTATATTTATTTAAACTAGTACCGTGATATTTGGATGTGGTGGAATGATAAGTTTCTTTAATTACCTTATCATCGATAATTGCTTCAATTTTGCTTTTACCAACAATTGTATCGGTGTTATGTTTATAAACATTCCATTCGCCAATCCAAAAATTGAATTCTGCATATTTATGATCAATATTTTTTTGTGCTGATAATATAGTTGTCACAAATACCAGTAGAAAAAATACGCTAGGTTTCATCATACTTCGAAGTATTAAATAAAGAATGACTTTAAAGATAAAAAAAATCGAGGATTATTATAATCCTCGATTCTGTTGCGTAATACTCTTTAGATTTTTTGGCTAATTCTAATATAAGAGAGAACTTTATTTCTTTATTTTGTTAAGGGACAAAGTTTTATGTTAAACGCTTTATTTTTGATTTAATTTTATTCGGGCGCAAAAGTATTTAAAAAAGAGATACGAAATTCGTAATTTAAAGTGATGCTTATTTTGATTTTACAATTAAGAAGAATGGTAGCTTAGGATTTTCGTAACTTAGGAAGGGCAGGGGATGAGATATTAATAAAGTTATTAAATAATGAGTTATTTGAATGTATTTTTTTTAGGTTTTTATTGAAATATATTCATTCCTGTTTTTGCTTAATAAAGTATAAACTTAACAATTTGGTAATATTATAGGATGAAAACTCCGTTATGATAATTTTTTATATAAAAAATAGAAGATAAGTTGGTTATAATCTAATAAGTGGGTTAAAGATATTTAGTTAGATCTATTTTGGCCAGATTTATTACAAAATAAAAAGAGGCTTGAATGTTTAATAATTTCAAGCCTCATATATATACCCAAAAATTAGTATTTATATAATTTCGAATAATTCACTGATAGGCTTACGCACCTTTTTAGTGTGTTGAGTTGCGTCTTCTTCAGATCGATATCCTATTGTTGCAATTACAGCAGCGGATAAACCTTTTTTGGATAACCCTAATATCTCATTATAATCTTTTGGTTCAAAACCCTCCATCGGACACGCGTCAATTTTCAGTTCCGCACAGGCTGCTAGTAAGTTTCCTAAACCAATATAGGTTTGTTTAGCGGTCCAGGATTTTACTGTTTCATCGCTAAACTCACTGATTTTAGACTTCATGAAATCACCATATCCTTTTAAATCATCTAAATTTAAATCTTGTATAGTTGCTTTTAATTTTAGATAGTCATCGATTACTTTCTCATCAACCTTTGTGTAATTACAAAAAACAATTAATTGCGAAGCATCTACAATTTGAGACTGACCCCAGGATTTAGGTTGTAACTGTTTACGAATTTCAGGATCTTCTATAATCAATACTTTATATGCCTGCAACCCGTAGGATGAGGCAGATAGTGAAATAGCTTGTTTGATTTTTTCAAGGTCAGATTCAGAAATCTTTTTGCTAGAGTCAAATCTTTTGGTGGCGTAACGCCATTCTAAATTTTTTAATAGTTCCATATGAGTATGATTTATAGTGTAATTGGAACTTCCATGAGTAATATTTTAGAAGCTCCGTTTGAATTAATTTTAATTTGTTCTACGTCCCAGATTCCTAGTCCATCTCTTTTTTCTAATATGTTATCTTCGATCGTTACGCTTCCTTCTAAAACAAAGGCATAGACTCCATTTTTTTTATCTTTCAGCGTATAGGTCTGTGTGTGTTCTGTTTCTAGTTCACCGAGATGAAACCAAGCATCTTGATGAATCCAAACCCCATTGTCATCTGGATTCGGAGATAGAATTTGATATAATTCATTTTTGATATTTTTATTCTCTATAGAGATTTGATCATATCTAGGAGTTACATTTTTCTTATTAGGAGTTACCCATATTTGTAAAAACTTTACCTCCTTATCCGAATTTTTATTATACTCGCTATGAAAGACACCCGTTCCGGCACTCATTACTTGTATATCACCTTGTTTGATTATGGTTGTATTACCCATACTATCTTTGTGTTCTAAATCACCTTCCAAAGGAATCGATATAATCTCCATGTTGTCATGGGGGTGTTTACCAAATCCCATTCCTGATGATACGGTATCATCATTAAGCACTCTTAATGCTCCAAAACTCATCCTTTCTGGATTGTAGTAATTTCCGAAACTAAACGAATGATATGAGTTTAACCATTCAAAATTAGCTTTTCCTCTGGTATCTGATTTATGCATTATCGTTTTCATAATATATCCTTTCTTTATATTTGAATACAAAGTTCTAGTATTATATGATTGTTTGAAATGTGATAATACGGAAGAATGTTATAAAAATCCGATATTTAATGCTGTTGTCTAAACTGAGAAGGCGAGAAGCTTGTACATTTCTTAAAGAAGTTACTAAAATTAGCAGGTTCTGAAAAACCTAATTCATATCCAATTTCCTTTGTAGTTTTTCCTGAAAAGCTAAGAAGTCTTTTTGCAGCTACAATAATTCTGGATTGTAAGTATTCTTTAGCAGTTTTTCCTATAAGGGATTTGATAGTTCTGTTTAAGTGATCCGGTGTAACATGCAATGTTTCTGCATATTGATGTACTTTATGCCAATCTGAGAAATGTTCTTCGACTAAATTTTTATATTCTTTCAATATAGTAGAACCTGCGTGAAGCTGTTGAGGATCTTTTCTACTAATATCACATATATTATTGCTATAAATTAAAAGAAGCTTTAATAAAGCCCCAATTGCTTCTAACTTAAATTTCGAATCAATGTGGTAGGTTTCGAAAATTTGGACGCTATATGTATTCAATTTTTCCAATTGTGTTTCGTTTAAAGAAAGAGGAGGAGTATAACCATAATCTTGAAATAAGTTGATGTCTTCAATAAAACGATAGTCAATATTGTTTTTAATAAGAAATTGTCTAGAAAATGTAATTACCCAACCATAGGATTTCTGCTCTTCCAGGATTTGATGTACTTGTCCCGGACTAAGGAAAAAAACCTGACAATCTTCAAGCAAGAATTCGTTAAAATCAATGATATGGATGCCCTTAGCTTTTGATACTAAAAGAATAATGTAAAAATCATGTCGATGTGGTGTGTCAATTTTACCTCCAGCTTTATCATAAATATCCTCCATTTTTTTTATATCAAAAACGATCTGCTTTTCCGTTTCATCTGTTAGTTTGTACGTTTTAATGGAAGCCATTTTCTGATTTTAAGTATAAATACGATTTCTTTTTATTGTAATATGTTGATCATTTTTTCTGCAATACCTGCATTAAAAGGGTGTATACTAGATTTTAATAAAGTTAATGTATCAAAACTACCGCCATATACCTTCATGGTTGCATTCGGGTCGGCACCTTGTTCGATTAAAAACTTGGTCATTTCAGGAAGATTAAGTGGTGCTTTTTGTCTCCACATTTCTACGCCATTACTTGCTGCGTAATTTAATAATGTAGCTTGATGACCATATTTTGACTTTTTGAAGACTAATTTAGGATCAAGTTTGATTATTTTTTTGAGCTTTTTAAAATCACCATCAACAAGAAAATTAACTGCCTTTTCAAAATTATGGTCATAATGACCTTCTAATTGTTCAACAATTTCCCAATTCTTAAAACCATATTCATTAGCAACGGTTGTTTGACAATCTTCTCTGGTAAACTTAATTTTTTTCAATTCTTCTACAGGTATTCCTAAATAATCAATATGGTAATTATTTATTTCTCTGAAAATGAAATCTTGGTTATTTTGTATCCCTTCTAACATGCGATCTGCAATTTTGGACAAGTGAGTTTTGATCAATGAATATTGATCCGTCTGATAAAGAAGATTGCCATAAAAAGAAACCAGATTCATAATTCTTTATCTAATCATTTTCTTTAATTCGCTACTAATAATACAAATAAAAAAGGGAAAGTCTTTTGGACTTTCCCTTTAAAATAAGATTTACTCTTCTTATTTGCTAATTCTAATCTATAAAAGAGGTTTATTGTAATTATTCATTACCACCTATGACGATTTCGTCATCTTCGGTGTTTTCGTCTTCTGTATTGTTATCGTTACTTTCTTCGTTGAAAACTTGACTTTCAATAGTTTCGTTTTCACAAGAAACGAATACTGTAGCTAATACTAATACTAATAGAAATGTAATTTTTTTCATTTTTGTTTTATTTTATTGTTTTAAATTTTATTTCGAGGGTGTTTTATTTTTTTAGTTACCTAAACCATGACTGTTATCGTCATAGATATCAATGATTTCTGGCTTGTCATTTCCTTCATTGAATGTTTCGTCTTCTACAGATGTACTTTCGCAAGATGCTAAAGCAATAACAAGCATAAATAGAAATGGGATTTTTTTGATCATTTTAATAAAAATTAATTATGTGTTTATTTTTAAATTTTCTTATTTTTTCAAAACGGGTGCAAATGTATCTAAAAAAGTAATCCAAACTCTTAAAAATATCTTAACAACTCTTTGTTTACGGGGTTTAGGGGGTATTGGCGGTGTTTAATTTTTAATGAATATGGGAGAAATTTACCGATATGATATTACATTGAAACAAATCAATAAATTATGTGCAATCTTTTGAGCTAAATGTTAGAGATCGAATAAAAATCAAATGTAGTTCAAATTAACAATTTGATAACATTAAGACCTTTGTTAGTGTTTATTTTAAATTTTTTTCTATAAAAAAGTACTTTTAGTAAGAATAATTCAATAATACGCCAGATGAAACATTGTTTTATTTAGTAAAATAAACAACTATTTGTATAGTTCTTAATCCAGATATTGCATAAGCATTGTGATTTGATAATAATTACTTCTTCTGATTAGATATTTATCACATTTTAAGTAGTAAGTTTTAGCCAGATTTTCCTATTTGACTCTTAGGATTATCTTTTATTTCAGTAACCATGGCTATCAAAATTTTGTATGATATGTGTAGAATATTTGTTTGCGACAGTTTTAGTGTTGAGATAAAAGTTGTTAAATTTTAAATCATAAAACAGTTGGTTGTGTGCCAGTAACTTTAATACCAAGTTCACTTAAAGTGGCTACTTTTTTAGGGTTATTAGTTAGCATTCGAATAGATGTCGCTCCTAATTCGTTCAAAATTTTTGCGGCAGGAGAAAAGTTTCTGGCATCTTTTTTAAAACCAGCTGCTTCATAAGCTTTCGCTTGCGAGAGTCCTTTATTTTTGTATTCAATACTTTTTAGTAAGGCAAGATGTCCATTAGACTTACCTTCTTGATCTAACCAAATAATAATCCCTTTACCTTCTTTTTGTATAAGTTGCTGTGATATTTCCATTTGTTCTCTACAATCACATTCTATACTATTAAAATGATGAGCGAAAATACAAGAAGAGTGTACTCGACATAATATGTTTTCTTCATCTTTTATATCGCCCATTACTAGTGCAAAGGATTCCTTTTGACCATCATAAAACAGAATTTCACGATATTCTCCAAACTTGGTTTTTAAATTAGTTTCAGCTAGTTTAACTATCACTTTACTGATTTTTGTTTTTAAGAATTAATCTTTTATAGTCTTGTTTTCTTTGTTTAGAAGTATTGGAGTTCCAAATCCAAGTTCTTCTAACTTCTTTAATTGAGTTTTAGCATCACCTACTACCAAGTATATCATCTTATTAGGATCAAGATATTGATTAGCCAGCTTTTTAACTTCTTCAACTGTCATGCCGTTTACTATTTCTTCTCGCTTGGTTACATAATCATTAGAATATTGTAATGTACTAATATTCGTTAGCATATTCAATTTAGCTCCAAGGGTTTCGAAAGCTCTGGCATTACTCTTTACCAATGCACTTTTAGTAACTTCTAAGTCATTTTCGTTATAATCCTTGCTATAGTTTTCTAGTATTTCTTTTATTAGGTTACTTGATTCATAGGTTACGTTGGATCGAACACCACTAGATATAGTAAATGCTCCGGGAATGGTACTTCCCGAAAAAAATGATCCAATACCATATGTATATCCTTTACCTTCCCGTAATTGTTGTGTCAATTGTGATGCAAATCCGCCTCCACCTAATCGATAATTCATAATTCTAACCGGATAGAAATCATCATCAGTTGCGGCTATGGCAGGATATCCAAAACGAAGCATAGATTGTTTTGCATCAGGAACGTCATAAAAATATACTTTGGATCTTTCTGGGGCTTTAGGGTTTTGAAGTTCTGGAAATTTCACATCTTTTGGCGACCAATTTTTATTGAGGTCTACAAGAGAAGAAGTTACCTGACCTTTGGATATGTCTCCTGCAATATGGAGTTTGGTTACAGATGGAGAAATGTTTTCATTATAATATTGCTTAAGATCAGCTATTGTAATTTCTTTTACGGAATCTTCTGTACCTAAATTATTATGTGAAAGGATGTGATCATCTCCATAAATCAATTTTGCATATTCATTTCCTGCAATACTACGCGGACTTGCCTTTTGTTGTTGTATTTGACTGATAGCACTTTGTTTAATTAATTCAAATTCTTTTTCATCCCATCTTGGTTCTAGTAGAATTTCTTTAATCAGTGCTATCGTTTTATTATAATTTTTGGATAAGGTACTACCGCTAACTATTATATTTTCATCGGTTGAATATATATCTAATATTGCGCCAAGGCTTTCTATTGCATTTTCTAATTCTTCAGTAGTTTTGTTTTGCGTTCCTTTGGTCATCAATTGAGCTAAAAGATTAGAAACTCCCACCTTGTCTATTTTTTCTAGCAATAAACCTCCTTTAATATCCATTCTGAATTGTACCAATGGTACTTCATCATTTTCAATTCCATAAACTTTTAAACCTGAAGTTAAATTATCTTCCCATACCGCAGGAATCATAACTTTTGGGGTTGTTCCATATGGTGGTTCTATGGATCTATCAAAACTAGATGGTGTTTTTTCGTATGTTGCGGCAATGCTAGCATCAAAATTTTCTTCTGCACCTTCTACTATTTTTTCTTCTGCAACTTCGGCTAAAGCAGAGTCTTTAAGGATTAGATCCGTTTGCCCGATAGGAACGAAACTTGTCGCTACATAATGTTTCCCTTTAATATATTGGTTGTACACGCGCATTACATCATCGGTGGTTACCGCAAGTATATTCTTAACATCTTGATTTATAAACCCAGGGTCTCCTGCAAAAATCTCATATTGTGCTAGCTGAAATCCTTTACCTAATACGCTTGATAAACTATTATAAAAGCTAGTTTCCTGTCCTGCTTTAATGCGATTTAAGTCCTCCTGAGAAATACCTTCTGTTTCGAATCTCGCAAAAGATTCTTGTATTGCTTTATCTATATCATTTAGATTTACTTTTTCGAATCCGCGAATGATCAAGCTGAATTGACCTGCTAATTCTGATCCATAGTGTAATGCGGTTACACTTGGAGCTAATTGTTTATCCTCCACAATTACCTTGTTAAATGGTGCTTTTTTTCCTTCAGATAAATAATTAGATAATACTTCCAGAGCGTATGAGTCGGGATGATATTCATAAACGGCTGGCCAAGTCATAGTAAGCCGAGGAAGGCGCGCAAAATTGTCTTCGTAGTATAATTTTTTCGTTTCAGTTAAAGTAGTTGGTCGTTTTTTTAACGGAGCAATATCTTCACCTTTTTTGATCTCATCAAAATATTTATGCACCCATTCTTTAGCCTGAACGGTATCAAAATCTCCAGCAATGGTTAGTGTTACATTATTAGGAACA
The DNA here is from genome assembly GCF_947492405.1 of uncultured Aquimarina sp. GTDB lineage: Bacteria > Bacteroidota > Bacteroidia > Flavobacteriales > Flavobacteriaceae > Aquimarina. The sequence goes on from NZ_CANLMP010000003.1 coordinate 611,726, forward strand.
TACCAACGGTTATAGAAATCTTTCACATCTTGCAAGGTAGCATTCTGAAGATCTTCTAGAGATCCTATTACCTGCCAGTTATACGGATGATCTTTTGGATACATATTCTTGTCAATAACATAGGATTCATGTCCATACGGTCTATTATCTACACTTTGACGTTTTTCATTTTTTACGACCTGCTTTTCTTTTGCCAAGACAGGATCTGTAACTGTATTGATAAAGAAACCAAGTTTATCAGCTTCGGCCCAGATCATTTTTTCTAATGCATCTTTAGGGACAGTTTGGTAGTAATTAGTTCGATCTCTACTGGTAGAACCGTTAGCTCCGGATCCCCCAATACGAGCACTCATTTTATCAAGACCTCCTTTTCCTAGGTTTTCGGACTCTAGAAACAATAAATGTTCAAATAAATGAGCAAAACCTGTGCGTCCTTCTATCTCTCTGGCAGACCCTACGTGAGCAGTCAAAGCAACTGCAACTACAGGATCAGAACGATCTACATGAAGAATAACTTGCAATCCATTATCTAAAGTGAATTTTTCAAAATCTACTTTAAATTCGTTGCTTTCTTGAACCTCAGTGTTTAAAGGGGTTACAGAAGTATCCTTTTTACAAGAAATTAGTATTCCTGACATAAAAAGTATTACTATTAATGATTTGACGATTTTCATCTTGATGAATTTTATAATTTTGAATGATTTTTAAAGTTATTTAGTAAGATTTCTCAGTCCTTCATAGACTACTATACTCACAGCATTCGCTAGATTTAAACTTCTTATATGTTCATTAAGTATTGGTATTTTGTATGTGTTATCGGAATTAGCTTCTGTAATACTTGTAGGTAAACCTGCTGATTCTTTTCCGAAAATAAGAAACATATCATCTTCATAATCAATAGACCAATGATCTGTTTTTCCATGACTGGAGAAAAAAGCCATTTTTTTTCCTTTATTGATAGACATAAATTCATCTAAGCTTTCATACGTTTTTAATGAAATATGTTTCCAATAATCTAACCCAGCACGTTTTAATCTTTTATCACTTAGTTCAAAACCAAATGGTTTTACCAGATGTAAATTTGACCCTGATGCAAGACTTAATCGGCCAATATTCCCTGTGTTTGTATGTATTTCTGGTTCTACAAGAACAATGTTATATGCCATTCTTTTATATTGCTTTTTATCTTTCTACTTATTATTTCGAATTTAACTCATTTAGAATAATAAGCTTTTGCCATATTTTTCGACTTAGGCCTGTCGTAAGTACTTCAATTTCATTTACAGCTCTTACCACTGCTTCATCAGGCAAGCTTTGAGAGTATAACGCTGCTACTTTACCAACCAGTGCTGTGGCTTCCGAGCAATAATCTAAATATCTTTGGAGTTCAAATCTGGTAAAGGTACGTTTAGGTGAATTTTCTGTAGCAGACTCAGGTAGGTCAGTTAGATTGGGGTCTTTAGTCAGTTGGTGCATGTCAATCACGTGCGCAATAACTCTAAGCTCATTAAGAGATTTAAGTGCACGTTTTGTTTTTAACCTGGACTCTAATGAAACTAAAAAAAAGATAGCCGCCCCTAATAAAATGATATCATTAAATATTGCTTCTGAGATAGAAACAATATTGGCGAGTGTAGTATTCTTAATTTCTAAATCGACATAGGTTATACTATAAATTAATCCACCTAATCCAATTAATATGACCAAGTAAGCAAAAATTCTAAGCGAAAGATTTGGTTTGGAAATCCAATCGATATTTTGTTTACTATCCTGAGCCGTTTGTAAAAAATTATGACATACTTTTTTAAGTCCCGAATCAGGAAATCTATCAGAGATTCGTTTCTCTAATAAAGAGATCGTATCAATGATTTTTTCGGGATCCAATTTTAAAGGGTTACTCATATTCTTGATTATGCAGGAAGCCTTTTGATGATAAACTTCATCTGCCCACGATGATTCGATTCGTGCTCACATACGTGAAACCATTTAGCATAATTATTAGTAGGTTGATTACCAAAAAATGATTCAGATTTCATAATCCATTTATCATCTCTTTTGGTAAATTCTTTTTTAGTTATTTCTCTAACTTCTTCAAGTGTTTGAAGGTAATAATCAATAGAGTTTCCTTTAATTATTTCTCTTCCTTTTTTACCTAAGCCACTGGCAATGTCCCATTCTTTTTTTATGTCTTCATCCCATTTACCCCATGCTATTTCGTCAAAAGTATTAAGCTGATAATATCTTTCTGTTGCTGCTAGATGTAATAGCATGGCACCAATCGAGTTGGATTGCTCATCTATCTGAAAATCTAATTGTTCTATAGTAAGATCTTTAACGGTTCTAACAACCCAAGCTCTCATCATAGTCATCGTAGATAGCAGGGTACCAATTTGTGGAGAATATCCTTTTTGCGGACCTATCAAATAGATACTATCAGAAGTGTCAATAGCTCGTGTGTCATTATCAAAAGCCATTAAAGGAACAGCAGCAAGTCCTGTTGCAAGTATCGCTGAACCTTTGATGAATTTTCTTCTACTGGTTTTGTTGGATTCTTTTCTCATCGTTAAAACATTTTAAAATGAATAATTATGTTAATAACCTTGTTTTTATTTAGCAGTAGTAGGAAACCCACGATCTTTCATCAAGGCTTCTATTTTAGCATCACGACCACGAAATAATCTGTAGGCTTCTGCTGGATCCATTGCATTTCTAGGAGCAAATAGATACTTAACTAATTTGGCTGCAACATCTTTGTCATAGAATCCATCCGGAGCTTCAGCAAAGGCCTCTGCTGCATCAGATGTTAGTACATCAGCCCACATATATCCGTAATATGCAGTTGCATATCCTTCTCCAGAAAATACATGTCCAAAATGAGGGGTACGATGACGCATAACCAATTCTTTGGGCATGTTAAGTTCTGCTAAGGTTTCTTTTTCAAACCTATCCACATCAATATTTGCTGGGTCCGCTAAATGAAATTTCATATCCATTAAAGCAGAAGCTAAATATTCTGTAGTAGCAAACCCTTGATTAAAAGTAGCTGCTTTCTTCACTTTTGCAACTAATTCTTTTGGCATTGGTGCTCCCGTTTTATAATGAACCAAATAATTATCTATTACCTTATCTGTCGATAACCAGCGTTCTAATAATTGAGATTGAAATTCTGTGTAATCACGAACACCTCCATTAAGAGTAGGGTATCGTACTTCTGAAGAAAAGAAATGTAATGCGTGACCAAATTCATGAAAAAATGTTGTCGCATCATCCCAGGATACTAAAACAGGTTCTCCTGGAGCTGGTTTTACAAAATTAGAATTATTAGATGCCAACACAGTTTTTTTACCGTCAAAAGTAGTGTGGCTTCTATAGGTTGTTGCCCAGGCTCCAGAACGTTTTCCTGTTCTGGCAAAAGGATCTAAATACCACAATCCTATATGTTCTCCCGAAGTTTTATCTTTTACTTCCCAAACATTAACATCTTCGTGGAATACCGGAACCGTTCCTTTTGCTACTGTTGTAAATTCATAATTAAACAATTCTCCGGCAACAAAAAACATAGCTTCTCTAAGCTTATCTAATTGTAAATATTGCTTTACCTCGTCAGAATCCAGGTCATACTTTTTCTTTCTAACTTTTTCTGCATAATATCTGTAATCCCAAGGCTCAATGGTAATATTATCTTTATTAGCATCTGCTACAGCCTGCATATCGGATACTTCTTCTTTTACACGGGCAATAGCGGCTGGCCAAACAGCATTCATTAATTTCATTGCATTTTCAGGATTCTTCGCCATTCGGTTCTGTAATCGCCAATCTGCATAATTGTCATACCCCAATAAAGCTACACGCTCTTTTCTTAATTTTAGAATTTTAGCAATATTCTCATTATTATCTTTATCATCTCCGTTATCACCTCTAGAGTAGTAGTTTTTCCATACTTGTTCCCGTAATTCTCTTTCTGTAGAATATTTAAGAAACGGATCCATAGAAGATCTTGTATTGGTTACCGCGTATTTACCTTCTTCTCCTTTATCTGCAGCGGCTTTGCCATATGCCTTGATCAATGGTTCTGATAATCCTCCTAATTGTTCTTTAGTAAGATAGGTTATGTAGCCTTCTTCGTCTGCTAAAATATTGTTTGAGAAATTGGTATATAATTCAGATAATTCCTTGTTTATTTCTGCGTAGCGTTTCTTTTTTTCGATGTTTAACTCAGCGCCATTCATAGCAAATTGTTCATATGTCAATTGCACTACACGTTGTTGATCTGCTTCCAAAGGTTGCTTCTGAGCATTATCATAAACTGTCTTAATTCTTTGGAATAAAATTTCGTTTTGAGATATTTTAGAACGAAAATCAGATAATTTCGGAGCCATTTCCTTTTGAATTTTTCTAAACTCTGGAGAAGACATATTACTACTTAGAATTCCATAATAGGTAAAAACTCTGTTAAGTTCTTGTCCTGACTTTTCTAACGGAACAATAGTATTTTCAAAAGTTGGAGCATCAGTATTACTTGTGATAGCATTAATATCTGCTAGATTCAATTCCATACCCTTTTCTAAAGCTGGCTTGATATCCACAATATTCATTTTGTCAAAAGCAGGAGTGCCACTATAAGGCCCAGTCCATTCTGCCAATAATTCATTTGAGATCTTTTCTTCTGGAGGTGTGTTTTCCACAGTTTCTTTCTTTTTATTACAACTACTTATAGTAATCAAGGAACAGATCACTACGGTTTGGAGTGTTTTTGAGATATGCATTGTGTTTGAGTATTTTAATTTTTGAGTCTTTTTTTATAATAATACTTTTATTTTTTTGATAAAAGCTTTGTTTAATTTACTAGTCTATAGTCTAAATTTATTGTTATTGGTAAAGAAAATTGCATTTACAAAAAACAGTTTTCCGTTTTCCCAGAAGGATCTGAACAAAGGATTATCTACTAAGTAAATAATGCTTCCACTACCCATTCTGGCTTCACCAAAAACTAATGAGTTTTTAAGTCCTTTAAAAGCATCTTTACCAGAGAAACCAGAAACACTTGTTGGTTCCTGGATATACGCTACATTATAACCATCTTGTAAAAACTTATAAGAACTGCTTCCTAACTTTAAACTGAAATAGGTGTCCTCGTATCCAAAGGCTAAAGGATGCGAAGTGTCTACTTTAGTTTTGTAAATACTTCCGGTAATAAAGTCTTTAACTCTTTCGCGTTCACGTTTGTCATAAGGTATTAGATTTCCAATGGAATCTTTTTTCTCTTCTTCAGGTTTATTACTTTTTAGGTCAAAACCGTCTTTGTTAGCAAAGGCATTTACTGCATTTCCAATTGCAATTACTTTTCCTCCACTTCGAATCCACTCCTTCAGCTCATCGAGTGAGTTCTTATCTAGATATCCACCATAATATCCATTTGGAAGTATTAATACATCATACTTGCCCAGATCAACTCTTTTGAAATAATCAGTATCAATGGACGTAATTGGGTATTGTAGTTGCTGTTCGAAGAAATGCCAAATCTCTCCATAACTTAGCGATGAGGTATAGTTTCCTTTTAGCACAGCTATACGCTGATTATTAATCAATTTTACATCAGGTGATCCAAAGTCAACGCCATTTGAAGCGAAACTAGAGGTTGTAGTATACAGTTTACGATGATGTTTGTTAGCGATATCAATTACAGTTTTGTCATAATCTTTGGTTTTACGATTATCACTTTTGGTAATAATCAAGCTTCCTTTTTTAAACTTCTCACCATTATTGGCAAAATCTTTTTCACTAAATCGTACTCTGATTTTATTATTTAATAGATCAGCCAGAAAAGCAGCATCATCCAGACTATTCCATTTTACGATATATCCTGCTCCGGATGCATTGGCAATATTGTTAATTTGATTACTTTTTTTGCTTCCATTTGCAGGTATTAAAGAAGTAGAAGCAATAGCTTCTAATCCATATGCGTGTGGAATACTCCAGGCAGTAATATCATAGGTTAGAGGGTCGCTTAATTTAGCATCAGGTTCAAACAATACTTTTACCATTTTGCCTTTTGGTTGATCAGTACTCACAACTAACGCTCCATTTGCATTGATACTTCCTTGCTTGTTTTCTCTAAAATTGAAACCGGATATCTTGGTGCTATTTGTGTATCCATATTTTATCTCATGCTTGTCTAACAACTCTGTTAGCGCTTTGATTTTATCTGCTTGACCGTTAAGCACGTAACTTTTATACTTTAAAGATGAGTTATTAAAGAATTTTTTGAATTCTGAGTTTAGTTTTGTAGCATTTTTTGAAGATATTTCTACAGTGGACAATCCCGTTGTAGTATGATGCAAAGCACGATCTTTTAATGTCAATACATAGCCTTCATCAGTTTGTATACCTAATCCAGCGCGACCATGACCTGCTTGTTCATATGTCATACCGATTGCTCCCATGAACGTAGGGTAGGTGTCTCCATAACTAGGATATAATAGATCAAAACGTTCTTTAGTGAAAAATAACCAACCTTCTGCATCAAAATATCTAGCATGATTTTTACCAATTTGAGTTTGAAAATCTCTTTGCCAAGGTGTAATAATTTCGTGAAATGGCTCCGCTGCCGGTGCAAAATAATAAGGTTCGTTGATACCTTGCTCATGAAAATCTACGTGAACATGTGGCATCCATTTATTATAAGCGGTTAATCGACTATAGGATTCTACTTGTGTAGCCCAAGCCCAATCTCTATTAAGATCAAAAAGATAATGATTAGGTCGTCCGCCTGGCCAAGGTTCATTATGTTCAGTAGCATTCTGATCTGTATTATAAGGAGTAGCTTTGGTTTGATTATACCAATTGGCGTATCGATCTCTTCCATCGGGATTTACACAAGGATCCATAATGACTACCGTATTATTTAACCATTCCTTTTTAGTAGTAATAAGTTCATAAATGGTTTTCATAGAAGCTTCGGTACTAGAAGCTTCATTGCCGTGAACATTATAGCTAAGCCATACCACAGCAATTTGTGGATTACTATTTCCGGCTACGATACCTGTGTTTTTAAGATGATCAAGACGAATGTTTTCAATGTTTTTTTGATTCTCAGCACTTGTGATAATAGCATAAGTCAATGGTCTTCGCTCATTTGTTTTTCCATAGGTTTGGTAAGTAACTAGATCAGAGTTAGCAGCCACGTGATTAAAATAGTTTACTACATCTGAGTGACGTGTAAACTGACTGCCAATTTCGTACCCTAAAAATGAAGCCGGAGATTGAAGATTGTTTTGTGCAGATACCCAAGTCGCAGATGCAACTAGGAACATTAAGAGAATTTTTTTCATTGATGAGTTTTTAATTTCGGTAAAATACCGCCTTAAATTTAGGATATAAATTGTATTAACTAAATTTTAGGATTTGAGATAACCTATATTCATAAATTTAGGTTTATCGAATATTATCAAATAAAGTTAATCGAGTGACTATTAAAAAAAATATAAAAAAATAGATGCAATCACAATCTACCGTATATTTATCGACTTAAAAAGACCACCCTATGCCTAGTGACTGTATTCCGTTTAGAGAAACAAATTACTTTTCATCTTTTATTTGTGACTATTTAGACGAAAAACCAGAACTAAAAGAATTTTATCATCGATTTCCAAAGCTTGACAATTTTAAAGATCAACTTCAGGAAAAACAACAATCTTTTCCATCAGAAAACCGTAAGGTATTGAAAGCTTCTTTATCTTCTCAATATAAAAATGTTGATGTTTCTGAAGCTACCCAAAAGAACATTGATCTTCTGGATAAGGATACCACCTTTACGATTACTACCGGACATCAGTTGAATCTATTTACAGGTCCTTTGTATTTTTTGTACAAAATAGTTTCTACGATTAATCTTACGAGTATATTAAAAGAAAAGCATCCTGAATATGATTTTGTTCCGATATATTGGATGGCGACAGAGGATCACGATTTTGATGAAATCAACTATTTTAATTTTAAAGGAAAAAAAATTCAGTGGAATCGTAAGGATGGTGGTGCAGTAGGGGTTTTTGATACTGAAGGATTAGATAAAGTTTTTGAAATTTTTTCTTCGGAAATTGGATCTGGACGAAATGCGGAACGATTAAAGTTTCTTTTTCGGGAAGCTTATTTGAAACACAAGAACTTGGCAGACGCTACTAGGTATTTGGCAAATGAGTTGTTTAGAGATTATGGGTTGGTGATTGTAGATGCAGATGATAAAGAGTTAAAACGCCTGTTTATTCCATATGTAAAGAGAGAATTAGAAGAACAAATTTCCTATAATAATGTATTGCCAAAAGCGGAAAAATTAGAAGCAAAAGGGTATAAGGTACAAGTAAATCCTCGAGAAATTAATCTGTTTTATCTATCTGAAGGATTAAGAGAACGTATTATAGAAAAGGAAGGTAGTTATTTTGTTAATGATACAGAGATTTCATGGAGCAAGAGTGAATTAATAAAACACGTCTATGACGTGCCGGAGCGATTTAGTCCTAATGTGATGATGAGGCCTTTGTATCAAGAAGTGATTTTACCAAACCTTTGCTATATCGGCGGAGGAGGAGAATTAGCGTATTGGCTAGAACTAAAAGATTATTTTGAAGCTGTTCAGATTCCATTTCCGATGTTATTACTGCGTAATTCTGTTTTAATTCAAACAGAAAAACAAGCTGATAAGATCAAGAAGTTAGCTATTACGGATACCGAATTGTTTTTAAAACAGCACGAGTTGATTAACCGAAAGGTGCGACAAATATCTAATATTGATATTAATTTTGATCCTCAGCGTAAAGTTCTAAAAGAGCAATTCGAAGGAATGTACGAGTTAGCTAAGCAAACGGATGTTACTTTTATAAACGCTGTGAAGGCTCAAGAGGTAAAGCAGCTTAAAGGATTAGATGTGCTAGAAAAGCGACTGTTAAAAGCCCAAAGAATAAAACTTAGTGATCACGTACAGCGCCTAACAACCATACAAAATGAACTATTTCCTAATCAAAGTTTGCAGGAACGAAACACCAATTTCTCTGAAATGTATCTGGAATATGGGGTAGAATTGATTTCGGAATTGATAAAACAGCTCGATCCTTTATGTGGGGAGTTTGTAGTTTTAAAGAAATAAGGTGTAGTTAAAAATATCTGATGTTTTGTATAAGCTAATTAATACAAGAAAATATAATTGAATACTTTATGTTACTTATCAATTTTGTGATTAGGTCGTATCTTCTTTTCTGAAATGGACATGATGATACTTTTGGGTGTTGTATTTTTCTCGATCAACTTTGTATTCATTTTCTCAGAAATCCCAACCGCTTCCCAAATCATTTTTTTGATATCCTCTTTAGGAAAAGACTCGAAATCAATTACTTTAATGTGTCTTATAAGTTTTCCTTTTCCGTTTAACGTGACACCTCTACTTGTTAATTCTGCTCCCCGATTAAATCCGAAATTTACGTGTTTAGAATAGAGTGCAATATGACAAAATGCGTCTTTAAGTTTTTCCGATTTTGAGTAAGCTATTGCAACAGCATTGTAATTGTCCCAGATTAACTCATTAGCTTGCGGTATTAGTTCTGTTATGAAATTTCGCAATTCCAATGTCAACTTTTGAATTTCCTGATCATATGGAGCTATGAATTTTTTAAGTTGCGGATTTGCTTTCATTTTATTTTTTTAGGTAACAGTCTTCTATAGCTATTAATTATAGATTTTAAGTTACTAATTTTTAGGTTAAGTCTTGATTTTATTGATTCCAAGTAGATTATAGCATAGTATAATTCATTCTAATTACGGTTATATAAATTTAAGTGAGCAGGTTTATAACTCGTTTTCTTTTAAGTCTTTAGCTAAACTTGCAATTTTTAGTCTTCTGTTCCGTTTCAAATACTCTAAATCCGATAAATTGTCAATCATTAACTGCCGACTATAATAATTTATATGTTCAAGAATTGCGAAAGAACTGGCTAAAATCCCCCATAAAATTAGGTTTTCAGGTATAATTTGCCAGTCATTTTGATATAGTTGAATTCCAAACATTATCGGAATAAATCCAATTAATATCAAGTTTAATTTTTTACAATTCTTAAAAATATTTAAATTTTTCTCTTGATTAAAAGGTTTATCTATCAATCTGTACAACTTCAATTTCCAATAATGTTGTCCTTGAATTAGTATTATAATACAGATTAAAACTCCGTACAAAAGGAAAAAAATGTCTGCAAATGACTTTGTGAAAAATAGATAAACTAATAACCCTGGGAACGTCACAAAAGCGTGAAATCTTTCCATTGGATAGTAACTCTTCAATCTTTTAATCAGTTTTTGCTTACTCATATTAATTGTTAACTACTGCCTATGTATTGTGTTGGTTAATAACATTGACAAGAACTAAAGTAGTAAATATAGAAAGAAGTATATGAGTGAAATTCATTATATATTCACAGTATATACAGAATTAGCAATTAACCATACAAGTTAATAGAAACTAGCTTTTATTCAATTTCAATTACCTCTCCATCATCAGGAATATATGTCTTTTCAATAAATCCATGTTTGTTTAATTCTAAACTTAGTTGTTTTCTAGTTGTAGGACAATGGTTAACAGCTTCTAAATGATTGGCAATAACAGCTCCTGGTGAATTTTTGATAAAATTCATGATATCATTCATTGTCATTAATAATGGTTTAAAAATATCTAATTGAGCAGTTCCACAAGCGACTACGCTTATATCCGGCTTGTATTGTTTAAGTACTTTATCAACATCATCCGTATATATGGTGTCTGAGCTTAGATAGATAGATTTTTCTTTTGGGAGTTTGATGTAAAAACCCATTACATTTCCCATAGGTTTTGCAATAAAACCATAACCATGTTTTGCAGGAATCCCTTCAATCGTTCCTCCAAGGAATTGGTTTTTTTGCCAATAACTTACAGTCTGGGTAACATTTAACCCTCTTTTTTTTAGGATGTCTTTGTCTTTAATACTACAAATTATCGGTGTTTTTTTATTCCTTAAGAATTGTATAGCTGCTTTATCTAAATGATCAGGATGTAAATGTGTAATAATGCAATGTGTAGTTTTATTAATTATGTCCATTGCATCAATTGGTAGGTCTAATATTGGATTTCTTTGCGGTTTAAATCTAAATAATGTAAATGTTGGCCCTGCAGTTCCCTTTTTGCCTAACATAGGGTCGACTAGAATAATTTTATTTTTAGTCTCCAATACCATTGTAGCATTTCTCAGATGATGTATTCTCATTGTTTAAAATTTTATTGCTCAAAATTGAAAAAAGGAGTAAAGATTTTCATTGATTTCAATCAAGAAATTCGTTTTCTTATACGACTTAACGTTTCTGGAGTAATATTTAAATAAGAAGCTATATGATATTGAGGAATTTTCTCTAGCCAGTTAGGTTTGTAAATAAACAATTCTTTATATAGTTCATCAGCAGTTTTAGTAATCCTGTTGTATTCTAAGAGTTCTTTATGCTTTAGCAATTTTTGAAATGATAAATCAATAAAGGATTTACCACACTCGTGTTTTTTTAGTAATTCACGAAATGCTTTTTTGTCAATACATAGAAGTTCGACTTTTGTTAAACTCTCTTGATTTTTTTTGGTTTTAGAATCATTATTGAATGAAGATAAATCTGTTATGAATTGCGGTTTCGTATAAAAATTAATATTAGTTTCTTTTTCAGAAGTCGCGTAATACTCTCTTATAACACCATTATTTAAAAATCGAAGCTGTTTTTCATCTTGATTAGCTTTTAAAACTTGACTCCCTTTTTTTAGAATCTTTACTTTGAATAAAGAAAGTAACTCTATTAATCCATCCTTATTTAATGGGTATTCTGTTTCAAAAAACTTTGTAATTTCATTAAATTCAGTATTCATTTTTTAGTTTGTTACCAATGGTAAATGTATTAGATATTGTGGATTTCTAATTATTAACTTTTTAGTTTAGTATTAGTATTTATTTTATACATTGACCACTATTATTTATAGCTAGTCCTGTATCAAGTTGTTTATATTCTTACGTATTTTGCTGGTTCCGTTTTAATATGCAATAATTGAATCTTTTTTATTTTTTGAAGCTTTTCTAGTTGTTCTTCATTTATCCTATTTTCTCTAAGTTTAATATGAAAATTTTCAATTGAAAAAACATTTGATTCAAATAGTTTCTGAAACTTATCGAACGATGTAAACTCTTCGTTTTCTAAGTCTCCGAAATGATCGAACGGTTCAGTGTAATCTAATGTTTTTAAATTTAATAAGTTACTTGAGTTTGATAAGTTCTCTATGAAATTTTGATGATCATAACCTGCTTGGATAATAAGGTGCTGAATTTTTAATTCGGGAAGCTCAAAAAAACTTTCATCTGGTGCAGAGGGAAGTTCTAATTCTTCCAAATTTGGCATTTTTGAAACCAATTTTGCAATCATTCCATTTTCCTCACCATATTCGCCAATTACACTCTGATTATGGTCACCAACATCTGTTAGAGCAACTTTAAATTTTTTCAAATTGTCAAAAACCACATTTGAATTAATTATTCTATTAAAATTCCAATCCCTAGTTCCATTTGCACCAGCATCTGGACCATTGAAGATTAATGAAATTATTTGTTTAGGATTATCAATTAAAAAATCCTGAAAAGCACAGAACCCGAAATTAAATTCTTCTGGCTCCAAATCATATGAATGAACAGTATGATCATCATCATAACCTTGCCCATAAAATATAACTTCATAGAGATCTCCAATTTTTGAAAAACTTATCCTTGGAGAATATTCTAAATCATATTTATATTCTTTGGAGTTATGATAATTGTAAATTTTATTTTGTAAATCCAGTAATTTCTTCTCCATCAATTCAATATTTTTTCATTTTAGTCAACTAGTGTCTAACAGTAATTGTAGGTATTCCTGTTTTATACACAGATTGTAAATATTTGTTATCGGATAACCTTAAGTCTATGATTTTTTCTTAAAGAAAGATAAAGTTTCCATTAAATAAAAACAACTTTTAAATAGAGCTGATCATTAACAAACTGTATGATCATAAGAGACAAGGGGTTTTAACGTGAAACTAATTAGAACAGTTTATAATTTTATGGTGATCCATAACGTTATCAAGTCACAAACTCTTAACGTCATGAAAACACAAACTTTCTTAACAGGCTTACTTCTTTTCGCACTATGTAATCTTTTCTCACAGGATAAAGTACTAGTATTTACCAAAACCAATGGTTTTACACATCCATCGATAGGAGCAGGAGTAACAATGATTAGAAACTTAGGGAATGCCAATGGACTTTGGGAAACAGATGATACTAATAATGCCAATGCTTTTACGGTATCAAATTTAGCACAATATAGCGCTGTAATTTGGTGTAATACTAGCGGGAATAATTTATTAAATGCTTCGCAACGTGAGGCTTTTGAAGATTTTATTGCCGCTGGTGGTGGTTTTTTAGGTATTCATGCAGCTACAGATACGTACAGAGATCGAAGTTGGCCATTTTATAATGAACTTGTGGGAGGTATTGTTCAGACTAGTCCTAATCATACAAGTAATAATTTTAATGCAGATATGACCGTTGTAAATTCTCATCCATCTGTTGATTTCCTTGGAACTACCTGGAATAAATCAGAAGAATATTATTATTGGAAAAATAACGGAGGACAATTATTTAGCGGTAATATAGATCTTCTTGTGGTAGAATCTACAGGTTCTAATGATTATGATGAAGAAAGACCTATATCATGGTATAAAGAATATGGCGGAGGTAGGTCATTTTATACAGCTTTAGGTCATAATTCTAGTGATTATACAAGTGATACTGATTTTATAAAACATGTAGAAGAAGGAATAAAATATGTGATCAGTAATACACTTAGTGTAGGAGGTCCGGATCAAGAAATACCTTTTCAGATTACTCCCAATCCGGTAAGTGATATTTTCAGATTTACTACTTCTGATGTGGTTAGAACAAAATCTTTAAGGATTTATGATATTAATGGACAATTAGTATACAAGGACGAAATTCCTTCGGCCGTTGCTTCTACCAATATTAATATCGAAAATTTATCGAATGGATTATATATAGGAAGTATAATATCAGGGAATCAACAAAGTAATTTCAAATTGGTAAAAAAGAATTAAGGTACAATATAGGCACCTTTCCAATTACCGTTTTCTTTTTTAAAGACAACTCGAATGTGATTTGGTCTTTTTAACCTTAAATATTCTATACGCATAGGAATAATTCTAATTGCAGAAAAAAAATGTTTTCCTTCAAGATAATCAACATTATCGGGGTTTTTAATTTCTATACCTGGAGATAATTCGGAAGAATAGTCCTTTCTGTATTGTTCCGGAATTTGTTTCCATATTTGTTGTATAGTTTTATCTTCTGAAATAATTTCGGCTTTCGCTTTTATTGTGATTTGTAATAATCGTTCTTGATCATAAAATAAAAGACTTACTCTATTGTTTGCTTGAATATTTGCAATTTTTTTAGATCTTTCGTCCGTATATACCATCATATTTAAATCATCATCAACATCTCTTAGAACTACAGTTCTTAATCTGGGGATGTTATTGAAATCAGAAGTGGCTAGTGTAAAATAACGAAAAGGATGTGTCTTAGTTTCTACAGCTGTTTTTAGGTCGACTTTAATAGATGAAAATATAATATCAGTCATTGGTCGTTAGGTTTGTAAAGGATATTATAAAGTTAATCAATTTATAGAGTAACCTCAAACAAGTATATACTAATCTTTAGGTAATGTTACCTGGTTTTCCATACTTCTTTTTCCATCCAGGGAATAGTTGTTTTTAGTACTTCTTGATATTCACAAGCTTTTAAATGGGTATTTCCTTTAGCTTCGACAAAAGTTATATTACAACCTAATGTTTTGGCTTTATGGATTCGTTTTTTTACTTTTTTAATTGGGAAAAATTTATCTTCTGTTCCTTGGATTACATAAATTGGAATGTTTAGTTTTTCTTCTACTTTACAATTAGATCCCATAAGAATCATCCCAGAAAAAATGTTTTCATAATCTTTAGCATATTTCCATCCTGCTATAGCACCATTACTATATCCTATCAATATAATTTTATCAGGATCAATGGGCCAGTGTTTTTTAGCTAAATCAATAAAATCTAAAACTCTTTTTTCAAGATAATCTAATGTCCATGTTCTCCACGCTCCAGATGGACTAAAAATAAACCCTCCAGCATCTTCTAATGCAGGAGCTACAAGGCAATTACTGAACTTTGTATAATTTTTGCTACCGACGCCTCCATGTAGTAAAACAAACAAGGGTACTTTCTTACCTTCTTTAATTTTTGGAATGGTAAGATCATATTTCCATTTTGATTCTTTATCATTAACTTCGATAGTACTAATCCTATTACCGGGAGTTAGCGGAATTGCTTTAAAAGAAGCTAGGTTTATGCTGCTTATATAATTTTTAGAACCTCTAGTGTCTAATCCGCTTTTACAAGAAGTAATGATAGTGAGAATACCAAAACATAGGAGATGTAAAAATGAATATTTCATAGTTTTTCTATAAATATACTAAGTAAGTGGTTATTTTTTGGGACAATTAACGAGGTGTTTGCAAAATAATGACTGTAGTCGAAAATTATATCAGTTAGGATTTCAGGGTTTTCAATTTAATTTTATTTTTGCCTATGCAAAATAACAAGGTACTTATTTTAGACTTCGGATCACAAGTAACACAACTTATAGGACGCCGAGTAAGAGAACTCAATATTTATTCAGAAATACATCCGTATAATAAACCTCCACAAAACATCAGTGATTATAGTGCTGTAATTTTGTCGGGGAGCCCGCTTTCAGTGCGAGGAGATGATGTTGCACATCCGGACTTATCAGAGATACAGGGTAAAAAACCATTATTAGGTATTTGTTATGGTGCACAATATCTAGCACATTTTGGTGGTGGGCGCGTAGCAGAATCTAATACAAGGGAGTATGGTCGAGCAAACTTGTCATATATAAATAATAATGAGTTGTTCCAAAATATTACTGAAGGTTCTCAGGTATGGATGAGTCATAGTGATACAATTAAAGAATTGCCAACTAATGCAAAACTTTTGGCAAGTACCCAAGATGTAGAAAATGCAGCCTTTAAAATTGATGGAGAGGAAACCTACGCAATTCAATTTCATCCAGAAGTTTATCATTCCAAGGATGGGACACAGCTTTTGGAAAATTTTTTAGTGAACATAGCTGGTCTTGCTCAGGATTGGACTCCAGATTCTTTTGTAGAGGAAACAGTAAAAGGTTTAAAAGAGCAGTTAGGAAACGATAAAGTTGTCTTAGGGCTTTCTGGAGGAGTTGATTCTACCGTTGCTGCTGTTTTATTGCATAAGGCAATTGGAAGTAATCTTCACTGTATTTTTGTAAACAATGGATTACTTCGTAAAAATGAATTCTCTTCTGTGCTAAATCAATACGAAGGAATGGGGTTGAATGTAAAAGGTGTAGATGCTTCGGCACGTTTTTTGGATGCCTTAGCAGGAGAAAGTGACCCAGAAGGAAAACGAAAGATAATCGGAAGAGTATTTATAGAGGTTTTTGATGATGAAGCTAACCAAATAGAAGATGCCAAGTGGTTGGCGCAAGGAACTATTTATCCGGATGTTATAGAATCAGTTTCTGTAAGCGGAGGTCCATCTGCTACAATTAAATCACACCATAACGTAGGAGGATTACCTGATTTTATGAAACTGAAAGTAGTGGAACCATTAAAAATGCTATTTAAAGACGAAGTAAGACGAGTAGGAAAGTCTATGGGACTTGATCCTGAGTTGTTAGGAAGACACCCATTTCCTGGTCCTGGACTAGCAATTCGTATATTAGGAGATATTACTCCGGAAAAAGTTAGTATTTTGCAAGAAGTTGATGCCATATTTATTAATGGACTGAAAGATAATGGTCTCTATGATAAAGTTTGGCAGGCAGGAGCTATGTTGTTACCTGTGCAAAGTGTTGGGGTAATGGGAGACGAAAGAACCTATGAAAAATGTGTAGCGTTAAGGGCTGTAGAAAGTACAGACGGAATGACTGCTGATTGGGTAAATCTTCCATATGAGTTTTTACAAAAAACCTCTAATGAAATAATAAATAAGGTAAAAGGCGTTAATAGAGTAGTGTACGATATCAGTTCGAAGCCACCTGCGACCATAGAATGGGAGTAATTTAGTAAGGTATTAAAAGGTATTAACGCTTTGGTTCTTTAAGGATCATATCCATTAAAATTAAATCGAATGAAAAAAGTATTGTTGTTCTTTTTTGTGCTTCTTCTAACCAATATTGGTTTTGCTCAGCAGTATAAAAGTCATAAAGTAGCCCAAGGAGAAAATGTATATAGAATTGCAAAACGATATAATACAACTCCAGAAGCAATTTATAAAATAAATCCTACTGCAAAAGAAGGAATTAAAGAAGGACAAATTTTGGCAATCCCGGTAATCGATGATCAGGAATATGAAATTCATGTTATTGAGGACGGAGATACTGTTTATAATCTATCAAAAAAGTATAATACAACTCCAGAAGCAATTTATGCTCTAAATCCTGAAGCGGTTAACGGAATTAATCTTGGACAGATTTTACGAGTAGCTAAAAGGAAAAAAAGCGATGAGACTGATAATAATACTGCTACAGAAAATGTGAGTGATCCTATCTTAGATAGTATTAAACCATTAGAAGAAATACGACAAATTGTTCGATTTAAAACACATAAGGTAAAAAGAAAAGAAACCTTGTACAGTATTTCAAAGAAGTATGATATCACTGTGGATGATATTAAAAAGCACAATAAAAGACTGTACTCTGAACAAATTCGAAAACGTGATAAACTTCGAATTCCAATATATGCAGAAGAAGCTGTTGTGGAAACAGAAACTCCTAAAGATTCTTTAAGCAGCAGAGTTTCTACAACTACAAAATATGTTGTAAAGCCAAAAGATACAAGATATAGTATCTCTAGAAGACATGGTATTACCGTGGGAGAACTAAATCAACTGAATCCGGAAATGGATCCTAATTTTCCTATTGGGATGGAAATTATTGTACCAACTACTATTTTCGTTCCATTACAAGAAATTATAGCACCTGAGTTCGAATTATATGAAGTTCAACCAAAAGAAACGATATACAGTATTCTTAAAAGAACTGAAATTTCATCAGATTCTTTATTTAACATGAATCCATACTTAAGAGATGGTCTTAAGGCAGGTATGGTGATAACACTTCCTAAAAGAAATGAAGTCGATTCATTGGCTATTGATTTTCCAGAAAAAAAAGTGGTACCCCTTGAGAATATGTTGTATAATTTTAAAACAAAGAAATTAGCAATAATGTTACCTTTTGGGTTAGATACATTAGATCTTAATGCTAGAAAAGAGACAGAAGAGTTTTTGAAAAGTAGAAAAGCAAGAGGAGTACGAGTGGCTCTTGATTTTTATAAAGGAGTCCAAATGGCTGTCGATTCTGCAAAAACAAAAGGGCTTAGTATTGATCTCACCGTTTTTGATACGCAGAGAAATAATAATGCAGGTTACGTAAAACAACTCATTGATCAAAATAATTTTGATGAAATGGATGTTGTGATTGGCCCCTTATATCAAACAAATGTAGAAGCTGCAACAGCAGAGCTAAAAAAGTATGAAACACCAGTGCTTTCTCCTTTGTCTAATAGAGAATCCAAATTGTATAGTAATTTCTTTCAGACGATACCGACAGATATAATGCTTCAGGATAAGTTGATTAATTATGTAGAAAAGGATTCTACAGATAAGAATATCATTATTGTGGTGCAGCAAGGAAAAAAGAAACATGAGGATATAAAGAATAAATTGATTGCCAAATTTCCAGATGCTAAAATAGCAAGAATAGAAGAAGGTAATTATCTATACGAACTACATCTTAATAAAGTTTTAGATAAGAACAAACCAAATTGGGTTTTTCTGGAGTCTGATGATGTAGCAATGATTAGTAATGTAACTCCCTTACTCAATGCTAAAGCAGAGAGTCATAAGATTACATTATTTACAACAGATAAAGATGATGCATTTGATGATGATAATATAAAAAACGAGTATTTATCTAATTTACATTTACATTATCCATCAATAGATAAAGAATTTGATAATTACGATGAGAATAGTATGACTCCTTTTGTTGCAAGATATAAAAAGGAATATGGAACTATTCCAAGTAAATATGCAGTAAGAGGTTTTGATATTACATATGATATTTTGATGCGATTAGGTTCAGCGGATGATTTGTATCACGCAGCGACTTTTGAAGGGACAACAGAGTATGTAGAAAATAAATTTAATTATGCTAAAAAGCTCTTGGGAGGGTATTATAATAAAGCTTCCTATATTATTAAATTTGATGATGAATTGAAGCTCACTGTGATAGAATAAAATTTATTTCATCAATAATCAATTTTACAGCTGATTTTAAAATCATTTTTTTTATTTTTAGATGCTGAATTGTTTTGTTTTTTAATATGAAAATAAAACAAAGGAAAACTTTGGTTTAGATTTTAGGTTAATTTTAACTCGTGGTATGGAAATTGATATAGAGTTTAAAGACCGATTTAGATAGACTAAAGTGATTATTGAATTTTGGAAAAATTGTTTAGATTGGGATAGATATAATTTTTTATATCTGAATATAAATAAAATCTATTTTAGTAAAGATTATTAATACTTAGCCCCGTATTATATACTTGGATGCTGAAATAGAAAACAACAACTTTTAGCCGGGCATAATTATTGCAATTATGGGTAAATTTTTTACTATTCTCTTAGTTTTAGTTTTTGCTAATCACGGATATGTAGAGCGTTTTTCTTATGCAGAAAAGAGTAAGTTAGATTGGTCAGATTTTAGAGGAGAACCTAAAATGGACAGCGATTTTGATGCTAGCGTCAATACAGGTATAACTTATCAATGGTCTATAAGTAAGGATTACGGAAAAACTGAATTGAAGTACGAAGTGGACAGCTTTTGTTACCCATCATTATCATGGGTTAAAAAAGGGCAGTCTACTAAATACCTGCTGCTTCACGAACAACTCCATTTTGATATATCTGAATTGCATGCGAGAATTATGCGTAAGAAATTAAAAGAGTACAAACCAGGTAAAAATGTTCGCAAAGACCTTAACAAGATGTATAAAAGAGTGGAGCGAATGAGAATCAATATGCAGGAGCAGTATGATATAGAAACAGACCATTCCAAAAATAAAACGAATCAGAAAAAATGGGAAAAGAAGGTCAAGAGTTTGATGCGTTACTATAAAGCATACACAAAATAGATTCATTTCATCTTCTAAATATTTATGGATCAACAATCCCAAAAGGATTTTTTAGTCAAACTCGCCAATACCAAAATGCCTTTTGGTAAGTATAAGGACAGATATCTTATCGATTTACCAGAGCATTATATTGTTTGGTACCATAACAAAGGATTTCCAAAAGGGACTCTTGGTCAGCAAATGCAAACTGTTTACGAACTAAAGTTAAATGGCCTGGAGTATTTAATAAGGAATATTAGAAGGCTATGACTATATGTTTACAAATTGATATTCTGCCAGTTCATACTCTCGTAAATCAATCTCTTTTTCGTTTAACAAGATACCATGTTCTGCATATGCTTTTAAGTTGGTAAGCCAAAAGGTCCATCCGTTACTGCAACCATGATGTAGTTTCAGTTTGCTTTCATCATCTTCAGGAATTTCAAATTGAGTAAGAACTATTAAAGTTATATCATTTTTTTCTTCTAATAGGACAGATACTTTGCTGCCACCGAATAGTAGTTCAATATAGTCCTGCCCATTAGCTTCAAGAATTTCTCCTTCTTCTTTGTCATCCCAGTTATGCCAGTACCATGTATATGAATCTCCTTTTTGAAAATGTTCTGTGGGAGTTCTTTTTTCCCCTGCCAAAGAAATATATTCAGCATCTCTCAAGAACCATGATGTAATCCCTTTGGTAGTTGCCCATAAATCATATAACTTCTTAGCAGATGTACGTATGTAAATCTTTTTTGTAAACGAATTCCATTGTAACTTTTTCATATACAAATGATTTGATTAAATAATTTAATAAAATTAAGAAAAATCTATCTTAAGTCCTGTTCGTGATATATGTTAAATTGTTTGTTTTTCAATTGATTATGATTGGTTTTGTATAGGTTTAAGCAAAGTTTAATTAGAAATTCTTTGATTCCATAAAGAATTAGGTAATTTTAGTTCTGAGGACAAATTATTATTATTTGTCTGATATCATATAAATCATTGACTACATGAAAATATTTAAACTAACCATTGTATTTTTTATTTGTTGTATCCTTTTTCAAGGAAAGGTTTATTCACAAGAATTTAGCGAAGGCCCATTCTCTCAACTTATTATTAGAGGTGTTACTCTGATTAATGGTAATGGAGCACCTCCAAGAGGTCCGGTAGATATTGTTGTAGAAAAAAATATCATTAAAGATATTGTAGTGGTAGGGTATCCAGGAGTAGAAATAGATGATACTAAACGACCAAAACTGAAACCAGGAGGTAAAGAGTTAGATGCTCATGGAATGTATCTTTTGCCTGGTTTTATAGATATGCACGGTCATATAGGAGGAGTTGCGCAAGGAGCTGATCCAGACTATGTGTTTAAATTATGGATGGCTCACGGGATTACAACAGTTAGGGAGCCAAGTGGACGAGGAATTGATTGGGCATTGAAACTTAAAAAATCAAGTGATAGAAATGAAATTATAGCCCCACGTATTTATGCATACACAGGTTTTGGGCAAGGAAGCAAAGAGCCAATAAGTACTCCGGAAATGGCTAGAAATTGGGTGCGAGAAAATGCTAAAAAAGGAGCGGATGGAATAAAGTTTTTTGGTGCTGCTCCAGAGATTATGAAAGCTGCATTAGATGAAAATAAAAAATTAGGATTAGGTTCTGCATGCCACCATGCCCAAACTGATGTTGCTCGCTGGAATGTGCTCAATTCTGCCAGAGCTGGATTAACTTCTATGGAGCATTGGTATGGATTGCCCGAAGCGCTGTTTGAAGATAAAACTATTCAGCATTATCCTTTGGATTATAATTACCAAAACGAACAACATCGATTTGAGGAGGCGGGGAAACTATGGAAACAAGCAGCAAAACCGTATTCTGATCATTGGAATAAGGTGATGAATGAACTTTTAGAACTAGATTTTACATTAGATCCTACTTTTAATATCTATGAAGCCAGTAGAGATTTACAAAGAGCCCGAAGAGCCGAGTGGCATGAAGTCTATACATTACCTTCTTTATGGAAATTCTATCAACCTAGCAAGATTTCACACGGATCTTATTGGCATGATTGGGGAACTGAACAAGAAGTAGTTTGGAAAGAAAACTATCGGTTATGGATGACTTTTATAAATGAATATAAAAATAGGGGAGGAAGAGTTACTACTGGTTCAGATTCTGGGTTTATATTTCAATTGTATGGCTTTGCCTATGTAAGAGAATTAGAACTTTTAAGAGAAGCAGGTTTTCATCCGTTGGAAGTAATTAGAGCTGCTACATTAAATGGAGCCGAAGCTTTGGGAGTTTCTGATAAAATAGGATCTGTTGAAGTCGGTAAATTAGCTGATTTTGTATTGGTGAAAGAAAACCCAATTAAAAATCTAAAAGTACTGTACGGTACTGGTGCGATTAGATTAACAAAAGAAAATGAAGTGATTAGAGCTGGAGGTGTTGAATATACTATTAAAGATGGTATCGTATATAACGCTAAAGAATTGCTCGCTGATGTAAAAAGAATCGTGGACGAGGCTAAAAAAAAGGAAAACTTTTCTATAATTCAACCAGGTCTAAAAAAGTAGATTTATTTCTATTATTAAATGAAAATGAAAAATGCATTCGGAATCAACCAAATGCATTTTTTATATGTAAAAATTATATTGTTTTATGAAGCAGGTTCTGTCACTTTAGTAAAGATATCTACGTCCACCTGATTTTTGGTAAGATCTTCGAAAGTCTCACGTTTACGAATGAGATGTGCTTCATTATTGTGCCAAAGTACCTCTGCTGGACGAAAACGAGAATTGTAATTGCTAGCCATAGAAAAACAGTAAGCTCCTGCATTTTTAAAAGCTATAATATCACCTTCCGTAATTTCTGAAATTCTTCTGTTAGTAGCAAAAGTGTCAGTTTCACAAATGTATCCTACAACAGAGTAAAAACGTTCTCTACCTTTAGGGTTTGAGATATTAATAATTCCATGATAAGAGTTGTAAAGCATGGGTCTAATCAAATGGTTGAAACCACTATCAATTCCTGCAAAAACAGTAGAAGTTGTTTGTTTTACAACATTCACTTCTGCTAAAAAATATCCAGCTTCGCTCACTAAGAATTTACCTGGTTCGAAACCAAGAATTAACTCTTTTCCGTACTCTTTACAAAAATCGTTAAAACGTTTTGTGAGTTTTTGACCAAACTCTTCAATATTAGTTTCAATATCTCCTTCTTTATATGGAACTTTAAAACCACTTCCGAAATCTATAAAATCTAGATTTTTAAAGTTTTTGGCAGTTTCGAATAATATCTCACTGGCATATAGAAATACATCAATATCTAAAATATCACTACCAGTATGCATGTGTATACCATTAATATTCATTCCAGTATTTTCCACAATCCTGAGAATATGTGGAATCTGATGAATAGAAATACCAAACTTACTATCAATGTGACCTACAGAAATGTTACTATTTCCTCCAGCCATAACGTGCGGGTTAATTCTAATACAGACAGGCACATCAGGATGTTTTGTTCCAAACTGTTCCAAAATTGATAGGTTGTCGATGTTTATTTGCACACCCATTTCAGAAACCTTTTCAATTTCCGCTAAGGAAACTCCGTTTGGAGTAAAAATGATATTATTGGGTGCTACACCTGCCAATAATCCTAATTTAACCTCTTGGATAGATACGGTGTCTAATCCGGCGCCTAATGAATTCATTAGTTTTAATATCGCAAGATTAGACAATGCCTTGACAGCATAGTTAAGCTTTACATGTTTCACCTGTTTAAAAGCGTTGGTAAGACGTTCGTACTGTGAAACAATTGTTGAGGAGTCATAAACATATACAGGACTCCCAAACTCTTTTGCGATTGCTAATAAATTTGCGTTTTCCATTTTAATTAAATTAAGCTTACGAAATTACTATTTTTACCATAGATTACTGCTAAGCGCCGCGTAATTAGTATAAAATTATCTAAACTTGAAAAAAAGTGGCTTTAAATAACGAATTTTTAATTTTTGAACGAATATTATACATAGTGTAGGCGTTTTATTTAGTATTTTTAAAATAAAAAATGTTAGCACTCTTTCCTTTACAATTAGTAGTGTATCCAGGTGAGCGATTACCACTTCATATTTTCGAAAAGAGGTATCAGCAGTTGATTTCTGATTGCGAAACTGAGGGAATCTCCTTTGGAGTACCAGCCTATATCGATAAAAAACTAGAATACGGTACGGAGGTTACTTTACAAAAAGTAGAAAAAAGACATCCTAATGGTTCTAGTGATGTAATTTGTGTTGGTAGAAGAGTTTTTAGGATCAAGAGTTTTCATAAACAATTACCAGGTAAGCTATATGCAGGAGGAGAAGTTGAATATTTAGAAGATAAAGAGAATGGTGCAGAAGAACTACAGGAAGAATTATTAAAAAATATTGCTATTTTGTACGTGGAACTAACCATAGAAAAACCTCCTGTTTTTAATATTCCATTTGTAAGTTATCAGGTAGCTCATAAGGTTGGTCTAGCACTCCATCAGGAATATCATTTATTAAAATTACGAAGTGAACTAGAACGATTAAACTACCTAATAGGTCATCTTAAAATTACAATCCCTGTAGTTAGAGAAATGAACCGGGCTAAAGAAGTCATTAAAATGAATGGGCATTTTAAGAATTTTGATCCATTGGATTTTGAGGATTTCGAATTATAAGCAAATTATTGTTCCGATTTGTATAATTTATGGAGTTACTTTTTAGATTATAAGATTCCTATTTTAATATAACTTTTTTTACGACAAAAGATTGGCACAGTAACTTCACTTTTCCTATTTTTGGGACTCCTATTCAAAAGGCAAAAAATAAGACTATGAACTTACACGAATATCAAGGTAAAGAGATATTAAACAGCTTTGGTGTGCGTATCCAACGCGGTATTGTTGCACAGAATGCAAAAGAAGCAGTTGCTGCTGCAAAACAATTAACTGCAGAAACAGGTACTGGATGGCACGTGATCAAAGCACAAGTACACGCAGGTGGTCGAGGAAAAGGTGGTGGAGTAAAACTTGCAAAGAATCTTCAGGAAGTTGAGGATATAGCAGGACAGATCATCGGCATGAATTTAATAACTCCTCAGACATCCGCAGAAGGAAAAAAAGTACATCAGGTGCTAGTAGCAGAAGATGTATATTATCCAGGAGATAGTGAGCCAGATGAATTTTATATGTCTGTATTACTAAATCGTACTACAGGGCGTAATATGATTATGTATTCTACAGAAGGAGGGATGGATATCGAGACGGTTGCAGAAGAAACTCCGCACTTAATATTTACTGAAGAGGTTGATCCTTCTGTTGGTTTATTACCATTTCAAGCAAGACGTGTTGCTTTTAACTTGGGATTAAGCGGTGGAGCGTTTAAGGAGATGACCAAATTCGTAATGGCATTATATACAGCTTATGTAAAATCGGATTCTTCATTATTTGAAATCAATCCAGTTTTAAAAACAAGTGATGATAAGATCATGGCAGTTGATGCTAAGGTTACAATTGATGATAATGCATTATACCGTCATAAGAGTTATGTGGATATGAGAGATATTCGCGAAGAAAATCCAATTGAGGTAGAAGCAAACGAAGTAGGGCTTAACTATGTAGATCTAGACGGTAACGTAGGATGTATGGTAAACGGTGCGGGTCTTGCTATGGCAACAATGGATTTGATCAAACAAGCTGGTGGAGAACCTGCTAACTTTCTTGATGTAGGAGGTACTGCAGATGCTAAACGTGTAGAAGAAGCGTTTAGAATTATCCTTAAAGATGAGAACGTAAAAGCAATATTAATAAATATTTTTGGAGGAATTGTTCGTTGTGATCGAGTTGCTCAAGGTGTTGTAGATGCGTATAAAAATATGGGAGACGCTATTAATGTTCCTATCATTGTTCGTTTACAAGGGACCAATGCAGATATCGCTAAAGAATTAATTGATAACAGTGGATTAGATGTACAGAGTGCTGTACAGTTTCAGGAAGCTGCAGATAAAGTGCAAGCAGTACTGGCATAATATCTAATATAGAATTATAATATATTTTGAAGCGATCCTACTATTGGGTCGCTTCTTTTTTACATAAGGTTTTTATATGGATAAAAAGGTAGAAGAAATAGTTACTAGATTGAGTATGAAACCCCATCCGGAAGGAGGTTTCTATAAAGAGACTTATAGGAGTGACGATATTATTCCGAAAGAAGTTTTTAAGGGTAAGTTTTCCGGAGATCGTAATTGTTGTACAGGAATTTATTTTCTACTTACTTCAGAAAATTTTTCAGCGTTTCATCGTATTAAACAGGATGAGATGTGGCATTTTTATGGAGGAAATTCGTTGTATGTACACGTGATTACTCCAGAAGGAGTGTATACTAGACATGCCGTAGGAATGAAGCTGGATCAAGGAGAAACTCCTCAATTAGTAGTTCCTGCAGGTTGCTGGTTTGCTTCCAGTGTAAAAGATATAGAAGGCTATTCTTTTGTTGGTTGTACTGTATCTCCTGGTTTTGATTTTGCCGATTTTGAGCTGGCTAGTAGGGATATTCTGGTAAATCAATATCCAGATCATTCTGAGATAATTACACAATTTACACGTAAATAGATACAGATTTTTCTATTACAAGTTTCAAGAGATGTGTTAATGACAATTTTCAAAATATAGATTATTAAATAGTCTTATTTTAAATTAGAGTAAAACACTAGTTAAAACTATTGAAAAGACTATAAATTATGTACTTTTAATTAATTAAAATAAAACGAGCTATAACAAATTTTTGATACACATCTGAGATGATTATTGTTGAGTTCTTTTTTCGCATTTAAATAATATTATAAATACAAGAAATTAAAGAAATATGATACCTGAAATAGAGAAATCATTAAATGAACAAGTACGATATGAGGCTACAGCATCTGCACAATATCTTTCTATGGCATGTTGGGCTGACGTAAATGGATATAATGGGATAGCAGACTTTTTTTATACTCAATCTGAAGAAGAACGTGTTCATATGACTAAACTAGTCAAATTCATTAATGAAAGAAATGGGCAAGCTGTAATACCTGCTATCGAAAAACCAAGAGATGATTTTAAATCATTAAGAGAATTATTCGAAATTTTCTTGGAAAGCGAAGAGTTTGTAACTGCGCAGATCAATAATGTTATTTTTCAATGCCTAGAGCATAAAGATTATAATGTGCATAATTTTATGCAATGGTATGTAGCAGAACAATTAGAGGAAGAAGCGGTAGCCAGAACTTTATTGGATAAATTGAAAATTATCGGCGATGATAAATCTGGACATTATTTGTTCGATAGAGATATTAATACCTTTCAGATTAGTAATTCACAAGAAGAGTAGGTAACTGGTTGTTAATAAGTAACTAAATAAAATTAAAAGATTCTTTTTTTGAGAATCTTTTTTTTATATTTTTGCTCTTTATTTAGATTCAATAAAAATTAAATACTAGTGCAAAATTCTGTAATTACCTCTTTGTATTCGCCTTGTGAAGCAATAAATTGTGAAGTTAGCTGCGGTGGCAAAAAGAAAAAATGTTGTAAGAAATATAAGAAGAAAGGAAAAAGTAATTGTAAAAGATGCCCTAAATTATAAGTTAATAAGCTAGAATTGTATAATAAACTCCTAATAAGCATGTGATCGCATGCTTATTTTTTTGCTTTTTTTTGAATAAACAAATAACAAATACTACTCCTGATTGATTTAATTTTATAATTGATTAAGAGTTTATTAGGATAAATTACAAGATTGATTTTATAGATTAGTATCGTATAAATTACTAATCGTTTAAAATGATTGTTGGTAAAACAATAAAGGCACTACTTTTTCAAAGTATTTTTTTAGGATCATTGTTCTTTTTAATCAGCTGTTCTGTACCTGTAGAGGAGTTAAACGGTAGAGAAATTTTACAAAAAAGTAAAAAATATCATGACCCTTCGGATGTATGGGGAGAAATAAGTTTTGACGTTTATATTCAAGAACCTAGAATAGCAAACCCGACGCGATATTCTATTGTAAAAATGAATAACACTACAGGTTCATTTGAACTTCAGCGGAATAGAGATCAATATGTATCTACTCATATAGTAGAAGAGAATGGACTTACCAAGGTGTTACTAAATAATTCAGAAACTATAGATTCTATATTGGTTGCTAAATATCGATTACAATCGAAAAGAAGCAGTGTATACCAGAAATTTTATCAAATAATGTATGGTTTACCAATGGCATTGAATGATCAAACTTTAAAAAGTATTGATACGACTACTATTGTTGATTTTAATAATGAAAAAAGTTATAGAATTGAAGTAGAATTAAAAGAAGCAGTGTTTTCTGAATTTTGGAAATTATATATAAGAACTTCAGATTACAAATTAGTTGGATTAGAGATTATCTTCCCCAATGATCCTAAAAAAGGAGAACGATTATATTTTGATAAAGATTTTAATTATAAAGGAATTATTGTACCAAGGATTAGACATTGGCATGAATATCATGACAATAGCTATTCAGGATCGGATATAATTGTTAAAAGTATTGACTGATAATTTAGCAAAATCTTTTTCAAAAAAACACAAAAAAATATCTGTATGATGTAACATTACACGTTTTAATAGGTATAGTATATAGATGTACCTTAGTTTTAAATTGCATTAATTGAAGAGTTCTATAAGATGTTATTCAATTTTATGATCAAGATATTATGGAATAATTAAAGTAAATATCTCGGTGCGATTGAGACGTAGTATTAGTCACATTTTAAAAACTATCAAGATTTAACGATGATAAAATTAAAAATTATAAGAACATTATTTTTCTTTGTTATACTACCTATATTAGGATATACTCAGAATAACAAACAATCTCTTTTATACTTAAATCAAAAACCTCCTGGATTACAACCAGAAATATTTGCTCCTGACATAATTTCTAAATCTTCAGAATATGAATTTGGATCTATCTTCTCTAAAGACGGGAAAGAATTTTTTTACGGAGTTGATGTAAATGGGAAATCAGAGATTAGGTATACCAGATTAGAGAAAGATTCTTGGACAACACCAGAAATAATTATATCCGATCCAAATTTTGGTTTCAATGATCCGTTTCTATCACCAAATGAATATCAATTGTATTACATATCGAATCGGCCAGTAAAAGAAAAAGGAAGTGAAAAAGATTATGATATCTGGTATTCTGAGAAAAGACCCTATGGATGGTCTAAACCTAAAAATGCAGGAGCTGCTATTAATACTGATAGTAATGAATATTATATATCCTTTACGGATAGTGGCACCATGTACTTTAGTTCAAATAATAATTCAGGAAATGATGATTTTGATATATATGCTTCAAAAAAAATAAATGGTGAATTTCAGAAACCAAAGAAATTGAGTGATGCTATAAATACGAAAAGTTACGAAGCTGATGTATTTGTGGCTCCAGATGAATCTTATATCATTTTTTGTGCGAGACGCAAAGAAGGATTAGGTAGGGGAGATTTATATATAAGTTTTAAAAATGAAGATGGTAGTTGGACTACATCTAAGAATATGGGAGCTTCCATCAATACTAAGGGACATGAATTATGTCCATTTGTAACCAAAGATGGAAAATACTTTTTCTATACTAGTAATCAAGATATTTATTGGGTTGATGCTTCTATTATTAATCAATATCGATAGAAATAATGGGGAGTTTTGTTGTTTATTGTTTTGAGATAAAGATGACAATTTAATATTATTCTAATCCGTTATGCATTTTGATTTTTTTATTCAAAATTCGTCGATTAGAGTGCTTCGACTAAAAGAAGAAGCGTATACTCCAGAGGCGGGCAGGCTAATTTCCCTTCTGTCATCTCGGGCGTAGTTGAGAGGTCATTTTGGAAAATTACTCGAATTGACGCTTTTCTTTAACATTTCCTTCAAAATGCACAACAGGTTATTCTAAAAAAATCGTAAAGCCTATTAATTTTTGATAGGCTTTTTTTAGATTTGTATCTTACCCTCCCTTTTTCTGATGATTAACCTTTTATATCAATTTTAAAAAAGTAATATCGTTTATGATAAGATATTTGTTAGTCATAGTTGTTTTTATTTCTTCTAAAAACTATGCCCAGGAAACTGAATTTGATAAATTACTAGATTTATTTACCGAATCTAAAAAACAAATCCCAAAAGATTTAGCACAGAAATATTTTGATTTTAAATCAACCGAAAGGGCAAATACGCTGTTGACAGGTAAAATAGTTGTTAAGACAAATGATTATATTGTTTTATCTACCGTTTTAGAGTGCAGTGCCGGGGGCAGTTGTGAACAATCTTCTATAACTTCATTTAGTGATAATGGCGATAGAATTAATACTATAGCTTATGAAAGAGAAATGGCCGATTGCTCTTTTGATGATAAAAGAGAATCTGTTTTTATCTCCAGTGATTTATTAGTTTTTAAAGAGACAAGAGAAAAATTGGATTGTTTGGGAGACGGCAAACAGATTGGGATAAAGGAGTGGTTAGAGTTTCAGCCTATAAAAGAAAATGGAACATTCTCAAAACCATATACAGATCTAAAAGCAATTGAAAGGGACAACTACATATTTTCTCATAGAGTTTTTACTCCAGACGAACTTGATCAGAAAACCGAAGAAGAGTTGGCGATTATTAAAAATGAGATTTTCGCCTCACACGGGTATATGTTTACAACAGAAAAGTGGCAAGATTATTTTGAATCAAAATCGTGGTATATGCCCTCAGATGATGATGCTATTGGCAAGTTGACAGAAATAGAAAAAAAGAATATAGAATTGATTTTAAGTATTAAAAAATGAGGATAATAGGGATACTTATATTCATATTAATTTCAAGAACATCCTTTGGTCAGGCAAAAACCATTCATGTTTTTGTTGCTTTGTGTGATAATATAAATCAAGGTATTGTTCCCGTTCCGAAGAGCATTGGAAATGGTCAGGATCCTAAAAATAATTTATACTGGGGAGCTGGATATGGTGTAAAGACATTTTTTAAAGTTAAAACCAGAGACTGGGAATTGCTAAGAAGCATTCCTTCTAAAGATTCTAATATTTTAGAAAGATTGTTGTTTAAACATGCTACTAAAGACGTTTATATGTTAGCAGATGCGTACGATGGAGCTAAAATCAAAACAAGTATAGAAGATTTTTTGAAATCATCTAACGGTCAGATTCCGATACAGATAAAAGAAAAAGAGAGTTTGTTAGATTTTGGGGGAGGATCGGATTTATTAGCATATGTAGGACATGATGGTTTAATGGATTTTGAAGTAAACGTTTCCTATAAAGAATCTGTTACTAAAACAAGAGATGTTATTATTCTGGCTTGCTATAGTAAAAGTTATTTTTCTCCTGAGATTAAAAAAGCAAAAGCTAATCCGATATTGTGGACAACACATCTTATGGCTCCTGAAGCGTATACATTAAAAGCTGCAATTGATGGATGGATTAGGAAAGAATCAGGAAGTCAGATTGATGAAAGGGCTGCTCAATCATATCATAAATATCAAAAATGTGGTATTAGAGGAGCCAGAAATTTATTTACTACAGGTTTTTAGGGCTTCTAAACACTATAAACCACTCGGACAATACCCTTTTTTCAGGGGGGTAATTGATTTTTTTTAATGATATTTTTGAGTATCAAAAAGGTAGAAGATGCTTTTATATTTTAAGAAGACTCTTTTTTTTACCTATATTTCTATGATGAATATCGAGATCGTGTATTCATTTTTATATTGAAAAAATAATGGCCAACAATCAACAGTACATCAATGAACTCCTTCAAAAGCTGGAGATTCTTTCAAAAAAACAGGAAGTTTTTCGTAGAGAAATACTAGACTTAAAAGATGAAATTTATCAGTTAAAGACTTCTGAAGGGCAAAAAGAAAATCCAATTGTAAAGGAAAAAACGATTTCTCCAATTCCTGAACCAGTCCCAAAGATAGCAGAAGATACGTCTAAACCCATTGAACCTGTGGCACAGAAACAACCTGTGAAGCCAGTTTCGAATCCTGTGGTTAAAAAAGTTGTTAAACCAAAAGGAAAATCTAACCTAGAAAAATTTATTGGAGAAAATCTGATTAGTAAAATAGGAGTGATCATTTTAATAATTGGGGTAGCCATAGGAGCCAAATATTCTATAGATAATGATTTGATAAGCCCATTAACTAGGATTATGCTAGGATACCTTACAGGTGTTGGTCTAATCGCTGTTGGGATGAAACTAAAAAAGAAGTACCATAATTTTAGTGCGGTTTTAGTAAGCGGCGCCATGGCGATATTATATTTTATCACCTTTTTAGCCTATAGCTTGTATGATCTCTTTCCGCAATTATTCACATTTGTACTAATGCTCTTGTTTACTATTTTTACAGTGTTTGCAGCGATACAATATAATAAACAAGTAATTGCTCATATAGGATTAGTGGGTGCTTATGCAGTTCCGTTTTTATTAAGTGATGGATCTGGGCAAGTAGTAGTGTTATTCAGTTATATGGCAATCATTAATATTGGGATTTTATTCATAGCACTACAGCGATATTGGAAGTCATTGTATTATTCTTCTTTTTTCCTTACTTGGTTAATTTACTTTGGCTGGTATGCTTCGGATTATGAAACTGACATTCATTTTAAGCTGGCATTTGTCTTTTTATTAGTGTTTTTTGCTACGTTCTACTCTATATTCTTAGTATATAAACTTCGGAAAAAGGAGAAGTTTGGTACAGGAGACGTTATACTTCAGTTGATTAATGCTTTTGTTTTTTATGGGATTGGTTTTGCTATACTAAACGATCATCCTTTAGGAGAACAATTATTAGGAATATTTACTTTGGCGAATGCGATCATACATTTTGCGGTGAGTGTTATTATTTATAGATTAAAGTTAGCAGATCGCAATTTATTTTACTTTACTTCAGGAATGGTATTGGTCTTTATCAGTATTGCATTCCCTGTGCAGTTAGATGGTAATTGGGTAACATTATTATGGGCCGCAGAAGCTGCTTTACTATTTTGGATAGGTAGAACTAAAAAGGTTCCTATTTATGAAAAACTGTCGTATCCAGTGATGGCATTAACCTTTTTTAGTTTGATTCAGGATTGGTGGTTTTATTATATAGAATACTCGTTTGATTCATTAGAGCCAGAAACGGGAATGACTCCGTTTTTTAATATTTCCTTACTCACATCTTTACTATGTGCAGTTTCGTTTGGATACATTTTGTATGTACATCGCAGTGATAAACATCCATTTCCTTGGCCTAATTACAAAACCTTGTATCAATTAATCTCTCTGTGGATTTCGGCTATGTTTTTGTTCATTTTATACATGGCCTTTTTCTTAGAAATTATAGAATATTGGAATGCTTTCGAAGGCAATAGATCGGAGTTTCGAGGAATTTGGTTAATAAATTATACACTAATCTTCCTAACAATTTTATCTTTTTTAAATATCAAGAAGTTTAAAAACATGGTTTTTGGCTATATTAATATACTCCTTAATATATTCACTTTACTTATTTTCCTAACAAATGGATTATATATACTTAGTGAATTACGAGAAAGTTATTTGAGCCCAACACTTCTCGAATCTGGTGAAGCAGGTTTTTATCACATTGGTATCCGGTATATTTCATTAGCTTTTGGTACTGGTTTATTGGTAGCTTGTTATCAATATGTGAGACAAGAGTTTCTAGGAAGAACATTTAAGATAGCCTTTGATATTATATTACAAATTGCTATTCTTTGGATGATTAGCAGTGAGTTGATTCATTGGTTGGATATGGCTGGCTACGCGTCTTCAGATAAACTAGGATTAAGTATTCTTTGGGGTCTATACTCATTGTTATTAATTGTTTTAGGGTTTTGGAAAAAGATAAAACATATACGGATTATCGCCTTTTCACTTTTTGGAATTACCTTAATAAAACTATTCCTATATGATATTTCGCACCTTAATACGATTTCTAAGACCATCGTATTTGTATCCTTAGGGTTGTTATTATTGGTTATTTCGTTCTTATATAATAAATACAAACATATCATTACAGATGAGGTCAAAGATTAATATACTAGGTTGTGTACTTTTTTTAATCTGTTCTACTATATATGGGCAGATAGATAGATATGAGTATAAAAGAGAACTAAAAGACATTACCGATAGTTGGCATCGTATAATGTTGCCCGATGAACTATTTAAAAACGTATCATCTGATCTTTCGGATATTAGAATTTATGGGATTACAAAAGAAAATGATACGGTAGAAGCTCCTTATATTTTGAAAAAAAATAGAGAGAAAATATCTAGTAAACAAGTTGATTTCGAAATTATAAATAGAGCAACGACTAAAGGGGGAACTTTTATAACTTTTAAAATACCATTGGACCAAGCAATTAATCAGATTAAGTTATTCTTTAAAGAAGATAATTTTGATAGACTTATTAATTTAGAAGGAAGTCAAAACCTCAAAGAATGGTATTCGATTGTTGATAGTTACCGTATCCTTTCCATTAAAAATGAACTAACAGCGTATACATTCACAAGTCTTAAGCTTCCGGATTCTAAGTATCAATACTATCGTCTTTTTATCAAAGGAACTAATGCACCGGAGCTAAAGAATGCTCAGATAACTTTACGTGAAGCAACAGAAGGGATTTATAAGATACATCCTATTAAATCAATCCGTACAGAAGAGAAAAAGCAAAATCGAACTACAGTAATAGATATAGATTTGCAAACAGCGGTTCCAGTAAGCTATATAAAAATAGAAGATGATAATGATTTTGATTATTATAGATCAGCACGTATAGAATACCTTAGAGATAGTATACAAACAGAAAAAGGATGGCGTTATAATTATCAAAACTTAAGCTCTGGAATCCTTAATTCTATAGAGGGAAATGAGTTTAAATGTAATAGTACGATTACGAACAAATTACGAGTGATTATTAACAATCAGGATAATGAACCGCTCACAATAGGTGCTATTAAAGTAAAAGGATATACGCACGAACTAATCACACGATTTACAACACCTGCAACCTATTTTCTTGTCTATGGAAATACTAGGACCGGTAAGCCATCGTATGATTTGCAGTATATGTCTAATATAGTTCCTGAGAAACTGAAAACAATACAATTAGGAACAGAACAAGGTATTGAAAAAAAGGGAGAGAAGGTTGTTGCACCACTTTTTGAAAACAAAATCTGGTTGTGGGCAGTGATGGGTATCATTATCGCATTATTAGGAGGATTTACACTGATGATGATGAAAAAGAAATAAAACTTCTGACCAACTCAGAACTATTGGCTCAAGACGTGCGTCAAAAAAAAATGAATAAGCTGTCCAAATACTAAAAACTACTTCGTCATAGAACCATATAAACCAAAAAATAAATAAACTTATGAAACAATTTATGTTCCTTTTTAAAGGTGGAGACGATGTTTGGGATGCTAAATCAACAGAAGAACAAAATGCACACATGGAAGAGTGGATGCAATGGATTGGTCAAATGGCAGAACAAGAAAAATATGTAGGAGGTGAACGTCTTTATCCAGCCGTAAAAACTGTTCATCCCGGAGGTACGAAAGTTACGGATAGATCTTTTGTCGAAGCTAAAGAATTAGTAGGAGGTTACATTACCGTAATGGCAGAAACAATTGAAGAAGCAACCGAAATGGCAAAAGGATGTCCTGGATTACAATGGGAATCTTCTGTAGAAGTAAGAGAAGTTTGGCCAGATGAGGCTTAATCGCAAGTGTAATTAAAAATCATAAACGATGAAAGAATTTTTAATGTTGATACGAGGAGGGCAGGAAAAATATAATTCGGTATCTCCAGAAGATATGCAAAAACATATGGAACATTGGCAACAATGGATGGGAAGCTTAGCACAAGAAGATAAATTAGTAGGAGGACAACCTTTAATGAACGAAGGAACTACCATGACAGAAAGAGGAAAGAAAGTTATAGATCGTCCATTTGCAGAAGGCAAAGAATTGGTGGGAGGGTACTTACTTATTAAGGCAGATTCTCTAGTGCATGCTACAGAGATCGCAAAAGACTGCCCTAGTTTCGAGTATGATTGTAGTGTAGAGGTTCGTGAAATAGCTCCGATGGATTAAACGATCATCTTGGAACCAAAAGATCACATAGACAATACGATAAACCATCTTTTTAGACAAGAGTCTGGAAAGATGGTTGCTGTTTTGATCAAAATCTTCGGTACAGAAAACATAGAACTTGCAGAAGATGTAGTACAAGATGCATTAGTGAGTGCATTAGAAACCTGGAAGTATAGAGGCATGCCCGATAACCCAAGAGCATGGTTATATCGCACAGCACGCAATAAAGCAATAGATATCATTCGACGAAAAAAGCACAGTAAAACTATAGACTTTTCTGATCCCGAACGCAAACTACTGACTTCAGAATATACATTAGCGAATACAATGAAGGATTTTTGGAAGGAGCAACATATACAAGATGATTTTTTGGCAATGATGTATGCCTGTTGTCACCCGGATATTTCGCAGGAAAACCAGATTACATTTATTCTTAAATCTCTTTGTGGATTTAGTACTAAAGAAGTAGCTAAATCTTTTCTTACAGCAGAAGATACTATCTCTAAACGATTATATCGTACTAAAGAATATTTCAGGAAAAACAAGATACGACCTGCTATACCGTTTCCAGAAGAAATTGGCACCAGAACTTCTGCTGTGTTAAGTGCGATCTACTTGATGTTTAACGAAGGATATAATTCTACTCATGATGATCAGTTAATAAGAAAAGATTTGATCTCACAAGCAATGTGGCTATGTAAATCACTCTTAGATAGTGCGCATACTCAATTGCCAGAAGTATATGCATTGATGTCACTAATGTGTTTTCATACCGCTAGAGTAGATAGTCGAATTACAGAACAGGGAGCACTCATATTATTACCAGATCAGAACAGAAGTACTTGGAATACAGAACTGATTCGATTGGGAGGTAACTATCTTAATCAAGCTGCGTTTGGAGATACACTTACTACCTATCATCTAGAAGCAGCCATAGCATATCAACATTGTACAGCTTCGAGTTATAAAGCCACTAATTGGAAAGAAATTCTTAAATATTATGATCTTTTGCTACACATAGATAATGATCCTATTGTTTCTTTAAACAGATGTTTAATTCTATTAGAATTACATGGACCCGAAGAAGCATTAGAAGCGATAAAAGAAATCAAAGATCATAAAATACTAGATAAGTATTACTTATATCACGCGATTCTGGGAGAAATCCACGAACGTTTAATACAACTTAACACCGCTGTTGAGCATTATCAGCAAGCAATACAACTTACCCAATCCAAGCCAGAGCAAAATTGCTTACAACAAAAAATAGCCCGTATTCTTAATTAATAATACGATGAGTTGTCATTTCAGATTTGATCCAGAATTCAGAATGATAAATAAACAGGTCTTGTATGAATGTTTTATTTTTTTATTTAATGATATTCTTTTATTTTAAGAGTTGATCAACTAATAACAGTGTAATTGATAAGACAAAGTTCAGTACAAAACTGAAAGATAAAGTAGGAGTCTGTTACTAATTTTACACGAGATACTAGAGAAAATGAGAACCCTATGAGGACAATTACATTACCTGATGAATTAAGTTTGAATTCTTCTATGTCAATTGTAGTTTATGATTACGAAAGCATTACTGAAATATCCAAGCAACAAATTTTATTGAATAAAAATACGTTTAGCTTTCTGCAAGAAGGAACCAAAGAAGTCTTTTTTGACGATTCCACATACGCAGTTGATAATTCTCAATTTCTATTGATGAAATCCGGACATTGTTTAATGACTGAAAAGCTGTCTAACGATTCAAGATATTATCGGAGTATTCTATTTTTCTTTTCCAACGAAGTTGTATTACGGTTTATAAGAAAATTTAAATTAGAAATATCTGTTTCAAGAACATTCTATTCGACATATTCATTTAATTACGATTCATTTATAAAAAGATTTGTTGATAGCCTTTTAGATATAACAAAGCTTTCAAAAGCTACTCAAGAAAACATTTTAAATACAAAATTTGAAGAGATAATGTTATATCTAGTAGATCTAAATGGCTTAGATTTTCTTTATTCCTTGATTAATCATAGTGATAATCAAAACCAAAAATTTATCCAAACAATTGAAAGTAATAGATTGAACAAACTAACGATTAAAGAGCTTTCGTTTCTATCTAATATGAGCGAGTCGACTTTCAAAAGAGAATTTGAGAAACATTTTCATAGTTCGCCTAGTAAATGGTTTCAGGATAAGAGACTTGAACACTCAGCTTTTCTTTTAAGAAATGAATCTAAAAGACCTACGGATATTTTTGAAGAAATTGGGTATGAGAACCTATCCAACTTCATTCATGCTTTTAAAGTCAAATTTGGAGTTACACCAAAACAATATCAGTCAAGTTGACCTTTTATCAATACTTTTTGATCTGAATTAAACATAACATATCGTCGTATCGATCATAATTTTGCCAATATAATTTAAAGCAAACATTATGAAAAAATCATTTTCAATTTTAACAACATTAATCATTTTTTCGAGTACGATTTTTGGGCAAAATACTTTTACTTTATCGAGTAATGATTTAGGTGGAGAAGCCACAATTATCGAAGAATTTAATGGCTTTGGTTGTACCGGAGAAAATCAATCTCCACAGCTATCCTGGAAAAATGCTCCAGTAGGAACTAAAAGTTTTGCTATAACAATGTATGATCCGGATGCTCCTACAGGAAGCGGATGGTGGCATTGGGTCGTATTTGATATCCCAGCTAACACGAGTGAATTAAAATCTGGTACAGGAAATACAAAGTTGAACTTAACACCTCAAGGAGCTATTCAGAGTATCACAGATTATGGAGCAAAAGGTTATGGTGGGCCTTGTCCTCCAGAAGGACATGGTTTACATCAATACATCATTACGGTTTACGCATTAAAAACGGATAAACTTGGATTAAATGAAAATACTAATCCTGCTGTAGTTGGGTATTACTTATGGAATAATACATTAGCAAAAGCGAGTATAGTAACTTATTATCAAAGAAGAAAGAAATAGTTATCTCTAGCGAAGTATGAAAACAAGAGCGGTTTGGGTATTAATCCAAACCGCTTTTACATTTAATTAGGTATATTGTTATCTGAAAAAATAGTTGTTTTTTTATCTGTTACTGTTGTTATATAGGATGTTGTAACTAATTAATATAAACCAGATGTTTATAAAGTTTAAGCGCAATGATTATAGGTTATTTATATTATGTGCACTGATATTTTTATTGGGAGTAATCTCTTGTGGCGAAAGAAAAAGCAATAAAAATAGCATATCTCTAGATCCAAGATATCTTCAAATTGAGAGCATTAATTCATTTGCTAATTGTAATGGACCAAATGGTAATTATACTACAAAAGTAATATCGAAAAAAGATGGAGCCCTTATTTTTACTCAGATATTCGATTATAGAGATTCACCGTTTATGGCTAAACTAAGTTCGGATAATAAAGGTTTCACTTTAGATGAAAACAATAAAATTCTAGATACATTGTCAAATGTTTCCATTGAAATGATAAGAAGTCATGATTTTCATAGGTTGCAGACCAATCCTAAGTCCTTTTTCAACCAGATAAAATTCGAAAAAAGATTAGATGTAACAACAGAATTATATTCAGCAATAGACCGACTTAATAATCCAGCAAAACTTTACTACGATAAAGCTATAAAACAACTTAGAAGTGTAGAATTTAAAAACATGATGGATACCACACAGGTAATCAAAATAGTATATAAGAAGTGGGATGAAAGCAATTATGGAAAACTTGCAAAGGAAATTGAAATAATACAGGCTGAAAAAGACACATTTAACTTCAGTTTTGAAACAATCAAAATAAACTAATCATCCTAATTCTCAAATAGCAGAGATTTGATGGAAAAATAACTGCGAAGGGAAAAGAAGAATAGTAATTTGTATCACTTTTTCTGCAGTATCATTCTCTTTTATTAACTTTAGGTTAGCCAATCCAACTAATTATAACATCAACAAGTTGGCTGAAATACCTAAAATGAAAAAATCTAAAGAAAATAGTGAACATTATAATTGGGGCGATAATTGTAGTGGATGGCATCTCGTTAAGTCCGAGAAATTAAGTGTGATTGAGGAATTAATGCCTGCCAATACTTCTGAGCATAAACATTATCATAATTTTTCTGAGCAATATTTTTACATAATCAAAGGAACTGCAACTTTTGAGATAGAAACGATGATTGTAGAAGTAAATAAAGGAGAGGGAATTCATATACATCCACAAGTATTTCACCGAATAAGAAACGATAAATCTGCTGATTTAGAATTTCTTGTCATCTCGCAACCTACTACAAGAGGAGACAGAGTAAACGAACCTTTTGAAAAAAAAGAATTGAATTTAAACGGTAAAAAATTTAAATCAGTTTCTAATTCAGTTAATGGAGAAGTTAGTTCAAATACCTTTTTTGAATATCGACAAGATGAAAATATAATTTGGGCAACGTATCAAGGTGGGGATATTTTATTTGGAACTCTTTCAGGTCAAATAGATAAAAGGAACTTAATATTTACATATCAACACCAAAATAAAAATGGAGATTTCAAAACTGGAAAATGTGAATCATTTATTGAAGAGGAAGGTGATACACTAATTTTAAAAGAAAAATGGCAATGGACTTGTGATGATTTTTCTAAAGGAGAATCAATACTTGAAGAAATAAAATATTAATTCATTATAACGTTACTGATTATAAGTTTTAAAAATCATTAAATTAGAATACTAAAAAAACAGATTATAAATGAGTGAAAAAGAAAAAAACTCGGCTAAAATGACCTTAACATTTGGAATTATGGGTTTTCTCGCCGGAATTGGACTATTACTAGGTGGTAATAGACTGATTGGAATTTTTGGTTCTATTGCCAGTGCTGGACTTGTGTTTAAAGGATATAAGGATTTAAAAGAATTAAAGAATCCGGAAGATAAAAACACATAGTCATTCGAAATAGTAGTACTTTTAATACGTTAAAATTTCGTACAGAAATCGTTATCTTCAATTGGTACACTACAAAACATGAAAAAAAACTCACACTTAATACTTCTTTTATTAATTTCCTTACTTTTTACCTGTAAGCAAAACTCTGATCAGTCAAATGGTAGTGGTGTAAATGTAAGCTATGCAAAAAGCGTTAAAGTTTTTAAGGATTATTATGAAAGTGGAGAATTACTTGTGTCCGGGCAGTATGATAATGACAAAAAGGTAGGAGAATGGACAAGTTATTTCAAAAACGGAAAGCCGTCCAAAATAGAAAACTATCAAGATGGAAAATTAGAAGGCGCTTGGACGGTATTTCACCCAACAGGAAAATTATATATGGATGGAGCACATCAACAAAACGCTAAAATCGGAACTTGGAAACACTATTTAGATGATGGAACTCTTAAATATATTAAGCATTATGATACAGAGGGAAGCACAGGAGAATGGAAAAGTTATTATGATTCTGGCGAATTAGCTTCTGTAGAAAACTATCAAAAAGGCAAGGCACATGGTTTATGGACCGATTTTTATAAAAACGGTCAGATTTATAGA
This sequence comes from uncultured Aquimarina sp., assembly GCF_947492405.1. Classification (GTDB taxonomy): domain Bacteria; phylum Bacteroidota; class Bacteroidia; order Flavobacteriales; family Flavobacteriaceae; genus Aquimarina. Next base: position 653,856 of record NZ_CANLMP010000003.1, read on the forward strand.
ATCGGAAAAAAAATAAAAGGTAGAGAAGACGGAGTCTGGAAAATCTATAATGATAAAGGAAGGCTGTTGTTAACTGAGACCTATGAAAACGGTAAAAAAATACAAGCAGTTCGAAGTAATGAAGCTGATAATTGATTTTTGATTTGTAAAATTTGGTAGAACTTTTTAGTACCTTGCCTTTTACATATGATTCAGTTTATTTTAAATAATAAGATTATTAGGACGACTGCAAATGCAGGAATAACTCTTTTAGATTTTATAAGAGAACACAAGCAATTAAAAGGAACAAAAATTGGTTGTCGCGAAGGAGATTGTGGTGCTTGTACAGTTTTGGTTGGAGCGCTAAATGATGACAAAGTAACGTATCAAGGCATTACATCTTGTATTTCACCTCTAGGGAATGCTAATGGAAAACATATTGTCACAATCGAGGGGATTAATTTACCTACCACATTAAATACAGTACAAAAAGCTATGACCGATAACTATGCCACGCAATGTGGCTTTTGTACACCAGGTTTTGTAGTTTCTATGACTGGGTATGCTATTGGGAAAAATGAAAGCTGCCTAGATTCCTGTAATGATGCTATAAGTGGTAATATTTGTAGGTGTACAGGATATAAGTCTATTGAAAAAGCAGGATTACTTGTAGAAGAGAAACTGCAAGGAAAAGACACTGATAATGCTATGGCTTGGTTGATTAAAGAGGGATTTATTCCTGATTATTTTGAAACCATTCCACAAAAATTGAAAGATCTAGAGTCAAAATCTATTGCTAATAATGGAAAAATAGTTGCTAGCGGAACGGATCTATATGTTCATAATGCTGATCAACTTGCAGAAGAACAAATTCATTTAATTACTGGAGATAAAGCTTTGACTGGGATTCAATTTACATCATCGACGTGTACCATAGGAGCTAATACCACAGTTACAGAGCTTTTAGAAAATAAGAAATTACAAATCCAGTTTCCGAAGTTAAAGTCATTTCTTACACTAGTTTCTTCTGAACCTATACGTAATATGGGGACTTTGGGAGGGAATTTTGTCAATGCTTCTCCTATTGGCGATATGACAGTTTTCTTTTTGGCACTTAATGCAACTCTAACGATTCAGTCCAAAACAGGATCAGAAAGACAGTTAGTTTTCAATGAATTTTATAAAGGATATAAAACCTATGATTTATTTAAAGGTGAAATTTTAAAAAGTATTTCTTTTGATATCCTTGAGGATGGAGACTTTTATAATTTTGAAAAGGTGAGTAAAAGAACGCACTTAGATATAGCAAGTGTAAATACTGCGGCAAGAATCACTTTGGAAAATGATATAGTAAGAGCCGCTCATTTCTCTATGGGAGGAACCGCTCCAATTCCAAAGTATTTATTCAATACTAGTAGTTTTTTCATCGGAAAAACAATCAATTCAGAAACTGTAAAAGAAGCAGAAACACTTTTACAATCAGAAATTGCACCAATTAGCGATGTAAGAGGATCAGCAGATTATAAACGATTATTAGCTAAACAATTGTTCTTTGCACATTTTATCGAATTATTTCCAACAAAAGTTGAATTTCAAAAACTGATAGCAGGATGAAGACGATGAAAAATATTGATAGTTTCACTCATGTTAGAGGAGAATCACTATTTGTGGATGATTTGATAACAAGACAAGATACTTTGTATGGATTGGTATTTGACTCACCAAAAGCGCATGGAAAAATAAAACACGTAGATTATTCCCAGGCAGAACAAGTAGAAGGTGTTGTAAAAATATTTACATCCAAAGATGTTTTGGGTGAAAACCAAATCGGAGGGATTATTCCTGATGAACCTTTATGGGCAGAAGATGAAGTTCATTTTTGGGGACAACCAATTGCATTTATCGTTGCAGAATCTGAAGCTATTGCAAAAAAAGCACGTCTGCTTATTGAAATAGAAATTGAAGAATTACCTGTAATTACAACGGCAAAGGAAGCTAAAGAGCAACAAAGTTTTATTAATGCACCACGTTCTTTTACATTAGGAGATACGGATGCTACTTTTTTAGACTGTGATTATGTAATAGAAGGAGAAACATTTTCTAATGGTCAGGAACACCTTTATCTAGAAACACAAGGTTGTTATGCTGTACCCCAAGAAAATGGAAGTATCAAGATTACATCATCGACACAGGGTCCAACAGCTGTGCAAAAAACTGCGGCTAAAGTTTTGGGGGTACCTATGCATAAGATAGAGATAGACGTTATCCGATTAGGTGGAGGTTTTGGAGGAAAAGAAGATCAAGCGACTCCTTGGTCAGTTATGGCAGCAGTTGCCGTACAACATCTCAACAAACCTGTAAAATATATCTTAAACCGCCACGATGATATGCGTATGACGGGAAAACGTCACCCGTATTCCTCTTTTTTTAAGATTGGATTGGATAAGAGCTTAAAAATAATAGCTTTTGAAGCAGAGTTTTTACAGAATGCTGGTGCAGCAGCAGATTTATCCCCTGCAATTGCAGAGAGAACATTATTTCATGCGACCAATAGCTATTTTGTTCCTAATGTAAGTACGACAGTATATAGTTGTAAAACAAACTTGCCTCCCAATACAGCATTTAGAGGTTTTGGAGGTCCACAAGGAATGTTTGTTATTGAATCTGCTATTGCCAAAGCAGCGGATGCAATAGGCATTGATAAGCGAAAAATTCAAGAAGCTAATTTATTGAAAGAAAATGATGAATTCTCATACGGGCAAATTGCAACCAACGTTGAAGCTAGAAATACTTGGTTTACAGCAAAAGAAAAGTTCGAACTTGATAAATTAGAGAAAGAAGTTGCCAATTTCAATAGTAATAATGATCATTTCAAAAAAGGAATCTCATTAATGCCTGTTACTTTTGGTATTTCATTTACAAATACAATGATGAATCACGCTAGAGCATTGATTCATATCTATCAGGATGGTAGCGTTGGGGTGAGTACAGGAGCCGTAGAAATGGGACAAAGTGTTAATACAAAGATGTTACAAGTTGCTCAGAATGCTTTAGGTATTTCTGCTAATAAAGTAAAGCTAGAAACAACAAATACTACTCGTGTTGCTAATACCTCACCTTCTGCAGCAAGTTCGACAGCAGATTTAAACGGGAAAGCTGTGCAAAAAGCTTGTACTGCATTACTAGAAAGATTAACAAAAGTAGCTGCTAAAATGATGACCGAAGAGGCGGCTAAAATTTCTTTTCAAGAAGATTATGTTTTTGTAGACGGCAAAAAGTCAAATACAACTTGGGAAGCAATCATTGCACAAGCCATGGCAGATCGAATTGCCTTATCAGAAAATGCGCATTATGCAACCCCTATCATTCATTTTGATAAAACCAAAGAAAAAGGACATCCTTTTGCATATCACGTGTATGGTACCGCCATTACATCAGTTACCGTGGATTGTGTGAGAGGGATTTATGAAATTGACTCTGTAAAAATTGTACACGACTTCGGAGAAAGCATGAATTATGGTGTAGATATTGGTCAAGTAGAAGGTGCCCTCGCACAAGGGATTGGCTGGATGACTATGGAAGAAATCTCCTATAATAATGATGGGCGCTTATTATCGAATGCACTGTCGACCTATAAAGTCCCTGATATATTTTCTGCTCCAAAAACAATAGAAACTATAGCTGTGGAAACTGATGGAAACGATATGGCAATCCATAAATCTAAGGCAGTTGGAGAACCTCCATTAATGTATGGAATTGGTGCATACTTTGCTATTCAACAAGCTGTAAAAGAATTCAATAAAAATTACGAACCAAAGTTTGATTCGCCATTTACACCAGAAAAGGTATTAATGGGATTGTACGAAAAGTAGTAACCTTGAGCAAAACCATAAAACTACAATACACTAAAACTAATATTCTAAAAGGAGCTATTATCTATAGTTCTGGGGATTTGATCGCTTCACTACTATTAGGAGAATTTTCTATATATCGATTATTGGGTATGATCTTATTAGGAGCAACACTATATGCCTTAGAAATCCCAAATTATTTTGCCTGGATAGAAGTTAAAACAAAGAACCTAACAGGAACTAAAAAAACACTTGTTAAAACAGGATTAGCGATTCTCTATTTTAATCCGTTATGGATCGCTCGTCATTTGTTGTTTATCAAACTTTTTTCAGGAAATTTTAATCAAATCGACTTAAATTTGCTGAAAATAGCGTGGTTATCATTTTTGGTCAATATCCCTATATCGTTTGTAGCTAATTATTTAATTCAGAATAAAGTAACCTTAGGTTGGCGATTTTTGGCTAGTGCTATCTTCTCTGCGTTAATGGCTATTTATTATGCATTGAGTGAAGTGATTTTCAATTAACAAAACGTATGAAATTCTGGCAACATCTTTTATCAAAATTACAAGATTCCCAAAACGTCTATTTACTAACCGTAATAGAAAACATTGGTAGTTCACCTGGAAGAAAAGGATTTAAAATGCTAGTTGCTGAAGATGGTTTTATTTTTGGTTCTATTGGAGGAGGCGTTATGGAATTTTCATTGGTAGAAGAAACCAAAAAAATGCTACAAGATGGAGATTTGAAAATATTTTTAAAAAAGCAAGTACATAAAGGCCACAAACAAGACGGATCTGGAATGATTTGTTCAGGAGAACAGACAGTGGTCTTTCATCCTTTAGATGCAAGTCATATTTCGGCTATTGAAGGTGTTTTAGATTGTTTGCAGGCTAATACCAAAGGAACATTGACACTAACATCTATGGCTATCAATTTTTCTAATGAGCTAATGGAAGACAAGTTTGAATATCAGATAACTTCTACTAAAGACTGGTTTTTTAAAGAATATATCGGATTTAGAAATACATTATATATCGTTGGAGGAGGACATGTAAGTGTTGCAGTTTCTGAATTGTTTGTTACTCTTGGTTTTTACGTATTGGTTTTTGACAATCGAGAACATCTAAATACTATTGAGTTAAATACAAGTGCACATCAGAAATTAATAATAGATTTTAATGAGATAGCGAATTATATTTCAGAAGGCCCGGAGAATTATGTTGCAATTATGACGAACAAATACACTGATGATAAACTGGTATTAAGTAAACTTATTAGAAATAGCTTCGCTTACTTAGGTGTGCTTGGGAGTACAGCAAAGTTAGAAACAATGTGGAAGGTTTTACAAAAAGAAGGTGTTACAATGTCTCAATTAAACATTGTTCATGCACCTATAGGACTTGCTATAAAAAGTCAAACTCCTCATGAAATAGCAGTAAGTATTGCTGCTCAGGTTATTAAAATCAAAAACAAGAATCAATAATATATTTTGTTTCTTAACCTAAAAAAGATACATTTCCATCCGATTTTAATTCATAGTTGAATAGACATACTAAAACATTAAATTATATAGAAATGACAGAAGAGGATAAGAAATTTATGAGGCGTGCAATTGAACTTGCAGAAAATGGTATGGATTCTAATACAGGAGGTCCATTTGGAGCAGTGATTGTAAAAAATGGAGAGATAATAGCAGAAGGATGCAATAAAGTTACATCGCAAAATGATCCTACAGCGCACGCAGAAGTAGATGCTATCCGTACTGCCTGTAAAAAATTAAACACTTTTCAGTTAGAAGATTGCATTATTTATACCTCTTGTGAGCCTTGTCCTATGTGTTTGGGAGCCATCTATTGGGCAAGACCTAAAAAAGTTTTTTACGGTTGTACGCGCGAAGATGCTGCGGATATAGAATTTGATGACCAATTAATTTATGATGAGATTGCAGTAGGTATTGATAATAGACAAATAGAGTTCACAAACGTATTGCGGGATGAGGCATTAAAAGTTTTTCAAAAGTGGGATTCAAAAACTGACAGAACTGAATATTAATGAATTTTTTTAAAAATTAACTCGGAGAATCGTGTAAGAAAGATTCTCAAAACCGACAGATGTATGATTAGTTGTCTTATGATATGAAAGACGGATGAAATGTTCGGAGACACTTTTAAAAAAAAATCTAATTAATGTATATTGACAGCCTATCTAAAGGTGAAAGTTATGGGAGCAAATAAAAAGCTAAATTATATTAAAGATGTATTAGAAAATATACCAACTAATTGGTTAGATCTAACTACTCATCGACTAGATGTTTATAATGAAGAACTGGCTAAAACTCAATTCTTAAAACAGTTTGAAAGCTTATTTAATGATAATAATTCTACAACATCAGCATTAGCTGAATTACCAACCGCTTATGACTATATTAGATTAGGTCATCCATTATCTTGTGTACTAGAATGGGGAATTGCTAACTTAAATAGTTTAAAACCTGAAAACGTGATAAGTTTTTCATCAAAGATGATCCCTATCCTGGCAATTCTAAGAAAAAACTTATTTGATCATAAAAACACTCGAATTATTTATACAAATGAATTGCCTCATTTCTTTGATGCTGAAATATTAAAGAATGTCTATGGCTATCAGTTTGATTTAAAGCAGGTTAAAGATGTGTCGGCTATTCCTGAGTTCAATGGTAGTACGATTTTAATTTCAGAGGAAAGTGAAATTAATGCTATTGGTCTTATTCCTAGTATTGACTTTTTTATTAACATTTATCATGACTTAGGAAGTGTTTTATTAGTAAATGGAAAGCAAAATGAAAGTTACATTTCAGAAATTCAGCATGTAAGAAGAAGAGAAACTATTGCTATGACTCCGGCTAATTGTTTTATTGTATTATCTGCTCTAGCAGAGAAGTCTTCTTTTGATAGTAAGAAAAGTAATGTGGAGACAAACAAAAGACTTGTCTTAGATTCGATTACAGAAATTACAGGTGCAAATACAAAACCATTGGTTGGTTCTAGTGGTCTATCTATTCAATATGCCATTATGATGGGGTTAGTTCACGATGCGCAAGAAAAACATCATGGAAAAGCTATTAAATTTATTGTTCCACCAAATTGTTATGGAGGTACAAATGATCAGGCAAGACGCGTTGCTGCTTGTATTGATAACGTAGAAGTGATGGACTTACCAGTAGATGGTGATAATGATATGGTGCAGAGCATAGATATAGTTCTGGATAAAATTGCTAATGAAGATGCTGTCCCTTATATAATTGCTGAAATCCCAACAAATCCTAGGGTTGAAGTTCCGGATCTGATACAATTAAAGGAGGTTTTAAGTAAAACACGTAAAACAGCAAAAGATGAAGTTGCCATTGATCCGGTTTTTATATTAGATCAAACATTTTGTCCTAATGTACTTTTTTTGGGAGAAGGTGAAATACTTTCAACCGTTCGTGCTATATCATACGCTAGTGGATCAAAATTTCCAAGTGGCGGAAAATGTACAGCTGGATATGTGGTAGGGAATAAAAAAACAGATGCTTTACTAGAGAAAATAGAATTACATCTTAATCTTTGTGATAATGAAGCAACTCCGTTACAATACGAGATATTAGCAAAACAGCTACCTTCAATGAACCAAAGAATTATTGAAGCTTATCGCAATACTCGTGAATTTGTGAATTTTATTAATGACACTTTACCAGAAGCGAAAATGAATTTTGTTTCAGAAGAATTGGCAGATCAGGGATTTACTCCATCAGTGTTTTCATTAGATCTACCAACCAAAGGAAATACAGAAGAAGAAAAAGAATCTTATAAACGATCATTAAATCATAAACTAATTAATTTGATGATCACAGAAATTCCCAATGAAAGTAAATACTGTGTAAGTTATGGGCAGTTAAAAGGATGCTACTGGACAATACCTGCAACATCTACCCAAGGGACTACTAAAGAAGGTGATAAAGACTATATTGCCCGTGTAGCACTTTCTCCTAATATGGATCTAGAACTTCATAAGAAGGTTTTTTTAGATTTTGTCAAGAAAATTTGATTATGATGGAAAATCAAGTAGTCTATTAGTTTATCCATTTTAAGGCTTTTTATAACCATTTTCTTAGAAAATTATGAACTGACAGTTGCTGCTTTAGTTTTGGTTTTCAGGATTTAGACTTAAAACGAGTTAAAAAGAAACATTGAATGCTATTGATAATCATGTGTCATTTGAAACTCGTTTATAAAATCTAATTTTTGACTATCTCCGTATAGCATATCCGCAAGAAGAAGGCAGTTCTTTTAGAAAATTCATTACCAATTTAAAGCTGAATCTAAAATGTGTTTTTAAAAATATCATAACATCCCTTTAGTATATAACGCTTAATTGTAGGTTATACCCTACCATTTTGTTGTTTAGACTAAATGGAATCAGTAATCCTTATTCAAGAATACATATAGAAAAATAACGTTCTGGATATTACAAATGACAATCTTTCATAGATTCATAATAGTTGCGATACTCATCATAGCTTACTTTTTTCCTGCCTTTTTCTAACACAATTGTATCCTGATTAGAGAATTCTGAAAAAGGAACTGTTTTTTTAGGAAAACCTTCTATAACTATTTCAAAATAACTGTTTGGTGTAATGTTATTGGTATCAATTTCTATGCTAAATTTACCATCATAATCTGAAAAAGCGTATGAACAAGAAGTATCAGATAATTGCAATTTTACGACAGCAATGGGTACAATAGATCCATCTGGTTTATGAATGTTACCTTCGATTGTTTGTATTCTGGTTGTGATATCAGGAGTAGTAGAGGTTAACGCAGTACTTGTATCTTCTCCTTCTGTTTTTATATTTCCAGAAAGATCTTCGATTGTCCAATTATCAAGTTTTTCACCTTTTTTATAAGCTCCTTTCACAATAACACCAGATGCATCTTGACGCCAATAATCACCGTGCTTTTTCCCATTCTTGTAGTTAACCTTTTCTTTGGATCCCCCTTTTGTGATATACCATAAACCTTGTTTTTGCCCTTTTTCATAATTTCCTTCCTCGCTAAAAGTAAATCCATTGTCCGAATTATAATAATAACCATTTCTTTGATCATCCTCATAATTCTCTATTGTTGATAAATCTAAAGACCCTTTTTTTCTAAAAATCAGAAAATGTAGCCATTCTCCGTGCTTTTTACCTTTTCTATATTCAATTTTATGAATACCTATTAGTTCTTTGTCTTTAAATTCTCGTACATAATATTTTCCATTAAGCTCATTCTCTTGATTGATTTCAATTAGCTCGTTATATTCATCATTAGTAAGTTGTATATATCCTCCTTCAATAGGAGATTGTCCTTTCATAACAAAAGAAAAAAGCAATGATAAGATCAATATGATTGGACTATGTCTCTTTATTTTAATATGTAGCATTTGTGTGATTTTTTTCCCGTGATAACGATTAAAGTTAGGTTATTTTTATTGTTTTTCAAATAGTAGTGATCAATTCACAAACTATTAGCGCTACTATTATATAACAAATACAATACCATTTTGTTACCTTCTTTTATTTATGTGATAGAAAATTAAAGATGTATATATGGAATTGTTAATTTATAAAGTCAATTATTTGTTTAGTGGGGTGCTTTTTATTTAATAAAAGATCAATGGTATTACCATAACCAATATAAATTTTTTATTCGTAGCTTTACCATTAACGAATATATGCCTAATTTTTAAAACTCACATTTGGCATCATCTTTGTAAATCAATAAATAATTAATTTAAATTTTAACAATGAACAAAGGAACAGTAAAATTCTTCAATGACGCCAAAGGATTTGGATTCATAACGGAAGAAGGTTCAAACAAAGAACATTTTGTACACATTTCAGGATTAGTAGACGAAATTCGTGAAGGCGATGCAGTTGAATTTGATCTACAAGAAGGTAAAAAGGGTTTAAACGCAGTAAATGTAAAAGTAATTTAATATATACTACATAACTTTTTTAATAGATGAGCCTATCAATTTTGATAGGCTTTTTTAATGGGTTATGTTATGGAATATTTACATTTAATCATTGTAGGTGATTCTGAATTATTATAAAACACCATACTTTATTTGATGTTTAATGGTTGATAAACAAGTGGTTATTGTTTATTTGTTCGTTTTTTTAGAAGGATGGTGTAACAATTTGTAATCCTTTGCGTCAAAGGGGAAATCAAAAACAAAACATCATGAGAAATTTAAAAATCACCTTTGTATTACTTGTAATTGTTAATCTGGCTTTTAGTCAAGCCCCTGCAATCACCATAGAAATATCGGGAAATGGAAGTCCTGTTTTATTTTTACCAGGTTTTACCAATCCTGGATCAATTTGGGATGAGACTGTTGCTAATTTACAGGGTGACCAACAATATTACGTAGTATCATATGCTGGATTTGATGGTAAAGCACCTATAGAGATGCCATGGTATGATACAATTAAGAAAGAATTGGTTGACTATATTAAAGAAAAAAAACTAACGGATGTTACCATTATTGGTCATAGTATGGGAGGAAATCTAGCAGTAGATATTGCTGCTATTTTACCTGATACGATAAAAGGTCTAGTACTTGTAGATTCGATTCCTTGTATGCGTGAATTAATGATGCCAGGCGTTCCAGAAAGTCAAATTCAGTATGAAAGTCCATATAATAAACAGATGCTGGCAATGAATGATGATCAGTTTAAACAAACTGCTATGATGATGGCTCAAAACATGACTAATAAAAAGGATAAAGTTGATACTTTGCTTAATTGGATACTAAAAGCAGATCGAAAAACATATGTGTACGGATATACGGATCTTTTAAAATTGGACCTTAGAGAGGTGTTAAATAAAATTACTGCAAAAACTTTAATTTTAGGAACAGCTTTTCCTACTATCGAAATGGCAAAAACAAATTACGAAAAACAATATGCTGCCCTATCTGATAAGACCATAGAGATGATACCCGACAGTAAGCACTTTATTATGTTTGATCAACCAGAATTATTTTATGAAAAAGTAAATGCTTTCTTGATCAATGAGTAAGAAGAACCAGCAACTTTTCGAAACAATCTACAAGGAATGCTATCCAATGGTATTACAAATGTGTCTGGGATATATGAAAGGAGATACTGATTTAGCCAATGATTTATCTCAAGAAGTATTCATCAATATATGGAATGCAATGGGAGGCTTTATGGGTAAATCCAGTCATAAAACCTGGGTATATCGGATCACAGTAAATACTTGTCTACAGCATATCAGAAAAGAACAAAAGAATAAAAAAGTATCTATAGAAAAAGTTGAATATGCTCTGGCAGAAGAACCTTCAGAGCTAACTTCAGACCAAAATAGGAGCCTTTATCTTGCTATAGGTGCCTTAGAAAAAGTAGATAGATTATTAATTATGATGGTTTTAGATGGACAGGATTATGATACTATATCAGAAATTATGGGAATAAAACCGACGAATGTAAGAGTAAAGATCCATAGGATTAAAAAAAGACTTAAAAAAATATTAGATCATGAGTAACGAATTTGAAGCATTGCAGAATCAATGGCAAACAGATAAAAGCAGTATTGAGAGTAGATCATATGATATGGAAGCCCTTTTATTATCAATAAGAAAAAAGAAAAGCTGGAGTACACGTTTTCATTATGGAAATATCTTAGTTTTATCCATAGTTTTGATTGGAATCACCGCTTTTTTCTATTTTGTAGCGCCTGTACAAGAGGTATTGAGCAGAGTAGGAGTAGGACTAATGATAGGTGGATTATTAATGAGAATTATTATAGAGATCATTAGTGTGTCTAAAGCAAAAAAAATCAATGTGGTGGATGATGCATTACAGACAACGAATGATACGATTAGTTTTTATGATTTCAGAAAAACCATTCATGGACCCATAACTATTGGAATCATAGGTTTATATACGATAGGTTTTTATATGATAACTCCAGAGTTTAGTTTGTATTTTGAGACTTGGCAACTGATTTTAATAGATGTTTCATACATTATCGGTGCAATCATTCCTTTTATGGCGGTTCGAAAAAATATTAAGAAAGAAATAAAGATTTTATCAGAAATCATCGAGTTAAAAAAGAAGATAACCGAAGAAGGCATATAATGAAAATAATACACTAATTGATAAGATATATTAATCTACCATCCATATGGTCGGCAACTTTACCATAGGCTATTAGAGACGCGCCAATGGTCCAGCGTTTAGAGGATCCAATGCTGTACCAAAAAGAATATCGCTGATATAACCAATTTTCTTGAATATTCTTAGGACGTGTTAGGTAAAAACCAAACTGTTGTAAAAAATAAAAATCACCAATAGAGAAATGGTGCCCGGCAGTAATGGCTGAGGAAAAAGCGGAATCATTAATTCCTTGCTTTCTTGCAATTTCTCGGTCAGAGTAATCATACCAAAATTCTATACCAGTATTTAAACCATTGATACCAGATACTGGTTTTAGAATTCCACCCATAAACCCAATCAAAAGATGATTACTGGCTTCAGCATCTCTATCAGATGATCTCAGACTAGCAAATGTGCCCATATAATAATCAAATGAAGTGTCATAAGAGCGTAAGGATTTGGGTTTACGTTTTAGTGGGGTATTGTTGATTATTTTGTCAACACCAATAGAAAGTGTCGGAAAGTTCATCCCCTTATTAGGTTGCTTTTGGCCTCCGTTAGAAATGTGATTATAGTTCGCAGATAAATTTATAGAATAACCATCACTAATATGGTAATTAAGATTAAGAGACAAAGCTAGATAAAAGCTAAAATGAGTGCTAAATAATACGTTCTCGGGGTTTGTTTCTTCATCAAATTTTTTATTAAGATAAGTACCTCCTATAGAACCTCTTAGAGAAAATTTTAAAGGACCTCGGTATGTAAAATAAGGTTCTACAAAGTAAATCAAGTTATAAGAACTACCTAGTACATCAGGATTGTTGTAATTATAATAGGCAAAAGAAAAGCCTGACCTACCATAGCAAAAACAGGTTTTCCAAGCCTTATCGCTCGTTTTTAGCCAACTATACTCTAGTTGTATTCCGTAAGGATTCGTTTGCGAAATAGATTTTAATTCAGGTGAATGCGCTAAAATAAAACCATAATGCGATTTTACACCATAAAAAGTAGGATTCGATTGAGCCCAAAATGGAGCATATCCTAATATTAGTGCTAATAATAAAGTTGCCTTTTTCATTGCAAATCAGTGTCTTATTAAATTTACTGAAAATTAAATTAAGAGAAATGAAATCTTAAATAAATTAGAATTTTAGGTAAGCTTGCGACTTCTTTCCAAAATCAATATACTCCTTGAAAATTATTAGTACATTAGAGGGAATCAATAGTATATAACTACATTTTGGAACAAATCAGAACCATAGATGATGTCATCGTTTCTTTAGATAATATTATTCTGAAATCACAAACTAATAATGATCCACTAGGATATTTTGCTGCATTGTATAGAAGAGTAACCTTAAAAGTCAAGGAAGGTATAGAGAATAATTTTTTTGATGATGGTCCCAGAATGGAAAAGCTGGATGTGATTTTTGCTAGTAGGTATCTAGATGCATATTTTGATTATCAGGAAAACAAACCAGTAACAGATTCTTGGGAAATAGCTTTTAATATCTCTAAAGACTATTGGCCAATAGTATTACAGCATCTATTAGTTGGGATAAACGCACATATTAATTTAGATTTGGGTATTGCAGCGGCAGAAGTTTCCAGAGGAAAAAATATAGAAGATCTTAAAGGAGATTTTGATAAAATCAATGAGATACTTTCATCCTTAGTAACAGAAGTTGAGAGTGATTTGGCTAATATTTGGCCAACACTAAAAAAGATTCTAAAATTCACTAATAAAGTAGATAACTTTCTTGTGGATTTTAGTATGGAATTAGCTAGAGATGGAGCCTGGAAATTTGCTAAAGAAGTAGCTGCGACTACAAATGATGAATTAAAAGTGATCATTGAACAAAGAGATCAAAAAGTAGCACAAAAAGTTTCGATAATTACTAATCCAGGATTTATCGCAAGAATCGTACTAGGGATTATAAGGATAAGTGAACGCGGAGCTGTTTCGGCAAAAATTCAGGAATTGTTACATTGAATAAGCTTATGAAAAATGAAAATTTTGCTGTATTCAAATTATTAATAGAGTGCTTAGAAAATAAAATGTATTCTTCACTTGAAATTAAACAAATAGGAATTAAATATTATTTGATTATCCACCATGAAACGTTTTCCAAGACTTATATCGATCGTTTTGGGAAACGAAAGGAGTATACTCATATATGGCAAATGACGAATTGGTTAGAAGAAGCTTTTAACATTAATAAAGAAGAATTAAAAATTCCCAAATATTAAACGTATGGATAAATTTATGCTAGCTACAATAGAAGAAGCAAAAAAAGGACTAAAAGAAGGGGGCGTACCTATTGGATCAGTCATTGTATACCGAGATAAGATCTTGGGCAGAGGACATAATAAAAGGATTCAAGAAGGAAGTGTAGTACTTCATGGAGAAATGGATGCGCTTGAAAATGCAGGTAGACAACCTGCTTCTGTTTATAAAGAATGTACTTTATATACGACATTGTCACCCTGTTCTATGTGCACTGGAGCTATATTGCTATACGGAATCCCTAAAGTTGTTATTGGTGAAAACGAAACGTTTTTGGGATCTGAAGCTCTTTTAAAAGAAAATGGAGTAGAGGTGATTGTTCTTGATAATAAGGAGTGCAAAGATTTAATGAATACTTTTATAAAAAATAAACCTGAAATCTGGAATGAAGATATCGGGGAGTAAATAAAGCATATTTAGAGTAAGATATCATCCATTTTTTTATTTTTTCTGCTCAAGTCTTTATACAGGAAATGATACTATTTTTTTGGTTTCAAAAATATAAATAGGACATTTCTTAATAAAAGATATAAGATATGAGTTTGATTTTGAGTGTTTTTACTATTGAAACATCTTAAAATTTTCTTATGTTTTTAAAATTTAACTAAATAAATGTGAAAAAAACAACGCAAACGTTTGCGTTGCTAGAATTCTTACAAATCCTTGTAGGATCTTGGTTTTTGTAATTTTGATTTTTGATTATTGTTAAAAAATTAATATTAAAATAGAATATTCAATATAGTTTAATAGCTTTATTTAACAAATTGATAAAACAGTTGGTAATTTGGTTACATAATCATTAACCAAAAATAATATTATGAGAATGTTAGTCAAATCTTTTGGAGTTTTGTTATTAGTTTATCTTATATCTGCCTGTGAAACGGAAGATGTCATCCTCGAAGAATCTTCGAATGATATAGAAAGTATAGATGAATTAACTGAAAAGGCTGGGCCTTGGAGTAGACAATTTACAGATAATTTTAATGCTAATGGTAATTTGAACAAATGGGAAAGAACGCATAATAGAGCGGATTATAATTCTAGTCGTTGTACTTACAGAAACTGGAATGCAGAAATAGCAAGTCTTGATGGGCGTAGTTGTTTGCGTTTGCAAGCTTATAAATCAGGTAATGACTCCTATGAATCTGGGCACGTAAAATCTAATTTTGATTTTCATCCAGCAAGGAATGAGGAGTATAGATTAACTGCAAGAATTAAATTAATCGCCAAAGAAGGAAATAATTATAAAGGATTTGCCGACACGTATGGTGCATGGCCAGCATTTTGGACCGTGAATGAAAGAAGTAATACGTGGCCTACCCGTGGAGAAATTGATATTATGGAAGGATATTCTTTTGGTAATTCAGCAAGATTTGCCAGTAATTTATTTTATGGTCAAAACTATTTACAAAATCAGCTAGGTACCAATGCCGAAAGAGGTTATAATGTGGGAGAAGGATGGCATACTTATCAACAAAGATGGATCAATAGAAATGGTTCAGTGACAGTTCAAATTTATGTAGATGGTAATCGTGTTGCGAACTACACCAATAGCGTAGATAACGACCTAAGGCTCGAAAATTTTAAAGATCACAATATTATATTTAATTTGAATGTAGGTTCTGATACAGGTATTTTTAATAATTCCAGAATAAATATTTTTTGGAATACTTATATGTATGTGGATTATGTTAGATTGGATAAGAGAAGTCTCTAAAGATCAATATTGTCAAAGCTAAATTTGCTATCTCTGGCTAACATGTTGACTTATTTTAAAGCTTCAAAAAAGATTTAACCTAAATAGATATAGAATTAATCTATGTATAAAGAATGCGTAGGGCTTTTGAGAAATCTATGGAAGAATAAGGTTAGCCAACTAAATTAATTTAAAAAGGGTTGTCAATACTATTTAGTATTTGGCAACCCTTTCGCGGTTGGTTATTAAGGTCGCTGTATTGTTATATTCGTAGCATCACTTTCTGCACAATTATTTGTTTTTTGGGTGATAGATAATGAATCTCCTATTCCGGCATTAGATTGACCAAAAGGAGCAAAAAAACTTCCATCATTATTGGCTCTTACTGTAGTCGATATACCTACAGCATCTGTAATAGTTACAGTAGCTCCTGGTTTTACAGATCCGGCGCTGCCACTAATAGCTAATCCTCCTGCAGCGATGGTGATCGTTGCTTTAAGATTTTCTGCATCTGGTTTTGGGCATTTTTCTTTTCCACAAGTAATTCCAAGAAATGAAATAGTAAATACAATTAAAAAATTTGTAATTCTTTTAGAATTAATGATGATCATGTTTAGGTGTTTTAGGTTTAAATTAGCACCATCTAAGTAGGTAAATCTAGAAGAAGAGATTTGTTATAATAGATTCTTATTTTTTATAGTTTAAAATAGGATATCACAAAAAAGCCTAAAAAAAATAATTACCACTTAGTTTTGAATACTTCCACTATTGTCAGAAATGTATACAATTACATTTATCTAGTTTTTTCTTACCCTCCGTTCTGACTGGCCCATACTCAAAAAAGAGAGTTTTTGGCGTTATAATTTCTTAGGCTTTTTGTTTATTACATATATTGAATTTGGCTAACTCAAATAATTATAAGAACTTCAATATTGTTTTTCCAAAAGTAAACGATACTATCCTATGTGCAAAGAGTGAAATAACTGATTTTAATAGGGGTTTGTTACCCTTTTCTAATAGGGGTAATATTTTCAGTATATGTGTTTACGGAGATAATAAATAACTCTAAAGAAATAGTAATGTAGAAGTATTGAATAAGGTTCGAGCTTTTTGCAGACTAAATTTTTTTTTATTTTTTAAAAGATGTGTTTAATTAGTAAGATGATTTTAGAAATTCTAATGTAAAAAATATGAACCATAAACTATTAATTAAAGGTTTACAAAAAAACAAACTAGTCTTTAAAGAACTTTTAGAAGGTATTCCAAAAGAAGAGTATGTGTGGAAGGATAAACCAAGCAGATGGTGTTTGTTAGAAATAGTTAGTCATCTGTATGATGAAGAACATGAGGATTTTAGAAAAAGAACGAAACATATACTTGATACTCCTGATCAGCAATTTGCGCCAATCGATCCCGAAGGTTGGGTCGAGGAACGAAGATATATAGAACAAGCGTATGAGGTAATGCTACATCGTTTTTTAGAAGAACGACAGGCATCTATAAACTGGTTAACATCTCTAATTAATCCAAAATGGGAAAATATAACCCATCATCCTGATATAGGACCAATGACTGCTCATCAGTTTTTAGCCAATTGGTTGGCACATGACTACCTCCATTTTAATCAAATCACTAAACTAAAATTAGATTATTTAAAATACGTGTCTAAAGAAAATTTCTCTTATGCAGAAGGTTTGTAATTTGTTAGAATTAAAAAGACTTAGAAAAGTATAATCCTACACTATCGCCTGTAAATTGTGGTGCGAAAGCAATATCTTCTGAGTTTTTGAAGGGGTTCCAAGAGATAAGATGTTCATAATGATATACTAATCGAGTCGTTAAGATTCCGATACCTGCGCCAACCAATACATCAGAGAGGTAGTGTTTATTATTCATCATCCTTAGACTACCAGTAGTAACTGCAAAAAAATATCCACTATATGCTAAAAGTGGGCTAGAATCTATGAATTCTTCGTATAAAACAGCCGCAGAAACAAAAGCCATAGAAGTATGTCCAGAAGGAAAAGAATTTAATTTTGATGGATCCCCTGGTCTTGGTTTACCAACTTCTTTTTTCAGTATCGTTGTTGCGGCACTGGTTACTATAGATGATATTAAAAGGTTTTTAGTTTGATCAAACCAATGATTTCTGGATGCAACGCCAAAAATATCAGCTGCATACATCTGAACGATCGGTGCATATCTTGTATAATCATCAAGACCAAAATAAAAATCATTTCCAACCGAACTTCTAATATCCTTTTGCAATGATTTTTCAAAATCACTTGTTGATAGAAGAATACCAGAAGCCATCAGTGTAATAGGCACTACTCTTTTGGTAAATAAACTCTTTTTGGATTTCTTACGTTCAGTTTGTTTAGAAGTTTTGAATTGAACTTTGGTAAGAGGGGATTCTGTAAACTGGGCATTTGTAATATTGATACATAAGCATACCAATAGCAGGCTAATACTAATTCTCATAGGTTATTCTTTTTTGGGGCTTTAGGTGATTTGGGATCTACCTGAACGAAATATACTGTTTAAATATTAAATTAATGTTAAATTAATGAACGTTTTATCAACGTTTTTTACAATAATATATTGCTTAAAATTATTTTAATAAGTTTAAAACCAGTGTTTAAGGCTGTTTCAAGTGTTTTTTGATGACGAGTGAGCATCTAAATTTTTTGCTTTACTTTATCCGAAAAATAAAAAGGATATTACTCTCGTTGTTTTTATAGGATTCCTTTAAAAAAGACTTATATTTGCACGCAATTAAATCTTAATTGCGATGACAGCACACGAGTCCAAAATCCTTGGAGAAGGTCTTACCTATGATGACGTACTTTTAGTCCCTGCATTTTCTGAGGTGTTACCACGAGAAGTAAGTATTCAAACAAAATTTACTAGAAATATAACCATTAATGTTCCTATAGTTTCTGCTGCTATGGACACAGTTACAGAAAGTCGTATGGCTATTGCTATGGCGCAAGAAGGAGGCATAGGTGTGTTGCATAAAAACATGACTATTCAGGAACAGGCGATGAAGGTTCGTAAAGTTAAAAGAGCAGAAAGTGGAATGATCATAGATCCTGTTACCTTACCATTAGATGCAAAAGTAGCTGATGCTAAAAATAATATGCGAGAGCACAGTATTGGCGGGATTCCTATCGTAGATGATAATAATAAACTACTGGGTATTGTTACTAATAGAGATTTACGTTTTGAAAAAAATAATGAAAGACCTATATCAGAAGTAATGACTAGTGAGAATCTGGTTACAGTAGGAGAAGGAACTTCATTACAGGAAGCAGAAGTTATACTGCAAAATAATAAGATTGAAAAGTTACCGGTAGTAAATGATAAAAATACATTGGTAGGTTTGATAACGTTTAGAGATATCACTAAGCTTACATTGAAACCAAGTGCCAATAAAGATAATTTAGGACGTCTTAGAGTAGCTGCAGCGATTGGCGTTACGGGAGATGCAGTCGATCGAGCAGAAGCTTTAGTGAAAGCCGGAGTAGATGCTGTAATTATTGATACAGCTCATGGGCATACCAAAGGAGTCGTGGCTGTTCTTAAAGAAGTTAAAAAGAAATTTCCAAATCTAGATGTAGTAGTTGGTAATATTGCAACTGCAGAGGCAGCCAAATATTTAGTAGAAGCTGGTGCCGATGCTGTAAAAGTAGGGATTGGACCAGGATCTATATGTACAACCAGAGTAGTTGCTGGAGTTGGATTTCCCCAGTTTTCGGCAGTTTTAGAAGTTGCCTCAGCGATTAAAGGATCTGGTGTTCCGGTTATCGCAGATGGAGGAATTAGATATACAGGTGATATACCTAAGGCCATCGCTGCTGGAGCAGATACTGTAATGTTAGGATCTTTATTAGCAGGAACAAAAGAATCTCCAGGCGAAACCATTATTTATGAAGGTAGAAAATTTAAATCTTATCGCGGAATGGGATCTGTAGAAGCAATGAAGCAAGGGTCAAAAGATAGGTATTTTCAGGATGTAGAAGACGATATTAAGAAATTAGTTCCGGAAGGAATTGTAGGACGTGTAGCGTATAAAGGAGAATTGTACGAAAGTATTCATCAATTTGTTGGAGGACTACGTGCCGGAATGGGATATTGCGGAGCTAAAGATATAGCCACATTGAAAGAAACTGGTCGTTTTGTTAAAATTACGGCAAGTGGAATCAACGAAAGCCATCCTCACGATGTTACTATTACTAAGGAAGCACCTAATTATAGTAGATAAGTAACTGTAAAAAAAAAGACATAAAAAAACGCTTCAAAATAACTTGAAGCGTTTTTTATATGTTATAATTCTATCTTATTTCTTATTGTAAGGGAATACCTAGTTTAGTCATTACTGTTTTGGTAAGATCAAAATTAGGATCGATATAAGCTAATCCGCTCGTTGTAATTGTCAATACTTGAGTATATCCTTCAGCTTTAGCAACCTCTTCTAATGCTTTACCTATTTTAGTGTATAAAGGTTGTAAGAGTCTGTTTTGTTCTATTTGAACTAATTGAGATCCATTCTGACGGAATTTAGCAATATCATTTTCTAAAGCAATAATTTCTTCCTGCTTTGTTTTTTTAATAGGTTCAGTCATTGCAGCTACACCTTCCTGATACGCTTTTACTTTTGCTTGGTAATCCTCAACTTTTACCTTTAGATCAGCTTCTAACTTGGCATTGTACACTTTTAATTCTTCCTGTACTTTAGTAAGTTCCGGTAATTTAGAAAGAATAAATTCGCTATCGATTGTTCCTACCTTAGATTGTGCAATCGTTTGTGCACTAATGATCAATAATAAAATTGGAAATAGTATGTTTTTCATTCTTATTTTTTTAATTCTTGATTTAAAATTTTTGCAAATATATAAGGTCTAAGACAATATACGTGCCAAGAAAAATATTTTTTAAAAATCTATTCTTCATATAGTTGACCTCGATGAGGTTTTAAAGCATCTCTTGTAACTTTCATTTCAGAATCCGTGACGATCATAAAAGCAATACTATGCATGTCGTTTATGTCTTGATAACCAGTAATATTAATAGATAATTTTTCTGAAATGATATATTCTTTAAGATGAATTTCATGATGCTCAGCCGTTTTACTTGCTGCGGGACCTCTAAAATCCCAAATGAGTTTTAATTTTCTTTCCAATGTGTATTATAAATTGTTTAGATATTAACAAAGTGATATAAAATTACAAGATAAGGAGATTAGTAAAATTTTAAAAGGTATTTAATACTATATTGCCATTATCATTCGTTACAAGAAAGAGCTTGCAAAACGCATTAATATTGTTATTTTTGTCCGATTGGGGACTTTATTAAAGAGAACTATGCACAAAAAATCTATCTTACTTTTTTTAGGAGTAATATTTTGCTCCTTCCTATATGGTCAACAAAAAGACTCTGTACTTCTAATGATCAATAATTCACCTGTCTATACATCTGAGTTTAAACGGGTATATCTTAAAAACATTGATCTGGTAAAAGATGAATCTCAAAAAGATATCGATGAATATCTAGAGCTTTTCATTAATTATAAATTAAAATTAGAGGAAGCTAAAGAACAAGGTCTCAATAAGAAGCAGTCCTATATTAAAGAACTTGAAGGGTATAAAAAACAACTGTCCTCTGGATATCTTACAGATACAAAAGCTTCGGATGCATTGGTCAAAGAGGCTTATGACCGCTTACAGGAAAGAGTGAATGCAAGTCATATTTTAGTTCAGCTTCAATCTGGTGCATCTCCTAAAGATACCTTAATAGCATATCAGAAGATTACTGAAGCTAGAAATAAAATTATTAGTGGGACTGATTTTAAAGAAATAGCCACTCAATATAGTCAAGATCCTTCTGTAAATAAAAACGGAGGTGATTTAGGTTGGTTTTCAGCCTTTAGAATGGTATACCCTTTTGAGCAAGCGGCTTTTACAACAAAAGTAGGAGAAGTTTCAGAACCGTTTAAAACACGTTTTGGATATCATATTGTAAAGGTTAATGATAGGCAAAAAGCATTAGGAGAAGTTACAGTAGCTCATATAATGGTTGCTTTTAATAAAGAAAGAACCGAAGATGAAGCAGAAAAAAGAATTAAAGAGATTGGTTCTCAATTAAAACAAAATGCTTCTTTTAAATCTTTAGCAAAACAGTATAGTGATGATCGTAATACAGCTGTTAATGGGGGTGAAATAAATCGTTTTGGACAAGGAGCTTTAAATTCTGAGAATTTTGAGAAAGCGGCTTTTGCTTTACAATCACCAGGAGAAGTTTCTAAACCTGTTAAAACAAAATATGGCTGGCACATCATAAAATTATTAGAGAAACACCCTCCTAAAGCTTTTGAAGAATTAAAGGGAGAACTTACTCAAAAAATTAAAAAGGATAGTAGATCTCAATTAATTACGAAGTCTTTTATTAATTCTCTTAAAGAGAAGTATGCTTTAAAAAGAAATGAAGAATCGATAGCGTATTTTAAAAAGATTGTACCGGCTACTATTTTTAAGGAAAAATGGGAAGCCCCAGACAGTGATCCAATGATGGAGAAGCCTTTATTTTCTATAGGTGACCAAAGTTATTTATATATGGATTTTGCCAAGTTTATACAACAAAGAGATGCTAGTAAAAGCAGAATTTCGGATGTGGCTATCTATGTAGATACGATGTATGATGAATATGAGTCCGCTCAGTTGCTTGGATATTATGAAGAACATTTAGAAGAAGATAATCAGGATTTTGCCAATGTGATTTCAGAGTATAGAGATGGATTGTTATTATTCGATTTAATGGAGTCTAAAATATGGAATGCAGCAAAAACTGATTCTGTAGGACTCAAAAAATTCTATGAATCCAGAAAAGAAACGTATCTTAAAGAAGAAACGTATAAGGTTATAAAAGCATCTTCCTCTAATCAAGAATTAATAGGAAAAGTGAAAACTCTTATTGGAAAAGGAAAATCCGTTGAAGAAATTAAAAAAGAAGTGAACGTATCGGATACAGATAAAGTGCTCTTCTCTGAAGAAGAGTTAATTAAAGGAGAAATCCCAATTACCAATAGTTTTTCTGGAGAGAAAGGACAAATTGTAAGTATTAATGAGAATGATTATATAACACTATTGAAAGTATTGGAGGTAATGCCGGCTAGAATCAAAACTTTTGAAGAAACTAAGGGTAAAGTAATTAATGATTTTCAAGAAGACTTAGAAAAAAAGTGGTTAAACGAACTTAGAAAAAAATATTCTGTAGAGCTAAACAAAAAGACCTTAAAAAAAATTAAAAAAGACCTATCCATATAAATGCGATACCTCTCAATTATAATACTGTTTCTTTTATTGGTTTCTTGTAGAAATATAAATCGTCAGGCAAATAGAGAAGTAGTAGCAAGAGTAAATGAAACATATCTTTATAAAGACGATGTTAAAAATCTAGTGCCAGATGGCACTGCAAAAGAGGATAGTATTAATATAATAAACAACTATATTAATATTTGGGCAACAAGACAGTTGTTTATAGATCAGTCTAAACGTAATTTAAACGAAACAGAACTTCAGGAATTTGATAACCTTGTAGAGGATTATAAGAGTACCTTATATATTAATGCTTATAAAGATGCTGTGATCAATAAATCCATTAATATGGAGATTACGGAGGAAGATATGAGTTCCTATTATTCAGAAAATTTAGAAAATTTTAATCTTAATGAAGAATTAGTAAAGTTACGTTACTTACATTTGCCACCTGATTATAATAATATTGTTGCAACGCAGACACGTTTTAATCGTTTTAAAGAAGAGGATGAAGAAGATTTGCTGACAAAAAAGTTAGAATTTGTTACTTTTTCTTTTGGTGATTCTATTTGGGTTCAATTTGATCAGGTATTAAATAAAATACCAGTTCTTAAGACTCAGGATAGAAATAAGGTGTTGAAAAAAGGGAAATACATACAATTACGTGATTCTTTGGGAGTATATATGATTAAGATTGAAGAAGTGCTTAAGAAAAACGAAACGGCGCCTTTAACATATATAAGACCAACAATACGACAGATTATATTAAATAAAAGGAAGCGAGAGCTTATAAAAAAATTAGAAAAGGATATTACGAAAGATGCTATTAAAAACAAACAATTTGAAATCTATAATTAAGAATGCTACTTTTCTTGTTGCATTATTACTAGTTGGAACAGGTACTCAGATATATGCTCAGGAAATCATTGAAGATGTAAAGAAGGAAGTAGAGAAAAAGGAAGATTCTGTAAATCCATCTGATAGGATTAAGATCGATGGAGTTGCGGCTGTTATAGGAGAATATGTAATATTGGATAGCGATGTTACGATTGCATATCAACAATTAATAAGCGAAGGTGTTTCTGCTACTGATGTTAGTCGTTGTGAATTGGCTGGAAGTTTATTCGAGAATAAATTATATGCACATCACGCAGTTCAGGACAGTGTTCTCGTTACAGATGCAGAAGTAAGTTCTATGGTAGATCAACAATTAAGTTATATGATCAGAGAGATTGGAACGATAGATAAGGTAATAAAATACTATAGAAAAGAAAGTGAAGAGGATTTTAGAAAAGAGCTTTTCGAAATTAATAAAGGAAATAGATTGGCAGAACAAATGCGTTCTAAAATTGTAGAAGAAGTAGAAGTTACACCAGAAGAAGTAAGAGAATTTTTTGATGAGATTCCGGAAGATGAAAGACCGCTTTTTGGAACAGAATTAGAACTGGCGCAGATTGTAATCGATCCTAAGATACCTGAAGAAGAAGAACAAAAAGTAATTGATAGACTTAAACAGTTTAGAACTGATATTGTAGAGAATGGAAGTAGCTTCGCTACAAAAGCAGTATTATATTCTCAGGACCCTGGATCTAAATCAAAAGGGGGGAAATATACATTAAACCGCCAGACACCATTTGCTAAAGAATTTAAGGATGTAGCATTTAGTTTGCAGGTAGAAGAAGTTAGTGAGCCTTTTAAAACAGATTTTGGATGGCATATCATTCAATTAGATAAAGTTAGAGGAGAAGAAATTGATGTAAGACATATTCTTTTAATTCCGGATGTTACAAGAGAGAGTGTAGAAGTGGCTCAAAAGCTGGTGGATTCTGTTCGTACAGAAATAGTTAATGGAACAATTGGTTTTAAGGATGCTGCAAGAAAGTTTAGCGACGAAAAAGAAACAAAAGAAGATGGAGGACAATTATTAAATCCTACAACAGGTGATACACGTTTTGAACTTACCAAAATTGATCCTATATTGTACGATCAAGTATCAAAATTGAAAACTAATGAAGTTTCATTAGTAATTCCTGATCAAGATCGACAAGGTCGTAAAAAGTTTAAATTAATTACCGTATTGAATCGTTTTGATGAGCATATTGCAGATTATTCTAAAGACTATTTGAAAATACAAGAACTAGCTCTTAGAAAAAAGCAAATTGAAGCAATACGAAAGTGGCAGGAAGAAAAAATTACTGATACCTACATAAAAATTAATGGAGAGTACAGAGACTGTGAGTATAGCGGTAACTGGTTAAAAAAAGAAAAATAATATGTCTGACGTTGCAGCAGTAGAAAAACTGGTAAGCAAACATACCGAACTCAAAAAAGAAATAGCTAAAATAATCATAGGTCAGGAAGAAGTAATCGATCAGATACTGATTTCTATATTTTCAGGAGGTCATGCGTTACTTATAGGAGTTCCTGGATTGGCAAAAACATTAATGGTAAATACTATTGCCAAGGCTTTAGGATTGGATTTTAAAAGAATTCAGTTTACACCAGATTTAATGCCAAGTGATATTTTAGGGAGTGAAATATTAGACGAGTCAAGACATTTTAAATTTATAAAAGGGCCAGTATTTTCTAATATTATTTTGGCAGATGAGATTAACAGAACTCCACCTAAAACTCAGGCTGCTTTATTAGAGGCAATGCAGGAAAGATCAGTAACGGTAGCAGGACATAATTATAAGTTAGATTTACCTTATTTCGTATTGGCGACACAAAACCCCATTGAGCAAGAAGGAACATATCCTTTGCCAGAAGCTCAATTAGATAGGTTTATGTTTGCAATAGAATTAAAATATCCTAGTTTTCAGGAAGAGGTAGAAGTCGTAAAAAGTACTACAGGAGATACTTCTGCAACTATTAATCCTTTATTTTCTTCACAGGAGATTATAGATTTTCAGCATTTAATACGTCGTATTCCAGTAGCTGATAATGTTGTTGAATATGCTGTAGGAATGGTTTCTAAAACTAGGCCAAATGGAGAAGCAGCCACGGATTTAGTTAAAAATTATATCGATTGGGGTGCCGGTCCAAGAGCATCTCAGAACTTAATTTTAGCAGCAAAAGCAAATGCAGCTATTAAAGGAAAGTTTTCTCCTGATATAGAAGATGTACAAGCAGTAGCGATGGGAATACTACGCCATCGTATGATTAAAAACTACAAAGCGGAAGCAGAAGGAGTAAGTATTGAGGATATTATTCAGAGTTTGTTTTAAAATGTGGTTTCAACAAAGATAGTTGGAGAATTTATAAAATATTTTTTTATCGTTGTTCTTCTTTATTTATGCTGTAGCTCAACAAGATTTTAATAATTCCGAATATACATTGTATAGAGATGTTATTCTAAAACTTCTGCATATAACATATTTGCAAAGGTTACAGCCTACATTATTAATAGCAACAATAATAATGGAAAAGAGAGCAATTTATATTACGAAAGCTTATCAAGATTTTGCAAATAAATTAGATAGTATTTCTATAGAAACTACCTTATCTGATTAATTACAACGAAATTTTATAATTCCTCTCAGCGCAATTGTAAATAAGTCAATTTTGTGTCAACTTATTTTAGGACAGGACAATAAATAAAAAAGCCCATTTAAGTAGGTAATGGGCTTTTTGTTTGCAATTATTCACAATTGAGTTTTACCGAAATGGATACTTGGGGAATACCATTTCTTAAGATCTTCAATTTGAAGTGGCGAAAATAATTTATTAAGGGAAAATACCCCTATTTTTAACATTTTTTTAGTCCTATTTTAAGTGTTTGTATAGAAACTCATTTTGATAGTATCGATATAGATTCAGGTTAAAAGGTTTATGGTCTTGTAAAAAATCATTTACATGCAAATTACGTTATCAATTGGAGCAAGTATGTATTTTAAATCTTCTTAATGAGCATTTTATTCTTTATTCAATTAAACCTTTTTGAATTCTGTCAGTCTTAGTATTGAACGTTCGTTAGAAATAAAGTTTAATTAGTAAGAAAAGAAAGATGAAAAATGTTTTAACCTACACGATGATCTTGTTTTTGGGAATCATAACAGTGTCAGCCCAATCAAATGAGATAGCGGATAGAAGAGATGATCGCCGACAAAAAAGAGAATTAAGAAAAGAGTTTAATGAAAGTTTGTCTGAAGATCAGAAAGCACAATTAGAATATCAAAAGCAGTTACGCCAGGAGCATAGAAAGACTATGGAGGCTACCTACACAGAAGAGCAATTAGCAATTGTCCAAAATGGTGACCTTTCCAGAAAAGGAAAGCATAAAGCGTTAAAATCTACATTAAGTGATGATCAGAAGGAAATGAAGAAATCGCATAAAGAGATAATGAAAGCAGAAAAAAGTAAATTCGAAGCATCCCTTAGTGATGAACAATTAAAAAAATATGGAGAAATAAAGAAAAAGAAAAGAAGGGGCGGTACTGATCCTGAAAAAGGAAGGAAAATGGATCGCTAAATTTAGTTTACGTTACGTTTGAAGAGTGAAGTTGATAAAACTTCACTCTTTTTTTGTTTTTTTGTTTTTTTGTTAAAATTGATGGTTTTTAAATCAATAACTTAATAATTTACTATAACGTTTTCGTAATTCTGAAAGAAGGCAATTAAAATATTAGATATTTTTTTATGTGATTGCTATTTTAATAGTTCTAAAATTGATGATTTGCACTAATACAAGTGATATTTTTTTTAAAAATGTAAAAAAGGGCTAATAAGGCTATTCATTTAATAAAATCCTTTAAAATTCGTATTTTCGTCAGACTTTTCAATACGTATTATAAAGCTATATTACTCTCGATATAGATATGATAAAAAGGTTTATGTTTAAGTTGTAGAAACACAAAATACCGTTTCTTGATTCAGGTATACCCTTTAGCTATAAATAGAGAAAATTATAGTCATATTTTTGAGAAATTTAAAGTTATAGATGTATTGAAAAGATGTAAGGACTACCTAAACTTCGCTACAAAGTATATAGCTTGTTGTTATATGGCAGTATAATAAATAGAATTGTACTGTTCTACTATGAACAGGTAAGAGAAGTTTATACGTTTTCCTAACATTTATATTAAACCAGGAAAGAATTCTATTACGTACTATGAACACTTATAATGATTATATCAGGGAGATCGAAGAAAGGAAATCCCTTGGGTTACACCCTAAGCCAATTGATGGAGCTGAGTTATTAAGCGAAGTTATTTCGCAAATTAAGGATAACAATAATGCACATCGCGATGATTCTCTAAACTTTTTTATTTATAATGTTTTACCCGGTACAACGAGTGCTGCTGGTGTAAAAGCTAAGTTTTTAAAGGAGATTATTTTAGGCCAAGAGGTAGTAAAAGAAATTACTCCAACTTTTGCTTATGAACAATTATCTCATATGAAAGGAGGCCCTTCTGTCGAGGTTTTATTAGATCTTGCTTTAGGAGACGATGCTGCTATTGCTGTTGAAGCTGCTAAAGTATTAAAGACTCAAGTGTTCTTGTACGAAGCAGATATGGAGCGTTTAGAAAATGCTTTTAAAGCAGGTAGTGCCATCGCTAAAGAACTTATCGAAAGTTATGCGCAAGCAGAATTCTTTACCGAGTTGCCTGAGATTGATGAAGAAATAGAGGTTGTGACTTATATCGCAGGTGTAGGTGATATTTCTACAGATTTATTATCTCCGGGAGCAGATGCACATTCAAGATCGGATCGCGAGTTACACGGTCAGTGTATGTTTGAGCATAATAAAGATATGCAAAATGAATTGTTAGCCTTAAAAGAGCAACATCCTGATAAACGTGTGATGTTAATTGCAGAAAAAGGAACTATGGGAGTAGGTTCTTCGAGAATGTCAGGTGTAAACAATGTAGCATTATGGACAGGTATTTCTTCTAGCCCATATGTGCCATTTATTAATATAGCACCAGTAATTGCAGGTACAAATGGTATAGCTCCAATTTTCTTAACAACTGTTGGTGTAACTGGTGGTATAGGAATTGACCTTAAAAACTGGGTAAAGCAAAAAGATGCTGACGGAAATACAATAGTTGATGAAGAAGGAGAGGCAATCTTAAAAGAAGAGTACTCTGTAGCTACAGGTACAGTACTTACCATAAATACTAAAACAAAGAAATTATATAACGGAGATAAAGAATTAAAAGATATCTCAACTGCTTTAACACCACCAAAAATGGAGTTTATTAAGGCAGGAGGTTCTTATGCAGTTGTTTTCGGTAAGAAATTACAAACATTTGCTTGTAAAGTTTTAGAAATAGATGTTCCTCAAGTATACGCTGCTTCTAAAGAAGTTTCTGTAGATGGACAAGGTTTAACTGCTGTTGAGAAAATTTTCAACAGAAATGCAGTAGGAACAACACCAGGAAAAACATTACACGCAGGTTCAAATGTTAGAGTTGAAGTTAATATTGTAGGTTCTCAGGATACTACAGGTTTAATGACTTCTCAAGAATTAGAGATGATGGCTGCTACGGTTATTTCTCCAATTGTTGATGCAGGGTATCAATCAGGATGTCATACAGCTTCTGTTTGGGATGATAAGTCTAAAGCTAACATTCCAAGATTAATGAAATTTATGAATGACTTCGGATTAGTTACTGCACGTCACCCTAAAGGGAAATATCATGCAATGACAGATGTAATTCATAAAGTATTAAATGATATTGCGGTTGATGATTGGGATGTGATTATAGGTGGAGATTCACACACACGTATGGCAAAAGGTGTTGCCTTTGGAGCGGATTCAGGTACAGTTGCTTTAGCATTAGCTACAGGAGAAGCTACTATGCCAATTCCAGAGTCTGTAAAGGTTACTTTTAAAGGGGAAATGAAACCTTATATGGATTTCCGGGATGTTGTTCACGCGACTCAAGAACAGATGTTAAATCAGTTTGAAGGTGAAAACGTTTTCCAAGGAAAAATTATAGAAGTACATATCGGTACATTAACTTCTGATCAAGCATTTACATTTACAGATTGGACTGCAGAAATGAAGGCTAAAGCATCTATCTGTATTTCAGAAGATGATACTTTAATAGAGTCATTAGAAATTTCTAGAGATCGTATTCAAATTATGATTGATAAGGGAATGGATAATCCTAAGCAAGATCTTAAAGGATTAGTTGATAAAGCTAATAACCGTATCATTGAAATTAAAACAGGAACTAAATCAGCATTAAAACCAGATGCAGATGCTAAATATTATGCTGAAGTTGTTATTGATTTAGACAAGATTGTTGAGCCAATGATTGCTGATCCTGATGTAAATAATGAAGATGTATCTAAGCGTTATACGCACGATAACATTCAACCATTATCTTTTTACGGAGGAACTAAGAAAGTAGATTTGGGTTTCATAGGTTCTTGCATGATTCATAAAGGAGATATGAAAATTTTAGCTCAAATGTTAAAGAACATTGAGAAACAACAAGGAGAAGTTGTGTTTAATGCGCCTTTAGTTGTTGCTCCTCCAACATATAATATTGTTGATGAGTTAAAAGCAGAAGGAGATTGGGACGTTTTAGTAAAGTATTCTGGTTTTGAGTTTGATGATAGTGCACCAAAAGGTTTAGCACGTACGAAGTATGAGAACATGTTATACTTAGAACGTCCAGGATGTAACTTATGTATGGGTAATCAGGAAAAAGCTGAACCAGGAGATACGGTAATGGCTACTTCTACACGTTTATTCCAAGGAAGAGTTGTTAGAGATTCTGGTGAGAAAAAAGGAGAATCCTTACTTTCATCAACTCCGGTAGTAGTTTTGTCTACTATTTTAGGGAGAACTCCAACTATGGAAGAATATGAAGCTGCTGTTGATGGTATTGTATTGACTAAATTTAAACCATCTCAGAAACAATTGGTTATGTAATAGAAGATTTATAAAAATTAAAAAAGCCTCAGTATGAATAATGCTGAGGCTTTTTTAATTTTTATAATGGACGTTTCGTTTTATAATAAATTGTTTAATAAGTAATAACTAGTTTGGTTGATTAGACTTAGAACTGGTCTATCTGGATATGATTTTTAATAACAGCTATTTTGAGCTATAGCATATTTACTAATATGTTGTTAAGATTCTTTTTATAATCATTCTATATTCTCCATACTCTTTTCGTAGTCATTCGATATTTCGTATCTTGGAATACTTAAAAAAAGAATAACGAAAATACATAAAACACAACTATATGGCATTCGATATCGATATGATAAAAAAGGTGTATGCTCAAGTTGCCGAAAGAGTAGATGCTGCTCGCGAAGTAACAGGAAAACCTTTAACATTAGCAGAGAAAATTTTGTACTCACATCTTTGGGATGGTAAAAGTAAAACGGCATTTACAAGAGGTAAGGATTATGTTGATTTTGCTCCAGACCGTATTGCTTGCCAGGATGCAACTGCTCAGATGGCATTATTGCAATTTATGCAAGCCGGAAAAAAGAAAGTTGCCGTTCCAACTACTGTACATTGTGATCATTTAATTCAAGCTAAAGTTGGTGCTGATAAAGATTTACAATCAGCGATGAATACTAGTAGTGAAGTATTTAATTTCTTAGAATCTGTATCAGATAAATATGGAATAGGATTCTGGAAACCAGGAGCAGGAATTATTCATCAGGTAGTATTAGAAAATTATGCATTCCCAGGAGGTATGATGATTGGTACTGATTCTCATACGGTAAATGCGGGAGGATTAGGAATGGTAGCAATTGGTGTAGGTGGAGCAGATGCTGTAGATGTAATGGCAGGAATGCCTTGGGAATTAAAATTTCCTAAATTAATAGGTGTTAAACTGACAGGTAAATTATCTGGTTGGACAGCGCCAAAAGATGTGATTCTAAAAGTAGCGGAAATTCTTACTGTAAAAGGAGGAACTGATGCGATTGTCGAATATTTTGGCCCAGGAGCAACATCCATGTCTTGTACCGGAAAAGGAACTATTTGTAATATGGGAGCCGAAATCGGTGCTACAACATCTACATTTGGATATGATGAATCAATGGAACGGTATTTACGAGCTACAGAAAGAGCTGAAGTAGCAGATGCTGCTAATAAAGTAAAAGAACATTTAACTGCAGATCCAGAAGTATATGCAAATCCTGAGCAATATTTTGATCAGGTTATAGAAATTAACCTTTCGGAATTAGGACCGTTATTAAATGGGCCGTTTACACCAGATTTATCAACTGAGGTTGGTACGAGTATGACAGAGAAGGCAAAAGCGAATGATTGGCCGTTGCAGGTAGAATGGGGACTAATAGGTTCATGTACCAATTCTTCTTATGAAGATTTATCACGTGCTTCTTCTATTGCGCAACAAGCATTGGATAAAGGTCTAAAAATGAAATCGGAATTAGGAATCAATCCAGGTTCTGAACAAGTACGATATACTGCAGAGAGAGATGGCATTCTAGGGATATTTGAAAAACTAGATGCTAAAATCTTCACGAATGCTTGTGGACCTTGTATAGGACAATGGGCAAGATACAGTGATCCTAAAAATGCACCTAAAAATAGTATAGTTCATTCTTTTAATAGAAACTTTGCAAAGCGTGCAGATGGAAACCCTAATACCCATGCTTTTGTAGCATCTCCAGAATTAACAGCAGCAATTGCAGTATCTGGACGTTTAGATTTTAATCCGTTAACAGATAAGTTGCTTAATGAAGATGGGCAAGAAGTAATGTTTGATGAGCCAACTGGGTGGGAATTGCCTCCTAAAGGTTTTGAAGTGGAGGATGCAGGATACTTAGCACCGGTAGAAGATGGTAGTGGAGTAGAAGTTAATGTAAGCCCAACATCAGAAAGGCTTCAGTTATTAACTCCTTTTGAACCAATAGGAGATGAAATTAAAGGAGCTAAATTATTGATAAAAGCCTTTGGAAAATGTACTACAGATCACATTTCTATGGCAGGACCTTGGTTGCGTTTCAGGGGGCATTTGGATAATATTTCGAACAACTGCTTAATAGGTGCCGTTAATGCCTTTGGTAAGAAGACAAACTTTGTTAAAAATCAATTAAATAGTGAATTTGGTGGTGTACCTGATACAGCAAGAGCCTATAAAGCTGCAGGTGTTCCTTCGATAGTGGTTGGAGATCATAATTATGGAGAAGGTTCTTCTCGTGAGCATGCTGCAATGGAACCAAGACATTTAGGTGTTGTTGCGGTAATTGTAAAATCATTTGCGCGTATCCACGAAACAAACCTTAAAAAACAAGGGATGTTAGGTTTGACGTTTGCAAATGAAGCAGATTATGATAAAATTCAAGAAGATGATACAATCAATTTCTTAGATTTAGATGCTTTTGCTCCTGGAAAAACGTTGAATATAGAATTTGTACATGCAGATGGTTCTAAAGATGTAATTGAAGTAAATCATACGTATAATGATTCTCAGATTGAATGGTTTAAAGAAGGTTCTGCTTTGAATCTAATTAAAAAGCAAAACGCTTAACTTTAGAATATATACATTATATAAAACTCTCGAAGATGATTCTTCGGGAGTTTTTGTTTTATAAAGATGGGTAATTTTGTAGTTTTGCGTATATGATACGCCAAAATATTAAAGTAGCGGTAGATGCGGTAGTCTTTGGATACAAAGATAAGGCACTGCATGTGCTTTTAATCAAAAGAGATATAGAACCATTTAAGGATTCATGGGCTTTACCCGGCGGTTTGGTGTTGGAGAATGAAAGTTTAGAAGATGCTGTAGAACGAGAACTTAAAGAAGAAACTAACGTTACTGTTGACTATCTGGAACAATTATATTCTTTTGGAAAACCAGGAAGAGATCCAAGAAACAGAGTGGTAAGTATTACTTATTTTGGTTTAGTAAAACCAGAGCATCATAGTATAAAAGCAGATACCGATGCTAATGATGTAGCTTGGTTTGATATTAATGAACTTCCTGAGTTAGCATTTGATCACGCTACAATTCTTGATGCCGCCAAAAAACGTTTGCGAAATAAATTGACCTATGAACCGATAGGTTTTGATTTGTTGGCAGATAAGTTTCTTTTTTCTGATCTAGAGAAATTATATATGACGATTTTGGATAAACAAATCGATCGAAGAAACTTTAGAAAAAAGATTCTAAGTTTTGGTATTTTAGAAGAACTAAAAGAAAAAATTTCTGAAGGAAGAGGAAGACCAGCAAATCTTTTCAAATTCAATCAAAAACAATACTTTAAACTTAAAGAAGAAGGCTTCCTTTTTGATATAAAGTAATCACACTCTAAAAATAATTATAGTCAAAATAGAAGTACCTTCCCTTGTAAAGGAAGGTGGGTTTTCTAAAACAATTTTGTTTTAGAAAAGACGGAAGGGTGGAGTAATTCTGTCAATTCAAAGCTTGCGAAATTTTTTATTGTATTTTTTACGCAAAATATTTTGTCAATATATTGATCTGTTTTATATTTGCGTAAAAATAACACAATTATGCAGTATTTACATTTAGATCAATCATTTACTCCATTCGATAAATCAATTGAGTTTACTTCGTTTGTTTTTAATGGTGGTGAGCCACATATCAAAATCTCTGAAAAATCCATAAGTAATGATGTAACAATTACACATAGATTGAATTCATTTAATGATGTTGGTTTATTGTTAGTTGCCACAGATGCATTGCGTAGAATGGATGTGAAATTAATTAACGTATTGATTCCATATTTTCCAGCTGCTAGACAAGATAGAGTAATGGTTAGTGGAGAATCATTAAGTGTAAAAGTATATGCAGATATCATCAATGCACAAAAATATAATCAGGTGATGGTTTTTGATCCACATTCTGAAGTAACTCCAGCGTTGTTAAATAATGTAAAAGTGATTGAGAACTATGAGTATGTAAAACAGTGTTTAAGGCATATCAATGAAGAAGTTGTGTTGATATCTCCTGATGGTGGAGCATTAAAAAAAATTTATAAAGTATCTGAGTATTTAGGAGGAATAGAAGTTGTAGAATGTTCTAAGAAAAGAGATGTAAAAACAGGGAAGCTATCTGGATTTAGAGTATACGAAGAAGACCTGAAAGGAAAACACTGCGTAATTGTTGATGATATCTGTGATGGAGGAGGAACATTTTTAGGATTGGCAACGGCATTAAAAGAAAAAAATGCTGGAAAGCTTAGCTTGATAGTGAGTCACGGGATTTTTAGTAAAGGTTTTGAAGCATTAAATACATCATTTGATACTGTGTTTACTACCAATTCTTTTAGAGATATAGAAGAGGAGAAAGTGGTGCAGTTTCACTGTTTGTAATTTTTTAATGTCCTACTGAAATTTCAACGTAAAAAATGAAGTGATCGAAACGTAAAATTAAATTTGTGAAGAAGAAAAAAAAGTAATTTGAAGTTGCGTTTTTCTTTGAAAACAAAAACTTAAATAATTCAAAGACGTTTTAATTTAATTTAGTGAAGAGAGCGATATTTTTAGATGAAATTTCATAAGACTAGACTTTTTTGTTTCTTTTTTGGGCAATGCAAAAAAGAAAAGCAATAACACTAGATAATCATGAAACTAATCACAGCACCAACAAAAATAGAACTAGATAAAAATCTAAGTGTTTTTCTAGCAGGTAGTATCGAAGTAGGTGTCGCAGAAAAGTGGCAAGATAAAGTTATCAAGGAGCTATCAGAAGAAAGTCTGACACTATTAAATCCAAGAAGAGCTAGTTGGGATACTAGTTGGAAACAAACAATAGACAATCCTGTTTTTAAAGAACAGGTAAACTGGGAACTAGAAGCCTTAGAAAAGTCTGATATGATCATAATGTACTTTGATAAAAATACCAAGTCACCCATTACATTATTAGAACTAGGATTATTTGCCAGAACCAGAAAACTAATCGTTTGTTGTCCTGATGGATTCTGGAGAAAAGGGAATGTAGATGTGGTTTGTGAGCGATATGAGGTACAACAAGCTGGTAGTTTAGAAGAATTGATTAATGAAGTAAAGGAGAGAGTGAAATGAAAAGTTTATTAGAACAAATAAAAGGAGGAGTATTTGGAGTAGCTGTTGGTGATGCATTAGGAGTACCTTATGAGTTCTTGGATAGAGATCAAATGGATAAAAGACCAGCTCGAGATATGATTGGATATGGTACACATAATCAACCAGAAGGAACTTGGTCTGATGATAGCTCACTAACTTTTTGCCTGATGGATAGTTTATGTAACGGGTATGATTTAAATGATATAGCTTCAAAATTTGCAGCTTGGTTTTATGAAAACCTTTGGACACCAAGAGGTTTTGTTTTCGATATTGGTATAACAACTAAAAATGCAATCTATCAATATAAAAGAGGAATGACACCGGATTTATGTGGAGGATTGGATGAATATTCTAATGGGAATGGTTCTCTGATGCGGATATTACCATTGGTATATTTTCTAAAGGATGAAGATGATATTAATGTTAGATATGATACTGTTAAAAGAGTTTCATCTATTACACACGGGCATTTGAGATCTGTTTTTTCTTGTTTTATTTATGTAGAATATACCTTATTGCTTCTAACTGGCAGAGATAAATTTGAAGCCTATGAAGCTATTAAAAAGCCAATATTAGATTTTGCTATTGAAAACGATTTTAATCCAAAAGAAATTACTTTGTTTTCCAGAATTTTAGAAGAAGATATCTCGAAACAAGATAGATTTAATATCAAAGGAACTGGATACGTATTGAGAACTTTAGAAGCCTCATTTTGGTGTTTACTTAATTCAGAATCTTATGAAGAAGCTGTACTTAAAGCAATCAATTTAGGAGAAGATACTGATACTACCGCAGCGATAACCGGAGGATTAGCTGGATTGTATTTTGGATATGATAATATTCCGGAAACTTGGAAATTTCAATTGGCACGGTTTGAGGATATAGAAGATTTAATTGAAAGATTTAATGAGAGTTTGAATTAAAGAATTTATCAAAAAAATCATGAAACGTCCTATTGAAATTTCAACATAAAAAATGAAGTGATCGAAACGTAAAATTAAATTTGTGAAGAGGAAAAAAAAGAAAGGATGAAATACACAATACAAAATACACAAGAACAATTTAATAGAGGAAAGAGCTTGAAATATATGTTCTTCTGGGGACATACGCCCAATAAAGATGGAAGTATTGGTAAAAGCTGCTTCAGCCAATGGTGGAATCAATCTTTCAGAGTAGAAGGAGTTGTTTATAAAACCGCAGAACATTGGATGATGGCTGAAAAGGCTAGATTGTTTGAGGATACTGAAATTTTGAAGGAGATTATTGATTGTAATCAACCAATGGAAGCAAAACAACTAGGTAGAAAGGTTAAAAACTTTGATCCTAAGGTATGGGATGCTCATAAGTACGAAATTGTAAAACAAGGAAACTATCATAAATTTTCTCAGCATGAAGAGTTGAAAGAGTTTTTATTGAATACTAAAAAAAGAATTATTGTAGAGGCGAGTCCAAGAGATAGAATATGGGGAATCGGAATGGGACAAGCAAATGAAAAAGCTCAAAACCCTAATTTATGGAGAGGTCAAAATCTATTAGGTTTTGCCCTGATGGAGGTGAGGGATGAATTAGATCCATAGGATCTTTAAAAAATTAAGAAAATGCAAAAGACATTACGAAAAACAACAGCAAAGGAAACTTTAGCCATTGTAAATAAAGGACTATATATTAATCAAAAAAACGAAAAAATATATATCCGTAAGATACAAGAGGAGGCTGTAAATGGAACAATGTATCATTCTTCTAG
The DNA here is from genome assembly GCF_947492405.1 of uncultured Aquimarina sp. Lineage (GTDB taxonomy): Bacteria > Bacteroidota > Bacteroidia > Flavobacteriales > Flavobacteriaceae > Aquimarina. The sequence goes on from NZ_CANLMP010000003.1 coordinate 691,923, forward strand.
TGAACTGGAAGATATTTTATATGCTCTTCAATTAAAGTCGATACACAAAACAATTTTTGAAGTTGTAGAAGAAACAACGATTAAAAGTATACAAAGACTTACATCTTCAGGATTCTCGAATCCTATGTGCTTAAATTTTGCTTCTGCGAAGAATCCTGGAGGAGGCTTTTTTAATGGAGCACAAGCTCAGGAGGAAAGTATTGCGAGATCTTCTGGATTATATCCATGTCAACTGGCTGCCATAGAATTTTATGAAACGCATAGAGGAATGAAATCTTGTATGTATACAGATGGAATGATTTATAGTCCTAAAGTTCCGGTTTTACGAAACGATAAAGGAGAGTTATTTGATACTCCAATAGTAAGTTCGATAATTACAGCAGCGTCTGTTAATGCAGGAGTAGTTAAAAGGTTTGAGGCTGATAAGGTATCCAAGATTGAAGACGTAATGAGAGTAAGGATTGATAAGTTATTAGCACTTTCGATAACCAACAATCATAACGCTTTGATTTTAGGAGCATGGGGATGTGGAGTATTTCAGAATGATCCTAAGATGATAGCGGGACTATTTTCAGAGTTATTAAAGGGGAAATATAGAGGAGTATTCGAGAAAGTGGTTTTTGCAATTTATGCTAAAAGTGATAAGTATCTGAAAGCTTTTCAAAATGAATTTGAGAGATGATTCAGGAAATACGAGCAGATTATAATAAAGAGACAATTACCGTGTATCAAGCGTATGGAAAATCCATTGCGTTGCCTGCTATCAAAAACAATAAGTTCGAATCACCCTTTTCTTTTAATCGAATGACTTGGATCAAACCATCTTATTTGTGGTTAATGGAACGAAGCAATTGGGGCACAAAATCGAATCAAGAGTATATTCTTGGAATAAAAATAAAGAGAACCCATTGGGAAAAAGCTTTATCGATGGGAGTATTAACAGATCCAGATAAAGCAATTTATAAAAGTGGTGCTTTGTGGGATAAGGAATTCCGAAATGCAAAAGTTCATATTCAATGGGATCCAGAAAGAACTTTAAAAGGAGCTAAGATGCAAATACGATCCATACAGGTAGGAATTGGTAGAGATTTAATAAAAGAATATAATGAGGAGTGGATACAAGAAATAATCGATTTAACTCCATTAACAAAGAAAATTCGATCATTACTAAAAGAAGGAAAATATAAAGAAGCAAAAAGGTTAGTACCTAATGAAAAGATATACGAAGTTTCTGATGATACAAAACGAAGAATAGGAATTAGGTAAAGTAGATAAAAATAAAGGTGAAACAAATAACATATATAAAAGGAGACGCTACAGTTCCGCAGGCTAAAGGAACTAAGATGATCGTCCATATCTGTAATAATATTGGTGGTTGGGGAAAAGGTTTTGTCGTAGCAATATCTAAAAGATGGCCAGAACCAGAAAAAGCATAGAAACCGAGCCAAGAATGATTTTGAGCTTGGTGCAATTCAAGTAATACAGGTTTCCAATGACAAATACGTTGGAAACATGATTGGACAACAAGGAATCAAAACAGGAAGTAAAGGGGTGCCAATTAGATATGAAGCAGTAAAAACATGTCTAGAAAAAATAGCTGTAGAAGCTCAACGATTAGATGCTAGTATTCATATGCCTAGAATAGGTTGTGGATTAGCTGGAGGAAAATGGACAGAAATAGAGCCTTTAATAGAACAAAGTTTGTTGATAAAGAATTTGGATGTTTATGTCTATGATTTTGATTGAGTTTAATTAAGAACACAAAAATGAATTTATACGTCATAGGAATAATTGTAATTTCAGTTTTTATTGTAGTAAAAAGAATAATGACTAGGTACAAAGAAGGAATTCGAGGATGGAAAACCTATAGGAAAGGACGCGATGAAATAGCCTATGCTCAAAAAGTAGATGGAGAATGGAAAGAAATTGTGATAGATGGAGAGATGTTAGGTTTTGGTAGTAAAATTAGCATTGTAATATACTTTGATAGTAAAGCTAAATGGAATGAATATCCTAAATGGGCGAAGAATAGAGAAGAAATCATAAAACGAATTAAACAAGATTACCTTTCACGGAATACAGAATATGAATATGATTAAAAAAGAAAGAATAAAGAATGAAACTAAAACTAATCCAATCTGATATTACTACAATAAAAACAGACGCTATTGTCAATGCAGCTAATACATCCTTGTTAGGTGGTGGTGGAGTGGATGGTGCGATTCATCGAAAAGGAGGTACTGAAATTTTAGAAGCTTGTAGAAAGATAAGAGCAAAACAAGGAAAATGTAATCCAGGAGAAGCGGTAATTACTACTGCAGGAAATCTTTCTGCTAAATATGTAATTCACACCGTTGGACCAGTTTGGAATCAAGGAGGAAAAGATAAAGAAATGCTATTAGCGAATTGTTATATAAACTCTTTAAAATTGGCGGTAGAGAATGACATTAAAACCATTGCTTTTCCTAACATAAGTACGGGGATTTATAAGTTTCCAAAAGAACTGGCTGCTAAGATTGCCATTGAAACGGTTAAGAGTTTTCAGCAAGAGCAAATAGAAGAAGTAATCTTTGTTTGTTTTGATAAAGAGAATTATAACCGGTACGATAAATTATTAAGAATATGAAAGAGATAAAATATGCAGCATTATTTGGAGGTTCTGGTAAGAATCGAGAAAGTAAAGAATATAGAGAAACCATAAAAATAGGTGCTTTATTGGCTGAAAAGGGATATGTGGTTAAAAATGGAGGATACGGAGGAATGATGGAAGCTGTTTCTAAAGGAATTACCGATGCTGGAGGAAAGGCTTTGGGAATTACTTGTAAACAAGTTGGCTCAGCAAAAGGAAATGATTTTCTAACGGAAACTATTGTAACAGAAACGCTGTATCAAAGACTTGAAATACTAATTGATAAAACGGAACTTTTTATTATTCAAAAAGGCGGTATTGGAACGTTATCAGAAGTGTTTTTGACATTAGATATTATAAGAAAAGAGTCAAAAGTCAATAGACCTAAAATATTTTTAATTGGAGATTTCTGGAATGTAATCGTCGATTCATTAAAACTAAATATCATACCAGAATATGAGCATGATTTATTTATAGTGCTTTCGGATTATGAAGAACTAAAAGGAATAATAAATAGAACTCTGTAATGGAGTTGAAATGTCATGCTGAACCCTTCGACAAGCTCAGGACATGCCTTGTCAAAGGGAGCAGATTGATATAGAAGAAATACAAAATGAAAACAAATACGAAACAAATAAGTAAATTTTTAAGCCTTATTCTAAGGCATAATCCAGGAAAGATTGGATTAGAACTAGATGAAAACGGTTGGGCAGATGTAGGAGAATTAATAAGCAAAGCAAATAGATATCGCAATCAATTAACTATAGAAACCCTAAAAGAAGTAGTTGCTACCAATGACAAAAAACGTTTTGCATTCAATGAAGATGAAACGAAGATTAGAGCGAACCAAGGGCATTCTATAAAAGTTGATTTGGATTATACAGCTGTGAAACCACCAGAATTTTTATATCACGGAACGGTAGGTAAGTTTAGAGAAGAGATACGTAGAAAAGGGTTGCTAAAAATGAGCCGACATCACGTGCATCTTAGTGAAGAATTAGAAACAGCAATGAAGGTAGGTTCCAGAAGAGGAGTGCCGATTATACTTACTGTTCGATCAGGCGATATGTATCGTAATGGTATAGAGTTTTACCAATCGGATAATGGAGTATGGTTAACGGATACTGTTGCTCCAGAGTATATCGAGTTTAAAAAGTAAAAATAATGACCAAACAAGTACTACATCCTGAAATATTTTTAATAGAAAAATTTCTTTCAAAAGAAATATGCGATCATTTCATAGAGAAAGGAGAACAAGTTTCTTTTGAAGAAGCTAAAGTTTCTATTGATGGTAGACAAGTTAAAGTCAAAGGGATTCGAAACAATCAACGAATAATGTTTAAGGATCAAGTACTAGCAGATAAAATTTGGAATAAAATTAAGTCTTATGTACTATTGGATTTTGGAATTTATAAAGCTAAAGACCTAAATGAAATGTTTCGGATTTATAAATATGAAGAAGGACAACGTTTTAAAATGCATAGAGATGGTAGCTATAAAAGAAATGAAAAAGAATGTAGTTTCTTTTCATTTTTAATATATCTCAATGAAGACTTTGAAGGAGGAGAGACTTTTTTTGAGAACGGAATCACAATCACACCTAAATTAGGGGATGCTTTGGTGTTCCATCATCCATTACGTCATGAAGGAAAACCTATCTTATCAGGAACCAAATATGTGTTAAGAACGGATATAATGTATTGTTTAGATTAAAGTATGATTACAAAAAAAGAAAGATTTCTCGGTTCTATGTATTTGGGTTCAATTGGAGATGCTATGGGAAGTGGATTCGAAAATATTTCATTAAATCCATTGGATGATAAAACTTTCTATCCATTTGGGAAACCAAAATTTAAATTACCGGAATGGAGAATTACAGATGATACGCAATTAACAATAATTACTTGTGAAGCATTATTAGAAGATTTGGAATTAAAACCAGAAGTGTTATCTAAGTATTTCGTTCATTATTTTTCGAAAAGAATGATTCGAGGAATTGGTGCTTCTACCTTAAAAGCTTTTCAGGAACTTCAAATAGGTGTAGATTGGAGTCAAACAGGAAGAAGGGGCGAGTATGCTGCAGGAAATGGAGGTGCAATGCGGATTGCACCTTTGGCTTTTTTTGATACTATATCTAGAAATAGAATAGAAGAAATTTGCTCCATCACACATCATAATTCAGAAGCATATATTGGTGCATTAGCAGTTATCACTTCAATTAAAATAATTCTAAATGGAAATTGGTTAAATAATATGAGTCTACTTAAATTAGTAGCAGATCAGCTTCCCAATTCAAATGTTCGTGAAAGAATTTTGGAATTATATGCCTTGGAGGATAGTGTATCCATACAAGAAGTAGCTAAAAAGTTTGGGAATGATGGTTATGTAGTAAATTCGATTCCTTTCTCCATTTTTGCTGCTAGTAAAATAAAAAACAGGCATATCAGTTTTATTTTTGATGAGATCATAGAGAGCGAAGGCGATACAGATACCAACTGTTCTATTACCGGGCAAATTTGCGGAACTTATCTAGGGATAGATAAAATACCTCTTCTTTTTACAGAGAAATTAAAGAAATTGCCTGAATATGATTGGTTAAGTGATCGTATTGAGAAATTAAGTTCTAAAATCATTTAATGAATATGAGAACACTAGTAATTGGAGATATACACGGTGGATACAAAGCGTTATTACAGGTACTAGAAAGAGCTAAAGTAACTCCGAAAGATGAACTAATTTTTTTAGGAGATTATGTCGATGGATGGAGTGAATCTGCAGAAACCATTCAGAAATTAATAGACCTTTCCATATCCAATAAATGTGTGTTTATTAGAGGGAATCATGATTTATGGTGTGGTTTATGGTTAGATAAAGGAGCTACAAATCCAGTTTGGTTAGCGCATGGAGGACAAGAAACAATAAATAGTTATATCCAATCAGGTTTGTTAGCCAATAATTCGCATAAACGATTTTTTAAAGAGTTACAGAATTACTATATAGATATAGAAAACAGACTTTTTATCCATGCTGGGTTTACTTCAATGCATGGTGTTGGTAGAGAAGAGTATGAGTCAAATTACTACTGGGATAGAACATTATGGGAAGCGGCATTACTTGCAGATAAGGTAGAAGAAAAAACATTAGAAGAAATACTTACTTCTCCAAAACGATTCAACCATTATAAAGAAATTTATATTGGACATACACCTACTACTGATTATAAAATTAGTGAGCCTATAAAAGCATATAACTTGTGGAATATTGATACTGGAGCAGCTTTTACAGGAAAACTTACCATATTAGATATTGATAGCAAAGAATTTTGGCAAAGTGATCCATTAACTTCTTTGTATACTGATGAAAAAGGCCGAAATTAACACCTGTTATTTTAACTGGAAACAGGGTGTTTTTTGTAAAAAATAGTATCGATTTTTATCTTCTAAAATTCTATAAATGATTGTTGTCAAATTTTTATCATGGTATACTACTAAAAGTAGCGTTAAAGCTATGTTTCTTTTAGGATGCTTTATTTTTTTATCTAATGCTGTAAATTCTCAAGATATGGACGACTTTATTGAGTATGATTCCTTTGTTATTGTTGAAAAACCTCAAAAAGTATATAAAGGCTTTTATAAAGATGGTAAACCATATAACGGATATTTCTCAAAAGGGAAGGATGAGTTTCCTAGAGTAGATTATTATGAGAATGGAGAAGCTAGATTTCAATATTCTTTGGATGTCTATCAAATGGCTTTGGGTGCAGAATCTTCTGAAATAGATGGATTTCAGGAGGAAGAAGGAAAAGCAATGAATGAAGAAGAATATAATGAGTATGTCAAGAATAAGTATAAGCCAAAATTGAATATTAAATCCGTTTACAAGAACGGTAAAATTGTAGATGGATATGAGTATGGAGAAATATCTTCAGGAATATTTTCTAAGAAAATAGTGAACCAAAAATTTACAGAATTGCATATTGATGTATTTGCCATGCATTATTACCAAAGAACTTCTGTAATTAAGAGAGGAGATGATGTTATTATAAGCTCACCAACATTGGCATTAGCAGGAGAAAAACTCGAGGTTCGATTGGCAAAGGAATCGCAAGGATGGAAAGCTTTTTATTACATAAATGAAGAGGAAATTGGTGCTAAATATTTTTTAAAAGGAAATACTGATAATTTACCTGCTAATAGCACCATATTTATATACGATCAAAATAATCAAACCTATGGCTATGGAACCTCGGGTTTTAAGGAAAATTCGGCTAGGTTAGATTTTATAGATATACAGAAAATGTATTTTGAGAAACCAGAAATTTTTGCCAATAAGGATATGCAATCTTTTTTTAACGAGTTTATTGATGCTTTCATTATTGAAATGCAAAAGGAAGATGAACAACGTCCAGAAGATCCCGAAGTTTTTAGAGGGTATATCCTCACAGGAAATAGTGGAAAAATAATAAAAGGTATACGTTTTTTTGAAAAAGGAGCAAACATGCATTATATAGAATATAAGGATGGTTCAGAAGTTAAAAATGCTAAAGTAGATATTGATAGCTTTCAGAAAGTATTTAAGGAATATATGAATCGTAAGTACGAAAACTAATATGTTTTTAAGTGACTTTTGTGCTAAAAAAAAAGAAAATTCTTTTAAAACTTTCTCAGTTTCAAAATAAAAACTATATTTGCGTATAATTAACGCAAAATAATAAATATATGAATCCACTACTATTAACAGACGGTTATAAACTAGGTCATAAAGAGCAATACCCAGATGGAACTACCTTAGTGTATTCTAATTGGACTCCAAGAAAAAGTAGGATAGAAGGAATCGACAAGGTCGTTTTCTTCGGATTACAGTATTTTATCAAAGAATACTTAATTAAAAGATTCAATGAAGACTTTTTTAATTTGCCTAAAGAACAAGTTGTTTCAGAATATAAAAAATATGTAGATCATTATTTAGGCGTAGATTATGATATTCAGCATATTTCAGAATTGCATGAGTTAGGTTATTTACCGATCCAGATAAAGGCATTGCCAGAAGGTACAGAAGTACCGATTAGAGTACCGATGTTTACATTGGTAAATACAAAACCAGAATTCTTTTGGCTGACAAATTATTTAGAAACTTTACTTTCTAGCATCATTTGGCAACCCTGTACTTCGGCAACCATAGCGAAACAATATCAAAAGATCCTTAGTAACTATGCTTCAGAGACGGATAAAGAAAATCTAGAGTTTATTACTTGGCAAGGTCATGATTTCTCGATGAGAGGAATGTCTGGTACAGAATCAGCTATTCTAAGTGGTATGGGACACGCACTTTCCTTTTCAGGAAGTGACACATTACCGGTAGCAAAAGCGTATGAAATGTATTATAATGCAGATGTTACTAAAGAATTAGTAATTGGTAGTGTCAATGCTACCGAGCATAGTGTAATGTGTGCTGGTAGTAAAGATGATGAGATTGGAACTTTTAGAAGGTTGCTGGAAACATATCCTACAGGAATTTTATCTGTGGTGTCAGATACCTGGGATTTATGGAAAGTGTTGACAGAGTATCTTCCTAAATTAAAGAATGAAATTTTAGATCGTGATGGGAAATTAGTTATTAGACCAGATTCTGGTGATCCTGTAGATATTATCTGTGGTTGTAACCATGAAAACCCTGTAGTAGCAAAAGGTGTTATCGAATTGCTTTGGGATGAATTTGGAGGAACCATTAATAAACAAGGGTACAAAGTATTAGATCCTAAAATTGGAGCTATCTATGGTGATAGTATAACGATAGATAGAGCAACTCAAATTTGTGAACGACTTAAAGAAAAAGGTTTTGCATCAACTAATGTGGTTTTAGGAATAGGTAGTTTTACATATCAATATAAAACCAGAGATACTTTTGGGTTTGCTATGAAGGCGACTTATGTTGAGGTAAATGGAGAAGGAAGAGAGATTTTTAAAGATCCAATAACGGATGACGGAACTAAAAAATCAGCAAAAGGATTAATGCAATTATATAAATCAAATGGAGAAATTATCTTAAAAGATCAATGTACAATAGAGGAAGAAACTCAAGGATTGTTTAAGACGGTTTTTAAAGATGGAAAATTGATCATTGATGAAAGTTTGTCTGATATTCGAAAGCGAATTTTAGCGTAAATTATAAGTATATTTATGAAAACTCCCAAAAGGTAACTTTTGGGAGTTTTTTGTATGTATAGATCTGGTTTTCTTTCCAAAAACTGTTATTAATAATACATAGACGTTGTATTCTATTATCCATACTAAATATTGCTCATTTTTTTTGTAAGGATTGTACCTGAATTACGACAGTCTCAATGATATCATTAATTTAATATCTAACTAACTTCATAAAAACACAAACATCATGAGTGCAATCTGGTTTTTTGAGGATGCCAATCTCTTTAAGGTATTATGTCCTCATAAATTTAAAAAGTACAAAAAGAGTCACGATTTTGACGCTTACAAAAAAAGCGATTACATTTATTTTGAAGAAGACTCAGCTAATAAAGTATATCTTATTGAAAAAGGAAAAGTGAAAATAGGATATTATTCTGAAGATGGAAAAGAAGTTGTAAAGGCTATCTTAACTCGCGGTGAGCTTTTTGGGGAAAAAGCAATCCTGGGTGAAGATAGAAGAACTGAATTTGCCCAATCAGTAGATAATACTACTTCCATTTGCCCAATTGGAGTGCAAACCATGCATGATCTTATGCGTGATAATCAAACTTTTAGTCTTAAAGTATATAAATTTATTGGCTTACGCTTTAAACGTCTTGAAAGAAGATTGCAGTTACTTTTATTTAAAGATACTAAAACTAGACTATTAGAATTCTTTGATGAACTCAAAGAAGATTTCGGGTATTGTTGTCCTAATACAGGAGATACTGTGATACATCATCCGTATACACAAAGAGATATAGCTAATCTTATAGGCACATCTCGTCCTACTCTAAATATCATTCTCAATGAACTAAAGGAATCTAAACAAATTGATTTTAATAGAAAGGAGATTCGTTTAAAAAATGTTGCTTAGTGTTAGCTAGCTAACATTTTAAAAAGTTTTATGAAATTATTTTTACAGTAATAATAATCATAAAACAAAAGGCAATGTTTAAAAAATTAATAATAGGAATGCTGGCGATAGGATTAATCGCAGTTTCCTGTAGTGACGATGACGACACAATACGTGTCGCTAACGCTGGTGAAATTTCTGGTGGTCCATTCGAATTTGATGTAGATGGAGAAGCAGATATGGTATCAGGAATTACGTTAGATGATACCAATGCGTTTGGTACAAGTGGTACTTGGATCGTAACCGATGATCAAGGAAATATTCTTGGATTACCACCTACCATAGCAGCAGTAGAAGGAGTAAACTTTGATGAAGCAGGAGCTGGGACTTGTTTAATCTGGTATTCTAGATATAATGGGACTATTACAGGTTTAGAAATGGGAATGAATGCCAATGATGTAACTGGTGATTTTGATCTTTCCAATTCTATTACAGTGGTAAGAAATCAAGTAGCTAATGCCGGAATTATAGTTGGAGGACCTTTTGAGTTTGATGTAGATGGAGAAGCTGATATGGTATCTGGAATTACATTAGATGACACTAACGCATTTGGTTCAGGTAGCACCTGGATCGTAACAGATGACTTAGGAAATATTTTAGGACTTCCACCAACATTGATGGCAGTAGAAGGAGTTAACTTTGATGATGCAGGAGCTGGAACTTGCCTAATTTGGTATGCCCGTTACGAAGGAACTATTACAGGTTTAGAAATGGGAATGAATGCTAATGATGTTACGGGTGATTTTGATCTTTCTAATGCAATTACTGTAGTGCGTAATCAAGTTGTAAATGCAGGAACTATCTCTGGTGGACCTTATGAATTTGACGTAGATGGTGATGCTGATATGGTATCTGGAATTACATTAGATGATACCAATGCATTTGGAGATAATAGTACTTGGATTGTCACTGATGATCAAGGAAATATTTTAGGATTACCACCAACATTAATGGCAGTAGAAGGAGTTAACTTTGATGATGCAGGTGCAGGTACTTGTCTGATTTGGTATGCACGATATAACGGATCTGTAACAGGATTAGAAATGGGTATGAATGCCAATGATGTTACCGGTGATTTTGATCTTTCTAACCCAATAACAGTTGTTCGTAATCAGGTTGTAAATGCTGGTAGTATTTCAGGAGGACCTTTTGAGTTTGATGTAGATGGAACAGCAGATACGGTTTCAGGAATTACCTTGGATGATACTAATGCGTTTGGTGATAATGGTACTTGGATTATCACAGATGATCAAGGAAATATTCTAGGATTACCACCAACATTAATGGATGTAGAAGGCGTGAATTTTGACGCTGCAGGTCCAGGTGTTTGCTTAATCTGGTACGCACGGTATAATGGTACGGTTACTGGTTTGGAAATGGGTATGAATGCTAATAATGTAACTGGGGATTTTGATCTTTCTAATGCAATCACTGTTACTAGAAACTGTAATACAAGCCCTGGAGTATTATCCGGAGGACCTTTTACATTCACAGTAGATGGAACAGCTGATATGGTAAGTGGAATAATGCTGGATAGTTCGAATGCCGCTGGACCAAATAGTACTTGGATTGTTACAGATGATCAAGGAAAAATTTTAGGTCTACCAGCAACATTGGCAGATGTAGAAGGAGTTGATTTTAATGCAGCTGGAGTTGGTGTATGTTTTATCTGGTACTTACGATATGAAGATGGGTTACAAGGATTAGCTATGGATATGAATGCAAATGACTTAAACGGTTGTTTCAGTTTATCAAATGCTATTCAGGTAACAAGACAATAACTAACAGTAGCTTATCTAAAAATGAAAAAGGAAATAATTATTGTTCAAGATAATGTGAACTTAAGGTTGCTTCCGTTCTCACAGGAAGTATAACACAATAGTTCATTGTTGTTTTTTTGTTAGTTTTAAAGCGCGATTTAAGAGGTCGCGCTTTATTAGTTTTTAACGAAACTTTATTTTGAAAACTGGCATTAGCTAACATTCAAAATATGTAGTTCGCTTTATCCTACAGAAGAGTAAGATTTGTTTTCTAACATTTAAATTTTTAATGACTATTAAATGTATTTTACAAATTATCCTATAACCTTTTATCATAGATTATATTTACTTTTGTAAGGAAACATTTTTTTACTGACAAATTCAATTACTTATATAATAGAAAGTCCTTTATGAAATTCAATAAAAAGAATATATCTAACTTAGTTTTTGTAATTATTTTACTACTCTTTTTTATTCCGAATACCAGAGGGATGATGCAGATTTTCCTGACAAGAATGTTTTCTTTTAGTCCTAGCTTAGTGGATGTAGAGGAACGAGCTCAAGTAGCCACCTATAATTGGAAACTTCATGGAGTAAATACAGAATCAATGAATTTTAATACTGCTGAAGGTAAAGTGGTATTATTAAACTATTGGGCAACTTGGTGTCCTCCTTGTATCGCAGAAATGCCATCGTTACAGGAGTTATATAATGATTATAAAGATAAAGTAGTATTTGTTTTTTTGACAGAAGATGATGATCCCGAACTAAATAAGTTTATGAGTGATAAAAAATATAATTATCCAATTTATAGGGCGCTATCAGAACACCCTAAACCTTTTGTTCATAAACCTATTCCGGGGACATATCTTATCGATAAAAAGGGAAATATCGTGATTCACAAAATCGGTGCTGCAGACTGGAATACTGATAAGGTGAGAACAATTATAAATCAATTATTAGCGGAGTAAATTTTTAACTCCTAAAATACTTAAAAGGAACAAATAACATCCCAAAACATTTTCCTTTATTCTTGCCTTGATGTTTATGGTGTATTTTGTGAGCTCTTCGAACTCCTTTTGCATACCAATGATTCGCATTTCGGAATATTTTGAAGCGTTGATGTATGAATATGTCGTGTACAAAAAAATAAGCAATACCGTAGGCTAAAATTCCAAAACCTATGGGTTCTCCTACAAAGAAAGTGATGGGATCATGAAGCATAATAGAGCCTATACTTACTACTGCGTAAAACACAAAGAATAGATCATTACGTTCCCACCAACTACCGTGGTTCTTATGATGATGATCTTTATGTAATGACCATAAAAACCCATGCATAATATATTTATGAGTAAACCACGCCATAAATTCCATAAAACAGAAAGTAGCTATAAAGGTCAATATCCAAATAAGAACATTCATCTTAGATAAATTTCATTAATTGTATTGCTAGATTAGGTTTAACCTATAATCAAAATAAGACTTAGCCAGTAATCCAAATTTTTGATAATTAGGTACTCGGATTCTCGTATTTTTGATTTCTACAGAAGGAGTAGCTTTTAGTTTGTTAAGTAATTTTTTATAATAGATGTATGCAGTATATACTCCAAATTTTGCTTCGACAGGTAATTTCATAATGCCTTCAAAACCTTTGTCAAAATCTTCCTGAATCTCTTCTATAATTCTAAGTTTAGAATCCTCATCTAATTGTGTTAAATCAGTATCTGGAAAATAGGTGCGACTAAGGTCTTCAAAATCCGCTTTTAAATCACGTAAAAAATTCACTTTCTGAAAAGCAGAACCTAAATGTTTAGCACTTTCTTTCAATTCATCATACTTTTTAACATCTCCTTTTACAAATACTTTAAGGCACATAAGTCCAACCACGTCTGCAGAACCATAAATATATTCTTTATATTCTGTATTCGTTAAATAGTTCTTTTTATGAAGGTCTAATCGCATACTCTTCATAAAAGCCTCATATAATTCTGGCTGTATATTATACTGATGGACTGTTTGCTGAAATGAATTAAGAATAGGGTTTAAACTAATCTTATACTCAATTGCTTTATACATTTCAGCTTCAAAATCATTAAATAACGTTTCCTTATCATAATCATGAAAACTATCTACAATTTCATCGGCAAGTCTTACAAATCCATAGATGTTGTAGATGTCCTGACGGATAGAATCTGATAACATTTTAGATGCTAAAGAAAATGAGGTACTGTAAGAGTTAGTAACAAGCTTGCTACAACTATAAGAAACGGAGTCAAATAAAGCTTTCATCAGTTCGGTTTTAGTTTAGTTTTAATTTTTTGGACTTAATCCTTAAATTAATGTTAGGTCTATTACACAAACTAGTAGGATGTATTCTTACATCAAACAGTCTGCAATTTTGGTTTACTAGATAGATTAAATTTTGATTCTATTAGCCCCGCTACTAGTTTTCCAGAAATTAACGATGGCGGTACTCCTGGTCCAGGAACTGTAAGTTGACCAGTAAAAAACAAGTGCTCTACCTTTTTACTTTTCAACTTAGGTCTTAAAAATGCAGTCTGCAATAACGTGTTTGCCATTCCATAAGCATTTCCTTTATAGGAATTGTATTCTTTTATAAAGTCTTTTACACAAAAAGACTCCTTAAATATAATACTATTTTGAACATTTTGATCGGTTACATTCTCAAACCGAGTTATAATTTTATAAAAATATGTTTCTCTTAGTTCTGGTGTATCTTCAATACCAGGAGCTAAAGGGATTAAGAAAAAACCATTTTCTTTTCCTTCTGGAGCCGAATTCGGATCCGTAACAGAAGTAAAGTTAGCATAAAAAAGAGGTTCATCTGGCCATTTAGGCTCATCATAAATGTCTTTTGCGTGTACATCAAAATCGGTATCAAAAAATAAATTATGATGGTGTATGTTTTTTAATTTTTTGTCAAATCCAACATAAAACAGAAGAGAAGAAGGAGCAAACGTTTTACGTTCCCAATAGGATTCGGAATACTGTCGATACTCAGGATCTAATAATGTCTCACCATGATGATAATCCGCACCACACAATACAATATCTGCTTTGATTTCTGAATTGTTTACAATAACTCCCTTGGCAATGCTATTCTCTACAAAAATCTTTTCAACTGGAGCATTCGTAAAAAACTGAACACCTAATGATTCGGCTAATTTTTTCATTCCCAAAATAACCTGATACATTCCTCCCTTTGGATGCCATGTTCCTAATCCAAAATCTGCATAGTTCATAAAACTATAAAAAGCAGGAGTATCACTTGGCTTTGCTCCAAGAAATAATACAGGAAATTCAAGAATCTGAATCAGTTTTTTATTCTTAAATTCTTTTCTTACTTCTCTGGATATAGTGCTAAAAAATTGACCTATTTTTTTAATAGTTTCTTTGGTTACTAATTCCATAGGAGAAACACCAGGCCGATATACTAACTCTTTAATTGCTATATCGTAATTACTTTTAGCAGCAGATATAAATTTCTTTAATTTATCCGAGCTTCCCTTTTCTTCTTTTTCGAAAGCAGTATAAATTTTTTCTAGCGTATCTTCGATAGTGATACTTTCCTTGTTTTCAAAGAAAACTTTATATGCTGGATTTAATTTATCCAAAGTATAAAACTCAGAAGCAGAAGTATTAAAATCATTAAAAAACTTATCAAATACATCTGGCATCCAATACCAAGATGGACCAATGTCGAATGTAAATCCTTCTTTTTTTAATTGTCTCGCTCTACCGCCAACGGTATCATTTTTTTCGTATATAGTAACATCATACCCAAGCTTTGCCAGATAACAAGAGGCAGAAAGGGATGAAAAGCCAGAACCGATGATTACTACTTTTTTATGTAACATAAAGTTTATTTAAAAATCTGCTATAATTCTTTGATAAGATCAGCTATAGACGAAAAATAACGATGGTTAGGTCCACTACTACCAGAAATATGCATAGTTTGTTTACCGAGCATCCAGAATTCACTTTCTCGTTTGGAACAAACTATTTCATTAAATTTTTGAACATATTCACCTATTTTGTCTTTTTCTGGTCTTACAGTGAAATACGAAAGAAAAACCGTACTCTCGTGAAAAGATAACATATTAGGCAAACTATCCAAGGGTATGCTTGGTCCCAGATAAATTGCTTTGTACCCTTTCAGTAAAATTTCATAGTTTATATACAACAAACCTAATTCGTGTATTTCGTTTTCTGGCAAATATAAGATAAATGCTTTATCAGTTTTCGTAGATTTAGAATACTGAAGCTTTTCTATATTAATTAGTAGTTTTTGTTTAATAAGATTTGTAATGAAATGCTCATGAGAAGGGCTAATCGTATTTGTTTGCCATAACAATCCTATCTCCGTTAAAAGCGGAATAAAAACATCAGTAAAAATCTGTCTAAATGTTCTTTTTTCTGATAACTGCTCATATGTACCCAAAAATAATTGTAAATCGTAATTAAGCATGGATATCTTAAGTGAATTAATAGCTTGATTTTTAGTACTATTATCAGATACTATTCTCCTTACATATTCATCGATCTCTTCATTATTAAGCTTAGAAACTCTGGAAATTTTATAACCACTATTAACAAGATAAGTAACATTCAGTAACTTCTGTAGACTTTTTAAACTATAAGTCCGTATATTGGTTTCAGTACGATCGGGTGATAAAAGATTATACCTTTTTTCCCATATCCTGATAGTATGTGCTTTTACTCCACATAAATTTTCAAGATCTTTGATACTAAAATTTTGTTTAATGTTGTTCACTCTTTTTAAATAAAGGTTAAACAAATGTAAATAAAAAAGTAAATATTCAGAAGGTATTACTTGTTAAATTATTAACCGTAAATGTTAAAAAGATTTACAAAAGAAGTATTAAAACTTTAAAATAATGGTATTCTTTCTAATTAGCTTGTTGTTGTTTGTCATTAAAAGAAAAGCCCTGAAACATTTGTTTTTAAGAAGCGTAAAGCCTTAGTAATATGTACCTCCACTGTTTTTGTAGAAATACCAAGGATTTCAGCAATTTCTTTATGCCTTTTTTGTTCTAATCTACTTAGTTTAAATACTTCTCTACATTTTTTAGGGAGCTGCTCAATCGCATTTTCTATTTTTAGCCAATCAGCTTCTTGTTGGTTTTCTTCTTTTTCGGTATAAAGTTCCAAAAGTGTTTTCCACTTTAATTCATCTAATAAATCAATTTCCTTCTTTTGTTCACGTAAATGCATCAAGAACTCATTATGACAGGAACGAAAAAGATAATTTTTTAAGGATGTATTGATCTGTAAAGACGATTTTTTTTCCCAAAGCCGTAACATTACATTTTGTACCAGATCTTCTGACAAAGCTGCATTGTTAGAGATTTTATAGATATAGTTACATAACCATTGGTAATATTGATCAAATATGATTTTGTAACTTTTTTGATTTCCGGTTGTTAATCCTTCTATCAATAATTTTTCTATGTCAGAGTAGTTGTTTTTCATGATAACAATCACTTGCTAAATTATAAAAATTAAAATAAAGTAGGGGATTGATGAGATTTCTGCATCATGTATTTAGAAAAAGAAAAGAATGAACAATTATTTAACAATAATTAAAAAATATCTGGAAGGTGAGCTTTCTGATTCAGAAAAAGAAAAATTACGGCAATGGATTTTGAAAAATCCCGAAAATGAAATGCTATTCAAAAAAGAAATAAAGAATTGGCATTTAGAAAAAGAAGAGTTGCAGGCAGATTCTGAAAAGGCCTACAAAAGTTTTCTAAATACAATTGACCGTAATGAACCGAAAGTAATTTCATTAAAACCTTTGCTAAAGCTCATTTCCTATGCAGCGGTTTTAGCAGGAGTATTGTTTGGGGTGTATTATTATACTAAACCCGATATATCCGTCATTAGAACCAGCCCGAATATAGTAGAGATCGATACAGCACCAGAAGATAAGATCAAAATTTCTCAAGAAGACGGTACAATTGCCTATATAGATTTTGATGATAAAAAAGATGTGGTTGACGCTAGTGGAATCATAATTGGTAAAAAAAGCCAAGATCAATTAATAATTAAAGGTGTAGATAAAACCAAAACTGAATTTCTGGAAATCTCTATCCCCAAAGGAAAAATATTTCAGCTAAGCTTGTCTGATGGTACTAAAGTTTGGTTGAACGCAGCAAGTACCTTAAGATTTCCTCAGCATTTTGGATCTTCAGAATCTAATAGAATAGTGTATCTGGAAGGAGAGGCGTTTTTTGATGTGACGACGAATAAAAAACAATCTTTTATAGTAAAAACAGGAGATGTGGATGTACAGGTGTTAGGTACACAATTCAATGTATCTTCTTATGCAGAAGATGCTGCTGTAAAAACAACGTTGGTAGAAGGTCTGGTAGCAGTTAATAACTCAAATGATCCTACCGATATGTTGAAACTGTCTCCCACATATCAAGCCGTGTATACTAAAGATCAGAACCGCTTAAATAAGAAGAAAGTTAATACAACATTCTATACATCCTGGATGTATAGAAAAATGATGATACAAAATGAATCTTTTGCAGAAGTGCTCAAAAGATTAGAAAGAGCTTATGATGTGGAAATCATAAGTTCTAATAAAAAATTAAACAAGACACGTTTTACAGGGGAATTTGACATAGAAAATGTTCGGCAGATTTTAAACGTGTTTTCTGAAACTATAGATTTCACATATGAAATGAACCAAAATAAAATTTTAATACACTCGAATGACTAATGGTAAATTCGATCTGACCATTTTAGAAACGAATATAAAGAACAGATCATATAAAGGATAAGAAGATTACAATCAATCCGTAAAAGAAAAAAAGGAAGTGCTGCAACACTTCCCCTTACGGTCTGATTATTATTTAACTGAGTACTAACAACCAAACTTTTCAAAATTATGAAAAAAAAGGGTAACTGTACGCTATTTTCACACTTAGCGCACAAATCAATCGTTTTAAGAATGAGGCTTACACTAGTTTTATTTTGTTTTTCCATCCTACAGATGATGGCAACCTCCGGCTTTTCGCAGGGCAAAATTGAACTGAATCTAGAACAAGCAACAATTGCTCAAGCATTAGAAGAAATTAAAAGTCAAACTTCCTATAAGTTCTTCTACATTAATGATGAGGTCAACCTGACTCAAAAGACTTCGATTAAAGTTAAAAAAGAAACTATAGACAAAGTTTTGTCAATTCTTTTTGAGGATACGGATATTTCGTATTCAATTATCGGAAAGCAAGTTGTATTAAAAAAAACACCATTTACTAAAGGAAAACTAAAGGTTATTCGTGAGGTAAAAGGGAATGTCAAGGATTCTAATGGAAGTCCACTTCCTGGAGCAAATATTGTAGTAAAAGGTACTACTATTGGTGCTCAAACGGATTTTGAAGGAAATTTTACAATCAATATGCCAGATGATAATAATATATTGGTCATCTCTTATATTGGTTTTGAAACAAAAGAAATTGATGTAACCGGAAAAGATTTTATAACCGTAACCTTAAACGATGCATCTGCACAATTAGATGATGTGGTGATTGTAGGATCCAGAAATCCTAGCCGTACAGCCACAGAAACTACTGTACCTATAGATGTAATTGATATTACACAAATAGCTACACAAGGTCCACAGACTTCGGTAAATGAAATTCTTAATTATGTAGCCCCATCATTTACTTCACAGACGCAAACTGTTTCTGATGGAACAGATCATATAGATCCAGCTTCGCTACGTGGATTAGGACCTGATCAAGTATTGGTATTAATCAATGGGAAAAGAAGGCATAATACAGCCTTGGTTAACGTAAACGGAACTGTAGGTGCAGGTAGTGTTGGTACAGATTTAAATGCAATACCAACAGCGGCAATCCAACGTATAGAAGTTTTAAGAGATGGAGCTGCAGCACAATACGGTTCTGATGCAATTGCCGGAGTGATCAATATTGTGCTAAAAAAAGGAACAAATAAATTAGATGTTACATTAACTACAGGAGCTAATTTTAGCAAAAATTCTAATCAGTTTGATGGAGGAAGCGATGGTGAAAAAGTAGTGTTGGATGTTAACTATGGATTACCAATAGGAGAAAAAGGAGGCTTTATAAACTTTACAGGATCTTTATCAACTAGAGAGCCTGCGTTACGTAATAAAGATTACTCTGGAGATATCTTTAGAAGATATCATGGGGCAGAACGTGTCTTTGCTGCCAGTGGAGGAAATGTAGCAGAAATGACATTGGCAGATTACCAAACAGCAGCACAGGGGATTACGTATTTGGATCAGGCAACCAGAGATCAGATTGCAGCTTTAGATGTAACTGATCCTACCGATATAGATACTTTTAGAGGGTTATTAGCTTTTGATGATGTAGCAGATGCTGATGAGGATGAATTGGCTGCTCGTGGATTGACGCGTACAGATTTTAGATTTAAAGTAGGTACTGCTAAACTGAGAGAAGGTAAATTCTTTGCTAATATGTCGATTCCATTGGGAGAAGATGCAGAACTCTACAGTTTTGGAGGAATTAGCTATCGAGAAGGGCTTGCCTCTGGTTTTTATAGAAGACCTGCACAAGGAGATGGTAGAGCTAATACACCAGCATTTCCTAATGGTTTTTTACCAAATATCGGAACTGATATTGTAGATAAATCTATTGTTGTAGGAATCAAAGGAAAGGTAAAAGATTGGAATGTAGATTTCTCCAATACATATGGAATTAACATTTTTGATATTACTGTTGGTAACTCTAGTAACGGAACCTTAGGAGTTGCCACCCCTAGAAGTTTTGATGCTGGAGCTTTAAGTTTTATGCAGAATACAACCAATTTAGACATAGGTAGGTTTTATGAAGATATTTTTAGCGGATTGAATGTAGCGATGGGAGCCGAATATAAAGTAGAAAATTATACAATCACTGCTGGAGAAGAAGCTTCGTATTCAAGTTATGATGTTAATGGTAATATAGTCACAAGTACAACACCTGATATAGATTTGGTACGTAATAATTTTACAGGAGCGATACTCGGCGGAGGATCACAAGTATTTAGAGGATACGATCCTAATAACGAAACAGATGAATATAGAAATAGTATTGCCGGATATATTGATCTGGAAGCTGATTTTACGGAAAAATGGTTAGTAAGCCTTGCAGGGCGATACGAGAACTTTTCTGACTTTGGAGATACCTTTAATTATAAATTGGCTACCCGTTATAAAATCACAGAGAATTTCTCAGTTCGTGGAGCAAACAGCACAGGATTTAGAGCACCCTCTTTGCATCAGCAATTCTTTAGTAGAACTAGTACAGTCTTTGTAGATAATCAACCTTTTGAACAAGGAACTTTTACAAATAATAGTAGAGCAGCTGCATTGATTGGGATAGCTCAGTTAAAAGAAGAAACATCCAGTAGTTTTAGTTTAGGTATAACTGCTAAAGTCCAGAATTTTACTGTTACGGCAGATGCATATTTGATCAATATCGATGATAGAATTGTATACAGTGGAAGTTTTGGTAATGGAGGAGATCCTGAACTTACACAGATATTTGAAGATGCAGGAGCTACAAGTGCGCGATTCTTTGTAAATGCGATAGATACTAAATCGCAAGGAATCGATGTTGTGGTTGCGCATAAAATGAATTTAGGAGAGAATATGGTTCTTAAAAATGATCTGTCCGCTACTTTTGCTAAAACCGAAGTAGAAGAAATCCGAGTTCCGGAACGAATAGCTAATGCCGGAGAAAGTGGAAGTTTCTTTGATGGTCAGGAAGAGGCGTTTTTGACACTAGCCCAACCAAGAACTAAACTTAGTCTTACTAATGCCTTATCCTTTGGGAAATATAATATTTTATTAAGAAATGTATTCTTCGGAGAAGTAACAGATCCTGATGACTTTAATGGAGATCCAAGAGTAGAAGGAGCAGTAGTTAGTGAAGATGCAGTATATGGAGGAAAAGTAGTAACGGATCTTTCTTTCTCTTTAGAACTCTTAGAAAACCTTAACATCACCATAGGAGCCAATAATTTGTTAGATGTATACCCTGATGAGAATAGAGCAGGGGGAACTGCAGGTGATCAGTTTGTGTATTCCAGAAGAACCTCACAGTTTGGATATTCTGGTAGGTTTTTATTTGCAAGAGTTAATTTTAGCCTATAGTTGAGTTAGTTTTATATGTTAAAACGGGCAAAGATATTTTTTAGTTATCCTTGCCCGTTTTGTTGTTTTCTTTTTATCTATTCAAAAAAATCCATAGGATTTAATCTTTTTCCATTATGTTTTACTTCATAATGAAGATGAGGTCCTGTAGAAAGTCCCGTATTTCCACTATAACCTATAATCTGACCTTTTTGGACTTGTTGGCTTTTCTTACTATTGAAACTTTCCAGATGGGCATACCAGGTTTCGTATCCATCAGCATGAGAAATAACAATTAGATTTCCCCAATCACCTTGGTTTTTAGCAAGAGTGATAGTTCCATGTGCAGTAGCAATAATTGGAGTCCCTATTTTCGCTCTGATATCTATACCTCCGTGGAATACTTTCTTTTTTCGTATTGGATGATTAAAGTTCTTACCATAAACAGCTGTAATATCATTTTTTGACCCCTGTTGGATTGGGAAAATAGAAGGTGGAGTTTCTATTGCTATTTCCTCTGTTAATACTTGTTCTATAATATGATCCGTATTTGTATTAGATTTTGGTTTTATAAATGCCATAAAAAGCACTGCTAGTATCGGAATAAGTAAAATGTATCGGATGAGTTTTTGTTGATTAGAATTGGTTTTTGTGATCATGTCTATTCGTTTTTTGATTAATGAATGATTGAAATAACTATATAATTTTGCGTTCTGTTGTACCCCTAAGTTTTTGATTAAGAGTTCTAAATAATATGATTTTTTGACCTGATTATCGATTACAAATTTATCAGCCTGAAATTCGTGAATAGATTTAATCGATTTTCTAAATAAGTATGAAAATGGATTGAACCAAAATACAACCAAGTATACTTCTGTTACTATCAGATCCAATGTGTGTCCAAGTTTTATATGCACTTTTTCATGTTCCAGTATAGACGTGTCAATTTCATTTATTTTATCTTTTGGGATAAAAATCCAACGGAAACAAGAGAATACAGTAGGTGTGTCTGCAGAAATAAAACAAAATCCATCTTTAATGAAAGTTTTAGATCTTTTCTTTAATTTATATAATTGTATAATTGATAATAATAATCTTAGCAGACAGATAAATACTCCAATACTATAAACCAATGATAGTAAATTAACTAAACTCCAATTTTTTTCTAAATGTTGCGAAGGCTCCAAAAGAACATCTTGAGTTGGGTTCTCGACAAGTAAAATATCATCAAAATCTGGTATTATAACCGTAGGATTTGTAATAAGAATTTCTACCTGATTTAAGAAAGGAAGACATAGCGATATTGGCAATAAGAGCAATAGCAAGATTCTATTGATTTTATGAAAAGTTAAGTTTCGAAAGAATACATAATATGAGCAGTAAAAAACAGCTAAACAAATACTTGCTTGTATAAGGTATATAAAAAAATTATTCATCTTCTTTTTTTAGTTTATCTATTTTTTCTTCAATAAGCTCTTTCATTTTCTCTAACTCATTTACGTTTAGATCTTCATCATTTGTAAAAAACATGGCAAACTTGCTAATGGAACCACTGAAGAAATTTTTGACCACTCCTTTAAAATGATTTTTAAAATATACCTCTTTGGATATTAAAGGGTAATACTCTTTTATTCTTCCGTAGGTAGTAAAGCTTATAAAGTTTTTGGTAACCAAAGTTCTGATGACGGTTGATATTGTCGTATATGCGGGTCGAGGTTCTGGAAACTGTTCTACGATATCTTTTAGGAATGCTTTTTCCAGCTTCCAGAGATATTTCATAACCTGTTCTTCTGCCTTTGTTAAATCTTTCATATGACAAATATAACTATATTTTTAGTAATATAACTATAAATATAGTAATTATACTAATTTTATAGTTATAAAGATGGTTAGGTTTGTTTGAGACAGGTGTATTTTATTTGGGTATGGCGCTGAAAATATTCAAAAAAATATTTACCTAGAATAGGATTTTTATTGTTAAAAAGGTTAGATGAAAAGAAAATTTCTGAGGTCTTTTGAAAACTATCATGGATTTAGAATTAGTTAATTGTTAATTGGAAAATTCCCGTATATTTATTTTTAAATTGATATTTTTATGGGAGGATTTTACATATTTTTAAGAAAAGTAACCAGTTTTAAAGGTTTTTGGCCAATAGTTGTTGGGTCGATTATTCTAATTATCAATATCTTTTTACTAGAGAAACAAATGCGACCAGTTTATTCTATAGAGAAAAGTCCTTCTTTGATTTATGATTCTACATCATATTCTTCAAAAATAAAATTATATACGAATGATTCTGTAACCGTTGATAAGAATGTATACGTTGTTTCTATGCTAATCTGGAACAATGGGAAATTATCTATTACAAAAGAAAGAATACGTAAGGATTTCGAATTAAAAGTGATTGATGGAGATATTATTGATTATAAGATCGTTAAGGAAAATAATAAGGGTGTTTCTAACTTTAAGTTATTACCAACCAAAGAAGGGTTAAAACTAGATTGGGGATATTTTGATGGAGGAGATGGTGTAATTATTCAATTAATTTATACTGGAAATTCCTCTAGTGAAGCTGTTTTAAGCGGTTTTGTTGAAGGGGGTCAAGTCAAGAAATTAGATTATGTTGAAATCAATTACAAAGACCCTCGATTTTTCGTTGTGATTGGTTTGTTCTTAATTATTTCGGTTTTATTATATTTCCTTTTTAACTCTGTTAAAACGTCCAAGGCTTATTATCCTCAGGAAATTGAAAGGATCTCGTTAAGAATTGATAATTTGAGTCAGAGTATTGAAAATAAGGAGGATATAAATCTGGAAAATATCCAAAAGGAAATAAATTATTTTGAAGAGTATCGGGATAAATTAAATGATGATAGAGATAAAGCTTATAAATTAAACAAATTTGTATTATATTTTTGTAGGGGAGCTGTTTTTTTTCTTGTTCTTTTATTAATATCGGGTTTCGTATATACAACAATGATAATTCCTAACTCTCCATTTTAATTGTAAATTCATATAGTACTTATTTAGTGGTTTAATCCTTAGGAATTAAAATTGACCAATGAACTTTTGATTCTATCATTCTCTCTAAACATCTATCTTCCTTAGTAAATTCTTCTTTTTCAGATTAACCAGAATATTTGCGTAAACACAACAATTGGTCTTGATCCTCTATATCGGATCATTACTTCAGGCAATAAACACTAATCCCAGAGATGTGTCTAGGTTGCATAAAAAGTTGGACGAACTTGAGATGTTATTTAGTATGGATGTCGGAAGTGTTTTTGTCTATTGTCATCACCTCTACAGATAATGATGGAGATTAATATATCAAAATCTTCTTAAATTACATATGTTAAAAGTACCCGGAATGGGAGTCGAACCCACACGCCCTAATGGACACATGGCCCTCAACCATGCCTGTCTACCAATTCCAGCATCCGGGTGAATGAAGATGCTTCTTAACATTACAATATAGTGTAAAACTAAAAAAGTATCGTAGGAAATACGATACTTTTTAGTGACCAGTCTGGGGCTCGAACCCAGGACCCTCTCCTTAAAAGGGAGATGCTCTACCAACTGAGCTAACTGGTCATTGATACCATTAGGAATCAAATATTTTTTAAAGAACTTTTAAAGCGAACAATCATTAAAAATTAATCATTATTCATTTTTTAGTGACCAGTCTGGGGCTCGAACCCAGGACCCTCTCCTTAAAAGGGAGATGCTCTACCAACTGAGCTAACTG
>NZ_CANLMP010000004.1 GCF_947492405.1 uncultured Aquimarina sp.
TTTGCGGGTGCAAACATACAACCCTTTTTCTTTTCAACAATACTTTTTTTAAAGAAATTTTTAATCTTTTTATAACAACCTAAAAACATATACTTTACACAATAAAAAAAATATAAAATCAATACATGATTATTATAAAGAGACTTCTATCTTAACGATAATAGACTTACTAATTGGCGTATTACTTTTATCTGCATAATGATTATAGGGAACCAAGACATTGGTTTCAGGAAAGTATGCTGCTATATTTCCTTGTGGTATATTATAAGGAACTACTATGAAGTTAGACGCTTTCCTTTCTTTATCATCATATCGACTCACCATATTGATAACATCAAACTTTTTTAGTTTACGTTTATTCATATCAAGAACATTCATTAAAACAATGCGTCGCTCATTATAAATTCCACGATAACGATCATCTAACCCGTAAATAGTTGTATTAAATTGATCATGTGAACGAATTGTCATTAATAATAATTCATCTTCTTTTAGAGTATGCTCTGGTAAATCACAACAACTAAATTGTGCTTTGCCTTCTGGTAGTTTGCTGAAGTCTAAATTCCTTACATTATTAGGCAAATAGAAACCCGAACCTTTTGATCTGACATTTAGATTATCGAATCCTTTGATTACTTCTTCTATTTTTTTTCGAATCAACTTATAATCTTCACTAAGTTGTTTCCATTGTACTGGATGTCCTTCATTAAAATACGCATCTGCAATCCCTCCTATTATTTCAGGTTCGCTAATTAGGTTGTCCGAAGCTGGTTTAAGCATCCCTTTAGACTGATGTACTTTGCCCATACTATTTTCTACTGTAAAGTATCTTGGATTTCCGTCTTTCTGATCTAATTCTGAGCGTCCTAATGTTGGTAGTATTAAACTAGTCTTACCAGCAACTAAGTGCGTTCTGTTTAATTTAGTGCTAATATTAACTGTAAGTTCACAATTCTGTAATGCTTCTGCTGTAAATTCTGTATCAGATGCAGCAGATAAAAAATTACCTCCAAGAGCTATAAAAACTTTTGCATTACCTTTATTCATAGCTTCTATAGCATGTACTGTATCTAAACCTTCTTTATCAGGGGGAGTGAAACCAAAAGTTTTTTTAATGGATTCATTAAGTGTTGATGAAACGTGATGCATAATCCCAACAGTTCGATCTCCTTGTACATTACTGTGTCCTCTAACAGGGCAGGTTCCTGCACCTGGTTTGCCTAAACTCCCTTTGAGTAATAACAGATTAACACACTCCTTTATATTATGAACGCCATTTTTATGTTGCGTCAACCCCATCGCCCAACAAATAATGATCTTAGTTTTTCTTGCTAATAATTGAACAACCTCATTAATTATAGATTCTTCTACTCCACACAATTCTATTAATTCTTTTTCAGAATATTTTTCCAGATCTTTTAATAACTTATCATAGCCATTGGTATATGTTGTGATAAATTGATGATCAAACACATCTTTATTTTCTTGATCTAAAGTTGCTAGTTTTTTTTGAATCACTTTTAATAAAGAAACATCTTGATTTATTTTTACCTGAAGGTGTATATCTGTTAAGGAGGTTCCTGAAGCAAATACTCCTTTAATCTCCTGAGGATTTTTAAATCTTATTAATCCTGCTTCCTCTAAAGGATTGATACTAATGATTTTCCCACCGTTTTCTTTACATTTCTGCAAAGCTGATAACATTCTGGGGTGGTTTGTTCCTGGATTTTGACCAATCACCATTACTATTTCTGCCTGATCAAAATCCTCTAATTTTACAGAACCTTTTCCTATTCCTAAAGTCTCGTTTAATGCAACTCCGCTAGATTCGTGACACATATTAGAACAATCTGGCATGTTATTAGTCCCAAAAGCTCTTACGAACAAGCCATACAAAAAAGCTGCCTCATTACTGGATCTTCCGGAAGTATAAAATATTCCTTCATCCGGGGTACTTAGTTCTTTTAATTTCTCCGCTACTAATTCATATGCTTTCTCCCAGGATATTGGTTCATAATGAATACTATCTGGTTTTAAAACCATCGGCTCTATCAATCTTCCGCTTTTTCCAATTTGATAATCAGACCAATTAGAGAGTTCTTCTACAGAGTATTTAGCAAAAAAGTCTCTATCTACTTTTTTATTTGTTGCTTCTTCTGCAAGTGCTTTTGCTCCATTTTCGCAATATTCACCAAGTTTGGATGGTTTTTCGGGATCTGGCCAAGCGCAACCAGGGCAATCAAACCCTTCTTTTTGGTTCATTTGTGAAAGACCACTTACCGATTTTACAACACCCATTTCTTTAAACGCATGGGTAAGCGCTACCTTTACTGCTGGAAGTCCAGCAGCATATTCTGCGGGTTCTTGCAACTTGATCCCTGTAAAAGTTTCGGGACCTAAAACGGATATATTTCGCTTCTTGGTAGTACTCATAATATGCTTGCTATAAAAAGAAAGTGATCTATACCAAAGATACGTCTTACTATTTATTTACTACAAAAAGCCTCTAAGGATTTTCATGGTTTTGATCTGGATGACGCATTGAAAAATGTATGGTATCTTATAATGACTGCAACATAAATTGCACCAGGGATAGTAGTGAAAATCCCGCATCCGCCATAAGCGGAGAGGAATTGTAGCGTATAGCCCGCTCGGGTGCCCTAATTTTATAAGAAGAAATTCCAAACAAGACCGAAACGGATCACAGCATCACGCGGCGCATATCCAGGTGCAGAAAATTCGTTGTTCTGACTAAAAGCTTCTCCAAAGTTCTCCACCTTAAAATAGATACGTGTTTGTCTAATTTTAGCGTTGAAAAAGATATCAAACTGAGGAAACCCTCCAAAAGTTTGTGTTGTATCCCCAGCAGCATCTGTCTTATCAACATCATTAAAATAATCAATCTCTTCCGGACTTTGTACATAAAATTCTGACAATACCGGATCATACCCATCTGCATCATACTCAGAATAATACTTAAAAGTAACACCTGCCTGTAAAAACAGCGCTTTCTTAAACCAATGATCTTGATAATACAAACTATTTCTAGTTACAATATTTGGGACATTATAAACCTCATACGTTCTGGTTACACCTCCATCAGTAACTGTATTGGTTGCACCATCAACATTTTGATACAATATTGTATTATCCAAGCCTAACCAGCCAAAGTTAAAAGTCTGCGTTAGCTTAAGTTTAAGAAGATTTATACTTCCGCCAAATTGTTCTGGTACGGTTAAAGAATCGGCATTTTTTGTAAAGTATGTATAATTATCAGTAGTCGTATAGCTAGCTTCTAAATTAGTAAAGTTCTTTACTTTAATGTTTGCCTGAATCTTTTGTGTTTCTAGATTTTTGAAGTTTTTTTCGGGATCAGTATTATTGTAATTCTGCCAATTATATCCTACATAATCACTTTGATATAACAAGAAATTATAGTGTGGCGCTGAAGACTTTGTACTAATTCCTAATTGCAATCCATAATCGTTAAGTTGATATCCAGCTGAAGCATTTAAGTAATTCCCATCAAAATCACCTGATACGATAGACATACCGTTTGCTGCTAATTCAAAACCTCTATAGTTTTTTTGATATGACCCTCCTACAGAATACACATCTCCCTTAATTCTATTGGTAATAGTCGTATTAGCAGTATCATCTAGACTCACTAAGGTGTTATATCCATAATTATAATTAGAAGTTCCCAAATTGACTCTTAGATTACCTAGCCAATCATTAGTAACATCTAGAAATAATTGGTTACTAAAATCCTCCAATGCCACTTTATCAAATAAGGCTTCTGTAGACTCATAAGACTCACCAAAAAGATCATTAGCAGCGGCTTGATCAAACTGGAATGATTTATCTGTGATATCAAGTATGTGTCCAATGGACATGTCTGCAGCACTACTATCTGTTTTCTTAATTATAGCATATCTATGATTAAGGTAAAATCTTTTACCAAGCAATATATTTTCTGCGTTCTCAAAATTAACTTCGATTGCTCCTCTATCAGCAAAATCAGCTGGCTCATTAAACTCTTCTGTATTATTAAGATATTGGTTAAGTCCTGTTGCAGACAAACCTCCATTTTCTTCATTTAGTAAATCCTGTGAAACAAAATGTGTTTTTATTTTATACCGATCATTTTTAGTTTGGTAATTAGCTGTAGCTCTAAAATTACCTGTACTTGTTAATGCATGTTGATATTTTCCTAATGATCTATTCCCTTTATATGCTATAGAAAGATTCAGTCTAGGAGAGGTATTTACTGTAAAAAATGCATCTAGCTGCTGTCCTTGTTCAAAAGTAGTCTTGAAATACAACTCACTTAGTGGTGTAGGAACATTATAATACTTGATATCTTCCGCTTCCATAAAGTTAAAATGTCTTGCTCTAGCTCCGAAAAGTGGCAATAAATGATCCCTCTCTTCAACTTTGGTAAGACTATTATACGTTTGCCCAACATTATTTATGGGTTGTAATCCAAAATCATCTCGTCGGAGATAATTGAAATTATAGTCTCTTTGGATAGTTAATGTAGTATCTACAAAAGTAGTGTCATTTTTTAAATCTATAATTTTGTAATCAGTAATAGGTGGCTTACTCTTTCTCTTTTTGCCACTTGGCCTTGTGTTTTTACCAAGCTCCGGTCTCTCTCTGGGAGTTGTTGCACCACCAATCTCTTCTTCATTTCCTTCCTGAGCAACTGCTAGTGATCCAATAAGAAGTATAATTATAAATACTAAGTTCTTTTTCATCTATATAATAAACTGTTGGCAAAAATATACTTTTTTAACGAAAGTTACTGGTATGAATTGCCCGTTTTAGCACTAATACTAATTGTGTTTCAAATTTATAATTGACATACCTTTTTTTATTGATTCTCAAAAATAGTTTTCTGATGTTCTGTTCATACATTATCTTCGTAGCATGCTTGAATTAAAATTAAAACCTGATCTCATCGAATGCGGCACTGATGAGGCTGGTCGTGGTTGTCTAGCAGGTCCTGTAACTGCGGCGGCTATTATACTTCCTGATGACTTCGGCAATGATATCTTAAACGATTCTAAACAACTTAGCGAAGCGAAAAGAAAAACACTACGTCCACTATTAGAAGACTGTTGTATTACCTATGGTGTTACACATATTTACATGGAAGAGATTGATAAAATCAATATTTTAAATGCATCTATACTAGGAATGCAACAATCGATAGCACAATTAAAACCTCAACCAGAACACATATCTGTAGATGGAAATAGGTTTAAACCATATCATAATATCCCTTATACTTGCGTTATTAAGGGTGATGGAAAGTATATGAATATTGCTGCTGCATCTGTTTTAGCAAAAACTTATCGTGATGAATACATGGAAAAGATTCACGAAGAATTTCCGATGTATAACTGGAAAAAAAACAAAGGATACCCTACTGCAGAGCATCGGGATGCCATACGAAAATATGGAATTACTAAATATCACAGGAAAAGTTTTAGATTATTGCCGGAACAGCTCGCACTAGATTTCAAATAATTATCTTTGGCCTCTAAGAGGCTTTTAAAAAAACTACTGTTGTAGCAAAAAGTAATTTGCCTAACCAAGAAGGTTTTTGAAAAATAATATTGTTAAGAAGTGAGTTATTTTAAATAATAAATGATTGCTTTTATAAAACCAAGAATAAAAAGGAAAACAAACACATGAAAAAAATAGTTGTAATTCTAATTTCCACAATTGTTTTAGCCTGTAACACAACTACCGAAAAACCAAACACGCTTATTGATTATATTCCTAAGGATGCTCAGGTAATACTGAAGATCAATGATCTGGAGCAAACCAGAAATATGCTAAGGGATAATGATTTTTTGAAAAAAAACAGTGAAATAGATTTTTTTACGTACTTCAAAAAGCTTCCGATATTAGATCAGATTAACCAATCTAAAGGATTGCTTTGTTTTTCTCCTATTGGCAAAAATGATTTTGAGTATACTTATATTTCAAAATTTGACCCTTCTATTATCCATAAAGATTCTTTACATCAAAAAACTATAGAAAACATAAGCTATTCGAATAAAACTATTCATAAAGTAGTGTCTGGCAATGATACTTTTTACGCTACCAAACAAGATAGTTTATTAATTGCTTCTTCCTCTCAGATATTGATTGAAAACGCAATTCGACAACAAGAAAACAAGATCGCTGTAAGCGAAGATCTTATAAAAGCATATGATGTTTCTGATATAAAAAATCCAATTTCTGTTTTATTAAATGGAAAACAATTAAAAGATATTCATAATTCCATCTTACCCAATAAAGATTTATCTGAATTATCGAATTTCAGTGGATGGATTTCTGTCGATGCTAAGCTTGAACAAAATGCAATGTATATTGATGGTATTGCCATAGAAAAAGATTCACTATCTACAACCATTGGTATTTTTGATAATACTGTTGCCCAAGAAAATAAGATTGCCAAAATTACTCCTGTAACGGCTGATGGTTTTGTGTCTTTTACTTATGATGATTTTTATACCTTAAAGAAAAACCTGGCTTTAGCTCAGGATCGAGAAATAGAAAACATACCTGATGACCTTGATGAAATGTTATCAGGAGTTTCTGAAATTGGAATGATTTTCTTGGAAGATGAGAAGATATTAAGCTTAACCTCTTTGGCTCCGGAAAACACGCTAGAACAATTAGCAGGATCGGCTTCTGGATCCTACAGGAATATTGATATTTTTAGCTACGAAGAAACTACTACTTTTTCCGGATTATTAAAACCTTTAATTCCTGAATTCGAAGCTAAATTTTATTTTGTTTATGAAGATCATATCATACTATCGCCTACTAAAAATGGATTACAAACCATTATAGCAAACATCCTTAACAAAACTGTATTACAAGAACAGGGTTACTACTCCAACACTTTAGAAAAACTATCAGACGAATCGTCAATACTTATGGTTGGTTCTATTAAACACCTTAAGGATTATATTACTAGTAACGTAGAAGAGTCTAAACAAAAGCAATGGAACGACGCTAAAACTAATGGATATCAAATAGCAGCTTTACAGGTGATAAAAGAGAGTAACTTTGCCCATATTCATGGGGTTTTCCAGAAAAACATAAGTAAAGGATCTGCTACCTCAGTAACCCAAACTGCTTCTACCACTTTAGAAAACAAAGTACTAAACAGACCTATATTGGTAAAAAACCACAGAACTAAAGGAATGGATATTGCTGTACAGGATGCAGACAATAATCTCTATTTAGTTTCTGATAAAGGAACCATTTTTTGGAAAAAACAAATTAATGGTGAAATTATGGGTAACATCCAGCAAATCGACATTTATAAAAACGGCAGGTACCAGCTCTTATTTAATACACAAAACACATTGTATCTAGTTGATAGAGATGGTAACGATGTAACTTCTTATCCTAAAAAATTCGAAAAATCAATTACACAGCCGTTGTCGTTATTTGACTACGATAAAAACAAACGCTATCGTATTCTTGTTACACAAGGTAATGAAGTAACTATGTTTGATAGTGAAGGCAAAGTAGTTACCGGTTTTGGTTTTAAAGGAACCGAAACCAATATTCTACTATCGCCTAAGCATATTCGAATTGGAAGCAAGGATTACATTCTCATAACAGAAGAAAGTGGAAAATTAAACATCTTAGATCGTTTAGGAAGAACAAGAGTACAAGTAAAGCAGCATATAGATTTCTCTAAAAATTCATGGGAGCAATATCAAAATAAGTTTACGTCTCTTTCTAAAGATGGAAAACTTGTTCAGGTACAATCTGATGGTGCTGTATCGTTAGTAGATAAAGAACTGAATGAAAACAGTGCGATGGTTGCTACTAATAAAACATTGGTTACCTTCTCTGAAAATAAGTTATCTATTAAAGAGAAAACTTTAGAACTTGATTTTGGAGTTTACACTAAGCCTCAAATATTTTATATTAATAATAAAATCTATGTTGCCATTACGGACATACAGTCTAAAAAAGTGTACTTGTATGATAGCAATGCAGAATTATTCCCAAATTTCCCTGTATATGGAAACTCTGTGATCAGTCTTGGTAATATGGATAAAGATCCTAATCTAGAGTTTGCAGTTCAAGGAGAAGAGAATAGCATTTTGATTTATCAAATAAATTAAATCTTTTTTTTCAGTCACCTTGAGCGAAGTCGAAAGGTTATTTTTTTAGTTAGTTGGATAGGTCTCGACTCCGCTATCATTAACATGTTTTTTAATCAACTATTTGCCAAGTACTTAAAAACTAACCTTTGATTCATCCTTTTTCATTTTCTTTGCTCGGCCAAAGAAAACGAAACAAAAGAAAAGGCGTTCCATTGCTTCATCTCGCCCACAGTTTACGCTATGTCGTAAGGTATTTTTGTCTTCGACAAAACCAAATTTGCTTTGCTAAAATCTTTCCAAGGCTTCAAGATTTTTTAACACAAAACAAATCTTATACTGATGAAAAAGATTTCAAAGCCTGCTTTGGAACGTCAAATTCCTACGCTAGATAAAATTTTTATCAAGAGCCTCAACCTGACAGATTGATTGTACATCCTAATTCTATATAAGACCAATATTAAACTCCTATTAATATTCAATACATGTTGACTTTTTGATTATACGTCTCACTAATGTGAAACAACGTAATTAAAATATCATGAAAACTTTAAAAATTTTATCTGTATTATGCATTACAACTTTATTCTTCTCTTGCGATAGCTATGATGACATCGCATCAGCGGGGACTATTGACTTAGAAACCACTTCTATTACTTTTTCTATAGTAAAAGATCATAATGATCAAAATAACGATTCTGATCTAACTAATAATCAATTGGCAATTAGCGGATCAGGAATCAATGATCTTTTTAGAAATTAAAAAACCGTCTTTAATACAGGCTCTCTGAGCTACTTTGATATTCTAAAATATCAAAATATCGCGAATCTTTTTTCATTAAAAACCATAAATCCAAAAACAGTATTATGAAAATCATATACACTTTTATGCTACTATGTTTTGCTATTACCAGTCAATCCCAATCGATTGACACGAGTGTCATCGCTAATGCTGGTGGCATCAATAGCAATGCATCTTATACAATAGCTTTTACTATTGGTGAAACATTTATTGGAACTATTACCAATTCAGAATCCATAGATCAAGGGTTTTGGTCTGGAATAGCTTCTCTAAACGTACTCTCTACAGAAGAATTTCAATTTAGTAATAGTGCAATCACCATATATCCCAATCCCGTATTGGACTTCTTTTCGATCAGGATTCCGGATAGTAAAAGTTACACTATTTCTTTATTTAACCTCAACGGTCAGGAAATAATGAATCAAAAAATAGACACTTCCCTAGTTGATAAACGAATTGATATTAGATCATTATCAAAAGGAGTCTATTTACTAAGGCTTTCGATTCCTTCGACCAACGATAACAAAACATTTAAAATAATTAAAAGATAACCTCACTTTATAAAATTTAAAATCATGAAAAAAATAATAACAAATTTTCTAATATTCAGTGCATTATTATTTAGCACATTATTATCAGCACAATCGGTACAAAAAAACTTTATCAATTACCAAGGAGTAGCTAGAAGTGCTGGTGGAGATATTCTTGTCGATGAGTCCATTAACATACAAATTGCTTTAAAATTTGGAGCACCAAATGTGGCAGCAAGTTATGTAGAGAACCACGCAATTACTACCAATGCTAATGGGGTATTTGGATTATTAATCGGAGACGGAGTTCCTGTAACTGGTGACTTTGACACGCTTCAGTGGGGCATTGTTGCTTCTTACGTAACCGTATCACTAAATGGAGCAGAAATCGGCACCAATGAATTAATGGCAGTACCTTATGCAATTACTTCTGGAGATACCAGATGGTTTTCTAATGGTGATGATATCCAGAATATGAATAGTGGTAATGTAGGTATTGATAGAACTCCTACTGCTAAGTTAGATGTAAATGGGGATTTAAAACTAGAAAACGGAACCTCGGTTAATGAAATCTCTACAGACGAAACCTTTGCTAATAATAGTGATAATGCAATTCCTACTGAAAGAGCTGTAAAAACCTATGTAGACAACGCCACAGCTACCTCTGCGCCAGTTATTTTTAAAGTTAGAGGAAATGGTTTTGCGGTAAAAGACCTAGATGCCAATACAACTATTGAAACTGACATTTGGGATATCAAAACGTATGATACCAGAAATGCTTTTAATACTACAACAAAAAGATTTGTTGCACCAGAAAGTGGATATTACTATTTACATGCCGTAGTAAGACAATCTAATACAGTTACCTCTTCTTTCTTTAGAATTAGTTTTAATGTGGACACAGGTATTGATTTTACTCAAATAGTTGATGGCGATGATGTAAAAACAGATGTTAGTGGTATTTACTTCCTAAATACCGGGCAAGAAGTATTTGTTTCCTTAAGAAACTTTGGCCCTAATGGTGTTAGAATAGATGGTAGTGGCAGCTGGTTCGAAGGATATAAAATAAATTAACCCCGAGTTATTTGATTTGTTTAGTTTTTAGTCAAAAAAAGCCGAAGTAACTTATACTTCGGCTTTTTGTTGTATCATTTCAGCTTCGAACAGCTTTGTAAAATGTTTCAATAATTTTTCTTTCACTTCAGAGACATCTACTTTTTCTACTCCTAATTCTACATTTAACGAAGTGACCGCTTTATCATTAATTCCACACGGAATAATATTATCAAAATACCCTAGATCCGCATTCACATTAAATGCAAAACCATGCATAGTGACCCATCTACTAGCTCTTACACCCATAGCACAGATTTTACGAGCAAATGGCGTGCCTACATCTAGCCAAACTCCTGTTTCGCCATCGCTTCTTACTCCTTTAATTCCATATTCTGCTAAAGTAAGTACCACCATTTCTTCTAGGAAACGAAGGTATTTATGAATATCGGTGAAGAAATTATCCAAATCCAGAATAGGATATCCTACTATTTGCCCTGGTCCGTGATAGGTAATATCGCCTCCACGATTGATTTTATAAAAAGTAGCTCCTTTTTGTTTAAGTTGCTCTTCATTCAATAATAAATTGCTAATATCACCGCTTTTTCCTAACGTATATACGTGTGGATGTTCTACGAAAAGAAAATAGTTATGAGTATCCAGATTAGCATTTTCTCTTCTATTCTTGATTTTTGTATCCAAAATTCCTTTAAAAAGCACTTCTTGATACTCCCAGGTTTCTTTAAAATCTTTTAAACCCAATTCTTGTATTTCTATCTTCTTATTCATCGTTACAAAGATACGAGATTAAAAATAGTAAGTTATGATTGTATTACACCTTGTAAACTCTCGAAAAACATTAAAAATGAACGTATTTTTTTTATGCTATATTTGCGGCTTCACAAAAACCAAAAGCCTTCAAAATGAAAAAAGTACAGTTAATCTTAGTCTGTTTATTTATTACCGCCTTTGCTTCTGCGCAAAAAGTAAAAGTTAAAAAAGGAGAAGTTTTCATTGACAAAGTAAAAGTAGCGCACATAGAAAAAGTAAAAGGAGATA
This sequence comes from uncultured Aquimarina sp., assembly GCF_947492405.1. Classification (GTDB taxonomy): domain Bacteria; phylum Bacteroidota; class Bacteroidia; order Flavobacteriales; family Flavobacteriaceae; genus Aquimarina. The sequence continues at coordinate 11,592 of NZ_CANLMP010000004.1, forward strand.
ATGCTAAATATTATCAAATAAGCGATCTTGAAAAAAAGCCGATTTTTAAAGCACAAGAGATGCTACAATCATCTTTACTTTTCGGTTCTGACAAAACATTCCCTTTCCGTGCTTATTATGGGGATCAAATAACTGATACTATTATTATCAATAAAAAAAATTATTGGTTGTCAGAAAAACGTGTTATACAATATGCTTTAGAAGTTGGAATATTTTCTGTGAACGGTTTTGATCCTTCAAAAACTAAAGAAATAGCTTCTCAAACCCCCAAAAGACCTACTTGGATCTTAGAAAGACTAGACGAGGAAAAGGAACTATTAACTGGAAAAGGACATAAAGTAGAAAGAGATTTTGACGATACTAATATTTTTGTAAAATCTTACGCTGCTAAGAATGCCATCAGCCAACTTAATAAAAGTATGGTCAATCAAATGAAATTTGACATTTACCAAGGTGATCCCGCGGCTGATTCTGTTTTAATTGGTCATGGTATTTATGAGTCTGGGACTGTAAATGGAGAATACCTATTTATTCTTAACACAAAGAAAGTTCCTGTAGGTTCATACAATAAGGCAACTTTTAAAATATATGATCTTAAGGAAGAACAAGGATTATTAGATCACGGCTTAGGATCATTAAGTAGTGATAAACGAAATAATACAGTTCGCGAAATGGCTATAAAACTTATCCAAAAGGAAGTTTTATAATATTCTAAAGGTACTAGAAGATAATACAAAGAGACGATCTCAAATTAGATCGTCTCTTTTTTATTTTTCTAACTCCACCTCTACATCCAATACGGTAGGATCTTCCATATACTCTAAGAAACCTACTTCTAGTGTAAAGCTTTTTCCGTCTTGACTAAACATCGCTTTTTCTGCCGATATCTTTTTTATTTTCTTCGGAAAGTGATAATTGATTTTATATTTAGAACTAGCCAAAAACATCTTCATTTGTTCCAAACTATCTAAACCTTTTTTTAATTTTTCTTTATCTAAAATTTCTGTAACTCTTTTAAACGTACTTTTATCATATGTATAGAGTACTCTCGTTGGATCTTCTCCTTCAGAACTAACTGTAGGATCGCCAGGAGGAGTGATTTTATTCTGATTACCAATAGTAGAAGCAGTCTTAAAACTATTGAACACATCTCCTAATTCTTCAACTCTTTTGAATTCTGAGTACAAATCGAATTTCATTTCTTTGGACTGAGGATTCATAAGCATATGCATCTTGAAATTCTCCAATTTCTTCAGTTTTTCCTGCTCCTCTGTCGATAACTTAGCGATACTATCCTTTTTTTCTTCCAGAAAATCTTTAAAAATCAATGTAGAGTCAATGACTTTTTCTTTTTCTGCGCCTTCAGTTACTTTGTCACCTGCTATTTGCATGATTTCGGAACCATCAAAATTAAAAGATATTTTTCCGCTTCCATCTTCGTTGATATGTATATCTTCAGAAAACTGGCATCCTACTAACAGAATTGCCATCAAAAATGTTTGTGCTAACAAGGAAACTTTTTTCATACATTTAGTTTTTTCAATTTCAAGAAATTGATTTAAAAATTATTTATTGGGATTATTAATGATTACTAATGCTGCTATTACACCAGGAACCCATCCACATAAGGTTAATAAAAGTACGATTATGATAGATCCGCATCCTTTATCTAAAACTGCCAGTGGCGGAAAAAAAATCGACAATAAAACTCTCCAAATACTCATAAACAAAAATAAATTAAATAATATAATTATAGGTAGTGTTATATCTTATTATGTTACACCCTATCTTAAAATTATTTTTATCTTGGGATAGTTTCTAAAAAGCTAGACATTACTTTATGAAATGGATAAAAACTATTTTATGTATCTCTTTCTTGATTTCTTCTCCTTCATTGTGGAGTCAATATAAATTTTCTGGTTATGTAGATAATGATAATAAGGACAATTCTATTTATTTATCGCTTATAGAAGATTATAGGAAAATGTCCGGTATCTATCCAGAACAAATCATCCAAAAAGTAGTTCCGGATTCTACAGGTTATTTTGTATTCACAGAGAATAACCTTCCGTCTCAGAATAGAATATATCGTATCCATACCGAAAATTGTTCTGAAGAGGATAAAGAGTCTATTCATTTTAACGGAATCTGTCTTAACAGTAAAGAAATTCTTTTTATTGCCAAAAATAAAGATACGATCTCACTACCTTTTACTATTGAAGAAGAAGTTTTTTGCGAAGTAGTTTCTACAAACGAACGAAGTAATACCTTTCTTAAGGTTGATTCTATTATAGAAAACATGCGATATGCTTTTAGTTCTTACAGAAGTGAAGCAAACAGAAAAGTAAATTCCAGAAAATGGTTCAATACCTTGCAAGAATACGGTAAGAATCAAAATGAACCCTTGACAGAATTATATATCTATTCATTTCTGTCAAACAAATCTAATAATTTATATACGTATTACTTACAGGATCTAAAACAGAACACCTATTATGATGCTTTATTAGATCGATTAAAGAACAAGTATCCTAACAGTCCATATGTCCAACAATACAAAACGGAATTGGCAGCAGATAAATTTTCTGTAAAAATTACGGCAAAAGAGACCTCGTCATATTGGTTATGGATTATAATCATAGTATTAATTCTATCTGGATTGTTGAATCTTTTTCTATTTCAGAAATTAAGAAAATATAAGAATTCGTATCAGCTAACGGAAAAAAAGCTTACCCAACAGGAGAAAAAAATATTGGATTTAATTCTACAGGATAAAACGAATAAAGAAATTGCTTCTTTACTTTTTTTAAGTGTAAGCACTATAAAAACACATATTAATAACTTATATAAGAAAATAGATGTAGAAAGCCGCGACGAGGCAAAAACGCTATACAAGAACAGATAATTTTATTCCTTTTTTTTACATAAACACAAATTTCCATCGGGGGTCTAGTCCCTTTTTCCACCTCTTTTTTATTGTTTTTTCATCGACATGTTTAGAGTTTTGGTTCAGAATCAAAATTCAAAGTATAACTAGTATAAAACATTTTTAAAGACATGAAAACTACAAATCCATTTTTAATCCTACTGATCATTGCCTCTGGCCTTATAATTTCTTGTACTAACCAAACCAAAGAAAATACTACTACTGCTACTATGGCCATGCAAGGTGATTCAGCTTCAGAAACTGAAAATGCCGTACCTGTAATGACCTTTTCTGAAACTGAATTTGATTTTGGCACTGTTACAGAAGGAGACATCTTAAAACATACATTTTCATTTACCAATACAGGTAATGCTCCTCTTGTGATTGTAAATGCTAAGGGAAGTTGTGGTTGCACTGTTTCTGATTGGCCTAAGGAACCTATTGCTCCTGGTGAAACTAAAGAAATGCAAGTTGCTTTTAATACTAATGGAAAACCTAATTTACAAAATAAGCAAGTAACTATTACCACGAATACAGCTCTTGGAAAGCATATTCTAAAAATTAAAGCTATGGTAACTCCTAAAGCTAAAAGCGTCGCAAGCGGAGCTCCAATAAGCAAATAGGAACTTTGCTACTTATCCAACTAGCGCAAATATTTTAAAAAAATAAATTAAATATTATACTAAAAACATCCATCCCCAACCCTTCCTTCCAAGGAAGGGAGTTAAAAAGGTATCCTCGCTGCGGCGATGCTCTTTTGAGGGATGATTCACCCAAAAGAGCAATAAAACCTTTAAAAGCGTTTGCCCTACCTATCCAACCTGAGTGTTATAAATATTCTACAGTTTTAACATTTACAGCACTTAGGTTAAAATAGATTTTCTTTCTAAAAATTCTTAATCCTATTATTCTACAACAATGAAAAAGACACTACTATTATTCAGCTTTTTAATTATTGCTGCTCCAACATTTTCGCAGACATTTAATCAAGAAATCGTTAATACTAAAGGCACTGCCAACCTCACCGGAAAAATTAATTTCGAAAAGCTAAACACAGCTCCTTATAACAAATGGTTTTCTGAAAATTATGATTCCTATGCGCCTAAAGAAGAGATTATCAACGCCATTAAAACGGATTTACAATCATACACGATAACCCTATTTATGGGCACTTGGTGTGGTGATAGTAAAAGAGAGGTGCCACGCTTTTATAAAATATTAAACACTTGCGAGTTTCCTATAGATCGATTAACCACAGTCGCAGTAGAAGCCGACCGAGAACATTATAAACAAAGCGCAGGAGGTGAACAGGAAGGTTTAAACATCCATAGGGTACCAACGTTTATTTTCTATAAAGATGGCAAAGAGGTAAATCGTATTGTAGAATCTCCAAAAACATCGATTGAAGAAGATATTAAAGATATCTTATCTGGAAATTATACACCAAACTATAGCGGTGTAACCAAAATGAATACTATAATTGAAACACTAGGAACAGATTACTTATCCAAGAATTCTGAAAACCTTGTGAATGAATTCAGTTCTATTTCTGAAAGTTTATACGAATTAAATACCTATGCAAATGTTTTGTTCTTTGCTGGTAAAGAAAAAGAGGCTGTGGAAATATTAAAGTTTAACACCTTACTATTTCCTAATGAAGCCGATGCTTATGTAAGCCTAGCAAATAAATTGGTAATTACAGAAAATATATCTGATGCCATAGATATTTATGAGCGTTCTTTAAAACTTCAAAAAAACGAAAAAATAAATATGAAAATTAAAGAGTTAAAGAACTCTCTTTAAAGAATTAAAAATCTATGAAAAGTAAAGAGAATCTATAAAAAGTTCTAAAAGAACTCAACAATATCAGTCTGAGTCTGTCGAAGATATATTGAGATGAAAACCTCCATAACTTCGGCAGGCTCAGTGTGATAAAAAACTTAACTTTTTTAGCAACTAATTACTAAAAACCGCAAGCTGGATGCTCTGGCAATACACATAAACCATTACAGCATATATGATCTGGAATTCCACAGAAAAAAGAATTAGGTCTTAGACATACTCCATATCCATCTCCATCAAAAGATCCACCGTTAATGTCTTTTTGTACTGACTTATTCAGCACCTGAATACCGTTAATTTTTGAAATGTTTTTGAACATAATATATTTTTTAAGGTTAATGACCCTAAGATATTATGTTTATCAAATTACTGTATGTTAATTAATGTTATTTAACAGAAAAATACCCTGTTAAAATTCTACAAACATCTTATTAATTTATTTATAAATCTTAGCTCTAGTTTAAAATAGCATTGATTTAAAATCCTACTTTTATTTATACCTCTGACCCAAAATAAAAGCTGTTTTTTCAAGGTGTTTATTAGCTTTGCTAAGAATCGGATTTGATTTACTAAATCTTTCCAAGGCTTCAAGATTTATTAACCTGCCTGCGCCGTGCTGCGGCAGGCAGGCGCAAAACAAATCCTACACTGGTGAAAAAAGGTATTTCAAAGCGTTGCTTTAGAACGTTTTTATTGATACTCAAAAAAGTTATATCAGATATTATAACAATTGTAAACTAAAGCCTATTTTTTTAAAAAGAGGTGATTTCTTCTGTTTTGGGTTTCGCCTCTATATGCCTTTCTATCTTTCTTTTGATTGCAGGCGTGTTATCTCGATAATCTAACAAAGGAATCAGTAATTTACATCCATAAATATCATCTCCACCTTTTCCATCGATTCGATTACTAGCAAAATATCCGATTTGGCTTTCTTCATTAATGATAAATGTAAAATCGTCTTTTTCACTGTTTATCGGAGTTCCCAAATTATAAATCGACCAACCAGTTGTTCTATTAGGCAATACCATAAAAATATCCAAACCTCCAAAACCTACATGTCCATCACTAGCAAAAAATAAGGTACCTCTATCACTTACATAAGGAAAAGTCTCTCTACCAGGAGAATTAATCTTTCCACCCAAATTTCGTGGTGTACCATAACTCCCGTCTTCAAAAATTTCTACTACATAAAGATCCGATTGCCCATAGCTTCCTGGCATATCACTGGCAAAATACATGAATCTACCGTCTGGTGATAATGCTGGGTTTGCTATAGAGTATTCATCACTACTAAAAGGTAACTCCTCTATGTTTTTCCATTTACCGTTACTATAATTTGCTTTATATATTTTTAATGAAACGTATCCTTCAGAATTTCTTATAAACTTTCTTTTTGAATAATTATTTCTGGTAAAATATACCGTTTTTTGATCTGGACTGAACGTAGCAGAAGATTCATGAAACTTGGTATTAATCATACCTTTTAGTTTTGAAACCCCTTTATCAGGAATGTTTTTACCTGTCATATACAAATCCGAAAAAGGCTCATTAATACCTTCCTGAAGTATGACTGATAAGGATTTATTATTTCGAGAAGAAGCGAACACCAGTTCTCCTTTATAAAAACTGGGAGCGTAATCCGAATTCTTAGAATTTATGGATAATGATTCTACCACAAAATTTGCTGAGACATTATTAGTAGGTATAGATCTATTAGAGGAAAAATCATATACTTCAGGTTCTTTTTGATCCTCAATACTAGTTGATACGGTAGCTACATTTGTTGCCGTGTTATCATATATGTTGGCTGTTTCTGAGAAAGCATACTCATATGCAGTATTATTAGCTATTGCTAATGACTTTTGTTGAGAAAATGTTGAATTCAGAAAAAAGAAAAAAACCAGCCCCAAAAGGTTTTTTTGCAATGTCATTAATTACTTTTTTGTTGATCTTGTACAACGTACATCTAACTTTTATCAAATAATTACATATTACAAATCACCCTTGTTTACCGTGTTATTATAAACAAATGCACTTATATTTTGTAAAAGTTACGATGATGCTATCCCCATAGCACTAATTGTACTCAATTTGTGTTACATTAGACAATGTACTGATCCTTAATAAAATAAACTGTTAAAAAAATAAAAAATATAGATTTGGTATTGATTTTAACAACTGTAGGAAATAACCCTTTGACTACGCTGGGAATTCTTATTACGATGAAAATTGTAGTTAGATAGCACTTAGAAAGGCTCCATATAGCAACTCCAGGTTCGAGAGCCTCACCTTTCGGAAACGTATAATAGCTATACCGTAATACCAAGCGAGGACCAGATAGCGCAGATTTGCAATCTGTGCGGTAAATCATTATTAAAAATACTAAACATTATTGTAAAAAAACAGCTATATCATTTTAAAGACATGACTGTTTTTATACTATTTCTTACTCTTATCCTTTACTCATACGTGGCACGGAAAACATTTCCGCCTATCATTTCCGAGCGATCGGGTTTGTAAATCTGTTCTATTATATCCGAGTGGTACAGAGTTACAACTATAAGTGTCTTTTCAAGAGTATTTACTATTTTTTTAGTATAAACCTGTGCTTAAAAATGACTTCTCCCAATCTATCAATAATACTATATAATCGGTTTAATTCTATAGTAGTAGTAACTGATTCATTTGGTCTTAGATTCAGAATTGAAATGTCATTTTCGATCTTTGTTGTTATGTACAAAATATGGTTTGGCAATATTTCCGTTAGAAAAGAATCATTCAAAATATAGTTGGTTAATTCTTTATTTCCTTTTAAACTATACTTTTTAAGCACTGTTTTTGCGTGATTTGAGAGTGTGTTATTTGAAGTAGGAGTTCTACTAATTATTTTCTGGAAGAAAGACCTAGGAAAAATACTTTGTTCTTTCTTTAGAGCAAAAGGTATTATTAATGTTATTTTAAAAGGAGAACCATCAATTGTATTAACTGCTCTTATTCCCATATTTTCAAAACAATATATTTTTATAGAATAATTTTCCTTTTTAATTAAACCATAACTATTTTTACTAATAAATGTTCCTCCAGGGGTATATCCTTTTTTTTGATCATCCTGATAATAATTTCCACCTAAATCTTTTGTTAATTCTTGTACTATATTCATATATTATCTTTTTGTGAAAACATTAGTGAAAGAAAGCTATCATATCCGAGCGATCTGGGTTTCTACCAATATATTAATTTACCTCGATCATCTTTTATAAAAAAAGTATTCATAATATTGGAAGCTACTTTACCCTTTTCTGATGTTGTTATTATTAAAGTTTCTCCATGATGATTTCTTGCTTTTTTACTTATAGCAACTAACTGATCCAATTTCTCTTCATTTAATTTTTTAAAAATATACAAGTTAATATCATTAGGATTATTCGCTGTATAATCAGCGAGATTTATTTGTTGGAATGTAGATTTTTCTTCTTTTTTAGAAAAAACGAAAACATCACTATCATCTACTAGAATAACTCCAGTGTAAGATTTATTAATGCCATTCGTTTCAATTAATTTAAATTCTGATTTTTCTAAATCAACCTTCGAAAAGAACTCTTTTCTAAGTTCAATAATATTCAAAAGAGCTTTTTGTCGTGCTTCAATATTATCTCTATTAACCTTATTTATCTCATTATCCTCATTAATAATATGTGTCAGTTCCCTATTTAGAGATTCTAAAATTTTGACATCCTGACTTTTACATGATAGAAAAGTGAACAATAAAATCGTTGTAATATGAATATATCTTTTAATCATTATTTAAAGCTTTACTTGATAGCGCGGATTTGCATTCAGTGCGAGAATATATCATACACTCACAAAAGATCTAAAGTTATTATATCTAGTTCATTATCCATGTTAGCGTAATTCCTAGCAGAACTAAAAATATAATCTTCAGGATTTGCAACAATCTTGTCTAAGACAGGATTGTTATGAATATAATTTATTTTTTGTTTTATAAACCAATTAGAGTTTGCAACTTCTGCGTGATATCCATCTTGCCAAACCTTATATTGTTGATTTCTTTTGAGATGCTCACAGGCTTTGCTAAAATATGTTAACATCCATTCTCTCCTACTTTCTGGATATTCTTTAATAGTTTTTATCATCTTTTTAGCAGTAAACTTCTTGAAATCTCTAATAATATCTGATAACACAAAACCCTCTTCTGCTTTACAAAGCAGATGAATGTGACTTGGCATAATACAAAAAGCATATATTTCTAATCCTTTTTGCTCTTGACAATACTTTAGACTATCAATGATCACATACTTTTGTTTTAACCTAGTAAATATATCTATCCAACCTACTGTAGTGATCGTAATAAAGTATCCCGAATCGGGCATGGTAGCTTTATATTTTGTAGACATTGAATATTCTTTGCTTAGAAAATAAATTTATAAATTATACTACTAATAATTGAGATAGCGCAGACTTGCAATCTGTGCGGTAAATCATTATTAAAAACATTATTGTAAAAAAACAGCCATATCATTTTAAAGACATGACTGTTTTTATACTATTTCTTACTCTTATCGCTTACTCATACGCATCACGGAAAACATTTCCGCGCTATCATATCCGAGCGATCTGGGTTTATATTTTGTAGACATTGAATATTCTTTGCTTAGAAAATAAATTTATAAATTATACTACTAATAATTGAGAAAGCGCAGATTTGCAATCTGTGCAGTAAATCATTATTAAAACATTAAACAATTATTGTAAAAAACAGCCATATCATTTTAAAAGACATGACTGTTTTTATACTATTTCTAACTCTTATCGCTTACTCATACGTGGCACGGAAAACATTTCCGCGCTATCATATCCGAGCGATCTGGGACAAACGCTACCCTTTCGATAATTGTTTTAACCTAATTGTTATAAGTTCCAAATTAGTGGAATTTTGACTATCCATTTTCTCAGGATTACCACTATATGGGTGCTCTAATAATTGAGAACATTTTTCATCACTCAATTTGTCTTTATTCTTTAATAAAAACTCCAGAATCTCAATATCAAAAACACTAAATATAATCTCCTTTCTAAACGATTTAGGATTATGCTTATGCTCCCAATAAAAGTCATAATCATAATCAAAACATTCATTCTTTAAAAACTTAGGTATTACCTTTGTTTTTGTCAAAACATTTATGGAATCTTTATACGGTTTCAAAAAAGTATTCTTACTCCAATCTACTTTAATAGATTGTTTGTTTGTAACATTACTAGTATTTTTTTTTACTGTAGATTGACTGTTTGAACATGATATTGTTAAAATCAACAACAATAGTGCTATAAAATTTATTTTTTTCATATTTAATTCTTTTAAAACTTTTGTACACCTTGCCAAAAAGTTGGAGTTGTGCCATTTAAATATCCTGGATCAATACCAGCATTTATTGCTCTAGTGTTTGCATCAACTTCACTCGTATTAACAGTATTACGAATTGCAGCATCCAAATGATTAGTTATCAAATCTGTAAATGTTGTTTGAATTAAATTATTCAAATGTACTTGATTTTGTACAGCACTTACCAAATCTAAAATAGTGTTCCCCGAAGAAACTGTACTTGTAGAACTCAAAAAACTATTTCTGACATCAGTAAGTATTTGGTCCGCACTACCAGTAAAAGAAGTTATAGTACCATTTATAGTAACATTGTATTTTTTTATAGTAAAATTTCTTGCTGCGTCTAAGTATTGTTCCACATGTCCTAATTCTTCGTGTCCTCTAACCGCTTTAAAAAGCCCCGGATTTTCACTTTCAAGTGTTTTCCCATTACTTCCTGCAATTCTAAAAGACTGACTATAAGACACTATAAAATTCATAATAATATCGTACTCACCTGTTACTTCGTTAAAAGTGTATGAAAAATCTCCTGTTGCAACAGTTTCTCCTAAATCCCTAAGTGTTACAACTACTGGCCCATTCGTATTTCTGTTAATTCTACCTAAAAAATCTTCTGGACTACTATCTGTACTTGACCCTCCTTTTTCAGCAATTGCTTTTCTTTCTCGAGAATTTCTATATTGTCCATTTACAATAATCGGAACACCATTTGAATCACAATTTCTACATTCACTATTAGCACCAGAAGGATCCGCCCAGAATACGGGGTTATTATCAAAACCATTATATGTTGATTGAGAGAAATGAGTAACAGGGTCTATAGAAGTCCATCTGGCAATTGCAGGATCGTATTTACGAAGATCCATACTAAGCATGTTTAAACCTAGTTCGTTTTCTTCTTCTACCCCATTATATCCATAGTTATGTTCCGATACAATTAGGTCATTATATCCTTTATGTTGTAGTCCAAAAGGATAATAGTTCTTCTCTTGTAAGATTTCGTGTGCATAATCATTATCACCGTCTGCATCAGCATCATTTCTCAGCACATCAATCTTACCATCTTTATCCTTATCAGAAAATGAGAGTCTGATGTTACCAAGATGGTCTTTATATTGGTATACGTAATCAAATTCACCTTCTCCATTAGGTTCTATGTATCCTTCTGCGTGGTTAAAGAACTTAAGTTGTCCGTTTTCATACACGTGGTTACCAGCGTATTCTACTATTAAAGAACTTCCTCCAGAGACAACTTTCTTTTGTTTTACCCCAGTGGCATCGTAAATATAAGTAATATTTCCTGTTCCTTCGCTATTAGAAATCGCAACAGTATTAGGTAAGTTTAAATGATTATAACTAATACTAGATATTCCTTTATTATGATCCACTGTCATATTACCGTTAACATCATATTGATAATCATCTCCTGCTACTGTAGTATTCTTGGTAAACCCAAAAGGCATTGTTACCTCATCGGTAACTTTTAGTAATCTGTTCCCTGCATCATATTCGTAGGCAAGATGATCCATCATGCCAAAATCACCAGATCTATTTCGATCAGGGTTTATTACAATGGCACCGGTTCTTTGTAAGGTTTCGATGTTTCCGTTTTTGTCATAGGATACATTACTTAAGTTATACCTACCATCACTACTCGTTCCGGCAAGAATTCTATTTAATGCATCATACTGGTATCCATAAGCGCGCTTGGTATTATCATTAGCAGTTTTCCAACTGGTTTCACTAATATTACCATTATACAAAGCAATTGCTCCTAAGTTTTCTGTAGTGGTGTTGTAATTAATCGTAAAACCAAATAAATCTCCATTATCTATAGTACCCTCATTAATTTCTTTTAACCAACCTCTAACATTATAGGTATAATCTACTTTCTGTAGTCCATCTTCGGCTCCGCTCTGGGATCCTTGGGCACTGATAGACGCAGAAGTGCCTCCAACTGCTTTAGACTCCAATTGTCCTAATGCATCATAGGTATTAGATACGATTCGCTCTTCTGCTTGACTATTGATCGTTTGATTTTGATCTAACAATCTCCCCATATGATCGTAAGTAAAGGTATCAACAGTCACTATCGGAGCATTGCTACCTTTGGTATGGGTTGTTTGGGTTTTTAAAACCTTGCCCACAAAATCCAATTTATTTAAAATCCAATCTTCAGTACCGAGATAATCATTTTTTATATGCGTTTCCCAGGCTCTTCCTTTATTATCATAATAAGTAGCTGATGTAATCCATTGATCAGTTCCTAACACTCTAACTTGGGATACCGTTGGTAAGCCTTTTACTTCTGCAGTTGCTGTCATACCTTCCCAGGTTCCGGAGCCATTAGCTGGATTAAAAGTTACAAGATTTCCAACTTCATAATTATCGTAGTAGTTGACGGTTAAGATCTTATCAATATACCCAGGAATAGTATTATTCGTGTAATATACCGATGTTCCTGCTATTGTGCTGCTACTACTTTGCTTAGTTTCATACTGGGTATAACTTGTATTATTATCTGCCGAATCTTGTATTGTTAAACGATTTTGATCATTTTTTATAATTCCTGTATAAGCAACTCTACCCAAAGCATCATATTTGGTAAATAACCACTCTTTTGGGGATTTTGCTCTTTGGTTGGCATCTTGAGTTAGCACAGGTTGATCCAGTTTGTTATAAACGATATACTCCCATCCTTTGCCAGGGGTTTTCTTTTCCACCAATCGGTTTCTGCGATCGTATTTATATTGGTATCCCAATTCATTGAGTTCTGTAGTAGATACTCCATTACTTACTGTAATCTTAGGAGGGATTACATAGGTAAGATTCCCGAAATCATCGTATACATAATAGGTATCATGAGCTACACCTGCATTGTACGTTCTTTTTAGAATGACTCTGCCAGATTTATCAGTGAATTCCTGTGTAGTGTGATTATCACCATCACCCGTGACCCAATTCTCATCTTTGGTGATGTTTACAAAGAGTTCATTATCTGGATAATCTCCCACTTTTACCAAGTTAGGCGCTTCGGTATTGCCGTTTATAAAGTTTACTCTAAAATAGACCACATCATCTGCGGCATTATTGGCCCTTCTATCTAATTTTATGGTATGATCATCTCCTGTAGTTTTTGCAATCCAGTCTAATCCTGGTGCAGCCTGTTTTAAAGGTCTACTTAATGGAGATTCTTCGAAAATAGTCTCTGAATAGGCATTGACATCAGCTTCTGCCATTCCGATAAAATCATTAGGATATTTTGTTTTATAATAACTATTAATATCTGTAATAACATCAACGGTATTATAACTTCCTATAACTTCATTTTGTCTCTCGAAAGGCAAATACTGTTTTGCTTGTCTTCCATAAGTATCATATTCCATATAAGTTACAATATCCTTTTTATCAGGAGAGGCTTTAATTCCTATTTGTTGTGTAGCACGACCTAATCCATCAAAGTAGGTAATGCTTTCGATCACATCGCTATTATTGCTAACTTCAGAAAAACTGGTCTTCTCCTTTTGATACACTCGTGTAAATACATAATTCTCGTCAGTACTTAATAATGGATTTACATAAGGATCTCCAGAAATCGTTGCAGAAAACACAGTACCCGGTTGTATCCATGTGGTTGGTTTAATGATAATTTTTTGACCTGCGCTTACATTAAGTAATGCCGGATCACTAGATGCATTAATGGTTTCGTTTTCTATGATTACTGTATCTGCTGTTTGGGCAGTTACCACTACGCTTACTAAAACTAGCAAGACTGTAGCAATTTGTGTTACAATATTTTTCATCTGTTACTAGTTTTTGTAGTTATACTCGTTTTCTGACATCAAATTACCATCCTGGTCTTTCACCGTTGATAATCGATTAAAACCATCATATTCGTAATACATCGTATATCCTCTGGGATCTGTTATACTAGTCACACCAATCTGTGGATTATAGGTATAACTCGTTATTTCTGCATTGGCAAAGAATGCGTGAGATCTTAAGTCCTTGAACTTAGATCGCATAGCAATCTCTTCAGAAGCAGTATCCTCTGCATTAGAGATTGTTTTGATCTGATCAATCAAATCAGTCACTGCTGCAGGCATCCCTGTATAAGTAGCGTTGGCAATTTTGGCAATCGGATACCTATCGTTGTATCCCCAAATAAATATAACTGGACTTCCTAAGGTCTGTACAACTTCTAATGGATGTCCTAGATTATCATAATCTATATATCGCATACGCTCTTCCAGCGTTGCATTTCCTTTGCTGGTATACACAAATTCTGGAGATACGTGCTTTTCGGTACCCCATAATTTATAATCTGTTCTTTGTTTAGCCAGTAGGATGTTTTCAGTTCCTTGTTTGGTATACTGCTCTACTTGCAAAGGCATTCCAATACGATGGGTATCGATCATTACATCAATAGCTTTGTTGGCATTAAGAGGTAAGGTACCGAGCGCTGCTCTATCCTGAGGATAATACATTTTAGAGATCCCGATCTCCCCATTGTTTTTGGTGGTTTGCGTACGTGTCATTTGTTTATGGGTATCGTTATCATAGAAATATTCTGTTTTTTGCTCTATGATCTGATCCTCAAAAAATTGCTTTTCTGTTTTTGCCTCTAATCGTGTCCATACGGGTGTTAAGCGATACTTGTTAGCGAAATACTTAGTATATGGTCCTAATTCTCCTCCTGCATCACAAACGCCAAATAGAGAATTAGGAAGTGTGATGTCAATAGTATAGGTACCATTTCCGTATATTTTTTTCTTACAGGCCTGGTGGGCAATCGCTTGCGGGATCATAAACACTCCATTGTGTGGCATGGTGGTACTCAGGGTTTGTTGTGAGTAGCTTTGCGAACTTTGCTGCACCATTTTTCTTTGATCGTTATAATGGGTAGTTGTTTTTAGTCTTCCGTTTAGATGGTATCTGGGGAAATAAGGGCGGTTTGCCACTGCTACACCATCATCCTCATTATAAAAACTATAGACAGTATGCCCTTGATATTGATTGTTTTTAAATCGTATTTCAGAAACATCGGTATAGGCAATATTGTATTTTGCTTTTGGAGCCAAATTATTGCTATAAAACTTATACAAATTCACATCAGGGACATTGACACCATCACGTACAAGACCATTATGTATTTCTACATCAGAAAAGAATAGTTTTTGATGCACCACCCCGGAAGAAGCATAGTTACCTTCTATAATACTAGGAGTAATTACTCCATTTTCAGGCAACTCATTATAATAATAATACTTAGTCAATACATCAGTAGCATTTTCTGAAGGTTTGTCTTCTGTTTTAACCAATCGTAAACCCCCTATCATATTGTTTCTGCTTATCTCCTGTTCTACTAGCAGGTCATACTGAACATTCAAAGCTGTATTAGCATTTCCATTGACTAGTAAAATGCGATAATCTCCTTCTTCTAATTGTAAAATAAAATCACTATCAGGAGTCGTACTGAAGTATACAATCTTTGGATTGCTAGCAGGATTACTGGTCATAATATCGCAATAAGTGAGTGGTTGTTCTCCGGTATCACAGATGGTATAGGTATCACCGGTTACTGTTGTAGAACATCCATTAGGTTGTAATCCAAAGTCAGGACACGGACGTGTCTCACACTGCCCTGTTCCTATTCGAGATTTATACACACAAACAAATGTGACTCCATTATCAGCTAATGGATTGCCAGGATCATAATTGTTGAATGTGGCATCAAAAGCAATTGCTTTGTTGGCATTTAAAGCATCGATGGTAAACTCCCCATTGGCAATATTCTGAAGATTGTTTAGATATGTAACATCATCCACATTAGGGCAATCATTGAGATCATTGGTGCTTGCTATAGGGTTGTCACTTCCTCCCTGAACCGCAGTGGTGTATCTTTGTAGATTAATTGTTCCCTCTTCTTCTAAAGGACCGCTATGTCCATTAAAAAAGAATTCGGTGCTTCCTCCGGTAGGGTAGGTAATTTTTTGTAGCGTTCCGTTAATTGCAAATTGAGGTTTAGATGTACGGTCAGACCCTGGGAAGTCATAATCTAATCTGGTCAGTCCGTATTGTTCGTTAAAAAGAAACAAGTTTCCCACCACATTGGTGATATGTGCTCCTCCACCATTATAGTATCCCCAAAGATCCATATAATGAGAACTTATGTGAGGAAGTTGTGTCGGGTTAAAATAGTCAAAACGATGCGTTTTCTCTTTAGGAGTTGTAGGTGATGTATTAACAGTTCCTTGATCACGAAACACCTCAACCTCACGAATGGCATCTAGTTTTAGACGTTTATCACCTGCTGGATATGGTCCAGAGCCAGATTCTGATACGAAATATGAATAATCCAGTTCAAAGGCTTTTATAGTCTGACCTAAAGTATTATAGGCATTAATACTGGTAATCGCAGACTGTCCAAGCAAATCTTCTCGCTGCAGACTACTTCCAAAATCTACGGCTAACTTACCATTATGAAAAATAGCTGTTGGGTTAAATTGTTGGATCTTATAGATCGTTTGTTTATGTTGTGCTACAATTTCTTGTGTAAAAACTGAAGAATTCACATTTTGATAAAATTGAACGATATGATCTAAAGGCAACCGCTGATTCTCTGCATAGTAGGCTCCATTCCCGTAATAGTAGGTAATGACATCTTCTTTATTGGCAGTTTCTATCTTGGTTACATACCAACTGGAGATATATTCTGCGGTATATTCGTTCTGTTGGGTGCTATAGGATGTATGGGTGAATTCTGCTTTAGCAAACTCATAGCGCGTTCCCTGGGTATCAGTAATAATCCAATTGGTGATCTGATCTCCTAACAGGGTATAATCAATTTTGACTTCTGGATTGTCAATACAAAAGATTTGATATTTTCCATTTTCTATAACATCGTAATTAATCCCAATGGTACCTGATAATCCGTTAATAGAAAAACTAAAGGTATCTGCCTGGGTATCGATATTATTCATACTATAATTGGTTAACAAAGCATCGGCAGCATCCATCGCTGCTACGGTAGAAAAAGTACCCATATATGCATTATTGTAGGCAGCATCAAGACCCGCTCGAGTGCCTGGATCTGTAATTTTAGCATAAGTTCCATCTGCTTGATCAGGAAGTCCTTGTACCTGACGAGAAACTACCCCACCATAGTTTAGATTCCATCCCAAACCAACCTTAGTAGCTAATTGATTTACCTTAATCCCAGAAGCATCATAGGTCATACTAATCGGCATACTGATACTATTTCCTTTGATCTCACAAATCGGAATCGAAATATTAGGAGTACCAGTGTATTGATTTAATGGAACATTTCCATATTTAATAAAAGCCTGGGCTTCTGGAGAGTTAGGAATCGTAACTGCTCTAGAAAGCTCTGCTGTATAATCAAATGCAGTAGTGCCTCCACCGTCATCGCCAGTCTGCGCATATCCCAAACTTGTAATCAAAAAAAGTGTGAGAAATAATGAAATGTTTTTCATAAAAATTACTATTTAATAATTGTTGCCTTACTTAATTTTTTAGATGGATACCCCATCAATTTCTTAATGTATTTAAGAAATTTTCTAAGGTGAGTTTCTTCTCCCTACTTGTACGTGTCTTAGGAAAGAGAAATGTTACCTCTGTTTTTGATTTTTTTTATTTATGGTCGATAATAGGATTATTAGATCACTGGATCGTTCGATTATATGAATAAGAACCGTAACTCTAGATATGTATTCATTCATTAGTATATCTCCATATTTCACGAATGAATATATACTAGAAGCAACTGGTGTTCTATTTCTTTACTAATAATGCCTCTAATCTTTTAAGACGTTCTTCTTGTTCTTGCAATTTCTTTTCCTGCGCAATCGTATACAATGTCAATTCTTCGATTTTCTCTAGAAGTTTCGCATTCATCTCACCTAATTGGATACCGTTTTTCGTTACTTCTGCGGCGGATGGGATATTGATAAGATGCCCTTTTGTAGCGATATGATCTTCCACTTGCTCTAGTGTAGGAAGCTTGTAATCTTCTTTAAACACATAATCGGCCCAACCGATTAAATCTACTCTTACTTCCTTGGTGTGGATGTTTCCGTTTACGGCAAGTTTAGCGTCTGGAGTAGTTGTACCTATACCGAGAGCACCCTCGATATACTGATTCCCTATGCTATGAACTACTCTCGCCCAAGTTCCAGTTCCTTCCTTATTAGTACTTCTAAAATACATTTTTGGGTGTACAGAATTATTCTTTACGACAATTTGACCGTTATATTTATAATTAGGATTGTTAGAACTATGATTCATATTGATTCCCCAAAACCATTGATTCGGCTCAGGAACGTTAGCAGCATTATAACTTTGATAAAAACCGCTTTCCCACAATGTATTCCAATCTGACGTATCATTAGGATCGGCCAATAGTAACTTATCACTTTTAATGGTTCCAATAACATCTAATTTTGTTCTTGGTGAAGTTGTTCCAATACCAACGTTACCTCCAAATGGGTTTAAAGAAATAGAACCTGTACCATGAGCATATGCGGAACTCACATGCCCTGATTGCAAATATACTTTCCTAACATTAAACTCATTAGACAATCCTATGTAGAAACTATTATTTGATTTCCTAATTCTAAAATCATATTTGTTTACATAATTATCTGAATTGTTTGCGGTTCCGTTTAATGGAAGACTAACATTATTACCATCTAGAGTTATATTACCTAAAGCTCTAAAATTTCTACCAATCTGAAAATCTCCTTGATTATTTAAAGCGGCAATTGGAGTAACTCCATTTACTCCCCAAGTCCAACCTCTTCCTGTAGTAGAATTCATATTAGTCTTAATACTATAATCTGTAACAGGGCCATATTGATATTCTGAAGCATTGCCCATATGGATTTTATACGAATCACTGCTCCATAAACGCAACCCATTACCGTTACCTGCAGTAACATCATATTGGATTTGTTGTGCAAAACTCATTCCTATTGTAAAAAACGCTAAGAGTATAATTAATAGATTCCTCATAGTAATTATTTATTGTTTATTAGTTGATTTAATTTTTCTTCTAGTTTATTAATTCTTGAACTTTGTGATTTTAAAACTGAGATCTCATCTTCTTGTTTAATAAGTGTTTTCTGCTGCTCCTTTAATCTCTTCTCCTGCGCAATTGTATATAGCGTCAATTCTTCGATCTTCTCAAGAAGCTTAGCGTTCATCTCCCCTAATTGGATACCGTTTTCTGATACTTCTGCCGCCGATGGAATATTGATTAGGTGACCTTTTGTGGTTATGTGATCTTCTACTTGTTGTAGGGTAGGGAGTTGATAAGTGTCTTTAAAAACGTAATCAGGCCAGTTGGTTTGTAGTGCTACTTTTACCTCCTCAGCCACAGCCTTACCTGCGATCGCTAGTTTATATCCTTGCGTATTAGTAGTGCCAATTCCAAGATTTCCGTCATTAGTTAAACGCATATATTCAGAAAGCTGATGTTGTGCGTCAGAATCATGATTGTTATGATTTCTATATAACCATCTAAACCCGTAATTGGAACCTTCAAAAACACCTTTAGAGGTATACTTATTGTTTCCTTTATAGTAATCTTTCGGGTCTTCATCATTTCTGGATGAGTTGAAGCCTATGTATCCGGCCCATTTATTGGAGCTTCCTCCCCAATTAGTCTCATTGGTCCAATCTAAAGTTAGGACTCCCCATTTTCCAACTTTAGTTTGCCCTTCTATTTGCAGTTTTGCACTTGGAGTTGTTGTTCCAATTCCGACATTACCATTTTCTTTAATGACAACTTTATCACTAGTTGAATTTTCGGATACAGTTCTAAATCTAATAATGTCCCCAGTTTTTGAACCAATATGTAAAGTTCCGCTACCGTAGATTTCGTTAGAATCTATAATCATTTTTGAACTACCTGAATCTGAAATTGTTAAAAAACTCCCAGAAGGGTTCCAAGTCCCTCCGATAGTTCCGCTTTGTTTTATTTCTAGTTTTGATTGAGGATTTGTTGTTCCAATACCAACATTACCATTAGAAGTGAGTGTTAAGATATCTGACCAAGTAGATGAGTTATGTCTTCCTTGGAAGTTTAATAAAGTTTGCCCTCCAGGATCAGTATTAAGAATCCTATGTCCAAAACCAGAACCATAATTAGAAGAAAACCAAGTAATAGATTTACTTCTTCCATAGTTTGCAGTTAAATTATCAAAAGTGGTATTTTGCCCAAAAACACTAAAACCAGACACTAACACACACAGAAATAACAATACTTTTCTCATAATTGTAAAATTGATATAATTAAAAATTGTAGTAAAACGCTTCTAAATTCCCAATTAGATGCTGTTTTATACTAGATAGTGTCATACCGCCTACTTATGTTACTATCAAAATTCATTTTTTTTTATTTTTTTTAAAGTTTACGTTTTGGCATTGTAGTATCACTCTTCGACTCCCACTTCGACTACGCTTAATATGACAGCTCACCCTTCGGCTACGCTCAGGGTTCGGATAGGTTCAGGGTTCGAGAACCTCACACTTCGCGGATTATACATTGGATATGCGTCAGGGATAGGAATGGAAATCCCGCAGCCTGATCCGCTGTGGCGGAGAGGTGCGAGGAATTGTATTGGATAGCCCGCCAGGACGCCCTAATTCATAGAAAATTAATTTTTGTAGTGTGTTAGAACATTCTTACATGCGATTGTCCCGACTATCCTTAAAAATCAATTGAAAGATTATATCATACTTCGTATCTTTGCACGCTTAAAACGGCAGCATTATGCAATTATCAGAACAAGAACTTGTAAGAAGAGAGAAACTACAATCTCTGCGTGACCTAGGTATCAATCCATATCCGGCAGCATTATTTCCTGTGGATCATACTTCTGAGGATATAAAACAGCAATACCAAGAAGGAAAAAAGGTAATCATCGCAGGAAGATTAATGTCCAGACGTATACAAGGGAAAGCTTCTTTTGCAGAATTACAAGACTCTAATGGCCGTATACAGGTATATTTTAACAGAGACGAAATCTGTACTGGTGAAGACAAAACCAAATACAACGAAATCTATAAGAAATTACTGGACATTGGTGACTTTATTGGTGTAGAAGGTGAGCTCTTTACCACACAAGTTGGTGAAAAAACAGTGATGGTAAAAGATTTTACTTTATTAAGTAAAACGCTTAAACCACTACCTCAACCCAGAACAGATGCAGATGGTAAGGTTCACGATGCATTTACCGATCCAGAGTTGAGATATCGTCAGCGTTATGTAGACTTAGTCGTCAATCCCGGTGTAAAAGATGTATTTGTAAAAAGGACAAAACTCTTTAACGCTATGCGTGAGTTTTTTAATACCAAAGGATATTTTGAAGTAGAAACACCTATTCTGCAACCAATTCCTGGTGGTGCTTCTGCACGTCCATTTATAACACACCATAACTCTCTAGACATACCTTTATACATGCGTATTGCTAATGAGTTATATCTAAAGCGATTAATCGTTGGTGGTTTTGAAGGGGTCTATGAGTTTTCTAAAAACTTCAGAAATGAGGGAATGGATAGAACCCATAATCCGGAGTTTACCGCTATGGAAATTTATGTAGCCTATAAGGACTACAACTGGATGATGGAGTTTACCGAAAATCTGGTAGAACACTGTGCAATAGCAGTAAATGGTACTACAGATGCTACTTTTGGAGAACATAAAATAAACTTTAAGACACCGTATGCTCGTGTGACCATGACAGATTCTATCAAACATTTTACAGGGTTTGATATCACAGGAAAGTCTGAAGAAGAAATTAGAGAAGCGGCCAAAGGAATGGGGATCGAAGTGGATGAAACCATGGGTAAAGGAAAGTTGATTGATGAGATTTTTGGAGAAAAATGCGAAGGAAACTATATCCAACCAACATTTATTACAGATTATCCAAAAGAAATGAGTCCTTTATGCAAAGAACATAGAGATAATCCAGAACTTACAGAGCGTTTTGAGCTTATGGTGTGTGGAAAAGAAATTGCCAATGCATACTCTGAGCTTAATGATCCTATCGATCAGCGTGAACGTTTTGAAGCACAATTAAAATTAAGCGAAAAAGGAGATGATGAAGCCATGTTTATCGATAATGACTTTATCAGAGCATTAGAATATGGTATGCCACCAACTTCTGGAATGGGAATTGGTATGGATAGGTTGATTATGTATTTAACGAATAATCAATCTATACAAGAGGTATTGTTCTTCCCGCAGATGCGACCAGAGGTGCGAGCCGCACAGGCAAATATTATAGAATCTCTCAATGATAATGAAAAAGCTATTTTTGAAATTATCAAGAAAGAACAAATGATGCCTTTGGCTGATCTAAAAACTGCTTCTGGTTTAAGCAACAAAGCTTGGGACAAAGGTATGAAAGGACTTTCTAAACTAGGTCTTACTAAAGTTACTAAAACTGATGATAGTCTTATCGTAGAGGTCGCTGAGTAAAACATATTATTTTTAACTATTCAATGAATAAAATTCTTGAATAGTTAAAAATCAATTTCATTCAAAATAATATAAAACCAAACGCAACCTACAGAGGTTGCGTTTTGATTAAACAGTGATAAATTGAAATGTTCTAGCTATAAGAAACTGTTTTCCCAACACTTACTGTATAATTTTCTGCCGCAATGGTATTAATGAAGTTCCATTGTGCCTTGCTACTACTAGTTGTAAAGGTAACTTGCAAAAACCCTCTTTGCGTGGCATCCATATATTGTAAATCATCTATTAATACTTCTAACGCTTTCTGAAAACCTTCAGCTTGATTGGCATCCACTCCTAATAAACCTTCAAACCCCGGAGAAGAAACCGAAGAAGTAGCAAATTCTACTCCTATTTCCTTACCAGTTGCATCTTTCAGTTTACTATACCAGGCATTATGTGTATCCCCTGCTAAGCAAACTGTTTTCTTTCCTGCTAATAGTGTAAATAGTCGTTCTCTCTCGATAAAATATCCATCCCATGCATCTAGATTATAAGGAATCACTGTTTGTACTCTAGCAACCTCGTCTGATGTTAGTGTTGGATCTCCTGCTAAAAGTCTTGATTTAATCATTGTTAACTCAGTTAAAGCTGTTTGAAACATTGCAGTTGTCTCGGAAGTTGCACTTCCTAAAGCCCCAATTTCTGCTACGAGTGTTCCTATTAAAATTAAAAGCTCTGCTGGCATAAACATCTTGCTCATTAATACTTGTTGACCTAAAACTTGCCAATTCGCATTACTGGCTGAAACTGCTCCAGATAACCAATTCAACTGTGCTGCTCCTAATAAAGTTCTAGTAGGATCTTGTAATGCTGTCTGAAATGCCACTGCATCCAATCCTGTACTAGGGCTAAAAAAGTCATCATAAGAAAGTTGTTTATCTCTACCTATAATTCGGGTATCTAGCATATGTAAACTTAGTAGACTCCCAAAATCGAATGTTCTATAGATTTTGGATGGATCTGTTGATCTTAATGGCAAGAACTCGCTATATACTTGTATTGCTATTTGTTTTCTAGTCTCGTAAGATCCTTCAGAATCCTGATGATTCTCTGCACCTTCTTTATAAGCATCATTTGTGACTTCATGATCATCCCACACACAAATAAATGGCTTTTTCTGATGCGCTAATTGTAGTTGAGCATCACTCCTATATTGCTTATATCTTGCTCGATAATCTGTAAGTGAAATAATTTCATTTGCCGGTTTATGCACTCTATCTAAGGCTACGGTATTCGCATTGGTTCCATACTCTCCTTCTCCGTATTCATAAATGTAATCGCCCAAATGAACAATAACATCTGCTTCAGAATTAGCCATTGCCCCATATACATTAAATAACCCAGCTGCAAAGTTTGCACAAGAACAGACAGCTAGTTTTACATCGGCTATTGTATCTGCCGATGAAGGAAGTGTAATAGTTTCTCCAATTACTGAAATTGTTTGTGTTTCTAATTCAAAGAAACGATAGTAAAATTGACTATTAGAAGGTAATTCCTGAACATCTATTGCTACGGTATAATCTCTATCTGCTCCTGTTATAAATTCACCACTTCGTACTACATCTTCAAAATTTTGATCAAAAGCAATTTGCCAGCTAATAGTAATGTTAGAATTACCTGAATCTGGAGTAAATCGTGTCCATATGATCACTTTAGAGTCTGTAGGGTCAAAACTTGCTACTCCTTCAAAAAAATTATCTGTATTAAGATCCGGAATACTGACGTCAATATCATCGTCATTGTTACAGCTTATATACATAGGAGCTATCATAAAGCCTCCTGTAACTAACAAAGATTTTTCGAAAAAATTTCTTCTAT
Source organism: uncultured Aquimarina sp. (assembly GCF_947492405.1). Classification (GTDB taxonomy): domain Bacteria; phylum Bacteroidota; class Bacteroidia; order Flavobacteriales; family Flavobacteriaceae; genus Aquimarina. Next base: position 36,126 of record NZ_CANLMP010000004.1, read on the forward strand.
TCATTGTGTGTATTATTTTTATTTCAAAAATATTTTACAACAATAAACTTGATGTTATCCCTGCTTTAAATAAAGATCAAACTATTTTCCGTCTAAGCAAAAAAGTTAACCATTATGTAATATTTAATTAAAAAACATAATACAGTAGAAAGCTATTCAACCCAAGGACAATAACACGCATACTTTTTCGATCTACAAGAAAAGTCAATCCCCAATGTTATTTGATGAAAACCACCATTATTAAAAGTTACTGGATTTGATTGGTACGAATAAGTATATGCAAACATGTATTTTCCAAAATTAACTCCAACAAAAGGAGTTACATAATTCAGACTCTGACTTTGTATTTCAGAATTTTCTACAAAATCTATAGAATCAAAACTTCTTCTATAAGATAATCCACCCCATAGTTTTCCGAAATTCATATCACTATAAACCTTTAGATTAAAATCAATACTAGATTGCTGTACTCCATCCCTATAGGAATACAATATGGATGGTTCATATGAAAAAGTTTTTCCCGGACGATCAAAAACATACCCAATGGATACTAGATAATTTCTTAAATTATTAACTACTTGTAGATCATTATTAACTCCAGAATTCTTTAAAAGGTTTTTTACCGTAACATGGGTATAAAAATTATACAGATTGTATGAAAATCCAACATCTAAATTAAACTCACTTTGACTTAATGACCCAGGTCCTACCAAAGGATCATTAGGGTCAAATCTAGTTTGATCCAATCTGTATTGAATAACTCCTGCACTTAACCCAAATGACAGTTGATTTAAATCAACTTCGCTTCTAGAAAACATCAAATGATGGGCATATGTTACATATCCTCCTGTTTGGGAAGAAAATCCATTTTTATCATTATAAACGATCGCACCGATTCCTGATTGCGAATCTCCAATTCTACCATTATATGCTGCCGTATATAATCCTGGACTATCTTCTTCTCCAATCCAGTTTCTGCGGCCAGTTAATCGAACCTGAGAACAATTAGCTGCTCCTGCCATTGATGGATGTAGTAGATAATAATTATCAGTAAGGTAATCTGAATATATAGATAAGCCTTCTTGGGCATTTCCAAATCCTATAAACAACAATGTTATTATTGCTGCTAGATTTATTTTTGTGAATTTCATCTTGCTTGTTTTGAAATAGAGAAATAATACTCCCATTATCGTTTTAGTGTAAAGTGTCTTCTGTACGTAGCTGATCCATCTCTAAATTCTGCTACAAACCAATAATCTGTTGCTGGCAGAGGTTTTCCTCCATATGTACCATCCCATTGATTATCCCTATTCAATTGTTGAAGTAGTTTTCCGTACCTATCAAAAATGTATATATCCATCTCCGGAGTATCTGCATTTCCTACAACTCCCCATTGATCATTAAATCCATCATTATTAGGAGTAAAAAAAGTAGGAAATCCTACTACGAATATAGAGGCTGTAATAGAGCCACAACCAGTAACATCTATAGCAGTTACCTCGTGCAACCCAAGGGACACATTCGTAAACACATTACTATCTTGAGGGCTTCCGTTATCCAGTATATATTCATAAGTCCCATTGCCTACAATTGTCGCGATGATATCGCTGTTATCCGAAAATGCTCCCGCGGATAATTGAAGATCTAAGCTTTCTGGATCATTAATGCCTGTGATTGTAACATCCGAGTTTCCAGAACACATAGAGACAACATCGGTATATGAAACAGTATAGACTCCGGCTTGTGTCGCTTCATATTGAGATTGCGTAGCTCCGGGAATCACAGTTCCTTCAAAACTCCATTGAAATGAAAAATCTGCATTGTTTAATTCTGTATCGATTACAAAAGAAGTTATAGTAATTGGCCCTAAACATATCGTTCCTGTTTCTATCTCTAGCTCTTCAATATTTGTTATTTCTACAAAAAACGGAACTTCATTTTCACAACCATTGCCATCTACTTCTCTTAAAAAAATTGTTTGACTTGTTCTGATAACATCTCCTGAATTTAATTGTGTCCCTTCTCCATTAGTTGCGGTATAATAATTTTGTCCACTCTGTAAGGCAGGTAACGTATAACTTTCGCAGAAACGATCTCCAGAATTCACCGGCGCTACAGGAGTAGGTAAAGGATTTATGGTAATATTTAATACTTCTTCATCAAAACAATTAGGTGTTGTTGCTGTTTCTGCATATACATATATCACCTGGCTAACATCAATAATATCGCCGGCATTGAACTGAGTACCTGCTCCGTTGGTCTGGGTGAAATAATTTCCAATTGCCAATGCTGGTAATTCATACGACTCACAAGCAGCAACTGGATCTATTGGATCAATAACTGGAACATCAAGAATTTGATATAAAACCTCTATACGATCACTTGCACAGTTTTCTGCTGTGTCAAAAGCTTCTACATTATACACATAATTCCCCGCTGCTGTATCTGTAGGAGTAAATGTTGTACTGTTTGTGATTAAGGGGTTTCCATTTTCATCATACCAATTTGCCGTTTGGCCAGGTAATACATCTACAGATAAAAGAGGTGCTACCGAACCTACACATATACTTTCGTTACTTGGATTTGTAGGTTCTACGATATCGGGACAACTACAATCGGGTGCTGTCACTGCCAACGTCGCTTCGCAAGCTGTATTACCGGGATTTGTTGCCGTTATGGTAATATCTACTCCAGCTGTAATTCCGGTAATCATGGAATTGGCAACATCAACAATTCCTTCACTATTAGGAGCTACCGAGATATTCCAAGTGCCATTAGTAGTATATGATACATCATAAGTAGCTCGGTCCGTAGCGCAGCTTGTAGCTCCGAACACCAACCTAGGAACCGTACTAATAGTTACATTTATTACCGCTGTATCCGTACATCCATTACTAGTAACTGTATAGGTATAGTCTCCTGCAATGTTTGCATTTGCAGAAATAGTACCACCTGGAATAACTGTATTCGTTGCATCTGTCCAGACACCTCCAACATCTTCTCCGGTTAATTCTTCAAATAAGTCAATCATCGTGGTATCTCCTTCACATAAAGCAACCGGTACTGGTGGCATATCATTAGGTTCTCCTGCTTCTGGAGGAGCCGTAACTGTAATAATAACATCTACAAGATCACTTGTACACATTCCGACAGGTTCATATGCTTCTACTCTAAATATATTATCACCTACTACCAGCTCAGTCCTCAAAGGTGTAAATGTGTCCGTATTTTGAGCTCTAGCTATAGGAGTTACTCCATCAGCTAAATACCATCGCCCTTCTAAACCAGGTGCAAGCGTAACAGTTACCGAAGGCAAAGGCGTTGCATCTATACAGGTAGTTACAGGCGTAGCCGACACTACAGGCTCTTCTATATCTGGACATTGACAGGTATCATCAATTGTAACATCTATTAAATATCTAATAGGTGGACATCCTGCGGCCAATACCGGAAGTGTATAGATATATTCTCCATCCAAAATACCTGCTATTGTAGGATCTAATGTTCCCAAATGACCACCGGTTAAAACAGTACCAGTTGCTGGTACACTCCAGGTTCCTGTCGTTAAAGTTCCCATTGGTAACTCATCAAATAAATTGACAGCATTACATATCATAATATCAAGCGGATCCACATCTACATCTCCTATTTCCTCTCTCCAGTCTCTTTCTTCTGTTAAAGGATTATGATTATTTGGAAAATCAGTAGGAACTGTTCCTCCATTATTTGCATTCGTTTGTACAGTCACCCTATCCAACACAACAACATCAAATGCATCATCCAGTCCATCACCATCACTATCTGCTCCACCGGCAATTGTATCAGGAATTCCATCTTGATCATTATCATACCCTTCTATAGTATCATCCAAACAATCACCTGTTACTGGGTCTGAGTTTGTATCTATATAATCAGGAGCTGCCGTAGTGTTAGAATTTATAGGGGTTATTGCTGTACCATTCGTATCGTAACTATCATCCACTCCATTAAAATCTCCATCGATACCACTTGGCGCAATATAACCAGTGGTAGATTGTCCTTCTATGTTATCAATAATACCATCGGCATCAGCATCGATATCCAGAAAATCTTGATTTGAGTCACTATCAGAATTAATAACATTATGGACTACTGTGGTGGATGTTCCATCGGCATTGATTCCTCCATCAAATCGTCCATCTCCGTTTCCATCTGCTGCTGCATTTCCAGATTCTACAATATCATAAATACCGTCATTATCAGCATCTAAATCCTGGGAATTAGGAATACCATCTCGATCGAAATCACAAGCATTTGTGGATAAGAAAATATTATCAATCCCGATATCATTACCATCACCATCCGTACCTTGCCTGTTAATTACTCGTATAGCAACAACATTAACCGCAGGATCCGGAATAAAAGAACTTTGTACTAGAATCCAATTGTCCGTGCCATTGGGTATATCTCCTGAATTTTGTGTAAAAATAGCTGTATTTGTAGCTTGGTCTACTACTTCTATCGTGAGGTTGGCCGGTATTTCTCCTGCATTATTATTTAAACTGGCAATAGACATACTAAAATCATACTCTATACCAGGCGTAACCGGCAGGTTTTCTACTACAAAAACAGGCCTATCTGCAAAAACACCTGATTTCATATTAACTGCCAAATACCTACCATCAACATCTCCATTTGCATCGACTTCGCCTATTAAATCTGTAGATAGGAATGTTGCATCAAACCCTCCGGCTGTTCTAAAATATGTAGAGGTTGCCACATTATATTCCCCATCATTAAATCGATCATCTGGCAAAAGAGGATTGTAGGTTAAACCTAAACCTTCAGAATATCGACTTCTGGTAGGACCTCCAAAACCAAAATCTTCTTCTAAAACAAAAATTGGAGTGGTCGTTACAGCTGTACAAAACCCATCTTCTATAGTATCCGGGATACCATCATTATCATCATCATTATCCGTAGCATCCGGAACTCCATCATCATCAGAATCGTTATCTCCACAGGGTTTTACCGTGATAACTGCACTGACTTCGGGACAAACTCCTCCATTACTGATTGTATATGTAAATGCTCCCCCATTAGGATCTGCAGTATCATAGGTTCCTGTACCATTGCTCCAAATACCTCCCGGGTCAGGAGCACCGTCTAATTCATCAAATAGATTAATAATACCTGTTCGACCACATAAAAACATTGTAGTATCTAACCCTGGATTAGAAAGGTCCTCTACAGTAATGACAATACTTTCTGACACAGGGCCACTGGAGCCTCCATTAACGGTTACTGTATATGTAGTAGTAACTTCTGGAATATCTCTATGAAAAGAACAAGAACCATCTGTACTAGGAAACTGACAATTTTTAATAAAAGTTTGATTTGTACTTTTTTCCCATTGTATATTATAAGTGCTCGTTCCACCAGATGGTCTTGGAGGATCAATACTTAAATTTAATTGGATTTCTGTTCCTTTGCATATAGTTTTAGCTGTTAAACCATCATCCGTTTGAAAAGTCACGGTTTGGCTATAACTAAATGTAAATAAAAGCAAGGCTACGCAATGAGAAAACAGTTTACGTATCATAATTGTTGAGATCATTAAATCGGTTGGTTATAAAAGCATCGTCAACAAATACGGAATACAACCCGGAGTATACATTTCTTAAAAAAGAAGCGGTAACTCTTTGAATAAGGATTGAAATTTTGGCACACCTGTTCTCGAAATTCCTTTTAATCACTTTTAGACCAGGCTTTGAAAGCGATAGTCTATTTGATAGAAGAAAAAACAATACCAATTGCACCCTTGGGTATATCTTTGTGTTCACGATGGTTAAGTTTCTTGTATGGTAATAACATCCGTATTCTATTTCGATTAGGGTGGGAGGATCGTTAAAATAGAATACCGAAAAAATAATAACGCACCGTTGTGCATAATATTTTTGGGTCTTAAAAATATTCGATGTGGTGTTACTAAAAATCGTCATAAACACATTAATCGCTTTTTTCTTTATTTTTTTGACAAAAAATCCTACATGTGTTTTATTTAACACCCAAAAAGTTCGGTTTCATAAGATTTGCTTCCTGTATAATTTGATGATTAATTCACATCTCAATCAATAAAACTTCATAGTGCATCGAACCAATTACGGTTAATCAGTAATTTAATTTTTGGATAAAACAATAATCTCCTATATTTGAACATATTAAAACCACAAATCATGCCTTATATTAGTGATGACGAACTATTGGATTTCCAAGTTCAAATAGATGAAGCTAAAGAAGAAAAACGTGTTACCGACTATGCTCATATTAAAGCACTTAGAGACGAACAGGAGAATGCCAGAAAATTTAAAATTGCTACCATTATTTTAGGTATTATTGCTCTTCTGGGAGTTGCAGGAACCGTATATTTCATGGGCTTTGACACCTCTGATGGAATGATTTCTAAAAGTGAATCTAATAAACAGTCTGCGATGCTTAAAAATAAAATCACAGAACTGGAGGAAACGATCAAGAATTTATCAATGGATCAGGAGATTAATGCTTCAGGAAATGAAATTGATGACGAAGAAGAGAAAGCCTCATTACAAAATGAACTAATATACGCCGTACAAATTGGAGCTTTTGAGGAAAAAGATTTATCTCTTTACTCTGATAAGTTTGTTAATTTTAAAGAAATCAAAGCTGGTAGTTTTAATAAATATGCACTTGGTAATTTTGCTTCATTATCTGAGGCCAAAAAATTTCGTAGGGAATTAGTTCGTTTAGGTTTTAGAGGCGCTTTTATAGCTTCCTATCAAAATGGACAACGTATAAAAATTGAAGAAGCCTGGTAGTATGGTAATACTGTTTTTAAAAGTAAATCATCCTAGAGCTAAGCACGCGAAATATTCAACGGAAAATAATATTTAAAATTCTGAAATAAGCTTCGAAGTATAAGACCTGAGATCCCGATGAAAAAGCGGGATTAGTTCAACTATCTATTTTGAATGCATTGCTATGCAACTTTTCAAAACAGAGTTTCACTAATAAAAATTCCTCGAGATTTCACTTAAAAAACTCAAGGAATTTTTCTTAACTAAACTAACCAACTCAATCTAAAACTTACTATACATTTACTACTATATAACTCCTGCCGGATTTTTTGTAGTATACTCCTTTGTGTTTATAATATCTAACACCTTTTACTCTAATTGACTTATAGCCTGTAGGTAATACATTTATACGTGCGCCAATGGGTGCTGCAACAGTTACATATCTTCTATTCTTTTTTATATACCAAACACCTCCACTTCTGTAATACTTCACGTTCTTATGTACAATAATTCTTGGTTTATGTACTTTGGTAACTACTACGCGATTCGCAGGACGTACTCTTACTGTAGTAGCACAAGACGCTGTTAGTGTTGACAACAAAATACCAAATACTAGTGTTCTCAATAATATCTTCATAATAATCATCTTTTTTTGTTCTTCGTTATTATGACTATTGTTATTAAAAAAGGTTTAATCCTAATCTAGAATTTTATTTCTCCACATACTTTTTTATAGAAACATTATTTATGAATACATCTTTGAGAACTACGTCATCTCCTTTGATATAAACCAATGCATATACATTATTGGTTACATTATCCCTATTGGCTTTGGCATACGCTAACTCTGCATCATATGCTTTAGTTTCTTCCATGTAAAAAGTATTAAACGGTAATTGAAAGTTCACTTTACCTTTGTAGTAATAGGTTACTCGAGCAGTCACATAATCAGCTTCAGTTTGTAAAGGTGTTTTACTGATCTGAGAAACTTCTGCGAAACCTTCACTATCATTTTTAAGATAAATATAAATCTCCTCTCCTACTACATAGGTAGAATCTTCTGTATTAAAATGATTCATTTCATACTGTAGTGTAATATATTTACCTCTAAAAGGATCTGTTGGATCGATCGGTCTGGTTTTAAACTTATAAGCTTCTCCAGAAATTATCACATCCTCACTGTCCATAACCATTTGGATTGGCACAAAAATCTGTGCTAGTGCTACTATAACAAATAGTATAAATAAATAAATGATTTTCATTTCAATGTATTTTTAGTTGCTTATTTTTTTGTTGTCTTTTTAGCATCATATAGTTGGTCATAAAAAAACCAATACCTACAATAACAAATAACAGTCCTCGTATTACAAAACTCATATCCGTATCAAAAAATCTGCATATTATCAGTATGGAAACAATTAATAATCCATAATTAAGAATCCCAAAATTAAATTTATCAGCACCCATCTTGATGGCTGTAATTCCTAAAATAAATACCAATACGTTGGTTAAGATCATAGGTAATGTAGTCATATCTGATAGCAAGAAGAATAGTGCCCAAAATATTACAAATGATACTTGAAACAGATTTATGGATCGAGCTCCCTTTTTTATGATAGTATACACCAAAACAGCAACCGCTATACCTCCTAAAAACAGTGAAGTATAGAACTCTTGAGAAACATACATCGTTATATCATACATTTCTTTCCAGGGCCATCTGAAAGTAAATACCATTAACAAAATAATAGTTCCTAAGGAACCGATAATTAGATGTCCATTTCTTAGTGTTCTTAATTCTCTATATACCGGCAATCTTCCTATATTATAGAATATTCCAAAGAGCGTCATATACATCACAAAACCTAGCTCCTCATTACCTTTTACAAATGCACTTAATCCAACTGTAATACTGGCGGGTATGATCCAGCTAAAAATTGTTGTTGTATTACTGAGCAGATTATTTTTTACAAGCGACCAATAATGCGGTATAATTGCCAAAATAAAACCTACATATAACCAAGGTGTTTCATTATTTCTATAATTCCAAAGACCTACCTCTGTAGCATAATAAGTACTTGACAATATCAGCAGCAATGTAACTGCATTAGATCTAAGCAGATAGATCAACGGCAAACAAAGTATCACCCAGGTGCGTAAAAAAGAACCTAAATCACCTGATATATTATAAATCTGACTTACTAAAGATATACTAGCTCCAACAGCAAAAAACAAAAACGTTCCTGAGGCTTCTTTCCAGGTGCGACTTTTATCTTTTAGTATCGAAAAACCAGCTGCGCATTGACCAATAATAAGAGGAACAAATGCTACGATGGTTTTTGTCATTCTTGAGAAATCATCCCAATTGTGTGCTATCATCAGAATAATGCCAGATCCAACGAGCAATGCTCCAAAAACCCCAAATATGGTAAACAATCTATTAGGCTTAGCAGCTTGCTTATGATCATAATACAACGATATCTTATCTGAAATCTCAGGTGAGATCACTCGATCTCTGACCAATTCTTTTAATTCTTTATTAAATTTTGAACTCATACTATTAATCATTATAAGATTATAAAATTATGTGTCATAAGTAATCATTTTGATAAAATCCGCTTTACAGGAGAATAAGAACTAGGAAACCTTTTAAGATTTTCCTTAACTATATTATTTCTTTTCTTATAAAAGTTTAGTAAAACGTAAAGACCAATCGCTGCAACAATATGTTTTAATGAATGCCCACTGATAAATTCTAAAAACAGATATATCTCTGCATCAAAATATTCCAAAATTTTAGCAATTATATAAGAAGTTAAAAGTATCCAATACTCAATTCCTTTATTATACTTAGATTTAAAAAAAATTAGAATTATGGGAATAGCTAACATTGGATAAAATTGAATTAAAGCATAAAACCTTAAATCACCTGATTTCCCGAAAGCCCAATACAATATAGAACTCATACCGACCAGAATTAGCGGAAATAAAACTAATCTTCCAAGTCTAACAGATACAAACTCTTTAATTACTATAGAAAACAACGTCATAAAAACTATGGTCATCGGCAATCTATCCCAAACCAAAGATTGAGAACTAGGAAACAAATGATAATACCCAGAACCAATAGCAACTAATATGATTCCCAAAAAAAGTAATACATAGGATATTTCCGGTTTCTTAGATTGCATGAAATAAATAACACCCAGACCTCCAACAATTAGAAAAGGGTAATTTGAGATAACATTCCAGAAATTTGGAATATTAACAAAACTTCTATTATCATTAAATAGATGATAGCTTTCATTCTGTATGATCGGATCTATAAAAAACATTGTCATCACTGCAATTACACCTAGGACAAACAATAAGACGATCCCTATTTTTTCCTTCTTCAAGATAATTTGATTTTATAGTTTAAGTTTCAAGTTAAAAAAAGACAGCCACAGCATTGTAGCTGCCTTTTCTAATCATCAAAACAAGGAACCACATGGCTGCAGTTCCTCCTTTTGATCCATTTCCAATTATGCATCCTTACTTTCAATGAATTTTTTATCTCTGGTGTTTTTTTGCACTGCAATGGCAGCAAACAAACTAAGTGTAAATGACATCCCGTAGAATCCTTTTTCACTAAGATCTAAATCTGCATTCCATAAACCGATAATTAATAATATAATGGATGCTAATGCCGCAAACCAACTGATTCCGTAGTAGATTTCTGTAACCTGCAGCCCTTCTAACTTATCTCTTACATTTTTCTGTACCGATACCGCAGAAAATAATCCAAATAATAAAATAGTGAAATAATATCCTTTCTCATTCAATAGCATTTCTGCGTTCCATAAACCAGTACAAAATGAAATCATACCTGCAAACAATGCTACCCAAGAAGCGCTTATAAATGCCGGTGTTGGTTTTTGATCATATACTTTAACTTCCTTTTTATCGATGTTATCTTTTTTAATTTCTTCTGTTACATCGTTACTAAACTTATAGTCCATAATAATTGATTTTGATGATTAAATTTTTATTTCAATTGTTTGTTTTGAACAGGACAAATTTGCAACGACTTGATCAGTTAAAAAACTCTATATTCACAAAAAACTTATGATATAATTGTGTTTTTTAAGTAATTTATTCAATATTTAAAGTATTTTTAAGCAATATATACTTACGATATAATGAATACACTTTCTTCTATAATTGCGACCTTATCTTCTGAAGAAAAGAGAAGTTTTATAAGTAATCTCAAACAAAAAAACAAAAGAAGTGACACTAAAAATATCCAGTTATTCAAACTGTTAGACACAACTCTAAACAGTAAAGACCTAGATATACAGCTATACGGGAAAAGAGCTAAAGGCGCTTTTCATGCCCTCTGTAAAAGATTACACGATAACTTAATCGATTTTATTGCTACCAAAAGTTTTGAAAGTGAAACATCTGAAGAGATGGAAATCTTAAAACTACTCCTAGCCAGCAGAATTTTCTTCGAACAAAAACAATATAAGATTGCTATAAAAACCATTAGAAAGGCAGCGTTAAAAGCTAAAACCTATGATCTGTTTAGCATACTACACGAAATTTATTATACTAAAATTCAATATGCTCATGTTGACCCAGATACATCTTTAGACAGTTTAATAAAGGATTTCAGAAATAATCAAAAGTTATTACAACAGGAAGAGAACTTAAATCTTTTTTATGCGAATATCCAGAATAAGCTTTCCCTGAACCGGAGTAATATTGCTCAAACCATTAGTGATTCTTTAGACAATTTCGATCTTTCGATTACAAATGATTTGACTTTTCGATCATTATTCAAAATACTGGAAATCATAAATCAAGCAGCAAATGCAGCTCGTAATTTCCATTCCATTCTTTCTTTTGTAGAAGAGACATATCAACAAATTGAATCAAAGGAACAATTTACAGACAAGCATTTGTTCTATCATATCCAGATACTATATTATGTTGCTAATTCTTATTTTAGAAATAAAAACTTTACTACATCGCAAGAATATCTAGAAAGAATGGAGTTACAGATGACAAAACAACGAGGGAAGTATTACAAAAGATTTCTTCCTCAACTTGAACTACTGAAAGCTCTGAATAATAATTATATCGGTAAAGCAGAAAAAGCGATATTGTCCTTAGAAAGCTTTGACTTCAGTAAGACAAAAGATCAAACCTCCTATATTTTAGACTTAAAATTAACCTTAATTGTATTCTATTTCCAGCAATCCCGATGTAAAGAAGCATTGAAGTTACTTAATGAATTACACCATAGCGATACTTGGTATACTGAAAAAGCTGGAATTATCTGGGTTATTAAAAAAAATCTCACCGAAATACTTCTTCATATTGAACTAGATCATATCGATATAGTAGAATCGAGAGTAAAAGGGTTTAGAAAAAAGCATCGTAGTTATCTTAAAAACAATAATGAAAATCGAGTTTTGGAGTTTCTATCATTGACAATGAGTTTTTACTTGCATAGTGACACTATAAACACTAAAGAGTTTTTAACAAAAATCAAAGGCTCTCTAATACAAAACAATCCCGAACAGGAAGATATTTTTACAATGAGTTTTTATGCCTGGTTAAAAGCGTGGGTATTAAAATCCGATCTATACCAAACTACACTGGAAGTTGTAGCTTCATCTACCAAAGCTTAATTTTTTGATGAGGAAATAAGGCGGGTGTTTTTACTAATTTTATCTAGTAATAAAATTAGTAAAACAGGAAGAATCCATTGATGATATATCATATACCGACCAATACTATGCAGTGCAATACACACTAAAATAATATTACTAAAAGTGAACAACATCCATATAAAAGCTACTAAAGCCAATTTCTCTTTATACTTAATCCAAAAACACAAAGAACCTATTAAAAGCAAAAGGGATAACCATATCATATAAAACCCTCCAAAAGCGTGTTCCACGTTTTTATAAAAAAGGTCTAAACATTTCCAAAAATTATCTAATAATAAAGGCAACCACATATTCATTAAGAATTTATCATTAGCAATCAATGCCAGGTGAGTATTAGGATTGGACGGCATTAAAAATTTTCTACCTTCTTCAGAAAGTACTCCATAAGATATGTTCACAAAATTATAATCAAAATGATGAAACACATTATCATTAAACGGAACGTAAAAATCATCGAGTAATTTGCGATCCACAGCAATTTTGTACATCTGTTTATAATATTCCTGAATTTCAGTGTCATCATAAATCTTGTAATCCTCTTCATCAGCTACAAAAAAAGGTGCAGTTGTTAGCAAAAGTCCAGTGCCTGAAACATTTACATAGGTATCATGAACCACATAGTTAAAGGTTTTCTGTACAGCAGAAACCATCATTAGAATAAGTAATATCAAAACAATTGGAGTTGCAAATTGTTTTGATTTTTTGTTAACATACCATTGATAACCAAAAATCAGCAACAATACTGGAACGATAAAGAAAAATTGTGTTCGTATTAGCATTCCAATAAAAACAGATAGCAGTAACCACACAATCGTTCTTTTATTTTTCAGAAAAAGATACTGAAGTAAAAATGCTGTGATTACTAAAAAACAAGGGTATGCCAATCCCTGAGTTACAATGCGATTTACAGTTAAATATTCAGGTATGAAAATGGGCGCTAATAGCATTACATCGATTAAAATCAATAATCTTTTATCTACCTCAAATACCTTCCTTATGATTTTAACAAGATACCAACAAGAGGCAAAACCCAGAACTAATTGAACAAATACAATAATCGGATAATAATGATCCTCTCCAAAAAGTTTACGAAAAACAAATAAAAAAGTACCATATCCTGGTGGAGTAATCAAAGACAGGCCTACATAACTCATAGTATCTGGTTCAATAACCACTCCAACCCAAATAACATATAAACAAACCAGTAGATAGAGAAATATCCTAAGTAAATGATTAGACACAATGTAATGCATGAGTTGCTTTAGAATTAGAGATTAAAAGTAATTTAATTATTCTAATTTATGGTAATCAGAAAAACAATGCTTATAAATTGTTAGAAGTATTTATTACGAAAATTATACATCATAACTTATTGGCTTTCTCAAAACCGAATTAAAAATTATGTCTTATCATCTTATAGTTTGTGGTTTCTCCACAATAGATAATTTCCCTCAACCTGTATCTTTGACAGTATGCTTTTTTAACGATTTTTAACAAAAATCTCTTTTCAACTCAATTTAATGTATTTCGTCGATAAACATAGGTTTTTTCAAAGCCTTTAATAAAATATAAATATTACTCTTTTCTAATTTAGAAAACCATTGTCATAACTACCCATCTAATGAAAAAATACTACCTACTTTTATTTCTATTAACTATATCCTTTTTTAGTGTTTTTGGTCAACTGAGTAATGTACACTACTTACCACCCTTAAAACAAGGAGGTAATAATCAGGCCATACGTCAGCAGGCATTCTATTTATCAACTCCAGAAACTACGGCTTTTGATGTAAAGGTGTACCAGGGGAATAATGCTATGGAGGTAGCTACTCTAACTATTTCTAATGCTGCTCCTGGTAAATATGATGTGCCTGATGGAGATAATAATATAACTTTAGTTACAAATACCAATACAGGAAGGGTTTTAAGTAACAGTGGGCTTCGTTTTGAATCAGAAAATGGAGAAAGTTTTTATGTTAATTATAGAGGTAGATCTACCTCTCAGGCCACTTCGTTAACATCCAAGGGTAGACAGGCTATAGGAACTATTTTTAAATGGGGTGGTAGACCTAATTATGGTAATGGTCAAAGTAGTCTTAATGCAACTTTAGGTATTATGGCTACAGAGCCAGGTACAACTACTATAAATATTTATGGATATGGATCAGATTGTGAGTTTAGGTTACGAGGAGATGATGATGGAATTACCGATGATACCTGGCAAATAGAACTTACTCAGGGTCAAACCTATGTTATGGAGGCCTTACGAAATGCCACACCAGCTAACATTGATTGTTGGTTAGGAGCCACTATCCAATCTGATAAAAAAATCGCTATTTCTAATGGAAATTTAAACGGCGCACCCAGAATTGGTTCTAATAATAGGGATGCACTGATTGATCAACCTGTACCCGAAAATGTATTGGGAAGAGAATATGTATTTATACGTGGTAATGGTCAGGACAATATAGAAACTCCCATTATTATTGGAACTCAAAATGGTACCGATATCTTTGTAGGAGGTGTTCTGGAGACAACAATCAATACCGGAGAATATTATGTAATCGATGGAAGTAATTATTCTCCGACCGCGGTTAGCGGAAACATGTACGTGACCGCTTCAAAAGAAGTATATGCGTATCAGCATTTAGCCGGTTCGGGTTCAGCTTTTACTGGTGGTTTAAATTTTATTGCTCCAGTAAATTGTTTACTTCCGGATAGGTTAAGTAATATCTCCAATATTAGAGATGTAGATGGAGCTAATTTTAACGGAGGGATTACGATTGTAGCCTCTACAACTACTCCAAATGCCAATATCGTATTAACTGATGACACTGGAACCGTTGCTTTAGCTAATGAACAAGCAGTAACTGGTACAGGAGATTGGAAAACCTTTTATATTCCTGGTCTTACGGGTAATGTTTCTGTACAATCTACAGGGCCTATTGCAGTTGGATTTCTAGGAGTGAGTGGTGCAGCCGGAATCGCGGGATATTTTTCTGGATTTGATACTGTTCCTGTAGTGGAACTGGATGTTACTGGTGGAGGCTGCCTTCCTGGTGCTGATGTTTTTGAAATTTCATCCAGTTTTGATGCCTATCAATGGTTTCAAAATGGTGTATTAATTGCAGGAGCAACAACGAATTCTTTTACTCCCACAGAACCAGGAGATTTTTTTGTACGTGTTACCAAAGGGACATGTACCTATGATTCTGCTATATTATCCGTATATAATTGTGATCCGGAGATTGTACTAACAAAAACTGTAGATACTAGTCCGGTTATCGAAGGGGATACCGTTACATTTACCGTTACTGTAGAACATTTAGGTGTAAACCCAGTAAGTAATTTAGTAATTAATGATGCGCTACCCTCAGCATTAATATTTGGAACCGTGACACCTAGTTTTGGAACTTGGGCAGATCCGGATTGGACAATCGGTACTATGTTTAGCGGAGAAATTCATACCTTAATAATAGAAGCAACCGTAAATGAAGGCTCCGCTGGATTAACTGTCACCAACACTATTAGTAATACCCAAACAGAGGTAGAAGCAAATGCATTACCAGACGATCCTACAGAAGATGTGACCATTATCAATAACGAATTAGAAATAACCAAAAGTGATCAAGCACCTCCCGATGGGAGTTATGATACGGTAGGAGAAGTAATAACATATGATTTCGTCGTTACCAACACAGGAAATCAAGTTATTCCTAGTGTAACTATTACAGATCCTAATATAGATGTGGGAAGTTTATCTCCAGCATCAGTTTCTAATTTAGGCATTGGAGCAGTTGCCAATTTTACGGCAACACATACCATTACTCAAGCGGATATAGAAGCTGATCAAGTAGTAAATACAGCTACTGCAGAAGGTACTTTATCTAATGGATTTGTAATTTCTGATACTTCAGATGATCCTGATGATCCTACCACAACAACAGATGATCCTACCATTACTCCTATCGATCAAAAAGGAGCAATAGTACTTGAAAAAATCGCACAACCAGCTCCAGATGGCTTGTATGATACCTTAGGAGAAATAATTACTTATGAATTTACAGTAATTAATACAGGAAACGTAAGTTTAAATAATATTACCATTACTGACTCAAATATTGATTCTGGTAGTTTGAGTCCTACATCCGTTACGAATTTGCCAGCAGGTGAATCTGTAGTTTTTACTGCAACCCATGAAATTGTTCAGCCTGATTTTGATAATGGAAATACAACAAATATTGCTACTGCAACTGGTACGGAACCAGTTGAAGGATTAGTAGTATCCGATATGTCCGATGATCCCACAACCTTAGCTCCAAACGATGCAACGGTAGTTACGATTCCTCAATTTGGTCGATTAGAAGTTACCAAGGTTGATGATGCTCCTACAAATGGTCCTTACAACATGTTAGGACAAACCATTACCTATACGATAATAGCCACTAGCGTTGGAAATGTGACATTGACAGATATAAATGTTGTAGATCCTAATGCAGATACAATTACGCTAATAAGCACTACTGGAACAGATACAGGAACTGATAACATAGTTGATAGCATGGTACCTATGGATACCGCAACTTTTGAAGCGACTCATGTAATTACACAAGATGATCTAGATGCTGCTCAGGTTGTAAATACCGCAACTGTTGGGGCTCAAGATCCTGGTTTGGGTAGTGTGACTGATTTATCTGATGATCCAGATGATCCAACAACAACCACTAATGACCCTACAATTGTTCCTCTAATATCTACTCCTTCCATAACTGTAGCCAAATTAGCTGATGATGATAGTAATGTTACAGAAGGCCAAACAATAACGTATACGTATACTGTTAGTAATACAGGAAATGTAACCTTTGACGAAGTTAGTCTTGCTGATGTTCATTCAGGTAGTGGCACTCTAGGTATAATTACTTTACAAAGTACGACAGGAACAGATGATGGAGCAGACAATGATGTAGATCAGTTGGATCCGGGAACTAACGCGATTTGGACAGTAACGTATGTAGTGACTGCTACAGATATCATAAATCAAGCCGATATTACCAATACCGTAACCGCAACTGCTACACCAAGAACAGGAAGTATCGCCGATCCAGCAGATTTTATGGCTACTGAAACTGTAACAGTAAATCCAATAGAAACTATATGTGGTGGAACAACTTTAGCACATGATCTAACTGCAGATGTTAACCCTACTATAGTATCATTTAGCTGGTCTGCCTCTAATAATCCTTTTGTTTCAGGAGAAACTATATCAGTTTCTACGGATTCTGAAATTACGGATACCTTAATAAATACTAGTATTACGGATCAGGAAGTAATTTATACTATTACAGGATTTGATTCAGGAGGTATACCGCAAGATACATATACATACATTGTAACAATACAGCGAACTCCTAGAGTAAATAATACCACTCGGACTGTAGATATTTGTACAGGAGATACACTTAATCAAAATTTAATTACACAAGTAAGTAATTACGACGATGGTGTTACTTTTTCCTGGTCAGCTGTTGATAACCCTAATATCTCAGGAGAAACAACTGCCACATCAACTAATGATAGAATAGAGGATACTCTTATCAATACTTCTACGGTTGCTCAGGATGTGGTGTATACTATTACGCCTACTGCAGATGCTAATGGATGTGTTGGAACAATTTATACAATCACAGTAACTGTTGAACCGCCATTGGTAATTCCTCCAAATGATTCAGCAACGGTAGAGTGTATTGCCGATGCAACACAACCAACTGCTCCAACTGTTACTGACAGTAATGGAACTGTTATAACACCTGTTATTACCGAAAATACAGATCCAACTTGTGAAGGTGATAAAATATATACCTATACCTACACTGATTGTGCTGGGAATATATCTGTATATACCTTTACCTATACTATTGAAGTAACGACACTTCCGGTAGTACCTGCTAATGGAACAGCAACTGTAGAGTGTATTGCCGATGCAACACAACCAACTGCTCCAACCGTTACTGATGTATGTGGAAATAACATTGTTCCAGTAATTACCGAAAATACAGATCCAACTTGTGAAGGAGATAAAATATATACCTATACGTATACTGATTGTGCTGGGAATGTATCTGTATATACTTTTACCTATACTATTGATTTAACTACATCTCCAGTTGTACCGGCTAATGGAACAGCAACGGTAGAATGCATTGCAGATGCTACGCAACCTGCAGCGCCGGTTGTTACTGATGTCTGTGGAAATAATATTACTCCAGTGATTACCGAAAATACAGATCCTGCTTGTGAAGGGGATAAAATATATACTTACACCTATACCGATTGTGCCGGGAATGTATCTGTATATACTTTTACCTATACCATTGATGTAACTACACCTCCGGTAGTACCTGCTAATGGAACAGCAACCGTAGAATGTATTGCGGATGCTACGCAACCTGCAGCGCCGGTTGTTACTGATGTCTGTGGAAATGACATTACTCCAGTGATTACCGAAAATACAGATCCAACCTGTGAAGGAGATAAAATATATACCTACACCTACACCGATTGTGCAGGGAATATATCTGTATATACTTTTACCTATACCATTGATGTAACTACATCTCCGGTAGTACCTGCTAATGGAACAGCAACCGTAGAATGTATTGCCGATGCTACGCAACCTGCAGCTCCGGTTGTTACGGATGTCTGCGGAAATAATATCGTTCCAGTTATTACTGAAAATACAGATCCAACTTGTGAAGGAGATAAAATATATACTTACACCTATACCGATTGTGCCGGGAATGTATCTGTATATACTTTTACCTATACTATTGAGGTAACAACACTTCCGGTAGTACCTGTCAATGGAACAGCAACTGTAGAGTGTATTGCCGATGCAACACAACCAACTGCTCCAACGGTAACTGATGTATGTGGAAATAACATTACTCCAGTGATTACTAAAAATACAGATCCAACCTGTGAAGGAGATAAAATATACACCTACACCTATACCGATTGTGCCGGAAATGTATCTATATATACTTTTACCTATACGATTGACGTAACTACGCTTCCGGTAGTACCTGTCGATGGAACTGCAACGGTAGAATGTATTGCGGATGCTACACAACCAACTGCTCCAACGGTAACTGATGTATGTGGAAATAACATTGTTCCGGTAATTACCGAAAATACAGACCCAACTTGTGAAGGTGATAAAATATACACCTATACCTTTACCGATTGTGCTGGAAATGTATCTGTATATACCTTTACCTATACACTGGATGTAACGACACTTCCGGTAGTACCTGCTAATGGAACTGCAACCGTAGAATGTATTGCCGATGCAACTCAGCCTGCAGCTCCGGTTGTAACCGATGTATGTGGAAATAACATTGTTCCAGTAATTACCGAAAATACAGACCCAACTTGTGAAGGTGATAAAATATATACTTACACCTATACCGATTGTGCTGGAAATGTATCTGTGTATACCTTTACCTATACACTGGATGTAACTACACTTCCGGTAGTACCTGCTAATGGAACAGCTACCGTAGAATGTATTGCGGATGCTACGCAACCTGCTGCACCAATCGTGACCGATGTCTGTGGAAATAACATTGTTCCGGTAATTACCGAAAATACAGATCCAACCTGTGAAGGAGATAAAATATATACCTACACCTACACTGATTGTGCTGGAAATGTATCTGTATATACCTTTACCTATACGATTGACGTAACTACACTTCCGGTAGTACCTGTCGATGGAACTGCAACCGTAGAATGTATTGCCGATGCAACTCAGCCTGCAGCTCCGGTTGTAACCGATGTATGTGGAAATAACATTGTTCCAGTAATTACCGAAAATACAGACCCAACTTGTGAAGGTGATAAAATATATACTTACACCTATACCGATTGTGCTGGGAATATATCTGTATATACCTTTACCTATACGATTGACGTAACTACGCTTCCGGTAGTACCTGCCGATGGAACAGCAACGGTAGAATGCATTGCGGATGCTACACAACCAACTGCTCCAACGGTAACTGATGTATGTAATAATGATATAACACCTGTTATTACAGAAAATACAGATCCTAGCTGTGAAGGAGATAAAATATACACCTATACCTACACTGATTGTGCTGGGAATGTATCTGTATACACCTTCACCTATACTATTGAGGTAACGACACTTCCGGTAGTGCCTGCTGATGGAACAGCAATCGTAGAGTGTATTGCGGATGCAACTCAGCCTACGGCTCCGGTAGTTACAGATGTATGCGGAAATAATATTGCTCCAGTTATTACAGAAAATACAGATCCAACTTGTGAAGGAGATAAAATATATACCTACACCTATACTGATTGTGCTGGGAATGTATCTGTATACACCTTCACCTATACTTTGGATGTGACAACACTGCCAGTGGTACCTGTCGATGGCACTGCAATCGTAGAATGCATTGCGGATGCTACGCAACCTGCTGCACCAATCGTGACCGATGTCTGTGGAAATAATATCGTTCCAGCTATTACTGAAAATACAGACCCAACTTGTGAAGGAGATAAAATATACACCTACATCTACACTGATTGTGCTGGGAATATATCTGTATACACCTTCACCTATACTATTGAGGTAACGACACTTCCGGTAGTGCCTGCTGATGGAACAGCAACCGTAGAATGTATTGCGGATGCTACGCAACCTGCAGCGCCGGTTGTTACTGATGTCTGTGGAAATAATATTGTAGCTGTTATTACCGAAAATACAGATCCAACTTGTGAAGGGGATAAAATATATACTTACACTTATACCGATTGTGCTGGAAATGTTTCTGTATATACTTTTACATATACCATTGATGTGACTACATTACCTGTCGTACCTTCTAATGGTACTGCAACCGTAGAATGTATTGCGGATGCTACGCAACCTGCAGCGCCGGTTGTTACTGATGTCTGTGGAAATAATATTGTAGCTGTTATTACCGAAAACACAGATCCAACCTGTGAAGGAGATAAAATATACACCTATACCTACACTGATTGTGCTGGGAATGTATCTGTATATACTTTCACCTATACTTTGGATGTGACAACACTGCCAGTGGTACCTGTCGATGGCACTACAATCGTAGAATGCATTGCGGATGCTACTCAACCTGCTGCACCAATCGTGACCGATGTCTGTGGAAATAATATCGTTCCAGTTATTACTGAAAATACAGACCCAACTTGTGAAGGAGATAAAATATATACCTACACCTATACCGATTGTGCTGGGAATGTATCTGTATACACCTTCACCTATACTATTGAGGTAACGACACTTCCGATAGTACCTGCTGATGGGACGGCAACTGTAAATGATATAGTTGATGCTATACAACCTACAGCGCCAATCGTGACTGATGTATGTGGAAATAATATCGTTCCAATAATTACGGAAAGTACAGATCCAACTTGTGATGGTATTAAAACATATACGTTTACTTATACAGATTGTGCAGGAAACAGTAGTGTATACAATTTCACGTATACCATTGATGTTACGGCCACACTAGAGATTTCAGATACCTCAACCTCTATTTGTAGCAATAACTCTCTTGGATTTAACTTATCAAACTTAACAACTCTTTCTGGTGTTACATTTGATTGGATAGTTACTCCAAATCCGAATGTTAACGGAGCCGTAGATGGCAATGGAACTATAATTCCCGACACAATACAAAATATTTCAGGAAGTAATGAGGATATTATATATACGATTACACCTTTTAATAGTAATGGATGTATTGGAAACACATTTACCGTTACCGTTACAGTATTACCTGAACCTTTTAACAATATAGCTCCAACTGATTCTACTTGTAGTAGTATTTCTCTAAATCACGATTTAAGTGCTGATGTAGATATTCCAGGCACTACTTTCTCTTGGTTTGCAGCTGATAATGTAAATGTTACTGGAGAAACAACTACTCCAGATACTTCAATATTAATAACAGATACATTAGTGAATACCAGTGGGAATATCCAAACAGTCGTTTATACAATTACTCCAACAAGTCCAGATGGATGTCTAGGAAACCCATATACCTATACTGTAACCGTAAGTCCTGAAGCTGAAATCGTATTAACTAAATCATTTTTACCTGCAACTGATGGAAACTATGATACCGTTGGAGAAGTTATTCGATATGAAATAATTGTTCAAAACATAAATGATGTTGAAATAAGCAACGTAAATATTACTGATTCTAATGCAGACCCAGGAAGTATTTCACCTGCCACAATTGCAACAATACCAGCGATGAACTCTGTAACCGTTACCGCAACACATACTATTACCCAAAACGATTTAGACTCAGGGCAAGTAATCAATAGTGCAACAGCAATGGGTGTTGACCCCTGTGGAACTGCAGTTTCCGACATATCAGATGACCCAACAACAGCTACTCCTGATGATAACACGATTACCCCTCTTGACCAGAACCCTTCCATTCAATTGACAAAGGCGGCAGATACTGCTCCCGATGGATTATGGGATACTGTAGGAGAAATTATTACCTATACTTTAGAAGTAACTAATAGTGGGAATGTTACTTTAAGTAATATCAATATTTCTGATTCAAATGCAGATCCAGGAAGTATTTCTCCTGCAAGCATAACAACATTACTGCCAAGAGAAACAATTACTGTGATTGCCGCACATACAATAACCCAGCAAGACTTAGACACAGCCTCTGTTACTAACATAGCTTCTGTGACTGCCGAGGACACTAATGGAGGAATGGTTATAGATGATTCTGACGATCCTAATAATCCAACTGATAATGACAATAATGGAGATGGAGAGCCAGATGATCCAACAATCACCTTTACTCCTCAATTAGCTACTATTTCGATACTTAAAACAGTAGATACAACTACTTATACCGAAATTGATGACATCCTGAACTATACAATTACGGTAACTAATACTGGGAATGTCACCCTATTAAACGTAAATATAACAGATCCTAATGCTGTATTTACAAGTCCTTCTACAATTGCATCTTTAGCACCAGGAGAAACGTTTTCTATAACCGCAGGACATATTATTGTAGAAGATGATATTATTAATGGTTTTGTAGCAAATACTGCTTTTGTAAATGCTTCGCTTCCTAATTCTACAATGACGATTACCGAAGATTCTGATGACCCTAATGATCCGAATGATGTGGATAGTGATAATGATGGAGATCCGGATGATCCTACGATAAGCTACTTAGATACCGATGGTGACGGAATTCCTAACATTACTGACTTAGATGATGACAATGATGGCATTACCGATATCGAAGAGCAAAACGGAGATCCTTTATTAGATACAGATGGTGATGGGATTATTGACAGTTTAGATCTAGACGCTGATGGAGACGGGATCTACGATTACATCGAAGCTGGACACGATGGTATTGATAGTGATGGAGATGGAACTATTGATGGACCTTACGGAGACGATGGTATTCCTGATCAAGTACAAGATGATCCCGATACTGGAGAAGTAAATTACGATCCTCAAGATACAGATGGTGATGGAATCGATGATTTCCAAGATATCGATGATGATAATGACGGAATACTTACAGAAGATGAAAACCCAGATCCTGATGGAGACATGGTTCCTGATGATGCTTTTGATTCTGATGGAGATGGAATCCCCGATTATTTAGAGCCAAACAATTCAGATGCTACAGCCGAGGATGATCTTGAGATATTTAACGCAGTAACGCCTAATGGGGATGGCAATAACGATGTATTCATTATACGTAATATTGAAAACTTCCCTGATAATGAATTGAAAATATTCAATCGATGGGGTGTACTTGTATACGAAGCTATCGGATATGGTCAAAATCAAGAATATTTCCGAGGAGAATCTAATGGTAGAGTAACTGTTAATCAAGAACGTCAACTACCAGTAGGTACTTATTTCTATGTACTCGCGTATAAGAATAATGAAGGAGAATCGAAAACAAGATCCGGTTATCTTTATATCAATAGATAAAGCTATTAAAGTAATCAACAAACAACTTTATTATTCTTTTCAGAAATAATAATCTTATGAAAAAAACATATCAATTAAGTATTATTTTGTTTTTAATATCTATTGTATGCACACAAGCTCAACAAGATGCTCAGTATACACAATACATGTATAATACAATAAGTGTTAATCCAGCCTATGCAGGATCCAGAAATGCCATTAGCATCACTGGATTATACAGAAATCAATGGGTAGGTATTGATGGAGCACCAGTAACTCAAACGCTAAATATTCATTCGCCTATTGGTCCCAATGAAAAAGTTGGACTTGGATTATCCATTATCAATGATAAAATTGGGCCAACTCAAGAAACATACATTGATATTGATTTTTCATATACCATCAATACTTCTGATAAAGCTAAGTTATCTTTTGGAATAAAAGCAGGAGGACATTTATTAGATATCGATTTTAATAGATTAAATCAATATGCCACTTCAGATATATTATTAGACACTAATATTGACAATAAATTTTCACCCAATGTAGGGATTGGTGCTTATTACTATACCTCGAAATTTTATGCTGGTATTTCTGCACCTAATCTACTGCAAACGAAACATTTTAATGAGTCATCAAATGACAATACAGCCTCATCCTTTCTGGCAGTAGAACGAATCAATTATTATATGATTTTAGGATATGTATTCGATATTAATGAATACTTAAAACTAAAACCAGCAGTATTAGGAAAAATAGTTTCTGGATCACCTTTGCAAGTCGATGTTTCCGCTAATTTCTTATTATATGATAAACTATCATTAGGTTTAGCCTATAGATGGAGTGCTGCACTAAGCGCTTTGGCTGGATTTCAAATTTCAGATAATATGATGCTTGGTTTTGCCTATGATTGGGAAACAACAGCTTTAGGAAATACCGAGTTTAATTCTGGATCATATGAATTTTTCCTGCGGTATGAGATCTTTAAGAAAAAAGAACGTGTTTTATATCCTAGATTTTTCTAATCAAAATAAAAGTTAACTATGAAATTTTTCTATAATACATCTCAACTAATCCTTACGATTATCTTGATGCTACCTATACTTTTATTTGCACAAGATAAATCATTACAAAAGGCCAATAAAAATTTTGAAAGTCTGGCATATGTTGATGCTATTGATTCCTACGAGGATATCATAACCAAGGGAAATGGTTCTATAGAAGTATACCAGAAACTAGCGGATGCATATTATTACAATGCTGATTTAAAAAATGCTGGGAAATGGTATCAGCGCATGATCGAATATCGTATCGAGCAAATTGAAGATAGTACTGTCGTTGAAGAACTACAACCAGAATATTATTATAGAACAATACAATGCTATAAGCATTTGGAATTATATGATCAAGCCGACGAGTTAATGGAATATGTCAAAAATCTTGACACTCTTGATTCAAGAGTAAAACGTTTCAAAGAAAACCCGAATTACCTTAAAGAAATCGAATTACAATCCGGAAGATATGAAGTGCTTAATTTTTCAGGTAACTCAGCGTTTACCGATTTTGCCCCTTCAATATATCAAAACCAGCTAGTATTTTCTTCTTCTCGTGGAAAAAGCAAGTATGCTTCAAAACAAAATCGTTGGAATCAGCAATCTTATTTAGGATTATTTAATGTAGTTTCCAATGACTCTCTAAACATTTCTTTTACAAAAGAATTTTCCAAAGAACTAGGTTCACGTCTACACGAATCTACCTCTGCATTTACCAAAGATGGTTCTACAATTTATTTCACTAGAAACAATATAGATAAGGGAAAATCCAAAAACGATTCTATAGGAATTAATCGTCTTAAAATATACAAAGCGATACTAGGTGAAAAGCAAAAATGGTCAAAACCACAAGAACTTCCTTTTAACAATGATCAATATTCTGTAGCACATCCTGCTTTAAGTTTTGATGAAAAAAAAATATATTTTGCTTCTGATATGCCCGGTGGATATGGAGCTTCAGATTTATACGTTGTAGACATACACGAAGATGGAAGTTTTGGAACACCACAGAACCTCGGATCGGCAATTAATACCGAAGGTAGAGACACTTTCCCATTTATTAGTAAAACTGGAATGTTATACTTCTCTTCAGATGGACATTTAGGATTAGGAGGGTTGGATATTTTCGTGGTAGACACAAAAGAAGATGAAAAAAAGATCTACAACCTTGGAAAACCTATAAATAGTAATTTTGATGATGTTACTTTCATAATCAATGAAGACACCAAAAAAGGATACTTTGCTTCCAATAGATTAGGTGGTCGTGGTGATGATGACATCTATAGCTTTACTGAAACCAAACCTTTAGTAACAAAATGTTTTGGCTCTATTAATGGAGTGATTCTGGACAAAAAGACAAACGCACTTTTAATTGATACCCAAATAACAATTAGCAATCAAAATGACGAAGTTATTCACACAGATGTGACAGATATGATAGGAGCCTTTTCTGCACAAGTGGATTGTGATAATAAAAATTATACTATTCAAGCAAAAAAAGAAAACTATAAAACAATAACACTCTCCATTACTACCAATAGAGATAGTACGGAAGTAAACAAAGAATTATTTCTGGAAAAAGATGTTCCCAATACAGGAATAGACTTAGCCAAACTATTAAATCTGAAGCCAATTTATTTTGCATCTAACAAATCCCTATTGCTTGGAAAATCGGCGTTAGAATTAGACAAAATTGTCTCTTACATGAAGGAGTATACTACACTTAAAATAGAAATAGGATCACATACTGATAGCAAAGGTAGTGATGCATATAACCTAAAGTTATCTTCTAAAAGAGCTACTTCAACAGCTAACTATATAATCAGTAAAGGAATCGCCCCAGATCGAGTAAAAAGTAGAGGCTATGGAGAAACTTTGTTGCAAAACAAATGTAGTAATGGTGTTCCTTGTACTAAAGAACAACATCAGCAAAACAGAAGAAGCGAATTTATTGTAACAGAAAACTAATACATAAATATCCTAATCATAAAACCCAGACGCTCTAGGTTTTAACTTTCCTTTCACTAATAACACATAGGTATTTCTTTATCTTCGGCCGATAAAAAAATAACTCATGCGCAAAAATACTCTGTATCTATTACTGATACTAACAGTAACACTTTCTAGTTGTTCTGCATTTCAAAACAAAAAAGGAAAAGCTTCTTCTACTGCAACTGCCAAAAAACCTGGCAAAGATAAAAATGCGATTAAACCGTATAGTGAAGTCATTACCAAAAAAGCAAAAAGTGACCCAGGACTCTTTACCGTTCATAATATAGAAGAAAAATACTTTTATGAAATACCAGATTCTTTGTTCAACAGAGAAATGTTAATGGTTACCAGAATTGCTAAAACCGCTACAGGTATTGGATTTGGTGGCGGTAAGCAAAACACACAAGTACTTAGATGGCAAAGAAAAAACAAACAAGTATTGCTTCGCGTAGTATCTCATCAGATATATGCGGCAGATTCTTTACCAATTCACGAAGCTGTTGAGAACTCTAATTTCGAACCTGTTTTGTTTTCTTTTCCGATCAAAGCATTTCATAAAGATTCTGTAAACAATGCCACTGTGATTGATGTTACAGAATTATTTAAAAAAGATGTAAAGGCCCTCGGTTTTCCTGCATCAAGAAGAAAACAATATAAGATCACCCGATTAGACGCAAGTCTTTCATACATAGATTCTATCAGGAGTTACCCGATTAATATCGAAACAAGACATGTGAAAACGTACAGCGCTGGCGAACCACCTTCTAATGCCAGTACAGGAACTATCTCTTTAGAAATGAGTAACTCTATGATTCTACTACCCGAAACGCCTATGAAACGTAGAATGTTTGATCAACGTGTGGGATGGTTTGCAAGAGGACAAACAGATTATGGATTAGAAGCACAAGAAAGTAAAACGATACGTTACCTGGATCGATGGAGACTGGAAATAAAAGATGAAGATCTTGAGAAATTCAACAAAGGAGAATTGGTAGTTCCGAAAAAACAAATTGTATACTACATTGATCGCGCAACTCCCAAAAAATGGAGAAAATATATCAAACAAGGAATAGAAGATTGGCAAGTAGCTTTTGAAGAAGCTGGATTTAAAGATGCAATAATCGCAAAAGATCCACCAACCAAAGAAGAAGATCCAGATTGGAGTCCCGAAGATGCACGTTACTCCGTTGTTCGTTATTTAGCATCTCCTATACCAAATGCTAATGGACCTCATGTAAGTGATCCCAGATCTGGTGAAATTCTGGAAAGCGATATCAATTGGTATCATAATGTAATGACATTATTACGCAATTGGTTTTTTGTACAGACTGCTGCCATTAATCCAAATGCTCAAGGAGTTGCTTTTAAAGATGAAGTTATGGGACGACTCATCAGATTTGTTTCTGCGCATGAAGTAGGTCATACTTTAGGATTGCCTCATAATATGGGGAGTAGTGTTGCTTATCCTGTAGAATCACTTCGTGATCCTGCATTTACTAAAAAATACGGAACAGCACCATCTATTATGGACTATGCCCGTTTTAATTATATCGCTCAACCAGGTGATGGGGATGTGGCATTGATGCCAGAAATAGGAATTTATGATAAGCATGCGATTAGATGGGGATATAGACCAATTCCTGGCACAACAGCAGAAGAGGAAAAGAAAACCTTAGACAACTGGATATTGAAACATGCTGATGATCCTAAATACCGTTTCGGAAGACAACAATTCGGCGTGATTGATCCTAGTTCACAGACAGAAGATCTTGGTGATGATGCTGTCAATGCAAGTACGTATGGTATTGCAAACCTAAAAAGAATCATACCTAATCTTATACAATGGACTGCAGAAGATGGTAAGAATTACGATGACCTGCAAACTATGTACGGGCAAGTTCTTAGTCAGTTTAATAGATATATGGGACACGTTGCTTCTAATATCGGAGGTGTATATGAATATTACAAAACATATGATCAGGATGGAGCCGTGTATACTCATGTTACCAAGGAGAACCAGAAACGAGCAATGAAATTTTTGCAAGAACAATTATTCGCTACTCCAGATTGGTTATTAGATACTACTATTTTTAATAAAATAGAATCCGCAGGAAGTGTAGAACGTATGCGTGGATTTCAAACAAGAACACTAAATAATTTATTGGATCAAGGAAGAATGTCTCGATTAATAGAAAACGAAGCTTTGAACACTACCAATGCCTATACGTTAATAGATATGATGACCGAGCTACGATCAGGTATATGGAGTGAACTGAGAAGAGGAGCTACTATTGATGTGTATCGTCGTAATCTCCAGCGTGCATATCTGGAACGATTAGAGTTTTTAATGACTAAAGAACAACAACCAATCCCTGCTAATTTTAGACGTTTTGTAAGACGCACTAATGTAGATGTATCACAAAGTGATATCAGACCGATTGTGAGAGCAGAGTTAAAAAATCTACAAAGAGATATTAGGAATGCTATAGGTAGAACAGCTGATCGAATGACTCGTTACCACTTACAAGATGCTACAGAAAGAATCTCATTAATACTAGATCCCAAAAAATAAAAGATTCATAAACCATTATATAGTTGTAAAAACCACGACATTACTGTCGTAGTTTTTCATATAAGGAATTTTTAGTTGTTTTAAGAAATGCTAGAGATAGATTACACTGATAATTATAAAAGAAACAATTATGCTAACAAAAACATAATAGAAACATATACAATTGGGTATCTTAGCTTAAGATCAACAATTCCCGAAAATGACTTTAATAGAACTAATCCATTATTTTAAAATAAATGGAAATCAAGATGAATTTTATAAAAATAATTCTCTGGATTTAGCATCCGAAGTTATCGAAATCTATATGGAAAAACCTTTCAATACTAAAAACAAAATAGCACTCTTTGAAATAGAAAAGACACAGGGAAAAGTTGAGTATGAAGTGGAAAACATTAAATATTATAACCTTATAGACTTCTATTATTTTCTTGATTTCATAGAAGACTCTAAAAACAAAAATTTGACTAACGAAAAGCTTGCTGAAATATTATTGAATTACTGTATTAATGATGCATAAACAAAAAATGAACTTCTATAATGAAAAGCATTTTTTACCTCTTGATGTTTTTGACGCTAACTAGCTGTAGATATTTCAATATAAGTCCTGTAAACGGAATCACAACCAAAAATCTCAACCAAAAACCTTCTTCAAAAGATATGGTTGGACTTTGGGAAGTAGACAGCTATAGCTATGACTTAATTAGAAAGCGTGGCTACAGAAATCAAAAAGTAGTACTAGAAATTAAAAATGATGGAACTTTTGAAGCGAAAAACTTACCCGATTTTATAAACGTATCGCAGAAGTCCTATCAAAAGCGAATACATACAACAGGCAGTTGGGAAATCGGAAAAGACTTTAAAGGAAAAAAATGGGTGTTATATATGAGTTTCAAAAAAAGTGAATTATACAAAAACGGAATGTCGACTTCATATGATCTATATATACAAAATGATAAATTAGTGATTTGGTACTTTATAGGAGATCCAGATACTGGAGAAAGGTTTCTATTTACTAAAAAACAATATCAGAACGATGTAATGTCTAACTAATTTTTCCTTTTTGTAATGATCCTATACATGTAAGATGTTACTCAAAAATTTTAGAAAACACTGTAACAATTATTTTTTTCATTTGTCTATAGGTTGTGGCATTCACAAACCTATCAATCATGAAAAACACCGCTATAATTATAGTTACATTACTCCTATTTCTTTCCTGTACCCAGCCAGAGAACAAGTCTTTTAACATTGGGCAAAAATCAGTAACATTTGTTGATGAGACAAGAAATCGTCCCTTACCAACCGAAATATGGTATCCTACATTAGATAGTTTGCCTCAAAAAGAATCCAAGGAAAATAAAAAGAAGCTTTTCAAAACTATCGAAACAATTCCGAACGCTTCAATTCCAAATAAAAAATTTCCTCTATTATTAATCTCACATGGAACTGGCGGTAATAGATTTTCGTTGACCTGGTTCATAGAAAAAATGGTAAAAGAAGGTTATGTCGTAGTTTCACTTGACCATTATGGAAATTCAACTTTCAATAAAATACCGAGAGAATTCGTGAAATGGTGGGAAAGAGCAATTGATGTGCAATTCGTACTCACAAGTATTCTTGATAATCATGAAATAGGTACAAAAATAGATATCTCGAAAATTGGTGGAGTTGGTTTTTCTTTAGGAGGTTATACAAATATTGCCTTAGCTGGAGGTTATGTAGATAGAACCGTTAGAGAAAATGAAAAAGAAGAAGATAGAAAAATGCCTGCCGAATTTCCGAAAACAGATGAAATCATAGATTTTGAAAATGATAGCCTTATTGTTTCATCATACCATTTATACAAAAATCAAGTAAAAGATAATAGAATCAAGGCTTTTTTCGTGATGGCACCAGCAATTGGATTTGGATTCCATTCTAAAGAGCAAACAGAAAAAATTACTGCTCCTGTTTTTATTGTTGCTGGAAAAGGAGATACGAATACTAGAATAAAAAACAATGCTTTAAACTATCATAATTTAATCGAAAGTAGCAAAATTCATCTGTACGATGAAAATGTAGGACACTATGTCTTCTTAAATGAACCAACAGAATTTGGAAAAAAAGTCGCACCAACAATAACAATTGACAACCCAAATGTTGATAGAAAAGAGATACACAAAAAAACATTAGAACTAGCACTTAGCTTTTTTAAGGAACATCTTTAGAAAACTATAACGACCTATAGATAACTTATCGCAATAAGTTTTCCAATAGAATTCATTACTGTTTCAGAAATTAACACTTCACTATCAATGAATTATTCTATTTCTCACATTGCAATAGCCTCCTTTTTTGGTCTAAAATCAAAAAAAGCACGATGATTATGTTAAAAATACGGTAAAACAATAATTATTTGAAAGAATAATACTACAAATAAATAGTTAACATTTAATTTTTTTGTATTTTGCAGTCCTAAATTGCATTTAATCTGTTTCCCCAAAATAGAATGTATGAAAAAAACTACTCTTATTATCGGCCTACTTATGCTGTTAAGTTATTATGGCTTTTCGCAAAAACAATCTTTGGATAGTATACTTCCTACAATCAAAACGCAAAAGGACTCTGTTGTTTTTGATAATGCTATGAAACACTTCAAACAGCTTTGGGTACAAGGAAAATTTGAAATAGCATTATCCTATGAAGATAAACTATTATCCATTTCCAAAAAAATACATCATAACAGAGGTATTGGAGATGTATACACCCAAATTGGAAACATTTATAACCATACACAAAAACATATAAAAGCATTTCATAACTATGATAAAGCAGTTATATATTATAAGATAGCAAATCATCAAAGAGGTTTAGCCATTATTAACAACAATAAATCTACCATCGAACAAGGGCGGGGTAATTCTGAAAAAGCCATTGACTATATATTGGAAGCCAATTTATATTTTGAACGTATAAACGATAGTATAGTGCTATCAAGTACTTATAATAACCTGGCAAATATTTATTCAGACATTAATAAATATGAACTTGCTGAGGAATATTATCAAAAATCTATCACTTTAAAGAAAAAGTTCAGGCCAGAAAAAATAGGTTCTGCATTAAACAATCTTGCACTTATCTACATTGAGCAAGGTAAAATCGACGAAGCAGAGGAGTTAATCAATCAGGCCCTAGAGATCAGTAAAAAAAAGAACAACACGCTAGACAAAGCAATGGCTTATAGCAGATTAGCAGATCTTTTTAGGGAAAACAAAGAATATGAAAAATCTAAAAAATATTATGATTCTTCTTATTCTAACGCTTTAAAAGCTCAAAACTATAGAGTAACCGCTAATATAAAACAACAGTTAGGCTTTATAGAAACCCAACTGAAAAATTATGAAAAAGCTGAAGCGTTATTGAAAGATGCTAGGACAGAATTGCTAAAATTGAACATTTCTCCATTGCTTTTAACCAATTACAATTATTCTGCATCCTTAGATTCTGCTAGAAACAACTTTACATCTGCGTTTATCTGGCAAAAAAAATATCAACAAATTGCGGATCAAAGTTCTAACGATGAAGCTACCGAAAGAATCTCAAAGGCGGAAATTCGTTTCAAATCTGAATTAGAACAACTTAAACTTCTTGAAGAAAAAGAAAAACAGGAATTAAAAACCCAAGGAGAATTATTCAAATATAGAATATTCACTTTTATAAGTTTAGGGGTTTCGATCCTCATATTTGTCTTTTTAATATTCATTATAAAAACACGTAAAGAAAGAAAAAGATATATAAAAGAACTAAATGAGTCTAATCAGGTAAAAAACAAACTGTTCTCTATCATCTCACATGATCTTAAAAATGAAATCCACGGTCTCGATGGTACGTTAAATTTATTAAAAGAAGATGCTATTTCTATAGAAGAGTTTCAGGAAATCATTCCTTTACTTGCTAATAAGACGCATCAAACTTCTATTATGCTTAATAATTTGCTAAACTGGTCTAAATCGCAAATGAAAGAACTAAATGCTAAACCTACCGAATTTAATATCAAAGATGTAATCCATAGTAAGTTCACCTTTTTTGAACCTAAAGCGGAGCTTAAAGATATTAAACTAGAGAATCAATTAGATTCTACCATGGTATTTGCAGACAAAGACATGTTTTCTATAGTATCTCAAAACCTAATAGCCAATGCTATTAAATTTTGTAAACCTGGAGATTCAATTACCCTACATTCTGAAGAAAAGGAAGAGCATTATGAGATTTGTTTTCAGGATACGGGAGTTGGCATACCCAAAGAAAATCTAAGTAAGCTTTTTGCCGAAGATACTTTTACCACAGAGGGTACCCAACAAGAAACGGGGACCGGACTTGGATTGAAAATTTGCAAAGAACTAATAGAACTTAACAAAGGTAAAATTAAAGTAAAAAGCATTCTTGGAGAAGGAAGTACTTTTTGCATAACATTACCAAAAGCATCCTAAATAGAAAAGTTCAATAGCTTTATTATCATCGGAAAAGAATAAAAAAAGCCGATCCAGTCAGATCGGCTTTTACTTTTTATAAGTTTTTTGCAGTGATAGAAACAGCTTTTATCGTTTCGTCAAGATCTTCATAGGTAAGCGCCTCAGTAATAAACCAGGTCTCAAAAGCACTTGGTGCAATATAAACTCCTTGATCAAGCATTCCATGAAAGAATTTTTTAAATATTTCATTATTACCTTCTGCAGCACTTTCGAAATCAACAACGGGATTTTCAGAGAAATGAACTGAAATCATAGATCCAATTCTATTGATAGTATGTATTATATTTTTATCTTCTAAAACCTTTTGTATTCCTTTATGTAAATATTCAGTCTTTTTATCAATACTATTAAAAATCTCTGCATTATCATTTAGCTCGGTCAGCATCGCTAAACCTGCAGCCATGGCCAAAGGATTACCACTTAATGTTCCCGCTTGATAAACCGGACCTAAGGGTGCTAAATGATTCATAATCTCTTCTCTTGCTGCAAAAGCACCAACAGGAAGCCCTCCTCCGATTACTTTACCAAAAGTTACAATATCAGCGTCCACTCCTAATAATTCCTGTACACCACCTTTTGCTAATCTAAATCCTGTCATTACCTCATCAAAAATCAATAAAATATTGTGAGCATCACAAAGAGATCTTAAACCTTCTAAAAAACCTTTAACAGGTGGAATACATCCCATATTACCAGCTACAGGTTCTATTATAATACAAGCAATCTCTCCTTTATTAGATTTGATAATACTTTCTACATTTTCTAGATCATTATATCTTGCTAACAATGTGTCTTTTGCTGTTCCTTCTGTAACACCTGGACTATTAGGACTACCAAAGGTTACTGCTCCACTACCTGCTTGAATCAGAAAGGAATCACTATGCCCGTGATAACAACCTGCAAATTTGATAATCTTATCTTTTTTAGTAAAACCACGAGCCAATCTCACAGCGCTCATACAGGCTTCTGTACCAGAATTAACAAACCGTATTTTATCAATATTAGGAACCATAGATACCGCTAATTCTGCAATCTTAGTTTCAATTTCGGTTGGCATTCCAAAACTGGTACCTTTTCTGGCTTTTTCAATGACAGCATTCACTACTGGAGGATGTGCATGTCCTAGAATCATTGGTCCCCAGGAATTAATATAATCGATCAGGCGATTTCCATCTTCATCATACAAATAGGCTCCTTTTGCCTCTTTTACAAAAATTGGATCTCCTCCTACTGCCTTAAACGCACGAACTGGTGAGTTAACTCCTCCTGGAATTACTTTTTGAGCCTCTGCAAAAAGAGCACTGCTTCTTTTATAAATCATATTGGATTAAAATTCTTCGGCATCACCATCAGGCTCTTTTACTTTTAGAACTTGTCCGATGGCAATTGCATTATCTTTTAAATTATTATACGCTTTAAGTTCAGCAACTTTAATATTGTATCTTCTAGATATCGAATATAAGGTATCTCCTTTCTGAACAACATATTCTCCTTTTTCTGCTTTAGAAACTACTGGCTTATTTGTTTTTTTTGGTTTCTTAGGTTTTTTGGCAACATATGCTTTTCCCAAAACCTCAGCGTCATATTTATCCAACTTGTATCTTTCTACAATACTTATAAGTTTAGCCGGATACTTTTTATCTGTAGCATATCCAGCTGCACGCAATCCATATGCCCAGGATTTATAATCATCTTGTTTATACGTAAAAAGCTTTGCATAGCGCTTTCTGTTTTTTAGAAATAAAGAATGATCTCTAAACGAGTGACTTGCTTTTTCGTATTTTCTAAAACATTCCTGAGAGCGATCATCATCATGATATACTCTATCTCCGGTCCAGTCATGGCATTTTATTCCAAAATGATTATTAGCTTTTCCTGTAAGTTCTCCGTAACCAGCTCCGGATTCTAAGATTCCCTGGGCTAATGTGATACTTGCCGGGATACCATACTCTGTCATCTCATGTTTAGCAATACCTGCATATTCAAATATATAATTCTGAACCTTTTCCTTATAAGAAACCGCATTAAGTGGTTTTTTAATTTCTTTTTTCGGTTCCTTTACTTCCTTTACTTCTCTACGCACCTCCGTTTTTCTTGGAGAAGGAGTATTAGCTTTTCTAGTGGTTGTTGCTTTTTTACTACCTCCACAAGAAACCAAAAGTGTAGCAACACTAAACATCATTATAATTTTCCTCACGTCCATATCAAATTGTAATAAGCGGGAGCTTCTTTTTACTTAGCTTTTTGTTCATACCCAAAATACCCTGTAAGCCTCCGGTATGAATGGCTAAAATACGAGTATTTTTTGTAAAAGTCCCGTTCAGAATCTTATCAAAAATACCATACATCATCTTTCCTGTATAAATAGGATCTAATGCTATACCTTGTTCTTTTCTGAATGTATTTATAAACTCTATTAATGCTGTATTTATTTTACCATATCCACCAAAATGATAATCCTCTGCTAAATTCCAATTAGTTTTATCTGTATACTTTTTAATTTCATCGGACAGGAAATCTCCTTTTAAGGCAGGAAACCCAATAATATGCTGATGTGCTAAGCTTGCATTGATAATCCCAGCAATTGTCCCACCTGTTCCAATCGCACAACAGATATAGTCGAAGATCTCATCCTTGGGTGTTAGAATTTCTTTACATCCATGTACTGCTAAATCGTTGGTTCCTCCTTCAGGAACACTATAAAACAAACCAAATTCCTTTTTTAACAACTCCAAGAAGTATTCCGATGTTTTTTGTTTGTAATCGCTTCTGGTAACAAATTTCAATTTCATCCCGTTATCCGAAGCTAATCTAAGTGTATCATTCTCCGATAACGTATGATCTAAATTTTTAGCTAACTCCTCACCTCTGATTACTCCAATAGTCTGTAATCCAACTAGTTTTCCGGCTGCCGCTGTAGCTGCAATATGGTTACTATAAGCTCCGCCAAAAGTAAGAACAGTATCGAAACCTAAGCTTTTAGCTTCTATTAGGTTATACTTTAATTTCCTGAACTTATTACCAGAAACATACTCATGAATTAAGTCTTCGCGTTTCAGAAATAGAGATACTTGAGCCTCTTTTAGAATAGGATGAACTATTTCTTCATTTTTTGATTCTCTACCTTCCAAAGAAAAAAAATACATGCAATCGTTTTATAAGAAGTTGTACAAAATTACGATTATTAATTCTAAGTAAGACTGCTACATTTTGAGGTCTAAATTTTTATAAAAAAACAGACTAGAACTGAACATTTTAAGAAAATTATATAATGGATCTTATGTTTTTTATAGGAACAAACGATAAAAACGATTTGAAAATTCAGATGAGAAGTATAAAATCAAGGTTAATTTTCACAAAATACTATTTTTTAACATTTTACATTTTTCCCGCAGTTAAGTTACCCTAAACTCAGTATTTACAATTAATCTCACAATAGGAATCAACCCAAAAAATAACACAAAAATTGTCAAATATTCATTTTTTTGATTCTTTTTTTATCAAATAACTAACTTTTAAGCAATTATTTCATAAATTGGTCAACCAATCCCTAAAATAATACAACCATGAAAAAAGGTACTCTTTCTAAATTTTGTTGCTCTTTGTTCTTCTTAATTTTTGTTTGTTCTTTTACTAGTTGTACTAATGATCTTACAGAAGAACTATCATTGGAAGCGGAAGAAATTAAAGATGATGTTAATCAAAAACTATCCACAGGAGATTTCACCTGGAAAAACTGGTATTTATCTGTACCTATCAATCGAGGTAATGGAAAAGCTACATCTATCTACTATAAAGACTTAGAAGATGCAAACTTTACTAATAACGAGTCTTATTATGTTAAGAAAAATAGTAATGGAAGTTATACTTTCAAAACTAAATTTACCGGCTATACCACTTCTGGAAAATATGGTCTTGATAAGAAAAAATATTGTAGAACTGAGTTAAGAGAGTATTGGAGAGGAAATCAATCTACTTCTGACAACTGGTCTATGAATTCTGGTTATCATAAAATGGAATCTAAACTAAGAGTAGAATCTATTGGAGGTAACAAAAGAACATTTGTAGCGCAGATACACGGATACGGTGGTAACAGCCCTGCAACTGTTAAAGTAGCCTGGGATAATGGAAAAATTAAACTAGAATACTATGTAAAACCAACCAACGGAAGAACAGATTGGACTAGTAAAGACATTGTAAAAAAAGACCTTGGATATGTAGGTTCAGAAATATTTACAATCTATCTTGAAATCAAAGATGGAAGGTTACGTACTAAATTATATTGTTCTGCTAAAGGAATCAATACCGGATATGTTACTCAGTATGACTATGACGCTAATGGCTATACTTATGACAATTACTTCAAAACTGGTAACTATTTTAACTGGAATAAAGATTATAACGCCACAGCTACTGTTAGACTATACGGAGTAAAAACTACACATTATTAATTGGCCTCATAATTAATCGTTTAAATTACCTGCTTAAACAAATTTAGCAGGTTTTTTTATTCACAGATACTTAACGAAACTCCAAAATTTTCGATGCTTTAGATAAGAAAGTTCAGTTTCCATCTCATATGCCTCTCTCTCAAAAGAAATATTACGATACGCTTCTTTTGAATTTCGATATTGAATTAATCGAATTAGATACTCGGTTAGATACACAAAATAAAATGGAATTACCAGTAGTTCTAACTGCTGCTTTAAATGAATTTTTTCGTGATTTATAAAAACTTCATCTCTCTTTAGATGGTGATCTTTTACCACTATAAAAGGCCAAAGTGCGATTCCCACAAAATGACGACCTATCAAATATTTGTTAACTACAATTGGCATCTTACCGCAAGATAGTATTTTTGTACCGATGAACAATCCAAAAAAAATACTAAAACCAGAAGAAGGAGACTTCTATCTTACTCCTGAGGGGTACCGTTGTTTTACGGAACAATATCATCTAAAAAGAGGATATTGTTGTGAGAGTGGCTGCAGGCATTGTCCCTACGGTTATGATAAAAAGACGAACAAGTATACATAAAGTAGTTCATATAGTACTCGTGGTATGATTGTTGTGACTTTTTTTATTAAAAAATATTGTTGAACATACAAAATACAGGATTATGAAATTTTACTCTCTTTTATCACTAATCCTTATCATAACGCTTAGCTCCTGCTCTAGTGTTAGAGTAGCATCTGATTATGATAAGCAAACTAATTTCACTACGTATAAAAGCTATGCTTTTTATAAACCAGGAATTGATAAAGCCGAAATCAGTGACCTAGACAAAAAACGTATCCTTAGAGCTATTGAAACAGATATGGCTGCAAAAGGATTTACAAAATCCCAAAATCCAGATGTACTAGTTAGTATCTTTACTAAAACCAAAGAAAACGTAAACGTCTACCAAAATAATTTTGGTTTTGGATGGGGTTGGGGATGGGGATGGAATCCATGGTTATGGGGACCTCAACAAAATACCGTTTCTAGAACTACAGAAGGCACCTTATACATTGATTTAATTGATGCATCAAAGAATGAATTGATCTGGCAAGGAATGGGAACAGCTGCTTTAACTAAAAACGTTGACAAAAAGCAGGAAAAAATGAACCAAATTGTTGGTGCAATACTAGAAAAATACCCTCCCGAAATTAAATAGTTATCACCATACTAAATAAGACCATGGCCTTTCTGTTAACAGAAAGGCTATTTTTTTGCGTACATTTATAGTAAACTTGACCAATAAAAATATGCGTAATTTTCTTCTAGGTGCATTAATTGCCGCATTCATCGCTTTAGGGATTAACTATTTTATCACTCAATCTAAAACTCAAAAAACCGAAATACAATCCTCCGATCTTATTTTAGATCAAATAAAAAATGTCGGTAAACTAGTAGTTACCGAAGGACATTTCTCTGAAGTTATCACCTATAAAGATGCTAAAAAATATTATCTAGACATCCTTACGGCAAAGAAAAAAGCCATTGTTGTCGTTAATGCCAGTGTAACCGTTTCTTATGATTTAAGTATGATAGAGCATACCATAGATCAATCAAGTAAAACAGTTACGATTACTAGCATTCCGGAATCAGAAATTAATATAAACCCTGATATTAAATATCACGATCTCGAAGAAGATTTTTTTAATCAATTTAATCCCGAAGATCATAATCTTATCCAAAAAGAGGTTATCCGTCAGCTTAATAAAAAGATAGAAGCTTCTACCTTAAAAACGAACGCAGAAAATCGTTTAATCAGTGAACTACAGAAAATTTATATACTTACAAACTCATTAGGCTGGAAATTGGTTTACAAAGGAAATTCGATTACTAACTCCGAACAGCTATTGCTCTAACACAAAAAAACACTGCCCTTTTTGGGTGGGAAAACAGGTAGTTTTTATTTGTAATTTAGCTGTAATACGTACTATCAACCAATCGATTATTTTCATGAAATCTATCCCCAAATCCAACATTTTTATTTTCTTCCTACTATTCTGTCAGTTGATAATTGCTCAAGCTCCTTATGGTAATGCGGGCGATCATACTGCTGTTACTTTAGATAATACAGACGCTCCCAATGGATATTATGAATATTTACCTACTAACTTCGATCAAAGCTCTGGAAATACTTATGCATTGGTACTATTTTTTCATGGAAAAGGAGAAAGAGGAGACGGAAATAGTAATCTAGACAAGGTTTTAAAACATGGCCCTCCTAAATTGATAGAAAATGGAACCGATTTTCCTGCAATAGTTATTTCTGCTCAATCACCAAAAAACAGTGGTACTTTTAGTCCTTCGGATTTTACGAATTTATACAATTATATAATAGCAAATTATCCCATAAATCTGAATAAGGTATATGTTACTGGTTTAAGCGCTGGTGGAGGCAGCACCTGGAATGCGCTAAAAGCAGATCATACTAAAATTGCAGCTGCAGTACCTATTTGTGGAGCAGGAGGAGTAACAGATCCGTCAGATTTTTTGCAACAAACTCCTATATGGGCACATCATAACTTTAGCGATGGAACCGTAGGAAGAGGACAAACTATAAACAATATGAATCGAATTGCAAATACAGGTAGTTCCGTTATGGAAGTATATCCATTTGGTTCTGGAGGTACTGTTGCGGATAATGATTATACTATGCAATTTGATACCACAAACAAAACCTGGTCATCTGGGGTTGGAATAAATAGCCCTTCTGATAAAATGTCATTTACTTTATATCGAAATGGTGGTCATGATGCGTGGACCAAAACATATAATAATCAAGATGTGTGGGATTGGTTATTTGAACAAAGTTTGAATACCCTTAGTACAGAAGAATTTGCATCCATATCAACAAAAATTTATCCTAATCCAACCCGTGGCGATATTAGAATTGAAACACAAAAGAATTCAAAAGAAAAATTAGAAATATATGATACAATAGGAAGAAAAATATATGATCGAATGGTAACCAATACTGAAGTAATACACATAGCTTCTTACGGATCCGGAATATACATCGCTAAAATTATCAATTCTTTAGGTGCCAAGAAATCACTTAAAATTGTTGTACAATAATTAATTACAGAAATACTTTTTCTACTTCTTTAATTACACTTTTTAACATAGCTCGAACAATCAATTTATGAAATGGTTTTACAGGAAGAAAATATAATTTTCCAAACCAATTATTAAAATGTACGATCGTAGAAATGGTAAGGTCTTTATGATTATCTAGCTTTGGTTCTAATAATAGCGAAACTCTAAAATTAAGATGGACATCATCTTCGCCTAAGATGATTTCATTCTCAGTTCTTTCGAATACTTTGAAAATTCCAATTTGTTCTCCTATCTCACCTTTAAAATTATCTAACGCTTCTTCTCTCTCTTTTACTTTACCTCCTGTTTTCAAACCAAAAACCGAAACAATTTTATTTCTTAAAACAAATAATTTCCCAATCCATCCTGGTGAAGTAGAAAAGAAAGCTTTTGTTATAATGATGATATCAATAGTATCTTGTTTATCAGTAAATTTGCCTTTAAAACTATCCGAATAATCACAAGTATTTTTAGAAAGTAATGATTTACCAGGAAAGTGTACTCTTTGAACTCTCATACTATTACTTCTCAATTTTTAGGAGAACAGGATTAAAAGCTTTAGAAGCAACGATAACCTTATCTCCAATTCCTAAATCAATAATTTCTGATTTTTGAGC
Organism: uncultured Aquimarina sp.; assembly: GCF_947492405.1. Classification (GTDB taxonomy): domain Bacteria; phylum Bacteroidota; class Bacteroidia; order Flavobacteriales; family Flavobacteriaceae; genus Aquimarina. Next base: position 79,041 of record NZ_CANLMP010000004.1, read on the forward strand.
AATTATTTTTACTACATTATTACCTATAAGTACAGTAACAATATAGACCACTTCTTCTTGTGCTATAGCAATTACTTCGCCCGTAAACTGAAACTTACCACTTAGTTTATCATTAGTAAAAATAGCCGACGGATTGCCTTGCTTACTGATTTTACCATCTTCAAGGCAATAAATTTCATCAGACATTTTTATAATCTCACCCACATCGTGACTTACTAAAATTGTTGTGAGTTCATACTGTCTATGTACTTTTAGGATGTAATCCTGTAATTTAGTTCGCATTTTAATATCCAACGCAGAAAGTGGTTCATCTAATAACAAGATTTCAGGTTTGCGAACCAGTGCACGTGCCAAAGCAACTCTTTGCTGTTGACCACCAGACAATGTTTCTGGTTTTCTATCTTGTAACTCCTCTAACGCTACGATGGTAATTAATTCTTGGACAATACTTTTATCCTGATGTTTTTCTAGAGCGAACTCCAGATTTTTTCGCACAGTCATATTAGGAAATAGCGCATAATCCTGAAAAACGTAACCAATCTTTCGTTCTTGTGGAGTAATGTTGATCTTTTTCTCTGTATTTAACCATGTTTTATTACCTATAATAATTTGTCCTTTATCGACGGATAACAATCCAGCTAAAATTCTAAGTGTAGATGTTTTTCCGGCACCAGAAGGGCCGTATAAAGTAATAAATTGCCCCTTTTTAATATTCAATTGAATATCAAGAAGCATCTTTCCGTTAGCATTACTAAGTGTTTTATGAATATGAGCTTTTATCATTTCCAAAACCTTTTTAGATAACCTCCATTAATCAAATACACCGATAACAATACTATAAAAGTTATAATGATCAAAATTAAGGAATACATATGCGCATTACTATAATTTAATGCTTCTACCTCATCATAAATAGCAATGGAAACCACTTTGGTTTTTTCTGGAATGTTTCCTCCGATCATTAAAACAACGCCGAATTCTCCAACAGTATGAGCAAAAGCTAATACAATTCCTGTTAGTAATGAAGGCTTTATATTAGGTAGCAATACACTAAACAAGGTTTTTATTTTGGATTTACCCAATATATATGAAGCCTCTGTCAGCGAAGAAGGTAAACTAGCCAAACCCGATTGAATTGGATTTACCATAAATGGCAAACTATAAATAACAGATCCTATCACTAGTCCTGTGAACGAAAAAATTAACCGGATTCCAAACCAATCTTCGATCCAACTTCCAAAAGCATTACCCGGACTAAAAGTCATCAATAAATAAAAGCCTAAAACAGTTGGAGGTAATACCAAAGGCATACTCACTAAAGTCTCTATAACAGGTTTAATTCTTGATTTAGAATGTGCTAACCAATATGCTAATGGGATCGAAATAATTAATAGAACCATTGTAGTTACCAAAGCAAGCTTAGCTGTTAATATGATTGGGTTCCAATCCATCATCTGGAAATCATAATTTCGTTTACTTTTATCATAGCTATTACCTCTTGATTTTCTACTAACATCATCTTATTCAGAACTTCTGTAGCAATAATAGCAATTATGTCACCTATTTCTGACTTCAACGTTAATCTACTTAACAACACTCCCTTTTTTACTCCTTTAATAGTAGCTGTAATTTTATTTTGAATACTTATCGAAAGAGCATCTTCTTTACTGATGATCACCTCTGTTTCTTTAAACAAAACTTCTACGGTATTTTCTATCTTCAGGTAAGAAGCCGTTTCCGGAGTTTCTACTACAATAGTTTTAAGGGTAACATGTTCATTTATCCGAACCGAAACCATTGATAAACTTTCGTTTACCTGTATATCCGATATATGTCCTGAAAAAACATTCATTATTCAGCTACTTAATAGTCTCTAATAGAAAATACAGCGCTCACTAATTTGTTTCTTTTTGATGGAATTTTAGTTTATTTTTATCGTCTGATGCTAAAGCATCTACATCAAAAAAGAAAATCAAAATTCCATCAAAAATAATTCAAATTATAAAAATCGTCTATTTTCTATCAGACACTAAATATCCGAAATCTTCCAGTATTTCCTTAGCTTCTTTTGAAAAAAGAAAATCATAAAACTGTTGAGCATTTTTAAAATCTCGATTTTCCGTTTTAATCATAACAACTCCTTGCTTAATAAGCGGATACGTTTCTTTATCCAAAGCTATCCAATGTCCTTTACCTTTTATTTTAGGAGATAGTACCACGGATTTTGCAGTAAAGCCAATCTCCGAAGACTTTGATGTAATAAACTGATTAGTTTGCGAAATACTTTCTCCGTATACTAATTTACTTTTAACTTGATCATAAATAGCGTTATTCTGCAACACTTTAATTGTTGCTTGACCATAAGGTGCCGTTTTGGGGTTTGCCAAAGCAATGTGTTTGACTTCCTCGTTTTTTAGTATTTCGATAGAAGGTCGGATATTATCATACATTGACCACAATACCAATTGACCATACGCATATATTTTAGGCGGATGAACGGTTAAATCGCTTGCTTGAATTTCTTCTGGATATTTCATATTAGCAGAAACAAAAATATCGTACGGAGCTCCTTCTTTAATCTGTGCAGTTAACTTCCCAGAAGAACTGATTACCAACTCACAAGGCGTTCCGGTTTGTTTTGTAAATGCTTTAGAAATTTCATCTATAGCAAACTGCATATTAGCGGCTGCAGCAATCGTGATCACATCTTTTTCAGGCTGTTTACATCCTAAAACCAATAAAAGAATTATCGTACTAATTGTAATGATTATTGTTGGTTTAGGCATTTGTATTCTTTCTTTAAAATCTTTTTTGTGTTTGATAATAACTTTCTAACACACTGTCAATAGCATCCACAACTTCTTTAGCATTTTCTTTTGTGAAACATAAAGGAGGTTTCGTTTTCAACACATTATCATCAGGACCATCCGTACTAATGAGTATGAATTTATCTCGTAATTCATTTTTAATATGATGTGCTAGAACTCTATTGGTTTCACGATTTTCTCCTTTTATAATTTCGATTCCCAAAAACAAACCGGATCCTCGCACATCACCAATACAATCGTACTTTTTCTGAAGTTCAGATAAGAGCGATTTATAATAGGCTCCTACTATCTTCGCATTTTCTTGTAATTTTTCATTTTCAATTACTTCCAGTACTGATAACCCAATGGCGCAGGAAACTGGATTTCCTCCAAAAGAGCTAAAAAACTCCACTCCTTTACTAAAAGATTCGACTATTTCATCTGTTGTAATGACAGCACCCATTGGATGTCCGTTTGCTATTGGTTTCCCAACAATAACCATATCCGGCACAACTTCTTGTGCTTCAAACCCCCAAAAGTGATCTCCTAAACGTCCAAAACCTGTTTGAACCTCATCACTAATACAGATCCCTCCTTGTTTTCTTATTGCCGGATACACTTCTTTTAGATATCCTTTTGCCAGCGGAACTTGTCCGCCGCATCCCACAACGGGTTCTGTAATAAAAGTAGCAATCGGATGATCCGAATTTTCTATTTGTTTCACCGCCTCCTCCGCATACAATTCACCTGCGTTCTCGTCAGTATATTTGCCTCTATAGGTATCCGGAATTTGGGTTTTTAGAATGTGTTCTTTTTGTCCTTGTCCTTTTGAGCTATTGAATTTATAATCACTAATATCAATAGAAATCTGGGTGTTGCCGTGATACCCATGTTCCATCACCATAACTTTTTTATGCTGAGTATGTGCATACGCCATTCGGATTGCCAAATCACTGGCTGCGCTTCCTGAGTTTACAAAAAATACTTTATTAAGTGAATCCGAGAATTTTGACAATAGTTCTTCTGCATATTTGGGTAACAGATCATACAGATACCTGGTATTGGTATTCAATGTTGCCATTTGTTTTTGTCCAGCTTCTACTACTCTTGGATGTGAATGCCCAACGTGTGGAATATTATTATACGCATCTAAAAAAGTATTCCCTTCAGCATCGTACATGTATTGAAAAGCCGAACGAGTCATAAAAATGGGAGTTTTATAACTTACCGACAGAATAGAACTTATATGCTGATACCTCTTTCTAATCGCTTCATCGGTTGTTTCTATTTTATCAACTGGCAACCCTATTGTTTTCCTGAATAAATGCTCTGCCCCAATCGGATTAATTCTTAACCATTTGTGCAACATTTGCCAGGCAGATTTTTCACTCACGGTAGCATAGGTATTCTCAGGATCTGTTTTTCGAGAATGAGCGGAATTACAAACACTTGTACATAGCCTTGCAGCTATTAAATAATACAACACCTTAATTTCTTTTTCTTCCAATGGGAGAATACTATGATACGCTTTTAGAACTATCGGTGCCCAATCCAGTGGATTTTCTTTATCATAACACGCATAAGTGATGGCAATCGCTACTTCATTAATTAGCTGTGAATATGCCAGATCTCCGAAATCAATGATTCCTGAAACGCTGCCATTTTTCGTTAAGATGTTCCACTCGTTAGCATCGTTATGAATTACTTGTTTTCTTAATTCTGGCAATAATGGAACTACCTGTTCCTCGAATTGCTGAAAAAAATAGTACACAATACTTCTATTATGAGGGTCTGGAATATCGTTAAGGTACTTTTTATTTAGATGGAGATATTGGATATCCCATTCCCATTGTCTGGCTTTTAGTACGTAACTATCAAATTTTTGAAATGTAAGGTTCATTTCTGCCAGAAAAACACCTAATGAACAAAATAACTCTTTTGAAGCTTTTATATCTCCTAAAAACCAACCATCCAGAAACGAAAGCATCCTGCAAATTGTTTTTACCCCATCAATCATCAAGACCTTTATAAAACTACCATCTGTAAAAGGAATCGGTTTAGGAGATGTATCTGTGTCTTTTTCCTGAAGATGCAGCAGGGCTTCATTTTCTGCCTCCAGAACAGCCAGTAACTCTTTATGATACGCATAGGTTTTAAAAATATACCGCCCGGATTTATTTTTAACAAGATAATTGACGTTGTCATAGCCATTAAGCTTTTTAATTTCTGGCTTGTGAAATGTAAATTCGGTTTCTAAGAGTGTATCCATCATAGCATCAATGAGAAGTATGTTATGTGTAAATGAGTTTTTAGAATGGTGTGATAAAGATACTGTATTAGACGCTGTAATCTTTAAAATAATCTGTTATAAATTTGATTGTTTTAGTTACTTAAGAAGTACTCTAAATCTTCCGCTCCATCAAATATAAATCCAATCCAGGTCCCCAATAATTCTTTTCCGTTTCTTTTAACGTAAAATCAAACTTTTCAAAAAATCGATATGCTAATTGAGAAGTCGTTATCACTATTTTTTTGATAGTAGCATTTGATTTAAAAGAATTCAAACAATATGTTACTGCTTGTTTTCCTAATCCAAGTCCGGAATAGTCCGGATGGAAAAATATCCAGGTTATTCTTCCGGTTTTGTCTTCTTCTTTTACATAGCACCCTACTCCACCCACTATGTTGTTTTTATATTCGATTGTAAAATAGGTGTTACTATGCTGTTCTAAATATTCCTCAAAATCTTTTACTTCTTTTGGGTCAAAGTATTTGGGTGTATTTAATTTAAAAATAGCAACCAATTCTTTTTTATCATGCAACTCGTATGGTCGTATCATACTGAATGTTTTAAGAACAATACCGTTCTTAGTTAATTTGAATAGAAAAATTATCTACAAAAAGTTCTATATCTTCAGCTGTTGGATTCGCTGTAGCTCCGATTTGTATTCTTTCGTAAAAAGTAGGTTCCTGTAAATTAAAATCAATCCCATTCTGGGCAAAAACATCTCTAAACACTTGTGCATTTGGCATATTCATACCACTACTATTAATCACTTCATTACCATTGATGAGTAACTTATTCGTACCAGCATCATTATCAGATAACGTTAATTCTAATCGAACCGAAACCCATTCGTTTCTAGGAAACTGAAATGATGTTTGCGTTAGCGTACTTGCAGAAATTTTACCTCTTTCTAAGGATAAAAAATCATTACCGCCAGACATTTTTAGTCGAACACCGGGACATTGATTATCGCCATCCGAAGAGGGATCGGCATCTACTAAAGGATCCCAACAGGAGCAACACTCTAAATCAATCAAAAAAAGTTCCTCTAAATTCGCTGTAGCGTTAAGATAAAAATCTGCCTGAATAATTACTTGATTTCCGGAAAAAGCCTGAAATCCTCCTTTTTCTATATCCATTTTGGACAGTACATTGTCTGATTGAAATGCAAATAACCTCAATGCATTTTGTCCTTCTGAAAAAATAGTATTAGATATTGTAATTTCATTTGAAGGATTCGTCTGCTGTATGTTCGACCATCTGCTGCCGTCATCAGGAAAAAGCTCGTCTATACTATTGGTTTGAGTTTCAAATCCGTCTTCAAATAAAAAAGAGGAAACTGATGGAGTTGTTTCATTATCATCTCCCGAGCATGAAATGCAAAGAACGAGAATCATTAATATAAAAATAGACTTCATAACAAATCATAGATTTGTTATGAAGATACTATATTTTAATTACCTCTGAAAGATTCAGGGATTAGACTGTAATAGTTCCTGTACACTTACTCCTCCTATTGAAATAACCGCTCTACAATTAATGACGAAAAATAATTCACTCCGGTTTTAATACTAATTTCATCAATCGCAAAATTTGGTGCGTGAGGCATCGAAATAATCCCTTTTTCGAAATTAGAACCTCCTAAGAAAAAATACGTTCCGGGTACCTTTTCCTGGAAATATGCAAAGTCATCACCACGCCCATCTGGCATTTCTCCATATAGTCGGATTACACTTTGCGATCCATAAACTGTAGAAATAGCATTCATTGCCTTATTGGTTAACTTTTTATCATTCATAAGATTCGCTCGATCTCCAGAATATGACACATTTACCAAACTAGTTGAATATTTTGACGATTTAATTTTCTGTTTTACTTGAGGTAAAATTCTATCCAACTCATTAAAAATACTAGAGCCAACATACGTTTTAATTGATATTAGAGCCTCTGTTTTTTTAACATTAAAATTATCATATACCGTGGTATAATCCTTAAAAATTGTATTTGGATTAGCTAAACCGATAGCAGGATTTAATAAACTTTGTGGATCAAAAAACTTACTACCAGGTTCTACATTTTGAAAACTTTTAAGTAATGTCTTAGTGTACTCAATCATGGCATCATCATCTCCTGAGTTTTTATACGATACTTCTATGACCTTATAATCAGCAAACAGCCATTCTGGTTTGGTTGAGATCATTGTTGCAGGTAGTGGAGCTATATGAGCTGCGTATATCTCTTCTGGGTTGATGATATCAAATAAGCCATCTTCTATCATTGCTTGTGCTCCCTTATAATTCTCTTCTGAAGGTTGAAAAATGAAATAAACCGTCCCTTTTAATTGATCTTTTTGACTTGCTAATACATTAGCAATCCCTAATGCGATAGTAGCATGTACATCATGTCCACAAATATGACGAACACCCTCTGTTTTTGATTTAAAATCTACCACATCAGGTATTTCTGAAGGCATCGCATCAATATCAGCTCTCCAGGCAATTTTCTTTCCTTCTTTGGCTCCTTTTAAAATACCAACAACACCATTGCCGCCAATATTTGTTTTAACCTCTAATCCAATAGAGAGCAAATATTCCTTGATTTTATGAGCTGTCCTTTTTTCCTGTTCAGAAACTTCAGGATTCATATGAAAATCTCTATGAATTTTTACAAGGTCGTCAAAGATCTTATTAGTTTGTTGTTGTATGCTTTTATGAATAGCTGGTTTTATAACGCTTTCTTGTCCAAAAGTTATTACACCAAAAAAAAGAAATAATATAAAAATTGTTGGGCCGACTATTGTTCTATAAGTAATCATTTTTTATTGTGTTTAAATTTACACCGTAAAAATGTGATATAATTAAACAATGTACCTGACACATATGTGACAAAAACTATTTTTTTGCAATTTTGCTTCGTATTCTGCTCAAAGATTGACGTTCTATTCCTAAATAAGTTGATAAGTGAGATAAACTGATTCTATTTATAATATCTTTATTATGCGCTATAAAGTCCAAGTATCTTTCTTCTGCATTTTTAAATAGAAAACTCTCTACTCTATCAGTTTGGAAAGTCAAGACATACTCGGCAATTAACCTCCCATACATTTCACTTCTCTTATACTTTTTATACCCTTCTTGAATTTTATCATAGGGTAACTTTATAATGACAGATGGCTCTAAACACTCAATAAAATACTTAGATGGTATTTGTCTAATAAAAGCCGGGTAATCTGTGGCATAGTTATTTTCGTTTACAAAACCTGTAGTTATCTTATTCCCTTTTTCGTTAACATAATATCGTCTAAGAAGACCTTTACACACAAATGCAACTTCTTTCTGAACTTCTCCACTCTTGAACAAGAATTCTTTCTTATCATACTCCTCTATAGTTAGGTATGAACGTAAAAAAGCCAACTCTTCTGAGTTTAAGTCAGGGAATAATTTGATATAAGCATTATAAAATTCTTGGTATTCTTCTTTCAAATTCTTTTGTTTTTTAAATATTTTCAACAAAGTGCTACGCCAAAAGATAGCTTTGTTTTTATTGACAATTGATATTTAAATGCACTTCTTGAAGCTGATTCCAAATAGGATGATTTATTTCTTTAGGAGACAAGTAAAACCAGACTAAATGTTTTTTTGTAGCATTACAGTATTCATATTTAATATTTGCACGTAATGTAATCATATCCTTTGCAAAAAATTCATCATAAAGTTTTATAGAACCTTTATAACGATCATCTTCAATTTTCTGCATCGAAGATTCTGTTACAGGAATATCTTTAAAGAAACTAAAATTCGTAATGGCTCCTGTATTCATAAGTCCATCAAAATAAATATTCATGATGTTTTCTAGTGCCGCTTCATTTATCATTGGATCTTCCTCTAAGATCCATAGAAAAACATAAGAAAAATAATCCTCACTATTTGTTTCTCCCCAACCCGGTGCAAATCGAATATGCTCTTCTCCTTCATAATCTAAATCTCCTGCAAATATTAACGGAAATTCTAATACTTCACTGCGCCAATCATTTTTTGCTTCAAGAACATTATTTATATTATTATGCAACCTGAAATAAAGATATCCCGCACCAATGGCTATGAGTAATATCAAAACCAATAATATTTTTAATATTTTTTTTAACATCGCTATGGTTACTTTTCTAGATTACACATCTAGTATTCTTCTATGATAGTTTATTTGTCCTAAATGGTAGGTTAAATGTGTAGTAAGGTGTATAAAAAACCTTAGCGTACTTGGATTCTTATCCATTAGTATTCTGGGATATTCTTTTTGTAGATCTTCATGCGTTACTTTATCCAATGAATCTTGTACAATCGTCATCACATCATTTACCATAGATATCAGTTGTGATTTAGGCACATTTTTTAACGAAAACTCTTTATCTCTTTCTCTAATATATCCCGTTTTACCAAATTCTGCACCTATATAAGTATTCAGATTACCGACAAGATGCAAGCACAGATTTCCTGCAGAATTACTGATATCTTTTGTTTCGATCCATAGATTTTCTTCTTTGGAATATGCACTCACTTCTTCTTTCAGTTTTGTCAAATCTCTATCAAAAATTGTTTTCAAGACCGCTATGATTGAATCATTCATAAGTTTTTATATCCTGTTTTTTATTAATATTCCTAAGGTATCAATTTTTTATTCAAAACTACTTTTATTAATCGTTTTCAAACGACTACAAACGATTACAACCGAAAATAAACACTTCCTAACCGAATCTTTTTTTAGCCTGCATCTATGTTTGCATTGTCGAAACATAAGAACTTGATACTATTTACTGTTTAATCTACCTGTTATAGACAGGCTTTTAAAAATTGAAATCATGAATACACTTAAAAACAAAGTACAGTTAATTGGAAACCTAGGGCAAGAACCAGAAATTCTAAATTTAGACTCTGGTAAGAAGCTTGCAAAATTCTCTATCGCCACAAACGATTATTACTACAATAAAGCAGGTGATAAAATCACGGATACGCAATGGCATAATATTGTTGCCTGGGGAAAAACAGCAGAAATTATTGAAAAATATGTAAACAAAGGCCAGGAAGTAGCCATAGAAGGTAAACTTACATCGCGCAGTTATGATGACAACGATGGCAATAAAAGATACATAACAGAAGTAGTTTGTAACGAGTTTTTAATGCTGGGGAAATAGTTAGAAAGGAGCTGTATGAATTTCATACAGCTCCTTCTCATTTTAGAAAAATTTACCAAACTCATCCGTTTTGACCTTATACGTCTTTACGTTTTGTTATATAAGCTAGTACTTTTTAGTGACTCCTTTTCCGCTATGATGATTATCAACTATGAGGCTTTGTTACAAACTTAAATTGATATCATCTGTAGGTATATGACATTTTATAAAAGGACCTTCCTCTGGAGTAAAAAACTGTAAATAACACCAGATTGTCGTCTGAAGTAACTTCTGCTAATTAATTCATAGTCAGTACTATTAAATTTTACTACATTTAACAATACTAATCAAACCTCATCTAATTGAATACATATACTAAATACTGGTTTCTAGAAGGCTTTAACCTTTTCAACAAACTAGGTAGAATCACCATGATGCGCATGTGTGAAATCCTGGAAATGGACAGTATTGATAAAGGAACTACCATCCAATTACTTAATAATGATAAAAAAAGTATCTTTTTCCTTAAAAAAGGAACTGTAAAAATCATAGATACCGTTAACAAAAATGTAAAGTACATTGTAAAAAAAGGACACATATTTGGTGAACTATCACTTTACAATGAACAAGCTGCAGTAGAAGAACAAGCTATTGCCTTAGAAGACTGCATCGTCTGCTATATAGAATCTGAACGAATGGAAAGTATTATGGAGAAACATAAATCCCTTAAAAACGGTGTTCTAAAAGTCTATGGTTTACGTATCAAAAAATTGGAAAGACGATTACAGGACTTACTCTATAAAGATAGTACTACGCGAATTAAAGAATTTATTTTTGACTATATCCAAGAGTTTGGCGAAGAAAAAAATACTAGAATTATTGCCAAAAACCTCTTGTCACATAAAGATATTGCGAATCTAACCAATACATCTCGACAAACAGTCAGTAATGTATTAAGCTCTTTAAGAAAAAATAACATTATAGCTTATAACTCCCAAAACATCTCACTATTCAAGACTCAAAAGCAACAGGATAATATATAAACTAATCTATTAAGATATGAAACACACACAATCAAAACTCATCTTAATTATTCTCTTCTTATTTTCTATTAAATCTATTAATGCTCAAGAAATAGAAACCTCTATTTTTATTACGGCAAATACCAGTGAAGATGAAAATCAAAGTATTTTAAGAAATATAGAATCAATTTCTAATCAAACTAAAAATGCTACTTTACTAATAGTCGGTAACACTGCCGATCCTAAAAGCATTAAAAAAGGTTCTTCCAAAACATCTGTTGGAAAACAATTAGACATCATTGCCGATTTTAATGGAGAGATTATTTTTACTCCAGGTTATAATGAATGGAAATCTGCAGGTTATAAAAATGTAAGAGGAATTGAAAAATTTATTCAAAAAAATAGTAAAGCTAAATATTACCCAGATGATGGCTGTCCTATCAAGAAAAAAGACATATCTAAAAATGTAGTCTTAGTGGCAATCGATTCGCAATGGTATCTAGAAAATTGGAATAAAAACATCTACATCAATGATGATTGTGATATCAAAAACAGAACACAATTTTTTCTAGAATTTGAAAGTATTTTGAAAAAGAACCAGGATAAAATCAAAATTATAGCCATTCATCACCCAATACATACCTATTCTAAACAAGGACTATTATCCAATACGGCAGGTACATCGATACAAGATTTTGAAAATAAACAATATCGCAATTTTAGAAATAGAATTACCACCCTTGCTCGACAAAATGAAAATGTAATCTTTGTATCCGGAAAAGATAAAAACCTACAATACATAAATAAATATGGAATCCCACAAATTATAAGTGGTGCTATCGGAAAAACTGAACGGGTTAAAAAAGCCCTCGAAGGAGATTTTGCAAGTACACAAAAAGGATATGCTAAATTAGATATTTATGCCGATGGTAAAACTACTGTTCATTATTATTCTTTAGAAAATGGAAATACAACTCCCCTATTTAACACGACTGTATTACGAAATGAAAAAGAAAAAACTGCATATATACTAAAGCCTATTACTAGTTTTTCAGCAACTCAGAGTTCATCTGTTTATAGTCTTGACGAAACTAAGAAAAGTAAATTATACAAAGGTTTATGGGGACAACATTACAGAAAACATTATAGTAAACAAGTACAAGCCAAGGTAGCTCTTTTAGACACTCTTAAAGGAGGTTTAACACCTGTCAGAAAAGGAGGAGGGCATCAATCCAACTCACTTAGATTAGTCGATAAAGACGGTAAACAATACGTAATGCGTGCGCTACGGAAAAGCGCTACAAAATTTATTCAGTCGACAGCGTTTCTTGATAAATATGTAAAAGAAGATCTACAAGATAGTTACGCTGATCGATTTTTATTAGATTTCTACACTACTGCACATCCTTATACACCTTTTGCTATAGCAACATTATCAGATGCCGTTGATGTATTTCATACCAACCCAAGTTTATATTATATTCCAAAACAAGAAACCCTTGGTGAATTCAATAACGGTTTTGGAGATGAATTATACTTAGTAGAAGAACGAGCAGAATCCAGTCATAGTGATTTGGCATCTTTTGGGAAACCTAAAAAGATTCTTAGTTCTAATGATGTATTACAAGAAGTACATAAAACTGGTAAATCCATAGTAGATGAACCTTCTTATATCCGAGCGCGATTATTTGATATGTTAATTGGTGACTGGGATCGACATCCAGATCAATGGAGATGGGCTTTCTTCGAAAAAGAAGATGGTACAGAAATCTGCAAACCAATTCCAAGAGATAGAGATCAGGCATTCTCTGTTTTTGATGGTGCCATTGTTAACTTCTTAACTCATGCTATACCTGGTTTAAGAAAAATGCAATCTTATGATGACCAACTACGCAGTCCTAAATGGTTTGGTCAGACTCCATATCCATTAGATATGACTTTTATTAATGGTTCGGACTGGTCTAAATGGAAAGAACAAGCTACTTATATTCAGGAAAATCTTACCGATGAAGTAATAGAAAATGCTTTTGAAAATCTTCCTCAGGAAATGAAAGGTGAGACCATTGATGATATCAAAAAGAAACTGAAAGGGAGAAGGTCTAATATTGTCGATATTGCCCAGAAATATTATAAACACCTCAACAATTTTGAGGTAATAACAGGCACTCAAAAAGATGACATTTTTAATATAAAAAGATTACCAAATGGCCAGACCAATATAGAAATCCAAAGAAAAGATATTGGTATCCTAAATAGAACCTTTAATAAAAAAGAAACTAAGGAAATTTGGCTATATGGATTAGATGGTAATGATACCTTTAATGTAGAAGGAAAAGGAAATAACCTAATTGATATAAAAGTAATTGGAGGTAAGAAAAATGACACGTATGACTTCAAAAACACAAAAAGAATAAAGTTATACGATTATAAAAATAAAAATAACACTATTGTAAATAAACGCTCTAAAAAATGGCTTGTAGACGATTATGATGTTAATAATTATGATTACAAAAAAACAAAATACTCCTTTAATCAAATACTTCCATTAATAGCATTTAATCCGGATGATGGACTACGAGTGGGTGTATTAGATAATTTCACATATTATGGATTACAAAGAAATCCATTTACCCAGAAACATTCTATTAGCACATCTTTCTATACAGGTTCAGGAGGGTTTGACGTCTCTTATAAAGGTGAATTTTCTCATATCTTTCATAATTGGAATTTTGGCATTGAAGGGCTGTACACCAGTCCAAGTTTTGCTCAGAATTTCTTTGGCTTTGGTAATGAAACGGATTATGACAGAGATGTTGTTGATTTAGATTTTAATCGTGTTAGACTTAGAAAATGGAACGCTGCAATCTCATTGATTTGGAGAGGAAGAGATGGAGGATATTTTCAATTCAAACCTTTGATAGAATCCTTTGAATTAGAAAATACAAATGGTCGTTTTGTCAATAGCATTCCTATTACCAATGATGTTTTTGATCAACAAACTTATGTAGGAGCAGAAGTTACTTATGGCTTTGAGAACAAAAATGACATAGCTTTTCCTACCTTGGGGATGGAAATAGGGCTAACAGCAGGATATAAAACAGCTATCGACGGAAGCGATAATAGTTTTGGGTATATAGAACCTAAAATTGACATCGACCACAAACTAAATAAAAGCGGAAACCTGGTCTTTGCTACCGAGATTGGAGGCGAAGTAATCTTGGGTAATGATTTCGAATTTTATCACGGAGCCCAGATTGGTGGCGTAAAAGGGTTACGCGGTTTTAGAAACGAAAGGTTTGTTGGTAAATATGCTGCATATCAAAATACGGATTTACGACTTAAACTTGGTAAATTTAAGACAAGCTTCATTCCTCTTAAATATGGACTTACAGGAGGATTTGATTATGGCCGAGTCTGGTTAGAAAATGATAATTCTGATAAGTGGCACAACAGTGCAGGAGGATCTTTTTGGATTAGTGGATTAGACTCTTTTACTGCTAATTTAGGGTATTATGCAAGCTCTGATGGAGGCAGAATAACATTCGTTCTTGGATTTGCTTTTTAAAAATTCAACAATACTGAAAGTTTTGTTAAAACCTTAAGACCAAATAATATATTTATTCCGATCATTAACAGAATAAATTTCAAAATAACTAACATCAAAACACCGAAACATCACATGAAAAAACCTGTAGCAATTGCCCAGATCAGTAATTTAGAAAATAAACAACCTACGCACGCTTTAGTAAATGGATTAGACTTGGTTATTGTCAAGTTTGATCAAGAAATATCTGTATTATATGGTAGATGTTTGCATAGAGGTGCCTTAATGGCTGATGGACATGTTGATGGGCATAATCTTATTTGTGGAGTTCACGGATGGGACTATAGAGTTGACACAGGTATTTCTGAATATAACAATAAGGAGATTCTCCATAAATTCAACACAAAAATAGAAGGAGACAACTTATATGTGGATGAAATAGAAATCGATGCATATTTAGCAAATCAACCACAACCTTTTAACAGAGATGAATATCTAGGAGCTTATGCAGATACGCATCCAGAAGACACAGAACCTTATACTGGATACATAAAGGAGCTTGCTAAAAATGGATTAAAAAATCTAGGACATCATGGTTTTTCGGCTTCTATGGGTGTAGATAGAAATACATTGCCTAAATGGAATGATATTCAATTCTTACCGGCTCAATTAGCTAGTAGACCTTTGTTAGATCACGAAGAAGTAACTACCAAAGTAGTAATTGGTCCTAAATCAAAGAAACCTTTACACCTGGATATCCCATTGTTTGTAAGTGATATGAGTTTTGGAGCACTCTCTAGAGAAGCTAAAATTGCTTTATCCAGAGGTGCAGAAATGGCCGGAACCGGAATTTGTTCTGGAGAAGGAGGCATGTTACCACAAGAACAAGAAAACAATACCAAGTATTTTTATGAGTTGGCATCGGCTCAATTTGGATTTTCCTGGGATAAATTAGATAAAGTACAAGCCTTTCATTTTAAAGGAGGACAAGGAGCAAAAACTGGTACAGGTGGTCATCTACCAGGAAACAAAGTAAGTAAAGAAATTGCCGAAGTTAGAGGTCTAAATCAAGGAGAAACTGCTATCTCTCCAGCGACCTTTCCTGACTTTCACGGTGTAAAAGATTTCAAAGCATTTGCTGAACAAGTACGTGATCGAACAGGTGGAATCCCAATTGGTTTTAAAATTGCAGCCAGTCATATCGAAAAAGATATCCAGTTTGCTTTAGATGTTGGTGTGGATTATATCATCTTAGACGGACGCGGTGGTGGAACGGGATCTGCGCCTACTATTTTGCGTGATAATATTAATGTCCCCACAATTCCTGCATTAGCAAGAGCCAGAAAATATCTTGATAAAGTGGGTGCTACAGATGTTACCCTAATTATCACTGGAGGGTTAAGAATAGCAGAAGATTTTGCAAAAGCAATGATGCTTGGTGCTGATGCTATTGCTGTATCTAATTCTGCATTGCAGGCTATTGGATGTTTAGGAATGCGCGCATGTGGAAGCAATAATTGCCCAGTTGGTATTGCTACGCAAAAAGAATCATTAAGAAGCAGATTGATTATAGAATCCTCAGCAAAGCAATTATACAATTATTTTGACGCTACTAATGACTTAATTAAAGTTATTGCAAGAGCTTGCGGATACGATGACGTATCTAAATTTAATCAAGATGATTTATCCACTTTTGATAGGGATATGCATAAATTAACAGGTATAAATTATGCCGGTGTGCTTTAAAACACAATGATTAACATATAACGCAACCAACAATATGACAACTCAAATGCACTTAGCGGCTCAATATCTGGCTGCTGCTGGAATAAGTTTTGTAGATAAAAAAGATGATGATAGTCACACGAATCTTGGATTTTCAATAGAAAAAGGAACGCTTTACACAAGGAAATTAGACAATAAACCAATTGTTCTTTCTCTTAGTTATGATCTTTTTACATTAGAATGGAATGATGCTAATTCTAAAAGCACTTTGAAACTGGATGGCACATCCCATGCAGAAGTATTACAATGGTTAAAAAGAATGACAGCAAATAGTGAAATAAGCAAACCGTATTCTTACGATATCCATTATGAACTACCATATCAAATTAACGATGACTATGTCTTCAAATTAGAAGATGTTTCGGCGCTTAAACAATTAAAAAAAAACAGAGTATTATCGTCAGAAATCATTAGAGAATTTCTGGATAGAAATAAATTAGATTCTGAAATAAGAATATGGCCTCATCATTTCGACACAGGAGCTTTTACGCCGTTAAAAGATGAAACTGGTCTTGCCATTGGACTAGGTTTAGCAATTCCGGATGAAGCCCATAATGATTACTACTTCTATATAAGTGGATACAGAGGCCACGATGGAGTAGATACAGCAGACTTTAAATCGCTATCTCTTGGCGAATGGAAAAACGAAGGTTTTAAAGGTGCTATTTTACCTATTACAGGTATACATAAAAGCAATGGAATTACTTTTTTTGAAGAAGCTCTTTCTATATATAAAAACTAAAAAATTATGGAACATTGGTATCTACCGGCGACTATTATACCAGGTATTGGACTGCTGATATTATCCACTTCTAATCTTTTAGTTAATCTAAGCACAGAGATTAAAACATTGATTACAGAAGACTCGACAAAAGAAAAACTAATTGAACGAAAACTAAGACAACTTAAACTGCTAAATAGCGCAATGGTTTTTTTATATGTCGCTGTAGCTAGTTTTGTGATTTCTGCATTAGTTTCTGGAATTTACAAAAGTCTCAAAATCAATTTCAATGCTACAATTTTTATTACCATCGCTGGTATTATCAGCGCCCTATTAGGTTTAATAGCTCTGATTATTTATTCATTTAGGGCCGTAAAAATTAGACAAGATCAATATCTCAATAAATGCTAACATCTTAAAAAACAATCATGGCTTCAAAAAAAGAAACTGTTTGGTATAAAGTACTGGATAACAAAGATAGACTTCCAGAAGGAAGAGTACAGACCGTAACCGCTGGTCATCAAGGTGTTTGTCTGACTCATTATAAAGGTAAATTTTCTGCTTTAGATAATAGATGCCCGCATCAAGGAGGTCCTCTAGGAGAAGGTTCTATAGAAAATGGTTTATTACGCTGTCCGTGGCACGGATGGGATTTTGATCCTTGCACAGGATTACCTCCAGGAGGTTATGATGATGGCGTTACTACTTTCGAAGTAAAAGAAGATGGAGATGCTATTTTTGTTGGTATTCCGGAAGAACCTAAACATGAGGATACTATTTCTGATGTCATGATGCAAACCATGGTTAATTGGGATGTTAACACCGTTTTCGGGATGGTGGGTCACTCCAATCTTGGTGTTGCAGATGCTATGATGCGATTAGAAGAGCAAGGGAAATTACAATATTTCGGGATTCGTCATGAAGGAGCCGCAGCATTTGCTGCATCTGCTTATGGGAAATTAATGGGGAAACCCGCAGTATGTTTTGGTATTGCAGGACCCGGTTCTACCAATATGTTTACAGGTATGTGGGACGCTAAAGTAGACAGAGCACCACTACTAGCATTTTCTGGGCAAGTAAATACACAAGTGATGGGAACCGGAGCGTTTCAGGAAGTAGATTTAGTTAAAGCTTTCCAGACCGTAGCTGATTTTAATCACGCAGTACAGCAAAACTCAAAACATAGTGAATTAATGAATTTAGCTATCAAAAGTGCTTTACTAAATAGAAATGTATCACATATTACATTTCCGGATGAAGTAGCTTTTATGCCAAAAACTAAAGGTGAAGAAGCACAAACTCCTGAAGGTAGAATCACACCTATGAATATTTCACCTCCAAAACAGATGGTTGCAAAAGCAGTTTCGATGATTTCGGAATCTAAAAAACCAGCCATTATAGTAGGGCATGGAGCAAGATTTCATATGGAAGCGATTACTGCCTTTGCGGATAAATTAAAGTGCCCTGTAATTACTACCTTTAAAGGAAAAGGACTTATAGCGGATGCCCATGAATTAGGATGTGGTGTATTAGGGCGTAGTGGAACTCCTATCGCATCCTGGTTTATGAATGAAAGTGATTTATTGATTGTGTTTGGAGCTTCTTTTTCTAATCATACTGGGATTACTCCGAAGAAACCTATCATTCAGGTGGATTACGATCCAACAGCACTAAGTAAATTTCATAAAGTAGATGCAGCTTTATGGGGAGAAATCTCAGAAACCTTATCGCTGATAGAAGAACAAACAGAAAACAATATCAATACGATTGATAGAAGATCTGAGATTGCAGAACGATGGAACATCTGGAAAGAAGAAAAAGCAAATAGATTAAAAGATCAAAGTGATAAAGGAATCAGTTCCATTGCTGTTTTTGAAGCAATGAATAAAGTCACTCCAGAAAATGCTGTAATTGCTGTAGATGTAGGAAACAACACCTACTCATTCGGTCGTTATTTCGAGCCTCAAAATCAATCTATTTTAATGTCAGGATACTTAGGATCTATTGGATTTTCATTACCTGCAGCTATGGGAGCCTGGGCAGCACAAGGAAAAGAAAGACCTATCTGGTCAGTATCTGGTGATGGTGGTTTTGGTCAGTATTTAGGAGAAATGATGACATTGGTGAAGTACAATATGAACATCAAACACGTATTGTTAAACAATTCAGAACTAGGTAAAATTTCTAAAGAACAAAAAGCAGCAGAAGTAGACGTATGGCAGACATCACTGCACAATGTAAGTTTTGCAAAATATGCAGAAAACTGTGGCGCTTTGGGAATTAAAGTCACTAAAAAAGAAGACCTGATTCCTGCCTTAGAAAAACTAAGAGATCACGATGGTCCGGCATTGTTGGAAATAATTACAGATGTAAACCTTATATAAATATGGAAATAGTAATTAAAATTATAACGAGTCTTTTAGGTCTCTATTTTGGAATCGGTTTTTTATTTGGTATTTACTTTTTTATCAAAGGTGCCTTTAAAATAGATGAACTGATAGCAGATAGTAAATGGACCGTTCGATTATTGTTGGTTCCAGGAGCAATTGGCCTTTGGCCTGTTCTCCTTTTGAAAATAATTAATAAATCAAGAACAAAATCATGACTTCAGGATTACGAAAAGCTCATAAAATAACATGGATCTTGTTACTTATTGCAGTACCTGTACTAATCATGTTTTCAATTCATAGTATTAAAGAGCCCTTACTTACAGACAATGATGTATTACTTTCTGAAAAAATTTCAGGGCAACGTACTGTTTTAGAGAATGACACCTTTTATATAAGTATCAAAGAGCAAAACTCATCAAATGCACTTCAGATTATTCTAAAAAAACCGCTGAAAACGGCCTCATCCATTGTGTATAGTTTAACACCAAGCAATGGAGATGGAACCTATTTAGGTACATTGAGTAAGAAAGGAATATATCAATTCGAAGTTGATAAGTCTACCAGGAGTATTCGGATATATGATGAAATAAAGAAAAACAACATTATTAATATCACACTATAATGGGAGTAAATTATCAAACTGTATTGTGGAATAAAAACAAAAAGATCTATGATAAATGGATAGGGCTTAGCATGCTTATCTATTTACTCTGCTTCATTGGTATTACCATAATTACCAATAGTGGGACAAGTCCAGAAACCTTGATTATAAGAGCTTTTGGAACTTTAGCAATTGCTTTACTGCATATTATTCTGGCTATAGGACCTTTAGCAAGATTAAATACCAGGTTTCTACCTTTGTTATATAATCGTCGTCATCTTGGTGTTAGTATGTTTTTAGCAGCTTTGGTTCATGGAGGGTTTTCTATGTTTCAGTTTCATGCGCTGGGAAATACGAATCCTATCTATGCGATTTTCACTTCTAATATGGATTACGGTTCTCTAACCAATTTCCCGTTTCAGGTATTAGGTTTTTTCGCTTTAATCATTTTATTTCTAATGGCCGCTACAAGTCATGATTTCTGGTTAAAAAACTTATCTCCTAAAATCTGGAAGCGACTACATATGATGGTATATTTTGCATACGCTTTAATCATTTTGCACATATTTCTTGGAGCATTTCAACAACAACCTTCTATCGCTTCGTTTTTGGTATTAGGATTAGGTTTTATAACGATCGCTTCATTACACTTAATTACTGGATTCAAAGAAACAAAAACAGATAAAACCAAAACACAGCTTATAGAAGACGGCTGGGAATATGTTTGTGACATTGATGAAATCCCTGAGGATAGAGCTAAAATATTTATAGTAGATAAAGAGCGAATCGCTGTTTTTAAATACGATAACAAGCTATCTGCTATTTCTAATGTCTGTAAACATCAAGGAGGTCCATTAGGTGAAGGGAAAGTTATAGATGGTTGTGTTACATGTCCATGGCACGGATATCAATACCTGCCTCATAATGGTCAGTCTCCTCCTCCTTTTACAGAAAAAGTTGCGACATACCGTTTAAAAAATGATAACAACAAAATATATGTACTACCAGAAGCCTTAGCAGAAGGAACCGAAGTAGCACCTGTCACCTATTAAATAATAATATCTATGAATACTAATGAAGATGATTTTTTTGTTGGTTACATTGACAACGTTTCCTCCAAAACAAAAAAGACAGTAAAGAACTTTGTGATATTAGGTTTATTAGCCCTGATAACAATAGCTGTTGTTTTTGCTTTTACACAAAATACTTTTAAGAATAGTTCCTTTGAATTAACAACGAATACGAAGATTATGGGAGTTTATCATGAAATGCCATATCCTATGTTGAAAGTTAAAACTGCTGAAAACACCTTTAAAAATATACTTTTAATCGGTTTTGGAAAATATAGTGCTAATCCATTTCTAAAAAAGATACGCGAAGAAGCTTCTGAGTTATCTGGAAGTATGCTGAGTATTGAAGGGAATCTCATCTATTATAACGGAAAAACATTATTACAGATCACTAGCGATGAAAAAGTTACACTCATCGAAAAAGCTAATGCTAAACGATTACCTAAGATCAAATCATTGGTAAACGATATGGAATTAACTGGTGAGATTGTAGATCCCAAGTGTTATTTCGGGGTAATGAAACCTGGAAAAGGAAAGATTCATAGAAGCTGTGCTGTCTTATGTATTTCCGGAGGGATTCCGCCTGTATTAGCTACAACCGATGAGAATAATATCTCAGAATATTATTTGATCACGGATCAAAAAGGAGATCCAATTAATAAAAAAATATTACCGTATGTAGGTAAGCCTTCGTTAGTAACAGGTAATGTAGTAAAAATTGAAGACTGGTATCAATTGCGAATTGATGTTAGTAGTATAAAAGAACTGAATCTGCCTTCTAGGATATATTAACATGGATTCGATTAATAAACCATTGATTATAAGAAAATTAAATAATCATTTCTAATCTGTCACCTCGAGCGGAATCGAGAGGTTGCTTTTTGATAGTACATATTAAGTCTCGACTCCGCTCGATCTGACAGATATATCATAGGATACTTAGTTTCGAGCTAAATATTAATCAAAACTCAGGTTGTTAAAGGACTATTTGTAAGTAATGAATAAAATACTAAAAATATTAGATACCTATAAATACTTAATAGCGCTCATCAGTGTATTTAATTTTCTATTAACTCCAATTCACGCTAGTATATCGGAGGTGTATCCTGCCCACGCAGTAGTCCTTAATTATACGCTGGTAATTCTTGCCAGTTCATTGATTGCTTCTAATACCAAAACCAGAATAAGAACGTATATCTTAGGTATTACAGCTTTAGTATTTATATGGTTAGAGTTTTCTAATCCGGATATGTATATGATCAATGTATTCCGGTTACTATCTTCATTTCTTTTGTTTTCGTACTTCTGTTTTTTATTATTACATCAATTAAGGAAAATAGATAAAATAAACCTTCAGTTTATTCTTGGCCCTATTTTGGGGTTCATTTATTTAGGGATCATCGGTGGAATCCTTTTTGAGACTATTCATTTCATCGATCCAGGATCATTCCATCTAAGAGGAGATTATTCTGGATACATATTTTATTATTTTAGTTTTATTAGCATAACTACCGTAGGTTATGGGGATATTACTCCTCTTACTCCACAAGCACAATCTATTACCTTAGTTATGAATATCATTGGTCAGTTTTATCTAGCTATTGTTATCGCTGTCTTTGTTGGAAAATATATTAATGTAAAATCTAAATAACTATGCTACAGTCCTTCAGTATTGTTTTTTCTATTGCTGCTTTTTTTAGTTTTGTAAACTATAAATGGCTAAAAATGCCTGCTACCATAGCACTTATGCTGATGAGCTTAGTAACGGTAGTAATTATTACTTTAAGTAAGAGTATTGCACCTGATTTCTACCAATTTTTTTGTGATATCGTTGCTAATTCTGATTTTAGAAGTTTACTATTGGATGGTATTTTAAGTTTCTTGTTGTTTGCAGGAGCACTTCACGTAAATATTGATGAACTAGCAAAAGAGAAATGGCCGATTATCTTGTTTGCCACTTTAGGAGTTTTGATTTCTACATTTATTGTTGGCGGGCTTACTTTTGGAGCGGCACAATTAATTAATATTGAATTACCTTTTTTACATGCACTCCTTTTTGGAGCATTAATATCTCCTACGGATCCGATTGCTGTTATGGCCATTCTAAAAAAAGCAAACATTGCCAAAAGTTTAGGTATTAAAATTGAAGGCGAATCTTTGTTTAATGATGGAATCGGAGTTGTGGTATTTTCTGGAATACTAATCCTTACCGGAATGGGGGAACATCACGGAGAAAGCTCAGTTGGTCTAGAGATCGGTAAACTATTTCTGGAAGAAGCTGTTGGTGGAATTATATATGGTGCATTGCTAGGTTTTTTAGGATATCAAAGCATTAAGTCTGTAAAAGAAAATCCTCAATTATCTGTCATGATCAGTCTTGCTATTGTAATGGGAGGATATGCATTTGCCTCCTTAATACATGTATCAGGACCATTAGCAATGGTAGTTGCAGGAATGATAATTGGTAATAAATTAAATGTAGCATCCAATCAAGGAGCAACAAGAAAACTAATCAACGATATATGGGAAGTATTAGATGATGTTTTTAATGGTATTTTATTTGTTCTGATAGGTTTAGCTATACACCTATTAAAATTTGATACTGGACATTTAACATTAGGAATTATTGCTATTTTCATAGTGCTTTTCTCTAGATTTATTTCGGTGCTTATACCATATTCTTTATTAAAACATTCAGAAATGAGTCCTATAAAAACAGTAACTATATTAACTTGGGGAGGATTACGAGGTGGTATCTCGCTGGCATTAGCATTAAGTTTAGCAGACAACCCTTCATCCGAAGTAATATTATACATCACCTATGTAGTCGTATTTTTTTCTATTATCGTGCAAGGACTTAGTATTGGTAAACTCGTTAAGAAATTGTATAAATAAACCTTCTATATCACGAATTTTATTTGAAATCCGTCAATATTTCATTTATACTACAGAATATATTATAAAATAACATTATTCATATCTTCCTAATGCTCTCTTTAATTTACCATGAATTCTTGTTCGTAAACGTTCTGGTTGTAATACTTCAATACTATCTCCAAAACCTAGAATTAACCGCTCCAATTCAAAATTTAGTTGCACTTTAATACTAAAAGTTGCTCCTCTTTCATCTTGCGATAAAATTTCCTGTGAAGTATGAAATGGCTTTGTCACCACATACGGAGCATTACGATTATCTATTCTAAAAGTTATAAGTTCTGGTGCTACATTTTCCGAAACTGTTACTCCCACTACATCTTTATAATATAAGTCTCCATCAATATGTTGATCGATATATACAATATCTTCCTTAGAATTATGGATACTAACAATTCTATCCAGTGCAAAGGTCGTCAACACCTTTCGTTTGTGTCCTATTGCTAGTAAAAACCATCGGTTATTAAACTCTTTTAATAACTGAGGATGGATAATGATTTCAGTTTCATCTCTTGCCTTAAAAGATTTATATGAAATCTTCAATACTTGTTTGTTTTGTATCGCATGGTACAGTGTATCAATATGCTCTAACCCCTTTAGTTGTTCATTTTTTTCTAGATGAATAATAGGAATATTATCTTTCTGAGTTGCATATACCGAATCTTCTAATCGTTCTATAACACCATTCATTTCTTTAAACAGCGAAAAATCCTTAAACTGTCTTAATATCTGTATGGATTCATTCATGATCTTAATATCATGATCCGTCACTGGAATATTCATAATACTATAATCCTCTTCTGCATATCTATAATATTTACGCTGATATACCTCTATGGGTGCATTATACCCAAGTTTATCACTGCGCATCATCTGTATATCCAACTGCACAGTTCTTTTACTTACATACACATCTTTTCCTTCATACTCATATAATGCGTCAGAACAGGCTTCAATAAGATCATCCAACACCCACTGCTTAAACTTATTACGTAGACATTGATCAATTGTCTTATATCGGATTAGTGCATTTTTATTAGAAGCCATTTTTAAAAATTTTGGAAAAAATAACAAATAATTTCAACTACGCAAAAAGAATGCGTACACACTCCAGACATTTGTTATATAAATAATAAACAAATAAAAATTTCGAATACGCATTGCTCGTTTTTTTGCACAGCGTATCATTCAATTAACAATTAAAAAATTTAACAATGAAGTTTAATCAATTTTCTAAAAAGGAGCAGGAGATCAGAAATTATCTGTTAGCCGATGCATTTGCAGGCTTCGACGGAATAGGGTTACACACTTCGGTTGTTAATACTACTCCAGTAAAAATGCCAAATGCAAATGGTACAACAGCACTGGAAACAGTCTTGAATTTAACTAGTATGCACATTCGTGAAGTGCTAGTAACAGACAGCTATACTTCGCATATAGTTTAGATGTTGCAGGCTTTCAATAAGCTGATTCTAGAAAAACATCTATCCCCGACCCTTCCTTCAAAGGAAGGGAGTTTAAAAGGGTCTCCCTTTGAAGGGAGATATAGAGGGATGTTTCTTTTTCAATCACTTATTGCTTGATTACAATATCCATATATCGAACGTATCCAGGTATACATTTCTATGACGCTTATTGAAACAAGGTTACAAAATTCGTTTTGTCAATCTGAGCCTATCGAAGACTCAAACACATCTATCAGGTCTTAACTAACAATCTGATATGTGACACTGAGCTTGTCGAACTACAGTTTGCCGCTACCCGAAAAGGGGAAAGTAAGGTATCGCAACTGTACTAGGATCACTTTCCCACCTTACTGATCATTTCCCATAGGTACTAAGTATGTATCCACATACTAGCTGGGGTTGCAACCTATGGGCGTACCCCAACAATTGGAATATCAAACAACTAACAACATGAAAACTTTAAAATACTTACTATTAGCCGTATTATTAGGTCTAAACTTGGTTTCTTGCGACCCTCCTACTCTCCAAGAGGAAGTTGGAGTTGAGGAAGTAGAGACAACTTCTCTCACTGAAGATGATGAAGAAGAAGTTGGTCAATCCTCTAACTAAGTTCATCGAAATGACTTTAAATGTTAATAAAAAAGGAGTCTAATTCAATTTAGACTCCTTTCATTTTATTCATGTTTTTTCAAACCAATTCGTTACTTTAGATTTAAATCTATTAATCACTATGAATATTTGGATAAGAAATTTAATCTTATTTTTAAAACTTTTAGTCTTATCAGTATGCATTACAAATTGTAATCATAGTTCGAAACCCTTTAATTCTAAGGTTATTACATCAAACTCTATTGAGAAAATAATTTCGCAAGCAAGTGATAAAACAAAATCTAAAGAAGAAAGAAAAAAATATCTTGAAGAAGCCTATAGACTAGTTCTATTACTCCCAGAAAATAAATTTAAGAGAAAGACAATTAGTAAAATATCCGGTTGTTATTTTAGTATTAAAGATTATGATAAAGCTGAATTTACAAATAAAAAAATGCTTGAATTATCTCTTAAAATTAAAGACTCATTTGGGATAGCAATATCCTATAATAATTTAGGTATATACAATAGACTAAGAAAAACATTTGATAGTGCATATTACTATTTCAATAAAGCAGAAAAAATTCACAGTTATTTTAATAAAGGAAGTTCATATATTAGTAGCAACCATGCTTTTGATCACGGCTCAACTTTAATTGAACTTGCAAAATTATCAAGAAAAGTGAAAGATTATAGTAATAGTGAAGATCTAACAATTAAAGCTATTCAAAAATTTAAATTATCCAAAAACCTAGAATATATTCCTTTATCGTACAACAATTTAGGTATTATCTCAAAGCAATTAGAAAGGTATGAAGATGGAATAAAATATCACAGAAAGGCAATGGAGTATGCTAGAAACACAAATAAAGATACCCTATATAAAGCTATTTCATATAATAATATAGGTACAGCTTATAAATCTCAAAAGAGATTTGATAAGGCAATAGAATATTACAAAAAAGCTTTATCATTTAATTATTTTTTAAGTAGTAGACCTAAAAGATATGCTCGCTATATCGATAATCTGGGATATGCGAAATTTCTTGCTAATAAAACTAATGACAGTGCTTTCTATTTATTTAACAAAGCCTATAAAATACGAGATAGTATTGACAATATAGTTGGCCTATCAACAAGCTACCTACATTTAGCAGAATATCATCAATCAAAAGGGGATAATAATTTATCAAAAGATTTTGCAGAAAAAGCAAAAGATGCTGCTATCACAATAAATGAAAATGTAGAACTCCTACAAGCCTATGATTTATTGGCGCAAGTTTCTCCACCAGAAGAAGGACGAAAATATGCAATGAAATATATTAAGTTAAATGATAGTTTAAACAAAAGAGATAATTTGTTTAGAGATAAGTTTGCGCGTATCCGTTTCGAAAGTGAAAATCTGGAAAAAGAAAATGAACAGAAAAGTAAGGAGATTAAAGACGTTCAAAACCAAAATACCATCTATCTTCTTGGGTTATTATTACTAGTTACATTTATTGCATTTTTGATCTACTTTTCCAGACAACGAACTCGATATCTGGCACAACAAAATAAAATTGTAGAATTCCAGACAGCCTATGAAACCGAAACTCGTATTTCTAAACGTTTACACGATGAAATAGGTAATGATATTTTTCAGGTGATGATGCAATATCAAAACGATCCACACGATCCACAAATCACTAAAAAACTTAATACTGCTTATACCAAAGCCAGAGATATCTCTAGAGAAAATAGTGAGTTCGAGGTAGATGAAACCTATCTAGAAGAATTGACGGATATGTTGACCAATTACACCAAAAACAATATCAAACTTATTCTTAGAGGTATAGAAAAAATTACCTGGGATACCGTAGATAAAAATCTAAAAATTACCATCTACAGGGTTTTACAAGAACTCATGACTAATATGCAGAAGCATAGTCAGGCAGATTTGGTAGCCATTGTGTTTAAAAATGAAAAGAACAAATTAACCATAAAGTACTCTGACAATGGCGTCGGTATCCAAAAAGAAGAAATAAAATCAAAAAATGGACTCCGCAATACGGAAAAGCGTATTCAAGCTATTAATGGAACTATTATCTTTGACTCAGAAAAAGACAAAGGCTTTAAAGCTGAGATTAAAATCCCGTGTTAAAAAGGATCAAATATGTTTACAAAAGTATTGGTAGCAGAAGATTATGAAATTGCCAATCAAGGTATTGTAAAAGTACTGAACGATGCAGTTGGAATTTACAACATCCACGAAGCTCAGTATTGCGATGATGCATATTTAAAATTTAGAAAAGCACATCAGAGTGAAGAACCGTTTGAGTTGCTAATTACCGATCTTTCTTTTAAAGAAAATCATAAAGTACAAACCAGAACTTCTGGTATAGAACTCATTCAGGATATTCGAAAAATACAACCTGATATCAACATAATTGTATATTCTCAAGAAAGCCGACCTGATAAGATTAATATGTTATTCCAAAAACTCAATATAAACGGCTATGTATGCAAAGGTCAGCATGCCATAAAAGAACTAGTACACTGTATTCAAGGCGTATATAAAGGAAATATTGTACTCCCTCCAGAAGTAAAAGATGCAAATCAAGATAACATCATCAATCTAGATGATTTTGACATCATGCTTTTAGAAGAACTGGCGCTTGGGTTTACCAAAAAAGAAATTGTTCAAAAATTAAAAAAACAAAAAATCTCTCCCAATAGCGAAAGCACCATCGACAAAAGAGTCAGTAAACTTTTTGATGATTTCAAAGCCAAAAACACTACACACTTAGTGGCTATCGTAAAAGATTTAGGGTTGTTGTAACATATGCTTTTAATTAATCCATTGGATAGTATCGTTTCGTCTTGTTATGAGATAAGACTCAGGTGATAGTTTTTATATAAAAACCCCTCATCCTAACCTTCTCGCAATGGAAAGAAGTTAGAAAGCCTCCCTTTTGAAAACTGAATTCGATGTAAGAAAATTTACGTTAATCAGAGTGTTCGCCTCAGTCGGATGTATTGAAGACAAGTAAGTTTTGAAGCGAAAGCCTTTAGATTGAACTGAGGCTTAAAAAAATCTATCTAGCTCATTTTATGACTTCATTTCTATAATACACTCTAAACGAGATCTAAATAAACCATCAAAAGCTGTTTTTATAACTTTTTTTCAAAAAAATTCCCTCCGATTACGGAAATCTGTAAGGAGTTCAGCCGTAGCAGAAGTATGTTTGTACTATCAAAAAAAAGTAGCATTGTATTTAAATATTCTAGTCAAAAAACGAATAGTATAAACAAAAAAAGTAACGGGAAAAATGAATACAGATCAAGCAATTATATCCGGGATTATGAAAGGGGATGAACGGGTATTAAAAGTTTTTTATCGTGATAACATTAGATATATTCAGGGATATATTCTTCGAAATTATGGAAGCATTGAGGATGTAGAAGATGTTTTTCAAGATGCATTGGTAGTTTTATATCAAAAAATAAAATCAGGTATTTTAAAGATAAGCGTTCCTTTAAAAACTTATTTTTATGGAATCTGTAAAAATATTTGGAGAACTCGATTACGCAAAAAACAAAAACTCGTTGATGACGAAACCAAATTATCGAATAAAGAACAAATAACAGATTCTATTGTCATTGAAATCGAAAACAAAGATCGAGAACATCTCTACAGAAAGCACTTCCAAAAACTAAGTAGTGACAACAAAAATTTAATGCTTCTTTATTTTGAAGGAAAATCTGCCAAAGAAATTTCCCAAATAACCGGATATACTGAGGGATATACCAGAAAAAAGAAATTTGATGTCAAAAAACAACTATTAACTATGATTGAAAAAGA
Source organism: uncultured Aquimarina sp. (assembly GCF_947492405.1). Taxonomy (GTDB): domain Bacteria; phylum Bacteroidota; class Bacteroidia; order Flavobacteriales; family Flavobacteriaceae; genus Aquimarina. The sequence goes on from NZ_CANLMP010000004.1 coordinate 109,264, forward strand.
TCCGTTATATAGTGAATTAAGAATCACTGCATAATAATGAATAGTACTATTTTCATTAAAATCAAATATTTAAAAATTAAAAAACCAGGTTCCGATCTGGTTTTTTAGTTTGACTACCATATGTACTAAATATTTTTTAATCATTTACCGATTGAAACACATCTATTTTCATAAAAAAAATGAAAAAATTCATTTTATTTTTAACTACGCAAAAACAATGCGTAATAGCATGAAACATTTGCAGAGTAATTAACAACAAAATGAGAATAAGATGAAATTTAATGTATTTACAAAATCAAAAAATGAGGTAAAAAATTATCAAGGTGCAAAAGCATTTAGATTATCTCCTAAAATGGAATTGTACACAGCTGTTGTTAATTCTAGTTTAGAAAAAACAAATTATGAATCTGGAAACGACAGATTAAAGAGAATCATAAAGCTAGTCCAGAAAAACGATCCATATTTCGTAGCGCAACTTGCTATATATGCAAGACAAAAAATGTATCTAAGATCTATTCCTATTGTTTTGGCAGTAGAGTTATCAAAGATTCATAGTGGTGATAATTTGGTGAGTAAAACCGTAAATGGTGTAATCCAAAGAGCTGACGAAATTACTGAGCTTTTAGCATACTATCAGGTTGCTAACCAAAGAGAAGGTACTAAGAAACTGAATAAGCTTTCTAAGCAAGTTCAAAAAGGTATTGTAATGGCATTAAACAAGTTTGATGCATATCAGTTTGCTAAGTATAATAGAAAAACAGAGGTGACTTTTAAAGATGCAATCTTTTTAACACACCCAAAACCAAAAGATGATTTACAACAATCAATTTTTGATAAGGTGATTAATGACACCTTAGAAGTTCCTTATACATGGGAAGTGGAATTATCTACTTTGGGGCAGCAAAAATTTGCCAATGATATCGAAAAGCAAAAAGCTTTTACTGCAAAGTGGGAAGCACTAATCGATAGCAACAAATTAGGGTACATGGCGCTAATGAGAAACTTAAGAAATATTCTTGAGGCTGAAGTGAGTCATGCGCATATTGCTATGATCGTTGATATACTAACAGATGAAGGTAAAGTGAAAAGATCGAAACAATTACCTTTTAGATTTATGGCAGCGTATCAAGAATTATCTGCTACTAAATCTTCATATACGGCATATGTTTTAGATGCTTTAGAAAAAGCAATCCAAATCAGTGTTATTAATATGAAAGGTTTTGAATTAGATACCAAAGTAGTTGTTGCTTGTGATGTATCTGGATCGATGATGCAATCTATTTCTAGGAATAGTAAGATACAAGCTTACGATATCGGATTAGTTCTAGGTATGTTGTTGCAAAACAAATGCAAAAATGTGATCACAGGTCTTTTCGGAGATCGATGGAAACAATATGTATTACCAAAAGGCGCCATATTATCCAATGTGATGAAGCTAAAAAGAATTGAAGGTGAAGTTGGATATTCTACAAATGGTTACAAAGTAATTCAAAGTCTGAATAACAAAAGAACCAAAGTAGATAAGGTGATGATCTTTACAGATTGCCAATTATGGAACAGTGGTCATTATAACTCGGATGCTCATATTGAGACTGAGTGGAAGCAATATAAAAATATTGCACCAAATGCCAAATTGTATATCTTCGATCTAATGGGATACAATAGTACACCATTACAAGTTGAGAAAAACGATGTATATCTAATTGGTGGTTGGAGTGATAAAGTTTTCGAAGTGCTAGATGCATTAGAAAACGGAACATCAGTAATTAAATATATAAAGGAGCAATCCTTATAAGCACAAGCTCACATCAAAAAGTGGTGTGAGCTTATCATAAAGTTCTTTGAAAATCTTATTAAAAACAAGTGCCGTAGAAAAGGGTTACTTCGTAACTATAACGGTCCTAAGGTAGCGTATCACGAGCAATCGTGTGAGCGAAGCTGGGTTAAAAACCAGCAGGGTGAAAGCATTTTATGCGCACATCTCTCTGAGATCTCGAATCACCGGTTCACTGTCCTACGGGATAAGAACGGCGCTCTAATAAAGAGCATATCCCTTTTCGTTTTTCGCCTTGTTTAAAAAAATAAAAAAGTAAGTGTCGTAGAAAAGTACTACTTCGTTTTCGGATATTGGGGTCATGGGTTCGAGTCCCATTCCGTCCAGGCGGATAGCTCAGATAGGTTAGAGCACAATACATAACATACTTTTCGTTTCTTACCTTACTTAATTAAAAAACATTTTTTATTCTCTGGAAAATAAAGTGTCGTAGACTAGTGTTACTTCGCAGGTTCGACTCCTAATTCCTCCACAATCATAACACAACAAATATCATGGGGGAATTACGCTCAATTTGGTGAGCAAGATTCACTAATCGCTTTTTACCTTTATCTAAAAAAGAGAATACTAATAAAAAAGAGTGTCGTAGAAAAATGTTACTTCGATTCAGGTTCCGGTAATGTAGGTGCAACTCCTACCCTCGCAAGAGGTCGTCTAATAGTAGGACGCCGTTATAGTCGTTTTTCGAGTGTTACCTCTTTTAATAAAATAGTAAAATAAAAAAACAAGTGCCGTAGATAAAAGTTACTTCGCACTTTTAATGCCGGTGTTGCGGGTTCGAGTCCCGTCTCTTCCACTAAATACAATAATAATTAGGGAGAGTAGCTCAATTGGTAGAGCACGTATAACGTCTTTTATCGTTTTTTGCCTTGTTTCATCATAAAATAAAAAAGAGTGTGCCGTTTTATAATCATACTTCGCTTATTGGTTAGTTTAATTATGGGTTCGAATCCCATCGACAAAAAATTGATTATACACTTATTGCCATTCTATTTTAGAATAAAACATAAATAAATTTAGTCATAATACCGTAGTAATAACATACTTCTTTATAAGAAAGGGGGGAGGATTAGTTCTTAGAAACCTCACAAAGCTCGACTCCGGACAAACAATGCTCTAGTTATTATGTTTTTTACTTATTACTTAAAATATTTACAAAAAGAAAACCAGGTCAAGACCTGGTTTTCTGCATTAAAACACATTCATTGGTAATGAATAAACTTATCTCTTTATAAATTGAGATATAATTTCTTTGCTGTTTTTGGTAGCTACCCTAATAATATAAACCCCTTGAGGTAAACGCTGTACATTAATACTATTATTAGATACTACACCTTTATCTACTAATTGACCAGCTACACTCATAATAGTATAGTTTATAGTAGACTTCATAGAAGTATTAAGATATAATACGTTTTCACTAACTGGATTTGGATAGAATGTTACCTCAAATAATTCTGATCCATCAATCGAAGAGTTAGTAAATTCGTCATTAACAGCAGTAGTTCCCGAAGTACTTAATGACACTGCATCAACAGCCATATCTCCTTGCCAGGAGTTTCCTGATGTTCCTACATAACGTAATTGCATACTATCCCCGACATAACTATCCAAATTTACAGTAGCTGTATTCCAAGCATTTCCTTGAGTTCCAGATCTACTCCATACTTCAGTCCAAGTAATTCCATTATCACTACTTGCTTCTAATTTTAGTTCACCAACTGCATTTCCTGTCATATGGTATCTAAAACCAAAAGTGGCAGATGCTGCACTACTTAAATCAAAACAAGGTGAATTCAAAATCGTAGTTCTATTCGGGTTATTTGGATTAGAGGTTTCTACATAAACATAGAAAGTACCTTCATCTGCAGAAGATGGTCCTGTATTATTAGATGGGGTTCCTCCTGATCTACGGATCCAATCAAAATCATCTCCTGATCCTTGCGACCAACTTCCAAATCCTCCTTCAAAACCTTGGTTATATGGAAAAGAAGCAATTCCGCCTGTACATCCGTTACCGGCTGTAGTTCCATCTGTAGATAGAGAAATACGATCTACTGCCATATCTCCTTGCCAAGAGTTTCCAGAAGTTCCTACATAACGTAATTGTAAGCTAGCTCCTGCATAACTATCTAAATTAACATTGGCAGTATTCCAGGCATTTCCTTGAGTTCCAGATCTACTCCATACTTCAGTCCAGGTAGTTCCATTATCACTACTCGCTTCTAATTTCAATACTCCAACCGCATTACCAGTCATATGGTATCTAAAGCTATAGTCTGCAGATGTTTCACCACTTAAATCAAAACAAGGTGAATTCAAAATAGTTGTCCTATTCGGATTATTTGGATTAGAGGTTTCTACATATACATAAAAACTGCCTTCATCTGCTGACGATGGTCCTGTATTGTTAGATGGTGTTCCTCCCGATCTACGAATCCAATCAAAATCATCTCCTGATCCTTGTGTCCAGTCTCCGAATCCTCCTTCGAATCCTTGATTATACGGAAATGAGGTAATTCCTGCTGTACAACCATTTCCTGTACTACCGGTAGTCGTGACATTTGCAGTATTACTATCCGCAGATTCATTTCCTGCTGCATCTTTAGCTCTTACTATAAAAGCATAAGAAGTATTTGCTGTCAGACCAGTTGCTGTATAGTTTGTAGTTGTTACGGTAGTAACTAAAGTTCCATCTTGATAGACATCATATCCTGTAACACCCACATTATCTGTAGCTGCTGTCCAGCTTAAATCTGTAGTAGTTTGTGTTGTATTAGTTCCTGTTAAATTCGTAGGTGCTGTCGGCGCCGTAGTATCTGCCGTTGATCCTGTAAATAAAGAAATACGATCTACTGCCATATCTCCTTGCCAAGAATTTCCGGAAGTTCCTACATAACGTAATTGCATAGAGCTTCCCGTATAACTATCTAGGTTAACAGCTGCGCTATTCCATGAATTTCCTTGATCACCAGATCTACTCCAGATAGATGTCCAAGTTGTTCCATTATCACTACTCGCTTCTAGTCTCAGTTCTCCAACTGCATTACCTGTCATATGATACCTAAAACTATAATCTGCGGTTGTCTCTCCACTTAGATCAAAACAAGGCGAATTCAAAATCGTAGTTCTATTCGGGTTATTCGGATTAGAGGTTTCTACATATACATAAAAGCTACCTTCATCTGCTGCGGATGGTCCTGTATTATTAGATGGTGTTCCTCCAGATCTACGAATCCAATCAAAATCATCTCCTGAGCCCTGTGTCCAGTCTCCAAATCCACCTTCGAATCCTTCATCATACGGAAATGCTGTAATTCCACCAGAACATCCACCACCGCCTGTAGTTCCTGATGTAGTAATAGCAGCTATATTACTATCCGCAGATTCATTTCCAGCTGCATCTTTTGCTCTAACTACAAAACTATATGAAGTATTTGCGGTCAAACCTGTTACATTATAACTCGTTCCGGTAACTGTAGTAACTACTACTCCATCCTGATACACATCATATCCGGTAACACCTACATTATCAGTAGACGCTGTCCAACTTAAATCTGTAGTCGTTTGGGTAGTATTGGCAGCCGTTAAATTAGTTGGAACGGATGGCGCTGTTGTATCCGAAGTACCGTTTGCAGTAAACGAACCTGTAAATACTCCTCTTCCATAAGTAGAAGCTATTATTTTATTATTATTGTCGTCACCATTTATAGCCCAATAATCAAAAGAAGTTACGCTAGCATCACTCATTCCATTTTGTGATTGATTCCAAGTTGGGTTAGCTGCATCAAAATTAGTAGTTACCCATACTCCTAATTGTGTTCCCACAATTACTTCATTTCTATCCAATGGGTTTTGTAACATATCTCTTACTGGAATATCTGGTAGATCCCCTTCTTTGCTTACCCAATTTGCTCCCGCATCAGAAGAATACCAAACGCTTGTTACCCCATAATTATGCATAGTTACCATAATATCATTCGCTGTTTCTCCTAATCTAACCGAAGACACAGATCCTACAAACGGCGTTGCTATTTCTGACCAGTTGGCAGAACCAACACCCACATTGGTTAGTCGTAACATTTGTCCAGTAGCAGTACCCACATACCAAACATTATTTTCGAAAGGAGAAGGAGTTAATGCTGTTGGTTTGCTTGTTAATAAAGCATTGGTAATATTGGTATTAGAATTAGCCGCCACATTAATTGTTTTAATTGCAAAACTAGATCCTGCTGATGCATTTGTTAGCATGAAATTAGCATCACTATCATACCCCATTTGATTCACAAAATCACCAGTGGATTGATCACTAACTAAGGTAGTTGCTCCTCCTTGTCGTCTTCCTCTTCCATCCCAAGGAAGGTTAAATCTATAGATAACATTCCTAACGAAGGTTGCTGTCATATATTGACCATCTTTATCTACAAAAGTGTAAAAACCATCTCCATCGGATAGTTCTTCAGATCCATTAATTCCTGGGACAGTATTTCTAAAGGCTTGTGAACCGTTATCTTGTGCTCCCGCTGTAAAAATCCCTGAAGTATCTCCTGCTCCATCAGGTCCGATACCCGCTTTTACATATTGAGTCACATTATAGTTATTATTTCGAGCACCAAAAACATTAGAATTTTGAGCAGTCGATAAACTATTTGCATAATAAACACCTCCATCAGTACCAAAAATTGCCTGATTAGAATTCCCTGGTCTAAATGTCATAGCATGTTGATCCGCATGAACCAAAGAAACTGGCAATCCAGCTAAACCTGGATTGTTAGACCATTTAGAAATCTGACCCCAACTATTACCACTATTTGCAGATCTAAACAGATCAATCCCTCCCACGTAAACAATATCATCATTTGTAGGATCCGCTTCAATCATTAAATCATAAAATGCTTGTCCTCTAGTAAAGTCATTTGCAGAAATCCCATTGTCTGCATCATTTGGTAATGCGGTTTCAGTTACCGATCCAAATTTATTCGTAGTTCTATAAATATGCACCGGAGTATTTCCACTTCCTTGAGTCAATGCGTATAATTTATTAGCATCGGTTGTAGAAACTTCAATTTCTACTCTATTAGAATCATTTAATGGTGAACCTGCTGCTTCTGTCCAGGTTGCCCCATTGGTAGAACTAAACACTCTACCTCCACCTGCTCCACCTATTCCTGGCGTCGTGATCGTTCCCATCCATAATGTATTATCCGCACCGATTTCAAAATCATTGGGAATAAAGAAGTAATCAGCTCCACTGAAAACGAAGCTCATATTTGTTGATTCAATTCTATTCCAGGTAGCACCGTTATCTATCGATCTGTACAATCCTGCAGTTTGCAACCCTAACCAATTTGTTGGGTTTGCCGCATCTCCATATACGTGCGCTCCTACCCCTACAAAAAGTTCTGTACGATTCTGTGCGATATTATTCCAAGCTAAAATATCATTTACATAAAAAATACCTGAAAGAAATAAGTTACTGGCATTAAAATCAAAACTTCCAGCTCCTGCAGGAGGAATCGCCAATGATTGCCAACTTGTCCCTCCATCAGTAGAACGATAAATTCCACTACCGACTACGTCACCTGCTGTATATTGCTCTCCTGTACCTAAATACCAAATGTTAGAATCTCTAGGATCCACTGTAATAGATGTTACAGATAAATTCCCAGGTACATTCTGTACACGACTCCATTGAGAAGTAGATGAGGTAATATCATTATTTACCCATAAACCTCCACTAACACCACCAGCATATACGCGCCTATTAGAAGAATCATTAGGGTCAAACATTATGGCCCTTGTTCTACCTCCTATATCGTTAGGACCTCTCTCAATCCAAGGATTATTAGCATCATCACCAGGAGCTCTTTTAGACAAGCCTCTCTTTAGCATCTCTTGAGTCTCATAAATTTTTTCTGGTTCTGTTCTTCCGGTTGCAGGATTAATAGATAATTCCCACAATTGTTCAAAATACTTATTCGGAGGAAGCCCTTGCGCTTTTCTTTCCGCCCTAGTCATTTTTAGTGTTTCTGTAAAGGGACTTTTGTTCAAAAAATCTTTGTGTTGATCTCTCAAACTTGTTATTTCATTTTTTTCTTTTCTTTCAATACTTTTCTCTCCGGAGAAAATCATGAAACCGATTGGTAGCGCCACTAAACCAAAGGCTAGTAACGCATAGTGAGTAATTTTTCTTTTCATTTTTAGTTAAAAATTTAGTTATTATTTAATTTTTTAGCATCTTTTTTTACAATTATACAATAAAATTAAATAATAGGGCAATTTCCCTTAAATAAAAGGGATTTTTCCCCTAATTGATTTATGTGGATATTATTTTATTTTAGTTAATTAATTAAAAAATTCTTAGTTTTTTAAAAGCCTTACAGTAATAAAACAACTCATAATGAAAAAACCCTAATATTTTATTACCTATAAAACATAGTATATTACCCATAATCTACACTTCCGGCATTAAGAAACGTTGTTTCAAAACTCAGCTCTATTCTATTTTTAGTGATTTTATTTGCTGAACATAAAGAATAATTTCACCAGCTATAATTACTTAGTTTTATTTCTAATAAGCTATCTATAATAACTTTGAACCCAAGAAAAATTTACCTATTATTATACCTCTAAAACCAATCAGCTATGAAAAAAATACCACTCCTATTGCTTTCAATCTTGTTTATGATATCCTGTAAAGATGAGCAAAAGCAAAAAACAAGTGATACAGAAAACGAAACAGAATCTGTTCAAAACAACAACAGCAACGATCTTAAAACGGATAGTAAAAATCCGATTAATCCAAGTGTTAAACTTACTAGCCTTGATTTAGCTTTAGAAGTAGAAAATTTTATTACCTGCAAAAAAACGGCTACCGAACGAAATGACTGTAGAAACAGTATTACCAAAACAATTTCAAAAGCGTTTGGACTTACTGAATTTAGTGACCCAAAACTAGGTTATGTAGTGTACGATAGTATACGTCCAATTGCGGAAAAATCTAAAAACTGGTTACAATTAGGGGCGGTGGACCAGAAAAATATAGATATGGCATTAGCGCATACCAACAGAGGTGGCTTATCCTTAATCATCGACACTGCAGAAACATATGGTCACGTAGTTATGATCGTTCCCGGAGAAAGTAAAAAATCGGGTTCTTGGGGTATGAAACTTCCTAATGTATTATCATTGACTAATTATAAACCAGAAAAATCATTTAGTAATAAATCGCTGTCTTACGCCATGAAGAAAAGCGAAGATTTGAAAGTTTATATAAGACAATAAAAGTAATGTATTATTCATTATCCTCAATTGACTATTTTCATTTGAGGATTTTTTTTGAATAAAAACAATTAAGTATTTGATAATATCCTTTCTAAATCAATATCCTTTAATAATTCTCCCCACTTAGGGTTGGATTTAATATAAACAATATCTATTTTATTTTCTTCAACATAAGCTTTCAGATAATTAAATGCTTTGGACCTATTTTCATTTTCTAATAGTAATAAAATTAAATCCGAAATAGCATCTCTTCTATTAAGAAAAGAAAAATTACTAAACTCAGGAACAGATATTACTTCTTCATATTTCTGAATGCTTTTTACAAAAAGTTCTTCACTTTTGTTCAATCTAGCTAAACATTGAATTGCAGCTCCCCAATTTATATAACTCTTATAATTCAATGGATTTAAAATAGTAGCTTCTTTATATTTTTGAATACAATCAAGATACAAAGATTCATCTTTTTTTTGTAGAGCTAAGTCTTGAAGTGCTTTCCCCCAATTAAAAAATACCGCATCATCATTAGGATTTAATTTTGATGCCTCGTCGTATTTGGTAAAGCATTGTTCAAATTTATTTTTATCTCCAGTTAACAATGCAAAATCGTGATATGAAGCCCCCAAATTAAGAAATATTAAATGATCATTAGGTTCAATTCTTACTGCCTTATTAAATTTTTCAAAACACTCTAAGAAGAGTTTTTCATCCTTTTTAAACCTTGCATAATCTAACAAAGCAACTCCCCAATTCATATAAACCACGTGATCATCCGACACTAAATTGGCAGCTTTTTGAAATTTCGCAAAGGAATCAAGAAAAAATACCTCACTCTTTTTTAGAATAGCTAAATTATGCATTGCCCCGGCCCAATTAAGATATATCTGATAATTATTTTTATCAATACTTTCGGCTAAAACGAATTTATCAAAACTATCATTAAACAAAGAAAAATCCTTCTTTCTTGAAGCGAGTTGTTCAATCGCTACACCCCAATTTATATATATTAAACTATCATTTGGATTTATATTTTCAGCTTTTTGGAACTCTGCAAGACTTGTTTTGAGAAGGTGTTCATTATTTTCCAACAAAGCTAAGCTCAGCATCGCTGAACCTAAATTCAGATTAGCCGAGTAGTTTTTAGGATCAATCTCCAAAGCTTTGCGGAATTTATCAAAGCTCTCAGTATGCAAAACTTTACTTTTTTTAAGCTTGGCCAGGGTAAATATCGCTATACCCCATTCACAGTAAACAGAGGAATTATCCCCCAACAAAGCAGCTTCTTCATACTTCTGAAAACTTTGCTCATAAATCTCTAAATCATTTTTAAACTTTGCAAGATCAACAAGTGCAGTTCCCCAGTTTTGAAAACTAATACTACTTGATTCCAATTTAGTGGCAATTTCATAAAAACCACAACCTTTTTCTACTTGTTTATAGTTGTTATTTTGTCTCCCCAAAGAACAAAATGCACTTCCTAGATTATGAAAGGAATTACTATTTTCGGGATATAGCTCAATTGATTTTTCATATTGCTCAATTGCTCTTTTAAAATCTGATCTCAATTGAAATATTACCCCTTCGGAAAAATATTTAAGCCCTTCCCTTTTTAAAATTTTATCTTTATCCGCATTAAGGTTTTTTAGGTATTCTAATTCCCGCTGTGCTTCACTTAACTGATTCCTCAATCTATGTTTTTCTGTTTTTTCTTGCAGTTTATGTGTCTTTTTTGCTTCAAGTAAAGAATCTATAATCTCATTAATTTCATTAAAATTATCTATAGGAATTGGATTTAAAAAATCGAGAGAACTATCTAAAACTTCTTTCGTAATTATGAAGTGCTGCTGATTATAATCTCCTTGGATTCTTTTTATTTCCGAAAAAATTGTGTTAATCTGATGATCTCCCATTCCACAACCAATAAAAAGAACAGTTTTATTATAAATCAAATTCTTTAACGAGATAAGCACATGTTCAGCATTTCTATCTACGCTTTCATAAAGTTTTTTATAATCAGAAGAAAACAAAACCATAGTCTCTGCATCTTCATAACAACCATGTAGTTTAAATAGGAGTGGACTTTCAGTTTTTTTTAATTTCGTTAATTCAAAATGCTTTCCTGTATAAGCTTTATTTTTCCTCAAATCTGGGTTTGTCAATTCAAAAGCTGTATCATAATTTGTTGTAACAATTATGTTTGAAAGTTGAAGTATTTTTTTGTGTGAATCAAAATCATTACTTTCATCTAAATCAAAGAAAGATTTAGCAAAATCCATAATTTTAATTTTGGGTAATAAATGATTTTTTTCAATAAGATTTAGTACTTCTATAGGGTCATATCCATCTTCATCTATTAATGGAATTAAATTCTTAACATTATAACCTTGTAATTTTAATTCTTCCAATATTTTGGAAACCATGTTTCCCCAGCCTTTTATATATTCACCTTTTTTATTAACTAAATTAAACGAAAGACCTGCCCCGACAAATATCACCAATTCATTGTTTTTTATAGCTTCTATCAAAAGGGGTGAAATATCTTTTTCCAATCGTTTAGTTTTTATATTTGAAAATATGAAGGTTAATTTAGTGAATAAATTAGTATTTATTATAATTAATTTTAACTACGCAAAACTATTGCGCAATATCATCTCATCTTTGCTTCATTAATTAGAAAAACAATGAAAAATAAAATTAACATTACAGGAAAGACATTGATTGATTTAGGATTCAGATCTGGGAAATGGTTTCCAGAAGCAATTGCACATATCAATACACATCAATTAGCTGATGAAGCAATGCACGCATATTTAGAACAATATAAAATGCCTCCTATCCAGGAATTATATAATACTCCGATAGATTTCAAAATCAATATCAAAGCTGAGAATGAGCTAGAAGAAGATAATGTTACTTCGGTAATTACTTCTATGGAAACGCTTATGAAGACACCAACGGTTGTAAACGGTGCAGTGATGCCTGATGCTTGTCCATCTGGTCCAAAAGGAACTATTCCTGTTGGTGCTGTGGTAGTTGCCAAAAACGCCATTCATCCAGGAATGCATAGTGCCGATATCTGTTGCTCTGTGATGTTAACTGATTTTGGTAAAACAGATCCTAAAAAGGTTTTAGATGCTGCACACGCCAGCACACATTTTGGACCTGGAGGAAGACCAAGAGGGCAACAGTATAAGTTAACCGATGAATTATTAGTTGAATTCAAATCTAATTTCTTTCTGAAAGAAGATAAAGATATCAGTATGGCCAGAGAACATCTGGGGACACAAGGAGACGGTAATCATTTCTTATTCGTTGGTACATCTGCAAAAACAGGAAACACCATGATGATTACACATCACGGATCTAGAGGTGTAGGTGCCAGATTATATAAAAAAGGAATGCATATTGCCGATAAGTTCAGAAGAGATATTTCTCCAGATACTTTAAAACAAAATGCCTGGATTCCTTTTGAAACAGAAGAAGGGCAGACCTATTGGTCAGCATTACAAACCATCAGAAAATGGACAAAATTAAATCATGAAGTAATTCATAACGCAACTTTAAAAGCATTGGAGATTGAAGCCGAAAACAGATTCTGGAATGAACATAATTTTGTCTTTAAAGAAGGTGATTTGTTTTACCATGCAAAAGGTGCTACTCCACTAGATGCGAAGTTTATGCCAGATATTACGGGACCAAGATTGATTCCGCTAAATATGGCGGAACCGGTATTGATCGTAGAAGGTGCAACCACAAATAACAACCTTGGATTTGCTCCTCATGGAGCTGGTAGAAATATGAGTAGAACACAACATAAAAGAAATAAAGAAGGACAAACTAGAGAAGAAATCTTTGAGATCGAAACCAAAGGTCTGGATGTTAGATTCTACTCTAAAGAAATCGATATTTCTGAATTGCCAAGTGCTTATAAAAATGCTGCAACCGTGAGAGATCAAATGTCAGAATTTGGTTTAGGAACAGTGATTGATGAAGTGATGCCTTATGGATGTATCATGGCTGGAGATTTTAGTATCAATGCTCCTTGGAGAGTGAAGAGAAGAAATAGAAATAAGTAATGAAAGAGTCTGAACTGAAATCTAATCTTTGTTAAACAAACATACATCCCCAACCCTTCCTTCGAAGGAAGGTAGCTCAAAAGTCCCTCTTCGAAAGCCTGTCCGCCAATTAGGGAGGAAGGGATTTAGGGAGATGTTTACAATAAAAATTACTTAAAATGCAAATTAAAAAAGGAACCCTGTATTAAGTTTTTAACTTAAAATTTAATACAAATGAAATCTTATGACAACAAGAAATTTTACAATTACAAAACAAGTCATAAAAGAAAAAAGAGAACCAAAAGTGCCAAAATCTGGTGGAAAAGTAATTCTTGGGAGTATCGTAGATATTTACGAAGAAAACATCGTAATCAATGTAAAGTAATTCTTCGTAGAAAAATGGAGGGTGAGAATATTGAATTTCCATTGTATAAAAAGACACTTTGGTGGGAAGCCTAAAAGAATTTGGAAACAAAAAATGAATTTATTTGAAACCATCCAAAACAGCACTCAATTCCTTTCAGATTCCTGGAAGGAACAGTATGCTGGTTTTTTACAAGAAGAACATCTTCAGGATTTTTCTAAAAACCTAGAAAACTATCATCAGTTTGGAGTTCCGGATATCCATCCGCTACCACATTTTGATGAAGAGGTAATTCCTACAATAGCAGAAGCTTTTAAAAATTTCGAAGCATTATTAGCTGATAAAAATACAACACCAAAAGATTGGGCAAAAACTATAGAAACAACTCCATTCGAATATCTTTTGATTCTTATAGGACAACGATGGACTTCAGCCACCTTAAAAAACGAGCAAGCAATCCCTCCATTAAAAGAAACATTATTAGATAGCTGTTTCACTCCTTTTAATAATCAAATCTGTATTGCTACCAGAGCTTGGGAAAAGCATATCGGAAGATCAGAAGATCATTTTTGGGGAGAAATGAAAGGCAATCCAACGGAAAAAGAAGAAAAAGTAAGAAAACGTATTTTAGAAATCATAGAAAATAAAACGTGGTGGAATATTTTCTATCACTACAAACATGAATTTGTATACGAGATTCGGGTTCCAAGCGGGCATGGAATAAGATGGAATGCTACAGGAACAAGGTTGATTGGGTTTTTAGAACCTTTTTTATAAGTTGATATACTTTAGCTACTTCTTTCTTTACTTTTGCAATAACTACTAATCAATCATAATACATATATGATCCATACCATAGAAAATGATCAACTTATTGTTCGTATTGATACTACAGGAGCAGAACTCACAAGTATCAAAACCAAAAAAGATAACAAGGAATTTTTATGGCAAGGAGATCCAGCTATATGGGCAAGTCAGGCGCCTGTGCTATTTCCAATTATTGGTGGACTAAAAAATGGAATGTATACTTACAAAGGAAAAAGTTATTCATTGCCAAAACACGGATTTATACGATATAACAAAAATGTTATAGGGACTCAGAATTCGAAAACTAAGGCTTCATTCTCTCTATCTTCGTCAGAAGAAACCTTGAATAGTTATCCATTTGAATTCAGTTTTACTATTAGCTATGAACTTATCAATAATCAGCTACTTGTTTCTCATAACATAAGTAATAAAGGTTCAGAAACCATGTTTTTTTCAGTTGGAGGGCATCCCGCTTTTAATTGTCCTTTAGATTCTTCTGAAGCGTATGAAGATTATTATATCAAGCTAGAAAATGTTGATGATACTCAAAGTTACCAATTAAGCGATAAAGGACTTATATCTAATAATACTGTTTCTGTAATAGATAATCATAAAATTTGGCTTACTGATACTCTTTTTGATAAGGATGCTTTAATTTTCAAGAATATCGATGCAAAAAAAGCAACCCTTATTCACAAAACCAATGGACCAATATTATCGATGGATTTTAATGACTTTCCGGATCTTGGTATTTGGGCAAAACACAAATCACCATATGTCTGTATAGAACCTTGGTTAGGATATGCAGATCTAGAAGAAACATCACAAAACATCGAAGAAAAAGAAGGGATCCAAAAACTTGATGAAGGAAAAACACATAACAGCAGCTACACAATCACCATAACCGATTGTAGATGATATGAAGCCAATATTGCTATTTTATAATCCAGACTTCAATACAACTAAAGATAGCTACACACCTAACGATTGCGCTGTTGTATTCTTCTGTAGGGAAGATCTTCTTTAGATTGAGCCGCATTTGTCTTTTCATTTTTCATATAACTTTTATGGATCCATCTTTTTTTATCCGCATCTTCAGTAGTAAAAACGATATTTCCTTTGTTATTCTCAACTGTTCTGAAATTGGTTGTTTTATTAATGTTTTTAACCACACCTTTATTTTCCGTTTTAACCGCATCCATAAATGTTGTTACATCCGTTACTGTACAAGCCTCATAATCTTTATCATTTTGTTCGCTAATAGCTTCAACTATAACTGATTCTAATATTTTATCCCACAAACTCTTAAAAAGACGTTGATTATTATAGATCTCTACTCCGTAAACTTCTCCATTAATTACGTATGCATATCCAATTGTATTGTCCTTGGTTATTAAGCTCTTAAGTTTATTATAATATTCTTTTTTTGCACTATCCAATTCATCACTCTCTAGTGCTAATTGCAAGCTCGTATTAGATGCGTTATTGGCTACATTTACTGTTTTTCCATTTTTTCTGGAAAGGTTATCGTTTAAACGATGTTGCTGTTCCGATACTTTTCCCCAAACCTTACTCTGATTTTTTTCGTGTCTTGCAGCAAGTTTTAATTCTCTCGATGATAACATTTTGGTATTAGAGGCAAAAGAAGAAAGCGTTTCGTTACCACGTTGTCTCCATCTGCCTTGTTCTACACAAAAACTTTGTAATGCTACATTCTTAGCTTTTGGAGGAATAATTACATCATAACTTATTGTTCTATCCTGTTTCCCTCCTTTTACAATATCTCCAGAATGAATAAATATATAATCATCGCTATTATTATCCAATAGCAATTGATTTACATTTCCCGTTTCTTTTACTGTCACTTCTCTTGTGTTCATTGCTTCAGATAAGGTTTTATAAATATCACCAGCTATTTTTTCTTCACCTGTAATCATAAATAGCGTTAGATTCTGAACACGTATTCCTTCCTTAATTTTAATTCCGTCTGTAATCTGTTCATTACCTGAATCATCAGTAATCTTTTGGTTTTCTGAAACTTGGATCTTTTTGAAACCAAATAATAGAATACAAATACTAAAAACGGGTAAAATAATTGAGTATGCCTTCATGACTGTTTTTTTTTTCAAAAGTATCTAGTTGAATGACAATCCTCAATACGTATCGAGTGAGATGACCTTTTCATTTAGGGAATCACTTTTACGGTTGAGGCAACTCCTAAAAGAAACGCATTAAAAAAATAATCCACATTCTTTTGTAAGTTTTATTTCTTTATCTTGACTGAGTATGACGATTAATACCTTAAAGAACATCTTTGATCTGTAATAAAAAAAATATTGCAATTCTAGTTTTTGCACTTTCGCGAGAAGAAGAAATTAAGAGAAAACCTTTTCTAAAAAACAGTTCATTACAATCAGATCTTACTGCTCAAGCACTTTCTATAGTTGAAAAAACAGGATTAGATTACTTTGTATATAATGAGCAACAACAATCAGGAACTGGTTTTGGAGAACGTTTTTCTAATGCGATTAATGATATTTATAAGAAAGGGTATCACGCGGTAATCACGGTAGGAAATGATACTCCAAACCTGAATAATATACATTTACTAAAAGCAGTTGAAACTTTACAAAAAGGACACTCCGTAATTGGCCCTTCTTATGATGGAGGGTTCTATCTTTTAGGAATTCATAAAGAGGCTTTTCATAAAAAAGAGTTTGCCAAATTTTCCTGGAACACTGCTAACGTAAGAAAGGATCTTTACACCTATCTCGAATCTTATAATAAATCTTTTTCTCAATTAGATTTTTTATACGATTTGGATCATTTTTCGGATATCATAAACATATACAAGACACTTCCATTTTTATTAAAAAAACTACGAAGTGTATTACAAAGAATACTTCGTACAGAAGATAAAACAACTGATGCAACACAAGTGTTTTTATCAAGTATTTTCTCAAGAATATATTACAACAAAGGATCTCCTAGTCTTACACAATAGTATATAACAGGATATTCATTACATATCCAATACTCCTATTTAATTAACAACAATACGAATTATCCTATGGAAATTGTGCATTGATGCGCTTACATCATTTTTGAGCGTTTCGATAAACGGTTTCTTATATGGTTAATGATACGCTCAACTATATTTTAATTTATGAAATGAGCCATAAAAACTTGTTGGTACCAACCGAGAAGATTATTGGCGAATTCCATCTGACAATTAAAAACAATACATACAAACAGATGAAACTATTTCTTAAAATCATTTTTATTTTTTTTACTCCCTATTTCATCATTTCTCAAGAAACTACAGGAACGCTTCAGGGTACACTTACAGATGCCGAGAATAACCCGATTCCCTTCGCAACTATTCAATGTATCGATGTTTCTACTAACTATAAATACGGAACTATCTCTGAAGAAAATGGTTTTTACAATATCACCAATCTATCTCCTTCTAATACCTATAGATTACAAATTTCATATGTTGGTTTTCAGACCATCATCGAAGAAAATGTTACCATTCAACTAGGAAATACAACCATTAAAAATTTTGTGTTGTCAGAAGATAGTGTATCCCTAGACGCGGTTGTAGTGACGGGGTCTTCTAAAAATCAAAAAAATGGTAATGAAACCTTACTAGGAAAACGAGAACTTAGAACTACTCCAACTATCAACAGAAGTATTCAGGATCTCACTAAAAATCTAACAGAAAACAACCTTAATTCTTTTGGAGGTGCCAGTAATCGGTTTAACAATCTTAATATTGATGGTATTGCTAATAATGATGTTATTGGTTTTCAGGAACCTGCAAGTGGAGCTGCCGGATCCTCTGCTAATGGAACTCCCGGAAGTCTATCTAGAACACAACCTATTGGATTAGGTGCTATAAAAGAACTCTCTGTAAAATTAGCTCCTTTTGATGTAAGTATTGGTAATTTTAGTGGAGCTAGTATCAATTTGGTAACTAAAAACGGAACCAATACCACAAAAGCGGAAGTATATGGCTATGGAAACAATCAGCTTTTATTAGGTAACTATGCAGATGGAATCAAACAAGAAAGTGCTAATTTTTATGATGTTCAGTTTGGAGGCGGAATCGGTGGTCCAATTATAAAAGATAAATTGTTTTATTATGTTAATGTAGAACAGGCACTTTCTGATAATCCAGTATTAAATGCTCCTGGTAGTGCCACCTCTAATATTTCCTCAGAAGATGTACAATTAATTGCGGATCGCTTAATCTCAGCATATAACTATAACCCTGGTTCTTTTACCGACGCTTCCATTAAAACTGCCAGTACCAAAATATTTGCTCGACTGGATTATAATCTATCAGATCAGCATAAAATTACATTGCGTAATAATTATGTAAACAGTTTTGCAGATAATTTAGAATGGAGTTCTTCTATATTTAATTTTGGAAATCAGGGATATCGTCATAACAGTATAGCCAATAGCTTAGCTTTGGAATTAAAATCTAATCTTACTAATGGAATTACCAACCAACTTACGTTAGGATACAACACTGTAAAAGAAGATAGAGACTTTGATGGTCGGGTGTTTCCGCATATCCAAATAGCATCTAATTCTAGTAATCGCATATTCGCGGGAACCTACCGAGAAGCTTCTGTATATAGTACCGATTTCTCTACACTGCAATTAGCAGATAAAATATCATACACTTCTCAAAAACATACAATTACCGCAGGTGGATTAGCACAATTTCATGATGTGGATTATGGATTTTTATCCGCTTGGAACGGGCGATGGGAGTATCGATCTGTACAAGACTTTTTAGATGATAGACCGAGTCGTGTACGCGGAGTTTATAATATTAATAATAATGATTTTGATTTTGTGACTAGTCAACCATCTGCAACTGTTTCTGTTATAGAAACTGCGTTATACATACAAGATCAATTTAGAATTAACAATCGATTTTCTCTTACTGCGGGTATTCGGCTTGATGCTCAATTTCTACCAAGTGATTTACCCATTAGTCAAGAAGTATTAAATACACCCGAATTTAGTCAGTTTGATAATAAAATTTCTAATGCGCCACAATTTAATCCTAGAATAGGTTTTAATTACTCACTAGATGCGGCTAACAAATATAAATTACGTGGAGGTACTGGATTATTTTCTGGTAGAATTCCATATTTATGGTTTGCCTATGTGGAATATATATCTGGAACAGAATATTTTAATATTGATTTACGACCTACGGATGCAACTCCACTTACCGAAAATCTGGCCGATTTAAGAAGTGTACAACCCAATCTTACTGAAATTAATCTAATTGATAATGACTTTACGTTACCACGAGAATGGAAAACGAATATAGCTTTTGAAGCAAAACTACCTCATCAATGGACAGTACATGTAGAAGGAACTTATACCGAGGTATTAAATGGGTTATTTTTTCAATCCATCAATCGAAGAAATGAACTTGGAAATTTTGCTGGCGCAGACAATCGCCCCTACTTTTTGCAAACTGGTCAGGATATAAAAATCAATCCAAACTTTACCAATGTATTTCTATTAACGAATACAGATAAAGGGTATCGCTATAATATTACTACAAACATCGCTAAAACTATAGGGAATTATAGAGGAACTGTAGGATACACATATGGTAAAAGTAAAGATATCTCCAGTACGGTGAGAAGTTCTCCTGCCGCCAATTTCGAGTGGAATCAGGCTGTTTTTGGAAATGAACCTGCTATTTCTTTTTCTAATTTTGATCTGAGACATAAAATTGTATCTACCCATTCTTATGATATTAATTTTGGAAAAACCAATACCGCATCAATTTCATTTTTATACAATGGTCGTTCCGGAAGTCCATATTCATTTGTATATCAAGGAGATCCTAATCGTGATGGTTCCTCTAGAAATGATCTAATATATGTACCCAGAGACCAATCAGAAATACAGCTAGTAGATATTGTAGACAGTAATGGTATTGTCACTAGCACAGCAAACGAGCAATGGCAACAATTAAATAATTATATCGAAAACAATTCTTATTTAAGAAGCAGAAGAGGTAATTACGTAGAAAGAAATGGAGCAAAAACTCCTTGGAATCACGAATTAGATATGAAGCTACAATATGGAAAACAACTAAGAAATGGACATAGTATCACACTTTCTTTAGATATGCTCAATGTATTTAATTTTATTAATCGTGATTGGGGACGCTTAGTATTCGTGCCTAATGTAGTGAATTCTAGTTTTAGTTTACTCAATTTTGTCGGGATAGAAAATGAACAACCGCAATATCAATTTAATGTCGATCCAGATGAACAACCCTGGAATATAGATTTACAAAATTCAAGGTGGAGAGCACAAATTGGTATTAAATATGGGTTTTAAAAATCATATCTTAAATGAATTCCAATAATGTAATCTTATTCAGAATCGAAATGAATTATTCCTGAAATTTGGAACTTTATACTTAATAATCCCATATTTGCATCTAAATTGAGAACAAAAAAACAAGTTTAAAACATCTATGAATCTATTTTGTACACATAAAAAAGGACGCTATAAAGCTATTTTCGAATCGAAAGCATAGATAAAAACTAGAAAAAGATATATTCTAAAGAGCGTCCAAAAAAATTGGACGCTTTTTTTATGGAATTATTTTCAGAAACTATGAACACCAAATACAATGTTGTTTGAGCGATACTCATAAGAGCTACAGTTAGTTACCCAATTGGTCAATATCCGTTCATAAACGGACAGGGCTTTTTTTGCCTAAAAACAAACTCAACTAATTGATAATCAATTAAATAAATTGAAAAATAATTTGCATACTTAAAAAATAGATTTCATATTTGCACCGCAATACAGCAATGTCACACTGAGCCCTTCAACAAGCTCAGGACAGGCATTGTCGAAGTGTTGCAAAACATAAAATTATAAATCATTAATAACCGAAGTACTATGACCTTTACAGACATATACACAGATACATCAAGAGAACGAGGTTCTTTTATGTATATGCTTCGAGACTTCTATAACTCATAAACTGCTTACAACAGTTTGATATAAAGTCCGAAGCCAGAATAAAGTTTCGGACTTTTTATTTCTAATAACTCTTTGCCTAATTAATTTGGTTTAAAATGAGAGTTAACCATTCCGAAATATTTTATCGAATTATTATTATGTATCGTGTTAGGGATAGAGCGGTTACCCCACAGATGTCACACTGAGCTGCTACACTGAGCTGCTACACTGAGCTTATCGAAGTGCTGTCGAAGTGTTGTCATCGAGGAGTATGAGCGAAAGCCCGATCCGCCGCGGCGGAAAACACCCAAAATTCCAATATCATGGGAAAGAAATTAAGCGGAAAAGACTTAATCAAATTAGGCTTTCCAAAAAACAATAGTATTAATGTGACATTAGGTCAGATTAATCGATATCAAAAAAGAGTAAAAAAAGAACAAATATTAATAGAAGCAAAAAAGGTATTATTAAATCCCGAAGCTTATCAAGGTGATGGCATATGGGGTAAGATTGCTGAAAGTTTACTAAAGCCAGTGGAAATAAAAAAACATGCTTTAAAAACTACTAGGTCATCATTTCAGATCTATGGCGAAAATGAAATCGATGACCAGGCAAAATATCAATTGTATGATGCACTTAAATTACCGGTAGCAGTTGCTGGAGCTTTAATGCCCGATGCACATAGTGGATATGGTTTGCCTATTGGCGGTGTATTAGCTACCAAAAATGCAGTGATTCCTTATGGAGTTGGAGTAGATATCGGATGTAGAATGTGTTTAACGATTTATCCAATTGCTATCTCTTATTTAAAAGGAAAAAAACATCAATTGGAAAATATATTGTCTGAGCACACCAAATTCGGTATGTATGAAACCCATAAAATAAAGCATGATCACGAGATCTTTGAAAGAGAAGAATTTAAGAACATTCCTCTAGTAAAGAGATTAAAAGACAAAGCTTATAAACAATTGGGAACCTCTGGTGGAGGAAATCATTTTGTAGAATTTGGAACTGTAGCTATTACAGATACAGCAAATGAATGGGGACTGGATGTAGGTACTTATATAGGTGTATTATCACATAGTGGATCTCGAGGATTGGGAGCCAATATTGCAAAACACTATACCTATTTAGCAACCAAACAATGTCCATTACCAAAGCATGTGCAGCAATTAGCTTGGTTAGATCTTAGTACGCACGATGGTCAGGAATACTGGTTGGCAATGAATCTTGCCGGAGATTATGCACAAGCATGTCACGATAATATTCACGCTAGAATTGGAAAATTATTAGGATCAAGACCAGTTGCCAAAATTGAAAACCATCACAATTTTGCCTGGAAACAGGAAGTAAACGGCGAGGAGTGTATCGTGCATAGAAAAGGAACAACTCCTGCTGCTAAAGGTGAGTTAGGAATTATTCCGGGATCTATGACAGCTCCAGGATTTATAGTGAGAGGATTAGGAAACCCAGAAAGTTTGCAATCTGCATCCCACGGAGCAGGAAGATTACATTCCAGAAGAAAGTGTAAAGAGAAATTTACTAAGAGTGATATCAAAAAACAATTAAAAGCAAATGATGTTACCTTAATTGGAGGAGGAATTGATGAAGCACCTATGGCGTACAAAGATATTACTAAAGTCATGGCAAATCAGAAAGAACTCGTAGAAGTAGTAGGAACATTTACACCAAAAATTGTACGAATGGATAAGTAATACAATTTGGGCGTTTCCCGCCGCGGCGGGTCGGGCTTTCGGCTATATCTTTTCTGTCATACTTCTCGACTCCGCTCGAAGTGACAGAAAAGGATGCCGCCTCAATCCCTAACGTGAAAAGGAAAAAATGAAATCTAAAAATTAAAAAATAGTGAATGATGGCCTATCGAAAGTTTAACGTAAAATTTGAAGTGAAAATACCGTGAAATTTTAGACTGTTTGAGCGTAGCGAGTTTCTAAAATTTAGGTGTTGAACAATAAATTTATTCAAACCTTCGTAAGCCTAGATTTTTTTGGTTCGTTTTTTCATCGATGGAAAAAATGAACAGAAACTGATAAGAATATTCAAAATGAAAACTAAAATAATTCAAATAACCGCTGGACGAGGACCTGCAGAATGTTGCTGGGTTGTTGCGCAAGTACTGAAACTATTTCTAGAAGAAATTAAAAATAGTGGATTTACATATAGCATCCTGCAGAGAGACAAAGGTTCCGAAAATGGAACCGTACAATCCGCAACCATACAACTAAAAGGAAAAGAAGTAGACACCTTTTTAGCATTGTGGCTAGGAACCATTCAATGGATTGGAACGTCTAAATATAGAAAACACCATAAAAGAAAAAACTGGTTTATCGGAATGTATGAAATCAAACAGACTGAACTGATTACTCTAAATGAAAAAGACATTTCTTTTCAGGCAATGCGCAGTTCTGGTCCTGGCGGTCAAAACGTAAACAAAGTAAATTCTGCCGTTCGTGCTACCTATCATCCTACAGGAGACCAGGTAGTGGTTATGGACAGTAGATCACAACATCAAAATAAAAAAATCGCAATAGAACGATTAAAAGAAAAAGTATATCAAAGTCAACTTACCAAACTACAAAAATCACTAGATGACCAATGGGAAAATCATCTAAGCGTAGAACGAGGTAATCCCATTAAAGTATTTAAGGGAACTGACTTTAAAAAAAACTATAAAAAACAATCGTATGCGTCGGATCGTCAACAATTAAAAAAAGATTTACGCAACGAATTAAAAAACTAGCATCATGGGAAATTTATTAGATAAATATTTATTTCAGGCATTGGATGCATATCCATATAATTTAGAAGAAGCTGTAGAATCTCTAAACTATGCATTGTCTTACGATGATAAAAATCCAATAGCACTTTGCTTAATGGGACAGATCTATGCAGAAAATCTTAGGAATTATGAAACGGCAAAAGAGTATTACCAACAAGCACTAGCAGAAGATATGTATGCATTGGATGTATATCCTAAATACATCAATGTGCTGCTTTGGAATGAAGATTATGACGAAGCTGAAAAGCTGATTGATTTTGCCTTGACGCTAAAAGGAACCGATAAAGCTGTATTATATTTAAAAAAGGGAATCCTTTTCGAACAGAAAAAGGAGTACAAAAAAGCACTTAAGGTTCTAAAAATCGCCAAAGTAAACACTTACAATAATTATTTTATTAGTGATATCGAAGGAGATGAAAAAAGAATCAAAGACAAAATGCCTAAAAAGAAGAACAAGAAAAAAGGAAACAAAAATTCTTCTAAAAAAGCAAAGAAGAAAAAGAAGAATTAATCAATTCAGACCTACCAATCTGCTGGGACAGACTGGTAGGTCTAAAAAAATAATAATGTGAAAGAATGTATAGTAAATTTAGATTTACCCCCAGAAAAAAGATGGGTATTTCTCAAAACATATAAAAAAGAAGTAAACGAACTTCTTCGATATTACATCAATGATTTTGTTGAAGCAGATATTTTATTTGATTCAGTAAATGAATATAAAGAACAATTGGTATCTGAAGAGTACCTAAAAGAAATAGATGGTATAGCAACCATCTGTGATTTCTCTCCTGATCAAATATTGATAGCAAACTTATACTATGACCTATTAAAATTTTATTTAGGTTGTACAGCATTTGCGGTTTATAATGGAACCGAAATATTACATTCCAGAAACCTAGATTGGCACACAAAAAATGACTTATTAAGTAAATATTCCAGAGTTTTTGATTTTCAAAAAAATGGAAAAACAGTGTTTAAATCGATTGGATGGCCAGGTTTTATTGGAGTTCTATCTGGAACAAAGCCTGGAAAATTTTCGTCTACGTTAAATGCAGTTTCCAGTAATGATTCTCCAGAAATCGCAGCCCCTATCTCCTTTTTACTGAGAGACATTTTATGTAGTTGTAATACATTCGAAGAAGCTAAGAATAAAATAGAGCATACCGTTATAATGAGTGATTGTTTGATCCTTCTTTCTGGTATAAAAAAAGAAGATAAAGCGGTCATTGAAAGAACTCCCAAAAGGTTCGCAACGAGAACAACAGAAGAAGATTATATCATTGTTACTAATGACTATAAACTTCTTCAGAATAGTTCTTCAACCGGAAATATGCTACAAGATACTTCTTGTGGAAGATATAATAACACTCAGGAATTACTATTAAAGAAGATTCCGCTTAATGATCGGGAATGTTTAAAAATATTGCAAGATGATAACATAATGATGGGAATTACTGTCCAGCAAATGGTATTTCATAATCACTCTGGAAATATTAAATTAATAAAACCTGTGAGTCTATTAGGAAATAAAATTCAATTTAGAATTACATTATACCTATCAGTCTACAACCATAGGTTGATAGGTATAAAATGATAAAAACAACAATATGAGTACAAATACAATTATAATTATAGACCTGGAGGCTACTTGCTGGAATGGTCCTGTACCACAAGGACAAATAAATGAAATCATAGAAATAGGTATCTGTTTATTAAATACAGAAACTGGAGAAATTTCTGAAAACCAAGGGATTTTGATCAAACCAGAACGCTCAGAAGTAAGTCCTTTTTGTACAGAATTGACGACAATAACTCAAGATTTATTAAATCAAGAAGGAATATCATTTATTGAAGCCTGTGAAATTATAAGAACTAAATATCAAGGACACCAACATACATGGGCAAGTTATGGCCTATACGATCTAAATATGATGAAAAAACAATGTAGTTTTAGAGAAATAGAATACCCGTTATCACAAAATCATATTAATGTAAAAGAACTTTTTACTAAGGTAAAAGGATTACAAAAAAAAGTTGGAATGAAAGGAGCTTTAGGGATTTTAAATATTCCTTTAGAAGGAACACATCATAGAGGTGTTGATGATGCTAAAAACATTGCCAAAATTTTAAATTGGTCATTACTCCAAAAGTAGGTTTAAAACTTATAAATTAGTATACTATTTACTTACATAAATGATAGAATAATTTCTTAATAATTTCATAACAAAAATAATATTAAATACACCTTGTTTTTTCATAACCGCTACTCTTTTCCGCAATATTATACTACCTAGAGGGCTTCTAGCTAAGTAAAAACGCATAGATATGTTTACTCGAAACCCGTATATAAAAGTTAATTTTTAGTTAAAATTAACTTTTTTTGTAAGGTTTCATGTTTTTAATGATTTTTCGTGTTTTTTTCAAAAAAAAATACGGTTGCACCATTATTTTTCACTACAAATCATTAACATAATTTGATCAATACGATGTGAAATTTCACCAAAAAAAAATAAAAATTTACGTTTCAATAAAAATTTTGATCATCCACTACATTAAGGGCTTAGAGGTTTTGGGTATTATTAAAAAAAGAACAAATTACAGGCTTATTTTATCCAAGACCAAGTATAGAACTTCCCAACAAATAGAAAAATACCGTTAAACTGGAACAACCGTAATTTGCAAAAAGGTTTAACAGTAAATGAATTACAAGTTAATTTCAAAAACCTGTAAGAATAGTATTTCTTTCATTTTCTAGCTAACAGCAACAACCTGTCTTACGTCTCTTTTTTTATTAATTTAGACTTTCAATATTGAAAAACATATTGAATAACCCCAAAAAAACTAACAAAATGAAATCTCTTAAAATCTATTCCTTTATTTTAATTTCTCTATTATTTTTCAAAGCGCAGACTCAGGAAATTGTAGATCATTCAGCCTGGGATCAAATATTGGTTCTTAATGTAACTGATAATGGTCTGGTTGATTATGACGGAGTCACAAATGATGTGATAGTTTTCTATAAATACTTTAGATATTTACAAAATATATCTCCTGAAGATCATTGGAGTAAAGATGAAAAAATAGCATATTGGCTTAATGTATATAACGCTACAGTTATGAAAATGATCATTGATGAATATCCAATAGAATCTATCAACAAAATAGAAAACCCCTGGAAACGAAAAGCATTCAAATCAAAAGGGGTCCGATATAGCTTAGATGATATTGAACACAATATCTTAAGAAAATTCTCTGACCCTAGAATTCACTTTCTGCTAAATTGTGGGTCCATGTCATCTCCTCGATTATGGAATAGAGCTTATACTAGTTCTAATATTGAACTTGCCCTTGAGGAAAGAACCCGTGAATTTATTAATGACCCACAGCGAAATCAAATAAATTCTAAAACCGTTAGAATTTCGCAATTATTCGAATGGTATGAAGAGGATTTTACCAGTAACCATAGTAATGTGATCGATTTTATTAACGACTACTCAACTGTCAAAATTAATAATTCGATAAGTAAAAAATATATTACTTACGACTGGAATCTGAACAAAAATGACAAAAAAACTCCAATAACAAGCAATAACTGAACCTTGATTTTTGGTTACAGTTCCGTTAATTATACATTCTAATTAACATTAAACAAGCGCAAAGTTTTCTAATCTATAGAATAACTAAGTTGTGATGAATTTCTATTCATTAACAAGCTTATCCTTGTATGCTATTTGATTAAGAAATTTTTAGAATTTATTATTTCATATAACCACGTACATAAACACTTTTAAAACCTAAATACCTTATTATGACTAACACAATCAACCCAAAAAAAGCATTAACCATATTATGTCTGGTATGTATTTCATCCATATCGGCTCAAACCATTATCAACGGTTTTTTTCCAAAAAAGAAGGATCTTACTGTGGCTACTTCTTATTCTTATAAAAGTTATGACAACTTTTTTAGAGGTAGCACAGAAACCAAATCTAACCCTATGAATATGGGCGAAATCTCTTCAACTATCGTAAGTATATATGGTGAGTATGGTATCCTGAACTGGCTATCGACAGCGGTTACTTTACCCTATATTTCTACCCAAAACGAAACAGGAGTTTTGGATCCTGTATCTCAAACAAGCGAAGTGAGCGGTGTACAAGATTTAAGCATGTTTCTAAAAGCTAAAGTGTTGGAAAAAGACTTTAGCAATTCGTCAAAAGTAGCTATCGGCGGCGCTGCAGGAGTGTCTTTACCAGTAGGAGGATATGAAGAAGCTGGGATACTTTCTTTAGGTAATGGAGCAACTGCATTTGATGGATGTGGTTTCATACAATTTAAAACCGCTTCTAATCTGTTTATAGAATTACAAGCTGCTTATAGTTTAAGAAATAATTCGGATTTCGAAATTCCTAATGCTACATTATTTAGTGCCAAACTTGGGTATTATAACAAGTGGTTTTATGCACACGCAAAAATAGGCACTCAGAATTCATTAGATGGATTTGATATTGGATCTCCAGAATTTGCTGAAGCTGGAGGCGCACAAGCACTACCAGAAACCGAAGTAGATTACACCAATTTCTATTTTGATCTATATGTTCCTATATATAAACAGAGTGTCGGAATTTCCTCTGGATACACCACCAATATGAGTGGAAAAAACTTTGATAGAGCCTCTGGTTTTTCTTTAGGCTTAGTATACAAAATAGAATAACTTCTAATTCATCTATAATTTCTAACCTAACCAATAAAAAACAAAAAACCACCAAAAAATTATTCTCATGAAAAAGATACTCTTTTTTGTTATGATTTTCGCCCTGTTCTCATGCGAAAATGATGATTATATAGTACTAAACCCTGAAACAAGTGAAAATCAAACGTATTCCTTAAAAACAACTATAGAGCCTTCTGAGTTAGATTCAAAACTTTTAGCGAAATTGGATAGTGTAACTGATGGTGTCGGCGTTTCTTTTTTTACATTGCCAAATAGCGATGACTATGCTAATATACCTCAAGACCCATTAAATCCAATAACAACGGAAAAAGTAGCCTTAGGAAAACTACTTTTTCATGAAACCGCTACAGGAGGAAATCCTACTACAGCATCAAACTTATTTACTTATTCTTGTGCATCCTGTCATCATGCAGCGGCAGGATTTAGTGCCGGAATAAGACAAGGAATTGGAGAAGGAGGCATAGGATTTGGCGTAAAGGGTGAAAGTAGAATTTTTAATAATACAATTGCTATCGCCGATATTGATATACAACCTATTCGTTCTCCTACTATTTTAAATGTTGCTTACCAAGATGTAATGCTATGGAATGGACAATTTGGTGGTACAGGAACAAATGAAGGTACCGAAGCCAATTGGACTAATATCCCGGAAAATTCACTGGGGTTTCAAGGAGTAGAAGTTCAAGCTTTAAAAGGACAAGACGTGCATCGATTATTAATTAACAAAAAATTCGCTAAAGATTTTAACTATAAAAAGTTATTTAATAAAGCTTTTCCGGATGTTCCAAAAGAAGAAAGGTACGTTAGGGAAACTGCTGGACTAGCCATAGCAGCCTATGAAAGAACCGTACTACCAAACCAATCTCCTTGGCAACAATGGCTTAAAGGAGACTATACAGCCCTGACGAATAAAGAAAAAAGAGGAGCAAAAATGTTTTTTGGCAAAGCAAAATGTTTTAAATGTCATACAGGGCCTGCTCTAAATGATAAAAAATTCTATGCTCTTGGAATGGGTGATTTTGATGATTCTAATAATGCTGTTGTACAGGATGACACTAACTTCCCCGATGTAAAAAGAGGAAGAGGTGGATTTACCAACAAACCAAGAGATTACTATAAATTCAAAACTCCTACATTATATAATCTTATAGACAACGGTGTTTTTGGTCATGGAGGCACCTTTACCTCTGTCAGAGATATAGTCGAATATAAACTTAACGGAATTCCGGAAAATAATGAGGTTCCACAAGAGAGATTGCATAGATTATTTACAGATGTTCAGGATCTCACTGAGAATCAGATTAACAATCTGGTCTTATTTATCGAAAATGGCTTAAGAGATCCTAATTTATCAAGATATGTACCACAAACTATTAATTCGGAGAATTGTTTTCCTAATAGTGATGCACAATCAAGTATCGATCTGGGATGTAGTTAAGCAAACTTGTTGTACTAAACTTAAATAGTAAGAATAACACAATCAGTAAAAAACCCTACTAGACTCATTAAAAAACTATTCCCCCAAATAGGATACTCATATTCGATGAGTTTAGCAGGGTTATTTATTCTAATTAACCAAGAGAAAATATCTTTTTTAATAATAAGTGTCTCTCTTATTTATTCCTAAATGATGAGAAAACGAAACCATTATAAATCCGAAAATCACTTTTGCACTAATCAGGTATAAGACGGATTAAGTTGAACATTTTTATCCTACCAACCTAAGATTACCCATATTACATTATCAGCAAAATCATGCTACGGCTCATTGAAAACTATTTCCCAAATAAAATAGTTTAACACAAATTCGTCAATGAGCTCAGCATGATACTTATTCTACGAATAAAATTTACTTTACAATTAATTTTACAATATCCGAATACTGATCACCAATAATTTTTAGAAAAAACGTCCCTTTTTTATCTAAATTAAACTTCGTTGATTGATGATCAGTAATGGAAACAGCATCGATCACTTGACCGATCATATTTATAACCTTTACTTCTACCGGAAAAATTGTCGAATTTGGTAGCTCAAGATTAAAAATACCGTTTCCAGGATTCGGATATAGTATTGGTTTTAGGGTATGTATTGATAGGTCATCTACTGATAATACTTGGTTTGACAAAAACACTCTGCTTTCGCCATTATCAAAAGTATATCCTTGTAAACTATTCCATATAAAATTTACAATGGTTGTATAGTTATTTTTTACCATATCCGGAATGCGAATCGGAGCCGCTAAATCCGCATCCGGAAATTGAAAATTTGCTGGAGGTCGTTCTCCATATAACACCGAATAGTGAATTAATGCTGTTAAGAAATATAACACTGGAAATCCATGTGGCGCAGCATCTTCATATAAGGTTGTTGCTCGTATATCTGCTAATATTCCGTTATCTGAAAATAAATCTGCTAGAATGGGTCCAACCGGAATTAATTTCACATTGGCATCTGGTCTTTCTACCAATACCTCATCCTGAAGTGTTATCCACCAATCATGGAATTCTTCTCTGGTATAATCATAAAATGCTCCGAATTCTAAATCTTCTTCAGCCTGAGAAACCGGTGGAAACGTTCCGTTAAATTCCGGCCAGTTTTCATAAATATAAAAATCTATCCCTGGTTCTTCCTGTCTTACGTAGTCCAAAATACGTAATACTGCTTCTACAGAACTCAGTGCATTAGGATCTTGATTGCAGTCTTCTATATATTGTTGATCACAAAATGCATTCTGTGAAGGGGTTGCTGTTTGCTGAATAAAATTCGCCAGTGTAACGATCGTATTATCATAATCCCAGCTACCAAAATCATTATTGGATTCGTTTGTTCTTGTATTAGGTGCATCAATAAAACCCCATTGAAAAATCGGAGGCACTGCTTGTAATGGTAAAAACCCAAATTGACCATCTACAGAATACTCATTATCTGCCTGTTGCGCTAATAAATACATCCAATCAGGAATATTACTTCGATTCTGTGTTGATTGATCTGCGCTATGATTCACCAAACTATGTCCGAAAATATATGACGTATTATTGTTCTGAGAAAAACTGATATTACCCGAAATAACAAATAGTACAAGAAGAATACCGCTATATATATTATTGGCCTTTAATTTGATAATTTTCAGTTTCATAGAAATGCGCATTAGGTCTGGTTTTATAGCTTCCTTTAGTAAAACGCATTACTTTAAAAACACCCTACCCTTTTATTTCAACTTTCAACAAAATTTTTTCACTTTTAAGTTTCTCTCTTCTTGATATTTTTAAAATTCATAATGATTATATTTACTAAAACAATCATAGAGGAATGAAAGACAAATTATTTGAGGAAGTCATTGACAATTACGATGCACTAAAATATAGTTTACTAAAAGCGCAAACATTCGATGAGTCTCATTTTGGTTTTCCGGAAATCTATTATAAGATTATGGAAACTGATAAACAACGTGTGGATGCTTTTCATAGAGCATTTAAACTCAATAATAATTTTAAGGGTGCTACTGTCTGCGAAATTGGTGTGGGTACACTCCCATTGACCAAATTATATATGCCACATGTAAAAAAAGCATACTTAATAGAGAATAATCCTGACTTGATTCCTTTTATAAATAAAGAGATTGCCAAGTATCCATGGGCAGATAAAGTAGAAGTAATATATGCAGATGCTTTAACCGTAGATTTACCGGAAAAAGTAGATTTTGTAGTTGGGGAACTAATGAGTATTTATTGTGCTAATGAGTTTCAGGTACAGATTTTTCAGCATATGCGAGAATTCTTAAAACCTGGTGGAAAATTATTCCCTAATCGTATTGTAAATTTTGCTCGACTATGCGAAGCCGAAATTGACGCTGATGTTCATCATTATCCAGTTAATTTCACAAGACATCAGCCGATGTTCTTAACCCAACAGTTTTTAGTAAACGAAATCGAATTATTAAAAGAAAAAAAACAAGGTGTAAAACTTAGTTTTTCAGTTCCTGTGTTGTTCTCTGGAACGGTAAATGCACTGTATTTAGAATCTTATGTAGAAGTGACAGAAGGATCTAATTTTACAGGCACCGATAGTTTGATGCCACCGACTGTTTTAAAAACTACCAATACACAAGAGGTAAAAGCGGGAGATCTGGTACATATTGACTTTAGTTTTGACTATGGTTCTTCTCTAGATGATATCAGCTGTGTCTTATCCTAATTTATTAGTGCTTTATTAACTGTTTAGACAATGCTAATAGACAAAATTCTTTCGTTTCTTTTTGGTGTCAAGAAATCTAAACTAAAAATTAATCAAAAAGAACAAGAACACGTAAATAGTGGATATGTAAATATATCAAAAAGGGAAATCGTTGATGTTGACAAAACATCATTAGATCAGGCGTTATGGGACAAAAAAAATAATCATTCAGAATTACTTTTAGAAATTTTTAATGAGGCTAAGTCAAAATCCGATTATGAGCACCATAATTTATGGGCTATTACTTTTAATACTTTGGATTCTTATAGTTTCTTATTTGAACAACATCCAAGTTTTAAAAAATCATTTTTATTTTATCTCATCAAATATATTATTGAAGAAAACGAAAGTAAGTATTCAGAAAAAAAACCTCCAGTTCGTTTTGTAATTGAATTATTCAATTTAATCTTAAAATCAAAATTAACGCTAAATGAAGAAGATTTTATTAAAATATTAGAACTAGTTAGGACTCCGTTAAAATATCAATTCAGTATTTCTTTTACAACAATTTTTAACAAACTAAAAAAGTTTTGTCATAACAAACAAATTAGCAATGTTCTTGTTACTTACTTGAAAACTTTTATGAAATCCGACGGTTTCAGAGAAGTAGGCAATTATTCTGAAAATGATTTTACAAGTATTGTCGAAAGAATTGTATTAAATAATTCTCTTAAAAGCCAAGGAGAATACCCTGTCTTCGTTTTATTATCTGATTATTTTGGCACCAAAGTGAATAAACATATTCAAAGTTTAGAAGTTCCAATAAATAGCTATTTATCACAGATACTTAACATATACAACACTCATAGCCAATTAAATCACCCAAATGAAATAAGTAGTGCTATAGAAAATCAAATATCCCAAAATGGTATTCTAATCTATAGAAAGAAAATTCACAAAATGATAGAAATAGCAGCAAACTTTAAACCAAAAACTATCCGAATTATTGGAGAAAAGATTGAATGGAACCCTGGATATAGATCTTATTGTGTATATACACATATGAGAAAAGAGAATATAAAAATCGTCAAAGGTATAGTATTATCCGCAGCCTATTATAATGACAAAAAAAGCATTCAACATATTCTAAAAATAGTAGAGCGTTGTTATACAACTTCCGATATTAGAAGGCTCGGTTCCTCTTCAAGATCATTAGGAAAAACTTGTATCTATGTGTTAGCACATTGCTTTGAAGAAAAAGGTCAAAAAGAATTAAAAATGTTATATAATCAAACTAAATTCAAATCTATCAAAAAACAAATAGAAAAAGAATCCAAAGTATTAGAAGAAACTACTGGAACACCATTACTCTAAAATATCCATATCAAATCCGATGATATCCCGTATTCCAGGTTTTGTAATATCTTCTGGCTCGATGGGCGTCACATAATGCCAAAGGTCATTCCCAAAAGTGAACTCCTCGCCTGTATCAGCCTGAAAAATAAATTCTCCTGGTTCTAATACTTTTTTATAGATGAGTTCATTGCTATCTAAGGTTGTTTTTTCATAAATCTGACTTTCGGCACCAATGATATTTTGTCGGTTTACTACCAATGCAGACATAATATATTGTGCCCCATCTTCATGAACTCCTTCTGGAGAATTTTCCCCTTTTATTTTTTCCTTAGAAATAGTTCTCATAAAATGACTGGTGATTTGGATCTTACGTACTTCTGGATGTATCTTTTTGACTAAACCAGCCATTTTTTTAAGTAACTCAAAAAACAATTCGTTCTCTACTGCTTCTCTAGCGGCTTGTTTAAAAACTCGCTTCCATACTCTAAAATCATCCACATCTTGCTCAAATCCTTGTGATACTATTCTTTCTGCAAAATACTGATCATCCCAAATTTCAATCAAAAAAGTAGCAATATTGCGTTGTCTTGTAATTGTAGATAACTGATCAAATTCTTGTTTTTGATTCTCATCTAATTGCTGTATCCAATATGCTAAAGCATCTATTGATTGTGTGCCTTCAAAATAGGGTTTATGAAGCTTCTCAATAGCATCCAAATCCGAAGAAAAACTAGTCTTCAAAAAGGTGATTTGTTTGCTTCTTACTAAATATACATCATCCTGTAATGCAGAAAAAAAAGGTTTAAAAAAGTGAAGAAAAGAACTTACATTTATTCTTAAATCTGCAACACTACCAACCCGAATGGGTGATTTAATAGTTCTGCCTATTTGCTTTGATATTTCTTTTTCAGTAATCATTTCTTAATTCTAACTTTCTTTGCAATATGATCCAAACATGCCTCCTTATTATGCAACCAGTAAGCGTACGGTATCGTTATAATAGGTATTTGTGTTCTAAAGAGTGTTTTGTATTGTTCTATAGAAAATGTTTTTTCCAATGTTCCTGGGTATCCAACCAAATCAATACATACCGTTCTTTGGTTAAAAGTTACTAAAATATCCATTATATATCCAGCTAATGAATAATTGACAATAATATCTTCTTCTTGGATTCCTAATTGAATTAATTCTTCGTGTACTTCTGTTGCAAAATTATCAATATATTCTTCCGCTCGATTATGTTGATGATGTATTCTAGTCTCTGATAGGTAATCAATTAATAAATGTTTATTCTTAAAATTCTTAGGATCAAAAGAATAATACAAAAACTGTTTTTGTTTAGCACGAGTTATACTTACATTAAATACATCTTCTCTATCTAAATATTGAAAAACAGAACTGCTTATGTTGTTATCAATGGTAAATGTGATATACATTTGATCACGTTCCTCTCCTTGAAATTCGAAAGGTGTTCCAACGGCTATTTTGTGTTTCTTTATCGCGGCAAGATCATATTCTTCTATCTTATTCTTTAGGTAATTTACCTGATCTCTAAAAGGAGAAAGAATACCTATTGTCGTTGCTACGCCAGCCGCAATCTGAATTTCCTGATCAATTATTTGTTGTACATCTTCTAAAATTTTGTTAGCCTCACTAAGATTAGTCCCATCTTTTAGTTTTTCGCCTTCACAAAATATCCAATGTACCGCAGAAGATTTATGATGAATTTGTAAATCTGACATCACCTTTAACTTATCAAAATAAAATTTCTGATTACTATATCGGATAATACTAGGAACACTGCGATAATGTTCATCAAGAAAATGAATATTACTGTTAGAAGGAAGTCGTTCCATCGCATAATCCAAGAAACTCGTTTCCTTGTAATTCATTACATCCTCTCCCTTTATCAGACCGTAATTATTGGCAGTAATTTCCATTACCTGTCTAGATAAAAAAGAAACGTGTCTTAGTTGTTTTGGATCACCAACGACGACCACTTTTTTTGCTCTGGCCAATACAGGAATCATGGTCGTAATATCACATTGGGAAGCTTCATCTATAATAGCTACATCAAAAATATCGTTTTCTAAAGGAAACACATTACTAACATCTGTTGACTTTGTAATCCAAATAGGTAGGCATTGTAATACTGATATAAAATTGATATCCTGAAATAAACGATCTCTTTCTACAACATCTTTAGTTTTTACAAGCTTCAATAGTTGAGAAAAAGTTCGATCTTTCTGTAATAAATTAGAAATTTTATCTTGATATTTTAAAGAAATGATCTCTTTAATCAGCTTATTTCTTTGATGAATATAATGATCTAACAATTCTATTAACTGCCAAAAAGGATATTCTTCTAATACTTTTTTAGAGACATATTTTCGTTTTAATCTTTTAAAAAAAGAAGGTTTGTGATCCAAAAATAGCTCAGCATTTTTAATTTCTCTACCTTCTCTTTCCTGTATTTCTTCGCTTATCTCCTTTATTTTATTTTTAGCATAATCAATTTCAGCTTGCTTTTTAGGAATAAAATAATCCCCTCCAGATTTTCTAAACCTGGTAATTGATTCTATTTTCTTTCTTAAGGTAGCACGATGACTTCTACCAGAACCTGCTCTAATAGACAGCCCTTTTACTCCTAAATCTTGTATAATTTTATCTTGGAGTACGTCTATTGCTTGATCGGATTTAGAACAGATCAATACACTTTTATTATGGTATACTTGATCTAGAGCTAGCGAAGCAATGGTGTACGATTTACCGGTTCCCGGAGGACCAATTACAACGGTAATATCATTTGATTTTACGGCCTGAATAATATCTAATTGTGACTCACTAAGATTAGAAGGTACATATATAGCTTCTCTCGATTTAGTTTCTTTATCAACATCTACTTTTCTTCTGGAAAAGAAACCTCTAAGTGTATCATTAAATAAATGTCTTTCTTTTATCTCATCAATTTCATGTAAAACATTTCTGCTAGATTTTGATTTCTCGATAATACCCAAAGCAATTGCGGGAAGTAATTTTAGAGAGGTAGATTTTAAATGACTTCTTAGTTTCTCTCCCGAGATAAGCTCAGGCAAATCTTCTAGGGCAATAGTATCTATTTTTATATTTTCTTTGAGCTTTCTGGCAATTGCTCTTATATCTTGTTTACCAGGCTCCTGATCATTAATCAATGATTTTATCTCCAAAACAAACGAATCATCAAGGTTATAATTAGATTTCAGCACATTCAATAAAGCATCATTCGTTCTATTTTCTTCAAAATTATAATTGATATGATATAATGCTTCATTATTAATTTCTAATGAAGCAGGAGTAATAATTAAGGGAGCACATATTGTTCTCTTTTTACCTAAAAAAGTAAGCTTGCCAGTGATAAAAAAACTACAGGCTATAAATGTTTTCTCTTTTCGGTGAATCTCAAGATACTTATACAACTCTTCGCCAAAATTGGTTTTCATAAAGGTTGTATCCTCCTCACGATAGAGTTGATCAATAGTATTTAGAAAGAATCGTT
Organism: uncultured Aquimarina sp.; assembly: GCF_947492405.1. Lineage (GTDB taxonomy): Bacteria > Bacteroidota > Bacteroidia > Flavobacteriales > Flavobacteriaceae > Aquimarina. Next base: position 147,233 of record NZ_CANLMP010000004.1, read on the forward strand.
TATGAACTTTTGTTCCTAAAAAATTTAATATATCATTATCTCTAAATTCTTGTTTATAACAATCCTGATAGTACGATAAGACTTTTTCTATGTGCATAGAAGGCTATTTTTGATCATAAAACATTTCTAGATTTGAAACAAGTGTCTATTTAATCCCATTATAATTCCTAAAGAAAACATATTGAAACCAAAAACAGCAGCTAAGATCATTAAAAAATAATCTTGATTTTTCATTCCTTCTTTAATTAAAATATTCAATTTTTCAGTTTGAAATTTTCGGTTACTTAAAATTTTTTCAGATTTCAAAATGGGGTGTTTTGACATAAACTCCTCCAAATTTTCAAATCTAAGTTCATATATTCCATTCTTATCTACCGAAAAATACCACTGACTAAAACATCTTTTTCTTTTCCTTAGAAAAGAAGGTTTAAAAAAAAATTCATGTAAAACCAAATTGCTGCTTTCTGATGAGGATAATTTAAGGTTAAGATTCTTTACATTAAAATCAGGTGTTAATCCAACAAAAGAAATTGCATACATTCCAGATTTATTGATATTAAACTTCAATGGGAATTCTAATATACTACTTTCTACGATTTCTTTTAGACGACTTTTTTTAACAAAAAGCTTAACAGCTATTATTAAAAGTATAAACCCAACGACTGTTAAAAAAATAAATATCATAGGCCTAGTTAAGCTTCTTCCTCGTCTTTCTGAAACCTTAAATAATCATCAACGGTTTGATTGATAGGCGGAATATCATCCTCAACGATTGTTTTTAGTAATTCTTCTGTGAGTGGTGTAATAGATACAATACGATTCGCTTGATACTCTATGATTTTTTCGAACAAGTTTCTAGCAACTCTTGCATTACCGAAACTCTTGTGTCTTTTTTCGTATAACTTATCAAAGATAAACTCTAGCTTTTCTTTTGCTTCGTCTGCCAATACAAAATCATTTTTCAAACAAAACAATTCAAAGATTCCGATTAGCTCTTTTGGTTTATAATGATCAAAAGTAAAGTATCTATTAAATCGTGATTGTAGTCCAGGATTCGATTCTATAAACTCCTCCATCTCATCAGGATATCCCGCAACGATCACCACTAATTGATCTCGGTGATCTTCCATCTTTTTTAGTAATACCTCTACGGCTTCATTACCAAAGTCTTTTTTATTATCCTTAGCCAGAGAATATGCTTCATCAATAAACAATACTCCATCCAACGAAGTCTTTATAACTTCTTCTACTTTTAGAGCAGTTTGACCTACATAACCTGCTACCATTCCGGTTCTGTCGGTTTCCACCAGATGTCCTTTTTCTAAATACCCTAAGTGCTTATATATTTTAGACACTAAACGAGCTACAGTTGTTTTACCTGTACCTGGAGGTCCCATAAAAACTGAATGCAATGAATTGTTCACATTCTTCAGTCCTTTTTCTTCTCTTAGCTTTTGAACCTTCAAAAAGTTAGACAATTCTTTTACGGAAGTTTTGATATTATCTAAACCAATCAATTCATTCAACTCATCCATCACATCATCCAAGGTCTCATTCTCATCGATCTCTGTTTGCTTTACTCCTTCTAATTTTTCTTTAGGATGTTGTAATTTACTATTGATCTTCTTCAGTAAGGCTGTCTCTTCCTCAGAGATTGTCCCATCCGCTTTAGTTATCAAAGAAGCTATTCTATATAAAAATGATGCTGAATTAGCAAAATGCTGGCTGTCTAATCGTTTTAAAAGTGATGGTAATAAAAATTCATTCTTATATTCATTGCCTAAATCAAAAAGACTAGCTGTTTTAATTACTTCTATGTTTTCATCAAACTTTTCTGATTGAACAAATTTGTTAATCCGTTCTATAGACAAAGAAGCTATAATATCATTTCCCTGAAGTTTCTCGAACATAAATGCTAATAAAAATTTCACCTTAGCATCTGCAACCGTATTCTTGTTATCACTCAATGGATAAATCATGTTGAATACTCTAATGATATCCTGAAGAATTACATGTTCTGCCTTAAACTCTAGCGCATCATCAGTCTTATGAACAATAGCATTGATTGTATTAGAAAACCGTTTGTTATTATTTAAATCTTCTGCCAGATTCTGAATCTTTTCGCCTTCATTTTTTAGAATTTGTAGAAACTCATAATCGATATCAAACTCTTGAGTGGTGTCTTCTTTTTGGTTTACAAAATCCTTAAACTTATTGGTAAAATCGGATAAATTCTTTTTCTCATCTTTTTTGGTTAATAAAAAATCATCTACTAAATCATTTAATAAGGCGACATGCTCTTTTGGGAAGGCACTAAACTTTACATCCTGAAATACATCTTTATCTAATGGAATACTGGTTTCTGCAATATGGATATTCTGATTAGTAATTATAAGATCTAATTCATCAATAGATTCTTTTAAGGAATACAATACCAACAAATCTTCATCTTTAATTCTCAAGGTGGGAAACGCAGATGAGATAGACAGAATTTTTAACGGATTAACTGATTTTCCTTTAAAAAAAGAAGCTTTATCTTCTTGAGTTAATTTTGAAAAAAACTGATCTGTGGCTTTATGGTATTTTCTGTTGGTCATACGTAGTAAATTCTCTATAAGTTTTGATGTCACACTGAGCTTGTCGAAGTGTTACGATCGCAATAGTCTTCGAAAGGCTCAGACTGACATTCAATATATCTGAAAAAACTCTCTTTTAACTCCCAGCATCAATCTGCATCATTGCATCTTCTACTTCATGTACTAATTCATCAAAGTGCGCTAATCTCTTTGTTTCTCTCGTTCTATTAAATGGTAAATCGATATCGATATGTTTTACAAAATGTGAAGGCGCATGCTTCATAATATAAATATCATCTGCTAAATACACTGCTTCCTGAATATCGTGAGTAACAAATAAAATCGTAGGACTAAACTTTTCCCAAATACCAATTAGTAAATCCTGCATCTGTAAACGGGTTTTAATATCTAATGCCCCAAAAGGTTCATCCATCAATAAGATTTCTGGATTAGACATTAAACTTCTGGCAATCGCTACACGTTGTAATTGTCCTCCAGAAAGTGTAGGATATTGCGCATACTTCTTTTGGTGGCCATCCAATCCAACCAATTGGATCATCTCCATCGCTTTTTCGTCTCTTTCTTTCTTAGAAATCCCTTTAAAACGTAGGCCTAAACCAACATTATCTAATACGGTCATCCAAGGCAACGATGAATATTGCTGAAACACCATACTCACCCTATTCTCCTTACTAACAGGTTTCCCCTTTACCAACACAGTTCCTGCAGTTGGTTCTTGTAACCCTGCTATATATCGTAACAAAGTAGATTTACCACATCCTGACATCCCTAATATGACAGAAAACTGTCCTTGCATTGGTTTATCCTCTACTAATAAATCTAGGTTTTCTATAATTTTGGTTTTCCCTCCATCGTAGGATTGAGAAATCCCTCTAAGTTCTATAACATTAGGAGCCTGAGGAGTATCTGTAAACTGTAATGCCATATTAGTGTTTGTTTCCTTTATTTATGTGTTTATATGGAAATAATATTCTATCAATCATTACAAAAAGTCGATCTTGTAATATCCCTATAACCACTATGATAATTAGTATAGCAAAAGCTTTATCGATTCTACTTTGTCGTTTCGCAGTCCAGATTAATTCTCCTATTCCACCTCCTTTATTCAACATTTCTACAATGGTGATATACGTCCAGGAAATTGCTGTTAAAACCCGGATATCATCAATAATTTTAGAAAAAACGTATGGCATATAAACGGTTCTTATCGTTTGCCATGATGTTGCTCCTAAGGTAAAAACGGTATTGAGATATACATTCTGGACCTCATCGATCCGCTGGATGACGACCGGTATTAAATACACAATAATACCAAATGCTAAAAAAGATACTTTCATATCACTCCCTAATCCCAACCACATAATAAAAATACCTGTTACCGCGGTTAAAGGAATAAAACGATAGGAGTTTATAATCTGACTAAACAACCCTCTAAACAAAGGGATTAATCCTAATAAAAAACCAATAGGTATCGATACAAGAATCGCTACTAGGTATCCCAAAAAATTTAATTTGATAGAATAAAAAGTATTTCCTATTACATCATCATTTTGATTCAGATCAGGAAAAGCTTTGATTACTTTAATTGGTGAAGGTAGTAAAGGATACACCTTGTTTTTCTTAAGTCCGAATGCCGTTAGCTCGTCAAGACTCATTTGTTCCAGAGCATCATAACTAGCTACTAAAAGAGAATCATTTTCGTAATATTTCCGTTCACTTTGTGCGATCTTAGAAATGTCAATAGATTCATCTTGTGTAATCACGGAGGTAGATAAAACTTCGGCTAATAAAAACCACAACCCAATTAGAATCAAAGCACCAATCACCGTAAGAATGGCTTTATCCTTTGATTCTAAATTTCCTCTAAGTTCAAACAGTTTTTTGATCCCTACCATTAGTCTACAACCAGTTCAAAATCTGTTCTTCTGTTCTTAGACTTACAATCTGCATTTTGATTTCTCTCACATCCAGGAACTGGTTTATCTGGACCATTTCCTAGGATAATAAATCGGTTTGTTGGCATACTATGCTGCTGGATTAAATAATCTGCAACTGATTGCGCTCTTTTCTTAGATAATGCTACATTAGGGCCTCTGGATCCAACATTATCTGTATTCCCTTCAATTCGGATACGTGCGTTCGCAAATGCTTTTGCAATTGGTGTAAACTGAAGATCTATTAATTGCTTGGAGTTTTCATCTAACTGAAACTCTCCTGTTCTAAAGCTAATACTTACTTTTTTAGAAGAAAGTGATTCTTTTTTCTCTAATGTTTTATCAACTGCAGTAAACTGTTTTTGTTGTTCTGCATTATGAGAATTACCAGATAGCGATGTTTTATTCACCAAGTCTTTTGTAGAAAGTAACCTCCAGCTTTTTGCACCAGCAGTGCTATATCCAAGAGCATTATATTTCACTTTCATTTTATTATAAAGATCCTCTCCTGTAACACCTGTATAATTTGAATTCAACCCAAAGAAATCTTTATTATCTCCGTGAGTAGCTAATCGCACATTGTTTATAGCATCATAACAGAAATCTTCTGGTTGCGACAATCCTTCTGCCAGAATCTTCGCTGCTTTTCTTTTATTGCTATCAGAATTGTTTAATTCTGAAGCTCCAATCATCCATCCTTCATACAAATCTTGTAATTGTTCCTTATGAGTTTCAATAAACTCTTTTTTCGAAACAAATACATCAGCAATAATATGTGTTGCATTTTTAGTACTTTCTAAGACTTTAGACCCTGCTACTTTGGCAACACAATCTGCGTCATCCGGACTCCAAACTACAGCAGCGTCTACCGTATTACTCTTAAATGAATCTGCTGCATCAATTGCACTTGGCACTTCTACCAATTGAACATCTTTGGTAGTCATATCACTGGCTTCTAATAACCAAATCAAGAAAGAATGCGATGGCGTCATTGGCGCAACGGCTATTTTCTTTCCTCTAAGATCACTTACTTTATTGATTCCTCTAGCTGCTACGATCGCATCTCCTCCACGACTCCAATCTGCCTGAAATACCACTTGTGGCTGATATTGAGATAACCCTTCTACTTCTGTCGGGAATGCATCAATTGTTGCCCACATTAAATCGATAGAACCATTCTTAAAAGCATCTCTAGAAGCATCAAAATCATCAATAACTTCGAAGTTTACCTTAAATCCATAATCTTTATAGAATCTCGATGCTGTATTCGCTTTGAAGCCTTCATTGAAATACTGCCCTCCAGCATATCCACCCCAAGTTACTACTCCTACATTAATGACATCTTTATATCCTTCTTTTGTTTCTCCTTTATCAGAAGAAGAAGTAACTTCTTCTATCTTATCTTTTACAGCTGGATCTCTTAGTTTATTTAATAAAAAGTATAGTCCTCCAATAATAAGTACTACAATTAAAATTTTTGAAAACGGTGTTAATCTTCCTTTTGCCATGATTTTTGATTAGTGTTATTTTTTAATCCTCAAAATTAAATAAGTCTGAGTACTGATTATTTTGGGTTTTAGTTTTAACTATAGGTGCGTCCAGATCTACACTATGCTGATCGTGAACTAACAAGTCTTTTTGATTTCCGAGGATAAGAGAAACTCCTTCATTCTCCCATTTCTCAAGCAATTCTAATCCTTCTTCCTCGAATATTCCATTCTGTAAGTCAATAGAATCCATAAAGTTGTTAGACATTTCCATAAAACGTTCCATCTCTCCTATTTTCATACTTACATCGTCAGCGATTGCTTCTAATGCGCGATCAAACATTTCTTTCTTGTCATTATTTCCGGCTATAATATTCATAGCAGATTTCATTGCAGAATGCCCAGCTCTTACCGCTTTTCTTTCTTGCTCCTTAACCATTACCTGATCTTCTATATCCTCTAATAAAATCTCGGAATTCTCATACATTTTGACTAAAACTCTATATAGAATTTCCATTTTCTTATAAAGCTCATCTAACTTTATATTAGATTCTTTTAGTCTACCAGCTTTTCTGGATTTAAGAATCATAATTCCTTTCTTATCTCTTTCCTTAGCGGCGCTAGCAAGTTTTAGATTATTATTTATGTTCTTCTTGTTATCATATATAATAGTCTGCAAACGTTTCATCTGTCCTTTTAAAACAGCTATTTGCTTATTCATCTTCTTTAAATTACTATGAAGATCATCAATATAACTTTTAAGAATTCCTATAGGGTCAATTTGTATAAAAAGACCTGTTAACCAACGCATAAAAGATTTATACATATAGAAAATAAGGTTTCTCATCTTAGGATCTAATACGATATATATTAATGCTCCTAACACAGCTAATAAAACTCCTAGGTATAGTGTATTTTCTACAATATTAATTAGAAAAGGAAGTACTTTATACAATCCGTATAATCCACCAGCTCCTAAAAGTCCCATAAATAACATCCCGGTTTTACCTTCGGGTCTTTTCCAAAATGTTTTTGGTTTCAATGAGTTGTTGTCCATTTATTTTAAGTATTTCTGCATTTTAACAATATCTTCTTCGAACTGAGCTTTTAGATGACTATAAGATATTTTAAAATCATTTTGTGTTTTATTAATCTTACTATTACTCTCTTCTACTTTAGCTTTTAAATCACTGATCTGATTTTGGTGTTTTGCAATTTCTTCCGTTAGCTTTTTAATTTGCTCCGATTTTTCTTTTATGATTGATTCAAACTGAGCAATTTCTCTTTCTCTACCTGATACTTTACTATCAAATTGATTCTTAAAAGCACCTATAAACTGCTCATTTTCTTTGTCTAAAACTCCAATATAGAAATTAGTTGTTTGTAAAAGCTTATCTAAAGTCACTCCCATTGTTGAAGCTGTCGCAAATGCAGAACGATATTTGGTCGCTTCATCCATTGGCATTTTCTCCAATGCTTTTAGAGATTTTTTATATTCTAAATAATCAAAACCATCTAGATTATTTTTCTCTATCGCTTGTAATAATTTTTCAACAATTTTAGTATCCAACACTCCTTCTGAGGAAGAACTTATTGGATTATTAGGAAGCGGTGGTGGTGTCGAAGCAGTTGGCTTTTTATCCGAACTTACATCAGCTTTTTCAGTAGATTCAGAAGTCTCTTTATTTTCTTCTTCAGAATCATCTACTATAAATAAGGACTTTAAATTTTTTAGCATGGTTAGTGAATTTAAACAAATTTAAAAAAATAAGTGTTTTTAGAAGGACCTAAGATAAGTATTTCCTTATATACCTCTATAATATAGGTATCATCTAGCATCAAAATGTTACAATTATTATTTTTCAATCATTTTACTATGCGATCCCAAGCAATTTTAAGTCCAAACAATAAAGCCAAGAAAAACAATAGTAAATATTGAAATCTTCCTACGAAGAATACACCAAAAAACATTCGCTGTAAAATATATGTAATTATGAATGTTATCATAATAATTATGAAAAGTCCTGATAATTTTCCAAAACCCGGAATTCTGGACATCGGGATCGTTTTATTTATAATCACTAAGGTTAAAATCATAGACAACAAAGGAACAAAGTATGTTATTAAGTCTAATTGTAATAGATTAATTTTAAGAAAGAAAAAACTATATAGTAGTAAAACCAAAGCTAATAAACCCGGTATCGTAACCGTATAAATTAAAATTCCGTAGAAATAATTAATAGGTGGTTTAAAGTTTGACGGTTTTATAAAAAGTAAACCTATTAATGAAAATGCTATTATTACTGCAAAGTAACCCAATACTAAATTAGGATTATTGCCAAACCAATTGATAAAATCTTGTACTGTCATTGTAGATAAAAGTACAAATATAGTTTTATATAATGCTATATACTATTGATAGAAAAATCACCTAAAACGATTCTAAACTAGCTTTATAACCCTAAAAAACACATTCAAAATTTGGATTATACCATCAGATTATCCAATATTTGTATTAGAAATGACAAAAAATAGATTACATATTATGCCGAAACCACTGTTTAGTCAGTGTGATTACCGATGGATAGAAGTATCTAATGCCGGTAAAAGGACGCTTTGTAACTATTTTTGACTATTATTTTGATATGATTTAAAGATAAAAAAACAGATATAGTACAAGCGTTCAAGAAATTGGACGCTTTTTTTATTAATTTTTTTTGAAAAAATGTTTAAAAGTTAATTAGTACATAAAAAGTAGTTTTTGGAAAGTAAGCATCAGGGAGACAGACGATTGCAAAAAAATCCAATATTCGTTGAAAAACGGACAGGGATTCCTATATCAAAAAAACAAACATAACTAATTGATTATCAATAAAATAAATTGAAAAAAATTTGGAGATTAAAAAAATGTTTTGATCTTTGCATCGCAATCACAACGAAACAAAAATAAATAGTGATTACGTTATTTACAACAATAAAAAATTAAGAATGATACCGAATAGTTTACAACATAGTTTAACCCGCCTCTTTAGCAAACAAGGAGAATATTGTTCCGATTGGAATATACATGGTGTCTATTATATAGAAAGGAAACGTATGCGATTATAAACCGACATACAACCACAAGATATATAAAGGCGCCCGAATAAGGCGCCTTTTTTTATGAGTAAAACTTTGCTTTGAAAATCCACTTTTGTGGATTACACAAAGAAAATAGTTGAACTCATCCTGCTGAAAAGTGGGATCCCAAAAACTAACATTCTGATTTCTAAAACTTTTTATGTTTTAATTAAAGATGATAGTATTAGTTCATTGACATACTGAAAACCAAAATTGACACGTAGCTTAACTGGAAAAGCACTCGACTTTTAATCGAGATGATGTGGGTTCAAATCCCTCTGTGTCAACTTTAAGGAAGAGCAAGCCAATTGGCGGTGGCCGCAGTCTTGAAAACTGTTAGGAGCTAATGACTCGTGTGGGTTCGACTCCCACTTCTTCCGCTTCGGAGGATAGGCAAATATTGGTTTGTTGCGCTTGTCTGCTAAACAGGTCTGCATAACAGCAGTGAAGGTTCCCTGCCCGACACAGTTTTTAGAAAATAGGTTGGCAGGCGGGAAGTCCTTTGTCCTCCGCTTTCCAATTCAGAATTATGAATTCATAATTCTGAATTAATAAAGACAAGATGGCTGAATGGCAAAGGCAACGGAATGCAAATCCGTCTTTTATGAGTTCGAATCTCATTCTTGTCTCAATCCCGAAAAAGGGAATTCGTTGGAGTTGGAGAGCCAGGGCAGTCTGTAAAACTGTTGCGAAAGCTGAATAGGTTCGAATCCTATAATTCCCACTAAAATTATAAAGCGTTTGTAGTGTAAAGGTAGCACGCAGGTCTCCAAAACCTTTAGTCTGGGTTCAAATCCTGGTAAACGCGCAAAATTAAATACTGATTATGTATTAAAAGATTCCCGTCTTCACGGGAATATAGTATCGTAGCACAGTGGCTAGTGCACCCGACTGTCTCTCGGAAGGTCGCGGGTTCGAATCCCGTCGGTACTGCAAAGCAGGACTCGGGATGAGAAGTTTATCCTGAGCTAGGTCGAAGGGAATCCCGTCGGTACTGCTATATCTGAGAAGATAACGGTGGTTTTGTTTACTCGCCTTGGACGCGAGAGGTCGTCCCGCCATAGCGGGACTTCTCAGACAAATTGCTCTATTAGCATAGTGGTTAGTGCTCCCGGCTTTCTACCGGAAGACAAGGGTTCGATTCCCTTATAGAGTACAATTTTAATGCAGGAATGGCGGAACGGCATACGCGCTTGACTTAGAATCAAGATCTTGAGAGTTCGAATCTCTCTTCCTGTACTAATACCATTTACATTTTGAATTTACCGCAATAAAATACTCTTTTTTGCCAATGCTTTAGAATAAATTCAAAGTGCAAAAGGTATAATGCTCCGCTAGCCCAAATGGCAGAGGCATCCGGTTTAAGCCCGGTTCAGTCTAAGTTCGAATCTTAGGTGGAGTACAAAACAAGCTCATGGTGTAAATGGAAGCACCCAAGGTTACGACCCTTGAAGTATAGGTTCAAATCCTATTGAGTTTACAAACTGATCTGTGATGTAACGGCAGCATCCAAGACTTTGACTCTTGGTGCAAAGGTTCGAAATGCTGTGCATTCACAAATACAAAATTATCAAATATTGACCTAATGAGTAATCCTTTCGGGTCATCAAACTAAGGTATAACTCAGTGGAAGAGTGCCGTGGTTATATCGCGGAAGTCTTGGGTTCGATTCCCAATGCCTTAGCTATTATCTATTCACAAAAAAATAAGGTCAATATATAGTATTTTATTTTTTACTGTTTCGAATACTCAAAAATATTGCGATCCCTCCTGTAAAAAACATTAATAAACTATATACAGCGGGAGCAATTGCAAAAGAAGTATTATGAAGTATCGCGATAGCAACGGTTATAGCTAAAGTACCATTTTGAATACCGGATTCTATTCCAATAGATATGGCGCCTTTTTGATGAACACGAAATAGTTTTGCAGAATAATAACCGATAGCCATTGTCAAAACATTCAATAATAAAGCAACAAGACCAGCTTCTTTAAAATAAAAAATGAAGTTGTCTTTTTCTTTAATTAGAATACCTACAATAACTAAAGCAAGTACTAACGCTGAAGCTATTTTTACCGGTTTAGCCATCTTTAATGCAAAAGACTCATTATACTTTCTTATTATCATACCAATAGCAACAGGTATAATAATTATAACTAAGATCTGAATGATAGTTTCAATTACATTTAATTGAATAGTTTGATCTTCGGATAAAAAGTAAAGTAACGAAAAATTAACTATGAACGGTATGGTGATTATAGTTATCAAACTACTAAAAGCTGTAAGTGTTACAGATAATGCAATATCTCCCTTAGCTAAATGAGAAATCAAATTAGAAGTCGCTCCACCTGGACAGGCTGCTAATATCATAATTCCAATAGCTATTTCCGGTTTTAGCGACAGCGCAGAAGCTAACAGAAAACCTACAAGTGGTAAGATTATAAGTTGATTCACTAAACCAACCAAAATTGCTTTAGGATAAATAAGTATTCTCTTAAAATCAGCCACTACGAGGGACAACCCCATCCCTAACATGATAATGAATAAGGATGCGGCTAAAATAATCGTCGAAATATTATCCATAAACTTTGTTTTCTAATATATGGACTAATATAAAGATTTATTTATCAAAACTCTGAAAATCAAAACCTACAAAACCATAAAATGGTGTCTCTAGCTTATCTGGTAAAGCATCTCACTGTGAATGAGAAGAACAGGGTTCAAGTCCCGGAGTACACCCAAAAAAGGAATAGTAGCAAAGTTGGTCAATGCGTTGGATTGAAGATCCGAAGATATAGGTTCAAATCCTATCTGTTCCACTAACAATTAAAATTTAAAACTATGAGAAACAATTTACTACAAAGGTTTTTATGTAAAACTGAAGACACAGGAAGGTTCATAGTTCAATCCAAAATTACTGGTATTACCTATTTCGTAGAACCAATCGATAATGGCAAACCAGATAAGCTTTGGGGTGATCTAGATCCTGCTACTAAAAAGCTTACTGGTGATTACGGAAATTCTAGAAGAGGAGCTGTTAAAAAAGAAGATTCATTAATTCTGAAAGAAAATGGTTTTAAGAACATCTCCATTTTTAAAGGAAGTCCACTAGGAGAAATCGACAGACGCGATCACGAATATGAGCTATTAAATAATCCATAATTAAAATATGATTTAAAAACTAATATCATGAAAACACAACCAACAATTACAAAGCAAAAAACAAAAAATGGTTTACAACATTTACTTTTAAAATGGGCTACTATCTATATCAATAGTATGACCAAAGCTCTGTATCCTGATACAGATACTCCCAATAGTAAAAATGATCAAAATCGCATTTTTTACAAATAAATAATTACTACGCAAATACATTGCGTTCATTTATTAAATATTTGCATAGTAATTAAACAAGCCTTCTTTTATAAGGGGTAAACAAATGAAGGTTTGTAGTAGCGCCCTGCTATAGGTGAGGAATGTAGCAGGGCTTTTGATAAAAACCTCTTTAGCACAAAAGGAAGTGCTGCGGAAAAAGACCTTTACGTAACCGTGGAGTGATTGGATGATGTTGTTAATGACTTGCTCGTTAATGAATAGATTTTGCAGAAGCACCGAAATGAACAAGAATCAAAGTAGGGAAGCGCATTTAGAGCCAATCTGTTCGCTTAGGCGAAAGTACCAGTTCGAATCTGGTAAGAGGTACAGTGAGACTCCGACTTAGGTCGGGATAATAAAAAAATAAGATTCCTGTCTACACAGGAACAAGATATCAAGCAAGTCTTGTTGGGTGTTTCTGTATAGCACTATTGTATGAAGTATTGCAGTTTTGTATGATCACTTCATATTCAACTTGATTTGAAGGTTTGACTATTCACCAAAAATAGTCGCAACTCTATGTGTCATGGGTTCGAATCCCATCGGGACCGCTATAAAAGTAAAAAATGGTCCCGTAGCTCAGTGGTTAGAGCAATAGATTCTGGTTGTCGCGGGTTCGATTCCCGTCAAAGCACCACTTGCTTTGTAGCTCAGTAGGTAGAGCACTACACTTTTAATGTAGCCAAAATGGACTCAAAATCCGTTTTCAAGAAGTTTAGATCATCTTCTAAAACTGATCTACAGCTGGTCTAGCTGTAAAAAAGACAAAAACGTTGACTAGTAGATCAGTTCTTATGCTACTCTTGGGATAAGAACAGTCTTGAAGGTTCTTTGAGAAACTAAGAATGTTGGTACTAAGAAGTAATTACTTTTTTGTGTTCAGATTTTAGAATTAACTATCTTTTTTTGATAGATATTCTTTCTTCTCGATACTAAAAACTAATTGTAGAAGATATCACAAGCTATAATTTCCGTACTGAAAAGATGATTTGCTTTCACCGTTTTTAACAAAAAAACTTTTAAATATCCTTAATACGGATAAAAGGAAATAGATAATACCTCCGTTACGGGATTATCATCCAATTAATGTTGAATCTGTCTTTTTCAAATAAAAAGGCTTAAAAATGAAAAAAAATGAAAAGAGTAAGAATCAATGCTGGCAAAGTAGGCTTGGTTTTCAGAAAAGGAGATTACAATCGTGTTATAACACAAGGAACCCATTGGTTAGGATTTAATGAGCGTGTTATTCAGTATGATTTATCTAAACCCTTTGCAGCTCCAATAGCACTGGAACTCTTACTAAAAGATACAGTGTTGGAAGATATGTTACACCTAATTGAGGTAAAGGATAATGAAATTGTATTGGTCTATGAGAATGGTAACTTTAAAAGTGTATTTTCTGCAGGAAGATACACACTTTGGAAAGGATTGTACGAATATGAATTTACAACAGTAGATCTTAGTAAAATCTATATTACAGAGAAAATTGATAAATCTTTATTCAGCAATCATGCACTCAATAAATATATCCGAGTTTTTGAAGTTGCTGCATATGAAAAAGCTGTACTTATTGTAGATGATGTATATGCTAAAACTTTGGGTAGTGGTACATATCGTTTCTGGAGAAATGACACAACTATCAAAATTGCTAAAGCAGATTTACGTCAACTACAGCTTGAAATTTCAGGTCAAGAATTATTGACAAAGGATAAAGCTGCTATTCGTATCAATTTCTACATACAATATAAAGTAGTAGATATCGAAAAAGCTTTACTTGAAAATAAAGAATATGAAAAACAATTATACATCGCGATGCAATTAGCTCTTAGAGCTTTCGTAGGAAATTACACCTTAGATGAACTTTTAGAGCGTAAAGAAGATATGGCAAATGCTATTCTGGACGCTACTAAAAGTCAGACAATCAAGTTAGGTGCGAAAGTATTGAATTGTGGTATCAGGGATATTATCCTTACCGGTGAAATGAAAGAAATCATGAACCAGGTGTTGGTAGCACAAAAGAGAGCTCAAGCTAATATCATTACCAGGCGTGAGGAAACTGCATCTACCAGAAGTTTGCTAAATACAGCTAAACTGATGGAAGATAATGAAATGCTCTACAAATTGAAAGAAATGGAATATGTAGAGAAAATTGCCGATAAAATCGGCGAGATTACGGTTTCTGGAAATGGTGGGATGGTAAAACAACTGAAGGACATATTCTCTGTGAATAGGTAAGTGTGAAAAAATGTACTGATTGTTATGATCAGTGCATTTTTGTATTTAATGTAATAGCTGGAAAATAGTAACCTATTTTTACCAATTGTTCTTATAAAAATATCTGAAAACAAAAAAGAGCGTCTCCACGCTCTTTTTCTTCACACAAATCATCTTAATTTAGGGGCTTATTCTAAAATTAAAACTCACTTTTTATAAAATGCTTCCACCTTGGGGAGGATGAAAGCGCTAACTCATTAACTCTGGTGTAAAGATACAGCTATTTTTCAATCCACCAAACTTTTTGTGTATTTTATCTAAAAAAAACGCATTTAATCTTTCTTAACTGATCAAAAAATCTAATTTTGTAGTATTTTTCTTTCAAATACTTTTTACTAAAGAATAATTTCATTTTTAGGTAGGGTATATTCTTACTTTTTTGTTTTAGGAATGTAATTTTTAAAACAAAAAACGAAAAATTAATGAAAAAAATAATTTTAACTCTAACCTTTATCGTATCATTACTAGGTACTGGATACTCACAAGAAACAAATACTAATAATGAACAAGAAACAGTAGGTACTACTTATAAAAGCAGCATCCGAATGCTACCCTTATCACTTCTAATTGGAGAAATAAGTTTTGAATACGAGCACATTCTCAAAAATAACTTCACCTTATTACTTCAAGGGTATGGAGATTTTTCTAATTCAGATATTATTGAGAATGGATCTCTAGTTACTCAAAGGAGTACCTCTGGATATGAAATAGGACTGGAAATTGGAGCTAGATATTATTTCTCCAAACGTAAAAAAGCTCCAAAAGGATGGTTCATAGGTACTGGAATTATTGGAGGCTATAAAAATATAGATTATAACACCGTATCTATATTTAATCTTAGAGATTATGACACTGCTGTCATAGGAGCTACTATAAAAGGAGGTTATCAATGGGTTTTTAAATCTGGATTTACAATCGGAGCAGCGAACCGCTTACGATTTGTACAAGAACTTTCGGGACCAAGGAATGGATACCTGGATGCGTTGCCAGAAATTTCTATAGGTTATTCTTGGTAATATTATTAAATTAACAAAATTATATACGACACTACGGTATAGTAATGACTGACCAAAATTTTTAAAAATGCCCGAAAATGTAATTAGTGTCTGCGATGAGAAAGTATATGAACAACTATATCGAGAGCACGCAGAAAAAATATGTTATTATCTATATTATAAATATGGTGATATGGAAAAAGCACAAGATATTGTACAAGACAGTTTTGCTAAACTTTGGACTAATTGTTCTAAAATCATTTTTGGAGCAGCCAAAAGTTTTCTTTACAAAATAGCTAATAATTCTTCGATCAATGATTATAAGCATCAGAAAACGGTATTAAAATATAAATCAACGGAACAAAAAACGTATACCAATGAGTCTCCTGAGTTTCAGATGGAAGAAAAAGAATTTATGGAACGATTAAATATTGCAATAAATAATTTAAGAGAAGGTCAAAGAGAAGTATTTCTTTTAAATCGTATCGAAAAGAAAACCTATAAAGAGATTGCGGAAATGCTTGGTATTTCGGTAAAAGCAGTAGAAAAAAGAATGCATTTGGCATTGATTATTTTAAGGAAAAAAATAGGCAACATATAAAGTAATTTAACTTATTATGAAGCCAGATAGCAGTAATAAAAACAATATGGACAAAGATAATTTTCTAGGAAGATGGTTGGCGGGTGATATTTCTGATGAAGAGAAGAAAGAGTTCGAAAATTCGAGCGATTATCTGGCTTACAAGGACATTCTACGCAATGCCGAAAAATTTGAACGCCCCGTTTTTGATGTCGAAAAAGGGCTTAAAGATCAAAAAGAATTTAATAAAACATATAAAAACTCCCCCGAAAAAAAAGTACTTAAATTACGTCCTTGGTGGTACGCAGCTGCTGCAGCTATTCTGGTTTTGTTCGGTCTAAGAACGGTATTCTTTTCATCTACAGAGTTACATACTGAAATAGCTGAAACTAAAACCTTAACATTACCGGACAACTCATTGGTTACCTTAAATGCTGATTCCTCTATAAAATATAATAAAAAATCATTTACAGAAAATAGGAGTATTCATCTAAAAGGAGAAGCCTTTTTTGATGTAGCCAAAGGATCCAGTTTTATAGTAAAAACCAAGAATGGAGATGTAACTGTATTAGGAACACAATTCAATGTGTATTCGAGAAATAAACTTATGGAGGTTGATTGTTTTGAAGGTAAAGTACAAGTAACCAACTCGCAACAGACAGTTATACTAACTCCTGGAAAAGGTGTTAAATCTACTATTGAAGGTACCTTAGAACCAGAGGAAGTTAATGAATCTAAACCTGGTTGGATGAGCGGTAAAAGTACTTTTAGTCAAGTTACGCTTCAGCGACTTATTGGAGAGTTAGAAAGACAATATGATATTCAAATTACAACTAACCCTAATGTTGATTTAAATCGTGTATTCTCTGGTTTCTTTGTACATAATGATCTTGACAAAGCATTGCAAACCTGTTTTGACCCCATGAATATTAGTTATATATTTAAAAATTCAAAAAATATAGAATTAAAAACTAAGTGATATTATTTAAACCAACTACATTTTTATTACTTTTTTGCACCATTTTTGGGTATTCAAAAGAGATAAATTTATCACAAAAATCGGATAATCAATCACTAATACATATTCTAAAAACCTTCGAGAATGAGCATCAATTTAATTTCTCATATGATGTCGAAGCTATCAAAAATGTATTACTGAACATTCCAAGGGCGGATCTATCTATTAGCTCATTGCAAGGAATAATAGAATTTCAAACTTCTTTTCTGTTGGAAAAAGTAAGTGAAACAGATTACATCGGAACCAATCATACTATCTATTCTGAATATAAATATAAAACTCCTAAAACCTATATAAATATTGGAGTAAGAGGTTCTCAAGTAAGTAATACCAATTCTTTTTTTGTAGAGCCCAGAATGTTTTCTTCTTATGAGTTATGGGATAACTTTACTTTAAACAGTTCTGCTGAATTAAAAAATCAGTAACTTAATAATTATAGTACCAATAACAGTCCGTTTGGAGATTTTCCGGCATTACCTGTTTCCGATAACATTTGGATTCTTTCTAATAATTCTTTTGATGGAGAAGGCCTCGAAAATACTCCTATACGTTTTGTAAAAAGTATGCAATTTACGCTGGGAGCATTGTACACCTATAAAGGTTGGAATTTTGATATAGAAGGTTATTATAAAAAAATAACAGATATATCTTCCATAAGCGATTTTATACTAACCTTAGCATTACCTGATAACGATGAGACCCTTATATATTACGGTGAAGAAGAACGAATAGGTGTTGATTTTTTATTAAAAAGGAGAATTCGTAATTATAGATTTCGGGCTGGGTATTCACTAAGTAAAACTATCGCTTCTTTTCCTTTAGTTCAAGACAACTATTACAATGGAAGTTTTGATCAGCCTCATGTATTTAATCTTTCACAGACGCTAAAAGTTAATCAATTTGAGTTTTCATTAGGTTGGAATTATGCGACAGGTAGGCCTTTTACTAGAATATTTCCAGATGATAATGACCTTGATGGTGGAGTTATAGATCCTAGAGGGATTAATTCCAGTAGATTTAAATCGTATCACAGACTAGATGCATCTGTTACCTTCAGATTTAAGATCTACAAATCAAAAGAAACAAACGGAATGATTGGTTTTTCATTAAGAAACATTTACAATGGAGAAAACATCATTAGTCAAGGAATTGGTCAAGATGCAAATTTTCTATTACAAAGTTTTGAAAATAAATCGTTACGCTTTACTCCAGATTTTGTAGTTCGTTTTAATTTTTAATCAAAAAAAGGCAACAACTATAAATAAGTCATTACCTTTTTACCTATTTTGTAATTTACACTCTGGTTAATACCTCTCTGAATTCCCCAAGTTGGTCATTCGTTACTATGGTCATAGTATTTCCTGAAAATGTAAAAGTTCCCTCTGTTGGATCAGCTAGTGAATTATCCCGAGTTATTTTATATCTACCATTACCAAGATTCTCCCACATACCCGTATTTATATACTCTTCTCCGCAATTTCCATCTTCTATCTCATAGGCAGAACGCATAAATTTCCCATCATCAGTAAAAACAATAGTCTCTTCTAAATAGCAAGGTCCTAGTATTGCTTCTTCTCCATTTCGGAATGCTTGTGTTGTTTTCCAAGTTGCAATAATTGGATCTTCCATATCTATTGGTCTTGCCCCATCATCATCTGATGTACAAGAAGTGATCAATGTAGAAATAAGGACGAATAATAAAATGATTTTTTTCATGTCGTTTTTATCTTTTTACGTTTATGTTTTACTACCCCTAAAACATACGGAAATCAAAATACCCTACTTTTTTTTAAAAATATTATTTAATCTCTTTTGTTTTCATACAGAGTAATGATTCCTTTGAGAAT
Organism: uncultured Aquimarina sp.; assembly: GCF_947492405.1. Taxonomy (GTDB): domain Bacteria; phylum Bacteroidota; class Bacteroidia; order Flavobacteriales; family Flavobacteriaceae; genus Aquimarina. Next base: position 166,461 of record NZ_CANLMP010000004.1, read on the forward strand.
CATTTATAATAGTTATCTTTAAAAATTTTAAAACATAGCTTAAAAATTAGGTGAAATTATCCAGATTTATTCCAGTTCTACTACTCTTTTGTACTATTATTTCATATTCTCAAGAAATAAATTTACCAACTACAACCGAAAGACAATCTTTAGTTTTTATACTGAAAACTTTTGAGGATCAATTAGAGTTTAATTTTTCATATGATGTAAAAGCTATTGAAGATATAGCATTGAAGCTTACTAAAATAAATCTATCGATTACCAATCTTCAGAACATTATGGCACTTCAAACTCCTTACCTATTACAAAAAGTAAGTGAGACTGACTACATTTTAGTTAAGAATACTGAAAAAGTCACTATTTGTGGAGTTCTCATAGATGCCATTTCTAAATTTGAGTTACCACAAGCAGATATCATTCAAAATAAGAAAACCATTGACCTTACAGATAACATGGGGAATTTCGAATTACAACTTCATCCATGGGATTCTATTTCGATAGCATATTTTGGCTATCAAAACAGAACGATTAAAGTTTCAGAACTAACTACAACATCTTGTGATACTATTAGTTTACGGCCAGAAATTCAGAGTTTAGGTCAGGTATTAGTAAAGGAATATCTAACTGGAGGAATTCAAAAAAATCAAGATGCTTCGGTAAATATATCTACTAAAAAACTTCGTGTGTTACCTGGACTTGTAGAACCTGATGTATTACAAAGTTTACAATTACTACCAGGTATTAGCAGTCCTACCGAAGATCCAGCGGGACTGCACATCCGTGGAGGTACACCTGGACAAAATTTAGTGCTGTGGGATGGAATCAAAATGTATCAAAACGGGCATTTTTTCAATCAGATTTCATCATTCAACCCTTTTATCACCAATAATGTTACAGTATATAGAGGGGGAACTAGTGTACGTTACGGTGATAGAATCTCTGGTGTAATAGTTATAGAATCCGATGATGATCTTACAGAAAAATTACAAGTTGGGGGTGGTCTTAATCTTACTCATACTGATGCCTACCTGAAACTACCATTGTCGAAAAAGTTAGGAATTATGTTAGCTGGCAGAAGATCTACAACAGATGTATATCAAACCCTAGCTTATAATAATTTAGTTAGAAAAGTATTTCAGAATACACGAGCTAATATTCCTGATGCTAATGATGGGCAGACAGCAGAGGAACGTTCTAGAGAGGATGATTTTTCTTTTTCAGATACGAATTTCAAGATGTTATGGAAACCTAATGATGATAATACGATAAAATTAAGCTCTATTTTTGCCGAAAACCGACTTGATAACAACAAAACAATAACAATACGAAATTCTCCGAATACATCCTCCGTTAAAGATGTTCTTAAAATTAGAAACCTGGGATTCAGTTTAAACTGGGATAAAAAATACCGCAATTACATACATCAAAACATAAATTTCTACTTATCTTCTTATGATCAACGATATAATTTAATCGATGAGCGAGATAATTCTGGGAACATTGTTCTAGATGTCGAAACCACTACTAATACTGTAAAAGATATTGGTGGTGAGTATTCATTACATATTCCTATTACCAAAAAACATGCTATTGATCTTGGATATCAATTTACCTATAATCAAACAGGGTATGAAGTCATCAATAGAACTATAGGTGATTTTGATAATTTTGACAATCGATTCACTATTAATGGAAATGGAACCAATCATACTATCTATTCTGAATATAAATATAAAACTCCTAAAACCTATATAAATATTGGAGTAAGAGGTTCTCAAGTAAGTAATACCAATTCTTTTTTTGTAGAGCCCAGAATGTTTTCTTCTTATGAGTTATGGGATAACTTTACTTTAAACACTTCTGCTGAATTAAAAAATCAGCAACTTAATAATTATAGTACCAATAACAGTCCGTTTGGAGAGGTTCAACCCTTACCCGTTTCTGATAATATTTGGATTCTTTCTAACAACTCTTTTGAAGGTGACGATGTTGAGAATACTCCTATACGAGTTCTAAAAAGTATGCAATTCACTCTAGGAGCTTTGTATACGCATAGCGGCTGGAATTTTGATATAGAAGGGTATTATAAAAAAATAACAGACGTATCTTCATTGAGCGATTTTATATTAGATCTAGCACTCCCAGATGATGATGAAAGCATTATATTTTATGGAGAAGAAGAACGGATAGGAATAGATTTCTTAATAAAAAAAAGGATCAATAATTATAGATTTTGGGCAGGATATTCATTGAGTAAAACAATTAGCTCTTTTCCAATAGTACAAGATTCTTATTATCGGGGAAACTTTGATCAACGTCATGTATTTAATTTCTCACAAACCCTAAAAGTTAATCATTTCGAGTTTGCTTTAGGATGGAATTATACGACAGGAAGGCCATTTACACAACTTATTAGGAATGATGATGATCTAGATGGAACAGTCACAGACCCAAGAGGGCTTAATTCCAGCAGATTTAAAGATTATCATCGATTAGATGCTTCTGCTGTGTATCGATTTAAATGGGATAAAGAAAAAGATTGGAATGGGATGATAGGAATTTCGATAAGAAATATCTACAATAGAAAAAACGTAATTAGTCAGAGTTACCAAGAAAATGTAGAAAATGTAGATAATAATTTTAATTTTTTTATTGAAAGTTTCGACAATCAATCGTTACGCTTCACTCCTGATGTCGTATTGCGCTTTAATTTTTAGTTTTCATAAAAAGAACAAAACTATAATAGTATACAGCTTTGTTCTCTAATTGTACAATATTAAATTCTAGTCAAGATTTGTATAAGCTCTCCAAATTCAGTATTGAAAACTAAAGTTGCTGTATTTTCAGAAAATGTGATCGTAATTTCTCTTGATGCCGTAGGATTTGTATCAAAAGAAATTCTATATATATTGTCCCTTAAATTTTCCCAACTACCTATTCTGGTATCATACAACACACAGTTTCCATTTTCTATATCGAAAAGAACTGAGGTGAATTTCTGGTCAGCTGTTACCGTAAGTCTATCTTCTAAATTACAAACAGGTATTGATACCTCAACCCCATTTTCAAATTCTTGTGTTATTTTCCAATTACCAATAAATTTGTCTTGTGTATCAGCTGGTCCTGCATCATCATCTGTTTGACAAGAGATCATAGATACTGAAATAATGACTGCGAATAATAAAATGATTTTTTTCATGAGTATTTGTGTTTTTCGTTTTTTACAACCCTAAAACACATATTCATCAAAACACCCTACCGTTTTTCAGAAAAAATTATCTCCATTAAATAAAAACAATGTAAAAACTGAATCCCATCATTTTATAGATATGAAAACTTAAAATAAGTACACTAACAAATGTTTATTCACACATCCTAAAAATTAATTACTTGGAAATTCTATTCGTAAGTATTTATAATACTATAAATTCGAATAATAGATCGTTAATGACATATTCATATTAAAAATGATAAGAAACAAAAAAGAGCGTCTCCACGCTCTTTTTCTTCACACAAATCATCTTAATTTAGGGGCTTATTCTAAAATTAAAACTCACTTTTTATAAAATGCTTTCACCTTGGGGAGGATGAAAGCGCTAACTCATTAACTCTGGTGTAAAGATACAACTATTTTTCAATCCACCAAATTTTTGTGTATTTTATCGAAAATAAATACTTTTTATAGTCTAAAAACACGTTAATACTATAAAATTGTAGTATTAATCTTACTTTTTTAAAATAAATAGTCTATGTTACAAAAATAAAAAGCACTACTAAATTATCCATTCATCCTAAATGTGGAAAATCAGAAAATAGTATATAACAAAAAGAAATACGTAACAAGGAAATACCGAAAAACAAAAAAGAGCGTCTCCACGCTCTTTTTCTTCACACAAATCATCTTAATTTAGGGGCTTATTCTAAAATTAAAACTCACTTTTTATAAAAACTTTCATCTTGGGGGAAATGAAAGCACTAACTCATTAACTCTGGTGTAAAGATACAACTATTCTTTAATCCACCAAACTTTTTGAGTATTTTATCTAAAAAAAATGCTTTTTAACGTAAAAACTTATAAAAAATATCATTTTTGTAAGTTTTATCTTACTTTTAAAATTATTTTAAAAAACAACCCCCATTTGTAGTGAAACAAATGAGGGTTACTTTATTTTCTACATATGTTCTTAATACCTCAATAGTTCTTCTATCTTAGTTCTTACTTTTTCTGTAGACGGAATCATAGTTTGTTCTAATGTGCTATTTAGAGGAATAGCTGGCATATTCTCAGAACCTATTGTCATTACTGGTGCATCCAGATAACGGAAACACTCTTCCTGTATCTTTCCAGACAAGGCTCTGGCAAAAGAATTATTAGTAGGTTCCTCTGTTACTACTAAACACTTCTTAGTTTTTTTTACAGATTCCATAATCGTTTCTTCATCGAGCGGATACAACGTTCTCAAATCTATAATCTCTACAACATTTTTCAGATCTTTTGTTGCATTTAATGCCCAGTGTACTCCCATTCCGTATGTTACTACCGTCATGGTCTCTTCTTCATCCTGTGGCCATATTTGTTGTACTATATTGGCTTTACCAAAAGGTAATACATAATCTTCTGAAGGTTCGACAGTTCTAGCCGCATCTGTTCCTTTTACCTTTGACCAATACAATCCTTTGTGTTCTAATATCACAACAGGATTAGGATCATAATAGGCAGCTTTCATTAACCCTTTTAGATCTCCCCCATTGCTCGGATACGCAATTTTGATTCCTCTTATATTTGTCACTACAGATTCAACTGAGGAAGAATGATATGGACCTCCACTACCATATGCTCCAATAGGTACTCTTAAAATCATAGATACAGGCCATTTACCATTGGATAAATAACAAGATCTACTTACCTCGGTAAATAACTGATTCAGTCCTGGCCATATATAATCTGCAAATTGCACTTCTACAATAGGTTTTAGTCCTACGGCAGACATCCCAACGGTGGATCCTACAATAAAAGCTTCTTGTATTGGTGTATTGAAAACTCTTTCGTCTCCAAATTTTTGTGCCAGTGTTGCAGCTTCTCTAAAAACTCCGCCTAATCTTCCTCCTACATCCTGACCATATAACAAACACTCTTTGTGTTTTTTCATTAATTCTTCTACCGCAAACAGTGCACAATCCACCATCACGACTTCCTCTTTGTCTTCTGGAGATCGTTCACCAGTTTCTTCTGTAATTGGTGTTGGAGCAAAATCATTTGTAAATAAATCTTCTGGTGTTGGATCTTCTGCTTTCATGGCTTCCTGAAGATCTTTTGCAACTATTTCCTTTGCTTCAGCTTCTATCGTATTTACCTCATCTTCAGTAAAACCAGCTTCTAATAATTGATTTCGTAATACTGGATACGGATCTCTGGAACGTGCTTCTTCCAGATCATCTCGATACCACTCCATTCGTACTCCAGATGTATGGTGATTTAGCAATGGTACTTTCGCATGAACTAAAACAGGTCTTCTTTCTTCTCTTATAACTCGAATCGCTTCTTGTACAGCTACATAACTTTCAGTAAAATTAGCTCCATCAATAGTAATCGCTTCTAATCCGTGGAAACCTGCTGCATACTCATAGGCATTTTGCGCTCTTGTTTCTGCTTCATTAGCAGAAATATCCCAACCATTATCCTGTACTAAATACAAAATTGGCAATTGTTTTAATGCCGCCATCTGAAATGCTTCGGCAATCTCTCCTTCAGTAACCGATGCATCACCCAACGAACATACGACCAGAGGTGCAGCCATAGGCTGTTTATTTATCTCACTCTTGCTCAAATCGCTATTTGAAAAATGATCAATTCCTACCAGTTCCTTATACTGCATTCCTAAAGCTACACCTGTAGATGGAATTGCTTGCATTCCTGTAGCCGACGATTGATGCGGTATTTTTGGTTTGTCATCATCCCGTAAACTTGGATGAGAATAATAGGTTCTTCCTCCAGAAAAAGGATCATTCTTTTTAGCTAACAATTGCAGCATCAAATCGTAAGGCCTCATTCCGATCCCTAACAACATCGAATCATCTCTATAATATGGAAAAGCATAATCCTGAGGTAATAATTGCATAGCTACGGCAATCTGAATGGCTTCATGTCCTCTGGATGTTGCATGAACGTATTTTGAAACCGTCTTAAAATTTTCTTCATATAGTTCTGTCATGCTTTTAGCAGTACATAATGTACTAAATGCTTTTTTTAGAACTTCTTTTGCTATTGTTTTTTCAGCTAACATCTCTCTTTAATTTTTGATGTGTGATTTGTGAATTACGAATAATCGTAATTCTACATTCTTCCTTCGTAATTACTACTTATCCTACTTTCTCTTCAATAGTTACAGGTACGATCCAACCAAATCTATCTTCTCTTTTTTGAGCCTTCATTTCATCCAATGTATTTTTTACATCCTGGCTTACCGGATTATCATCAGACAAAGTGATTACTTCATCTTTATATCCTATTGCTTCGATCATCGCAATTGCCACTGCTGTACCTGTTCCAAATGCCTCTTCTAAGGTTCCTTCTTCAGCGTATGCAATCACCTCATCAATAGTAATTGCCCGTTCTTCTACTTCAAAACCTTTGTCTTTTAATAATGTAATAACGCTATCCCTTGTAATTCCTTTTAGAATGGAACCTGTAGTTGCCGGCGTTATAAACTTACCTTTTACTTTAAAAAAGATATTCATAGTCCCAACTTCCTGAACATACTTATGTTCATTAGCATCTAACCACAATACTTGATCAAATCCTTTAGCTTTGGCTTTTTCTGTCGGCAAAATGGCCGCTGCATAATTTCCAGCTGCTTTTGCTTCACCAGTTCCTCCATCAGCAGCTCTAATATATTCTGTCTCCGCATACAGCCTGATCTTTTTTGTGAAAAATGGCCCCGCCGGAGAACAGATTACAATAAACTTATAACTTGTGGCTGCTCGCATACCAATAAATGGCTCATCTGCATACATAAAAGGACGCAAGTATAAGGCACTTCCTTCTTGTGGTGGAATCCAATTATGCTCTACAGCAACAATTTGCTTTACAGCCTCCACAAAAAGATCTGTAGGAACTGATGGCATCCCCATTCTAGCAGCACTATGATTAAAACGTTTTGCATTTTCTTCGGGTCTAAACAATAATGGCGTATTGTGATGACCAACAGTAGCTTTCATTCCCTCAAAAATAGCCTGACCATAATGTAGCGCCATTGCCGCAGGATGCGTAGGAATCATTGCTAAAGGCTCAATTCTTGGGTTCTGCCATGCTCCATCTTCATATTCACATATAAACATATGATCTGTAAAAGCCCTCCCTAAAGGGATATTCTCAAAATCAATATCCTTTAATTTAGACTCCGATGTTCTGGTAATTTTGATTTGTTGTTCCATTCCGATTTTATTTTGGGCGCATCCCGAATCGTACCTCTCGGAATCGGGCTATTCGCTATATCTTTTCTGTCTTACTTCTCGACTCCGCTCGAAGTGACAGAAAAGGATGTCGCTGCTATCCCTTGCGCATTTATTATTATTTAGATTTCTCTATTTATATCAAAAGCTTCTAATTCATCTCCTACTTTACGTAAAAAAGAGCCTCCTAAAAACCCGTCTACTACTCGATGATCAAAGGATAATGATAAATACATCATACTTCTGATTGCTATTTCATCTCCTTTTTCTGTGGTAATTACTTCCGGTCTTTTCTTGATTATTCCTAATGCAAGAATGGCAACTTCTGGTTGATTGATGATAGGTGTTCCCATTAAACTTCCAAAAGTTCCTACGTTAGAAATCGTAAACGTACTGCCACCTATTTCATCCGGTTTCAATGCGTTATTTCTTGCGCTAGTTGCTAAATGATTTACATTTTTGGCTAAACCTAATAAGTTTTTTTCATCTGCATTTCTTACAACAGGCACTATCAAATTACCACTAGGTAATGCTGTTGCCATACCTATATTGATATTTTTATGAGCTATAATTTTTTTACCATCTACTGATACGTTAATCATTGGATACTCCTGAATTGCTTTTGCCACTGCTTCTACAAAAATTGGAGTGAATGTTAATTTCTCACCATGCTTTTCTAAAAATTCGTGCTTCGCTTTATTCCTCCAATTCACCATATTCGTAACATCTACCTCTATATAACTGGTAACATGTGGTGATGTCTGTTTAGAATAGACCATATGATCCGCAATCATGGTTCGCATACGATCCATTTCTACGATACGATCTTTTCCTTCTACATAAGAAATTGGAGGTGGATTATAGGACGGCCTAGGCGCAAGTGGTTGTGGTCTACTAGGTAATGGATACTTTCTATTTTTAAGATATAGCATTACATCGCTCTTACGAATTCTACATCCATCTCCGGTACCAGCTATACTCTGAACTTCTTCTATAGTCAAGTTTTCTTTTTGCGCAATACTGATTACTAAGGGAGAAAGGAACCCGTCATTGTCCCCAGAATTCTTAATCTTGAAATCAGAATTAGATATTCCACGAGCAACACTTCTTGAGGCTGTTTGTTCTGTTTTAATATTCTCCTTTGCTAATCTCCCCCTCTGTGCGCCTTTGGTGGACATCTCCCCCTCCAGAAGGGGAGAATCTTCTTTCTTTATAGTTGGATTAGTTGCTTCAATAATAGCGATCACCCGGCCTATTTCAACTACTTCGTTCGGCTCAAAAAGTATTTCGGAAATAACTCCTGTACAAGGTGCAGGTACTTCAGAATCTACTTTATCCGTAGCTACTTCAAGAATGGTTTCATCCTCTTCCACGGTATCACCTACATTCTTTAACCAATTAAGAATGGTAGCTTCTGATATACTCTCGCCCATTTTGGGCATTTTTAATTCTATTCTAGACATTTTGGTTAACTAATGTTCGTTAGTTTTTATTTTTTGACTTTTTTAATTTATAAACTCCTCCATAATGGATCTCAGATCAAGTCTGGGATGACAACACTTCGACAAGCTCAGTGTGACATCAAGGTAAATTATATTACTTGTTTTTAAATTCTTCTAAAGTTTTATAAAACGCTTCTTGCGTTGGTCTATCTTTAGGTACTTCTCTTAATGGTTCTACTTCTTGTAATGATTCAAAACAATCTGCAGGTAATTGCTTGTATAACTTTGTTCCTTTCGTTTTCCAGTTAATCATCTCATCGCTTACCTCTTTTATTGTCTTCGCTGGGTTTCCAACGATCAAACTTCGTTTCGGGAAAATGGTATTTGCTTTCACAAAAGACATGGCTCCAACAATACATTCATCTCCAATTTCTGCATCATCCATGATAACGCTATTCATTCCAATCAGACAATTACGTCCTAGATTAGCTCCGTGAATTACAGCTCCGTGACCTACGTGTGCACTTTCTTTAAGCACCATAGATTTACCAGGAAACATATGTACGGTACAATTTTCTTGTACATTCACTCCATCTTCTAGGATGATTTCGCCCCAATCTCCGCGAATAGCTGCTCCAGGACCGATGTAACAGTTCTTGCCAATAATAACATTACCTGTTACTGCGGCTAACGGATGTACGAAACTACTTTCGTGTACTACGGGTATATATCCTTTGAAGCTATAAATCATAATTTATTCCTGCGTAGGCAGGGATCTTTTAATTTTATAAACTGAATTAACACTATTAGACCAATTTAAAGAAATGTCTATCCAAGTAGGGTTCATATCATTTATTAAATTGTCCTTCCATTCTCTTTTCCATTTCTTCATTTGTTTTTCTCTTTTGGAAGCTTCAGACCCATTTTCTAATTCTTCAAAATATACTAATTTGTTACAATTGTATCTTGCTGTCAATGACTTTTTATAAACTTTGTTTTTATGCTCTAATACCCTTGCTTCCAAATCATCAGTACATCCTATATATATAACTTTATTGGATTTATTTGCCATTATATAGATATACCAATGTTTCATTATTACTTCATTACAGATTCCTGCCTCCGCAGGAATTTACCTAAACCGTTTTAATGTTTCTTTTGTAAAATCAGATAACACCAATCGTCCACTTATTACTGCTCTATCAGCTAACATCGTATCCCAATGCTCTGTTCCTTCCCAAAAGGCTTTCTTCATATCTCTCATGGCTTCAGGATTATAAGTACATAAATGTTCCGCAAATTCTTTCACTTCTGCATCCAATGTTTCTGTATCTTCAAAAACCTTCGTGAATAACCCTTTATCTTTAGCCCATTCAGCATCATAAAATGAATTGGCATCAATCGCTATTTGCGTCATTGCAGACAATCCAATTTTACGTTCTACTGCTGGTCCAACTACAAAGGGACCAATTCCTACATTCAACTCGCTTAGCTTAATGGAAGCAAATTTTGTAGCCATACAATAATCTGTGGCAGATGCAACTCCTACACCACCTCCAACAGTTTTACCCTGTACGCGTCCAATAATAAATTTTGGACAGGTACGCATGGCATTAATCACATTGGCAAAGCCTGAGAAAAAAACTTTACCTGATTCCGCATCATTAATGTTGATCAATTCTTTGAAACTTGCTCCCGCACAAAAGGTTCTATCTCCTCCACTTTTTAGTACAATAACTTTAATTTCATCATTGTTTCCTGCCTCCGTAATTGTTTGTGCTAGTTTTGCCAAAATATCTCCTGGTAATGAATTATGTGCTGGATGAAAGAACTCTATTGTTCCCACTCCGTTTTCTATGTCTATGTTTACGTATGGTGCTGTCATGAACCTCACCCCAACCCTCTCCTTTTAAAGGAGAGGGAGTTTTAGGGTCTTTTATTTAAATTTTAAACTTCAATTCTTAATTCCAATTAATCTAATAACCCAAATTGTTCAAAGTGATGATTCAAGTGTTTTACATTCAAAAGATCCCATTCGAACTTATTCATTTCTCCAAATACTGCATTCTTCGTAATTGCTTCAGGGTTTTCTCTGAAATAAGTTTCAAATTCATCCATTGCTTCTAACAATTTTATTTTGGCTGTTGCTAAATCTTCATGAGCCAAATCTTCTAATGTTCCTTCTTTCATTAAAGGGTGCTTATGTCCTTTTGGCATTGGTTTATGGTTGTATACCATTTCCTGAACTTTCTCCATATACTTCTCTGGTGTTGCTATTTGAAAATCCTGAATCTCTCCTGCACCAATTCGTATCGTTTTCTCTATATGCTCTAACATATGCTGTGGAGTCATTGTTCCCCATTTAGGTTTAGCTTCTTCTGTTAGCTTTGCTAAATATCCCTCAATATTTGCTCTATCTACTTGTACAAATGGTGATTTCTTTTGTACCATCGTCAAAATTGTAGCAATTGCTGCTAATTCGTCGTCTTGATCAAATACCTCAACAAACCATTTTGCAATTCCACTTGGTAATTCTTTACCTCGATGATCGCGATCAATTTTTTGTTTACATGTTAATCTGACATACACTGTATCATTATGATAAATAGGTCTTAAAAATCTACATTCCTCTAACCCATAATTGGCTGCAACGGGTCCTTTATTAGGATATACAAACAACCCTGCAGCTGCTGCCAAGATAAAATATCCATGTGCAGTTCGTTTTTCGAAAATACTTCCTTCTAAAGAAGTAATATCTGTATGAGCGTAAAAATGATCCCATGTCAGATTTCCAAAGTTTATAATATCTGTATCGGTTATTGTGCGTTTATGTGTTTTGAGCGACATTCCTGGCTGGATATCTTCCCAATGATATGCAAATGGATGTTTATCTGATTCTTTATACTTTGAATTTGCCTGATAAATTCCAGTTACTTCTGTTAAGGTTGTTGGTGTTCCTTGTATTGCACATCGCTGCATATAGTGCTTAATTCCGCGCATTCCACCCATTTCTTCTCCACCTCCTGCTCTTCCTGGTCCTCCATGCGTAAGCATTGGTAATGGTGAACCGTGCCCTGTACTTTGCTTTGCATTTTCTCTATTACCAACCAAAATACGACCGTGATGTGAAGCTGCTCCCACTACATATTTTTTAGCTATCTGATCATCATATGTAAATATAGAAGATACTAAAGATCCTTTTCCCATCTGGGATAAGGTAATTGCATTTTCTAACGTATCATAAGGCATTATGGTTGATACTGGACCAAAGGCTTCAATCTCATGAACATTAATATGCTGAAACGGATTGTCTTGTCTCATCAAAATCGGACTCACAAAGGCTCCTTTTTGTGCATCTGCTCCTACTGTTTCGATTTTATCGAGATCACCATATACAATTTGAGCAGTTTTAGCTATTTCGGAAACATTATTCCTAAAACTTTCTACTTGTTGCTTACTTGCTAATGCTCCCATTCTGACTTCTTTCAATCGTGGATCACCAATGGTTACTTTGTCCAATTGTTTTCCTAAAGCTATTTGTACATCTTCAATAAGTTTTGATGGTACAATAATTCTGCGTATTGCGGTACATTTCTGACCAGTCTTCACGGTCATTTCTTTTCGAACTTCTTTAACAAATAAATCAAACTCCGGAGTTCCAGGCACAGCATCCTCTCCAAGAATACAAGCATTTAATGAATCTGCTTCCATAGTGAATGGAACTGATTCTTCTATCAATCTAGGATGTGCTTTTAATATTCTTCCTGTATGAGCAGAACCTGTAAAGGTTACTACATCCTGAGAAGCAACTGTATCTAAAATGTTTTTAGTCATTCCACTTAACAATTGCAAGGATCCTTCAGGTAAAATTCCAGAATCTACGATAACCCTTACGACTGCTTCAGTAAGATATGCCGTTTGTGGAGCTGGTAAAACCACTGCCGGCATTCCTGCCATCCAATTCACTGCACATTTTTCAAGCATTCCCCAAATTGGGAAATTAAAGGCATTGATATGAACAGCCACACCTTGTTTTGGCACCAAAATGTGATGTGCCATAAATCTTCCGCCTCTTGATAAATCAATTGGATCACCTTCTACATGATAGGATTGATTGGGGAATAATTTACGTAAAGATGCATTGGCAAAAAGATTACCAAAACCTCCTTCTATATCTATCCAGCTATCTACACGTGTAGCACCTGTCCTATAACTTAGTTCATAAAATTGTTCTTTTCTTTTGGTAAGATACAGTGCTAGTGATTTAAGCATGTTTCCTCGTTCCTGAAAAGTCATTTTTCTAAGAATCTCTCCTCCTTTGGTTCTACCATATTGTAACACCTCAGGAATATCTAATCCTTGTGTTGTAGATAACCCAATAGGATCTCCTGTAACAGCATCGTGCATTACTAATCCATCTCCTGAACCGGTTGTCCATTTTCCGTTTATGTAACTTTCTAATACATTCATATTAAAATATTTCTTTATTATCTAATGATTTCTTTTTTGCATTGCCCAAAAAAGAAACAAAAAAGTCTAGTCTTAAGAAATTTCAACTAAAAATTTCGTTCTCTTCACTAAATTAAATGAAGCCTTATTACTAGTTTGAACTTTCTTTTGATCAATTATGTTTTGAAGCAGCTTATTCATTCTAACATTTTGCGAATTTAATTTTTACGTTCTATTCACTTCATTTTTTTACGTTGAAGTTTCTTAGGACGTTTTTATTCTATCCTTTAAAATTGCTCACGCTAATTTATTTTCAAAAACACTATCTTCAATTTTAACTACTTTATTTTGGATTCCAGTTTTCACTAGAATAACCAATGATGCATTATATATATCTTTAAAAATTGACATTCTCTATTACACAAGCATATCCTTGTCCAACTCCAACGCACATGGTGATTAGTGCATATCTTTTATTTTGTTCTTGTAATTCTAAGGCTGCAGAGTAGGCAATTCTAGTTCCTGTTACTCCCAACGGATGTCCAATCGCAATGGATCCTCCGTTAGGATTAATTCTCGGATCGTCATCTTTTAATCCCCATTCTCTGATGCAGGCTAATGCTTGTGAAGCAAAAGCTTCATTGAGTTCAATCACATCAATATCGGCCATTGTGATTCCAGCTTTTTCTAATGCTTTATTAGAAGCCTGAACCGGACCAATACCCATAATTCTGGGTTCTACTCCTACCACTGCTGAACTTACAATTCGAGCGATTGGATTAAGATTGTATTTTTTAACGGCTTCTTCGGAAGCTATTATTGTTGCTGCAGCTCCATCATTCAATCCTGATGCATTTCCTGCAGTTACACTTCCATCTTTTTTGAATGCCGGACGTAACTTACCTAATACTTCCTTGGTAGTAGTTGGCTTGATAAATTCATCTTTAGAAAACTGAATTGGATCTTTTTTTCTTTGTGGAATCTCCACAGTTGTAATTTCTTTTGCTAGTCTTCCGGATTCTTGCGCTTTAGTGGCTTTCATCTGGCTCCAATATGCAAAAGCATCTTGATCTTCTCTGGATATATTGTATTTTTCTACCAAATTCTCTGCAGTAGTCCCCATCCCATCTGTTCCATATAGTTCGTGCATCTTCTTGTTTACAAAACGCCATCCGAAACTAGAGTCATACATTTTAGAATCATTACCAAATGCTGAAGAAGGTTTTGCTATTACATATGGTCCACGTGTCATATTTTCTACTCCACCTGAAATAAAAAGATCGCCATCTCCTGCTTTAATAGCTCTATTAGCTTGCACAATAGCTGATAAACCCGAACTACATAATCGATTAATCGTCTCACCAGGTACCGTAAAAGGAAGTCCTGCTAACAATAGTGACATTCTTGCTACATTACGATTATCTTCTCCTGCTTGGTTTGCACATCCCATAATCACATCATCATAAGCTTCCTTGGGGATATTAGGGTTTTTCTTAACCAATTCTTTAATTACCAAAGCTCCTAAATCATCTGTTCTGACAGCTGACAAGGTTCCTTTATAGCTTCCTATCGGAGTTCTAACTCCATCTATTATATATGCTTCTTTCATTTGTAGTCTTTGAGTATGTGAGTTTTTGAGCAGAAAAGTATATTACTTCAACTTTGCTGTTATCACTGATTTTTCTATTAATGGTAAATATTTAGATTCTTCCTTTCCCATGAAATAAGAAGATATCATTATTGTTTTTTCTCCTGCTGGTATTGCATACATCATCATGATCATTTTCTCTCCTGTTTGATCTAGCGTCATTGACTTCTGAACAAGTACTTTTTTGCCTCCTAATTCAACTTCTTTGATTCCTAAAGAAGTTACTCCATTTTGTTCTTCAGGTTCTTTCATCATTTTTGCTTTGAAAATATCATAAGGCTGGGGCGCTAACATTTTCATTATACCCGCAGACATATCTTCGTTTGCTCGATTTGTCCCGTTATCAATCACAAAAACCGTTTCGTCTACCTCCATTACTATTTGATCACTAAAAAGATCTCCCATCGCATTTTGGACTTCCTCTGAAATTTCTTCTTTGGTTTCTGTTACAATAGGTTCTGTTCCTTCTAATGTTTCGGTTTTTGATTTGGTTTCCTTTCCACAGGAAATAACCGATAAAAGTGATATTACTACTAAAAAAATTCTCATTAGTTTATGTTCTTTGGTTTTGTGATTACTAGTTATTCCCATTCTTTATTGGTTCTATAGACAACTCCTTTAAAAAGCGCCACAATTTGTTCTTCTCTCTTGACTTCTACGATATTAAATCCAATTTTAGTTTTTGCTATATCGGTCACCGCTTCAGCGGTTAAATAATCTCCTTCTTCTAATGCTTCAATATGATTAATGGATGTCTCAATTGAAACTGCATACTTACCATGCGTATTTGCAGAAAAGCCAAAAGCAGTGTCTGCCAAGCTATACGAAATTCCTCCATGAGCTTTACCCATACTATTAAGCATTTCCTTTCGGACTGTCATACCTACTTTACATCTTCCTTTTTCTACCTCTAGAACCTCAATCCCTAACCATTGACTAAAAGCATCCTGACTAAGCATTTTATCTGGAATGGTTTGTGAGTTTTTGAGTATGTGAGCTTTTGAGTTCATTTTTAGTTTTTGAGTATCTGAATTAAGAGTATTTTAAGTATTCATTGAATTCTAAAAGTAATAGCTTTAAAATTTCTGTGATCATTTTTCTATATGTAACCTACAACCTCATTCCTCAACGCTATGAGAAAAATGTTATGTTCTCCCGTTCCATTCTTCTTAAAAGTGGACTGCATCTGTATCTATCCTCGTGATATTCGTTATATAGTTTATCTAGTTTATTAACACACCAATCAATTCCTTTTTCATCTGCCCAAGACAGTAATCCTTTTGGGTAGTTTACTCCTTTGGTCATGGCATTATCAATATCCTCTGCTGAAGCTATATTCCAGAATAATGCATCTGCAGCTTCATTAATTAACATGACTAATACTCTATTATATATGTATTGTGAAAGTTCTTCTTTGGATAACTTCTCGACTCCGCTCGAAGTGACAGAACTGATTACATTTTGAGATAACATCTTACCTTTCTCATCATAATTATAGTATCCTTTGCCGGATTTTCTTCCCAGATATCCAGCTTCAGATAATCTTTTTTGAGTAAAAGATGGTTTATACCTTGGGTCAAAATAAAAGGCTTTAAATACTGTTTCGGTCACGGTATAATTGACATCGTTTCCAATGAAATCCATCAGCTCAAAAGGTCCCATTCTAAAACCTCCTAATTCTTTTAAACTTTTATCAATAGTTTCTATATCGGCCAATCCTTCTTCATAAATACGAAGTGATTCTCCATAAAAAGGTCTTGCTACGCGATTAACAATAAAGCCTGGTGTATCTTTTGCAATTGCTACTACTTTTTTCCAATCTTTGATAATATTAACAACCTTATTTTTAACCTCATCAGAAGTTTGTACAGCAGGAATAATCTCTACCAATTTCATTAGTGGAGCTGGGTTAAAGAAGTGAATTCCTATACATCTTTCTGGTTTTTGTAATGAGGAAGCGATAGAAGCAATGGATAATGAAGAAGTATTGGATGCTATAATAGCATCCTCAGAAACATAACTTTCTAATTCTGAAAATACTTTTTTCTTAATATTTAAATCTTCAATGATCGCTTCAATGGTAAGATTGGTATCACTAAGTTCTTTTAGTGTATTTACATAAGAGATATTTAATTGAATACGCTTTTTTTCTGTTTCATCAATTCTCCCTTTTTCGATTAAACGAGAAAGAATTTTTTCTAAAGCAAGCTTACTTTTATCTAAAGCTTCCTGCTTAGTATCAAAAACTTTTACCTTACAGCCAGCAGTAGCTGCCACCTGTGCAATACCACTACCCATTGTCCCGGATCCTATTACGCCTATAATCATATTTTTGATTTAAGAATTACGATTTACAATTTTTACATTTATATTTTGTGAATCGTGTTTTACTTTCCTTTAAAAACTGGTTTTCTTTTTTCTATAAAAGCATTTACCCCTTCTGCATAGTCCTCACTTTCTGCTGCTTCTATTTGCATATCAGATTCTATAGCCAACTGCTGATCCAAAGTATTAACCATTGATTGGTTTAGCAATCTCTTAGTCAACCCTAGGGCTTTTGTTGGCATTTTAGCAACTTTGGAAGCTAGTTTAAGTACTTCTTCTTCAAAAGTTTCGGCAGGAAATACTTTGTATAACATTCCTAATTCTTCTGCTTCTTTTGCGGTTACTTTATCTCCTAACATCATCAATGCTGATGCTTTTTGAAAGCCAATTAATCTTGGTAGAAAAAAAGTTCCAGCACTATCGGGTATTAATCCAATTTTGCTAAATGCCTGAATGAAACTTACTACTTCTGATGCTACTACTATATCACAAGCTAAAGCGATATTTGCTCCAGCACCGGCTGCCACACCATTAACTGCCGCAATTATTGGTTTCTCAATACTTCGTATTCTCTTTACTATAGGGTTGTAATGTTCTTCCAGTATTTTTCTAAAACCAGGATTTAATTCTGGAGAAGTAACTTCTTTTAGATCTTGACCGGCACAAAATGCTTTGCCATTACCTGTTAAGATTATTGCTCTAACCTCATCATTTGTTTCACAAGCATCTAAAGTATCTTGTAATCTTAATGCCATTTCTCTATTAAAACTATTAAAAGTTTCAGGACGGTTTAAGGTGACTTTAGCAATTCTGTTTTCTATTGTTAATTCTATTGAGTTCATAGGCTATCACCTCAACCCTCTCCCAGAAGGAGAGGGAGTATAGGTTATTCTTTTAAATCTGTTAAACTTTTTATTTTAAATTCTGGATTATATATGATTCCGATAATATTGTCCCAAGGATCTTTCACCGATGCTACCATCAATTCACCTCCGACATTAGTAGGTTTTTCGTGTTCTTTAGCTCCTAATTCAATGAGATTTTGATAGGTTTTATGAATATCATCTACTCCCCAATAGGAAAGTACACTATCTGCTTTATCTTTTACAATAGCTTCTTCTGGTAAAAGTCCAAGTTCATATCCACCGATATTAAAACCTACATAGAATGGTTCATCAAAATATTGTTTTGTAGCAAAAGCTTTTGCATACCATTCTTTGGCTTTTTTCAGATCACTAACTTTATATATTGTAGTTCTAAGTCCCAGCATATTATTTCAAACATTTGAAGTAATCAAAAGGTTCAAGACAGTCTTCACATTGAAACAATGCTTTGCAAGCTGTTGAACCAAATTGACTTATCATTTTTGTGTTGGTTGAGCCGCATTGAGGACATTTTACGATCTTCTTATTCCCTAGCAAAGCTTCTTTATCTGCATCTTCTTCTAATGGAGCTGCAATTCCATATTCTTCAAGTGCTTTTCTACCTCTTGGAGTGATCCAATCGGTTGTCCAGGCTGGGGATAGCACTAAGGATACCTTTGCTTCTATATTTTCTTGACTAAAAGCATTGATGATATCATCACCGATCACGTCCATTGCCGGACATCCACTGTATGTTGGTGTGATTTTAATTTGAGCAATATTATTAACCATTTGAGCAAATCGAACAACTCCCATATCCATAATAGATAATACCGGAATTTCCGGATCACTAACTTTCTCAAGAATCGAGAATAGTTTAGGGTCAATATGTTGCTCTAGTTCAATTGTCATTTTTTTAATTCTTGATCTATTCCATTAAACAGATCCCAACCTACACTTCTACAGGCTCAGTGTGACACGCTGGGATGACAATTTAGTTGTCACCACTTCATATTAGGATATGTGCGTTGCATATATTGTAAATCCGAAAGCAAGTAGCCCATATGTTCACTGTGAATTCCTTCTTTACCACCTTTTCTAAACCACTTAAGTTCTGGAACAGATAAAGTAGCTTCTTCTAAAACTTCACCCACTATCTGATAATACTTTTCTTTTAAAAGACTAACATCTACTCCAACCCCTAATTCAACAGCATTTTTATCTTCTTCTGTCAATTGAAATAATTCATCCGTAAATTTCCAAAGATCATTAACTGCTTCCTGAGTTTTTTGGTGACTTACTTCAGTTCCATCTCCTAGCCTTTTTATCCAATCTGAAGAAAAACGTTGATGATAACTTACTTCTTTAATTCCTTTTTTGGCAATTGCAGCAAGTGTTTCATCTTTACTATTTTGTAATTCCTGCAATAACAATAAATGGAATACATCATAAAAAAACTGACGTGTAATTATATACGCGAAATTCGTATTTGGTTGTTCTACCAGTAATACATTTTTGTATTGTCTTTCAGTCCTCAAGAAAGCTATATCATCTTCTGTAACTTTTTCTCCAGACAGATGAGCTGCATATTGATAGTAGCTACGAGTTTGCCCTAATAAATCGAGTGCCATATTTGTACAGGCGATATCCGTTTCTAAATTAGGACCATGTCCACATAATTCAGAAAGACGTTGACCTAGTATTAAAGCATTATCGGCAATCCCGTAGATGTATTGTATAAGATTTTCTTTTTTCATTACACTGCCCGCGAAAGCGGGTATCTTTTGATTAACTTTAGGTTCCCTTTATAAGTTTCCCGCCTTCACGGGAATTGTAATTATTGTAACAACAATAATCACATATGTTTTACTTCATCTGGTAATGTATAGAATGTAGGATGCCTATACACTTTATCTTGAGCAGGTTCAAACAACTCCCCATTGTTTTCTGGATTAGAAGCAGTAATATGTTTAGATTCTACTACCCATATACTTACTCCTTCACTTCTACGCGTATACACGTCTCTGGCGTTTTCTAATGCCATTTCTTCATCGGCAGCATGTAAACTTCCGAAATGGCGATGTTCTAAACCATTTTTACTTCTAACGAAGACTTCCCAAAGTGGCCAATTTTTTTTCATAATCAATACGCCCTTATTGTAACTTCTCTAATAGCGAGAAAATATCAACAAGGAATTTATTAAATTGCTTTCTTAATTTTATTATCCTGTTGTTTTTCGGCATAAGCCATTGCAGCATCACGAACCCATTCTCCTTCGTTCCAAGCGTCTACTCTTGCCGATAATCGTTCTTTATTACAAGGGCCATGGCCTTTAACTACCTGCCAGAATTCATCCCAATCGATGTCTCCAAAATCATAATGTTTTGTTTCCTCATTCCATTTTAAATCTGGATCTGGAACTGTCAAGCCAATAAGATCAGCCTGTGGCACGGTTTGATCTATAAACTGTTGACGTAATTCATCATTGGTTTTACGTTTTAGTTTCCATTTCATTGATTGTTCTGTATGCACGGATTCTGCATCTGTTGGCCCAAGCATCATTAAGGATGGCCACCACCAACGATTTAATGCATCCTGAGCTAGTTCTTTTTGTTCTGGAGTTCCGTTTGCCAAGGTCATCATGATCTCAAATCCTTGTCGCTGGTGAAAACTTTCTTCTTTACAAACACGAATCATAGCTCTGGCATATGGCCCATATGAAGTACTACAAAGCGGAACTTGATTAATGATTGCAGCGCCATCTACTAACCAACCTATAGCTCCGATATCTGCCCAGGTTAATGTTGGATAATTAAAAATACTAGAATATTTAGCTTTTCCAGTATGTAACTGTTCGTATAGTTCTTCTCTAGAAATTCCCAGAGTTTCACAAGCACTATACAAATACAATCCGTGTCCGGCTTCATCTTGTACTTTAGCCAACAATGCTACTTTACGTCTCATTGATGGTGCTCTGGATATCCAGTTACCTTCTGGTAACATTCCCACAATTTCTGAATGTGCGTGTTGTGATATCTGCCTGATATGGGTCTTTCGATACTTTTCTGGCATCCAATCTTTTGGTTCAATTTTTTCGTCTCTGGCAATTCTTTGATCAAAGAGTTCTTCCAGACTTCGACTAGGCTCAGCCCCAGTGTTTTTTATTTCTTTTTCACTCATAATTCTAAGTTTTATAGTGACTTGAATTCCAGCCTACACTTCGACAAGCTCAGTGTGACGCGCTGGAATGACAAAAAATTACACGTCAAAATCTACCACTACTTTCTCAGTGGTTGGTACTGCCTGACAAGACAATACTAATCCTTTTGCCACCTCATCTTCTTCTAATGCATAATTTATTTTCATCTCTACTTCACCTTCCACTAGTTTGCATTTACAAGTACTACAAACACCTCCTTTGCAAGCAAAAGGAAGATCTGCTCCTGCTGCCAATGCACCATCTAAGATATTATCATACTCATCATCCATTCCGAAATGAAATTCTTTACCACCATCAATAATGGTCACTTCGGTTCCATCAAACTTATGTTCTACTGCGGTTGCAGCTCTTTTTTTATCTTCTTCTGTAACACCAGAGAAGAATAATTCATAATGAATTTTATTCTTGGACAAGCCAGCTTCGACCAATTCATCTCTTATTAAGAAAATCATCTCTTCAGGACCACAAATAAAACACTCATCAACTTCTGGAACATTTATAACCTTATCTGTAAGTTCTTTTAGTTTTTCTGAAGTAAATCTTCCATTTAGTAATGGAATATCTCGATGTTCTTTTGTTAAAAAATAAAATATCTCAAACCTTCCAAAATAGGTATTTCTTAAAGCCTCTATCTCTTCTTTAAAGATAATAGATTTAACAGTGCGATTCAAGTAAAACAACTTGAATGTGCTATTAGGCTCTAAAGCAAGATGTGTTTTGATTATTGAAAGAATTGGTGTAATCCCACTTCCTGCAGCAAAAACAATATAATTCTTGGATTTAGTGGTATCAACATCCGTATAAAAACTTCCGTTAGGTGGTAAAACTTCTAATGTATCTCCAGCCTTTAAAATATTGCAAGCGTGGTTCGAAAAAAGACCACCTTCAATTCTCTTTACTGCTACTTGCCACTTATCTTCAATAGGGCTAGAGCACAAGGAATAATTACGCCTTACTTCTTCTCCATTTAGTATTGTTTTCAATGTTAGATATTGACCTTGTTTATATGAAAACTCCTCTTTTAAGTTTTGAGGTATATCAAAAGTTATTGAAGTACAATCCTTGGTTTCTTTAAGAACCTCGGCTATTTTTATGGTATGAAAATCACTCATGAAATATTATACTATATCGTTATAGTACAACAAAACTAACAATTGTTAGTTTCATACGCAATTAATTAATTGTTAATTTTAAACTACTCCTTGTAACAACACAAATATCATATCTTTTTTAAGAATGTTGGCATCAATATTTTTCTGTTTTGGATACCATAAATAGAGCGTTCTGAGTGTAGATAATGTGGAAAAGACAATAATCTCTATATTATTGGATTTGATCTCATTCATCTCTACTCCTTTTTTAACAATTTGTCTGAAATTATCTTCATAATCTTGACGCATTTTCTCAAAATACAGAAGATTATCTTCTTCCAAATGCATCCAATCATTATTAAGTGAGGCTAAACCATCTGCATTTCGAAGCGTAACATCGATATGAAGACTTATTATATTCTCTAATTTCTGAATTGAACTACTATCAGAATCTACTATTTGATTCATTCCATGAGTAAATTCTTCTGCAAGCTCAATAATAATCGTTGATAAAATCTCTTGTTTGGATTGGATATGATTATACAAACTTGCAGCTTTTATACCCATAGCCGTAGCCAAATCTCTCATCGTAACTGCGCTATACCCTTTTTCCTTGAAAAGAATCGCCGCAGCATTTACTATTTCTTGCTTTCTACCTTCTTGTTTCATAGACAAATGGGCTTGTTATTTAGATAAAAATAATTTCTAATTAATCTATCACAACTAAGATTAAAGACTAAAATATAATAAATTTGTTATATTAGAAATAATATACATCGCTTTGATGTTTTACACAAAATCCAAATCATTATGAAATACCTAGGCTTACTTTTAATTTCTCTTACCTTATTCTGTAATTGTAATAGCACAAATACAGCTACTTCTAAAAACACTGGAACTAAAAATCAAGTAGAACCAGATGGCACATATGTAGTTACATCCCTCTATGGAAAAGACGTTTCTGAACATAATCTGACCATAGTTATAAGTCCTGAAAATAATACAATGTCCGGATTCTCAGGATGCAACACCTACTCTTGTAACTACACTACAGAGGGGGAAAATTTTTCTGCAGGCTATCCAATGGCTTCAAAAAGATATTGCGAAAAAACTGCAGGAATAGAAAAGGATTTCTTTAAGGCACTTTCTGAATTAAAAACCAAAAACTTAAAAGACCCTATGCTAACTTTCAAAAATGAAAGTGAAAAAGAAATTATTGTTGCAAAAAAGTCTAAATAAAAACAGAGATAATAAAAAAGGTTTGGTAAATAATTTACCAAACCTTTTTTATTTTATATGAAATGATTTTTATTTATTAATCACAAGCTTCTTCGTAATATTCACATTAGTAGCTGCATCCGTAATAGAAATAAAATATATCCCACTAACATTAGCAGACATATCTAATACGGTATTTTTATCAATCATCTCACCTTTTCCTACTAATTGACCTGTGATACTGAACAGATTATAGGTCAATCTACTTCCAGAGTTATTAGATACATTAAATACCCCATTAGATGGATTTGGGTAAAGCGCAGTGCTGTTATCCAATTTATTTTCATTAACACTCAATGTAATCTCTTCGGCTAATGAATTTAAAGTAGTTGCTCCAGTATTAGCTGGGTCTAACCAATTAGAAAGCCTTGTAGCATTAGTAGTTCCAAAATCCCATGAGACATCAAATCTACCATATACATCAAATTGATCATTATCATTAGTAAATACACAAGCAGCCGCACCACCAGCTAACTGACCTATAATTCTACCACTAGGATCAAACAATGCAGACCCAGAAGAGCCTCTTTCTGTTACCCCAAGATCCCAATCAGCAACATTCCACATTTCAGTAGTAGGATTACCATTGAAATCAATAATTCTTTCGGTTGGAGATTGATTTTCCCTACATACCTTCATAATATCTCCTGATGGATGATGAATCCCTATAGCAAAACTAGGTGCCGTTCCGGTTCTATCCCATCCAGCCCAATACAAATCCCAACTATCAGGAAGACTTGAGTCTATGTTAAGTAGTAAAACATCAGACTTTGTATTACGTGCTAATATCGTTGATCCACTCGTAGTTTGATCAAAAGTTCCATTAGTACTATTTGTAGTAGTAGCACATGATGGATTAGGACTTATCCAATTGAATCGAAATGCCCATATCGAAGTATTACCTACAGCGCCAGTATTATTATTTTCAAAACAGTGATTTGCAGACAAGAAATAGGGAGCTCCATCATTATTGGTATTATTAATCAAAGTTCCTGTACAAAACCCTGAACTACCAACTACCATAAGTCCTACACCTCTCTTTAATTCATCTTTTATATCATCAAAGTCACTCCCCACAGGACAATCTACATCTTGATTACAATCACCAGAATCGTTCAAAGCTTTTTGTTGAACATCAAAATCAGTAACTGAACGATATCCGTGAACAATTTTAGATATTTGTAGTTTTTCTTTTCCTTTTGCTGACTTAGGAACAAAATATTCAAGAACTATATCCTCTCCTTCTACTAACCATGTTCCTAGCATTTCATCATCCCTGTTAAAAGTACTTGTATATGCTCCTAACAAATCTGATTTATCAATATTATATAAATATAATGATGCACCTTCAGGCAATCTAAATTTCTTAAAGACAAAGTTCATCGTGCGAGCTTTCTTAGATTTAAATCGAATCCTCCAAATCCAATCACCGTTTGATAATTGACTCCACTTACCTGAATTATTTATGTTATAATTCACATCAAACTCATAACCAAAACGATATACTTTTGATCTATCCTGATCATTTATAACATCTTCTTTTTGAATTTTTATTAAGTCAAAATCAGGCATTTCAATAGCCACTAGAGATTGCTTTTCAATACTTAAGAACTCAGTATTCCAACTCTTTGGTTTCCCTTCGTTTGTAACTTGACCACTAGCAATTATACAACAAAGTAATGCTACGGCACATAAAATAATTTTTTTCATAATATTTGTGTGATGTATTAAGTTAGTCTATTTTTCATTAATTATAAATATATATTTTATAAATGGCAAAAAATTACATAATCCACTTATAATAATAACAGCATACGCAATTAAAACCCTACACCATCTTAACAAAATTAGTTAATTAATTCTAATATTAACTGTAAAACCAGTACTTTTCCGAAACAGAAACCTTGCTTAAAATCTAATTTATAAATGTCATCACAAATAGAATCCAACCCCTTACTTGACAGACTACCTCCTCATCTTAAACAATTTATCAAGCCTCAAAACTATGATGAATATACTCCCATTGATCAGGCTGTATGGAGGTATGTGATGCGTAAAAATGTTGTTTCATTAAGTAAAGTTGCGCACAACTCTTATTTGAAAGGATTAGAAAAAACAGGTATTTCTATTGATCAAATACCAAGTATGTATGGTATGAATCGAATCCTTAAAGAAATTGGTTGGGCAGCAGTTGCTGTAGACGGGTTTATTCCCCCAAATGCTTTTATGGAGTTTCAAGCGTATAATATTCTAGTGATTGCATCCGACATACGTCAATTAGAAAACATAGAATATACACCTGCTCCGGATATTATTCATGAAGCTGCGGGACATGCACCCATTATTGCGAATCCTGATTATGCTGAATATTTACGTCGTTTTGGAAAAATTGGGTGTAAAGCGATTTCGTCTAAGAAAGATTATGATATGTACGATGCGGTACGTACACTTTCTATATTAAAAGAGTCTCCAGAAACTGATCCTATCGCTATCGAAAATGCAGAAAAAAGGGTTAACGAGTTACAGAACCAAAAATCAGAACCTTCAGAGATGGCTTTGATCCGCAATCTTCATTGGTGGACAGTCGAATATGGCCTAATTGGAGCTATAGACGAACCAAAAATTTATGGTGCAGGATTACTATCTTCTATTGGAGAAAGTGAATGGTGTATGACGGGTAATGTGCAAAAACTTCCATACACTCCAGATGCTGCATTTCAGGATTTTGATATTACGAAACCTCAACCTCAATTATTCGTAACCCCTGATTTCGCTTATCTATGTCAAGTTCTGGAAGAATTTGCAGATACGATGGCATTACGAAAAGGAGGACATCGTGGACTTGCCAAACTTATTGAATCTCAAAATCTGGGAACCATAGAACTTAGTACTGGATTACAAATCTCTGGGGTTTTTACAAGAATGATCAAGAATGAAGACAACGAGGTTATTTATTTTGAAACCGAAGGTCCTACTGCACTTTCCCACCGGGAAAAAGAATTGATTGGCCAGGGAATTGATGCTCATCCTAACGGTTTTAGATCGCCTCTTGGAAAATTGAAAGGAATCAATCTGGCTATAGAAAACATGTCTCCCAGAGACTTAAAAGCGTATAATTTTTACGATGGTGAGTATATAGAATTTGAGTTCGAAAGTGGAATCACAGTTGCTGGAATTAATATCACTGGAATGAGAAATATAAAGGGAGAACTTATTCTCATTCAGTTTAAAGAATGTACCATCAAGTATAAAGATGAGTACCTATTCAAACCTGAATGGGGAACTTTTGATTTTGCTGTAGGAAAAGAAATTATATCAGCTTTCTCGGGACCTGCTGATGACTACTCTTTCGATATGGTCACTCATAACCCAGACATGAATACAATCAAAAGAACCTATTCCCCTAAAGAAGAAGAATTACACTCTCTATATCAAGCGGTTAAAAATGTTAGAAATGGCGAAAACACTAGATTTTCTTTGGAAGCAGTTTTTGCTATCGTAAAAAAAGATCATCCAGAGGATTGGTTATTATCAATTGAAATCTATGAATTGATCCATGACAGAGATCCTAATTTTGCAGATCATATTTTAAAACATCTAGAAAATGTTAAAGCTAAAAAGAAAGAAATAAAACACTTGATCGATAGTGGTATAGAAATTATTATCCAAGATGCCTTGATAGGGTAATATTTGTTTTTATGCTCACAAACATATTATAAATCAGATATGCAATAAATCAAAGGAATAATTGTAATCTATCAGTCCTTTTTGTTTTTCATTATCAACCCAAGCCTTTTCCTCGTGACTTTTTTCCATAATTTGGGTTGCATTAAAATCTCCGAATACCCTTAAAACAGTATTTAAAGACTCTATTTCTTCAGAACTAAATAATTCTGAATTAAAATCTTTGCTACTAGATTTATAAAAACATTTGCCCCAATGCCCATTTCCATAATCTTCCATTTTTATAAAAATATAATCTTTATTAGCTGTATAGTCAAAAATACCTCCAAACCTTACTGGAACTGGTCCATAATTATGTGCCATATAATTCGCTCCACTTATTGAATAAGCTGTCTTCTTAAAGTTAAAAAAATCAGAATAAAATAATAATTTATTCATCTTTGTTTCTGTAGGATTTAGTTTTTCTGCAAAAAACAAAATCATATTTGACATCTTTTCCATACTTGGTTTTCTGTAACCTGAATAATTATCTGGAAGTTTATCTTCAAATAAAATGCTTACATATCTTTTATCATCTTTATTTTCCCTGTAATTTTCTATTACAGCATCGATTTTTTTAAGAGTTTTTATTTTCTCTTCGTCATTTAAATCATTATTTAAATCAACTAGTAATTTAAAATTCCTTATACTATTTAAAACTGTATTAATTAACTTACTATTTGCTAAACTTGGAACTTCTCCTTTTTCATAATTCCTGTAGCTATTAATTCCAAAACCTAATATACGAGACATCATTCCCGCTGATAATCTATAAGTATTTCTTAATTTAATTATTTCATCAGGAAATGGTATATTATGTCTGTCCCTATATTGATTATAAACTTGATTCAAATTAAATTCATCTAACTCAGTGCTTGTAAATGATTCATCACTATCCTTACATAAATAACTTTTGTGATTATACTCAAATTCTTCTTTTCGAAAAATCAAAATACTCTTTTCAATTTGTAAGGTCATTTCCTTACCTGTGATTGGACTTTTCATAACTGTTAAATTTTTTAGTTTAGATTCTTAAGAGGAAATTCCATAAGATACTCTGCCTTATGAAAAGATATACAAACTGCTCCTCCTGTCATTTTTGAAATAGTCATCTTAATATAAACTTGTTCACCTTTAATCACCTTTCCAAAAACCCACATTTCAGTTCCTCCCTGTTGAGTTTCTTCTAAAGGCCCTTCACTATAATCCTCAACTTCTAAATTGAGAATTATTTCTTCACGCATTTTAGCGGTAATACTTAAATCTGCAAGATTCTGAATACTATTTTTAGGGCGATTGGAGAAGATTATTCCTAGAGACTTTATAATCGCCTTAAGTTCCTGCAAAAAAGATTTTACAATTAATTTATCCGCCATATTAATGTGTTAAACACTTTGCAAACATATACATAAACCTCTCAAAAAACAACTTTAAAGTGTTTAATTCATTATTTTATAACTATTTTTCAACTTTAAAGTAAAATTATTATGACTGCTAATACTGTTTTTGATTAATCTCTTAATTTTAGCCAAATAGCTAGGCATATACAATCAATCCCACAATCATACCAGATATATATTTTCAGACACCTCCTTTGGCCCTATCGTATTCGAATCCCCACACCAACATTATGAGTTATACTTGATAATTCAATAAAGTTTAATCTATAGCTGAAGAACCAATTCCTTTTGCGACTATATTGTAGACCAAGACTTATGTTGTTAAATTGTTCATGATTACCACCAACTTCTCCAAAACCATACAAACCACTTCTATATATTGGTGGGTGCTCTATGGTGGTAGTTGTTTTAATTTCTCGAGGAACTTTTAATTTATACGCGAGATCACTATTCAATAATTCTCCTTTTAGCAAATTATAGCTGTAGATCTCTATATCATCGTTATACAATGTATCTCGATATTCCCTAGCTTCTTCAAAAAGATGTTTTTCTTTTTCAAAAACTCTTTGTTTCTCGCTAATTACAACCTTAGGAATACTTTCGGTAGTTGTTTTAGGCACATATACTGTTTTATACTTGGTAGTTTGAACCTGAAACGTATCTACCTTAGTTTGGTAAATGGTATCTTTTACTACTATTATTTGTGGTTTCTCTAATCTATCTACTTCTTTTATATTACATTGTCTCTGGGTCAAAATATAAATAAACAGTACCAATATAATAAGCAACAAAGACTTATTGCTTGACATTTTATACAACATTTAATTTAGAATTTTAAATTTTGAAAAGTTTACCAGGTTACAACTAAATGCAACCTGGTTTTATTATTTCACATCATCAATCACGGTAGCTATACTACTTTATCCAAAGCAGTCTTTAACATTTTTAAAGAGACCTGAGCTACTATTTTTCTTGGGTTAGCATCTGTAGACAATTGTAAATATCCATTTACAATATCTATATTCTCAATTAGACGGTTCTTAATAGATTCCATTTCATCATCCATTGTATCAACCTGAATAAGTTCAAATTTTAAAGAAACATCTTCTAACAATTTATTAGTTACAGGACCACTAAACGATATCATTCTATATCCTACATAATTACCATGAACAAATGTTTCTTTAGTAGTATCCACAATAAAGGAGAGAGGGTATCTATTTGCTCTAACCTTTATTTTGCCTTTATTTTTAAAATATGCGAATGCACCAGTAGAGGATGAGTAAATATTTTTCACAAAGAAAAAGCTTCCGATAACCGTACCATCAGCATCCTGAAGCTTATCTACTTCAATAAAATCTTTATCAAAAGTAATTTCATCGACTTTCACATTGGCATATGTTCTTATATCATGTTTTAAAACAGAGTTTTTTAATGCTTTATAATCACCATCAGTAACCGAAATCTTATTACTTAAAGCTGCATTGATCACATTATTTCTAACAGGATTAACAGATGTTGCAGATAACATATTATCAACTGTAACACTACCGCCTCCTGATAAAGATAAGGATGCTAATTTTTCTTTTTCTGCATTTGTAAAATCATTACTAGATAACCCTTTGTTAGGTTCTGTATTCACCTTGTTTGTTAGTGCTTCTAACAATCCATGTATCTGATCCATATCCCAAAACTTCGGAATATCTAGTGTAGTCCCATTGGTAAACTCGATTACGATAGCCTTATCTGCATCCTTGACTACATCTTTAATGATTTCTCCATCATTTTTATGATAAAAACCATCTATTAACTGCTCGTATTGCTGCTCTGTAGGAATATCTCCTGTTTCAAAATATGATTTTAATTCTTCTTTAGTTTTTATTGACATTATTATTTTTTAATATATTATTTAATTGTTTTCCTTTTAAAAACTGCCACTCTCTGGTTATTCTTGAGTTTGATTTTATCACATAGATATCCTTGTCACAACTAATTAAGGGTGACGGGTAATGATATTCATTATGATATCAATTAAGAAATAGCCAGAAGAGCAGAAATTTATATGTATCTCCTTATTTTTTTCCTTCTTTAGAGATACTGCTTATGGTTTCTGAAAGGCCTCCTGACTTTAGCAAAGTCACCAGCGCTTTAAAAAGGTCTATACCATAAATTTTATTGAAGTTTTCTAAAATAGATTTTATCTCTGTAATGGCTACGAATCCAGCAATTATCTTAAGAAAAGGAACCTCATCTACAATGAAGGTTTCTAATAAAAAAGATGCCAGAATCACCAAATTATAGATAAAAAACTTTGAGATCGTATTGCCAATTCCTTTACTACTGATCGGAATTTTGTTTTTATAGGATGCATACGACCCAGTAATAAAATCTACCAAAATAAGGAAGACCATCGTCATCATCACTCCATTAACAGGTGATAGGATCGTAAGTAACCAGAATGCCATATTTATAATTTTATCCATGTTTAATTAATTTTTTATACTCTAAAACTCGATTCTTAGGATATGCCTGTATACATACCTTATTGTTTTGATTACCTCCGAGAACATACACAAACCCTTTTGTCTCTTTGATAAAAAAACCAACATGACCTTTCCAGCTACTGGGACTTTCACGCCACAAGACAACTACATCTCCTACACTAGGAGTATTGGTAGATTGCCCTATATTGAGCCAACTACGAGCATTAAGCTTACCAGAATAGGAATAACCGGTTTTTTTCGCCACCCAATTGGCAAATGCACTGCACCAGGCAGTTTCATCCTTCAATTGTTTGCCATCAAACCCAAGTTCATTAAAATAGGAAACGATCTGTGGATGATCTTTGGAGCCACTAATCTCAGTAACACCATACTGAGATAGCGCCATTTCTAAAATATTCATCTGTTCTTTTTTTATTGTTTTTTAACTGTCATATGGAATTCGCCATACAACATAAGATTCGCATCAACTTAGTAGTTATGACTCATTTCACACGTTAAAAATGTTTTGATTTCTTCCTTGTAAATTATTCCTATTCAAAAAAATCTATCATATTCATCACGAAACTTCGTAACTTCCTTTTTGAGGATTCTTTTTGAATTGTATTCATTACTTAGAAATAGATTAATTGCGCAAAAAAGTTATGATTTTAGAGCTTAATTATAAACCTGCAGGAACCTAAAAAATCTCTTTCTTTTTTGCATAGAATTACAGTAAACTGTTAGTGCACTTTTATCATCAATTTGTCATTAAAATCAATGATTTACAGTACGTTGAAAAGCTTATACAAATATACGAATACAACAAGGGTTTATAAAGATTATTCCCCTTTACTTACTGCAACTACGGGAGTAAAAATAAGGCTGGATTTCGTGGTGATTTACCCGAAATCCAGCCTTTTAAAAAATTCCTTTCTCCTTTCCAGAGAAAAGGATTTCAGACAGAAAATTTTATCGTACTATAAATCTTTTTATCTTTCGTTCAGCGTCATTTCCTACCTGTAATAGATACAATCCGTTAGATAAGTTACTTACATCAATATTACCATCACCTATTTTTGTATTTATTACTTTTTGTCCAGCATAATTATAGATTGTAATGCTAGCATCTTTATCCGAAATACCTTTTACAAATAAAACTCCTTCTGTTACAGGGTTAGGGTATAATTGAAATATTTCTGTAGGATTGATGCTAATCTCAGTATTTGCTCTAGAAACTGTTGTTCCTCCAATATTTACTGTATAATCTTCTACTTCTCCATAGGTAAATGTTTCACAAGGAGTGGCAGTGGCATTGTACTTTAAACTTACACGCATTCTTGTAGCTCCCGCAAGCGCGCTAGACGGTACTGTAAAGTCATATGATTGATTCGCTTCACTTCGGGTGGATTCAGAAATTATTTTCTCTGAATTATCAAAAGTTCCATTTTGGTCGTAATCAATCCATACATTCCAATATTCTGTATATACTGTTCCAGTATAATTAAGACTTAATACAATTGTATTTTGCCCGTAGGATACAGCACCTGTTAGATTAGTGTAATCCGTATATCCACTTGCTGCTGCTGTGGCATTATCAATTCCTCCGATACTTACATAATCGATATATTCATCATTTACATTATTACCTTGACTGCTACAATAAGTTATTACGACTCCTGTCGTGGTAAAAGTTACAGAATCACTGGCTGAAGAGCTATTTCCTGCAGCATCTTTTGCCACTACAACAAACGTATATTCCGAATTAGGGTTCAACCCACTAACTGTAGTATTTGCAGCAACAGAAGTAGTTATCAAATTGGCTCCTTCATAAATTTCATATTCAGAAACTCCAATATCATCCGTAGAAGCACTCCAGGATAAATCAGCCGTTGTACCTGTAATATTAGAAACAGACAGATTTGCGGGTACCGAAGGTGCCTGAGTATCTGGGGTGGTAGACAAAATCTTAAGATCATCAATTGCCATATCACTTCGGAATCCAGTTCCAGTCGTACCTTTAAACTGAAGTTGTATAACCGATCCTACATATGCAGAAAGATCTATCGACGCTTGGTTCCATTGATTTCCTTGAGTTCCGTTTCTATTCCAAAGCGAAGTATAACTTGATCCATCGTCAGTACTTACCAAAACCTCTAAAGATCCCATATTGGTTCCGTTCATATGATATCCAAACTCTAAGGTTGCTCCAGTTAGCGCCCCAAGATCAATGCACGGGCTATCTAGTAATGCAACTTTTCCGGGATAGCCATTTCCATTACCTGATGCTTCTGTGAATATATAAAAAGATCCTTCTTGAGCAGAAGATGGTCCTGTACCGTTAGACGGTGTTCCATTACTATCGCGGGTCCAATTAATATCATCCGTATTCGCATCTGTCCACGCTCCTAGATTCGCTTCAAAACCTTCAGTATATGGAAAAGCTGATATTCCGGCACAGGCAGGTACCGTGGTGGTGGTAAAGGATGTGGAATCACTATACGGTGATGTGGTAGTTCCTGCACAAATACTACGTACTTGGGCTTCATAAGTCGTCTCTGCCAATAAACCAGAAAGATCAGTAGTATTGGTTGCTACTGAAACTACAGTCCAATTGGCAGTACCAGTTTGTCTATACCTCAGATCAAAAGTAGCACCCGCACTATCTGACCAACTTAGACTAGCGCTGGTTGATTGCACAGAAGATGCAACCAATCCTGTAGGTGCTACCGCTCCTATTGGTGTAAGTTGAACATCTTGAATCACTGCTTGACCATCCGCAATCGTAACACCTGTGATTGTTTTTGATTCATAACATTCTGCTTCATAAATCAAGGTATAGGTTCCCGCTTTAATAGGTCTGTAATAATCTCCCTCTGGTATTTCTGTCGGTGTCCAAGTTTCATAGGTTTCTTTTCCCATTACAGTCACTTTAGCATCAATTGCTTGATTAGTAACAGCATCTGTTACAACACCACGAATTCCGTAATTAATCTGTTTTAGAAAACCGATCAATGCTTCCTGATTATAGTTCCAAAAATTAACCAATTGATTTGCTGCTGGTGTTTTGGCATTAGAAAGTTCTACAGTTACTTCTCTTCCTTTATGAAAGTAGATTTGATAATCTTGTCGTCCTCCTTGTACTTCGTACCAATCATACCCATTAGTAATTCCATTATTAAGCGCATCAAAATATCCATTTGGACTATTTTGCTGACAAAAATCTCTATATTCTTCTGATACGTGAACAAAATAATCTTCATCAGGATGTGCTCCAGCATATGTGTCCCAAGGGTAATTGATTAGTTCTATTCCGCCATGAAAATTAGCCGATAACACGAAATGCCTGGAGGCTGCAAAATTCATGAAATGCTGCGTTTCTGTTTGATAACTATTACCATCTGGATTTGCTCCATCATCCGGATCCGGATAGTTACGGTTGAGGTCTACATTATTAGCATTCCCTCGGGTAGCATTAGCTACCGATGTATTACCCGCACTATTTCTATACGTTCCGTCTGGATTCGCTAATGGATTAATCCACACTTCATTATTATCCAACAGTTGTTTAATCTCGGCATGTCTTGGATGTGAAGTGTCATTATATGTAGTTAATAAAAAATCAATAAGATTGAGCATCATAGGATACCCCGCAATCTCATCTCCATGCATCGAAGAGGTATACATCACACGAGGTTCTTGCTCGTTTGACCCAACATTATCAGATAGTTTTACAAAAAGTATGGATTTATCTCCTTCCGTTGTAGCTCCAATATTTTCTACTTGACATATTGTAGGATTATTAGTAGCAAAATCATTCATCATGCTTACATAATCAGCATAGGTAGGATATGCAGTTAACGGAAACGTAGCTGCTTTTACTAACAGGTCCGAGGTCATAGTTCTGTACCCAATAATATTATCTTCTTGTGTTGTAGTAAAAGGAATATTTTTTTGTAAAAACTGATCAAATTGTGTTTGATTAGCCATTAATTTTACAATTCCCGTAGCTTCGTCATAATGAACAATGGATAACTCTTGAGTAAGAGACTGTAATTGAGCAGGACTGTTTATAACGATATCGAATATTACCTCTCCTTTTAGGTTTAGATATTCAATAGCACGTTCTTTTTGAGTTTGCTGTGCAAATAGTGAAGTACCTAGGATCATGCAGACCCATAAGGCAAGTGTTAGTTTTTTCTTCATGGTTTTTAAGAGTGTTTGTGTGTGACATACTTTGGTTACGTAGCGGTCAATACAGTTAAATTGGTTTAATTAATCCTAAAGATAAGTTAAAAAAAGAATAAAATCGTTGTAGAACAACAGATCTTTTCACCAATCTACACTCCAGTTTTCCAATGGGTTAACTAGTTAAACTGTGTTTTCATGATCACCTTAAGAAGTAATCATGATGAGAAAAAAGAATAGAAAAAAACCGCTCGAATTGAGCGGTTTTAGTGGTTTAATTTTGCTTAATCATTAAGTCCTTGTTCTCTTCTTTTTTTCAAGGATTCATCAATAACTTTTGCTCGTTCTACACATACATCAATATAGTTACTAAATACACCTTGCGGTCTTGGCTCGATAAACTTATCCCCCAAATCCACATAAGCAGGACGACAGTTATAAATAATAGGATCTTCTACATTTTCATCCAAATAAATAAATCCAAATTGTTGGCAAGCATCTACCTGATCTGTAATCCATATCGGTCTGTCTATCTTAGAAATACCATATATTTCGAATTGTTCTTCAGCATCCTCAATCATATCTTCCCAATCAACAATATCTGCTTCAATATAAGTTCGTTCTCCAGCTAAAAACAAAAACTCTCTATAAGCCCTTGGAAACTGAGCTCCATTTAAATACTGAATTTCTAAATCCTGTATTTGAGCTATACTAAGACCTTTATTAGTCCAACCCGCTAGAGTTGGATTATCAGCAAAACTCTTTAAATATTTAATTTCCATATTATTTTATTCTTAAGTAATCTTTTAAATTCTTGGTACCCTTAATATTATCAACAGAAACAACCTTTATAGTCCCTCGACCCTTTATCAACTCTTGCAACATTAATAATTCTCTTTTACAACTATCACAAGCAATAAAGATATTCTTAGTTGTAATCTCAAAAGTACCTTTTTTAGGTAAATGCTCTTGAATGAAATTATAAATAAAGCGAACTTCTGAGTCGAAACCTCTTCGCACACCTTCAAAATCTTCGACATTTCTAAGAAATTTGGGATCTGTTACTACATCTAAAAAATCATTATCTATTCTATCTCTTCCCGAATGAGATAATTCAAAAGTTCTCTCCACCAATTTTCCGTTACCGTCAAAACGTTTAATTTCAAACTCAGCAAAATTTCTTCTCTCCAATTTACTTTTTAGTTTGTTCCCTTTTTTACTTCTTCGAAGATATTTATTAAAATACTTAAAATATAGATTAAACAATTCCTTCTCTCCTAAGACTTCTCTTTTAATCACATTTACATCATCCCAAAGAGTGTAAAGCCCTCTCTTATTGAGTTTTAAATATTTTTTTCTCAATTCGAGATATTCGTTTATAAACTTAGAAGCTTTTCTTATTTTAATGACATCATCAAGATACTCGGTAACACTTTTATTAGCTTTTTTAGCTTCTTTTTCTATTCGACTTAATTCTTTTCGAATTTGAAAAGGTTTATTCTCAACTACCAATTCATCTCCTTTCCAATTCAGAACTTTCTTTTTACCCTTACTAAGTACACTAAAACACCCCAATACTAAACTCGTATCCTTTTTGCACACAATTTTCAGATGTGGATTTTGCAGTATATTAGACTTGATAACTCTAACATCTTGTTTCACTTCCCAAAAACTGAGAAGTTTTTTTAACCATTTTCTCATTTCTTATTGGGGTTATTTACCCAAAGGGCAAAGCGTTAATATTCCGTTATCAAACTTAGTAGGTGTAAATCCCATTTTTCTTAAAAGTTGTTGCTCCTGGCTACTTAATAATGCTTTATAAGCGTCATCAATCACTCTTTTTCCTGCCTGAAATACATCATCCAACCACTTCTCCAGATCCTTTAACATCTTAGGAAAATCTTCAAGTTTTTTACGGATAAAAGCGATTAAAGATAAAAAGGTGTCCACACTCATCGTTATACCTCTTTTTACAGCTTTATATACTCCATTAGCTAATGAAGTATAGGATTTTATCGCTAGTTGTAATGCCGTTCCTACGGTTTTTGCACCTCCGGTGAGAATCCCAAACACCACTTCTTCGACTATAAAACCAATCAGATACCCAATACCATATCCTAGCGAATCTCCTGTAATATTTACACTCGGCGGAGAACTTAAAAAGCGAAGAAACAATCGCCCCATAAACACAAAAGATGCCTTAATATTTTTGAGCGTAAACAACTTTACAGTAGTTTCCATAGCATTCTCAAACATCTCCATAAATAGACTAAATTGAGAACTCGGATTTTCTAAGGTATTTTGCTGCGCATTATTTAACCCAACAACTGCTTTACAGATCAAACTGATGATATCAAAAATCCCTTTTATTACATCTACCAAACTATTGATAATCCCAACCAAAAAAGCATTGATAAAAACAAAAGAGCTTTTGATAAAACCAACAGCCTGACCTATGATATCTTTAATAAATCCTTTAGCTTCTTTTATAACATCAAACAACACACTAAGTCTTCTTTTGATATATTTTTTAAGCGAATCTATCTGTACAGCATCCACTCCACGCTGAACCTGTGTTTCCAATGCATTTAGAATTCTAATAAATTGAGTCAATCCCTGTTCGTCATCGGTATTCTCATTTGTTTTATCCGCAGCCTGAATCAAATCGAATCCTGGTAATATAGGCGTGTACGTTTCAGATACTTTTCCATCTTTATCGTACGCTTTATAGTAATTTTCTCCAATCTTCAGGTTATTCTCGATCGCTTTAGAAACCTCATCCATCGCATCCGCAATCGTTCCCAAAGCAAAGTTTATAGGGATTTTACTGACTCGACTTCCCCAAAGCAGTGCCTTTCTTATAAAGTAAAAATTACTACTCTTGTCTTTCAAATGATCTTGTAACACTTCTAGAACTGCTCCACTGCTTACATCTAAGTCATAGACTTTTGCAAGCTTCGTAATATCTTTAAACGGAAGATCAGCATTCTGTGAGATAGAACTACCCGAACGTATTCTAACTACAGAACCAAAAAGATTGTATGTATCATTTTTCTCTATAAACAATACAATTTCATTATCTAAAATATCTGTTGCTTTCTGATAAGCTCTTTCTAGTTTTACACCATCATTAGAGATAAAAAGAATGACAGATGTTTTTTTCTGATTCAATTCATCATTCAGTTCTGTAAGTCTTGGAGGAAATTTTGTTTTTCTTCCGGTTCTTTGAGCCGTTATTACTACCTCATCCAGCACATTGTTTTCTGGAATATGAACAAAAAACTTAGCTTCAAATGAATAAACATCAAATTCTCTATTCAATTTATTTACTCTTCTTCGTTCTTCAGTATTCACAAAAACCTGTTGAGGAATCAGATAATCTTCTACCACTGTCGCAGGATATGTAGTTCCTGATTCTTGCAACTCGGCTTTATCCGAGTCTTCCAGCAATATAATTTCCTGATAAATTCCGAATCCTGTTTCGGCAGTATTGTCTTCGTCTAGTATCTCAATTTTATCATTGAAAACGGTAATATTTGGAAATGGCTGGTATTTTTTATCAAAATTCTTGACACCATATTCATATGCATACATACTTATTTTCTTTTGTATTAACACTTATTTTAAGGCATACAGTGTCCCCTAAGCCTTAATATGCGGGAACACTGTATGCAGTGAATTACAAACCGTTTTTCATGTTTTACAACTCACCTTTTCCTTATATTTAAATGAAATTATGATACTGCTGTATCTCCGACGGTGTCGGATCCAATACCAACTTTATCGGTAGACTCATCACTGCCGCCAATCAATTCATCAGTTTGCTGGATTGGATTAAGATCCGAATCAAACTGAGACCAGTCTGCACAATCAGAATCACAAGGCAATCCTTCTACATTAAGACCAATTGATCCTGCCTGAATAACTGTTAGAGAAGTAGGAACACGAGTCTCCCAAGTTTCTTCTACTACACTTTCTGGGTTCTGAAGTTCTTCTACAATAGAAACGAATTCTTCATCATCAATCGTTGGCACTTGACCACCGTTCCAGATCTGACCTGTAGCCAAATACCAGTTTACCATTTCTTCGAACCCGGGACGTACTGTGATGATTACTCTGGCCATCCCACTTTGCAAGAAAGCTTTAAATAACGGGTCATTATTCTCTACAATATATTTACTACTCCATTTAGATTTTGAAGCCCAGTAAAACGGATAAAACTGGTAACTCATAATATCCCATTCAAAAGCTTGTTCAAAAAACTTAACTTTTGCTGCATATGAATCTAATCTATCGTTTGTATGATCCGGTCTGATTTCTCCTAGTTTATTTCTTTCCAAAATCATGTCTTTGCCAATATTTTCATTACCTAGCAAATACGTAATACAGTTTTTACGAAGTACCGTTTTCTCTATTTGACGATAGAACCCTGGATTGGTTTTAAAAGTTTCATCTTGTAATTTTCTTTGCTCAGCAATTTTTTCTTCATATTCAGCCAATTTGGTCTCATAAGCTTCAATAATTGTATTAAAAGATTGTTGCTGCCATTCTTTAAGCGCCTTATCAGTTAAATCGCAATGTGCTACTACATTAATACGAACTCCCCCAACATCTGCACCAGAGACAGAAACTGCCAATTCCTTTTCAATACCTCCAAGAGAAAAACTTCGTTTTTCATCCCAGCTTGCTCCTCCTTTTGAGAAATGGTAATCTCCAACTGAAACCGTAGCATATGTATATTCTATACCTTTTGGAACAAAAACAAATCCTGCATCCATATTAGCATAAGTAGCTTTATACCCGTCTGGAATTCTCATATTAAAGTTGCTCGCACCTGGATAATTATGGGCACTCATATAAGTATTCCCGTTTACGCTAAAAGATTCAGAAACTTTTATTCTTCTAGAAATGCTATCTACCTCTGCATTATAAATTCCAGCCCAATGTGATACTGTACTATCATTTACCTTTGTTGGATTAGAAAGATTAAACGAACTCGACACTCTTGGATCTACTGGTTTTATTAACACTTCTGCATCAATATCTCCTTTTAATCTCACTACCTCATCATGAAAAGCAGCAGGCTCAGGAATCATAAATTCATACATTAATCTCTTACCGTAGTTTAGTATGCTATTGTTATAAATTTTATCTACCCAACGATATACCCCTGAGATATGCTTGTCTCCTTTACGATTATCAAATCCATGTGAACTATTTTCTTCATATTCTTCGATTACCTTTGTCACACGTTCTTCTCGTACTTTTTGCACTACGCGATCTAATGCTCTTTCTGTTAATTCTTTTGCTTGGCTTACTGCTTGAAGATTTGATTCTTCTTTACTAGTATTATTAGCATAACTCACATTGGCGTTGGCACTAAATCCGGCATTAGAATACGACACTCCAGCCGCTGCAGCAAAGGATTGGTCTTTAGCAATTATACTTGCTACCTCTTGATTCATCTCAAAACGCCCAGTAGAGGTTGTTTCCGTTAAGGTTTCCGTTTCTTGCTCCGTGGATGTAGTCAAAGTATCTTCTTGTCTACGCAATCTTCTG
Organism: uncultured Aquimarina sp.; assembly: GCF_947492405.1. GTDB lineage: Bacteria > Bacteroidota > Bacteroidia > Flavobacteriales > Flavobacteriaceae > Aquimarina. The sequence continues at coordinate 207,579 of NZ_CANLMP010000004.1, forward strand.
GTAGATTTTTCTTTATACTCACGCGCCATAATATTCTCGATATGAGAGACTTCTCCTGGAACATAACAACACACTTCCTGCTCTACTTTACGATAATCTGCTATTCCTAAACGTTGAATTCCAAAACCAGTAGGCGCTTCATCGTCAGAACTTCCTGGATTACCTCCAGAAACTAATGTCAATGCTCCAGTAGAACATCCATTGGTACTAAACCCAGGAATATTGAATTTGTACTTAGCTCCATTAGAGAATGTAATATCACCCTTAAATCGTGCAATTGGTTTATTAATTATGATCCCTTTTGATAAAATAAGAGATATACTATTGTTAAATTTCCTTTGCGTAAAAGCTCCATTGGTATTATTCGTGCCGTCTGCAAAGTTTACGTGATACAAAGTACTTGCTACATCAAGACTCGAATCTGGAACTTTTATGGTCATTATAATCGAATATCGATTAGATTCAATCTGTCCCAAAGTACAGCAACTATACGTAAACGCACTTCCATCAGAAACTCCCAATACCGGAAACGTTGCTCCCAACACGTTTATTTGCTTTGTTCCTAATTCAGTATTCTCAGAGATAAGCTCATTGTTCTCCTTGATTTTTTCAGAGACCATTTCCTTTACTTCTGCCAGAGAATCTATTAGGAAATTCGTACTTAAAGAATTTACATAAGACTTTGTGTTATCACCTAACAAACTAAGAACCTTAGGGTCTTCTAACTCATTTGTTGGAATAAAATCATATTCTGGAAGTTTTAAATTCTCATATTTTTGAATAGCTATATTATTACCTGTATTAGAATCTTCTATCACTTTATCAACAATAGTAGCATCAGCATAAGCTTTCTGTATCTGGCCATCATATTTTTTTTGATAAGATTCCTGTGCTTTTTGATTTTCTTTAATATAGAGGATTTCTGCACGCTCCACCTCTGCAAGAATAGCATTTAGCTCATCATTTTTCTCCGTAGCTATTGCAATATTCATTTCTTTCTGAAAATCTTTTGCCATTACAGGCTGATCAGGTCTAGGGTCTATCGGACTCGAACCTTGATCGAATAAAGATTTATCAATAACAACTCTGGTTTGAGCTAATTTTCTATAAGCTTCATCTGTTTTTTCTAATCTAACAGACTTTTTTACAAAATAGTCCGCTACAATTAATGACAACAACAAATCTCTTAAATAAGGAGATCCTTCTGTTAAAATACTGCTATGTAAATCATCCCATATCTGTAATAACTGTCCATTCGTAAGCACTTCTCCATCCACATCTGCTATTTTAGCATCAGTTTCTGCAACTGTTAACTTTGTTCTATTTGCAATTAACCACCTAGCAAAGTCTGCTAAATCTGGTACATCATTCTTAAGATCATCAATAGAAGTGTATTTCGGAACATACGTTGTTACCGCTTCAGCAAGAGCACTAGTAGCCATCTCAATAGAATCTGAAGATCTAGCCGCTGAGATAATTACGCTATCATTAGAAACGGATGGGTAACTAATAAATCCATTTGCTTTTTCTTGATCCCCGATTAATTCTGGAGAACGCATGGTTACAAATCTGTATAATGTGTTCTTAATGTTTTGACTCATGTTTAGTCTTTTAAAATGTTATAAATTGTTTTTTCTGAAATGAAGAGCTGATCTATCAACTCTTCGACAATGACTTTCATTTGTTTTTCTGAATTGTTTTCGACATAATTCTGAACAAACTGTTTACGCTTTTCTAATAACAGTCTACTTCGTTGCATAGGTCCTTTTTAATTTTAAATTAGACACAGAAATACCACCCTATTCAAACTTTTGTTTGAATAGTTAACCGTCTAAAGTGATTTTAGCACGACGTCTTATACTAGTTCACCTGAAAATGTTGCAATAGAAATAACACAAATGTTTGATTATGAATTCTTTTTCGTACTTTAGCAACTAATTACAGTACAAATATACAACATTTTACAGAAAATAACAACAAAATACAGAAATATTCTGTAAAATGTTTAAATTTATTTTCATCATATGTTTTTAACTAAAAAAATTAAAAAATGGTAGCGATAGATGAAAAAATTAGGGAAATAATAGATTTTTTTGGCTTAAACAATCATTCTTTTGCTAAACGAATAGGAGTAACAAGCACAACAATAGATAGCATTACTACGGGAAGACTACAATCTGATGGTTCTAGAAAACGAACTAAACCCGGATATGATTTACTGGAACGTATTATCGATGAATTCGATATTGATCCAGAGTACCTTTTTGGAAAAAGCAAGGAATTATTGAAACAAAAACACCAAGAAACTCAAACATATGGTGGAATCCCACAAGTAGTTGCTGTAAATCAAGAAGGCGATGAAAATGTAGTATATGTTCCCATCAAAGCAAGAGCCGGATATCTGGATGGATATGGAGATACCGAATTTATAGAAACCTTACCTTCTTTTAATATGCCACATCTAACTAATGGTACCTTTAGATGTTTTGAAGTACAAGGGAATTCTATGGTGCGTACTTTTTTTGATGGAGATTTGGTTTTTGGCAAATATGTAGAGGATTTGAATGATATTAAGGATGGACGCATCTATGTTATTGTAAGTAAAAATGATGGTATCGTATTAAAAAGAATTATTAATAGAATCGAGGAACGAGGAAAGCTCATTCTTAAATCCGACAACAAAGATGGTAATTACCCAACCTATACCATCAATTCAGAAGAAATCATGGAAGCTTGGTATGTTACAATGTTTGCTTCTAAACAAATGCCGGAACCAGTTGATGTATATGATCGTTTGCATGATTTAGAAACCAAAATCGTTATACTAGAAGAAGAACTGAGAAGAAATAATTAGATAAAGATCGGGCATAACCAATATAGTTATTACCCGATCTCACGTAAAAAAACCTCACAATAAAGCTTTTGTACTTATGTATCTATCCTAACCTTTAGTGTTACTAAATACCAATAGGTAAACATTATAATATATATATTTATGGAATGTTTTTTGATGCTATAAACAAACTAATTGAACAACTAATTTTCTAGTATGAGAAATTCTAAACTTCTATTTTTTATTATATCATTTACTTTTATCGGTTCCTTGTGTTCTCAATCCATACAAACACCATCCTTAAGTTATAAGAAGAAAACTAAAACATTGATCATAGACTCTATTCCAGTTACCACTCCTACTAGTTATCGTTTAACCGGGATTAGCAAAAATGATTATGACCATAGGCTACTCTTAGGAACTGTAATAGTATCAGACTATCCATCTTTTGGAATTTCGAGAGCGCGCCCATTCTTGGTTATAAGAAACAACGCTTTTACTCATAAATCCCTTTTTGATCCAGTTGTACAAATTTCATTGAGGCAACAATCTTGGGACAATCCTTTTGGAATTGATTCGCTTGGAGCTGGGGTAATAGTGGGCAGCTTACAACTTATATCTAGTATTTTTAACTAAAAATGTCTTCATTCAAGTTAAAAATTTTAAATAAGAAAAATTCTAAAATTTGATAAAAGAGTATTCTTGTTGAAGTTCACGCTTTTTATGTTCTAAATTTTGCAGAAAAGAAAGATGTTGCTTGCTTTTTGGATTAAATGGCCTATGGGCTATTGCATTTTGGATTTCCTTAACTCTATGCATCGTTTTTAATGCTTCTTCGGAAATCCAAGTTTGTTTAAAATATTCCCATATATAATCAATAGCAACCCGATTCGGATGAATCATATCCGTATCATAAAATCTATAATCTCTTAGTTCATCCATCATAATTTCATAAGAAGGAAAATAACCGCAGTTATTATCAGAAGTTATTGCTTTATGCACGGCAGCAATCAGGTGTGATTTACTTAGATTATTTTCTACAAAACCATCTTTGCTATGCCTAACTGGAGATACGGTGAATATAATCTTTACGGTTGGATTTAGACTTCTAATCAGACCAATACTATTTTGCAAACACTGACCCACTTCCTCTGCAGACAATAATTCTTTAACAAACTCCTTTTGTGGTACTTTATGACAATTTGCAACCACCATATCTAGTGCCTGTAAACGATATACCCAAGCCGTACCTAATGTAATACAGATATGGGTAGCGGATTTAATCTTCTGATGCGCATGAGCCAAGGATTCATTTAGAGATTGCAACAACTGTTTCTGATCTGGATGACTTAACTTAGAATGTGCATCAAAACAATGCCATTGTTCATTATGATAAAACAAATCAGTTTCAGTATATTTTTCTTTCTGAGTAGCCATCCAAAGAAAAGTTTCAATTGCTTTCGGATGAAAAAGTATTCCAAAAGGGTTGATCAAGGTTTTGAACTTAAAATACTCAAACTTTTCTCCGATATTTTCAGCAAAGCAAGATCCTAACAATAATAAATCAGCATCGTAATCTATTTTAGGTTGCTGAGGTTTTAAGGGTATTTTGGTTTGTAGAATCATTGACTTATAACCCCTTAACTTCTCCCACAAAGGAGTGCTAAGGGATATCTTTTTAGTTATACATATTGTTTAGCTTTTTCCAAAGCTTCTTCTATTCCTGCTGGGTTCTTACCTCCAGCTGTTGCAAAGAACGGTTGACCGCCACCACCGCCTTGAATGTACTTTCCAAGCTCACGAACTACCTGGCCAGCATTTAGTCCTTTTTCCTCGACTAGGTTTTTAGAAATATAACAAGATAATAATGCTTTACCATTATTCTCAGTTCCAAAAAGCATAAATGTATTTTCTATTTCTCCTCCTATTTCAAAAGACAAATCTTTTATTCCTGCCGGGTCAAGATCCACTTTTTTAGCTAAAAACTGAATCCCGTTTATTTCTTCAAATTCTGATTTAAGTTCTCCTTTTAGATTCTTTGCTTTATCCTTGAGTAGTACTTCAATCTGTTTTTTAAGACTTGTATTCTCTTCTTGCAGCGTTGTAATCGCCTTAATAGGATCTTTTGGATTTTTCAAAATAATTTTTACCTCAGAAAACACTTCGGATTGGTTAGTAAAATAATCCTTAGCTGCATCACTGGTAATCGCCTCAATTCTTCTGATTCCTGCCGCTACCGCACTTTCTGATGTTATTTTAAAATGCCATATATCACTAGTGTTTTGCACGTGGATCCCTCCACATAATTCCATAGATTCTCCAAAACGGATTGCACGAACAGCATCTCCATATTTCTCACCAAACAAAGCAATTGCTCCTTCAGCAATAGCTTGATCATAGGATATGTTTCGTTTTTCTTCCAGTGGTAACGCTTCTCTTATTCTAGCATTCACAAAATCTTCTACTTGCTGTAACTCATCTGAGGATACTTTAGCAAAATGAGAAAAATCAAATCTTAAATTCGAACTTTGTACCATAGACCCTTTTTGCTCTACATGGGTTCCTAAAACTGAACGCAATGCCTGATGTAACAAATGAGTTGCAGAATGGTTAGCTGCCGATGTAGCACGCGCCTTATCACTTACTACTGCTGTAAAAGTATCTTCTATATGATTAGGTAAACTTTTTGTAAAATGAATAATCAAGTTATTCTCTTTTTTAGTATCTATTATATAGCATACACCACCATTAGAAGCTTCTAGATATCCTTTATCTCCAACTTGTCCTCCACCCTCTGGATAAAAAGGTGTATTATCTAAAACTAATTGATACAACTCTCCATCTTTCTTGCTGTTCACTTTGCGGTATCGAGATATTTTTGTCTTGCTTGAAGTATGATCATATCCTATAAATTCCTCTTTGGCATTAGGAATCAAAACCTCCCAGTCTCCAGCTTTCACCTCAGAAGCAGCTCTGGAACGATCTTTTTGTTTTTGTAATTCTTCTTTAAATACTTTTATATCATATTCATATCCTTGCTCAGACAGAATTAAAGCTGTAAGATCCTCAGGAAAACCAAATGTATCGTATAATTCGAACACTTTTTCTCCTGAAACCACTTTACCTTTCGTATTCTTAATTACATTATCTAACAATACTAATCCCTGGTCTAGCGTTCTTAGGAATGAGTTTTCTTCTTCTTTTATAACATTGGTGATTAAATTTTTCTGAGATTTCAATTCTGGAAAAGCATCACTCATTTGATTACTGAGCGTATCTACTAGTTTATAGATAAAAGGCTCTTTGGTACCCAAAAATGTAAACCCATATCTGATGGCTCTTCTTAAAATTCTTCGGATAACATATCCAGCACCTGTATTACTAGGTAGTTGACCATCTGCTATAGAAAATGAAACTGCTCTAAGGTGATCTGCAATTACACGAATTGCCACACTTACCTTACCATTTTCGTCTGTTGGTATACTATCTTTATCATACGTAGCATTGGTTATAGTTTCTATTTCTCTGATTAGTGGTGTAAACACATCTGTATCATAGTTAGATTTCACACCTTGCAATGCCATACACAAACGCTCGAATCCCATTCCTGTATCGACATGTTGTGCTGGTAGTTTTTCCAGAGAACCGTCTGCTTTACGATTATACTGCATAAAAACAAGATTCCAGATTTCTACCACTAACGGATCATCCTGATTGACCAAATCACGACCTGGTATTTTTGCTTTTTCCTCTTCAGATCTTAAATCTACGTGAATTTCTGAACAAGGTCCACAAGGTCCTTGATCTCCCATTTCCCAGAAATTATCTTTTTTATTCCCCATAATGATACGATCTTCTGGAACAATATTTTTCCATAAATCGTAGGCTTCCTGATCCATTTTGAGATTTTCATCTTTTGCTCCTTCAAAAACTGAGACATATAGAATATCTTTATCAATCCCAAAAACCTCTGTTAGCAATTCCCAAGCCCATTCAATAGCTTCTGTTTTAAAATAATCTCCAAAACTCCAATTCCCTAACATTTCAAACATTGTATGGTGATAAGTATCTAAACCTACTTCTTCCAAATCATTTTGTTTCCCGCTAACTCTTATACACTTTTGAGAATCCGCTATTCTTTTGTTCTTAGAAATAGTATTACCTAAAAAGAATTCTTTAAAAGGAACCATTCCGGCATTGACAAACATCAAGGTAGGATCATCTTTAATCACCATAGGTGCAGAAGGCACTATACTATGTTTTTTGGATTCAAAAAACGCTAAAAATTGGTTTCTGATGTCTTGGGATTTCATTTTTTTATATTTTCTTTATAATCAATTAATTATCATTAGTTATCTGAAGATATGCTATCGATATTTGTCAGTTTTTTCCGGACTTAGTCACATTTTATTATATTTGTTCCAGCCCCAAAGTATAAACAAGCCTATTTTTGGCTAACATCCTGCAAAAATAGTATATTTTAGATTATGTCAAAGGTTAAATATTACTACGATAGCGAGACGCTATCTTATCGTAGAATTGAGCAAAAGAAAGGACGTAAATTTGGTTTTGCCATTTTGGGTGTTCTTGGTGCTTTTTTAGCTGGTTTTGTGTTATTACTAATCTATCTTAATATTCCTCAATTAGAGACTCCTAAGGAAAAAGCATATAAACGAGAATTAGAAAACATGAAGCTTCAGTATGAGCTTATGAACAAACAACTGAAGAAAGATCATGCTGTTCTAGACGAAATTGCTCAAAGAGATGATAATATATATCGTCTTTATTTTGGTGCTCCACCAATTCCTGCAGAAGTAAGAGGAGCAGGATTTGGAGGAGTTAATAGATATAAAGGCTATGAAGGTTATGATAATTCCGAAATGATTATCGAAAGCCAAAGGCAAATAGACAAATTAACTAAACAAATCGCAGTACAATCTATTTCTCTGGATGAAATTAAAGATCTGGCAGAGCAAAAAGAAGAATTGCTATCTACGATACCGGCTATTCAACCCATACAAAACTCTGATTTAAAACGCATGGCGTCTGGATATGGTTGGAGAAGTGACCCTTTTACAAAAGCAAGAAAGTTTCATTATGGTATGGATTTTTCTGCTGCTACTGGGACTCCAATATATGCTTCTGGTAATGGCGTTGTTACTAGAGCAGATGCTAACTCTACAGGTTATGGAAAGCATGTTCGCATTGATCACGGTTTTAACTATGTGAGTCTTTATGCCCATTTAAGCAAATACAATGTAAAAAAAGGACAGAAGGTAAAACGCGGTGATGTCATAGGTTATGTAGGAAGTACTGGTAGATCGGTTGCTCCTCACTTACATTATGAAATATTTAAAGATGGTGACCGTATCAATCCACGTAACTTCTACTACGGAAGTTTAACTTCTGAAGAGTTTAATATTATGCTAGAAGCTTCCAAATTAATAAATGAAACCCTAGATTAAATCTTATGCGTAAAGCACTTCTTTTTGTAATTCTAATTGGTTTTAGTTACACTATACAAGCACAGAAATTTTCAAAAGAAGCCATTGACTCTATGACGGTAATCGTTGAGGATTTTAAGTTAGAAATGGAAAAGCTTTCGGTTCCTAAAAGCATAAAACTGATGGCTGTAGGAGATATTATGATGGGCACTAATTTTCCTAAGGAACATTACATGCCACCAGATGACAAAGGTCCTTTTGATGATGTAAATGTTGTTTTAAAACAAGCAGACATTCTTTTTGGTAATCTAGAAGGAACCCTTACAGATCAAGGCGAAAATGCAAAACGATGTTCTGATCCTTCTAAATGTTATTCATTTCGATCTCCAGAGTCATTTGGTAAATACTTAGAGGAAACTGGATTCGATGTTATGAGTATCGCCAATAATCATATAGGAGATTTTGGAGCAATCGGCATTAAGAATACTGCTAAAACTCTAGAAAAACATAATATTGCTTATGCCGGGATTTTTGCTCAGGAATCTACCATATTCGAAAAAAATGGAATCACGTATGGATTTTGTGCCTTTGCCCCAAACAAAGATTGCGTAAAAATTCATAACTTAACAAAGGCAAAAGGCATTGTCAAAGAACTAAAAGAAAAAGTAGACATTGTTATTGTTTCTTTTCATGGAGGCGCAGAAGGAACTGATCACACGCATGTAACCAGAAAAACGGAACGCTTTTATGGAGAAGATCGTGGAAATGTCTATCTATTTGCGCATACGCTGATAGATGCCGGAGCAGATATTATTTTAGGGCATGGACCTCACGTATCCAGAGCCTTTGAAGTATATAACAATAAGTTTATCGCTTATAGTTTAGGTAATTTCTGCACCTATTCCAGGTTTAATCTAACTGGAATTAAAGGATATGCTCCTATTGCAGAAATAGAAGTAGATCCGGAAGGAAATTTTATCAAAGGAAAACTTCATTCTGCTAAACAAATTGATGAGGTATATCCTTTTATGGATGATAAAAAAAGAGCGCTAAAAGAAATTAAAAAACTGACGGAGGAAGATTTTCCGGAAAGTAACCTGGTGTTTGAAGAAGATGGAAGTTTTACCCAAAAAAACGAGAATTAACTATGTATGTTGACTTACCAAAAAAGATGTACTATGGTATCGGCGAAGTAGCTGATGCATTTGACGTAAATGCTTCTCTTATTCGTTTTTGGGAAAAAGAATTTGATATCCTAAAGCCAAAAAAGAATGCCAAAGGAAATAGAAAATTCACTCCTGAAGATATCAAAAACTTAGAGTTGATATACCACTTGGTTAAAGAACGTGGATTTACTTTAGAAGGTGCTAAAATTCATCTAAAAGAGCAAAAACAAGAAGCTTTGGATAGCTTTGATATTATTAGAAAATTAGAATCTATTAGAGGGCAATTATTGAAGATTAAAGAGCAGCTTTAGTCCTCATGAAGTTATTATTCTTATTCGATAATGTAGTTTCTATAAATATCCGACTCAATTGCAATAACATCTGATTGCATCTGAGTAAGTCTTGTGATGTTAGCGATTACTGGAAAATCTTTAAAATTGAATTCCAACCATTTCCGTCTTCTACCATCTCTATCACGCACTTCTTCCGTACTTAAGGTATTAGTGATTTTAGTTTTTAGTTTCGGGCTTTCTACCAAGACAATAAGATTCTCCCTTAGCTGATCTGTTTTTGCTATAAACTCTTTTCCTTTTTCTGACAAACCACTTTCAGCAAAAAACATATTATTAGGCTGATCCATTAATTCATAATTTTTAGGATCTTTTACACCTAACATCTCCTGCTTTACAGAAGCTAAATATTCTTTAAAACTGGTTATTAAAGAATCTACCTTCCTAGCTTTAATTAAAAGATTTTCGTCTTTTATTGCATTTAATAACGAATCATTTTCTCTGTCAACAAAAACACTACTCTTACTCAATTTATTATCCATTTCTCCAAATGAAGAAATAACATCTCTACTACTTTTAACAAGAAGGAAACTAATACCTGAAATGACAAATATTAGTAATAAGAGTATTATAAGAATAGGCTTTTTCATTATAAAGATTTCTATTTCTTTCTGAAATAAACAGCTACTGGTACTCCATGAAAATCAAATTCTTTACGTAATTGATTCTCTAGATATCTTTTGTATGGTTCTCGTATATACTGCGGTAGATTACAGAAAAATGCAAATTGAGGTTGCGGTGTAGGCAATTGCATACAATATTTAATTTTCACATATTTACCTTTATATGCTGGCGGAGGGTTTCTTTCTATAATAGGCAACATAGTGTCGTTCATCACACTGGTTTTTATCTTTTTAGAACGGTTTTTAAACACTTCTACAGCCGTTTCTATCGCTTTAAAAAGTCGTTGCTTTGTTAATACCGAAATAAATACGATTGGAACATCTGTAAACGGTTCAATTTGTTTACGGATATGTTTTTCAAAATCTTTTAAGGTATTGCTTTCCTTATTTTCGATTAAATCCCACTTATTTACAAGAATCACAATCCCTTTACGATTGCGTTCTGCTAACCAAAATATATTCTGCACTTGCGCATCAAACCCTCTAGTGGCATCTACTACTAACAAACATACATCACTATGTTCTATCGCTCGAACAGACCTCATTACCGAGTAAAACTCCAGATCTTCTTTAACTTTAGCTTTACGTCTTATTCCTGCTGTATCAACCAAATTAAACTCAAAACCAAATCGATTATATTTAGTGTCAATAGAATCTCGAGTAGTTCCCGCAATATCTGTAACGATATATCTATCTTCTCCTATCAGCGCATTAATGAATGAAGATTTTCCTGCATTAGGTCTTCCTACAACCGCAAAACGGGGCAGTTCAGTTTCTTCTACTTCTTCTACTTCCGGTAATGCTTCTACTAAGGCATCCAAAAGTTCTCCTGTACCACTTCCGTTAATACTTGCTATAGTATAATATTCTCCTAGTCCAAGACTATAAAACTCTACAGCATTTTCTGCTCTTTTACCATTATCAACTTTATTGATAGCCAAAAAAACCGGCTTATTGACTTTACGCAGTAAGTTAGCAACTTCTTCATCCATTCCGGTAACACCAGACTCTACATCTACCATAAAGATAATAGCATCTGCTTCATCAATAGCAAGCTCTACCTGTTTATCAATCTCTGCTTCAAAAATATCATCACTTCCTACTACATAACCACCAGTATCTATCAGTGAGAATTCTTTACCATTCCAATCGCTTTTCCCATAGTGGCGATCACGGGTAACTCCACTTACCGCATCTACGATTGCTTCTCTTCTCTGGATCAGTCTATTAAAGAATGTAGATTTTCCTACATTAGGTCTCCCTACAATTGCCACTATATTACTCATTATCCTAAATTCTAAAATTTGTGCAAAATTAGTCTTTTTATTCTACCTAAACTATTGAAGTTTACATATCAGACAAATAATGTAAAAGTGAGGGGGTTAAACGTATTTATACTTCAGAAATGAATTTTGGTCCATAATTTAAAAATAACAGCCACGCACTTTAGTTTGTGGCTGTTATCAGCGAAGTGTTAATCTCCTCTATATTAAATCAGCATCGCTACCATAACTGGATTATAGCAATGTATGAAAAGGTAAACATAGAAAACCCCATTCTATTCCTTTATCACGATTGCAATTTTATCCCGTATTGGGAGAGGAGATATCCTAGCTTTTTTGAAATATCTAATGTGTTACCTTATATGCCTGGTTCATTGTAAATAACGTCTTGAATGCAAGGTGAATCTTCTGGTAACATACATAGACCATCCCATTGCCCACCACATACGTTTCTACAAGTTTCTGCGTCATAAGGAGTGAAAGGCAGAAACCCTCCTCCTCTTACTGATTTTTGTTTTTCTTTACTTAATGATGTAGCTCCTTCTAATTTTAAAATGTTTTTTAACATAACGTAATTATTTAATGATTTATGAAACCCGAATTAGTTTATAGACACTCGGGATGTATGTCTATTTTGTTTTCAAGTTTTATCCTTTTAATAAATTTCTACTACGTTTATGTTAGTTTTACAACTTGTAAATCCCTGACTAGGAATATCACCTCCAATAACTTGTGTAAGATTATCCAATTTGACCACAGAGATTTTTGTTAGTGATAATTTCTCTACTGCAAGTTTTGCTTTAGGTTTTCTCATGATATTTAATTTCTTTTTTAATGAATTATGTGTTTTTCTTGTCTAGACAATAAGCTCGGATGATACATCCGAGTTATCTGGATTAAAACATTTTAGGTAAAACAATACCCATCTATGCAAACTCCTTCTTCCGGAGCATTTCTACAATCGCTCGTATTTCTGCATCTTAGTACACCTGAACCTGTGAAATAGTTGCCCCCTTTAATGTTTTCTTGAAGCTTTTTGTTCAATGACGTAACCCCTTCTAGTTTTAAAATGTTTTGTAACATAACTTTATAAAATTTAATGATTTATGAATGTTCCTGAACTTTTAAAGACACTCAGGATATATGTCTATGCTGCGCAGCATATCCTTTATGTAAGCAGGATCAGAAATGTTACCCCCCTATTTTCATCAAATTATTTAAAAACAAGCCACATTACATAATTGACTCTTAATTATCAATGATTTATAAGATTGAAAGTTCTCAGTTACTCATTGCTTAATTCCATTATTAAAATACTTGATTGCCTCTTTGATATTATCGTCCTCTAGTAGATTCTTAAAGTTATCTGATTTATGAATAGCAATACCTGGTATGATGTGCTCATAAAATTGACCGTTTCGATCCACATCGTATGCTTCTGCATTATTAAAATAGGTGTCAAAAGGCATTCGGTATGTATGGTTTGTGGTAGTTAATCCAATTGTTTTTTCTCCTATAAAAATGGTGTTTTTTCTTCCTTTAAAGGCAATCGCTGTAATCTCACCGGAACTATTTGTAAAAACTCCTGTTACGATAGCTACTTTTACGGTATTCATCTCGTCAAAAGGTATTCTTTTTATGGCGAGTATCATATCCTCTTCCTGATATGCTTTTCCGTTTTTAAGGTATATTTTTTCTGTACGGTCTTCATATTTCCAACCTCCAAACACTCCATCACCCAATAACTCATATAGGGCTCCTATCATCGGCCATGTGTTTCCTCCCATATTAAGTCTAAGGTCGATAATCCATCCTTTTAACTTATGATTATTTGCTATTGTCTGGATTTGATCATACATTTTTTGCGTAATCGAATTGATATCTTTTCCATCGGGTAGATCTATACTCGGCATTAAAATATACCCATATTGATCGTCTAATACTTTACACTCAAAATTAAAATTCCCTTGCTGGTATCTTTCTAGCAAACCTGCACTAAACTCGCTTCCATCAAAATTTCCTACGGTAGGGTTTTTGATTTGCATATCTGATGTGTTTATAGAAGTATGTTTATCTCCTAAATCCATCCAAACTTTACCAAACATTGGTAAAAACTCTTTAAAGGATTTCTTGGTGGTAGCCACCTTCAAAAATCTTTCTTTATAAGAAGCCCAATCTATTTTTTCTCTGTACAGGTTTTTTTTCTGTAGAATGTTAAAAACACTATCTGTATACACGGTGATACTATCTTTTACAGTATACCTTTGGCTATAAGAACTGGTTGTATATCCTATTGCTAGTATCGCAATTACATATTTTAATTTAGTTTTCATGATTTTATCTTTTAACAAAAGTTCCTATTTCCTCCAAATCGTCATAAAAAGTGAGTGAAGTGGTAGACGTTTTTTTAAAGGTTCTGGTAAAAACAAATTCTTCGTCATCAGGAAAGCTTACCCGTACTATAATGGAATATTCATTATCTGTAGCAATCTCTTCAATGATTGTATTATTTGTGTTGGGAGTTATAGATTGACTATAATCCAATGTAGATCCATCCATAAATTCTGAAATAATATTGGTTTCTGTAAATATCAGCGTTTTGGTAAAAGCCTCCGGGGCTTCATTATCCCAAGTACCTATTGACCAAGCAGGTGGGTCAAAAATAATTGATTCGTATGGAGTATCTTCTTTTGGACCGCAAGATATCACGGATATTACAAGCAGTACAATCCAAAAAGTTTGTATAATTCTCATTATTGCAGTATTTGATCTGTTATCAACTTATTATAAATTTTCTGTACGGATTTCTCAGCAAATAATGCTGGTCCAAAGGAGCTCGCAGATGAAAAATTCGCTTTCCAGATTTCTTTTTTAGTTTGTGTATCTACTCCTACAATTTCATAAGTAGCTTTTTGGAGAGCTCCTTCATAAAAGAACAAGTCTGTTGGTTTAAAAATCAAAAGAAGATCTTTTTGATCACTTAGGATTTTATTCTCGATCGTTTGATCAATACTATTCTTGTGGTTAAGCGTTAGTGATGTTCTCTTTTGCTGATTTAGCACCACTTCTACTTTTTTTTGGTCCGTAGTGAATCACGTTTCTAACTTTTCTTTTAGCTTATTCGTAAAATTCTTAGTCACCCCATTTTCATAGGTAATTACGATAAGAATATTTTTATAAGGAGCATTAGAAATCTTAGTATCCACTACAGATCTAATAGTTACTCCACAACTAGAAAGCAGCACAATGAAACAGAGTGCAATAATTTTTTTCATTTTGTTATTGTTTTACTTTATTGTTTTCCTTGCACTTTATGTTAGAAACATAGAAAATGTTACCCCTTGTTTTCTGAAAAGAATAAAAAACAGCCAAGAAAATCTTGGCTGTTTGGTAATTTAATATTCATCAAATCAATCAATATTTTACTCTATCACGATCTTTTTCATTGTAGATTTTTGATCTGTATTGATTTGCACAAAATACACACCTGCAGGATAATCCATGCGCTCAATAGTGTGCTTATTGGTTTTTATAACATTACTGCTATAAATAATTGCTCCTGTATAATTAAAGATAGTAACTTCTGTAATCGTGCGTTTACTTTGTATATGAAGTTCATCTACCACAGGATTCGGATACAACATGATTTCATTTGTTACTTTTTTAGAAAGATCCGTGTTACTGGTTCTTAGCAATTGAACATCTCCTGTACAATACTCTTTGATCTGTAATTCAGAGCTGGCATTTGGGCCATTATTTTTTATAACTAATATTCCACCAACTGCATCTGGATTCTCTAACAGCTTTATAATCCCACAAGCATTTTCCAAATTCGAATTATTATTTATCTCTAATTTTTTTGCTATGCTTTCTAAACCAGATAAACCATCTACGTCTACTAAATTCTGATTATTGACTACTCTAACCTCAACCCTAACACTTTGTAGGTTTTCTAATCCTGAAAGATCTTCTAATAAAGGATTACCCAATACATGTAATAATCCGATATCACCTAGCACTAAGGATGATAATCCTTGAATGTTTTGTAGTTTACTATTACCATACAGATACAAACCTCCTCTAATCTCTTGTATATTAGATAGATCATCTAAATTTGTGAGATTCGCATTATTAAATACCAGGCTTTTTACACTACTTAACCTCGCAAATCCAGAAAGGTTCGCCAAATTATTATTGATGATTCTAAAGTCTTTAATAATTTTAGTAAGATTACTAAAACCGTTTACCGTACTTAGATAATCATTACCCTTAATCTCCAAGGAACCACTTATTTGTGACAGATTGATAAAACCATCTAGATCGGTCAAACCATTATTCCAAGAAATAGTTAGGTTACCTTGAAGCGTAGTAAGGTTATTAAAAGCACTTAGCGATAAGATCTTATTATTGCGGTAAATATTTATATTTCCACTAATATTTGTAATGTTTGATAAGCCACCTAAATCCGCTAAACTGGCATTATTGGATATTTCTAATGAACCATTAATCAAGGTAAGGTTCGTAAAAGCATCTAAATTAGTAATCCCCGAATTATTTTTTATATATAATCCTCCTCCCAGCGTTTCTAGCTTACTTAGGTTACTAAGATCGGTGATATCTCCAGCGGTATCGTCAATAGTAAGGTTTCCTTTGATTTCACAGTAATCAAAAGCATTGATTTGTGCCTGAGATGATAAAATCACATTGTTTTCTGGATGCACCTCGTTACAAGGGCTACAACTGTCTAAAATATCCTGAACCAAACTGGTAGTGGGACCATTATTACCAATGGAAATATTACCTGAAATAGCTCCAGGTGTTGATAATAACTCTACGATAGCACAGGCATTTTCTAACGATCTATTATATACTAAACTAAAACCTCCTTTAACATTCTTAAGATTCTGAAGTCCATCTAAATTTTGCAGATTATTGGAGTCAATTATAACACCATTCTCCACTGATGCTACTGAACTCAATCCTGATACACTTTCTAAACTACCATTTTCTAATAGGATCAACCCTCCTTTGATAGAAGTAAGTCCACTAAATCCATCTAGATGTAATAGTTCAAAGTTACTTTCAATTTCCAATTTTCCTGAGAAATTTGTAAGATTTCTAAAACCGTTTACATTTTCTAATTTTGAATTATTATAGATTTGAATATCTCCAGTAACAGTTGTGAGATTTTCTAATCCATCGATATTTATTAATTCTTTGTTATAATAAATAGTAAGATTTCCATATATTTTTTCAAGACTGGATAGACCGTTAAGATTTGTTATAGGTTCGCTATCGCCAGATTGTATAATCAAATTACCTTTAATCTCACAATAATTAAATCGATCAACTACTTCTTGATCTTTTAGTATTACAGTATCTGGATATAAGCAAGGGTTACAATTTTCTGTAATTGCCTCTGGTGAACTAGAGCTATAACCATTATTTGATATATTAATAATCCCTCCTACCGAATTAGGGTTTTCTAACAATTGGATAATACCACAAGCATTCTGAATACGCGTATTGTAAGATAAATCTAGATTTTCACTTATGGAAATAATATTCCTCAAACCATCTAGATTCTCTAAACCTGGGTTTTCTCTAATATCCAGCCTACCGATCGAGCCAGATACACTTGTAATTCCTGACAATCCATCAACGTTAGTAAGTAATGGATTTTCTATAATCTGTATTGCATTTCCAATTGATGTAAGGCTAGATAATCCATCTAAATTAGATAAATTACTTTGAAACAATAAGAACCTTCCTCCAATTGAAGTTAAACTGGATAATCCTTTAAGATTAGTTAGTTTATTTTTATCTAGAGAGAAAGTTCCTTCAATTCTTACGAGTTTGGAAAGACCATCTATACTATACAGGTTACTGTTTCCTCCTAAAGTAAAATTGCCTTTGATTTCATTAATTCCGGATAAATAATCTACATTAGTTAATATAGTATTATTTCGAAGAGATACATCACCACCTATAAAAGTTAGATTTTGTAATCCGTTTAAATTAGTTAAATCTTTGTTATTTATAATGGTAAGATTATCTTTAATCTTATTTAATGATAACAATGGTGTCAAATCAAAAATATAGGAATTACTTGAGCTACCATCAATAGTTAAACTACCATTGATTTCACAATACTTAAATGCATCTATTTGTAGTTGTGATTCAAGAATAAGATCTCCTTCATATACACAATTAACTGCTGAACAGTTATCTACTATAATTTGTGTATTACTAGTATTTGGGCCGTTACTATATATATAACGAGCATGTTTAGGGTCTTTAATTAAGTTTACTATACTACAAGCACTCTCTAATGTTGAATTCCCATTCATTGACAATGTACTAACACCAGCCAAATTAGAAAGCCCATATAACTTAAGATTTAATAAATTTTGATTGTTTCGTATGATAATACTTTGAACATAATGTAAATTGGAAAGTCCTTCTAAGCTTGTTATAGAATTATTATTT
This sequence comes from uncultured Aquimarina sp., assembly GCF_947492405.1. Lineage (GTDB taxonomy): Bacteria > Bacteroidota > Bacteroidia > Flavobacteriales > Flavobacteriaceae > Aquimarina. Next base: position 225,767 of record NZ_CANLMP010000004.1, read on the forward strand.
TCAATTTTTAATGCTCCCGACACAAATTCTAAGTTCCTCAACCCATCTAAGTTTGTTAACTGAGAGTTTGTTCTTATGATTAAACTACCATTAGTAACTTTCGTCAGTAACGATAAAGCATCGATATTTGTAATACTACCATTATATTCATCAATAATCAAATCACCATTCACACTACAATAGTTAAACTCATCCACCTTTTCCTGAGAATCCAGCACAAGATTTCCATTATAAACATTTTCACAACTTGAGACATTACAATAGTAACGGATGTTGTTAACGGAACTTGTAGTAATTCCATTTTGTGATATCTCCTTATTACCTATTACTGCGTTTTCATTCTCTAAAAGATATAAAATATCGCATGCATCATTTAAGTACTCATTATTTTTTATTTCCAAGTTACCACCTATTTTCAACAGGTTGGATAAACCGTGTAAAGAAGAAAGACTTGTATTTAAAATTTTAAAATTTCCGTTTACCTCTTCTAATACACTTAATCCTTGTAGGTTTTCGATTAGTCTCCACCCAATCGCTGGATCATAAGATTCTTGAATGATTGTTAGGTTTCCATTAATTTTGCAATACCTAAAATTGTCAACCTGTTGCTGAGAGTCAATAACTAAGTCACCATTATATTCACAACCATTATTACAGTTATTAATTATATCATCAGCAGTGCTTGTAGTATTGCCGTTATCACGTATATCTGTTTGATAACTTCCTATTCTACCAGGAACTTCAAGGACATAAGACAAGGCACAAGCGTCTTTAAGAGAAGGGTTTCCATACAAATTCAGTTTACCCCTTATTGATGATAATTGATTTGTACCAATTATGTTTTGTAAGACTTCATTATCGGTAATTAATAGATCTCCATTAACGTCTTCAAGCTTTGTAAGTCCAACCCATCTAAGTTTTGGATTATTATCAATTTTTAAATCTCCTTCAAGAGTAGTAAGCTTTAAAAAATCTGTAATATGATCCAATCTGGGATTATTTGAGATCATTAGAGGTCCTACCTCTTCTAATGCATCCATATTCGTTATTCTAAAAAGGTTTCCATTATTTGATATGGTAATACCTTCAAGAACCGATTTAAGATTAGGAAGACGTAAAGCAGATTCTAATGTAATATTATTATTAATACTGATTTTTTTAACAGAAGTCAGAGAACCAAATAGAGCAGTAACGTCTATCAGACTATTATCTTCGATAGCTAAGTGCCCTTCTATTTTATTTAACTTGATAAATCCTCTACCAGAAGTTCTGCAATTTTTAATTATAAAATTACCTCCTATATACTCTAGCTTTTCGAATGCCTGATATGTATCTAAGGGAGTATTCTTAATAATTAAATTTCCTTGTATCCTTTTTATGTTAGACAATGACCTTAGGTGCTTTATATCTCTGTATATAGTCACACCATTATCTTCAATATCACTTGTATTAGGGTCATCTTCAACAATCAAATTACCATTTATAACACAATATTGATTTGCTTCCCAAGCTTGGTTTAGATTTGTAACGATTAAATCCCCATTATAGATCCTATCGCAATCATCAGGTGCGATAGCTTCAACACGTATGTTAGTTATCGTACTACAACCGATTTCGTCAGTTACCGTTAACGTGTAATCATAAATTCCTGAATTTGAAACACTAAATATCGGGTTCGCAATATTAGGATTACTAAGATGATCTGAAGGTACCCAACTATAATTTTTAGGAGTATTTCCAGAAATAAACATGGGAACTTCTAAAGACTGGGGTTCATTGGTTTTAATAAAGAACTTTTTATCTTCAATTACTTGTCCTCCAACATTAATAGTGATATACTTTGAATCTGAACAACCTGTTTGCGTATTTGTTACTTTTAAATTATATGTATGCTCTCCTACACCTGTTAATCTGGTAAATATAGGATTAGGGATATTGGTAGCGCTTAAATAGCTAAGCAGAGTGGGGTTATTAGCCGTCCAAAGATATTCTTCATTTGGATGGGCTACCCTATCTGGCCATAATTCTAATGACTGTTCTAAACATGCATTTTGGGAAGTTTGTACGTCTAGATTAGGGTTATCGATTATAGTTTCTATACGATACGTTTTTGCATCGGCTGGTGCCGTTATATTATTAAGACGAATCTCAAGATCCAGGGTTATTGGATATGATTCTCCTGTTCGTTTTATTCTTTCTTCGATATAGGCTCTTAATGGCAGTGCTTCAAACTGTCGATAATTAAAATCTTCTTGCACACAATTATATCCCTTACCAAGGTCAAAGCGGCAATCTACTATCTCCTGAAAGTTTACAATTTCTCTTCTTGCTATTATTCTATCATTAAAAGCATCACCATTAAGGTCTCTAACAGTCCACCCCAAATTACATTCTGATCCAGGAGATCTACTTATTACATATAGTGTGGGAGAATCACTAAGACATACTGCCTTAGTTCCATATTTATTTAATTTATCGACAGATATATCCGTTACATTGAATTCACAACCTTTTCCACACTCAAATAGGTTTCCTCCTTCTGTTACATAAACAGCATTTGGCTCTTTTATATTATCTCGAAGATTTATACCATTCACTCTAGCAGATACGGTTAAACTTACATCTCTATAACCTGCAGGGGTATCACCATCATAACATACTTGATGAGGACCTTTTGTTGTAGCGGTTTTAGGAGAAGCTCCCTTACCAAAGTCCCAAAAATATTCAAGTTTATCGGGAGCTATATTTTTTATAATGCTATTATCAGTAAACGTAGTGGGACCCGATGTATATCGTAAATCATATTTTGATTTCACAAAATAGGCTTCGATGCTTGGATCAGTATCCGTTATAAAAATAGTTTTAGAGGCCGTAGCTGTTTGACCTTCCGTATTTGTGCTTGTTACTGTTATGGTTTTGCTTCCACCCTTATCAAATGCATTACTAACTATGGATACTAATCCCGTATCAGTTTTTGTATTACCATCTCCAAAATCCCAACTCCAACTAACTGGAGTTCCAAATGACCCAAATATATCTCTCGCTGTAAAATAAATAAAATCGTTTGGCAGATAACTATTGTTACAAGGAGTAATATTATTAATAAAATCATTACTATTACAGGCACTCTCTATCTCAATTGAGTATGGTGGTTTTGGATAACCAACGTTAATATAGTTTTCTTTATAGCTAGTAAATACTTGGCCATTTGTATATTCAATTTCTAACTCTACACTGTAATCACCCCAATCTCCATAAGTTATGGTAGAGTTTTGCTGATCAGAATATTCAAAACCTCCATCACTTCCTTTGTAAAAAGTCCAGCTATATGATTTTATATTAGGCGAATTTGGTCCTGTAAAAGAGACCGTTAAAGGTGCAGGACCCGAAGTAACATTTGCAGTAAAGTTTACTGGATTACCAGTAGCACTATCATCTGAAACGATCACTTGCTTAGCCACTACAATAGGATCTGGACTAGCATCATCACGTACAGATAATGTTACATCAGGTGCTCCTGAGCTGGTAAATACATGTTTTGGATTTGCAACATATTGTTTATTACCATCACCAAAATCCCATTCATAACGCAAAGTTCCTGTCCCCCCAGAAACATCGGCTGTAAATTGGATTTCTTGACCCACTGTAATGTTTTGATTGGGGTTGTAGTTAAAGCTTACGTCGATACAATCGCTGGATTTACGGTTTTGCGCTTTTGGGTTGGTGCATTGATCATCTTTACTTACTTTGACATTACTTGTTTTACGTTTTTGAATATCTCCATTAACAATTAAAGTAACTTCATAATTACCGTTTCTCGGATATTCAACTATCGGAGGTGTTTTTGAAAATGAAAATGATGGAGTTCCTCCTTCAAACTGCCAATACCAAGATTTGATTGTTCCTCCTTCTGAAAGATCACTATACTGTATTTTATTTTTATCTCCTACAACTTGAGATACTTGAAAATCTGTAATAATATTGTCATTACAGCCACTATCTTTATTAAGAGTAAAAGACAATGGATTAACACTCCATTGATCACCACATGTAGATGTAAAATCAATAAGTCTACTATAATCAACTATATAATTTGCCGCATTTAAAGTTTTTGAGTTCGAATTAATAGTTAATCTTTGAGGTTTCGTTGAATGATGCATTATTTCATTGGGATCCACTATATGACCTAATGAAAGGATATGACCAATCTCATGTGCAACTATACTATATAGATCAATTTTACCTGGCATATAAGAATCAATAATGCTTAATTGAACATTTTTTGTGCTAATAGCAATATCTGCATTATAAGCATACCCAAAACTTTTATAATCAAAATCATTATCAACATCTGAGAAGAGACCAGTGCACCCATTGCTATTAATGCCCGAAAAACCATGTCTATCTCCGATATTATTATTAATATATATTATATTCTTTCCATCATTTTTTTCGCTTTTTGAAATAGCGAAGTCTATTTCACCAGTATTATCCTTTCTTTTTATTTCTAAAGTTATACCTAATGCACAAGACCAATCTCTCAAAACTTTTTCTATAGTAAAGATTGCTTCATGATTATTTTTAAGATTATCGCCAATATGAAACACATAGCCATTAAGGTTATTTTTTTTAACTATAGGTTGGGGATATTTATGATGTGGGAAGTCTCTATCGTCTAAATAATTCGATATCGAATAGTCTACTATTAAATCAGTAGTGCTATTGACGATATCCCCGAAATAATTCTCCACACTAATATATCCAGTCGCTGCAGATGGTAATTCTATTACACCGTTAGAAGATGTAATTTTTTCTGAATCTACAGACGAAGGACATTTTATTTTTATTGTTCTATTTGTCCAAAATTCTGATATTGTACCATTATTATCTTTTGAAACTAGGTAATCAACATCATCATTTTTTCTTATTCTTCTTAAACTATTTGTGCCGCCAAGAGTTTCCCCTGCAAAATGTATTTGTCCTTTATATCCTGTATCCGGGTTCTCTCTTTGATCTCCAAAACCATACCCTACTATTGTAATAATATCTCCGACTCCAGCTCTGGCAGTTGTTCTAGAAACTCCATCTCTGTCATTTATAGAAAATGAATCTATAGACGGAATTAATTCAATAGTAAAACTTCCAGTGGCGGTAGTATTATTGTTATCTTTTACCTCAACTTTATAATCCCCATACTTTAAATTGGTAAAAGTCTCTGTATTAGAACTACTCACCTTTTGGTCGTTGGTCGAACCAATAATTTTGAAGGTAAAATTAGGATCACCACCTTTTACCTCTATTTCCACAGTTCCCATATTAAGATCATTGTCCTGTTTTTTTACCTTTATATTGGTAATTCTAAAAGCAGCTGCCTCTACCTCTGTTTCGGTGCAGTCATCAGGAAATGTTTTATTGTTCATTCCATACCCACTCCATAAAAAGCTACAGAGCAGTATACACCATAGGGTGATAGTTTTTGTTTTTTTCATAAGATTGATTTACTTTTTTGTTTTTAATCTCTCTTTATGTAATCAAGCTTGTATATGTTACCCCCCTCGTTTAAAAAAACTAAAAAGAAGATTAGAAGATGATGGCTATGTTAGTATGTATGTGATAGTAGATGAGGTAATGTTTATTTTACGCAAACAAAAAAGCCATAGCTAATGCTATGACTTTCGATACATTTTTCTGTTAACTAATCATACAGATGTTATTCATCTAAGAAAGCTGGAAGTTCTATATTATAATGAAGATAATCCGAAGCATATCCTCCACATCGTAAAGCAGTTCTTATTGCATTGGTATATGCTGAGGCTGAGGAGACACTATATGCTACATTACAACTTTGTCTACGTCCTCTCCATTTCATACCACCTTGTACGAACTTCTGATCTTCTTTGCTTAATACTTGCATTCCCTTAATGTCAAATTTCTTGTTTCCCATGTTTCGGTTTTTTAATTTTAATAAGTGAACCTTTAATGTATTTATCACTACAAATGTTACCCCTTTGCCTAAATAAAAAATGACATAAAAAAAGCTCCTACTTAGAGAGCTTTTATAATTAAACAATCGATCAACTTCTTTTTCTTTTTTGTCTAAGAAACCAAAACCCAAGAATCATACTCAATAAAGCTAACAACAGGCTTACCCAATACCAATGCGATGATTTCTCATTAAAATCAATAGCAGTTGTATCTCCAATCAGATAAAAACCTCCCCAATAAAAGGGATCAGAATTATAGACATTTGCAGTATGTAAATATTGTAATTTTGCTTGCTGTAAAGCCTTGGCTTTATTCATTCCTTGTTTTAAATTAGCGTAGAAATTTCTCATTAATATGGGAGTGGTTTCGTCGGATACTTCCCAGTTGGTCAGCACCAAACTTTTAGCTCCCGCATACTGAAACGCCCTTCCTAAACTCATAATCCCTTCTCCTTTAGCCACTTTTCCAGCGCCAGTATTACACGCGCTAAGTACTACCAATTCTGCAGGAATATCCATCGCATACAATTCATGATTGTATAAGTAGTTGTCTTCTATACTATCTTTATTTTTTGTAAAAAATAACTTAGAATTTTCTGGATGTTCATTATCCACTTCTCCGTGTAGGGCTAAGTGAAGAATATTATAGTTAGTTGCATTACTTTTAAAATTATCTTCAATTGCTTCTTTTCCATAATAATACTTCCCATTTATGATTTCGGATATCGCTTTGATTTCTTTTCGTGTACCGGGTAAATCATCATCCGTATTGCGCAGTACCGCCAAATCCATAGTGCTTCCCTGATCAGTTTTGGTTGTATCTGCAAAAGAAAACGCCAAACACTCTTTTATATTCTTTTTCTGATCATCGTATACTTGATTAAACAGTAAGTTTGCAGAATTCGCATAGCTAATGACTTTTTCACTAAGGAAATAAGGCAATTCTTGATAGGCTTCTGATGTAGTTTGTTGTGTTAACAATAGATCAAAATTAAGATGCCAAAGCGGACCATCTGGCACAACAATAAGCTCTTCGCCTTTTAATGTATGCTGCACCGGAACAATAAGCTTTTGATATAATGAATATGCCAATTCATTATAGTTCTCAGCATCTTTAGCTATAATGGCATTATTAAACTGTGTAATAGTATCCTCTAAACTATCAATTTCCAATAATGTTACGCCATATTTATCTTTAGAAATTGTAAAAGCATAGGTGGTACTATCGGCAACAAAACACTCTAATAAGGTAGCATTTTTAGACAACTTATTTTGGATTTCTTTTACCGATATAATAGTATTATCATAAGTAAGTTGATGATACTTAGGATATTGTTTTCTTATGACACTTTCTAGAGAGTCTTTTTTTAAGTTTAAAGAGAAAAGTTTGGTTTTAATTTCTTCTAACGGCTTGCTATTATTTACATTTTGATAGTTAAGAGCTGCTGACTGATTTTGTGCGATTTTTGAAGCTATTACTTTTTGTTTATTAATGATGTTTTGTGGAATTAAGGAGACTGCATCAGATTTACTTTTGTTACGAGATTGATTTAAAAGAAATGACCTATTCTTTTCGGAATAGGTGAACATCAAATCAAGATATTTTGCTTTTCCTGTCTTTTCAAACATCAACCAATAACTGTCAATAAGGCTCGAGTATATACTAGATAAAAAATGATTTGTTGATAAAATACTTTCCGCAGATTGATTTTTCTTATATTTAACCGCAATTAACGTATCAGCTTTTTGAAACGTTTTTATGGAGAATTTTAAATATTTTTCTTGACAATTAGATTTATAAATATTTTTCAACGTTTCTCCTTTATTTTGTAGTAAAGCAAGAACGAACTCGTAATCGGTATAAAAATCATTTGGTTTTGGATTATTTGCTATAGAGTAATCATCATAATTTTGCGTGATATCAACTATTCCTTTTTGAAAACAATCTAACCCCTCAAAAAAAAGTCTTTTTTTTACATAAGCTTCGCCTAAACCAAAATTATATACTGATTTATTGTTTCGTTTTGTTAGCTTCAATCCTTTCTTAAAATATTTTATAGCTTCATCAACATTATCCATATGATAATAAACTCGGCCTGTAAAATAAAGTAGACCAGCAATTCTCTCTCTTTTTTCAGGAAGATGTTTTTTATACATTTCTATTACCTTAAAATGCAAATCCAAACTTTTTTTATATTCTTTTTGATTCATCAATAAGTTTGCTCTAATTTCATAAAAAGCTAATAGATTTATATTGAATTTTGTTTCATTTAATCTAGGTTTAATGTTTTCCTCCAAAAATTCTTCGACCCTTTTAAAATCATTGAGAACCATATAAATAGAAGATAAATACATCATAAACCCTTTCAAATTACTATCCTGATTATTGTCTATTACTAATAAATCAAAAGCATATTGAAAATATTTTTTACTTTTATAATATGCTCCCAAATGGAAATAACATATACCTTTGTAATAACTCAAATTACCAATATCTATAGTGCTTCTTTGATTACTTTTCTGTCTACAAAATTGTTCTTTCAGAAAATAATTTAATGCTTGCTCATGATCATTAAATCCATCTGTTCTTATTTTTCCTATCAAATGATAAATATCCGCAACACAAGATAATTCGTTATTTTTTTCTTCATTATCTAATACTTTCATAGCGAGCTCTTGAGCTTTTTCATAATTAGCCAATTTATAAGCTTCTTTAGCTTTTTCAATCTGGGTTAGTAAAGATTCATTACAAGACGTCGATGATTGTGCAGCGATCATATGGCAAACCAAGAGAAATAAAACAAAAATCAAATTTTTATAAAACATAGATTGTCTTTTGATCATTCTTATTACTTGTTATAAACTATTTTCTGTACTGAACATTACAAAAAACTGTTGGAAAAATACATAAAACCGGAAAATATCAAATTAAAGGAGAGCCGAGAAACAATACGTGGTAAAATCCACACATATTATTTCTCGACTCCGCTCGAAATGATAGGCAAAAGGCTTTTCAGGCAGCCTTTATATTCCTTTATTTAAAATTGCACCACAAATTGTACTGAAGTCCTTTGACCAGATTCTTCTACGGTAAATATGTAATTTCCCGAACCAAGCACATTACGAAAGATGACAGTATTAATATCGTTTGCATTAGATATGGTTCCTTGTTCTAACAATATTCCAGAAAGATTATGAATCATATACGTAAATGACGGGGCCTTTATACCTTCTACTATCATGTGATTACCATAACCTACGGTTGGATACATAACCAGCCCTAATGATGGAAGGCAACTATTCATAATAGCATTGATACTACTTGCATTAGGACCGTTCATAGAAATTTCAATAGTACCACCTACAGCATTTTCTGCTAACAATTGTTTAATTCCGCAAGCATTCTCCAAGCCTTTGTTGTTTTTTAGTACAAAATCTTTGCTAAGCGATAATACTTTATTCAGTCCATCGAGATTTTTTAATGCTACATTATTATTTATATGTATCGCATTATCTACTACCATATTTTGCAAGCCGTCCACGTTTTCTAATGTACTATTAGAATATAGATACATCGCTTTTGCTATAGTTTGTAGGTTACTTAAATCATCCAGATTAAGTAATTTGGTATTGTTTAGATAGAGAATATTCGTAATAGTTTCCAGATTTCTTACCCCATAAAGATTTGCTAGATTATTGTTAGTAATTCTTACATCTGTTAGTGTGGTAATGTTAGATAATGCGTCGATATTCTCTAATTTAAAATTGTTAAACAATTCTAGTCTCTGTAGTGCTGTTATATTACTGAGTCCATCAATATTGGTTACCAGCGTATTTCCTCTAAGTTCTAAAGTACCATTAATAGCCGTTAGATTCTGAAATCCATTTATTTGAGTGAGTGCTTTATTACGATAAATCTTTAAATCTCCTCCTAAATTTTCTAACACATTGAGTGGGCTTAAATCCACAATATCTCCTGTTACCAATTCTTCGATAGTCAGGCTACCTGCCACTTCGCAATAGTTAAAAGTATCGATATCTTCTTGTGATTCTAGTTTCAAATCTCCAGGGTGAATATCACAAGAAGCTTCTTTATATTTCCAAATTGTACCTTGTCCTCCCATCTGATAAAAATACATACTATCATTTAACACTATTATGGGGTCATTCGGATAGGGACTAAATTCTCCAATGTTTTTTTCTACAATCCCATCGAAAGATTTAAAAACTACTTTATCAACTTCTTCTGCAAAATAAAATAGCTTGTCTTGAAATACTGTTGGACGTTCTATCGTATAATTTATTCCTTCATTGCTAAATTCTGTAATGGCATTTCCATCAAATTTGTGAAATCGAAAATAACCTTCTTCCGGAACAAACTTGTTAAAACAAAGAATATCTTTATACGCCACTAAATTGTAAAACCTTCTTCTTTCTGTTGCAACCGTGCTAAAATTTTGGCCATCAAACCTTATAAGCTCATATTTTTCACCAATTCCAAACTGATCACGATATTCCTGTACAAAATATAGTTCATCCTTATAATTTACGATTTCATCTTCAGGGTAAATTCCAATGTCAGAAACTGCTGTTACCGAATCTCCATCAAACTTCCATATTTGTCTACCTAAATTGGTCCAACCAATAAAATACAATTCATTTTTGTAGGTAGTTAAAATTTCAATGCCAAGAAAACCGCCTTCGGGATATGCTATATCAGGTCTAGTAATTACATTTCCATCATATGACCTAAAAAACCTATCACTTTCATCTTTTGAAACGAAATATTGCAGACCGTTATATGCTATAAATTCACTAGCATATCTTATCGGATTGTTATTATCATCTAAAACAATAGACCTAGTATTATCTTTATATCGTATCAATGAGGAGCCTGTACTTTCGTTAATCCAAACAAACAATTCATCCCCTGAAGAATACACAACGTCTATACCGTTTACACTGGGATCATTACTAATAGGAACATTAATAATATTATCGTCAGAATTGATTTTCCAAAACTCTTTTTTCCATATTGGCAGTTGTGTATTTAATGTAGTGAAATAAATCTCGCCATTATACGCACCATCCAACCCAACAAAACTCAAAGGATTATCATCTGGTTTTTGGATTTCTGTAATTTGGCTGTAAACGACTGTGGATAAGATTATTAAAATTAATGTAATTATGTTTTTCATGTTTTCATGTTTTTATTTCCTCTTTATGTAACAACAGCACAAAACATTACCCCCCTTCTTTTAAAAAATGACATAAAAAAAGCTCCCAAAAACGGGAGCTTAACAAATCTATATGCTTCTAAAACTTATTTTACCATAAATCGTAAGGTAGTCACCTTATCATTTTCTTGTATCTTCATAAGATACATTCCTGTATCCAGAGGACTTCCTAATCGAATGGTTTTGAGCTCTGCTTCGTTTTGGAAAGAGCCTTGTTTCACTAACATCCCTGTCATACTATAAATAGTATAGGAAAAATCAGTTGACAAACCATTAATCGTAATATCTACTCCATCGGTAACCGTAGGATACAGCATCATTTTCTGAGATTTTATAGCCTCATTCCCGTTATAATATTGCTGAACAATCTTTTTTCTGGGTTTTAGTTGCCTGGGTTTAAAAACAGGAGACGGTCCAGGTATACATCGTACACTTCCTGCCGGATACTCCCGAATCACCTCATAGGCTTCAGTATCACTATATCGCACTTGAGCTTCCTGAATAGTGCCTAAACACAACACGTAATATAGCTCAAAATAGTCCCGAGATCTCACATTAGGATCATCTGATGTAAAAAGCAGTGGATTATTATCTAATATAAAGCTATCATTATCTTCTACCACATCGAGAAGACTAAAAGCCAATCCCCCTAAACCTCTAAGTGATGCATTATTTCTAATCACTACGCCATCCACTTGTAATAAGCTAGATAATGGATCTAAACTGGTAATATTTCCTGATACGGATTCTTCAATAATCAGTGTACCCCTGATAATCTCGTAATCAAATGAGTCTATTTCTTCTTGAGACCTTAGTGTGAGGTCTCCAAAATATGTTTTTTTACAAAAATTAATAATATCTTCTACACTACTTGATGTACTGCCATTATTCGATATTGCACCTACTGAAGGCTGTATGATGGATCGCCATATGGGAGCAGGCTCTATCAAGCCGACAATACCACAACCATTTTGTAATCCTGTATTATCCGTAACAGATAGTTCATCTTGTATCCCAAAAATTCCAGAAAGTCCATCTAATGTTTGTAAATTAGAGTTATCATAGACAATTACACTACCTGGAACTAGTCCTACATTGGAAATAGCATCGATATTAGTTAGGCTGTTATTTTGACCAATTTTAATATCACAAAACCTAAATAAATCAAAAGCTCTTAGACTTATTCCATCAAGATTTCTTAGGTTTTGATTGTTATAAATATATAAATCTCCACTTAACACATTCAATTCTGAAAACCCTTCGAGTGTTTCGATTGATGGATTATTAACAATATTTAAAGAGCCACCTGTCGCTTTTAACAAACCGAAATTACCTAGATCAGTAAGTGAAGTGTTATTTTCAATAATAAAATCCCTTCTTAATACACTCAAATTAGAAAGCGCATTAAGATCCTCAATTCTTTCATTGTTTTTAATCACCAAATCTCCTGTTACTGTTGTTAAATTTGACAATCCATTTACATTTGTGATCTCTCCACGTGAAGCTTCTTCGATAATGACATCTCCATTAACTTTACAATATCTAAAATTATCAATATCCGATTGATCACTTAATAATATATCGCCAAAATAAATTCTACAATTATTACATACATCAATAATACGCTCTATATCACTAGTATCTGCTCCATTATTTTCTATGGTAATCGTTCCTCTATACACCAAAGAAGGATCTTCTAGCAATTGAACAATTCCACAAGCGCTTTCGAGATTTGTATTACCAGTAATCTCTACATCATCAATCACAAACATGATATTAGACAATGCATCCAGATTTTTTAGTTTCGTATTTCCAACAAATCGTATATCTATGTTAATACTGGTTATCTTTTCGGCTCCTTCTATAGTTTCGAGGTTGGGATTATTCTCAAAATCCAAGGTAACGAAGTTCCCTATTAGTGCTTTTGATATTCCTTTGATATTTTGCAGATATGGATTGTTATGAATATATAAACCTCCCCTGATTTCAGTGATTCCTGATAATCCATCCAGATTATAAATAGGAGTTTTTTTAAGAATAAGACTTAAAATACTGGTCACTTTTCTTAGGGGGCTTATATCTGATATTTTCGCATTTACGATTCGTAAATGGCCATCAATATAGGTTACATTTCTTAGTCCGGAGATCGTAGTCATATTTAGATTAGATGTAATCTCCAGATGATCCCCGATTCGTTCTATATTATTAAATCCATCCAGTGTGGCAAGTCCCATATTCCAATGTATACTTAATCCACCACCAAGTGTACTAAGTCCATCAAATGTACTTAGGGAAGTAAGTCTATGATTTGCATGAATCTTAATGCTACCAAATACCCGTTCTATATTAGAGAGGCTACTTACATTAGTAAGATCCGCATTATTCATGATTTCCAGGTTTCCATTCACTGTTGTTATACCCGACAGACCATTAAGGTTCTGTAAATTGTTATTTTTTATAATGAATAAACCTCCTCCTAGAATTTCTAGTGTTTCTAAAGGTGTTAGATTTGTAATATCTCCAGCCCTGGATTCCTGAATAGTTAAACTCCCCTGAATCTCTGAATAATTGAAACTGTCGATTTCTGTCTGGGAGCTTAGTATAAGGTCTCCGACATGGACCTGTTGCGCTACTGATACCGTAAGACTCATCATAAGTCCCACAAAAAAGAATAATTTTTTTCTCACTTTGTTTATTTTATTTTGGGTTGCATATCTGATAAAAAAGAAGCTCCCCTTATCTTCTATTATTTTTTCAGTTATACTTTATGTTTAAAATCACTAGAATGTTACCCCTATCCTATTGTGATTTTTTAGGCCTGCAAAAATAGTCTTTTTTATCAATACATCATATTATTATTTGGTTATGAATGCATTAGACTTATATCTTTCTGGTTTTCCTTATAAAAAACCAAATCCCCATTACTATTATCACTACAACAATCAATACATACAGGTATCCATATTTTGCATTAGATAGATTAACTTCCGAAATATCTCCCAATACATAGAAACCTCCCCAATATACCGGGTCCATTTCATACATATTTGCTGTATTCAGAAATTGTAGTTTTGCCTTCTGCAATGCTTTTGCTTTGTTCATGCCATCAGAAAGATTACGATAGAAGTTTTTCATAATCTCTGGAGTAGTATCATCAGAGACTTCCCAGGAGGTAAGTAGTAAACTTTTAGCTCCAGCGTATTGAAAGGCTCTTCCTAAACTCATCACCCCTTCTCCTTTAGAAATTTTTCCTGAACCCGTATTACAGGCGCTTAGAACAACCAATCCCGCTGGGATCTCCAGATTATATATTTCTTGATTGTATAGGTAATTATCTTCACTTGATAATGAATCCTGTGTAAAGAATAGTTTTGAGTTCTCCGGATGCTTATCATCTAGTTCTCCGTGAATGGCGAGATGTAATAAATCATATTGATTTACATGTTTTTTAAAATTAGCTTCTCCTGCTTCTTTTCCATAAAAATAATTACCATCAACAATTTCTGAAATTGCCTTAATTTCTTTTCTGGCACCGGGTAAATCATCTTTGGTGTTTCGTAAGGTATTCATCGAAATAGAGGAAGATGTAGATGCATTATCATTTGAAAACGAAAAAGCCAGGCATTCTTGTAAAACATCTTGTTTTTCTGATTTTTCAGAAAAGAACAACTCCGCAGAATTGGCATAACTAATCACCTTATCTTTTAAGAAATATGAAATCTCCTGGGGGTTCGAATCATCGGATTCTTTGGTTATTAATAGATCAAAATTAAGATGCCATAAAATACCACTTGGTACAATAATTACTTGATCTACTTCTTCTTTTAACTCGATCGGGACGATTAAATCTTTATATAGCGTGCTCCCAATTTGAGAATATCTATTCATATCCTTTTGAATAACTGCCTCTCTAAAACCAATAACTTTTTCTTCAAGGTTTTTGATATGTAATGGTTTCACGGTAAACTCATCATTAGAAATATAAAAACTATAGACTTTTGATTCTGTCACAAAATATTCCAGAAACGCTGTTCTTGCAGGTAATTTTGCTTGAATATCTTCTACAGAAATAATGTCATGATTGTAAATTAGTTGATAATATTTAGGATATGAGCTCGCTATCTTTTTAGTTATTGAATCGTTTTTTTGAGTATATGAAAATACTAAATCCTCATACTTCTGTATTTCCTTAGTATTAATGGTATCCTGATTACCCTTATACTCATATAGCTTTGAGGTATATTTTGCCAATTTGGTCTTCACTTCCTCTATTTCTTTAATTTTATCAGAAGGAACTCCTGCAAAGTTAGTAGCTTTTGTTTTTCTTAATTGCTCATTCAGCAAACGGGATTTGTTCTTCTCCGAAAAATAAAAAGCATCTTTCAGATAGTTGTCATCTCCAGTTTTTTGATTCAACCATAGTGCGGTACTGATAGCCTCTTGGTATAATTGCTTTGCATTTTTTTCCAAAGACATCTTATCTTCTGCTGATTGATATGATATTCTGGTTTCATCTAGTATCGCATCACACGTAAAAAAATGTTGATATGCTAATTCGACATTTTGGACGTCATTCTGGGTTTTGGCCAGTAGTTTTATTGCTTTTGCTTTTCCGTATAGGGCTGTTAATTGCGTATCTCCATTAAAATAATCTTTATTCTCTGGGATTGCATCAATATTTGTATCATTAAACTTTTTGGATCCCGCAATGATGGATTTATGATAGGTATCTATAGCCTGCTGATATTCTTTATTTACCAATTGAATTCTTGCAATTTCTATATATGCTTCTGAAGTATTTTGATTTTTTAATCCAAAGTTTTGTAGTGCGATAGCAAGATTCTTTTCATAATATTCAATTGCCTGATCGTATTGATCTTGTTGTTCATATAATTGACCAAACTCATAGTTTGAAAAAAATAAATTTCTATTGTTTTTATCAAAAAGAGACGTTATAATTTGTTCAGCTTTTTTTAGATAATCCTGAGCCTTATCATACTCTTTAAGTATTCTATAAGTTCCTCCAATATTACATAGAATCTCTGCTGTATTTATATGAGTATCCCCATAAATATCCTGGTAAATTTTTAAAGATTTATTGTATGTTTCGAGTGCTTTATCTAGTTTATCTAACTTTGTATATTGGGTCGCAATCCCGTTATAAGGTATCGCAAAGTATTCATCTCCTTCCTTGAGGTTTTCTTTAAAAATATTTAGTCCTTTATAAAAATACTGAAGGGATGTATAATGCTCTCCTATTTTGCTGTAATTGCCTGCCAAGTTACAATAGCTTTCTGCCAAATACGGATCTTTTTCTCCATACTCTTCTATATCTAAAGCAATAGCCTTTTCATAAAGTGGGATTGCTTGTTGATATAATCCTAATCTACTATATACAACGGCCAAGTTTAAATACACCGTATTCAATCGATTCTTTTTTCCCTCATCATAGAGCTCCTGATTTATTTTTAAAGAACTTGTATAATGTTTTTGCGCTTCTTCAGAAAGCCCCCAATCATCATAAGCGATCCCCATATTTATCTCCAGATCTCCTGTTTCGATATGATACCTCCCAACTTTTTTTAGCAGGATTTGAAGCGCTGTTTTATAGAGGGCTATTGCTTTACTATATTGGTTTTTTTTATGATAGACTAGCCCTTTAATAGTAAGAGCATTAGCTTCTAATACTGTTTCTTTTTCAAGCCTTTTATTACAAATACCCAACACTTCATCCGCAATAAGAATTACATTTTCATAATCATTTAGATAATAAAAGTAAGTATTTGCTATTTTTATAAGACTTTCAACCTGTCTTTTCCAGGAAGCATTTTCTTTAAAACCTATAGCGGCATTTTGAAAATTATTAATAGCATTATGATAATCTTCTTTGTATACTAATGAATCTCCTGTAATCAGGTATTGACGAGCAAGTAAAGTATCTTTTACGGTTTGGGAATATCCGGCTTTACCAGCACATAAAAAAAATACAATTACTAAAAGACCAAGATTTACTTGCATATACTTCTTCTGTATTTCAGTTTTATATAGTTTTGAAACTCTATTCATTAGTAGTTAAAAAAATAAATATGTTACTTTTATCGTCATTATTTTATTCGAACCAGGTAACAATTTACAGTTATTTAACATTAATCAATGAGTAACAACGAACAAAACAAAATTATAGCAGGAATTGTTGCAGGTGATCAAGCTATTATTACAGCGTTCTACAAAAAATATTTACCTCAAGTGAAAAGTTTTATCTTAAAAAATTCTGGAAGTGAAAAAGATGCTGAAGATATTTTTCAGGATGCTATGGTATTTATTTATGAGAAACTAACTGATGATTCATTACAGCTTACTTCTTCATTAGGAACTTACACCTATTCTGTATGCAGAAATATGTGGATGAATTCATTAAGAAAGAATAAAAAAGAAATACAACATGAAAGTATTCTTTCTATTGTCGCTTCGGACACTGAAGATATAACTGATCAAATTGAGCAAAAAGAAAGAAGCTACGTATACCAGAAATGTTTTTTGAAACTAGGTCCTGTTTGTCAAGAGATACTAACACTTTTTTTTAAAGGTTTATCTATGAAAGATATTGCAAAACAAAGGAATAGTACTGAATCATATATAAGAAAGAAAAAATTCAATTGTAAAAAAAGGTTGACAGAATTAATCAAGATAGATCCAGTTTTTGAAGAATTGAAAACAGACACTAAATAAGTTTCAACTATGGAAATGACACAAGAACTATTCGAAAAAATAGAAGCATATATTGAGGGTTCATTATCTGAGACTGAATTAGGAAGTTTTAAAACTCTTATAGAGGCTAATCCTGAGCTCAAGAATGAAATAACAATTCACAAAGAACTTCAAAATGAGCTTGCAAATACAAAAGCAATCGATTTTAGGAAAAAATTGATAACAGCCAAAGAAGAATTAGCGCAAGAGAATACTAAACAAAAGAAAAAAACACTAGCATCATCATCTTACTGGAAGATTGCTGCTTCTATCATCTTTATTATTGGAGTATCTACCTTTTTTTGGTTTCAAAATACTACTGAACAAGATTTATATGCCATGTATTATACTCCATATCCTATTGGTGATATTAAACGAGGTGCTGATGACACGGAAAATAAGGTTTTTAAAGACATTTTGTTCAATTATAAAAATCAAAAATATCAAGAGACTATCACTGATCTGGAAAAATTAGTTTTACAAAAACCAAATGAAGAAAAGTTAAAGCTATGCTTAGGGAACAGTTATCTTAATACCGATCAATTAATAAAAGCCAAAACGTTATTTAAAGCTTTCTCTACAGAAAGCACAAATTATTTTGATGCTCAATGGTTTTTAGCACTTACCTATTTAAAAATGAATCAAAAAGATAGTATGATTCCAATTCTAAAAGAATTGATTTCTCAAAACACCAGGTACAAAAAAAATGCAATTGCTTTATTGAAAGATTTGGAAGACGAATAAGTTCTTTAAAAACGAAAAAGCTCAACGGTCAGCGCATCGACCTATTGAACTTTTTCATAATTGATAGTCAGTCAGTGAAATAATTACTTACTTCAAAGATAAAAACAATTACAGATATCTTGGTTACTGTAAAACATCAAACTTTTTATGGACGATTACTTAATCTCATAAACTGCTATAGTATTAGAAACCTCATGGGTAATAATTACTAAATCATTTCCTGTTGGACTATCCTCCGCTTTTACTGCTATTAGTCCTTCTGGCCCAACATCTGCAGTATCTACCATCCAATCTAAAAACGTTGGACTTGCAGGATTTGTGATATCGAATACCATAGCGCCTCCGGTTCTTTCTAATCCAACAAAGAGCAATGTTTTGTCTCCTATTTTTAAAGTTTCTACTGCTTCTGGCTCTGCTCCTTTATCATCAGATCGATCATCAATTTCACCTTCATCATTATTAAAAAGCATAGGCTCTAGTTCAAAAGTCTTTTTACCAATTAGATCACCACTATCATATATAACGTTTCCTGATGTACTCCAGATCGTAAAGGATCTTCCTCCATATGCGTAGATTTTATCAAAATCTCCATCTCCATCTGTATCTCCATTAGCTGTGGTAGTTTTTAATCTTCCTAAGTTTTCATCTAACTGCAAAGTTGCAGCATCAGGAAATACGATTGGATCTAAAACCAAATCTTTTACTCTTTCCTCTTCAGAAAACCCATCATAATCTCTAGCATCTCCTTCATTTGCAGAAATTATATAATTTGCACCACTAATAGAGACAAATTCTATTGCATCCGGTTGATACATTCCAAACACGGGCCAATTCTTAAAATTCCCAGAAATATCATCTCTATTACTTACATCCAATTGATTCTGAGGCAATGAATGGTCTTTTAATCCCAGCCCAAGAATGTCTGTAACTACTTTAGTATCTAGATTTACTACAGCTAATCCGTTATTTTCTTGTAATGAAACATATGCTGTTTTGGAATCATCTGAAATGGCTATATATTCTGGTTCTACATCTTGCGCCAAAGTAGCTCCTTTGCCAAAAACTCTAAAATCATTGCCAATAGTTTGACCATTAAAAGCAGTAAACCCAGCATTAGTTATTTGTCCGGAAGCTACTTCTATAATAGTAATAGATCCTTCTGGGTCATTTACATACAAATCATCCGGCTCACCTTCATTAGCAACTACGATGAATTTACCATCTGGGCTAAAAGTTACCATATCAGGTAGTGCTCCTGCATCATATGTATTTAATAAAGATTGATTATCAGAACTATAAGTTGCGATAGTTCCATTAGCTTGTTTATTAGCTGCGTTTTCCAAAGCAACCGCAACTACTCCGTTAGAAACTGCTACGCTATTTGGAACTCCATTCACTGTTATATCTGTACCAGGTATAGGAGTTGACGGATTAGATAAATCCCAAACTGATATTTCGGTATCATTAGGATTCACAATAAACAACTTATTGGTACTAGGATCAAATGCTGAAATCTCAGCAAATCCTTCTTCGCCAGTACCATTACTGAAGGCTCCTATTTTTTCAAAAGTTAAATCAGCTGTATCAATAGGGTCTACGACAATATCATCATCAGAATTACAAGAAACAAACATACTTGCTACAGCAAGAATTACAACAATTTTATTAATGGTTTTCATTATTAATTTGATTTGAATTAGCTATCAAAAATCAATAATGAGTATATCCTTAATGTTATGAAAAGAATAAATTATAAATAATTTATTCTTTTATACAAAAACTGCCTGAAAAAAAATTTCCAGGCAGTTTTAAAAATATTATTTTTTGAATGTATACTATTTTATAATAATCTTTTTGTATTCAGAACCTTCTTCTCTATCTATTTTTACCAAATACATTCCAGAAGGTATCGATCCAACCATATCGAAAGTTAGAGATGTTTTACCTTTTTGAATTACATTTTTAGCTGTCGGAATTATGGTAGCTCCAGACATACTATAAAAAGACACATATACATTTTGATCTATCTTAGACATTACATCTACAGTAATTGTCTCTCCGGATTTTAATAATGTTGGATATACTGTTACCGAAGCTCCATCAAAGCCTTCTTCTTCCTCCTCTTCACAGTCTTCTTCATCTACAAAAACTGTTACCTGATCTGAATCACTACAATTACCAATAAAAATTGTTACTTCGTAAGTAGTAGTTTCTTCTGGAGATACTGTAATAGTCCTTGTAGTCTCTCCTGTGGACCAAAGATAGGAATCTGCTTCTGAAGAAGTAAGAATTACTGGCTGAGTAGATTTTGTAAAAGATCCCTCGCCTTCTCCTTCGGAACAAATAAATTGATCTTCTCCAGCATATGCTTCTAGATTAATAACACTAACTATTACTTCATCTATATCACTACAAACACCCGAAGTAACAATAACGGAGTATGTAGTAGTCTCAGTTGGAGCTACAATTATAGATTGTGTAGTCTCTCCAGTTGACCAAAGATATGTATCTCCACCATTAGCAGTCAAAGTTACTTCTTGCATCATTTTAGAAACTTCACTATCCATAAAAGTATCAGGTATAGAATCAATAACATTACAAATTGTTTGATCCTCTCCGGCATCTGCAGTAACAGAGCAACCTTCTACAAAAACAGTAATATCATCAACAGCTGAACACCCATTTAAAGATACTGTAACACTATATGTAGTGGTTTCCTGAGGGGAAACTTCAATAGTGCTTGTAGTCTCACCAGTAGACCATAAATATGTACCGCCACCCGTTGCAGTAAGAGTAGTAGTTTCTCCTATAGCTATAGTCTGATCTTCTCCTGCATCTGCAGTTACAGAGTTTACTACAACTGTTACCGTATCCGTAGCCTCACAACTACCATTAGAAACTGTAACACTATAAGTAGTGGTTTCTTGAGGGGAAACTTCGATACTAGCAGTTGTTGCTCCAGTTGACCATACTACATCTCCTTCTCCAACAACCGTAAGTGTTGCCGCATCTCCAGTACAAATATCCTGATCACTTCCAGCATCTGCTGTTGCAGAATCTACAGTTACTGTTACCTCGTCAGTAGCCTCACAACTACCATTAGAAACTGTAACACTATAAGTAGTGGTTTCCTGAGGGGAAACTTCAATACTAGCAGTTGTTGCTCCAGTTGACCATACTACATCTCCTTCTCCAACAACCGTAAGTGTTGCTGTATCTCCAGCACAAATATCCTGGTCATTCCCAGCATCTGCTGTTGCGGAATCTACAGTTACTGTTACTTCATCCTCACCTACACAATCGGTACAACTAGTTACGATAACCGTATACGTTGTATCTTCTTCTGGTGATACAGTAATGCTTTGAGTAGTTTCTCCAGTAGACCATAAATAATTTGCTTCTCCTGCTCCTGTTGTAATACAATCACCAAAATTAATGTTGATATCTCCATAAGCGAAATAACCATCAACTACATTCAGCCAACCCGAAGCACCATTTTTACCTTCCTCAGTCTCAAAAACATTAGCCCCATTTCCAACTTGGAATGCTTCTCCTCTTCTTGTTATAGTTATTACTTCTGAACCATCTGTTTTAGTTATGGTACCACTCATCTCAGGATAATACGTCCAACCGGTTGCATCCTCAGTATTACATTCGTGCTCTTTAGGGCTATTTGTAGGTGCTATAGTAGTTCTACCTGAATATGTCACATCCAACTCATATGTTTCTTGAGTTACCGTATAATCTAAAACGGTTCCTGTTAACTTTGCTGTACCATCAGCAAATTCTTCCCAAACCAAATCAACATTAGAGTACCATCTTTTATCACTTCTGTCAGCATTTGTCATCCAAATCACAAAATCGTGAGTTCCGGCACCACAATAATCAGTCCCTTCAATAGCATACTCTGTGCAATCTGTACAATTTTCTATACCACTAACCTGTGCAGTAAGAGTTATTTCTTCTCCTAAACATATTTCCTCATCTTCTCCGGCATCAACTATTACAGGATCATTTACAATAACGGTTACAGAATCAGAAGCCTCACAAGTTTCGTTAGTTGCTGTAACTGTATATGTTGTAGTTTCTGTTGGCGATACAGTAATAGTTTCTGTTGTTTCTCCTGTAGACCACAAAAACATTCCTTCTCCTGTAGCTGTTAACGTTACCGTTTCTCCTAAACAAACATTTTGATCATCACCGGCATCAACAGCAGCAGAATTAACCAATACCATTACTTCATCTGTAGCTGAACATCCATTACAATTTGTTACAGTTACTGTATACTCAGTATCTTCATCTGGTGATACAGTAATACTCTCTGTTGTTTCTCCTGTAGACCATAAGAAAGAAGTATTATTTGTTTCTGAAGTTATGCAATCTCCTAAGTTAAAATTAAAATCTCCTACAGAATATTCGTTATCATCAGTATCAAACCATCCGCAAGCTCCAAACTTTCCTTGTTGTGTTTCCGTTACATTAGCTCCATTACCTATTTGGAATGAAGGACCTCTTCTTGTTAAACTTGTAGACCAAGATCCATCTGCACTGGTAATTGTACCAGTAAATTCCGTATAATATTCCCATCCTGATTCATCCTCAGTATTACATTCATGTTCTTTAGGACTATTAGCAGGTGTATCCGTTGTTTTTCCAGTGAAAACTACATCTACCTCGTAATTTGATTGCGTGTTTGTATAATCGAACACAGTACCTTTTAATGTAGCAGATCCATCCGCAAGTTCATTCCATTCTAAATCTACATTAGAAAAGAACCTTCCTCCTTTTAACCACAATACGTAATTTTGATTCCCTCTACAATAATCAGTATTCTCTATACCATATTCGATGCAACTCTCACAACTTTCGTTACCATCAGTTGTAGCTGTTAAAGTTACTTCATCACCTAAACAAATTTCCTGATCTTCACCAGCATTTACTTGAGGTGCATCATTTATTACAACTTCAACAGAATCTGAAGCCTCGCAATTTTCACAATCTTTTACTGTTACAGTATATGTTCCTCCTTGGTTCACTGTAATTGACGGAGTAGTCTCGCCAGTAGACCATAAATAGTTAACCTCTGTAGTTGAGGTTGTAACACAATCTCCGAGATTAAAGTTAAAGTCTCCTCTATTGTACTGACCATCTGTGGTATTAAACCAACCACATGCTCCATATCTCCCTTGTTCTGTCTCTGTTACATTTGCTCCATTTCCTAACTGAAAAGCTGGACCTCTTCTTGACAAATCAATAGACCAGGATCCATCAGTACTCGCTACTGTCCCTGTTAAACCTGTATAATAAATCCATGCCGATTCGTCTTCAGTATTACATTCATGTCCTTTAGGACTATTTGTTGGCGTAGTACTTGTTCTTCCCGAATATATAGCATTTACTTCATAAGTCATCTGGGTTAATGTATGATCAAAAATTGTCCCGGTAAGTGTAGCAGTACCATCTCCTAACTCATTCCACTCTAAATCTACATTGGAAAACCATCTTGGATTATTACCATCCGTTAACCACATTACGTAGTCTTGATCCCTTCTACAGTTATTTGTATTTTCTACACCATATTCACCAGTACAATCAACACACTCTGATTCTCCGGATATAGTAGCTGTAAGTGTTACTTCTCCTTCCCCACAAAACTCTGCATCTTCTCCTGCATCAACTGTTAATTGACAACTTATTTCATCATCAGTACAAGAATCAAATACGTGTTGATGCAATTCTCCTTGAATATGATCATAATTAGCTGCAATTACTTGTCCATTAATATTTCCTGAAGAATCTTTAATTACATCTGACTTTGGAGCTAGTAAACTTCCTATAATCGTTGATCCTCCTTTTAATGTAAGACTAGAATTATTATAAAAATTCCAAATAATAAATGCCCCTTGTTGATCTCCGATTCCGGCAAGGTTTAAGATATTCCATTCGAAATCACCAGATGCATCAACATTGATAATTAATGGCGTATTTTGATTTGGAGTATTCTCAAAAGTTAAATAAGGTAGGTTTTGTAACTCTGTTCCGGTAACATTTAAAACATTAATTACATTCTGAGTAAGCAAGATTTTGTTATCGTTACTTATATCTACATTGGATTGCATATTACTATAAGAAATCGACTTTGCCTCGAATAATGCAAAAGCTGCTTCGAAATCAATCAAATTAGCTTGACCAACCGAATTTTGAGCTTGTTTTCTCTGTACTTGAATCCTTGGCTTAGCATCGTAATCTCCAGCAGTAAGTCTCGTATTGACTGATGCAAAATTAAAATCTACATCAAAAACTGAAGAGCCATTTAAATCACCTACCTTGGTGTATCCTTGATTAAGATGTATTCCTTCTCCAGAAGTATAAATCACTTTCCCGTTTACCACCAATGATGATGCTTGATCATCTCCATTGAAAAAGTTAGAACCTGCCGTTTGAGCGGCTAATGTAATAATTCCATCAATAGTTAAATCCCCTCCTAATGCAATAGGACCTTCGGTATCTCCTCCGTGGACCGTGGTATTGTATCTTACAAATGCATTATATCCTAATGCTTCTGATAATGGATTATTACATATCGATGTTGTTGAATAAGATGCTACTTTACTCTTTCCATCAATGTTTTTAAATCCAGATGTCATTATAAAAATGACGATCATAGTTAAGCCAAATAAAGACGAAACAATTGGAGTTGCTCCAGTTTTATTGCTTAACAAGTTAAGCTTGTTAGTAGTTTTTGACATTGTGTAGTTGTTTTTTCGTTTGAATTTGAAAAATTCAGTCTGGTTAATTTATTTTGGGTTTTACTTAAATAAATACAGAAGACACCAAAAATCGTAACAGTCCTTGACAGTACAAATGAGGTAACCTTTTTGAAATTTATTTGTTTTTTAAAGTTAAGCCGTTACTTAAAAAAAATGTGTGAAGATAAAGTAATGTTTATATCATATTTTAGGGCGTTTTAAATATGTTAATTCTGCTAAATTAGAGGATTCACTTTAAAAAAGCATTAAAAAAAGGTGTAAAAACGTTCAAATGCAGCATTTTATCTTCAAAATACAGTTTTACCGTAAATAATAAAATTGAAACACTTACAAAACCTTACAAGGCTTTTTTATTTAACATATTTTATTCCGAAAATCAGCGATTATAACCAAAGCGTTTTAATTGACGTTCATTATTACGCCAGTTTTTATTAACCTTTACATACAACTCGATATGAATTTGTTTTCCAAAAAACTTCTCTAATTCTTTTCGAGCCTCTACTCCAACTCTCTTAAGCGCAGCACCTTTGTGACCAATAACAATTCCTTTCTGAGAATCGCGTTCTACCATAATCACTGATCTTATTCTTATAATCTTCTCGTCTTCAAAAAATTCTTCGGTTTCAACCTCTACAGAATATGGAATTTCTTTTTTGTAGTGCATTAAGATTTTTTCTCGAATAGCTTCGTTTACAAAAAAACGTTCTGGCTTATCCGTTAGTTGATCTTTAGGGTAAAAAGGTGGTGAATCCGGCAATAATTCAATGATTCTCGCAAATACTTCTTTAACATTAAAGTTTTCTAAGGCTGAGATTGGATATAATTCTGCGTTGGGTACTTTTTCTGCCCAAAATTGTACTTGCTCTTCTAATTGTTCCTGATTGGATTGATCAATCTTGTTCAACAATAAAAATACTGGAATTTTCGCGTTAGTGATCTTATTGAAAAACGCTTCATCTTTAAGCTCTTTTTCTCCTATTTCTACCATATAAATGAGAACATCCGCATCTTCGAAAGCAGATTTTACAAATCCCATCATAGATTCTTGTAGCTCGTATGCTGGTTTAATAATCCCTGGAGTATCTGATAAAATTACCTGAAAGTCTTCTCCATTCACAATACCTAGAATTCGATGCCTTGTGGTTTGCGCTTTAGAAGTAATAATGGATAGCCTTTCTCCAACAAAAGCATTCATTAAAGTAGATTTTCCGACATTAGGATTTCCTATAATATTTACAAAACCAGCTTTATGACTCATACATAATATTTTGATGCAAAGTTAATTGATTATTCTGCAAGTTTATCCAATATTACAAAGGATTATTTATCCTAATAGCTATTATTTTTATAGCTAAAATAGCCTAGTAGTTATAACTATGAAAAGTAAAAAAACAATATAGAAAATAAACCTTTTGTTAATTTTTCGTAAATTTAATTCCAGTACGTTTTCAAAACCCCACGAAAACAAATAATTTATTTTAAAAATACTGGGATCATTTTGGGAAACTATTCAATCTTTTTTTCACCTTCTTGGAAAACATATTGCAATATACATTTATGTATGTCTGTGATAACATTGCTATTGTTTTCATATCCTAGTTTCGGACAAGATAGAAACAAGCAACTCGCTAAAGCTGATCAAAGTTTTGAAGCATTAGCATATATTAATGCACGTGATATCTACCTAGATGTCGCTAGCCAAGGGTATTCCTCTTATGACCTATATAGAAAACTTGCAGACTCTTATTATTTCACTGGAGAATTAGAAGAGTCAATCCAATGGTATGAAAAATTAATTTCGAACTTTTCTGAAGAAACAAAACCTGAGTATTTATTTAGATATGCGCAAAGTTTAAAAAGTGCTGAGCGCTATGGTGATGCAGATGCTATTATGGAAAGATTTAACATTGTTACCGGAAACGATAAACGGGCAAAATCTTTCATTAACAAACGTGACTATCTGGATTTTATAGAAATGCAATCAGGTAAATATGATTTATACAAATTAAAGATTAATTCTGAGTATTCGGATTATGCACCAAGTTTTGATCATAGAGGTCAAATTGTTTTCGCTTCTTCTCGTAGTAAAAATTCTAAAGTTCATGAATGGAATCAAATGCCTTTTTTAGATCTTTTCTCTTCAACTATTAAGGAAGATAATATATCTACGGAGGAACCAAAAAAACTAAAAGGTAAAATAAACACTAAGTTTCACGAATCTTCTACTAGTTTTACTAAAGATGGAAACACAGTATATTTTACCAGAAATAACTTTACTAACAACAAACTGGGAAAGAATCGAAAAGGTGTGGTTTTATTAAAATTATATAAAGCTACTCTAACCAATCAAAGATGGACTAATATTACTGAATTATCTTTTAATAGTGATAATTACTCTATTTCTCATCCTGCCTTAAGTCCAGATGGCAAGCAATTGTATTTTGCTAGTGACATGAAAGGTACAAGAGGTAAATCTGATTTATTTGTTGTTGACATCCTCCCTGGAGGAAAATATGGGAAGCCAAAAAACTTAGGTGATGGTATTAATACTGAAGGTAGAGAGACTTTTCCTTACATAAGTGATAGCGGTCGATTATATTTTGCCAGTGACGGACATGTTGGACTAGGGGGATTAGATGTATTTGTAGCTATCTCCAAAGAAGATGGTACTTACGAAGTATTCAATGTAGGTAAACCGATAAACAGTCCTAAAGACGACTTCTCTTTTGTACTAAATGAAGAAAATAGAACAGGATATTTTGCCAGTAATAGAAAGGGAGGAAAGGGTAACGATGACATTTATAGTTTTAGGCAAACGGAAGAGCTAATTACATCTTGCAAAGAATATATTAAGGGTATCATTACGGATAATGAAACTAAAGAACCTTTAGCTAATATAGATGTATCTTTATTAGATACTGACGGAAATATAGTAAGTAAAATAAAATCCGATTATAATGGCTCTTATAGTTTTGAAGTTGATTGTGACAAAACATATATTATAAGAGCGTCTATTGAAGGGTTTAATCCTAACGATATCATTTTTAGATCAAAAACTTCTTATGAAACAACCAATAAAGTTCCTATTGATTTTAAAAGAGAGGAATTATTGTCCACTACTTCGGAGCCTGTTAATATTGGAGATGACATTGTGGCTCCACTACAACTAAGAACTATCTTTTTTGATCTGGATACTGATGAGATCAGACCAGATGCAGAAGCAGATTTGCAAAAGGTAATAACTGTTATGAAACAAAATCCTAACCTAAAAATTGAGGTTCGTTCTCATACGGATAGTAGATCCAGTTATTGGTACAACAAAAGACTTAGTGTAAAACGAATGCGAGCGACTGTGCGTTATATTATACGAAATGGCGGTATTAATTGGAGACGAATAAGAGGAAAAGCCTATGGAGAACGACGTCTTATTAATAAATGTACTAATGGCGTTCCTTGCACAGAAGAAGAGCATCAAGAAAATAGAAGAAGTGAATTTATTGTTAGAAAATAATAATGCCTGTTAAACATCAGCGTTAACTTTCAATTTTTCAAAATATTTTTTTGCGCAAATATTAACCTTTTTAGCCAGTAATAATCCAGAAATAACTGTAGGAATTGCCATTAATGCAAATGCACTATCAATTAAATTAATTGCAAAATCTATCTTAACTACTGCTGCTATTACTATAGATAGTATATAAATATAATTGTAATACTTACCATATTTTGGTTGCGTTAAAAATCCTAAACAAGTAACTCCATAATAGGAGTAAGAAAACAGGGTAGAAAAAGCAAACACAAGTACCATAATTATTACAACGCCATCTCCTATTCCATATGGTAAAACGGAATTAAATGCTTGTAACGTTAACGAAATTCCATTATCCTCAGAATGTTGCCATACTCCTGTTGATAAAATTGCTAACGCAGTTAAAGTACAAACTAATAATGTGTCAATTGCTGGTCCGAGCATAGCAAC
Source organism: uncultured Aquimarina sp. (assembly GCF_947492405.1). Lineage (GTDB taxonomy): Bacteria > Bacteroidota > Bacteroidia > Flavobacteriales > Flavobacteriaceae > Aquimarina. Next base: position 255,228 of record NZ_CANLMP010000004.1, read on the forward strand.
TAAACCTTCTCGAATAGGCTCATTAGTTTTAGCTGTTCCGTGCATCATTGGGGCAGTTCCGATTCCTGCCTCGTTAGAGAAAGCAGCTCGTTTTACACCAGTTTTAATTAAATATCCTAAAGCACCGCCAGCTGCAGCTTCTCCTGAGAAAGCATCAGAAAAAATCAAAACAAACATTTCAGGCACTTTATCAAATTGTAATACCAGAATAGTAAACACAGTGATAAAATATAGAACCACCATAATAGGCACCAGTCTGCTTGCTACTAAACCAATTCTTTTAATTCCTCCAAGAATTACGAAAGATGCAATAACAGCAAGAACAAGACCTATATAAAGTTTATCACCTTCATTCCAGTCTAATACATCTACTAATGTTTGTGTTAGTTGATTTGCTGTAAATGCAGGTAATGTTCCTATTAATCCTGCTAATGCAAAGAAAACAGCTAATGGTTTCCAACGTTTTCCTAATCCTTCTGTGATCACATACATTGGGCCACTAAGAGTAGTTCCTTCCTCACTTTTGGATCGATACATTACCGACAAGGAACAGGTATAAAATTTAGTAGCCATACCAATCAAAGCACTGATCCACATCCAGAAAATAGCTCCCGGACCACCCATAACCAATGCTATGGCCACGCCACTAATATTTCCCATTCCCACCGTAGCAGCAATTGCCGATGATAATGCCTGAAAATGACTCAGTTGTCCAGGAGCATTTTCTTTATCATATTTCCCTCTAAGTATATCAATAGCATGTTTGAAATATAAAAAAGGCGTAAAACGAGAGTATATCAGAAAAAATAATCCTCCACCGATCAATAGGATTAGCAGAGGCCAATCCCATATCCAAGAACTAAATGCTGCAATTGTGGTTTCTAAGGTTTTAATCATATTACTACATTGTATACTATAAATGTAGTTAAAAAAGAATTTTAAAATTGAAAGTATACTCCTGTTTGCGTTAAGTATAGTAGCAAGATACCGTGTACGTGGATAGCCTGACGACAAAAAAATTACTCTATACTTCTAATAAATCGTGGTTTATTTATTCCTCTATCATACATCACAATACTACCCGCTACAGCTACATTAATACTTAACTCTGATCTAAACTTAATTAAGAAATGTGATTTTTCTATAGCTATTTTAGATAACCCGTGATCTTCTGCTCCTAATAGATATACGCATCGCTTAGGATGATTAAAGGTTTCTAGCGCAACTGCTTTTTCTGTTAATTCTACACCTACCAGCATGGCTCCTTTGGGAAGGTGGTTATAAAAATCCTGAAAAGTATCATAATGAAAATACGGCATTGCTTTTACAGCATTATGTGTATCACAAGCTTGTTTAGCATAACGATTACCTATTGTAAATATATAGCTCGCTCCCATATTCTGAGCAGTTCTCCATAGAACGCCTAGATTCTCTGGTGTTTTCCCATTTTGAATTCCAATACCAAAAAACTCATTTTCAAAGTTATCTATCATATCACAAAAGTAAATAGTAAAGAATCTAATAGCAATAAAAATGGTTTGTAGAATAGACAATTCATTCGAATTATGTTAAAACCGTAATGAGGTTTACGAATTCTAAATTGATAGCAACGAATTCTAAAACCCCAACTTCACAACTAGATTAAGTACATAAATTCGTACAAAATAATCAACCTCAAAATATACTGTTATGAAAAAGATCATTGTTTTTTTCATCCTAATTATAGGATTTCAGTTTATGAAAGCACAAAGTTTTCAGAAAACGGGAAAGTACGCAGCAGTTACTGAAATTAAAGAGAATGGATCAGAACAACCAACTTGCATTGTTAATCTGGTACGTTTGGGGGGAATTTCAGAAAACTTAACTACTTTCACTATCAATGATATTGAGCTTTTTGAGGACATCTTTATCACCACCTTAGAGAATCCTGGTCTGGAAGGGGTCTCTGAGGTGATTAAGATGGAAGTGGAGTATTTATCGTGTTGTGCGCAGGTAGAATCTTACTATTTTATGGTAACTAATGAAGATAAACTTGTTTCACTCCCGCAATTAACTAATGTTTATTGTGAAAACTCAGACACCAATTCTCAATATACATTTCCAAGCCAAGAATATGGTATAAAAGGTAATATATTAGAGACAGAATATTTATATAACGAAAAATTAGAAACAAAATACGTAAATCTAAAATTAAGCTTAACCTGGAATGACAACAAAGTTAATACTCCAAAGAATACAGCAATTACCAGCTACTAATATTTTAAGTAAAGAGAACTATACTATTTATTACTCTATTATTTTATTGTACTGCATTGTTCTATTTTTTTTCACTATTCTATTAAGCTTTAAGGTTTTCTATTAATATATAAAACCAATGTATACAGCAGGCGCGTCCAATTATTTCCAATTGTTTTTCCCAAAAAAACTGCCTGCTTGTATACGGTTTTACAAAACACACTTTTTTATCTAAGTATTTAATGGGTTTACAAAACAAAAAAAACAGTTTGATTATATTTGTTATCAAACATTAGTTTTTATGAGCCCCAATCACTTTTCTTACTTACTTCTTATTGCTGTCATATGGATAAATTCTATCCACACATTATTTGCGCAGAATAATGGACTAAGAGCATACACATTAGAAGATGGGCTTCCTCAATCACAAGTATATGATATCATACAGGATGATATCGGGTATTTATGGCTCGGAACTCGAGGTGGGGGTCTAAGCAGATTCAATGGAGAAGAATTTAAAACATGGAATGAAGACGATGGACTATTGTCTAACTATATCCATTCTTTGAACTTTGCTAATGATAGTTTGTTTATTGGAACTAGAAGAGGACTTTCTATTAAAACAAAAAAGCAATTTCTGAATTTTGAAGGATTACAAATAAATAAAATATTCAGAATCCATAATAAAATTTATCTTGCTACTAACGTAGGGATTCATATATACACTCCAACTTCTGGATTAAAAAAAATACAATTAGATCCCAAAATAAATACTAGCATTGTAAATGATATAGTATTTGATGGCAAACTATTCTGGGTTGCCACGAATAAAGGACTTTGGAAACTAAATAAGATTGATAAGGATGCTAGTATTATGGTAAGACATAGTGCTTATAATTTTACTACTGCGCTATATCATAAAACAAAAGTATTTGCAGCTGCCATAAATCAAGGAGTCTTAGTTTTAAATACCAACGCAAAAAGCTATGGAAATAAATGGATACAAGAACCATTAAGCGTTAATAATATTTCTATTCTAGATACAGAATTGTGGTTTTCTACAAACAACGCCGGCGTCACCATATTAGATGCTACTAATTACAGATTAAAGAAAAAAATAAATCGTAAAAACGGATTAGCAGTGTCTAATATTAGAAAATGTATTTTAGACCGTCAATCCAACATATGGATTGCTACATCGGGAGGAGGATTTTATAAATATTCTCAAAATAATTTTACACACTACAATCAGGATACGGGATTAAAGGGAAATCGAGTATACGCTGTTCATACCTTCAATGACGAAATTTGGGCATCTAATTCGGAATCTGGACTTATAAAAATAGATAGTACAGGAATACACCAAATTAAACAAGACAAGAGGTTATCTGAAGTAAAAATCAAAAGTATTACTAGTGATAACAGAGGAAATATCTGGGCAGGCACAGAAGGAAAAGGTATTTTATTAAAAGAAATTAAACTTAAAGATAGTATCATCATTACCAATAAAAGCTCTAAAAATCCTGTGAGGGACACTATTACTAAAAAGGTAATTAAGAACTATATCATCAACAAAAAACGTGGCCTATCAGCCAACTGGGTAAGATCAATACATATCTCTAATGATACTGTTTGGGCAGCTACATACTCTTCTGGAATTACGAGATTTATATATGATTATAAAAAACATAAAGTACGATCCATACGAAGGTTCTCTAAAAAACGAGGAATAAAAGACCTAGAGATCAAACATATGGCATCTGACGGAAAAGGTAAAATATGGTATTCTACAGAAAATGGAAGTATTGGGTTTATTAAAAAAAATAAAGTCACACATCATCGTAATGTCCTTGATCAAAAAATCGCAATTAATTCTTTTGTTTTTAAAGACAACAAACTTTATCTAGGAACGGCAGGGCAAGGAATATGGTGGAGTAGTTTAGACGGGGATCTTTCTTTTAAAAAATTAAATGGGGAAAAGAATTTATATTCTAACAACATTTATCAAATGATATTTGATAAAGAAGAGAATCTATGGGTTGGAACCGAACGTGGTGTAGACCGTGTAGAGATTAATCTTCTCAACCAAATAAAAGATGTTCTTCATTTTGGAAGAAATGATGGTTTTTTGGGAATCGAAACCTGTCTTAATGCAATTTCTAAAGATACAAAAGGCAATTTATGGTTTGGTGCCATCTATGGATTAACTAAATATGAACCAGGAGAAATTGGTAAAGCCACTATTAAACCTGAGGTACACTTCGAAAATGTTGAAATAGCCTACCAAACACTGGATTCTATTAATCCGGATATATGGGCCAAAAATGATAACGTATTACAATTATCTCCAGAACAAACAGAATTATCCTTCAGCTATAAAACTATAGATTTAGATCATCCTAACGATATAGAATATCGTTATAAATTGAATAATACCGCCTGGAGCCCTTGGTCATCAGAAAAAAAGCAAAACCTGGCAGGTTTGGCTTATGGAGCACATTCATTTTCTGCTCAATCCAGAAATTATAGATGGGAAGAAAGCCAACCTATTACTTTCAAAATATTTATTGATAGCCCGATCTATAATAAAATATGGTTTCAGCTCACCATGCTTGGGATCTTACTTTTAGTGCTCACCATCATTACATTTTTATACATTAGAAAAGTTAAATTAAAAAACAATGAAGAACGAGAGAAATTGCAGATGCAAAATCATTTACTCTCTTTAGAACAAAAGGCATTGCGTTTACAAATGAACCCTCATTTCATTTTTAATGTCCTAAATGGTATCAAAGCTATGGGAACGAGCAACCCAACTAAAATGAATAGTACCATCAATACATTTGCTACACTTCTTAGAGAAACTCTATATAATTCTCGAAAAGATCATATTACACTTGATCAGGAAATGAAGACCTTAAAACACTACATCGAAGTAGAAAAACTAATGGCTAATAAGTCTTTTGAGTATACAATTACTATAGATTCAGAATTTGATCCGGAAGAGGTTTTGATCCCGCCGATGCTTATCCAACCTTTTGTAGAAAATGCAATACGACATGGTATCCTAAAAGGAAACCGAGACGGAAAACTAAAAGTATTTTTTGATACTGATGAAGAATTCTTACATTGTAAGATATTAGATAATGGATTGGGTATTTTTCAATCTCAAAAAGCAAAAACCAAAACTGATCATCAATCCATGGCTCTAACGGTAACTAGAGAAAGATTAGAATCAATCTCAGGAAAAGATGCACTACAGATAAAAGAAATTCTAGAAGAAGATGCATCTGTAGCCGGCACCGAAATATCGTTCAGAATACCATTATTAACAGACTATTAATAACCACTATGCTAACAGCTATTATTGTAGAAGATATGCCAGATGCGCTTCAACTTTTAAAAAGTGATCTGGAAACAAACCATCCCGAAATAAAAATTATTGATACTGCTCGAAGTGTCGTTGAAGCTGCTAAAGCTTTAAGAACTAATGAACCAGATATACTATTCTTGGATATCATGCTTGGTGATGGAACTGGATTTGATGTGTTAGAAATATTTCCGGAATTAAAATCCAAAATTATATTTGTTACTGCTAGTGATGAATATGCAATAAGAGCTTTTAAATTTGCTGCTATAGATTATGTCTTAAAACCATATTCTAATGAAGAATTAGCACAGGCTGTTGAGAAAGCGAAGCAACAAATCCAACCTAATAAGGAACGTCTGGATATACTTAAAGATACATTATCTGCCCCAGAGCAAAAGCCAGATAAAATATCGCTTCATACCTTAGATAAAATTATAATTGTAAGTCTGGATGATATCGTGCGGTGCGAATCTGATAGTAACAACACCATCTTTTATCTACAAGACGGTCAAAAGGTTTTTGTGACCAAAACTTTAAAATATTTTGCTGATATGCTTAAAAATTATCAGTTTCTGCGAGTTCATCAAAGTCATTTGATCAACTTACAATGTATCAGTGCTTTTATAAAAGCTGATGGTGGTTATCTCATGCTTAAAAACGGTGAAAATGTACCTGTATCCGTTCGTAAAAAGGTTGAGGTTATGGAAATTTTGGATAGTATGCATAGGTAAAATAAGTACTTAGTCGAATATAAGATCCTAGTACCTTACCCCCAAATCCCATAGTAATAGATAAAAACAATACGATTTTAGATATACTGCTAGCATCTCGTAAAATCCAAAACGGTTTTCTGCAACTATCGCATTACAACTTGCGTCTCTATACTATCCTATTTGTAGAAATTTATCCATATGAAAAACAAAAAACTTATAATACTGATCTTATTCAATGTATTCATTATAGCTAATAGCAATGCTCAAGATGAAACATCCTTTGATCCTCTAGAAAAGTTTTCCGCTGATAGCTTAAAAGTTTGGACAAAAGAACTTATGATAAGTATAGAAAAAGGACATCCTGGATTCTATAGATATACGACTAAAGAGTCTTTTGATAACATTATAGATTCGACTACTCAGACTATAACAGATTCATTAACAGCCATAGCGTATTACAGAAAACTCAAGCCTTTATTTGCGCAGATTGGTTGTCTTCACACTTCGATAAATTTATCAGAAAGCTACCATACGTATTTAGACGAAACCTACAAACTGCTTCCTGTAAACATATTCATAGCTAAAGATAAGAGGATTTTTATTACGGAGAACCTTTCGAATAATAAGGAATTGCCCATCAAAAGTGAGCTCATTACTATTAATGGTAAATCGAGCTCCGAAATATTAGAAACATTATTAAATACAATCCCTTCTGATGGTTATAATGAAACATTAAAAATACTTTTGCTCAATCATCGTTTTTCATTTTGGTATCAAAGTATTATTGAATGTGAGACTTCTTTTAACATTCAAGTGAAGGTTAATGACGAAATTAAAATGTTCCAACTGGATGGTATTGATAAGGAAGCTTTTCCTTCATTTCTATCGCAAGAAGGTTCAGATAAAGAACAACTACATTTAGAAATTAAAAATGATGTTGCATTTTTAAAAATTCGTTCTTTTGCCAAAACTACTATAAAAGAAAATGGTCAGAATTTCAGAAAATTCATAAAAAAAACTTTCCAAAATTTAAAAGATCAGGAAATCCAGAAATTGGTTATTGATCTTCGATATAATGCCGGAGGAACGGATGGTAATGCTGTATTTTTAGCAAGTTACTTTTTTAATAAGCCTTTTAGATATTGGGAAAAGATAGAAGTAACAGAACAAACTGCCGGGCAAATAACAGGAGTTAATCGGCTTTTTTACAAGAAACCTATAAAAGTAGGCGACGCATACCACTGGCAAAAAGCTAAGCAAACCAATGAATTTGATTACTATGAGATTCAAAATCCCGCTAAGAACAACTATAAAGGAGATGTTTATATCTTAACCAACGGTTTATGTATGTCTTCCTGTAGCGACTTTGTAGCAATTCTTGCAGAAAATAATATTGCCAAAATAATCGGACAAGAAACAGGTGGTGGATTTCAAGGAAACACTAGCGGAATGATGCCTGAAATCCCAATACACGGTAATATGTCGATTACAATACCATTACAAAAATATACTACTGCAGTAGACTCAAAAAAGAATTTTGGGAGGGGTACAATTCCAGATTTTATTATGTATCCAACCTTAGATGAATGGGTTTCAAAAAAAGATATTGAGATGGCTTTTATTCTAAATCATCTAAAGAAAAATTAAAACGACGTCTTAGATAGGAATAGATTTTACAAATGATTCTAAACCCAATCGTAATTACAAATCAATCTTATTCTTTTAAATCTTACCGTACACAGCATAGTATTTAGAAAATATTAGAATTTTCATTACAGGTTTCTACTTTCACATACTAGATTCAATATAAAAAATTCTAATAAAAGCATCCCTAAAGGGGAAACAACCCCTTAACAATCAGTTTTTTAACTCTTTTCTTACTATATATCTAAACTTATTTTTGTGACCACACAAAATTTAACTTTTAAACCAAACAACATGGTAGTTTCACACAAAATTAAAGATTATAGCACACTAATTATTAGTAATTATTCTGGAGGAAAACAAGTAGGCTTCTTGTATCTATATGATCCAAATAACAAATATTTGGGATATTTTGGAATCATAAAGGATGGACAAGCACTACCACAAAATGTACAGCACGCCAATAACATTCTTAACATTTATTTCCACGAAGCTGAGATGGAAACCTTGATTGATACGCTAAGAAATGAAGATCCAGTATATGTAAAGTTTCATACTACATTAAAATGGGGATCTCTTAGTACTGGTAAAGAACCTGTAGGTGAAGGAGAAGACACTCCATAAAATAAAAACACTATGCAGTAAGGTGTGATATTAACATTAACTAAGATTCATAATTTCTTTTTGAATATTACACCTTACCCAATTAACAGCTGATTTACAGCTATTTAAAATTATATTTAAGGGAATTTTCACAACCAAACAGTAGATCCTTAGCTTAATTTATTTAATTTTATAATACTTAACGTTTACCACGTATCATCTTAGTAAGATTAGCTTGTTTTTAGACTTCAGATTTGAAAACGGTTTTTTTATTTCTATCCATTTTAAAAAACAATGTTGTGGCATTAATAAATGCTTAGGAATTTGCGGATGACGAACAATCTACCCTGTTTATCACTACCCCTATCAAGATAGTGTTTTTGATAGTATCGATGTAAACAAAGATTATAACTACAATTTCTGTATCATGACGAAAACCGCAAAACTCTTCGGAAAAAAAATAGATGCGAATAAGATGTCTCATTTATTACCTGAACATCTAAAAGAAACATATGAATTAGAAAAATGTATAGAAGTATCGTCTACTCGTTCAAGTAATGAAGCCATAAAAATTGATGTTGACGACACCGATTTATTGGCAATTCAATTTACTGATAAAACAGAGTGGATTGGTCACCTGGATGATATTCAGGAAATCTATGATACAAAAGTGCAGTCGAGCCGTTCTACAGGAAAAGAAGATTACGTATTCGAACCTTTTATATTATCCAAAGAAACGTCAAGAGGAAGTATTAAACAAGCAGCTATTAAGCTGTTTAATATATTCAAATCAAAAAATACTGCCGCAACAGCGATAAAAGTACTAGGAATACAATATGATAAAAAGGTACAGCCAGAACCCGGCCTTTATTGTCTAGATGCTAATATGGAGCGTAGACCTTATGATATAGAAGATCATAAAAACGGCAGATATCTACTGTTACTACACGGAACACTGTCCACTGCTCAACAATCATTTGGAGAACTCATAGGAAATGGAGTTTGGCAAGAATTGGCAGCAATCTATAAAGGTAGAATCATAGCTTTAGAACATGAGACACTTTCTAAAAGCCCATTAGATAACGCTTTAACCTTTTTAGAAAACATATCAAAAAATTGCGAAATAGATATACTAAGCCATTCTAGAGGAGGCCTGGTCGCCGATATTTTGGCAAAATGCGATTATCGCAATCGATCTAATGGTACTATTGGATTTAACGAAGAAGAGTTAAATATTGTTCGAAAAAACAACAAATCCTTAACCAAGACTATAGAGAAAATTAATAAAAAAGCGGAGACTCATCGTCTCTATGTAAACAAAGTTGTACGAGTAGCTTCGCCATCAAGTGGTACCACGATCTTATCACGTAGAGTAGATCATTTTTTTAATTTATTATTAAATGCAGTATCCTTAGGCTTGGGAGTTAGTAATCCTATATATGGAATTATTAAATCCTTTTTACTAGAGTTACTAGCTCAAAAAGAAGATCCAGAAGTATTACCAGGACTCAATAGTATGATGCCAGAGTCCGCTTTTCAGCAAATGATGAATAGTGGAATCTCTAAAGTTCAGAGTGAATTGTACTGCATAGCAGGAGATGCTGAGATTGGTGGATTCAATTTTGAATCTTTGAAAGTAATTTTAGCCAATTTATTTTATTTCTCACCTAATGACTTAGTCGTAGATACACAACGCATGTATCATGGCATTCAGCGTAGCAATGGTATGTTTATTTATGAATCTCAAAATAGTAATACGAATCATTTTAGATATTTCTCGAATCCTGATACCACTCAAGCCATATTAGAAGCATTGTCTGTTTCTGAAAAAACACATACTTCATTATTTAGAAGAAAGGTCAATGTAGAAGGAGATCGCGGTGTTTTATTGAAGTGGTTCTCCATGAAAAGTGTTAGCTACAAACCTACTACATATGAAAGAGATGTTGTCATAATTATTCCAGGTATTATGGGATCAGCACTTGCTGAAGGTGAGGAAGAACTATGGGTACAGTTTAAAAAAATAAAAAAAGGAGCAATAGCGACTCAATTAAATATTAGTAATGATAAAATAAGACCTTCTGGTGTTATCGAGAAGTACTATGATGGTTTTGCCCAATATCTAAACAAGAAGTATGATGTAGTTACTTTAGAATTCGATTGGCGTCTTTCGATATCTAAAGCCGCTGATGAATTAAAAAAGGAAATAGAAAAAATTCATAAAGAATCAAAAGACCTAAATATTCATATAGTAGCACACTCTATGGGTGGTCTTGTTGTGCGACAATGTATGATGGCACATAAGGAATTCTGGGAAGATTATAGAAAAAATAATCTAAACAAATTTATCATGCTCGGCACCCCCTGGTTAGGCTCTTACTTAATCATGGAAGTTCTTACCGGACATAGTGGTAGAGTTAAGCAACTTGCTATGTTGGATTTTAAACATAATCGAAAAGAATTACTACGTATATTTTGGAAATACAAAGGAGTATTCGAATTATTACCTATCGAAAGTACAGAAAATCGCCCTTTTTGGCAGTCACAGTTTTGGGATGAACTAAAAGAAGATGCCAAAATAGATACTATGCCTAACCCCAAAAGCAATCAACCATCACTCCATCACTTTGAAGAATATAGAGAAGAAGTATTATCTTTTTTAGAAGACATTAATAGTAAAGATGACTTCTTTAAAAATATCTATTACATCTGTGGTAAGGATGATCATACTGTATTTGATTATAGATTAGGAAACAGATTTTTTTCGAGTAAAAAGAAACTTATATACAGATCTACTTCTAGAGGAGATGGAAGTGTTACCTGGGATACCGGAATCCCAAAACCGCTTATCGGAAGTAAAAATCTTTATTATGCTAATGCAACTCACGGAAGTCTTGCTGATGAAGACGAAGTGTTTAAAGGAGTTGGCGATATTTTAGAAATAGGAAGTACTACTGCATTGATGACTTCAGAATCTTCTCTTAGAAGTGAAGAAATTATTACGGAAGGAGAAGAATACCCAGTTCCGCTATTCGACTCTGATGAAGTATTCAACACCATCTTTGGAGGCAGAAAAGTCAGTAGCAAAATCGAAACTAATGAATTAAGAGTAGATGTTATACACGGGGATTTAAAAGCATCATCATTTCCTGTTATGGTAGGGCACTTTTTTATGGACTTGATTTTAAGTGCAGAAAAAGCACTGGATAGTTATCTGGGAGGTAGGCTTTCTCAAAGGATGGGAATTGGTCATTATCCTGGTAAAATTGGAGAAAGCGAAGTGTTTTTTAATCTTCTAACAAAACCTAAAGGAGCTATCGTTTGTGGATTAGGTTTACCTGATGAACTCACCTCTTTTCTTTTAGCAAAAACTGTAAACCTTGCTGTCAGAAAATATGCAATGTTCATGAGAGATAATTACACGCTTCCAAGAGCAAAGCAATACTCTAAAGGACTTTCTTTTGTAATGATCGGTATTGGATACGGTAAACTTTCGATAGAACAATCAATCAAAGGAATCCTTCTTGGAGTAACTCAAGCAAATAATTATATCAAAAGAACCAATGAGGGGTTGAGACCTATTGAAAATGTAGAGATCGTGAACTACTATCAATCACTTTCCAGTCAGGCATATTTTTGTTTAAATCGGATTCAAAAGCAAGATGAACGAATTAGGTTCAAGCTAAATCCCAAAATTATACGAATGCCTGGAGCCAAAAGGCGTCATTTAATTGAAGAAAATCCATATACCAGATGGTCAAACTTACATATTGCCTGCATCGGAGAAAATAAACTGGAAGTATACACAAATAATAATCAGGCTAGAGTCGAAAAAAAGACAACAGGAATTGGAATTCGCCATGTGAAGCATCTTTTGGATAAAGATATATTGGAATCTTCATGGAATAAAAAATTATCGAAGACTCTTTTTGAAATGTTAATTCCCAATGATTTTAAGAATATATTCAGGGATCAAAATAGTATGGTAGTAAAACTAAATAAGTGCGCTGCCCAGATTCCCTGGGAATTATTACACGATAGGTATATTGATAAAATGCCAGCTTCTGTGATGGCAGGGTTTATAAGACAGTTAATTACCAAGGATAGTTATCAAGTTGAAAATGCAAGATTAAACAACAACAATGTGCTAGTCGTTGGAGATCCATTATATGATCGTGATGATCTAAAACCACTTATAGCAGCAAAAATAGAAGCAGAATGGGTAGCCGATCAAATGCGGGCCAATAGCTATAAGCCTAATCCGGTAATACGAATGGAAGCTTCGGATATTTTAAAAGAATTATTTAATTATGAATATAAGATGCTTCATTTTGCAGGACATGGTGTTTATAATCCCGAAAAAGGAGAAGTAGGAATCGCCATTGGTGGTGATTTATTTATTGATCCCGGAATGATAAAACAGCTCAGTACAGTACCAGAATTTGTATTTATAAACTGTTGTTATTCTGGAGCGTTGAATGCGGAAGATGATAAGTATTATAAATCCAGATATAGTTTAGCAGCAGATGTTGGAACACAACTCATAGAAATGGGTGTAAAAGCAATTGTGATTTCTGGATGGGCTGTGAACGACGCAGCAGCAAAAACTTTTGCAGAAACATTTTATAACAATATGTTTATGGGGTATAATTTTGGGCAATCCGTTCAAAAAGCACGTATGAGTTGTTATCAGAATCACCCAGCGACCAATACCTGGGGCGCCTATCAATGTTATGGAAATCCATTTTACAAATTCAATAATAATCAAGGTACTGAACACGAAGGGTTAGAATATGTAATCCCGGATCAAATCCATACGGATATGGATAACTTGCTAGTAGCCATAAGAGATCAGGAACATAATACTTCTGTAACCTTAGAAAAATTAGACAACTATCTCCATAAAGCCCGTAAAGCAGATTTACTGGATGCAGTGGTCATAGAAAAAGAAGCCTTGATTTATGATGAACTAGGAATGGAAAACATAGCCCTTTCAAAATTTAAAGAATTGTTTTTAATACCCAATGGAAATTTTTCAATTTGTGCGCTTCAACACTATTGCACCATAAAATCTTATCATTTAACTTCAGAAAGTGTCGAAGATGATTTGAATGAAATAAAAAAACTGTGTTTACTGGGGCGTAATCCAAAACGGCTAAACATTGTAGCTAATGCTTTTAAAATGTCTTCTTTACTTTTTAAGGATACTCCCAAAAAACAAATCGAATCCTTAGAAAAGGCATTTTCATTGTATACTGAAGCTTTTGAAATTGCTTCTGGTGATATAGATGATGGAGATTATCTTGATGCTATTACCAATTTAATTTTCTTAGGATATATTTTAGAACTAAGAAAAAGTAAAACACTTAATGAGCGATTAAATACTATTAAAACGCTTCAGCAGGTAAGTAATGTAAAAGATTATTTATTGCAATTACAAGAGAAATTACGAAACATGAATACTGTGAATTTTGATGTATCGATTCAAATAGGTATCACAGAAACTCAATACAGTTTGATGTTACTGAATAATGATTTCAAGGTTGATCCTAAGATAGATATTATAAAAACCTATCAAAATGTATTTCAACTTTTATATAGCCCACGTTATATTAATATTGAAATAAGGCAAATTAATTTTTTACTGCATTATATCGAGGATGAAACTCTTGGTAAACAGCTACAATCAATTCAGACAGAAATACGAAAAATGTTACATCGAGAAACAGACTAAAATGTAGTCTTTGGTTTAGGAAACTTCTGATAAAAAATTATTGTATTCCATATTGCTATACAACCTGCTGTTTTACTAAGTGAAATACAGTATGTATTGGTAGGGAATTTAGCATTTTTTCATGCCTCTGACTTCCATTTTACAAACATAATAAAGGTATTAACACTTTTCTTTCTTTGATATAAAACATCAGATTTTCGTCTACAAAAATGCTAATGAAACTCTAGATGTCGTAGTCAATTTTTAACATCTATTATTAACTATTTTAACCTCAATTTAGTCATTCTGTACTCCAAAGTAGTCGGTTTAATTCCAAATAGTTGCTGCCCCCTTATCTCCACATATACGCCAATTTGTCTTTTTGAGAGCTTCTAATATAGTTTCACCTTCTTCATTCTCATGTTCTTTTTTGATGGCTTTAATATCAAAATTCCCATAATCCTGTTTTTCTTTGGGCACTCTCCTTTTAGGATGAAAATTATTAACTCAGATACAATATAGACTGCAAAAGCGCATAAGGTATTTTTTAGTTTCGTAATTCGTAGATGAAATCACCTTATTGGTAGATTAGTTTTGACATTGTTCTTTTTTGCTTATAAATTCATTATAAACAATACTCTTTTTCGCAAGAGTTAATCAAGTGACGATTTTTTAAAACCTTAAATCTATGTGTAAAAAGCACATCATTTTTATTTGGATTTATCACACTCATTATTAAAGACATAAAGCTAAGATGTATGGTTATAAATTATTTATCTATTTATAAAAATGTACATCTTACAGAAGACATCAAAAAAACAAATCAAACTAAAACTTAAAAACAATATGATGCATTCAATACTAAAAGTCAAACCTCTATTAATGATAGTATTTTTATCATTAATGATATCTGAATCTAGTTCAGGTCAAGTAGGAAAACCGGAACCATTTAAAATTAATATTCCGCAAGAAAAGCTAAATCGAGTATTGACACAATTTAAAAGCACAAAATTCCCTGACAAACTCACTACTGGCAAATGGGATCTCGGCACTAGTAGCAATTTCATGGAAACCTTTAGAACCTTTGTTCTGAAAGAGTACGATTGGCGTACCGAAGAGACTGCTCTGAACAAATTTGACCAATTTCGAGTAAACATAGACGACTATAATATTCACTATTATCATGTTAAAGGGGAAGGCAATAATCCTAGACCCGTAATCTTATCCCATGGCTGGCCCGGATCAGTATTTGAATTTTTAAACATTATAGAACGGTTAACACAACCTTCCAAGTTTGGCGGTAATACGGAAGATGCTCTTACAGTAGTAATTCCTTCTGTTCCTGGTTTTGGCTGGTCGACATTAGCCGAGAATAAAGCGATAGGTCCGAAAACCACGGCAGATCTATATCACAAATTAATGACCCAAGTTTTAGGATATCAAAAATTTGGTGCCCAAGGCGGTGATATAGGGTCTTTAATTGTTTCACAATTAGCGGCAAGGCATCCAGAAAATGTAGTGGGCGTGCATATGAACATCATTCCTTGGGATTGGAAACAACCCGAAAACCGTACTCCAGAAGAACGGGCATGGTTTGATGAGGGACAAATATTCCAAAGAGTACAATTCGATTACTTTTTTATGCAATCGCAAGAACCTACTACGGTCGCTTTTGCACTTCATGATAATCCAGTAGGTATAGCTGGGTGGATATTGGATAAGGCCTATTCATGGACAGACCACGAAGGGGATCTTACAACAGCCATTTCGATGAAAGACCTGGCTACTTTCGTAATGATTTATGCGCTTACAGATACTATTGATAGTTCTGTTTGGTGGTATCATGGTGCATGGCTAGAGAATAATGGAATATTTCATCCTACACCTGGAAAAAAAGTAAACGTCCCCACAGCATTTGCCAATTTCCCAAAAGATTTAAAAAATGCGATGCCACCACGTTCTTGGGTGGAAGATCAATACCAAATTGTACGGTGGACCGAAATGTCTGGCGGAGGTCATTTTGCAGCCGTAGAAAAACCAGCGCTTTTTGTTAAGGACGTACTTGAATTTTTCAGCAAGGATATTGAAAAATAAAATAAACGACAATTTAATCATATGTAACGAATAATGAATTTAAAAGCCACAAGGTTAAAAAGAAAATGCTATGACATTCAATTTTTGGTTGGGATCTTTTTTTTACTCGATGTTTGTTCTCTAAATGCTCAAAACACCACTGTGGCTAGAGATAGCTTAATATGGACATATGACATAACAGCTTCTGGATTTATTAGTGATGATGGCAATCAGCGGGTATTGTTCAATAATTTAGGTGTTTTTACCGTAGGTAATAGCGCATGGTCCGATCGTGTGGTAATGAACTATCAGGTAGGAAAAGTAAGGAGAAAAATTAAAGAGAATGATTTTTTTACATATAACATTTTTAGATTGAACCTAACGGACAAATACTTCCCACTGGCTATAGTTGGATTCGAATTAAGTAACACAAGAGCTATTAATTTTAGATGGTTTGCAGGCATCGGTGGTGGTATACATCTAATAGATAAAGAGAATCTTAAGCTAGAGTTTACAACCACAATCATACATCAGAGAACTAATTATGATTTGGTCTTTGATGATAGTATTAATGGAATGGCGGAAGACACTGAAAGTGCTTGGAGGATTACCCCTCGCTTATTTGGTTTGATTCAATTATCAAAAGGGCCAAGATTTGAATACGAATGCTGGATACAACCTTCCTTGGAAAAATTGGATGATTATAACGCCTATGGGAATTTTGCACTCCTGGTTCCTGTAATTGAAAAACTTTTTGTAAGGCTTGGATGGATTATGACCTATGAATCGATTGTTACAACTTCTAGTCCCGAGTTTGACTCTATTATCAATATTGGTTTCACCTTTAAAAACGGTAAATAAGAATGAATTTATTTGTAAAAAAAACAGCATCAGTAAAAAATTCAAAATGGCAAAGACCAGGTTTATTGATTACAATGTGCCTAGTACTTTTAGTAAGCATGGTACGATGTAAACTAAACAACAACGATAATGGTTATGTCTCAATAGATGAGAACTCGATTAAAGAGGAATCACTACAGCACTTTGAAGAGATAACAAAGGTATTGAGACATCCTAGATGTATCAACTGCCATCCAAACGACAACTATCCGAGACAAGGAGACGATATGCACAAACACCTTTTTAATGTACAACGTGGACCTGAGGATAGAGGAATGACTGGAATGAAATGTACGAACTGTCATCAAGCTTCTAATAATCTGGTTTCCGGAGTGCCAGGAGCTCCTCAACTTGGTGATTCCCTAATATCACGATGGCATCTAGCTCCACTTTCTATGGGTTGGATCGGTTTGGATGATGCTGAACTGGGAGCTCGATTGTTAGATAAGAAACAAAACGGAAATATGTCACCGAAGGATCTGGTAGAACATATGAGGGATGACCCACTGGTATTATGGGCTTGGAATCCTGGACCAGGTCGAGAACCGATATCAATTCCGCACGATGAATTTGTGGAAATATTGGAAAAATGGTTAGAAACGGGAGCTGAAGTACCAAAAAATAAAGATTGATAATTATGAAATTAAACAATAAAATAAACGTAACAAAAGTTTCTCGTAGAGGTTTTTTAAAAACAACTGGGTTAGCAACAGGTGGTCTTTTGCTTCAAGGATTTTATTTACCTATAGAAGAAAATAACCCAGCAGCTCAAATTGCTTTAAATGCTTTTGTGAAAATTGACAAAGACAATGGGATTACCCTTATTTCTCACCAAGCAGAAATGGGACAGGGAATCAGGACTACCTTACCCGCCATCCTCGCGGACGAATTGGATGCAGATTGGAACAAGGTAAGTATCGAAAGAGGTCTTACAGATCCTGCTTTTCAAAATCCAAAATTCAAATTTCAGTTTACAGGTAATGCTGAAAGTGTTAGAGCCTTCCATGATGTGTTGCGGATGACCGCTGCGACAGCACGAGAGATGCTAAAAGAAGCTGCTGCTTTAGAGTGGAACGTATCAGTTAACGACCTTACCACTGAGAACAGCTACATATTTCTTGAGGGAACTACCAAAAAAGCACCTTATGGTGATTTTGTTGAAAAAGCGAATACGCTTAAACCGCCTAAAAACCCAACCTTAAAAAAGCGTAGCGAATGGAAACTTGTTGGAAATAAATCGTTGCCTAGAGTAGATATTCCTGATAAAGTGACTGGCAGGGCTGAATTTGGCATCGATGTAGAGCGCCCAGGAATGGTTTATGCTGTCATTGAAATGTGTCCATATTTTGGAGGAAAGATAAAAGAGATCAAGGAGAATAATGTGCGAGACATGCAAGGTTTTGTCAGTTTAATTAGAATGCGGGTAGCTAACCCAGTAGTTGCATACCGTCCTGGGTTTCCAAAAAAAGAAGGTGTTGTTGTTGTGGCCGAAAGCTACTGGCAAGCGAGAAAGGCATTGGATGCAATTACCGTTATTTACGATTCAGGACCGAATAGTAAAATGGATAGCGATTCTTTGTATAATACCTATGAGAAAAAAATGTCTAGCTCTGAATGGTTCGAAACCTTAAACGAAGGTAACTCTGAAACTATCATAAACGCATCCGAAAACACTCATGAAGCTCAATATTATAGTGCATGGCAAAGTCACGCAACCATGGAGCCTATGAATGCTACAGCTGAGGTAAAAGGGAACAAAGTAGAGGTTTGGGCACCCACTCAAGGTCAAGAAATGGCAGAGATTTTGGTATCTCAGGAATTAGGATTTGCTAAAGAAAATATTACCATCAATCGCACCTATTTAGGAGGTGGTTTTGGGAGAAGATTACTAGCCGATTATATCTATCAAGCTGTTTTTGTGGCACAAAAAATACGAAAACCCGTTAAGTTGCTATGGTCTAGAGAAGATGATATGCAGCATGATTTCTATAGACCAGGAGTGATGCAAGGCATAAAAGCATCATTAAATAAGGAAGGATATCCAACAGCATTGGACTTAAAACTTATATCACCTTCGGTTATTCAAGCTGCCACAGCCGTTGCCCATGTATATGAAGGAGAAGATTTTTCAATTATAGAAGGTGCCAAAGAAACACCCTACCATTTTCCGAATTATCGAATGCGTACACATTTATTACGAATTCCCCCTCCTGCATCGGTTTGGAGAACCACTGGTTATGGTCCAAATGTTTTTGCTGTGGAGTGTTTTATAGATGAATTGGCCTCAAAAAACAATATTGACCCTATCATCTATCGAAAAAATTTAGTGACTGAAAAGCGCTCAAAAGCGATCCTAGATGCAGTAGCTAAAGCCTCGAACTGGTATGGTCCAAAAATGAAAGGTCATTATCAGGGAGTAGCGATTACACATTCTTTTGAATCCTTTGTTGC
This sequence comes from uncultured Aquimarina sp., assembly GCF_947492405.1. Classification (GTDB taxonomy): domain Bacteria; phylum Bacteroidota; class Bacteroidia; order Flavobacteriales; family Flavobacteriaceae; genus Aquimarina. The sequence goes on from NZ_CANLMP010000004.1 coordinate 274,930, forward strand.
ACAAGTAGTAGAGATATCAATAGATGCTTTTGGAATACTAGATATACATCAGATAACCACAGCTATAGATTGTGGTACCGTACTGGATGTAGGAATATCAAAAGCATCTATAGAGAGTGGTATTGTTTGGGGGTTGACTGCAGCTTTAACTTCTGAAATAAATTTTAAAGATGGTCGGACAGCTGAAAGTAATTTTAACGATTATACCATATTGGCAATGCCTGAATTTAACCCTAAAATAGAAACCGTTTTTGTAAACAGTGAAGAGAAAATAGGTGGTATCGCAGAGTCAGGACCTATCTGTACTGCTCCCGCACTTTGTAATGCCATATTCGTTGCTACTAGGAAACGCTTTAGAAGTTTGCCTTTAAAAAAGCATGGTATTTATACCCGCTACTATTCAGAATTTCTTCCCATCTCGCAAAAACCTACTAAAAAATTTACAGCATTATGATAAAATTCAAAATAAATGGTACAGTTACAGAAGTTAAAGATGATCCAGAAACCCCTTTATTATGGGTTATTAGGGATACCGTCGGACTTAAGGGAACAAAATTTGGTTGTGGCAAAGCATTTTGTGGTGCTTGCTCAGTGCATGTAGAAGACCAAGTGGTACGGTCTTGTTCATTTCCTCTTAAGTATGCAGCAGGTAAATCAATTACAACTATTGAGGGAATTTCTAATGGACAAAAATTACATCCTGTACAAAAAGCCTGGATAGAAGAACAGGTACCTCAATGCGGGTATTGTCAATCCGGTTTTATAATGTCCACAGTCAAACTGTTAGAAAAAAACCCTAACCCAAGTGATAAAGATATTAATAACTCAATAACCAATCTATGCAGATGTGGAACTTATAGTAGAGTAAGAAAAGCTATACACAAATCAGCTGAATTAATAAAAAAAGAACAGAATTAAGATTGAAAAGCAAGCCTACTAAGAATGCGTAATCTTTTTTCTGGATTGCTAAAACTAATTATATACGACCCGATGAAATCATTTGAGCTAAAGAACATCATAAACTTTTATCAAGATTCAGAAAACAAGGGGGTCAAAACTGTTTTGGTCTCATTAGTTGGATTAGATGGTTCTTCTTACAGGAAACAAGGAGTGAGAATGGCAATCGCTCAAGATGGTACTATGATGGGAGCAATAAGTGGCGGTTGTGTAGAAAAACAGTTATACCGCAGTGCTCTTAGTGTTTTCGATAAAAATGTATCTAAAGTGATTTCCTATGATGGAAGATATAAATTAGGATGCGAAGGATTTTTATATATTTTGATTGAGCCTTTTCATTTAGATAAGAATGATTGTTTATTAATTTTAAATGCAATTGAAAAAAGGGAATCTTTTGAAATCGTCTCTTTTTATAGAAAAATGGACGAAATCGAAGGTGACTTCGGATCTCTCTTCTATATCAATGGGATAAAAATCTCAACTAATCAATATTTTGTTCTTCCTGAAGAAAACCATTTTGAAAAGTTTAATCAGACTATCAATCCCGATATTCAGCTTGTAATTGTAGGCTCTGAACACGATGCGATAAAACTTTGTAGAGCTGCTTCATTTTTAGGCTGGAATGTTATCGTTATAACATCCAGTAAAAACACTGAAAACAGAATTAATTTCCTTGATGCAAAAACCGTAAAATTCGAACCTCCTGAAACAATCAATTTTAATTTTATTGATTTATTCACATCAGTTGTATTAATGACACATAGTTTCTCACAAGACTTTCAGTACTTATTAAAATTGGTTCCTGCTCCACCTAAATATATAGGTATAATAGGGTCTACCAAACGGAAAATGCAATTAGAAAATAAGATACTAGATTTTTTGCCAAATGCCGAATTATCATTTTTAGATTGCATTTATAGTCCCGCAGGACTACCTATAGGCGCAGAAACTCCAGAGGAAATCGCTATTTCAATAATAGCCGAAATAACATCAATAATGAGTAACAAAGGTTTAGTAACACTGGACACAAGTTTTGTAGGATAATTTCAGCACATATAAATAAAATAAATGGTAAATAAGTATAGGTACACTAGCAGAAGATATAAAAACACTGGAGGTAAAACTATGTATTAAAAGACTACAGAAAAAGTATGAAAAGTAAACATATTATCATTGTAGGAGCAGGTCCAGGAATCAGCATGTCGGTCGCTAAAAAATTCGGAAAGGAAGGTTATATAATTTCGCTGATTTCGCGTTCTGCTGACAAGCTTATCCAATATAGTTCGGAACTGAACAAGCTAGGAATTCGTAATTCGGTCTTTGAGGCAGATAGTGGTAACTATAAAATGCTGGAGCATCAAATTAATCTAGCTTTTATCAAACAAGGTGCACCTAAAATGGTATTATATAATGCTTTCAAGGCTTCAAAAGGAACTGCATTGAGCTATAGCACTGATAATTTTCATAAAGATTTCGATATCAATGTGATGGGCGCTATAAGGGTGGCCAAAATTGCATTACCTAATATGATTAAAAATGGAGGCGGAAAGCTTTTATTTACCGGTGGTGGACTTGCCCATTATCCGCATGAGGAGTATGCTTTCCAAGATGTAAACACATTCTGCTCCAAATTATCAAAATAATTATAATTTAACTCTTGATAAAAGCATTAACCCTATTCTGAGTATTTGAAATAACATCAATACAATTACTCTCCTTCATTCCAAAAAACTAAAACGGAATCCTTATAGAATTCCGGCCCATGAAATCTCTATAATAGTGTGAATTTTTCATTAAACCTAAGGACGAAAGATAGGGGTAAAACATATTCATTTCCTCAAAAAAGGAGAGTAGAATGCATCAAAATTCAGGATATTCTGTCTTTTTTAAATTTTATCAAAAATAAATTTCAACAAACCAAAAAGCTTAGATATTTAAATGACAAAAGTTTAACAAGAACCACATCTAATTGATTTTCAGTACATAAATAAGCTTTTAACTATTCTCTTAATCATGTTTCATTTATAAAAAACGCTTCCTGCGAACAAATAATTTTTATACTTTTTAATGTATTTAGCGAACGTTCGCTTTTTTTATCAAAAACTTTTTTATAATATTGTCCTGTAATTAATTTACTACAACACTGTAAAACATATTACAAAAAAAAGAATCTGGTAGGCGCTACTATGTAGCAATTGGAATTCAAATTATTAATTAAGAAAATCTAAAAAGATGAAATCTCAAGTAAAAACTAAAACACTGGTTACCAATTGGGCTATTAATAACACGATTGATTACAATTCGTACGTCTACAGCCCACAAAAACCAAATAACTCGAAATAAAGACTTTATCCTTAAAATAAAATATAAAACATTACATTATGACTACTTATAATTCGGCACTTGATACTGTACGCACACTAAAGGCTAAACATGGAAATACCTGGGCAACCATAAGTCCAGAAAATGCTGCGCGTATTGCTATGCAAAATAGATTTAAAACAGGATTAGATATTGCTAGATACACAGCTGCTATCATGCGTAAAGACATGGCAGCTTATGATGCTAATAGCGTAAATTATACACAATCGCTAGGTTGCTGGCATGGTTTTGTTGCTCAACAAAAAATGATTGCAGTAAAAAAACATAAAGGTACAACCGATAAAACTTATTTATACCTTTCTGGTTGGATGGTAGCAGCGTTACGTTCTGAGTTAGGACCTCTACCTGATCAATCTATGCACGAAAAAACTTCGGTTCCTAAGCTAATAGAAGAAATATATACCTTTTTGCGTCAAGCGGATGCTGTAGAACTAAATGATCTTTTTCGTCGTCTGGATGCCGGAGAAGATGTTCAGGAAGAGATTGATAATTTTGAAACTCATGTTGTACCAATCATTGCAGATATTGATGCAGGTTTTGGTAACGAAGAAGCGACCTATCTTTTAGCGAAAAAAATGATCGAAGCTGGTGCTTGTGCGCTACAAATAGAAAATCAAGTATCGGATGCTAAGCAATGTGGTCACCAGGATGGTAAAGTTACGGTACCTCACGAAGATTTTATCGCTAAGCTAAATGCTCTTCGATATGCGTTCTTAGAATTAGGTGTAGATGAAGGTGTAATAGTTGCACGAACGGATTCTGAAGGTGCTGGTTTAACACAAAAACTACCGGTATCTCAGGAGGAAGGAGACTTGGCATCACAGTATATGGATTTTGTAGAAGCAGAAGAAGTTCTTATCGATGAGGTAAATGAAAATGATGTATTATTCAAGCGTGATGGTAAATTAGTTCGTCCGGTAAGATTACCTAATGGTTTATATAAATTTAAAGACGGATCTAATATCGACCGTGTTGTATTAGATTGTATTACAAGTTTAGAGAACGGTGCGGATTTATTATGGATCGAGACTCCTACTCCAAATGTGAAGCAAATTGCACATATGGTAAATAGAGTAAAAGAACAGGTTCCAAATGCTAAATTGGTATACAATAACTCCCCATCTTTTAATTGGACTATCAACTTCCGTCAACAGGCATTCGACCTTATGGCCGAACAAGGCGAAGATTTATCTGCCTATAACCGTGCTGAACTGATGGATGCTAAATATGATGGTACGGAGTTATCAAACCGAGCAGACGAAATGATCAGAATGTTCCAAGCAGAGGCTTCTCGCGATGCTGGTGTATTCCATCACTTAATTACATTACCAACATACCACACGACTGCATTACATATGAATAATCTTGTACAAGGGTATTTTGGAGACAGAGGAATGTTAGAATATGTAGATTCTGTGCAACGTCAGGAAATACGAAAAGGAGTTTCTTGTGTAAAACACCAACGTATGGCAGGTTCAGATTTAGGAGATGATCATAAAACATTCTTTGCTGGTGAAAAAGCTTTAAAAGCTGGTGGTGAGAAAAACACTAGTAATCAATTTGAAGTTAAAACAACTACTGAAGAGCCTGCAATGGCTTTAGATAAATAAAACTTCTATCAAAGTTATTTAAAGAAAGGTGGCCTATATTAGGGTCACCTTTTTTTATTTTAACAAAGTTGATGAACTTGAAAGGCATTACTATTTTGATTAAACCTGAAAGATTTTTTGTTTCTATCTAACAGCAGTTTCCAATAGTTTCAAACTCGGCCAAATTAAGCATCAATACACTTCACATTTGTCAATTGTAGGATTCTCCTGGTGTTTAATAACTAAATCCATTACAATATTGTTGGTCAGCATTTTCCCAATAGTTCCTTTTACATTAGAAATAGTCTTAATTAGATCTTTCTTTTCTTCGGGTAATGCCGCTCCGAGCATTAAAATAATCATAGCATCCTTACAGTGCCCTTTTAATTTTTGAAATTCATCTAAAAACTCCCATCCATTCATTATAGGCATATTAAGATCCAATAGGATTAGGTCGGGGATATAAAAAGAATTCAAAATTTGCATAGCTTCTTCTCCATTCTTAGCAATTTGTATTTCTTCGGACATAGAAGTTTTTTCTATGATTACTTTATTAAAAAAGTTAGTAGATGGGCTATCATCAATAAGTAAAAATTTTAGTTTTTTCATAAGTCTCTATGGGATATATAGTTTAAAATTAAGTTTACTTTGCTACTTTGTATGAAAAGTGTTTTTCTATCACTTGATTAATAATTTCATTTGATAAAGGCTTATTAATAAAGTCATAGACCAATTCGTTTTTAAAGGCTTTTTTTATATCGTTAGGATCATTGGAAGTAGAAAGTATTATGATTTTTATACCATCGGTAATATCTTTTTCCAAATTCGAAAATTCTTTCAAAAAATCCCAACCATTCATAAAAGGCATATTGATATCTAAAAAAATTAGCTCTGGTTTTATATATAGTTGATTATTCAAATTCTTTAGATAATCTAGGGCATTTTTCGCCTCTTGAACTACTTTTACGTCTTTAAAAGCTTTGTGTTTTAATAACACATGTTTATTAAAGAAGCTGGTTGCTTTATCATCATCAATCAATAATGAGTAGGTTATAATATCATTCATTTAATGTTTGGCTTTAAGAGAGAAAAAGGGCGGTATTTTACTATGCTAATTTCTTTTTAGAAACCAGCATATTGAGCAGAATTAGTGAAAATTTCAGAAAAGCCTTGATAATCACTTAAAACTCCAACACTCAGATATTTTAATATTGGATAATTTACTTTATGATACATTGAGGTATAATCATCTAGTCTGAAATTTAGTAGTTTCGCCTCTACCCAATCTCTTTTCCACTTTTTGATTTGCGCTTTTGTAATAGATCCATCTTGAATTCTAATATCATTTTCTGACAATGCATCTGTTAATTCTTTGGCACGCATAATCATGGATTTATACTCTTCTAATCTATATATCAACGTATATTCTCTGGATATAATAATTTCTTTAGGTATATACTGTTGTTTGGTTTCAGTTTGTTCTGAGATTCCTATTTCTGAAAAATAAAATTCCTCATCTTGTGAATACAAAATGGTGAAATTCACAAAAAACAAAATCATCGAAATTTTTTTAATCGTCTTCATATAACATAGTTTATAATTCTGAGTCGAAATTAGATTCGAAATCACAAAAAGGCAATTCCGATAAAAAACTCAAACACCTTTCTTCGTCAAAGAGCCACTTTATCGGATAAAATGCACGTTATTTCTAATTAACTAAGTTATTTATTATCAAATGTTTAACTTTAAAAAACATCAATTAAGGCTATGCCGTAATCTAACTACTAACTATCCGTATTTTTTTTTAGACACTATTAATTTATGGAACCAATAGCTATGTTAGACTCACCAATTCTTTGTCTTAATTTAATTTCGTAAACTCTAAATTTTGCTTCTGGAACGAAAAAAACCTATTTTGAACTTTATAGAACCTTAGATTTGAATATGAGTTGCAGATAGGGTTTTTAAATAATTATCTTTGAAACAAATAATCAAGATTTTATACAAAACAGATGTCTTACTATTTTTATGTAGAATTATCGTACACATATGATATTCAAAAAAATAATTGATTGCTTAGCTTAAATGCTAATCTCTCTTTTTTTGAAGCACCTAAATTGTAAGTATTGAATAATTTTAAAAATTAAACAAAAGATGTGTATATAGAAATCGTATGATATACAATAGCAACATAACATCAATAACGAAAACAACTTGTTTTAGAAAAAGTTATGTATTTAGAATTCCTGTTATAAGAATATTTATTTCATGTGTCATTCTACTACTTTCTAGTTTAACTATATCAGCTCAAAAAAAATCTCAAAAATTTATTCACTACGGGAAACAAGATGGTCTTAACCAAAGTAGTGTAAATTTCATTTATCAAGATTCACAAGATTATCTTTGGATTGCCAATTTTGGAGGAATTAATAGGTTTGATGGTTATAATTTCACATCTTATAAAAATGAATTTAATAATGACAATTCGATTTCTGATAATTCCGTTTGGACAATTTTAGAAAAAAAGAATAAAACACTATGGTTTGGAACAAAAGCCGGATTAAGTAAATACAATCACAAGACTGGTGACTTCGTTAATTATTTCATTCGGGATAATAAAAAATCATCCGGCACTCTAGCTGTCAAAGCTCTTTTTGAAGATAAAAATAGACGGTTTTATATTGGTTCTGAAGGCGAAGGACTATTTACATTTTCTGATAAAAATAAAGCGTTTAAACTTGTTGATCTTATTCCTAATAATGCCAAAATAAGTGCTATTTCTGAAGATATTTATGATAACTTATGGGTAGGCACAGAGAATTTAGGTCTTTTTAAAATTTCATCTGACAGATCTGATGTAGTCAATTTTCTCGAAACAGATTCTTTTTTAAGTAAAGTAATCTGGAGTCTATATTCTGATGAAAAGGGCAATACCTGGATAGGAACTGATAAAGACGGTTTAGTAAGATATGATGAAGCTAATAGATCTTTTGTTTTCTATAAAAATCAAGCAGGCAATTTTAACTACAAAGCAGATGATAAAATAAAAACTATTACAAAATTTGAAGATGCTCTCTGGATCGGTAGCGCTACTCAGGGTTTATCTTATTTTTCATATAAAGAAAATCGTTTTTTTAATTATGTAAAAGATTCATACAACGTTAACTCATTATTTGACAATGATGTGAGTAGTATATTTCCTGGGACCAATGGTGTCCTATACGTTGGTTTTTATACCAAAGGTTTTGACAAGGTGATTTCAACACCTTTTCGAACATTAAAACATAATCCTAAAAATGACAATTCATTAAGTGATAATAATGTGTATTGCATGTATCTGGATCATCAAGATACCCTTTGGTTTGGAACTTTTGGAGGTGGGCTTAATTCCTATAACCCAAAAACAAATCAATTTAAACACTATAAACATAACAAAAACGATGTAAATACAATAAGTCACGATTGGGTACGAATTATTTATGAGGATCGAAATAATACAATGTGGATTGGCACCTGGGGAGGTGGACTAAATAAATTTGATCAAAAAACTGGCGTTTTCAAGCGTTATTTACCAAAACCTGGAAAAACTAATACCTTAAATCATAATATTATTACAGCCTTATTTGAAGATAATGATGGCGAGTTATGGATAGGGACCTACGGCGGAGGAATTAATATTTATCGACCAAAAACAGATGATTTTAAGTCTATAATTCATGATAAGAATGATCCAAACTCTCTAAGTGATGATCATATTACTTCTTTTTATCAAGGTGAAAATGGTTTAATATGGATTTGCACTTATGGTGGTGGTCTTAATGCCTATGATAAAACTACGAATACATTTGAAAGATTTCTACCTAATCCAGAACAAGACTACAGCCTAAATAATTATAAAACACTACATATTTATTATGTCCCAAACGAAGATTTTTTTTGGATTACTACATTAGGAGGAGGAATCAATAAGTTCTATTATAAAGAAAATAAATTTCTTAACTATACCGAAAAAAACGGGCTATCTAATAACTCAACTATGGGTATGTTATTAGATTCTTATAAAAACTATTGGATAAGTTCTAACAATGGACTGTCCCGTTTTGATCCGGTTAAAGAAAGTTTTATCAATTACACTACCCTTGACGGATTAGGCAGCGATGATTATAATCTAGAAGCATTCGCCAAAACCGATGATGGAACATTATATTTTGGAGGTAAAGAAGGTGTCACCTTTTTTAATCCAAAAGATGTAAGTTCTCAAGTCAATTTCCCACGAGTCGCGTTCACAAATATTAAAATAGAAGATAGTGTACAAACTACTTTATCTAAAAAACTAGAAATTCCATACAAAGAGCGTATAACTATTGAATATGCTGCACTCAATCCAGATAAAGCTGCTAACATTAGATATGCATATCAGCTTATTGGACGTGATGAGAATTGGAATTTTGTAGGCAAAAATAGGTATTTAGAATTCACAAATTTGCTTCCTGGAGACTATGAGTTAAGAATCAAATCTACAAACAGTGATCAAATATGGCATACGCAATACGCTAGTGTTTCTATATATATTCCGACCCCTTGGTATATGAACTGGTATTATAGAGGAATCGCTATTTTCCTATTTTTATTATCCGGATATATATATTATTGGGTAAGGATAAACCAAGTCAGACGCCATAATAAGCTGTTAGAAGAAAAAGTAGAACAAAGAACGATAACAATAAAGAAAAAAAATATAGCCCTCAAAAGCGAAAAGGAAAAAACTGAAGATGCCTATAAGCAATTAAAAAAGTTAGAACAATTTAAAAATGAGTTTACAGGGATGTTAGCTCACGATCTTAAAAACCCTTTAGTAACTATTTTGGGTTATTCTTCTGAGCACTCTTCTAATACAGATTTAGAAAGCATTAATAAATCGGGTAAGAAAATGCTTCACCTCATAGAGAATATGTTAGAAGTTCAAAAGTTTGAAAATGCCGAAGTAAAACTTGAGCTGGAGAAGAGTAATCTTAAAAGTATAGTAATTGAAGCAATGAAACAAGTTGAGATTCTCGCCTATGAAAAGAGAATTCAAATCCGTAATACAATCAAACAAGAATATACCGTAAATGTCGATAGGCATATTATTGAGCGTGTTTTTGTCAATCTATTATCAAATGCTATTAAATTTTCTCCTACTGATAGTAAAATTGAAATTTTGGGAGATGTAAATAAAAGCAATCCAGATGAGATCATTGTATGTGTCAAAGATTATGGAATAGGAATCCCTAAACCAAAGCTACAATCTATCTTCGCCAAGTTCTCACAAGCTGAAGCCAGAGATTCTGGAGGCACTCGTTCTACTGGCTTAGGGCTTACCTTCTGTAAAATGGCTATAGAAGCTCATAAAGGTGTAATCTGGGTAACATCAGAAATTGACAAAGGGAGTTCATTCTATTTTAATGTTTCTAAAATGGAAGATAAGATTTTAGTTAACAATATTGAAAAAACCGAAAGCAATGATTATAAGAGTCCTCTGTATGTTTTAAGATTCCAAGAAGAAGACCTAACTTTATTCAACTCGTTTACAGAAAAAATTAATACCTTAACCATTTATGAAACAGGTGAATGGTTTGATATTTTTGACCATTTAGAAGAAACCGAGAATATTAAAAGATGGAAGCAAATGATGATGGAAGCCCTTACTAGTTTTGATGAAAATGCTTTTTTTTATCTTAAACAATTAGTTGTAAAGACAATAGTAAACTAAGATCAATAGTATAAACACCTATATGGAATACTCTATATTGGTCGTAGATGACCAACCTGATAATATCAAATACATAAGTCTGTTATTAAAAGAGATGGAATTAGGAAAAAAGATATACTCTGCTCCTAACGGGAAAATAGCTCTTGGACTAGCCGAAAAAATCATGCCTGATATAATTTTATCAGACTGGGGCATGCCAGAAATGAATGGTTTAGAATTGTTAAAAGCATTAAAACAATCATCTAAAACAAGAGATATTCCTTTTATAATGATTTCTGCAGTAAAGGTTGATGCCGTATCGATGAAGGAAAGTTTTGACGCAGGTGTTCATGATTACCTAAAAAAACCTTTTGACAAGCTCGAATTTATGGCAAGAGTAAGTGCTACACTAAAACTACAAGGTGCTTATCTAAAAATTAAAAAAAATAATGATGAGATAGCCAACCAAGCACTTTTAATTTCGAAACAACACGAAGAACTTAAAAAGCTTAATAAATTAAAGGATAATATTTTTTCAATTATATCTCATGATGTTAGATCACCATTGGCTACACTAGATGGGCTTTTACAATTATTTGATGACGACCAGCATATCCTTAGCGAAGAAGAATTAAGGGAATATACAATTGTGGTAAGACTAGAGCTAAATAAAGTACAAACACTATTAGACAATTTGCTGTATTGGGCAAAATCTCAATTAGCAAATATGCAGGATACCAAATCTAATGTAGATGTGTATGAAATTACTCAGGAGGTATTAAGTTTATTTGAGGAAAGAACCAAAAAGAAAAAACTAAACCTCCATAATAATATAGACCCTGATTATATTATTTATGCAGACAAGAACATGTTATCCTTTGTAATTAGAAACTTACTTGCTAATGCTATTAAATACTCCTTGGATGAAGGAATTATTGCCATAGAGACTGAGTTTTTGATAGATTCTCTTAAGGTATCAATCAAAGACAATGGTATAGGGATGAGTAGTGAAACCTTAGAGAATTTATTTAAAGATAGAACGGTGGACACACAAACCGGAACATCTGGAGAAATGGGTACAGGGTTAGGTCTTGTTCTATGTAAAGATCTAATTGAACAGAGTGGCGGTTCCATATCCGTAAAAAGCGTATTAGGAAAAGGTAGTGAGTTTATTTTTGTAATTCCTTACAACTCATAAAGAATTTCTAAAATTAATGTATCAATAAATAAGGTCTACAACAACAAAAGAATCTACATCTCTATATTACAATAACTTACACGCATATCACCTCTTAAAAAAACACAAACCTGCACTTTATCGGATAAAGTGTATTTCATCGATTTTTTATTTTTTAATTTCCTTAAAAAATATGAATCTTATGTAGCTCAAGCTAGTTTCGTTCTCATTGAAAAAGAAATATTTAATTTTTAATATCTCTAAACTTAATTGATTGTCAGTTTATTAATTCAGTGATACTAATAATTTTTTATTTAATTTAAAACACACAAGTATGAAAATTTTTTACGGAATCTTGGTCGTTGACCTAAAAGCATTTAAAAAATTTATTTCTCAATTGCCTGCGGCAAGTAGTAACGCGATACATCGATAGATTATTACTTTATTACAAAAAAATACTTATTTCTTTTTGAAATAAGTATAAAGAATAGAGTGTAAAAAGAGAAGTTTTAATATGGAAAAAACTCTTTTTTTATACTCTATTATTATTTCAGATGTATGAATTAATATATGTTAGAGTAAATAAATAGAACCCTTTTACGAATCTATATTAGTCAATATTGCGAGATATGTGTTTGTAAATCTTATTAAGCAGATCTTCTTGTACAAATGGTTTATTGATAAAGTCGTCCATACCTGATCTAAGACATTTTTCCCTTTCTCCCTTTGCATTCTGAGCAGTAAATCCGATTATCGGGATCCGTGATATATCCTTGTCACTATAGTTATTTCGAATCTTATGAGTAGCTGTATACCCATTCATTGGGGACATCATAAGATCCATTAATATAATATCGTATTTCTTTTTTTCAATACATTTTATTGCTTCTTTACCATTCGTTGCAGTATCGACAAAAAAACTTCCGTGAGAAATTAATAATTTCATCACCAAATATTGATTTACCTCTTTATCCTCTACCAATAAAACCCTAAATTTTCTACTAATTTTCGGGAGCTTATATTTTTTAATTTTCTTTGTATGTTGAGTGTCTATTGTTTCAGTTTTAAGGGGAAGATTAAGACTAAATGAACTCCCTTCATTGATCGTACTGATTACTTTAATAGTTCCCTCCATTTGATCAACTAAATTCTTAACAATCGTTAAACCTAATCCAGTTCCAGTAACCTGCTTATCTTCATGGAATCGGGTAAACCTATCAAATATGAATTCCAAGTTTTCCTCTGCAATCCCCTGCCCTGTATCTGATACATTAAAGTTAACACTAAGTTTAGTGTGTTTCTGATAATTTCTAGTCACTTTTAGACTTATCTTACCTTCTTTTGTATATCTAAAGGCATTATTAAGAAGATTGAGAAGTATTTGTTGTATTCTTATTGGATCACCAATAAGTTCTTGTGGTATATTTTCATCCAGATAAACTTCAAAATCAATATCTTTTTCTTTTGCTTGACGTATATATCTTTCCTTAACCTCGTCAATAAGTTTTACGAAATCAAAGTTTTCTTTTTTTATTTCTAAAGTACCTGCTTCGATTTTTGAAATATCCAACATATCCGTAATAATGGATTCTAGATATTTACTCTCTCGTTTTATAATACCGAGCATTTCTTCTTGATCAAAACTTAGTTTGGTTTTTTCTAAAAGCTCAGTGAAACCAATAATACCAGTTAACGGTGTTTTAATTTGATGATTGATATTAGCAATAAGACTATTCTTAAATTCTTCTTTTTGCTCTAAAAACTGATGTTTTAGCTCTAACTCTCTATTAATAATCTTAGTCTCTTTCTTTTGTTGTACAATCTTAGTAAGTTCTTGGTATTTTTTCGTGTATTCAAAAATAGCCACCAGTACCTCTGTAGACTCAATACTAATAGTTACATCACATATTTTAACCTTAGATGATTCCTCAAAATGGACGCAGGGAAAAGTGTGCTCTTGATCGATTCGATTTGTTTTTTTTAATAACTCTTTAATAATTCCAAAAAACGGATGTATATCAAAGATGGAATTCCCTTCTTCCCAATTAAATAACACAGCATCAGTTTGTTTTATGACTCCATCAAAAGACACTACAATAAGCTGCATGTTTTTTTGAAATTTTAGTCTATATTCTTGATTAACTATAGATCCCATATTATCTTAAATTAGTAACTTCTGTCCCTAATATTTATAACCATCTTACATCCTGCTATAAAAAGTATGTTAAATCTACCCGTACTCTGAAGATAATAAACTTGTTCCTACAGGTCAATTAAAGATACTATTTTTATGATCATCATCCAATTGATCAATGAATAAGAATATGCACTACTCCTCCTAAACATAATTAAACATAAAAATACGTTTTGATTTCTAGAAAATAACTCTCACCACAAACCAGATTCGATACCTAAATCATTGTTTTGTTTTATACCACCTTAAACTTAGTGAAGAATGGTTAAAAATTAGCTCTTAATATATACAACATTGTCATTTAGCCATTATATCTAGTATCAAAATTTCATTTTTAATATGAAAAAATCAAGGAAATAAAGTAAAATGTAACAGAAAGGAATTTTGAACGTTTTTTATATAATTTAGCAATCTACCGTTACTCAAATTATTTGAATAAAAAAACTACATCTTATTCCATCAAAGAGGCCAAATTCTCTAATTTGTTTGATAAACATTATAACAAACTATACAATTATGCCTTTAAAGTTTTAAAAGAAACTGATCTTTCTGAGGAGCTAGTTCAAGAAACATTTATCAAGCTTTGGGAAAATTTTGAGAATGTCAAAGAATCCGAACGTTCTATAGAATCATTTTTGATTACAACACTTAAAAATAAAATTATAGATGATTTCAGAAAAAAACAAACCAGGCAAAAACACACTAATTTATATGCGCTCCATATTACGATAGAAACTGAGATTGATAAACAATGGGAATTGGTAGAGCGCATCGAAAATATCTATACTACATTGGAACAAAAAACAACAGATATTTTTAAATTATCAAGAGATAAAGGTTTTACCTACAAAGAAATTTCACAAAAAAAAGGCATTTCTATAAAAACTGTAGAACTCCATATTTCAAAGGCCTTAGCAGCATTTAAGAAAGGCTTAAAAGAATATTTATAAAAAAAAATCAAAATTTTAATAGGGTACCCCTGCTCCGCAAACGTCTTATATCTAATTAACACCTTTTGGGTATGGAGCATTTTAAAATTACAGAAACTGAACTTTGGGAATATATTTCGCAGACCGCGGATGATACTACTATTCTAAAAGTAGAAAAATGGAAAAACTCTCCCGATTTTGATGAAGCAC
This sequence comes from uncultured Aquimarina sp., assembly GCF_947492405.1. Taxonomy (GTDB): domain Bacteria; phylum Bacteroidota; class Bacteroidia; order Flavobacteriales; family Flavobacteriaceae; genus Aquimarina. The sequence continues at coordinate 290,099 of NZ_CANLMP010000004.1, forward strand.
TATTTACCAAAATAACAACCATCCATAAACATACTGCTACGAAAGACCCTTCTGTCCAGCAAGCAAAAAAACGATTCTTTACTACTGTTAAACCAAAAACACGGATTTGGAAAGAAATGTTGAAGTATGCGGCCGTATTGATCGTAATAATTTCTGGAATATATGTTTACGATACACTATCTCTAGATAAGAATTTAATAGTGGTACAAACGACTTTTGGCGAACAAAAAAGTATCACACTACCGGATGGCTCCAATGTTTGGCTAAATGCTTCAAGTAAATTATCTTATCATATCAAAACTCCAAGGACTTTATCATTGGAAGGAGAAGGGTTTTTTGAAGTTGCAAAAGATACATTACACCCTTTTACGGTAACTACACCAGATCATATTACAGTAAAGGCCTTAGGAACTAGTTTTAATGTAAAATCCTATATAGATAGTCCAACTACCGAAACAAAATTACTTACTGGTAAAGTTGAAGTTTCCTCTGATGAGCAGTTTAAACAAAAGGTGCTCATGATCCCTAATGAAAAAGTAACCTTTTATAAGCATACCAAAGAAGTAGTAAAATCCAAAATTGATCTTAATGCATCTGGTATTGCCTGGAGAGAAGGAAAAATACAATTCGAAAACAAAATCTTTAGAGAAATAGCCATCGATTTAAAAGCTCAATTTGGCAAACAAATCCGATTTAAAAATGAAGACATTGCGAATTCGAAATTCACCGGGTCTTTTAATACTACAACTCCTATAAATGAGATTTTCGAAATACTAAAAATTTCTAAAGAATTTACGTATAAACTAAACACAAAAACCAATGAGTGGATAATTGAATAAAAGTTATTAAAGTAGTATCCCGCTAAAAAGCGGGATTAGTTCAACTTACAATTTTGAGTTCTCCGCCATCGCGGATTCTTAAAATTGAGTTTCACTAAAAAGTGGGAAAACTGCCATTTTCCCACTATAAATGTCAAAAAATTCTAATCGCAAAATCAGTATTAATTAACAATATTCAAATGTATGAAAATAAACCTTTTTCAGGGTATACTATTGCCAAAAAGCAGGTATAGAAAAACTATTTTTTTAATGAAATTATCTTTCTTTTTTTATCTAATTTTTTGTTTTCAACTGCTGGCATTTAATGGATTCTCTCAAAACAGCGTTACGCTAACGGAAGAAAATAGTTCATTAAAATCAATTATATATAAAATTGAAGAACAGACATCTTACACATTTATCTTTAGTAATGATGTGATCGATATTGGCCAAAATTTTAGTATAACAATTATAGAAAAAAATGTAGCAGAAGCCCTCGAGTTACTCTTCAAGGATGAAACAATTTCTTTCAAAATCAAAAAAAATCATATTATTCTTTCTAAAATTGAAAGGCAAGATGACGATTTTACGATTAGCGGGATTGTTACCGACGCAAGTACTGGTGAAACACTTTTGGGCGCCAGTATTATTATAAAAAACAGCAACAGTGGAGTATTTACCAATGAATATGGTTTTTATTCCATAACATTGTCCAAAGGAGATTATATTTTGGAGATTTCGTATTTGGGCTATGTAACCAAAACGCTTGATGTTCAATTAGAAGCGAATAAAAATATAAAGATAGAGCTTCAACCATCTTCCAGTGAGCTAGATGAAGTTATAATAGCATCTAATTATAATAATAAAAGTCAGGTAGATCCTATTCTTGGAGGAACCACTAGCTTGACTGCTTCGGAAATTAAAAAACTACCATCTCTTTTAGGGGAGCCGGATATTACCCGTGCAGTTTTAACGCAACCAGGGATTAGTAGTATTGGCGAAGGAACTAGCGGTTTTAATGTAAGAGGCGGAAACGTAGATCAAAACTTAATTCTACTTGATGAAGCTCCCTTGTACAACACATCCCATTTATTTGGATTGTTTTCTATTTTTAATGCAGATGCAATTAAAATATTAAAATTATATAAAGGTGAAATTCCTTCACGTTTTGGGGGTAGAGCATCATCAGTACTAGAAATTAGACAAAAAAATGGTAACTCAAAGAGAATTAAAGGAGAAGGTGGATTAGGATTATTGTTTTCTAAATTTACCATAGAAGGTCCTATTAAAAAGGATAAAGTAAGCTTCTTAGCTTCTGGCCGGAGATCTTATTTTGATGTGTTTTTTCCGTTATTTAAAGGTAATGAGGCTGTTGATAAATTCCATTTTTATGATTTAAACACCAAACTTACCTGGAACATTAATAAAAATAATAGACTATATGCTTCAGGTATTTTTGCTGCGGATGTCTTAAAATTTAATCAAGAAGAAGAAAACGGCGAAGGAGGATTTGATTCTGATTTAGATCTTGGATGGATAAATACTACTGCTACCTTACGATGGAATCATACTTTTTCTAATAGATTGTTTTCTAATATAACAGGTATCTATAGTAAATACGATTTCTCATTAGGACAGAGAGAAGATCTTCGAGAAGAAGAAATTGAAGAAGATATTGAAGAGACCGTCGAAAGATCAATTGAGAATTGGATTTTTAAGCCTGATTTCACTTATTATTCAAGTCCTAGTACCTTAATGCGATTTGGTCTCTATGGTAATTTATATCAATTCATTCCTAAAATTACCAGTACAGCAGGTAACGAAATTTTAGACAAAGAAAAGGCATTAGAACTAGCTGCTTATTATAGTATCGAAAAACAATGGAATAAACTATCATTATCAACAGGTTTACGATATTCATGGTTTGCTAATTTTGGAGCAGAAAACATTGCTATCTATGACCCTAATCTTCCGCAAACACAAAACTCAATTATTGGGAATAGAAGTATAAAAAATAACGAGATATCGAAAACTTATTCTGGATTAGAACCGCGCATATCTTTAAAATATAATCTTAATGATAGAAAAGCCTTTAAAATAGGATATAACAGAATGTTTCAATACATACATTCCATTAATAGACAAACTATAACATTACCAAACGATACTTGGAAACCTTCTGGCGAACATATTGCTCCGTTAAAAGTAAATCAATTTTCTGCCGGATTCGCCTATGACACCAAAGATCAAAGCTATAATTTTTCGGTGGAGGGATATTACAAAACATTTGATGATCTAATAATCTATAAAAATGGAGCTAGATTAGGAGTTTTTGACAACTTAGAAACCGAATTAGTAGCTGCCGAAGGTTTTTCTTATGGATTAGAATTAGCTGCTCATAAAAACAAAGGAAGGTTAACTGGAAATGTAAACTATACTTATTCTGTATCAAAACGAAAAACGAAAAGTAATTTCTCTTCAGAGCAAATTAATAACAATACCTATTTCCCTTCGAATTTTGATAGACCGCATATATTTAATATCACTGCCAATTACAAATTATCTAAAAAGTGGGAAGTGGGAGCATTTTTTACCTATCAAACAGGAAGACCTATCACCCAGCCTAATGGCAGATTGACTTTAGACGGAGATTCATTTATCACCTATTCTGACAGAAATGCATTTAGAATCCCGAACACTCATAGAGCAGACATCTCGTTTACTTATACACCTACTGATAATCCTAAAACTAACTGGAAAGGAAGCTGGAATTTTGGTATGTATAATGTATATGGTCGCAAAAACGCATTTTCAGTTAATTCTGTTTTTGACGATAACCAATTAGAAACGTCTCAAATTTCTTTTATCGCCGCACCAATTCCTTTCATATCCTACAATTTTAAATTTTAGAACCATGAAAAAACTACATATATACATAACATTTATTTCATTATTCACATTTATAAGTTGTGTTGAGGATATTAGTCAAGATTTTGAATTTAAAGAGCAGGTATTCATTTCCGGATTATTAACAAACGAGGAAGGTTTTGTTTCGGTTCAGGTTCAAAAAACTGTTCCAGTAACCGATACGACCTTTAGTGCTGTAAATGACGCACAGATATCGTTGTTTACACGAGATGCATCTGATACTGTCTCATTAGTTTCGGATTCATTTATTGCTGATAATGGCCAGTATACCAGTGCAGAGATGATCACTCCTATTATAGGCAACACTTATTGGATAGAAGTGATGTTACAAGATGAAACTGTACTTATATCAGAAAAAGAAATTTTAAGACCACCTATTCCTATTACAGATATGGTAAAAACTGATGATAGTATTCGAATTACTTTCACCGGTCCAATTGATGTACAAAATTTCTATTTAATTCAGTTAGAAATTCTTAAAGATGGTGTATTAATTTCTGATGAATTGATCGTATCCAATGACAGAATTATCAATGAAGAGGAAGAAAAAGTTCTTGTTATAACTGGTATGAACGAAGGCGAAACGTTACGTGTAGACATCAGCAATATTAACTTCACTACGTTTCAGTTTTATAGCAATGTCATTAGTAACCAAGGAAATGAACCGGAAGTATCCTCTCTATTTTTACCTGTCAATCTTGTTGGTAATATTACTAACACCGTAACGGATGAATTGGTTCTCGGCAATTTTGGTATAGCAGGGTTAACTGCGATTACTATAGATTTCTAATCAATCGTCAAATATATTTTTTATAGATATATCAGGACATTAAACTATCCTGATGCTATCCTTTGATTTCAATCAATTACTACATTTTTAGGAGGTTACCTTAATGGAGGTGTACCCTATCAAATTATTACAAACAATTCAAATTTAAATTATTATGAAACATTATCGCATGTACACAACAGTCCTTATTCTATCATTATTTTTCATCAGCTGCGACTCTGATGATGTTATCGTTACTGATGAACCTCTTGAAATATCAGAAGAAATTAAAGATTTAATTTATTTTAAAGGAGAGGAAGATGCTCCTGTCGTTTTGATCAATGTACAAAGTGGTCCTGATACTGAACTTAGTACGGGCGAAGTTGATGAGGTTTTTCAAAATTTTGATACTACAGACCTTTTAGCTGTAAATGTGCACCAAGCACAAACATTAAATTCAGACCAATTCGAAAGTAATGACATAACATTTGATCAAGCTATTAATCTTGATGTAGAAAGCGTAGAAATTTTATACAAAGTTGTCAAATATTTTAAAGATCAAGGAAGAACAGTTTATGTTTTAGGAATTTCATTTGGAGCTTTCGTAACACAAGATCTTATCGCAAAAAAAGGGATAGACGTAGCAGACAACTATTTGATTATAGCAGGTAGGTTAGATATGGATGCAATTGTATGGGAAGCTTTTTCTGAAGGAAGGGCTGGGTATTTCGAAAACGGAATTAATCCAATTCTGGATCAAGAACCAGAAGCGGATGTTATCGATAGAAACTTAAACCGATTAGCTGCAGGATTTGCAATGAATAGATATACCGAACTTCTTGCTTCTTTTGATGACTTATCTAGTATTACCTATGTATACGGAGAAACAGATCAAGCAGTCGGTAGACTTACATCTGCAGAAATTGAATTTTTACAGTCTAAAAACACAAATATAATTACTGGTTCTGGAGATCATGATGAAACGATTAATGACTTCATTCCACAAGGTTTTGAAGAGGCATTCGGAATACAATTACAAAACTGATAATACTGTTGGAATGCACAACAATCAAAATCATTTAAAAGCTAAAGATTATATAGTTTATTTATTGTAAACCTCTATAAATCTAAACTTTAGTAAAACAAAAAGAGGTTATCCGAAAAGCTAAATATATAAAAGACTGAGCCTAGTCGAAGTCTGTTAATTCATTGGAAAACAGATTACATTTCTACTTTGCTCAATGTACCGACACGTATTTTTAATCCTTTTCAGACAACCTCTTTTTTGAACAATAATTTAATAACAGGTACTATCATATCACTTTTGTCTGGCAATCCATTTATCAATGACTGACTTCTCCTTATCAATAGAATAATACTTAATTTTATTCCCATCTATGACCTCCCCAAATCTAACATCATCATTTGGATATCTACTTTTGTACCCATTTAATTGATCAGTTATCATATCCACCATAGACCTGTTAATCAAACCAGCTCCAATAGCTTTTTGAACATTAAAATAATACGACCCTGCCGGTTTGGGTTTCCACAGAGGGACTATTTTATAGGGCAATAATTCATTTTCTATTAAGAACTCCCCATCAATCCAATGTAATTTTTTTGGCATATCGGTAGCTAAAATAAGGCTTGACACAAAATCTTTAAACGGTGTTGAATGATAAGCTACATTATACTCTCCATAAGTTTTAGTCCTAGAACAATGCAAAATGAAATTGGACAGACTTTGAACATCTGTTACCTGAATATGATGATCTTGCACATTTGGCAAAAGTATCTCTCCTCCTCTATAAAATCTCACAGGCCAAAAAGGTTGAGCACTTGGGTCATTTGGTCTGGTAGTCCTAAAATCTTTCATCCCATGAGATCTATATATGGTATAGTTATCCATTCTTTCGCGTATAGCTTCTTCTGCAAAAGTTTTTCTTATAGCATATCTAAAATCCTCCTGTATTGTTTTAGGAAATTTAGGGAGTGGATTTAAAGGTTCTGTTTCTTCAATAAATTTCTTATCCCATTTATCATATACAGAAACTGTTGATATATAATGATAATGGCCGATACGCCCTTTAAATTCATCAAGAAAATCTGCAACTGCTTTTGGTGATTTTTGCCATGTATCTACAACGATATCCCAATGGGATTCTCTGTACTTTCTATCAATATTCTTGAGTTCCTTCTTATCTTCTTTTTCTCGATCACATATAATAATAGGTAGGTTATTAAAAAGTGTCGGATTAGTTTTTCCTCTATTTAATAAAGTCACGTTATAACCAGCCTTTAAAAAAACCTGCACTATGCTAGGACCTATAAAACCTCTTCCACCTAGTATGAGTACATTTTTATTTATACTACTAATTGTTTTGCCCGCCAAGACCTCTATTGGATTAACCAAGGTTAATGCAGAAGCTGCCGCAAATGTTTTAATAAATTCTCTTTTATTCATTTACTTTTAATATTGAAGGGGTTATTTTAATGAGTTCTTAAATTCTATAATCGTTATTAGCTTCTCTTTTTACTTTATGTAATTAAGAATAAACAATACTATCGCGTATACGTTTATCTATCCGATATTTTTGAATCCCTTAGATATTTCTTAGGTAAATATTTAGACATAATTTTCAAAAAAGAAAATATCGAGTTTCTATTAACAGTAATATTATTTATTGCTGTCAAACAAATATTGAAGTTTTAAATGATGTATTAGAAGGTATTAATTAATTCGTACTCATTTCTTTCTTATACTGCCCAGGCGTTTTTCCGGTTTGTTTTTTAAAATGATAAAAAAACACTGACTTGGAATTAAATCCACAATCATACCCTAAGCCTTCCATTGTTAAATAAGAGCTTTCCCCTTCTCTAATTTTATGAGTAGCGTATTCAATTCTTTTAGTATTGACCAAATCATAAAAAGTAGTTTTCATTTCAGAATTTATTACCTGAGATAAATGATGTTTACGAATATCTATTGATCTGGATAACATTGTCAAAGAAAAATCAGGATTTAAATATGATTTATCTTCCTTAAAATATTGATTGATAAGGCGACGAATGTTATTAATTTCATTAGTCTTTAATGGACTGTGCTTATATTTCCCCTTATTTGGACTTAGATTATCAGATACTTCTTCTGGTTTGTAAATCGTTCCATACTTCAATCCATAAAAACCAATTATCATTACTAAAATAGTATACCGAAGTACATCTACAAATTCAAAATATGACACACCTACGCTCAACTCTGTAACAAGTCGTATCATACTAATCCCCATACTGACTAAGAAAATAATAGCGGCGGTCTTAATCCAAAAATATTCTAAAACCGCACTGTTAGAAGTCTTGGATTTCAAAAATCTAATTTTACTCTTGAAATGATACAATATAAAGGAAGGATAAAAAATCAATGAAATTAATTTCACAATAAGAAGTATCACTTCCCAATTAGGTTCGTGAATATCTTCTACATAAAAACATCCTATAAAAAAGAATAAAAATGGGACGAAATGTAAAAGACTCTTTTTCGTAAAATGCGCTCCAAGAATTGAATTTGAATAGAATAAAAAAAACGGACCATGTAAGAAACTAATGGTCATGATTAAAATATCTATCACGGTAACTTCATAAAACCCAATACTTAGTTTTAACGATAAATGAATTGAGAATACAAGAAACCATATCATCAATATCCAATCTGATTTGTTTCTCTCTTTTTTTATAAAAATTAATAGGGCAAATAATATACTTTGAATTGCACCAATTCCTGAAACTATAGCTACTGAAGTGGACATTTAATGAACTTTTAAAGTATTAAAATGCTTTGCTAAAGTAGTAATAATTTGACTTTTTTAATGAGGAGTTGAATAAATGAGCTATTGCCAAGAAATTACCCTATACTAAATCAATGGATGAGAGAATTTCTGCAGTCCGTTTTTGTAACCTATTTAATGAATAACTTTCTTCTTAATTTACGGGCTAATCTTTATCTATTTCAATAGAATTATTTCTAAACTTAGCCGTTCGCGCAAAGTCTTTGATTGTGAACTTAGCTCCTATTTCTTTAAAGTGAATAGTAGATAATTGTTGTAAAACAGATAGTAAGGTATAGTTCATTTTTTTATATGAAACGTTATTTCACTTATATTTTAGTTTGTTAATTTCTCAAATACTATGCTTAGTAATTTTTTAAACCTAGTTTGGTATAATTCAACTTCAAAAGAATGTGCAATACATTCAAAAGTAATATCGTGAAAGCAAAAAAAGAAATGCTTAGTGTTTTTCCAATTTTCTGATTTTTTTATATCCAGTTCGAATTCATAATTTTTAGAGGCGCATAGAGTTCAAGACCTTTTTCATATAGCGGATGTCCTTCGAATACCTCATCATTTGGAGCGCCCAATTTAGCAGACGTACAATGTTCAAATTCTACTAAAGCCAAAGAGACAATGTTATCACGTGTAGTATCCACCATAGTAGTATACGTTCCATCCCAGTTTGGGTCAACTGATTTTACATAAAACAGCAAATATGTTTTATGATCATTCATAAATAAATGAGGTAACGGGGCTCCTACATCCCAAGTTTCCGGAAAGTCAATAATATCGGCATATTCTGTATTTTTTGAAGCAGCGAGTTGACGTTCGCAAATGAGAAGATTATGAGAAGCTTCATTAAACTCCTGCCACTCTTTTCCCGTATTTGATGTTCTAATCGCTAGACTTGCTTTTTTAAGTCTAGCTTTTGCAAGATTTAATTTATTCTCATAGTTTTCAATAATCTTTGACATCATTTAATACATTATTTTACATGCACTCTTAGTTCAGAATATAGTTGTTTTAGTATTCTGCCCAATCGTTTAGTTGGATGACTTTTATTTTGGTAATATTGTTTAAATCTATATCAATAATTGCACCTGTATCCCCGTAACAAATTAAATGTTCATTTTTTACTTCGGCTTTGTGTATAGGATTAGAAAATGTAAAGAAAATACTCCAATCTAAGGTTTTATCTTCATTAAGAGAGGCTACATATCCTTCGTTACCCATAGCACCATCTCCAAATACAATAGTTTTGTCTTTATATTTAAAAGAGCCATGAAATATATCTATCTCGGTCCAAATATCTTCATTATGCCTTTCAATGCCAGAAAGTGTTGTATCACATAATGGAAACCAGTGTCTTTTTACTTCTTTTGTCTCGCTATTTTCCACGCAATACGTATTCCCCATAATGACGTAACCGTCTCCGTATGCAATACAGTCAAAGCCAATAACAAATCCTTCTTTCCATTTATCTTGAATTTTTTTGTTCATTACTACATCTTCCTCCATATATTCTAATTCATTAAAGTTTATTTTTTCTGTTTCTTGAATAAATCTCTTAGGTAAGTTATCTAAAAACAATTGTACTTCGTCTATTTTTTTATCGACAAATTCAGTTTCATTAAGCCTTTTAATTTCTATTTTCTCAGTTTCTTTTGGTTCTAAAGAATCATTAAAAGAACTACAGAGTTGGTATTTAAAATGAATCCATTCTGTTCCTACTTCTATAAATACTAATGCATTTAGAAAATGAGGTTTTACGGTTTTATCAGACCATTGATACTCATCAAAATCCAACTCTAATCGCCATTGTTTATTTCTTCCCCAGCTGGCATATTCAAATTGACAAATTATGGGTAATGGATATGGAAATTCTCTTTCTTTTAAAAGTTGTTCATATTGTGGTGTTATGTTTTGTTGTATTACCGAAAACTGATCACGTAATAAGGCGTTAATCTCCTTATAAAACAAAGTATGTATCACCTTTTCTTTTTCTTCCATTTCTATATTGTTTTTCTCCAATCCTTATAAAACCAATCCTCTTTTGTAGGTAGTTGATGCTCTTGGCAATCAAAGGTTTCTTGTACAAAAAACAGACTCTTATTTTTTACTCTCTCTTCTGTCCATGAATTCATTAAATCATACTTATTGTTCATTTGTCTTATCGCTGCTTTGTAATTTTTGAAACAGCATAACCCACCAAACATGCCATTTCCAACAGGGTGATAGTTGGAGTACTTGCAACTCAAACAAGTATTTAAATAGATATGTTCTGGTAATTGATTTTGTATGGCTATCAATGCATCTTCCATCCATTCTAATTTCTTTTCAACAGTAAATTCTCCAAAGGATGTAGTTAACATCAAGCAAGTAAGTTCGCTATCTAAACCTTTAATAGTTGTAGTTTCACCAACTTCTACATGTACTATTAGTGGTGCTGTAAATTTATTTTTTTTGATCGAATCAAAAAGTAAAATAGGAATTGTTACTGCTAACGTAAAGTTGGTTAAATCTCCTGACCCATCCTGAAACATTTCATAATCGAATTTAGAATCATCAATCTCTTCTGCTCCCAACATTTCAAAATCTTGTCCTTCAAAATCAATCCCTCTTAGGGTAAAATACATATCACTACCATCAGATTTTATGACAACCTCTTCTGTTCCTCTTTGGTCTTGATATGTTGCTAAGTATTTTCGCATAGGTATTTACTTTTCTATTAAATATGGAAAACCAATGTTATCTATGTTACTTTTTGTTCCCATTGATACTAATGTAAACTGAAACTCGAACGTAGCTTCTTCAATGTCATTTTCTAAAGTAAATCCTCCTAAAATGGTGATCGCATAACAACCATTTTCTAGTACAATCTTTTGTCTAACGCCAGTTTTAACTGCTTCTTTTAAATGACTAATACTACCCGCCTCTGTCCAATTCTTTAAGTAAGGAACGGTTAGTAAACAAACTTCATTATTGATAACTTTTAAGATATACCCTGTTTTTTCGAACAATAGTAAACCCTTGTCTTCCTTAAATATAGAAGTTTGATTAGTTGTGTTAAAAAAAATGGTATATGGTTGATTTTTAATGTTGCTCATAGGAATTATGACCCCTTTTTCTATTGCTAATTCGGCACTTTCATTGGTTGTAAATTCATTCATTATATCATCTGACAAATCGTTTTCTTGTTTAAACAATAATAAGTTTGCAGGATCAGTTAAAAAGAAATAATCCCAGGTATCATTTAGACATTCGGTAAATTTTATCATTTTTTATCTATTTTTTATTCCCATACTTTATTCTGATAGGCTTCATAACGCTCTCCATTCTCATTGGGATTGACCTGTTTTGCCCATTTTATCAAATTTTCTTCAGATTCACTTGTATCCGAAATACTAAAAAGTACCAAAATATCCTTCGTTAAACTATCCTTAAAAAAGTTATCTTTTTGTAATTCTTCTAATACTTGAACACAGTTTTCGAATACCTGTTTCTTAAAGGTTACAAAGTCTATATTTTCGTTTAAAGCTTGTTGACTTAGGATGTCACAAATTTCATCAATCTCATCATTTGCTCCATCTGATGTATCCCATTCTGCAGGTTCAAACTCATATACTTCTTTGTAGACCGGATCTTCTTTTTGCATTTTTTGTAAATGCGTTTTGGTATTGGTGTATGGAACAACAGTCATAGCGCCATCATCACTAACTAAAGCGAAGGCACAGATGTCTTTTCCATATTTAGCAACATTTTCTATAAATGCCTTTTTAGTGACCTTTTTTATTTGTTGTTTTAAAGTATTAAAATCCATGTTTTTACTATTTCCATCGGTTTGGGTTTTCGGCTACTAATCCAAACGAACTTAGATGAAAGTCGTTTGTATCTATATCCTCAACATCATTTATATTTTCAAAAGTTAATTCGATTCCACTATTCAGTCTTAAAAGAACACCTAGCTTATCTGTTTTTTTCTTGTAATCAATGTTATGAGTGTTTAATGCTGTTACTACAAATTTCAGATTTAGCTTGTCTATATCTTCAAAGATCCATTTGTCTAGTTTTATTTGATTACTGCTTTCTAACTTTCCTTCATACCAATGATCAGAATATATTAAATAGAGTTTTTTATTTTCAAAAAAAAGTTCAATTCCTCCATACGTCCAAATATTGACTTCTTCAGTTAAAAAATCTGGACTATAACAATCTGGATCCGGAAAATTATTTATAATCCATTCTTTGGTTTGTCCTAGTTTTAGATAATCAAACTTTCCTGTTTTAAAAAACTCTAACAGGTCTATTTCAATAGGTATTTTTAACTTCATGTAAACATTCTATTTATAACCATATATAATTACAGTTCCATTTTCTTCTTCAAAAGGTATGTTTAGTTTTTTAAGTAAACTAATTACTTCTTCCGTCTCATCTACTATTTTTGGCGGAACTAAACGCCCTTCGCTTTTTCTATGCTTAGGTCGTATCTCAAGCCATTCGATCGTAAAAAATATAGGAAGTCCTTCTTCCCAATAACTAGACCAATCTCCAAAATAGGCAGGCTCTTTTTCTATATCTTTAAAACTAAATGTAGCCTTATCCCATTGTACCAATTTTTCATTATAGGCTGGAGGAAAAGGTAAATTCTCTATTCCTTGTTGTAACTCGAGCCATTTGGTATCATTCATTACAGATGATAGTTTTTTACGCATTGCAATGCCTCTTATTTGTTGCTTGAGCTTTACAATATCTTGGTCATTTTCTGTAAGGTATTTGTATTGTTCGAATACAGTCATATCTTTTAGATGACTGGAAGTATATAAATTGTATTTGTCTTGGTTTTTCACTTTGATGCTATTGTTATTTCATATTCAAACTCGAAAAATTTATAAGTCAACCAACCATCGCTTTCTTTACTAAATCCATTTAATACTAGTGTTGTTTCTTCATTAAGAAGAATTTCTTGAATACAGTCAAATGTTTCCATACTATTCATCCAATCTATTTTCACATAATACCCATCCGTAGATGGGTCTTTTGTTATGTATTTACTAACACACAATTTTTCCCATTTTTTTATTGTTATTCGTGTTTCATTATACCTTTCTAAATCACTAATTCTAATGGAACCATCTGAAACAATATTTATTTCATCATAATTTTCTCCAAGTGACATTTCTTTAATTCCGAAATCAGAGAGACTTATATTATCTATTTTTAATTGCTTCATCATATTTGCTATTCCTGATAGTCAAGTATTGTGTATTTATTTTTTTTGCTTTCTATATAATTTTTTAAAGGAATTAGATTTTTCCACAAATAACTTCCATCATACCTACAAACGTAAATTCCATCGTTTTCGAAACAGATACTAATATTTGGCATCTTACCTTTGTTATCAAGTTGTCTAAAATCCCAAAATACTTTTGTATTGAACTCGTATTTTTTATCAAAATCTTTACTTGTTTCTAATACACGTTTAATCTCTGAAATCTCTTTCTCTGTAAAATTTGCTATAATTTTATATTCAAAACCCATTTTATACCATTTATCATTAGAATTTACCGTAATAAAATGTTCCTTTTTGTGCCTCAATTTCAGGATAAAAATAAACAGTAGCCCAGCTATGCTTGATTTTTCTTCTTCATTGAAATAAAAAAATCTCCATTTTCTTTTCCAATAAATTCAAACAATAACTGGTATTAATCACTATTAGACCAGGTTAATACTCCTTTTAAAGGATCTTCAGAAAACCCTTTAAGTATTCCTAGATCACTATCTTGACTAATTTCTATATAAATCCAGGCTTCATGAGATTCTTGCAATTTTTCTAGATCTATAGTTATCATTTTATGTAAACTAAACTGTGCAAGTATTTCATTTATGACGGCTACATCCTCTAGATCAATACCTTTTATAGCACCACTTCCTTTATATTTTGCACTTTCAAAATAATCTATTAGCGCAATTTCTGGGCTTAAAAATTCTTTGGTTGCTTCTTTATAATCATTTGCTAATGGTACATAAACGCCTTCAATTTCAGGATGTAAACAGGTAGTTCCTCCTGTTTGATTCGTTATCAAAACTCCTGTTGGAAATTCTATAATAATTCCCAAACCTACGGTATCCCATATTGCAACTAAAGGTTTATTCATTTTTAAAATTCTATTTTTTATTATTGCATACGATCTTTATAAATTTCCATAAACAACTATAGTATCTGCATACCTTAGTTGGATATTAAACCATTTGATTAGATCTCTCAAAAAAGATTCTACATCAGCATCTTTGGTTTTGATTTTTGCTATTCTGTTTACAATAATTCGACTGGTTTTATTATCAAAAAAGTTACTACTGGTCGTACTAAAATGATTATCAATTATATCTCCTTTTTGGTCTTTAATTGGAAAAACGGATTTAAAAACATCCATAACAAAGTCAAAATCTTTTGTCTGAATAAACAGGCTTCTGTCTCTTGAAGTTACATATGTATCTAGATTTTCATTTTCTGCCCATAGTATGAATCCTATTTTATCAATAGTTTCTTTTGGGGTGGTCGTAAGAAAAAATAATTGTTGGTGAATCTTTTTAATGGATTTCTGGATATCAAAATTGCAGATTTGATAATACTTCTCTGCTACTATTTCATCGCATTCAGCTAGTCTACAAATAGTATTGATGTTGTTTCTATGAAATTCTTGTTCGCACATTACTATATCTCCATTATTTTCCTTCATCAATTGCATTGCAACGTCTAGAGGAATGGACAACTTTTCTCTTAGTGTTTTTATTTTTTGAAGTGCTTCTTTTTCTTTCACTATTTACGGTTTATAAAAATCAATTTGTTGAAACTTTTTCTGTTTATCAAAAACAATTTGTAAACCCATAAATGTCCATATTTCCTGATGATCAATTTGATTCCAATCTTTAGGGGTAACAACCAAAGAATATGTGTCATCCATTTTATCATGCATAATCCCCGAATTAATATTAAAATCTTTTTTTAGAGCGACTTCAACAGCTTCAATAGAATTATGTGTTTGTGTAACAATTTTTATCACATTACGAATCTCCGTAATGGCTTTGTTTTTCTTTATGACTTCTGCTTTATATAATCGTTTTTCATTCCATAGGTATAGATTAAAACCAAGAGATCCTATTAAAACAATGATCAAAGTTATTATGAAAGTTTTGCGGTTGTTGTTTTTATTCATAGATGAAAATTTCTTTGGTGTTTACTGTTTTTTATATAGTTTTTCCGTTTTTTTATTACTGAAGTGATTCAATCTCCTAATATCTTTATATCCATACTTTTATTAGAAAAATAACCCATCCATGTTTTAAACCAGATAACGGTTACTGTCTTTCGCTTATCTTTGTTAAGATCTGCTACATCAATCCAAGCATCTATTATTTTTAGCATTGTTTTTTGATGATCCATAGATAGTCTTGAATCTCTATATGGGTCAATATAGATTCCTGTTTTTTGCTTAAATTCTACAAACAGGTTTTCTAGATGAGCATATTGTTTGTCATCTAAACCAAATACATGTTCGTTGCTATCAAATCTGTGAAAATCTAACGCCATAAGGTTCTATTTTTGTTTTAGGATTATTCCCAAATTCTCAATCTGTAATTTCTAATCGTTCTTCTATATCGGTTATGGTACCGTATATATCTCCATTATCAGAAATGACTAATGTTGTATCAGCTACTGGCAATGGGATTTCTTTGATTCCGGTTAAAAATTGTTCTATTTTTTCATTATTCAGATGTAATACTTCAGGTTCACAATAAATTACGATAATTTGTTCTTCGAATTGCCTGGCTAATCTACCTCGTAAAAACCCACCATAATTGGGTTCATCCTGCAGAATATAGTCAAAGCCTTTTGGTGTATTTTTTTTATGAGCTTCTTTGGCATCAAATAATTTACCATCTGGATATATCCAAAACACAAATTCTGGATACTTATGTGTATATTCTTTTATTTCTTTTCTTCTTCCTCTGTATTTTTCTTGTAAAAACGGAAAAATAGCTGTCGCTTCTTCTCTTGTTATGGATCCAACTGTTATCATTTCACTTTTCTATACTAATCTTCTTACAACTTTTTATCCCAAATCCACAGTTCTTTGTTTCCTATATAACCACATATATAATCTAAAATCTCATCGATAAAATCATCCAAATGATCAATTCCCAAAGCTCTATATACTAGCTTAATTGCATATATGGTATTATAAGCCTGTTGTTGAGATATTCCTTTGTTTTTATATTTAACAATGCAATTTCCAGCTTCTTTTGAAGCACTATAAAATGTATCGTCGTTTATCGTTGTTTGTAGTATTTTTTGAAAATCGTTTATCAATTCCTGATAGATTAGTTCTTCTTCTAATTCTTCTTTATAAATCAATGCTATGATCTCGTTCAGATTACAAACTTCACCTTTGACAATAGGAATTTGTATAGTTGTGAATGAATTAAAAATACCTGATTTTGACAACACTACATTGACTATATCTTGAGGATTTTCTAAGGTGTTCAGCCTATACGAAGGTGCATGACCAATAAAATCAAAAAGAAAATATTCTCCTTCTATACAAGTCGTTTTGTCTAATACTGTTTCTCTTCCTTTAATAGCGATCCCTGAAGGTTCATGTATCGTCAGCGAATCATTTAGCTCCATATTTTCGGAATCAAAAACTACCCATTTCCATAATTCATTCATTGTAAAACTACAATCTTCATCATACATAGATGCTTTTGTAATTTTCTCGAAAATAGTGGCTAGGTTATACTTCATTTTTACATTCTTTATTTTGAAAAAACACTACGTATCCCGTCAAAAATTTTAAAACAGGTATCGGTATCTAATCCTTCTGGTCTACTTGCTTTCCAATGACCCATACTAGCTCTTAGCGTTTGGTTCATACTAAAGAGTTGGTACACTAACTTTTTTTCTATAGTTTTTTTGTCTGCATAATATTGTTCTATAGATTTTAATGCTTCTAAAAAAGCTGTTATTCGTTCTTCTTCCACATCTGCACTCATCCTAAAAAGTAGATCTAATCCTGTATCAGAAGTATACTCTTTGTGTATCAATTTTTTGGCTTCTTCTATGGTCATGTACCTTCTCTTTATTTAATTACTTTGCTACTTTTTCCCATTGGTACAATTCGTTTACAGGGATATCATTGAATCTTTTCATACGACCGTCACAATGTTGGTACATTCCATTTTCCATAGCTTCTATTTCGGTATCTATTTCTAAACCTGTTCCGCAGAAGGGAATCCCTAATTCTTTTCTTATAAAGGTTTCCCATTCTCCTCGATTCTTAAATTTTATTGTTTCAGACTCGAGTTTAATGGCAAGTATCGTGTCTTTTTTAAGGGAATACGTTTCTTCAAATGGTTTATAATTCATTCCTAATACTTTGATCTTAATTTTATTACCTCCCATTTTTTTAGAGCATATATTCCAAGGACTTAGTCCGTCAAAATCTGTTTGAACTTCACCAATTTTTTTATTTCCGACACTAATTTCTATAATGGCAAGAGGTATCTCAGTATGTGACTTGGCATTAATAACCTTAAAAATAGTATGTAGCATTCTATTTTCATTACTAGTAGTTTGAGCCTGTAGGGTCAATGCAAAGAATATTGTAAAAATTATATGTAATTTATTCATGTTAATCTCAAAAACATTTTTATTCTTCTGCGATTTCTTTTGTACTAATCATTTCCTTATAAATTTATAAAAAAACACTACTGTCGAAATCAGCCCGCAAAGTGCAAGAATTCCATAAACTTCTTTTGCTTGTTCGGTATAAACTACTCCATCTTCTATAGATAAAAATGTACCTTCAGTATTATAATCAAGATTTGCTCTTTGAATATACATCCAAATAAAGAAAGTGGTAACACATCCTAATATTGTTAGTATAATGTAGTGTATATATTTCATCGTAAATTATTTAATACTTAACTAAAACTTTATCCTCACCCCATCTTTCATTACTTCCTATGTAAATTAAGGTTCCTTTATCATCATAACCGAAGCTCTCAATTATTTTTCCATTCAAAATCTTTTGTACTAAATTCTCATCTTCATCATACATAAAACGCAGATCTTGATCAGAGTAGCTATATTGATGGTCAATTTGAATTCTTTCAATTCTTTTTTTGGTGTCATAATAGTAGGTTAGATATGTGTGTTCGTACTTTTTATCTCTCCAATTTTTAACCTCACTTACTTTAGTAACATTATTATCATTATTATATTCGATTACAATTTTTTTTCTACTATTTTTTATAATTTCGGACAACAAACCTTTATTGTTATACTTATATTTTAGCTTTAGTGTCTTATTATATTCTGGATTTGAATTTATTATGTCTATAGTACATTCGAACAATTTACCTTGGTTATATTTATATTTAGCGTCTCGATATACTTTTTTAGAAGATATATTTCTATTCTTTTTTTGGATTAATTGCCCGTAATTGTTGTAATTATATATAACACCTTCTTTTTCTATTAACAACCCATATTGATTGTATTTATATATGTTTTTTCCTCCAAAATGATAGTCAGAACCACCTGTATCGTCAGGACAGATTTCTTCATATCCTGTTTTTAACCCTAATTTATTATAGTAAATACGTTCAGAGCAAAGTACAATTCCCGCATCAGTATATCGTTTTTTATATAGATAGGTAGGGAATGTTTCTCCTGAAATTTCCACCTTCTCTGGAATTTCTCCATTGTAGATAATTTCTTGAACCTCCTGCGGCAATCCAAAAGGAGTCGATTTGTTATTTTTAAGACTAATTATCTTTCTTATTGCTCCTAAACTGTTATAAAAATAAATAGAGTCGTTTTGATGTTTTACGGCAATCTTATTATTTTCATAGTATACGATATTGCTACCCTGTGCATTGCTATTGAATTTAAAAAGCAATAGTAACGCAATTACAAAATTTGTTCTATGTATTATCAAACGATTCATACTTATAACTCTGATTCGTGACGAATGCCGTTTTTATCAATTCGTATATTCCATTTACAGGTTTTAAATGCGCCACTGTTGTTTGGTTCTACTGTTCCGTGTGCAATTAAATTATCTGGTTTTCCAAATTCATCTTCATCATCCATATATACTTTGATCTTCATACCTTCTTTTAGTTCAATTGTAGTACCATTAGCGTCTTTTTTGAAATCAGTTTTTGCTAACAGTATTAAATCGCATGCTATCATTTCATTAAAATCGATATATATTTTAGATTCGTTCATTTTTATTTGATTTGAAATTCATCTGTCCAACATACTATTGCTTTTTGCAATTGTATATAGTCGGTGTCATATGCAACAGCTGCGGGTAATAAACCAAGTTCTCTGGCCTCATTACTTTTATAGTAAGTTTCTAATAGATTCTTTTTATATTCAAAAAAATCTCTGATACACTGCAGTTGTTCTATAGTCAATAAAGAATAGCGTTCTTTATAATATTTTTTAGCACTTTCGTTATTACTCAATATTTCCATTAAATGAAATTCGATATGAGGTTCTGTGCATCCTTTTAGAAGCCCTTTTTCTAATAATTTTTTCTCTTCTTTTTTAAAAAAACCAATCGCAAACAGCAATAGTATTGGTAAATGGAAATGCATTCCTTTGGCATCAAAAAATGATAACGAACTACTACATTGATACAAATGAATTAATGGAATGTCTATCCAATCTTCTTTTTCATCTTTAGCTCTTAGTTTTCTGCATTCACTAACGGTCAATCTATCATCGTGCCCTTGTGCTTCCCAAAGGCCTATTCCATCTCCGAGTGTTACATTTTTAAAAGCTTCATTTATTTTTTTAATTAATGCTTCTTTTTTAGTCATTTTTATAGTTTCCTACTATTATTACTTTTGTCATTCAACCAAAGTTCTATTTCTTGAAAATTACTATTGGATACCTCACTCCCACATGCTATTCTTGTGGTTTTGCCTCCTTGTCCTTTTTGGTATTGTATCCCGAAATTATCATCCATGGTATGATAACTAATATACACCATTGGTAAATCATATCTTTCCTGATAATTTTTTCCTAACGAAAGCCCCAAGGCATTTTGAGATTGACTTGGGTAGTATCGTTCCCAAAAACCAATTTCTTTACACTTTTCGATCAATTTAAGAAGAGGTTTCAATTCTTTATGCTGTTCCTCAATCCATAGTCTACACCATGTAACCATGGTGTTCCATTGAACAAGTCTGTCCTCAGACTCCATTCCATTGATTATTTCCGTATATCGATCTCTAATATTCATTATAGTTTGCAAATGCCTCCATCAATAGTACATCACTTAATCTTAGCATCCTATAGTCAACCAATATTCGTAGCGTGGTAGTTTATATTTGTATTATAATTGATTAAATCCATATGCATCAATCATTTTATCAAGTACTGCTTCATCTTTTGTACACGTCAATATCATATCACTTATTTGGTTTTCTTTATTGAGAAAATACATGAGTATTGTTTCAGGATCCCAATAGATTCTCAATCCATTACCACGTATTATTTCTTTATAATCATTTTCTAAGGTATCTATAAAATTCTTAGATTTTTCATTACTATGGTATTCACTAATGTCCAGTGATGCAAAATATTGAAATCCACTTTTTGCCTTCGCATGAAAACTTTCATCAGACATGACACATTGAACATATAAGATCATTTCAATAAATTGATCTAAACTTAGTTCTTCACTATACCATTCAACAGTTTCATCAAAATTTTGATCGGAAGTTTGATACACTGTTTTTGAATCTGTTAAATCAACAGCCCAATACACTACAGATTGATTTTCTTGAAGAAACACCAACTTATTATCTTTCACAAATAGTGCTGCAACTTCAGCAAAATGATGAAAACCATCTGTAAATAATGCATTATTTCCTAAGGTAAGGTACAGTTCTTTGAGCGTAGCTGGGATTTTGATATTCAATCGTTTTTCTTGTTCGAAAATACTTGATTGCTTCATTCCTTCTTCTAAAAAAAGATGTCTTCCAATAATTTTTTCTGCTATTTGTTTTACACTTCTATTCATTTTTCATGAATTCAATATCCCTTATGCGTTTTATATTTAATTGTATTAATCATATTATAGTTGTTTATATAATATTGTATTACTTGGTTAAAAGTATCAAATTCGATTGGTATTTCGAATCTAGGAAGTATCAAAAAAGAAGATGGAGTGCAATACACATGTTGTCCATCAAATGTATGGGCAATTAATATGCTATTATGTATTTTATCTTTTTGCGAATCATCTTTCCATTCCCATAAATCAATATCTTCTTTAAAATTATTTTCAAAGAAATTTTTATCTGGTGTTATTATGTTCAGGTATTCAACATTTTCTGAAATGATTCCATATCCATAATGTTTGATAAACTCCAAGTATGATTTTGGTATTGGAAAATTGAGCATATTCTTTATCAAATCAATATTCGCAGTGCTTTTTTCTCCAATAATTTCAAAATTCATACTCATTTTAGTTTACTAATTTTTCAAATCTTGATAAGATATCCTTTATATCCTTAAGTGTTTCTTCTCGTTCTTCTTTCATACACATTTCAAACATAACATAGCTATCAGGAGTATTGTATATTGTTTGTAAAGCCTCATATACTGGTGTTATTTCCTCTTTATTCATTTGAAATTTCAATACTTTATTACCATACGCTTTGGTTAAATCTACTTGTCCATGTATTCCAGCTTCGACAATTATTGCTGAAAGTGCAATAATCAAATCTTCGAAATGAATATACTGTTCGAATTTTGAATTTGTAAACCTCACATTGTTGTCTGTTCTTTCATGAAGTAGATCAGGATTATCAATATACTTTTTTACATCGCTATGCGTATATATCAAATCCATAGTGAGCGTATCACTAGTTATGTTTTCTACTAGCTCTAAAAAATCCCCTCCAAAATCAGAGCCGAATGCAGTGTCTTTCCAATTTTCTATCATAGTTTTTATATACTATTCATTATTCCTTTAAATACGTTATGTTTTTTATTACAACTATGGCAATTTATATCTCCTTTAAAATATGGGATTAATGGTTTTAGCGAATTGATATTCATTATGTCAATTGGTTTTTCTAGCCAATCCAGATTGATATTAGATGTATTTACATCAATTCTTAATTTTTCCTGGTTTTTATTTGTAGTAGGATCGCTGCTATACGCGTTTAAAACATTCTCTTCATTCCATAAAAAAGTTTCTTCTTCGCAAGTAGGGCATACAAAAATATATTCGTCATTGATATTAAAGGTTTTAAATATTTCAGCTTCTTTATGTCTTTTTATGGAGACTAAAAATGCGATTAAATAAAATCTTTTGGAGTCTTCATTCAAAATTTCAGTATTGTGCGAATACTTATTTACAAGGTTTCTAAACTTTTCTATCGAATCCATAAATGCTATCTGAATTCTATTTTTTTCTTTTTCATTAAGATGATCCTCTTCAAATATTTGCTCTAACTCTGATATATTGTCTAGGTAAATTAAAACGACTCCTAGAGAAGCTAATACATCAATATTAAATTCGATATCATCAGACTCTTCAATTATCATTAATACATGAGGTACGGTGGCAAGTGTATTTTCGTATACTGATCCTTGGTGATAAATATGTTCCCATATTAATTCATCTGCAATTTTTTTATTCAAACTTTTTGAAAGTTCCTGAATGAGTGATGGTATTACTTCTGAGTTTCTATATGGACTACTTAATTTTCTCCAAATATGTAATTCATCTAATTCTATCATTGTTTATGGACTGTAAGTGTTTTACCTATTATTTTTTCCATTATTAGTTTTATTGATCTTAAGAGTTAATATCATTTTATCAATGAATTCAATGATAAACATCTATTGAATTTAATTTCTTGCAATAATCTATCGGCACTGTTCTATATTTAGGTTTTCCTTTTTCGTTTGTTTCTCCAAACCAAATCCCTAAATGTTCTGCAGGTGTATCTTTTTCTCCTACAAGAAAAACGATTACTCCTGTATCGTTACCAATTTTTACAAAATCTCCTTTATTAAGTTCATATTTCATAATAGTATCCTAAAAGATAAATACCTTCAATTATTTCATTTTTACAATTCAAAATAGCGGTCTTTCCATATCCTAAAGGGTACAAAAGGCAACCCATAAAAAATAGCTATTTCTGGTTTTTTTAGTTGGGATAGGTATTCTTTTTTTTCTAAACCGTTATCTGCTAAATTGACTTCTTTTAAATTAGGGAGTGTGTTTAACACACTGATATCAGAAATTTTATTACTATATAAGTTAAGTTGTTCTAATTTTTTAAGGTTTTTTAATCCGTCTATATTTTCTATAGTTCCATTTTCTGAAAGATCTAATACTTTTAAATTGGTAAGCTTTTCCAGGTTTTTAACTTCAGCTATATTACAGCAGCCCAGATCCAATTTTTCAAGATTTGGTACATTATCAAAACAAGTTGTATTTGTTAAATTGGACTCTCCTTGTATTCTCAAAATCTTGAGTTTATTAAGTTTTCCTATATCAATATTTGCAGTACCAGTAATATTTAAATTCTCTAAATTAGGGAATTGCTCTAAAGCATCAATTTTAGATTCTTTTGATGTTTCTAGCACTAGTGTTTTTAAAGATTTTATAGAATGTATTTCGTTTATATCAGTATCTTCATCTAATCGTAAGTACTTTAGGTTCTGTAAGGTATCTAATCTTGTGTTTTTTAAATTTCCATAAAGTGTAAAGTTTTTTAACTTTTGAAGATGTTCTATACCTATAAGTTCGATAGAAAAATAACACCAAAGTTCTAGAGTCTCTATGTTCGTTATAGTACTTACATCTATAGCTATAATATCTTCTGGTTCGGGTTCAATATCAATGAATAATCGTAATCGTTTAAGGGTTTTAAAAGCTAAAATACTTTTTGTTTCGGCAATAGAAGTTACTGTTAAGTCCAGAGATTCTAATACCGTAAATTCTTTGATGCAGGAAACGTTTTTTACCTCATCTTCATTTACTTTCAATTTTATAAGTTGATGTTTTAATGGTAAGAGTTTTTTTAAATCTATCAATCCTTTTTCGTGCGGATTGGTGTAAAATGTAATTTTTTCTAATTGTGTAAACGCTTTTAGTTGTGCCGATTCTTTTAATTCTGATTGACTGAAATACAATTCCTTTATTTGAGGCGCTATGGGTATAAAATTACTAATGGTAACATTACTATACTGAAAATCTAATTTTTCGAGCTGGGTAAAGTGTTGTAAAAACGTCATGTCATCAGGTACGTATTGATGAAATTCTAAGCTTTTGATATAATGAGCTATAGACGCTAAGTTTTGCAAGTTGACTTTTGCTTTTGGATAAGATCTTTCTTCTCCTAAGGAACAATAACTTATGGTAAATGTGCTTGATTTATCTTGAGAAAGTTGTTGATCTTTTATAACAGTACCTGAATCAATCTCTAAACGCTTTAGCTTAGAAAATTGATGAATGTGCTTAATCGTATCTATTGTACATCCATTTAGGATAATATGTTCTACATTATCTGATATTGGTAAAAACAGATCTATAGTATCAAATGTCATATCCCGCAAACAAATCCGTATAAAATTCCTATCCTGTTTTGCAGTATGAATGATATCATTTTCAGATTGCTTAATGGTCACGCCATTTAATCTTAAATCATATAGTTTTGGAAATAGATTAACTTCATAAAAATTATGAATCGTACAATTTGTAATAAAAATATGATCGATTTTTTTTGCCATAGGCTGCAATACTGCTAAATGGTCAATGGTCATATTTTTAAGGTTGATATGCTTTAAATTACCATCGTAAGCAGTTGTACAACTTTTATTAGTATACAACTCATCTATATTTCCAATAGCTACCTTATCTAAAGTAAGTTCACGTAGGATTTCAAACTTAATCAAGTCACTAATATCCTTAATCGTACAATTGATAAAGGTTAACCTAGACACTTCTTTGACCAAATGTAGAAAGAGATCCAGATTGTCAATGCTTATATTTTGAAGGGTTAATGAAGTTATTCTCTTATAATGTTCAAAATATTCATAGGTATTGGTTTGCTCTTTACCATACTCATGTTTTTCAAACTTTATATGGAGTGCTTTTTCTATGTTTTTAAGTTTGTCCATCCTATCTATTCTTCTTCCTTAAAATCACTTAACATTATATCAATTCCCTCTTCAATCCTTCTCTTTTCATCTTTGGAATATGCTTGTAGCTGTAGGGTTAATTCTTGCGCTTCTTTTAATGAAATTTTCTGGTTCACCTGAACAAATGCTACACAACCCAAAAATGAAACGCCTTTGTTTTTTAGTTCTGTGATTTTTGATGATAATGATGGTATATCACCACACTTGCATCGCTTTGCTTCTTTTTTTATTTCTTCTAATTTCATTTATCTATTGTTTTATACAGCTATTACAATTCAAAATCCTGATCTTCCCATATCCAAAAAGGCACTTTAGGTAATCCATAAAAAACTGCGATTTCAGGAATATTTAATTGTTTTAAAGCTTTTGGTTTTTCAATAAGATTGCCTGCAATATTTACCTGTTTTAAATTTGGTAGTTCATTTAATATAGTGATATCAGAGATTTTATTTTCGTATAGATTTAAATACGCTAAGTTTTTTAAGTTTGCTAAACCCTCTATGTTTTGAATTGTGTTTTCTGAAATATTCAACATTTTCAGATTGATGAGTTTATCTACCCCTTTTACCTCGGTTAGGCAGTTATTTTCTAAAGACAATTTTTCTAAGTTGGGTAAATCATCTAAAAAATCAATTTCTTTTGGAAATATGTTGGAAATATCCAGCACTTTTAAATTAGGCAAATGCCCTAAGGTGATTTTGTTAGTCCCTTTTATTGAAAGTTCTTTAAGGTTGATAAACCGTGATAATCCTGAAACTTCATATGCTTCTGTAACATCGATTTCTAATTTTGTAAGTGTATTTATTGCTGGTAACTCACTTATATTTATTGCTTCATTTATCTTTAAATACCGAAGTTTTTTAATTTCATGGATTCCTTTTGCATTACAAGAATCTTTTAGGCTTAATACTCTTAAATGCTGAAGGTTTTCAAGCCCTTTTAGGGTTACTGAACTATCGTTTTCTATATAGAGTTCTTCTATATTCTTAAGAGTTTTTAGATTAAATGTTTGTGTTTTTTTTGCTCGGATATTGATCGATAACTTTTTTAAACTAGGTAACGAGAAAACACGTTGAGCTACTTTTTTTGAAGCATATAGAATAAAAACAGACTCTAATGCTGTAAACTGTTCAATGAATTCTAAGTTTTTAATACTGCAATCAGAAAACTCCCAGAAATCGAATTTCTTTAATTGATTTTTTAAGGGAAGTAATGTTTTAAAATCTTTGAAACTTTCTTTTGAGGTATTGGCATCAATTTTTAATACTTCCAGGTTTTTAAAGTGCTGTATTTCGGATCTATTTTTAATCGTCGATTCTGAAAAATCTAAAGAACTAATTTGTGCTGCTACAGGCAAAAAGTGACGTAATCTTGCTGTAACTCGATCGAATTTTAGTGCTGTCAATACTTCAAAATTTGTAAGATATGATAGATTAGATATCGCATCGTTTTTAAAAGTGATTGTTTCTATACTAGTAGCTATAGCAGCTAATTTTTGTATATCAAAATCTATTGCTTTTACATCATCTTCGTTTGTCGAAATGATACACTCTTTAAGCCGAAATAATGCTATATTTTCTTTTTCTAATGCTACATCATTAATTACGGTTGAGGCATCTATTTCAAATTCTTGTAAACCAGCAAATTCAGTTAATTTTCTGATACTACCAATAGTACAACCATTGAGTGTAATCCCATGCAAACCTTTTGATATTGGAATAAAATAATCAATATCCTCGAACTCCATGTTGAAAAGAGATAACCACGTGAAATTTCTTTCAGAATCTGCCTCATAAATTACATCCTCATCAGATTGTTTGATAACTACACCATCAAGTCGTAAATCATAGAGTTTGGGAAACAAATTCACCTCATAAAAATTATGAATGGTACAATTGGTAATAAACACATGATCCAAATTTTTAGCCATAGGTTGTAAAACACCTAAATGCTTAATGTTCATGTTTTCCAAGTTTACGTGCATTAAATTTCCATTATAGGCAGTATTACAACTTTTGTTTTCGATAGTTAACTCCTCAACATTAGTAATGGTAACATTGTTTAATGTTAAGTTTCCCAAGTTTTCGAAGTTATATAGACTGCAAATACTACCAATGGTACAGTTAATTAATTTTAAGGTGTGTAGGTACATAGAAAATGGTAATAAAACATGGATGTTTTTAATAGTTACATTTTCTCATATAAGTTCTCTTATGTTTGGACTGTTTGACCAAGTATTATATGTATTCACTTGATCTTCTTTTTTGTAATCGTACTTTTCTAGTGTTACACCTAGTAATTCTTCTATTTGTAGTATTTGATCTTCCATATTGGTTTTAGATAAGTACCATTACTTTTATAATTCAATCTTGAAATAGTGTTTCTTCAAAATATTTCATATTCCTTCAATCGGGTTAGTCCTTTAATCCCACACTATTATATTGATAAATTCATTTTCACTTTTAGCAATCTGTTCTTCTTTTTTGGTATTTGGATCTAACTTAAAAACATAGCCTCCAGAATGTCTAAGGAAAAAATGTCCGTTTTCGTCTACTGCTACTAGATAAGATTCTTTTCCTTTATACCAATCTGCCTGAAAAGGACGTCTGTCTTCTGTACGTATCAAACAAATCAGTTTATATACTTGCTCGTTATGATGTATGGTTCTTATGAGTCCTAAATTATTGATAGTTTTTTCTAGTAGATTCATTGATTTAATTTTCATTATTTAATATGGTTATCTACGTTTGGAGATGGGTTTTCTTAGGTCAGTTTTAATTCACTTGGAATTAATAACCAAGAAATCCCATCACTTTCTTGTTTCACATGCCAGACAACAATTCCTTTCGTTTTTTTCCAATATAAAGTCTTGCCATCCTGATCTTTTAGCATAAAAGGCGGCACCCAGATTAATTCGATATTGCCATCTCCTGCCCAACCAGATTTTAGAAACCTTTCTTTGGCAATCGCAATATATTCATCAGCATT
The DNA here is from genome assembly GCF_947492405.1 of uncultured Aquimarina sp. GTDB lineage: Bacteria > Bacteroidota > Bacteroidia > Flavobacteriales > Flavobacteriaceae > Aquimarina. The sequence goes on from NZ_CANLMP010000004.1 coordinate 318,674, forward strand.
TTTCAAACACTCTCTGGGGTTTAACGTAAAATGCAGATTGTCTATGTATTCATACATCAACAATTCGAAATCCCTTAAAGATTCTGGTGAATAGTCAATAATTTCAGATTTTTTAATTGTATAGGCCATGTATCATTTGATCGATTGGTTAAGTTATTGGTTCGTTTTAGTTTTTCTACTCATTTTGTTTTGTAAAAACTATTGTCTCATCGACTTTAGAGATTAAAAAAATTATCTTTTTTGGTTTCCGGTGCTCCGTTGGTTTTTTCCATTCACCAGAATACGAAACAGTATCAACTGAAATGATAATTTTTTCTTTGTCAAGGAATTCATATTTCCCGATTACTGTTGTAAAATTATCATTCCCGCAAGGTGCAACATAACTACTATTAAAAACCATTTCATCTCCAAAACTAGTCAAATTACCAGCAAATTTTCTTTCAATAAACTTTGTTAAATTGTATTGTTTAATGTTAGGATCTAACCCTAATATATTGTCAGTTATCCAAGCTCCGTTTTCTAGTTCAGTCTTATACATATTTTTCATTTCTTGAGCTTTTCCATGAGAGCTAAAAAACAAGATTGTAATAGTCAGTATCGTAAGATTTAATACTATTTTTTTAGTCATAACATTTTATATTTTACGTTCATTTTATACCTTAAACCACTATTATTTATACTATGTCAGTTACAGTATTTTTCTAAATAGTTTTCAAACTCCAATTCATATTCCCTTCTGGAAAATCTCAGTTCCTTTATTGGTTGTATTCCTCTGTTTTCAATCTCTTTATCATATTCAAAATCATCATTCTCATAGGTGATCTCCTTCCAGGTTATCAAATCATCTTGTTTATCTAAAATAAATGAAATAACACCACAATAATCACTACCACAATGACATCTATACAATACAATTCGGTTTGTTGCGAATTGATTAGACGGCTGTTTATTTCCTAAAAACTGAGCAACAGTATTTTTGTTAATTTTTGTTCTATCATAATTTGGAAACTTAGATGTATCAACTTCCAATATATCTAAATCAAAATCAGAATAAGCCAAATCAAAACGACCAATATGTAACCATTCGGTTAGTGCTTTCCCGTCTATAAAAAAGTCGAAACTTATTTTTTTATCCTCCTTTTTTACTTCTCTTATCTCAAAATGATTTTTCATTCGTGTTTATTGGGTCTAACGTTTATCTTGGTTGGCTTATTTTTTAATAATTTCCTCCTCCGGAATCAATTACCACTCCGTCTTCGGAGAATTTAATGCTTAAATATTCCATAGGAGAACCTTTAGGAAGATTATAAAATAAATCAAAATCTTTATTTATATGAAAACTCACAATACTGACTTTAATTTCCTCAAGTTCTCTCTCAGTTGGATTATATAGTTCTTTTAATTTTTTCTTTGCTTTTCTATCAAAAGTTGTAATTTCAAGTAGCGTTGAATGAATATAAGTATGGAGGCTTTTGGCTTCGTTTTCATCGATTGAATTAATTTCGATTGTTATTGTGTAGCTCTTAATTTTAAATTCCTTTAAACTACTAAAACAACGCAAATTGCTTAAGTACTTCATTTTTCCTATTTCATCTATTTTGTAGAAATCATTCATATTTTTTGCAATTAAATACAACTAGTTACTTACAGTTTCTTCATTCTTTTTATTCATCTTATCTGATGATCTAGTAATATTTAAACACTACTATATTAAAAATATATGTTTTACAAATCTATAGTCAATCCATATTCGTAGCGTAGTAATTCATATTCGTTAGTTTACTACAAATAATTTATCAAATCTGTAAAAACAGTTGTTTCATTTTCAAATTTACATTCACAATCTCCAATACTTTTCCTGATCCCATTTTATGTTTTCCTTCATAAAACTCAAAACACATATTTTCATAGAGTTTATGTGCAAAATGATCTTTGCTCAACATTGAAATTTCTGCCAACACAGTTTCTCCCGGTTCAACTTTTTGCTGGCCTATATACGTTTGCTTTCCAGAAGTTATATATTCTGGATATTCATCAAACTCTATATGTAGTCATGAACAGTTAATGTTTTTAAGTTTGAGTCCATTTTATGATTTCATTATCATTGTTAAATTCAATAATCCATTCAACTTCGATAGGTTTATCTTTGTAGGAAGCGATAATTTTTATTGAGTAGGTGTTTTCAGCTATTTTCTCTATACTTTCTAAAGAATTAAACGCATCAAATGTTCCGTATTCCTTGTTAGTTCTGTAATCATAGTAAAAATTTAAAAAATCATTTTGCGTTTTAAATTCTTCCTTCATTAAAAAAATATTTTCCTTAGCTATAAAACTCATTAGTTTATAAACTTCTAAATTATTATTCCAATATTCATCAATAATTTTAATTAAAGAACTCAAAAATAAATCAAGTATGACTTTTTGATGAATATTATTATTCAATGTATGTTCTTTTTGATCTTGAAAGAACTCAAATTCGTTTGCATCAAAAGAACAATCTATTAATGAAGGAATAAATGGTTTTACATCAAAATTATATTCTTTGCTGTTGTCATCTTTAAAATATTTAGTGTATCCCACTTCTTCTATGTCTAAAACATAATTATCTATATCATCATTGTTATTATATAATCTATCTGCATTATTAGAATAAAAATTACAATTATCAAAGTATAGCTCACTAAATTGAGTATCTATTAAAAAATAGGTATCCAAAGTATTATTTTCATAAATATCGCAATTTAAAAAACTAACGTTTTTAGAATTAATAGCTGAAATAGCATTAAAAGCATTGTTGTAAATCGAAGTCTTTTCTAAGGTTACTTTATTAGCTCCTATTAAGTAAAGTCCAATTCCTCCACTACCATTTAAACTACTTTCTTTTAATGTAATATCATCAGAGAAATAAAAAGACAACACATTGCCAGTACAGGTTGGATAAGTATGGAATATTGATATTTTCTCAAGAGAGATATTATTACAATTGCGAAATGTTAAAATATCATCATACTCATTATGCGAAATGATATTTAAATTATTTTTCGATCTTATCTTTAGATTACTATAGCCATATAAAACCAATCCCTCTCCAGCTTGAACGACAAAAGTTTTCATTTCGTTACTAGCAAATAACTTTGATTTATTAGTAGCTAGTTCAAAATTTTTAACTCCATGATTTTTTGATAATTTATAAGACGTAAAGTCTAATGTATCTATTTCTACAATTATTTCTGTATCATTATCAAGCGCTTGAAAAAAACTTTCAATATTATTTACTGTTCTAATTTTTCTCTCTTGCGAAAAAGCATTTAAACTACTTATTAGGAGAATTAAAAGAAGGTATTTTGATGAAGGTTTAATCATTTTTAATTATTTACAACTTGTTTGTATAAGTACATTTATTCCTTTGATACATCGAATTTGATAGTATACGAATAATAACACTCTGCTATATTAAATATAATTGTTTTATAAATATATAGTCAATCCATATTCGTAGCGCAGTAATCTATATTCGTTAGTTTACTACAAATAACTTATTCAAATCTGCGAAAAAAGACTATTTCATTTTCAAACGTACATTCACAATCTCCAATACTTTTCCTGATCCTATTTTATGTTTTCCTTCATAAAACTCAAAACACATATTTTCATAGAGTTTATGTGTAAAATGATCTTTGCTCAACATTGAAATTTCTGCCAACACAGTTTCTCCTGGAGCAACGGTTTCTTGCCCTAAATACGTTTGCTGCCCAGAAGTTAGATATTCTGGATATTCTTCGAATTCTATATGTGGTCGATAACCTGATGTTACAGGGTTTTTTCTACCTCCTTGTTCGGTGTTTAAAAATTGTAGTTCTGCTATAAAATCAGTTGAAGTAAATTTGTTTTTCATAAAACACTTTTTGGTCTTTTTAAATAGTATTCAAACCATTCTGGCCTACACCATAATCCACTCATTTCCTGACATAATTCAATTTTATTATTGGTGAATAACAGCTCCAGTTCAAGTGTAAAATTACTGCCAACAAGCTTCCAATTTGTTTCTGGAAGCAATAAAGCATAGTGGTTCTCTGATTGCCCATGTTGTGGAATACATATTTGAGTTTCTCTCCAATTAATGGTTTCTAGAATATCTACATATTCAATGTTTTGAACCCTATTCTTTTTAAGTTCGTTGAAGTACACTTTTTCTAATTCTGTACGTACATTTATTTTGTTTGAATTGGGAAGGGACTTAAACTTTTCTAGTACATTTGTCTGAATTGGTGTGAACCATTTTTGTTCATTTTCTAAATCTATCCAAATATCCAATAGACGTTCTAGCCAAGGAATATCTACTTTGGATACAGAATTTAAATAATCCCCTTCATCATTAATTTTCCAATTTTTTAGATCCATTACAAATATTTTTATTTCCAAACCCTTACCTCTGCACTACACCAACCTGTTACAATATCGAGTATATCGTACACTCTATCTTGTAAGGTTTCGTTGTCGGATAGTTCTGAAGCTAATTCTTCTAACAATTTTTTAGCTACCTCTTTAGTGCCTCCGGACTTTTTAAAATCAAGAAGTATCTCTCGATCTTTATGTATATAGCAGTTTCCTTTTTCAATATATTGCTGTACTACTGCTATAAATTTATTTTTTGTCATTTTTAATTCTAAATGAAATGTGTTTCAGCTCAAATACTTGAAAAGCATAAATCGTCCAATCTTTGCCTGTTACCTCCCATCCATAAGCGTCTAATTGATCGGTTACTTCGTCCAATAACTCTCCAATAACAAAACTGTTTACCAGATCTTCAAACTCTGTGATTTTTTGAATCAAATTCTTATCAAATGTATGAGACACAATAATGCCTTGCACCAAATTATCCTCAAAACTTTCTACAAGCACTTCGGCTTTATGCTCGTTGTTTTTATCTACGAGTAGTAGTTTCATTAGCAGTAATTCTTTATTTCTATACGTAATTTCAGAAGATTATTTGTTACATAATCTACCTATATAGGACTTCAGATTTTCCTGAATTTCTGGGTGTTGCTCTTCTATTATAAAACCATCATCTCCTTTTAATTGTAATTGCACTCCTTCTTTTGAAATGTCACAGTTGTATATATAAGTTTGATAATATTCTTCTGATAACTTTTCATTTATATACATTTCAACTTTAAATGTTACCTCTTTTGCATTACTTTTCGATACAATTTTATTTTCAGAATAAGTCATAGCACATCCAGATCCACAAGATATCACGAACGAATTATTATTCTTATCGGCAGTATTAGCCGATATGCTGTTGCTCATCTTTTCTGAATTAAGTACTATTATTTGATCTTCATCATATTTAAATGTGTCTATTTTGGTATAACTTGATACGCCATTTTCTCGCATATTAATTACTGTAACCTCATAGTTAATCAATATCGTTTGTTCTTTTGTATTGGTTTCCATCGATATTGCATTAAATGTTGATTGTACAGTAGAGGTATTGGGTATCGTGCGACACCTTTTAAGTTTTTTTAGGGCTGCCGTATCTTTTGAAAACGATTTTTTCAAAAAATTTAAGTGTTTATCAGAGCATTGATATCCTAAATCTAAATATGACAATAGCATACATGTAAGATTGCTTCTATTTCCATTTGGTTTTCCATCCCATTCGCATTCGTTTCCTATAAACGTAGCTACATAACCCAAAGCTGCTCTTTCGGGTTTAGAGATGCTTTTTTGATAGTCTTTGTTAAGCACAATAGTATTGACATCTGTTTTTAAACTTTCATCATAAATTGTTTCTCGCCATAACACTTTTATATTTTTATCGGTGGGTTTTGTGGAGCTGATTTTTTTGAATGAAACTAAATAAGGTTTAACGTATGAAATTTCAGGATCTCCTGCTTCTTCTAAACGTTTCATTCCCCAATTGATTTCTATTTTATCTCCTTTAACTAATTCGTTTATAGGAATATCGACGGAATACATTATTTGTACAGTATCTTTATTTTTTTGAGCTAAAAAGTACCAATAATCATAGTTATCATCAAAGCTTATAAAATTTACGGTATCTGTATATATTTTACCGAATTCTATTTTTTCATTAAGTCTTAATACACTGCTCAATTTACTTGGAGTAGGTGTTTTTTTCTCTGATTTAGATTGTACAGTATCTTCATTTCTATTCCCTATCTCAAGCTTAGAGTCGCTTTCTGTTTTGTTTGGTGTTACTGGCTTGTCTTTACAAGCATTTGTGCAAACACATAGTAAAATGGCAAGTAATACAAGTGACCAGGTTTTATTTTTCATATTTTTTGTTTTCATCTTTAAATAGCCGTTTTATTTATAACCATAAACTTTTAATCCCGATTTCGATAGCTCATATTCAAATTGCTTTCCTGTTTGTAATGCTGTCTCTATCAGTTCAATGTTTTGCGTTTTGACTTTAGAAGTTAATAACTCTTCACGGTTTTTCCTTTCAGATATAATTTCAGAAGGGATTAATATCCATTCAATTTCTTTCAATTCAAAAACTCCCCAATATTCTTCTATATATTTTTCGTTCAAAAAACTCTCTTCATCCGGTATTGTAAATTCTCGAATTGTATCATCCAAAAGTAATTTTACCTTTGTAACATATTGAGGGTTTACATCTTTTAGCAATGAGAATAAAGCCTTCCACTTAGTATCGCTCATAAAACTGGCTCTACTGTCAATTTCTTGCTGTAATTTTAGCTGATATTTATCTACTCTAGACATAATGTACGTTACCTCAACTTATCTTTATTAATAATTCTTAACTGATCTCCAACACCTATTAGTTGATCGCTGTGATTTTCGCATAACAACCATTGTTTATTTTTGTCGATCATATAATATTCGAAAGCAGAACATTCTCCTATCAACTGGGCAATCACAGATGGTTTGCAATCATAAATTGGGTAATAAGCTTCTTCGTCATCTTCTACCATTAGCCAGACTTTATTAACATCTTTAGGGATGATATGGATCAGCTCTTTAAATGGAAACTCGTACGTTTTAAAATAAAAGGCTTCTTGTTTAAAATCTTCCCACCACCATCTTCTATCGCCTGATTTTACAAAGTGAGTTAACAGCTCTAAATACAAACTTTTAACATCTGAAACCAAGCATATATCTTCTTGCTTTAGCTTTAATGTTTTTATTGCTTGTGCTATTTCTGCTTTTATAGTTCCCATTTTTAATTTTCTACTTTAAATAAAATGTGCTAACTAATTGAAACATATCTTCTCTTGATGGACTTTTAGGAAATTTTTCATCTAAAACGTCTGTAAAAAACAATCTGTAATCCAACACAAAATCTTTAAACTCTTTATCCGATAAACTATTGAAGTCTTCCACACTATCTGGATAGGCTCTTGAAAGAATTTGATCATACAAAGATTCTTCATTTATATTTTGCTCAGAAAAATGACTGTTTTGCCAATCATCACCTGTATTTTCCCAAATTGAAACAAGTCCTAATACTCTTAATGGGTCACCTCCGATGAATTTACGATTGCCTTTTACGGCACAGAAATCACCAAAATATTCTTCTCTTTTATCTGGTATAAGAAAAATTTTATACCCTTTAGATAGTATAATCTTTAATGCAGTGTTATACGTATTCATTGCATCTGCTATGGTACATCCATTTTCCATATTTCTACTATATTTAAGCTATTCTAATATCGCCCCAGTAGGCATCAAAACCTTTGCTTTCAATTTCTTTGATATCTGTATCTGTAAAATGAATATGAAAGTCTACACCTCTTAATATGGGTTCGTTGGGAAAATCCTTGTTATACATACTCTCATCTATTCGCCATAAATTAAAATATACAAACGTATCATGACCTAAGGATTTAATTTTTCGGATTCTGTTTTCTAATTCATCTTTGGTAATATATTGGTAATACTTTTTTTTACTATTAAATTCTTCAATAAAAAAGAAAGGAAATACCGTATCAACCGTAATTAGATTAAGTTGATTTTGATACTCTTTGTTATACATCTCAACACTTTTTTTATCCTCAAAAACGGCATAAATTGTCTTTAATCTATTAGTATCTAATATTTCTCCTATAATGTACATTTTAGTTTTTCTCTTTGAAAATGTATTCGACAATTTGCCCGTTTACATGCTTTATTCTTCCTACAAGTTGTTTATCAAGGAGTTCTAAAAATAAGTTTTCGGCGTATGTTCCCTGGACTTTTTGTGGTATAAAATCAATAGCTATTTCTTTATTATCTTTTAATTCCCAATCAAATGTTCCTATTTCCTTTGTAGTTTCTTTATCACAGGATGATATTTCTTTTTCAGTAACATACACTTGTTTTTTATCAAATAGCAATGTTAGATAGATCTCACTACCTGCACAAGGGTTATCATCTGGTGTTTCTTCATAAACAGCTCCGACTTTTGCTATGAATTCTTTATGCATATGATTTTTCATTTTTTGTACCTGAGATGATATACAGGATACACAAAACAGCATACAAAATAAAGCGATTATCATTCTGGTGTTTTTTATATTGCATAACTGTCCTTTATTTTTTATGTTCTTCTTTTTCATACTTATTCTTCTTGAGTTGCCCACATAATTACATCACGAAAGTCGATCTTGGCACTTTTGGTTAATTCAATAACTTTATTGATATTTCCTTTCGCTAATTTCAAAATAGATACTCTAGTGTTTTTTAAATTATATTCTGACGCTGCCATTACATGATTTAAGGTGATAGAGGAAAGTTCATTAATTATTATTAGTACTTCTTCGGGTTTAAAATCCCGATGTATAATATCCATGATATCTTTATCCATTTCCATAATTTTGTATTGTTATCTTGTACACATTAATACAATTCTATTTCCCAATCTTCATAAGGAGGTGCTACTTTAAATTCTGGGTCACAATATGAGCGGATATAATCTACGGCTCTTTTTTCTGCATACTTTGCATTCAGAACTTCTCCATGTTCATCTAACTCAATCACATTAGCAAATATGGCAAATACTTGTTCTATGGCACTAGGTTCTTCTCCATACAGCTTGAGGTAATCAATACCTTTTAATTCATAGTGTGTGCCGCTTGCCATAAAATAGGCAAAGGTCCTTAATGCTCCGCTAAATGATTCGCTTAGTTTCATATGTTCTTGTTACCTTGAATTACACTTTTATCCAACCAATACTACTTTGTTCTTTTTCTTTTAAAACCACTAAACACCACTCGTTTTGTGTTTTAATCACTATTACATCTTTGTGTTCTATAACGCTTAGTTGATTTCCTGTTTTTACATCTCCTGTACAAGGATCTGTTTTCTTTTTGTCATCTATACTCGGCTGTGTTCTTAAGATTCCTGAAAGTATTTTTTGTTCAAATGTGGTATTTAACTTTGTTAATTTAGTATCCGTATGAAGTGCAATTATATGCTCGGTAACCGTGTTGTTATTGTCAACAACTAATTCTGATAACAACGTCTCGTTTAAACAACCTATAGCTCTACATAGAACATATATAGTGTGTGTTTTTCCTAATTTCATGTCAACTAATGTACCTGATCCATTCCATATTTCAACAAAATCATTGCCTTGTTTTACCAATACTACAGTTGTTTGATAATGACGAGTATCTTGGTAAATAATATCTTTTTGGCCATCACTATTGAGATCTATTAGATGTACATTATTGCTATTGATATCAAACACCTTTTCATCTCCATTTTTAGTTAAAAAGTTAGCGTTTTTAATTTCTGAAAAATCTTTACTATCTATAGGAAGCTCATAGTCTAAAGGTGTTTGTAATAATTGTAATTGTGTTTTTACATTATTGTTTTGAGCGTACATCAATACTGTAAAAAACATACCCCAAATACCTGTGAAAATAGTTTTATTAGTCATTTTTGACATATGTTTTTCCATTAAACTTTAATACTGAAGTTTCATTAGCAACTGTTTCTTTAGAATCGCATTCTCCATTTTCATCTTCATAGTTTTTAGTCTCAGTAATCTTACTTTTTATTATAATATCAAAGTAATCATTAGTCTTTTCTTTAGAAACAATGAGCGTTCTTTTAACTCCTATAAACTCTCCATAACAACTGGTATCCCATTCACCTCCGTACTCCATTACATCATAAGTATGTAACACCTTTTTTAAAGAATCTTTCGATTTCATATACAAGGAAATGATTTCTTTACTATATGGGTTTGGTTTCGAATTATTATGAAAATATACTCTTATACCAAAAGCTCTTTTATTTTCCGAAACCATATATGGAGCTGTGTCTATTTTTATTTCAGCTAATCTTACAGCATCCGACATCCAACCGTTTGTTTTATAACTTTCAAAATATTTGTGCGTAATCTTAGCTGTTGTATTGTTTGCAACGACAATATGACTGTTTAGCTCGAAAAATTGTTCGTCATATTCTCCATGAATTTCAGGAATCACAATAATGGTTTCGTTATTATTATTAGGTCGAACTTTAGAAACAACTAAATCTGTTTTAATTGTTTGTTTGTTTAAACCCAATTGTTGTATTACCTCATCAATTAAAGAATTATTTGTAGTAATGAGTTTAATTTTTCCATTATCTAGTATTTCAAACATCTCTGTTGTTTCTTGTTTTTCGTCAATCCAAAGGATGTTATTTATGGTTAGTTTATCCTCTTCTATTTTTGATTCAATTCTTGATTGGCCTTCTGCTATTTCATCATAAGCAATTACTTTAGAGTCGATAATATCTCCATTCAAATTATAATTGACGAGTACTGATTCCATTTCGTTATCTCCTTTTAACACTATTACCACGGCAGTATGAAATTTTTGAGAGAATGCTAACCTGTATGAACCTATTCCTCGATAATTATAACCTTCTTTATAAAAATCGGGATATACTTCTTCTAGTTTCAATCCTTTTTCGTCGACTTTTTTATAATCCCCTTCTTCTATAAAATCATCAAAATTGGTAGTCTCTTTTAATGGTAAAGACTTTATTCTGATTTTGTTGATAATACGGTGAAAACCTGAGTTTTTAAATTGACTTTTAAAAATAGCATCTTGTTGTATAAAGGTACCTTCTTGATATGGGTTTTGATAGGAGTGCGTGGTTTCAAAACTGGCATAATCTTCATTGTGAATGTGTTTCGTTCTCCAAACATCACCATTGAAATCATGTTTTATACGCAGTTTAGAAGCATTATAATTTTTTGCTTTTTCGTATTCCTTAAGGTATTCCTGATAATCCTGTTTAGCATTCTTCATTGTTTTAACTAAAGACACATAAAAATTGGACTCATTTTTCTTTTTCTTATAGAGCATATAATTTCTAAAATTGCTTCCATATTGAACAATGCCTAATGAATCTCCTTTTTTATAAATGAATACCTTATTATGCAAATACAATCCATTTGTAAAATTGTCTTTGGTGTATCCCTCAACTTTTTTCTCATCACAAATTGCTAGTTTATAAAAATCATTTTTAAAGTTTCTAAAAATTCCAAAATCTCCTATTGGCGAAATGTCCTTTACTTTATAGGCTGAATAGAAGCCGAAATCAGTTTCAGAAAGTCGATCGATAACAATAGCTGCTTTATACATTTCAAAGTTTTCTGAACCAATCATATGGTTTTCGCCTTGTATCAATTCGTATACTCCCGAAATATCTTCTACAGTCTCAACAGCGTTTTTTGCTTTGACAACTGGTGATTCTACAACCTCTTTAATAGCATCCTGTGCCTTGACTACTGGTTCTTTTTTTTCTTTTGTGTTTTTAGCACAAGAGATGAGTGTAAATAAAATTAATATATATATGTTTTTCATTTATGTAATGTTCTCTATTTTTTACAATAATTTAAAATAGTGTCTGTTTTAGTAATTTCTCTGTTTTTATAAAAATTGATAGTTCCATAATAATTTAAAGTATCATTTTCACAAAACTTCAAATTAAACTCAGCAATATGGTAATTCGAATACATATCTAAAACTTCAACACTAAAACCGCCTGGATCTTCTTCGTGTTCTATAAAATAATACGTCCCCGCATCGTTAAAAGGCATAAAAAAAGAACCTTTGGTGTATTCATAGAAATTGATATGATACGCTACATCTCCAATTGAATGGATCGAATTTTTCTTAGAATTCTTCAAAAAGTTACTATCAATCTGATGCTTTGTTTTTTCAGAAACAATTGTTTTTATGGCCTTTTGTAGAACATTTTCATCTTCTGAAGGATTTTTAATGATATATAAATCTGGATATACCTTTGATTGTATAAACTCCATTTTTATAAAAAAAAGTTTATTGATTGTGATACCAGTACCAATAGTCATTAACAAAATAAGCACTCCAATTATTCTTACTTTTTTTCGGAAAATCCATTTAAAGATTGTAAACAAAAAGAATAAGACTATAATTACAAGTAGTAATAAGAAAATGATTAGTATAATTTCCATTTGTATCTTTTTAAGCACCTCAGTTTTCAGCTAATCAGCTGTTACTGTTTATATGGCTTTAAATCTATAGTCAACGCTTCTATTTTATTTACTATTTCCTGCCTATTTTTACTTTCGAAAGTAATTTCGGGGTCAAAATTCTCAGGAACTTTTTCTACTATTTTTTTCTTAGGGTTATACTTTTCAACAAGGTTAAAAACTTCTAATATGTACTTCCCGTTCAGATCACCTTTAGGATACCAAATCAACTCTATACATCTATTTTTTTGAATATTCGAAATAGAAAGTAGTGTTGAGCTAGAAAACTCATACAAACGGTTTTCTTCATTTATGTCTTGTTCGTAAAACATATTCCAGTTCACTTTCCATCCTGAAGGTACTCGTAGAGCTTGTAATTTCATTTTAGCTCTTGTATTTAAATTTATTCAATATTTTTTTTAGCACTCCATCATCTATCCGCTTTATAGGCAGCTCAGCAATCAGATAAGGAATGTTTCTGTTTGCATTATTTATCTCATAAAACTCCGTCTCTCTATATCTAAGTCTTAATAAATACACTGTTTTGTCATTAGAGCAATAGAAATCAACTTCACTTTTTTCATCAAATTCGATAGGTATTTGATGAATATCAATTATTTTCCACCCATCTAACTGCCTGTTATATCCATTTTGGGATTTTGCTCTATTTTCGAATTCTATTATTGTCATTTCTTACCTTTTTCTTAACTAACTCAAAAACCTATCTAATACTCTATAATTTACACCTACAATAATAGTTATGATCAATAGACACATCAGGCGGATAATTACTGCTTTTATACTGTTATTTAATTTCTTTTTCAAGTAAGAAATATCCAAAATGATATAAAGCAATAGAGTAATACCTGCTATAACGGTTGTAATATGAAGCTCTCTTAACTCTTCGATAAACCCGCTATTTTCTTTTTCTAAAACAAGTTTCATATAAACTACACCCAATAAAACAGCAATAATGCCCCAAATTGAGTACGATAAAATTTGTTTTAGGATTTTTATAATTACATTCATTTTATGTAAAGTGTATTTCAATTCTAAAACTATTGGATAAAACAATTACTTTGTTTTGTTATTTTGAGTAGTTTTTTCTCCAGTTGTTGATGAATTATTTTTACTTTTTGTTTTCTAAATGACATCTACAACTTTTTCTAACACATAATGCACTATTGAAACAAATGCAGTGATAACAAGAAGAAAACCAAACCGAATAACACTAGATTTACTATTAGATTTTAGCTTCTTTTTCAAATAAAAAATATCTAATAAAATAAATAAAAATGCAATTACAACTCCAATTACAAGACCTACATGAAATAACCCCAAATCAAAGAAAATATGGAGTAGGTACCATAAACCCTCCGTAGATGCTTTATTAGGGCCTAATACAATTCTCATATAGCCAATGCCTAATAAAATGGCAATGGTTGTCCAAATTAGATAGGTTAGGATTTGTTTTAAAAATTTCAAGTGTAGCTTTATATGTTTAATTTTTATTTATTAATTCCATTAAATTATGTTTTTTATTTAACTCAGAAACCGCTATTCTACCTAGGTTTGTTTGTATTTCTGAAATACATATATCATCATATTTGCTTCCTTTATAAAAAGTTATGGGTTCTAAAGTAATTGTATCGTTTGTTTTAAAAACAGCGTCTACTTCAAATTGTTGAACCAATGGAGTATCTAACAAAATAACTGTTTCTTTATATATATTATTGACATATACTTTCATCTCCTTAACTCTAGCATTTTGATAAAAGAGCGCTTTGGATTTAACATACCCGTTGATTACACTTAATTTTATAGGTTTCATAATCAAATCATTAGGTTTCAACAAATTCTTATTAGAGTATTTACCTGATAAAAAGGATTTATCCGAACTCAAATCCAGCTGCAAATTTATTTTTACTTTGGCACCAGGCTTAAAAACATAAGCAGTCGAATATCTGGTATCTGATAAATTTGAAATTGGATATCGATTATCATTAAAATTGGAATCGATTTTAAAGAATAAATTTTCATTAAAAGTTAGGTCTGTATTTGAGCAACACCTTCCAAACATTTTATCCGACCACACATCTACTTTATCAATTTTTTCATATTTATAGTAGTCAAAAATAGTAGGAAACTCTTCACTATATTGTTTTATTTCGCTGATGCTTACTGAATCAATGGTAGCTTGAATAACTTTTTTAGAAGAGTCGGTTTCCAGTAATTCTTTATAGGTTAGCGGAAATCCTATTTCACAAGGAGTCATGGCATGTGGATATGAAGGAGTAATTGTTATCCCATTTTTTGTGAGCACCCAAGAATAATATTCCCAAATCCATTCACCATCTGTAAAATATCCACATTCATCATCAAAATCAGTATCGTTTTCATACTTTCTTTTTAATAATTGAAAGTGATCTAAATTGGGATACAGATCTGTTATTCTATCTAATTGTTTTTTGTTTTTGAAATCAAAATTATATCCTACCATATTGTGATTGGGATGTGCTCCTCCACAATAAATAGATGAATACTCTGTAAAACTAATATATTGATTAGATATGAGTTCCATTTCAATATTTATATCTGCCCAACCGCAATCTAATCCTATGGTAGCATAATTTGCATGTATCGTATCTAGTTTTGGGTTCATAAATTCACGCTCAGATGAAGTAAATCCATTACCAAGCCTGAATAGTGATTTTTTGGAATACTTTTCTGTAAACCAAACAAGCTCTTTTGTATTATGAATAGTTATGCTATCTCTGGCATACTCCAAGTTCATTAATTTATAATCATCAATTTTCTTGGTTGTTTTGTTCAAATCAACTTGTAACGTTTTCCCTTTGTTTTTCCAAGTGCCCGCTATTGTATCCTTGTTTATTATTAGCGTAAATAATTCTTTTTGTTCCTTTATATCAGAAAATTTCTCAAAAAGAACTAACTCATTATTACTAAAACTTCCTTCTAATTGAATGTTTTGTAGCTGAGATTTATAAAAATAAAATGCCGTTGCCCGATCATCATTATAATCTATATCTAGTTCTAAAAATATTCGATGCTTCCCGATAGTTCCTTCATAGGTTTGCGCTTGAATACTGATTGAACAAAAGATAAATAGTATATAATATTTCATTTTAAGATTTGTTTTACTTCACGGTTGCTTTACTAACCGCCATTTCTAACTCTTCAAAAGCTTTTTTCTGATTGGAAGCAAGTAAGGTTTGCTTTATTTTCTCGGCAATTATTTCAATAATGTTTCTTCTTGCTTTAACACTTTTACCAAAATAAGCATTCATTATTGAACTTGGTATGATATAATTTATTTTTATAGTATCCTCGCTTACGAAAAAGATTTTCACAGCGTGCATGGAACTTTTTTTAAGGATAAGACATTGTGCAATTTGTCCATTAGTATCTCTTCTAACTTCCCATTTATCGTATTCTTTAGAACACTCAAAAGTAGATGAAGTTTTTAAAAATTCTCGAAGTGTATCTAACGAATGATATTCGCTATTAATAGTAATTATTTTTTCCATTTGCATAAACAATTTGATTTTAAATATTCTAAAAAATTAATAATCCATTTTAATGAGTTCTCCATTTAATTTATACCTAAACCTAAAAGTTGTACCCCCATTTTCTGGTTTTAGATTAACATGATATTCGGCCTTTGAAATATCTCCGTTTTTTGGAAAAAAAATATAAGCAGTGCTCAATGTTGGATTTTCTGTTTTTTTCTCCTCATTTAATTGTTTACTCGACTTTTCTGTCAACTCTCCTAATTTTGAAAGATTAATTTTATCATTTAATTGAAACATGAAATCTGCTGCTTCACTTCCTTCAGGAACTTCAAGAGAAATTTCAGAGTTTTGTTTCCAAGTATCTTGAGTTAGATTCCATTGTCCCATTTTTAATGATCCGGGATTTTCAGTAACAGTTACTCCCACAATATTTCCAATAGAATTATTGTGAGTAATTGTCAAGTCCGTGAAATAAGAATTATCTCCAAATTTGCTTTTTATTTCTTTTTCTATGGCTTCAAATCCTTTTACATCTGCAGAATGCATATCGGATGACCCACTACAGGAGATTAATATAATTGTTGAGATTAGTACTAGTGTAAATTTCAATACTTTCATTTTCAGTGTGTTTTTCTATTAATACACTGATAAAAGTATAAAGGAAGGTGGATACAGAAAATAGAGAATCTATTTTTGAAGTTTTAGAATGAATAAGTGCTATAGTTCAAAAAATATTCGCGAAAGAGGTAATTTTAGCTATTGTTCCAGTTTAAAAAAACATTTAAAAAGTGTTCCTTTTTTCGAGAAGAAACTGGTATTTTCTTTCCGTTTTTCAGGTAAATAACACCCGACTTATCGTATTTGTCAATAAATTTTAAGTTGACCATATACGACTGGTGTGGGCGTGTAAAATTAGCTTTAGAAAGACGGTCTTCAAATTCCTTTAAGGTTTTTGAAACCATATACTTTTTATTATCACTGCAGTAAAAAGTAGTATATCCTTTATCTGACTCACAAAATAAAAGTTGCTTTAAATCTATAACCTGAAAACTATCATGAAGGGATAATATCAATTTAGAGTCTTCATTATTCCAGACTTCCTTAACGGTTTTTATCTGTTGCTTTTGTTCATCTATTGGTAATTTGCTAACTTTTTGCAACGCTATTTGTAGTTCTTCTATATCTACTGGTTTTAAAAGATAATCTACTGCACCAATTTTTAAAGCTTTAAGGGCGTATTCCTCGTAAGCGGTAATAAATATTACTTTGAAATGAAGGTTTTCGGTCTGATCTAAAACATCAAAACCAGTACCATCGGTAAGGTTAATGTCTAAAAATATTAAATCAGGTTTGCAAGCATTTGCTACTATTACTGCTTCTTTTACAGATTCACATTCGCCTATTACTTCTACCTCCGTTTCTACTAACTGTAATAAATTCAGTAAGCCTTTTCTAATATATGCTTTATCTTCGACTATCAATGCTTTCATTATGTCAGTTCTATTTTATAAGGAATTACTAAAGTAACCATTGTTCCTTGCTTATCGTATTTCTTTCTATCCTCAACAGTAACCGAACCTTTCATTTTAAAATCTTTGGATAGCATTTTTAATCGTTCAGAAGTTATTGTTGTTGCCAATGATTTTTTATGTTTATTCTCCTTTTCTTGATTAGCATCAATACCAATCCCGTTATCCTTAATTACACATCTTAATTCTTTATTCGAATATGTAAGAAGTATATCAATCATCTTATCCTTTTTTTGATTTTTAAAACCGTGCTCTATAGCATTTTCAATAAATGGTTGAATTAACATTGGAGGGATTTTAAACAAAGAACTATCTATTACATCATCTACTGAAACAGTATACTCATAACTTTGTGCTGCTTCCATATTCTGAAGCTCTAAATAGTTTTCTACAGCAATTAATTCTTGAGTAAGAGATACTGTTTTGTCTCTAGAGTTTTCTAAAGTAATGCGTAATAACTTTGAAAATTTTGACAGATAAGAAATAGATTTTTTTTCTTCTTTATTTAGAATCATGCCTTGTAATACCGAAAGGGAATTAAAAATAAAATGAGGTGTCATTTGTGAGCGTAACAGTTTTTGTTCTATTACAATATTTTGAGTTTTAGATTTTTCATTCCTTAACTTCAAAAAGAAAATTACTGCTCCTAAAACTATAGTAGTTGTCAAAAAGGCAATCACACCAAGTAATAAAT
This sequence comes from uncultured Aquimarina sp., assembly GCF_947492405.1. Classification (GTDB taxonomy): domain Bacteria; phylum Bacteroidota; class Bacteroidia; order Flavobacteriales; family Flavobacteriaceae; genus Aquimarina. The sequence goes on from NZ_CANLMP010000004.1 coordinate 336,917, forward strand.
TACGCTGAGATTTTTCTAAATTCTGAGAAGTGGTTTTTACAGTTTTGGTTAGCTTTAATTCTCTTTTTTCTGCAGATTCTAGTTCATTTTTGTATTTGTGTTCATATTCTATTTGCGTAATTTTCTGAATGTTTTCTCCATTAAAAAGACTATCATTTAATCTTTTTAATTTTTCATTACTTACAAAAGCTTTTTTATGATCTTTTAATTCATTATTTATTTTAGAAAGTAATTCATAAGCATCGCGTTCATGTATCAAAAACCTATATTTCTTTGATAATTGAGCACCTTTTTCGGCATTGGTCAATGCCAACTTGTATTTTTTCATGTAATAATAGGCAGTTGACATACCTATATAAGATCCAACCAAATCATTTTTTTTTTGATTTACGGCAGTAATTTTATTTGACTCTTGGAAACTAGCTAAAGCTTCTGGGTATTTTTTAATTCCCAAATACGAAAAACCTAAACCATTAAGGCTAACAGCTAACTGTTCATTATCCTTAATTTCTCTACTAAGCTTAATTACTTCAGTAAAATAGGGGATAGCAGTAGTAAATTTTTCTTTATCAATATAAATCACACCCATGTTATTTTTTATAGCATTAGTACTTTTTATATTACGATTAGTTTGCGGAATATCTATCGCTTGATTATAAAAGCTCAATGCTTTATCATACAATTGCTGTTGCCTATATACATTTCCGATGTTATTTAAAGATTGAAAAACACCTAGTGAATCTCCAGATTTTTTGGCAACTTCTAATGATTTATTATGATACTCTACCGCCAAAGGATAATTTCCGCGATTCTCATAGACCAAAGCCATGGTGTTTAAACAACTGAGTATACCATATTGATTTTTATCCTTGCTGAAGGAATTTAGTGCTTTTTCAAAATTGGTTAAAGCTTCTTGATCTTTTCCGGTATCAGCATAAATACTACCTATGTTATATAGATAATGAGGAACATTCTTTTTTATACCAAGTTTCTTATCAATTTCTAAAGCTTTTTCATAATATTCAAGAGCGAGTTTCAGATTACCTCGATATTTATGTAACACTCCCATAGCGTTATAACAACCAGCTAATCCTTTTAAATCATTTATAGAAGTGTATAATTCTATCGCCTTCTTATAATTATTAATGGAAACTTCAAAATTAGTTTGTTCCATATAGGTAATACCTTTCATATAAAAACTTCGGGCTTTTCCTTTTTTAGATTTTATCTCATCAGCAAGCTTCCCAGCTCTATCAGAATATTGTAACGATAGTGATGGATTATTTCGGTAATTATAATATGCTAAATTATTCAGAATCCTTACTCGGATTGTATCTTTTTGAAGATGGTTTTTTAATTCGTTTTTCAAACTATCTATCTTTCTATTCTGAGATAAAACAGTTGCACAAAAAGATAAGAAACATACTAAACAAATAATAGATTTATTCATTATTTTCATAAAATAAAGAACGGTTATTAAAACTTTAAATCAAAAAAATAGAGGTCATTATACTAATTTTATTGAGTAAACTGGGTATTCTAAGAATACTAATCCCTTTGTAAGTTTTAATCCTAAAAAGATCCTTTGCGATCGTGTTATGGTTTTTTCTAAGAGTTTTTTCTTTTAGCCCTATTCGAGTAATCTACATATTAAACTATGTAAAAAACTTTATTTCTAATCGTCTATACAAAACTACCATTCATCTACACTAAAAGTATCTTTCGACGAAAGATATAGTTGTATTGAATAATAAAAGAACATCTTTATATACTGGTATTGCTATATTTTAACTTAAATTAAAACACAAAAAACAATGGGTCTAACTTTTTTATTAATTGAAGATGATGAAATTGAAAGATTAAAATTCACAAGAGTCTTGCAAAAAAACAATTATAATCATACCTTGATAGAAGCAGAAAATGGAGAAAAGGCATTAGAGGTTTTAGAAAATAACAAAGAACTTCCAGATCTAATTTTTTTAGATCTTAATATGCCAAAAATGAATGGTTTAGAATTCTTAAAAATCCTAAAGTCAAACCATGCTCTAAGATATACCCCAGTAGTTATACTCAGTACCTCAAGTAATCATAATGATCTTAAAGAGACATATGAAGTTGGAATTGCTGGATATATAGTCAAACCATTAAAATATGAAGATTACGCCTATAAAATAAAATGTTTGATCGAATATTGGAGTGTAAATGAACTTATAAAAAGATAATTAAAAACCCTACTTAGCATATGAAAGGTATCGTGTTTACAGAATTGTTAGAATTGGTTGAAGACAAATTTGGTTTGGAAGTCGTAGATAAAATTATTGAACAATCTGCACTAGCTTCAGGTGGTGTTTATACTTCTGTGGGGACCTATGATTTTTCAGAAATGCTTAGTTTATTAACTCATTTAAGTGAGCATACCAGTATTAGTATTGATGATTTACTGCTGACCTACGCAGAGCATTTTTTTGGTGTACTAGTAGCTAGTTACCCAGGATTAATCAACAAATATGAAGATCCTATCGAATTACTTTCGTCTATCGAAAATCATATTCATGTAGAAGTACAAAAGATATATCCTGACGCTGAACTTCCGACCTTTGAAGTTTTAGAAAAAACACAAACAACTCTAATTATGATCTACAAATCCAGTAGAGCAATGTATAACTTTGGTTTGGGGTTAATGAATAAAACCTTTGAACATTATAACAATACCGCAACGATTCTTCTTGAAAAAATAAAAGAAGACGGAACCGAAGTTAAATTTAGCATCACCAAACATTAATGAGTAATGAGTTAGAAATATTACAACGCGCCTTACAAAGAGAAAAAGCAGCAAGAAAACAGGCAGAACAAATTCTTGAGGGTAAGTCCAAGGAGCTATACCAAATCACTCAGGAGCTTAAGGACGCTAATGCAAAACTCGAAGATGGGCTCACCGAAAAAACCTCAGAACTACAAGGTGTTTTCGGAAATCTCGTTGATGCTTACGTACTCATGGATATCTCTGGAAATGTGATTAAAATGAATCACTCGGCCAAAGAATTATTTGGTTATGACATCAATCAAGAAAAATTAAATATTGTAAAATTAATCTATAAAGAGGATTATGAATATGCTATGACCTCTTTTCAAAAACTAGTAGCCGAAGGATCATTCTCAAATTATCAAGCAAGAGTATATACCAAACATAAAGGAGTTAGAACCGTACATATTAATGCAAGTTTAATCCTGAACAACAAAAAACAACCCATTGCGGCACAAGGCATTGTAAGAGATATCACCGAAGAATTAGAACAGAAACAAATCTTTGAAGAACAGAAAAAACAATTATCAGCTATAGTAGAAAACTCTTCTTTGGGAATTGCGCTTACTCAATTCGGAAAAATTCTCCAAACTAATAAAGCCTTTCAAAGCTTACTAGGATACTCTAACGATGAACTCTTACAAAAAGAAGTAAAAAACATATCTCTAAAAGATGAATATCTAGAATCCGCTAGTAAAATGCAGCAAATGAATGATGGCGAGATTGATTATTTTTCTGTAAATAAACGGTATGTAAAAAAAGATGGATCCTGGTTTTGGGCTAAGACTAATGTCGCGGCAGTAAGAAATGAGGATGGAAGCATAAAATATCAGGTTGCTCTAATTGAAGATATCACTGAACAATTGGAGTTTGAAAAACAAAGAGATAAACTGGTTAAAAATCTAGAAAAGAGTAACAAAGAGCTAAATGATTATGCGCATGTTGTTTCGCATGATCTTAAATCCCCATTGCGTAGTATGAATGCATTGTTAACTTGGTTGCAAGAAGATTATGCAGAGGTGTTAGATGCTAATGCTCATAATTCTCTAAATATGCTGCTTAAAAAAGTAGATAAGATGGATCATTTGATTAGTGGTATTCTTAAATATTCTAGTATTGATAAAGTAAACCATCCTAAGCAAAATATTGCACTTCAAGATATTGTAACTGATATCATAGATGTAATACATATTCCTAATCATATTACCATAAAAATCATAACAGAGTTACCTGTTGTGATTGGAGATAAATTTAGTTTACAACAGTTATTCCAAAATTTACTAAATAATGCGGTAAAGTATAATGATAAAGAACAAGGCGTTATAACGGTTTCTTGTGAGCAAAAAGATGAGTTTTGGGAATTTGCGATAACCGATAATGGTGCTGGGATTTCAAAGAAATATCATGATAAGATTTTTCAGATTTTTCAAACTTTGGATGATAAAAATGAATCCACTGGAGTAGGATTATCTATAGTCAAAAAAATAGTGGATTTATATGATGGTAAAATTTGGCTCGTATCCGAAGAAGGAATTGGAACCACTTTTTATTTCACTTTAAAAAATAAGATATGACTGAAACACCAAATCTTATCTATATCAAAGAACTGGCAGCTGGATCCGATACTTTCGAGCAGAAACTAATCAGTATTGTAAAAAGAGAATTTCCAGAAGAACAAAAAGAGTTTCTTTCAAACTATAATACTAAAGCATTTGATAAAGCTGCAGAAAACGTACATAAATTGAAACATAAAATAGGAATGTTAGGGTTCGAAACCGGGTATCAGGTTGCCATTGACTTTGAAGAAGGATTAAAGGAGAATAATCCCTCTTTATTTGCAGAATTTATGTTAATTTTAGATGCTATAGATAATTTTCTTAAGACAATTTAAAAATAATCTACCTATATGAATTGTATAATTATAGATGATGAAGAAACTGCAAGAGCAATTATTCAACAACTTTGTTCACAGGTTGAAGAACTTAATGTTATTGAGGAATTTCCTAATGCAATTCAGGCAATTAAATTTTTAAACAGCTCAACGGTAGATCTTATATTTTTAGATATTCATATGCCAGATTTTACAGGATTTGATTTTATTCAAACCTTAAAAAATCCACCTAAAATAATATTGACTACCTCTGATAAAAACTTTGCTTTAGAGGCGTTTGAGTATGATTGTATTGTTGATTACCTGGTAAAACCAATAACGCTACCCCGCTTTCTTAAGGCAATTCAAAAAGCAGAAAGCTCAACTAAGAACACTACTACAAAAACACCTAATGAATCTTCAAAAGTGGCTTCTTCTGAAGAAAATGACCTATATATCAATATTGACCGACGACTCATTAAAATAGATATCCCTACCATTAATATTATTGAGGCCAAAGGGGATTATATCCTTATCAAAACTGAAAATCAAAACTATACCGTTCATTCAACTCTTAAAAAGATTGAAGAGAAACTCCCTGATGATCTCTTTCTAAAAGTGCATCGTTCTTATGTAATTAATATCAAAAAAATCATTGATATCGAAGATAACAGTGTCCTTATCGAAAAAGATGTAATTCCTGTAAGTCGCTCTAATCGTCCAGAATTAATGAAACGTCTCAATTTATTATAATCCATATCTGACCTTAACTTCCATTCATCTATAGCAAACGTCCAATGACCGAATAACAACCACTTTCATAGTACATATCAAGTAGTTTTGAGTATCTGAAACCCAAAATCTATTTGTATTATGAAAAAAGTTACTTTCCTATTAGCACTTCTTATCACAGCCTCTATAAATGCCCAACAACCTTTTGATTGTAATGAAGGTAATTTTTATCAAGTTATCTCTGGTGTAATGAAAGCATATGATCCTGTAACCGGATCTTACTCTGAGGCATTACACTCCTATTCTTCTTATAACGCTGGAGGATACAATGTTGTTGATAATTTTCTATATGCTATTAAAAAGAGTGATAAACATTTACTTAGAATTGGAAAAGACAAAGTAGTTGATCTTGGAGCTTTAACACCAGATGGCACGACGGCTTTTGGAGGTGGTTACGCTGCGGATGTAGATCCAGAAGGGAGTCTTTGGGTTTTTCAAAACACCAACAAAAAAACATTTCATAAAATAATTAACCTGAATGAATACAATGGTTCATCCTCTCCTGTTTTTGAGACCATTGAAGTTGATGTAGCTTCTCCAAGTACTTGTGCGGATATTGCCTATGTAAATGGAGCTTTTTATGGAGGGAGTAGAGGGAAATTATATAAATGGGATCTTTCCTCTGGTACTCCTGTGTTTACAAGCAAGCCAGTAGCCAATTTACCAAGTAGTACTTTTGGAGCTGCGTATGCAGATGCTAATAATCGTTTGTATTTATCCGACAATAACGGTGGATTATATCTTATCAATGATTATGAAAGTGCTACACCAACGGCTACTTTACTTAACCTTACAGAAACCACCAATTCTAATGACGGTTTTAAATGTGCTAGCGGTATTTCTCCATTAGATAAAGATCAGGATGGTATACTTGACTCTATGGATGCAGATGTTGATGGAGATGGAATTATAAACACTGTAGAATGTAATGGTATAGATCCATATGGCGACGATGATGATGATGATTTGTTCAATTATCTTGATAATGACTTTAGTGGCAATGGTGATAATGTTGTACAAGATGCCTTTGATAGAGATGGAGATGGCATGCCTGATTTTCTAGATATTGACTCAGACAACGATGGAATTTATGATATTGTAGAAGCTGGGCAAGATGACAAAGACACCAATAATGATGGAATATATAATGCGTTAGACACGAATTATGCAGATACTGATAATGATGGAATACCCGACGCTTTTGACATAGATCAAACCGGAAATATATTTATTCCGTTAGACACTGATAATGATACAATCTATGATTGCTATGATACAGATTCCGATAATGATGGTATTGTAGATATTATCGAAGGACAAAATAGCTATTCATATATTGAGTTGTCAAATACAGATGATGATAAAGATGGACTAGATGATGCTTTTGATACTGATTTTGGAGGTAACATAAACGGAACAGTAGATACTGATAATGATGGAATTTATGATCATTTGGATATTGATTCTGATAATAATGGGGTATTGGATACTACCGAAGCTTACGATAGTGATGGTGATGGAATTGCAGAAACAATTGCTTCAGGTAATGATTCGGATCAAGACGGATTAGATGATAACTTTGATTTAAGAAAAACTAGTTTTTCTCCCGAAAACGGAGGACAAACACCTGCTAGTTTTCCCATTCCGGAAATATGTGACAGATACAACTATTTAGGCGAATTTTCTTCTGATGGCACTCCTTTCTATTTAGATCAAAGGGATATGGTGAGCCAAGAAACGATTACAATGATTAATGATGCGTTACCTGAAGGTTATCCAGTACCTGATTTTAATCCACACTATATTTCATCTGGTTACGATACTGATGTTGTGTTAGAAGAAGAAGCTGATATTTGGATTACTTTTGTTGGAGAAGGCGCGGGATATAAAAATACTTTAGGGTTTTATACTTATGATATCAATGATCCCAGCCCATCAGTACCAGTTCCGGAAGATATTACTATTATTTTCCCTAATGTATCCGCAGTAGGAAGCGGCGGTAGTCTTGAAATTGGAGACAAGGTAAACATAGGGAGTTTTCCTCCTGATACAGGAATCGGATGGGTCTTATTAGCTAATGCTTGGTCAGATGGTTGTGTAGGGACAGGAAACTGGCAATTACATTCTAATCCAGATTATAACCCTGAAAGCAACCCTTCATTACGTTATCATAATGTACTATTATCTGATCCAGACAATGAAAGAATTATACTAGGATTTGAGGATATTAGAAGAGATTATGCTTCTTGCGATCAAGATTTTAATGACGCATTGTTTTATATAACGGCAAGTCCTTATACTGCTATCAAAACAGACAATTATGTTGGTATCGATACTGCAACAGATGTTACCTCAGCAAACGATGGTGGATTGGAAAGTAATGGTGATTTGGCAAGTTTAATCGCAAAACGAAATTTCAACAGAACAAAAACAAATTCAATCTTCAACACTAAAAAATTACAACAACCTTTTCAACCCAAGAAGAAATCTTATAAATCAGCAAATAATGATGACTTAAGTGCTTATTTCCCGGAAACTGGATTATTAGGTAATGAAACCACCTATGTATCTAGTCCTGAAGATTTAATCGGAATAACAAATGCCGAAGCTGTTTTTTCAGTTGATTATTACCAGGCGGATAGCAGAGTAGCTGCAGGGTTGGCGACAATAACCAAAGGTAGTATTTATGATCATTCTAAAACGATTTGTGATCGACTCAACAGCTCTAAACTATTAGATGTGAGAACCGTAATGATCAAAGGTCACACCATTATAAGCACTAAAATTCAGCGATCATCAGGAGAAATAGAATATGCACTGACGTTCTCTATCAAAGAAGAAGCATCAGAAAATGAAATCTATAGCTTATGGAATATCGCTGACTATCCTGAAGGTGATTATAAAAATTTCCAAGTTTGGGGTGGATCAGTATCTCAGGTAGCTAATATTGCAAATCACATTATAAACGAATTTGTTGCCGACAAACCATTACGCAGCCATGAAGTAATGGAGCGCGTTCCTGATGTTTTTGTGAAACAAGGACAATATTCTAATGGAAAATTAACATTACAAATGATTAATAAGCAAGGAGCAAGTCAAATGACTTTTACCAGTAATATCAGAAAAACTGAATTGTCTGAGGAAGAAAATAATATACAAACCGTGACATTATCTAGGTCATATCATGAACAAATTACTTTAGACACTGGATATTTATTTGATATTGGGTTTTCTATTCAAGGAGAAAATACTACCAAACGTGATGCATTGTATTTGGCAGATGGTCCTTGGGGAATAGATTTTCAAGAGCAAGGTGCTATTATCGAAAATTTTGAAGTATTAGAACATACACGCATAGAAAAAGAAGGTGCATATATAATTGAACGTAGTGCAACGGTAACAGGAGAAGTAAAAGAAACCTTAAACTTATTTAGAAATGTACTGGCTGGAGAGCTTACTTTAGATGTTTCTGACTATGAAGCACTACAATTTGAAATGAGTACTACTAAAGATGTAGAGGTGATTATGGTTACTAAAGATCTTACAGATTGGAACCATAGACTTAGATTCGAAATAAAAGCAAATCCAGAAAACAAAATATACACCATTAATTTTTCTGATTTTACTAATGGAAATCAATCAGTAACTAATATTGAAGACGTAAGAAGCATTGTGTTTTCTATACAAGGAGATTATCAAACCTTCTCCCCTTTTGGTATAAATATTCAGAACACATCATTTATACAATCTAATATACTAAGTACAGAAGATCAAAGTGCAGTCACAGTTACTAAAATCACTAATTATCCTAATCCATTTTCTATTACAACGCATATTAAAATACCAAAAACTGTACAAGGAGATATGATGATTACTGTAGTAGATATGTTAGGAAGAATTGTAAGAAACGAAAAGCTGCAAATGGTAACTAATGACGAAGCTGTTTTTGAATCCAAAAACCTAAAAACAGGAATCTATAAATACATAATAACCGATAGCAATAATATAAAATATCAAAGCAGTTTTATGAAAAAACAGTAAAGCTTAGTTTCAGGTTTGGGTTGATAGCGAGGATAAAATGATATTTTGTTCTCGCTATTTTTTTATTGAAAATTAAAGCTTGTGTTAGATTGGATCCAGTATCAAACATGGTAATTGCTACGGTTTATTTTTATTCTGAAAACTGAGCTAAAAAAGAACATTTTATTATAATACATTCAAAATGCAAGATGGTGAATAAACAGTAACAGATACAACACATTAGGTTTAGTTTTTAGCAAATTCAATTAGAGGATTTATATTTCCATTATCTGCTTCTCTTAATGCTGTAATATAATTTTTTCTTGTTTCGTCTGCCTTAACCATGTTTGACTGATGCCAAGTAAATATTTCTTTTCCGAAAAGAGATTCTATTATAATATCGGCCATCATCCTAGAATGCCTTCCGTTTCCATTAGGAAAACAGTGAATTGTCACAATTCTATGCTTAAATCTAATTGAAATTTCTTCTGGTGGGTACGTTTTGTTTTCTATCCAGTACTTTGTGTCATCCATTAGGTTTTTTAATTCTATTGGAATTTGTGACCATTTTATCCCAATATTCTTATCAGATTTCCTAAACTCTCCTGCCCATTTCCATACATCATCAAACATTTTTTTATGTAGGTCTTTTACGTACTTTTCTGATAATATTTTTTCCAATTTTAAATTTGCATGAATAGTCCATTCAACCGCTTTTTCAATATTTAATTGCTCAAATTCATCTAACTCTTTTTGTGTGGTTATTGTTTTTATTTTAAGTCCTTCTTTTTCTTCTTCGTCCAAAGGTGTCTGCCCATTAGCATATTTTAGATTTAATCCCATAATGACTTTCTCATTTCTCTTTTTATTTCATTTGTTAAGTCAATAATGGATTGATTGATTTTATCATTATGTATTCCTTGATCCTCTAGTTTCATATTTTGATGGGTTCTTAATACTATTTTTCGAGCCAATCTCTCAGCTTTTAAACTAATTAAGTTATCAATAGTTCCATCTTTTGGTACAAACCCGTATACAAGTTTTAGATCTAAAACTTTACCTACTTCTTTTAATGATTTAATTGATATCGTGCCTTTAGCTTCACTTTCTTCAATACTTTTTACACCTTGTCGCGTTATATTTAGTTTGTTTCCAAGTTGAGCCATAGTCATATTAAGAGTAGTTCGAATAGTATGTATCCATCCTTTATCTGGGATCAGAATCATTTCTGTTTCTTGAAAAGGTTTCAGTTTTTGATCCAGTTGTTCAATTAAAAGCTTCTTTTTATTTCTCATTAATCATATATTTTGTAAATATATAGGTTTACAAATTTACAAAAAAGTAAACTAAAAAATTTACAAAAAAACAAAAAAGTAAACCTTTAAGTTTACTTTTAAAGATATTACTAAATTGTAAGATATAAATGAATAAGGATAACTATGGAATATCTAAGGCTTCAACTTCACAATCCTCTTATCAAAAACAGGTCTTTCTAAGAAGTACCATTTCAGTTTAAAACCAAACTCAGTAAATTCAAATCCAGCAGCATTGGCTGAGGCTATATTGCTATACTTACCATAAACATTGGCCATAAATCGATCCGAAAACTGATGTCCTAGTTTTCCTTCTGCTCTAAATGTTGAAGAACTTGGATCGTCTTCTACAAATTGCTGACCAAGAGCAGCACTAGCACTATAAAACCATTGTTTTTGGGGATCGCTTACCAGCTCAACAAATACTTCTCCCAAATGAAACTGCTCTGGGCTAAAATATATCGTAGGTACTTGATCATCAAAAGAAATATATTGATAGTTGACCCCTGCTTTCAGCACAGGTTTATTCAAAAAAGAATAATATAATGATGTAAATAATAGGTTTCTGGTATTATCATCCGTTTGCGAGGTATGTATGAGTTGCGTATACCAACCCAGATTAATATTTGTACTCAGATTATAAGTAAGCACATAATTATTCATGATAATCTCTCTGTTCAATAGATCCGCATTAAAGTTTTGCAGCTCCCTTTTGTAACCGATATCTAAATTTTGTAATCTAAAAGGCTTAATTTTTAACAAGACCTCGCCAACAAGTGATGTAAACGTATTGGTAAATCCTTCGGCATTTGTGATTCCTAAAGTACCCATCATCGAAATTTTGCCATTCATTGTATAATCCATTCCCAATGTTGCATTGTGAGAAGTAGCTTCGTTTTTTAGAACTGTATTCTTTGTCTTACGATATGTATAATTCACAATCGTTTTGAATTTTGTCGAAAGTGGTATTTCTGAAGTCAAACCTACACTTACGGCCTCATTATCTCCATTATCAAAGGTAAAAGCAGTTTTTTGCTTTACAAAAGGAGTATGAGATTTTTTAAGTGTTTTGATTAATTTCTCGGCATCCGGCTGTTTTGGATACAACTGTAATGTCTTAAAAGCATATTCATAGGATTTCATATCTTCTCCTATTGCTCTATAGGCATTAGCAATTCCTAAATTACCATCAAACGATGTGGTATCTTTATCCAAAATGGTAGTATACGTATCTATACTATTTTTAAATCTGCTCGTATACATCCCGTAGGTTGCTTGCAAAGATGTTACTCTGGTTTCATTAGGATACATTAGCTTCAATTGATCTATTTGTTCCTTTGCTGCAGTAAACTCTCTATTCCATAATAATGCCTGGGTGTATCGCTCTTGGGTAGACAAGTACAGATCCTTATCCTCTTTATATTTTTCTGCTTTTGAGATAGCTGTAGTAGCTAGAGAAAGTGCTTTCTTTTCTTTATTATTTTTATGAGCTACCAAAGCTAAACCGTTTAAAGAAATGATACTATCTTTTGCATTAGTTGCTAAAGCGGTATATGTTTTTTCTGCAGCTACAAGATCATTACTTATTAGGTGTATGTTTGCTTTATTGAGCTGAGTATCTTTATCATTAGGAAAATCCAGTAGATTTTGATCCAACAATGTTAATGCCTCTGTATATTTTTTATCCTGGGATAGTACATTAGCATATCCTAACCGAATATATTTTCTTGAAATCAATGCATTTGGGTTTCCTTCTTTTAATTGTAATGCTTTGTTTACCCAATCTAATGCCCTTTTATATTTTTTTAGATTAGAAAGTGTATTCGCATACCCCAAAACTGCTGGGAAACTAGTTTTATTCTCCAGTGTTAGTATCTCATAATAGGATGCTGCTTCAGAAAACTGACTGTTCCATAGTAAGGATTCAGCATAATTTAGTTTGATTTCAAAATCTTCGGGATATTCATTTTTCAATATTGTAAAAATAGCAACAGCTTTTTCTGAATCTCCTGCTAGTCCAACAGCTCTTCCATAACAAAGTCTTGCGGTACGGTTTTCGGGAAAGGTTTTTAAAACATTTTCAAAAAAAGCTATGGCTTCTGTATAGTTGGAGGTTTCCAAATACGTAAAACCTTCTTGCATTTCTTGTGCATAAGAAAATAGTATAGATAACCAGAAAAATATAAAAGGTAGTAATCGAGACATAAGTATAGGCTATTTGGGTTTCTTTTCTACAAGGTAAGCATCTATTTTATGACCGCTATGACGTTCTCCATTTTTCCAACGGTACTATTTCGCAATTCGTCTACACCAAATTGCAACTCACCGAAATCCAAAACAAAACCCTACTTTTTACCTTCATATTTGTAGTGTTATTAACCTCAAAAATCAAAATAATATGGCACTTCAAATTAAAAACAACTACGGAATTATAGAAATAAGTGGAAGCATTGTAGGAGAAAATACAAGGTCTCTAAAACAGCATTGTGAACAGTTATTATCAAAATCTGACCAGATAATCTTATCCGTTGATCATGTTTCCAAAATTGACGCTTCTGGAGTACAAGTATTAACTACACTTTATAGAAATGCTATGAAGCTTAATAAAATATTTTGCGTCATAGGAAAAGAGAATAAAAATATTCGAAACGCCTTTGGAAAAGTAAACTACATCCTAAGAAGTGATTTTGTATAAAACATAAACCCAAAACACAACTATTATGAAACTACAAATACAAAATAAACTAGGAACCTTTGAAGTGAAAGGAAGTTTCACTTTAGAAAACACTAAAAAAGTTAAGGATCACTTTGATCATTTACTAGATCAATATGAAGAAGTGGTAATGTGCTTAAAAAAAGTGAATACTATTGATAAGAGTGCGCTGCAAGTTCTTATCTATTTACATCAAAAAGCTTGTAGAAGAAGTAAAATCCTTTTTGTCTTAGGAAAAGGAAATAGAACAGTAGTGAATGCTTTAAAAAAGAATCAACTTACTTATATCTTTAGAAATGACTATTAATACCTACATACCAAAACTAAGCGCCGAGCAAAAGTTTATGGGTAGTGTACTTATTGTTAATGGCGGTAATTATCTATATAATCTTTTATTAGGAAGAATTCTTGGTCCAGAACTTTTTGCAGATGCTGCATTATTGATCACCTTTTTATTAGTACTATCCTTTATAGCAATGACCTTTCAAATAGCTACCGCAAAATTTTCAGTATTATTTGAAAAGCAAGTGTTTACCACTTTTGTAAACATTAGTTATAGATATGCTACAATTACAGGAACAATATTGGGAGTATTGATAATTGCATTTGCCAAAGATTTACAGCAAATCTTTAACACACAGTCTCATTTGATGTTCACTATTTTTGGGTTTGGAATTCCCATTTACTTCATTATGAGCGTAAATAGGGGTATGTATCAAGGCAAAAAGAAATTTGATAATCTAGCGATCACCTATCATGGAGAAATGATGAGTAGGTTATTAATCACGTTAATCCTGATATATTTTTTGCCTTTTAAGCCCTCTATACTAATAGCAGTAGGCATCCTTATTTCTTTTGGATTTGGATTAATGCCATTTAGAACTAAACGTATTTCTATTCTTAAGAAACAAATACTATCAAAAGAACATTCAAAACACGTTATACAATTTTTTGTGCTTACCGCATTTTATGAAGGTACTCAGATCATTATTAATAACAGTGATATTTTATTGGTAAAACATTATTTTGATCTGTATGAAGCAGGGTTATATGCTTCACTGGCATTAATAGGACGTGTTGTATATTTTGTTGCGTGGATGTTTGTAATGCTATTATTACCAAAAGTCGTACAAAAACAGAAAGATGGGCAATCACATACGGCAATACTTTTTAAATATGTAAGCTATATTGTTTTACTCTCCGTTATTATAATTTCTGGATGTTATCTTTTCCCAAAATTGGTCATTGACTTGATGTTTGGATCCGATTATATGACTATTGCTCCATTACTATGGAAATATGCAGTGGCTACATCACTATTTGCGATATCCAACATATTTGCCTACTATTTCTTATCATTAGACAGATATATCCCTGTAGTGATATCTGGCCTTCTGGGAATATCTCAAGTGGTTCTCATTATCTTCTATCACGATTCATTAACACAGGTTGTGTTAATGCAAATCATAGCAATGGCAATATTACTGGTTGTACAATTGACATATTTCTGGGTTCAAAGCAAAAAGAAATAAAGGACACATCGTTATATTCTAACCACTCATCGAAACCTAACTGCAACTCATCGAAACTTACAGAATAAACAATTGATTTTCAATCATATTTGTAGTGTAATCAAAAGAAACTACTATGAAACTTGCAATTGTAACCGCGTATCCTCCTAGCAAAGTAACCTTGAATGAATACGCTTATCACCTGGTAAAACATTTCAGACAACAAACAGAAATCTCAGAATTAGTGTTATTAACTGATACAAAACCTGAAGAAGCTAATATCCAATTCTCTGAAGAAGGTTGTAAAATTACAATTAAGCAATGTTGGACATTTAACAGCTACACTACTATTTTTTCAGTAATGCGAGCAGTAAAACAGACAGCTCCGGATGCGATACTGTTCAATCTACAATTCATGAAGTTTGGAGATCAAAAAATTCCAGCGGCATTGGGATTATTTCTCCCTTTATTGTGTAAAATAAAAAAAATCCCAACCATTGTTTTATTACATAACATCTTGGAGCAAGTTGATTTACAAAGTGCAGGATTTACCAAAAATAAGTTCTTACAAAAAGTCTATAATTTTATAGGAACATCTCTTACCAAGCTCATATTAAAAGCTGATACTGTAGCAGTAACCATCAATAAATACGTTGATATTCTTGAAAAAAAGTATAACGCAGATAATGTTATTCTAATTCCGCATGGTACATTTGGGTTACCCTCAATACCATCGTATGAAATACCTGAAGGACCTCTAAAGGTTATGACTTTTGGAAAATTTGGCACCTATAAAAAAGTAGAGATACTGATCGAGGCTGTCAAGAAAGTACGATCAAGAACCGATGTTGTCATAGAAATTGTAATTGCAGGAACAGATAATCCTAATGTATCAGGCTACCTAGAATCGATGAAAGAAAAGTATGCAGAAGTACCTCAAATAACCTTTACAGGATATGTGGCAGAAGAAGATGTACCAACAATCTTTCGAGAAAGTGCCGTGGTTGTATTTCCTTACACAGCTACTACAGGAAGTTCTGGAGTATTACATCAGGCCGGTAGTTACGGAAAAGCAGTTGTAATGCCAGATCTCGGGGACTTAAGTATTCTGGTGCAAGATGAAGGGTATCAAGGAGCGTTTTTTGACCCAAAAAGTGTAAATAGCCTTGCTAATGCCATAGAAAAAATAGTCATAGATCCAATGTATAGAAATGAGTTAGGTATGGCAAATTATAAAGCAGCCACAGCGTATCCTATGAGCAGAATTACAGGAATGTATATAGAAGAGTTTATAGGTATTCAACAAAACAGTATAAGACTACCAAAAACAAAAATGAGATCCGTATAAAAATATAATAACTTGATTATCCCTATTGAGTTGCCCTTCGTCGTGATTGCTAAACATCCACATATAATGTGGGTGTTTTTTTTAGTTCCCGGTAAACTCAAAAGCCTTCTTCTTTTTCCCTGCTTTATCAATAAACCCAAAATGCTTTTGCTTATGTTTCCGCCAAGGTAAATTACCGACTACACTTTCTGGCACTTCTTCAAAATCATATAATGTCCAGGATAAGTAATGGATATCTTGTTCCTGTATTATTTTCTGAAACTGCTCATGATAAGCAGCCTGTTTTTTTTCTGAAGTACCAAAAGGATTCCAAAACTCTCGATTACTAGACACTCCAAATTCTTGTAAAACCAGAGGTTTATTTATTTTGCTATTCAATTCTTTGTATGTTTCTTCAAAAATATCAATATCTTGATAGTAATGAAAAGAGACAAAATCTACCTCATCCTTCAAAATACCGCCTGATGTTATATCAGACCACCCAATAGTGACTAAATGATTTGAATCATATTGTTTTATTTGAAGTATCATTTCGCGCAGCCACGCTACTACGTTTTCTTTCCCTCTACTTTCAAAATCAAGATTAGGTTCATTTTTAACATCCCAGGCTAATATCGCTCTATGATTCGTAAACGCTGTTGTTATCTGTTCTGCGTGACGATGTGTTAATGTCCAATCTAACACCGAGTAGTCGCCATAAAAGTCAAATAAGGTAACAATCACTTTTAAATCCTTAGCTTCAGCCAGATCTAATACTTGTTCTAATTTATGTAGTTTCTCATTTTTTACTGATGCTTTTCCAAAATCTTCATACTGCAGAAAGATTCTAATGGTATTTAGCCCCATCGTTTTTATAATATCAAAATCCTTAGAAATTACATGTGTATTAAAGTCATCTCCAAACATATCCCAAGGTGTTTTTTGGGGATAATAATTAATTCCTTTGATTTGAAATTCTTGATTATCAACATAGATTTTAGTGCCGATCACTTTAACAAATCCATCCGTTTGCAGTATCTCTTTTGATGTTTGGGTTTTTTCTTTTACTAGATGTCGTATCCGCCAAAAACCATCTTCTAACAATAACATAACCTGATAATTCGACTGTATTTCAGTTTCTAGAAGAAGCTGATTTTTTTGATATATCTGTTGATATTCTTTTACATTTTTATCAGTCAAAACAGCTAACTGCCCATCTGCACTATAAAAATCCAATGCTAGATTGTGGTTGGTGGTAGTTCCTTTTATAGAAATATTCTCTTGTTTATTTACCTCCAGGTTTTTTATGAGGTTTTGTTGTGCGCTAATTGTATAATAATCATCAATTCCACTGGTCAAATTTGTCTGATATGCTACTTGACGCACGTACCAGGCATTTAGATAATCCTTTTCTATATCAAGTAATGTTTGCTTCTCTATAGGTCTGCCTGGATTGATAGTATCACTCCAAATTACTTTGGGAAGATATACTTGAGCTTTATCTAATGCTAAGTGCAACATCGAAGATCTATCTGCACCGGTATTGAGATATGACAATGTTTTACCAATCCCAAAAAGAATTAGTAGTACTATTCCTAGAAAAGAAGAAATGATTAAAGATCTATATATGTTTTTATTCCAATTTGTCATTGTAATGGTATCTGCGAAAACTCTTTTTGAGCTCCTAAGGCTTTTATTTTTATAGTATACTCTCCTGAAGGGTAGAAATCTTTTTTAAGGATAAATCTAGCAATTCCATCAGATGACGTTTTGATTTTAGTTTCAACACTTTTATCATTTTCTATTTTTAAAGTCACTATTGCCCCATCTGGGATTAATTGTTCCATAAAACTTAACAACGGGCCAACGATAATCTCACGATTATTCTCAGAAAACTTCACCTTAAGATCATTAAGAACCGCCGCATATTCGAGTTGTATTACATTGCTTTTTGCAATCCCGGGAATAAAAGCTGTTATTTCCCATATATCCTGATGATCTGGATGTAGCATTTTGCCTATAGCTTGACCATTCACGGTGCTACCTTGTGTTTGTAAAATAGTTCCGTTTTTATTTTTGACTTTAAATTCAACCAAAGTACCATCACTCACAATATTTCCGTAATCATCTTTGAGTGTAGATGTGATAAATTTGGTAATTTGATTTCCATCTGCATATGAATGCCTTCGTTTACTACTGATCTGAAAATCTTGAGGCAATGAAGGAAATATCTCAACCGAAAATTCTTTTGAAGCCACCTCTTTAACTTTTGATGATATTAATAATCTCCCAGATTGTTCATAAGAGAATATGTTTACCCAACCTATCATATCCTTACTATACAAATCTTCTTCTTTTTTAGTATCCAAGAACTGATGCTTGAAACGCATTGCAGTACTATCTGGCAACGGATTATCATATACATCAGTAGGTACAACTACTTGCATTGTATAATCTGTTCCTCCGGCTATAATACTTGGTGGTCCAACATAAGATTCTAATTGTACAGGACTTGTAGTATTAGTTTTAACTTCTATTGTGTCTTCTAGTATTATTTTAGAATTATGCAGCAGCATATAATATATGATCCCTTTTTTATTGGAAATAAACTCAGGTAATATATAGCGTGCTGTATCAGACT
The DNA here is from genome assembly GCF_947492405.1 of uncultured Aquimarina sp. GTDB lineage: Bacteria > Bacteroidota > Bacteroidia > Flavobacteriales > Flavobacteriaceae > Aquimarina. Next base: position 355,907 of record NZ_CANLMP010000004.1, read on the forward strand.
CCAATACTGTACTACCAAATGAAGCATGTAAAAAAAGTTGAGTTTTAGCCGGAATATTCAGCTTAAAATTTAATGAAATCGTCTCTCCTGCTTCAAATACCTTCTGTTTAGTTTCTATAACTGCCGATACTTGCCTAGGAATTTTTAATACTGCTGTAAAACCAATACAACATACAAGAAATATGGGTAACCAAAAGATAATATGTTTTCGTTCTAAACTCATTAATTTATAGAAGCTATATATGTATTTATTTCTATTTTAATATAATTAAATCCTTTACCGTTTACAGATAAAAGTTGATCATATAGTTGTCCTTGATCTCGACTAGGAACTATCTTTTTACTGATTTCGGCATTTGATAACCCATTCACAAAAACAAAATCTAAGTCTTCGTTTATTAATTCCAAAGGAGAAATATCCAACAATGAGTAAGAAAAAAACTGCTTTCGTTGTGGTCGTATTCCTTCCTCAAGATATTGATGATCCACCCAAAGCAATTTCTTATTAGTATCATAATACGAAATCAATAATTGTGGAATCGTAACTTCTTGCAATCCTGAATTAAAAAGAAATCCGTTTATTTTATTCTCTTGTATTGAAATATCATTAACTGCAATTTCCTTATATAAGTCAGTGGTCGCTACATTTCCCGCACATTGAAGATTAAACTTTTGAGGAATATCTTCTAAACTTACTGCTGTAAACTGATCCGGATTAAACGTTTTTGGTTTTGACTCGTTATCATTCATCCAGGCAATACCTTCAAAATTAATACGAAAACTAGTAGTTTCCTTTGGCATCAGTTTATGTTTCATTTGATGTTTTACATTATAAGCCGCTAATTTCTTATCTTCTTTACCGTATAATGTTCCTGTAACAATGACATCTGCTGGTACATTATCCACATTCTGTAATTCTCCAACAATACTATACCGTTGTTGATGTTTAACGATTTTTGCTGTAAGAACTTCTAAAACGGGTTGTTTAAGTACATCTTCATGATATGTTTGCTCAGAGGTTATTCTGCGACGTCCGTGATTATAAAACGCTGTTCTGTTCTCAGCAAACAATTGATCTGGTGGGATATCTAAATCATAAGCTACGGGATGTAAATACCAATCTCCTTGTCGCTTTACCAATTCATGATAAAATGTTTTATCTATTTTTTCTAAGGGAGTTATCCATTTTGTAATTGCTTTGACTTTGGCTGTACTATCAGTTTGCTCCGTAACTTTTGTTACTATTTCATCCAATTTCGCATAAGAGCTAAGTAATCCATCTGCAACCGAAACTTCGAGCATATATTGATCAAGAGCCTTGTTACTTTGAGGATCTAAATAAGAATAAGCCCGTTTAAATTCCTTAAAATCTAACGCATCATAGTATGCCGCTATAACATTTTTGGGGCTAATTTGTGTTGCATTTTTAATATAAAATGCATACATCCCAAAACCAAAAATTAATAGGATTACAAAACTCCAAGTATGGGATATTCTTACTAGGTTGCGGCTAAACTTATGATAAGATAGTCCATGTTTTAAATACTCAGGAACGCCTAATTTCGATGACTTAAGTATTCGTATCCAAAGCATCTGAATATTTAACACAAAAGCTAATATGGCTGTTCCCACAGGAATCAATCCCCACATTAATTTTTGAAATACAGGCACTTCATCTTTAGGCAATATGGTAGATAAAGGTGGTACATTGAGTTTTTCCCAAACCATAATTCCGTTTTCTAATTGTTGTAATCGTTGCCATCCACAGAAATACAAAATTGGATCATAGAATTTATCATTCGAAAACACATATTTTAAACTATACTTTTCTGGCACTGTTAGAAATTGTTGTAGAGAACCAATACCTTCTACTCCTCTAAATTTTGAGTTTTCTAGTCTTTCTACTGCTCTGGTAGTCAGTTCGGGTAATCTTCTTGCAGAATGGTAATTTCCATCAACGGTCATGGCTTGTGTTTGGGTAGATAACCAAGCCATCTGATCTCCAAACCCCAAAGGCAAATATCGCCAATGATCATGTTGATCTTGTTTTAAGAAATTAACGATCGGTAACATTTTTAGTTTTTGGGGTTGCGAAGGTCTAAAATACCCTAGACTCATTGTAAATACTGCAGTAAAAATAAATGCTCCAACCAAAAGCCCTCCTAAGAGTCTATGATATATACTTCCAAATTTCTGCTGAATGTATTGTTTTAAATCACCTTCTATAAACCGAAAAGCAAACTCCCCGAACATCGGCAATGCCATAATAGAGGCCCAGAGCGTAAATCTATCTAAGGTAAGAATATTAAATGCATTCTCACCAAGTATCATTCTTGGGATAGGTGTTGTACCTCCCGTTCCAAGAATGGTTAGTAAAGAAATAGATAAACCAAAAAATAAGTATCGCTTACTAAAAAATCGATACCATATATAAGGAAGTATGAATAACATAATCCCCCACGGTATCAAAAAGAATACTAATCCCGAAGACGTAACCTCCAGAAAATTATCTCTTGATCCATGCGGTATTGGAACCTGTGTAATCGGGTTATTTTTGGTATTAATCCAATAGGGTAAAATACAAACAATAATTAATACCAGAGATCCAATCCCAAAACTTACAATTCTTTTAAACAACTTAAAAAAAGTAGAAAGAAAAACAGAAAAGGTAACCTTCTTAAATGCAATAACCTTGTCTTTTGAGACATCCATAATTACCATACCAATCAAGGGAAAAATAAAAAATACCATTCCGAAGATTGGAGTTACGTGATGGGAGGTAACTGTAACTGCAATTAAGCTAAGTGAAGTGATCAAATATCTATATGCTCCCGTTTTAATCCACAAGTAAATCTCTGGTAAGGCATGCATTAAAATTGAAATACCTACAATACTAGGTAATTGTCCAAAAATATGTAGCGTCTCTACAAAAGAAGAAGAAAAAACAGCAAGAATAGCAGCATAACCAGCAACAGTTCTATTAGAAGTTAACAGTAGCGTGAATCGATATATACCAGTAATAAAAAGTATAACCGCTATGATGCCTACTCCAAACAAACCAAACTTTAACCCTCCTATATAAGATAACAATGCAATAGTCTGATGTACTAGAGGCGGATATCCCATCACGGTAAATCCAGTATACCAGCTATAATTCCAAGGATCAAACCAACTATTAGCATAGTGATCTGCAAAAAATAGATGAATCAAAGCATCATAAGTTGATTCCAGCGTAAAGAAGATAGTGGTCCCGTGAAAAACGACACCTATTAGCAATGCACTTATCAAATACTTATTTGTAATTTTTTTCTCTATATCCAAAGTATATTTTTTTCTGATAATGAATTCCTGCCATAAAGAAATAATCATCCAGTGACAACCATAATAACACACAGTAGGGAATTCTACTCCAATATACAACAAAGGTTTTGGTTTAGACGAATGGTACATCTATCGATAAAAACCATTCATCGACAGCAATTTTCCACTCATCGAAATTCATCCTTTTTGAGCGTCAATCGCTGCTAATTTCGAGGTGTAATCCCAAAATAATCTACTATGAAAACTGGAATCATCATACCGTGTTATAATGAAGAAAAGAGGTTAAATGTAACGGCATTCTTAGACTTCATAAATAAAGAAAACGAATTCCATTTATGTTTTGTAAATGATGGAAGCAAAGACGATACCATCTCTGTATTAAAAAAAATACAATCCGAAAACCCTATTAAAGTTAGTGTTATCGATATAAAAAAGAATGCGGGTAAGGCTGCAGCGGTTAGAGCTGGTGCCAGATATCTTCATAGTAGAGGTGATATTACTTTTATTGGGTTTATTGATGCCGATTTGTCTACAGATTTTGAGGACTTTGATGGGCTTCTAAAAACCTTAAAAACTAACAACAAATTAAGTATGGTATTTGGATCACGAGCAAAGAATGCATCTGAAGCCATAGAAAAAAATTCTGTAAGAGCCGTTTTCTCAAAAATTGTGAAGATGTTAGTATTCTTCATCTTAAGATTACCAATAGAAGACACTCAATGTGGTGCTAAAGTATTTAGAGCAAAGCTTGTTCCTATATTATTTAAAAGAAACTTCTTTAGCCGATGGTTATTTGATGTAGAAATGTTTTTAAGAATGAAAAAACACTTTGGCAAAGTAATAATCCTAAACAAAATCTATGAACAACCATTACAAAGATGGGTACATATGGAGGACTCAAAACTTGGGATTAAAGATTCACTAGAGATTCCTTACAGATTATTATCAATATGGTTCAATTATAATGTATTACAAAATTTAAGGTATTCTGATTCTGTTCAAATAACTGAACCCGTAATAGAAATATTTGGGATGCCAGTAACAGCTTTGGTAGCATAACTCATAATCTCCTAAAACTGATTACCATGATCAATTATCCAATCAAATTCGAGCCTATCTTAAAAGAAAAAATATGGGATTGTAGCAAACTTAAAAATGTACTTTATAAAAACACAATACTTAATAATGTCGGATAAAGCTGGTAACTATGCTCATGTAATCATTAAAGAAAAATACAAATATCAGTTAAAACAAAATGATCTAAAAAATACGCTACAGCCTTAAGAAGTAACCAAAGAAGATTCTTTTTTTATCAATGCAGGAAAAAATCAAATTAATTCCTTTCTTATCTCATTACTTATACTATCCTGATTAGATTTGATAATATTTTTCTTTTTATACTTTCTCCCATACCATAGCAAAACACCACTCACAGGCAGTGAAGCACAAATAAAACTTACCAAAAAAGCAATAATCTTCCCGGCAATACCTCCTATTGCCCCTATATGAATATCATAATTCATACGGATTACTTTATCTGCAAATTTTGCATTCTTGTATTTACCATAGATACTAGGAGTCTCTATTTCTTGTAAGGTATTCTGATCAAAGAAAAGGTAATCCATATTATAATATAGACCTTTAGAATTACTTACTTCTACAAGAATTGATGTAGAATCATTTTCGGGATAATGTAATTCGAATGTTTTAGCGTCCGTATACTTTTTTTGTAACATAGGAATGAGTTGATCATAAATAGGCGTATCATCCGGTTTCTGATTGTATACACTTTCACTATTAGGGATGATAAATTGTGGAGCTTTATCACCTCCAGTAGCTTTATATGCAATGAAATAAAACCAATTAAAAGCCATCACACAACCGGTAAATGCTAGAATCAACCCAAATGAAGATATATAGAACCCTGTAACGGTATGTAAATCAAAATTTTTACGTTTCCATTTTGTTTTACTATTCCAATCAAATTTTAATCTCTGACGCCAATTTTTTTTATTTTTTGGCCACCAAAGAAAAAGTCCGCTTATCAAGATTATTAAAAATAATAAAATGGAATATGATACTATTCTGGAACCAATGGCATCCGGCAACCATAATCGTAAATGACCTTTTAATATAAAACCAAAAAAGCCAGTATCATTATCTATTCTTTTAATGAATTCACCGGAATATGGATTTAAAAAAACACTATGGTAAAACACTTCAGGTTCTGCTTCATAAAAAACAACTTCTATAGCTTCGTTTGGTTTACCATAAATGACCCCATGAATTGTTTTATTAGGTATAACTTCTTCTGCAATATGTCTTACAGAAGATGATGTTATAAATTTTTTATTTTCAATAGTCACATATTTATAATCATCATAAAACCCTTCAATTTCTTCTTTAAAAACCCATAAACAACCAGTAATGGAAACAATAAAAAGTACTACGCCTGTAACTAATCCTAGTATTTTATGAATTTGTAAAATCCTTTTACGTTTATTATTTCTTTTTTTTCTTGTCATTTATGGGTTTGGATATAAATGGGGTTTAAAAACAGTTACTTATTTCTAATTATAAATGTTTATCGGAGTCTCTTTCCTAAGAAAATTTGGTTAGTTACTGATCTTAAATATTCCTTTCAGGCCTAAACCAAGAACTTTGGCCCCTTTTGTTGCCGTTGCTGTTTCAGGGTCTACAACATAAACATATGTTTCTGTATCCGTAGAACTACTAATATATGCTTTACCATCCTCTATAAACATTGGTGATGTGTAACGATGCCCATGAGTTGGTACTCCAGTTACATCAGTAACAGTTTGATTCACTAAATCAATCACCACCATTTTAAATACATCTTTCTTAAAAAATGCCCCCCATTCTCCAGCTCCATTAGAGTCATCTACAATTATTCTTGCAATCGCTTTTCCATTACCAACATAATCCATCCAAAAAAGTTTTCCTCCATTAGTAGCTTCTTCTACATTAAAGAAATAATCTGTATCAAATTCTGTTGCTCCATTGTTTATTCTTAAAATTCCTGAAGGTTTAGAAGCAGCTGTAAAACCAGCACTTAATGCAGAAGTAGAAAAAGAATAGATATCTCCATTCTCTGTTTGTTCAATACCTGTACTATGGCCATTAACACCAATCGGGCTTGTTCTATCATCTTCGATTATTTTTTCTAATTCGAATTCCGGATAAGTAAACACAGCTACGTAAGCACGATCTACATCTGGAGTAATAAAGGATCCATCCGCTAACCATTTATGATAAGAAATAAATAGTTTACCATCTCTTAGTACCATACCTGTAACCCAAGGAATAGATCCAGGATTCTCTGCTGTACCATCACCCATATCAATATCAATTGGGTGTTCTTCTATCTTTTCTAGTTTACCGGTTGTGGCGTTTACGAAATGAAAACGTTTATCCGATAAACCTCCATAGGTCAGCTCTACAGCTAACAACGTATCATCATCTAAGGCAGCGTAATTATCTAAAGTAGATTGAAAAGCGAAATTTGCTTTTTCTTCTAATGCTCCATCTTCATTTAATTGATAAGCAATACATTTATCATCATCAGAATATCCGGCTGTAAATACTGTATTTCCAGCACCGTGAAAAAATCTCCATCCTCTTAATGGAATTCCTTGACCTTCTACCGAGATTTCACCTGTAGTTAAAGATGTTAATGATGGTAATTCTAAAATATAATCTACAGGACTTGCGTCTCCAACCGGAAATGCTTCGAATCCTACTACATATTTAGACATAGAGGTTGGTTCCGGGTCAATAACAGTCCCTCCATTATCATCGCTACTACAAGATGTAACCGCTAAGGTTATTGTTAAAAGTAACATTACATTTTTTATCCATTGTATTGTTTTCATTGTATATGATTTTTGATATTTAAAATTTATTTTAGTTTGATAAATAGTATCTAAGTTTTATATAAAAAGCTCTTCCTGGTTGTTGAATTTCGAAATTGTCATAGATTTTTGCATCTGTAATATTTCTGGCTAAAACTGAAACATTGTATCGCCCATCATCAAAAGAATATCCCAGCGCTAGATTATGTGAAATCTGTTCTGGTATGATATCTCTATCTTCTGGGTTTCCTTCTACGAAAGATGTAAGTGGATAATCGTGAACATAATACGTGCTCCAGGAAATATTTAATTGGTCCTTTTTAGCAAGTATATTTTCGAATGCTCCTCCGATACGAGCGTTTCCGAATAGATAAGGAATATTGGCTATTCGCTGGTTTCTTAAAAAATCTACACCTGCATTTTCTCCAGCGTTTCTATCAATGATATTTTGATAGGTAGCATTTACATCCAGAAAGAACGAGTTATACAACATTCTTATTTCTCCTTCTACACCCGTACTTCTGGCATCGGCAGTATTATAGTATCTGGAAAAGATGCCTTCTGACCTAATTGCTATAAAATTCTCAGACTCTCTAAAAAACAGATTCGTATCCATCTGAAGTTTGAAACCATTAAAATCGCTATTGAAAAGTGCTCCGAGATTGACATTATAACTTTTCTCTTGTGATAAGGTTGGGTTTGATTTCAATAAAAAACCATCTCCAAAGACCTCATAACCTTCAGGAATTCTAAAGGTTCTTTCAAAGGATCCTTTGACTTGAAGATTGTCAAGAATTTTGTAGGTCGTAGCAACACCATATCCCAATTCTTCAAAAGTATTTTCGAATCGTGTAAACCTTTCTTCTTCTACGCTTGTAAAAAGGTCTTCGACAATCCCTTCAGAGTTTAACAAATATCCTTTAGAAAAAATAGAAGTATCCCATCGAGTATCCAGCAGCTTGATATCATAAGAAAATCCTAGTATGTTTTTATTTACAATATGAGGATCTTCAAAAGCAATTCTTCCTGTTCTAGCCGCATCTTCTCCTTTACGTCGAATGTAGTTTTTAGTATAACTAAAATTCAGTGTATTTGATTCATTAAAAGTATATGAAGCTAATGCATTTATTAGATGAAGATTATCTTTAAATTCAAATAGTGTTTTACTGGCTTCAAATTCTCCTAGTGTTTGATCTCCACGCTCAATAAAATTTCCAAACCAGTCATATTTACGAGACGAAGTATCTACAACTCTTTCATTGTTTTGCGTAATAGAACCGTAAATTTTTAGCTTTAATCTTTCTTTAATAAGATTATTTTTCTCGAATTCGATAGATCCAGAAATAATATCATTTTCGCTAAAAACTTCCCCAAACGGATTTTGTGGGTCTATCGGATGTTGTACTTCATTTTCATTTGCAGATACTGTAAAGCCAATAATCAATCGATCCGCATATGATTTATCAACTAATCCAGTTTGTACGCGTACCATTTGTGAGTTATAAGCATCGTGAAATCGTTCTACATTATCTCTTCTGATGCCGGTATCATTTCCTAATTCATCTCTTACTTCAATATCATCAATCTCATAGTTATTATCAGAATAGTTATAAAATGAGGATAGCTGAAACATCCAACCTTTCTTATTGTAATGCTGACCATTCACTGTAGCGCGATGTGTATTAAAAGAGCCTGCGTCATAAGACACATCCAGAAAATCTTTTTTACGTTGATTTGTAATAATATTCACTGCACCACCCAACGCATCTGCTCCTAAATAAATAGGGACTACACCTTTATAGACTTCTGCTCTTTCTATAAGCGTAGCTGGAAAATTATTCAGAGATAAGGAACTCCCAAAATTTTCAATTGGAATACCGTCTATAAAAAACTTTACTTGCTTACCAGACAATCCATTTAAAGAGAAATCAAAAGCTGACCCTAGTCCTCCTCGCTGTCGAACATTCACTCCGGGTATTGTTGTCAAAATAGCATTAATATCTACACTACTATTCTTTAACCCTTTGGTTTCAATAACTTCTACTTCAAAGGCTTTTTCTTTGGTTTTTTGAGCTGCCGTTTTTCCCTTAATGATAACATCTGTTAATTCTTCTATGCTCTGTTTAAGAATTATTTTTATGTACGTTTCTTCGGATGGGTTTATATGAATGTTAGATAATTGGGTCTCGAATCCAATATAGCTGGTTTTGAGAGTGTATGTCCCTTCTGGCAGGCTAAGCGTAAACTTCCCATTAAAATCAGTAATCGTTCCTGTATTTTTAAGTTCCGATACTTTAATCGAAGCTCCTGGTATAGGATTTGAATTTTGATCCATAACAACGCCTTGTAATAGCTCCTGACCTTGACAAAAGAGCGTAACCAAAAGCATCAAAAAGACACTATTTTTTCTTTTTAAAATAACCACTGACTGTAACAATTTTTTATTTATTTTAGCGACTTCAAATATATTATTTATAATTAGTCTAAATAAAATTAAAATGCAAAATTAGGATCTAAGGGAAGAGAAAAATGACGCATTATGGATAAAAAAAGACGCGAAAAGACGTCGCTTAAAACCGAAATACAAGACCCAAAAAAGATAGACACCTTATCAGCTGTTACAGAAGTGATAACATCTAAAGAACAATGCGGTATAGTTTCAAAAAAATTTCAATTCCTGAAACAGTTTGGTATAGGATCACTTCAGACGCATCAATTTGAAGGGTTATCGATCTTTATTTTTGATGTTCTATTAAAAAAGAACCTAAGACTGGAGGGAGAACTTTATAAAGATTTCCTAGAAATGTCTTTTCTTATAGAAGGAGAACAAATTATCAAAATTAATGGTATCCCAAAAGATCTGATTTATGAAAGTCAGGAATGTTATTTTTTATATTTAACAAACATTAAAGGTAGTATTGTTTATCATAAACGAAAACGTCTTAAAGAGGTTAAAATCAGGATGAGTATGGATTTTATAAAAAGACATAAACTCAATGAAGATTATAATATTTTAGAAAACTATTCTTTATTAAAGCTTCAGGATCATTTTTTAAAACCTTTGTGCACCAAAACTCAGGATATACTTTCAGAAATTTTAAGTGATCAACGAAAAGGTTTATTAAAACGATTATTTCTAGAGTCCAAAACGCTAGAATTGGTAGCATTAAAATTACAGAATACTCAAACATCCTCTCAAACTGCACATAAACTTCCTATCGATAACCTACTAAAGAAACTATATCAAGTACAACATATAATTTCTTCTGATCTATCTAAACAGCATGCTATTCATCAATTATCAAGACAGGTAGGATTAAACGATTTTGTACTGAAAAGAGAGTTTAAAATCTTATTTGGGAAAACAATTTTTGAATATGCTATTGAATTAAGAATGAATAAAGCAAAGCAATTATTACTTCACAGCAAAAACCCAATTTATGAAATATCAGAATTAGTAGGCTATAAGAACTCTACGCACTTTACAGCTGCTTTCAAAAAAATAGAAGGGATTACTCCCAAAAAATATAGAAATACTTCTGAAAACGAAAAAGTATAATTTAATTAGTCATTTTAACTTTCCTAAATTGAGCATTTACCAAAATTTCCATTTTCCTTAGATCAAAAGTATTAACTTTTATGCATGCCTGCACCCATAGATCTGTGATTTTTAACAACTCTTCCTTTGATAAAGGATTGATCATTTTTTTACATTGAATATGATGATATTCAAAATTAAATCGTTCTTTTATCATTTTGGTAAATCTATATAGCTCAAGAATAGCGCCACCTTTCTGAGCAATGTTTTCTACTAAGCCTAACGTCTGTAAATACTTTGCTTTATAAGTATCCCCGCTTCTAATTAGTATGTCGGCATCCACCTTACTCACTCTACGAATTAATAAACTATGTGCTCCCATACCCGGAAACAAGTTGAACTTATTTTCAGGTAAACAAAACTTAACACCTTCTTCTGCAACTATAAAATCATGCGCCAATGCACATTCAAATCCTCCTCCATAGGCATTACCTTCTACCAATGCAATTGTTATAACCGGTAATCCAAACGATGTATACATATTATAAATAGCATCGATACATAAATGCGCATAAGTTCTTAATTTAGATATATTCTCAGTTTTGATACTATCTAAGAAATATGAAAGATCTCCTCCCATATTATAAACATCGTGATGTTCTGATCCTGAAACTATAAATTTTAACGGTCTATCTGGATGCGAAAAATATTCCTGAACCCAAATACAGAACTCTTTAAATTCCTGAAGACCTTTTAAACAAAAATTAGGCATTCCGGTATCTTTTATTTTCCACAGTAAGAGTTCTTCTTTTTTAAAATACTCAATGGAAATGCAATCAAACTGTCTCATAGTGTCATGATTTTGAAATTACCATTCTTTTTTTGGCTATGCGGGTTTGTTTTTTCGATTTTGTTTTAGAAAGTAATTTATCTAACCCAAACTTTTGAACTCCTAGGGTTAACAAAATATAAAATGGAATTAGTAGAAGTACGCCTGTAACTCCAAATTCTTGGTAGCCTAAGGCACCCATTCCCCAGCAAATAATCACCCATTGAATAATGTAAATTGTAGTTACTCGTTTACTGCAATAATAGAGGAATCTAAAGATGTTGTTTTCTTTAATTCTTGTTACTAATAATTGTGCAATCCAAAGTAATACAAGATTGAAACCAGCCAGATACAATGTTCCTCCAGGACCAAGATGGAAATAATCTCCAAAATGATATTCAAAATTATAATAACATAATCCTCCACCTATAATCATCAATGCAATCCCTGCTAGTAACATTCTCCTAAATAAGTAATTTGTGCTTTTATTTCTTTCTTTATACCACATACCAAAGAACATTCCAATAAGGATAAAAGAAAACCAAGGAAATACTGCAAAATATACGTTCCACTCCGCTCCCCAAAGCAGGTCTAAAACATAATCTACTCCTCTAACTCCCAATCGAAAACCGTGTATTTCTTTAGTAACGATTGCGATACAAAAAGCTATAATCAATGGCACATATTTATTTTTAGAAAGCTTGTTTATAAGTCCCATAAACAGTAATGAAACTCCAGCTAACTGAAGTATATCCCCTGTACCTAACATATAGATCATATTATCCAGACTTACGGGTGTTGTCCATCCATACGCTTCTATAAAATTATTTGGTACCGTACCTACAAGAACGGGAAGCACAAATTTTAAAAAATTCATTAAATATCCAACACCTAAAATATAAAAGGCTCTCTTGATCGATAATAGCACACTTTGATTCCGAGATAATGTAAAAGATACTCCCATTGCAATTAAAAACATAGGTGTTCCTTTTCCTATAAAATGGACTACGGACCCTAACCAAGTTTCTGATTGTGTAGCAATATCCCCATATATCCATAATGTATGGACTATAATTACCATTAATACACTTACTCCTCTTGCTAGGTCTATTGCTAATATTCTATTTGATTTTATAGTTGACATATTCTTTTGATAAAAGGTACATTAGTAATTGTTAGTTTTTTCGATTGGTATTTCGATACTTTGTCCAACTCAGTGTGACAGTTCCAATGAATCTTCATTCTTAATACTATTTTTAAATTGAGCAATAGGGTTTTGTAAAGTTCCTTCTAGGATGAGACTTGCCATTGGATCTGCAAGATTTAGCATTTGCTGCGTATTTTTTAGTTGTAATCTATTCAGACAACATCGATCAAATTTCGGTACAAAAAGATCGTACTTATCAAATTCTGTCTGTAATTCTGGATGTTCTGATTGATAAGAACGAATACAAAATGCTACTTCTTTCCAAAATTCATTCTCAGAATACTCAAGATCTCTTTCTAGGATTGGAGCTAGGAACCTAAAAAAGCACTCAAAAACGTCGGTAAAGATGGTTAGTACTTTCATCTTATCAGAAGTCTTTGTATATAATCGTTTTACTTTTTCTGGTAGCTCAAGATCGGGATTAAACACAATCACTTCTTCTGTGATATCTTTCATTAAGATTTTTACGGGACTATGATTTTCTAAAACCATAATAATATTTTCTCCGTGAGGCATAAAAACAAAACCATACTTATAAAAACAGTGTAATAAAGGTGTTAGGTATACATTCAAGTATGTACGAATCCACATAGTGGTATCGCAAGAGGAAGCTTTAATTAATTCTGAAATCAATGAATCACCTTTAGCGTCGATGTGTAGTAAGGCCGCCATGGTCATTAATTGCTGATTCTTTTTGATTTTAGAGTGCGGACTTTCTCTCCATAAAGCAGATAACATCTTGTTATGAGGATTTGTTTTTCCTAATACTTCATAATAGGTATTTTGAAAACCAACAGTGGCAACTTCTCCTAACATCATAAAACCTGTTTTTTTAAGATATGTATCTTTCTCCAGTAATTCAGTAATCCAGGTAGTAATGTATGGTGTGCTCTGCATATAGTAAGGTGATAATCCTCTCATGAATCCCATATTTAAAATAGACAAAGCAGTTTTAGTGTACATTTTTTGTGGATTACTTGTATTATAAAGTGTTCGAATTGATTGTTGCGCCGAGAAATAATCTTCACTTTCACCAAGGAACACTAGATTTTGATTCGCAATATCTGCTGCAAATACCTGAAGTATCTTATTATTCCATTGCCAAGGATGAACAGGAATAAATATATACGATGTAGTGTCCAAACCTAATGACTCCAGTTTTGTATTAAATTCGGCAATCATCTGAACACCAAGTTCTTTTCGCATTAACGATTTGTATTCAAATCTATGAGTAGCTGTATAAGTAGTTTTACTTTTATGACCGGCTAACCAATAAATTTTAAATGGTTGATCAGCTTCTGGAGCATATTGCATATACTCTTTACTATCAAAACCAATTCTTCCATTATTTGCTACAAAACAAGGATGCCCTTCGGTCATTGCATGTTCTATTATCTGAAAAGAACTATTTATTAATTCTCTTGATGAAAAATCATTGTGCGCTCTTTTATAAGCCGCACCAGATAATGTACTAGAAATCTCTTCTAAATAAACAGAAAGTAAGTGTTTTGGGATTTCTAGCGTATATACAAAATCAACAATAAATGCCAGGGCATCTATAGGTTCTGAATTGTCATTGACTTTTTTTATAATAGAAGTTTCATCGATATCCCAATGATCTAGAGCGCGTATTTGAGCATTAAACTCGTATGTAATTCCTGGTGTATCTGCAATTAGGACATAGTTAGTAAGCGTATCACTTTTAGTTTTTAGTTGTGGTTTTAATATTAGCTCATGGGAAAATTCGCTGATAGCTTTACACACTAATGATCTATTTACGCTGTTCCAAATACCGGGATTAAGATGATTAATTGATGAAATTAGCGGATTGATCGTATGTAAGTTGTTCATTAATCTTGTTTTTTCGAGCACTATTTTTTTTGCTTTTCGATAGTCTATCTCCTCACAAAAAGCTAATGCAGCTTTTTTCTCAGGTAGGTTGATCTCTTTTTGATATATAAATCCAGCTTTTTTATTAAGGATATGGATCTTTTCATTTCTTACATCTGGCTCTACTACTATTCGCTTTACATACGGTAACTCAAAGAAATATTCGAGTACGGTACTAAATACATTCCATGTAAAACCAGTTATTTTAATTTCCGATGGTGCTACCAAAATATGCATCCCATAATCAGCATCTTTAGCTGAATAATAGTCAGCAATTCTATCTGTCGAGGCTTTATATTTTTCCATTAAGAAAACAGGTTCTCCATTATAAACTCCTATGAAAACATCATAATCTTCTCTAGAAACCAATGCAGTATATTCTGAATATACTTCATCAAGTGATTTCTCAAGCATCCCCCAATATTTAGCATAAGGATTAGTTACCCACGCATAAATAGTTTTGATATCCACCTCAAAATCTAAATGGCGCAGTTGAATCGTTCCAAAATTTTCAATAGTCCTCGAAAAAACAATATTTTCTGCTGTTGTAATATCTTCCATGAGTATTATTAAATTAGGAAATTGCAGTTGCCAAATCTTTTCTATAAGCTGCAATTGGATTTTCTAGCTTTCCTGCAAATTGTAATAATGCTACAGGGTCATCTAAATCAATCATTTGTTTATGATTATTTAATTGCAATCTGTTTAGGCAAGACAAGTGAAATTCTGAAGAGAATAAATCATACTGTTTAAACTTAGCTTCTTTTTCTGGATATCGATCTTGATATTCGTGTATATTATTTGCTACAACACTCCAAAAATCTGTTTCAGAAAATCCAGCATGGGCCTCTAAAACATGTGACATAAACCTAAAGAATCCGTCAAAAATATCCGTGAATATGGACAGTAATTTTACATCTTCGGGAACAGGAGCATACATACGTTTTAGATGATCCGGTAATTCAATATCTGGATTGAGAATACATGCTTCTTCTGTGATATCTTTTAATAGCGCATGTACCGGAATATGATCTTCTAATACCATGATTATGTTTTCGCCATGAGGCATAAACACCAAATCAAAATGGTAGAAACAATGAAGCAATGGACTTAAATAAGCTTTTAAATATCGACCTAACCAATCTCCAATCGTTAAACCTGATGCACTAATAATTTTAGGTAATAATGCTTCTCCTTGATGATCGACATGCAGAAATGCTGCCATAGTCATTGGTTGTTGTCCACCTTTGATAGCAGTCATTGGACTTTCTCTCCATAAGGAAGCTAACATTTTATTATAATCGTTATGCACTCCAAACTCTTCGAAATATGGATTTACATAACTTACTGAAGCAATTTCACTAAGCATTCTAAATCCAGTCTCTTGAATATATGGATCATTGTATAATAACTCTTCTAACCAAATTGCCATTTTGGGAGCAGTTCCTAAATAATATAAAGGAAGCCCTCTCATAAAGCCCATGTTTAAAATAGAAAGTGCCGTTTTTGTGTAAAACTTCTTCGGGTTGGTATTATTAAACAATGTTCTAATGGATTGCTGAGCGAGGTATTGATCCGGACCATATCCTAAACAGATTAGATTTCCTGTAGCAATTTCTGGTGAAAAAATATTGGCTAACTTATTAAACCATTGCCATGGATGCATAGGAATAAAAAAATATTCATCCGGATCAAAACCTCTATTTTGTATACTTTCTCTAAAATTTTTTAGTGTATCTGCATCTAATTCTTGTCGTATCAAAACATCGTATGGTAAAGTATCAGTAGCTGCATATACGGCTCTACTTTTATGACCCGCTAACCAAAGTAAAGAAAAAGAATTACCGGCTTCAGGAGCATACGACCTATAATCACTACTATCAAAACCAATACGTCCATTATTAGCGACAAAACCAGGATGCCCCTCGGTCATGGACTGTTCAATCGTTTGAAAATCTGCGGTCGCAAGCTCTTCTGAAGTTGGATTTCCTTTTAAAAACTTAAATGCACTTCCATATAAAGTACTAATAATTTCCTCTAAATATACAGGCATCTGTGAATCCTTAATCCCTAGTTGTTGCCTACATTCTTTGATAAACAAAATACCATCTATGACTACAGATTCACTTTCTTCATATTTTTTGATGGATTGATGCTCTATATATAAATGATTCAATGCCAATGGTTTTGCATTAAATTGATATTGTATCGTAGGATTATCTGTTTTTAAGATATAACTATTCCATCCATCTTTAAGTTGTTCTAAGACTATTGGTTTAATAAGAAGTTCATGACTAAATTCACAGATAGCTTTGGCTACAAAAAGTGTATTCACTTTTACCCAAACTTCGGGTTGTAAGTGAGCAATTGATTGCTGGGGCGAAACGGCATTGTCTAATGTATTCATGGCACTTCTTTTATTGATTTTTGGTATTTGCTTGTTTTCTTGATAATGCTTTCTTTCTAAGAAAGCTAATTGCGCTGTTTTATAAGGAAGTTCAACTATTTTATCAAGTTGAAAACCAATTCGCTGGCATAAGGCGAACATTTTTTTATTCCGTATATCCGGTTCTACTAAGATTCTATTGATCGTTTCGTCCTGAAATACAAAATCCATAATGGTATCAAATAAGTACCAGGTAAAATTTGGAATTCGTACAATCGGAGGAGCTACTATAATATGGATACCACAATCATCTTGAGTAGCAGCATATAAACTACCTATAACATCTTTAGTAGGATCATACTTTTCTAATACAAAAACTATCTTGTTGTTATAAACTCCAACAAAAATATCATAGTGATCTGGTTGCAAGAGTTTAGCATATTCTTGTTCGACCTGAGTCAGTGAATATCCTTGCATTCCCCAAAACACGGCATATTCCATATTTACCCATTGATGCAGTATTTCACTATCTTGGGTAATTCTGAAATGACGTATTTCGATCGCTCCCAATTCTTCAAAAGTTTTGCTGAACAAATAATTATCGAGATACTGTATATGATCTTTATTTTGTTTCATACAGATATACTTATGTTTTTATCATTTTTTTCGAAGTTATTTTCATTTCAATTTTAAAAATGAAATAATAGCATATCAGCGTTGTTATGAAACCTATTAAAGCAATCATAAAAGGCATTTGAAGTCCTGTACTTTCTACTAATACTCCTACAGACAATGAAGACAATAACACTCCGAGATTCTGAAAAAAATGAACTTTGCTATAATCCATAGCATACGATGCTGGATTACTTAGTTCGAATAGTAATACATCAAATTTTACAACTCCTTGGAAAATTGCCCATCCATAAATGATCCTCCCAATAATAATGCTTCCTTCAAAGGGAATGCCTTGTAATAACAATCCTATGACTCCTAAAAGCAAAGCCGAAATGATTCCCTGATATCCATTATTATTAACCTTTCTTTTAGTGTTCATCCATAAAGCTAGTAATGCAACAAAACCCGGAATTGCATACATAGTTCCTGAAATTAGCTTAGAATCGTATATAGAGATACTTTCCCAATACGTGGCAAAAAAGGGCCTAATTAAAAAATCACTGAAATAAAGCATCATCGTTATCAACCCTATTTTGAGGATAAATCCTTTTGGAATTAGCTGTTTATTAGTATTGGTTATTGATGTATCCTCTTTTTCAATTGAAGTAGTGTACCTTTTACTCTTTAACAAATAACCACTCATACCCATTTGGATAAAATCACCCATTGCCATAATTAAAAAGATATAACTGGCATCTATTAAATCAACTGTCAATCCGCCGATAACAGCACCTAATATTCCTCCTAAATGAACTACAACAGATAATACTCCAATGGTAGTAGGGTGTTCTTTTTTTGTTATAATTTTAAGAATGTATGGATATACCAAAAGATAGCTTCCTTTAAACAGAATCATTACCAGAGATAGTACCCAAAACAAGGTATAAGAAGTGGTCCAAAAACAGCATAGTGCAAATATTCCTGCAATACATTGGGTATATACCAAAATATTAAGTTCTACTACTTTTTTCGATACATAAGCCCAAAAAGGAAATGAAATCATCACCATAAAGCAAATGGCTGCAAAATAGTATCCCACATAAACAGGATTAGTAACTCCAAAACGACTCTCGAAAAATTGAGGGTAAAATGGATGTAGCAGATAATCACTTACTACTGCTACCAGTGTCATTATGATTAAGAAATTTTTCATAATACTCCGATTTCTTTCTTAATTTCTTCTTCTTCAGAAACCTCAAATTGTTGAAAGGCTATTCGTTTTTCGATTGGATAATAATCTGTTCCTGTTAGCTCTTTGATGATGTATGAGTTCCTATAACAGGCCATTCCTAAATCTGGGGTTACAAACCCATGTGTATGCAGTTCTGCATTTTGAACAAAAATGTCTGTGCCTTTATGATCAATAGCATAATTACGGTGCACATCATATCTGTTTTTTTCATCCCAACGAATGCGTTCTTTGATTCCTTCTATAAATGCAGGCTGTTGATACCCATAGCCCGTAGCAAGAATTAATGCTTCTGTAGTATGCTGATAGTATTTATCTTGTTCTTTTTGATGTATTTCTAAATAAAATGTATCCAACACCTCATCATAATTGGCTTTTTTTAATTCTGAATTTGTTCTAAGACCTATCGCAACTTCATTACTCAGTTGTTTGGTATACATCAAATCATAAATATTAGCAATTAAATCTTGATTAACTCCTTTATATAAATGCTTTTGATTTTTGATTAAATCATCTCTTTTTTCAGCAGGCA
Organism: uncultured Aquimarina sp.; assembly: GCF_947492405.1. GTDB lineage: Bacteria > Bacteroidota > Bacteroidia > Flavobacteriales > Flavobacteriaceae > Aquimarina. Next base: position 375,346 of record NZ_CANLMP010000004.1, read on the forward strand.
AATCAAAGAAATAATCTACGTATTCTGGAGAAGTCATCTCTAAGGTTAACTTCGAATATTCTAAAGGAAAAAATCTTGGAGAACGCGTGATCCAATTAAGTTGATACTTTTTAGTATCAATATCCTGAAGCAGGTCATAAAAAATCTCTGCTGCACTCTGACCACTTCCCAATACTGTTATAGATTTTTTCGTTTGTATCGTCGATTTTTGCGAAAGATAAGATGAAGAATGGATTGCTGTTTCTTTTAAATCTTTGCAACAGGCAGGAATATAAGGTTGTGTACCGGTTCCAAATACTAGTTTTTTTGTTTTATAAAATATTTCAGTATTTGTTTTCATACAATGAACTAAAACAGTGTACATTTTTTTAGTTTCATCATACGTTATTTCGGTAACCTCTTTTTGAAAATGAACATTAGATAATTTCTCAATTGCCCACTGACAATACTGATTGTATTCTTTTCTTAGCAACAAAAAGTTTTCACGGATATAAAAAGAATATATTCTTCCTTGTTCCTTGATATAATTTAGAAAACTAAATGGATTTGTAGGATCGGCAAGTGTTACCAAATCTGCCATAAAAGGAATCTGAAGTGTTGTATCCTGAAGCATCATTCCTGGATGCCAATCAAAGTTCTCTTTTTTATCTAAGAACACACCATCTAGTTCTGCTATCGTATCTGTTAAACAAGCTAATCCCAGATTCATAGGACCAACTCCAATTGCTACAAAATCGTATATTGTTTCTTCTTTAGTATTCATTAGTGAACTAATTATGAGTTGTATAATTTCTTCCTGTCTCTTTAATCATGTTAATGATTTCTAGAAGATTATCAATGGTACTTTTTGGGTTGAGCAAGGTGAATTTTAAATATATTTTTCCATCAAACTTTGTACTTGCTATAGAAGCCTGTCCGGATTTAAAAAGTGTATTTTTTATGTAAAGATTGATAGTATCATGTATCGAATCTCTATCGATCCCTGGCGCTTTGTATCTAAAAACCAATGTACTTAGCTCTGGTTTATGAATCATCTCAAAATAGATATCATCTTTGATACTATGATAAAGGTCTAATGCTAAATAATGTACTTTTTCCAGGAATGATCCAATTGTTTTAGCTCCTGTCATTTTTAAGGTAAACCACAATTTTAATGCATCAAACCTTCTGGTGGTCTGAATAGATTTCTCAATTAAGTTGGGACATTCTACATCTCTGTGTTCTAGTGGATTTAGATAATCTGCATAATAGGATACATATTTAAAAAAGTTGGTGTCTTTTACTAAAAAAGCACTTGAACAAACGGGTTGAAACATCGTTTTATGAAAATCTATCGTAACAGAATCTGCTTTTTCAATTCCTTTTAACTGAGATTGGTGTGTTTCTGTTAATACATAACTACCTCCATATGCCCCATCCACATGAAACCATATATCATATTCTTTAGCAATTTTAGAAATGGTATCTAATGGGTCAAAACTTCCAAAATCTGTAGTTCCCGCCGTTGCAACTATAGCTACGGGAATATTTCCTAATTGTTTTTCTTTTTCAATAGCTTGTACCAGGGCTTCTGACTGCATTTTCATTTGACTATCAACAGCAACGGGAATAACTGCATTATATCCCATACCTAAAAGAGCAGCATTTTTCTTTATACTAAAGTGAGCTTTCTCTGAACAGAAAAACCTAAATTTTGAAACGACATCGGACCATCCATTTTCTTTTAGGTTTAATCCAAAGTGATGAAACGCATAGTGATCTCTAGCCATTAAAAGTGCCATAAAATTAGATTGCGTTCCTCCACTAGTAAAAACTCCATCTGATACATCAGGTAATCCAATTTCCGAACAAATCCATCGAATCATTTCTTGTTCAATGAGCGTAGCAGAAGTACTTTGATCCCAAGTTTCTATAGCAGTATTTACTGATGTTGCCATGATATCTCCAACTATCGCTGGAATAAGAACGGGGCAATTAAGGTGCGCTACATAAGTAGGATGATGAAATGATATAGTATGCTCCAGATATAACTCTTTTATTTCCTGTAACGCTTCATCAATAGAAAGTTTAATTTGTGGGTTTGCTTTTATTAGATCAATTTTTGATCGAAGATTATCTGATGATTCACCACTATAAAAGGTGTCATTATCTAAAAAGTCGATAATATAATCAACTGTTTTTTGAATGGATTCTTTGTATATTTCTTTTGATTCGGGATCAAAGAATTGATTAATTTTTTGATCTAATACAAGGTTTGTTTGTGTGTCGAGGAGCATATTATTTTTATTTGATCTAAATAAGTTTTGCAAATGTAGATGCAAGTCAAAATAAATTCATGACGTTTTTAGGATAAAAAAAGACGTAAATTAACAACAGTGCTAAGAATTAATACTGTGGCAATATTTATTAATTATACTCCTAGAATTAGAAAGGTAACAAAAGTGAAATTTCTAGATCAATATTGTTTTTAGCTTGGATCCATTGTTTAACTGATTCTTAAATATTGTTTCGGTTCGATTAAAATATTTGCATAAATGAAACAATTGGGATTGATCTATAAAAACCATTATAAACAAAAATAACCACTTCATTAAGAAGTGGTTATTTGTTGTAGCGGGAAAGATTAAAATATCTAACCAATTATTTGAAGATTCCATATTGGTTTACAATTTCCAAAGAAACTTATTAAACTCTGATAAATAGGTTTTTATATGTGTAAAAATCAGGAATTAATCAAGGTGTTTTTAAAAAATACCCTTAACTGGGTATTTCAACAGATACTTTGTTGTTGTATGTTTATTGTTCTAAACATTTAAAATGAAAAAATTAGCACTTCTTCTCTTATTAATCAATGACCTAATAATATTAGGGCAGAACAAAAAGAACATAACTTTTGATTTAAAGAATAAAAAGTTAAGTATTGATGATAATGATATAAAGTCCGGTGAAAGTTACATCCCGAAGTTTAATTATGTTAACACATCTTTTATGCAAATAAAAATTGTAGAATTTACAAGAACAGAAACTCTATCTGAACTCATGAATAAATTACGTGTAAATTTCCCATGAAAAATACGTTTTTCATTCAAAAACAAGAGATAATTGTTATTTTCATTATGATTTTAAAAGACTTGAACTCCAAATCAATAAAGAAAAGTTCTTCAAAGAAACTTAAATAATTAATTGAGATTTTTATCATAAAATAAAAAAACGTACTAACATTCACATATTAACTATGAATTTTTATAAGTCAAATTCATTGTATAGTCTTCAGACTAAACAACGAAATGAATTCACTAAAGATCTACAGAAGACAATAGCAATACATCCTAATGGACATTTTGTTGATCAATTACTAATTTCAAAACAAACGGAAATTAATACCAATGAGACTCGAGAAGCAAAGGCCAAAATTGCAAAGCTCAAAAATCGTTTAGTAGAAAGTGCAGAGACTATTCCGTTCAATCGTTATCGTTCACTCAAGATCAATTGGGATGATATTATACAGTCGAATATTTACGACAGCAATTTAGAGCTACGTTTTGTAAAAAAAATGTTCGAAGATTCTTGGGGACAAAAGCCTGATGATAAAAAAAGCATTAACAAGTTTTATTACCCAACAATCAATGTTAATGAGTATTATATAGAGCATAATGATACTCAACTTTCATTCTCAAGTTTAGGAATTCCGTCAGTGAAATGGATGGCCTACACAAGGTTATTCAAAAATGGTGATGAGATTTATTTGATGATTGGTAAGGATTTGAATTTTACTATAAGTAATATCGAGGTAGCTCTTGAAAATGTGACCTATATTGCTAAAGTTCATCATTCTGAAAAGTTACCATTTAAGCCTTATGATAATTCTAATCCTAGTTTAATAGATCAACCAGAAATAGAATCTTTTAATGTCAATTCAGATGTTGGTGTCCCTATTCGTATTGGAGAGATTCCTGAGATTGGCCGTATCACTATCCCTCCTCGATATAGAAACATAAGAATCGAAGAAATTAGAGATATTGAAATCCCCAATTTAGATTTAGAATTTTTCAAGTTTGTAGAAAAAATCAGTTCATTTATTCCAGAGGAAGCTCGTATTTCAAAAGCAGGTTTTAAAACTATAATTAATGAATGGGTTAGTCTTGAGGATGCACAATATAAAATTGCTCAAATAATAAAAACCTATAATGCCGATAATTTTGAGTACAAATTATATACTGCAAAAATAGAAAGAAATGAGTATAGAGAAATTTCTATAGGAAAACTAAAATCAGAAGGTGCAGATGAGAACAATAATCATTGGCATACAATATCAGTTCCTAAATTCAAATTTGAAGAAGTCCCTCAAAAATCTACAGTTGTTATAGATATAGTAAGTGATAGACATTATCTTTTAGAGTTTGAAGATGGCTCTAGTTTTATCGAAAATAGTATTACCAGTAATTCAGACTGGGAAAAGGCTTGGGATGAAGATATTGTGAATGTGCAACTACTTCATAAAACAAATGATCATGATGACTCAGGAATTTCTGATCGATATGCAATAGGGAGAAATGAAGCTAGATTAATTTTAGAAAAATATAGGCTACTCAAAGCTGAAGGAGAAGTTCTGGATGATCAAATAAAAATCCTTCAAAAATCTTTCGAATCAACATCTAATGCTGAGTCGATTACTTATGATCGATACACAGACCTAACGTTAAATGCACTATCAAAACGTTTATTGGAACTCAAGAAACGATCTTTAGAGATAAAGCAATTATTGAATGAATTACAATCTGATGCTTCTTCATTAGGATATAAACTGTTTTTAGAAACTCCCACAACAGGTGTTTCAGGTGACTTTTATCAACCATATAAGAACGAACACAAAGCACCAGAGCATATCAAAAACTTAAAAATAAAGAAACCTGAGCCTGGAAATCTATATAAAGTAACTCTGAATAGTCTTATATGGACTGAAAATCACCAGAGAAGAGTAAAAAAGAAAAAACGAAATGGAAGAACATGGAGTGGTAGACGAAAATACAAATGGGTGACTGTAACAATTACTGAAAAAGTAGAGCGTAAGGATTCGTATACAAGCTATATTCCTATTAATCCTGGAGAAGAAATATGGGAAACTCACAAAACACAACTCATTACAAGGGGAAAACATGTACATGTATTAAAAAAAGTAAAAGGAGAATATGTTACCGATAATGGCCCTTCATTAATTGATTTGATGGATCAAGCTATTGTTGATGATGATTTTAGAAAAAATTTAGTAGTCTTCGTGCCAGTTTATGATTATTCATTTTCAGCAGGGAATGTTATCACACATTATGATGTGATTAATAAGCCTATGCCAGGAATAGCGCCAATTTCATTTCCTGAAATACATATTAAAGAGCATTTAGAATATCGAAAAATATTGGCTGGAACAGAGTTAGGAGAATTAAGCAGTAGTATTGCGCTTTCTCCTGGTGAAAAAAGGGAAATAACTTATAAGAGAAGTTTTGAAAACAAACTCGATAAGAGAAAAACAGTCAAAAACTTTTTAGATATTTCAACAGGAAATGAGACCTCTTTCGAACAAAAACTCGAAGATGAAATAAGAACTGAGTCAAATGATAATTCTCAAGATTCATCAGGTTTTAATCTTACAGGTTCCGCCTCTGATGGTTCTAATTCAGGTTCTGCTAGTTATAGTGAAAACAGTAACGATTCCTCTTCATTAAGTGAATTTACTAAAGAATTTGAGTCAACCGCAGATAGAGCAGCACGTAAATATTCAAAATCTATCAAAGAAGAAACAGTTCAAGATTTTTCAGAGGTGATTTCTTCAAGTAATGAAGAATCAGTTTCCATGAGTTTGGAAAATATAAATCAAGGAGTCTCATTAAATTTATTATTTCACAAGCTCTATAATGCTTATTTTGCGGGTACTTTTGTTAAAGATTTTGAGTTGCAAATTACTCATCCCATTGAAATTATTCAGGATTCGGGAATCACACATAAAGTAGTTTTTAACAGAAAAGAAGGAAGAGAATTAAATGATTATTTGAAGGATTTTATACTAACATCATCATTCGGTGTTACTCCTGAAGAAGAAACGGAGATCTTTAAATTAGCATATCAATCTATTGTGCAAGTAATCCACAATGACTATCTCGTAGATCTTGATCATGTATTCGTTAGAAATAAGGAGACATCTTCTTCAACTTCGAATGAAATCATGATTGATTTGAAAATCAAAAATGAACCTATTAATACACATTTTATCAACCTACCAAGCAAAGCCACTTATGTAGACTCTGTACTAGGAGTGAATCCAAGTACAGAACCATATTCTGAGGCCATGAGGGAAGAACAATTGCGAAGAGCATCTATGGAGACAAAACTTATAGAGGCAAAGGCGGCGATATTACATCGTAATTCGCAACTAAGAATCGTAGATGACAATGAATTTTCTATCACCAAAAACGATAACATTGTCCGAATTCAGTTTCTAGAACCACTTTCAGAAGGTAATTGGCTTATCATGTTAGACGATAGAGTATTAGATATAGCGACAAGTCAAGTTCAAGAGATTACACTATCAGATTCAGAAGCCAAATATGAATTGATTAGGGTAGTCGATTTAGTTTACCTGAAAGAAATACCTCAACGAATATAACCTTTCAATATGCATAAAAGTTTAGATCCCGCAATCCAAAGTCATACAGGAGCAGCAATTTCATCAATACAATCTCCAAATAAAAATCTATTATTAAAGGAAAGTGATGTATTGATTGATATTAATATTCTGAATGATATTATTAAAGAAGCAATTAATCAAACTACTCAACCAGGCACTGTTGTTGATGCTTTTAAAGCATACGACTGGCTTAAAAAATACAAAGTAGTATATGAAGAAGTACATGTAAATTTTATCATTATCTCTAGGACTGTTATAAAACATCTCATGGTAAATGCAACGGGAGAAATTAAATTAGTTTTTTTGGAGCTTAATAAAAAAATCGAAGTGACTAAGGTTTCTTATTCGGTTCAACATGTACGAAAAGAGATGAAATCAGTGCCTAAAGCATTTGGTCTTAGTATAGCTCTTGTGGCATCAAAAGTTCCAAAAAGTTTAATTGAAGGAAAAGTTGCAGATGCTGTTGGAGAAGGCGTGATGGTAACAGCAAAATTTTTCTTACAAGAATATATTGCCAAGACCATAGCAATTAAGTCTGCAAAAAGAGTTGTTCTACAAGCTTCAGCAAGATTAATTTTAGCTTCTACAATAAATACTTTAGGGGGAGCTGCAGCTTTAGCTGCTTTTAGTCCAGCCGTAGGCGTTATTGGTGTAATTGCCATAGGAATAGCTGTAGGTACTGGCATTGAAATGTTTGATAAACATTTTAAATTGACTGAAAAAGTGATTAAGGTTTCCAGAAAGATTGATGATAATTTATCTGATCTATATAAAATATTGGTTGAAGAAGGTGGTTTAAAAATACTTGATGGAAACTGGGAAAATTCTGAAATTATAAAAGGTCTAAAAAGTATCCAAAAAATGAATTATCACGATTGGGAAGAAGCTTTTGCTCCTGGAATAACATATTGATAAAAAAAGTTTCTTTCAGTTTTCTGTAGTGACCACCTAGAGAAGTAACAAATATCGGTACTACTAAATAATATAATTTTATTTACAAACAAAACAGGTAAGCTTCTAAAATCTAATTCAATTTAGACGAAAAAAAGATTCTCAGAGCTAAAAACTCAAATTTGCGGTACGTAAATGCGGTACGTAAACGTTAAAAAATGATAATTTTTCAAAAAGAAAAAACGTCTATAAATAAAAATTAAACCTTGAAAATCAATAGATTATACATTGTAGCGAGGACAGGACTCGAACCTGTGTCCGCCTCAGGCGGATATGAGCCCTCTTCAAAAAACAATTCAAAGAAAAAAGCTTCACATTCCTGTGAAGCTTTCGTTTTAGTAGCAAGGACAGGACTCGAACCTGTGTCCGCCTCAGGCGGATATGAGCCCTCTTCAAAAATAAATTCAAAGAAAAAAAGCCTCACATTTCTGTGAAGCTTTCGTTTTAGTAGCGAGGACAGGACTCGAACCTGTGACCTTCGGGTTATGAGCCCGACGAGCTGCCTACTGCTCTACCTCGCGATATATAATTAGTAATTTACTTGTCTCTTAAACTTCGAGTTATGAGCTCGACAAATCACTTATTATCCCTTGCGGACGGCAAATATACAACCTTTTTTAGCTTTACAAAGCATATTTAACAAAAACTAACATTTTTTTTAAAGCTACCTTTCTTACACTCTGATTTTAAATCATATACTAAAATAAAAATAATGGTATTTGCTAAAATCAATATCTTTTTTATCAAATTATCTAAAATTCTAGCTAAAATTGAGATATACTTAAAACTACTCCTCTCTTTATGATTTTATTAGCTGAAATCTATCGTAACTCGTAAATTTACCTCCTTTTTAACATTTTAATAAGAAGATGCGAAATGCATCATCCGTATAGTAGTAAAGATCGCAAAAATGAGTAAGACATTATTTGACAAAGTGTGGGATTCACACGTAGTACGAAACATAGAAAATGGACCTGATGTGTTTTTTATTGATCGCCATTTCATCCACGAAGTAACTAGTCCAGTGGCCTTCTTGGGCATAAAAAGCAGAGGTAATACTGTATTATATCCTGACCGTACTTTTGCAACAGCAGATCATAATACACCAACTATAAATCAACACTTACCTGTAGAAGACCCACTTTCCGCCAATCAACTAAAAGCACTTGAAGAAAATGCTGCAGAATGGGGTATTTCGCATTGGGGATTAGGACATCAGAAAAATGGTATTGTACATGTGGTTGGACCAGAAAATGGCATTACACTTCCAGGGGCAACTATTGTTTGTGGAGATTCTCATACTTCTACACATGGTGCTTTTGGTGCTATCGCTTTTGGCATAGGAACATCAGAAGTAGAAATGGTATTATCTACACAATGTATTATGCAACCTAAGCCAAAGAAAATGAGGATCAATGTTAATGGCGAACTTGGTTTTGGAGTGACACCAAAAGACGTTGCATTATATATTATTTCTCAGTTATCGACTTCTGGTGCTACAGGATATTTTGTTGAGTACGCTGGAGATGTGTTCAGCAACATGACTATGGAAGGTCGTATGACCGTTTGTAACCTTAGTATAGAAATGGGGGCAAGAGGTGGAATGATCGCACCGGACGAAAAAACTTTTGAATATATTAAAGGAAGACCATTAACTCCAAAAGGAGAAGCATGGGATACCGCAATGGAATATTGGCAAACCTTAAAGACAGATGAAGATGCTGTTTTTGATAAAGAACTTACGTTTAATGGAGCTGATATCGAACCTATGATTACCTATGGTACCAATCCAGGAATGGGAATTGGTATTACGAATCATATCCCGGATGCATCAAATGTAGAAGGCGGTGTCGCTACCTACAAAAAATCCTTAGGATATATGGATTTTAATGAAGGAGATGCTATGATCGGTAAACCTGTAGACTACGTATTCCTAGGAAGTTGTACGAATGGTAGGATTGAAGATTTTAGAGCCTTTGCATCTATTATAAAAGGAAAAAAGAAAGCGGAAAACATAACCGCTTGGTTAGTTCCAGGATCTCATGAAGTAGAAGAATTAATCAAAGAAGAAGGAATCTTAGATATTATTACTCAAGCAGGCTTTACGCTTAGAGAACCGGGTTGTTCTGCCTGTCTAGCCATGAACGCTGATAAAATTCCTGCTGGAAAGCTAGCGGTAAGTACGTCTAACAGAAATTTTGAAGGAAGACAAGGACCTGGATCCAGAACTTTACTAGCCAGTCCTCTTGTTGCAGCTGCAACAGCAGTTACCGGTGTAGTAACTGATCCTAGAACACTTTTAGAAGAAGTAATAAACTAAATCAGAATTAATTACACATTCCTATAACCTTTTCTCCTTTTGGGAGAAATAAGAATGAGGGATTTAAAAGAAGAAGCATTAGCATAACATTAATTTAGAATTGGAATACTGAAATCGTAATTCTCAATTCATAATTCGTAATTAAAAAATGGCATACGATAAATTCAATATAGTAACCTCTACAGCAGTACCATTACCAATAGAGAATGTAGACACTGATCAGATTATTCCTGCACGTTTTCTTAAAGCAACAGAACGTAAAGGTTTTGGAGACAACCTTTTTAGAGACTGGAGATATCATAATGATAACACCCAAAAAGAAGACTTTATATTAAACAATCCAACCTATAGTGGAAAAATTCTTGTAGGTGGTAAAAATTTTGGGTCCGGATCTTCTCGTGAACACGCTGCCTGGGCAGTATATGATTATGGGTTCAGATGTGTAGTTTCTAGTTTTTTTGCAGACATTTTCAAAGGTAATTGCCTTAATATTGGTGTTTTACCCGTTCAGGTAAGTCCAGAATTTTTAGAAAAAATATTCGAAGCTATTGACACAAATCCTGATACAGAAATCGAAGTAAACTTACCACAGCAAACGATTACGATCAAAACTTCTGGTGAGTCGGAATCCTTTGACATTAATAGTTATAAAAAAGAGAACATGCTGAACGGATATGATGATATCGATTATCTGACTAAAATAAAATCAGAAATTCAGAAATTCGCAACTACGCGTCCTTTTTAAAGATAATTTGGGTATTTCTGATAAGGTGAAACTATCTGCATTACAGTAAAGGCAAGTCCGTTATATCGAGCCCTGAGCGAAGTCGAAGGGCTAACGCAAAAACAAATCACATGAGCATACGATCAATGGAAATCATGGACACTACGCTCCGAGATGGTGAACAAACCTCTGGGATATCGTTTTCTGCTTCAGAAAAACTAACAATCGCACGTCTTCTTATTGAAGAATTGAGTGTAGATCGTATCGAAGTTGCATCTGCTCGCGTTTCCGAAGGTGAGTTTGAAGCGGTTAAAAACATTATTGATTGGGCTAACGAAAATGGATATATTGATCAAGTAGAAATACTAACTTTTGTGGATAATGGTAAATCCATACAATGGATGAAAGATACTGGAGCGAAAGTTCAGAATCTTCTTACTAAAGGATCTCTAAATCATCTCACATATCAGTTAAAAAAAACTCCCGAACAGCATTTTGAGGATATAGCTTTAGCTTTTCAGCAAGCAGCGCAAGAAGATATCATCACCAATGTGTATTTAGAGGATTGGAGCAACGGTATGCGCAACTCTCCTGAGTATGTATACCAATTCCTTGATTTTTTGACGACACAACCAGTAAAAAGAGTATTGTTACCTGATACCTTAGGAGTTCTTATTCCTTCTGAGACATATACATACATATCCGCTTTACGAAAGAAATATCCTGAACTACATTTTGACTTTCACGCACATAATGATTATGATCTTGGAGTTGCCAATGCTATCGAAGGAGTAAAAGCTGGAGTTAACGGCTTACACCTTACTATGAATGGCATGGGAGAACGTGCAGGAAATGCTCCTCTAGCGAGTGTAGTAGCAGTAATTAACGACTATCTTCCAGAAGTCGCTATCAATGTAAAAGAATCTGCCCTGTATAAAGTTAGTAAACTAGTAGAAACATTTTCCGGATTTAAAATCCCTGCCAATAAACCGGTAGTAGGAGATAATGTGTTTACGCAAACAGCAGGAATCCATGCTGATGGAGATAATAAACACAATCTATATTTTAATGATTTGATGCCGGAGCGTTTTGGACGAAAACGTAAATATGCATTAGGAAAAACTTCGGGGAAAGCTAATATTGAAAAAAACCTTCAGGAATTAGGTCTAAAATTGAGTCCAGAAGATATCAAAAAAGTCACTCAGAAAATTATTAAACTAGGGGATAAAAAGGAAGTCGTAACTCAAGAAGATTTACCATATATCATTTCGGATGTATTGGACAGTAAATTGTATCAAGACAAAGTGAAAATCAAATCTTATGTCCTAAATCATGCAAAAGGCCTAAAACCTTCTGCAACGCTTGCTATCAAAATGGATGATGAAGTGATCGAGCAACATGCACAAGGTGATGGACAATATGATGCGTTTATAAATGCATTAGAGAAAGTATATAAACAAAAAAACAAGACACTGCCAAAACTTATTGATTATGCCGTTCGGATTCCTCCAGGAAGTAATTCTGACGCGCTATGCGAAACCGTTATCACCTGGAAAACTGAGGCAAAAGAATTTGTTACCAGAGGACTAGATTCCGATCAAACTGTTTCTGCTATCAAAGCAACAGAAAAAATGCTGAATATTATTGAATTATAATTTTAGCATATATCTCGGTTACATTGAGCGGAGTAGAAATGTATCGATTTTTGAATATAACATCTCTCGACTCCGCTCGAGATGACAGTAACTTAATAAAATAGAATTTAGAATAAAAGAAAAGAATGGAATTAAACATAGCACTACTAGCCGGAGATGGCATTGGACCAGAAGTTATAGATCAAGCAGTAAAAGTTTGCGATGCTGTTGCAAAAAAATATGAGCATAAAATTAATTGGACATCAGCATTAACAGGGGCTGCCGCTATCGATGCGGTAGGAGAGCCTTATCCCGATGAAACTCACGAGATTTGTGCAAATGCAGACGCCGTATTATTTGGAGCAATCGGTCATCCTAGGTTTGACAATGATCCTTCGGCAAAAGTTCGTCCGGAACAGGGATTACTAAAAATGCGTCAGAAATTAGGATTATTTGCCAATGTAAGACCCACTTTTACTTTTCCTTCATTAATTGACAAATCTCCTCTTAAACAAGAACGAATTGAAGGAACCGATTTAGTATTTCTTCGTGAATTAACCAGTGGCATCTATTTCGGAAAAAGAGGAAGAGAAGACAATGGAGATACTGCCTATGATACTTGTACGTATACTAGAGAAGAAGTAAAGCGTTTGGCCAAAAAAGGATTTGAGATGGCGATGACACGTAGCAAAAAGTTATGCTGTGTAGATAAAGCCAATGTTCTGGAATCTTCTCGTTTATGGAGAGAAACGGTACAAGCTATGGAAAAAGACTATCCTGAAGTGGAGGTAAGTTATGAGTTTGTAGATGCCGTAGCCATGCGACTGGTGCAATGGCCTAATTCGTATGATGTATTAATCACAGAGAATCTATTCGGAGATATTCTTACCGATGAAGCTTCTGTGATATCAGGATCTATGGGATTAATGCCTTCTGCTTCTTTGGGAGAAAAAACAGCGTTGTTTGAACCTATCCATGGATCATACCCGCAAGCCGCTGGAAAAGATATCGCTAATCCACTAGCAACGGTATTATCCGCAGCAATGATGTTCGAAACTGCTTTTGGACTTAATGAAGAAGCACAAACTATCAGAAATGTTGTAGATAAATCACTAAACGAAGGTGTTGTTACTGAAGATTTAGCTGGAGATCAAAAAGCCTACAAAACCAGTGAAGTAGGCGATTGGTTGGTAGATAATATATAAAACACCAAACCTCACAGGTCTCAAAGACCTGTGAGGTTTAATGCAACAGTAATTACTGTTCAATACTTAAGGCTTCAAAAGATACTAATTCTTGATCTTCGAATCTTGATTGCACCATAATCGGATTACAACAAACTTCGCAATCCTCTACATATTCTTGATTAGAAACTGAAACATCTAATAGCATGGATATCTCCTCCCAACAATAAGGGCATTGAAAAAAATGTTCGAACATTATATTAATAGTTATGAATTCATTCTAAATACACTTATTCTGGATCAGCAAAACTATCGAGCATATCTTTTCGATCAATAACCCTATTCTCGATAGTTCTACATAGCCTATCGAAGTGCACTACTCCTTACCTTAAGTCGACGTACTCGAATTGATGGATGTTAGGTTATTCTACCTAGAACTCAATATTCAACAATTGGCCTGTAAGTTGCAGCAATTGTAATTCGGCTAGCTTTGCATCATATTTTGCCAATGTTTTATTGGTTTGGGCTTGTATAAGGTTAATTTGAGCTTGCCTAAATTCTATAGAGGTGATTTGACCAAGGTTAAATCGTTCTTTAGATCGATCAAAATTGTTTTGATTAGTAAGAACATTTTGCTGCTGAATTTCATAAACTTTTAAGCGATTCTTATAATTACCCAAAGCATTAGCAATATCTCTTTTTACCTGTTGCTCTACTTGAATTTTTGCCAATTCCTGATTATCTAAAGCAATTTTGGCATTCTTAACTCTTGTGATGGTACCACCACCATCAAAAAGATTCCAACTTAAACTCACACCACCTGCTAATGTATAAGTATCTGCAACATTACCCGGAAAAAAAGCAGAAGGTGGATTCCTGTTTTCGTTCCAGCCATATGAACCAGTTAGGCCTATAACTGGCAAATAGCCTGACTTACTAACTTTTAGATCGTAGTCACTTATCCTAATGTTACTTTCATTTTGTAATAGCGTCACATTATTTTCAATAGACTTTTCTAAATAACTATCTATCTCTAGTCTTGAAGTAAAGTTCACTATAGTATCTACAGTAAACTCTATTTCTAGTTCATTATCCACAATAATATTAAGATCTCGTTTCGTATTAATCAACTGTTGTCTTGTATTTAATAAATTAATACTATCATTCGCTACGTCTACTTCCGCATTCAATACATTCAATTTTGTATTCTGCCCATATTCAAACTGATAGTTGGATCTAGTTACTCTTTCCTTAGAAATCCTAAGTGTCTCCTCGAGAACCTGTTCATTCTCTGTCAATCTAGCGACTTCATAATACACGGAGAACAATTGTAATATCGTATTCTCAATAGTTTCTCTTGCTTGCAATTCTGTCAAATTATATTGCTCTTTTAATCTTTTGTAATTATAAAATCGCCCCAAGCCATCAAACAAGGTATAATTGAAATTAAGCGAAGCATTATATCTTTGTGTTTCAGCGCCATCTATTTCAATATCTTCTCTTGGCAGACCTGTGTCTGGGTTAATTACTCCGGGAAATGAAGTAGTAGAGGATGCGTCCTGATAATTTGCTCCTGCATTAGCTGCCAGTGTAGGTAAATACCCTGAGTTTAATATTCCTTTATTATTTTTAGCTGCCTCGATATTATTGGTGGCTATTAGAATTCCATAGTTGTTTTCTAACGTCAATCGAATTGCTTCTTGTTTTGTTAATTTTTGGGCAAAAGCGTTACCGCCAGCCATAAACAAAAACAAGATCAATCCTGCTATATATCTATGCTTGTAATTCATGTTCCTCCTTTTGTTCTTTTATAGCACGTTCTACTTCTTCTTTGGTAATTTTATTTCCTGTAGCCAACCACTTAGTCCCTACTTTTACTTTATTACTAAATGATAAAAATAGCGGCAATACTAATAAGGTAAGTACTGTGGCAAAACCAATTCCGTATGCTATAGAAATTGCCATAGGAATCAAGAATTTTGCTTGACGACTTTCTTCAAAAATTAATGGTGCCAATCCTGCAATAGTGGTTAAAGAAGTTAGAAAAATGGCTCTAAAACGAGATTTTCCTGCCTCATAAATAGCGCTATCAAATGTCATCCCAGCTCGTAAATTACTATTAAACTTACCTATGAGTACCAAACCATCATTCACCATAATACCAATTAACGCTATAATTCCCAATAGTGATAATATATTGATAGGAAAACCATGAACCCAATGTCCAAATGCAACTGCTGGAAGACTTAACGGAATAAGAAGTAAAAGCAACAAAGGTTGGCTGTAACTTCTAAATGTAAATGCAATCGTAATATAGATTAAAGCTAATGCAGTAAGACCAACAGGGCCTAAAGATCCTAGAAATTTTCCAGCTTCTCGATTCTGTCCTTCGTATGAAGGTGTTACCGTGGGGTATTTCGCAATAATCTCAGGCATAATTATCGTACGAATTTCTTCTAGTACGTCTGTAGAACTTGTAGTCTCAGGATTTTTTAAGTCGGCAGAAATCTGAACTTCTCTTCTTCCATCAAGGTGATTAACGGATACATCTCCTCTCTCGATCGAATAATCGACAATCTCACTGATCGGTATCCTTTCACCGGTTGAAGTAGAAATTCTCATATTATCGAGATCCAGAATCGAAGATCTATTTTCTCTGTCGTAACGAACCCAAACACGTATCTCATCCTGACCTCTTTGGAACCGTTGTGCCTGCACTCCAAAGAACCCTCCTCTTACTTGAGACATGACGTCTTGCAAATTAAGACCAAGCGCATACGCATTTTCTTTTAGTTCTAGTCGAATCTCCTTTATCCCTGCAGGATCATTATCCGCAACATCCTTCAGCCTGGAATCATTTTCTAGAACTGTTTTAAATTCTTGTTTCGCTGCTTTTAATTCTTTAATATTACTTCCTAGTAATGAAACAGAAACCGGACTTCCCCCAAAATTCCCGCCAGAACCAAAAATTAATCGTTCAGTTCCAAAAACAGGACCTACTTTTTCTCGTATTCGGTTTGCAACCAATCCAGAGTTTACCTCATTTGGTCGTTCTTGCCCTGGTAACATATTGATACGTAAAGAAGCATTAGAAGAAGAGTTCACACTTCTGATTACATTTTCGAATAACTGTTTTCCTTCGTAATCTTCACCAACTAAAAATTCTTCACTCAGCTCTTTATTCACAAGCCAGGCTCTTTCTTCTATCATAGAAATAATAGAATCGGTTATTTTTTCATTAGTCCCATTAGGCATCCCTAGATCTATAGAAATTACATCACTGGCAATACGAGGAAAGAATGCGGTTCTTACGATTCCTCCTCCGATACTTCCTACGGTAAGGATGAGTATAACTATAAATATTGAAAAGGTGAAAAGTTTATTTTTTAGTGAAAAACTAAGCATCGGGCTATACACATTATCTCGAAGCCATCTCATGATTTTATCACCAAAAGTATTGATATAACGAAGCTTAGAAAACAGCTTTCCAATTCCTCTTTTAGGTTTTTTATCCTCAGCCTTCAAAGCCTTGGAGTGGGCTAAATGGGCAGGAAGAATAATTAATGCTTCTATCAATGATACTCCAAGAGTAAGAATTACTATAACCGATACTTCTCCAAAAAAATCACCAATACGACCATCTAAAAACAAGAAGATTCCGAAAGCTATTATAGTAGTCAAAATTGCAGAAACTATTGGAGGAATCACCTCCATTGTTCCATCGATAGCAGCTTGAACAGGGCTTTTCCCTTTTTCATAATGTTGGTATATATTTTCGGCAATTACGATACCATCATCTACCAAGATACCGATTACAATAATCATCCCAAAGAGCGATAATACATTAATAGTTACGTTAAAATATCCAGCCAACACAAACATCCCTAAAAATGCAATCGGTAATCCAAATGCTACCCAAAACGCTAAACGAGTATTCAAAAACAACGATAAGAATATAAGTACCAGTATCATTCCAATAATTGCATTTTCCGTAAGCAATTTGGTACGTTGTACTAACGTGATAGAACGATCGCTAATCACATTAAGCTGAACATTGTTATACTTCTGATTAAACTGTTCTATATATTCTTTAGTCTTCTCTGCTGAAGAAATCAGATCTTCTGTATTAGTACTCGTTATCTGAACATTAACTGAAAGATTGCCATTAAAATAAGTGGCATTAGGAGATTCTGAGAAACGATCTCTAATCTCTGCAACATCTTTAAGCCTAATTGTACGGCCAGATGCATCTGCGCGAATAATAAGATTAGAAAGTTCATTTGCATAATATGATCTATTATTCGCTCGAATAAGGTATTCTTCCGCATTGGTCTTAATAGTACCTCCTGTAGTCAATATATTTGCTTGGCTTACGGCCTGAGCTACTTCATTAAAACTAAGTCTAAAGGCTAGCAAATCATTTTCGTTTACCGCGATTTCTATTTCTTCGTCGGGATAACCGCTAATTGTAATCTGAGAGATGCCGTCTATTGCTCTAAGATCATTTTCTATCTGTCTGGCAATCTGTTTTAAAGTAACCAAAGGTATATCAGTACCACTTATGGCAAAATCTATTGTAGGCCTAATTGCTTCTTGTTTAGAAGTTACGATAGGTTCCATTCCTGTAGGAAATGAAGGTACTCTATCTACCGCATTTTTAACTTCGAGCAACATAAAATCAATATCTTTTCCTTTTTCAATTTCGACATTGATATTTCCACTATTCTCTCTGGAAGTTGAAGTTACGCGTTCCACTCCCTCCAAACCTTTAAGGTTATCTTCTACTTTAAGTATTATCCCTTCTTCGATCTCCAATGGAGAAGCACCAGGATAGACAACGCTTATATTGATGTTTTTAGAATCTGTAAGTGGAAAAAACGATGACTTGAGCGAGAGTGCTCCAAATATTCCAAAAGCAATAAAAGCAATGACAATTACATCTACAGCAACATGGTATCTAATAAAATAAGAGATAATCTTACGCATAACTACTGTTTTGAATTAGCATTACCAACTTTACTACCAGCAGTTGATGATTTCCTTTCTTTGTCTTGATATATTTTTACCAACATTCCGGCATATGCTCCAGGTACTGGTTTATTAAGAATAACATCTCCATCTGGAATTCCTTTCAGGATAACTTTCTTATCTGAAAAATGAACAGGCTGTACGTCAATCATATCTAAGATACTATCCCTAACTACAAAAACTCTATCTCCATCCTGAAGCAAATTACGATCAATTTCTATAGCGTTCCTGGCTTTTCTGGCATTCAGGTTGGCCTCCAGATACATTCCTTCTTTTAGTGAGGAGTCTTTGACTTCAATAAAAGTAGTAATCGTTTGTGTGGCTTGATCTACTCTTCCGTTTATTCGGGTTACGACGCCTGTATATGTCTTAGATTTATTTAGATCCGAAAGCACTACAGATTCTCCTATTTTTAGTAAATCCGAATATTCCTTTCCTATCGCTACTTCAATCTCATAGGCACTGGTATCTATATATTCTCCTAGCTTTTGCCCTTGACGAATTAGTGTTCCTTCTGTGACTAAAGCCTCTGTAAGTACTCCAGAAAATGGTGCAGAAATCCTATACTTAGACAAGCGTTGTTCTAGGTTCTTTACATTATAATATGTTGTGTAGATATTTCGACCTGTAATAAAATATTTTTCTTTTTCTGATCCAGTTTCAGGAAGTTCTGGTGTTACTTTATTTATATCAAAATTGGTAAGATAGCTTTGCCATTTATCAAAGATCTCTGGATAATCTAAGCGTAAATCCGGCATTATTGAAGTAATCAAGTTATATAAATTACTTTTTGCAGATTGTACAGAAGCATAATATTCTGAGGCATCTATTCTGATTAATGTTTGGCCTTTTTGATATTGCTGGCCGGTTTTAAACAGTTTAGTTCCTCCTCGAAATACTCCTTGAACTTCAGAAAACAACTCTAATCTTCTTTTTGCAGTTAAATTACCACTAGCAGCGATCTTAATTGGGACTGTACCGTTTTTAATAGTGTCTACAAAAACGGTTTTAATCACCTTTGCAGATCTAGGCTTAACTCTGGTTTTACTATCAATAAGCTTTTTTGCTCCAAATAAAGCTACTGCTATAAGTAATAATCCAAGGATAGAAAGTATTACATTTCTCATATACAATCGTTTGTTTAAACTTTTAATCTAAAAAGCCTCACAAAACTATCAACAACGAACGTGTGTTGCAGTTAAAGAACTCATAAAAAAAATCACCCTCCTAAAACAAAAAAAAGACATCTAAATATATTAGATGTCTTTTAAATTTTCTTTAAGAATTAATTTATGTTAATCTGCTATTTCAGCGATTTTAACTTTAATCTTTTTAAGCGTAGTTATCAAGTTTTCAATTTCTTCATTGCTCAGACTTTCCTGTACCGCCGGAATTAGGTCATACATAATCGGAGTTACCTTCTCTATCACTTCTTTTCCATGATCTGTAAGAAAAATTCTATTTACTCTTCTATCTTTTTCATCACTTTTTCTTACCACAAGATTTTTACTCTCCATTGTATTTACCAATCTGGTCATAGAAGTCTTATCTCTATGGGTAATAAAAGCCAAATCATTTTGCGGTTGTCCATCTTTAACATTCAAACGCTTAAGAACGCTCCATTGCTCTTTGGATAAATCCAACCCATTTTCACCAAAGGCTTTTTGAACTAAAAACCCAAAATCATAATGAATCTTTCCAACCCAAGATAGTGCGTGAGCATTTAAATCGATGGCTTTTGTATCATTCATACATTGTATAATTTAATTTACGGGTACAAAAATATCTATAAATATTCAGTTGTACCTGAAAGTAACGATAAAAATTATTCTCAAGTATGGGATTTGTTTGATCTTAACATTTAGGTAACACACTCTAATTCAAGGATCTTTAAAAATTGATGCGTTACAATACAATAGTCTTATTTTACATCTCTATTTTTTGAATAATTTTCTAATTTTACACCTAAAACAGAAATTACGATAATGTATCTATTTCTTCTTGTAAAGTTTCCCAATTATCCATCAAAGAAGCTAATTTATCTTTTTTTGCTTGGTATTTATCAAAAAAATCTGGTTCTGCAATTGTCTGATCATAATTGATCGCCAATTCTACGTCTATTTCTTTGATCTCTTTTTCTATCTTATTGATCTTGGATTCTATATTACTTAACTTATTATTAAGTGATTTTAGTTTTTTTTGATTTTCATAAGATTGTTTTGCAGTTTCTTTTGTATCCGAAGTAGACTTAACCTGCTTATCCTTCTTTTCTATATCACGAAGATCATCTACTCGTCTCTGTTCTAAATAATAATCTATATCCCCCAGATACTCTTTTATCTGTTTATTCTTAAATTCATATACAGTATTGGTCAACCCTTGTAGAAAATCTCTATCATGCGACACCAAGATTAATGTACCTTCAAAACTTTTTAACGCCTCCTTCAGAATATTCTTTGACTTAATATCTAAATGGTTTGTCGGCTCATCCATTACCAATACATTAAAAGGCTCTAAAAGCATTTTACACAAAGCCAATCGATTACGTTCACCTCCCGAAAGAACTTTTACTTTTTTATCAACTTCATCGCCTCTAAATAAAAATGCTCCTAACATATCTCGAACTTTACTTCGAGTCTTTTCGTTTGCAGCATTAATCATCGTATCGTGAATAGTTATATCACCTTCCAGATATTCTGATTGATTTTGTGCAAAATATCCTATCTGTACGTTATGACCTAGTTTTAAATTTCCACTATGTGAGATTTCATCAATAATGATTTTAGCAAGCGTAGATTTTCCTTGTCCATTTTGCCCTACAAAGGCCGTTTTTGAACCTCGTTCGACTAATAAATTTATGTCTTTTAAAATCTCTTTTTCTCCATAACTCTTACCCACTTCTTCCGCTTCGATAACGACTTTTCCAGGCTGCACACTTACCGGAAAACTAATATTCATTACAGCATTATCGTCTTCATCAACCTCGATACGTTCTACTTTATCTAATTTTTTAATAAGCGACTGAGCCATAGAAGCTTTTGTAGCTTTTGCTCTAAATTTTTCGATCAGTTTCTCTGTTTGCTCAATTTGCTTGGATTGATTTTTCTGAGCAGCAAGTTGTTGATCTCTTATTTCTTTGCGAAGTACTAAATATTTAGAATACGGTTTATTATAATCATAAATCCTTCCTAATGATATTTCAATTGTTCTATTGGTTACATTATCCAAAAACATTTTATCGTGAGAAACGATAACTACAACTCCTGGATAGTTTTTTAAGAAACTCTCTAACCATATGATAGATTCTATATCTAAATGGTTAGTAGGCTCATCCAATAAAAGAACGTCATTATTCTGTAATAACAATTTTGCTAATTCTATTCTCATACGCCAACCTCCAGAAAAGGTATCTGTAAGCTTACCAAAATCTTCTCTAACAAATCCTAACCCCTGTAATACTCGTTCTGTCTCTCCTTGATAATTATACCCTCCAAGAATCTCATATTGATGTGTATGATCACTTAAATCTGTTATCAGCTGATTATATCCTTCACTTTCATAATCCGTGCGCTCGGCAAGTTGTGCATTAATCTCATCAATCTCTCTCTCTATTTTTTTTATTTCGGTAAAGGCTTCATAGGATTCTTCTAGTACAGTTCTTCCTAAGACAAAATCTATATCTTGTTTTAGAAAACCAATCCTTAACTCCTTATCCATAGCAATCTGACCTGAATCTGGCTCTTGTTCTTTAGATAAAATTTTAAGCATTGTAGATTTTCCTGCACCATTCTTTCCGACTAGTCCTACCCGGTCTCCTGCATTTAATCTAAAGGCTATTTCTTCGAAAAGATATTCTCCTCCAAATGAAATTGAAAGGTTATGTATGTTTAACATTAGCTTTTGAATATTTTCTGCAAAGATGACTAATTTTGCGATAGAATAAAAGTACTATGGGCTTCTTAAAAGGAACTAAAATCTACAGCGTCTTTACAGGCACATGCCCTGTCTGCCAAAATGAAAGCATGTACAAGGAAACGAATCCTTATAAACTGGGGAAAGTTTTTCAGATGTATGAACGTTGTAGTCATTGTAATACTAAATACAAGATAGAACCATCATTTTTTTATGGAGCCATGTATGTGAGCTATGGCGTCGGGATTGCTTTTGCCATGGCAGCCTTTGTGATAGGAAATATTTTCCTAAGACTAAATTTGTTAAATACATTTTTCGCAATAGTTGGTACTTTATTGGTTTTTTTCCCAATAATTCTTCGATTATCTAGGAATATCTGGATTAATATCTTTATGCACTATGGAAAAAAGAAAAACCTATCGTAAATTTTCAAAACGTTTGATGTCAATTTCCTTTTCTAAAGGCCTTTTATTCTCAATAAAATCAAAAAGTTTATTCGCCACATAAGGTCCAATTAATATCCCTCTGCTTCCTAATCCATTTATGATATGTACATTTTCATACTCAGGATGTGTTCCAATTAATGGTCTTCTATCTCTGATAGTTGGCCTAATTCCAGCTACTTGATCAACGACTTCATAATCCACTTTTAGGAAACGTTCTAATTTCATCTGTAACTGTTCTCTAGACGATACAGTAATATCCTGTGTTTTATCCTGATTATTATATGTAGCCCCTACCTTATACAAATCATCTCCAAGTGGAATAATAAATATGGATGATTTCACTGCTTCTTTCAATTGTAAACCTTTGCATTTAATAATAATATACTCCCCTTTATTCCCTTGCAATGGTAAATAATTAAAAAAAGGATTATTTATTACACCATAACCTTCAGCAAAAACAATATTCTTAGCCTTTAAACCTTTATAAGTTATAAAATCGTTTTCAATTACTAATTTATTATGTTCCAACGATTCGTTTAGTAATAGTTCTTTTTTTTCTAGATCTAAAACATATAGAGAAAGCATCTTTTTAATATCAATCTTACCAGTCCCTTTAACACTTCCATAATGAAAAGGGATATCCAAGGCTTTATTTTCATTTCGGATTAACTCAGATGAAAGAAAAGTTCTTAAAATAGGCTTATCACAAGCTTCGAACCATAAGTTTTGCTCTTCAACACTATTAAACCTTCTCAAAACTGGAAGTTCGTACACTAAGGGTTTTCCAAGTTTATCTTGTATGTTTTTATAAAAGGGTATTGCTAGTTCCATCTGTTTTGAAGCCAGCCACGCAGCTGTAAATCTTTTCAGTATTACAGGATTATACAATCCTCCTGCAACCCTTGAAGACTTCTGCGAATAATTTTCATAAACAAGGAATGACTTATTATTCTTCTTTAACTCCTCTACAAAAGCTAATCCAGATAATCCAAATCCAACGACTATATAATCTATCATACATCAAAAATAACAAAACGCCCAACTAGTAAGTTGGGCGTTTATATATTATATTAGAAACATCAGAGTTTAGTAACTCCACATATCCATTTCAAAGTTTCTGATACTTTCTTTAATTCTTTCACTTTCTAGCAATTGCATTAAAGCGTTGTCAATTATATAATCATTAACTTCCCGGTCACCCTGAATGTTATCTTCTTTATAAATAACAGAATTAAATCGTCTGGCATTAAGCACATGATCATATGTAAAAGGCATAGAAGTATTTTTTCTATTAAATGCTTTCGCATTATGAAGTATCTCTCTCACATCAGGATACCAAACCCAAAACAATGGAACCATATCCGGTTCATCATCATTAATAAAGTTTACATCGGGAGCTACTGGGGCGATACCTAGTAATCTATATCTTAATTCTCCCTGACGTTTATCAAAGTACCAATAACCTCTAATCTTATATTCAGAAATATCCGCTGCACTAATTGAAGTTACTTCAATATACTGTGGATCTACAGGCTCTCCTGCATTAAATTGCTCATATCCTAAATCTAAGGTATCTATCTTAGACAAAGTACCATCAAGATCGCTTAATGTACGTGTTTCTGTAAAATATGAATCTGCATAAATCTTTTGGATTTTTCCGTTCTTAACATTCGCTAAAAGAACATCGTATAATGCACGTCTATCTGCTCCGATATTAACTGTATCAATTGGATAATATAATGGGAAATTAATACGCTCATCAAGATCAATTGTCTCCCAAGTAGTCTTAGCCCAAAGTACATCACGCTTGTCCACATAACCATATTCCAGCGGAAGGTCATTATCGGCTTGGATCTGTTCGATCGTTTTCTTTCCAATATCTTCTGGACTATCAGCATTCAAAATATTAGCCTGACCAAACGAAAACAAGGTCACGAATAGGCTAAAAACGGTTAATAACAAATTTCTCAAATTCATAATTATTAGTTTATTTTAGTTCGTTAACTCAACGATAACCGGAGATATTTTCTTTAATTTATATCCAGCATTGGTTGTTAACTGTGCTTTAATATCTATCACCTGAACCGAAGATCCACGTTTAGCTTTTCTAAGTGCAGACTTCGCTCTAGAATCTAATCGACCACCTCTAACGTTTACAGTTGGCTGACCTTCTACCTTAAATTTAAAGCCTGTTACTTTTAATTTAATATCAAAATCAAAATCTGGAAGAATCGCTCCAATAGAAGCCTTATCTAGACCACTTTTAGACATTTTGATACTA
This sequence comes from uncultured Aquimarina sp., assembly GCF_947492405.1. Classification (GTDB taxonomy): domain Bacteria; phylum Bacteroidota; class Bacteroidia; order Flavobacteriales; family Flavobacteriaceae; genus Aquimarina. The sequence continues at coordinate 400,505 of NZ_CANLMP010000004.1, forward strand.
CCATCTTCTCCTCTAACAGTACCTACTGGTCTAGGAATATCTTTAATTCTAAATTTCTTACTATCACTTACTGTAGCACCGTTAGGAAGCTTACCACTTACTTTAATACTAACTTCTCTTGCTTTAACAGTAGTAACATTCATTACGTATTTACCAGCTCCACCTCTCTTTTTAAGACCAGGTGCAGTTGCATTAACTGCAGGCACACCAGGAATAGAAATTGTCATTGGATTCTGAACTCCACGGTATACCACATTCATCTTATCTGCAGAAATTACAGCAGAATTTGGTTTCGGAATTACTGCATAAGAACTTTTAATTGGAATTGTTACAGTAGAATCGCCTTCCTTAAATTGAAGTTCACCTTCTACTTCTCTTTCTCCAACATTACCCGCAGGGAAATCTAACATTATTTGTCCATTATTTACTTCTGTTTGCTCCTTACCATTAACCATTACTTTGGTTGGCTTTAATGTCGCATCAAAACGACCAAGAACGATACGTCCTTTAAACTTCTCTCCGCTAAAGAAAGCTGTCTTGTCCGGAACAACGATTGCCTCATAGTTACTAAACGAAAGTTCTGAAGCTTGTTGCCCAGCTAGTAAAGCAGATAATACTTTACTTTCAGTGGTCTTAACATCAGCTTGCATTTGAGTTAATTTGGTAAGAGAAGCTACTAAAGGGAAACCTTCGAAATTATATTTCAACCAATCAACCTTTACTTTATCTCTATTTTCTACATCATCTGTAGAAAAAGCTTTCTCTACATCATCAGCTACTTGACCATCAACTTCTTTCACAGAACGTATTGCAGTAACAACACCTTCCTTATAAGTTTTGATTTTTTCAAGAAAATCAGAAGCTGCCGCAGTTGTTTTTCCTCCTTCAAAGAACTTTGAATCCAAAGCATCAGGCTTATCCATTGTTTCATAATCCGTTGGATCATCCGCAGTCTCTAGCAATTCAGATTTCAATTGCTCTACATATGCATTAAATTCATTAGAAAAAGTACTGATTTCATCAGCTTTTTCCTTAAGTGGTGTATATTTCTCTGGTTGCTCTGAAACTTTATCAGCTAAACCAGCCATAAAAGCTGTATTACGCTCTGTTGCTATACTGTTTGATGCTGATAACTTTTCATTCATCAAACCGAAAGCAGATAATACTTCTTTTGACATATTTAATGCCATCATTGCTATAAATACCAAGTACATCAGATTGATCATCTTCTGCCTTGGTGATAATTTTCCTCCTGCCATGTTTCTATATTTTGGTAGTTATTTTTTTAATTTAATTAAATACTAGTTTCTGTTCATAGCACTTAACATACCACCATATACTCCATTAAGAGAAGATAAGTTACTTGACAAGCTTTTCATTTGCTCTTCAAGCGCCTTAGCATTATCAGCAATTGCAGCATTTGCTTCGGCTTGTTTTGCAGAAGATTCTAATTGTACTTTATACAAACTATTTAAAGATTCTAAGTGAGTAGCTGCCGTTGCCATTTCCTCACTATATTTTTTAGTTCCTTGGATAGCATCTACACTCGGTGCAATACCCTTAGCAGCACCTTCAAAATTACGGATACTTTCTCCAAGACTATTCATCAAGTTAGTATCTAATCTAGCTTCTTTAAGCATATCGTCTAATTTCTTAGATAACATTCCTTCAGGAGTTTGAACTTCTTTTTTGTCTTTTTTATTTCCTCCAGCTAACTCTGGGTATACTAAAGACCAATCTAAATCATCATCAACAGGTTCGAATGCAGACACAGTAAATACTAATGCTTCAGTAATTAGACCGATAATAAGCATCTCATTACCAAAAGGCCAGTGCATAATTTTAAATAACGCTCCAAGGATTACTACAGCCGCTCCCAGACCGTATACCATGTTCATTAATTTCTTGCTTGATTTTGAATTTGCCATAATAAATGTGTTTAGTTTTTTAAATTTTTTTAAATATTAAATTAAAAAAGGGTTAGTAATTAAGGTTGATAGATAAATTTTGGGACTTATTCTAATTCTGATTTTGGGTATTATCTTCTCCAGTAACGTCAGTACCCATATAATCCTGTACCGTTCTGAATCCAATATAACTTCTAGCTGAATCTGCGTATTCATAATCTCTGGTACTTACCTGTAGGAAATAAGCAACATCTTTCCAGGATCCTCCACGCACAACTTTTCGTTTGTTCTGATCATCATTTACATTCGGGTTCATTGATGACACATATTCATAGGCCGCAGGATCATAAGAAGACTGCACCCATTCTGAAACATTACCCGCCATGTTATATAAATTATAATCATTTGGGTCAAATGTTTTTGCTTCTACTGTATATAAGAAATTATCAGCAGCATAATTACCTCGTAAAGGTTTAAAGTTAGCTAGGAAACAACCTCTGTCGTTCAAAGCATAAGGTCCACCCCAAGGGTATGTTCCTGATTCTAACCCACCTCTAGCCGCATATTCCCACTCAGCTTCTGTAGGTAGTCTAAAATAGTTTACAAATTCCTTATTACGTTTTTTCTGATAAGAATTCTTTTCTATAGTTCTCCAGGTACAAAAAGCCTTGGCTTGTTCCCAAGAAACTCCAACTACTGGATAATCATCATACGAACTATGCCAGAAATAATCATTATGCATTGGTTCATTATATGAATAATTAAAATCTTTGATCCAAACAGTAGTATCAGGATACACTTCAATTACAGTCTCTTTAACGAAATCTTTTCTTCTTCCTTTTTTCGCACGAGCCGCAGCTTGAATATCCATCCAAGTAAATCTGAATTTAAAGTTTTGCACATCAAACGTTCGTCTTCCATTATAAGACTCTTCTAATGGTATATATAAAGAATCCATTACTTCTGTATAGAACTCATCTGGATAATCATCGGTATCCCATTCAATATCTATGTCTTTATTGAGTTTTCGTCCTTCATAGCCTGTTTCTCCGGTTCCACTATAATTGTCATAGACATATTTCTCATATACAGACATATCTTCGGTATTCGCATCAAGAAACGCATATTCTCCAATACCGTCATCACCAGGAGTTTTTCCCATTTCATCAGCCATTATAGCTAATTTCATCCTTACGGTAGAATCGCGAACCCAACGAACAAATTGCCTGTATTCACTGTTAGTAACTTCAGTTTCGTCCATGTAGAAAGATCGAACGGTAACTGTCTTGGTAGGCGCATTGGCTAATGCTGCCTTGTCATCATCAGATTTACCCATAATAAATGATCCTCCGGGGATGAGGGCCATTCCGTAAGGTTTCTCCGGATGCCATTTTTTACCCTTTACTCCAACTAGTTCTCCGCGGTTTCCTCCGCCACAACTATATAGTATTGCTACAATAGCAAAGAGTGATACAAATTTCTTCATAACGTGTTTTAGGTTAAGATCTTCGAGATTTAAGGTGGTAAACCTATTTATTTATTTCCAGAAAAACAATTTTTTTCTAAAAAAAACCTTAATTCTCCCTAATAAAAATGTTAAACTTCGTTTTTTCGTTTTGCCTTATACCATCTTTCAGGTATTTCTTGATTACAAGCACGCTCATAATCGTTGTATGTGCAAGGTAATAACGTGTGTCTTTTCAATTTATTATTTCCAGATGAAATAAAAGGTATTTCTATCCACCATCTTTCTGTTTTATCACTTTTATAAAATGAAAGAACTTCATCTTCTATAGGCACATTATAGTGCAGTGTGCCCGTCTGGTTTTTAATATCTAACTCATTAGACCTATAATTAACTCCTTCTATAAAATACCAAAATATTTGTGCAATTAACATTGCGGTTGTTTCTTCGTGTTTAAAGTTTTTGAATTCATAAACTCCAAAACTTTTCACCTTATCACTAATACCTGCATATCTTGCGATAGCACATATCTCTCTCCCATCGAAACCATTCGGTGAAGCATACTTATAATTAAGATATGTAGAGTTCATAGCCCCAAGATCAATCGCTACAATATCTGCATCACGCATAATTGGCTCTACAATTGTAACATCTGATGTCACTTCTCCTAATCGATATGCGTCAAAATATAATTTCTCTATTAAATCTATTTCTTCCTGTGAATTAAAATAAGTTTGATATCCTATATTACTATAGTTAAAAAGATTATATGGCTGTTCTACAATAATTTTACCTACAAAGGAAGTATTTGTTATTGGTTGCGAAGTATTTCCTAAATCAAACCTACTATCTACATTGACAAGGTTAACCATTCTCTCCAAAATATCAAAAGCACGATACTGACCGTAGACCAAATCTTGACTACCTCCAATAATCAGGGGTATCACATTTTTTTGAAGAAGTGTGGCAAGAATATCCTTCATTAAAAAATATGTATCACTGACTTCTTCTCCTGGAATAATATCTCCAAGATCTACTATAGAAGCATCCCAATTACCTGGAAAGAGATCATATAAAGATTTCCGTATAGTATCAAAATAAAGATCTTCACCTAGGAAATTAATATCATTCCTATTTTCTCTAACTCCAATTATTGCAATATCAATTTTATCAAGATCAGGAACTCCATAGTCAGAAGTATGGACTTTAATATGCTTACCCAACGATTGATCCGGCAGCAACGCAACATGAGCTGCCACTATTTCGCTGACCGGAGAAAGAAACTCTAAAGACATATTATTATATACTTATTTCTTTTTAGTAGTCTTTTTTGCTGTTTTCTTCTTTGCAGCAGTCTTCTTTTTGGGAGCATTCTTTTCGATGAGATCTTTCACCTTTTCTAAAGTAAGCTTAGTAGCATCTACCGTTTTAGGCAGTTCTATTTTAACTTTACCTTTTATAATATTACTTCGACCCCATCTTGCTTTTTCAACTCGAATACCTTCTTCCTCCCAATTATGAATTACCTTATCAATCTCTTTCTGCTTCTTCTCTTCTATAAGTTGAATTATATCTTCATCAGAAAGATTATCAAAATCATATTTTTTATTCACATTAATAAACATCCCATTCCATTTAATAAATGGACCAAACCTACCAGTTCCTTTTTGTACCGGTAAATTTTCATATGTATATATAGGAGCATCTGCTTTTTCCTTAGCATCAATAAGTTCAATTGCTCTTTCTAGAGAAGTACTTAATGGATCTTCTCCTTTATCCAAAGAAACAAATTTAGCACCGAATTTTACATAAGGACCAAAGCGCCCATTATTCACTGTCACCGTTTCTCCTTTATAATCACCAAGCTCTTTTGGCAATTGAAATAAATCCATTGCCTGCTCAAAAGTTATACTACCCAATGTTTGTCCTGGCGCCAAACTAGCAAATCTTGGCTTATCCTCGTCTTCTGCAGTACCAATCTGCACCATTGGTCCAAATTTCCCTAAACGAACACTTACAGGTTTGCCCGAATCCGGATCTTCTCCTAGAATCCTTTCTCCTACTTCGCGTTCTGCATTTTGAGCAACATCCTCTACTCTAGGATGAAACTCATCATAAAACTCTTTCATTACCTGAGTCCAATCTTCTCCACCTTCGGCAATCTCATCAAAGTCCCGCTCTACTTTTGCTGTGAAATTATAATCCAAAATAGAAGAGAAATGATTTACTAAAAAATCATTAACAACCATCCCTACATCAGTTGGGATTAATTTACCTTTATCACTTCCTACTTTTTCCTTTAGGTTTTTTTCTTTGATTGCATCACCAGAAAGTGTAATCTGCACATACCCTCTTTCTTCTCCTTCTTTAGAACCTTTTTCTATATAGTTCCTATTTTGTATTGTAGAAATCGTTGGCGCATATGTAGACGGACGACCGATACCTAGTTCTTCTAACTTTTTTACTAAAGCAGCTTCAGAATATCGGCTTGGTGGTCTTGTAAATCTCTCAGTAGCGGCAATGTAATTATTAAACAAATTCTCACCAACCTTCATAGCGGGTAAGATACCGCTTTGCTCTTCATCTTCATCATCATTTCCTTCTAGATATACTTTAAGGAAACCTTCAAATTTTATTACCTCTCCGTTTGCAACAAATTGTTCATTATGAGAAGTAGATCCAATTTTCACATTGGTTCTTTCTAATTTTGCATCACTCATTTGCGAAGCAATCGCTCTTTTCCAGATTAATTCATAAAGTCGTTGTTGATCATAATCAACCGGCACGGTATGTCTTGAAAAATCAGTTGGTCTTATTGCTTCGTGTGCTTCCTGAGCTCCTTTAGCTTTTCCTTTATATTGTTTTGGATTGCTGTATTCTTCTCCATACGCAGAAATAATTTCTGCTTTTGCACCATTCTGAGCTTCTGTAGAAAGATTTACACTATCTGTTCTCATATAGGTAATCAATCCAGCCTCATACAAACGTTGCGCCATTGTCATTGTCTTACTAACAGAAAAATATAATTTCCTGGATGCTTCCTGTTGCAAGGTAGATGTTGTAAATGGTGGTGCAGGTGATTTTTTTGCTGGCTTGGTAGTAAGATCAGCAACATTAAAACCAACTCCTAAGTTCTTCTTTAAAAATGCTTGCGCTTCTTCTTTTGTCGAAAAATTCTTAGGTAGTTTCGCTTTAAAAGATTTTCCTTTTTCATTAGCAAACTCTGCATCAATTCGATAAGAAGCAACAGGAGTAAAACCAAGTATCTCACGTTCTCTCTCTACAATCAACCTCACAGATACAGACTGTACCCTTCCTGCAGACAATCCTCCTTTTACTTTTCTCCATAAAACAGGAGATAATTCATATCCTACTAATCGATCAAGCACTCGTCTAGCTTGCTGCGCATTTACTAAATTATAATCTATACTTCTCGGGTTTTCAATTGCCTTAAGTATTGCTTTTTTAGTAATCTCGTGAAAAACAATTCTACGTGTCTTATCTTTATCTAGTTTTAACTCTTCTGCCAAATGCCAAGCAATAGCTTCTCCCTCTCGATCCTCATCACTAGCTAACCATACCATCTCTGCTTTCTTAGAAAGATCTTTCAGCTTTTTCACCACATCTTTCTTATCTTTTGAGACAATATATTTTGGTTTAAACCCTTCTTCAACATCCACACCAAGTTCTTTTGCGGGCAAATCTGCAATATGTCCAAAACTAGAAGCTACTTTATAATCTTTTCCTAGAAACTTTTCTATTGTCTTTGCCTTAGCTGGTGACTCCACAATCACTAAATTCTTAGCCATAATCCTTTTTTTTCATCTGTTGATAAATACTATTTATTGGTTGACAGATGGAATCGCCAATAAATATTTTCAGTTGGTAATAACCCAGCGTTGATGACTTATTTCTGGAAGCAAAAGTATATCAATTTTTCGAGATCAAAATTTTTTCTCAAAAATTATACTAAAAAAACCTGCAAAATCAGCAGGTTTTATTTTACTTTTTTATTCAACAATCGCATTCCATTCCTCGGATTCTGTTTCATTTTCGAAACCTATCCCATCTTTATACATATAATATATAGGTAAATACACAAAATAAGCTGTAAAAAAGACACCTACAAAACATAATATCATTCCAACGAATTGAGCCAATATAGATGAAATAAAAATTAACCCAAATGCTATCAACCAAACTTTATTTCCAAATTTAAAACTTGCTTTAATCAGATCTGAAACGCTTATGTCAGGATTAAATGCAAAAATAACACCCAACAACTGTAAAGGGACCATTACATAAAAAATAGGAAGATAACATAATAAAGTTGCCAATAATGCAATTCCAAAAGTCGCTATTGCTAACGTTAGAATTTTCCCTAAATATTTTCCTTTAAAAAACATAAAATAACTATTCGTTTCAGGAAGCTGCATATCTACTTGTTTACAAACTTTATAAAAATGAGCATTTATACCTATTTGAAATGCAGAAGCTATCAAGGAAACTATTATCACCAATACTACAAACAATATACCCATACCAACAGATAACTCTTCCTGGACATACCCATATTCTCCATAACCGTTTTCTAAACCTCCAATACTCGCTAATGCAATAATAGGAATATACATTACAATGATCAGTGGAATAATAACAACCAAGGAAATAAGTAAATGAATAAATCCTTGCAACCATACTTTTTTAAAAAGCTCTATACTTTTATTAAAAATATTCCCAAAATCTATTGGACTACTGTTTTCTATTTTATCAAAGAGTTGACTAGCATTCATACACAGGATTGATTTAGTTGATTAGTTTTCTCAAATATAAATATTTAAACAAATATAATCCTGCCACTTTGTCATATGTCGTTTTAAAGAGTATCTTTGCACACTATTTGAGTTGAATAGACAAGGATATTATTATACATGGAGAAGATTATTGATGAAAACATCCAAGGGCAAGCATTGTCTCTGGACAAAAAAGAAGGAAATACCAGAAAGCTTTTTATTGAAAGCTATGGATGCCAAATGAATTTTAGCGACAGCGAAATTGTAGCTTCAATTTTAGCTAAAGAAGGTTTTAATACTACTCAAAACCTTGAAGATGCTGATTTGGTTCTGGTAAACACCTGTTCTATTCGTGAAAAAGCAGAATTAACAGTTAGAAAACGCCTGGAAAAATATAACGCAGTAAAAAGAATAAATCCAAGCATGAAAGTGGGTGTTCTAGGTTGTATGGCAGAACGCTTAAAAAGTAAATTCTTAGAAGAAGAAAAGATTGTTGACCTCGTAGTAGGACCTGATGCCTATAAAGATTTACCTAATTTGATAGAAGAGGTTGATGCAGGACGCAATGCGGTAAATGTAGTTTTATCAAAAGAAGAAACCTATGGAGATATCTCTCCAGTTCGCTTACAAAGCAATGGAGTTTCTGCATTTGTTTCTATCACCAGAGGTTGTGATAATATGTGTACTTTTTGCGTAGTACCTTTTACCAGAGGAAGAGAACGAAGTCGTGATCCGCAAAGTATTCTGAAAGAAATTGATGATCTGGTTATTAATAATTTTAAGGAAATTACATTATTAGGTCAAAATGTTGATAGTTATTTATGGTATGGTGGAGGACTAAAAAAAGATTTTGACAAGGCTAGTGATTTACAAAAAGCTACTGCCACAGATTTTGCAAAACTTTTAGACCTGGTAGCTAAAAAGCATCCTAAATTACGTATTCGTTTCTCTACATCCAATCCTCAGGACATGACATTAGATGTTATTGAAGTAATGGCAAAACACAAGAACATCTGTAAACACATTCATCTACCTATACAAAGTGGCAGCGATCGCATTCTTAAAGCTATGAATCGCTTACATACCCGCCAAGAATATATTGAGCTAGTAGATAACATAAAACAAATCATTCCTGATTGTTCCATAACCCAAGATATGATTATTGGTTTTCCAACAGAAACAGAGGAAGATCATCAGGATACATTATCGCTATTAGAAGGCATTAAATATGAACACGGTTATATGTATGCCTATTCTGAAAGACCGGGAACATTAGCCGAAAGAAAACTAGAAGATGATGTTCCTGAAGAAGTTAAAAAAAGAAGACTTGCAGAGGTAATTGCATTACAACGCAAACATTGTGCTTATAGACATGAATCTTATATTGGACAAACTTTTGAAGTCTTAATAGAGAAAGAATCTAAAAAATCAGACAAACATTGGAGCGGAAGAACAACAAAAAATATAGTTGCAATTTTCCCTAAAGACGATTATAAAATAGGAGATTTTGTTATGGTTCGCATCGACGAATGCACAAGTGCAACTTTACTTGGAGAAGCAGTAGGGTATTCTGACAATAATTAAGTTTAACATAGAAAACACATTAATATAGTTCTATTAAATGGAATCAGTTCAAGCCACAAAACAACGATTCGGAATCATAGGAAATGATTCTAAACTAAATCGTGCTATAGAAAAAACTATTCAGGTTGCTCCTACAGACATCTCTGTTCTGGTTACAGGAGAAAGTGGTGTTGGTAAAGAAAGTATTCCTAAAATTGTTCATTCGCTATCACATAGAAAACATGGAAAGTACATTGCTGTTAATTGCGGTGCTATACCAGAAGGAACTATTGATAGTGAATTGTTTGGCCACGAAAAAGGAGCTTTTACAGGCGCTACTTCCACAAGAAGCGGGTATTTTGAAGTAGCAGATGGCGGAACGATATTTCTTGATGAAGTGGGAGAACTACCTTTAACGACACAAGTTAGACTACTTAGAGTACTAGAAAATGGAGAGTTCATTAAAGTAGGTTCTTCAAAAGTACAAAAAACAGATGTCCGTATTGTCGCAGCTACAAATGTGAATATGTTTGAAGCCATCAAAAAAGAAAAATTCCGTGAAGACCTATATTATCGTTTAAGTACGGTAGAAATTCTATTACCTCCTTTACGAGATCGTAAAGAAGATATACATCTGTTATTTAGGAAATTTGCTTCTGACTTTGCCACAAAGTATAAGATGCCCACTATTAGATTAGAAGAAGATGCTGCTCTATTACTAGAGAAGTATCATTGGAGTGGTAATATCAGACAATTACGCAACATTGCAGAGCAAATATCAGTCCTTGAACAAAACAGAACCATATCAGCTAATACTTTGCGAGGATATTTACCTAACATAGGAAGTAATCTACCTGCTGTAATTTCTTCGGACAAAAAAGATAGCGACTTTAGTAACGAGAGAGAGATTTTATACAAGGTGCTTTTTGACATGAAAAACGATCTGAACGACCTCAAAAAGTTAACTATGGAATTGATGCAGAGTGGAAATTCGCAACAAGTACAAAAGGAACACGAGGGATTAATAAGAAAGATCTATCGCGATGATAAAGAGGAAGAAGAAATCCCATTTGAAGAACCCATAGCGCCAACAACAGAGGTTCTACAGATAACACCTGCGGAGACCACCAAAAAAGAGGATGACAAATATCATTTTGCAGAGGAAATTGAGGAAGAAGAAACACTGTCATTACACGATAAAGAACTAGAGTTGATAAAAAAATCCTTAGAACGTCATCGTGGAAAACGTAAAGCCGCTGCGGAAGAATTAGGAATTAGTGAACGAACTTTATATCGAAAAATAAAGCAATATGATTTATAAATCCTTACTATCATAGGACAGATAAATCTTAAAACTTATGCGAATCTTTATTCAGATGAAAAAAATAAAATACATTTTAATTGGATTGATAGCCATCACGGTACTTCAAGGTTGTGGTGCATACTCTTTTAGCGGTATTAATACAGACGCTACCACGTTTCAGGTAGCTTTTTTCCAAAACCAAGCAGCTATTATTAATCCAGGGACTGATCAAAATTTTACGAATCAGCTACAAGATTTAATTCTAAACCAAACTAATCTGGATCTCGTTACGTCTAATGGAGATATTGCGTATGAAGGCGAAATTGTTCAGGATGTTGTAATACCAACGAATGCTACCTCACAAAACACAGCTGCTCAAAACCGACTTACTATCGCAGTTAATGTTCGTTTTTATGATACTAAAAACCCTAAAGAAGATTTAGAACAACGTTTTTCTTTCTTTTTTGACTTTCCTGCCACGCAATCCGAAACTGCCGTAAGAGCTGAAGCTGTGGATATAATTTTTGAAAGAATTACACAGGATATACTTAATGCTACTTTAGCCAAGTGGTAAAAATTTAATCATTATTTTTTTTGAATACTAAAGAACTTACATATCTATTTCAAAAACCTTCTTCTATCAATAAGGAGCAAACGGAAAATCTGGAAAGAATCATTCGAGAGTTTCCATATTTTCAATCTGTAAGAGCTTTGATACTAAAAGGCTTAAAAGATGATGAAAGCTTTAGATACAATCAAGAGTTAAAAACCACAGCCGCACATACTACAGATAGAGGCGTTTTATTTGATTTTATTACATCTAAACTCTTTGATAAAGATATCGAAGATCCTGTAACATCAAAGAAAAGCAAAACAGATATAGACGTAGTAGATGCACAAGAAGTGAAAGTACTTTCTAGAATTTCATTAGATGATGCGGTATCCATGAAAATAGAAGAGGCAGAAGAAGTACTTGATCCTGCTCTGTTTTCATCTAAAGAAGAAGACTCTTCGAGAAATATTACTATCGCCGAAACTATAATTGAACAATCCGAAAAAACTAATTCTACTGAAGTATCGAAGTCTACTGAAGACCTCGAAAAAGAGCTAGAAGTTGACAAACCTCTTGATTTTAATAAAAAAGAAGCACACTCTTTCGCCGAATGGCTAAAACTTTCATCCTTACAACCTATAAATCGAAACACTGAAGAAGAAGAAAAAGAAAGTATTAAGGATGAAAACCGGGAAATTACAAAAGAAACTCAAACTGAAAAGCAATCAGATCAAAGGCATAAATTTAATTTAATTGATGAGTTTATAGCCAGTAACCCGAAGATTAAACCTGCTGAAAAAAACGCCCCTACACGCAACTTAGCCGATAAACATATGGTTGCTCCAGATGAGTTAATGACAGAAACTTTAGCCAGAGTATATTTAGCTCAAAAAAAGTATAAAAAGGCAATTCAAGCATATAAAATATTAATTTTGAAAAATCCCGAAAAAAGTGGTTTCTTTGCAGACCAAATTCGAGCGATAAAAAAATTACAAGAAAATAAATAACAATATATAATGACAACGTTTTCAATCTTTTTAATATTAATCGTAATCGTATCATTTTTACTGGTTGTAGTAATCATGGTTCAGAATCCTAAAGGAGGAGGTTTATCATCTTCTTTTGGTGGCGGTGGAACACAGCAATTAGGTGGTGTGAAAAAAACTACAGATTTCCTAGATAAAAGTACTTGGGCATTAGCTACTTTGCTACTAGCACTGATTCTTTTATCTAATGTAGATCTTATGGATGCAACATCAAATCAAGATCCTACAGTGGACACTAATGATGTACAACAAATCGATACACCTGTAACACCAGAACCAACAACAGATGACACGCCACAAGATTAATTCTTGTAGAACAAAAAATAAAATGCCGACTTGTCATACAGTCGGCATTTTTTATTTCAATTTGTCAGTATCACACCACTGGCATAATTTCTGAAATGCATAGCATCAAATAATTCATTTTAATTTTAAAATATAAAACTAATTATAATGGGAGTAAATATTAAACCTCTTTCAGATCGTGTGGTTATTGAACCACTTCCAGCTGAAACGCAAACAGCTTCAGGATTATACATCCCTGATTCAGCACAAGAAAAGCAACAAAAAGGTAAGGTAGCTGCAGTAGGTAGCGGTAAGAAGGATCACGAAATGACTGTTAAAGTTGGTGATACTGTTCTTTATGGTAAGTATTCCGGCACTGAATTAAAATTAGATGGAAAAGACTATTTAATTATGCGTGAGGATGATATCCTAGCGATTGTTTAAAAAACTGAATCAAAAAACACAAATTAAAAAATATTATGGCTAAAGACATAAAATTTGACATAGAAGCACGTGACGGAATCAAACGCGGTGTGGACGCATTAGCAAATGCAGTAAAAGTAACTCTAGGACCTAAAGGTCGTAATGTAATTATTAGTAAATCATTTGGAGCACCTCAAGTAACCAAAGATGGTGTTTCTGTAGCCAAAGAAGTAGAATTAGAAGATGCTCTTGAAAATATGGGAGCACAAATGGTAAAAGAAGTTGCTTCTAAAACTAATGATCTTGCTGGAGACGGTACTACTACAGCTACTGTATTAGCACAGGCTATCGTAAAAGAAGGTCTTAAAAATGTAGCAGCAGGTGCCAATCCAATGGATCTTAAACGTGGTATTGACAAAGCTGTTCTTGCTATTACTGAGGATTTAGAAAAGCAAACCAAAGAAGTTGGAAGTTCTTCTGATAAAATCAAACAAGTTGCAGCAATTTCTGCTAATAATGATGAAACAATTGGAGATCTAATTGCTAAAGCTTTTGGTAAAGTAGGAAAAGAAGGAGTTATTACTGTAGAAGAAGCTAAAGGAACTGATACGCACGTAGATGTCGTAGAAGGAATGCAGTTTGACCGAGGATACCTTTCTCCATACTTCGTTACCAATAGCGAAAAAATGACTGCAGATCTAGAGAGTCCATACATTTTATTGTTTGACAAAAAGATCTCTGCAATGAAAGATTTATTACCTGTACTTGAGCCTGTTGCTCAAACAGGAAAACCTCTTTTAATTATTGCAGAAGATGTAGATGGAGAAGCATTAGCAACACTTGTAGTAAATAAACTGCGTGGTGCATTAAAAATTGCTGCTGTAAAAGCTCCAGGTTTTGGAGACAGACGTAAAGCTATGCTAGAAGATATCGCCATCTTAACTGGAGGTACTGTTATCTCTGAAGAGCGTGGATTTACTTTAGAAAACACTACTATAGAACACCTAGGTACTGCAGAAAAAGTTGCTATCGATAAAGATAACACTACTGTTGTTAATGGAGCTGGCGGAGAAGATTTAATCAAAAACAGAGTAAATCAGATCAAATCACAGATCGAAACCACTACTTCTGATTATGACAGAGAAAAGTTACAGGAACGTTTAGCTAAACTAGCTGGTGGTGTTGCTGTACTATATGTTGGTGCTGCTTCTGAAGTAGAAATGAAAGAAAAGAAAGACCGTGTAGATGATGCACTTCACGCTACTCGTGCAGCAGTAGAAGAAGGTATCGTTGCTGGTGGTGGTGTAGCATTAGTAAGAGCTAAATCTGTACTAGAAAAAGTAAAAACCGAAAATGCAGACGAAGCTACTGGTGTACAAATTGTGAATCGTGCTGTAGAAGCTCCGCTAAGAACTATTGTAGAAAATGCAGGTGGAGAGGGTTCTGTAGTAATCTCTAAAGTACTAGAAGGAAAAGGTGATTTTGGATATGACGCTAAATCAGAAGATTATGTAGACATGCTAAAAGCTGGTATCATAGATCCTAAGAAAGTGACTCGTATCGCCTTAGAAAATGCAGCTTCTGTTTCAGGAATGATCCTAACTACAGAGTGTGCTTTAATAGACATTAAAGAAGACGCTCCTGCTGGAGGTGGAATGCCACCAATGGGCGGAGGAATGCCTGGAATGATGTAACGGTGAGCCACCGCAGGCTATTTATTTAGCTTGTTTGTGGGTTGCACGACGACAGCGAAGTTATTTAGCAAATTCATTAAGAATAAAATCATTGCTAAAAAAGATAAAACCCCGTTTCGAGAATTCGAAACGGGGTTTGTAATTAATAATAGCCTCAGTACAGCATGATACAATCCTCTTCTAAAAACTGTATCTTTGAACTAATAAAAATAACCAACTTTAACTTTTAATAGCAGCATGCCTAGTTTATATGATGACTTATTTGAGGATAATGAAAAGAAAAACAAGCCTACTGATCACAAACCTGAACCTATAAACTTAGACAATGATCGTTTTCAAGAAACAGGAAAAGAATCCCTAGATGAGATACTAACACTAATTAAACAATTTAGTTCAAAAGCAGAACCATTTTCTCAATTACTTACACGCACAAGAGCAATCGATCACGAAGTAGAAAAAGGAATACTTGATTTTTTCCTGATTGCAAAAGATAAACATGATCAAGGAACTTTAGCTAAAGAGCGCAAATATTATGGTATGCTTCAGACTAAGTTTGAAGCAATCATTCCTTTAATGAGAGATCTGGGAAGCATACATCTAGAAACCATTAAACAGTTTAATCGCGATATTGACAAAGATTATTATTCTATTGAAAAGACCGATAAGCAGATACAATCAGATAAAGAAATAGCCATTAATCACATTAATATCCAACGAAAAATTCTTGCAGATGCAGCGACAAGCTTAGCAATTTTAGAAGAAGCTTTGAGCAATACAGAAAATCGGCTACGTACATATATTGATGCAGGAGGAATCAATAACATCTCGAGTTCTGAATGCGAAATTTTAGCACAAAAACGAATTTCCCTAACCAGTGGGCAACTACATCAATTTGATTATTCATTTTTTAAAATGAATCTACTAGACAAAACAGCTATCGCGATGGGCGTGTACTTAAAAGAAACCACATCACAATATTTAGATAAATTAAGCACTGTATTTATTAGATAGCCTATTCAAAAGTTATTCGTTGATAAGCTCAAGAAGTTTTTCAACTATAACTTTAGAGTAATCTTCTTGCAAAAAATGAGAACCCTTAGTTTGTATAACTTTTTCAATCCTTAAAGCATCTTTAATCGGAACACCATATTTTTCGTAAGTAAGTCCTTTATCGTTCATACCCCAAATTAGTTGTTTCGGAACATTAAGATTTTTTAATGATGATATATATAAATTTTCCTTTTCTGCAGTAGGTTCAAAACCTCTCATTATTTTTAGAAAAGACTTTGCATTATCTTTTCCCTTTAAAAATTGTAGATACGCTTTAGCCACTTCAATTCCAAAAACTTCTTTTTTATGAATCCCTCTAAGATGCATCAACTTTTGCAATAAAAAGGGAGTCGTTGTGGCTACAAATAATTCCCCAATCCCGAGCAAAGGGAAGAATCCCATTGGAAAAGGCTTCCTAAATTTCGGTAAGTTGACCAAAAGTGTATTCAAAATGGTTACTGATAAAATTCGGTCTTGCATTTTAGAGATCACCTCACAACCAACAGGACCTCCAATATCATGAAGCACTATATGAAATTTCTTTAGACCCAACTTTTCAATAACCTCTACGGACCAGTTCCCAAGACCGGTCCAACTATAATTATAATCAGTTGGTCTTTCAGACAAACCAGTTCCCACTAAATCAAAAGAAATGCCTCTTACTCCACTTATGGAAATAGTATTGATAATTTTTCTATACAAAAACGATGATGCAGGAACACCATGGAAGAAAACAATGGGAACCCCTTCTCCTTTATCAAAAACAAAAGCTTTTGTATCAGATAGTTGTATATAGTTCCCCTGTTTTTTATGTTGTTCAAAGAGAGACTTATTCATGTCTTGTTGGTAATAAGATTATGAATACTCCTTAACAATATCCGCTACTAACTGAGAAGTTCTTTTATACTTTTCTTTTGCCAATAATCGCTTAGGTGGTGCTTTTCTAACTTCGCAATCCATAATAGAACAAGATTCGCAAGTAACACCAACTTTTACTTTTGGTATTTTAGAATCATTTACAAAATTGATCTTTTTTTCCAAAGCTGATGAAATCAAAAATCCAATTCCTATACTGCGATAATAATCATTTCTAAACGGATCCTTAGTTGCCGATGTAAACACCAGGTATTGTTGATCTGTATCCGCATAATCAGAAATCTGAATATCAAAAGAATAGGGTATATCTTCATTCGCAGTTCGCTGTAATGTCTTAATAGCCATCCATCTTCTGCAATAATGTTCATTTATTTCATTGGCATGGGGTTGTTGTTGGTGTGTGATATGCAACTCCTTCACCAAATTAAATCGCTCTATTCCTTTTTTATGTGTAAATCTTAAAAAGAATACATTCTGCATCCCAAAATCCTTCGGTAAAATATTTGTAAGACGTTGATAAAAGGACTCCGGAGAAGCATTATACAACTTCATTATTTTATGAAAAGCTTTCTCAGAAAATCGTTTCTCGCTAAAGAGATCTTTCAGATGCTCTTTCAGATGGTTTCTTGGTATAATTAAAGCACCCGCAAAATAAGATGCGTAAAAATTATGTAAAACCTCTTCAAAATTATCATAGCGTATCCAAGTAAAAGTATAAGGTCTCTGTTTAGTTTCCATATACTGATACCCCAATTCCTTTGCATAAATGAATGTTTTCTGAGGTTCATCTACTCTATCGGATAAAAGCAGCGTTTTTGTTGATGGAACAAATACAGATCTTAAATTATCAAGTTCTTCGTGATGTGGTATTCCAGCTGTATTAATAGTATATCCATATTCCTCGATCAAAATCTCTTCTAATTCTGCAGCAGTTATATTACCCGACAAATCTAGTTGATAGGAGTTTGCAAAACGTATAGCAGTATCTTCAAGATCCTTGAAAAAGTTGTTATGCGCCTCTTGATACGATCGTAAAGAAGCTAAATAAAACCCTTCTCTACTCATATTGTAATGCTGAGCAATCTCTATAATCGTACTGATAAATGCATTTACCTTAGAAGGTGCATTTGCAATGATATCGATAAGATCACTTTGTTGTATTCCAAAGAGTTCGAGTGGGATTTCATCAAGGATTCCCGATTGCAGAATCTCACCAATTGGAGCTAGGTTTTTGTCTAGTTTTAAAGAAACTAAACTATCATATGGAACCTCTAAAGTTTCTGCAAGCTTAATAATTTTATCAGTTTTAGGATACTTTTTTCCTTTTTCTATCTCATTCAAATACGACTTAGACAAACCACTTAGCTTGGATAATCCAAAAAGAGACAAATCCTTATCTGTTCGTATCTGCTTGATTTTCAGACCGAAAATCAATCTAATATATTCTTCTGCTATTGCCATAAAACCAAAAGTAGCAATTTCTGCGAACATTTTCAAAAACAAAAAATTCACATTTAGCGAACGTTCGCTTGTTTTATAAAAAACTTTTTTTTAATATTGTTCACTCAAACGATATAGTTATGGAAGCCCATAATGGGCATTTAGGAAAAAATTACTATTGGAAGGCAATTCAAAAGGTCGGATTAACTAACTATTTTAAACTTTAAAACGATGGAGATTCAAACAAACCTAAATCAAAAAATTAGCTTTACGAAAGAGGTGAAAAATTATCATCCAGAGATTCTTACGGATGGTGCTTTAGCTTTTCTCGAAGCGTTGCACAATCGTTTTGACGCAAGACGGTTGACACTTTTAAGAAACAGGGAACAACAGCAACAGCTGTTTGATCTGGAAACCTATCCATCATTTCCTGAAAACACTAAAGAGATTCGCAACAGCGAATGGTCAGCAGCTCCAATTCCTGCGGATCTTCAGGATCGCAGAGTCGAGATCACTGGTCCTGTCGATAGAAAAATGGTCATTAATGCATTAAATTCTGGTGCAAAGACGTTTATGGCAGATTTTGAAGACAGCAATGCTCCTTTATGGGAAAACTGCCTACAAGGACAAAAAAACCTTACGGATGCTGTCAATAAAACTATTTCGTTCTACAATCCTAAAAAGGATAAAACGTACCAACTTAATGAAGAAGTAGCTACATTAATTGTACGTCCAAGAGGGTTACACCTTAACGAAAAGCACCTTTTAATTGAGGAAGAAGAGATCAGTGCTTCCTTATTTGATTTTGCACTATATGTATTTCATAACAATGAACAATTAAAAGAAAATGGAACTGCTCCTTATTATTACATACCAAAATTAGAACATTTTACAGAAGCTATATGGTGGAATGATGTAATTGATTTCTCTGAAGAGTACTTAGGCATCGAACATGCCACTATTAAGGTGACTGTGCTAGTTGAGACTATTACCGCAAGTTTCCAATTAGATGAAATTATCTATGCATTAAAAGAACATATTGTGGGGCTTAATTGTGGAAGATGGGATTATATCTTTAGTTACATTAAAAAACTAAGAAACCATAAAGGATTTGTAGTTCCAGATCGTGATCAGGTAACAATGACTAGTCCTTTTATGGATGCATATAGTAAACGTGTAATCCAAAGATGTCATAAGCGAAATATTCTAGCTATAGGTGGTATGGCTGCTCAGATTCCAATAAAAGGTGATGAAGAACGTAATAAACTTGCCTTTGCAAAAGTAAAAGCAGACAAAGAGCGTGAAGTAAAGAATGGTCACGATGGCACTTGGGTAGCTCACCCTGGATTAGTACCATTAGCAATGCATGTTTTTGATATGCACATGCAAGAGCCTAATCAATTAGATGTAAAAAGAAGTGACGTTGTCGTAACAGAAGAAAATCTTCTCGAAATCCCTCAAGGAACCATTACTGAAAGTGGAATTCGAAAAAACATCAATGTAGGAATTCACTATATCGCCACTTGGTTAGGAGGAAATGGTGCAGTTGCCTTATATGATCTTATGGAAGATGCTGCAACTGCCGAAATTAGTAGAACTCAGATCTGGCAATGGCTTAAGAATGAGGTTAAAATGGATAATGGTTTAACTCTTAATGAAAATATGTTTCATATGCTTTTTGAGGATGAACTGAAAACTGTTGAAAAACAGGCAGGAAAAGCTCTTTTCGAAAGCAAAAATTATCAGAATGCTATTCAGGTTTTCTATAACTTAGTTACTTCTGAAGAGTTTGATGAATTTTTAACAACACTAGCTTATAAATATTTATAAACAAACACAGAAACAATTCTAATTTTTTCCGATTTTATAATTGTGCTCTTACAGCATTCACAAATTGTGAATGCTGTTTTTTTTATAAAAAAACAAACCGATTATTGGTCAAAAGATACTTTTATCAATTTAACCAATAGATGATAAAAAAATCATCGAATAAAAACTAACTACACTTCCACCTAAAATCAGAAATTTTAAACTTTTTGCTCTTAAAGTTATAATGCCACCATTCAGTTCTTATGATAGAGAATCCATGCTTTTCCATAATTTCTCTAAGTAATTTACGATTAGCTATGACCTTATCCGATAGTTCTTTATAGGAATGATGTGCTTCTTTTCCGAAATGATCAAAATCAGTCCCCATATCCAATTGATTCCCTTCTAAATCTGTAAGTGTAATATCTACCGCAGCACCTTTATTATGAATAGACCCTCCTTTTGGGTTTGCTACGTAACCTGGATTCGGAAAGATTTTCCACATTTTTTTCTGCACACTATGAGGTCGGTAACAATCAAACAGTTTTATCCGATACCCCTTTTTAATGAAATCCTTATTTGCCTTAATTAGTGCTTTTGCCACCACACCTCTCACATAACACTTAGCACAAGAATACACGGCCTTTTTTAAAAAATTATCTTTTGTAGCATATTTCATGTCTAAGACGAAATAGTTTGACAACTTTTCTATGTTTACAAATTCATCATCCTTTATCTGATTTTTACTAACCGCTTGATTGTCGTGTCTATCCAAGGAGTCCTGCCATTTCTGCATGTGCTTTTCCACCTTTTCTGCACGCAACTGAATGGATTTAGATTTCTCTAGCAAAGCCAATGTACTTGCACTAGTCATTGTAGCTACTGAAGTTTCCTTACAAGAAAAAAGTAAGGCTAAAAATGTAATAAAAAGTAGTTTTTTTACCATATCCCTTTCGTTTCTGATTACATTTATTAGAATAGCTTAAGCATAATAAAAAGTGTCCATACGGTTTTTTTCTCCACAAAAAAATACCATACAGCTCTAGCTATAGTAATCTATTAAAAAACGTAATCCAATATTTCCCTATATTAAAGATACGTTCTTTTAGTTTACAATTAATAAAAAAAGTTAATATTTTAACATTTACAATAATAAATTTGTTAATGAAATAAATATTAATTTTTGTCTAAAGTATCAATTATACTGCCACAAGTAAGCATTTGGTCTCCAAAATACGGGTTTCTAATTTCTTCTTCTTTGCTTAACCAAATAGCTCCTTTATTACTATCTGCCATAGGGCATTTTTGGATATAGATTGTATCTGAAAGGTTATCAAAATTTTTAACTAATGCTTCCAAACTTTCGTTGAGCATTACAAAATACTCTCGTTGATCTTTTAAATTTTCTTTATTGATCATTCCTTCTAGCTTTTGAATAATCACATCAACATAATCTAATTCTGTTTTCCGTAATTCAGAAGTATTTATGGTTTTTAACCCTCTTAACATCTGTTCCGAAAACAGAGAAGCGTTATTAGCATCACTTGCTACTAATGCATTTTTTAAAAGAAAATATGTAGATAAATTAGTAATAAACTCTTTTTGAAAACTACTAGATAAATACATTTTGCCAATTCTTTCTCCATTATTAATCGTATCTGTCATCTTATTCCGCTTCATCATGGATTTTTTTCCTTGTAATTGAGCGGCAGCATCTACTGTAAAAGTTCCATTAGTTACGATTTCTTCTCCTTTTTTAAGCCCATCAAGAATCAAATAAGAATCTCCTTTAGCATCACCAAGAGTTACTTCTCTCATCTCAAAAACTGGCTGATCAGATTGCATCTTAACATATACAACTGAGCGTTCTCCAGTCCATAGTATACTACTTTTGGGAACTATAATAGTAGTATCCAATTCTGTATTAATAACTGAAATAATTCCCTCAACAAACATTCCGGGTTTAAAAATTGAATTATTATTTTTTAATACTGTTCGTACGGTAATTGTTCTTGTAGTCGTATTTAAAATTGGATCTATAAATGAAATTGTAGCATCAAAACTTTTATTAGGATATGCATTTGTTGTGACTTTGATATTTTGCCCTTTCTTTATCAATCCAATTTGATTTTCATAAACATCAAAAGAAGCCCATACAGTACTTAGGTTTGTCATTCTATAGAGTATTTGCCCTCTATCTATATGATTTCCTTCCTCTACCATTTTTTGAGAAACTACTCCTGAAACGTGAGAATATATGGTAAAAGTCTCTTTAATTTCTTCAGAAGATTCTATCTTATTGATTTGCTTTTCGGAAAGTTTTCTAAGTTTTAATTTATTTCTAACTGCTTTATACAATTCCGGCTGGTCTTTTTTAAGTTTTGCAGCTGTTAATAATTCTTGCTGAGCGGCAACTAACTCAGGTGAATAAATGGTAGCAATTGCCTGCCCTTTATATACCTGCTCTCCTACTGAATTTACAAAAAGTTGTTCTATACGACCTGAAAAATGAGTTACTTGAGCTGTATTGGCTTCTTCATTTTCTTTGATTTTACCAGAAAGTTTTAAATCTTCAGAATTCTTAATAGCTCCTCCTACAATAGAAGTTTGGATATTGGCTAAAGCCATAGCGTTTTCGGTCATCTTAAATTGATCTATACTTAGCCCAGAATTGTTAGTTTCAGTTGGTATTAAATCCATACCACATATTGGACAATCTCCTTGTTCTGATTTCTTAATCTGTGGATGCATAGAGCAGGTCCAAGTCTGATCGAAAACTTCCTCACTATGATCGTGTGCTACATCAGCTTCTGTACTAACATTTCTTCCAAAAACAAAATACCCTAACAATAGTCCTGTTAATAATGCAATACCGATATATACAACGTTCTTCTTCATCTTACTCATCTTTTAAAAAATTTTCTAAGTGTCGGTGAGGAAATATACCAAAGCACAAAACCACTAAGCACCGTTATCAATCCAAGCAAAGAAAAGACTCTTAGTACGATTGTATTAAAATCATCTCTTCCTTCATAATCCATAGTATGTGTCATCCATAAAAAATCAAACCATCTCCAAGATTGATGACGAACTCGCTGAAAAGATCCATCTGTAGCCGAAATATATGCCTTCACATTTTCTGGATGGTCATAATTAATCACATAAGCCGGTAAAGCTCTTCCTCTGTATTCATGATGTTTTCCAACTTCTGTTATATAATCAACATACAAAACCTGCAAATCTTCTAATATATACTCTGAGGCTACGGTCAACGCTTCCTCTTCAGAAATTTTAGACTTCACAGCACCAGATTGCGCATGCACTAAAACACTATCATTAATCCAATAGTATGGCTCGCTTGCAATCGTTCTTAATTCCAAAGAAGAAATATCAAACTTTGATGAAACTACATCTAACCTGGATAAATCATTATGAACGGTCGGCTTTACTTCTTTCTTAAACTGATCCCCATGTATTTCATCAATATCGGTCCAACTGAAATATAAACCACTAATAGTCCACATCAGGAATTGTATTCCTAAAAATATACCGAGATAGCGATGTGCTTTTCTGATAACTATTGCTGTTTTTCTTTTAACCATTATTGTGTGTTTTTCTTAAGAATATATCTTTATAAGCATTGATATAGCCATTATTAGCATAATTGTATTTTCTATAAAAGTAGCTTTGGTCATTGGTAATTTAAGAGCTGTTCCTAAACACGCACATTGGATACTTTTTTTATCAACCAATACTTTGGTAACGCCTATAGTTGTAATACCTAATATCAGAACAGTTACACCTAAAGCAATGTTAATCTTAAAACGCATTAAAAACATAAGTCCTAATCCAACTTCTATAAAAGGATAGACCCAACCATAGATTGGCAATACTTTTGCCAAGGGATCATACATCTTGAAGGATTCTGGAAAGCCTTTTAAATCAAGAAGTTTAAAAAAGCTAAATACTACATAAAATAACCCCATAAAATCCAGCATAAAATTATCAGCATGCCAAGTGTTGTAATTAATTAAAAACGAAGCGATTGTGATATATCCAAAAATCAAGAAAAGCGGATACAGTTGTTGTAATTCACTTTTCTCTTTTGAAATTTGGTCATTACCAATAGGGTTATCTCCTTTTTCCGTAATTGTATATTTATCCGGTACTGCTTTTTTGAAAACTTCAATGCTCAACTGCTCTTTAGACACGACAATGGCTTCTTTGTTTTCGAGATTTACGGTTGCACTTGTAACTTCCGGAATTGCATTTAATATATTTTCTACACCGGATCTGCAACCTTGGCAAGTCATTCCTTCTATATGATATTTCTTTTTCATTTTATCGTTTGGTTCACACTACCACATTTCAACATTTTATTTCCATAATAAGGATTACGAACTTCTTTAGAGTCAGACAACCAATACCCTCCATTACCTTCGAAAGCCATTGGACAGAACTGCTTATAGACCTCTCCAGAAGTAATATCTGCGGAGCTAATCAGTTTTTCGGTTTCTGCAGTAAGAGTAACAAAAAAATCTCTTTGTTTTTTAACCTCTTTAGTAAGTGAAATCAGCTTTGCGGTCGCCTTTAATTGTTTAGTTTCTTCGGCATCTGTAATAAGTTCATCCAGTTTTTTTGCTTCCTGACGTACAACTTGATAATCAGAGTTTACTAAACCTCTTTTTATCATCAAATATTGATTGTATATTTTATCAATATTTTCATCAGTAAAAACAACTTCACTTCTAGAATCTGTGATATTGAGATCTACATCACTTATACTGATAGTCTCTTCTTTTGTTGGAACGGACTTTACTTGCTCCTTTTTATCTTTTCCACAAGATACTATTGATAATAGTATTGCTAGGGCTGTAATTTTAAAAATTGTTTTATTCATCATATTCATTTTTTTGCGTTCTTCATTTTATATTTCATAATACTTAGACAGGTTTGGTGTGATATTGGCTTGTTGTTTATTATCTCAAATAATTTAAAATTGCAGTTTGCATAAAATACATTGCAATAGCTTGAATTTTTTTGTTTTCAAAAGCCAGTACCATTTGCTGAATATCCAATATCTCTTCAAAATTTAATTGAGCGGTTTGGTATTGAGACAATAGTATCTTCTCTGCTTGCTTTGCTTGTTCTATATTTTTCTGTTGTGTATCATAATTAATTCGAGCGGTAATCCTATTGTTTATAGCCTTCTCCATGAGGTTTTCCAGATTATTCTGAGAAGCTTCTCTTTTCTGAAACACTTCTTCTTTTTGAAGTTCATATTGTTTAGAACGAGATTTATGTTTTTTAGAAAAAAGTGGTACCGAAAGAGAGACCATAGGCATAATAATATCTTTACCGTTATCAGAGAAACTTACATCAGGACGTTCCTGAACAATTACATAATCCAGTCCTAAACCAATAGATGGTAACGCTTCTTTAGCATTCACATTCTCTTTTTTGTCCAGCAAATCGTTCAGGTGATCATAGGTAATTAATTCAGGGTGATAGGTGATGTCATCCAACATCATGGTTGGCTCTTCTTCGGGAATAAATAAATTATCAGGAACAGCTAAAGGATCAAAACCATCTCTATGCAATAATTGATTCAAAGCTGTTTCTGCAGTAAGAATTTCTCCTTTTAGAATTTCCTTTTGATTTTCAAGATTGTTTTTTGCGATATTCAACTTTAAAACATCTACGGTAGAAGCTCTATTATTTTCTACTTCTTTAAGTGCAATCTCAATATATGTATCTAATAATATATCTTGTTCATCCAATACATTCTGACTGGCTTTAAGCTCATATAGTTTATAATAGGTTTGCTCCACTTGTAGCGTGATCTTTCTTTTTGCGATTTCTAATTCATTTTTATGTACATCACTTTCTGTGGACGCCGTTTCTTTTCTTGCTTTTATAGTACCAAACCATGGGATATTCTGTTGGGCTGTAAACTTAGCTTTTTGCGCACCTGTTCTAGTTTCTGGTTCACTGATGAAATATCCTGTACCGATCTTAGTGTTAGGTAAGCTTCCTGCTTCATTTACTTTTTCGATACTAGCATCTAATCCATTCTGATATGCTTTGAGTTCTGGATTATTTTCTTTTGCCTCTTTTATATATTCCTGTAAGGTTTGACCGCTTAAAAAAAGAGAAGAGAATAAAGAAAAGAGAATAAAAATATTTCTCCTAATGCTTCCAAATTCTTGATTTACAAATTTTTCAAACCAAATCATTTTTATTTTCATATCACTATACATTTCACCTATTTTCCTTATTCTTTGTTCTTTTATCTTTATTTGATATTCTTTAAAAGTTTTTTAGCTTATAACTTTTCATTTTTTAAAATAATCTCTTCCCTCCAACTAAATAATACAGGCACCACAAACAATGTGATCAGGGCAATTAGCATTCCTCCAAAACTAGGTATTGCCATGGGTATCATAATATCACTTCCTCTTCCGGTCGATGTTAATATAGGTAACAACGCCAGAATTGTAGTAGCTGTAGTCATTAGACAAGGACGTATTCTTTTTACACCTGCCTCTACAACTGAGGTCCTGATTCCTTTTAATGTTTTTGGTTTATTTCTTTTAAAAGTTTGTGATAAATAGGTAGCCATAACAACTCCATCATCTGTAGCAATACCAAATAATGCTATGAATCCTACCCAAACGGCTACACTTAGGTTTATTTTATGTATTTGGAATAAATCTCTCAAATTCTCTCCAAAGAAACTAATATTTAAAAACCAATCTTGTCCATACAACCAAATCATCAAAAATCCACCTGCAAAAGCTACCGCAATTCCGGTAAAAACCATCAAAGATGTAGTCACTGATTTAAACTGAAAATACAATATCAAAAAAATAATAAGTAACGCAAAAGGAACGACTAAGGAGAGTGTTTTCTCAGCTCGTAATTGATTCTCATAGGTACCAGTAAATTGATAATTGATTCCTTTAGGAACTCTTAATTCTCCAGCATCTATATTCTCTTTGATCAATTTCTGAGCATTTTCTACTACATCAACTTCTGCATAATTATCTAATTTATCAAACAACACATACCCCACAAGAAATGTATCTTCACTTTTTATCACTTGTGGCCCTTGTTCGTATCTAATTGTTACCAATTCACTTAGAGGAATTGGATTTCCTTGTGCTACAGGAATATAAATATTCTTAATATCCTCTGGATTAGAACGCAACTCACGAGGGTATCGTACCCTTATTCCGTATCGCTCCCTTCCTTCAACGGTTTCTGTCAGTGTCATCCCTCCTAGAGCTACTTCTAGTATTTGTTGAACTTTTTCGATGGAAACTCCATAACGTGCAATACGATCGCGATCAATATCAATCAATAAATAAGGTTTCCCTACAATTCTATCCGCAAAAACAGCTTCAGATTTAACCCCTTCTACTTGCTTTAAAACACCTTCTAATTGTATCCCGAAAGCTTCAATAGACGCCAAATCTTGTCCTTTTACCTTGATCCCCATTGGAGCTCTCATTCCGGTTTGAAGCATAATTAGCCTGGTCTCTATAGGTTGTAATTTTGGAGCAGAGGTTACTCCTGGTAGTCTGGTAACTCTTACTATTTCTTTCCAAATATCATTGGGAGATTTAATATCAGACCGCCAATTTCTATAATACTCACCATCTTTGTCAGGAATTAATTGATTTTTCCTAGCTTTAGCATCAGAAACAAAATTTCCATCCTTCAACTGGAATAATCCATTATTGTTCGTCTTAAAACGTTGACGTTCACCTTTATCATTTAAGATGTATTCTGGTTTATAAAGGATGATATTTTCATACATGGATAATGGAGCAGGATCCAATGCAGATGCTGTTCTTCCTGCTTTACCGACAACAGTTTCTATCTCTGGAATAGTAGCTACGGCCATATCCAACTGCTGTAATACTCTTTTATTTTCCTCAACTCCAGCATGTGGTAGTGAAGTGGGCATCAATAGAAAAGAACCCTCATTAAGGGATGGCATAAATTCCTTTCCTGTATTTTGGAAAATAAACACACCACAAATTACTATTCCTATAGGTAATGACATAAATAACAATTTATGATCAAGTGCCCAGTTTAAAATGATAACATAATATCTTCTGAATAAAGAAAATATTCCTAACAATCCAAAACATATACATCCTACAAAGATCAAATTCCAAAAAATACTTTTATCAACTCCCAAAGGTCTCCAATACTCTGCAAGCAGAAAAACAATAGTTATTGCAGAGATTATAATATTAATTAGATTTACTTTCTTCATAGAAAGTTTATTAGTACGTTGTAAAATTCTGGAAGCACCAAATGCAATAAGAATAAGACCTAATAAAATACCATAGGAAATCGCTATCACTCCAGCTACTATCAGTGTACTATTGATTGTATAACTTATTGTTTTTTTAACAGATCGTTTTTTAAATAAATATGCAGCAAAAGGAGGTATTAAAAACAAGGCTACAATAATAGATGCTGTTAATGCCATAGTCTTAGTAAATGCTAATGGACGAAAAAGTTTCCCCTCAGCCCCAATCATCGTAAAAACGGGAACAAAACTTATGATAGTCGTTAAAACAGCTGTTAGAATAGCTCCAGAAACCTCTGCGGTAGCATTATATACCACCGTGTTAACAGGCAACTCTTCATTGTTTTCATCAAGATGTCGTATGATATTTTCTGAAAGTATAACGCCTACATCAACCATAGTACCAATAGCAATGGCAATACCAGATAGTGCTACTATGTTCGCATCTACTCCAAACATTTTCATGGCTATAAAAACCATCAAAACTGCTACTGGTAATAATCCAGAAATTAAAATAGAAGCTCGAAGATTAAAAACCATAATAACAATCACCAAAATAGTAATCAATATCTCTAGAGTTAACGCTTCTTTTAACGTTCCTAAGGTTTCCTGAATCAATTCAGTTCTATCGTAAAAAGGAACTATTGTTAACTGAGAAGTACGGCCATCCTTAAGAATTTTAGAAGGTAATCCTGAACTCAGTTCATTGATTTTATCCTTTACATTGGCGATCACTTCCATTGGGTTTGCTCCATATCGAGCGACTACCACTCCACCTACAACCTCCGCCCCTTCTTTATCCAAAATACCACGTCGGGCTGCTGGTCCTAGAGAGACTTTTGCAATATCTTTTATCCTAATCGTAGTATACTCTTCGGCGCCTACAGTGGCATTTTCTATA
Organism: uncultured Aquimarina sp.; assembly: GCF_947492405.1. GTDB lineage: Bacteria > Bacteroidota > Bacteroidia > Flavobacteriales > Flavobacteriaceae > Aquimarina. The sequence continues at coordinate 429,939 of NZ_CANLMP010000004.1, forward strand.
TCAGCAATGGATTTAACATATCCTAAACCACGAACTAGGTACTCCGTCTGATTAATCTCCAGAGTTTGAGCTCCGATATCACGATTACTCTCTTTTACTGCTTGTACAACTTGATGCAACCCAATATTGTATTGCTTCATTAATTCAGGGTTTACATCTACCTGGTATTCCTGAACATATCCTCCAATCGATGCTACTTCTGAAACTCCACTGGCTGAGGATAAACCATATTTAACATAATAATCCTGAATACTTCTTAACTCATTCAGATCCCAACCACCAGTCACTTTTCCGTTTTCATCACGACCTTCTAGTGTATACCAGAATATTTGACCCAAGCCTGTAGCATCTGGTCCCAATGATGGTGTTATTCCATTAGGCAGTAATCCATTGGGTAATGAATTTAGTTTTTCCAGGATGCGACTACGACTCCAATAGAACTCTACATCTTCTTCAAAAATGATATAAATACTAGAAAACCCAAACATAGAGGAACTACGAATAGTTTTCACTCCCGGAACTCCTAATAACGATGTAGTAAGCGGGTAAGTAATTTGATCTTCAATATCCTGAGGAGACCTTCCTGACCATTTCGTAAAAACTATTTGTTGATTTTCTCCAATATCTGGAATTGCATCGACCGCTACAGGGTGATTCGGTAAGAAAAACAGATCTGATTGAAAAGGCGAATGAATAAGACCCCAACCTATTAAAACCATTAGCAATAAAACTGCTATGAATTTGTTTTCGATTAAAAATTTAATGCTTTTATTGAGCATATATAGTAAGATTTAGTCAACTATTAATTGAAACCAGTTGCATTCTTTCTAATAGAAACAACATTTCTATGACACAAATAACCAAATGGATCATTTTTGTCAATTAAAAATTATAAACTAAATCAAATCAAAAAAGTCTCATAAAGAATGAGGATATCTGTAACCCGTTCGGGTGGAGAATATTCCTTAGAAATCAAATGCTTTTCTTCTGGCAGAGAAAAGAGATTCATATAAGAATGTACGTAGGATATGATGAATACTTGTTGAGAAAAATCTACTTGATCAAAAGAAACTTTAAGTTCATCCTGTCCTTCCAGCACAATGATCTCGTCTTTGCAGCACGATTTTTTATTCGTTTGCATGTTTTGATTATCAGAATGTCTCATCATTTTCATCCCACAATCTTTGGCTTTGGAAAATACCGCAACATCAACCAAGAAACGTCCACAGTAATGCTTTTCTACAGTAAATGAGAATGTAGAGAGCAATACCAAACAAGTTAATAATGTTGCTGTTATTTTCTGAAAACCTTTTTTCATGTATAAGCAAAAATACGTAATATTTACAGAATCGCTATTTTTTTGCATTTTCCTTAGAATTTTTTAACAAAACAATACCATTCTAAAAAACCCACACTTTTAAATATTTTAAATACTTTTGCCGGAAAATTGTAAGGAATGCTATTTGAAAATTTAAAACCCAAGGTTGTTGACATACTTAAAAATGAAGACAATCCTGTTACTGATAGATTACATCAAATTTGTCAATTGCTTAATGATACTATTGAATACTACGATTGGGTTGGTTTTTATTTCAAAAATGGTGATAAAGAAGAGCTAAAACTAAGAACATACGTTGGTGAGGAAACTGATCATATTATCATACCATTTGGAAAAGGGATTTGCGGTCAGGTCGCAGTTTCTAATGAGAACTTCATAGTCCCTGATGTTCAGGCTCAGGACAATTATATCGCTTGTAGTTTTACTGTAAAATCCGAAATTGTTATTCCACTATTTAAAGATGGAGAGAATATCGGACAAATAGATATTGACTCTGAAACTCCTGATCCATTTACAGAAAAAGATGAAAGGTTTCTTGAATTTGTAAACCAAGAGGTTGCTAAGATTTTATAGTTATTAGAATCTAATCTATAACTGTAAAGAGTAATGTTCTATTGGCTGCTCTTTAATTGTCTTAGCGGCTTGCTCTGCAGTAACATCACGCTGAGGATTTGCAAACATTTCATACCCTACCATAAACTTTTTTATACTCGATGATCTAAGTAACGGAGGATAGAATGCCATATGCATTTGCCACTCCTCGTGGTTTAAACCATCTGTTGGAGCCTGGTGTATTCCCGCGGAATAAGGAAATGAGGTTTTAAAAATATTATCATATTTTGTAGTTAATTGTTTTATAATCTCCGCATAACTAACCACCTCTTCTTTAGTTAATTGATCTATACGCTGAATATTTCTTTTGGGTATAATCATTGTTTCATAGGGCCAGATTGCCCAATATGGAACCAATGCTACAAAATGATTATTTTCTATTAAAATTCTTTCTTTATGCTCTAACTCTTGATCTAAATACGTCAACAAAAGTGATTTTTTATGTGTATCCCAATATTCTTTCTGCCGTATTGTTTTCTTTTTAACCTCTTCTGGTATCGATTTTTGAGCCCATATTTGTCCGTGAGGATGTGGGTTACTACACCCCATAATTGCTCCTTTATTCTCAAATATTTGCACGTAATTTATGTCCTTCATACTTCCCAAAACACTAAATTCATGTTTCCATAGTTCGATTACTGATGCTATTTCCTCTACTTTCATGATAGGGAGTGTCAACCCGTGATTAGGTGAAAAACAAACTACTTTACATATACCTATTTCTGCTTCTGCTCGAAGTAATCCTATCTCAACCTTTTCATTAGGAACCTCAGACAATAATGCTGAAAAATCATTAATAAATGAAAATGGTTTTTTATAATTGGGATTGACATCGCCACTAGCTCTTTTATTTCCAGGACATAAGTAGCACTCTTGATCATAGGATATATTAGAAATCTTAGAAATCTCTTCTGTTTTTCCTTGCCATGGCCTTTTGGTTCTATGAGGTGATACTAACACCCATTTTCCTGTTAAGATATTAAATCTTCTATGCGGGTTTTGATTAATGCTTTTTTGTTCCATTGGTTCGTATTATTGTTCCATGACTCGGAACTGTTACAAAAGAGGTTAACTCTATATCAAATTCTTTTCTATATGCTTCTTTGACATTTATAATATAATCATTAACGTGATCAGCATGTATTAAATTAATGGTGCACCCTCCAAAACCACCGCCCATCATTCTGGAACCAACAATCTCATTGTAATTTTCAGAAAAATCTACCAAAAAATCTAATTCAGGGCAACTTACCTCATACAAATGCTGCAACCCTCTATGGGACTGATACATTAATTTCCCAAAACCTTGTACATCTTCTTTTTCTAGTAATTCTGAGGCCTGAAGCACTCGATTATTTTCTTCAATTACATAATAGGCTCTCCTATAAAGAACATCAGTAAGTTTGTTTCTAAACTCATCTAACATACTTTTAGTTACTTCTCTAAGGGATTTGACTTTATTATATGTTTTAGAAATTATTTCTTTTACCTTCTCACACTCTTCACGACGCGTGTTATATTCACTTGATGCCAGATTATGTGAGACATTCGTATTAAGTAATAAAATTTTATACGGTTCAAAATTCGCCCCAATTAATCGATAATGTTTTGATCTACAATCCAGAAGAATAACTTTCTTATCCTCACTCATCACAGATGCAAATTGATCCATAATCCCGCACTTGGTTCCCACATAGTTATGTTCTGCACGTTGTGAAAGCTCAACAAGTTCTATTTTAGAAAGGTTAAGATTAAATAGTTCATTAAGACCATAAGCTAACCCGCATTCTAGAGCGGCAGAAGAACTAATTCCAGCACCAATTGGTAATTGGCTCTCAATAATACAATCAAAACCTTTTACACCATTCGAAATTTTAGAGATTTCACTAAGTACCCCTAGTATATAATTCTCCCATTCTTCTTTACTTGGTTTCAGTTCAGATAGATTTACATCAAGCATTTTATCGTAAGATGAACTATAAATTTTACACTCGTGCTCAGAGTCATTTTTCTGAAAAGAGAATACTATTTTTTTATCTATGGCAGTTGGCAGTACAAATCCATTGTTATAATCGGTATGCTCGCCAATAAAATTAATTCTTCCTGGAGAGTGAACAACCAATTCTGACTTAAAGCCTTTTACAAAACTCTTATGTATTGCCATTTTTTTTAATATAATATGATGAATAAGTCTGAAGCAAACACCTATTTTAATTCTGAAAACGAAACAAATATAATAAATGTATTTTTTACATTTATTGTTAATGCTGTATTTTTTACTAATTTGCAGCTAAATCCATTTCTGGATAATAAAATCTGTTAAATAATAACATGAACTCGTACCAAGAAAAAGATAAATTTTATGTTGCCGTTGATTGTATCATTTTTGGGTTTGAAGACGGAAAACTAAAGTTATTAGTTTTTAATCGAAAAATAAATCCTTTCAAGAACTCATTATCTCTTATCGGAAGTTTTGTGAAAATCGGAGAAAGCGTTTCTGATGCCTCAAAAAGGATTCTAAAAGAATCTACTGGCCTTCAAAATGTGTACATGAAAGAATTAAAAACCTATAGTTCTGTAGATAGAGACCCTGGATTCCGTTGTGTATCAATTGCTCAATATGCCTTAATACGTATTAATGAATATATAAAAAACACGGTTAAAGAAAATCAAGCTACATGGTTTGACATCGATATCATCCCAAAATTAATTCTAGATCACAATCTTATGGTATCCGATGCTTTACAGAGAATTAAAGAAGTTGCAAGATATAAGCCTATTGGTTTTGAACTTTTACCGGAAAAATTTACGATACCTCAACTACAAGCATTGTATGAGGCTATTTATAGAAAATCATTAGATCCTAGAAATTTTCGTAAAAAAATACTTTCTTTTGATGTAATCATCAAACTTGAAGAAAAAGATAAAAGCAGTTCTAAAAAAGGTGCTTATCTATATAAATTTGACCGTACCCGATATCAAAAACTACAAGAATCAGGATATAATTTTGAAATCTAGTATTTAAGCTTAAATTTATAAATCTTAGAATTCACAATTATATATGTCATCGTTACTTCAAAAAATATACGACCTTCAGGATATAAATTCGTTATCGAAGCACGAGCAAATTGTTAACGGGATTATAAGTGCAATTGATTCTGGAGTTTTAAAAGTAGGAGATAAACTACCTTCTATTAACGAAATGGTAGCAGAAGTAGGATATGCCAGAAAAACTTTTGTAAAAGCATATACCGAATTAAAAGAACGTGGACTGGTAGAATCCAAAAATCTTAAAGGATATTATATTATTAGTGAAGAAACCAATGTGAAACTAAAGGTGGCATTGATTTTATTTGCATTCCATAGTTTTCAGGAAGATTTTTACAATACTTTCAGAAAAGAACTTGGTAAAAAATACCATATTGATATTTTCTTTCACCACAATAACCTTACTTTACTTAAGACAATAATAGACAATATATCCCGTAAATACGGCATGTATGTTATAGCGCCAATCCAAGAAAAAGAAGTTTCATCTATGATGAAACAAATATCCTCTGACCGACTATTAATTGTAGACCGGTATTTAAAAATGCCTAAAGATTATTCTTATATTTCTCAAGAATTTGAGGAAGTAACCTATCAAAAACTGGTAGAGCTTACCACCCAAATAAAAAAATATAAAAGATTTGTATTGTTCTTTAAGAAATACTCTGATTTCCCTCCTGGAATTCTACATGCTTTTAACCGTTACATATCAGATTACGACATTAATGGTGAAGTAGTAGATAGTTATGAACCTAATACATTGACAAAAAGTACTGCATATTTTTCCATTAGTGACACGCAACTTTGGAAGGTTCTAAAAGATGCCCGAAAGATGGAATATAGAATTGGATCAGATATAGGTATTTTGGCTCATGATGATAATATTATAAAAGAAATTGCCTTTGGTGGTATAACGACAATTTCTACTGATTTCGCATATATTGCAAAAAAAGCAGCTCATTTTGTTAAAGAAGGAAAATCTATTCAAGAAATAGTTCCTACTTATCTCCGACAACGTAATTCTCTATAGATATTTTTCTCTTTTAGATGCTACAAATTGATATCATCTAAATCACTCTTTTTTTTCTGCACAAAACTAGGTTACACACTTATTGGCAGCAAAGGAACACTATTGAATATTCTTATTTATTTGATTAATTAATTACACATATTTCAAAAAATTATGATTTTATTTCTTGAAATCAAAATAAATATTTTATTTTTGCTTAGTAGCATAGAGTATCATAGCATAATTAAATACTCTTATCTAACTTCAACTCAGAAAAGAACTATTAACAAACACAAATCATATGAAGCGAAAAATATTTAATCGTGTCATGATGTTACTCATTGGCCTAACAACCACCATGGCTAGCGCACAACAAACTGTTTCGGGAACGGTAAACGAACCTAATGGTCCCTTGCCCGGAGTTAACATCTTAGTAAAAGGGACTGATAATGGTACCACTACAGATTTCGATGGTAGGTATACCTTAAATAACGTAGCCGATAATGCTATTTTAATATTTAGTTATGTAGGCTTTATAACTGCAGAAATACCGACAAATGGTCGAACTACTATAGATATAACACTTGAGGAAGATGCTGCAGCATTAGATGAAATAGTTATTGTAGGGTATGGTTCACAATCTAAGAGAGATGTTACCGGTGCTATATCCCAGATAAAGACTGAAGATATTGCACAAGTAGTTACAGCAAACCCAACCTCAGCTTTACAAGGTAAACTTGCAGGAGTTCAGGTAGAAACAGCAGGTGGGGCACCGGGTAGTCCCGCAAATGTTTTTGTACGTGGGGTAAGTTCTTTAACTAATTCTTTCCCTCTATACGTAGTTGACGGTGCTATTTCTGATAATATAAATTTCTTGAATGCAAAAGACATTGTAAACCTTCAAGTATTAAAAGATGCAACATCCGCAGCAATATATGGTTCTCGTGCTGCAAATGGAGTAATTATAGTTACTACCAATAGAGGTAAACAAAACTCTTCTCCTACTGTAAATATTGATATACGAAGTGGAGTTAATACACAACCGAAAAAACTTGATTTACTTAATGGCTCAGAGTATGTCGCATTTCTAAACCAACGTAGAATTAATGATGGTCTTGCTGGAAACATTCCTGATCCAGGAATTGACACAGATTTCCAAGATTTAAGTATAAACTCAGGTACAATTCAAGATTATGGATTTAATATATCTGGTGGTGGTGAAAACTCAAAATACTTTTTTAGTGCTAACTATTACGATGAAGAAGGACTATTAATCAGTGAAGAATTCAACCGTAAAAATATACGTCTAAATAGTGAATTTAAAATAGGAAAGCTTAAAATCCAGGAATCTTTTGGGTTTTCTGAAAATCGATTTACACGTAATAACGCTTTTGGAAACCAAGGAGGCACTGTTCCTATTATTCGTCCTTTTGCTCCTGAAAATGAAGGAGGATTTGAAGCTATTAATGATCCCATTTTTGGAATTGGAGGAACTAACAAATTTGCAAATGCACAATTAGTTAATGATCAAAATACAGAACGTAATTTTCTAGGAAATATGAATTTTTCTTATGAAATTATTCAAGGGCTTACCGCTAAACTCAATATAGGGACCGAATACACTAATTTTTATAGAAATACATTTCAACCCACATTCTTTCAAAGTAATATAGATAGTGAAACAAATGCAAATCCACTCAACGATCTTACTGAAGTAAGGGGAGAACGCTATGCCACAAATGTCGAACCTACTCTTAATTATAAAAAAAGCTTTGGAGAACATAATTTTGATGTTCTCATAGGAGGTGCTCGCCAAGATATTACCACAAATACGCTTGCCATTTATGCAGAAGGACTTCCTAGTAATAACATAACCAATATAGCGCAGTTTACCGATAATATTATAAATTCAGGTGGAGGACGTTTTGACAACAAACTTTTCTCAACTTTTGGACGTGTAAACTACAATTACAAGCAAAAATATTTGTTTACCGCTATAGTACGCCGTGATAAGACCTCTCTTTTTGCAGATGGATTTAATACCGGTACATTTCCTTCTTTTTCTGTCGGATGGGTAATCAGTGACGAAAGTTTTTTTAATCAAGATGGACTATTTAATTCACTAAAACTTAGAGCTGGATATGGAGAATTAGGATCTCAAAATGTTGATCCTTTTTCAAATCAATCCGTAGTAGAACCCAATTCACCCATCACTGTTGGTGGTGCTTCAGGTCAGATTCCGGGATTTGCCATTACAAGCTTAGTGGATCCTACACTAAGTTTTGAAACATCAAAAACCATTAATTTTGGTGTAGACACTTCATTATTAGACAATAATTTAAAGCTAAGTTTAGATTATTTTAACAGAGATAACGAAGATGTGATTCAAGCTGTCGCTATTCCAGATTCTAATGGATCTGTAAACCCTGTATTTCAAAATGCTTCATCTATTAATAATAAAGGTTTTGAATTTGAAGCAGCTTACACCTATGATAAAGGTGGTGATCTGACCTTCAATGTAGGGTTTAATATTTCTGCCATCCAAAATGAATTAACAGATTCTCCAAACCCAATTGTAGGTCCTTCATATAATGAAGAAGGATTAAGAGCCAATCGTTTTGAAGTTGGACAACCTTTAGGATTTTTCTTTGGATTTAGGACAGATGGAATCTATAATGATCAAGCAGAAATCGACAACGATCCTTTTCTGGCTAATGACCCAGATCGAAGAGCATTGCTACAACCGGGAGATTTTAGAAGAGTAGATATTAATAATGATGGTAGAATAAATGACGAAGATCAGACTTCTTTAGGTGATCCAACACCAGATTTCACATATGGTCTCAACTTTTCTGTAAATTATAAAAACTGGGATCTTGGTGCCTTTTTTAATGGAGTTCAAGGAAACGAAATTTATAATGTTACCAAATTCTTTGGGTATTTCTTCTTAGATGATAACAAATTTGGAATTGTAAGAGATGCATATACGCCAGAGAATCCAAATACTAATCTTCCTCGTGTAACAACACAAGATACTGCTGGAAATCAGCTTCCATCAGATTTCTTTGTAGAAGACGGTTCTTTTTTCCGTCTAAAAACACTAGAAATAGGATATAACTTTAATGATTTTATAGGAAAAGAATGGGTCTCTAATGCTAGATTATTTGCAAATGTTCAGAATGTATTTACTATTACAAATTATTCTGGATATGACCCTGAAATAGGATCCAACAATAGTGGATTAGGAACTAATCGCGGTTTCTTTGGTTTTACTCCATTAACTAGTGCTGATTCTGTTTTTGACAGAGGACTTGATGTAAGATCGCAACCTAGGCCTCGTACCTTTATGATTGGGATACAAATGTCATTTTAAAAACACACAAAAGAATACGATATGAAAACAATTAAAAAACTATTTCCTTTTATAACGCTATTACTTTTTCTAGTAATGTATTATAGCTGTAATGAAGAAGACCTTAATATTTCGAATCCAAATAATGTAGCAGAACCTGAATTCTTCCAAACGGAAAACGACTTTAGACTTGCTGTAAATGGTATGTATCATCCTATAACTGCTGTTTTATTTTGGGGACGAGTTATCCATACTGGTGCTATGTTGCGATCAGACGCCTACAACGTAATTCCGTTCCAACAAAATACGACAATGTCTACTTTAGAAGGACAGCCTGGCATCTCTAGATGGGCAGTAGACTTATATCCTCAATTATATCAATCTATCGCTAGAGCTAATAAAATTATTGAAGAAGATGCAGAAAACGGAGTGCTATCAGGAGAAGTTCAAAATGAAATTTTAGGACAAGCACATTTTCAACGTGCATTCTGTAATTGGTATTTACTAAATCTTTTTGGAACTGCTCCACTTGTTATGCAAACACCGAACACTGAAAACCCAGAAGAGTTTTTCCCTTCTAACGCCACACCGGCAATGTTTAACGAAGCGATCATAGCAGATCTGACAGAGGCTGTGAACAGACTTCCGCAATCTTGGGGGTCAAACGACGTAGGACGTCCTACCAGAGGGTCAGCACTTGCATTACGAGGAAAAACCTATTTATATATGGAAGACTGGGCAAATGCTGTTACGGATTTTACAGAAGTAACTACACTGGGGTATTCCTTACTTCCTTCTGAAAATTATAGGAATAATTTTTCATCTAATTCGTCTTTAGAAAATAATACAGAATCTGTATACGAACTACAATATGTAGAACAAGATAATTTTGTTTGGGGAGCAGACTCGCCACTTACAGGATCTCAATCCAATTGGTACATTGATTACTCTCCTCCACATATCAGCCTAGATCAAGGACATGTCATAAATCCACATATTCTTCAAGTTTTTGAAGATAACGGAGATATGGTAAGAAGAAATGCGACCATTGCCTTTGATTATCCTGGAGCTACGGGATACGGAGGAGCTCCGTTTGCAGAAGATTTCGCTCCAAGTATAGAAACAGCAGAAAACCTAGGAGTTCCAGCTCTATTTTCTAGGAAATATGCAGGTTTAGATGAGGGTTTATCTAGCTCAGAAATTCCTGGTTTTGGACATACATTAGGAACTAACTGGAGAATCATTCGGTATGCTGACGTATTATTAATGTTAGCCGAAGCTCTTAATGAAAATGGCGCCACGCCAAATGCTATACCATTCATCAATCAAGTTAGAGAACGTGCACAGATTTCGCTATTACCTAATACATTATCCAAAGAAGAAGTAGAACAAGCTATTATAGATGAACGAGTTATGGAATTAACCGGTGAAGGGCATCGATTTTTCGATTTAGTACGTTGGGAATTAGCAGATGATATATTAGGCCCTGGCTCTACTGTAGCAGGAGGGCGTCATCCTAAATCTCTTGCAGGACCAGCAGCTGTATTTACTACTGGACAAGATGAACTTTTATGGATTCCATTACCAGAATTACAGGCCAACCCTAACTTAGATCAGAATGATGGATACTAAACGTATAGTATAAGTAATTGTTTGATTGTAATATTTAGTTGTTTTAGTCAACCAAGCAAACTAAGGGGAAAGTTTGCTTGGTTTTGAAAATTTTATAACACTTTTTTTGAAAAAAAATCTAATTCATATCGCTCTAATTCTATTACTTTTTGGTTGCAAAAAACAACCATCAGAAGATTTTTTATTTACACTAGTTCCCTCTTCGCATAGTGGCGTCGCTTTTCAAAATACTATTATTGAAAATGACTCTATCAATGTTATTGACTTTCAATATTGTTATAACGGCGGAGGTGTTGGCATTGGTGATTTCAACAATGATAATTTACCTGACATAGTTTTTACTGCAAATCAAACATCTAGCAAATTGTACTTAAATCAGGGTGATCTGAAATTTCAAGATATTTCTGCCAAATCACATTTCCAAACCGATTCTTGGATTACCGGAGTAAGTATTATAGACATAAACACAGATGGATTAGATGATATTTACCTTAATGTTGGTGGAGCTCACTGTGACAATGATTGTAACAATTTGTTGTTCATAAACAAGGGACTAAATGAAAAAGGCATCCCCTATTTTGAAGAACAAGCCTCAATTTACGGACTAGACGATGGAAACTACAGTCAACAAACTGTTTTTTTTGACTATGATCTGGATGGTGATTTAGACGCATATATTGTCCATAACGGAAATACAAATAAAGACAGGAACACCCCTATTCCGAAAAAATACCAACCCAAACATTTATCAGATTATTTGTTAGAAAACAAAACTATAGAAGATACAAATCAAATATACTTCACCAATGTATCTGATAGTTTAGGAATCATTCATAAAGGATTCGGATTAGGAATTGCCATTAATGATTTTAATAATGATAATTTACCTGATATATACATCAGTAATGATTTTATAACCAATGATTTAATGTATATAAACAAAGGGATTGATACTATGGGCGTTCATCTTGGATTTGACGAAATCAATCAAAAAGTTTTATCTAAACAAACATACAATGCGATGGGGGTTGATGTGGCAGATATCAACAACGATATATTACCGGACATTATGGTTGTAGATATGCTACCTAATAATTATGAGAGACAAAAGAAAATGCTGGGCTCTAATAACTATGATAAATATTTATTATCACAAAGAAATGGATATACACCTCAATACGTCCACAATACACTTCAAATTCATAATGGGTTTATAAAAGATCAAATGCTTCCAGCTTCAGAAATTGGATTTGCTTCAGGTATAGCCAGTACAGATTGGAGTTGGGCTCCATTAATTGGAGATTATGATAATGATGGTAATAAAGACATCTATATTACTAATGGCTACGTAAAAGACATTACCGATCTGGATTTTATCAACTACTCAGAATACAACAACATCTTTGGAACTCCTTCTGCTAGAAAAGAGAAATTTAAAAGTCTTGTCGAACAACTTCCGGGAATTCATCTTCCTAATGTAATTTATAAAAATAATGGAAAGACTCGATTTACTGATGTTTCTTCTCATTGGACAGGGAGTCAAAAATCTTACTCTAATGGCTCTGCCTATGCTGATTTAGATCTTGATGGAGATTTGGATTTGATTGTAAACAATATCAATAGTCCGGCATTTATTTTAGAAAATCACACTTCAGAAAAAGATAAAAAGTTTTTGAGAATACAGCTAAAAGGGACTTACAAAAATAAAAATGGAATCGGAGCGAAAATTACTTTATGGGAAAGCGGCAGTAAACAAACTCAATATCAATCTATAGTTAAAGGGTATTTATCATCTGTAGAACCAATTATCCATTTCGGCGTTCACTCAGAAAGAGTAGATTCGTTAGAAGTGATATGGCCAGATGGAAATATTAGCACAAAAAAAATTGTATCAACGAACCAATGTTTAACCATTAACTATTCGGTCTCTCCAAACAAGGATAGAAAAAAAGAGACTGAATTAATTTTAGAAAAAGAGCACACTTCGTTTTCTTACCTACATAAAGAAAACTATTCAAATGATTACATACAACAATCATTACTAAGTCATCAGTTTAATGCTCTAGGTCCTTGTATTACAAAAGGAGACATTGACAATCAAAACGGCGACGAGATTTTTATAGGAGGTAGTAAAAATGTTCCAGGCACTCTTTTTGCCGAAGACGTGAATGGAGTTTATAGACCTATTCAAAAATTAGATATGAAATATGAAGATACTGCCTCATTGTTTATTGACATCGATCAAGATGGAGATAAGGATTTATATATCGGAAGCGGAGGAAGTGATGCAGGAAATAGCAAAGAACTATTAAAAGACAGAATATATATTAACGATGGTAAAGGGCACTTTTCTGTATCAAATAACAAAGTTCTTTCTAAAATTAAAACAAATACCACTTGTGTCGTTGCTAATGATGTAGATAATAATGGATCACAAAATATTTTCATTGGTGGTGGTGTTTTACCTGGTAAGTATCCTCTTCACACACCAAGTTATATACTAAATAATCAACAAGGTAATTTATCTCTAAATGATAAAATTTCCTTCTCTAAACCTGGTATCGTTACTGATGCGAGCTGGGCAGATATTAATAATGACAAAACAAAAGAACTAATTGTCGTAGGACAGTGGATGCCTATTTCCATCTATAATATCAATGAAAACGGTGCAAAAGAAATCCCTGTACAATGGCAAGATACAAATGGAAAAAAAATAAAAATGTCTGGTTGGTGGAATAGTATAACACTAGCAGATTTCGATAATGATGGTGATCAGGATATAATTGCTGGTAATCAAGGAACCAATGGATATATACAGCCAATGTTTGAACAAGCAGTATATATTTACAAAAAGGATTTTGATAATAACGGAAGTATCGACCCTGTATTAGCTCAGTATTTCGAAACAGCTGATGGATTATCTCTTCAACCTATCCATACTCGAGATGACATTATGAAACAATTAGTGGGCTTAAAAAAACGATACCCTACCTATAACGAATTTGCCAAAGTCAACTTTGAAGAATTATTAAATATCAAGAATTTAGACGAAGAAACTCTTAGTGCTTATATATTTCAATCAATTTACGCAGAGAATTTAGGAAACAACATTTTTAAAGTATCCTATTTACCTCAAGTTTGTCAACGATCCCCTATCAATGATTTTCTTATAAAAGATATAGACCAAGATGGTTTTAAAGATGTTTTGATCGTGGGTAATAATTATTCCGCAGAAGCCAATTACGGCAGGCATGATGCGATGATAGGAATATACCTAAAAGGATCAAAAAAAGGTTTTATTCCAGTAGAAAATAACAAAAGTGGTTTTTTGGTTGCCAAGCAATCCAATCATATCATTTCTGTCCAAAAGAAAAATAAAGAAACATTAGTTCTTGCCCCACAAAACAATGACAGTATCGTGGTACATCGTATAATCAAAAAAAGAAATGTTTTAGCAAAAGACTGATTTTGCAAAACATTAAAGGATAAAAAACACATGAAAGAAGTAGTTACTCACAATATAGAGGTAATACAGAAGTCCAAGGATTTTCAAGTTGATATAACCCTACTTGAAGAACAAAATGGAGTTACTATATATAATATTAATTTTTCATCTGAAACTAAATTTCTACCACAACAAGTGACTTTTAAATGGAAAATTCCTGTTATTAATGTAAAAGGAGTTTGGAAACCTACAACAGACTTTGCAAAAAGAATCATGGATGATTGGGAACTGGACCATATGGAATCCAGAATTTCTGTTGATTCTCCTGTTATTTCTTTATTTGGTCATGATGATCATAACATAATTACCTTTGCATGTTCTGATGCGATAAACACCAAAAAACTAAATGCATTATATCGAGAAGAAGATAATTGCATTTATTGTCATATTTCATTCTTTACAGAAAGATATCATGTAATTACAGATTATAACGCACAACTAAGAATTGATCAAAGTCATCAACCTTTTTCGGAATCTTTAAAAAACGTAGGAAAATGGTGGGAGAGTTTTGAAAATCTAACTCCAGCAATGGTACCTGATTTAGCAAAAGTCCCAGTATATTCTACATGGTATCAGTTTCATCAAAAACTAGACATAGAAAACCTTATTGAAGAATGTAAAATTGCCTCTACATTAGGATATGAATTGATTATTCTTGATGATGGTTGGCAAACCAATGACGAAAACAGAGGATATGATTATACAGGTGACTGGTATCCTGAAAGAATTCCTGAAATGAAAAATTTTGTCAGCAGAATTCACGCAACAGGAATGAAACTAGCTTTATGGTATTCTGTTCCTTTCTGTGGCAAAAAATCAAAAGCCTATAAAAAATTCAAAGGAAAATTTCTTACAGAAGAACATCGTTGGGCTCCTGTATTTGACCCTAGGTATCCTGAAGTAAGAGAATATCTGGTAAGCTTATATGTAAATGCATTAAAAACCTGGAAAATTGATGGTTTTAAACTGGATTTTATCGATGAATTTAAAGTGTATCCCAGCACCAAACTAACTAAAGAAGAAGGAAGGGACTTTTCCTCAGTAAATCTGGCAGTTGATCGATTGATGACAGATATTATGAGTTCGTTACACGCCATCAATCCAGAGGTTGTTATCGAATTTCGTCAAAAATATACAGGTCCGGCCATGCGCAAATATGGTAATATGTTTAGAGCATTTGACTGCCCAGGTGATTCTACGATGAATAGAGTACGTATTGTCGATATAAAAATGCTTTGTAGAGAAACTGCTGTACACAGTGATATGTTTACGTATCATGAACAAGAACCGTTAGAAATAAAAGCGTTACAATTAGTGAATACTTTATTTGGAGTGCCTCAACTTTCTATTTTACTCCAGAAAGCAACACCAGATGAGTTATCCATGATTCATTTTTACACTCATTATTGGAGAAATCAGTCCGATATCTTCTTAAAAGGAAAATTTACACCACAAAAACCCTTAGCAAACTATCCAGTACTTAAATCTTCTTTAGGGAAACATACAATCATTGGGTTATTTGATAATTACATAATCGATTTCCAAGAAAAAACCAATAGAGTTGATATCATCAATGGTCAGCTAAACACTAAGATCATATTAAGCAGTGATCAAAATTATGGAGCATATCACTGTATTACCTATGACTGTACTGGAAAAAAAGTAGATGAGTACGACATAATGATTCTCATAGGTGCCATTCAGATAAAAGTCCCCGTTTGCGGATTAATTATATTAGAAAAGAACACTGATACCTAAGTACACTAGTTAAAAATAATCAATAAAAATGATCATACTCAGTATAAAAAATAATACAAACGATTACATTTTTTTTAATTATCAATTATCTTTTTCATTGCCTAAATAATTTAGATATTTATAATTAATTGATTAATAGCTTAGAATATTTACTGTTTTTTAAGATAATTACAAAAAATCAACACCTAACTAAAGTATATAAAAATAAAGTCAAATATCTTCTGATGAATAAAAAATATATCATTGCATTTGATCAAGGAACTACAAGTACCAGAGCAATTATTTTTGATAACAAAGGTATGATTTGTGGTATAGCTCAAAAAGAACTAACACAACATTATCCGCAATCTGGTTGGGTAGAACACGATCCTCTTGAAATTTTCAGGCATCAACAAGAAGTATTTAAAGAAGTATTATCTACATCTAAAATAAGTATTGATCAGATTGCAGGGGTAGGCATTACTAATCAAAGGGAAACTACTGTAGTCTGGGATAAAACAACAGGAAAGCCCATTTATAACGCTATCGTATGGCTAGATAAAAGAACATCGACTATTTGCAAAAATCTAAAAGCAGTTGGACTGGAAGATTATGTATCTAAAAATACAGGCTTAGTAATTGACTCTTATTTTTCTGGCACAAAATTAAAATGGATATTAGATACTATAGAAGGTGCCAGAGAAAAAGCTGAAAGAGGAGATTTATTATTTGGAACAATTGACACTTGGCTGATTTGGAAATTTACCAATGGTGCTAAGCATGTTACAGATCACTCTAATGCATCAAGGACGATGTTGTACAATATTATACAGCTGAAATGGGATAAAACTATGCTAAATGCTTTAAATGTCCCGAATAACATGCTCCCCGAAGTTCAGCATTCGTCATCCGATTTTGGTGTCATTTCTTATCAAGGAAAAGAAATCCCGATATACGGTGTTGCCGGAGATCAACAAGCTTCGTTATTTGGACAAGGTGGATATAAATCAGGAATCGCTAAAAACACCTATGGAACAGGCTGTTTTTTATTGTTAAATACAGGAAAAAAAGCCTATCAATCTAAGAATGGATTATTAACTACTTTATGCTGTAGTCTGCCAGAAGATAATATAAAATATGCCTTGGAAGGTAGTGTTTTTGTTGGAGGAGCTTCTGTGCAATGGCTACGTGATAAATTGCAAGTAATTACAAAAGCTTCAGAAACCGAAGAAATCTGTAAATCCACTCCATCTTCAGAAGGCTTATACGTAGTTCCAGCATTTGCAGGTTTAGGTGCTCCTCATTGGGACATGAATGCAAAAGGAGCCGTTTATGGATTAACACTGGATTCAGGAAAAAATGAAATCATAAAAGCCACTATAGATGCTTTAGCCTATCAGACTCGTGATGTATTGGATGCAATGATAGAAGACAGTGGTAAACTCATGAAAGAACTTAAAGTAGATGGTGGAGCATCTGCGAATAACTATTTAATGCAATTTCAGGCCGATATTCTAAACGTAGAAGTTGATCGGCCCGCAATGTTAGAAGTAACAGCACTTGGTGCTGCATTCCTGGCAGGAATAAAAGCTGGGGTTTGGACGAAAAAGGATATTTCAAAAATTAGAATTGTAGATACCAGGTTCAAACCCCAGATTACAGAGCATGAACGAAATAGAAAATACAGCGGATGGAAAGAAGCGATAGAACGCACAAAATCTTCTAATACAAAAATGCTTTCTATTAAAGAAGAAGGTCCAATTCGTTTTTCTATACTTGATAGACACATACAATTACAAAAAGCTCAGACAACTAAATATGACCTTATCATTATTGGTGGGGGAGTCACAGGAGCGGGAATTGCTTTGGATGCTGCTTCTAGAGGATTAAAAGTGTGTTTAGTAGAAAAAAACGATTTTGCTTCAGGAACAAGTAATAAATCTACAAAACTTATTCACGGTGGATTGCGATATCTAAAACAAATGGAAATCGCACTTGTAAAAGAATCTGGAAGCGAACGAGCTACTGTCCATAAGCTTGCCCCTCATTTGGTAGTACCAGAAAAAATGTTGTTACCACTAATAGAAGGGGGAACATATGGAAAAATGATGACCGCCATAGGGTTAAAAGTATATGATTTTTTAGCAAATGTAGAGGGAGACGATAAACGAAAAATGCTCAGTGTAGAAGAAACGGTCACCAAAGAACCGTTATTAAATAAAAATGGACTTACTGGGGGAGGTTATTATGCAGAGTATCGAACGGATGATGCAAGACTTACTGTAGAACTTCTGAAAAAAGCAGCTTCTTATGGAGCCAATATCATCAATTATTGTGAAATGACAACTTTTAATTATGATGACGAAGGAAAAATTAAAAGCTTAGAATGTTTAGATCATAATTCCCAAAAAAGATTTATGATCAAAGCGCGAAATTATGTTTCGGCAGCTGGTCCTTGGGTAGATTTATTACGAGAAAAGGATCATTCTATGAATAACAAACACTTGCACCTAACTAAAGGAGTACACATTGTTTTTTCCAGAGAACGCTTTCCGCTTACTCAATCTGTATACTTCGATGTATCAGATGGAAGAATGATTTTTGCGATTCCAAGGGGTCGAGCAACATATTTGGGTACTACAGACACTAACTACAAAGCCAATCTAAATCGTGTAGTAGCTACACAAAAAGATGCTCAATATTTGTTAGACGCAGTAAATAACATGTTCCCAACTGTCCAACTAACCCTACAAGACATAGAATCTAATTGGGCTGGACTAAGACCACTTATACACGAAGATGGAAAAGACCCTTCAGAATTATCCAGAAAAGATGAAATATTTGTTTCTAAAACAGGTTTAATTTCGATTGCCGGAGGAAAGCTAACCGGATATCGAAAAATGGCACAACGTGTAATCGATACCGTTCTAAAAACAATGAGTTCTAAGAAAAGAGAACAGTTTTCAAAATCGTTTACTCAAAACCTTCCTCTTACCAGTGATCCTCTAAAAGATACCGAAGAAGTAGAGAAATATCTTTTGGAAATTAATCAACGCCTAAAAGAATTAAATATACAAGATGAATATTACGGCTGGTATCTAGCCACCACATACGGCAAACAAGCGAATACTATTATTGATAAAGTAGGCTATTTTTTAAATGATTCTATTGAAGAAAAATTAATACGGTCAGAAGTATGGTATGGAGTACATCATGAGATGATTAATGGATTAGCTGATTTTTTTGTACGACGAACTGGACGATTATACTTTGACATTAATAGCGTCCGCAAGTATAGATCTATGGTGCAAGAAGATCTCATAAAATATTTAAAGTGGGATGAACAACGTCTGGAAAATGAAAACAATTATTTGGATTTGTTGCTGCAAGATGCATCTACTTATTATGAACACGAAATCACTTAAATTTAAAATGATAAATCATTAGATTTTCTAAATTCATTAATACATCACACAAATGGGAATATTATCTTTTATTGGGTTTACATTACTAGTAGCAATATACGCTTGGTGGAAAACGAGAAGCACTGACGAAAAATCTGCTGACGGTTATTATCTAGGAGGTAGAAGTCTTGGCGCCATAACCATTGCAGGCTCATTATTATTAACGAATTTGTCTGCAGAACAGATTGTAGGACTTAATGGGCAAGCTTTTACAGAAGGAGTACTGGTTATGGCTTGGGAAACATTAGCTGCGATTGCCATGGTACTTACCGCTATATGGCTACTTCCTAAATACATGAAAGGTGGTATCACTACAATTCCGGAGTTTATAGAAAAACGTTTCGACGAAAACACAAAAGCAATATTATCTGTTTTATTTCTAGTAGCATTTAGTATTGTGTTATTACCTACAATTCTCTATTCTGGATCACTAGCCTTTAGTACTATGTTTGACTTACCAGAGTTATTAAGTTGGTCTAACTCTTCTACTATTTGGCTTTGTGTATGGAGTATCGGACTCATAGGAGTAATATATGCCATTTTTGGTGGATTAAAAGCGGTTGCTGTATCAGATCTTATAAACGCTATAGGATTATTGATAGGCGGACTGTTAATTCCATACTTTGGGTTAAAATTAGTTGGCAACGGAAGTATGATGGATGGCATCAATACCTTATGGACAGAGAATCAAGATAAGTTTAATGTTACAGGAGGAGTTACTTCGTCTATTCCTGTAGGAACTATTTTTACCGGAATGATGATCGCACAGATGTATTATTGGGGGACTAACCAATCTATTCTGCAGCGCGTTTTTGGTGCAAAAAGTTTAAAAGAAGGTCAAAAAGGAATGATGCTTGCAGCTTTTGTAAAATTCCTTATCCCTATAATAGTTGTACTTCCTGGTATTATAGCTTGGAATGTATTTAATGGAGACCTTGATTCTGCAGATCAAGCATATCCAGAACTTGTTCGTAAAGTACTTCCGCCTGCATTGCTTGGCTTTTTTGCAGCGGTCCTTTTTGGTGCTGTATTAAGTTCATTTAATAGTTTATTAAATAGTAGCGCGACGCTTTTTGGATTTGACCTCTATAAAAAATTCTTTAAACCTGATGCCAGTGATATTCAGACGGTAAAAGCAGGAAAATTATTTGGGCTTATTGTTGCACTGATCTCTATGACAATCGCACCATTTATTGCGAATGCTCCAGAAGGATTATTTTCATATATCCAACAAGCTTTAGGAAGTTTAAGCGTCCCTATTTTAGCAGTCGTTATTATTGGAATACTTACTAAAAAAGTACCTGCCCTTGGAGCTAAAGTAGTATTAATTGCTGGAGTTATTATGTACCTCGTAAGCCTACTTATCTTAGGTCCTTATTTTACAAACGAAGCATTATCTGAAGCAACCTCTAATAGTATTACAGACCCAGACCAATTAGCCGTTATTAAAGCTGAAGCATATCCACATTTTCTGCATATTATGGGGATTTTATTTGTAATTAATACAGCAATTATGCTTATCATTGGCATTCTTAAACCAAAAACAGATATTTATGTACCTGCTACAACAGACGTGATAGATACAACTCCTTGGAAATATGCTTTTATAGTTGGTGCAATAATTACAGTTTTAGTTATTAGCACTTATTTGATTTTCTGACAACTACTAAAACTAAATCACGATCTATTTTTAGTTATAACCAGTATTATATTAACTTTACACTCTATTACAATAAAACTCTTGAAAACAAAAAAATGAAAATACTAGTTACCGGTGGATTGGGGTTTATCGGATCACATACAGTAGTAGAACTACAAACTGAAGGATATGATGTAGTTATCGTTGATAACTGTTCTAACTCCTCTACTGATGTTCTAAAAGGAATTAAGGCAATTACAGGAAAAACGCCAATTTTTGAAAACTTCGATCTTAGAGAAAAAGATAAAGTTCAAGATTTTTTTACACGTCATACTGATATTGAAGGCGTTATTCATTTTGCAGCATCTAAAGCTGTTGGAGAAAGTGTAGAAAAACCTCTTTTATACTATGAAAACAATATCGGCGTACTTGTATATATTCTTCAAGAACTACAGAAAAAAGATAAAACCAATTTTATTTTCAGTTCTTCTTGTACGGTATACGGTCAAGCAGATGAACTACCGATTACCGAAAATGCACCTGTAAAAATCGCAGAATCGCCTTATGGAAATACAAAGCAGATTGGTGAAGAAATTATAAAAGATATCTGTAAGGTAAAACCAAATCTGAACGCAATTGCATTGCGTTATTTTAATCCTATTGGTGCTCATCCATCAGCTGAGATTGGTGAACTACCAATCGGAGTTCCTCAGAACCTTATTCCGTTTATTACGCAGACAGGTATTGGACTTAGAGAAGAACTTTCTGTCTTTGGAGATGATTACCCAACAGAAGATGGAACGTGTATTAGGGATTACATTCACGTCGTTGATCTTGCTAAAGCTCATGTAATTGCCTTACAACGTCTCCTAAATAATACCAATACCTCTAATTACGAAGTATTTAATGTTGGAACTGGAACCGGTAGTTCTGTATTAGAAGTTATAAACTCTTTTGAAAAAGTATCTAACCAAAAATTGAATTATAAAATTGTGGATAGAAGAGAAGGGGATATTATCTCTGCTTATGCTAATACAGACAAAGCTAATAAAGAACTTGGATGGAAAGCTAAAAGCACTTTGGATGAAGCGCTATCTTCTGCTTGGAAATGGGAGCAAAAGGTGAGAGAAAAGAACTAGAACATCATATTATAACGATTACAATAAAAAAGACCTGAAGAACGTATGTTCTTCAGGTCTTTTTATATTTTGGAAAACTAGTTTTCTAGTAGAAATTAGCTCTTTTATCTTCTATTTCCGCAGCTTCCTTAAGTGCATTGAACACTCTAGTATTAACTGCATTAGCTTGTGTCTTAGACTCCTGAGCTGCATAACTCATATACGTATCCAATCCACTTGCTGGAGTTTTCTTAGTAACTTCTACTACATACACTCCATTATTACCTACAATTGGCTCGGAAATTCCACCAGTTTCTAAAGCAAATGCCGCTCCAACCACTTTAGGCTCTGTTCCAGCACCACTTATAGTTGGTGTTTTCATATTCAAAGCAGATGCTGTTTTTACTGTCTGAGATTGATTTTTAGCAATATCAGCTAACGTACTTCCAGAAATTTTCTTTTTAAGCATTTCTGCTTTTTTCTCTTTAATTAGAATTGGTTTTACTGAAGCACTAGCATCTTCTACTTTTTGTATACCCTTAGAAGCTTTAGATGTTAATTGTACCACAGCATATCCATCAGTTACGTCAAAACGTTTTACATCTCCAACCTTAGTTTCTTCATTAAACGACCATTGTACAATAGATCTCTGAGTTCCTAATCCAGGAATGTTTTCTGCTAATTCACTAATTTTATTTACCGGACGAATAGTATATTCACTTTCTTTAGCTTTTTCTGCAAAATCAGCATCCTTCGTTGCGATCTGAAATTTTGTAGTTTCAGTAAAAATAGTATTTATTGTTTTTTCACTAGCCTCAATCTCCTGAGCTACAGTAGCTACTTTTACAGCTTTCTGCTCATTTTTCTTGTCCTCTATCGCAATTACGTGATATCCAAAAGAAGTCTCTACAACTCCCATATCTCCAACATTGTTATCAACGATATAATCATTAAATGCAGGTACCATTCTTCCTGGAGGAAAATACCCTAAATCTCCACCTTTATCTTTATTGGAAGTATCCGCAGAAAAATCCTTAGCTAGCGTTACAAATTGCGCTTTATCAGACTTAATAACAGTAAGTATACTATCTGCTAATGTTTTAGCCTCTTCTTTTGTTCTTTCAGTATCACCAGCTGTACCTAATCCTTTCCAGGAAACAAGAATATGGCTAGCTTTCAAAGAATCGTGTAATTGTGTCTGAGCAACGACCTTAGAGATTTTTATGAATTTTCCGTCTTTATAAGGTCCAAATACTTCTCCTACTGGCACATTGTATAAAGTATCTGCTACAGTTGACGGCAAATCTTTTTTAAACACAAAACGATCATTGTATTTTAATGCAGAACTTTGATCTACATTTACGAATTCTTCAATGTTTTCAGCAGTTTTTAACTCTGGTATAACTTTAGCTACATCAGCTGTTAATGCATCTTCATCTTCTTGGCTTGGCTCTTCCTTAAAGAATACATATCTCATATTTCTTGAAGCATCAGCCTTATATAACTCCGAGTGCTTATCCACGTATGCCTGGATTTCTGCATCCGTCACATTCACATCAGCATCTTCAATAGAAGAAAATGGAAGTTGTACATACTTAATATCAACCACATCATTTTCCATTTTATAAGCTAACTCACCTTCTTTAAGTGTAACACCAACCCCTGCTTTGATCATGTTAAGGTATGTTTGCTCTAACGCTCCTTTACCTAAAGAAATTTTATAATCTGTCCATTGCTGATAAGCAACAGGATTCGATTTAATACTAGCCACATATTCCTGCATTTTTGCATTGTCAAATACACCTGCTTCATTCTGAAAAGTTGGATTATTAGCCAATCCTTCTTTTAATAAGTTATTTACTTCATCAGCACCGGCTCTAATTCCAAGTTCTTCGAATTGTCCATCAAAAACTATCTGTCTTACCTCTTGATCCCAAACTAAGTTAACTGTACGAAGATTAGATCCATTGCCTCCAAAGTTTCTAGATGCTGCTTCAACTTTTTTTGCAAAATCAGTTCTATCAATTTCTTTCCCATTAATCGTAGCAATTGTATTTGCTGCTTTTTGAGAAATCGCTCCTCCATTTCGAATCAAATCCGCTAATACAAATGAGAAAAGCGCTAACGCGATAATCACAATTAAGAAAACGGATCGTTGTCTGATTTTATTTAAAACTGCCATTATAAGTTTAATTTATTGAAATATAGTGGGCGAAAATACCATTTTATTAGAATATTACCAATTAAAGACAGAAAGTCTTTACAACTTTTTTTACTTTTTATTTTTGAAGATATTCAGAAGCTCAAATTCATTGATATTTAAACCAATCCAAAACCCGTATCTTATTGATTTAAAATAGAATACAATACTTTGAACCAATTAACCATATAGACTATATTTTTCTCGAAACAACTATTTAGAGCAAACCTGAACCCAAAAGTATGTCCTAAAACAATTGATGAATATAAACATCAATGTTCTGATAATATCTGTATCTCTACAATCTCAATTTTAGTATTAGACGTTTCAATAATATTGATTGTTGCCATATCTATTTTTACAATATCTCCCTGTTCCGGAATTTCCTCGGTATGGTTAACAATCATTCCACCAAGCGTTTCATAATATTCGCTTTCAGGAAGGTTTAACTTATAGGTTTCATTAATATAATCTACTTCCATTCTAGCAGAAAAACGATAATGATTTTCTTCTAATTTTTCCTCAATGAGATCAATAGAATCATGTTCATCTTCTATCTCACCGAAGAGCTCTTCCACTATATCCTCTACTGTAATAATTCCACTAGTCCCTCCATATTCATCGATAACTACGGCAATACTTTTGTGTTTTTTTGTCAAAAGGTTAAGCACATCTTTTACATACATTGTTTCAGGGACAAAAACCACTGGAAGCAAAATAGATCTTATCGACTTTGGTTTTTTAAACAATTCAAAAGAATGCACATACCCTATTATATCATCAATAGTTCCATTATACACTAATACTTTAGACAACCCTGTATCAATAAAAAGCTGACTTAATTCTTCTAAAGATTGAGATTTTTCAATGGCAATAATCTCAGTACGTGGGATCATAACTTCACGAGATTTTACATCAGAAAAATCAAGTGCATTCTGAAAAATCTGAATCTCACTATCAATCTCATCATGTTCCTCAACCGTTTCCATTTGTTCATTGATATAGTCTCCTAATTCAGTTTTTGTAAATGCCAACTGAACCTCATCTCCATCTGTTTTAAGGAACTTCTTTAGCACAAAATCAGATATCCGAATAACGAAAAATGAAATAGGCCAGAAAATAACATAAAAAATATAGGCAGGAAATGAAAAAAACTTCAGTAATGTGTTTGCATAAATTTGAAAAAAAACTTTAGGAAGAAACTCCGCAGTAAGTAATATTACTAATGTAGAAATAATTGTTTGCAGTAATAAGTTAAAACTTCCGGCCATACCTGGATAATAGCCTTCAATAAACCCCATTAACAGTTCACCCATATAAAACCCGTAAACCACCAAAGCAATATTATTGCCTACTAACATAGTAGCAATAAATTTTGAAGGTTTTTTAGTTAGTCGAGATAAGATACCTGAAAGAAATCCATCTTGTTTTTTTTCTATTTCGATATGGATTTTATTGGAGGATATATAGGCGATCTCCATCCCAGAAAAAAAAGCGGAGAGAATAACAGAAAGCACAATCACAATAATCTGTAGCTCCATCAATTATCCTTGTTATTGGCATCGAATCTTTTCCGGAAATTCCTTTTGAAGAAATACATAAAAATTGCTACTCCTGCAAAACATAAGTATAAAATACTTCTACTATCTTCCTTACCCCACTCCTCATACGCCTGATACAAGAAAAAACACATAATTGCAAGGTAAGCTAGTTCAAAAAATCTAAAAATTTTCATCATACAAAGTTATTCCTCGATGAACATTATTCCTTCATTGACCCGAGAATTCAATATAGTAAAATCCTGATTAGCATCAAAACCATCTGCTTCGTTAACCGTGCCATCAGGAAGAATACTCTTATAAGGCTGATCGGTAAACACCCAGTTTATACTCTGATCCCAGTAAAGTTGACGCGCTATAAGATGAGTGCTATCTGCTGTCTTTATATCCACATTTCCTCTCATATCAATAAGCCCAGTTACTTTATAATAAATAGCATAGTCTGATTTAACAACACTAATCTTACCATCTTTATCAATGATATCCAGAACAATACCTTCTGGAAATTCTTGATACCCGAAATTTTTATTAGTATAATCTTTTACCTTGGGCGTTTTAAGAATCGCAGTAAGTCTACCTGAGTCAGTATATTTTAGGTTTAGCTCGTAGCCTTCAGCCATTGGAGCATCTTCTGTTATGAGGTGGTTATTGGTTTTTGATACATTTGATTGACATGAAAAAAACAATGTCACAGCAAACGCTGTGACAAAGTTTAATAATATATGTAAATTCTTTTTTTGCATTATAGCTTCGGTACTTTTACCGTTTCACCTATCCAACATCCTATTTTCACTGAAGTAATTCCAGGGTTATTAAAGATATCTGTTTTAGATGGTGCTTTTGCTTTGTAATTAGCAGCAGTAGCCGCAGCAGTCTTTTTAAGACTTGGATCTACCTTACCAGCTTTTCGTGCATATCGCTCTGCCAACCAATATACGGCTCTTTTACTAAACACATCAGTTCCACAACTATTAGCGCTTTTAGCAATCATTGCTGCTATTCTAAGGTATGCAGTTCCATACGAAGGCTTATTCGCTAATGCTTTCTTATAGTAAGATCTAGCTTTACTATAATTACCTTGTTTTTTTACTACTTCTCCAATTCTAAAGTACACTTTAGCTTTATCACTAGCTTTTGTTTCTAACTGTGCCGATTGATTAAAATACTCTAAGGCTTTAGATGTTTTCTTATCCTTAAGAGCTAATATTCCTAAATAGTAAGCCGATTTTGCTGATGGATCCGCCTTGTGCAACGCCTCTACTAGCTTAAAGAACAAAGGATCATCAGTACATTCTTTTGCTGACATTCTACCTGCAGCACCTTTTAACCAATTAATATCATTCTTTTTACCTTCGAACTGACCATTATAAAGAGGTATTAAGTTTTTACAATCTGCCAATTCCCCTAGCTTTTGATTAATTCCACCTTTTACTTTACTATAAGCTCTTAAGTTTATACCTGCATTTTTTAGGTTTCTTTTTTCTTTAGAACTCAAAGCAGCTCCTGATTCTTCTTTTTCAGAAAGTGTAGCAATTGTTTTTGCTTTTTTACTCTCTTCGTCTTCGATCTTTTCTGTGATATCGTCATATAAATCGAATACATCCTGAAGTTCTTTTTTACCTTCTGCTTGTAGATCAACTAACAAAGAAAAATATGTATATAATTTCTTAGGACGCTTAAAGTTCTTTTTGTCGTCTGTATATGCTTTATGAAATTCTGCAAATTGAGTCTCTGCAGTTCCTATTTTGTTATCATACATAATCTGACCTATATCAGAATACATATCTCCTACTTTAGTTTTAGCAGGAAAATACTGAAAACGTTCTTTCCACAATGCAATCAATTCGTTTGCAAGAGTTGCTTTTTCTGCTCCAGTTGCTTTTTTATACTTACTTTCTAGTAATTTTTTTCCAAACTGAAAAGTTGCAACACTGTGTGTAGGACATTCTTTTCTTACTTTCCATAAAGGCTCTTCTGCTGCCTCGTAATTTTTTACTTTAGCATGCTCATAGGCTATTGAAGCCGTTGTCGCACAGTCAGTAGCCTGAGCACTAACACTTGTAGCGCTTAAAACTAATCCTGCCGCTATTGTATATAAAACTTTAGTATTCATAGCTGTATAATTGTAGTTAATTAAATTTCACTTTTCTAAACCATCTATCATTTAAAGATAGACCTAATGATATATTAAAAAATTCTTCTTTTACTAAACCTGCATCTGTTGTTCCTCTTGTACCGAACTCAAAACCTATATTAGCATTAGAAAATAATCTGCCGACTGGTAACCCTACTCCAAAAGATATGCCAAACTCATTAATAGCTTGCCCATTAATATTTAAACCTGTCTCTTCATACCTTACTCCTCCTCTATATACAATCCTACTAAGATAGCTGGTAAGCGAATTATATTTAGGGATATAATATCCTCCTAATTTTACTTTTGACGCATTCTCAAATACTGCATTATCAGCAGCAAATGACCTATTCTCAAAACTATTTGCATTAAGATAGATATACTCCGCCCCAATGAACCATTTTTTTGGCTCTCCAATTCCTGCTCCAACTTTTAACTCAGCCGGAAGGTCTAGTTTCTGATCTTCAGTATTTTCTTCTGTCCTACTATTAACAATTTCCGCCCCATTCGGCAATATAGTAACCGTAGCTAATTCTACGGAGTTTTCAGAATTTAAATTAAATGAAGGAGTCGATACAAGTGACGTAGTCAACTTCAATTTTTCTGAAATCATCTTATTATATGCAATACCAAACGACAGACTTACACCTGATAGATCAGAATTATCAATTCTTCTACTTTCAAATTCTAAATCGGTTCGTCTGATAGACTTGTTCTCTATATTACCAAAGTTATAATTAATATCCAAACCTACACTTAAATTCTCGTTAACTTTGAACCCTGCTGCAACGAATACCTTATTTAACCCTCCTGTTCCAAAGAACTGATTTTCAGAACCATCACTATTAAAAGAGTTTGTCTGATACCCAACAGAACTGATCGGAATAACTCCAAAACCAAAACCGAATTTACCTGCAGGAATACCAATAGCTAGGTAATCCAATGATGCATTATCTTTATAAGAATCATCTCCTGCTGCATTGTCAAGATTCAATCCGTTATAATTCGCACCTAATGTATACGTTGTTAATGCCAATTCTCCATATGATGCGGGGTTTTGAAGATTTAAGTGAATACTATCCGTAAGTATACCTAATCCCCCCATCGACCTATTTTCTACTGTTCCTTTAAACTTCTGCAATCCTATCCCAAAAAAAGAATAGGGTGAAGAGGTACCTTCCTGAGCATACGATACGCTGGTAACTATTACCAGAATTACTACTAAAATCTTCTTTATCATTGACTATTATTAAAAGCTAAAATGTAATTTAGTCCCTCCAATAAAAAATTAGAGGTGGCAAATATGCTATTTTTTAATCTTTTAGACAAAAAATGTGCATCTCCTCCGGTTAAAATAACTGTTAAATTGGGGTAAGTGTTGCAATATTCGGTAATTGCTCCTTCAATTTCGTACAAAACACCGTTCACAACTCCAGAATGTATGGCTTCATTTGTAGTATCTCCAATATGGTTTTTTGGAGATTCAAGGTCTAATAGTGGTAGTTTTGAAGTAAAACTATTTAAACTTGCATATCTTAATCTGAGACCAGGCGCAATGGCTCCACCTAAATATTCTTCTTTTTTATTTTTAAAATCATAAGTAATGCACGTTCCTGCATCTATTATTAACGTATCCTTTGCAGGAAACTGATGAACAGATGCAGCTACTAAAGCTAATCTATCTACACCGAGCGTTGTTGGTGTAGCATATAAGTTTTTAAAAGGCATCTGTATGGTATGATCTAGAACAATTGTGTGAAACAGGTTTTTCAAAAAATCTACTTCCTCTTCTTTAATGTTGGACACCGAAGAAAGCAGTGCACGATTAAGTAAAGGGTAGTCTCGATTAATTTTCTGAATCACTTTCAGAAAACTTTCAGGTTTCAAAGTTTCTTTATAAATCATTGAAGATTTATCAAAGACGCCTATCTTAATCGAAGTATTACCAACATCAATAACCAGATTCATTTACTAGTATTTACTATTTTAAGAGGGCAGATAAAAATTTGCGATACTGACCTATTAATTATAACCTCACAATTACAGTAGGTTACGTACTTTTATTTATGAGGTTGCAAAAGTACAAAACGATTTTTTTAAATTTTTCTTTTGAGTATTAAAAAAAGCGTTCTATATTTGCATCCGCTTACAGCAAGGTGCCTTAGCTCAGTTGGTAGAGCAAAGGACTGAAAATCCTTGTGTCCCTGGTTCGATTCCTGGAGGCACCACCTTAAAAGCCCAAACAAATTGTTTGGGCTTTTTTAATGCGTAAAAAAATGATTTTCAATTATTTGACTTTTAATAAAGTTCAATTACTAACTACATTTTTTACTTTTTTTCATTGAATTTTATTCTGTAATGGCATCCGAATTTTTATAGATTTCTTTTAATTGATCTATAGTTTCTTCTGAAGGATTCTCCCACATACCTCGTTGAATAGCTTCTAACATACGCTCTGACATATCTTTTAATGCCCAAGGATTATGTACTGATATAAAAGATTTGTTTTGCTCATCAAACAAATACTTATCTGTAATTTGTTCGTACATAAAATCTTCTATCAAGTTGGTAGTGGCATCATAGGCAAAAAGATAATCCATAGTAGCTGCCATTTCGAAAGCACCTTTGTAACCATGTTCTTGCATACCTTGCATCCATTTAGGATTTACGACTCTTGAGCGAAATACTTTTAGCAACTCTTCTTTTAATGATTTTACCTTCGGGTTTTCAGGTCTTGAATGGTCTCCAAAATAAGTTTCTGGCTGACTTCCTTTTACCGTATAAACAGCAGCTGTCATTCCACCTTGAAATTGGTAATAATCATCAGAATCTAAAATATCGTGTTCTCTATTATCCTGATTTTGCATCACCACTTCAATAGAAGATAATCGCCTTTTAAAGGTTTCGTGTGCAGATTTTCCACTATTATTTTTTCCGTAATACGCATAACCACTCCAATTGATGTATGCTTGCGCTAAATCATCTGAGGTTGTCCAGTTTTTTCCGTCAATTAACCCTTGCAATCCAGCGCCATACGCACCTGGTTTTGAACCGAACACACGATACAAAGCTCTTTCATTAGCCTGCTTTTCATCTAAACCTTCTTTTTGCCATTGTTGTTTTTCCTCCTCAAAACGTTTTTTTATAGGGTTTTGTTCATCAGTTTCATCTAAAGAAGCTACTTTTTCAACAGCGGAATTAAATAAGGAGATTAAATCTGGAAAAGCATCCCTAAAAAAACCAGAAACACGTAACATGACATCTACTCTGGGTCGTTTCAATTCTAGGGTAGAAAGTACTATAAAATCTTTAACTCTTCGATTGCTTCCTTGCCAAATTGGTTTTACACCAATTAATGCCAAAGCTTGAGCAATATCATCACCACTAGTACGCATTGTAGAAGTCCCCCAAACAGATAAACCAATAGAAGTAGGGTATTCTCCATTTTCTTGCAAATAGCGGTCAATTATATTCTGAGCACTCTTTGTCCCTAATTCATAAGCAGCTTCAGAAGGAACAGTACGAACATCTACAGAATAAAAATTTCTTCCTGTAGGCAAAATATCTAAACGTCCTCGCGTTGGAGCACCGGATCCACCAGCAGGAATATACTCCCCATTTAACCCTTTGATCAAATGGTTTATTTCGTTGCTTGTTTTGTGTAAAACAGGCAATGTATGTTGTTGTATATAGGCTAATATTTCTTGTGTATATTCACCTATGTTTTCATTTTGATTATTACTTAATAATTGACTAACAATGTTTTTAGCTTTGTTCTCCAAAAGCTCTACTGCTTGCCCATATGTACGACATGAAATACCCAAAATTTCTTTTTCAAAAAGATCTGAATAAGAAACATCTATCGGATCAAAATTCAGTTGCAAATCCTCTGCTAAACATTGTGTAATTCCTTTTAAATTACCTTGTGGCAATCGATGTAAAGCAACAATTAAATCCACTAATTTTTCTTGCTTAGGTAATTTTCCTAAAATATGTAATCCACCTCTAATTTGAGATTCCTTGAGTTCACATAAATATCCATCAATAACTTCTAATAAAGCATCGATGTCTTTTCCGTCTTGATTTAAATCACTTTTAAGATGGGTTTCATTAACTATTGTTTCTATTTTGGTTTTAATCAGTGAAGCTCTTTTTTTATCTACTAAAGCTGATTCATAAAACTCATCAATTAAAAGTTCTAATTTTAGCAAGTCACCATAATTTTCTGCGCGTGTCATTGGCGGTATCAAATGATCCAATATAATCGCTTGATTTCTTCTTTTTGCCTGCGTTCCTTCTCCAGGATCATTAATAATAAAAGGATAAAAGTGAGGAATCGCTCCCAGAATAGCTGCAGGAAAACAGGTTTCTTTACTTAAGGCTACACTTTTTCCTGGTAACCATTCTAAGTTTCCATGTTTACCAATATGCACTAAAGCATCCGCTTTAAAATCATGTTGTAACCAAAAATAATAGGCTAAATATGCCGGCGGTGGCGGTAAATCTGGTGAATGATAACAGGCTTGTAAGTCTAGATTATAACCTCTACTTGGTTGAATACTTACCAATACGTTTTCAGAAATAAATCCTGGAATTAAAAAATATCCTTTTTGATAATTAGGAGATTCATTTGGATTTCCCCATTGTGCTTCTATAGTATCTCGAAGTGTTTTTGATAGTTGATTATAATATTGATAAAAAACAACTTCTTCTAATTTTATAGCATGGCGCTCATTTAACGTATTAATCGTCTCTAAACTATTGGTAACCGAGTTCGTTAATTTATCTATTAACTCTTTGGTTGTTTTAGGAAAATCAGGTGCTAACGTATAGTTTTCACGAGCCAATTGCGCTAAAATTTGTAAGGTGCTTTGTGGAGTATCTAACCCCACACCATTAGCCAAACGGCTATTATTATTAGGATAATTAGGTAAAACTAATGCAATTCTTTTCTCTGCATTTGTCTTTTGTTGCAAATTTATCCAAGCTTTGGCCATTTCGGCAACAAACTGGCAACCCTCTACATTAGGCACATAAGAAACTATTTCAGAATCTGTAAGTGTATCCTTTTCTTTGGATTCTTTAAACGAAATGACTTTCGATATAATTTTACCATCCACTTCTGGCAAAGCTATATTCATTGCGATATCGGTAGGTGGTAGTCCAAAATTTCCTTCGAGCCAACTTTCGCGATTACAGCTTCCCATAATAGCTTGAATAATGGGTACGTTAAACACATCAAACAAACTTTGCGTAGTGTCATGAAAACCTTGCACACTAAAACCTGTAGTATTAATAATAATTTGAGGTTTTTCTGTTTGATGCATTTTTAGCAAATCAAATATTTGTTGCTTAATATCGTGTTCACGATAGCCAGCGGACATTAAAACAACGGTTGAAATATCTTGTGATTCTAAAGCATCAATAATATTATGAATAGGTGCTAAATTATTGGATAGATAATAACTGCGATACCCAAAAATAATGGCTTGCTTTTTTGTTGCTGGTAGTGTTTGTGTATTGTAAATTCCTGCTGCAGGGTGATATAAAAATAAATCAGGAATGGTTCTAATAGCATTAGGTATTACTGTAGCATCTGTAATTCTATTGCTAATTAATTGTAAAGCAGCTTGGCAATTTTCAATACCACCAGCTTGTATGTACTTCCATATTAAATCTACATCTTTTAACGGAATATTAGAAGATTGCATCAATTCTAAATCCGGTTTATTATCACCAGGTAAAAACAATAATTGAATATCGTTTTCTTCGCAACATTCGGTAACCGCTTCACATAAATAATTATAATAGGCTTTTCCTCCTAACAATTTTAACACCACAATTTTTGCTGATGAAATAACCTCATCAATATAGTTGTCAATAGTTAATTCTTGTTTAAAATAACTAAGGTTTGCAAACCGAAATGAAGGTGCATTTTCTACTGCGTTATGAATTAATTTATAAGCATTATGCATCATAAACAAATCAGAATCTGCTGAAGACAAAAAAACAATATCTCCAGGAGATTGGTCTATATAAAATACACCTTCATCATTAGGATTCCAACCGCCCGGTATAGTAGAAATTAAATGCACTTTTTTAAGAATGTTAAATTATAAATGAGAATGTCCGTGCTCATGATCATGGTGGTGATGACTATGCGCATGGGTGTTGATTTCGTTATTTTCGGTAAGTTCTATATTTTTACCAATAACCACTAAACTTGTTTTACGAGCTTCATTAGCTCCCCACGGTCTTTCGAAATAATAATCAAAACGTGCGCCTACACCTTGTAACACCATACGCATTGATTTGTTAGGAATATTTACAAAACCTTTAATTCTATAAATTTCGTGTTGCGCTACTAATGCTTTTAAATCTTTTACGAGGTTTTTAATATCTGTAGTTTCAGCATATTCTAATAAAACCGTTTTAACGTCATCATTATGATGGTGATGGTTTCCGTGTTTATGATGCTCTTCGTGAATAGAATGACGGTTATCTACATCATCTTCTGCAGAAGCTCCAATACCCAATAAAATAGCATTGTCTAATTCTCCTTTTACAACAGGAACAATTTTAGTATTTGGTCTTGCCTTCTCAGTTACTATTTTAGTAATGGTTGAAAAATTTTCATCATCAACCAAATCTCTTTTACTTACCAAAACTAAATCAGCACACGATAATTGGTCCAAAAACAATTCTTCAATAGGTGTTTCGTGGTCTAACGTGTCATCCGCTAAGCGTTGCGCTTGCACACGCTCTCTATCACAAATTTCTCCTGTAGCAATTCCTACCGCATCGACCACAGTAATTACAGAATCTATCGTAATATGAGGTTTTAAATCTGGCCAGTTCACGGCTTTTACTAAAGGTTTTGGCATAGACAAACCTGAGGTCTCTATCACAATATGGTCAATTTCTTCTTTGCGTTCTAACAGTTGTAGCATAGACGGTAAAAACTCTTCTTGTACGGTACAACAAATACATCCGTTAGGTAATTGTACTAAGTTGCAATCCTCATCGCCACATTCTGATGAAGCTATCAATTGTCCATCTACATCTACTTCTCCAAATTCATTTACCAAAACAGCAATGCGTTTTCCGTTGGCATTCTTTAACATGTTATGTACTAAGGTCGTTTTTCCTACGCCTAAAAATCCGGTAACTATTGTAATTGGTATTTTATTCATTTCTTTAAATTCTATTGTATTAATACTGAATTATTTTTTTATAGCTGTTATCATAATAACACTGAACATCCCTCTAAATCTCCCTTCAAAGGGAGACTTATTAGCTCCCTTCCTTCGAAGGAAGGGTTGGGGAAGGATGTTTTTTAATTGTTTATAGCTTTTTACACTAAACTTCATCTTAACTTTTCTTCTTCTTTCTTTTATATAAAAACAAGTTCCACTTTTCTTCGGCAACACCGTGTTTGTCCATTTCTGCTCTTGCCATTGTGAAAAACAAATCAGACATTCTGTTTACATAACTCATAATGTAATCGTGCACACAGTCAGGATCTTCTTGCATTAGGGTAACCAACGTTCTTTCTCCTCGTCGTATTTGTGTTCTACAAACATGACAAAGTGCAGAGATTTCGTTACCTCCTGGTAATAAAAAATAATCCGATGGCGAACTGATACTATCTTCCATTTGGTCTAACCACTGCTCACAAAATTCAGCGCCATCTTTAGGTTCTGGATTAGGATTTTCTTTTTTAGAATCTGATGGACGTGCCAAATGCGACATCATATTCATCATATCTTTTTGAATACGATGTAAATTAGGTTGCCATTCGTGATCATTTCCTAATTTAGCTCGCAGTAATCCAATGGTAGAATTTACCTCATCCAAGGTTCCGATACATTCAATTCGTGCGGAATTTTTATAGGTTCTTTTTCCTCCAAAAACCCCAGTAGTTCCTTTGTCTCCTTTTCTTGTGTAAATCTTCATGCGTTACTTATTTATTTCATTAATCAATTGTAAAAGTATTCCTGATGTACCAAAATAGTGATGTACATAAGAACCCATTACTTTATTTTTTTTATGAATTTTGGTATTGGTTTCGCCATCTCTAGCGTTTAAAATCGTGGCAGGTATACCCGTTTCATTATCATGTATTAAACTAGAATAATGAAACTCATGTCCTTTAAAAGTATGACCATTAATTTTGGAAACACGATACCCTAAATGCAATTTTTTATTAGCTATTGTCGATTCAAAATCAAAATAATTAACCATTTTAAAGGCTTCATTATCTTCAGATATAATGGCCTTTCCTAAGTACATCATGCCTCCACATTCCGCATAAATC
The DNA here is from genome assembly GCF_947492405.1 of uncultured Aquimarina sp. Taxonomy (GTDB): domain Bacteria; phylum Bacteroidota; class Bacteroidia; order Flavobacteriales; family Flavobacteriaceae; genus Aquimarina. The sequence goes on from NZ_CANLMP010000004.1 coordinate 466,604, forward strand.
TGCCCATTATTTTGAGCAAATTCTTTAATATTAAGAAGCATTTCTGTGTTATTAGACAGCTCTTTTAAATAAGATTCTGGATAGCCACCTGGTACATAGACAAAATCACAATCAGGAAGCATAGCATCGTTTAAAGGACTAAAATACGTTACTTCACCTAAGGCTTGCATTGCCGCTATATTCTGAGGATATATAAAATTAAAAGCTTCGTCTTTAGCTACTGCAAATTTTATGTTATTGTTTGTTGTTAATTTCTTTTCTGAAATAACTCTTGGTTTCACTTCTTTTGAAGCTTCTAAAATCGCTTTCCAATCAACTGTTTTATCCAATTCAGTAGCAATTCGGTCAATAACACTATCAAATTTTTCAATGTCGCGTATGTTTAATCCTAAATGCCTTGAAGGAATTTCAATATTTTTTAAATTCGATACATACCCAAAGCATTTTACGTTGATGTCTTCGCAAGCTTCTTTAAGCATTGTATAATGTCTTTCGGAGCCTACTCGATTAAAAACAACTCCCATGATTTTCACCTCCTTATCAAAATTTACAAAACCTTGAATCAACGGAGCCACAGAATAAGCAACTGCTTTTGCATCGACTACTAATAAAACAGGTATTTGTAGTTTTTTTGACATTTCGGCGGTGCTACCTTTGTCTTTTTTTGCGCCATCAAACAATCCCATAACGCCTTCTATGCAATTAATTTCAGCATGCTGGCCATAGAAATTTAAACTAGTGTTGATTTCATTTTGATCCATCATAAATAGATCTAAATTGACACCTACTTTTCCGCTAGCTAATTCATGAAATTTTGGATCAATATAATCCGGACCAACTTTAAAAGGCTGTACAGCTATGTCCTTCTGTTTAAACAACCGTAATAATCCTAAAGTAACAGTGGTTTTGCCTGCATTACTGCTTGGAGCAGCTATGATAAATTGCTTACTCATCTTTTGATAGGTGTTGGAGTTTCAGAAACTGTTGCTCTCATTAAAATTTCATAATTAGCTTGAATACGATTTGCAAATTCTTGAGCAACTCCAATTTTTACCACCCCTTTTTCTGCATCAATTATTTGAGTGGTATGTATTCCTTTGCAATACGTCTGAAAAGCGAGTACTATATCTTCTAAAGTATGTTCCGCATTTAATTTCCCATCTGTAATAATATGAAGGTGGTGATGAAACGCTATATCCGAACAAATTCCTTTTATTTTTTTAAATCCGGCAGCTAAATTAGTCTTCCCTCCAGTTTTAAGATTTGTTAATGCCGTTTCAATTTCTTTTAAAACTCCTGTTTGATTTAAAATATGTTGCGCTTCTCCATCAAATAAAGAAACCACAGAGAATTGCGTATGTTGTTTTTTTGATTGTTCTGCAATTTTATGTACAGCGCCTTTAGCATATGTTATAATTTCATCTTTCATCATAGAGCCACTAGAATCTATCAAAAAGATATGATGCTGCTTCAAAAGGTTGCTCTTCCGTTTGGTTTTTAATTCAAATTTATCTGTTGCTATATATTGACTTACGGTCTTTTTTGTGTCGGTAGTAGTAATATTTCCTTTGTTATTGTGAATTGAATTCGCTCCGTTATCAATTGTATTTGTAGTTACTTCTTTTGGCTTATTAAATTCATTTTGTGGAATTAGAATATGTATCTTTTCTTCTTTTGAAGTATTTCCATCAACAGGAGATTCTTTTGGTTGCTCATTTTCGTTTTGAGATGGATTTTGTTGATTTGGATTTTGATGTAAACTTCTATGATTCAATACAAAATCGGCAATTTTATCTACGGCTTCTGTAGTTACTTCTGATTGATTCAAATAAGAGGCATAAGCTCTAGCCGATTTCAGTAATAAAATATCTGCACGCAAACCTTCTACTTGATGCTGAACAGCTAATACACTACAATATTCTATAATTGAATCACTTATTTTTATGGATTTTAAATTCTTTTTAGCTCTTTCTATTTGTATCGCGATGTCTTCATCTTTATTTTTATAATTAGCGACAAACTCTATAGGGTTATCATCAAACTCGAAACGTTGTTTTATGATTTGCTGACGTACTTTAGGATCTGTAGGTGTTGTTATACGAACACTTAATCCAAAACGATCTTTTAATTGAGGCCTTAAATTTCCTTCTTCAGGATTCATAGAGCCGACCAAACAAAACTGACTTTTAAAATAACGAGAGATGCCTTCGCGCTCCACATAATAACTACCAGAAGCAGCTGCATCTAATAAAATATCTGTAAGGTAATCTTGTAGTAAGTTCACCTCATCCACATACAAAACACCTTGGTGTGCTTGTGCCATTAAACCTAAGTTAACAACTTCTTTCTTAGCATTAATCAATTGTTCTAAATCAATGCTTCCAATAAGTCTATCTTCAGAAACACCTATAGGTAAATTAATAAAAGGAAAAGATTGTTGAGTACTCATTAGATTTGTTAGCGATCTAATGAGTGTAGTTTTTCCGGTTCCTTTATCACCAATAGCTAATACTCCTCCAATAAGAGGATCAACCAAATTTAATATAAGTGCTAGCTTAAAATCATCTTGGCCAACAATAGCTGAAAAAGGAAAATTGATTTGTTTTTCGTCTTGTATCATAATACCATACTATTATTATAGATCCATATCAATCCTATAACTATCGAAGCTACTCCTGCAAGACCATTCATCCACTTGAAAATTGCTAGATTACGTTCTAAAAAACGACTCATCACAACAATCAAAACATAACTATATACCGCCATTGCTACAATAATTCCTAAAGATTCTACAGCTAGTATAAAAAGAGCATCAGTTATAGTTGCGCTACTTAAAACTAGTGCAGATGTTAATGCCCCTCCTGTGCCTGCCAACCCATGCAACATGCCAATCCAAAAAGATTTATTCATTGGATTTACAGCAATTTCTTCTCCTTGGGTTCCGTGTAAATGAATTGGATTCGAAAGTTCATGTTCGTGAGGTTCAATTTTTTTATGAACTTTTACCATTTCATTAATAGCATGATTCCTTCTGATTGCAACTATCCCTAACCAAATCATAATTGGACCAACAGCTAATTCTGCATAAAAAGAAATATCATTTATTACTAAAGAAGTTATACTCTTAAAAAATAATGCAACTCCTCCAAACAGTAACAAGGTTACGGAATGACCAAATGCCCATTGAGAAGCTTTGAATACCGATTTAAAGCTTACCTTTTTTTTATTAATGGCATTCTCCGTAGCTAGCACAGAAACCGCTGTTACATGATCTGGCTCAAAAGAGTGTAAAATTCCCGCCATCAAAGGTCTAATCAAAGAAGTAAAAGTCATTTTTTATTATATTTAATAAATGTTCCGTTTTTATGAATAAGGTAAATATCGAGTATCACCTGTTTAATTTTCACATGCGTATGTTGATAACAATGTTTTAATAGCAACTGAAAAAAAGGAGCGTCTTGCTCAAAATCAAATAATTCAATCAACCTTCCAGCCATATTTAAAGATTTGATTTTATCTACATCCTTATAACCAACTTTTTGGGCTAACTCCACTACAAAATCTTTGTTCCAACTAGAAACACAACTATGGGTATCGGTAACTCCACCAGCTAGTTTTACAGCCTTGCCTAGCATAATCCCAATACTTACCTTTTCTATTGGTGATTGATTAATTTTATTGAGAGTTTCTCCTATCCAATTACCATAATGAATAAAAGCTTGCTCTGGTAAATGATTAAATTTTTTTGACAGGAACTTTTCGCTTCTGGCACCAGAATTAATAACCAACTCTGTTACCTTATTTGCCACTGCAACATCAATTCCTTGCTCTATACTTGCTATATAAGATGAAGCGGAATAGGGTTTTACAATTCCGGTGGTTCCTAAAATAGAAATCCCATTCATGATACCAACCCGCTCATTAAGGGTTCGTTTGGCTAATTTTTTTCCATCAGTAACATACACAGTAACCGATACACCGCACTCTAAATCGTAATCGTGTAATAATTTTTGAAGAGCGCTCGTTATCATTTTTCTTGGAACAGGGTTGATAGCAGGTTCTCCAATAGCAAGTTCTAAACCTTTCAGTGTAACCGTGCCAACACCTTCTCCTGCAATAAACTGAATACCTTTTTCTTGCGTTAATTTTAGCATACAACCTATCTCTGCCCCATTGGTAACATCAGGATCATCTCCCGCATCTTTAATTACTGAGCAATTGGATGTACTTTCTGTAAACTCGCAATGGTGAATAGGTATTTCGAGTATTTTATCTATAGGTAAGTATACGTTAACAGCTTTATTTTTTTTCTGATGAATAATAGCCTTCAAACCTGATTTAGCAGCAGCAGTAGCACAAGTACCAGTGGTAAATCCATCTCTTAAAGGTCCTTTTGGAATTTTTCTCAAACTCATACCACAATCGTTTTAGATATTAATAATTCCAACTCTTCAGTAGTATATACCACCTTAAAATATATTGGTATTTTTGGTTGCTTGATAATAATGATTTGCACATCTGTTTTTAAAGCCGCTTCAATTTTTGTGCTTAAAAACCCACTATTTCCTGTTTCTTTAGTTAAAACAACATCGATCTGATGCGTTTTAATCACCTCAATTTCTTTTTTCAAATTGGAAGATGGCAATCCTAAAATCAATTGTTCTTTAGGGAAATCACTTTCTTCCGCAATCGCTAGTGATTCTGGTCTGTTTAATATTCTGAAATACGTAGTGTTTTTTTGCCACCAAGGTGCTAATCTTTTAATCGATTGTACTCCGGTTAAGGCTAATACCCTTTGATTTTCTTTTAATAAGGCTACACCTTCATCATATGTATTGACATAAGACACTAATGAATGTGCTGTTTTTTGAAGTAATTGTCGCCCAAATCGTATAACAGGAATTTGTAAACATTCTGCCACTTTAGCTATAGTATCGTGCAATAGTTCTGCAAATGGATGAGAAGCATTTACAATCATTTCTATATCATTCTTAATGATGTATTTTTCTAATTGTTGCTCATCTAACGCACCGTATCTGTAACTAGCAATCTTAGTTGTTTTAAAAGGGATATTTGTTTTTGTAGAATACACAAAAGGCAAGGCCATACTTTCTAATAAAGTGGCTGTTTTTTTACCTTCTGTTGTGCCTCCAAAAACTAATATCATTTTGCTTCTTATATATTATTCTGTAACTACAAATTTCTTATTGGTTCTAAAAATATGCTTCCATTCCGGACTGTATAATTGTGACCTGTTCTTACGTGCGCCAATGGCATGACCTACGACAATTAATACGGTTCTCGTTTTCTTGCTTTTCTTCACAATTTCTGCCAGGTTTTCTAATTTTCCCTGAAAAATTTCTTCATCCTTCCATGATATTCTATACATTACAGCTACAGGAGTATCTGCATCAAAATGTTCTAATAATTGTGCTTCTACTTTTTTAGCAATTCCAGCACTTAAAAAGATACACATAGTGGCATTCGTTGCTGCAAATGCCGAAATACTTTCTTTAGAAGGCATTGGTGTTTTGCCTTCACCACGCGTTAATACAATGGATTGTACGACTTCAGGAATCGTAAATTCTGATTTTAAAACTGCTGCTGCTGCGCTAAATGCAGAAATTCCTGGTACAATAAAATAATCCATCCCCAACTCGTCAAAAATGGTCATCTGTTCTTGGATAGCGCCATATAAAGAAGGGTCACCAGATTGTAAACGTACAATTGAATTTCCTTTTTTATAATGTTCTTGCATGATAGACACTTGCTCTTCTAAGGTCATCATTGCAGAATTTCTAACTACAGCACTTGATTTACACCAACTGGTCATTTCTTCGGGCACTAAACTACCTGCATATAATACACAATCGGCTTCTTCTAAATATTGTTTTCCTTTTACCGTTATTAATTCCTCATCTCCAGGTCCAGCACCAATAATAGCAATAGCAGTGCTACGTTCGACTTTAGTATCTAATGCTACAGAAAATGTAAACTTCTCACCGTTATCTAAATGGATTTTCTGCTTTTCAATTACTACATTTTTATTTCCAGAAAGTAACATTGCTGTAGATTCTGAAACACCCTGTACACCAATTTTAGATCGCACTACTTCACTTGGATTAGGTACTGTAATCGTATTTATTTCATCTGCCGTAAATGTGCTAAAAGGAATCTTGTTATTGTTACTGAAGTCCAAATACGCTTGTTGTCCTGCTTTGATATCAATGGAACCAAAGTTTTTAATGGCTTCAACCTGAATGTTTCTACGTTGTAATTCTTCTTTCAAAGTAGTATCAAACATCCTTGAATCTAACTCTTTAGAACATCCTGAACCTATGGAGAGTACTTTCGGAATAAAAAACAAACTTGGAATTATTGATTCATACACTTTGTAACTTACAACTATCAATAATTCAAACTGTGCGTAATCAATATCTGCTTCACTATAAAAAACAGTGACAAAATTGGGCAGTGTTTTTTCTAAATGCTGAGTACCTTTATCTTTAATATCTAACAATAAAGCCGTGGGCTTATTATTTACAAAAAGCGCCATCGTTTTGTTCATAGACAATGAACTTTTCACTTGCCAATCAAATTGAGTACCTAGCGTATCTAATGCCCAAATGTTTTGTACATCACTCGAAGTAGATATAATAGGTTTTGCTCCTAGAACTGCTGCAATTTTCGAAGTAAAATCATTTGCACCACCTTTATGACCACTCAATACTGATTGTACATTTAATCCTAAATCGTCTACAGAGACTACCGCAGGGTCTGTATTTTTATCCTGAATATATGGAGCAATTAGTCGTACACAAATACCTAAGGCAGCAACAAAACAAATACCATCTAATTTTACAAAATTATCTTTCAAATAATCAGAAATAGAGTTAATGGTAGACACGTTTCCATTAGTTGATGATAAGGTAGTTATAACCACCGATTTTGGAAATTCTTTTTGAATAACAAGGGCTTTTTCAAGGCCTTTTTCAGTAACTGCTATGACGGCTATTTTTTTCATGTATTATTTTTCTGCTGTGTGAATGCTAATTGTATTGTGTTCGTTTAACTGTATGGTATTCGTGCTAATTGTATATTTTAATTTCGTAAGCGCTGAAATGAATATTTTACTGCTAGTTTCTCTTACGGCATTGGTTACAAAGCGAACCTCCGGATTTAATTGATGAACGATTTGGATTAATTCTTTTAAACGACCTCCGTGTCCACCAATAAAAACAACATCTGGTGTAGGAAAGTTTTTTAAGTTGAGGTTAAAGAAATCATCAATAACAATTTCAATACCTGGAGTTCCTATACGTTCTGTATTCTGTTGGATAATAGTCCTGCATTCAGCTCGTTTTTCGAAAGCTACTATCTTTACACGCGGAAACTGTTGTTTTGCTTCAATAGCTACAGAGCCCGTGCAAGAACCCATATCCCAAAAAACACTTTTACCTTGTAATGCTAATGCATTAATGGTACTTAAACGAATGGGCATTTTGGTAATCATATTCACTCGATTCTCTAAAGGAATAAAAGCAGCATCAGGAATACCAAACAGTTTTTCCTTAGATCTTATCCGTTTTAATAACACACAATTTAATCTATGATGCGTTTTGGTAGTACAAGTTGATACATCGAGTTCTTCAATATGTTCTGTATCACTGTCTAAAGATTCTCCTATAACAATAGAGTAATTGTCAAAACCATATTGCAACATCCGTTTCGCTATTACTGCTGGTGTTTTTTTATGATCTGTTAAAATACCAATCAATTCATTTCGGTTGATTAATGCTTCATCTAAAGCTGACCAATCTCTACCGTGAACAGATACTGCTATTAAGTTATTACAATTGGTTTGTGTTTTATGACACAATAACTGAATGCTATTGAAATAAGGAAATGCTTTTAGTTTTGCATTGGGTAATAAACGTTGTAACGTATTTCCGAAACCATAGAAAAAAGGGTCACCCGAAGCAAAGACAATAATAGCAACTTCAACCATTTTGTATTGTTCAATTAAAGCATCCATTTTTCCCGAAATCTCAATCCACCTATGATTTTTAGGTAAGTATGATTTCACCAATTCATAATGACGTTTTCCACCAGAAAAAACAGATGATTCTTTAATTAATTGTAGCACTTCGTTATTCCAAACAGGAGTAGGATGATTACTAATACCAATCAAATAATAATCAATATGTTCTGTGGTTTTTATCATTTATTGATAAGATTCTTTTATTACCACATCGCTTATGTTCTTGCGTTTTTCCCATTGTAAACGCTCTAATTCCGGATTTTCATAGAACTTATCTACGTGTCCTAAACATAAATAACCTATGAGTTGTCTATCCTCAGGAGCGTTTAAAATTGCTTTAATTTTGTTTGGGTCCAAAATACTTACCCAACCTAAACCAATGTCTAAAGCTCTAGCCATTAACCACATATTTTGAATGGCACAAACCACAGAATACACTCCTGCTTCCTTCATAGTCGTTTGTCCTAAAGTAGGATCGGTGCTTGGTTTATAGAAAACAGCAATGTTCAATGGAGATTCTATAATGCCTTCCAATTTTAATAGAGTATAGGCATCTGCCTTTTTTTCTTTAAAAAGTTCTTTTGCCTTTTCATTTTCTTCAAAAAAACTTTCTTTTATTTTAGTTCTAGTGACTACATCTTTAATAATAACAAACTCCCAAGGTTGCGAAAACCCAACCGAAGGTGCATTTACTCCTGCAAATAGAATCTTATCTAAATCTTTTTGAGAAACGGGTGTATCTATAAAACGGTTTCCTCTCACATCTCTACGTGCAAGAATTATCTTTTCTAGAGTTTCTATATGTTCTGAAGTAAATTTGCTCATCTTAAGATTTAAAATAGTTTGAAGCTTCGGGTAGTGTAAAAGCGGCATTTACAATAGCAGCGGCAACATTGCTACCACCTCTGTTCCCTTTTACAATTACCCAATCGGTAGTTGTAATTTGAGACAACTGTTCTTTTGCTTCTAACACATTTACAAAACCAACGGGTACACCAATAACTCCTACAGGTTTAAAAGTTGTATTTTCTCTTAATTGTTCTACAATTTCGAATAATGCGGTAGGTGCATTTCCAACAACATATAAAGCAGTTGGGTGCTTTTCAATAGCTTTTCTAATTCCCGCTTGGGAACGTGTAATGTTTGCTGATTTTGCTAATAACTGCGCATCTTCATCATTTAATAAACAATGTATTTGATTTCCGTATGCTGCAGTAAAAGCTTTCGTGATTCCAGCTTTTACCATGGTAACATCGGTAACAATCTCTCCTCCGTTCTTAAGGTGATTGTGCCAATTTTGAATAGCATTTTCAGTAGCTACATAATGACCATGATCTTCTAATATTCCTGTGGTATGAATCACTCTCGTTATTGCCCATTTATCAGAAATAGAAAAGGGTAAATCGGTAATATGCTCCGTAACAATTCTAAAACTCTCTTGTTGGATTTCTTTCCCAGTATGTGGTTTTCTGTTCAAATACCCTCGTGGCGTTACCAAATAGTCTTTAAAACGATAGGTTTGCGAATTCCCAATCATCACCAAACAAAACATATCTACATCTTCAGGATTAAAATCTCCCAAAGTGGTAATTTTAAGTTCTTCTTCTGGTCGTGTAACATGTCTTATAATCGCAACAGGTGTATTAGGAGAGCGCTCTTCTAAAAATATTTTTTGTAATCTACCTAGTTGCCAATGTCTTTTTTTACTCCTTGGATTATATAAGCTTGTCACAAAATCCCCAGTAGCAGCAGCTTTAATTCTTTGCTCTATTTTGTTCCAAGGCGTCATTAAATCTGATAAAGAAATACAACAAAAATCATGACCTAAAGGTGCACCTAATTTACTACCAGATGCTAAGAAAGCAGAAACGCCTGGTAAGGTTTCTAGTTCAATATCCGTATGCTTTTCTTTTGACACCACTTCATAAACAATAGCTGCCATAGCATAAATACTAGCATCACCAGAACCAATAACGACTACATATTTGTCTTCATTCGCTTTTTCAATGGCTTTATGTGCTCTTGCTTCTTCCTTACCTAAAGGCATTGAAATGAGTTCTGCATCTTCTCTAAAAAGAGATGCTCCAAACTGAAAATAATAATCGTACCCAATAACTACGTCTGCTTTTTCTAAGGCATTCTTAACTACAGGCAACATATAATTTATATCTCCAGGACCTAAGCCTGCAACTGTTATTTTCATAAGGCTTGTTTTTTAATAATGAGCAGAGAAAAATAAGGGATCTCTCTTTTATTTGCTATTGCCCAATTACTGGTAATAAATTGTTTATCCGTCCCCAAACACTCCGCATAAGTAATACTATGTTTTTTTGTATCGATTACCTCAGTAATACTATCCATAACCGATTTTATCTTCATCAAAACCACAGTATCAAAATTATCAATAGCTTCTTGTAATTCTCCTCTTGTTTGTACTCTAGGAATTACTACCACTTTTTCGTTTTGTAGGCACAATGGTATTTCACTTTCTGAAGCTAAATGCAGATACGATGTAATACCAGGAATTAAATTTATAGGTAATTTATGCTCCTTTATTTTTTCTAATACATATGAAAAAGAACTAAAGGTGCTAATATCGCCTTCGCTAACAATAGCAACAGATAAACCTTTATTATAATCCTTCACTATTTGTTGAAATGTAGTCTCGTACATCGTTTTTGCCTGGGCTCTTTCTAAATCCATTTTTAGATAAAAACCTTGCAGTTTCTCTACATCTAAATCATATTGATTTAAAATAGATAACGAATAACTCGATTTTCTACCATCTTTAAACAACGAACCTGGATAATATATTTTATCAGCTTGCTGCAAGGTTTTTAGACCTTTTAATGTTATTAAATCAGCATCGCCAGGTCCTAAAGACACTCCATATATTCGACCCATCGTCATATACCTAACATCTTTTTAACCTTATTCCCCAAACTGTTTTGTTTTTCATTAGGTTTTTCATCTTCTTCAAACAAAATTCCTTTCACATTTAAGTGGTGTCCCATTTGTTCTTTCCCTTGAAATTCTTCAAAACCAATCACTTGTTTTCTGTACTTACACAGTTGACAATTCATATTGGCAATTCCATTTTTAGCTTCATGTAAACGCTCATCAAAGGCTTGTAAAATCAATTCATCCGCACCAAATGGATCTGTATACACATATTCTAAATCAGAATTAGCATTCATTTCAGAAACATTCTTATAAATTCTTTCTAATAAAACACCCGTAAAAAAGAAAAAAGGAATGACGATGGTACGTTTAAAACCCAACTTTTCTACTAACTGCAAACCTTCATCAATTTTAGGATATGCTGTTCCGCTATACGCTGTGGTAGCAAAACCAAATCCCATTCCATCCCAAAGCATACTGGTTAATTTAGCAACATCACTGTTAGCATCAGGATCTGTAGTTCCTCTTCCAACTACCACCAAACAGGTATCTTTTCTATCTATCTTAGGTAGGTTTTTTTCTGTTTCCTCAATACGTTTTAATGACAAATCGAGTAAAAAAGAACTTACTCCAATATGTTTTCCCATAGAAATGGTTAAATCATCGTGATACGTCTGTAGTGTATTTAATTCATAAGGAATGTCATTTTTGGCGTGAGAACCTGCAAATAAAATAACAGGTAAAGCATAAATTTTACGGATACCATTTGCATACATACGCTCCACAGCTGCTTCATAAGTGGGGTGATTAAATTCTAAAAAACCATAATCTACTTCATATGCATCTTGATAACGTTCTTTGAGAATAGCCACCAATCGTTTAAATGATTTTACACCAGCTTCTCTTCGTGTACCATGTCCACACAATAAAACTCCTTCTTTCATCTATTCGTTTTTATTGTTTTTTTATCAGTCATATGTAACATCCAACAACTCATGCCGCCATGTGTTTTAGAAATTAAACTTGGATGTTTCATTTACTATTCATTTTTAAATTAAATAGGTGTTGCGCCAATAATAAAAACTACCGGCATTTGTATCGTAGCATTCGTTATTTTTTCTTCTATATTTCCTAAGTTCCCAGTAACGATGGATTGCTGTTTTCTAGAAACACTTGAAATAGCGTTTACAGGAATCCTATCATCTTTGCATACTTCTAATAATTTAGGAACAATTCTATGCAAGTTTTTTAACCCCATGTAAATAGAAATTGTATTTCCTGCTTTTAGCATATGCGCGATTCCATTGAGCTGCTCAAACGAATAATCAGCAGTATGTGCAGTACATATTAACATAGCATTCGACTGGTTACGTTCCGTAATAGGAATATTGCAAATATTAGCTGCTGCTAGGGCTGCCGAAATTCCCGGTACAACTGTAAAAGGCAGCTTATGTTTCTTCAAAAAACGGGCTTCTTCTGCTGCTCTACCATACACATATGGGTCTCCAGATTTTAATCTAACTACTTTATCTCCACGCTCACAATGATTTTTCATCAACGTATTTATCTTATTTTGTCTAGTTTCTTGGTTTTCTGAATCACCGAATTTCCGACCTACATACATACGTTTAGCCTGTGTATTGATATCTAATATCTCATCAGAAATTAAATTATCATGTAAAATAACATCAGCTTTTTCAATAGCTTCTAAAGCTTTTAACGTTAATAAATTTTTATTCCCTGGCCCTGCACCAATAATATTAATTTCTGGTAAGTGTTTTTTTGTAAAAATCCATTCTGGGTTTGAAAATTGATACTCAAAATTAAGCAGTGCCTTTGATTTTGAATTATCAACTATTTTAAAGTTTTCTTTTGTTGTTGTATGAAAAACCGGTGTTGGCAGACTTAATTGAATAGCTGCATTTTCATAAAATTCTTTCCGTTTTGGGTGCATATCTGCACACCCATTAATAATTTCGCCAAAACAATTTTGTTCTAAAATTGCTTCGACTAGTCCTATAGCATCTTTTTGATGAATAAGATTTACAGGGACATTAGGGTTTTTTAATTGTTTCTTATCTGCTAGCAATCTTCCTGGATTACGTTGCGGTCCAATTAGTCCTGCTAATCTCAAAATAGTTAGATTATCCCCAAAATGTTGCTGCAATAATTGTTCTGCTTTTAGTAAAGCTCTTCCTGATGCTTTTTCTGGAATGCAATCTTCAGTTTCATTGATGAGATTATTACTATCTTGGTATACTGACGTAGAGCTTACAAAAATAACCTTAGTTGATCTAGGTGTATGTTTTATAATCTGTTCGATCTGAAGTGGATGTGCGACTTCTATGTAATCAATACGTTTTGGAGGAAAATTGATAATAAGCGTCGATGTTTCATTTATAAAAGATTCCCAATCTCCTATAATAGTATCGGATTCAATTTTTATTCTGCTTGTGGGGAACGAATACTTACATAGTGATTTTAGCGCATCTAATTCAGCGGTGCTCCCATTAATTGAATACCCTCTTTTTTGAAGTTGCAACGCAAGCGGCAACCCCAACCAACCTAAGCCTAATATAGAGATATGCGTATTCATAACTACGCTAAAACTAAGCTTGTATTCTGTAATTGAATTTTTTTACAATACTCCCAAGCTTTGCTCTTGGCAGAATCAAATTCAATTTTCCCTAAAACTTCTCCAAATTTATTTTTGAAACGAATACCTGTTTGTTGTGTTCCTTTCTGATGAAAATATTCTGTACTAGAAATTTTTGATTTTTGCAATTCCATATTTTCTTTAGGAACGGCTGCAATCGTTAATCCAATACTTTCCGTTTTGGTATGTAATTCTAGTGTGTACGCTTTTGTATATGCTATCGTATCTATTTCTTCAAACGAAATGGGACTTCTATCAGCCATATAAAGCATCACTCCTTTTGGGTTTTCTAACAGATATAAAAATAACGGGTATAAATATTGGTCAGAACTAAATCCTTTGGTGATATAACATTCTCCTAACTCTATGTCATCTTTTAATTCAAAAGGTTTTGGTTTTACAGGAGTTCTTTCATTGTTAGAAAATTGTTGTTCCCATCCTTTTTGGTACAATAACTCTTCTTTGATAGGGTTTTCGTTATTGAGATATCTTCTTACAATTGGAATTATTTTTTCTACTGTTAATTCTTTATACCAAAATTCTCCAGGATGTACAATACAAGTAGGTGCATCTTCACATCTTCCATTACATCTTGTTTTAATAGTATGGGTAGTATCCCAAACTTCGTTATTACGTAAATAAGCTCTTGCTGCTCTTACAACTTGCTCAGATCCTGCTTTTTGACAAGAACCTCCATCACAAAAGAAAAAAGTATCTTTTGTATTTGCTATGTTTTTACCCATTTTTTTTATTATGGGGGAAAGTAGGGTAAGAAGCCAAAAAAGACCGGCTACCTAACACTTAAACTTTTATTCCCGAAAGTTAATATTATGTTTTGCTTTAGGCAGGTATTCTGACTCACTCTACTTTTAACGCCTTCCCATCCGCCTAAGGCGTACAGTGGCCAATATGTTAAAAGCTTTTTGCAGAGTTTACAGCTGCGGGAACAGTTTTGGATTCTCACCAAATTCCCTTTTAATTCTATATTCTTTTTAAAGTAAAAGAATAAGAAACCAAAAGCCTCACAAATGTATCGTTAATTTTTGATTTATATGCAAATAGTTTCTAAAATCAATTTTGTTCTATTTAGAGGAGAAGATTTAGGCAAAGTAATTATTTCAAACCCCTTATTTTCATACTGTTTTAACAACGTTTTTTCTAATTTTAAACAATATTCAAATTCTTGTAATCGTTGTCCGTCTTTACAATATATCTCAAACCAGGTTGGTGCAAAAAAAACAATTTTATGATATGTTTCTTGATAAGGAAAGTCACTTAAGTACTTAGGAATCATTTTATTTTCTACCATCAAATAAGCTTCTAAATCTAATAAAGATCTATCACAAATTAGCGTATTAGGATTTAACAACTCTAGCTTTGTTAGCTTAAATACAAGGTTAGTAAATCGATCAATATCTCCCCAAGGTGTTCCTTTTTTGTTACTTTTCTGTTCATCAATAATTACCTTTCTAGAAACCTCATCCATACACGGCATGGTGTTTTTTAGATGGTTTATTAATGTTGTTTTCCCTGTTCCAGGAGCGCCCGTAATAATGTATTTTTTTTGAAAACTATGCATATCGAAATAATACTAAAACTCCAATAATTAAAAGACAAAAAACAATACTTACCGTATAATTAATTTGGCTTACTGTTTTAATTTCTTCGTGTTTAATTTCACGATTATTAGTGCCTATAAATGGCTTTTTAACCAATTTTCCGTGATAATAATTTGGCCCTCCGAATTGGCAGTTTAACACATATGCCAGAGCAGCTTCTGGATAGCCAGCATTAGGACTACTATGCTTTTTTCCTTCTCTAAACAGAAAAGAAAGTCCGCTCAATTTATTTTGCACAACTAATATTAACAGCGCAGTAATTCGAGCAGGAATATAATTAGCAACATCATCTAACTTTGCCGCAAATTTACCAAACTTCATATACCGATCACTTTTATACCCGATCATAGAGTCTAAGGTATTGATCATTTTATACGCCATTGCTCCTGGAACTCCTAAGATCAAAAAATAAAACAACGGAGCAATAACACCATCACTTAAATTTTCTGACATGGTTTCGAAAGTAGCAACTCTAATTTGCTGTTCATTTAAATTATTAGTTTCTCGTCCTACAATCCAAGACAGACGTTTACGTCCCGCTTCTAATCCTTCATCTTTTAGGATATTAAATACCGCATACCCTTCTTTTATCAATGTTTTATTCGCCAAACAATAAAACAACATCAATATTGAAAATACAAGTGCTGAAATTTCAAAACCATAGGCATTTAATGATCTAATAATTAGAAAAGGGATAGTAAAAGAAACCCCAACTAATACACTTGTTAGCAATGCACCTTTTAAGAATTTATAAGATCCTCTATTCAACCATTTTTCTCCAAAAGCAATACTCTTTCCATAACCAACAATAAGATGTGGTAATTTTCTAGGATCTCCCAGAAGCAAGTCCAAACCAAAAGCAAAAACAACTATATAAATTTGGTTTACATCCATTCCTTTATAGCTTGAATTAATGCATTATTAGCTTCTTTACTTTGAGTAGAAAGTCTAATATATTCGCCTTTTAATCCTTTAAAGTTTGTAGCATCTCTAATAAGGATTTGATGTTTTACAATTAAATATTCTTTTAGTTCTCTTGCAGATTTCTGTAACAGTTCAACTAAAAAATAAGAAGTATTACTTTTACAAATTTTTACACCTTTTAATTGCTCAAGTTGTTCTTTAAAAATAACTGTTTCTTCTATTAATTCAGCCGCGTCAAATTGAAATGCTTCATAATTTTTGAAAATATATTCACCCGCTTTTATCGCTAATGAATTAACACTCCAAGGCATTTTTAAAGTTAAGAGTTCTTTAATGATTAAGTTGTTTGAAACGATATATCCCAAACGCAATCCCGGAATTGTAAATGTTTTGGTTAATGAACGAACCACTATTAAGTTATCGTATTTTTTTGTCAATGAAATGATAGATTCAATACTATTAGTAAACTCTATGTATGCTTCATCAATAACAAAGGTAGTCTCTGGTTTTTGTTGGTAAAGAAGTTCTAAATCATTTTTAGAAAAAATAGCTCCATCAGGATTGTTAGGATTACATATAAAGACCAGATCGACATTAATATCTTTTATTTCGGTTCTGGAAATTAATTGAAAATCTAACTGAAAAATTCTACAAGCATCTTCATATTCTGAAAAAGTAGGAGCTACAATAGCTGCTTTTTTAATAGAAAATAATTGAGCAATAAGATAGAAAGCTTCTGTTGCTCCATTTGTAAATAAAAACTGTTCGCTATCGAGTTGAAATTTATGAGCCGCCAATTCATTTAATTCACTTGCAGCAGGTGAAGGATAATTTTGAATCAGAGAAACATTCTTTGAAATATGAGTAAGTAATGTTTTAGGACATCCTTTATAATACACATTTGAACTAAAGTTATACAAAATTTCACTTTCTACTAAATGCAGGTCATCCCCGTGTCCGTTTAACATTCTTGTCTGCTGTTTTTTAAGATGGTTGACATTTCCAAATTTTCATCTATCCAATCAGCTAATTTATCAAATTGTGCTGCCTTAAATGCTTTATAATCTTTTGCAGTGGCATCCTGATATTTTAAGCGTAATAATTCTGTAACTACTTCTTGATTATCAAATATTCCATGAAAATACGTTCCCCAACTTTTATTTCCATCAAAATAGCCTTCTTCCGCACCATCAACGAGGTTTAAACCTTTATTTTTTGGCACTATAGTTTCTCCCATATGAATTTCATACCCTTCACAAGGTGTTGCAAAATCTTTAAACTGAAAGCTACGTTGCACTGTTTGTTTTGTTTGTGAAAGTGTTGTCTCGATATCAAACAACCCTAAACCTTCTTCTGAATTAATCATACTCTCTACCGAAAAAGGGTCGTTAACCACTTTACCTAACATTTGATATCCCCCACAAATCCCTAAAATTGGAATGTGTTTGTATTGCTTTTTAATAATCGAATCTAAACCGTCTTTTTTTAAGGCTACTAAATCTTCAATGGTATTTTTAGTACCTGGAATAATAATTACATCTGCTTTATTTAGTTCTTCTATGTCTCTTGTAAAATATAGATTGATTAATGGCTCTTGCTCTAACACCTGAAAATCTGTATAATTAGACATGTAATGAAGTTTGACAACAGCAATATTTAATGTATCATCCGAGGCTGTTGTAGCTCTTCGGCTTAATGCAACAGAGTCTTCTTCTTCAATAATAATATCTTTGGCATAAGGTAAAACACCTAAAACAGGAATATCCGTAAGTGCTTCTAATTTCTTTTTCCCATCAATGAATAAAGTTGGATCTCCTCTAAACTTATTAATGATGATTCCCTTCACCAATTTACGCTCCCAATCCTCTAGCAATTCAATAGTTCCATATACACTTCCAAACACTCCACCTTTATCGATATCTGCTACTAAATAAACACATGCATTTGCAGCAGCTGCCATTCGCATGTTTACAATATCCCTATGTTTTAAATTAAGTTCACTAATACTTCCAGCACCTTCCATTACAATAGGATTGTGTTTTGATGCTAATTGTTTAAATGATTTTTTAGCTTCTTCAAACAACTTTTTTTTATTGTCTCCTAAAAAATATTCCTTAGCAGTTTGGTCACCAATTGGTTTTCCGTGTAAAACAATTTGTGATTTATTTACCGATGAGGGTTTTAATAAAACGGGGTTCATTTCTACCGTTGGTGGAATACCACAAGCTTCGGCTTGCACAGCTTGCGCTCTTCCTATTTCTAGATTATCAGGTGTAGAAAAACTATTTAATGACATGTTTTGAGCTTTAAAAGGTGCAGGATTGTATCCTTTCTGCTTCAGCCATCTGCAAATACCTGTTGTTATCCAGCTTTTACCGACATCAGAGCCAGTACCAACTAACATTATAGGCTGTAATTTTTGCATATTCAATATTTTTCTCAGCACAAAAATATTGAATTATATAGAGTTTATATAGGGTTAATGATAAAGTTATTACAACTAAACTTTTATGTTATTTTATGTAAAAAAAGTTTGAAGATCAACCAGGATTCTCTTACTATGGCTGCCACCAATTTTATGTCAAAAGCTTTTATCAACTATATATTAAATACTCTTACCTGTTGTGCATTTTGAAGGAAATGTTAAAGAAAAGCGTCCATTCGAGTAATTTTCCAAAATGATCTCTCCACTACGCTCGAGATGACAGAAGGGAAATCAGCCTCTCGCCTCTGGAGAGTATCGAGAATAGCTTTTTTGATCCAAAATCTTATTCTCGACCTGTACGCCTCTGGATTATACACTTCTTCTTTTATTCGAAGCACTCGAATCGAAGAATTTGGAATAAAAAAATCAAAATGCACAACAGGTTACTCTTGTTTTTTTTATTACTATTTTCGAGCTTTCAAGACATACGTAACCATTTTACCAAAATTAGTTCCGTTTATTATTTTTACATTTTCTTTAAAGATTCGTTTAAGGGCTTCTTGTTTTTCTTTAGGCAATCCCTTTATTTTTAATCCAATAGGTGTGCTATGTATAAATGCTATGGCTTCTTCCATACCTCCTTGTAAATAAAGGTCCATTTTCTGCTTTTCTATTTCGATAATATTAAATCCAGCTTTTGTAAAAATTTGTTTCAGTTCTTCTTTTGGCATATAATCAAAAGGCAGACGTATTAACTGGGATAATTCTTCTTCTTCAATGGTTTCTAGCGTTTCGCACAATGTTCCAAAAATTTCACATTCAGAGACAGGCAACCAGGTAGAAATAATCAATTTTCCATCTTTGTTAAGTACTCTATATATTTCTTCGGCTGCTTTGAGTTTATCAGGGAAAAACTGAAAACCTTGCTGACATACTACAATATCCAATGTGTTATTTTCAATGGGTATGGCTTCTGCTGATGCATGAATAAATTCAATCACATCATCACATCCTAATTCTTCGAATTTAGCCTTATTGATAGCCAACATTTCTTCATTGAGGTCTAATGCAAATACTTTTCCCGTGCAAGTGACCTGATTTAATAGTTGCTTTGTAACCGCCCCAGTCCCACAAGCTAAATCTAAAACGTATCTACTAGACCAGGGCTCATTTTCATGTATAAGTTTTGTAGTCCAGGGATCAAAAAGCAAGGGAACAAGTACATCGTCATAAGCTTGTGCTATTGAATCGTCTGCAAAATCGAATTTTATATCCTCACTCATTATCTTCTAGTTAATTATTCTGATTACTTTTTATTATGATACCAATAACAATAATCGATTAGCTTGATCTTTTGCCTTATTGATCACCGTTATTCGATCCTCGTCTTTCCAGGCAATCATTGCATGTGAATATACAGGGTTTTTATAATCCATTAGACATAAAGTTGCCGTTTGTTTAACCGGATATAAAAATTCTTCCATAGTATGACGATTCATGCCATTACTTTTATAAGCTTCTACAGGAGTACCTGTGGTGGTGCTTACAATGAAACTTTTCCCTTTTAACTTATCTCCACCATCTCCATAAGCAAAACCATATGTCAACACAACATCGATCCACTGTTTTAATATTGGGGGTACACTATACCAATAAAACGGGAATTGAAAAATAACATGATCCGCTGTTAACAGAGCGTCTTGCTCTTTTTTTACATCAATATTAAAATCGGGATATAACTCAGACAAATTACGAATAGTACAGTTTTCTACTTCTTCTTCCAGTGCCTCTACTATAGTTTTATTGGCAAGAGAATCTTTATAATTTGGATGAGCAATTATAATAAGCGTATTTTTCATTTTATTTAATTTTTCCTTTAAACGTATATTGTATTGGGTCTTGCCCTTCCTTAGTCCACAGGTATTCTCCAGAAATTTTACTTCCTGTTTTTTCACCTATCCATATCATTTTTCCGTGCTCCTTGCTACTCATTGTACATGAAAATTCATGAAGCCCGTTTTTATTGATTTTCGTAGTATACTTTGCTTTTTTAAAGCCATATTGTATGCAAATAGAACCTTCTACATCAGTATCCGTAAACACTAAATCCTCAGAGTTATCAAATTTGTCACCTATATAATTATCGATTCTAAATGTTTTTCCTGCAAAGGAATTCTGATTGTTTTGGGCATTTACACTAAGTGTAGCTACTATAATAATCAATGTCAAAAAAATATATTTTTTCATTTTTATGATTCTTTATTTAATTTTTTGTCTTCTTTTTATGAGGTAGATTGTCTTTTCTCCTGCTATAAATACAATGGGGTTTAAAAAAATAAGAGTGTTAAAAGCCATTGAAAATTAATAATAAAGAACAATGGCTTTATTTGAAACTTCACTAACTGTTTTTAAGTGTTTTCCAGTTTACTTCTGCTTTTTTGATTAGTGCTTTTTCGTCTTTCAACCAAGGTTCTTTTCCATTGAAGTTAGCTCCTTTGTACGGTCCATTGTAGAAAAGGTATAATTTACCATCTGTTATTTGAAACGTTTCTGGATCAACAGGAAACTTAGCGTTTGATGTTGCAACAGCTGTTGCGCAAAACCCTCCCATTTCTGGCATATATTTAGTAGGATTTGCTTTAAATAACTGCTGATTTTCTACACTGCTAAAATAATAGTGGATACCATCTACCTCTACAGCTAATTTATCAGAACCTTGAATCGCTTGATTTTTGGTGAAATATCCCACAAGATCATATCCTTCAAGGGCTACTGATTTTGTGTTAACGTTTTGAGCAAAACTGATTGTTGAAATTAGTACCGTAAGTGCAAGAAC
Organism: uncultured Aquimarina sp.; assembly: GCF_947492405.1. Taxonomy (GTDB): domain Bacteria; phylum Bacteroidota; class Bacteroidia; order Flavobacteriales; family Flavobacteriaceae; genus Aquimarina. The sequence continues at coordinate 488,006 of NZ_CANLMP010000004.1, forward strand.
TACATTTTTCATGATTTTTATTTTTTTATATTATTGTTATTTGTGGATTTTTTAACCCGTTCACATTTCAAAGATATATTGATAAAACAAGCTATAAAATGGATAAAAAGGAACTAGACTTGTATTATTTTCCAGTCACTATTTATGTATCACATTAAATGGTCTTATTTGTTTCTTATATGATTGATAATTTTATCTCCATGATCTCTAGAGTTTTCTATAAACCATTCTCGTGTGTTTAAACCTCCTATAACTACTCCTGCCAGATATACATTAGAAGAAGTGGTCTCCAATGTTGTTTTATTGTATTTTGGATATCCTGTAGTTGCATCGATTTCGATTCCCAGTGCCTCCGAAAGCTCAATATTAGGTCGATATCCAGTCATAGCATATACAAAGTCATTATCGATTTCTATATGCTCATTTTTTGCCATAAAAGCAATACGATTTTGGGTGATTTCAGAAACATTAGCTTCATAATACACTTTAACATGTCCTTCTTCGATTCGAGCTTCAATATCGGGTCTAATCCAATACTTCACACTATCTCCGATGGCTTTTCCTCGTATTAAGAGAGTTACATCTGCTCCTTTTCTGTATGCCTCTAAAGCGACATCAATTGCTGAGTTTGAAGCACCAATAATGGCTACTCTTTGATTAAAAAGATGATGAGCAGAAGTGAAATAATGTTTTACTTTTTTAAGTTGTTCTCCTGGAATCTGTAATGACACAGGTGTATCGTAAAACCCTGTAGAGTTTATAATATAATTACACGTATATGTTTCTTTTGAGGTTGTTATTTTAAAACAATTTTTACCAGATTCATTTGGTAACCGTTCCACAGATTCGAAAGATTCATAAAGCTCAACATGTAACTGGTAATATTGCGTAACTCGTCTGTAATATTCTAATCCTTCCTGTTTTGTAGGACGTACTGAAAGTGACGTAAAAGGAAGATTTCCTATTTCTAGTTTCTCAGAACTGGAAAAGAATGTCATATCGGTCGGAAAATTATGAAGTGAATTTACAAGTGTCCCCTTTTCAATAATTTTATACGAAATGTTTTCATTTTGGGCAGCTATCCCACAACTAAGGCCGATAGGACCTGCACCAATAATAAGTATACTATAATGAGTCATTTGTAATCTTTTATACAAACGTACCCTGCTTTACTGTTTTGTTCGTAGGACAAATAACTCCTTGTATGGTGTTTTTAGGAAATTATAGTAATTCTGCGTACTCTTTTGGACTATGAGAGGTTTCCTTTCTAAAGAATCGACTAAAATAAGCGGGATCTTCAAAGCCTAATTTGTAACCAATTTCTTTAATAGACAGTTCTTTTGTGTAGAGTTCTCTTTTGGCTTCTACAATAAGTTTTTCTTTAATTAATTCGCTTACTGTTCTCCCTAATTCTTTTTTGACTGCTTTATTTAACCCTTTTGGTGAAATATTCAATTCATCTGCATAAAACTGAACAGTATGTTGACGTTCGTATGCTGTGTCCAAAAGATTTTGAAAATCCGTTACTACTGGCGATAATACTGATAAATTTACTTCTCCGAATTGTTTTAACTTAATTTTTGAAGAATATAATAACAGTGTTTTCAATTGTGAAATTATTATTTCTTCCTGAAAATCATTTGCTTCTTCTAACTCATTGTTCATCGCTGTAATGAGATAGTCTACTTTTTTTAGCTCTGTATCCTGCAATGGAATGTATGGTGGTTTTGTCGTATTGAAGATTACAGCATCGCAAAAGGTTTCACTTCGGTTTAATTTAATACAGAAAAAATCATTCGAAAAACACACGGTTCTCCAGCTGAATTCAACAGATTTTTTCTGAATACTAAGCAATTGATTTTCTGAGATAAAAACTAATGTCGGGCCTGTAATATCATAGGTAGAAAAATCTATTTTGAATGTTGCATTACCCGAATCGACAAAAACCATTCTAAATATTCTATCTCTTGAATCTATATAATCAATATCAGTTTCTATTCTAAAATGATTACTGTTCATAGAGAAATTGTTAAGTATTATTATTTAATGCTTATAGCAAGATGATATATCTTTATCTAATTTTATAAAGATATTATGATTGATTGATATTATTAGAATAGAACTCTATTTTTTTATACTCCACTCTTAGTTGGATTGCTCCACAGGACGTGCAGGATCTTGTTTCCATACAGAAAATGATCCGTCAAACAAACTGGAATCAATTCCTAAATTAGCCAGTGCCAGCATAACTACAGTTCCGGAATATCCTGCTCCGCAAGAAGAAATTATCTTTTCGGTACGCCAATTTGGAATTGTATTATTAAACAATGTTACTATTTTCTCCTCTTCGAGAAAAAGTCCTGTTGTTTTATCTACTAGTGAATTATAAGCGGCACTAATCGCTCCTGGTATATGGCCCGTGCGAGGATCGTCAGGGTTTCCTTTATGCGCTGCAATTCCGCGACCATCCAAAACACAAGCATGGTTTTTTTCAACTAAGAAATCCTCTAGAGATATTCGTAGAGATTTCTGACATACTGGTTCGAAAGTACCAGGTGAAACTTTCGGTATTTCTTGAGAAATTGGCAAACCTTGTGATTTCCAGTATTTGAACCCACCATTAAGAACCTTTACATTTTTAAACCCCCAATATCTCATAGCCCACCAGATTCTACCAGCAAACATATGATAATAATCATCATAAAGTATAACTGTATCTTCTTTGTGAATTCCTAAATTTTTAAAGGACTCTTTAGCTTCTTCAAAAGAAGATACCTGGGCTAAATTAGGAGCTATATTTTGCTGAATAAATTCTTTTCTCCAATCCAAAAAAATTGCTCCGGGAATGTGCTCCCAGACATAATCATTACGTAATGATCTGGGGTCTGTTCCCCAAGTACCTCTTACATCAAAAACTTTGACATTAGGCTTTGTTAATACATTATTGAGTTCCTTTGACGATATGAGAGATGCTTGTTTCATAGTATTTATATTTTTATACATAGCCTTTACATAAATCTTTTACCCTTATTTATGGCTTATAAACTTCTACTTCAATTTCGATCATAAGCTCTGGCATAGCCAATTCTTTAACACCTAACCAGGTTGATTTTGGGTAGCGGTTTTCATTATATAACGATTTTCTATATTCTAAATTTTCCAGAAATAAAGACATGTGTGTAGTATACACATTTTCTACAATAACATCATCAAAAGTACAATCGTAATATGTTAACATTTTTTTGATATCGGCATAACAGTTTTTCATTTGTTGCTTATAATCTCCAGCAGCAGTTGGTTTTCCTTGTTCGTCCATACTTACTGCACCGGAAGCTTTAATATGGTTTCCTATTTTTACAGCAAATGAATATCCAAAACCATTTTCGGTATTTGGTGATCTCAGTTGAAAGTATTCAGGTTCATTATAGTTTGTTGCTTCTTGCTCCATTGTATTGCTTTTTTTTAGGTTTTAAACTTGACAAATCAAAAATAAATTGATCATCCGTATTAGAGAATGGACAAAAGGGTACTTGACTAGTACAATTAGGAACTTTAGTTTAAAAAAGCTTATTATTTAGATCGTACCAACATATTTAACTTATGTTTGCGAATAAGTTGTTATTTTTACTTTCCAAATTCTGCTTATGAGACATTTTAATATCCGACCAGTTTTTTTATTGTTATTTCTTTTTTCTGTTATTACTTATTCGCAAGAAAAATCAGAAGAACAGCCTGAAAAAAAATTAGAGGAAGAACAATCAGAATCAATCTCCGAAGAAAAAACGGAAAAATCGCAACATGAAATGACTCGATGGCAAATGCTGAAGTACGATGGCGTTTCTGCTTTTGGTGGAGTCAAAAATGCATACACACAACCTCTAAGATGGAAAGGTGATGATTGGGCAAGATTTGGAGGAATTATTGCGGGAAGCGCAATATTACTAGCTGCTGATGAGCCTGCTAATGATTATTTCACTAAACAAAGTGAAGGAGTTCCACAAATAATTAAGGAAAGTGGTTTTCGCTTTGGGAAACCTCTTTTTAACTATGGATTGACAACGAGTATTTATGCTTTGGGATTGATCACAAAAGATGAAAAAATAAGAAAGACTGGAGTCTTACTTATTGCTTCTGCCACTGCCGGAGGAATTCTTCAGACGGTAAGCAAAACACTCGTTGGTCGTGCAAGACCTACTGCTGGAGAGGGTAATTGGAGTTTCCGTTTTAATGCTAGTGAAGCTGACTATCATTCTTTCCCTTCTGGACATGCTATCCTGTCTTTTACTACAGCTTATGCAATAGCAAAACAATTCGACAGCCCTTATATCAAAGGAGGTCTTTATGCAGTAGGCTTAATTAGCCCTATTTCTCGTTTATGGAGTGGTGCTCATTGGTTAACCGATGTAGTTCTTGGTGTAGCATTAAGTGTGGTTATTGTCGATGGTATAGACAACTATCTATATAAGAAAGAAAGGTATGTTTATGATAGTAAAAAGTTTAGGGTAAAATGGGATCTTAAATTAGGTGCAGGTCAACTAGGCGTAGTAGGTACATTTTAACAAAAAGAAAATTTTATTAGGTCTTTATTTTATTGGGAGAAAGACTTCTGCTTTCCATTGCAATTCATCACCACCTTGCATAGGGTTATTATAAAAAATTTCGAATGGTTTTTTTTCTATTTCGATAGCATTAATTCTGGCGTATTCGATTAATGCAAACCAAGCCTGGTCACTGTTTTTATAATTTCCATAATAAGTAGCCTTCAGAGCTTTTTGGGAGACTTGTTCGTTATAGTTAGTGATTGAATTCGAGACAATAGCATCTTTATTTTTTACTGGAAATCCAAAATCAAACTGAATAGAATCAGATTTAAAATCCCAATGTTTTACTTTAATTACAGGATGGCCTTCTTGTTTTATACTATTTCTGGGAATGCTTAAATAAAGGTCACTGTTAGCCATAATCATTTTACTGGCTTTTTCTGATCGTTTAGCTTTCATAAAAGTACTTACATACTTTACTTCGGGAATCGTACTTTCTCCATTGATATAAACCTTAAAGCTATTGGTATAATCAATAAGTTTATTATTAAATTTAATCATTTGGTTTTTATACGAATCGACAAAATCCGAAGAACCTGTAAGCACTTGCAGTCTGTTTTTTATTGATTTTTGTTCTGAAACGATACCAACAGTAATTTTTGTGACACTATCATTAATGGCTTTGAAATTCCAATCTAAAACGAAACCGGTATTCTCAATACCCACTTTTTGAACAACTTTTTTAAACAATATTGTATCCAACACTTCAATCTTGTTATCACCCTGATCTCCCCAAGATTTCAGTTCGCACAATTCGTAATACAAACTACCAGGCGCCATTTTAACCTTAAACGTTATCTGATAATCATATTCTTTTATAAATAAATACCAAATGGACAAACAGGATAATACTACCAAGATTAAAACTACAATTCTCCTCATATTAGTTAGAACTTGCTACTCCGGCATTTGATGTGTTCATTTCTAATTTACTAACCACAAAACTTCCTAATGCACGTCCCTGGTCTAATCCTAAATCGATGGCTGCTCTATAATGAATTCCTCCATATAATCTGCTTATTGCAGCTTCATCAGCTGCTTGGTTAAAAGACTTAAAAGAACGAACAGGCAAACCATATTGCAATTCTGTATCATCATCAAAAGCAAAGTTATCTCCATAGATTGCTGTTAGCACCGTAGAAGCTGCTCCAGAAACCACAGAATGACCGCTAGTATATTCTGGAAACGGTGGCGTCTGTAAAACTGGAGTCCAATTTTCATCAATATGCTGATTGATCAAGGTTTCAGGACGAATTAGATTACTTCTATATTTCTCATCCCAACAACTTATAAATGCATCTGCTATCGCGATAGAGGTTTTGGTATAGGCAAAAACAGTTTTCGCAAAATCCGCATTGGTTTTTTTACTAGCTATTTTACAGATTCCTATCCAATGTGCTCCTGGTGTAATTTTTTTGGTCGCAAACATTAAATGCCCTTTATGCGTTGAAACATATGGATTGCAATCCCAGAATTGTGCAATTTCTAATTTTTCTGAACCTTCTCCTTCTTCCTTAATCTTCTGACCAACTTCATAAGTCTCCATTAATTCTTTATAAAATGGTGTATCCTTTTCTAATGAAAAATCAGGATATTTCGCAGGCTTAAACTGTGAGGAAGAGTCTATAATCGATGGTCTGATTTCTTTCCAATGAGGCTCAATACCATCCATATAATCTGGTGGAGTCGGTTGCCACCTAGAAGGGTCTTCTGTATTTACAGAAAACTTAGGCATTGTTCTGGTTTGCGCATAATTATCTGTAGCATACCATTTTTTTATATGCTCTGCGACTGCTAATCCATAAGTTTTAGAGTCATTAAAAGTTACTTCGTTTTGCAATTTCCAAGCATTATATATACTATCACGATATATTTCTACGCGATCTTCTGAGAAAAGCAATGATTTACCTACTTCAAGATATGCTACTAATGCAGAAAGTTTATAATTAATGTTTTTGGTTGTATCAACAACAGGAATAGACCTTAAACCATGCAACTGATTTGATAACGTTTTATAATCGTGGCCTTCTTGTCTTACCACTTCGTAAGCAGCAATATTGGCATAGTTATATATTCTGCTGGCTACAGGCGGTGAAAAAATATCATGTACCATTACTTCTGTGATTTTATCCACAGCTTGGTGGTAATCATCAGAAGTGATTTCAATCTCTTTCTCTTCTTTTTGACATGCATTCAAAAGCAATAGTAAAGAGGTGAATAAAAACATGTTTTTACTCTTAACCAATAAAGGTATTTCATTTAATTTATTAAAGCATTTCATAAATCTCTGCCTTTCCATTGTTTAATGTGATTAGTAAATAATCCTTATTTACAAAATTAATAATATTTAATCCTCTAACGGATTTCTGACTCAAATTAATATGCAGTTCTTGCGCTTCAATTAAAGAAGTATCTCCTTCTATCATAGCACCCGCAAAACCATCAAATCTTCCATGATAAGGAATCACCCCAAAATAATTACCTGCCATAAATACTTCTTCTTTTCCGTCTTTGTTAAAATCATATTTTAGCATGGTCATAATTGGTGATAACTGAAGTGAATTCCCAAAAGGAACAAACACGAATTTTCCTTTTTCATTTTTCAAATATCCAGAAGCTAATTGATGTACTTCGAGCAGCTCAGCTTTCTGCAGTTCACTTTTTCCAAAAACCTCTTCTACAGTTTTACCAGCAAAACTGTTGTATGTTGTAAACTTTTTCTTAAGATAATTTAACTGACCTGATAATTCATCTAAACCCAAAGCGGTATAGTACTTTCCGTTTTTGGGTAATGCTAAAATTGTTTCTGTTTTATTATTCTTATCAAAATCCGAATAATACATTTTTAAAGGAAAATCTGAAGAAGCAGTAAATTTAGAGTTCAACCCGAAGTTTCCTAATAGATAATCAATATCACCATCATTATCTATATCAAAATTGATAATGGATTGCCAAAGACCCTTTAATTCTGTTTCAGAAATTTTATCTGTAACATCCATTAGATTACCATTATTATTTCTAAAAAAATGGGGTGACATCCATTCTCCTATAACAATTAGATCTTTTACTTTATCATTATCAAAATCACTCCAAAGAGCATCCGTAACCATTCCCACTTGTTGAATTTCTTGGTTTTCTTTTATGGTGAAATTTCCATTATTGTTGATCAAGAGATACGAATTGGGGATTTTACCAAAATCATTAGAAACGGTATAACCGCCAACGAAAAGATCAAGGTCTCCATCAGCATCTATATCATAAGGTTTGATTATCGATTCATGCTCGTATAACTCAGGAAAATTACTTCTTGACAAACCAGCATCAGAGTTTAGATACAATCTATCTATCAATTCCTTAGAATTTCCGAAAAATTCTCCTCCAGAAGACGCAACTAGTAAGTCTTTTTTACCATCATTATTTAAATCTTCTATAATAGCAGTTACTTCTTCTTTCTTTTTATCTGTATCAAGAAATTCTGGTTTACTTTGTCTAAAACCTGAATCTGTTTGGATATATATTTGAGAAGCCTCTAGCTTAGAACTACCGAAGAAAATATCATCTTTCCCATCTCCATTTAGATCTCCTATTGCCGTAGCAGGTCCTCTATCAGAAATTTTATATGGAATCAATTTTTGACGATTAAAATCTGTATAATTATTCTCTTTATGCACATATTGTAATCCGGGTATGGAGTCTACCTTTTTAAACCAACCTTTATTTTCAGAAAATAGCTCTTTATAATTAACTGCATTTCTTTTGTGCAATAATTTGATCAATAAGGTCTGATTTGTTGTTATATTTTCTGCTATTTGTATAGTGTTATCAGGCCATATTATTTTTAGCGAATCTATAGTTGCTATAGTATCATACCCAAAATGAATTATAGGTTCTGAAGAAGACTGGAAACCTTTAGAAGTAAATAATTGCTTATACTGCGCTATTCCTTGATGATAGGATATTACCTTAGTTCCTATTCCTAGTTTATTTTTGTCTTTGAAATCAAATTTAAGTTTTAAAAACTTATTTTTTTGATTTGTTTTATTTTGATAAAAAGAAGCTGGTGCATTGATATTATTGGTTACGATATCCAGATCTCCATCGTTATCAAAATCGGCATAAGCACTTCCTGTAGAAGCTGTATTTTCTATCGGCAGCCAGCTGGAAGATTTATCTACAAAACTCATCTCTTTATCTCCCCTAAAAATACAATTCTGCACCTCACCAGAAGGCATGATATTTAGCGCTTCATTATCTACTAACTTTCTAGTATTTAGTTTTTCCTGAATTTTTTCATTAGAAATATATTTAATGTAGTCTAAGTCATTAGGGCGTTTTGGAATTCCATTAGATATAAATAGATCTTGTTCTCCATCTTGATCATAATCTGCAAACAATGCAGACCAACTCCAATCTGTAGCAGACACACCGCTTAGTAATGCGGTTTCGGCAAAATAATCCCCTTGATTGATCTGGAGCATATTTCGGGCATACTGATAATGGTATCCCAATCGATCGATACGCATTTGTAGCATATCTATCGTTTCATCTCCAGCAGAAGCTTTTAGAACAGTTTCATCATCGGGCGTCATATCCAACGTAATTATATCTGCATATCCATCGTGATTAATATCAGCGATATCATTACCCATTGAGAAACGACTCGTATGACCAAAACTTTCTTTTAGAGATTCACTAAAAGTACCATCACCATTATTGATATAGTAGTAATCATCTTCATGAAAATCATTACTTACATAAATATCTGTATATCCATCATTATTAAAATCTGCTGTGCCTATTCCAAGACCATATCCGTTTCCTCCACCAAAAATACCTGCTGCTGCACTAACATCCGTAAATACATTTCCATCATTACGAAGTAATTTATCACCACTTTCCAAACTTCTTTTATTTCTAAGTGCGGCCTTACCAAAAGAGTTCTGAGTATGGATTGCGTGATTTAATAAATACATGTCCAAATCTCCATCATTATCGTAATCAAAGAATGCTGCCGAAGTGGTATAATTTTGAAAATCTAATCCATACTCAGACGCTTTCTCGGTAAATGTATTATCACCATTATTAATAAATAATTCATTTTTACCTTCTAACCCTTGAAGACCAACAACTGCGCAAACGTAAATATCCAGATATCCATCTCCATTAACGTCTGCCATAACAACTCCTGTGTTCCAATCAGAATTTCCTTCTATTCTCGCCTTAGCGGAAATATCTTCGAATTGAAAGTTGCCTTTATTGAGATAAAGCTTATTCTTACCCTGATTAGAAGTAAAAAACACATCTACTAAATCATCTTTATTAATATCTCCCACTGCAACTCCTGCTCCATTATAATAATACAGGTAATCAAGAATATTTAATTCTTCAGTTGGATTCAATGTATTCTGAAACGTTACATTAGTAATCTCTGAAGTAATTTTATCAAATAATTCTCCTTGATCCTTATGTGCTTTTTCTTTTTTGCACCCAAATAAAAGCAACAGCCCTAAAGTTACTATGACTATATTTTTGATCATTCTTATAAAATCTAAACTTAGGCTATTATTTATTATCTACCTTAAATATTTTTGGCGCATTATTATTAACACCAATAAGTAAGTACTTCTCTCCAGATTTATTTTTCATCCAGCGCATAACTCGTACCTCATCTTCAACCAAAAATCCTGAGGCTTTTTGATCTTTATAATTTCCTTGTCCATCTCCTAGCAAAACATTTCCACGACTAGCATCCAACCTAGAAAACTGAGGTTTAAAATTGTAATTGTTACCTCCTAAAATCAAATCTAAATGACCATCATTATTTATATCTCCTGTTTCGATATCACAGATACACGATAATTGTGCTTCTTTAGGAAGTTCTTTGATCTCAAAAGTATTATTTCCATTATTATATGCTACAAAACTTGCAAAGTTATTTACTGTTTTAACGGTTGTATTATCTAAGATTTCTTTAGAAAACAACTCATCGATGGACTTGGTAGCATATTCAGAAAATTTAAGATTTTGTTTCTTTAGAACATTAATTTGTGCCGTTATTTCACTCTTTAAATGTATGGGTACGTCTTTACCATTGATGGTCTGCGTAACAATTTGTTCTATAGTTCCGTTGTTATCAAAATCATTGATATACATCTTAGATGGAGTTTCTTTAGTAGATTGGTAGATAGAATTTAACCCTCTATTACCCAAAACTAAATCCGTATCTCCATCCTGATCTAAATCTGTTGCTTCTACTGCATTAAACCAACCTGAAACTTCATCTAGATTCGTTTTTATCAGATTTAATGTTTTACCGTCATTAATAAAAACTTTTGGAGACATCCATTCTCCTACAACGATTAAATCCTTTTTACGATCTCCATCAATGTCTTGCCAAGTAGCATCGGTGATCATTCCAATGTTTTTAGCTTCAGCTACTTTGTTACTAGTTACATCTATGAAATTACCTCGCCCATCGTTTTCCAGAAAATAACTTTGTGGAGAAACTCCATAGGTTCCTACAACGCTATGACTTCCTGCGAATATATCAATGTCTCCATCCTGATCATAATCGTATGCTGCTAATGTGGAGATATTGGTAATCGTAGGCAGAATAATTGCGCCTCTGGAAAAGTATCCTCTGCCATCATTAACATAGCTTCTAACACCAGTTCTAGCTCCTTTAAAATTACCACCTGATCCTACTACAAGATCTAGATCATTATCTCCATCTATATCTTCGAAAATAGCTACAGTATCTTCGAAAAAGGTTTCTGTTTCGAATTTGGACAATGTTAGTTTACCTCTTCCGTTCTGATAATATAACTTACCAGGTTGATTATATGCACCTCCGATAAAAACATCGTCATTGCCGTCTCCATTAACGTCTGCAATTGCCATCGCCGGACCTTCTCTGGATTGCATTTTATATATCAATCCTTCATAATCGAAATCTATATATGGATCTTCTTTATGAGCATCTAGAGTATTTTCTATTTCTTCAAAGTAGGTGTTATTTTTTCCTGAGACGTATTTATAATTCTCATCGGTATCTTTATAACTTAAGGTTATTTGTTTATTTACTGTAATATCCTTGATTAATTGAGATTTTCCATCTGGAAAAATAACTCGCAAAGAATCGATTTTATTCCTTTTACCAAGACCAATAGTCATTATATAGTCTATCGATGATTGAAAACCTCTTGTGGGGATTAATTCGTGTCTTAAGATCTCGTTGTCTGTATATACTTCAACAACACTACCAATTCCAAAAGTATTTTTACCACTTCCATTAATCTTGATTTTTAGATAGTTATTACTTTTTTGCTCGCTATTATTCTTATAAATAGCGACTGGCATGTTTAAATTGTTAACTATAAGATCTAAATCACCGTCATTATCCAGATCTCCATAAGCAGATCCATTAGAAAAAGTTGGTTCTTCGAAACCCCAAGTTTTTGTAGCATCAGAAAAACTTAGATCTCCATTATTCTTGAAAGCATAATTAGAAACTGGCGTGGAAGGCATTTTATTAATAATAGAATCTACTTCTTCTTTTTTACCAGTTAAAGTCATTTTCTGTATGATATCATTGGCAAAAAAGTTCATGAAATCCATATTGGTTAGATCATGATAGATTCCATTACTTACATAAATATCACGATAACCATCATTATCCATATCAAATAATAAAGCTCCCCAACTCCAATCTGTTTTTGCTACTCCACTATAAAAAGCGATTTCCGAAAATGTATTGTCTCCATTATTTAGCTGCAGTGAGTTTTGCATATATTGATTATAAAAATCTCTGCTTTTCTTTAGTTTATACAAATCATAATTTTCGAAAGAACTTGTCTCTTTTAATCGTTTATCACCTTCAGGTAGCATATCAGTTACAAAAATCTCTGGATGTCCGTCGTTATTTATATCTGCCATATCCGCTCCCATCGAAGAGAGGCTAAGATGTTTGACCCAATCCTTAATTTCTTCACTAAATGTCCCATCACCTTTATTGATATAGAGGTAATCTCTTTCGTAAAAATCATTCGACACATAAATATCTGGAAGTAGATCTTTATTAACGTCTCCTATCGTTACTCCTAATCCAAAACCAATTAGGCTTCCTAATATTCCTGAAGTATTACTTACATCTGTAAACACTCCATCATCATTTCTTAGTAGTTTATCTCCTCCTCCTTTTAGAATTTCTGGAACATCCCAATCTTTTGCTCTAAGGTTACGTTTGTTTACATACCCTAAACTACTTACTGGGATAAAACTATTGTTAAGTATATATACATCCAGATCTCCATCTTTATCATAATCAAAAAATGCAGCATGGGTAGTAAATCCACTATCAGCCAAATTATATTCTGCTGCTCTTTCTGTAAATGTTATAGCCCCAGAACTTGCCGAAGGACCATTGTTTATAAAAAGTTCATTTTTTTGATCATCTCCTTTTACATTACCTGCATTACAAACATAAATATCCAATAATCCATCTGCATTGATATCCACCATGACTACTCCTGTAGACCAAGAATTCTTTCCTGTAGTACCTGAAGATTTAGAAATATCTTCAAAAGTGAAATCTCCTTTATTGAGATATAGTTTATTTTCTTTTCGATTAGCGGTTAAATATACATCAGGCAAACCGTCATTATTAATATCACCAATAGCTACGCCACCTCCATTATAGAAATTTCTGTAGGTAAAGATATTGAGGTCTTTTTCATTATTAACCTGATTAACAAAATCAATATTTGTCTTTTCAGGAGTGAGTTTGGTAAACAAAGTATTCCTTTGTTCTACTGGTTTCTGTTCTATTTTTTCTTCTGAACAAGAAAAAAATAGTAGCACTATAAGACCGCTATATAGGAACTTATTCATGTTTCTTCTTTATTTTTTTTACAACTTGGACACTGTCGTTATTAATACCAAATAGAAAATATTCCTCTTCTTTAATCTTGATTGTTTTAATGGATCTAACGGCTCCATTAACCTTCAAATCTGTGTTTTTATAGCTTACAAAGCTTCCTTTTTTATCATTTAAAAGCACAACTCCATAAGATGCATCTAATCTACTTAATTGTGTGCTGATCTCATAGGTATTACCACCGAGAATTATATCAGGATATTGATCATCATTTATATCATGAATCAATATGTCATGAACAGAAGACACTTGTGAATCCCAAGGCAAATCGTGCTGTATGAAATCTAGATTGCCTTTGTTTTCAAAATATATCGTCTTAAGTGTAAATACTTGTTTTTTTTCTGCCTGATCAACTTTTTCTTTTAAAAAATAATCTTTGAAATTGGCCTCGGAAAATGCTTTATATGATAAAAACTTCTTATTAAGTTGTGGTATCTGTTTAGTTAATTCATCTTTGGTGGCAATTGGTGTTTCTCTCCCTTGATAAAAGTAGGTCACAATTGGATCTATCTTACCATTAGCATCAAAATCATTAAGATATAATTGTATTGGTTCATTTTCTGAAGCTTTTAAGCGACTATTAAGTCCCCAATTACCCGCAATAATATCTACATCTCCATCTTGATCCATATCATGAACTGCAATACAATTCCACCAACCGTTTGTTTTTTCTAAAGAAGATATTACCTCTTTTTTAAAGCTTCCTTTTCCATTATTGATTAGAATTGTTATTGGCATATAGTGTCCTGCTACTACTAAATCTTGATAGTTGTCATTATTGACATCGATAAACTTTGCGTCAAACACTTGTCCGATAGTATATAAATCCGGAGCTATTTCCGAAGTGATTTCTTTAAAACTTCCTTTTCCATTATTCTGAAAAAGATAATTTTTTGGAGACTTCCCATAAGATCCGGCTATACTATTACTTCCTATAAAAACATCTTGATCACCATCTTGATCAAAATCAGATGTAACAATTACCGAAGCATTTATTCTGATATCTGGAAAAGCGCTTGGGTTTACTTTAAATTCACCATTTTCGTTAATAAAAAGTTTTGGGCTCGTCTCATATCCAGAATGTTTTTCATTACCTCCATAAATTGTAATTAGATCTAAATCACCATCTGCATCTACATCAAAAAAACATTGATCTACATCTTCATATTTCTTATATAGCTCCAAATCGGGTTGTTCAATTTCATTGAATTTTCCGGATATTTCTTGTAAAAACAATTTTCCTGCTTTAAATCTTCCTCCTGGAACAAAAACATCTTCTAAGCCATCTTTATTTATATCTTCTATGGATATATGAGGACCTTCATTAGATATTGCATAAGGTGCTAAAGGCTCTGTACTAAAATCCTTAGTTTCATAATCCTGATGTCTAAACTTTATGCGTATAGAATCATTTTTAAAAGTATATGGAGGTTCGCTAAGATTAGAGATACCAGCGTAAACATCAACTTTACTTAAGGTAGTTGTCGTATTTATTGAAATGTTTTTATACACAGATCTATCTCCATCAGACCATCTAATTCCTATAGAATCTACACCTGAACTATCTCCTAATCCAAAATGCAATATCGGTGAAACGGATGATAAGTAACCTCTTGTTGTATACACCTCTGAGACTTGCAAACCTTTATCTGTATAAATTGTTGCTTTAGCTCCTATAGCGTGTAGATTTTGTGCTATTCCTTTTAATTTTAGCTTTATATAATTATTGTTTTCTAAAGTATCTACATGATTCTCGTACACAAAAGCATTCTCATTAATGTTATTAGTGACAATATCTAAATCCCCATCATTATCTAAATCAGTGTACACTGTCCCATTACTATACGATGTTATATTCTCTGACCACACATCAGAAACATCTTCAAAAGTCAAATCTCCATTATTACGATAGAAGTAATTTACAGTTTTCTTATCAGGCAATTCTTTAACCAATGCTAAGTCTTCTTTTGTCATTCCTTTATTGACACGTTTCTGAATATTATCATTAGCAATAAAACTTATAAAATCCATATCATTGGTTGCTCCTTTTATTCCGTTAGAAATAAAAATGTCTTTATAACCATCATTATCATAATCTCCTATTAAGGGCGCCCAGCTCCATTCTGTGGCAGCAATCCCAGAAAAAAAAGCAATTTCACTAAAGTTATTATTACCTCTGTTTAACTGTAACGCATTTTGCATATACTGTGGTTGATATCCATTTTTAAGATATTGATTATATATTGTGAATCCATATTCGGCCCCCGATGATTTATAAGTTGTTAAATCTTCTGGTAACATATCTAGTGATAGAATATCAGACCATCCATCGTTATTAATATCAGCAATATCAGTACCCATGGAGAAGTGAGATGTATGCTGTATTGTATTTAAATTTGAAGTAATAACTTCTTTAAAAGTACCATCGCTTTGATTAACATATAAATAGTCGTTTTCAAAAAAATCATTCCCAACATAAATATCCGGATATCCATCATTATTAATATCACTTGTAGCAATCCCCAAACCATATCCTATAGCTCCTTGAAAAATGCCTGCCTCTTTAGAGACATCTACATACCTATTATCATCATTTCGATATAATCGATCACCCGATAATGAATCTATTTGTTTTCTTTTAGTGCCTCTTCCATAAGTTCGATTAGGATGCACCGAATGGTTTAAGAGATACATATCTAAATCACCATCAAGGTCATAATCAAAAAAACTAACTTGTGTAGAAAAACTAGAAATATCAAGATTATATAAAGATGCTTCTTCTTTAAAAATCGGAATCCCATTATCATCTAATCCCTGATTTACGAACAACTTATTCTTTCCTTTTAGCTCCTTATAATTTCCTACTTTGCATAGATATATATCTTGTAACCCATCGTGATTAATATCGATTACAGTAACACCGGTAGACCATCCTTCTTTATCTTTCAGAATACTTGGAGTAGCTTCTTTAAAGCTAAAATTCTTTTGATTGATATACAGCTCATTCTCATTTTGATTAGAAACAAAATATAAATCCTCCCAACCATCATTATTAAAATCTCCTACCCCAATACCACCTCCATTATAGTAATATAAGTATGTAAGTATATTAAGCTCTGGAGTATCTTTTAACTGATTTTGGAAATTGATCCCTGTTTTTTTATTTGATAAAAGTTCAAAAAAATAAGTCTTCTCATCACTTTTGCAAGATGTAAGTAGAGTAATTAGAAATATGCAAGTGCTAATATTCTTAAGTAGAGTAATCAATTTTGATTTTTTGTGCAATATAATAATTAGTAGAGCCCTTCAATATTGAAGGGCTCTGTTCTATTTTAAAAAATTCTATAAACCTGCTTAATAACCAGTATTTTGAGATAAATTTGGATTTGTTGCTACAGCAGATGCTGGTATCGGAAACAATACTCTAAACTCTTCTGTATTTGTTTTCATATCCCAAGTACCATTAAATGTACCAAAGCGTATTTGATCATTTCGTCTCCATCCCTCAATCCATAATTCTCTTCTTCTCTCATCCAGTAATTCTTCCATAGTATAACTTCCAGCGGCAGTTGCTCCACGTAGTGTTCTCAAATCATCAAGAATACTCTCTGCAGTTTCTCCAGAAGTACCACCTCTCATAATTGCTTCTGCTTTCATAAGAAGTACATCAGCATATCTTGCTACTACTGTACCATTCCCTGGTGATGGCACTCCATCGGTAGTATTTGAATACTTCATTGGCCTTACACCTGTTCTTTCATTATTACCACTAATTCCATTAGGAAAGTCTTTGGTAAAAACTAAATCAGCTCCACTCCTGTCCGTTAGTTTTGTTCCATCGGGAGCAAATTGTTGACCAATAAGCATCCCTCTTCCTACACCTGCAGTACCTGTATCTCCTAAACGAATGTCACTACTTTCAAATGAATCATACACTTCACCCAATGTAGCAAAACCATTCCATCCTCCTTGAGAAGACTGCAATATATTCCATACTCTATTTCCAGTCCAAGTATCTAAAGCTAATATAATTTCTTGATTTGTATGACCCGGTATGAATATCCCGAAATAATCTGAATCCAAGGTATATCCTTGAGCGGTAACTGCATCACTATTTTCAATTACTTTGGTATAATCCGTTGCGTCGGCACTACCTGTATACACTTGTTTATTTATGTATAATTTTGCTAACAGGAAATGAGCAAAAGCTTTATTCACTGTATAAATGTCAGATAAATTAGCATCTGCTAAATCAGGTAATGCTTCGGTAAGATCCTGAACAATAAAATCAAAAGCTTCTGCTCTTGTAAATACAACAGGATCGACATCTACACCATCATTTACTCCTCTAAAAGGAACTTGACCAAAGAAATCCATCACATAGAACATGTTCAATGCACGTAATGCTTTTGCTTGTGCTAATTGTTCTGGTGATGCATTTGATTCTGGTGCTATAATCTGATTACATCTGAAAACAGCTGCATTACGATTATTCCAAGCTGCTAATACATGAACGTGATTAGCATCCCAATTATGTTGATGCATGGTTCTCCAAACACCATTATCACCCCAATCGGCTCCACGGGTTGGCACTACTAATTCATCAGAAGACACTTCTAATAAAGCGTAAGTATTTGCCTGATCTCCCATACCTTCGATGTCATTATATGCTGATTCCAAGAAATTAGCTGGATCAACCCCTGCAAAAGCTCCAGAAGCATCTTCTACAGCTACAGAATCGTCAAAAACAGGTTCTAAATCTGTACAAGAACCTATCGATAAAATTGCAACACTCAAGATGAGTTTTACAACATTTTTTGTTTTTAAATTTTTCATGATCGTTTTTATTCTAAATATATTAAAAAGTCACGTTTAATCCTAACGTAAACGTTCTTGCTCGTGGAAATGCTGTATAATCAATTCCTATTGATGGCACTCCGTTAATCTGCTTATTAATAGACACTTCCGGATCCTGACCGCTGTAACTAGTGATTACAAATAAATTCTGAGCATTTACAAATAGCCTTGCCTTATTAATCCATTTATACTTATCTAGATTTAACGTGTAACCTAACGTTGCTGTTTGTAGTCTCAAAAAATCACCACTTTCCAGGTATCTAGTTGAAACATCTGCAGCATTAAAAGGATCTTCTGTACCAATAAGGGCTGCAGTATCCGTGGTAGCATTTCTACCTTGTGAAAGATTTGCTACAGAAAACAAAGCATTCTCAGTATTGTTATAAATCTTGTGTCCAAATTGCCCTGTAAAGAATAAATTTAAATCAAAGTTCTTATAGGTCATATTACTTGAAAAACCTAAGTTATACTTAGGAAGTGGACTATCCCCTGTAAATTTTTGAACATCTCCTCCTTCATATTGTGCAATTCCATTTTCATCAAATCCGATAAATTCTCTTAGGAAAAATGCATATAAAGGTTGCCCATCGGCTATCTGTTGTGCAAATGCTCCGGTTAAACCTGGACCATCTATTTGACCTGTATTAATAGGAGCTTCATTGAAATCAGTTACTTCATTCTCAAGAAATGCAATATTAAAACTCGTATCCCAGCTAAAATTTTCATTACTTATTACTCTATAATTAAGAGATAATTCTACACCTTGATTGATTATAGTAGCATCAATATTTTTCCAAACAAAAGGATTTACTGCTGGTTGTGCACTAGTAATTTGTGTTAATAAATCTGTGGTCTCTTTTCTAAATACGTCTAAAGATCCAGATAATCTATTTCCAAAAAAACCAAAATCTAAACCGAAGTTAAGTTGAGTAGATTCCTCCCATTTTAAATCAGGATTTCTAAATGCCACTGTAGACTGGCCTCCTGGCACAAAATTACCATCATTATCTATAGTTCCTTCATCAAAACGTACTCTTTCTACATAAAGATTAGAAGGAATCTCCTGGTTACCAGTTATACCATATCCTAGTCGTAATTTTAGATCAGAAAAAGCATCTGGAATAAAGTCTTCTTCAGATAATCTCCAAGCAAATGCAAAGGATGGGAAATACCCATACTTTTCATTAGGACCAAATCGGGTAGATCCATCTGCTCTTAATGTTCCCGTAAACAGATACTTATCGTATAAAGAATAATTTATTCTTCCATAAAAAGATTGTAATTCATCTGTAAAGTTACCAGAATTTCCTCCAAAAACCTGTGCTGATCCAATGTTATTAAGCATTAAACCTGGATCTGTTTCTCTAAAATTCGCAGCAATCAATGCATCTACATCAGTACTAAATTGTTGATAAGAATATCCTAATAATGCATTAAGACTACTATTTTCAAAGTCCTTTTGATAAGTAAAATAGTTTTCCCAAAGCACAGAAGTTAAACTTAGATCATCAACTCTTGCTCTACCAAGTCCTTGTGTATTCGTCAATTCGAATTCAGATGAAAAAGCCGAACCTGTTTTAGAGATTGACCTATCTACTCCTATCGCCGTTTTAAAAGAAAGCTCTGGGATAAAGAAGTACTCTAGCGAAAAGTTGCTAAGAGTTCTTAAGGTTTTTGTATTAATTCTGGAAAACCCTAAAATTGCTGCTGGATTCAATTGTTCTAGAGATCCTGTTGATGATGGGTTTCCATTCTCATCAAAAGGTGATAATGTAGGATTTGAATAGTACACCGCAGAAATTAAATCTCCTCTCGCATTTGCATCATCTGTAATTGGTACTTTATCAATATCAACATTAGAAACGTTTAACTGAACATTCATTTTCAATTTATCATCGAAAAAATTATATTTTGCATTAAATCTAGCCGTCAATCTTTCTAATCCAGATTTTTCTACAACCCCTTCTTGATTAATATATCCTACAGAAAAACGGTACCCTCCATTCTCACCACCACCTCCAAAAGCAGCATGGTATTCTGAACTAAAACCATTTCTATATATAAAATCTTGCCAATCTGTATCTCCTCCTAAATCCAATACCGATAAATCAGCTCCTAATCTTGATTGAGCATCCAGAAATTGGTCTCTATCCAATATATCTAATGTATTACTTACTGAACTAGAAGAAACGGATGTATTAAATTCTAAAAGTTGTACTCCTTGTTTTGCTCTCTTAGTACTTATTAAAACAACTCCATTCGCACCACGTGAACCATATATTGCGGTTGCTGATGCGTCTTTAAGTATATCTATACTTGCTATATCATTTGGATTTAGAAAACTTAAAGGGTTTGTAGCTGCTGAAGCCCCAATATCAGAACCTGAAGCTCCTGCAGAAGTATCTGCTCCGTTCAAAGGAAAACCATCTACCACATAAAGTGGATTGTTATTTGCTCTTACTGAGGATGTTCCTCGTATTCTTAAATTAACACCTGCTCCAGGCTCCCCACTGGTTTGTGTGATCTGAACCCCAGCTGTTTTTCCTTGAATTAATTGTTCTGGAGAGGTAATAATACCTTGATTGAAATCTTCGGATTTTACCGTAGCTACTGCCCCTGTAGCGTCTTTAGATCTAATTGATCCATATCCTACCACTATCACCTCGTCTAGTTTAGCGGCGTCTTCTTTTAAAGTAACGTTAATAACTGTTTGTCCATTAACTACCGTTTCCTGAGTTTCGAATCCGATATAGCTAAAAACTAAAACAGCGTCTTCTGCCACATTATTTAGTGTATAGTTCCCATCGAAATCTGAAACCGCCCCATTCGAGGTTCCCTTTACTAAGACATTTACCCCAGGTATTGGACCATTTGCATCAGAAGTCACCCCTGTAACCGTGATTTGTGCAAACATCATATTCCCCGAAATAAATACCAAAAGAAACAAGAGTTTTTTGAGTATCATACTTTTCATAATTTAGAGTTTGATTAAATTTAAATATTTAGTTGTTAATTATTAATACTTTTACCGTTAAAAAATTAGTTTTTTCTTAAGAAAAACAAGTAACAGGGGCGCCTTTGTCTTACTAGAACAATCGACACGTTAGTAACTACAAATAAATATTTGAAAACAAAAGTTACAATTTTAAGATGCCCCTATGTTACCTCTTCTAAAGGAGTTCCTATCAGAAAAACTCCTTCGCTAACAAACAAAAACTAATTTCACTTTCTACTTGATTCATCTTTGTTATAATTCAATTTTATTTTAAATCTAATATTACCCCTTGATATGGCTTCAAGACAACTTTATTGCTTTCGATGTCTAAGTTTTCATAATTATTTGCAAGAATCTCAACTTCATTTATACTACTAGCATCAAATGACTCTTCAGAGTTATTGAAGTTAAGCATTACCATAATTTTCTCTTTGCCAAGGTTCTTTTTGTATATATACAACTTAGGGTTATTAAATTCTATTTCTTGGAAATCACCATGCACGAATACATCGTGTTCTTTTCTTATTTTCAATAAACTTCTATAAAAATTTAATATAGAATTAGGATCTTCGTCCTGATCCTTTACATTAATATCTTTATAGTTAGGATTAGCTTTTAACCAAGGTTCTTTTTTAGAAAAACCTCCATTTATATCATCACTATTCCACTGCACCGGAGTTCTTGCATTATCACGACCTTCCTTATTAATCATCTCTAAAGCCAATTCCTCTGTGTACTTATGAGTTATTTTATTTTCTTTATAAAAATTTAATGACTGTATATCTCTTACTTCTTCAATATTAAGTAATGATATATTAGTCATTCCTATCTCATCTCCCTGATATATATTTAATGTGCCGTTTTGAGTCGATAGCATAGTCATTAACATCTTAGCAGATTCTTTATGGTATTTTTTATCATCTCCAAACCTAGATACCATACGTGCAAAATCATGATTCCCCAAGGCATTAGCAATCCAGCCTGTTTCGTGTATTGCATCCCTCCATTTTTTAAATATCTGTTTCATTTGGACTAGGTCAAACGGAGAAACTTCTTCAAATTTCCCATTTACTATTGTACATTCCAGAATATCGAAATGATACAACATGTCTAATTCATTTCTATCATTGTTCACATAAAGACCAACATTGTCCTCGTTAATCCCAACTCCTTCTGCCAATGAAAAAGCATCATATTTACTGATCACTTCTTCATTCATTTCTTTAAGATACTGATGTACCGTAGGTCCATTAGCATACACATTTTCAATAATTTTTCTAAAACCCACTTCAGGTGCATCTGGATAACCTTCAGGTTTAGATATCAAAGGAATAACATCCATTCTAAATCCATCAACCCCTTTATCTAACCAAAAACGCATTGCATCATATATCTCTTCTCTTACTTTAGAATTTTCCCAATTTAGATCAGGTTGTTTTTTAGTAAAAAGATGTAAATAATATTCTCCTGAAACTTCATCTAATTCCCAAGCACTTCCACCAAAAAAAGATTTCCAATTATTTGGAGGACCACCATTTATTGAAGGTTTTTTCCAATGAAAATAATTTCTATATGGATTATCCTTTGATTTCTTAGCCTCTTCAAACCATTTATGCTCGTCAGAACAGTGATTAGCTACCAGATCCAAAATCAGTCTCATTCCTCTTTTGTGAGTTTCTTCTAATAACTCATCAAAATCATCCATTGTACCAAATTCTGGCATAATAGAACAATAGTCATTTATATCATATCCGTTATCGTCATTTGGCGAACTAAAAATCGGACTCAACCATATAATATCGATATGTAAACTATTTATGTAATCCAACTTTTGGATAATCCCTCTTAAATCTCCTATACCATCATCATTACTATCATTAAAACTCCTAGGGTATATTTGATAGATTGTTCCTTTTTTAAACCAAGTAAGCTCCACTTAATAAATTTTATTTTTTAAACAATAATAATTCTTACTTATAAAAGGATTCAGATACTATTAAATCAATTTTAATTAGTTTTTTCTCAAAAAACAGTACATACAACTGAATTAATAAAAAAAAAGTTAAAATATATCAATATCGATACATGTTAAGTTCTTTTTTTATCAAAACTACAATATTATTCACATAGAATTTCAAATATCTAAATCTTTACATTAACTATACAATACAGCTTAAATGGTTATTTATGTACTTTAAAAATCTGATAATCAAACAATTAATCAATATCAATAAGATGTATAAAGAAGGTACATATAAAGAATGTAAACGATTAAGTATAGATTTTATATAGACACATCTTTAATTTTTTTCTATACAATCATAAAAAAACAACCAATAAACTTCTTATCAAACCATTTTTCAATTTCTTAAAAAAACACAGGTCATAACATTATTTATCATAAATTAGCGTAGGTGATTCAAATACCGAGATTTGAATATTTTATTTTGGGGAAGGTTTTATATACTTATGTTTAATCAATCTTAATACTGTATTATTTTGTGCTAATTCATATTACTACAAATTACATAACAAATAGCATCCTAGAAAAGTAAATCTTCTACTAAAAAAAATACAAACGTTTGTATTATTGTTTTTTTATCAAAATAAGAGATTTATTGATAATTTTTTAATATTAATTTTAATGGGTTTTAAAAAAAGAAGAGTAAAGCTTGAGGATATCGCAAGAAAACTTAATGTTTCTATTGCAACAGTGTCTCGTGCTTTAGATGAAAACCCAAGAGTAAAACCAAGCACTCGGGAAAAAGTATTTAATACAGCGAAATCGATGGGGTATATGCCTAATCAAATCGCTAAAAGTCTTAGTTCGGGAAAAACTAATATTATCGGGGTTCTGATTCCTCGATACGATGAACCTTTTTTTATTGAAGTGTGCAGAGGGATTGACCAATATGCCAGAAATCATAATTATAAAATACTAATTAGCTCTTCTAGAAACTCATATCAATTCGAAAAAGAAAACCTGATCTCCTTTGAAAGAGGTTTGGTAGATGGCATTATTTTATCACCTACACATGAAACTGAAAATGTAGCTCACCTAAACGACTTGATCAATAAAGGAATGCCAATGGTATTATTTGACAATATTAGAGAACAGGTTTCTGGAGCGGACCATGTCATAATAGATGACAAGAGAGCTTCTTTTAAAGCTGTAGAATTCTTAATAAAAAAAGGAAAGAAAAAAATTGCTTTCATTGGTGGCATAAAGGAAAAGAAGGTATTCCAAGATCGATATAAAGGTTTTATTGCAGCGTTAACTAAATATAACATTCCAATCCACAAAGAACTAATTTTGCATTGCAACTCTCTTCATAGAGAATTTGAAGATAAAGAAATCCTTGATTTTTTTAGGCATTTATCTATTACGCCTGACGCAGTTTTTGCATGTACAGACAATTACGGCTTACTAACTATGAAAACTTTACTTAAAACAGGTAAAAAAATACCTGAAGAAGTTGCTGTAATCGGCTTTGGAGACTTAGGCCTTGGAGAAGTATTTGTTCCAACTTTGACATGCGTATCTCAACCAAGTTTTGAAATGGGTCAAAAAGCTGCAGAACTTCTTATCAATCAACTTAACGAACCTGATGAGATGGATCATAAGAAAACAATAGTTCGACTAGAAACTAGATTAACTGAAAGAGAAAGTACTTAAAAAATCATTTGTAATTGAATATTATCAATTCGTAGAATCTCTAAGTATTAAAGAAGTTTTTACAACCTCTGTATTTGTTTGATAATTAGTATCTGATGTATTAGATAATCTGTCGAGTAACATTTTTGCTGCTTTTGCACCCAAATCTTCTGCGTGCTGGGACACTGTAGTTAGTTTAGGATAAGAGTGTTTTGATAGTAAACCATCTGTAAAACCTATTACCGAAATCTCCTTCGGTATACTATATCCCAATTTATTAGCCATATTTATTGCTATAGCCGCTGCAGTCTCATCCAACCCAAGTACTGCATCTATTTCATTATTCTTAAGAAATGATTCTATTTCATTTTCTTCGGTCTCTACATTATTTATAGGCAATTGAATCAATGATACATTATCGTGTAGTGAAACTTCTTCTAGAGCCCCCTCTAACCTTAATTTCCCCACACTAAGATCAAAAATGGTAGAAATCACTGCTATTTTTTTACATCCAGTTTTTATTAAATGTTGTATGGCCGTTTTTGATGCATCTTTATCATCAACAATTACTTTATCGCAATCTATCTCTCCACTTACCCTATCAAACATGATCAAAGGAACATTATCCCTTTTTAAATCTTTAAAATGATCTAGCTTATTAAGCATTTGTGTCTCTTTACTCAATGCGAGAATAAATCCATCTACACTGCTATAATTAAGCATTTCTACATATTCAACCTCCTTTTCATAAGACTCATTAGTTATGCAGGTAACGATCTTATATCCATTTTTAGAAGCTTCCTGTTCGATACCATATAAAACTTTTGCATAAAAATGATTTAGAATTTCGGGCAATAGAACTCCGATGGTATTTGTCTTATTACTTTTTAAACTTACGGCTAACGCGTTAGGCTTATAATTATAAAAATTGGCTAATTCATGAACTCTATTAATGGTTTTCTGACTAATTTCTGAATCATTCTTTAATGATTTAGAAACTGTAGAAATGGATAGGTTCAATTCTTTTGCAAGCTGTTTTAGGGTAACCTTTTTCCTCATGACCTTACTATTAGAAATTTCTTATTTTAGACTTATAAGAATATTAGTCAAATTATCTTTGGAGCCTAAATTAAGCTTTTTTCTTAATCTATGTCTGCTAACATCGACACTTTGTGAACTTATTCCTAATAGTGGAGCTATTTCTTTTGAAGAAAGATTCATTTTAAGGTATGCACATAACCTTAAATCCTTGGAAGTAAGGTTAGGGTAATTTTTAGAAAGTTTTTCATAAAACTCTTGATGTGACTTATCAAAATTAATCTCAAACAACTTACTTTCTTTATCAGTAATATAATAATCCACTAATCTTACCAACTCATTATAGCTATTAGTTGGCAATTTCTGAGCAGAAGAACCTTGCACTTTGACAATTTTGTCCTTTATCTTCTTAAGAATCTTATTTTTATTTAAGTTAACATAGGCAATCTGAGTAAGCTCTCTACTTTTTGCTTTTATCTCATCTTGTAATTTAGAATTATTTAACTCAATAATTTTATGCTCCTGTTCTAATTTCTGAGCTCTATGTTCCTCCTCCTGTTTTTGAAGTTTTTCTGCTTTTTGTTCTAACAAAATTCGTTCTTGCTTCTTCATTTTATATCGATTAATCCCGATTACCGAAATAATCAATAGCAACAATAATAGCAGATACAAAACATATGCCCAATGTGTTCTATAAATAGGAGGTTTTATACTGAAACTAAAAGTACTTTCCCTAAAATCACCATTGTATTTAGCTCTTATTTTAAACGTATATTTTCCTTCTTTGAGATTAAACAAGGTTTGTTCTGTTGCAGTAGTTTTCTCACTCCATTCATTATCATTTAGACGAGTTTGATATGCTATTTCCTGACCATATATGGGTAGTGCATAATTAATCTTAAGATCATTATCGGAAAATGGTATTTCAGAATCAAACACGTATGATTTCCCACTATTCACTGAAACGAAATCTCTGATTAACACATCACTTTTAATATTTCTGGTTATCGTCTTTTTACCTTTGGAATACATGGCGTAACCATTAAAAACAGGAATGATTTTATTCTTTTTACTCAATGAAAAAACATTAAGAACGTCAGGTATCAACTGATCTTTTAGTTCCGGTAGAGCGGTAAGACCATCTTGATCCTCTACCACCACTTTATCATTATCTACATACCAGGTTTCATCTTCTTTTTTAAGTATTCTCGGAGCGTATCCTTTGTTTAAACCGATTTCAGATTTTGCAAAAGCATTTTCATCACTAGAATAGGTATAAGAATGAAAGTTTGATGTTATAACAATCTTATTTTCAACTTTTGAAAGGGATATCCTTTTTCCGTCAAAATCACTTACCGGATAAAACTCAAGGGTTTTTAATTCCTTACTATCGTAATCCAAACGATACTTAAATACACCATCAGTTCCTAGAGCCACCCAAAGATTGTTTTCTTCATCAACTTCTAAATATCTACCTGATTTCTCAAAACCTTTTAATTTATATCCTTCCCATTTATCATCAATTCTTTGGTACAAGGAGATTCCGTTATAATTTCCAGAAACGATAACATTATTCTTTCCTGGCACTTCAAATTTTCGAAAATTCCAAGCACCCAAATCTTCTCCCATTCTTGCCAGGACCTTTCCATTTAAAGCATAAGCACCTTTATCGTGTCCAACATAAATTTCATCTTCAACTCTTTCAATATTCCAGACTTGTCCGTTAAGTAATAATTCTAATGCATCATTAGAATTTCCTGAGATATTATCTGTAACATAGAGTCCCTGATTAGTTCCTAAATAAGTTAGATTTTGTTCCTTAACTACAGCATAAGTGGATCCCAGATCCCCATAATAATCATAATAATAAGTAAGAGGAGAGTTCAATTTCACATAATCTACACCGTAATCTAATGCAAGCCAAAGATTATCTTCGTCATCTTGATATATAGAAAGTATCGTGTTATTTTGTAATCCATTTCGCTTATTAATATTATTTATTTCTCCTGTTTTAAGATCTATTATATACAAGCCATTAGAAACAGTTCCAAGCGCTATTCTATTATCACTAAGTTTTAGAAAAGAAAAGATCTGAGCTTTCTCTACTTCATCAGACATTAAAAAATCAAGAGGAATCAAACTATTCCCAACAAGTTTATATACCCCTTTGGTATCCGTTATAATAATTAGATCTTCATTAACCTTAGTAACTCCAATAATATTCTCATTTAAATTAGAGTCACTAATTACTGGGATCAGGTTAGTTTCCTGCAATCTAAAAACACCATACTTAAGGTCGTTTACATATATTTGATCATCTACCTTATAGCTCCATTTAAACCGATAAGGAGCCGGTATTTTAGTAATGATATTATCTTGATTAACATATAAATTTCTGAAGGTTTGAAAAACGATTTCGTTATTAATAAAATGAGTCCTCCAATATTCTTCAATATCGGCTACAACATCTTTTTTGCTATTCCTTAATGGCTGTACATGGTAGTTATCGTAACCATTTTTAATTAACATACCATGATGCCCATCTGCCCCAAAATAAACTGTATCTTTATTCTTAACAAGTAGACTTCTATTAACCATTTCCGGATTAGTCGCTACAGAAGTCCAATCGGTTCCGTCAAATATCAAAACCTCATTACCATTCGCAATATAAATCAAGCCATTCTCATCCTGCTTAATATCCCAAGACTGAGCATTAAACCCCATGTTTTTAGTATCATAATGGGTAATTTTAGGAAGTGTTTTATTCTTTATAGATTGGGAATAAACCGAAAAGGACAAACAACAAAGTATAATAAAAAAACGATACATTAGATGAGTTTTTACATAAGTAAGCTTATCAAATATACCATTAAAATCTTAACACATTTTACAAACTACTTGTTTATAAAATATTAATAAGTCATCAATGCTAATTTACCAAAAAGACAGACACTAAGTCTAGGCAGTTATTTAAGCTTAATTTTTTTCTTTAAATCTCCGATTCTAATTTCAAAATCACCTGGTTCCGCAACTGTTTCTAAATTTTCATTAACAAAGGATAATTCATCTTTTGTGATTGTAAATGAAACTTTTTTAGATTCTCCTTTATTCAATGCTATCTTATCATATCCTTTTAGTGCACGAACTTCTGGTGTAATGCTGGCATATAGATCACTTATAAAAAGTAACACAGTTTCTTTTCCTTTTCTACTTCCTGTATTAGTAATATCTACAGAAACTTCAATTGATCCCTTCTGATCCATTTCTGCAGAACTAATCGATAAATTGGTATATTCAAAACTAGTATAAGATAATCCATCTCCAAATTCATATTGCTGATCGTAATCAGATTCATAATAATTAGGCACAGAAATATTATCCGAGTGTTTATGATTATAATTCACAAACGCGTGCGGATGTTTTGGATAATTAATAGGTAACCTTCCTGATGGATTTTCCATCCCAAATAATAAATCTACTAAAGCATCTGCTCCATGATTACCTGGTAAATATCCCATAAAAACTGCATCAACTAACGGTTCTATTTCATTAAAAATAATTGGCCTTCCTTCTAATAGAACAAGTATTATTTTTTTCCCAGTTTTAGACAGTGCTTTTGCCAAGTTGATTTGATCCTTCGGCATCAAGATGGAATTTATATTTCCTGGAGTTTCCGTATATGAGTTCTCTCCTAAGCATAATACTATTACATCACTTTGTTTTGCAGCTTTTACTGCTGCATCAATATTACTTTCTCCTTCAAAAGAAACTCCTTGTATAAATGTAGCATTACCTAAATTCGTAAAAGCTTCTGCAATTGTATTCTTATCTTTTGCATAATTATCAGCTTCGCTACCTTGCCAATTATAAGACCAGCCTCCATTAAGCGATCTCATAGTATTAGCAGTTGGACCTGTTACTAATATTTTAGCACTCTTTTCTAGAGGAAGGATATTGTCCTTATTTTTTAATAATGTAAACGATTCTACTGCTGCTTTCTTACTCACGGCAGCAAATTTATCCGAACCAAAATCTGGATATTTTTTTGGATCTGTTACTGGATTTTCGAACAATCCTAATTGCATTTTAACTTTTAAGATTCTAGAAACTGCACTATTGATTCTTTCTTCAGAAACACTTCCTTCTTTTACAAGTTCCACCAATAATTCTGCGAATTCAAAATCATGAGGCACCATACTCATATCTATTCCTGCATTAACAGACATTTTAATTGCGTCTTTAATAGTTTCTGCTACTTTATGTCGTGTATGAAGGTAATTTATATCTGCCCAATCTGTAACCGCTATGCCATCAAAACCTAATTCGCCTCTTAATACATCTGTTAGCAAAAACTTACTTGCGTGCACGGGAACGCCATTAATTTCTCCAGAATTAATCATTAAAGTTACCGACCCTGCATCTACTGCTTCTTTAAATGCTGGTAAAAAATATTGTCTTAGCTCTCTCTCTGGTATCCATGCTGGCGTTCGATCTTTACCAGAAAGTGGAACGCTATACCCTAAATAGTGTTTCATACAGGAAGCAACGGTATTCGGATCTCCTAATGTTCCCTGATACCCTTCTACCATAGCAACACCCATGGTTTTCCCTAAGTACACATCTTCTCCAAATGTTTCCCACAATCTTGGCCATAACGGATTTCTCCCTAAACCTAAAACAGGAGAAAAATTCCAAGGAATCGAAGAAGCTCTGGTTTCATAAGCAGATATTTTTGCTGCTTCTTTTACCAGATCTTTATTAAAAGTTGCCGCCAATCCTATTTGTTGCGGAAATAATGTGGCTCCGATAGTATAGTTTACTCCGTGAATGGCATCTATTCCATAAATAATTGGAATCTGCCTTGGTGTTTTTGCCGCCTCATCTTGAAAGGTTTTAATAGTTTTATACCAATCCTGTCTTGACAAAGGCACTCCTGGAGTGTTAAGTATTGAACCAACCTTATATGTATGGATAGCTTTATGTACCAACGCAGAATCTAACGCATAAGGTTGAGATGAGCTATATTGATTATCACCTTTTGTTACAACATCAAGCGTAATCTGTGTCATTTGGCCAACCTTTTCTTCTAAAGTCATTTTAGAAAGTAAGGTTGCTACTTTAGTATCTAATTCTGTACTTATAATTGATTTTTCTGACATTGACTTCTCATCCTCTTTATTTGATTCTGAACTACAACTTGCTACAACTAGAACCAACAATATTATATATAATTTTTGCATCATTTTATTTTTTAAAAGAAAAATTGACTTCAAGATCAGTATTCGAAGTACCTCCTACAAAAGCTTTAAAATCCCCAGATTCAGCTTCCCATTTTTTATTTGCTGTATAAAATTGAATTGTCTCTTCACTAATACTAAAAGTAACTGTTTTACTTTCTTTAGGTTCTAGTTCAATTAACTCAAATCCTTTTAGTTCTTTTATCGGACGTGTTAAACTTCCAATTAAATCCCTAATATATAATTGCACCACTTCTTTCCCTTTTCTCTTACCGGTATTTGTAACAGTTACCGAAACAGACAGATTTCCTCCAGAAGAAAAAGACGGAGCACTTATTTTTAAATCTTTATATTTAAAAGTTGTGTAGCTTAATCCATGTCCAAAGGGATATAGAGCATCATTTTTTTCATCAGTATAATGTGACCAAAACACCATCCCATCAAGGTTTGAAGGTCTCCCTGTATTTTTTACATTGTAATATAATGGTAACTGACCAACATTTCTTGGAAAAGAAACAGGTAGTTTACCAGAAGGATTATAATCCCCAAATAAAACATCTGCAATTGCATTTCCAGATGCTGAACCCAAATGCCAGGTTTCTAATATCGAAGGTACTTTTTCTGCAATATCTGAAATTGCCATAGGACGCCCATTCATAAGCACCACCACTATATTTTTATTAATCGCATAGATCTCTTCGAATAATTTTTGTTGAGGCTTTGTTAACTCAATACTTACTTGACTTCTAGCTTCTCCAGACTGAAAAGCTTCTTCTCCAATAGCTAAAACTACGACTTCTGCATCTTTAGCTATTTTTACTGCCTCCTCAATACCTTCAAAACTATCCCTATTTACTTTTAAATCACGCACAAAACTCCTATCACCCACTCCAAGTTCTACTCCTTTAGCATATGATATTTTAGCACCTTGATTAGCTGCAGTTTTAATTCCTTCTAGAAGTGAAACTGCAGAATTAGGGGTTGCCATACCTCTCCAACTACCAATGGGAGTATCTTTATCATCGGCTAAGGGGCCTATAACGGCAATACTTTTGATATTTTTTTTAAGGGGCAATACATCGTTGTCATTTTTTAACAAAACGATAGACTTTCTTGCTACATCTCTAGAAGCTTCTATATGTTCTTTAGTATATACATCTTTTTTCTCTCTTTCTTCATCACAATATTTATATGGGTCATCAAATAATCCCAACTTAAATTTAACTCGAAGTATTCTCTTAGCAGCATCATCGATTAGTTTTTCATCTACCTTTCCCTCTTTTACCAACTGCTCTAAACCTGTTTCATAAGCTCTTCCTTCCATATCCATATCATTACCAGCATGTATCGCTAGTTCTGCAGCATGTGTTTTATCCTTTGCATACCCATGAAATATCATCTCTGCAATAGATGCCCAATCAGAAACTATAAATCCGTCCCAATCCCAAGTATTCTTAAGAATATCTCTCTGCAGTCCTTTATGCCCAGTTGCTGGTATACCATCGATTTCATTAAACGAACTCATCATAGAAGCAACACCGGCACCAACCGCGGCCTTAAAAGGAGGTAATACTGTATTATGCAACTCATACTCACCAATACTTACTGTATTATAATCTCTTCCTCCTTCTGCAAAACCATATGCTGCAAAATGCTTAGCACAAGCAGCTAACGTATTCTTATTGGATAAATCATTCCCCTGAAAACCTTTTATTCTAGCAACGGCAATTTTTGATGCTAAAAAAGGGTCCTCTCCAGCTCCTTCCATAACTCTACCCCAACGAGCATCTCTAGAAATATCCATCATAGGTCCAAATGCCCAATTAATCCCAGAAGCAGTTGCTTCTTTTGCAGCTATAGATGATGACTTTGTGATTGCCTCTAAATCCCAACTTGCGCTTTCTCCAAGCGGGATAGGAAACATAGTTTTAAAACCATGTATAACATCGTATCCAAAAAGTAATGGTATTTTTAATCGTGAATTTTCTATAACAGTTTTCTGCAATTCTTTAGTTCCTGCAACCGATGTAGCATTAAGCATAGCTCCAACTTCTCCGTTTTTCAGTTTTTCATATTTTTCTTTGTTTCCTACATCAGAAGGTGGTCCGGTTACATCCCAACTTCCATTATATAATACAAGCTGTCCTATTTTTTCTTTAATTGTCATCAAAGAAAGTAGAGAATCTACTTTTCTTTCAATAATATCTGAAGACTCTTGACTCTCCTTATCTTGAGAAAAACTAAATTTAGGAACCATTAATAAAAGACCTATTGTAATAATTATGTTAGTACTCCTAAAATTAAATTTTTTATAAATTTTCACTGATTTTGCTTTTTAGTTATTTGCAATAAATGATTAAACAAATCTATCTTCTCTATTTACTTAAAAAATATTAACTCTATAATCATTTAAAGAGTAAATAAATATTTTAGATTTTTTACTATGAATATTGATAAAACTACAACATTACATCCTAATTCGCTATAATAAACCAATCTTAACATTGTATTTACATGTTACAATAAAAGTTTAAAGATAATTTTTAAATATTCAAAAAAAACACTGTAATTCAGTCATTTATGTTTTCTAACTGTTAAAAGAAGAAATGATTGACCAGCTTACGAAACAAAACCTAGTAAAGATTAATTATATATATTAAATCAAAGAATTTTATAAATACGGCTAAATATTATCTATCTATTTTCAAATTAAAAAGAAGCTCATTATCTTAACAATTGCAATTAAAAAAACCAATATCAAAATTAAAGCAATACTTTAATAAGTATACAATTCAAGTCTTTTCATCTTTTTATAACCAACAATTTGTAAAAAAAAGACTTAATTATTTAACATTAGCTTTTATTTTAACCGCATAATGATGATTTTAGTCCTTATAAAATAAATATAAGTTTATTGTAAGTTTTGGTAAATTCTATACGACTAACAGTAAATGTCTGTAACTAAAAAATGACACAGCATGTCTAAAACATATTACGATCCCGCGGATCTAAGAAAATTTGGAAAGATAACAGAATGGAGTGAAGAACTTGGAACTAAATTCTTTGATTACTATGGAAAAGTTTTTGAAGAAGGTGCATTAACTGCACGCGAAAAGTCTTTAATTGCATTAGCAGTCTCTCACGTAGTAAAATGTCCTTATTGTATTGATGCCTATACGAAGGATGGACTTCAGAGAGGAATTACTAAAGAAGAAATGATGGAAGCCGTGCACGCTGGAGCAGCTATAGAGAGTGGAGCTACATTGGTACACGGTGTGCAGATGATGAATAAATACGAAAAATTGTCAATGTAAACAGATTACCATTCATACGCTTTACTTTATCAAAAAGAGAATATTACCGCTAAAAACAATGTATGGCTACTAAGTCACTAAAGAAAAGAAATAACGAACTGGCTAACTCTAATAGACAATTAGAGATTCTGAATAATGGTATTTTTGCAAATGGAGAATTGCCAAAATTCGCTGATAAAATTGCCGAAATTGGATATGACACATTGCGCCCTAATAAATTGGAAATACTCCAAATTAATGTAGGATATATGTGTAACCAGGTTTGCGAACATTGTCATGTAGATGCAGGTCCTGATCGAAAAGAAATTATGACTAAGGAGACCATGCAACAGTGTCTCGAAGTTATTAAGAAAACAGGAGCTCACACCTTAGATTTAACAGGAGGTGCTCCAGAAATGAATCCTAATTTTAGATGGTTTGTAGAAGAAGCCAGTAAAGCCGGAATCAAAGATTTTATTGTACGAAGTAATCTTACCATTATCAGAGCAAATAAAAAGTACTATGATTTACCTGATTTTTTCAAAAAACATAATGTACATGTAGTTTCCTCAATGCCTCATTGGACTAGAGGTAAAACTGACAAACAACGAGGAGATGGTGTTTTTGACAAATCTATTAAAGCACTTCAGGAACTTAATGAACGTGGATATGGCATGCCAGATAGTGGCTTGAGATTAGATTTGGTTTATAATCCATCTGGTGCTTTTTTACCAGGTGATCAAGCGTCCATGGAAAAAGATTTTAAAAAAGCTTTATTAGAAGATTTTGGAATTCACTTTCATAATTTGTTTGCAATTACTAATTTACCGATCAGTAGATTTTTAGATTATCTAATTGCTTCAGAAAATTATGAAGATTATATGTATGCACTGGTAGAAGCGTATAATCCATCTGCTGTAGCAAATGTAATGTGTACTAATACTATTTCTATAAGTTGGGATGGTTGGTTATATGATTGTGATTTTAACCAAATGTTAGATCTTAAAGTTGCTAGTAAAGTAAAACATATTAGTGAGTATAATGAAGAACTACTACAAAACAGAAATATTATTATCTCTCAACACTGTTACGGTTGTACTGCTGGCGCAGGAAGTAGTTGTCAAGGAACAGTTGCATAGTAAATAGCGATAAATGAATAGAAAGACCGCCATATTAATTTTTGCAAACTCCTCTAAGGAAGAGCTTCTGCATAAATCAATTGTTGGAGGTGAAAAACTGTTTACAGAGCTTACTAAAAAAACACTTGCAGTTGTAGAAAGCTCCAGGCTTCCGTTTTTTGTATTTACAGAAAAAAATCAAAACGGAAAAACCTTTGGAGAACGTTTTGTAAATGCAATCCAAACTACCTATGATCTTGGATTCGAGAATATAATCACTATAGGAAATGACACACCTCATTTAAAGAAACATCATTTATTAGAGAGTGCCAGACAACTTGAAAACAGTAAGTTTGTCTTAGGACCATCAGCTGATGGTGGATTTTATCTAATGGGATTGCATAAATCTCAGTTCAATATAGATACTTTCTTAAAACTTCCCTGGCAGTCAAAACATTTAGCGAAGAGTATATCATTTTTAATTAAAAATACAGAAATTGAAGTTGCGCAACTGGAGGTCTTATATGATATTGATACGGTAGACGATCTAAAAATTATTTCTAAACTTAATTTCACTCTTTCTAAAGCCCTTCAGGCTATTATATATTATATTACAAACTCTTTAACAGAGATATCAAAACATATTAATTCCACAAAAAAAACCTGTTATCTCGAATCCTTTTACAATAAAGGTTCTCCTATTTTTTCGAATTCCAGTTTTTACACTTTTTAGATCTTATTATTACCTATCTCAAAAAGAAGCTTTATAAAATAGACCTGAATACAGGTTTAAAAACTGGTCTCTATAAATAGATCTGCACTTTAACAATCAATTACATCAGATAGACATATTAACTAGACAAGTTGCTATATATGAGAAAAATAATAGTAGTACCATTATTAATTTTACTTCCTTTTTTAGCTATTAGCCAAGATTCGCTTGATGCATTATTGGATCAATACAATAATGAAAGCATTCCATATATCTCAGTAAAAGAATTAAGTGAGATACAAAGCGAAGTAATCTTATTAGATGCTAGAGAAATAAATGAATATAATACTAGTCATCTACAAAATGCAATCTATGTAGGGTATGATCATTTTGATATTAATACTGTATCCAATCAAAATGTAAATAAAAAATCAAAGATTGTAGTATACTGTAGCTTAGGAATACGATCAGAAGATATATCAGAAAAATTAAAAAAAGTAGGCTATCAAAATGTTTATAATTTATATGGAGGAATTTTTGAATGGAAAAATGCCAACAATAAAGTGATTGACTCTTTAGGAAAAGAAACAGATAAAATACATGCATTTTCCAAACAGTGGGGAAAATGGTTACATAAAGGAAAAAAAGTATATACACAGTGAAAGAAAAGAACCTATTAATGATTTTTACCCGAAATCCTGAATTGGGTAAATGTAAAACTCGATTAGCGGCAACCATAGGGGATCATGCCGCTCTAGAAGTTTATGAGCTATTGTTAGAGCATACGGTATCGATTACCAAAAATCTTACAGTAGCAAAACAAGTATACTATTCTACAAAAATTGGAGAGAACGATATCTGGAATCCTACTGTTTATGAAAAACAACAACAAAAAGGAGAAGATCTTGGTGAGCGAATGTATAACGCTTTCAAAAATGGGTTTAAAGCAGGTTATACCAATATTATTATTATTGGGAGTGATATGTATGACCTAAGTCAATCTGATATACAGAACGCATTCTATGCGCTAAAAAAAAATGATTATGTAATAGGTCCCGCAGAAGATGGAGGGTATTATTTACTAGGTATGAAAAAGTTAACTTCTCAAGTTTTTCAAAACAAATCTTGGGGAACAAATACAGTTCTTCAAAATACATTAAACGATTTACAACATACAAATATTAAACTATTAGAAGAACGTAATGATATAGATTATTATGAAGATATAAAGGATATCTCAGTTTTTCAACATTTATTAAGCTATCAAAATGACTAAATACATTAAAGAAACTACCGAATACTTACAAGAAAAAGGATTTGACAATCCTGAAATAGGTATCATCTTAGGAACAGGATTAGGACAATTACTGGATGAAATTGAAATTATAAAAGAAGTAAGTTATAATCACATTCCTAATTTTCCTACAGCCACAGTAGAATTCCACAAAGGAAGATTAATCTATGGAAATTTAGCAGGTAAAAAAGTAGTGGTAATGCAAGGACGTTTTCATCTCTACGAGGGTTACTCTCTACAAGATGTGACCTATCCCGTTAGAATTATGCACCAATTAGGAATCAAAACACTTTTGGTTTCTAATGCATCCGGAGCGATTAATTTAGACTTTAAAAAAGGTGAGTTAATGCTGATTG
Organism: uncultured Aquimarina sp.; assembly: GCF_947492405.1. Taxonomy (GTDB): domain Bacteria; phylum Bacteroidota; class Bacteroidia; order Flavobacteriales; family Flavobacteriaceae; genus Aquimarina. The sequence continues at coordinate 526,097 of NZ_CANLMP010000004.1, forward strand.
ATGATCATATTAATCTTCAGGGAGGATCTCCATTAGCATTTAAAGGAGTGGAACAATTAGGCACTCGTTTTACAGATATGAGTGCTCCTTATGATCTTACAATTAATGCAAAATTAGAATCCATCGCTAAAGAAAATAACATTAATCTACACAAAGGCGTATATGCTTCTGTAGTAGGGCCACAATTAGAAACTCGTGCAGAATATCGTTATCTTAAAATCATTGGAGCAGATGCGGTAGGAATGAGCACAGTTCCTGAAATTATTGTAGCTAATCATTTAGATCTTAAAGTTGCAGCAGTATCTGTTCTTACAGACGAATGCGACCCAGACAATCTACAACCTGTAAATATTGACGAGATTATCGCTATGGCTGGAAAAGCAGAACCAGAAATGATCCTTTTATTCAAAGAATTGATAAAATCTCTCTAAACATTAACGAATTAAGTAAGTATCCCTTCAAAATAAAGAAAACAAAAATATGAGCTATTTAGAAACCACGCATGATGTATACAAAGAAGCAGCATTAACTCCTGATGTAGGTTTATGCTGTACCACAAATCCTATTTGGGAACTACCTGGATTAAAAATCCCAAAAATCATGCAAGAAATGAATTATGGCTGCGGAAGTACGGTAAATGCTCGTGATTTAACCAACAATCCAAAAACACTTTATGTTGGTGTTGGTGGTGGAATGGAATTATTACAATTTTCATATTTCTCTCGTCAAAAAGGAGGTGTAATTGGTATTGATGTAGTACAAGAAATGCTAGATGCTTCTCGCAAAAATTTTAAAGAAGCAGAAGAACAAAATGAATGGTTCAAGAGTGAGTTTGTCGACCTAAGGTTTGGTGATGCTCTAAATCTTCCTGTAGAAGATAATAGTATCGATGTTGCTGCTCAAAATTGTTTGTTCAATATTTTTAAAGCAGAGGATTTAAAAAAAGCGATCGAGGAAATGTATCGAGTATTAAAACCTCACGGTAGATTAGTGATGAGTGATCCCACTTGTGAGCAACCTATGAATGATACCCTAAGAAACGATGAACGATTAAGAGCTTTATGCCTAAGTGGTAGTTTACCAATTGCCGAGTACGTTAAAGCATTAACAGATGTTGGTTTTGGAACTATAGAAATTAGAGCACGTAAACCATATCGTATTTTGGATCCTAAAAATTATGAAACCGATGAATTAATCTATATAGAATCTATCGAAGTTGCTGCAATCAAAGATCCTATGCCAGAAGACGGACCATGTATTTTTACTGGTAAGGCCGCCATTTATTATGGTGATGAAGATTATTTTGATGATAAAAAAGGACACGTATTATTAAAAAACCAGCCTATTGCGGTTTGTGATAAAACTGCTGGTGCTCTTGCAGATCTGGGAAGAGATGATATTTTCATTAGCGAATCTACCTACCACTATGACGGTGGCGGATGTTGTTAAGCTTTTGAAACAAAAATTTTATATCCCTAAAACTGTTAACTGTTTTAGGGATTATTTTTTTAAGCCAGTTTCTTAGCCATTGCTTTTCGGAATTCATATAATATTAAAAACATAGAACACCAAAGTGGGTTCATATTAGTTTTTAATCCTTTTCCTTTAGAAAACCGAATAAGTTGTCTAGCGTAAAAACCACCTTCCGCGGCATCTTCGAATTGTTTTAATCCAGTGCGGAGTACCAAGTTTTTAAGATTTGGTAATTCTCCTTCTAGAAATTTAGATATATCTTCTCGATTGGTAATAAAAGGACGTGCCATACCGATCAAATCCACCTCTCCATTGGATAATACTTCATTACAAAAATCATAGGATCTAAAACCACCGGTAATCATTAGCGGCAACTTACTTATAGCTCTAATTTTCTTAGCAAAATCAATAAAATATGCTTCTCTTTGTTTGGTACTTTCTTTAAGTTCAGAATCTTCTTCATTCAATATAAAGAAAGCTAGTTTTTCATAAGTCCCTCCAGATATTTCTAGCAGATCAATCTTTTCTTGATCTAACATCTTTATTACTTCCAGTGATTCTTCTTCGGTAAATCCTCCTCTCTGAAAATCTGCTGAATTTAACTTAACAGATATTGGAAAATCAGCTCCAACAGCTTTTCTAACATCTCTAATAATGGTGAGTAATAATCGACTACGATTTTCTATACTACCTCCCCAATGATCTGGTCTCATATTAGTAATGGGGGATAAGAATTGACTTAATAGATACCCATGAGCAGAATGAATCTGAACCCCTGTAAAACCAGCTTCCTTGGCTAGTTTAGCAGCTTTAACAAAACGTTGGATCACATCTTGAATATCCTGTTCTTTCATTGCTTTGGGTTTGCCAAAAAGCCCTAATTTCTTTAACTGCACTTCTGATGGTGCTAAAGGTCTATTGGTACCAAATCTATTCGTCTGTCTTCCGGAATGAGAAATCTGAACCCATATATGATTTCCATGTTTTTTACCTGCGTTAGCCCAGAATTTTAGTTTTGGTAACATTTTATCATCGTCAAAACATACATTACCTGCAGATTCCAGATGTTTACGATCTATGACAACATTACCTGTAATTAATAGTCCTGCTCCAGTTTCCGACCAATCTTTATACAATTGTTCGTGTCCTTCTGTAGGTTCATACCTATTATTACTAATGCGTTCGGTCATGGCAGATTTCACCAATCTATTATTTAATGTCACGCCACAAGGGAGTGTTAAAACTGTACTAATCATATTAAAATAGTTCGATTGCAATAATACGGAATCCAACCTTAATCTACAATAACAAAATACAAGTATCAAATGACAAAAACCACTCTATTTTACTGTAATTCAAAATTATATGTAAGAATAAAACCAAAACACAGACCAAGGTTTAAAATTTTTCAGGTTGTAGTTTAACACTAAGGTTACCTCTTAGATACTATCTGAAAAAAATTAAACCAAATTTACTAATAATAACCTACTAAAATTTTAAAAATGAATGCTTTAAAAACAACTGTATTAGCCTTACTTATGTCAAAATCTTTCCAGACGAAAGCTCAAGATCATATTGACCACATGGTTTGGGATCAAATTTTATTAATCAATGTTTCTAATGAAGGAAAAGTTAATTACCCTGGTTTCATAAGAGATAAGTTTTTATTTGACAAATATTTCAAATCACTATCTGAAAATTATCCAACAGAAAACTCTAGCAAGGAAGAAAAACTTGCCTATTGGATAAACCTGTACAATGCTATTGCGATGAAAATGATTATCGACAATTATCCTGTTAAATCCATAAACGATATTGAAAACCCATGGAAACAAAAGCAAATAACTGTTGGAGGCACACCGTATAGTCTTGATGATATTGAGCATACTATCTTACGAAAAATGAATGAACCCCGAATTCATTTCCTACTTAATTGTGCCACAAAATCTTCTCCTAAACTATGGAACAGAGCGTACACTGCCAAGAACATTATGGAGGCTTTAGAAGACAAATCATATCAATTCATAAATAACGCTGCAAAAAATGTAATTACAGATGAGAAAGTAAATATCTCGATGGTATTCCAATGGTATAAAGATGATTTTAAAGAAGGAGATATTGTATCATTTATAAACCAATACTCAGACAAAAAAATCGACAAAATAATGGATGGAGAATATATGGAATATGATTGGAGTCTAAATGAGCGTCGCTAAAACCACCAATTACAAAATTGTAAGGAGTGGCACAAACTTTGGACTAACACCAAGTATTTAACGAATATTTAATAAAGATTTCGTTATTTGAAAACAAAAAAAGTTAAATCACAGTAGAAAACAATTAACCATTTGTAAAAAGAATATAAAAAATGAAGAGCCCTAAAATAATTATATTAACATTACTTGCATTATTATCTTTTCAATCAAAGGCACAACAAAAACTTGATCACGCAGTCTGGGATCAAATTTTGTTAATTAATGTTTCTGAAGACGGAAAAGTAGATTACAAAGGATTTATGAGGGATAGTGCTCAATTGTATGCGTATTTCACATACCTTTCAGACAATGCTCCAACCGATGCGTGGAGTAAAGAAGAAACACTAGCATACTGGATCAATGCTTACAATGCATATACCATAAAATTAATCATAGATAATTACCCATTAAAGAGTATCAAAGACATTAAAGATCCTTGGGATAGGCAATTTTTCAAAATCGATGGTGTTTTGCATAGTTTAAATGAATTAGAGCATAAAATTCTTAGAAAACTTGGAGACCCTAGAATTCATTTTGCCATTAATTGTGCTTCATTCTCTTGTCCAATAGTATGGAATAGAGCATTTACAGCTAGAAATGTAGATGATGCGTTAGAAACTCTAACTAGGAATTTTATAAATGATCCTAAAAGAAATACAATAACTGAAGAAGTAGTTGAAGTATCTAAAATATTCAGTTGGTTTAAAAAAGATTTCAAAGTAGATGGAGAAGATGCTAAGGCTTTTATCAATAAGTATTCAGAAGTTAAGATTGATAAACAAAAAAAGAAAGGATATAAAAAATACGATTGGAGTTTAAATGAGTAATTTTATATTCGCATAATATCCAAACTTTTGAAAATATCAATAATCATCCCAATTCTAAATGAAGCAGCTACAATTTGTAAGCTGCTTTCCCATTTGATACAAGTTGCAAATACTAAAGACACTATCGAAGAAATTATTATTGTAGATGGTGGAAGTGTAGACGAATCTATAAAAACCGTACAAAACTTTTCGAACACACAAAGCACTACGATTAAAGTAGTTTGTTCAGAAAAAGGGCGTGCTAAACAAATGAATGCCGGAGCCGCTAAAGCTTCTGGAGATATCCTTTATTTCTTGCACGCTGATTCTTTTCCTCCAAAAAACTACGATCAATATATTGTAGAAGAAGTTTATAGAGAAAATGAAGCCGGATGTTTCCGAATGAAATTCGACTCTAATCATTGGTGGCTTCGTTTCCTGGGTTGGTTAACACAGTTCGAAAGTAAACGATGTCGTGGAGGAGATCAAAGTCAGTTTATCACAGCATCATTATTCAAAAAAATAAATGGCTATGATGAAGCTTACGTAGTATACGAAGACAATGATTTAGTTGATCGACTTTTTGCAATAAACAAATTTGTTATCATCCCTAAATATGTTGTTACCTCCGCTAGGCGCTATAGAGAAGTTGGCGTTTGGCGATTACAATACCACTTTCTTAATATTCATATGAGAAGATGGTTAGGTGCTTCATCAGAGGATTTGTATCGATATTATAAAGAAAAAGTTGTTTCTTAAATCTTCTTCTATATCTTTAGTGCAGTGGAAACATTAGAGATACTTTTGATCATATTACTATGTATTGGTGCCTTACAAGGAATCATTTTTGGCATTATTTTATGGCAAAAAAAAGGACTACATTATATTGCTAATCGGTTTCTAGCTACTATACTATTCTTCTTCTCCTATCGACTTATAGTAGAAACTCTAAACATTTTTGGGCTGGGGCGATACGATTTCTGGTATCACATACTATTAGAATACAATTGGATTTACGGAACACTTATCTATTTTTTTGTAAAAAGCTATGTCAATCCAAAATTCAGATTGATACGTAAAGATTGGATTCATTTCTTACCTGTATTGATAGAGTTTTTATGGAGCTTTTTTATAAAAACACAAAATTTTTATTGGGATGGCACTCGTGAGAGCCTATCCTGGTTAGGATATTGGGGCTATGTGGTATGGATGCATTACCCTACAATGTTTATCATTTCTGGAGCATTAATCATTTTTTATAGTATCAAAGCAGAAAAAATACTTAGTAATACTATTCAGATAGAAGGGTATAAAATTCTTCCAGAAAAAATTGAGTGGATCAAGAGAGTTGTTTTAGTAATGAAAATATTCTCTATAATTTATGTACTTGGGATATTAATTGATTTTTTCTTTTTCAATTTTGCTAGTAATTTTTTCTACGGGCATCCAGTCTTTATTGGAATGGCAATTATCACTTATTGGCTAGGTCTAGAAGGTTTTGCTCGAAGAAAAGAATCTGCTTTTAAAGAAATAGCGATCATCTCTGATAAAGAAAAAGAACAATTACAAAACATTGCTAAAACTTTAGAGGCCAAAATGGAAGAAGAGTTACTCTACAAAAATCCAGAACTCACCCTAGCTTCTCTGTCAAAACAACTTTCCGTAAAGCCTTATTTGGTTACTAAATGCTTAAACACCCTATATCAAAAAAAGTTTACTGATTACATCAACGAACTTCGTTTTGAAGAAGTAAAAAGGTTGCTTGATAATCCCAAAAATGACAATCTTACTCTTCTTGCTTTAGCATATGAAGCAGGTTTTAATTCTAAAGCCTCTTTTAACAGAGCTGTAAAGAAAATTACCGGAAATCCTCCAAGTGCTCTGAAATCAAAATAATAAAGGTTTCAATTAAAAAATTGCGCCATTTATTTCTCTAAAAATCCGTCTCATTTAGCAAATTGAAACGATTCTTTTCTGCATTTGATCAATATTTGTTTCAAATAAATTCTAAAATCAGAAAAATGAAACATCTCACGATCTTAAAAAAAGTAAGTCTACTTATTCTTTTCATGACTTCTCTCTCAAGCTTTTCCCAGGAAAACAATAAAAATCTAAAGTTACTAGTTGGCGAATGGCAATTGGATATGAGTCCGCAGGATAAAACAGATACCAATTTTGCTATGATGCGCATAAACAAAATAGATGCTAATTCAGTACAGGGAACATTTTATAGAGAAGGAGTTGAAATAAAAGAAGGAAAAATTAATACACAACGAGACGTTATTTATGTTGCCCTCATTTCTGGTGACAATAGCGGAAGTTATAATACTAGCTTTTACTACAAAGACGGAAAACTATATGGTTCTACACACGCTGTTGAGAGAGGGTTTTTAGCCGTTTGGATTGCTGAAAAAATAAAATAATAAGATTATGAAAACAATAATTGTACTATTAATCGCACTCACGTTAAATTCATTGACTGCTCAAATACAATATGGGACTCCCATAAATGATCAACTACCCGAAAAACTAAAAAGCTTACCCAGAGCAATTGAAGTAAACAACTTTCCAAAAATCATTGATCCTATTAAGATTGATGATCGATATTACTGGAAACACAATACCGCTATTTTGTGCAGAGAAAGTGAGATTAAAATCATTGAGTATGGAGCCTATTTATTTTATAACGACACCTGGAATTTAAGAAAGTCCTATTCGCTAAAAGAATTAAACAAAAATTTTGGAACTAAAAAAGGAATTTTGAAGCAATCTGAACCATACACCTGGTCACAAAATTGGCGCACAGATAACTCTCTTTTTGGAGGATGGGCTATGTGGTACTTTATTGGAGTTACAAAAGATGGTAAAACTGTCTGCGGATATGAAAAAATTGAAACTACGAATACGCTTTTAAACTAAAAAATATCTAAAATGAAAATAGTACAAATACTATTAATTACTCTTTGTCTACACGTCGGATTACAAAAAGCATATACCCAAAATTTTGAGTTAAACACCAGAAAATCTACACTGTTCTGGACAGGTAAAGCAGCATTTAGCTCTTATTCGTTAAAAGGAACTATAGCCGCTAAAAAAGGTACTCTTTCTATGACGGATGCTGCAATGTCGTCATTGAATATTATCATTAATATGAAAAGCATTGATCATGAAAACAATAACCTTAAAAGTCATTTAAAGAATGAAGATTTTTTTGAAGTAAAAACATATCCAGAAGCTACTTTTTCTATTAATAACCAAGCACGTGTTAAAAGCGATACAATAATTTTAATAGGAAAACTAACTATCAAAGGGATAACAAATACAGAGAATATTCCAGCAACCTTAAAACAGAATGAATCCGGTATCGTTCTTAAATTTAAATATGCAATCGATCGTACCAAATATGGAGTTAACCATAACTCGCCTAGTATTTTTAAACGTATGAAAGAAAATGCAATTGCAGATGAGTTTATATTAGAGGGTACATTGGTATTTTCTAAATAACATTAAATAAGATTTGTATTTATACTATATTTAGAGAATGCAACTCAATATCAAAGTAGATGAAGACATCCTACAGGAATTTGCAAGTCAATTGGATGCCAAAATAAATAAAGGAGGTTTTATCATTCCCAAAAAATTAGGTTCTGGAACTGCCAAAAAAATAATTTTTGATGGAAATTTAGAATTATTACACATGCAATTTTCATTAAACCTACCTGTAGAAACACATTCGGAGAATACAGAAAATAGCTCCTATTATTTACTAAATATTAATCTATCAGAACAATCAGTTAATAAAACAGTTAACGGAAAAGATATAGAGATACAGCGTGATAATTCTTCAGGAATGTTATTTTATAAACCAGGTACTAATGTATTTAGCATAAGTCCTACTGGAGTACCTTTCAACATAGTTTTAGTAAAATTCCCTAAAACTATGTTGAGAAGTTATGTTGAGAAAAAGGAAGATTTAGAACATATTGAAGAAGTAATTTCTTCAAGCCAATTGATATATGAAGATTTAGATCTTGATTCAGAAAATCATCTCAGAAAATGCATATTACCAGAAATTAACCTCTTTCAGAAGCATGCCAATCTATTAAGTTTTTTAGCACTCTTTATTGAAAAGCTTATTAAACGTGATGCTTTAAATTCTACAGAAAACATTAATTCAGATGATTTAAAAAAACTATTTATGATAGCTGGACAATTACGGGATCCTTTCGCTTGTGATATTGGGACTAATGAAGAACTTGCTCAGAAATCCGCAATGAGTTTGACAAAATTTAAGAATACTTTTAAACAGATCTTTGGGACTTCTCCTTACCAATACCACTTACAAGCAAAAATGCAATATGCATATCGTACACTTATTCAGAGGTCTCAAACTATTTCGGAAATCAGTTATCAACTTGGCTACTCACACCCTTCAAAATTTACTATAGCTTTTAAAAAACAATTTAAGATACTTCCATCAGAAGTTAAATAATAAGTGTCTTTTAGGGATAACTAAGTGTCTTATTGGGTAAACAATCCACCTGTTTCAGTATATAGCTTTGACAAAAACAATATATATGAATATTTTTATAACTGGTGGATCTGGTTTTGTAGGTCAAAATTTAATCCCTTTACTTATTCAGAACGGACATCAGATTCACGCATTAGCCAGAAGTGAAAGTTCTGCGCAAAAAATACAACAACTAGGCGCTACACCTGTACTAGATGATCTTACTTCTTTATCCAAAAATACAGACAAATCTTTATCAATCTGTGATATTGTAATTCATTCTGCAGCTTACATGGATTTCTCCTATGATAAGAAAAAGTTTTACGACATCAATGTAAAAGCAACCGAAAACTTGCTTTGGATGGCCAAAAAGAATAGTGTCGCCAAGTTTATTTATATAAGTGCCGCTCCCGTAATAGCAGGTTCTCCTATAATCAACGCTCAAGAAATAGATAGTGGTTTTGAACTTCCAAAAGCATTATATCCAAAAACTAAAGCGATTGCAGAAAGAGAAGTACTCTCTGCTAACACCAAAACTTTCCAAACTATTTCTTTAAGACCCCCAGCTATTTGGGGAAACAATAATCATCATTATGATGAGATTTTTGCGAAAGCAAAAGAAGGAAAATGGAAATGGTTAGGAAAAGGTGATCAAATACTTTCTACAATACACATTAAAAACTTAGGGAGCGCTATCTTGGCGGCCATAAAAACAGATAAAGGAGGGGAAGCCTACTTTGTTACTGATGGAGAACGCAGACCTATGAAAGATTTCTTTACATCACTTCTACAATCTCAAGGTATATATCCGGGTGATGATCATATTTCTTTAGGTTTTGCCTCTTTTATTGCCAATGCTTGTGATATTGTTTGGAAAATTTTTGGATTAAAATCAAAACCTCCGGTTGCTCCTATAATGATCAGATTAATGGGAAGAGAGTTTTCTGTTAACGATGAAAAAGCACGAAAAGAACTAGGATATACTAATGTTATCTCCATAAAAGAAGGATTGACTGAAATGAAGCAAAACTAGATATAAAATACAAAGATCACTTAAGTAGTTTTGCAAAAAAACCTCTTGTAAGTAATGCGAAAAATCTAATTTTAAAGCATCTAAAAAAGCAACAAATTCCCCGTTTTTTCGTTAGGAATTTTATCAAGTTTATTGTTCTAACAGAGCCAACATATCAGGATTTTTAAGCTGTTGTTTTTCGATAGCTAGGGCTTTATCGTTACCTTCTTTAAGGTAGCAATAGCATTTTATAAAATGTACTAGCTCTGATGTATAATTTACAGGAGTCTTTTGGTTTAGTTTTTTAAGAACACTTTTACTTTTGCCAGCGATAGCTTTATTGAGTAACTTATATAATTGAACCTTGTCTAATAGCTCCTCATTTTTGCTTTTTTTTAGAATCACCTTGAATTGTTGATTACTTTGTTTTATGAATACGCTTTTGATCAAAGCATTGGACGTATCCATAGCAAGATTCTGATACGCTACCCCAAGCTTAAGATGCGCCAAACTACTTTTTCGATTCTGAATCATGGGGATCATGGCAGTATATACGTTTTCTAAATCGAGATTTGGGATTTTTTTAAACCAGTTTATATACTCATCTGTATGTCTGTATCCTGTTTTTCTATCAATAACCACTTTATTAGGATCCATAATTAATACCGTCGGAAGCGATTTTATATTAAAGTATTTGGCGAACTCTCTTTTTCTATCAAAATTTACTTTTACAAATACGAAATTATCTTTTATGGTATTAATAGCTGTTGTTTGCCAAAGCTTGTCATCCATTCTTCTACACGGACCACACCAACTGGCCCAAAAATCTACTACCATCCATTTTTTTTGTTCTATGGCAATCGCACGCCCTAACTTAAAGTCATCAATCCATTGTACCTGGGCTATTGTCGTTGTGGTGTGTAATAGTATTACGAATAAGATACTATACTTTAATTTCTTTACGTTTTTCATTATTTTTAAAATTATAGTATTACCAACCTCATTTTACAAAGGCTGGCTTTACCATATTCATTGATATTTTAGTTATATAACCTCATCATCCTTTACAAATTCACTAAAACGTGCAATCCAACCGTTTTCAATAAGATGTTCTGCTTTAAGCATTTCGCTAATTTTAACAAAATCTACTACTCTACCTTCATCGTTATATAACATTTTATACTCCTCATCCTTTTCTTCGAAAATTCTGAATAATGCAAATAAAAAGTTATTTTGTGTACGATGTACAATTTTTTTTAAGCCCTTGACTTGCTCATCACTAAGACTTTTTATAAAATTCGCTTCTTCGGCTATTATGAATGGAGGGTTTTCTTTTTTTCTTAATTGATCTATATAAGTAATTCCAGGATCATAACACTCAGAGATTATTTTTTTTCCGTAATCATCTAGTATTTCTTTATTAGATTTCATAATTTTATTACTTATTCAGGCTATTCATTTTTTCCCAGATATCATAAGCCTCATGAAAAGATTCTTTCATAAAATTAGGATCTTCTTCAAAATCTTTTGGCTTATCAATTAGTAAAACTTCATTCCATTTTCCAAACTCTGGGTTCGGGGCACTAATCCCATCAATAAGATTAGTAAGATTGAAGAAAGCAGAATCTAATCCGTCTCTCAAAAGCTCCTCAATAATAGAACAAGCTAATGGTGATTTTTTAATCTTATTAAAAAACTGCTCTTCTTCTTTCAATAGACTCTGATCAAATAAAAAGTCGCTCTTAGAATCCTTAAAATTTTTTATGACACTATAAACGGTCTTATTTATTATCTCGTGTATTTGTAGTAAAAAAATTTGCTTAGTCTCTTCTGATAATTCGTATTTCATATATCAATTTTTGATAAATAGTTTTGTCTATGGCGAATATATGGACGCGCCGAAATTAAGGTCTATATATCTATTCTAAAAAATTATTGATTTTTTCTCCATTCTTTCATTATCATCTCAGCACTAAAAGAAGAATCAGGAATATTAGAAGCAATGACTTTTTCTAAAACTGCTATGGAAATTTCTTCATAGATAGGTAATAAAAACTTAGCGATCCAAACTAAAATTTTATCATCATCTGAATCTAATAAATCTTTTAATGTTTCAAGTCCATAGTTTTCTTCAATAAAATCTTTAGTTGATAAAATTTTCTTAACATTCTTGTTAGCGCCCTTGTAATCCCCTCTCTTTGAGCATTCTGAATATAATTCGATATACTCAATAATTGCTTCTTTTGCTTCTTTAATATTTCTAAAATCCATAGCAGTAAATCTAATTAAATTTAATCAATAATGCCCGTTATCCCGTCCCATCCTAATTCTCTTAAAACCTTTATCCCAAAATCGTATTGCTCTTGAAAACTTTGAGTACTTAGCCATTCTCTTACTGTTTTTCCGTTGGTAAATGGTGTTATACTATTATAATACCCCGTCACTCTTCTATGAAGTTCTCCTGCTCCATTAGGAATATCAATAATATTCTTAGTATTATGAATATTTGTTTTACCAAACTTTTGTTGATTTAATCTTTTATATCCATTTTGTTCTACTATATGATGCAAAGCATTACCAGAAGATGCGTTACCTTCTACAGCTTTAAATTTATCAAATGAGCTGTATCCTCTACCTCTGGCTAATGTTGTTTCTGCAATTTCTTTTAATTTAGCCAAATATGTTTTCATGGTAGCAGCTGTTATTCTGGCTCCTCCGTTTACAGCTAAAAAAGCTCCACCACCACGAGATGGCGAAATAATAGTGGCAACATCTAAAATATCAAAACCTAAGTCTACTAAATCAACTCCTAAACCTGCATCCCATTTAATCACTAATTGATTTCCATCATATCGTACAATAAACATTTCCCCTAAGGTTTCATCATCAATATCTTGATCAAAATCTATTTCTTTGTACTCCAACACCTGTCTTACCCATCTACCTTCTCTCTCATCACTTACCCACCACTCATAACTTCTAAGTATACTACTATAAAAGGCATCACTAAGCCCTTGTATTAGCTCGCCTCCATAAGAAAAAACAACTTCAAAATCATCTGTTGGGTCGCAAGGAGGGCTAGGACAAATTCCAGTAGGGCCAGTTGATGTAGTTTGTGCATTAGGATTTATGTAAGGAGAAAAATCAAAGATGGTATTGTTTTCTATTGATTGAATTATGCCATTGGCAATCTCCCTTTCTAGAGCATTCTCTGATGTATTAGCTTTTATTAATTCAGTAAAGAAAGTAAAAGATAATGCAGAGTCCCCATTTTCTTTTATAAGATTCAATAAAGATAATGCCTGAGCAGTAGTTAAATTATTAGCTATACTAGCATCTAATATTGTATTACCTAAAGCTATGACTTCTGGATTAGTTACGTCTGAAAACAAATTATCTCTGCTTATTAGATTAGTAATCTCTGTAGCTACTTCATAGTTTTGTTGCGAACTAAAAATCCAACCAGACTCTGCAAGACCAATAGGCCTACCCAATAAATTAGAAAGATTATCTACAAAACGACCATCATAAATAATCACATTAGAGAGTTGGTTATCACCAAGACTACCATCTCCGCCATTACTGCTTCCTCCTAATCCATTATTATTGTTATAATTAGAACCGGGTCCAGTAATTGTATCATCACAACTCATACAGTTATTCCAAGGAAGTCCTCCTGTACTATCTAATATAGATTCGCAGTGGGTGTAGTCATACTCTGGTGGACCATCACAAGCTCCTGCATACGGTCTTTCGCAATAACTATCCCCAGGCCTAAAAGTTACTGTAGAACAATCATGATGTGTTTTGGCTAATGTATCAACTTGAGCTCCTTCTTCGAGCCTACTAACATTAAGTATTTCTCCTTCTAGATTAGATAATGTGATCGTACCAGAGTATCTGGCAAAATCAAAATGATCATAAAAACTCTTATCAAATTCATACGTAAGTACATAAGTATATAGTTTCCCGTCTCGTATAGACGCGTGTAGGTTACTAAATGACTGATATCTATTTTGATCTTTTATATTAAAAGTATAGGTCTCAGAACCTTGCTCGTGTATAATTGCTTTTATACTTTCTAAGTCTAATTCTCCTGTATAGCTTGTATTACTTTTGCCAGCAAGTTTAATTTCTAATCCGTCTTTTGTTTTATTTTGTAGAAAACCTACGACATTTGGGATTTCATTTTTATCTACAGCGATCGATGTATTCGTGGGTAGTTGTTGTGATGCTGAGACAGTATCTACTAATTGCTCATTTTCACAACTGTTTAATAATAGTATTCCAATCACTATTAAACAAAAGTTTACAATTCTTTTTTTCATCTGTTTGTTTTTTAATTAAATATTCCCTCCCTTAATACGGGAAATAACTCTTTTTTTTAACGGCGTCAAAAATAGGTGAATTCCCCTTTCATTGTTTACGGAAATCTGTAAATAAGCCTCTCATTTTTTAACTCCAATATTTTTATTTTATCATCGCATCTAGTTATAGGGCTTACCTCATTCCGCACCTCCTTTTAGCCCTCAAAAAGGTAATTCGAAGAATTAAAATACTTCTTAGAAAGAGTATACCAACGAATATTTTGATATCGGCAAAGCTTGCAAGGCTTATCATAAAGGCTATAAGCCTTATTTTCGGGGCTGCTTGCCCAAATTTTAGGGGTTCTGATCCAAAAAATGATAGTTCGAAGAACCTTTTTAATCCTTCGAAAGACCTTAATAACGCTTCGGGGAATCTCTGAAATAGCTAGAAGGTGTAATGTAAGGGTCAATGCCGTTCAAGATGCCATAGACGATCTTCTTTACTCCCATACTCCCATAGAAAATCCTTTTGAGAAACCTTAAAAGGATTTATAACAAATTACTATTCTGTGTCTACATTGGTATTGGTGGATCTTTGGAACAAAACTTTCATATCATTATACACTGTTTTTGCTCCAGGTTCGTTTTCTCCCGCTAGATAGCGTACCATACGATAAAAGCTTAATGCATTAGAATAATTATCATGATCCAGTAGCGTTTTAGTGTCGATCAATTGTTGTCCCAGATTTTCTAGTTTTTGTACTCGGCTTTCTACCTGTGTACGTGCCAAGTAATCTTTATCAAACTCTTCTTTATCTAAAAATTTAGGCACCCAATCCGGATGCTGTTCCATATAATTTTTGGATTTGTCTACTATCAGCTTGTTTTGATTAGCAATACGCCCATATTGGGTCCGTTGCTCCGCGGTAAGGTTTACGGTCTTCCCGTTTAAGATTTGTTTGATACCATCTAGGTACTGGTCTAGTTGTGTTAATTCTTCTTCTGTAAAGCTTATGCTAATTAGATTCTCTAATGCCATACTTCTAATTTTTTATGATTACTATTCTTATAAGTGTTCGACTCTCTAGAGAGCCACCATAAGAATGTGTACGGAAGTATGGAATTGTTACCTTGGATTTTAAAGTTTTTTAATAATCCACTAGTAACATCGTTATTAATTACACCCCTCCGCCTTAGGAGAAAACTAATGAGAGCTATGTTTTATAAAAGTTCTTGAACCAAAAAGAAAAATCGTTAGAGAAATCATAACCAACATAAAAAAGCAACAAATTCCCCGTTTTTTCGTTAAGAATCTTATAGACATATACCTCAAATGTCTTTAAATGTTTGGGGAAATATCATTCTTAAAACTTTAATTATGTTAAAAAGCATTTTAAATCTAAAAGACGCTCAGACTCTTAGTAAAGAAGAACAAAGATCTGTAAATGGCGGTAGTAACAAAGCTAGTTGCCCTATCTACACTCCGAGAGAATGTCGATCCTGTGGTGGTTATCCATTACCAAATGGATGTTGTTTAGGTACACAAGCAACTCATCTTTGTCTTACCGGAGGAGGTATTGAATAATCATTCGATAAACCGTATAAATAGAGGTTATTTTCATACCCTCTATTTATACTTAAAAATATTGTCCAATTCCAAAAACAAACCCATTAGTAGCATCCTCGGTAATTCCGTATCCATAATCTATTCTAAAGATTGCATTAAAAATACGCTTGTGCATAAAACGTAATCCCACACCTGGATATATTCTGAAGTTTTGTGTATCGCCAAAATCACCAAAGTCACCTCCAGGATTCCTCCAGCTACCTCCATCTACAAAAACATTACTCTGCAACACGAACCAATCTTTGTCATATAATGTATGTCTGTACTCTGTGTTTAATACAATTACACCGGTTCCTCTATCAATTGTATTTCCGACTCCCCTAATATTAAGGTTATTATCCACGGCAAAAGGTGCAAAAGGCGAATCGTCATTAGTTGCCAATCCGAGACGTAAACGTGATGCCCAATTCCCTTTATCTCCTATTCTATGGTAATACAAAAAATCATTCCAGCCGATTAAAAAATCAGGTAAAACATTTTCTGTACTGATTACATATTGAAAATTAGCTATGCTTTTAAATCCTGATACATATTGAAAATCATAATCAAGATTGTTGTACTCGTAGATTAGTTTGTATAATAATTTATTAACATCAAAATCTAAGGGCACCCCTGGACCTGTAGCTCCTCTTTTGTAACTATAATCTTCATTAAAATAATTTACTCCCAACTCTACTCGATTCTGAAAATTAAACTCATACAATCCCAGTAATTCATAGGACGTATTATTATATCTATAATCTGCAGTACCATTATCCAAAAATACAGGCTCCTGAGTGGTGAGGTTTTGATAATTAAACGCGAGACCGATTTTACTACTAAACAAATAAGGTGCTCTAAGGTTTAACCCAAAAGAACTATATATATCATCTTGATAAAATCCTCCAAACGTAACATTTTGACCAAAAAGGTTAAATTCGTATAAACCAACTCTAAAGGCAAACTCGTCATCATTAGTAGTATACACATTGGCACTGGGGATGATAGTAAAATTTTCTTCTATCGTATAAAAAACATTATACTCTCCTTGATTTTGCGCCTCAAAAACCTGATAATACGCATGAGCAACTGATGGTAATCTTTTAATTCTTTTGATATCCTCTTCGATTGCAATCGAATCCAGCGTTGCTCCCGCTTTTACTTTTGCAATTTTTTTGATGAAAGATGCCTTCGTTTTTTTATTCCCTTGTACTTTGAGATCAACAATTTTTAACTCTTGTGCATAGTTGATAAAACAAAAAAATAGTGTGGTTAATACAATGAACCTCTTCATAACGCTAAGGTGTAAAGTTTTTTTCAATAAGTAAATTCACCCAATTATCTTCACTTACTCCCATTAAAGTAAAATTGTAAGAGTTCATTAGGTCTAGTGGTGGTGGTATTCCTTGTGTAATATTTAAAACTACATTTTCTAGTTTATAGTACTGAAACTGTTTTTGAAAAGTATACGTTCCAGAAAGCAATTGATCATTCGTATCCGAAATTACCTGAAAATATATGTTATTATCATCAATAAATCCGTCATTCCAGCTAAAAAATGGCATAGCCTCCATATCTGTAATAATAGCTACCTCATCTGTAAACTCAGTAGGCTTAGTAATGTGCTTTAATCTAATTGGATTAGACAAGTGTAACTTTCCCTCTTCAAAAAAGGTAATGATCACCCATTTTTCTTCGGTAATAATTCTGGTAAATTTTTTAAGATATCCGTTAAAAAAGTTCGAAGGTTCTATATCAATCTGCAAATAGTTTTGATAATTATCTTTATTCACATCTATTCCAGAAGTTTCATAATATCGTATATCCGTTATACCGGGCCTTGGATATACATAGGTAATAATAGTATTGTGATCTGATTTAGATCCCGATGCGCAAGCAATTACATTATCAACTTCTGTTTCATTAGCATCTACCAGTGAAGCTAAAGATGTATTCAATTGTATAGTATTTTCATCATTATTACATCCATATAAAATGCAACATAACGTGAATACTATATAATTGGTTTTAGTCATCTTTATATAATGATTGTATTAACTTTTCTGCCGGTTTATTCTGTATGGTAAACCTATTATTATCTTCGCCGCCTACCTCATCATGATTATGATACCATTTCCAAAGAAATCCTCCAGCAAACCAAGGTTCTTCCCAAAACTCCTCATACAATGCTGTTAAAGCATTGTTTTGAGCTATTAGATCTATATCTCCATTCGTCCTCTCAGAATCCCAAGGTTTTTTTCCTGTATAATGAACACTTCTATATCCATATTCGGTGAACAAAACTGGTTTTCCGATAGAACTCTGTAGCATCTTTATTTTACTTTTATGTTGTTGCCAACCGTCTCTTAACTCCTCTACAGTAGGTGTTTTACTATCAGAAACCGGAAAATATGCATCCACACCTATATAATCTAGCTGATCCCAAAACGGAGCATTGGCAAATTGATCCCAATTCTCTGCATACGTCAACTTTCCTTTATATACTGACCTTATTTTTTTTATGAGTTGACTCCAATATTCTGGTCTTTTTTGTACAAAAGTGTGTAATTCAGTACCAATACATAAAATAGGAACTTTCATTTCTTCACTTAATCGAGCATACAACATAATAAAATCCTCATAAGAATTCTCAAAACTCCTCCAGTCTTCTTCCGAATCCATAGAAATATTACCTGTAAACTCTCCTTTCCATACCCAAATCTGAGGTTTCATCATTACTTTGATCCTCTTTTGATGTAGTAACTCTATAGTCTTTTTTGCTCCATCCGCTCGTTCTCCCCACCATTGTCTCTCTATATTAAAGACAACAGAAGGTTCTTTCAAATTTTTAACAAAACCAAAAGGCATTACAGCTGCCCAATTTGCATTTACTTTTACAACTGGATCTATATTGGTTTCGTTTATCTCTTTAGGTGAAGCTACAAAACTAATGCCGTTAACTTTAGATTCCTGACCAGAACAACTGCAACAGATTAAGCTAATCAGCAGTATAAAAAATCTTTTCATATATATCTTTTATACCGCTGAAAATACAATTTTATATTAAAAAACAGCTCTTAATCCAATGTTAAAAGTTTGTCCTAAACCAGTCCTTTCTCCTCTTACAAATTTGGTATACAAAGCTTCGATATTAAGTTGTTTTGTCAACTGATATTTAGCTCCTCCACCTAATGCTGTAAAATTTTGATCAAAATCATTCCCTAAATCAATTAGTTCAGAATGTTGAGCCAATGCTAATACTGTAAATTTAGAACTGGGAAAATAACTAAAAAACACTCCAGGTGTTAGACGTAAACTGTCATTAGCAAAACTATCTTCTTCATCTCCAAAGTTCAATTCAGAATTAATCTCTCCAAAAATCTGAAACTTATTTCCTGGAAAAGTATAGTCATAAAAGAATCTATTTTGCCAAATAAATCCATTTTGATCAAGGAAAACACCATCTTCAGACTCATTATCTACTAATGGAATAAAAAATGAACTCTGAATAGAAAAATTATTTACACTTTTAAAAGGCACAAATTTTACAGATGGAGCGATCGAAGTTAACCCTGATCTAGCAGAACCTCGCTCTCCATCAAACTGAAAAACATCTAATGCATCTCTACCTCCAACTGCATTAGATCTAAACTCTAAAATTGCACCAATATTCCATCTTTTATTAGAACCAATTCCTGTATAAGCTTCTAAAGTACTTGTGAAAAAAGTATTTCTAGGAATATCTCTTTTGTCGCCTCCAGGGCCAAAAAGATCTTTAGTTTCTGTATATAAATTATTGAACCATTTGATATCAAACTGTCCTTTACCTATTAATTTAGAAGGCGTTAATGTTTGTATAACTGACCCTTGGTCGTCATCATCCTGAGCAAATCCAAAAGTGATTGTTAGGCATAAAAAAAGTGTAGTTATAAGATTTTTAGTAGATTTCATGTTATGAATAGATTATATGATTAAAACAATTTAGATGATCATCACCCTAATTTGTTAATGATTTGATTTTTATTACTTGATACTATTTAAACTCCAATTGTATGGATAATAAGATACTTTTGCATTAGCCGGGATTTTTTCCTTTCTAAATTGATTTACGTAATCTATTTCAGAACCATTTTGGGTAAAATCACCTTTATACCACTCGAAAATTTGAGAAAGTTGAACTTTCTTTCCTTTTACTTTAATAAAATTAGGATTGTTTAAAGCAATTGTTGTCTGACGTTGTAATTGCTTTTCTAAAATAGATGGTTTATATGCTTCAGAAATAATAGGAGGACATCCGAGTCCTGCACATACTAAGGCAAAGTGAAAGCGGGCTTCAGTTGGAAAGTTTTTACGTAGTATCTTATTTTCCAGATCGTTTAAGGTAGTTGTCTTACCACCTAAAGTATATTTGATTTTATCAAAAAAACCTTTAATATCTAATGGAGATTTTGTTGGATAATTATCTATAACCCCCTTAATAACAGCTATGTTATATGCATTTATAAAAAACGATTGAAAAGTTTTGGAGTCGTTTTTAGAAACATTTATGCTTGCTGCTATATCTAATAATTCATTTAATGCAGTAGGGTCATTTTTTATAGCTTTATAATCAACTTTTCCGTTAGTAACATGCTTTTTGAAAAAAGTATCTGACTTCGTAAAAAAATCAGTTGTACTTTGTCCAAAACCAATAGCGGCTGGAAGAAAAGTCAATAAGAAAATTAATTTTTTCATGATTTAATGTTTTTATAAACTTCATTAAATGAAGCTGTTTTTATATGAGTTAATATGGTTTGTGTTTACCTTGGCAACTGGCATTGAGTCGAAGGGCATACTTGCTACTTACAAATTATTTTGAATTTGTTTGAAAGAAATCACCGTTCGAATTCCTTTCTAAAACTTACAGAAGCACAGCTTTTTAGATTAATTCTAAATTATTAATTCTCTTTAAGTTCTTATATTTATGAACGACTGAAAAACCTAAGCTTATTTTTTAAGCTAAAAATCGAATTCAACTAACACAAATCTTTATGGAACATATTGTAATTATCGGCAACGGAATTTCTGGTGTTACTGCTGCAAGGCATATCCGGAAAATGTCTGATAAAAAAATTACCCTTGTATCTGCCGAAACAGATTATTTCTTTTCTCGCACCGCTTTAATGTATGTTTATATGGGACACATGAAATTTGAACATACCCAACCCTATGAAAATTGGTTCTGGAAAAAAAATCGAATTGAATTGAAAAAAGGATATGTTTCTAAAGTAGATCATCAAAAAAGTCAGTTAATTTTCGAAAGTGGAGAAAACCTCCAATATGACAAACTTATTATCGCCACAGGCTCCAAACCAAACAAGTTCGGATGGCCAGGTCAGGATTTGGACGGTGTAATGGGAATGTATCACAAACAAGATCTGGAAAATCTGGAAAAATATGCTCCCACAAATAAAGTTTGCAAAAGAGCAGTAATTGTAGGTGGTGGATTGATTGGTATAGAACTAGCAGAAATGCTAAACTCCAGAGGTATTCCTGTTACTTTTTTAGTAAGAGAAGATAGTTTCTGGAATGGCGTTCTTCCTGCAGGAGAGAGTGGAATGATCAATAGACATATAAAGAATCATCATATTGATCTACGTTTAGGGATGAATCTTAAGGAAATTATTGCAGATGATAACGGAAAGGTGAAAGCAGCCGTAATTCAGGAAACTGGAGAAGTGATTGATTGTGATGTTGTAGGCCTAACTGCTGGTGTATCACCTAATGTAAATTTCTTAAAAGATTCTGGTATCGAACTAGGAAGAGGTGTTAAAGTCAATCGTTTCTTAGAGACAAACATTCCTAATATCTATGCGATTGGGGATTGCGCAGAACAGCACGAAGCTATCGGAAACAGAAGACCTATAGAAGCTGTTTGGTACACCGGTAGAATGATGGGCGAAACAGTTGCTCAAACTATCTGCGGAAATAAGCTAGAATATAAACCGGGACATTGGTTTAATAGTGCTAAGTTTCTAGATATTGAGTATCAAACTTATGGATGGGTGTTTGGTAAACCCAAAGAATATGAAGCACAATTTCATTGGATACATGAAGATGATACAAAATGTATTACGGTTTCCTACCATAAAGAAACTCGAGAATTTCTTGGTATAAATACTTTTGGAATACGAATGCGTCATGAAACATTTGACAAATGGTTAACAGATAAAAAGGATGTAGACTATGTGATGGACCATCTGGCAGAAGCCAATTTTGATCCAGAATTTTTTAAACATTTCGAAAAAGATATTTTAAATGCTTTTCAAAAGCAACAAACAATAAACGCATAAATCATGGCAGTAGAAAGAAATATGGCATTAACAGGACAACCTCCTAAAAGCCTAAATACAATTCAAAAAATTGGTGTTCTTATAGGAATATCAGGATTACTAATATTATTATTAGCTTCTTTTAATTTAAATCTACCCAACAAAGGACTATGGCTTACGATATCCTTATCAGCCTTAACAATAGGTATTATCATTTTTTCAAAAGGAGCTTATGACAAAAAATTAGAGGGCATAAAAAATGATGGAGTTTGGTTTAAATCGATGTCATCACGAGGAGTTCTTGCTTGGATTGCAGGAATAATACTTACAGGTTTTTATGTTGTTTTGTACTTTTTTGCCGAGTTATTAGGGTTAGGGCAAGGAGTAGATGGAACGAATACAGGATTAGTAGGATTATTTGACCCTTTAAGTCGTTTACTTAGCGGTAATCCAGCTAGTCAATGGTTCGTATATGGGACACTTTATACAATTGCCATTATTGGTTTTGGGATAAAGTTTTTAATGAAGTATAAACACAATCGTTATGAGCAATTACGAACTATGAGTGTTATATTTTTCCAAACAGCGTTTGCTTTTGTTATACCGGAATTAATGGCTCGTTTAAATTCTGATACTTTTTCTTTGCCTTATAATGATCTAAAGAATATGTGGCCTCTTAATTATTATGCCTTCGAGCAATGGCGAGTAGATCAATTTATTAATGCACAAACAATAGGATTGTTCTTTTTAATATTAGCCGTTCTGATGGTATTTGTAATTTCGCCTTGGCTGACTTATAAATATGGAAAAAGATGGTATTGCTCTTGGGTTTGTGGTTGCGGTGGATTAGCAGAAACTGCGGGAGATTCGTTTCGTCAATTATCTGATAAAAGTGTGAGTGCATGGAAATTAGAAAGATGGATGATTCATACGGTATTGGTATTTTCTGTTATTATGACGGTAGCTACTATTTCTACATTTTTAGGATACGATTCTACAAAATATTGGTTTACAAAAAATGTGTTTTTAATCAGCGTAGGTGTATTTCTAACCTTACTTTTTGTGGGGATTCTTTATTACAAAAGAAATCAACTTAATAAAAGTGCTGTTACTGGAGCTGCTGGATTTTTCATCTTTACTATTGCATTTCTTGTTTTGATTAGTTTTGTAGACCTAAGTCAGATACAGATTCAAGCAAAATATTTTTCTTTTGGTTTGAACGATAAAAGTTATGCAGCGGATAGTGCGCTAAGAGCTTTTTATGGCTTTGGTATCGGATCTATTTTCTCTGGAGTTATTGGTACTGGTTTTTATCCAATTTTAGGAAATCGCGTTTGGTGTCGTATGGGCTGTCCTATGGCAGGAATTCTAGGAATTCAGCAACGATTGTTTTCTAAATTCAGAATTACAACTAATGGAGGCCAATGTATTTCTTGTGGAAATTGCTCTACCTATTGCGAAATGGGAATCGATGTAAGATCTTATGCACAAAAAGGAGAAAATATAGTAAGATCAAGTTGTGTGGGTTGCGGAATTTGTTCTGCAGTATGTCCAAGAGGTGTATTAAAACTAGAAAACGATAGTTTAGACGGAAGAATCAATTCTAATGAAGTTTTATTAGGAAATGATGTGGATCTAATGGATTTTGTAAACAAAAAATAAACTCAATAACAACTTCAATAGATAAAAAAACAGCCTACTCGAGTAGGCTGTTTTTTATGTAAAGGTTAGGCTGTAAATTTTAAGCACTCATCGTATGCGGAAAATACAGATTAATTGTCGTTCCTTTATTATACTCGCTTTCTATTTCTAAAACTCCGTTTTGCTTTTCTACTAATTTCTTAGCGATACTTAGTCCAAATCCGGTACCTCTTTCATTTTCCGTTCCAGTTGTAGAATTATTCTTTTCTGTAGTAAAAAGATCATAAAGACTCTCATTACGTATTCCTATGCCTTTGTCCTCTATGGCTATTCTTACTTGTCCTCCTATTTTTTCGGATTTTACAATAATATCAGATCCTCGATGAGAAAATTTAATGGCATTTGCTATTAAGTTTCTCATAACCGTTTCCATCATTGCAGGATTTATAGTAACCTTAAGGTCTTTGGGCAATTCATTTATTAAACTAATTTCTTTATTTTTTGTTTTTAAATCAGAAAATGCAAAAACCTTATCAACAATAACAGAAATCTTCTTCGTTTCTAGCAAAACTTGTGATTGCTTTTTATAAATATTACCCCATTCTAGTAAATCCTCTAATAAGTTGTTTCCTTTGTCTGCTGCCTCTTTTATCATATTCTTTATCTGATCTCGTTCCTGAACATTATCCACTTCATCTACCATATCTATAAGAGATCTAAGTTGATAAAAAGGTGTTCTAAGATCATGCCCAATGATTCTAAAGAGGTCATCTTTTGATTGATTCATTTCTTTAAGTTCCTCATTTTTGATACTTATCAATCTATTCGCCTCTTTTACTTTTCTGGATAGCTGTACAAGTAATCGTTGACAAAAGTATGCCATAAGACCACCTCCACTTACAATCACAAAATAAAATGCTAATTTCTCTATTGGAAATTTAGGATAACAAAACATACATACTGTGATGAAAATAAAGTTAATCGTAAGCAAAAAGATAATATGCCTAAAATGCACTAACATCCCCACAGCAAAGAAGAGTAGGGATACGATTACTTCTACTTTTAAAAAGAATGATTCAAATTCGAAATTAGGGTCTAATATTCCGTAAAAAAGAGAAGACATCATTCCTAAAACAATGGTATATACCGAAAGCGTAAGTAATCTGGACTTTCTGATAAAGCCTCCTTTCTGTAGTAACAAACCAATAGTAACTATTGTAAATGTAATAACGGCTCTTTTAAAGTAGACACTTAGTCCTCCTTCATTATACTCTACTACACCATCTAATATTATTCCTGGCAATGCAATAAACATTACAGTGAACAACACTTTGTCAAATTGAAAGAACTTGGGTAATTTTCGGGATGTATTACTAATATTCATATCAATATCAATTTATTTAGCCCCGTTAAACTTTATATAGAAGTAGAAGTTAAATCTTAACTATATCGTTAAAGTTAACAAAAAAATCGACAAAAAACACATTTTAGTCTAAAAAAATCAGAAAAGTAAGAAAAATATAAGCACTTGTATAACTATTTAGCTTTTACATTGGTCAACTGTACAATAAGAATTCTGCATTATTTTTAAGCGTTGTATAAAATTATTGGTAGTTATTGGAACTTACTTATAGGTAGGAAAAAGCTTTTAGGATTGTATAAAAGCATCAAGCTACCATAGGAAAAGTAAGGACTACTTTGGTTCCTTTTTTCAATTCACTATCTATAGAAAGCGATCCCATTTGTCGTTCCACAAGTTTTTTTACGATTCCTAACCCATACCCAGTTCCTTTTTCATTAGCGGTTCCCGAAGTTGATTTTACTTCATCAGAAAATAGAACTTTCAATTGATCAGAGCTTATACCTACACCTCGGTCAACAACAGATATATCTATATCGTTATTCTTAATACTACAATTGACTATAATCTTAGATTTAGGATGTGAAAACTTGATAGCATTCCCAATTAAATTTCTAAAAACCGTTTCCATCATAGAATTACTAATCTTTAGTTTTATGTCTTCGGGCACTTCATTAATTAATTCAATTTCTTTAACATCACTATTAAATTTAAAAAACTCAAAAGTTTTATTGACAACTACGGCTATTGACAACTCTTCTAAATTTATATCTTTTTGATCCGCAGTTTTATCATCCCAACTTAATAAATCTTCTAACAGTTCATTTCCTTTAGTAGCAGATTCTTGTATAAGATTAAGGTATTGTTGCTTTTCATTCTCATCCTTACTTTCTGTAATAAGATCAACCAATAGGTTCATTTGATGAAAAGGAGTTCTTAGATCATGGCCAATAATTCTAAATAATTGATCCTTTGTAGCATTCATTCTTTTCAATTCTGTATTTTGTTCTTCAATTAACGCTCTTGCTGACTTAATTTTTTTAAATAACGATTGTACGAATTTTTTACCTGCATAGGCTATAAAACCTCCTCCAGAAACTAAAACTCCGCAAAAGATAAATCTCCAAATTGAATACTCTTTGCCTGTCGTTAACACACAGCAAATGATAAATAGAATATTCATCGCATTTAGTATAAAAAGGTGTCTCGCTTGAATCAACGTACCTGCCGCAAATATTACCGTAGCAAAAATCATTTGAACATGTATGAAATTATATTCAAACGCAAAATCAGGATCGAAATAACCAATAACAAAAGTGTAATCAATGGCAATCCTAATTGTATATAGGGATATTACTATTAATTCCTTTTTAGTTATTAGATTAAATTTAAGTATTACTAATCCTAAGGTAAGAATGATAATATTAACAATATCTCTATAGAAATATAGACTAAATCCGGTATTTAAATATTCAATATATCCATGAAGTGCGGTAGCAGGAAATATAACACAAAAAAAAGGTGCTAATACTCTATCATATTTCCAGGTACTATCAAATGTCAATAGCTTCAACTTCATATAATGTTGTTATATTTAAAAAAAAAGAACATTATAATATATAGTATCTCTTTCTTGCGTATCGACGAATATACAAAAATCATCGATAAAATACACATTCATAGGTGAGCAAATAAAAAAAACGAGTTTATACTTACGCTCTGGAAATATGATGACTTAATTTTCAAAAATATTTTGTAGGTAAATCAAATCCTTTTCGTCTAAGCAGGTAACCAATGCTAAACCTGATGAAATACACTATCTATATTGTCATTTCCCTATTGTTCTTTTCTTTTCAAACTTCTGTTGAAAAAGAATACCATAAAGAATATTACAACGATGGATCCATCAAATCTGAGGGGTGGAAAATAGCCAATCAAAAGACTGGGTATTGGTATACATATCATACTAATGGTAATGTTTTGGAACAAGGACATTATAGAAATAACAAGAGACAAGGATATTGGTATTTCTATTCCTTAGAAAACAAACTCATTAAAGAAGGACATTTTATAAATAATAAAGCGGAAAAATGGTGGATTATTTACGATATTGCCGCTGGTAATAAGAAAAATCAGACTATCAGAAAATATCAATACCGAAATAATAAAAAAAACGGGTACTGCCTATTATATAAAAATGATAAGCTCTTTAAAGCAGAAAAATACGTGGATGATCGAAAAACGGGAGAATGGACGGATGTTTTTAGCTTTAAAAAAGACAATCCCAATGCTTCTCTATAAATGAATCCCATAATCAAAGTAATCATACCTGCCTATAACGAAGAGAACTCTATAGGTCATGTAATTAATGAAATTCCTAACCAAGTTTCTGAAATAATTGTGGTGAGTAATAACTCCACAGACAATACCGAAGTAGTAGCAAGACAAGCTGGTGCTATTGTATTAAGAGAAGAAAGAATGGGATATGGATATGCCTGTCTTAAAGGTTTAGAGTATGTTGCTTCGCAAAAAATTACTCCAGAAATTATCGTATTTCTGGATGGAGATTACAGCGATTATCCCGAAGAATTGACAAAGATTATTGAACCTATTATCAATCAAGATATCGATATGGTCATAGGCGCAAGAGATAAAAAATTAAGAGAATCAGGTTCTATGACCATCCCACAGATTTTCGGAAATTGGCTTGCTACGAGTTTAATGAAACTATTATTTGGAGCAAAATTCACAGATCTAGGTCCTTTTAGAGCAATTAAGTATACCAAGCTTCTGGAATTAAATATGCAAGACAAAACCTATGGTTGGACAATAGAAATGCAACTAAAAGCAATAAAAAAGCGTTTTAGTTATACAGAAGTTCCTGTTCGTTATAAAAAGAGAATAGGCGTCTCAAAAGTTTCAGGAACCATAAAAGGTGCTATCTTTGCAGGCGTTAAGATTTTAAGTTGGATTTTTAAATATAGCTTTGCATAATGGATATTGCTATCATTGTTATTTATACAGTAGCTTTACTAATAATTTTCTTGTACAGTTTAGCACAGTTGAATTTACTTTTCAACTATCTTAAGTCTCGTAAACTGGATGATAATTCTCCTACTTTTGACCTTTCCAAAGAAGAAGAAACTCCTTACGTAACTATTCAATTACCGGTGTATAATGAACTCTATGTAATGGAACGATTACTAGATAACATTGCATTATTAGAGTATCCTAAGGATAAGTTAGAAATACAAGTACTGGATGACTCTACAGATGAATCTGTACATACCACCGCCTCTCATATTGAGAAATTACAAAAAACAGGTTTAGACATTCAACATATTCGTCGTGAAGACAGAACAGGGTTTAAAGCTGGAGCATTAAAAGAGGGTTTAAAAATTGCTAAAGGTGAATTTATAGCAATTTTTGATGCCGATTTCCTTCCTGGTAAAAAGTGGTTATTACAAACAATACCCTATTTCAAAAACGACGGTATTGGTGTTGTACAAACTCGTTGGGGGCATATCAATAGAGATTATTCTATGTTGACCAAAATTCAGGCGTTTGCATTGGATTTTCATTTCACTATGGAACAAGTAGGTCGTAATTATAAAGATCACTTTATTAATTTTAATGGAACTGCAGGTGTCTGGAGAAAGAAATGCATTGAGGATGCCGGAAACTGGCAAGGAGATACATTAACAGAAGATTTAGATCTTAGTTACCGAGCACAACTTAAAAAATGGAAATTCAAGTATCTTGAAGAAGTAGAAACTCCTGCAGAATTGCCGGTTGTTATAAGTGCTGCCCGTTCACAACAGTTTAGATGGAACAAAGGTGCCGCAGAAAATTTCCAGAAACTGTATTGGAAAATGCTAAAAGACAAAACGGTCTCTTTTAAAACAAAATTCCATAGTTTCTTTCACTTGCTAAATAGTAGTATGTTTTTATTAGTACTATTAGTTGCTATATTAAGTGTTCCAGTAATGTACATTAAAAATAGTAATCCAATGTTTAGCTGGTATTTTAATGTGATTGCCTTTTTTGCATTAAGTACAGTGATATTTTTCTTTTGCTACTGGCATACTTTTAAGAAAATTCATAAAGGCGGATTTTGGAATTTTATAGAATATATTAAGATGTTTTTTACCTTCTTTTCTATAGCTATGGGATTCTCTGTGCATAATTCAATGGCTGTTTTAGAGGGTCATTTCGGAAAGAAAAGTGAATTTGTCAGAACGCCAAAATTTAATATAAACACACTTAAAGATTCCTGGAAGGGAAATAAATACGTGAATAAAAACATTTCGGGAAATACAATCATAGAAGCATTCCTTATGTGCTATTTTGCATTTGCTTTATATAGTGCTTTTAAGCTTCAGGATTTTGGATTGTTTTTATTTCATATCATGCTATTCCTCGGATTTGGATTTGTATTCTTTAAATCCGTTACTTCTAAAATATAATGGTTACACTTTGGAAATACCATAAGTTTTCCATCATCTTTACTTTAGTTTGTGCCTTATTTTATTGGAGTTTTGCATATCAACTAGAACGTATTGACTTTTTAAAAATGTTTAGTTTGTGGGTTGGATTATTCTTTCTTTCCTACAAAATTATTAAAACCAATCCTAAAAACTTTAAATTCTTAGCTGGTATAGCTTTAGGATTTAGAATACTATTTCTATTCGCCATACCTAATCTATCTCAAGATTTTTATCGATTTATCTGGGATGGTCGCATGTTATTAGAAGGGTTTAATCCATACTTATCACTACCCGAAACATGGATTGCACAAGGTAATGCACCAATTACCCAAGCTAAAGAGCTTTATGAAGGTATGGGCTCGCTTAATGGTAGTCATTTTACTAATTATCCTCCAATCAGTCAATTTTGTTATCTGATTGCAGGTGTTTTTGCTGGAAAAAGTATTCTGGGCTCAGCAATTGTTATGCGATTACTTATTATTCTAGCAGATGTTGGCACTTTTTTCTTTGGAAGGAAATTATTACAAATACTTCATATTCCTGATAACAGAATCTTTTGGTACCTGTTAAATCCTTTCGTAATTATAGAACTTACCGGCAATCTCCATTTCGAAGCAGTTATGATATTTTTTATCATCTGGTCTTTGTATCTATTGCAAAAAGGATATTGGTATTGGGCTGCAATTTCTTTGGCACTTTCTGTATCGGTAAAGTTGATTCCATTATTATTTTTACCATTATTCTTTCAAACATTTATCTTGGGAAAACGAAAAGGCTTTGACAAGCTCTGTCTCACGGATGGTTTTTTAAAACTTATTGGATTTTATAGTATCGTTATTATCACAACTGTACTTCTTTTTGCTCCTTTCTTATCTTCTGAATTTATTGCAAATTTCGGTAAAACGATTAGTCTTTGGTTTCAGAATTTTGAATTCAATGCTAGTATTTATTACATCATTCGCTGGATAGGCTATCAAACTATTGGCTGGAATATCATTGGTACAGTTGGTAAGATTTTACCGTTAATTATAATTGGAATCTTATTAATGCTTACTTTTTTAAGGAAAAATAAAAGCACAACAGAATTAATTACGGTAATGGTGATTGGTATTTGCAGCTATTATTTTTTATCAACTACTGTACATCCCTGGTATCTCGCAGTCCCTTTAGCGCTTTGTGTTTTTACAAAATATAAGTTTCCTATTTGGTGGTCTTTTGTTATTATATTTAGCTATACCGCGTATATACATCCTGATTTTAAAGAAAATTTATGGTTTGTTGCTCTAGAATATAGTGTGGTATTTGGTATTTTTATTTTCGAAGTGTTTAAAAACACAAAAATAACTTCTTTAAAATCTGTTTATAATTGAGATTTACATTACATAGTAAAATATGCTATCTACTCATAACATTATTTATAAGTAGTTTTTTATTTTCTCAAGACACTTCTGTTGCTATAATAGCATCGTTAGAAAACGATTGGGATCTATGTGAATATATGACTAATAAACATTATTGTGAATCTAACTCTAATAGATTGTACTGTAATTACAAAATTAAGTTTATTAAAAATCAATTTATCTTACTAGAAGATTCAGAAAAAATTGATGAAGGAGATTTCGAAATCCAACATGAATATGATAATTCTTTTTTAATAAGTTTCAGTTCTACGTTTACTAATAAAATTTTGAAATTATTAGGGTCTGAAACTATTAAGCTTTTTGACGAAAAAGAAAAAGGTTTTATACTCCATACGGAGTCTCCAGCAAACTTATTTGTATTAAAAAAATTATAACGACATTTTGAAAATTAATTTCAGAAAAATAGGAAGACGATTATTACGATTTATAGTATTTATTATTGTTTTAATTCTTTGCGGATATATATTTCTATATATAAAACAAGAACGCTTCTTTTTTAACCCTAAAATATTACCAAAGGATTATACATATTCTTTTGATCAGCCCTTTGAAGAAGTTAATATTGCTGTAGAAGATGATGTGAATCTAAATGCTTTATTATTCAAAACTGATTCCATTAGTAAAGGTATAATCTTATACTTTCATGGTAATGCCGGAGCAATTCATGAATGGGGAGAGCGAGCATATTTATACACAGAAAATAGCTTTGATGTCTTATTTGTAGATTATAGAGGATATGGTAAAAGTGATAGCTTCTACGAGGAAGAATCTGAATTATATAATGACGCACAAAAAATATATGATTATGTGCTTACTCGTTATGAAGAAAAAGATGTTATTATATTAGGGTATTCAATAGGAACAGGATTTGCATCATATACTGCAGCAAAGAATAATCCTAAACTTCTTATTTTAGAAGCTCCGTATTATGCTTGGAACGAATTTATAGCTAATATCGCTCCTGTTCCGCAAGCATTAATCAATTATGAAATTCCATCCTACAAGTTTTTAGGAGAAGTCAAGTGCCCAATTCGTGTTTTTCATGGTTCTAAAGATTTTCTGATTAAGCCAGAGGAACATTCTAAACGATTAAAAAAACTATATCCCGATAAAATCGAACTTACACTCATTAAAGGTGCCGGGCATAATGGTATTTACCTTTCTAAGCAGTATTATGATGAGCTACAGGAATTGTTGAGTAGGTATTAAACAAAAGAAATGAGCAAGACTAATAATCTTGCTCATTTTTCTTTTTACTATTTATAAATATGTTTTACATCATCCTCAAATTAATAACTTCCTGTTCGGTAAGTATTCGCCAATGACCTCTGGGAAGATCTTTTTTAGTTAATCCTGCAAAAATAACTCTGTCTAATTTCACTACACCATAATTAAGGTGTTCAAAAAGTTTTGTTACAATTCCGTTTTTTGAAGACATCAATTGAATTCCAATTTCACTTTTAGCAGCCCCTTCTATATAAGAAATCTCATCCACCTGGATATAACCTTCCTCTAATTTGATCCCTTTTTCTATTTTCTGAAAATCTTCGAACTTAAGATTGCGATCTAACTCTACATGAAAGATTTTACGAACTCCTGTTTTATGATGCGTTAGTTTTTTTTCTAAATCTACATCGTTCGTAAACAAAAGTAATCCAGTTGTATTACGTTCTAACCTACCTACAGGTTTTAGTCGTGCTCTAGAAGCATTAGCTACTAAATCCATTACTGTTCTGGTTTTCTCTGGGCTAGTAGAGGTTACAAAACCTTTAGGTTTATTAAGCAATACATATTCTTTTTTCTCTGGAGTTATAAGACGTCCATCGAATTTAACCTCATCAGTAAGCTTTACTTTATAACCCATTTCGGTAATAGGCTTCCCGTTTACCCAAACACTACCCGTCTTAATATACAGATCTGCATCTCTTCTGGAGCAAACTCCAGAATTAGCCACAAATTTATTTAATCGAATTTCATCAGAATTCGAAATCTTCTTTGGTGAGTTATTTGCTTTTTTTACAGGAGCATTACCTCTAGTATATGATTTCTTTTTTGGATTTCCTCCTTGTCTTCCACTTCCTTTTCCTCTATTGGAATTGTCTCCACGACTCATATCTTACATTTTTTGCAAAGATAGCTGTTTAGTTGTTAGAAATAACAACTATTCTTCACCAAACCAAACAGTACTTTGACGTTCTCTATTCACACTCAATTGTGTAACATCTGGTCTAGAATAGTGCCCGACTGGGTCAAAATTCTGACGTTCTTGTAATACGCGATTAAAATCCAGGGTTTCTATTAACAACCCCTCTTTATTTAGTACAGGTTCTAAAATCCACTCTCCGTCCGGTCCTGCAATACATGAGCCTCCATTACCTAAAACATCAGGAGATTTTTTCAGAATTTTGTCTAAATGTGGTGTAGTCAAAGGAAAATCTTCTTTGCGCATTAAACTTGAAACTGAAATTACATAAGACCTAGATTCTCTAGCTATAAAACGAGTAATGTCTTTGGTATTATAATCACTTCCTGGCCAAACAGCAACATGTAAATTTTCTCCTTGTCCATATAGCGCAACTCTTGGTAATGGCATCCAGTTTTCCCAACAATTTAAACCTCCTACAGTAAACGCTTTGAGCGAATGTACACGAAGTCCATTTCCATCTCCAGGTGCCCAAGTCAATCGTTCCTCGTATGTTGGTTGCAACTTACGATGTACAGATTGAATATCTCCTTGTTGATCTATATATACTAATGAAGCATATAAACTATGACCTCCTCTATCTAGTGGTCGTTCTATGATACCTAAATAAACTGCTATTTTGTGCTCTTTTGCTAAACTACAAATTGTATCCAGATCACCTTGTTCTATTACTACCGAGTTCTGAGCATAATGGGCATGGATTTCCTTCTGGATGGTATTATCAAATTGAGCACCGTCTGTTAGCGAAACCCAAAACGGATATCCTGGTAATAAGGTCTCTCCAAACACAACAAGTTCAGCATTTTTAGAAGCAGCTTCGGTAATTGATTTCTTTATTTTTTCTATAGTGGCTGCTTTATCCAACCATACTGGAGATATCTGTGCCAAAGCAACAGTAAGTAATTGATCTTTCATAAAGAATCTGCTATTTTATCGTTTATAAATTCAGGTTTGCTATTAAGATTCACAAAGTTTAAGGATTTAGTTAACGAATAATTAACATTTAAAAAATTGACTTTCAACTACTTAAATTCAAACATTGACATTACGGTTAAACCCTTTGATAACGTTAAGTTAACATTAGCGTAGCTGCAAAAATTTAATTATTCGCACTTCAATAACATCAAGGTTTAAGAATTTAATACCAAAAAAATCAATACACCTTCATACTCCTAAAGTAAACTTATAAAAAGTATATATTATTCAAAGTTCAATTTATGTTAAAACCCATGCTTTTTTACATAATCGTAAACTTAGGAACACATTCTAATAAAATGTAAACTCAAAAAAAGCTATTCATTGAATCTACATTTGTCTTGTAAAATTAAGACAAACAATATCTTAAAACTCAAATCAAAAACACGTAAAATGAAAAAATTAATCGTATTAGTAGTAGCCGTTTTAGTATCAACTCAAGTTTTTGCAAATGACAAAAACACAAAAGAAACAAACAAGGAAAAATTAAGAAGTGAAATCGCTGTTTTATTAGAAAAGCCGCAGATTAAATTAGAACGTAACGAAATTAACGCTAGTATAGAGTTTATCTTAAATGCTAAAGGTGAAATTGTAATCTTAAGTGTTGATTCGGACAAAGAGGCAATAGATGACTATGTAAAAACCAGATTAAACTACAAAAAAGTAGATGCTGATATCACTAGAACAGGAAACAAAGTATTCAAATTAAAATTAAAAGTATTGAATCCTGAAGCTTAAACTTCTTTAGTAAAATCTATAATTCAAAAGAGCGCTTTTAATAAAAGCGCTCTTTCTTTTTTTTATTCGTATTGTAGCTTATTTCTTTACATATTTATTCCCGCTTGTTATAGCGCAAGGTTGAAATCCATAAGTAGCATCAGGAGCAATCAATTGCCAAAAAACAGTATCTCCCGGGTTTAAGTTTTGATATGCAAAAGAGGTCCCTATTGATCCCGAAGTATTTGGATTTGCCCTTCCATTAATAGAATAAAACCAGAAAACATAATCTGCACTAGGATTCGTTGTTAGATCATAACAAGAATTGCTAAGATCAGCAGTTAATTCATATACGGATAACGGTGTAAATGATTTTACATATAAGTCACCATCAATTGTTACTGTAGTATAAGGCATCACAGGAGATGAAAAATACTGTTTATTTACCTCATCCATTACCTCCTTAATTGTTGGATTTTGATTACTTAATTGTACTGTGTATGCCGGAGTAGAAATGGCATAAGGACCTCCATAATTTTGATCCACAAAATCATTCCCTTTACAAGTAAAATCTACGGGGCCATTAGACCCGGAAGGAAGATTGTAAACTACTGAGAATGGATATAATGCCGTTGCATTTTCGGACTGCGGATCAGTTAATACATCTTGTACCATTTTTGATCCTACATTATGTAGTACATTTTGTAAAAGTCGCAAAGATCTCCTATATGACCCCAAATGACGACTTACAGTATATCCATTGGCAGAATTATTACTTAAATGCGCTATAGTTCTTCGTAAAACTGCACGTTCTGCTTTAGTAATCCCGTGAATTCCTTCCGCTTCGGTTATAGGATCTACTAAAAAAGTTTTTAACGCATCATCATCTGATAATAGATGAGATACGTAATTTAATAATTTCGAATTTGATTTCATTTTTAAATAAGTTTTAAGGTTATAAATGATATTTAATTAAAGAAAATAAACCTTGTATTTATCTTCTATAATTTCCCTAAAACTACCCTAAAAAGAAAACATCTTATATAGGGGAAAATACCCTTATTTTAAAATAAATATTATAACACATATAATGAAACGAATAAGAAACATTTCAGTGATTTACAGAACGATATTTTAATCCGTTTTATGCATAAGAAAACCTACTACAAATGTCTCTTTTTGCGTGATGGATTGTAATGAAAATCCTGCAGCCTGAGCCTTTTTCTGGCGAAGTACGAGGAATTGTAACAGAAAGCCAGACCCTTGTGGTCACGCCCACATCATTATTGTGCAAAGTTTATCCTGAATTCGTACGATATATGATAGATCTCTATGAATTTCACCAAAATATCCTATCTAAAATCATATTTACATCGATTAATACGATACTAAACACACCAGATACAATAATCAGTTTAAGAATATTATGCAACCAAACGTAATGCGTTCTTTTGTTTGATTTCCATAGAGCAATCAGAAATAATAACAACAATGCTAAGCATATATAAAAATAAAGGTACATAAAGCCTATTTCATATCTTGTTAATAGCAAATAAATAGGAAAGCAAGAAGCAAGTACAAGTAAACTAATCAACCTTTTAGAAGTCATCTCTCCATATATAATAGGAATAGTTTTGTAATTTTGAGCTACATCACCTCTAAGGTTTCCCAGATCTTTAACCATTTCTCTCATTACCAACATCAGGAATAAAAAGGTAGCGTGAACAAAAACAACTTCATCAAAATTCTTATAGTAGATAAATACAGCAAAAAACGGTGTTATTGATAATGTCGAAGCTACAAAATTTCCTAAAAAAGGCATTTTTTTAAGTTTATGGGAATAGAACCATATCCCGAAAACGTACAAGGAGAAAAACATAACTGCTCTAAACGAAACATAACTAGCAAGTATTACCGAAAGAAAGTTAAGCACAAAGTACCCGGTTAATTTGGTTCGCTGACTTACTAAACGATCTAGCATAGTTTTCTGAGGTCTATTTATAAGATCTTTTTCTCGGTCATAAAAGTTATTGATAATGTATCCTGCAGCTATTACTCCAGCAGATGCTAATACAATGACAAACAAATTAGTATCAAAAAGAACATTTCTTAATGGTATATGGGGAGCAAGAATAAATACAGAAGTGAGGTATTGCGCCAAGACAATTACAAGAATATTATAACCTCTAACAATAGAAAATAGACTCAATAACTTTAGAAGAATGAGTTTATTTTTTCTGGAAAGCATCCTAATATGTACCTATTAAAAGTTGTAAACCACCTCTAATTTATAATCTTTAAGAGCAGATTGAGCTTTATCTAAGTCTTGAGTAAATCCTAGAATATAACCTCCACCACCAGAACCACATAATTTAAGATAGTAGTCGTTAGTTTCAATTCCATTTTTCCATAATGCATGGAATTGTTTAGGAATCATAGGCTTAAAATTATCTAAAACAACATTAGATAATTGTTTGATGTTTGAGAATAATGATTTGATATCTCCTTGAAGAAAATCATCAACACAAGCATCTGTATGTTTTACAAACTGGTTTTTAAGCATTGTACGGAAACCTTCTTGTTTCATATTTTCCATAAAGATACTGACCATAGGAGCAGTTTCTCCAACAATTCCACTGTCCAATAAAAACACAGCTCCTTTTTTATTATCAACACTTTGTGAAGGAATTCCTGCTGGCTCTATATTATCTTTAGAATTAATAAGGATCGGAAGACTCAAATAACTATTCAAAGGATCTAAACCTGAGCTACTACCATGGAAAAATGATTCCATTAACCCAAAAATCTCTTTAAGTTTCAGGAGTTTATCACGAGTAAGGTTTTCTAAAACCGTAATTTTATCATCTGCATACTTATCATAAATCGCGGCCACTAGTGCCCCGCTACTACCTACTCCATATCCTTGAGGAATACTACTATCGAAATACATTCCAGACTCAACATCTTCTTTCAATCTCTGTAGATCGAATTTCACAACACCTTTATTCTGAATTGTCTCTAAGTAGTTTGTAAAATCACATAAACTTTTGTTGGATTTAACAGCTTGCTCATCTGGATTATCGGTTACCTTCAAAGCTCCTTTGAAGAAATTGTAAGGAATAGAGAGTCCTTTAGAATCTTTAATTATTCCGTATTCGCCGAACAAAAGTATTTTCGAGTAAAATAGTGGTCCCTTCATCAGTTTGCTTTCCTTATATCCAATTTGTCTAACTAATTAGGATAAAGTTACAACAATTTAGCACCTAATCCTATTTTGTCGCAAATATACTGCCCTTTCTGACAATATACAACTAACTCACTCTTAATGAAATTCATCACTTCCTCTCTCTCAGAATCTGGATACAATACGTGTACATTTGCTCCAGCATCTAATGTAAAACAAATCTTAGATCCCGTTTCTTTTCGATATTCCCAAATTTTGTTAATTACGGACAATGTATTTGGTTTCATTAATATAAAGTAGGGCAGAGAAGTCATCATCATCGCATGTAGCGTTAATGCTTCACTTTCGACCACTTCAATAAATCCATCTAAATCTCCTGACATCAAAATATCTTTTAATCTTATGATATTTTTATTTGCCTGCATAAATCGTTCTGATGAAAAAGGATGACCATGCATTAAATCATGGCCAACAGAACTGCTCACCTGTTTCTCACCCTTGTCTACAAGAAGAATGGTATCCTGATAATTAGTAAAGTTTGGATGTACATCATATGGAAATCTAATTGCATATGCATCGCTGCTTTTTGGAACTTCGTTATGCTTTCCCCATACAGTTATAGGTCCTTCTATACTCCTACTGGCACTTCCTGATCCTAATCTAGACAAAAAAGAAGTTTTTTGTATACATTCCTCATCAGTCATCGACGGATTTATTTGTTTATCTAATTGCATCAAACAATACGCTAAGGCACTCATACCGCTCGCAGAAGAAGCTATTCCACTACTATGAGGAAAAGTATTACTCGTATCTATAATAAATTTATAATGCTTTAAGAAAGGGACATATTCAGAAATTCTTTGAAAAAAACTTTGGATTTTTGGCTTAAAATCCGGTTTTGGCTTACCTTCAAAAAGAAGTTCAAACTGAAAATCTTCAGAAGCGTTCTCTAACTTTTCATACTTCAATGTAGTCTCTGTTTTACAAACATCCAGAGTAAAACTTATCGAGGGGTTTTCCGGTAACTGCACTGGTCGCTTTCCCCAATATTTAACTAAAGCTATATTACTAGGTGACGAACAAGAAATAGATCCTTTATCCAGTTTTACTGAAGATATTTTAGAGACAAATTGGCTATAATTGCCCATAATGCAAAATTATTTTGGCAAAGATAAGCTGTTAAGTGGTTTTAAGAGTAAGCTAGTAAAAATAAATTGTTATTTTAGTATTTAACTAACTAATCCTAATGAAAAAAAAGTTACTACGCATAGGTGTTGCTGTATTATTATGCCTGTTAATAGGCTTTTTAGGCAATATTGCTACTCAAACATCCATTAGCACCTGGTATGTAGCTTTAGAAAAACCATCTTTTACTCCTCCTAATTGGATTTTTGGTCCTGTATGGACAATCCTTTATATCTTGATGGGAATTGCAGCAGGAATTGTTTGGAGTAAAGGTTTTTATCATAAATGGGTAAAAACTGCGTTATATCATTTTGGGTTTCAACTTTTACTCAATGCTGCGTGGTCCATTTTTTTCTTTGGAATGCGCAATCCATTGATTGCACTTGTGGATATACTTGCCCTGTTTATCCTGTTATTGTTTACAATCAAGTGGTTTAAAGTTGTAAACTCTACAGCCGCTTACCTACTTATCCCTTACTTGATTTGGGTTGCTTTTGCAACTGCATTAAATTTTAGTATATGGCAACTTAACTAAACCAAGAATGAAGGAATAAAATTTTTATGAACAAAAAGTCAATCGTCTTACAGACAACTTTAGAATTAATTACAAAACAAGGAATACAGGCAACTTCTCTTTCGCAAATTATTAAAGAATCTGGTGTTGCTAATGGAACTGTATATCATCATTTTAAGAATAAAGAAGAAATTATCACAGAGCTTTATTTAATGCTTACTCAAGATTTTGGAACTGTTGTGATGCGTAACATCCCTGAAGATGATATAAAAAAGCAGTTTTCAATTATGTGGCTGAATTTATTTCATTATTTCGTGAACAATCCTCTTGCTTTTGTTTTTTCAGAACAAATAGCCCGATCACCAGAGATTCCTCAATCCTTAAAAGATAAGGCAAGACAATATTATGGTGATATCGAGAATTATTTTAAAACTGGTATCCGCCAAAAAGTTTTTAAATCATATAATTCTATGGTGATGGAAGAATTATTTTTTGGTAACGTGGTATCCATTGTAAAAATTCACGAAAATGAAAAAGTAAAACTACTAGATAAACACATTAATCAAGCTATAGAAATCTCTTGGAAGGGATTCTTAAGAGATTGATTTTTCGTTGATCTTTAAAATTTAAATATCTCCTGTCGAATAATTATTGGACAGGAGATATTGATTACTAGTTTTTTAAAAAATATGGATAACAGTTTAGTTGAATACCACATTAATACACGAATCCTTATACAAATTCTTAACGGCTGCTTGTATCGCTAGTTTTGGATCTTTTGTCTTACCAACAGATTTTCCTTTATAATACAAACTTCCATTTCCTTTCCAGGAAAACTCTTCACTATGAGATTTTATAAGCCTAACTCCATCTTTCCTTGTAATCTGAAAAGACTCTAATTTTTGATCATACTCCAATCCTGCAGGAAAATAGACCTCAGTAACAAACTTAGTATCTCCATTTCCATACATGTAGCAAACACATTCTCCGATATCTTTAGCTTCAGAAACTCTTACCATATTGTTTTGTACTATTCGCCATCTTTCATCAACCTGAATGCCAACCATATCCATCAACATAGTTCCCTTTTCAGCAAGTTTTTTATTAATAAATGATTCAAAACTAACCACAGCCGAGATGATTCCAGCATTTTCTTTCTGACTCTGAAAAACAATTTTATCCAAAGTGAGTTTAAAACTATAATTATCATCATTTATAATATCATCTAATTGCGAAGAAATATTTTTCTTATCATAGTTTTTCCTAACTAAAGCACCTGATAAATTAACATAAACAGTATTACCGCTATATTTTTCATCAAATAAATACAAAACATCGTTTTTTTTAGCCCCTCTTTCTAGATCGTTAATTTTATTAATATAATCCATCAATAGCTTTTTAATAGGCTCTTCTATGCTAGCATGAGCAACAAAAGTGCTATTGCAAATGAAAATAATAATAAGTGCTAGTGTAATTTTTTTCATAGTTAATAAGGTAATGGTTAAACCTTTTTAAGATACAAAATTTTACACAGATTTCCGAGAAGTATTAAAACAACTTAATTTTTTAAAAAACTTAATTCCAATAACTTACTCAATGTCCTGAGGTTTCTAGTGGTAGTTTTGCATTTTAGTTTTTTTTCAAAAAAGTTGTTATGAAGTTTTGTTTTTCCA
The DNA here is from genome assembly GCF_947492405.1 of uncultured Aquimarina sp. Lineage (GTDB taxonomy): Bacteria > Bacteroidota > Bacteroidia > Flavobacteriales > Flavobacteriaceae > Aquimarina. The sequence continues at coordinate 567,737 of NZ_CANLMP010000004.1, forward strand.
TAACCATTAGCAGCAAATAAGTAAATTACATTTTTAGTAATCATAAATTCTTCAGGGTCAAATGATACTTTAGAAAGTTCTTCTACAGCAAAAGGATCAGGCTCATCACACAGGAGCATGAAATACATTTTTTTATCATCAATATTACCGTTTTCCAGTCTTTTTGTATAAGGGTTTTTATTAAGAATTCCACTAAGAGTATCTTGAGTAATTATTAATACAGGGACATCAAAATCAAAACGTTTCTTGATGGCATTCTGAATTTTAGCCTCTAACACATCTATATTTTCCGAAGCATCTCTAAAGACAACATTCCCACTTTGGATATATGTTACTACAGCGCTAAACCCTAAGTTTTCCAGCATCTCTTTCAGATCAGCCATCTTTATCTTTTTATGGCCACCTACATTAATTCCACGAAGTAAAGCGATATATGTATTCATTTATTTTGATATAATAGCCTGAGCAGCAATATAACCACCTGTCCACGCATTCTGAAAATTAAACCCTCCGGTTATAGCGTCTATATTTAATACCTCTCCAGCAAAATACAAATTCTTATGTTTTTTACTTTCAAAAGTTTTAAAGTTAATCTCTTTCAGATCAATTCCTCCCGCAGTAACAAATTCTTCCTTAAATGTACTTTTCCCATTTACCTTAAAAACACCTTTAGTCAATTCTTCAGAAAGCCTGCTTAGTTGAGATTTATTGGTATCTGCCCATCTAGTTGCACTCTCAATACCCGAAGCGTCAACTAAACTTCGCCAAAGTCTTTTAGGCAGTTCAAATTGGGCATATTTAGACACTTGTTGTTTTGGGTTTTTATTTTTTAGCACTTTGAGCATCTCCAATGCTTCTTCTTGAGAATAATCCTGCATCCAATTAACAATGATTTCAAAATTATATTGATTTGAATTTAATTCTATTGCTCCCCAAGCAGAAAGTTTAAGAATCGCCGGGCCACTCATCCCCCAATGAGTAATAAGCAACGGGCCCCCACTGGATAATTTAGAATTCCTTACCTGAACGGAAGCATTCGTTGCTATTCCCGGTAAACCTTTAATTCTATTATCTTTTATATTAAAAGTAAATAATGATGGAACTGCATCGATGGTTTGATGATCTAAAGAATTAAGTTTTGTCCAAATTTTAGGATTACTTCCTGTAGCGATCATCAGTTTTGCCGTTTCAAAACTACCTTGACTAGTACTTACTTTCCAGATTCCCTTTTCCTGATAAAAATCTTTTACGGAATGATTCTTCAGAATCTCGATATCTAGGCGTTTAGTTTCTGATAAAAAACAATCGATAATCGTTTGCGAAGAATCGGAAACCGGAAAGATTCTTCCGTCATCTTCTATTTTCAATTCCACACCACGATGATCGAACCATTCCATAGTATCCCCTGTCATAAAAGTATGAAAAGGCCCTTTTAGTTCTTTCTCTCCTCTTGGGTAGTTCTTAGTTAAAGCATCAGGAATAAACTCTGCGTGTGTCACATTGCATCGTCCTCCTCCAGAAATCCGAACTTTGGACAGCACTTCTTTTCCTCTTTCGAGAATAGCTATTTTTAGACTTGGATCTTTTTCTGCTACATTAATTGCAGTAAAAAAACCAGCTGCTCCGCCACCAATTACTAAGAGATCATATTGCATTAAGCAAAATTAGGAAAATCTGTAATGATACCATCGACCTTCCAGATTTTTGATGATTCTATCTTAGATGGATCATTTACAGTCCAGGTATACACTTTATAACCTTTATCATTAGCCAACGTGACTTCTTCTTTTTGTAAAGAATAAATCGGTGGATGTACAGAAAATGCTTCTAACGTTTCCGTTACTTTTAATATTGAAGGGATATTTTTTTCCGTTAACACTCCTAATTTAAATGCAGAAGTTCTAGATTTTATTTGAAATAACTGAGAATGATCAAAACTAGATAAGATAAAATGATCATAATCCCATTTTGAATCTTTGATCCTTTTTTCCAGAAGCTCTACTACAGGAACAGCAGTGCCAATTCCTTTTAGTTCTATATTAAGAGTACATGTTGCATTCACAAAATCCAGTACCTCATCAAGCGTTGGAATCCTATATCCTTCTCTAGTTCTACATTTTTTTAATTCTTGTAAAGTGAATTCTGAAACCTTTCCTTTACTATTAGTTGTTCTCTGTAATGTTTCATCATGGATGACTACTAGTTCTCCTGATTTACATTTATGAACGTCGATTTCTATTCCGTCTACATTATATTTTAAAGCTTCGGCTATAGATTCTAATGTGTTTTCGGCAACCAATCCGGCTGCTCCACGATGTCCAAATATTTTCATATATCTAAATATTTTTAATCCCTTATAAATTAATCAGAAAGCATATCCAATAGTGAATGACAAGATAGGTAATATTACGTTATCCGTACGAGTTTGTCCATAACCTATACCTCCTTCAAAACCTATATGAAGCCAATCGAAGTATGTTCGTTGTATTCCATATGCTAATCCAATCACAGACAGATCACTTTCGTCTGTAAAAAGATCCTCTTCATTACCTTCCAGATTCTCAAGAAAACTCTCTGTAAAATAATAAGTCCCTTTTAGAGCTATAAAATTACCACTGTTTTTGGAAATATTCTTACCTTTTTCTTCTCTTCGTTTCAAGTTGTAATAGTATCGGTATTGTCCATCAACTATAGGAAGAATCGCAAAATTAGTTTCTACATTTCCGTTAAAATCTTCGCTTGATCCAATACCCCACAAAAAACCTGCATTTAATAATATAGTAGAACTTTTAGTAACACCAAACTCAACTTCTGCTCCTGGAGCTAAAAAATTTATTCGAAATTGTACTGGTTCTACCTTTGCCACATCTTGAGCAAAAGATGAACACATACATAAAACACACACGATAATAAAAACTACTTTTTTCATTGATTGATTTTTTTAAAGCGGCAAATATCCATAAAAAAACGTCTTAGAAAAACTAAGACGTCATTATTTTAAAGATTCAATCTTATTTAAAAGCAGCAATTCCTGTAATATCCATTCCTGTAATCAAAAGATGAATATCGTGTGTTCCTTCATAGGTAATTACACTTTCCAGATTCATCATATGCCTCATAATACTATATTCTCCAGTAATTCCCATTCCCCCAAGAATTTGTCTAGCTTCTCTGGCAATTTTTATCGCCATATCTACATTATTACGTTTTGCCATAGAGATTTGTGCTGTAGTAGCCTTTCCTTCTTCTCTTAAAACTCCTAATCGCCAAGCAAGTAATTGTGCTTTGGTAATTTCAGTAATCATTTCTGCTAGTTTCTTTTGCTGAAGCTGCGTTCCTCCAATAGGTTTATCAAATTGAATTCGTTCTTTAGAGTAGCGTAACGCTGTATCATAACAATCCATAGCTGCTCCAATAGCACCCCAAGCAATTCCAAAACGAGCAGAATCTAAACATCCTAAAGGAGCTCCTAATCCACTTTTTCCTGGCAATAGATTTTCTTTAGGTACTTTCACATTATCAAAAATAAGTTCTCCCGTTGCGGAAGCACGAAGTGACCATTTATTATGAGTTTCTGGTGTAGAGAAACCTTCCATACCTCGCTCTACGACAAGCCCATGGATCCTTCCTTCTTCATTTTTTGCCCAAACCACTGCTATATCAGCAAAAGGAGCGTTGGATATCCATAACTTAGCTCCATTAAGCAAATAATGATCACCCTTATCCTTAAAATTAGTAGTCATACCACCTGGGTTTGATCCATGATCTGGCTCAGTTAGACCAAAACATCCCATAAACTCTCCTGACGCTAACTTAGGAAGGTATTTATTTCGTTGTTCTTCTGTACCGTATTTCCAAATTGGATACATAACCAACGAGGATTGTACTGAAGCTGTAGAACGAACTCCGGAATCTCCTCTTTCTATTTCCTGCATAATCAATCCGTAACTAATCTGATCTAATCCTGCTCCTCCATACTTCTCCGGAATATAGGGTCCAAATGCACCTATTTCTGCTAATCCCTTAATAATTTGATTTGGAAACTCTGCACGTTGAGCATATTCTTCTATAATTGGAGATACATCTCGTTTTACCCAACTACGAGCAGCGTCACGTACTAACTTATGCTCATCCGTTAAAAGTTCATCTAAATTATAATAATCGGGTGCTTCAAAAAGATCGGGTTTCATAGTGATATGCAATTAATTTTTATGATATTTTCAAAAATAGTGAGATTAATTAAAAAATAATCAAAAAACACATTCGATTATTTCTTATTACTAGAAAAAGTGTCAACTAATGTTTTAAGCTTCACAAACAAAACAAATTTGACTTTTATCTTTATTGATCGTAGTTATCCAGCATAAATTCAGAATTATATACTTAATCACATAATTCAGTGCGAAGGATGAAAAATATAGAATAATTTACGCAACTAAACACAATTTTCTATATCTATAAATAAAAGGTAATATTATGAAACATACTATTTTCATTATTCTAATTGTATCGTTTGGATTTTTGTCCTGCAATAACGATGACGAAAACATAAACCCAAGTAGTTGTGAATTCGAAACCTTAATTAGTTCAGAACAGTTTATCGACGCACCTAGTGATCAACTAACAATAAACAACTTAGTAATAAATGATAATTGTTTGACAATTAATTTCGGTTCGAGTGGTTGCAGTGGTGATACCTGGGAGTTAAAGCTAATCGACTCTAATGTCATATTAGAATCTGATCCACCACAAAGAAACTTAAGGCTATCCTTAAAAAACGAAGAGCTATGTGATGCATTTATTACGCAAGAGTTATCTTTTGACATCTCTAACCTAAAGGTAGAAGGAAATCAAGTTGTGCTAAATGTCTCTAATTCTGATGATAGCATTCTTTATGAATATTAAATAAAATCTGCATGGAGAATTTAGATAATATCATACTTAGTTAAATAAGAAAATGTAAGATCGTCTTCAATATCTTCAAATTAAGTTTAATCCTCTTTTTATGATACTCTATAAGGCATCTAATTGTGTACAAATTCCGCATTCTACATCTGATTTCCACACATTTTAGATACCCTTAACATTATTAATATTTTGTTTAAAAAATTGATTTTCAAATAGTTAAGTGTATTTGTTCTGCCAAAAACCCTATGGCATAATTATTCCTTTTATTTAAACAACGAAATAAAGAATAATTAAAACCTAAGAACAAAATGAAAAATTTATTTGTATTGCCAGTAGTAGCTTTTGGACTTTTATTAGGAACACAAAGTATTAGTGCACAAGAGACGTCTTCTGATGAAACTATAGAAGTTACTGCTCAGGAAAAATATATTGAATTAGCTGTTGAAAACTTACCACAACCTATACTTGATGCTGTAGCAAAAGATTTTGCTGGAGCGACTATTAGTAAAGCTGCAGCTAAAGAAGATGCGTCTGAGTTTAAATTAGAACTTACCAAAGAAGACGGAGAAACAGTAGAAGTTCATTGTGATGCCGATGGAAATTGGGTCGCTAAAGACTAAGTACTGCAAAAATCTTAAGAGTGTTAATTTATAGAAATATAAATTAGACTTCGTAGAGTGATTGAATTTGGAGAAAAGGAGCATTGTAGTAATGCTCCTTTTTTTATTAGCTCTTCTTACATCTTAAGGTAAAACTCCTTGGTCAATTCGATATACTCTTTAGTATATTGATGCCTGGCTTTTTCTATAATCAGTTCTTCGGGTTCAAAATCAAATTGATCAAATCCGAATAACATCATACTCCTTTTAACTACGGAAGAAGGGTTTCCTTTAACCCTGGTAATTTTTTGAGGATGTAACCCTACTTGTTTTGCTATATCTATGACATTCTTTTCTTCTTTGTAAGGAAGTATAACCGCAAATTTTCCTTTTTCTGATAGTAAGTGAGAAACTCCTACGAAAAGATGTTCAAAAGGTAGCGCATCTTCAAACCTAGCTGCATCACGACTCTTGTCAGTTGTTTTATAATCATCTGTATAAAACGGAGGATTACTAATTAATAAGTCATACTCATCATCTATCTCCTGAAAAAACTCCTGAAAAGAAGCGTGGTAGCAAAACAATCGATCTCCCCAATCCGAGGATTCAAAATTTTCCACGGCTTGCTCATATGCATCATCGTCAATTTCTATAGCATCTATAGTTTCTACATAAGATCGCTGAGCCATCATTAATGCGATAACCCCAGTTCCTGTACCTATATCTAAGATTGAATTTACATCATCAGATACTGGAACCCAAGACCCCAGTAAAACACCATCGGTACCTATCTTCATAGCACAACGGTCCTGATGTATTGTAAACTGCTTAAACTGGAATGGTTTAGACATGTACTAAAGGTAAAGATCTATCAATCCTTCTGGAGTATTTACAAAAACGGTATTATTCTCTCTATCTACTTTATCGATAAATTCGTCATTCATTGGTATTAAAATCTCAATACCATTACGATCAATCTCGAAAAGTGCCTGAGCTGTACTATCATTGATACTCTTAATAACACCTACTTCTCCAAAAGTACTGTCTATAATTTTAAAACCTATCACTTCGTGAAAATAAAATTTATCTCCTTCAAGTTTAGGTAAAAGATCCATTGGCAGATATATTTCTGCTTTCATCAGATCATCCGCATCTTCTTCTGAATCTACATCTTCAAATTTCACGCGAAGCAAATCACTTTTATGAAGTGAACTTTTTTCAATAAAAAATGGAACCAAGTTTTTATTATAATTAATAAAAACTGATTCCATTTTCACATAACTTTCAGGTTCGTCAGTGTCAAGTTTTATCAACACCTCGCCCTTAAAACTAAATTTGCTTACGATTTTGCCTAGATAGAAGCAATCTTCTTTCTTCATCGTCAGTAATGCAACTATTCTTCCTCGTTGCTAGCTTCTTCAGTTGCTTCTGCTTCTGTAGCATTAGCCGCAGCTTCTTCTGCTTTGGCAGCAGCTTCTGCTTCTGCAGCATCAGCTTCACGCTTAGCATTTACTTCTTTTTCTGCAGCAAGTGCTTTTGCTTTAGCATCAGCCTCTGCTTTAGCTAAAGAATCTTTCTTAGCATCTACAGATCCTTCTTTTTCCTGTACCCAAGCATTGAATTTTTCCTCAGCTTGTTCTTCAGTTAAAGCTCCTTTTCTTACACCTCCGGCAAGGTGATTTTTTAGCATCGCTCCTTTATAAGAAAGGATAGCTCTAGCAGTATCAGTAGGCTGCGCTCCATTTTGTAACCATTTTACAGCACCATCTACATTTAAATCTATAGTTGCTGGGTTAGTGTTTGGATTGTACGTACCGATTTTTTCTAAAAATCTACCATCTCTTTTTGCTCTAGCATCCGCTGCTACGATCCAGTAAAAAGGTTTTCCTTTTTTACCGTGTCTCTGTAATCTTATTTTAACAGACATATGAATTAATTTTTGGGTACTCGACCCCGATTATAATTAAGTGCGCAAATGTAATCATTTTTAGCAAATTAGAGCTAAAATGATTTGCTTTAATTATCTATTATAAAATCTTTAAAGATTGACATCCTAAAACGAAGTAGTAATCTATGAAATTTAACCACATGAAAACAAGTGTAAAAACTTACTTTAAATGAGTGTAAATTCATTTTTTGTGTATTTCATCGATGTTTTTAATCATTAATCGTCAAAAAATGTGTTTTTTATCAGAAAAAAATTGTTTTCTTAAGATTTTCATTATATGTTTGTACACGAACATTTGATTATGGTTTTTCCATAATTAGATTTTTAAAGCCCCAAGCGTATGATTAAAAAAATTACCCCACTACTGGCAGTAATCTGCTTAATTTTTAATTCTTGCACAGATGATGTGGAATTTAACACACCAGGATTACAAGCTACAATCGACGGAAAATTATTTAGACCTGATATCAGAAAAGCAATTATTCATGATGATGGCACATTAGTAATTGTTGGAAATACCGGCACAGAATCAATAAACTTTACAACATCCTCTACTAATATCGGAACCTATAGGTTAGAACAACAAGCTATTAATAAAGTTAGTTTTGAAGATGATGATGTAAAATTCATCTCGGAAGATGGAGTAAGTAACGGACAGATAGTTATTACAGAAATTTATAATAATAGTGTTTCCGGTAATTTCTATTTTGAAGACTTAAAAGGTAGTAACGGAAAATCGATGAGCTTCAAAAATGGATGGTTTTACAGACTACCTATAGAGAATTTTGTTCCTGAACCAGAAGAGGAAGAAGAAGTAGAAGAAGAAATTATCATAAACGTTGAAGAAGAAGATCCTTTGATAAACCCATGTCTTCTTAATGCATCTCTTATTGCTAAAATAAATGGTATCCAAATGGTCACAGATGATCACGATGCAATTCCATTTGGAGTAAACAATCCTTCTATTTTTATCAAAGCAAGTAATGAAGATGAAGAAATAGAAATTGTTTTTCCAATAGATGTTACTGTGGGAACACATTCTCTAACAGGATCTGGAGATTATAGCGCTACTTATAGCCTATACAATGATAAAGCATCTGCAATAACTGGAACACTTACTATTACATCACATGACACTGAATCCAAATGTATTGATGGTAGTTTTGAATTTACCACAACAAGTGGAATAGTTGTCACAGAAGGATTATTCGAATACGGATATTAATCACAACTCAACTATAATTCGAAAAGCGTTCACTAATATGATTGGTGAACGCTTTTTATTTTTTCACAAATTCAAACAACACTTCTCTTGCATTACTTTTTTCATTTATTAAAAGAGTCCAATATCTGATAGTTGATAAATTGGAATAACTTTTAATCAATCAGCTTATCATTTTAGTTATTTTTGGAGATCACTTCCTCTGGAAGATTAAACTTTCTCGAAACTGATTTTTTTATGTATTTAATTTTTGATACCGAAACAACAGGTTTACCTAAACGTTGGGATGCTCCAATAAGTGACACCGATAACTGGCCAAGATGTATACAAATAGCTTGGCAGTTACATGATGAAATGGGTAACTGTATCGAACATCAGGATTATTTAGTAAAACCAGAAGGATTCAATATTCCTTATGACGCTGAAAAAATTCATGGAATTTCTACCGAGTTAGCAGATCAAGATGGTATTACATTAGCAGAAGTTTTAGAAAAATTCAACATTGCTTTGTCTAAAACCAAATTTGTTGTAGGTCAGAACGTAGGGTTTGATGTCAACATTATGGGATCTGAGTTCTATAGACTTGGTATTGAAAACCAATTACAAGAATTACCCGTACTTGATACCTGTACAGAAACCACTGCTAGTTTATGTCAGATTCCTGGAGGTCGTGGAGGAAAATTTAAACTTCCTACATTAACAGAGCTACACGAATTTCTTTTTGGAACTGCATTTGGAGAAGCACATAATGCCACTGCAGATGTAGAAGCTACTACTCGATGTTTTTTAGAATTAATCCGTAAACAAGTTTTTACACAGGAAGAACTGGACGTTCAACCAGATTATTTCCAAAACTTTAAAGAAATCAATCCAGCGCCTATTCAGCTAATAGGCCTAAAACATATAAACCTAAAAAAAGCCTCACAAAAAATTCAGGAGGCTTTAGATCAACAAGGCGGCTCTGATATTTCTCAACAAGAGATTAAAGATAATATTGCAGCTCTTGATGCCGTTAACTTCGTACATCTTCATAATCATACTCAGTTTTCAGTATTGCAATCTACTACCAGTATTCCTGATTTGGTAAAAGAAACAGCTAAACATAAAATGACAGCTGTTGCCATGACCGATCATGCGAATATGATGGGGGCTTTTCATTTCGTATCAGCTGTTATGAATCATAACAAAAGTGTAAAAGCAGCTAACGAAGAAGCTCTAGAAAATGGAGAAGAACCTACAGGAGTGGAGATAAAACCTATTGTAGGCTGTGAATTTTTTGTTTGCGAAAACCATAAAGACAAATCCAGAAAAGATAACGGTTATCAAATCGTATTACTTGCAAAAAACAAAAATGGATATCATAATCTAGCAAAAATGTCTTCCACTGGTTTTGTTGATGGGTTCTACTACCTTCCTAGAATTGATAAAGAGGTTATTAAACAATATAAAGAAGACATTATAGTCCTTACTGGAAATCTTTATGGAGAAGTTCCAAGTAAAATACTAAATATAGGAGAAAAACAAGCCGAAGAAGCATTGCTTTGGTGGCATCAAGAGTTTGGCGATGATCTGTATATAGAAATCATGCGTCACAATCAAGAAGATGAAAATCGCGTAAATCAGGTTTTAATTAATCTCTCTAAAAAACACAATATTAAAACCATCGCTTCTAATAACACCTATTATTGTGAGAAAGAAGACGCCAACGCTCATGACATTCTCCTATGCGTAAAAGATGGAGAAAAACAAGCTACACCAATAGGTCGCGGAAGAGGATATCGATATGGGTTGCCTAACCAAGAATATTATTTTAAGTCTTCTGAAGAGATGAAAAATCTCTTCAAAGATCTTCCAGAAGCGATTATTAACATACAAGAGGTTGTTGATAAAATAGAACCTTTTGTACTTGCCAGAGATGTACTATTACCAGCTTTTGATATTCCTGAAGAATTTCAATCAGAAGAAGATAAAGTTGATGGAGGGAAAAGAGGAGAAAATGCGTATCTAAGACATATTACGTATGAAGGTGCAAAAATAAGGTATGGAGAAATTACTCCTTCTATTGATGAACGACTAGATTTTGAATTAAAAGTAATTGAAAAAACCGGATATCCAGGATACTTCTTGATTGTAGAAGATTTTATACGTGCAGCAAGAGACATGGGAGTTTCAGTAGGTCCTGGACGTGGATCCGCAGCAGGATCTGCAGTTGCCTATTGTTTATGGATTACTAATCTTGACCCCATAAAGTATGATCTACTTTTTGAGAGATTCTTAAATCCGGATCGTGTGAGTATGCCCGATATTGATATTGATTTTGATGATGAGGGACGTGGACGTGTAATGGATTACGTAATTGAAAAATATGGAGCAAATCAGGTAGCACAGATTATTACCTATGGTACGATGGCAGCAAAATCTTCTATACGAGATACTGCTCGTGTACTGGATCTTCCTCTTGGAGATGCTGATAGAATTGCCAAGCTGATCCCTAATATGTCCAAATTAGGTAAAATATTTGGTGTTGAAGAAGCGGTACTTAAGAAAAAATTCAGAAGTGATGAATTAGAAAAAGTAAACGAACTACTTAATATAGCCGAAGGAAGTGATCTGGAAGCAGAAACACTAAATCAAGCAAGAATATTAGAAGGCTCTGTTAGAAATACCGGAATTCACGCTTGTGGTGTGATTATAACACCTGATGATATTACCAAATTCGTTCCTGTTGCTTTAGCCAAGGACTCGGATATGTATTGTACACAATTTGACAACTCTGTTGTAGAAGATGCAGGACTACTAAAAATGGATTTCCTAGGGTTAAAGACATTAACCTTAATCAAAGACACTGTAAAAATTGTAAAAGCTAAACACAATGTAGATCTTGATCCAGAGAATTTCCCATTGGATGATGAGGAAACCTATGCATTGTTCCAAAGAGGAGAAACTGTTGGAGTCTTCCAATATGAATCTCCCGGGATGCAAAAATACATGAAGGAACTAAAGCCTACTGTTTTTGCAGATCTTATCGCAATGAACGCTTTGTATCGCCCAGGTCCTTTAGAATATATTCCTAGTTTTATTAATAGAAAACATGGTACTGAAGAAATTATTTATGATCTCGAAGCTTGTGAAGAATATCTAAAGGAGACTTATGGAATCACGGTATATCAGGAGCAAGTAATGTTATTATCTCAGAAACTTGCAGATTTCACTAAAGGTGAAGCCGATGTACTCCGTAAAGCAATGGGTAAAAAACAAAAGGCTGTTCTTGATAAGATGAAACCTAAATTCATTGAACAAGCAGCTGCCAAAGGTCACGCTGAAGAAAGTCTGGAAAAAATCTGGAAAGATTGGGAAGCTTTTGCTGCCTACGCTTTCAATAAATCTCACTCAACTTGCTATGCCTGGATAGCTTATCAGACTGCATACCTAAAAGCGCATTATCCAGCAGAATATATGGCTGCTGTGCTTTCTAATAATATGAATGATATCAAACAGGTTACTTTCTTTATGGAAGAATGTAAACGTATGAAATTAGACGTATTAGGTCCTGATGTTAACGAATCCTACAGAAAATTCTCTGTAAACAAGGATGGTGCAGTTCGATTTGGAATGGGAGCTATCAAAGGTGTTGGAACAGGAGCTGTTGCCACTATCGTAGAAAACAGAAAGGAAGATGGACACTATAAATCTATTTTTGATATGGCAAAACGTATTGATTTACGTGCCGCTAACAAAAAAGCATTTGAAAGTTTAGCACTAGCTGGCGGTTTTGATTCTTTTGCCGAAACACATAGAGGTCAATATTTTCATCAAGATGGAGATGGGGTTACATTCCTTGAAAAAGCGATGAAATATGGATCAAAATATCAGGAAAATGAAAATTCATCTCAGGTAAGTTTGTTTGGAGAAGCTAGTGATGTGCAGATTCCTGAACCCGTAGTTCCTCCTTGCGAAGAATGGGGAACTATGGAAAAACTGGCTAGAGAAAAAGAAGTAGTAGGTATTTACCTTTCTGGTCATCCATTGGATGATTTTAAATATGAAATGAAATATTTCTGCAATGGATCACTTCTTAATTTTGCCGACTTAGAAAACAATCTAAATCGAGAAATCTCATTTGGAGGTGTCATCACTGGTGTAGAGCACCGTACCTCTAAAAATGGAAAAGGTTGGGCCACTTTTAGCATAGAAGATTATAATACCGCTCACGAATTTAGAATTTTTGGAGAAGACTACCTAAAACATAGACCTTTCTTGGTACAAAGCACATTTGTATACGCCAAAGCCTTTATAAAAGAAGGATGGGTAAATAGAGATACCGGCAAAAAAGGTGACCCAAGAATACAGTTCAATAGTTTTCAATTACTACACGATGTGATGGAAACCTACGCTAGAAAATTAACTATTCAGTTAGATATCAATGACCTTTCTGATAAGAGAATTGATGGGCTTAAAGAACTATTAACAGAACATTCTGGAAATCACACCTTAAACTTTGTAATATTTGAAATGGCTGAAAAATTAAAATTACATATGCCTAGTAGAAAACAAAAAGTCAATATTTCTCAAGAACTGTTAATGGCTCTGGAAAATGATTCTGTATATTATAAATTGAATTAAAATTTTAAATTAATTTCTGGAACAAAGTTCAGCATTACTAGATTTTCTATAACATATAGATTCTTCAATTCGTCCCTATAAAAAAAACAAAAGCATCCACTTTACATGTTAGTTATCTAACATTTGTAAAATTTTCACACACTCTTAAAAAGTGAAAAAACATGATAATTATTTGTTAAAAATATAGGCTTTCAAAACTATTTTTTCATTCAGAAAAACATGCAATTATCTGTTTATCAATCGTTTATTCAATTAATCGAATTTTAAACAAACATTATTCTTTTCATTTCAAGATCTCTCTTTGTAAGTACAAAATATTGATGTCGTCTCAAACTATGTAAGATCTTAAGACCCTTATTTAAACGATTGGCCGATTGTTTTCCTATTTATTTTTTCAGAATATAACTATTAAAAACACAAAAAATGAAAAATTTTAAAACCATACTTTTAGGTATTTTCACTATCTCATTATTTATAGCCTGCAGTACGGATGACACCGTAGTTACAGAAGATCAATTAACAACGAGCGAAACGGCAGAAGATGCCTTAGAAAAAGAAGCTCAATCCAAAGGGTTTTTTCAATCACTAAGAGCTTTAAAAGAAGCAAAAATCTTACTTAGTAGCATTCGTAGAGATGGAGGAATTCCGTTTAATGTATTTAACCCTGCTCTTAGATTCACAGAGGCACAAAATGTTTTTTTACCAAGTGTTTTAGGTATTGATTTCAGAATAGACAGGTCTGTTGTTCCCGCTGGGCCTACAGCTAGATTTCCTATGTTCCAGGGCTGGGAAACCTTACCTGATGGAAATTTAAGAAAAGGATACTATGTAATAACAGAAGCTTCAGACAAATTTATGGCTAAAAAATTAGGAGTTATTTTTTCTCCTCGAATGGCTGCATCAGTAGGGTCAGGAGGAGAACAAAAAGCATATTTCAATAGAAAAGGCAGATTAGTTTTTGAAGGATCAGTAGATTTTTCGCCAAAAAGATCTTTAGTTGCAGGAGCTCCAGATGGACTGCTATTTGGTTTTCCCCCTGCAGAAGCTAATCCCGGAGCGATAGCAGATTCTAAATGGTCATCATATGTAGTATTACCAAGTGGTGTAGTTATTAATGCTCAATTGGTAGCCAACAGTACCGGTATTCATGATAGAATTCCAAATCCGAATGGAAACAGCATCGAAGATCAAGATGATTTAAACAATCCTAATTTAGCCACTAATCAAGCCTCAGTTGTAATGCAACTTTTGGACGGATGGCAAGATGGTAGACCATATTACTTTCATATTGTAACAGATACTTCAGACCCAGGACCTGCTGCGATAGAATTAGGAGTTTTTGCTCCAAGATTGGCTAACTTACCAACATTTGGATTATTCCCAGGTGGTTCTATGCTGCCTTTCAGCCCTACAGCAAATGGTAGAACAACGGATACAGATGGTTTTGGAGTACAAGGCTTGAATACGGCTTCTTTAAGCGATCAACAAGTACAAGATCCAACAAATACTTTTCCGATTGACCCAAGAGACGAAAGATATGCACCAATGTGGGACGCACACGTAACAGAGTTTACAGTTCCTGAAGCAGATCGCCCAATACTAAGAAGTTTTGATCAAGTAAATCAACTTTTAGAAGAAGGCATTTTAATTCCTTTCAGAGGAAATGCTAACCCTAGTCCACTTGCCAATTCTTTATCGGATTTACTAACGGCAACAGGAGCTATTATAAACTGTCCTGTAATTACACAACCAGATGCAAGTGTTATTGGTACACAAATTGGATTACCTCAAAATAACTAAAAAGAAGATTGAAGAATAAACTATTTTGTTTTTCTTTAATTTAATATCAAAAAGCTTCAACAAATATTTGTTGAAGCTTTTTTTATATAGTTAAAAGTGAAAAATCAGAAGAACTCAATCAAAAAAACTAAGTGCCCAATCTTCAGCCTCATTAAGTTCTTTAAAAAAAGTAAAAGCTTCGTTCCACAACGGTTGTTCCTGCATAGCCCTCTTTATTTCCTCAGGATTTTCAGAAACAATAGCAAAACCAATCATATTTTTTAATATTCGCCCGTTGTAAACATTTAGATCTATATCGTGAGGATATTTCCTATGTGTAATAAATATGAAATTCTTTCCTTTATAATACGCTTCAAGATGATCTGTAATTTCTCTTGCAGTCTCCATAGTAATAGCAGAATTTGCTTTCATTACTAAAATCGCATGAGATTTTTTAAAAATGAGATTACAATATGACAGTTCAATTTCTTTCATTCTGTTTATTACAGCTGTAAATATAATGTTAATTTTTTTTTCAAAGTTGAATTAATCGTACACCAATTCTATTCTAAACAACAAATAAATTTATTAATACGTTAAAGAATTATTGTTAGCCGGAATAATTTAATATTATATTTGGTATCAGGATATTCAATAACCCTATAGTCAAAACAAATATTATGACTGTAAGCTTTGGGATAATTATTGACTAATTTTGTGAAATTAAAAATGAATAAGAATTTAAATAATAAATAACTATGGCATTAGAAATAACAGATGCTACTTTTGATGAAGTAGTACTTAAAAGCGATAAACCTGTATTAGTTGATTTTTGGGCAGCATGGTGTGGTCCTTGTAGAATGGTAGGCCCAATTATTGAGCAAATCAGTGAAGAATATGACGGAAAAGCCGTTGTAGGTAAAGTTGATGTAGATGCAAACCAAGAATTTGCTGCTAAGTACGGTGTAAGAAATATCCCAACTGTTCTAGTTTTCCAAAACGGTGAAGTAGTTGGTCGTCAAGTTGGCGTTTCTCCTAAAAATGTATATGCAGAAGCTCTGGATTCATTGATCTAAGAATTGATATAACAAACAAAAAAGGGTTGACGGATTGTCAACCCTTTTTTTATATAAAATAGATTAGTTATACGTATATTGTTTGCATAAAATTAATTCCGTACCCCTTAATAATCAAGAAGGATGATGAATATCCAAAATGAAATAAATAAAACTGGAGGTTTTACTAATCTTGAGCTTTTAGCTAAGCAAGTAGTCGAGGGATTTATTTCCGGAATGCATAAAAGTCCTTTTCATGGGTTTTCTGCAGAATTTGCAGAACATAAAGTATATAACAATGGTGAGAGCACAAAACATATTGACTGGAAACTCTATGCCAAGACGGATAAACTATTTACTAAAAGGTATGAAGAAGAGACCAATCTAAGATGTCATATAATTATTGATAATTCTTCTTCTATGCATTATCCCGAGGTAAAGGAACATCACTTAGGATCATTAAATAAGATTAGCTTTTCTGCATTAGCAACCGCTTGTTTAATGAATATCTTAAAGAAGCAGAGAGATGCAATAGGCCTTAGTATTTATAGTGACACCTATGATTATTACACTCAAGAAAAAGGTAGTGAAAGACACCACCAAATGCTTTTAAGTAAGCTAAGTCAAATTGTAACCTCTACACCCGACACAAAAAATACGGACACCTATAAATTTTTACACCAGATAGCGGAAAAAATTCATCGTAGATCATTAATATTCTTATTTACGGATATGCTACAAGCTACATCAAGTCCTGAAAAACTATTTGAAGCTTTAAGACATCTTAAATACAATAAACATGAGGTAGTATTGTTCCATACTTTTGATAGTACAAAAGAGTTAAATTTTGACTTTAGTAATCGCCCTACTCGATTTATCGACGTAGAAACTGGTGAACACGTAAACTTATATGCAGACAATATCAAAGAAAATTATCAGAAAGCTGTCTCATCTTATTTTTATGATCTTAAATTAAAATGCTCACAGTATAAAATAAAATATGTGGAAGCGGATATTACAAAGGATTTCGACAAAATCTTAACCACGTATTTAGTTGAAAGGCAGAAATTTGTCTAAAATAAAGAAAATTAACTCAAAAAAAATGGAAAAAACATTTGTGAGTATTAAAATGAGGTGTATATTTGCATCCGCAATAAGGCAATGGTCTGGTAGTTCAGTTGGTTAGAATACCTGCCTGTCACGCAGGGGGTCGCGGGTTCGAGTCCCGTCCAGACCGCAAAATTGCAAAAGCTTCAACTACCATTGAAGCTTTTTTTTGCAATTAACGAAGTTGTGTTGTCCCACGCCTGTTGCGTGGGTGGTTTAGTAAACCAATGAGAAGCTTTTCCTGAAAATGGAGAGGCTTTTTTTAATTTATAAGGATTATTACGGATCAAGATTAAGTAGTGAAACTGTAACAAACATTATTTATAACACTCTATAATTAAACTAAACAATAGAGTATTATGAAACTTACAAAGCGGAAACACTTTCATTTCTTTTTATCAGTACTTTTTTTTAGCGCTATTATTTCTTGCAAGAATAGTGATAAAAAAATTAGCGCCAATGTTATTACATCCTTCAGCGGACAAAGTATCTCATTTTCGGAAATGGATCAATTTCTGGAATTACAAATGGACTCCATAGGAATCCCAGGGCTATCGATCGCTATAATAAATGACGCAAAAATAGTTTACCATCGTGCTTTAGGACTAAAAGATGTTGACACTCAAGAAAAACTGAATGAAAAAACACTTTTTGATGCAGGTTCAACCTCCAAAACACCATTTGCGTATCTAACATTAAAAATGGTAGATCAGGGTATTTTGGACTTAGACACTCCTTTATACACTTACTTACCTTATCCCGATATAGCCCATGATGAGCGATATAAACTTATAACAGCTCGTATGGTATTAAGCCACACTTCTGGTTTTCCCAATTGGCGATTTTTTAATGAAGATGGAAAACTGGATATTAAGTTTACTCCTGGAACAGGATTTAAGTATTCCGGAGAAGGATTCGAATACCTGGCAGATGTACTTGCGCATTTAAAAAATATAGAAAGGAACGATCTTCAAAAAGTTTTTGAAAAAGAAATTGCTATTCCCTTAAACATGCATAACGCTTATTACGTTTGGAATGACTACGTAACAAAGAATAGAGCATCAGGTCATTTTGAAGGAAAAGTAAACCCTGGCTGGGGAGCGAACAAAAAGAAACCTAATTTTAGAGCTTCCTATAGCCTTCAGACCGAAGCAATAAGTTATGCTGGATTCATTATTGGTTTAATGCAAGAAAAAGGTTTAGAAAAGAATACATTCGATGAAATGTTTAAAGTACACGTAGAAAATCCTGAAGAAGAGGAAGGTGAAGATCAAGATAATCGTTCATGGGCATTAGGAATGGTAGTCAATCCTACGATGCATGGCCCTCTATATGGTCATAGTGGTGGTAATTTGAGTTTTACCTGCGAATATCAATTCTCCAAAGAGAAGAAAATAGGATATGTGTTTTTTACAAACTCCGAATTTTCAACAGAGCTTGATGAAAAACTGGTAGCTTTTCTTATGAAAAAATGATATTAGTTTAAACTAGCCAACTACTAAAATAAAGTTCTAAACTTAGTAAAAAGCGAAGAATAAACTTAAGCTTCACCTAGCACAGGAAGCTTAAGTTTATTAATTGTTTTATTTAATAAGATAAAGGGACGACAATTCTAATCCGACACAGCCATTTAAACCTCTAAATAAGCTTTTAACCCCAAAAGTTGAATGTGTTATTTAAAAAAGTAAGATTAATCTTACTTTTAATCATAAAAAACGAATTAAAAATGTTAAAACGTGATTTTTATACGACAAAATACACAAAAAGTTTGGTGGTTACGAATTTTTCAGTATCTTTACAAAGTGAAAATGAGTTAGTGCTTTCATTATCCCCAAGATGAAAGTTTTTATAAAAAGTGAGTTTTAATTTTAGAATAAGCCCCTAAATTAAGATGATTTGTGTGAAGAAAAAAGAGCGTGGAGACGCTCTTTTTTTATTTAGTACACTTGATATATTGACATTGAATATCAAATGTTATATTAAAACAATTCTCCCCAATATTCCCAAACCTTGTTTACATACAGAATAATAAATGCAATAGACACTACAAATTTCACAAAAGTACCGGCAAGAAACCCTAAAAAAGATCCAAAAGCAGCTTTTAACGCTTTAGAAGAGTCATTACTATCTTTAATCAACTCCCCAACAAAAGCACCTGCAAAAGGACCTATGATTATACCGAAAGGAGGTAAAAATATCAAACCAATAATAAGTCCAATAGAACTACCTATCATTCCATATTTTGTTCCTCCAAAGCGTTTTGTCCCCCATGCAGGAACAACATAGTCCAATACCCAGACTAATATTGCAATTCCTAATGTAATTCCCAGAAAAGTCCAGTTCTGAGGAATGACATCCGTAAAATGAAGTATTAACAAACCAATCCAGGATGTTAATGGCCCTGGCAATACCGGCAGAAAACTCCCAATAATACCAACAAGGCATAAAATAAAACCAATAATTACTAATGCTATATCCATAGTAACTAATTAGACTCAGAATATTAATTTTTGTTACGGTTAAATAAATTATTATTCAACTTAATAATTAAACTTTAGATAACATCTAAAGGGTATAGACGAATTACTTTTGTTATGGCAAGTATAAACTTTTAACCAACTAATCTACCCTCCAACATCATGAAACATTTCTTGAAAGTTATCCCTATTTTATTAATTGGATTTAATTTCTATGCGCAAAACAAACCTACTACGACTAAATGTAAAGACAAAATCATAGAACGTGTTCGAAAACATTGTGTCTGCAATGACATTGAACAATATGTTAAAAAAAACTACAATATTTTATCTGTATCTTCTTATGCGAAATCTGGTCTGAATCGTATTTATATGAGATTTAATATCTCTAATGAAGGGCAAATTAATGACATACAAGTTAAAGGGTTCTCTCCAGAATTAGAAAAAGAAGCTTTTAGAACATTAATGTCATTTCCTGATATCATTGCCGCAACTTCGACATCGGAAAAGGATATAGATCCTGAAGATTTTTACAATATATTGATTCAGTTTGAAATTAAAAACACGATCACTAACCTATAACCCGACCCTTTTAAGCTGTTTTAATACTCACTAAAAGAGATTTTACAAAAAACATACTCAAGAAAAGTGAAACATTTTTTCAACTAAATTTTTAGTTAAAACAAAAAAATACATATATTTGCCATTCAACTAAAATATTAGTTGAATATATATAGTAGTTTACTTAAATAATATTAGAGTCGTCAATCTTAATCTGCTTTATTCTTCTAATGACTAATAATACAGATTTAGAATTGACATTATACTCTGACATTTTTTTAAAAGAAAAAATATGTTCCATTACCTACTTCAAGTCTTAATATTTCAGCTCCTGTTTCTTGTGATATATGATGTTTTACATAAAAAGGACACTTTTTTTAATTGGAACCGATTATATCTCCTTGTTGCTCCGTTTCTATCTTTAATATTACCATTTATAGAACTTGATTTTTTAAATTCGAGTTCAGCGGAAATTTATGTATCGAATATAGAGAGAACTATTATAGCCTCTACAGAAACCATTATTACCAATATTAATCAAACCGAAGCCACTACACAAACATCTTCTCATTCGGTAAATTGGTTAATGATTATATATGCTTTTGGAATATTAATCAGCTTAGTACATCTTATTCTTAAGTTTCATAAACTACATATCCTAAGGAATGTTTCTAATATATCTAAGGTATTTGACAAAAGAATTGTAATACTTCCTAATAGTTCTCATGCGTTTTCATTTTGGAACACTATATTTTTAGGAGATTCTTTAACAGATGAAGAAAAGAAAAACATCATCTCACACGAGCTGGTTCATGTAAACCACAAACATACCATCGATCAAATAGGTATAGAAATATTAAAGATATTACTATGGTGGAACCCTCTGGTTTATATATACCAAGCGCGAATCACTTTGCTTCATGAATATATCGCAGACTCCGTTACAATTAGTAAAGTCAATCAAAGAAACTATATAGAACAACTACTTAATGCTGCTTTTCAGACAGAAAAAATAACATTCATTAATCAATTTTTCAATCAATCATTAATCAAAAAACGAATACTTATGTTACAAAAGTCCCAATCAAAATCCATTGCCAAATTTAAATATCTACTCTTAATCCCAGTAATTACAGGAATCCTAACCTATACTTCTTGTAAAGATTCTGAAGGAGCTCCATCCAATCCACCTTCCACAACTCAGGAAAATGAAAATATAATGGAAAATGATGTTTCAGTACGTAATCAACCAGATTGTCTAAACAAAGACTCTAAATATGATTATAAATTAGACAATTATTTAAAAATTACTACTGGTGAAAACTCAGAAATACTAGCGAAGATAGTTTCTTTAGAGACGTCAGAAGTTATCAGAAAAGCCGTTATACCGAGATCTCAGACCTTTTTCATAAGACATATTCCTGAAGGAGTATATCGCATAGATGTTGTTTATGGCGAAGAGTATGCAGAAAAAGATGTTGATGGTTCTTGTACAGGCTTCTTTAAAAAAGAACTATTATTTGAACAAGGAGAGGATATTCTTGATTTTACAGCGATTGTAACTGATCAGGGAAAAAACGTTCCTTCATATTCGTTAGAAATAGATTTTATACCCAGAGATTCGCAAAACAAAAATGATCATTCTCTATCAACAATTAATACGGGTGGAGACGAAAAAAGCCTGGAAGTCGCTCAAAAACTTGCGGAACAGTATCGTGATAAAATATCACCAAGAGCAAATGAAATTTCCCAAAAAGAAGTTGAACCTCACTGCGCAAACCAAGGAGATACTAAATACGATTATAAAATTGACAACTACTTGAAATTTACCAGTGGAAAGAATGCTGACATTATTGTTGACATAGTCTCCAACGAAAATGCTGAAGTCGTAAGAACACTATATTTACCTAAAAACAAACAATATTATGCTCGAAATATTCCTGGTGGAACATACCACTTGAAAATTATTTATGGAGAGGGGTATCAGGAAAACTCAAAAGATGGAAAATGTGAACTTTCCTTTAAAAAGAAATTAATGGTAGAAAAAGGAGAGGATATTCTCGATTTTAATGTGATTAAAACACCAGAAGGCATCAACGTACCTTCTTATGCTATTACATTAGATATGCTAGAAGAACACACAAATTGATAGAACAAACTATAAATAACTAATACTAAAAGATATGCTTCAATATGCCATTCAAACCATACTGTTTCAGATAATATTTTTATTAGCGTATGATCTTTTCCATAAAAAGGATACCTTTTTTACGGTAAACAGAGTATATCTTTTAGGTACCTCAGCACTTTCATTAACATTACCATTTATAAAGGTAAAAAGTATACAGGAGACAATTCCGGATGACTATGCAATTAATTTACCCACGGTTTTTATTGGAGAAAACACTATAAACAATAACGTAATTGAGGTGGTAAAATCAACTTCAGTACAAACTCTAGATATAAATTGGTGGTTAGTTCTGTACACAATTGGAGTTTTAATTGCTGTATTTATGTTTTTTAGAAAAATATTAACTATTCGATCCTTAAAGAAGAATTCTATAAAAGGAAGTGTCAACCATTATCCTGTACGAGTGTTGATCAATAGTAAAGATGCTTTCACTTTTTGGAACACCATATATATTGGTAATCAATTATCTGATTCAGAAAAAGATCAAATTTTAGTACACGAAATTGTGCATCTGAAACAAAAACACACACTAGATCTAATATGGTTTGAAGTCATTAAAATCTTTTTCTGGTTTAATCCTATGATCTATAGCTACCATTCCAGAATTATTGCCTTACATGAATATATTTCTGATGCATCTGCAATTAAACTCTTAGGTAAACGAGAATATTACGAACAGTTATTGAATACCAATTTTCAAACCAATAATGTGAAATTTGCCAATAATTTCTTCAATCACAAATTACTTAAAAAAAGAATCATCATGCTTCAAAAAACAAAATCAAAAACGAACGCTAAACTTAAATATTTGGCTATTATACCTTTGGTAGGCGTTATGGTAACTTTTACTGCTTTTTCTCAGAAAGCAGTTTCCCTTGCCAATATATCCAGTGAAAAAATCACCAATGAAATTCATGAATTAACTAATTCATTATCCATAGAAGAAACTGATAACAGAATTCCTGAGAAGGAAGAATCCATCATTAACAACTCTATAGTAGATAATAATACCAATGAAAAGGAAGTTTCTAAAACGGCAGTAGAACAGCCTGGTAACGAAAGTATTCTGAAATCTATTCAAACTACCAATAGAGACTCATTATCAAAGGTGGATCAAAAAATTGTAAATCAACTACTGGAGATCAAAAATGATGTTATTAATAATGGGAAAAGCTTTGCTAGTCGAGCTGTGCTATACTCAGAGGATCCTGGATCCAAAGGAAATGGCGGGTTATATTTTGTACAAAAAGACACTCCTTTTCATAAAAACTTTAAGAAAGTTGCCTTTAATCTAAAGGAAGGAGAAATTTCTGAGCCCTTTAGAACGCCTTTTGGATGGCATATTCTTACCGTAGAAAAGATTAAGACAGACGGAGTTGATGTAAGACATATCTTAATTCAAAGAGAACAAAACATCCCTTTCGCTAGTGTAGACAAAGTTCCAAAAACACAGAATTGTAAAAACCTTACAGACCAAAGTTTGATTAAAAAATGTGTTTCCGAGGAGATCAAACAATTTGTAAATAAAAACTTTAATATTAAAGTAGCAGAAGCTATTGATTTAACAGGAGTGAATAAGATTTATGTTAGGTTTAAGATTGACACATTAGGTAGAATTACAGATGTACAATCGCGAGGTCCAGCAATAGAGCTAGAGGAAGAGGCTAATAGAGTAATTAGTTCTTTGCCACAAATGATCCCTGGAGAATTTCAGGGAGAAAAAGTAAATGTCATATACTCCCTCCCAATAGTTTTTAATATTGAGAATCCTTCAGAAAAGGAAACAAGAAAAGCGTCTGCATATTCTCAAATCCCGATTAATGAAGATACTGTTCTAACAGAAACTTTATCTAATATAGAAGGCCATGCTATAAAAAATGGATACTATCTGATAACCAACATTTATAAACATAGAAGTCATTTAGATCAGGGGATTACACGATTAGAAAAGCAAGGAATTCGACCTAACTATTTTGTCAACCCAAAAGATTCATACTTGTATCTATATCTGAAAAAATATGATACTTTAGAAGAAGCTAAAGCAATGTTTCTTTCTCATTTTAATGATCAGTATAAAGAAGACCTTTACATATTAAAAATCCAATAATAAACTAAACATAATACGTCATATAATTTAACAAATGAAGCAACTCACCAAAGCAGAAGAAGAGGTAATGCAACTCTTATGGGAACTAAGAGAAGGAAACGTAGCCGCAATTATTGATAAAATGCCTGTACCAAAACCAGCATATAATACGATTTCTACGATTATTAGAATTTTGGAAAACAAAGAATTTGTTTCTCATCGTAAAGAAGGTAAAGGATACGTGTATTTTCCTTTAGTCAAAAAAGAGGAATATAGTAATCAATCCCTAAATAAGTTAATGAACAATTACTTCAATGGGTCTTTTAGAAATATGGTCTCCTTTTTTGTAAAGAAAAACGATATGAATATCGAAGATCTAGAAACGATTCTCAAAGAAATTAATAAAGAAGATACTAGTAACTCATAGTTCATTTAAATGTAATTTTTTAATAATTATACACCTAATACCATTCCTGCTTTAAAATTGGGTATAAACTTCTGAATAAAAAACTTTAATTTTATGTGCTTATAAATACATCACGTATTTTTACAGCGAATAAAATTATCAATGATTAAAAGGGTTTATTATATATTTATTTTGATTTTCACAGTATATTCTTGTGATGATTTGGTCGTTAAAAAAGAGAATCATGAACAAGTATTAAAGGAAAAGTGGAGCGAAATTGATAAAAACCAAGTCGACGAACCTCCATTATTTAAGGCTTGTAATCATGTATCCGAAGATGAGCTGGAACTTTGTTTTCAAAGAACTATAAATGAACAAGTTGGTGATTATCTAGCGAATCAAACGATCACCGTAAAACAAGCCATTAACGACACCATCTGGATTCCATTATTAATCACTAAAGATGGAGAGATTAAACTCGAAGATTTTTCGATTCCAAATATTATTGCATCTCAGATCCCTGATTTTAAGAATATTCTGGAGGAAAGCATTGATAATCTTCCAGAGGTAGAACCTGCACATACTCGCAGCACTCCAGTAACTGCACGTTATAAATTACCCATTGTAATTCGTGTAAATTAAGAACCACTTCTTATTCTTAATTCATTAGTTTTGTAAAAATTCATTGTTAGTTGGAAAGCGAAAAAATAATATTGGGTATTGATCCAGGAACCACCATTATGGGGTTTGGGTTGATTAAAGTAGTGAAGAAGAAAATGTCTTTTTTACAACTTAATGAGTTACAGCTTAGCAAATATGATGATCATTACCTAAAACTAAAACTAATTTTCGAACGAACTGTTGAACTCATAGATACCTATCATCCTGACGAAATAGCTATCGAAGCCCCATTCTTTGGTAAAAATGTGCAATCCATGTTAAAACTTGGCCGTGCTCAAGGAGTAGCTATGGCAGCAGGATTAAGTAGAGAAGTTCCTATCACAGAATACTCTCCAAAAAAAATAAAGATGGCCATTACTGGTAATGGTAATGCTAGTAAAGAACAAGTAGCTAAAATGTTACAAAGTCTTTTAAAATTAAAAACATTACCTAAAAATCTAGATTCTACAGATGGATTAGCAGCAGCAGTTTGTCATTTTTACAATATGGGAAGAGTCGATATTGTAGGTAAAAGTTATACAGGTTGGGCAGCTTTCGTAAAACAGAATGAAAAAAGAGTGAAAAAGTAATTACAAATTACGAATTTTGATGTGCAAGTTAGAATCGTATATCATAACTCTAAAACTCGAAAATTATCAGCGGCATATACATACATATCCCATTTTGCAAACAAGCCTGTCACTACTGTGACTTTCATTTCTCCACTTCTACTAAGAAGAAAGACCAGATGGTCTTTGCATTATGTAACGAAATCAAATTACGAAGATCAGAAATTGATGATCATGAAGTGATTGAAACTATATATTTCGGTGGTGGAACTCCAAGTATTTTTACAGTTCCTGCATTAAAATTCATCATTGATACTATTTATGAAAACTATCTTGTTGCTGATGATGTAGAGATCACGGTTGAGGCTAATCCCGATGATCTGACAGAAGCATATATAAAATCGTTAACGCTTACCGAAGTAAATCGACTAAGTATTGGTATTCAATCTTTCTTCGAAGAAGATCTAAAACTCATGAATCGTGCTCACAATGCTCAGGAAGCTTTGGATTGTTTGTCACTTGCAACTCGCGAGTTCGATAATATATCAATAGATCTTATTTATGGAATTCCAGGAATGTCTTTAGAACGATGGCAGGAAAACCTAAAAATAGCATTAGATACTGGAATTCCTCATATATCCAGTTATGCATTAACAGTAGAGCCTAACACAGCCTTATCCTCTTTCATTGAGAAAGGAATCATTGCTCCCGTAGAGGATGAACTGGCTCAGCAACATTTCGATATTCTTGTGGAAACGATGGAACATGCTGGATTCGAATATTACGAATTTTCTAATTTTGGAAAGCAAGGATATTTTAGCAAAAACAATACGGCGTATTGGCAAAGCAAGCATTATTTAGGCATTGGTCCTTCTGCACATTCTTATAACGGAAAAGAGCGCAGCTGGAACATTAACAACAACATAAAATATATCAAAGCACTTCAGGAAAATAAACTCCCAAGAGAGATTGAAACACTAACTACTACCGATAAATATAATGAGTATGTAATGACCGGATTGAGAACTATTTGGGGAGTATCTCTGCAAAAAATAGAAAATGATTTTGGACTTAGCTATAAAGAATATTTATTGAAACAAGCGCAGAAACATCTTGATGAGCATCTTTTATTTCTTGATGGAAATATATTAATAGTCACCAAAAAAGGAAAGTTTTTAAGTGATGGTATCGCAAGTGATCTTTTCTTGTTAAATTTAGGGTAATCTATTCTCCTAAATTAAAATCTAGGTAATGCAAGAAAAATATGATGTCATAGGAACCAATTATAATACCACTCGTACTGCTGACCCTTATCTTTTTACTAGATTACTTGCACTCCTAACCCCTTCAACCAAAGGGACTTATTTAGATATTGGATGCGGTACAGGCAATTACACAAAACAATTTGACAAAAAAGGATATCAGTTTATAGGTGTTGACCCTTCTTCAGAAATGCTGGAAAAGGCTAAAACTCCTAGCAATAATGTACTCTGGAAAATTGGAAAGGCTGAAACCTTAGATCTACCAGAAAATAGTATTGATGGAATAGTAGCAAGCTTGACCCTTCATCATTGGAATAATCTGGATGAAGGCTTTGCATCACTACATAAGGTTTTAAAACCAGAAGGGAATATTGTTATTTTCACAGCTACTCCAAAACAAATGAAAGGATATTGGTTATGCTATTATTTTCCTAAAATGTTAGAAGATTCCATGACTCAAATGCCTTCTTTAGAAGCTGTCGAAAAGAGCCTACATAAAAATGGATTGGTTGTAGAGAAAACAGAAAAGTATTTTATTAAACCCGATCTAGAAGATCTTTTCCTATATTCAGGAAAACACAATCCAAAACTATATTTCAATCCTAAAGTAAGGCATGGAATATCATCTTTCTCATCCCTTTCTAATGCTTTAGAAGTAGAAAATGGTCTAAATGCCTTAGAAAAAGATATAGATTCAGGCAAAATAAACGATATTATAAAAAACTATGAAAACACAGATGGAGACTATCTGTTTCTTGTAGTTAAAAATACAGATTAGCAGTTCAATGATTACTAATATACATTATAAAAATGTTACATACAGAGTTGATCTATCTGAATCTCTTGACATATCAATCCCGTTAAGAGCGACCGATGAAAATGTGAATGCCTGGTATATTCCAGCTCCAAAAATTGAACCTGTTATAGATGGAGATTGGATAGGAAAAGTTTCTGAAGGTGCCTCTACAAATTTTAATAACATCTACTTTAATCCACACGGTCACGGAACACATACAGAATGTATTGGACATATAACCAACGAGTTTTACAGTATTAATCAAACATTAAAACAATTCTTTTTTACGGCTGAACTTGTGACCATACACCCAGAGAAACAAGAGGACGACTTTGTAATTACTAAAAATCAAATAAAAACGGCTTTACAAACTAATCCGCAGGCTTTAATTATTCGAACATTTCCTAATACCGAAGAAAAATGTAGTAAACAATATTCTCATACGAACTGGCCGTATGTATCAGAAGAAGCTGCGTTGTATATAAGTGAAATAGGAATTGCTCACCTCTTGATTGATTTGCCATCAGTCGACAAAGAAAAAGATGAGGGTAAACTATTAGCGCATAGAGCTTTTTGGAACTATCCAGAAGCACCGAGACTTGAAGCCACTATCACTGAAATGATTTTTGTAAAAAACGAAATACTAGATGGTAATTACATTTTAAACCTTCAGATCGCATCCTTTGAGAATGACGCTTCCCCAAGCAAACCTGTATTATATAAAATACTGAAATCATAATGAAGACTACTTTACGACTAGAAGAACTCGCTATGCTAGCGCTAGGAATTTATCTATTCAGCCTATTACCTTTTTCTTGGTGGTTATTCCTGGCCTTATTTTTGGTACCGGATATAGGAATGTTAGGATATCTTGTTAATAATAAAATTGGCGCTGTCGTTTACAATATATTTCATCATAAAGGTTTAGCTATTTTCATGTATTGCGTTGGAATATATTTATCAAACGAGCTTATACAACTATGTGGAATTATTCTATTTTCGCATGCCGCCTTTGATAGAATTTTAGGTTATGGATTAAAATATGAAAAAGGGTTTAAATTTACGCACCTTGGCGAGATAGGTAAAAAGAATTAATATGGAATTATTATTTATTGGTTTATTGATTGGTTCTGTTTTGGCATATTTTATTTTTTCCAGATTTAATGTGGCTAAAAAAAGGGCTAGTATACAGTCTCAATCCACTATACTAATGGAAAAAATTAGAAGTGTTTGTAAGCTTGTTACTGTCGAAGGTGATTTTGCCGAAATCTATCATTATGAAAGTGTAAAAGAAAAATTCTTTAAAACCATTAGAGGAAAGAAAAAAGCCTTAATTCTTATCGATGCAAAAGCACATGTAGGTTTTGATCTTTCTAAAATAAAATTAGATAGCGATACTAAAAACAAAAGAATCGTGCTAACTCAATTTCCAAAACCAAAACTACTAACCATAGAAACCGACTTTAAATATTATGATAAAAAAGAAGGCTGGCTTAATCCGATGACTTCTAATGATCTTACTGATATCAATCAAGAAGCTAAGCAATTTATTATCGATAAAATACCCGAAAGCGGATTAATCGAATCTGCTGGCAGAGAATTACTCACTGTTATTTCACTTATGGAAACTGTTGCAGAATCTATTGGTTGGACATTAGATTATTCTGCACTGGAGTTAAACAATGATCCTGAACAAAAGCTTATAAATTAAAACTGATGAGTATTATAATTTCTACAGAAAATTCGAAATTAGATATCGACTTTATTCATCAATTTTTGACCAATTCCTATTGGGCAAAAGGAAGAACGAAAGAAGAAGTAAGAACAACAACAGAACATTGCCTTAATTTTGGCGTTTATTTAGATGAACAACAGATTGGTTTTGCCAGAGTACTTACTGATTACACTGTATTTGGTTATCTAATGGATGTTTTCATTACAGAAAACCATAGAGGAAAAGGGTATTCAAAAAAATTAATGACAGCAATTTTAGAACATCCAGAATTGCAGAAGGTGGATCGATGGATGCTTGCCACAGCAGATGCTCATGGATTATATAAACAATTTGGATTTGATGTGTTACCCGATCCAAAGATGATTATGGGCAAAGGTAACATCAATAGATAATTACATAGAATAATGAATATAGAAGCTTTTAGAGAGTATTGTTTATCAAAAAAAGGAGTAACCGAAGAATTCCCTTTCGACGAAACAACACTAGTTTTTAAGGTAATGGGAAAGATGTTTGCATTAACAGGTTTGAATAGACTTCCTTTTAGTGTAAACCTAAAATGTGATCCAGATAAATCTATTGAACTTAGAGAATTCCATCCAGAAATCGAGCCTGGATACCACATGAGCAAAAAACACTGGAATACTGTTAACTTTTCAGGCAATTTAGCTACTAATATGCTATGCGAATTGATTGATCATTCTTATGACTTAGTAGTAAGCGGTTTAACCAAAAAAGCAAAGCAAGAATTAGAAAATTTATAAATTAAAAAAGAAGGAATAAAAAAGAAAAATAGTAACACATTGAGTGTAGTAAAAATGTTTTGAAAACTTCTGATAAAGATCTCTCAACTTCGCTCGAGATAACATAACTTATATTAGTGTATTTTCTTTTCCAATATATAATATGAACGACCCACAACAATTTTATAGATCCCAAATTGATCTCCATAAGATATCATTAAAAAAAGTAAAGAAACAACTTGCGGTTTCCAGTACAATTCGACTATTTGTATTTCTAGGTATTGCAGCAGGTATCTATTTTGGTTATCCCAATACTCAAATTATAATAGGAAGTATCGTAATAGGTATAACAGGATTTATTATTCTGGTAAATCGCCACACAGATTTGTCTTATATAAAAAATAAGCTTCAGAAATTGATTGATATTAACCAACTGGAGCTTGATGTTTTTGACGGTGATTATAATAAATTATCAACTGGGAAAAAATATATTGACCCTTCACATCCATATAGCCATGATATCGATTTATTTGGAGATCGATCTTTCTTTCAATATACTAATCGAACGACAACAGCTGCAGGAAAAAACAAATTAGCTGCAATATTAAGAAGTAACAATATTGAAGAGATACAACGTAAACAAGAAGCTATAAAAAACCTGTCTAAACTACCTGAATGGCGTCAGGAATTTAGTGCTATTGCATCTTTGGTTGACGTATCGGCTTCAGTTTCTACCATCCGAAAATGGTTACAACATTATGTTCCTTTTGTTCCTAAAATAATGCGAATACTTCCTACTGTTGTTTCTATAATTTCTGTGGCGATGTTAGTTTTATTGTTTCTGGAAATCATTACATTCCAAGTCTTTTTACTTTGGTTTTTTATTGGTTTAGGAATTACAGGATCTCAACTTAAAAAAATCAACATCCTATATAGCAAGTCCAATAAAGTAAAAGATACTTTCGAACAATATTATAAATTGGTCGATCAGATCGAGAAAAGTAATTTTGAAGCTACTTTACTTCAAGAAAAGCAGCAAGATGTAATCAATGAAACAGAAAAAGCATCTATAATATTAAAACAGTTTGCAAGTATCCTCAATGCTTTAGATCAACGAAATAATATGATGTTTGGAGTTTTAGCTAATGGTCTATTTCTTTGGGATATCCTTCAGTGTTACCGTATTGAAAAGTGGATAGCTACTCATCATGATAAAGTAGATCAATGGTTCGAAGTTATTGCGTTTTTTGATGCCTATAACTCCTTAGGAAATTTTGCTTTTAACAACCCGGACTATGTATATCCGGAACTAACTACAGAAGGTATAATTCTTAATGCTCAGGAATTAGGACATCCTATGCTAAATGCAGAAAAACGAATAGATAACGACATTACTATTTCCAAAGAAGAATTTTTCATCATTACTGGCGCTAATATGGCTGGAAAAAGTACATTTTTAAGAACCGTAGCATTACAGATTGTAATGTCTAATATCGGTCTGCCGATTTGTGCAAAATCTTGTATATATCGACCTATCAAATTGATCACAAGTATGAGAACCTCAGATTCACTAAGTGATGATGCTTCTTATTTCTTTTCAGAGCTAACACAACTTAAAAAAATCGTTGATGCATTGCAAAATGATGAATATTTTATCATTCTTGATGAAATCTTAAAGGGAACAAACAGTAAAGATAAAGCAGCAGGATCTCGTAAATTTGTAGAAAGATTGGTCAAAGCCAACGCTACTGGAATTATAGCCACTCACGATTTAAGCTTATGCGAAATAGCATCAGAATTAAAAGAAGTAAAGAACAGATTCTTTGATGCGCAAATTGTAGATGATGAACTATATTTTGATTATAAATTCAAAGATGGTATTTGTCAAAATATGAATGCTTCCTTTCTATTGAACAAAATGGGAATCGTATAATCTCTTTTTATAGTTAGAAGGAGTAATCCCTTTTATTTCCTTAAACTTTCTATTAAAATTGGATAAATTTTTAAAGCCGCTATTATAAGAAGCTTCGGATATAGTAATCTCTGTTTCTTTAGATAGTAATCTGCAAACATTTTCAATTCTGACTTCGATCAAAAATTGAAAAAACGTTTTGTTTGTTCGCTGTTTAAAATAACGACAAAAGGCATTTGGAGTCATATGAGCGAGATCCGCTACTTCCTTAAGTGAAAAATCTCTATTAAATTCATTCATCACCGTCTGAAAAACTCTGGCCATACGCTTCCCTTCATTATCTGTATACGCTCTTTTTGAAATAAATGAAGATATGGTTTCGATCTTTGCTGTTTTTAATAGTTTTAAGATCTTCAGAAAAATGGTAAAACGATCTAGTCTTTCCTCTTTCTTAAGAATTTTAAGGAATTGCTTTTTTATTTTTTGTTTTTTTGAAAGCACTCGGATTCCGTATACCGAACTTCTAAAAAAATTCGATAAATCTTCAAATTCAGGGAGCTCAAAAAACATATTCCCAAAAGATTCCTTAGTAAAAAAAAGAGAAATCATATACGATTCCTGATCTGACACTGCACTTTGTAATACATGAGGAACATTGCTACCAAAAACCAAAATATCATCAGGTCTATAATCAGTAATTGTATCGCCGACTATAACGCTACCTTCTCCAGATATAATAATAGAAATCTGTATTTCTTCATGCTGATGAAATTTATCATATAAGACAATTTCCTTATCTTCTTGAACGATTAAAGTATCCGTTGAAGATTTTGGTATTTTAAAAGGTAAAACTTTCATTATAGCAATATCTACTTCAATATTAATCATAATTAAGCAAATTAACACAATAGGAGATAATATAGTATTACTATAGGATAATTTCGAGATATCCTTACATCTAAATTGACAATATATTTGACCCAAAATTATAAGGAATGGTTATAGATTGGAAAGGCGTAATGCCAGCTGTTACTACAAAGTTTACAAATGAGGATACTTTGGATCTGGAAATGTTTACTACAAATATCGAAGCACAACTAGATGCTGGAGTTCACGGTATTATCTTAGGAGGAACTTTAGGAGAAGCCAGTACTCTGGATAATTCTGAAAAAAGTACATTGGTAAAAACTACGGTAAATATTGTAAAAAGTAGAATTCCGGTGATTATTAATATTGCAGAACAAAGCACAAAAGGCGCTATTGAAGCGGCTCGTAAAGCCGAAGAAGATGGAGCAAATGGGTTAATGATGCTACCACCGATGCGCTATAAAGCCGGAGATAGAGAAACAGTGACTTATTTTAAAGAAGTTGCAGAAAGTACCGATTTACCTATTATGATCTATAATAATCCTGTAGATTATAAAATTGAAGTGACCTTAGATATGTTCGAAGAACTTATCGAACTGGATAATATTCAGGCAGTAAAAGAGTCTACCCGAGATATTTCTAACATTACTCGTTTAAAAAATCGATTTGGAGATCGTATAAAAATTCTTAGTGGAGTAGATACCTTAGCACTCGAAAGTTTATTGATGGGTGCGGATGGATGGGTTGCTGGATTAGTTTGTGCTTTTCCTAAAGAAACCGTAGCAATTTATGAACTGCAAAAAGCGGGAAGAATTAAAGAAGCAATAGCTATCTATCGTTGGTTTTTACCATTGCTTGAATTAGATATAAACCCTAAATTAGTACAAAACATAAAACTAGCAGAAGTTGCTACCGGAATTGGTACCGAGAATGTACGAGCTCCCAGACTTCCTCTGGTTGGAGAAGAACGTAAAAAGGTGTTGGAGGTTATTGAAAATGGAATAAAAACAAGACCTGTTTTACCAGATTATAAAGCTTTGGCTTATTAAAAAATCATACAACTAACTCATTAATTCAATACCCATGATAACTGGTAAAAACTATATAGGAAATCAACTTTCTTCTGAAGGAAGTAAAACATATACCACTTTTAATCCCAAACTGAACATTGAAAACGCAGTTGTGTTTTATGAGGCGTCTTCAGAGGAAATAGAAAAAACAGTGTCATTGGCTTCCAAAGCTTTTGAATCCTTCAAAAAAGTTTCTGGTACTAAAAAAGCTGAATTTCTAAATGCTATTGCCGACGAAATTTTGGCATTGGATCAAACTCTTATTGAAACCTATATATCAGAAACAGGATTACCAGAAGGCAGAGCAAAAGGTGAACGTGGCAGAACCATAGGACAACTAAGAATGTTTGCAGAATTAGTTGCCAAAGGTTCTTGGGTAGAAGCTACAATCGATACTTCGGATTTGGAAAGAAAACCAATCCCAAAACAAGATATTCGTAAAATGATGGTTCCATTGGGTCCAGTAGTCGTTTTTGGAGCTAGTAATTTCCCATTAGCATATTCTACTGCAGGAGGAGATACTGCCGCTGCATTGGCAGCAGGATGTCCTGTAATTGTAAAATCGCATCCTATGCATGCTGGAACAGGCGAATTAGTTGCATCAGCTATTATCAAAGCCGCACAAAAAACCGGAATGCCTAATGGTGTATTTTCTAATCTCAATAGCTCAGGAATTGAAGTTGGAGTTCAATTAGTTAAACACCCAAAAGTAAAAGCTGTCGGTTTTACAGGAAGTATTAACGGAGGAAGAGCTCTTTTTGATTTAGCATCTCAACGACCAGAACCTATTCCTGTTTTTGCAGAAATGGGAAGCGTAAACCCTGTTATACTGCTCCCTAAAGCAACAGCATCTAAAGGTGAAGGTCTCGCTAAAACATACGCACAATCCATCACATTAGGAACAGGGCAATTTTGTACAAACCCTGGTTTGATTTTAGGAATAAAAGGTGATGCGCTTGATAAATTCATAAGCGTTCTTTCTGATGAAATCGTAAAGATTGAACCTTCTTGTATGTTACATCCGAATATCATTGGTAATTATGAAAAAAACAAAGCCAATGCCTTACAACAAAATGGATTGATGGTAACTGCCAAGTATGAAAATGATGTCGCTGTTAATCATGCAAGACAAACAGTAACTACTGTAGAAGGAAAAACCTTTTTAGAAAACGCTACTTTACATCAGGAAGTATTTGGTCCTTTTTCTATGGTAGTCCAATGCGCAGATATAAGCGAATTAGAAAACATCATTAATAATCTGGAAGGTCAGTTAACGGGAACAATACTAGCAGAAAATGAAGAAGCCGATACCTATATTTCTGTAATCGAAGCACTACAGAATCGTGTTGGGAGAATTATATTCAATGGTGTACCTACTGGTGTAGAAGTTTGTCCCGCTATGCTTCACGGAGGTCCATATCCTGCATCTACAGATAGTAGATTTACAGCTGTTGGTATAGATTCTATAAAACGTTGGGTAAGACCATTAAGCTATCAAAGCTGGCCAAATTCTCTTTTACCCAAAGAACTTCAGAACGAAAACCCTCTAAAGATATCTCGTTTAGTAAATGGTAAACAAACTCATGATACTATTTAATCATGTCCAGAACGAAGTATACATGTATTGATGCACATACCTGCGGAAATCCGGTAAGAGTTGTAACCACAGGACATCCAGATCTTAAGGGAAGTTCTATGAGTGAAAAGCGACAGCATTTCTTAAAAGAATATGATTGGATTCGAACTGGGTTAATGTTTGAACCTCGTGGTCATGATATGATGAGCGGCAGCTTTTTATTTGAACCACATGATTCCAAAAATGACTTTGCTATCTTATTTATTGAAACATCAGGTTGTTTACCGATGTGTGGTCACGGAACTATTGGTACTATTACGATTGCAATCGAAGAAGGTTTAATTCAACCTAAAATACCAGGCAAAATAAGAATGGAAGCTCCAGCAGGATTGGTCGAAATCGAATATCAACAAAATGGAAGTAAAGTAGATTGGGTAAAACTCAAAAATGTAAAATCATATCTAGCCGAAGAAAATTTGGTGATTGATTGTCCGGAATTAGGCGAAATTGTCTTTGATGTTTCTTATGGAGGTAATTATTATGCCATTATAGATCCTCAGAAAAATTTTAATGGAATACAGGACTTCACCGCTTCTAAATTAATCCAATACTCCCAGACGATTCGAGATCGAATCAATAAAGAATATCCAGATCGCTTTATTCATCCAGAAAATGAAACTATTAGGGATGTTAGTCACATTCTCTGGACCGGAGATCCAATCGATCCCAGTTCTTCTGGAAGAAATGCAGTTTTTTATGGAGATAAAGCGATAGATCGTTCTCCTTGCGGAACAGGAACCTCTGCAAGGATGGCGCAATTATATGCGAAAGGAAAATTAAAAAAAGGACAAGAATTTATCCATGAAAGTTTTATTGGTTCTAAGTTTATAGGAAGAATCGAAGAGGAAACCGAGCTCGATAATCAAAAAGCTATTATTCCAAGTGTGCAGGGATGGGCAAAAATTTATGGGTACAATACGATCATTATTGATGATAAAGATGATCCCTA
Organism: uncultured Aquimarina sp.; assembly: GCF_947492405.1. Taxonomy (GTDB): domain Bacteria; phylum Bacteroidota; class Bacteroidia; order Flavobacteriales; family Flavobacteriaceae; genus Aquimarina. The sequence goes on from NZ_CANLMP010000004.1 coordinate 604,895, forward strand.
TGCACATGGATTTCAGGTTATATAGATATTTAAGGAGCTAATGAATTAATGCAAAAATGAATTAATAAAAATGGAAAAACAACAGTTCATTGAAAAGTTTAAAAAACGAACCAAAAAACTATCCGTTGATATTATTTTAATGTATAATAATCTGAAAAAATCAGAAGCTACAAGAGTTATTGGTTATCAAATTATAAAAAGTGCCACATCAACCGCTGCTAATTATAGAGCTTCTTGTATCGCTCGATCTAAAAAAGAATTTTATTCTAAAATCTCTATCACAACTGAAGAAGCGGATGAAACTGTGTTTTGGTTAGAAGTTTTAAAAGATTCAGGATTAGCATCTGAAAAAATAATTGATCCACTTTTAAATGAGGCAGAAGAAATTCTAAAGGTAGTTTCCAAAGCTAGAAAAAACACAACATTTAATTAATTCATTGTATCATTTATACATTAAAACATTGAAAAAAACTGTTATCATAGGAGGAGGAATAATCGGGCTTTGTTCGGCATACTACCTGCATAAGGAAGGTCATGATGTAACTGTCATAGATCAATCTTCTATGGATTTTGGAGCTTCCTATGTTAATGCGGGTTATCTCACTCCAAGCCATATTATTCCTTTAGCAGCACCTGGAGTAATGAAAAAAGGAATTCAATGGATGTTTAATTCCCGAAGTCCTTTGTTTATAAAACCTCGCTTAAATTCTCATTTCTTGCAATGGTCATGGGCCTTTAACAAATCGTGTTCTTCAGAAAATGTAGCCCGCAGTATTTCCTCTATTAAAGATATAAATCTATTAAGTAGAGATCTATATGCCGAAATTAAAGAACAAGAGGGTTTTGACTTTCATTTAGAACGAAAAGGCTTATTAATGCTTTGTCAAACCGACAAGATGTTAGAAGAGGAAATTCATGTAGGAGAAATTGCGAAGAAAGAAGGCTTACCTGTTAAAACGCTTTCTCTTGGAGAATTAAAACAAATGGAACCTAACATACAACTACATGCTAAAGGTGCGGTATTGTATGAATGTGATGGACACACCACTCCACATCTATTTATGGAAGAAATGATAGCTTATCTAGAAGTTTCTGGTGTTACCTTTCGAAAAAACGAAAAGATCAATGATATTACTATAAGTAATGGTAAAATTATTTCGGTAACAAGTTCTTCAAATACATATACGGCAGATGAATTTATATTAGCCGCTGGTTCGTGGTCTAAATTACTAAGTAAAAAACTTGGTATCAAATTACTGCTGGAAGCAGGAAAAGGATATCGAATAAACGCTAAAAGAGATTTAGGAATTACAATGCCTACAATTTTAGCTGAAGCTAAAGTGGCAGTTACACCAATGCAAGGATTTACCCGTTTTGCAGGAACCATGGAAATTGCAGGAATTAATCATGATATTAACAAAGTAAGAGTCCAAGCTATTGCCGATGCAGCTCATAAATACTATCCGGATATCGTTCTTACTGATGACGAAAAGAATGATGCTGCTTGTGGATTACGACCTGTCTCTCCAGATGGAATGGCTTATATTGGCAAATCCAGCAAATGCAAAAATCTAACCATCGCCACTGGTCATGCGATGATGGGTTGGAGTATGGGTCCAGCTACAGGAAAATTAGTTTCTGAAATTATCTCTGATAAAAAAACGTCCCTTAATTTAGATGTATATCACCCTGATCGGAAATTTTAATATTATTCATTAAACAAAGTACTATATGTCACACCGAGCGGAGTCGAGGTGTCAATGAACTTGCGAAGCTCTCGACTCCGCTCGAGATGACAGAAAAAACTTATCTTTAGACCTAGCAGGTTTTAGAAACCAGTTAGGTCTTTTATTATACATTACAATATTCCTGTTTGTCTCTTATAAAAAGCATCTTGTTGCTTTTGCATTAATTCTCTTGCAATTTTCTTTTTGTATTGATACAATTCATCTTCTTCTGCTATATCACCATATACTCTATCATTAACAGTATGATCTGTTGTCAACAGTATTTTGCGTTGATCTGCTTTCTGTGCTGTCCAGGTTTTTATTTCACCTTCTACATCCTCGATTTTAAAATCGTATTCTCCCTTTGGCGAAAGTAATTTTGCAAAAATCGGAGAGGTTTCGATAGCCAAAAACAATAAAAAGATAAAAAATGAAGGTAACCAAGGTAATTCATTAAGCGCATTCACTCTTGCCATTAATCCATCAAAATTATCAATTATAGGTTGAGAATCTTCTACTTGTTTATCATAGGCTGATGCCAATTCCGTCTTTTGTACTTCTAAACCTGCGATTTTTTCGGCATTTGTTTTCTTTAACTCTACCAACTGTGCTAGCATCGCATCATGCTTTTCTCTTTTCTCTTTATAAACAGGACCTTTACCTACAAGCTCAGTTCCTTTTCTGCCTTCTGCTTCTGCGATATAAGTTTCATAAAGCTCATTTACTTCTGTTTCTTTAGTAGTTACTTCTTGTTTTAAACCAGCTATTTCAGTATCAATACCTTCAACAATTGGTGTGTATTGTGTTGCTATTTGTTCTTGATTTGCTAATGTTAGATCATTTTTTTGCTCCAGCAGCACCTGATCAATTTCCTTTTCAAAAATCTTTAATTCCAACGGTTTTGAAATAACAACGGCTATGATTACTGCTAAAACAATTCGAGGTGATGCCTGCAAAAGTTCATCCAAAAAATTATCTTTTTTCTTGATCGTTGATACAATGAATCGATCCAGATTAAAGATCAGTAGTCCCCATACTACTCCAAAGAAAATCGCTGTAAAATAATTATCAAATACAGTGTATAAAGCATAGCTAGCTGCTAAAAACGCCATAAGCGCTGTAAAAAATACGGTTGCACCGATACCGGCATACTTGTTTTGTTCTCCATTAGAGCTATCAGCCAGTATATCGGCATCTGCTCCGGAGCACATAATAAAAAATTGTTTTAACATAATCTAAGGGTGTTTTTTGATAGATAATAGATGTATAACGTTGATTTTAAGCCAAATGTTGCGCAAAAAACCCCACCGAGGTGAGGTTTTGTATAATTTGTATACTTAATGATCCCCAAATGTCGATCAATCTTTAAGTTTCACTTTTGATTTTCCATTTTTTGTAGATGCATCTATGGAAAGGTTGTTATTAGAATCTTCTACAAGTTTAAGCGCTTCTTTGGCAGAAATTTGTTTCCCGTTATAATAAAAATCAGCATCTTTTTTAGCCATCTTTTCTATTAATTTATCAGGTGAATGGTTCCTGGCTACCCTCATAGCTTGGAGTTCTGCTTTCCTGGCTTCCATCTCAGCTCGTCTTGCACTTTTTCTTACTTCCATCTCAGCTTTACGAGCTTGCATTTCTGCCTTTCTCATGGCTTTTCTGGATTCAGCTTCTGCTTTTAGCATTGCTGACCTTGATTGTAATTCAGCTTTTCTGGCAGTTCTTTCCGCTTCCATAGCCGCTTTTCTAGCTGATTGCTCAGCTCTTAACGCTTCATGCTCTTGAGAATTTCTGGCTTCTTTTCTAGCTAGCTCTCTAGTTAACTTAGCTTCTTCCTGAGCTAGAGATCTTGCCTGACGTGCTTCTCTGACAGCAAGTACTCTTGCTTTTTCAGCTACTTCTCTAGCTTCTTCTGCACTAAGCCTTGCCCTACCTGCGGCAATTTCTTGCTCCATTCTAGCTTCTTCTGCCCTAAGCATTGCCTCTTCTCTTTGAAGATTAGCTCGTTCTCTTTCAATTTCTGCCCGTTCTCTTTCAGTCTCTGCTTGTTCCTTTTCTTCTTCTGTCCAATCTTCTTTTTCTGATAAAAGAATTTCGGCATAACCATTGTCAGTCTTAATCCTTTTAGTTTTTTTAGATTTCCCCTCAATAACATTTTTCTCTGTTGGTGGTGTAGGTGGAGGAATATTACTTTTCTCACCTTTTTTCACTTTTGGAGCTTCTGGTGGCGGTGGTGGTGGCGGGATATCACTTTTCTCACCTTTCATTACCTTTGGAGCCTCTAATACAGGAGGTGGAGGTGGTATATCAGGAAACTGATCAACTCCTTTACGCTGCTCTGTAGTCATATCCCTGTAAATTTTTATCATACGATAAATCTCACTCTCTTGTACAATAATCGGCTTATTCCCTTTGATTTTAGCGTTTAAATCCTTCGCCCAAGCATTATATTCTTTTACCATTTCATCCGTTACTCCATCCTGAAAACTGTTTTGATTTTCATTTAGAGAACTCTGTTCTTCTTTATCTTTTAAAACTATAACAGAAGACCCATTTTCCGTTATAGGATTCACCATGGCTGGACTTGTAATTTCATCAATCGGCTGCACTATTTCTTTAGCTACTATTTCGTTATTAAAAAATAGTATACATAGTGCTAAAACAGGCATTAATGTAGCCAATTTTAGCACTGTTCTTTTTTTAGAAAACTCTTTTGTCATCATTTGTAATCGTTTTTTTGTTAATGAATAATTAATAGGACTCGATAATACAGTTTGATTAGAACTGTTGGGGTAATTAAGGAGTAACTCAAAGTAATTTTGTATTGAAAATCGCTGTTTCAATACGTTTTGGTCTGCAAGAAACTCGTGGTTTAGCTTTATTGATCTTTTTATAAAAATAAATAAAGGATTAAACCAAAAAATTACTTGCAGAACCTCTACAAACAGTATGTCTAATGTATGTCTTTGTAATACATGTGTTTTTTCGTGAAGCAATACTTCTTCAGGGATATTTTTATCCTGAAATTCTTTTTTAGATACGAAAATATAGCTTAGAAACGTATGAGGAACTATTGAATTACTCAATAATACGTTAACATGTGATGGTTCTTTTAGTTGTTCGTTCGTTATAATCTTTTTAGAAATGTCTGTGATATTTCGGATAAATCGGAAACCAAATACCAAAAAACCAATCCCGTATATAGTGCACAAAATAACAGTCAGATAATCAACAGGAGTTTGAGTAATTTCTGTATCAGGTTCTATTAGTAATGGAGTTGCTATTTCTGAAATTATTTCTGGCTGAGCAATGACTTTAACTTCATATGTAAGTGTAATCAATGGCATGATACATGCAAAAATCAAACTGAATAACAGGTAAAATCTCTTTACAAAATGAATATTTTCCTTTTCCAGAAACAGCTTAAAGAATGCCCATAGGAGCATCAAACAAAGTGATGATTTAATTATATACGCTATCATTTTTGTTTCTTTAAAAGTTCTTGGTCTACAATCTTTTTAAGTTCTTCTAATTCTGAAGTTGATAAGTTCGTTTCTGAAGTAAAAAAGGATGCAAACTGTGAAGCGGAGTCATTAAAAAAATTCTTTATCAAGCCGTTTACATGTTTAGAAAAATAATCTGTCTTTTTTACTAGAGGATAATATTCTCTAGACTTTCCGTACAACGTATATGCTATAAATCCTTTATCAGCCATTCTCTTAAGCAAAGTAGCAACCGTTGTCGTTGCAGGCTTGGGCTCTGGAAAAGCGTCTAGTAAATCTTTCATAAAAGCTTTCTCTAGCTTCCAGAGGTATTTCATTAATTGTTCTTCTGCTTTGGATAACTGCATTACTCTACATTGTTAGAATTAACTCTACAAATGTAGAATAAAAAATTACAATTCCAAATATTTTAATAAAAAAATACCTGTTAGGCTATTAAAACCTGACAGGTATCTTACTATTTGCGTTAGGGATAAGAGCCCTTCGACTTCGCTCAGGACAGGCTTTCATCCTTTTTTATCAAGTACCCTTCGAGAACCTCAGGGTACTTGATAAAAAAGATATAGCGGATAGCCCGACCCTGATTAGAATCAGGGTAACGCCCTACTTATCTTTGCTCATCTCTGTAAAATACTTATAGAACAATGGAATTGTCTCTATACCTTTTAAGTAGTTCCAAACCCCGAAATGCTCATTAGGTGAATGGATGGCATCGCTATCTAATCCAAATCCCATAAGAATGGTTTTACTTTTCAATTCTTTTTCGAATAAAGAAACAATCGGAATACTTCCTCCACTTCGTTGCGGAATAGGAGCCTTACCAAAAGTATCCTGATAGGCCATACTCGCAGCTTTGTATCCAATATTATCTATTGGTGTAACATATCCTTGTCCACCGTGGTGCGGAGTTACCTTTACGGTAACTGCTTCTGGTGCGATACTTTCGAAATGGTTCTTGAACAACTCAGTGATTTCCTTCCAATCCTGGTTTGGTACCAAACGCATCGAAATTTTTGCGTACGCCTTGCTAGCAATAACCGTCTTGGCTCCTTCTCCGGTATACCCACCCCAAATTCCGTTTACATCCAGTGTTGGACGTATAGAATTACGCTCATTGGTTGTATATCCTTCTTCACCATACACCGCGTTAATATCTAATGATTTCTTATATGCTTCCAAAGAAAAGGGTGCTTTCGCCATTTCTGCACGCTCTTCTTTAGAAAGTTCTTCTACTTTATCATAAAAACCAGGAATTGTAATATGATTATTCTCATCGTGCAATGAGGCTATCATTTTGGTCAGGATATTAATTGGATTGGCTACTGCACCTCCATACAATCCGCTATGTAAATCTCTGTTGGGTCCAGTAACTTCAACTTCTACATAACTTAACCCTCTTAATCCTGTTGTGATCGACGGAACATCTTTAGCAATCATACCTGTATCACTGATGAGAATTACATCATTTGATAATTTATCTTGATTTCTTTCTACAAACCACCCCAGACTATTACTTCCTACTTCTTCTTCGCCTTCGATCATAAACTTTACATTACAGGGAAGCTGATTTGTTTTGGTCATCATTTCCATAGCTTTTACATGCATATACATTTGCCCTTTATCATCACAAGAACCTCTGGCAAAAATTGCTCCCTCAGGATGTAATTCTGTTTTTTTGATTACTGGTTCAAAAGGTGGGCTATCCCAAAGATCAATTGGATCTGGTGGTTGTACATCATAATGTCCGTAGACCAAAACTGTAGGAAGATCAGGGTTTATCATCTTTTCTCCATAGACAATCGGATATCCCGGAGTTTCGCATATTTCTACAAGATCGCAGCCAGCATTCTCCAGGCTTTTCTTTATTTCATCAGCTGTTTTAATAACATCTTTTTCATATACTGAGTCTGCACTAATAGATGGTATTTTCAGTAGTTCTAAAAGTTCGTTGATGAAACGATCTTTATGTTCTTGAACGTAAGAATTCGTATGTTGCATTTGGATTGAGTTAATTTTGTCTAAAAGTACTAATACCAATTCTTATATGAAATAATAGCATAAAATAGTTTCTTTATTGTATAAAACCAAAATAACTCTATGTATCAAAACATCATTTCATATAAGAATTGATAGGAAAGTTTATATTTTTTTTGTTGAGACTTTTTATTTTAAAAGTATTGTTTATATTTGCACTCGCTTTTGCAGATAGTCCTAAGTTTTGTAAAAGTTTTAATGCGGGCGTGGTGGAATTGGTAGACACGCTAGACTTAGGATCTAGTGCCGCGAGGTGTGGGAGTTCGAGTCTCCCCGCCCGCACAGCAAAGAAAAGCCGACTTTAACGAGTCGGCTTTTTTGTTTGGGGTAAAACATAGGTAAAACAATTTTCACTTGGAAAACTCTTAGAATCACTAAAGTTTTATTTCTGTACTATTAAAATCTACTGCATTTTTAATACATTTTGAACCTTTTTCAGGCTCAAAGACACAATCTATTGCAAAAATTAGCAACAAGTTCCTTTCTTTGAAAAGCAAGCTTTCATGATGGAATTAAATATTTTTTCTTTGGAGAAATCTTTTACCTATGTTAGTCTCAACGAATCAAAGCCCAAAAATCTATTTTGATTTTACTAAAGTGTTTACAAAAACAAAACAATTTGTAGATAATCATAATTTCAAACATATTGCTCTCAAAGATAGATTGAATTCCAATCACAGAGCTACTGCTGAGTTAATAACGAGATTGTATACAAAACAGCTTAACAACGCGATTCAACTAGGGAATGATGTATCTGAGGAGCTTCCTCCTTTTACGACTTACAATCCAAGCCTTGCCAGTTGCAAAGGCTGCACTGTACGAACGATTATTAATCACAAAGAACGGCTCAAAGCTTCAGGGTTTATAATCAAAGAAGAACATAGAGGTAAAACAGGTATTGCATTATGGATAAATCCTGAGGTATTCTCTACCCCAATGTTATCAACAAAATCTTTAGAAAATCAGATTCAAAAACAACCAAAATCTTCACTTTATGAGCAAAGAGTGAAAAATTTACCCCCTTTAGTTCATGAACAACAAGAACAAAAAAATAATAATAGCAGTGTGGATAAGCTAATAACCCAAAAAGAAGAAAGAATTCACCAAAAAGTTCACAACACAAATCACAACTCCGTTACAGGAACATACCAGGAACAAAACATGAACACGAGGGAAAGTCGACCATCCGACTCACGAAAACAAATCAGGCGTACGAAAAATTCAAACGCTCAGGAGTCGGAGTCGGCTTTTTTATTAGGATTGGTGAAAGATTTCTGGAACTACAGCAAAGCCGTATTGTATCCGGACAAGATACTCAGTGAGCCTGAGGAAAGAGAAATTCTGAACCAAATCTGGGCATCGGTGTATCGTAAATTCAAAGTACAAGGAAGTCAAAAAGATTGGGAAGGGTATCAGGAAATTCTTTACAAACGAATAGATATGGTTGCACGTTATTTGGAACGCAATCCAAATCGATGGGTAGCGCCCCCACATTTGTATTTTCATCCAGAAAACAAACGCAATGGTTTTGCAAAAACGTATAATTGGTTTCTCAAACAGGAAACCCTAAAACGTGAGATTAGAAATCAAATCCTCATTCAAAAAACAGATCAAGAATGGAAAGATCATAAAAATGGCAAAGGAAAACATAAGCACAAATCACGTTTACAATTATTCAGAATCCAACAACAACGGTTGTCTACCTACAAAGATGATGCTTTACTAAGTGTTTACCAGCAAAGTTTACAGCGTAACCTAAAATTGTAAACAATTAGATAAAGTACTTTTGAAGCAGTAACAACCTCTCATCAACAAACTTGCAGTTATTCAATTTTTTGTCTTTCACAAAAACCTACAGCCGCGTTACCAGCAAGTCACTGATTTTAGTTCAGTTCCCTATATTTCTAATGATATTTTCTTATTGAGCAGGTTAGTTTTGTTCTAGAGTGTTTCAGTCATTAAAAGATTTGCAACTTTTATATAGATGGACAACTTATTAATTTACAAACCTATGATTTAAATATTAACCTAACGTAAGAAAAAAAGTGTTGATAAACTGTCAATACACAATAGTACGAATCCCCACTAGCCCATACAGCAAAAAAACAGGTCGTTGATCTGGTTTTTTGTTTGGAGCAACTTAGGATAACATTTTTCTACTTAAGAAGAACCTAAAATTAATTCGAATTTGATCTAATTCAAAAAGTTAAGCTTGTGTTATATCTACAATTGTTGGGAATATTTATATTTTTACAAAAATTGATGGTTCTAACCTTAACTTCTCTCTAATAATCAGGTCCACTTAACCAAAGTATTTTTTAAAATTAAAATATTTTCAGCTATTACTTTAGTAAATTTAGAAATCGATCAATGCACGTCACGAACTATCTGGGAGATACCGATAAAGACATAATGAAATACATTAAACATTATAATTCAAGCCCGAATAATTGTAAGTCATTTTTATCAGGATTTACGATTATCGGGCTTATTTTCAAAAACTAACTTAATAAATTTCCTTGATAGTGCCCATTCTAATTAGTTAGTTGGAAACCCGATTTTAGTACCAATTACACTTTCTTCTGGTTGAGTAACTACTGGGCAGTTAATAATTGCTCCTGTTGCGGTTAGTAAATTAGATAATGAATTTGCCAATGGGCTAGGATTGGCATTGCCTCTAAATGGAATTAAAATACCTTCTTCCAGAAGTTGATTTACTTCATCAAAACTTTTTAAGATTGGACGCTCGTTTTCGGGAACAGTAAATTCGGTAATATGTGCATCCCACATTGGTGCATATCTTATGTCACTTGGATCAATTGGGAAAGTATTTGTTGGATCTTGTGCCTGTCGATCACTTAAGGAAGCGGTATTTAAACCTTGCACTCCTAAACCATCTGTATCCGTTGTTCTACCATTAGCTGTAGGACTAAAAGGGAGCATGGAACCTCCTGGAAATAATCCAAAAGTAGGTAAGTTTGCTAATCTTGGTGCAAAAACTCCCAATTCAATAGTCGCAGGACCTGGATCGGATGTATCTGTTACTATATGGAAGAAATATGGTTTTCCATTTTGCCATCCATCCAAAATTTGTAAAACAACCGATGCTTGACCAATACCAAGATTTGGATTATTTAAATCATCCTCTTGCTCTTGTCCATTTCCTTCAGGGTTAGGAATTCTATCATGAATTCCAGTTTCGTTCGCTACCATTTGGGCGTTGATAACCACACCACTAGGTAGCACAACATAAGAAGACCAATTAGAATCCGCTATTGCACCAGGATTTACCTCTGCAGGTGGGAAACCAAATAGCAATCCATCATCAGATGTCCCTCCAGTTACTAAGGATCTTTTTGGAGAAAAATCAACAGATCCTTCAAAAACAAGTCTTCCTCTTCGATTAAAATGACCTTTTTGTTCTCCACCAGATCCAATTGAAGCCGCCATTCTAGGAGCATAAATAACTCCTAATTTTTTAGCCATAAAAAAATCAGATGATTCGGTTATGACATAATAACCTTTTCTTTGGTTTCCATCTGGCAACGTTTCCAAACCTTGAAACATTGGGAATCTAGCTGTAGGCCCAGCGGGCACGACAGATCTATCCGTTCTATAATCAATACCTAGTACGCTCGGTATAAATACATTTTGTGCATCGGTAAATTGTAATGCAGGCCTAAAAAAGTTATAAGGAACTCCTCCATCTCTTCGAATACTTCTTAAAAGAACTCTGGCTTCCTTTAAAGCCCTAAATGAGTGGAACAAACCTTTGGATTTAGCTTCTTCTTCTAATGAATCCTCAGCCACCTCATCAATAACTACTTGTTCTACAACATTCTCAGTGTCATCATTATTACAAGCTAAGAACAATGAAGCTGCAAATAAACTTAGTAACGGTAATTTAAATCTTTTCATTTTGTGTGATTTTAGAAAAACAATAAATAATTGTTTTTAAGATTAATTAATATTTGTGTACTAGCTTATACGGTAATTCTTGATAAACTTACTGGAGCTTCTAAAAAAATATTTAATCAGCATTTTTTATTCTCATTTTTATCAATTTGGAAGCCTTTTGTTTTTTATAAAATATTTAGGCTGTAATATTTTTCGTCTATAACATAAATTTCATGGTGAAAAGAAGAAATCTGTATAATTCGATTCATAAAAAAACCAAATTTTGTTTTATTTCACAAGGTTAAAAACAAGTTAAATAATTAATAATCAGATATATTGACAGTAATAATGGCAAAATATTTCGACTGCCTAACAAAACATTGTTATGAAAACAAATGATATAAATTTATTTCTTGGTAGATTCGAAATCAATTTAGGTCTTTTCTATTTCTACAAGAATTACATCATAGCGGAGATAAAAGAAGGTGAAATTGTAAGTATTGAAAAGTTAAACCAACTCATGCCCCTAATATTAAAATATTATAAAAATGGTTCTCCATTTACATATATCGAATAGAATAAATCCTCACAGTATTAACTCTTTGGACTAAATAGAATGTCCTTTTATTTATCTTGAAAATTTTATCGGATATAGTGCTATCTCTTATAACGAGATTACGCGAAAATCTATAGAAATTGAAAAGCATTTCGCCCAAAGACCCTTTTTTATTTTTAATAACATTGATGATGCTATTAGATGGACATATAATGAGGTTATTGAATGATCTATTATCCTTCTTTAAATTCGAATGTTTTAATTATCAATTTTCGAGTTTCATTTCACCTACAATAATTTTATAAACTAAAAAAGCTCTTAAAGACTTTACAGTATTTAAAAAAATCTATTTTAAGAAATCAATTGAGGTTCGATACCAAAATTTATATTCGTTTCTTTATCTGAAAAATGAATAATATTCTTTCATCACACCATTATTTAAAAACCGTAATTATTTTCTTCCTTTTCAGGTTTTAGGATTTTGAACTTCTTTCTTGAAGAATGCCGTTTTGAGCAAACCACGCTACACTTAAATCGCAGGGCTTCGCCCAAACCTGCTACAATAAGAATAAAGAATTTTATATGAATAGAATCTAATATTAAATGCTTTAAGTACTATCTGAATAAGCCTTATAATTTAGTATATTTCAGATCTAAGATACCATCTAACAAAGATTTAATCTTCTTATTGCTTCCAAAATTATTAATTATCAAATGGAGGAGGATTATTTGCTAATTGTGCATCGCTTAAAGTATGCATATTAAACACCTGCCACTTTTCTGTAATATATCTGAAACGACCTATTCCGATATCTCCATTGGTTTTCCATTGATCCCATTCTGCAGTTAGACTTGACCAATAATCTGCACCAGCACTTAGCATCATTCTTGCATTTCTTCTATCATCAGGTTTATTAATCTCATTAACAACTAATCTTGATTCCATAGACACCCAAACTCCAGCAATGTCATTAGGATCTATACTAATTCTGTTCTTATTTGGCCAAAAATGAAAATTAAATCCACTTCTTAATGTAGATGAGATTCCACCTCCGTTATTAGACTCATCTCTAATATCAGCAGGAATATTTATATCTCCTTGAAAATCTTCTGCGTAATTAGCTCCAGCAATAGATGACGTTTTTTCCCATAACCGCCATTTGCCATCTGTTTTACTTAAATACCACGCTTGTAAATTTCGAATCTGAAATCTGGTATTTGTAGAAGGATTACCACTGGGATCAGTATATACTTGCCCCCAAATAAACATGGCTCTCCAATCATCCGGAGGATTGTTCCCGTAAGATATTCTAGGCTGTAAAGCCCAGCCTAGTTCTATAGGAACCCCACTTGGATAGCCTTGATGAGGTAATCTCATATCGTCCTTTATTAGTTGTATTGAGTTAAGTCCGAATGGAGTTGAAGGCACACCTTTGATTAAAAAAATTTCTGCATCACCAATGTTATAAGAAGTACTCCATAATAATTTATCCCCTGAATGATCGTAAATAACATATTTATTATTACTTCCTTTAATAGCGTAATAATCATTTCCCAAGGATTCTAAACCAAATACTTCCCAATCACCAATATTTTGTGTATTACAAGTTAGCGGATACATTGCGTTTCCTGAGCTAAGGTATTTGCCATTATTTCCTTTTATCGCCACTTTATTTCCGCCTAAATGTTCAATTATAAAGTTTTCCCAGCTTCCGGTCTGTGTTCGATCGGCCTGAACCGGTTTTTCTCCATTTTCTGAACTTACATATAATGAATTTATTAAAGTTTTGAAAGTTACATTTGGATATACATTAATAGCTATAATATTACCTTTATTAGAATCTTTCGGTTCCTCAGGTTGTTCTTCTGTAGAACAAGCTAAGAACAATGAAGCTGCAAATAAACTTAGTAACGGTAATTTAAATCTTTTCATTTTGTGTGATTTTAGAAAAACAATAAATAATTGTTTTTAAGATTAATTAATATTTGTGTACTAGCTTATACGGTAATTCTTGATAAACTTACTGGAGTTTCTAAAAATTTATATTTAATCTGATTCTAGAAACGTTTCGGGAGGGAATTCTGTGAATTTATATTATCTGTAGTCACAAAAAGTAAACATAGTAAACCATGAGGTTTCTTATTATCTTCATTTTTGTATATTTGATTAAGTTGAATTTTTTAATATGAGTTATCGTTCATCAAAAACCTATGAACGATAGATTTTCCATTACAGTAAGAAATACGTAAAAAATAAACACCATTTTCAAGATTTGATGTGTTAAATTGTATATCAGCATCTATTGTGTTTAACTTTTCTTTTTTATATAAAACTCTACCTTCGAGATTGATTATACTAACGTCGTTTATATATTGTAATTTTTGATGATTATTCTCTAGAGAAAGATGTAGTATATCGCTAACGGGATTTGGATATAATTTGAATTCAAAATCTAAGTTATCAGATAAAGAAGATCTATTTTGATTTTCTAAGCTAAATTCAATATAACCAGTACAATTTAACCATTCTAACTCAGCTCCTCCACAATTTTCTGTTTCATGATTCCATCCTCCTGTATTTATTGATTGATTTTCTGCCTGATATATTTTATCTCCAACTCTTATATGATCTATTCGTAAATCATTATTAATTCCATTTGGAGCGATACCATCATTAATAAAATGAATTTGTACCTTACTTTTAGGTTCAAAATTAAACATATATTCTTCAAAATTTTGAGTAACTTGATTTTCCGAACTAATCTGTATATCATCTACGTAAACATCAAATTTTTCAGTTCCAGATCTACCGAGAGCAGTAATTACAAATCCATTGGTCATAGACTTGATTAAAGAAAAAGTAATTCTATCAATATTAAAGTACCCATCTATCATTTCAAATCTCAAAACTTTATTTGTACCCTTTACTAATTCAATATTTTCTAGTTTAAAAGATTCAAACTTCTTCCAGTCTCCAGTATTTTCAACATCAATTACACCTAAAACAGTGTCATCCAATTTAATTCTTAACTTACCTGGATTTTCAAACTTAGATGCGAGATTCACAATAAAATCATAACTACCATCTTTTTCCACATCCACAGAATATTCTAACCACTCGGAATCATTAACCCAACCAATATGAAACCCGTTACTATTAGCTTCTATATCAACACTTGTTTCTCTGTATTGTTTTCCAATGTTTTCAATATCAATATCTGAATAAGAAATACCTTCTCCTCCATCATCAAAGTTCTCGGCTTCAATAGAAGATAAATCCTTTATAATCCAATTTTCACCATTATTATTAAATGTGGTCTGATCAATTTCCGTTGATTCTGAAAGAACACCTACAAAAGCTCCTCTTCCACCTGTTCCAAAGTATATCTTGCCATATTGATCTTTACTAGCATCCATTGTAGATACTTTATCCATAGGTAAAGTTTTATAAGCGTTAGTGTTTTCCCAATTCTCATCATTGTTTTCAGATTTATAAATATCCTTTTTACCATCTATAGAAGCCACTATATACAATACATCAGAATCATCATTAATTTTATTCTTTCCAAAGGCAAAATTTATACAATCTGTTACATTAGAAATCGGATTCCAAGATTTTCCCTGATCCAATGACTTATATAAAAAACCTCCGCTTTTATTCACAAAATATAATTCGCTAGTTCCCGGTTTAGCCTTTAAAACTACTTGATACCAATCAACTGGTACATTTCCAACAACATTCCAATTAGCTCCATTATCAGAACTTTTATAGATATTCTTTCTATCATATAAATAAAATGTGTTACCATTAATAGGGTCTGCAATAAGAGATTTACTACAAAACCAATATTGTCTCAATGATTCTATTCTTTGAGGCAAACCATTGCTTTTTTTCCAAGTTCTCCCTCTATCTGTTGTATAACGAGCATCTACTTGCCATTGGTCAGAAGGTAAACCTAAATTCGATTGGCTCATAGGTACCCATACCATTATATTTGGGTTACTTGAAGAGAATGCTATATTACCGTTCTGCATATTTGTCGGTATAGATGCAAAATTTTCCCAAGTATTCCCTCCATCATTTGATAGACCCGTATAAGCAGTAACAGAACCGTATTGAGAACTCCCAACATATGCAATATGTTTAGGGTCCGTCTCACAAAAAGAAATATCTGATATGATTCCGAATTCATTAGGATAAAATTTATTATTTGGAACCTCATTAAATTTTGTTAGGGACATACCTGCCATATCTGCGACTCCTAATATAACTTCTTTAGGTTGTTGAGGTGGTGATACGATTGAAATACATACAAATTCCTCTAAATTTTGATTTTCAACCTTCCATTCAGGATTAGAGGCTTTTCTATTATTTGTTTTATAAACTGCAAAACCAGTAGTGATCCAAGCACGATTAGGATTCGTTGGATCTATCAAGATTTGACCAGCATAGGTATATGCCGACCAAGAAGGATAATAACCTGGTTCTTCTATATTATCTGAAGC
Organism: uncultured Aquimarina sp.; assembly: GCF_947492405.1. GTDB lineage: Bacteria > Bacteroidota > Bacteroidia > Flavobacteriales > Flavobacteriaceae > Aquimarina. Next base: position 621,115 of record NZ_CANLMP010000004.1, read on the forward strand.
AAAAGTTAATGAATCCCATGAATTACCCCCATCTATACTTCTATGCATTCCTTTATTGTTTCCAAAATTCCATTGAAATGTAAAAACTTCATTTCTATCATTAGGATTTACAGATATCCCTGCAAAACCTTGGCTTTCTTTTATGGAAGGTGTAACATCAATCAAATCCCCATCTCCTAAGTATTTATAAACTTTACCTTCTCGATTAGCAGAAGGACCATCGGCATAAGTAACATATAGAACTCCATCATTGGACAAAGCGCCATGAATAGGTTTCAGCTTTATATCTGGACCTCCTCGTAATAATGACCAACTAACACCTGAATCATCGGTTTTATAAATTCCAAATCCTTGTACTCCTACATAAACTATATTGTTTTCTATAGGATGAATCAACGAGAAAACTTGTCCTCCTTCTTCTCCAAAAGGAATTTTATCCTTAGAGATTTGAAACCAGCTATCTCCTTGATTTGTAGATTTCCATAGACCATCTCTTCTAGATGCATAATATAATAAATCCCCATGAGCACTCAATCTCTCCCCTGAATGCCTCCATTCGCCGTTACCTTCAACATATACATTTAAAGGAATAGGTAACCAACTATTTCCTAAATCAGTCGACTTATACAATTGCCCAACTTCTCTATTACCCATTTTAGCATAGAGTATATCTTTATTTTGTCTATCTAAAGATATACTTTCTACACTATAACCTATATTTTTACCATCCATTAATGGAACCCACTCGGATGATGAATTCTTCCATCTAAAAACACCTCCAACATCAGTCCTGGCATATACAACATCCTCATATAAAGGGTGAGCTATAATACCTGTTACAAAGCCCATTCCTTGTAGATTAACATTTTCCCATTTCCATTCTTGAGAGCTCGCTATTTGGAACAAAAACAAAAACAAAAACAATTTTGATAAATAAAGCCTCATAATTTGTGTTTATATTTATGGTTAATGAAATCAAAATTAATACTAAAACGACCATCAAATATTGACTATAGTCAATATTTAGGTTTGAAAAAACATATCATATAATTTAACGTGAGTTCGGTTTAAGAAATAATGTTTTTCTATTGTAGAAAAAGTAGCAAACAAACATATTTAAGAATTTAACATTCAGACATTTAAATTGTTTTCTGCATATGATTTCTACAAATAGAATTATCGATATTTTTTATCTTATTGATGATTTTTGCATAGAAATGAACAAATTATTGATAAAAATAGCTTGAAGATCACAAAGTTGTTAAAAGGCGTAAGAGGGCTTCTAGATTATCTCAAAGCGAGATTATTACTATTATGGTTCTATTTGGCAGTTGATCACTGTTCCGCTGAGAGTACTACTTACGAAGAGTATTCAGAATCTCCAACGGCACCAGATATAACTACTAAAGGCGGAAATGCTTCATCCAGATTATTTGAGCCACGAACAAGAAATCTTTCTGGACTAAAGTCCGCATTTCCTTTAAAAGTAATTCTTCCTCTTCTGTCTACCTTTACACGTTGAGCAGCAGCACCTGACAAAGAACCAAATTTTAACAAGAATTTGATCCGATGTTTAAGTAATAATAAAATATACTGGTTTCCTCTCAGGACTATTAGCAAGGTTACATTTCCCATTATATTATCTCTTAAATTCTCTTCATCTACGTCAATAGCATTTGGTAAAAACACGCTTAATTCATCAAGAAATGACCTGCTAGGTCCATTGAAATCAAAAATATTTCCTTTTGCTTCCTTTGTTCCAAGTTTTACTATTCTTATTGCTTCTATTTTTGATTAAAAAATCAGAAAATAATTTAGAAGATTCCTCTATTCCTTTCACTCCAAAAACTTCTTCAATAATCTTTCCGTTGAATGTATTAGAAGAGATTTCTGATAGATAAATTTCTTTAGACTAAGATTCATCAGAACTACAACTATAGATCAATAAACTATAAATACTTGAATTTTTCATTTTTTTAGGTTTTAAAAGTGAATGTTTAGTGATTTAACTGTAACAGTAGTCATAATTGATTTTCTTAATTAGAGTAAAGAATATTCAACACATCCTTAAACCCGAGTTCGTGAAATCTTAATAATATTGTAAGTATCGAGTTTTAGGATGTATTAAACTATTCTTGATAAATAGGTTACTATTATAATGAATGGACTTTATGACATAAGATTTTTACTTTGACAACTACATATGCCTATTTCAAAAACATTATGAAATTATTTAGACTTGTAAAATATTCAAGTTTGCTTAATTACAAGAGCTTATAAAAATCCAGTTGAAAAAATCTCTTTCGTATAAATTACCCTGATAGGTTACCCTATCGCCAACGAAGTAGTTTGTATTCGGGTTCCATTCTGACACCCCATCACAAGGCCCACTAGGATCTGGATCTATAGGTCCGCCACCTCCATCTCCAGGATATGCCTGATTGGTACCCTGAATATCTAAATTTGATAAGGCTGCTCTCCTGGCTGGTAAAATATTTCCTTGACGATCGGTAATAGTCGGAAGCCCATTTTTACTAAACGTATAACTACCATACATCATGGTAGAGTTGATATCAAATGTACCTGTTAACAATTGTGCATTTTGATCAACTCCAAATTGATTGGCAGCTCCATTTATAATATTTTGGTAATTGATAATGATATATTGATCCCTATCAGGGCGATTCTGCTCATGTAAATATCCGAGTGTATGACCAATTTCATGAATGATCACTAGAGCCGTTGAACCACTACCAAGTCTAATGAATCCATTTGATCCATTCATACCTAAGGTAGCGACTCCACAGTTACAGTTTTGTCCATTGCTACTAATGGTCACATAATTAGATTCATTGGTTCGTTGCTTAAATCTAATACTTGTTTTACTTGTCCATTCATCAAAAGATTTTTGCAATTCATTACGAACATTATTACTTAATCCCTGTATCTGATATACAACGGTGTTATTAGGCCATTTGCGTACAGAACCTCCTAAGACCAATTTTTGATTATCCGCTCCGGGTATAGGATTTTTAGAAATAGCAACTGGTTTATCCGATAATTGTTCCTCAAATAGTCTGACATCGCTTCCTCCTAGACTATAGCTTCCATCTTCTTCTTTTCTAACTTTTACTTTCTTACCTAAAAAATATTTTTCTTCCAGGTTTGATTGTTGCAATTCTTCCGATTGGGTGTTTTCATCGAATCCTTCATCTCTACTACAGGAAGCAAAGATAATTACCATGATAAAAGCTAAAATTTTTAGCCTACTAAATACATTTTTCATTTTTTTTGATTTTAAAAGTTAATTTTCTTTTTCATTTATAGCACCAAAAATATTGGTGTTTTTTTAAAAAGTTAATACTTACACATTATTACTGCAATAACTCTAATCTATATACTATTAAAAGTCGACACAACAGAAATTTGTATGTGATTGTAGACTTAATTAGGGTCTGTTATAAAACACCATAATAAATTAGCTACCTATATTAATTCTAATATCTTTTTGTCTATTTTGAGCTCATTAGAGCTAATTGTATGATATGTGATTTGACCGTATTTCATTATTTTATAAAAAGAGTTTAAGATGAAATCAATAATCAATTTCAACAAGCTTTACGATTTAAATATCAGTTTGTTGGTATTCTGAATTTAATCAAGTGTACAAATCAAATACATTTGTATGTAACCTATTAAGTAAGATTATAATTCTTCTTTGAAATGTGAAATAGTTATAGTGATTCATAATGCTTTTCACTATAGAAGGCTTAGTTTGTTATCTAAAGTAATTCTGTATTTTCTACTTAATCCATTTTAGAAACAAAAGGACTAATAATCAGAAGTAAGTCAACATTAATTTTTCTTTTCTATTCATTAGTTTCTTCTTTTTTTATTAAAAGTAAACAAATTAACAATGTTACTTCAAGGTAAATTGATAGTTACTCGACACAAATTGATAGTTAGAAAGAGAAGATCCACAACTGGAGATTATAGAAACATAGGTAATCGGGAATATCCTATAGATATTCAAAACAATTATGTGCAAGGAGTATTATTTGATATTTATATCTTACCATGGTCTATTTTTAAATGGCTTAAATAAGATCTTCATTCATTGGAACTATTTGTATTCGTCAAGGAAGAAGGTTCATTCAGTTTTTGACTATTTTCTTTGAAATCGTACCTTCTTTAGTATCTATGAAAATAGAATATATTCCAGCTTTTAATTTTGAGATATTTAGTCTTATTAAATCTTTATCCACTATTATAGATTTTGACAAAACCTCTATCTGCATACTACTGTATATCTTTACCTTAACTTGATTAATAGGAAAACCAAAAGCAATAAACAACTCATCCTTAGTAGGATTAGGATATATTAAATAATTATTTTTAGTACCAAAAGTTTCATTTCCTGTTTGTTCTATTTGTACCAATACATCGTAAAAGTTTTGAGCAGGAAGTTTTTCATTGTCATATATAGCGTTACTCACGCCATCATTTAACAATCCATAAGATAACCAAATAGGTTTTGAGATATCCAAAATTGATGAAGGTATTATCTCTAAAACATTTCCATTTATATTAATAGAACTGATTGAAACCAAGCCATTATTTTTTAGTTTAAAAGAGTCAGGAGATACTGAGGATTCATTATGAATCGCCCTAAACTTTGCATCATTAAACGGAACAGTTATTTTATTAAAAATATGATTATAAGTTATACTGTCTTTATCTACAATTGGTCCATAACCATTGTCTCCAAAATAGAAAGCTTCGTTTATTGCCATAAACCATCTCCTAGCATATTCTGACATGTCCTTATCTGATTTAAAGTGCAAAAAATCCCCATTTTCGTCTGATAAATTTATATCATATGTTGCGGGGCCTAAAAGAGCGTTTTGATTAGAATTAATTACCTTCAATTGAGCCTTTCTGACAGCATTCAACCCCATATTATTCGCATGACCAATTTGTCCTGTTAGGACTTTGAGTCCCGGAAAATCAGAAGCAATTGTACTTACAAAAGTATTTAATCGTTTTTCATAATTTACCTCAGAAGTATTTGAAACTGCATCTCTTTCTCCCTGAAAAAACAAAACACCTTTTACTTTTCCTCCAGTATCTTTTATTCGTTGGTTCATTGAGCCATATAGTGTATTAGGGTTTGAATGATCTTGATCAGGTTGCCATTGCAGAATGCTGGATCCTCCTTTGGCAGCTGGAATAAACGCAACCGGAACATTTTGTGATTGCATAATACGTGTAGCTATAAAAGGCCAAGGAGAACCTTTTGCTGCTCCATCGGAACTTACATGATCAATTTGTCCAACATTACTATCTACTGGATCAGTAAGCTCTTTCCAGGTATAATCATTGCCGAATACAATGGCCTTTAGTATTGGGTGAGCATAACTATTGTATGTTTCTCCTCTGCCAGAGGCATTGCTTTGACCTGCAATGACATAGATATCTCCTATACCTACATTTCTGACTGGAATAGTAACAGAAATATTATCAGAAAATCGAACCCATAGTGTTCCCTGACCTTGATTCTGGTTTTTTAGAGAACCTGAAAATGTGCCTTGACCATTAGTGTTTAATGATAAAGAAGTCCAGATTTCGCTGTTACTCCATCTTGCTTCTATGCCAGAAGGATTTCCCTTATAATTCCCCTCAATAAATAGATCTGCTTTTCCCAAGTGATCTCGCTGAAAAACCTGATATGGACTAATATTGTTTATTGTTATGGAATTATTTTCTACAGATAAAAATTTTATATCATCCACATACAAATTTCCACTCCCTTTACCAAAACCAATGCTATATTGAACTTTTCCAGAATTATAAGTGTTGTCGGTTGTAGTAATTAGGTTAGTGAAACTCATACCATCATTGGAATAGTCTAAAATAAGATCATTATCATTAACAGTAGCTTTATACCAGCGAGGACTATTAACCCCAGGCGCGGTCAAACTTTCCGAAGATAATAGTGTAAAACTAGATGCATTTGATTTATAAATCCTGACATTATTAGTTGAGCTGTTTACTTGAAACAGATATCCCTTCATTAAACCTGTTGTTATAGAGTTCGAACCATTTGCACGAAGAATAAATCCAGACCTCCTAGCAACAGTATACGTTTCTTTCCAGATAATTGAATAGTTTCGCGCTGCAGGAAACAGGTCCATATTGGCAACTGCAGTACTTCCTGACCCGGCAACCAGACCTTCCATAGATTTACCTTCTGTAGAATGAATTGAAACCTTAACTAGTCCATTTACTGCAGTTATATTAGCAGGAGCGAGTCCGTTTTGGTCTTTTTCGAAATCATAAGATTGAGCTAGGATAAAGCAAGGCAATAATTGTATTAAAATAATTACTTTTTTCAAGTATCTTCTTTTTAGTTATTTATAAAGAGATGCTGATAGTTTTAATCAAATAAACTACCGCTATAAGAGCATTCTTTATGATTCTTATATTTAAGAGGTTATCTCAAAATTAATTTCAGACAACCTCTATATTTACTTGTAAAATTTTAGCTTCTTGCTAAAGAATTGTTTTGCGGTACAGAAAAACGATATTCCCAGATCAAGAAATAAAGTTTTATGAGACTTAGTTACATAATCTCCCAGAAAAATTGGTGTTATACAGTAATCTGGCAGCTCTTTTATCATCACCAGTTAATGATCTAACAGTTCCTCCTCGGCGACCATTCATTAACGAATTAGGATCGTTAACAGGTGTTCCTTGAATTAATATTTCTTGTGGGAGAGGACCACCACCTTGTGCAGATCCATTGGTATGTGCAAAACCGATGTTATGCCCTAATTCATGCTCAATAGTTGATCTCCATTGAGCATAACTATAGGAGCTAAACTGATTTAAATCTAATCGAATATATCTCCCCGGTTTTCCATTAGAAGGAAAAGTGCCTCTTCCTACCACACCTTGTGAGAGTGGACCATTACTTATTATTACTTCCGCATTATTTATATTAGAGGTAGCGGCAAACCGTATATCACATTTGGTAATATCATTCCAATGTCTCATAGCCAAACTCACTGAATTTCTGGCTGATCCAGCTGGTAAGTTATTAAATACTGTAATATATCTTATTTCATTGCAGCTGACTATATTCACCCACCGCCTTTGTTTAGATTGATTTTGATTGTCTATTTCATCAAGGTAACTTTCTGGAATATTGATATCTCCTTCTACGGTATAATATTCTCCGTCTTTTAATACAGGATAATTCTGCGTATCAAAACCTAGTTTTGCTATTTTTTCTAAAGTTGTATTGTCTACTATAGTAGCATCTGATGAGTCAACAATTTCATTTTCTTGTTCACATTGCGTAAAAGAGAATGCAATGGCAATGATGAAAGTTAGTTTTAAAAATTTCATAATTTAGTTTTTAAGAGTATTTATTTAGGAACTTTGCAAGTACAACTTTATAGATATTTTAAAAGCTTACTTCTGTAAATCTAAAGTTGTTTGTTGGATTATTTTCCTATGAATTGATAGATATCCTGTTTTAGTTTTTAATTAAAACATCCCAATGAATAAATAGTATTAAACCCCGATTATGTCAATTAATTCACAAAAAAAGCTCAACAAACAAGTTATTTGAGCAATTAGAAATTTGAAATAATAGTGGCTTATATTATTGATCGTTTTTGTTCCTTAAATCATTATGTTTAAACTTGAGCTCGATATAAGCATTTAATTTTAAAAAGTCGTCAAATTAAGTGGTTTTTAATAGTTTTTTCTACTCCATTCGAGATGACAGGAGAAAAATTAGCTTGCCCGCCTGTGTAAGGTATCGAAATTAGGCTTTTGATTGAAAATTTACTTGCCAGTCTGCTATCCGACAGACAGGTTTTCGATACATCTCCCGAGGTGCACACTCTGACTGACGTGAATCTTATCACGCCGAACTCACGTTTTAAGGGTTGTTTATTGTTCTAAAAAAACTAACTTCTTGAACACGAAGAACAAGAAGTCAGTAGAAAGATTTAATAAGTCAAATCTTATTAATCTTCAAAATTAAAATTAATCAAATTTTAGTTACATCCATATAGATCAGCTAAAAATGGAGGTAAAATATCACAAATATCTACATCTCCATCATTACCAGAAGAACAATTACTACTTACTCTTCCTGTAGGACATGTTTGTCTAAGTAATACATTACCGTTTGCTCCTCTAACGGTAATCAATACTCCTCCAGGAGCAGATTGAGTACTTGTACTAACAGAAGTTTCATTAGGAAACTCAAAAGTACCACAATCTGTAGTTACTGTACAACCTGCATAAGAAACTGCTCCGATAAATAGTGCTACCACTAAAGTTAAAAATTTCGTTTTCATAATAATCTAGGTTTTAAAATTTAAAGTGAATTTAATCTATATTCTTTCCCAAATCTAAGTAACTTAAGGATGAGTTCTTAACCTAAATTGATAACTGATATTCATGAATTTATAATTGTGTATTCTTAATTGGTATTCCAAAAAGATAAATTTAAAAACTACTTCAAATGAAGCTTATTGAAGGTTTCTTCTCTTCGAGATTTAGACATTGAAAGGATTTTACCATCATCCATCATAACAAAACCTCCTTCAGATTTTGAGATTTCTTTGATATAAGCGCTATTTACTAAACTAGAATTATGGATACGTATGAAATTATACCTTGTCAATAAATCTTCATAAAACTTTAAGTTTTTAGAAACAACTAAATGATTTTTATTGACAAGATAGATGAGTGTATAACTACCTTCTGCAAGGCAATACAGTATATCACTAATTCTGATCATTTGATATCCATTAGTGTTTGGTATAGCTATTTTATGCAGTGTACTATCATCTTTTTTAACTATCGTTAATAATTCTTCAAAATGTTTAGAAAATAACCGATTTTTTTTATTGAAAATAGCCCGATCTACAGCTTTTACAAGACTTTTTATATCTACAGGTTTAAGGAGGTAGTCAATAGCCATAAATTTAAAAGCATCTAGTGCATAATTATGAGCCGAAATAAAGATAATCTCAAAATCAATTTCTATGGATTCTAGCATTTCAAAAATCATTCTTGTCCCAATCTGAATGTCTAAAAAAACCAACTTAGGCTGCACAATTGCGATATCTTTTTTTGCTTCAGAAATAGTCGTTGAAATTTTTACGACTTCTATATTTGGGCAAAAATCTCGTAGTATCCCTGCCAAATTTTCAGCAACATTTAATTCATCATCTACAATCAATGAAGTTATTTTTGTTTCCATACTATTTTTTTATAGGCAGAAGAACTGTTACTTTAGTTCCTTGCGGTTTTCCTTCCGGATTATAAAGATCTTGATAGGTAACTTGAGATCTTTGATATCCCATTTTTTTTAAAATCTTCATACGTTCATTTGTGTTTATCGTTGCCACTGAAAGATGATTTTCTGGTCTGTTTTTTTTGATTTGTTGAGCAGCTTTTATTCCAATTCCATTGTCCTGTACAATACAAGTAAGATATTCTTTTTCTTTTATAACCTTGAACTTAATATATCCCGAACCTTTTTTATTACTTAACCCGTGAATTATTGCATTCTCTACAATAGGCTGTAACATCATAGCTGCCACCATTTCATCTTCCTCTAATAAGTTTTTATCAATATCCTCGATATATTCAATCTTATTCCTAAATCTAATAATTTCTAAGTTTACATACCCTCTAATTAACTTTATTTCTTTACTGAAAAGAATAAAAGGACTCTCTGAGTTTTCAAAAATCGAACGAATAGATTCTGAAAACATTGTTAGATAATCATACGCTTTATACTTCTCTGATTTTAGTATAAAGTTTTGTATACCCCCAATCGTGTTAAAAATGAAATGAGGGTTCATTTGAGATCGCAGAAGCTGCATCTTACTCTCTGTAAGCTTTTTTTGATTTTCTGCTATGGTAGCCTTGTTTTTCAAAAAATAAAAACGGATTAGAATTATTGAAGCGAAAATCATCAATCCTAATATTTGTAAAATAGTTCTAATCTTTTTAGAAAATAGATCTTCATTTATCTTTTTTTCAAGAGATAAATTCTGAAGTTCCTGCTCTTTTTCTTCGAGTATTAGGTTAGATTCCATGTTTTTTATTTCTTTTTTAACCATACCACCATAAAAACTATCTTTAATCACTACATATTCCTCATACAATTTCAGAGCAGACTTGTAATCACTCATTTTTTGTTTTAGTTGATATAACCCAAATTTACATTCTAGAAAAATAGACTTTAATTTATGTTTCTCAGAAATGCCTAAAGCTTTTAATAAGTAGCTCTCCGAAAGATTATAATTACCTAATTCCATATAGGCCATCCCTAAAGTATGATAAGTATCTGAACCTAGTGACCTTATATCTCCAGCTCTATATTCTAATGCTTTTTTGGCATACAAAATGCTTTCTTTATACTTTTTATCTAAATACAGATAATACGCTACATTGTTGTTTGCCATTCTTAATAAATTACGGTTATTCAAAGAATCAGCAATAATTAATACCTCATTTAAGTAATTGAAGGCATTGTCATAATTCTCTAAATCTGCTTCGGCATTCCCTAAATTCAATAAAGATTTTAATACAAGTTCTTGATTTTTAATTTTTTTACTTATTTCTAAGGCCTTTACTAAATAAACGATACTTTTTTTCGGTTCATCGAGATTTTGATACAGTATCCCTAAATTGTTGTATACAAAAATAGCCTCAAATCTATACTTTTCTTGATTGTTAATATACTTAAGAATGTCAAAATAGTCTTTGGCAGCTTTCCTTAAATGTCCTGTGTTTTTATATAATAATGCTCTATCATTTTTAGTAGCAATAAGACTAATTGTGTCTTTAGTTTTTTTACCATAGTATTCAGAAGAATCATAATGTTTTAGAGATGATTGCAGTTCTCCTTTAGCATATAATATGGCTCCAATCCGTAAATATGAATCTGCAAACAATTCTTCTGATTCATAATTTTTGGATTCTTCTATAAATAATCGAAAGTAATGTAAAGATAAATTTAAATCTTTTTTTATATAACGAACTCCTAACTGGTAATAAGGCTTCAGTTTTTTCAGTTCTTCAACATTAGAAATATCATTTTTTAAATCATAAGATTCGCTTTTATATTTATCTGGAAGAGGTTCTAAAGATTGTGCATTAACTGACACAATAAAAAGAAAAAATACATATCGAGCAATTAACATATTCTACATTCTAAAACTGTAAATTAAGAATATTTTAATAAAAAAAGCACTTTTAACTTATCTATTATTTTCAGACTTTAACGACGTATGGATAATCTACAAATATTCTACTGCAAAACAATAAATAAGTTATAATGAGAGAGAAAACTTATTAACTAAATCTTTTTTATAAATCTAAAAGACCTATAAAATTATAGCCTTCTTGAATTTTTAAAATTAAAAATTCAAGAAGGCTAGTTAAAGTTTAGTGTTATTGTTTAATGTTTAATAACAAACTGAGAGTTTTCTGTTTCTCCTTTAATAAAACCTATAGACAGAATATACATTCCATTCTTAATTCCAGATACATCAATAGATCTAAGGGTATTCAATTTTAATTCGCTGTTAGAGATATCTTTTGTAATCCTTCCTTGCACATCATAGATTTTAATGAATTCTATATTTTTTAAGGAATTATGAGATTCTAAAAATAATTGTTTATTCACAGGATTGGGGTATAAGAATACTGTATTACCTAATGATTTAGAATGTTCTATTGATTTATTTCTGACCCCTGCATCAACCAATCTCCACTTGGTACAATCCCCTGAAAATCCAGTAGACACCTGAGTAATTAACGTGTTTTCATCACCAGAGCATCCCTGAGAACGTATCCAGTTGCCCGTAACTCTGTTTTGTATTCGGTAATATCCATCTCCTGCGTCGATAAGCTTCCATTGCGGATTCCATCCAGTATAGGCATCACTCACTAATTCTACAGGCACAGTATCATTTCCGTTATTAGAATCTCTAAAAAATTTCAATCTACCTTCTGTAGCTTTATTAATGATAAAATAATATCCAGTGTCGGTTTCTTCAAAAGTAAACATACTACAATTACCTGTGTTTCCTTTAGGAGTTACTACTAATGGAGTACCAATATCACTAGCACAGTCTAAAGGACGTACCCACTGATCTGTAGCTTTATTTTCTAAATGCCAATTTCTTGAAGTGATATCTTCAATAGGATCAACAGGATCAGTAGGAGAGGAATCAGGTAAGAAATTGGCATTTACGCCATAAGAAAAATTAGAAGTATTATTTTCGTGAGCACCCATATCAGGAGCTTTCCCATTAAAACTATCATTAAAATTGGCTATTTTAATCCCTGCATCAAACCCTAAACTAGATGTGGACAATTTAAAATTACCTGTGTTATTTTGTGAATTGAAACCAGCACCATTTTCATAAGTTGCATTACCTTTAATACCGTTTGCTTCTGTACCGTTTGGTATTTTACCATTGTATAAGTCATAATTGTAACTATTATTTCCATCATTTGCTGATATACTATTGTTTCCTGAAGATCTAACAGCAAGAATATTATTTCTTGACGTAATATTCTTCATAGGTTTATTTCCTAATCCATCTATACCCGCCTTGTTATTGAAAATAGTATTATGAAAGATATAAATCAATCCTCCCATATAGCTTTGGTTACCCGCAGTTCCACCTTTCCAGAATCGACCACCTGTGCCATTTACAGTAATTTCTAATTTTTCTGCAACATTTCTAAAAACATACATTGGACCAATAGATACTGGTGCTGTGCCAACACCAATAAAACATTGTTTCATATAATTGTTCCAAATACGAACATTACGGTTTCCTCCTTCTATCTCAAGAGCATCATCGTGACAGTGACTTATTTTGTTACCATAAATATCGGAGTCGCTGCCTACATTACCTACCCAACTATCATTTTGTCCTCCTCCTATACCATCATTAAAATAATGAGCGTTATCCGAATATATTTCGTTATAACGTATCACATTTTTACCAGAACTTTCAAATAGATTTATCCCAGTAGCACCTAGAGGGTGATTATTACTAGTGTAATTAGGTCTTGGTTCCAGCCAACTATTGGCATCATACCTAGGGTGATGGATCTTATTGCGTTGGATAATAATATTACCTTTTCCTCGTACTTGTTTTATTCCTGAATCCCAATTTAAAGCAAATCCATCTGCACCCCTTCTTCCAAAACCACTTACATCATTATTTTCGACTACTACGTGATTACTCTGAACCAGAATTCCATCTCGTTGGGCACCTTTAACAATGAATCCACGTATGATAACATATTCTCCAGTTACACTTATACCACTTTTTGCATTATTCCCTACGTTTATAACCGTTTGACCAGGGTTTTCTGCTTCATAAAGCACATATCCATTTTTATCGCCTGATTCACTTGCGTTGAGTGTGCTGGTACGATTCCCAATTTTTATTGTCTTTTTAATAGGAAATTTTTCTGTCCAAGTACGTTTTTTTAATTGCTTTGTTACTCCACCTTGAAGTGTGAGTCTAAAATCATAATCAGTATTAGGTTTTAAATTAACCACACTACTTCTGTATTTACCTACCTCTGTACTATGGCGAGGGTTATATATCATATCTTGTGTTGCAAGCCATTGCGTTGCTCCCGTTTCCCGATAACTTACCACTACTTTTTTTCCTTGGACTCCTCCCGATGGAGACCAATATAGGCTCATAGCGTGGAATGAGGGAATTGCTATGGGTTCCTGAGCCCATAATGAAATGGGTATAATAAGTATTAATACTAGGTTTAAAAAAACATTTTTCATAAGATAATTGTGTTAAGTTTATAAATTAATTTGAAGAAATTTTACGTTTCAAAACTAGGGATTACATCATTTGAATTATTTGGATTTTACGACAATTTATAAGCAAAAAACGTCAAATAATCACTACATTTCCCTGTCCGCTTAATTTTAAGATCATATTGTTAATAGATTAGAATTTTTAAATTTTTTGCCCTAAAACGCACTTTATTTTAACTCCAATTTGCATGGAATTAAAAGCATTATTATTTATACTATTCATCAAATTACAAAAGACTTGTTTTATACATTAGACGATCTTATTTCTGAAGGGGTCGCACCAAAATGTTTTTTAAACACCCTGTTAAAATGGGAAGCATCCTGTATACCTACGTTAAAAGCTATTTGAGATATTGAAAGATTACTCCCTAATAGTAAATCCTTGCTTTTTTCCATGCGTCTTTTTGTAATGATTTCAGTAAATGTATTTCCTGTCTCTTTTTTTAATAAACGCTGTAATTGTCTCGGAGATTTATGAAGGCTTTCAGATAATTGTTTTATTCCTATGTTTTGTTCGAATTTTTCTTCAATGATTCTTATCGCTTGTAGTACTATTTCTTTTGTATAAGAATCCGAAGGTGCCACTTTCTTTTTTTCGGGAATAGAAATCTCTTGCTTTCTCAATACTATTTGTCTTAGTAAAGACTGTTTTTTTAACCTGAAAAAGGATAGAAGATCCAAAATAAATAATACTAGAGTAAAATATATAAAATACTCTGTTTTTTCAGAAGTTATGTATCCATTCTGATCTGTAAGTATTATTTTGTTACATTTCTGCGGTTGTGCAAATATGGAAAGGTTAGCCCAATCCCAATATTTAAAAGATGTACGATCATCTCTATCGTTTACACATAGATCAGCAAGAAGTCTGCTACCTATTTTAGGAATGTAACTTACTGAACTCCAACCTACAGTTAATTCTACAATATACATACAGTCTTTATCGGTGTTGTCATTAATGGTTCCATCATAGGTAATACCAACTTGAAAGTCTCCTTTCCATTTGAAATTCCTATTCTCACCAATGACTAGGCTGTCCTCTTCTGATAATGGTTTACCTCTAATAGTTGAGATATTTTTATTAATATTAGTACTAAACTGAAACTCATTCTCAGATAAATAATTTAGAGGAGCGTTTTCTGGTTTGGTACAAATATATAATTCGACACCATCATCATTCCATAGATTATTATTATCTGGATTGGGTATTTCGT
The DNA here is from genome assembly GCF_947492405.1 of uncultured Aquimarina sp. Taxonomy (GTDB): domain Bacteria; phylum Bacteroidota; class Bacteroidia; order Flavobacteriales; family Flavobacteriaceae; genus Aquimarina. The sequence continues at coordinate 636,232 of NZ_CANLMP010000004.1, forward strand.
ATAAATAATCATCATAAATACGAAAGGCTATATACAGTTTTTGTTTATCCCATAGTGCTAACACTTTATGGATATTCTGTTTATTCTTAAAAAGAATATTTTTAAGCGCTATTTCCTCTGTATGATCCCATTCTGATAGTACCCCGTCTATGATAATAGTTTTTTCTGTATACTTTGCCTGTAATGAAACTACTTCATTATGTTTATAGTTGTACCATTTTTGTGAGAAGCAAACAAATGGAATTAACAGTAGGATAAGGTATATAGAATTGAAATTCATTTTTGAAATTTTTCTTGACAATTGTATATATTAACACTTTAAATAGTTAGAAAAAATCTTCACGGTAGCCTATATTATTGATTAAGGAGTAAAAGCTTTTCCTAATCTATGTTTCAGGCTATACGGTTTTCTTATTTAATTGCTTTCTAGCGATTTTTAAATTCAGCTTGCCTGAAAGTTCGATAGTTGAATAATTCAGGAAAGCCTATAGCTGAGTTCAATGTTTAATAACAAACTGAAAGTTTTGTATTTCTCTCTTTACAAAATCTATAGACAAAATATAAACACCATTGTCAATCGCTGATACATCAATGGATTTCTGGGTATTTAATTCTAATTCATTCTTAGCGATATCTTTTACCATCACGCCTTGTAGATCATAAATTCTGATACTCTTTATATCTTCAATAGCATTATTGTTCTTTAAGATCAATTGATTATTTGCTGGGCTAGGATAAAAACTTATAGGGGGCAAACCTTCTTCATAATTTTGATTAGTTAGCCTGCCAATATTATTTTCTATAGTTTGAGGAACATTCTCATATTCGATTCTTAAAGTAGCTGCCTGATTAGGAGACCCATCATAGGATTCTGCTGTACGCTCTCCATTTCCTTGAATAATGATAGCGATACTATTATTTGACACCCATCCATCTCTATTTACAATTTCTTGAATAATTGTTCTTATATCTGGGGTTCGTTGATTTTCACTTGTCTCTCCTATTGAGATCCACGGACTTGGATTCCAATTAACACTTGAATCAGTTGTAGGTCTGCTAGAAATATTAAAATCAGATTGTGAATTAAATATTGGAGCATCATTCGTATCATGCCCTTTGATTATCAAATCACAAGGATTAGAATCAAGTTCATCTACAGTCAATTGAATATATGCTTTTGTAATCTTAGCATTTTTGGGGACAGGAATATTACGAAACCTTAACCCTACTGTCTGAGTTGTGGTTCTATCGTCAACCAATTCTATGTCCGAGCTATTTAGATCAATTCTCCCATTTAGGCTTTCTTCTGCGTCATCTTTTTTTGTAACAATCGGAATTGTAACATCCTTAATTTCTATGCCGGGATCGCAAGGATTAATGTTGGTATTGCCTCCTACACAATTTCCGCAAGAATCGATATAAGCACTACCTCCTTGGTCGCCATTACAATCTTCTGGGATAGTAGTGCTATTATCCGTTAAACTATTTAAGTACTCCTCTATATTAGTATATCCATTCCCATCTTGATCTTCGGATCCATCTGAGGAATTGTTAGGATTCAATCCATGACTTGTCTCCCATTGATCAGGCATTCCGTCTGAATCACTATCCGTTGGCGCAATACCCATAGCCAACACAGGATACCCTCCAACATCAGAAGGGTAATCGATAATCCTGCCTGTTCTGTTTCTCACACCATCAACAATACCTTGGTCTACGCTGTCTCGCTGTGGTAATCTAGCACCAGCGTTTTTTAAAACATCATCATAAGCCTGACTCGCAGGAGTGGTAGTAACAAATGGAAATGGATATCTCGTAGAAACTACTGTTCCAGGTTCTCTAAAATTAACGATTGCATCTTCTGGATAACTATTATCTGGTCTTGAATGTTCTGCTATATTATCTTCTAAGAATAGGTTTATGCCCGGAGTTTTTACCTGTAGCCCATATTCGGTTAAATCACTATCTTCTCCTGGCACTAAATAGTTTTTTACATAATTGAGAAATACACTCCCATAACGATTTTCGATCTTAACCACAGATCCTTTCCAATTATATATTACGTTATTCACCACATCATGTTCTCCAGAAAGTATCATGGGATTTCGCGCCCCATTATTAGCAAATAAATTATGATGTATAGAGATTTGCTCAGCATTTTGTAATAACATACCTTTACTATGACATCCTTCTACATGAGTATTACAATTGAGCGCATCAGCTATAATACTCCATTGAAAAGTAATATTAGTCACATTTATATCGGGATCACCAGTATAAGTTGATACGGTTTCATCAACACCCCATGTAAAGGAACAATGATCAATCATAATATCGTGAGCATCTTCTGATTTTATGACTAACGCGTCTTTCGTATCAGATCCCTCCGGGGTAACTCCAGAACCCGGTCGGATTCTTATATAACGCATAATGATATCATGTGTCTTCATAGAAACTGGAGTTTTATCATTGAGAGTTCTAAGACATATTCCTCCACCAGGAGCAGATTGTCCTGCAATAGTAATATAAGGATTCTCTATTTTTACGGTAGATTCTAATGTGATTGTACCACCTACCTTAAATAGAATGGTTCTTGGTCCTGAAGCCTCACAAGCAGCTCTGAAGCTACCTACGCCAGAATCGTTGAGATTGGTTACATAAACTACTTGTCCGCCACGACCGCCTCTAGCACCAGCACCAAATCCTTCAGCTCCCGGAAAAGCAGGAACCTGTGACCAAGAAATCGTTATATTTAGAATTGTAAATGATGTAGTAATCCAAAAAAACTGAATATTCTTCATAAGTTTAGCTTTAAAAAAAAGCTTTCCTAAAAAGCGATAATTGAGCAATTCAGGAAAGCATATAGTTGAGTTTAATGTTTAATAACAAATTGAGAGTTTTCTGTTTCTCCCGTTATAAGATCTATGGATAAAATATACAACCCATTACCAATACCAGATACATCAATAGATCTCTGAGTGTTCAATTCTAATTTATTCTTAGTCATTTTCTTTACTAACTTGCCTTGTATGTCATAGATTTTGATACTTTGTATATCTTTTAACGAACTACTCGACTTTAAGATCAATTGATTGTTTACTGGATTTGGATAAAAATTAATCTTATCACTTATGTTTGGAAGTTTCTGATTTTTGGTTTGAAGTTCCAACAGGTTTGAAACCGTTCTTAAATTAAAACTGCAACTGATATCATTGACACTTTTGCTATCATATCGACTGTTCCAGTTCCCTCCAGAAGGTCCAATATAGGCTTGCCATATGTAGTTATTCCCTAGTTTAGCATCTCGATCTACCGTAACGTTTAAGGATACAGTTCCATTACCATTAACGGCTAAGCGTGCGGATCCTTCTGTTTCCCAATTTTCATCTTTGTTTTGAAGCGAGATTTTCACATCTGCTGTTCCTGTTCCCGTATAGGGAATATTGATAGTATAAGTTTCACCCGGTCTTACATGATTCGGCGGTAAATAGTTCTTTATACTAAAAGACTGCGAAACTGAATAGGTAATGTCATATATACTTCTAACTATATGTCGATTACTCCAATTTCCGCCTCTAGTGGTTAGATAAGCTTTCCAGACATAATTATTTCCTAGCTTAGAATCAGAATCTATTTGTATATTTACCTTAGCTGTACCATTTTCACTTACTAAAACACGAGCAAAACCTGCATTTCTAAAACTATCATCCCTATTCTGAATTGTTAAAATAAGATCGGCAGGTTCTGAAACATTATAAGGAATATTTACACTATAGCTTTGTCCGGCCACTACTGTAGATGGTCCTGTATATTCTTTTATTTCAAAAACTGGTATATTTATTTCTTCCGATTCCTCGTTTCGATCATATGTGTAGATCGTTACTTTATCAGAATTTCGGTCAACAGTTCTCCACCTGAAATCTCCAGTTGTCAAGTAATACTCATAATCCACCTGATCAGAAGTACCATTATAGCTAGAAGGATTAGATCGCATATTTTGCCAAGACTTTCCTTCATCCTTGGTAATATACCAACCATTATAGGGCCTAAAAACTACTACTTCACCATTTCGTCTTCCATAGAATGCTGTAGCTTTATATGGAGCATTTAATTCTTTCCAGGAATTACCATTCCAGGTTTTCATAAACAATTGTTTATTACTTCCTTCTCCTATTTGATACGATACTACTGGTTTGTTTCGGTCAAAAGCAACTATTCTGGCGCCAGATATAATATCTTTCTGACTCGATCTATTGGCTATCACCGATGCGTTATTTCGGGTAAGAGGCAAACTGTTGATTGAACTCCTATTAGCTTTTTTCCAGGTAAATCCTCCATCATCAGAATATGCATATAAAACATCGGTCATCCCATTATTTGTTCTATTTGGGGCATTTTCTACAGCAATAGTGGTTACCAAGTGTATTCTGTTGGTACGATCCCAAAACAAACGAATTAGCGGCTTTTGGTAAAACCCTTTCTTATTTGCTCCACCGTTAGCCCAAACCATCGTTTTACTACCTCCATGAGATGTTCCTCCAAGCATGGTCCACGACTTCGATTGCACATTATACTTAGCAATCGCACCCCCCATTTTTCCTGGTACATCTCCATTATACTTTGTTTGATGTCTATAGGTTATATATAATTCGTCATTAACATCTTTAAAAAATTCTGGATAAGTAATTTCTTCTCCGGGTGGACAACTTATACTTCCTGGATTATGTTTAGTAAAAGCATCTATTGATTCTGGATTGTTCGAAATATAATAAACCCAGTCTTGATTATGAACATCTGCAGTAATATGTATATATCCTGTTTTGTCAACAGCGATAGATGGCATTACATGGTATTTATCATTTTGAATATTTCGTCTTACAATATTAGTAATGCTTGAACCGTTAGATAATTTCTTAGAAACTTTAAGGGTAGTTCCTTCTATCCAAGCAACATACATTGCATCATTAAAAGTCGTAACCGGAGTACAATCGCCTATATTTAATTCGCTACCTGTAACATTTACATTTTGAATTCTATTTAGGTTTTGACTGTAACTTTTTATTAGAAATAAAAAATTAAGAATAATAAAAAAGCTAATAACATTCCTATAATATATATATTTCATAACCATATAATTAATTCTATATAAGTCACATACCCTGGGTTTTCTCAAGATATGTGACTATTATATTAAGACATTTACTTTTTTATAATTTGTTCGGTATAAATTTCTTTATTACCTATAATTTTTAAGATATACATACCTGTAGCTAATTTGCTAGCATCTATAACAATAGAATTATTATTTTTCGGATTCATATTCTGGATCATTTTTCCTTGAACATCGTATAGTGATACCCGATGAGGAATATTTGAATCTAAAAACTCAATCTGGATAGAGTTTCCGGTAACTGGATTAGGATATATCCTGATTTGTTCGGTGTTTTTTAAAGACTCCTCTATCGAATTAGTTCTATTCAGATCATTAAATTGAATATACCCACCGCAATGTAAACTCTGGCTATACGCACCACCACAACTTCCGTTTTGATAGACTCCGGTATTAATTTCCTGCCCTTCAGCCTGGTAAACATTTCCATTGATCGATATGTAATCGATTTGTATATTTTTATCACACTGATTTTGATTTCCATCATTAATAAATCGTACTCTGATAGCCCCACTATCATTACCTGTATATTGAAAATTAGCAAATGCAGTTCCTATACTATTCCAAGTTTTTACATCGCTACCTCCTATTTGTAATGACATACTTTCTCCCCCACAATCTCCTTTGACCCTTACAATAATATTCTGAGTGTTTCCTGTTTGTGCATCATCCTGTAAGGTTAACACCAATTTTGGAGGAACTGATCCTTCTCTGGAATAAAAATGGACATCGTTTCCCCCTCCATCACCTAATAAGGCCAAATTATATACTCCATCATTATCAAAAAAAGCAGCATCTATATTAATCTCAATCGTTTCATTATCCTGAATAGAGTTTCTTGGGTAACTACCTAGTTCTTGTGTTCCAAAAACAGGGCGATTATTCCAACTCACAGCAGTTTCTGACCAACTACTATTAATTCTTCGAACAGTAATACGACTGTTATTATTATTAATGCTACCATTGGGAGATTCTTTGAGTACTAATTTTGCAGCGATTACTTTTTTGTTGACCAAACCATTTACTTGAAATCTTGTGAGGGCTTGCAATTGTCTATTAGAACTCGATTGCATAGCGATACTACTTCTGGATCCGTTGTTTCTTGAAGGGTTTGTATTATCAATATAACTATCTGCTACAGGTATAAAGCTGAAACTTGAAGAACCACCAGTGTCTGAGGACGTTGTGGCACTGGCTTGATTGCTATATGTAGAATTACCGTACGTATTATAAGCCCTGATTCTATAAGAATAGGTCGTAGATGCTGCGAGTCCATTATCTGTATAACTAGTTCTATTTGATCCTACGCTAGCTATCTGACTATAAGAGCCATTACCTGTTTTGCGCTCTATTTTGAATCCTGCTTCATTGTAAGAAGCATCTCCCCAACTCAGTTGAATTTGACTATTGGATGAAGTACTTGCCGTTACATTAATTGGTGGTTGAGGAGACTGATTAAACTTAGTTTCGTTTAATGCCTGTTGCATGCCATAATAAGACGGTTTAGGGTTAAAATTTGCTGTCTCAAAATAGTTAGGAAATTCATCCTCTCTGTATGCTCCCAGTTCACCATCACGTAATCCCCAGAAGTTTATTAAACCAACACCTGCTTCTCTTGCTGCCTTGATCGCATTGTAAGCCACGTCTCTTTGTTCCTGATCACCTGTAGAGGTACCGGAATTGCCTACATCAAGTTCCGTAATATAGACTTCGTAACCTAAGTCCTTATATTTTTTTATTTGATTTTTAAAATCATTCCAATCATAATTTCTACCCGTTGATAAATGTGTTTGAAAACTAATAACATCTACAGGTACATTCTTGTTTTTAAGATGATTTGCCAATTGATATAATAGTTTATCATGCTTTAACCCTGAAAAATGGCAGTTATTTTCACGTAATTCCAGCTTCTTATTCGTATACTTTCTGGCATATTCAAAAGCTAATCGAATGTAGATCGGAAATCTATTGACTACTTTATCATCACCCGTCAATCCAGATTCATCATCTTCACGTCCCAAAGCATTAAATACACTATTAGCAATGGTAAAATCACCAGTGACAAAGAAAGCTTCATTAACCACATTCCAAATATCTACTTTTTCATCGTTATTATTACTTTGTATAACAGTTTTGATAAACTGTTCCAGCATATTTCGTAATTCAGCTTGGGAGTAAGTACCGCGATTATCTATAAGCCATTGAGGATGATAGGTAAATCCTCCAGCTAATAGATGTGCTATTTGAACTTTGTTATTATCTTCTAACCAATTCACTGTGGCATTAAAATCATCCAGGTCATATTGATATGGACCTGTCCAGGTAAAGGTAGGAAAACATAATACCGTTCCTGCACTACATTCTCTAAGAAGGACAGTCTGAGAATTTTGTTTCCATTCTTGTTGGGTATTTATCGGCAAATAAGTACCAGCACCTATTACACTGCCTATTAAAGTTTGGTTTCCCGCTATATCTTTTAAACGCTCACCGTTTGGTACTGTTTGAGCATATGCATTTTTTTGGAGTAACAAACAAAAGGTTACAAGCAAGAGTATTTTCCAGCTAAAATTAGAGACTAACTTAAACTCTAAATTATTTACACGAATAGGAACGTAGGTTGTAAATTTTGGTTTGAGGTTATTCTTTCTGGGTGAAAGAATATCTTTTTTTAAAGTGTTGTATATTTTCATAATATTTTAATTAGATGATTTGAATAAATTGTAAAGTCAAAACCTATATCATTGAAGAATATGCGTTCTTCATCTGAATACAGAACACACACAAGATCTAACCCTCTAAAACCAAGGATTATTAACCCAATCAATACGTAATTTGTCTAATTTATTTAGTGCGGATGCAAAAGAGTCCTACAGTAACAAAGTGTTCTCTCTTTTTAAAGATAGTTGGTTAATATTCATAAAATAGGTTTTAAGGTTATATAAAAGTAATCAATTATATATCGTTTTTCTACTTCGATTTATAAAACAATCTTTTGAGTTTAAGAATGACTTATTTCTGTTTTTAGATATACTTTTTAAAAATTCACTCCTCCCATTTTGTTGAAAGTTAGATTACTATTAGTAAAATCTCTAAAAAACACTTAAAACCCTTGTTATCAGTGATTTGAATAAGCTAAATGTATATATACACCTATAATCTTTACTTAACAAAGAATTAACAAAAGTTAAACTTTAAACCTCACTGTTAGTTATCAAAAACTAAGCGTATAAGTTAATGACGAGAAAATATTGTTGCAGATTCGGAATAACTTATTTCTGATGATAAAACGTAACCATTTAAGATCAACTTAAAAAAAAAGAAATTATGAAAAGAATAAAATTATTGAACATTCTTTGTTTATTGTTCACGATCTATCTTCCTGCCCAGACTATCTACTACGTAGATTCCAATAACGGAAATAACAATAACACAGGACTTAGTCCAACAGCAGCTTTTCAACAAATTCAATATGCATCTGGTGTTGTCTCCCCAGGAGATACTGTAAAAATAATGCCCGGAACTTATACGGGTGAAAACCCAAGCAGTCCTTGGGCAGAAATTTTTATTCAAAGATCCGGATCAAACGGCAATTACATTACATTTCAGGGTGTAAAGGATGCACAAGGTAATTTACCAAAGGTAGTTTCGGCCTCCATAAAAGGTATTGACGTTTTTAACACTTCGTATATAATTATTGAAAACCTCGAGTTCGAGCCTGCTCCTAATGATGTAAAAAATCTAATAGGGAATCCAAATTTCGGATTAGAACAATGGCGACAAAGAAGAGGCATTGCGATGGATAACAATTCACATCATGTAATCATTCGTAACAATTACTTTCATGATTTTCCAGGAAACGGTATTACTATTGGAGGATCAGATATTATACTCATAGAAGGTAATTTAGTCGAACATTGCGCATATGAGGCCAACAATGCCAATAGTGGAATATCTGCATATCAACCATCTAATCTTAATGTGGGTAAGTTTCCTGAGTATCCTAATCATAGCATTATTTTTAAAAATAATATCAGTCGTTATAATGTTAATCTAAGAGGATTTGCAGGAGGTATTGGTAATAATAGGATGACAGATGGAAACGGCATCATAGTCGATGATTTTACCCAAAACCAAAGTAGCAATCCTGTTCCATATACCGGTAGAACATTGGTAATTGGTAATATTTGTTATGGAAACGGAGGGCAGGGAATTAATATTTTTTCCAGTAATAATGTGGATGTGTATCATAATACAATGTTTGATAACGGTCAAACCACTCGTATTGCAAACCCAGCTTACGAAGTTGCAATTGGAGATTCTCAATTATCAATAGGTAGAGTCAACAATGCCAATATAAAGAACAATATATTATATAATACTAATGGTTCCAGAACTACTATTTCTAGATATCAAGATACCAACATTAATTACAACCAAAATATACATTGGAACACTACAGGAAATCCAGAACCTGTGAGCAGCAACGATATTGTGACAAACCCAAACCTAACAAGTACTAACGGGCTTACTCAATCTCAAACAAATTTGTTAGCTACTATGACGAATCCGTATAATCAGAATTCAACCTCAGCCAGACTAAGATTGCCAACTGTTAATAATGGATTCCCGGTTCAGAATGTAAAACTTCTTGCAGGTAGTCCTGCTATTGGGACTGCAGAAAATGTAGGGTTTGGAACCTCTTCAGATATAGGAGCACTACCATTTGATGTAAGTAATCCAGGAAGTAATGACGATATTGTATCGGTATCAGCTCCTGAAGAAGTAAATCCAGGAACTATGGTAGGTGTAACAGTCACCTATTCTTCTTCAACGAATAGAGATATCCAGGTAGCATTTCAATCAGTAAGTGGTCCTAACTATACGGTCTACGGAGAAACGATCGTTCCCATTACTGAAGGAAGTGGTACTATAACCGTACGGGTACCAATTGCTTCGAACACACCGATTGCGGTAGATGAATATCAATTTCAGACCTTTATTACTACTCCTGGGGGAGGGTGGCCAAATAGAACAGATAATGTAGTGAGAACCGGTGTGGATTGCACGAATGCCTCTACAGGAACATTTTCTACCATCACTATTGGTGCAGAAGGGTTTTGCGGTGGTGAAAAAATTCAACTTTTATTAAATAATCAAACCGTGAGTGAATGGACTTTAACGTCAGATATTGAACTTTATACCTATAATCAATACAGAGGTGACCAAGAGATTAAAATAGCTTTTGTAAATGATGCCAATAACGGATGTGATCTTAATGTAAATATAGACTGGATTCAAGTTTGTGGTACATTATACCAAACAGAAGATAATGCGATAAGAACAGGTTGTGGTTATGGTCAGGAGTTATACTGTAACGGGAACTTTAATTTTGGAGTAATATCCTGTTCTCCCAACAATAGAAGTTCTTTTACAAAACAAGTCAAACCAAGAAACACTACTGTCAATATATTTCCAAATCCTATTGCAAAATCTAATCCTACTATAACTATTAGCGGAGCTGACCAACAATCAAAATATCAAATAAAACTATATAATCTTACCGGAGCAGTAGTGTTTACCAAAGATCATGTTTTAATAAATTCAACAATTGGTTTAAACAACATAGGCGAAGGATTGTATATCCTCGATCTGATGGATGAAACTACACAAGAAACTATAAAAACCTCTAAACTTATTATAAAATAAATCGCAGTGTTTGATGTAAACGGCTTTTGTAATATTTTACCAAGGCAGATAGCATTATAAAAGCCTGTCAAACCCTAAAATTATATGAATTAATTTAAATAACTTATTATGAAATTGAAACTCAAATTATCAAAAAAAACCAATCGCAATAGGAATATTTCTTTATATCGGATACTAATGGTTGCGATATTCTTTTTGGGAATAAATAAAATAAAGAGCCAAACTGATGGTTTTACCAATACTTTTGAATATGGAAATGGTACTACTTATAATCAGTCAAGATGTCAAAGCGATGTAGGAAATTGTAATTATTGGTTAAACTCTCAAAATTCAGATATACAGGACAAAAATTTACGCATAAAATTTGCACAAGGAGTATATGGAACCAACTGTGGTATCGTAGCCAGATCCAATATTAATGGAAACAATGTATACACTCTTGAGTATAAAGTGAAATTTGATAATGGATTTGATTGGAGATTGGGTGGTAAACTACCTGGTTTAGCAGGTGGTAGTGCACCTACCGGTGGGGGAATACCGTCTGACGGTAGTGGATTCTCTACGCGGTATATGTGGAGAGAAAACGGTAGAATGGTTGTATATGCTTATTATAAAGATCAAACCGATTTTTATGGAGAGAATTGGAACGTGGGACTTAATTTTCAAACAGGAATTTGGTATACTCTGAAACAAACAGTAACGGTTAATACCGGTAATAATGCGAACGGTAGAGTTGAAGTTTGGGTAAACGGACAAAAGAAATTAGATCGCAGCGGGCTGCGTTTAATGTCTCAAGGAAATACGGTAAACCGTGTACTTTTTGATACGTTTATGGGAGGAAATGATCCAAGTTGGGCACCAGATCATACACAATATTTAAGAATGGATAATTTTAAATGTGTTAAAGGTAGGGATGATGGACCTCCTCCTGCATCAACCGAAGGCACTATTGAAATTGAAAATAAGTATACTGTTCGTAACGAAGCAGGAACAATAGCGACAATCGGACCAGACACATACAATCCCGATGCCAGTGGAGGAAAATTTGTGCGATTATATGATACCAATGATGAATTATCAACAACCATTACTATCAGCGAAACTGGAAAGTATAAACTGGACTTACGATTACGCACAGGAGAACAATCAGGAACTACAACAAATCTTATAGATAAATACGAAATTAAGGTAAAGGGGCTAGTTAAACAGTTTAACTTAATTCCCGGTTCTATTTCTGCTTTGGATAAAGATGCCTATTGGGGTGAGTTAACCTACACTACGAGAGAATTACCACCTGGCACTCACACGATTATTGTAAGAGCTAAATCCAATTGGTTGAAAGTAGATCGATTAAAATTTAAAAAAACTGCTGATATTCAGGATAAGGTTGTTTCCATGACTACTCCTACTTCAGTATCACCAGGATTTACCGCCACTGTAAAAGTAGCTTACTCAGCATCTACGAATCGCGATTTATTCGTTAATTTTCAACAAGAATCAAACTATGCTTCTTTTGCATCGGTAAGAGTTCCGGTAACCCGAGGAACCGGCACGATTGATATACCTGTAGAGATACCTGCTAATTTACCCTTAGGAAATGATCGGTATAGATTTACCACACATATTGGACCAACAGGTACATTTTGGAATGATCGATTGGATTTTAAATATAAGCCAAATATTGATGTCGTGAATAATGCAACATCAGATTGTACAATTGTTGTTCGAGCTGCAGGTGCAACAGGTGAAGAAGTTATCCGACTTTTAATAAATAATCAGTTGGTGCGCGAATGGGCAGTAAATAGTACCAGCATGCAAAACTACACTACGGACACAACTTCTGGGGGGAATGTAAAAGTGCAATTTATTAATGATGGAGTTTCTTCTAATGGGGGTGATAAAAACGTACGTATTGATAAAATTACTTTTGCAGGTACTACAGTACAATCAGAAAATGCAGTAAGAACTGGAGCTGGAGCTGGAGAATGGCTTTGGGCTAATGGAAATTTTGATTATGGTACATTAAATTGTACATCAAACAGAAGTAGAAATTCTGAGAACTTGACAAAAGACACTCCAATCGCTGAAGTATCTGTGTATCCAAATCCTGTAAATCAAGGTGTTATAAACATTCAAGGTCTAAAAAACACCTATCGAGTTAAGTTATATAACCTAAAAGGACAAGAAGTTTTTAGTAGAGAAAGACTATCGGACTCTTCTCAAATTAACCTTGAAAAAGTCGCTCAGGGAATTTACATTATGAACATCATTGATGCAACATCATCAGAAACCATACAAACTTCGAAATTAATTGTGCAGTAGTTTATAATTGTTATTAGTAATCAATCTGCTATTTTCGAATAACAAATTTGTTATTCGAAAATAGCAGATTACTTTTTTAGTTCTTGTCCAAAAGTCTTTTCACAATATAGAATTAGATATTTTTTTTCTTGCACGATGTATTAGTACCCAATAATATTCTCGTGATATTCCTAACTTTTTACAGATAGTGTCTACATCATATTCCTTTACAAATTTTAAGGTAAATACTTTTGACTCTTTTTTAGGCAGTTTCCTTATTTCCATCTTCAGAACTTTATTTAATTCCTTAAAGCGAATATTATAATCAGCTTGTTGACATTCGGATATTAAAAGCATATTTATTTTAAGATTAAAGTTTTCATATCCAGAAATATCAGTTTTTAATTGTTCCAGACGTCCTGCCCTCGAGTTAGTTTTTCTATAATTATCAATTATTTTACGTTTTAAAATAGTTGTCAACCAAGTCCGTTCTTTTGAACTTCCGTTATAACGAAATTGAGATTTTAAAGCAGCATAAAAAGTTTCTTGCACGATATCTTCTACTATAATTGGATCAGTTATTCTTTTTCTGGCAAACGCTATCATATAATCATAATATCGATCGATCCATTTTTCTGGTTCTAAGCTAATTTTTTTACAATTCATTTATATGGTTTTAAGATTTAATTCATTCCATACTGTTAATTTTATAATACTAGAGCGAAAAACGATTAAGAACAGCATTGATTAGCTTCCTTATCGATTAAATCGTTCCGACATTATTTATTTATTGAATTGTTAGGTTTTTTTGTGTTTGTGTGTTAGGATTGCTTATTATAAGTTTATCCACTTCTTTAGGATATATAAGCTTTTGCAAAAAAATAATCTAGATCGTCTTTGAGTAGTGGTTGTTACAATTTTGAGTACTGCGCATATGTTATAAAAACAAGAATCCAAAATAAGTAGCTAAAAACATCGCAAATATACTTGCATTCACAAATGGTATTTTAATCATCATTTAGTGTAGTTTTATAACTACGCTTAAATAATCAGGACTAGCTACCAAACCTTTTAAATTATATTGATAGCTAGTAACTACTTCTAAAAATTACATAGATTATGTCCTAATCATTTATTAAAAAAATAATTGAGTTGTGTTAATTTTTAAATTTATCCAATTTTCATAGCTATTTTAATTTCTAAGAAAAGATGTTTTACTAGTAAAATGAAAAACCTGGATATAAACTTCTTAATCCATTTTTATCAAAAACATTAAGTTCTCCTGTGACTGCTCTGACTCCAAAACATGCATTCATAATAGAGTTACTTTGTTCAATAACTCCAGGAATACTTGGCAATGTCCCAAAAATTAAAGCTGGTGGATTTGGTTCTTCTGAAGGTTCAGGCTCTAAACCAAAATCTACACAAGTTTGTCGTGTATTCCAATCAGTGTGTCTAAAACCTATAGTATGTCCTAGTTCATGAGTTACCAAATGCTCTATGGCATCAGGGAATTGAGCCGCAAAATTGTTTGCATCAGAACCAATAGCTACAAATGCTCCAGGATTACCATTTTCATCAGGAAAATCAGCAAACCCTCCAAAACCAGGAAGTGACAAATCATTAGCAATAGCTATTTCATAAAAATCTTCGTCAAAAACGAGAGAGGAATCAAAATCGACTCGTAGTTTTAATTTAGAGCCAAACACAGAGTTCCAATTTTCTACAGCGTCTTTTATACCTTGTTGGGCTCCCTCTGTTAAACCTGCAATTCTTGGTAATCCGTCAATAAAAATTGTATCGCCAATATAGGCATTAATATTTACTTCTTCATGAATATTAATATCCACAATAAACTGAGTTCTATATTGTTTGGATATTCCTTCTGTACCTGCAGGAATATTAAGAAATCTATTTTTCTTCATAGCCATATCTCCTGAAGTTATTATGATCTCTTCTATATTCCCATCAGGATATACAAATTCCTTTAATTCAAAGTTTTTTGGAGATAATTGAAGGTCTTCTAATTTTTTCAGAACATCTTTTGGAAGTTCATTAATTGAAGTATTAGTATCATTAATTTCATCATTAGAACAAGAAATTAAAATCAAACTGCTAATGAGAGCTACAGATATTTTTTTTAGAGAAATCATGTGAAATAGTTTTATAAGTTTTCTAAGTAAATGTATTTTATTTTACTTTAGCAATTCTCACTGAATTTACGGTTGACGGATAAGAGTTTTTAGATATGAATCAAAAATTCATAAACGGAAGTATTATTGACTAATCTTCTTTCATTAACATCCAAGATTTTATAGAAAAGATTAAAATATCAGAGAAAAACACTTTATCGTATACTAAACATAATGAAGATACGCTATCTATGGTTTCAATTTATTCGTCACCTACAATAAACAACCCTTTCCTTAACAAGAAATTAGCACCAATATCGATGACCTCTACAATACTTTTGTTTAGGATTAACGACATCTTTTCTGATCAAAAATGAAATTATAAAGCAAAAGAATCATAACATCCCATAATAGATAATAATATATATTATTGTATGACAACTTTCCAAGTGATTTGTTTTTTATCTATAACTGAATTTAGAAGATAGATTCCTTTTTCGAGCCCAGACACATCCAATGACAAGGGATTATTAAACTGTACCGTTTTGGATAGAACTATTTTACCATAAAGATCTATAATGTTTAACTGGACTTGATCTCCAATTAAATTCTGATCGAAGCTGATATTGAGTTTTCTGTTTTTTATTGGATTAGGATATATTAGAGCTCGAGTCAAATTATCTGCTAGCAGTACATTAATATTGGAGACATTCTCCTCTCTTGAATTAAAAACTTCTGTCATCGATATTCCAAAGATATCACCAGGTTTGTTAAAAGTACAGTACCCAATCACTTCACTAGTGTGCGCTACACCACTATTCGTCGAATTTTCTTCTTCTACTTTCATATTAACTCCCGCCCTATTTAGATTCTTATATCTTAGACTAGCGGGGTCTGATCCATCAAAGGTTTGTATAGCAGCTAAAAATATAGGGGCATCACTATAGCTTTGTTGGTGGTTTATTGAACGAAAATCATGTGTCACAAAATCTTGAGTTAATACTATTTCATACTGGAGTTCTTCTGATTCTATACCTGTTTCAATTGCTATCCAATTTATATCCTCAAAATCGTGGATTCCATCATTAGCCTTCTCTTCTTGTAATTGCACTTGAAATCGATTTTGGCCGATCAAACGTTGTCTGGATACAACGGCCTGTCCATCATAGTAACTAGCGCATTGAGTAAGAACAACGGGAGTACTTGGAAATGCCATAGGAAAATCAATAACTTTCCAAGTATGGTTTAAGCCTTGTACTACTTTTCCTGCCATTATCATTTTACCATTAGTTAACTTATGGGTCCCTGACTCTAAAACCATATAGGACAAGCTTTCTGTGATATGAGCTCCATCCAAATAATCCCATTCATCTATCTGATATTCAAAACTATTATTCGTTATATTCTTAGTTCTGACGGTAGTAGGTTGACCTCCATTATAACTAGGAGGACCCATAAAAATAACTGGATTCGAGTAAGTATTATTTAATTTTATAGTATACCAAGTGTTTTTATCTTTCTGATTATTAGTGATTTTTCCAACTTCTCCAATTACTTTATAGTCATTGTTTGGTACATCCTCTTTTTTATAACCAGAATAAAGAGCCATATTTACTTTACTATCTTTAAGCAATTCTTTTGTAACTCCATCTCTAGTCTCTTTTACATGGATATTCCAAGTATAAAAAGCTTGATATCCTGTAGCAGAAAAGCTAGCATCTTCAATAATAAATAACGGAATCCCCGCTGTAGATGCTCCTTCTAGTGGCAAAAAATTACCACCGATCATTTCCGTTATTCCTCCGTTAATAGTCTTTATTCCGGTCTTTGCTCCTTCTGTTTTATATCCTAATATCCATAATCGGGCTCCATCATTAGTGACTAGAGGATCTGGACGGTTTTGGGCATCTTCCAAATTAAATTGTCTGGCCCAAATATTTTGTCCTTCTACAAACTCAACCTTACTACTTACATAGTCTTCGAAAAAAACATCTCCCGCTCCTGGTTCTGCTTTATATCTACCTTTACAATCTTTGAAAACCACAGTTCTAGAACCACGATGTAACCAAACTATATTTTGGCCAATGGTTTGCTGATTGTTGTAATTCATTCTTTCAATTATTAACGGAGGATCTGAAGAAGATCCTTCGATAATAAAAACGGGATTTTCACCACCTTGCCAATTACCCAGTCCAATGGCGTGTCCCATAAGATGAAACCATCTTACACTACTTGGAATAGTTATAGTATTGGTAACAGAAAAAATATTAAAATTGGGATCGCCCTTATCAGAAAGGTATACTACTGGCTTACCTGAATTTAAAGCACTTTGAATATCATTATTACTATTTACAGGTTGCCAATCACTTGAAAAATCGTTATTAAAATATGTAGGTGTTTCTTTAATAGGAAGACCAAGGGTTACATCTGGACTTTCAAATAAGCTTTCTGGTTTATCAGACGACCAATCTTCAAATCTCATACCGGGTATGGTATTACCTGCTTGCTCTACCACTGATTTATATCCCTCTGCTTTTACATTATGGAGGTAAATACTAGAATCCCCATCTGTAAGAATTGCGCTGTTATTAAGAGACCCTCCAATCATTTCGGTATCCATCAGAGCCATAGTAGAACCAAAGCTATCAAAAATTTTAATCGCAGAAACTAAGTTATTACTTTTAAAATTTCTTAAGGAGACATTTAATCTTGGAGTTAGTTCTACACCTGCTATCCGTTGATTGGATATTTCAATGTTTTCAAGTGTAACGTGGGTAAGTCCTGCTGTATCTTCTCCTATTAATATTGCAACTTCAAACCCTTCCACAGTTATATCTTGAATAAACATTGGTCCTGGTGTGGACCAATCAGGTCGAGTATTTTTTAATCTTTGTATTTGCAATCCAATTTTTCCGCTTTCCGCTCGACCAATAAATTTCACATTCCTAACGGCTCCCATATTATGCGCTTGAAAATCCAGAGCTACCGCAGCAGGATTTCCATTACCTACATCAAATGTCAAATCATTCACAAAAACATCAAAACTTTCATTAACCGAAAGGCCAATTTTCAACATATTTTTTCGAGAAGAAGCATCTTCATAACCGAGAGCATTGTCTACCAAGCGAATTATAGTTTCGTCCTTATTTTCCCCTTGAAATGTAATAAAACGTTCGGCAACTAGAGCATCACTAATTAAGTAAGTTCCTTTAGGAAAATAAAGCCATATTTGTCCAAATTGTAAATTTTGCACACTGTCAATTACCGATTGTAGTTCAGCCGTAGAATCTCTACTACCTGTATTATCTACTCCCATTGTTGTAACGTCCATTACACGAGCATCTACCGGAAATCTGATACTTTGTTGAGAGAAAGTATGCAAGGAGAGAAAAAAAGAAAACATTAAAAAAAAGTATTTTATAACCTTTCTATACCCCTTACATTTAATCAAAGTGATTTTCATAACATGGTTTTTTAGAAATAAGCTTATTTAAGATTTGTTGTGCGTCTCAGATTTTTGATAGTTAAATTATTTAAAAAAAGAGAATTTTTATTATTTCAATTCACTGTTGGTTTATATGGGTTCATAAATTATTCATAACAATTTATAACTTGCTTGTAAAAACTCGTTGAATACTGAATTGATAGTCATTACTACAATAAATCAATCTGTACTTAGCGAGAAAAATATAACTCCAATATCGATAACATTTCCAATATTTTTGGTTTGGGGGTAACGATATCGATCACTATTTTTCTAAAAAAAATAATCTCGATTTTGTTTGAGTTAATTATTATGTATAATTATTCCTTATACAATAAGTAAATGATCTTGAGCAGTATATTCTAAAAGTACTGCTCTCATAAGACTAGTTTAAAAAAAGACTTCTGCAATATTAAAAACTCTGCAGAAGCCTTATATGATAGAAAACTAATTAATCTTTGTTAATTAGTTGTTGATCACAAACTGAATACTCTTTGAATCTTTTTTCAAATAATCAATCGATAGAACATATAGACCCTGTTGTAATCCTGTTGTATTGATCATCATAGTAGACTGATCTGACAGAATTTTTGTATCTATTGTTTTGATGTTTCTTCCTTGTAGGTTATAGATTTTTATGGATGCCATATCTTTGGTATCACCACTTACAAATAATTGATTTCTGGCAGGGTTTGGATAAACCGTTATATCAGAACTTTCTATCGCCTCATTGGTTGCCCGTAAGGAAGTATCTATCGGTCCTGCATCTACCAGTTTCCACTTGGTACAATCCCCTGTAAAATCTTTAGAAACCTGAGTGATTGGAATATTTTCTTCTCCAGAACATCCTTTTGAACGAATCCAGTTACCAGTAACCCTATTTTGAATTCTGTAATATCCGTTTCCAGCATCAATTAGTTTCCATTGTGGATTCCACCCGCCATACTCACTACCTACTAATTCTACTGGCACAGTATCATTCGCAACATTAGAATCATTTTTAAATTTCAATCTTCCGTTAGTAGCTTTGTTGATAATAAAATAATATCCAAAATCAGTTTCTTTAAAAGAAAACATTGTACAATCACCGGTATTGCCTATTGGAGATACAACTAATTTGGTTCCTGTGTCAACAGCACATTCTAAAGGTCGTACCCATTGTCCTGTTTCTTTGTTTTCTAACCTCCAATAATTGGATTCAATAATATTATTAGCACTAGGTATAACATCAATATCTCTTTCTGCCTTACTATCAAGACGATTACTGTAATTCCCTCCTTTTGGAACAATATAAGTTGACCATTGATATTTATTTGTAGCAATAGGTATATTATCATTTATAGGAATTGCTACATTTATGAATTTATTACCTTTAGAAACAGATACCCTTATTGTACCGTAATTTGTAAAAGGAGCTTCGTCTTCTAAAAAAGAAACGATTATATCTCTATCTGTAGAAGCAGTATATCCTATACTAACAGAATATGTATTATTAGAAGATACTTGATCAGGACCATTAATAGAGTTTAAAGAATCTTTATCAGAACTTGGCCCAAATTCATAAGCTCCCAAATCTGGCTTATTTCCATTAAAGTATCCTGGATACATTCCAGGTAGTAAAAGTCCATTTATTTTGGTTTTTGATAGATCTATTCCGGCATCAATAGCCTCACTATTTGAAGTCAGCTTAAAATCAGGACGTGTATTATCACTCCATAATTTACTATCTGATCTTAAAATATTATTAGATCCATAATAATCTCTTTTAGTAAATTGTCCACCACACCAATTATAGTCATATTTCCCAACACTTTTGATTACATTCCTTGGACCTAAAGTGTTAGAGAATATATTGTTGACTAGAAAATAATTGTCTAAATTAGTAGAAAATGCTGATGAAATATTAGTATTTCCTCCGGAGAAGCTATTATGATAAATATAAATTTCATTTCCACGATAGTTTTCACCATTATCAAAATGTGCATAAATAAAAGGTGCTC
This sequence comes from uncultured Aquimarina sp., assembly GCF_947492405.1. Taxonomy (GTDB): domain Bacteria; phylum Bacteroidota; class Bacteroidia; order Flavobacteriales; family Flavobacteriaceae; genus Aquimarina. Next base: position 657,025 of record NZ_CANLMP010000004.1, read on the forward strand.
CAACTCCAGGTTCGTTCCAACATCTATTTCTATAAAAGAATACTCTTCTGGGTTTTTGAATATTAGATTTTTGAATTCTGGATAAAAAATTTATATCATAAAATAGATTGTCATATACTTCAATACCAAATGAATTTTCATGAACCTCAAAGGCCATGCTTGAGGTATTGTGTATAACATTATTATAAATTTTTGTATTCCTAGTAGATTTCATTACGACAGCCGCTAAACTTTCTGATATGTTATTTCCGTAAATTTTGTTACCAGCACCACCTTCCTTATATCGATTACCATAAATGTCTTTGGAATCTGATCCAACAAAATCAATACCACAATCTTCATTTGGAGAGTGACGAGAAATACCTACTTCATTTTTATAAACGTTATAAATATGCTCTTTAACAGCATGGATATATTTGTTTCCGCTCCCCCATGCTCCACCAATATAATTAGATGGCATACCCTGCATTTTCATAGTAGAGTTAGCTATCTCATTGTTAAAAGCACCATTTACTATTAACACTCGTTCTTGTCCATTGATTAAATAACAATTATCAACTTTATTATTTTTTGTATTTGCTCCATATAGTTCTATGCCCCTTACACTGGCTCGAATTTTTAGATCTTTGATTATAATATCACTTTTATTATCAATCAGAAAACCAGACTTGGTAGAATATCTTATTTTTTTATTATTGGGATTATCATTACCTCTAAACCTAAGATAAATTCTCCCATTCTTATAATAATATAAAGCTTCAAGACCATCCCAATACCTAACAGTTTGTTTGTTCCAAACTGTAGTTATTTCATGGTTGTTATTATAATTAATGATTGTTTCAATTGGATAATTAAAATTAGCAAGTTTAGCTATATCATAAGTATCCCCGTTTTGATGAAGCACTAGAGTATTAGGCTGAATAGATTGAGTATGGTAATATACTCCATTAGAGAATCTAGAATCTCTAATCCATCCAGAAATCTCTTTACTCCCATCTATTATGGTGAGATGTTTTCCTTGATTATCAAGTTCTCCTTTAAATATTATTTTATTCTCATTTGTTCCAGAGTTTTTGACAACTACATTTTCATAATATACTCCAGCTCGAATAGTAACCGTTTGACCTGCTTGAGCGACATTTGCTGCTTTTTGTATGGTGCGATAAGGGCTGTTATAAGTGCCTGAGTTATTATCATTTCCGGTTTTAGAAACATAAATTTGCGAATAGATACTTTGATATATAAATATAAATAGTAAACAATTCAATAATTTAAGGTTTATTAAATTATTATTAAACCTGATATTTTTATGGTATGATTTCATCAAATGATTTTTGATTGCTTTAACCAAGCAATTTATCAAACTAAATAATTTGAAGTTTTTTTTTGGAGTTTTCATAGGGTTAAGGGGTTAAGCTTAGTAATTAAGCTTTTAAAATTTATAATAATTGTATAAATTTTAAAATAGAAGTGTTTTTCACTTTCAATATTTTAAGTTTTAATAACTCGTTGTGTATTTAGATTTATATATCAAAGTATCTATTCGAGTGCTTCGATCGAAGGAAGAAGTGTATCAAGAATAGAGTTTTGAATCTGAAAACGTACTAAAAATTAGAGTCATTAAAAAATTAACATTAATGAGCATACAATTTTGATTAAAATAGAGTGGATAATTATCTTCCACAAAAACCGTTACTACAAACAGTATATGGAGGTCTGGTACAATCCCTATTACTGAAACATCGACGTCTTGTGTAAATTGGTCTTGCAGACCCAGTAATACTTTTTTGCTCGGTTTTACTTAATACTTTACCAAACTTGACTTGTGAAATTTTCTTTAACATAATTTTAGGTTTTAAATTTTATATCAGAAATTTACGTATTACTAAAGAAAAATGTTTTGGTAAATATATAACACCACATTACTAATTTGTAATCCACCCTTTTAAAATTATATATTGCATTTTATGGCAATAAAAAATTGAATATTGATATTCTTATAATTTTCTATCATTGGGACAAATCTTGCCGTAAAGAATCAAGATGTCTATACAGGTTGGTATATCTGATAAATCTAGGTGTTTCATCGAAATTTTCATCTTAATTGGCACCGTTACAAACTCTTACAAAATAGTCCATGTACAATAATTTAGTACAATGACCCAACTCATATGTCTATATTAATATATGTTTTTTACATTAAAAAACATCCACATCTTACCCTATTTGCACGCTGTTTAAGAAGCCTCCATTGTGGTTAGAAATCCTAACAAACCTCCTTATCCGAATAATTCGTTTCGCCATCAATAATATCTGGATTCAAATCACAAGAAGAGTTCTGTCCAAACTTAAGTTGCTCAGTTATTAGTGAGTTTAGATTATTATAATTAGTTACTGCTCTAATGGAGACTATCTGTATATTAGGTGTTAAACCTAGATTTCCAACAACTACATATATATCTGAATAATTAGTATTTAAATTATTGAAAAAAAGTTTTTACTATTCCAACTCGCCGTTAGTTTATTTTATAAATTATTTATTCAGTATCAATCTACTAATATAATAACTGACTTCTAACTTTTTTAAAAGAAAAGGTATCAATACGAACATTGACACCCTTCCCTTTAAAAATATTTTATTATTGATTAATTTGCGAAACCAAATTATTTACTAATGGAATAAGCCGTTAATTTACCATCTAACATCTGTGGTACTAGAATTAGGTTTTTCTCTTCAAGGTATAATATATCCGCAGATCCAGAGTTCAGATCAAGTATTTTATTGATTTTTCCTTTTTGATCAATAATGAACAAACCGCCTTCTATCCAATCAGATACTATAAATGATTTTTTTAGAAGTATCAGCCCGTCAAGATTACCAAAAGATTTTGTAAATTCCTTTATCTCTTTTGTTTTTAAATTTACTTTAAGTAATTTTCCAGGTGTGTCTGTTTTAAAAGTTTTTGGGTCTGTAACCACACCCCAAGTAGCAACATAAATATCTCCATTTTTAATTTTTAATCCATTAGGATAGTCAAGGGTTTTATTCTTAATCCATAATGATATTTCTTCATTTTTTATTTGATAAATGGCATTACCCCCAAAAGTATCAGAAATATAAACATCTCCACTTTCAGAAATTTCTATATCATTTAGAAAAGTTGCTCCTTCAGCTACATATGTTTTAATAATTTTACCTTTTGTTATATCGATTACTTCTACTTTGTCAATATCTGCTACGAATAACAAATTTTTAAAAACACCTAATCCTTTTGGAGCATTAAGTCCTTCAATCCATTTTTTTGTTATGATTTCACCCTCTTCACTAATGGTTGAAATGTATCCCAAACCATTTTTTTCCGCAGGCTGACCAGCTACATTTGAAACAAAATATGTTTTACTATTTTTGTCGAAAACAACCGATTCAGGTGCTTCTAAATCTATGACAGTCCATTTACTTTTGAAATTCTGAGAATAAATATTCAGTGAGATTAATAAGATCCCGATTGCAATTATTTTTTTCATCGTTTAGGTTTTTAATTTTATAAGACAAAATTATAAACTTAAGGTCTATTAAAAATTGATCTATGGTAATATTGGTATAATTCTTTCTATTTATTTTTTATAGTGCAAATCAATTACCCCAGGAAGGAATCCAATCTCTGTTATCCTGAGTTAGAATCTAAACACATAATTTCTGGTTTAAAAATCAGAGTCAAACAAAAACTTACCTAAAGAAAAAAATATCTAGTATCTCTATTCTACCTCTTATTCTTCCAACCGCTTTTATTTATTAACGCTAGTTACGCATTATATCTATAAATTGTCTTTTTTTTAGTCAAACCGGATCTATATTTTATTGTTTTAAGGTTTACATTCTTCCTAGCTCTGTACTTATATCAAGAATCTTTGAAATAGTGATAATTATATAATCAGTAATCTATGATAGAGTATTTATTATAAGAGCAGAAATATTTGGAAAATGTGCGTATTCATGTACTTTTTGAAGTGTAAACCTTTATAAATGAAGGGTTAGGTATATTTTTATTTAGGCTTATAACCTGAAGTTCAATTGTTTGAGTCCTGTTCTCACTGCGGAAATAAAATAAGTTTTTTCTTACACAGCTTAAACATGAAGTTAAAACCTTTGTAAACACTAGTATTTATAAAGGTTTTGAAACTAATAGTTACCGTGGAGGAATTCAAACCTACAATCTCTTTGGATGTAATCAAAAATTCAAAACGTTATTTAAAGCCTCATCCGTCTTGGTATGATCAAAATTACTTTGATAACCTATGGTTGTGCTTAGATGTGAATGCCTATATAGTTTCTGGAGCATTTGTGGAGAAACCTGATCTCCTGCAATGTGACCAAAAGAATGCCTGGCAATATGACTTGTAATTGTCTTTTTAATCTCTGCCATCTCCCCTATCTCTTTAAGGTACTTATTGATTTTTTTTGTGCCCGTTTTTAGTCTAGAATACATAGCCTTCGAGTCTTTCTGATCTACACCCTTAAGTTCTGGAAATATGAAACTACTTTTTGATTTTTTACCCTTATCATATTGGTTGATAATACTAATAGCCTTTAACGGCAACATTAGGGAGTCTATTTTATCATTTTTTCCCATCTGATAATGTAGTCTATCCTCTACGATATCTCCCCATTTCATTCTCAAAACATCAGAAATCCTAATCCCTGCTAAATAAAAAGAAAACAAAAACACATTTCTTGTATGCCATATAGGTGTTCCTTCATCTAACTCTAACTGTTCAATAGATAAAATTTCATCTTTATTTAAGCCTATTTTTTTACTATCTGGATATTTTATCCTTACTCTACCAACTCCAAAAGGATAATATTTTTGTTCTACCACTTCTGCTCTAATTGCAGCATTAAACAGTAACCTAATCAGCACAAAAATATTCATAACTGATCTTTCAGATAAATCTTTATTTGCTTTTAGATATGTCTTCATTTTCTTTAACATCGCTTCATCAATATCCTGAAAAGACAAATTCCTATTTCCCAAATATTCTTCTATTCTATTTATTTTACTATTGTCCGAAATTGCTCTGTTGTGTTTTCCAGCTCTTCTTAAATCCGAGACATGCTCATCTGCAAAATCAAAAAATGTTTTGCTCTTTTTCCTCTCTCTAATTGCGTCAATAATCTGCCTGGCACTCAAAGGAGTTTTTGAGGATTTTGATTCAAATATTACATCCTCTAGTTGGTCGTATTTTTTCCTTATTAGCCTATTGAGATGGCTATATTTAGGGTGTGATTTCTTAATCTTTTCTGCTTCAGGATCCCAATCAGAAGGATCAACATTATAACCTAAATGTAAATAACTAATTTTTCGATTTGCTGTTACCCTAAGAGCTAAACGATAAAGTTTTTCACCCTCTTTATTAATTTTTGGATGTAAAACAGTCTTGAGTGTTGCCATTTTTATAATATTAATTTCGTTCAAAAATATATAAAAATTTTAAAAAGGGTAAAACATAGGTAAAACATTTAGCGTTTTATCTTAAATTTATTTGAAATTAAAAAAGCTTTAAAATCCTTTAAATACTTAATTTAATAGCTATTAAGGAATATTTAGGTTCATAAAGAACTTTTAAAAACTAGACTTAGGATCTAGTGCCGCGAGGTGTGGGAGTTCGAGTCTCCCCGCCCGCACTTTTTCAACTGTAAATTTACAGTCATAAAACCTCTCAGAAATGGGAGGTTTTTTTGTTTGGGTACAACATTTTGGTTTTTTGTAGTCGTTTCTAGAAAATAACATCAACTAACTTCATATGATAAGGAATTATGTTAATTGATAAAACCAAGTTATATTATTTAAGTTAGTGTGCTCTTAAGTATCAATGATATTTAAATTAAGAAAATCTCCATTGCTTCCTTTAACAACTGGGAGAACAATGGAGATTTAAAGTCAGATCTTCAAGAAACTTTTAATTACTCCCTTCAAAAGGTTGACAGATAACTGGGCAGTTAATGATAGCCTCAGACGCTCTAAGTCCTACTACAAAATCATTTTCAATACCAGCACTACCCGCAAAACTTTCAATAAGTCCATCAGATATTAGGTTATCCAAATCATCAAAACTTACGATTCTGCGTCTCTGATCTGTATCTATTGCTTTGTCCGTCCATTGGCTCAGATGCGCATCCCATAACGGGCTATAATTATTCCCAAACTGTAAATCGTTATCTGGGTCTATAGGAAATACATTAATGGGGTCTAAATCGTCATCTAGGATGGTGGAGTTAAGACCTTGACGGTTAGGGTTTCCAATGCCAGTTAAACCATTTATATTAGGTGAAAAACCAAGTAAAGGAGAAGGCTCAAAAAGAGTGCTTTGACCAAACGAATCTGAAAAATTAGCAAGCCTAGGTGCATATACTCCTAGTTCTATCGTAGCCGCACCTCTGTCAGATGAGTCGGTAACTAGGTGATAGTAAAACTGGTCACCTCCTTGAAAACCATCTAATAATTGAAGCTTAACATGACCTCGTCTTCTAGATATACTAATCACTCTGTCATGCAATCCGGTAGAATTTGCAATCACCATTGCATTAAGAACTAATCCACTAGGTAACACTACGATTGATGACCATTCGTCATCACCTATAGCTCCTGGCTCAGCAACAGATGGCGGGAAAGTTGATTCAATACCAGGTTCTAAAATTCGTTCTGGACTAAAGTCAATATCTCCAGCAAATTGAATACGGCCACGATTGATTGTAACATACTGCTCTCCACCCGTACCTATAGCATTAATTAATTTTGGAGCATAATTAATTCCGAAAAGCTTTGCGACGTTAAAATTAGACGTCTCGGTTAGTATAAAATACGCAGGTCTGCCATTTGGTCTTTTACCTTTAAATAGTGGTAATGTCACATTAGCTCTGTCTGGGTCTTCTAAATTATTAAGTGCAATAGCACTTTTTAAAAACACATTAAATTCGGCAGGGAAAGTTCTTTTTGCGCTTTGAGCTTTCTCTGTTTCCGAGATTTCCATTTCAGAGGTTCTTAACTGTGTTAAAGATTCCATTTCGGCCATCGCAGCTTCTAAATTAATGCTTGAATCACTTACAGTAGAGGCATCACTTATACCTTCATTAGGGATTACTTCAGTCTCATCGCTACAACTATAAAAGAAGATAGAAAGCAACATTAAACTCAATAAACCATTTGTAAAATTTGATGTTTTCATAATATTTAATTTTTAGATTAAAATTAGGTAACACGTGTATTTTGAATATTCGATAAGAAAGGAAACGAAACTTATGCCATAGATTTAAAAAAACTTAAAATATTGTAATTCAATTAATTAAACCATTTAGATGTATTCAGGTTAAAAGAAAGGCCTACTATATATTGTATTATTCCAACTCAATGTGATGTCTATGGAGAGGAGAATTACGTTTTCACGAAAGCCCACTCAGCCCATTTCCTTTCATTCCGTGAAAAGCTACATTTCAGAAAAAGAGCTTCACTATACAAGTTTTGGACACAATCCCCAATTTTAGCTTTCCATTCCAATCACTCTTCCCGTCATAATCGAAATGAATATTTAATTATTTAAACATTATAAGGGATTAGTATAACTATTTCAACATAGAGTGAGTAAACTACGGAATGTGCAACCATCCCATTATTTAATATCTCTAGATTCAATAAACCATAGTATACATTCCTTGAAAAGAGAATGAAGTTTTACAATTACTTTGTCCCTAGCAATATTACATTGTAATGCAATATCGAAAACCTCTCCAATATGTGCTTCAATCTGCCTTAGCCCTTTAAAGATTTCTTGAGTTCCGTACTCCAGTTATAATTCATAAACATCATTATTTAATCTTAAACTACCAATGTCAAAGAAAAATGTAATCAAGAAAATAGTTAAAAAAAGATTGGTTATTCTTATTTCAAACTCATTGTATCTTTCTTTACCATTTGCTTCTAATACAAATCTCATTAGAACTCCCAAACACAAAAGCCCCTGTTAGCACAATTACTTTATCCAACTTCTGTTTAGCCAAAAAAGTTGCAGTTTCAATCATTGTAAGGGCTCCGTGTGTAGCTATGATTTTATCACTTGAAACGTTTTCAATACTTGACAAAAGCTTCAATCTATCATCATCTGTGATAAATCGACTGTCCCTAGACATTACCTTTTCTACTATTATTTCCTTTTGCGGATTTAAGATTTCTAAGAAATGTGCTATTCCAATAGAAGCTTCAGTAAGCTTTTCACTTTCAGATGCATATTTCAGATCTTCGATAGTACCGCCTGTTGTGAATAGATCTATCATAGACTTGACTTTTTTGTAAGGTATTGAATTTCAAATTGAAAGAATCTAAAAATCATGCCCTCACAACTATTTACGTGAAATTAGGAAATAGCTATTAAAAGTGGGAAATTCGAAACGCTCCAATAACACAACATATCGTACTTCTACAAATAACTAGAGTTGCTACCTGCCTAGAATATTCGACCATTGCACATCTGCCCTGGTCTTGTATCCTTTTTCATTTTCATTCCAACTATTAAGAGTATTATTGAAGAATCTATTATAAAACAAATACAAAGTGTCATCTACGATTTTAAAAGTTTCAGGATCCACAGAGACTTTTTTTCCATCTGCCATAGCATAAGCACACCAACCGCCATAAGCTGGTAAGTATTTCTGAGGATTACTCTTAAATTTAGTGCGATTACCTTCGGAAGAAAAATAATAGGTAGCACCTTTATATTTTTCTTGAATTCGCTTAGAACCTTTTTTAGGTGCAGAATTTTCAGAATAAGAGACCAAATCATAGCCATTTATAGCTTTGCCATTATTTTCAAGATTATAGTGTTTTGTAAGTTTTAAACCTTGACCAGTTTGTGCATTTACGTTTGAAATGGCTACTAGTAAAATAATTAAAAAAGAAGTTTTCATACTGTTGAATTTAAGTTAATTGTATTGCAAGCAAACTATAACTATGCCATTATGCAAAACCCACTTTATCAGCTCTTTGATGCTCTGTAGTTGTACTGAAGACTACCACATTTGGGTAGGTACAATAGCGTGTACATTTAGATAGCGTATATCCAATTATTGGGATGTTTCATTTCTTCTTAAATATTGCTAGAAGCATGTACGGTATGCTGTACTCCCACAGTATGCCGTGTTTAATTGTATTCATCTTTTAAATTTAAAACCCTGATTAACAGTTCTTTAAATTTGTTTTTTAAAAAGGCATTGAATTTGGCAAGTTACTGTTGACCAGAATAATGGGAATGTATTTTTCGCTTCGCTCTGGTTTATTCAATAACTATAAAACCAATAAAATGAGAAGCGTTTTACATACATCTGATTCTCGTGGTACTGCCGACTTAGGGTGGTTATATTCAAGACACACCTTTAGTTTTTCCAATTACCATAATCCAAAAAGAATGAATTTTGGACTTCTGCGCGTATTAAATGATGATACAGTTTCAGAAGGTAAAGGCTTTGGTACGCATCCGCATCAAGATATGGAGATTGTTTCTATTCCTCTTGATGGAGACCTTAAGCACGAGGACAGTATGGGTAACGAGACGGTTATCAAATCTGGTGATATTCAAATAATGAGTGCAGGAACAGGCATTCAACATTCTGAGTATAACTACAACCCGAATAAGTCTGTCAAATTTCTTCAGATATGGGTATTCCCAAATAAAAATGGAGTTACTCCAAGATATGACCAAATAACACTAGATGTAGCAGACCGTCATAACAAACTACAACAAATATTATCTCCAAATCCTGATGATGAAGGTGTTTGGATACATCAGAATGCGTGGTTTCATATGACGAAAATGGACAAAGGCCAGAAACTATCTCACAGGTTACACAAACCAAACAATAACGGTATCTACATTTTCATACTCAATGGAAATTCCACAGTAAATGGTCAATCCTTAAAAGAACGAGATGGATTGGGACTATGGGAAATTCAATCTATAGATGTCGAAGCAGATACCAAAACTGAAATACTGCTAATAGAAGTACCGATGAATTAATGTTGAAAGAGAATATAAACCGTCAGACAATGACACTAAAATTGAAACAATGAAAACACTTAAAATCACAATGCTAGTTTTACTGGTAAGTACTGCAACATTTGCACAATGGAAACAATACAATCCCAACCCAAATAACGACCCTTCAAATGCGTCCAAGGAACTATTAAATCCAACAAATCATACGCTTTTGATGATTGATCACGAAAGTCAAATGGCATTTGCGGTAGAATCCCAGCCTATAGAAGAGCTTAGAAATAATACCGGGCTTTTAGCGGCTACATCCAAACTTTACAATGTTCCAACAGTAATTACAACAGTGGCCGAAAAATCATTCAGTGGACCAGTGTTCCCTGAAATCAAGGAATATTACGGAGATGAAAAGCAATACTTAGACAGAACAACGATGAACTCTTGGGAAGACAAGAGAGTTGTAGCTGCGGTTGGAAAAATAGGAAAGAAAAAGCTTGTTATTGCTGGACTGTGGACTGAAGTATGCGTGCTTACAGCATCACTTTCGGCTATGGAAGACGGCTATGATGTATACGTGGTTACAGACGGCAGTGGGGGAACCTCTCAAGAAGCCCATGATATGGCAATAATGAGAATGGTGCAAGCTGGAGTCAAACCTATTACCTCATTACAATATTTATTGGAAGTGCACAGAGATTGGGCACGTACTGACACCTATGGTCCAGTAGTAGAGATTTCTAAACGATATGGCGGTGCGTATGGTTTAGGTATTGATTATATCAAAACAATGAGCGATTGGGCTAAAGAAGGAAACAACGGACACTAATAAAAAAGACTTTTTGTGCCAGATTACAGAAAGTCTAATGCAAACTATGTCACTATGAAAAAGATATTCGTAATACTTGTTCTAACTACTCTTTTTTCAAGTTGTAAAGATTCAAAAGAAGTTAAATCAAAAGATAAGGTAGACATGATTGTCACCAATGCTAAGGTCGCCCTAATGGATTCTGATAATAACATCACAGAAGCCATTGCGGTTAAGGACGGAAAAGTATTCCGAGCAGGTAGCTCTGCAGATATTTTAAAACTAAAGGGAGATAAAACTCAAGTTTTTGATGCTAAAGGTAGAACTGTCATTCCGGGGTTGAATGATTCGCACCTTCACTTAACACGAGGTGGTAGGTTCTTTAATACAGAACTGCGTTGGGATGGTGTAAAAACCTTGAAAAGAGCACTTGAAATGCTGAAGGAACAAGCGGCAAGAACACCTGACGGACAATGGGTACGAGTTATTGGTGGTTGGAGTCCATTTCAGTTTGCAGAAAAGCGATTTCCTACACCTGAAGAAATCAACGAAGCTACAGGAGATGTTCCTACCTACATACTCTTTTTATATAGCAGAGCTTGGTTAAATAAAGCAGGCTTAGAAATTCTGAAAATTGATGAGCATACTAAAGCACCAGTAGGAAGCAGTTTTGAAAAAGATAAAAACGGAAAGCTTTCGGGTGTACTTTTAGCGGAGCCAAACCCAACAATTCTCTATGCTCGTATCGGTGCATTACCGCCTTTGACCGAAGCACAAATGGTCAATGGGACTAAGCAATTTTATAGAGAGCTCAATAGTTTTGGTATCACCAGTGGTATTGATGCTGGTGGCGGGGGACATAAGTTCCCCAAAGATTACGTAGGTACTGATATTTTGGCGAAAACCGGTAAAATGCCTATTCGACTTTCTTACTATTTGTTTCCGCAAAATAAGGGTTCAGAATATGAAGAATTTCAAGAATGGATGGCAACTAATGAAGTAGGTCATAATGGTGAAATACATTTAGACCACGGTTACGAGCTTGAAGGTGGCGGGGAGTTTTTAGCGTGGAGTGCTGGGGATTTTGAGAATTTCTTAGCGCCACAGCCTTTTCTAGAAAACCGACCAACTTGGCGAAAAGATTTAAAACGAATCGTACGCCTGCACGTAGACAAGGGATGGCCGTTCAGAATTCACGCGACCTACGGAGAAACTATTGCTAATATGCTTGATGTATTGGAAGAAGTCAATACGGAAACGAACGGACGATTGGCGGCAAAACGATGGCTCTTTGACCACGCCGAGACAGTTAGAGAAAGTGAACTCAAACGTATTAAAGCACTTAATGGAGGTATCGCTATACAAGCAAGAATGGCGTATGCTGGAGAATACTTTGTGGAACGCTATGGTGCTGAAAAAGCAAAACAAGCACCTCCCGTAAAGAAGATGATAGATATGGGAATTCCCGTTGGCGCTGGCACAGACGGTACTAGAGTTGCCAGTTATAATCCGTGGGCAGCATTATATTGGTTAGTGAGTGGTAAAACGGTAGGTGATTTTCAACTTGCGGAACCCTCCAATCTGCTGTCACGTGAAGAAGCACTTCATCTTTACACCCAAGGAAGCGCGTGGATTTCGCAGGAAGAAGATGTAAAAGGAACGCTTGAAGACGGAATGTATGCCGATTTCAGCATTCTTACTGACGATTATTTCACCATCCCAGAAAAACAAATTAAAAATTTGAAGTCAGTACTAACGGTTGTCGGTGGCAATGTGGTCTACGGTGCTGAGGAATTTAAAAATTTAAACCCAGAATTGCCTGAAGTAATACCTGGCTGGTCTCCAGTGAAATATTATGGGGGCTATCAATCTAAATAAATACTAAATAATGGAAACAGAAATGAAAACACAGTGGAATATCGACAATGCACATTCGGAAATTGGATTTAAGGTAAAACATATGATGATTTCGACCGTAAGCGGTTCCTTCAGGGATTTTGATGCTTCTGTGGAAACCAATGGAGACAACTTTGAGAATGCCCAGTTCGAATTTAAGACGAGAATTGCATCGATAAGCACTAAAAATGAAGATAGGGACAACCACTTAAAATCTGAAGATTTTTTCAACATAGAAAAATATCCTCAGATGACATTCATTTCTAAATCGTTTGACGGAGAAAAGATTGTAGGTGATTTAACCATTAAGGATGTAACCAAAGAAATTGCTTTGGATGCAGACCTAAACGGAGTCGCTGTTGACCCTTATGGTCAAACAAAAGCAGGTTTTGAGATTACGGGTAAAATCAACAGAAAGGAGTTTAACCTTACCTGGAGTGCGGTTACTGAGACAGGAAATGTTGTGGTAAGTGACACAGTTAAACTTGTTATAGACCTTCAGTTTATCAAAGAAGCATAAATAAGGAGCATTACTTTTTGAAAGGTGATGCTTTTAAATACTATTAGCAATGAAAGATTCTAAACATACATCACGAAGGGCATTCATCCAAAAGACCGGTATCTCCGTTCTAGGACTTCCTTTAGTTTCTTCTGGTGTACTGGGATGTAAAAACAACGGAGCGCAAAAAGAAAATACAAATAGCATTGCAGTCCCTTCAAATTCAATAGTTGTACGAAGAAATATTGCTGACATTCCTGTAAACGACCCAGAGATTCAACTTTTAAAGGATGGGATAACCATTTTAAAAAAACGCTCGGAGCATTCGCCACTAGACCCTATGGGTTGGAATGCTCACGGGCTTTTACATACTGCATTTTGCGCCACCAGTATTTATGCAAACCAGATACATTACAACTGGTATGTTTGGCCGTGGCACAGATTATATTTATGGTCCTTAGAACAAAAGCTACAGAAAGCGGTAGGCGAACCTAAACTAGCCCTGCACTATTGGGACTGGACAAAAGAAAACAAAATTCCTGAACATTTTTTTGGAGAGAATAACCCATTGAGCAATGACTATCGTCAAGTCGGACCAGAAGATACCATCCCATTGGATTTTATGAATGTAGGAGCAGCGCTTAGAGCAAAGAACTATAAAACATTTGGTGGGCATCCAGCAATTAAGAGAAAGGGAGAGCCACAACTAGATGGTATTGCAGAACAAACTTTTCATAATAACATACATAACTGGATAGGTGGTCAGATGGCTTCTTTTTCTGAATCTGGCTTTGACCCCATTTTTTATGGTCACCACGGTAACTGTGACCGAATATGGAACGCTTGGCAAGCCTATGACACAGAAAATCAACTACCCAATGAAGAAGAATGGTTAGATAAAAAACTATATGTCACAGATGGCAATGGTAAACCGGTAGAGTTCAAGATTCGGGAGGTGTTGAATACCGAGAATTTAGGATACACTTTTGAAAATCTTGATTTCAATAAATCTTGTGAAAATCCACTAGAAGAAGTAGATATCCCGGTTAGAGATAAATCAGCAAATGATGCTGTAATGCCTCTTGATACGGAAGCGTCAGAAATGAATGCTATTTATACGCAGCTTGATAACAAAGAAAGAACACACATTGTTATTCACTTTAGTCGGGTACAATTGCCCTATCACGCCTATTGCGCCAGAGTTTATTTTGAATATACTTTTCAAGGCAAAAATGTAAGTAAGTATTCGGGTACGTTTACCATACTGCCCATTCAAGATTTAGATTCATTATTCCTAGCTTCTGGGGTTCACTTACAAGTTGAGATTGAAAAAGAAGTTGCAGAAGTGATTGCCGCAGGTATTGATGTAAATGTGATTTTTGAACCGGTTTCTTTACCCAATAGGGATATTTCGGAAGGCAAACTAAAACTTGAGAATGTAACACTAAAACTTATGTAGCTATGAGAAATTATAGCTATCACATATCAATGAGTATTGCCTTTTTATTCCTAATAATTTTGGGGAGCTGCAATCAGAGAAAGGAGGTTGCTCTGTCACAAATGCTTCCTATTCTTGGTGAGATAGCTATACATCCTAAGACCAAGGATACGATTTTCTATAAAGCGCCAAAGTTCAAATTAGTTAATCAGGAAAACAAAGCAATAGAACATACCGATTTTAGCAATAAGATTCAGGTGGTGGACTTCTTTTTTACGAGTTGCCCAACTATTTGCCCAGTAATGACCAACAACTTGGCTGAAGTTCAAACCTATTTTGAAGATGAAGAGAAGCTCAGGATTATTTCCTTCAGTATCGATAGTAAAAATGATACCCCAGAAATATTAAAAGAGTATGCAGCAATGCACGAAGTACCTACAAATAAGTGGTCTTTATTAACTGGTAACCAGAAGCAAATTTTACAATTAGCAAAGGATTATAAAGTACGTGCTTTTACTGAAAAAAGTATGGAAGATGAGTCTGATAACATACTCCACGATGGCACATTTGTTCTTATAGATACCCAAAGGCGTATACGAGGATATTATGACGGTCTGGATGTGAACGACACCAATCGTTTGATAAATGATATTAATGTTCTTTTAATCGAAAGCAAATGAAAACTAAACTCAATACTTTATTATCCTCTAACATCACTAAATCTAAAGTCGATATTGCATTACTCGTTTTCAGAATATGCCTTGCAATATCACTGTTCAATACACACGGACTAAAGAAAGTATTCCATTTCTCAGAAACTTTAGAACATATTCCAGACCCTTTAGGCATTGGAGGCACGTTAAGTACCTATTTTGCAATTTTTGCAAATGTTGTGTGCCCACTATTTGTAATGTTAGGGCTACTTACCAGAATAGCAATATTACCCATTATAAGCATTACATTATTAGGCTTTTTTATAGTGCACATCTCAGACCCTTGGGTGGTAAAAGATGTTCCGTTAATGTACTCGCTATCTTTTTTAGTATTACTCTACTTAGGGCCAGGTAGCCACTCTTTAGACTACAAATTCTTTAAAAAATAATACAATGAAAACTCAATTTATATTTATAATTCTCGCCATTCTTGCTGGAGCTGTTCTACCCTTACAAGCAGGTCTTAATGTTCAACTAGGTAAGTCTGTGCATCAGCCAATATTTGCAGCTTTTGCCTCTTTTCTCATTGGTACGGTGGGCTTATTGATTTATCTATTGATTTTGAAATTTGACTTCTCATCTATTTCGGCAACAAAAACAGTCTCACCAGTAGTTTGGATAGCTGGAATTCTAGGCGCATTTTATGTTGCTGCGGTTATTATACTTGCTCCTAAATTGGGCACGGCCTTGACCTTTGTTTTAGTAGTTGCTGGTCAAATGGCGGTATCACTCGTCTTTGACCATTACGGACTTTTAGGTTTGCCAGTGAAACAGATTAATTGGCAAAAACTAATGGGTATAGCATTCATCATTGGAGGCGTACTGCTCATTAGAAAATTTTAAACTCAATGAAATGCCGGTTTATTTTAAGTTGTTTTCTGTGTTTCGCTTTCGCGAAAGCGCAAGAACCTCCTCATCATCTTGACTTTTCATTACTCCGTCAAGACGACCATATTGTTATGAATGAGAGTGAAAATACCTCATTCTACCACAGTTTGAAAAAAATAAAACTTGGTCGCTATACAACGCTAAGTTTTGGTAGTAGTTACCGGTTTCAATCCGAATTATTTATCAATGAGGAGTTTTCTAGAGAGGAAGACCAAAATGACATCTGGTTTTTACATCGTTTACAATTGCATTCGCATCTGAAATTCTCCGATAATTTTGAGGTTTTTGCAGAGTTGAACTCTAGTCTGATTGACAGAAAAAAAGACCGTTCTCCTGTAGATAAGGATGAGTTGAGCATTCATCAATTATTTGCAAAATATCAGTTTGCAGATAATTGGAACGTGTTGGTAGGGCGCCAAAATTTACGTTTAGGAAGTGGTAGGCTGGTCGACATCAGAGAAGGGCCAAACGTGCGTTTATCTTTTGATATGGGTCAAATTCAATTTAAAGATGAGAATACCGATATTAGAGCATTACACGCAATACCAGTGGTAGTTGAAGAAGGTGTTTTTGACAACGATGCTCTAAACACCACAGAATCACTTACCGCTCTTTATTGGACACAATATTGGAAAAACCAGACAAATACAGATATCTATGCACTCTATAAGAAGGAAGAAAACAAAATTTGGACAGCTAATAGCGCGACAGATAGAAGATTCTCCTTTGGAGTACGTCATTTTGGAAAATGGAAAGGTTTGACCTATAATAACGAATTTGTCTATCAGATAGGTAGTTTTGGAAGACAAACTATCAATGCCTATACCGCTTCTTTTAACCTAGAATACCCTGTGAACCTTATCGGGAAAGAAGGCGTTCTTGGTTTAAAAACCGAGGTCGTAAGTGGTGACCGAAGCGATACGGATAATGAAGTAAATACTTTTGATGGATTGTATCCTAGAAGTGCATATTTTGGCAGAGTAGCGCGTATTGGTCCGTCAAATCTTATTGATATTCACCCTTATTACAATACTCAAATAGGTGGGTTTTTGCTAGAAGTAGATTATGTAGCATTCTGGCGATTTTCGTTGGATGATGGTGTGTATGGACCATCTCTAAATCTACAATATCCCCCAGTAAATAACCGTTTTTTTATAGGTCATCAATTTGGGGCATTGACAGTCTTTGAGGTAAATACATTTTTAAGTTTTGAGTTTGAGACTAATGTTATAATCCCTGGAGCATTTTTAAGCCAAAGTAACTTAGATGATACCTTGTTTCACGCAGTGTTTACCGCAGAGTTTAAATTCTAACATTACTCCAAGTCTAGACTATATGTAGCGAATTGTACTTTCGCGAAAACAATTTTCTTCTTACAGAAAGACAGAAATATAGGAACTTAAACATTCTTTTCATCTTCATAGTTCTTATTAAGAAAGCCCCAATTTTTTGAGTATAGGAAATTGATATTACAGTACCTGTCTTTGTAAATATATAATTGCAAGACAAACCAAGAATACAACTGCTGCGGTATAAAACAATAATCCTCCATCATCTTGTAAATTGATTCCCAAAACAAATAAATGTGAGGCAATAGCACCACTCATAACGCCAGCACCTAGTATGGCTCCATACACCGAGAATCGGGGCCAGAGGATTAATATAGACGCGATAAGTTCTACAACACCGGTGCCTATTCTACCCCAAGGTTCCATACCGAGAGTAGAGAATATATAAATGGATTCTGGGGCTGCGGTAAACTTAAATCTTAATGTTTGTATCAGTACAACGGCAGCGAGTATTCTTAGAGTCCATAGAATGATGTTTTGCTTTTTTGAGATGTTAGATGTCATAATGTATAATGTTTGGTTAATGGTTTATATAATCTAAAAACTGGCAGAGTACGTTATAGTACGATGCCAGTTACTTAATATCAGTATTTTATGCTTAGTAGCTGTTTGAGAGCTTACTCCAATTTTTATCTGCAACCTTAACAAGCTCTTTATGGTTGCCTTGCATCCACGGGATAATAGCATCAGAGCCTTCAATCTTATTGTAGGAGAATAAGAAATACTTGTCATTTTTTACAATAAATTTATTAGGATCCGGACGAAATTTAGCGCCGTGATTTACTCCTGTTGCGCAAAACCCTCCATATTGAGGAAGATATTTTGTCGGGTTAGCTTTAAAAGTATTTGCCTGCTCTGCAGATGTAAAGTAGTACGTAACTCCGTCGTATTGTGCTTTAAAATTTTTGTTCCCCAGTTGGGCTAGCTGTAAATCTAAATAAGAAACTGGGCTATACCCTAAAAGTGCAATATTATTGTCATCTATATTATGACTTTTTTTGTTTGCTTTTGTAATAATTGGATACTCTGTCTCATCCATAAAAGCAGTATAATCTTCTAAGTGATTATCAGAGTTTGACGTGAAGGATTGCAGTGTGAATCCAGCAATTAGCATTATGAAAATGCCTAAGATAATTTTTTTCATTGTACTTGTTTTTTGTGTCTCTAAAGACGATTATGTATTAAATTTTAAAACGTTATCAATTGAGAGACAACATAGATACCAAAGGCTGAAAATCATTTCCAATAACATGTAGTAATTTGAATTTCAGATAGTTGTATTTATGGTGTTTGATTGCTACAATGTTTTAAAATCAGAAATAAATACAATATATTGTAGCTATCACAGTATATATTACAATAGGTAATGGTACTATTAATTAAAGAGTTTAGTCTTTTCTATTCCCAACTTTTTAATTTTAAAATCTAAAGTGTTGGGGTGTACTTTTAATAATGTTGCCGCTCCGTCATTACCTCTTATTTTACCTTTGCATAAGGTAAGTGCGTTGATGATAGCCTTGCGTTCTATTTCTTCTAGGGTATATATTTCATTATTATCGGTTGCCAAGTCAAAATGAATATGAGCATTTTCGGAAAATTCGCCTTGTGGGATTTCTATCTCGCTTGTATCTGCCATTACTACGGCTCTTTCCATCATATGTTGTAACTCACGTACATTTCCTGGCCAACTATAGCCCAAAAGCCTTTTTTTACAAGCTTTAGATAGCCCCAAGAATTCTTTTTTCGCATTTTTTGCATAGCGCTCTAAAAAGAATTCGGCTAAGGGAATAATATCATCAGGGCGTTCCCGAAGTGCAGGTAGATGAATAGGAAAAATATTGAGTCTAAAGAATAAATCCGCACGAAAAGTACCTTCGTCTACCATCTTGCTTAAATCTTTATTAGTTGCAGCGATAAACCGAACGTCTATGGTAACAGTTTCTGTAGAACCTACACTTTCTACTTCTTTTTCTTGAAGGCTACGTAATAGTTTTGATTGTGCGATAAGTGGTAGCTCGCCTATTTCATCTAGGAATAGCGTACTCTTATTTGCTCTTAAAAACTTCCCCTTTCGCTTTTCGGTAGCACCTGTAAAGCTTCCTTTTTCGTGACCAAAGAGCTCAGATTCTGCTAGGTTTTCCGGTATGGCGGCACAGTTTAGGGTAACCATTTTTTTCTTATTGCGTAGTGACATTTGGTGGAGGTATTTAGCAAAAACTTCTTTACCTGTTCCTGTTTCACCGGTGAGCAAAACGGTAACATCGGTAGCGGCAACTTTTTTTGCCAGTGATAACGCTTTCGCGAAAGCTTCTGAATCCCCGATAATATCAAATGTCTTTGGTGGAACTAATGGCACACTGCCAGGCAATGCCGTTTTGTTCTGGCTTTTTAAGGAGAGAGATAAATCAGAAGTCAATTGAAAATTTTGAAGTTCTAGACTATCCAGATGATACGACCATAGACCTCGTATGGCATCGGCACCAAGTAAATTCGAGGAATGTTCTGGAAGGTTAGCAAGAGCAATATAAGGGATATTATATTTCTCTTTAAGACGTGCGAGAAGGCTAACGCTCTCCAGCTCATTAGTTAACTCTAGGTCTAGCGCAATTAAATCGGGCTTTTCTGAAGTGACCTTATGTTCTATACTATCCTTATCTTTTGTAATGCCCGTAACACCGTAGCCAGCGAGAGACATTTGACGGGCAAGTTTTCGAGCCTCATCTGTTCTATGTGATATTACCAAAACCTTTTTACTCATAGCTTTTAGTCGTCCTTAAGAGAATAAAGATTAGAATAAATGTTATTCTCAGTAGCCATACTAGTCTATAAGCGTGCCAATATTTTCTGGTATTTAAAGGAATTCCTGTCAGCGCAGCAAGAACGGTAGGTAAGGCCGATAATTTTTTTTCCCAAACAAAAATGTATTGTTTAGCGCCTATGATATTTCGTGTTTTTCGGATTATTAAGAGCGAAATATCGTGTTTTCTGAGGTGTATAAGCAGCGGAATTGACTATCTTTAAGGCAAAGAGATAGGATATGAAAGCCACCGCATCGTTAGAGAAAATGTTATTGCAAATTAGCAAGGCCGCCATTCATATACGTAGTCTAGATGATTTTTATACGACGGTTATGGAGTACATCCGTCCTATTGTAAAGTTTAACGATGCGGTACTGATTCAAATATCCGATGACAAAAAGACCTGCACTCATATTCTAACAATGTCGCCAGATGAAAGGATAGCGCATCCTAACTATGACGAGGTTGTAAATAAGGAGCTTGATATAACCGGAACTCCAATGGAGGATATAACAAAAAGAAAAAGTATTGATTTATTTTCATTAGAAAAATGGTTGAAAGAGTATCCTACTTTTCCAGGTTTAATGATAATGCAAGACACAGGGCTCAATTATAGTATTAGTCTCCTGTTAGAAAATAATGATGGCATCTTTGCCGTACTTCTCTTTCATTTTGAAGAAGAGCCTTATTTAGAAAAAAAGGATGCGTTTTATGAAGGCATTAAAGACCAATTGGCACTAGCGTTGGGAAATATTCTAGTCAATGAAGCCATAGAACAGGAAAAAAAGTTTGCGGAGACGCTTTTACGTATAAGTGAGGCAACCACTAACATTCGTGATAGGGATGACCTGTACCAAACGATTATGGATAAAATAAAGCCCCTTGTACAGTTTGAGGATGCTGTCACCATTGTACTGTCTGAAGATGGGGCGCAGTATAATCATCTGCTGACTACGGCATCCGAAAGCACTAAAAAACATCCAAATTACGCTAGCCTAGTTAATAATTTTCTTCCCTTAGCGACTAGTCCTATTGAAACATTCTTTGAACAAGAAGAAATGGTGCGTGCATATGAACTGCATACCGATTGGCTGCCAGAATTTCCAACCTATCCTGGCTTTATTTTGATGAGGGATGTAGGTTTGCATTTTACTATAGCCTCAAAATTAATGAGCGGAGGAACCTTCTTTGGGGTGTTACTTTTTCATTTCAAAGAGGCTCAGCCACAAGATGATTACAGATGGAAGCTCTACCCTAATATTGCTGACCAGCTTTCCGTCGCCATAAGCAATGTGCTTGCCAATGAAAAAATACTTGAAGAGAAAAGAATTAATTCTATATTATTAAAAATTACCCAAAAGGTAACCCAGATACGTGGTCTTAGAGAATTTCTACTATTTGTCATATCAGAAATAAAACCCATATTTAAGTTCGTTAATTTAGGAGTATTTATACTTTCAGAAGATGGAAAGCATCATTATGATGTTGCTTGCTTGTACCCAGAAATTACTAATGAATTTACTTTAAAAGCTTCTGGTATTACTAATGTGTCTCATAAAGACTCATTAATAGCGTTTATGATGGAGCAAGTAGATGCCAGTGAGGAAAAGGTTATTTTATTTGATTTTATAGATTTGGAAGAAAAGTTTCCAGAGTATTATCAATTTAAGGAATATCCTATAAAAGAGGAGGGATACCGAGATTGTTTAGCAACAAATTTAAGGGTGGGTACTAGTAGTTTTGGAATGTTTTGTATAAATGCAAAAAAAAAGCATTTTTTTAAAAAATCTGAGTTTACACTGTTCAAGTCTATAGGGGAGCAACTTTCTGTTGCCCTTGACAATATTTTGGCCAACGAAAGCGTACTGGAAGAAAAAAACCAAAAAGAAATGCTGTTGACCATTAGCGAGGCAGCAACCAAGGTACGGGATAGGGAGACCTTGTATCATACCATTATGACGCAGATAAAGCCTATTGTTAGGTATGATGATGCTGTCGCCGCGGTTTTATCAGAAGATAAAACTACTTTCAGACACATATTGACAATGGCTACGGAAGAACGAAGAAATCATCCTTTGTATACCGAAGTAGTAAATAAGTCCATAAAAATCAAAAATTCACCTGCGGAACAAGTATTGTTTAATGAAAATTATAAACAATATAATGTAGATAAATGGATTGAGGAATTTCCAGATTTTGAGGGTACACAGTTGATGAAAGAAACAGGATTAAATTATTGTATCATTCTTAAACTAAAAAAGGGTAATGAGGTGTATGGTTTTCTCCAATTTCATTTTAAGGAAGAGCAGGATATGACCTCTAATGTGGTAAAACTTTACCCCAATATTGCAGACCAGTTGTCGGTTGCGATAAGTAATGTTCTGGCCAATGAGGGCATACTTGAAGAAAAAATCCAAAAGGAAATGCTCCTAGCTATAAGTCAAGCAGCTACTAAGATAAGGAACAGAGAGACACTATATCACACTTTTAAGATCCAGATACAGCCTATTGTGAAGTATGATGATGCGACCATCATTATTTTTTCCAAAGACGGAGCGAATTTTCAACACGTGCTGCGTATAAGCTCCAAAGAAGGTCAAACGCATCCTTTCCACGATGACATTTTCAACCAGTTAATTCCCATAAAAAATACGCCGGTTGAAGTTATTTTAGCTGAAGAGAACTTTAAACAGTACGAAGCTGATACATGGGTTAAGGAGTTTCCAGATTTTAAAGGACCTCAGTTAATGAAAGAAACAGGTATTACCCATAGTACGGTTCTTAAACTTTATAATGCTAATGAAGTATTTGGTCTGTTGGTATTTCATTTTAAGGAAGAACAGGATATGACCTCAAATGCCGTAAAACTATATCCCAATATTGCAGACCAATTGTCCGTGACCATTAGTAATCTGCTTGCCAATGAAGAAATACAAAGACTTAACGAGCAACTTACCTTAGAAAAGGAATACCTGGAGGAAGAAATAAAGACCAGCTACAATTTTGACAGCATCATAGGTTCTAGCGAGCCCATGCGGCAAGTCTTTGAGATGGTAGAGCAAGTAGCTTCTAGTAGTAGTTCGGTTATTATTCTTGGAGAAACAGGTACAGGTAAAGAACTTATAGCTCGTGCCATACACGATAGGTCGCCACGTAGTGAGCGCCCACTTATTAAAATTAATTGTGCCACATTGCCTGCTCAACTTTTAGAGTCGGAGCTGTTTGGGCATGAGAAAGGAAGCTTTACAGGTGCTACCGAGCGTCGTTTAGGAAAATTTGAGCTGGCTCACCGAGGTACTATTTTTCTGGATGAAATAGGGGAATTACCCATTGAGCTTCAATCTAAATTGTTACGGGTTTTGCAGGAGCGTGAGATAGAACGCTTGGGAGGTAATAGAGTTATAAAAATCGATACACGTATTATAACCGCTACAAACCGTAATCTGGAAAAGGAAGTGCAAGAAGGTAATTTTAGGGCAGACTTATTTTTTAGACTTAATGTGTTTCCGATTATTTTACCACCATTACGTAGCAGAGTAGCTGATATCCCTGCCTTAGCTTCACATTTTTTAGAGCGCAAGAGTAAAAAGTTTGGCAAAAAATTCAAAGGTATTTCCAAAACGACTATCAAACAGATGAAAGCATATCACTGGCCAGGTAACGTACGAGAACTAGAGCATCTTATAGAACGGGCAATGATAACCTCAAATGGAGGATTACTAAATATAAATCTTGCACAACTGAGCGCAAAAAAGGATGATGAAATTGATGTACCCAAAAGCTTTAGACCAAAAACTATAAAAGACAATGAGCGCGCACTTATTATAAATACTCTAAAGCATTGTGGCGGTCGCGTACGTGGTAAAAACGGTGCTGCTGCTTTACTGGATATTAATCCCTCTACTCTAGAGTCTAGAATGCGTAAACTTGGTATTAAAAAAGAGTTTGTTGCTTAGGCTTTCTGTGGAATACTTTACTCCGGCATATTGGAGCTATAGTAATAAGTGTTACAACATATTGTACATTACTATTAGGCATTTGTTTTAAGTATTTAATTATGAGGCGGTTGTATTGCGGTATGGTTTTCTGTATGGTTTCAGAAACAATACTTATAATGAAGGCAGGTACAAATACAATTGAGCCAGATAAATGGATATCAAACTACTACTCTTTTCTGAAGAATTATACTCGAGCAAGAATTTCGGATCCGCTAGATGTAGAAGAGATAATATCTGAAACCTTTTTGGCAGCTTTAGGTTCAATGCATAATTTTCAACATAAATGTTCTGAGCATACCTGGCTCGTCTCTATTCTTAAACGGAAGATAGTAGATTATTACCGAAGGCAATCCTCTTTTAAAGGTAAGATGCTTAAATATGCGCTGTCTCACGAGGAATATCAGAAAACTTACTACGGTAAAACTGCTATTGTAGATTGTGACGAAACAACACTTTCGAATATGAATCTAGAAGCTCTAGAGTATCTATTAGCAGAGAGCCTCAAGCGAATGAGTTCAAAACAATCGAGTGTGGCTAAAATGCGAATTTACGATAAATTAAGTACTGAAGAAATATGCAAGCGTCTCAATATTTCAAAAAATAACGCGTGGGTCTTAATGAGTAGAGCTAGAAAAGCCATTGCGACAAGACTAAATCAATTTGACTATACTGTGTAGCAAACTTAAATAAAGTAAGAATAAAAAAACTCGAGGATTATGGAAACTCTGAGATTTAAAAAATTAAACAAACACATAGGTGTAGAACTTCAAGACTTCTCTGATATAACCCAATTGAAGGAAAAAGATGTAGCTGCTTTAAAACAGTTAATCTCCGACTATAGCATAGTGGTTATTAAGGGCAAAAGAAAATGGACGGAGGAAGAACAAATTGCTTTTACTAGTGCTTTAGGCGAGATAGAATTGCCAGTAGTATATTCCATTCCGCCAGCACAAGTAGAACGCAAGAAGAGTAATGTAAGGGTTACTAAAGGCTCTGGAGTTTTCTGGCATTCTGATAACTCTTATCAAGAACGTCCTTCTCATTTAAGTACTTTTCAAATGATAGAAATACCAGAGTCAGGTACCGCAACATCTTTTGCTTCATTAATAAATCTGAGTATAAACCTTCCGGAAAAAGATAAAATGCTATGGAGGGATTATGGTGTAGTTTACAGAGATATGGTTGTACATCCTTTATTATGGAAACATCCTTTTGTTGGAAAGGATAGTATCTATTTCGACATTGGTTTTTCAACTGATATTCTCAATCATTGCGACAGTGGTAGAGTCTTACCGGTAAAACAAAGTAATCAAATCTTCAACTATATAAATGAGCGTTTGTCTAAAGAAGAATCGTTATTGGTTCACCATTGGGAAGAAGGCGACATCGTAATACTTGACAATTATGCAGTGGCGCACAGAGCAGATATTTTGCTGGAGAATGAAAAACGAACACTACTTCGTATGACAACTCTGGGTATTTATTTCTGAGCTGATTACCCACATACGTTTAAGGAATCAATTATCTTTATTTAGAATAAAACATATAAAAACTGATGTCGAATGCAGGCCTAATCATAGAAGAAAGAAGCAGAGATATCGGGGATTTTTTAGTAGGTGGTTTAATCCCTTTCCGGAAAAAACGAATGGTTGGACCATTCAGTTTCATTGACCATATGGAGCATGCAGATGTTAGTCTCGACAATTATATGGAAGTTGGTCAACACCCATATATAGGTCTTTCTACGCTCACCTATCTTTTTGAAGGTTCAATAATGCATCGTAATTCTACCGGAGCCATAAAACAAACTCTTCCGGGGAATGTAGGTTGGATGACAGGTGGAAATGGCGTTGTGCATACTGAACGCACACCTGCACAGATGCGTGATGGAGAAACATATCCCCTTCACGGATTTCAAATATGGGTAGCGTTGCCAAAAGATAAAGAAGAAATAGAACCTCATTTCTCACATACCGAAAAATCTGAGCATCCATCTTGGGTTGAAAAAGATGTAGAATATACCTTGATAGCGGGAAAGGGATATGGAAAAGAATCTCCAGTACCGGTCTATTCAGAACTTTTCATGTTACAATTATTATCAAAATCTAAGTCTACATTTTCAGTTAATGACAATCTTAAAGATGAAATTGGAATTTGTGCTGTAGAGGGTTTTATTGAATAACTATAAGCCATCAGGGACTTCAATTTCCTTGTAAACAAATTTTTTGAACTTTTTAGATTTGATATCGGGACAATCCAATTGAATTTTACCAGTAATTACTTGGTGCTCTTTCTCAAAAAATGTTATTATATTATCAAGATGATGAACGGCTTTGCTAAAATGTCTACTATTAGTCAGACAAGCTTTTTTTATATCTCCTACTCTTTCAGAGTCTTTAGTACTCAATAAGTATCTCGATAATTTGGAATATTTTTCTAATGCAATATAGGATCCGTAAGTGTGCTGATCCAAAATAGCATCACTTGGATTATTACTAAATGGATTAATAATATTATCTACTTGAGTGTGAGTAATATAATTTATACCAGTTTTTTTAACTATATGAGCATTCATAATGCGAACGGCAGTGTAAAAACAAGTCGTTATCTGCCAATCTCAACGATCATTAATGGCTGCATTGCGCTTTTTTAAAGATATTGATTTAAAATGATTTTTGAGCACAACATAGGTACAACAAATGCTGAAATTAACTGATATTAAATGACTTCAATAAAAATTAGAAGAAACATAACTTGTTAAATTTAAGTCAATTTGCGTTTCTTTAGTACAATATAGCCAAGATTTAGGATCTAGTGCCGCGAGGTGTGGGAGTTCGAGTCTCCCCGCCCGCACAGCAAAAGAAAAGCCGAATCAAATGATTCGGCTTTTTTGTTTTTTACTGTCCTGTCCCTTTTTGAACTTCATCAACTTTTAATTTAAACCTCTACTATATGAACGTATTATATACTTATTCATCTTATATACATATAATGTTATAAATTCTGTTATTTTTATAACATATGAAAAGTTATTAAAACCGATGTATCGGTTAAAACCTAATCGCATTAAGTTGAAATTTTATGAACTTAAACCTTACAGCTGCTTTAATCCTTTTTGGTTTATTCCAGAGTACAATAATGGTATTTCTCATAATCAGAAATAGAAATTGGAAACAAACACCAAATAAGTTGCTTATAGGGCTTTTACTAATAGTTGGTCTTTCTCTAGTTCCTACTTTCTTGGGGAAGTCGGGATTATTGGAAAAAAATGATTATTTAAGATTTCTACCATTCAATTTGGTGATTTTTATCTTTCCTTTATTGTACCTCTATCTTAAATCTCTTTTGAGTTACTCTTTTCGGTTTGATTCTAAAAGCTTCCTTCATTTAATTTTACCTCTTGTTTTCACGGTGTACTACGTTCTAATTTGGATAGGCAGTTTGACTGTTTCTCCTGAAATGAAGGGAGTATGGATCTTGCGATATGGGTATTTCGAGATTCAACTACTACATAATATTATCCTTTTGCTATTGCTTTTTAGTTACACAATTATGTCATACTTAGAAGTAAGGAATTATGAAGCTATAAATAATTCAAAAGAAGCTGATACATATCGTACCTGGATCCTGACTTTACTAGGTCTATTTTTCGTCGGAGTGCTATTCGAATTAATTACCACTCTTCTGGGTAAGATTTACGGCTACTGGAAAAGTTCACCCGTGGATGAGTGGTTAGGCTTTTCATTAACCATGATGGTTAAAATATATAACGGCATAGTATTGTATATCATTTCTTTGGTAGGCTATTTATCATATTCAAATCCTAAATTGAAAAAGCAGCATGTAAGTAGAACCGTAGTTGAAGAGCAGATAAAATCAGTTTTACATATAATGAAGGATAAAAAACCTTTTTTAAGCGCAGACTTTTCTTTATCAACATTTGCAGAACTAATGGAAACCACTCCCAGTGTTTTATCTAAATTACTCAACAGTTATTTGGATACTTCTTTTAATGACTTTACTAATAAATATAGAATTGAAGAAGTAAAAGATAAACTTAGAAAAGGATTACATAAGAGTCTTACACTAGAATACATTGCAGAAGATTCTGGTTTTAAATCTAAAACCACCTTTTATAGAGCATTCTCCAAGTTTTCCTCACAGACACCTAAAGAATATATCAAACAATTGGAAAAGGAGAAAAAAGTTTCATAATATAATTTGAAACTTTTTTACCAGAAATTAGTGTCTACTTACCATTACAGTTGTTGATTTTTGAGGTAAAACAATTATTATGCAATTTTCAAGAATACTATTCACGTGCCTATTATTAGGTTTAACAACATTGGTTTATGCACAAAATAAAAATGACCAAATCTTAATCGAGGATTTCTATCTCGATTTAGCAATACGCAATTATTTAGATAAACCCACAGGCGAACTTTTGAAGTCTGATTTGGAATCATTGACACGCTTCATTGCTGTTGGAAAAGGGATTACTTCACTTAGCGGATTGGAGCACGCCAAAAATCTCACGTATCTTAAATTAGATTATAACAAAATTGTTGATTTAACTCCCTTGTCCGGGTTATCCATGCTCAAGAGTTTATTTATTAATGGAAATCAGGTCAAATCGCTATCTGCCATTGAAAACTTAGTCCTTTTGGAAACCTTTTTTTTCGATAGAAATTTCGTTTCAGATATAAAACCGTTGAAGAATTTGAAGAAACTCAAAGGGATTTCAGGAAACTTCAATATGGTAAAAGATATATCAATAGCCCGAAATTGGACCGAGTTAACCCATTTTAATATGGCCT
The DNA here is from genome assembly GCF_947492405.1 of uncultured Aquimarina sp. Taxonomy (GTDB): domain Bacteria; phylum Bacteroidota; class Bacteroidia; order Flavobacteriales; family Flavobacteriaceae; genus Aquimarina. The sequence goes on from NZ_CANLMP010000004.1 coordinate 686,261, forward strand.
TCAATAAATTGGAGACTTTAGAGCCATTAAAAGATTTAATCCAGCTTAAAGGCATTTGGATACCTAATAATAATGTAGCAGATATAAAAGCTGTATCGAAGCTAAAAAAACTTGAGATTCTCATATTGGAAAAAAACCCTATTTCGGATATTTCAGCTATGGAAGACCTCACTAAGCTCATTCAGGTAAATCTTATGAATACCAAGATAAAAGATTTTGAACCTTTATCAAACCTAAAAAATATAGGTGTATTGGTATTGAGACAAAATCAAATTAAAGAATTGAAATTTCTTGAAGGCTTAACCAACATCGAATGGCTCGATGTAAGGGAAAATCAAATCGACAATATTGACGAGTTGAAAAACCTGAGTAGACTAAAAAAATTATTCTTATCAGGTAACCAAATAAAGTCAATTGTTCCTATTGCATCTTTGGAAAATCTTGATTGGGTTTTGTTGGATTACAATAAAATAGATAACCTATGGCCATTGTACAATTTAGAAGGTGTCACGGATGTCTCCTTACATAACAATCCATTGGATAACACTACTGAATTAGCCAATATGAATAAGAAAATAATCAAAAATATTAAATCAAAACGCAAGAATATTCTAACAAAAGAAATAGAGATAAATTCCATCTATCAATTAACGCCAAGTAAAAAAATAATGAAATAATATACGCCTAATCGATCTAAAATCAATCGTCTTAGTTAAAAACAAATATCTTACCATGAGAATACTGTCGTATCTTTTTCTTTTATTTACAATTTGCTCATTCGGACAAAAAGAAGTATCATTTGATTTCGAAAAAACATTACCTACTTGGCAACAAGAGTATAAAGTTCCTGCTGTTGCGGTAGGTATTATTAAAAACGGAAAAGTCTCATATGCCAAAGTTTTTGGTGAACAAAGAATCGGAGTACCTGCTAATCATAAGAGTATTTTTACCGTAGCCTCTCTCACCAAACCTATATTTGCTACTGTAGCACTACATATAATATCCCAAGGAGATTTGTCTTTAGATGAACCGCTTTATAAATATCATCTCGACCCAGATTTAAAAGTGGATACCCATCTCAAAAAATTGAATGCCAGATTCGTGTTGAGCCATCAATCCGGTTTTGTGAATTGGCGAAATATGAGTCCTTCAAAAAAATTAGCTTTTAATTTTGAACCTGGCAGTCAGTATTTATATTCTGGTGAAGGTTATGAATATCTTAGAAAAGCTATTACGAACAAAATGAGAAAAAGCCTACCACAATTTGCTGAAGACTTACTTTTTGAGCCTTTAGGGCTCAAAAATATTTCATTCACTTGGAATCCCAATTGGGATATGGATAAAGTGGTATATCCGTATAACAAAAATTATGAAGAATTCGAATATGTTCCAAGAACAGAGCTAAACGCTGCAGCAGGATTACTAACCACCATAGAAGATTACACTAAGATTTGCTCCTATATTTTGAACGGAGCAGGTTTACCGGAATCATTATTTAACGATATGATGACACCTCAAGTAAAGGTCAAAGAAAACCTTTTTTATGGATTGGGATGGGAGGTCATACCAGAATTATCCAACGGTGAGTCGGTTATTATGCATTCAGGAGATGAAAATGGCATCAAGACGTTTGTGGTACTGTTACCTAAATCCAAAAACGGAATGGTCATTTTTACTAATGCTGACCAAGGTTTTAAAGTATATCAAAAAATAATAACATCTTATTTAGATGAAGGTGAAGAAATTTTCGAAATCAAAAGTAAAAAGCTAGTTCCTACCGAGAAATATAAGATTTCTACTGATCATCTAAAAAATTATATTGGTACTTTCGAAATAAAAGAAAATGTCACCTTCAATATCGAAGAGGAAAATGGGAAACTCAAACTTGTTATTCCTGGACAAAAATCTGCTAAGTTAGTAGCGCAGTCGGAAAAAGTATTTTTAGTTGATGAAGAGTTGAGAGTAGAATTTATAAAAGACGAAGAACAAAACTTTAATACTGTTATTCTTTATCAATACGGTGTTAAGACTTATGGAGGTAGAAGAGTGAAATAAAATTAACTTTGATAAATGAGATATCTGATTATGGATATAATATGTAGTATCGTGAGATGTGAGAGTTCAAGTCTATACTGCTACAACAGTAAAAAAGCTTTTCATCTCTGAGAAGTTGTTTTGGATTACATTGATTCTGTTAAAGAATTTTTGTTTTACTTTCTTAAGTAATTAAAATAGATTGATATTTTGACCCAAGCACAAACACAATTTAACTTACTAATTCTGAAGGACTTACCGAAAATTCTTTTTTAAAGCATTTAGAAAAATACGAAGGACTAGAAAAGCCTGTTCGAAAAGCTATTTCAGCTACTGTGTTTTCTTGATCTAAAAGTAATTCTTTTGCATACTGTAAACGCACAGAAGAAATAAGTTGATTAGGAGATTTATTAGTAATCGC
>NZ_CANLMP010000005.1 GCF_947492405.1 uncultured Aquimarina sp.
TCACCGTGTATACTAACCTTAATTCTCTCTTTTGTTCTTTCTGATTATTATATCAATTTAAAGAGAATCAAACTTAAACCGTATATAATTTATTGCTTGGTTCTAGCCTACTTACGAAAATCCTCGCGGATTTTCTATTCGGTTTGTATTTGCTAAATTAGGTGTTTGAAACACGCAACAAACCATATACAAACACGTTGTAAAACATTTGAAAAAGCTTCTACCCATACTAATTTTAAATTGTCTGTTAATATGTTGCGGGCGAAATAACGGCGAGAAAAAAAACCTTGTTACGGAAAAGCCTACTCAAGATTTTAGTAGTTTTAGATTTGTGGAAACTAAATTAGTTGAGTATGATATTGACTCCCTTGCAAACTTTAATGAAATTCTAAAAATACTAGATAAAATTGACTGTTTAAGTGAGTATACAATGTTTAAATTGGATACTGAAGAGAAAATATTTAGAATTCAACCACTTCAAATCTGCGAAAGTATTTTTGATTATAAATTAAGACAGATACTCTATATTAATTCGGATAACATTACGGTAAATCACCAAATAAAATTTCCAATAGACAGCTTAAAAAAAGTTCTAAAAAATCATCTATTAAATCAAAGTAAAGATAAAAATTATCCTTCTTTAACGGAAAAAAAGCTAATTAGTATCAATGTTGACAATAATAAAGATATCAGCGAAGTAAAAAAATTATTGTTAAGAATAGTTTCGGATGTCAACGAATTAGAGACTAAAGTGAATTTTAGTTTTATGTTCGAAAACCATGGAATAATAAAAGTAATTGAGGAATAAAAAACGTTTTACAACAACATATATGTGATCATAGCAGCTAAATGATCAATCGAAAGGTTCTTGTATATTTGGTATGGCGCAATGCTTGCAAAAAGTAAAAGTTAGTAACCAATGTGCAGAAAAACCGAAAAGCTAGGTAACATTTTGCCCTGCTACGACACATACATTAAACGTTGTAAAACATTAAGCAAATATTCAGTGTAGAATGAAAAAATGGATGTTTATTATATCTTCAATACTAATGCTCTATTCTTGTGAAAATAACGGAAAAGAAATAGTAGTTTATAAATCTAATGGATCCGTTGATCGCACATTTGATGTTACGGAATCAACATTCTGGGATTTCAAAAATAATGGTGATATTGACTCTATAAAATTAAAAAAGCAAAGTGCCCTGGAATTAGAACAAATTATCTCTGAATCAAAAATGGAAGAATTTAAGAGTAAACCTTTTTTGAATCCCGAATATTCAATTGTTTATAAATCCAACGAAATTGACACTATTTATATAAATACAACAATTGATCAAGGCTATTCAGTTAAAAACAAAAAATCCTTTGTTAACGCAAATGGAATGTTATTAGAATTCTTTAAAAGAAATGACTTTCTAACTGATTTAACAAAGTTTAAATTAAATAAGTAAACGTTTTACAACAACATATATGTGATCATAGCAGCTAAGTGATCAATCAGATGGTTGTTGTATTTTTGGTAAGGCGCAATGCTTGCAGAATGGAAAAGTTAGCAACCAATGCGCAGAAAAATCGAACAACAAGGTAACATTTTGCCCTGCTACGACACATTCCTTAAAATATTAGAGTAACATTTTGAACAATAAAGACACATACTATTAAACAGAAAATATAAAGAGATGAAAAAAATTGCGTTTGCTATTACATTATTTGGGATGTCCTTAACAATAAGTGGACAAGAAAGTAAAATCGAATTAGATCCAAAAGGTTCGGCTGGAGGAGATTTAGTAGGGTTAAAAGCTACGGAAACGGGAAACAACACTACTAAATTACATATTTATAAAAATTTTACTGGTGATAATAGTGATATTGACCTCTTGACTATTGATGCATTAGGAAACACTATGCGTACAGGAAATAAAAAACTTTTTTGGGATCCACAAGGTAATGCAGGAGGTGATTTTGTTGGATTTAAAGTTTCGGAATCAGGTAATAATACGACAAAGTTGCATATTTATAGAAATTTTACTGGTGATAATAGTGATATTAATTTATTGACAATTGACGCTGCGGGAAATACTCAATTTAGAGGTAATGCTAATTTAACGGGAAGTTCGAGAGTTTTATGGGACCCACAGGGTAATGCGGGAGGTGATTTTGTTGGGTTTAAAGTTTCGGAATCAGGTAATAATACTACTAAATTTCACATATTTAAAAACTTTACAGGTGATAGTAATGATATTGATAGATTAGTAATAAGTGCAAACGGATATATCGGTATTGGAACTTCCAATCCAGATATGAAATTAACTGTTAAAGGAAACATACACGCTGAAGAAGTAAAAATAGACCTTAATGTTCCTGCTCCTGATTACGTTTTTAAAGAGGATTACAATCTTAGAAGTATAGAAGAACTAGAAAACTTTATCAAAGAAAATAGTCATCTACCTGAAATTCCTTCAGCTAAAGAATTTGAACGAAACGGAGTAATGCAAGCGGAAATGGATATGAACCTTTTGAAAAAAATTGAGGAATTGACTCTTTATACTATTCAACAGCAAAAAGAAATTGAAAGTCTAAAAAAAGAAAACGAAGAACTAAAATCTTTATCCGATAGGCTAGAAGAAATCGAAAAATTACTCGAATCCAAAAAATAAAAAGCTTATAACACTATATAACAAAACATTGCTGTCCTTCGGACCAGCAACGTTTGTTATATTTGACGTTGTGTGCATTTGAGAAAATCCTGAACTAATGAATATTATTCAAGAATTAACGGAAAAATATAGCGGAAAATATTCAGAGGATTTGACTAAAAACGTGAATAGTCCGATAGGAAAATACGTTTATCAACCGAAAAGCGGAATTATAGAAATTGACGGAACTAAAATTAGTATAAACCTGAATGAAGTTGACGGAGCAATGCCTGTAACTGAACCATTTCGAATTACTTTGCATTTAGACAAAACATACGAAACCGAACTGAATGTATACCCAAAAGATTTGTGGAATGAATTTTTGGATTTTATTCTACCAAAGCGGAGAGCATTTGTTCCTAAACCGATTTTAAAACAATTTTGGTTTGGCGGAAATATTGATTTGATAAAACACATTGTATCTGACAAAACATTCACGGAAAATATAATAAACGAAAAAATTTTTATAGAAACAATACCAAATAAATTGACTGACCGAATTGTATTGACGCCTGAATATGGAATTAAGGACATTGAGCAATTCGAAAAGTTTGTTTCTATTCTAAAACGAATTGAAAATAAAATAAAAACTGCACACAACAACATATATGATGTCATAGCAGCAAAGTGATTAATCGAAAAGTCTGTGTATATTTATGAAGGCGCAATGCTTGCAGAATGGAAAAGTTAGCAACCAATGCACAGAAAAACCGAAAAGCAAGGTAACATTTTGCCCTGCTACGACACATATATAAAACGTTGTACGCAAGCCAAAAACATGAAAAAACTTACTTTAATAATTCTCACTTCATTTTGTATTTTTAGCTGTCAAGAGGTTAATCGAACGGAAAATTTACTTGGGAAAGTCGATAGTTTAAAGATTAAAAATGATTCTCTGATCAAGAAACTGAATGAAGTAAAACCTGAACTAAATTATTGGTTTGACGAAAAATATGACGGAAAGGAACTTGTCGAAATTGGAATTGCAAATCCAGCAGAATTTATAGAGAAAAGTTTACGAGAAAAAACTGAACTTATCCCTTTAAAAGCAACTTTGGGAGGAACGATGCATTTTGGAAAAATTCAACTTCTAAGCAGTAAATGGTTAATTGCGGAATTTGACGATGGACACATACAAGGAAAAGCAATTTATCTTTACAAATTAAATAAAAATGGACAATTGGAATTTGAATTACTGAATTCAATTGGACCGGAATAAATAAAAGCCAGCGTACAACACGATATATGTGATCATAGCAGTTAGGTGATTAATCAAATGGTTCTTGTATTTTTGGTAAGGCGCAATGCTTGCAGAAGCTAAAAGTTAGCAACCAATGCGCAAGAAAAATCATAAAACAGGGTAACATTTTACCCTGCTACGACACATATATAAAACGTTGTAGTACATTAAAGATACCGAATGAAAAGAATATTTATACTGTTAATTATAAGTTTTACAATACAATATTCTTATGGTCAAGTTTGCGGAATATACAGAATAAAATATGTCGGAAATATAAAATCGGAATCACTAAAAGTTGAAAAAATAAAACTTCCGACAATTCAATTTCTGGAAGGTTTAGGAAATGAAAATTCGGAATACGGATTTGTAGAAATCAACCCTGAAAATAATATAATCGAAATGGGATTGAGCTCACATCTAACTTCTAACTTGTTTGACAAACCGGAAATCTTACTCAAATTATATGAGAGTAAAAGAAAAAACATTCCTGTCTTAATTACAATTATTGAAAATGGAAAAAGCAAAGAAATACGGAGAGAGTTAACTTGGAATAATATTCAAATTAAAAAACTTGAAGATGAGAAATTTGGAAATCTATTTGAACTAAATCTGAACGAAATAAACATAAAATAACTATGCACAACAAAGACGTGTATAAAACATAGCTAATAAGTGCTTAACCGAAAGGTCTATGCATATTTATAAAGTCCGCCAAATTTTTAATTTGGCTTTTAAAAAGAGAAAAATTTAAAACAAAATATAAAAATTCGGCTCTGTGTTAATCCGAAAAGTTAGTGCCTTTTTGCACGCTACGTTTCATACACAAGTCCGTTGTACACAAGTTGACAAATGGCACTTAAAAAGAAAATAAGAAACGGAATCGGAATCTTAATAATTGGAATTTTATTTTGGCAATTAGGACTGTTTAATAGATTTAATTATTTGACTGCAAAAATTGACATTTGGCGTGATTCTCCAAGAATCGCAATGGCTGGAATACCTTCCTATCCTTGCGGAGTTCCTTGTATCGGATTGAATGAGAAATACGGATTTCACGAATCCAATGTTGGCTGTTTAGTAACCGGACCTCAATTACGAGGAATTGACTCGTATAACGTCCAAATTGAAAAGTATCTGAATAAAAGAAACGGAAAAGATTGGCGTAAAAAATACGAAGCGGAATTAGACTCATTGATTAAGAGTAACTTATTAGAATAAAACCTGTGTACAACACGATATATGTGTTCATAGCAGTTAAGTGATTAATCAAAAGGTTATTGTATTTTTGGTAAGGCGCAATGCTTGCAGAAGGTAAAGTTAGCAACCAATGCGCAGAAAAATCGAAAAGCAAGGTAACATTTTGCCCTGCTACGACACATATATTAAACGTCTACATGTAAAAAGATGCTTAACTAAATAAAATATTAACCTATTGGAACATTCTAGAAACCATAATGAACTCGCAGAAATAATCGTAAAGAAACTGAGAGATGAAAATTTTGAACAATTTTTAAAAAGTAAGGATTATGCGAAATCTATGTCTTCAGAAAAGTATTGGAAAAAACCACGAAACCCTAACTTAGATAAAGAGTTGCAAAAATTACTAGATGAAAGATTTGATTTTTTAAATCGCTTAAGTGAAAGGGATTCTGGAATTTTAGAGCGAATGATTCTGAATATTCTAGACTCAACTGCTTTTAACTTTTTACGTGAAATTGAAGAGAATCTAGAGGAAAATAAAAGCATTGGACTCTCAATAAATGGTGAGAAGGTTGAAAAAATAACAACTGAATTACTATCAGGTACTTTATTTGGCGAATATTTCTTGTGGTTGGAAAAGAATAGTAAATATGGTAATTTTCAACAGTGAAAACACAGTAGACAACATTATATATGAAATTAGAGCAAAAGTTCAATGCTAGATCGAAAGGTCAGTTCCCTTTTGTAGTGGCGCCAAATTTTTATAAATTAAATAAGAAATAAAAATGCGCAGATAAATCGATTAGTTCAGGCTTACTACTTTCCCTGCTAAGACACATATATTAAACGTTGTAACACATTTGAGTGAAAGATAATTACAAAATAGAAAGAACTTGTTCAAAATGTGAACGTAAACAGAGTCTAACTGTCACTAAAAGAGAAGCTGCTTTCGAATTAGTCGACTATGAAAATATATTCGGAAAGGTATGTTCGGAATGTGGTAATGATAAATTCACTACGACTTTTCAAAAACCAAATCTGGACTTTGAATTACTCAAAGAGTGGTCACTAAATCCTGAATTGTATCTAATGGAAAAGGATGAAGAACTATTGTTAGCAGACGAATTATACTTGGATATGATTTTAAAGATTCTGGATACAATTAAAATTCCAGACCATAAAAGGAATTTATTAATGGATGCTCTTTGTGTAATAGTATATGATAATACGAATGAAAAGAATCAAAAAAAGGATGAAACTTTAAAGAATAGAGTAATCGCGGAATTGAATGAACGAAAAGAGCAATTGAAATTAGCTGATGATTGGATAATGGACTATATAAAACAAGTAGTTTATCCTCAATTAGATGGAAAATAAAAACTATCTACAACAACATATATGTGTCATAGCAGCAAAGTGATCAATCAAAAGATTATTTCCTTTTTGCGAAGGCGCTAGATACCCAGTCGAGCTGGGCACAAGCTTTTATAAATTAAACAAGAAATAAAAATGCGCAGATGGATCAATTGGTTTAGGCTTACTTGCCTTAATCCGATTCATATATTTGGCGTTGTAGCCAATACAAAACAGACAGAAAATCTAAAAAAGAAAAATATGCGAAAAATTATTTATTACGTGGCGAGTTCTTTGGACGGATACATTGCAGGAGAAAATGATGATATCAGTCAGTTCATGTTGCAAGGAGAAGGTGTTGAAAAGTACCAATCAGACCTTGCGGATTTTGGGACTGTAATTATGGGAAGGAAAACCTATGAATTTGGTTTTCAACATGGACTTGAACCAGGTCAACCTGCTTATCCAAATATGGAGCACTATATTTTTTCGAATTCATTAAAAATTAATAACCTATCAGAAGCTGTTAAAATCGAAAAGTTGAGTGTGGATAGAGTACATGGAATTAAACAAAACGCCAAAACTGACATTTATCTCTGTGGTGGTGGACAGTTTGCAGGTTGGTTATTGGAAAACGGACTGATAGACCAGTTGAAACTCAAATTAAATCCAATTGTACTTGGAAGTGGAACAAAGCTATTTGGAACTTCAACTGCAAATGAAAGCTGGAAACTAACAGACAAAGAATCATTTTCTGACGGACTACAAATATTGACTTACGACAAGAAAAAATAAAAGTACTAGCCACAACAATGTATAAAAAAATAGGCAAAATAGTAATAAATTCAAGACTTTGGGCTCGCATCTAATTTTGTACTTAACCGAGAGTTTCGTACTTTGAAATAGCCTACTTTTCATATACCAACCGTTAGCAATAATAGCTGAAATAAACGAATGAAAAAAAAACTAACTATAGTTGTATTAATTATTAACTCAATAGTATCCTATGGACAAGATAATATTGTTTCGCAGGGAATTACTGATTCAATTTATTCAAAAGAATATATAAAAGTTAACAAATACAGAAGTCAAGTAAACTACCCCCCTTTTATTGGTTGGAGTTTGGATAGCAAAAAAATGCTATTTAATGGTGGAAAGGTTATTTATTCAATGAAGAAACATACCTCTGAAATTAGAGAATACAAAGAATCCAACCAAAATTTCAGTTCTTACCTTTCTCCAAATCATAAGTATTTCCTCTACCAAGAAGATGAAAATGGAAATGAAGATTATCAATTGTTTTTATACAACATTTCTGCTAACTCAAGTAAACCTATATCAAAAAAAGGAGACAAAACTTACGACCCATTTTGGAGTTCTAGCAATGATAAAATTGCCTATAAATCGAATAAAGAAAGTTCTGACAGAGTCGATTTATACATACAGGATATCTCTGTAAACAATAAAGAAATTCTTGTTTTTAAGGACTTTTCTGATGATGGACAGGTGTATGATTGGAGTTCTAGTAATAATCAAATCCTAGCGGTTAAAGTGATATCAGAGAATGATAAATTGCTTTATCTAATCAACGATAATTCGTATAAGATTGAACAAGTAAACCCTAGTAAAACCAAAATAGCTTACTCTAATGCGAAATTTATCCCCAATAAGAATGCGTGTTTAATAGTTTCAGATGAATTTTCAGAATTTTTACAACTTCATTATTACGACCTGATAAAAAAGGAGTTTACCAACATTACTGCGGATATCCAATGGGATGTTGAATCTATTACAATTGACAAAGAAGGACAGAAAGCTGCATTTACCGTCAATGAAAATGGATTTTCACAACTTTACATACTAGACATACTTACTTTGAAGTATTTGAAGGTTAATGATTTTCCTGAAGGTATTGTCCGTGATTTGATAATTAATCCTAAAGGAACAAAAGTTGGATTTAATTTCTATTCAAGCACCTTTCGCAGGAAGATTTATGACTATAATATTAAAAAGAGTACTTTAAATCACTATACTAGAAAAGGCAAACCACAAGTAGATTCAATAAATTTTGTAGAAGCAGAGTCATTTACGTTTAAAAGTATTGATATCAAAACAAACAAAGAATACAATATCCCTACATTTATCTATAAATCCAAAAAAGAATCATCACCTGTTTTCATAGATATTCACGGAGGCCCTGAATATCAGATTAGAGCATCTTTTAATGGGTTTTATCAATATTTAGTCAATGAGCTTGGTATAACGGTTATAGTTCCTAATATTCGAGGTTCCAATGGTTATGGAAAGTCCTATATGAAAATGGACGACGGACTTAACCGAGAAAATGCAATTCAAGATGTTGGAGCTTTACTAGATTGGGTGAAATCACAAAATAATCTGGATGAAAATCGTGTCGCCATTCACGGAGAATCTTATGGTGGTTATGTTGTTCTTTCTTCACTTTCAAAGTTTCCGAATCGCATAAAATGTGGAATCGACATTGTAGGTATTTCAAATTGGATTACTTACCTAAACAACACAAGTGATTATCGAAGGGATTTAAGAAGGGTTGAATTTGGAGATGAACGTAATAATGAAACATATCAGTATTTAAAGAAAATATCACCCGTAAATAATGCTAATAAAATAAATTCCCCTTTACTCATTTTTCAAGGACTAAATGACCCTAGAGTCAATTACCAAGGAGCTGAACAGATGTATGAATCACTAAATAAGCAAGAAAAAGAAGTGTGGTATGTTTTAGCAAAAGATGAAGGGCATGGATTCCATAAATATGCTAATCACTTATTACAAAGAAATCTTACTATCTCATTCCTTAAAAAACACTTATCGATAGAATAAAACTGGTGCTAACGTGTATTAAACATAGCTATTATATGCTTTTCGAAAAATTCGTGATTATATATAAAAATTCGGCTCTGTTCTAATCGGAAAAGTTAGTATCTTTTTGTATGCTACTTTCCATACGCAAGACCGTCATCTACAAGCTAAAAAACATCCTAACTCAATGTAAAACAGAGGAAGTCGAGAAAATTCAGCAGCTGATCAGCGAAAGACTTGGTAAAAAGTGGCATTTTGTTATTTAATTGAATTTTAAAATGCTTTTTATTTCATCTGAAATATCGAACATGTTTTGATGCTTCTGATTTGCTTGAACTATTATAGTTAGCACATCTTTACCATTATTAAATCTTTTTACAATACATTCATAATTACCAGTTTCACCATGGTGGTAATGTTCTTTAACGATTCCGTTTTTCCATGTGACACCTCCCAATGGAGCTTGAATATTACCCCAGAAATCTGCCTCTTCAGATAAAAATTGTAAAGACACTTTACTAATTATTTTAAATGCATGTAAATTAGTTAACCAATTTTGTAAGTCTCTTGCTGTCAAACTAAAAATCACACCAGAAATAGAGGCTTTATAAGTATCTTCCTTAAAATTCTCATCAAAAGGAATTGCCATTAAATCGCTGTTCAAATAAGGAACTTCTTGCTGAATTTTAGCACTATTTAAACCAAAAGGAATAAATAAATTTTCCTTTACATATTCCGGGAAAGCTTGTTTGGTAATATTTGCTACAATTTGCCCCAATAAAATTGGACTATAATTGGTATATAAATAATCAGAACCCGGTTCAAATTCTAATTCTTTTAAATTTAATAGATCATTTTTAATTTTTTGGTCTGTAATTTTTTCATCTTTTTCAAAATATTTACCCCAAGCTACCTTAGGCAAACCACTTGTATATTGGAGTAAATTTTTTATAGTAATTTTAGAAGACCAATTTGGTAAATCTTTTAAATAAATATCAATTCTATCATCAGTATGTAACAATCCTTTTTCTTGAAGTTGCAGAATAGAAACCGCAGGAAATTCTTTGTAGACAGATCCTAAATCAAACCTAAATCGATTGGTTAATTTTGTAGTCTTAGAACCGTCTGAAAAACCAAAAGAATTTTCATAAATGGTTTCTCCGTTTTTAACAACTAAAACATTTCCATTAAAATCACCTTCTTTCGCTAGTTCTTTCATATAAGAGTCTATGGAAGTATGGCTTTTACAATTTATAAGAACTATCGGAGTAAACAATAATAATAAAGCAGAAAAAATACGTTTCATGAAATTTTTTGATTGATTATATTCGGAAGACGAATCAACTTAAGTTTTGTTACGGTATCAATTATATTAACATTTCAAACTCAACATTATCTTTACTAAATATATGACCTATATGTAATAGGAACTTAACCATAACGAAAAAGCTGGCAGATAACAATGTATAAGAAAAAATAGTGCTTTTGTGATTAATCCGAAGGTCTGTGTGTTTTTGCAAAGTCATCAACCATAAAATTTGGTATTCATGAAAAATGATAAAAGCAAAATATTTATATTTGACTTAGTATCAATCGGAAATGTATCACTTACCACCTGCCCTACATTTCTTATACGAGACGTTATACACTATTTGACAAAACCACGATGAAACTTAAACCTATTTTCGGAAAATCTTTAAAAAATGAGATTGGAGATTTAACTAAAAATATTTTGGACGAACAATGGAAAGGTCGAATCGCATCTGAGGAAATAGAAAGTTCTAGAATTCTGGATTGTGAAAAAGTTATTTCTGAGTTTTTAGAAAAAAATGAGTATGGCTGTGCATTTGACCATCTAACTTACGTAGTATCTGAAACAGAAACTGATTTGACAATTGACCAAACAAATAAAATTACACAGTTAGACAAAAAACTAAATCCATAAAGTAATTACAAATGAGTTGGGACATTGTACTTTTTAATTCAAAACAAAAAATAGAATCGGTTTCGGAATTGGACGAAACTCAACTTCAACCGACTAACTTTAGTAGAATTTTGGAAAACTCGTTTGAAAGAATAAAAAAGAATGATAATCATAGAGAAATAATAGGAAAGAACTTCACAATTGACTTCTTTTCCTTTAATGAACATTCTAGTAATTTTATGCTTTCGTTATATGGAGAAAATGGACTTTTTGAATTGATCACATTAGCTAAAAAGTACAATTGGCAGATTTATGACTCTGGAATTGACGGAATGATTGATTTGAATAATCCAGAGAATAACGGATACGAAAACCACGGAAAGTACGCAGGACAAATAATAAAAAAATAAAAATAGTGTACAACATATGAAAAAGACTCTAATAACATTTTTAATTCTATTCTGTTCTCTTGCCATAAATTCACAGGAAAATAAACTCTTGACTGAATTAAATAAAATTAAAGCTGGAGATAATCAAGTTTTCCACATAATCAAAAACCCTATTTCGAATTTAGAGGAAAATGATTTAATACTTAATTTAAAAAGGAAACTTAAATCTGAATTAAATACTATCTATTCCTGTATGGATTCATATGCTAACAGTAAAGAATTAAAACTGAATGAATATGAAACATCTGAACTGAAAAGACGTATCGAACACATATCATCTGAGTTCTATAAATCAAAAAAATACGCTTTAGTAAAAACATCTGGTGGAATTGCACCTATTTATGGAGTTGGAATGGATACAATTTTGAATAAAAAAGTTGCAATTGTCTATTTGGGAGGAGATTGTATTATGACCGAAGTTGATATGAAATGGGATGAAATTACTTCAATCTTTAATGAAAAAATGAAATCTTTATTAAGTAAATAAAACATTGTACAACAACATATATGTGATTATAGAAGCTAATTGATCGATCGATTTGTTTGTGTATATTTGGTAAAGCGCAATGCTTACAGAAAGGAAAAATTAGCAACCAATGCGCAGAAAAACCGAAAAAAAGGGTAACATTTTGCCCTGCTACGACACATATATTAAACGTTAGCAACTATTATGTGCATGAATCAAATTAAATTATTTATACTCTTTTTCACTTTATCTTCTTGTGGACAAAATACAACTGAAATGAAAACACCCGAAAACGCGAAAGAAAAGTTTGAGAAATTTATCACAAAGAAAAAATTCGTAGAAGAAAATTATTATCCTGGAATTGCAGACGAAAAAATGCGGCCAGTTTTTACAGAGAAGATTAATCAAGTAGCATCTGACTTTCAAAACGTTGCGGAATCTAATACTCCAACCGATAAAAAATACCAAGAAAAAATTAGAATTGGACTTTCTAGGTTTTCCGATGTTTATATGGAATTAGACACAGAAGATCGTGAAAGAGTTTGTACTTATTTTGAGGAATTAATGGACATTATTGGACTTGAGAGTTCGAATGGACAGCTTAATAAATTCATGTATGGATTTGATCCAAATGAAGTTGTAAAAAAGAATTAAAGAACAGTTGATGACAAGGTATATGAATTAATTGCAGCGGAACGTATTCATGTACTTTCTTGCAGCTAATCATGCACAAACACGTAGTAAGTAATAAAAAGAATCACAATGAAAGACATCTCTGGAATCGATGAGTACGGTAATCCTAAAAATGGACCTTTTAAGCTGTTCTTCAAGAACGGCCTTGTCTCTTGTCAGGGTGAATTCGATAATGGAAAGAAATCAGGAAAATGGAAGTACTTTCTCAACAATGGTCAGATGCAATCCTCTGGCAGCTTCAAGGACGGAAAGATCGTTGGTCGGTGGAAATGGTTTTTCAAGAATGGTGAACCACGAGGAACGGGCGGCTTCGATGATGAAGAGCAGAAACACGGTGTATGGAAACGATACCATGCTAATGGTCAACTCTGGGACGAAGGTCGCTTCGAACACGGTAAGAAAAAAGGTATTTGGAAAGTCTATAATGAGGCTGGTGAGCTCATAAAGAATCAAAATTTCAAGTAGCAGAACGAGTACCTCCTTCTATCCTAGTTGCTTTCCAACAAGTGATTCTAATAGTTAGCCAACAGCACTCCCCACTACCTCAGAAGAGTGCGTATCAACCGCGGTTTAAACGGACGTTGTTCTTATAATTGAGGGATCGTTTTTTAAATATGAAAAGTTAATATTTAAATTAGCTGTTAATATACTCTTCTTATAAACTATACAATATAGTATTGGCTTATACCCTACTTTAACAAATAGGATTCTTTTTGACTGCTTACACCAAAGAAATATATAAGTAATAGCGACTTAGAGTTTAACTCAAATCGCTATTCTTTATTTTATTTTGTAAATTACTTACTGAAAAAAAAAGTGTTTTAAATTCGCTACTACTCATACGTGAGTACATTACCTCTCATAAATAAAAATACTGAACAATGAATTATAAACCTAAAGATGGTTTTCCTTACTATTTTGAATTAGCGAAAAACAATTCATTGCGAGCAATATTCAAAGAAATTCCAACTATAGAAATTCTGCAAAATATAGGTGAAGAAAAAGCCGGATTTAGATATGAACCTGACAAATGGAATATCAAACAAATAGTCGGACATATTACGGATCACGAAAGAATAAAAATGTTTAGGGCTTTTCAATTAAGCAGAAATGAAAGTGTGCAACTTTGGGGATATGACCAAGAATTATTGGTTAAAAATAGTCGGTTTGAAGAGTTAAGTCTTCAATCTTTGTTAACTGACTTTATGAATGTGAGAAAATCATCAATTAGTTTTATAGATACTTTATCCGAACATCAGTTGAAAAGAAAAGCTATGGCTCAACAACTTGAAATAACTCTTGAAGAATTTCTTAGATCAATTGCTGGACACGAAAAACATCATTTAAAAATAATCCAAAAAAGATATCAATTAGAATAAAATCCGAGAGTTAATAGAATATATAGCTCATTTTTAATAAATCTAATAAATAGAATTTATTGCTAACTTACTATCTTAGTAATTCAACGGAATGTTCACTGCATAAAATTCTGCAACAAGCTCTACATAAAATGTTAGATAATATCAAATCAACAAAACGCAAATGAAAAATCTGAATCATTATGTAGCAATCTATAAAGAACAACTTGATAAAGGAGATATATTAATTGCCTATGATCAATTGGTGAAGTTTGTTATGAAATTAAGAGCAGATTTTATAAAAAATTTGTCTAAGCAGTATTCATTTACAGGCATTCTTCACGGGTATATGGACTACACTTATTTTTACTATTCTAATGATTTTTTGAAAAGTAGAAAACTAAAATTAGGATTAATACTAAATCATTTGGAGATGAGATTTGAAATTTGGTTACTTGGAAATACAAAAAGCATTCAAAAAGAATATTGGAATTTACTCAAAGAATCTAAATGGAACAAAAACCGAGAAGAAATGCCTAGATATTCGATTTTAGAAGCGATAATTGAAAAGGATCCTGATTTTGACAATTTATCTTCTTTAGCCGAAAAGGTGGAAAAAAGATTAATTGAAGAATCCAAAGAAATAATTGATAAAATAAAAAAGCTGAATTAAAAACCTACATCAAATAATGTTATATAAAATCATAGTAGTTAAAGGCAACAACCATTTATATATACGACGTGACAATAAATGCTGTAGTAAGAATTTGAATGATGTCTAATACTATAAAAATCATATTGATTTCGCTAATAATAGGGCTTTATACCGGGTTCCAATTGCGATATTTTTCCGGAATGAATCCGATTATGGATATAACTATTAAAATAATCATACTCGGACTTCTTTGTATTGCTATTATACTCATCTTCAAAGAATCAAATCGCAAACTAAAGTTAATACAAAGTGGAATTTTAATTATGAGTATAGTAATAGGAGTTTTGGGAGCAAATTTTATAAATAATGACAGAATTGAAAACCCTCCCAGAACGTATATGAGTGATAAAAACAAATAAAAAACATAGTGAAAGAAGAAAAAATATATAATTCAATATCAGAATTCTTTAGGTCAATCAATTTAGAAATTGAACAGGATTTCGATTTCACTATACACCCTTTGGATAAACTACACGGAGACCAACCCATGTCGTCGCCTTTTTTTAGAACGAATTATATAGCTTTTCTTTTAATAGAATCTGGAAAAGGTCATTATACTATAGATGAACATTGGTTCGAACTTAAACCTAAATCATTTTATTTCACGCTTCCCGGACATTTAAAATCTTTTACCATAGAAGAAAATTGGAAAGGTTATATGATTACTTTTTCGCTAGACTTTTTAAAAGCCAACTATCCAGGAAACATAGAACAAGATTTCCCTTTCTTATTAAAAGAAACTGTTCCCGTAATGTATCTTAAAAGTCAGTCTTACCAACGAATTGACAAACAATGTGAAGTATTCATAAGTGAATACAATGGTAATTCAACATATAAAAAACGTATTGTAGCCAACCAACTCGTTACATTTCTTTTTCAGGTCAAGGAACTATTACTTTCACACCAAGTAACAATTTCACTCGAAAACCGACCTACTGAAATCGTAAAATCATTTCAGGTAGCATTAAATAAAAATTTACTGGGCATAGTCAAAGGCAGCGCAGAACATATTTGGAATGTACAAGAATATGCCAATGAACTGGCAATGCACCCGAATTATCTAAGCAATGTTATCAAATCTCAAACAGGTAAAACTGTTAAACAATGGATTGACGAAAGGATTATTTCTGAAGCAAAATCTTTACTTAATAATACCGATAAATCCGTTTCTCAGATTGCTTACAGCCTAACCTTTGGCGATACTTCCAATTTTTCACGGTTTTTTAAGAAAAAAACAGGTCTTACACCTGCAAAATATCGTGAATCTTAGAAATTGACCATAAGACCTTAAAAACAGACCAAGTTAGGGCCTTCCTTTTACTGGAAATTTGTAGTGTAATTAAAAAACAAATAATAATTCACTTTAAAATCTAAGTAAAATGGAAAATTCAAATCAAACACTAAAAGGAAAAGTAGCAATCGTAACAGGAGCATCTAAAAACTTAGGAGCTGAAACAGCAACTTATTTAGGAAGTTCAGGTACCAATGTAATTGTTCATCACTTTAGTGATGGTAGTAAAAGTGAGGCTTTGCAAATAGTAGAAAAAATCAAAGCATCTGGTAATAATGCAAAATTAGTACAAGCCGACCTAAGACAAGTATCTGAAATCAAACGTCTATTTGATGAAGCAGAAAGTACTTTTGGAAAAGTAGATATTCTTGTCAATACAGCTGGTACAATGCTCAAAAAACCAGCAGCAGAGGTTTTAGAAGATGAGTATGATCAAATGTTTAATATTCACACAAAATCAGCTTTTTTCTTATTGAGCGAAGCTGCGAAACGAGTTAATGATGGTGGACGAATTGTAAACATTTCAACTACCTTAACATCTGTTACAACCGGGCTTTACTCAGTTTACGCGGGAGCAAAAGCAGCGTCTGAGCAATTTGTAAAAATGATAGCTAAAGAAATTGGCTCTCGTGGCGTAACTGTTAATTCTATTGCACCAGGACCTTTAAATACATCTTTTTTCTATCCTGTAGAAAACGAACATTCAATAGACTATCTAAAACATATGTCTGTTCAAAACAGATTAGGCGAAATATCTGATGTTTTACCAATGGTCAAATTTTTAACAAGTCCAGAAGCTGGTTGGGTAACTGCGCAATCAATCAGAGTAAATGGTGGAATGTTTTAAAATTAATAAAGAAATTATAAATATAAGGCAGGGATAGAATTCCTGCCTTTAAAAAATTTAAAAGATGATACGAACAGGAATCAACATTGGAAAATTAAGTAAAGTACCATTTTTTGATGCGCTTTCAGAAGAACAGCTAAAACAAGTAGCTAATGAAGCGCAAGAATTCGGATTTGAGAAAGGAGAAACAATCAAAACAAGAGAAGAGACAAACACTACTTTTTGGATTTTATTATATGGTAGTTGGTCGATAAAGAGATTTTTAAATGGCACAGAAGAACCTGCTTTTTATGAAACTGATAAACTTGGTTCTTGGCATGGTGGGATTTCAATAATTGATGTTATAGCACCTGCCGAGATAAAAGCAACTTCGTATAGCTATGTTATGCAAGTTAATCCGAAATTAATGGAAAAATGGATACAGGATGGGATGCCGATTCAAGAGCACTTGTTAAAAGGAATTGGTTTTGGAGGTAAGTTATTATATGATCATTACAGCTCCAAAAAATGAAAAAAGTTAGACAGACAATTATCGTTTGGATAGCTATCTATCCAACGATAACCATTATCCAATATTTTTTTGAAAATCTATTGAATACTTTCCGACTCGAAATAAGAACACTCATTCTTACTGTTGTTCTAGTACCATTAATGGTTTATGTTCTTGTTCCTTTTTGGACTAAAATATTGACCAAAACGAAAAAGAACAGTAGCTAATAATACATAAAAAATAATAGCGGTTTTGATACGCAATCAAAGTCGCTATTTTTATATTTATGGTATATGCGTTTAGATCGAATAGTACGCACTCAAAAATCCTCTACTACTCTTATAATAGAAGATCGTTAAAAGTAATACAATCTCTTACAGAAAAATAAATGACAGAATCTGTCTATTAAATCTTTCAAGAAATTAAATTACGCTTCTAAAATGATACTTGTTTTTGAAGCACCATACTCTGAAATTTTTTCAAGAAAGGAAATAAGATGCTTATTGTTTCTAAAATAACCTAAAACACATAAGCAATCATCACCAGTAATTCTATCACAACTTTGTACTTCTTCCATTGCCTGTATTTGTTTTTGGGCATCATTTGATCCTGTTGATCCGCGGTGTATTACTAATGTTATATACGCTTTAGTCTCAATACCCAATTTTTCATGATTTACTTTTAGAGCATAACCTTCGATTATGCCTTCTTCTTCCATTTGCCTAACACGCTTTCCTATTGCAGGAGCAGACAATCCTACTTCTTTTCCAATATTAGCGAAGCTTTCTCTTGCATTAATTTTTAGCATTTCAAGTATCTTTTTATCCAACACATCCATTTTTAATCGTAATTTAATTGTTATTTATTCAATGGTTTCGAATTCAAAAATACAATTATTAATTCGATTATAAATCAAAAACAAAATAATGAGTTTTATATTTGTATTGAAACATTTAAACAAAAACAGTTTCTAATATAAATTGGTCAAACAGAAAAAGATAAAATATGAGTCCATTTTTAATTGATAGTATTGGTTATATAGCTCTAGTTATCAATCTATATTCTATGTCCACCAAAGGTGAATATAAACTACGTTTAATATCACTAATCGCAAATGCAGGTTACATTTTATACGGTGCATTAATTAGTGCTACACCCATAATTGTGGGCTGTACAATTGCAGTATTGCTTCATGGATATCATATAAGAAGATTACGAATTAATAAGAATAATAATGATTAAAATAAAAACAGCTACCAAAGCAGATACAGAGGTTTTAGCACTTCTAGGTCGACTAACATGGTCTGAATCTCACGGACATTATATTGAAGATAAAAATGATGTATTAAAATACCTTAATGAGAATTTTTCAGTTTTTAAAACGAAACAGAATATAAACGATCCTAAGCAACTTTTCTATATTATTTATGCGGATGATTTACCTGTTGGTTATGCAAAACTAGTAGTGGATGCCTCAAACAAAAATATTACATCACAGAACAGTTGTCAATTAGAACGAATTTTTATCCTAAGCGATTTTATACCTTTAAAAATTGGACGACAGCTACTAACTTTTGTTGAAGAGCAAGCCAAAAAATTGCAATTAGATACCATGTGGCTCACCGTTTACATAAAAAATAATAGAGCTATTAGATTCTATGAGAAAAATGAATTTAAAAACGTTGGAGAATTAAATTTTATAGTCAACGGAAAAGGGTATGAAAATATAGTTTTCTCAAAAAAAATATAACAAAGTTGAAAAACGATCAGAATAAATTTAAAAACGAAGGTTTACGAAGGGAAACATATCAAAAAATCACTTTTTATCGTATAATCACTATTACCGATAAGAAATACCAGGTTGAATTTTTGGTTTGATAATCGACTAATCACAAGACTATAAAAAAGTAACCGCAAACTGAATTTCAATAACGATATGAACTAATACATAGTTGAATAATATCTATTTGATCATAGCTATCTCGTTTTAAATCGAAAGGTCTTTGTATATTTATGAAGGCACAATACTTACAAAATAAAAAAAACCAATGCGTAGATAGTAGTGTCGGTAGTTAGGTAACATTTTACCCAACTACCGTGCATATATTTAAACGCTAATAATAATTTGAGAAATCACAAAAATCAATGAAAATAAACCTATTTATTGGAATTCTTTTTTACTCGACTTTGTTTGCTTGTGATTTAAAAAATGATGATCGATTTATTTTCTTCCTTCACAATCGATTTTTAGAAGAACACGAATTGAATGAATTGCATCCCGAATATGGAAGGACTGAATACAAGGAAATAGTTAGCGAATATGAAAAGAATGGATTTAAAGTAATAAGTGAAAAAAGAAACGGAAATGTAAATGCGAGAGACTATGCGGTTGGAATTGTAACTCAAATTGACAGTTTAATAAACATTGGTATTGAACCTCAAAAAATAACTGTCATAGGGACTTCAAAAGGAGGATATATTGCTCAATATGTTTCGACCTTGGCAAATAATCCAAATTTGAATTTTGCGTTCGTTGCAAGTTTCAGGAATTCCGACATTGAGAATATACCTGAAATTAATTATTGCGGGAATATTTTGACCATTTATGATAAATCAGATCCATTTGGAGTTTCTGCATTGGAACGAAAAAAAACTTCAAGTTGTGAAATAAAACACTTTAAAGAAATTGAGCTTAATACTGGGATGAGACACGGATTTTTATTTAAACCATTAAAAGAATGGATTGAACCGACAATAAAATGGGCAAATGGAAATTACAATATGAGATAAAAATTAAGGGCAATATCGTGTACAATTAAATGCTTAATCACATAACTAGTTACGCATACCAATTGTTGTATGTCATTTAACTCACTCTATAGCATAATGAAAATAACAAGAACAAATTCTCAAAATTCCGAATTTAAAAGACTTGTACAATCACTAAATTTAGATCTTGCAGAAAGAGATGGTGATACTCACTCTTTATCTCAATTCAATGACATCTCCAATGTAAACTATGTTGTTTTAGCATTTAAAAAAGATAAAGCAATTGGTTGCGGAGCAATCTCTGAATATAATTTTAGCGCTATGGAGATTAAAAGAATGTATGTATCACCGGAAACTAGAGGCCAAAGAATTGGAGAGAAGATTTTAGCTGAATTAGAAAACTGGTCTAAAGAATTAGGATATTCCAGATGTATACTCTTTATGGGATCAAAACAACCTGAAGCTGGTAAACTTTATCAAAGAAACAATTATAACGCTATAGAGAAATACGGTATACTAAAGGATATTCCAGACAGCTTATGCCTTGCTAAAGATTTATAAACAAAAACGAACTTGCAACACATATACAAAATTAATTATTACCACAAGTCTAATTACAAAAAATCTAGTAGACTTTCATTCGGTATGTATTTGTTAAATTAGTTGTTTAAAAGCTTAATTAATCCTCTACAAACCTGTTAGTTACAATAAGGCAAAATGAATAGAATATTAGTGCTAATTTTTTGCATACTCATTGTAGGCTGTAAAATGATTCGGACAAAAGATTAAACACTATAAAAATTGATGATCTTCAATCAATTATTGATTTAATCTATCAATCTAACTATTCTAAAGCCATTTTAGTAATATATCCTGGTGGTGATTTAAAAGCAAAAAATAATGACTAACATTATATATAAAATCAACACAAAATTTAATATCGGATGGAAAGTTTACTTCCTTATGTGATCTCGCTGAATTTTTATAAATTGAAGTAAAACAAAAAAATAAAGTAAGATTTTGCTTTGATGTGACACATACTAATAGCGCTGTAGATAATTGATGAAAAATGTCAATAAAAAAAGAAGTACTATTTAGAATATTCAGGATTGGATTAGTGATACTGCTAACAAAATTACTGTTCCCTTTTACTCAAACTTTCTTTGTTAAGTATTTTGACGAAATTACTTTGGTATTTGTCTTATCCTGTTTGTTGATTTCGATTTCTACTGGTTTCCTTACCAGTTTGACTATAGTATCTTTAAAAACCATAAAAAAAGATACGTTAATCGTAAAAGATACTTTAACGAAAAATATGTATTTACCGCTTACTTTCGTGCTTTTTACAACATATGCTTTATACTTAAAAGTGTCTTTAAATACTTTTTATATTGTATTGATTTTAATCGGAATTGAATTATATGGTATAATAGTTAATATAATTAAGAATAGGAAAAATAAAAAAATAGAACTTAAATAAAAATTACCTACTACAAAATGTAAAACTAATAACTACCTTAGGTTAGTAACATTTATTATATTTAAAGTTCTAGCTAATCTAAATGAGTATTGAATATGAAAGGAAAAATTGGAATTGTGATTATTATTTTGTCCTTTATAATTTCATTGAACCCTTATTGGCTGATTCTTGGAATTCCTCTTTTTGTAATTGGAATAATATTATTGTTGTTTTCTAAAAAATCAATTAGATCTAAATTGATTTGGATTTTAACACCAATAATTCTTTGGTATCCTTTTATGCAATTATTCTTTTACTTAATGGGAACAATTGGAATGGCTACAGCTCAAAAACTTGACTTAATATTTCCTGAAGATTTTGAAGGAACGGCAATTGTAATTTCTAATATGCCTTGTGCAAAAGAAATAGAGATTATAGATAATCGTGAACAATTAAAAATTCCAAAAAACGGAATTTTACTTTATAAAGGTGACCTGAAAAATGGATATATAAATAATCGATATTACAAGATAAAAAAGAACGGAAAAAAGATTGAAATACCAACTCTTGCGAATTATATGTACTCTATTGATTCGAAGAGTAAACCCGATAAAAGTGAAATCGGAATTTGGTTAAGTGATGTAGGAACAAAATATAATCCAAATTCGAAAGGAGGAATTAATTATTCATTTAGAAAATTTATAATAAGTTCAAAAGATAGTTTGGAGAAATGGAATAATTTTAAGGACTCAGGAGAATTAGAAAGAATAACCGACAGTTTGGTAGAGCACTGTAAAAATAAAAACTAACTACAATAATTTGTATCTTACAGATGTTACTTTATGGAAGTAAATATAATAGACAGGAAACATTATGCCGCATTAAAAACAAATGAAATAAATGATAGAAAATCTACCAAATTGGGTTGAGTTACTTTTTATAATCACCTACGTATCAACAATAGTTTTTTTTCATTATTCGAATGGAAAACCAAAAAGATTAACTTTTTTCATCATTCTTTGGTCAATTGTACAATCCTTACTGGCATATATTGGTTTTTATCAAACTACTAACTCAACTTTACCAAGATTTGGTTTCGTATTAATTCCATCTATAATTCTAATTATATACGGATTACTCCCAAAACAACAAAAATGGATTTTTGAAAAAAGAGATACAAAAATCAGTACTTTTTCACATTCAGTTAGACTACCAGTCGAAATTGTTTTATTTGGCCTTTTTATATACAAAATGATTCCTGAACTAATGACATTTGAGGGTAGAAATTATGATATTATGCTAGGTATAACAGCTCCAATAATCGGATGGCTATTTATAAAGAAGAAATTAACCAAACAGATTTTATTACTATGGAATATTATAGGTTTAGGCTTTGTACTTTTTATTCTGGTAAATGGTATTTTATCAGCTGAATTACCATTTCAACAATTTGGGTTCGAGCAACCTAATCGTGCAATAAATTATTTCCCTTTTGTTCTGCTACCAGCTACAATAGTTCCAATTGTAATTTGGACACATTTGTCGGACATAGTTAAATTAAGAAAAGAAATAAAACAAAAACTTTAGCTTAGTGTTTATTCAAAAACCAATTATTCCTTATTCTCTTAATACGGATAGTTATATATTATGTACTTACTATGCGAGAAAAATATTATGATATAAAAGAACAACAAATAGATATAACTGAACGATATATAAATACTTATAATAACTTTGAAATAATTGAAACCGTTAGCTGCTAGCTAAAAGACATCCGTGCTAACATTAAACCTTGAAAGAATTTAGAAAATTTATAGAGCAATACGAAAAAATCCCTAATAAAGATTGGGAATTAATTTCAGCATGTTTCAGAAGAAAAGAATTACCAAAAAACTATAATCTTTTGGAACAAGGTAAGATCTGTAAAAATCTATATTTTCTTGAAAATGGACTTTTGCGATTTTTTATTTTAAAAGATGGTTCAGAAATAACAAAATTCTTTACAATAGCACCATACTGTTTTACCTCACAAGCAAGTTTTAATTCAAAAAAACCATCAAATGAATATATCCAAACAATAGAAAAATCAATTGTTTGGGAAACGACTTTTGAAGAAAATCAAGAACTGCTAAAATTAAAATCTTGGAATAGTTTTGCTTGTAAAATAACACAAGAAGTTCAATTTTTTACAGAAGAAATTTTAGAAGAACTACAAACTGAAACAGCCGAAAATCGATATCGAAAACTATTAAAAAACCAACCAGAATTGCTTCAAAGAATTCCTTTAAAACATCTTGCATCTTTTTTTGGTGTTGCACCACAATCGTTAAGTAGAATTAGAAAGAAATTAACCCGATAATAAATAACTTAACACAGGTGCAGTAGATTGTCATATTCGTTTTAGAGTTTTGTAACTAAAATCATAAAATGACATCATCAAAAAAACAAACGAATCATCATTTTCGATATTCAATCTTGATAAATAATTCCCAACAAAAAGTTTGGGATTATTTAACAGACGTTAATCGATGGAAAGAATGGGATACTGAACTTATTGATTCAAGTCTTCCGGAAAAGTTCTCGTTACATGCAAAAGGTATATTAACACCGAAAAAAGGACCTAAATTAAAATTTCATATTAGTGAATTGATATCCAATAAATCTTACACATTTGTAACTAAAATGCCAGTTGGCACTTTAGAAATAAAACGAACTCTTGTAAATATCGGAGACCAAATCGAATTTACTGACGATATTAGATTTACAGGGTTCCTAAAAAGGATTTTCGGACTTATACTTGGTAGTGGTTTTAAGACTGTTTTACCGGGAGTAATGGGAAACTTTAAAAGACTTGCTGAACAGGAATAAAATATATTAAAATGATTGGATTAAGAATAATTTACATATTGAATATCATTGTTGCAGGTCAAATTGCAATTTCTGCTCTTTCAAATCCGAAAAACTCTGCCTTAACAACTTTCGGAAATGCTTATCAACCAACAGAAGTAATTAGACTGGTAGGTTGTTTATGGTTAGCAATTGCGGTTTTATCTATTTTCGGACTTTGGAAACCAGTTACGTTTTCACCTGTACTTTTACTACAATTAATATACAAAGGAACCTGGCTATTTGTTGTGGCGCTTCCAGCATTTCGAAACGACATTCCCTTTCCTAAAGTTATGGCTATATTTTTTGTTATTTGGGTTTTGGTTTTACCATTTTTAATTCCTTGGAAAGAGTGGTTGAATTAAATCTCATTCTAAATTTGCTACCCAAATTGCTCTAAGCTGGCTAATTCAAATAGGATATCGAATAGGGTAAAGTAACGTGTATGATTCATTGTTACTTTTTAATTAATCACAACTTTCAAAATCTTTGTATATTTCGATAGTGGAATAATATTAAGAGTCATTCCAAACCGAATATAAAATGTATAGTAAATTTCCTATCCTAGAATCCGAAAGAGTTATCTTAAGACAATTTGCTGAGTCGGACTTAGAAAATGTTTTTAAGGGACTTTCTCATCCGGATATTATAAAATATTATGGAGTGAGTTTCGATAGTTTAGAAGCGACAAAAGAGCAAATGATTTGGTTTTCTGACCTGGAAAAAAATGAAAATGGAATTTGGTGGGCTATTTGTTCTAAAGAAGATGGAAAATTTCTTGGAGCAGGAGGTTTAAATGACGTAAGTAAAGAGAATAAAAAAGCGGAAATTGGTTTTTGGTTATTGCCAGAAAATTGGGGAAAAGGAATTATGACCGAAACAATGCCAATTATCCTAAAATATGCATTTGATAATATTGGACTACATAGAATTGAAGGTTTTGTAGAAACGGAAAATTTGAACTGTAAAAAAGCTCTTGCAAAACTACAATTTAATTTAGAAGGCACTATGCAAGACTGTGAAATTAAAAATGGTGAATTTATCAGTATAGATATTTACTCAAAATTTGCAAATAAATAAAATACGCTGCAACGCAGTATAAAGTGAACATTAAATCCATCAATTGATTCAAATATAGTTGCTTGCTTTGACTTAAATACTTGATGTTAATCTTCCTTTAATTAAAGTTATATATACTAACTCACTCCATGTCTTTTTTTTCGTCTTGCTTCTCTTAACAATCTTTTTTGATTTCTCTTTCGCTTTCGAGCTTCTATTTTTTCTGGAGAACCTCTTAGCAGATATTTCACATAACCTACACTATTGCCTACACCAATGGCTATATAATGAGGGATCGCAAAAAAGCCTTCAAATATTTGTCCAAAAACAGTACCATGTTGTGAAGTACAAGCCCTACCGATATAAGACATGCGCCACCAATGACGTGTTGGCTTCCCTTCGCTCCCGTCCTTATACACCTCTGTCGCGGTAATATAAACGCATTGCATATGATGCCAAGGGGTACATTTATTTACATTTCGAGTTCCTCTCTCAAAAAGCGTTACAGAAAGACTGTCGTTTGCAACTAGCACTTCCTCCTGTGCTACAGTTCTTACGCAAAACAATAGTAAAACAATGACAAACAAAATCTTCATAATACTAAGATAGGAAATTTGAACATAAGATATATCCTGGTTAAACGCTTCACTTCTTATTATTTTTCAAATTATGTCATCCCCTCCGACCGCTAAATCATATTTCACGATGCACCAATAATTTATTCACTTAAAAATAGAAATATTCAGATTCCTCTCAGTTTATTCTGAAAAACAAAAGGTATTAAACCAAAATTCCATTGAAAAAGTAAAAAATGTTAAATCTAATTTGTTTAACTGATATGTATTTATTCGTATTTTCAGTTTTATAAAACAAATCCAATTAATAATGACAAAAAGTGAACTTATTGCTAATCGATTACGAGAAGTTTTGTTGAATGGAACTTGGATTGCGAACACCAATTATAAACAACAAATAGAAAGTCTGACGTGGCAACAAGCCAATCAAAAGATCGAAACTCTAAACACTATTGCTGTATTAACATATCATATCAATTATTATCTAGCTGGAGTTTTAAACGTTTTTATGGTAGGAAAACTCGAAATTAAAGATAAGTTTAGTTTTGATATGCCGCCTATTACCTCCGAAACTGATTGGAAAAATCTTATAAATGAATTTTTGGTTAACGCAGAAAAACTTACTCTTGAAGTAGAAAAAATGGATGATCAAAAATTGGACGAAATATTTGTAGATCAAAAGTACGGAACCTACTCACGAAATATTGAAGGTATCATTGAGCATAGCTATTATCATCTTGGGCAGATTTCGCTTATAAAAAAACTAATAATAGAAAATAATAAGTAACACACTTCGATACTACTTAAGACTGATTTCGCAATTCAATTCTATTTCGATATTACAAACCGAAGGGATGCCTGTATTTCTATACATACAATTCAGCTGGTAAATCTGACAATTCGGTAAAGTTATTTCTCTATTTACTTGAGATAGCAATAACTTTCTAGAAAATCAATACGTCATGTTTTTAAGTACTATAGGGATAATTCACTTCGTGTCATCAATAATTTCATTAATATCTGGCACAATGGTTTTGGCTAAATCAAAAGGAACAACAACACATAAACAAATAGGCTATATATATACGATATCTATGTTTATTGTTCTCGCAACTTCATTTATGTTATATCGGTTGCATGGTACATTCGGAATATTGCATTGGTTCTCTGTCATAAGTAGTATCACCCTCTTGTTAGGAATTGTACCAATGTTTATTAAATCTAAAGGATATTTAAAACTTCATTTAGGTTTCATGTATTGGAGTGTTATCGGACTGTATTGTGCATTTTTCGCGGAAGTACTCACAAGAATCCCATTTATTCTTAAAGTGGATACTAATATAGTTCCAATTTTTTATTCACTAGTAGGAATTGCTGCAGCGGTGGTTAGTATTGTTGGTTCTATCTATTTCAGAAAATATAAAGAGAAATGGAATACTTTAGTAAATGACTCTGAGAATAATCTAGAAATTTAAATGTATTTATTTGTATAACAAAAAGATACAAGCATACTAAGATGATCAATCATTACATTATTAAGAAATTACTATATGTCTTAATTCTTTTTAAAATAAGGCTATCCAAAAAACTACAAAATACCACTATGCCAGTCTAAGTTCGTCTAAGATATCTAAAAATCAACAGATTAAAGCTTCGATACCTGTCTGTATATAAAAGAAGATCAGTTTGACAATAATATTTTACTTTTTAGATAGCCTTTTCACAAAATAATATAATGACTATTACTTTGGCATTACAACATCACCAATAACATGAATCACTCCATTTGTAGCCATTACATCGGTCTTTACAATTTGACTATAATTCCCATTTTGATCTTTTAACCAGATTTTTCCGTCTTTCTTAACGGCCTTTAGTTTCTCACCATTAAGAGTCGTAAGTTCTGCCTTTCCTCCTCCACTCTTTAATGCGCTCACAACAGCTGCAGCATCCACTTTTCCTGATACTACGTGATACGTAAGAATAGAAGTTAACTTACTTTTGTTAGCTGGTTCTAATAAAGAATTAAGGGTTTTTGAATCAATTTTAGCAAAAGCATCGTTGGTAGGGGCAAATACTGTAAAAGGTCCATCTCCCTTTAGAGCTCCGACCAGATCTGCCGCTTTAAGAGCTGCTACCAAGGTAGAAAAATCATCTACAGATACAGCTACATCTACAATATCCTTTTTTGATTGTGCAAATGTGGATTGCGCAAATACGAATAAGAAAAGTGTCGAGGCAATAAAAATTAGTTTTTTCATGATTTTATTTTTTAATTATTAAACATTGTTAAACGCGCTTTTCATATTCATATACACAAGTTTGTTTCATTTGGATGAGTTTGGATGAGATTTTTTTTAAATTTGAAGAAGCCAATATCTAAATGAAAGACGATTTAGAACTTATAAGGAAGTTACAGAATCAAGATTCTTATGCCTTGTCTAAGGTATATGATCTCTATTCTGGTGCACTTTATGGAGTTATTTTAAGAATGTGCAAGGATGAATCTTTAGCACAGGATTTATTACAAGAAACATTTATGAAAATTTGGCAAAAATCGCATACATATAATCCCGATAAAGGAAAGTTTTTTACTTGGTCATATCGAATTGCAAGGAATATTACATTAAATGCTCTACGCAAAAAAAATGTCCTCATCCAAAATGAGGATTTAAGTGTATATAAAGATAGAAGTACTTCTGAAGAAAAAGAAATCTTAGGATTAGATGGTTCTTTAAAAAAGCTAGAACCTCATCATCAAAGAGCTTTAGAACTTGTGTATTTTAATGGACTTACTCATAGAGAGGCCCATGAGGAAATGGATGTCCCTTTGGGGACATTTAAGTCTTATATAAAACAAGCTCTTAAAAAGTTAAGAGAATCTTATAAAGAAGAACTTCTAATAGTATGGATTATTATTGAAATGATGAGATGATGGATAGGAATACGATAAAAGATACAGGAATATTAGAACAATATCTATTAGGAGAACTTTCTGAGGAACAATCTATCGAAATAGAAAACATCCTTAAGGAAGATAAAGAATTACGAGAATATTTCAGTAAAATGGAAGACGATATGGAACAGATGGCATTAGAAAATGCAATTACTCCTCCCGTCCATATCAAAACAGCTATCTTAAATGAAGTAGAAAATCCTAGCCTAATTGGTAAGGAAAAAGTAATTATATCACAAGCAAGAAAAAAAGTCTCTTATAATTTTGCGATTGCCGCCAGTCTTGCTACGTTGTTTTTATTGAGTTCAGGTTGGTTGTATAACCAATGGAAAAACACTGAACGAACCATGATTACCTTACAACAGGAGACTAATGATTTAAGAAATAGATTGGTAAATCTAGAAGACAATTATAAGGAAACTGATAAATGGTATCAAGCAATTAATCAGCCAGAAGTAGTACAATTAATATTAAAAGGAAACGAAAAATCACCTAACTCTGCTGCTATAGCCTATGTAAATCATCAGAACAAAGAAGTAATTCTTAATCCAAAAGGTCTTTCTAAACTAAAGAATGATAAGACCTATCAGATGTGGGCAGATGTAGATGGAGAAATGATAAATATGGGTGTGATTTCTGCCAATCAAGAGATGATTACAATGAAATATATTGAGAATGCAGCATCACTTAATATTACCATTGAACCTGTTGGAGGAAATGATCATCCTACCGTAGAACAATTAATTTCTAATGTATATCTTTAATACTAGAAATTGTATAAACTCAGCGGTAATTAAATATGTTATTTGAAACACATCAACTGGACTCCCCAATTAGCAAATACATTGAATCTATATTCCATTTTAAAGATTTTATACCTGATCATTCTATAGAACGAGTTGTGCCTACAGGACATGTCTTTATCATATTCGAATTAGACGACATCCCAAGAAATACATTTGACAACACCACCTTAAAACCTAATAGAACCTATACGAAAGTCTGGATATCTGGGATACACAAAAACTATATCTCAATTTCTGCTCATCCAAAATCCGAAATGTTTGTTATTCAATTTAAGCCTTTTGGAACATTTCCTTTCTTTCATTTTCCTGCTGGAGATCTAAGCGAACAAATTCTTTCTTCTGAAGAAGTTTTTGGTAAAGAACTCGTACGACTAAGAGAAAGCATTCTAAAACAAGAATTATCCCAAGATAAATTCAGTCTAGCAGAGAAATGGCTAATAAACAGATTTAATGAATCTAAAGTACCATCTAAAGAGTTACTTTCTGTAGTAGAAAAGTTAGAAACAGAACCAGTAACTAATTTTAATGAAGTTATCGAGAGCTATCCATATACGCAAAAGCACCTTATAGATCAATTCAAAAAGTATATAGGTGTTACTCCTAAATATTATCAACGAATCTTACGATTCAATGAAATCCTACAACAAATTCAGCAAAAAGAAAGTATATCTTGGTCTCAAGTAGCTTATCAATGCGGATATTCGGATCAATCTCACTTTATTAAAGAGTTCAACCATTTTTCTGGTTTCAATCCTCAAGAATTTATCAAGCAAGAATTCAATAAAGATGAACCTAATTTCTTTCCTTTGGATAGAGAAGGTTAATTTTTTACTATCACAGCATTTTTAGTTTTTCTTACTTCGCATTAAATTCATAATCAAATGAGAATACCTGTTTTTACTATTCTAATGGTTTTTCCTTATTTATTTCTTTATTCACAGGATGAAAAGACACATATGGAAAAAAGGGTTACATCCACAGTTGATTCGACCAATAAAAAAGAGCTTGTGCTCATACAAGAGTTTATGGTAAATGTACCATTGGATTCCGTTTGGAATGCTTACACGACTAAAAATGGCTGGGAAAACTGGGCCGTAGCAATAGCAGAAGTTGATTTTAAGATTCATGGAAAAATCAGAACTAATTACAATAAGAATGGAAAGATTGGAGATAGCACAACAATAAACTTAAAAGTCGTTAACTATATCCCAAAAAGGTTAATTACTTTACAAGCAGAACTGACCAGTAATTTCCCGGATTTTATGAAAAAAGACGAGAAAGATCTTTATAATATTATCTATTTTGAAGCAATTACTACTAAAAAAACAAAGGTGACTTCTTACGGAATTGGGTACAAAAACAATCTAAAGTATTTATCATTAATGAAATTTTTTATCAGTGGTAATGAAAAATCATATCTAAATCTTATCACATATTTAGAAACGGGAAAACCATCAATTAACTATTAAACTATGGATCAAGCACTACAAACCATGATTAACAATATGCCTGAAAAAACAGGCAAGTCATTAGATGAATGGAAAAAGGTACTAAAAGAAAAATCATTTACTAAACACGGAGAAGCAGTAAAATTTTTAAAAACAGAACACGGCGTTACTCACGGATTTGCCAATACGATTGTTACCTTATCCAAAGAGTCCAATGATACTCCTGATGACTTGGTTATGAATCAATATAAGGGGAAAGAAAACTTGATTCCTATTTATGAAAAACTTCTTATCCTAGTAACCTCTTTTGGCAAAGATGTTATCATAACGCCTAAAAAAACAAGTGTCAGTATTATTAGAAAAAAACAATTTGCATTAATTAAACCGGCTACTAAAACCAGAATTGACCTTGGATTAAAACTAAAAGGAAAACCTATTACAGAACGACTTCAAAACTCTGGTCCTTTTGGCACTATGTGTACACATAGAGTACAATTACAATCGATTGACCAAGTAGACACAGAGTTAACAGAATGGTTAAGAGAAGCTTATAAAATGGCAGAGTAGTAAGCCTATTCTACACTCAAGTTACAGTTAATGTATTCATACATTGTTTTATATAAATAACAGTAAAAGGTAGTTTTAAACTTTATATTTTATTTATGATATAATTCATCTCTGAATATGATATATTCAGGATATTTATCGGCATTGATTATTTATACTTTTAAAACAAAATTCACATGAACATTACATTAGAACAAGCCGAGAAAATTATTAATGTTGCTAAAGAAAAATCGATTGCATTAAATACCAAAATGAATATTTCTGTAGTTGATGCAGGAGCAAATCTTGTTGCTTTTGCGCGTATGGATGGAGCGTGGTTAGGCTCTCTTGATATCTCTTTAAAGAAAGCAAAAACAGCTCGTTTCTTTGATATGAATACTGGTGTCATTGGAGAACTATCACAACCAGGTGGGTCTTTATATAACATTGAGCATTCTAATGGAGGGCTTATAACATTCCCGGGAGGAGTTCCTATTAAGAACGAAAACGATGAGATTATAGGAGCAATTGGTGTAAGCGGCAGTAGCGTAGAAAACGATCATGCTGTAGCAGAAGCTGGTGCAAACTCCTTATAATTAATTAATAAAGTAGCGTGTAGATTATCTAAAATAAACATTGATAATCTACACGTTTTATTTTATACGAGTTCTGATCTAAAAATACTCAAATAAAACACAGTTATTTTTTGTTTAGGTAAGAAAGAAAGCAACATAACCTAAGCAACGATTAAATTTTATTTTGAAACATAAACGAAAAAGAGCAAATTTTAATGGTAATTTTAAGTCAGAAATGGTATTAGTCTTAATATCGCTACTAACTATCATTAATACTGGTATATGAAAAAAATCGTTAGTTATATCTGGCCACTTACTAAAAAAATTCAGTCTAAAATTAACGGAACTCTGGAAGTCACCTGGATGAATGGAAAAAAAGTGTTAGATAGTGAAACTGCTAACTACTCTTATGGTTCATTACAACGTATTTTAGATTATGGATTGTCTAAAATTTACTTTGATAGTAAATCAAGTGTTCTATTACTAGGAATGGGTGGAGGAAGTGTTATAGATACACTAAGAAATCGATATAAACACAGTGGGCATATCACAGCTGTAGAAATTGATCCAATAATTATTCAATTGGCAAAAGATGAATTTAATATTACTGAAAACAAAGAATTATTGATTATTTCTGATGATGCACTTAATTTTGTGTCTAATTGTCAAAACTCTTTTGATTTAATCATTATAGATCTCTTTATTGATCTAAAGGTACCTATCGAATTCTATCAGATTTCTTTTTGGGATCGACTCATTGAATTAATGAGCCCAAAAGGGAATGTTCTTTTTAACGCTGGCATCCAACTGGACGATGATTCAGACATACAATCTCTTATTGCTAATTATTCCAAAAGGATAGAGTTTCAGCTACATAATAATGTTCATGGAACTAATACATTACTGATAGGTAGAAAAAAATAGTATCTTCGTATTGATCTTACTTTTTATCAGCATGAATGCAAAAAGCCTTAAAGACACTGCCCAAACCATAGCATCTTATATACACAGAACTCCTATCCTAACATCAAGACTCCTTAACGATATCTCAGGAGCAGATTTATATTTTAAGTGTGAAAATTTTCAGCGAATGGGAGCTTTTAAAATGCGTGGTGCTACTCATGCAATTTTACAATTATCCGATGAACAAAAATCAAAAGGAGTGGTTACGCACTCTTCTGGTAATTTTGCACAAGCGTTATCACTTGCAGCTAAGAGTTTAGGAGTAAAAGCATATATTGTGATGCCCTCGAATGCTCCGCAAGTAAAAAAAGATGCAGTAGCGGATTACGGTGGACATATTATAGAGTGTCCTCCTACTCATAAAGATCGTGAAGAAACAGCAAACAAAATTCAAATTGAAAAAGGAGCAACTTTTTTGCATCCTTATAATGACCATAATGTAATATTAGGACAAGGAACCGCAGCTTTGGAGTTGCTGGAAGATTACCCTGATTTAGAATATATATTTTCTCCCGTTGGCGGTGGCGGACTGATTTCTGGAACAGCATTGGCTGCTCATTTTTATGGAAAAAACTGTAAAGTCGTTGGAGGAGAACCTTTTGAAGTAGATGATGCATATCGTGCACTACAAAGTGGCAAATTAGAAATTAACGAAACCACTAACACATCTGCAGACGGACTCAAAATGCCTTTAGGTGATCTTACCTTTCCAATCATACAGAAATATGTTTCAGAAATTATACGAGTAGATGAGGAAGAAATTATATCGGCCATGCGTTTGATTTGGGAACGTATGAAGATCATTATAGAACCTTCTTGTGCAGTTCCATTAGCTGCATTATTGAGAGAAAAAGAGCAATTTCAAGATAAAAAAATAGGAATTAT
Organism: uncultured Aquimarina sp.; assembly: GCF_947492405.1. Taxonomy (GTDB): domain Bacteria; phylum Bacteroidota; class Bacteroidia; order Flavobacteriales; family Flavobacteriaceae; genus Aquimarina. The sequence goes on from NZ_CANLMP010000005.1 coordinate 34,494, forward strand.
TCTCTCTGGAGGAAACGTAGATCTAAGTAATCTTCCTTTTTAAAAACATTTTAGCACATATTTAACAATCTTCTGAAAGCACTCTAAAACAATATGCTCTGAAACAAAACTACTAATAAATTAGTTGAACTACTAACTTATTAGTTGTAAAACTAATTTATTAGTAGTACGTTTGACATATCAAATTTTAAGAGTATGCAAAAGTTAGCTAAAAGAGAAGAACAGATTATGCAGAGTCTATGGAAACTGGAGAAAGCTTTCATAAAAGAAATCATTGAAGAACTACCAGACCCTAAACCTCATTATAATACAACAGCGACTATTGTGAAAATTTTAGAAGAAAAAGGTTTTATTAGTCATAAGGCGTTTGGTAATAGCTTCCAATACTATCCTTTGATTTCTAAAAATGAGTATCAAAAAGATGTTCTAGGAGAAGTAGTTAATAATTACTTCGACAATTCGCCATTAGCTTTGGTAAAGTTCTTTGCCAAAGAGGAAAAAATAAATTCAGAAGAATTAGAAGAAATTATTAAACTCATTAAAAACAATAAGTAATGGCTTATATCATCTACAGTGCAGCACTTATAGGTTTATCGTATCTTATCTACAGATTATTCCTTTCTAAAGAAACATTTTACCACTTAAACAGATGGGTTTTACTTGGGTTAATCGTTGTTTCGTTCTCATTACCTTTTATATCGGTACCAGAAAATATTTCATTTAGAACTACTATTTTTCAGAAAGCTGAAGTTGAAAATCAAATTACTGAAGTATCCGAAATTCAAATTACAAAAAATGAAATTCGTTATAATGAATCACAAAATGTAACTACCACAACTTCTGAAAGTATTGCAAATACCATCACTCCTTCTATAATTTCTTTAGACTGGAAATCCATTATCATCTATATCTACATTTTAGGAGTTATGGCTTTTGGAGTTAATTTTTTAATCCAATTAGCAGTGTTATTATACAGAATGCTACAGTATCCTAGTATAGAGGTAGATACATATAAAATAGTAGAAACAGATACCAATCATGCTCCTTACTCTTTCTGGAACAGAATATTTATCAACCCAAACCAATATAATCCAGATACCTATTTACAGATTTTGAAGCACGAACAAATGCATATTACCGGTAAACATAGCTTAGATATGCTATTAGTAGAATTACTAGTAACCATACAATGGTTTAATCCTTTTGCGTGGTTATATCGAAAAGCTATTGATAATAACCTTGAATATCTTACCGATAACGGAATGTTAACAAAAGGTGAGAATAAAGAAGTGTATCAAATGAATTTACTGAAAGTATCAACCCCAGATATGCCAACAGGTTTGGCCACAAGTTACAATCAATCATTTCTCAAAAAACGAATAATTATGATGAATTCTAAAAAATCAACTGCAAAATCAGGATGGAAATACCTAATCATTATTCCATTACTGGCTATAACCGCATTATCCTTCAATCCGGTTAGTATTAATCCGTCAATCGCCGAAATTGATGAAACTTTTTCAAATGAATTAGAAACCCCAACAGATGAACATTTTAAGGAATCAAAATTTAAAAATGATTTTACCAAAGGGGTTTGGGATGCCGAAGTTGGCGGGGGAAAACTATGTGTTATGTACAGAAGTTCCGAGCCTCTCAAACGAAGTTTTTGGTCAACAACACGATGTTATGACCCATCTTTCTTTGCAGGTTTTCCTTCTGGTGATAAACAAAAACTGGAAATAACTAGAGATGCAGGAACCATGGTATACGTCGGTGAATTCGAAAATGGTATCGGAGATGGAAGATATACCTTCACGCCGAATGCTAATTTCAGTAGTGATCTGTCCAAACAAGGATTTACTGCAGACAATAAAGAACTTGTTCATTGTTTTCTTACAGATTTTGACAAAACCTATTTAGCGTATCTAAAAAAAGAAAATCTTTCATTAAGTCAAGATGATTTTGAAGATATTATCCATAAAGGACTTCCTCTTGAAAAACTAAAAATGTATCGAAAAGAACTATCAACACTTGGATACAATGATTATACAATGAAGGAAGTATGTAAATTGAACTTATTTGATGTAGACATAGCTTATATAAAGTTTATCAATAAAGTAAATGGTCAAAAGGCCACATTAAAAGAAATTACGAAAGCGAAAATTCACAATCTATCTCCAGAGTTCATTAAATCATATAATGATAATGGATATAAAAAAATGTCACTCAAAGATTATACGAGATTAAAAATCCATAATGTATCTCCTGATTTTATTGCAGACTTTAAAAAAGAAGGGTATACAAATATATCAGCGAAAGAAGCGCAAAATCTCAAAATACATAATGTGACACCACAATATGTTCAATCTTATAAAGATGCTGGATATAAAAATATTACATTAAAGGAAGCTCAGAATCTAAAAATACATAGCGTAACACCAGCTTTTATTAAAAGTTTCAAAAACATAGGATATCCTAATATTACTTTAAAAGAAGCCAAAAACTTAAAAATTTATAATGTAACAGCGGATCTTATAAAGTCTTATAAAAAAGCCGGGCAAACTAAAATCACTTTAAAAGAGGCTACTAAATTAAAAATCCATAACATTTCCCCTTCTCAGGCAAGAACTCATAATCAAAATAGTCAATCAAGCTCCACAAGCAATTCTGGAAAAGGATATCAAGAAGTAGAACAAACACCTGGGGATTTTATAAAACAATTTAAATCTCTTGGTTATGACAATGTATCTGTAGATGATATCATTTCATTCAAAATACATAATGTGACCCCAGAATTTATAAAAAAATACCATCAAGCAGGATATAAAAATATTCCATTAGATGAAATTGTAGGATTGAAAATTCATAATGTAACTCCAGAATTTATTGATACTTTTAAGAAAGCTGGATACAAGAATATTTCATTAGACGAAGCCATGTCTTTAAGAATCCATAATGTATCTCCGGATGCTGCTGCGGAGTATATAAAAATTGGATACAATAACCTGAATATAGATGATCTGATGTCTTTAAAAATTCATAATGTATCGCCAGAGTATATAAAAGAATTTAAAAAGACTAAGTTTGGTAATATTCCTTTGGATGATATTATATCGTTCAAAATTCATAACGTGACACCAGAATTCATTAAGCCTTTTGAAGATTTGGGATATACTAATATTACAGCAGATCAAGCACAGAGTTTAAAGATTCATGGAGTTACCCCTGAATTCGTAAAATCATTGAAAAATCAGGATGAAAACGTTTCATTGGATCAAGCCATTAGAATCAAAATTCATTTTTAAATATTTATAAACGAGCCAACTAATAAATACCTAAGTTAAGTACATTCATCAATCATTAAAAAGCTACTAGTCCAATCGGATGAGTAGCTTTTTTTTATTTGATCAATACAATAGCTATATCTGATTTCTATATCAGAATTATATAGAAACTTATTTTTGTATATGCAATCCTATTTGTCTATGTATTCTGAGTGAATTATCTTTTTCTCTACGCCAGTATGAAATGCCAGTTCCTGTACTATTTCCTGAAAATCCAGGAACCGACCAATCCACATAAAACCCACCATATTTGATATAGCCTTTACCTACTTTATCATATGCATATGTCATTACCTCTAAAGAATCTATTGTAGCAGGATACTTATAATAGCCTTTATAATGTTCTATCAAAATAGCCTTTCCTGTTTTAATAGTATCAGCAAATGGTAAGTACATTGCCTCATCTGTATATGAATCAGTAGTTCTTTCTGGAATTCTAGCTCTTACATTGCTTTTACCTAAAGCAGCGTAGGCAGCTAATTCTCTTGGTGTTTTAATGATTTCTGGCGCTGTAGTACTTGCTTCGGGCACCAAGAATACAGTTGGATTATCCATACGTTTTAGATACCCAAAAGATTCTGCACGTAATTTTAGTTTTCCTTCACCATCTTTCTTCCATACGTTGAAATATTTACCTTTTATTGTTTCGGAGCTTTCAAATACTTTTGTAAATAAACCTATCTCAATAATTCTATTTGGAAATTCTAAAACATCTATTGTTTCTCTCTTGTATTCTTTAATCTTATTCCTACCAAATATAGTATCATAATATATTTTTATATTGTTATTATTTACTATTAAAGGGTTGTAATCGGTCATTAATAATGATTCATGATCATATAAATCACGTATTTTTTCAAACGACCCCATTTTTGCTGCATTGATGATTCTTCGATTGTACTCTTGTAAAAGATCTTCTACTGTTTCTAACTCTTCTAATTTATCAGCTTTATTATTTTTTGAGTTTTCACATCCTAATAGTACTATTAACATAAAAACTAAGGATACATATTTCTTCATTATTTAGTTTTTTAAAATTCTGAATTTTGTTTAAGAAGTCATATTAAAAATAACTTTCCATATTTTTAAAGAGTTATCTTTCATCCTTCTGAAAACAAATAGGTTTTTAGTTTCAAAAGTATTGGGTGTCCCTTCATTAATGGGATAAAATGTTCCTGTTACTTTACCGTGCATGATTACATTTTTTTCAAAAGAATGCATCTCAGTTATTTCATGTGTCATATCTGCAAAACCGTATTTTTTTTCGTTGTTGATATGTTCTATTAAAGAAGCTTTGGTTGTAATTATTGGATGATTAGGGGCCATATGTATTAAATCATCTACCCAAACATCCATTTTATCTGCTGTGGAAATTTTATGATCGTCTAATACTTTTAAAATAGCCTGTATAGATTTTTGATCTTGTTCTTTAGAATAATTTGGAGTTTCTAAACTATTCTTACATCCTATGAACAGTGATAAAACTATCATACTCCATAATAAATGTTTGCCTTTCATTTTCTTACAATTAGGGTTATTTAAAATTTCAGATGTTCATTTAAAAATGGTAATACTCTTTTGGCGATGCGTCCTTCATCGCCCCAATATTTGTTCCAGGGATCTCCTACAAATTCAATTCCTTGATGATCCACACCTATATCCATTAATTTTTTGCTAAATCTGCGATTAGAAATAACGTGTGCCTGTGTCTGATCAAATCTGGCCCAATCGAATGCAATTGCTTTTAAACTTCTTAAGTTATCTGCGTATTCGTCTAGTTTTTCATCCAAATGAAATTCTTTTTGCTCCTTTCTTATATTTTTAGGATGGATTTTTAATACTCCCTTGTCATCTTTTTCAAATAAAAAATCACAGTAAAACGGTGGTCTATTAGTATTAGGAAGAAATGCTTGACAGATACTTGTGAAAATTTGAGTTCTTCCTGTTCCTTCTATCACTTTGTAGGACTTGGCAGAATGTATTTTTTTCCAATCAATGTCTAATGAAGCTCTTGGTAAATATCCTGTTCCTGTGGCTACAGGATGCATTGCATAAACAATATTAAAAACTTCAGGATATGCCATGCCAAGCTTTAATGCTCCTCTCCCGCCCATAAAATGACCGATTACGGCTCGGCTGTTATTATTTGGAATCGTTCTGTAATTTTGATCAATATATACCACCAATTCTTTAGTTATAAAATCTAACCAATAACCGCTGGTGCTAGAGTTTTCAAAAAGGCTTCCAATCGTAGGTGAAGTAAAATCTGCAACTACAAAAACAAACTCATTAGATCGATCTTCAGAAATATTTTTATCTATTATTTCAGGAGTTTTATGATCATTAATAACAATAGATGGATTAGAGAATACATTGTGTAAGTAGTAAACTACTGGATAATTCTTTTTTGATGTAGCATAACTGGGAGGAAGATAAATTTTTATGTTTCTTTTTGTACTTAATCCTACTTTATTTTTCTCTAAAACTTTAGAGGTAATAGTATCATTTATTACACTTCCCTTCATCAGATACTGACCAAATGCATTCGGTAAGAAAAAGATCATAAAGAAGATTACAAACGTAATTGCTTTTAATTTTGCAGAGTAATTCATAGTTTAAAGTATTGTATTAACCAGTTGTATTAATAATTATAATCGTAGGTAGATATTTGTCTGAAAATTTTCAAGCTCCCATTAGGTGCTCTTTTCCATATCTTTATGCCTTTACCAGTGCTAATACCTGAATACTCAGTGTTCCGCCAATTGGCAATATGACTCGCGATATTCACCACATATACTCCTAAATCATCAATGTGATTGTTTCTAATATCCAGTTTCTCAAAAACAGGAAGCTCCGCTACATGGCTTTTAATAAATACATCCAAACTTTTTTTATCTCTAAATATGGGTTTATAACTAAACAGTGCTACCGCATCATCTGCATATATTTGTGACCATAGCGTATGATCATGATGAGAAATGAATTCTTCTGTAAAACTATTTATGGAAGCTATTTCGAATCGAATATTGTTATCTACAGGAAGGTGTCCTTGAAAGGCTAATACAGTTCCTGGAACATGATCAAATTTTAGTTGCTTCGTAAGATCTGTATGATGATCATAGTTCCATATTTCCGAAATCAATAAAGGATTTCCTTCTCCCTTACGCCATATATCTATGTATTTCCCCTTAAGTTCTTCTTCTTTTTCTGCGTTTTTTAATCTTACTTTCATTTCAAAAGTTCCTATAACTGCGAGTTGAGAACCCAAATCCAATGTTTCTATATTTTCTCTTTTGTATTCTAAAATATCGAATCGATCAAAAAATGCTTTGTGATAGATTAATGCGTTCTCTTTTCCTAAAAGTGTTTTTTGAAATGCAGGCATCAATCGAATCTCTTTTTCATAATACTTCTCAAAAAATTTATCATTAGCATTCTGCATTCCTTTGATATAGTCTGCAATGAATTCATTAAGATGTATTTTGATGTTTTCGGTAACTATTGATTCTGTTTGAGCAATTACCTGTTCAACACTTATAAAAATTAATACTAGAAATAGAAAGTTGCTTCTAAAATGTCTCATAAGTCTATTATTTTCAATGGTTTTCATCTAAAATATCCTGAAAACAAATACAGTAATAACTGAAATTGATAAAACCATATCTATAATTGATGACCGACATCATATTGTCTCTTATTGTAAAAAATAGAAGTGATATTGGATCTAGAGTCGTTTGTCAACAATTTGAGCACATTCGTCAATAAAATAGCACGACTATATGTGTTTAAAAACTATTTTCTTATTTTACTAGGTCTTAAGTAATAAGTTTATGCGGGTAGAATTAGACACTATAAAGAATTCTAAAATACTTACCGGTTTATATCGCTATAAAATGCACCATCTCTTATTTTGGTTTGTTTATCACTATATGTGGTGGACTATTGCTGCGGGTAGCGCTACAGAAGCGGCATATAATATTTTGTTTTCTGAATATACCACAAAATTTGTTTTTTATGTGGTCTTTCAGGCAATTAGCGTTTATTTCAATCTATATTATCTAATCCCCAGGTTTTTAGAAAAAAGGAAATATTCTCAGTATCTATTTTTGCTTGGAATCACGATATTAGTTACAGCAATAATTATAACATCAGGATACTATGTTAATGCATACATTTCTTCTCAATCTTTTGAAGAATTGTTTAAGGGTCAAAGTTTTATCCAGTTATTTAAATCCAATTCTTTAGGATCGACATTAGCAAGTATGACATTAGCTATGAGCATAAAACTGGCAAAAAACTGGATTAAATCACAACAAAGGACGCAGTTACTAGAAAAAGAAAAAATAGAAACTGAACTTAAATTTTTAAAATCACAATTCAATCCTCATTTTTTATTCAATACTATCAATTCAATTTTTGTACTGATCCATAAAAACCCTGATATGGCTTCAGAATCTCTAGCAAATTTTTCCGATCTTATGCGCTATCAATTATATGAATGTAATGAGTCCAAAATCTCTTTAGATAAAGAAATAAATTATCTTAAAAATTTTATTGATTTAGGAAAACTAAGACTTGATAACACGGTGAAGGTGATTACTAACATTGAAGATCAAATCTATGGTAATGTTTCTGTAGCCCCTTTTATTTTAATGCCTTTTGTAGAAAATGCTTTCAAACATGTATCTCAAGGTAGTAATCAAGAAAATTGGATTTCTATACATTTTCATTTTTCAAATGAAAAAATCCTATTTGAAGTTGAAAATACTATCATTGATTATGATGATAATTCTGATGACTTGATGAAAAACAGCGGAATAGGTTTAAAAAATGTTCAGAGAAGATTAGATTTAGTATATCGTGATCAATATGAACTTTCTATAAAAAAAACGGGAGAGCGTTATAAAATAAAGCTTGAAATAGCATTGAATAGAACTCCCTCTTTATCAGAAGAACCTATTATACCTATAACTTCATTACAATCTTAAAAAAGAAATCATGGTTTTAAAATGTATTGTAATTGATGACGAGCCTTTAGCTAGAGAGTGTGTTTCTAATTATATTAAAGAAGTAGACTTTTTAGAATTGCAAGGATCTTGTAATAATCCTTTAGAAATCAACAAGATCAAGAATTCGCATCAAGCAGACTTGCTATTTCTGGATATTCAGATGCCAAGAATGAATGGAATAGAGTTTCTAAAATCTATGAAGTCTCAACCAATGGTTATTATCACAACTGCTTTTCCTAACTATGCCTTGGATGGATTTGATTTGGACGTAATGGATTATCTACTTAAACCTATTACATTTACGCGCTTTTTCAAAGCCGTTTGCAAGGTAAAAGAACAGTATCTTTTGACACAAAACAAAACTAGTATAACTCAGAATCAGGATAATTCGAGATCTGATTATGTTTTTATAAAATGTGAGAATATTTATAAAAAAATATATTTTAATGATATTTTATTTATAAAGTCTATGCAAAATTATGTTGCTTTTCACACTACTGATGGAAAGAAACATCTCTCTTTAATTCCTCTTAAAGAAGTGGCTAAGCAATTAGATTCTGATATTTTCATACAAGTCCACAAATCATACATTGTTTGTATTCATAAAATTGAAGCTATTGAAACAGAAGGAATAACAGTTGGTTCGCATTATGTCCCATTAGGACGTAACTATAAAACATCTATCATGGAAAAAATAGTAAATGATAGGATTTTAAAAAAGTAAATTGAAGATAAAAATACTTCTCCAAAAAAAGCTGCTAATTTGAAGATTAGCAGCTTTTTATTAACACTTAAAAGATTTGCAAGATTTTTTAAAACCTCGCAAATCTAAATTTTAAACTCTTGGTAAATCTCCCTCACCCTTAAGAGGTAAATTAGAGCTTCCCATTAAATAGGTATCTATATGATGTGCTGCTTGTCTACCTTCTGCAATAGCCCAAACAATAAGAGATTGTCCTCTTCGTGTATCTCCAGCTGCAAAAACTCCTTTTACATTTGTTGCATAGTTCTCTTCAGTTGCTTTTATATTTGTTCTGGCATCCATATCAATTCCTAATTGTTCTGCAATGGTTGGTTCTGATCCGGTGAATCCCATTGCTAATAAAGCTAACTCACATTTCCATTCTTTCTCTGTATCAGGAATTTCTTTTAATGTAAAACGACCATTTTCTTTTACCCATTCTACCTGAGAAGTTATTAGTCCTCTAAGATTACCATTTTCATCTCCTAAGAATTCTTTGGTAGAAATGCTCCAATTACGTTCTACACCTTCTTCATGCGAGGAACTGGTGCGTAATCGCATAGGCCAAAACGGCCATGGCTGATTAGCAGGGCGTTCTATAGTTCCTTTACCCATGATTTCAAAATTCGTAACTGAAGTAGCACCATGACGCACTGAAGTACCAATACAATCAGATCCTGTATCACCACCACCAATTACAATAACATCTTTATCAGTTGCTAAAATCTCTTCTCCTAAATCTTTGATCCCATCTACTCTACGATTGTTTTGTGGTAAGAAATCCATGGCTTGCACCACACCTTTAAGATCAGCTCCTTTAACCGGTAAATTACGACGAACTGTTGCTCCTGTACATAATACTACAGCATCAAAATCTGCTTTTAATTGATCTGCTTTGATATCTTTTCCAATATGAGTATTTGTTTTAAATACAATACCTTCTTCTTCTAGAACAGTAATTCTACGATCAATCACATTCTTTTCCATCTTAAAATCTGGAATACCATAACGTAACAATCCTCCTACTTTTTCATCTCTTTCAAAAACAGTTACTAAATGTCCCGCACGATTCAATTGTTGCGCTGTTGCTAGTCCGGCAGGTCCTGAACCAATTACAGCAACTGTTTTACCCGTTCTACTTGCTGGGGGATTTGCTTTAACCCAACCATTTTTAAAAGCTTCTTCAACTATATTTTTTTCTATGTTTTCTATGGTTACAGGATCTTCATTGATCCCTAATACACAAGCTTCTTCGCAAGGTGCAGGACATAATCTCCCCGTAAACTCTGGGAAGTTATTTGTAGAGTGTAATATACCAGCAGCTTTTTCCCATTTACCTCGATACACAGCATCGTTAAAATCAGGTATCAGATTTCCTAACGGGCATCCGCTATGACAAAATGGGATTCCGCAATCCATACATCTCGCTCCTTGATTTTTAAGCTTACTTTCCTCCATTGGTACAGTAAACTCTTTGTATCCTTTAATACGATCTTTAACAGGTTGGTACTGTTCTATCTCTCTTTCAAATTCTAAAAATCCAGTTATCTTTCCCATGTCTATTATCGTTTATGCTTGTGCTAATTTTTCTTCTTCTAATCTTTTTAAAGCCTGCTTATACTCTTCTGGGAATATCTTAATGAATTTTGGTAATTCATTTTCCCAATTCTCTAGAATTCTTTGTGCCAATGGACTTAAAGTTGCATTGTAATGTGATTCTATCAACTCTTTTAATTCAATCACATCTTCTGGTAGTTCTACCGGATCTAGATTTAATGCTTCTTTGTTACAGTGTGCTTCGAATGTCTTTTTATCATCATATATGTACGCAATACCTCCAGACATACCTGCTCCAAAGTTTCTTCCCACTTCTCCAAGAATCACTGCAACTCCACCGGTCATATATTCACATCCATGGTCTCCGATACCTTCTACAACTGCTTTAGCTCCAGAATTACGAACACAGAATCGTTCTCCCGCTTTACCATTAATATATACTTCTCCATCTGTTGCTCCATATAAAGTAACATTACCAGTAATCACATTATCTTCGGGCACTAAAGTAGCTTCATCAGGTACTTTGATAATTAGCTTAGCTCCAGACAATCCTTTACCTAGATAATCATTAGTATTACCATTAACTACCATTGTCAATCCTTTGGTTGCAAAAGCTCCAAAACTTTGCCCAGCTGCTCCTGTAAAATTTAACTTCAGTGTGCTATCGGGTAATCCTTGTGCTCCATATATTTTAGATATTTCATTACTAAGAATTGCTCCTACTGCTCTATCTGTATTAGTAATATCAAAATCTAGAGTAGTCTTCTCCTTTCTGAACAATGCCTGGTGTGCCTGCTCTATAATTTCGAAATCTATTGATTTTCCTAGACAGTGATCTTGTATTTCTGAATTATAAATCCCAACTCCTTCAGCTGCTTCTACCTGATGTAAAATTGGTGAAAGGTCTACTCCAGCAGTTTTATAATGTTCGATTGCTTGTTTACGATCTAACTTATGCACTTGACCTACCATTTCATTAATTGTTCTGAAACCAAGCTGTGCCATAATTTCTCTTAATTCCTGAGCAACGAAATACATATAGTTTACTACGTGTTCTGGTTTTCCTTTAAACTTCTTACGTAATTCTGGATTCTGAGTGGCAATACCCACTGGACATGTATTAAGATGACAAACACGCATCATCACACATCCAGACGCTACTAAAGGTGCTGTGGCAAAACCAAACTCTTCTGCTCCTAATAAACAAGCTACTGCGACATCACGACCTGTTTTTAATTGTCCATCACATTCTAAGACAATTCGGCTTCTAAGATTATTACCTACAAGTGTTTGCTGTGCTTCAGCAATTCCTAGCTCCCAAGGTAAACCTGCATGCTTTAATGAGGTTAATGGTGATGCTCCTGTTCCTCCATCAAAACCAGAAATCAATACAACATCCGCTTTGGCTTTGGCTACACCAGCAGCTACTGTACCCACTCCTACTTCTGATACTAATTTTACATTAATTCTAGCGGATCGATTTGCAGATTTCAAATCATAAATCAACTGAGATAAATCTTCAATAGAATAGATATCGTGATGCGGTGGTGGAGAAATTAATCCAACATATGGAGTAGAGTTACGAGTTTTGGCAATTTCAGGATTTACTTTTGGTCCTGGCAACTGGCCTCCTTCTCCTGGTTTAGCTCCCTGAGCCATTTTTATTTGGATTTCTGCTGCATTTGTCAAATAATTTGAAGAAACTCCAAATCTTCCGGAAGCTACTTGCTTAATTGCACTGTTCTTCCAATCTCCATTAACATCTTTATAAAAACGTAACGGATTTTCTCCTCCTTCTCCAGAATTACTCTTACCGCCAATTCGGTTCATTGCAACCGCTAGATTTTCGTGTGCTTCCTTGCTAATGGATCCATATGACATTGCTCCGGTTTTGAAACGTTTTACAATTTCTGTCCAAGGTTCCACCTCATCTAAAGGGATTGGATCATAGTTAGAAAATTCTAATAATCCACGAATAGTCATTAGACTTTTAGACTGTTCGTTGATTAAATTTGCATATTCTTTATAGGTTTTAGGATCGTTATCTCTAACAGATTTTTGAAGTTTAGCAACTGATAGTGGATTGAACTGATGTTTCTCTCCATTACGTCTCCATCTATACTGTCCTCCTATTTCTAAATCTAATGTAGCATCTACTTCTCTTTCTATATAAGCTCTTTTGTGTCGCTTAGCTATTTCTTTCTCTATTTCGTATAATCCTATTCCTTGAATACGTGTTGCCGTATTTGGGAAATATTTATCTACTACTTTAGTGTTTATACCAATACATTCGAAAAGTTGAGAACTACGGTATGAATTCAAAGTAGAGATTCCTATTTTGTTCATTACCTTCAGTACTCCTTTACCTACAGCTTTATTATAATTATTTACCGCTTCTAATGCTTCTAAATCGGTAATATTTTTATCTTCAATTTGCTCTTTTATAATTTCATTTACCATATATGGATTAATAGCACTAGCACCATATCCAAATAGCAATGCAAAATGATGTACTTCTCTTGGTTCTGCTGATTCAATGATTATACTCACCTGAGAGCGTTTTCCTAATTTCTGTAATCCACTATTTACAAAAGAACATGCTAATAATGCAGGAATTGGAGCTCTGTGTTTACTTATATTTCTATCCGAAAGTATTATGATATTACTTCCTTCATCAATCGCTTCTGAAACTTTATTTAGAGTATCTTCCAGCGCATCTTCTAATCCGTTAAGTCCTCTGTTGATATTATATAACATAGGGACAGAAGTTGCCTTAAAACCTTTATCTGTATATGTCTTAATTTTATCTAAATCTTCTTTTGAAATAACAGGGTTCTGTATTTTCAATTTATTACAGTGCTTCTCATTAATATTGAAAATATTATGATCTGATCCTAAAGTAAGACTTATATCTGTAATTAATTCCTCACGAATTCCGTCTAATGGAGGGTTTGTTACTTGCGCAAATAACTGTTTAAAATAGTTATATATTAATTGTGATCTTTCGGATAGTACTGCAATTGGTGTATCCGACCCCATGGATCCAATAGGTTCTTTTGCTAGTTGACTCATCGGAACAATAATCGTATCTATATCTTCCTGAGTATATCCAAATACTTCTTTACGTTTTCCAATAGTTTCTTCGCCCAAAAATAATGGACAGTCATTATAAGGAATATCCTTTAGATGCACTAAATTATCATCTATCCATTTTCTATACGGATGTTTGGCAGCTATTTCTTCTTTAATTTCTTCGTCATTAACAATTCTACCTTCGTCCATGTTTACAAGAAACATCTTTCCTGGTTCTAAACGACCGTGAAACTCTAGATTACTAGGTTCTATATCCACCACTCCAGTTTCAGAAGACATAATTACATATCCATCTTTTGTCACAGTGTATCTAGATGGTCTTAATCCATTTCTATCTAATACAGCTCCAATATAATTTCCATCTGTAAACGGAATTGATGCAGGACCATCCCAAGGTTCCATAGCACAAGAATTATATTCATAGAATGCTTTCTTGGCTTCAGACATTTCTGGATTCTTCTCCCAAGCTTCTGGTACCATCATCATCATTACTTCCGGCAAAGACCTACCTGTCATCAATAATAACTCTACCACCATATCCATAGATGCAGAATCTGATTTTCCCTTCAGAACGACCGGTAATACTTTTTTAATATCCTCACCAAACCAGTTGCTCTCTAATAATTCTTCTCTAGATCTCATTCTGGTCACATTACCTCTTAAGGTATTAATCTCTCCATTATGACACATATATCGGAAAGGCTGAGCCAGATCCCAAGTAGGAAACGTGTTGGTCGAAAAACGCTGATGCACTAAAGCCAATCTAGTCACTACTTTCGGATCCATAAGATCCGTGTAGTATAATTTAATGTCTTCAGGCATCAAAAGACCTTTAAATATTAAAGTTTTTGTAGATAAACTAGGTAGATAGAAAAACTTGTTTTCTGATAATTTAGAACTGTATATTTCGTGTTCTGTAGCTTTTCTTGCAGTGAATAATTTTAGATTAAAATCAAAATAGGTTTGTTCTTTAGTATTTTTACCTATAAATATTTGCTTAATAAAAGGTTCTGTCGTAGCAGCTATTTCACCTAAATGGACCGTATCTACAGGAACATCTCTCCATCCTAAAAGTACAAGTCCCTGATCGGCAATACTTTTTTCGAAAGTATCCATACAGTATTGTCTCTGGTTCTCCTTTTTAGGTAAGAACACATTACTTACAGCATATTCACCCGCTTCAGGTAAATCAAATGTACAATTCTCAACAAAGAAATCATGAGGTATATCTATTAATATTCCTGCTCCATCTCCAGTTTTTCCATCAGAACTTACTGCTCCACGATGTTCTAATTTTTCTAGAATCTCAAGCGCTTTATGAATAATATCATTTGACTTTTTCCCTTCTAAGCTACAGATGAATCCGGCACCACATGCGTCGTGTTCGAATTCTGGTAGATACATTCCTTGTTTCTTCATATTATTTCGGATCTAAAGTGTTTCAAGTTGTTGAAATTAACAAAACCTTAAGGAAGGAAAAAGAAAAACAGAGCTTTCAGGATTACTTTTCTTAGCTCTTTAAAAAAACGCAAGTTTCAATAAAATAATCACAAAATAACGACTTCTAATTACGAATTCAATAACGCAGTTTTTCTTAAAAAAACTCAAATAACATAAGGGATTACAGCAATTTTGTGTCTAAAAACATCAATGAAAACGTTTTCGTAAAAAAACCATAATGCATTACTGCGAAATCCTTATTTATTTCACCAAAAAATACATACCCCTAATTTTTTAGGGGGTAAATATTTCAAAATGACAAAAATATAGCAATTACCCTTCAAAATTTGGTGGCTAAAAAGTAATTCGCATATTTTTGACATAGATTTAACATTAATTTTAACTTTTTAGTCTTTATGAAGAAAATAGAAGCAATCATCAGGAGATCAAAATATCGTGTTGTAAAAGAAGCTTTACACGAAAAAGGCATTACATTCTTTTCTTATTGGGATGTTACTGGTGTAGGTAATGAAAAAAAGGGACACGTATATCGTGGAATTTCCTATAGTACAACAGATATTCAAAGACGTTTTTTATCAATTGTGGTAAATGACGATTTTGAAGAAGCTGCAATTTCTGCAATTCTGGAAGCTGGAAAAACTGGTGAAGTTGGAGACGGAAAAGTTTTTGTTTCTGATATTAAAGAGGCATACAGAATTCGTACTTCTGAAAAAGGTAGCTCTACACTATCTTAACCACCACTAACACAAATTACCAACTGAAAACAAAAAATAACTTTAAATAGTCAATTATACAATGGAAATGTTAACTATAAATAATGTATGGATGATGGTGTGTACAGCACTGGTATTTTTCATGCACTTAGGTTTCTCTTTTTTAGAAATTGGATTAACTCGTCAAAAAAACACAATTAATATTCTTTTTAAAAACGTATTCATCATCTGCGTAGGTTTATTACTATACTGCTTAGTAGGATTCAATTTAATGTATCCTGGATTTGCTGAAGATGCTGCAGGATTTATTGGATTTGCAGGATTTGGATTAAGCTCTCCAGTAGTAGAAGGAGCTTTAGACTTAGCATATAATGAAGGATATACATATTGGACAGACTTCTTGTTCCAAGGAATGTTTGCTGCCACTGCTGCCACTATCGTTTCTGGAGCTGTTGCCGAAAGAATTAAACTAGGAGCTTTTATGATTTTCACAATCATCTATGTAGGTGTTGTATATCCAATTGTAGGTTCTTGGCAATGGGGTGGTGGATTTTTATCATCATTCCAAATTGGTGAAGCGGAAGGGTTTTATGACTTTGCTGGTTCTACTTTAGTACATTCTGTAGGAGGATGGGCTGCATTAGTAGCAGTATGGTTACTAGGATCTAGAATAGGAAAATTCAGTTCTGATGGTAAGCCTCAGGCAATACCTGGTCATAATATACCATTAGCTGCTGCAGGTGTATTAATTCTTTGGTTAGGATGGTTTGGATTTAATGGTGGTTCTGTACTTTCTGCCGATGCTGCTGGTACTTCTCTTACTTTAGTAACAACATCTCTTGCTGCTGCTGCTGGTGGAGTTGTTGCCTTTTTAGTATCTACACTAATGTACAAAAATTACGATTTAACTATGTTCTTAAACGGAATTCTTGGAGGGTTAGTTGGTATTACTGCTGGAGCAGATCAAATGACTCCTACTGATGCTGTATTAATTGGAGCAATTGCTGGTGCGATTATCGTATTTGGTGTAGCATTAATAGACAAATTGAAACTTGATGATCCTGTAGGAGCAATTGCAGTGCACTTAATCTGTGGTATTTGGGGAACACTTGCCGTAGGAATCTTTGGAGCTAAAGCTGGTTTTGATCAATTCTTAGTACAAGGAGTTGGTGTTTTAGCTGCTGGTGGATTCTGCGTATTAACATCTTTTATTATCATATTCGCATTAAAGAAAACTATTGGAATCAGAGTTTCTGAAAAAGAAGAAATTGATGGTCTGGATGGTCACGAACATGGAATGGACGCATATCCTGATTTTAGAATTAACCAACACTAGATTTAATTCAACTTATACATATATCAAGAGGGAAGATTTACAATCTTCCCTCTTTTTTTGTTGATTATTTTATGATCTCTATAGATAAAGGATAGAATGGTTCTTCTCCATTACTTGCCTTTATAGCATTAATTATTGGGAATACTAAGCATAAAATACCTATTACAATTAATCCTAAAACACCTAATCCAAATAATAATATTAATGGTACACAAACTACTGCATAGATAAACATACTAATCTGAAAATTCATAATTGATTTTCCGTGATTATCCATTGCCAACACTTGTTCTCTTTGTGTTAACCACAGTATTAATGGCACTATGAATCCTCCAAATCCAGTTACTAGATCTAACAACTGGGATAAATGGGTAATAACGAGTAATGATCTGTCTTGTCTCATGATTTCTTTAGTTTTGATTGATGATGATTAAAATTGCTAATAAAATTAGCATTCTTTACCTATATGACGAAATAATTAGTAAAATGTTACATTCAAAAAAGAAAATCTATAAAAAAAAGCATCTCCAAAATGAGATGCTTTTAACGTAACTAAATTTAAGTTCTATTGTTTATATTTTGGTTAGTTGATGATTAGTTTCTTGGCCGTAGACTCACCATCACTTTCTATTCGGACTATATAAATACCACGACCTAGTGATAAATTCTGAGCAGAAATAGTATTGAGACCTGATTGTAATTCTATTTGAGCTTGTTTCTGACCTAAGATAGAAAATATGGTAGCATTAGCCTTTTTTACATAAGAGCTAAGACGAATAGAAAAATTATTAGTAGCTGGGTTTGGAGCTATACTAACATCAGAAAAGATACCTTCTGGCTCATCTCCTAATATTGCTTCAGCTGATTCCAAGTTAGCCATTAAACTTTCTGCGGTTGCTGATTGCCCACAAGAACCTTCATAAATCTTCACATTAGAAAAAACCGAGGTGTTTCCACTTCCCGCATCATTGTCATTTATAAAAACTAATCGATCCATTGCTCCCGTATAAAAGTTTCCTACTGGAATTATATACGTTTTTGTTCCACTACCGTAATCATCAAAATTAGTAACTCCATAATTCTGGGTTCCGTGCACTTTAAAATACCTGTTGGCAGTTAAGGTATTATCATCTTCAAAACCAACTCCATGGATTTCTCCCTGAGAAGAACTACTAAAATCGAATTCAATTACAGTATTAGCTGTTACTGTATAACTTAGAGCAATATATTTCCAGGTGTTATTAGTCATGGATATAGAAGAACCTCCATTACCTATAGAGAAGTTTCCAGCAGCATCCTGGTTAGAGAACCCGTTGATATTGAAATCATTAAAATTTAATGTATCACACGTAGGAGGAGGTGGCGTTGTTCCGTCTGTAATGCTTAGGTCATCAATTGTAATATCTCCTTGCCAGCTACTACCAGTTACGACATTTAATCTTAGTTGCACACTTGCATTCCCTGCATATGCAGAAAGATCAATACTTGCCGTATTCCAATCTGTACCTTGAGCTCCTGACCTACTAAATACACTAGTCCAATTACCAGTATTGTTGGTTCTTGCTTCAATATTTAATGCCCCAACAGCATTACCTATCATATGATATTGAAAATTAAGCGTTGGAGAAGTTAAACTACTAAAATTCAAACACGCAGAATTTAGAATTGCTTGCTTATTTGGATATCCAGTACCATTTCCTGATGCCTCTACATAGATATACGAATTACCATCAATTGCTCCACTTGGTCCTGTTCCATTAGAAGGGGTACCTCCAGAGTTCACAGTCCAGTTAATATCATCACTTGTTGACTGAGACCAAGCTCCAATAGATCCTTCAAAGCTTTCACTATAAGGAAAAGATGAAACATCCCCTGTACATTCTTCTACCGGTGGCGGTGGTGGTGTTCCTAATCCCATTGCATTCCAGAAAGCAGGTATGGTAGCTCTTTCACCGGAGTTAGATCCTCCTGATCCGGAACAACCTCCATATGCATGAACACCAACAGCGTTACCTGTAGCAGTATCAATAATTGGGCTACCAGAATTTCCTCCCGTAGTATCTGCTCTATACCGTACAAAAGTATTAGTCGAAGAACTTAGTGGTCCTGTATGAATCTGCTGTGTTTGGTTATCAATCCCTGTGTCAGTTCCGAAACCGGTAATTGTAATATTCGATCCTGGTGCGTCTTGTACTACATTATATGATGCGCCTTGTCCTTGAATTGGTGTTAAACCCGTTTGAGAATTAGCAAAACCATCAAAAACCGCCCAGTCATTAGCTTGGCTTGGACTATTTGGATATGGTGACACAAAATTTCCTATTGGATACTGATCCTCTGGTCCAGGATGAACTATAGTTCTATCAGGGTTTGATTTAGGTACATTAAATTCGATTATCTCCGCTCTACTACCTACACAATGACCGGCAGTAACTAGTTTACCATTAGTAATGATCCAACCCGTACACCCAATAGGAACTATTCTACCAATAGCATCATCAGCAGAATCTACTCTATCATCATTAGATCCACATTGAGATTTGATAGTAGGATCGAGCTCTCCTACACTTAATTCTGAAATATTAATCCCAACTGATGAATCATTTGAAGCTACTGATAAGGTAACCGTAACTGCATCACCATTAAAATAAGCACTGGAATTGTTCCAATCCTTTATAGTTTGAGCTGTTAAAGTTTGTGTCGCTCCATCTAATTTTGAAGTAATCGTAATCGTACTATTATTCCCTAAGTTTACATCCTTAAAAAATAGACGTAACCAAGTAGCTCCTGTTTCTGAAACTTCTTCAGTAATTACTTCTGTACCGCTTTTATTGATGGATCCTTCAGATGTTAGCGTTAAATCATAAGGAGTTTCGTGTCTTGCTAAACTCTGTGTCTGAGCATAATTGACAAAGGGAATTAGCATAAATACTGCGCAGACGGCAGCAATAATTTCGTGTTTTAATAGTAGTTTCCTATTATTAAATGAGTTTGTGCTGTGAAAATTCATAAAAATAAAAGTTTTAGTATATAGAAATTAAATTTAGTTACTAAATCAACTGTTAAGGTTAGTTACGTCTTAAACAGATATTCCATAAGAAAAAAACTCAGCTATTGCTAAAAAGATCTCTATACTATTTTCTTTTATTCTTTTTTGATTTTCTACCCACGGATAAAAGTAAGGAAGAAAAAACGGTCTACAAAAAAAGTTTGAAGTCTAAATTGAAAATCAAAACTTATATTATGTCTATTTTTGTACTTTCATGAGTAAAATATGATTCCACAAGATACTATAGTTGCTTTGGCTACTCCTGCTGGAGCAGGAGCTATTGCTATAATACGAATTTCTGGAAACGATGCAATTGGCACATGTGCTCCTTTGTTTCGTTCTATTAGAGGTAAAGATCTTAGTAAACAAAAGAGCCATACCATACATTTAGGTCATATATTGGATGGTGAACGCGTCTTAGATGAAGTATTAGTATCAATTTTTAAAGGAACAAATTCATATACCGGTGAACCTACGGTAGAGATCTCTTGTCACGGATCTAGTTATATACAACAAGAAATCATTCAATTATTACTTCGTAAAGGGTGTAGAGCAGCTAATGCAGGTGAGTTTACACTACGTGCTTTTATCAATGGAAAACTAGATTTATCTCAAGCAGAAGCTGTTGCGGATCTAATAGCTTCAGATTCTGAAGCTTCTCATCAGATTGCCCTGCAACAAATGCGTGGTGGTTTTAGTAATGAAATTAAAAAACTACGTGATGAACTTCTAAATTTTGCATCTCTTATCGAATTAGAACTAGATTTTGCAGAGGAAGATGTAGAGTTTGCCAACAGAACTCAGTTTCAGGATTTAATATCAAGAATTACAAAGGTTTTAAAAAGGTTAATAGACTCTTTTGCAGTAGGTAATGTAATAAAAAATGGTATTCCAGTTGCTATTGTAGGAGAACCTAACGTCGGTAAATCTACTTTGCTTAATGCTTTACTAAATGAGGAACGCGCTATTGTTTCAGACATTGCAGGAACTACCCGTGATACGATTGAAGATGAAATCAATATTGGAGGTATCGGTTTTCGATTTATTGATACCGCAGGCATCAGAGATACTAAAGATGTGGTAGAAAGCATTGGGATCAAAAAGACTTTCGAAAAGATTGAACAGGCACAAGTAGTTATTTATCTGGTAGATAGTTCAGAGTTAACCGTTGATAGTCTAAAACAATTAAAAACTGAAATTGGTAAGATTAAGAATAAATATCCTCAGAAACCCCTAATCGTTGTTGCTAATAAAGTTGATAAACTTAATGACGGTCAAATTTCAACCCTACAATCTGAAATCGAGAATATTCATTTATTATCAGCCAAACAAAATATTGGTGTGGAGGAATTGCAAAACAAACTTCTTGAATTTGTCAATACCGGAGCCTTACGTAATGATGAAACCATAGTGACTAACTCTCGCCATTATGACGCATTGTTAAAGGCACTAGAAGAAATCCAAAAAGTACAGTACGGCATTGATAATGGGTTATCCGGAGATCTAATGGCTATTGATATTCGTCAGGCATTATACCACTTTGGTGAAATCACAGGTGAGATTACTTCTGATGATTTGCTTGGTAATATTTTTGCTAATTTCTGTATTGGGAAGTAGTTTTAATTATAAATGAGATTGAAAGATTATTTATGGTTTAACTAAAAAACCATAAGTCTTTGACTTGTATCAATCGGTCAAAAATAAAACAGGGAAATTATCATTTTTTAATCTATTTTTGACAAATCAATTTTGACCTAACTATGAGCATCCAAGCTAAACTATTTTTAGATGAAAAGGAGTTTATTGTAGAGCAACACTATTTTAGTTTCTTTCAAAATGCAGATCAGACAGGAAGACCTACCAGTAAACCTATGAATCGAACTTTTGATTTTGCAATACATGGTAGTAACGACATTACTTTTTTTGAGTGGTCTATCGATTCGCAAATGATGAAAAATTGTAAAATCACAGTTTCTTCACGGTTTGGAACGAGTAAAAGCAACACTATAGAATTATTGGACACCTACTGTTTATATTATAAGTTACATTATCAGCACGATAGCTCTAGCCCTATGATGATATATTTCAGTTTATCTCCTGCGACAATTCTATTCAATGGACAAGAAATGTTATCACACTGGTGGCGCAAAACTGATCCAACATTATTAGGACAACCTGTTATAGAAAGAGAAAGTGAAGATACTGAACCAAAAGTAATAGACTATTATATTACTGATTTAGAAGGAAACAAAAAAACTGAATATGAAGTTGGTGACGAAATTTATGTTGTCGTAAAGACCAAAAACATGACAGGCAAAGAGCTTACTCTTAATTTAGTAGATAAGACAAAGGATTTCAAATATGAAGATGAAATACTTCCGAATGATCGTTTGGAAGATTATCAAATTACAAGTAATACAGAAAAAATTAAACTAGAAGTAATACCTCAACAAAATTAGAGTTAAATGGGTAAAAATACTTTTGAACTAATCATAGATGGAAATGTAGAAGCAACTACATCCATAGAAATAGCAGATTGTTGTTGTGAAAAATCAAAGCCAGCAAAAAGTTTTGATCAATTAGTTGCACTTGTAAAACACAGCGAAGATAATCTTATCATAAAAGGTTATGATGATATGGGTGATAGGATTAGTATTATTAGAGGTATTTATTATGGAACTGAATGGAGTTTAGATTATTCAAAAGAGAAAAGTAAAGCGCGTAATTTTGCCTTTAACGAGTATACGAATAGTAATGTAGAAGCAGATGCTAGAGAAGCTCTTAAATGCTCCGAAAATTGCAAAGCAGACTTATTCAATTCATTGTTTAACAGCTTCGAGATTTTTGATTCACGATACAAAGCTGTAGATTTTGGACATTTGATTATAGGTATGGATTCCAGAAGAAGTTGGCGTGCTAAAAGTATCGGTATTCCAACACAAGGAGGCACTGGCTTAGAGCTTAATACTTGGGTAGGTGATCTTGGTGGAGGAGTTGGAAAACTATCCTTAGATCGTGTTAGAAACCCTAAGAAGAGAGCAAAATCTCTTTTCCCTATATCGGGTAGTAGTTACGGTGCAATGGTTAATTTAGAGGGGGACATAGCTTCTTATGTTTGTGGAATGGATAGCAATAACGAATCTAAAATTGATGATCCTACGGACAATTTCGAAACCATACACGAAGCTCTGCAAGACTACTTTGATACCAAATGGGATAAACGAGCCGTTTTCTTTTTAAAAATGTTAGATGGAGAACTCGAAGGAAATGAGCTAAAAAATAAAGACGAAGTAGTAGAATATTGTGCAGAAGCATTGAGCGATTTCTCATATTGGTATTTAGGCATAAGAATGAAAGAAAAAGGTTTGGGTGAAATAGAAGAATTTACAGCAGCTTCCGGTAACTTTGAACCTGTATCAAAAGAAGTCGCAACCATTTTTATTGATGGATTGCTTCACGTAGTTGAAAAACCACAAAATATGATTACAGCTAGAACCAACCCCAACCCTACTCCAAGAGAAGAAACTACGGTTGATAAGGCAAGTGAGCTTTTAGAAAAACTAAAAGACAAATTCAAGAAAATGGACTTAAACCCTTTTGATTAATATGAAAAAGTTTTGGATTTATAGTATATTGATTTCAGTAGCTTTGGCTATTATATTTTCTGTTTTTCTATTTGTAGGTATCTCTACAGATAATCCTGCTTATCTTTCAGTGTCAAAAATGATTATTAATATTACCGTTGTTCAATTTATTGGCAGTACCATATTTGCTCTAGTTAAATTTAAAGCCCAGACTTATAAAACTATTTTCTTCCTTCTAGGTGTTTTTATAATTCTATGTTATCAGATATTCCTATACTTTGGAGCATTATCGGGTTTGCTAGGCTAGTTTAATTGAATCGATACCCTATCGATTCCTAAATAATCTGAAATCGTCGGATCGATGTAAATCCTTTCATCCGTTTTAGAGTTTTCTATAATAACGAAATCGTGATCTTTAAAGAATGGAGAATCCAAATATTTGTGTATATCTATACCCAAAAAGTACAACTTCCCTTTAAACGCTTTTGCTTTCCATTCATTAGACAATCTTGACTTTTCTAGCAGATAATTACAAGTTGACACATAAAAATGAGCATACCCCACACAATGCGTTTTTGATGAATTAACCAGCTTGTTAGGGTCTATATCACATTTGGATGAGGTAAACTTCAATTTTTCATTAGTAAGATTATTAGACCTATGTATAATTGATGTAATATCTAAACGGTCATTATTCGCAATAGAATTATTTATGTAGCTTATCAATTCTGAGCTATGAATAGGATATTCTTTCCTTTCTCCTACTGCTTCATATTTTATAAAAAACCGATATAAATAACCTCTGAAAATAAAAAGAAGAGCAATCAACGAAATAAGAAGGTATCTTTTTTTAACAACTTTCATACACTCTAAAGATAGTAAGCTTAATAATTCTTTACTAATAATGTAGTATCCAAAAACGAGTTATCAAATTAGATGACTTATTAGAAAATATATTTACTATTTCCTTAATGGTAAATTATCTCAATAAAATACAAATTAATACTTTTCACGAATCACATTGTACCCTATTTGTACCTTAACAAACAAAAACCCTTTATTTAAAAGGAATAATACTTTCTGTATCGTGAAGTAATTACCGGTTTTATTTAATTTTAATTACTCTTCAATAACTACAAATCTAGTAGTTAACAATAAATTCAAAAATTTCAATTTCTGTTCGTTATTTGATTATTTTGCTTTTATAAAATCTTATTTACACCTCAAAATCATTTTTCATATCTGAGAAAAAAGCTAAAAAGTAAAAAGACAAATCTTACATTTAATACTAAAAAATCATAAATATACTTCTGAGAAAAAGATTAAGAATTAAAATATTTACTAATGAAAATATTTCGGATATATTTTTTAATTCAAAATGTACCACGCAAACCGCATTTAGTCCATTCAACTTTTTCATAGTTATCATAATTTTGCATCTATGAATCTTAAAGCATCCTTTATCCTTATACTAACCACTGTTTTATTGGCTAGTTGTAACCAAGAGATTAAACCAACGGCACTCACAGTTAATGCATTTAAAGATAGCATTCAGTTAGCTAAGAACACGCTAATTATAGACGTTCGGACGCCTCAAGAAACTCTGGAAGGCTACTTGCCTTCTTCTCTCAATATAAATTTTAAAAATGAATCTTTTTTAGATTCTGCTTTCGCGAAAGCGGATAAAAACAAAAGCCTATTTCTCTATTGTGGTTCAGGGCGTAGAAGTAAACTTGCTGCTACAAGACTGGTAGAAAACGGTTATGAGAATGTCCACTATTTAAATGATTCAATTTCATCTTTAGTAAAAAATGGTATGCTGTTAACTACAAAGACAAAGGAAAAATGGGAAAAATGGTATAGTAATACCGAATATATCTATGGAAAAGAAGTGAACCAATTTTTTAAATCGGTTATTGATAGTATTCCCCCAGAAGGTGGTGCCGCATTATTTCCTGCCGAAGGTGAAGGCCGTAATGCGGTTTACACCACCCGACTTGGCTGGAAGGTTGACGCTTTTGATTTAAGTA
The DNA here is from genome assembly GCF_947492405.1 of uncultured Aquimarina sp. Classification (GTDB taxonomy): domain Bacteria; phylum Bacteroidota; class Bacteroidia; order Flavobacteriales; family Flavobacteriaceae; genus Aquimarina. The sequence goes on from NZ_CANLMP010000005.1 coordinate 60,412, forward strand.
CTGAAGGTAAACGCAAAGCGGAACTTTTAGCTGAAGAAGCTGAAGTAGCTTTGAATTATAAAATCGCAGATTACGGAAAGCCTGAGCTGGTTAATACGACTTATAACGTGATAGCACTGATTTATTCTCACGTTCCTAACGATGTGCGAGTGAAAGGCAATGAAGCATTGGTTGCTTCGCTTAAGCCTGGTGGTTTTGTGGTTCTTGAGATGTTTTCTGAATGTCACAAGAACAGTGGAAGTACCTTTGGACCAAAAAGTGATGATTTTTTAGTTAGCATAGAAGAGTTAAGAAGTGAATTCAAAAATTTGAGTATATTATTAATTGAGGAAAAAGAAATAGAGTTAAGTGAAGGATACCATCAAGGAAAAGGTGTAGTTGTACGAATGATAGCTCAAAAAAAATAGAAAAGATGGATGAAATTGTACCAATACGCACCTTAAATGAGTGTTTTGACCAAAGTGAACATTTCAATTTTGGCATTAAGGATATGGCCCCAAAAACAGAAGGTAAAAAACATACCCGTGAACCTCACCGCCACGATTTTTATTATGTTCTCTTTATTCATAGAGGAAGTGGATTTCATACCATAGACTTTAAAAGTTACCAAATAGCCGATTACAGTGTCTATTTTGTTTCACCAGGACAAGTACACGCCTTACAATTGGATGAAAATACAGAAGGTTTTGCTATTTTCTTTAAGCCCGAATTTTATTTAATGAATAGCAATCCAAAAAAATTATTGGATTTTCCGTTCTTCCACACTTTAAGTAACGAACCTGCCCTATTTTTAGATGAAAACAAATTTAGTGTCATTCAGCATACCATAAGAGATATTTTTGATGAGTACACTAATTTTAAAATTGGCAGAGACCACGTCATCAGGGCATATATTGATGTGCTTCTTGTAAAGCTTTCAAGATATTACCAAAGGGAAGAATTGGCAGGTGAACCTTTGAGAACTACCTATTTGTTACGTGAGCTAGAAAACCTCATTGACCACAATTACATATCAATTAGAAGTGCTACAGAATATGCGGAAATGATGAATATATCATCAAAGCATTTAAGCGACATTACTCGCAAAGCACTTAATAAGACTATTACAAATCTAATACACGAACGTATTATTATTGAAGCAAAAAGATTGCTTCTTTATACTGACTATACAGTTTCTCAAGTTGCATACGAACTAGAATATTTGGACAAGTCTTACTTTCTACGCTTCTTTAAGAAGAACGTTGGACTTACACCAGAAACATATAGACAACAACATTTACAAAACGTTACCGCAAAGGCTTAATCTAAATTTTCAATTAGATTATTAATTGATTAGTAGCAAATGGCTGTCAAGAAATTGGCAGCCATTTTTTTGTCCACCATAACCACTTTTTTGTGAACCAAATTCAGTTTTCAATTAGGGAACTTTATCCTATAAAAGTAACACCTATGAAAACAAATAAAGAGAGTTGGGATTCTCGCTATACTAATGAAAAGTACATTTTTGGCCTTGAGCCAGATGTATACTTACAAGAAAAAGAAAACCTAATTAAGTCTGGTCAAAAGGTATTGGCTATAGGCGGTGGCGAAGGTAAAAATGAAATCTATTTGGCGAAAAAAGGTGCTGAAGTAATGAATGTAGATATTTCTGCAGTAGGTCTTCAAAAGGCATTGAGTTTTGCCGATTTAAATAGTGTAGAGATTCAAACCGAGGAAGCCGATTTATTAAACTGGAATTGGCCAGATTCGGAATATGACATCGTTACTTGGTTCTTTGTTCATTTTGCCATTGAGGATAATCCATACATACTACAAAATATACTCAAGACACTTAAACCTGGTGGTATTTTAATTGGCAACGTTTTCTCTGACCATACTGGTGCAGATAGAAAAGGAAATAAGGTAATCACTAGATATGACGAAGACACTTTTAAAGTGATTGAACCTCAAACCATCGGTATGGAATTTAAAAGAGGACAACGCAGAAGAAAACCCGAACTAGAACCTGATGAAACATTCGGATTTACCATTTACAAGAAACTATTAAATCAAATATAAAATGAAAAGAATATCAATTTTAATCATTACATTTCTATCAACCACAACAATACTGCTCGCTCAAGACAATGATAGTCAAATTGCTGAAAAGGCATTCAATGGATGGCACAAAGGCGAAAACTCTGGAAACTATGATGTTGTAAAATCACTGATTACAGACGCCTTTGTAACCTTTGAGCATCCATTTACAGGAAGAGCAAAAGACCAGAAAGCCAAGGCAACTATTGAAGGAATGATAAGCCAGCGTGAAAAATCGCCTAATAACCTAAGCTTTTCTGAAGTAACTCATACGCCTGCAGGCAACGACCATTATTTTCATTTTCGTTCTACTGGCGAGGTGATGGGAAAATTTCAATATGATGGGTATAACATTATTATCATCACGGTTGAAAATGGCAAAATAACCGGGTTTAAAGAATACCTAGGACTTATAGACCCGGCTTGGTTTCAAGGGTAGTTGAGAGTTTATTAAGTCCTTCATTGAAAACAACCCCAATATAAAACATTGGGGTTGTTTTATTTTTTTCAAGATTCTACAGGATGTAAATTCTTTTTCAACCAATTTCTGCATTCATCGCTAAAGGTTTTACTCCAAGAGGTATTTGGCCCGTGAATTTGAGTTACAAGAATTCTATCATTAGAATCCAGAGTTTTAAGCAATCGCGTGTTTATTTGTGAGGCAGTAAGATTAGAATTTATTATCCAAACACTTTCTAAGCAATGCCAATGACCGCTTGCAATTTCTTTAATTTCTTCGAAGAGCGAATCATAATCGCCTCCGTCTATTAGGTCATAAGTAACTAGGTAAGATTTCATAAGTTAATGGTTTTAAATAGGCTGAAAATATAGTTAAATCTCTTAAAAACTGATTGTGGATTACCGTAAAAGAATTAATTCTTATGCCCCATTGATTTTAAAGTTTACCAGTAAGCTGCAACAATCGTATTTCACTTATCCTTACGAGATATGAAAAATCAACGATTAAATTCTTTGCACGTATTAGGTTAAGGTTTGCCTCACGCAATGCCGTTGCATTAATTTGACCATTCTTATACTCACTTGATGCGCGCTCGTAGTTACGCTCTGCAGTGCCCACATTTTCCTTAGCAATGCGCAGCTGTTCCAGATTATTAAGGTATTCATTGTAACCGTTTGTAATTTCAGTTTCCAATTGAATCTTAGCATCCTCATATTGATAATCCTGCTTTTCTTTTTCAAGTTTAGTATTGGTGATTTGTCTTTTAACATTAGAGCCATTAAAAATGTTTTGGCGCAATGAAATTCCCACCAAAGGACCCGTTCGTTGAACGTTTAGCAACTGCCCAACTTCTGTATCTGATTCCAAATAACGGTAACTTGCAAAAACATTCAACTCTGGAAACCGAGAAGCTTTCGCTATTGATATATTCGATTCACTAATAGCAGTACTTGATTTCAGTAAATGTAGCCGCGTATTATTTTCCAAGCCTTCAGAAACAAGTGTCTCTATGTCAGGAAGCATTCCGATAATTTTTATTTGATTAGAAACTGTCATCGATTCATTGGGCTTTCTCGAAAGCAAAGCATTCAAATTGCGCTTACTGTTTTCATATTGAAGTTGGGATTGTTTTAGCGCAAGACTATCATTTTTTAAATCCACTTCGGCCTGCAAAATTTCCAGCCGATTGCTATTCCCAAACTCGAAAGCATTCTTTGCACGCTGATAGCGCTCGAGTGAAATGACAACCCCTTCTTGGGCTATCTCAGTTAAGTAAAACCGTCTGGCTATATCTAGATAGGATGTGGTAACATTAACGGTAAGTAATTCTACTTCAAGTTCTAGTTGTTTGTTACCGATGGTTTCTAAATACCCCAATTGGTCTAGAAGGTATCGACCTCTACCACCTCGTATAATAGGATAGGTCGCATCAACGCTTCCGAGGATGTTATACGATTGCACCCCATTTTCTGAAATATTTCGATTTCCCTGGCCGTCATTCGCAAAGTTTGCAATGGTCAAATCTAGATTGTCAAATGACAAATCGTAACCAGCATTAATGCCTACACTTGGCAAAAGACCTGCGTTACCCAGCGTATTGTTGTTCTTGGCTACTTCAACATCTGTCTTTATAGCCTTGATACCATAGTTGTTTTCAACAGCAATTGCAATGGCTTCATCTAGTTTTAATGTTTCAAGCGTTTGTGCTTTCATTAAAGCGGAAACCATAATGGCAGCAATGCCTAACATATATGTTTTTGCAGATATCATAAATTACTTGATTTGATGTTTGATACGTTTTATGGCAGGCTCTACGGCTCCTGCTGTTGTGGATTCACCTTCCCATAATCGATGCCATAGACGTTTTAAATGGTTGTTGGCAATAAGCAATGATGGCAATAATAAGAGCGTAATAAACATCCCGAATGCGAGACCGTAGGCGATAGAAATAGCCGTGGGTTTTAAAAATTGCGCACCAAAACTGCTAGATAATATTAAGGGCGTGAGACCTGCAATAGTCGTTACCGTAGTAAGTAATATGGCTCTAAATCTTGACTTGGCGGTTTGAAATACGGCCGCATTAAAAGAAGGTTGTCTTCCCATCTCTTGATTAAAGGTACTCACCATCACCAAAGAATTATTGATGAGAATACCTATGAGGGCTATGATTCCTTGAATAGAAAAGATGCTTAATGGAATACCGTGAATGATATGGCCAATAAAAACACCAATCAACATAAAAGGAAACAATAGAAATACAATTACAGTCTGTGATACCGACCTGAAACTGAGCATCACAATAGCGACCATTAGCAATAGGATAAGCGGCCCTACCTTACCAACGGAACCAATAGATTTCCCAGATTCTCGACTTTCGCCTTCAAAGGTGTGTGAAATACCGGCATACTTTTGTTCAATCTTGGCAAGAGCTTCTGTTTGTATCTCTGAAAGAATATCCGGTACAGCAGCATTTGGGTCGACAATATCAGCTTCTACCCGAATCTCTTTTTTTCCTTGTTGATGATAAATGGCCAGGGTTCCTGGTCGCTGGTCTAATTTGGCGACTTCGTACAGCGGTATCGTTCTATTGTTTGCCAATCGCAGCTGCATATTCTTAAATTTTTCAAGAGAAGAACGGTCTTCAATAGCATATCGAAGCCATATTTTTATTTCGTCATCACCACGTTGTATGTCTTGTACCTGAACTCCAAAAAAGCCATTACGTACCTGTCGCATCACTTCAGAAAGCGTTAACCCAAGATTGTACGCATTTGGTTTTAAGGTCACATACAATTCTTTGATGCCCACTTTATCGGTGTCTATTACATCCCTAATATCAATTCGTTGGCGCATTGCTTCCTTCAACTCGTTTTTGGCCTTACGCAAGACTTCTAAATCATCTCCTAATAATGCAATAGATATGGGTTTCCCAAAGGTTTCTGCCGGTGGTCCGTATGCAAGATTGACCGCCTCGGGTATGCTACCCGCTTTATCCCTGAAATTCCCCGAAAGCACGATAGAATTGATACGTCGTTGCTCAACAGGCAACAATGTAATATTGAGGAATCCCTCGTTTGAATTTGGTCCAATAATACGTTCAACATTTAGTACAACGATGTCTGGTCTTTTTGCGAGGTAGTCTTCGTTTACTTTCCAAATAGAGGACTCTATATGCTGAAGTTTAGCTTCCGTGATATCTTCTGGTGTACCGGGTGGCAATGTTAATCTTGCCTGCACCACATCACGGTCTATATTGGGAAAAAATGTTCCCTTCAAGGTATTTGAAGCTTTCAAAAAAATAGCCGCTGCTAAAAAAACAATGGCAATACCGATAACTAATAAAAAGTTCTTCTGAGCAAATCGCAAAGCTGGTAAATAAGCTTTCTCCCGCATTTTTAAAAGCCCACGATTTGCGAATTTTTCAAGCTTCGTTTCTTTTGTGTTTTTATTCAAAGCTGCCGAATGTGCGATATGTACCGGAAGGAAAAAAAAGCTCTCAATCATTGCTACGGTCAGCGTTGCAATTACTACAATAGAAATGTTTGAAAAGAATTCACCCAGCTTCCCTTCAATAAAGAAATAAATAGAAAAGGCAACTGCAGTGGTAAGCAATGATGAGATGACAGCCGGTAAGACTTCGACTGTTCCATCAATCGCAGCGTTCAATCGTGATTTCCCTTTTTCAATGGCGTGTTGATAGATATTTTCACCAATCACGACCCCATCATCAACCAATATCCCCAAGACTATGATAGTTCCAAATAATGAAACTACGTTAATGGTTAGGTCTACAAATGAAGCAATGATGAGCATCCCAAATAAGGCCACAGGTATTTTAAAAGACACCCATAAGGCAAGACTTCGGTTCAGGAAAAGTGTCAATACAATGATTACTAAAATCACGCCCAAAATTCCGCTTTCTGAAAGGGTAACAATTCGCTCTCGTAACGTAACGGTATTGTCAAAGACAACCTTGCCTTTTACCTCCGTATTTGTTTTATTGAATGCGTCAATATACTGTGTTACAAAATCGGCATTCTCTATAATGTTCTCTTCATTTAAAGTGAAGATATCAAGAGCCACCGCAGGTTTTCCATTGAGGTATCTTTTGGTTGGCCGGTCAGCAAACCTATTCACTACATCTGCAATATCCTTTACATAGATTATCTGCCCATCTGTGGTTGCCCTGATAGGAATGTTTTGTAAATCATTGGCGTAATATCCTTTTTCATCTGCTCTTATGAGTATGTTTTCATTGGGTGTTTTTAGTTCACCCCCTGAGGTTTCAACATTGGCATTTCGTAAGGCAGCGGCAACATTATCAAAGCTTATATTAAATCTTCTAAGGTCATTTTCGCGTAAGCGGACTTCAATTTCTTCTTCAGGATACCCAGAAATTAAAACTTTGGAAAGTCCTTTTTTCTGTAAAAAGTCATCTCTAATTTCCTTAGCATAATCTTTTAAGGTTTCGACCGAAACATTTCCACTTAATGCAACTGTGGCAGTCGTATTAAGTATCTCTTCCTTCTGTATTACAGGAATTTCTGCTCGTTCAGGAAAAGTCGTAATGCTGTTAACCGCACTTTTTACATCTTCTAGCACGATGTCTTCATCCACATCTTCGTATATCTCGATTCTAATTTTTGCATTGTTCTCAATAGCCGTAGAAGTAACTCGGTCAATACCCGTAACTCCTTGAAGATTATCCTCTATTTTGTTGATAATGCCTTCTTCCATTTCGGCAGGTGAAGCACCACGATACAAAACATCTACGGTTATAAACTTTATTTTTTGTTCAGGAAAAAAAGTAGAACGCATTCTACCTAGAATAAGAAGTCCAATTAGAATGATAAATGCTATGGTGATGTTTACCACCATTGGATTTTTTAGAAAATATCGTAGCGTATTCTTCATCTTATTGGGCGTTGTTTTTTGATATTCCTTTAATACCCTGAATCGATGACGTCACAGCTTCCATTATAATTACCTGCCCATCCCGAAGCCCTGATAACACTGCCTTGTTATGATCTATAGCTTCTATGACTACTTTTTGCACACCTACGATGCTATCTTGAATAACAAATACTTCGTTGTTTCTAGTGATAAATTTTTTGTTAAGTTCAAAGGCATTTTCATAGCTAATTACAGGCACGCTACCATTTAGATACATCCCTGGATAATATTGGTTTCCGTTAATTTCAAAAATGGCCGTAGATTGTTGAGTCTCTGGATTAAGTGCCGGTACGATTCTCGTCAGGGAAGCTTCTATCGGTGCTGAACTATCATTTGATTGAAATGAAACCTTCTTTCCTTTTTTTAGATAGGATATGTCCGAAGGGTTGATACCTACCTGTAATTCTAAAACATCGGTTCTTATAAATGTCCCTATCAATGTTTGTGGGGAAACGATAGTACCTTGGTCTACATTTGAAGCAACTACAACACCTGAAAAAGGTGCATAAACTGTGAATTTTGATAGAAAATCTTCTTTGCTCTGAATGCTATAGAACTGCTCAGGGATGCCTCGTGCAGTAAAAAAGTTACGCTCTTGCGCACTTTTATATGCTGGTAAATTAGGTGCTGTCTTGTTTGGGTCAAATGCATTCAGATAGTTATACCACGCTTGAAAATTATCAGGATAATCTTGCTTAAGGTCGGACATTGCGTTCAGAAGCGAATTTGCAAAACGACTTCTTTGCGAGACCAACTCTAATTGTTGGGTACGGCTATTTATACGTATTAATGGCTGTCCTTTTTTAAATTGATGACCTTCTTTAAAGGTAGTTTTTGCAGGCAAAATTTTTCCACCTACTTCAGCATATACTTCAAAGCGTTCCTTTGGCAGTAATCTACCTGTAATAGGCACACTTTTTTCTATCGTACTATTTTTTACGGTGGCTGTTTCGAACGTACGAATTGATGTATTTACAGAAACGACTTTCGCTTCCTTTGGTTCTGAACCGCCCATTGTTTTCATCACAAAAATGACAGCTAATATGGCGATGGCACTACCCACTATAAGCCATTTTCTAGTATTCATAAGATTCAGCTTTTGAATTATTGATTGTCAAAATTATCTCAATCAAATAACTGAAATGGTGGACGATATACGGATTGTATGGTACAGGTAAAAAATAAAAAGTACACCTATATCCGTTTTTTGTGAACCACTTTTAAGGTTGGTCTTAGTGTAATTTGCATTGTAAATCCAAAAAAATAGACAATGGGAAAATTATCAAACAAGACTGCCTTTATTACAGGTGGTAATAGCGGGATTGGTCTTGCCACCGCAAAATTATTTGTAGAAGAAGGCGCTCAAGTCATCATTCAAGGAAGAAACGAAGAAAAGCTTAAGGAAGCGGTTTCTGAATTAGGCGGTAATACTACATACGTAGTTGCAGACTTGAGAAGAATTTCAGATATAAGAAATATCAAAGAAGAAATAAGCACACGTGTAGACCATCTTGATATTCTTTTCTTAAATGCCGGCGTAGCCTATTTCGCTCCAATAGACCGTATTGATGAAGAGTTCTTTGATAGTCAATTTGAAACAAATGTCAAAGGCGTATTCTTCACTATTCAAGAATTATTGCCACTAACCAATAATGGTAGTTCTATTATTTTGAATGGTTCGGTCAATTCATTTATGGCAAGACCTATGTCAAGTGTTTATGCGGCAACCAAGGCTGCAATAGCAAGTTTTGGAATTACAATGGCAGCTGAATTAGCACCAGATGACGTACGTGTAAACGTCGTACATCCTGGACCTACTCAAACACCTATTTTTTCAAAAATGGGAATGCCCGAAGAACAACTCAATCAAATGGCATCGAGTATCCAAAATGCAGTGCCAATGGGACGATTTGGCAATCCGAATGAAATAGCAAAAGCAGTGTTATTCTTCGCATCGGACGATTCAACATTTTCAACAGGTTCGACCATTATTGCCGATGGCGGAATGGGTACAATCAGATAATTAAACTAAATAATAACTAAAATAAACTTTTATGAAAATAGCAGCAACCATCTCAAGAGTCCTATTAGGGCTAGTTTTTGCAGTCTTCGGACTAAATCATTTTGTAGGCTTTATTCCACACCCAGAAATGGCAGGTGCAGCCTTAGACTATATGTCTGGAATTACTGCAACAGGATATTTTTGGCCATTTCTTAGAACACTTGAATTACTGTGTGGTCTGGCTTTAATCTTTAGATTTTATCCAACACTTGCCTTATTTATCCTTACACCAATTACTTTGAATATTTTCTTATTCCACATCTTTTTAGAACCTGTAAATATCCCAATGGCTGCTATTATGCTATTGCTTAATGGATTTTTGGTTTACTGGTACTGGGATTACTATAAGTTAATCTTTACAAAGTCTCCTTTAGGGTTAAGAGAATCATCAAAATCAACATCCACTAAAAAAGCATAGTTCATTGTCTTCGTCCCTAAATAAAATAGGATGGCTCACCGCCGCATCACTCGTCATAGCAAATATGATTGGTACAGGTGTATTTACCAGTTTGGGATTCCAGCTCGTAAATACAACCAATACGTATAGTATCATTTTACTTTGGTCTTTAGGCGCCATTATGGCATTATGTGGCGCGCTATCCTATTCTGAATTGGGAACATTATTGAAACGTTCTGGTGGCGAATATCATTTTTTAAGTGAATTGTACCATCCGTTCGTTGGATATTTATCCGGTTGGGTATCTCTTACTGTTGGATTTGCAGCGCCCATTGCTTTAGCAGCTATCGCATTAGGAAAATACACATCCGTTTATATACCAATAAGTGAATCTGTTATTGCAGTTTCAGTCGTCATCATAGTAACTATTGTACACTTATTTAGTATTAAACAGAGTAGTAAGTTTCAAGACATCGCCACTTTTTTCAAAGTCGCTCTCATTGTTGGGTTTATCATAATAGGCTTGTCCATTTCAGAAACCCCAAACGCGCTTGATTTTTCAAATTCTTGGACTTCAGAAGTGCAATCTACCGCATTTGCAGTAAGTCTCATATATGTATCATACAGTTATAGTGGCTGGAATGCGAGTGCCTACATTGTGGATGAGATAAGAAACGTTCGCAAAAATTTACCTAAAGCACTACTGGTAGGAACTTTGGTAGTGAGCGTATTATACATACTTCTGCAAATAGTATTCCTGAAAAGTGCTCCCTTGCATTTACTTTCTGGAAAAGTAGAAGTAGGTCAAGTTGCAGCTACACAATTGTATGGTGAATTGGGCGGCACACTACTTAGCACATTTATAGCCTTAATGCTAATTAGTAGTATTAGCGCAATGGTCTGGGTAGGCTCAAGGGTATCAAAAACCATTGGGGAAGATTATAAGCTTTGGAAGTTTTTAGGAAAAACAAGCAAAAACAAGATTCCTGTAAACGCACTTTGGATACAATTAGGGGTAACTATTCTATTAATACTCACGGGAACTTTTGAAATTATCTTAGTGTATAGTGGAATTCTTCTACAAGTGTTCGTAACTCTAAGTGTTATTGGTGTTTTTATTATGAGAAGAAAGTATGATAATCAGGATGCTTTTAAGACACCTTTATATCCTATACCTCAAATTATATTTCTACTCATAAGTGCCTGGATTATTATTTACCTAAGTATTGAGCAACCTATGGAATATCTCATTGGTGCAGGAATACTTTCTATAGGCGCAATAACCTATTTTATTAATAAAAAAATGAAAAACAATGAGAATACAATTTAGAAATCGCTTTCGCCAAAGCCTATTAGTACTTGTTTTATTAGTCACAATTACTAGCTGTAAATCACAAGAAAAAGACCCGCATAACGAAAGTGAAGTTGGGCATAAAGCCAATGAACATATGCATAAAACACCTGTGGCTGAACTCATCAAAAACTTTGATGATGAAAGTCGTGATGAATGGCAAAAGCCAGATGCTGTTATAGCACATTTAGGTGATTTAAAAGACAAGCAGATAATGGATATAGGTGCCGGTTCTGGTTATTTCTCATTCAAGTTTGCAGACGCTGGTGCTTTTGTTATCGCAGCAGATGTTAATGATGAGTTTCAAGAACATATCAAAAACAAAAGAGCATCTCTCAAGATTCCAGAACAGCGATTGGAAACACGCAAAATTCCATTTGACAGTCCTGGTCTTTCAAATAATGAAGTGGATATCGTAATAATCGTAAACACCTATCATCATATTGAAAACAGGATTTCCTATTTCAATACGCTCAAAAAAGGTTTAAAGAAAGACGGAAAGCTAGTTGTCGTTGATTACAAAAAAGACAAGAATATCTCAGGTCCACCATTCAATACAAGGATGAGTGCTAAGCGTGTTATAGAAGAATTGAAAAAAGCAGGCTACACAACGATTGAACTAGAAGAATCACTGTTGCCCAAACAATATATTATTACAGCAAAATGAGATTAGTGCCCTATATATTCCTCTTTATTCTTGCTCCGAGTTGTCAAGAAAAATCAACAGATTTTAAACGCATCACCTATTATGAATATGATACCGATACGTTGCAAACGTATGTACACCCTTTTAATGAAATGATAACAAGAATGGAAGATACCAAAAGAGATGATTGGCAAAAACCTTATTACATCATTGACCATTTTGGGGATTTGAAAGGTAAAACCATTTATGATTTAGGCAGTGGTACCGGGTATTTTACGATGAAAATGATAGATAGGGGTGCCAAGGTCATCGCTGCAGACCCAGACCCTAGGTTTCTTGATTATTTAATGAACAAAAGAGACTCGCTAAAAATATCAAAGAAGCTGTTAGCAGGACGATTGATTCCTTATGACAATCCTAAACTTGAAAAAGGTGAAATAGATGGTTTATTGGTAGTCAACACCTATCATATGATAGATAACCGCGTTGATTATTTAAACCAAATAAGAGCAGGGTTAAAAGAGAATGGTGAAATCGTTATTGTAAACTTTTTACAAAAAGAAACCCCTAATGGCCCACCATTAAAATTTAGGGTATCCTCAATAAAAGAAACCTTAAACGAGCTTGAAACAGCAAATTTCAAGGTCATCAAAATTGATAGTACCAGTTTACCAGAAAACTATTTGGTAATGGCTAAGAAGTAAGATTATGTATACAGAGAAAGAACATTTGGTGCTTTATGATTTTATATCAGAGCACTGCCTACCGTGTAAAATGATGAAACCTACTATGCTCGCTCTTAAAAAGCGAATGAAAGGTAAAATAGATATTGTAAAAATCAGTGCAGACGAGTCACCCGATTATGCAAAGGCTTTAAATCTTAAAAGCTTTCCATCATTTGTATTAGTAAAGGAAAACAACATTATATGGCGACATAGTGGAATGCTGTCTTTAAAAGACTTTATCGAAGCATTAAATGAATTTGTCACCCTCAAAATAAAGTGAATATGAATACTACAGAATTAAATCGATTTACCTCAATGTATCAGCATCAGGTAGCACAGACTATAAAAATGCTCGAACCCGTAACTGAGTCACAATACAGCGAAATCCCTATTGACAATGAAGTGATGTTTATGGGGTCTAGGGTAAATAAGATAAACATTACAACATTAGTAAAGCATTTGATAGTAGCAGAATCTCATTGGTTTGTTGAATTGAGCGAAGTAAATGAAGGTGACACCATTCCCATTCCTAAAAATGCTGAAATCGTAAAAGATGTGAATGAACCCGAGACGTTGCTACATCTATTGGAAAAAACTTCCAAGCTGGGTATCGAAACCGTTAGAACCTTTGATGAAACCCAATTGAATACCAGATTTAATTTTGTAGGTCAGCAATTTACTGTAATGGGCTTTTTATGGATGCTATATTCCCATCACGGATATCATAAAGGCCAAATTGACCAATTGATGCGTCAAATGGGCCATATGCCGATAGAGTACTTAGAATATGAAACAACTTCAAATCTTATTGGATAATGGATGCATCTGTCAAAGAAAGATACAAGAGTCTATTTGGATACGTGCCAGAAAAAATTCAGCATCGGTATCAACTTGCTGAAATGGCAGGTCATCCAGAATCCTTAGAGGCTATAGAAAATTATAGGAAAGTTCTCATTGAAGAAAACCCTCTAGAGGCAAAGTACCAACAGCTCGTTCATTTTGCACTATTAATTGGTGCTAGAGAAATATACCCTGCTCAATTACACGCAGTAGGTGCATTAAAAGCTGGTGCAACTGTTAAAGAACTTTATGGCGTTTGTGAAACCGCTGCTATTACAGGTGGTATGCCAGCTTTTACCTTAGCTATTGAATGTGTAACAAAAGCAATTAAAACAATAAATAACAACCCTTAATTCCCCTTAAAATGTTTAGAATAAATAAATTCAAATTAGACGTCATAAATGATGGTTTGATTACTGGTATTATTTTACCCAATACAGGTCATTTCGTTGTAGAAGAGCAAACACAAGCAACTCTAGAGGCTATGCAGGACTTTTTTGAGTAATACTAGTTTATGATGAAGAAAATTGAAAGACCTACCCAAAAAGAACTCATTGCCCTATCGATAGAGAAATTCGGGAAGCCGTCAAGGATGGTCGAGTATATGTTTGCAAATCCTTATCTGGCAAAATCCTACTTCGCATTGAGCGACATTATGGGTAGTAGTGATGTGCTCAAACCAGATGAAAAGCAAGTAGTATTCCTTACAGCTTCAACATTTAATAATTGTGCGCCCTGTATACGAGCACACAAAGCGCAATTGGAAGACGTGTATCGCTATTCCAAAAGTGAAATAAACCACTTTTTTAAAGCTAATAAAAGTGGTCATCAAAGATTGGATGTACTAGTACTTATTACAAATAACATACTTGAAAATCAGGGCTACATCTCACAGGAAGTGCTGGAAATAGGTAAAGAAAATGACTTTTTTAAAGATGCACTTTATGAAATAGTTGGACTAATAACTATTAAAACGATTACAAATTATGTCAACAATATCGAACGTCAATCAACGGATGATTAAAGTGGAATCTTCTTTACAAAAAGAGCAACCCAAATGGAAGCGAAGTCTTATCATTTGGGTTGCTATTTACCCGACCATAACATTAATCTCTTGGCTTTTTGAAGATTATTTGGAAAGTATGCCGTTAATGCTAAAAACCTTTCTACTTACCATTATTCTCGTTCCGATGATGGTTTATTTATTAATTCCATTGGTTACAAAATTATTTAGTGCCATACGTTGAAAAACACACTTTATGAAAAACCTACTTCTGCTATTATTTACCATTTTAATTTCCTTAATGACCAATGCCCAAACAATCGAAGGTATTGTTTATAATATCGATACAAATGAACCTCTTTTTGATGTAAATATCATTGAAAAGAATTCTACAAATGGCACAACTACTGATGTTAATGGTGGTTTCCAACTTCAAGTAACAAGTGAAAATACCACCATTAACATCAGTCATTTGAGCTTTACTACGCTTTCGCGAAAGCTGACTGCAAAGGATTTTCAGAGTACTCAAAAGTTTTATCTACATCCGTCAGCTCATCAATTAAGCGAAGTACAATTGAGAGCCTATAATAGCAATGAAGAATTAATAAACGTTCCCGCAGCGGTAGGTGTAGTATCGGCGAAGAATTTAAAGCAGGCTTCAGTATATGGTCTGGAAGATGCCTTCAATACTATTGCAGGGGTACGAGTAGAGGCTCAAGATGCGAGTAACACAAGAATATCTATTAGAAGTACTGGGTACCGTGCAGGTTTTGGGTTACGGAATGTTAAGGTATATTTTGATGAAGTGCCCCTAACTGAGGCTTCCGGTTTTACTTGGCTCGGTGGTATACAGCCCGCAATGCTTCAAAGTGCCGAGATTATAAAAGGACCAGGTTCTAGTCTCTATGGTTCGGGTACTGCAGGTGTTGTATTACTTAACAGTCCAAAAATAAAAAATACAACGGTTGAGTTACAATCTACTATAGGTAGTTACAACCTTTACAATCAATTGGTAAAAGCTACCGTATCCAAGGGTAATACTGGGATAGGATTAGTGTATAACCAGGTCAATACAGATGGTTACAGAGAACATTCTGAAGACAAATCTCGCTCATTGTTACTTAACGGATATTCACAAAGTAAAAACGACGTAAACAAGCTCTCGTGGTTATTACTTTATAAAGACCAAGATTCTGACTTGGCTGGACCATTAACGTTGGAAAGTCTAGCAAATGACCGAGAAGCAGCAAATCCAGCATTTGCAGCAAACAATGCTGGTCGAGACCAAAAACAACTACGATTGGGTTTGACCTACGATTTTTCTATATGGGACGCTTTTAGAAATAAAACTACCGTCTTCTTAGCAGCAGGCGATTTTGACTTTGTGTTACCGCCATTCTTAATGTTTGCCGAAAATAGAAACTACGGTGTTCGAAGCCACTTTGAGTCGCCAGAAATTTTTGAAGAGATGCCTACAATTTTAAGGGCAGGTTTAGAGTACCAGCAAAGTGAATTGAGAAATGTGCGATACGCAAATCAAAATGGCACATTGGGGAATCAAATTTTAGACATAAAAGAAAATTCTAGACAAACTAATGTCTTCTTTCAAATGGATTCACAACTAAGCAAAAAATGGAAATTACAGGCAGGCGCCAGTTTAAATTTTGTAAATTTTAGTACCATTAATTTACTGAACAACGCTACAGAAGATAACTTAGATTTTGATACTAATTTTAGTCCACGTATCGCCTTGTCTTATTTTCCATCCTCTCATCTTGCCATACACGGTAGCGTAAGTACGGGATTCTCGCCACCATCAGCGCAAGAAACAAGATTACAAAACGGTCAAATTAACACCAAATTAGAGCCAGAAATTGGCACTAACTACCAATTAGATATTAAGGGCTTTGCTTTAGACCATAAACTAAACTATGATATCAGTGTTTTTCATTATAAGGGCAATGATGAGCTTGTAAACCTAACGCTATCAGATAATACCACAGTAACACGCAACGCTTCGGAAACTATAAAGAGCGGTATTGAGCTAACAGCCTCATATCTTTTGTATGAGAGTCCAAACGGTTTTTTGCGACAAGCAGTCTTTAATACCAGTTCTGGATTCTACAATTATGAATTTCAAGATTATATTATAGAGAATGGCGATAGCTTTGATGGCAATAGAATTACAGGTGCGCCAGAACAGGAAGTTAACGTTGGCCTCGCGATTAAGTTCCCCTACAGAATCAATCTATCTAGCCAATATAAATACGTGGGTGATATTCCGCTAAATGACGGAAACACAGTCTTTGCTGATTCGTTTTCCACTTTTGACCTTCAACTTAGGCATCAGTTTCAATTAGCTGAAAATTTCACACTCAAAAGTCAAGTCTTATGGAATAACATTTTCGATGAAGTATACAATTCATTTTTTGCATTGAACGCTGCAGCACCACCCCAAAGTCCGGCATATTATTATCCTGCCTATTTGAACAACCTTCAAGTATCCATAGGATTGCAGTATATTTTCAAATAGTACCACACTATCCGAATTTAATGCACTCTTTTCCAATTTCTTTTATTGATATTTCTCTTAAAATGATTTTATGGAAAAGAGAGACTTTTTAAAAACGATGGCTATTGGTGGTTTAGGATTGGCAACAACTTCTAGTTGGGCCAGTACATTTGAGACCAATTATCTTGAGAATGGTGATTACAAACTGCCAAAATTACCTTATGCTTACAATGCTTTAGAACCTTACATTGACGAACAAACTATGCGTTTACACCATAGCAAACACCATTAAGGGTACGTTAATGGACTTAATAATGCATTAACCAAACTGAAGGAAGCAAAAACTACAAATGATTTTGTACTGGTCAAACATTGGGAACGAGAACTGGCATTTCACGGTTCTGGTCATATTCTACATTCTCTTTTCTGGGAAAATATGTCGCCCAATAACAGCAAACCATCCAATAGACTGTCCAGAATGATTGATAAGGATTTTGGTGGTTTTGAACAATTCAAAAACCATTTTGTAGCTAGTACAGCAAAGGTTGAAGGTTCTGGTTGGGGAATTTTAGCCTACGAAACTTTAAGGAATAGACTTGTTGTTTTACAAGCTGAAAAACACCAAAATCAAACTATTTGGAATACTGTTCCTCTTTTGGTTATTGACGTCTGGGAACACGCCTACTATTTGAAGTATCAAAACAAGAGAAAAGACTATATAAATGCGTTTTTCGAAATTATAAATTGGGAAGAAGTCGTAAAGAGATTAACTAAATAAAAAATCAATGTATAGAGCTGTATAATAATTACAGATGTAATCAATAACATATTAAATCAATACAAAGTAGAAATTGCTAAACTTAAAGATAAGTACCTCAATGACTTAAAGATTATTGATGAAGAAATTCAATTTTCGCAGAATGTGATTTTTGCAAAAAAAATATCCTGAGTTTTACCATAAGATGTTACGCAATAACTTTTACAAATCTTCAGGATAAACAATAAAGATCATACCAAAACTGATATGACCTTTATTGAATTACAAATTGAATTGAATTACTTCGATGCCATTTTTGCGACATTAGCTATCATCTCATTAGATGCCATATTTAGAAACCCATTAAACTGTTCTTCGCTCATTTGAGGATTTTTCATGAACTTCTCATAAGTAGAAGTCCAAACGATCATAGACTTTTTGTATCCTAAATCTACTACTTTAAAATTACTTACCACACCTGTTGCAGGAATCCCTTCGACTACTTGATAGGTATAACTTCGGTTTGCATCATCAAAGGCAAGAATGTTTTCTTTAAACTTTCCCTTACCATCTGGAGAGGTGCAAACTCTGGACCCGCCAACTCCTTTGGGGCCGGTAAACTTTACACTAGCTACTTGGCTCGAAAGCTCGTCAATATTATCAAGCTTTCTCAATTCTGCCCAAACGTCATCTGCCGACTGCTCTACTACAAGTGTGTTCGTAATCTTTGCATCTGGGTTCTGTGCCTTTATTTGGCTAAATCCAAATATGGCTATCACGAGAACCATTACATTTTTTAATCGTTTCATCTGTTTAATTTTTTAAGATTATACTACTTAGATTCAATCAAAGATTATGTGTGACGACTTCGAGTGTAGATATTTTAAATGAATTCTCCCAACACCATTTCCATCCGGTGAAAAAGTATTGCTTTTACCGCAAATTCAAGATGACTTAGTAACTTGTCAACTCTATTCTGCAATACACCCATATGCGGTAAAAAAAGTGATTCCTGAAACATTATTGGTAAGAATATATATAAATTAATACTATTAGTAGAAAAGATCATTTTTAAGGACTATTATGTTTTGCGTTCATAATAATTAGGTTATTTTAAATGAATTGAATTCAGCATATCGATTTATGCGAAAATTTTATTTAAAAAAAGAAATTATAAAAAATAATCAATCAAAGTTGTCACACATCATAAAGCAATGCATCCAAGTAAAAAGAATACAATTATGGACAACCCTTTTTTAAAAGAATATACGAGCGATAAAACTGATGATCAGTTGGTAACAGAAGCACAAAACGGTGATAAAAAAGCTTTAGAAAACCTTATTCTAAAACATCAACCGTACATTTACAATATTGCTTGGAAAATGGTACGTCATCCTTCTGACGCTGAAGACCTTACTCAGGAAGCAACTATAAAAATTATAACTAACCTAGCTCAATTTAAAGGAAAAAGTTCTTTTAGAACTTGGGCATACCGTATTGTGGCTAATCACTTTTTAATGTCAAAAAGGCGACCAAATGAATCTATATTTGAAAGCTTTGATAAAATGGCACAAGGACTGGATATGACACCAGACCATCCACTTACAGAATTAGAGCAAAAAGAAAATAAAGAATTCATCAAAGAAATGAATTACAGTTGTATGAGTGGTATGCTACTTTGTCTTACAAGAGAGCAACGACTTGTTTATATTTTAGGTGAAATGTTTAATGCTGACCATAATATGGGTTCAGAAATTCTAGAAATCTCAAAGGATAATTTTAGACAACGTCTATCGAGAGCACGTAAGGACATCTTTAATTTTATGAATGAAAAGTGTGGCCTTGTTAATAAAGCAAATCCTTGTCGTTGCCATAAAAAAGTAACTTTTGCTTTAAACAATAAAGTGATTGATAGTAAGAACTTGCTTTTTAATCGTGATGAGTTTTCGAAATTTAAAAATGAAATAAAGGGTGATACAGATGATATGATGGAAATTATTGACGAGAAGTATTCTGAACTTTATGGGCAACTACCTTACAAGAAAGATTTTGATAAGAAAACATTTCTAGAAGATATTGTGAATGATGACCATATCAAAAACTTAATGAAACTGAATTAATGAATTTAATCAAACAAACTTCAGCTATACTAACATTATTATTTACTTCTTGGATGCCTATGACTGCACAACAAAGTACGTTTAAAAAAGAGTTTCTTAAAAAATGGAAAAACAGCCTTGAGTACACCATTGATGTGGCAAAAAAAATGCCCAAAGAACACTACAGTTACAAACCTATGGCAGATGTTCGCTCTTTCGGAGAACAACTTGTGCACATTGGGGAAGGAATGGCATATATAGGCAATTCTGCTTTTGATTTTCAGACTATACAACAACCTAATAATACAAATGATAAGGATGCTATTATCGCTTATTTAAAGAAACAGTACAATGTATTGAGTGATGTTGTTGAAGCTAAGGATCCCCCCTATTTTGAAGAAACTACTTCATTCTGGGCAGGAAGAATGAGTCGCCGAAAAATTATGAATATCGTTTTTAATCATTGCACCCATCACAGAGCTCAAGCTATTGTGTACTTGCGTATGAAAGGACTAAAAGTACCTAGTTATATTTCATGGTAGTCATTCTCACGATATACGAGACTTTCTTAGGAATAAACGCATACCTGAATTATTAGATTATTTTAAAAATTATTTGTGTATCCTACAAATATATCTATATTTGCAATTAGATAGATCAGTCTAATTGATTAAATTATGAACATCAAACATAACAAAGAAGACATTTTAAGAAAAGGAATGGAGCTTTTTCGTCTTAATGGATATCATAATACAGGAACAAATGAAATTATTAAAGAAGCAGGAATTTCTAGAGGCTCTTTCTATAATTTCTTTAAGGACAAGGATGATTTCGGTATACAAGTATTAGATTTTTATGGTGTATGGTCTACTGATTATATGAAACAACTTTTAAATGATAAAAAGCTTAATCCAAAACAACGGCTGATCAATATGTTTGATGAATTTGTTGAAGGCTATAAAAAAGAAAATTATAAATGGGGTTGCTTATTAATAGGTATGACTCAAGAACTTGGTCAGATTAACTCGGCATTTACCGAAGCTTGTAATCGAAATTTTGAGAGTTTCTTAAATGTTTTTGAACCTTGTATAAAAGAAGGTCAGCAAGATGGTACCATTTCAAAAAATGAAGAGGCAAGAGCATTAGCAATCACCGTGCTTTCTATGTACAATGGAGCTTTAGTATTAATGAAATCAGGGTTACATCACGAACCACTTACAGCATTTCAAGGTCAACTCAAATTAATGTTAGCAGTGTAAGTTGTATGAAAAAAGTAGAACTCATAAAAAAATGGAAAGGCAACAAACGCTATACATTAAAGTTTGTAGAAGCAATGCCGGAAGATGACTATGATTTTAAGCCATCTGATGAAATGAAATCATACAAATCACAATTAAGTCATATTACAACTTGGCTACGCACACATAGTCGTTTTGTAACGGGCTTAGAGTTTCCTAAAGTAAAAATGACATCTAAAGAATCAATAAAAGAAGCACTTGTAGTTTTTTTTGATACTTTTCTTGAGAAAATTGAGACTATGGATGAAAACAAGCTACAAGAAATAGAAGATGTATGGTATGGAAAATCTACTAGATATCAAATAGCAAATATAATGGACAATCATTTATCGCATCATAGGGGTCAAATGGTTGTTTATTTAAGACTTAAAAATATAAAGCCCCCTTCCTATTTAGGGTGGTAGATAGTAATATATTTTTTGTTTATCAATTAGACAGACCGATCTATATAATTAATAATGATTAAAATTTTTAAAAATGAAAAAAACAATTCAAACAGTAAATGAAGTAAATGCTCCATTAGATAAAGTATGGGCAAAAGTAGGACCAGGAACACATATGGACAAATGGATGCCTATTGTTGAAACCTGTTCCGTAGAAGGTGATAAACGTGTATGCACAACACCAGAAGGAGCTACTTTATATGAAACTATTCAGGCAGATAACCAAAATAAAGTTTTTAAATACACTATAGACAAACAAGATTTTATGCCTATAAGTGATATTCAGGGTACGATTACACTTAAAGAAAACGGTAATATTACCAATATGCATTGGGATGTGGATTTTGAAATTTCAGAAGAGAATGCTCCGGCTTTCTCAGAAATAAAGCAAAATATCGAAGGTATTTACCAAATGGCAGCTGCTAGTCTTGCTGACTTTGCTAATGCTTAAACAAATTTAGCATCGGCTATGTATTTATAGTCGGTGCTCTTAAATACATCTGAAAATGATAAATATAACAGTAACACGTACTATGCCTTTTTCAAAAGAAGAAATCTGGGCGGTTCTTGATGATTTTGAGAATATTCATTTATGGAATCCTGGTTTAACAAGCTCACATTCTACTTCTTTAGAATTGCCTACTGGTAAAGGTGCTCAACGACATTGCGATTTGACTCCTTTTGGTTCTTTTGAAGAGCGTATTACAGAATATGTCCCCAATGAAAAAATGGTTATCGATATATATGATGGAGCAAAATTGCCACCAATTAAAAATATGGGAGCGACAATAGCTTTAACTGAACTTGGAAATCAAACCAATGTATCCTTCACATTCAAGTACGAGACCAAAGGGCTAATGGGTAAGATCATGAACCCTATTATGATAAAACCCAAAATGGCGGAAGGCACGGAAAACTTCTTAAAAGGTTTGGAGCATTACCTTAAAAATGGAAAAAAAATAACCAGACAAGAACTAAAAAAAGTAAGTTAATGGGTGTAAATCGCGATGCTGGTATACAAGAGTTAAAAACACTACCACGTGTTGGCAATACCGTTGCGAGTATGCTTTGGCGTATTGGAATCCATTCCATCAAAGACCTAAGATATCAGAACGCTGAACGCTTATATGACGAATACAATGGGCTAATAGGTAAGACCACAAATAGGGCATTCCTTTACATAATTAGATGTGGAATTTATGTCTCTTGTACTGAAAAAGGACTACGTGATAAAGAAAAATTACAATGGTTCTATTGGAATGATTTAAAAAACCCCAAATGTATTAATGAATTAGAAATCATTCAAAACACAGTTGTATAACAACCAATAATTCAATCAAAAAATGACGCTTTCGCGAAAGCAAAAACATAGCAATAATAATTTAATAAATAACAAGATGAAAAACGTAAACATTTTAAACCTGTTAGTAATATTAGTGATGGTATTCGGTTTCAATCAATTGAATGCGCAAAACCCAGATGCCAGGCTAGTAAAAACTAAAATCGTAAACAAAAGTGCAGATGCTGTTTGGAAAGTCGTACGCGACCTTGAAGCTGTTGCAGAACACTCCTCATTAATAGGTAGTTTAACACTTGAAGGAGGAAACCAAGCAGGTGCCATACGCGTGTGCTACACCCCAGACAAATCTGGATTCTTCAAAGAAAATATTATTGCCTTCGATGATGACAAACGTAGTTACTCTTATGCCATCGTAGAAGGGACTCCAACAAAAAACATGATTAACAACTTTAAAGTGGTTGACCTTGGCTATAACAAGAGTATGATTGTATGGTGGTCAAATTTTGAGGCTTTCATGGAAAACCCTAAAATGACCAAGGAACAATTCATAGGCTTTATGGACAGTAGCATTGAAGAGTGGACAAGTAATATGGCAGCAGCAGCAAAGTAATTATCTAAAAAGAGGATGGTTTTAAGCATCCTCTTTTTGTATTAATCTATTATGTATGAATATTATTATAAAATTTAATAAAGCAAATGGCCCAAGTGCTTTAGAACATATCAATGAAGAAATACCGATTCCAGAAAAGGATGAAGTTATAGTACAAATGAAAGCTGCTGGTCTTAACCGTTCAGAGCATATGTTCGTGAACGGGGTATATGTAATTGCACCGGAATTTCCTTCTAAAATAGGAACTGAAGGAGCTGGTATTATTCATAATATAGGAGCTAATGTTACTGGCATAAATATCGGTGATGAAGTTTGCATTACCCCTAATATTTTACCTAATGAGTATGGCGTATTGGGAAAATATATAATTGCACCTAAAGAAGCGATAGTGCCAAAACCAAAAGAAATCACATTTAATGAAGCGGCATCAGTCTGGATGGCGCTGTCTACTGCATACTGTGCATTGGTATTAAATGGTGGTCTAGAAAAAAATAAAAAGCAAATTGTAGTCGTTACGGCGGCAAGTAGTGCTATAGGTGCTGCTACTATACAAATGGCAAAAAGATTTGGGGCAACCGTAATCGCGACTTCAAGAAACTACAACAAGGACTCCTTTCTAAAAGAGAACGGTGCTGATTTCATTATTCATACAAATACTGAAAACTTGACCCATGAAATCTTAGAATTCACAAATAATAAAGGCTTTGATATTGCCATTGATTTAGTTCTTGGTGATTTTACAGCTAAACTAGCAGATGCAGCAGCACCAGAAGCAACGATTATTGCTGGAGGTCTTTTATCTATGGAAGTGCCCGAAATTCCATTTTTCCCTCTTGTAATGAAAAATTTAAAATTGACCAGTTTTCACGTGGTTTTCCATTTGTTTAGAAAACCTGAGGTATTTAAAGAAGCTAGTTTAGAAATACTAGATGGATTAAAAAATAAGCACTATTGGCCAGTAATAGATAAGGTTTTCACTATGGAACAAGCAACGGAAGCATATCTATATTTAGAAGAAAACAATCAAAAAGGCAAAGTGGTAATTGAAATAAATTAATGATTTCACTTGTGCTCAAACTTATCCCTTATAATACAATCATATCAAAATTGATGTAAATTATAAAATGTAAACAATGAAAAACGAAATAAAAATTACATTGAGGTTATTTATACTACTTTTTAGTGCTTTCGCCATAATCGCTTGTAGTGATGACGATGATAACACGCTAAACGAAGACACCGACAATCAGTTAATAGCGCAACATCTCGCTAACCTAAATTTTATAGATGTATCTGGAAATACAATGGCATATTTAGATTATGGTCCAGCTGATGGTGAAGTATTACTTCTTATTCACAGTATCCCTACATCTTCATTTCTTTATAGAAATGTAGTCCAACAAATTGCAAATCAAAGCGGTTATAGAGTTATAGCTGTGGATTATTTGGGATTCGGACAAGGTGATAAACCCGAAACTGCAGGGCTCTACACGCTTACTGCTCAAGCTAATCGAGTCTATGCTTTTACTGATGCTCTGGGTATTGATGATTTTGTATTGGGGATGCACGGCATTGGAGGATTCATTGCAACAGAGATGATGAAACAAAGTACAGCCCAAATAAATGGACTTGTCATTGCAGATGCTTCCGCTTGGCTAGAAGGTGCTACCCCTAGCCCTACCAATGGATTGGTTTTTTCTGGACAGGCTACCGCACAAGAGGTCTGGTCGCAATTAGCAGATTTTGAATTTGCAGAATTTACCACTAATGAGTTTTTAGAAATAGGTCTTACAAACGATGCACTTATTACTGAGGAACTTCTTGAAGCATATACCCTACCTGTTAATAATGCTGGAACCGCTCAGGCATATATTGATTTTTTTGAGACCATTGGTATCATTTTAGCCGATCCCGAAAGCACAGATTTATTGTTTCAGAACTTTAATAAACCCGTTGCAATTATATGGGGAGAAGATGATACTTTCTTTGATGTAAATGCCGTAGCAGCAAGATTTGAAGAACAATTTTCCGTACCAGAGAATAGAATAACAATTATTCCGGACACTGGTTTTTATATTCAGGAAGAAGCACCAACTGAATACATCAATGCCGTTGTACAGTTCTTAGATGAAGCATTCTAAGTTCAAAGAGATTACAATAGAAAGAATTCCTTAACACACTATACTTTCCCGACAAACTCCCAAGTTGTTTAAAAAAACCTGAACTACTGTTCAGGTTTTTTTATGCGAAGTTGTCACACGATTATGATTTCTGAATCTAATTGTAAACAATTGCGCTGAATACTATGAATAGTGCACTATAGTTCATATTGAGCGAAGTCGAAGTGTGAAAGCGTATAAATAATTTAAAAGATGAAAATTAACAAAACCCTTCAAGTAAATGCACCGGCCAGTAGAGTCTGGGAAGTGCTATACACAAATTATGGAGATGCTTGTCATTGGGCAAGCACTGTAAACGAATCTAAGAAGCGTGATGTCGTTGGAAGCGATTATGAAGGACGTACTTGTTCTACTGTTTTTGGTGATGTAAGCGAAATTATAGATCACGCAGATGCTGATAAAATGGAATTGCAATACCACTTAGATGACACACCTTTCATTATGAAAGCGGCAACAGCAAACTGGAATGTAAAGGCAACAAGTATAAACACATCTGACGTTACAATGGATTTAGATGTAACTCTCGCTACCATTCCGGGATTGTTAATGGGATGGATGATTAAGCCAAAGATGCGTAAGGATATTTATCAAACTTTAGAAGATCTAAAATACTATTTAGAAACAGGAAAACCATCGGAGGTTAAAATCAAATCGGATGTGAAATATTTTAAGAAAAAAGGCAAAAAAGCTGCATAACCAAAAAACTAACCCAATGAAAAATCTTTTCACAAAAGGAATCGTTATTGCCTTAATAGTAATAACTACAATTTCTTGCACAGAGCAAGAAGTAAAAACAATAGAGAAAGAAGTTATTGTAGAAGTATCTAAAGGTTTGGATGCAAAAACGCTAAAGTTACAATATGATTTACACGCAAATACGTTTTCAAAAAATCTGTTAGATATATCAGATGCTGAAGCAAATAAGAGAGTAAATAATGCTAACAGCCTTGTTTGGATTGTAGGTCACACTTTAGACTTACAATACAATATGGCAATGCTTACTGGTCAGACCACTGAGAATCCTTATGCTGAGCAATTTGGTTTTGGAAAGCCATTTGATGCAAAAGCAAAATACCCATCGCTAAGTAAGATGATTAAAGATTGGGACGCATTATCACCTAAAATATCTGAAGCTTTAGGAAAAATGAATGAAGAACTATTAAACACCAAAGCTCCTTTTCCTCTACCTATCGAAGAGCAGACAATGAGAGGCTTATTCGCCTTCCAGATGCATCACTTAGGTTACGAATTTGGACAAATAGGATTATACAGAAAATTCTTGGGGAAATCAGCATTTAGTTACTAATAAAAACAAAACAACTATTCCTTCGCGAGGGCATATAAATATTAAAAATAAATAAAAATGAAAGTTACAATAAAATCAGTGTTAACAGTAGCTATGTTAGTTTTAGTTAGCACAATGGCTACGGCACAAAGTATGGAAAAGAAATTTCGTACCGTAAAAGTACAGTTAAAGATAGATGCACCAGCAGAACGAGTTTGGAAAGCGATGGTATTAGACTATGGTGAAATTTCAAATTTCTCACCTTACATCTACACTTCAGAATATACAAATGGTTCTCTTAAAGGAGAAATAGGTGCAAAACGTAAATGTAACTTCAATGAAAAAGGTACACAATGGTCGCATGAAAGAATTGCCGATATCGATGCAGAAAATATGGTAATGCGTAATGTAGTTTTTGATGGAGCAAAACTTCCATTAAACTTTGACAATTCTCAAGCTTTTTACAGAGTAAAAGATAATGGAGATGGTACTTCTACTGCATCATACGAGTTTCAGTTTAGAACAAAACCTGCTTTTCTAGGTATGATTGCGAAGGGAGGATTTAAGAAACAAATGTCTGGAACGCTGGTAGGTCTTAAACATTACATTGAGACTGGTGAGCGTGTGACTGGAGGTACAGATAAATATAAGAAGATAAAGAATAACTATCCCAAAGCTACAGTTGTAAAAACAAAATAGAAAAAATTCAGTTATTGACTAAATACCCTTTTTGTTTCACTTAAACTTAAAGGGTTTTTCGTCTTTCTTGGATAATTTTAAATTCCTTCATCTTATCGAACTTCTTAGTAATAATATAGAATTGATTATTCTAAAACTTATCAAACCTAGATATAATAAGGGTTGCGTTTTGTTCAAAATACAACCCTTTAAAACCTCTACGTTTATATATTCTTTTTATAATCATTAAACCTATTAATGCTTTATCACAAATTGAATACTTTGCGTTTCTTTTTTATTATAATCCACAGATAGGATATACAATCCTTCAGTAATGGTATCGGTATTAATCATAATATCATTGCTATTAGTTTCTAATTCATTTCCGATGATTTTCTTGACAACTCTACCTTGTAAATCATAAATGCGCATACTGTGTATTTTTTCTAATGAGGTTTGAAATCGTAATTTAATTTGATCATTTGCCGGATTAGGATACACAGTTATACTGGCATTTTTATAGCTGTTATCTACTCTAGAAATATCCGACTCGTTATTAGTGATAGTTCCTGCATTAACTAATTTCCATTTAGTGCAATCACCTGTAAATGCTTTAGAAACTTGTGTGATTAACGTATTCTCATCTGCAACACAAGCTTGTGATCGTATCCAGTTACCAGTAACTCTATTTTGTATTCTATAATATCCATCACCAGCATCAATTAGTTGCCATTGAGGATGAGGACCTGTAAATTCACTCCCTACTAATATCACTGGTATACTATCATCTGCCAGATCAGAATCACTTTGAAACTTTAATCTACCATTGGTTGCTTTATTGATAATAAAATAATGATCATTGACAGTTTCCTGAAATTGGAACATAGTACAATCACCAGTATTTGCAGTCGGAACTATAATTAAACGAGTTCCTGAAGCGCTTGCACAATCCTTAGGTTGCACCCACTGACCAGTGGCTTTATTTTCCAAACGCCAATAATTCGATGTGATGTTATCAGTATCTCCATCAGGGTTATCTGCGGCTACTGTTACTCCCGTTTGTTCGATTGTATCCAAACGGTCATCCCAGGTACCGCCTTTAGGAACCATAAAGGCAAACCAACGTAACTCACCTACATTTTGAGGAATACTACTATCCACAGTTACAGTAGCCGTAGCTGTAGAAGATCCTTCCGTAACAGCTATTGTTGTTAGCCCATAATTTACTACTGGAGTAACTTTATCATCTTGTAATCTAATACCAATATTACGATCCTCTGAAGCTATATAATCCAGTTTGACCTCATACGATTGACCACTTTGTAAATTGGTAGAGGCAGTAATGGAGGATAAATCATCTTCTCCAGTTTGATTATCACACCCGATAAACTTAATCTCACTTAATTTCAGATTTTCTGTTCCCCATCCATTAAAGTTTTTCAATTCTTCTCCTGCTATAGTAACACAATCGAAAGTAATATTTTCTGGAAATATAGTATTACTATATCCTTTTAACCTGCTTTGCATACCACCATTGGCAGCAACTGTCCAATTCTTGAAGGTGATATTTCTAAACTTTGCAGTCGTTAAAGGCTGACCATTACCTCCATTATTAGGTTGCATTTTAAAATCAAATAGCCTTTTATTTAAACCCGTATCCTCAACTCTAAAATCTTCTAACAAAACGTTTTCAATTACAGCTGTAGGCAGTAATCCTTGAAGGTCAATAACGTTACCTCCAGCAGTATTTCCAGGATTACCTCTATGATATAAAATATCACAATCTCTTGCCACACAATTTCCACCACCACCTGCATAAGTAAAAACAAAATTAGATCCATTACCATCATTCCACGCACTTACTCGTTCAATTAAAACATCTGTCATAAAAGAAGCTACATAATAGCCATCATCTTGGGTTCTGGCAAAACAATCTTGGACTAGGGCTTTACCAGATACATGGATACCATCTCCATTAGCTCTCCAGGTAAGCATTTTTACCCTTCGTACTTCATTCATAATACTTTTACCATCGCCTAATGTAATCGAATGATGAGAAGGGTCTTCTATTGTAATATCTTCAACTTTTATGTTATTACAATCACTCCATCGAAGAACGCTTTGCTCTTGCTTAATACTATTTTTAAACCTTGGTAGATGACCTCCCGCAATGATTCCTAGTCCATAAATTTTAATATTATCATAAGTCTCATTTTTTTTAAATGTTCCTTTAACAAAGGCTCCATTAGAAAAGTAATAGTTCACCCCACTTTTTGCGGGGTAATTAGTACCAATATTATGAACTCCAGGTTTAAATACCACAGTTTGACCTGCTCTTAAATCTATTGCTTTTGGTATAACTGATCCTGGTTGTACGTTTACCAAATTACTTATAGGTTCAATAACATATGGATTAGCAAATATTCCTAATGCATTATCTAATTGTGGCTTGCCTGCTGACAGAGGTACAACAGATAAATATGCTGTTTTTCTATAAGCAGTAGTAGGCGCTTGAATTTTTATCTTAGCCACACGATTTCCCTCTTCCGTTAGGTATTTTACGATTGCCCTTTTTTTGGAAGGTCTTACTTCTAAGTTAGGTATATCAGTATTAATCTTTACGATCTTAATCCAAACCGAACCACCTCTGAACTCAAAATTGCTGTATCCCATTTTATACCCTTTCATTGACCTAAGCCCCGTATATCCCGGTAAATCATTATTCGAAAAAGTGTGGTGCACATGAGCTTCTTTGTAGTTTCCGTTTTCACTAGTTGACACAAATACTTTATAAACCGTAGATTTTGGAATATCATTTCTTGGGGATAGTACCCGTACTTCTGATTGCGCTAAAGCAGTGCTTACAAATAAGACACAAAGCAGTAGATATAATAATAATTGTTTTTTAGTTTTCATAACTATTGTGAGTTTACGTTTTTGATTTATTAAAAAACACTCTCAAATCATATATCAATTGAGAGTGTTTAAAACAATGTTTAGTTTTAGTTACTTATCACAAATTGAATACTTTTTGAATCTTTTTTCAGATAATCAATCCATAATACATATAGACCTTGTTGCAATCCTGTGGTATTAATGTTTACAGTAGATTGCCCAGACAGCTTTTTTGTGTCTATTGTAATGATGCTTCTTCCTTGTAGGTCGTAGATATTTATTGACACCATATCTTTAGTATCACCACTTACGAATAACTGATCTCTGGTGGGGTTGGGATATACGGTTATATTAGTATTTCCTGTAACTACATCGGTCGCCCTTAAGGAAGCATCTATCGTTCCTGCATTAACTAGTTTCC
Source organism: uncultured Aquimarina sp. (assembly GCF_947492405.1). GTDB lineage: Bacteria > Bacteroidota > Bacteroidia > Flavobacteriales > Flavobacteriaceae > Aquimarina. Next base: position 91,403 of record NZ_CANLMP010000005.1, read on the forward strand.
ATTTGGTGCAATCACCTGTAAATGCTTTAGAAACTTGTGTGATTAGCGTATTCTCATCTGCAGCACAAGCTTGTGATCGTATCCAGTTACCAGTAACTCTATTTTGTATTCTGTGATATCCATCACCAGCATCAATTAGTTGCCATTGAGGATGAGGACCTGTAAATTCACTTCCTACTAATATCACTGGTATACTATCATCTGCCAGATTAGAATCACTTTGAAACTTTAATCTACCATTGGTTGCTTTATTGATAATAAAATAATGATCATTGACAGTTTCCTGAAATTGGAACATAGTACAATCACCAGTATTTGCAGTCGGAACTATAATTAAACGAGTTCCTGAAGCGCTTGCACAATCCTTAGGTTGCACCCACTGACCAGTGGCTTTATTTTCCAAACGCCAATAATTCGATGTGATGTTATCAGTATCTCCATCAGGGTTATCTGTAGCTACCGTTACTCCCGTTTGTTCGATTGTATCCAAACGGTCATCCCAGGTACCGCCTTTAGGAACCATAAAGGCAAACCAACGTAACTCACCTACATTTTGAGGAATACTACTATCCACAGTTACAGTAGCCGTAGCTGTAGAAGATCCTTCCGTAATAGCTATTGTTGTTAGCCCATAATTTACTACTGGAGTAACTTTATCATCTTGTAATCTAATACCAATATTACGATCCTCTGAAGCTATATAATCCAGTTTGACCTCATACGATTGACCACTTTGTAAATTGGCAGAGGCAGTAATGGAGGATAAATCATCTTCCATTTCATTACTACAACTTTTAAATGTTATCTCATTTAGTTTTATGTTTTTCATCCTCCAGCCGTCGAAATTTTTCAGTTCTTCTCCCGCTATGTTTATACAATCGAAAATTACACCTTCTGGAACTACTATATCATTCCATCCCTCAATCCTATTAGGATAACCACCCGTACCAGCAGCCGTAATATTTCTGAAAGTAATATTTCTAAATCGAGTATTGTTATTTGGTGTATCTGCGGGTCTAAATGGATTTTGACCTATAACAAGATGAAAAATCTCTCTGTCTGCTTTCTCATCATCTATCCTTATATCTTCTAAAGTAATATTTTCAATAACCTGATTTTCATATAACCCAGAAAGAGATATTACTCCTGAGTGATAGTCTTTCCAGCCATTATTATTAGCACCACCTGGATCATCTTTATTAAATCTAGTACGTGCGTATATAACATCACAATTTCGTGTAACTGCATTTTTGCCACCTCCATAGTATGAAAACAAAAAAGAAGTACCATTAAAATCATTCCAGGTAGTAAGTCGTTCTTGAGTAACCCCATCCATATAAGAAGCAATATAACTAGCATCGTCTTGTACACGGATAAAACAATCCTGAACAAGTGCTTTTCCTGTAACATGTGGTCCATCACTATTAGCTCGCCATCCGATTATTTTAATCTTCTTTATAACGTTTCTTCCATTTTCACCTGGTCCCAGAATGCAGGTGTGATGAGAAGGGTCTTCAAAAGTAATGCCTTCTACAGTAACGTTATTTGCTTTAAATCGTATGATAGGATGTTTAAATCTTTCACCATTGTTATCATATCTTTTTAAGTGAGCAGTACTGACAATTCCATAACCATACATCCGGACATCATTATATACGCCATCTTTCAAAAAATTACCTTTTACATAAGATCCGTTAGAGAAATAGTAATTAACACCACTTTTAAGCGGATAGTCTTCACCAATATTATGCGTTCCGGGTTTAAATACCACTGTTTGGCCCGCAGTTATGTTTGCAGGACGCGGTATTACTTCACCTGGTTCCACATTTACCACGTTATTCGATGGGATATCTGTGAAAGGGTTTGCAAAAAGCCCTAACGCATTGTCCAATTTTTGTTCGTCATTTACCAAAGGGACTACTGATAAATATGGTGCTTTGAAGTAATCATTGGTAGGTGCGTGTATTTTTATTTTTGCAATACGAAATCCGTTTTCATCTATTTCATAAAAAACTTCTGCTTGTTTTGCTTTCGGCCTTACTTCCAAGTTAGGTACATTTTTATTTGGCATTTTGATCATTGCCCAAGCGGCACCACCTTTAAATTCAAAATTAACATATGACATACGATAACCAGCTAAATAACGATTATAACCAAAAGCGTCATTGCTCCCTTTCCAATTTTCTTTAGTAAAATGTACGTGTGCTTTTTTATAGCTACCATTTATTGAATTAGCAATAGAGACTTCATACTCATTTGATTTTGGAATATCGTTTCTAGGTGATAGTACTCTAGTTTCTGTTTGTGCTACTACATTTATAAATGACAAGTGTAGAAGTAAAACAAATAGTAGTTTTTCTATTTTTTTCATAACAATAGGGTTTAAAAGTGAATTAGTAATTTTTGGTTCTGTTTTGTATCTATTTTTACATTTTTTCATTCCTACTAATTGCCAAAGCAACTGTATTTCAGATTTCTACAGGAATTGAGCTTCAACGCATTTTTAGATTTGGTATTTTGATATTTAATCTCTTCAAAATAGGAAAGTGAATTAGATAAGAGTTTTGGGGTCTTCATAGTAATAGTATATATAAGTTTTAATAATGTTTAATTCATTTATAAAATTTTGTTGAATATTATTTAAAACATTCATACGAAGATTTTCTAACACCTGAAATAATTATCGAAATGACCCTAAAACAAATACTATGAATTAGTCATTTTTATACATATTCTTAAACTACTAGACAAAATTTATTTAAATCGCACTACTTATAACAGATACTATGTTTACCTGTTCATTTGGGGTAAAAGAAGATTAGTTACTTTATGTAAAACATCAGTCATTTTTTTAATTAATCAAAGAATAAAAATGAGATTCCCACAAATCACTTTAGTTCTATGTATTAAAAACGTTTTACTATTGTATAACTATAAAAGTGTTTTCAAAATTAGTTATTGAGGAGATTATAATAGGATACATATCACGACAATTAATTAGCGAAATGCGACAAAATCTCTATTTTATAAGGTTTTTGATAAATGGCTACATTCCATCTTTTCGATACAGAGAAGGGGTCTTACCAAAATACTTCTTAAAAGATCGACTAAAATGTGTTCTATCTTGAACACCTACTCTTATAGCTATTTCCGAAATAGTCAAACCTGAATTTAGCAATAAGTCTTTACTCGCTTCCATACGGATTCTTAAGATATTTTCTGTAAACGTATTGTCGGTTTCCTGCTTTAAGATTCGCTGAATTTGTCTAGGAGATTTATGCAACGTTTCAGCAAGCTGATCTATCTTTATATCTGTATGGTATTCTTTCTGCATGATATTAATTGCCTGTTTGGCAATTTCTTTAGAATACGTATTTATTACTGTTTTGTTTTCTATAATGTCCACAGCAGCATACATATTCTTAATTGTTTTTTGTCTTTTAATAAAAAATATGAGACTAAGAATACCAGTTATAAATAACAAGATATAGATAACATAATTAACTCTTAACATAGTAGTAATTTGCCCTTCATTGTCTGCCAATATTATTTTATTCCATCGTTTAGGTTGAGCAAATATTTTTAGATTAGCCCAATCTATATGACGGTAATTGTTAAAATCATTTCTGTTATTTACACATAAATCTGATAAGAATTCTTTTCCTATTGTGGGGTTATTAACGCCTATAGTATTCCATTTTACAGCTATTTCTGTTGTATATCCACAATCTATATCATTATTATTATTAATCGTTCCCTCATAATTTGAAACTGCTTTAAAATCGTTTATCCAATCAAAATCCCGGTTTTCGTTTATTACAGTTGTATTCGATTTTATTTTTTTACCTTTAATCGGATACTTCTGATTCCTTATATTAGTACTAAATTGATATTCATTTTCTGACAGGTAATTTAATGGTGCTTTTTTAGGTACAGTACTAATATAAAACTCTACTCCGTCGTCTCTCCATAATATATCTTTTTTACTACTAGAAAACTCATTTAGATATTCGTCTCTAACTTTAAAACACACGTATAAATATGTAGAATCCCATAAAACCTTTGCCCGTATGTTATAGTCTTCTTTATTCTTTATCGCTTTAACGAAAAAAAATTCTTCTACTTCATCCCATTCAGATAGTACTCCATCAATAATCACAGGATTAGAAGTATATTTTACATTAATAGATGGTTTCTCATGATATATATGTACTTTGGTTTGTGATTGAATTGATAAAACAATCAATAATAAAATAAGACTATATTTTTGCTTTTTATTTAATTTTGAAATCATAATATTTATAGGCCAAAAAATATAAACTTATATTTTAGAATTTTCAATTTTAAACTTGATTTTTTTAGTATACAATATAAACTGATAGATAAATTTTATCATTAAAAGAATGAAAGATGTAATTTAATATCACTCTTCCATTCTGGTTTATAAGCATATAAAACCATTTTACATTTGGAAATTCTTTGATATGTCATGAGTTTCTCCATATCCAATAATCTTAAAAGATCTGTTCTTTTTACTTTGTTAAGAATTAATCGAGCTGCTTAAGGATTTTAATGCCCAACCATTTTCAATGGATCAATATCCGAATCTCCATGAAATCTTCCCTTTATGATTTATATTCACGAAATTATTTGAGTATAAAGCTAAACTTTTAGATAGGCTTTTACCCAAGGACACTCTGTTGTGATGCTAAAGTTCATTGCTAAAAGCAATTCTATAATCGTTCCTATAATTTTCCTAAAACTATCCGAAGTATCAAAATCAATCGAGAACTCTGTTCGTTTGATACATATACTACTGTCATTCAATTTTTCATAGTAAAAAAACATTTTACCATTGCTATCCCAACACTCGTAACAATGTTGGTTTTTATTTTCAAAAATTCGTATCATACTAGCCGGTTTTTGCTTTTAGCTGAAGTTGAATATGGATCTGAACATGTTCGTCTATAATTCTAATTCCATCTCTGTCAAACCTATTCCAATTCCTATCAAAATCACTTCTTTGAACCAATCCTGTTATTTCAAAATTCAAGCTTTCTGAGTTGTCAATACTCTTTTGTTTACCATTAAAATGTGCTGTCAGTATTATTTTTTTCTTAAAACCCTTAATATTTAACTCACCAACTATGAAATAATGCGAATCATCTATTTTTTCAATTTTGTTTCCTAAAAACTGTATTAAAGAATGGTTTTTAATATCAAAAAAATCAGAAAAACATACACGACTATCTTGTTCTGAATCATCTGTAAATGCACTACAAGCTAATCCTTGAAAATGAAATTTACTTTTTGTAAAATCGTCTTCTTCTACCAGTTCCAAAGTCCCTTGAAATTTCTGTAAAGAACCAATGATCGTATTCACTCCCATAAAGTCAACACTAAAATTGATTTGCGAATGATCCTCATCAATCTTCCATTTTTTAATCATTACAAATCAATTTTATATTATTAAAAAGTATGTTAGACACTTGCTAAATTAAAAGAGTATCGAAAAAGAAATGGTTACATTTTAAGCGTATTAATGGTACTTTTTAAAGTAGCTTGTCTGAATTTGAGAATATGTAACTCCTAACTTTAAATTAATTCTCTATCAAGAAATAATAATCCTTTATTTTTTGTAGTAAAATTATCAATCAAAAACATTTATAACATTTTAAAATTTACCAGAGTATTCTGATTAAAACTGTAAAAAGTGGAACTATTGATGTAAAAAATACTGTAAGAATCTTTAATGAAATTGTGAATTTTGGGCTAATTCTAATTAGAGCCTGTACATTATGAGAAATTTACATTCATTCTTTTATCTGCTGCTACTGTTTACTTTTCTTAACTCCTGTAAAGAAAATGACAAACAATCAAGTAATGAAAATAAGAACCTTAGCATCCCAGCTGATCTTATAATCACAAATGCAAAAATCGCCGTAATGGATGAAGGTCGTTCTTTTCAAAAAGCCTTAGCCGTCAAAGATGGAAAAATACTTAAAACAGGAGACATTACGGACATTGAAAGATTAAAAGGAGCACAAACAAAGGTTATTGACGCTAATGGTCGTACCGTAATCCCTGGATTGAATGATTCTCATTTACATCTTACTCGTGGTGGACGTTTCTATAATACTGAACTCCGTTGGGATGGTGTAAAATCGTTAAAAAAAGCATTACAATTATTAAAAGAACAAGCTGAACGTACTCCTAAAGGCCAATGGGTCCGCGTCATTGGTGGATGGAGTCCATTTCAGTTTGAAGAAAAACGTTTTCCTACACCTGAAGAAATCAATGAAGCAACTGGTAATGTACCGACGTATGTATTATTTCTATACAGTAGAGCTTGGTTAAACAAAGCTGGATTAGATGTTTTAGGAATCAATGAAAAAACCAAAGCACCAGAAGGTAGTTCTTTTGAGAAAAGCTCAGGTGGAAAACTTACAGGAGTATTATTAGCAGAGCCTAATCCAACTATTTTATATGCAAGAATTGGCTCATTACCTTCGTTGACCGAAGCCGAAATGGTAAACAGTACCAAACAATTTTATAGAGAACTTAATCGTCTAGGCATCACAAGCGGTATTGACGCAGGTGGTGGTGGTCATAAATTCCCAAAAGATTATAAAGGAACCGATGTATTAGCCAAAACTGGGGAAATGCCTATTCGATTATCCTATTATTTATTTCCTCAGAATAAAGGAAAAGAGTATGAAGAATTTCAGGAATGGATGACAACCAATAAAATTGGTCATAATGGAGAAATTAATCTTGATCACGGTTATGAACTTGAAGGCGGTGGAGAATTTTTAGCCTGGAGTGCCGGAGATTTTGAAAACTTCTTAGCTCCACAACCAATGCTAAAAGACAGACCAACTTGGCGTGAGGATATCAAAAAAATAATTCAGCTACATGTAGACAAAGGATGGCCATTTAGAATACATGCAACCTATGGAGAAAGTATTGCTAATATATTGGATGTTATTGAAGAAGTAAATCAAGAAACTAAAGGTAAACTAGCTCAAGAACGATGGTTGTTTGATCATGCAGAAACAGTAAAACAAACTGAATTAAAAAGAATTAAAGCATTAAATGGTGGTATAGCCATACAAGCTCGTATGGCGTATGCAGGAGAATATTTTGTTGAGCGTTACGGAGCTGAAAAAGCAAAACAAGCACCGCCAATAAAAAAAATGTTAGAAATGGGAATTCCGGTTGGTGCAGGTACTGATGGCACTCGCGTAGCTAGTTATAATCCCTGGCCAGCATTATATTGGTTGATCAGTGGTAAAACAGTAGGTGAATTTCAGTTAGCTGAACCTGCTAACAAGCTTTCCCGTGAAGAAGCTTTGCATTTATACACCCAAGGAAGTGCTTGGGTATCTAAAGAAGAAAATGTAAAAGGAACCCTAGAAAATGGCATGTACGCCGATTTCACCATTCTTTCTGATGATTATTTTACTATTCCGGAAATAAACATCAACAGACTAGAGTCTGTAATGACAGTAGTTAACGGTAAAGTTGTATATGCAACAGAAGAATTTGCCGAAATGAACCCTCCAATACCCGAAGTTATTCCAGATTGGTCACCAGTAAAATATTATGGAGGTTATCAAAAGTAATATAGCTTAATCAGCGTGAGTTTTAAAAAATGAAATTAATAAAAGCCATATTAAACACCTCTATTTCTCAAGCTACCTTGGATTGGGTATTGTTAGGGTATCGGATAGCTATAAGCTTATCTATACTATCAATACATGGTGCCAAAAAAATCATCCATTTTGAGGAAGAAATAATACACATTCCAGATCCTTTCCATATGGGTGGGTATGTTGCTACAATCATAGCCATTTTTGCTAATGTGGTTTGTGCAATTTTTATTGCTATGGGTTTATTTACAAGATTTTTTGCTTTAGGTGCTTTATCCATTCCATTGATAGGTTTATTGGTTGTGCATATCAACGATCCTTGGGCTATAAAAGACGTTCCTCTTATGTACTCCATAGCATTTTTGATCATTCTAATACTGGGACCAGGCAGACACTCACTGGATAGAATTGTAAGTAAAAAGTGGTTTAACAAAGAATATTACAAATGAAAAACCAGATAATTTATCTAACAATAGCTATAGAGGTTAGCTTTCTAACAATTGATGTACTGTTAGTACAAAAATTTTAAGATTATGAAACATCATTCAGATATAACATATAAGAGACGATCCTTTTTAAAGAAAATGTCTTTAGGGTCGTTTGGCTTGACTGCCTTAAGTACTGGGTTTGCAACCTCCTGCAAACCAGAATCCAAAAAAGATTTAGTTTTAGGATCTGTTGCTCAGGCTATACAATCAGGTTCTTCTTCCGTAATAACTAGAAAAAACATTGCTTCTTTGGCTCCCAATGATCCTGAACTACAACTACTTAAAGATGCTGTGGATATTATGAGAAAACGAAGTGAGAAGTGGCCACTGGATCCTGCAGGATGGAGCGAAAACGGAGCGTTGCACACCAAATTCTGTGCAACTATTGAGTTTAGCTATCAAGTACATTATAGTTGGTTCGTATGGCCTTGGCATCGTGCTTATCTTTGGACATTAGAGAAAAAACTTCAACACGCAGTTCGTGAACCTAAATTGGCATTACATTATTGGGATTGGACAAAACATCCTAAAATACCCGAGCAGTATCAAGGTGGACTGAACAATCCTTTATACAATGATACTCGTTTGGTTAAATCTAATGATATCATCCCTTTTGATTTTATGAATCTTGGACCAGCTTTTAGGGCAAAAAAATTCAGTACTTATGGTGGATATCCTTTCCCAAATAAAGGTCAAGGTCCACAAATTGATGGTATTGCAGAACAAAGCTTTCATAATAACATCCACAATTGGATCGGTGGAGAAATGGCTGGATTTGTAGCCGCTGGATATGACCCTATTTTTTATGGACATCACGGAAATTGTGATCGTTTTTGGCAAGCATGGCTAAACGCTAACGAATTTCATCAAAATCCTAGTGATTCTGAATGGTTAGAAAAGGTATTCTATTTTACAGATGAAAAAGGAAAACCCATCGAAATCAAAATTAAAGATCTACTTGACACTGAAAAGTTAGGGTATCGTTTTGCTGATTTGGACTTTAATAGCGAAGACGGAATCTACAACTCTTTAGAAGACAAAATAATACCTTCTTATGATCTTGTAAAAGCATCCAATATTTATAACGCATCCATAGAAGAAGAACGAAAAGTGCAGCGTATAGAAAAAGTTGATCTAGCAAATGCTTCGCACGTACTCTTAAAATTTCAAAGAGCTCAATTACCATATATGCCTTACTGCTCTAGAGTTTTCTTCCTTTTCGAAGAAGCTAAACCAAATCCCGAAAATTGTAAATACATAGGAACTTTTACCATACTGCCTATTGTTTCTGCAGAACAAGGAAAGTTAGAAAAAGATGTCTACATGCATGTAGAAATCACTTCTGTTATTAGAAATCAAATACAATCCAAAAAGAACATCAAAGTATTTTTTGAACCAGTTCAAGTAAGAGGAAGAAATATCCCAGATACAACATTACAAATTGAAAATATAACATTTACATTAGTATGAATGCTAGAATATTAAAAATTGTCATTATTGTTAATGTCGTTGCACTGGTAGTTCTATCAGTAATTCTCTACGAGTCTTTTATTGATATGAAAGACACCTCTTTATCATCTAATTCAAAAAAAGGATTACAAATACGTCAGGAATTTACTAAAAATGAGATTCCTAATTTTGAATTTACAAATCAATATGGTCAAATAATAACTCAAAATGATTTTGATAATAAAATATATGTGGCTGACTTCTTTTTCACCTCCTGCCCTACTATATGCCCAATAATGGCACAAAACAAAATTAAAATTCAAAATGTTTTCAAAAACAATTCTAACGTTATGATCCTATCTCACTCTATAGATGTTCGTTCCGATTCTATTTCAAGATTAAGACAATATGCAGATCAAATCGGAGCTATAAAAAACAAATGGCATCTTGTAACTGGGGAACGTGATAAAATTTTTGGTATTGCTGAAGATTACTACGTGACTGCTAAAAAAAGTAATATACAAGAAGGTAGTTATGTACATGATGGCAGCTTTATTCTAATAGATGAAAATAAAAGAATACAAGGAATTTATGATGGTACTGACATTACTCATACAGAGAACTTAATTGCAGACATACAATATTTACTTGAATTGTGAAAAATAGTTCCATTGACATCCTAATTGAGCGTGTTAGCAAAAAGTTTGCAGGTTCTGTAACAAAAGGAGTACTATTACTTTGCATGGTTATTTTAGCAATGTTATGGGCAAATGCTCCGTTCGGAGAAAGTTATTTCCATTTCTTTGAAATGGAATTCTCGATAGGTTTTCGGGGTTTTGCTCTTACTAAACCACTTCATATATGGATTAATGACGGTCTGATGTCTATTTTCTTTTTTACAGTGGGTCTAGAAATTAAAAGAGAAGTAATGGCTGGTGAGCTTTCAGAATTTCGAAAGGCTATACTTCCTCTATTCGCAGCAATTGGTGGAATGGTTGTACCCGCATTTATTTTTTACATCTTTAATCATGACTCTGAAGCATCTCGTGCATGGGGTATTCCTATGGCAACAGATATTGCTTTTACACTTGGAATTGTAGCATTAGCAGGCAAAGCACTATCCGGTAATGGAAAAGTTTTTTTAACTGCTTTAGCAACTGTAGATGATATTGGAGCTATTTTAGTAATTGCATTTTTTTTAACTCCGCAAATCGATTTTCAAAGTTTATTAGCCGGTCTAATATATTTTGGCATCATGGGATTAGCAAATCTAATAGGTATTCGTAATATGTGGTTTTATGCTATTATTGGTATTTTGGGGCTTTGGATTGCATTATTACTTTCTGGAATACATGCAACACTTGCAGGAGTATTGGGAGCATTAACTATTCCGGCAAAAAGAAAAGTAACAGAGTTAGAGTATAAAATACATTTAAAAACCTGGATTGAAGATTTTGAAGATTCTTGTACTAATGATGATTCTTTACTGACACCAAAACAAGAAAAGATTCTGCAAAAAATCGTGATAGAATCTAAAAGAGCCGGAACACCATTACAGCGTATAGAACATCTACTGAAACCAATTGTAAATTTTATAGTGCTACCACTATTTGCTTTAGCCAACTCTGGTGTCAAAATATCTAATGAGTTTTTTCAAATGCTGTTCCATCCCATAAGTATTGGTATCATCTTAGGTCTTGTTCTAGGAAAGTTTTTAGGAATATCTATATTTTCAAAATCACTTATAAAAACCGGTATCAGTAAACTTCCTGTAAATACAAATTGGAAAGACATTTATGGTATAGGAATGATGGCCGGAATAGGTTTTACCATGTCACTATTTATAGCCGAATTGGCCTTAGAAGATGAACGATTATTAGATATCGCCAAAATAGGAATATTATGTGCCTCAGCTATTTCTTCAGTTTTAGGTTTGTTGTGGTTCAAAATAAAGAAAAGTAATGTTGGTTAGTTTACTGTTCAAGCACCACATTTAGGTTTGGTTACCTGCTTTTTTTGATGATGAGTACCTGTTTCTTATGGAAGCAGGTGCTTTTTTATTTTTTTAAGAATACACTTTAATAAGTACTATGATTCCTATAATAAAGGATGTTTATTTCTTTGAAAGTGAGGTAATTTAGTAATAACAAATAACTCTCAAAATGACATTCACAATGAAAAAATCAGTAATCTCTTTTCTATTCTTCGCTTTCTTTACAGCCTTAGTTAGTGCTCAGTGGAAGCAGTATAACCCTAATCCTAACAATGATCCGGCTAACGCCTCTAAACAACTATTAAATCCTACAAATCACACATTACTGATGATTGACCATGAAAGTCAAATGGCATTTGCAGTAGAATCTCAACCTATCGAAGAATTAAGAAACAATACAGGACTTCTAGCTGCTTCTGCGACCTTATATCAGGTGCCTACTATAGTAACTACAGTAGCAGAAAAATCATTTAGTGGTCCGGTTTTCCCAGAAATTAGAGAATACTTTCCAGATGATTCTAAATATATCGACAGAACAACCATGAATTCTTGGGAAGACAAACGCGTAGTAGAAGCTGTAAAAAAAACCGGAAAGAAAAAGTTAGTTATCGCCGGACTATGGACAGAAGTTTGTACGCTTTCGGCATCGCTATCTGCTATGGAAGACGGCTATGAAGTTTATGTTGTTGTTGATGCTTGTGGAGGTACTTCTCAGGAGGCGCATAATTTTGCCTTAACACGTATGATAAATGCAGGTGTTATTCCTATTACTTCTTTACAGTATTTATTAGAAATTCATAGAGACTGGGCTCGAAGTGACATGTATGAACCTGTATTAAAAATTTCTAAAAGATACGGTGGTGCTTATGGTTTAGGAATTGATTACAACAAACAATTACTTAAATGGAATCAGGAAGGAGCTTCAAAACACTAATTTATTTCTTTAATTACAAATCACTGGAATAGACAACAATTCGGTTAGAATATCATAGCAGTGAATTTTAATCGAATTGTTTATGCTATTATAATCAAATAATAAAAGGTATTTTGATATTTTCCAGAATTTATTTCATCAATTTAGGATCGAGTAATATCTAATTTACGCATTCTAGATTCTAATGTAGAAGGAGCCACTCCCAATTTTTGTGCAGCTCCATTTTTACCACTTACCCTCCATTTTGTACTTTCCAGCACTTTTAAAAGATACGCGCGCTCCACTTTATCTTTTTCTTTTTTTATAACTTCCATATCGAAACTATCATCTTGCAAAAGAGTTTCATTGACTAATCCTCCGGTATGCACAAGTTTTTCTATACCAGGGATGTTAGAACGCCCTGGATATATCTCCAAAACTTTTCCTCGTTGCGAAATTATTGCTTGCTCAATTACGTTTTGAAGTTCACGAACATTTCCGGGCCAACTATATTTTTTTAATCTATTTAAGGTATTCTGAGTAAACCCTTTAAAAGGAAGTCCAAATCGCTCTGAGGCTTGTCTGGAGAAAAAATCAGCGATTAACAATACATCATCTCCGCGCTCTCTTAATGGCGGCACAAGTATCGGAAAGGAGTTCAACCGATAAAACAAATCAGCTCTAAACTTACCATTCGCAACTTCTTCTTCCAGATTTCTGTTAGTAGCTGCAATAACTCTAAAATCAAGTTTAATAGTATCATTACTACCCAAACGTTCTAATTCACGCTCTTGCAAAACACGCAGAAGTTTCGTCTGTAACTCCAAAGGCATTTCTCCTATTTCATCTAAGAAAATTGTTCCTTTATGCGCTAATTCAAACTTTCCAATACGTCGTTGCACAGCTCCTGTAAAAGCTCCTTTCTCATGTCCGAAAAGCTCTGATTCTACAATTTGAGCCGGAATTGCTGCGCAATTCACTTTAATAAGGACTTTATCTTCCCTATCCGAATTTTCATGTATAGCTCTGGCAATAAGTTCCTTTCCTGTACCAGTTTCGCCAAGAAGAAGCACAGTTGCATCTACTTGGGATACTTCTGTTATCTTTTTAAAAATTGACCTCATCGCACTACTATCACCTACCATTTCATTAAAATTATAGGCCTCTTTAACTGCTATTTGCAAATAGTCCTTCTCTAATTTTAGTTGATCCGACAAGTTCTTTACCGAAATGTTCGCGAACATTTTCTCTAAGGATAGCTGTAATGTATTCTGAATGGATCGTAAAACATCTGAATGTTCTTTCAAAAAAGTTTGATTATTTCTGCTAAATAAAAAGAACTGTATCATATGTTTTTCCTTTTTAAGTACAATATCATGCTTCAGTACCGCTTTGTAACCTAATTTTGAAGTGCTGGTTTTTGAAACTCCCTTTTTCGCTTCTAATTCGTTTAGAAAATTACTTTCTGGGAAAGCATATTTAGATAGATCTTTTTCCCATTTTCTCAATTCAGAAACTTCAACATTTTTGATTTTAGATAGTGTTTCTATATCTAAAAATCTTTTTTCCCTGGATGAGACCCACTCGTAACGGTATAGATTTCTTTCTTTATCTTCAGAAGTATCCAATATCAATGCATAAGAAAAAGGAATGAACCCTTTTAACTCATCCAGGATAGCACTCCATTTTTCAGCTATTTCTTCTTCTTTGGTGATTATTGATGAAAGTCTTAATTCTAGAGATTGCAACTCATTCTTTTTAATAATTTCTTTATTCGCCAGAATATTTGAGGTAGTTACTGCTACTTGTTTAGAAATAGCTTTATAAAATTGTAGATGATCCTCATTGTACGTGTTCTCTTTTTTTGATTTAAAGGCTAGCATCCCAAACATTTCTCCATTGGCAATTAAAGGACCTCCCAATAGTGTCTTTACTCCAGCAGCAACCATATCCTTATGTCGTGGATGTTCTGTTGTTTTTACCAAAGTATCCATAGCAACTATCACCGGACCATTTTCCATTAGCCATGCTACCGAAGTATTTTTATGTTTATAACGAGTAGCTTTATCTAGCTCTCTTGCTGTATATGAAGCACTTGTATCAAAACGTTCATTAATAAGTTCGAAATGATACTCTTTACTTGGATCTAACAACAATAATCCCACCTGCTCGAACGGAATAACATTTTTTATAGAATCATTTAAGGTTTTATATAGTTCTAAAGGGTTGTTAGAAGAAGCAATAGACTCCGTTAAATTAAGTAAGGTATCACTAAATTCCTTCTCTTGAAGTAACTGTCCAGAAGCAAGAATATTAGAAACTGCTACCGATAATTGCTCCACAACATTCTGAAATAATCGGAATTGAGATGCATCAAAATAATCTTTTTTTAAGGCATTTATGCAAAACATTCCATAAATCGTATCACCAACTCTTAAATTTGCCGCTAAACAATCCCTATATCCTGCCTCAATAAAATCTAACAATTGAAATTGATAATAATCAGGAAACTTTTGTTGTAAATCTTCAAAATCGAATAGCATTAGATTGTCATTCTCTGCTATGGTTTCTATCATCCACTCAATAAGCGAATCTTTGTGTTCAACCAGCTCTGTGCCCTCATTAGCTAATGCAAAACTCCAGTTTGAAGGACTTATCGATGGATCAACACCTACCAAATCATAATGATACTTTTTATCTTCGGTTAATATAAAAACACCAACATCATGAAATTTAAAAATAGATTGTAAGTTTTGCGCAGAAAACCTAAGAAAATCATTGAGGTTCCTTAATTCATTTACTTTCTGCGTAATTTGTAGTAATTGAGTTTTCTCTTGTTCACGCTTTTGGATATTCTCATTTGCCATCACATTTCCAAGGGCTATTGACACTTGCTCAGCAATAGCCCCAACCAACCTATAATCATCTTCAGAATATAAATCAGTTTGTTTTGTATTAAAACAAATAAACCCAATTCTTTTTCCGCCCAGGTTTAATGGAGAAACCAACATTTTTTTAAGCCCTGATTTGATCATGATCTCCCACTGAGGATTAGGGTATATTTTAGATTGTTCCATAACATCTACAATCCCAACTTCATCCATATATATCAATGCGTCTTTATTTGCCCCGGAATACGAGAAAGGACCTAACAAATTGTTACGGGCTAGTGTATTTTGAACATCATCTACTGTTCCTTCATCCAAAACCTCAAAAAAGACATCCTTTTCGACATCAATATAAAACAAGCCAGCATTATCAAAATCCAATAATGTTTTTAAGTCTTCAAAAATGACTCTAAACAATTCTTTTCTATTAGAGATATTTGATACTGCCGTACTAATATTTAGTAGCTTTTCTTTAAAAAATTTTTCTGACAACACCTTTTCATTAGCCAATATATTTGATACAGCTACGGAAATTTGCTCCGCAATGTTGTTAAAAAGCACAAGATCTTCTTCCTTATAAAAATCGTCTATAAGTGAGTTAAAACATAAAATTCCAAATGCCTTACCACCGTTTTCCAAAGGCGCGGCAATCATTTGTTTTAGCCCTGCTTCTATCATGTATTTCAATTGAGGATGCTGAGTTTTTTCATTAAGTTCCCTTAATGAAACTACACTAAGTCCTTTACGCATCAACCAATCAGCCGTAGAACCTTTATGTCTATATTTAGTATGCTTACCTAGGTTTTCTTCTATAATGATCTGAGAAATCGGAGTTTCTAGTACTTCCTGATCAATTAATTCATAATGAAAATCCCCACTATCATCCAATACGAACAACCCAAGTTCATCATAAGAAAAAACCGGTTTGATACGTTCAAAAATATTTTTGTATAATTGTTTTGGTGTATTCGCAGAGGCAATTGCCTCCGTGATACTCAATAAGGTTTCTTTAAACTTTTTTTCACGAGCAATGTTTTCTCGGTCAACAATCTGTCTTAGAGACACACTTAAATATTTTGTTACTTCTTTGAATAAAGGAATATTCTTTTTAACAAATCGACCCTTTTCTTTTGACCATAAAATAAATACTCCAAAAAGCTTCCCTCCATAGTACATAGGAGCACTTATAAATTCTCTCAAGCCACCTTCCCATAAAAATGGAAAATGCGGGTGATCAGAAAATTCATTCATCAATACTTTAAAGTCTACTATTTTTGCTTCTTCTAATAACGAATTCAAAGCATTGTCTGGTGGTAAAAAACCAGTTAACCCAGCACTTTTGATAGAACTAGAAACGTTATTGTGATTATAATAATCTACAGCAAAATCTCTATGCCAACCGTCTTCTCTTATTTCAAAAAGGCCTACATCATCGATAGTAAAAAGAGAAGAGATTTTTTCCAGAATAACTTTGATTAAATCATGAGTTTCTTCTGCATAAATCAAAGCTTCAAGAATCTTTGCTAACTGTGCAGTTTGTTCGACAGATGTGCTTTCGAAGGGTTTTTCGGAATTAGAGTGACTCATTTTATTCAATATTACGTACCAGGTTATAATTTACATCATATTCACGAAATATTCGTGAATATCGTGATATTTTTTCATTATTTTTTCGTGAATATAATGTACTTAACCCAAAAGCAATTTCCATAAAAACCTGTAAACAATTAAAAAACAGCGGTTTGACCGTAATTAAATTTTGTATTCCTTTTTGGCACCTCTTTGGAATATAGCAAACTAAAAAATGCTATGACTACGAATTTAAAATTGATCCCTAACCTAGACATTTTCTCTTTTGTAAAAAATGTTCTTCCTGATAAAACAACCTGTGGAATTGAAGGAATTACAGAAAAAAGTGAATTTTTTATGTGTCGTTTATCTGACGTGAAACCAGATGAATTTCTAAATTCTCCTTTTATCTATGATTTTTTCACGATCTATTTTGTAGAAAAAGGTTGTATCGCTAAGATCAATCAATTAAAATCTCTAGAAATTGGAAGAAACGAGATTTTCTTTTCAAAACCAGGAGAAATTAAAACCTGGCAAAAATTAGACAATCCTAATGGTTTTTTGGTAGCCTTTACGTTAGACTATCTACTACTGCTAATAGATGATAAAAACCTTATCAATACATTTGATTACCTAATGCCCAACTCACGACGTAAGTTCTCCTTGGATAAAGCAAGACTCAAACTCTATAAAACTGTGTTTAATGAACTCTACAAAGAGTTTAATACAATCAGCAAATATTCTGTAGAGCTTATAAAATTTTGGCTTTTTGTGATTCTCATAAAAACTAATCGAATGCACGCAAATGGTAATGGAACAAATGGATTGGGAGGATATAAAAAATCTTCGGATTTTATTTATAATAAGTTCATATTAATTATGGAACAAAACTTCAAGGATTTAGCTAGTCAGAAAGTAGATAGACCTTTTTTGGTGCGTGAATTTGCAGATATGCTAAATATTAATCCTACATATTTAGGAGAATGTGTGCGTAGAGCTAGTGGAAAGTCTGCCAAATCAATTATCAATCAACGAACCATGCTTTTAGCAAAATGTCAATTACTACATACTTTCAATAATATTTCTGAAATCGCTTATCAAATAGGTTTTGAAAGTTCTGGGTATTTTATCCGCTTCTTTAAAAAATACGAAGGTATAACCCCTTTAGATTATCGTAAAAAATGGCAAAAATGATCACATACATTAGATTTAGAGTCGCTCAATCCGAGATACGTCGATTTTTAAAGTTTTATAAAAATGGAATTACAAACTTGAACGACAAAAACACTATTTCTGATTATGAATTATCACAATGTCAATCAGAAAAGGAAAACTTTATACTAAGAATTTGCTGGAAGAGTGGTCATAAAACATCCTTATCAAAGGAAGATAAGATCCAACTGCAAATCTTTTTGGATAAAGTAAATGGATATAAAGATGATATTTTGGAAATGAGAAATTATACAGTTTTCTGATTTTAAATTATATAATTAATATTTTATCTAACGGAAGGCTTCATTTACAACTGAAGGATTACCTTCATAAATCCTAACTTTACTAATTTTATCCTTTTCAAAATCATATTGTATCACACGATCAAAATAATACATTGTACCATCTCTTTCTATGAACTCCTCAGCTATAAGTAAACATTTATCTTCACCATTTAGCCAATCGTATTCTTTAGTAATCTTATACGTTCCGTTACTTAATGCTAACATTTTTGAAAAATTCTCAAAGAAAACATCTTTTCCATAATGTTTCCCACTTAATTGATTATTTCCCGACATTTCGAGTAATACATTTTCATGGAGCATGTCTCTGGCCTCTGTAATTTTTCCTTGATAAGCTTTATTTATAAACTCTTTTACTTTTCTGACAAAATTCATTTCAAAACTAATTTTTATTAAACTTTCTTCTTTATTCAAAAACACACTACCGCTATCAATTATGAATCCATCATTTTTTATTCCGAGTGATAGTGTGTTTCATTTTTTAGAGATGTGCCATTAATGATGGAGTACCTATATGTTCTTGCATCATTTCTGCATTTTTAGCGACACCAAGATAATTTGCCATAGCTACCGAATATTGCCCCATATGTTCGCTTAATAGGTTTGCAATGTGCTCTCCGTTTATTTGAGTGTTATTTGCTAATTCTGCCAGTACAGCTACCCAAGTAGTTACTACTACTCCTGCCGAAACCAGACGTTTCATTGTTACTTCTGTAACTAGAGGATTCCAATCTGCAGACGCATCAATAACCGCATAGACGTCATACCCTTCTTGTGCTGCAGCAATAGCTGGAAATGCAACGCAAACTTCTGTAGCTAAACCAGACATTACTAATTTTTTTCTTCCTGTAGACACAACAGCCTCTTTTGATTTTGGGTCATTCCAAAAATTAACAAATGGTCGATCAATAATGCTTTCTTCTCCAAAAAGAGTTTTTAATTCTGGAATGGTAGGTCCATTGGGTCCTTGAGGCCAGCTTGTCCCCAATACGGTAGGGATATTAAATGCTTTCGCTGTTTTGGCATGACCCAGAATGTTATTTTTTAAAAGTGCTGGATCTATCGATGTTAAAAAAGTAGACAACCCAACTTGATGGTCTATCATAACGAAGCAACAGTTTTCTGGAGTTAGTTCTTCTGAAAATGGATTTGTTTTTGTACTCATTAGATTTTGTTTTATGGTTTAAAATATACCAACTAAGTTCTATGAAAAGGAACAAATAGCATTTCAAAAATTAGCGAAATAGTACTACTTTTTACAGTTATTTGAAATGAGGTTTTCTATAAAACCATCATCAGTTCTACTAAATCAAATCTTTTATTTTACACAAAAAAACTTAATAAACGTTCCGACAATTCATTGGGCCGTTCATCGGCCATCCAATGTCCACATTTTTCAATAACACCGCCATCTACATTTTCAGCTAGCTGTTGCCATCCTGGAACCATATAATTACCAGCTCCCATTTCCCCTCCCAGTGCCAAAACTGGAATTTTTAATTTTATCTTTGAGGTTTCCTTAAAATGTTCGGTATCATCGAATACCGCTCCAAAATGGGCAAAACCTGCTCGCAAAGCTCCAGGTTTTTGAAGTTGACGAACATACAGTTCAAAATCTTCCTGAGATACTGCATCTGGGTTATAACTCCAATGCCAGAAATACCATGCAAGCAATTCTCGTTCCTTTCCCGCTATAAACTGCACAGCCACATCGGGTACAGTAAAGAAAGATAACTGCCAAGCTTGCCAATTCCTAGTCGGTTGCAAACCATATTCGTATCCAAAACCTGGTGGTGTGTATTCTATAAAGCAGGCTTTTTTAACCATCTCTGGAAATTGAGCAACTAAAGAATAAGCGACTCCACCGCCATGATCATATCCAACCAGATTGATATTCTTAAGATTTAATTCACTGATGAGATTATACATATCCTTTGCCAACTGTTCTTTTTCGTAACCCGCAGGAGTAATAGAAGAACCGCCCATTCCACGAAGATCAGGAGCAATCACTCTAAATTTTTTAGAAAGTTTAGGCATCATTTTACGCCACATATGTGAATGCTGCGGAAAACCGTGAATCAGAAATAAAGGTTCTCCTTCGCCACATTCTATATAAGATTGATTAATTCCGTTAATTGCTTTTGTGTGATATTCAATTTTCATGTTTTTTAACTTAATATTTTGCTTAAATCTTGATCCGGAGAAACACTTCGGAAAACAAACTTCCATTCTGAATTGATCAACTTGAACTTATCCTTCATCACTGAAGTTCCCATAAACGCTCCATTAGATTTGTTTATGATATAAAGATATCCTGTAAATTGCGCAGTATCATTTTCTATCGTCACGACAGGGTTTAGAACCAAATGACGCGTACCTCCTAATTTCTGTGTAGTTTCATAAAATCCTTTTAACCAATCGATATATTCTTTGGCATTGTCAAAACTTCCAAAAGGACTTTCGAATTTACATTCATTCTCAGCCCATAAACCTATATGCTGATCAAATAATCCGTCATCAAATGTCATTTCAGCTCTGCTTTCAAGATTTATGATTTCTTGGTAATTATTCATTTTTAAAAATTTTTAATTTACACTTCTTCTTAAGTTACCTATCAACTCCATATATGCTGATATTTATCCTTGTTCTCCCATAACACCCATACGTTTATAAGCAACAATATGATACTTAGAACAGTATTTGAAGGAGCTAAGAATATATTGAACAAAAAAATTCCAACGGTTATTGGAAAAATAATCAATGCCCCAAGTCCTCTATATTTAGGAATAGTGAATAGAATTCCACCAATAATCTCAATAACCCCTACCAAAGCAAATAACCATCCCGAAGCTATCATAGCATTGATAAGAGCGTTTGCCTCATCTGGCATTTCTATTACAGGCATATGATTTGTGAATTTGCTTACGCCCGAGTTAAGCATCATTAGTCCGAAAAGTAGACTAATTACAAAGAGAATTTTGTTTTTCATGTTCCTATGATTTTAGTTATATAATTTTGGTTTCAAGCCAAGCTTTTTAGCTATATCCTTCTGAATACCCTCATCACTATACCTATATTCTACACCTGGTTCAGTTATTTTAATATTTTCATCATGATCTCGGATAAAATTTTTAATTCGCACACGCTGCTCAGATGTATAGGCTCCTCCTATGAGAACTATATCTACCTTATCTCTTTCTCGTAGCAGCTGAATTCCTTCTGTTTCACTCAATGCTCCATAAATAGTTAAATCACCAATCTCTGAAATGATTTGAATGACTGAATGCCTTCTGCCAGGATCACCTCCAAATAAAAGAATCACAGGAGCATTTGTGTTTGTTGATATTAATTCTTTAAATAATTTCATCTGTTTAAATAGTTTAAAAATGTTTATCAAATCAAAGTATATTACTTTGCATTTTGTATTAAAATCTAAAATGTAACGTCAAGTTTAAAAAATCACTGATCTCCATAGGGGTAGGATTATCTTTTACAAATCCTCCTGAATAAAAATGAGAATAGTTGATACTTCCTTTAAAATACTTATTGAAAGTATAGGTAAACTGAAAATCAAGTTGACTCCCTAGATATTCTTTATTAGAATCATTAGGCGCTAAAAACGGAATACCAGAGCCACCGATATAAAGACCATCTTCTACAGAAGTTCTCCAATACCAGGTCCAATCCAATAGAAAAGAAAACTCGTTGGTTTTTTCTATTGTAAAGCTAGGGTGCACATCCCAAAAATTTGCCGCATACAATGCTCCGGCACCTCTATAATATCCTTGTCTTGGATACATTGGATTAAAAGTATTGACCTTAGTATCTGTCGAATCTCTATCTCCTGTAAAATAATCTACTTTTAGCCCTATTCTTTTCTTTATAACATCTTCTGAATCAAAAGTGTACCCGACCTCTCCAAAAAAACCAAAAGCTGTAATATCAGAATCACCAACGGTCCCGAATTGTCCTGCAGCTTCCACATCATAATCCCAATGAGTACCTTTTTTATACACTCGGACTCCAATTGTATGCCTGGTTTCTTTACCATCAGCGTTAAAGAATTGAGAAGTATCATCTATAAAACCTAGATAGTAAGCATCTAATTTTCCCTTAAAAACAATAGCTTTTTTTGATTGCAAATAGCTCCCCCAAAAGGTTTCATCTGAATCTAAAACAGGATTATCAAGAATGCCAAAATCGTTCGTTCCGTACTTGGTAAAAAAAGTATCTGCTTTCCAGTCTTTACTATTGTACAAAAGAGAGATACCCTCCCAATAATGCCTTACATTGGGACCTTCTCGGATCGTCACAAGTCTACCTCGTCCATAATTTAACTCTTGTCTTCCGATTCTTGTGGTAAACGTATTTCTTTCTGAATTTAAAATCTTATAATCAACAAATGCGTTCAATAAGAAAAGTTCGTCTCTATCAATACTTCTTGGCGGAGCTTCCCTAAACGACTCAAAACCAGAGGCAGGTTGTACAAAAAACCTGAAATTATTACCAATATGCAGATCCGCATGAACCATCAATCTGGTTAATAAATAGCCTTCACCCTCATCATCACGATTTCGCGTACTTTCGTAAAATACCTTTACTTCTCCACCTATTGATATATAAGATGTTTTAGTATTGTTTAGAGGTACAAATTTCAAATGGTCTAATGTATTCGAAACCTGAGATGTATCCTTTAAGTATTCATAGTTTTCAAGAAACCTAACAGGTATTATTGGTTGATTTTTCTTTCTTTTTTCTTGAGCATTGACTGATACTGCCATTAAAGTGAATGATAGTATCAAGTTTATTATTATTTTATTATTCAACATCAAGAAACTAAACACATTTTATGGTTTTTTTAGAAATTGTAGTACTTGTTTCAATAAATACTCTGGTCGTTCTTCCGCTATCATATGTCCACAATTTGGAATTACACCACCTGTAATATCCGCACAGAAAGGTTCTAACTGTTGGAAAGTATAGGCCGATCCATATTGTCCTCCAAGAGCTAAGACAGGTACTTGTATTTTACCTTTTTCTATAGCTGCAGAAAACTGATCTGTAGTTATCAAAGCATCCTTGTACCAGCCTACACTGCCTCGAATCCCAGCTTTAGAAGCGTAGGTTCTCATATATTCATCTTTATCCTTTTCGCTAATTGCAGAAGGATTGTAAAGCATCAACCCATAAAGATAATTCCAAAATTCACGTTCTTTTCCATCAATAAGTGTTTCTGGCAAATCAATAGCTGCATTGAATCCAAAATGCCAATATCCGCCATGGTTTTCTTTTGTAAATGTGGTAAACTGATGTAGGTTAACACTGGGCAATGGCTCATCCAAATAAGTTATTGATGCAACCTCTTCCGGAAAATGAGCTGCGAAAAGAAATGTTGGTAAAGCCCCCATATCCCAACCTACCACATGTACTTTTTTAGAAATTTCTAATTGCCGTAATATTGCTCTAAGGTCTTCTACTAAATTTAATCCATCATAACCACTCAAAGGTTTATCGCTATCACCATAACCTCGCATATCTGGACAAATCACCGTATATCCATCTTCCACTAATTTCGGAGCTATTTTTCGCCAAGTATAGGATGTCCCCAACCAGCCGTGTACCAACAAAATTGGTGTTCCATTCCCGGCTTTTCTAAGATGAATTCTAGTGTTATTTACAAATAATTTATGTTGTTCAAAATCTTTAAATTTCATAGTCTATTTTTTTGTTTAGTCTACTAATTTTTTGGGGAGTTTGCTACATATTTAGTTATTCTTGTTACTACCGGAAGTGTTATTATCACGATCGGAATAACTACAATCCAAGTCTTGAAAAAATTACTTATCCATATAAAGAAGAAACCTTCGATGCTTCCTTCATTCATCCAAAGCATAATTCCAGATAGACTTAAACCAATAAACAAGGTCATTAGTAACATAAAAATGGGCATATAAAACTTTGACGAAAGTTTTTTTCTATTTGACATCATCATCAGTTAATCTTTATACGCCTGATAAAAACCGCCCCAAGCACTATGCTCCTGATACAATTTACCTATAGCCTCTCCCTGAGGAGTTTGCCAATCTCCCATTAATTCAGAAGCCAATGTTCCCCAGGATACCATGGTGGCGCCTGCTTGTGTCATTCTAAGCATTGCCGCATGTTCTACTAATTTTTGATCACTACCAGAAGCATCAACTACTACATATACTTGATATCCATTTTTCAAAAGATCTAAGGTGAGTAACTGTGTACAGATATCTAATGATATACCTCCTAGGATAATTTTCTTCTTCCCTATTTTCTTTATTTCCTCTCGAAATTTAGGTTCATCCCAAGCACTAGGTGTGTGACGTTCTACTCTGATTCCTTTGCTTAAATGTTCTCTTACCAGAGGATAGAAATTGCCTCTAAAACCTCCTTCTTCTCCAAGTACTATCGTGGGCATATCAAAAATTTCTGTCAATTTAGCTAATGCTGTAGCATTATTGACAAATGTGCTTTTCTCAATGGTTCTCAGACCTGGATCGAAACCTGTTAAAAAATCTACCATTACAAAAGCGGCATTATCAGGAGACAATTTCTCGGTATAAGGATCAGAACTTTCTGATTTCGAAATGGCAAATGAGTAAAATATCGTGCTTAGAATAATTATTACGAATAAACTTAACCCTACGTGATTTGTTTTTTTCATTACAATATGATTTAAGTATTAACATTATGACATGTCAAATTTCAATCATATTCCAACTAATGAATGGCACTTATTCCATCAATAGTTTCAATTATTTCAGTTCTAATAACTAATACATGAAAAGGATTAATAATCTTTTAATTAATTGGAAGAATTAGTGGAGAGGTTGAATTCTTTTAGTTGCTATCTCAATACTTACCATAGTATTTACTGCTCTTGTATGAATATACAATATCATTCTAACTACATTTTATTACAAAATCAAAGTCTAAAAATCCATATTAAAAGAAAATATTATCTAGTACTTTGATTTAACCTCTTACTCTCCCCACCCTTTATTTATTAGTAATACACTACATATTGTATCGGGAAGTAAAATTACTATTAGTAAAAAAAGAGGGAAACTAGCCCCTCTTTTTTTAATATATATTTCAAAAAAGTAAAACTTATATTCTACTACTTCAATTTTACTCCACTAAAAATCGCTGTTTCTGATGGCAATCCAAGTTTACTTCTCATCACTTGTCCCGCCTGAAGACCTGCTACTATGGCGCCTTCATAATACCCTACGTTAACACCAAAATTGATCCAATCTCCGGTGATTATAAGATTATCAAAACCAGATTCACTAGCTTTAAGACGGTATTTATTAGAACCTGGGAGTGATAAGGTGTACCTATCCGTAGGATTTACATTAGCACGAAAAAACTGGGTTTTAAGTCTGCCATAGTCAGTTTTGGCGGCCTTTGAAAAATCATGAATTACATCTAACTTCATTCCTTCAGGATACTCCAGTGTAGTGGCATTCGGAAAAAACCAGCCCATTTTATCTTTTAGCCATTGTTCTGAAACACGCATAATGCGCTCTAATTGTTCGTGAGGATAATTATGATCCGAATATGGAGGTATATTTTCAGGATCTAAGAATGATCCTGTATAGTATATCAATACGCCAGGTTTATCATTATTCCAGTCTTCATATGGCATTACCTGAGACATATCTATAAATGAATATTGAGGATCAGCATACGTTACTAAGTTGGGTAATGATCCTTCTGGAAAACCCCAATCTGGTAAATTCATCCCCAGCTCTTTTAATGTAGGCTTAATCCATAATTGCATAGACATGGTAGGAATACTTTTTACGTGATTATACATCTTATTCCATGCTGTATTATTAGCTATAATCTCCTTACAGATACCTTCATCTCCACCTAAAACATCAATAGGAATTCCTAAAATTACGTAGTCAAAATCTTTCCCTTTTTCTAAAGCAAGTTCCCTTACATTTTTCCAACCGCACCAAGCTTCTTCCAGATCATATTTGCCTTCCTTAAGCATTTTAGCTTGTTGATCGTCTATCTGATCATAAAGAGGCTCTCCTGGCCATACATCCAAGCCTTTGAAAGGGTACGTAGGATTGTATGTGCCATTCTTTAATGTAACCTGTTCGGCCATAGACACTTTTTCTATTTCTCCAGAATCCGAATAGTGCACCTGTTCTACTTTATGGAAAAACTTAAATTTTACACCTCTATTTTTAAGTGTTAAATAAATTGGAGTGATCATGGTATCAGCCGTTCCTGCTTTAAACTTCCATACAAAAGACCCTTTGTAACCTGCTGAATTTGTTAGAAAATGAAGTCCAACTCCAGCCGCTAGACTACCTTGCTGATCAGTTCCTGTTAGATTGTGAAATGTACCGGTATATAAAAACCTAACCATAGCAGAACTCAATAATCGTTCACTTGCTCCATGGTTTTTGAGCCATGCTCGGTAATCCAAATCATTAATACGCTCATAGTCTAGTTCGTGAGTTTCTGAATTATATACATCTTCAAATGTTCCTTTCATATTAACAAGTCCGAATTCTACAAATACAGCTAGCCAATAGAAATATTCATCATGATTTGCAATGGAATCAATGAGTTTAGTAATCCATTTAGAAAGCACATCGAGTAGTTCTTTGATCAAAGAATGATGATCTTTTCTTTGTGAATGCTCGTGATCACCACTGGTTAGATTCTGAACTAATTCGGACACATAATTCAGTAACTTTTCACCTTCATGTTTAAAAATTTTATCTTTTATAAATCCTTCAAATTTAGATTTGAAACTTGCCCACAGCGGATGATGTTCTGGAGGTTTAACTTCTTTGGCAGATTCAGAAGCTAAATTCATAAGACTCTCTTTATTAGGGTCTGTTCCAAATAAAATTTCAGAAATCAATCCTACTGCTTTTTGAACAATTGCTGAAAAAGGCAGTGGTCCACCCTGACCAGGTATATAATCGTTAGACGGAAAAATAATATTCTTTTTAATCCATCGATTTGTCTTAGGATCAAAATGAGTAAGTAATGTTGTATCCTCTCGATCAAAAGCATCTTCCCAAGATTTAAAAGGACTATTAGGCATTAAATTATGTTTTTCGCATTCGCTGTAAGAGTCTTGAATTAGTCGAAATGCATTTTCGTACCATCCTTGAGCGATATGAATCCCGTGTTCTTGAATCCTTTCGTTTGGTCCTCTCCCGGTAGCAGTTTTCCCTCCTAGTCTCCACCCCATTTGATAAATGGTTATATCATAATGATCTTGCCAATTTTCATAGGAACTAAGTTCATAGGCGGATGTAAGAGACGACATACCACTACCCAGTATTGCTATTTTCTTTTTGTGTTCTTGTTTATTTTGCATTGGTTTATTGGTTTTAAGAAATTGGAATTTTTTTAATTATTAAATTTTTATTGAAGTGTGCTGTGCTAAGTTTACTTTGACTAATTGGATAAATAGGTTTATTATTATTGATAAACTTATTCACTATTGGAGCGTTATTCCATATAGCAGCTTCGGCATATAACTCGTTCAAATGTGGTACAATTAATAGTTTATCAAAAACATCTTCTACCAATCCCATAAAATTATGTGCATGATGAGTGATGTACTTAATGTCTTCTTTTGATAATGGATAATTACTTGGATAAAACGCTTCTATATCTGTTATCATAGAAACAGCAAATCCTCTTGGATTGGCAAATATTTTACCTAAGATTCCAAAACTTACGCCCTCTACCATCGACTGCGCATATAGTAATCGATATAGTACTATATTCATAAAATATTGCTCATAAATAGTTTCTTTATAGGCTAGTGAATCAGCTACTTGATATCCAGAAATGATACTAGAATTATGCGCACGATACCATGAAGTTTCATTGGGTGAATTGATATAATTAAGCCAGAAATTCACTGGAACTGGCAGGTTTTGAAAAGTCTCTCCAGATTCTTTAATCAATTGAGCAAGTGTCGCTACATATAAAAAATGACTATTTACTTCTCTCCACCAAGAACTTCCGGCTGGTTGTCCGTTTATGGAATTAAGTGTCCCTCTTTTTATTTCCCAGTCAATAAATGCTAATTCAGAATTTCCTAATCCTTCTTTTCCTTCAATAAAAGGATCTCCATATTTTTGATAGAATTCATATCGAAGTTTATAGCGTCCTTGAGGGTTATCAGAGACAGAAAGCACAATTTCTTTAGCTTTTATCTCGAGCGTTTTAAGTTGGTTCATAATAGTGGTTAGGTTTTATATATTGCTCCTAAATTTACGAGTTAAAATGTTATATGCAATAAATATTTTTAGGGAATCCTACACTTATATTTCATAAATTTACTTATTATGTAAAAAGTTTTTTTTTAAAATACTAAGCATTAAGAATGG
This sequence comes from uncultured Aquimarina sp., assembly GCF_947492405.1. Taxonomy (GTDB): domain Bacteria; phylum Bacteroidota; class Bacteroidia; order Flavobacteriales; family Flavobacteriaceae; genus Aquimarina. The sequence continues at coordinate 120,281 of NZ_CANLMP010000005.1, forward strand.
CAACTAATTTCAAATATTTTTTAGGGTTATTATCAATTATATGGTTGTCAACTCTTTCTGCATCTGGTCAGACAACAATTCCCCTGAATGATAGTATAGAACTAGTGGATATTGGAAAACAAACGTATTATTTAGAGGATGTTTCTCTTGGATTAACCATCGAAGAAATCATAAATAACAACCAAGAAAAACAGTTTAAACCATATTCACAAGAAACTATAAATTTTTCCAGTACAGCTTCAGCTTTCTGGTTAAAATTTAAAATCACTAAAACAACAGCTGGTAATTTTTTCCTGAATGTTGGGTCAGCTTACATTGATGCTATATCTCTTTATGAATTTGATGAAGAAAACAGACTAATTTCTACCCGACATACTGGTGATGACTTGCCATTCGATACTAGAGAGATTGAAGTAGGCAATTATTTATTTGCTCTTGATTTTGATAAGGATGTAACACGTACTTTTTATCTTAGAGTAAAGAGTGATCAGCCGTTGTTTTTTCTTCTTAGAGTAGGAACACTTTCTAACTTTGTAGCATATGAGCATGATTTAGATTTTCTTCAGGGAATCTATTTTGGTTTTATGCTCTTGATCTTCCTATATAATCTCTTTTTATATTTTTCAACTAGGGAGAGAATATATCTCTATTACATTGCCTATGTATTTAGTATTACTTGGTTTATGGCCTCTGTATTTGGTTATTTCTTTGAATATTTTTGGCCGGATACGCCTTTTCTTAATCAATTAGTAGTAGTTAGTTCAGGATTGACTATGATTACTGCAACTTTATTTACTCGAAAATTTCTGAATACCAAAAAATCTGATCCACTCTTGCATAAAGGTTCTATAGTGTTTCTGGTTATAGGTTTTTTAGTATGCCTATTTGTAATACTAGGTTATAAAATAGAAGGTCTGAAGTTAGCTCAAGGTGGACTTCTTATTATGGCAGTGTATTTTCTTATTTTGGGTATTCGATTCAAATTAAAAGGATTTCGTCCTGCTGTCTATTATTTATTCGCTTGGGGAGCTCTTATTATTGGTATCTGTTTTGCAATATTAGAATCATTGAACCTAACTTTTGTAATGAGCTATTTAAATGCAATGCAGATCGGTTCAGCTCTAGAAGTATTACTACTTTCCTTTGCTCTAGGTGATCGGATTAATATGTATAAAAAACAAAAAGAAGATGCGCAATTGGCTGCTCTAATATCATCCAAAGAAAATGAAAGATTAATTCAAGAGCAAAATATAATATTAGAAGAAAAGGTGAAAGAACGAACCGCAGAAGTAGCTAAACAAAACGATACGCTCATCATTCTGAATAAGGAAAAAGATATGTTGGTAAATTTGGTTGCTCATGATCTTAGAACTCCTCTACATCAAATGAAAGGATTAATATGGTTGCTCGATATACCAGCTATGGATGTAACTGAAGATCAAGAAACCTATTTAAATGAAATTAACAATTCTGTTGATCGCTTGACACAAATGATAAGTCGTATACTAGACACCCATGCCTTGGAGAAAAATGAAGTCAAATTAATAAATGAGATTATTAATCTGAATGAGCTAGTTCCCTATGTAGTTCAAAATTTTCATCTCACTGCTACAGAAAAAAACATTAAATTATTAGTGAAGATTGAAGAAGGAAATCATTTTGTCGAAGTGGATAAAAACTACTTTATACAGGTTTTAGAAAACTTACTTTCTAATGCAATCAAATTTTCTGAAAAAGAAAATAACGTAATATTACACGTAACATCTTATAAAGGAAAAACAAAAATTGTAGTGGAAGATAATGGGCCTGGTATTAGTGAGGAAGATCAGAAGAAATTATTCGGAAGGTTCCAAAAACTAAGTGCACAGCCTACAGCTGGTGAATCATCTATAGGATTAGGATTATCCATCGTAAAAAAATATGTAGAAGCCATGAATGGCGAAATTGATTGTGAAAGTCAATTAGGTATCGGAACCAAATTTATTATCACTTTTGACTCTAAAGGTGAATCAAGGGGGAATTAAAGTTAACACGCCAGGTATAAACATTTAGTCTGTATCTAAATGAACTTAGAGTTGATTATGCTCTCAAACTTTTGGCAGAACAATCCTTTACCCTTAGTTTATACAAAATTCCTTTGGACTAGAACCATAGGTTTTTTTAAATAATTTACTAAAAGAGGCTAAATCAGGAAAACTAAGAATATCTGCCACTCCAGAAATGCTAAGATTTCCAATTGATAAATACTGCTTCGCTCGATCCATTTTTAAGTTAAGTATGTATTGATGTGGAGTTTTGCCAAATACCTTCTTAAAAGAATTATATAAGTGGTATTCAGAAAGTGCAGAAACAAAAGATAGATCTTCTATCGTTATCTTTTGTTCTATATTATCATGGATATATTCATAAGCCACTAGCAGTCGTTTCAAGACTTCAATTTTTGTTGAGCTTTTTGTTCCCTTTATTTTTTCTGCCATTAAATATGCTCTAAATTGATCCTTATAAACAGCTTGCAAAACTTCCATAGTAAGTTCTGCGGGATTCAAGAATTCATAGATATCAGTACAACTCTTTTGGTGGATAGATTTTAACAATCGGCCAGAAGGATAGTGATCTGCATTATATATCTTCTCTATAAAAAAAGATTTTTGCTCTATTTTATCCAAAGGAACATTTAGTAGTTGATCTTCTGAAGCAAAAGCAAAGAAATTAAACTTAGCAATAAGATCATCAGATATTGCAAAACTCAATACATCAATATAGTCTTCACTTTTATTAAAATACTCCCAACCATAACTTGGATTAGAAACGACAAACTTATTACCGTCTACTTTTACTTTTTTATCCCTCATGATAAGATCTCCCACACCTTCTTTAAAATAGATAATAGTAAGACTGTTTTCATTATATCCATAATAAGGTAGCTGCGTCCTAAAACGCATCATGAAATTTTCTTCTCGATTAAATTGTGGAGGGATTGGATCTCTTTTCTTAGAAAAATGGTTATAATATTCGTTCTTGTATTCCTGCATATTTGGGGTAAACTTCTAAGTGATAAATGCTTAACAAAAAGTATAAACACCTGACTACAAAATGCAAATATAACAATATTAACTTAATTTTAACTTTTTTTTTAAAGCTGTATTGGTATTTCTTTAAAATTAAATTTCATTAATCCATTTCCAAACAATTGATCATCATATATCAACTGGATTGTCTCATTTTCGGGAATTCCACCAAAATTTATTAATAATCGTTTAAAAGGAGCTACTTTAAAATTACGCTCGAACGTTACTCCGGCACAAGCTATTGTATCCCCAGATTGGGTTACTGCTTTAAAATCTTTTTGTATAGTAAATGCCATATATTTAACGGCATCTTCATACGATCGGTTGGTATACATATCTTTTAAAAGATCATCTTCTTTTTCTTGTTGGAACTTTACCTCTACGACTCTTTCATTTTTATACTCTTGGTATATGGAGTCAACACTATTAAGGTTCTGACTTCCTCCATTCTTTAGAATATAATACTGAATTGGTACTAAAGTAGCATTGTATTCGATATCCGAAAAGAAATGAGAAATAGATCTGGATTTCCATCCGGATTGCTCTAGGTTAAAAAGTCGTTCTTCTATTTCTGTTCTAGGCTTTTCTTGTTCTTTTTGGCAAGATCCAAAAGAAAATAATAGCATTGCTACAGCAAGATAATATAGAAAATGTTTGTGCATGAATCTCATGTTTACGATATCATATAAATTTACTTATTATAAACTAACTCTCGAAAGTTTTATTCTAAAAGATCCATTAGTAACCTTAATAAATGCATCCGTATCTATATCTGAGATCAATTCTCCTGAGAAAGTACCAGATAGAATATCATTAGACCAATTGGTTAAAGTTACACTAAATCGTTGGGTATCGATATTATCTACTCTATAGGAACTTCTCTCATCTTCATTATCATTAATATAGGAAAAATCCAGAAATGGATCACCATTGTTCTCAAAATATCTTAAGGTAATTGGAAACGTTACATTATCCAGATCCAGATCATCTAAAGACATAAACCATATAATCTGATTTTCTTCAGAAATTTTTCTTTGAAATGTAAAACGGTTGCTCTCCGTAAAATATGTTTCCATAGTTCCTGGTCTTAAATAATCAGTATACACCTTTTCGTCATCTACAGTTCCTTCTATAAAAAAGTCTGCTTGACCAGAATTATTATCATCGGATTGACATCCTGAAAAAGCCATAAGTATTCCTGTGATTCCCAGTAAGACTATTATTTTCTTCATGTAGTTTTTTTATAAATATTTATTAATACTTAAAAATCAAATTTTACAATCTTTACATTCTCTCTTCCTCTGCGGAAATGATCTTCTTCTTCTATTAGGTAAAATCCTTTACCATCGATAACTTTTGTGGTTATAATTTCTTTATGCTTTATCCCTTTTTTAGTTTCTAAATACGATTTTACCTTATCATTAAACAACATTGCAAATTGTGTATCGCTAGATAGCATTAACTTCTTGTTATAATCTTGTTTTTGTTTTCTGTAATAATATTGTATAACACTGTCTCCGATTGTTCCATTTTCCGGATCTATTTTAAAAGTAAATAGCATACCATCGATATTAATTCCCACTCCTATATCTGATATCATATTAAACAAATCTATGTTAAGGTCGATCCCTTTTCTAGAATCCATAAATTCTTTATTTTCTACATCTTTTTGTACTTTCCAAATCAAATTACCATCAAAATCATATTTAAAAAGAAAGAAACCCTTAGGTCTATTGTGATAAAAATTATCCTTATCAGAATATAAACCGTACATATAAAAGGCTTTATTATCAGTATCTATATAGACATTTCCTGCAGTAGCTTGCTGGATGGTTTCTTTAGGATATCTAAGATTATCTATAAAATTACCAGCTCCCAAAAATCCTCCGGAACCATTATTTGATGAGTTAAAAAACATATTATTATCTAATGTAAACTCTAAACTTTTGTCATAGGTTAAAGTTCCATCATAGTTAAATGCGAGTATATTATACCTATCCCTTTTTTTATCTTCGGATAAGTCTTTATATGCTAAATAGAATCTATCATCTGTATGTTTTTTATATTCCACCAACATTACTTCTTCTGTATAAGGCAAATCAGGGAAATTCAGTTTCATTTCATTATCCTCAAGTGTTTCATTATCTCTTGTAAACAAGTAAAATTCAGAGGTGATGAACTTATCTTTAAATCCTTTTTTTTCGTTTTTATTGTTTCCAATACTTACATCATACTTGCTCGCAAAAAAATTAATAAAAGGATCGACATTACCTGTTTCGAATTCTCGTTTAAAATCATAAGGCTTATACTTTTTTCCTGTACGATCATACACATTTCTGTGATATAAGAAGTAATTGGCATCTGATGACACAATCAATTTAGAAAATGCATTACTTTCGATTGTATTATTGAAGATGGTATCAAAATCATTAGAAAATCTCACTATACGTGCATCTTGCTTATCTTTTGATAATGTTCTAATCCCATGCAAAGCAATAACATCGCCACTTTCTGCAATATCGTACTGATACAACACCCTTTTAGTTGACTCTTCAAAATTAATATTGATTACTCCATCCTGTCCTTTTACGTGAGATATTATTGTAATTAAAAGAACTTTAAAAATTACAATACGTTTATTCCAGTTTGTCATTATTTGTGTTTTCTTATTAGTGTCAAAAACTAACATTTTATTACCCTCTATTTTTTAATTTTGTTATCTTATTGTTCGTTTTTATAATCCGCCTGAGACTGATAGCTTGATAAATGATGTCTTGTAAAACTATATGTTTACCAATAATCAAAATTCATATAATTGCTGAACCAGTATTACTATTATTAAAGTAAAATGCTACTGTTTTTAATTAAGAGGTATGGTACTAATTTTTTAATACGCCTCTAACCTGCTATGAACCTTATCAATCTCCTTGTCTATATACGATTGCGCAAAATGTACATATCGATAAAAAGAACTGCTATTTCCAGTATGACCACTAATATTACGAACCAGATGTTCTGGCATCCCTAATATAAGCATGGTAGTAATCGCAGTACGACGCATCATATGACTGCTCATTTTATCATAAAACCTTTCTGAAGATTTCGCAGCTGTTTTAGATACTTTACCAAGTTTTTCTCTGGAAACCTCTATCGGTGTATCAAAGTTGGCTTTTTCACCGATTCGTTTCAAGGTTTTATTAAAATTAAATAAGGTAATCGCCTCAAAAATAGCAAACTTAGTACTTCTGCGTTTATATTTTAGATATATCTGTACCGCATACGAAGGCAACTTCACCGAGGTATAGGTTTTGGTTTTCTTACTTTTTAATTTTAAATAATAATCCCCGTTTTGTACTTCAAAGTTTTTGTTGGTGATCAGAAATATATCAGAAAAACGTAATCCCGTAGTACATCCAAAAACAAAAATATCTTTGATACGTCGCTCAGTTTTGGTCAAACTGGTTTCGAATGTAGTATCGTGAATTAAAAATTTTAATTGTTCTGGCGATAATACCAAGATATCCACTTCTTCTTTTCTAACATAAAATAATTTATGAAAATCACCGGTATCAAAGTTTCTTTCGTTTTTTAGATAATTAAAAAATGTACGGATTTGCTTCATATTGGCTCCTACTTAATTATCATAGCAACCTTTTTTATACATAAAGTCTGTAAACTTACGGTAGAACTTCTTCCAATAGTTTTTCTCAGAAGTATGCTCTCGTTTTGTCAGCTTAGAAGCGTCCGCAATTCGTAGATCAAAATCTGTCTTTGTGGTAAACTCTACAAGATTATGTAGCACAAATCGATAATTATCAATGGTTCCTTTGGTGATGCGTTCTCCGTTTTTCTTTAGGCGTTTCCCGGTTTCAGAATCACGGATAAATTGTTTAAAAAGTGGTAGTATCGGCGTCGTCTTTTTCATCTGCTAGTTATTATTGTTTTTTATCGGTCAGATGCCCGCCTGCTACAGGCAGGGAATCGCCATTTAATCAAATTGGTGGATATCAACCTAATTATTATGGCTTATTTCATATTACAAAAATCTGAAAATCTTAGTATGTAGATTCTTATATCTTTTGAATACACTTTTTTACTTGGTGAATATAGGATTTGGGTTGTTAAGATCTGTTTATCTAAATAAAACATCCATAAACAAGAGACAATACATATTTACCTGAGTAACCCGGAATAAAAAAATTCCCTCAGTTTTGAGAAATCCACTAAAAAATTAATCCAGTGTGTGAATTGACGTGGATGTATGCGTCTGGCTGAGTGATTTTTCGGAATGAAATGGAGAAAAATTAGCCTACCCACCTATGGAGGGTATCGAAGCACATTAAAGTCTTTAGCTTTGTTTACATCTCGATACATTTTTGTTCCACTATCATTTCACAAAAACACCCGATGAGACGAAAAACAAACATTTAATTATCATTACGTTAAATAATATCTCAGTTTCATACCTCTTGTCGAAGCATAAACACATAATCTTTTGGACCTCAAAAAACACCCTATAAAATCATCATTTTTTACGTAATAATGTAGAATTCAATTTCTTTCCTACTTTTATATACAACTAGGATACAATTACTTGCGAATAATAAAATACTATCCTTTCGGGATGCTGTTACCTAGTCGTAACGGGAATTCTTCTAACTACCGATATGGATTCAATGGAATGGAAAAAGATGATGAGATTAAGGGTGAGGGAAACTCTGTAAATTATAAATATAGAATGCACGACCCAAGAGTAGGTAGATTCTTTGCATTGGATCCTCTAGCTAAAAACTTTTCGGATGTAAGCCATTATAATTTTGCCTCAAATACTCCAGTTGTAGCAATTGATCAAGACGGTGGATTTACAGTTTGGAGGCATTATCATATGACTAAAAAAGCATTAATTAAAGCTGGAATAAAAAGGAAAACTGCTAGACAAATAGCTCATTTTGCATCAACTTATGCAGACCATCCAACAGCTGGTATTTTGTTATATAATTTGGGAGTTTATGGTGGTATGAGAGGAGCAACCACACAGGAACTGGATGACCTTTTGTATCAGGACGGTCATGGAGGATATGATGCTACAAAAGAATCTCAAAGCGATGAATTGGTAGCCTCGGTTTCCATTCATGCTATGAGAACATATTGGGAAGAAATTGATGAGGAAACTGCAATAAAGCGATCTTTGTATGGTGGAACATTTATTGACAAAGATAATTGTAGTATAACAATTGTAGGAGCATATGAAGTCATAGATTCCTTTAAAGGAAAGGATATAGAAAAATTATCAATCCAAGATAAGAAAAGACTTGGAGTAGCTCTTCATACTATTCAAGATGCTGTTTCTCACAAAGGAAAACGATGGGTTGATGATCATGAAAAAGAAGCTGAAAAAATGGGTCACGAAAATGAGCATCCAGATTTTGATGAAGTTGTATTAGCTAAAAACTATTATAAGGCCTTAAAAGATACTGAAAAAGCTATCAAAACTATTACCGAGAAAAATTCGAGTAATAGTAATAATGAAAACAAATAGAAATCAGATAAGGCAAAAATCATTGTCTTGTATATAATACATTCACCTGATCTCTTTAATCTAATGCTCAATTTACTAGGTTTATAATTTGAAAATAGTTCAATATTACCAGACAGCTCGGATTTGAAATCCGAGCTGTCTGGTAGCTGGGGAATACATCTATCCAATACAAAATGGCAAAACTCACAAAATACAAGCCTGATTTGTTATGAAACCTACCAAAAAAGGCAGGCAGGTTTGTACTTTCTACTCATAGAGTATAAAAATAAACAAAATAAGACTAAGCGATCTTTTTTATTCTAACCTGAATCAACCTATCCTACCCGGCACCCGAAAGGATTCGGGTGCTAGCAAGAGTTTAAGGAACATTTACGAGCTATCTCATATTATTTAATAACAGCATCACCATCTTCAATACTATAATAAAAATCAATAGCTTCTTGATTATTGTCAAACTCTTTATATACCTTGTATAAATTTTCATTTTTAATAATTTTACCTCCGTATTTCTTTTGACGTTTAATAGCATTATCTTCTATACTATATGCTCCAATATGAACGGTGTGAACTTTTCCTTCAAGGAGAGCATTAAGACTAGGTATATCTTCCCTATTTGCATATACGTATTGCGCATCCTTTTCATCCCATTCACCATATACATATCCCTCAGAAATCTTTGCTTCTCCACCAATCAATGCAGCAGCACCTATTTTAGTCATACCTCCTCCGATTACTTCCTTACCATCATCAATTACACCTGCATCAGAATATTCATATTCATTACGAACTATGAATGATTCTGAAAGCTTCCTATCTAACTTGTACTTATATTCCCCTTCAACTCCATTCCCCAAGAAACTAAAATCAAAGGATTGATGATAAATGAATTCATCAAAAATAGTATAAAAATCATCAGTCCTACTGTAATACTCTTCTCCTTCATATTTAATCATCCCTACATTAAATAAATCAAAATCAATTACACTCCCACCTATACTTATAATCGAATTAATCTCTCCCTGCAGACCAAAAGAAAGTCTAGATTCAATTTTAGTGAATTTCCTCCATCCTACAATCTTGTTCTCTGGTTCTAATCCCTCAAGTTCTATAGCATCAATTACTCTGTTTCCGCTAAAAACATATGGAGAATAATGAGGATATTTATTAGCCAATGGATCTACTGCAAAGAATCTTCCTACTCTTGGGTCGTGCATCCTATACTTATAGTTTACTGAGTTTCCTTCGCCTTTAATTTCATTGTCGAGTTCTTGTCCCTGGAAGCCATATCGGTACTCATTACTACTTCCATGACGATTTGGGAATAGCATCCCGAAAGGATAGTAATCATTATAGGCAACTACATCCGCTTTAAAGGTGGTTAGATCATCATCCAATAGTTTACGATCTGTAATTACATTTAATACATTTCCTAAGTGATTACTTAGCTCAAAACGTTTGTCTCCAACAATGTTAGTTGCCAGTTGTGGGTTGTTAGTTGTTTGGGTTTCGGCTAATAGATCTAAACCTGATTCTTGTAATCCCAATCTGCTACTACCGTAGATATGTTGTTCTGTAAGGGCCAGCGTTTTTGTATCCTGGCTGGTGTTCTCTACACCTTTGTAGGTGCTTAGTACATTGCCATGGGTATCTCTTAGATAATAGGTAGTAGTAGCGATATTGTCAATCGTTTCCGTTTTAGAAATACGGTTCCCCATACCATCGTATCCAAATTTGATAATCGTACCATCATCTTTGGTCACTTTGCTCACCTTACCATCTACACGCCAATCGATGGTTAATCCTTCTTGCTTATCCCTAATTAATTGTCCAATCTCATCATAGGTATAGTTGTTCTCCTTTTGATCCTTTAAATCTTTAAACCTACTACCATTGATGGCATCATTTACGTGATCTAATTGGTTCGATCGTTTTTGTTCTCCGGTTTCGGGATCTGCAATCATCTTGTATACATAAGATAATTGATCCATTTCCTGAGTTCTACCTTTTTTATCAACCGTAGTTCTGTTTAACGTCTGCAAATTACCATTGCGATCATAGCTATAGTTACTACTATAGTTTGCTGTCTTATTTTGATCATATCCCTGCATCGCCTTGATACGTTGCAATTGATCGTACTCATAATGATTGATCTGTGGTGCCAACGGAGTTTCATCTGTATCGGTAATACTGGTCACCATCTGTTTGATATTACCATTATACAGATTCTGATCTGATTGTAATGTACTCGTATTGCTATGAACAAAAGAATTAGTCGCAGTATTCCCAATAGATTTATAATCTCCGTTAAAATAAGACAGTGAATACCCAAATACATCTTTCGTTATTTTGGATCCTGCAATTCCATCTTGCCCCATATCCGCCGTTGGGTTTAGGCTTTCTGAATTTACCCCTTTCAACCAACCTTGTAAGGTATAGGCATAATCCAGGCCTTGCACTTTTTTATCTCCAATTACCATTCTCGCTAAGGGGCCGTGTGCGTAATACTCATACGTAGCATCCTGTTCCCATAGAATGCCATCAGAGGATGTTTCTACAGCAGTAATACGATTATCATCATCATAGGTGTAACGATGTATAAATTGATCCGGATCTCCTTTTTGATAGGTAACCTGGTTTACCTTTCCACTGATTAAATCATAATCATACAATACATGTTTTATACCTTGCTTAGGGTCATTGACAGCCATCGCAGGAATGATCATGACCAATTCCTTAACATTCCCATGTACATCATAATTATAAAAACAAGCATTGTCATAGGCTGTAGTCGCTGTGTTCTGACTATAATTCTCGAAATATCGGGTACTGGTTACACGGTTACGACTGTTATAAGCCGCGTAATCTGTTAAAAAGTTCTCAGGACCATCGGCATCACTTATATCATATTTACTTAAAGTAACTTCTCTTAAGTCATTACGATCCTCCACATCAAATTTATCTTTTCTTGCTCCATTTTTAAGTAATTCCCCTTTTTCGGTAATGCTGTATACAGCTGATGGTAACGAAATTTCACCGCCTTCTATGATTCTTCCTAAATCATCATACAGAGAATAACTAAACTGTACTGTGCCATCTTCTTTTACTCTTTTTTGCTTGGCATTTTGTGAAGCTGTAATTCTGCCTAATTGATCATAAGCAAACTTAGTAACTCCTCCATCCGGTGTTTTTTGCCAAATCAATTGGTTTAAGGAGTTGTATTTATAACGTGTTTCCAAGTCATGCGTTGGCAATACTTTTTTGGTAAGATCCCCAACTGTAATATCACCAGCTGCATAATTTGGTTGGTTTTTCCTGATATTATTGATCTCATTATCCGCAGTACCATCTAAACGATCTACTCCTTCCGGTGGAACTGTTTGGATCAGATTACCGGATTGATCATAATAATACAGTGTATAATGATATTCTTTATCCGCATACGTCTTCCTAAATATTTCATTTGTCGTTTGATATGCTTTTATCCTATAATCCCTAATAAAGTTTGCTCTAAGTTCTGCCAAATACTTATTGTAAGCATCTGCCTGATAAGTTTCTTTAACAGATAAATTAAACTCCTTACATGGATCCGGTTCATTTTCCTCATCGATCTCGATTTCTATAACAATCCTGGGGTTTAATGGTGCCGGCGGACATACTTGATTATCCACAAGATATGTTTCATTGACAAAAGTACGCCACGGATTATCGCCATTCGTATTTGCTCCGGCTTTAAAATAGTCATCGATCACCTCGTTTATTTTATTAAAGCCATAATTTAACTCGGTACTACCAAAAGCTTCAATTTCCAGGAAATTATTGTCATCAGTATCACGAATATCCAATTTTGTATTGTAATAGATATATGCATCTACCAGGTATGCAAAATTAAGTCCGCAGAAAAATTCTTCTGTAAAGAAATCCGGGATTTCGTAATCCTGGATACGCGTAGAATAACGTGTGTCATCTAGTTGTAAAAAGGTTAAAAACTCTTCATATTTTTCAGAACAACTTACAGGTTCTACCGGTTGTGGAATGCAGGTCGTACAGCCAGCAGCATCCTCTTCCTCATCACCTGAAGCTACTTGAAATACCTGTTGGCTCTTTGCGAGATTAGCAATAGATTTTTGAGTAACAGCTCCAAATGTATCTGTTTCAAAATAAGAACAGAAAAAACTCATACTCCACGTTCCTCTACCCGGTAAACGGATGTCAAAATGTAGTGGCAAATTCACAATAGAATTACTATCGTCCTGATATACCAGGTTTGGTTGATTCGTTCCTGTATCCGGAAAAATAATATCATTAACCTGAATAATTTTTGACATATCAGCATCCCAATAAAACATCATATCTAATGAGCTATCTGCATGTTTAATTTTTAGTCTTCTATCTACCCAATAAGCTGATGGATCTAGCAGCGCTCCCGAACCATCCCACGTTAATTTGTTAAGGTCGTAAAAGTCGACGGCAGCGCAATCCTCTGGATATTCAGCCCCATAAGATCTGCAGACGTAGCTGTAATGTCTATCAATGAATTCTTGCAAAAACGGTGTAAAAAATTCACTGTAATTAGACAATGGAACTTCAGCATCAAAGAATTTGCCATCCGTTAATAAGGCGTTCATCAAATTTTTAAAATCTGTTGAGAATTTAGCTTGTAATGTTGCATTGGTACAATCCGTACCAAAAACACCAGATATATCATCACCATCAGAAGATCCATTATTATTAAGATCACAACCAAAATATGGATCAAAATAGCTATATCCCGATTCACTAAAATCATCTAAACCTCGAAAATAGAACTCTGCTTTTTGAGTAATCGTTCTTCCAGAATTAGACATAAAAGTAACACTACCGAATTTGTCAGATCCCGACTGCGGAAACACATCAAAATCAATCGACAAAATAGTATTTAAATTTTCTAATACTGATAATTCGTCTTCTTCTCCTGTAACACTAATCGTAAACCTATTATCTGGGAAATTATTTTCTTCTAACTCAAATCTTCCATAGCTTTTACCATTTACCGCAAAAATCTCTGTCCCCCAGGAAATACTATTGGTATTTCCAAAATCCGGAGCGTTAAGAACATTCTCATGCAAATAATTTTTTGTAAGATAATCTTGAATAAATACATTATAATTGGTAATATTTTCTAAAGAAGTACCGCTATCTGAATAAAAAGCTCCTTTATTGAGTAGTTCATTCATCAAATTCTTATAATGATACGCAAACTTAGGCTTTAACGATTGCTCCTGATTACAGTCAAGAGTTTGATCAAAGTCTACACTAAGATCACAACCAAAGTATAGCGGATCAGTGAAAGCATCATCTCCTAAAGAATTTAACCAATACACAAAACTAGTATCATTTTGGGTAATTGTTTCTCCATCTATTGTGGTATATATTAAACTTGCATTTGAGTTCGTATTAGTCCCATCATAAAAATTAATTAAATCAATAGAAGCAATATTTTTTAATGTTTCAGGAATTCCTGAGAACGAAGTATCTAAATTAAATAACATATAGTCATAACTTCCTTGATATCTTATAACAAAACCACGATCACCAAAGTTTTCAACAAGACCAGATCCGTCCCATATCACATTAGATGCATTGGTGAAATCTAAATAAGAGCAACCATTCTGATCACAAGTGTATGTATTATATCTTGTAAAATATTTCTGTAGAAAAGTATTGTATTCTGGATATGTAGATAAAGGAATATTATTACTATAAAACTCTCCTCTGGCCAATAATGCATTCATTAGATTTTTAAAATGAAATGCAAACTGTGGTTTAAAAGAAGTGTCATTTCCACAAAAGAATTCATCTCCATTTCCACCCCCATCATCTCCTTCAATATAGTTACAACAACTAAAATCTAGTAGCTTAGTGCCATCTTGGGTAATTGTTCCCGTTACATTTTGATATACTCCATCAGTTGTGTAGTAATAGATTTTTATATCTGCTACGAATGCATTGTTGGATACAGGTCGTTTTTCGATATAAATTCCGGTAATATCTCGTATTCCCAATGTAGCAAGTGATTCAGATAATTCTAAAGAAACATGAGTTCCTTGATTGGATCGGATTTGATATTGGCTTTGATTCGCTTCCCATCTAATCTTATTAATTTCTGTTGTCCCTAAAAATTCTGGTAGATAACCATCTTTGTAACTAGTAAGTCCAGAAATGTTAAAGAAACTGTTATTTACCTCATTGTTATCTATAAGATCATTCAATAGTGATTTTAATGCATCCCTAAACAAGTATTTTTTATTACAATCATCGTATAAACCACCATTGGTATCATCTAATACATCACCTATACCATCATTTTTTAAACCACATTCTCCGACAGCGGCACAGGTGGTTCCGGTAAAAATGGCTTCGAATCGTCTTGAACCGGATCTTACCTGAGCAATCACCTTGAATCCGTAGATATCCGCTTCAGTATTAGAAATATTTTGTTCATAATATAAATTGCTAAAACCTAAAATTTCCCAGTCTGTAGTCGCATCAGCCGTTCCGGGGTTGTAATTTTCCCAGGTATCGCTTGGATTCCAATTGTTTTGTGGCAATGTTAGGGTAATCGGATTTTGGCATGGAATATAGGCAGAATCATTATTAATATTCATCCCGATATTCAAGGAACTTCCATCTACTACCCCGTTAAATGATATGGCATCACCTTCTCCTAAGGTACCTCCAAATGCTTTGAATAAAGATGGAACAAGATATCTGCTATTATAATTACGTGTTCCTTCCAAAGCTTTAGAAACTCCTACATCATTCTTTTCAGTAGCAAAACCATTCAAAAACATTTCCATATCAAAAATCAATGGACACTTTCCGGTTTGTGCATAAGTAGCAAAATCTCCTCTATCCTCTAACTCATCGATAGCATCTACTTCATCAACACCTGAATCATAACTCACGTCTACAGGTAAGAACCTTTTTTGTTTAGCATTGTATAAATTGGCGATATTACGATCACAATACTGTAATTCTGAAATAGTACTCTCGACATTATAAATAGCTGCAAACTCTGGGTAATTACGCAACACCATAGATGCAGCACCTTTTTCTCCTACTCCAATACAGTAATTTATCGAACCTTTTTGTTTTGCGTATATACTTTGGAACGTATATTTTATTTTTTGCTTTAAACTAAGGTAGTAATTCTTATAGCTTTGCCATATTTCATCCTTGAATGGTTTGGGAAGACTATTGATTGAAGGCAACCCGGTATAACTTTCTGAACAAGCTGTAAGTCCATTGCAAACCACATTTCGATAGGCAAATTCTAACATAGGTATACCAGTTCCATCTCCATTTTTTGCGGTTTCATATTGCTGCGAAATTGCTGTTTGCATCACCCCTTTTCGTAAACCAAATATTACACTGGTTTCCAGGGAATGCTTACTTTTAAAGAAAGGATCATTTATAAAAATTCCGGTTCCGTTACCTGAAAGCAAAGATGATGCTTCTGCATAGGTATTTACAGTATCTAAATAAGAATCATATTCTGTAGGGTTAACCTGCTTGCTAGTGAAGGCTTCCGTTTCTGGATTTAAAACATTAACAGCGTTCGTTTGTAAACATATTTCTGAAGCATACTCTAAATATGCATATTCCGGATGATACGGTAATAATGAATTCGCCCAAGATACCTGCCAATTATCTAGAAAATCATTTAAATTTCGTAATGATTCTGGTTTTACCCATCTGTACTCCCCATTTTCATCAATATCCGTAAATATATCAGCATCTTTTTTGATCGACGGTGTAGATATTACAGTTGGCCAAGTTGTACGAATGGTAACACGAATTTTAGATTGCACTCCTGATTCATCCACATATGGAGTAACTGGATTTCTCCAACTTTCTACCACATTAGGTTTTCCTAATCGATTATTATCATTAAAAACACTAAGAGAGCTTCCGGCATCCGTACTTCCGTATTGTCCTTTTGGTGAGATATCGGATATCAATAAACTTTTTTCTAATTCACAACTATCTAAAAGTATATTACAAGGTTCCTGACATGCTTCTTTTAATAACTCCCATTCTCTATCGTAACGTTTTATTAATCCAGTTACCGCAGAGGAAACAATGGATTGATCCCCATTAATATCATCTGGTTTGTCCGTCCAGGAAACAGTAATATATCCTCCATCAACTCCATCTGCAACAAAAGAATCGTTGTTAAAATATGCGATGAGTTGATCCACAATATATGTTTCTTGCAAGCCCAGACTGGTTACACAATCTTCACAAGATGTAAAACAATCCGTTAATTGCGCTTTTGGAGCAAAATCTTCAGGGTTTATGTAACATCCTTCATTCGTCGGATCTTGAATAAATGCAATATACTCATCGGCATATGTTGCCAATACCTGTGGATCTATCGTTATCTTTTTTGATATGGTATAAGAGCCAGTGTATAGCTTTACATTGTTTATTTCTTTCTCGAAGGTTATACTGGTAGCATTTCCTTTGGCACCAATTTTTTCTTTTATAGGTTCGAACTTATCATTGCCAAGTTCGTCTTTAAGTGATATTTCCAGATCATATACAAAACCATATCCTGGAGTATCACAATAATCAGGTTGAAAAGTGTTTGTATTTGTAAGGCTATAATTGAATTGATAATCAGTTCCCTCTTCAGAAACTACGATCAGCGGTGCGCTAAAATCAAAATAATCTTCGTTCTTATCTTCTTCTGCAACGGTATACAACAGATTATTTGTAACCCTTTTATGTAATTCTCCCTCTGCATCTATTTCGTCATCTAATCCATTGAGATTATCAGGAGTTTCTCCGATCAAAGCAGTAGCAATAGTTCTACCGTGAGGATCTATATACGCAACACTTACCTGGCCGTTAGGATCAATGGTTGTATTTTTCTTATAATGCAAAGCGTCACCCACCTTATATCCGAACAACCTATTTAACTGTTCCTGATCCGGTTTTTCATAAAAATATTTCATTTCATGACCAGAACCCAGTTTAAAGTCCTTACCAACTCCTCCTTGTCTTCTCACCCTTCCGGTATTATCCGAAGTATATTCAATCTGTGAAAGAGGATACTTTTCTGCATCCGGAACCCTATCCCTATAGGGGCTTTCGACATCATTATTTTTTGAGTAATATTTTGAAGTTCCCTCTAAGTTAGACATAGGTTTTGTTTCTACCTTTCCTTTTCCTTCCTCTCCGGGAGCATCCCAATCAAAGTCATTATGTGTATAAATTGAAGGTTGTTGAGCTCCGTCACTTTTGGTAAAATCCTTATAATACTTTATGACGTTATTGTTCGTAGGTGCCGGAAGCACTTGAACTGCTGGCCTACCTTGATTATCATAGATAACTTCTCCAACAATCGCATGATCATCACTATTAAGTTTAGTAACAGTTTGTCTATTACGTAATGTCCCATCAAAATAACTTACAATTTCTTTTTTCTTTCCTTCTTCCGCGTAAGATGCCTGAAACTGCCAGTTTTTTTGTTGTTCATGACCTGTAGTTTCGATAAAGTCCGGTCTCCAGCTGGCTACCGTTGTTTTATTTGTTGTTCCGTTACTCCATTTTCCATAATATCTTCTATTCACATGATCTTCATGATCCACATATCTTCCTACCGCACGAACTCTGTAAATCAAAAATCCCTTATCATGAATCAGCGGTATTTTATACGTTGTTTGAGTGGTTTGTATGGCTGAACTGTTTAATTCAAACTCTCTTTGCGTTAACGAAATTTGATCTGCAGTTAAATCATTAGCACCTACCGTATGCGTAAAACGATCTACCCAACTCCATTCTACTTCGTAATCTATAGCTCCTTTGATAGATCCCCAATCTAGTTCCAGACTTTCCTGAACATTATCTATAGGATCACTATTAATTGTTGCTAAAATAATTGGTGATTCGTCTAATAAAGCATAGTATCGCTCTGCCTGAAATTGTAATGACATCGAAACATTTTGTGGAGTATCAACAATACTGGAATTATCATCCAGATTTAAAATAGTTTTGCTCACCAAAACTACTCTTGCTCCATATGAATTTTTTATTTTATGTACGACTTTATCAACAAATTCGCCACCCGTAGTTGCATTGTTCACAACCTCTAGGGTCATTGAATACGGAGCTCCCTCAATTTTATTTTTATCATACGGATATACAGTTACCTCGATAGCATATTTAAATGATAAATAAGGCGCTATATCACTATCTGTTTCTAGTTTTAATACAGTATGCGGATCTAATGATACTACATCTGTTAACGCTCTCTCCGGGTCTTCGGTATCATATAGATTAGTCGTACCCACTAGGTTATCAATATCGGAATGACTTAATCTATTTATTTCGAAATCGGTTTGCTGTGCATAACCAAGTTGCACGAACCACAATGCGGATAAACATATTAAAACTGTGACTTTTGTCATAAACTTTGTCTTCATAGAAGTATTATTGATATTTTATATCGGTCTCGTTAAATCGACGTGATAATTATTGTGGATTTGAAGTTTTCTTGTAGGTTCCTGATCGGGTTTCTTGAATCGTATATACACCTTCTTCTGTCTCTTTCTTTACGCGCACTAACCCACCTTCTTTATCGTATTCATAAAAGGTTGCATAGTTATTTTCATCCAACTCGGCCATGAGTCTTTGCGTTACAGGATCGTATACGTAGCTTTTCATATTTCCATTAAATGGATATATACGGATATCATCGAAATAGGCGTAAATTCCATTATCATTGTTGTTTTTCAAGGAAACAAACATATCCGTGGCCTTTTCAGGAATATCAAATTGAGCTGCTACCCTTTGCCATCCTTTAATAACTGGACCTAGGGGTTTGAAAAAAAGGTTTTTTTCGTTAGCAGGGATTGCTTCTCCTCCATCTTTATTATTCTCAAAAGATATTTTTAGCAAAGCATTTTCATATTCGATTGCTTGATAATCCGGATTAGGAACATATCTGAAGCGTTGTAATTGAGATTTGATACCTGTAGTAAGTTGAGTTTCCGCTATAGGTTTCACACTATTTTGGTAAGCAAAATTATAATTATACTCTTCGTAATTCAGCTTATTTTTCTCCGTAAAACTTGTATTGTTTACAATATTATTACTGGTAATCTTCACTTCTAGATCATAAAAAACACAGATATCTGTACCACAAGGTTTTGCAGTAGTAAATGTAATCTTCACAAAATCATCACTATTTTGATCGCTTCCATTCACAATTAATGGATATCTATATCCCATATAGCTATTTGCCCTACGCACGTACGGTGTTTTAAATACAAATCGTGTTTTTTTATCCGGATCTAAGTAGAATGAAAAACCAACGGTTAAGCCATATTCGTCTTTTATGTTCTCTAAGTAGTAGATGGCAAAATTATCGGATGATTTTTCCTTTAGAAAAGGTACCAACGGATCATACTTGCGTTGCTCCGGATCCGGTTCGTATACTTCAGGAACTCCTTCCTGACGCATGACTTTACCTAAAAGATCATTTAATAAATCCACAAATAACTTACTAACATCGCTATTACCTACAGAATTATTATTAAAATATATCACTTCAGTTGGTTCTGCCTTTACGGCATCTTCTCGTACCCAAGCACTTACTATATACTTTTTACCAGGATCCGGTCTAAACTTGATACAGTCTACTAATTGCGGTTGTTCTTTAGGGATAATTTGGACAGTTACTTCCAAACGGGAAATACTTTCACAAATACCTCTGGTCTGAGAAGCATAGTAGGTTTTACCATCTTCTATTATTGTAGTCTCTTTCAGTAAATTTCCACCTTCAGGGCGATCATACCATTTAATATTGGATCCGGAAGCTGTCAAATCCGAAACATAAGCTTGATCATTTGTAGCTACTACCTGTAAAGACTTTCCAACCGGCGCCGGAGTATCGTACATAGATACAATGACTCTTTTTCTAGATGGGCTTTCTTCAACGCCGTCATTTTGTGAAGCATAATAGACATTTCCATCTACTAATAAATCATTATTATCATAGGTTTCATCACCGGTTTCTGAAGTATACCATTTTAGATCCGTTCCTTGTAAATCAAGATCGGAAACCCTAGCCTGCTGGGTTAAACAAAAATATTGCCATCCGTCACCATCCGGGGGTAAGGTTCCAACAAACGCAAATACAGCTGTTCTACAAGAATTACCGTTAAGACTGGCATAATAAACAGTGGCATTAACTAATGGTTCGGTAATTGATAATTCTTGCTGACCTGATGCAGTTGCGAACCAGGTAATAGATAGATCTTCTGCTTCTAAATCCGCAATGGTTGCGTTGGCATCTCTACTAAACATTTGATAATCCGGAATATTAGGTGCTCCTTCATCCAAGATAACCTCAACAGAAATCCTTGCTTCAAATCCGTTATCTGCCCAATACAAAGTATATTCACCAAGGGGATCCTGATTATTTAAAAGATCTCCACCGAATTGTTCCGTATACCAATCCACTTCTCCCAAAATAGGAGAAATGATATCTTTCACCTTAGGATATTCATAAATAGGGTATTCACTAGAACAAAAATACTGTATCATTTCTCCTAATGCACCGGAAACCTCTAGCGTTATTGGATTTCTTTCTAATTCTAATCCTGTAACCACACTATTCGTTGCTAAAAAGTAATATTCTCCTGCATCTTCTTCCTTTACTTCTGCTATAGTAAAATCTTTACTTGTGGCGTCAGCAATTGGAGTCACTGTTTCACCTACCTTTTTATACCATTGATAGCTATTATTATCGCTAGTTAGTTGGTTGCTGGTAAGTTTGACAAGATCTCCTAATACTGCTATTTTAGTTTCCTCAATATCTACTTTTGCTTGAGGCGAATACTGAAAATTATTCCCTAACTTTGGAGAATATACATCAAATTCTACTTCAAAATCAGAGAAGATAAATTTGTTATTTTGTATAGCAAAACTTCCACCCCCTACTGGTGTTGTTCTCAATGGTAAGCTTGTTAGATCAGGTACTCTCCCACTTAATAAATTGTTAGAAAGATTTAAGATTTGTAATGACCCTAATTGATCAAATGTCTGCGGAATTATTCCTGTTAACTCATTCTGATTAAGAAATAATGTTACAAGCTTTGACAAGTCACCTATTTCCGGAGGTATAGCACCCGACAACTGATTGTTTGATAATGCAAGATTACCCAATACGTCTTTAAGAAGTCCCAATTCTGCAGGTACACTTCCTGTAAGCTGGTTATCATTAAGATATAAATCTCTTAATTTAACTAATTTCCCTATTGTTGCTGGAATAGTACCCGATAATTGATTACCATTTAAAAGTAAAGTCCCTAACTTATCTAATTCTTCTATTTCTGGAGGGATTTCACCTATTAATTTATTGTTTCTAAGACTGAGGTAAGTTAGGGACTTTAGTTTTAGAAATAACTCAATTGGAATCGTACCGATCAACTTATTAGATCCTATATCTATTCTTTTTAGTTTTATTAAGTTTTCTAACTCCACAGGAATACTACCTGTAAGTTGATTACTTCTTAGTGTAAGATTTTCTAAGTTTAATAATACTTCTAACTTCGGTGATATATTACCAACTAAGTTATTTGAAGGTAAATTTAAAACAGTTATGCTCCCGTCAATTACGGTTACACCAAACCAGTCACAAACTGAACTATTAGGATCATTAATTAACCAAGGCTTATTACCTTCAAGGGTGTTTTTCCAATTATCCCCATCGGTAGCTAGATAGAAATCGATTAGTGCCTGACGCTCTTCTGCAGAAACATTACACGGATTGCCAGCATTGATAGTCAATGTAATAGGATTTCTTTCTAACTCTAATTCCGTAACCACAGTATTTGTTACTAAAAAGTAATAATCACCAGCATCTTCTTCTTTTACTTCTGCTAAGGTAAAATCTTTGCTTGTAGCATCGGCAATTGGAGTCACTGTTTCATCTACCTTTTTATACCATTGATAGCTATTATTCTCACTTGTAAGTTGATTACTAATCAAGGTAATAGGTCCTTCTCCTATGGAAACAGACCTAGTTTCTTCCTCATCTACTTTGGCCTGAGGTGAATACTGAAACGTTTCTAGTTGTGTTTTATATTTTACAAACTCTTTTTCAAAATCTGAAAAAATAAACTCGTTATATTGAATATATAAGGCGGTAAGTGGAGTGATACCTGAAAGATCAGGAATTTTTCCACTTAATTGGTTTCTTCCTACATTAAGTCTGATCAATTTATCCAGGTTCATAAATGAAGTAGGAATACTTCCTTCTAAATCGTTGTCATTAGCACTAAAATATTGAAGCGCCATATCTGATTGTCCTATTTCGGAAGGGATTGTACCAGTTAGCTTATTTACACTTATATTGATAAACTTAGTATTTTTTAAATTACCAAATGTAGCAGGAATACTTCCGCTTAACTGGTTTTTACTTATATCAAAATAAGTAAGCGCTGTCATATCACCAAACTCCGAATGAATTGCCCCTGTTAACTGGTTATCAAATAGATATAACACCTTTACGGTTGAGAGCTGTGTTAACTCCTTTGGGATATCACCGGTTAATTGATTGGTATTTAACTTCAAAGAAGTAATTCTTTGTGCTTGCCCCAGTTCTGGAGGAATTGTACCACTTAATTCGTTCACATCTAACCATAATTGATCCAGCCTAGGCAATTGGCCAAACTGTCCGGGCACTGTACCGTTTAACTTGTTGCTATTAAACCACAATCTTACTAATTTTGGCAATTGACCAACTTGAGGAACAGGAATGTTTCCTGTTAAAGAATTGTGATCCAAATAAAGGTAAGCTAATCTGTCCAAAGTATATAGCTCTTCTGGTATAGGGCCATTTAGTTGATTATAAGCCAGGTGCAATTGCTGCATTGTCTTTAATTGACCAAATTCTCTAGGAATAGTTCCGGTTAACTGATTGCGAGAAAGACTTAGGTACAGTATGCTTTCTAACCCGAATAATTCAACCGGAATTGTACCGGTTAATTGATTCTGATACAGTTGAAGTCCCGTTAAATTTATTAACTGACCTAATTCTGGAGGAACAGCTCCTGTTAATTGATTTTGATTTAATCGAAGCGTGACTAAAGATGTCATTTGACCTATTACTGCAGGAATATTGCCCGAAAGTTTATTCTTTGGTAATTTTAGAATTTCCAGGGTCCCTAATTGAGTGATAACTTCCGGAATGCTTCCAACCAGATTATTTGCCTCAAGATCTAATTCTTTTACTTTTCCATCTACCACAACAACTCCAAACCAATCACAAACTAAAGAATTAGGATCATTGATTAACCAAGGTTGGTTGTTTTGACGGGTATTGATCCAATTATCCCCATCTGTAGCCATGTAGAAATCAATTAATGCCTGACGCTCTTCTGCGGAAACATTACACAGACTACCTGCACTTATAGTTACGGTAATAGGATTTCTTTTCAGCTCTAAATTGGTAACAACAGTATTGGTTGCTAAAAAGTGATAAACACCGGCATCAGCATCACTAGGGTTTTCTATACTAAACTCTCTACTCGTCGCTCCTGTAATCGTAACCCCATCTTTATACCATTGATAATTATTATTGTCACTAAACAACCTTGTCGATAAAACAATTCTTTCTCCTGGATTACCAGTAATCGTTTCAATTTCATCCACCTCTTCCTGAGGTGCATAACTAAATTTATCACCTAATGTATCGTTATAAGCCTTAAACTCATTTTCAAAATCCGAGAAAATAAATTTATTTTGTCTAATTAATAAAGTAGTAAGTGCCAGGTTTTGCGTAAAGTCTGGAATTTTTCCTTCAAAATAATTTTGATAAAGATATAATTCTCTAAGTGCTTCTAAATTCGTGATTTCTTTCGGTATAGAACCTTCTAATTGGTTCTTATATAGTTGAAGATGTGTAAGCTCAATCAACTCACCTAATTCTGTAGGAATCGTACCTGTCAATTGATTATCCCCTAAATTTAATACTCTTAATTTAGAAAGCTGACCTAGTGCAGGTTTTATTACCCCACCAGTCAATTGGTTACCAGATAGAGACAACACTTCTAAGTTAGGAATAGTTGCTAATTGTTCAGGAATTGGACCGGTTAATTGGTTATCTCTAATATTTAAATCCTTTAAAGCCTTTAACAGCCCAATTTCCATAGGAATCGCCCCATTAAATTGATTCTTGTAAGCTCTAAAAAGTTCTAGTGACAATAAGTTGCCAAGTTCTTTTGGTAATTCACCAGAAAACTGGTTCGTATTGATATCAAAAGTTATAAGCTTATTTAGGTTTTCAACCTCTCTAGGTATAGGGCCTGTAAATTGGTTATTATGCAGTAAGCAATACTCTAAATTAGTCAACTCCCAAAACGTTATGGGAAGATTACCCCCTAACTGATTATATCTTACATCGAATCGATTTAATAAGGTGAGATTACCTATCATCTCAGGAATACTCCCTTCCAATTGATTTGTAAACAACCTAATATCATTTAATTGACTTAAATTACTTATGGTTTCAGGAATCGAACCAGTTAATTGATTTCTATCCAGCATTATTCTCTTTAATCCAGACAGATTTTCAATGGTAGCAGGTATTGCTCCAGATAGATCATTGGATGACAATATAAGGTCTACCACTTTTCCTTCACTCACATTTACCCCATACCAATCGCACACCGAAGAATTAGGGTCATTGATTAACCAAGGTTGATTACCTGCTACTGTATTTGCCCAATTGTCACCATTCGTTGCAACATAAAAATCTATTAATGCCTGACGTTCTAAAGCAGATACGCAATCGTTACTGGGAGTTACGGTAAGGGTAATTGGATTTCTTTTCAGTTCAAGGTCTCTTACTATACTATTGGTTGCTCTAAAAATATATTCTCCAGTATTTGATGATGTAGCATTAGAAATCACTAAATCTTTTTTGGAGGCTGCTTCTATAGCTATATCATTTTTGAACCATTGGTAGTTGTTATTATCACTGGTCAATACATTACTGGTTAGTGTAATAGAACCTCCCTCAATAACGGACAGGGTTTCTTCCATATCTACATCGGCCTGCGGGTTATACCTAAAATTGGTTCCTAATCTGCTATCATATTGACTGAATTCTGTTTCAAAATCTGAAAAGATAAACTTGTTATTGTATATCGTGAAATTTTCTAGACTTACCAATTCTGCTAAACCTGAATCTAATTTCCCTTCAAGATTGTTACTATGAAGATTAAGACGTTTCAGGTTTGATAATTGCACAAATGAAGCCGGGATACTGCCTGATAATTGATTCGCCTCCAAACGTAAGGTAGTAAGATTTGATAGTTGACCTAATGACACAGGAATATTTCCAGTAAGTTGATTACTGTATAGAACAATAGTTTTTAAACCTTGAACTAATCCTAGTTCTTCAGGAATACTTCCTGAAAGTTCATTTCCTTGTAGTGCTATATTCTCTAAGTTATTTAATTGTTCAAAAGACCTTGGAATACTACCTGTAAACCGATTGTTATACATACTCATAGTCCTAAGACTCATCATACCACTTATTTCAGGCGGGATTTCTCCATAAAGCCCACAATTGTTTAAGCTTAGAAATGCAAGTTTTTTTAACTGTCCTAATTCTTTTGGTAATGTACTCGCAAACGGGTTTCCACCAAGAGTCAAGGTCCCCAGATTGATCAAATCTCCTAACGAAGATGGTAGTTGTCCGGTTAGTTGATTAGAAAACAATCGTAAATACGTCAAGTTTATCATTTCCCCAATTTCCGTTGGTATTTCTCCGGAAAGTTGATTTTGATGTAAGTCTAAAACTTGTAATTTTTTTAATTGACCAATTTCTGGAGGCAAAGGTCCCGTGAAATTGTTTTTTTCTGCCCTAAGGATTATTAGCTCTGTTAAGCCGGTAAGCTGAACCGGGAAGTCTCCTTCGAACTTACAATTATTGATTCTGATTGAACGAAGTTCTGTAAGCTGCCCCATTTCAACTGGTAATGTACTACCACTAAAATCATTGGATCCTAAATAAATGGCGCGCAAGCCCGTAAGCTTATTGATTGAACTTGGAATAGAACCGGATAAATTATTAACAGGCAAATTAATTTGTGTTACTTTACCATCACCAACTACAATACCATACCAATCACAAACCGAAGAATTGGGATCATTTACTAGCCAAGGTTGATTAACTGCTATAGTATTTGTCCAGTTGTCACCATTGGTTGCATTATATAGATCAACCAATGCCTGTCGTTCTGCAGCGGATACACAATCGATACCGGGAGTTACAGTAAGGGTAATTGGATTTCTTTCTAGTTCAAGATTGGTTACAACGCTATTGGTTGCTTTAAAAATATATTCTCCTGCATCGGCTTCAGTTACTCCATTAATAGTAAAATCTTTACTGGTAGCTCCAGTAATTGGGATTAGCGTTCCGTTTATCTTTTTATACCATTGGTAGTTGTTATTATTACTGGTCAGCACATCACTGGTTAGCGTGATAGTTCCTCCTTCTGTAACTGATACTGTTTCTTCTGTATCTACTTTGGATTGGGGAAAGTAGATAAAATTATCCCCTAATTTATTAATATATGTAATAAATTCTGTTTCAAAATCAGAGAATTTAAATGTATTGTCATTTATATGAAAAAATGGAATAAGACTATTAAACTGAGTTGTAAAGTCAGGTACTTTTCCAGAGAGTTGATTATTATTTAAGTATACAATATTTAATGAAGATAACTGAGTAAATTCTACAGGTATGACTCCTGTCAATTGATTAAACGAAAGACTCAAACTATTCAGCAATATTAATTTTGAAAGCTCAACAGGAATACTCCCTGTAAGATTGTTATTATTTAAATACAATGCCTTCAAAACTGGTAAATTTCCTAAAGAACCAGGAATTGTTCCTACTAATTGATTATGGTGTAAATGAAGCCCAACTAAGGATTTAAGATTACCTAGTTGTAGTGGTATAGAACCCGATAATTGATTATGAGTTATGCCTAATCCTTCTAATGAAACTAGGTTTCCTATTTCTTCAGGAATAATTCCTGTTATCTGATTCAACGATAATTTCAATTGCTTCAAACTGGTAAAAATACCAATAGATGAAGTTAAACTACCAGTTAAGTTATTCAGCTGAAGATCTATCTCACTTATTCTTCCCTCTAAAACCTTAACCCCATACCAAGTACTTACATCACTATTGGGATCATTAATTTGCCAAGCTCTATCCCCAGCTAGTGTATTTCTCCAATTAGGACCATCCGTTGCATTATACAAATCGATCAATGCGTCACGTTCTGCTTGTGATACTTGTGCAAAAGATACTACTGATACCCATAATAATATCAGTGTAAAAAAATACTTGATCTTGTACGTATATATTTTCATATGTCTGACTATTAGTTCAGAATCCTAATAAAACTGTCCAAATACCCATATTACTCAAGGTTTTGGTTCATTCATCGAATCCTAAATTTTTCTTAGTAATGAATTAAGTTGTTGGTTTGTTTTTCTTGTTTACGGGCATTTGGCTTTATCTGATATCACCTCTACAGTAATTTGTCTACTATCTTCTATAGGTTTTCCTTGTGTATCCAATAGCAAAAACTTCACTTGCACCACATTACTATCATTCCAAAAACCTCTTTTTTTATTCATAGCATTTACAGAGAACTTAATACGATACCTTCCTGTAACATCCAGATTGATAGAACCCCTGTGGGTATTAGAATTTAGTAATGGAAGTAAACCTACATTCTGATCTCCAATATGAGCTGACCAACCATTGTTTCCTGCATTTTCGATGATGACTGCATAATCTAAAGTTCCATTAGGTACTCCCTGTATATCAAAATTTGCCACTTTTCCATAACACCCATATCCATTGTTAATTATGTTATCAGGTTTATCTATTTCTCCTGCTATAAACGGAGTTGCATCATCATCACAGGCATCTCCAATACCATCGTTATCATAATCTCCATTATTATATCTGTTAGGTGTATATGGACATTTATCTGCATCGCCTATCAATCCATCTCCGTCGTAATCCTGCTCTTTTGCTGGTTGTGGCACCAATACTTTATGAAGACTGGCTTCTTTACCGTCCGGTACGCGTAAACTGTTTTTACCTGTGTGAGAAAGTTGATCCGAAATTTTTATCCCTTCTGCGCCATCTGCATTCGCTACCTCACGGAAATCAAAATGCCCTTCTGTAGATACTACATCTTCAGAATTATCGGTTCCGTTACCTTTATACATATAATCCTCGAAATTGTCTACTCCCATTTCTCGATATTGGCTATTAGAAGTCACAGCCGTAGGTAAGGTGTAGTTGTAACCAAACTGTGCTGATGAGTGTCTATCTAAAGCATCCCTGTTTTCTAGTTCTACACCGTACGGACTATATTGAGATACCTCACTGGCAAATGTCCAATCTTGCTCGATGGTTGCAGATTTATGCCATTCTCCATTTCTTAATGTATAAAAAGGTCTAAAATCCTGATAAAACCCTTCAACTCTTGGGGAAGCATTCTCATTTGCTCTTCTTGAAGTTAGATAGGCGTAAGATGATTTTGCTCGCCATTCTCCTTTTACGTTATATAGGTAAGGATTAAAACCTAAACTTGTCATTTGTGCTTCAGCAACAGCCTCATCATTACTAATCGTTTTGCTTTGTATAGGTAAATTACATTCGCACTGAGGTTTCCATAAATCTCCATAGGCTATTGCGCTCGAATTTATAATTCTAAAATCGCCTGCTAATTCACTATTTTCAGGAACTGTAAAGGTATTTTCTGTAATATCTTGAAGATTACCCGCATCATCCCGAAGCGGGTTTTTCATTAACATTACAGAAGCCATACTAGCCGATTGCAGATTCCTATAACCGGATCTTACAAGTTTAAAGGAAATTGTACCTCCGCTGATATTGTTCATGAAATCTTTGTCTACAACCTTCCCTTTAGCATTCATTAGTAACACTCCGTTTCCTAAAGCATTAAATCCAACTACCCATAATTTGTTTCCGAGTAGGTCTGTTGTTTGTTCAATACCTTTAACTAATAATTCATCTCCTTTGGTCAAGTACTCATTAGCATTGTACCCTAAAATTTGAAAATGTTTATTATCAGAACCTGGCATCAGAGTTCCTTCCATTCCGATGTTTTTTGAAGCTAACCCCATTGTATCATAATGCCAATGTGCAGGAAAATTAAAGCTGTAATATTGGTCATCGTATTCATTTATTGTTTGAGTTAACAATACTTGTCCGGTTTCTGCATCCCAAGCTAAATTTTTGGTAGACACCACTGCACTAAGGTCAAATGATTTTTCTTTAACAAGAATCCCGGTTCTATGAATTACTTTGGTAGTAACTGCTGTTCGTAATATATCTTCCTGATAAGACGAAACCGGTAACGGTACGGGTACAATTGCAGGTATAATCGCCGCAAAGAAACCAGTCAAATTCGCGTTTACTCCTATAAAATCTAATTCGGTTCTATTCTCTCTAAAATCATTAATCACATCATACTGCAAACCGATGATTTTACTATCCGTAACTTTACCATCTTTGGATATCGTAGGTAAATAGTTATTCAACTCGTTTTTACCATACTCATTAAATGTGGATTGCGTACTATATATATATTCTTTCCCGGATATTGGATCTTCCTGATTCTCTGCGAAGATCTCTTGTTTCCAAAGTTTACCATTCATATCATTAGTTTCCACCACAAATCCCTGAGAAAGAGTTAAATGATTTCTATCATCTAACTTTTTGGTCAGTATGGTAAGTGCTCCTTTTTTAATATCTGTGAATTTATTTATATTGGTAAACCTACTAATCGTTGGAAAGTTTTTAGAAGTATAAAACGTATTCACGATTTTACCGGTGGCATTTCTATTCAAGGTAACCTCAGTATCGCCATCTATTCTTGTACGATCCAGATTTTTAACTATAACGCGACCATAAGTAACTGTAGCATATGGATAGAATGATTCTCCTATTGGTTTTTCTACATAATTAAATTCTTTTGGAGCTAATCTCTTTTCCTTATAAGTACCTCCCTGATCATCATAAAAAGGTTCTACAAAAGGATTTTCTTTGCTACTATTAGGTTCAAAAGTTGCAACTCCACTGGAAAAACCATTTTCGTCATCATAGTTATACTCTTGTCCATAAAACTGATCATAAATAGGGTCACCAGGGTTATTAGTCATATTCCCCCACTGGTCACGTAGTTGAATTTTCTTTACCCTAATTCCTCCTCCTAATTTTCTCTTATTAGGATTTTGTAAACGTACCCAAGACTTCTCAGGTACAAACTCTATTGAGTTCTTTTTGGATTGCAATTTTTTGTTAGGGCCTTTAAATATTGAAGCTATTTCCCCTAGATCATCTACTAGGGCGCCCACGATAGATTCGAAATCATCATTGAAAGCATCTCCACCAGTGCTATACACAATTTTATTCATATAAGTCCTACCAAAAAACCATCCCGCTTTGGTAATAGGATTCACTTCTTTGTCACTTTTTATCCAACCTCCTTCTCTTGGTAATTTTTTAAGCTGTAATGATGCATAAACTCGGTTACCATCTTTTTTGAAAACGTTGATCCCACTATTTGATTCATAATTGATGTCTGCATAGCCGGATACATAATCAAATTGAGAATTAGTGTTCTTCACCATATTCAGTAAAAACTTGAAGTAAATGGACTTATTAGTGTTCCCTAAATACTTTTCTATAAACTCCGCTCTAGATATTACATCATCTTCATTCTCTAATTTTAGGTATAAGAAACTTGTGTGATCATTTTTATCATACAGGATATTATTACTTAGCTCAGGTATAGATGAAGGAACAGGATTATTCCCAACACCTACAACTTTGAACATTTGCATTGCTCTACGGTCCTGTACATACTGATAATCATCCGCTTCAGTTTCTATTTCTAACTTACCACCTGACGGCAAATCAACAGAAGTTAATGTCCAGGCAGCAGCAAAAGCATCTTGTAATTCCTTATCGTTTTGCTGCACAAAAGCAAATTCTGGAGACGTAATAGGATCATTCTTTGCATTACAATAGGCACCGGATTTAGGATTTAAAATAAGATTTCCATTTTCATTTTTTTCAACCCAATCTGAAGCTACCGGCTTATAATTTCCCCAAATATCATAGGATTTCAAATTATAATCCGGATTAAAACTATCATAATTAAATACGTAAGGTGTGTATTTACCCATGCTAGATTCTCTATATGTAAAATAGACTTTCTTTAGGGTTAGTTTCCCTCCAAAATTATCATCAATGGTATCCTGATTTCCGTCGTAAAATTCACCATTGTTATTTTTAATTCCTTTACACAAAGAATATTCATATTCAAAATGAGCTGATTTGATTGGGGATACTACAGATAAAGCAGGGTCATTGGTTGGGTCATCATCTTCCAGCAGAGCCTCAAATTTCTTATATTCCGGTTTGGAATATAAATCAACTCGATCCAATTTTTGCATTGAATTATTACCCAGACCTCCAGCTTCATTCATTACTCCGGCTCCATCTTTTCTATCAGAAAGGCGAAAAACCGCAATATGGGTCTTAGTTTCAATTTTCTTTATATATACCAACTCCTTTTCACCATATATATAGTTTCCTTTTTGATCATATGGATTAGATTTTAGTCCCTCATTATAAGTAACCTTATTTTCTTCAAATGGGACTCTCCACTTATAATTGGCATCGCTTGTGGTGTAATGAAATTTAGTATAGGAACCCAGGTCATCATCTGTAGGACCATCTAAACTTACATCTTCATAATCTGCAGAAATTACACTGCTTAACAAATAGGTATGTGCATATGAAGGGGTTGTAATTCGATTAAAAAAGTAATCACTCTTTTTTATCTTTCTTCCGTTTACGAATTTATAGGCTCCGTTATCCTTTAAATTAGCACTATTGTATCCAACC
The DNA here is from genome assembly GCF_947492405.1 of uncultured Aquimarina sp. Classification (GTDB taxonomy): domain Bacteria; phylum Bacteroidota; class Bacteroidia; order Flavobacteriales; family Flavobacteriaceae; genus Aquimarina. Next base: position 152,919 of record NZ_CANLMP010000005.1, read on the forward strand.
AAACCAGTTGCACAGTTGAAATCATCCCTACCCGAAACGTCAAATGTGGCTTCTACTTTTTTCGTATTATATGCTGCCTGTCCAAAAATATACGTACTCCCATTGGGTTGCAAAATTTTGACTCCAACCGTATGGTGGTCTTTTGCATCCACATCGCTTCCTCTAGACTGTACAAAAGGATCCAATTTTGCTTCTTCATTGGTTATTTTTTGGATAACCTGATTTCGTTTACTTCTTTTTGTACGCTTAATTTTTGAGGTGATAGGTACTGATTTATCCGCTACCGAGCTCCCACTTCTTGAATACTGAGTTACATCAAAATTTGACGTAGTCGTTCTACCATATTTCTTTCCTCCCAAACCAATTTTAACAGGTTTGTTTTCGTGAACATCTTCAGTAAATAATGAAAGATTATCATCTACATCTAACGATCCTGAAGTTTTAAAATAAACCGATTCATAGTCAATTGAATTGTCATCGGTAGATTTTTCAGAAAATTGCGGTAAGACAAAATTATTTCTATTCCAAATTCCGGTACTACCCTCAGAATTAGAAACGTTAATATCTAAACCTGCATAAAATGCGTTACCACCTCCAAACTGAGCTCCTAAACTACCTCCGCCTCCTTCATCTTCGATTTTAGCATCATATACATATCCCACCTGACTTCTGAAAGGTCTAAAACTACCTTGTAGCCCCTGTCCCTGAATAGCATAGACATCATATGTGTAATTTGTAATTGGTAAAACGGTAGTATGCTTACTAAAACTTCTATCTTTTTCTCTATTAAAATCTAAAACATCATTTTCGCCAGCTGCTTCCGTATGTTCATACCCAAAACCGGCTACTACTTTATCCTTTTCTGAATCTCTTATTTCCTGATAGGATCCATAACCATCGATCTGTCCCTGGGTATTGGCACCCATAATAGATGAACCTAGGGCTGCTCTAAAACTAAAACTCTCATTTTTTAAACCGGCTCTTTTACTTGGGGTAAATACTTGATGATTATTAAAAGAATATGAGTTTCCTAAACTACCTCCAACTGTTTCCTTCGCTCCATTTTTCTTTACTTCTCCCGTATACCTATTTGTGGAGGCAGACAAACTAAAGGATTGTAATCCCATTCTGGAATTTAAGCTTGCTCCAATAGAACCCGTACCCATATAATCGTCTTTTTTTCCTTCCATTTGTTTGGAAAGACTCACAGACGGATCAATAGAAACTCCGTTTGCCGCAGTAGGAGAAAAATCCACACCTAGTTTGATATTGTCATTAAGGTCATAACTCATCCCTAAGGATGGTTTAAAAGTAATCCCCTCATAACTATTATACTGTACACCTAATCCAAATCCTATCTCTCCAGGTCTTGTAGTACTTTCATCCTTTGTTCCTTTATTAATCGTAACTTCATTTCCGAAAAAATCAAATGATAATTTAAAATTTGTACCTACGGTTACATTCTTCTTCATATCATTTTCATAGCGCATCGGATCTCCTTTAAAATCATCGGGCAAACCACGTACTTGTCGGGCAATTTGCCCAACATTAAGATTCCATCCTAATCCTACCCAAGACGCTTCCTGATCCATGGTAATCCCAGAATCATACGCCAGGTTTAATGGATACCCTCCTACATCCATAATAGGAATATTGTAATTAAAATCCCCTGAGGTAAGATTCACCATATCAGATGTAGATATTGGTGTAAATGAATTAAATTCTGGTTGGCTTGGTCCACTAGTCAAAGCATATAACTGCAATGGTTGTAATGTTTGTACAACAAGTTGTACAGCCAAATAACAGGCTACTACTTTTGATACTTTACTGGTTCGAATGTTTTGAATCATTTTGGGTGATGCTTGGTATTTAAAAATTTATACAAATAGAATTCTTACTGAAGTTCTTTTTAACAATGAACTTCTAATAGCTTGCTCTGTATTTCTGAAAGTTGGATTTGGGCTTATAAAGCAATTAACATTGAGTAGTTAATTTTAAAAACTCTTCTCTTTTTTCTTTGGAAATAGAAACTGTCATATTATTATCCATCAGTATGTAGCCTCCATCTGTCTTGATGTACTGTTTTATATGGTTAATATTAATTATAAAAGATCTATGAGGCTTATAGAAGTTAGATCTTTCTATCATCATATCATTAAAGTGCTTTAATGGTTTACTAATCAAAAGTTCGCCTTCAGATATCGAATATACTTTAGTATACATCCCATCTGCTTTAAAACAAATAATATCATCTAAGTCTAAAAAAAGTATACCATCAGCAACAGGTAGTGCTACTTTGTTAAATTTATTGTTTCTAAAGATTGTAGGAGGCTCCTGTAAACGTTTATAGATTTGTTTTTTACCGATTACTTTTTCAGCCTTAGTAACAGCTTCTTTTATGAGTTGGGGACGTAATGGTTTTAATAAATAATCTATTGCCGAAAATTGAAATGCTTCTATCCCATATTCACGATAAGCTGTTGTAAAAACAATCTCAAAAGTTAAATCCTTTTCATCTATAAAATTAAGGATTTGTAATCCAGAATGCTCAGGCATTTCAATATCTAGGAATACGATCTGAGGTTGATATTTTTTTATCATAGCAACACCTGACAACAAATCTTCTGCTTCATAAATTTCTAAAACCTGAGGACAATACTCCTGCAGTGCAATTGTTAATAATTGCCTGTTTTTTTTCTCATCATCTATAACTATAGCACAAATTTCCATACTGATTATTTAAATAGAACTGGGACTAAAATTATATTCATATCATCCTGCTTTTTTATTTTATATCACTCAGTTTAGAATGATACCGGATAACAGATACCCCACAGTTATCCGGTAAACCAACTATACTCGTAACATTAGTATTATATCATTATTACGATGTTAAGGCTGCAAAAATATTAGATATGTAAAAACATAAGGTTGTCAAAAACTGATGAGTTTCTCAAAAAACACTATTTATATAATTTTCAGTACATTTGTCATTAGATTTTTACCCCTAAAATATGTCTTCAAAATATCTTGATCGATACTATAATCACTTTAGTAAGAGCAGAAGAGAGGATCATAATCCATTGGCCAAAGACAAAAATTATCTGATGCGGTTTAATACATTTTTACCGTATTCTTACGCAAGACAACAAAACTCATTAAGCCTGGTATATTCTAATTCGCTAAGCCCTATGAATTTGGTAACCAAAGAAAGATCTTCTAAGCTTAAAAAAGGCCACTTTACTATTATTAATCCTAATACTGATTGGGAGTTCTTATGTAAAGAAGAAGAAAGAATCGACGTTCTAAGCTTTGTTCTATCAGAAAAGTTGATCTCTAAATTCAGTCATTGTATACATACTAAGGAAACAAAACTACTTGAGGCTCCGTTTGAGGTTTCAAACTACGATGATTTATTTATAGAAAACACCTATAAAGCTTCCTATTCTGAGACTGGAAAATTCATGAAAAATCTACTTAAAATAAGTAATAGTGAAGATTATGAGTTGTTGGAGCCTAATGAAATAGTTTTAGAACTTTTGGGAGTATTATACCAGGAACAGTCTAATTATCATAAACGAATTAAACTTATAAAGGGTAAAAAAGAAGGTACTAAAAGAGAAGTTTTTAAAAGGACATTAGTCGCACATGATTATTTACACGATTCTTATCAAAGTAAAAATATTGATATCGAAGAACTATCACTAATATCGGGACTTTCTGAATATCATTTATATAGTTCATTTAAAGCGATATATCAACAAACACCACATCAATATCTGAATCGTTTGCGCATGCAAAAAGCAAAACAACTAATAAATTCTGGAAAAATGACTATTTCGGAAATATCAGATACATTACAATTCCCAGATCTTCCTACTTTTAGTAAACTTTTTAAGAAAACATATGGTATTACACCTTCTAAATTAATCTACTCCATTTAATTTCCCCTGTTTTAAGATTAAAAAAATTTAGGAAACAATAACCAGCTTCTTTTTTTGTATGCTTCGAATTCCGGAAATTGGGAAAGAAAAACATCTTTTTGTTTCATTATCTTAAGAAATACGAAAAAAGTAAAACCTAGAATAATTACAAATGGCAGCCAATGTTTTGAAAACAGAGCAAGAGAAAGATACATAATTATTTCTCCGAAATAGTTAGGGTTTCTAGTTCTGCTAAACATTCCTTCCATAATTAACCCTTTCTTATATTTTAATGTATAGTATTTCTGTATATCACTCACAAAATGAAAGAAGATCCCTATAATATAAAAAAATAAGACTATTGATATAAAAAATGGTGAAGCTTTCACATGTTGACTAATCAATATAAATGGAGCTACATAATAGCCCAGCATCACTACAAAAACAGAAAAAAAACCTTCTAGTACAGGAATCTGAGCTTTGAAACCTTCATCTCTGAACCAATAATACTTTAGAAACCATAAGATTGAATAGGTTCCATGAAGAGCCAAATACATATAAGCTTCTATAGAGAAATTATCATATAAAAACATCAACCCCAGAACTAAAGGAATAATTAACAATTTATGAATATTTATATATAAAGCTCGTGTGCTTTTCATTTTCCTTTAATTTACATGGTATTCTAAAAAACTAAACTAAACACGGTACCTTCTGTTTCTTTACTACTTACCAGAATTTTACCTTTATGGAGTAACATAATCTGTTTACAAAGACTTAGTCCGATACCGCTACCTGTCGTTTTACTAGTAAAAAACGGAATAAAAATACTCTCCATAATATCTTGTGGAATTCCAGAACCATTATCGTATACTTTAATTACAATATTTCTATTCGGTTTCTGTTCAGCAATTACTCGTATTTCTGGATTAGCTTTATGCTTACAAGCATCTACAGCATTTAAGATCAGATTAATCAAAACTTGTTCGATTAAATAGCTATCAATATTCAATTCTAATTTTGGAGGTACTACTTTAAAATCAATAGTAATATTTTTTACATCCAAAGAAGGTTGCATTAGCAATTGTATATTATCAAAAAGTTCAGCAATCTTCTTTTTCTCTAGATTTAGATGTGTTACTTTGTTGAGACTACGATAGGTTTTAGCGAATTTCAATAAACCTTCACTCCTATTTTTTATAGTTTTTACGCCTGAATTCACATCTTCTAATTCCAATGGATACTCTTTAGGGTTATCTAAAGTAAGCTGCAAATGTGATTGTAAAGTATCTGCCAGAGAAGAAATTGGTGCAATAGAATTCATAATTTCATGAGTCATTACACTTAGTAATTTTTTCCAGGCTTCCGACTCATTTTTGTTTAATGTATCATCAATATTTTGTAAAACGATAAGTTTAAACGGATCATCCTTAACCTGAAAAACTGTATCAGAAATTAATACCTTTATCTTTTCATTCTGAACGGCTATCGAAATTGAGTTCGGCTCTTTATGATAGGTTTCAAAAACGGCGTCGTACAAATCAGGTTTTCTTTTTTCTACAAAGCGAATATTCTTAAATGAAGGAAAATCTAATGTCTCTCTAAATGAATCGTTGGACCATAACACATCTCCTGTTTCGAGATTATAAGCAATAATACCAATATCTACCATCTCCAGTATCTTCTGAAGATATACATATTGTGCTTCATTTTGAGAGTTTATATCTTTGATAGTACGATTCACTTCATTAAAGCCTTTATAAAGAAATCTTATATCCCTAGGGCCTCTATCCTCAGGAAACCATCTGGAAAAATCTCGATACTTAACCGCTTCAAAGAAATCATCCATAACGACAAAACGACGTTTGACAAAATTATAAGTAGTATATCCAATATATAAGATTATAAATGTAATACCTGCAGCGATACTTGTATAGTCCTTAACAATAGCATACACCAAACCTAGTATCAAGGAAACCAAAATTAGAATCCTTATGAATAGTCTAAAAATGTAACCGTTATAGTTCATACTTATCTAACCTTCGGTATAATGCTGCTCTAGTAATTCCTAGTTCTTTTGCAGATTTCGAAACATTTCCTTTATTTTTTTCTAGAACGGTAAGAATTGCATTTTTTTCTATACTATCTAAATTCATTGTTACAGCAGAAGTTTTAGTAGTTTGTCTTTCTATAGAAGAAAAAACTAAATCTTCTGGTTTTAATACATTACCATCAGTCATAATTACAGCGCGCTCTAGGACATATTGTAATTCTCTTACATTACCAGGAAAATCATGTTTTTTCAATTTAGAAATAAAACCTGAATCTAATGAGAACGTACTTTTATTATATTTATCCGCATAAATATTAATAAAATGCTTTGCCAGCAGCGTAATATCTGTTCCTCTATCTCGTAATGGAGGCATCATAATATCTACTGTATTAATTCTATAAATTAAGTCCTTCCTGAACTTTTGTTCATCCGCTAAAACTTGTGGTTCAATATTAGTTGCACAAATTAGTCTAATATCAATAGAAATCGCTTCATTAGATCCTAATGGAGTAACCAACCTGTTCTGCAAAACTGTTAATAAACGTACTTGTTGTCCTAAAGTAATATTGCCTATTTCATCTAAAAACAAAGTTCCTCCGTTAGCAGCTTCGAATCGCCCTACTCTATCTTCTTTAGCATCTGTAAAAGCTCCCTTTTTATAACCAAACAATTCACTCTCAAAAAGTGATGAAGTCAATGCGCCTACATCTACTTTTACAAAAGGCTTATCCTTTCTGTTAGAATTGTCGTGTAGTGCTCTTGCTATTAAATCTTTTCCTGTACCATTTTCACCAAGAATTAGAACATTAGCATCAGTAGGAGCCACTTTTTTTAGTTTTAAAAACACATCCTTAATCGCATCACTTTCTCCTATAATTGTATTCGTTCCTGGTTGAGTAACATTATTTTTTGAATCCTTAGATTTTTTAGATTGTAATAAAGTAGTAATCGTGTTTATGATCTTTTCATTCTTCCATGGCTTCACTAAAAAATCAGAAGCTCCTTCCTTTAATGCACGAATTGCCAAATCAATATCGGCATAAGCCGTAATCAAAATGACATCAGTACCGGGCTTTTTTTCCTTTATTTTATTCAACCAGAAGATCCCTTCATTACCCGTATTAACCAGACCATTAAAATTCATATCCAGAATAATAATATCAAATTTTTTCTGCTCTATTTGTGAACCTATATTGCTGGGATTCTTTTCTATAACAACCTCTCTAACCAAAGGTTTTAATAAAAGACGTAATGCAGTTAGTACATCTACATCATCATCTATAACTAATATTGTAGCTTCCTTTAATACCATTGATACAATATTACAATATTATATTCAGCATATAAAAATTAGAAAACAAAATATTACAGATCTTTAGATGTACCGTTTTCGAACACAAAGTGTATCGAAATCGTACACTTTTATTTACACAAAAAAACATTATCCATTGAAAAACAGTGACTTATGTTTTTGGCATTATCTTGACTATGTAATTGATGTACAAAAATAAGATTAAAAGCATAACGAGATAATTCATAATATAATGAGCAAATTAATTTTAATTCTAATCATAACTCTAGTAACTTTTTTTTACGGGCAAGACATTAGCGAATCAAATCCAATAAAACAAGAGGATTCCGCAGCTAAAAACTCTTCAACTACAGTACTAAAAGAAGTGAAGCTTCCCAATACTTCTATAGTCATTATCGATCGAAATAATGTACTGTACGATAATGTACTTGAATTTTCAAGCTCTAAAAACAAAACAAACTAAATCAACTAATTAGCATCAATAATCAAAAAGCCAAACATGGACGTTCCAATTCAAAAAAAGAAATTCTCAAAATCCCGTATCGCAATGACGATAGGTGGTTTAGCAATATTAGCATTGATACTCTTTGTATTCATACAGTCTTCTGGGGGTTCTAAATTAAACGTAGAAAAAGAGCGTATTGCTATCAATACCATTAAGAAAGACGTGTTTCAGGAAAATATCCCAGTAAATGGAATTGTATTACCTATCACTACTATTTATCTAGATGCTCTGGAAGGTGGTAGAGTTGAAGAAAAGTTTGTAGAAGATGGTGCTATTATGAAAAAAGGAGAGCCAATTCTAAGATTATCTAATACTGATCTGGAATTAAGCCTAATCAATCAGGAAACATCAGTATACAATTTATTAACCCAGATGCAAATCTCTCAAAACGCTGCTCGTCAAAATACTATTAACAGACGAAATCAATTCACAGATGTAGAAAATAGTCTTATTGAAGCTAAACGTCTTTATGAACTTAATAAAAAATTATATGATAAAGGAGCAGTTGGTCGTCAGGAATATGAATCTTCTGAAAACGATTATAACTATCAAAGACAGCGTATGCAATTGGCTAAACAAGTATTGAGTCAGGATTCTTCTGCTACAAAACAAGAACTTAGCCAAGCTCAAAGTTCATATGCAAGAACACAAAGTGCATTAGAATTAATGCGTAAAAAAGTAGGTGATCTTGTCGTTCGTGCTCCTGTAGATGGCCAACTAACATCATTGGATGCAGAAATTGGACAATCAAAAAACAAAGGAGAACGTCTGGGACAAATTGATGTTTTAAGTGGATTCAAAGTGCGCGTAGATATTGATGAACACTATATTTCCAGAATTTATAATGGTCAAAAAGGAACCTTTACTTTTAATAACAAAACCTATACACTAATCATCAAAAAAGTATTTACACAAGTTACCAATGGACGTTTTCAGGTGGATATGCAATTCGAAAGCGATGTCCCTGAAGGAATTCGTAGAGGACAGAACCTACAAATTCGTGTCGCCTTAAGTGCAGAAAAGCAAGCGCTGCTTATTCCTAAAGGTGGATTTTTTCAGAAAACAGGTGGTAATTGGATTTTTAAAGTAAGTGATGGCGGAAGCAGTGCGTATAAAGTAAATATCCGTTTAGGAAGCCAAAACACAGAATATTATGAAGTTATCGAAGGATTATTACCAGGTGATCAAGTAGTAACATCTAGTTATGACAGTTTTGGAGACACAGAAGAATTAATATTAAAGTAAAAGAAATCAATCTGTCCGCCTCAGGCGGATTAAATAATCGAATGTAATGATACAAATAACAGACTTAGAAAAATTTTATAGAACAGAAGAGGTACAAACCATAGCATTAAACAAACTATCTTTTAGCGTAAAAGAAGGAGAGTTTGTAGCAATCATGGGGCCTTCTGGTTGTGGCAAGTCAACTTTACTAAACATTTTAGGATTGCTGGATGATCCTGATGGGGGAAGTTTCAAATTTAATGGCGAAGAAGTTGCCGGTTATAAAGAACGTAAACGATCAGACTTACGTAAACATAATGTAGGATTTGTTTTTCAGAGTTTTAATCTAATCGATGAGCTTACTGTTTTCGAAAACGTAGAATTACCCTTGATATATACCGGTGTTAAACCTGCAGAACGCAAAAAACGTGTAGAAGAAGTGCTTGAAAAAATGCAAATCATGCACCGTCGTAATCATTTCCCACAACAATTATCCGGTGGACAACAACAGCGAGTTGCCGTAGCTAGAGCAGTAGTTAATAATCCTAAGCTTATTCTTGCCGATGAACCTACAGGAAATTTAGATAGTACCAATGGAAATGAAGTGATGGATTTATTAATTGAACTTAATGAAGCAGGAACCACCATCATTATGGTAACGCACAGTGAGCACGATGCTAAATACAGTCACCGAATTATCCGAATGTTAGATGGGCAAAAAGTGACAGAAAACATATTAACATAATAGCAGAGGTTATTCATCAATCTATAATCAATCAAAATCGAATCAGCAAATCAATAATTATGTTTAGGAATTACATCAAAATAGCATTTAGAAACCTTCTTAAAAATAGAATCTATTCTTTTATTAATATTTCTGGTCTTGCTCTTGGTATGGCTGTAACTATAATGATAGGATTATGGATTACGGATGAATTGAGTTATAACAATTACTTTGAAAACAAGGCAACAATTGCACAAGTTTTTCAAAGTCAAACATTTAATGGTAAAATAGGCACAGGACCTGCAATTCCAAGACCTCTAGAGTTTGAGTTACGCGAAAATTACAATGATAATTTTAAGTATATCATGATGTCTTCCTGGACGCAACCTAGATATTTAAGGTATGGTGAAAAAAGCATTTATAGAGACGGTAATTTTATGCAAGAACCTGCTCCAGATGTATTAAATCTAAAGATTCTTCAAGGTGAAAAATATGGATTAAAAGAAAAGAACTCAATCATGCTTTCTAAATCCACCGCAGAAACACTGTTCGCTAAAGAAAATCCGCTAGGTAAAATTATAAAAGTAAATAACACAGATGATTTAATAGTAACTGCTATATATGAAGATATACCAGTTAATAATGCTTTTGATGAAACTAATTATATTATCCCTTGGAAACATTATATAACCACGCAAGAATGGATAACAAGATCCGCAGACGCCTGGGGAAACAATTCGTTTCAACTTTTTGTGCAAATCAATGACAATACCACTATGGATATTGTTACCTCCAAAATAAAAGATGCTAAGAAAAAAGCTAATGAAGAAACTGCACAATTCAATCCTCAGTTATTTTTATTACCTATGAAGGATTGGCATTTACGTTCTAATTTTGAAAACGGAGTTCAAACAGGTGGGCGTATTGAAAATGTTTGGTTATTTGGTATTATTGGCTTATTCGTATTACTATTAGCCTGTATTAACTTTGTAAATTTAAGCACTGCCCGTTCAGAAAAACGTGCTACGGAAGTTGGTATAAGAAAATCTATTGGTTCTAAAAGAGGGCAACTCATTTTTCAATTTCTAAGCGAATCATTTTTGGTTGTTGTTTTCTCTTTTGTTTTAGCACTTGTTATAGTTTTATTATTCTTAAACGCTTTTAATAATTTAGCTAGTAAAGAAATTGTTTTTCCGTGGTTAAGTCTTCAGTTTTGGGGAGTATCTCTGGTATTTATCATTTTAACTTCGTTTCTAGCGGGTAGTTACCCTGCTCTGTATTTATCTTCTTTCAATCCTGTTTCAGTTTTAAAAGGAACTTTTAAAGCAGGTCGTTTTGCAGCAGTTCCCAGAAAAATATTGGTAGTTACACAGTTTACAGTATCTATAGCTCTTATTATAGGTACACTCGTAGTAATGAATCAAATACAACATAGTAAAGACAGACCTGTAGGATATAATAAAGAAGGGTTAATACAAATCCCGGTAATGAGTGATGAATTCATGGGTAAAGCTGATCTTATGCGTAATCAATTTATCGCCTCTGGTGCTGCTATAGAAATGGCAACTACTAGTAGTCCAACTACAAATGTTTGGTCAAACAGAAGTGGATATACTTGGGATGGTAAACCAGAAGGTTTTCAGGAAGATTTAGCATATACCTCTGTATCCTATGAATTTACTAAAACATTGGATATCGAACTAATTGCGGGTAGAGGTTTTTCTAGAGAATTTGCGAGTGATTCTAATGCTGTAATTCTTAATGAAACTGCTGTAAAATATATGGGATTAAAGGATCCAATTGGTAAATATATTAGAGATACTGACACTGAAAACCCTGATGACCCACTTAAAATTGTTGGAATAATTAAGGATATGATTGTTCAGTCTCCTTATAGCCCCATAAAACAGGCAATGTATGTTTTTGATAAAAACCAGAATGCAAGCTTTTATAATCTACGATTACACCCGGCAAAAAGTGTAAGTAATAGTCTAGTACTAGTAGAGGAAACTTTTAAAAAGAATTTTCCAAACCTTCCATTTGATTATCAATTTGTAGATCAGGAATATGCCAAAAAATTTAGAGCAGAAGAACGTATTGCCAGTTTAGCAAAAGTGTTTACTATGCTAGCCATATTTATAAGTCTTTTAGGTTTATTTGGACTTGCTTCTTTTGTAGCAGAGCAACGTACTAAGGAAATAGGCGTGCGAAAAATCCTTGGAGCTTCTTTAGCTAATTTGTGGATGCTACTTTCTAAAGATTTTATCAAACTAGTAATTATTGCACTTTTTATAGCAGGTCCTATTGCTTACTATTTTATGAGTCAGTGGTTACAGAAATTTTCTTATAGAACCGATATTTCGTGGAACATATTTTTAATTGCTGGTTGCGGAGCACTTATCATAACTATTATTACGATAAGTGTACAGGCTATAAAATCTGTAACCGCGAATCCTGTAGATTCTTTACGAACAGAATAAATCATCAATCAAAAAACGAACGGTAAAACTACAATCATGATCAGGAATTATTTTAAAATATCAATAAGAAATCTACTAAAGAACAAAACCCTTTCCCTTTTAAACCTCATTGGTTTGAGCGTTGGGATTTCAAGTGTTCTAACATTATTATTCTCGGTATATGCCTACTATACTGCCGATAGTCCTATACCTGATAAAGAGAATATTTTTTATACAAAAACTGTTTTAAAAGATGGTAATGATTATTCCGAAATGCCCTATCCATTGCTGGATAATGTGTTGAATAGCTCGCCGGACGTAATTGCAGGAACACATTTACACAGTTGGAACAATATGTGGTTAACATTTGAAGAAAAAGATTTTCAAAATAGAACCGATTATGCAGACCCTGAATTTTTTGAAGTATTTGACCTTCCTTTGAAGTATGGGAATAAAATAACAGCTTTAAAAGAAAAATATTCTATTGTACTAACAGATAAAGTAAGTAAACAAATTTTTGGTGATATAAATCCCGTTGGGAAGACCATAATTGGATCAGATACGCTTAACTTGAAAGTTACCGGAGTTTTTGAGCCGATTAGCCCCTATTCTGCTTTTCGGTTAGGTGTATTACTTCCTAATACATTACTTAAAACAAATCCTTCCTTTATTGCACAGACCCATTGGGGAAATAGTTTTTCCCCAACTTATTATAGGTTAAGACCGGATAGCGATCTTACGCAACTTAAGAATAGTGTAACTCGATTGATGAAAGAAAATCGTATCGATATGAATACAATTGCAGAAATGAAGGTGATGCCATTCGGTGATATGAGAACAGATGCTATTCCCATTGTCGATATTATTATCTCTAGTTCTATTGCTGCTTCCTTTTTTATTCTACTAATTATATTGGTTAATTTTCTTAATCTCAACACTTCTACCATGTTGGGACGCACTAAAACAATTGCAGTACGTAAAGTATTAGGAAGTGATAAAAAAGGGATCATTATTCAATATTGTATAGAAAACGGGATTCTTGTTTTTGTATCCATTCTTTTATCAGCATTTCTTTTTTTTACTGTAAACCTTCCTAGGTTAAATGATACGTTTGGTCCTGAATTTGGTAGAATTTCCTTTGATATTTTTAAAGATTACCCTGTAGTTTTAGGGATTATTGTGATTGGGATTTTAGCAACTTTGATGGTTTCTATTTTACCAAGTCTTCGCTTTGTAAAAATCCCTGTTACTTTAGGTATTAAAGGAAAAGTGCAACAGGTAAAAAGCAACTTCTTATTACGCAACTCATTTATTATTCTTCAATTTACAATTGCAATTTTATGTATAAGCATTGCAATTATACTCAATAAGCAGATTGGCTTTATGAAAAATGCAGATTTGGGCTTTGAACGTAATAATGTTTTAGTTGGAAATATAGATTTGGATTATAAAAAATTAGATATTGCACAATCAAAATTTAATGCACTTTTAAATGAATTAGAGTCCAATCCTTATGTAAAGAGTGTTTCAACAAGCCAGGCAATACCATCAGACTATTATTTTAACTATACGAACTATTATGATCCGACAAACGATACGGATGTTCGGATACGAAGATCGTATGCAGACCAGTCTTATTTTAAAACATTAGAAATTCCAATCGTAGAAGGGCGTAATTTTAACCAAAATATTGATCAGGCTGACGAATACCCGGTCATTATAAATGAGGCCGCTTTAAAAGCATTTGGTTGGAAAACAATTGAAGGCAAAACACTTAATTTTAAAGGAGGAAATGGGATAGGACAGCCCATTGTAGGTGTTGTTAAAGACTTCCACTATCAAGACTTACAAAATGCTGTTGAACCATTGGTTCATATTTATAGAGATCGTAAAACATTAGAGCAACATAGGTTTTTAACAGTAAGTGTACAAGAAGGTCATGAAACTAGTATTGAAAACATCATTTCTACTGCTTTTGAGAATATCCCTTCTAGAAAAAGATATATACAATCCAGATTAACAGATAAAGTTAGCGGTCAATATTTATTAATTGAAGGAATTCTTAAATCCGTAAGTATTACTGCAATTCTTGCAATTTTTATTTCGTGTTTAGGGCTTTTCGGGCTCATTTCTTTTTCAGCAAAAAGGAGAGTGAAAGAAATTGGTGTTCGCAAAGTATTAGGTGCTGGAGTGACTAAAATTGTATTCTTATTATCTAAAGATTATGTCATTTTAGTAGGTATTGCTGCTCTTATTGCATTCCCTATTGCGTGGTATGCTATGAATTCGTGGCTAGATGGTTTTGCCTATAGTATATCAATTAAGTGGTGGATGTTTGGCTTGGCTGCTTTTATAGCTTTATTCATCACCTCATTTACACTAGGATTACGAGCTATTAAATCGGCTGTAGCTAATCCTATAAATTCCTTAAGAACCGAATAAATCATCAATCAAATCAATCCTTTCGCCTCTGGCGGATCAAAAAATGAACTGTTATGATTAGGAATTATTTTAAAATCGCATTAAGAAACTTGTTAAAAAACAAGATCTATTCGTTCATAAATATATCAGGACTAGCAATTGGTATGGCAGCCACCATACTAATCGGTTTGTGGATATATGATGAACTTAGTTATGGCAATTATTTCGAAAATAACACAACTATCGCTCAGGTATTTCAGCATGAATCTGCGAATAACATTATAGATACAGGACCTGCGATACCAAGACCATTGGAGTTTGCGCTTAGAGAAGGCTATAAAGATAATTTTAAGCATATCATCATGTCCTCCTGGGAACAACCAAGATATATTCGTTTTGGAGAAACTAATATTTACAGACGTGGAAATGCCATGCAAGAAGGTGCTCCAGAGATGCTAAATTTAAAAATTATAGAGGGTGTAAGAGATGGTTTAAAAGAGAAGAATTCCATAATGCTATCTGAATCTTCTGCCAAAACGTTATTTGGAACAGATGCTGCTGTGGGTAAAATCGTAAAAGTAAATAATCAGGATGACTTAATTATCACCGCAATCTATGAAGATATTCCTGATAATAATTCGTTTAATGAAATGGATTATCTCATCCCGTGGAAATATTATATAACTACACAACCTTGGTTAGAGAGAGCAAAAACAGCCTGGGGAAACAATTCTTTTCAGATGTTTGTGCAGATCAATGATAATACAACTATGGAGGCGGTTACTTCTAAAATCATTGATGTTAAAAAAAAGGCTTCGCCTGGAGAAGCAGAATTTAATCCACAAATCTTCTTATTTCCTATGAAAGACTGGTACTTAAGAAGTGATTTTGAGAATGGTATTCAAAGTGGTGGGCGTATTGAAAATGTTTGGTTATTCGGTATCATCGGTATCTTTATCTTATTATTGGCTTGTATCAATTTTGTTAATTTAAGTACAGCTCGTTCAGAAAAGCGAGCTATAGAAGTTGGCATAAGAAAATCTATAGGTTCACAAAGAGGTCAGCTTATATTTCAATTTCTAAGTGAATCATTCCTAGTTGTATTTGTGGCATTTTTAATAGCAATCGGAATTGTGTTATTAAGTCTAGATGGTTTTAACAATTTAGCAAGTAAAGTCATTGTTTTTCCGTGGACAAATACGCTATTTTGGCTTGTATCCTTAGTATTCATTTTTGTAACCGCATTCTTGTCTGGAAGTTATCCCGCATTGTATTTATCATCCTTCAATCCTGTTACCGTCTTAAAAGGCACTTTTAGAGTTGGTCGTTTTGCAGCACTTCCAAGAAAAGTATTAGTAGTTACTCAGTTTACAGTGTCTATTGCGCTTATTATAGGGACACTCATTGTAATGAACCAAATTCAGTACAGCAAAGAAAGACCAACGGGTTATGACAAAGAAGGCTTGATTCAAATACCGGTTATGAGTAGCGAATTTAGTGGGAAAGCAGATATCATGCGAAATCAATTTATAGCTTCTGGAGGAGCTATAGAAATGGCTACGACAAGCAGCCCTACTACAGATGTTTGGTCCAATAGAGGTGGTTATACCTGGGAAGGTAAACCGGTAGGTTTTCAAGAAGATTTGGCATATACCGATGTATCCTATGAATTTGTCGAAACCTTGGGCGCAAAAATAATAGCTGGGCGTGGCTTTTCCAGAGATTTTCCCACGGATTCTTTAGGTGTGATTCTTAATAAAACAGCAGTAGAATATATGGGTATTAAAAATCCAATAGGAAAATTGATACGTGACTCTGATATTGATGATCCTAACCCGATGCCACCGCTTAAAATTATTGGTGTTATCGATGATATTATTATGCAGTCACCATATAGTCCCGTAAAACAATCTATGTATGCCTTTGATAGATTTGGTAATATTTCCTTTTATAATCTACGGTTGAATCCGGAGAACAGTATTAGCGATAATTTGGAAATTGTTGAAGGCGTATTTAAAACCAATTTTCCTAATGTACCATTCGACTATCAATTCATAGATCAGGAATACGCTAAAAAGTTCAGAGCAGAAGAACGTATCGCTAGTTTAGCAAAAGTTTTTACCATATTAGCCATATTTATAAGTCTTTTAGGTTTATTTGGACTTGCCTCCTTTGTAGCAGAACAACGAACAAAAGAAATAGGTGTTAGAAAAATTCTTGGAGCTTCTCTTGCTAATCTATGGATATTACTTTCTAAAGATTTTATCAAACTAGTAATTATTGCGCTATTCATATCAGCGCCAATAGCTTATTATTTTATGAATGAATGGCTGCAAAAATTCTCTTATAGAACAGACATCTCCTGGAATATATTTTTAATAGCGGGCTCTGGAGCAATTATCATAACTATCATTACGATTAGCATACAGGCCATAAAATCAGTAACAGCAAATCCTGTAGATTCTTTACGAACAGAATAAACAATTCAATCCTTACACTCTAAACAAATCAAAAACGAATAGTAAACCAACAATCATGATCAGGAATTATTTTAAAATAGCTTGGAGAAACCTTTGGAGAAGAAGAGGTTTTACATTTATCAATATTACAGGGTTATCCATAGGGATGACCGCTAGTTTTCTAATGTTATTATATGTTAGTTTCGAACTAAGCTACGATAACTTTCATAGCAAAACAGAAGATATATACAGAGTAGTTGCTGATATTAAAACTCCTTCTGATAATATAGAAGCTAATATAACTGCCTGGGCAGTCCCTCCTAATCTAGAAAAGGATTTTCCCGAAATAATTTCTGCGGTAAGAATTAATGATTTAAATATGATTGTTCGCAAAGACGATCTAAAATTTAAAGAAACAAATGCTATTGCTGCTGATTCTAGTTTTTTCTCTGTTTTTGATTTCGAACTACTTCAAGGAAATCCAAAAGAAGTATTAAAAAAGCAATTTAGTATTGTATTATCAGAGACTACTGCTAAAAAATACTTTGGCGATCAAAACCCTATTGGTAAATCATTAAAAATAACTGAAGAAGGATATAACTCTACGGTAACTGGAGTTATGAAAGATTTCCCAGAGAACTCTCATATTAAAGCCGATATAATATTATCACTAACAACTTTTACACAGCACTTAGATAAAGAATTAGATACTAGATGGGGAAGTTATGACGCTGCAGCTTATATCTTAGTTAATTCTAACACTAACCCTGATCAACTTGCTGCCAAGTTTCCTGCATTCTTAGAAAAACATAGTGGAGCGTTTATGAAACAGAGTAAAATGTTTGTTACGCTAAACTTAGAACCTCTAAAAAGTTTATACCTAGAATCTACTAGAGGTGGAACTGGAGGGGGTAGTATGACTAATGTTTATATATTCTCTATCATTGCCATTTTTATTCTTCTTATTGCGTCTATTAATTTTATTAATCTTACAACTGCCCGTTCTGTAGAAAGAGCTAAAGAAGTAGGAATTAGAAAAGTAATGGGAGCAGAAAAACAACAATTATCATTACAATTTATTGGAGAATCCATTATAACCTGTTTATTAGCCTTTTTAATAACAACCTTACTAACCGTTATAACCTTACCATTTTTTAATGAGATTGCTGGAAAAGTAATCAGTGAAGGCCTTTTTTCTAACTATGGTAATATTGTTAAACTATTAGGTATTTCTTTAGCAATAGGTCTTTTTGCTGGAATTTACCCTTCAATAGTTCTATCATCTTTTAAACCTATACAAGTATTAAAAGGTAATTTTTCTACCGGTGGCAAAGGCGTTCTTCTTAGAAAAAGCTTAGTGATTGTGCAATTTACCATTTCGATTATTCTTATAACTGGTACCATTATTATCTATAATCAAATGAAATATATGCAAAACCAGGAATTAGGATTCAATAAAGATCGTTTACTAATTCTTGAGGCTGAATCTTCTAAATCACAATTAGCACTAAAACATGCTATTGATAAAATTCCTGGAGTCAAATCAACAAGTTTAGGGTCTAGTGTTCCCGGAGGAGGGAATTCATCCGCGTATTCTGAAATAGAAAATAAAGTAGGTGATCTTCAAATTGCGAACTTAGATCTCTATTTTATAGATCACGAATATATCCCTCAATTTGATCTTAAGATAATAGCAGGAAGACCTTTTTCTAAAGATTTTGCTTCTGATTCTACACAAGCAATGATTATTAATGAAGAAGCAGTGAAACTTTTAGGATATAATGATCCGCAAAACGCTATTGGTGCAAGATTTAAACAATGGGGTCGCGAAGGTCAAGTAATAGGCGTTATTAAGAATTTTCATTTCAATTCTTTACACGATAATATTGGACCTCTCACAATGCGAATGGAGCAAAACAGAAATGATCTAATTACAGTTAAATTAGCTCCTAATAATATAAAAGAAACTATTAGCGAAATTGAAAAACTATGGGGATCCTTTTTACCTGAGCAACCATTTGATTACTTCTTCCTAGACGACTCATTTAATGAACAATATGAAAATGAAGAACGATTTGGCAACTTATTTTTATACTTCGCTAGCTTAGCTATATTAATCTCATGCTTAGGATTACTAGGACTTGCGGCATACAGCACATTACAACGAAGACGAGAAATTGGAATTAGAAAAGTAATTGGTGCTTCTGTATCAGAAATTGTAAATCTTTTATCCAAGGATTTCTTGAAATTGGTAATGATTGCTTTTACTATCGCCTCTCCTATTGCTTGGTACGTTATGTACAATTGGTTACAAGGCTTTGCTTTCAGAATCGACATACAATGGTGGATGTTCCTTTTTTCAGGGGGTTCTGCTATATTAATCGCAGTATTAACCGTTAGTTTTCACGCAGTAAAAGCTTCCTTATCAAACCCTGTGAAGGCATTAAGAACAGAATAGATCATCAATCAAAAAACAAACAATCATGATTAGGAATTATTTTAAAATAGCGTGGAGAAGTCTTAAAAAAAACAAACTACAAACTATAATTAATCTTTTAGGATTAACTGCTGGTACCATATGTTGCTTAAGTATATTGTTATATGTATTTGCACAATTAGGATATGATGATCATCACGAAAACGCTGATACTTTGTATCGGGTTAGAACTATAATAGATGATCCAAGTTCTATACAGTTCAATGCAGCATCAAGTGGTCCGCCAATAGGTTTTGCTATGAAAGAAGACTTTCCTGAAGTTATAGAAGCTACACGATTAGTTTATATGGGAGAAGGAACTGAAGATCTAATTCGTCCTAGTGATAGTAATGATGGCTTTTATGAACCAAGAGGTTATTTAGCAGATGCCACTATATTTAATGTTTTTACATTTAATTTTCTTGAGGGAAATCCAGATACAGCATTAACTCAACCCAATACAGTCGTTTTATCTTCTACATTGGCAAAAAAGTTATTTGGTGATGTACCTGCGCTAAATAAAACGATCATTTCTGGTAGTGGTGAACAACAATTATCACTTACCATCACTGGTGTTTTTGATGATAGTAACCCAAAAAAATCACATCTAAACCCAAATTATTTAGTTACGATGAATACACCTGGTTTGGGTGAATTCGTTAGAACTGTACAAAATTTTGCAACTCAAAATTTTATTTATACTTATGTAAAATTAAACTCATCAGATAATGCGTCTTTAGTTCAGGAAAAACTTCCAGCCTTTCTGAATGCTCGTGGAGCAAAAGATTTTGCTAAATTAAATTTTAAAAAAGAGCTTATTCTTCAAAAAGTAAGTGATATTCATTTACATTCTAAAGGTATATCGAGGCAAATTGGTCCGGTATCAGATATTAAGTATTTATATTTATTAATCACACTAGCATTATTTATTCAACTAGTAGCTTGCATTAACTTTATAAATCTTAGTACTGCCAGAGCTAATAAACGTGCTAAAGAGATTGGAGTTCGAAAAACCATAGGTGCGGATAAAAAATCATTAATTGGCCAATTTCTTGGTGAATCTGTTTTACTTTCATTATTGGCAACGGTAGTAAGCATTCCTTTAACTGGATTTTTATTACCATTAGTAAACCAGTTAACACAAGGGAATATAAATTATACAGCAATTTTTGACTTACGTATCCTATCCATACTTTTAGTTATAGGTATTGTTACAGGTTTTATTGCAGGTATTTATCCAGCATTAGTCTTGTCTTCCATCAAACCCACACGAGTGCTAAAAGGGTCCATATCTACAAATTCAGGAGGAACTCTGTTACGTAAGGGATTAGTTGTTTTTCAGTTTGTAATATCTATTGGATTAATCGCTACTGTTTATATTATCACTGAACAGGTAAAATTTGCCCAACAAAAAGATATGGGATATGAAAGTGATAATCTAATAGCTGTACGTTTGGGCACACAAGAAGCTTTTACCCAATATGAAACATTAAAAACAAGTATGGGTAAGATTTCTGGTGTAAAGTCAGTATCTGGTTGTAACATTTTTCCATCACAAACGTTACGTGGTGATGTTGGTGCATATTTGCCGGGTAGTGATCCTACCAAACCGAAATTAGTAAAAGTAAATGGTATTCAGGCGGATTATTTAAAAACTACAAAAACCAAACTTTTAAAGGGTCGGGCAATAAAAAAGCAAGATACAACCCAAGTCCTAGTAAATAAAGCAACTATTGACGCTTTCAATATCAAGTTAGACGATGCTATTGGTCAAAAAATTCTTTTCTCTACAGGAGGAGATGTTTCGACTGTTGAAATCATTGGGGTGACAGAAGACTTTCATTTTGCTTCTCTTAAAGAAGAAATTGAACCTTTACTTATGTATGTAGATGATAGCTTAGATTGGTTATTAATCAAAACAGAAACTGCTGATTTCGAAAATATTCTTAGTCAATTACAACTTGCCTGGAAAAAAGTTAATAAAACCACACCATTTGTATACAATTTTGTAGATAAAGAAACTGAAAAATTAATTGCAGAAGAAAAACGATTAGCTAACATTTCCGTTGCTTTTACAACACTGGCAATTCTTATTAGTTGCCTTGGTCTATTTGGACTTATTTCGTTTATGGCTGAACAAAAAAAGAAAGAAATTGGAATCCGAAAAGTACTTGGAGCGAGTGTAAGTACCGTAATGAAAATGCTTACTAAAGACTTCTTTATATTGATTATTATT
The DNA here is from genome assembly GCF_947492405.1 of uncultured Aquimarina sp. Classification (GTDB taxonomy): domain Bacteria; phylum Bacteroidota; class Bacteroidia; order Flavobacteriales; family Flavobacteriaceae; genus Aquimarina. The sequence continues at coordinate 174,711 of NZ_CANLMP010000005.1, forward strand.
GCCTTATTTATTGCTACACCAATAGCATATTACGCAATGGAAAATTGGTTACAAGACTTTACATATCGAATCTCAATAAGCTGGTGGGTTTTTCTAATAGCTGGTGTTATCACAATGAGTATTACTTTTTTGACTGTTAGTATACAAGCTATTAAAGCTGCTACTGCCAATCCTGTAAACTCATTGAGAACAGAATAAATTAACAAATACTGAACTTGTTTTCAGTATCAATCAACTCATCCGTCTCTGGTGGATAAAAACGAACGTTATGATAAGGAATTATATAAAAATAGCTTGGAGGAGTCTTTTAAGAAATAAGGTCTTTAGCACTATAAATATTGTTGGGTTAAGCATTGGTGTTGCTGCTTGTTTATTAATAACATTATTTATTGCAGATGAAACTAGTTATGATACACAAATACCTAATAGAGATAATGTATATCGATTAACCCATTTTGCTAAGGTTGATGGTGTAGAAGGTTGGGGAGCTCATCACTCCGCGCTTATGGCAAGTACTATTAATCGTGAATTTGAAGAAGTAGAAAATGCAGGAAGAATACTGGATAATGAATTAATGTATGGAGCAGGAAGCAATGAAATAAGTCTCAACGAAGCCCCAGCGCAATATCACGAAGAACATTTTGCGTATGCTGATCAAGCGATTGTTGATATTTTTGACTTAGAAATGATTGAAGGAGAAGCCTCTTCTGCACTTACCACACCATTAACAATTATAATTGCTGAAAGCAAAGCAAAGAAGTTTTTTAAAAACAAAAGTGCCATTGGTCAAGTTATGTATCTAAACGGAGATACAGCTAATCCTTATAAAATATCGGGAGTGTATAAAGATTTCCCTAAAGCATCTAACTTTGACTATAAATTCTTATTAACACTAAAAGGAGTAGAATTTGGAGAAGGAGAGCAAACACGATGGACTCAAAACAATTATTTCAACTTTATACAACTAAAACCTGATACGGACCTTGCTATATTTGAAGATAGAATGACTCAGGTAATTCTAAACAATTACATATTAGCTGCATATAAAAATGATGGATACCATAAGATCGAACGTATTTTACGTACTTCTCATCTAGATTTACAACCACTTGCTGATATACATCTTCGCTCTAAAGGTATTCGTGATGGAAAAACACATGGAGATATTCGTTTTGTATGGATTCTTGGGGCTATTGCACTTTTTATTTTATTAATAGCTTGTATTAATTTTATTAATCTATCAACGGCAAAATCAGCAAATAGGGCAAAAGAAGTAGGTCTTAGAAAAGTAATAGGCTCTGGTAGAAAAAAACTCATTCTACAGTTTTTAATAGAATCTATTGTTATTACAATATTTGCGTTTGGTTTAGGTATTTTACTAGCGATACTGGGGTTATCCCTTTTCAATACAATTTCCGGTAAAACACTAACACTACCTTGGAGTACTTGGTTCTTTATACCTACTATATTCTTAGCAACATTATTCGTGGGAATTTTTGCTGGTATTTATCCCGCTTTTTACCTCTCTAAATTCACCCCAATTAATGTATTAAAAGGGAAAATTAGCAAAGGTTCTAAATCTTCTAGTTTAAGAAGTAGTTTGGTGGTATTTCAGTTTACTATTTCCATTGTATTAATAGTGAGTACCCTTATTATTAACAATCAAATGGATTTCATCTTGAATAAAGAAATAGGATATAAAAAAGAACAAGTCCTTCAAATTCACGGAGTAAATATGTTGGGGGATCGTCTTACTACGTTTGCAAACGAAATGAAACAAATTCAAGGGGTTGAAAATGTCAGTAATAGTGATTATCTACCTATAAAAGAAACAAAACGTAATGGTAATACTTTTTACAATAAAGAAGTTCTGAATGCAGAAGGCGTACCATCTCAAGCCTGGGTTGTAGACGAAAATTATTTGGATACTTTTGGAATGCAACTAGCCTCAGGAAGAAACTTTAGTAAAAATCGAGCTACAGAAAACGAATCCGTAATAATTAATCAAACACTAGCTGAAAAATTTGGAATGGAGGAGCCTATCGGTAAAAAAATGCTTCGAGGTAATAGGACATATACTATTGTTGGAGTGGTAGAAGATTTTAATTTTGAATCCTTACATCAACAAGTAGGATCCTTAGCTATGTTCTATGGTGATGACACAACAATAACTTCTATAAAAGTAAATACTGAAAATATATCAGGAATGCTTGCTATGATAGAAAATAAATGGAAAACTTTTGTACCTAACCTTGATTTCAGATACACATTTATGGATGAATCATACGCTAGAATGTATTCTAACATAAAGCATATGAGACAGTTGATCGTAAGTTTTGCGCTATTATCTATTTTTGTAGCTTGTTTAGGTTTGTTCGCGCTATCAGCTTTTTTAGTAGAACAACGTAAAAAAGAGTTAAGCATACGAAAAGTTTTAGGAGCTTCTATAAAAAATCTTTTTAAACTACTTACAACTCATTTTTTAATTTTAGTAGTCATATCAATAATCATAGCGATACCGTTGTCTTATTTTATTATGGACAATTGGCTTCAGGATTATGCATATCGAATTTCTATTTCCTGGGAAGTATTTGCATTAAGTGGTTCACTGGCAATTTTAATAACATTACTTACTATAAGTTATCATACAATTAAAGCGGGATTAGTAAATCCTATTGATAGTTTAAAATCAGAATAAAACAACTAGTACTGAACTTGTTTCAGTATGAATCAATCTGCTTGTCTTAGGCAAATCAAAAAACAAATAATTATGATCAGGAATTATATAAAAATAGCTTGGAGAAATTTACAGAAGAATAGAATCTTCACATCCTTCAATATTGTAGGACTAACCCTAGCGTTTGGAGCTGCCTTATTATTAACTATATATGCTATTTTCGAACTATCATTTGATCATTTTCACGAAAATGGAGATCAAATCTACATGGTATACTCCGAAGATAGTACACCCAATGGTACAGAAGCCAATATTTCCAAATCAGAACCTTTTGCAGGGACTTTACAAAAAGAAATAGCCGGAGTCGAGAAAATAACACGTCGTAATAGTGCAAATTTATTGTTAAGCTATGAGGATAAGGAATTGAGAATGAGTGGTGCTTTTGTAGATCCTGACTTTTTTGATATCTTTAGTTTTCCTATCATTAAAGGTGATACTCAAAATCCCATTACATTAGAATCTTCTATTGCCATTACCGAATTTACTGCTAATCGAATATTTGGTGATAAAAATCCAATAGGACAAACGGTAACAATTCTTAGAGATGGTAAGCAAGTCCCATTTACTATTAGTGCACTTATTGAAGACTTTCCTGACAATAGTTCCATAGGGTTTGATATCGTATTAAATTTTAAAAGTCAAGGACAACACGCATATAACAGAACTGTTGGCCGTTGGGATGTTGAAAATCACGAAGTCTATATGAAATTAGCTAAAGGGATTACACCTGAGCAATTTGAAAACAGCACTAAAAGCTTCACAAAGCTTCATTATAAAGATGCTATTGAAAGTGCAAAAAGGGATGGTATCCAACCAAATGTAAATGGTGAATTTATACAAATAAAATTATTGTCATTTTTAGATAAAAAGTTCACCAATTTTAATAAAGGTACTGCTAAGGTAAATCGAAAAATGCCTTATATCGTGTTAGGTATTGCCCTACTAATTCTATTAATAGCCTGCATAAACTTTGTGAATATGAGTGTTGCCAAAAGTGATCAGAGATTACGAGAAATTGGTATGCGAAAAACTCTTGGAGCCAATAAAAGGCAATTGTTTTTTCAATTTTGGGGAGAAAGTACTCTGGTTTTTATAATTTCTATTATTCTGGGTGTTTTAACTACTATACTTCTGTTACCTCATTTTAAAGTATTATTTAAAACCAAAGCAACCTTTGCTATCCTATTAGATCCGTTATCAATACTATTTTTAATAGTAATCATAATCGGCATAACGCTTATAGCGGGTGGATACCCTGCTATATTAATGAGTCGTTTGAATACAATACAAAGCTTAAAAGGTAAATTAAATTCCAATGGAAAAAACTATTTGCGAAATGGTCTAATAGTCGCTCAATTTGGAATTGCTACAATACTGATATGTGGAACCCTTGTCGTTTGGGAACAAGTACAATTCTTGCGTACCAAGGATTTAGGGTATAATAAAGAACAGGTAATTGCTTTTCCTCTAAACGGAAAACGAAATGATCAACAGGCATTACAACTATTGCGAAATGCTTTAAAAGATCAAACAAATATTTTAAACGTATCTGCATCCAATAATATTTTAGGTTTAGGTAAAGATGGATCCAAATCAACAAGTGTTTTAGGGTTTGATCATAAGGGTATCGGAGTTGAAACGCATATGCTTGTCGTTGATTCAGATTATATCAAAACTTTGGACTTACAATTACTAGAAGGTAGATCTTTCAGAAAAAATCTGGCGAGTGATAGTTTATCAGTAATTATCAATGAATCCATGGCAAGACAACTAAATGAAGACGAGATACTAAATTCTCAGTTAAACATAGATGATAAATCCTTTTCTGTGGTAGGAATTATTAAAGATTTTAATTTTCAGGATCTGGATAGAAATATTGCACCAATGTCTCTGTTCGCGCTACCTAATTGGAATTTGAGAAATGTATATGTAAAAGTTGCTCCTCAAAACCTAGAAGCATCTTATGATATTGTAAAAAATGCCTGGGCGGATATCGAGCCTAATGCAGATTTTCAAGCTTCCTTCTTAAATGAAAATGTTGATAGAACTCTGAAAAAAGAACGTGATATGATATCTATGATCAGTAGTGGTTCTTTATTAGCAATCATTCTAAGTTGTATTGGCCTTTTTGCTATGACATTGCTTATTGTTGCTAAACGAAAAAAGGAAATAGGCATTCGTAAAATCGTTGGAGCAAGTATTACAACAATCACATTGCTTCTTACCAAAGACTTTTTAAAATTAGTTTCCATCGCCTTTTTAATTGCTACACCTATTGCATGGTGGATGATGAACAAGTGGCTACAAAACTATATATATCGCATCGATCTAAATATATTACTATTTCTTGGAGCCGGAGGTATTGTTTTATTGATTGCTTTACTTACAATATCGTTCCAAACAGTAAAAACTGCAACTGCAAACCCTGTAAAAAGTCTTAAAACAGAATAAAAATCAATCATCTAATAACGAACCATTATGATCAGGAGTTACATAAAAATAGCTTGGAGAAATTTACAGAAACGAAAAGTATTTTCCTTCATAAATATTTTAGGATTAGCATTGGGATTTGGATGTTCTATTTTAATCTTTCTATACGCGAATTATCATCTTCAATTTGATAATTTTCATCATATTGAAGATAGAATTTACAGAGTGGTAACCGAAGAGCATCAGGATGAGATAGAGTATGAACCTAGTGTTCCTCCTGGTTTTGCAGAAGTATTTAAATCCGATTTCAATTATGCGGAAAAAGTAGCTAACATTTTTATTCGACAAGATTGGCAGATAGATGGAGTAGATAATAACGCTAATAATCGCTTATTAGAAGATATTGTTTTTGCAGAACCTGATTTTTTTCAGATACTTAATTTTTCACTAATAAAATCACTTGGTAATCGAGACCTTACAGAACCTAATGTAGCATATGTAACTAAAGATTTTGCTAAGAGAATGTTTGGTGATCAATCCCCTCTTGGACAAACATTTGTTTTAGAAAACAAAGAAACCATCCAAGTTATAGGCCTACTTAAAGATATACCGATTAATTCTACGGTGCGAGGAAACATTTTTGTTTCTTACGAGAGTCTCAAAAATTACAGTTCTTTTGCTTATAGTAAAACTTGGGGAGGTATAACAAGTAGTCTTCAATGTTATGCATTACTAAGGCCAAATCAGGATATCGCTCATATCGAAAAAACATTGATTCCTTTGGTTTCTAAGTATCGTCCAGAAAGTAAAAACGTGCATAGATATAAACTTCAGAAAATGTCTGATGTCCATTTTGATCATAAATATGGAGGAATTAATGCAAATCTTCTTTGGATTTTTTCTTTAGTTGGGATGTTTCTAATCATTATTGCTTGTATCAACTTTATTAATATTTCTACAGCCCAAGCATTTTCTAGATCCAAAGAAATTGGTGTCCGAAAAGTATTAGGGGTAAGCAAAAACAATTTGTTTTGGCAATTCATATTAGAGACATTTTTAATCAGTTTTTTTGCTTTACTATTGGGGTTAGCAATAGCTATAATGGTATTACCCAAGTTTAACGAGTTGTTTCAGCTACAGCTTACGATACAATCGCTGTGGACGTTTAAAGTATTCGGTTTTGCTACATTACTTTTAATAATTGTTTCCTTTTTAGCGGGAAGTTATCCTGGTATTCTTATGGCTAGAATTTTACCTACATTAGCATTAAAAGGAAAACTTACTCAGAATGATACAGGGGGAAAACTTACTCGAAAAGTCCTGGTGACCGCTCAATTTGGAATTTCTATTATGCTTATTGTTGCTACTATAGTAATTAGTAAGCAAATTAATTATGCTATTACTTCTGATTTAGGTTTTGACAAAGAAGCTATGGTAATGTTAGAAATCCCTGAACAAATAGAGTTGATAAAACTAAAAGGATTAAAGGACAGATTGAATCAAATACCGGGAGTATCAAGTACCACAGCATGTTTATCAAGCCCTGGAGCCGCATATAATGACTGGGGTACCAGTATACGGTACCATAATAGACCACAATACGAAGAATTTTCGATCTCTGCTAAACTTGCAGATAAAGATTACCTAAATACTTTTAATTTGAAATTAATAGCAGGACGTAATTTTTTCAGTTCTGATTCTATTACGGAAGTTGTAGTCAATCAAAAGTTTGCAGAAAAGCTAGGACTTTCTTCTTATGAAGAACTTGTAGGAAAAAGTTTAGAAGCTAATAGAGGTTCCATTAAAGCAACTATCGTTGGAGTAATATCTAATTTTCACGATCAAAATTTCCAAAATGGTATTGGTCCTGTTTTTATAGCTCCAGAAAAAAGTGCATACAATGAATTAGCTGTGAAAATGGATGGGCAAGATATAAATACTCAATTACAAGCAATTGAAAATCGATGGAAAGAGGTCTTCCCAAAATTTGTCTATAAATATAGTTTTTTAGATGAAAGAGTAGCGTCGCAATATAAAGAAGAGCAACGTTTTTTATCTATGACAAAACTATTTTCAGGTTTAGCCATTTTTATTAGTTGTTTAGGATTATATGGACTAATTTCTTTCTTTTTAGCACGCAAAACAAGAGAAATAAGTATTAGAAAAATTCTAGGAGGAAAAGTAAAAGATATTTTAGCGATCGTACTACAAGACTTTTTAAAACTAATTCTATTAGCTGGTGCTATAGCTTCACCTATTGCTTGGTATTTTATGAATAAATGGTTACAGAATTATGCATATCATACAGAAATAAGTTGGTGGATATTCGCAGTAGCTATTGGTGTATTACTGATCATCACATTACTCACCATAGGTTATCAAGCAATTAAAGCAGCAACGGCTAATCCAATCAAAAGCTTGAAAACAGAATAAATCAATCATTTATTTTCAAAGTGTTCGATTTTGAAAAAGTAGTGTATCAAAATCGAACACTTTTATTTTTGCAAATAAACATAAATAATTGTTTTTCAGAGCTTTATGTTTTTGGCATTATCTTCACTATAGTAATGGTAACAATCAAAAACTAACAGTATGATCTTTAATTATATAAAAATCGCTTTTCGTAGTTTACTTAAGAACAAGGGCTATAGTTTTCTAAATATTTTTGGCTTGGCTATGGGCATCACTTGTGCTAGTTTAATTTTTCTTTGGGTAGAAGATGAAGTAAGTTTTAATGACTCTTTTGCGAAACAAGATCAGATCTATTACCTACCGACTAATCAGAATTATGAAGGAGAATGGCGCACATTTTACTCTACACCAGGTCCGCTAGCACAAGCAATGAAAGATGAGATACCAGGTGTTATTAGAGCTACTCGTTCTAGTTCAGAAGAACGTCTTTTTACTGTTAGCGATAATGCTATCAATAAAAGAGGAAGATATGCGGATGCAGATTTTTTAGAAATTTTTAGTTTGAAATTTATTGAAGGAGATAGAGATAAGGCATTTGATAATCCAGAAGCAATCGTTATCACCCAAGAAACAGCAGAACAACTTTTCGGAGAAAATACGAAAGCATTTGGAAAAACAATTAATGTAAATAACCAAGATACCTACCTTGTTACAGGTGTTATTGAAAATCTTCCAAAAAATGTATCATTCCCTTTTGATTGGGTTGCTCCTTTCGAAAGATATCGAGATGGTGCTGAGTGGATGACAACGTATGGAAGTAATTTTTCGGACACTTTTGTTGAACTATCTCCGGAAGCGAATTTTTCAGAAGTAGATAAAAAAGTTCGAGAAATACTACCTATAAAAAACACTGATAGTGACGCCTATGCCTTTTTACATACGATAAAAGATTGGCATTTAAGGTCCAAGTTCGAAGGAGGAAAAAAAGTTGGAGGAAAAATCATATTTGTACGTCTCTTTTCTATAATTGCATTAATAATATTGCTTATAGCTTGTATCAACTTTATGAATTTATCCACCGCTAGAAGCGAAAAAAGAGCAAACGAAGTTGGTGTAAGAAAGGCAATAGGATCTAGTCGCCCGCGATTAATGATCCAGTTTGTTATCGAATCACTTATGATGGCTTTTTTTGCAGCTGTAGTTAGTATACTATTTTTGTTATTAATATTACCGCAATTCAACATTCTGATCGAAAAAGAGTTAATATTAGGTATCTCTAATCCTACGCATATTGGAATCTTATTTACCATAACTGTTATTTGCGGAGTTTTTGCTGGATTATATCCTGCCTTCTATTTATCCTCATTTAAACCGGTAGAAGTTTTAAAAGGTATCAAAGCTACAAGTGGTTCTGCTTCTTTTATAAGAAAAGGATTAGTAGTAGGGCAATTCACAATTTCTATTGTTTTCATTATTTGTACCATACTTGTATATCAACAGATCCAACACGTAAAAAACAGAGATTTAGGATATAACAAAGATCATTTAATTAGAATGCGTGCGACTGGTAATATTATAGAAAAATTTAATGTCTTCGAACAAGACTTAAAGAATACCGGAATAGTAGATGGAGTGGCGTTAAGTAATTCTCAAATTCTATCTGCTGGAAATAATGGGTCTGGCTTACAATGGGAAGGAGGAACAGATACTGAAGATGTCTTAATTTCATATAGACATGTGAATTCGGATTTTTTTAAGACTACAGGAATAGAGCTTATAGAAGGAAGAGGCTTTAAGAAAAATCAACAACTGGACAGCACTAATGTAATAATAACTCAATCCTTCGCTAAACTTATGGGTGATGGTTCTCCTATCGGAAAAACGATAACAGGAGGTGATGATGTGTATAACGTTATTGGCATTACAGAAGATTATCAATATGGTGATATGTATGGCTCAAGTGATCCAGTTATGTTTTTTAATAACCATAACTATGCACGATATTTTTATATAAAAACGAAATCTGGCGTAGCCTTGAATGATATGCTTTCTTTTATTGAAAAAGTAATGAAAAAAAACAATCCTGCTTTTCCTTTTGAATATACGTTTGTAGATGAAGCTTTTAATGCTGTATTTAAAAGTGAGCAGCTAGTTGGTAAATTGTCTCAAATATTTGCGCTACTAGCCATCTTGATTTCTTGCCTGGGACTTTTTGGCCTGGCAGCCTATACTGCAGAGCAGCGTAGCAAAGAAATTGGCGTAAGAAAAGTATTAGGTGCAAGCGTAACTGGAATTGTAAAACTACTATCCAAAGATTTTTTAAAGCTAGTATGCCTTGCGATTTTATTAGCTATTCCGTTAGCTTGGACTGTCATGAGTAACTGGTTACAAGATTACGCATATAGAATCGAAATCAATTGGTTCGTTTTCGTAATTGCTGGATTTGTAGCCATCATAATTGCTCTAGCTACTGTAAGTTTTCAAGCCATTAAAGCTGCAATTGCTAATCCAATAAATAGTCTAAAAACTGAATAATACATACTCACAATTAAAAACATTCATCATGAAACATCTAAAATATTTTCTAACATTAATAGCATTAACTGTTACGCAATTAGGAATCGCACAAACAAAGAAGAGTGTAAGTCCTTTCGAAAAAGTAATTATAAGTCCGCATATACAAGCAACTTTTGTAGAAAGCAATGAAGAATCTGTAACCATCGAAGAAAGTACAGAACCAGAAGATAAAATAAACATCGTTGTTAAAAAAAATGTACTTCGTATCTATCTGGATGATGCTAAAGAAACTACCAAGACTGAAACAGTAGTTATCAATGGAATCAAAAGAAAAGTCCCTATTTATAAAGGAAAAGTATTAACAGTTACTATTGGGTATAAACAACTTAAAGAACTTTCTATACGTGGAGAACAGGCTATGTTATGCAAAAGCAAAATCACTACAGAAACTTTTGATTTAAATATTTTTGGGGAGTCACAAGTAGTATTTAATGAAGTGAATTTTGAGAATCTGGACGTAGACATTTTTGGCGAAAGTACTTTAGAAGTAAAAGATGGAATCATCGAAAATCAAAAAATTACAGCCTTCGGAGAAAGCCTTACAAATCTGCTTGGTGTTGATAATAAAAACACAAAATTAAAAGCTTTTGGAGAAGCTGAATTCAAAATAAACGCATCTAATAATATCAAACTTACAGCTTTTGGAGAAGCAAGACTTTATTATAAAGGTGATGCAAGTATCAGTAAAGGTTTAAACCTAGGAGAAGTAAAAATATCAGAAATTCAATAATAATATTTAACGCTATAACCATTCATCAAAAAAATATGATCTTACAACTTACAAATGCTTCCAGAACAGTAAACTCAGGAAGTAAGAAAATAGCATTACTAGATAGTATCAACCTAAATGTTAACGAAGGAGAGTTTATATCTCTTATGGGACCATCTGGATCCGGTAAATCTACATTATTGAACTGCATCGGTATGCTCGACAATTTTACTGACGGTAGTTATATCTTTTTAGATGAAGCTGTTCATACTATGAAAGAAAAGCAACGGTCTAAACTTTATAAGGAGTATATTGGTTTTGTGTTTCAGGCATATCACCTTATCGATGAGTTAACCGTATATGAAAACATCGAAACTCCCCTACTCTATAAAAACGTAAAATCTTCTGAACGAAAAGCTCTGGTAGCAGATATATTAGATCGTTTTAATATTGTAGGTAAAAAAGATTTATTTCCTTCACAACTAAGTGGTGGACAACAACAGTTAGTAGGTATAGCCAGAGCATTAATTACCAGACCAAAGTTGATTCTAGCGGATGAGCCTACAGGAAATCTAAATTCTAAACAGAGTACCGAAATTATGGAGTTGTTTTCTGAATTAAACAAAGAGGGAGTAACGATAATACAAGCTACTCACTCTGAGAATAACGCTTCTTATGGTTCGAAAATTATTAATCTTTTAGACGGACAAATCGTCTCTGAATAATCTAAAATAACATGTCACTGAAATCAATTATTTATATCAGTGCTTTTCTTTTACAATTCGTTGGATTTACACAAAGAAAAGACACAGAAAGGTACTCTCTGGAACAATGTATCGATATCGCTTTAGAAAATAATCTGGATTTAAAATCCACTACTTTGAGTGCAAATACAGCCCGAGTAAACTATAATCAATCTAAAGCAAACATCCTACCAACACTGAATGGTAATTATAATATTGGTGTAAATAATGGAAGAAGTATTGATCCATTTACCAATGATTTCATAAATCAAGAATTAACATTTTCTAATGCGCGACTGAACCTGGATGCTACCATATTTAATGGTTTTCGACTCTTAAACACAGTACGTCAACAACGACTTAACAAACAAGCTTCTGAAATGGAAATAGAAGAAGCTAAACAAACATTGATATTAAATGTAACCTTAGCGTATCTACAAGTTTTAAATAGAAAAGATGTATTAGCTTTAGCCAAAACAAGATTAATAGCAACCAATAAGCAATTAAAACAACAAGAAGATCTGTACAATGAAGAAGTTGGAAATCCTGCAGATTATGCAGATATAAAAGGACAGAAAACCATCGATGAAACAAATATCCTAACTGCAGAAAGCGATCTAAATAATGCTAAAATAAGCCTTGCAAGATTAATGAACTTACCAGGGGATATTTTGATAGATAATGCATCTATTTTACTAGATTTCGAAAAATATGCACTTTCATCAGAAGATGTTTTTAATGAGGCCATGCAAAACTTAGCAACTTTTAAGGCTAAAGAATTAAGAGCAAAAGCTGCAAAAAGAGGGATCAGTGTTGCTAAAGCACAATATATACCCGAAATTTCCTTCTTTGGACAAGTAAACACTAATTATTCTAGTGTTGCTGAAACATTTACCGAAATAGGTTCTAATATTGTGGAAACAGGCGATTTTGTAACAGTTAATAGTCAAGAGGTTTCTGTTTTTACAAATGAAACACAGTTTAGAGGAGAAAAAATTGAGTATTTAGACCAGTTTGATAATAATTTAAATACAGTTGTTGGAGTAGCTGTGAATATTCCTTTATTCAATGGATTTAGAGCAAAAAACAATGTAGCTATAGAAAAGATAAAAGCTGAAGAATCTCTTATAGAACTCGAGCGAACAGCACAACAGGTTAAAAATGCAATTGCCCAGGTTCATTTTGATATGGAAGCTGCATATGAGCGTTATGAAAGTCTACAAAATCAAGTAACTGCTTTTAAAGAATCATATCGGGTTAATGAAATCCGTTTTAATAGTGGTGTGTCTAACTTTATAGCTTATATCACTAGTAAAAATAACTTAGATAATGCAGAAACCAATCTTACGAACGCTAAGTATGAATATTTATTACGAGTTAAAATATTAGAATTTTATCGTGGTAACACTTTGTAAAGATTAAAACGATTTTGTCTCATCAGAAGACCGGATAAAATTCTACACATTAGAGCGAAAAAACATCTCCTGTTATTATAATATCGGCAAAAAACAAAAAAGAGGCTGAAAGTACTCAGCCTCTAACAAATTCAAAATTGTTTATTTTTAATTTAAGGTAGCTATCGGAGCTGTATATCCTCCTTTGCTTACAGATCCATCTGTTGCAGTGCTGTTTCCTCTTAATAATAATATACCTGCTACGTGTGGTGATGCCATAGAAGTACCTGAGATATTGTTAAACTGACCATTTAACCAAGTAGACCATACTGCCGTACCCGGAGCCCAACGATCTACACTTTCGCCGAAATTAGAACCAGATGCAGGAGCATCTACATTAGTCATATTACCAACACACCAAGAGTTACTAGTTTGTAACCTTTGTGGTGAATAAAATTGAGTATCATCATTACTATTACCTGCTGCCATAGCACCATAAGTAGTATTTTCTAAATTTCTAAACGTATCATCAATTGCTTGAGATGTAAATCGATTACGAAACCCAACACTATAGTTCCAAGTATCTCCACTACTAGCATTATCCGCAACATAGTCTATACCTGCAAGAATTCCATCAGTAGCGCCACTCCCGGCAGCGTTTAAAACTCTAATAGAAACTACCGTTGCTCCATATGCTACACCAATAACTCCAGAACCATTATTTTTTGCGGCAACCGTTCCTGCTACGTGAGTTCCATGTCCATTTTGATCTTGCCAAGACCCGCCAACAAAACTTCTACTTCGACCAGTGTCTATGTTTAAATCACTATGCGGTGCAATACCACTATCTACTATCCAGCAAGTTCTTCCTGCGCCATCTGCTCTACCTACTCGGTTTACTCCCCAAGGAAGAAATTCTCCATTAGGAAGTTGAGAATCATTAGTTACTGCTTTATTTTGAACCGTTGCAGGCAGCGTACTCACAGGTTCTCCTATTTTAATATCCAACTTTTGAATATAATTTGGCTCTATATAAGCTACTTCAGGATCATTTCTAAGCAGTTCAGCTTGCTTTTCTGATAAGTTTTTAACCGCAAATCCCTGAATAGCATTACTATAAGTTTGTTTTATATTATCCTCTGCTATTGCATATTTAGATAATGTTTGTATCGATTTACTTTTCATTTCTGCATTTTTACCAGAAATAGATTCATCTTCTGTATAAATTACTATATACTCTCCAGGTACAGCCTGATCGGCTCCTATAGTTTCTTCAGTATCTATTTCTGATTCTAAATCTGTAATCACTTCTCCATCTTTTTCGCAACTGTAAAAGAGAAAAGAAAATATAGTTACTGTGCTTAAAATTCTTAGTCTAGTTTTCATGATTTTTAATTTTGTGTTAACGTTTAATTTTAGTTTTAAATTAAAATGTTGAGCTCTAATAAAATTCGATCGTTTAAAATTAGAACGCTAAAAGTAGAGATTAATGATAATCAGAAAATACGGTAAAGACATAACAATCAAAAGGTTATAATTTAATTACTCAGCTTTTACAATACAAAATATAATCTTGGTTTTCAATAACGCAACGGTGTTGCATTATTGAAAACCAGGGATTTAAATTAAAAAGGAAGATCTAAAAACACGAAAAAATAAGAGGGGAATTAACTCCTAAAAATTAAACTTAAATTAATCACGTTTAACACTAAATTAACTATGATTTAGCAAAAAAATAAAATTTATTAAGACTAAATCTAAAAGATATACACCCATAAATTTGATGCAAATCATATAATTATTATAATTTAAATAGCAAAACTTAAAATTAAGATGGCATTTCGTGTTAATGAAATCCATTTTAATAACGGTGTGCCTAATTTTATAACATCTATAACTAGTAAAAATAACTTAGACAATGCAGAAACCAATCTCTAGAATTAATTATAATGTAAAAGAATTATTATCAATATCTTTCTCTATCAATAAATAGTTAGGATCAATAACTACTTTATATGGTTTTTCTTTTAAATAGAAAATGATCTGATTCGATTTTTGCGATATTTTAAGTACTTCTAAAGAAATTAACTCTTCATTCTCATTATAAAATCCAATCTCTATATAATCCTCCAAATTGACAGGAACATCTTCTGACCTATCTCTATGTTTCGAAATTATAAAGTCAACCTCGACTTTAAAATTGTCTTTTTGGTTAGATAGTACTTTTACATTATCTACTTTAGTATCATAAAACGTAACAGTTTCAAAAAGGTCTTTTACCATATATTTCAATGAATCGGGAGTCGTTTTTCTAATGTTTTCTACCAGTTCTATGGATGTTGGATACGGAGTTTCTTTGTTTTTATATTGATCAAAGAAATCTTTTAGAATCACATGTGTCTTTTCTTTACTCAGATAATGACTTAGTGTATTAAACGCTATTGTTCCTTTACCATATGCCAGATATTGCTGACCACTTCTTACCAGATACAGTGGTGGTTCTATAGTTGTTTCAGAGGTTCTCCCCTTAATATATCGACCGTGTTGCATTTTTAGAAAATCAAGCTTCTTTTCTACTCCATAATACTCTTCAAAAATATTCAGGGATATATATTCTGTAATACTTTCGCTTAGCATGATTGCTCCTAAAGCATTTGCAGGAACCACTTGATTTGCCCACCACTGATGTGTTAATTCATGAGCAATTGTATAAAATGAGATATCAATAGTTTCATCTGAGCTATTCGCTATAAAACGCATTTCTGAAGTAGGAATACTATTAGCCATTACAGAAGCATAGGTTCCTTCTGTAATTGGAAATTCTATAATTCTAGCTTCGGTAAATTGATAAGGACCAAAATAGAGCGTATTATAATCCAATGCAGCTTTTAGACCTTCTTTCATTTTAGAAAGGTTGTATATATGATCTTTATGATGATAAATTTCTAAATCTACATTTTTATAACGCTCTTTTTCGATTTCGAAAATACCGGAACTAAAACTTAATGAATTTTTGATTTTAGTATCTGTCTGGTACTCAAAATAACTCCTTTTATTTTTCTTCCATGCTCGCTTTAAATATCCAGGAGCAATGGCTGTTTGATCCTGAGAAGTACTTATGATCGTTTTTAAACTAATAAAATCTGAATCCTGCGAATAATAATGTGTTTGTTTTGATGTAGTATCACTTGGATGTTTTTTATCTCCCTGTAAGAAATACCCTAATCTGGGAAAAATATTATTCTTGAATAATGTTCCATTATCTAATACATTAGAATTATTCTTAAAAAGTGTGTTCGGTTTACTTTTCAGTATAAAATTTAATTGTATACTATCATTGGGTTGTAATCCTTCTACTAATTTTATTACTAAGAATTTCACATAAGGATCCTGATCAATAATCTCTGTGGCTGTATCCAATGTAAAAGAAGTTGTTTCGTTAAAACCTGTTTTCAACAAGATCGTATCAATTACTTGCTGTGATTTATTAACTAAAGTATAGTCTCCCTGTACCTCTAAAATATTGGTTTCCGGAAAAATGTCTATGTTTAGACTAATATTGGTAACTTTTGGTTGATTAACTATACTTGCATATTTAGAAAAACTTTTTTCGAATTCACTAAAAACTTTGTCTTGTTCTTTTGTTGATAATTCTGTTTGTCGATTTTCTTGTTTATACATAGTAAATCCTAGTACTACAAATCCAATTAGAAACAGTCCTCCTATTATCTTAATACGTTCATTAAATCTTGTTTTCATAAAAGACAAGCGTTCTTTAATAGATTCATGCATTCCCCGAATCCACAATAAATAGGATGCAATTACCATAAGTATCCCAAAAAGAAGCCAGTATCCCTTTATTAAAAAATAAGGTATTAATTGATAACCATATGCATTCATATCTGAATATGGCATTGGTTCCGAAAAATTAAAGAGTATTAGAAAAGAATCCACCCCTATCTGTTTTAATCCAGATACACCAAACCATCCTATAAGTAGTATAAAAATTCCTAAGTAGGTATTTCTTACAAGCGTATGAATAAAAACTGAAGCAAGTGCCCAAATAATTAACCCACTAAATTTGACAATAAATAAATCAAAAACATACAACCCAATTTCTAAATTATAATAGTTATTATATATCTGAACGACTACTCCGGAAAGCATCATTATAAAAAGCAATAATGCCTGCATTTTTATAATTGCGATAATTTTTGATAATAACAACGTAAAATTAGGTATAGGCGTAGCATCTATCAATTGATTTATATTAGATACCTGATCTTTATGAATAAGCATACCACTATAAATAAAGGTAAGCAGCATAATGATCGTAGTAAAGAAAAATGCGGGGATCGTTAACACCACATTGGTTACTGGCAAAATTGTCATCTCACTGTTATTAGTCACTTTAGTTATGGAAAATAAAACCGCTAAAATTCCGAAAGCAATAATGATGTAAAACATCCAGCTTTTTACGATGCTCTGAAAATTAACTACTGATAATAACCAACTATTTTTTAGTTGTTGTGTATTAGAAAACTTATAGGATACTTTAGGCAATCGAATATTGATACTACCTCCAATACTTTTTTTAGCCTGACGTTTTTCTGTTTTCTTTTTAAAAAGTGTGGTCCTCGGATGTTCTGTTAGTGTAAACTTTATATATATATAACCAACAATTATAGCAGTCAAAACAAACCATACCAACCTGTTATATAATACAACACCTAGCACGGGTATTAGTTTAAAATTTTTATCATCCAGGGTCCAATATTGTGTCTCGTAACCTACCGCATTCTGTCCTAAAGGATCTAATAATGCTATAGCAACACCCTGAAACAGGTTTTGAGTAATATTTTGGAGTAAAAATAGTACTAGAATAACAACAAACCCTGCATATATATTTCTAAAATATACTACTACTGCAAAAACAATAGCTCCATAGAAAAACAAATTAGGAATTGTATACAGTAAAAAAGCTTGCAGATATCCCACTAAACGAAAATCACCCATTTTGTTATGGTCTAGACCTGGTAGGTGCTCTGTTAGTATCATAACAGCAGTTATTGTTATTGCAATTCCAAAAACCAATGTAAATGAACTTAAAAACTTACCCAATATGTAGTCTTTCTTTTTAATAGGAAAGCTATATAGTACGCTATGCGTATTGCCCTTAAAATCTTTATAAACAGTTGCTCCGATGATAGCAGGCAATAAGAATAACAGTAATTTATTAAAATACTGAAGTAGATAATTAATTTCGAAAGGTGAATTGATCAATCTAGTTGCTTTTGTAGCTAATGGAGGATCAAATAAGCCTCCGGTACCTGCAATTGCTATAAATGCCAATCCAGAGAATACAAACAAATACACATATAGCACAGGTTTTTTAATCCAATATTTTAATTCATATAAAAAAATATGTTTGAACATGATGTTTCCTTTTTAAAATTAAAATCCAATTCAATCTCTTATAAGCTTATAGGTATACTCCAATACAGCATCTCGCCCATTAATCATATCACTAATGCTATTTCTTATTACATAATCCGGCAGTATTCCTCTATCTCTTGGAGTTGCTGTTGTGTGAATAATTTGATTGACTACAGGAATTATAACTCTATTTTTTGAATTCGGTAAAACGAGTGTGAATGTTTCTCCTGCAACAACTTGTGCTGAATTTCCACCAGGTTCTTCTCCTATAAAAAGACTATCTGTATTTGTTTTCATTGAAGAAGCCATCTCTCCAGCTGCAGAAAAGGTATAGGCATTGGTTAAGGTATATATTTTACCACTATACCTTTTCTTATAGGGTTTATGCTCTTTAAATTTAGCACTAGAGCGAAAAACAAAACGACCAAACTTGTTTTGTCTATAATAACCATCATCACCTTTATATAAACCTATTTTAGCAAACGTATTCATCCCAGCTACGTTTTCTTTATATAATTTTTTATTTTCAATTCTATTTGTTATCAGATACGAATCATCAAATAATACGAATGGTTTTTGTGATATATTCCGAAACAGTTCTCTTGATATAATTTCATCTCCTCCTCCATTATCTCTCAGGTCGATTATTAAATGACCTATCTTATTATCTATTATTTTACGAAAGAATCTGTTCAAAATTCCTTTAATCGACGATCCAAATTTTCTAATATCGGAATTCGCACAGGTTTTAATTCGTAGAATGGCAATGTTTCCTTTAATATCAAGTGTAATGGCATCTCCATCATCTTTTGTCCAATAATACCTTATATCTCCATACCGTTCTAACCTATTTTTATCAATTTCAGGAGTTGTCAAAGCTTTTATATTAGTTTTATGAGAATTACCCGAATCATCTGTATAAACCAGCTCATAGTTTTTAGGTGATCCTATGAAATTTATATAAAAGCCAGCAAAGGCTCTTTGTGTTATTCCTTCTGGAAAGGTGGTATTATTCCCATCTCTAGTCCACAAACTTGCCATTTCAAGAAAAAGTTCTGAAGCATTTCGACCATTTATAGTATCTATTCTTACTCCAATAGGTATTGTTCTTCTATCATTAGAATTATTTCTTAGTACATAAAGGAACTCCTTATCCCAATATACATCTATCGGCAGTATAGGTTTTGTAGTGGCTGTAGTCTGATCAAAATCTTCAGAAGGGATTATAATCGTATGCCCATTCTTGATATACCTATGCAAAGAGACTATCCTTCTATAAAACTCAATTGAAGTTAATGGTGTCTTAATTTGAGATTTTACATTTTCAAATGCTCTATCCATCTCATCTTTCGTAGTATAATTATATAAACCTGCATGAATAGATTCCAGGTTATTTTTAAGAATATCTATATCTTCATATAATTTTTCTATTGAAATGTATTCGTTCTTTACCAGTGTCTTATCCTGTGAAAATGAAAAATCGGATACAAGGTTTAGTAGTATTAAAAAAAGGAATGTTTTGAAATTCATAATGCTGATTTATAGGTTTTCTATTAAGAAGTTTCTTTTAATGCTATGAAATACACATCTTCTAAATTGGGGAAAACGCTTTCAAACTCTGCTGTAGGTTTCTCTAACGAATGAACTCTAATTCGTATGGAATTATCTTCGTTATAACTAGATGATAAAACAGTATATTTCTCTTGCATACTTAGTAAATACTTTTTATCAATAGTCATCGTCCAGATTTGGTTTTTAATAGCATTAGTAGCTTCAGAAGGAATTGTTTTTTGAAGAATCTGACCGCCATTCATAATTGCCATATCTGTACATAATTCTTTTACATCTTCTACTATGTGTGTAGAAAAAATCACTGTGTTTTCTGCTCCTACTTCTCTAAGTACATTTAAAAATCTATTACGTTCTGCAGGATCCAATCCGGCTGTAGGTTCATCTACTATAATTAGTTTTGGATTGTTTAATAATAATTGAGCAATCCCAAACCGTTGTTTCATGCCTCCAGAATATCCGCTTACATACTTTTTTCGAACATCATAAAGGTTCGTGAGTTCTAATACTCTTTGTATAATTAAGTTTCTGTCCTTTTTAGAAGCAACTCCTTTTAATATGGCAAAATAATCTAGTAGTTTCTCTGCGGATACTTTTTGATATACTCCAAAAGATTGTGGTAAATACCCTAATAACTTCCTTAGTTTCATAGGGTGATCCAAAATATTGAAATCATTAAATACTATTGAACCAGAATCTGGAGTTTGTAGTGTCGCTATAGTCCTCATTAATGATGATTTTCCTGCGCCATTAGGTCCTAGCAATCCAAACATACCTTTACTTATTTCTAGATGTAGGTTATCAATAGCCACTACTCCATTAGGATAGGTTTTTGTTACATTTTTTATAAGTAAGCTCATCGTTTTAATCTATATTGGTTACAAAATTCGGTTTGAAATTTCTTCACTTTCTGAAAGTTTTCTTTAGGAATTGTTTCTAAAAAAGGAATCTTTTTAGAAAGCTGAATACGATCAACTACTGTCTCAATATTTACCTTACACGTATAATACTTTGTATACAATTTACCTATAGGATATAGCTCTACTAGTACGTTTATAATCATAATAGATAAACAAAACAGAATGTTGATAATAGCTTTCTTCATTATCTATTACACGTGTCAAATCATCAATTGTTACAAGGATTTATAAAGATTCCGTTGAACTGGGCGAAATACCATTTAAACTGGGAGATTAAGACTTCGTAAAATCATCATTAACTGTTACAAATCGTAAAGAGAATCGTCTAATAATCACAACATAACCAGATTGTTATATGAGCAATTCGAAAATCAGAAAGATATTTAGAAACAAGGAAGTTTACTTTCATATAGTATTCTGGGTATTTTATTTTGCCACCATAAATGCTGTTTGGACAAACAATTGGTTTGATAGAAGTCTTAGACCAGGAACGGTATCACAATTTGCAATACTGCTCTTTCCTACATTCTTCTATTTTAATACATCCTGGTTAATACCCAAATATTTAAAAAAAAGAAAGTGGGTGCAGTATATACTTATAACCACGATTATTATTATTCTAATTGAGTGTTTTAGAATTCTTATCTATATGATTTCTAATGGTATTGATACTTCTTTTTACTTAGCGTTTATAAAAGAATTTAGCAGCTATGATAATGTTATTTTTGGAAGGTTAAATCCAATTTTTTTGTGTCTTCAGTTTTCTTTTGCATATCGTTTCACCAGAGATTGGATTCTTAATAATACGCTTATAGATAAACTAAAAGCGGAAAAGACTGAAATGGAGCTTGCTTTTTTTAAATCTCAGGTGAACCCTCATTTCTTATTCAATAATTTAAACACCTTAGATGATTTAATAGATAGAAACCCTAAGCAGGCAAAAGAATACTTACATAAACTATCTAATATGTATCGTTACATATTAACTACATCAGAAAAAGATATTGTAAATCTATGTGAAGAATGGAATTTTATTGATGACTATATTTACCTCTTAAAAGAACGCTATGGAGTATCATATCAATTCATTAAAAAAGATACACCTATACATCTGAAAGATTACTTAATTCCGCCAGCTACATTACAGAGTCTTATAGAAAATGCTGTAAAACACAATCAAGGATCTATTAAAAATCCGCTAATTATTACTATCGAAATTGATCAAAATAAAATCTCTGTTAGTCATAAAAAAAACCTTAAAATGGATGTGAAGCATAGCTTAGGAACTGGATTAGAAAATCTAAAATCCAGGTATCAGATTTTAAGCAGTAAAGAAGTATCTATTATCAATTCGGATATGTTTACTGTTACCTTGCCCTTAATCAAAAATTTATCTTAAAAACTATGGACATTCTTATATTAGAAGATGAGCAACGAGCCGGAGAGAAGTTAATTGACACTATCAAATCGGTTACAAGTCCAGCTACTATTACCTGGAAAAGAAGTATTGTAGAGGCTATTGATTTTTTAAAAACGACACCTTCATTAGATATAATTTTTTCTGATATAGAATTATTAGATGGTAATGTTTTTATGGTATATGATGCTATACAACCGGATTGTCCCATTATATTCTGTACTGCTTATAATACTTTTTACGTAAACGCTTTTAACACCAACGGCATTGCTTATTTACTAAAACCATATACTATCGAATCATTTAATGCCGCCTGGAATAAGTTTTTACTACTTTGTAAAACTAAAAAAGAAGCTATTTCTACGAATGTATTCGACCAATTAAAATATCTACTTGAGCTCGAAAAAAAACAATATAAGTCTACATTTTCTATAAAAAAGAGAGATGGTGTATTTCTATTAAAGGTTGCTGAAATAATGTATTTTCAAGCACAAGGAGATTTTGTTTTGGCAATAGATAAAAATGATAATAAACATATTATTAATAATTCTCTAAAACATATAGAAAATGAGATTGATAAAAACACTTTTTTTAAGATCAATAGAAGTGAAATAATTAACAGAAATAACATTATTAAATACAATCAGCATATCAAAAATAGATTAAGAATAACTTTAAACAACACTGAAACAACACTATACACTTCTAACAGTAAAGCATTCGAATTTAAAAACTGGTTACATCAGTAAGTAGCTTAAAATTATAACTACTTAATACTATTCAATGTACCCTGCATGAATCCATACAACGCATACATTTCTTTTTTACCAACTTCTCTGCCTAATCGTCCTGCAAAATACAATACAAACCAGATGATAAAAAATAAGATCATTGCAATGATAGCATAAAAGTAATCATCTCCTAAACTCATATTGACATACATCCAAATGCCAGCTCCTATAAATGCAGTAGCTACAATAAAATGCGCAAACATAAAAAAGGTCCAGACTGTTGGACTGGGTCCAAAAAGTCCTTTGAGTTTTGATTGATCATCTACATCATAAATTTCTAAATGCAATTGTGGAGACCAAAAGTGTTGATCTTTCTTCGGAATACGTATAAATACATGATGATCGATTCGGCTTATTTTAAAATCCTTGCAGCTTTTACTTTTTTGTTCAAAAGCTTCTAAGGCTTTTTCTGATGGAACATCCAAATCCAGAAAAAATCGTGGTCGCAACACAATGTCTTTTGCAATCTCCATGAATAAGAGTTAAACATCAATGTTAGTATTTTCCTAACTCTTTATTACTGACTTTTATCAGTTTTTAAAATTCACACATAAATTATTCTAAATCTTAACTAATTTAAATTTTATTTTTGAAATTCGGCAAATTACATGCTTGTCAATATCACTTTTTGTATCGAACTTTTTCATCTTTTAGACTATAACAAAGAGCCGCTTTTTTTAATCCAAAAATTCTACCATTCCGTGCTTCATAATTTGCATATAAAGCACCATTTTTTCTAAATGCCTGCTGTATGCCTTCTTCTTTTCCTTTGTTCATATGTAACTTTTTGAAAAGCTCACCCGTGGGATACCATTTCTTTTGTTCTCCATGTGGTTTACCTTTATGGTAATTGAGTTTAGCAATTAGAATATGTGCTGAATCTGAAGCCCATATTTTTTTCTCTCCTTGTAATTTTCCTTTATGATAACTCGTACTATTTTTTAAATGCCCATCAGGATACCATTGCAAAAACTTGTTTTGCTTTCTCCCGTGTAAGATTCCAAATTTTTCTTTCAAATTAGTATCCGGATAATAACTTACAGCGAATCCAGAATAAGGCTGACCGTTTAAAGTCCATACTGATGTTTTACGATCATAGTGCAACGCTGATTTTTCTACTATTGTTTCCGGTATCTCTAAGAATGGATTTGCAGTATCATTTATTAATGGTTTTTCTTTTTGTTCAGAACAACTAATCAATAGCACACACACAAACAAAAATGTCCAAAATATTTTTTTCATTATAGTGATTTTAATTTCAATAATTCACTTAAAAAACAAACCACCTTTCATTAGAAAATGCGAATGGTAATTTCTTTTTAATTAATCATCTCATATAGTACCTACATAATGCTATTAGGAGTGCCTTGCAAATCAACAGCAAAAAGGGCTATGATACTCCCTAAATAAAATTCATTAATGATATGATAATGATAAAACTCTTCTCCATCACTATGTTGTGTTGCTCCAAAATGCCCTCCTGATTCATCTAAATCCGTAGGATAAGAACCATCTATTTCTCTTCTTCCATAAATTAAAAAACCATCTGCCAGGATTCCTACCAATTTTTCATCATCATGAGAAAGTGTTGTGTTTTCTGGAACATCAGAAGACTCTACATGGTAATGATAACCTGAAGGTCCATTGTGAGCTCCTGCATAATCAAATGTTTCTACAATCATTTCTTCTATTGGGTTATTGTTTCCTTCTTGATCATTAAAAATAGGGACTCCTGTTACAGAAATACCAATAGGACCTAGTCCTGTCGCTGTGCTTGTAGCAGCTATTTCTGGTGCAGAAGGAACAGTAACCGAATAACTGCGATCGCCACCAATACGACCAGGAGTCAAGCGAGTGGCCACGACCGGTTCAATATATAGAGGATTCGTTTCCTCCCAGTACGGAGATGTGTGATTAGGCGAACCATTAGATTCAATGGTAATTTCATCACCATCAAAAGAAACAGTGACCGCGTCAGGATTGAATTCATCAAATGCGGATAAGGGGGTGCTGGCTTCCGTAGATGGATCGCCTGTATCATTAGAATCATCTTTACAAGATGAAATAAAAATAATAGTAACTAAAATGAGTAAACCTGTGAATTTTGAGCTTTTCATGTTATTAAGTTTAAATTTAGACATAAGTGTGTGCTATACTTAGACTTAACTATTTAAAAAAGGTTTAATCTAGATTTAGAATTTAATAACTGTATTAGTGTTAATGGATTTGAAATATAGAAAATGATCCGACGAGTGCATTGGAATTAAACCTCGAAACTATATCGTCTCATCGAGTATTCTTCTGAAAAACCTTTATTTTTCATCATCATAGATGGCTAAATTTTTAGAATCATTAACCATTTTATATCCTCCAATAAAATTTTAGAAATTAGCGATTACTTTTCTTTTTTCTTACCTAATGAAATCTTGTAGTCATCTATATTCCCTTTGATCTTTAGATTAAGATACTTTATTTTTTTGTTAGGATCTACTTCTACAATCTCGTCTTCTTGCTCCTCAGTAATAGCAGTAGTATCTTTCTTGTTTCCAAACAATTTCTGCCAAGAAGCTTTTTTTACAGTTTTCCAAGGAATACGTATATAATAATCAATATTTTGATTGTTATCATGGGTACCGGACAATTCCATATGTCCCAAAGTAGACTCGATCCTCATAGCTGGAATAGTAATCTTTCCTTTATTTATATCCAGATTATTTTGTAAAGTATCAAACCGAATATTTTGTAAGTTTTTATCTCCCATATAATCCGAAAGCGCCAACATGGGATCATAATTTTTTAATCTTCCGTTTAATACCTTTACATCCATTTCTAAAGTAGATTGATCCAGATCAGGCACCATATCCGGATATACTCTAATCTTACCTTTAATTCTAGAGGTGAGTTTACCTTGTAAATTCTCTGAAACGAGATGGTCCTGCCCAAAATTTTCGAATTTGAACAGTAATTTATCTAAATCAACATTATTCATAACCAAATCCGGCTGCATATAGATATGTTCTGGATCGCTACCATTAAAATATCCATTTAATCGAATATTTCCTCCTGCTGCATCCATATCTAAGGTATCAACATAAATATAATGATTTGGCGTTGTCCTTAAATCTGCTTTGATATTTTGAAGATCTATTCTATGGTATATAAAATGAGCGACATCTACCTTAAATTGCATGTCTGTAAATGGTAACTCATATACGTTAAAAGCTTCTGCATGTTCTTTTACATCTTCCGTTTTTGAAGTAACGGTCTCTGTTGGTTTCGACGGGCTTAGATCAAACTTAAAAAGTGCATCAAAGTCAATATAATTTGCCTTTAGCGCGAAATAATTATCTCTTTTCTTTATCTGTTGATCATCTCCTAAATAATAGTTTAAATCAAAATTAAAATTGGTGGTTCCTATTTCTCCATGAAAATCTTTTATAACAATATGCTCGTCTTCATAATGGATATTTCCTTTAAAATCGTGAAAACGAAGCGGATGTAATTTCATTTTTGTATCTAACTTGTCTAAAGCAAGATCTATAGAATGTAACGCCGAATCTTTATAATGCATACTAGATGCTACATGCAATGCCAAATCATCAAAGGTTTCGTGTCGGTACTCTTTTGGGACATAATTTTCTCCTTTATACGAAAAGACATCTTCTAGTCTTAACTTATTAGAAGTAAGATTAATATCTAAATCCACATCTCCATTAAGTTTGGGTTGCATCCAAAAAGCATACTCATGTATAAGCCCGTCCAAATGAAAATCACTATCATCTATATATCCTGTAAAATCTACGATTTCTAAATCTTTATCATCGATCAACACATCCGCATGGAAATCATGAAGTTTATGAGGATAATGCTTTAGATCTGCATATAAACTATCGATAAAAAATTCACCCTTCGGTAAATACTTAGACTCTGTAAAATCTTTCGCGGAAGCTTTAAAAGAAAGCCCCAAACTCAGCTCTTTTATTTGCTCATCAAAACCAGTTTTAATCGTGTCTTGTTTTGAAAAACTCGTTAATTCCGCAACATCTAAATATTTAGATGCAATATCTAAGTGAACATCTACCGGAATATTCGTATGATGCACAATAGCCGGTAAGTCCGAAAGAAAGCCACTTACAGATAGATCAGAATTTCCCATCAACATTTCAAACTGGTTCAGGGTTGCTTCCTTACCATTCATGACTAAATGCACATTCAGATCGTGCAAGGGAGCAGGAAGTTCTTTAGCGACTAAACTTAAATCTTTTATAATCAATTCTGTGAAATATGCTTGATTTAGTTTTTCTAATGCTTTTTCAGGCTCGTCAATATCTATAATATCGTGAAAATTCATTTTTAGTGAAACCTCTCCAGAGGTTTCCTGTACTTGCTCTAGCTCAAAAAACTCTGCAATAAAATCGAGATTAAAATTCGAGTTTATTTGCATATTCACTTCTGGAGATTCAAAATTTTTCACAAAAATAGAACCTGCAAATTCTCCTTTTTCCAAAGATGCCGTCATATCTGTTAACGAAAATTCCATGGTACTTGCATCCCTATTTTTTCCATTCGTAAAATGACCATTAAACCCCATATTATCTATCTTTTTTGCTCTTTTGGTATTTTCCAAAAAGGCTTTTCCGGCTCCAAAACTAGCTTTAATAAAAGGTCTGTTTCCTTTATTCGCAGGTCCTTGGATATTGGCATTAAAATAGATTTCACCAGCATTTCTGTATTTCTCTAATACTGGAATGACATCTGTTGGAGCAAAAGCAATCAGCATATCAAAATTTGGTTTTGTTCCTTTTATAGCAAGGTCTAGATCTACATCATTCTTGGTATCTATAGAGCCTTCTAACTCAAAATCACCATTCTCCATAACAATACCAGAAGGTTGTATGTCCAGAATGCCTGTATATTTATTAAATATTACATCCGTATGTACTTCAAAATGTTTATTATGAATAAAGGTAGTATCCCCATCTTTAATGACGTTTAATTCAAAATGGGTATCTATATGCCCCGCGATTACACTATCTTTTTGGCTAAAACCACCTGTACCAGCATACATAAATTTTTCGACATCTGTATTTGTAGCTTCATCTAAGGTGTGGATATCCAGACTTTTAAATCTAATTTTTTTTAGATGAATATTAGTGGATGGAGTTTCTGTTTCAGAAGTGCTGGCTAAAGAGTTTTGAATATTCGTTGTATTATTTTCGTGAATCACAATATTAAAAACACCTTCTTCTATTACTAAAGACTGAATATCATAATCTCCTTTTACCATATCCCATAAGTTAAAACCTATGTATATGTCTTTTACATCCATGATAACGGATGCATTATCTTCTTTAGTTTCTAAAATTTTTACATCATATACTTTTATAGAAATGTATGGGAAATTGCTAAAAAGAGACAATTCACTTTCTCCCACACTAATAAGACCTTTGTGTTCTTTGTTTAGTTTTGCGATCTCTCCTTTGATAATCTCAGATTGATTGCTCTGAATATAAAGCATTAGACTTCCTATTACCAATATTGGAACTAAGATTAGCCCTAATAAAATTCGTTTCCAGAATTTTTTAATCTTCACAGTAGGTTTCTTTAGGTTAGAAAAGATCTTTGACCTTAAAAGTAACGAATTCGTATGATTAAATAGTATGTAGGATACGATTTAATCTTTGGGTTAACCATATTATATGGGTTAGATGTTTTAACTAAATAAATGCTATAGTGTCGTGCCTTTATTAGTTATAGTTATCAGAAACTATTGGGAATGGATGGAATTAAAAATTAGATCTAAACCCTCCGTTGCTAATAATTTACAATTGGTATTCACCACAAACCTATTCTAACCAACATATAAAATAACCTTTGCTTGGTTATTGGATTTAATTCCCCTTCTCTAACTTGCTGATCCAGTCCTGCATTTTTTTAGTAAATTTTATTTGATCTGATTTATTAATCATCTCTAGCATCAGTTTTTTAAATCCTTCAGTCCATTCAATTCCTTCTCGTTTACTTAACAATTCGACTTGATAGGACCAACCCATGGCTCGTCCTTCAATTTTATATTCGATTAATATAAATTCATTTAGCAATTTCGTCCAATGTGGTTCACTCCATTTACCGAAATCAGCCCCATGCATAAAGGAAACAATATTATCTCTTGTTACATCACCTACATACATTGACATCCGGTAAAGAAAGTGGATCATCTTTTCGGTTTCAAGTTTTTTCATTTTTTATATGATTGCTAATGTTTAATAATATCTAGTTATACTAGGATTGAAGTTATCATTGTAACATGCTTTTTATTCTTTTTTGAGAGTATAAATTGGTTTTAAAATCAGTTTGGATTTAGTCAATTCAACAATTTTCAGAGTGTCTTTTGCCAATCCACCCCAATATTTATATTTAATTTCAAGTACAGAGTCAGAAATATTTTTCCAAGTTCCAGATACTATTTCATAATCTATTGGAGGAGTTCCACACCAACCCGAATTTTGTTTACGAATAATAGTTCCGTTTGATATAAATTCGAATCCTGATTTGTCTTTTTTGAATTTACGTTTACTTTCATAAACCAGATTCTCATTTTGATAATCTTTATAAACCCATTTTTGGAATAAAAAATCCGATGACTTTGATTCAGATCCTTGAAATGAAGAAAAGACACCAAACAAAATTAATATCAATATGTAATTCGGAATTTTCATTTTTTATCAAATGTGTTATAAAGTCTCGGCTATGACCAGTGCAGTGGAAGAATTCAGGGAATTTCAAGCCAGCAAAAGTAAAAGTTGAGCAGTTTTTTTAGTCTGTTAGGATAAAAATAAGAAAAAGCTTCTGCGAAAAAACAAATCTGCCATATTAAAGTTAGTACATGCTCCATTATTAATTATAAACATTGTTAGCCGTTGGCTTGTTCTAATTTCCACATTCCAAACTTATTTTCAAATAGTTCGTGTTCCTTATTTGGTTGGTTCTTTTCTTCTGTGATTCTAAAACTTGGCCATTCATGACTTGGAGAGAATGTTTGATTTTCCTTAAGTTCAGGGTTGTCTATTAAAACGAAATAATTAAACGATTTCATTAATATAATGGCATTGTTAAAGTCTTCTCCAACAATTATCGTATCCTTTAATCCTAAATTATGCATTCCACAAGAATAAATGTCTCCTTTTTTATTTGCTATGGAATCTAATACAAACATTTCATAAAGATTGGATTCTTCATAATCAGTTAATAAATCGATCCAGTGCTCTTTATTAAAAGCTTTACCTGTAGATTCAACTTTAATTCCAATTCCACCAGATTTTAAAATAGCTTTTCCCGCCTCTGCAATTTCTTTGGCGCTTTCCAAATTTCCGGTTTCGCCAGATAAATAAATAACAAATTTGTGTTCGTCTATTTCACTTAAATATTCTTCAGATAGTTGATTTGTCATTCCTGCATATTTAAAAGAGGTTTTCATTCTTTCGTCTCTTTCGCAAATTTCCAATTCGAATCCTTTATTAGTTTTCAGGTTCAATAAAACCAAACCAGCAAAAATAAATTCGTTTAAATTCTCTTTCGCAATAGAAGTTACTATATCCTCTCTATTATTCCAAACCCCAGGAATACAAAGAATTGTTTTTGTTTTTTTTGTAATCAATTTGTTTATTTTATCTTTTTTATTAAATATTTTATTATTTTTTGGTGTTTGCGTGCAACGTCTCTCGTATGTTGGATTTGCTTCCCTCAGTTGGTATATCTGCTATAAATAGTGTTATGTGATTTTTTTATTCCAAATCAGCTTATCCGAATCAAATAATTCTGATTTAATTGTTTTAACTTTTCCTTTTTCTTTAAGCAAATTAAGTGCTTGAATCAATTTTGGAGTATTGTCTTTATAATTATGGCTTAATAATTTAAATTCTTTTGTTGTTTCCATATAATACTGAAAGAACCATAAGTCTAATACACCATAATACCCGTCAAATTTTAAATTTATATCTACAACTTGTCCTGTTTTAGAATTAGAAAAACATATATCTCCTCCGTGGAAATCATATCTCCAATTTTTTGATAATTTATTTTTATCAAGTTCTAATGTTTTCTTTATTTCTCGAAATGATTTTTTTGAATCTACAAAACTGTATTCATATTTTTCTTCGAATTCCTTTATGAGTTTTTCAGACGTTAACCTGTAATTTTTAATAGCTTCTTCTAATTCTTTAGAGTTTTTATCAACTTCTAAATCAGAAAACAAGCTATAGATATTATAAAATTTCAAATCTTTAAATTCTCCTTTGTGAATTTCAACATTGAGATTTTGATTAATATTTTTAATATACTTTTTTAAGTTTTTTAGAAACCGGAATTTAAATTTAGAATTATAATCTATTCTTATTCGGTCATTATTTTTCAACTCTTCTTTAATAACTTCTAGAGTAGGCAAATCACTAGTTTTATCACAAAATATGTTTTTTAATTCTCTCATTTTAGAAATTATACATAATGTTTAATATGTGTGTCATAACAGAGTAGAATGTTACCCTGTTTTCGACAAAAACTGTGCAGTGATTGCTAGTTTTCACTTTCAACAAGCATTGCGCCTTATCAAAAATACTAGAATATATTGTACGACAATAGATCTGCCTGAGGCAGACGGGCTATTCGCACGGTATTTTCTTTTTTTTGTTCATTCTTCGGAGAGCTGGTACAACTTTTCTCCATTATCATTCCGAAAAATTACTCAATCCGACGGGCGTGTAGAAATTAGATCGGGATCTTACCGTCTCATCAAGTGAATTAAATTCAACTTTGAGTATTTTTTACTCAATTTTGAGTGTTTTTCATTCGATTTTGAATGTTTTTTGCTCAAACTTGAGTGTTTTTTACTCAAAACCGAATCTTTTTTATTCGAGTGCAAGTGAATTATATTCATAAAAAAACCAAAAAGACTCAATAAAGAATCTTTTTGGTTACTATCGCAGTATTTTCTTCTATTAAACAGTTTATTTTTTAGAAAGCCACATTGCAGCTACTAGTTTGTAACACAAACCTATACTAGACAACATAAAAACAATCCTGTCAAACAAGATTCATTACTCTTTTATCTACTTTCTTATAGTATCCCAAGAGTAACAGACTAACCTTATTTTTATTTTAAAAAGTAAGTTCTAAATCTCCAGAATCCAGACTGATATGACAACAATCGGTACTAACGGTATAAGTACTGCTAATAACTTCCTGGTTATTGATGAACCCTTTAAATCGAATTTGTCGTTCTTGGTTTACACCTAGACTATTGTCATTTACTAAGGGGTATTGTCCTAGTTGTGTTGATGACACGATCTCAGATGAAGAAAGTGATATCGTCATGTCTGTCCCATTTTGGATATTGATTACTTCAAAAGAATCTAAAGCAACAGGATTTTGATTTTGATCTTTTACGGATACTATAATGTTTCTAAATTCTAAAGTACAGACTGTATTTTCACAATCTGAATTAGAATCATCATCATTTTCATTATCGTTATCATTACAAGATATTTGAGCCATTGTTAAAAGTAGCAATAGTACCGCTACAAGTGGTTTGAGTGATGAAGTCATGATTTTATAGATTTTATATTATTAAGATGTAAAAAAAGCTGTATGGTTGCGTTAAAATTGCTAAAAGCAGCCATGTTTTTTCATGCGCTCTCTTTCAATAAGATCTCTTAGAGATGGTAATTATTCGTTTTCATTCTTTACCTGCTAACGCTAGTTTACAACTAGTCTAACTTGCAATTTTAGACACATAAATTTATAAAAAAATCTTATAAATCTTTTACATATTTTGTTCGGTATCGCCACTAGTCATATTTGTCCGTTTCGGGCGGAGACTAGCGGTAACATATTATCTTTTATGTAACCAATCTTCAATAGCATCAAGAAAACCATCGCATCTTTTGTAAGGTAGTTTGTTGTCTTGGAACTCATAAAACCCTCCAGTCTGGCATTCGAAAATATTATGATTACAATTTGGGAATGATTTTATGATCAAGTCTGTATTTTTTCCCATTGTGTTTTCATATAATAATTTGGTTTTTTTCCAATCTACATTCATATCAGTTTCTCCAAATAATGCTAGAACCGGAATTTTTACATTCGATAAGATCTCATCAAAATCTTGGATATAAACTGGCAAACCTGTTTCTTCATCGAGCTCTTCTTTCATAAGAAGTACTTGAAAACCAACATATGCCTCTTTATTCATCTCTCCCATATTCTCTTGAACAAATCGTAACCAAAACGCATTGTTTTGGAGTTCTTGGGTAGCATTCATATAGGTTTCGAAACTTCCGCCAGAGTGAGCTATTTTGATTCCTTTTAACCATTGATCAACAATTACAGTAATGGAATCTTTAGGCAGTCCTTCAATTCTTAAATTTTCTCTTAGAAGGTAGCCAAAGTTTTCTTTATCATCTACACCACTTACCGAAATCCAAAATGCAATATCTTTGTATTCGTTTATGATAATTGGATTTATCCAACCTGCCCTGCTACCTCCATATAAACCAATATTATTAGCTCCTGATATTTGCTTTTCTTTAAGCATATGGATAGCTGCAATAGCTTCGGATGCGCTGTTATAAACGGATTGATTATAATTGAAGGTGCCACCACTTTTTCCACATCCCATCTTATCCCACATATACGTGGCATATCCAGTTTTTACGATTGTTTCTCTTATATCCAAATACCATTCTTGCGCAACGGCATTCGTTTTTCCTGATCCATGAATGATTAACACTATTCCCTTAGGTTTTTGATCTTTCGGAAGATTTAATACACCGTTTAAGGTTACCCCCTCAAACTTAAAATCTAAAATTTGTTTTTTGCTTTGTGCAGGCGAACTGATCACAATCAGGAACAGAATTGTTATGATGACTATTTTTCTCATTTTTCTAGTAACACTTTTCAATTTGCCTCCAATCTTTAGATATAACTAATGATTTAACCTTTAGAAGGTTTCCTAAGTAAGGATACCTATATTTTAATAATGTTACAGTTATGGAAAGAATTACCTATAACTGTCGCTGGTTTGCAACTATTGTGTGTCATAAACCTATGTTAGACATCGAATTCGCTACTAGCCGCACTTGTCCGCCTCGGGCATAGACTAGCGGTAACAGGGGTATCAAGTTTCAGAAAATAAAATAACCAATTGATAACTGAAATACTCCATTTTTATTTTTACCTGAAATACCATCTATATTATTGATATCAGTTAGTCCAAGATTATATCTTGCGCTAAAATAGAGCCCGTTATCAAGTTTATAACCTAAACCAAAATTCACTCCAAAATCTGTTGTTTTAAATAGATCTTTATTCGTATTGGTACCTCCTTTAGTAGAAAGTAAAAAACCAATTTGAGGTCCTGCTTCTAGACTCAATCCTTTGGTCACATAGTACTTTGCAATTAATGGAACATTCAAATAGTTGAGTGCTATAATACCCTCAGAATCCACATCTGAACCATATCCTTGTCCGGAATACATTAATTCTGGTTGCAAAGATAATTTGTCTGAAATTTTAATTTCAGCCATAACTCCCAGATTAAAATCTGTTGTCCAGCCAATTTCAGCGTTATTCCCTTCTGTAAGTGTTGCGAAATTAAGACCTCCTTTTACTCCTAAGTTAAAGTCTTGTGCATTAACATTCAATAATCCTAAAACTGTTAAAACAGTTATTAATACTACTTTTTTCATGAATTTATGTTTTTTG
Source organism: uncultured Aquimarina sp. (assembly GCF_947492405.1). GTDB lineage: Bacteria > Bacteroidota > Bacteroidia > Flavobacteriales > Flavobacteriaceae > Aquimarina. Next base: position 209,603 of record NZ_CANLMP010000005.1, read on the forward strand.
ATTTATTCGTGTAAAAGTAGATTTCGAAAGAAAACAAAAAGTTAATTTTGAGATAGAGAAGTATTGAAACGAAGAAATTTTACGAATCAGGACGTTTTTTAAGCTTTCTAAAGGCACCTGCTGTAGTTAGTTTTTACCTTAAATCCGTATGTCTAAGTTAAAAAACAACCATAATACTCATAAGTCTATGGCTGTTATATATGTTATATATTCTTAGTCGAAGTCGCCACTAGTGACACTTGTCCGTCTCAGGCGGAGACTAGAGGTAGCGGGGCTGAGGGAATTGTTTTTTGTAATCTTTAATTTTTGCTAATTACCAAGAATTCTAGTTCTTTAAAAGGTAAATCAACAAAAGTATCTTTCTGCCCCTTATTCTTAATATTGTAGCTATTGATCACATTAGTATTGTTCAGTTTTTTGTCCGAAAAAATATTTTTTGCTTTTTCTAAATTTAAATTTGAAGGTAATTGAATTTCAATCTCTCCTTTTTCAAATTTTATATCCGTAAAATATAAGTTTTTTTCTTGACCACAGTTACAGGAAATTTTCATTGTATCTAATTCTTTAATAAATATGAACTGCTTTTCAAAATAGTTTTTACCAATATTCGCCCATCTTCTTTTTAAAACAATTAATTGATTACTGTTATAAACTTCTTGATTATGGGAAGATTCGACCAACTTTATTCCATTTTCAAGGAAACTAAAAGCTATTACATCATTTTTTTTTAAGTCAAAAATAGTTTGATTTTGAGCACCACAAGATGTGAAAGCAAAATAGAAGCATAAACGGAAAATTATTTTGCTCATTTTTTAGGTTTATATTCAACACCCACAGTACTTAGATTAATTACATTGTATTCTTTCAGTAAAATTTGTTCCAAATCAACGAGTTCATAATCTCCAAGTTTTTCAACCTTATTCTTTTTTAGAACCCCCAGTAAGTATTCTAGCTTGATTGATTTAAAGTTATTTTTGTTAAACTCTTTACCGCCAACTCCTAGATAATGATCTCCATTTTTAAATGGTAGGATGTCAAAATAAAGATTTTTATATTTTGGTAATATCATTTCAATATTCAAAGAGTCATTGCTTTTTGATTTTATTTCGATTTGAAATTTAGAAGCTGGCAAATCTCCACTAAATGATGTGTAAATAAAAAAAACATTCTTATAAAAAAACAACTGACAACTTTTGCATTTAATTTCTTCTATTTCTGAATCCATTTTAATAGCAACAAAAGTACTCTCTTTATCAAATTCTTTAACATCTTGAGCCTTGCAGTTTACTAATAAAAGTGAAATGATAAAAGTTAGAATAGTATGCTTCATCTTTCTGTTTATTTAATTCCTTTAATACCTCTTTCAAGAGATTCTCTTACTATTCCAAATAGTTTTTTGGTTTCTATATTAGAATAGTTGTCTCCTGAACTTTGAAGTTTTGCTATATGAAAATGTCCGGTTGGTAAAGTAGGCTTATTGTCTTTTCTAAGTTTAGCTACACGATAGAATATTTCATTGGATAAATAATCTTGAATTAGTTCTTAACTTTGATAAGATCTGGGTTTTTAGGATCAGTTATTTTGTAAGTCCCTTTTTTGAAAGGGATAGAAATTACAACATCACTCCCGCCGTCAAAAAGTCCCTTGCTATTATATAATTTCAAGGTAATTTTCATTAATCTTTTTTTATATTTAAACATAACAATTACATCATTATATGGCTTTTTTTCTTCGGTGCCTACCCTATGTAATGCAGAATAATAAGAAATTTTAATGACATCGTTTTTTTTATGTAAGATATCAATTGGTAGTATAGAATCTTTCTTCATGATTTCTTTAAAATCATCATTTTCTTTATTTTTTATAAGTTCATAGCTATAACCCTGTAGATACATTTCTACTTCATGCTCGTTGTCTAGAGAAATGAACTTAGTATTAACTTTTTTAAATTGAATCTTATCTTTATCACAGTTAAGAAAATGTAATTTTAAATTAACAGATCGTTCCTCTCCTGTAGGTTGTGAAAATATACTAGATACAAAACAGAAACATAAACAGAAAATTATGAGATATCCTTTCATATGGCAATTCTTTTGATAATTTCTATGGTTACATTTTTAATTATTTCTGATTTTGAAATACTTTTGAGATCTTTAATATGAAAATGACCAACAGGTTTCGAATTACCTTTAAGATCTCTAAATTTCGTAGTTCTATACATTACTTCATTTGAAAGATAATTACTCCCAGAACCCATATTTTTTGTAGAGTTTTGATCATATTCTATTACCTGATCAAAAATTTGTGTTTTTACTTTATTTGTACCAAATTATAGTTTCAAAATGTTTTTGTTATTACTAGTTTATTTGTTTTAGGGTTACTCCATTGTCGTTTAAAGATATCTCGTAAAAGTCTAATTTTTTGAATGGGGCTTGTTTAATTACTGTACTATTTCCTTCTCTTATATAGGCGTTTTTTAAAATTAACTTATTAAGATTTTTATCCGCTAATTCAGAACCTTTAATAGTAAGTTTTGGTTGTTCAAATTGTAATTCATAATGTCCTTTTTGAAATGAAATATCTTTAAAGTAAAAATTAGCCTCTTGACCACAATTACAAGAAATAGCCATTGTATCTTGATTTCTAATGAATAAATATTTTTTGTCGAAATAACGTGATCCATATCCCTGCCATTCTTGAGTAATAATTATAGTTTTTTGTTTATTGTAAACTTCTTTATTTTCTGAGGATTCTATTTCCTTTTTAAATGTGCCGTCTTCGTTATATACTTTTGTATAGAATTTTGCTAACTCAACTTTATAGTTAAATTCAAAAACTATTAAATCTTTGCTGTCTAAATCAATAACCGTTGATTGTGCCTTGCAACTACTAGTTATTAAGAGAATTAAACAATAAATAATTATCCTTTTCATAATTATATGAATTTTATTCCTTCTTTTAATGATTTTTTTATTAGCTCTAATAATATTGATATTTTTGCATTTGAGAAATCTTCATTTATTCTCTCATCTTGTAGTTTTTCAATGTGGAAATGTCCTGTTGGTAAATTTGGCCTTTTATCTTTACGTAATTTTGCTACACGATAAAATATTTCATTTGATAAATAATCACCTCCAGAACCTTCTATTAGCATTTGATTTTTTTGAGGAAATGTGTTTTCAGAATGGTTTATATTATTAAATCTCCAATTCATTTTAACGAGTGGTATATTTGAAAACGCAACTGGTAAGGTGGTTTTTATCCATTCATCATTCGAAACTATTGCCTTAGATTGATTTTCTCTTGTAAAATCTTTATTGTCATTAAACCCTCCTCTTCTTATTGTACTAAACATATCAATTACGTTTTGACCTTTTAAATATTGGCTGATAGTAACTATCATATCGACTTCATCAATTAATTTTTCAATATACTTTTCAATGATTCCTTTCCCTTGCCCTTTATTATTTTCTTGGCTGTCATCAAAATCTGTATATCGTACAGGAACTATTAGGGTTTGTATAAAAGTATTTTCAATATTTTCGTTTCCTAAACTTAAAGCAACACATCCTGAAGGGTTAGATTGTAAAATGTTGAACCCATTTTTATATTTGTGGTCAAAACTATTAAGTAGAAAAGGATCAAACCCAGTTATTAACACCTTTTTCTTATTTCCTGCATTAGAAAAATCAATCCCTGTATAATTCCGGCTTTTTTCTTCAAATAATGTAATAATAGTATCAAGTTCCGTTCCTTTTTTAATAATGGATGTATCAAAGTCAATTTGGTCTTTAAATAAAGGATTGCGTTTGAGCCAAGTTTCCATTTTGTTCCTTGCCCAATATAAAGGTCTATCATCCAGATTTCCTCCCTGCACTTGTTTTACGGCAGCTTCCCAAAGTGCTTTCGCTTTTTCATTGACAAGAGATTTTATTTCAGAAATTGTAATGTCTTGTGTAATTACTTTTTCTATAAACTCATCAACAATACTTTTAATTTTAGAGTTGCCATCTATGAATTTGTTTTCATAGTTCTGTTGTTTATCTTTTTCTCCGCTGTTATTGGTATTGAACAAGCCTATCAATTCCTCATAGTTTCTGCGATAGGTAATTGGTTTCAATTTATGAGTATCGTTTTCTGGCAATGCTTCTTTCTCATCACCACTGTCTAATTTGGCATCAAAAACAAGAGTTAATGCCTCATCTTTATTAATTTCTGTTTGATGAGATTGATAATTATAGTTTTCGATCTCTTCATTGTACCAGTTGGGGTTTAGATATATGGGATCGGAGATGGCTTCGTTTCCTTTAACCGTAAGTGTTTGTTGCAATGCACCTGTGTCATCTTCTATGTCGATATATCCGTCTGCTGTTTTTGCTTTGACTATTACCTCTACATTTTCATTATCAGGAGTATGCTGAGTGATAATTTTTAGTTTTACTTTTTGTCCATAGTACACATCAGTATTGAGTCCATTGGATTGCGAAAGCTGGCTATTGCCCTCTGATAGCCAAAAGGCTTCTTTGATTACAGGTGTTTCTTCTTCTTTTTCCTCTCTAGTTGTTACAGGAATTACTTCTTGAGAAAAAGGATTATTGGGATTTACCGGAGATTCATAAATAGAATTTCTGATTTCCATGATTAGTGCGCTAATTTGTATATCCAATACCAGGTTGGCTTTTCCGTCGCTACTGTAATGAGTTGTAACTAGTACTATATATGCATTAGCGAATTTAAGATCAAATTCTTTTTGTAGGCCATCGCGTTTAAAGAAACGAATATGTCCTTTTATTTTTTCGTCAGGAGAAATAACAGCTCCATAAATTCCTGATTCGTCTGATGTTGCTTGTAAAGAAGCATTAATTTTGCCCCCAAACACCCTACTATTTGGACGATTAGAATAGTCTACGTTTTGATTAAATTGATAATCTGCATCTAATAAAGGATATTCTTTGTCAAAAATAAAGAGGGTAGCTTTGAAGCTCATTTTTGGTTATTTGGATTATAAAAATAAACATTTTCTCGTTCTGGTTGGCTATGGCTTAGAACATATGAATACAGCCCAAGCTGTCATTAGTGTGCATCATAAACCTTTGTTAGACTATATAAAATGAACATAATAGGCAAAATTTTATAGTTATTATATATTTTTACTCGAAGTTACCACAAGTTGCAAACTAGCGGTAGGGGGGCTATGATTTTATATACAGTGTTAACTGTTTTTTTAAATGATATAATTTTCTCTTCAATAAGTTCATTTATTGTTTTCTTATTGCCATTATCATCTTCAAGACTTAAACTGAAAGTTGGCAATAACGGAGTCGCAAATGATATGTCATCACCTCCGTCTGTGACATCATATCCTGTAGAACAAATACCAATTACAGTACCATTTTTGTTAAAGACTGGTCCTCCACTTGATCCGCTCTTCATTTTAATTGTTGTTTGAAAACAAGAGTTTTTTAATAATCCGATACCATTTTTATGAAATTCAACATATTTTCCTAAATAAAAATCAGAAATAAAATCCATTTTAATCGATTCAGGTTGCGGGATTGTTTGAGTATCAGGGTAACCAAAAGTTCCAAGCTGTTCGTTTAGTTCTGGAAATCGATCCGTAAGAATTAGTGAAGGACTAGGAACAATATTTTTTTCTTTATCTAATATTTCTTCAGGTAATAAGTAAGCAACGTCATATTCGTTCGCATATGTTGTTTTTCTTATTGGTCTTAATATATATTGATTGTTAGGTAAAAAATGGATTACTCCTAAATTGTCATATACCTCGTCTTTTTTATTAAATATACAATGCTTTGCAGTTAGTAGTATTCCATTACCTGATATATAGAACGATGTGCCAATAAAAAACAATTTATTAGTCTTTTTATCTTCGGAGACTAGCGGAACTATTGCGTTTGAATCTTTGCTTACACCAGAAATTGATCCATTAAAATATGCTGATATTGCTTTCATAGTTATTACAGTTAACGTTTAATATATGTGTCGTAGCAGGGCAAAATGTTACCTAGCTTTTCGATTTTTCTGCGCATTGGTTGCTACTTTTTCCTTTTTGCAAGCATTGCGCCTTACCAAAAATACAACAACCATTCGATTGATCACTTTGCTGCTATGATCACATATATCGTGTTGTGCAATGTTATTATTTTTTCATTATTCGCTTGGCATCATTATTAATCCGTTCAAGTAAAGTTCCACCACAACAATTCTTGTAATTTTTTCTTCCACCACATATGCATTTACTTCTAAAAGTACTACCTTTTGCAATATATAGTTCTAACTGTACTTTTAAATCCTCATATTGGTATATAGTATTTGCAATTTGAGGGTCGATTTCTAATTCCGAATCATTTTTTCTCTTTCCAAGTGAGTAAAAATCGCTTAATGTTTCGCATACTTTGATGAAATGGTCAACAATTTTATTGTTGGTAATGTTTACTCTGTAGTTATCAATTATTTGACCATGGTATTCAAAATTATTATCTGAAACAAACATCACTTGCTCAAAATCAATATCCCTTGGTGTAATGTCAATTAATTCTTCTTCATCATTTTCCCAGACCGCATGTCTTTCAGCTTCGCACAATATACTGGTTTGATAAATAACCCAACCATAATGTGGTTTTCCTCCATCTAATTCAACTTTTCGATCAACATTTTTAAAGCAATTCAATTTCTCAGAATATTCCTCAATTTTAACTGGAACTTGTTCTGGCAGAAATTCTGAATCAATTTTTTCCAAGAGTTTTTTTACATATTTGTTTTCCTCTTTTGGGCTGATTATAATTAATTCCAATTGAAAATTTAATTTTGAGATTTGAGTTAATATTGCACAACATGCGAGTATAGTTACTATTATGTTTATTACCGTTTGTAACTAATTACAAACATTTATAATCGTTTGCTACCGCATCTGGATTTATTATAAGCTTAAAAATAACGGAAAACTCCCCGTATTACAAAAATAATATGGGTTCTTTTATGTTTTAGCTGGTCTCTCGACTCCGCTCGAGGTGACAGTAATTGGGCAAAGTCAGTGTGACAAGTAAGTTTTCTTAAGTAGAATTGATACGTTTTGATTAAAACCCTATTCTCGATGTAAGAAAACTCACTTGTCTTCGATACAATTTTCTACCGAAAATCACTCTGACTGACGTAAATTTTCTTAGGGTTTTTACTCTTTCCCCAACTTAGGAGTTAACCATAAATATCCGATACACAATAGAAAGAAAATATAGAATCCAATCGGATTTATGGGTGCTAAAGGTGAGATTTGTTTGGTATTATTCTTAGAAACTCTATCAAAGAATCGCTTATTTTTCATGATTTTATCATATCCAGATTTTGATTTCCATGTGGTGGTATCCGTTACAAAATAATCGAAAACAGCCGTGGTGTCTTGTGCAACAGATACTCTGTTCCAGCCTAATTTCTTAGGATAGGTTATACCAAACCATAGATTGGAGATATCGATATCATTGCGTAGTGCAATGCGATAATCTTCATCCGTTGTTACTTCTGGTTCAGGAATAGAAGTTCTTAGTATAAACTCATAAGATTGGTCTTTAATCCCCAGGATATTGTTTTCATCCCAACTCACGGTAGCACTTTCTTTTTTACCAATAGCACTTATAATTTCTGACCATAGTTGTTGGTACTCGGTTGTTTTGCCATTCAATAATAGTTCATAGGTGCTTTCTAACACTGTCGTACTTACTTTCCCTTTTCCCAGATGTTTATAGGCGGATATTATGTTTTCAGTATCATTTTTATGTATCGCTTGTAGCTGAAATTGATCTTTAAAGATAAAAGGATACTTTCCTATTGTAATTTTTGGTGAATCAATCAGGCTTGTCTCCGTACTTTTTTCTCTACCAAAATCAAAAGTTGCAATGCTTTTTCCGGATCGAAAAAAGTCTTCATCCCGTTGGATAAAAAGGCCTACCCCTTTTTCTCTAATAGCATTCTCCAGCGCTGTTCGAGAAGGCTGTCCTACATTTTTTACTGTAGTAGCATCGAGTATCACCAAATCAAAAGGTGCCAGATTTTTTTCAGAAAGAGCACCTATTGGTATTCTATCCGTATTAAAATATTCGAACTTATACTTTCCTCTGGTGATGCGACTTTTTACCAATACCTCATGACCCATTTCTGCCAAATAGTTCTTTAGGTATTTGGTTTCAAAGGTTGGAAAACCGTTTACGATTAAGATTTTCAAATGGGTTCGATCCATCACCCTCACAGGAATGGGATCACGAGAACGTATTGTACCTAAAGAATCTTTCTCTACCAATGAAAAGACATAGTTGCCCATTGCTTTTAATTCCGTCGATAGTCGAAATGAAGTTTCTGTATCCGATAACAACGTAATAGAATCCAATGAATTTCCTCCGGGACCTTCCAGAATCAATCGATTTCCTTTTGTTGGATTGTTATATACCCCTTCTAACTGTAACTGCTCTCCTACCACCCTACTATGATCATAATGGAATCTTACCACTCCAGCAGGGATATCACTGGCGATATAGTGTACTTTATGATCCTCTAATTGCCAAAAATCAAAAGGGGCTACTCCTTCTCCCAATACAAAAACAGTGTCTGATGTCTGTATATTTCTAAAAATGGGTTGATTCGCTTTATACGGAAAGGTTTGTATTCGTTTATGAGCTTTTTTTAAACTATCTAGTTGTTTGGTATCATAACCATTGGTAAGCACTATTACTTTGGTGTTTTTGCCAAGTATGGGCAAGGCTGGTTTCAATGCAATAATAGAAAGTGAAATAATGGCAAACAGTGCAACTGTGATATTGATCCAGAACTTGCGTTTCCCGAAATGAGATCCTTCTTTCCAAACAAAAACTAACCATACCACTATGGCACTAATGCTTATATAGGGTATCCAATTACTATGTAAAAAAGTGATATCCTCAATCATTGATTTCGAGCTCTTTTAATAGTAATTCGTTGATTTCGCTTGCTTGTTGTTGCTGTTTCACCGCATTAGGTTGTAACTCCGGAAGTGCCAAAAACAATCCTTTTTGTAATTTCTCCAGTGCTTCTGATGGTATGGTGACGTCTTCAGAAATCCATTTTAATTGTTGCAATGTTTCCAGATATCGTCCAGGGTCTTCAATCGCTTTTTCCGCTAATTCATTTCCGGCTTGACCGAAAAGCAGTTTATCTTCTTCGGTAATACTTCCTTTTTCAGAAATTAATTGTTCCAGTCTTGCCAAAGTTACACGTATAGAAGGATATGCATCTTCTTGCTCTAAAGTTTCCGTTTTTCGGTATCCTGATACCTCATCGATTTCTCCAGTGAGTCTTTTATCTTCTTTAATGGGTGGAGGATCAAAACCGATACGGTGCACATAGATACGGGCACTGTTTTTTATTTCCTGAATCAGTTTTAGCGCCCTGTATTGATACGGCAATGATTTTTCTGGTGTGTAGAGTCTTAAATATAATTCTGCATCCCACATTTCATTAAGCGCCTGTCGTAACTTACTTTTTAGCGATTGTGTAAACAGTGTAGATTCTTCTGGGTCTTCGTGATTATGCAGGTATTCTTCTAAAGGGTCTTCCTTTTTTTCTTCTTCTACCAGATTGTGTTCATTTTCGCTATCGTGCTTATGGGTATATTTTGCTAACGGATCTTCTTCTTCGTGTCCTTCTTCGTGATGATCTTCGTCCTCATGTTCTGGAGATTCAACATCTCCCTCTGCAGTACCTCCGAATTCTGATTCATCTCCCATAAATTCGGCATATTTCAGCCGTAATACTTTCTGGTCAAAACCTAATTCATTACTCTTAAATTTATAATCCTTTGTGGACAGTTTGGGCTTATCTTTTAGTAATTTTTCGGTGTCTATAATCAACTGACGTTGGCTTCTAAAATAATCCGGCATCAGATCTACTCCCATGGTTCCTTCTACCGCAAAAGCATCAGAAACTGTATCCTTAATCACGGCAAAAAAGGTTTCGCTTCTGGATACATTAGGTTTCGGACGTTTACGATCCAACGCTTCTACATAAAAATACAATTCGTCTCCTGGTTCCATATTCATTTGATCCAGATCGATCTTTTTTGACAAATTCATATTCTTACTTCCTACCGACACTTTATTCGTGAAATTTAGCTTTTCTTCTCTGAACTTTACGGATTCTCCAGAGCCTTTACTCACTGTAGCAATGATATAAGCGTCTTCAATCCCAAAGTCGTCGGTAATCCCTGTAGTAAAGGATACTTTTTTACTTTGATTATACTCATACGAAGTGAACTGTTTTATTCCTTTAATTTCTACAGAAGGACTCTTGTCTTTGATCACCTCAATAGCGTACAATTCGGAAACATAGGATCGGTCTTGTAGGTCGGTAAATTTAAAATTATAAAAACCTGCACTGGTGAGTGTGGATGCTCCTGTATATATTCCATCAATTAATTTCATAGGATAGCTATTTCCCATGCTTTCCATCGTTACGCTTTTGATTTCTTGGTCGAATTGTATTTTCCAGGAAACTCTGGATCCTTCTACTGCTTTAATATCCATTGTAGAAGTCTCTAAGGAAGGAATCTGTGTGTAGTTGGGATATTCAATTATTAGTTGCTGATCTATTAACCTAGGTGGTTGTATTATTGTCGAAGTCGTATCTGTTAGTTTAAAAACAATTGTTTCCTGAGTTGCTTTAGGTTGTTGTGACTTTCGTAAAGTGCCAAACACGTTATATTTGTGTAGTGCTAGACCAATTAATACGCAAGAACTAACTAAAACAATTCCTCTATTCAAATGATGAGGAGGTTTAATGGTTTTTAGTTTTTCGACAAGTCTGGTTGTTACTCTATTTTGCTGTATTCTGGCTAAGCCAGACAACTTTTCTTGTGGTACTAACAAAAGACCGGTACTATATTCTGTAGCATCAAGATGAAGATCTATATAGCTGGCAATATTTTCTAAACTCTTTTTCCACGGTTTTATGACAATTGCTGCAATACTGCCAACCAAAAGCAGGGTTAGTATCGTCCATAATATATTAGAAAACGCAAAATACATGAGCATTGCAGGTCCCAAAGCATATAATGTGATCTCCAGCCAAAGCATCAGTCGCCATCGCCTTCTAAATCCAACCAATATGTCATGTCCTGATCTCATTATTGTTTTCTGAATTTTGCTACACTACGTTCCATCACTAACAATGCTCCCAATAACAACCATAACCATTTTGATACATCAAAAAGTTTAAATTGTTTTTTACCCGTTACTAGATTTGTCGCTACAGGCTGCAGTTCTGATATATCGATCGTTCTTTTATCATACTCATTAATTTCGGTTTCGATATCTTTATGAAAATCAAAAAGTTTTAGCAGTTGTTCGGATATGTTTCTATCGATACTATTCTCTGTAGTAAGCGCTTCTGTAAGATAAAAAATCCTATTGGAAGGTCCTGCTTCAATAATGTTATTGGCGAGATCATCTGGTTGGTATGTTAATACTTTTGTAGCCGTTTTTGGAACTGGATTTGCAGATAACCAAACTACCAGATCGAAAGTATCAGTATCTAGGCCTTCTACATCCTGAACGATTTCTATATCAATTTGTTTATTCAAGTACTTTGATATCGCATTTAGCGATGCTTCTATGTATGTTTTTTGAGTAGCTAGGCTATCTTCGTAAAACAATACTACTTTGGTTGGCAATTCTGAAGTAAGAATTACGCTTTCTTCTTTTCCGTTTAACGGAAACATCACACTATCATTTGTAGTATTAAACTGTAGTCTCTTATCATCGGTAGCAATAAATGCTTTCTTAAAAGACAACTGATCTTGATCACTAATCATAGATAGGACTTGCAAAGAATCTTTTTTCTTGATGGTTTTGAGTGCTTTTTCAGACGAAACTTTTGAGTCCAAAGATATCCAAGCAATATTTTGGTTCGTATCTGGTCTTCTACCTTTGATTCCGTTTATGAATGCTTTCGTAAAAACGACAATACTATCGGTTTGTAACGTTTCCATTTCTTTGGCTAACTGCCAATAATTAGGAGTCTTTTTATTTTCTATAGCTGTCTGATCAGTATCCAACTCAGGAAATCCAGATTCCAAAAGTCTTAGTGATTCTCCTGTATCTATTGTATCTATGATCGTTTGTATTCTATCATCATCCAGTAATGAAGGCTCTATTATATAGGTTATTGGTATGGTAGCCGCTTTCTTTTTAATCTGAAATCCGGCTAGTAGTAAGACCAAAACACCGATTAATAGCATTCTAACTAATAGTAGAAAAAGTTCATTTAGCTGAATACTTCTGGATTGTTTTGAATCTGATTCACTCAGTAATTTAGTGCTCCCTACTTTTATTGTTTTTCCTTCTTTTTTACTCCACAGATGTATCGCTAAAGGAACCAGAAGTCCTAATAATGCCCAGAGATATGTAGGGTTTAGGAAAAACATATCAGATTAGTTTGTTTCGTTTCTTCAGGAATACCTGTAATGCCTCTCCTATATGTTCTTGTAATTGGAACAAATGATAACTGATATCATTGGCTAAGAGCGTATTTTTAGTATTCTTGATCATCTCTTCTAGTGCGATGAGATATTCTTTTTTAGCGGTTTTTGCATCTATTTTGAGTTTTGCTCCTGTTTCTAAGTCTTCGAATGTTACAGTACCTTTGTAATCAAACTCTAACTCATTCTTACCCATAAGATGTAATACCACTACCTCATTTTTTGGAGTTTTTAGTCTTTTGACAAAAGATGTTAGCTCTTCGTTATGTTCATACAGATCTGTTACAAAAAATATGAGTTCTTTGTGATTGCGATCTTGAAGACTTTTGGAGGCATTTGGGTTTTCGGGCCATTTCCCTTTATTTTCTATATTGGTTAGCTCTAATAAAAAACGATTATAGTGTTGTTTCTGGATTTTAGGATATAGGTTATACAACAGCTGTTCGTTTAATGCAAAAAGACCTATCGCATCTCCTTGATTTTGGGATAAGTATCCTAAAGAAGCTATTAAGATTCTGGCATAATCCATTTTAGAAAGTTCATCTTCTTTATGAAGCATGGATTTACTGGCATCCAAAATAAACTTTATTGAAATATTGGTTTCTATCTCGGATTGCTTGATATAATATCTACCGGATCGGGCTAGCATTTTCCAATCGAGTAATCGTAAATCGTCACCTGGTTCATAATTACGAAATTGCGTAAATTCCATTCCAGAACCTACATTGCGACTATTATTTAGTCCAGACAAATATCCATCAACAATTACACGCGCAATGAGTGATAATCCTGATACGGTTTTAATAAGTTCAGGTTTTAATAATTGATGATAATCTTGTCTCACTTGATTTGTTCTATGGTCTTACTTCCCTACCTCAATGGCTTTTAATAGATGACGCGTAACATCATCAGAAGTGATACCTTCTGATTCTGCTCTAAAATTCACAATCACTCTATGACGCAAGACAGGTATTGCCACATGATGTAAATCATCTAATGTCACTGATAATCTTCCTTGTGCTAATGCTCTTGCCTTGGCTGTTAATATCATTGCTTGACCAGCTCGTGGTCCTGCTCCCCAATTGACCCATTCTTTTACATAGGGATTCGTTGTTGATTCTGGTCTAGTAGCTCTAATCACCTTACTTACATACGTAATCAGATCATCACTTATAGGAACTTCTCTTACTAACTGTTGTAATCTGATAATATCTTCTCCAGAAATTACTTTGTTCAAGGTTTCTTTCTTAACACCTGTGGTATTCTTCAGAATCGTAGTCTCTTCTGATTCGCTTGGATACCCTATTTTGATATATAATAAAAAACGATCTTGTTGTGCTTCCGGAAGTGCAAATGTTCCAGATTGCTCGATAGGATTTTGTGTGGCAAGTATAAAAAATGGCCTGTCTAACTCATATGTTTTTCCGGAATAGGTAACCTCAAACTCCTGCATGGCTTCTAGCAAAGCTGCCTGTGTTTTTGGTGGTGTACGATTGATCTCATCTGCCAAGATGATATTAGAAAAAATAGGGCCTTTATTAAACTTAAAAAATTTCTTTCCTGTGCTATAATCTTCTTCTAATATTTCGGTACCAATAATATCCGATGGCATTAAATCTGGTGTAAATTGTATTCTCTTAAATTTAAGATCAATAGCTTGTGCCAGCGTTCTAATCATTAATGTTTTTGCCAAACCTGGAACTCCTTCTAACAATGCATGTCCACCTGCGAGAAAAGTAATTAATAATTGCTCTACCGTTTCTTCTTGCCCTGTAATGACCTTACCGATCTCTTTTCGTAACTTCTGAAGTTTCTCAGTAAGAATAGTTACTTCTTCTTCTATATTTACTAACTCTCTGTCCATATAAGTACTATCTTTTATGCTCTGGTTTAAATTAGTGTTGGTAATCTTAACGGATTCGTATTTAATCTCATCTCCAGCCCTTCCCAAAAGGAAGGTAGCTAAAAGTCCTTTCCTTTGGAAAGGATTTAGGATTGGATAAACCGTTATCCATGAATTAAATGAAACATTTTACAATAAGCAACACTTTTGTAAACCAGAACCATCTATGATGTTAACGCATACATTACAATGTTAACACCAAATCTGGTATTGTCTATTTTATACCATCGTTTATTTCTAAAATCATAATCCCACTCACAACCATAATCTTTGTTACTAAACAAAACACCGATCCTTCCATTAACTTTAATTGCCTTTAAATAGTCGTGTACGATATCATCTCCCCATCCATTCAGCTCTTGAGAAGTGGTTGGAGGGCCATCCTCAAATTCAAAGAATATTTTATAAATTTCATGAGTATTCGGAATCTTTTTTAATGCTTGTGGTCCAAAAATGTCTTCCATTTGACGCACAAATGATTTAGAGAATAATCCATCAATATCGTGATTACAATCATCTGCAAACACAAAACCACCATTATTAACATACTTCTTAAAGTTTTCTCTTTCTTTTTTGGTAAACTGTACCAATTTATGACCAGAAATATAACAAAATGGACTTTTGAAAATCTCGTCACTACTCAAAGGAATAATTCTCTCCTGAGTGTCCACTTTTAGGGTCGTGTACTCTACAAGTGAGTTTAATAGATTAGAAGGCATTCTTTGATCCACATCCCAATCTCCAGACTCATATTGTAATCTCGTAAAGAAAAATTTATTACTCAATATAAAATTAACTAGATGAAACAGCAATTAAGATCATAATTTGCGAAGATGATCTAAAAGGAACGTTAATTAGTATTATCTTAATATAATAAACGCTCCTGTCATTTCGAGCGGAGTCAAAATGTAGTAACTGACTACTACATTTCGACTCCGCCCAATGTGACGGGTTATAGTAAATGATTTCTGATTATACTGCGTCTGACAAACTGGTAAAAGTAAAGTCCCTTATTTTCATATAAGGTACTAGATTACCATCTATTCGGACCTGCTTACCTAGAGTTTCGAGATTATTAAGCATAATGATCGGGCTTTCGTTAAATCTGAAATTCTTTACTGGATGTTTTATTTTTCCGTTTTCAATATAGAAAGTTCCATCTCTGGTAAGTCCTGTATATAACAAGGTTTGAGGATCTACGGTTCTTATGTACCATAATCGAGTAACTAGAATACCTTTTTTAGTTCCTTTAATAAGATCCTCTAATGAAGCATCGCCACCTTGCATAATAAATCCATTAGGAAAAGGCACAGGATCTACTCCTTTTTTCTCTGCCCAATAACGACTATATGCTAAGTTTTTTACGACTCCATTTTCTATCCAACTTGTCTTTTTCAGCGGTTGTCCAGATCCGTTCCATGTACCGGTTGGCACTTCTGGATTAAGAGGATCCGACCAAATATTTACACGTTCGTCTACAATCTTCTCGCCCATTTTAGTACCTCCACCTTCTTTGGACATAAAACTACGTCCTTCATCAGCAGTACGGGCATTAAATGCAAACGCCATATTACCTAATAAACCAACTGAAGCTGCTGGTTCCAAAATTACTGTGTATTTACCAGGCTCGATTGCCTTTGCTTCTTTAGACATTACTGCCTTATCTATTGCAACTTTAGAAGCTTCTACGGCATCAAATTTACTGATATCGTTATAATCTCTTGTTACCCAACCAGATCCTGTACCATCATTACTACGCATGGTGACAGTAAAACTAGCATTGGTAGATTGATTATATGCAAACAAACCACTAGAGTTCATCATTGCACTAAAACCGGCAGAGTCGTTAAAGAATCCTGCCGCAGTAACGTTCTTGGCCGCAGCTGGTTCGATACTACTATTTGCTACTTCTGCACGATACTCTGGTGTTATCTTTGCTGTAGCTTCTGTATAGGTAATAGATTTATCATATGTTTGTGGCCCAAGAGGTTCCATAAATTCTGGATTCTCTGGAGAAAGTTTTGCTAATTCTTCAGCTCTCTTAACAACCTTCTTTAAAGATTCATCATCAAATTCATCAATAGTAGCTGTACCAGATTTCTTTCCAAAATTAGATTGCACTACCAAGGTTTGATTTGATCTATGTCCAGCCGTAGATACCGTATTTCTAGCATAACGGATATTACCACTTTCGCTTCCGCTTAAATTTATTTCACAAGCATCTGCAGTAGAAAAGCTCATCGCTTTCTCCATAATCTGCTTTGCTTCTTCTTTAGAATATATTGCCATGATATTTTTTATTTGTAATAAGACTGTGATTTAAATTTTTCTACCTGTGTTGATCACATTCACACCATTAAAGCGTGTGGTAGAACTTCCGTGAGATACAGCACTTATTTGCGAAGGCTGTCCTTTACCATCAAAGAATGACCCGAACATTCGATAGTCATCTTTGTCACATATCTTAGCACAAGAATTCCAAAATTCTTGTGTATTAGATTGATATGCCACATCATCTAGCATACCTACAATTTTTCCGTTTTTGATTTCATAAAACACTGTTCCACCAAACTGGAAATTATATCGTTGTTGATCAATAGAATAGGAACCTCTACCTGCTATGTAGATTCCTTTTTCTACGTCCTTGATCATATCATCTATAGAGTATTTCTCTTTTCCCGGTTCTAAGGAAACGTTAGGCATACGCTGGAACTGTACATCGTTCCAACTCTGAGAATAGCAGCATCCGTGAGACTCGTTTTGATCGATCATATGAACCTGATCTCTTATTGCCTGATAATTGGTTAGTACACCATTTCGAACTAAATCCCATTTTTTTGTTTTTACTCCCTCATCATCATATCCTACAGCTCCTAAGGAGCCAACTTGGGTTTTATCGGCTACAAGATTTACGATATCACTACCATATTTGAAGTTTTTGGTCTTCCATTTATCTAATGTTGCAAAACTTGTTCCTGCATAATTAGCTTCATATCCCAATACTCTGTCTAATTCTAATGGATGTCCAACAGATTCGTGAATGGTAAGTCCTAAATGATTTGGTTCTAATACTAAATCGTATTTACCTGCTTCTACAGATTTTGCTGTCAATCTTGCTTTAGCTTGTTTAGCAGCAAGTGTTGCATCCTCTACGATATCATAACTTTTGCGATATAGATTAAGACCTTCAGGACCTTTTAGTTTTTCTGAAGCTAATCCATCCATATACTCATACCCCATTCCCATTGGAGCACTCATCGCTTGGCGCGATTTAAATTTACCTGTACCTTTATCAATAGCAGTCACTGTAAATGTCGGCCAGATACGATGTACATCCTGATCGATATAAGATCCATCAGTTGAAGCAAAATACTTCTGCTCATTAACCATAAAAAGTCCAGAGTTTACATAATTTGCTCCATTCTCTAAGGCTGCAGCATTTGCAGATAACAATAAATCTACCTTTTCTGAAACCGGAACATCTTTAAAATCCTTTTTGATCGGAGTTTTCCAGCTAACTTCTCCATGTGATTTTACAGGAGCTAGTTTTACTTCTTCTTTTTGAATTTTTGAATTCGCTTTTGCTATTGCTACTGCTTGATCTGTAGCTTTCTTAATTCCATCTTCGGTAACACTATTGGTAGATGCAAATCCCCAGGTTCCATTAACAATTACCCGAATTCCGATACCAAATGATTCGGTATTTACTACGTTTTGCACTTTGTCTTCTCTGGTAAACACATATTGGTTTAAATACCTACCAATTCGAGCATCAGCATAGCTTGCTCCCAGTGATTTTGCAGTATTAAGTGCTACGTCTGCCATTCTTTTCTTTATGGCAATATCCATTCCCGGATTAAGCAATGCCTCTGCGGGAATATCATTTCCGAGGAGTAGTGAAGGCATCATCAAAGCGCCTGCTCCTAATCCCGTGTATTGAATAAAATCTCTACGTTTCATAAACCTCTTTTTTGATTGAGTGAATATTAAAATAAGTATGATGAATTTTATCTTATAAGAATTCTTTTAGTATCTATGATACTTGACCATATCTTAAAGCTTTGTTATAAGACTAACTTTCGTTAGCTTTAAAAGTAGAAAAATTAAATCAAAGTACCATATCCCCATGAATCTTCATCACTAGATTTTAAGTGTAGGATTCCGCAAAAGAACCATCGTAGCACCAATTTCATAAAATACTGAAATACAATACATTAAAATCAATTATTCAATTGCATAATTCTTAATAAATCACATAAAAATGCACCAAAAAAGCATTAAAAAAGCACTTGTATAAATTTTTGTTAAAGTTTCTGACTTTTCTTTATTAAATATTCAAAAAACATCTTCAAGAAGGTAGTATTAACATTATTGAAAGAGTAGCTTTTCTATAAGAAACTATTTTGACTCCAAAGAATACTCTTATGCAATGTAATTTCTTACCAATAATTCGACTATACTTATATACGTATTAACAATGGTTGTTAAATTTACTCCGCAAATAAATAAAGTGTACTTCATTAACCAATACACATTGTATCAGATCATATCTGGTAATGGTGGTATTCAGGTAGATTTTAAGAACTATTTTGACTGGAAGGATAAAGCTATTTACCTGGAAAAAGGGCAATACATTAAATTCTTATCTGATGATTTTTTTGTACTCAAAATGGAATTCCCGAATGAAACAATTTTTAGAAATAAAGAATTCAGGGTACTCTTTAAACATCTTATCTCTTTAGGGTATATTGACTTTGAAAAATCCAATAATTTTCACGAAATCATACATCAATTCAACTCAAATATTGAACTGAATACTATTATAGATACTTCTACAGAGCAATGGTATTTGCAAAATCCATTTAAAGCAAACAAAGAGGAATATCAAATCATTTTTGATACTAAAGAAGTTATAGACGAACAATATTCTAGCAATATTAGTACTCAGGATATTACTGCATATGTAAATGAGAAAGGATATAACATTCAATCCCTGATAAAAAGCAAAGTAGGTGTTTCTGTTAAATCCTTACTATCTAACAAAAAATTACTAGAAAGTAAAAAAGAAATTGCTTTTACAGATAAGAGTATAAAGGAAATATCTTACGATTTGGGATATAATGATCCTGCTTATTTTAATAGGGTTTTTTCTAATAGTGTTGGCAAGAATCCTATTCAATTTAGGAAAGACTTTGATTATCATAATAGAGATCAGTTTTCTCAACACATTATGGAATTGCTTAAACTATACCATACCCAAGAAAGAAATATAGATTTTTATGCTTCTAAAATGAATCTATCTGCTAAAACGCTTTCTAAAAAAGTAAAGGACAAGATGCAGACTTCATTGGGGAAACTTATTCGACATGAAATGATTGGTACTTCTAAATCTATGCTAGATCAGGATCTAAGTATTAAAGACATCTCGTTACAACTAGGTTTTGAAGAACCTAATCACTTTTCTAATTTCTTTAAGCATTATACAGGTGAATCTCCTTCACAGTTTAAAAATAAAAAGTACAATAACTAGCTCCTTTTTTGTAGGCTTTTTTTACTGACATATCCAGAAATTTGTAGTGTAATTACAAACAATATTTATTAATCTTTAAATAATACAACAATGGATATTAAAGCATTAGCTACAGAAATGGATAGCATCGTTGCCAAAGGAGCAATAGTAGATGCTGTAAAACAATTTTTTGCACAAAACGCAACAACTTCAGATTACAATAATGTCACTACTAATGATAAAGCACAAATGGTAGAGAAAATGGAAGGTTTTGCTAATTCTATTAAAAAAGTGAACGGCATTACACTTCATCATACTATAGTAGATGGTAATGTCTCTGCATCAGAATTCACTTTTGATTTTGATATGGCTGATAATAGTTCTATTTATTGGCATGAAATCATCCGACGAGTTTGGAATAATGAAGGTAAGGTTATACAAGAAGAATATTTTAACGCTTAAAAACAAACAATATACAATGAGAACTTTAAAAACAATAAAAATAGTACTAATTGCAGTGTTATTTACTGCTACAATTTCTGCGCAAGATAAAAAAGCAAACAACATAGATAATAGCAACATTGCATTACAAGGGTACAGTCCTGTATCTTATTTAGACCTAGGTATTGCACAAAGAGGTACTAAAGCATATAAATCAGAACATGAAAAAGTGGTTTATTATTTTACTTCTAAAGAGCAAAAAACTACATTCGATAAGAATCCAAAAAAGTATATGCCGCAGTATGGAGGGTTTTGTGCTTTTGGAATATATGCAGGTGCAAAGTTTAGACCTGATCCTAATAAATTTGTAGTAAAAGACGGAAAATACTTTCTTTTCTTATACAATATCGAGTTAGATGCGCAACAATTATGGTTAGCAGAAAACAACCATAAATCACTAGTCTCTAAAGCAAATAGCAATTGGGGAAAACTTAAGAATACGTATAATTAAACATAATAGATTAAAGGTTCGTTAGTAATCTTTAGCTCTTTTTTTGTAACACCTTAGCGCTTCGTTAAGGTGTTATTTTTAATAACAACTAAATATATGTGATTGGGATTATATTATTTCATAATTTAATCTTTTTAAACTTGAATAATTTTTATGGAAGCTTTATTGTCTTTGATTTCGAAATGTGATGAATGTGCTGCTCAATTAGCATTAGGCCCCAGGCCTATTGTTTCTGCTGGTGTTAATAGTAAAATTATCATCATAGGACAAGCTCCTGGAAGTGTTGTGCATATGTCGGGAATTCCCTGGGATGATAAAAGCGGCGAAAACTTAAGAGCTTGGATGGGGATTAATAAAGAAACTTTTTATAATCCAGAAATAATTGCTCTTATACCTATGGGATTTTGCTATCCAGGAAAAGGTAAATCTGGAGATTTACCTCCAACAAAAGCATGCGCTCCCTTATGGCATCAAAAATTATTGGATAAAATAAAAGATGTAGAGCTTATCTTATTAATCGGTACCTATGCTCAAAAATATTATCTAGGAGATCGATTAAAGCGTACTCTTACAGATACTGTAAAAAACTATAACGAATATCTACCAAATCATTTTGTTTTGCCACATCCATCTCCAAGAAACAACATTTGGCAAGCAAAAAATGAATGGTTTAAAAAAGAAGTCATTCCGCAGTTACAACATAGTGTTCAATCTATTCTTAAAGAGTAATGAATGTAGTCCATTGTGTATTAAGAGAAAGGCTATAAAAGCGTCAATTCGATTTTAACACAATAAAATGGAGATAAAATGTACTTCGACAAGCTCAATAGAGCTATCGAGAATAGCTTTTTACCAACAATCCTATTCTCGATACATCAGACTAATGCGGACACTACCATTGGACGTATTTTATAATTAACTGTTTATCCTGTGTTTAAAAACAATCTCTAATTCATCCTTTTTCATTTTCTTTGCGGTGCATTCCTCTCGCTACACTCGTCGGATGCAGACAGAAAACGAAACAAAAGAAAAGGCGGTTTTTTCAAAGCACCGCTTTGGAACGACAAATTCCTACGCTAGATAAAATTTTATCTCAAGCCTCGAATAGACGGGTTTTAGTAAAAAACAAATTATAAATGCACAACAGGTAAACATAATCTTTTTATAAATACCTTTCTTTTATAATATCCATATGCCAGATATCGTGGCCAATAATAGTAAAAGCTGCTGCTCTAGCAGACATATTACCTCCGTTAGCATTACCAATACATGTCAAATCATCTTCAGTTATACTTTCTAGAAGTGAAATAGAACTTTGTCGAACTATCTTAAACTCGCTTAACAAAGAATCCATTGATTTATGATTTGCTCCGGAAGGTTCTATATAGATATTTTGATCAAATCCTGCTAAAGAAGTGGTATCTTTTCTGGCGATCCGAAAACATCTATACATAAAAATCCTTTCTGTATCAATAAGATGCTGAAGGATTTCCTTTATGCTCCATTTTTTATCTTCATAACGATACAATGTTTTTGTATCAGGAATAGCCTCAAAAAATTGAACAACATTTTTCATCCCTTGTTTAAAACCATTTATAAGTTCTAATTCTATCGACAACTTATTAATATATCGTCCGTAATATTTGTCATACTCCTTCGTATCCAAATCAGTAATTTTCATTTCTTATATATTTAGTGTACACAATATTATTACTTCTTATGAATTGAGTTGTAGTCCAGTTTTAAGATAACCGAGATTCCAGTGCTATTATTTTTTTATATTTTTTAGTATATTTTTATATAGAAATGTCAAGATTCAGTAAAACACAGTTAACGATTTTTTTAGTTGCAGCCATTGTAATGATAATTGGGATAATTACCGGTTGGTATTTTTTTATTTTCTTAGTTATTCCTATTGGATTTCTTTTTCGTAAAAAAGATTAACAGATTAAAAAATAATGCATTTAATTCGTTAAAAAACTGATGTAATCATAACATTTAGCAGGAAAATTTCTGTTTGCTGAAAATGAGTATAACGAACATTTATGTTTCTATCAACTTATGTCATAGATTAGCGGAGTTAAATGTTAATTTTTTTTTTATATTTACCGCAAAAGTGTTTAAATAACTATTAAATAGTTTCATCTTAATTTAAAGTATTTGTAGTTTTAATCAAACATTTTTACGTTTATAATAAATATTGAGTTATGGAATTAATGGAGAAAGCACGTGAGTTTGAGAGTAGAAGTATGAGCAATATGTCCACTAGTGATAGAGTTGAAGCATCTAGAGAAGCAAAAGACCTAGTTTTGAGTCTTAATGAAATCTACAAACAAAATAAGGATCCTGAAATCATGGAAATGATGAAGATCATTACTGCTAAAAAACAAAAAATCGAAAAAAGGCTAAAGGGTAGACCTGAAGTTTAAAAAAGTTTACTAATAGATAAGCAGAATACTGTTTATTTATTAAACATCAAAAACATATTCGTTTCTTTTATTCAGGAATCGTAAAGTAAAAGGTTGTTCCTTTTCCTTCTTCTGATTCTAACCAGATTTCGCCACTGTGTGATTCCACAATTTTCTTACAGTGTGCTAAACCGATTCCTGTACCCTGATATTTCTCTCTGGAATGCAATCTTTGGAAGATATCGAATATTCTATTTTTATGAATTTCGGGGATTCCTATTCCATTATCCTTTATAGAGAACTCCCAATACTTTTTGGATTCGTCATCTGTTCTGTTTTTCTGAACCGCATCGACATAAATTTCTGGGATCGTATTTTCATTGGTAAATTTAATTCCGTTGCTCACCAGATTTTGTAATAATAATCGTAACTCAATTGGATTGCCTTTTACAGTAGGCAGGTTATCAGCCTGTATTTTTGCCTTTGTTCTTTCCAGTATGTTTTTAAAATCTGCCTTTAATTCATTTAAGATTTTATTCATGTTTACATCAGAAAAATCTTTGGTCCTTCCTAATCTGGAGTATTCTAACAATGAATCAATAAGTTTTTTCATTCGTATGCTGGCGTCTTTAATGAACTTTAGACTTTCTTTTCCTACTTCATCAAAACTGTCCCCATAATCTTCTGCTATCAATCCTATAAAACTCGATATCGTATTTAACGGTTCTTGCAAATCATGACTTGCTATATATGCAAATTGTTCTAACTCTTTATTTTTAGATTCTAATATTAATGATTGGTCGTATATCTCTTTATTTTTTTCTTTTAATTCTGAGTTAAGTCTCTTTTTATTTAGATAATTTCTATAAATAAAGAACCCTACAGTCAACACTAATACTATCAAAGCTATCAAAGACCAATTAATCGTTTTTTGATCCTCAATTTCTGAACGCTGCTGTCCTAGTATTGTTTCCTGTTGTCTAATTTGATCATTTTGCTGATCTAAGAATTCCTGTTGCTTTTTGATTTCTTCTGAGCTAACTTTAATCTTTTCTTCCTGGATTTTAATAAATGTTAGCTGTTCCTGAATGTTCTTTTCTAATTCTTTTTCTATCAGCAGTTTTTCTTCATATTTCTTTTCCTGAATTTTACTTTCGCTTGATAATTCTTCTATCCATTTATTTCGCTCACTGATACTCTCTTTTATAGTATCTATTGCTTTTTCTTGATTAAGTATCTTTTCTTCCTGTTGTTTAATTCGCTCTTCCCTATCTTTAATAGCTGCTTTTTGTTCTTCATTTTCGTCCAATGCTTTTTCTAAGGAATCTTCTGTGGATTTAAACAGGTCTATCCATTTCTGAGCAGAAGTTATTGCATACTGTTTTAATGAAGGTGCTATTACAAAACCTTCACTCTTAATTCTATCTTCGTTGATTTCATACTCGAATGAATTACCTACGTTAACCATATTAACCATAGAGGCATTAAAGTTATAATCTTCGGTTACGAGTAGAATGTTTTTTTCTGAAATTTTACTTAGAATATAATTAACATCGTAATTATATTTATTGTTAACATATAGTAAGTGTATATCCTTAATATTTTTTACAAACTGAAAACGAATAATTTCTACAGGCTTACCAGAAATATTACGTTTTTGAGCCATTGATTTCAGGTCTATAATTGTTCGATCGGGACCCAAAACTCCAATTTTAAAAGTACTCGCCTGATCTATATTAGGCCATCCTACTTGTTGAGCAAAATTATAAATAAATATTGCCCGCTGAACTCTTTTTACCTCTTCAGAACTGGTATCTTGACTCCAAACATTTCCTAAACTAAACAAAGCAGAAAGCATAAGTAACGTAATTGAAATATACGACTTACAACATGGTTTATGTGAAGTTTTGTAATAATGTTTAATCATAATCGTAACAATAATCGAAGATAATAATTAGCTCCATTTACTCCGAATTGCTGAACTCTTCTACTATAGATAAAATTACCGTTACTAGTATTTGCAGAATGTCTATGCTCATCAGGGAATACATTAAAAATATTATTCCCTCCTAAAGTACATTTCACATAATCATTAATCTGATATGAAATCGCCAAATCTGTAGTAAACTTAGGAGAAAAGGTTTGATCACGAGATTCGATTGTTCCTGTAAATTCATTTAATACCCAATTAGCTTGATCTCCATCGTCTGGATGAATAAATTGTACTTCTCCAAATAGTGTATTTACCATCTGTAAACGAAATTTATCAAATTCATAAGATACTAAAGAATTTACTTTATAATTAGGCTGTGCAGATTCTACACGAGCAATCTCTTCTCTATTAAACAATACATCTTCTTGTCCTACAAGAGAAGGAGAAACTTTAATACGACCTTTAACCTTAGTATTTGTAATATTAGCTCCTAAAGTTGCGTCTAATTTGCCTGTACCAATAGTGGTTTTATATACTAGACCTATATCAGCTCCTGATGTTCTGGAATCAATGGCGTTTGTAAAAAACTGTGCCGCTCCCACACCAAAAGGTTCTAAAATCGTTTCGTATCCTTCTGCAAATCTACCAGAAAGTACAATTCTATCATCTATATGGATTGAATAATAATCAAATGTAAATGTAAAATTTTCATTTAGCTTTCCACTGACTCCTGCGCTAAAGTGCTTTGATAGTTCTGGCTTTAATTTTTCTATTCCAAAACCTTCTGAACCAGTCGTAACTGCACTTTCGTTATTAAAAGTTCCAACCCGAAGACTTTCTCCATTTATAAACTGCGTACTTATATTCTGAAAGAATACCTGATGAAGTGATGGTGCCCTAAAACCTGTCGAGAATCCGGCACGAACACTAATCAGATCATTAATTCTATATCTACTAGATAGTTTCCAGATAGCCTGGCCACCAAAATCATTATAGGCTTCGTATCGCCCTGCGGCTTTTATTAATAATTTTTCTGATACATTAGTTTCTATATCTAAATACGCTGAACTATTAGTTCTAAAACGATTTAACTCATTTTCTGGTTGAAAACCAGGAAAAACCTGGGCTCCAGCTGCTCTAGGCAATTCTTCTCCCAACTCATTAAAATATGTGCTACCTCCATTTATAAATGAAGCCTCTTCACCAGCTATGATCTGGTAGTTTTCTACTCTGAGTTCAGCTCCAAATGCTATGTTCACACCATTAAGCCAATCAAAATTTTTAGAAATATCCAAATTGGTTGTATTCTGCTGATATTCAAAACCACCTGCATAAAAAGTTCTGGGAGAAGCTATACCTAATGAAGCATTATTAGAATTGTTAACTGTATAATCTAAGCTATTAATACCGATAGAATGGCTAAAATCTACATTCCATCCATTTTTAATTCCTTTAATTCCACCTGCAACGACATCATCCTGAATATCCGTTAATATTTGAGGGGAGAAACCATTGGGAAATAATTCTGGCACAACTCTATCCTGATTTTTTGGAAAACGATAAAAACCAGCTGCCACACCCTCTCTATAATTTCTTCCTCCTTGAAGGTAAAAGGTTGCACTATCCGACATTTTAATTTCTCCATTAAAGGCTAATGCAAGGTTTTGGGTTTCGGCACTTCCGATTTCCATAACTCTTCGTCCGGAATATCCTGTCTGGTTAAAGAAATTATTCTCTTGAATCAATTGTTCATCTTCTGCTAAATCATCTGTATAAACCGTTCCTGTATAATCTCCTGCTCTATTTACTGATTCTCTATCTCTATATTCTGCGGTTACATTTATGTATCCTTCTTTTCCTATTTTTAATCCAAAATTAGCAGCAGAATATGTAGTAAACCCATCACCTTCTGTAGTAATACCTACTCTATTATCTATACTAATAACTTCTGTTTGTTTCTTTAGTATTATATTGATTACACCTGCAATGGCATCAGACCCGTATTGCGAAGTTGCACCATCTCGTAATATCTCGATACGCTCTATAGAAGCAATTGGTATGGCATTAAAATCCGTACCAACAGTACCTCTACCTACTGTTCCGTTTACATTAAGTAAAGAACTATTATGCCTTCTTTTTCCATTGACTAAAACTAATACTTGATCAGGACCTAATCCCCTAAGTGTGGCTGGATCTATATGATCTGTACCGTCTGCAATGGTCTGATGAGTAGAATGAAATGAAGGAACTAAGTAATGCAAAATATGACTTAATTCAATTTGTGAAGAATTCGTAATCTCTTGTGGAGAAATGATATCTACCGGAGCAGTTGTTTTAAGAAGAGATCTAGGTTTTGCTCTGGAACCAAGAGAAATTGGTTGATCCATAGAAAATCCCGTTTCCAATATAAAATCTACCTCAGCAGTTTCCCCCACCTTAACTGATGTTGTTTTCGAAACTGAATTATACATCACAAATCCAGCAGTAATTACATACTCTCCTTCATCTACATTAAAAGTATAATTACCATTTACATCTGTGGTAGTCTTTTGATCAGTCCCTTCGATACTAACTCTTGCACCGGGTAAGTTACCAAATTGATCAGAAACATTACCTGAAATTATAGCTCTAGACTGAGATGAAACTATTTGACAAAAACAAAAAAATAATACATAGGCGATACAGGATGTAAACTCCAATCTAACCATAAGGGGTAATTTTAAATTTATTTCCTATTAAAAATGCGTGTGCGCTTAAATTATCTTAGCAAGATAATTAATAAAAAATCAAAAATTTTCTTAAAAGAGGTATTCTTTTCTAAATAAATCAGAGAATTTGATTTATTCTATTAAAGTTAATTCTTCATTAAAATACTCCATCACTATAGTATCTATAATCACTCTAGAAAGCATTTTTCCTTTAAAACCTTTAATCTCGGGAATTGAATTTACTATTGCCTTATCTTCTTCTAGTAATTCTGTACCAAGCATTAAAAAAATATTCGTTTTTTTAAATACATTTTCTAGTTTCTGAAATTCAGATAAAAACTCCCAACCATTCATTACGGGCATATTAATATCTAAAAATATTATTTCCGGTATAACTCCAGACTTAATAATTTCTAGTGCTTCCAAACCATTTTTAGCTACTATTACTTCATCGATATAGCCTGTTTTTGAAAGTATTATTTTATTAAAAAAAATAGTGGCCTCACTATCATCTACTAAAAGTACTTTTGTTATTGTTTTCATATAAAAGGGTTTTTAAAAAAAGTGCTTTTCTATTACATTATTTAACAATGGGAATGATAATGGTTTATTAATAAGGTCATTTACCAAATAATTAGCCTTAGAGTTTTCTATGTCTTTAACATCAGAAGAAGTGGTTAATATTATTACTTTAATGTTTCTAATAACTGCGCGGTTTAACTTTGAGTATTCTATCAAAAATTCCCAACCATTCATAGCTGGCATATTAAGATCCAAAAAAATCAAATTTGGTTTTAATTCAATTCCTTTTTCTACATTTAGTAAATATTTTAAAGCAGCTTCTCCGCTTTGTTTTACTTGTATGTTGGTAAAATTTCTATGTTTCGATAATACCATACTATTATAAAAGTTTGTAGGTCTATCGTCGTCTATTAACAAAACGCAGTTAACTAAATTATTCATAATATATTCTTGTTGGTGCACCAAAAAAAATACATAACAATAAAAAAGTAATAATACGATACGATTTTAGCTACTTACTTTACGGTTAAACGCAAAAAAAACCGATAAAGTGTGTTTTGTTTATAAAAATGGTAGTTTTTACACCTTTTTAAAGCATAAAAGTTAAACAAAAGGGTTACTTAATTTTTAATTTAAGGATTCGTCGAAATATTTAGATACTATTTCTAAAACAATTTCTTTGGATAACATCTTTTCTCTAAATTCGGTCACTTGAGGAAAGGATTTTAGAGTTTTTTCTTCTTCTTCACTTAATTTAGCACCTATCATCACTACGATTTTTGAGTTTTTATCAGTAGCTGATAATTGATTATGATGTTCTAGAAATTCCCAGCCATTCATCACAGGCATATTTAAATCTAAAAATATTATTTCAGGAATTGTATCAGATTGTAGATGTTGCAAGGCGCTACTGCCGTTAGTGGCTATAAGTACTTCCTCTACACAGTCTGCTTTTTGGATAATGGTTTTATTAAAAAAATTAGTCGAATTACTATCATCAACAAGAAGAAAACGTTTTAACCTAGCCATTTTAAAAAATATACTTTATTAAACTAGTACACACTAGTAATCTTACAAACTACTAACTTTACTTTTCGAAAAATGTTTTTCAATAACGTTATCTAGTAAATCTAACGATAACGGTTTATTTATAAAATCATCTACAGAGTGATTTTTTATTGATTCATTAACATCATCAGGATTAGAAGATGTGGACAACAAAATTACTTTAATTCCCTCTGTGGTTCTTTTATCCAATTTAGCAAATTCTATCAGAAACTCCCATCCATTCATGGCTGGCATATTGATATCCAGAAAAATAAGATCTGGTTTCATTGCTGTTTGGTTTTTTACATTAGTCAAATATTCTAGTGCAGCTTTCCCACTCTGCACTGTATTTATATTATCAAAACTATTGTGTTTGGTTACTACTCTTTCATTAAAGAAATTTGTAGCCTTATCATCATCGATTAGCAGAACACAAGTGACTGATTTCCCCATAAAATTTTCCAATTACATTCAAAAGAACTAAACTTATTTGACATATACATCATAAAACCAGACTTTCCAGAACACTTTTCGTTCAAAAACCTAATTTAAACGACCAAATAACATTAAATGTTTTACCGTATCTAAATTACGGAAATAAAGCATCAAAAAAACTTCACTTTCAAAATTGAGAATCGTTTAACAGACTTCTATTAAAAATAAATGTATTTTTGATTCAATTCAGACAGTTATTTGTCAATAACATTTGTAAGGGATTTATGCTTGACAAAATAAAAAACAGGTGCAGAGCCACCACATTACATTATTCAATATTTAAAAATACTAATGCTATTCCATCTGATGACTGGAATAGCATAAATACTGAAAATAATCTTTTTCTTACATTAGATTATCTTAATACGCTAGAGAATACGCTATCAGAAACTATAGGATTTAGATATATCGTGTTTTATGATCAAAACGAACCGGTCAGTATTGCCGTGACCCAGCTTATTACATTTAACACAGAAGATCTGAAATTTCAGGAATTTCCTTGCAGAATAAGCGATGCTATCAAAAATACTTTCATGAAAAGTATGGATGTTAGAGTATTGGTTTGTGGGAACCTATTTTCTTGTGGAGAACATGGTTTTTTGTACTCTGATAAGATTAGTGCAAAGGAAGCTTTTGAAAACTTATCTGATGCATTACGAGAAATCAGAAAAACGGAAAGGTCTGATAAACCTTCTTTTATTTTACTAAAAGAATTCTGGCCGACGTCTTTTGATAAAAGTGATTATATTAAAGATCAGAAATTCAGAGAATTTAGGATCGATGTAAATATGGTGTTACCATTACACCCGAACTGGAATAATTTTGAGGATTACTTAGGTAGTATGAAGACAAAGTTTAGAACCAGAGCGAAAAAAGTTTTCAAAAAATCTTCTGATATACTAGTCCAAGACTTTACTGCTGAAGATATAGATAATTATAAAGATGCAATTGACAAACTGTATCTATCCGTATTGGATAAAGCTGATTTTAAAATAGGAAAATTAGATGCTATCACATTTAGAAATCTAAAAAAAAGAATTCAAAATTTATTTATTTTTAAGGCATATTTTCTAGATAATAAGCTGGTTGGCTTTACCACCTCTTTTATTCTAAACAATGTTGTAGAGGCAAATCATATCGGAATCGATTATACCTATAACAAATCACATAATATTTATCAAAGAATGTTATATGATTATGTTGATTTAGCGATTGAAAAGAACGTTAAGGAACTACGTTTGGGTAGAACGGCAGAGATTATTAAAAGTTGTGTCGGCGCCAAGCCAGTCGAAATGAAATTATACGTTCGCCATGGAAACTCTATTTCTAATAAACTATTAAAACCTTTGGTAGAATTTATTTCTCCAAGCGATTATGAAGTTCGAAATCCGTTTAAACTTCAATTAGGTTAGTCTATGGATTCATTAACTCAAATTGTACTTGGTGCTGCAGTAGGCGAAGCTGTAATAGGAAAAAAAGTCGGTAATAAGGCTATTCTATGGGGTGCTATTGCGGGAACGATTCCTGACCTTGATGTAATCGCTAAATTATTTTTTGATAATGTCACTGCGAATGAATTACACAGGGGATTTTCGCATTCGATACTGTTTAGTATACTTATGGCTCCTATTCTAGGATGGTTGATTGCTAAACTATATAAAAATAAAGAAGCTGATTGGAAAGATTGGACTAAACTGATGTTTCTAGGACTCTTAACTCATCCAATTCTAGATGCGTTTACGACTTGGGGTACACAGTTATTCTGGCCTTTGGACTACAAAGTAGCTTTCAATAACATTTTTGTTGTGGATCCATTATATACGGTTCCTTTTTTGATACTTCTTATTATAGCTATGTTTTATAAAAGAACACATTCCAAAAGGCGAAAATTTAATAATCTTGGATTATATTTTAGTTCTACATATTTATTAATCACTCTTTTTTTACAACAAGGTGCAAAAGCTAATTTCATAGTTAACCTGGAGAATCAACACTTACAATACGAAAATATACAAACGCGCCCTACTCCACTTAATAGTATTTTATGGACCGCCAATATAGAAACTAAAGATTCATTTCTTATCGGTTATTATTCATTTCTTGATGAACCGGATATCATTGACTTTGCTGAGTTTCCTAAGAATCATCATTTATTAGAAGATTTAAAAAACAATCCTTTAATTCCGCGTCTTATTAAATTAACAGAGGGCTGGTATACTGTAGAAAAGGATGATGATAAAACTTATTTTAATGATCTAAGATTTGGTCAATTAGGAATGGGTGCAGATGCTAATCGTTTCGTATTTAGTTATGAGTTATATTATGATGAAAATGGTAATTTACAGGCTAAAGAACGAGAACGCGTGGTAGAGGATGCTACTCCAATGCTTAAAAAACTTTTTGCAAGAGTATTTGGAGATAAATCATAAAAAAAGGGTTCGAAATATCGAACCCTTTTTTTATGATTAGCAAAATATATTAGGTGAATTCACAAATTACGCCTCCCATTAGTGCTAGGCATACAATCCAATAACCAACATTTACTAATATATATTTAGCTCCTTTTCTTTCGAATAAAGCGTTAGTTCCCAATACAGGCAAAACAAAAAATATTCCAGCCATAGCTCCATGTAAAGCCCCGTGTTTAAATGTTCTAAAGTTAGTTCCGTACTTATTCATAAAATCCTGAGTATACTGATAGACCTCGGTACCTTCCTTTGCTAAATCTGGTTCATTCATCAAGGTTTGAAAAAAACCATTTTGATGTATCACCATAGTTGGAAGAGAAGAAGCTAACATAAGACTTAGAATAAATGAAACAATAAATATTATCGTCATATTACCGCCTTTTAAATCTTCTGCAGTAAATCCGCATGCATTCATCCATGCTGTTCCAAAAACTTTTGGATTATACCAGATAAATCCCAATACCATAGGGATAAATGCTGCCGCTACAACAATTAAAAAATTGAATTCCATATTAGTTAGTATTTAAAGTTGTTTCTCAAATATAACGAAAATCAATTTCATCAGATGCTACCAAACTAAATATGCTAGACGAAAAGAGAAGATTAATAATACGACTCCGGTAACTTTGAAAAAAATACTTAATCTATACTCTGAGATGAATTTTTTAAGTTTTTCTGAAAGAAATACCTTTAACAAATCTGTAGTTAAAATACCTGCTAAAACCGCTATCAAAAACATTGAAACCGATGTAGTATCTTCATATTTTTGTTGCCCATATTTAAATACTCCAATCCAAACAACAAACACGAAAGGATTAAAAAAATTTACACTAAAGCCTTTTATAAAAAATGTGCTCCATTTTTTAGAAACTACAGATAAATCCTTGGTAAGTATTGCCTTCTTAAACAGATAATTAATTCCCAATACAAAAAGAATACAACTTCCAATAATACCGATCCAAAATTGATTTTGTGTTGCAGTCATAAAAGAAGAAAGTCCATAATAACATAATGCAACACAGATAACATCACTTACTATAATGCCAATAGCAACCGATATTCCTGCTTTTATTCCATATTGAAAACTACTGTTAAGTAATAAAAAAAATACCGGACCAACGAATATGATCATCGCTACTCCAATACCAAAGCCTTCTATAAATGACATTTACAATGAATAATAATTATAGCTTTTGTAAATATATATATAATCACTGTTGTTTTATAACCTCTTTTTGATAATAAAAAAACCACCCAGTAAACTAAGTGGTTTTATCTTGCAACTTCATGTATCTACGACCCCTTAACTTCGTAGAGCACCTTTTACAAGAACAAAAGCATATCTATTCTTTCTTTACCAACCTTAAAGTTTCGAAAGAATTATCTTGATTTATTGTAATAAAATAAACCCCTTTAGGTAAATCTAATATAGATACAGGTTGATCTTTTATTATTTCTATTTCTTTTAAATTACGACCATTAATATCCCGAATAATTAATCGAGCCTCATTACTTAATCCAGAAATTCTAAATAGGTCTTTACTAGGGTTAGGATATAAAGTGAATCGATCTTTGGTATTTTCAGCTATACTTAACACGCCGTTTACCGTAATTGTAAATGTTGCGGTGGTTACATTGCTATTTCCATCTTCTATAGAAAGTGTGATTGTATGATCTCCTGCACCTAATAAAGTACCCGGTAAAGGATTTTGAGTAATCGTGGTGGTCAAAACAGATCTGTTTGTATCACAATTATCAGTTGCTGTGACTCCAACCGTAAAATCTGCCAGTGTGTACATATTTCCTGTATCAAAAGGTACTTGTATATCTCCAGGTAACGTTGCTACATCAAACACAGGATCTATAGAATCTTCTATCATTACTGTAGCTGTACAAAAGTTACTATTCCCGTTAGCATCTGTAACTGTTAGTGAGACAGTATTATCACCTATATTAGCACAATCAAACGCTGTAATATCTAAGTTAAATGATACAATACCAGAGATATCCGTGCTACCATTATCTATCTGAGCAGCTGTAATCATTACATTTCCTGTATCATCAAGTTGCGCGATAATATTTTGACAAATTACGGTTGGATTCGTAGTATCCACAACAGTGACTGATCTCGTCGCCTGAACTGCCATATTTCCCGAAGTATCTGTTGCATTATAGGTGATAGTATAATTCCCTACAGCATCTACAAAATCAGTAGCATCGATCATCACGTTAGAATCATCATCAGTAGTGGCTCCTAACTCGGTATAACCTGATCCTAGTTCTATGATCTGCGGATTGTCTCCAATCAAAGTAATGACAGGAGCCATAGTGTCCACCACATTAACAGTTCGTGTTACTTCAATGGCCGAATTACCCGAAGCATCAGTAGCATTGTACGTAATTGTATAACTCCCTAAAGCATCTACAAAATCAGACATATCAATTATAGCATCACTACCATCATCGGTGGTAGCTCCTAATTCGGTATAGCCAGTCCCTAATTCAATCGTCTGTGGATTATCTCCACCTAGTGTAATCACTGGCGCAGTAGTATCTACAACATTTACCACTCTGGTGACTTGATCTGCCATATTTCCTGAGGCATCAGTAGCGTCATAATAGATTGTATAACTCCCCACAGCATCTACAAAATCAGTAGCATTGATCATCACATTAGACCCATCATCAGTAGTGGCTCTTAACTCGGTATAACCTGATCCTAATTCTATGGTTTGTGGATTATCACCAACTAATATAATCACTGGTGCAGTAGTATCAACAATATTCACCATTCTGGTAACTTGAACTGCCATATTTCCTGAAGCATCCGTAGCGTCATAATAAATTGTATAATTTCCTACAGCATCAACAAAATTAGTAGCATCGATCACAACATTGGACCCGTCATCCGTCATTGCTCCTAATTCTGTATATCCGTCTCCTAATTCTATAACCTGAGGATTATCTCCGGTTAATGTGATTACTGGAGGTACATTATCTTCTACAGTGACAATCGCTATGCATGTATCAGTGTTTCCATTATTATCAATGGCCGTTAATGTTACCATATTCTCACCAATATTTGTGTGATCAAAATCTGTGATATCAATATGTAAAGATGCAATACCAGAGGCATCAAAAGTACCACCATCAACTTGAGATGCGGTAATACTAACATTTCCTGTTGCGTCTAATTGCACTGTAATGTCTTGACAAGCCATTGTAGGTGCTATAGTGTCTACAACGGTAACAGTACTTGTACATGTTTCACTATTCCCGTTAGTATCAGTAACGGTTAAAGTAACGGTGTTAGCACCTACATCACTAGTCGTAAAACTTGATGGACTTACTGCTAAAGATGCTATTCCTGAAAGGTCATTAGAACCATCGTCTACTTGTGTCCCTGTAATAGTTGCAGTTCCGGAAAGATTCAAAGAAATATTTATATTCTGACAAATTGCTATTGGGTTTGTAGTGTCAATTACACTAACTATTCTTGTTACTTCTACTGCAGGGTTTCCAATTACATTTGTGGCATTATATGTAATAGTATAGTCTCCTACGACATCCATAAACGCAATATCATTGATTACCAACATAGAACCATCGTCTACTGCTGCTCCTAATTCTGTATATCCGTCACCTAATTCAATAGTTTGAGGATTTTCTCCTATTAATGTGATTACAGGTTGTGTACAATCTTCATTATAGCTTGCAGAAGCATCTTTTACCCAACTGGCATAAACTCCAGTTCCAGCATTGGCAGCTACTGGATCATCTACACTAACACAAGTAAGTCCAGAATTGTCTTGAATACTTAAAGTAGTAATACTGTTATTATTGCCATTTTTTAAATTCAATACCAATAGGCCGTTGTCATTTGCAATAACTTCTGTTAATAGTAGTGAACCCGAAAGATCTAGAGATTCAATAGAGTTTCTACTACAACTAAGTATTTCCAATTTTGTGTTTTGCGTTATATCTAATTCGGTAATTTGATTATTAGCACAATATAAATTTTGTAACTCCGTAAATTTTGTAACATCCAATGTGGTTAATTCATTACCAAAAACTTGAAGGGAAATTAGCGCTGGCGATACCAATGTTAATTCAGAAATATTATTAAAATCTGAAATCAAACTTCTTAGCTTTAATAAATTATCAAGATTTAAGGTAGTCATCTCAACGTTTCTTTGAAGATTTAAATCTTGTAGATCCAATAAATTACTTAAATCAATGGATATTATTGAATTTCTTTTCATATTAAGGCTTACTAGTCCTACAAAATCTTCTATTCCTGTTGGGTCAACAATGTCTTTATTACTAACATCAAGTGTTGTAATATCTTTGATAACCCTAGTAAGAACAGTATTGTCCAAAACATCATCGTAGTTTAAACTTTTTAATGCTTGTTCAAAATTATCATCGGGCACATTAGTAAGGCACGCTTCTGAATATGGTGTTGTAACATCTTTAGTCCAGTTCCCATAATTACCTGTTCCCGAATTGGCAGCTGCAGCATCATCAACTTCAACACAACCTAAATCTACATTACCTGTAACCTTAAGTAGTTCTAAAGTTGAACTATTTTCGCCATTTTTAACACCAACATATATAAGTCGACTATTAGTAGCTTCTATTTCTTTTACTAAAGGATTGGCATTTAAATCTAGAGATGTAAGGGAACTGTTGTTTGTATATACATATTCAAGATTAACATTAGTGCTTAAATCTATACTAGTAAGTAGTAGATTATTTTCGATTTTTAAATATTCTAAAGCAGTATTTGTACTAAGGTCTAAAGACGTTAATTGATCACTATCATTAATAGTTAAGGAAGTTAAACCCGTATTAGCTATTAGATTTAAACTTGTAATAGGAACTGCATCTAGCGTAAGGATAGTAAGTGTTACATTTTTACTAACATCTAACTCCTCTAATGCACTATTTACATGTAAAGTTTCTAAAACTACATTTGCAGTAAGATCTATAGTTGTGAGTTGATCATCTGTAATTGTTATCGATCTTAATTTTGTATTGGCACTTAGATCTACATTTGTAAGTTTAGTTTGCTGTAGTGATATACTTTCTAATGCTATATTTTCACTTAGGTCAATAGTATTTAAAGGATTTCCTGTAGTAGTTAAGGTTGTTAATGCCACAAAATCTTCTATCCCAGTAAGATCAGAAATATTTTTTGATGGTATATTCAAAGTAGTCAAAGTGCTAATTAATTCAGTAGGTACTTGCCCGTCATTAGAAATATTATCATATCCTTGTAATTCTAGTTCCGCTTCAAAATTAGCATCTGGAATTGCAGTGTACTCACAATATTCGCTATAACTGGTTTGTATATCTATATTTGTCCAATTAGCTGTAGAATATGTGGAATTTTCTACCTTAATACAAGTAAGGCCTGGATTACTTCTTGCATCAAAAGAAGTAATGTCTTCATAAGATGCTATTTTAACATCTAAATGCGTTAATTGATTAGAAGCTACATCTAAGGTCTCTAATCCTGTATTTAAAGTAAAATCCAATGAAGTCAAACTGTTTCCGTTGATATCGATTTCTCTTAATAACGTATTAGATGAAAAATCCATTGAGGTTAAGCCCGCATTTCTAGCTACAAATGATCTCAAGTCTGTGTTTCCTGAAATCACAGCTGTTTCCATGCTATTACCGCTAATATCTAAATCAGTAAGATTGGATAATGTGCTTACATCTATATCACTTAAACTATTATTACTAATATTAAGAGTTTGTAAGGCATCAAAACTTTCTATTCCTGTAAGATCAGTGATATTTTCTGAAGCTACATTAAGACTAGTAACCGAATTGATTAATGAAGTAGGCACTTTATTATCGCCTAAGTAATTATCATACATTAAATCATCTAAAGCAGTTTCAAAATTTGTGTCTGGAACACTTGTATACGCTATTTCTGCAATAGTCACACTTCCTTGACTTGTAAAACAAGTGTCATTGCCATAACTAGCCCATACATTATATGTATTTGCTCCCAAACCAGATAATTCTGCATTGCCAGTAGTGTCATCAAAGGTATATGGATAGGTAACTCCATCATCAATACTAATCTTAATTTGAGTTTGATTTGGATCATCGGTAAACGAGACAAAAATTCTACCATCATCCTGACCAGTACTGGCATCTATTTTAGATAATGTAGTTACAATCCCAGGAGCTCCAGCTATAGTTACAGTACCGATCGATTTCCCACAAGAATCACCTACCCAGCGTGACCAGATTGTATAATCTCCAGGAGGTAAATCATTGATTGTAGCATTACCTGCATTATCATTAAAGATATAATCGTAGCTCGTACCTCCGTTTAAACTTATTTCCACCATACCATATGCCGGATTGTCAATTAAATTAAATGAAATGCTTCCGTCATCAATACCGCAAATAGTTTCATCTGTACTCCCTATAATGAAAGCTGATGATGGTACAAGTGCATCAATAGTAAATCGTCCTAAACTCAATGAGCAATCTGCATTACTATAACGAACCCTTACATCATAATCTCCTGCTGCAAGGTTGTTAGCACTCCCAAATATTACACTAGCATTAAAAGAATAATCATAGGAAACTCCATTGTTAATACTAAAATGTACTGTATCTCCTGCTGGCACGTCAAAAAATGAAAAATTTAATGCGCCATTATTGACATCGCACTCAGTAGCTGTCGTAGTTACAGTTACAGTTGGTGCTGTAATATCATTTAATGTTTGGTCTACAGTACAAGTACCAGTATTCCCTGCGGCGTCCGTAGCCGTTAATGTTATTGTTGTTGTTCCTATACTTAATGGCGTCCCTGCTACAGGTGACTGTGTTATCACAGGAGCAGTTGTTACATTATCTGTTGCAGTGACACTTCCAGTTAAATCCGGAACCGTATCACCAAGACAAGCATCAACAGGTGTTGGAGCACATACTGTTATTGCTGGATCAATATTATCATTTATAGCTGTAACTTTAACTGTGTAAGAAGAAATGCACATTGGCTCACGGCCCACAGTATCACCTGGTCTTAAACTCCAATCTCCCAAAGCACTCTTGTCATTAAAATCGTTTAAGTTTCCTCCGTTGGGTAAATATTGTCCAAGAGTTGGGGTTCCTGAAGGTACGTTAGATACGCTTTGAGTAAATATTGTTGTTACCACATCACTTATTGATGCATTTCCAGACCAAGTTCCGGGGCTAGCAAGTACCACTTGTGTTGAAGGACTATCAATTCTAAAATTTGATTCATTATGAAATGCATCTCCATTAGTTGGATCGGCACAAGTACCAGCTGTTTTTAACCAAGTAATAGCAACAGTCACTCGAGTAACTTGAGGACTTATACCAGGGAAATCTGCTTCAGTAAAGGTTACTGGATCTAATCCTGGTATCGTACAATACGTACCGCAACCATCTACAGTAACTGGAGATGAGGGCGTAAACCTTTTAGTTACCAGCGTTTGTGAGTTAACCTGCGGCCCTATAAATATTGCAAAAATAAGTAGGTAAAAGTGTTTCATAATT
Organism: uncultured Aquimarina sp.; assembly: GCF_947492405.1. Classification (GTDB taxonomy): domain Bacteria; phylum Bacteroidota; class Bacteroidia; order Flavobacteriales; family Flavobacteriaceae; genus Aquimarina. The sequence continues at coordinate 249,616 of NZ_CANLMP010000005.1, forward strand.
ATAAGGGACTTATAGATTTAGGTTATTAGTATATAGAGGTTTCCTAATTCTAGAAAACTCCATAAACTCTTTATTTATTCCTTAATTAATTTGACAGTTTTTGTCGCATCTCCTGAAGTTAATCTTATAAAATAAACGCCAGTTTCTAAATGCTGAACATTGATTGGTCTTGATGTATAATCTTGAATGCTCTTAATGAGTTTTCCTGCTATATTTAGTAACTTTACATCTACTTTTGTTGATAATCCTGAAATTGTAAATTCGTTTTGCACTGGATTAGGATATATAACTAAGTTAGCAATAACATTATCTTCTATGTTTAATACTCCATTAACTGTAATCATAAAAGTTTCTGTTTGTATATTATTGTCAGCGTCCTCAACAGTGAGTGTAATGACATGATCTCCTGCACCTAATAAAGTACCTGGTAAAGGATTTTGAGTAATCGTAGTGATCAAAACGGATCTGTTTGTATCACAATTATCAGTTGCTGTGACACCAACCGTAAAATCTGCCAGTGTGTACATATTTCCTGTATCAAAAGGTACTTCTATATCTCCAGGTAACGTTGCTACATCAAACACAGGATCTATAGAATCTTCTATCGTTACTGTAGCCGTACAAAAGTTACTATTCCCGTTAGCATCTGTAACTGTTAGTAAGACGGTGTTATCACCTATATTAGCACAATCAAACGCTGTAATATCTAAGTTAAATGATACAATACCAGAGATATCCGTGCTACCATTATCTATCTGAGAAGCGGTAATCATTACATTTCCTGTATCATTCAATTGTGCGGTAATATTTTGACAAATTACAGTTGGATTCGTAGTATCCACAACGTTGACTGATCTCGTCGCCTGAACTGCCATATTTCCCGAAGCATCTGCAGCATTATAGGTAATGGTATAGTTCCCTACAGCATCCACAAAATTAGTAGCATCGATCATCACGTTAGAACCATCATCAGTAGTGGCTCCTAACTCAGTATAACCTGATCCTAGTTCTATGGTCTGCGGATTATTTCCAACTAATGTAATCACAGGATCCATAGTATCCACTACATTTACAGTTCGTGTTACTTCAATGGCCGAATTACCCGAAGCGTCAGTAGCATTGTACGTAATTGTATAACTCCCTAAAGCATCTACAAAATCAGTAGCATTGATCATCACATTAGACCCATCATCAGTAGTGGCTCCTAACTCGGTATAACCTGATCCTAGTTCTATGGTCTGCGGATTATCTCCAACTAGCGTAATCACAGGCGCAGTAGTATCAACTACATTTACGATTCTAATCACCTCAACGGCAGATGCCATTCCCGAAACGTTAGTTGCATTGTATGTGATGGTATAGTTTCCAACAGCATCTATAAAGTCAGTAGCATTAATTATAATGGTACTTCCATCATCGGTAATAGCACCTAGTTCTGTATAGCCAGAGCCTAATTCAATAGTCTGTGGGTTATCTCCTAGTAAGGTAATGACTGGAGCAACATTTTCACAATTCAAAATATCCGCTATGGTAAACGCGCTGCCGGTAAGATTAAGAGTTGTTTGCCCATCACCATCCGCAACATAGCTATACAATCCACAGAAGTTCGTAACTCCTGTTTCAACAATATTTAACTGGTTTCCTACTGATCGTAAACTAGTTAGATTCAAAGATGTAATAGCATTACCGGATATAGTAGATTGCAGATATGAAGCTGTTTCCGTCTCAGTAGTCTCGGTAATATTTCTCAACCCATCTATGTTGGTGAGTTGAGCATTATCAGTAATACTAAAACGCTCTGTTGTTGTTACACCTTCTAAAGCATCAATATTAGTCAGCACGAGGTTATCTTCAATCGTAATGGTCTCAACAGCTCCGGTAATAAAACCTAATCCTTCTAAACTGGTTAAAGCATCGTTATTTCTAATATATAAATAAATCCCAGAAGTAGATGCAATATTACTAAGAGCATCCAGACTTATTAAATTTGGGTTATTGTTAATAGATAAATAAGTCCCTACAGAGGTTAAAGCAGCAAACGAAGAAAGATCTGTTACACTGGTTTCATCCAAGGTAAAACCATCCACAGTTTGTAATGCATTAAAGTTAAACGCTGTAGTATTTTGAGTACCATCAATTGTAAATGATCTTCCGACATTTGTTAATAAAGGAAATGATACTGAACCGACATCTACCTCTCTAAAAGAGAAAAAGTGCTCAATAGTCGTAAGGTTTGGGAAACTAATTGAAGTAGCCCCTATTTCTCTAAAATTTAGAGACCCTGGACCTGCACTATTACCCGTGTTTGTTCCACTTAAGGTAGTTACATTAGGAAATATCAAATCATGCGCCAATGTTTGTTCATTTATAAATATTAATTCTGTAACTGTAAAATCAAGGACTGTGGTGATATCTGTTAAGACTGTATTCCCAGATATTGTAATACTCACAGTAGGATTTGCAATTCCGGAAAGGGCAGAAATATTATTAAGTACATCGTTACGAGATAAATTGATCCCATCAGTCACTGTCTTCAAATTCTCTAATCCATCTAAACTTGTAATTAACTCATTATCCCCGATAAATAATTTTCCATTAATTACCTCGATACCAGATAAAACGGATATATCTGTAATATCATTTGCATTTCTAATAGTTAGATCTCCATTAACTGTGTTACAAGTCCCTAATAATGCAATAAACTGGTCAAATTCGGCTTTCGACTCTATTCTGGTTCCATCAACTACACAAGCTGTACAAACCGTACCAAATGAAGCTGCCGTATCTTTTTGCCAGGTGCTTAAATAACTTGCGGTTTCATCATCTACTTCGATACATAATAAATCTGCATTACCTGTAGCAGAAAAGGTAGTAACATTAGTATTATTTCCGTTCTTTACAGAAAAAAACTGTAATTGATTGTTATTGGCCTGAATAGAAGCTAAAGCTGTATTAAGTTTCAAATCTAATCGGGTAAGCTGGTTATCATTTACATTAATAGTAGTTAAGGCAGCAAAATCTTCGATACCAGTAAGATCTGCAATAGATTGGGTATTCAAATCTAAAGAAGTCACTCCTGAAATATTAGAAGTTACCACAAAATTATCCAATACATCATCAAGAGTTAAATCGATCAAAGCCTGCTCAAAATTATCATCAGGCACATAAGTAAATGGCACACAACCATCAGCATAGGCAGTACTATCATCTTTTAACCAGTTCGTATAATTTCCAGTTCCTGTAGTTGCCGCATTAGGATCATCAACTTCAATACAATTAAGATCAAAATTTGACGTTGAACGAAGTGTGCTTATACTGGCACTACTTCCATTTTTTACATTAAGAGAAGTAAGTTTATTGTTTTCACATTCTAATCTTGTAATATTGGTATTGGTACTCAAGTCCAAACTAGTCAATTGGTTATTATCACACCATAAAAGTCTTAAAGCCGTATTTGCGGTAAGGTCAATACTTGTAAGTTGATTATCTTCTATATCTAAACTTTCTAGCACTGCGTTTGCACTTATATCAAGCACGGTTAACAGATTATCTTCAACATTAATTACTTCTATTTTGGTATTGGCACTTAGATCTAAGCTTCCTAATTGACACTCAAATGCAAATAGCTTTATCAATTCTGTATTACTACTTAAATCTATACTAGTAAGTGCATTATTTTCTGAAATAGTTAATTCTGTCAACCTTGTATTTGTACTCAAATCTATACTTGAAAATAAGTTTTCACTAACTTTTAAAATAGATAATTGTGTAAGTCCAGTAAGATTAATATTGGTCAATTCTGCACGAAACGCATCTACTCTAGTTAGCAATGTATTAGCACTCAGATCTAAAGTTCCTAATGGATTATCATGACATCTTAAATCTATTAACGCAGTATTTTTACTTAGATCTAGACTGGTAATATCATTATTATCGCAACGTAATGTGGTTAACGATACAAAATCCTGAATACCGGTAAGATCTACTATATTATCATAACGTACACTTAGCTCTGTTACTCCGGCAATATTGGCTGTGGGCACATAATCATCCAAGGGGCCAGAGTCATAACCAAGATCTATCAAGGCTTGTTCAAAATTATCATCGGGCACATAGGTCCTACAAGATTCGGAATACGAAGCCGTAACATCCTTTATCCAATCATTATAACTACCAATTCCTGCATTTGCAGCAGTTACATTATCTACCTCAATACAACTTAGATTAGGGTTTCCAGTAGCTCTAAAGTAATCAAGATCAGCCGTCTCATTAGTCCCATTTTTTAGATTTAGAAAAGTAAGTTGATTATTTTTGACTTCTAACTCCATAAGATTTGTATTAGAGTTAAGGTCTAAACTTGTTAATTCATTATCATTACAATACAAATAGTTCAATGCCGTATTGGTACTTAGGTCGATACTGGTTAATTCATTATCTGATAAATACAATTCTTCTAAGAGCACATTATTACTTAAATCTAAATTAGACAATAAATTGTTGGTACATTCTAGATAGTCTAATACTGTATTAGCACTAAGATCTAGGCTCGTAAGCGAGCTGTTATTTACTATTAACTGACTAAGTGCTGTATTTGTACTCAGGTCAATACTTGTAAGTGCCGTAGCATCGAGTTCTAAATTTGCTAATGCTGTATTCGTATTAAGATCTAAACTTGATAATGGAGTATCTTTAATGAATATTCTGTCTAATCTAACATTAGCACTAAGATCTATACTTGATAATGAGCTATTGTTAATATTCAATTTTGTCAATGCTGTATTGGTGCTTAGATCTATATCAGATAATAAGTTATTCCTAATAGTTAAGTTTGTAAGCAATGTATTAGCACTAAGGTTTATACTTGTTAATTGATTATTATCTCTAACAACTGCGAAAATTAATTGTGTATTTCCGCTAAGATCCAGATCTGTTAACGCTGTGCCTATAAGTGCCATTGTATTTAGAGCAGTATTTTTACTCAGATCTATACTCACTAAAGGATTACCGTCACTCCATAGTTGTATTAACGACGTAAAATCTTCGATACCCGTAAGATCTGTAATTCCTTTATTATATAATGCTCCTCCAGTACCCGCATTAAAGCTTACTACACTTGCTATATTAGCCGTAGGCACAAAATTATCTAAACCAGTAGTATCGTATCCGGCATCTATTAAGGCTTGTTCAAAATTATCATCGGGTACCCTTGTAAGGCATTGATCTGCATAGGAAGAAGTAGCACCATCTATTTGCCATCCTGCATAGTTTCCTAATCCAGCATATGCATCAGTAGCATTATCTACCTGGATACAATGTAAATTAGCATTATTCTGTAACTGAAGATCCTCTATCGCTGGGTTATTTCCGTTTTTTATATTAGCAAAGACTAAGTCATTATTAGATCCGTTAAAAAATCTTAATCCCGGCAACACGGTAACATCAATCGTTCTTAGTTGGTTTCCAGAAAACTCTACTCTAAACAATGAAGTGTTATTACCAACATCGAGACTTGTTAGTTCATTTTCTCCTATAAATAGTTGTTCTAATTGAGAAAAGCTACTTAAATCTATGTCTGTTAGATTATTTCCAAATACCTGAAGATATCTCAGTACTGCAGAATTAATTTGTAGTGTTTCAATATCATTATTATCCGCAATAAGGGTTTGCAGCGCTGGCTGATTGCTTAAGTCTAATGTTGTTAATTGGTTTCGGGTAATTCTAAATGTAGTAAGGTTTACTAGATTACTAAGATCTATCGTCGAAATGTTATTGTCGTGCACAAAGAGTGACTCTAAGGCAACAAAATCTTGAATACCTGTCAAGTCTGTAATATTACTATTAGAAACATCTAATGTGGTTAGCGTAACAATATTAGCCGTTAGGATCTGGTTATCATTAGGGACGTCATCATAGGCTAGCAGTGCAGCTTCAAAGTTAGTATCAGGAATGGCCGTGTACTGACCATAAGAATAAAAGCTAGAGAATACTAAAGTGAAATAAAGTAATATTCTTTTCATATTAAGGGGTTTATTAGAAATCGTTGCAATAATAATGTAAAATGCTGATTTTAAGATAATTTTAACGGTGTCAAAAGGTGTCATTAATTAATACGCTTCGTTTTTAGTAGTTAGTACGTATTCTTCGAAAACTTTGAGTAATCTTAGCGTTCGCGTGGCTCTCACTGTGATAAAAGAAGACGGCTTTCTTCGAAAGCTGTGAGGATCTAGTTTATTTTCAGGCTCACTATTAGAATTAAGTATCTTATTTTCATGTCTACTCAATCACCATTTTTTTGGTATCTATTTTTCTCCCTTCTACATACAAAGTATAGAAATATGTTCCTGCAGAAAGTCCATCGCTATTAATATTCAATTCTCCGTCTCCTACATTTTCTATAGCTACATTAGACATAACTTGACCACTTGTATTGCTAAATACAATAGCCGCACTCGATACGTGATTAGGTACGTAGTATTTTATAGATGATGTTCCATTAAATGGATTAGGAATGTTTTGATATAAAATAGCTGTCTCTGCCTTTCCCAAGTTGTTTTCTGGGACACCTAAGGTTTGCTCTAATACCGCTAATCTATTACTTAAATCCGTTAATAAAGGAGATAGATCCACGGTTACCGAAGCACCATTCTCTATCTCGATTGTAAGATTTGTATCAACCAAATTAGCTGAAGTTAAATCTTGACCATCTGTATTGATATAAGGAGAAAAATCCACTGAGTTACCGTTACTAATACTTAATGTATCATCTATTAAGTCGAGCGTTTGACTATCTGTTCCCGTTCCATCTTGAAGAGAAGAAATATCGAGACTATTACCTCCAGAAATGGTTAGATTACCATTGCTTAATGTAAGGGTTTGAGCATCTGTATTATCCAAATAATGCGATAAATCTACACTAGTACCATCATTAGTAAGACTTAGTATATTGTTTGACAGCTCTAAATCTTGCATATCCGTATTATCTAAATAACCAGTAAGGTCTACGGTCGTTCCATCATTTGTTAAACTTAATGTATTACCAGACAAGTCTAAATCCTGTGCATCCGTATTATCTAAATAATCTGATAAATCAACAGTGTTTGTACCTCCTGAAAGACTTAATGTGTTAGCTAAAAATGACAATTCCTGACTATCAGTATTGTCTAAATACCCAGATAAATCCACTACAGTATTATCATTAGTTAAACTTAAGGTATTACCCGACAGTTCTAAATCCTGCGAATCGGTATTATCCAAATAACTTGATAAATCTATAGTGTTTGTACCTCCTGAAAGACTTAATGTATTTGTTAAAAATGATAATTCTTGACTATCAGTATTGTCTAAATAACTCGATAAATCCACTATAGTATTATCATTAGTTAAACTTAAAGTATTACCCGACAGTTCTAAATCCTGCGAATCGGTATTATCTAAATAGCCGGACAAATCAACCGTAGATAGATTCCCCGAAATACTCAATATATTCGAGGACAAACTTAATGCCTGTAAGAACCATGATAAATCAATCTCTTTAAATTTTTCATTATCATTCTCTAGAGATATCATCATTTTATTTCTACTAAGCATTAGCGTGTCAATTCTTTGTGTGTCTGTATTGTCTAAATATTTTGAAAGATCTACCGCTTTAGTAGCTTCAGAATCATCTTGTAAGGATAATTCTAAATCATTACCATTTAACTGAAATTCATCAATAGTTTGATCATCGGTATCAGTATCTATGGTAGAATTGACCCATTGCGTACCATTCCATAAAAACAAAGCTGACAGATCAGTATCATATACCATCATGCCCGCTTCAGTAGCTCCTATTGCATTTCCGTTTGCTGCTGCAGTTTCCATGGCTGTTCGTTCTGCGGTTGTTAAACGATTTATCAAAAAACCTTTATCAGTATCCGCTAATTCTAAAGATGCATTTGCGTGCGCAGTTACGGTACCAATACCTACGCTCATTCGATTTGTAATCTGATCACCACCCAATGCCATGGTATTTGCATTAACTACATCTACATCATATCCTATCGCAGCAGAGTATGAATTTCCCGTGCTGCTTTGAGAACCAATAGTAATTGATCCTTTATTACCGGTGGATCTAGCTTGATGCCCAATAATTACTTGATCATCTCCGAATACTGAAACAGAATTACCTAAAAAGATATTTCGCTGATTACGATTATCAGAAGATCCAAAAACACCATTCCCAGAAAAATCTGCTTTCCATCCCACACCTATATTATCGGAGCCTTCCCTATTAGTACCTCCAGTCATTACACCGATATAAGTATTTCTATTAGCATTATTGCGCTCATTAGTACGATTATTATCCCAACCTGCTCCATATCCAAGAAATGTATTACCATCAGCATGTTGATTATTAGCTCCAGCTGCATATCCAAGGAAAGTATTGGCAAAACCATCAACATTGTCCATACCAGCACCCGAACCTACGAAGGTGTTGGCTGCACCCGTTCTATTTCGCTCTCCAGCTCCGTCCGAAAGAAGTACAAAATCATAATCACTGCCATTCCCGAGTGTACTTGGAATATTACTATCACCTTCTCCACCAACAAAAGTATTGCCGCTAGCTGTTGTAGTGTTTAACCCCGCATTACTTCCTATAAAACAATTATCATTACCAGTAGTCAATTCATATCCTGCATCTTCCCCTATAAGTACATTATCTCTTCCTTCGGTTAATCTAAATCCTGCTTGTTCTCCTATTATTACATTATCAAACCCAGTTGTTAAAACCTGCCCTGCGCGATGACCAATTACCACATTATCATTACCTGTAGCATATCTAGCGACATAATTTCCTATATATACATTGTCAAAATTTCCCTCAGTCTGATCAGCGGCAAATGTTCCAATAACGATATTATCTCGATCGGTAAGCTTAGCACCTGCCATACCTCCTATTAAAACATTTCTCGAGTCAGAAATTAAGGAAGCACCCGCACCAGGTCCAAGAATAAGATTCCAATCTCCAGTAGTCAGTGATGATCCCGGAGTAAATGTTGTTGTACCATCATAGGGAAAAGGTGTATTGCTTGTATTTGATTGATTAGGAGTAATTGCTGCTCCAGAAATTTGATTGCCAGTCTGAGCAATCATATCATTAAAGGGTACTAAAAAAACTGCTAAAAAGAAGGGTAATAGTTTTCTCATAATAAGGGGCTTTTAAAGGTTTATTTCTTGACAAAACTATTAGAAACTTGTTAGGGACACCCAATTTTACTGGTGTCAAAAGGTGTCATTTTTTATTTTTAACAAAACTAATAAGTTCGCATACGTTAAAAACAGTAGTGTATTTCTATATCAGACTAATTGTTGAATAAAACTTTCTAGTTCTATCTCCTGAGAAAGATTCATCTTCTTTCTAATACGTCTGCGCATTGATTTTACAGAATCTGCTGTTACATTGCGAATGATCATTATTTCTTTAATAGAAAGATTTAAACGAAGTAGTGCACATACTTCTCGTTCTCCCTTTGTTAAATCAGGGTACATTTTCTTAAGTGTTGTATCAAAACTAATATTATGATAATCTATCTTTTCCTGAAGTCCTGCTAACTTATTTTCTGTATCAATCTGAAGTCTTAGTTGCGCTATCAAAGAATTCAGTGATTCTCTTAGTTCTTTAGCATCGGCAGTAACCATTACATCATTTTTTAATTTTGCCAACCACTCTTCTTTAAATGTTAAGCGCATACTGTTATCTGCCATCAAACTTTTTATTTGTTCTTCCTTTATTGTAAGCCTCTCTATTAATCTATTTTTTTCTTTGGTGATTCGGTTGATTTTTGAACGATCGTATACATTCTTCCTGATAAAAAATGTAATAATTATAATACTCAAAATAACAACTGCGGAAGTTACTATTTCGGTGTTTAAAAAGAATATATATGCTATCATATAACTGTTTAATAGCTTAATCATATTGCAGGTTCTAAGGTTAGAGTCCGTAATATTAATTACAACTATAGGCTCTGCCAAGAAAGTAGTGGTGTCAAAAGGTGTCATCTTGAAAAGTTCTGGAGATAAGTGCGCTATACTATAAGCAGAAAGTAAGTAGTAGAGCACTTTCTCCTAAAGCTATTGGCAATGACGATTAAAGTTAAAATATTTAGACGGGTGCAGCAAGAAAACAATATTTCTAGCTAAACTAATTCCCGAATGAACTTTTCGAGCTCGATTTCTGAAGGCACATTCATTTTCTTACGGATACGACGTCGCATAGATTTGACAGAATCTACTGATACATTACGAATAGTCATAATCTCCTTAATTGATAAATTGAGACGTAATAAGGCACATACTTCTCTTTCTCCTTTGGTTAATTCAGGATATGATTGCTGGAGTATCTTGTCAAAATCTGTATTTACCTGATCAATCTTTTCCTGAAGATCAGATAGCCTACTTTCGGTTTCAATTTGCAATCGTAATTGAGTGGTAAGGGAGTTTAAAGATTGTTTTATGTTTTTCGGATCCTGAGAGGTTACTTCATTTTTTATCGTATCCAATAATTCTTCTTTAAAAGCCAGGCGCATACTATTATCCGCAATCAATCTTTTAATATCTTTTTCTTTAGTTATAATTTCCTGGTCTAATATCTTTTTCTCACTCTCATAAGTTGCTTTAGCAAGTTTAGAACGCTGTTGATAATTGCGTCGTATGAGATATCCAATAACACTACCTCCAACAAGTGTAACTAGTAATAATGCGAAATACAATTTCTTTTTTGATGCTTCTGATATAGCAATTAACTCTACTTCTCTTTTTTCTTGCACAAACTGTAGGCTATCGGTTTGTTTTTCTTTTTGAAATTCGTAGTTCAACTCAAGCGCTTGAATTTTTTTTTCATTTTCTAAATTGAAAATCTTATCCGATGCTCTATTAAACTTACGGTAGTTTTCATAAGCATCTTCAAAATCTCCCATTTTAGCATTGACAAAACTTTTTCTTCGATAGGCTACTGATGCTCTTTCTTCAAAACCTTCTTCAAGAGCTATTTGTAATGAAGAATCTGAATGTTTTAAGGACTGTTTCCACTCTTTTTTTCCTTTGTACACCGACGAAATATTATAATGCGTTACGCACATAGAAAGCTTTTTTCCTAAACGCCTGCAACGATCTAAATTTTCAAATTGTATCTTAAGGGCTTTATCATATTCTTGAAGGCTCTGGTACAATACCCCCATATTATTATTGACACGATATATATTATCTTGATTGTTAACAGACGTAAATAGTGCTTTTGCTTTATTATAACATATCAATGCAGAGTCCAATTGTTTATTCTGCCGATAGGAAACTCCTAACATATTATATACCATTCCCAAGCCAACAGAATCTCGAACGAGTTGTTTTAATGAAATAGAGCTCTTAAAATGTTCAATAGCTTTTCTGTGCTCTTTTTGATAACGGTATACCATAGCCATATTGTGATATACATCGCCAACACCAGAAGAGTCCTTTAATTGCTCATAATATTTCATTGCCTTTAAGTAATATTCAATAGCTTCTGGATAGTTTGCTTTTCTTCGATTTACCACTCCCATCTGCACGTACAATGCTGCACGAAAGGGCACGTAATAGTCTTCTTTCTTATGTTTAATTAAGTCTAAAGCCTTGATAAAATGTCCTTCTGCTTTATCAAAATCTCTGTTTAATTGGTACTCTCCGAGTTGCAACATCGTTTTTACTTTTGTAGTATCAACAATGGCTTCTCTAACCTCTTTTTGCAGACGGGTCAAGATAGTATCCTTTTCTTGAGAGAAGAGTAAAAAAGAAAACAACAGTAAGAATGGGGTTGTATATTTTTTCATTATTTACAAACTTACTAAAAGTTATAATTAGAATCCTATAACAAATACATAACCATATATAAGCATAAAAACCACTCAATTTTTTGAGTGGTTTTATCTTGCAATCTCATCTACGACCCCTTAACTTCGTAGCACTGATTTTCTTGCAAAAAATAAAGAGTTCTATCTATTCGTTTTTCATCAATTGAATGGTTTTATAGGTGGTTCCTATAGCAATCTTTACAAAATATACTCCATTTGGTAACTCCTGAATAGATATAGATTGACCAGCATCTACCTTTTCTATAAGTAAACTACGTCCATGAACATCATAGATGGATAAAACTGCTTCTCCTGAGAATCCTGAAACCTGAAACTGTTGTTTCGCTGGATTAGGATAGAGTGTAAATACCTCTTCTTTGTTTTCCCCGACACTTAAAATATCATCAATAACCGTTATGGTAAAAGTTGTAGTTTGTTCATTTGCATGATCATCTGTAGCCGTAAGGATAATCACATGATCACCAGCCCCTAATAAAGTACCTGCTGTAGGAGTTTGAGTAATCGTAGTAGCCAAAGCAGCTCTATTCGTATCACAATTATCCGTAACGACCACTCCATTTGTAAAATCTGCAAGGGTATACATATCACCCGTATCAAAAGGTACTTCCATATCCGTAGGCACGGTAGTCATATCAAACTCTGGAGCTATGGTATCTTCCACCGTAACGGTAGCCATACACATATCACTATTTCCATCAGTATCTGTAACCATAAGCACAACCATATTATCTCCAATATTGGTACAATCAAAATCTGTAATATCTAAAGCAAGCGATACCATGCCTGAAAGATCAGAAGAACCGTTATCAATCATGGCTGCAGCAATACTTACATTACCTGTAGCATCCAATTGTACTGTAATATTCTGACACACTGCTATTGGATTTGTGGTATCTACTACATTAACCGTACGAGTCACCTGAACTGCAGCATTCCCTGAAACATCTGTGGCATTATAATAAATGGTATAACTGCCTATTGCATCCATAAATTCTGAAGTATCAATACTTACTGAAGTACCATCATCTGTAGTTGCTCCAAACTCGGTATATCCAGCTCCCAATGCTATAGTCTGCGGATTTGCTCCATCCAAAGTAATTACTGGTGCTGTGGTATCTTCTACATTTACTGTACGAGTCACCTGAACAGCAGCATTATCGGAAGCATCAGTAGCGTCATAATAGATCGTATAACTTCCTACCACATCCATAAATTCTGAAGTATCAATACTCACTGAAGTACCATCATCTGTGATTGCTCCTAACTCAGTATATCCAGCTCCTAATTCTATAGTCTGTGGATTTGCTCCATCCAAAGTAATTACTGGCGCTGTGGTATCTACTACATTTACTGTACGAGTCACTTGAACTGCTGCATTACCAGAAGCATCTGTAGCATCATAATAGATGGTATAATTACCTATTGCATCTATGAATTCTGAAGTATCAATACTTACTGAAGTACCATCATCTGTGATTGCTCCTAACTCAGTATATCCAACTCCCAATGCTATAGTCTGTGGATTTGCTCCATCCAAAGTAATTACTGGCGCTGTGGTATCTTCTACATTTACTGTACGAGTCACCTGAACAGCAGCATTACCGGAAGCATCAATAGCGTCATAATAGATCGTATAACTTCCTACCACATCCATAAATTCTGAAGTATCAATACTCACTGAAGTACCATCATCTGTTGTTGCTCCTAACTCAGTATATCCAGCTCCTAATTCTATAGTCTGTGGATTTGCTCCATCCAAAGTAATTACTGGTGCTGTGGTATCTACTACATTCACCGTACGAGTCACTTGAACTGCTGCATTACCAGCAGCATCTGTAGCGTCATAATAGATCGTATAGCTACCTACTGTATCCATGAATTCTGAAGTATCAATATTTACTGAAGTACCATCATCTGTGATTGCTCCTAACTCAGTATATCCAGCTCCTAATTCTATAGTCTGTGGATTTGCTCCATCCAAAGTAATTACTGGCGCTGTGGTATCTACTACATTTACTGTACGAGTCACTTGAACTGCGTTATTACCAGCAGCATCTGTAGCATCATAATAGATCGTATAGCTACCTACTACATCCATAAATTCTGAAGTATCAATACTTACTGAAGTACCATCATCTGTGATTGCTCCTAACTCAGTATATCCAGCTCCTAATTCTATAGTCTGCGGATTTGCTCCTTCCAAAGTAATCACCGGCGCAGTGGTATCTACTACATTCACCGTACGAGTCACTTGAATTGCGTCATTACCAGCAGTATCTGTAGCATTATAATAGATGGTATAACTACCTACTACATCCATGAATTCTGAAGTATCAATACTTACTGAAGTACCATCATCTGTGATTGCTCCTAACTCAGTATATCCAGCTCCTAATTCTATAGTCTGTGGATTTGCTCCATCCAAAGTAATTACTGGCGCAGTGGTATCTACTACATTCACCGTACGAGTCACTTGAACTGCGTCATTACCAGCAGCATCTGTAGCGTCATAATAGATCGTATAACTTCCTACTGCATCCATGAATTCTGAAGTATCAATACTCACCGAAGATCCATCATCTGTGGTTGAACCTAACTCAGTATATCCGGCTCTCAATTCAATGGCTTGTGGATTATCTCCTTCCAAAGTAATTACTGGTGCTGTGGTATCTACTACATTTACTGTACGAGTAACTTCAATAGCATTATTTCCTGAAATACCAACTGCATTATAAGTAATTGTATAACTTCCTATGGCATCCACGAATTCGCTGGAATCGATTACTACAGAACTACCATCACTAGTACTTGCTCCTAATTCTGAATATCCAGCTCCTAATTCTATGGTCTGTGGATTATCACCAATTAAGGTAATAACAGGAGTTTCGCAATTATCAATAATGTCTTGTACACTGTCCCAATCCGCTGAATTAGCACCTACAAAGGATAAGGTTGTATTACCATCTCCGACCGTAACGTAATTATACAAACCACATAGATTGGAAATACCTAGCTCTTGATTCTGAATAATCAAATTAGAATTTACATTTCTTAGTGCATAGAGATTGATACTTTGTAAACTATTATTATTTCTAATGGTTGAATCACTTCCTCCTGTGAGAGAAACTACATTTTGTAAGGCATCAATTTCTACCAGATTCCCATTAAAACTAATTCCTAAAGTAACAATAGAAGTTAATGATTCTAAGAAAGAATTATCGAATGTTGTGATCAATTCATTTTCAGCAATGTTTAATAAGTTTATAGAAGTAATCCCTAATTTTGGGAATCCTTCTAGACTAGTTAATAAATCACAATCGTTTACACTAAAACTTCCTAAAGTTGTTAGTTCATCAAGTCCTTGAAGAGTACTCAAATTAACCATATCTCTTATTAAAAGTCCACCACCAATACTTGTTACATTTTGAAGGAAACTCAAACTACTTATTGCCAAATCATCCATACTAAAATCACCACTAACCGTTGATAAGGACGTTGTATTTATTGTAGTAAGTTGTGTACAATTGTCAATGGAAGTATTATTATCTATACTTGTTAGTTTTGGAATCGTAAGGGTAGTTAAAGCAGCACAACTACCAACATTAAAACTACCTGTAACCGTTAGTAATTCTGGAGCATTTATGGATTGTAGACCATTCATATCATTAATTCTGAAATTCCCTGTGCTTTCAAGAAGGGGTAAACTAAGACTCATCATTGCAGCGCTATTATTATTCATTCTAAATTCACCATTTACATCAGTTAATTTTGGAACTGAAATAGTGCCTAGTGCCCCATTAAATGTTATGACAAAACTTGAGCTCATCGTTTGCAATTCATCAAAAGTAATTGTCGATAACATTGAATTACCGGTAATCGTTATACTTGAAATAGCAGCTATTTGATCAAAAATTGAAATTTCTGTTAATTGATCGAGATTGTTAACTTCAAAATTTCCTCCAAGACTTGTAATATTAGAAAAATCGCTTATAGAAGTCGTATTGGTCATATCTTTTAAAGTGAAATTTCCTCCAATGGTGGTTAGTGAATTAAATCCAGAAAGATCATCTACAATGTTCCCTTCCAGGTGCAAATCTCCTGAAATAGTATGAAGATTGGAGAATCCAGATACATCTGTAATAGTTCCGTTAATCGTTACATCTCCTTCGATAATTCCACAAGATCCGAGAGTTGCCGTTACAAAATTGTCTACTTCGGCTTGCGTAGTCAATGTAACGCCACCTGTAACAACGCAATCACAACTACCTGAAACATTGTTGTCAGCTGCATCAATCCAGTTACTGGTAGCTCCGGTTAAAGCAAAGTTAGTAAGTGTTCCGTTGTAGTTGTTTCCTGAACCATCTGCTAATGTTGTTAGCCCGCTATTATCAGCAGCTGCAATACCTTCGTTAAAATCATAACTAACCACTAAACTGGTTTGTGACATATCTGTTGTACATCCATTTAATTGACCAACTTCGAATTCACTCAATGTTTTAGTCCAGATACGTAGCTCGTCTAACTGCCCATCAAAATATCCTCCTGTATCACCACTAGGAGCATCTGCTGCTGCATATCCTAGTTGTATATCTGCTGTGGTCGTGGTAGCTGTAGCAGTTCCGTTCCATCCGGTTGATCTTGCTAATACTCCATCGATATAACATCTTGCGTTTCCAGAGTTGAGCGTAACCGCTACGTGATGCCAGTTACCATCATTGACCGAAGTTGCAGGGCTCAATAACCTTGTAACATAATTGGAAGCACTCGCATAATAATAGAACTCAATTCTTCCTCCATCCAGGTTAATACGCCATCCACTGTTTCCATCTGGGGTAAACTTATTGATGACTCCTCCTAATCCATCAGTAGTTTTGATCCAAAAATCTACGGAGAAATTCAAATTATTCTGAGAAGCATTGTGTGAAATTGTTACTAAATCATTAGCACCGTCAAAATCTAAACCAGTACCAAGAGGGATTCCTGTTCCCTGTATGGTAAAAGTATATTCAGGTTCATCACAATCATCACTACTAATAATTACCGTAGCCGTTTTTGTACCACCAGATGTTGGTGTAAAATTGATCTTTAATGAAGCAGATTCAGTTGCTGGTATTCCGTTATTACTAGGATTTTGCGTAATGGTAAAATCATCAGTATCGCCCGTAAGTATAACACCATCTATATGTAAAGCACCAGAACCATCCGTGTTACGCACAAAAAAGTTCATCTCGGCAGAATTACCAACCAAAACGTTTCCTGCATCGGTATTATCACTAGAATCAGGAGTTGCATCACCATTAAGAATATCGTTACCATTTCCTTGTACATTAATTTCCGGAAAAGCAACTGAGCAGTTTCCGGAAATACCATTTGCAGTAGTATCTATCCAGTTAGAAGTACTACCTGTTAAATTAAAATTGGTTAATGTACCATCTAAATTGTTTGATGTTTCATCATTAGCAGTAGTTTCAGTCACATTGCTAGTATTAACCTTACCTTGATTTAGATTGTAATACACTACTAACCCTGATTCATTTCCTGCTAATTCACAACCACGTTGTGCATTAATTTCATCTAAACATAGTGTTCTAGACCAATAACGCACTTCATCTATTTCTCCATTAAAATAAACGTTATTAAATTCAGAATACCCTATGTAAAGTGATTCTGTATTTGTTGGAGTTTCTGGAATATTACTAAACGTAATTTCATTATCTAACACACCATCGATATAAAATGTTACCTTTCCATTTCCAAATGCTAAAGCAACATGGTGCCAGTTATCATCATTCAATCCAGAAGCATTAGATAAACTAGTTGTTTCACTATTTGGTACTGCATACTCAAATAATAACCTCCCTGAATTATTTAAATTCATTGAAAACCCATTAATCCCTGTTGCATCATATTTTGCAATAATCGACTGTCCAGCTGAAGAAGACGATGTTTTAAAGTATGTCTCTATTGTAAATGTGTTTGTGTTGAATGAACTATTATGATTAACACTAATATGATCATCTGTTCCATCAAAACTCAGTCCGGTGGCAGGTGTAAAACCAGTTCCTTCTATAGCAAACTCAAAAGTAGCATCATCACAGTCATCATTTAAGATACGTACTGTGGCATTTTTGGTTCCAATAGAAGCTGGTGTAAAAAGGATACGTAAATTTTCTGAAGCTCCTGCAGCTACTGTTGTTGGTGATTCTATAATGGTAAAATCAGATGCTCCATCGATGATAATATTAGAAATATTTAGTGTAGCGCTACCTCTATTACTAATCGTATAATCAGCAGGTTCTGCCTGGCCAAATTCTACATTTCCAAAAGAGGTTTTATTACTTGAACTTACTGTAGTGTCCCCATTATTGATAGCGTTACTATTTGAAGCAATCCCAATGATAGCTTCTGAATATGTATTACATGTTCCTAAAATTCCATTCGCAGTAGTGTCTATCCAGTTAGAAGTAGTACCTGTTAACCCAAAATTGTTCAACGTTCCTTGTGGAGGAATACCAGAAGTAATTGTATGATTGGGATCTAGTATACTGTATATCGGAAAGTTATTTCCATTAACTTCTCCACTATTAAAATTATAATAAGCCAACAGATCGCTTTCACTTCCCGTTAGTTGACAACTAGATTGATCTGAAATTCTACAACTAGACAATGCTACATCCCACACTCGTAATTCATCTATAGCACCTGCATAATATTCTCCACCACCAAAAGCACTTCCCATAGTGAGATTATTACTACTATCTACAATAGCTTCAGAAAGAGCTAATGAATTATCCAGCATACCATCAATAAAAATTGAATAACCAGAATCATTATAAACAATGGCGACATGTTGCCATTGATTGTTTACGATAGTTGATGTACTTAAATTTTTAACACCACTAGCAGTAAAAAAAGTAAAATTTAATTGCTGCGTTATATCGATACGCAAACTATACCCTGAACTACCACTTGTATTATCCAGTATAAAATGTTCGTCTGTTCCTGAAATCTCGGGGTTCATCCAAAACTCGATTGTAAAATTGTCGTTCAGGCTATAATTACCACTATTAAAAGTGATATTATCATCCACACCATCAAAATGTAATCCTGTAGCACCTTCAAAAGCGGTTCCTTGTATGGCAAATGTATAAGTCCCATTATTAGGATCATCACTGGTGATGGTTACTATTGCGTTTTTTACTCCAGCAGATTGCGGTGCAAAACTTACTTCAAAGGACTCTGTTGACCCAGCTAACACTGTGGTTGGCCACATATCATTGAGCACAAAATCTGAAGCATTGGTTCCGGTAATTGTGATATCCGAAATATTTAAATCACTGGTACCACTGTTTTGGATGCTAAAAGGTGTCATTAGAGAGTTACCTGTTCCTATTTCAAAATACAATGTCCCATCTAGCATGTCAGGAGTCGTATCGCCATTGGCAATCACTGTCATCATATCAGGACCAGCAATACTAATCTGTGGTGTAAATAATGCTGAGGAGGGTTTAACGGGTGTCTTGGCAGCTAATTCATAAGAGGTGAATCCTATCGCATAAAACACCACGGAAAATAAGAGTAGTAGTTTTTTCATAAGGGGTTTATTTAGGTTAAATTTTTGTTAACGAAATAAAGCACAATGGTACAACTCTGTTTTCGCATTTATGCTTTTTTTATGGTTACAAAAAGTTTCATCTCTTTATTCACAAGGGTTTTCAAAGAAAATAGATATCCCGAAATCACTCTATTTCTCTTCGTATATCGTTATATTTGTAATACATATATAAATCCCCTTACCTATCATGAAAGCCTTTTTCCTAATCTTTTTTTTACTCTCTTCCCTTATCATATTAAGTCAAGAGCAACAGGACAGTCTGGAAATTGAATTAAGACAAAAGGTCAACGATGCAGCTAATGATTCTCTAAAAGTTCAATACCTTTTCGAACTTACCAAAGTGGTCGAGCAATATAGCATAGATCAAGGAAGGGATTTGATGAACGAAACCCTACAACTTATTGATAGCATAGCGAATCCTTCTGCTCACTTTTTAAAACAAAAAGCACGAATTTTGGATGTATTGGGAAAATATGAATCCAGACAAACCAATTATAAAAACTCTCTGGATTTCAGGCTACAGGCTTTAAAAATCAGGGAAAAATTGCAAAATTCTTTTGAAATTGCCAAGAGTTATCATAGCATCGCTATGATCTTTAGATATCAAAAAGAATATGACAAGTCAAAAAATTATTTTTTAAAATCTATAGCTATACAGGAACGACATGTAGATAGTTCTCAATTAGCCCGCACCTATAATATGCTGGGAGTCATATATTATTATACCAAGCAGAATGATTCTGCTATGCATTACTATCAATTATCTAAAAATTATGCCCCAACACTTAAAGATAAAGCAAAGTCCAATGATAATATAGCAACTATCTATTATACCTCAGGCAAGTATGAAAAAGCTATTGCTTTATATGAAGAAACTGTTGATATTTTTAAATCAACAAAAGATTATAACTTCCTTTCTAATACATTAATGCACCTTGCCAAAATTCATTCGGATTTAGGAAAATATCAGGAAGCTCTGTCCTATATGGATGAAGCGCTGGATTATGTTAAAAAACAAGGTAACACCTCTAAATTTCCTATTATTTATCAATTACGAAGTCATATTTATGAGCAGATGGGTAATTATAAAAATGCACTTGGCTTTTACAAAACTCACAAA
Source organism: uncultured Aquimarina sp. (assembly GCF_947492405.1). Lineage (GTDB taxonomy): Bacteria > Bacteroidota > Bacteroidia > Flavobacteriales > Flavobacteriaceae > Aquimarina. The sequence continues at coordinate 270,239 of NZ_CANLMP010000005.1, forward strand.
TATTACTACGATTCGATTTTTAATGTCAAAAATGCTAAAAAGATCACTGCACTGGAATTGAATTATCAATTTCAGAAGGAAAAACTAGCAGATAGCCTACAATTTGCAAACGAGAAAAGTGAACTCAAATTAAAAAATGAAGCGCAACAAGCCACGAATCGACTTTATATTACTTTGTTGCTTTTAGTCTCGGCAGGAATTATCGCCTTATTGATCTTTGTAAACAATCGAAGAAAACTGAATAAAGAACGTTTCAAAAAAGAGCAGCTTGAGAAAGAGTTATTGGATGAGAAATTAAAACACACTACATATCAGGCTAAGCAGTTGGTAGCAGATAATAAAATGCGGTTGCAGTTTAAGCAAGAGTTCCTTTCTAAGCTTAAAAAAGTAAAACAACACGCAGATGCGGTCGATGTTTCGGATTTTCAGTCTTTGATTAGTGATCTTAATGCACAGATTAGTACAGAAAGTAAATTTGATTCTATTGGCGATAATATTGAGCAGCTAGATGAGGTATTTAACCAAAAACTCAGAGAATTATATCCTGATCTTACCAAGTCTGAAAGGGAAATATGTGCTTTGATGCGCATGAATCTGAGTCTTAAAGAAATTATGGTTATTCGTAATGTCACCATGGGATCTATTAAAGCCTCCAGACACCGTATTCGAAAGAAAATGGGGTTACATCGAGAACAAGAACTGGAGCAAGCCATTATGGAATTGGTATAATAAAATTCTTTATCCATATTTAAAAAACCACTCAATTTCTTGAGTGGTTTTATCTTGCAACCTCATGTATCTACGACCCCTTAACTTCGTAGCACTGACCTTTTGCAAAAAATAAAGAGTTCTATCTATTCATTTTTTATTAATCTAATCGTCTCATAGGTGTTTCCTATAGCGATTTTCACAAAGTATGCCCCATTTGGTAACTCCTGAATAGATATAGATTGACCAGCATCTACCTTTTCTATAAGTAAACTACGTCCATGAACATCATAGATGGATAAAACTGCTTCTCCTGAGAATCCTGAAACCTGAAACTGTTGTTTCGCTGGGTTAGGATAGAGTGTAAATACCTCGCCTGTGTTTTCCCCAACACTTAAAATATCATCAGTAACCGTAATGGTAAAAGTTGTAGTTTGTTCATTTGCATTATCATCTGTAGCCGTAAGGATAATCACATGATCACCAGCCCCTAATAAAGTACCTGCTGCAGGAGTTTGAGTAATCGTTGTAGCGAATCCACTTCTATTGGTATCACAATTATCTGTAACTACTACTCCACTTGTAAAATCTGCCAATGTATACATATCTCCTGTATCGAAAGTAACATTCATATCCGTTGGCACAGTAGCCATATCAAACTCTGGATCTATCCTATCTTCAATTGTAACTGTAGCCATACACATATCACTATTTCCATTAGTATCTGTAACGGTTAAGACAACTACATTATCTCCAATAGTAGCACAATCAAAATCTGTAATATCTAATGTAAGTGATGTGATCCCTGAAATATCGGCAGAACCGTTATCAATCATCGCAGCAGTAATACTTACATTTCCAGAATCATCTAACTGCACGGTAATATTTTGACATACAACTGTTGGGTTGGTAGTATCGACCACATTAACCGTACGAGTTACCTGAACTGCAGCATTACCAGCAACATCTGTAGCGTCATAATAAATAGTATAACTTCCTACTACATCCATAAATTCTGAAGTATCAATACTCACTGAAGATCCATCATCCGTAGTCGCTCCTAACTCAGTATATCCAGCTCCTAATTCTATAGTTTGTGGATTTGCTCCATTTAACATAATTATTGGAGCTGTGGTATCTACTACATTTACAGTACGAGTAACCTCTACTGCAACATTACTCGATGCATCAATAGCATTGTATCGAATCGTATAACTTCCTACCGCATTCATAAATTCTGAAGCATCGATACTTATCGAAGATCCATCATCTGTGGTTGCTCCTAATTCCATATATCCAGCTCCTAATTCTATAGTTTGTGGATTCGCTCCATTTAACGTAATTATTGGAGCTGTGGTATCCACTACATTTATAGTACGTGTTATTTGAACTGCAGCATTACTAGCAGCATCTGTAGCGTCATAATAAATAGTATAACTTCCTACTGCATCCATAAATTCTGAAGCATCTATAGTTATCTCAGTACCATCATCTGTTGTTGCTCCCAATTCTGAATATCCAGCTCCTAATTCTATGGTTTGTGGATTATCTCCTATCAAAGTAATTACTGGTGCTGTGGTATCCACTACATTTACAGTACGGGTTAACTGAACTGCAGCATTACTAGCAGCATCTGTAGCGTCATAATAAATAGTATAACTTCCTACTGCATCCATAAATTCTGAAGCATCTATAGTTATCTCAGTACCATCATCTGTTGTTGCTCCCAATTCTGAATATCCAGCTCCTAATTCTATGGTTTGTGGATTATCTCCTATCAAAGTAATTACTGGTGCTGTGGTATCCACTACATTTACAGTACGGGTTAACTGAACTGCAGCATTACCTAAAGCATTGGTAGCATCATAATAAATCGTATAACTTCCTACAGCATCCATAAATTCTGAAATATCAATACTCACCGAAGATCCATCATCTGCGGTTGCTCCTAGTTCCGTATATCCAACCCCTAATTCTATAGTTTGTGGGTTTGCTCCATTTAAAGTAATCATTGGCGTAACACTACAGTCTGTTGCAAAATTAGTTTGTACATCAATATTGGTCCAATTAGTAATACTATATGCCTGATCATCCACCAATACACAATATAAATTCGGGTTATTGGTTACATTAAAACTATTGATATTGGTATTTGCACCACTTTGAATATTAAGTGATGTTAATGCATTACTGTTACAAGTAAAGTTTTTAAGAGCGGTATTGGCACTTACATCCAAGCTTGTTAAATTATTGCTCTCTAATAAGAGGTTTCTTAATAAGAGGTTATTGCTTACATCAATCGCAGTAAGTTGATTTCCAAAAAGATCAATTACAGTAAGTGCTATATTATTACTTACATCTATTAAGGTAAGATCATTGTCATACATTCCTAATTGTACTAAATTAACATTGTTAGTTACATCTATACTCGAAATTGAGTTTCCGTTAGCATATAAATTTTCTAAGACAGTGTTAGAAGATACATCCAGAGCAGAAAGTCCTGCAAACTGACAATCCAGCGTTTTTAAATTTATATTATTGCTTACATCAATTGTACCTAAGTTATTGTCTGAAACTGTTAGACTTGTAAGTGCTACAAAGTCCTCAATTCCTGTTAGATCCGTAATCCCTTTATTGTTTACATTAAGTATGGTAACAACTTCGATCAAAGCTGTAGGAACTTGACCATCTCCCGAAATGTCATCATATCCTAAGGCTTCTAATTCAGCTTCAAAAATGGCATCAGGAATCGCTGTGTAATTACAATAAGTATCACTAAAACTGGCGGTTAGGTCAATACTAGTCCAATTAGTGGTACTATAAGCTGCATCATCTACCAAAATACATGTTAAATTTGGGTTACCAGTCGCATCAAAAGTTGATAAACTGGTATTATTTCCATTTTTAATATTCAATGCATTCAATAAAGCATTGTCATTTAAAATAACCTCATCGAGCAATGGTAATGTACTTAAGTCCAAAGAAGTTAATTGATTTGATTCTTCACACTCCAAATAAGTCAAAGCGATATTAGTACTTACATCTAATTGTATTAAAGTGGTATATGAACAAATCAGTTCTTCTAAAAGCGTATTGTTACTTAGATCTAAGGTTGTAATATTTAAACCTGATATTTCTAAAACTTTTAAATTAATAGTATTGGATACATCCAGTAGAGTCATATCATTATTATCCACATTTAAATGCGTTAATAATGTATTATTAGAGATATCTAAATTTGTAATGTCACTTCCTGATAAATCTAAATCTAAAAGTGCAATGTTGTTTGTTACATCGATCGAATTAAGTTTGTTTTCTCTTAAGTTTAATTCTTCTAATACCGGAGAATTTGAAATATCAATTGAGGTAATATCATTATTGGATACATCAACTTCTTCCAACAGGGTATTGGTAGAAAGATCTAATGCTGATAGATTGTTACCAGAGCAAATCAATCTCTCAAGGGCTAAAAAATCTTCTATACCCGTTAAGTCAGCCACACCATTAGCAGGAACATACAAATAGGTTACTCCTTCTATTAGTGCTGTTGGTACTTGTCCATCTCCCGAAATATCATCATACCCTAATGCTTCTAATCTTGCTTCAAAAACTGGATCTGGAATCGCAGTGTATCTACAGTAATCCGCATCAGTAAAACTAGCTATATTGTCAATATCCGACCAATTTGTGGTACTGTATGTAGCATCGTCTACTATAATACAAGATAAATTTGGATTGCTTTCCACTCTAAATGTACCTACATTGGTATTGTTTCCATTTTTTACATTTAAGTAGCTTAGGTTAGTATCATATGCAAATAGGTTTTGCAATGCAATTTGGTTACTTAAATCTAATGTTTGGATACCTGTATCATTTACACGTAAACTTTTAATATTAGGATTGTTACTCAAATCCAACTCCGTAACACTAGTACCATTTACACGAAGTTCTTCTAAAACAGGATTGTTGGATACATCCATTGCAGTAAGTGCCGAGTTGTATGCTTGCAGTATCTCTAGATTAGGATGCGTACTAAGATCTAACGAAGCGATATTTGTACTGTAGGTTCTTAATTGTTCTAAAAGAACGTTGTTACTAATATCTATACTGGTTAATCCACTATTTACTTGTAAGCTCAAAATTTGTAAAGCTGTATTGTTTGATATATCTAGTGTAGTAAGATTATTAGCTCCTAGATTTATACTTTTTAACGCAGTATTATTGGATACATCGATAGAAGGTAAATCGTTGTTATTTGCTGCTAATGTCTCTAATAAGATATTTTGACTAATATCCAAAGTAGACAAATTATTTCCTCTACAGTTCAACGTTACTAATGCTGTAAAATCATCGATACCTGTTAAATCGTTGATGCCTAGATCATTTACATTTAGACTCGTTACCACTTCAATTAAAGCAGTAGGCACTTGACCATCACCAGAAATATCATCATATCCTAATGCTTCTAATCTAGCTTCAAAAATAGCATCAAGAATCGATGTATATCGACAATAGTTAGTATCAGTAAAACTTGTGGTAGCACCGATATTTATCCAGTTTGTATTACTATAAGAAGCATCATCAACCAACACACAATCTAATGATGGATTATTTTTTATATCAAAAAAAGTAATGTTGGTATTGTTTCCGTTTTTAACATTTAAATGCTCAAGATCGCCATCAAAAGCTTCTAAACGTGTTAACCCAACATTTAAGGTTAAATCTAAAGAGGTAATTAAAGAAGCATTCGTTTTTAAATTCGTAAGCAGTAGATTATTGGATACATCTAAACTAGTAAGATCTGTATAATCCAGTCTCAACTCATCTAATTGTGGATTATTGGATACATCTATACTGGTAATACCTGTTCTGTAAAGTATTAAATTTTTTAGATTTGAAAGATTACTTACATCAATAGCTGTTAATGTAGCTACTCGATTTAAATCAATCTTCTCTAATAAACTGTTATTCGTAAAATCAATCGAGCTTAAATCCGTTTCAAAAGCTAAAAAACTTTTCAAAGAAACATTGTTAGAAATATCTATAGACGTAAGATCATTTCTCGACACATTTAAGTCAGTTAACTGGGTATTACTTGATAGATCAATACTAGTTAAGTTATTAGAAATACAAACTAGTGAAGTTAATGCTATAAAATCTTGGATTCCTGTTACATCTGAAATTGATTGACTATTCACATTCAAAGAAGTTACTCCTTCAATTAAAGCCGTTGGAACTTGTCCGTCTCCAGAAATATCATCATATCCTAAAGCCTCTAAAGCAGCTTCAAAGTTAGCATCTGGTATTGCTGTATAACGACAATAGTCTGCATCACTAAAACTAGCCGTACCATCTTTGTTGGTCCAATTCGTTGTACTCCATGAAGCATTATCTACTAAAATACACGTTAATAATGGATTACCTGTAGCTATAAAATCTGCATTCGGTATAATTGTATTGTTTCCATTTTTAATGTTCAAATAGCTTAGATTGTTATTTTCGCACTCTAATCGTTCTAATAAAGGATTGTTAGATACATCTAAGGCTGTAAAACTATTATCAGCAATTCTTAATTGTCGCAATACAGATAAATTAGAAACATCTATAGCATTAAAATTAACTCTTTCAACAACTATAACTTCTAACAATGTATTCTGCGAGACATCTAACCCCATTAAAGCTGTATCTTGAAAATATAAAAACTTAGCATTAGGGTTACTACTTATATCTATACTTATTAAATTAGTACAACCTCTTAGGTTTATGGTTTCTAAAAGTGGGTTACTGGATACATCTACAGTCGTAAATAAATTATCTCTTAAGTTTATAAATGTTAAATTAGGATTCTGACTTAAATCTATAGTGGTTAATTGATTATATCTTCCTTCGATACTATCTAAATTTGTATTTACTCCTAAGGTTAAAGCAGATACATTATTATTATCAAAAATTAATGTTTGAAGATTAATATTATTACTAACATCTAAGTTTGTAAGTGAATTGTCTTCACAGTTCAAAGATACCAATGCTGTAAAATCTTGAATACCCGTTAAGTCTGCAATAGATTGATTGCTTACATCTAAGTTAGTAACTACCTCTATTAAGGCAGTAGGTACTTGATTATCTCCAGAAATATCATCATATCCTAAGGATTCCAATTCAGCTTCAAAATTAGCATCAGGAATAGCCGTATAACGAATTTCATTTACCGTAACATTTCCTAGATTAATTGGACAGGATGTTTCATCAAAAGCAACCCACACATCATAGGTGTTTGCTGCGAGATTGGTGATCTCACCGCTACCTAATGTATCATCAAACACATAAGGATACGTAGCTCCTCCATCGACACTAAATTTTATTTGGGTTTCAGTAGCTTCATCACTAAAAATCACCTTGATAGCTCCATTACTTTGTGAAGGACTCGCTTCAATAGTTTCTGTAACTGAAGCAACTGGTTGTACATCATTGTTTAGTTGTACAAAATACACAGAACCCGAATTAGATGGGCTATCTCCTTCATTTTGACCTATTAACAAGGTTGGAAAAGATACCGCAACAGCTCTATTGGAAAATTCATCCCAGCCAGCATCCGAAGTTATTTTACTTATTTGTGTCCAGTTATTCGTACCATCATCTTTAAACATATATACTGCATCCGTATTACTAGCACCATTTCCAAAAGTTCCCACATATAAAAAACCATCTTCTAAAGCTACATCGGTACCAAAACGCTGATCGTTATAACTATCTTTATCATCATTTTGGATCATAACCCTATTTGCATCTAAGTAATCTCCATTACCATCTACCTTATACACATATACTCTTCCTTGATCAGCTTCAGGTGTTGAAGAAACTTCATAATTATAAGCACCAATAGCTAAGTAATCTCCTTGCACACTTATACCACTACCAAAATATTCTGAAGTTTCTGTACCTCGTAATCTATGAGTTCTAGTCCACGAACCATCATTTTCTTGATCCCATATCTGTACGGATCCAGCTGCAAAATTACCTACAGAAGAATAATCTTGTGGTCCTCCAACATAGGCGCGCCCATCATTTACTAAAACATCATACCCAAATCGAGCACCGTCATAGTTCGATTGCACCTGTGGCTCTAATTTTGTTTCTGTGTAGGTAAAGGTATTGGTACCATCATTTTCATAAATATAGGCACAACCACCAGTACAACCATTTCTAGCTCCAATCAGGATTAAATTACCTTCTATAGAAGCTGATTCCCCAAAACGATCGCCTGAGCTGCCATCACTAGGTTCAAAAACTGCTACTTCTGTCCAGGTACTCACGCCATTATATTCAAATAAGTACGCTGCTCCTGTATCTACTCCTCCAACATTTAACTGAGAGCGAGCTCCTACAACCAAATAATTTCCTTCTATGGCTACGGCAGATCCAAAATTATCTCCTGCAAATCCATCACTCGCTGTCAAAATAGTTTGTTGTGACCAATTTCCAGATCCGTCATTTATAAAAACATATACTTTTCCTGCAGCCGCACCATTGCTACGCGAAGCTACTGCCGCAATATTACCATCAATAGCTACACGTTCACCAAATCTATGATTGGATGTTGCATCACTAGCTTTTGTCTCACTAGCGCCAATACCCGAAATAGTAACAGTCCCAGAAAATTTACTTTCATCAAGAGGACATTCTGTTTGGGCATAACCATAAGTAACCAATAAGGTTAGTATTAAAAGTAGTTTTCTTTTCATATGTATCAATTTGTATCTATTTTTTTCCTTTTTCATTCTTTGTAAAATTGTAGGTATTTCTATAATTGAAATTGTGTTTTAATAACTAATCATCTATGCAGTATGGGTATCCGCCAGAAATAGTTCTTTAAGCTGTTCTATATCAAAAGCATCAAAATTTGCTCGTGACTTTAATAATTTATTTTGAAATCCTTGTTTTTTACTTTGCTTAAATAGCTCTTTAATAATCTGTTGTTGTTCTGATATAATCTCGAATAACAACTGAACGTCCTGAGACTTGTTTTTCAATGTTTTAGACTGATACTTTACGATCCTTGATTTTCTTTTGGAGAATATAGTTTTAAACATTTTTAAAAATTTTAGATTTTAATTTTTTACAGTAATTTCCCATTTCATCAAATTATATTTTGATGAATCCAGTATCACATAGTTTTCAAAAAACTATGATTCTTGAGATGTTAATAGATAAATAATGTGAAGGTTCTTCCTAACGGTTAAGTAGTAAGAAACAGAATACTTTGATCTTTAAGTACGACTTGAAACGTACTTTTTATTCTATTAATATTCCTCTTTTTGTTGTTTATGAAATTTGTCTTCATAGGCATAAGGGGGGTTTTTAGGTTTATTATCAGCATATCACATTTGTAATGTGTTGATTTGGATTTGGGTGTATGTTTTATAATGATCTATTTTCTATTTGTTTAAGCTCTTTTTCTATACTTTCTAATACTTTTAATTTATTTTCTAGTTCCGTTTTAGCAGCTATTATCTCCTGAATGCTTCTATCATTATCATTCTTTGCTTTTATAATCCGGGAAAATTCTTTAAAAAAATAAAACATAGTTATTAAAAGATTGATGCCGCTAAATAACTAATGAAATTTGAATTACGAAAGAAATTGAGGGGTGCAAAAAAGGGTGCACAAATCAAAACCCCTTGTTTTACAAAGGGTTTAAAGTATTTTTACAAATCTTAATTAAACTTTAGAAATAAAATTAATGCAATAAAATGTTAGTCTAAAGTGAGCGAATATACTCATCTAGAGAATCGTTTTGGGTCAGATTTAGTTTCTTTTTTAGTCTAAATCTGGTTGATTTTATAGCATCAAGACTTGTATTTCTTAAATTAGAAATTTCTTTTCTTGAAAGACCAATTTTTATAAAAGAACAAATTTCGATATCCGTTTTTGTAAGATTAGCATGGAGGCTTTTTAAGTTTTTTAAGAAATCATAATTCAGCGTTTCAATGTTCTTTTTAAGAACTAATATTTTTGAGTCTTCTAATTTATCTGCTTTTAAATCTGCAATAATACCTTTAAGTGTAACACCTTCTTCTTCTTGTGATAATTTGGCCAAATTTTCGGCTAACTTTCCTTTGGTGTTCAATTGTATTACCGTTTCGGTTAAGAGCTCATTTACTTCTTCTGTTAATTTCTCTTTGTCAGAACTTAAAACAGAAATTTTCTCATCACTCTGTTTTAATTTTCTTTCAAACTGCTTTCCTAACTTACGTTCTTTTAACCATTTTTTTCTAAGAGCTCTTATGATAAAGAATGTAATAAACAAACCGATAAAGCTTAATAAACCAATAAATTTATTTTGAGCTAAAGCTTTATCTTTTTCCAAAACCAAGATCTCCTTCTGTTTAACAAAGAGAATACTATCCTTCATTTTCTTTTTTGCAAACTCATTAGCAATCTCTATCTCTCTTATCTCTTTTGACTTCTTATCTGTATAAATTTCATTTTGAGTTTTCTCGTATTTCTTGTAGTCTCTTAAAGCATTACCAAGCTTCCCTAATTTCTCATGTATCTGACTTCTTAGTTCATAAGTCTTCGACTCTAAGTGTTTCTTCTCAATTTGATGAGCATAATTTATCGTTGTATCAGCATATTTTTTAGCTAAAAAATACTTCTTAAACTCAAAATGAATATTTGCCAAATCATAATAACTTTCACTTAAATAGTGTTTGTGCCCCTCTTTCTTAAAAAAACTCGTGGTCTCATTGGCTATTTTAACCAAATCGTCATAAGAATGGTTCCCGTTTATAGCTTCTAAGCTATATCTTCCATCCAAATTTTCTAAAGAATACATTTCATTCAAATCTTCTAAAGAATATCTAATAAACTGAATATTAGATGCGAAATATTCAATATCAGCGTTGATATCTTTAAAAATCATTCTTGCTTTCTTTAAATAGTAAAAAGCTGAGTCCCTTTTATCTCTATAATTATAATTGCCTGCAAGCAATCTATAGCTAACGCCCAATTGTTTTTTAAAAGGTTTCGTATTTATCTCTATCGATTTTTTAAAATATTTAGCCCCATTTACATAATCGTATTGATAATCATATAAATTACCGATATTAGTGTTAATCGTTATTAATTTAGATGTATCTTTTATTTCTTCGTAAATATCTTTCGCTTTATTATAATTGCGCAATGATTCTGGATAATTACTTCTTATCCGTGAAATAATTCCTCTTCTACTAAATATTTGACCTCGATGTTTTCTAGAATCATATTGAACCGTATCTAGCATTACTAAAATCTCACTCAAAAGAGAATCGGCTTTATTTAAATCACGAACATGATAATATTTATTTAACCTTAAGTAGTTAACTATTTTAATCGAATCGTTATCCGACTTTTTTATTGCTTCTTTTATTCTTACTAATGTCGAATCAATCTCTTGAGAAAAAGAATTCAAGGAAAAAAATATCAGAAAAAAACAGATAAGTTTCTGCATATGCTATAGGGGACTATTAAGATCCTTTAAAATTAAATGAATTATCTTAATATAAGAAAACTTCATCTCTATAACAATGTTTTTTTCTCTTTACTAAATTTTACATTTCAAAAACAATTGCTAATTTATTAAGAAGAAACAAAGTTTAAAGCGAACGAATGTATTTATCTAATGAATCTTTTGAAGTAAGGTTTAATTTGCTTTTTAATCGATATCGAGTAGACTTAATAGCATCCAAGCTTGTTTTTCGCAAATTAGAGATCTCTTTTCTAGATAATCCTAATTTAATAAAAGAGCAAATCTCTATATCTGTCTTCGTAAGTGAGGGGTGCTTGATTTTTAAATTTCTAAGAAATTCATAATTCAGTGTTTCAATATTTTTTTTAAGTAAGATCAATTTAGCATCTTCCAATTTATCCGCTTTGAGTTCTGCGATAATACTTTTTAAAGAAATTCCTTCTTCCTGGTCGGACAGTTTACTAAGATCGTTAGCTAACTTTTCTTTTGTTCGAAGATGTACCAACGTTTCTTTCATCAAATCAGTTACCTCCTCTTTTTTAAGAGAAACTTCGGTATGTAACTCTTCAATTTGCGAAGTTAATTTTGTTTGCCTAAGTTGATTTTGCTTTCTTACTTTCCTAAAATATTGTACTCCATAATACATAATTCCGGTGGTTAGTATTAGTGTGATCAAAAAAAGAGTGAAATACCATTTTTTCTTTAATTCTTGATTTTCGGCTTCTGTAGAAATTCGTTTCTTTTCTTCTACAAATTGAATACTATCTTTCAGCTTTTGTTGTTCAAATTCGTACTGAAGTTCAATCTCCCTGATTTCCTTTGCTTTTTGCAGGTTAAACACACTATCGTTAGCTTTAGCATATTTTCTATAGTATTCTAAAGCTTCTTCGAATTGTTTCATCTTAAAATAAGAAAGACTTTTTCTTTTGTAGGATACTGCCAACCGTCTTCCTATTTTTTCTTTTTTTGCGATGAGTATAGATCGATCAACGTGATATATCGCCTTAGTGAACTGTTCTAAATAATTATAGGTTTGGGCAAGGTTATAATGCGCAGTAGCGATGGCTTCTTTGATCCCTGTTTTTTCTACAAACTCTAAATATTGGAGTTGTAATGATAACGCTTCCGAATATTTCTTTTGTCGACTAAGAATTTGTGCTTCATTAGAAATTACTCTGTATACTCCTTCTTGATATCCAGCTTCCTTATATTTTCGATGTGCCTTTTCATAATAATAGGCAGCTGAGTCGACTTTATTAATTCTTCTGTACGAGCTTCCTAGCGCATTATAATTATCTCCAATCTTTTTGGGAATATCTAATTTCTCATTAATAGCAATCGCCTTTTTAAAAACATGGATCGATTTTCTGTATTCTTCCTGATATTTATATACATTTCCTATGTTATGGTAGTTAGAAGATAGATTTAGTGAATCTTCATATGCCAAAAAGATCTTTTTCGCATCCAGATAATGTTTTAATGCCTTAGAATATTTGGATCTTTTACGGTTTAGAATTCCCAATTGCTGAAAAACTTCAGCACGTTGTAAGTTTATATCATACCTTAAATTTTCTTTTTCAAAAATATCAAGGATTTCATTGGTATAGCTTTCGACTTTATTAAAATCTCTTCGTAATTGATATACTCCCAGGTTTAACAATGCCTCGATCTTTAAAGAATCAGTAGTAGCTATTTGTAACTTTTTTTCAAGAGCAACCAGCGTAGTATCTTTTTCCTGAGCCAAGGAAACCCAGGTAACAAAACACACTATATAAATAAACAACCTGTCTAATTTCATTCTAAAAACGAATATACATAAAGGTATTTATTTTTAAACAAATACTGATATGTAGATAACTAATACTATTTCTGACTTAAAAATACTCTAATAAAACACAGGTACTTTTACATTAGAACCGGTATACTAAACTACGTCGATGCAGGCATACAAGGTATTCAACAGAAAATAGTTTTTCCAGTTCCGAAGCAAGCTCCGAGGTATTAGATCTACCCGGCTCGGCAGACGGGCCTGAGATCCCGCTGAAAAAGCGGGATTAGTTCAACTATCTATTTTGAATGCATTGCTATGCAACTTTTCAAAATAGAGTTTCACTAATAAAAAAACCACCCAGTAAACTGAGTGGTTCAGTCTTGCAACCTCATGTATCTACGACCCCTTAACTTCGTAGTACTGATTTTCTTGCAAAAAAATAAAGGGTTCTATCTATTGGTTTTTCATTAATCTAATCGTCTTATAGGTATTTCCTATAGCGATTTTTACAAAGTATACCCCATTTGGTAACTCCTGAATTGATATAGATTGACCAGTATCTACCTTTTCTATAAGTAAACTACGCCCATTAACATCATAGATAAATAGCTCTGCTTCTCCTGAGAATCCTGAAACCTGAAACTGTTGTTTCGCTGGATTAGGATACAGTGTAAATACCTCTTCTGTGTTTTCCCCAACACTTAAAATAGCATCAGTAACCGTAATAGTAAAAGTCTCTACTTGTTCATTTGCATTATCATCAGTTGCGGTTAAGGTAATCACGTGATCACCAGCTCCTAATAATGTACCTGCTACCGGACTTTGAGTAATCGTAGTTGCGAAAGCTGCTCTATTTGTATCACAGTTATCGGTAACTACTACTCCATCAGTAAAATCAGTTAATGTGTACATATCTCCAGTATCAAAGATTACCTCCATATCCGTTGGTACCGTAGTCATATCAAACTCTGGAGCTATCATATCTTCAACTGTAACGGTAGCCATACACATATCACTATTTCCATTGGAATCTGTAACGGTTAAGACCACTACATTGTCTCCAATATTGGTACAATCAAAATCCGTAATATCGATTGTAAGTGATGCAATACCTGAAAGATCTGAAGAACCGTTATTAATCATCGCCGCTGTAATACTTGCATTTCCAGAATCATCCAATTGTATTGTAATATTTTGACATACAACTGTTGGATTTGTGGTATCTACTACATTCACAGTACGAGTCACTTGAACAGCAGCGTTTCCTGAAGCATCCGTAGCATTATAATAGATCGTATAACTGCCTACTGCATCGACAAAATCGGAAGCATTAATACTCACAGAAGATCCATCATCCGTAGTCGCTCCCAATTCAGTATATCCAGCTCCTAATTCAATGGTCTGCGGATTTGCTCCGTTTAACGTAATTACCGGAGCCGTTGTATCTACTACATCCACCGTTCTGATTACTTCTATGGCATTGTTTCCTGAAGCATCCATAGCATTATAAGTGATACTGTAACTTCCTATTGCATCTACAAAAGCAGAGGCATTAATCAATAAAGCAGATCCATCATCGGTAGTAGCTCCTAATTCTGAATATCCAGCACCCAACTCTATAGTCTGCGGATTCGCTCCTGTTAAGGTGATTACTGGAGCAGTCGTATCTACTACATTTACTGTTCTGATTACTTCTACGGCATTGTTTCCGGAAGCATCCATAGCATTATAAGTAACATTATAGCTTCCTATGGCATCTATAAAAGCAGAGGCATTAATTACCACGGCTGATCCATCATCAGTATTAGCTCCCAACTCTATATATGGATCTCCTAGTTCTATGATTTGTGGATTTGGTCCGTTTAAGGTAATTACAGGTGCTGTAGTATCTACAACCTCAACCATTCTATTAACTTGTGTTGCGGTTGCGCCTGATACTGTATTTGTAGCATCATAAGTAACCGTATAGCTACCTACCCGATCTGTATCCACAGATGTTGCATTGATTGTTAATGTAGCTCCATAAGTTACCTCAGCGCCTAATTCTGTATACGTATCTCCTTTTTCTATTACTTGTGGATTATCTCCTACTAAAGTAATCACGGGAGCTACACATCCTTGTCCTCCATCATTGATGATCCAGTTATACAACGAACCTGTTAAAGTATCTCTTGCTGCTTCTGCTAAACAATAGGTAACATCAGAATTTAAAGTTAAATTAGTAGGGATTTCTGATTCACCAGTATGTAATGTTGCCCAACCTATTAATGTTTTGTCATAATTTTCTTGGGTCATTCCTGAGCCTGTAAAGAAATCATCGAAACCTTCTACATTACTAATATCCCAACTTGATAAATCTTGATTGAATGATGAAGCTGCGTAAAACATGTATCTAATATCATAAACATCACTCATATTCCAATTACTCAAATCTTGATTAAATGAACTTGCTTCTTCAAGAAAGCTTGTCATATATCCAACTTCATTTAATGTCCAATTACCAATAGGTTGATTAAAAGCTTTTGCACGCAAAAACATACCTTCCATATCATCTACTTGAGACATATCCCAATTAGAAATATCTTGATTAAAACTAGTTGCATTTCTAAAGGTATAAACTGCTCTAGTAAGTTTTGTAAATGTCCAATCTGAAATATTTTCATTAAAAATCGAACATTCATTGAACATCCTTGAAATTAAAGTAATGTTAGACATATCCCAATTCCCGATTTGATCTTTTAAATCTTCAAAATTGGTACAACCTTCGAACATTGAGCCAGTAGAATCTATTAAAGATAAATCTGGCACATCATCGGCATTTAACTTCAAATTCACGCAGGTTGAAAACCCATTGATTAACCTACGCCATTGTTGCGTACCCCATTGCTCAATAGTTTGTAATTTTAACCTTGAACCACTTTCGTGGAAAAATAATGCAGGAAATTCTCCTGTAATTTTAACCTCATAAGTACCTTCAGTTGTGTAGATATGTGATGCTTGAGCTGTAAGTCCATACTCAACAGTTCCATCACCCCAATCTATATTGTAATTATACGTGTATGAACCGAAAATAGGTATTATTACTTCATCTCCATCAGTAACTAACCAAGTAGTAATAAATGCTTCATCGGTACAAAATTTTCCTCCATCATTAATTATCCAATTATAAGTATCACTTGTTAAGGTATCGTGTGCGGCTTCGGCTAAACAATAGGTTGTATCAGCATCTAAAGTCAAATCCGTTGGAATTTGACTTTCGCCATCTTCTAAAGTTGCCCAACCAATTAATGTTTTGTCATAGTTTTCTTGGGTCATTCCTGAATTGGTAAACATTCTAGACATATTTGACACACTAGAAATATCCCAATTTGATAGGTCTTGATTAAAGGCTGTAGCTTCGTAAAATAAATCTCCTACATCTTGAACTTGGCTAAAATTCCAATTCGATAGCTCTTGATTAAAAGTTGTGGCTCCATGGAATAAGCCTTCCATAGATTCTACTGAACCGAGTGTCCATTTTCCAATAGGTTGATTAAATGAAACCGCGTCTTCAAACATATAGGACATATCTTTAACCTTTGACATATCCCAATTAGAAATATCTTGATTAAATTTTTGGTTTCCTTCAAATGCTACAAAAGTATATTCAAGGTTATTAAATGTCCATCCACTGATGTCTTCATTAAAATCAGCACATTCTGTAAACATGTATGCAATATTTGTGATGGTAGACATATCCCAACTTCCTATATTGTCTTTTAAATCTTCAAAACTAATACACCCAGAAAACATATCTCCCATATCATTAACCTGAGATAAATCTGGAACATCATCGGCATTTAATTTTAGATTTTTACAAAATTCAAAAGCACCTTGCATAGTTACCCATTGTTGAGTACCCCATTGTTCTACAGTTTGTAATCTATCTCTTATAGCTCCTGTAGCCCTATTAAAACTAATTGCAGGAAATTCACCAATAATAGAAACGGTATAGGTTCCAGCATCTGCATAGGTGTGTGATACTTCGCTTGTTTGGTTTCTAATTAGCGTACCATCTCCCCAATCTATAGTATAATTATAGGTTAAACCTGTATCGACTGGAATGGTAATCATTTCATTAGCTTCCACTGACCAAGTGGTAATAAAAGCTTCGTTTGTACAAAATTTTCCTCCGTCATTAATTATCCAATTATAGGTTGTACCTGTCAACGTATTTCTTGCATCTTCTGCTAAACAATAGGTTGCAGAAGCATCTAAGGTGAAATTGGTCGGAATTTGAGTTTCGCTAGCTTCCAAAGTTGCCCAACCTATTAAAGTTGCATCATAACTTTCTTGAGACATTCCTGAATTTACCAGCATATCATCCATATCGGTAGCTGCACTGATATCCCAGTTTGCTAAGGATTGGTTAAAGTCAGTAGCTCCTAAAAACAAATCTTCAAAATTAGCTACATTACTTACATTCCAGTTCCCAATATCTTGGTTGAATGCTGATGCTAATTGGAACATACCTTCCATATCATCTACACTATCCATGGTCCAATTTCCAATTGCTTCATTAAATAAGCTACAGCTTGCAAACATAGCGCTTGTATTTTCAATGGTACTCATATCCCAGTCCTTCATTGTATCTTTTGAATCCACTAAACTTGTACATCCTCTAAACATCGCTGCTGTGCTAGATAATTGAGATAAATCTGGGACATCATCAGCATTCAACACTAAGTTCGAACAACCATCAAAAGCACCATCTGCTTCTAAAAGCTGAAGGCTTCCCCATTGTTCTATAGCGACTAATTTTTCTTTATTAACAAATTGTTTATCAAAGTCAAATCTTGGAAAATCTCCGTAAATGCGAACTGTTAACATTCCGAGATTTTCATTACGGCCTATTCCCAATCCGTTAGTGGTTACATGAAAAATATCCCCAGTTGATAAGTGAATAGTATAATCGTATCCATCTCCAGAAGTTGGCATATCAAACCTTCTCTCTGTACTAAGATCCCATGTCATGACAAATACGTCGTTTTCATCACAACCCGCACCACCATCTGTAATTTGCCATCCATACGTATTGGTTAATTGCTCTATAATATCTCCTGCCAAACAATATTGGCTATTTCCAGCATCAAAGGTGATATCATTTGGACGTAAATCACTTAAAAACCAACCCGAAAGTGTTTGATCGTAATTCTGAGTAGATAATCCTGCATTACTAAACATTCCAGTCATGTCTGTTACAGACTGTATTTTGAAGAGTCCTAAATTCTGATCGAAACTGGTAGCACCGTTGAACATATCTTTCAATATAATTACCTCGGGTGTGCTCCAATATATGGGTTGATTAAATGCAATAGCATCTCTAAACATTCCTTCGAAAGTTTTTGCAAAATATGGAAACCCGATACCTTGATTGAACATCTTGGCTCCACGAAACATTTCAGAGAGATCTTCTGCTGCTATGAAAATCCAAGAATTTAAAGTTGTATTAAACTTGTCTGTATTCATAAACATTTGCCCAAGATCAACAATTGTTCTTACGTCCCAGTTAGCAATAGTTCCCTGTACATCTACTAAGTTTGTATTATCTCTGAACATCGCTCTTAGACTCGTCAAGTTGGCAAAATCTGGAGTATCACTTGCATCAACAATTAAATTGGTACAACCATAAAATGCTGATTCCATAGAAGTCCATTGTTGTGTTCCCCATTGATTTATGGCTACAATTTTATCTTTGTCTCCTAAATTGTTGAAATATATTCTAGGGAAAGACCCTGTAATGGTTACCGTATAAGTTCCTGAGGTTGCATAGGTATGGGAAGTATTCGCTGCTTGGCCAGTATCTGAACTACCATCTCCCCAATCTACGGTGTAAAAATATCCATCTCCTGTAGTTGGAATTTCAATACTCAAGTCTCCATCTGCTACTGACCATGTGGTTACAAAAGCGGATTCATTTTCGCAAACTCTTTCTGCATTTCCTCTAAAAATCCACTGGTATGTCGTATTTAACTCATTTCTTTCATAAGCTGCTGCACAATAGGTTAATCCATCATCTGCAAATCCTATGTTAACAGGGATTGTAGCTTCTCCTTCATCTAATGTTGTCCAACCTTTTAAAGTAGCATCATAATTTTCAGTAGATAACCCTGAATAGCTTAACATAAGAGATATGTCCGTTACATTACTAATATCCCAACGCTCCAAATTTTGATTGAATTTACTAGCGTTTGCAAAGGTAAACACCATATTTTGTACATTACTTACATCCCAATTATCTAGCGGCTGATTGAAACTAGTTGCTGATCTAAACATCCCAGATATAGCAGCAACTTTACTCATGTCCCAATTGTTTAAGGGTTGATTGAAAGCAGTACATTCAGAAAACATAAAGCCCATTGCAATAAGATCTGGGACAAACTCTCCTATGTTCCAACTTTCTATATTTTGATTGAAATTTGTTGCTTTATTAAACATGTAATTAAAATTATACACGTTTCCAACGTCCCAATTGGCTATATTTTCATTGAATGTTGTTGCCTCATTAAACATGTAAAACATACTAGTTATCGTGCTAACATCCCAAGTATTCATGACATCTTGCGTATCTACTAAAGCAGTATTTCCATAAAACATGTACCCTAAATCTGTTGCACTTGTTAATGTTGGTGTATCTGTAGCTTCTAATACTAAATTAGAACATCCGTAAAACGCACCATTCATGCTGGTCCATTCTTGCGTTCCCCATTGCTCAATAGTTTGAATTTTTTCTTCATAACCAGAGTTTCTGAAATAAATTCTTGGAAAATCGCCCTTAATTTTTACGGTATAAGTGCCTGGTGTTGCATAAGTGTGTGTTGCATTGCCTGTAATGGCATCATCTTGCTCGCCATCGCCCCATGAAATGCTGTAATTATAACCATCTCCTGTGGTTGGAATTACAATAGTTTCATCTGCTTCTGTAGTTTGCCAAGTGGTTATAAAACCTTCTTCAAAACCACAGTCTAGTCCGGCATCAGAGATACTCCAATTTAACCCACCAATATCAGTCAACGTAGTTCTTGCTGATTCTCCTAAACAATAAGTTAAACCACTTGCTCCTAAATCAATCCCTGTTGGTATATCATCAATTCCGTCGCTCAAATCTCCACTTACATCTGTTGCCCAACCCAATAGTGTTGCATCATAATTTTGTTGTGATAATCCAGAGTTGTTTAACAGTCCTGCTATGTTGGTCACTTTGCTGATATCCCAATTGCCCAAGGATTGATTGAAATTGGTGGCGTTATTAAACATCAATGCCATGTTAATAGTGCCGTTATTATTTTCTCCAATATTCCAATTACTCATATCTTGGTTAAAGGAGGTTGCTCTTGAAAACACTTGTACAAAATTTACAACATTACCTACATCCCAATTTTTTATGGTTTCGCTGTTGAATGAAATTGCATTTTTGAAAGCACTTGCAAAATCTACAATGCCACTAGTATCCCAATTTGAAAAATCTAAAGTTTCAGAGGTTCCTAAGCGAGTACATTGATTGAATATTCTTGTCAGGTATTGGACATTACTTAAGTCAGGAGCATCTATTGCAATGACATCTAGATTAGTACATCCAAAAAATGCATCAGTAAAATTTGTCCATGCGATGTTTCCCCATTGATTCACTTCTAAAATCTTGTCTTTATCTCCTGAATTATTAAAGTAAATTCTTGGAAAATCACCTGTAATTTTTACTGTATATAAACCTGCTTGAGCGTATTGATGGGTAGCGTTTCCTGTTTCTAAAGTAATTGTTGTTCCATCGCCCCAGTCTACTATGTAATCGTATCCATCACCTGTTGTGGGAATGGTAATACTTTCATTATTCGCAGTAGTTTCCCAAGTGGTAATAAAAAAATCTGTTAAATCACAAGCAGCAGCACCATTATCAGTAATGCTCCAATTTAATCCAGTAGGATCGGTTAGTGTATTTCTAGCGTCTGCTCCAAAACAATAGGTGAGATTAGATGCTCCTAAACTTAATCCACTTGGTGTATTAACGTCTTCCGCCCAACCAATTAATGTTGCATCATAATTAACGATAGAAAGTCCAGTATTACTTAGCATATTGTTAATATTTGTTACTTTCTCTAGATTCCAAGTACCTAAATTTTGATCAAAATTTTTGGCGTTTAACAACATACTTCCCAAATTAATAGTTCCGGTAACATTTTCTCCTATATTCCAATTACTGATATCTTGATTAAATGTTATCGCATTATTAAACATTAGTACAAAAGCTGTAGCCTTTCCTACATCCCAGTTAGTTATGGATACACTATTGAAATTGGATGCATTTCTAAACATACTCCCAAACAAAAGCACTCCACTGGTATCCCAATTTGAAAAATCGAGTGTAGACGATGTTCCCAAAGTAGCACACCCGCTAAACATTCTTGCTACCGAAGTCACATTACTAAGATCTGGAGCATCTATTGCAATGATATCTAAATTAGAACAGCCATAGAATGCGTCAACAAAAGAGTTCCAAGCAATATTTCCCCATTGCTCAACTGTTAGAATTTTGTCTTTATCGCCTGAATTATTAAAGTAAATTCTAGGGAAATCACCTGATATTTTTACAGTATGCGTATCTGCATCTGTATACTCATGCGTAGCATCACCAATAAAACCAGTTTCTATAGTTCCATCTCCCCAGTCTACTGAATAATTATATCCAGCTCCGGTAGTGGGTATGGTAATGCTTTCATCTGCGGTTGTAGTTTCCCAGGTAGTAATAAATTCATTTTGGGCAAATCCAGCAGTAAAAAAACTAACAATAAAAAATAGTGTAATGTAAAAGTGTTTCATATAAGGGGCTTTTTTAGAAAAAAGAGTTGATAATACATGCTTAAAATCGAGTGCAAAATTAACAGGATTTTAAGGGTTGCAAAGGTTTTAGGGGTTGCAAAAGGGTTGCAACCCCTTAATTTCATAGCACATCTTCTTTGCAATCAACTATGTAGTATTCTAATTCTTTATCAATCGTGTGGTTTGATATACATCATCTTGTTCAATTTTTATCAAATACACGCCTTCTGATAAATCTGCTATAGAAACAGATTGATCATTTTTAATCTTTATAGTTCGTAATACGCGACCATTGATATCAGAAAGTGTTACTTGTGCTTCTCCATGTAATCCTGCAATCCAAATTTGATCTGTAGTAGGATTAGGATATAGTGTAAATACCTCTTCTGTGTTTTCCCCAACACTTAAAATAGCATCAGTAACCGTAATAGTAAAGGTAGTAGTTTGTTCGTTTGCATTATCATCGGTAGCCGTAAGCGTAATCAAATGATCTCCTTCTGCTAATAAAGTGCCTGCTACCGGACTTTGAGTAATCGTAGTAGCGAATGCAGTTCTATTCGAATCACAATTATCCGTAACTACTACTCCATCCGTAAAATCAGTTAATGTATACATATCTCCAGTATCAAAGATTACCTCCATATCTGTAGGTACTGTAGCTGCATCGAATTCAGGATCTATCGTATCAATTACGGTAATTATTGCCATACACATATCACTATTTCCATTGGCATCTATAACGGTTAAGACCACTACATTATCTCCAATATTGGTACAATCAAAATCCGTAATATCGATTGTAAGTGATGCAATACCTGAAAGATCTGAAGAACCATTATCAATCATCTCCGCTGTAATACTTACATTACCTGTATCATCTAGTTGTACAGTTATATTTTGGCATACAACGGTTGGACTTGCAGTATCTACTACATTAACCGTACGAGTTATCTGAACTGCAGCATTACCATTAACATCTGTAGCATCATAATAAATCGTATAACTGCCTACTGCATCCATAAATTCTGAAGTATCCATACTCACCGCAGAACCATCATCTGTCATCGCTCCTAATTCTGAATATCCAGCTCCTAATTCTATTACTTGTGGATTTGGTCCGTTTAACGTAATTACTGGTGCTGTCGTATCCACAACCTCAACCATTCTGGTTACTTGTGTTGCGGTGGCTCCTGATACTGTATTAATAGCATCATAAGTAACTGTATAACTACCCAACTGATTTGTATTTACTGATGAAGCATTAATAGTTACTGTGGCTCCATAGGTTACTTCAGCTCCTTGTTCGTTATAGGAATTACCTATTTCAATAATTTGAGGGTTATCTCCTAATAATGTAATTACTGGGTCAACACATCCTAGTCCTCCATCATTGATGATCCAATTATAAGTTGTACCAGTTAAAGTATCTCTTGCCGCTTCTCCTAAGCAATAAGTAGCATCAGCACTAAATTCGTTACCAATAGGAATTTGAGTTTCACCGGCTTCTAAAGTTGCCCAGCCAATTAGCGTATTATCATAATTTTCTTGAGACAAGGCTGTTCCTACAAAGATTTCTTCTAAATCATTTACTAGACTGCTCAGATCCCAACCAGCAAGGTTCTGGTTAAAAGATGAAGCTCCTTTAAACATGTCAATCCCTCTTTCAAGATTTGACATATCCCAATTAGAGATATCTTGATTAAAAGATAAAGCATTGGAGAATGTATTTGTTGTATCTATTAGATTATCAAATGACCATGTACTAATATCCTCATTAAAAACAGCGCAATTAAAAAACATAAATGATATATCCTCAATCTGAGACATATCCCAGTTTTCAATGTTATCTTTTAGATCTTCGAAATTAGTACAACCGCTAAACATAGAACTAATTTCTTTACTTGAGACTTCTGATAAATCAGGAGTATCATCGGCATTCAGCTTCAAATTAACACATCCTGCAAATCCAGCACTTAAATATTCCCATTTCTGATTCCCCCATTGTTCTATAGTTTGTAAACTTTCTTTTGTGGTATCACTTGCAGTACCAAAAAATATGGTTGGCATATTTCCTGTTATGCTAACTGTATAGGTACCACCAGAAACGTAAGTATGCGAAGTTGAAGAGGTATTTGCAGTACTGAAAGTCCCATCACCCCAATCTACGTTATAATTATGTGCAATAAACATTGAGAAATTAGGAATCATAATTTGACCTCCATCTGCGACAGTCCAAGTGGTAATAAAAGCCTCTGTACCATCACATCCTAATCCTCCATCGGTAATAATCCAATTATAAGGAGCACTTGTTAATGTATTTCTAGCAGCTTCTCCTAAACAATAGGTTATTCCTGTTGCCCCCAACCTTACACCTGTTGGTATTTCTGTTTCTCCGGCATCTAAAGTTGCCCATCCAATTAAGGTAGCATCATAATTGCTAGTAGACATCCCTGAATTACTCAATAAGCCCAAAATTCCTATTGTACTATTTATATTGCTAAGATCCCAATTTCCTAAATCCTGATCGAAAGAACTAGCACCATTAAACATATTTCTCAATAATGTTGCAGAAGTAAATTCCCAATTATTAAGTGGTTGATTAAAAAGTGTAGCATTTTGAAATACTTCAATAGCACTTTTTACTTTGCTAACATCCCAATTATTAATATTTTCATTAAAAGCTGAACCTTTAAATGTTCTAGATAAGAATTCTATAGTACTCGTATCCCAATTACTTATTTCCCCTCCATTATCGATAAAAGAAGTAGTATCTTGGAATGTTTGGAATAAACTAGTAACTAAACTAAGGTCTGGAACATCAGTGGCATTTAATACCAATTGTGGACATCCAAAAAATGCAGCTTCCATAGATTGCCATTGCTGTGTTCCCCATTGTTCTATCGCAAGGATTTTATCTTTGTCACCCGAATTATTAAAATAGATACTTGGAAATGTTCCAGTTATTTTTACTTGATAAGTACCGGCTGTAGCATAGCTATGCGTTGCATCACCAGTTATGGCAACCTCAATAGTTCCATCACCCCAATCAACAGCGTAGTTGTATCCAGCTCCGGTAGTAGGAATAGTAATACTTTCATTATCTGTGGTAGTTTCCCAGGCAGTAATAAAGGCATCCGTAAAATCACAACTATTACCTCCATCATTAATCATCCAATTATAAAGTGAGCTGGTCAATGTACTTACCGCATTGACTCCAGAACAATGTGCTACATCTGCATCCAACGTTAAATCCGCAGGAATTTGTGTTTCTCCAGCTTCTAAGGTGGCCCAACCAATCAAGGTGTTATCATAATTTTCCTGAGACATGGCTGTACCTGTAAATATCCCTGTCATATCAGTAACACTCGAAATATCCCAACTGGATAGATCTTGGTCAAACGAAGATGCTCCTGAAAAAAGTTCGTCTATCTCCTGAACTTGACTAAAATCCCAACTACTTACATCCTGATTAAAGTTAGTAGCCCCAGCAAACATACTTTTCATATCTTCCACCATTCCCAACGTCCAATTACCAACAGGTTGGTTGAAAGCAGCAGCATTATAAAACATATTTTCCATATCAATTACTGTAACCATATTCCAGCTAGAAATATTCTGATTAAATGTTATTGCTTCTTCAAAAGCAGCATCTGTGCTTAACAAATTGGTAAATGTCCATGCACTGATATCTTCATTAAAAATACTACAGCCAGCAAACATACTCTCAATACTTTCTATTGTAGACATATCCCAAGATCCCATCCTATCTTTCAAGTCTTCAAAGTTGGTACACCCCTCAAACATCCTGGATAACTCGGTAACTTGAGATAAATCTGGGGTATCATCCGCGTTTAGTTTTAAATTTTCACAATCATTGAAGGAATCTCTAAAACTACGCCATTGTATATTTCCCCATTGTTCAATGGTTTGAATTTTAGTTCTTAACGTCTTACCAAATCTAAAAAACAACGTAAATCTTGGGAACTCACCTGTAATTGACACCTCATACGTTCCTGCTGTGGTATAATTATGTGAAATATCTGTTGTTACATTGTAATCTACAGTTCCATCTCCCCAATCAATAGTATAGTTATAATTATATCCACTAGTGGTTCTAATCGTAATATCATCGTTATCTTCTAACAACCATGAAGTGATAAAGGCATCCTCCGGACAAATCTTTCCTCCATCGGTGATGATCCAATTATAGGGCGCACTTGTTAATACAGTTCTAGCAGCTTCTCCTAAACAATACGAAACGTTTTCTGCATCAAAACTAACTCCTACAGGGATTTTGGTTTCACCCGCATCTAATCGTGCCCAACCGATTAGGGTATTATCATAATTTTCTGTGGACATCCCTGAGTTACTAAACATATGCTGTATAGAATTCGTATTTTCCACAAGCGAACTGATATCCCAGCTTCCTAAGTCTTGATCAAAAGCCGTAGCACCATTGAAAGCACTGTTTATATTCCCTACATTTTTAACATCCCAGGCACTAATGTCTTGATTGAATACAGTAGCACCATTAAACATTGTTGACAAACTTCTGGCTTGTTCAGTATTCCAACTACCAATTGCTCCATTAAATGCTGTGGCATCTTGAAACATTGCACTAAACACTTCACCCGCACTTGTATTCCAAGAATCAAGATTTTGGTTGAAGGATGTATTTCTAAAAAACATAGAGGAAAAATCTTTTACCGCAGATACATTCCAGGTACTTATATTTTCATTAAAATTTGAACTATCAAATACCTCTTCCATATTTTCAATGGTACTCACATCCCAATTTCCGATATTACCTCCATGATCTACCAAAGAAGAAGTCATTTCAAACATTTTTTTCATACTTTTTGCCAAGCTTAAATCTGGGGCATCTGTAGCATTAATAACCAATAGCGAACAACGTCTGAATGCACTTTCCATAGAAGTCCACTGTTGTGTCCCCCATTGATCTACAGAGATAATTTTATCTCTGGCTGCAGAATTTCCATTAATATATATCCTTGGAAAATCTCCTTTGATTTTTACGGTATATGTTCCTGGTGTTGTAAATGTGTGAGAAGCATCTCCTGTTATACTGGTATCTTCTGTACCATCTCCCCAAGCAACACTATAGTTATATCCATCTTCTCTGGTGGGAATCACAATAGTTTCATCTGCGGCTGTCGTTTTCCAAGTGGTAATAAAACCTTCGTCAAAACCACAGTCTAAAACATCTCCAATAATGTTCCAATTATTAAGTGTATTGGTTAATATATTTCTACCTTCTTCAACGGCACAGTATTTCAATTTTATAGCACCAAGTCTAACACCCGTAGGAATATCATCAATACCGTCACTTACATTTCCACTAGTATCTGTTGCCCAACCTTTTAAAGTAGCCTCATAATTTTCTATAGACATCCCTGATTGATCCAACATACCAAGCATTGAATTGACATTACTGATATCCCAATCTGATAGGTCTTGATTGAATTTAGCTGCAAAAGAAAATGTAAAGTCAAACCTACCAATTTTACTCACATCCCAATTATTTAATGGTTGATTAAAAGAATTTGTTGAAAGAAACATAAAATCTATATTTAACGTTCCTGTTACAAACTCTCCTATATTCCAATCATTTACATTTTGATTAAAATTATCCGCTCCACCGAACATCACTGAGAAGTTTTGAACATTTCCAACGTTCCAAGACGCAATATTTTCATTAAACATATCAGCATCGGCAAACATTCTCTCCATAGTTGTGATGGTACTTACATCCCATGTGTTCATTACATCTTGTGTATCTACCAAAGAAATAGCACTGTTAAACATCCTAGATACGTTATTTGCTTGTGATAGTATTGGTGTATCTGTAGCGTCTAATACCAAATTAGAACATCCATAAAATGCATTTTCCATAGAAGTCCATTGTTGTGCACCCCATTGATTCACGGCTAAAATTTTGTCTTTATCTCCTGTATTATTAAAATAAATTCTTGGGAAATCGCCTATAATTTTAACCTCATACGCCCCTGCTTGAGTGTATTGATGCGTAGCGTTTCCTGTTTCTAAAGTAGTTGTTGTTCCATCGCCCCAGTCTACTATGTAATCGTATCCATCACCTGTTGTGGGAATGGTAATGCTCTCATTAGCTGTTGTGGTTTGCCAGGTAGTAATGAATTCATTTTGGGCAAATCCGGCAGTAAAAAAACTAACAATAAAAAATAGTGTAATGTAAAAGTGTTTCATATAAGGGGCTTTTTTAGAAAAAGAGTTGATAATATATTCTTAAAATCGAGTGCAAAATTAACAGGATTTTAAGGGTTGCAAAGGATTAAGGGGTTGCAAAGGGGTTGCAAGGTGAAAATTTTAAGCTTTAACCAATCTACAGCTTTTCTCACGCAATCAATAAAAAATTATTTTTACTAAGCTTAGGTTACATAACATCTCGATACCCTCCAGAGGCGGGCAGGCTATTTTTATAGTTTCATTACGTTATACCATAAAAATACTCGATAAGAGGAAGAATATTATTAAAAACCAATGCATTCTACGTCTGCTTAATATTGATACAGTAAAATTACACCCTTTATTGTTTATGCTTCTGAATTCTTTATAAACTCGATAATATCCGTTTTAGAACCTACTCCAATCTTTTTACGAATTCGCGATCGTGTAGATTTAATTGCAGAAACTGTGCTGCTTTGGAGTTTACTAATCTTTGTAGCATTCAGTTCCAAAGTCATCAAATAAAGAAGTTCTTTTTCTTTTTCGCTAAGTTGTGAGAAATTCGAATCCAAAATCAATTTAAAATCAAGACTTACCTTATCTAAATAGGATTGTATTTCTGAAGTAGCCTTTTTAGTCACTTCTTCTGAAAGCAAAGAAGCCGAAAGTGATTGCAAAGCTACTTTACGTTCTTTTTCATTTTCAAGTCCGATAATATCTTTTATTTCTCCCAATGTTTTATTTAAAATCTCCTGACGCAAAGATCCTTCTACAACAACTCTCTTTAACTCCTTTTCTTTAGTTACTAAGGTGAGTTCCGCTCGTACCTTCTCTAATTGTTCTTTTTGCAATCTATTCTGAGATAACTCTAGGCGATGCTTTGCATTTTTACGCGTCAGCCAAAAAATAATTCCTCCCATAATAGTAGCAATTACAAAAAGTAATAAGTACAATTGCTTCTTGGATGTTTCATTTTCCAACCTTAATTCACTTGCCTGCTTTTCTTTATCAAATTTGTAATTCAATTCTAATTCAGTGATCCTCTTCACTTTTTCCGTATCGTTAATAGAATCATTATACATTTTATAGATTTTATAATCTTCTAAGGCTTTTTGATACTCCTTTCTTGTTTCATTAAGATTACTTCTACTATAATACTGCTTAAGCAATAATTCTTTATGTTTTAATTCTTTAGCAACAATAATTGCACTATCCAGATATGGAACAGCTTTATCGTACTCCTTTAGTGCGTTATACAACACCGCCACATTTAAATAACTAATACTCAACTCGTTTTGATCGTTAATATCTTTAGAAATTTTAATATTTTCTTTATATATATTAATAGATTTGTCAAATTTTTTCTCTTTAAAAAATATTGCTGCTAAAGTGCCGTTAGCTTTTGATTTACGAACACCCGAACTCGACATCCCTTTAACTACAGATATATGATGTCTCGCAGAATCCATCTGCTCATTGTTATAGTAAGTGAGTGCTAGCATATGATGAGATAATGCTAAATCTTCAACATCTTTCAATTTTCCCTTAACGACTATTGCTTTCTTTAAATACTGTTTTGCTTTCCTATACTCCTTTTGACGTCTATAAAACATTCCGAGATTGTGAAACGTTAATCCAATACCCACAGAATCCTTTACTCCTTGGTTTATATCAAGTGCTTCTAGGTAATTGCTAAGTGCATTTTCTACATAGCTTTGTTTACTATCCAATATACCCAGATAATTTAATGCTTCTGCTTTGCGACTTTGATAGTAATTTCCTTCTTTACCTTTGATGGTATATAACACATCATTAATAATTATCCTTGTAGTATCTACATTAGATTTGATTAATTGTTTTGCCAAGTCTATTTGAAAATGAATTCGAGTAGAATCCGTAGTCGCATTTTCGATCTTATCTTTTAATTGATTTGCTGCACTATCGTTGGACTGCGCATAGCTTTGAATCGTAAAAAGAGAAACAAGAATAATAGGATATAATAGTTTCAAAAGGAGTATGAGGTTTTAAAAGTGTATAACAAAAGGTTTATTAGATATCAAAAATACAAGATATTTTTTTACAACCCTAAGAAACCCTCTTAACACCTTTTTGCAACCCCTCTTTTAATTCTTTCATAAAAAATGAGGCTGTCTGAAAAGTATTAGAAATTCTGGATTGTCAGTCTGAGCTTGTCGAAGACATTTTGAAAATCAAGACATTAAAAACTTCGACAGGCTCAGTTTGACAGGAATACAATACTTTTCAGACGGCCTCATCAAGGTGTCATAAATATCTTTTCTTAATTAATTACCATTCTTCGAGTATCTACTTTTTTGTTATCAGTGAATAAAGTATAAAAATATGTACCTGAAGCAAGTCCATCACTATTGATATGCAATTCTCCTTCTCCTACTTCTCCAATCTCAATTGTAGAAATAACTTGTCCACTAGTATTACTGAACACTATAGAAGCCCTGCTTACATTCGTTGGGATATAATATTTAATGGACGAAGTAGCATCAAAAGGATTAGGAATATTTTGGTATAATATCGCTTTTTGATTTGCTCTTCCTTCCACATTACTAATTCCTAAGGTTTGTTCCAAATTACTTAACCTAGTTTCTAAATCTGTTAGTAATGGAGATAAATCTACAGTTACTGAAGCTCCATTTTGAATTTCTATAGTAAGATCTGTGCCACTTAAACTAGCTGAAGTCAAATCTTGCCCATCCGTATTTACAAATGCAGAAAAATCAACTGTATTACCATTACTGATACTTAAGGTTGTATCGGTTAAATTTAAGGTTTGACTATCGGTTCCGGTTCCATCTTGCAATGAAGAAAGATCAACTGTATTTCCATTACTAATACTCAAAGTAGCATCATTCAAATTTAATGTCTGGCTGTCAGTTCCCATTCCATCTTGTAATGAAGAAAGATCTACTGTATTACCATTACTAATACTTAAGGTAGCATTATTTAAATTTAACGTTTGGTTATCAGTTCCTGTTCCATCTTGTAGCGCAGATAAATCCACTGAATTTCCTCCAGAAATTATTAGATCTGTATCATTTAAACTTAATTGCTGACTATCCGTATTATCCAAAAATCCAGACAAATCTACAGAAGTTGCATCATTGCTTAAACTTAAGGTATTATTTGATAAGCTCAAATCTTGATTATCGGTATTATCTAAATAACCAGAAAGATCAATAGTCGATGCATTACCAGAAATACTTAGCGTATTCGTTGTTAAGGATAATGCTTGTGCATCCGTGTTATCCAAAAATCCAGATAAATCTACAGAAGTCGCATCATTGCTTAAACTCAAGGTATTATCGGTTAGTGTTAAATCCTGCTCATCTGTATTATCCAAATAATCTGAAAGATCAACCGTAGACGCATTACCAGAAATACTTAATGTATTGGTTGCTAATGACAATGCTTGTGCATCTGTATTATCCAAAAATCCCGATAAATCTACAGAAGTTGCATCATTGCTCAAACTCAAGGTATTATTGGATAAGTTCAAATCTTGATTATCGGTATTATCCAAATAATCTGAAAGATCAACCGTAGATGCATTACCAGAAATACTTAGTGTATTCGTTGCTAATGATAATGCTTGTGCATCCGTATTATCCAAAAACCCAGATAAATCTACAGAAGTTGTATCATTGGTTAAATTCAATGTATTATCGGTTAGTGTTAAATCCTGAGCATCCGTGTTATCCAAATAACCG
The DNA here is from genome assembly GCF_947492405.1 of uncultured Aquimarina sp. Classification (GTDB taxonomy): domain Bacteria; phylum Bacteroidota; class Bacteroidia; order Flavobacteriales; family Flavobacteriaceae; genus Aquimarina. The sequence goes on from NZ_CANLMP010000005.1 coordinate 302,043, forward strand.
GAAAGATCAACCGTAGATACATTACCAGAAATACTTAGTGTATTCGTTGCTAATGATAATGCTTGTGCATCCGTATTATCCAAAAACCCAGATAAATCTACTGAAGTGGCATCATTGGTTAAATTCAATGTATTATCGGTTAGTGTTAAATCCTGCTCATCTGTATTATCCAAATAGCCAGAAAGATCAACCGTAGATACATTACCAGAAATACTTAGCGTATTCGTTGCTAATGATAATGCTTGTGCATCCGTATTATCCAAAAATCCCGATAAATCTACAGTTTTAGTTTCTTCAGCATCATCTTGTAACGATAATTCAAGAGCATTATTATCTAATTGAAAAACGTCAATGGTTTGGTCGTCAGTATCTGTGTCAACATCTTGAGTAGAATTTATCCATCCCGCTCCATTCCATATAAAAATAGACGATAAATCTGTATCGTATACTAGTAAGCCAGCATCTGTAGTAGTTAATGGATTGCCGCTTGCCGCAGCGGTTTCCATAGTAATACGCTGAGCGGTAGTAAGTCTGTTTATTAAAAAACCCTTATCCGTATCTGCTAACTCTAAAGATGCATTCTGATTCGCTGCTACCGTACCAATACCCACACTTACTCTATTGGTTGTCGTATTACCGCCTAATGCCATGGTATTTCTGGTCGTTACATTCACATTATGTCCTAGTGCTATAGCGTAATCTTGATTCACTTTGCTAAACGCTCCAATTACGATAGCTCCTGTATTTCTTCCTGTAGATTCCGCCTCATGTCCTATCACTACCTTCTCTGTTCCTTGTATATTTACCGAACTTCCCATAAATACATTCCGTTCATTTCTTGTACTTCCAGATGACCCGACTTCCGCAAAATCTGCATGCCATCCTATCCCTACATTGTCTGAACCAAATCGATTTATTCCCCCTGCAGTAGCTCCTAAATATGTATTTCTGTTTGCATCATTAGTTCCTCCTACTCTATTATTATCATAACCTGCTCCATAACCGACAAAAGTGTTTCCATGAGCATTGTCGTTATTTGCTCCAGCAGCAAACCCTAAAAAAGTATTGGCACCACCTGCGGTATTATCAAGACCTGATCCTGCACCCAAAAAAGTATTTCCAATCCCTGTAGTATTAGTTTCTCCACTAGAAGCATTACGATAATATATATCATAAGAAGCATCAATAAGCGCTAATTCGGTATAGACATTACCCGGAGCTCTCCCTCCGACAAACGTATTTCCTGATGCTGCAATATTAAAATACCCTGCTTGTCTTCCTATAAATACATTATCAGATCCGGTAGTAGTATTTCTACCCGCATCTTCTCCTATAAATACATTACGATCACCTTCTGTAAGTTTCCAACCCGCCTCTTCACCTATAATCGTGTTGTCAGAACCTCCTGTTAGATCTTTACCTGCCTCTGTCCCAATAACCACATTATCGTTACCTATGTTATATCGGGCTACAGAGTTACCTATATAGACATTATCATAACTATTTGTTGTTTGGTCTGCAGCAAACACCCCTATAATGGTATTGTCATGATCACCATTATCTAGACTTGCTCCTGCCAAACCTCCAATCAATATATTTCTATAACCAGAAGTTAAGTATCCACCAGCTCCCGGACCAGAAATAAGATTCCAATCCCCTGAGTTTATTTGCGAACCCGGAGTATATGATTCACTTCGATCATAGGGTGCAGGAGTACGAGTACCAACATCTTCCTCGGGGATTATACTTGCTCCACTAACTTGATTATTGGTCTGTGCTTGTGATTGTATTGCGCATAAAAAACAAATTGTTGCGATAAGTAAAAGTCTTTTCATAGTAAGGGGTTTTTAATTATGGCAACAAAATTATAATAACAGCTTAGAAAAATAGTGTTAGAGGGGGTTGCAAAAAGGTTGCAAGATTGATTTTTTTTGGGGATTATGTAACTAAACTAATGATATAGGTACATCTAAAAGAGAAAAGCAATCAAACTCATAATTATAGATTCCATTTTTCTATTTTCTTAGAAAACACCTCATTTATCAAACAACTTTTAAAAATTTCACAAGAAATACCTGTGATAAATATTAATACTTATATTTATCCATCAATTGAAGGATCTATTTATGAGCGTACATTATAAAGTAAAAGTTAATAAAGATTTCGAAGCTATACTATCCGAGAATGACATTTCTACAACTGATATTGTTAAAACTTCTGATTCAAAATTCCATATCATTAATGAGAGTCAAACTTATCGTTCGGAGATTTTAAAATCTGATTTCAACAATAAGAAATACACGGTAAAAGTAAATTCTAATACTTATGAAGTAGCTATATCGAACCCGTTGGATATGATGATTTCGGAGATGGGTTTTTCTATTGGTGCTTCTAAACAAGTAAATTCTATTAAATCTCCAATGCCTGGACTCATTATAGATATTCAGGTAGCAGTAGGTCAAACAGTAAAAGAAGATGATTACTTATTGGTCCTAGAAGCTATGAAAATGGAAAACATCATTACTTCTCCAAGAGAGGGAATCATTAAATCTATTGATGTTGCAAAAGGAGATGCTGTAGATAAAGGGAAATTACTAATCGAATTCGAATAAAATCTTACCCCAGATAAAATCAAAAGATATATCATAAGTTCTAGTACACTATGAAAAAAATATTAGTTGCCAATAGAGGAGAAATTGCCATTAGAGTTATGCAAACGGCTCGCAAAATGGGGATTAAAACCGTTGCTATTTATTCAATAGTAGACAGAAATGCTCCGCACGTAAAATTTGCAGATGAAGCAGTCTGTGTAGGTGAAGCTCCTTCTAGTGAATCTTATTTATTAGGTTCCAAAATCATTGAAGTTGCTAAAGAATTACATGTAGATGCTATACATCCTGGCTATGGTTTCTTAAGTGAAAATGCAGACTTTGCAGAGGAAGTAGAAAAGAACAACCTCATATTCATTGGACCAAAATCAAAAGCGATTAAGGTGATGGGAAGCAAATTAGCAGCCAAAGAAGCTGTAAAAGCTTATGATATCCCTATGGTTCCTGGTATTGATGAAGCGATAACCGATGTTATTAAAGCGAAAAAAATTGCTAAGGAAATTGGTTTCCCTATTTTGATTAAAGCATCCGCGGGTGGTGGTGGAAAAGGAATGCGTGTAGTAGAAAAAGAAAGTGACTTAGCATCTCAGATGCAACGTGCCATTAGTGAAGCTATTTCGGCTTTTGGAGATGGCTCTGTATTTATTGAAAAATATGTCGGCTCTCCGAGACATATTGAGATTCAGGTAATGGCAGATACCCACGGTAATGTGATTCATCTATTTGAAAGAGAATGCAGCGTACAAAGAAGACATCAAAAAGTAGTAGAAGAAGCTCCTTCTGCGGTTTTAACTCCAACATTAAGAACGGAGATGGGTGAAGCAGCGGTTAAAGTTGCAAAAGCTTGTGATTATGTTGGTGCAGGAACAGTAGAGTTTTTATTAGATGAAAATCATAATTTCTACTTCCTGGAAATGAATACACGTCTACAAGTAGAACACCCAGTAACTGAATTGATTACGGGAACTGATTTGGTAGAACTCCAAATTAAAGTAGCTAGAGGCGAAGAACTTTCGATAAAGCAAGAAGATCTAGATATTAAAGGACATGCACTAGAATTAAGAGTGTATGCAGAAGATCCATTGAATGATTTTTTACCAAGTGTTGGCCACTTAGATACATACAGAATTCCTATTGGAGAAGGGATTCGAGTAGATAATGGTTTTGAAGAAGGAATGGATATTCCTATCTATTATGATCCGATGTTATCTAAATTAATAACCTATGGAAAAACTCGTGAAGAAGCTATCCAATTGATGATCAAAGCAATTGATGAATATATTGTAGAAGGTGTACAAACGACTTTGCCATTTGGAAAATATGTATGTAAACACGAAGCATTTAGATCCGGTAATTTTGATACGCATTTTGTAAAAAAATATTACACTCCTGAGGTATTAAAATCCGAAATGGAAACAGAAGCCAGAATAGCTGCATTAATTGCATTAAAACAATATCAAGAAGATCAACAAACACTAAGAATACCAACGCACTAATATATGAATCCAAAAATAAAAACGCTACAAGAAAAAATCGATCAAGCGCATTTAGGTGGTGGTGAACAGCGCATTGAAAAACAACATCAAAAGAAAAAGTTAACTGCTCGAGAGCGGGTGGCCTATTTTCTGGATGAAGGATCTTTTGAAGAAATAGGCATTCTGGTTACCCATAGAACGACCGACTTCGGAATGGAGAAAGAAATTTATTATGGAGATGGAGTGGTAACAGGTTACGGAACCGTTAATGGACGGTTAGTGTATGTTTTCGCGCAGGATTTCACTGTTTTCGGAGGAGCTTTATCAGAAACGCACGCAGAAAAAATATGTAAAGTAATGGATCTTGCTGTTAACGTTGGCGCTCCTATTATTGGACTAAATGACTCTGGTGGCGCCAGAATCCAGGAAGGCGTGAGATCATTAGGTGGATATGCAGATATTTTTCATAAAAATGTTCAAGCATCTGGTGTTATTCCCCAAATTTCTGCTATTATGGGACCTTGTGCCGGTGGAGCTGTGTATTCTCCTGCTATAACTGATTTTACTATTATGGTAGAAGATACTAGCTATATGTTTGTAACCGGACCTAATGTCGTTAAAACCGTTACTAATGAAGAAGTAACATCAGAAGAATTAGGAGGTGCTAGCACACATTCATCTAAATCGGGAGTTGCTCATATCACTTCATCTAATGATATAGAATGTTTGGAAGATGTGAAAAAATTATTAAGCTACCTGCCTCAAAACAACCAAGAAACTCCTAAAAATATCTCTTATTCCTTAACAGATGAGAAAAGAGATATTCTTTCGGATATCATTCCTGATAACCCCAACAAACCGTATGACATGCATGAGGTAATCGGTGGGATTATCGATGAAGATTCGTTTTATGAAATTCATAAAAACTACGCAGAGAATATCATCGTAGGTTTTGCAAGACTCGGAGGAAGAAGTGTTGGTATTGTCGCCAATCAACCTATGTTCTTAGCAGGAGTATTAGACGTAAATAGTTCTAAAAAAGCAGCACGTTTTACACGTTTTTGTGACTGTTTCAATATTCCATTATTAGTATTAGTGGATGTTCCTGGATTCTTACCTGGTACAGATCAGGAATGGAATGGTATAATCGTTCATGGTGCTAAATTATTATATGCCTTGAGCGAAGCTACAGTGCCAAAAGTAACCGTGATTACCCGTAAAGCATATGGTGGTGCTTATGATGTAATGAACTCTAAACACATTGGAGCGGATCTTAATTTTGCGTGGCCTACAGCAGAAATTGCAGTTATGGGAGCTAAAGGTGCTAGTGAAATAATCTTTAGAAAAGAAATTAAAGCTGCTGACGATCCTGCTGCCAAACTCGCTGAAAAAGAAGGTGAGTACGCAGATAAATTTGCCAATCCATATCGAGCTGCACAGCGTGGCTTTATTGATGAAGTAATCTTACCAGAAGATACACGAAGAAAACTCATCAAAGGATTTAGTATGTTAGAAAATAAAACAATCGATCGCCCTAAGCGTAAACATGGTAATATTCCATTATAATAGGGTTCATCAAAACATTTAAGGTTTTTTTGATATTAAGATACAACTCATTTCGTTTCTGAAATGCAAAAGCAATAACTTAAAACTATACACAAAACCCAGATATAAGAACTATATATCTGGGTTGTATAATGTCTAGAAATTTCTAAATTAAAAACTTCAATATTTTGCTTGTCTTAGAAGACAAACTACACTATTTTTTTTTTAAGCCTTCATATTTAGAAATAACTACTTTATAGTTTATGGACATAGAGGTACACTCCCATCATCGCATAATTCTCCTTCTCGAACTTCATATGTAAAAGGGAAATTTTCAACACACACGAATCTGTCGCCCGAATGCATCCCGCCATTAATTGATTTAAGGTCTGATTTTTTTAATACTGCTCCGATTTCTTTTAGGTTTTTCATAAGAGTTAATTTAATTAAAATAATATGGTCCTTGATCATTTAAAGACATTCAAAGATTATGTCTTCGCTTTATAGATAATACTATATCAGCAGTAAGCTCTAATATATATGTCAAAGTTGAAAATTCCCCTAGCAACATTGTTAATTAACGTTACTTTAGTAGTGCATTTTAATATGTTTAACGCGGATAAAAAATAAGGCATTATCGCAATGCGTTTTATCATAACAACAATCGAGTCCGTTTATATTAGTAAATAGGCATTCTTATAATTAAAGCTTTTTAGTATATTGTGAACTGCATACAATGTTTATAAAATTAGTGCCCCCCAATGAATAAAAGACAACTTACCAAATTTGCAATCTATGCAATTGCTGTGCTTTGCGCGGCTCTTATCAATGAATTTGTAATTAAATATGTAAAAAAGCATATTCACGAACAAGGATATCTTTTGGTACTGATCGATATGCTTATTGTAGTATTGATTTTTGCTCCAGCTTTTGCTCTTGTGTCTAAATACACTAAAAAGCTCTCTAAAGCTTATTTGAAAACATCTAAAAAAGTCTCAAGTAGTAAGAATGGTAACTTGCTAGGTTTTACTGTAGCGATCATTATTTTATTCATCCTTTTTGCCTTTTTAAGGCATAATATTAATGTGATTCAGGATATGAAAACGATGATTTCGTAACTTAAAAGCATTGTCTGTCTTAGCTTCGCCTCGAGGGGACTAAAAGTAAAAAATCGTCTTTGATTTTAATTATATTGATAAAGCAATTTAGACATCACATATCATAACACCTTCTTTTAATGCATCTAAACTGTTTTCGTAAGTTGGAATAAATTCCTGAGCTACATATCCAGTATATCCATTTGCTACAATAGCTTTCATTATAGCGGGATAATTCAATTCTTGAGTATGATTAATCTCATGCCTTCCAGGGACTCCACCTGTGTGATAATGCGCTATATACTCTTTGTATTTGTTGATTGTAGCAATAATATCACCTTCCATAATTTGCATATGATAAATATCATATAACAATTTAAAATTGGGAGAACCTATTTTATCTACTAGAGACACTCCCCAAGGAGTACGATCACATTGATAATCTTTATGATCGACTTTACTATTTAGCAACTCCATAATCAAAACAACATTATTCTTCTCGGCATGTTTTACCAAAGGTGCTAATCCTTTAGCACAGTTTTCCCAACCTTCTTCATCAGAAATACCATTACGATTACCCGAAAAAACAATTACCTGCTTTATTCCAGAATTAGATGCTTGAGAAATTAAGTTTTGATATTTAATTTGTAATTCTGAGTGATTTTTTAGATCATTAAATCCATTTGTAATACTAGCAAAAGTATCTGTTGCCAAAGAACAATCAAGTCCTTGTTTAGTAACAATTTCCCACTCATCAGGTTTCAAAAGGTCTATTGCTTTAATTCCAATATCTTTTGATTTTTTTGCAAACTCTTCTAAAGGAATATTTTGATAACACCATCTACAAACAGAATGATTAATATTTTCCTTTAAATTATTCTGCAATGAATTTGAAATACTTTGGGATACGGATTTAGCCATCATCGTACTTCCAAAACCTATAGCACCTATACCTAAAGATAAATTTTTAATAGCTTTTCTTCGATTTACATTTGACATGACTCTCTAGTTATTTTTTAATGAATCACTAATTTAATTAATGATTTGTTAATTGTATTGTTAAAACACAAACAAACTTCTTATATTAGAACCAGAATTTAATAATTACAAATTCTACAGCTATAAATCATAACAAGTTTTAGCTACAATACCTTTTCTTCCAGAACAAGAAGAAAACAGACAAACAAAACTACTATCAGAACTTACTAGTAGCCTCGTAAAAGCCTACTAGAAATAGTTTTATTAATTAATAGATTAAGACGAGGGATTTTCTCGTCCTTATTTGCTATAAATTGTCTGTAAACATTAACACATATGGAACAAGAACCTCAATATGACGCAATTGTTGTAGGAACGGGAATCAGTGGTGGCTGGGCTGCTAAAGAGCTTTGTGAAAAAGGGCTCAAAACATTAGTATTAGAACGTGGAAGAATGGTTACTCATATTGATGACTATACCACAGCTAATGATGACCCGTGGGATTATGATTTGAAAGGTGAACCTTCTCGAAAAGAGATTGCCGAGCAACCTAAACAACATCGTACCGGTTATGTGACCGATAAAGCACATCGCCATTTCTTTGTTAATGACTTAAAACATCCTTATAATGAGACGAAACGGTTTGATTGGATCAGAGGATATCACGTAGGTGGGCGATCTTTGATGTGGGGTAGACAAAGTTATAGATTATGTGATTTTGATTTTGAAGCCAATAAAAAAGAAGGAATTGCCGTGGATTGGCCTGTACGATACAAAGATATTGCTCCATGGTATGATAAAGTAGAAGAATTTATCGGTGTTAGTGGAGAAAAGCTAGGTTTAGATCAGTTACCTGATGGGCAATTTCTACCGCCAATGGAATTAAACTGTGTAGAAGATCATTTAAAAAAGAATATAGCTAGGAATTATAAAGATCGTCTTCTCACAATAGGAAGAACGGCACATATCACTGGAACTAAAACCTTCGAGGGGAGAATGAATTGTCAATATCGTAATCGTTGTATGCGAGGTTGTCCTTTTGGAGCCTATTTTAGTAGTAATTCCTCTACGCTTCCGGCTGCAGAAAGAACAGGTAATATGACACTTAGACCTAATTCTATTGTTCATCGGGTATTATATAATGACAAAACAGGAAAAGCTACTGGAGTAGAAGTAATTGATACCTTAACTAAAGAAAGAACACAATTCACTGCTAAAGTGATATTCTTATGTGCTTCCGCAATCGCTTCTACAAGTATATTAATGCAGTCTAAATCAGAACGTTTTCCTAATGGAATGGGAAATGATTCTGGCGAGCTAGGTCATAACATTATGGACCATCATTTTAAAGCAGGAGCAACGGGAAAATATGGAGGATTTAAGGATAAGTTTTATAAAGGCCGCAGACCCAATGGAATTTACATTCCCCGTTTTAGAAATATAGGAGGTGAAACAGATCAGAAGAACTTCAAACGTGGATATGGATATCAAGGTGGTGCTAGTCGCTCTAACTGGGAAGAAACTATTGCAGAACTAGGATATGGAGCAGAATTAAAAGAAAAGATTCTAGAACCGGGAGGATGGAGAATGGGTCTTTTGGGATTTGGAGAATGTTTACCTTATCATGAAAACAAAATGACACTGGATTATGATCAACTGGATGAATGGGGTCTACCGACTGTAACTTTTGACGCTGAATTTAAAGAAAATGAATTAGAAATGCGTAAAGATATGATCCAGGAAGCTATGAACATGTTAACAGAAGCCGGTTTTACCGATGTTCAGCCTTGGGATGATATTGGAGCACCTGGTTTAGGAATTCACGAAATGGGTACTGCCAGAATGGGTAAGGATCCTAACACTTCTGTACTTAATGGTAATAATCAAATTCATGCAGTACCTAATGTATATGTTACTGATGGATCTTTTATGACTTCGGCGAGTTGTGTTAACCCATCTCTCACTTATATGGCTTTTACAGCCAGAGCCGCAGATCATGCCGCAAAACAACTACAAAAAAACGCTTAATCTTAGTACTATGAACAGAAGAGAAGCATTAAAAAACATAGGATTATCAGCAGGATACATTGCAGCTACTCCCGCAATACTTAGTCTATTACAAAGCTGTCAAAAAGAATATATACTGGACTGGACACCAGAACTTTTATCAATAGATGAAGGGAAAGCTTTAGAACAAATTGTTGATCTTATTATTCCAGAAACTGATATTCCAGGCGCAAAATCGTTGCATGTACCTATGTTTATAGATAAATTTGTTAATAACGGTATTGATGATATTGAAGAAATACAAATGTTCAAACACGGAGCAGGAATTATTTTAAAGGAACTGGGGGTCAATGAAGAAAAAAGTGTTGATGATATTACTGTAGAAGAATATGATGCATTGCTATCTAGATATCTAAAGCTTCCTAAAGAAACACAAAAAACATATTGGGAAGAAATGTCTGAAGTAAAAACTCCAGAAGATTTAGAAAAAGTTTCTCAGGAAGTAAAATCTTTTGTATTTCTTTCTTCTGTAAGAGACATAGCTATTTATGGTTTTAAAACATCAAAAGAAATTGCCGAAAATGTGCTTAACTATTTACCAGTTCCTGGAGAATATATTGGTTGTGATTCTGTTCAAAACCTAACCGGAGGAAAAGACTGGGCTTTATAAAAACCACTTAACTAAACTTAAAATTATGTACAAAACCATCTTTAAAGGGCTTATCTGTTTATCAATTATTAGTTCCTGTAAGAATAACACAAAGGAAAATACTACAACAATTGAACAGAAAGAAGAAAAGATAATTGAACAACCTGTAGCATCAGAACCTTATTTCGAATTATCATTGGCGCAATGGTCACTACATAAAGAAATACAATCTGGTAAATTAGATCCTATAGATTTTGCTAAAAAAGCAAAAGAGCTAGGGTTCACTGGAGTTGAATATGTAAGTCAACTATATACCTATAAAGACACAAAAGATCCCAGTAAAGCATTACAACAACTTTTAGATACATTAAAAATAGAAAGCCAAAAACACAATGTACAGAACCTATTAATCATGGTAGATGGTGAAGGTGACTTAGCAGTTATCGACGAAAAAGAAAGAAATCAAACCGTAGAAAATCATAAAAAATGGGTAGATGCAGCACAATTTTTAGGATGCCACTCTATACGAGTAAATCTATTCGGAACAAATGATCCCGAAAAATGGGTAGAAGTTGCCACTGATGGGTTGACTAAACTATCCGAATATGCCGCTACTAAAAGTATTAATGTAATTGTAGAAAATCACGGATACTTATCTTCTGATGCGGCTTTACTTGCAAAAGTGATGAAAAATGTTAATAAACCAAATTGCGGTACGTTACCTGATTTTGGTAATTTCTGTTTAGAACGTGAAGGCGGTGAACGATGGGGTGCTAAATGTATCAAAGAATACCCGAAATATCAAGGGATAGAAGAACTGATGCCATTTGCTAAAGGGGTGAGCGCTAAATCCTATGATTTTGATACAGAAGGAAATGAAACAACTATTGATTATAAAAAGATGTTAGATATCGTAAAAAAATCCGGATATCAAGGATATATAGGAGTAGAATATGAAGGAGAACGATTAGGTGAAATTGAAGGAATTATTGCAACAAGAGATTTATTGACCAACCTTTCCAAACAACTAAACTAACCAATTATCTATTATGAAGAAATTCATTCAGTTTCAGTTATCCTTAATGATGTTCTTAGAATTTTTCATTTGGGGTGGCTGGTTTGTAACCATGGGTATCTATTTACCAAATTCATTAAAAACTAGCGGAGGAGAAATTGCCATGGCATATTCTACCCAATCCTGGGGAGCAATCATAGCTCCTTTTATTATTGGATTGATTGCCGATAGATTTTTTAATGCAGAACGTATCCTAGGGATACTACATCTTATTGGAGCTTTATTGATGTATCAAATGGCAAATGCTACTGATTTTTCAGTCTTCTATCCTTATGTATTAGGATATATGATTGCGTATATGCCTACATTAGCACTGGTAAACTCTGTATCTTTTAATCAGATGAATGATCCAGCAAAACAGTTTTCTTTTGTACGAGTTTTTGGAACCATTGGATGGATTGTTGCAGGATTAGTTATTAGTTATGCTTTTCATTGGGATTCTGCTGAGGGAGTAGCATCTGGAATGTTAAAAAACACTTTCTTAATGACTGCTATAGCTTCCGCAGTATTAGGAATATTTAGTTTTACTTTGCCCAAGACACCTCCTAAAGTTAGTAAAGATCAAAAAGTAACCATATCAGATATTTTGGGATTGGATGCGATAAAACTTCTAAAAGATAAAAATTTTCTAATGTTTTTTATTGCTTCAATTCTAATTTGTATTCCGCTTGCTTTTTATTATCAACACGCCGGACAGTTTTTAGGGGAAATAGGTGTTGCTAACCCTGCAGCAAAAATGACCATTGGCCAAATATCGGAAGTTGTCTTTATGCTACTCCTACCTTTTTTCTTTAAGAGATTTGGGTTTAAAAAAACTATATTAGTAGGAATGCTAGCTTGGGCAATTAGATACTTATTATTTGCCTACGGAAATTCAGGAGAGTTAGCTTTCATGCTGATCACAGGTATCGCATTACATGGCATTTGTTATGATTTCTTTTTCGTATCCGGACAGATTTATACCGATTCTAAAGCAGGAGAAAAATTCAAAAGTGCTGCTCAGGGACTCATTACTTTGGCCACCTATGGTTTAGGAATGTTAGTTGGATTTTATGTTGCCGGAAAAATTACAGATGCAAACGTATTAGGAGAAGGACAACATAACTGGAATAGCATATGGATATTTCCTGCAATTTTTGCAGCGGCAGTTATGATTTTATTTGCGATCTTCTTTAAAAATGAAAAAATAGAATATAAAGACAGTTAATATGACCCGACTTAAAATGGGAATGGTTGGTGGCGGTACCGGATCTTTTATTGGTGATGTGCATCGCAAGGCTGCCAGCATTGATGGAATGATAGCGCTCGTTTGTGGAGCATTTTCATCCAGTAAAGAAAAAAGTAGTGCTTCGGCAAAGGAGCTAGGTATACCAGACAATAGAGCATATGGTAGTTTTGAGGAAATGATTACTGAAGAATCCAAACTTCCTGAAGAAGAACGTATGGATTTTGTGGCTATCGTTACTCCCAATCACATGCATTTTCCTCCAGCCAAAATGGCGCTAGAACACGGGTTTCATGTGATTTGTGATAAACCACTTTCTCTTACATTAGATGAAGCTATCGAACTAGAGAAAATCGTGCAATCCTCTGGAAAAGTATTTGCCTTAACCCATAACTATACAGGATATCCTATGGTAAAACAGGCAAAAGCTATGATTGCCAAGGGAGATCTGGGAGCGATCAGAAAAATCAATGCACACTATCTTCAAGGATGGCTCTCTACTTCGGTAGAAAAAACAGGTCAAAAACAAGCAGCTTGGAGAGTAGATCCGAAACGCTCTGGAATTGGTGGTGCACTAGGTGATATCGGTACACACGCAGAAAATTTAATAGAATACATTACCGGAATCCAAATTGAAACAATAGCTGCAGATCTTACGGCTTTTGGAGATGGACGCAGCCTGGATGATGATGGAAATATTTTGTTACGTTTTGAAAACGGAGCCAAAGGGATCATGTCATTTTCGCAAATTGCCACAGGAGAAGAAAACAACTTAGGAGTTAAAATCTATGGTACCAAAGGCAGTCTTACATGGAATCAGGAAAATCCAAACCAACTTATTGTAAAATGGCTGGATCAACCTAAACAAATATATACACCTGGAGGAAATGGAACCTATTCTGAATCTTCAGAATACGTCAGAATCCCTGCAGGACATCCTGAAGGGTACCTGGAAGGTTTTGCAACTATTTATAGAAGCTTTGCAAAGGAACTATTAACTGTAAAAAGTGGGAAATCATTTTCAAACAATCCAGATTTTCCAACGGTAACAGATGGTGTGAGAGGAATGAAATTTATATATGCAGCTGTAGAAAGCAGTAAAAATAACGCAAGTTGGACTAGAGTGTAAATTAAAATTTAGTTTCTGTCTTCTCGAGCGGAGTCGAGAGATTAGAAATCATATCACATTTCGACTCCGCTCAATGTGACCGATAAAAACTAACCAAATGAAAACAATAAAAGGCCCTGCAGTATTTCTAGCCCAATTTATGGATGATAAAGAACCTTTTAATTCATTAGATGGATTATGCAAATGGGCTTCTGATTTGGGCTATAAAGGGATACAAATACCAACCTGGGAAACCCGATTGATCAATCTGGATAAAGCAGCAGAAAGTCAAACCTATTGTGATGAATTGAAAGGTAAAATCGCTGATTATGGATTAGAGATTACAGAACTTTCCTCTCATCTGCAAGGACAATTGGTAGCGGTTCATCCTGCATATGATTTGATGTTTGACAACTTTGCACCTGATGATTGTAAAAACAATCCTAAGAAAAGAACAGCATGGGCAGTAAATCAGGTTAAAAATGCAGCAACTGCAAGTAATCGACTAGGGATCAAAGCACATGGTACATTTTCAGGAGCGTTGTTGTGGCATACCATGCATCCATGGCCACAACGCCCTGCGGGATTAGTAGAAATGGGGTTTGAAGAATTGGCTAAACGCTGGTTACCCATTCTTAATCATTTTGATGAACAAGGTGTAGATGTATGTTATGAAATCCACCCTGGTGAAGATCTACATGATGGAGTCACATTTGAACGCTTTCTGGAAGCCACTGGAAATCATAAAAGAGTCAATATCTTATATGACCCTAGTCATTTTGTATTACAACAACTGGATTACCTGGAGTATATAGATCATTATCACGAATTTATAAAAGCATTTCATGTAAAAGACTCAGAGTTTAACCCTACCGGAAAAAAAGGAGTTTTTGGCGGATATAGTGATTGGATAGATCGAGCTGGACGTTATCGTTCTCCTGGAGATGGACAAATTGATTTTAAAACAATTTTCTCTAAACTTACTCAGTATGGATGTGATGTTTGGGCAGTTATGGAATGGGAATGCTGTATCAAATCCCCAGAGCAAGGTGCACGAGAAGGTGCTTCTTTTATCCGTAATCATATCATTGAAGCCACCGAAAAAGCCTTTGATGATTTTGCAGGAGCTGACATTGATAAAGAAAAGCTTCGGAAAATTTTGGGTTTTGACAACTCTTAGTCTTGTCTGAATTTTATATCTTTAATCCAGCTACTACCTAAATTTTCAGGTACAAAGTATATGATTTTAAAAATTAAAACTTAGTATGAGTATTACAATTTCAGATTTTTCTAATGCTGAATTTACGCAGGTTAGAGAAGCACATCATGGAGCTATACGATTGATTAGGAGAGCCTATTATATGTTCCATGATTTTATAACTCCGGGTCGCATATTACCCGGTAATCAAAGACAGTTGGTGGAAAATGCCTTATTTGCATCTTTTCTTTCTAATTCCAGTCATACCAGAGCATATACTCATATATCTAATTATGATCAACATTTTACATTGATTCATAGAAATCTACAACGATTAAATAGGCATGCCTCTCATTATGAAGTCCATAGATCTGCTAGCGCAATAGACGGAGATGATTTTGTAAGAGCACCACTTTCTGGAAATGCATATGCTGAAAGCATAGGTACTCATAGTCATAGAAGGCAATCGGAAGATGAAAGGTCCTACGTGGTTTTGTATGATCCATTTTTCACTACTTCTTATAGTAATAGATTACGTATTGTAATCCATGAATTATGCCATGCCATACTTGGTTTCACTAACCCAAGATCTTTTCGGAACCCGAATGCTCCTGCCTACTCAAATGATATCTATATAACTAATTGGAATGTTTTTAATGCAATGTCATTTGCGCAAAGTATTCGGAATCCGGATAAGCATGCATTATTTGTATTGTTTTTATCTGAAATAACTTTAGAATTTACGGAAACTCGTGTTACTCATAATTAAACACATTTTGAGATTGAAAAATAATTATAAAACTATCTTATTTATTTTTCACCTTTTTTCTTTAATACAATATAAACCTGACAATAAAATTATCAGGTTTATACGTATCAGTTTGTAATTAGAATCTTACTCTACCAATTCAAAATCATCTTGTGTTATCACAGAAACCTTACTGGTTATACCACTTTCTGCTAATTGAACAATGTTCTCACCTTCGACTAAATCAATAGGGTTAATTTGATCATCTCCACTAATAAAGGTCATATTGTACAAAACTCCATTAATGGTATAAGGTACTTCGGTAGGAATAAAACTTCCACTACCTAATGTATTTACTTTGATCATTACAGAATACTTTTCGTTTGGATTAACACAGTCGTTTTCTGAAATCAAATCACCATTCTCATGTATAAAACTTATTGCTAATGGCACTACGGTAGAGAAACTCGAATCATCATTAGAACAATTATAAAATAATATCATAATTGCTATAATGGTTATATATAATTTAGTATTCATGATTAGCTTTTTTGGTTTATTTCTATTTCTTTGATATTACCATCAACTTTTATGGTATATAATCCTATTTCCAGATTATCAAATATGGTTTCTCCTCCACTTATTGCAGAAGCAGCCACAATAACACCCTCTTTCAATAAAACTACCTCTTTATTATTTATAGGAAATACAACTTTAATAGCACCTCCTGCATAACAAACGGCATCTTTTTTATAGTAGATAACATTCCCTGAACCGGATTTAACATGAACTTTCCACGATTTTAAAACTGAACGATCCTCTGAACGTACTTCGAATTGTACTGGATTACTAAAATCCAGTGTATTCTCAACGGAAAGTTGTTGTGTCGTATTGATAAATAACTCCGCTCCTGCACTTAGGTCAAAAGTAGCATTCAGCGTTGTTCTGTCTATAGCACTATCAATGTAAATCGTAAGTTCACTTCCATCAAAAATTGTATCGATTACCTCAATATCTTTAAAACCAAAATCTACTATTTCGGCTTGATTATTAAGTTGTGGACTTGCTATACTAAATGTCTGAAACAAATCTCCATAGTGATTGTTAATTTCGAATTGCTGTGTTTCCGGTACTTCTACAATAGTATTGGTCACAGAATTATAAATCTTTAGGTTTATTGTTTCACTATTTTCATTAGAAAAAACTGTTAAAAACGCATAATAACCATCCTGACTATCAACATAAGTTAGGTTTGTCACTCCACGGCATTCACCATTTACAAATGCTGCTACCTTATCATTAGTGCTTTCCAGATTTTGTCCGTCTATGTTTAAAAAAGCAACAAATGACATGGTGTATTGAAAATCATTTTCATTGACCGTCCATGCAGGTGATTGACCAAACATATTAACTCCCAATAATCCCAGGATTATCGTATTAAAAATTATTTTTTTCATCTTGTCTATAATTTTATAGTACATGTAGTGCTCTTAATTAACTTAAGAGCGCTACATGTGGTTTTATGTTACTTTTTCAGGATTTTTCTTGTAATACTTGTATCACCCATTTCTATTTGCATAAAATATGTTCCTGAAGCAATATCGGGTTTGATGTTTCTGGTATTGATCCCAGATACCATAGTCATGTCTTCTATAAAAATTAGCTGACCTGTTATAGTATACAACCTTACTATTGCTTTTTGATCTTGAGAAGCGTTTATGGTAATCGTCAGATTATTCTCAAACGGATTTGGGAAAATCGTAATATCATCAGTGAACTCTTCGAGAATAACGGGTTCTGCAATGGTACCCATCACTCCATTATTTATAAAACTGAAGCTTTTGGTCGTTACTTTTTGCTGGATCCCATCTCCAATATAAAATTGTAATGCTTCAGATGATTCTCCGTAGATCGTAATAAAACTCAATTTTTTATCACCTACCATTTGATGACTAGCTATTCCTTTTAAAGAACCGTTAGCATCATAAACAAACAACTGATCATATCCTTCTGGTAATAACACCACTGCATTCATATTCTGAGCATATTGCGCAAATCCAGTTAATATCTCTGCAGTATTTATTTCTTCAGATTGTTCTCTGGAAGATGATTTCCCTAGATAGGAAGGATATGTAAATTCCTGATTCTCTCCTGATTTAATCATATACCCTACTCCAGCTTCTAAATACTCTAAGGTTCCTTTCCAACCATTTACCGGATCATAAATAGCAAACAAGTTTTGAGATTTGATAACATCTCCGTCATTCGCATTAAAATATGCCAATGCCTCGTTTACAGTTTGATTGGATCCTATAGGATAAGGCAGCCAATTCCAATTTTGCTTTACAGGGAAACTCCAAGTATCAATATCAACAGGATTTCCTTTGATACTTAAGGATTGTTCGTTTGCCACATGTATTTTATACATCTTATCTACAGACAATCCTCCGTTAGCACTTATGGTTCCTGACCAAGTACTATTGGCAGGTATAGATTCATCTTTATAGAATGTCTCCAATAATGATGGTGAATGACTCAACATTCTATCGGAGGTTTCCAGATTCATACCTCCAGTTAGAGCATTAATATCTGAGAAATTGGTATCATTTACATTTAAGGATATCCAGGTCCATCCATCATTCATTTTAATTTCCTGAACTACCTCATCAGTATTTTCAAAAATAACAGGCATACCTATAGATCCGATCACTTCATTTTCCTGAAATGTAATAGAAGAATTAGCATCTATAACCGCGTCCAGAATTTTCCCTTGTGAGGCATCCCAAATACTAAATTTGATCTCTTCTCCATACACATCATTGCTATAAATGGATAGGTATGCAAAATACTCCTGGTAAGAAGGGTCATACACCAGATTTGCTGATCCTCTAACTTCTCCATCAGAAAATGCTGCAATTTTATCATAAGTATCTTCAGAAAAAGCTCCGTCAATCTTCACTTTTCCGATGACATTCATACTATATTCAAAATCATTAGGGTTGATGTCCCAGTCCGGTTCTTCTGCCAGTACTTTTACAGCTAATTGAAGTTTTTGATCAAATCCATAATCAGTTTGCAGGTATAAATCTTCCAAGTAATCTCCCGGCGTTAATACGTCATCAATAGTAGCAGTAATAACGATGCTGCTATCTGGAGCAATCGTTCCTGAATCATCACTTAGTGATAGCCAATTTGGAACATTAGTAATCGAGAAAGGCTGATCATTTCCTCCTTTATTGAGTATGGTGATCTCAAAAGAAGAGGATTCGTTACTATCTTTAATGATATCAACTATTTCATTATATCCTTCTGCATACCAACTTACTTCATTTCGGTTTACAAATGCAGTCCATGTAATAGGAGATTGCTGCATATTATTGGCACTATCAAACATACGATGCACTGTAATATCTAATATTTGTCCTTCTAATGAAGCCCAATCGGTTACTACAGGTTCCAGAATCATTTCATCGTCATTAATTACACGATTTACCTGGAATTTAATTAATTCTCTTTCCGGCTTAATTGCAGGAACATCATCAGAATAGTTAACCGTTCCTTCAGAAAGCACAGCATTACTCGGAATGATTGTTTGATTGTTGTAGGCATGGTAGTACCTTGGTCCATTACCCGTTTCAGGATCCGGAGCATTCATTCTTGCATATACTAACAGTCCGATACTTTCGAAATCAACTTCATTATAACGATCACGATCTATTTGTTCTTCATTTCTCAACGTATTCCATAAACGGAATTCATCAATCTTTCCAGTAAATTCACGATCAACCGTTTCGGTTCCTGCAAGATCTACACTTCCTCTGGCACCCAACCATATCTTGTTTCCAGAAAACCCACTGATATCCGACATTGGATTAGAAGAAACTAATGCTGCATCAACGTATGTTCTTAACGATCCAATACGGTTAAACAACAAGGTGATATGATGCCAGGAGTTATCCACAACACTTTCTGTGGTTAATGGATAAGAAACACCTTCATTCTCGAACGTTAGTAATCCCGAAGCAGACATATTAATTGCCCATTTATTGGCAAAACCATTCGATTGAATAATATCAGATCCATCTCCTTTACCGTTAGAAAACAAAGTAGCTTCTTGCGCAGTATCTGTTTTGATCCAGAAGGATATAGTTGCGTCCATCTCATCTGTCAATTGCACAAAATCTACATTATCCAAAGCCAATGATTGTCCGTTTGCAAACTCATATGAGTTTCCTTTAGGTTTGATATCCCAGGAAGCATTTACGCTTGCGTGTTTAAACCTGGCTATATCATTAGCAATCTCTCCTCTACCTTCGTTCATAGGCCAATATCCAACAAGACTTGCTTCGTTTCCTTGAAGCTTATCAAATCTGGTAGCATATGCATTTTCTAAACTTATGGCTTTATTCCATATGCGAAGATCGTGGATATTACCAATAAAGGTATTTCCTCCAACAACCAGTGCTTCATTATTAGAAAACTGCAAATCAATACTTCCTGTATTTCCGGCTACTTCTCTATCATCTTCATAAATACTGATCTCTCCAGTACTGTTCTTATGAGTAAAAGTGTAATGATGGAACAAATTATCTGTTACTATACCACCTGAGGCCGTAATATTGCCTATTGTAAAGTAGATTTGTCCATTATCTAATCCTATCTGAATACCACCAGCCTGATCTACTATTTTGGCGGTTGATGAATTGGTACTATTATTCATCCAAAATTCCATAGTAAAATCACCTGAAACGATGCTCGGGTTTTCTATAATGGCTGTGTTATCCGCTCCTTCAAAATATAAAGAAACATTATTATTAATCGGTAATTGATTGGTTTCTCCTTTGATCTCGATATTACTAACAGCTGTATTATAAAAGATAGCTTCGTTAAAACTTACTTTTAAGTCTTCTCCTGCAGACAATATACCATCTGTGGGTAATGGTGTTCCAAAACGCTCTGGTGCATTTAGATCGACTGTACCGGTGATCACTTCTGAAATAAATTCCGTATCATTTGTACAGCTGCTTCGTGCCCTGATTTCATATTCACCATCCTGTAATTGCAATCCGGCAATATCTAATTCAAAGGACAAGGAAGAATCATTAATTAAAGAAATTTCTGTTTCATTAGTTGCTACGGCCTCATCATAGAATTCCTGAGTTGTATAATATGTTTGTACGCGCGTCCAGGTTGGTGAGGTTGCTAAACGATATTCCAGATCAATCTTCTTAAAGCTATTAAAAGATGTATTAAATCCAGTTAAATCAATAGCTAATGGATTTGTGGAACCGTCCAGATTATAAGCAGTATCTATATTATAAACCCAGTTATCCAGAGGAGCATCCACTGTTACTTCTGAACAGGACGGTACAAATTCTGCAGATACCAATACATCGTCAAATATATTCACCTGATCGCAACGTGATTCTAAGATTACACGAATGTCTTTATATTCATATATATCAGACACCGATTTCCCAAGAGTCATAGTATAATATACCGGTTCTCCATAAGGAACATATACTACAGTACCATTTTGCGTTATATTAATTAACGCGTTGTTTGGATTGGTTGTATTATCTATACGCAGTGTGAAATAATTGAAACTGGCAGCATCACTGTTCTGATCGCTTCTGTTTTCCAGTTTTAATACAAACTCTGCTTTTTGATCTTCTGGTATATTTGTGACACTCGCTACTTCTACACTAATTAGTGGATTTTCTGCTTTTACGGTAGCATAACTTAATTCTTCTCTTTGATCATCTGCCAATGGTAAAATTTCAGGAGCATCAGAATCGTAAATAGTATTATTATAGAAATGTGAAAGTTCTGGTCCTTCATAAGGACATGAAGTAACACCTCCAATAGTACTAAAAACAGGACCATTTCCGTCAAAAAGATTTACCACATCTACACTCAACAAATTAGCAGGATCATCGTCCTTTAAGGTATAACTAATGTTTAAAGTAGATGTTTCTGTTTCCAGTAAAGTAGAATTAATATCTTGTTCAAAGAAGGTTTTTATCTTTGTTATTAACCCCATTCCATTTAATTGGAAACCAAACTCTCCAGCCAGAGTTTCCTCAATATCCAGATTCACCTTGGTCAATTTTGAATTAACCGTAGTGGTTTTTACGCTTTTTGAAAAAGTTCCTACACCAGCATCAAACGAGATGTTTTCTTCGAACTCATTTTCTATTAGCTCTCGTGTTCGTTCAGATTCTTCTAACTGATCGGTTAGGATATCATCCTGCTGTGCAGTTAAGTCACTATCTTCCAGTGCATCTTTGACTTCATTTACAAAACCATCGATAACTGTAGTTAGTGAATTTTGGTACGAAGCTCTATCATTTTTAACCAGATATTTACTTCTTTCATTTTCTTGAATAACGCTTCTCCATAACCTGATCTGCTCTATATACTCGCCTCTTGTCAAAACTCCTAGATCACCTTCACTAATAATTCCGTTATCAATATTACTAATAATCAATTCCAGTTCAGGTATTAAACTTTCCAGAATATATTTCTGAGAGTAGATAAAGAATGTTTCTGTAGGTTCTTCTACGAAATACATGGCCTTTTGCTTACTTATGAAAATACTTTCTCCATTCGTATTGGTAAGTTCATAAGATGGTGAAGCTCCAATCACAGCAGTTGATGTTTGCACATCATCATAGGAACCATAGAAGTAATTTTTAGATTCACCTATATACAAGTCTCCTTCTGCTCCCACAAACTCTTTATTACGGCTAGTGGATATTTTTTTGGTAAACTTATAGGTCTTTGTTAACCGTTCTCCATCGGTAGATGTTCTGGATAGTTCAATCCCAGTTTCAATATTATCCGTAGTTTGACTTTTGATAACAGGACCTGCTAAACCTCCTCCTGTTTCGAATATAACTCCTAACTTCAAATTAAGATTTAAAGATCCTCCCAAGGTACTTGCTAAATCAGTCTTGGAAGTAAAAGAAATCGTTTCGCCCTCTTCAATCGAGGCATAACTATTGGATCCAGGTGGATCGCGGAGAATAATATCCGGAGTATCTGGCGCAGCGGTTATAAAAGTTTGGCTTCCATCGGATTGCCCTCCAAGGATGATTCCTTCAGAAATATAATTCTCGGCAGGATAATCTACCCCATTTATTCGGTATATTATATCTAATGTATTGGTAAAAGGTGGTGTGATTGCTGGTAAACCTCCTACAAAAGTATAATGTATTGTACTTGCATCAGTAGCATCGGTTGTAATGGTTTCAGATCCTTCTAAAGCAAGGTTATTAGTTACAACCAATTCTCCATCAATTACTGGTACCAAATCTTCTATTTCTATATCGTCATAGTTGATATAGCGCTCGAAACTATTAAGCGTGATTTGATAGTTTCCAAACTGAGTATATACCGGATATTCAAAACCTTCTGTACTAATATCAACATCATCAATGGTGACGATATCATCAGAGGTTTGTTCAGTGACTCTAAGTACCGGAACTGAACGATAGGTGAAACTTTTTTCATAATGGTATGGCGTACCTTCTTCAATACTTCCGTCCTCATAGGTATATTCTGGAATCGTCATTTCTGGGATATCAGAAATATTTACAGCCTCATTAGCGTCTAACAAATTAATGGCAGCATTATTAACGATTTTTAAGCCAGTCGTTTGATTAATTTCATAATTAAGTGGTAGCATATCTATACGATATTCACCAGTTTCATTATTAGTATTAAAAATAGTCCTGGTATATGGAGTTACATTTCCTCCTATAGGTGCATACCCTAAAATAATTTCGGCTTTACCGATATTATTTTTAGCACTAATGGTAACGGTTTGATCTTCGCCTTCGCCATCCGTAATTGTTGTTTCGAATGTACCATCTTGTCCAAAACCAATGGATTTCTGAGCTTCAACAGCACCACCAACCACCTTACCAACCAGGGTAACTTTGGTATTATCCACAAAAACAACTTGCTCATTAGCATCTTCAAAGAATTCCTGAAATGTTCCTGTTTCTGCTGGGAACCTACCATTGTAGTTAAACTCATGACCATCCTTTTTTAATGTGATGTAGTGATTTCCTATCGGAACACTCACATCAAAATTACCTTCGCTGTCCGAAGTTACAGGTGTATTATTCTCATCTAGTACAATATTTCCATCTACATAGATACTAACTCCTTCTGACGCTATTCTGGCGTAACGCTCCAAATAATCGTCTGTATCATCATCAGTGGTGCCATTATCATTATACCAATATTCTCCTTTACTGTATTTTTCTGAACCTTTTTGATAATAATTATAGCCTTCATCCAGTATTCCCGGTCCGCTAATATATTCATCACCATCTGTTAATCCGCTAAAACCTCCTCCATTTACATCCACAAAGGATGAGAAAACTTCTCTGGAATCAAATAATACTTTTCCTTTAAAGCTAAAGGAAGAAATATCAACAAAATCAATTTTGTTTACTACTTCAGAACCTTGTCCTAAAAAGACTAATTGTTGACTAGGTTCGAATTGATGTTGACCATATAGCGGAGTGATCGTAAATGATTCTCCTGTTCCTGAATAAGGGATTGCTGTAATTTCATAATTACCGTTTTCATCACTAACTCCCAAAATCCCTAATTGATCAGAAGTAGGAATGTTACCAGCACCACTTATCCATAATGCTTTATCTGCTTCATTGGTATCTGCATTCCATAATTCACCGTGATTTTTGTTGTAGCTAAACCCCTTTCTAGAGATATCATAGGCATAAGCCCCAGCATTTTCGTTAGCACTTAAATAGACAACTAACCTGGAGTCATTTCCGCTGATGTATCTTCTGTAATCTGTTCTGATATTTAAAGGATCAATCGCTTCGTTCCAAATTCTAACTTCATCAACATCAACAGTCTTTCCACTTCCAATATTGATATCATCCCATTCGGATGCAACTCCACCAAGACTTAATTCATTGGTTTGCGCAGGAACGGTAACATTCATATAAGGTCCTGCATAATTATCGTTCAATTCATCTAAACGCGCATTAACCTCAACCTGATATTCTTCATTAATTACTCTACCGTTTATATATAACAACGGAACTTCATTATCATTCATCACGATAGAGAAATGAACAAATTCGTTATTGAAATCTGTTACAGGAACCAACTCATCATCACCTCTATCATCTAATTCTCCTGACGGATAGAAATTTTGCAATTGATATTCACTTCCTCCAATGTTTACCACCAACGTATTCGAAAGTGCCTTTAGATTTAAAGTGATATCGATATGAGTAAAATCTAAATTCGTAAGTCTAAACAATCGAATTGAAGGGTCTGAATCTGTTGTAAAAGCAGTTTCTGGTCGTACCCATGCCTGAAGTGTTGCCGCTGTAGTAATAGGGTTATTCAGCTCTTTTATTTTTACATCTCCGGTACTCGGAATACGTAAAAGGCTACCTGTATTTATAGCTCCTCCATCAGATTTTGCTCTTATCGTTACATCTTTTACAGGGCTTCCTCCTTCATAACTAATATTACCAGTTACTACAGCGGTTGGATTTCTATATCCAATACCTGTAATAAAGGTTGCATAACGTTCTTCGGTTTGGCTAACACCTTCTGCTACTACTTTATATTCGTATAAAACGCCTCCTTCTACATATTTATCTTCATAGGAAGTTTCTTCAGGAGAAATACTACTTATTTGTTCATAGATTTCAGTGCCATCATCCGTATATTCTCTTCGGTACAGATCTATGGTGCTCACTAAATCGAAATTATTTCTGAGATTCCATTCGATTAATACTTTATCCCCAAAATATCCTTTGGAAACGTCAAAAGATTCCTCAGCAAAGGTGTTGAATAAGTATAATACTTCCCATGGAAAACGGATATCTGCAGGTTCTGTTTTACGTTCGGTACTATTCATATCCTGCGCCAGGTATGGTAATCCCACTTGTATCGTATAATTATTAGCCTGTATGGCTTGAGAAACGGGAGCAATCTTTGCTCCATCCTCGTTCTGTGCCCAAAGCCCTGTTGCCAGGAGCCAAAGGCCTATTACTACATATTTTTTCATAACTATATCTCCTTATAATTTAATGATATAGTTAACTCCATAGTTTACTGGACGTGTCTCAGTACCTCCAATGGTGGCAGTAGATCCGGTAATATTATGGTTATGAGCACCATCGTCTGCAATTGTAGCCGAAAGCAGTAAATTTGGTTCAGATCCTGTAGCATCCGATCCGTCAGTTCCATTACTTGTATGGTTTCCATTGTCCAGTAACACTTTATTAAACCCTCCATCACTACTTGTATTGTGATCATGTTCTCCTGCTATAGAATTTACTAAGGATCCGCTTGCGTGCGAATGTTCTTCAAAAGCATCTTGCTGTGTCTGGTTTAATTGCGGTCCTGATTGATTGTTAACCGGGCTTATTCCTGTTCCTCGTAAAAACATTCCCTGAAGGTTTGGTGCATTATTGGTTCCTAAAAGTGTTATTAAAGCTTCTGATCCTGTAATTGATGTCAGGTTTTGACCATCACACAGTGCCCAACCAGCCGGGATTTTAGTACCTACAAAAGGCATAATAGACCCTGTTGGCACTCCGTTATTAGCTGCTATCGCATAGGGTACATGTTTTAATTTCTCATCAGAGATGATGGTATTACCCTCACTTATTCTAAGAAATGCCTGATAATTGGCAAAATTAGGGTTGTTCTCTGCCGTAGGATCAATCACATGTGAAAACACGCCAAAGGCATCTGTTTGTAATGTCTTACTTTCACTTGATATTTGAACTTCAGATGAAGCAACCAAATGATATATATAAAATGTTAAAGTAATTGTGGCATTTGCTCTGGCAGTGTTATTACCATCTCTTGCAATTCCTTGTACTGCAATACCAGCTGTAGTGGCTGATGATTGCGCAAAGGTTATGGTTGTTACAAATAATGCAAAAAATAGTAAAAAAGATAGTTTTGATTTCATGGTTAGTGTTTTAGAAGTTTTGTATAAAAATTAGTATTGGTGTTTGTTTGATATTGTATACACACGACACATTTTTTGTGTCGTTATGATTATAAATATGGTGTGAAAAAATGTTAACTGTTTTGAAATGAACTCTGGATTGAGTTCATTATTTATTATTCATAGAGAATATATAATGAATAGATTTTTTTGATTTAGTTGTGAAAATGTAATGTAGTTTCATAAGGGAATTTTTGTCATTATTAATTCGAGGCGAAATAATCGAAAAACTGTTAAAAACAACCTAAATTCTACCGGACAAAAACCGGACAACTCAATTATTTTGGATTACCAGAGGATGAAAATAAATATAAAATACAGTATATCAGGTAGTTAATATTTTTCCTGATGTTTATGTATTTAGAAATAAAAAAAGTGTTTTTGGTATACTATACTTTTAAAAAAAACATCATAAACTTTTAGTTTTTAAACATAATCCAGATTTCCTTATTTCTGTATATTTACATATCACACAAAAATTGTTAGATCGTTGGAATCGATCTGGCGAATTAAAACCATTATAATGAAGAAACTCATATACCTTTTATTAGCTCTTATTATCATTGCCTGCAAAGAGGACATAACTAAACCAATTCAAGAAGAAAATAATAAAGAAGAAATTACTTCTTCACCTAAAAAAGAAATCACAGATCCAAAAGAGACCGAGGTTTGGGATCCGGAACCTAAAGCTATCTCTTTTAATGAAAATAATGTCCCCTCGGATGCAATCATACTTTTTAATGGAAATGATTTAGATCAATGGATCTCAACTAAAGATGCTGTTCTTGCATCGTGGAATATTAATTCTGATAACACAATGACTATAGAACCTGGAACCGGTGATATACAAACTAAAGAAAACTTTGGAAGTGTTCAATTACATTTAGAATGGAAAGCTCCTGATGTTGTTGAAGGAGAAGGACAAGGTAGAGGAAATAGCGGGGTTTTCTTTCAGAACAAATATGAAGTACAAATACTGGATAGCTATCAAAATCGCACCTATGCTAATGGACAAGCCACTTCTATTTATAAACAACATATTCCGCTGGTAAATGCTACCAAACCTAACGATCAATGGCAGACATATGACATTATCTTTCACGCACCAGAATTTGATCAAGCTGGCAAAAAGACCAAATCGGGATCTTTTACAGTGATTCATAATGGTATACTTGTACAAGATCATGTAGAAATTCTGGGAAGTACTGAATATATCGGACCTCCTAAAAACGAACCTCATGGTAAAGGGCCGATAAAATTGCAAGATCATAGCAATCCTGTACATTACAGAAATATTTGGGTAAGAGAATTGGATTAATTATTGCTTAGAAATAAAATCTTGTATCTCTTTATCCTCAAAAACAGGGTTTGCGCCTTCACTTCCCGCAACCATCGCTCCTATTGCACAAGCAAAATCTAAGGCTAATTGGGGTTCACTGTCCTGTAGTAACTTAGAAATTAAAGTTGCCAAAAAAGAGTCTCCAGCTCCTACTGTATCTACTACTTCAATCTTGTATCCATTATTATGACACAAAGATCCTTCATAAAATAATGTGGCGCCTTTTCCTCCTTTGGTAACACAAATTTGATCTGTATTTGTATGATTTGCTATTGCTTCTATCTGCTCGTGCAGTGTAGCTTCTTTAATGCTAAAATGATTGCAGATCTCATCGAGTTCTTCATCGTTTAACTTAATAAAATCTGCTCTTTTCATTAATTGAGAAAGTAATTCTGAATCGTAATGTGGTGGACGAAGATTTACATCCAAAATCTTGAATTTAGCTTCATCAAGTAATTCGAATAGTGTGTTTCTGGAAACTTCATTTCTAGCTGCCAAACTACCATAAATAATAGCGTCGGATGTTTTTACATCCATAAGAGCTTTTTCCGTATTATCAATAAAATCCCAGGCAACAGGACGACTTATTTCATAAGAGGCCGTGCCTTGACTATCCAAACTCACTAACACTTCTCCTGTATGATGTTGATAATCTTTCTGTATTGTTTCCGAAGACAACCCTTGCTTATCTATATATGTGATAAGATCATGCCCTAAATCATCTACACCTACTCTAGTAATAATTGAAGAATCCATCCCCATTGTTTTCAATCGTAAAGCAACGTTAAGTGGAGCACCTCCAACTTTTTTATGGTGTGGAAATATATCCCAAAGCACTTCTCCAAAACAGCTTATTCTCATGGTTTTCTAAATTTCATCTAAGATAATCAATTATTAAATTTTAATTACCTAAAAAACAACCCTCACCGGTTAACTACTCCGATGAGGGTCTAGGTTGAAGCCAAAAAAATTAAACTAACTCAACTTACACTCAATTAACGACTTCAACTTATCTTCAAATTCTTATTTACAGCTATCAAGATCCCGAAACAAGTTCGGGATTGAATTCAGCTATCTCTTTTTAATTCGCTTCGCTTTTAAAAATCGGCTTCATTCAACTTACACTCAATTAACAACTTCAACTTTTCTTCAATGTTTTATAATTTTTTATTTAAAATGGATTCCAGCCTAAAGTTTATCTTGAGCTTGTCGAAAGGCTGGAATGACAAAATGATATTGTTTTTAAACTGAATTTAATTTCTCTTTAATCTTATCTAAACACAAATTGTTAATACTACCGATATGACTATGTTTCGTGTTTTTTTCAGGTTTATAGTTTCCGTTTTCGATATCTAATCCAATTTTCACATACGCATCCCTAAAAGACATTCCTTTCATTACTAATTCATTTAATGTATCCACACTAAACAAATAATCATATTTAGAGTCACTCAGGATAGTCTCATTCACCGTAACACTTTTTAAAGCGTAGATTCCCATTTCTAAACAGGCCTTTAGGTCCTGAATTGCTGGAACAATACCTTCTTTAAGCAATTGTAAATCTCTATGATAACCACTTGGTAAATTGTTAGTCAACAGGCTTAATTCATAAGGCAATGCCTGAATTTTATTACATTTTCCTCTTATTAGTTCAAATACATCTGGATTCTTTTTATGTGGCATGATACTAGAACCTGTAGTTAATTCTGATGGAATGCTCATAAAATCAAAATTCTGACTCATATATAAGCATACATCCATGGCTAACTTAGAAAGTGTTCCTGCCACACTACTCATGGCAAAAGCAGTGGATTTTTCTGATTTCCCTCTACTCATCTGTGCAGCTACTACATTATATTTTAAGGTTTCAAAACTTAATTCTTTGGTTGTAAATTCTCTATCAATAGGAAATGAGCTTCCGTATCCCGCAGCACTGCCTAATGGATTCTGATCTACCACTTTTAAAGCAGCATTCACGAAATACAGATCATCTACAAAACTCTCTGCGTATGCAGAAAACCATAATCCAAATGATGACGGCATCGCAATCTGAAGGTGCGTATAGCCTGGCAATAATACTTCTTTATATTTTTCTGCAGAACTTAATAAGCTCTCTGACAATTCTTTAACCTGCGATTTAATGTTTAACAGCTCATCTTTCAGGTATAAATGTATTGCTACTAGCACTTGATCATTTCTGGATCTAGCCGTGTGAATTTTCTTTCCAGCATCTCCTACCTTTTTTGTGAGTTCGAACTCTATTTTAGAATGTACATCTTCAAACTGATCTTCGATTACAAAAGTTCCGTTTTCAATCTGTTCTGCTAATATCTCCAGTTCTTTTTCAATAGCTTTAATTTCCTGATCAGAAAGTAATTCTATAATATGTAACATTTTAGCATGAGCTAATGTTGCCTGCACATCATATTTGGCAATTACCAAATCTAGTTGTCTATCATTACCCACGGTAAACATATCTATTTTTTGATCTGTTGGTAATCCCTTATCCCAAAGTTTCATCTTCTTTATTTATATCATTTATTATTGTCAGGCTGAGCTTGTCGAAGCCTTTATATCATTCACACTTCGACAAGCTCAGTGTGACATATTTACTATACTATTCCTTCTAAAATTTTAATATATAATTCCACTCCTTCTTTAATCTCCTCTACATATATAAACTCATCCGCAGAATGTGATCTGGTAGAATCTCCTGGTCCTAATTTTAACGACGGACAACTCAATACTGATTGATCAGAGAGTGTCGGTGAGCCATAGGTACTTCTGCCCAAAGCAATTCCTGATTTCACGATAGGGTGATCTTTTGGTATGGATGAAGACCCTAAATGCAATGATCTTGGTTTTACTTCCACATTCTTTGGCATCGCCTTTTTAACTATGGCTAAAACCTTTTCATTTTTATACTTGTCATTTACTCTAATATCTACTACCAGATGACATGGAGAAGGGACTACATTATGCTGATTACCTGCATGTATTTGTGTAACTGTCATTTTTACATCGCCTAAAGTCTCTGAACTTTTTTCAAATTTGTAATCTCTAAACCATTCAATTACATTCAGTGTATTATAAATTGCATTATCATCATTAGGATGTGCAGCATGACTTGCAGTTCCGCTTACAGATACATCCAATACTAACAATCCTTTCTCGGCAATCGCTAATTGCATCAAAGTTGGTTCACCAACAACGGCGAACTTTACATTTTTTAGATACTTCAGAATACTTTTTAAACCTAATGGGCCACTACTCTCCTCTTCTGCGGAAGCTGCTATTACAAAATTATAATTCAAGTTCTCTTTGTTATAGAAATATGTAAATGTGGCAATTAAAGAGACTAAACATCCTCCAGCATCATTGCTTCCTAATCCGTATAATTTGCCATCTTCTACAAATGCATTTAACGGGTCATTGGTATAATTACCATTTGGCTTTACAGTATCATGATGAGAGTTCAATAATACAGTAGGTTTACTTTCATCAAAATATTTGTTGTATGCCCAAATGTTATTATTCTCTCTTTCAAAAGGAATATTATATTGATCAAACCAATTTTCAATTAAGGTAGCAGTTCCCTCTTCTTCTGAAGAAAAAGACTGTGTTTCGATCAGCTTATGCAAAAGCTCAATAGCATTATTTGTTAATTCTTGTATCATTGTTACAAACTCAAAGTTGTATGTTTAGTAGTGTTATCCTTTATAAAATCAGCATTTGCAATATGTACTTTACTCACATTTTTATGTAATGCATCAAAACAGTTCTGTAGTTTAGGCAACATTCCATCTGCAATAATCTCAGCATCTCTTAATTCAGAATACTTATCTAAATCAATATGTTCAATTACAGAGTCTTTATCTTCTATGTTCTCTAAAACTCCTTTTAATTCAAAACAATAAAAGAGAGACACATCATAATATGTTCCCATGGCAGAAGCAATTTCTGAAGCAATCGTATCCGCATTGGTATTAAACAATTGACCATTAGCGTCATGTGTTACAGCACAAAAAACTGGAGTTATTCCTAATTCCAAAAAACCCTGTAACGTTTTACTATTCACCTTAGTTACGTCTCCAACATATCCATAATCAACAAACTGTACAGGTCTTTTATCTGCTACCACTAGGTTCGCATCAGCCCCGGTTAATCCAAGGGCATTACAATGATATTTTTGCAAACCAGCGACAATAGTCTTATTCAATAAACCTGCATATGTCATTACTACAATTTCCAGATTCTCTGCTGAAGTAATTCTTCTTCCATCGATCATTTCAGTCTTAACACCTAGTTTTGAAGCCAATTTCGTGGCAGATTTACCACCTCCGTGAATCAGGATTTTTGGCCCTTCTGTTTTAGAGAAATCTTTTAGAAAAGAATCTAAGGCTTTTTCATCTTCGATGATGTTTCCTCCAATCTTAGCTACCAATAACTTTTGTTTTTGTTCCATAACTCAACTTTTTTCTAAAATTTTCTTTAATACCAATTGAGCTGCATAGGTTCTGTTATTAGCCTGTTCGATTACTATAGAATTTTCACTATCAATAACCGTATCATCAACCACCACGTTTCTTCTTACCGGTAAACAATGCATAAATTTTGCATTATTAGTTAATTTCATTTTCTCTTCGGTAATTTTCCAATGTTGATCTTGAGATGATTTTCCATAATCATTATATGAACTCCAGTTCTTTACATACACAAAATCCGCATCTTTCAATGCATGTTCCTGATTGTAATCAATGGGCACCTCATTAGTAATCTGACTGGCTAACTCAAATCCCACAGGGTGGGTAATTACAAAATCTGCTTCCATTTGTTGCGCAATTTCTACAAAAGAATTCGCAACTGCCTGTGGTAAGGCTTTCGGATGCGGTGCCCATGATAATACAATCTTTGGTCTATATGTTGGTTTATGTTCTGTTATCGTAATTGCGTCTGTTAATGCTTGTAAAGGATGACCAGTAGCACTTTCCATATTAATTACAGGAATACTGGCATATTTGATAAAGCTTTTCATCACTTTTTCTTCATAATCCTCTTCTCTATTCTCTAGTTTTGCAAATGCTCTGATTGCCAATACATCACAGTACTGCGAAACTACTTGGGCTGCCTCTTTTACATGTTCAGAATTACCTTGATCCATTACCGTTCCATCTCCATATTCTAAAGACCAACCTTCACCAGTAAAATTCATTACGATCACATTCATGCCAAGGTTTAAAGCAGCTTTTTGGGTGCTTAATCGAGTACGAAGACTAGGATTAAAAAATAATAAACCTATAGTTTTATCCACGCCTAACATCTTATTAGACAAAGGAGTTTTCTTTAGTTCAATCGCTTCATTCACCCAATTATCCAGTGAATCTATATCTTTTATTGAGAAGTAATTATTCATTATATACTGCTTTAACTATTTTAGTAAAAGGAACTTTTTTATCAATCGCATTTACCATAAAATTATCTTCCAGACCATTAACAATCCAGGTTTCTATAGCTGAATTTTGCGCTATACTTGCTGCTTGTACTTTAGATGTCATTCCTCCTGTTCCATGTGTTGAAACAGAGGAAACAATTTCATTAGTCAACGAATCAATATCATCCACTTCATTAATGGTCTCATATGTACTATTCTCTACAGACTCTTTAGTACAAATACCGTTGGTGTTAGTTGCAATTACTAATAAATCAGCTTCCAGCAAACAGGCTGTTAAAGCAGCTAACTTATCATTATCTCCAAATTGGATTTCATCAGTTGCCACGGTATCATTTTCATTGATAATAGGTATATAGTTATTTGCTACTAATACGTTAATTGTATTCACAATATTCTTTTTGGATTGTTCTCTTTCAAAATCAGAATACGATAATAAACATTGCGATGTAAGCAATCCTAAATCTCTAAAACTCTCCTGAAAAATCCTCATTAAATGTGGTTGTCCGATGGATGCCAACGCTTGTTTTACATTTATTTCCTTACCATTACTTTCCAGATTTACAAATTGTTTCGCCACAGCGATAGCTCCAGAACTTACAATCACAAATTCATAAAGGTCTTGTAAAGCAACAATCTGTTTACCTATATCTTCTATCTTACCTCTGGAGATATGATCCGTTTCTTTAGTTAAGACATTAGACCCTATCTTCAGTACAATTCTCTTTTTACCTGATCTGTCCATCTCCATGTATATACCATTTATTCGTTACCAAATGCTGCAAACCGATTGGGCCTCTTTGGTGTAATTTATCTGTGCTTATAGCTAACTCTCCTCCTAAACCTAACTGAAAACCATCAGTGAATCTAGTAGATGCATTGTGATATACTGCTGCACAATCTACAGATGACATGAAAATCTCTGCTTCCTTTTGATTTCTGGTAATAATAGCTGCAGAATGTCCTCCACTATATTTATTTATCTTAGAAATTGCTTCTGGAGCATTCTCGGTTTCTCCGATAACAATTTTATAATCTAAAAATTCTTCCTGCCAAATATCGTTATCAGAAATCGGGTTTACATCTACGTATTTAGACAATGAAGTATCTCCTAATATTTCTACATTAAAATTTTTGAGTGTTGTGATTAGATTTCTTACAAAGTCCTCCTTATTGGGAAGATTTTTATCTATTAAAACCTTATCTACAGCATTACAAGCAGAAATTTTATCTGTTTTCCCATTAATAATATTATCCAAAGCCAAAGCTCGATCTGCTTCGTTATGTACATACACAAAGTTATTCCCTCTTCCACTCACGATAACAGGACAAGTAGCGTGTTGTTTTACAAACGCGATCAACCTTTCTCCTCCTCTGGGAACGATAAGATCAATATTCTGGGTTGGTTTTTCTAAAAATGCCTGTGTCTCTGTTCTGTTATATTTTAGATACTCTACCCAATCTGTTGAAATATTATTCTCATTAAGTGCCTGATGCCAAAGTTTTACTATTTCGAGATTAGAATTTAGAGATTCTTTACCTCCTTTTAGTAAAATTTTATTTCCGGATTTGAAAGCAATTCCAGCTGCTTCTATGGTAACATCTGGTCTTGATTCATAGATAATTAAGACAGTACCAAAAGAAGCAGTTTTATTATATACCTGCATACCATTATCATGTGTAAATCGAAAACGTTCTACACCAATTGGATCTTCCTGACAAGCCAACTGTTCAAGAGCTGCAATCATGGCTTCTATTTTATGATGATCAACTTTTAGTCGATCCTTCATTGCCAAATCCTCTCCCGAATACGATTCAAGATCTTTTAGATTTGCTTCTAGTATAGCATCTCTATGTTGATCTACCAATACTGTCATCCTTTGCAATATTGAGTTTCTTTGTGATATATTTAGTATATGGTTCATGTTTATATCTTTTCTGGTACTAAAACCTTGTGCAATGCTTTAATGAATTGATCTATTTCTGACTTACCTATCGTCAATGGTGGAAGTATTCGTAACAACTTTTTGTTCATAGCACCTCCTGTAAAAATATGTTCATCATAAATTAGTTTTTTTCGAAGCTCACTTACTTCAAAATCAAATTCTATTCCTAGCATCAATCCCTTTCCTTTCACTTTCTTTACTCCAGGAAGTCGAATTGCCTGAGATGTAAAATAATCTCCTGTTAGTTTTGCATTATCAATCAAATTCTCCATTTCCAATATTTCCAATACTGATAAAGCCGCTATACAAGCCAGGTGATTTCCTCCAAAGGTTGTACCCAACATCCCATAACTCGGTTCAATATGTGGTGCTATCATAATTCCACCTATTGGAAAACCATTACCCATACCTTTAGCTATAGAAATAATATCTGGTGTAATCCCATGATATTGATGTGCAAAGAATTTTCCTGTTCTTCCAAATCCAGATTGTACTTCATCTAGAATTAAGACGACATTATTTGATTTACACAATTTTTCTAAACCCTTAAAAAAGTTAGTAGTTCCTTCATCCAAACCACCAACACCCTGAATCGGTTCAATAATTACAGCACAAACATCACCTTTTTCTAACTCGGCTTCTACTAAGTCCAAGTCATTTAATGGCAAAAAGGTGACGTTTTGCTGCATATTTAAGGGCGAATTAATCTTAGCATTATCTGTAGCGGCAACTGCCGCCGAAGTTCTACCATGAAAACCATTCTGAAATGCAATAACTCTAGATTTACCAGTATAAAACGAAGCTAGTTTTAGTGCATTTTCGTTTGCTTCTGCTCCAGAATTACATAAAAATAGCTGGTATTCATCATATCCTGATAATTCTCCTAGCTTAGACGCTAACTCAGATTGCAGACTATTTTGAACAGCATTAGAATAAAAACCTATTTTTTCTATCTGCTCTTTTAACCTTTTTACATAATGTGGATGCCCATGGCCAACAGATATTACGGCATGACCTCCGTATAGGTCTAAATACTCAACCCCATTCTTATCAACTACAATACTGTCATAAGCATTTACAGGCTCTACATTATACAATGGATATACATCAAATAGTTTCATATTTTTCTTTTTAGGACAGAGAATAAAGAGAAGAGAAAATAGATAAAAAGTCTATGCTCTATTTTCTATTCTCTTTAACTCTTACTTTATCGTATTAATTTTTTCATAAGAAGCCATTACTCCTTTTATTACAGATGAACTTAACCCTTGGTGTTCCATTTCATTTAAACCTTCAATCGTACAGCCTTGTGGTGTGGTTACTTTATCAATCTCGCGTTCTGGGTGCGTTCCGTTTTCTGCAACCAGAGTTGCCGCTCCAATAGCAGTTTGCACCGCAATAATCTGAGCTTCGTGAGGATGAAATCCCATTTGAATTCCTCCTTGAATCATAGCTCTAAGAAATCTTAAAAAGAAAGCTATCCCACTTGCCCCTAAAACGGTAGCCGCTTGCATCAATCTTTCTTCAATTACTAAAGTTTCTCCAATGGTATCGAACATTTTTTTCACTGTAGACAATTCTTCTTTTACATCGTCATTAGCTGAAATACATGTCATGGACAGTTTTTTTGCAGCTCCTGTATTTGGCATTACTCGTACGACTTTATTGTTAGGCACTACTTCATTAATTTCTGCAATTGAGGTTCCTGTAACGGTAGAAATTAATATTTGATCGTCGGTAACTACATCTTTGATCTCTTGCAAAACAGCATCTAATTGTCTTGGCTGCACACATAGAATTACCCATTTCACATCTTTTATAGATGCTAGAATATCTTGAGATGTGGCTACTCCTAATTTTTCTTCAACTTCTTTTAAGTTATATTTTGACTTATCTACTACTGTTATATTTTTTGCTTCAAACAGCTCACTATCAGCCAATCCAGATATTATGGACTTGCCTAAGTTACCTCCTCCTATGATTGTTATTTTATTCATTTTTTATTCTATTTTGTCAGTCTGAGCCTGTCGAAGACTCAATTTTAGACATTTTTTACTACACTTCGACAAGCTCAGTGTGACACTTTTAGCATTTAAAATGCGCTTGCTTTTAATTCTAATCCTGTTTTTTCTTCTAATCCAAACATCAAATTCATATTATGAATGGCTTGACCAGAAGCTCCTTTTATCAAATTATCGATCACTGAAGTGACTAATAACATTCCGTCTTTTTTACTAACATGAAGAATACATTTATTGGTATTCACTACTTGTTTCAAGTGAATTTCAGAATCTGATACTATTGTAAATTTTGCATCTTTATAGAAGGAACTGTACAATTCTTTGGCATCTTTTTCTGACCTATTATATTTAGTATACATCGTAGCATAAATACCTTTACTGAAGTTCCCTCTGTTAGGTATGAAGAAAATAGGAGCTTCAAAATTATTTTGTAATTGTTTAATACTCTGATTGATTTCACCCAGATGTTGATGTGTAAATACTTTATAGCTAGAGAAATTATTATCTCTCCAACTAAAATGGGTAGTTCCTCCAGGCATTACTCCAGCTCCAGTACTTCCTGTGGTTGCGTTTACATGTACAGTATCTGTTAATTCACCTTCAGAAGCCAACGGCAGTAAACCTAATTGGATTGCTGTGGCAAAACATCCTGGATTGGCGATATTCTGAGCTGATTGAATCTTTTCTTTTTGTAATTCAGGTAAGCCATAAACAAAATCTCTTCCTAAGAAATTTTGATCATTTTCTAATCTGAAATCGTTACCCAAATCTATGATCTTAGTTGTATCAGAAAAAGTATGTTCCTCAAGAAATGCTCTTGATCTACCATGCCCAAGACATAGAAATAATACATCTACATCTGAATTAATTGTATCAGTAAACGATAGGTCTATTTCTCCTAATAAATCTACATGTTGCTTACTAATCGGAACGCCTGCATTGGTAGTACTGTATACAAAATCTAGTTCAACTTTTGGATGATTCACTAATAACCTCAGCAATTCTCCTGCTGTATATCCTGATCCTCCTATTATTCCGACTTTGATCATGATTCGCTTGGATTTACATTATGATATATCTTATTTGCATTTCCGTAGATTTTGATAAACCCTTTAGCATCATCAGATGTCCATGAGTTATTCATCTCACCGTATTGTCCAAAATCCGATTTCATCATATCAAATTCTGATTCGATTCCTTCTAGTGTAAAATGATATGGTTTTAGCTTTACAGTAACATCACCTGTTACTGATTTCTGAGAATCGTCAAGAAATACCTCAATATTTCTCATCACAGGATCCAGGTAATTACCTTCATGCAATAACATGCCATACCAATTCGCTAATTGTTCTTTCCAGTATTGTTGCCACTTAGTCAACACATGTTTCTCTAATAAATGATGCGCTTTAATAATTACCAATGGCGCTGCTGCCTCAAACCCTACTCTTCCTTTTATTCCTATAATAGTATCACCAACATGAATATCTCTACCAATAGCAAATGCGCTTGCCAATTCTTCCAATTTCTGAATGTTCTTAACCGGTGTATCTTTTATTCCGTCTAATCCAACTAATTCACCTTTTTTGAAATTCAGTGTGATAGTTTCTTCTTTCTCTTTTTGAAGCTGGCTTGGGTACGCATTTTCTGGTAATGCATTATGAGATGTCAGCGTTTCTTTTCCTCCTACACTAGTACCCCAAATTCCTTTATTTATAGAATACTGGGCTTTTTCCCAACTATAATCTACTCCGTGTTTTTTAAGAAACTCTACTTCTGCCTGTCGAGATAATTTTAAATCCCTTATCGGAGTAATAATTTCGATTTCAGGAGCCAAGGTTTGAAAAATAACATCAAATCTAATCTGATCATTTCCTGCACCAGTACTTCCGTGTGCGATATATTTTGCTCCAACTTTCTTTGCATAATTAATCACCTCGATTGCCTGAAAGATTCTTTCTGCACTTACTGATAATGGATATGTATTATTTTTTAGAACATTACCAAAAATCAAATACTTAATTGCTTTTTGATAAAATTCATTTAATATAGTTTTATTGACATGAGAAGTGCTTCCTAATTCGTATGCTCTTTTTTCTGTAAGCTCTAATTCTTCATCAGAAAATCCTCCAGTATTTACCAATATCGTATGAACTTCAAGATTCATTTCATGAATGAGATATTTAACACAATATGAAGTATCTAAACCTCCACTATATGCGACTACTACTTTTTCCATAACAACAATTGTTTATTGCTTGTTAGCATTGTTTGTTTTATTTTTTTTAATCTTTTTAATACTTTTTTGTTATACCATTTTTCCTTTTTTCTTACTTCACTCGCTGGATTGTACAACATTCCTGTACATAGACACATTTTATGATCTTTGGCAGTTAGGATATCATAATTGGTGCAGGTTTTGCATCCTGCCCAAAACTTAGGATCATCAGTCAGTTCTGAAAAAGTAACCGGCTTATACCCCAAATCCGAGTTTATCTTCATTACTGCTAATCCCGTTGTAATTCCGAAAACTTTAGAAAGAGGATATTTTTTCAAGGAATAATTAAATGTAAACTCCTTTATTTTTTTTGCTAATCCTTGATTTCTGTAATCCGGATGTACAATGAGACCAGAATGTGCTACGTATTTTTCATGCCCCCAAACTTCGATGTAACAGAACCCGGCAAACTTATCTTGACATAATGCGATAATTGCATTTCCGTTTCTAATCTTAGTCTTTATATATTCTGGAGTACGTTTAGCTATTCCAGTTCCTCTTACCTTTGCCGAGTCTGATATAACCTCGCATATTTCTCTAGCGTATGCAAGATGGTCTTTTGTAGCTATTACGATTTCTATCTGTTTCATCAGTTCATTTCTGTTACCCTATCTAAGGTCCGATGTGATTCGTTATGCCGCACTTTTGATATTATACTACAATTCATTATGCATGAATTTAGTTTATCAAAAAGTTGGAATGATTAAAATTTAAATGGATAATTCCTAGAAAGATTCGAGCTTGGTTACATTAAAAATCAATATATAAAGATGTATTCCTGAAAAGAAATGTAACTAAATCGAAAAATGGAATATTTTTAGGGAAGCAGGACGCACCTACTTCAGAATAAGTTTAAACCCCCAAGGGGCGACGAAAGCGGCGTGCAGATATATTGGTATCAACTAATTTGTTCAAGAATTGAACTTTAACTTCTGTAAAAATAAAATTTGCCGTTTTCATAATAGTAACTCTAAATCGTCGGCCGTAGCCCCTTTCGTTAACTAGATGACACAAAATTACATAAAAAAAGTTTCCCTATATAAATTAAAACTAACAATCTTATATAATTATTGTTTTCGTAAAAACTAAACTAAATTTTAATAAAAATCATAAACAAACTACATTAAAAATTACATTTTTATAATTAGTAGTTATCTAAACAACCTATATCTGATAACACTTTTTTTGTTATTTTTAGAGGTAAAAGGAATAATTAGGTGAAAAAAGAAGCAAAATCATTCATAAAATATCGAATTAATGATTAAAAAGTATACATCTCACTCATACTTTTCACAATACGAAAAGCTTTGAGGATATATATTTGATTAAAAAAATATCACTTTTTTGAACTTTCTTAATCTTTTTAACATATAAATTTTGTGAAAATAAAAAAAAACAATACTTTTGGTTAACCAGATTGGTCAACCAGTTAAAATCAAACCCAGTATATGAGTATTAAAATAGAAAATGAAATAGATGTTATATCCAATCTAAAAAAGGGTTCCGAAGAAATAATTATTTCTAAAATTAGGGAATTAATTATTTCTAAGCAACTTGAACCTGGTGATAAGCTTCCAGCTGAAAGAATTTTGGCTGAAAAGCTAGGAGTAAGTCGTAATCAATTACGTCAAGCTATACAAAGGTTAGAATTTTATGGATTGGTTAAAAAATACCCTCAAAGTGGGACAAGAGTATCTAATATAGGTGTAACCGCTCTTAATGGAATGATGACCGATATTTTACAATTACAAGAACCTGATTTTAAATCCTTGGTAGAAACAAGATTAATACTGGAGACAAATGCTGTTAGGTTAGCAGCAACAAGAAGGTCAGATGAACATTTACGTCAAATACAAGCAGCACATGAAGCTTATAGTGAAAAAGCAATAAATGGTTTAAATGCTGTAGAGGAAGATTTAATGTTCCACCTTAAACTATCTGAGGCGAGTGGTAATAGTGTGATCAACTCATTAATGTTAGTAATTACACCAGAAATCATTACTCGTTTTGTAGCTAATAAAGTATGTAACAAAGACGAAAATCATTTATTAATAAAAGAACATCAAGCAATAATTGATGCTATAATTGACAAAGATCCAGATAGAGCAGTTGCGAAACTTGAAGAACACTTTAAAGATTTATATAAATTTTGTTATGATTAAGAATACTAATAAACAACAAGGGAAATAATTCTAATACCAATCGAATATGTAACATAAAAGAA
Source organism: uncultured Aquimarina sp. (assembly GCF_947492405.1). GTDB lineage: Bacteria > Bacteroidota > Bacteroidia > Flavobacteriales > Flavobacteriaceae > Aquimarina. Next base: position 344,034 of record NZ_CANLMP010000005.1, read on the forward strand.
AAGAAACAAAAAAAGGGACAGCTACCACACTAATCCCTTGATTTTCGAAAATTCACTTAGTTTAAAAAGTAAAATTTTATACTATAATTACTTATAGATAGATTATAACAAATATAAGAAAAATACATAAACGTACTTCGATTTATTGTTTTTTTGAAACTTTGTTTGAGAATAAGTAACTATTAAAATCAAGTTTTGCTTTTAAATCGAAAATGAACCTATTAGTGATTTAAACTAAAGCATTCTAAAACAAAAAAATAATTACTTATGTATTTAAAAAAGATTATAACAATCGTACTGATTGTTCTATATCATTGTACAGTGCTTGCTCAAGATGGCATAACGTTAGAAGGAACTGTTACTTCCCTAGAAGACGGAATTCCAATACCAGGTGTTAATGTACTGATATTAGGATCAAACGCTGGGACAACCACGGACTTTGATGGATATTACCAGCTTAAAGTAAATAAAGGAGATGTTGTTTCATTTTCCTTTACCGGTAAGAAAACAATAACCGTTCCAATAGATAACCAAACGAGACTTGATATTGCTCTGGAAGAAGAAGCTTCAGAACTTGAGCAAGTTGTTGTTATCGGTTATGGAGTTCAGAAGAAATCCAGTTTAACTGCTTCTGTATCAAAACTAGAGAACACCAATCTAGATGAATTACCATATTCTGATGTTTCTAATAGCATCAAAGGTAAAATTGCGGGAGTTCAGATTAGAAATACTACTGGTAATGTTGGTGATGAGCCAGAAATAATAGTAAGAGGTATTGGATCTATAAGTCTTAGTTCTGCCCCACTTGTTGTAGTAGATGGATTTCCTTTTGATGATGGTCTTCAATTTATCAATCCAAGTACCATTGAATCCATTGAAGTTCTAAAAGACGCCAGTTCTACCGCAATCTACGGATCAAGAGGAGCAAACGGTGTTATTTTGGTTACAACGAAACAAGGTAAAGCAGAAAAAACATCTTACGAATTCAAAACGTTAACTGGTTTTAAACAGGCTGCTAGAAAAATTGATCTATTAGACGCTATAGAGTTTTCTGATTTAGACAGACAAAGAGATCAATTGGTTGAAAATTTTAATGCACAGCAAGAAGGTAGAGAACCAACACTTATAAATTTTACTGGTAGAGAAATTGGAAAAAGAACAATTGCCCAAAATATTGGCGGACCTACAGATTGGCAAGAAGAAGCACTAAGAAATGCGGCAAGAATTGAGAATTATCAATTGAATATATATGGTGGAGGAAATAGATCTAATTATTTAGTCTCTGCTAATTATATCATTGATGAAGGTCTAAGAAAAGATAACGATCTAGAAAGACTAAATGTATCAGCAAGACTCAAGTCTAAATTGACAGATAGACTAAGCTTTGATTTAAAAATAAATCCGTCCTATACTCTTACGAGAAGATCTTCTATTAATTTTACGGATGTTGGTAGGTATGAAACGTGGATTCCTGTTAGACACAATCAATACACTTCAGATTTAACAGGTGAACCCGTAGGAAGTTTTGCGCACGCACAACATTTTACAAACCTAAACTTTGATTTTGTTGATCTCAACACGGGAGAAGTAAGAAACACCGGTAATTTAGAAAATCTTTGGTCTTCAAGAAATTTCAATCCAATCTCCAGACAAGAAGCTAGTAGAAGAAATCGTTTTGAATATAGATTATTAGCGAATGGATCTGTAAAGTGGAAAATCGCTAAAGGACTTACTCTAAGATCTTCACTCGGAGGCTACGTAAGATATCGCACCGCTGAAGAATTTTTTGGATCAGCTGGAGATCGTAATGGTGAAACAGAAGGTCTTTTAGCCGATCAACTAACCGTTAAATATATTAACGAAAATACCTTAAACTATAATCGAAATTTCAATGGACATGATCTTGGATTATTAGCGGGTATCACCTATGAAAACACAGCAGAACGTCTTACAAATATAAGCGCGTTTAGTTTTGCTGACGAAGAAATCACAACTCTTAACGGAGCATCTATAATTGACCTTAATGGTACATCAACTTTAAAGGATGAAACTATATTATCATCATACCTAGCGAGAATTAATTACGCTTATAAAGATCGTTATTTAATTTCACTAGCAGGACGAGCAGATGGTTTTAATAAATTTGGTGAAAACAACAAGTATGGTTTTTTTCCATCTGTTTCTATAGGTTGGAATGTCGCTAATGAAAACTTCTGGCGTAACAGTATTGGTAATACTGTAAATAATTTTAAACTAAGATCTAGTTGGGGAATTAGTGGATCTGCTCCTCCTCTATTTGACTTCTTAGCACGAACATTAGTAGATTTCGGAAATTATGGTCTAGGTGACGGAGGAGTAACAACAGGTCAAGGTGAAGTAGGAGATCTACAAGGTAACCCGGATATTAGCTGGGAAACCAATACAGAATTCAACAATGGTATTGATCTTGGTTTCTTTAGAAATGCTGTAAACCTTACTGTAGATTACTATTATAAATTATCAGAAAAATTATTGTTACAAAGACCAATATCAAATGCTACAGGATTTGACGAACAATGGAATAATATTGGAAAGGTACAAAACTCTGGTTGGGAATTTGACCTATCCACCAATATAGGAAAAGGGAAATTAAAATGGCAATCCAACGCTAATATTTCTTTTAACGAAAATAAGCTTATTTCATTCGGTGGTTCAGAAAGAGTTATCAATAATGGAGAACGTACTGATCAATATATTACTCGTGTTGGAGAACCATATATCCAATATTTCGGATACGTTACAGATGGTATTTTTAACTCGCAAGAAGAATTTGATAATAGCCCTACAGGTGATGGAGATGCTGTAGGTGGTCTTAAGAGAGTTGATGTAAATGGTGATGGAATTATTGATGCAGGCGATAGAACTGTAATTGGGGATCCTTTTCCAGATTTTATATGGGGATTCACCAATACTTTTACCTATGGGAATTTAGATCTTAACTTTTCTTTCCAAGGATCACAAGGCGGTGAAGTTGTATGGGGAGAAGCCTTCTATACTGAAGTTCAACGTTATAGTGCTGTATATGCTCAAGATCAGTTTTTTAGTTCAGATATACCCGCTAGTAATCCTGGTATAAGAACCGGAATTGAATATTTATCTACAGATTTTGCCGTACAAGACGCTTCTTATATATCATTAAGAGAGGTTGTATTAGGATATTCAGTCCCTTCATTAGCTACCAAGAAAATTGGATTAGAAAAAATGAGAATTTATCTATCAGGACAAAACTTATGGTATAATGCTGCCGATGAATATCTCGGTACAAATCCAGAAGGACAAACTAATAGAAACAATGTATTAATTAGAGGGTACCAAAGAGGAGTAACACCTGTACAAAGACAGTTAGCTCTTGGGATAGATATAAATTTCTAAAGAAGTAATCATTGCTGATTTAATTTAGCAAGAATTACTTAACGTTAAATGAAATACAGAAGAAAAAATATAGTAATATGAAACATATTTTTAAATTTCAAAATAAACTCATAAACTTTAAAGTTTGTGCATTGGTCCTGACATTATGCTTTGTGTCATGCGATCTAGAGGAAGACGTAATATCCTTTAGAACGGATAATAACTTTTATCAAGACCAAGAAGAATTAAATAGAGGAATGATAGCTACGTATTCTAGTTTATACGAAGTACTGGAAGTAGAATGGAATGTTACAGAAATGAGATCTGATAACACATTCACTGACCCAGACTCATCTCCAGAATCAGATTTTCAAAGATTTACACTAGATCGATTCGATGTAGATACTAACAATTCTATAAATCAAGAATATTATGCAGCTTGTTACAAAACTATTGCACTTGCCAATAGAGTAATAGCTAATCTGGATGTAGCAGAAGATCAAGATCTAAGAAATCAACTAGAAGGAGAAGCTAAATTCATTAGAGCTTTGATCCATTTTAATCTAACCAGATTATACGGTAGTATTATTATTGTAGATGAAATCGTTATTGGAGAAGACGGACTGAACCTGGCACGCCAAGCTCAAACCGAGGTTTATGATTTTATTATTCAAGATTTAAGCGACGCAGTAAATTTATTACCAGAAACATATGACGAATCAGAGTTCGGAAGAGCAACTGGTATCGCAGCTAGAACAATTTTAGGTAAAGTTTATTTATCAAGTCCCAATAAAGATTTGGAAGCGGCTATTACACAATTAGAATATGTAAGAGACCAGAGTGATAGAGATCTTATATCAAATTATGATCTTCTTTTCGAACCAGGTAACGAAACAAATAGCGAAGTTATTTTTTCTGTTCGTTATGAACAAGGACTTATTGGTCTAGGTTCACCATTTCCTAATCTATTTGCTCCAAGAAGAAGCGCAGGAATTGTTGTTTTCGGAGATGGGGATAGTCGTAATATCCCGACAGAAGATATGTTAGCTGCTTATGAGGAAATGGACTCTAGATTAAACAGCTCTATGGCAGATGGTTTTACTATCGAAAATGATCCAGGACCAGAGGACGACGAATTTAGAGATGATAATCATATTACAAAATATAATTCATCCTTTAGTGCACTAAATGATGGTGATGTAGACTGGCCAATCACACGATTTGCTGACGTTCTTTTAATGTTATCTGAAGCCTATGTAGATGCCAGAGGGATTACGGAAGCTTTAACTGAACTGAATAAAGTACGAGCTCGTGCAGAGCTTCCTCTTCTTGCAGAATCGGATGTTCCTTCGACTTTTGCATTTAAACTAGCATTAGAACAAGAACGTCGTGTAGAGTTTGCTTTTGAAAATCATAGATTTTTTGATTTACTAAGAACGAATAGAGCATTAACTGTAATTAATAGTCATTTCACCACAGAATTTGCGTATAACGATCCGGATAATCCTGATCGTGGTGCTGATCCTATAGTTGATTTTCAATTATTACTACCGATCCCTCAACGTGAAATTGATCTAAACCCTAATTTGGCACAAAACATAGGTTATTAATGACTATAAGTAAACAACATATCATTATAGCAATAGTGTCAATCCAACTATTTTTTATTGGATGCATTGGTTTTGCTAATGAGATTAAAGTAGCTACTATTGATGAATTCAATAGTGCTATCCAATCTGTAAAAGCAGGCGATCGCATCATACTAAAAAATGGAGAGTGGAAAGATGTTAAATTAGTAATTAAAGGTCAAGGGAGCTCAGAAAATCCAATTATAATCGAAGCAGAAGAATCTGGTAAAGTATTCATTACTGGAGATTCTAACTTAAAAATAGCTGGAACCCATATAGTAGTTAAAGGGTTATGGTTTAAGAATGGATATACTTCGGGTAAATCTGTAATCTCTTTTAGAATAAATTCTAAAGAATTTGCAAATCATTCTAGACTAACCGATTGTGCGATTACTTATTATAATCCTAACTCCAAAGCAACAGATTATAAATGGATAAGCGTTTGGGGTAAAAACAACAGAGTAGATCATAATTATTTTGCTGGTAAAGCTAATTCTGGTACTACTCTAGTGGTTTGGCTAAAAGGTGAAAAGCATATCAATAATAATCATAGAATTGATCATAATTATTTCGGAGAAAGACCGGCTTTAGGATTTAATGGTGGAGAAACCATCAGAATAGGTACTAGCAAAAACTCTTTACTATCATCAAGAACTATTGTAGAAGATAATGTTTTCGAAAAATGCAATGGAGAAGTAGAAATTATTTCTAATAAATCTTGTGATAATGTATACCGAAATAATCTTTTTTTAGAAAGTGAAGGTGTATTGACTTTAAGACACGGAAATAAATGTCTTATAGAAAGTAATGTTTTTATTGGAAATCAAAAATCAAATACGGGAGGTATTAGAATTATTAATGCTGGTCACGTTGTGAGAAATAATTTGATGATGAATCTTACTGGTGATGGTTTTAGAGGTCCAATTGTAGTCATGAATGGTGTGCCTAATAGCCCTGCAAATAGATATCATCAGGTTAAAGATGTAAAAATCCTGAATAATACAATTATCAATTGCTCGCCAATTCAGTTTTGTGCTGGAAGTGATGAGGAAAGATCATTACCTCCTATAAACACTGTCTTTGCTAATAATTTAATTTTCAATGATAAAAACGGTGATATTGCGACAGTACACGATAAATTAGATGGTTTTAACTTCTATGGAAACATTCTTGATTCCGAAAAAGACTTCAACCAATCAGGTTTTTCAAAAGTCAAAGTAGATTGGGGTACTTTAGAAAACATTCTTTATATCCCGAAAACTTCTAATGAAGAATTAATAAAAAAATCTAAACCTGAAAGCAAATCACCTAAGCTTGATATTACAGGAGCTAAGAGAAATACTTTTGTTGCCGGAGCATATAATCTTGGAAACAACAAACTTCCAAAAGCACTTGTTTTAAAAAGTGGTACTTCTTGGGATTCAAAAGTAAAACCTCAGAAAACAATTGTAGAAGCTGAAATTATTGAAGTAGAACCAGGTGTGGGAACTTTACGTAAAGCACTGAAAAAAGCTTCTTTTGGTAGTATTCTAAATTTAAAATCTGGAGAATATATTTTAGAAAAAGGTATAAAAGTTTCGACTAGTGTTACTATCCAAGGAAACTCTACGGACAAAAAACCTTTATTAAAAGTAAAAGAAGGTTTAGAAAAAAATCCGACCTATTTCTTCAGAGTTGAAGGAGGTAATACATTACGACTAAATAATATTGAAATATCAGGAGAATTAAGTGTTCCAATAAAATACGCCGTAGTCTCTCCTAATAAAGACATATCTGACACATATTCTGTATTTATTGACAATTGTCATATCCATGGCTTTAAAAACAAAAAGGGAGGTAGTGTTTATAAGGCCTATAAAGGAACCTTTGCCGATACTGTAAGTATTGTTAATTCTAGAATTGAAAATGCTTATAGAGGTATTAATCTATCTGAAGAAAAAGACGATAATGGAAAATACAGTGCTCAAGTAGTACATATCGATAATACAATTTTTAAGGATATTGACCAATGGGCTGTGAATTATTATCGTGGTGGAACTGATGAATCGACTTTAGGAGGAAAACTCCTAATCGACAATTCGGTATTCAGCAATATAGGTAATACCGAAAAAGGTACCGTAATAAGGAATAAAGGTATTGTATCCGTTAACATCAAAAACTCAGTATTCGAAAAAAGCTATAAAGTTGTGAATCCTGTTAATCTAAAAGGAAACAAAAATAGTATTAGTAACTGTGTCATTTTTGACTGTGGTACTGTAAAAATAACAAAAGGAGCATCTGCTAAAGATGTAATGTATAAAAACCCAAAATGGGAAGATAAAAACAATTTCATTCCAAGTGAGAAATCACCGTTACTTAAAACACAACGTATCGGATTGAAGTGGGAAGCAAAAAAATAAAATTAACACCATAGAATTATGAAAAATTACGAAGCATATTTCAAGAGAATCTTAGCAGGGCTACTGGTTTTCTGTTTAATGTTGATATTTGTAATATCCTCATCTTGTGATGCGGATATCGAAGTAGATCAAACTGTTGAAGAAATAGAATCTGCTACTCCTATAATCAATAGTTTTTCTCCATCTAGTGTAGAAATACTTGATGAAGTACTGGTGGAAGGAGAATTTCTACAATTTGTAGATAGAGCAACTATTGGTGGAGTACCTACAGAAATCAAAAGTAAGATTAGTGATACTCAAATTTTACTTACAGTTGTTCCTGCGGCAGTCTCAGGAGACATTGTGCTAATTAATGATTTAAGTAGACAAGGTGCAGAAAACTTAGAGTTTACAGCAACCTCAACAGAGAGTTTAACTGTATCCTACCCTGTCCCTTCCGTTACAAGTGCAATCCCAAGTGAAGCTACAGCAAACGACTTGTTAATTATAGAAGGTGCTAATCTCGGTGTAGTATCAAGCGTTACATTTGGAGGAGTGGCCGGTGTAATATCTTTTCAGGAAAATGGAGTGATTGTGGTTACAGTACCAAATCCAGGAACTTTAGCACCCGTTGCTGTAAATTTAACTTACAATAGTAATAGTGGAGAAATTGAACAAGAATTGAGTTCTTCTTTTTTAGTAAACATACCAACACCAGAGCCAAGTAATGTACCTAGGATAATGACAAGAGATAATATGGTAACAATCACTGGAGATAATATTAATTTTACATCCTCGGTTACAGTTGATGGTATTGAAGCAGCAATTACTACTACTCCAACCAACTTAACTTTTATGGTTCCTTCTGGAGTAACAACAGGTATCACAGAAGTTATTATAACAGATACCGAAAATCGTCAAAATGTATTTAATATACCTTACATTAATGGGCCATATTATGAATATTATGACTTTGACACCAAAGCGCTAGAAACCGTAAGAGATAACAAAAATGATCCTACAGAAGTTGTATTATCATTAGGAGAAGAAGAATCAGAGCAACCAAGGTTTACCGGAATGACCGAGCCTTTTGGAAATAGATATTTACATTTAGATTACCCTAGAGCCACAACTAGCACGTTAGCATCTATATATTGTTATGATTTTAGTGATGATTTTGGTACTGAAGAAATGGGAGAAGAATCTGCAGCTTTATTAGATCCCGCTGGTAGATTTGGAGGAAACCCTGTGTTACATTTTTGGTTAAGAATAAATGGAGCAAATTGTAGAACTAAAATCTACTTAGGAACTTCTAGTGATCAACGTAGAGAATCTAATGGTCCCCTTTTAGACACAGGAGGAGAATGGGTGTTAGTTGCTGTAAGACTTAATGGTTTTATGGATAGTGCAGCTGATTTTTCAAGATTCCACTTTCGTCTTACTGCCGGTAGTTCATCTGATAACATTCCTAGATCTGCTGATTACGACTGGATAATTGTAACCGATAGAGTACTTACTGAGTTTGGTGCTGTAGATTACTCGGCAGCTTCAATTACAGATCAAACTAACTGGAAAGATCAAGGTTAAAAAACAATATCTAGAAAAGAAGAATAGTTTCAAAAAAACGGAAAAATGATCCAATCACCTTTACATATTAAACGGTTAAGGTTAGGCATTCTTTGCCTAACCCTAATCCTAGGTGTTCTAAGTTTTAGCTGTAATCAAGAAGGTAAGACCGAAAGCAAAACAGAGCTCAAAAAACAAAACCCTGTACTTTCCTTATCTATTTCTGAAGCAGAAGAGATCAAAGAGCTATTAGCTAAAAATAAAGTTTTAAAAATTTCATTTGAGCAACATCAGAAAAAAGCAGATAAGGCAATTATTAACGGTGTAGAAATACCTATGCCCAAAGATCCTGGTGGTGGATATACACACGAAAAACACAAACGCAACTATGGAGAAATGTATTCCGCAGGAATTGCGTTCCAAATTACAGGTGACACTAAATATTCCAAATTTGTAACTGATATGTTATTAGGATATGCAAAAATGTATCCTAATTTACCCTTACATCCTAAAAGCAAAGAGAATCATCCAGCTGGAAAACTTTTCTGGCAAGGACTCAATGAAAGTGTTTGGTTAGTAAATTCGATACAAGCATATAATCTGGTAAACGATGTTATCTCTGAAGAAAACAAAGCAATAATTGAAAATAATGTTTTTAAGAAAGTAGCCGAGTTTATTAGTGTGGATTCTAAAAAAACTTTTAATAAAATACATAATCATGGAACCTGGGCAGTAGCGGGCGTTGGTATGACAGGATATGTTCTCAAAGATCAGGATATGGTCGACCGTGCTTTGTACGGAAGTAATAAGGATAAAGAAACTGGCTTTCTTAAACAGATAGATATGCTTTTTTCTCCAGAAGGATATTATTCTGAAGGCCCTTATTATCAGCGATATGCAATGATGCCATTCATGCTTTTTGCACAAGCGATCCAAATCAATCAACCTGATCTAAAAATCTTTGAATACAGAAATCAATTATTAGGTAAAGCGGTAACCACAGTATTGCAACTAACTGATGAAAATGGAGCATTTTTTCCTTTTAATGATGCATTAAAAGAAAAAAACTATTTAACTAGTGAATTGATATTTGCCAGCAATATTGCCTACGCCTATTACAAAGATAGCTCGCTACTGCCTATTACCTTAGCACACGAAAAAGTCAGTATCTCAGGTGCAGGGTTAGAAGTTGCCAAAGCATTAAAAAACTTTAATCCAACAGTTTATAAAAAAAAACCATTACTAATTACTGATGGAAAAGATGGAGAAGATGGCGGATTAGGATTATTAAGAATGCCTAATGGAAGAAAAGATGAAAAAATCACTTCTGTATTTAAATTTGCTTCTCAAGGAATGGGACATGGGCATTTCGATAGACTTTCTTTATTCTTATATGATGGTAAACAAGAAATACTACAAGATTATGGTGCCGCAAGATTTCTGAATGTAGAATCTAAAAAAGGTGGACGCTATTTACCAGAAAACAATACCTGGGCAAAACAAACAATAGCTCATAATACTGTAACTATTGATCAAGGCTCTCAATTTGGCGCTAATGTAAAAGCATCAAGCAAAGTGAGCCCTCAATTGCTTTTTTCTAATCTAAAAGATCCAAATCTTCAAATTGTTAGTGCAAAAGAAGATAATGCATACCAAGGAGTTAAAATGCAACGGACATTAACTTTAATTAAAAACCAAAGTACAGAAAGGCCTCCTTTCATCATTGATGTCTATACTATTAAATCTAAAGAAGCACATCAATATGATCTTAACTTTATGTACCAAGGACATATAATGGAAACTAATTTTGAATATGTAAAAGAAAATACATTGTCCGAATTAGGTGCTAAAAATGGATACCAACATTTATGGAAATTAGCTGAAGGCAAGAGTGATAGAAACTTTGCAACTTTAACCTGGTTAAACCAAAATCGCTTCTACTCTATCTCTAGTCTTATAAACCCAAAAAGTAAGATGGTTTTTTCTAAGTTAGGAGCTAATGACCCTAACTTTAACTTAAGAAATGATTCTTCTTATATGCTAAGAGAAAGTGATAAAAAAGATCACGTATTCATTAATGTTATAGAACCTCACGGAAATTTTGACCCAAAACTGGAATCAGTCCAAAACCCACATTCTGATGTTAATACTATTCAATTAGTTCATTCTGACGATAATTATACGATTGTTAAAATTACATTCAAAAATGATGAACAGTACACTTTAGCAATTGTTAATCAAGAACACGATCCACATAAAAAACATCAAATAACTGTTGATGATCAAGAATATCAATGGACAGGAAATTATAATTTAAAAACCAACTAAACAATGAGCTATTCAAAAATAAAAAGCGACGTATTCTTTGTAACAAAAGATAAGCCCTGGGAACAAGCCGCTGAAGGCATTAAGCGTCAGATGATCGGTTATGACGTAAATATAATGATGGTAAAAGTCGACTTCGAAAAAGGAGCTATAGGATATATCCACGACCACTTTCATTCTCAAACAACCTATGTAGAATCTGGAAGTTTCGAAGTTACTATTGGAGATGAGAAAAAAATATTAAATGCCGGCGATGGATTCTTTATTCCACCAAATGTTCCTCACGGAGCAGTCTGCCTAGAAGCAGGAATCCTAATCGATGTATTTAGTCCCATTAGAGAAGATTTTTTAGATCTTTCATTTCAAAAGAAGTAATTAGATGAAAAAAATTAAAGGCTTACGCTGGTGGGTTATCGGGCTAATTGCTTTAGCTACCGTAATTAATTATATCGACAGACAATCACTTAGTGTATTGTGGCCTGATATTGCTGAAGAGCTATATCCAGATAAGTCCACAGATGAACGAAAAGATATCTACGGTTGGATCTCATCAATTTTCTTATTCTCTTATGCTTTTGGTCAAGCAATTTTCGGAAAGATTTTTGACAAAATAGGAACACGATTAGGTTTTGCTATTTCAATAGGTTTTTGGTCTTTGGCAACTGCATTACACGCATTAGCAAAAGGTTTTCTTAGTTTTTCAATCTTCAGATCTATATTAGGTGTCGCCGAAGCAGGAAATTGGCCAGGTGCCGCAAAAGGAAATGCGGAGTGGTTCCCTTCCAAAGAACGTGCTTTTGCTCAAGGAATTTTCAACTCAGGAGCTGCCATTGGAGGTATCATATCGATTCCTGCAATTGCTTTTATGACCATTCATTTTAGCTGGCAAATGATATTCATAATTATTGGACTTATGGGCTTACTATGGTTAATCCCTTGGATGTTAATTGTGAAAGCTCCTCCAGGGAAACACCCTTGGCTTACAGAAAAAGAAAGAAACTATATCCTTGACAAATCAAATAATGTAGGTCAAGATGAAGATGACAATCAACTTGATGAATATAATCCGGAAACTGGTAAAATGCTATCTCACAAAGAGAGTTGGGGAGTAATTCTTTCCTCAGCAGCAATCGATCCGATTTGGTGGTTATTTGTATTCTGGATTCCTATCTATCTATCAGAAGTGTACGGGATGGATGTTAAAGCAGTCGGAATCTATGGTTGGGTACCCTATGTTGGAGCGATGATTGGTGCATGGTTTGGGGGGCTTCTAGCTCAAAATCGTATTAAATCAGGTTGGAATATTAATAAAACCAGAAAATTTGTTATCACCTTAGGCTGTTTAATTATGTTACCATGTTTCTATTTACTAACTGATCCAGGAAGCCCTGTTAATGCTGTACTAATTATGGCAATTATTCTTTTTGGATTCCAAACAGCTATTGGTAATATACAAACATTACCAAGTGATTTATTTGGTAAAAAAACAGTTGGAACATTAGCTGGTTTATCCGGAATGTCGGCAAAGTTTGCCGGTGTAGGTCTTACCGCATTGGTTTCTACACTAACAGCTGGAGGAAATTACACTCCTGCATTTATAGTAGGAGCTGTTTTGACTTTAATAGTATTGGCAAGCGTTTGGATTTTATGCGGTAATATTCAGCCATTAAAAGCTAGGAAATAATAAAACCCTTAGAAAAATAAATATTTAATCAACTAGAATAATTTTTAAATTAATAAAAGAAAAATATGAGTTCAAAAGAAAAAATTGCCGTTGTAACTGGTGCCACGGGTGGTATTGGTTTCGCTGTTGCAAATAGATTAGGTAAAGATGGATATACTGTAATTTTAAATGGTATTGAGGATAATAAAGGAGCCGAAAGAGTCAAAGAACTTACAGCCCAAGGAATTAAAGCAGAATACTACGGATTCGACGTTACAAATGAAGAAGCTGTAACTTCTAATATAGAGGCAATTGGAGAAAAGTATGGTAAAATTGATGTACTAGTAAATAATGCTGGTGGATTAGGAGGAAGATCCAGGTTTGAAGGAATGACAACAGAGTTTTACAGATCTGTAATGGCGTTAAACCTTGACTCAACCTTTTTTGCTTCTAGAGCTGCTATCCCATTTCTTAAAAAAGGGGAACACCCCTCTATAATTAACTATACATCTAATGCAGGATGGACCGCTGGAGGACCTGGAGCAGGAATCTATGGAACATCTAAAGCTGGTGTACATGCTATAACAAGAGCATTAGCAAAGGATCTTGCAGAATATGGTATTAGAGCAAATGCAGTATCTCCTGGTACTATTGACACTCCATTCCACGCTCAGATTAAGGCAACGAAACCAGAAGTTTTTGCCTCTTGGGCAAATAATATTATGTTAGGACGATTAGGTCAGCCTGAAGATGTTGCTGGTGTTATATCTTTCTTAGCTAGTAAAGACGCTGCTTTTATCACTGCCGAAACTATCCAGATTGGTGGAGGACAAGCCTTAGGTATTTAAATATAAAGAAAATATAAAATGAAAAAAGTAGTAACCTTTGGAGAAGTTTTAATGCGTATAGCTCCTTTAGGGAACAAAAAATTAAAACAATCTAACCAATTAGAATACTACTTTGGTGGAACCGAAGCGAACGTAGCAATATCGCTCGCTCAATTCGGAAACAGTACACAACATATTACAGCAGTATCCAACGATTTTGTTGGTGATGCAGCAAAGAGCTACTTGCAGAAACTGGGAGTAGATACTGGTTTGATTATTGACTCGCGTCATCCTCTGGGATTATATTTCCTGGAGGTTGGTGCAGTCATGCGATCAAGCACTATAGCTTATAACAGAGCTAACTCAGCTTTTTGTAACATAGATCCTAATGAGATTAATTGGGAAAAAGCTTTAGAAGATTGTGATTGGTTCCACTGGACGGGTATTACCCCTGCTCTATCCTTAAATGCATTTAAAGCGCTAAAACAAGGATTAGAAATTGCTAATAAAAAAGGAATTACAATATCTGCAGATCCAGCGTACAGAAGTGGCTTATGGAATTATGGTAAAGAAGCAAAAGATATTCTTAATGAATTGGTAGCGTTATCTAATATTTTTATAGGAGGACCTAACGAAATCAATGAACTACTTGCGACTAATTTCTCTTTCGATAACGATAACTTTATAAAAGCAAGTAAGCTTTTAATGGAGAAATATTCTAGTATCAAAGGAGTTTTTGATAAAACAAGAATTTCTCTTAATGCTAGCTGGCATAAGATAAAAGCAAGAATGTGGAATGGCGCAGAATTTTATGAAACCGATGAACTAGAAATAACACACGTAATTGACAGAATAGGAACTGGTGATGCTTATGCCGCAGGATTAATTCAAGGACTATTGCATTATGACGATATAAAAGCATTACAATTTGCAAATGCATCTTGCGCTTTAAAGCATACTATAGAAGGAGACGCTAATCTAGTAACAGAAGCAGAAGTATTAAGTATCATTGAAGGTAACATTTCGGGACGAATAAAAAGATAATATGGCAAAATATACAAGAATAGAAGTTGCACAGGTGATGGGAGACACGGGAATTGTTCCCTTATTTTATCATCAAGATATAGAAATTGCAAAAAAAGTTATTCAAGCTTGTTATGATGGTGGCGCCAGAGTCTTTGAGTTTACCAATAGAGGTGACCATGCTCAGGATATTTTTACCAAATTATCTAAATGGGTCAATGAAGAACTTCCTGGAATGATTCTGGGAATAGGATCTATAGTTGATGCTGGTACAGCTTCACTATTCATCCAAAAAGGAGCGAATTTTATAGTCTCTCCTATTCTAAATCCAGAAATAGCAAAAGTATGTAATCGTAGAAAAATTGCGTGGCTACCTGGCTGTGCGACACTCACAGAAATCAATTACGCCGAAGAATTAGGTGCAGAAATAGTAAAAATATTTCCTGCAGCACAAGTAGGTGGAGCTGATTTTGTAAAAGGTATAAAAGCACCTTGTCCTTGGACTAGTATTATGCCCAGTGGAGGTGTTACACCAGAAAAAAATAATCTTATTGATTGGTTTAATGCAGGTGTGCATTGTGTCGGTATGGGATCAAAATTAATAGTTAAGGATGAACACGGAGATTTCGACTATAATAAAATGACAGAATTGACTAAAGAATCGCTTAAGACGGTCGAATATATTAGGAAAGAAAATATCTAAAAAAAATCTTAATTCTTATCTTTTTCCCTTTTCTTGTTTTATAAAATCATTAAACAATTAAGCCAAAAACACGATTTTCAATAAAAATTGTGTTAAACAAAATAATTTTATATATTTGGTTAACCAATTTGGTTGACCAGAAAAAAACAAATTTCACCTTATATTAAAATGTAAACAATTATGAAAAACTTATTACTATTAATAACTGCTTTGGGTAGCTTTAGCTTTATATCGGCTCAAACTTATGATAATTCCGGAACTTATCTTATCAATGAAATCATTGCAAGTCCTTCCAACAGTGACTCTGGATTGATTAATATTACGGACAATTCTAGCATTCAAGATTTTTTATATGATACAGATGAAACATTAGAATACTTTGAGTTTAGAGGGCCTGCAGATGGTGTAATACCTAATGGAACCTATTTTATTACGATAGATGGAGACGGTGACGATAGTGATGTAGGCAATAATATTGGTTTAGTGAGAGAGGTCATTGATCTGAGTGGTTTAAGTTTTGGATCTAATGGAATTTTATCAATAGTTGCAAACGTAACTTTTACCGCTGGCTCAACCGATCAAGATGGAAATGTGATTACCGTAACCACTACAATTGAAAATCCTTATGCTGCCGCTTTGGCTGCATCAGACGCTAACGTGATTACTGTTGGAGTCACTGCCACTCCTGAATGGACTGATGAAGAAACAATTGGTGTTCCCGTGAATGAAACATTACGAAGATTCAATACAATTACGGTAACATCTAACGATATTGGTTATGATGGTAATTTTAGTGATCAAAGTAATAATTTTATGCTTATTCAAAGTAGTACTCCTCCTTCAAAAGATTCAATGGATAGAGTAGATATGGATGAGAATGGAGTTTTAGATCCTACAGGACAACATACTGATTGGACTATTCTGGACTCAGTGAGTATTTTAGATAATGATGATAACGATGCGTCAGCTAATGAAGTTGGTGAGTTTGCATATGGTCAAATAGTTTTTTATGACGATACTCCAAGTTCTCCATTAAATCTTGATCCTACCGTATCTACCACTTTAATTCCCTTGGACGATGATGCTAATTACGTTGCAAGATCTTCAGATGATCCAACATACATAGCTGAAACGGACTGGATTGCAGCTAGAACAAATTCTAATTCTTTCCCAGATTGGGCAATAAGTGGAACTGATACACGACAATCTCCTTCCACTTTAGAAGGAAACATCCCCTTAACCACCTATGGAAATATTAATAACGGTTATACAGGTTTTACTGGTGGACAAACTCTTACTACCCTTTCAACCAATGAGTTTACCATTAATGGTACAAAGCTTTCTGCTTACCCTGTACCAATGATTGATAAATTAACCGTTAGCGGTTTAGAGATCGATACTGCCGTGATATATAACTTAACTGGTGCTATCGTTTCTAAAAGTAATAATAACGAAATTAGTGTTTCTGACTTATCATCGGGAGTTTATATTTTAGAGATTGAATCCAACGGTTCTAAAGCTTCTAATCTTGTTGTTAAACAATAGCATTTACATGTATGCACATAAGGTAAAAGATATTTATAAAAATCTCATTCATAAGTGAATGAGATTTTTTATTTCTTAATTTTAAAAATAAAAAATCAATCCGCTCCTCTATTCAATATTTTTTTAATGAATTTAAACATAATAAGGATGTTCTGAAAAGTATTATAAACTTATTTAACATTGAAACATTAGAAATCTAGCAAAAAAGAAGACTCATATGCTACTTTATCCATTACCTATTAGTTTTTACATACGTTAAATTACCTTTACCATGAAATTAATCGCTCCTATCCTATTCTCCATTTTGTTCTATACTAAATCCGTAGCACAAGAAGTAACTTTAAATGCAGACGGACCAGGCAACACCTATGAACTCATTAATAGCGTTTTTGCTCCAACTAGTGGAAATGTTATAGAAGCCCCAGGAGTTACAGGCAGTACTTGTGATAATCATTCTACATATTCTGGTACTGACGGAAATCGTCATATTGATGAGATATTTAATACCGATTTAGGAATCAATGTTTTTAGATTTATCATGCATGTCAATGAAGATATTGACCGAGATAAATGTTCTACCACAGATCGACAACGCAATGAAATAAAGACGTATGCTCCATCTCCAGATAATCTTAAAGGTGTAATAGGAGAAACTGTTCAATATAAATGGAAGTTTAAGATAGATGCTAATTTTCAACCTTCAGGAAGTTTTACTCATTTTCATCAGTTAAAATCTGTAGGAGCAGATTCCGCAGAAGAAAGTCAGCCATTAATTACTTTAACTGCCAGAAAAGGAAGTCCAGATAGATTAGAATTAAGATACGCTCCTACTACCTCACAATCTACTCTTACCTCAGTAAATCTTTCTTTATTAAGAGGAAATTGGGTAGAAGTTTTAGAAACAGTTACCTACGGCGAAACTAATAATGCGATCTATAATATTATTATTACTAACGTAAATACAGGAGCTGAAATATTGAATTATTCCTCATCTGAACTAAGAATGTGGAAAACAAATGCCGATTTTATTAGACCAAAATGGGGAATATACAGAAGTTTAAACTCTTCTTCTGATTTAAGAGACGAAGAAGTATTATATGCTAACTTTTCTGTAACTGAAAACTCTACCTTATCGGTGCCATCGATATCAGAAAAAGAACTGTTTACTGTATTCCCAAATCCTACAAAAGCATTTATTAACCTTAATTTACTAGAGAACATAAATGATTATGAAGTAATAATTATCAATGGATCTGGAAAATTGGTTAATAAATTAAATGGATTAAGAATAGATAATAAATTAGACATCAGCAACCTTTCTAATGGTCTATATTTTATAAAATTAGTAGATAAACTAACCAACACTTTTACGATAAAAAAAGTTATCAAAACGAATTAGTAAAAGCTTCAACCAAAATATTATGAGATCAGTGGTAATACTATTTACTTTTTTAGCACATTTTTCTATATATGCTCAGGTTACTCTTACTGCGGATGGTCCGGGAAACACCTATGAGCTTATTACTTCTAAGTTAGCGCCAGGATATAATCCAATAGAAGCTCCAGGAATGATGAGAGAAGACTGTGATAACCATCTTAATTATGGTAAACACATCAGTGAAGTTTTTGATAATGAACTGGCTAAGAATGTATTTAAATTTGTCATCCACGTTAAAGAAGACAATGACCGTTGCAAAACTTTTGATAGACAGCGTAACGAAATAAAAAGTTACAAATCATCCCCAGATAACCTAAAAGCTACGATCGGAGAAACTGTAGAATACAAATGGAAATTCAAACTAGATAAAAACTTTAAACCATCTAAGAACTTTACACACCTCCATCAATTGAAATCTGTAGGAGAAACCGAAAAAGCAAAACCTATTATCACCCTTACAGCTAGAAAAGGGAGTGTCGATAAATTAGAGCTTAGACATTCTAGCGGAAAAAATCAAAATACACTTAAAAAAGTAGATTTGGATTTATTAAGAGGGCATTGGGTAATGGTTACAGAAAAAGTTACTTATGGAAACGCGGGTAAAACTTCTTACAATATATCCATCACTAATGTAAAAACAGAAAATATTATTTTGGAATACCACAATAACACCCTACAAATATGGAATGCAGGTGCAGAATTCGTTAGGCCAAAATGGGGTATCTATAGAAGTTTAAAAAATACACAAAGTCTTAGAGATGAAGAAGTACTATTTGCAGATTTTTCTATCAGAGAAAGTAAATAATTGACTTTAGCGGAATTAATTATTTGTAAAAATAAATTTTCTATATTCTAAAGATCAAAAACTCTACTTAGATTAAATCCAAAGAAAAAATCACCATCTCCCCAATCTCCAGATCCTTGACCTAAAAAACCATTTTCAAACATGGGTTGCGCATTTGTAAAATGAACCTGAAATACATGCCCTCCTGTTTCTATATCAAAACCGATAGATAATGGGTTCTTAAAAGCAGAACTACTACTTCTATTAAAATGATATCCATAATCTAGATTAAGACTAAAACGTTTCGTTAATTTATAACGCCCTCCTACTCCCATAATAAACTGAGAATTATCCTGGTCATCAAACCTAACAAAATTTTCATGTAAATAAGAAGGTGCCAATTCTAGCGAAAGTCTTTTACTAACTTTTCTAGCTATCAAAACTTGAGTAACATATGATAATCTATTACTAAACTCTAATTTTGGTAATTGATCTTTCTCTAACCCTGTATTAATAGTTAACAAGTTGTATCCTACAATGGTTAAAGGAAATCCGCCTTTTTTCTGTCTAGCAATCCTATATTTAACATGTCCCCCATATGTTTTTTGGAACGAACTACGAGCAATACCCACATTTAAACCATCAGTTATACCATAGATAAACTTAAGCTGCGTAACTGCCTGATCTAATCCAAAAAAATCATCAATACCATTTTCTACACTACCAAAACGATGGGCAACTACAAAAAATAAACTTCTCTTATTAACTAATTTTGTGGATTCAAAATTTACAACCTTAAGTCCTTTAAAAGTAGATGTAACATAATTGTCTTCCTGAACATCAGACTCTAACTCGTCTAATAGATCATCTTGAGCTATTGTTATGTAAGGGATTAGAAATAAAACTAATAGAAATTTTCTCATGAAAGTGTTTTTAAAAATACTAATAAAGACAAATTATTTAATAATGGACGCTTGATCTAATTTAACCACTTCCAGAAGCTCATCATAACCGATACATCGCCCTTTTATGGTATATTTTGAATTTAAACTTGAATCAGAAATATTATGATTAGTATCAAAAGTACAGTATGCAGCATCATTAAGCATTAAAGAATTCGTTTCTATTTCTGTTAGCTCTCCTTGTACAATAATTGTCTTATTCAAATACTTTTTAGAAGTTACATCAGAATTTTCAGAAAACTCTTTTGCCAATTCGGTTGCATCCACTGTAAATTCTGCCTTCTCTCCTTGAATATCTCTATGAGATTGGTATACATATTTATATCCAACAAAAGCCGCAATTCCTAAAATTAAAATTACTATGAGTAGTTTTTTCATTGTGCCTTTTCCGTTTAAACTTGTTTTAAAAGTATGAAAATTATCGTCCTAATGAAACTTATTTTTGCATATCAATTAAATTTGATCTAATTTCTACCATTCAAAATTAAAATTCAAAAAGGAATTTATGAAAGTATATTTTTTTAAACTTTTGATTCTCTGCTTAGTTACAATAAGTATAAGTTGTGAAAATGATAGTGAAAATGATTTAATAGATGTGACACCGCCTGTTACACTTGTTACCTATGAAAACAATGTAAAAGCTATTATTGATAATAATTGTACTTCTTGTCACAATAATCCTCCAATTAACTTTGCTCCCATGCCACTTCTAACCTTTGATCAAGTAAAAGAAGCAGTAGACAATAGAGGATTGCTTGATAGAGTTTCTTCAGAAGATATAAATTTTTTAATGCCTTCTGGAGGGCCTAGACTACCACAAGCTACCATAGATATTATTTTACAATGGAATACCGATGGATTATTAGAACAATAAAACTACATACCTATGAAAAATTTCTTATTCTTTTTATTACTATTTGTTTCAGGATCTATTCTTGCTCAAGGAAAGTTTATTACCAAAAAAGGTACTATTAATTTTGAAGCTTCTGTACCGGCTTTTGAAGAGGTAAAAGCGAAAAACACAACGGTAACTGCTATTCTAAATACCGATAATGGAGAGTTCGCAGCTTTAGCTCTAATGAAAGGATTTCGTTTTAAAAATGCCTTAATGGAAGAGCATTTTAATGAAAACTATATTGAATCAGATGACTATCCTAAAGCAACTTTTAAAGGCAAGCTTGTAAATTTCGACAATACCAATATACAGAACGAATATACTATTAAAGGAACCTTATCATTACACGGAAAGTCAAAAGAAATTGAGGCAAAAGGTATTCTGAATAAAGATAGTGATGATACAATTTCAATTACTTCATCCTTTATAACCAAACCAGAAGAATTTGATATTAAGATTCCTAGTATCGTTAGTAAAAAGATAGCAGAAGATATTTCTGTATCATTAAATTTTGTTTTAAAAAAGAAATAATTTTTTCTAATTCTATTTTTTCAACCAGAAATATTCCTTTTTTAAATTCAATTTTTCCTTCTTAGTAAGTTTTAATTGAATATATATAGCACAACCTTGTTTATTAGCAGTAATAAACCTCGAATGTTAATTCATTCAAAATTTATCTAAGTATTAACTATATATCTAATCAACATTCATGTAATTATCCTTAAAATCAATATATTTAGATTCCAACACAATAATCATTAGTTAAAGAAGCATAACATTATTTTTAATATGATGTTCTAATTAAAACTCAACTCTCTGTGAAATCTCTTAAAACCTTGTTATATTTTTCTATTTTCAAATATCCCCTTTCAGCCGAAGAGATTTATTTGTTTTCGGCAGCTACGGATCAAAGTGAAATCAAAAACGAATTAGAATATCTCAAAAAAAAGGGGGTCATTTCTTCTGATAACAGTTACTATTTTCTTGACGGAAACTTACAATCTGTTTCTCGACGTATAGAAGGAAATAAAATGGCTAAATCTGTTATGCAAAAAGCAATAAAAAAAGGAACTTTAATTGCCAAGTTTCCTTATGTGAAAGCTGTGGGCATTTCTGGTGCTTTGTCTAAAAACTATCATGATAAAGATGGTGATGTTGATTTTTTTGTAATTACAAAATCCGAACGCTTATGGGTTGCAAGAACGCTACTAATGATTTATAAAAAAATATTCTTATTCAATTCCAGGAAATTCTTTTGTATTAATTACTTTATTTCAGAAAACTCCTTAGAGATATCCGAAAAGAATATATTCACAGCAACAGAGTTATTGACATTAATTCCTGTTTCTGGCGATTTTACTAATTTTTATGATCAAAATCAATGGGTCTCTGACTTTTTACCCAACTTAGAAATAGGTAAATCTTCTATTAAACAGGTAAAAAAAAGACCGTTGATTACCAAATTAATAGAATTACTATTAAATACGAAAATAGGTAATATTTTAGAGAATATTTTTTTTAAAATGACTTTAAAAAAATGGAATACAAAATTTCAAACCTTAAAAAAAGATGATTTTGATATAGCAATGAAATCAACTAATGATGTATCTAAGCACCATCCAAGAAATTTCCAAAAAAAGGTCATTGACAGGCTTAATAAAAGATATAATGAGTTTCAATTAAAGTACAATATAGAATTAGAAAAAGAGCATGCTTGATATTTTGTTTTCACATTCTTATTACTACCCCTTAGATCTTAAACAATGGAAGAATCAAACACCTTATCCTCCATTAGGAACTATTTATGCTGCTTCTTTAATGCGAGAAAAGGGTTTTACAGTTGATCTTTTTGACACCAATCTAAGAGATAACCCATATGATATTGAAAAAGAGATCATAAAGAAGAAACCAAAATTTTTGGTATTATATGATGATGGTTTCAACTACTTGACAAAAATGTGCCTTACCACCATGCGTGAAGCCGCTTTTGAAATGATGAGAATAGGAAAAAGCCATGATTGCACCATCATTGTTAACAGCTCTGATGCTACGGATCATTATCCAAAGTATTTATTCAATGGAGCTGATTATATCATTCAAGGAGAAGGAGAACTAGCTTTATTAGAGCTCATTTCTGCCCTTAAAAATGATCAACCTATAGAAAAAATCAAAAGTCTTGTCTATAAAAAAGATGAAAACACTGTTACCAATCCTAAACGGGAAGTTTTAAAAAATCTAGATGAATTACCAATCCCTGCCTGGGATCTGATAAATATTAATTCTTATAAAAAAATTTGGAACAATGGTGGTAAAGAATTCACCTTAAATCTTGCTACTACCAGAGGCTGTCCGTTTAAATGTAATTGGTGTGCTAAACCCATTTATGGTAATCGGTATAATACTCATTCTCCAGAATATATTGTAAAACATATACAATATTTACAGAAAAACTATAAGGTCGAACGTTTCTGGATGTGTGACGATATTTTTGGTTTGACTCCAGGATGGGTACAAGATTTTAATTTAGAACTAAAAAACACGAATACTACCCTAAAGTATTACATACAGAGTAGAGTAGATTTATTACTTAAAGAAGATACTATTGATGCTCTTGCAGAATCCGGTTTACAAGAAGTTTGGGTTGGAGCAGAAAGTGGTTCTCAATCGATCCTTGATGCTATGGATAAAGGAACCAAAGTAGAAGAAATATACAACGCTACCAGATTATTAAAAGAGAAAAATATACGAGTGGCATTTTTTATTCAATTTGGATATCTAGGAGAAACGAAAAGCGATATTGCCAAAACCATAAAAATGATTAAAGAATTAATTCCTGATGATTTAGGGATATCCGTATCATATCCACTTCCTGGCACTAAATTCTATGATAAGGTAAAAGATGATCTTCGGTTCAAAGCAAATTGGACAGACTCTGATGATTTAGCAATGATGTTTAAAAGCACCTATAATTCTAAATACTATAAAAAATTACATAGATACGTACATAAGGAATATAGAAAAAGTCAAGGAATACGATTCTTAAAGACAACTCTAAAGAACCCTTCCAAACTTTCTACTATTGCCTTAAAAAGAATATCGTATTTACTATATTATTTTCCCAGTGCATTTATGGATTCACAAATTTTAAAAAGGATGGAACATCTTAATGAATGAAAGTTTTGACATAGCAGCCATAACCTATGATAGTACTTTTACACATAGCAAAATTGGTAAACTCCAAAGAAATTTGGTTTATAATCACTTAACAGAAATACTACCATCTAATCAAGAGTTAGATATTCTAGAAATTAATTGTGGTACAGGTCATGATGCAATATGGTTAGCTAATCGAGGCCATCGTGTTATTGCAACAGATATATCCTTAGAAATGATTTCGATTGCTCGATCAAAATTACAACATAAAAATAGTGATCTAGAATTCCAGCAATTAGACATTAATAAACTAGAAGCTTTTGAGCCTGAACGTTCTTATGATCTAATATTTTCAGATTTTGGAGGATTAAATTGTCTTTCCCCAAATCAATTAAAACTTTTTTTTATTACTGCAGAGAAAAAGTTAAAACCAAACGGTAGGATCATTGGTGTTATTATGCCCAAACACTGCATTATAGAAAATAGTTATTTTGTAATGAAAGGAGATTTAAAAAAAGCCTTCAGAAGAAATACGAGTACCGTAGTAATGGCTAATGTCGATGGGACCGATGTCAGTACCTGGTATTATAATCCTAATAACATTAAAAAAATAGTTAAGAATGTATTCTCTGTAGATAAGGTAAATCCTATTGGTTTTTGTATTCCACCTTCCTATTTAGAACCTTTTTTCAAAAACAAATTAAGGTTCTTAAGAGTTTTAAAAAATCTCGATACACTGTTTAATCGTTTTTCATTTCTATCAAAATATAGTGATCATTATTTAATCTCCCTCATCAAAAAATGAGCATAATACTTACCCACGCATATTATCTAAGTACTGATCCTAAAGAACAAAGGATTATGAAGCCTTACCCACCTTTGGGACAACTTTATATTTCCGGGTATTTAAAGGAACAAGGATTAGAAAACTATGTTTTCGATACCACCTTTAGCTCTAAAAAAGAACAACTAAATTTTATAGCATCTAAAAAACCCGATGTAGTAGCTATATATGCCAATTTAATGACTAAAGTAGAGGTCATTAAACTTATCAAAGTTCTTAAAACAGAAGCTTCATATGGTTTTCCAAAAATAGTACTAGGAGGTCCTGATGTAACATACAATACCGAAAATTACCTAAGATCTGGTGCTCAATATATCGTAATTGGTGAAGGAGAAGAGACTTTATATGAGCTTCATCAAGCGATTAAAAACAAAACTGATATACGCGCTGTTTCGGGAATTGCTTATTTGGATAATAACAAAGTAGTAAAAACTACAGCAAGAATAAAAATGAAAGATTTATCGGTGCTTCCACTGCCAAACAGAGAAGCTATCGATATGCAAAAATATTTAGATACTTGGAAAAATAATCATGGGCAAAGCTCTATGACTATTAGTACGCAACGAGGTTGTCCTTACACCTGTAAATGGTGTAGTACTGCTGTTTATGGACAGAGTTATAGAAGAAGACCGGCTAATCTTGTAGCACAAGAATTAGCAATGCTTAAAAGAGTGTATAATCCCGATACAATTTGGTTTGTAGATGATGTATTTACAGTAAGTCATAAATGGTTAGCCGAATTCCATAAAGAAGTAATACAGCAAGATGCTGTTATCCCTTTCGAATGTATTACTCGAGCAGAACGTTTGAATGACGAAGTTTTACAACAGTTAAAAGAAGCTGGATGTTATCGGATATGGATTGGTGCAGAAAGTGGTTCACAAAAAATAGTGGATGCAATGGATAGACGAGTTAAAGTCGAAACGGTAAGGGAAGCTATTCAGAAAACCAATCAATTAGGTATCGAAACAGGAACTTTCATCATGGTAGGATATCCCGGTGAGGATGAAAAAGATATTGCCGAAACTATACATCATTTAAAAGTGGCTAATCCTACTCATTTTACAATCACTGTCGCATATCCTATTAAAGGTACTTCTCTGTATAATGAAATTGAAAACGATATTACCGTACAACCTGATTGGAATACCTCAACAGATAGAGATATCGATTTTAAACGGACTTACCATCGTAAATTCTATGATTTTGCTGTAAGAAGAATTGTTAATGAAGTAAACTATTTTAAAAACAGAAATAATATAACAGAAAAATTAAAATTAAAAGTAAAATCGATCGCCGCTTTACTACTAATGAAGTATTATAAATTGAGATAGACTCCTATGGGTAGTATTGACTCCACATTTTGGAATAAAAAAAATCTAATTTATTTCTTTATTACGTGTGTATTCTTTACGCTTAGTTTAATCGGGATATTACATCATGAATTGTGGTTAGATGAATCTCATCATTGGTTATTAGCTAGAGATAGTACATCGATAATAGATTTAATAGACAATACAAAATACGAAGGCCATCCAATACTATGGAATATGCTACTTTTCTTTATTAGTAAGTTCTCCTTAAATCCATTTTGGATGCAATTGCTTCACATAATTATATCTTCTATATTAGTTCTTGTATTTCTTACAAAATCTCCTTTTACATTACTATTCAAAGTATTATTCATTTTTGGTTATTTTATATTCTTTGAATATACTTTGTTAAGTAGAAATTATAATTTAGGAATACTTTTCCTGTTTCTTGCCCTTAGTATTTATAGATATCGTAAAGAAAAGATTCTACTTTTTTCAATACTTCTTGCAATAGCTAGCAATACGCACGCCATTTTTGTTATAATCACAACTTGTATAATGTTTATTGTATGCCTAGAATATATCAAAAAAACCAAACCATATATTTCTACTAAAATGATATTTGGTGTATCTATTTTTGCCATTGGTATCCTTTTAGCAATTATTCAAATTATACCTCCTTCTGATACTTCTTTTTTTGAAAGAGCTGAAGATTTTTCTTTATTTCAAAAGGTTACTAGAAGTTTTATCACCTTTTTTAAAGGAATTTTCACCATTCCAGACTTCAGGACAATACATTTTTGGAATTCTCATTTCATTGTAAATATTAGTAAACCCTTGTCATCGGTTTTGGGAATACTCAGTATTTTTTTTCCTCTATTTATTTTTTATAAAAACAAAATGACCTTGTTATACGTGTACCTAGGGATTTTAGGCACTTCTCTATTCTTTTTTATTACCCAATTATCGGCACCAAGATATTTTGGTTTGAACTTTTTATTTATAATTACAGGATTATGGATGGAAAATGATTATCCATTAAAAAAAAACATATTTAACTCTTGGTTTTCATTACTAACACATAAGAAAATAAAGAATATTCTTATTTATAGTATCCTGATAATCCAAATGTTTTCGGGAATTGTATCTTACAGTTTTGATCTTCTTCTACCCTTCTCTAGCTCCAAACAAACCGTAGAGTTTTTACAAGAATCAAAACTTACTGATAAAATAGTAATTACACAATGGTGCGAAGGAACACCCTTAAGCAGTTATCTTGAGACTCCTCTATTTTTCACAAATACGAATAGTTTTCAAAGTTATTGTACTTGGAATAGAGGAAACTCTACTATTTCTAACTCTAAAACTGAATTAGTTAATTCTTTAGAAAACATCATAAATAATGCAGGTCAAAGTGCTATTTTTATATCAATTGCGGCAATACCGATAGAAGAATATAAAGCAATTAGCAATAATTTGAAATATAAATTCCTAAAAAGTTTTACTAAAAATATAGTTTCAAAAGAAAGTTATTATATATATGAAATATCAAAAATATAAACATCCTATTTCGTTTACTCTAATAACGATTACATTATTAATTTTAGTAGTTTCTTGCAGCTCTTCTGCCAAGAACCAAAAAATTAATTTAAAATGGAATAAATCTTATCCTTCTGACACATTCACCAAAAATGTGATAGCTCTAAAATGGTGTTTATCCTTTCTAGGTTCAGATTTAGCATCTGATAGTATTACAAAAGGTATCTCTACCGATAACCAAAAGATTATTTCTCTAAATCTAAACCAACTTAAATTTAATAAGAACGCTTCTAGATATCTACAAAAACTGAACTCTAAACTAAAAAAAACAGAAGAATATCAAAACAACAATTCTATTGATCTAGGAAGATATATAGCACTTACCATTGGTAGTTCTTATCATTACTACAGAATCGTTAATATCCCTAATAAATTAGAAGATTACAATTCTTTATATGTTTTTGATTCTATTAATGGTTATATCGATAATTCTAGCGTATCTCTGGTAGATCGGATAATTTCATACTCAAAATCTAATCCCCAGAAAGAACAAGCTTATATATCTGCAGAAATCGATTCTATCACTAAAGAGATATTTGAATATGAAACAGTAGAGGTTATGAATAATGGACAACTAAAGTTTGGTATCTATGACCGTAATGGAAATCTAAAGGATGCCGCTGATAATCAAATTACCAGGGCAGGAAAACCAGCAAAATGTATCTGGTGTCATGAAACTAGTATACAGCCCGTATTTAGAAAACAAAAGGATCACGATGGTTATCTTTCCTTCCAAAAATTACAAGACACTCTAGACCACTACAATAAACAGCTTAGATCATATCAAGACAGTATATGGCAGGATAAGGAAATAAGAAATAAAAGATTACATACCGAAATGGAAGTATCTTACATAGCATTTATGGAGCCTTCTGCAGAACACTTATCTAATGAATGGGGAATGACTATTGAAGAAATACAAACAAAATTACATAAACTTGAAACCCATAGACATCACGAATTTGATTTTTTGGGTGACTTATATCATAGAAAAGAGATAGATGCTTTAGCTCCTTGGAAAACACTGGAGGTTCCAGAAAACATTAGAGAAAAATCACCTAATGAGATCAATTACATAAATTAACATGCTGAATTTTAAAAAAATAGCAATTATTCTTCCCGCATATACCATGAAAAGAAGGCTACAAAAAACATATAATGATATTCCCTTTGATATTATGAATGATGTTATTTTCGATAATAAAATGTTAGTAGGACTTTGTTTCTATAATCGTTGTTTAGGAAAGGTTTTATATCCTACTAAATACTTTAGGAAAACTTCTTTTATAAATTTCAAAAGAAGCGTTAAATATGGATTCATTATGGTTAGAGTTTCGATTGTATACTTTTTACATCAAGATAAAATAACAAAATCGAATTTATATAGGTAATGAGGGTTTTAGACAAACATAAATTCTGGATGTATATATTACCATTTATAATATTTGGGATCTATTACTTAATTAAATCTTACTGGTTCTTACCACACGATTTTGCAAACTATTATTTTGGTGCTTATTTTCTAGATCGTGGACTTTTTTCTCCAGTCATATATGACCCGATCTGGTTTAATCAACATATATTCGAGATTCAAAAAAACGTTTTTGCGAGTTACGCTCCAAATACTCCTTTCTTAGCAATGTTCTTCTGGCCTTTTACTTTAGTCAGCTTTAGCACAGCTAAACTTGTCTTTAACATTACTAGTCTTCTTTTATTTATTTACGCTTTACGGAATTTATTCAATGAATATAAGATTCCATATATCCATTACCTTACCATTCTTTTATTGTTTTTTTTTCCTATTAAAAACAACATCCTATTTGGACAAGTTTATTTATTGCTTTTCTTTTTGATTTCTGAAGGATTTTTAGCTTACAAAAAAAATAATTATTATAAAATGGGAGGATTATGGGGATTAGCCATTCTTTTAAAAATCTTTCCAATTATACTTTTTGCTTTCTTACTCTTTAGAAAAAAAATCAAAGGACTTATTGTTCTTGCATTTTGTTCTCTTGGGTTTTTAGGAATTTCCATTTATCTAAATGGTATTGATTCTTGGATGTTTTTCTTCGAAAACATATTACCAAAAGCAACTAAAGGTGAAATATCTGGAGAATTCATTAAAAACTATCAATCTATTTTAATGTTTTTAAAACACATCTTCGTGTATCATCAGACGAAAAACCCTTTTCCATTAATTGATAATTCATATTATTATCATTTTTTTCTTTTATTATCTAAAATCATTCTAGTAGGATACGGACTATACTTTAGTTACAAAAAAAAACAAGCTATACAAGGATTCTCTTATTGGATACTAGCCACTTATCTACTATCACCTTACGGAAGTAATTATAGTAGTCTTCTACTAATATTTATAGTAATAATGGTGTTTTCCGACACTTTCGATTTTAGAAATAAAAACAATATTGGTATCCTTTTGTTACTATTTCTAATTAGCAACCTTCCTATAAAATATTTTTTCGACTTCCCTTTACCCTTATCTTTTTTTAAACTATTTCTATTTATAAGTTTATGGCTAGTTCTAATCTTAGAGAAACATATATCGTATAAATTACATCTAACCATAGGTAGCATTAGTATTATAGTAAGTTTACTTGTCACTTCTTTATCACATAAAAAGCCTGCTATGCTAACTAAGACTAACATGTTGTTTGAAGATCAGCAACAATCAATTATTTATGATTATACTATCAAAAATGGATATCTAGTATATAAATATTGGTCTGAAAAAGGAAGTCAGACAAAAAAAACGGATTACAAGATAACATCAATTAACTATAATGATATTTATTTAAAAGATAACAATGTTTATTATTTAGATAAACAAATAACAGATGATACAGCCCATAAGTTGAAACCAGCTATTGTAAATGGAAATACATTAATTTATCTTTCAGATTATCAAAGAGGATTTGGTTTTTACAATTTTCATAAAACATTGATCAATAATTAAATAATAAACATGTTGAAATTTTATAAAATTTTGATCAGAATTAAAAAGGTAATTCCTAGAGGGTATGAAAATATTTCTGTGCGATTTTTTATACTTTCATTTATCCTTCTGGTTCTAGATATTTTTTCTGTATTTCTGTTAATCCCTTTAATAATTTCATTGTTAGATCAGGACAGTTCTTTTAACTTTTTACCTTTCGAAATTTTAGGGAAAAACAGGTTATTACTAGCAGGCATAGTAATAGCTTTCTTTTTAATAAAAAATTATGTCGCTATTGTAATAAATAAGTTTCAGACGAAAACAGCCTATGATTTAGGATCTGTATACTCCTTATCACTATCAAAGCACTATATACTAGGTAATTATAGCACATTTAAACAACAAAAAAAATCTACTATCATAAAGGATATCATTTTTGTAGCCAATGACTTTGTTGGAAATGTTCTATTATCTGTGAATATAATTATTTCAGAAGTAACACTATTATTAATTCTTGGTATAATCGGAGTGTTTTATAACTACACCATCACGATTCTAATCATTATCATATTGGGGATTATTGTTTTCATTTATAAAAGACATAATCAGAAAGATATTGATAAAATTAATGAAACCCGTTCCTCTGATTTTGATAACAATATTAGTAATCTGACGAATTTACTAAATGGATATTTATCTATAAAGTCTTCTGGTTTAATAGCTCATTTTTTAGAAAAATTTAATGTTTCAAACAAAAAACTAAATCGAAGTTATGCCATCTTACAATCCAAAAGATTGAATAGTTCCAGGCAAACTGAAATCATATTAGTTTTCTTAGTTTGTTTCATTTTTATTTCAATAAATACTTTTTCTTTAAGAGGAGTAACTCCTATCGTTTTTTTATCAGTTTTTGCTTCATTACTTTTTAAATCAATTCCATCCGTAAATCGTTTAAACGTAGCTTTTACTAACTTAAAATCTAATATTTATACGTTAGATATTATTGAAAAAAGAACAATAGAAAATACAAAAACAGAAGTATCAAAGCCTCCTATTTCTTTTGATAATAGAATTATACTAAAGGATATTTCTTTTTCTTATAACAATGAAAAAGAAATATTAAAAAATATTAATCTTACTATAGACAAAGGGCAATTTATTGCAATATCCGGAGCTTCAGGGATTGGAAAAACTACTTTATTAAATATTATAGCTAAACTAATTAATCCTACAGCTGGTGAAATTTTTGTTGACAATACCAAAATCACAGAAGAGAACAAGTATGACTTCTTTGATCTTTTTACTTATCTAACACAACGTCCATTTATTTATGAAGGTAGTATTCTTGATAATTTAATTTTATCCAAAAAAACATACGATATCCAAAAGATACAGAAGCTGCTAAAGGTTTTCAAGATCGACAAAGTCATAGAACAGTTTCCTGACCAACTAGAAACCTATATTGGATCCGATGGAACGAATCTATCTGGTGGTCAGCTCCAACGAATATGTATTATTCGAGCAATCCTTAATAAACCTGAAATTTTAATTTTAGATGAAGCAACAAATAATTTAGATAAAGAAACAGAAGTTGAAGTTTTAAAATTTCTTAAGTCTTTTGCGATTGAAAACAAAACCACCGTTATTTTAGTTTCGCACCACATAAAGAATATGATAAATATATATGACAAAATTGTAGAATTAAATAACAACTAATGAAATTTAGTATTATCACCATAACACACAATAGAGCACATCTGATAACAGATACTATTTCTAGTGTATTGAAGCAAAGTTATGAGGATTATGAGCACATCATTATTGATGATGGCTCTACAGATAACACAAATCTTATCATTAAAAACTTTAAAGATGATAGATTAATATATCATAAATACAAAAAAAGTAAACATAGAAGTTTTTTAAGAAATGAAGGGATTAGAAAATCATCTGGTGATATTATCTGCATACTAGACTCTGATGATATCTGGGAAGAAAATAAGTTATCTCAGCTATTTAGTATATTTAATCAAGAAAAGCATATCAATTTCATTTTCCATAATGTAAGTATACTAAGAGCAAACAAAACTCGCATCTCCAATATTTATTCATTTAAAAAAGACTTTTTCCAAAATATCCTTAAAAAAATATTACACAATAAAGTATTACCTTATCCTTTTTATAGCTTTAAAAAATCCATACTATCAGAAATAGATCTATATGATGAAAATATGATCGATGGACAGCACGATTTTTTCCTAAGAGCTGCAGCAAAATATCCTTTTTATTACTGTTCTCAGATTTTATCTTATAAAATAGAACATGACAACAATTTATCTAAAAACCTCAGAGTATCTGCATTAACAAACTATATAATTACTTTAAAAAAATTGTTTGAGAGTAGCGCAATAACAAAAAATCAATACAAGAAGTATAAAGGTGAAGTATACTTTAAAATAGCCCGGTTTTTTATAAAAGAAAAAGATCATAAAAAGACAACAGAATTTTTAGATAAAACATCAGAATTGACCTCATGGTATAATAAACGTTTTCTAAAAACACAAATACTTAGACTTAATCAAAAATTCATTATCAATGAATGATATTAATTATGATAAAAAAATAGATTTTAAGTGATTCAAATAATTAAAAAAATTAAGCACTTATTCAGTTTACATCGATATAAGAATAAGAAGTTTTATGCTAAACTTATTCACCCAAATGATATGTGTTTTGATATTGGAGCAAATAAAGGAGTTAAAAGTGAACTTTTTTTATCTCTGGGAGCTAAGGTAGTAGCTTTTGAACCTCAATCAATATGTCATACTTATCTTGACAAGATTGTGCATCATAATTTTCAATATCACAAATATGCAGTAGGAAGTATTAATGAAACTAAAGAACTAAGACTAGGAAGTCATATTGAAGTAGCAACGTTTTCCAATAAATTTATTGACTATTTTAGTAACGACTCACTAAGCTGGAATCAGTCGGAAAAAGTTACAGTAAAAAAAATAGATTGGCTTATTGAGACCTATGGAATTCCTAATTATTGTAAAATAGATGTAGAAGGATATGAATTAGAAATTCTTTCTAATTTAACTTATATTATACCATTAATTGAGTTTGAATTTACAGGAGGTTTTATTTTAGATACTATAGAAATCATAAAACTATTGGATAAATCTAATACAATATATAACTTCAATTTAAATGAAAAACCAAAATTTGAACTTAATAAATGGGTATCTAAAGATGAAATGATTTCAGTTTTTAAAGAACTTTCTATTGATCGCCTACACGGTAATATTTTTGTAAAAAATTTATGAATAATAAAATCATCATATTCAACCCAAGGAGTGCTAACGCAAAACATAGAATACCTAACTCCATTCTGCAAGTAGGAGCTTCTATTTATGGAAAACACGATTTTGTGTTTATAGATGGAAATCTAGAAAAAGATCCTTGGAAAAAAATTAAAAGTTATTTTGATACCGGAGCATTTAAATACTTCTGTTCTACTGTAATGCCTGGTCCTCAGTTAAGACAAGCTATTCCTTTTACAAAAAAAGTTAAAGAGGAATTCCCAGGAAGTATAACCATTTGGGGAGGTTATTTTGCATCTAATCAGTATAAAGTAAGTATCCAATCTAACTTTGTTGATTATATTGTTAATGGTCCTGGAGATGTTGCTTTTCCTTCCTTAATGAATGCTTTAGAAAACAATGATCATTTAAAAATTAATGATATAAAAAACCTTATTTACTTAGATAATGATGGAAAAATTATACAAACAAAAAAAGAAAAATTATTAGATCAGGATTCATTACCTCCATTACCTTATCAACATTTAAACAAGTTTTATGACTTAAAACATTATCTAAGTAAGACTTTTCTTGGTGAACGAACATTTTCGTATCATTCTAGTCTTGGTTGTCCATTTACTTGCTCTTTCTGCGCTGTGGTCCCCATATATGAAGGACGTTGGAAAGCAAAATCCGCACAAACAGTATATAACGATGTAAAATACTTTAAAGATACTTATGGAGTTGACGCCATAGAATTTCATGACAATAATTTTTTCACTTCCAGAAAACGAGTTGTCGAGTTTTCTAAACTAATAATGAATGACGGCATTACATGGTGGGGAGAAGGAAGAATCGACACTATAAATAAATATAGCGACGAAGATTTAATCACTATGAAAAATGCAGGGTGTAAAATGATATTCCTTGGAGCAGAAACTGGAAATGATGATATATTAAAGCAAATGAATAAAGGTGGTACACAAACTGGCCAAACCATAAAAGATTTTGCTAAGAGATTAGCTCCGATTGGCATCATTCCTGAGTTTTCTTTTGTATTAGGAATGCCTGCTGATTCTCCTAAAAAGGTAATGGATCAAATTAATTGGGATATTCAATTTATTAGAGAAATCAAAGAATTAAACCCTAATTCAGAAATTATTATCTATCTGTACAGTCCTGTAGCTACTGAAGGTTCTGAATTATATGATCAAATTCAGAAAGCAGGTTTTAGTTTTCCAAAAAAATTAGAAGACTGGTTAAATCCTGAATGGGAAAACTTCGATCTCCGTAAAAATCCATTAACACCCTGGCTAAGACCCGAAATGGTAGACAAAATTAAAAATTTCGAAACTGTCCTAAATGGATATTATCCTACAGCATCCGATTTTAGAATTAAAGGTGTAAAGAAAAAAATACTACGTACAGTGGCTAGTATTAGATATCGAAGTGAAATTTATCACTATCCATATGAAATAAAAGCAATGCATAAAATATGGAAATATCGACAGCCAGAAATACAAGGATTTTATTCTGAATAAGTGAGACGTTTTCTAAAAAAAATAACACATCCATTTTTAAAATTAGGTTTAAAATTATTCTATTTAAAACCTAGAAAATACACGTATGACAAAATTGAGGTAAAAGTACATCCAGATGTGTTCCCTCCTCACCTAACACTTAGTACAAAAGTTCTACTTGATTTTATCAAACCAATGAACCTAAAAAATAAGATTTTTCTAGAACTTGGCTGCGGTTCTGGTATTATTTCGTTATTTGCTTCAAAAAAAGGAGCTATTGTTACATCAACTGATATTAACCAAACAGCATTACAATATTTAAAAAAAGCTTCTGAAAATAATAATTTAAAAGTTGAATTAGTTTTATCGGATTTATTTGATAATTTAAAAAATAGAACTTTTGAATATATTATCATAAACCCTCCGTATTACCCCAAAAAACCTAAAAACATTAAAGAACAAGCTTGGTTTTGTGGGGAGAATTTCGAATACTTCGAAAAATTATTTGAGCAACTTTCTACCCATATTGCAAAATCTTATTGCACCTATATGATTCTGTCCGAAGATTGTAATATTCAATATATAAAAAGTATAGCATTAACATCAAATCATACTTTTGAAACTGTTTTAGAAAAAAAGATATTTGGAGAAACCAATTATATTTTTAAAATCAATACCAATAAAAAAATACAACAATAAACCAGCGCTATTTCATTCAAAATCTCAATGATTTCTTCTTCTCAAAATCTTCTTTAGTGATCGATTTGCCATTGATCGTGGTGGTATCCCAATCCTGCGTTATTTTCCATTGATCATTCATCTTTTTGAGTACAATATGAAATTGTCCATAAATATATTGAGTAGCACCATCTGCAGTAATTTCTATCTCATAAAAACCAACCTCATACGAAGTATCTTCATTAGTATGTCTACTATCGAACCAGAAATCTAGCTTTATTTGTGTATTACTTTCTTTAGAGGCTTTTAGACGTTCTACATTCTTAGTTTTAAACACATTCTTCGTATCAATACCCTCTGGTGTAACACGTAATACTTCATCTGCATATATAGCATTTAATGATACTGCATCCAGAGTTTCATACGCTTTCTGAAAGGGTGACCAAACCGTTTGATCAATGTGTTTTTGGATTTCTAAACTGTTCACTTGTCCGATCATAACGGAACTAAAGAATATAAAAACAGGAATGAAAATTCTAATCATAATATATGTATTGGTAAAAGTATAAAGTTAAAACTTTCTTTAGTTTTAAGACATAATTATTAATAAACAAAAAATCCCGCTATAACAGCGGGATTTAAAATTATATATATTGTTATAATTATTTACTCAAGTACATCTTACGTCTTGAATAAAGATCATAAAACTGATCATCTTTAAGATCATCAATGAATAAAATACTTTCTCCTGTACTCTTCATCTCTGGTCCAAGTTTCTTATTTACATTCGGGAATTTATTAAAAGAAAATACAGGTTGCTTGATAGCATATCCATCTAAATGTGGTTTGAAGTCAAAATCCGTAACCTTTTTCTCTCCTAACATTACCTTAGTAGCATAATTTACATAAGGTTCTCCATAAGCCTTAGCTATAAATGGAACCGTTCTAGAAGCTCTTGGGTTTGCTTCTATAATATACACAGTATCATCTTTGATTGCGAACTGTATATTAATTAATCCAACAGTATTTAATGCTAAAGCAATTTTATGTGTATGATCTTTGATTTGCTGCATTACAAATTCTCCAAGATTAAATGGTGGTAAGGTAGCATTAGAATCGCCAGAGTGAATTCCACAAGGCTCTATATGTTCCATGATACCAATGATGTAAACATTCTCTCCATCGCAAATTGCATCTGCTTCAGCTTCAATAGCCCCATCCAAATAATGATCAAGCAACAATTTATTATTCGGTATTTTACGAAGCAAATCAACTACATGTTCTTCTAATTCCTGCTTATTGATCACAATTTTCATTCCTTGTCCTCCCAATACATATGATGGGCGTACCAAAATCGGAAAATCTAATCGGTCCGCAACCTCTAATGCCTCATCAGCTGTTTCTGCAATATCAAACTCTGGATAAGGAATATTGTTTTCTTTTAACAATGTAGAGAAACTTCCTCTATCTTCAGCAAGATCTAAGGATTGAAATGTTGTACCTATGATCTTAATTCCGTAACGATCTAGCTTTTCCGCTAGTTTCAAGGCAGTTTGTCCTCCTAACTGAACGATTACACCTTCTGGTTTTTCATGACGAATAATATCGTAGATGTGCTCCCAGAATACTGGTTCGAAATATAATTTATCAGCTGTATCGAAATCTGTAGAAACTGTTTCAGGGTTACAATTAATCATAATCGTTTCATAACCACACTCGGCAGATGCTAAAA
This sequence comes from uncultured Aquimarina sp., assembly GCF_947492405.1. Taxonomy (GTDB): domain Bacteria; phylum Bacteroidota; class Bacteroidia; order Flavobacteriales; family Flavobacteriaceae; genus Aquimarina. The sequence continues at coordinate 382,261 of NZ_CANLMP010000005.1, forward strand.
CTCCGTGAACACAACAGTAATCAAATTCAATTCCTTGTCCGATTCGATTAGGTCCAGAACCTAAAACCACAATTTTCTTTTTATCTGTTACCACACTTTCGTTAGCTACGATAACTTCTCCATCTGCAGTTTGCGTCTCCGCCTCGAAAGTAGAATAGAAATATGGTGTTTGCGCTTTAAACTCAGCCGCACAAGTATCTACCAACTTATACACCCTATTAATTCCTAATTCATCTCTTTTGTTGTACACTTCACTTTCATAACAACCAAGCATATGAGCAATTTGTCTATCTGCAAATCCTTTTTGCTTAGCTTCCAGAATTAAATCTTTAGTTAATGACTGAATTGTATATGTAGAAATTTCTTTTTCTAATAAATGTAATTCTTCATACTGCTTTAAGAACCACATATCAATTTTAGTAATCTCGTGAATCCTACTCAATGGAATCCCCATTTGGATTGCATCATAGATCACAAAAACACGATCCCAACTAGCATTGGTAAGTTTCTCTATAATTTGATCATAATTTTTATACCCTTTTCCATCTGCTCCGAGACCGTTTCTTTTTATTTCTAAAGATTGTGTGGCCTTGTGCAAAGCTTCTTGAAAAGAACGTCCGATTCCCATTACTTCTCCAACCGCCTTCATCTGCAGTCCAAGTGTTCGATCAGATCCTTCGAATTTATCAAAATTCCATCGTGGTATTTTTACAATTACATAATCTAAAGTAGGTTCGAATAACGCAGAAGTAGATTTTGTAATTTGATTATCTAACTCATCTAGAGTATAACCGATCGCTAATTTCGCTGCTATTTTTGCAATAGGATATCCTGTTGCTTTGGACGCTAGTGCTGAAGAACGAGAAACACGCGGATTAATTTCAATAGCTATAATATCTTCTTTTTCATCAGGACTAACTGCAAACTGTACATTACAACCTCCAGCAAAATCTCCAATACTCCGCATCATATGTATTGCCATATCACGCATACGCTGATATGTTTTATCGCTAAGAGTCATTGCTGGTGCAACAGTAATAGAATCACCTGTATGAATCCCCATAGGATCCATATTCTCAATCGCACAAATAATTACTACATTATCATTAGCATCTCTTAATAATTCTAATTCATACTCCTTCCAACCGATTAATGCTTTATCAATCATTACCTCATGAATTGGTGAAATCTCCAAACCACGAGTTAATAATTCATCAAATTTTTCTTCTTGATATACAATCGATGCTCCATCACCACCCAATGTATAAGATGCTCTAATAACCAAAGGAAAACCAAACTCTTGCGCAATCTCTTTTCCTTTTAAATAAGATCCTGCGGTTTCTTGTGGTGCCATTCCGATACCTATTTTAAGCATCAACTCTCTAAACTGCTCACGATCTTCGGTAATATTAATAGCGTCAATATCTACACCTATAATTTCTACATCAAAATCTTTCCAAATTCCTTTTTCATCAGCCTCTATACAAAGGTTTAATGCAGTTTGTCCTCCCATAGTAGGCAATACGGCATCAATCTGCGGATGCTCTTTAAGGATTTCGATAATAGATTTAGTATTCAATGGTTTCAGGTATACATGATCCGCCATTGAAGGATCCGTCATAATGGTTGCCGGGTTAGAATTGATTAGTATGGTTTCTATCCCATCTTCTCTTAAAGAACGTAAAGCTTGTGATCCTGAGTAATCAAACTCACATGCCTGACCTATGATAATTGGTCCTGATCCGATGATCAATATACTTTTGAGTTTTTCGTTTTTTGGCATTTTGGTGTTGGTATTGAAGTATTAAAAATATTTTTAGGAATCGACTAGATACAAAAAAAGGCGTTACTCCTAAAAGTAACACCTTAATATTTTCATTGCACTAGAATCATTAGTGCTTATGTCTTAGTTCAGAAGAAACAGATAACTTTTTTCTACCTTTAGCTCTTCTACGAGCAAGGACCTTTCTACCATTAGCAGAAGCCATACGCTCTCTAAAACCGTGTTTGTTTTTTCTCTTTCTCTTCGATGGTTGAAACGTTCTTTTCATTGCTATCTATCTTTATAACTCTTCTTGAAATATCTTTTTTAAAACTAATGGGATGTCATCCCAAAACTGCGGGCAAATATACAAAGAGTTTTTACTTTCACAAACCTAAATATCAAAATATTTTTAATTGTTTTTATTACCTTTGCCGCGACAAAAAATATAACACATTTCATGTATAATAAAAATATTAAATTAGTAATCGCAGCATTAATTGTTGGAACGGCTATTTGGCAGATGATAGAAGGATATATTGGCAACGGAATAATGCTAATTTTACTTGCTTCAATTTTTGTCTTTTTATATTTTAAAAATGAATTAATTCTTCTTTCATTCTTAAGATTGCGTAAACAAGATTTTGCCGGAGCCAAGAAATGGTTAGATAAAATTAAAAATCCAGAAACTGCTCTTACAACTAAACAACACGGTTATTATAACTACCTGTTGGGTATCATGCTTTCTCAGACTAATATCACACAGGCAGAAAAATACCTCAAGAAAGCTATCAAATTAGGATTATCTATGAATCAGGATCTCGCAGTGGCTAAACTCAATCTTGCAGGGATCGCAATGACTAAAAGAAGAAAAAGAGAGGCACAAAATCTCCTGACAGAAGCTAAGAAACTAGATAAGCATGGCATGTTAAAGGAACAGATTACCATGATGAAACAGCAAATGAAAAAGATTTAGGCACACTAATTGTACCTATAATTACGTTATCTAGTAGTTCAAAGGGAAAATAAGTCTAATGCTAAACAAGCAAAAAAAATGGTTTTACCTAGCTAAAACTGTTATTTTTAAAGACTTTATAGTACTTTAGCTACCGTAATAAAGTTGTAATGAAGAAAATATTAATTCTAGGAATACTCTTTTTATATTTTGGAAGTACTTATGCGCAGTTGGAAAGAAAGATTCCTTTTTCTGTAGCTGTTGCGGCTCATATTAAAAAATACAACCTAAAAAGCAATGAAGCATATAAGGATCAAGATCTTGAGTATGCACAATTTTTGTTTGATTCGCTTGTTCAGAATCACTTTGTAGGTACTTATATGGACGATTTTAAAATGAGTCCTATGAAAGGAGAACCAATTTCTTTTAAAGAAATTGAAAAACCTATATTTCTAATTACATATGCCACTTGGTGTGTTCCAGGTATAGGAGAAATACCTGCTTTAAACGACTTATCAGATAAGTTTCATGATCAGATTGATTTTATTGTCTTGTTTTGGGATACAAAAGAAAGACTTAAAGAAAAAGTTGGTGAATATAGCGAGAATATTCAGTTACTATATGTAAACGAAAAAACCAATCAAAATTCTTATATCATTAATAATTTAAAACATTCTCTTGGTTTTCCTATGATGTATTTTATGGATAGTGATAAAAAATTATTAGACATTCGTAAAATTGTGACACATCACTCTAGCGAAACACTAAGCAACTCATATACGATTCATTATAACTCTTTATCTAAAGGAGTTTCTCTCTTGATTGCCGACTTAGATGCTAAAGGTGAATTAACTGCTTCTGAAAAAGAAAAGAAAAAAGAAACTAAAGAGAGAGATTCACGTTCTCAAGAAGAACGAGACATTGATGAAGAATATGAACGTTATCGAAGAGAAAAAGACTCGTTGAATAATAATAGAAACTAATTTTCAAATTCCTACGGTTTGAAAAATCTAATCCTCTTCCTAATACCTGGATATATATTTAGTTACCAAATAGACTATAAATCATATTATTACAACTTAAAGGATTTTCAAGAACCTAAAATATACGAGTACAAAAGAAGTAATAAAAATTCTTTAGACACTGAATATTGGAAAATAATTTCCGACACTATAAATAAAGAATTAATCACTGAAACTTTTAATTCGGGTTTTAAACAAATTGAATATTTTAAAGAAAAATTTGATGAATCTGGCGCAAAGATGCTAGAATTCTTACTTCTTGAAGATTCCTCCTCTACTAAAGTTTCTAAACCAATTGAACAAAATGTATACTTATGGAACAATCCTGGACCCTATAAATATTCCACTAAATACGATTCCAGATATGGCGAAGTATATTTTGAAAAAACCAGAACTTATCAAGGTCTCGAAAAAATCAAAATATTAGATAAGACTTATAACGCGATCAAACTAAAGGGTGAGTATGTTTTTAAAATTAAAGATCAAAATCAAACATTTACATACTATCAATACAGTTATTATATAAAAGATATTGGTTTTGTTAAGTATAAAAGAGTTTTTGAGGATCACTCCGAGACAGAACTGTATTTATATCACATTCACACCGAAGAAGAGTGGAATAATCTAAAAAATTAGTTTACTTATTTCCCAAAAATCATTTTCAAGGCAACTAATAAAAGAATCCCGCCGAAAATCTTTTTTAAAGTTGCTTGATTAACAGAAATTGCAAACTTACTTCCTAGATAACCACCTAAAATAAAGGTAATTGCTATTATCGCTGCAAATTTCAGGTTCACGTGACCTTCTTTATAATAATTAAATGCTGCTAATAATGTAACCGGAATGGAGAGTACTGCAAGACTAGTACCTTGCGCTTGATGCTGTGTAAAACCAACCCATAAAATCAGTAGTGGTATCATTACAACGCTCCCACCAATTCCCATAGTTCCACTTAAAAAGCCTGCTAAAAGACCTATTATTACTAGTGAAATAATTGTCATTGTATCCATACCACAATTTTACAATAATTGTAGTTACGGCGCTATAAAAGATGGAATTAATTTATCCGAATACTAATTACTATTGACCTACTCCAGTTTTATAATATCCTTCTCTAGGAATCTTAATCAAATACTCCTTGCCTGTTGCATTGTTAAGGTTTGTTTCTCTTAACCAAGGATTGTGAAGTTTTAAAATCTTATAATTGATATTATACTTAGCTGCAAATTCATTAAAGTCAGTAATAGGTTCATCCACTAAAACATTAAATGTTGGGATATACTCATACAAATCCTCTTTGGTAAAGTTAAAACCATATTTTTTAGGATTGCTAAGAATTTCTTTTACTGCTGTAATTCTAAACACATATCTCCCTGTTTCTTGCCCTAACAAAAGGTCATAATAGGTAGTTGCATTCTGTCTCTTTAATTGCTTATTAATACCTGCTGGACCTGCGTTATACGCAGCAGCAGCCAATGTCCAACTACCAAAACGTTTCTTTGCATTCTTTAAATATTTACAAGCAACTCTAGTTGATTTTTCAATATGGTATCTTTCATCCACATTATTATTTACTTCCAGACCATATTCTTTTCCTGTGTTCTTTAATATTTGCCAGAAACCAGTAGCTCTTGCAGGAGAAACCGCCTGAGTCAAACTACTTTCTATAACAGCTAGATATTTAAAATCATCAGGAACTCCTTCTTCTTTAAGTATAGGCTCTATGATAGGAAAATATTTATTAGCTCTTTTAAAAAGCAATAATCCATTAGATTGCCAATATGTATTAACCAATAACTCTCTATCCATTCGTTCACGGATATCCGGATTTTCTACGGGAACCAACTCTCCAGCAAAATTTATATTATCTGGCATTGGTACTGCGTAGACATTGTAGTCATTAATTAACTTTTCTTCTAAAAGCTCTTGTGCAATTGGTTTCTGAGGTTCTTCTTGTGTTGCATTCACTAATATACCAAAGGTAAATAGTACTCCTAAAAAAACTAAAACTTTTCTTATCATCTTCATCTTATAAGTAGATTTTATTGGGGAATAATTTCTATGTTTCCAAAATAATGTAAAATATTGGAATATTGGCAATTAATTCTCAATTATTTCTGGCAAATGGGTATTAAACCATCTTGCTCGATTAATTATCATAACATGTGTGCCTTTTTCTACAGTAATACAATCTTTAATGTGAGAAATCGGAAACACAATATCCTTATCACCATGAATATGGATGATTCCTTCGATTGACTCTTCCTGGTCCCAACATACAATATTCTCTATTGCCCAATCCAAATATGTCTTATCATTTACAGAAAGGTACTTCTGATACATAGCAGCTCTCTTTTTTGCAAAATCACCAAAAGCAAGTTTTTCCCAATTATCTATCTTAGAAACTAATGAAGTAGGCATTAACTTATAGGCTTTCGTTTTTCTTGCTAATTTTATTCTTCTTGGTAACTCATGCTTATTCTTTACACTGGAAATAATAATCAATTTCTTAACATTGAGATACTTAGTCATTTCCTGAACTATCATTCCCCCAAAAGAAACACCTATAAGCACACACGATTTATGTGCAATTTCTTCGCACATACGTTGCGCATAATTTTCAATAGATTCCCTTTTTTCAGGAATCTTCCAAGGCAGTGTATGTGTCCGATATGTATCTTCCGGAAGGCTTATGTATTCAAAAATAGAAACGTCTGCAGCCATACCGGGAACAAAATAAACATGGGTAACTTCCTTCATACTAGGTATTTTAACAGTGGTTTATGTATTTAAAGCGCTAATTTTCTTATCTTTGCAATTCAAAATTATAGTAATACTTTATTAGAAAAAAGTAAACAGTGTATTAAATTATTGTAAAAGGGAAAAATTGAACTAACAAATCTTAGTTAGGTTAAAAAAAACAACAATAAAATTCGATGCAAAATCATGAACTAATTTCAGAACAATTATTGAATTTCTGAAAATCAAAAACTATACATTTTAAAACACCCCTTTTAATTTTTATTAAATAGTAAATTAAAAAAATATGGAGAACATGAGCGATGTGGAATTAGAAATAGTAGATAATGAATTTTTGAGACAATTCGAGACTACTATTGAAGGTCAAAAAGCAAAGATCGAGTATGCTCAACAAGAGAGAAAAATATTCCTTACTAAGCTCGTTATGAGCGAAGAACAAATAGAAAAAGGGTATTCTGAAGATTTTATAGTAGCGGTTTTTAATATTATAGAAGAACGTAATATCAGACTAGTGCCAACTAGTCCTATTATTGCTAAATTTATGAGAAAGAACAGAAGAAAATACAAAGACTTACTTCCTGTAGGAATTAACATATAGAAATACCGCTTTAAAAAAGTAAAACCTGCTCCTAAAGCAGGTTTTTTTATTCCTTAAAATAAGTTAAATCTAAGCGTTTGGTTTAAAAAAGCCATCAAATTGAGTGATTTTTTAGTGAAACGAAGAAAAACTAGCCTGTTCGTCCGCCTTAGGTGGAATATCGACCCGACTACAAGCTCAGGACGACAAGACTTTTGATCGAAAATTCACTTGCCTTCGATACGACCCGCCTGAGGCAGATCTCTCTGACTAACATAAATTTTCTTATATAGAACTCACATTACTTATGTACTAATTTTCTAAAACCTCCAGTAATTCAAACCTCACCATACCATCATCATCAATATCCGTAAGCTTTACATTATGTAAGGTATTAACAAAAGAGGGATCCCAAGGCATTTTTACTTTTACATAATTTTCTGTAAACCCGTGAATATATCCTTCCTTATTTTCAGATTCAAATAATACTGTTCTTTCTGTTCCTATCTGACTTTCATAAAAAGCCCTCCTTTTCTTTACAGATAATCCACGGAGCATCTTACTTCTTTTCTTTCTTACATCTTGAGGAACAACATTTTCTAATGAAGCTGCCACTGTATTTTCCCTTTCAGAATAGGTAAATACGTGTAAATAGGATATATCTAACGCTGATAAAAAATTATAGGTATCTAGAAAATGATCATCCGTTTCGCCAGGAAAGCCAACAATGACATCTACTCCGATACAAGCGTGTGGCATCACTTCTTTAATCTTATTTACACGATCTACATACAAATCACTCCGATACCTGCGGCGCATTAACTTAAGAATCTCATCATTCCCCGATTGTAACGGAATATGAAAATGAGGTACAAATGTCCTGGATTTTGAAACAAAATCAATCGTTTCATTCTTCAATAAATTAGGTTCTATAGATGAAATACGCAATCTTTCAATACCCGCTACCTCATCTAATGCCTGCACTAATTCATAAAAAGTATGCTCGTGTTTTTTATTACCAAACTCTCCTTTACCATAATCCCCTATATTAACTCCTGTTAACACGATCTCTTTGATTCCTTGTTCAGAAATTTCTTTCGCATTTTTTAATACATTCCCTAAAGTATCACTACGAGAAATTCCTCTCGCTAACGGAATCGTACAATACGTACATTTATAATCACAACCATCCTGAACCTTTAAAAATGCCCTGGTACGATCTCCTATAGAATAACTTCCTACATAAAAATCTGCTTCTTCAATTTCGCAGGAATGTATTTCTCCAAATTCATTTTTAGATAAATCATTAATATAATCCGTGATCTTAAATTTCTCAGTTGCTCCCAATACCAAATCAACACCATCTACAGCCACTAATTCTTCTGGTTTTAACTGAGCGTAACACCCTACCGCTGCCACAAACGCATCCGGATTTCCTTTTTGTGCTTGTTTTACAATGGTTTTAAACCTCTTATCTGCATTTTCTGTAACAGAACAGGTGTTGATTACATAAATATCGGCGTTTTCAGAAAAATCTACGCGATCAAAGCCTTCATCCGTAAAGTTTCTGGCAATCGTAGAGGTTTCTGAAAAATTTAGTTTACAACCTAAGGTATAAAAAGCTACTTTTTTTCTCATTAACAAATATGAAGTCATTTCTGCAAAGGCAGAAATCTGTTTATATTTACACTTGTTTTTAATTAAAAGATCCCGACCTTCGTTAGCATCATAATTAAAAGCCGTCAAAGATACCAACAATAATTCGTTTACTAAAATTGAAAATCAATCGATTAACTTTTATAATTCACTATTTAGCAACAGTTTACCTATGTGTTCTTTGCTGTTCTTGCGGAAATTCTTCTAAAGAGGACAAAGATCATATGGTATTTCGATATAATGAATACTCTAATATTCCTACCTTAGATCCTGCATTTGCACGAAATCCACCAATTATTTGGGCAACAAATCAGTTATTCAATGGTCTTGTGCAATTAGACGACTCATTGCACGTACAACCAGATATTGCAAAAAAATGGATAATCTCTGATGATAATTTAACGTATACTTTTACTTTACGAAACAACATAAAGTTTCATAAGCATTCTGCTTTTAAAACTAAAGATAGTACACGAAATGTGATAGCAAAGGATTTTGAGTTTAGTTTTAATAGACTTATTGATCCCAAAGTTGCATCTCCTGGAAATTGGGTATTAAAAAATGTAAAAAGCTATAAGGCAATTAATGACACTATCTTCCAGATACAATTAAAAAAACCTTTTCCTGCATTTTTAGGATTAATGAGTATGCGATATTGTTCTGTAGTTCCAAAAGAAGCTGTAACATTTTATGGTACTAATTTTAGAGCAAACCCAGTTGGAACCGGGCCTTTTAAATTTAAACTTTGGGAAGAAAATATTAAATTGATTTTACGCAGAAATGAGCTTTATTTTGAAAAAGATAAAAACGGAAAACAATTACCATATCTCGAAGCTGTTGCAGTTACGTTTTTACCGGATAAACAAACAGAATTTCTGCAATTCGCAAAAGGAAATATTGATTTTTTAAATAGCTTGGATGCTTCCTACAAAGATGAATTGCTTACACCTAGTGGCAAACTTAGAGATAAGTATAAGGATCGGGTAAACTTATCCAAAGGACCCTATCTAAATTCTGAGTATCTAGGTTTTTATCTAGATGGAGATAAAAAGGAAGTACAATCAGAACTTCTTCGCAAAGCCATTAATTATGGTTTTGACCGAGAAAAAATGATCACTTACTTAAAAAACGGAGTAGGCACTCCCGCGACCAGTGGCTTTATACCAAAGGGATTACCGGGGTTCAACAATCAAAAAGGGTATGAATACAATCCAGAAAAGTCTCGTAAATTTATCAAAGAGTATATCAAACTTACCGGAGATCAGAACCCAACTATTAGTATCGCTACAGACAGTAATTACCAAAGTATTTGCGAATTCATTCAGCGCGAATTAGAAAAAATTGGATTAAACATTGTTGTGGATGTAATGCCACCTTCTACTATCAGAAAAAAGAAATGGAGCGGAGAATTGGACGTTTTTAGAGCCAGTTGGATCGCAGATTATCCAGATGCAGAAAATTTCTTATCTCCATATTACAGTAAAAACTTTACTCCTAACGGTCCTAACTATACCCATTTTAAGAATGAAACTTTTGATAAACTTTATGAAGAGAGTTTCTCTATAACAGATGTTACGACAAGAGAAACATATTATGCAAAAATGGATTCTATTATTATTGCTCATGCCCCTATCGTACCACTATATTATGATCAGGTAGTTCGTTTTACAAGAAAAAATGTAAAAGGATTAACTAATAACCCGCAAAACTTCTTAGTCCTAAAACGAGTTTGGAAAGAAAAACTACCCTAATCTTCAATTTTCAAAGCTAAAAAACCACCTTTAATCGGTCAAAAAACACTATTAATCGATGTTTTTTAAGTATATTCGCCATCAATTATTATTTTTTTAACATAAATTTTTAACCTAAATCTTATGAAAAAAACCTATCTATGTGCAGTAGCATCATTATTTCTAGTAGCTACATCCTGTAGTGATGATGATTCAGTTGGCGGAATTGTAACCGTAAACCCTGATCCTACAGAAGAAGTTGCTTTAAACCCTGATGATGTATCTGGAAACATTATCATTAACAACGGAACAATAGTTCCCGGTAATGCTCCGACTCCTACAGGTACACTACCTTTTACTATGGATCAAACAACGCAATCTGGTTTCCAGAAAAACGGTTTTGATATTTCTTTTAATGCACCAGCCAATTATGCAGGTGCGTATATTCAATTACAATCTTCTGATGGAACAATGGCTGGTGAATACTGGAACGTTGCAGTACCTGGTAGATCAAACGTAATTAACAATGAAAAAAGAACGGGAGTATTCAATCAAAAAATAGGTAAATCAAACGATCAACAAGTAGAAATTGATGTAGATTTTGAGGATGCTGTGGCTCCAGGAACATTCTGTTACTTAATTTGTATTTACGATACAGATGGTAACATTAGCCAACCTGTAGAAGTTTGTGTAGAAGTTGAAGCTTGGGCAGGAAACCCTAATTTAGTTGGTACTTGGACTCTTACTAAAGAAGAAATCACATATGAAGGTGAAACCGATACAGATGTTGTCGGAGAAGAAACTTGTGAATCTTTCACAGTTAATTGTAATAATGATTCTAGTCTTACTATTGAAGATGCATATTGCTATACCATCAACTTAGCTAACATCACGTTTAATGCGGATGGAACACTATCAGAAACCTATATCGATACCAGTAGAGACTTTAATTACTCTGCAACCATCGAAAACTGTGAAGCTGTTTATTATGATGCTGAAGAAGACAACTATTCCGCTACCGGTTATTGGGCGTATGATGAAGAAGAATCATTATTAACATTAGTTATTTTTAGCGAAACTGATGACGGAGTTGTTATTAATTATGAAAATGGTGATGCATATTCTGTTACGCTAGAAGAAGTAACTGGTTCAACTTTTATTGTAAATGACCCTGGAATTGAAGCCATCAAATCATTCTTCACAAAGCAATAATAAATTTTTAATAAATAACTGTTACCAAACCAACAGAACAAAAAAAGGTAGTAATTAAATTACTACCTTTTTTTGTTCTATAGCGGCTTTTTTAGCACTAATCATAACTCTTACGCCAAGTTTTTGTTTCTTCGAAAACGTGCTCCAAAATCTTTTGATCTTCTTCTGTTAGCGCTATATTTCGTCTGGACATCACCACTTTTGCTACTTCAAAAGCTTTTTTGGTTAAATAAGTAGTAAATCCGCTATTTCCTCCCCAGCTATAACTAGGTACAAAATTACGTGGAAATCCACTACCGAAAATATTAGCATTAACACCTACTACAGTTCCTGTATTAAACATGGTATTGATACCACATTTAGAATGATCTCCCATCATTAATCCACAGAATTGCAATCCTGTTTTAGCAAAACCTTCGGTTTCGTAACTCCATAATCGTACAGCTGCATAGTTATTTTTAAGATTAGAGGTGTTCGTATCCGCTCCAAGGTTACACCATTCGCCTAATACAGAATTTCCAATAAATCCATCATGCCCTTTATTAGAATATCCAAATATCACAGAATTATTAACCTCTCCTCCTACTTTAGAATGTGGCCCAACAGTAGTACCACCATATATCTTAGCTCCCATTTTTATGGTTGCATGATCACATAGGGCAAAAGGTCCTCTAATAAGGCTACCTTCCATGATCTCCGCATTTTTTCCTATATATATTGGTCCTCCGGATGCATTAAGTGTTGTGAATTCTAATGTAGCACCTTCTTCTAAAAAAACATTTTCTGGAGCGATCACATTATTGCTTTCAGGAATTGGCTGACTTATACGATCCTTGGTTAGTAATGCAAAATCTTCTTTGATTGCTCGTTCATTTTTAGAAAAAATATCCCAGGTATATTTCACCGTTAATACATCATAGCTATATTGAATCACATCATAGGTATCAAAATCTACCTCCTGATCTTCTTTTGTATAAAAAGCAATCGGTTCGTCTTCAAAAAATATAGCTTGATTAGGCTGTAAATTCTTCACCATAATTACCAGATTCTCTGTTGGTAAATAAGATGCATTGATCATTACATTCTCTTCTAATTCTACCATCGGAAACTTACCACTAAGATACTCTTCGGTAATTGTAGAAGTTGTAAACCCTAAATATTGTTCCCATTTCTCACGAATAGTTAAAATCCCGATTCTTATATCCGCCACGGGTCTGGTATAGGTAAAAGGAAGTAGTGAATTTCTGGAAGCTCCATCAAAAAGAATATAATTCATAGTTGTAAAATGAAATATTTGTATTGTTGTTTTACTCAGATTATCAATATTACCATATTAACGCGAATAATGATCAGAAAATTTACGTCAGTCAGAGTAATTTTTGATAGAAAATTATATTGAAGACAAGTAAATTTTCGTTTTTGAAAGCTTCTCGACACAATCAGCTTGAGGCGGATCACTCGAAGTGACTTGGTTAACCGTATGATACCGCTATCGACTATTCAAGTTACATTACAAAAATTCAATTATTCTATGTCGTCAAGTTTCAAAAATACGGTAACATCTAAAAACAAAAAAGCCTTTCTACGAAGAAAGGCTTTATAATAATTCTTACGAACTAAATTACTTTTTGAATTTAGCGTATTTATTTTTGAACTTGTCGATACGTCCTGCAGTATCGATTAGTTTAGATTTACCTGTATAGAAAGGATGAGAAGTTCTAGAAATTTCTAATTTCACTAACGGATACTCAACACCATCAACTTCAAGTGTTTCTTTAGTATTCGCAGTAGATTTAGTTAAAAAAACTTCATCATTTGACATATCCTTAAAGGCAACTAGTCTGTAATTATCTGGGTGAATATCTTTTCTCATTGTATTATATTATCATTTTCGAGGTGCAAATTTAAACATTTTTTACAAAACAACAACCCTAAATAAAATTATTTTGAGTAAAAATATTATTAGAATTTTATTAAAAATACAATATGAATCTATTTGTGAACAGATCCGCACAAATAAACTGAATCACCAATCGACGTGATTTTTACTTAGATGCAAAAAATTATCAGTCCTTATCGTTAATTACCTCGCATACTAATTCGGTTAAAATTTCTAAAAGGGAAGTTGTACTAGTTTGACCTGCACCACAATCTCCATTTTTAGAACTTGATTTTCCAAAATGTCTTAAGACAATATATCTAAGTTCATCTTTGGATAAATCCAAATCTAACACATAATAATAGAGTGCAATAAATTCCGCACTTTGACCACTTAGAAATTCTTGCTCTAATTCATTAAGCTCCTCTTCCGTAGATCCAGACGAAGACTTAATTTGTATTTCCTCTAAAAACTTTGAATAGCTCTCAGAATTTACAATGTTTTTAGAAAACATATCAAAAAGTTCTACCACCTTATTCTCATCCGTATGTAATTCATCAAGATTCTCATCCGACGAACAAGAAGTCATAAATACAAGAAATAAACTTGTCAGATAAAGTAATTTTGTTTTCATAAGCCAATATTTTGGGAGTTAAAGAGTTAAAAAAAACAGCTAAACTACATTTACATCTTTATTACGTATTACTTGTAAAAAACAATAAAAACGATGGTTTAACCGTAATTTAATAACGTAAATATAATCTTTTTCCAACAATTATCCATTAAAAAACAGGAAATTAAGCAGTTTACTATTAACATTTTATTATATTTGAGTCTTAAAGTTTTAAAAAAAAGCTAAAGAGAATAATGAAAAGTAAGAGTATTCCTATAAAAAAATATATTTTTAAATATAGCCTTCTTTTGGGAATTTTAATTATCATTTATAATTTCTTAATGTATGTAACCGGGAATTATACAGTGAAAAATTTACTGCACTACCTAATTCTATTTTTGCTTACAGTTTTTAGTATTCTTATCGGTTTGATTTCATTTAAAAAAGATAATAATTTTTTTATAAATCTTGGAGAAGCTCTGAAAATAGGAATAGGAATAACTGTTTTTGGCGGTCTATTAATAACCCTATGGGAAATCTTGCTTACTAAAGTAATTGATCCTGATATTATTAATCAACTTACCGACGTTCAGATAAAGAAAATCGCAGAAACTTCTACCGATTTTACCCAAGAAAATATCGATAGAAAAATAGAGATCGTCGAAAAATTTAGCTCTCCTATGATAATGCTACTAATTGCTCTATTAGAAGATATCATAGTTGGCTTTTTCTTATCCCTAATAATAGGTCTCATCATTAGAAAAAAGCGAGATCCTTTTAATTAGTGCTACTGATAAACTTTTAAAAACAGTAAAACTCTAAAATTCAAGTGCTTTGTAGTTTTTTTATAAAAGCGGAAGGATATATCCCTGTTTTTTTATGAAATGCTTTTGAAAATGATTCGCTATTTTTAAATCCTACTTCTTCAGAGATTCCCTTTATAGAATACAATCTAAATTGCCTATCTTCTCTAAGTCTATCAACAGCATAACCAATTCTTAAATCATGTAGGTAATTAGAAAAACTTTTCTCCATATAAATATTGATCACTTTCGATAAATACGTAGAATTAGTATTTATTTCTTTAGCCAATACATTAAGGCTATACTTTTTATTAAGATATCGATTATTCTTTTCAAACTTACTGATACCCTTAAGAATCACATCTACTGTTTCTTGAGATATATTTAAATCATTAAGCTTTTTATCTTTCTCTTCTTTTACTTTAGGCTCTGTTTCTTCTGATAATTTTTCAGTATACGCTACTACAGCATTAAAACTCTTTTTATACTGATTACGATCTTTGTAAAAAAAGATTAAGCCACTTATCATTATTAAAAAAACAACTCCTAAAGCGTGTATAATTATGGTATAATTAAATTTATTATCTCGCAGATCATTAACTCTATTATAACTATCTGTAACAGCCATTATTAAAGGTGTTTTATAGTCTTTCAATATAATTTTCAAAGAATCATATTGTCGGCTTTGAAATACACTATCTAATCGAAATAGTTTTTTAGAATAATGTACTCTTTTTAAAAAATTTTCATTTTTTTTATAATAATTAATTAACATTTTATAACCATCAATTATCTCTGGATTTACTTTTTGAAATGTAACATCAATAGAATCCATCTTTCTAAAATAGTATACACTTTTTTTTTCTAGATTAACTGCAGAATAAGCTTTTCCTAAATATAAATAAGACATTAATAAAGCTATTGTTTTATTCTGTTCTTCCAGATAAGGTATAGCTTTGGAAATATTGTCAATTGTTTTTTGATACACCTTTTTATGGTAATTAGTAATCCCTGAATTTAGAACAAAAAGGTTATGTAATTCTATATTATTTGTATTCAAAGAATTTCTAATTCCCATAGCATTATAATATGATGCAGAATCTGATAATCTTAATTTATTAAATTCATAAGATAAAAAATATAAGTCTTCCAATTCACTTTTGATTTCCTCTTTATAAGCATACTCATAAGATTCCTTAAAAATTTTAAGTGCATCTTCGTGTAGCCCAAAATTACTTTTTATCAATCCCAAAGATCGATTACACGCATAAATTATTTTTGGATTAGATTTTTGCATAGCAAAATGATTTGCTAAACTATAATTATGAAAAGCCTTAGAAAACAACTGTTTTCTGAAAAAATAATCACCTTTTATCAGATACCCTCTCGCAGGAAATTCTTTGCTAATTTTATTTTCAGTCCATTGAATAATACTATCCGCATATTTAAGAATTATTTCATCGTCAGGATATAGTTTAGAAATCAATGTAAACCCATGCGCAACATAGGAACCTTTATCTTCCTTTTTGGCTTTATCTATCGATGCCATAGCATACAACTTTGCTTTATCCGTATTCTGCTCTTGGTACTTAAAGAATAGTTGATACAACTCTACATATTTAAGATTTGTAATGGAGTCAAAAGATTTTTTATCCAAGTAGTCATTTTGCCCAAAAAAAGTCCAAGTTGAAAGAAAAAAAAGAAATAGCACCTTTTCCATTAAAAACTTAAAATCATACACTTTAAAAACTATCATATATTACAAACTAAAGCCTTGCAAAACTACTATTAATTTATAAAATCAACAGCCATAAACAGATTCTATTACTATCACCATAACGCAATGAAAATAAGAGTTTTAAAAACCAAAAAGCAAGTCTAGTTTTATAAAAACAGACTGATCCCCTTTGTATTCATAGCGTTCTTCACTATACATTTGTTATCAATAAACAAGGGAAATAAAACAATACTATGAAGACGATAAATCAAACAGAGATCATACATGGCATTATATCGGGAGATGAAACTGTATTAAAATCATTTTATAGTAAAAACCTTCCCTATTTAAAGAATCACATCTTAAAACAAGGAGGAAGTATTGAAGATACAGAAGATATATTTCAAGATGCATTATTAATACTATACTCAAAATTACGTTCTAATAAAACATCTATAAACACATCTGTACACGGGTATTTTTATGGTATTTGCAAAAAATTATGGCTAAACCACGCGCGGAAAGAAAGAAAATGGATCATGGCAGATATATTAACCGATGAGCATCAAGACAATGAATTAATAATTACAGAGCAGCTCTTTCAAAAAGATCGTAGAAACCTATTTAACACCTATTTTACTGCCTTACAGAATACGACCAAACAATTATGGTTACACTTTTTTGAAGAAAAAAGTCATCAAGAGATAGCTATAATTACAGGATATTCTGAAAGTTATATACGAAAACAGAAATGCGAAACCAAGAAAAAGATGATACAGAATATTTCACAGGATCCTTTGTACAGAGAACTAGCAGATATATAATTGATGTTATCTAAAACCTACTATCTTTATACTGAAAAAACAAAACATGAAACAAAGAATTTCAATTAAAACACATATACTAAAATACGGTCTTGTTTGTGGTATGGTAACTATCATTTTTAATTTCTTAACGTATTTAATGGGAAATTACACAAAACAAAACATATTTCATGCCATCATTTTTTTACTAATTACTACAAGCAGTATTATTCTAGGAATGATAATGTTTAAAAAAACTAATGATAATTATATCAGCCTTGGAGAAGCATTAAAAACAGGAATAGGAATAGCTATATTAGGAGGATTTCTTACGATTGTATGGAAAATATTATTAATAAAAGTGATTGATCCTGACATTATAACACAACTAGAGGAAAAACACGTCAAACATATCATAGATAATTCTTATGATTTTAGCCAAGAAAACATAGAAAAGCAAATTGCAATTACTAGAAAATATTCTTCTCCTTTGATTCAAATTGTTGCTAATATTGTAGAAAATTTATTTCTTGGCACTGTATTCGGTCTTATTGGTGGGCTTATCATCAGAAAAAAGAGAATTCAAATTAAATAAGTTACCCTTAGAATTCAATTGACACCTCTAATAGCTCAAAACTAATAAGAATAGATGATAAAACATATATTAAATTATAGCCTTATTTATGGCACAGGAATTATTATTTTTAAGTTCTTAATTTATTTAAACGGAAATTATACGAAACAAAATTCGTTTCACGTCACCATTCTATTATTAATCACGGCGAGTAGTATTTTTGGAGGAATGGTAATGTTTAAAAAAACTAATGACAATTACATTAGTCTTGGAGAAGCTTTAAAAATTGGAATTGGAATAGCTATTTTAGGAGGTTTACTTGCAATTCTATGGAACCTATTATTAATAAAAGTAATTGACCCTAATATCATAACCCAATTGGAAGAAAAAAATATTAAACACATTATAGATAGTGGCTCTGATTTCACACAGGAAAATATTGAAAAGCAAATTGCAATTACGAGAAAATATACTTCTCCCTTAATTCAAATAGGCTCGGCTATTACTGAAAATTTATTGCTTGGCATTGTATTTGGCTTGATTGGCGGATTAATAATAAGAAAAAAGAGAGACCCTTTTAATTAGAACTATTTATAAATAATAAGTAATAAAAAACACTTCCTCCAGAATTTTCCTCTGTCATCTTTTTCAAAAGTAAAATGTAACAATTCGCTACATTTGTATACTTATGTGTTATATCTAAATAACCAAAACAATATAATTATGGAAAAATCTGTTAAATCTAGTGCTATATCTCTTGGAGTTATACTTGGTGTAATTCTATCGCTTATTACTGTTATTGCCTATACTGTATATCAAGGTATGTATACAAACTGGATGGCAGGAATTGGCTTAGCTATTATGATCATAGTATTCGGTATCGTATCCGCTGTAAAAAGTAGAAAGCTTTTAGGAGGTTTTATCGGATTCAAAGAAGCGTTTACATCTTATTTGATAACTGTTGCCATTGGAACACTGATAAGTTCGGCAGTAAGTATATTGATATATGTAGTGATCGATCCGGATGCAGCAACAGGAATAAATGAACAAATCATAGAATCTACAGTTGGATTTATGGAAAAATTTGGCGCTCCTGAATCTGAAATTGAAAAAGCAGTAGTAAAAATGGAAGGAGAAAATCAATTCAGTTTGGTTTCACAACTAAAAGGATGGGTATATGGAATACTTATTTATATCATCATCGGACTATTAGCGTGTTTGGCGGTAAAAAAGAAAGAACCTCTATATTAAAATACAAACAGCTTAGAAACAAAAAGACCATCTAAGAAGTAGTGAAACCTAAGGTTGCTATCCGGAGCTTGACGAAGGGCTCAGTTTAATAACAACAAACTACTTCTTAGATGGTCTTTTTTTATGTGATTTTCTATAAAAGGAATACCTATATTTGTCAACCAAATCATTTTATTAAATAATTCATGGGGTTAACTCAGAAAAACTTTCTTAACTATATCCTTGGTATCGCGATTTTATCCGGTATCGCCAGAGTAGCTTTAGACTACCTATCCAGAATATTAGAGCTTTCTCCTATTTTATATTATTCTACCTTTTTGATTGCTTTTATACTAGAAATCTGGGTTATTATATTTGTTATTAAAAAGTATAAAGAAACAAAAAGTACGTTAACCATTTTTGATGCATTAAAAACAGGTATCATCATCATGGGAGTGATTGGAATATGTTACTGCACTATGGCATATATATATGATACCTATATTGATCCGGATTTTGTATCTAATACAACAATACGATTTACAGAACAGTTTTCTCCAGAGCAGTTAGACCAGGTAAAAGAAAATCTTAAAAATCAAGATACAAGCAAGTCCTATTTTGGTGTCATTATGTACACTATTTATTTTTTGTTTTTAGGAGCTGTCATATCTTTGATTGCAGGCGCTGTATTTAAAACTAAAGTAGCATCAACATAATATGGATATTTCTGTTGTCATACCATTGCTTAACGAGCAGGAATCGCTTACCGAATTATATGATTGGATAGAAAAAGTAATGCTATCCAATTCTTATTCATACGAAATCATTTTTATTGATGATGGTAGTACGGATGGATCTTGGGACGTCATTACTACTTTATCTAAAAAAGATCAAAACGTAAAAGGAATACAATTTCTAAGAAATTATGGCAAATCTCAGGCATTACATGCAGGTTTTGCAGAAGCACTAGGTGATGTAGTCATTACCATGGATGCTGATTTACAAGACAACCCAGAAGAAATCCCAGAATTATATGACCTAATTACTAAAGATAATTATGATTTGATTTCTGGATGGAAAAAGAAACGATATGATTCTGTAATCGCTAAAAATTTACCTTCCAAATTATTTAATGCGGCAGCAAGAAAAACATCAGGCTTAAAATTGCATGATTTTAACTGTGGATTAAAGGCTTATAAAAATCAAGTTGTAAAACACGTAGATGTGCATGGAGAAATGCATCGATATATTCCTGTGTTGGCCAAAAATGCAGGTTTCAATAAAATTGGTGAAAAGGTAGTACTGCACCAGGCAAGAAAATATGGTAAAACGAAATTTGGGATGAGTCGTTTTATAAATGGTTTTTTAGATTTAATTACCATTTGGTTTATGTCGCGTTTTGGTAAGCGCCCAATGCATTTCTTTGGACTGATTGGCACCATTCTTTTCATTGTAGGTTTTTGTTTTTCACTGTATCTAGGAATAGATAAATTACTTATTGAAAAAACAGGAAGGTTAATTGCCCAACGACCAGAATTTTATCTGGCATTAACATCTATGATATTGGGAACACAATTTTTCTTAGCTGGATTTTTGGGAGAAATCATTTTAACCAGCAAGCGAGATAAAGAACGATATAACATTTCTGAGAAAATACACCTCTAAATCTTAAATCGATCTAAAAAAATTACTTCTTTTGGGCATAAAATTCTTATAGAATTTTACTCAAGCCGACATAGTTTTAAACCAAGAACTTTCTATTTAGAAGGTTTTTCTTAAAAAAAGAAGCTCTCTTCTACTTACATAACTTAAATTTAATGTGGGAGATCCTTTTTAAAGGAGCTTACAAAACAAAATTATACCAGTTCTTATATGAAATTACTTAAATACGAAATTGAACTATTTTGAGTTAGGGCAAGGCATAAAATTTATGGACAGCCATAGCTATCGATCAATTTTCTAACAAAGCATCAAGTCAAAAGAGGCAATTTTATACGGTTATTTCATATGAGAAATGGTATTAAATAGTATTTTTGCTACAAAACCTAAACGAATGCAGATTTCAGATTCCGTACTAAATACAAGAGTTGAAGAGTGGTTATCACCTACTTTTGATACTCAAACACAAGAAGAAATTTCACAATTAAAACAAAACAATACCGAAATTCTTAAAGAGAGTTTTTATAAGGACTTAGAATTTGGTACTGGTGGTATGCGTGGTATCATGGGTGTAGGAACAAATCGCATTAATAAATACACTTTAGGAAAAAGCACACAAGGTTTAAGTAATTATTTAAAAAAAGAATTTCCTGGAGAACAAACAAAAGCCGTTATAGCATATGATTGCAGAAATAATAGTGACACCTTAGCCCAACTTGTTGCTGATGTATTTTCGGCTAACGGAATACAAGTATATTTGTTTTCTAGTTTACGACCAACACCAGAGTTATCGTATGCTGTAAAAGAATTAGGTTGTCATTGCGGAATCGTATTAACTGCCAGCCATAATCCACCAGAATATAATGGATACAAAGTATACTGGCAAGATGGAGGACAATTAGTCCCTCCGCAAGATGGCGAGATTATTGCCGAAATTAACTCTTTAAATTATGCTGATATTAAGTTTGATGCAAACAGCGATTTAATTCAGAAAATTGACAAAGAAATTGATATCCCTTTTATAGAAAATAGTGTAAAAAAAGGAAGTTTTGCTGCTACTCAGGAAGCAAAAGATAATACAACCATTGTATTCACTTCATTACATGGTACTTCTATTACCGCAGTTCCTGAGACTTTAAAAAAGGCTGGGTATAAAAATGTACACATCGTAAAAGAGCAAGAAATACCTGATGGTAATTTTCCTACTGTAAAATCTCCAAATCCAGAAGAACCTGAAGCACTGGCTATGGCGATGGAATTAGCAAAAAAAGTAGATGCCGACATTGTAATTGGTACGGATCCCGATTGTGATCGATTAGGAATCGCGGTACGAAATACCGATGGAGAACTACAATTACTTAATGGAAACCAAACGATGATAGTAATGACCTGGTTTTTGTTAAAACATTATAAAGAAAAAGGACTGAAAGGCAATGAATTTATTGCATCAACTATCGTTTCTACTCCGATGATGAAAAATCTTGCCGAAACCTATAATACAGAATACAAAGAAGTTCTTACAGGATTCAAATGGATTGCTAAACTCATTAAAGACTTCCCTGAAAAACACTTTATAGGTGGTGGAGAAGAAAGTTTTGGTTTTATGGTAGGTGATTTTGTTCGTGATAAAGATGCTGTTACTTCTACCCTATTAGCTTGTGAAATTGTTGCATTTACAAAATCTCAAGGTAGTTCATTTTATCAAGAATTATTAAGATTATATACCGATCACGGTTTCTATAAAGAAAGTTTAATTTCTCTTGTAAAAAAAGGAATTAAAGGAGCCGAAGAGATCAAACAAACCATGATTGATTTACGAAACAATCCTCCGAAACACCTAAATAATGAAAAAATAGTATTAATTGAGGATTATCAGACAAGCACTGCTAAAAACATTCTTGAAAATACAGAACAAACTATAGATATCCCTTCATCCAATGTATTGATTTTTTATACAGAATCTGGAAGTAAAATCGCTGCCAGACCAAGTGGAACGGAACCAAAGATCAAATTTTATATCAGCGTGCAAGAAACTCTTGACGATTTGTCAGGTTTTGAATCTGTGGAACAAAAACTGAACACTAAAATAGACGCGATCAAAAAAGATTTGCAATTAACTTAAATAGTGGTATCAACCACTTCTTAAAAATTAATGGACTATTTTAAACAAATTCTTCGCTTTGCGAAACCTTATAGAATCTATGCAATATTAAATATCATATCGAATATTTTTTATGCTTTATTCGGTACGCTGGCCATGGTATCTTTATTCCCGATGCTAAACGTTCTTTTTGACAAAACGAAAAGAGTGAGTCAAGAACCCGAATGGCACGGTATTCTAAAAATTAGAGAATATGCAGAAAGTTATTTAAACTATTTTGTAACCCAAAAAGCAGAACAAGGAAATGACGATGTGCTTATATTTATGGTCGCATTAGTTATTAGCATGTTTTTTATGAAAAATATCTTTAGCTATTTGGCTATGTATTTCATTACATTTTTAAGGAATGGAGTGCTAAAAGATATTCGAAATGAATTATATCAAAAAACCATAGATCTTCCTCTTTCCTACTTTTCAGAAAAAAGAAAAGGAGATACTATTGCCAGAATTTCTACAGATGTACTGGAAATACAACATTCTTTTCTATCTATTTTAGAACTGATTGTTAGAGAACCGTTGATGATTATATTTACCATCTTCGCTATGCTGTTAATTAGTGTAAAGCTGACCATCTTTGTATTTATTTTTATTCCGGTTTCTGGTTTTTTGATTTCCTTGATCGGAAAAAAACTTAAAAAACATTCTGATAAAGTACAGCAAGAACAAGGGTATTTTTTATCCATTGTAGAAGAGACACTGGGTGGACTAAAAGCTATTAAAGGTTTTAATGCGGAACGTATTTTTGGTAAAAAGTTTCAAGAATCTACTTTAAGGTTTTATAATTATTCGAATTCATTATTAAATAGACAAAACTTAGCGTCACCGACTAGTGAGTTTTTAGGAATTACTGTAATTGCTATACTATTATGGTATGGAGGACAGATGGTACTGGTAGAAAAATCTCTAGACCCAGGTCTTTTTATTGTTTATATGGGTCTTGCATACAATATCTTAACTCCTGCCAAAGCAATTTCTAAAGCCAGTTATGGTGTGAAACGAGGAAATGCAGCAGCAGAACGTGTACTGGAAATCCTTAACACCGAATCTCCATTAAAAGATAAACCACAAGCAATTGATAAAACTAATTTTGAGTCAAATATTCTTTTAGAAAACATCTCCTTTAAATACGAAGATGAAGAGGAGTATGTATTAAATGATTTTACTCTCAATATTCCAAAAGGGCAATCTGTAGCATTAGTTGGGCAATCCGGTAGCGGTAAATCTACCATTGCAAATTTAGTTACTAGATTTTATGATGTAAATAAAGGAGTAATTAAAATCGATGGAAAAGACATTAGAGACCTTAGTAAAAATTCCTTAAGAGGACTCATGGGGTTAGTTACTCAAAAGTCAATACTTTTTCATGATACCATAAAAAACAACCTTTTAATAGGCAAACCTGATGCTACCGAAGAAGAAATGATAGAAGCATTAAAAATTGCTAACGCCTGGGAGTTTGTAAAAGAAAAACCAGAAGGTATAAACAGTATTGTTGGAGATAGTGGAGATAAATTAAGTGGAGGACAACAACAACGTCTATCGATTGCAAGAGCAGTACTAAAGAACCCTCCTATTATGATTCTGGATGAAGCTACTTCATCTTTAGATACCGAGAGTGAACGATTAGTGCAATCTGCTTTAGAGAATATGATGAAAAACCGAACCAGCATCGTAATCGCACATAGACTATCTACTATACAAAATTCAGATTTAATCGTTGTAATGCAAAAAGGAAATATCGTAGAACAAGGAACCCATGAAGAACTTATAGCTAGTAATGGTGCTTATCAAAAATTAGTTACTATGCAATCTTTTGACAGCTAATTACTGAATAACAAGCATATACAAAACAAAAAAGAGCGTCTCCACGCTCTTTTTCTTCACACAAATCATCTTAATTTTTGTGTATTTTTCTAACTACTTGTTTTCAAGGAGTTAGAAAAATATTTAAAAGAAAAAACTATTGATAAGTATGAAAAACCCCGCTTTAAAACCCTGCTTAATTTTTGAGTAAAAACACCATTTTATACCATTTATTTTACTTATGGTTTTAAAATTTTTCAATCCAAACTATTAATATCATTCTTTACTAGCTAGAAATTAAAATACATAATTATCCTACACTTTTAAAACATTTCTTATAAGCTTAGATTTTCAGTAACTCCTTTACCACGAATATCAACAAAACTAGAAAAGAGTTAGAAAAATAACTCGATTTTATTATATGAGCTTATGATTCATTTTTTACGGTAAAACATTAATAACAATACGGTTATTTTATCGTTGCAATTAACTTTAAATCAACTGTTTACATAGAAAAAATGTAATTTTCAGATCAAATCTGCTTTTTTTGTATTTTTTTTAACAAAAAAAACGGGTTTTATCCCCCAAAATCATCTGAAAATTCCGCGAATTTACAACTAAATTAGTTAAAAAATAATAGTGCCTTTTTTGATTTATAAGCATACTTTTACCTTGTAAATCAATTACTTATTTAACAATTTTAAAATTACCAGATGTTATGAAAATGACTAAGACACAATCCAAATTTTTAAATCTCTTTTTTGTAAGCTTTTTTCTATTATTTTTAACGTTGTCTTTAACAGCTTGTTCCGATGATACATTAGAGGAAAATGAAGAATTAGCATTATTCGCTTCTGATAAAGAAGAAGAACCAGATCCAGACGACAGAAAAAATAGTTTATTAGCATCAGATAAAGATGAAGAACCAGATCCAGACGACAGAGACTAAAAATCTAATTTTACCAATATTCATACTTTTAGGTGCAGTAATAATTTTTACTGCACCTTTATTACATATATACTTTCCAAAAAAACAAAATAATCAAATAGAATTTGAAGCCAAAATAAATGATTTTAATGAAGAAAAAGATTTGGCACTCTGTGATTTAAAACGACAATTTGAAACTGATCAAATCACTTCTTATGAATACATAAATTTACTAGAAGCATTTCAAATTGACAAGGATGTAGAAAACGATTTATTGGATTATGAGTTAGATAAAATAGTTGATAACAATAGAGTTTTTGGTTTTAGAAGTTTAAGAGTTTTTTTAATTGGATTTGGTATTCGTTTACCTTACATCCTATTCTCTGCTATTATTCTATTTTTTGTACTTTATTCTAGGGAAAAATTAAAGAAAAACATTTATCTATACAATGCAGTAAGATTTCTGTATTCTATAGCTTTCTTAATTTCGTTTTATATGACTATCTGGTTTTTATTACCCCGCGATTTACCAGTTACAGCATATCATATTCTAATTGGGTTTCTGGCTACTTTAAGTAGTGTATGCTCTATTTTTCTTCTTAAATATTATTATAGTCGAAAAACAGATTTTCATCTGAGTCTTAAAGTAAGAGAATTAGTGAGGTTTATAACTCAACTTCGAAAAACTTATGTCTTAGATTTTGCTGTGAAAGCGACCCAAGCAGACCCTAACCTAAAGAATGATATTAAAGTTAAGTTAGGTGAGTTTGAAGAGGAATTACAGGAAACAATGATGAAGGTAGCTAAAAATGAAGGGTAATAAATTAGCTAATAAAAATGAAAATTAAGAAAGGTGAGCTATACAAGAAAATTTTTAAGCAAGGCTTAATTTATGAATCAGATGCTGATGAATTAAGTCAATCTCTTATGAGTTTGTTTGAAGAAGAGATAGTAAAAAAGGAACAACAACTAAATCAACTTACACTTAAAAAAGAACTACTAAACAAAGGAATTTCCTCCAATGAAGAGTAACTAATCATTTTACTTTTTCAAGGTGTTTTTTTGAAACTTCTTCAAGTCGTTCTATGATCAACTCCTCATCAGTTATTTTACCGTCTAGTATCTTCATTTTAATGTACATCCAAAGTAGCCCACTTTTAGTAAACTCTGTATCTCTTATATACATGTTCTCAATAATCTGGGCTACCGAATAACTGTTAAGTTCTTCATCATTATCAACTTTTCTGGGTTTTAAACTATTATTAGATAAATCTGAATTGACAAGATCATCTAATGAGATCTGATAAGTCTCAGAAATCTTTTGAAGTGTATCAATCTTGGGTAACGCCTTCTCATCAATATACGAACCAATGTTACCTCTTCTTAAACCAACTGTCTCACCAAAAGCATCCTTGCCAAGCCCAGTTTGACGAAGTAAAAAACTTAAATTTTTTGCTATATTATTCATTTTTTGTGTGAACAATGCATATTATATATGTATTTTACATATATAATATGTATATTTGCTTGAGGTTAAAAGGTAAAAATATGAAAATTCAGCTGAATTCGATAATAAATTATCTGTACACGAAAAATATAAATTCTAATTTTAAGAAAAACATAAATAATCCTCATCTAATTACTTATCAAAATTTAGTTGCAAATAGTTTATAAACTTTAACATAAAAAGTTGTTTTATGAAAGAAAATAGGAAACTAATAGTTGAGAGTTGGTTCAGAGAATATGAGGATATATTTAAAGGAAGCGGAGTGGATCGATGGTTGAAATTTCCTGAAGGAACAATGCAAAAATTTTTTAAATACAACATTCCTTTAAATAAAAATAAAATTAATATGGCATATAGAGAAATAACCAAACTTACCGAACTGTTTGAAAATCTAAAAAAAGGTAAACTTTAGAATTAGGAAGTCAAATTATACCAAAATAATTTTATATGAAGAATCTACAGCTAAATCCAAACGAAAGTAAATACATTACATCTATAATAAGATCTTTAAAAATGGATATAAACAAATTTACCCAAAACTTATTTGCTAAGGAAAACTTCGAAGTTACGTTATATCAATGGTCAATCAATCTTTTTAATGAAGGTAAAACATCTGAAGAAGCAATAAAAATTGTTAACCAAAGAATCAGCTTAGTTTTATCTAATTCCACAGAGCCAAAGCCCAATCCTCAACATTTAGTTCTCATTAAGAATCATCAAAAAGTAATGGATTTACTTCAAGTTAATCTTATTTATAATTCTTTAAATACTGATGAAAAACACTCAATACAAAATAGAATTGATGCTTTTGTTAAAACAGATTTATACACTCCAAACGATGTGGTCAATATAATTCTTAAGGTGATACAGAATACTATGCCAGACAGAACTGGACAAGCTAATAATGTTCGAAATATAAATGACCTTGCGATTATTTCTAAAGTAGATAAAATTATGAACTATAAAACTTTGAATAATAGCATCCTTTTCAAGCGCTCCAGTGTGCATTCCAACTGGGACTAGTTTTAAATTAATATGAAAAAATATTCACTATCGCGATTAATGATCCAACTATTATTAGAAGACTTTCTTATAGGGATATTCATGCCATCACTATTTCTAGGAATATCCAAATTCCTATTTGACACTTTTTATGATACAATCATTGAAATTCCATATATGGACATAGTTCTGTATCTTATGTATGGGTTTATTGGGTATTTCATTCTGTTATTTTTAATAACATTATACTCACTTGTCAAAAGCTTACCATTAATAATCAAAATCTTTAAAAATAGTAATGAAATTGATAATGCTTGCGAAAACGTACTGTTAAACCCATTGAATCCTGAAGATAACAATTGAATAAAATAATAGTAGAATGATACATATAATCACAACTGGGGGAACCATAGGTGGACGAGATCTTAATCAAAATGAAGAAAAAGCAGATAATTCTCAAGTGAATATCGCTTCTTTTTTAGAAAATGCCAATGTATCTTTCAAATACCATATTGATCAGGTATTTGACAAGGATAGCCGTTTAATAGATGAAAATGATAGAGAACTTATTTCGAAAAAAGTAATGCGCTCTGAACAAGATAAAATTTTAATCACTCACGGAACATTTACTATGGATAAAACTGCCAAATATTTGGGAGAGCTAAACATAAACAAAACTATTGTTCTGGTCGGCTCGTTTGTTCTAGGAAATAATCTACATACCGATGCCCCTTTTAATTTAGGGTTCGCATTCTCATCATTAAATTTTTTAAATAAAGGCGTTTATATTGTTATGAATGGTGCAATTTTCGGTTGGAAAAACGTCCATAAAAATATAGAAAAAAATAGGTTCGAATCCTTAACTTAACCCTTATTACATGTTTGGAACTTCGATACATTGGACTACATTTTTCTATTTGTTAATAGATTTTTTTATCGTTTTATTTGTAGTTAGCAGATCCTACAAATTAAAGTCCTTTAACCGAAAACGATACGTTCTTTTAGGCGTTTTATTCATTCTTTATAATGCTACAGGAGGATTTTTACCTCTAAATAGTTTTCCAGAAACGTTCATAATACAATACATTGTAACCTATAGTGTAGCTATCGGTCTATGTATATTTATCATATACTATTTGTATAAGGAATATGATATAGTTATCATTCAATTCTACTTCTCCATTCGTAATATCATTATTTTACTTGCTTCTTGTTTTTTTATGCTATTTCTGCTACCCTATTTTCTTACAAATTCCCTATTTATTGCAAGGCTAAGCTTCACTTTACCGATTGCTATAATTGGGTGCTACTTTCTATGGGCGTTTTATCATAAGGTTATGCGATCGAATGAAATAAATAAATTTATAGTTAGACGCAGCAATCTTTCAATTATCAGTGTTAGTGCCGTTGTACTTCTTCCCTTATTGACTGTTATTGGAGACTATCAATGGATTACTTTCACAATTATGAACATTTCTTTTTATGCCATTACGACAATGGAAGTTGATAGATATCTTTATTTTTTAGAGAATAAACATAAAATATTAGACTTATCCACCGTCAAAAAACGGGATGAAAATAAGCTTGTTGAATCAACACTTATGTTTTATGATTTAACTCCACGTGAACTTGAGATAGCACTATCCATTTTAGACAACAAATCTTATAAAATAATAGGAGAAAATTTCTTTATTGCTGAAAGAACAGCCTCCAAACACGCCTCTAATATATTCAAAAAAACAGGGGCGAAAAATAAAGCAGAATTCTTTAGCAAGTTTGATAATAGACTAAACATTGAGAATAAAAATAAAAAAAAATCAACTGACTGATCATCAATTAAATAATAGGATTTACGTATGTAAAATACGCCTTTATACGTATGTAAATACGTTATTATTTCGCTTAACTTCTTAATCTTTAATTTAGTTTTATTCCCCTAATATTTTTGTTAAAACAGTCATGTAGTTGATTTGGGAAATGATAAAATTCAAGAATTATTTAAACTTTTCACACAGAAGTTTAACAGACCTGAACCTAGTGATTAGAAAATTGAAAATCGATGAGCAACAGTATAGAACTAAATAATAAACGTAATAAGTTTCTTCTTGTCATTATTACTTCGATGCAAATAGAAATGGACGATTTTATTAGAAGAGTGGCAAGTGAAGAGTGTTATGAAGTATTGATTTATAAATGGTCTAATCAACTCTATGAAAAAGGAACAACAACAGATTATGCTATTCGTGTCATCCATAAGGCAAGAAGGCTAGTATTAATGACTAAAACTTATCATCAAAATAGATATACAACGAATCTAACTTTAGAGAAATTACTTACTATGATGAATGAACATCCTAAATACAACAAACTTGATCCCGAAGCAAAACTAATTGTTCAGAAAAAAGTAGCAGAGATGTTTAATAATAATGCGCGTATAGAAGCCATAGAAGAAGTTTTAGAAAAAATAAATCCCAATGTATCGGTTGATAAACAAATGAATCAAGTAGCTTTTATTAGAATTACGGTCAATAAAATAATGAGTGCTGTTAGAAAATGGAATCTAAACGAGTATTGGGAAAACAGAAGAAAAAGAAATCTTAAAAATAATAATTAGTATTGATACCCCAACCAGAGATATCGGGTGCTTATAAGTGATTATTTTTTGTATCTCCCCGTGTATACTACTCTAAAGTACCCGAATATCTTTTATAAATTTTACTAAAATAAATAAACATGCTAACTCATCAAGATCATATGATACAAAAAGTACTCCAACTATTTGACGGGATGACTAAGATAGAAGCCTTCGATATTTTACATCAAATAGAAATTCTATTGAACGAACAAACATCTCCTATTCAATTTAATCGTATCAAAATGGCACAGGAAAAATTATTCCTGAAAAATGCCATACTCCCAGTTGGTAATCAGGGATATTGTTATTTAATAGATGATTGCAATTATTTAAAAGTATATGAGTTTAAATCCACGTTACCCACTTTTATTACAGGTAAAACCATCTATTACACCTTGCCAAACGAGCATAAATTAAAACCATTAACCAATCAGAATATGGAGGACACATTTAAAAATACGCATCTAAAATATGTGATCCTTCAATTTCTAAAAGATAATAAAGTAAGTAAGCGAAATTCAAGAACCAAACGGTTATTGCTTATGGAATTACTTGACCAAATTGATCCTAAAAATTTTCAAAAAACGAAATAATATATGAAATACGTAAGAGCCGTTGCGTTGAATTTGCGTTAGTAATTATGGGGTGCTTGATATAGTGGAATACTGAGAGGTATTATATTATTTGGGGTTATAAATAATAAAGTCATTTTCAAGAACTCCTTTTCATAATAAGAAAAGACCTTTGCCACACAAAACAGATGACATAGAATAAAACAAATGGTAATTTAAGTGATTAATAAAAGAATACAACACCTGAAAATCACAAACAATTGACTATCAGTTAAAAGAAAGAAAGTACGTATGTAAAATACGCCTTTTCACGTATGTAAATACGTTGTTTTTTTGTTCAATTTTACAATCTTTAATATACTTTTATTTCCCCTAATATCTTTAATGTAATATTCAATTAATTGTACAACAATCTTTACATTAAAATAGGTGGAAGCCGAAAAACCTAAAAAAAGAGTAGGCTAAATTAAACAGTGAATTTTATGAAAAAAATCAAATCATTGAGCGAATTCAAAGAATCTAGGTTCGCATTAGACACAAGACAAGGTAGATTCATTATGGGAGGTGGAACGCATTGTGTAATCATTACCAACTGTGGTGAAGGAGAAAACGAAGACACCGAAATCGATGAGCAACATTGCGAACCAGCGGAATGTTAGTCATATCATTAAATAAAACAAATCAGAATGAAAAAACTACAAAAATTAAAACTTGAAAATTTTAAAGAATTTCAACTTAAAAAAACCAACCACATTTTTGGGGGAGTTGGAACTTGTTTTGGAACCTGTTGTGGAGAAAAAACAGGTTGCGAAGATTGGGAGGATGATCCAGAGGATTCAACTTCAATTATTGCATAAGGAGTAACTTCTTAATTAATTTAAAACTTTAAGCCTAAATTTTTTTCAAAATTTAGGCTTAATTCTCATCCATATGATATTAATTTTATCCAAAGAGCAAGAAGAATCTACCAATAGTGTAATTGACTGGTTGGAATATAGTGATGCTGAATACATAAGGTTTAATGGAGACAATTTTGATCTAAACCAGTTCTATTTGGAGATATCAGAATCATCCAGTGACTTTTTAACAGGTATCCCCTGCGATATTTCTGATGTTAATGTTGTATGGTATAGAAGATGGGGGAATCTTGGTAAACCAATGCCTTTCGTAAAAATTAGCGATGATACTGATTTTCATAAAACGCTTAATAATTACCTATTAGATGAAAATAAGCATCTATCACTGGCTTTGTTTTCCTTGTTCCAAGATTCATATTGGCTATCAAAACCAAAAAGTCATATAATAGAAGATAAATTCCTCTATTTATCAGCAGCTAAGTCATTAGATATAACAATCCCAAACACCTTCTTATTAAATAATAAAAAAAAGTTAACAGATATACTGAAATCAGGAGTTAAACTCATTTCTAAAAGTCTCGGAAATGCCCACAAAATAAAATATAACAATAAA
Organism: uncultured Aquimarina sp.; assembly: GCF_947492405.1. Taxonomy (GTDB): domain Bacteria; phylum Bacteroidota; class Bacteroidia; order Flavobacteriales; family Flavobacteriaceae; genus Aquimarina. The sequence continues at coordinate 415,291 of NZ_CANLMP010000005.1, forward strand.
ACACATATTCCATACACGGATGAAATTACTGAGAGTGATTTAGAGAATCTGGAAGAAACATTCTTTGTCTCTTTGTTTCAAGAGAAAATAGAAAAAGAGTATGAAATCAGATCATTCTATTTGGATGGCACATTTTATAGCATGGCTATTTTTTCTCAATTTGATGATAAAACTGAATTAGATTTCAGGCGGTACAATTTTTCCAAACCAAATAGAACGGTTCCGTATAGTTTACCCAAAGAACTAGAAAAGAAACTAATAAAGTTAATGGAGAAATTTAACTTCAATACCGGATCTATAGACATTATAAAATCAAAAAACGGGAAATATTATTTTTTAGAAATTAACCCTATAGGTCAATTCGGAATGACATCAATTCCGTGCAATTTTCAAATAGAAAAAAAGATAGCCGAATTCCTCATTTCTAAAGACAAACATATATGAATAAAAAAGAAAAGATATCTGATTATATCAAAAGAAATAAAATATCCAAAGAGGTTCCTGTGATTCTTCATAAAATTGAAAGTGTAAACCAAAACGACAAAGTAATCATAAAAACTTTCAAAAGTTCAGTATACAAAACCAATAAAATGGTGTGTTTTTCATTCTATAAAAATATCTTTTAATGAATCAGATTCAACGCAACAGTTATTTTAAATTATTTAGCAATTGTATTCTAGTACCTGGAGCTACAAAAGCTGCTATTTATGATTTACAAAGAGAACAGTTATTCCATATACCTTTGAGTTTTTATGAGATTTTGACTTCATCTGAAATAATAAAGGTATCAAACTTGTATGATGAGTATCCGCAAGATCACGAAACTCTACGCGAATATTTTGATCTTCTTACTCAAAACGATCTGATTTTCTTTATGGAAAGTAAACAAGGGTTTGAGAATTTCCCCGAAATAGATTTCAGCTTTAATTACCCTAGTCTTTTGTCTAATGTTATTATTGCCCTAAAACCAACAGAATCAATACTAAAATATGTCGAAAATATTATAGCTAATGTAGTTGACACGAAATGTAAATATCTTCAGTTAAGGTTTCGTATTGATTTTAATTCTTCCATTTTTCAAAAGGTGTTAACTCTATTTTTCGAGAACACCTTTTTTAAAGGGTTGAATTTAATAATACATCAAAGTATTTTTGACCACAGTGATTCTAAGGAAATACTAAAACATCCTCTTATCGGTCAAATTATAGTATTTGGAACAGAGAACAATTCTAGTAAAAATTCAGACCCTAATGATCTTGTTTACTATGAAAAGACAGATTTTCCAAAGTTCACTGGTTTAAATGAATTTCGGTTTAATCATTTTCAGCCAAACATCATATCGTATTCAGAAGCAAAAAGTCATAACTTGTATTATAATAAAAAAGCGTATATAGCTCCTAATGGTGAAGTTTTTCAGTCTCCATTTGCGAATAATTCAATGGGTACTATTTTTAAAAACTCATTAAAAGAGATAGTCGAAGAATTAGATTTTCAAGAAATATGGGACATTTCAAAAGATAAAATTGCCGTCTGCAAAGATTGTGAATTCAGATATGTTTGTAATGATGGTAGAATTCCATTGAAAAAGGAAAAAAAGTATTATTTTGAAGAAGCTTGTACTTACGATCCATATAACGAATAATAGTTATTAAATAGTATTGAAAAGAAATAGAACACATATAAATCGTAAAGAATTCGTACTGTTAAGCAGCAAGCTTGCTTTGTTTTCTATTCTTGCGCCCTACCAGAATGTTATACCAAATTCAAAAGTTGGTAATGACATTGAATTAAAACGTCAATTAATTGAGGATATACAAACATTCTTTCAGAGTAAAATGAATTTTACTACGAAAAATTTCTACAGAAATTTTACTCGAAGTAATCAAATGACTGAATATTTATATATTTCGAAACCAGATAAAATTCAAGAAACCGAAGAGTTCTCCAAATATGTTTATTATGGGAATTCAACCGAAAAAGCTGCTACAAAAAAGAAAGAACTAGATGCTTTAGGATATCATACGCTGTTATATAAAACAGCTGGGACAATGTTAACGCTTTTGACTGATAGATTGCTATCTTATTCTTTAGAGAGTATATCTTTTATCGCTTTTCATGAATTGACCCATAAGTATATAAAGAAGAATAGTAAGATTCCTTATGAAATTGAGGAAGCTACTTGTGATGTAATTGCAAATTATGAATCCCTCAATTTCTCCGATAATTACAGAAATCTAAATACCAAAAAAGTTAAATATCAAATCAAGTCAATAGAACAAATAAAGAAAATAATAAATCACTTTTATTCTCATATCAATTCTCATAAGGATACCAATGATATATATAAAATCTGCGAAAATGAAATTTTTGATTTAACACAGAATAAAGGTTTGTTTTTACGAGATAGATATCAGTATCCAGTAAATAATGCTTATTTTCTCAGAACGAAAAGTTATAGTCATGATTACTTTACATTAAAAAAACTATTCCAAAACACAAAGAATACTAAAGAATTCCTTGATCTAATTATTGCATTGCCAAATGATTATAACGATGCAATAAGCATCGTCAAAAACTTGTTAAAATAACACCTTGAAATCTAAGACAACCTAATTATGAAAATGACCTACAAAATGCTTTTATCTATTCTAACACTTACTATGTTTGGTTGTAAACTAGACAAAAAGGGATATACTTTAGTAGAGGAAGATGGTATTCTTGTAGAGGTATTCGATGAAAGTAATAAGGATGAAAACAGGTATACCCAAAATAATAAAACATTCAGAGATCAAAACGAATACATCTATTCATATAAACATATCAATGCTAATGATCAAGTCTATTTGTTTGAAGAAGATCATACTGTTTCAGATAGAAGATATTCTTGGAAGTTTGTTCCAGTTGACTCAATAAACAATAATACTATTCAAAAAATAAGTATAAAGGTGCGAAAAGGGTTATTTCCGATGATTGAACAAAATCCTGAATATAACCAAACAATTATTCAATATGAATACTTGACATCTAATAATCAAGTTCCTTTTAATTCGGTGTCGGGACTAATAGAAAACGAAAAGAATATATGGATGCACCCTCCAAGAGACAAGTATTTTAGAATTCTTGAGTTAAACCCTTTTCCCTTTATTAAAGCTCCATATAAAGTTGGAAACAAATGGAATTGGAATCTTAAGATTGGGAGCGCTTGGGGAGATAAAAGATGGAAAGTATGGCAAGGAGGAATAGAAAATAAGTACGACTATGAAATTGTTGGTAAGAAAAGAATTAAAACAAAACTAGGAGAATTAGAATGCTTTGAAATTTACGCATATGCAAATAATAAAATAGGCAAAACAGAACTGACTGCATTATTTAGTAAGGAGTATGGCTTTGTTAGGTTAAATTACGTCAATATTGATAAAAGTAAAACTGTTTTATCCTTAACTGAATTTAAACAAAATAGACAAGATGCAAATTGATTTAATATAAATACACATGTTATTAAACGAATATACAAGTTACTTATCGAAAATGTTAAATTTTAGCAGGGGTAATACCCCCTATTACTATAAGTCAATACAATAATAAGTGTAAGTTTGCATTATAATATCTCTATGTAACAGGTAACAAATCATCAAATTAAGACACTTATATATAGAACCCTAAATAAATACAGCATATGGCCTTACAAACTACTACTGAAATTTTTATCTCTGGAACACCTATCCAATCATACATTTCTTTGAAACTCCAGCAACAACTCCAAGATCATCATACTTTAGAATTAGTATGCAGAACAGACGTTGTAGAGCAGTTTTCTGAAGAATTAATAGGTGATAGCAAAGAATATCTAGGAGGTGTTATTTCTGTAAAAATAAGTTCCGTAACTGATTTTGGAGGATATAAAGAATTAGAGTTCAAAGGGGTTATTACTAAAGTTATGGGAACTAAAGGATTCCATCAATCTAGTGGAGACTTAGTTACTATAGAAGCTAAAAGTACTTCTATCCTATCAGATGATGGTGCCCATTATGATTCATTCAGCGATATGAGTCTTTCTGAAATTTTAGAGCAAACTTTTCAAGGATATGACAAAGGGAAGCTCGAAACTAATTTTTCGCCAGTATCTTCTGATACAATTCACTATTCTGTACAACATAATCAGAGCGCCTTTAGTTACGCCAGTAGATTAGCAGCTTATTATAACGAATGGTTCTATTATGATGGGCAAAAACTTATTTTTGGGAGTCCGAGTAATGAGGAGACAGAGCTACAATATGGAATAGACTTACAAAACTTCTCGATAGAATTAAACACTGTTCCCAATTCATTCGACTATTTTACCAATGATTACATAGTTGATGAAATCCACAGTAAATCAAGTGCCGATATTTCTATCCCTTCGGAGGGGTATCACGGATTTACCGATAATAAATCAAAAGAATTATTCAATAAACAGACACAGGTATTTCATAACACCTATTATGATACTTCTACAAAACTAAGATTAGACACTCAGGTAGATCAGTACACCAAGGCACGTGCTATGAAACAAGTGATCGCCAAAGGTTCATCTGATAATCCAGGAGTAAATTTAGGAGAAGTCATAAAGATCAAAGGAAAAGGTACTTATAGAATCATAAAAATTATACATACTAATATTGAAGGGGGCTCTTATAAAAATACGTTTGAAGCCGTAGATGCTAATTTTACAGCCTATCCAAAAATGGATATCAACAGATATCCTATAAGTAACGTTCAGACTGCTACGGTAGTAGAAAACACAGATCCAGATGGAATAGGCAGAATTAAAGCTCAGTTCCCTTGGCAAAAAGCATCAGGAGTAACAACCCCTTGGTTACGTATGATGACTCCTCACGCAGGATCAGACAAAGGGTTTCACTTTATTCCAGAAATTGGAGAAAAAATAATTATTGGCTTCGAGGGAGGTAATGCAGAAAAACCGTTCGTTATGGGAGCTTTATATAGTGGCTCAGCTAAACCAGACAATTGGCAGACAGATGCAAATAACATCAAAGCAATACGTACAAGATCTGGTCATCTTATAGAACTAAATGATACTGATGGGAGTGAGAAAATTGTTATTAGTGATAAGAATAGTAACTTAGTACGTATTGATACTGCTAACAACAATATTGAGATTTCTGCATTGGAAAACATGACATTGAACGCTAAAAATATTGAGATAAATGCTCAGGAAGAAATTAAAATGAATGCAGGAACTAATATGATTGCAAGAGTTACTGAAGATTTTTCTGTCAATGCTAAAAATGGTACAGAAATGATTGAAGAGAATAAAACTTTGGTAGCGAAGGAGATCTTAGAAAATGCTGATAAAGTTGTCATAGAAAGTTCCAAGGAAAATTTAGAGCTTGTAAGTTCTAAACAAGTAGACATTAAGGGGAATGACAATATTAAATTGTTTTAATAGTGCGATTAGAATTTATCCCTAAAGAAATGAAAGAAGAAAAATCTTCACAAGAAGTTCTAATACCATTAAATGCCATAGAACTTGATCCATTATCTTTAAGAAGAACGTATGGAGTCAGCCTATTTTATGGAAAGGATAAATTAACAAAAATTCAGTATAAAATTGATCTCATCTATAAAAAGGAAACAGAAGATGAAAATTTTATTATAGAAATTCAAAAACAAGAATTATATATCAATGAAAAAAGAGTTTCCTCGTCTGTCGACTTATTGATGGAAAAATGTGGTGAAGTTCTATATCCATTAGAGATTAGCGTCAATAAAAACTTGAAGTTTTTAGAGATTGCTAATCATAGTACGATTGTAAAAAGATGGGAGTATCTAAAAAAAGAGATCAAAAAGTCATTTGAAGGAAATTTTGCTGATTCTATAATTGATGAAACAAGTAAAATACTTAGTGATTCAGATGCTATAAAAAGAAAATTAGTTGAAAATGATTGGTTTTATATTCTATTTTTCAACCCTGTAGGGACTAGAAATTTTGAACAACATCTTCCTTTAATTGCCAATAAAAGAGGAATTGCATATACATTCAGAAATACTGCTCATTACCATATAAAAAGAAAAAGAGACATTGTTATCCATAAACAAGGAACTTGCACAGATGAGCGAAGCGAACAAGAGATCTTTCAAGGAAAAACGATTTCTAATGAAAATGAAAACCAAGTTTCTGGAAAGAGTAATTTCACCTATCAAATTTTTCGTGGTAGTAACTTGGTAGATGTAATTATAGGAGAAGTTGAACTGCGTTTCCCTTCTAACAAAAAAGAATTTGTTAAAGTTGAAATATTCAATCTTAGAAATGAAATTCCAAAAACTAATCAAGAAAAGGCAAACCAAAAGGATCAGGAATTAGAAAAGGATATAAAAGAGAAAAAGAAGAAAAAGAAATATTTTCTTTTTGGTAAAGAAATAAAAATTTAAAATTATAGCTATGAGTAAAGGACATGTAATAGTTCACGGAGCTATGTGTAAATGTAAATTTGGTAATGTGCCCGATACTTTGGTAGTACAAACACAAACCAAAGGGTATGTAAACGATAGTGAAGGAAGTCAAAAATTAATAGGCAACACTATGGATATAGGAATGCCTTTCCAAGCTAAAACGTTTGGTCAGTGTAAACTACAGCCGTCATCAAGTGGATACCTACCTTGCATACCTTCTATAACTCAATGGCAAGATCCTTATGAAAATGTAACATTACCTAATAATGGAAAAGTGCTTACAGAAAAAAGTAAAGCTATATGTGCCATAGCAGGTAGTCCTTGTGTAGAATTCACTTGGCATGGACAGACTGCTGCACCTGGAGCAACAGGAATATCTGAAGAACAGGAGCTAGTACATAGTCAATTGAATCCATTAGCAAATGCGAAAAAATACAAACAAATTACCACCTGTCTTCTCGATGAAGCTTAATCAGTAATTAAGATAAAAAACATGGCTGCATCCTATAAAATAATATTTAACGATAATGAAACTTCAAGAATAAAGGTAAACCATAAGGATCGTTTGCTTACGGTACGTGGATCACAAATTATTAAAGCTTCGTCCTTTGATGAAAATAACAGGTCTACCAATATGAATTGGTTATGTCATATGTTTCAAAATGACCCTAGAGAAAACAACAACTATTTTAAGATAAATAAGCAAAAAATTTCCTTTCTTATTCCTACAGCCTATTTAGGAGGTGGGATAGGATGGGTAGAACCTGTTAAAGAAGGAGAAAAACCTACGTACAAAACTTCACACGGATATTATATTCAGGGCTTCGATCAGCCTGAGATTATAAGTACCGAATGGAGAGAATATAGTAAATACGACAATGGCGCACTTATAGAAGGTGATAAATATTTTGGAGAATTCATTCAATTACACATATATACAAAAGGCTTGTACGGGCAAAATGTAACCGTTCAACTCAGAAACGGGAACAATGAAAACATTGACCTAGAAGTTAAATCTAAAAGTACAGAGGATGAAAAAGGCAATAGAACTTCAGAAAAAAAGTATATGGATAAATACACCAGTACTATTTTTGCCTTTGAAGAAGTAGGAAGTAGTGGAAAAAACACCTACATACAAAAAACTGTAGTAAATGTTCGTCTAGAACAGCGTTGGCGACTCCAATACAATGAAGAAATTAAACTAAAAGCTATCATTGATAGCACAGTAAAGGGTTGCCCAACCTTTAAAAGTGATACCATCAAAGTAAAAGTGAAACAGTACGAGGATGCAGCACCCACTTCTATAGAAAAGCAAGGCAATCAAGCCGTGCAAATTTCTGATTTCACAACCAGTATTTTTGAATTTAATCCCTGTAGATACGATAAAATTATCAAAGAATACGGCAGTACTACGCCAGAAACCTTATTTAGTACTTCAGAAAATATAAATGTACCAATAAAAAACATTGATATCGGTGTGGTAGTTGCTCAAAATAGCACAGACACCTTAAGTATTTCTATAGAAGACCTTGATGTAGAGAAATGTCTAAGAGATGCGCATAGTAAACCCACTACGATTGATATCACCCATTTACAAGAAGATTATCCAAAGGCAAAAATAGAAGGTGACACCAAACTTACCTTCGTACCTACCTATAAATATGAATATCTCGATCCATTAAATTACTACAATTTTTTCGTTACATATTTTCCAATATTTAAGAGGAGTGAAAAAAACTATAAAATTTTAGTAAACTCCTGTGCTTTTGAAAAGGAGATACAACTATCTGTACTGCCGGATGTAGCTTTTGCAACTCATTTTCAAATTGGCAAACCCAAAGACTTTACAGATCAAAACAAAATTTATTATAGAAATATTGATCTGGAGAATGATTTAGTACGTGGATTAGACAAAGAGTTTGACAAGGCAAAACAAATGCGAGCCGAAGTTGGTAAATACTTACCCCAAAACCCTTTTAGCGAATTTGCGCAAGAAATTCTATTAGATTATTTAAAAGAAAAAGCGAATAAGTTTGCTATCGGACTCCACGCATATCATACTTTTTCCGAGGATGGAAAGAAAGCAGAACTAATCAATTACGCAAAAGAATACGAAGTTTTGTCCAAATTAGTAATTGGATATAGCTTATTGGTATCCGTAGCAGTAGATGCATTAATTCTATGGCTTACTAGAGGTCGATATGCCTTTGCAAAAGGTGCGCAAACTGCAAAAAAACTAACATTAGTTGTTCGTATCAAAAAAGGATATAAAACCTATAGAAAATTAAAACGATATCAAAAAACAGCAAAGGCCATTATCACAGGAAACCTCATTGATCCAGCTAAACCAAATGGAGAAGAAACTGAGTTCATGTGGCCTCAATTAAGTGAACATAGAGGCATAGGCTATGTTAATAATGAGGATGGTTCTGTAGGATTAGAGTTAACTCATAAACTGAGTGCCTCGCCATTGTTTGCGATGCAACATACGATGAAAGGAACTTTGGGATCCCTGATCGCTAGTTTTTTAGGTATTACTAAAATATTTGATACCGCAGAACAAGCTGTAGGTGTGGTTGGTCATCTTAGAACTTTAAAGAGTGCAAAAGAAGATATCCAAAAAGCGTCCAAAAAAAGAAAAGGAAGTAGTAATGAAAGCGCAGATATAAGTGATGACGATGAAGGCTTTGATTGGAAAAAATTATTTAAGTTTAGAGACTTACAGAAAGGTTTGGATGGTTTAGAAAAAATCATTCATAAACGACTAGAAGAGTATACCAAAAAGAAGCTGGGAGCAAGTGTATCAGTAGAATTAGAAGCTACTGGTTTTTTTACTGCTGACTATGAATTTAGGCTTAACTTGCATAAGAAAACATTAGAGTTAGATATCCAAGATAATGACTATGGTTTACTTAAATATGAACACCCCAGACAACTCACATTTGGGCAAGATTACGGAATTGATCTGCTGATAAAACTGGATGCTAACGTATTACAGACCCAAAAATGGAGTAGAATGAACAATTATCTCCCTGACTTTCTTGGGGTAACATTAAAAGATACCAGAGTAACCGCAGATATACAAGGACAAGTACGAGGTTCTCTTAACTTTGAGCGTACATTTACCTATATCAACCACGCAAAACCAGCATATCGAGATACCCTGATTTTTACTGGGGTGGTATTGCAAGGGTATGTAATGGTTAAATTTGAAGAAGAAGAAAAAGGTGGTAAATGGGAAAAGAAAAAGAAAATAGAAATAGGTAAGAAAGAAATGGTAAAACAAAAAGTAGAAGATCCAGAAACCTGTGAAGTTACAGAAAAAATAGTTCCGAGAAAAAATATGGTGAGTATGGAATTGATCCCTCCCTTTACCATTAATATGACAGAAACTGCTATTTTTGACAAAGAAACCTGGAAACAAACGATGGAATAACCATGAAAAAAGTATTAATCAATCTCACATTAATAAGTGTGTTATTTAATGCGTGTGCACAAAAAAAGCAACAGGCAATACCAATAAATAATACAAAATCAATGAATAATCAAATGATAACAGCAGATAATATTCAAGAAAAAATTTTTGAAAAAGTTCAGCGATTTGCTAAGGAACCTAAATACTTTGTTCGTCCAGCACAGGGAAATTGTGTGTATGAAATTTTAGTCAATGATAAGTTGATGATTCAAGAGTACGGGATAGAACAGTATGCTACCCCTATCGATATCAGTTCTAGTATCCATAGAAGCGGATTACAAACAGTTACAGTACGTTTATATCCTTTAGGAGATGCCATCAAGGATGCCTACGGCGAAGGAGAAACGGTGACAACGCTATTACCAAAAACACAGATGAATGTGCAGGTGGTTAAGTACGATGCTTTTAATATAGATAGTAATCTGGATGCAGAAAAAGAAGTGATTACCCATAGTGCTCCTACCAATAAAGAAGGAAAATTTAAAGGAGCTGGACTACCCTACTATGAATATAACTTTACCTTTGAAGCTGAAGTGCCCTATGAAATAGAAGGGTGGAGCAAAGGACAAGATTTAACCGAGTTTGACAAGGATGAATTAAAAGCACAAATAATATCCTATTACAAAGGAATTCAAAAAATATACGAAACCAAGGATAAAGATGCCTTAGCTCGTTTGATTTATGGTAATTATATAGTACATGCACAAACTAAATATTGGACAAAAGAAGATATTAAAGAAGCTTGGCAAGAAACTATTGAAAAATTAGAATGGGATATTATCGAATATGGTAATGAGGGAGAGTATAAAGATTATGATATGCAGTTTTATGGTAATGGTAGATTGGTCGCCTTAAAACATCCTAGTTTAGAACCTGTAGATTACAGATTACGCGGGTATTCCGGTTTTTGGTTTAAATACAATGATGAAGAAGGAGATGTTAGTGTTCGTTTTATTTGGTATAACCTATACCTACCAGAAGGCGAGACATTAGAGAATTTAAGAGTGATTGATTGATGGGGTATTCTACAAGTACAGTAGCTTAGACTTTGTATCGGATAGGTGGACAAGTTTACAAAAGAGCAAACCTTAATATATTAACAATAATGTTGCAAAAAAAAATAAGGAAAGTCTTTTTAAATTTATTAGTAATACTGAATTTTTATTCTTGTAATTCTCAAGAGTTAAAAAAAATGGAATTCATTGAAAAATATTCCAATGGTAATATTAAAACAGAAGGATATATAACTTTTCCTGACAGCCTAAAAATTGGTAAGTGGAAGCATTACTATAAAAATGGGGAATTAGAAAAAGAATATATATTACCTAGTGGAGAAGCAAAACTTTATTATGAAAATGGAAATTTTAATATCACAGGAAATTTTGAAAATAGAGAAAAACACGGCGCATGGGTAAAATATTATAGAGACAATAAAATAAAAGGGATTCAAAAGTATAACAATGGAACCTTGGAAAGCGAAGAAAAGTACTATGAAAATGGAGGGTTAAAATTCAAATCACTACATCCAAATGGTCTGTATAAAGAATTCCATGAAGATGGAAAAATACATTCAAAAGGTAACCTGAAAAATAATGAAAGAGAAGGTCTTTGGAAATTTTATGATTATGATGGAGAAATTAAGCAAACCATAGAATATAAAAATGGTTTAAAGCACGGGGTAACAAATAATTTACTTTACAATACAAAAGAGACTTTCGATAAAAACAAACTAATCAAAGAAGAGCATTTCTACAATAACAAAAAACATCATTATATAAAAGAACACAAGAACTCTAGTATTTATTTCAAATTTTATCATATAAATGGAAATATTAAGCTAAAGGGTGTTTTAAATCAATACGAAGAATATGTCGGTGTTATAAAAGAATACAATGAAGATGGCGTGTTGAAAACAGAGACAAATTACAAGGATGGACTAAGAGTAGGACTAAAAATAACTTATTTTGAAAATGGAACAATTTCATTTCAGCAAGAATACAAAAACAACATACAAAAAGGTCAATTTATTTCTTATTATCCAAATGGAAAAATTGAATCTGAAGGAATGGCTAATAATCAAAATATTTACGATGTAAAATATTATGACGAAAATGGTAATTTAACCAGAACTTACAAATAAAAACTATTGTCAGCTTCGAATGTATTAGTCTTGCCGATAAGTTGGAGATGAATGTTCTGTTTATTGATTCATTCACCATCTACTAGAAAGCGGGTCATTAGAATTTAAGTGTGATTGATGAGTCCCACGACATGTTTTCAATCAGCGGTCTGTGTGTAAAAAACAAGTTATAAGTGCTAATATGTATATCAGATAATCATAGTAATAAATATAAAACAATATTATAATGTTTAACAAAATAACCTTTGTCCTTTTTTTATTAACAAGCAGCCTATTTTCTCAGGAAAGTAACTATAAAAACTATTTGCCTTTCAAATACGATAACTTATGGGGTATTGTTGATTCTACACAAAATGTTGTTCTTAAACCTTCATTTAACAACATTGATTTTGTAGGTGATTTAGACTATGTAGTACTTGATAATGCAGTGTTATTTGATTTAAATAAAGGAATCTCTACAAAAGCTCTTGGTAGGTTTACAAATGAACTTACTGTAGATGGAAAAATTTATAGTTGTTTTTTAAATGAACAAGAAACAGTTTTAATCAATCATGAACAAAATGACACTATAAGGCTACAAGATAAATATGAAAAGTTGTACAACATTTTTGTTCAAAATCCAATGAATAAGGCTAGTATAAAATATATTTATGGAGAAATTGAAACAGGGCTTGGTAAATTGTACTTTAACAACAGAAAATTAGCTTTAGTAACTCCTACTGCCATTAGAAATTTGGATTTTATAAATGATAATGATAGTTCTAACTATGTGGGATATGTATTTGATTTGGATGATTATAAACTTATTTATACCTATGAAGGTAAACAAATAGCTAAGAAACCTAAGGATAAAAGTACTGAAAACATGTTGAAGATTTTTTCTGAGATCACAGGTGTAAAAAACATAGATCTTAATTGTTTTAATTGCGATGTCCCTTTTATGGCTGGAATGCGCCCCAGACAATATGATTTACCCAAACCATTTGATGTCGAATATATGAATGGGAAGTCAATTGTATCTTATAGAAAAAAAAGAAGAAAAAAGAAAATCCTTATAGAAAAACCAATTGTGAACAAATTCAAAGGTGTAAGATTTTTTTCATTTTCGGGAAAAGCTTTTATAATTGATCATAGATACGTAAAAGATCAAAAATTAATGTACCCTATAGATTTACTTGATTAAAATGTAAGTATCCAATTGTTTATTCATTCCTATACATCAAGTAAAACAAAGAAGCAATTCAATGATAAAAAATCTTGATCCAGTTATGTTTTGGTTTAATTAAAAAACATAATTTGACTCCGAATAATCAAAAAGATTTCCTTATTCAGATCCGGATACACATTTTAGATTATCAAAACAAATTGTGGAGAATTATTGCAGATCCTTTTGAAGTTACTAAACAATAACTATAAAATTGAAAAAACAACGAATTACTGTGTATAAAACAATTAGAGTTACTATAGCTCTTATAATTTCAGTTACCTTCATCTCATGTGCTGATGTGCCATCTATCAAGAAGACCGAATTTCTAACCATTACAGGGGAGAACTTATCGAAATTTTATGATACTGAAGAAGAAAATGACAGTATTGTTGATACTTTAGAAATTAACAAAGCACTACTACAAAAGTCAACAAGTAGAATTTGGGAGCTTAACAATTTTACTGTTACTACTCCTATTAATTTTGATTTGCGAGAGGAAAAAACAGGAACCTTCAAAATTGATTTAGGGAAAGTAATTATTGATAGTAATGAGCCTGAATTTGAAAGAATTGAGGTCGAAGATATTAATGTAGAAGATATGGTATTTCAGGATTATTCTAATTTTTTCTACATCCCATTAAAGAACCGTTCAATTCTAACAGTTGAGAGTATAATTGGACACTTAGAATCAGGAATTGATAAAGAACAAATTTTTTATACCGATAATAAAAGCTTTATTATTTATGGTGACAACAAAAATTTTAATGTAATTCATCTTAATTACTTAGAATCGATCAAAAAGATGGAGGTTTTTATAAGCTATCAAAAATCTGGTCCATTTTCTGATCTATCCTCTCGTGATTTGTTTTCATTAGCACTAACAAAGTTAAAAATGGCTCAAAACTTTCATAATAAGGATAGTCTTGACGAGACAGATAATTGGAACTATGTTATTCCCACTATGTCACGTTATCATAGAAAAGTAGCTAATTTAACTTTCGATGTTATCAAAAAAATCCCTAATAATGTCCCGCTTGAAAAGAAAGTTGAATTAACACTACCTGATTTCGATATAACTATAGATGTCCATAGAGGTAAAAATATAGACACTGTACAACAAGATTTTCAATCATTTAGAACTGCAAATATAGTAAGCCTGCAAACTCGTAAATCTTTTCAAAAAACAACGAATAACTTTATTAAATCAATATTTACAGATTCCGAAATAAATGTATTAAACAGAGCAAACAATAAGTTGTTACTCTCTGATGGTCAAAAGAAAAAAATAGTATTTTTTCATAGAACGAATGATCAACTAATGCTAATATGCGTATCTGATGATTATGAATACTCGGAGTTAGATGATAATATGGATATTTATTTTGAATTGTTTAAAAATTTCGAAAAAGGGATAGATGTTTTTTATTAAAGGTAAAACAAGTTGTGAGATTGAATTGCTAACTCATTTGCAGTTCTAAATATTAGAAAATATAAGTTCCTTCGGATTAGAATGACCCAGAGAATCGAACTAAAACATTTTAGAAAGCGCAAATAAATTAATTTCTGCTCCAATAATTCATGAAAAAACAAATAAACATATCTTTTGAAGACCGCATAGCAGTTTATAAACAAATACTAGAACACGGATCGGTACTTTCAAGACCTCAAAAGAATTGGTTATTACGCAAGCGGGCAGCATACAACGCTGAACCAAGAAAAATCAGCGAAGAACATATTGCCTTACTCGATCAATTAATTCCACTTTTGGGTTATGATTGGAAGGCCTATAGAATGAAAATTTCAACATCTAGAAAGTCTTTCTCAGATAGATATAAATCCATTTTCAATAAATTACAAAAGAGAGAGGAATTAAATTCTCGTGACAAATTATGGTTAAAAGACGTACGCTCTAAGTTTCGATCAGGGTCAAGAAAACTTAGTGAAATAGAGATTCATAAAATGGATCAACTGATTCTGTTATTGGGATATGATTGGCGCAATAATTTGATCAAAGTGTCAAAACGGATGCCTTTTGAGTATCATTTTTCTGAAATTTCAAAAAAGTTAAAAGCGAATCAAACTATCTCAGCGAAAAACAAAAAATGGCTTTGGGAAAAAAGAAAACAATACCACAATCAATCAGATACATTTACTAAAGTACATCGTAGATTATTAGACTCCATAATTCCTTTATTGGGATATGATTGGAAAGAATACGAGCAAGCATCAGCAAAACCAAAGAGTTTCAATCAACATTTTAACGAAGTTTTAAAAAAACTTTCTGACAAAAAGAAATTAAATACACGTCAGAAAAGTTGGCTACAAAGACAAAGAGAATACCTTAAAAAACAACATAGATTAATGACCAATCATAGAATACAACAATTGGATACGTTAATACCAATGCTCGGCTATGACTGGAAAGAGAACAAAACTAAACCAAGGAAAATAACATCTTTTGAAGAACATATAGATCTTTTAAAGATCAGTTTAAAAGAAAGTATTCCTCTTACAAGAAAACAAAAAAACTGGTTATATAGTCAACGAGCCCTTTACATAAAACAACCTGAAAAATTCAAAATTGAGAAGATAAAATTATTAAATAGTCTCAATAATGATTTAGGATATGTATGGAATAAGCTACAACGTCCACCCAAAAAGAAAACTTCTTATAAGCAACATATTAAAGAGATACAAAAAAAGAGGCGGACGGGAGAAAATCTTACCAAACCACAATTGCAATGGCTTCAAGTCCAAAGTACGTCTTATCGTAAGCAACCCAATAGCTTTGATAATGATAGAAAAGAAGCATTAGATTCCTTAATTCCAATCCTGGGTTATGATTGGAAAACGTTAAGAAAACCAGCTCCAGAAAAAAGAACATTGTCAGAGAGTGTAGCAATATTAAAGAAACTTATAGAAGAAGATAAAGAGATCACTCAACGCATTGAATCTTGGCTTTTCAGAACAAAAAAAAGATATGCAAACGATCCTAATTCTTTTTCAAAAAAAGATATTGACCTATTGAATTCTTTGAACCCATATCTCGAACATAAGTGGAATCATTATTACGTTGGCCAGCAGGAACGAAAATCACTAAAACAGCACTGTGAGGAAATAAAAGAAAAAATTAAAGTTGGAAGAAAACCATCTTCACAGGATACTAAATGGCTCTTGGAAATACGAAAAAAATATAGAGATCGTCTGGTAACGTATTCAAAGGAAGAGCTTAAAACATTAAATTCATTAACTAAATATTTAAAATATGATTGGCGTTTATATAAAAAAGAAAGAGCACTCGATGACTTTTTAAAAGAACTTTTAATATCAAAAAAAACGATCACTCCTGCACAGACAAGATTCTTACGACGCAGAGGAATACGTTTTGACAATACCTCTTCTGAAGTATCACAAAACACTCTCAATAAACTGCAAACCCTTAATGAGCAAATAGGGGCAGATGCCGAATTAATTATTGATGAAAAAAAAGCTTTCAATTACAGAATAGCAGCTATTGCAATTTCTTTATCCAAAGAAGGTGAAATTAAGGATGCTCATAAAAAATGGCTTAGATCTCAAAAAGAATTACATTCTATTAATGCTTTTGCTAAAAACAAATTAAGAAAGTTAAATAGTTTATCCATTCTTCTGGATAAAGAATGGACATCGGTTTAGTTCAGTTGTAGAAAATACTTTTAAAAATCACCCTATTTTAAAAGCGGTAAGAAATAAATTCTCATTACTCCCTACCGTCCAATAAGGTACCAATACTCTACTATCACTAGGCGAATCTAAAAACCATTGACGCAGAAAAAGTACATTTCTGTCAAAATTTAGAGGATCTACTTCGGATATAGTCATTAATGTCCTAGTTGCGCTGAAATTATAATTCAGCTTATAAAATTTAGACACTTGAAAAGAAGCTGTTCCACCAATGTTTTGTGTCCATTTTCTATATCTCGATCCACCACCATACATTTGATTAGCAGTTCCATTGATAACAAACAAATGTGATTCTGCTTCAAATAACGGATCAGTACCTAAGTCGCTCACATTAATATCAAACTCACCTATTCCAAAAAGACTAATCCCCTCTATTTCGCTCAAGGTAAAAACGATACTAAAAGAAAGATCATCGCATCTTTTCCAAGGGAAAGCTCGAAATTTTACAACACCTTCGAATTCACTACCTCTATTAATACCCCATAACCCTTTTTCTAAGTTTCTATTCACAATAACTTCTGGACTAATTTGTAATCCTAAATCTAGTACTGATGTTGTTCTTAAATCTACCCAAACTGGATTGATTACTATAATAGCTTCATTTCCAGTATCACCTGAATCTAGCTCACCGTTTCGTACTACAATATTAAATCTACCTTCAGTATCTCCTGCAAATACTACAGCTTCTAATAAGGTAGGATTGATAAATTTTACTTGACTTATAACAACTGGTAAGTCTCCTGATTTTCTAAACTCAGAACTACTTGTTTGTTCTCCAGAGTCTATAGTCACATTTGGAGCGAAGTTGTATCCTTTGATTTGTACTCTTCGTATTCCTTTAACGGGCATTCTAGCTCCACACACCTCTGAGATAAAAGGAGCTAAACCATTTGTAGCATTCTCTTCATTGTTTCTAGTCTGTTGACCTCCTCTTACAAAGCGTTGTGTTCTAATCGTTCTCATAGTATTTATTCAAATTGTGCTGTTTTGTAAAATTGAATACGAATCACTGGAGTTGCATTTTGTTGTACTCCTATCGCTCTAAAATTCTTAAGATTTGTAGTACCCACTAGCTCGAATATATCCCCGTTTCCTAGTCCAAAACCTGAATTAATACTCGGTTGTGATCCGTTTTCTTTGAATCGTATGACTGCTGAGGAATTTGTGCCTGATAGTTCTTTTAAATTTAAAGCTAAGGAACGTTTACTTTTATCAACTTCCACCATAGCTACTATTGACTCTGTTTCATCCAGATCAGGATCTGATATGATGGTAAGGATACCTTCTTCCACCATTAGAGTTGCGGATACAGCTTCTTCTGGAACTTTTAAAGAAATAAGCTCTCCAAAGGAAAGAAAGATATCCTGATAGCCGTTATCATCTTGATCTATTGGAACTAGTCCTACTTCTTTAGCATTTATAAGTACTAATTCCTCTAGATAATTTAGGATGGTCGCGGTATTCCTTCTTTGCGGATATGTCTGTTTTTGAATTCGATCTCTAAGCATATTATTTCTGTTTTTAGACAAAAGGATTGATTGGAGGCTTTGTTCCTGATGGATATCCCCAAGCTACATACTGCCTTTTGGTTTTATCATTATCCAAATGCACAAAGGTTTTACCTACTCCAATACGCTTGAATCCTACCAATTTTGCTGCTACCACAATTTTATTTCTTATGGTGGTGGTAGGCGCTTTGATATCTGCTGCTTGACATTTGGGTATTTTATGTGATGAGTTCGAAACACCTCCAACTTTAGTATTCCAATAGGATGATCTTGCACCGGAGTTAATCATATCGAAAATTGGTAGTTTGGTAACTTTAGCCAACTTTTGAAGCATCTCAATAAATTCCTTGTCCATACATCTGCCAGATCCTTTAATATCAGGGCTTTCAAATTTGGTAAGATCAACTTTTTGTTTTGGTTTTGATTTTAATCTAGTAATAGCAATAGCTCCTATAATGACTACAGAAGCTGTTCCTATTCCAAACCATATATACTTATTCTTTACCACTACAATTACATCTTTCCACGCGTTTACCTTCTTCTTTTATCCTTCGATTACGATCTTGAATATTTCCATATATTCTAATGATATTTACGACCAAAAAAACACCAAAAAGAACGTTCATTGTTATATTTCCTTTATCTGCTTTCATTTTTTTCTTCGTGCTTTTTTAATTTATGTTCTAGTTTTTCGGTGTATACTTCAAGGTCACTTATCCGTTTACGTTGTTTAACGATAATGGCCTTCATCTCCTTATTATTCTTCTCTAATTCGTCAATTCTAACTTCCATTTTTTCAGACCACTTTAGTAAATTGGAAATTACCACATCATTTGCCTGTACATTTAGGTTATTGATTTCAGCTTTTTTAAACTTTTTTTGTGTTCTATGCTGCAATAGGGTTTCTGCGAGCTTCCACAAACCATGCGCTCCCAAAACGATACTTGCTAATTTTAAATATTCCATACGATTATTGTTTCGAATTACTTTTAAACACTGCAATAATGATTACAATGACACTCATCCCCATAATTGCCATTGGAAGCACAATGCTACCTTCTTTTTTATCTAATTTGTTCAGAACAACAATCTGCTCGATCTCCTTCATAATCCTTTTGACCTTGCTGGCGTAGTTCGGATCTGTAGCGTATCCAGCTTTGGCTACTTCTTCTGCAAATCGATACGGATCTTTTCTAAAACCCATTGCATAGCTATATCTGCTATTTTTAAATAACAACCCAGCCCAATCGATAAATGAGAAAAACGGATTAGGGTACGCTCTAAAAGCATCTTTTATTCTATACTTCCATTTACCACTTGCTTGCTGAATTGGATACCCTGGATAAATAAAAGGGAAGTGGCGTGTCGGCACAGACGAATATTCGGTAGTGGTAATTAATTGGCTGTGACCCTGCCACCCTCCGTAATTTCTTCCAGATCCTTTTTTTATTCCAAACATCATATTTCCTTTTGCAGATTTGCCCCAACCAGATTCTAAAGCACTTTGCGCCAAGGCAAAAATCACTGGGATTCCCGTTTTTTCCGATGCCTTTTTAGCATACGGATAGTATCGAAGTACAAAAGTTTCTTTGATAGATGACATAACTCAAATTTTTATGGTACTGGTGGAACATTAAAAATTGGAGTAGCAGGAAACTCCAAAGGGGTTTTGGCAATATAGACGGGAAAGTTAATCGCTACTTCATCCAAATCTGAAGTAAACTCTCCAGTAATACTTAGCGCACCAAATCCACTTAACTGACAAAAAAAGAAATTACCTTCACTTGATTGTGTAGTCCAAGCTATTGTTCCCCCAACACCTAAAGCTACTGGCATTTTTAAAACAATCCCTCCACTTGCAGTACCACCTAATTGTCCAGCTCCGCCAAGCCTTCTTAATCGAAGGTTTTGAGGTACAATCAAATTCCCATTAACTACTGCATATTTGTTCTTATTGTTTACATAAAAAACATCATCAGAATTAATATTCTGATCAATCACTTCTAATACTTCCAAACTGTTTTCACTAATTCCAGTTGATAAAAAAATCCCCGTTAATACCTGAAAACAATCCCCGTCAAAAACTAACTTGTAAATCAAGTCTGTTTTTAAATCACCATTTGCAATAGGAATCAATGATTCCCCATCAAACTTTTTTAATGGTACGGCTCCCTGCTTGTCAATATTTAGTGTAGCTTCATCGGTATTTTCTTCGTGAAATTTTAGTTCCAACGGTAACCCTACTGCATATTCTTTAGTTAATGGTGGATCTAGTACCAGTTCATATACATTGTCATCCGTTCCAGTCGTAACTCCATAACCACCCAAACTATTTTCAAGTGGTACATTGTCTTCTCCTCTTAGAGCTGATATTCTAAAATCTGATTGATAACCTCCCATACCTATTTATTTACTGATTACTAAAGTTCCAAGCGCTACTAAACTTATTCCAAGTAGTATCTTATGTAATTTGCTTCTTTTGATCTTTTTTTCTTTTCGTTTGATACTATCTTCTAATAGTAGAATAGTTAAGTCATTATTATTTATAACCATTGTATAATTCTCTAATTGGTCAGCCTGAAAAGAGATGATACTATCTTTCTTCTGAGTTACTAACTCGAACCTTTTGATATTCAAGGATAAATTATTTACAAGAGAATCATTGTATTTTCCAAGTTCTAGTAGCTTTGCAATCTTGCGCGATTGAGCTATAGTAAAGCAATAATGTTTTTCATTTTCTATTAGTTGTACCTTTGGTACTAAATCTTGAGAAATACTGATATAGCTCGTCATCAGTAAAGTCATCAATAGCACTAACTTTTTCATCTTTCCTTTCTTTTAATTTTTTTATTACTTGGCTATCAACGTTAATCAAAACCGTTAGGCTATCTGCCATGGATTCCAATAGCTCAACCTTACTATCTAATAATTCATTAGTTTGTATAAGTGTCACATTTTCTCGCTTCAATTCTTCAATCTCAATCTTTTGTATTTGATTGGTTACATCATCCTCTGCAGGAATGATAAAGAAGAGCGCTACCACTATCCCTACAATTGCTGTTAAGGGCAGTATCCATTTATAATGTTTCATAAATATTATTTAAATAAGTTTTTAAATGCCCATTATGGGCTTTCTGTTGTCTTCTTTGGAAGAAACCTTTCAACTACAACCTGAAGCAAGAACTTATAAAACGCTGTTGCAAAAAGGAAAGAGATAAAAAGACATAGTACTTTTGATAGTTCATATCCTCTAATACAAAAGACTACCACTGCATATATAAACCCTATGATGAGTACCTGGTATCTGCTTCTCAATTTAATCCCTAACCCTCTGCCTATAAACTCAGGTATTTTATAATAGTTTATGACATACGTAATAAGCATAAAAGAGAATATATACGCCCAATCAAGGGAATTCAAAAAATTTGTAAACTGTTCCAATACGATTTCCATAACTGTTTTTATTTAAGGGTTTGTTTAATTTTTAATACTTCATTTTCTATTGCTGCCAATTGCGAGCTTGGAAATAGGTTTTTAACCATATTAGCCACCACAACAATGGCTACACCAGCTAACAGCATTCCTAAAATGATTTTTAGTAAGGTCTGATTGGTAAGCGTAATTGTTACCTCCGTTTTCAGTCCATCCTTGTCTACTAGTGCATCCAGTAGGGTATTCAGGTTTCTTTTTTTTAGTTCCATCTATCTTAAGCTTTAATAAGTTCATGTATCGGGATTCCCATTTGATACTTATCATAAGTGGCTCTATCAATACCTTCAGTTTTAAAGCGTTTTCTAACCAATGTTTCTGTCTGAGCATCATAAATGCCTGTTATTGTTCCTTTCCAACCATGATGCCTTAAGAGCCAAATCTGCAACCTTTCAACTTCTTTACCTTTACTTCCTTTAGCCAAGAACCAAGTTTTCTTTGCTTCCTGTTTTGGAGCAACATAATTGGTTTCAGCTGTTACCTTTTTAATAGGTTCAGGTGCTATAGTTTCTTCCACAATTTGTCTTTTCTGCAATACAGGCGCTACCTTTTCAGATTTTCCTTTTTGACCTTTTATAAGGTAAACCGCCAAAATGCTAACACCAATGCCAACGCCTGCTATAATCAAATCATTTGTACGTATCATCTCTTTATCATTTTAATTGCTGTTCTCATTCCATCGATATCTTGTTTGCTAAAAGATGTTTTTTGTAAGTGTTTTTTAGCTGCTTTGTTTGTTTTGTTTCCAAACATTCCATCTACTCCATCTTTATTGCTTCCAGAACGCCCTAAATCTGCTTTATAGATTTTACTTAAGTAGGATTGTAAAATCTTTACATCTTTGTAACAAGTACCATACTCCAAAGGATATCCGCTACTATTACACCTAAACCGTGTTGGTCTTCTTGTTATAGCGGGTCTTCTTGTTGTATTGTTGGCAATGGTACTTGCTATTTCGCGATCAAGATCTTCCGCTCCGCTGGGGAACATCTCTGATTTTTTTTTGCTTTTTCTGTAATACCAATACCCAATCCCTGTTAAAGCCAGTGTAGTAACTCCAATTATGATCCATAGACTTTTATCATCATTCTTGGTTTTTTTCGCAATTGGTTTTTTATTTTTTATATCCATAACTTTTTTATTTAATGGCAATATTTTTGCTTTGTAAGCAATCAGACGAGTCTGTAATTTGGTAGTCTCCTAACGGGATCACTAACTAGTTTTTTAATCTCGCTATCACTTAAGAAACTTCTAAGGTGCTGCCACATATCTTTTTTGCCGTGATTAAAATAAAATGCTTTGGATAGACTTGCGACCTGTGTTTTATCTTGTAAGTTTCTAAACACGCGTTCAACTGCTTTTTCATCATCATCAAATACTCCTTTGGCATTCTTCAATTCCAGCGCATACTTTTTAGCAGCAGATGCAGACAATTCCTTGATACGTTTTGTTCCTAACCATTGTTTAACATCTCCTATATAATTCATATTAAAAGGTGCATTCCAATTCGGTTCTGCCACAGGGGTGGCACTACCACCTGTGATTACTTTTACAGGTTTTCCTTTATTTCCTCCGGCTGAGATTGAAATCTTGGTATTACTTTTACTTTTCTTTACAAAAAAGTAAATCCCAACACCCAATCCAGCTATTCCTGCACCTCCAATTACCCACCACATTGTTTTTGTTATTTTCATTATTTTACTTTTATACTGTTCTGTATTCTGGTAATCTCCCGATAATTCCTAACACCTTTTTGATTTCATCTTTGTCAAAGCGATCCTTTAATTGGTCCCTGAGGGACACCTTGTAATCTCTTTGATATGCTTTAGCCACCTGAGATACTTGTACTTTATCCTTTAAGTTTCTAAAAACACTATATATCAATTCTTCATCATCTCCTCCTATATACCATGGTTTAAAACCTTGGTGAATCTCGTTCGCATATCGTGTTGCTGTAGATTCTTTGAGTACAACTATTTTTCCAGAACGAGAATTAAAAACCCTATCCACATATTTAACATCTAAAGCTGCTGCACTTTCTAATCCTTTACCTTCTGGATTCAAACTTTTACTTAATTCTCTCAATAGAGTACTGGCAAGTTTATTTCGCTTTTTACTGCGCAAAGTGATATAGGTAGTACCAACTAATATCAGTCCTACTGCGGATGCGGTGATTTGTAATCCAACTACCTTTTTCATTTGTTCAAAAATTTGATTCCAGCTCCAACCGATCTCCCCATTGGCGTAATCGCTTCAAGATCAGTTACATCTGCTTTCTTTGCAGTATTCCAAAGTATCAGGGCAATAATTGCCAGTAAAAAAGTTAATGTTACAGGAACAGCTATGGATACCACTTTCGAAAGGTTCTTTCCTAACCCCATAAAATTGCTACCTATCTCAGAAGCATCTGCAATAGCTCTTGTGGCTGCACTCGATACATCAATTTTGTTCTTTTGAAGCCACTTATTGAAATCTCCATTGGTGGTACAACTGGATGATCCGTTTGTCTTCCAAGTCACTAGCCAGATTGTTCTTGCGTTATCCTTTCCTAAATCAGCCTTGAGGCTATTAAAATAACCTACCCATAGCTCACAAGGATCATTAGATTCTGGCACTAGAAATGTTTTGTTATGTATGTTGATTTCAATTGGCATAAGAATTATTTTATCTTCTTAAAATGTGATTCGATTGTGATGTAACTTCACGTTTTGAGAGCCCAAGCTCTTCTAAAGTATCTATCAATCTTTTCTTAACTTGTGCTTCTTTGAGGCTGGCTTCTTTCTTATCATACTTTTTATAAATATGCCTACCAATAAGAAAACCTACACCCAATGCTAAAATGGTATTCTTCATTGCTATGCTTTTTTGACTTTCTTAAAAATGTTAATTTCTGGGACACCTATTTCCTCTAACCAAATGGACACATCAAAGGCAGGGTTTTCCTCTCCTTTTTTTGCAGGAGCTTCGTTCAATCCAAGCACTTGGATTTTTGGAAATTTCAGGACGTAAAACTTGACAATAGCCTCCAAGCTTTGTTGCTGCGCGGTAGTACGGCTATCTTTTGATTTGACTCCTTTCTCAGTCCTACCTCCAGCGTAGGCAATATGTTTGCAAACACCAATGATTCCTTGCTTTCCTTCAGAAATCCCCCATAGGTCGACTGTGGTCGGATTGTCTTCTGAAACTAAGGTTTCCATTGTTCCATCGGGCTGGATCAGGTAATCAATACCAGGACGATTAAATCCAAATCCACCAAGTCTTTCCTCTGTAGTATGTAATTCAATAATATCTGCTTTACTTACTGGAATCCCTTCGCCTGATGCTGTACTCTGAATAATTAAATAATCTACTTTTTTCATCTTTTATCATTTTAAATGTTCATTTTTATTTTGTGCTACTATGCAGCATCTAGTATGGGTTTGAATGAAGGTTTATGAATATTTCGATAGCCTAATACTCTATATATTGGGTATGCCTTAATACACACCATATTATTTTGATTCCCACCAAGTACATATACATAGTTACCATCTTGGCTAAAGCCAATAAAAAAACCTACGTGTCCTTTCCAACTGCTTCTACTTTCTCTCCAAAAGACCACTACACTGCCAAGGACAGGGCTAGCTATTTTTTTTCCAACCGTTAACCAAGATCGTGCGGTAAGCTTACCACTGCGTGCGCAGCCCGCTTTTAAAGCGACCCAATTAGCATACGCGCTGCACCAAGCTGTTTCGTCCGTTGTGACCCACTTGTGACCGATCTCTTTAAAATAGGTTAGTATACGGGAGTTGTGGTGGTCACCGACCACTTCTGTAACTCCATATTCTGCTAAGGCTATATCTAATATGCTGTTCATCTTTCTTAGTTTTGAATTATTTGGTTTAAGATGCCCCTATGGGGCTGTTTGTAATAGGTGAGTATGGTAATGGTCTGTTTTCCCGCAATTTTAAATACCCATCCATTTTTACCGTCAATGATAGCTCCGTTCATTTCGAATACTTCTGCTACATTTCCGAAATTCTGAGGATTGTTATAGCTTGAAAAAGAGATAGGCTTTACAAGGGTTGTTCCAGTCACTGTTTCTTCTTCGAGTTTTAATACCCTAAAGCGTTCCGTTCCCGATAAAACAAACTTGACATGCTTAACAATGGCGGGGCTAAACGTAAAATCCTCCCGCTTTCCATAGTACCCATCATTAATAAGTACTTTATTACTCTCCTTGCTATAACTAATGATATTAATAGCTCCATTTGTGCTATCACTACTATAGATCATACCACCAGTAGAATCTATTGCTAAACCTGTACCTACTGAACCTAAAAAAAGCGTATCAATCACCGTATCGGTAGTATCTATTATGGAATAGGAATTATCTACTCTATTCCCTACATAGAGTAATTCATTACTAGGATTATAAACAATACGATACGGATCAGCTCCTACATCAATTTTATCTCTAAGGGTCATTGACCCTAGATCAATTGGGATTACTGTATTGTCTTCAGAAGAAACTACGTATAGGCTATTATTTATAGGATGATATACTGCTGTAGTTAGTCCACTTCCAACATTATCAATAGTATTTGTTACTTGATTGTTAGAATCAATTACTGAAATACTATCATCACCAGAATTGACCGCATAGACCGATCCAGTACTAGGAACTACAGCCGTGTTTCTAGGTGCTTTTCCAACTCCGATCGTTTCTATTACAGTTTCTGTAGTAGTGTCAATGACACTAACCGTATCCTCAGCAATATTAGCCACATACACATTGGAATTAAACGGATTAAAGGTTATAGCAATTGGGCGTTTCCCAACTTGTATCGTATTTACCACCTCCAATTGATTATTAATCACCGTTATGGTATCTCCAATTACGTTTGCCACGTAGACCTTACCAAAGTTTGGGGAACTCGATTGGCTATTCACGGTAAGGTCTACAGGCCCCCAGCCATAGGCTGGATTTGGCAAACTACTGCCATTAGCAGGTACAAGGATAAGAGAAACCAAAACCCCTTCGGTATTTAGTACACTAATATTATTTGATAGCTGATTGGCGATATAAGTAAATCCATTAAATGGATTGACAATGATTCCTTGAGGGTAAATACCAGCTCCTAAACTTGAACTGACGGTTACTGTCCGAAAAACATGATCTGCTACGTCTCCAGGTAATGTGAGACTAAGTGGTGGCTTTTTATTGCCTGCCCACAAACGAACTTCACGTTCTACATCTGAGGTATTGGTAATAGTTAGTTGTGTAGTTTCATATTTTTCCTGAAGCGTTTTATAGAAAACTTCATTGCTTAATTTTATAGCACTTCTATCTAAGCTTTTAAGGGTTCTTTTGAATATTTTTTTAGCAAACGGACGATTTACTTTCGCAAAAGAATCATACTGATCTGCGTGTATCACTTCTGCAACTATAACATCTTCTTCTTGCGAAGGCATATCATCATTATTCTTCTTAGTAGTATCAGTCCGATCCTTATCATCATGATCCAATAACACCCACCAAAGCGCAGCAAGGGTAATCCCTGTTGTTAAAAGTACTATTTCGGTGTTCTTTTTCATTGTGCTAGTCTGTAGGTATCTATAAATTGGACTATATCTTTTGTTCGTTTCACCTGTGTTTCACCCACCAATTCAGGATGCTTGCTGAAAATTTTTGTAGCAGCATATACCGCTTCAATCTTTGGGAAGCCATAATCTAAATAATGTCGAATCCCACATAAATCTGCTGTCGTCTCGCTACGGGTATTTAAAAACCAATGGCATCCTTCGTGAGCCAGTATCGCCACTCGTACAGGAATCGTATAGGTTTTAAACAATCGTTGTGATATCTGAACTCTTGGCATTTTACGATGTATTCTTGCCGGAGTAATCAATTCCTTTCCAAAAGCATCAACGATGCTAGGTAGGTATTGAAACAAAAACTCACCTTGTGAGCTATCATAAAAACCTGTAGGGACGTATCCTGCCTTCTGAGCAAATTGAATCGCAAACTCCATAAACCGTTGTTGTTCCGGAGTCGTCCAAATCTTAGGTTCCTCCATCATCACTACTTTAAAATCAAGAATATCAATACCCTTATCATCACCTGTACTTTTATCATATACTTCCAATTCCAACTCATCTGGAGAAACAGGTAAAGGAATTTTAACACTTCTTTTTTGTCCTCGTCCCAAATAGGCTTTTCTACGGAAATAGTGCGTGTTTGGAGATAAAGGATCGTATACTTTAAATCCTACAGACATCGTCCTAGTAACTTTTACCGTAATAGCAATAGTAAAGCGTTTTCTAAGGGAAGGAATGGGAATGATCATGATCGTTAACTTTGATTACGGTGCTGATATCTATTTCTTCTGAGCTTTATAGGCTAATACTCCAATTCCTCCAACCACAAGGACTCCAATAGCAACATACAGTATTGTGGTAGTGGGATCTTTTTTAGGAGTTTGGTTGGTCGCTTCATTTCCAATTCCTACTCTGAAATCAGAAGGTGTATCTCCTTTCTGATCTGCGTATAATTCTGGCAGTGGTATCGGTGTAGGTTTACTAATAATAGTATCTATTGCCCCACCAATAGCTGCGCCACCTCCTAAGTCCTTATACGCCTGTCCTAATTGCGAGAAGAAGTTTTTTCTCTTTTGTCTTCTAGCAATTCGTTTAGGATTAGCTCGTCTTTTGGCTCTCCTTGCTTTTCTGGCAGCACGTCTTTTAGCTCTTTTCTCTTTACTCCCAAATATGAACTCATCATAGGCTTCATCGTCTAAGTGATCCGTCATTAACATTTCTGTTTCTCCTGCTATCATAATAGTATTCGTTTAGTAATTCTTATTAAATAATATACATCACCTGTAAGGTGGAATCCAATGGATCGAACGATTTGGCATTATGTGGCTTTCCAACAAAAGGGTATGATTTTGCATCTCCCGGAGCTAATGGCACATTATTTACAATTGCCTCGGAATTCCCAATGTTTTTTACCGATGCAAATAGAAACCCTAATGGAATTTCTCCTACATCCGTAAATGCCTGTTCTATAGTATCAGCTAGTACGTCCATTTGCTTCGATTTTAGTTTTCATTTTATATAGTACAAATCCAGTAACTACAAGCCCTATAGCAACAACTCCAATGATGTTTTGTATCTTTCTTTTATTACTTGGCTTTTCTGGTTTCTGCTCATTTTCATCCATTACTTCCATATTGGATGCTATCATATCTTGTGCTACTATCGGTAGTTCTTCCTCTAGCGTTGGCATAGCTTCTTTCGAAGTTCTTCTGGGTGTAACTGGTGCTACGCTACCTTTACGACTTCCATACCTTCTTTTGTAGGGGATGACGATATCCTTGGATACCTTTGGTTGTCCTTTTTTATTTGGAATAGCTGCAGATGGTCTTGTACGCTTCGAAGGATCACCTGGCATAATAGGTGTTCCCTTATAAAGAGGTTTTCTTATCCCTATTTTTGAAATCCCTCTATTTCGTTCTAAATCCCGATGTATCGGGTTACCAAACTTGATAGGTGGCATTCGAAATGGTTTTTTAATAGCCCCCTGTCTTGATACCTGTCTATTTCTAACAGGGCGACTGGTAGGTCTGCGATATCGCTTGTCTAGTGTTCTTACGGGACGTCCCACTGGACGGATTCTACGCCTTTTTCTACCAATTCCAATGGAACGTAATATCCTTGTTTTAGGATGTTTACGAAAGAGTTTTTTTAACCTTCTTCGATTCTTCTTTTTTCGAAGCTTATGACGAATCACATGATGTAAAAACGGATCATACTCGCTAGTGTCATTTTCGTCTATAGCTATTGGGTATTCAATCATATCTTCCTTGATTTACATCATTAAATTATCTATTGGAAATAGGCTGTGGAGCAACATAAGGCGCTGTTTGTCTGGGGGAGTTCGATTTAGCCATTGCAAAACCTACAATTGCTAAAAGTGCAATTCCACCTCCCGCCATCAGCATCGTATTGGTTTGTTTTTTCTTTGCTGCTGCTTCTCTTTCCCTTTGTCTTCTAGCTTCTTCCTCACGTCTTCTACGTTCTGCTTCTTCTCTTGCTCTATGTTCTTCTGCTTCTCTAGCTCTACGTGCAGCTGATTCTCGCATCCTTTGCATCTGCAACTGCATATCTCTTTTAGCTTGAGCTGCTTGTCTTTGTGCAACAGCTTGTGATGCTGCAAGTGCAGCATTTCCACCACCGCTACTTCGTCTACGTCTTTTCTTTTTGAAAAGCCCACCAACAATACCAATGGCTCCTTTTGCAAGCGCTCCCCAAAACGCATCTTCATCCTCGTCTCTATCATCGTAGGAACTGAAATCGCTTTGCTCTAAAGAGAGCATTTCCTTACCTTGATATTGGATATGCACTGTTAACAGATTCCCTAAATCAGCTTCAAATTTTCCATTATCTGATTTTAGCAGTTCCACCACTTCATCGATAATTTGATTTCTACTGGGTGTTCCTTTAAAAACTACCCCATGTATAGCCAACAAACCAATTACGGGTTTGGGTTTGGTTAGAATCAAATGACTGATTAGGTTAATCGAATCATTATATTTTTTTTGAAAACTCTGTTTCATCTCTTTATTTTTTTAATTATGAAGTACCCATACGAGTAGCACCAACTAAATATCCTGCGATAAATACCACACTTAAAAGCACTATTTCATCTTTTCCAAATACGGATGCCTTTTGAGGTTCTGGAATAGTAGAGGCGCTATCGGTATCTTTTTCAGCACCCTTTCTCTGGCGCATTTCATTCCAGACCATTTGCACTTCCGATGCCAACTTTTGATCTTCTGGATTGGCATTAGATTTCTTTACAATACGGTCATAATAGCTTTTAACCTCTTTGTCACTTGCATCTGAAAATTGATCTAAGAAACTATCTTCATCTCCTGATCCATTATAGTTTGAATGACCACATGCTCCACAAAAATTATCTTCACTATTGTAGTTATAATTACTGCAAGAGTTACAGGGCTTTTTCTTTTCCTTTGTATTCAAGGCTAGTATCGCTTTCTTATCTGGATGATGCTGTAGTACTTCTGAAATTAAAGAAGTACCCTTTTTCTGTATCAGCTCTTTAGTTGCCCTTACCAGTGTGTGCAAATCTTTTGGAATTTCATATCCATAATCAAAAATGATCTTACGTATGGGTTCAGGGTTACTCAGAACGATATAGTCAATGCTATTTTGTGCTAAGCCTTTGTTTCTATTTCTCTTCGATATTTTCATAAGCTTTTTAATTAGTGTCTCAACAAGACCAGCCAAAGCCTTGGAATATTCCTAATCGCTTTGGCTGGATCTTGGTTATTAAAAACAGGTGTTACCTGTGCTTATAGGGAACTATCGAAGTCTACGTCTACGTAAACTGGATATTGGATATCTGTTTACGCGTCTTGGTCTACTGTATCTACGTACAGGTCTTCTTCGAACACGTCTTCGTCTACGCGGACGGATTCCAAAAGCTGTAGGTCGTTTTCTTCTACGGATCAAATCGATCTGCGGAAGCCCTGTAGTTCTCGGAACTCTGGACAACTCCGCAACATTATTTCCTTTAAGAAGGTTACCCATATTCGCTCTCGCCTTAATGGTAAACGTGAATACTGCCGTAGTATCTGGATTAACCGTTACACGTAAAGAATCCTGACCCGTAACATTCAGCTCGAAGTTATCATCATCAATAAGCTGTTGGGTAAAGTTCTGTGGAGAAGTTGCATTACGTGGTTGGTATACACGAATGGTATTCGATCCAGTAGCCGTCCTTTTGGTCAGCTTAAGTACGTTATCAAACTGTAATGGGTTTGACACTGAGTACTTCATCCCTGAAATCTTGAAAGGATTCGCTTTACTTTCTTCCTTTACCTCATTGTGACTAGATTCCTCAACATTAACTGTAACTCCTGCAGGCTGTGCTGCATTCTCGTTCCCACCAAACACAATGGCTTCGGCAGCCTCTGCAGATGTATTTCTTACAACTACGGTAAGAGTACGGTCATTGGGATCAATCTTACCTATGGAAGTACGGGTGTAATCATCATAACCATCCTCCTCATAATCATCTACATACTCATCTTCGTATTCCTCGTCATAATCGTCATATCCATCCTCATTGCCTTCAAAGCCTGAATCGAAATCATCTTCTTCATCCTCATAGTCGTCATACCCATCGTGCATCTCCATATCTCCGTCATAATCATCATAACGATCTTCTGCATCGTCTTGATATCTCATTAATTCATCATTGTAACTCATTTCCTTTGATTTTTGCTGTCATAGACAGCGTTTGACTTTTTCCCTCAAATCCCTTCCAAATTTTTTATAACAAATGGCATCCGTGATGCCCCTCTCTAAAGGGTTATCCTTTCTTGTTTGCGACTTGAGGTTCTTTAGCTGCTGCTAATTTTTTAGCTTTTCTCTTATCTAGCATTGGGCGTACATAGAATGCTCCAACTGCGGTAAAAGCTATTGCTGATACAAGGATTACTGCTCCTATAGCTTTGTAATCCAAATCTTTTTCGTTTGCCATTTTCATTATATTTTATGTGACTATTTGGCGATGGTCTCTAAACCTTTGACCGCTAAATTCAGAAGGTATTTTGGAAATTCATTGCACATTCTTTACTACAGTGTTTCAAAAAAATGAGGAAATCAAGAATAATAGGAGTTATGAAATGACAAGGTGTAGCAAAACTTTTTTACCTAAAAATAAATTCAATAGGTAGAAATTTAATTTTAAGGTATAAATAATACTTTATTGATCTTAGTAGAAACAGAAGAACGAATACTATTTTTTTTAAGATTTCAGAATTGAATTCAAGTACAGCAGAATTAGATACTCTTTTAAAATTTTAGAAGAGTATGATTGTTTTGAAAGAGGACCCCGTCTATTGATAAAGTTATATCTGCTAAACAACAACAAGATATACTTAAACAATATTTTATAATTTCCTTACTAGTTTCTTGGACGAGTATACTTGCCTTTTATCTAAAAAGGGAATTTTTCTTAATTGATACCACGCAAAAAAAGTATTATTGCACCCGATTTATAAAAATCACGATAATCTCACACTTATTTATTGCCTTAATTTTTTACATTTTTTTTCGTAAAGAGAAAAAAAGTAAACTTAGATGGTAACAAATACGGATTTCAAGACACTTAAAATAAACCACAATTATTTTTTTAATTAAAAACTTATGAAAGAACAAAAACTACTAATCACATTATTTCTATTTGGCAACCTCTTATTTCCCAAATTTACGAATGCCCAAGAGGTATACGACCCTTGCTCCTACAAATTAGATATGACAGCAGCCTATCTTACCGTAAACCAAAATGCAGATACTGAAATTATAGATGAGATTTCCAATGCTGCTGCAGAATGCATGAAAACTCAGAGTATAATTACAGACTACATTAATGGAATTTTGTTACTAATTAAAAATCCTGATAAGGAAAGTCAAAAAAAAGGATTTGAACTAATAAAATCAGCAGCTGAACACGATTACCTGTATGCTACAAGTTTATTGGGAGATTTATACAAAAATGGTACGGGTGTTTCTTTAAATTTTGACGAAGCATTATTCTGGTATAAAAAAGCTGTTGAATTAGGTGATGAAAAAGCTGCTTTTAAAATCGGATATCTATACCTAAAAGGACTTGGAAGTGTTCAACAGGATTATTTTGAGGCAATTAAATGGTTTGAACAAAGCAAGTATCCAATGGCAAAACATTGGTTAGCTATTTGTTATCGTGAAGGATATGGTGTACAAAAAAACACTGAAAAAGCAATAGATATTTTAAAGAAAAATAAAATTAATAACAGCAAAACATTGCTTACTCAATTTCAAGAAGAAATTATAAGTGAACAAACAAATTCTAACCAAATAGATGCAGATTCATTTGTCCAAGTCTATACTGAAAATCAACAAACCAATAACATTAGCTCAACAAATCAGCACTTTTACATAAGTGATATTACCAATGAATATAAGGGAAGCTTAGTAGTATATGACTGGTCAGGAAAACACATTGTACAATCAGTACCTATTCGATTAGATTTAAAATATGATGCATACGATGATACTCTTGATTATAAACTAATTATAAATGAAGAAACAATAAAGGGAGAAGGATTAGTATATGATACAAGTGCTAGCTTCGAGAATTTTAATATTCAAATAGATAGAAAATATTTGGATCAGTCTTCAAACAACAAAATCAATTTATCTATTTTTTCTATCGATTTTAAGAAAAAGTCCATAGAAGAATTAAATATTATTGTAGGTACATTAGAAGCACATATAAATAATTGGAATGAACCAAGTGCTCCAATTAAAATTATCCTACACCCTTTTTCTGATAATCCAAACTTATCCGATGAAGCTTTGTTAGCACTTGGATCTCAAAGCAATAGTTTTATAAAATTATATCCTAATCCATTTGTAAATGATCTATTAATACAGTACGAATTAAAGGAAAATGCCACAGTATCCGTAGCAATTCAAGGAGTTTCCAATAACATACATAAAAATATAACAACTTCATCTATACAGTCTATAGGAAAGAAGTTATACACTCTTGATGGTAGAGAATTGCCTTCGGGGCTCTATGTAGTAAGTGTAATAGTAAATGGTATAAACCATAACAAATTAATAGTAAAAAAATAAGCTTTTAAAAAATATAAATGAAAACATTATATAAAATTTTAGTTGTAGGATTCTTACATCTAATTATCTCTAATTTGTCCGCACAAGATATTATCATATCACCAAGTTCAGAGTTAATAACACCGTATCCAATTAATGGGGATAAAGATCAAATCTTACTACCTTTACCTCCAAGACCACCTGTAGATGAAGATGAAGATAATGCATTTGAAGTATCGTGTCAATGTCAATATTATTATAATTATTTCGGGATACAAAATGATCTGCAAGCGACAAGTAATGAGCAGCTTTGGTTTGAAGGTATGGAACGAGCGCAGAAATATGAAATGGAACAAAGGTTAGGAAAAACTTTTCCTACTCATTACGCTGCCCAAAAAGCATTTTTCTCTAGAATAGCTGAAAGATGGCACACTGGTCCATACTATAATCAAATTGGTGATTATGTGAGTTCAAATTTTTCTTACAGTAATAGAAAGATTGTTGAAACTGAGGCAAGATATAAATCGATTTCTGCTTGGCAAAACGAGTACAATCGAATAAGAAATGGCCAATCAAGAGTTCATAAATTCGGAGATTTAAGATATAGCAATCCATATGTTAACAATGTTAAAATAGAAGACTTAAGACATACTATAACTTTAGCAACTTCTAAAAGCTATGAACTAAATAAATTAAACACGGAATTAAACAAAAAAACAAACACTATTAACTGGAGAAAAAAATTAGATAAAGCTAAGGAAACAAAGGCTTTTGAAAACTGGATATCGCAACAATATCTAAATCAATATTATTCTTTAGGTTATAGAGATGCAATTAAGTTAATGATAGTCTACTTAATAACAGACTTTTCTGGGCCGGGATCTGGAGTAATAGCACCTCCTAACACTTTTTTTTCGAATAACGTATATTGGGCTGGGGATTATAATTTTTATGACCAAATGGTAAGCGTTACTAATAGTCAGAGTATTACTTCTACTCCCGCTACAGATACTAATTTGAGCTCGGAAGAGGCTATTGCTAGATACGCTATAAAATCTTTACCAACAAGAGTAAGTAATCTTGTATTAGGAAATACTTATCTTAAAAGTAAAACATCTGGATATCTTTATGAGAATGAGTATTCAGCAAAATCTTTAGCAATGGCAAACAGATTTTTCACATCTTATTTGGATAATCAATATTTTAATATAGATAGAAATCTATATGCTTCTGCCTGGGGAGCTTCTCCAAGATATCAGAATGAAAACCAACAATATCTAGCACTAAGAGCAGTTACAAGCACAGGGCAAGCTAGAGAAGGAATGACAAATCTCACAAACTTATTCAATCCAACATATTTGCAAGGACAAAATTATGATCACGAGGGTTACAATGTAAGAGCCGTATTTTTAGCAAATGGATTACAAATACCTGACTATATTACGAATGAAATGTTAGGTAGGACGTTTAATTTTATCCCACAAATATCTTCAGTTATTCAGATTTATTTTGAATATGGAATAGGAGAACAGTTATGGGCTAACGGATATTCTCTACAGGAATTTTTAAATAGTCCATTTGCTCAACAAGCTGCTTTAGCACTAATCAACGAAGGAAAAGTTGACTTTGATGATCAAGTTATATTGGATTCATCATTCCTGAGCACTAAAGCTTATTGTGTTTATAATGAACTTAAAAGAACAAATGGTAATCTATTTCGTCAGACTATTGGTTCTTTTATTGATGATCCTAAATATAACCTTAAGTTTGTTGTTGGTGAGTGTATCAGAACAGATCAAGCATGTACTGATGGAACCTCAAGTATAAATGAAGGTTTAATTACTATAAAATTAGAAAATACTAATATTAATTCTTTGGAGGCGGCTGCTTTACTTTTACACGAAGGTCTACACGCTGAAATGTTCAGGTTTGTAAAGCAATTTCACGATGGAGAAGTTGATACTGAAGATAAAGTAAGACTGATTAATTTATATGGAATTTATAAGCAATTAGGATGGGATAACAATGAAATACCAACATTGGCTCAACATACTTATATGACTGAAAACTATATTATTCCTATTGCTAAAGCAGTACGGGAATTAGACGGAAATAGGTTTCCTTTAAATGACTATTTAGGATACGGATGGGATGGTTTAAAAAGAATTGCTCATCCATCTTTAATTTCTGATGAGCAGTTCCAAGATTTATTAAACATTAAAAACAGGATTAATAGCAGTACTACTTTTAATCCTATGAATTGTAATTAAAATTAAAAACATGAAAAAAATCAGCTTAATTTTAATGTTTTGTATAGCATTTTCTTGTAATGAATTTCAAGAAAATGAAAATACTTACAAAATTATTTCATTAATAACACAGAAATTTGGTCGTGCTATGCCACCTCCGCCTCCACCTGGTAAAACCTACACATTGACCAAAAGTCAAAAAGATTCAATTAGCAAGCTGAAACAAAAAATTGCGATTTATCCTATTAGAAAAAGAACAAAAGGGCTTTCGGAAAGAGAAGTACTAAAAACAAAACCTTATTATTCACTAATTAAAAGCCTTGACAGATTAGATAATGATGAAATCGACATCTCCTTAATTAATAATAAAATAAATCATGAATTAATTTTATTAGATACTATTAAATACAAAGCAAATAGACATTATATATCAAAAAAATTTGATCGCATGCTGCATTTTTCGCCAATAGCTTTTGACAAAGAATTTACAAAGGCGGTTACAGTTTTTGGAAATATTTTG
Organism: uncultured Aquimarina sp.; assembly: GCF_947492405.1. Taxonomy (GTDB): domain Bacteria; phylum Bacteroidota; class Bacteroidia; order Flavobacteriales; family Flavobacteriaceae; genus Aquimarina. The sequence continues at coordinate 452,727 of NZ_CANLMP010000005.1, forward strand.
GGTTACTTAAACGGATCAAGTATACTATTATATCTTGAAAAAGAGAATGATCAATGGGTGATTAAAGATTCAGAATTCCTAGAGATTTCTTAAATAAAAGAAGTTGCCTATACAATCTATCTTATATACAACAGAAAAATATGCAAAGCCAATTGCCATAGCAATACGGAAATTAGATTCTAATGTATATCCCTTAGATTATTATGTGGGTTTTGGTTGGGATGGATTGAGAGCATACGCTTATACTGGACTTTTATCAAATGAAGACAGTAATCGATTTGATGAATTAAAAGCTGTAGTTCTCAATAACACCAATTTTGATCCTCGAAACTGTAATTAATATGAAGTCAACATTTTTAATTTTATTCTGTTCATTTTTTATTTTTGGCTGTAACGATAAACAGGTCAAGGAAAAGAATACATACCAGATACTATCGTTATTAATAGATGAGTTTGGTAAGCCTATTATTCCACCACCACCTCCTAAGGAGTTGAGCCACTTAAAACCTCTTACTGATAATCAGATAGATTCAATTATTAATCAGAAACAAGAAATATGCATATTCCCTATATTTCGAAGAAATAACAATAATTTCAATTATAAAAAAGAATATGATGAAGAATTTAATAAGTTAGTTAGTGATTTAAAAAATAGTTATACTGTTGAGAAAATTGATATTTCAAAAATTAAGATAGATAGACCCTATCAATTATCAATAGTTGATACAATGAAGATGAGGGAAAATAGGAGATATATTGAAAAAAACTTTGATAAATTATTAAGTTTTTACAATGTATCTTATAATAAAAAAGGTACTAAAGCTGTAACAATTATAGGAGTTGGTATGGGACCATTGAATGGATATACATCCTTAGTATTTTTGGAAAAGATCAACGGTATCTGGAAAATTAAAAACATAGATACCTTTAGCATTTCTTAACAATTTATTTTTAGTGCATCTCCTTTTAATTTTTAATAAACAAAAGAAGATGCACTATATAATCTAGATCACTTAAAAATTAGATCTATTTGCATGTTCATAGATTTACTTCACTCATCTATTTTACTCACATAAAACTTTAAAACATAGAAAAAAAACTTATGAAAAATATATTTATAATATTCACAGTATCTTTCCTTTTTTTATCCTGCAGTTCTGACGATGATCAAGGTTTTGATCCTGGAGAACCTATCAATTTAGAATATACCCAAGAAGAAAAAGATGCAGAATTACAATGGATAGAAAACTATGTATTAGAAAACAATCTTTCTACTACAGCAACGGATTCAGGATTACATTACATCGTGATTAAGCAAGGTAATGGATTAACGCCTGCGGATGAAGATACCGTTATATTTCACTTTAAAACCAGTATCGCAGAAACAGGCGAAGTTGTTGGAGAATCCAACAGAGAAAATAACGATTATGGAATTGCGGCTCCTATTCAGTCTCTTTTAAAAGGAGTCAGAGAAGGTTTTAAACAGGTTAATGAAGGTTCTAAAATTATTATGATTGTACCTTCTTACTTGGCATATGGAAAACTTGGAAGTTTTGATGGATCCATACCTCCAGAAACTATCATGACTTATGATATGGAATTGAATATTGTACTGAAAAATTAGCAGAAGTAGAAAAATTCTGTGACCAAAATCAATATTTGATTTTTCTTTTATTGTTAGAACTATATTGTTGGCTTGGATTTTCCCCAAACTGCTATTTTCAGATCATCGAAGATTTGATAAATACTTTTCATTCATTGCACATTCTTTACTACAGTGTTTCAAAAAAATGAGGAACTCAGCAATAATGATAGATGCGAAAGGACAGGGTGTAGTAAAAGTTTTTTTTAATGTAGATTTGTTAATCAATTGTGCATTGAAAAAGTTTTTTTTAGGGAATTATTATTATTATTTTACCTTTTAATAATTTTAACCAAAAAAAATCAAATTGTTTTTGAAAGAAAGTACCACAAGTAATAATTTTAGTCTTGAAACTCTTTGGCTAGAAGTTGGTTTTACACCAAATAATTCACAAGAAAAAGCCATAAAACATATTGATGGAGCGTTATATATTACTGCTGGTCCAGGTTCAGGAAAAACAAGAGTACTTTTATGGAAGACACTAAACCTTATTGTTTTTCATAACATTAAACCTGATGAAATACTCTTAACCACATTTACAGAAAAAGCTGCTCATCAATTGAAAGAAGGATTACAGTCACTTTTAGGACTTGCAAGTAATCATACTGGAAAACAATATGATTTAGCAAGTATGTATATAGGTACTGTACATTCTGCCTGTAATAGACTAATTGGTGATAGAAGGTTTTACAAAAACAGAGGAAGAAATAAAGCTGTGAAAACTATTGATCAGTTAGAACAATATTTTTACATCAAAAGAAATTCTATTTGGAATCGACTTTTACAAGTTGCAGAATTGGAGACAATTGATATTAATGCATTTTTTCAAAAAAAGACTCCAAGTTTTCCTAATAAGCATAAAGCTCTAACAGAATGTATATCTCTTTTTAATCGATTTTCTGAAGAAAGATTAAATATTCAAGAAGCATTAGATAAAACAGATAAAACAGATGGTTTATATGCCATTTTGAAAATGTATAAAGAATACAGAAATATTCTAATTGAAGATGAAACATATGATAGGTGTGATTTATCTCTAATTCAAAATAAAGCTTTAGAGGTAATTGAAGATTATGAGAATGCACAGAAAATTTTTAAGTACATAATTGTGGATGAATATCAAGATACCAATAGCATACAAGAACAACTTTATTTTGCATTAGCTGGAAATAAAAATATTTGTGTGGTTGGTGATGATGACCAAGCTCTTTACAGATTTAGAGGTAGTACAGTTGAAAATTTTGTTGAATTTCCTGTTAGAGTTTCACAATTTTTAAAAATAGATACAACAAAAATAGCACTATCAATTAACTATAGGTCAAGAAAAAATATAGTAGATTTTTACACAAACTTTATAGAACAAGAAGACTGGACTAAAAATGGAGATATTGAAAACCAATATAGAGTACATGACAAGGGTATTACAGCGTTTTCTGAAGATTTTGGTGCTTCTGTAATTTCTGTAGAAGATAACTGGATAGATCAAATTGCCCAATTCTGTAAAGAACTAATAGAAACTAATACTGTAAATGATGCTAACCAGATAGCCTTTTTATTTCCATCTTTAACCAGTACAGATGCATTAAGAACTATTGGAGCCTTAAGAGAAAGTGGATTAAATGTTTATGCTCCAAGAGCAGGGAGATTTATTGAAGGAAAAGAATCTACAGAATTATTTGGTGTTTTTGCGAATATATTTGGAACTCCAGATGTATCTGAATTTTCTGGTTTTGAATTTAATAAGTTTAAATCATGGCTTAAAAAAGCAGAAAAAACAGGAAAAGATATTATAGAAAATGACAATGATTTAAAACGTTTTGTAAATAACAAAAGGATTGAATTAGAAAAAATAACTAAGGATTATGAAGCACTTCTTAGAGTAACCGAAAAAAATAATTGGGAGTTAGACCAAGAGTTTGATTTGAACTTGATGAGAAGAAAATTATCAGAAGCTAATAACCTTTCTGAAAATGCTAAAAAGGCAATTTTAAGTCCTTATTTAGCAAGAATCGTTAATGAGAAAATGAATGATGATAGTCAAAAACCTTTTAAGTTATCTCAAATCATCAATAGAGCCACTTCTTTAGACTGGAGTATTTTGGATTTGTTTTATCAGCTTTCAGGTTTTACGCATTTTAAACATTACTTTGATTTAGCAGAAAATGAAAATAATGAGGCTCCGATTTGCAATCTATCCAAAATTACAGAATACCTTACAAGGTTTATGGAATTGTATTCCTCTATACTCTCTGCAAGTTTTTTAAGTGAAGAGGGATTTATTAGACTTTTCTTTTCTTCTTATCTGTATACTTTACATAGAATGGGAGAAAGTGATTTTGAAAATGAAGATGACCCTTTCCCAAAAGGAAATATTCAAGTACTTACTATACATCAATCTAAGGGTTTAGAATTTCCTGTAGTATTTATGTATCCTAAAAGAAGAGAATTTGTAGATGCAGACCAAAAAGAGGTAATTATTAGAAATTTAAAAGAAGTAGATGGTGAACCTTTAGAAAAAATAGGAAGATTTGATTTAATGAGGATTCTTTATGTAGGATTATCAAGAGCGGAAAAGCTATTGATTTTGCCAAAATTAAAGCCTGTGAAATCTAAGAAAGGACAATGTACTATTTCATACATTAATAATACTTTATCTTCTACAGGTACTTTAGATATGCAAAATTTCAATAAAAGTACTTTACAAATTAGTGGTGTTAAAGATTCTGCTTTAAGTAAACCATATTCTTATACTGCTGATTATTTAGCTTATGATAGATGTCCAAGACAATATATGATTTACAGAAAATACGGATTTATTCCTTCTCGAAGCCAAACTATGTTTTTTGGTTCATTAGTACATAATACTATTGAGGATTTACATGAATTATTAATTTCTAAAAGAGAGCAAAAAGGATGAGAGAGCAAGACAAATTAATAAGGAAAGATAAAGCTCGTTTAAAGGAGTTACAGTACCTCATAGAAATGGAAGAATGGATTGAGGAACAGTATGAAATGAATTATGAAAGACTTAGACTTGAAGGTGGTCATGCTCTCACACCAGAAGTTAAAAGACAAGGGTTACTTCAAATCATTTTTTATTTCAAAAAAATGAGAGAAGTAGCAGAAACAGTTACAGAAACAGAAGTAAAGTTAACATTACCAGAACAAGTTTCTCCTAATGGAAACAAATTTACAATTGAGGGTGTAGTTGATATTATAAGGGAAAATAATTCAACCACTATGTATGATATTAAAACACATGATGCAGATTATGTAAAAGCCAATAAAGATGACTATATAGACCAACTAAATGTATATACTCATATCTGGCAAAATCTAAGAAATGAAAGGTTAGATGGTACTGCTGTAATTGCTACTCAGTTTCCAAGAACATTAAAGAAGGCTATAGATGCTGATGATGAAGTAAAATTAGAAAGGGAAATGGAAAAATGGAATCCTGTAATTCCTATTCCGTTTTCACAAGAAAAGGTAGAAGAAACCATACATAAGTTTGCTTGTGTAGTGGATAACATCGAAGGTAGAGTTTTCTCTCCACCAAGTATTCAACAGTTACAAGAAAGAATTAAAGGAACTAAACAACGATTTGCAACTAGAGTTTGCAGAAACTGTGATGCAAGGTTTTCTTGTGATGCTTACAGAGAATATGCACAAGTAACCAATTCTTTTAGTGGAGGTTTTGCTGAATACATTAGTGATTTAGGTAATGCTGATGAAGTTGAAAACACTACAAATACCAATGCCTTTGTAAAAGCACCACCAACTGACATAAACGACTTAATATAAAATGACTATATCAACTGTAACTAAACAAAAAGTAAGAACTGAATTAGTTTCTTTTGAAGAAATAATTTTAGAGCACCTTTTTAAAATCCCTGATTACCAAAGAGGATATTCTTGGGAAAAGAGACAATTAGAAGATTTAAAAAAAGATATCGAGAATCTGTATACAAAAAGCTACAGACATTTTACAGGTACTATTGTAGCAACAGAAACTGGAAGTAATAATTTATTTCATATTGTAGATGGTCAACAAAGGTTAACAACACTCATTATTTTGTTGAGTGAAGCAAACAAAATCTTAAATGAAAAAACTATTGAAGAAACCTATATAAAAAGAGGTGATTTTGGAAGAGAAAAATATGTGTTAGAAACAAATGAAGAAACTAAAGACTTCTTTAAGTCTTTGATACAAAAAAATGAATCTCCTACACCAAAAGTAAAATCTCATTTAAGAATTAGAGAAGCTCAAACTTTTTTCAGCAAATGGTTTTCCAATAATGAGGTAGATGTCCAGAAAGTAGTGGATATAGTTACACAGCAATTTGGTTTTATCTTTTTTACTCCACAAGATTCAAAAGAAATAGGAATCATGTTTGAAGTAATTAACAATAGAGGAAAAGCATTATCGGAACTAGAAAAAATTAAAAATTTCTTTATCTACTATGCTAGTATTCATGGATATGATGAGTTTAGAAAAGAAATAAATACTTCATGGAGTGATATATTAGTTAATTTAAGTAATGCTCATATTTATTCTAATAATGATGAAAATAGTTTCTTAAGGAATTGCTACTTAGTGTTTTTTGATACTAACAAAACAAAAAGTTGGCATGTGTATGAGCAACTAAAATTACGTTTTAATCCAGAAGAAACAGATGAAAAAATAATCAAAAACGATTACAACAGTATTAGTTCATTTGTTAGTTTTCTTAAAAATGCTTCATTACATTATTCATATCTATTTAACAGAAATACATTTAATGATAATTATGATAAATCATTTAAAAATGAAATAAGCAAAACACTTACACAAATAAGATGTCAGCCTACAAAGGCTTCCATTATGCCTTTATTCATAGCTACAATGAGCTATTTAGATGAACAGCCAGAAAATACAGCAAAAATGTTGCAATTACTGGAAATAGTAAATTTTAGAGTTTATCTGTTACCTAAAATTACATCAAGGGCAGATTCAATGCAAGGAGATATGTTTAAGTGGGCATATTGGTTGTATCATGATAGAAATTGGCACTCATCAAATTTTGAAGACTTCTTCTATACTCAATATGGTCAATTAAAAATTGAAGGAGGAATTTTTGATAGAATTAGTCTTGATATTATAGGTTTTACAAAACATAACTGTTCAGAAAAGAAGTTAATTCAATCTTTAACTCTTGATGAAGATGAAGCTGATGATTATTACCACTGGAAAGGAATACGCTATTTTTTAGCTTCATTTGAAGAATACAAACAAGAGGAAAAGCAACAGACTTTTGATATCCAAAACATTTTAAAACAAAGAGCAGATGTTACTGTAAAAAACAATGATTTTTTGTCTTTAGAGCATATATGGGCTGCCAACAATAAATATTATGATTTTGAATATTATCCTAAAGAAAAAAGAAGGCTTGGAAATTTTGTTTTATTAGGCTTATCAAAAAACATTCAATTAAGTAATAATGATATACCTCATAAAATAGAAGAGTTAAATAATGATTATGGCTATATATCCTTAAGACAAGTAGCAGATTTAAATGAAATTTTGAAAAGAGCTATTTCATTCTTAGTAAATGAAAGGAACTGGAAAGTGAAAAAGAAAAATTACTACAAAGAACTAAGTACTTTTATTAATGATAAAAGGGAAACAGAAATGATAACTTTTGCACTTAAAAGATGGGCATTACCTAATGAAAAACTGGAAAACTTTATAAAAGTAGATAGTTTTAATAGACAAGATGCAAATGAAAGTTTCATTTTAAAAAACAGATAACATGGCACAAGAATTTACACCACAATATACCTTTAAAGAAGATAGATTAAACGAATTAAAACAATTGTTTCCTGAAGCATGGGAAGATGGAGTTTTTAATGTAGATACCTTAAAAGAACTTATTGGAGAATTTAGCACAGACAATACTGTAAAAGAACACTTTGGTTTAAACTGGGTAGGAAAACAAGATGCCAGAAAAATTGCAGCCAAACCACCTACAGGCACTTTAAAACCTTGCATTGGTGAAGGGGTAAATGAAGATAATACGGAAAATATTTTTATAGAAGGAGAAAACTTAGAAGTACTTAAAATTCTAAGAAAATCTTATATGGGTAAAATAAAGATGATTTATATAGACCCTCCTTACAATACAGGTAACGACTTTATTTACAATGATACTTTTGCAGATAGTACTGAAGATTATTTAAGAAAAACTGGAGAAAAATCTGATGAAGGACTATTAGTATCTAATCCAAAATCATCTGGAAAATACCATGCTAATTGGCTCTCTTTTATTTATCCGAGGTTAAGGTTAGCAAAAGATTTATTAAAAGACGATGGAGTTATTTTTATTTCTATTGATAATAAGGAAGTTGATAATCTAAAAAAAGTTTGTGATGAAATATATGGAGAAGAAAATTATATGGGTAGTATTGTTAGAGCTACAGGACAAACTACTGGTCAAGATAGTGGCGGTTTAGGTAGTTCTTTTGATTATATTTTAACTTATACAAAAAATCCTGAATCTGAATTAAATGGTCTACCACTTACTGAAAAAGATTTAAAGCGTTTTGATAATGAGGATGAAAGAGGTAAATATGCCTATGACCAAATGAGAAAAACTGGTAGTGTAGATAGAAGAGAAGATAGACCAAATATGTTTTATCCTGTAATAAATCCTGATGGAGAGGAAGTGTTTCCAATTGCTCCTGCTGGATATGAAGGAAGATGGAGATTTGAAAAGAAAACCTTCGAAAAACTAAAAGATGATAATTTCATTTTGTGGAAAAAATCGAAAAGAGGTGATTCAGAGATTTGGTGGCCTTATGTTAAATATTACTTAGAAGGAAGAACAAAAAGACCATCTCCATTATGGGATGATATTGATGGTAATAAAAAAGCAGCAAGAGATTTAAGGGATTTATTTGATGGCTTAAAATTGTTTGATTATCCAAAGCCCTTAGAAATGATGGAAAGGTTAATTCAAATAGTTCCTAATGCATCAGATGAAGACATCATTATGGACTTTTTTGCAGGTTCAGGTACTACTGGTCATTCTGTTTTTAAAATTAATAAAGAAGCTAACTCTAAAAGAAGGTTTATTGTAGTGCAAATTCCATGTGATATAGATAATTCAACAAGTGTAGGTAAAAATGCCTCAAAATATCTGAATGATAAAAATAAAGAAACTAATATATCAGAATTATCTAAGGAAAGATTGAGATTATCCATAGAAAAAGAACAATATATTGAAGGGTTTAAAGTCTACAAACAAGAAAAAAGCACAATATACAAATGGCAAGAGTTTGTTCCAGAACAAGATGGTGCTTTGCCTGATTTATTCAGTAAATTGGAGTTGGCTTACAAAAACCCATTACAAGATGGAGTTACCACACAAGATTTTATAACAGAAGTAATTTTACAAGAAGGTTTTCCCTTAACAGCCCAACAAGAAGAAGTTGCAAGTGGTATTTTTAAAATTACCCATGAATGGGTTCCATATACATTATATGCTACTATGCTATATAGCTTTAAAAACACAGATTTTGAAACTTTACCTTTAATAGAGACAGACCATTTTGTGTGTTTAGATAAAGCTTTTGATGGTAATGATGCTTTAAAACAGTCTTTAGATAATACCTGTAAACTATATACTATTTAAGGCTATGAAATTAAAGTTTAATGCAAATCAAGATTTTCAGCTTAAAGCCATTAAAAATGTAGTAGAACTTTTTGACGGTATTGGAGAGTATCACACTCATTTTACTTCAAATACAGAAACCATTCCCAACTTACCAGATGATGAAGATTTGGATGATGATTTTCTGTTAGAAAACCTCCAATTTGTTCAAGAGGAATTTGATATGGAGATGGATGCCAGAGATACACCTACTATGAAAATTGGAGTGAGTAATTCTTTAGATAAAGAAAGGGGGATGCTTTTAGAAGGTGTTAGTAATGATACTTATGAATATCCTACATTTTCTATTGATATGGAAACTGGTACAGGTAAAACTTATGTGTATTTAAGAACTATACATGAACTCCATGAAAAATATAGATTTAGTAAGTATGTAATAGTTGTTCCATCCATTGCTATTTTTGAGGGAGTTAAAAAAAGTTGGCTAATTACAGATAGTCATTTTAGAAGTCTATATGGTAATGATTTTGCAAGGTTAGTACCATATAGTTCTGATAGAATACAAGAAGTTAGAAATTTTGCTACGGCAAAGAATATCGAGGTACTGTTAATTACTATGGCAGCATTTAATTCTGCTTCCAACAATCTATACAAACCTACTGATAAATTACCTGGAGAATTTTTACCCTATGAGTATATTCAAAAAACCAGACCTATAGTTATTTTGGATGAACCACAAAATATGAGCTCCGCAAAGTCTAAAGATGCCATTAGAACATTAAAACCGTTGTTCTCTTTGCGTTATTCTGCAACTCATATTAATACCCCTAATTTGGTGTATAAATTAACTCCTGTAGAAGCATTTAGAAGAAATTTAGTAAAACGTATTCAAGTTGTTGGAGTAGAACAAAAAGAATTAGGAGGTAAAATACCTATTTCATTAAAAAAAGTAAGTGGAAAAGGAAAATCTGCAAAAGCAACATTAGCAACCTATACAGAAAGAAATGGGATGCAAAAGATTGAAGAAATTACTGTTAAAACAGGAGATAATGTTGGTGTAAAAACCAAATTACAAGAACATCAAGATTTAGTTGTAGAAAACATAGGTTCAGCTAAAGGAGATGAATTTGTAACCTTTGAGAATGGTACTACACTAACAATGCTAGGAGGTGATGGAATTTCGAGACCTGAAATTTTTAGGTATCAAATTAAAGAAACCATTACTCAGCATATAGAACACCAAAAGAAAATGCAAAAACATGGTGTTAAGGTATTGTCTTTATTCTTTATAGATAAAGTAGCTAACTTTTTAGGAGATGGCGAAAAAGAAGGAATAATTAGAAGAATCTTTAATGAAGAGTTCAGAATCCAAAGGGATAAACTGGATATGTTTAAAGAGAAAAGCCCTGATGAAGTACAGGCTTCTTATTTTGCAAGTTATAAACAAAAACCCAAAGGAGGAAAAGAACAAACCATTTATGTAGAAAATGAAGCGACCAATGAAAAACAACGTAAAGCTCAAAAAGAACAGTTTGAGCTGATAATGAAAAAGAAAGAGGAACTACTTTCTATTGATAATGATGTGTGTTTCATTTTTGCACATTCTGCATTAAAAGAGGGTTGGGATAATCCAAATGTTTTTCAAATATGCACACTAAATCAAACAGTATCTGTAACCAAAAAAAGACAAGAAATTGGTAGAGGTTTACGTTTAGCAGTAAACCAAAAAGGAGAGCGCTTACATGATGACCAAGTAAATATTTTAACTGTTGTAGCTAATGAAAGTTATGAATCTTTTGCAAATAATTTACAGCAAGAGTATATAGATAAAGAGGGAGAAGCACCACCAAAACCAGAACCTAAAAGAGCAGCTGCAAAAAGACAAGATAAATTCTTTACCAGTCAAGATTTTAAAGAGTTTTGGACCAAGTTAACTTTAAAGTCTGAATATAGTATTAATGTAGATTCTGATACGTTATTAGAAGAAATAAAAGAAAAGTTTAAAGACAAGAAAAACAACACATTTCCTGAGCCTAAAATTGTAATTAGTAAAGGAAATTTTGTGATGACTTCTTTCACTTTTAGAATCAAGTCATTTGAAGAAGATAATTCAGCATTAATAATTATAGTTAAAGAAGATACCAGAGGGAACAGAAATAATTTAGGCGGAGATTTATTTGATGGTGGTTTAAAAGTTTCAGAAGGAGATGATTTGGCTAAAATTTTAAAAGAGCAAAAATTAAGAGGTTTTATAGTTAATAGTATTGAAGCCAATAAATCTAACCCTGACATAGAATTTAAAAACGGTTTTAAAGTATCTAAATTCAAGGTAGAAACCTATTCTGTAAGTGATAATAAAGATATACAAGCTAAAGATTCTCAAACAGGTTTGCAAAGGTTTCCTGTATTTAATGTAGTGGATAAGTTAGAACAAGCAACATCACTTACAAAAGATACTTGTTTCAAAATCCTAAAAGCAGTTCCACATGAAGAACAAGGAAAACTATTTAGGAATCCAGAAGGGTTTACCAATAAACTCATAGAAATAACTAAAAATGCATTAGCAATTCATGTAGCAGAAAATATCGAATTTAAAGTTTCGGATACTACTATGGAGAATGATGTTGATGAACTTTTTCCTGAAAAAGTAAATTATGTGCAGACTGAAATTGTAGAATCTCCAAAGCATGGTCTATATGATAGAACGCAAAAAGATTCAGACATAGAGGACCATTTTGTTAATGCAAAATTAGAAGGTGATGATGATGTACATTTCTTCTTTAAGTTTCCTTCTAAATACAAAATAGATTTCCCGAAAATTATAGGAAACTACAACCCTGACTGGGGAGTAATAAGAAAAGACAAAGACGGTGTTAAAGTACAATTAGTAAGAGAAACTAAAGGAACTGCTGATGTATCCAAACTAAGATTTGTACATGAGATAAACAAAGTAAAAGTAGCGCAAAAACACTTTACAGCTCTTGGTATTGATTATGATGTTATTAAAGGAGATGAGCCAACTTGGTATATTAAGAAAAACATAAAACCTGTAGGCGAAAAATTATTATAGATATGGAAAAGGTATATATTTTTTGTGATGAGTTTGGCACATCAACTTTAAAACAAAATGATGCTAAAAACATCACAAAATTTGTGTACTGTTCCATTATTATTAAAGAATCTCAATTAGTACAAGCAAGAAAAGTTAGAGACGAAATAAGTCAGAAATTCTTATTTGGTAAAAAATTAAAATCAAGTTCTTCTAGGTTAAAAAATGATGCAGTTAGAATTGATGCATTAAAATATCTATTTGACAATTTAAATTTCATTAATCACTATCTGATAGTTGATAAGGAAAAGTTAGACCAAGACAAAGGTGGTTTGAGGTTTAAAGAGGTTTTTTATAAATATTTTCAAAAAATCTTTGTCGGCGAATTAGCAAATTCTTTTACCGATTTTGAAATCAATATGCATCGCACAATTAGTGCAAAGTATGGAGAAGATTTAAAGAAATATTTAAGTAGCAAAGTAAAAGACAATCTGTTTGAAAATTATCACTTTTTGGATGATAATAAAGAGCCTTTAATTCAACTAGCTGATGTATTAGCTGGCTCTCTTGGGAAGTTTTTTAATAAGGATTTTTATTCAGATAAAAATGAAGAGATTTTCAGCCTTTTGAAGCCAAGAATTTTTTCACTAAAGTTCTTTCCAGAAGAAAAAAATGCTGATGTAAAGCCAATATATTCTGTTTCAGATGTAAACGAAGAAATTTATAACATTGTTAGAGCAGATGCTTTAATTGAATTAAATAAAAAAGAAGATGTTTTAGAGACCATTATTTTAGAATTACTTCTAAATTATCAAAAAATAGCTCCTACTTATTACCTACAGACTTTTGAAATTACAAATTATGTGAAATATTACCATAGCAAGGAAATATCTACAGACCTACTTAGGCTCATAATACGAGATTTAAGATTTAAAGGCGTTATTATTGTGTCTGCTAATAGCAAAAGTGGATATAAATTAGCTGTTAATCAAGAAGATATTTACCAGTACTTTAATCATTATTCAAAATATATTCTACCAATGCTCAAAAAAATCCAAATAGCTAATGATATATTTATGAGAAAAACTGTTGGTGACTATAACCCTCTAAAAGACTTTGAAGAATTATCAAATTTGGTCAATGATATAAAGTTCAAATAGTTTAATCCCTATAACTTCCCTGAATCTGTTTATTGAGTTTCAAAAAACCTTCATTATAAAATACGGATAAGAATTTTTCAAAATGAGCAATACTTCTTGAACGTAAGCCGTAAGCCGATGGCCATTTACATGACCATAGGCTTACTTTAAAACTGGATTTGAAATTTTATCATCGTGATAACGTAGAAACCTAGAAATCAATTCGATAATTGCTGCATTACGATTCTCATAAACAGGTTTATCATAAAAATCTCGTTCATTAAGCATCATTCTTATAGTAGATTTTTCTTCCTGATCAATAAATCGTTTACAAGCTCTTATATAGGCTGCTCTTGTACATCCGCTAACCTTTCTTCTACGCATATCGATATACACGAAAAAACTGCGTTGTTTTTTATACTCGGATTCTGTTTCAAACCTCCCTTCATCCATCGCTTTTGAGCATAAATCATATTGCTCATTAACAATGAGTTGTGCAATTCTAACTATAGGATAGTTTGGAATTCTTTCTTTATATTTTGTAACAGGATCAACTTGGTGGTGCAATCTTATGAACGTACAGGCTTGAAATTGTGTTGTGGTCACTTTACCTAAAGATTGATGAGAAAACAAAATATCGATCCCTTTATGCCTTACTGTTGTTAATGCACCTATCAAGGATTGTCCTTTCGCTCCTGACATATAACTATCTGTATCGTCTAATACCACCAATCCATTTTTAAAATGATTTACGATTTTTTCAGCTACTTCACGCTTTTCAATATTACTCATCGCTTTGCCTCCTAGCTTAAACGGAAGGATTCTTCTGGCTGCCACTTTTGTAAGCGCCTTGATATGATTGGGACTTACGGTACGAAAAGTGGGGTAATCATGACCATTGGTGTCAAACGCCAGAACTTTTCTTCCTTTCTTACCTTTTTCAGGATTATCTATCATATAGTATTTGATTTCCTGATTGGTACGAAATGTTTTTCCAACTCCCATTTCTCCTATAATAAGCATCACAAAAGGATCACGTTCTAAATCTTCATTACTATAAACAATTGGTTTTCTCCCTTTAGTCGACTTTTTCCGTGTCTTTGACTGTGTTGCCATAACGCTATCATTTTGCGCTATCTTCTGCCACTTCGATAATTGTGTTTTCCATTCTTGGTTCTTCATCATATTCTTCTTGTACAATTACAGGGTCTATTACTTCTTTTTCTTTAAGTGGTGCTTCTTCCTTTTTAGATTCTGGCTTTCCATTAATTTCCTCATACGCCGTATCAAGAATATCTCTTTCATCTTCATCTGGCTCCAAGTCCCTATCTGAATATCCTTTTTCCTCCCGTACGATATCCAAAATACGCTCCACTAAAAGATCATTTTCTGCCTTGATCTCCATAACCGCGCGACCTTTTTTAAATAGAATAGATAACACTACAGCCATTAATTGACGTTCCGGAGTTAACTTTTTAGCCTTTCTTTTTAGTATCTGGACTAATAAAGGCTTTATCATTGCCTTGTCCTCTTTGTCTAACTTTATTCGTTTTACATTCTTCTCATTCTGGATATCTATGAGTTCGATGATTTCATCAAAATCGTAAAACTCTTTATGCTTTTTGATTTTTACAAAATATCCTCCTCCAAGGTCAATGAGATTATTAACTGTTCCAAAAATGCTATCCGCAGCTTGTTTGGCTGCATCCGTAGGTAATTCAAATTCTTCTTTATCCCGCGGTTCATTCGGATTTGGACTTTCCCCACTTATTTGCGAGTCATCATCAAACCCTCCACCAATTTCCTGTTCAGGAGCATCTAAAGGTGTTTGATCCCTTGAATCAAAAGTTTCCTGTTCCATAGCGTTTCCTGAATTCATTTCTTCTTTACTAATATCATTTATCTCCCTTGGCTTACCCGTTTTCCAAATATTCCAATCATTTGGTTTTGTTACGCCTGCTATTTCCTTTTCAATAACTGCTTTATTGAGTGGACTAAGTTCTTCATCCTGTATATGCTCAAAATCAACGTCATTAGGGTTTTTTAAAACATCAACCACTTCTTTCTCTAGCTCTTTCTTCATGTTTTCTTAGTTTATCTTTGCTATAAATTGGATCAGGTTTTCTTCCAGAACTTCATACCTATTAACAAAAGTTTTATTGAATTTTGGAATAGAAAGAAACTCGGTGCAATTCTTAACGTGATAATACACTCCAAACCGACCTTGGTTGAATTGCTTTCCTATTTCCTTATAACTTAGTTCGGTATACTTATTTAAAAGGTGATAACTTGCCATTCTTGCTTCCCTATATTCTAGTGAGCGTACCTTTTTTTTAAGAGCTTCCGTAACATTAAATACTTTAAAGCTCTGGGAAACCACAAAAGTGGTAATCAACCTAGTTTGTTCTTTCTGACGGGTACGCATCTTTGATGTTCCCGATAGTTGATCAATGATCTGTAACGCCTTTGCCATTCCAAACTTGCCAATGAGCTTATCTACGCCCTGTTGTAATTCTGAATACTCTTTTCCTCTTTCCATCCCCTTTTTTCATTACATTTATTTATATTTTTTCATCTAAAAGAATGATTTGATACCTGTGATAAAACGTGGACTCCTTTTTTAAAAAGTATGCCCCAACAATAGTATTTCCATTGATTTTTGCTTCCATTCCCATAGCTCTCAAATCTGATCTTCCAATGTTTCTAGTCCTACCCATTTTAAAGAGTTGTTCTAGTAACATTTCATCTGAAACAGATGTATTCTCCAATGTTTCTTTTTTGTGGGTACGGACTCCATTTTCAAGCAATAGATCATCGAATTCTTCCTCCAATTCAAGTAAAATTTCTGTATCCACTCTTTTAAGAAGCGCTCCTACTTTCTCTCCTTCTTTTTCATTTTCTATGGAAATATCATCCAATGCTGCGTCATAAATATTGAAACCTGATACCTGAAGTTTAATATGGGCAGGTAAGTCATCTATCGTAAGATTATAAGTATCCATAAACTTGATATGTTCAAACTGTTCGTTCATATTCCAAAAATCTTATAAATTCAATACTTCTTTACGCTCCCTTTTTTAATGGAACAATGCCATATACGTGAAAGAAAAATGACATTCTTTTTAACTGATACTTTCCAATGACCACATCATGTTCGATTTTAGATTTTACCCCCAAGCCTTTAAGTACAGATCTTCTAATACTTTTCCTTCTTCCCATTTTTACCAATTCCTGAAGTATCGACTCATCGGTACGTATTTTTGATTTGGCCGTCTCCTTAATAGATTTTTTAACCAAAGGAGATTTCAGTATTTCTTCGAGCCTGTCGTTATTTTCTAGCAGATCTTCATATTCTTCCTCAATCTCTCCAAGGATTTCATAATCCAATTGCTCTAATTGCTCCAGTAAATCATCACGATCTGAATCCTGAATAGCATCCAGAAGTTTATGCAGTTTCCAGAATATGCCAATCTTTTCTATCAGTGGTCTAGGAAGGTCTGTTTTCTTCACGTGATTTGTTTCTAAGAAAACTTTAAACTTTACTTCTTTCATTTTTATAGTTTTAAAAGGTTTATGATTAATTAAGCAGGGATTACTGCCACCTGTTTCGCTTCCAGGGATTTTTCTATTTGATAGGAAATAAGTGCCGTTAATGCGGAGGTTGTAAGTACAACCGCCATATTCTTGGCTAGTTCTTTCCCTCTTGGAACACCAAATTTGAATCCTTTTTTATTGGCGTTTGTACCGAGATTATAGTACACCAATGCTTCGGCAAAACCAATGGCTAATCCTACTCCTGTTATTATGACTACCGTTTTATCTATTTTCATTCTTTACGTTTTTTACTATTTATTATTTTTCTAGTTTTTCTTCGATTTTCTCATATCGTTCCTTTATTTCTTCGTTATCCTTTTGTCCTTTAATGGCATTCATCTTATAAATTTTCAACAAGGAACGATGGGTATTTCTTAAGAGCCTATTGGCTTCTTTTTGAGTCTCCAGATTATCTTTTAATCCCTTTGGTATTAAGTTACCCAATGAAATAAAATGCCCCTTAATTTTGGCGTATCTGGTAGGCTGTGGTTTTGGTCCTTCGAGTTTTCGTTTTTCCTCCCGATATACCTTCATTTTCAACCGACACACCTTTACTTCTTCTTCTAAATCATTCAGTTCTGCTTTTGTAGCTTTCGATTCTGGCTTAGCCTTTGGAGTGTTCTTTTTTTCACTTTTAGAGCTTTGGGCAGGTTTCTTTTTTGTAGAAGTGCTACTCTTTTTTTGAGTTTTTTTCTTGCTTTTCCCCTTTTTCTCTTTTACCTCCGTTACATCATCACAAGGATTTTCCATAGCAGAAGGCAAAGCTTCAGGGGAATATTTGCTGACAAGTGTATATACTTTATCGACACTTCCTTGTATAATTTCTGCTGCTTTTTCCTTATCCTCCATTTCTTTATAATCCTGAATAAGTTCTTCCGTAAAGGATCGTACCTTTTCATTATCAATTTTAGATAGGTCTATTTTTAATATGTCCTGTATTGTTTTCATTTTTAAAGTTTTAAATTAGTATGTTGTTTTCTTTTAAGATGCTATTTCCAGTTCAAGCTCTAGCTCTACCAGTTCTAGTAATCGTAATCGTTCTTTTTCCTTTAACTTCAATTCATCCAAGGATTTTTGGGAACTTGTCTCTTTTGGAGCTTTACCTGTGTCCTGTTTGATTTCTTTTTCCTTTTTTTCAGGATAGAGCAACCAATACAATAAATTATCAGCTTCCTTGGCTACTGGATCATCCTTAGTAAACCCTTCTGTACGTTCCTTAATCAGTTGGTAACTCTCCAAAGGGTTTAGTTTACTTCCTCTATAGCGTTCTATCATTTCCTGATTCGGAACGTGTATACTCTTTAATTCTTCCTGGGTAACATCTTTGATTCTGTACATAACTTATTTTGATTTATGGTCTACTGCATATTCTTGTGCATATAAGGGTTCTAACCCTTTAAAAAATTCGTTGGCTTCTTCTTGGTTGGAGTAATGAATGGAACAATACTGAGGTGTGCCGTCCACATCAAAACACTCATATCGATAGCATTGAAAAAGACGTTCTACATCACTTGCATCAATGATCAGCCATCTCAAGATGAGCGTATTTTGATGCTTCCTAGACTTCATAATTCTAAACTCTCGACAATGTTCCTTACAGCTATCATTGATCGCGATAGCTCTATTCATAATCCTGTTAATGATCTTTTTGTCTAGTATTTCTTTTGTGCTCTTTTTCATCCTATGTTTTCTCTTTTAAGTTTGCGTTGTGCGTTGCGATGATGCTTGTAACTTCCTTTACTGCATCTTCTATAGAATAGCTTTGACCAAAAGACACACCCTGACCGTCTGTAATGGTATCTACAATCCGCTGATCCATCCCCTCAAAATATGTCCCTAATCCGACGGGCAGATCAATACCGAAATAATCTCCTAGTGACACCAATGCCTTAAACCCTCTGTATCTATAGTATCTAGGATCACTTGATAGTAATAACAATTGATTTTTATCCAATCGATCTTCGAAGTGCTTAACCCGAACGATCCCTGCTATGATTTGGCTATCAAAAGATGTGGCTACAACTACGTTAACAGCTACAGGTATTCCTCTGGCTTCCATATAGTCTACTAGTTCACTACAGGCAACACCTACATACATCAGTGCATCTCCTTCAATTTTTGCATTTCCTCCTGCGGTTATGTATACTTCTAATGCTGGAAAGGTTCCTTTTTTTTGTTCAAAATGAGCAAACACTTTCTTAGCTGAACTCCCAACATCGCCTACTTGTAAGGCTATCTTTAATTTTTCAACTGTGAGTTCTAAAGAACTTTTTTTGCTTCCTAGCATTGGAATCCTACGGAATAATCCTATGGATGCCATATCAAATGAAAAAACTCCAATTCCTTTATCATTGAACCTAAGTTTTGGTTTGGCTATCGTTTGTGAATCGCCCATATTTAGAAAAGAATGCAGCTTTGATTTAATTTTAGGCTGAATCTTCTTTAGTAAATGCATCCCTCCAAATATCTTATGGTTATTCAATTCTTCAACATCCCTTGGAATCGGAAAACCATACATTTTGGAATTTGCTCTAATATGCCCTGACACCCAATCATTAATACCTCTAAAAGCTTTTACATTGTGCTGATTTAATTTTGGTATCCTATCATCTACAAAGGCGTGAAAAGCGGTTACACTATGATAAAAACAGTAGTATATTTTATATCCATTTGTAATGGTTTTGGTATGTATTTTTGGATCAGTCATTATCTATTACTTTCTGCGTTTATATTCCTGAATAAACTGATCCTTCCAAACCGATCCTTTATAATTATTTATAAAGTCCTCATATCCTACTTGCGTTTTGATATGAGTTGCTTTTTCTACACCCATCGTCCAGAAGAAACTCTCCAAACAATCTTTTAAAGTTTTCCCATTTGAAACTGTATGGTGAATCGTACCATTAGCATCCTTGATACCCATCTCGCGCATCATCTCCAGTTCATAAATCCGTTGCATATTAATCATCGTTCTAAGGGTCATGATATCTTCTGTATCCTCTTCCATAGTGCCTTCTCCTTCATATGCCAATATGGAATTGCGAATATTTATGCAAATAGTAACTACTGCTGGATACACTACTTGTCGTTCTAAGGCTTCGTTAAAGCCGATCTCATAAATACTCCCGCTAAATCGGTCTAACAATGATGCATCTTGTTTATTGTTTCCCACATAAGAATGGCTAATCGCTTTACCTAGCGTGTTCCCTGAAGCTATACACCCAAAGTCTGGATGCTTCCGAATTGGTTTTTTCTGACCATTTAAAATAACTGCATCCGTATCCGCTGTTTTTGCCAGTGCATAATTTAATAGCCCTGCCGTATTGGGATCTAGTTTTGGTAATTCATCTAGCAATAAAATCTTTCCCTCACCCCACGCTTTTGATAGCGCTCCTTCCTGATATCCATCTAGGGTTTGCCCTCCAATAATATCAACAGGTGATGTCCATTGATTGCAATTAATAATCTCAAATGGAAGCTCTTTTTTGTCATTTCTTCTTCTACCGAAAAAGGAATAACTTACTTGTTCCTGCAATCTTGATTTGCCAGTACCCTTACTACCTACCAAAAACACATTATTCCCAACACTTAAATCATCAAGGATTTTCATAAAGCTTGGTATTTGCTGTATTTCAGGTATGTCTAATGCGAATGTTCTTTTTTTCATGTGTTTTTACTTTTAAGTATTATGTATCGTTCAATTCTTTAGGATGCCAATTGCTTGTGATATAATCGTAGTTTATCCAATACTTCATCAAATGGAGTGATCTCGGAAATCATATCTTCATAACACGCTAAGCCTAACTGCTGTGGACTAAATCGCCCGAATACAAATTCGGCATTACCATCTTCGTGTGGATTGTTCGTGATAAAATACCCTAGTGCATCTTGAGCTTCGTGAATCGGAGTCTCACTTGCCTGATTTAAAACTTCTTGAAATTCTTTATAAATAGGAGTATCTTGAGTATTAATTTTCCAAGCTAAATATGGAACCGCTACATTTTTGAATATCGGAACAAGAGAAAAAGAATATTTTTCTTTATCTGTTAATTTGCGCTCATAGGTTACTACCCCATATGGATAGTTCGCTGTAGCTTCTTCATACTCCAGAAAACCTGATAACGGATTACTCCCTTGTCCATATGACTTGCCGAGTTCATATTTCCAAGTGTCATTTTTACTAATGGTTCGCGTATTCCAATCAGTAAGATTTTCAATTTCCCAATCTTCTAATTCTTTGGCTTCTCCTTCAACCTTTATACCGTGCGTATCGAGTGCTAGAAGGAAAGCTTCCAAGTTTTTAAAGGATAGTGCTCCTGTCATATCCCCCGCATTTTGGACAAAATCTGGAAGTTCATCCTCACTTTGCCCATCAGCTCGTCTGATTAATTGACGTAATTTTGGATCAATACCCAATCGGTAATGCTCCTTCTTACTCATATAGACTTGAAAGTAGTTATCACCGATACGTTTGAATTTAATCCCCTGGGTATGATCCTTAAAAGTGTTATCCAATTCCAATTGCTCTATAGCTCCTATAGCAGCGGAAATAGGAAGTAGTGCCATATGCTCCCCATCCTTTCCAAAGTCAAAAGACATCAGAATACCGTTTTTGATAGTTCCAGCGTTGGTATTATACTTGATGAGTCTATTCTTTGAGCCTATTTGATACGAAGCTGCTACAATATTCTCCGTAAGAATTTGCCGTTTTTCTCGTTTTGAGGATGCTTTTTTGATCAGGTCATTCCACTGCCCAGGCACATTCGTTTTTTCTACTTCTGTAATATCTTTACTCTCCTGATAAATACTATTGATAAAAGCTTGTTGTTCCGGAACTAAAGAGTAAGTAAGTGTCTTTCGTTGATCTGCCACTGCAAATCGCATACGGATATTACTCAGAGTGTAGGTATTGCCTGTAGATGTTCCAATAGAAATCCCTAGAAAAATACCCCAAGAAGGTTCTGAGATAGAACCTACTTTGGCAACTTTTACTACATCCCCCGTCTCAAAAGCACCCATCGCTCGAACAATAATGGTTTTTATACGCTCCAATCTCCCTACAAGAGCACTTACATCACTGGTTGCTTCTTCTATAATCTCAGTGAGCTTTGTCCTTTTACTGGCAATCTTATCATTTTCTTTTTCATCTTTTCCAGAGCCCAATTCGGGAAGCTCAGAAAGTTCCTTACGGGTTTTTTCGATGGATGCAATTTTCTTCTCCTTTCGCTGCGCTATAAGTGTTGGATAGTCTTTTTCAATACCATCTATCAACTCCTGTTGCACTTCTTTCGGAGTTTTACCATTCAACACTTCTTCAATCTGTCTGTCTATTTCTGTTTTGGTAAGTGGTCTTTTGAGGTTATTGACAATAGATTGTTCTCGTATCGTATCTTTTCCAAAAGGGGTATTTCCGCCATTTCCTTTTTGGTACAAAAATCGTTTTTTAACATCGGCATCCAATTGTAAGAACTCCGTTTCTAAGTCATAGGTTCCTTCCTGCTTTTCCAAAATGAGCTGTTGATTGTACATTGCCAATAATTCGCTGTAGAGTTTCTCCTGATCTTTCACTAATAACAAGCCTGCTCGTCCTGTTAATTGGCGAATAGCTCCTTCCTTAGTCTCATTACGTTCAAGGTGACTTTGTCCTGTTTTCCAATCATACTTTTTATGATATGTTGGATATCCTAACTGTGGCAACAGCTCTTGATGTTCATCAACCCATTGCCACGCTACTTTATCACCATATTTATTTAAGAAATCTTCACTCTTTAAGGTATCATCATTCGTATTTTGAGATCCCGTAGTATTGGCATCGAGTGACTTTAATTTCGCTTTCATCATCGTCATTAAGCGAACCTCCATAGGAATGTCACTCGTCAAAAAAGAATATTCAGGCAAGTTTACCTGTGAAGTCCTATTGACCCTTCCTAAAATTTGAACCATCGTGTTTACATCCAATTCAAATTGCGGGATGATCATGTGGCGTTGCCTTTGATCATTGAAATCTTTTGAAGAATGTGCCGAAAAACCCGTACTACCACTTTGATTGATCAGTATCACATCATAATCTCCATTGTTAAATAATCGAAATGCCTTCTCTGCATCACTACGAAAAGAAGATACTATAGCATCATCTCCTTCAAAATACACCTTTTGATTTCTTCCTGTAACTTCAACTACTTTATAATATGTTCCATCATGCCCTCCAATCGATCTTGGTTTCTTAGTTTGAGTCAGCATATCAATGAGCTGATCTATAGGGGATACCATAAGTCCTGAGCTTTCAGAAAGCATAGCTCGTTTGATATCATAGTATGCTGCTTGTGCATTGTCCGATAATTCTTCTAATTGAAGTTTCTGCCTGCTTTTACTACCATCGATATTGGTATAGTTGTAATTAAAGACTCCGTCTAAGCTTTTTACCATCGTTCTAACGAAATCTAATTCCTCAAGTGGTATAACATCACCACTAGAAACATTGAGGTCTTTTAGAAATGTTCCCATAGTTGACTTAAAAGCAATGACCACCTTCTTATCTTGTTTTAATAGCTCAAGGGTAATTCGTGCAGTATCTTGTACTTTCAGTGCAAATAGCATTTGATCTACAATATTGAATACTCTGGAAAAGAAGGGAGCGGATTTAACTCCTAACGCTCTTGGTTTCTTTTTTACGAGTTCCCCCATAGCTTTCGCTTGTTGGTGAATCATGTTTAATTCAGGAGTGATGTAGGTAGCCTCAAAATCTACTACACGGTTCATCAATTTTATGATGCGGTTGACACTTTTTCGGTGTTTACTCCGCTGTGGTTCTTCGTCTAATACAATGTAATTAGTATTAATCCCTTCATTAGAGCGTTGTCGCCTGATGAGTTGTCCACTTTCAGCCAAGTTCGATGCTACAATTTCTTGTAATGCCAATCCACCACTTACCATGGAACTCACAAAATTCTCGTCTTTTAACCCCGTCTCCATAATAGCAGTTTTCTTCGCATAAAAAGGCATTACCTCTGGATACTTAGCAAACGTGGCGCTTAAAAAACAACAGGCTTCCGTATGAGGTAAAACACTGCGCATCCATCTGCCTATAATAGAATCATATCCCCCTGCCATATGGGATTCATCAAGAATAAACACTACTTTTTTATACTTCTTACTGCCTTCAACACCGTTTAGGCATAACTGCTCAATCCAATCTCTTTTATAGGGCTGTGCTGATTGTACTTGGGAATAGGTACAAAAGACCATATCATATCCTTTAGGTAAATGGTCAATGCTTTTTTTAATCGTTAGGGTTGGAGTTTCTTCGAAATTAGGAATTGGCATACGGTTTCTTTTCAGATAAGCAATAGCTTCAGGACTTTCTATGTCATACGTGTCTTGTTGAGAAAGTAGAGTTGACTGTGCATCTGAAGAAAGTGGGGAAAACACGACACTACCATCGGCATCTTTAATTTTTGCTTTTGAATCAGTATTGACAATAAATGGATGGATATCTGAAAACCCAATGGCTTTTAAATCCCGATACATATCCGAAAACAAATCAGGTTTTTTTGAAAAGAAAATTGGTAAGTACCCATTTTTTACTGCGTGCCGGATCACACCTGCTGCCTGTCTTCCTTTCCCGATTCCAGTTTGATCGGCTACTATAATTCCCTGACCACGTTCAAATTGTTTTAAGTATAGTGCTAGAGCGTCCACCTGTTCTGCAGCCAGTGCTTTCCATAAAGTTGCTGTAGACACGTATTTAAGACCATTTCTAACATAATTATCAATATTTCCTTTTTCCTTGACAATACCATTTAATGCCTTTTGTACCTCAAATGCCATGTTACGTGGAATAAGGGTGTCCATTTTAAAAGGAGCATTGGATTTTGGGATGTAAGGAACCAGTGCACTTTGCTCCGCTGCTAATGCTGCTACCTCGGAAGCATTCTGAGTAAATTCTTCTTGTTCCTGTTGTATTTCTATATCCTTTTCCATAGTAATATCTTTGATTAAATAATAGCAGCTTGCGACAAGTGGTGGCATTGCGCTACCCTTTGAAAACCACTTGTCAACTAACTGCTCCTTATAATGTTTTAGTTTTCTACTCCTGTTAATACCTCCAGATAGGTTCGCAGCGTAATTTCTGCATAGAGCTGAATAGCCTCTTTCTTTTCCATACCTCCATACATTAAGGAGTCTGCTGGTATCGATTCATCTAAATTGCTCCAGCTCTCTTTAAGTGTCCACATCGCTAGTATCATCTTATCACTTTGCATTAAAAAGTTGGCGATTTCACCTGTAGTCCTGCCTCCTGTGTATACTGTCTCTAAATAGGATTCAATGAGGATTATAGGGTCTTCTCCTTCAGCAAATGCACGCTCTATGAGTTCGTGTAACTGAATAAATATTGCTGCTTCGTGGTCTTCGTACCTAGTAAATGCTACTGGATTATTGACCATATATAATGTTGCGCTGCCCGATGTTGGCATTAATTGGTTGTTAAAAAATATCATATCCTAATGCGATTTTAAGTTTCTCTATTTCTATTTCTAATGGTGTTTTTATGTGCGATGCGACACGCTCCCAAAGCTCTTCAAAACTGTCTGCTATATCGGCTAGTGATGCTGCCTGATCACGGTTAGGAGCTACTTTCTTGCTCTTCTTGGGTTTTCTTCCCCCTATAAGCACCAACATCATTTCGGTAACTGCTCCTTGTTTATTGTAGAGTTTGTATGCGTTCATATTAATCACATCATCCACGACATATCGGCTGTACAACCAATTGAAAAATGGTTTGTAAGTAGCCATATAGCCATCTTCTTCCGTGAATTTTATATGCCCTTTGATAATAAGGGCTGCCTTTCCGCTATCTTTCATCGTATGCAATGCCAAACCTGACATCAAATGCTCCAAGCGTAAGTGATTATTCAGACCAATATTGCCATCAAAGTATTTTTTGACCATACGCCCCTTATCGAACTTATCTGCGCTCCATTTATCAAAGGGTGGATTGGTAACAACCACATCGAATGACTTGGTATATTCTTCTGGAAAGGGTTCCGCTGCGTTTAGATGGGTAATGGTTTTAAACCCTTGAAATTCTAATGATTTTCTTCGGCTACTGTCGATCTCGTTTACATGGGTTTTTGCGGGATCAGCTCCTAAAACCAACAACCCATTCCCTGCACTTGGCTCAAAAGTGCGTGTCGCATCAGACATTTGTGTGTATTGTGCAATCATCGCACTAATGGGACAAGAAGTAGAGTACTGTTTATATTGTTCTTTGCTGCTATCAGAATAGGCATAAGTCGGCTGTACTTTATTCCAAAAAGTAGTCATTGACTGCAATCTAATCTCAAATGCTCCTGGTCTATTGTAAAGCATTTTATACCATAATAGCCAGCTTAACTCTACAGCTTCCCATAGCATTCCCATATTGGGTACATTTGCTTCTGTCAATAAGGCTTCTACACCCTTCTTGGTTACCCGTTTATTGTTTATATAGTGATCGTGCATAATAGCCACGACCTTATCGAGATAGTCATTAGAGGTATCTTCTTTTGAATTAGTGGTTTTGTTTTGTTGTTGTTGTGCTGAGAAATAATCATCAATCAAAATACGTGCGGTCTTCCCAATAGATTGATCGGGATAATTTTCAAGGATACGACCTTCAAATATGTTTTTTACGATATAATCGCGAAAGTCGGCTATATCCAAACCATCAAAGACATAGCCATATTCTTTCGCTCTCACTATCAATCCTAAAAACAACTCATCACAAAATACGGTATGCTCCTTATGAACTAATGCACGTAATTCCTGAACTTCCATTTTTAAAGCCGAAATTCGATCTAATCTAAATTGTTTACTCTGCTTGCTTTTTTTATCCTTTTTCCCTGCTAACTTTTTTAACTCTTTTTCAAGAATCGTAATCCATTTGTTAAACTCTTTTTCTATTTTTTCATCCAGATATATCTGAACATATCCAGATCGTCCAGCTAATTCTACTATGGATAAACTTCGGGTAAACGCTTCTTTTCCTGTAAAAGAAACTCGAAAACCTTTAGCTTTAAATTCTTTACGGATGCGATCCGCTTCATCTACTGGAATGAGTAAAAAATCTTCAGGTGATAATGGTTCATCTTTTGAATTAGATATTTCTTTTGAAGTGTTCTTTATAGATTTCACATAGGTTTCCAAATGATTTCTGGAATGCTTTAACAAAGTAATATCACTCGAAAGGTTATGAAAATCTTCATTAGCACTTGTAGTGCCTTTGACTGAAGTTTTGTTTGTATCCTTGTACTTCTCGAATTTCTCAGCAAGGATATTTTGTTTTTCAATAATGACTTTTAATGCCTTTTCTACATCAGCAATAGGTCGATAATGTTTTACAGCTGACCACCAGATGGTCACATCCGGCAATTTGGAAATAATGACTTCCAATGGTACTATCTCTAAAAACCCTTTTTCAAGATTGATATATGGGTACTTCGGATCTGTAGGATACGCCAATTGATTAAATAAAGACTGTCCTTCTTTTTCCCAAATGCGATATAGTGTTTCTTTCTTAACAGATATATCTGATTCTTTTAAGTTTATAAACTGCAATAGCATAAACAATTCAACTGGTGAAGCCCAATGAACGTTTCTATAGGTATACTCAAACAAGTAGAAAAATTGTTCTTTGAGTTGTAAAGCTACTTCTGGTGGTATATACCCTTTGTCAAAAGGGGCTATAACTCTTTCGGGAACAATGATATTGGAAAAATAATCTTGTGTTCCTTTTTCAGTAGTTTCTGCTTGTGCTACCTCCTGAAAAGTATCTTTATCTTCAGTGGTAGAAGCATCCTCTTTTTTTAGATCCAAATAGTGCTGAATAACAAGCTTAGAACGTTCTAATGATTCTATTTTGTAACCTAGTGATCGATACTGTTCTTTATCTTCTTTTTTACTCTTTGGCTTTCCTGTTTTGGGATTAGTAAACGTATCTCGAACTTTTACAATACTTTCTATTTCTTTATCTAAATATTGTAATGCTATATGCAAATCTGCAATAGGTCTATACAATTCTATCACATGCCACCACTCATTTTGTTCATTTTCTAGATTAATAAACTTCTCAAGTGGATATACACTTCCATATCCCGAACTAATATTTACATAAGGGTATTGTAGATTTGTTGGATACCCCAATTCCTCAAAAAGTGATTGCCCACGTCTTTCCCATTCTCTTAGTAATGCCGATCTTGAAACTGAAAAACCATAGTCATTAGGATGCGCCATTTGAGATAACTCAAACATCGTCTTTGCATCCAGTTCTGAAATACGCTCATCCGAAACTTGTAATAAATGAGGTGCTTTCTCTTGAATCTTTTTGGCGTCCTGAATATAAAAACCACCAGAATCAAATGGAGAATTGATCACCTTTGGAATAAGCACATTAGGTATAAATGTGTCATATCTAGTAATATCAGTTAGATATACCTTTTTATTTGAAACTTGACGTTTTGAAGTTTCCGTGCTAGAAATATCAGTCGCTACCTTTAATTGGGAAATACCAAACGGATTTCCGTAATTGTCTATATAATCTTGTATTTTTTTTCGCTGTTCCTGATAATGCTCAATTGCTTTGCTATGTCTATGAGCTTTGTCGTCTGTTCTTTTTAATACATCGAGTTCTTTTTGAAACAGTGCAATCTTATCATCAATGAGTTGTAGTGCCGTTTCTAAATTTGCTATAGGACGATATCCTTTTATGGCATTTCCCCAACTGTGTTTATTGTTTCGATTTACTTTGATAATTTCTCCCAAAGTAGTAACCTGGTAATATCCCATTGTGAGATTAACATATGGGTAGTTTAGATCCGTGGGATAGCCTAATAATTCAAATAGACGATCTCCATAATGCAACCAATGAGCATCCAGAACCTGTTTATCAACCTGAATACCTAGCGTATATAAATCCTGAAACTGTGAAAGTGTAAATAATTGGGATGGAATTGTGAAAATAAGAGTGTCATCCTGAATATCAAATACCATTGGAAATTCCTCTTTAAGTTCGTTTTTTGATTTTTCTTTTATCCTTCCGAAATCGAATGTACTATCAACTCCTTCAGGCATTAGCACATTGGAAATACGCTGCCCATTATGCTCTATATCTACCTGAATAGCACCTTTATAATCACTTAATCTATATACCTCGGCAGGTCTAACTCTCAGTGTTTTCGGATTGGCAAGCATATATTTGATTGCCCTTTTTAATCTCTCCATAGGAACAGCCCCACCATTGTAGGATACCATACCTTCGTCGTGTGGGTTCAGTCCATCTATTTTTAAGGTGTTGTCTTCTTTTTTATGAAGAAAACTAATGATGTCTCTATCCGATGAAATCCGAACTTTTAGAATACTTAAAGCACCACCTTTTTTAGATTTCAAATAACTGATATGCAAAGCATTCTTGTGTAATTCTATAAACGATTGAAGCTCTGACAATAACTTATCATCAAGAGTAGTATGCTTTTGAATGATTGTAAATCGATTGTTGCTACCATATTTAAAAGGCTTTACTCCAATTTTAGACCTCAATCTTTCTAAAATATTCTCGAAACGATTTCGATTATCAGATCCTGGAACTGTTTCTGCAATTTCCGCTAGGGAACTGTACAGTCTTCTTAATTTATAAATAAGCTGTTTACCCTTAGAAGTTTTTAGGGCTTCATCTAAATCGATTTTGGCATTTCCAATTTTAAAAGCAACCCCTTTATCATCTACATTCGTTTCCAATTCCCTCAACTCATCCACTAGCTGTTCTACATCTTCATTCAATGTGTTTAGAGTTATCTTCGTAGCCTGTTCTTTCTCTATGGATTCTTCTTCATCTACTGATAAAGGGAGTATTGCTTTTGACTTTTCCTCTGGTAATTTGATTTTGATACTATCTGCAAAATCATATATCGCAAGAATAGTTT
Organism: uncultured Aquimarina sp.; assembly: GCF_947492405.1. Lineage (GTDB taxonomy): Bacteria > Bacteroidota > Bacteroidia > Flavobacteriales > Flavobacteriaceae > Aquimarina. The sequence continues at coordinate 482,759 of NZ_CANLMP010000005.1, forward strand.
TCTTATATGCTTTTTTTAGTGCTTCTGATGCGCCCATACGTAATGCTTCGGTATGATCGTATTGAACTCCATCTAAGACTTGCAATATGGCCGCTTCTAGTGCTTCTTCTTTTGAAGAATATGTACCATCGCCTTTAGTTGGTAAAAATGAGTACCCACTAAATCCTGATAACGTATTACTAACACGTAAACCGTACAAGTATTGATCTTGTTCATCTTGCACCAGTCTAATAGTAGCTTCAAATTTGATTTTTAAAGGGAATGGAATAGTATATACTTTATACCTATTGCCAGCATTATCGATAGTATAGACATCATTTTCGTTTGTATAAGAGGTGTAGGAATAGGAAATGTCAGAAAGTATTAAGCTAGAAAACCCAATTGAGTTCAACCCTAATTCCCCTCCAAATTCTTGAGTGGCGTTTATTGTATTGATAAGCTTAATTACAGTATCTCGTTCTCCTTGGAGTCCTGTTCTGGAAGCATATCCATTTTGTAATAGTGGATTTCCAGAAGTTACAATATCTACATCTTTGCCTTTCCATACATATGCGCTGGCTTTTTCCTTCTCATTGTTTTCAGGGTATCTCGCGGTATAATATTCTCCGGAATTACCTATCCCTTTCAAAATCTCAAGAAAGGTTTCTTTGGATTCAAAATCTAGTGCTGAATAGGAATACCCAAAATCATTCGGTTTAGTAAGCTTAGGATATCCTTCTAAAATAGTAGTAGGAATTGTATTGCCAGCCAATAATGCTTCTAATAGCAATTGCTCATGCTCGTATGCTACTTCATCGATATATTCATCATCTTTTAGTTTTTTTTCTGTTCCACCAGAATCTAACAAATAAGCTTCTTTGGTTTTTAACCATTTTGGTTGTGTTTTTGGTTCTTCCGTTTTTTTAGTTTCAATTATTTTGATGTCTTCATTCTTGATATCAGAATCTCCTGTAATAATTCGTCCTTCGTCAAATGCGTTTCTTGCGCGTCTTTTGAAATTTCTTGGACTCGCACTAATCGAATTGAGTCTGCTTCCATATTTCGCTTTTGCAAAACGTGTCGCTATATCCAAAGCTGTTTTCTTTAAATCATCAAAAATCACATAGTCAACACCTTTGTCTTCTTCTTTATCATCATCAATTTTAACATTGACCAAACTGAATTGATAATGATCGATCAGGTCTCTATCTACATTATATGAAGGTTCCACTTTTATGGTATTAGGATCTATTCCATTGTTAAAAGCCTCCTGAAGTGTTTTTACATAGCTATTATAAGAGGGTCGATCCGTTACATACCACATGCCTCCTTTTGAATTAGATTTTTTAAAACCTAAATCAATTAAGTAACCTTCTAATATTTTATCAGATAACTTTGGTACGAATAGTAGTTCTATACCATTCTTCTCTTTGTTGTATGCTATCGTTAATCTCATTCAAATTTTATTTTATCTCATTGCTTTATAAAAAAGTGCTAGCTCCTTCCTATAGGGAATAGTTCCAGCTCCTTCCTATAGGGAATAGTTCTAGCTCCCTTCTATAGGGAATAATTCTAGCTCCTTCCTATAGGGAATAGTTCTAGCTCCTTCCTATAGGGAATAGTTCCAGCTCCCTCCTATAGGGAATAGTTCTAGCTCCTTCCTATAGGGAATAGTTCTAGCTCCTTCCTATAGGGAATAGTTCCAGCTCCTTCCTATAGGGAATAGTTCTAGCTCCCTCCTATAGGGAATAGTTCCAGCTCACTCCTATAGAGAATAGTTCTAGCTCCCTCCTATAGGGAATAGTTCCAGCTCACTCCTATAGGGAATAGTTCTAGCTGCTTCCTATAGGGAATAGTTCTAGCTCCTTCCTATAGGGAATAGTTCTAGCTCCTTCCTATAGGGAATAGTTCTAGCT
>NZ_CANLMP010000006.1 GCF_947492405.1 uncultured Aquimarina sp.
TCTAGCTCCTTCCTATAGGGAATAGTTCTAGCTCCTTCCTATAGGGAATAGTTCTAGCTCCTTCCTATAGGGAATAGTTCTAGCTCCTTCCTATAGGGAATAGCAAATAGCTATTCCTCGGAACACTAACTTTTCTCATTCTCAAAATGTGTACAGAAATCTCCTTGTAGCGGGAGTAAAAATGTAGATAACGTAGTTGATCTATACGATCATTAATTTAATTCGAAATCATCCTTGTAGCGGGAGTAATTCCTTATTGGATTTGAGGTAAAAACCATCTATAAATTGATGTAATCTGGTAATATCCCGTGATTTATACCTTCAAATATAGCTACTCTTTTTTAATTTTCTATTTCCCTAATTCTCCTATCGTTGCCAAAAGAAAAGTTAAAAAAACAGTGGAATTCAGGCTAGGCTAATAATAACGGGGTTTCCCAATTTATACCCTATATAAATTCACGTTCCAAAACTGTAGTAAAAGTAATTTTACCAGATGTACATATCTAAGCACTAATTGATCCAATTTTGCTAATATCATAACCAAGATTCCTTTCTCTAAGCTTCAAAGTTGTAACTCTGATTTCATATTCATACAACTCAAGTATGGATCCTATTTCAATTGGAATGACAGTCTCCAGATCAAATAATCCTACTGCGTTTGACTCAATTATTGGATACGTAAATTCGTTATTTATAGTATCATAATAAAGTGTCATCAGACGAAACTTTTGGATTAACAATATAAAAAGTGATAACTGTATTTTAGTTAAACTTACTGCCTTTCACCAACTAAAATATGTAGAAATGTAATCCCTTTATGATGATCCCAAGTCACCTTTTTAACTTCCCATCCCTCATTAGTCTCCACCCAATCAAAGACATTAAATTCTGTGTCATTATCTTTAAATACTTCGTTGGGTTCATAGTTTTCTTTTATGAATTTTGAAATATTAATGGCTTCGCCTTCTCTTGGAAAACCCTCCCTATTAACCCAATTGATGGTAAGCTCACGCTTCCCTGCATTATATAATGCTGTCTTACTCCAATTAATACTGAAATGTACCTCCATATGTGATTGTGGTTTATTATGATTGAATTAGTTTCCCCTTGAAACTAAAAAGTAATAGTGCTCTCTAATTGATCTTGAAATTGCTGCAGTAATTATATCTTGTATCATTTTCCAACTCCCAAGCTCCATACTTCTCAGGATTCCATTCCTTTTGAGACTTATGTTTTGAAATATGATCATGTAATTGCTCTAATTCCTGAAAAGATGTTCCGCATTCAGGACATTTATAAGGTTGTGGTGTAAAGCGAACACCAACCCTAATAGCTCTTTGTATTTCTAAGACTTCATCGGAAAGTATAATATCCTCTTTTTCTGCATTGTCATTCACATTACTCTTTTTAAAAAAAAGATGACAAAAGCTAAAAAGCGTAGCGGACTGAACAATACTTATAAGTATGCTACTTATAACACTTTCTGGCATAAATTGATACACCAAATTATGTGCTAGCGTAGCAAAAAGATACACAAAAGCAGTTTTTAACCATCCTTTGACGGTAAAGATTAAAATAGCCAAATCAACGCCCAACGAATAGCACCACGAGAACCAAGGATGGTCGTAATGACTATTGGCTTCAAAAACGTACACTGTGTGCGCAATTTGCGGAATCATTAGTATTGCCATTGCTATGATTCCAAATAAATCTTTTTCAATTAAATTTTTCATGTTAAGCCCCATTAGTATTTGTGAATACTTGTTAATTAATTTTGTGCAAGGCAGACAAGAAAACATTCTTGCCCTTGCTGTTGAGTTTTGGAATTAGTTAGTTGGAAATTATAGTGGGTAAGCTGTTGTAAATTTAACAGTATATCTTAATCAAAAACAAAAGGTATACTCGACTTTTCTGGAAAAGTCACCCTGTTTTTCGTGAAAATCGATAAATTATATGGTAATACCGTATAATTGGTGTGGATTTTGTGTTAATGTAATCTTAAAATGAAACATTATGATGGTAAAACTGTCAATTAGACGGTAACATTTTCCTGAGTAATGACACTATTAAATACACCGAAAATGTAAACTTTATCATTCACACATAATTAATTTTTTACTAAATGGGGCTAGTTATAAGTACAGATAGAAAACCTGATGTTGATACTATGTTATCATCAATACCTAAAATTCAACAATGGAAGGATATTATAATAGGAGATATCCTTAAATTTATTAAAAACGCTTTACCTGATCTAAACAAACTAAAAAGTAAAGTAACCCTAAAAAAACCTGCTAAAAAACGGAATCTTTTGTTCATCTATTCGCTATATGAGGTTTCAAAAATGATCTCTTGGAATTTAAATCAAACCACTACGATTTTTGGATTGACATTTGTCAGATCATCTCTTAAAAAGGAAGTGCTGTTTAAACACTATTGTTCCAAAATTAGTATGTGATTCTCTATGGTTTTCAGAAGTAGCTACTTTGCTTTGAAAAATTAAAGGTAGCTGCACGTATCAGAATAGTGTCTGCCGCACGCCATACTCATCTAAATGAACCTTTCACTAAGTCACAATAGCAATTAACTCAGGCTACATTGTTTTAGTTACAATATACTAATAGACTTAAGCCATTTTTCTTTACCGTTATAACAAACTAACCATATGTTCGGCACTCAAATCCACCCCATTACCTTTACCATATTACTATTCCAAAGTATCGTATTATTTGCGCAACTAATTTTTGTGCTTTCCAGACCCAATGACCCATCAAGAATACGATTTTTACTGCTTATCCTTGCCTATGCAATTTTCACGCTATCTTCAGGATTATTTTCATCCGAAGACTTATCAGAAAGTACCATAATACCCTATATTTTATCAGTACTATCTCATATTGCTTTTGGTGTATACTTCATTTATTACATCTATGAAGAGTTTAATATTCGTCCTTTTAAGCAGTTCATTTTTGAGGTAAAATCACTGTTATTTATACTTATCGGTTCCTTTATTGTCCTTTTTCTAATGTCTTATATAGTCATTGGAGATTTACAATTATCTAGATTACTGTTTTTAATGGTTCCATTGATTATGGCTTTCGCATTTTTATATAAACTAGGAAACGCATTGAGAAAGCTTTATAGAAAGGGAAAGCGTCTAACCTCCAGAATTTTTAAATACAGGATCATCTCCACTTATGTGGGGTTATTATCATTAGCGTTTTTACCAATACTATTGGTATTCTCTAACGATCAATGTCTGAAGGTTTCAGTTGTGAATTTCGGATTTGTACTGATGATGATTACTTACATTATAGATTTTATATCACAAGCACAAAAAGAAGCCATTATTTTAGCTCAAATCTCAAAAAAAATTGAACCTATACAAGGTGTGATACCAATAGCAGATGATATCATCCGCGATATTTCAGAAAAACTCCAACACTTTGAAATCAATCAGGAATATCTTGAAAGAAAAACTACCTCCACAAGTATTGCCAAAAAGTTTGGAACGAATTCTAAGTATCTCTCTAAAATAGTGACTATCAATACAGGAAAATCATTTCCTAAGTATCTAAATGATTTAAGAATCAATTATGTAAAGAATCGATTAAAGGAAGATGAGAAATTCAGGAATTACACCTTCAAGGCTATTGCGACGGAAATAGGATATACTACTGGTGAAGGATTTGCTAGAGCTTTTTATAAGAAAGAAAAAATTAGACTCTCAGAGTACATCAAAAACATAAGGGACAATAGGTAGGATTGTCCCTTCACATGCTGCATAAAACCAAGAATAACCGTATCCGTATTACATAAAAATGTTTTTAAAATTTACCAGATTATCCTCATTATAAACACGATGATTCCAAACCCACTTTTTGGCCGTTTGACCAAGCTTTTTTCTATATTTTGGATGCTCTATTAATGCTATCAGTTTTTCCTCCCATTCTGGCAACTTCCAGGCAAGTAACCCATTTTGCTTATCATCAATTTCATTGCTAAATGATGAATGAGCAAGTGCGATTACAGGAACACCAATGGCAGCAGCTTCCAAAAACTTTATCGTGTTCGCATATGTGTAATAAAGTAAAGATCGCATGGGAATCAATAAAATATCTAAATGTAAATTTTTTAAAGTTTGATAATAATCTAGAAAACTGACTGATTTTTGAAAGGTTATCTCGATTCCTTTTAACGGCTGATACCCACTTGGGTTTTTACCATTCCATCCGAATATTATTAGTTCCACCTTATCTTTGTATTTTTCTTTAATCCTTTTAAACAAAGGAAGAAAGTACCTAAAATCTTTTGCATCCCTTATAGTTCCTATCATACCGATTCTGACTTTATCATCTTGGGGTTTTGCTATTGCGGATACACCCTCAAAGCCTACAGGCGAGATCAATGAAGGTAGTAAAAAGACTTCGATATGGTTTTGTCCATAGATAGTTAACCATTCCCTATATAACTTGCATAGTTCTTTGAATGGAGTAGTGATGATATCCATTTGATCGATATTCTTTATTAGTTGTACCTGATCATATTTACTATATATGTCGTAATCCACGTGTGCTTTTGGAATCGTATGAATTTGACGCGTAATATCCATAACCAAAGATACCTCAGGGTTTATTACCTTAATGGCCTTGAATAAAAAGATATAATCTTCTGTGAGCATAGGAAAAATGATATAATCAGCCCATCGTATTTCTTCCTCTTTGATAGTATCTCTTCCAATGGTAAATTTTTTTGTGAAATCCCATTTTGTAACTGAAGTTACTCTGGTTTCAAACCCTTTTACAGCTCCCAATTCCAAAAAAGGAAGAATCATTCGATAATAACCATCTGAATTGAGTAACGGCGACACATATAATAACCGCGAGGTAAAATAAGATGACTTTTCAATGGGTATATCCTTTCTGATTTCTGTTTTTTTTAATAAGTCTCTGATTTTTTTCATCCCTTTATATTAATTTTATTTCCTTTCATTTTTACTCCTTAGATTTTAAAGGGCTCACCTTCAAAATACTTCTCGATCATTACATCGGTAGTACGATCATAAATGAGAATAAAGTTTGCCAAATCTCCCCATTCTGCTATTTTTTTATGAAACCACCCTAATCCTTTATTTGGCATAAAGTCTCTTGAGTAACTACTCTTCCAATCAAAAGAATAAAAATAACTGGCTTTATCTTTTCCATTAGGCCCTTTACCAGCCTTGTTCTTAAAGTAAACCACCATTTTATATCCGGAGTGTTCCTGAATATTCCAACGTTTTCTTTTTTTCCTTGTGCTCATTGTGTAAAATGTTTAATTAATACGCGTAAAGGAATATCATCGAGGTATTGGATTCCCTGATACGCTCTTACCTGCACCTTATCTTGATGGAAGCCTATACAAATCTGTAATTGCTCATCATCAGTTTGGTGGGTGGTTGCAAGTTGTTTTAAAAAGGCGTCGATTTTATGGACTACCTTTTCTTCGAGATCAAAAAGGTTAGAAGATGCTGTTCCAATAAACAAAGCCGTTAGCTTCCAAACCGCACTTCGCTTCACAAATCTTCCTTCCTGATATACACCAACACGAAAATTTACTACGTCCTTAAAAATTCTAAGGATTAACCGATCTCTGGGAATTCCAGTTTCTTCTGACAATTCCGAAAAGTAGTTCGTAATATTTTGAGTGACTTTCGATTCGTAGCCAAAAACATCTACGTGCAAATGCTGCACTGCTTTTTTTAGTTTATCGGCTAATCGCGGACTTTTTCTGTGAGTTTTACTTTTCATAATATTTGTGATATATTGATTTAAAATTCATTTTGTAATAAAGGGGAACAGGCAGCATAAAAGCGATCTAGTAGTTCTGGAATCTCCAACTTACTGATACGCTGCTCACATTGTCGGAATAATTCCATTCGTGGAATACCTTCTCCCGTATCTTTTTGTTCGTTTCGCTTGAACTTTCGAATTTCCCTTACAGCAATTCGTTGTAATTGTAAAAAGCGTTGATGTTCTTGGTCTTTGCGATACCACTGTTTTGATTTTCTAAAACCATGCTTGTTATCGATATTAAAAAATTGGTAAGGCAATAGCACAAAACGGTGGTCAGGATCTTTGTTGATATAATTCCCAACGATATGAATTCGTCGTTTGTACTGCCGATGCGCTTTTTCCAACGCTAGGGGTTTGACAGATTCATACCATTTGTAGACTAAGTTTAGCCCAATGTTTTGCTGTCGTTTACTCAGCCATACATCCTTGTACAACACTTGTTGGGAAAGCTGCCAAAGCTCCAAAGCATATTTCGATAGGAAAGCGTGGCGGGTGGCTTGGGAAGGGACATTCTTATCCTTTTCAGCTGTTGGTTTGACTTCAAAATTTTGCGCGCCAGTTTGCTTTTTTTGCAAAATTTCTTCGTCATTTTTCCAATCTTCCCGCCAAGCATCTTTCCTTCGTGCTTCTTCAAAAGGGTCTTTCCTTCGTGCTTCTTCAAAAGGGTCTTTCCTTCGTGTTTTTTTAGTGTCTTTTATAGGTTTTTTACCGGTTAACGCAACACTTGTGAGCGGTAGCGAACTCCTTCTTGGTGGTTTATCAGTGGTTTTATCTGTGACTCCAAGACCTTCGCAAGTACTCAAAGCATCTTGGTTATCAACAAAATCAACAGCTATTATTCTATTATTTCTTTTATAAGTTTTTTTATAAGGTTCAGTATGAGGACATTTTGTACTTTTATATTTTGTATTTAACTGATTATCAGCAGAAATAGTTTTTTGTGATTCTTCAGTCATTTTTGACTTCTCAACACGTCCTACCCCTTTTATCCACAATATTTTTGGATTTATAAACAGCTCATAGGGAGCATTTGAACCGTGCCAGATCTTCCGAGTAAGAATACCGGAAGCTAAAAGCCGTTTGATATGCCTTTTAATGGTTCGCTCACTGGCATGAGTCAACTTTGAAAGCTGCACATTATTAGTTCGCAAAGAAGGTAATTGCTTAGGATCAATAGGAGTGATTTTATCTGCTTTCTGTAAAAAAGCCCCATACACCCTAATGATTTCTTTCATAGTAGCTACCATCGATTGACGTACTTTGTTACCTATATCTTCCTGATCTTGGTTAAATGCAACCACATAACTATCCAAAAACTGGAAGGAAGGAGAATAATTAATAATCATAATGCTAGTAATATTTCGTGTTAGAAAAACAGCAAACCAATCCTTCTACACTATTTGTCATAAAAGGAATAATAACTGCTCTTACCTATGTATTAAATTAGTAGTGTTAATGATCACCTGAAAACACAAGTTCTATATGGTGAATATGGGTTATAGATGGTCTTTTACGCTTTTTAAAAGCCCTGTGGATATTACGAAGTACTTCGCTTCTGGTGGATTCTTTAATTCTTAATATTTTCATAGTTTCCCCAAACTTTATATGATATTACTCTGTTTATACATTTTTAGCGCTTTAACAAGTCCAACTCTAATTGAAGAATTTTATCTCCTCTATCTTTTAAAGCTTTGCGTTTAGCCACTGCTTCTTCATTCAATGTGATAACACATTCAATTAACTTATCTTGATTGTAGGTTCTCAGGTTTTTACCTTTTAGAAACCTCCAGACTGTAGGTCGTGCTAATCCAGAGTGTTCTATTAATAGTTTTAAAGGCTCTTTGTAATAGTGATACAACAAATCAATCTGCTTTTGAAACTTCCTTTTTGTGTACATCCTCAAATACGTTTTTAAGTGAATAATTAATTTTTAGGTTATTTTTTAGTTACATATTAGTTATATTTTTTATATTTGCTTCCAACAACGAATAAATCAACTCTAATAACTAACAGATAAACAATTAATATCTGTTTAAATACAAATTTAGATATTATTTAGTTATAAAATAACTAAATAATATCTAGTTGAAACGAATTAATACCACAACTATCTGTTTTACAGATGTTAACATTTATTTTTTTAATATAACTTTAACATGAGTGAGTTTGATATTATAGATACACAAGTCCTGAAAATGGTAGATTACCTTATCGATTTACACCAAAAAACGGGCACAAACAAAGAATTTGAAAAGGATTATGCTTTTGGATATAGATTCTACATTAGTAATAAATACGTCGTTGAAGAAATGAGAGCTAGTAGAAAAAAAGAAACGAAGCCGAAACACGCCCCACAAATGCTAATGATTAACATGGCTAGATATTTTAATATTGACTTTAATTATTTCTACAATCCTAATATTGAAGCTAAAGATGGATTCTTATCCAATGAAACAAACTTGGCATCATCCCAAACAAGCGACAAAACCGCAGCGGATCTAAACAATGAAGTAAAGCATTATAAGGATGAAAACAGCCAACTCCGTAAAGATATCTTGCAACTCAATAAAGAATTAACCGATTGTCATAAAGTTGCCTTTGAAGCGCAGAAAGGACAGACAGAAGCACTTAAAGAACTATTGAGCTTAAAGAGTAATTCTTAACTCTAACATATAGACAACAAAATAAACTGACACTAGTTTAAAGAAATAGCATAAAGGCTACTATGAAAAATAATACTATATTTATATTTATTAAAAGCGTCACGTATCAATTACGTGATGGTTTATTCTTATATTAGCATATATAAACACTAAAAGCAAACAAATGAAATCACATCAAGAAGATTTTACAGCACATAGCCAAGCCTTGAATGAATTAATTTTCGAGAGCAAAGCAATGATAGGAATAAATAGAATGACGTTGCACACTTGGCGATTAAAAGGAATATTAGACGACAAAAGAGATCCAGAAAGCGTAAACAGATATAACTATTACAGCGCCTTAGATGTTATTCTTATTAGTGTTTTAAATGAAATGAAAAGCTTACGATTCTCACACGTTGAAACGAAAGCTTGCAAAGATGCTATACTTGCACCCATAGTAGCTAAAGATGGAAAAGAATATCCTGCTCTTGAGTATTATTCATTTTTGGTATTGCTCTATAATCAGCCCGTATACATCGTCATTACCTACAACAAAGGAATGGAATCCGTTTGGATGCTTGATGAAAAAGACTATTTCGCCAAATTAAGATCAGGTGATATAGAAAACCACACAACGATTTGTTTACATAAGGCAATTAAAACCAACCTTGAGCCTGTCTACAATATACCCGATTTCTGCAAATTGGCTGGTTTAACAGACGATGAATTAAAGGTTATTGAAATCATAAGAGCCAAAGAATACAAAACCATACGAGTATTGAAAAAAAATGGTGAAATGGATTGCGTAGAAGGTACAGAAAGAATAGAGGATGCCCAAAGAATAGAAAAAATGCTTCGCGATGGAGATTACCGAAATATAGAAGTAAAACAAAACAACAATAAAGTTACCGTAGCTCACAGGCTAGTGAGAACAGATTTTAAAAAATAATGAGTATTAACGCAAGATGACCGCTACAAGTCATGCACCACTTATAAACTACTGTATTTACCGACGCTACAATTGGATCTACAGCAATTAAGTATTAAAATGAATACCTATGTAAAAAAGAAAAAATTTATACCCTTATCTGAACTTTGCCAGCTATTAGGAGTAAAAGGCATTAAAACAGCATTAGAATGGTGTGATAAGCATCAAGTTCCAACTACAACGGTAGGCAATAAATCCGTTGCTGATCTTTTCTTTGTAGAACTGGAATTGGACAGAAAAGCCATTGTTCACCTGAAAAACAAATATCCTGATCATTGGGAAGCTTTATATCACTGCTATACACATAATGATCGCTATGGATTTATAGAACTAGCAGAAATTAAAGATAGTTCACCAATCCTAAAACCAAAAACAAAGGTTCAGCCAAAATCTGAACTTGCTAAAAAATTCGCAGCTTCATAGCTATGTATTTATAAACAGATACGAAATGAAACGTAAAAAACTGCCTAAAAAAAAGCATAAGGGAATGTCTATCTACTGCACTGGTTGCAACCATAATTTCTCCTGGACTCATAAACAAGAAAATGGGAAGACAATAGAACCCCTATGCAAGAAAAATGGCAGATCATTTTCGAGCTGTAAATCTCCAGAAAAACATTCCTATAAAAAAACCGTTCACATACCAGGAACAAGCAAAGGCACTACGACAAAACTTTTGAATTCAACACGTTATGAGGATGCGGTTATAGAAGGTATAGAATTCAGAACTAATTTTCTTGGAGAACTTCTTAGTACGAATTCCTCTACTGAGCTAAATAGAAACAATCTGATTTATCTCTTTGATGCTCAAATAGAATATGTAGATTTTTACTCAGATGTAGGCGTACCTCCCCATAAGAGAAAAAACAGAAGTAAACAGCAAGTATCGAACATGCTAAGAGCCCTTACACTATTCAATGAAGCTATCGAGTATCAAAATATAAATAAAAGAATCCTACGTTGTGATAAAGTCGGTGAAATCCACGTAGGTTATTTTCATACCTATATTAATGGATATGCTGCTAATACTTATAATCGTTTTATAGGAGCCCTTAAAGCATTTTTCAAGTGGGCTATTAAAACATACTCTTTAAAAATAGAAAACCCTTTTGAAGACGTAAATTCAAAATCCACTACCTACCAAATTGAAACCATTGAACAATCAGAATTCAAAGGGTTACTATCACTTCTGAATCATAAAAACGGAAAGGTAGATAGAGTTAGCAAAACAGGAAAATTAGTTAAAAAGAACATGTATCGCCCATTTCTAAAAAGTGCATTTCAACTAGCTCTGCATACTGGTGGCAGACGTGAGGAAATTATGGGAATGAAATGGTCGATGATAAAAGAAGATTCAAACGGACACCCCCTATATATCGAAGTTCCAAATTTAAAGGTTCAAAGATCAAATCAAACTTTAGGAAAGTCTAAGATTGTTGCTCCAAAAATAATTCCTGTGACCAAAGGCTTACACGAAATTCTAATAAGAATGGGATACCACAAGAAAAAAAACAATGATCAATTTATTATCTATCCAAATAGAGAAAATAAAAGCATGGACTGGTTAACATCAATTTTATCTCGAAGTTTTAGCCACTTTTATGCACTTCTGGGCAACGAAAAACAATTACAGTTTAAATGCTTGCGAAAAACATACTTAACGTACCTAAACAAAGCTATGAAGGGTAGTACCAAATCTTTATCATCGCATTCAAATCAAAAAGTATTAGACACACATTATATTGATCCTAAGATTATTTCTAAGGCAATCAGGGAGGTGGAGATATTTTCTTAGTCTAATGAATTCTTCTGGTTAATAGTAAGTGTTTATTTAAAATTTCTTTAGTTCATTATTGATAACGCCCTAAGAGTCAAATTTGTTATGACAACTACTCTTATACACAAGGGTAATCTATAAAAATGGTGGTTTTAGTGAACTTTTACTCAGAAACCGGGGAATACAACTTAGCTAGTTCAATAAAGCGGTTCATTTTCTAAGTTTACGATTTGACGCTTAATTGAACTCATTTTTATCAAAATATCTCCTGCTTATGGTATTCTTGAAAATTGCGAGTGTAAATTTACTTTTACAAAAAGCTTATCAAAATTTTAGGGAAAAAATATTATTGTAAATATTTTTTTCTAATTTAGAGGCAACGTAAAGAGTAGAACCACCCCATATCTGAAGTTTCTTCGGGTATGGGGTGTTTTTAACAATAAAGTATAACAGAAACATGTTGACAGAAGCTCAAATTGAAACAATTGAAACGCAAATAAGAGAAAAACAACAAACAGTTGATTATGATGTAAAAGAATATCCCGTTGAAATATTGGTATCGAAATACAAAACAGATTTAGAAACAGATGAGAATGAAATATTTATACCTGCTTATCAAAGATCTTTCGTTTGGGAAGAAGAAAGACAATCTAAATTTGTGGAATCTATACTACTGGGATTACCAATCCCTTACATTTTTACGGCTGAAAATGAAGACGGGAGATTAGAAATTGTTGATGGTTCTCAAAGAATTAGAACGTTAGAGAATTTCCTTAGCGATAGATTAACCTTAAGTACTCTGGAAATTCTAGACACTTGTAATGGGTTAAGATTTTCAGATTTTCCGACTAGTAGAAAAAGGAAAATAAATAACACAAGTTTGCGAATGATTGTGCTTTCTGAACATAGCGATGAAGACGCAAGATTTATGTTGTTTGAAAGAATAAATTCTGGAAGTGTTATACTTAAAGATATGGAAAAGAGGAAAGGAAGTTTTACTGGCCCTTTTACTGATTTTGTATATGAGTGTGCTTCAGATCCTCAATTCTTGAGACTAACAAGTTTTACGGAAAGAACTAAAAAACGGGGAGAACCACAAGAATTAATACTTAGATTTTTCGCTTACTCAGAAAGTCTTGCTGATTACACCGGTTATGTAAATGAATTTTTGAATGATTACAATAAAACAAAGAATGAAACATTTAATCGTGCCAACCTTGAAACTGAATTTAAAAACATGCTAAATTATGTTGAAGCAAATTTCGAAAATGGCTTTCTAAAAGGCGCTCATCACACATCAACGCCTCGAGTTCGATTTGAAGCAATTGCGGTTGGGATAAATCTAGCTTTAAAAGAAAACCCTAACCCAACAACAAATGTGAACGATTGGCTTAATTCAGAAGAATTTATTGCGGAAGTAACGGGGAGTTCAACTAATACCCCTGTTAAGCTTAGAAGTAGAATAAATTTTGTAAAAAATCGAGTTCTTGGTTTATGATTGATGTTAAATTAGATTTTCAAGAGAGGAAATTACAAATAGAAAAATATTTATCATTTGTATGGATAGCAGATCATCGTATATCTATTTCGAACTTAGATTCAATCTCTTCCAGTAAAATATCAATCAATGACACAACAGAACTAAATATGGCATTATACCTTAATAATAATTCATATCAAATTGATTTGACTTTAGCGAAGATATTAAAATCAAACTCAATTCTGCTATTCTATAATTTGATTGAGGGAACCATAAATTCTGTTATGAATGAATACTTTGCAGCATTGAACGCTACCGGTGCAAGTTACAAGGAACTTAAGCCTCCGATTAAGAAGATTTGGCTAAAATACAAACATCGATCTTTTGGCGTAGGAGCAAAGAAAAAAGATGAATATATATTTAATGCAATTGAAAATATTCTTGAAGATGCAGTACAAATACAACCTAAAGAAATTAGAGATTCAGAGTTGGGAACTAGAATGATATATAATTTTGAAGCATATAGTAAAGAAACTAACTCAAAAGATATATCTGGAAATCTCGACGCAAGGAAAATAAAGGGAATTTTTGATCTATATGGATTGCCTGAAATTACGAGAAATTGTGATTCTATGCTTAAAGTAAAAAACAAAAGAAATAGTCTTGCTCATGGAAATGAAACATTTACAGAAGTAGGGAGCAACTTCTCCATTGACGATTTATTCAAAATGAAAATTGAAATAACCAATTTTTTGGAGGAACTAATTCAAAATGTAGAAACATTTATTATAAATGAAGATTTTAAAATAGCAAGTGAGTAACCTTGTATATGAAATCATAGCACCTATTGGTAGACTATGCTTTATATAAAAAGTATTAAAAGTTCAATAAAACGAAGGAATATAAAGGACATATATCCTTTATAACATTGCTAGAAAACATTACCGAATGAAATACCGCATAATAATATCACTATCTTTTTTAGTTCTAATTTCTTGCGGAAGTGTTAAAAAAACATCACAAATAAAGACAGAATTATACTTTGGACTTTCAAATGATGAGGGAGCTATATCTAATAATATTTGGTTAGAATTTAAGAAAAATCATATTGATAAAATCTTAAATGGCTATACAATCGTTGATGCGTATGGCTATTGGACTGGAAGTAATGGAACCAAAGTTGAAGAAGCAACAAAGATTTTGGTCTACGTGCACAAAAAATCTGATTTTGAAAGTCAAAAAATTGATTCAATAATTAATTTATATAAAAGTAAGTTTAAACAAGAATCAGTACTGAAAATAGAACAGAGAATCAAAATAAAATTCTAAAAACATTAGTCATTTTTTCAATGGCTAAAGCATTGTATTAGTAGGAATCAATTTAATTAATTAATAAAATCAAATATTATGGCAAAG
Organism: uncultured Aquimarina sp.; assembly: GCF_947492405.1. GTDB lineage: Bacteria > Bacteroidota > Bacteroidia > Flavobacteriales > Flavobacteriaceae > Aquimarina. The sequence continues at coordinate 14,141 of NZ_CANLMP010000006.1, forward strand.
AAAGACAACCCAGGACCGATTACACCAAGATGCTTAGTAGGTCTTTCACCTGAAACACTAAAAGAAGTAAAGGAACTATTGGAGAAACAAAAAGGAAAATCTGAAGAACTTGATAAGGCTCTTGACCAGTTAATAAAAATAACTGACACAAGTGTCGATGATGATGAATAGAAAAGACTGGTATTTAAGTAATCAATCTGGTAATGATGATAATTCAAATGTTCCGTTACAATTGTGCAAGATTTATTTATCTAAATACAAAGAACTTGACAACAAAGGTAAATTAGAATTTAAAACTTATTTGAACACAGTTGTTTCTGAACTCACACCTTCTTGCAAAATTCCCAAGGTTGGAACCACAAGCTATAATAATATCCAAGGTATTGCTTTGTTTTTCTCAATGGTCGCTAAATCTGGTCTAATTTTTAATGATTCTTATCGTTCATTAAACATAAAACAGCATTTTAATGATTGTATAGATGAATCAGCTATAATGAGGAGCTCAAGAAGTGATAGGAATGAAACATTTAGGTCAACTTATGGAGGTGAAGCTTCATTAAATTTCTCAAGTAACGCAAACTTGCAAAAAGAGTTAGAAGATAAGTTAGGATTTGAAGTAATTAATTCAGGTCATAATTCATATTTATACTATGATAAGGAATGTAGCAGTATTAATATGCACGTTGATAGAAAAGAGTACGAGATAAACGTTCTTGTAAAACTGAGTCACACATTTAAGAACGGACAACGTTCTAAATTGATTCTTTGGGATTCTAATCTTGGACCTATTGAAAATGAAATACCGATTGGAAATGTTCTTGCATTTCATGCTAATGGCACAATACACGGTAGACTTGAGTGCGCAGATGACGAAAAAATAACACTATTATCAATGGGATTTGTACCAAAACAGATTGATTTATGAATAATTTATTTGTCGTTGGCGGGGGAATGAATCCAATGGATGATTTGACACTCAAAGGTATTAGAGTTGCTAAAAGGAGTGATTTAATTTTTGTAATTACTGGAAATTACTCCGAAACAGAAGAAGTATTAAGACAAAATGGTGTTAAAGGAGAAATTGCTGATTTGATGCCTCTTTATCACGATGGAGGAATTGATGAAGATAATTACAGAAGAATAGCAAAAACGATAATACAAAGCTTTGAAATTCATCGTGAAGTTTCTATAGTCGTGAACGGCGACCCAATAGTAGGAGTTTCTTGGTGGAAGAGACTGGAGAATGATAAGGCTTTTAGAGCTGAGATACATTATATAGATGGGATATCAAGTATGGTTAGTGTATTCACTAAAAAGAAATTAGACCCGATAGAGAAAGGTTCTATTATAGTCGATGTCAATCGCTTATTACTCTTTAGATATGAAATACCAAATGACCTAAATTTATTAATCTTAGATATTTGTTCAACCGGAACAAGAAAGACTCACTTAAGCAATCCTGCAAAAGACAATTCTTGGGATGTATTATGTGATTATCTAACAGAAATTTATTCAGAAAACCATACTTGTTATTTAGTAACAATAAAGATGGGTGGAAACACTCAAAATTTAATTAAAAAACATACTATATCAAGTTTACGCAATGCCCTAACTTCTATTGTTTTTGGTGCATCTTTATTAATGCCAGCCCAAAGTTCAAAAACTGTTTCGACTGAGTTTTTATCCAAATTATTGAATATAAATATATAATACACTATTGGGTAGAAAATCTTTTTACGTGCGTCAAAATGGTAAATAAATTAATAACCAGAATAATAAAATAACGGAATAAAAACGTTCGCTAACAATGATTTTTACAGACTTATCCTAAAAGTTCCTGTTGAATTTTCAGCTTGTCGTGTACTTGCAAAAGTCTGTGCTACCCCAGGCAACTGTTTATAGCCGAAACCGTTAAAAGTTCAAATAAACGATCGTTTTATTGAACTTTAGTTTTCCATTGTTTTATAATCGTTCTTGTCATAAAGAAAAATAGTATCAAAAAAATTATTAAAAGAGGGGTTCCGATAATATATAAAAATTGAATCATACAACCATCACCTGAGCAAGGTCTATTACCAGCCGCAATCATAATCAATGAAATAATTACCCCAGCTACTGTCAAAACATAAAGAATCCAAAATATTATTCTCATCGTTTATTTAGACTTTATAATTCTGGGATGCTTAAGATTATAATCTTCATGCGCATCAAAAATTGATTTAACATCATTTTGAGTATATTCATAATCCTTGTCAGTAAGTAATTTTCGTGATAATGCGATCCTCATATCTAATTCACTTACATCTGTAGCATTATTTAATGTAGTTTTTCTTATAGCATCTACATTTGCATCATTTTTTGGTGTATATTCTAATGTATACGCAGTTCCTTCAGGTAAAGGAAAATTAAACCAATGATTCTTTAAAAATTCTTCTTTTGTCATAATTCATCGTTTTATTGAACTTTCTAAGTTAATATATCCATTCTATTTCGTGCCTCACTTCTCCTTCTTCTATTTCTCCAACTTTAAATCTAAGAATTTCTGTGGAGATTTTTTTAAAATTAGTTTTCCATAAAAGCCATTCGTAATCATCGATATTTCCTTCAAAATGGAGTCCACTTGACTCGACTGATGCTATTATATATTTTTCATCTTTATTGTAGCTAAACCAATAAGGAATCCCTTCATATCCCATATCTTTTTTACCAAAACCTAGCCAACCTGGCATTTTAGAATATACTCTTTCCCGTTTTGCTAAAATTTCTTTAGGTGGGTCATATCTAATGTTCAGATTACATTCTTGAAATTTCATGAATTTAAGACTTTTATCAAATAATGAATTATTGAAAAATAAAAAGAATTAAGACTCTAATTATTCAAGAGCCATAGCTCAATTTGAAAGAGAACCACACAATCTTTTGATTAAACAGGCTATTTACAATTATGAAATAGAATTAGATGATTTCAAAGAAGAGATTATAAAAAGGGGATTAACCGAAGTTCAATAAATCTATTAGTAAATGAATAGGAAAGAATTATTTGTACAGGTTGATATGATTTTATGGGAAGAATGGGATCCAATTGGAGTGAATAATTACGGAGGTCCATCCGATGAATATACTGGATACGTACCTTCTGTAGTGAAGCTTATCTTAGATGGATCAGATATTGCAAAGATTACTAAGTTATTACAGCAACACTCAAATGTAAACATGGGGATGACTTCTAAATTAGGTGATCATAAAGCTATTGCTATAAAATTACATACTTTAGTGGATAAATAAGCTATGATAAAAAATCTTAACTATACAATTCTAATCCTACTATTATTTTCTTGTAATAGTAAAAGCAATCAAGTTGATCTTACAGAGGTTCTGAAAACTTCAAAGAATCCTGAACTAGATATGGTATTTTATGAAATAATAGAATCTTTACGATATAAAAATGGACAATATCTTGCTATAGTTGATAAAGCAATAGACGATTCTCATGATTCTATCTTTGATATAACTCCATTATATTGGAATAAATCAATATTCCCAAATGTTAGATTTATCAATGGTGATAGCTTGTTCTTATATAATGAAGCGGATAAAATGCATCAATATTTCACAAAAAAATATGTACATGGTTTTCTGGAAATAACTCATCCTTATTTTATTAATGCTGATAAAGGCATAGCTCATGTGAGAGCTAAACTATACAGGGGTAATGAGATTAAGGTTTATAGCTATATTCTAGAGAAAGAGATAAATAAGTATATAATAAAGGAAGAAGAATATGTAGTTTCTATACAAGATAATGCTATACATTTTGCTCCCAATTATTATCAAGAATATTTACCATACGATGGATTTATGTTAAAAGATAATTAACCAAACGGATGTGCCAAATTTTGAAAAGTAAAGTTCAATAAAACCATAACAAACAAAGGGGAAAAAGATGAAAGTTGAGATAGATAATATCACCATAATTTATCCTAATGAGCATACAGGGGAAAATAGGAATATGGAAATTGAAACCGATGGCGAACATCTTCAATTTCATTTCATAGATAAGAAAAATTTAAATTCAGGAGGAATGACTCTGGATAAAAATCAGGCGGAAATTCTTCGCGATAGCCTTACGTTGATATTGAAAAATAAATTAATAGAATAAAGTTAAAATAAAAGATGGAGACTATGAAAGGAGGTTTATATGTTAAACGATTACGGGAACATAAAAAATTATCCCAAAGGCAAATGAGTAAAATAGTTGGAAAAAGAAATGAACGTATTTGTGAATGGGAATCTGATGTGTATGCTATAAAACTTATTGATTTTTTGGAAATGGCAGAAAAATTAGGAGTGAAAAATTTCAATAAAATTTTAAAGTCTAAATAAACGATGGATCAATATCAATTTGAATTGTGGCATTTGATAATTATTGTACCTATTTGGATTTTTGGAATGTGGTTTACTGATTATATAAGAAAGAATAAGTATAAGAGATGAAATAAACTATTAAAAAAATAAGGTTTCAGTTTACTCTTTATAAGAAAAATCAGTGTACCATTTCCATACACCTCTACCATAGAAATAGCAAATTTCATTTACTTTGAAGTTTTGATAGGTATTTATTAATCCTTCAAAGATTTTTCTTGCTGCTTTAAGATTCCGCTTTCCTTTGTAAATCCCATATCCATTTCTATAAATCAAGGTATCTCCTTTTAATTCTGCATAATAGCCACCATTATTTTGTACTCTTAAGGTGTGCATACCTTCAAATGCCCTATTAATTTGGATCATGATAAATTCCTCATTTACGTATGGTGCTTCGTCATTAGTTTTCATTTTGCAAAAATAGGAATTATTCCATAAAATAGGAATTATTCCTAATAATGATGGTTATAGTTTAGAGACTTTGTATATTTGAGAAATTCTTATTGATATGTGCTACGAGGCATCACAAGCTAGAAAAGTCAAGAAATTAGAAGAACACTATGGTGTAATTAGGTCTGAAAAGTTTAGTATTGCGGATAATGATTTTATGAATTATCATTTGCGAGGTGTAGATCACCCAGAGTTATTAGTTATACCTCAAGAAAGCAAAAAGGAACTGCATCCTATGATATGGGGTATAGTACCTTCTTATATAGCGGGATTCAAAATAAATGACTATTATAGTCAAGGAAAAAATAATGTATACTGTTTGAACGCACGGAGTGAGAAAATGTTTACTTATGATTTGTATAAAGATTCAATTTATACTAAAAGATGCATAATTCCTTTAACAGGATTTTTTGAGCCACATAGATTTATGAATACATCTTACCCATTTTATTTTACAGACAAAGAAAATGGAGTGCTTTCAGTCGCAGGAATTTATTCCGAATCTTCTGATGGTGGAGTTAGAACATTAACGATGTTAACAAAAAAAGCCTCAAAGCTATTTGGAACTATTCATAACAGTGGTGATAAAGACCGACAAGTCGTATTGCTTAATCCAGATCTACAAAGAGAATGGCTTAGAGACGATTTGAATCAAAATCATATACAAGAGTTAGTAGATATAAGTTATGATGATTCGACAATATCATCTTACCCAGTTAACAGAGACTTATATTCAAATAAAATAGACAGTAATTATCAATACATAATACAAAAGGTAGATTATCCTGAGTTAGCTTTTAATACGGAAATACAGGAATATCTTTAATGATTGGGAGCAAATATTAAGATAAAGATTCTGAAAATTATATGCTTAATTTTAAATTTCTAGAATTGTATGGATTCGTATATATCTAAAATTATATATCTAGATTTATTCCAATATCAATTTGACGTTGTTTTTCGTTAACCGCATAGTGATTGATGGTGGTTTTTTCGGATTTATGACCATTAATAATTTTGGCTGTTTTTATTCCACTTGAAGCTGCTATTATATCAGTATGTACATGTTTTAATGCATAAAAATTCACATCTATGTTCAGCTTGTCTTTTACATGTATTTTCCATCTTCTTGTTATTTGTTTCTCACTAATTTTCTCAGGACCTGGTATTAGGTCTTTAGAAAATAAATAGTCATCGGTTTTCGCAGAAACAATCGAAAATTTACAAATTGATATAAATAAAAATCAATCATTCTAGAATTAATACATAAGTTGTGTTCTGGAAAGTCTTTGTGAATACGAAAAATAGAAAGATAGCAACTTATATCCTGATCTCGAATTACAGATGCTCGACAACTGAATAGTGAAGTTTTCAAGGGAAGATCCGTTTACGGTAGTCGATATTCTTGAAGTATATTGAGGTAAAGAAGAATCCCAACTACATTTTTCCAGTGATACTATTATGTATATACGTGACTTATTCAACATTAAAAAAGTCAATCTAATTTGTTGTACCTGTAGAATTAAAAAAGACTTTCAGGAAATTGAAAGCCTTATCATTTTTATTAGCTGGAGCAGGACTCTAACTTGCGATATTTAAGTTATGAGAATAAAACTGTATATGTAACTCATATTAAAAACTTAATGATCTACTCAAGCTAATAAAGCGTTTGTGGACAATATCTACATGCTACTATAAAAAATATCCAACCGCATAATTGTTTTCTTACTGACCAAAATCATCATATTGGCAATCATAACCACAACTGTATGCATCAGGAAAATCATTAAGCAAATCATTACATATGCCGCTTGCTTGATCTGAACCTGCCGAACCTTCCCGAAATCCAGGAGCTATAATACTATGGCTTCCTTCAGAGTCCCTAACTGTTATAATACAAGTTTGACCTCCTTTAATACCTGTTTGTTGCTTTTTGTTAAGGACAGTAACTCCTTCTAAATTTAAAATATTATTTAGCATAATTTTAAAAATATAATTAATAATTACCCCCAAACCTTTATAGACGCTAAGGATTACGTCTTTTCGAATATTAATCTAAATAAAGTTTTCGATCAATAAAGATATTAAAAGAAAATACTTAAAGCGCTTGTCTGGGTACATTCGTACATGTTTTTTTGTTTTCTTATTCGATTGCTGAATGTTAAAAATACATAATGTTATTTTATGGGAAACATTTGAGGCACTGGATTAATTGACGGCAATCTTTGGCAATCTTTGTTATACTATTCTGAGTAATGAAATATGAGGATTAATTATGCCGTCAATGAACATTAGTTTAACTGAGGAATTAGTTGATGTAGTTCAAGGGAAAGTGGATAGCGGGAAGTATAATAGTGCAAGCGAGGTGATTCGCGAAGCACTTAGACACATGGAGAATAATGAAGAATTGGTTGATTTTATTAAGCTACAAGCTTTGAAAAAAAGATTAGCTCCAGGGATTCATAATGGAGAGAATGGAACCTATGCTGAATACTCTTTAGAGAACCAGATATCAGAACTCGACGAAAAAATGCAGTAGAAATGTTTTTCCTCCTTACACCTGAAGCAAAAGATAGCTTAAAGTCTATTGGTAAAATTACTCATAAGCAATATGACAACAAACAACGTGATATCTACCTTAAATTATTAGATGATAGCTTCAAACATTTAACAGAATTTCCAATGCAAGGTGTAGCTAGATCTGAAATACATGCTGGACTAAGAAGTAATCCAGTTAAAGAGCATATTGTATATTACCTAACCAAGAAGGATCATAATGTTATTGTGGGCAGAGGTATAAATATTATTTTACAGACTTATCCCAAAACAGTGATAGTAAAATAGATAAAGAAATTGTGGTCAACGTTCGTTATCAGGATATAAATAGAAAACAATATTCGCAAGAATTTAACCTTCCGATTAAAGAAACTATGGGGTTAGGTAAGCTAACACCTCCTGATACACATATTGGTAGAATCTCATATTATTTGGAAAAATTGAATAAAAATATAGAAAATTTAAAAGAAACTAAAGTTCAATAAAACGATCCAATGAATATAGAAAAAGCAATATTAATAGATTATACATCCGGTTATTTAACTGATGATAATATCAGACACAAGGATTTAACAGAGGAAACTTTATAAATAGATTTAAATTTTGCCAAAGAACTTAGACTAGGAGATACTATCTGGTTTAATGATGATGAATTAACAGTAGAGGATTATTCCTATATTTTAAATCTCACTCCTGAAATACTTAAAAAATGGTCAGATGGTTGGTATGAAATAGTAAGGAAAACTTATAATGGAAAACGTATAATATTTCACGTAATAGAAATTCATTGTGAAGAAACTAAAAAATTATTAATTACAAATGATACTTAAACTGTAAATAGATAATGAATAGAAAGAAAAAACCTTATTGGTTCCGATGGTTCGTATACATGCTCCGATGTATGATCTCTCTTTTTACATACCCAAAGATATATTGGTAAATGACTATAGAAGAGTTCGAGATATTACCGAAGGAAACAAAGTAAAGTATAATCTTCAACGAAGGAACATTTTTACATTCTATAATCTACAACGAAGAAAGAACAGTTTTATACAGTTTATACTTGTTTTTTATAGAAATTGTATATAAGCTTGACGACAATAAGATAATTAGTCTAAAAGTCTTTGTTGAAGGTTTTCTACTTGGAAGATACGCAAGTAGTATTAGTAATGATTTAAGTAACAACAAAAGGTCTAAATAAACTATGCATAATATTATTCAGAGATTAGAAGATGGCAGAAGAAAAATGAAAATCTTGTTAATTAAAAGGTCATTATAGATGGAATAAACAGTCTAAGTGTAATTATCCCAAAATAAATAAAATACGATTTTGAAAGTACAGAAAAATAGATTTGACTAATGAATTATATCCAGTAAATAAGCATTTCACCGTATATCACCCCAAATCTGATATAACCAAAAGTAATTAAAAAATCTAAGAAAACCCTGCTTAAAAACCCTGCTTCTCGCTAAAACCTAAATTCATAACCTACATAAACCACAACAATAGAATCAAACAAATACTTGAAAAACAAACACTTAAAATACTAAAAATAAAAAAGAGCGTCTCCACGCTCTTTTTCTTCACACAAATCATCTTAATTTAGGGGCTTAATCTAAAATTAAAACTCACTTTTATTAAAAACCTTCATCTTGGGGAAAATGAAAGCACTAACTCATTTTTACTTTGTAAATATACAATCAATTTAGAATACAGCAAAGCATTTTACGCATTTAATCTAAAAAAAGACTCTTTTTAACACTTGTTTAGCCATTATTAACTTATATTGTAGCTAAAAACCTACAAATAAATAAAATATTAAAATATTCGACGATTACAAAAAATAATTTACCGCGAAGCGTATATAAAACAAAAAAGAGCGTCTCCACGCTCTTTTTCTTCACACAAATCATCTTAATTTAGGGGCTTAATCTAAAATTAAAACTCACTTTTATTAAAAACTTTCATCTTGGGGAAAATGAAAGTGATAACTCATTATTACAGTGTAAAGATACTACTTTTTTTAAACCGACCAAATTTAAATTCACTTTATCTAAATAAAAATACATTTAATCTATAAAATTAAAGTTTTTCTTACAATTTTCCTACAAAAATTAATTTCATTATATAATTAAACCTTTTTTATGTATTTTAGTCTTATGACATGGTAACACATACAAACTAAAACTAATCTTTACCTTTGAATATTCAAGAAGAAGAAAACCTGCTTATTGCCCTACAAACAGATAAAGACATCAATAACGCCTTTAGCAAGCTTGTTGCTCTTTATAAACAGAGATTGTATTGGCATATTAGAAATATGGTAAAAAACCATGATGACACTGATGATATACTACAAAATGTGTTTATTAAAGTCTATAAAAACATATCAAAATTTAAAGGCGATAGTAAGTTATATTCATGGATGTATCGAATTGCTACCAATGAATCTATTACTTTCTTAAACCAAAAGGCAAAAAAAAATAATATAAGTAATGAAGAACTACAACAACAGCTTATCCAAAATCTAGAGGCTGATGTATATTTTGAAGGTGATGAGATTCAACTTAAATTGCAAAAGGCAATTGCATTGTTACCTCGAAAACAACAACAGGTATTTAATATGAAATATTTTCAGGAATTAAAATACAAAGAAATATCTGAAATTTTAGAGACTAGCGAAGGAGCCTTAAAAGCTTCATACCACCTAGCTTCTAAAAAAATTGAAGAATTCTTAAAAACTAATTAAACCTTTTTACATTTACATCGTCTTATAAATAGTGAAAAAAAATAATTTACATAGCGACAATAAAGGATTTAAAGTCCCAAAAGATTACTTCGATAATTTCGAAGAGAAACTTTTTGAGAAAATATCCCAAGAAGACAAAAACTCTTCTTTACTGTCCGATACAATATCCTCTGGCCTAAATGTGCCCGATGATTATTTCAATACTTTTGAGAATCATCTTATAGAAAAACTGAATTCTGAGAAAAAAGAAGTTTCTATCCTTAATGATAATCTTAAATCTGGTTTAGCAGCACCTGAAAAATATTTTGAAAATGTAGAAGAAACCATTTTACAAAAGGTAATTACTGTTAAGAAAGAATCCAAAGTAGTGTCTCTATTCTCCAGAAAGAACATACTATATGTTTCTGGAATTGCAGCCATGATTGCTATCATTATAGCTATCTCAATCAATAAAGAAAATAATTCTTTTAATTTTGAAAGCATTGACATTGCGGACATTCAAGAGTATTTTGAGGAAGGAAATGGTGAGTTTAGTGATGCTGAAATTGCCGAATTGCTGGATGATGAAACTAATTTAACCGATTCGTTCGGTAATACTGAACTAAGTGATGAAGAATTAGAAGATTATTTATCTGATGAAGAGTTAGCTGATGATATTATATATGTTGAATAAAAAAGAACACATGAAAAAAATACTATTACTATTTATTATTGTTTTTACTATTAATGTTTCTTATTCCCAAAGAGGTTCCCGAGAAAGAGTAAAAACTCTAAAAATAGCTTACATAACGGAACAATTAAATTTAAGTAGTAAGGAAGCCCAACAATTTTGGCCTATTTATAACGAGCACGACGAAACCATGGAAAGCCTTAAAAAAGAAGAGCGCAGATCCATTAGATCAATAAAAGATGCAGATGGTTTAGAAGGTTTAAGTGAAAAAGAAGCTGAAGATCTTTTAAGAAATCACCTAAAAGGAGAAGAGCAAAAATTAAATGCTCGTAAAAAATTAATTATAGATCTAAAACAAGTTATTTCTCATAAGAAGATCTTAAAACTGGTGAAAGCAGAGAGAGAATTTAATAAACGTCTTCTAAAACAATTGAGAGATAGACGACAAAGAAATTGATAATCAAGAATCTTGCTGATTTTGAATAAAAAGTAAATGAGATCCCTTTATCATTTACTTTTTTGTTTTAAAAATTAGTTTTGCAATACTATTCTTACCTGCCGCCACTGCCACACTATCATTTATAAATCGAAGCGTATAAAAGCTCTCTTTACTAATATCTTCCCATAAATTTCCTGAATCATTAGAAATTGAAATTCCAGTAAAACCTACCGCTATCATTTCTTTACCACCTCCATTGGGTATATATCGAATACAACTTTTATATCCTGCTCCCACTCCATCTGCTATTAAATTCCAGGTTTTACCACCATCGGTAGTAATAGCCTTATTTCTTTTATTATTCTTAGGTTTTGTATAATCCCCTCCAAAAATAATCCCATTATTTTTATCGTAAAAATCTATCGAGTATGCTCCAGTTGTTTCAGTTCCTTGTACTATTGGGGTATCAGAAACTTGCCAACTAATCCCTTTATCTGATGAATAAAAAACTCTGGATTTCATTCCGCCCGAAACGATCCAGGTATGATTATCTACAATTGCTATATTTCCATTACTAGCTGCAAAAGCGGATTCTCCCTCATTTGTTTTTGATAAATCTTCACAAGAAAGCTTATCCCAGGTCTCACCACCATCTCTGGTAATAATAATAGATAAGCATCCATCAGTCGGATCTCCCATAGCAATTCCCTCTTTATCATTCCAAAACGCCATAGCATCATAAAATACTTTTTCATGATCTTCTTTATATACCAACTTTATTTTCTTTGTTCCTTTATTAATTTTATATAATAAAGCTGGCGATGCAATACTCAATATAAAAAAATCAGTTTTTGTATCTGCAATAGCTCTAAAGTGTATTTTCTTTCCTTCAAAATCTAACGTATCGATTTTTTTATTCTTAATTGTAAGTGTATCATCCATTTCAAAAGTTCCATACATACCATTACTGCCAGCAAACATCAATAGATTATCTTTTAATCCAATGGCTCTGATACTCGTTGAATCACTAAAGATAGTCTCGACAGTTACTTCAGAAAAATCATGTCTGACTAATTTCTTTTGTTCTGATCCACAATTGAAAAGAAGTGTAACAACCAATAACAATAGTAAAAATCTCATATTCAATATTTTTAAATCAAATATAACACTATTCTAAAGCAAAGGATTACCTTTGCAAACCCTAAAAAAATAAAGGATGCGTTTACATAGAAATCTTGTCTTTGCGGTAATTGATGGACTTAGTGAAATTTTTAATGAAGGAGCTTATGCCGATAAAGTAGTTCAAAAACTGTTAAAACGTGATAAGCGATGGGGATCCCGTGATCGAAGTTTTGTTGCAGAAACCGTATATGACATTGTACGATGGAAACGTCTTTATGCTGAAATTGCTGATGTTTCTGAACCTTTTTCTAGAGAAAATCTTTGGAGAATATTTGCTGTTTGGGCAACACTAAGGGGCATCACATTACCCGATTGGAAACAAATTGTCCCTACACCTACCAGACGTATCAAAGGTCGTTTTGATGAACTTAGTAATACGAGAAAATTCAGAGAATCTATTCCGGATTGGTTGGATGAACTTGGAGAAAAAGAACTAGGAGCTAAATGGGACAAAGAAATTGCTGCCTTAAATCAACAAGCTCCAGTAGTACTAAGAACTAATTCCCTAAAAATATCTAGAGACAAACTTAGAGGAATTCTTGAAGATGAAAATATAGACACAGAATTTATAAAGGGATATCCATCTGCCCTTAAACTTACAGAAAGAGCTAATGTATTTTCTACTGAAGCCTTTAAAAAAGGACTATTCGAAGTACAGGATGGTTCATCACAATTAGTAGCTGACTTCTTAGAAGTAAAACCAGGTCAGCGAGTAGTAGATACTTGTGCAGGAGCTGGTGGAAAAACATTGCATTTGGCCGCTCTAATGGAAAATAAAGGTCAAATAATTGCCATGGATATCTATAGTAATAAATTAAAGGAACTTAAGAGAAGAGCTCGACGTGCAGGAGCCCATAACATAGAACCAAGAACCATAGAAAGTACTAAAGATATTAAGAAATTACATGGTAAAGCAGACCGTGTTTTAATTGATGCTCCCTGTAGTGGATTAGGAGTTTTAAGTAGAAATCCTGATGCTAAATGGAAATTACAACCAGAGTTTTTGGATAAAATAAGACAAACGCAATCGCAGATATTAGAAAGCTATTCTAAAATGGTAAAACCTGGTGGAAAATTAGTCTATGCCACTTGTTCTATTTTACCTTCGGAAAACCAAGAACAGGTTAAAACATTCCTAACTAAAGAAATAGGAAAAGAATTTATCTTTGTAAAAGATAAAAAAGTGCTTTCTTCAGAATCCGGATTTGATGGATTTTATATGGCATTGCTAGAAAGAAAATAACTCAACTCACATAACAAATAATGAAAACAAAATTACTTTTAATCGCTCTTTGTACATTTTGTATTGGATTTAGCCAAGTTCCGTCGGATTACTATGACAGTGCTAATGGACTTACTGGTTTTACTCTTAAAACAGAATTAAAAAATATCATATCAACTGGTCATATAGATCAAGGTTATAGTGCTTTATACACTGCATATCAAACTACCGATAATGATAGTTATTACGAAATGGACGACACCGTTCTTGATATGTATACAGAACAACCTAATGGGACTGATGTTATTGCTTATGATCATGATACAAATGGAGGAAGCTCTCCAGGAGATGCTTGCGGTAATGTTGGTAATACAGAAGGTGTTTGTTACAATAGAGAACATTTATTCCCTCAAGGTTTTTTTAATCAATTATCGCCAATGAGAACTGATGTACATCACGTAGTTCCTACTGATGGTTATGTTAATGGACAGCGAAGTAGTTTCCCTTTTGGAGTTACAGAAACTCCAACAAACACATATTCGAATGGTTCTAAAAGAGGTCCAAGTGCAACTTCTGGATTTTCAGGAACCGTATTTGAACCAATTGATGAATTCAAAGGTGATATCGCAAGAATGTTATTGTATTTTGCTACAAGATATGAAGACGAAGCTCTTAATGCCCCTGCTGACGGAAGTGGAACTTGGGATCCTCATACTTCCACAAACAATCCCATGGATGGATCGGTAGATCAGTTTTACGAAACTTGGTATATTGAGTTATTAGTGAGTTGGCATCTTTCTGATGCTGTTTCACAACGAGAAATCGATAGAAATAATGCTGCTTACAATTTTCAAGGAAATGCAAATCCTTTTATTAGCCATCCAGAGTATGTACAAATGATATGGAATGTTACTATTGATACTGAAGCACCGACGGTGCCAACCAATTTAGTAGTATCAAATGAAACTTCTAACAGTATAGATCTTTCCTGGACAGCTTCTACTGATAATACAGCGGTAACTGAATATGATGTATATGTAAATTCAGTTTTCAATAAATCTGTTGCTACTACCAGTACTATGGTTAACGGTTTAAGTGCTGAAACCACGTACTCTTTTACCGTATTAGCGAAAGACGCCGCTGGAAATGAATCTGCACAAAGTAATTCTGTAAATGGAACTACTCTACCTGGCGGTACTGGTGGCGGTGATTGTGCTTCAGAAACATTTACCAATATAGGCGCTTCATCCAGTCAATATCTTGACCGTATGTGGACAGGTGATGATGGAGGAACTTGGACTGCTACTGATGCCAGAACAGATCAAACTCTTACAGATGCCGCAATTACCATTAGAAATGGCGAATTAACTGCTCCTTCAATATCCGGAGGTATTGGTTCTTTAACTGTAACTACCATTAGAGCTTTTGGTGGTGGTAGTGGAACATTTACCGTACGAGTTAATGGAACTGATGTAGGAACAATTCCATATGGAGACACAGAAGAAACTACAACTATTAATGATATTAATATTACAGGAAATGTGGTAATTTCTTTTACAGATAAGGCGACTACAAGTGATAGAGTAATCATCGATGATCTATCTTGGACATGTTATGATCCTACTTTAGGAGTAGATGATTTGGATCTGGATAACTTAATAACAGTGTATCCAAATCCTTCACTAGATGGTGCTATCACCATTAATATGCCTAATAGTAACAATAGTGAATTAAATATTTATGATATTACTGGGAAGCAAATTGTTTCTAAAAAGAATATCACAGAAACAATTCAACTATCAAGTCTCCCTCAAGGAATGCTACTAGTAGAGATTATCTCATCTCAGAGGAGTATTACCAAAAAGGTAATTATACGATAAAATGAAAAGCGGCAATTTAGCCGCTTTTTTTATTTATGTTCATTGTTTAGAATTTAGTGAATAACTCTATTATTCCTATTAAGTTTTATACAATACTTTGTAAAGAAAAACAGTAAATTTGCAGCTTATTAAAAACAACACAAAGTCTGGAAGCATGATCCACTTCTTCGGAAACCAAAATGAGAACGTATTTGCGGTACAAACCACTAATGAAATCTCGACAGAAAATATCAAAAAATTAGTATGGTTATTTGGCAACCAACCTAAAATATCCTCGGCGTCCATTGACGCTTTTTTTGTTGGTCCACGCGCCGCAATGATTACACCCTGGAGTACTAATGCTGTGGAAATTACCCAAAACATGGGGATTGAAGGAATCATTCGAATTGAAGAATTTCAATCCGTACTAGAGAACTTTACTGACTTTGATCCAATGCTTTCTCAAAAATATAGTAGTCTAAATCAAGACATATACACTATAGATATTGAACCAGAAGCAATTCTTGAAATAGACAATATAGAGGCTTATAATAAAGCTGAAGGTTTAGCACTAAGTCCAGAAGAAGTAGCGTATCTGGAAGGAGTAGCGAAAAAAATAGGAAGAAAATTAACAGATTCTGAAGTATTCGGGTTTTCTCAGGTAAACTCCGAACACTGTAGACACAAAATATTCAATGGTACCTTTATTATTGATGGAGAAGAGCAACCTACTTCTCTTTTTAAATTAATAAAGAAAACATCGGAAACACATCCTAACGATATTGTTTCTGCATATAAAGACAACGTAGCTTTTGTAAAAGGTCCAAAGGTTACCCAGTTTGCTCCAAAAAGTGCTGATAAACCAGATTTCTATCAAGAAACACCTTTTGAAAGTGTTATTTCGCTAAAAGCAGAAACACATAATTTTCCAACCACCGTAGAACCGTTTAACGGTGCTGCTACAGGTTCTGGTGGAGAAATCAGAGATCGCCTTGCTGGAGGAAAAGGATCTTTGCCACTAGCAGGAACCGCTGTCTACATGACTTCCTATTCACGATTAGAAGAAAATCGTCCTTGGGAAAAAGCTGTAGAAGAAAGAAAATGGTTATACCAAACTCCAGTAGATATTTTGATCAAGGCTTCTAATGGAGCTTCAGATTTTGGAAACAAATTCGGACAACCACTAATTACTGGATCAGTACTAACTTTTGAACACGAAGAAGATGCCCGTAAATTAGGTTTTGACAAAGTGATTATGCAGGCTGGTGGAATAGGATACGGAAAAGCCGAACAAGCACTTAAAGACAAACCTGAAACCGGAGATAAGATTGTCATTCTTGGTGGTGAAAATTATCGAATCGGTATGGGTGGAGCTGCAGTTTCTTCTGCAGACACTGGAGAATTTAGTAGCGGTATCGAATTGAATGCCATTCAGCGTTCTAATCCTGAAATGCAAAAAAGAGCTGCAAACGCTATTCGTGGTATGGTAGAAAGCGATGTAAATACTATCGTTTCTATTCACGATCATGGAGCTGGAGGACATCTTAATTGTCTTTCTGAACTGGTAGAAGAAACTGGAGGGAAAATCGACTTAGATAAACTTCCTGTTGGAGACCCTACACTATCGGCCAAAGAAATTATTGGTAATGAGTCTCAAGAAAGAATGGGGTTGGTTATCGGACAGAAAGATATTGACACTTTAGAACGAATTGCAGAGCGTGAGCGTTCTCCGATGTATCAAGTGGGAGATGTAACGGGTGATGACCGTTTTACTTTTGAGTCGAAAACCAAAGGAGACAAACCTATGGATTTAGCTTTAGAAGATATGTTCGGTAGTTCTCCTAAAACGATTATGAATGATAAGACCATTGATCGTAACTATGAGGATATTTCGTGCCAAAAAGAACATCTTCACACTTATCTCGAACAGGTATTGCAACTAGAAGCTGTTGCTTGTAAAGATTGGCTTACTAACAAGGTAGATCGATGCGTTGGTGGAAAAGTTGCTAAACAGCAATGTACAGGGCCTCTGCAATTACCTCTTAACAACTGTGGTGTGATGGCTTTAGATTACACCTCTAAAGAAGGTATTGCGACTTCAATTGGTCACTCTCCTATTTCAGGTCTTATTAATCCCGAAGCTGGAAGTAAGAATTCTATTGCCGAAGCTTTAACTAATATCGTCTGGGCACCACTAAAAGATGGATTACAATCTATTTCTTTATCGGCAAACTGGATGTGGCCCTGCAAAAATGAAGGTGAAGATGCTCGTTTATATAAAGCAGTAAAAGCAATCTCTGATTTTGCTATCGATTTAGGAATCAATGTACCTACTGGTAAAGATTCTCTTTCGATGAAGCAGAAATACCCAAATGAAGAAGTCATTTCTCCGGGAACCGTTATTATATCAGCTGCTGCTAATTGTAATGACATTACCAAAGTAATAGAACCGGTACTTCAAAAAGATAGCGGGAACATCTATTATATTAACTTATCTCAGGATAATTACAAACTAGGAGGATCTTCTTTTTCTCAGGTAATCAATAAAATTGGTTCTGAAACTCCAAGTATTAACAATGCTGAAAATTTTAAGAATACCTTTAATGTTATTCAACAATTAATAAGAGATAACAAAATTGCAGCTGGTCATGATGTGGCTTCTGGTGGTTTAATTACTACTTTGTTAGAATTATGTTTTGCGGATGTTAACTTAGGTGCAACATTAGATCTTTCGGAAATAGGAGAAAAAGATATAATCAAGTTACTTTTTGCAGAAAACGCAGGTATCGTATTCCAAAGTACGAATGATTCAGATATAGAAGCTATACTTTCTCAGAATAACATTCAGTTTTTCAATATTGGTAAAGTAACTCATAAAGCTTCTTTAGAAATCAAAAATATTGATGAGTCATATAATTTTGATATTACGACATTAAGAAAAACCTGGTTTAAAACATCCTATCTTTTAGATCAAAAACAAACCGCTAATAATCTTGCAAATGATAGATTTGATAATTTTGCAAATCAACCATTACAATATACATTTCCGAAGCAATTTACAGGAAAACTTCCTCTAATTGATAATACTAAGCCAAGACCAAAAGCCGCTATCATAAGAGAAAAAGGAAGTAATTCTGAACGCGAAATGGCCAATGCTATGTATCTAGCTGGTTTTGATGTAAAGGATGTACATATGACTGACCTTATTTCTGGTCGTGAAACATTAGAAGACATTCAATTTATTGGAGCTGTAGGTGGATTCTCAAATAGTGATGTGCTAGGTTCTGCAAAAGGTTGGGCAGGTGCTTTCCTTTATAATGAAAAAGCAAATGCCGCTTTAAAAAACTTCTTTAAAAGAAAAGATACATTATCTGTTGGGATCTGTAATGGATGTCAGTTATTTATGGAGTTAGAAGTAATTAATCCAGAACATAGTGAACACGGAAAAATGCATCATAATGATTCCCATAAACATGAAAGTGGATTTACTTCTGTTAAAATTCAGGAAAACAATTCAGTAATGTTATCCTCTTTAGCAGGAAGCACATTAGGAGTATGGATCTCACATGGTGAAGGAAAATTTAACCTTCCTCTATCCGAAGATCAATATAACATTGTTGCTAAATATGGATATGAAGGATATCCAGCCAATCCAAATGGATCAGATTACAATACTGCTATGATGTGTGATACAACAGGGCGTCATTTAGTGATGATGCCTCATATCGAACGCTCTACCTTCCAGTGGAATTGGGCTAATTACCAAAAAGATAGACAAGATGAAGTATCCCCATGGATTGAAGCTTTTGTGAATGCTAGATTATGGATTGAGGATACGAAGTAATTCTGGATTTTATTTAAAACTTATTTAGGGTTTATTACTATCAAACTGTTATATACTAATAACTGCAGTACTGATCTATGCTTCATTATCAAATGATGATTAAAATCAGTATTTTTTACAGTAGTATCAATAACTTTTTTAAACCTAAATACGTAACCCTTGAAAAAAATACTCATAACTCTATTTTTATTGGTTTCGGCTTTTGTTATTTCTCAAACAAAACCAACATTTAGCAAAGCTAAAATCACATATAATACTCCAGAAAATTTCCAATTACTTATGGATGCAGGAGTTCCCGTAGATCATGGTCAGCATAAACGAGGAATTTTTATTATTTCGGTTTTCTCTTCATCAGAAATTGAAACCGCACGAAATCTTGGATTACAAGTTGATATTATAATAGAAGACGCAGAAGCAGATTTTATTAAAAGAAATGAAATTGCCAAAACACAAAAAGCCATACGAAACCTAACCTGTCCTTCTGGGAATGGAACAACAATGAACTACCCTACTCCATCTAATTTCTCATTGGGATCTATGGGCGGATATCTTACCTATCAGGAGATGTTAGATAATCTCGATGCTATGCGCACCAAATACCCTAATCTAATTTCAGCAAGAGCAGATATCGGTACATTTGTTACGAATGGTACTCCAGATAATTCTGTAACTCCGTCAATTGGCGGCAATACAATACAATGGGTTCGCATCTCTGACAATCCAGATGTCGATGAAAATGAATCAGAAATATTATATGATGCTATCCATCACGCCAGGGAACCTGCTAGTTTGTCTCAACTTATTTACTATATGTGGTATCTATTGGAGAATTATAATTCTGATCCAGATATAAAACAGATTGTGGATAATACGGAACTTTATTTTATACCCGTACTTAACCCTGATGGATATCTTTATAATCAAGTCACAAATCCAAACGGTGGTGGGCTTTGGAGAAAAAACAGGTTTAATACTCATGGCGTTGATAACAATCGTAATTATGATCATTATCCTAATGGAAATTCTGCTAACGCAACTTGGGGAGGTCCTGGATCTTCGAATAATACTAATGCTCAGACATATCATGGTACAAGCGCATTTTCTGAAGTAGAAAATCAAGCTATGAAATGGTTTACGGAGCAACATAATTTTGTTATCGCCTTAAACAATCACACTTTTGGTGAGTTGCTGTACTTTCCGTACTCTTATACTGATAACACACCTACGCCAGATGAAAATACGTATATAGCAATAGGTGCAGAACTTACATCCCAGAATGGTTATAATCCTTTAAGAGATGCTCCTTTTGCGGGAGATAGTGATGATTTTATGTACGGTGGAACTACACAACCGCACAATAAAATATTTTCTTTCACTCCCGAAGTTGGAACTTCATTCTGGCCAGCTTCTAATCAAATAGACGGAATCTGTAAAGAAATGATGTATCTAAATCTTACAGCCGCTAAAATGACCAATAATTATGCTCAAATAGAAAGTACCGGAAATATATTTATCGGAGAAAACACTTCTTTTAATGCTAATTACACACTTAAAAGACTTGGTGTAACAGGTAACGGAAATTTTACCGTAAATATCATACCAGTGTCTGGAAATATTACGAGTGTCGGCAGTTCCAAAAGCTATACCAACACACAAATTGGCACGGATATATCTGATAACATTCAAATAAACATCAATAATTCAGTTCAGGTTGGAGATGATATTTCTTATACAATTCAGATAGATGGTG
This sequence comes from uncultured Aquimarina sp., assembly GCF_947492405.1. GTDB lineage: Bacteria > Bacteroidota > Bacteroidia > Flavobacteriales > Flavobacteriaceae > Aquimarina. Next base: position 35,285 of record NZ_CANLMP010000006.1, read on the forward strand.
GTGCAATCACTGAATCTACTACGGTAACTAAAAAATATGGTACTCTTCAGAGTATCGTTGATAATGATGCCAACAATTTAAATGATTATACACAATCAGGCTGGTCTACAACAACCGCTACATTTGTATCTTCTAATGCATCAATAACCGAGTCCCCTACAGGTAACTACGGCCCTAACCAAAACAAAGTAATTGAACTAACTCAAAGTATTAACCTTAGCGATGCGGCTTATGCAAATGTTCAATTTTATGCAAAATGGGATATAGAAAATAATTGGGACTATGCACAATTCGAAGTTTCTATTGACAATGGAACATCCTGGATTCCGCAATGTGGAAAGTTGACAAACTCCGGAAGCACAAATGCCGGACAGCCAACCGGTGAACCTTTATATGATGGAACTCAAACAGATTGGGTATTAGAAGAAATTAGCCTTAGTGACTATCTTGGAGAAACTATTAAAGTTCGTTTTCAATTTGTTTCTGATGGAAACACCGAAGGTGACGGTTTCTTTTTTGATGATTTAAAAGTAAATTCTATTAGCCAAACCGTTTTGGATGTTCAAGATAATGTTTTCTCAGAATTTAAAATTTTTCCTAATCCAGCAAAAGATATTTTGAAAATTTCTCCATCTTCTTCAATCAATTTTAATCTTAATTTAAGAAATGTAATCGGCCAAGAGGTTTATGCAAAATATGAAGTTTCTGGAAATCAAGAATTTGATATATCAAAACTAAATTCCGGATTGTATTTCCTTAGCATTGAAATAAATGGTAATATCAAAACTTTCAAAGTTTTAAAACGATAATTATTCAATTAAAACCCATAAAACTTAAGGAGTTATCAAAAGATAGCTCCTTTTTTTATATATTAGGGTTGTGTATTGTGATATTTTTTATAATTTGCGAAACTATGCACGCATAGTAGTTTTTAAAATTCTTTAGCGCATAAAAATTAGGAGAATTTTGATTATATTAAACCAATTTGTTGTACAACTTTTTTATAATAGTTAAGTGTTACGTTTTTTAAAACATAATTCTTAAATTTAAGAGGTCTTTACAAACAGAGAAAAAACATATCTGAAACAACGTATGAATACAATTACTAGATTATTTGATTTCCCACATTATCAACTAGAGAAATACAATTTAGACAAAGCTTTAATAACAAAATATGATGGAAAGTGGGTTGCTACTTCTACTAAAGAATATGTAGAAAAAGCAAATCAAATCAGCCGAGGTTTACTGCGATTAGGTGTTAAACCAAATGATAAAGTTGCCATAATTTCTTCTAATAATAGGACAGAATGGAATATTGTTGATATCGGTGTGTTGCAAATTGCCGCTCAGGATGTACCTATTTATCCCACTATCTCTCAAGAAGATTACGAATATGTTTTAAACCATTCTGAATCTGTATATTGTTTTGTATCTGATGATGAAGTTTTACAAAAAGTAAATAATATAAAAGGCAATGTACCTTCTCTTAAGGGAGTATATTCTTTCAATGACCTAAAAGATTGTGATAGCTGGAATAAAGTATTGGAGCTTGGAAGCGATGATAGTAATCAGGAAGAAGTAGAAAAGCTAATGGCTTCTGTAAAAGAAGATGATCTTGCTACATTAATATATACATCCGGAACTACAGGTAGACCAAAAGGAGTTATGTTAAGTCATAAAAACATAGTAACTAACGCCTTACACAGTTCCACAAGATTTGCAGAATTCGAAGGAGAAGTCAAAGCATTGAGTTTTTTACCTGTTTGTCATATCTATGAAAGGATGTTAATGTATTTATACCAATATAGAGGTATAGGTATTTATTTTGCTGAATCTCTAGAAACAATAAGCGATAATCTAAAAGAGATACAGCCAGATATGATGACTGCTGTTCCTAGATTGCTAGAAAAAGTATATGACAAAATCATTGCCAAGGGAGCTGACTTAACAGGTGTTAAAAAGAAATTGTTTTTCTGGGCTGTAGAGTTAGGGTTAAAATACGAACCTTATGGTGCTAATGGCTGGTGGTATGAGAAGAAATTAGGTATTGCGAAAAAATTAATTTTCAGCAAATGGCAGGAAGCATTAGGAGGAAATTTAAAAGTAATCGCATCAGGAAGTGCCGCTTTACAATCAAGACTTGCGCGCGTTTTTAATGCTGCTGGTATAAATGTAATGGAAGGCTATGGATTAACAGAGACATCCCCTGTAATTTCTGTAAATGATATTAGAGATAAAGGTTTTAAGATCGGAACCGTAGGAAAAATGCTTCCAGAAACTGAAGTTAAAATTGCTGAAGATGGCGAGATTCTAATAAAGGGACCGCAAGTAATGATCGGCTACTATAAGGATGAAGAAAAAAGTAACGAAGTTCTGAAAAATGGATATTTCCACACTGGAGATATCGGAGAAATAGACAGCGAAGGTTTCTTAAGGATTACTGATCGTAAAAAAGAAATGTTCAAGACTTCAGGAGGTAAATATGTTGCTCCTCAAGTAATAGAAAATGCGATGAAACAATCCCGTTTTATTGAACAAATAATGGTTATTGGAGATGGAGAAAAAATGCCTGCAGCTTTTATTCAATTAAATTTTGAATTTGTAAAAGATTGGGCAAGTAGAAAAGGGATTTCTATCGGTAATTCCAATGAGGAAATCGTAAGTAACCAAACTGTAATTGACCGTGTGCAGGAAGAAGTTGATGAGCACAATGAAAAATTTGGAAAATGGGAGCGTATCAAAAGATTCGAACTTACATCAGACGAATGGAGCATTGAAGCAGAACACCTCACTCCTACTATGAAACTAAAAAGACGAGTGATCAAGGCAAAATACCAAGATCTATATAGTAAAATTTATGGCTAATTCAATTCACTGATTACAAATGTATAGTGTAAAACTTTAACTTTAAATCAGTAAACTCCTCATTTTATGGGGAGTTTTTTTATTAATTCAATAGAAAAATGTAAATTACTTACTCTTTTCACAATTTTTTATACAATTTATTATGCGTGCATAGTAAATTTTTCTTACCTTTACAGCATAACAAATTTTCTGAATGAGAGAAAAAACGATTGATTATGCACTTCGTGCTACATGGATGGCAGTTGCTAAGATGTATAACGAAGAAGCAGGTAAAAAAGGTAGTACAATGGCAACAGGTTTTGCACTAATAAGTATCGATCCAGAAAATGGAACGCCATCTACCTCATTAGGCCCTAAAATGGGAATGGAAGCCACTAGTTTATCACGAACTTTAAAAACCATGGAAGAAAAAGGATTGATCTTTAGAAAAAAGAATCCTCAGGACGGACGTGGTGTTCTAATATATCTAACCCCTTTCGGAGTAGAAATGAGAAATTTCTCAAAAGATGTAGTTTTTACATTTGATCATGCAGTAAGAAAGCATGTGCCAAAAGAAAAACTTGATACTTTCCTAGAAGTATTTCAATTGATAAATGATCTTATTGCTACCAAGAAAATATACACAAAAAAAGAATCTATAACATCTTAACAACCAGAAGTTAAAAAATGAAAAGAGTCATTAAAAAAGTTGCAGTCGTTGGTTCAGGAATAATGGGCTCCGGTATTGCATGTCATTTCGCTAATATCGGCGTCGAAGTACTATTATTAGACATAGTGCCTAGAGAATTAAACGACAAAGAAAAGGCGAAAGGCCTTACACTAGAAAGTAAAGTGGTTCGTAACAGGTTAGTAAATGATTCACTAACAGCCGCTCTTAAATCCAAACCTTCTCCAATTTATCATCAAAAATTTGCAAATCGTATCACTACTGGAAATCTGGAAGATGATATTGCAAAAGTAGCTGATGTAGATTGGATTATCGAAGTAGTTGTAGAAAGACTAGATATTAAAAAAATAGTTTTTGAAAATCTAGAAAAACACAGAACACCTGGAACATTAATTACTTCAAATACTTCAGGTATTCCTATAAAATTCATGAACGAAGGAAGAAGCGAAGATTTCCAGAAACATTTCTGTGGAACTCACTTCTTTAACCCAGCTCGATACCTAAAATTATTTGAAATCATACCTGGACCAAATACTTCTACCGAAGTACTTGAATTCCTTAACGGGTATGGAGAACAATTCTTAGGAAAAACATCCGTAGTTGCTAAAGATACTCCTGCATTTATTGGAAACAGGATAGGTATCTTTAGTATCATGAGCTTATTCCATATGGTAAAAGATATGGGATTAACTATTGAAGAAGTTGATAAATTATCAGGCCCAGTTATTGGACGTCCAAAATCCGCTACTTTTCGTACCGTTGATGTGGTAGGATTAGATACTTTAGTACACGTTGCTAATGGTATTGCTGATAATTGCCCTGATGATGAACGTCACGAATTATTCAAACTACCTGCCTTCATCAACACAATGATGGAGAATAAATGGTTAGGAAGTAAGACTAAGCAAGGATTTTACAAAAAACACGTATCTCCAGAAGGAAAGAAAGATATCCTTTCATTGGATTTAGATACTTTGGAATATAGAGAAAAGAAAAGAGCTTCTTTTGCAACTCTTGAAATGACAAAGACTATCGATAAGGTAGTAGATCGTTTTAAAGTACTGGTTGCAGGAAAAGATAAAGCTGGAGAATTTTATCGTAAAAGTTTCGCTGCATTATTTGCATATGTATCAAATCGCATTCCTGAAATCACAGATGATCTTTATAAGATTGATGATGCTATGAAAGCTGGATTTGGATGGGAACATGGGCCATTCCAAATATGGGATGCAATCGGTGTAGAAAAAGGAATCGAAATAATGAAAGCAGAAGGATATGAACCAGCTACTTGGGTACATGATATGATCGCTTCAGGAAATACTTCCTTTTACACTGTAAAAAATGGAGCTACTAATTATTACGACATTCCAAAAAAGGAACAAGTAAAAGTTCCTGGACAAGACGCGTTTATCATTCTTGATAATATCCGTAAATCGTCAGAAGTTTTCAAAAACAGTGGTGTTGTAGTAGAAGATCTTGGTGATGGAATCCTTAATGTAGAATTCCAAAGCAAGATGAATACTATAGGTGGTGATGTCCTTGCAGGATTAAATACAGCCATTGATATGGCTGAGAAAAATTTCCAAGGATTAGTTGTAGGTAATCAAGCCGCTAACTTCTCTGTTGGAGCTAATATCGGAATGATCTTTATGATGGCTGTAGAGCAGGAATATGATGAGCTAAATATGGCTATAAAGTATTTCCAAGATTCTATGATGCGTATGCGTTATTCTTCGATACCAACAATTGTCGCGCCACACGGTATGGCATTAGGTGGTGGATGTGAAATTTCTTTACATGCTGATAAAGTAGTTGCTGCTGCAGAAACTTATATGGGATTAGTAGAATTCGGTGTTGGTGTAATCCCTGGTGGAGGTGGTTCTAAAGAGATGGCATTAAGAGCTTCTGATCTTTTCAAAAAAGATGATGTAGAGCTTAATGTACTTCAGGAACATTTCTTAACTATTGGTATGGCTAAAGTATCTACTTCTGCTTACGAAGCATTTGATACAAATTTACTTCAAAAAGGAAAAGATATAGTTGTTGTTAATAAAGATCGCCAAATTGCTACTGCGAAAGCATATGCAAAATTAATGGCAGAACAAGGATATACACAACCGGTTAGAAGAAAAGATGTAAAAGTACTTGGTAAACAAGCACTAGGTATGTTCTTAGTTGGAACAGATTCAATGGAAGCAAGTAAATATATCTCTGAACATGATCACAAAATAGCTAATAAGCTAGGATATGTTATGGCTGGAGGAGATTTATCAGAACCAACTCTTGTAACGGAGCAATACTTATTGGATCTAGAGCGCGAAGCTTTCTTGTCTTTATGTACAGAACGCAAAACGCTAGAGCGTATAGAACATATGCTTAAGAAAGGTAAACCTTTAAGAAACTAGTATTGAGTAATTAGATTACAGGATTGTTGGATTGTTAGACTATTACATCCAATCAATCTAAAAATCGAATAATCTAAAAATCTAAAAAAAAATGAAAACCGCATATATAGTAAAAGCATATAGAACAGCCGTAGGAAAAGCGCCTCGCGGAGTGTTCAGATTTAAAAGAACTGATGAATTAGCTGCTGAAACCATTCAGCATATGATGAAAGAATTACCACAACTAGACAAAAGTCGTATTGATGATGTTATTGTTGGTAATGCAATGCCAGAAGGATCCCAGGGTCTAAATATGGCACGTCTAATATCACTTATGGGATTAGAGTCTATTGATGTACCTGGTGTTACGGTAAATAGATTTTGTTCTTCTGGAATTGAAACTATAGGTATGGCTACTGCAAAAATACAAGCTGGAATGGCAGATTGTATTATTGCTGGTGGTGCAGAAAGCATGAGTTCTGTTCCTATGACTGGATACAAAACAGAATTAAATTATGATTTAGCCAAGTCTGGTCACGAAGATTACTATTGGGGAATGGGTAACACTGCAGAAGCAGTAGCTCATCAATTCAATGTATCACGTGAAGATCAAGATGAGTTCGCATATAACTCTCATATGAAAGCGTTAAAAGCGCAAGCTGAAAATCGTTTTCAAGACCAAATCGTTCCTATCAATGTAGAACAAATTTATGTTGATGAAAACGGAAAAAAAGCCAGTAAATCATATACAGTAACTAAAGATGAAGGGCCTCGTAAAGGAACTAGCAAAGAAGTTTTAGGGAAACTTAGACCCGTTTTTGAAGCAGGTGGAAGTGTAACTGCTGGTAACTCTTCTCAGATGAGTGATGGTGCAGCTTTTGTAATGGTTATGAGTGAAGATATGGTGAAAGAATTAAATCTAGAACCAATAGCAAGACTTGTAAACTATGCGGCAGCTGGTGTAGAACCTAGAATTATGGGAATCGGTCCCGTAAAGGCTATTCCTAAAGCATTAAAACAAGCTGGTTTAAAACAAGATGATATCGATCTAATTGAGCTTAATGAAGCTTTCGCTTCACAATCATTAGCTGTAATGCGCGAACTGAACATCAATCAAGATATAGTGAACGTAAATGGAGGAGCTATTGCTTTAGGACATCCTCTTGGTTGTACTGGAGCTAAACTTTCTGTTCAGTTATTTGATGAGATGCGTAAACGTGATATGAAAGGTAAATACGGAATGGTAACCATGTGCGTTGGAACAGGACAAGGTGCCGCTGGTATTTTTGAATTTCTTAATTAGATTAAAAAGCAAAGAAATAAGAATAAAGATTTTTTTGATTTTGAGGAAAAGACATAATTATAAAAATTTGAAGATATGGCAATTGGGGTTAGAGATTGCTAATGATATATCCGATATTTTAATAAGTTTTCCGAAACACGAAAGATATGACTTAAGCTCTCAAATGAGTCGATGTTCTGTTTCTATGCCGAGTAATATTGCTGAAGGATCAGGAAGAACGGATAAATCATTTAATAATTTTATTGATTATTCATTAAGTTCTTCTTTTGAGTTAGGAACGCAACTTCTTGTTGCTTACCATAGAAAATATATTAATGATAATAGTTTAAAAAAATTAGAGGATAAAATTGAAGAATGGCAAAGAATGACAATGGGTTTCCAAAATGGACTCCATATATAAAAGTCTCTTTTCTTTCATCTTTTTTTCTCTTTTCAATAACCGAATAAAATAATAAAATGAGTACAGAAACTTTAAACAAAGACATTCTTAGAGGAGGACAATTCCTTGTTAAAGAAACGAAAGCTGAAGATGTATTTACTCCAGAAGATTTTTCTGAGGAGCAAAAGATGATGCGTGATAGTACCAAAGAATTTGTAGATAGAGAACTTTGGGCGCACTGGGAGAGATTCGAATCAAAAGATTATGCTTATACAGCAGAGTGCATGAAAAAGGCCGGAGAACTTGGTCTTCTTGGTGTTGCTGTACCAGAAGCATATGACGGTCTTGGAATGGGATTTGTTTCTACAATGTTAGTATGTGATTATATATCAGGTGCTACAGGATCATTTAGTACTGCTTTTGGAGCCCATACAGGTATTGGTACTATGCCTATATCATTATATGGTAATGAAGAACAAAAGAAAAAATATGTTTCTAAATTAGCCACTGGAGAGTGGATGGGAGCATACTGTTTAACAGAACCAGGAGCTGGATCTGATGCTAACTCTGGTAAAACTAAAGCTGTATTATCTGATGATGGTAAGCACTATTTGATTTCTGGTCAAAAAATGTGGATCTCTAATGCAGGATTCTGTAATGTAATGATTGTTTTTGCTCGTATTGAGGATGATAAAAATATTACTGGATTTATTGTAGAATATGATCCTAACAATGCTAATGGTATCTCATTAGGTGATGAAGAAAAGAAATTAGGTATCCACTCCTCTTCTACTCGTCAGGTTTTCTTTAGCGACACTAAAGTACCTGTAGAGAATATGTTATCAGAAAGAGGTAATGGATTCAAAATAGCGATGAATGCACTAAATGTTGGACGCATCAAATTGGCTGCGGCTTGTTTAGATGCACAACGTAGAGTTATTGGAGAAGCTACTAAATATGCTAATGAGCGTATTCAGTTTAAAACTCCTATTATGAATTTTGGAGCTATCAAGTCTAAGATTGCAGAGATGGCTACAAACACTTATGCAGATGAATCTGCAAGTTACCGTGCTGCAAAAAATATCGAAGATAGAATTGCTATTCGTCAAGCAGAAGGAAACAGTCACCAAGAAGCAGAACTTAAAGGAGTAGAAGAATATGCTATAGAATGTTCTATTCTAAAAGTTGCGGTTTCTGAAGATGTACAAAATACTACTGATGAAGGTATTCAGATATTTGGAGGAATGGGATTCTCTGCAGATACTCCGATGGAATCTGCTTGGAGAGATGCTCGTATTTCTCGTATCTATGAAGGTACTAATGAGATCAACCGTATGTTAGCTGTAGGTATGCTAGTGAAGAAAGCGATGAAAGGTCATGTAGATCTTTTAAACCCTGCTATGAAGGTTGCTGATGAATTAACAGGAATTCCTTCTTTTGATACTCCTGATTACTCTGCCTTATTTGCAGAAGAAAAAGAGATCATTGCAAAAATGAAGAAAGTATTCTTAATGGTGGCAGGAGCTGCTATGCAGAAATTTGGTCCACAATTAGAAGAGCACCAGCAATTATTAATGGCTGCTTCAGATATTCTAATTGAAATCTATATGGCTGAGTCTACAATTCTACGTACAGAGAAAAATGCTAAGCGTTTTGGAGAAGATTCTCAAGAGATCCAGATTGCAATGTCTCAGTTATACTTATATAATGCAGTAGATATCGTTATTAAAAAAGGAAAAGAAGGAATCGTTTCTTTTGCTGAAGGAGATGAGCAACGTATGATGTTAATGGGATTAAAGCGTTTTACTAAATATGCGAACCAACCTAATGTGGTAGCTTTAAGAACAAAGATTGCTGATAAAGTAGCCGCGGAAAATGGATACTGCTTCTCGTAAGTAATAGTTATATGCCCTCTCTATGGCAATAAACTAGAGAGTTGTTTAATTTTGATTTAAGAAAACCGTCTTTCTGTTGGGGAAAGGCGGTTTTTTATTTATATATTATCTCGTCCTCAAATGCATCACACTATAAAATCAATTATCAATATTGTATATCTATATTAATTGAACTGTATTTCAATCACATACGAATTCTAGTTAAATACTTACTAATTCTAGACAACAACTCTACTCTATCCGTAAATTATGTACAATTGTACGATATTAAAATTGGTTAACCAATTTTAATATCTGAACCGCAATACAAGCAATGAACTTAGTCCCTCAAAAAACTATTCGCTTGAGAAATACCTCATACAAAACTCTTAAACCACACAAACTCAACCATGAAAAGCTACAATCAAAATGTATTCGTTCAGTTCGGAAGTCAGCTGTTCGATATATCAAAGCCCTTAGTCCTATTCATCTTATTATTAATAGCTTCGCAAACAGCCACATTTTCTCAAGTTAGTTTTGAAGGCTCATGGGGAGTGACATTCCCTATTTTTGGAGGAGAAAGACTGGATGGAGAAATCAACCTGAATCAAAAGGATTATATGGGTGGTGCTCAGGAAATAGTAGATGAGCTTCCTACAGCAGGCCACGTAATTACCAATCTATCGTACTTTGCACACTCCCATTATTTCAACACAAGAGCAAATACCAATATTGATGTAGCCAATGAAATACATCCTGCAATGATTCCCAGCGTGGAAAATGATGGAGTTGCTGTAGAAGCAATTCAGTTGTTAAGAAATTCAGGTAAGAAAATAATTCTTTACATTTCTACAAACTATTTGGATAGAGCTACTGGTGACCTCAAGGAAGGTTGGGTGAACTATTATACCACAAAATTCGGCGGAAATGAATATTTGGCTTATCGCCATCTCATACAAGGCTTTGTAGAAGCTGCTGCAGATTATGCGGATGGATACTGGTTAGATACAACATCTGCCCTAAGAGGTGATGGAAATTTTGGTGATTTTGTAGCGATGATACGCGAAGCAGACCCTACGGCTTTAATTGCTTCTGGAGGAGCAAGTAGATTAACACATAATGGAGAAGATGTTTATGTAGATTCTGATGGTGTTAATGACACAAACCCTGCCGATTATTATGTGAAACTGCACGATTCCAATGATCCTTTACCTGATTTTACGGATGGGCATATTGTACCTTTGGGACAAGGAGCTCCGCCAAACTCATGGTCCTATGAAGAGTTCATGATACCCAATATGATGGTAGAACCGTTCTACACTGCTAGTAATGGAAAACAAGTTCAAAAACACGGTTGGTTTCCTATTAGGGAAAGATGGCACTCTCCACAAGTACCTATAGTTTTTAATACCGAAGAAGCCTATAGGTTTGTTAGAAGGATTACGGATTATGGAGGAATGATCACTTTTGCTAACACCAACCAAACACCAAATCTTGGAGACGGTCGAGCGGGTCATATGATGTCTGATGAGATGACCATTATGAAGGAAGTTAATCGCAGATTAATTATGGACCCAAAACCGGATTATGTTCCTTATACAAGACCACAAGGTGCTAGTTTAGTTGAAGAAACTCAATATATTGAATTTCCTGATATTCCAACAAAAGAGGTCGGTGATCCTGATTTTATTGCGGCTACTGCAACTTCTGGATTAACGGTGTCTTTTACAAGTTCTAATACGAATGTAGCTAAGATAGTTAATGGTAAAGTACATATTGTAGGTCCTGGTAAAACAACCATTACAGCAATTCAACAAGGCGCTGGAGCGTTTACATCTGCTGTACCCGCAGAGCGACCACTAGTGGTTACTCGAGGTGGTGTTGAAAAACAAGACCAGGTAATTACTTTTCCACCATTTCCAATTATTCGAGTAGGTGATCCTGATTTTGATCCAGGAGTAACTGCAAGTTCAGGCTTAACAATAACTTACACTAGTGGAAATACTAATGTAGCAACTATAGTAAATGGTAAAATTCGTATTGTTGGAGAGGGTAGATCATATATTACCGCCTCGCAAGCTGGTAATGCAACTTATAATGCCGCACCAGATAGATCACGTGTGTTAACGGTCAATGCTTCAACCATAGGGTCCAGTACTTTAGTACATATTACTAAGCGTAATGCCAAAGGTTATGCTGTAGATGGAAATTGGGGAGGAGATAATGGTCAAAATATATATTTGTATAGTCAAAATCCTAGTAACGAAAACCAACAATGGATTGAGATTAATCGTGGAAATGGTTATTATTCTTACCAAAAAAAGGGGACTAACTTTTGTATGGATGGAGGCAATGGTGGAGTGACTCGTCAGAATGTATATTTATGGACTTGTAATGAAAATAACCAAAACCAGCATTGGCAAAAAGTGGATGTTGGTGGTGGAGCTTTTAAGTTAATAAAACGTAATGCACCTGGATTTGCCCTAAATGGAGGTTCTGGTGGATCAAATACCCAAAATATAGCACTTTGGAACTCCTCTAGTGATAGTCAAAACTTACATTGGATTATTACTCCAATAGAAGGTGATAAAGATCCTGATGTTATAGATACTAACGAAGTCTTTATTTATCCAAATCCTGTGACAGATCAGGTCAATCTTAGTTTGGATACTACTGAAACATCTACTTATACCATCAGTGATGTCAATGGCAAGACCATACTTAAAGGTGTAATCAACGAAGGTTCTGTTTCCTTAGATATCAATGGATTGGCGAAAGGATTATACCTCTTAAAAGTATCCAATAGATCAAAAGTACTTACTCGCAAAATCATTAAACAGTAAAAAACACATCATACAAACTCTAAAACCAAGCAAACTCAACCATGAAAAACGACAATCAAAATTTATTCGCTCTTTTTAAAAGCAAACTTACTTCAAAGGTAAAACAATGTTGCCTTCTATTTATTTTATTCATTTTTTCTAATACGATAATAGCTCAACAACCAGAAACGGATTGGCTCGCGGGATCCTGGGGAATAACCTATCCCGTTTTTGGAGGTTCCAGATTAAATAAAGAAATATCTAATGGTTACGATTATCATAGTGGATCCCAAGAAATAGTTGATGAACTACCTACCGTCGGCCATATAATAACCAATTTATCATATTTTGCGAATTCCCATTATTTCACCTTAAGTGCTAACACCAATATCGATGTCGCCAACGAAATACATCCAAGTATCGTTCCTAGTGCTGCCAATGATGAAATTATTTTTGATGTCTTGCAAACCTTTAAAAATGCGGATAAAAAAATAATCTTATATATCTCATGTAGCTTCTTTGACAGAGCATCTGCTGATGTTCAAGCCGCTTGGAAAGCATACTACACCAGTCATTATGATGGTACCGAATATACTTCCTACAAATATCTTATACAGGGTTTTATAGAAAATGTAAAAGACTATGCCGATGGATATTGGTTAGATACTTTTGGAGGTATGGGAACTAATGGTAAGGATTTTGTTGAAATGATAAAAACTACTGATCCAGGATCAGTTTGTGGTGTTAATGCCAGCAAAAAATATTATTCGTTAAACGGTAGTACTATCAAAGTAGATTCTGATGGTATCAACGATGATAATGATACCAATTACAAAGTGGTTGTTCATGAACCACTAACACGTACTCAAGATTTTACTCATGGACATGTTACACCTATTGCTCAAAAAGCACCAGTAAACTCCTGGGGATATGATGAATTCACCTTAACAAATATGGTTGATGATCCCTATGCGACGTTTAATGGAGAATCTAAATTAAAACACGCATGGTTCCCAACGAGGGCTAGATGGCACTTACCACAAGAAGATTTGGTATTTGAAACAGAACAAGCATATCGATTTGTAAGAAGACTTACTGATGTCGGTGCTGCAGTAACCTGGGCTACAACTACAACTCCAAACGGAGGTGGAAATGAGGGACATATGATGGCCGATGAAATGGCAATAATGAAGGAGATTAATAATCGATTATTATCAACACCAAAGCCGGATTATGTGCCTTACACAAGACCAGAAGGAGCTTTTTTAGTAGGTGAAGTAGCTCCGAACTACCATCAATTTATTGATTTCCCGAAGATCCCTAACAAACAAGTTAATGATCCAGACTTTATGCCTTTTGCATTCGCCAGTTCTGGAGCTCCAGTAACACTTACAAGTTCTAACACTAATGTGGCTACTATTGTAAATAATAAAATTCGTATAAAAGGAGCTGGTACTACCAATATAACTGCATCTCAAAATGGTAACGCTACATTCGCAGCAGCAGCAACTGCAGTAAGGCAATTAACCGTTACTAGCGGTGACTCTGGAAATTCAAACCTTGCTCTAAGCGGAATCGCAACGCAATCATCCAATCATCCTAATGGTGGTGGAGAAGCATTTCTAGCCATTGATAAAAATACTAATGGCAAATGGTCCGGCGGCTCTGTAACTCGTACATCCCCAGAAATAGATCCTTGGTGGCAGGTTGATTTAAAATCTGAATACAGTATCAGTACTATTAACGTTTTTGGTCGTACCGATGCTTGTTGTGACACAAGATTATCTAATTTTGATGTAATCGTTATTGATGCTAATAATAACACAACGTATTCTAAAACATTTACCACTGCTCCTAGTCCATCTATAGCAATCGATATTGGTAGAGTAACTGGTCAAATTATAAAAATACAACAGCATTCCAACCCTACATCTATTGTATTAAATTTAGCGGAAGTAGAAGTATACGGAAGTGAAAGATCCGTATGCACAACAATTCAAGCTGAAGACTATGATACGATGTCTGGAGTGGTGATAGAATCCTCTTCTGATACTGGTGGCGGACAACAAGTTGGTTATATACAAGATGGTGATTGGATCAGTTTCAACAATATTGACCTTACATGTGCTACTGCTATTGATGCACGAGTTTCAAGCCAAAATTCTGGTGGAGATATTGAAGTAAGATTGGATGGAGTTTCTGGTACTTTAGTTGCTACTATTCCAGTAGTTTCTACAGGCTCATGGACTAATTATGAAACTATAAGTAAAGCCATTAGCTCAGTAAGTGGAACTCACGATGTATATTTTGTATTTACGGGAGGCAGCGGATATTTACTAAATTTAAACTGGATTGAATTCAATGAATCAACAACCATAACAATACCAGAAAACCAAACCATTGGTCCATGGAACATTACTGAGTTACGAGAAGTCCCTGATTGGAGAACTACTACAGTCGATGCTGTAGACGGGATGACAGGAATACTGTACGAATCAATCGAGTATCTGGGGAAAAAAGTAGAAGTATTTGCCTATTATAGCGCACCCAGTGGTACCCCACCAGCAGGAGGATGGCCAGCTGCTATATTTGCACATGGCGGAGGCGGCACAGCCTTTCCTCAGGCTGTAAAATATTGGAATGATCATGGATACGCCGCCATTAGCATGGATTTAGAAGGACAATACCCTAATAATGAAAAAACACCTAACCCAGGTCCAAAACGTGTAGGAGTTTGGGATGATTATAAATTGCCCATTAAGGAGCAATGGTATTATCACGCAGTTGCTCAAATTCTAAAAGCACATTCTCTAATAGCTTCTTTCCCTGAAGTTAATGCTAATAAAATTGGAGTTTTAGGTGCAAGCTGGGGAGGAACATTAACTAGTACCGTAATGGGAGTTGATAGTCGACTGGCTTGGGCAATACCTATTTATGGCGCTGGATTCCTTTCTGAATCAGATGGTCATCAGGGTGATGCTTTAGCCGCCGGTGCTGAAACAGAATTTGTAAATACATATTATGACGGAAGTGTATATTTTGATAATGTCACGTTTCCTACCTTATGGCTTAACGGAGTTAATGATTATCATTTTTCCCTTTCATGCCAACAACTATCTTCTCAAGCGGTCCAAGGATCTACAAGTTTATTATATCTAACCGGTTTTCCGCATGGTCACTTAACTTGGAGAAGACGTGACGAAGTATATATGTTTGCCAACTCTGTTGTTCATGGAGATGTGGCACTGCCTCAATTAGGAAAACCATATATTAGTTCAAACATAGGTTCTGTTATTGCTAGTTCTGAGGCTGAGTTAAGTAGTGCTCAATTGTTCTACACCAATGATGATGATACTATAGATTTGAATGACAAGGAATGGATAACAACCAATGCAAGTGTTTCTGGCAATACTATTTCAGCAAGTATACCTGCAAATGCTGAAATCATTTTTTTTAAGATAACTGACTCTCGTGGCCTCGCGGTGACCTCAGAGTACCTTTCAACTTCTGAAACTCCTCCTCCATCTACAGGAGAAAACATTGCTTTAAATGGCGTAGCTTCTCAATCTACCACATCATATAATGGATATGCATCATTAGCTATTGATGGAAATACAGATGGCGAATATAGTAAAGGCTCTGTAACCCATACTAAGTCTGGTCAAACAGGAGAATGGTGGCAAGTAAAACTTAATACCGCAACTAACCTTGGTAAGATTAAAATATTTAACAGAACTGATAATTGCTGTTCTAACAGATTATCTAATTTCACTGTGAAAGTGGGTGATGGTAATGGTAGTTGGTTTTTTAGTAAAACATATACAACAACACCAAATCCATCTATCACTGTTGATGCTGGAGGAGTTTTTGGGAAAATTGTTAGAATAATAACAAATACAACAGAGGCTTTATCCTTAGCGGAAGTTGAGGTATATGAAGACATAGAATGTGCTGGTTTTTCTACTATTCAAGCTCAAAATTATAATAGCATGTCAGGAATATTTACTGAAACTACTACAGATTCCTCTGGAAATAAGCATCTTGGTTTTATAAATAATGGCGATTGGTCTAAATATGACTCCGTTGACTTTACCTGTGCTACTTCTATTGAAGCTAGAGTATCCAGTAAAACTTCTGGAGGAAATATTGAAGTAAGACTTGGAAGTATTTCAGGACAATTGATTGGAACCATTAATGTACCAAGTACCAAATCATGGAGCTCTTGGACAACAGTAAGTACGAACATTGATGCGGTGAATGATAGTAATGACGTGTATTTAGTTTATAAGGGAGGCAATGGTTATTTATTTAATGTAAACTGGATTCGATTTTCTGACACCCAAGTCAGAACAGCTGGTGTAACAACTAGTGATCAGAATCAATTATTTATTTATCCAAATCCTGTGGCGGATCAGGTCAATATTAGTTTAAACACTACCGAAACATCTAGGTATACCATCAGTGATATGAATGGCAAGACCATCCTTAAAGGTGTGATCAATAAAGGGTCCGCTTCTTTCGATATCAATGGATTGGCGAAAGGATTATACCTCTTAAAAGTATCCAATAGATCAAAAGTACTCACTGGTAAAATCATTAAACAGTAAAAACTATTATTATGCGTGATTCCATAAATAACACTTTTGTGTAATACTATTTAGAACGAGACATTTCATATAAAAAACACGGATATACGCACATAATTTTAATGAACCCCATAAAAATGAAAACAATGATGACAAATAGCAAATTAATATCAGTTTCAAAAAAAAACAACCTGATTTCACGAACAAAAACACTTGTTTTATTAGTTTTTTTAATCCTTTGTTCTGATATAGGGAAGGCACAGCAAACCTCTGAGGTTCCATGGATGGAAGGTTCCTGGGGTGTTCGCTTAATTATTCGAGGAGGAAAAGATTTAGATCGGTATGTAGCCAATGGTTATGACTATGTAGAAGCGGCTAAACAAATCGTTAGAGATTATCCTACTATTGGTCACGTGATTACAAACTTAACCAATAATGCGAATAGTAGTTTATATACAGTACGGCAAAATAATTATATAGATGTAGCGAATGAAATACATCCTGATTTTGTTCCAAGCCTAGAAAATGAACAAATCATTTTTGATGTCATCAAAGTATTTAAAGATGCCGGCATTAAAGTCATCCTATATATAAACCACTGGCCTAATATGGGCGAAGGGTCAGCGGCTCAAATAGCTGGTTGGGATGCCTATAAAAACAGAAATAACCTGGGTAATTACCCAGCTTTCAATCTATTAATGAGGGGATTTCTAGAGCGTTTTGATGGTTTGGTAGATGGATATTGGATTGATAAAATTGGTGGATCAGACGATTCTATTCCCAGAAAGGATATATTTATTAATGTAATTAAAGAAACGAATCCTGGAGCTGCTCTTGGTGTCAATTTTAATAAAAGTTATTTCCCTGGCATAAAGGTCGACTCAGATGGTGTAAATGAAAGAGATGAAGATGATTATAAAATAATAAAATATCAAGCTAATGACATATGGTCTCAATTTACAGCAGGCCATGTGACTTCTATAGGAGGACAAAAAGCCCCATCAAATTCTTGGGGTTATGAAGAGTATACTGTTACAGATATGGAAGAATCACCTTTATCAGTACACCCCGAAACAGGTAAAGTATTCGTAAAACATATGTTTGCTCCCATTCGTAGACGGTGGTCTTTAAACGACGAGCCACTAATGTACGACAAGGATCAAGCATATAGAATGGTAAAAAGAATTACTTCTGCCGGAGCTTCAATAACATTTTCTACAACAATTACTAACGGTGGATTAGCCATGTCTGATGAAGTAGAAGTATTAAAGCATGTAAATGATCAATTAGAAGCGAATGCAGATTACGTACCCTATACTAGACCTCAGCAAGCTTATTTAGTAGGAGAAACAAGACCTAATTACCATCAATTCATTGATTTTCGTGAGATACCGAATAAAAAAGTAGGTGATCCTGATTTTTCGCCTTTTGCACATGCCAGTTCCGGAGCTGCAGTTACCCTTTCCAGTTCTAATACCAATGTAGCAACTATTGTAAACAATAAGATTCGCATTAAAGGAGTGGGCACGACAAATATAACAGCTTCACAAGGCGGAAATAATACCTTCGCAGCTGCCGCATCTAAAATGCGAAAATTAACTATTACTACAGATGACGGAGGAACTGATCCAGATGAAACTAACCTTGCCTTACAGGGAGCTGCTACTCAATCATCCAATCATCCTAACGGTGGTGGTGAAGCATTTCTAGCTATTGATGGCAACACCAATGGAAAATGGTCTGGCGGTTCAGTAACACGTACATCCTCAGAAATAGATCCTTGGTGGCAGGTTGATTTAGGGGCAAATCATACTATTGACGATGTTAACGTTTTTGCTCGTGTAGATAATTGCTGCAATACTAGGCTATCTAATTTTGATGTTATTGTTATGGATAGTAGTGGCGCTATAACCTATACCAAAACATACACTACTCATCCAGATCCATCTATAACAATGGATGTTGGTGGAGTTATTGGTCAAATTATTAAAATACAACAACATTCTGATCCTACAGCTATTGTATTAAATTTAGCAGAAGTAGAAGTATATGGAAGTGAAGTATCAGCTTGTGCAACCATTGAAGCGGAAGACTACGATACGATGTCAGGAATAATGATTGAATCATCTTCTGATACTGGTGGTGGACAACAAGTTGGGTTTATACAAAATGGAGATTGGCTCAGATTTAATAACATTGATCTTAGCTGTGCTAATGCTATTGATGCCCGAGTTTCAAGCAAAAACAATGGAGGAGATATTGAAGTTCGACTGAATGGAGTCTCTGGTACTTTAATCACCACTATTCCAGTAGATACCACAGGTTCATGGACTAATTATGAAACTGTAAGTGCTGCTCTGAATGCAGTAAGTGGAACTCACGATGTATATCTGGTATTTACAGGAGGCAGTGGGTATTTATTAAATCTAAATTGGATAGAATTTAATGGATCCGCAAGTGGATCCACAAATACCATAATCATCGAAGAAAATGAAATGGGCTTTTGCAACGTAGATGGTTCCATTAAAAATGTTTCTAAAGGGTATACTGGTATTGGTTACGCCAACACATCAAATGCAATTGGAAAAGCAATAGATTGGGAAATTGATGGTGCAGCTGGCTCGTATACTTTTGTATGGCGTTATTATGGTGGTTCGGCCAGAACCGCTGACTTAGTTGTTAACGGAACTACCATGGCTAATGATATGCTATTCAGTAATACACAAGGTAATTGGATAACGACTTCAACAACAGTTACCTTAGATGCCGGAGTGAAATCGATATCACTTAATGCTACTAGCATTGAGGGGCTTGCTAAAATTGATTATGTAGAAGTAACTGGACCGGATCTTATCGTTTCTGGATGCACTAATTTAATAAGAACGAGTCCTGAACTAGAAGCTTCAGATGCCGAAGGCGTACTGTACGCATTTCCGAACCCTGTAACAGATATACTTACTATTAACAATAATGGTTCAAAGACTGCTAATCTTAAAATAATCAATAGTCTGGGACAACAAGTGCTTTCGCAAAATATGGAAGAGGCAAATGTCACTGTGGATCTAAGTAATCTTACTTCTGGTATATACATAATTAAAGTTACTGATGTGAAACAAGTGAGAACTAAGAAAATATTTAAAAAGTAATATAATAAAACACAATACAGCTAATACTGTAACTATTTCACAGATAAAGTTGTTACTAATTTTTATACATATAAACGAGATACTATATCTAAAATTAAAAAGTGGGGCTATTCTAAATCTCCACTTTTTTTTATAATACAATACTAAAAACACATCAAAATAATACTGATACCTTATATATACTAAATATAAGTTTTATCTAGATATTCCTTAAGTAATATTTCTGGAGCCTCCCCGAGTATCACCCCAGTCTTTTTAACAGATAGATTAAGTTTGGTAAATAAGCAGTATCTAATTTATGTATCATAAAGTTGGGTGCTTATTCCTAAGATGTACAGTTAATCTAGGGCATTGAGATTCGATTTTATCACCTATCAGTGCGATGTCTGATGAGGATTGCATAAGGCTTTTAACTATTTTATTAACCTGCGCCAGTTTAGGGTTATCATCCTTTATTTCTTCTAACTCTATCTTTATAGTATTAAGATAATATAGAGAATTATCTTTTTTAGCTTTTAAAGAATGGTACAACCCAAGTTTATGCGAAACATTATAAGCAGCACAAAAATCCTTAAGATCCTTAGAGCGTTTTAAAAGTTGTACTAACACCGTTGATTCTTTTTTCTAAAATTTATTGTATCAATAGCTTGATGTAATTGTTCCTTGTCTAGATAAGGAATATCTAATAGTTAACTGTACGGTATAACACTACAAAATAAAGTAAAAAATTAACACATGTTAACCGTTTATTATATTGACACTGGAGTAAACCACATACAATTTTTTAACATTTGTAATTTGTTTTTTTATAATGGATACCTACTTGATTATGGTTTCTAACCAAGTTAAAACTTCGACAGGCTCAGACTGACAATTGTATTATTCCTTAATAATATATTCTATCTTAAAGATAAAACCAGAGAGTTGTTTAATTTTTATTAGCCGCTATAATTCTTAAAACAAGTTTCGTTATACCTAAAAACAGAAATCTCTATAAAACTGTTATACTACACAAAAAATATCTTATTTCCTCATCCAAAACACCTCTTAACACACTAAACAACTGTTAATTAAAGCTTGCTTTTTAACATATTATGCAAAATGCTAAGAATTTATCAACACGAAAACGTTGTAGTAACTATTCTAAATACTAAAATTGAATATTTCGTAATAACTTAGTGAAAAAATAACACAAGAAACACTTTTACAAACTAAAACTTATGAATTATGAAATCAACACCTCCTCCACCGAAAATTTCAAAATTGTTTGAGCTACTTTAATTAGATAAAATTATTCTCCAAAATATCAGTCAGAACATTGAAGAATAATTTTTCAAACTAAATCTCTGAAAAAAATTACTTAATAACAACCGTCATAATTAGTTCTATTGTTATCGAATAATACTCAAACCAGTATCTTTCTATATACTACAATAAAAAGTCAGTCTAAATTCTTCCTTAGGTAGAAATACTGCTCATTTATCTTTTACAGTTCTATTAAGTCTTTTACTTCAGAATTACATTTTTCTCGAAACGAAAATTTGAGAAGACACAAACTCACTGAATACAAACTATTGTTCCTAATGGAACGAAAAAAATCTTAAAAATGAAAAGAAAAAACTTATTACGAATTCTTGTAAGCCTTTTATTTTGTTTACCCTTTGTAGGACTACAGGCTCAAGACGAAGATGTAATGTTTCAGGCCTTTGACTGGAATGTACAAAATCAACCAGCCGGTCAAACTTGGTATAATGTTGTTTCTAGTGTTAGAAACACTATTAGTGATGCTGGAATTGATCTTATATGGATGCCACCTCCTAGCAATTCTGCTGCCCCTCAAGGCTACTTACCTAGAGAGATTAATAACTTTGATAGTGCTTATGGTACCACCAACCAATTAAAAACTCTTATTGATCAATATCACAATTTAGATATTAAAGTAATTAGTGATATCGTAGTCAATCATCGTGTAGGTACTAATGATGCGGTTACGTTTACAAATCCAGCTTGGCCAACATTTTATATCACAGCTGATGATGAAGGGAGAAACTTTGTAAATGGACCAGTTGAATTTAGTATTAATAATGATTTTGTACCTGGCTTTGAACTAAAAGCAGATGGATCTAGCGGAGGTTTTGCAGCTGCTAGAGATTTAGATCACAGAAATCCAGCAGTAAGGGCAGAGATTATTAAATGGATGAAAAAATTACAAGATGATCTTGGATTTGATGGATGGAGATATGATTTTGTTCATGGATATGACCCTATCTACAATAAAGAATATAATGATGCAACAAATCCTTATTTTGCGGTTGGAGAATTATTAGAAAGTAGTAGAGTACAAACTAATAATTTCGTAAATCGAACACAAGGTTCATCTTCAGCTTTTGATTTTAACACCAAAGTAAGCCTTCAAAATGCAATCAGAGATAATAATCTATCATACTTAAGAGATTTCTCTGGTAATCCTTCTGGAATGATAGGAATTAATCCTTCTAAGTCTGTAACTTTTCTTGATAATCATGATACTGGATTTGCACAACAATGCTGTGGATCTAACTTTGTTTTCCCTGGTGGAGAAACTAATCTTAGAAAAGGATATGCTTACATCTTAACACACCCGGGAAATCCAATGGTATTCTGGACTCATTTCTTTGATACTGGTGCTGGAGTACAAAATGCTATTAGAGATCTTATTGCTGCTAGAAAAAGTGTAAGAGTACATTCTGCATCTACGATCAGTATTGATGAAGCTAGAGGAGATTTATATGCTGCTTACATAGATGGTAAGTCCGGAACACTAGCAATGAAATTAGGATCAGGTAATTGGTCTCCTAATGGAAGCGGATGGACACTACAAACATCCGGTACAGACTATGCTGTATGGACGCAAGGTGGAAATACTGGCGGTGGAGAAACAGTACCTCCTTACACGGTTAATTTCTTCAAACCAGCAGGTTGGGGATCTAATATCAATGCATATGTATATGATGCTGGAGCAAATGCAACACTTCCTGGAACTAATGGATGGCCTGGAAACAGCATGACGAATATTTCAGGTACAAATTGGTATTCTTTCTCTATAACACCTCCAGCAGGTGTATCTGCAAATAATCTTAGAGTAATCTTTAATGATGGAAATAACCAAACTGGTGACCTATCCAGAAGTACAGATGGATGGTATAGAGGAAATGCTTGGAGTAATACATGTCCAGGTGATTGCAGCAGCAACGGAGGTGGAACATCCAATGATGTTACGTTAAACTTCCAAAAACCAAGTGGATGGGGTAATAACACCAATATGTACCTGTATAATAAATCTACAAATCAAACCCTTTCTGGTACTACAGGTTGGCCAGGAATGAGCATGAATAATCTGAGTGGTACATCTTGGTGCAGAAAAACTTTTACATTACCAAATGGAGTTAATACCAATAATGTTGGTGTAGTTTTCAATAATGGAAATGGACAACAAACTGTAGACCTTACTAGAGGTACGGATGGATGGTTTAGAGTTACCGGCAGTAGTAATGGAAAAAGAACCGGAACTTGGTCTAACAATTGCACAAACAATTGCCCTTCTAACAGAGCTATGGAATTAGCAGATAATGCTGACAAAGAAAATTCTCCTATAACCGAAAGTAGTGTTTCTTTTTGGCCAAACCCTACTAGAGACAGAGGTACTCTTAGTGTAAACACATCAAAAAATGGACTTTTGGAAGTATCGATTTCTAATATACTAGGACAAACCAAAATTGTATATAGTAAAAACACTCAAGCAGGAAACCAAACGATAGAAATTAACAGCTCTGATATGAGAGATCAGGGTATGTATTTTTATACGATAAAACTAAATGGCACACAACTACAGAGATTAAAAGTTATAAAACAATAATTTTTTTGTCCCTATATAATGCATATATCTTAAATTGATATATTAGTCAAAAGCGATCGTTTGCCCTAAACGATCGCTTTTTCTTTTGGAAACTTTTGCGTTTTTCAACTTTACAAAATCTTAACTTCATCATATCCTTCTATAAATAGTAAATGTTTTTAATATCTTTCCATTCTTTTTTAAAAGTAAAAACGAATTTCGAAATATGATCATTGTGAAAAAAATAACGATAATACTAGTCTTAATTTTAATTGTATCCTGTAAAAAGGAAGGAAATAAGAATTCTGAAAAGGCAGTTATTGATAAAAATCCGCAACTAACAGAAATCAAACAAGAAAAAAAAGATCACCAAATACGAGAGGTAAAAAAGGCTGAAATAGCTCCAAATTTAGACGGAGACATGAATGATCCTATTTGGAGTCAAACACAATGGTACCCTATGGATCAAAACTGGATCGGAGAATTTCCGGATTTTAAAGATTTTTTAGGTAGATACAAGATTACATGGACTACAGAAGCACTTTATATCCTGGTAGAAGTAAAAGATGACACTTTATACGACCAACATAAAGATCCTTTAAAATTATGGTGGGATGATGATTGCGTAGAGATTTTTATAGATGCGGATAACTCTGGTGGAGAACATCAATATAACAATAATGCCTTTGCATATCACATAGCTTTAGACGGTAATGTTGTGGATCTTGACTCTCAAAAAAAACCAGTACTTTATAATAATCATGTAAAAACTAAACGCAAGACTGAAGGTGATGTTTCTATTTGGGAATTTGAGCTTACAGTATATGATCATACGTATCAAGAAGGCAAAACTAATGACCCCGTAGTATTATCTAAAAATCAAAAACTAGGTTTCGCAATTGCTTATAATGATAATGACAAGAGTAAAGAAAGAGAAAATTTTATGGGTTCTGTCTTCGTACCTGGAGAAGATAAAAATCAGGGTTGGATCAATGCAGATATTTTTGGAACTATTGTGCTGATAGAATAAATAGAAGATTTTTCATATTAGGTAGTATCTTAAAAAGATTATATTTTAGTCTCCATTATGTTACGGAACATCTAATTAAAACTCTCACTTATCAAAACTATTATTTATAAAAAAACACTTTCGCTTTTATTAATTACTTTAATTATTAGCGGTACTGCTATTTCACAAAACACAAACTACACAAACTTAGATGATGCAATAAAAAATAAGGAATTTGCCAAAAGCCTAGATTTATCTTCTCAAAACTTGAGTGAATTACCTGATAAAATTGGAGAACTGGTTAATCTAGAAGTCCTTTATCTAAGTCGTAATCATTTACGTACATTACCGGCATCGATCGGAAATTTAATTAAACTAAAGAAGCTATATCTAGCCAAAAATGAGCTTACCACTCTACCGGAAACACTTGGCAATTTGACAGTATTAAAAAAATTGGATTTGGGATCCAACAATTTAACAAGTTTGCCCAAAAGTATTGGTAATCTCAGTTTATTAGATGTGTTAACAATTAGTGGGAGCGAATTAACAAGTTTACCTGAAAGTTTTGGTGGCTTGAAAAAATTGACATTTCTTAAAATTCATAGGACTAAATTAAAGACCTTACCAGAATCTATTGGTAACTGTTCAGAACTGACCTATTTAAATATAAGTAAAAATCAACTAACAGAGCTACCTAAAAGCATCTATAAACTTTATAAACTTGAAAAATTAGATGTAAGTAACAACGAACTAAAACAACTTCCTAAACGTATAGGAGAATTGACACAACTAAAAGATTTAGATCTCTCAAAAAACAAGATCTCTGATCTTCCGGAAAGTTTGTTCAAAACACCAAATCTCCAAGAGTTAAATTTAACTGAAAATCAATTAACTACAATTTCTAAAAGCCTGGGACAATTAAAAAATATAAAAGAATTACAATTACAAGTCAACCAAATTACGCATCTACCAGAATCTATAGGAGATCTAGAAAACTTAGAACTGCTTTATCTTAATAAGAATCCCATACGTAATTTGCCGACATCTATTGGTAATGCTAGTAAATTAGAGAAGCTCAGTATAGGATACATGCTTCTCGAGGAATTACCTGAGTCTTTAGGAAATTTAATTCACCTTAAATCATTGAGCTTTAGTAAAAATAAGATAACGTTATTACCGAAGTCTTTAGGGAATTTAGTGAATTTAAACTACCTCAATGCGGATAAAAATCAGATTTCTGAGGTTCCTGCATCCTTCGCCCAATTGAAGCGAGCTCAAATGAATTTTAAAAATAATAATATAAAAACACTACCTAAAGCGCTAGTCGAATCTGGAATTCTAGTAGTTAAGGTTGATAAAAATGTTTATTATCCCTCCAGAACAGAGCTTTTAGCTCGTAATCGATCTGAAACTAAAGCTCGCATGAAAAAATACAATGCTAAGCGAACACCAGAAGAAAAAGCAATGCTTGATGCTATGGAAAAAAATAGATTAGCAAAGCTTGAAAAAAATAAGAAATTCAGATTATATCATGATTACCGAATAGATGAACTTCGGGAAAGTCTCAAAACTTTGAGTCAGTATGAACCATATAAAAGTGATAAAACTTTTGCAAAAGTTCTAAATAGCTTCAACGAAAAACTTGATCGTTTTAATATCGCCAACTATAATGAGCAACTACAATATCTTGTAGAAAACATTAAAATCTCTGAGTCATATAACAAAACCTATTATTTGAGTGAAAGAGAAATGAACACATTAAAAAATATCAACCATCTGGCAGCGCATAGTCTTGGTGATATCTATATGACGAAAAAAGAATACTCTGATGCGATTACGTATTTTAATATAGCCCGCACAAAACATACCTATTATTCATCCAGCGGCACAACGGTTAATAAAGATTACCTGCGAATGGAATTTGATATTTCTGAAGCATATTTTAAACTAAATGATTTTGAACTCGCTTCACTTCATTTATTACATAATCTTATGAATGGACAAAGTTTTGGAAATCATCTTTCGGAGAAATTGGAAGAATCTGCTAAGTTTCTTGATGCAACTACTTTTATTCCAAAATTGGAGGCCATGCTTTCCACTTTGGAAACAACCAAAGAACACAAATTAAAATATGTATTTGATGAAAAAAGTATCACTTTTTCTTCTTTTGTTGAGAATATTACTTCTTGTAAATCAAAAGTTTTTAATTCCAAATTTTATAAAAATTTAAAGAAACAATCCCGTAGTACTCCAGTTAATGAAACAAATAAACCTCTAAAACAATTTACAAAAGCCGAGATTGATCCTGAAATATTTTATCATCATAAAGAAATAAATAATTTCATCAAGGGATTGTTAATTTTAAGAAAAACGAAAGAATTTGCTAATAATGAGGCGTTTCAAAAATCAGTAGACAACTGTATTAAATATTTAGAAAACAAGACTTTTTATATGGCTCATGAAGAAATTAGCTACATTATGGACAATTCTTTTAGCGTCAAAGACATTATAGAAAAATCTAATGAAAATCAAAAAAAGAATTTGGTTAACATTCAGCATTTGGCTGCGCATTATAAACTCGATATTTTAAAGAATAATAAAAAACATGCCTTAGTTCTTGGTACATTACCATATATCAAATCAGTACCTGGTTTTGCCTTAAAATCAAAAAACCTAAAAGAAATTAAATTAGAGAATGAAGAATTGGTATTTGTAGAAGCTGTTGCTCATAATGGTATAGCAGCAAGTGAGTATGGGTTATTACATCTTATAGGGGCATTATTAAATTGTAATGGACACATAAGTGAAATTAATCAACTTATGCTAAATACAGCAAAAGAATTGGGCAATAATCGAGTAGTAAAATTTCTTACACAATTAGAAACTAATCTAGAAAAAAAATATTCCAACTCATTAAAACTTGTTTCACCGCCTTTTACTATTGATATTCAAAATTTGCAAAAACTTAAACCTAATCAGATAATTTCTAAGATTAAAAATACTGAACTTTATAGTAATTATATGAAATAATCGCCTGTTTAATAAATGAGAATTCTTTAAGTAAATGTTTCCATCAGTCATTCTCCTTTAGTTACACGTCTTCAGAAAAATTAACCGCTGTTTCTATTAGTGCTAAGTGAGAATAAGCTTGTGGAAAATTTCCGAGCAACCTTTTAGATTTAAAATCGATATCCTCACTAAAAAGGCCTAAATGATTACTATAAGATAATAATTGATCGAACATTGCTTTTGCTTTTTCCTTCTCCCCTATTTTATTCAAACTATTAATAAACCAAAAACTACAAATGGTAAAAGATGAAGATGGCAATCCAAAATCATCTTTGTTCTTATAACGATATAATAACCCATCATTACATAGTTCCTTCTCTGTAGCTTTTACAGTACTTATAAATCTAGGATCCAAAGCTTCTATAAAACCATAAGATTCCATTAATAATGTAGAAGCATCCAAATCAGATGATCCATAAGACTGGGTATAAGCCTTTACTTCTTCGTTCCAGGCATTCTTATAAATATCATTATAAATTCTATCCCTAAGTTCAATCCACCTAGGATTATTTTCTGTTTTACCAATGAGTTCTCCTATCTTAATTGCTCTATCTACAGCAACCCAACATAACAATTTTGAGAATGTAAAATGCCTTTCTTCTGTTCTAAATTCCCAAATACCTTTATCTGGTTTTTCCCAGTTTACATTTACAATATGAACAATACTTTTACTAATTGTCCACAAACTTTCACTATCATCTACCGCACAATCAAATTTTACGAATTGTTGGTAAATTACATTCATCAAAATTCCATAAATATCATTTTGTTTTTGGTGAAAAGCAGCATTACCAATACGTACTGGACTAGAATTTTTATAACCGCTTAAATGATCCAATGTTTTCTCGGTAAGATCCTTTTCTCCATTAATTCCATACATAATCTGGATCTTTTCATCTTTATCAGGTATGATATCGATAATAAACTGGAGAAAACGTTGTGCTACTCTTTTATGTCCTAAATCAGAAATAACCTTTATCACCATAGAAGCATCTCTAATCCAACAAAAACGGTAATCCCAGTTACGAACTTCTCCTATCGTTTCTGGTAAAGATGTAGTTGCAGCAGCCAAAACAGCTCCAGATTTCTCATAACTAAGTAATTTGAGTACTAATGCACTTCTTAAAATCTGATCATTGTAAATCGCATATGAAGTGGTTTTCTCACTCCAATTCATCCAGTACACTCTTGTTCTCTGCAACTTAAGGTAACATAGTTCCAAGGATTGCTTTAGAATTTTTTCATGATAACTAATTAAAAAATAAGCATTCCCAGATAAAACAATTTCTTCTGAATTTAAAATAGCTTCTAAGTCTAAATCCGAATAAAGGTATAAAGTATCATATTTATCTTTATCCGTAATACTTTTTATGTACTCTTCAGTTTTCTTAGAATATGTATCTTCTTTAGCATACTCCAATCTCGGATTATATTTAACCCTAAAAGATGGTTTTCCTGAAATTAATTTAACATATCTTATAATATCAGCTGGTGTATGATAAGTACCATCTTCATTCTGATATCTAGGCATAAAATCAATACTTTCGAAAACATCAATACCATTATTAAATTCAGTAACTAAAATATTTGTTTTAGCAATATACTTTTGGGAAATAGTATATTCATCAGAAACTAAAATTTCAAAAGAACCTCCTTTTTCATTATCAAGAATTTTTGCAAAAACAGAAGAAGAATCAAAGTTTGGCAAACAACACCAATCGATTGATCCACTTTTTGAAATCAACGCTGCGCTTTTACAATTTCCAATAATTCCGTAGTCTAAATTGTTCATATGATTCGTAGTTCTTTTAAATAAACGTACCTTTATTCGCTAAACCGAAATTTAATAAATCAAAATAAGTCAACCAACTTTCGCCACGCTTTATGAGTAAAACTATCATAATCTCAAATCGACTACCCTTACAATTAGAAATTGATAATAATTCGATCAATGCATTGCCAAGTGTTGGAGGATTAGCAACAGGAATGAAGTCAGTTCATTCTGGAACCGATAGTATTTGGATTGGATGGAGTGGTCTTACAGAGGAACAATTAGACTCTGAAAAAAGAAAACTGGTACAAAAAGCTTTAAAAAAACACCAATGTGTTGGTGTACCGCTAACCGAATCTGAAATAGATGGTTTTTATTATGGTTTTAGTAATAATACCCTATGGCCGCTATTCCATTACTTTATGGAATATACGGAGTTTGATAAAGAAAGTTGGGAAACGTATCAATTAGTAAATCAAAAGTTTGCTGATGTTATTATCGAGAATCTGGGAGAAAATGACACCATTTGGGTACATGATTATCAATTATTATTATTACCAGAGATGATTCGCAAAAAGAAACCCAATGTTACCATAGGTTTCTTTTTACATATACCTTTTCCTTCATATGAAGTTTTTAGAACTATTCCTTGTAGAGAAGAATTATTAAAAGGATTACTAGGTGCTGATTTAATTGGTTTTCATACATATGATTACGAACGCCATTTTCTAAGTTCCGCACAAAGAATTTTAGGATTAGAAATCAACTTCAATAATGTTCATATGGATAATAGAATTGTTAAGGTTGATTCTTTTCCAATGGGTATTGATTATGAAAAATTTCATAATGCGGCTAAAATACATAATGAAAAAGAGAAAAAAGATCAGACAGAAATACAACAAAAAATAGATGAACATCTTGTTAATGGTGATCGAGCAAAACTAATCTTATCTATTGACCGACTGGATTATACTAAAGGAATTGCCAATAGATTAAGAGCTTTTGAATATTTTCTGGATAAATACCCTCAATTCAAAGGGAAAGCAAGGTTGGTAATGCTAGCAGTACCATCAAGATCAAATGTACCGCAATATCAACTCCTAAAAAATGAAATAGATCAATTAGTAGGTAGGATTAACGGTAAATTTTCTGAAGTAAGTTGGACGCCTATTTGGTATTTTTATCGTTCCATGCCTTTCGAAAACTTAATCGATTTATACACTTCTAGTGATGTAGCATTGCTTACTCCTATTAGGGATGGAATGAATCTGGTAGCAAAAGAATATATTGCTTCTAGAGTTGATCAAAAAGGAGTACTTATTTTGAGTGAAATGACTGGAGCTTCAAAAGAAATGAGCGAAGCACTAATTATAAATCCTAATAACTTTGAGGAAATAGCAGACACTTTGAAATTTGCTTTAGAAATGCCAGAAGAAGAGCAGATAAAAAGGAACAAAGCTCTACAAAAAAGGTTAAAAAGATATAATGTAGAAAAATGGGCAAATGATTTTATGGAATCTCTTGAAGCCACAAAGACAAGTGCTAAAAAATATTCACTTAAGAAATTAACTTCATCAATCAAAGGAGAGATGCTTCGTGATTTTAAGAACTCTAAAAATAGAATTCTTTATATAGATTATGACGGAACATTAGCACCTTTCGAAAAAATTCCTGAAAATGCAAAACCAACTCCAGAAATATTTAATATTTTAGATAAGTTACAAGAAGATAAAAACACGAAAGTTATACTAATAACAGGAAGAGATAAATTTACTTTCAATAAATGGTTTGGACATAAAGACTATACATTAATAACAGAACACGGAGCTTGGCTAAAAGAGCCAACTAAAGACTGGGAACTTTTAGAACGTGTTAGTAACGATTGGTTCGAATCAATTGCTCCGGTATTAGAGTCATTTACAGATAGAACACCTGGCTCTCTTATAGAAGAAAAAAATTACTCGTTGGCATGGCATTTTAGAAATGTAGATCCCGATTTAGGGAAATTAAGATCTATGGAATTAAAAACTACTATACAACATCTAATAGCAAATCATAATCTGGAAATTCTAGAAGGTGACAAAGTATTAGAAATAAAAGTAAGCGGAATTAATAAAGGTAAATCAGCTTGTAAAATGTTAGTAGAAAAGAATTATGATTTTATTTTTGCTATTGGTGATGATTGGACTGATGAATATATGTTTAAAGAATTACCTGCAACGTCTTATACTGTAAAAGTGGGATTAAAGAAAACAATAGCCAAATACTATATAGAAGACACAAATCAAGTACACGAATTATTAAAAGAATTTAATTAACACTAGTAAACGTACATCTCTGAAACCAAAATTCTATATACTTCCAGTAATTATAATTGCGCAATTCTTCTGTACTTCTTTATGGTTCGCAGGAAATGCAGTTATTGACGATTTTGCTACTCAGTTTAATGTAGGTTTTAATATTCTTGGATATCTTCTATCCACAGTTCAGTTTGGCTTTATTGTAGGTACATTAACCTTTGCCTTGTTAACCTTAGTTGATAGATTTCCTCCTTCAAAAGTATTTATGATATCTGCTATTCTGGGAGCACTTTGTAATATTGCTCTGTTAATACCAAATATCACAGTACTAAATGTATTAACTGCACGTTTTGGCACCGGTTTTTTTCTTGCAGGAATTTATCCAGTTGGCATGAAAATAGCTTCGGATTATTATAAAGATGGACTTGGAAAAGCTTTGGGGTATTTAGTAGGTGCTTTAGTTTTGGGTACCGCATTACCTCATTTATTAAAAGAACTTTCCTGGAACAGTGATTATAAAGTTGTTATTCAATCTACCAGTATACTCGCATGTATCGGCGGTTTATTAATTTTCTTATTTGTTCCGAATGGTCCTTATAGAAAACCGGTAACAAAACTACAATTAGGTGTAATCACGGAGCTTTTTGGAATAGTAAGTTTTAGAAAAGCTGCTTTAGGTTATTTTGGACATATGTGGGAATTATATGCTTTTTGGGGCTTTATCCCAGTACTATTGAAAATATATGTAGAACAAAATCGAATTGGGCTTCCTATATCATTTTGGTCATTCATTGTTATTGCAATTGGCTTTTTTTCTTGCATCATAGGAGGGTATATTTCTTTAAAAACTGGAAGTAGAAAAGTAGCTAGATACTCGCTTATTATTTCAGGATTTTTCTGTCTCTTCTCTCCTCTTCTTTTCCAACTACCAATGGAGATATTTTTAATCTTGCTTTGTCTTTGGGGGATGGTCGTTATATCAGATTCCCCTCAATTCTCTACTTTGGTAGCAGCCGCAGCTCCTGCCGAGTTAAGAGGAACAGGGCTTACTATAGTCAATTGCATAGGCTTTGCCATTACTATTATAAGTATTCAGTTACTCTCATATTTAGTAACCAAAATTAATCCTGCTTATTTGTTTTTGTTTTTAGCAATTGGTCCAATAATAGGATTATATAGTTCTAGAAAATAAAGAATCTAATATATCAGTCTACAGTGATATACGTCTTAATTGAAACAGGAAATCCATTATCTTTAAAACCTTCTAAACATATTTCGAAATCCCCAACAACATCCGATGTATAAAATTCGATACTACTCTTCCCTTTTGTCATTTTTACATTTGGTTGCCATAACAATTGGTTTCTAAAATCAGGAATTCTATTATAAGATGTATCATCATCATATTTTTGCCTGAAATATTTTTTATTTGTTTGTAAAGAAGATAATGTAATTTTAGCACTATTATTAATTGAATTTAAGTAATCTCCTTCTATTGTTTCTATGATTACTACACCTTCAAAAATTTGGGTACCTAAATAATATCGATCTCGGATAAAACTGATACTTTTAATCTTTCTGGCATCATAGTTTATGATACTTTCTTGATCTTGAACAAAAATACCATCGACAACCAATAATGATGAAAAATTTTGTTTCTTAACAGTAGGATAGTATCCTCTTACTGCAAAAACTTCATTTCCAAGTTCATTTTTCTTAGCCCATACATTTTCTACCACCTCAACCAATGTTTCTTTAACAGTACCAAACCTTGTGTAATCATCCAGAACGTAGGTTTCTATCTCAGTTCCATGAAAAGGAAAAGCTTTTTTAAGTGCTTGCAATGTATCTGGTTTTACACTATAAAAAACATTATCGATTTGATTGTGAACACTTCTTTTTATAATTTCATCCTTTAAAGAAGGTGAAATTTTAAATTGATAAAAATCTAAGTTTTGGGGTTTTACTTCTGGTATTTCAAAAATTTGTACCGTATAATTTTCTCTATCTTTTCCTAAAACCTGAATCAATACTTCATCCCTATCATTTCTATTGTTTACATTAAACACAAAATTACCTGTACCATCTGTTAAAACAACTTTCATATCACTCATCTTACCGGGAATAGACAAACCTACAGATTGTTCTGAAACTGAAAAAGCAGCTTCTTTAGAAAGAATTTTTCCGTAAATCAGTTCTCCTCGCATTTCCGGTAAAAAAACAGAAGCTCCAACTGATTTAGTTGAACTTTTAACACCATTACTATACATAACAGAGAAGTCTTTAGCTCTTACTGGTAAGGCTTTAGCAAAAGGGTCAGTTTTTCTTACGGAAATAGAATAATTACCTCCCATAGTATTTAATTGGGTATTTTCTATAGTAAGTTTCACCAAACTTCTTTTTTCATAAGATTTAGTGTCAGTAGATATTTTTAAATCCGTTTTAGCATTCTCTGCTGACACCTTTGTTAACTCACTTCCTTTTAAAACCTCTATTTGAGCATTGGTTAAAGAATCTTGAGGAGTATCAGCAGAAAGAATTTTATTTTGGTTTCCCTGATATGGATTTAGTATACTAATATCTGCTTGAAAAAACCTAGAAGTTTCATTTAACATCCATTGTGTATAACCCACTAATTTATAGTTTCCAGACGGTATGGATACTGGGACAAAGAAATCACCTTGTCCCAATCCTTTATCTAATTCTATTTTATGCTTAAATACTGCCTTTTGATCTTCATCTAAAAGCATTAGGTATGCAACTTTACTTATAGTACTCAATGCATCAGTCTTTGCATTAAAGCAATATACACGATAGTAAAAATATTCTCCCGAAAACAATAATGATGAATTATAATGTACAAATACCTTCTCTTGCGGAACAAGATTATAGCCATAAGCATCCTTATTGGTTTTTAAGACCGACTGTCGTTGTCCATAAATATTAAACGTTAAAAAAAACAGGACACATATAATTGATAATATTCTCACTAGTATGATTTTATATTAAAATTTTTCATTTCTTTAATAGTATATTTTTATCATTTAATCTACCCAAAAATCCGGAGCTGTACTAACACCTAAGGCTGTACAATCGCCACAAGCTCTCGGTATGAAAAAACGAAAAGAACCAGAAGGTTCTATAGGTTCATCGGGTTCGAGCGGTGAACCGGGTAAATATCTGAACATATTACTATCTATAAAAGCACCAAGACGTTCATGAAAAGTTATAAGTAGATCACGATCTTGCTTTGGTTCTATTAAGTCACATTCTAAGACAAACCTTGGTAAATCCACAAGAACATCATCGCGGTTCACAAAAATGCGTTGTTCTGAAACCGAAGAAACATCAAAATAACCTAAGACTTTATCATCTTGATTACTCTGGGAAACAATATTACCCGCAATAAATCCAGGTTGTATTTGAGAAAACAAACTCTCTGATTCCGAAAAATTACTTAGTATTTCATAAAATCCATTAGCTTCTCTAGATTGCACATATTGCCTAACCAATATACTATATCTATTATCTATTCGTATATCTTCTGCTGGTATAAAGTTAACTTCTAGCCCTGTTATACGATCTTCTTCCAAAACCGTT
Source organism: uncultured Aquimarina sp. (assembly GCF_947492405.1). Lineage (GTDB taxonomy): Bacteria > Bacteroidota > Bacteroidia > Flavobacteriales > Flavobacteriaceae > Aquimarina. Next base: position 70,934 of record NZ_CANLMP010000006.1, read on the forward strand.
GTATTTGTAATTTTTATATTATTAGACGCATTGCTTGCATAACATACTTGTTGATCTACCGGTCTATCTACTAAGCCAAACTCAAAACGATTTTCCAATTCTGCGGTCACTACAATATCAAAAGGATACCATAAAGGAGTAACTATTCTATAAGATTCTTCAAACTCATAGCGATAATATTGTGAATTTCCTGTTGGATCAAAGGTATCCACAAATATCCCTAGCCCCTCTACTCCACTATCATTAGTAATTCTTTGAGGATATACTCTTTCGATTGACGTTTCTTGTGGTAGAGTTACCTTATCCGAAACATATGATCTTCCATCAGTAGTCTGGATTGACAACTCATATTCTCTACCAGAGCTAGCGGCAAATTCCTGCACAGAACGATATGTGCCCGGAGCGCTTTCTTCAAAAAGATATTCTACACTGCCATCTTCTATTACTTTTATTGTTGCTCCTTCCTCAGACAAGGGACCATCATCCTCGAACCTAAATGTTCTTGACAATAGTACTTCTTGATTTTTCATTTCATTCGTAATAGTAGTGTTAATAACCAAAATATTTTCAAAATTTTCTGTTTCAATTTCAAAAGGATCGATACAGCTATTCAGAGTACTGCATATTAATATCACTATTAATATTCTAACTGAGTTTATAAACTTAAATACTCCTACCATTTTAAAATTTCTAAAACATTATTTATCTTTTATGATATTATAAAATCATTTCCTTCACATTATAACACACCAAATCTTTAATCCATCCAAAAATCTGGAGCTTCACTAACACCTAATGCCGTACAATCCCCACAAGCTCTGGGTATAAAATAACGTAAAATACCTGGAAATACTACAGGCTCACCGGGTGTGGGTGGCGAATCCGGTAAATATCTGACTTCATCACTATCTATAAAAACACCAATACGTTGGTGAAAAGTTATAACTTCATCACGACCTTTCTTTAATTCTATTTGCTCACATTCTAAAGCAAATTTTGGTAAATCTGTAAGAACATCATCACGATTTACAAAAATGCGTTGTTCTGAGACAGAAGAAACATCAAAATAACCTAACACTTTATCATCTTGATTACCTTCTGAACTAATATTACCTGCTATAAATCCAGGTTGTATTTGAGAAAACAAACTCTCTGATTCAGAAAAATTACTTAGTATTTCATAAAAACCATTAGCTTCTCTGGATTGTACATATTGCCTAACTAAAATACTATACCTATTTTCTATTCGTATATCTTCTGCGGGTATAAAATTAACTTCTAGTGCTGTAATACGGTCTTCTTCAAAAATGGTAGTATTTGTAATCTTTATATTGTTAGATACATTACTTGCATAACACACCTTTTGATCTACAGATCTATTTACTAAACCAAACTCAAACATATCTGCCCCTTCTGCAGTCACTACAAGATCAAAAGGAGACCATAACGGAGCAACTATTCTATACGTTTCTTCAAACTCATAGCGATAATATTGTGAATTCCCTGTTGGGTCAAATGTGTCAACAAATATTCCTAATCCTTCTACTCCACTATCATTTGCACTTCTTTGAGCGTAGACTCTTTCAATTGATGTCTCCTGAGGCAAAGTTACATTATCGGAAACATAAGATTTTCCGTCCGATGTTTGGACTGACAATTCATATTCTTTACCTGAGCTGGCTGCAAATTCCTGTACGGAACGATATGTTCCAGGAGCGCTTTCCGTAAAAAGATATTCTATACTAGCATCTTCTATTACCTTTACTATCGCTCCTTCTTCTGAAAGTGGGCCATTATCCTCGAACCTAAATGTTCTTGACAATAGAATTTCCTGGTTTTTTACCTCATTAGTAATAGTGGCGTTTACGACTAGAATATTCTCAAAATTTTCAGTTTCTATTTCAAAAGGATCGATACAGCTATTCAGAGTACTGCACAATAATATAGTGACTAATATTCGCATCAACTTTATCAATTTAAATACATTTTCCATTGTAAAATTATAAAACATTGTTTGTTTCAGGAGTTCTTAAAACTACTCTATTGCATCATTATAATTTATCACATATTAACTCTTTAGTCTATCCAAAAATCCGGAACCTCACTAACTCCTGCTGTTGTACAATCTGCACACTCTGTGCGCATAAAAGTAAAGGGAAAGGATCCATCAGGAGGAAGTGGTACATCAGTATAATATCTAACCGTATTACTTTCTATAAAGTCTCTAATAAGCATATGATACTCCAGTAAGGTCCCAAATCCTGGCTCTGGCCTAAATATCTCACACTTTAATTCGTAAGATGGCAAATCTGCTAAAAAATCATCACGATCGACAAAAATACGTTGTTCTGAAACCGAAGAAACATCAAAATAACCTAGCACTTTATCATCTTGATTACTTTCTGAAGTAATATTACCTGTAATAAATCCAGGCTGTATTTGTGAAAACAAGCTCTCTGATTCCGAAAAACTACTTAATATTTCATAAAATCCATTTGCTTCTCTAGATTGTACATATTGTCTGACTAATATACTATACCTATTTTCTATTCGTATATCTTCTGCCGGTATAAAACTAACTTCTAATCCTGTGATACGATCTTCTTCAAAATTAATAGTATTCGTTATCTTAATATTATTCGACACATTATTCGCATAACATATTCTTTGACTCTCTGATCTTTCGACCAAATCAAACTCAAAAAATAGCGGTCTTTCCCTAGTAACTACAAGATCAAAAGGATACCATTTAGGAGGAATTACTCTATACGTCTCTTCAAATTCATAACGATAATACTGTGAATTCCCTGTTGGATCAAATGTATCCACAAATATTCCTAATCCCTCTACTCCATCATCATTTGTGATTCTTTGGGGATATACTCTTTCTATTGATGTTTCTTGTGGTAAAGTTACCTTATCCGAAACATAAGATTTCCCATCAGAAGTCCGGATTGACAATTGATATTCTCTACCCGAGTTAACTGCAAATTCTTGTATAGAGCGATATGTACCCGCAGAGCTTTCTTCAAAAAGATATTCTACACTCGAGTCTTCTATTACCTTTACCGTTGCTCCTTCTTCGGAAAGCTGGCCATCATCTTCAAACCTAAATGTTCTTGATAATAGAATTTCTTGATTTTTCACCTCGTTAGTAATAATAGCATTTATGACTAGAATATTTTCAAAATTTTCCGTTTCAATTTCAAAAGGATCGATACAACCAGACATCGTGCTAAAAATCAATACCAGAAGTAACCTTCTAACACTCATTATATCTTTATTATATCTTACCAAAAACATCACTTATTTAAAATTTAAAATTATAAGTAATAGAAGGAACAGGTACGGAAAAAATAGAGCTCTGTAACGCTTTGACCTCTCCATCTTCTGTAACAAAAAATACAGAGAATGGGTTGTTTCGACCTAGAACATTATAAATTGATATTGTCCAAAAACTATGTCCTACTTTATTTTTTTTATGATTTCCTTCAATATTAAACCCAATATCTAATCGATAAAAATCTGGAATTCTAAATTTATTCCGATCACTAAAAACAGTAAAATCTGATCCATTAAAAGTAAAACTCCCAACAGGAAAAGTGACAGGGCGACCTGTTTGATATACAAAATTAGTTGCCAAACTAAAACGCCTAGTAAACTTGTAATTTGCTACTAAACTAAAATCATGAGGCTTATCAAAATTAGAAGGAAAAAACTCTCCTCCATTCACTCGTTCTTCTCTAAACTGGCTATCTAATTGAATTAAAGAACGAGAATATGTATATCCTAACCAACCATAAAGCCTTCCCTTTTGTTTCTTAAGTAAGAATTCTACTCCGTATGATCGTCCATTTCCTTGTAATACTTCGGTTTCTATATTCTCATTAAGTAATATTTCTGCACCAGTTTTAAAATCAACAATATTTTTGGATTCCTTGTAAAATCCTTCTAAACTCAATTCATATGCACCACTGTCAAAGTTTTTATAACCACCTAGAGCATATTGTTGCGAACTCTGTGGTTCTATATTAAGATCAGAAAGTTTCCAGGTATCGATTGGCGAAACTGTAGTGTTATTAGATAATGTATGAATAAATTGAAAAGTCTTATTGTAAGATGCTTTTACAGAAAAGTCCTCTCCTATTAAGTACCTTCCTGATATTCTAAACTCTGGACCACCATATGTTTCTATCACCTCATTATTATCAAACGATAAGGTTTCTTGTATTGTCTGCTCGCTTCTTGGCACTCCATCCTGATATACATTTTGTGTTCCTTCTCCTAAAAAATTATATATAGAGTATCTAATCCCTGCATCTAAGGTTAGATTTTTAGTAAGATCTATTTCTGTTGCTAAAAACACTGCTGATTCTAGCGCTCGTTCTTTTTCGATCTCAAATGGAGTCACAATAGATTCTCCTCCTACAGGATCAATACTTCCAGGATTTACATTATATAGTTTACTAGCAACACCATAATCAAATTTAAGCTTACTACTATATAAATATTTAAACTGAAGTTTTAACTCGGTTTCATCTATATGGTATCCTAAGTCAAAATCATCATTCGACTGGCCATCAAACTCTATATTGAATTTATACTGGCTATTAGATAAAGCTAGTTTTCCGGTGTTTTTTTCATTAAAACGATAATTCCATCTTAAAGAAAACGCTCTGTTGTTATATACATATAATGAATCCGAAGTAATACTAAAGTCATCTCTACTTAAGTAGGCTGTTGCTTCTACTTTTGATCTTTCTGTAATCTGATGATTATACTTTGCTACAACATCATAAAATGAGGCTTCGCTATCATTAAGAGATTCTTCATCCAGAGAACGTAAAACCCAGTTGGCATATGCTCCTCTTCCTCCTATCATTACTCCTGCTTTATCTTTAACAATTGGCGTTTCTATCAGTACGTTTCCTGTAACTGGTCCTATAGAAGCTTCACCTTTAAACTCGGTAACACTAGCGTCTTTGGTAGTTAAGTCAAAAACAGATGATAATCTACCTCCATATTGTGCCGGAATATTATTTTTATATATGCTCACATCTCCTAAAGCAAAAGGATTTAGAGCGGAAAAAATTCCAAAAAAGTGTTGAGGATTGTATATAACAGCATCATCCAGAAGTATTAGATTCTGATCCGACTTTCCTCCTCTAACATTGTAACCAGATGCTCCTTCTCCTGCAGTAGTAATACCTGGTAAAGTTGTTGCCACTTTAAGAACATCTCGTTCTCCTAATGCCAAAGGAATATTTTTAGACTCCTTTACATCGATTTTGGTTTTGGTAACTACCTCACTTACATTATCATTAACCTCTGCATTCAAAATGACTTCATCTAAAAACTCTATTTTCTCATTGAGCTCTACATCATATCTACCATCGTTATATATAATCACTTGCTTTTTAAAACGCTCCATTCCTATAGCACTAATCTCTACGATATTGGATCCGACGGTTAGTTCTGTCTCAAAATATCCTTTAGCATCTGTATCCGCGCCTACATCGTTACCATTCACCACAATAATAGCATTAGGTAATGGTTTGCCAGTTTGGATATTCGTGAGGTAACCATAAAACTTAAACTTCTCCCTTGAATTTCCTCTAAGTGCTCTACCAATAGTAATTGTTTCCATTGTACTCTTTTTAGATGTACTCTTGGACGAAGCAAAAACAGGAGATATTACTTTAGTTACTTCCTTTTTTATTTCAACGGAATCTTCTTTCTCGTATTCTCCAAAAAATCGATCAGGTAAGGTGTCATATATGATACTATTTTTAGCAAGAATCACCTTATTATTATCCAATACATAAAAGTTAACAACGGTATTTTCGAAAAGTTCTTTCAAAACTTTAGTCATAGGTACATTGTTATAATTACCCGACATACCTTTATACTCGATTAGCCATGAATCAATAAAATAGAAATGAAACTCAGTCTTGTCTTCTATCTGATTTAAAACAGAAATTAAATCAGAATTTTCAAAAGAAAGAGTTACTAAAGGATCGTTTTGTTGAGTCCAGCCATTAAAAACTAGTAACGAAAAAAATAAAACAAAACATTTTCTCATAATACTACGCTGCTTTTAATGGTGATGATTGCTTAATAATCGTTTCGAATAATCGTTGCATAAATCTATCCGAGTTTGATTTTTTAAGTGTTCTATTTTTAATATAAAACTGATTGATTGCTTTTTTTAAGGTAGGATACATCTTAATGACATCTCCTTTAGAATTAATACGTTTATAATGACCATTGGCAAAAAGAACATAGGTATTCTTACTTACAAATTCAAAATACAGTTTGTTATCTCCGACATTTCCAATTTTTTTTCTTCTTATTTTCTGATATCTCTTTAACAGAGAATACGTATCATTTTTCAGTAATACTTGATGGAAACCATTAATTACGCTATTATTCTCCTCAAATCCGTCGATTCTTATAAACGAATAATCCTCAATAGTAAATCGATCTACTTTATCACGTATCAATTCCAAAATAGAAGTTACTGCACCAGATTTAAGCGCTATTAAAAGGTTATCCGTTTCAAGATTGTACTTCATATCGACATCATAATAAACCTGATTATCATATAAAATAGAACCAGTTACAACATCATCGGTTAGAAAGAATGAATGCCTTCCTTCGTATATACGATTAACATCAAGGTTCACATACTGTTTCCCATTATATAATCCAGTATGTTCCTGTCCTACAACCTGATCAAACCAATTATAGTAAAGATTTTCATTTTCTTTAACCTGACTAAAAAAAACAAACGGTAGGAATAATAAAACAATTGTGCACTTACTACTTTTCCCCATATTGATAACGATGTGTGATATACATTAACGAATGTCTAACTCTTATATGGTAAACTTAACGTTATATATAAATGTCGCGAAAGGGCAAAATGTTACCCATTTTTCGATTTATTTTGATTTTCTTATCGCTTTTCTTCGATTAGACCTTAACCACTACAAAAACACTCTGGTCATTGGTCTGGCTTTTGTCCGCGGTTGTATGCTGCTTTTTACATCTCGAGTATATTCCCTAACAGTAAAACAATCACATCTCTAAAAACTCGTTAGTCTATCGATAAATTAATTTAAAGATTTAAAAACTATCCCCTATAGTTTTTTAACAATTTCCAATGTAGGTAAATATTCAAAATTAAAATCTCATTACGTGTTAAGAAAAGATTAAAACGGAAAATTTAACAGCAAAAATTATTTTTCTGATCTTATTAAATAGATCAATAAGCAAAATCATATTTCTACAAAACAGTGAATCACTCTCTTAACAAATACTTAAGATAATCCTTGATATTTCAGTGTATTTTAGAAAACAAAAAGTATGCAAAACCGTTTCATTCTATTCACACTATTAAGTGTCTTTATCGTATCAGCACAATCAGATACTGAAATTTACTTATTTGACATCTCTTTAAACAAAAATGTTTTAAAATTAAAAAATCAAAAAAATATTTCTAATAATGATGGTTATGATAACCAGCCATCATTTTATAATGAGAATATTATACTTTTTGCATCTACCAGAAATGGACAGACCGATATTGCTAAATATTCGATAAGAGATAACAAAATTGATTGGATTTCCGAAACATTGCAAGGCAGTGAATATTCTCCTATCAAAGTCCCAGATCAAAAAGCAATATCGGCTATTAGATTAGATACTACTGGAAAGCAGTTACTGTATCAATATGATTATAAAACAGGAAAATCAAAAGTAGTAGCTGAAAATCTTGTGGTTGGATATCATACATGGTTTAGCAAAGACATGTTAGTTTCTTCGGTACTGGAAGAAGGTGGATTGTCATTGGTAGTTACGAATCTAATAGCTAACACCAATAAAACATTCCAAAAGAAAATAGGAAGATCATTACATAAAATTCCTAATTCATCGCTCATTAGTTACATCAGTAAAGAAAATGATCAATGGGAAATAAAATCCTTAAATCCCGTTACAGGAAAAACAGAAAAGATAATTAACACCATCACTAAAGCAGAAGATATGTGTTGGTTAATAAACGGGACTATTCTAATGCCAAAAGATAATATCATCTATAAGTTTAATCCTAAGACAGATACTCATTGGAGCATCTTTCATACCTTCCTTAATAAAGAGATTGCTAGTATTAGCAGAATTACTACAAATGAAACAGGTACCATGCTCGCATTAGTTTCTGATGTTTCTCCAGAACACGTAGTACAAAAACAACTAGATGCATATAACAAACGTAATATCGAGGATTTTTTAGCTACCTATTCGGATCAAGTAAAAGTATATAACTACCCGAATGAATTTACCTATGAAGGTAAAGAAAAGATGAGAAGTATATATGCCCCATTTTTTGATAGAACACCAGATTTACATTGCAAAATCAAAAGCAGAATTGTTCATGGTAATAAAGTTATTGATGAAGAATTGGTACTTATAAATGGTAACGAAATTAAAGCTGTTGCTATTTATGAAGTAGAAAATGGAAAAATCTCTAAAGTTACTTTCTTATAGTAAATCGGGTTAATAAGCTATACTAACGTGTATACTTTTCCCTACTTTAATTGTTATAGATATAGCTCGCTTGACTAATTCATTTTAAAAACTCTATACCACTATTATCTTTTATTTCATTTTTATCTTTTGTGATTTAAAAAACACGTGCATAACAGTTTCTTTATACAACTATTTTTACTTTACAAATCACTAACTATTAAATTTTTAATTTAAAATAATCATTAGGGCATCAATATTCATAGTCATTAAACCTAGTGCAATAAACCAGATAATTATTAAAAAATATTCTTCAAAATTCAAAATATAAAGATTCAGCATAGAAACTTCTCAGATATAATATCTGAATGATTTAAAAAAACATTATACACCTCATATAGATGATTATAGTCACTATTTAAAGAATCAAATTATCCTAGTTTTTAGAAAGACATAAAGCTTTAAAACTAAAATAAAGCAATCACCATATAAAATAAATCAAAAAACAAGGTAACATTTCACACAACTACGACACATATATTAAACGCTATGAGCTTTTAAACTCAAACTAAGTAAATTTCACAAATTAACATAATAATGAAAAAACAACTTTTATTAATTTTAATCACAATTTTAAGCCTAAAATCCTATTCACAAATTACTTTTGAAAAAGGATATTATATTAATAATGCAAATCAAAAAATTAATTGTTTAATAAAGAATATTGACTGGAGAAATAACCCAGATAAATTCGAGTATAAATTATCTGAAAATAGTGAATCTAAAAATGCAACAATAAAATCAGTTAAAGAATTTGGTGTTAACAATATCTCAAAATACATAAGAAATACCGTTGATATAGACAGGTCTACTGATAACATCAATAATATATTCTATGACAAAAGGCCTATATTCAAACAAGAAGAGCTTTTTTTAAAAGTATTAATTGAAGGTAAATCTTCATTATATCAATACGTTGACGGTAATATAGAAAGGTATTTTTATAATAAAGACAACTCTAGTATTGAACAATTAATTTTTAAAAGATATAAAACCGTTGAGAATAAAATTGCCGAAAACAATAGATTTAAACAACAACTATGGATTGATTTGAAATGTCCAAATTTCAAAATTAGTAAAATTGAAAATTTAGATTATAAAAAAAATGAGCTAGTGGATTTTTTTATAGAATACAATAATTGTAATAATGAAAAGATTGTCAATTTTGAAGAAAAACAAAAAAGAGATTTATTTAATCTGACAATCAGACCTCGTTTGAATAGTTCTTCATTATCAATACAAAACTCTTCATCCGATTCTAGAAATACTAATTTTGGAAATAAAATAGGTTTCGGTTTTGGAGTAGAAGCTGAATTCGTATTCCCTTTCAATAAGAGTAAATGGGCGGTTTCTATTGAGCCAACTTATCAAAATTTCAAATCCGAAAAAACAACTAACTTAAATGATACTTCTGGAGAAGTGTTAATAGCAAATGTCGATTACAGTTCTATTGAAATTCCTTTAACCATAAGACATTATTTCTTTTTAAATAATAATTCCAAAATTTTTATAAATGCCTCTTACGTTATTGATATTAGTTCTAAATCATCCATTCATTTTACTAGAAATGATGGTTCAAATATAAATTCATTAGAGGTTGAATCAAGAAATAACTTTGCTTTGGGAATTGGTTATAAACAAAATGATAAATATAGCTTAGAGGTAAGGTATCAAACTGATAGAGACATTTTAGGAAACTACGTTAGATCTTGGAGTTCAAAATATAAAACATTATCAATAATATTTGGATATTCAATATTCTAAAAAGAACCATAATAATATTCATAATTAAAAATATAATTTTGCAATAATAAAATTACATATTAAAGGCATAGAGAACAAAAATCATAGTAATGACGGATCTTGGGAGGACTTTTTTTTATGGAGAAGAAAAATTCACAGGTCAAGTATATGATACTTTTGATGATCAAGTTAGTTGGATATTCGAGGTTAGAGATGGATTACAAAATGTAATTGAAAAAACTTATCACGAAGGGACTGATATTTTAGAACAAATTACGGAGTATAAAGATAATATACCCAGAAAAAATTCTTAACTTGTTAAATTTATCAAACGATGATTTGATAAAATATGACTTCAATAAACACCTTTAATTCTGAAACATAGCTTTTGTTTGTTTTTAGAACTAATATAATGATATTAGCAATCGATGTTTATTATTATAGCACAAAGGCTAAAGCCGTAGGAGTTATATTTGAAAAATGGAACGATAGCCGACCAAAAGAAATTAAAAGCGTATATCTATCGGATATCCAACAATATGAATCAGGTAACTTTTATAAACGAGAACTTCCCTGTATTATAAGTCTATTACAAAAAATAGATTTATCAAAAATAGAAATTATCATAGTTGATAGTTTTGTCTATTTAGACGACAATAAAAAATTAGGATTAGGTGGGTATTTACATGAATATCTTGAAGGTAATATGCCCATTCTAGGTGTAGCTAAGAATTCTTTTCATCTCAATAAAAAAAATGTAATCGAAGTATATAGGGGTGATAGTAAAAAACCATTATACATTAGTTCGATAGGACAGGACTTAGAATTGTCAGCAGAACTTGTTCGAAATATGCACGGTAATTATAGATTCCCTACTATATTAAAAATTTTAGATCAAGAAACGAGAGATATTAAGAAAAACAAGATGTAGAAAATAGTTTTCGCAAAGGTGCTGATGATGCAGATGTTCCTGTTAGAGATACAGAACCCACAAGAACAGATGAAGGAGAAACATCTTCGAAAACAGATGAAAGCGAAACTGCTAGAACGGATGAACCAGAAACGACCAAATCTGATGATCCCGAAAACACAAAAACAGAGGAAGATGAAGGAACTACCAACAAAAATACTGAGAGTGAATCTCCAACTAAACCTGATAAAGATGGAGAGGCGTATGAAGATGTTCCTAAACCTCTAAAAAATCATAAGACTACTAAAATGTCAGAGCATTATAAAGGGGAAGAAACTGGAAACGGATGGTGCACTCCTAAAAAAGTAAAATACCTTTCAGATGCGCAACGAGCAGAATTAAAATTAACTATAAAAGATGGAAAAGTATACGATGCAAAAGGCAACTTATATGATACTTCTGATGCGGGAACTTTTTTTAGTGGAAAAGGAAAGTCTATATTTGTTATGGATTCTCAAGGAAACATTTATGCTTCAAAATATCAAGAAGTAGGAGAATTTCATCATTCAAGTATTCTCGGTGGAGAGCCAGTTGCTGGAGCTGGTGAAATTACAGTAAAAAATGGTGTCATTACTGAAGTTTCCAATAGGAGTGGTCATTACCAACCAACTCAAGAAATAAACAAACAAGTATTAGAGCAAATTAATTCTGAAGGTATTAATATTGATAATATAGACGTAACTGGCTATTAAACTATTAAATATGCAAGATTTAAAACAAGGACTTACTATACCTATGTATGGATTACATTATATTGATTCAATCGAAAATGTTAATTATAAACAAGAAGATGTAATTTTATTTAAAAGAGATTATTCTTTAGAAGATAGAAAAAAGATTTTTTTATCTCTAGAATGGGCTATGAAAAACCCCAATATTGATTTTAACAATATTAAGCCATATGAAAGTGATAGATTTTCTAATGATGAAATTTATAGCTATTTAGAAAAGCTTTACATATTTATGAAAGAGAATTCACTATCTGTTTCTTAATAATAAGTCTACGAAAATAAGTTTAGAACAAAAAATAAATGATTACCTGAACTAAGTGAATAAAAAAGGTAAGAGAAAAAGTTCAAAAATTATCATTCTTTATAAGAGTTTGATATTTTTCATTTTTAAATTCCATTTTCATGAATGAAAACGAATAAAGAAATCTACAATATATTATATCATTATATTGATGAAGATGGTAATGAAGGGGAGGATCTTCGTGAGGTTCAACTTATGGAGGATTTTTCACAAGAAAGGATCGATAAATTAATAGAGCTTATAAATCATAAAGACACTTATATATCTTATCAATCTATGCTTATACTAATTGCTTGGGGGTTAGATGAAGGCTTTCAAGAATTAGATAAATTTATTGATAACAATTTAGATACTGAGACTAAATTTGAACCACATCGTATTTATGGAGAGGATAATGTGTTTGATGTTATCTCAGATGCTCTATATATTTCTACTTATAATACAGATGACGAACATAAAATTCTTCCTTATATAAGCCAGTTCTTGAAAATATACGGGGATAAGTTTTTTGAAAGTAGATTAAAACATGTTTTACTAAAAATGAGTTTAACTAAAACATTCTTACTTGATATAAAATTGGCTATAGAATCTGCAATTTCAAATAAGCGTTATTATCAAGCTAGTCAATTATTACCTGTGATTGCCAAGTATCAAGAAAAAGATTTAGATATCTATAAAGAAAAAATTGCTCAATTTATCACATTGGATAAGCGGATTATGTATAACCTAGAAGAGATGGAAGAATATATCTAGATATTTCCTGAATTTATTTTTAATTGAACCATTATAGAAGAAAAGTAAAATCACCAAAAAATATGTATTAAACGATTCTAAGGAATTATAATGTTCTAAATAAATAATACACAAGCAAAAGAAATTTCATGAAAAATGGCTTCAAGTTGTGTATAAAAAAATACCAACTAAACTTTAACACAATCTTTACAAACTCCAGTAAGAACACAATTAACCTTTTCTACTATATAATCATTTGACAATGAAAAATTCACAGGTTCAGGTAAACACGATATCGTTTCACATTTTTTACAGCGAAAATGAAAATGATGTAATGGTTTACGATCCTCATCACATTCTAAACAAATAGCAAAATATTGTCTCCCATCATCTGCAACAATCCTATGTAAAATACCATCTTCGCAATAATTATTTAATACTCTGTAGATAGTTGCTCTGTTAATATCTACACTAATCTTCTTTTCAATAGCACCTTGACTCATTGCCTTACCCGATGAATGTAGCACAGAGAGAACTGCTTCTTTTGTAGCTGTATTTCTTCTTTTCATTACAAAATGTTTATTGCGACATTATCGCAATAATACAAAACATTTTTATATTTGCAAGAGTTAACGCGACACTATTGCATTAAAATATAATTGCTTTAACCGTTACCCATCACTTCAAATTATAATAACCAGTTTTAAAAATGTAATCACATGAATACTACAAAAAAACTCGATGTAATCATAATAGGCGGAAGTTACTCTGGCTTATCAGCTGCTATGGCGCTTGGACGTTCATTACGCAATGTTTTAATTATTGATAGTGGCTTGCCTTGTAACCGACAAACACCACATTCACATAACTTTATTACTCAAGATGGTGCAACACCAAACGAAATTTCACAAAAAGCGAAATCACAAGTTTTAAAATATGATACTATACATTTTATTGAAGATAAAGCAATCAAAGGAAGAAAAACAAACAATACTTTTCATATTCTAACTGCTTCAGGAAAAGAATTTGAAACCAAAAAATTGATTTTTGCTACTGGTATTAAAGATATAATGCATCCCATTAAAGGGTTTTCAGATTGTTGGGGGATTTCAGTTGTTCATTGTCCTTATTGCCATGGGTACGAAATAAAAAACAAAAAAACAGGAATCATTGCAAATGGAGAAACTGCATTTCATTTAGCATCTTTAGTAAATAATCTTACTAATGATCTTAGCATACTAACTAGAGGAAAAGCTGAGTTTAATCTCGGACAAATGTCAAAATTAAAGAAGAACAATATAAAAATCATTGAAAAAGAGATTTCAGAAATCCAACACGAAAATGGTATCATTAAAAATGTGATTTTTAATGATACCAGTAAGGAGTCCTTTGAAGCAACATATGCTGCACTTCCATTTAAACAACACTCCGACATACCCGAACTAATAGGCTGTGAACTTAACGAACAAGGATACATACAAGTAGATGCAATGCATAGAACAACAATAGATGGTGTTTTTGCATGTGGAGACAACTGCTCTGGAATGCGTTCTGTAGCTAATGCAGTGGCATCAGGAAACATAACTGGTGCTGTAATAAATCTAGAATTAACAAATGAACAATTTTAGCTAATTATAAAAACATGATCTATCTAAAATAGTTCGATTTATGGTATCTAACCTAGTATATACTTTTTCTTCTTTATTTAACGTTATGAGTATAACTCACATGCCTAAATCATTATGAAGACCTACCTCCTACTGCTCTTTTCTATCTCATTTTTAACAATATTTTCTCAAAACACTTATTATGTTTCCGATATGTCTGGCAATAATAATGGTGATGGATCACAAGGATCTCCCTGGAAAACCATACAGTACGGAGTTGATCAATTAGACCCAGGTGATATTCTAAATGTAGAAACAGGAACTTATACGGAGATTGTTACATTTAATGGCAATGCAGACTCAGGAACATCTGGAAACCCTATTACGCTGCAAGCTATCGGAAATGTTATCATCGACGGAAGTTCTATAACTCCAACCGGAAGAAAAGGGCTCATCACAATTGCTGGGGCAAGTAATCTTATTATAGATGGTTTTGAGTTACAAAACTATCAAACACCAAATCCAGTAAATAATGACAACAGTACTCCTATTGGGATTCTGGTGGAAGGGACTTCTAGTAATTTGATTATAAGAAATAATAAGATTCACGATATAAAGAATTTTTCTTCCTGTACTCAGAATAGCGGATGTGGTACAGGAGCTAATGGAATTGCAGTGTATGGCGATACCACTTCAGGAATTCAAAATATAGAATTAATAGGAAATGAAGTCTATGAATGTGTTACTTCATCTAGTGAATCATTTACCATAAATGGAAACGTCAATGGATTTAAAGTTATCGATAATTACGTTCATGATAACAATAACATTGGATTCGACTTTATAGGTTTCGAAGATGATGTTTGTTCAGCATGTGGTGATGACAATCAAGCCAGAAATGGGATTGTACGTGGCAACCGTTCTATCAGAAATACCATTTTCGGAAATCCTTCTTTAGGTGTTCCTGCAAACCCTTGGTATCAATCAGAAATCAATAATAATGAAGGAAATGCAGGTGGTTTTTATGTAGATGGTGGTCGTAACATTCTTTTTGATAGTAATTTATCTGCGGAAAATGACCTGGGTTTCGAATTTGGAAGTGAAAACCGATTTAGAGAGACCTCTGATATCTTAATGATTAATAATTATGTATATAACAATAAAGAAAATGGAGTAATTACTGGTGGATATTCAGAAACCGAAGATGATCCTAATGGTGGCGGTGGTGATGCAGTTAGAATATACATTTATAACAACTCTTTCTATAAAAATAAAGGATGGGGAAGCGAAGTCGTATTCCAAAATCGTGTAAAAAACAGTCGCGTTGCCAATAACATTTTCTTTGGTGAAGCATCTACTTCAGCATGTCATGAAAATTTCAACCCTAGTTCTAATACAAACAATGTTTGGGGTACTAATCTTTGGTGGGGAAGTTCTGTTTCTGGATCTGTTCCTGGAACATCAATAACCCAAAACCCTAATTTTACAGATCCCAATACTGGTAATTTAGATATACAAGCAGCTTCTATAGCTGCTATTGATGTCGGTATTCTTCAAAACGATCTTAACACTTGGACAGATCCTTTTTGGGACACTAATTTTCCTCCTAATGGAACACTACCAGCACACGGGACTACAGATTACAATGGAAACAATAGATTTGTTAATACTATTGATCTAGGAGCTTCAGAATTTAGTAATACTTTAGTAGTTGATGATATTCAGGAAAAACCAACACCAATGACTTATCCTAACCCAGTTAAAGAAGTCATCAATTTTTCTACTTCTAACGGAGATTATACCTATACAATTTATGATCTCATGGGTAAGAAACTATCTCAAGGGAAAGCATCAAATAAAATTATGGTTTCTGATTTAAGTCCTGGAGTCTATATTTTATTTCTTAAAGATGATACAAGTAGGTGGTCTTATAAATTTGTTAAGGAGTAGTATCCAATGATCGCTTTTACTTAAATTAGGCGATCAAATTAACACAAATGAAGATCATTCTTACCTCAACATTATTATTATTTACAATTATTACAACCGCGCAAACCGATCAAAGAATATATGATATCATTGATGCTGTTTCTGCAGAAAGAATCGAAACAGATATAAAAAAACTAGCCGGATTCGGTACACGACATACGCTAAGCGATACGGTTTCGACGACAAGAGGAATTGGTGCAGCAAGAAGATGGATTAAATCAGAGTTCGATAACATATCTAAAAAATGTAATAATTGTCTCGAAGTTTTTTATCAAAAAGATTTGGTAAAAAAAGGGACTAACCAACGTATTGTTAAAGATGTTATGGTAGTGAATGTTGTCGCTATACAGCGAGGGACAAAATATCCTAATCGCTTTATTATGATGAGCGGTGACATCGATTCAAGGATCACAGATCCTACCAATTTTACGGATGATGCTCCCGGAGCAAATGATAATGCCACCGGAATGGCTGGAGCTATTGAAGCAGCTAGAGTTTTATCTAAATATAAGTTCGAAAGTAGTATTATATATGTTGGTTTATCGGGAGAAGAACAAGGACTTTTTGGAGGTCAAGGACTAGCCAAATATGCAAAAGAAAACAATTGGGATATCATTGGGGTTATGAATAATGATATGATCGGAAATATCAAAGGAGTGGATGGGGTAATTGATAACAGAACCTTTAGGATTTTCTCTGAACCAACAAATCTTACAGATGATAAAAAAACGGTAGATAGAAGACGATTTTATGGTGGTGAAGTAGATGGGATTTCGCGTCAATTAGCACGATATATCCATAAAACTACCCAGACTTATATGCCAGAGATGAATCCAATGATGGTGTATCGTTTAGATCGTTTTGGTCGTGGTGGACATCATCGCCCTTTTAATGATGCTGGTTTTGCAGGAATACGTATAATGGAAGCCCATGAAAACTATACACAACAACATCAAGATATTAGAGAAGAAAATGGCATTAAATATGGAGATGTTGTAGAACATGTGAATTTTGACTACGCGGCAAAACTAACTGCCGTCAATGCGATCAACCTGGCCAGTATTGCTTGGGCTCCCCCAGCTCCTACCGAAGTAAAAATTGGAGGAATCGTAGAACCTTCTGCTAAGTTTATGTGGAAGAAAACGAATGACTCTAATATCAAAGGATACAAAATCTATTGGAGAGATACGACCTCTCCTACCTGGGATCATAGTCGTTTTGTAGGGAATGTAGATAACTTTACACTAAACGGTATTGTTATTGATAATTACTTCTTTGGTATTGCGACAGTTGGGAAAAATGGTCACGAAAGCCCCGTAGTATTCCCTTCTGAAGTTTTTAGAAAATAACCGAATTCTCATTATATTAACCATGATAATCTAACCACACCAAATGAAACTTATTAAATCTATATCCATCTTAACATTGTTACTGCTCTTTTCTTGTAAACAAGAACCAGCCAAAAGAAAATTATTGGCTCAACTAGATATAGCAGAAAAATTATCAGTGATAACAAAAGGTAAAGTTATCATTCATGAAAACTTTAAATCAGAACATGTTATTCCAAGAAATGTAGAAGTTTTTCTACCTGATGGCTATGACGCCAATTCTAAGGATACATATAATGTACTGTATATGCATGATGGTCAAAATGTATTTAATTCAAAAACCTCCTATACAGGTATTGATTGGGGTGTTGATGAAACTATAGATAGTTTAATTAAAATTGGAAAGATTAAAAACACGATCGTTGTCGCCCCTTGGAATACGGTAAAAAAACGTTTTTCTGAATATATGCCCGAAGCTCCATCTGAGGTTACCAATAGCGCAGAAGTAAAGGCTGCTTTGAAGCAAAATACTGGTTTTGATGATTTGTATTCTGACGAGTATCTAAAATTCTTAGTAGAAGAGTTAAAACCATTTATAGACAAAACATATAATGTATCTACTAAAGCAGAAAACACTTCTATAATGGGGTCTTCCATGGGAGGATTAATATCATTATATGCAATCTGTAAATACCCAGAAGTATTTGGTGCCGCCGGATGTGTATCTACACATTGGCCTATTCCTGTATTAGGAGAAGCGTATATAAAAACATTACCTACTACCCTTCCAGATCCAAAAACGCATAAAATATACTTTGATTTTGGAACGGAAACATTAGATGCTCAATATGAACCTTATCAGAAACAAGTGGATCAAATGATGATAGATAAGGGATATACCAAAGGCGAAAATTGGATTACTAAAAAGTTTGAAGGCGCATCGCACGATGAAAAAAGTTGGAATGAACGAGTACATATTCCTCTTGAATTTTTATTGAAATAAATTAACGTAGAAATGAATAAGTTTTTCTTAGCATTATGTCTTGTTTGTGGATTATCATCAATTTTTTCGCAAACATCTCTTTTTGATCAACAACAACAATTTACCAGGCAAGATACGCTAAGAGGTTCTATTACTCCAGAAAGAGTTTGGTGGGATCTTACTTATAACCATCTAGACATATCAGTAAACCCCGAAAAGAAAACCATAAAAGGAAAAAACACCATACACTATAAAGTATTAGAAAATCATAATGTCTTACAAGTGGATTTACAACCACCTTTGGTGATAGAAAAAGTTTTACAAGACGGAGAAGAATTAAAAGTATCTTCAGAAGGAAATGCTCATTTTGTAACACTCAATAAAAAACAAAAGAAAGGTAGTATCAATGCTTTAGAGGTCTACTATGGTGGAAAACCAAGGGAGGCTATACGCGCACCTTGGGATGGTGGTATTTCCTGGAAAAAAGACAGTAATGGGAAACACTTTATCGCCTCTTCTTGTCAAGGATTAGGAGCCAGTGTTTGGTGGCCAAACAAAGATCATATGTATGACGAAGTAGATAGTATGTTAGTAAGTGTAACCGTTCCAAAAGGTTTGATGAATGTATCTAATGGTAGATTACGTAAAATAGAAGAGCGTTCTTCTAACACAAAAACATATCATTGGTTTGTAAGCAATCCTATTAATAACTATGGAGTTAATATCAATATCGGTGATTATGTATATTTTGGAGAAAAATACAAAGGAGAGAAAGGAACCTTAGATATGGATTACTATGTACTAAAAGATAATCTAGAAGCTGCCAAAAAACAATTTAAAGATGCTCCAAGAACAATGAAAGCATTCGAACACTGGTTTGGACCGTATCCTTTTTATGAAGATAGTTTTAAACTAGTGGAAGTTCCTTATTTAGGAATGGAACATCAAAGCTCTGTTACCTACGGAAATAAGTATGTTAATGGATATCTAGGCAATGATTTATCTGGAACCGGATGGGGATTAAAATTTGATTTTATTATCATTCATGAATCAGGCCACGAATGGTTTGCTAATAATATAACATATAAAGATATCGCCGATATGTGGATTCATGAAAGTTTCACTGCATACTCAGAAAATCTATTCCTGGATTACCACTATGGCAAAGAAGCTTCTTCTGAATACGTGATTGGAACCAGACGTGGTATTAGTAACGATAAACCTATTATTGGACAATATGATGTAAACCACGAAGGGTCTAGCGATATGTATTACAAAGGAGCCAATATGCTGCATACTTTACGTCAACTATTAGAAGATGATGAGTTATGGAGATCCATTTTAAGAGGTTTGAACGAAGAATTTTATCATCAAACGGTTACTACAAAGCAAATCGAAAATTACCTTAGTGAGAAAACTAAAATCGATCTAACGGCATTCTTTAATCAATATCTAAGAGATACAAGAATACCCACTTTAGAATATGGTTTTGATGAAAATGGACTAAAATACCGGTATATTGATATTGTCGAGGATTTTGATATGCCTGTTCGTTTAAAAATTGATGGAAAAGATCAATGGGTACAACCAAATTCAAAATGGCAAGTATTAAAAATTAACGCCGACGAAATCAGCATCGATCCGAATTTTTATATAAATGCTAAATCAATTTAATGAAAATATATTTTCCTCAATGGCAAGGATCCGGAACTGGTAAGATTATAGAATATGGAGCAAAAACAATATTGGACTATCTAGAAGATCCAGAATTTGTTCATATACCATTATCAGAGATATCCGCCGGAAAAAATGGTACAAAGAAACATGACATTCATAATTATGATGCAATTACGGAACAACTAACACGTTTAAAAAAAAAGATTGAAGATCAACAGCCCAATACTATCAAAACTATTGGTGGAGATTGTGGATTAGAAATAGTTCCAGTCTCTTATCTTAATGAAAAATATCCTAATCTTGGTATTATTTGGTTTGATGCACACGCAGATATCAATAAACCTTGTGACTCTCCAAGCTGTAACTTTCATGGCATGCCACTAAGAACCTTATTAGGTGAAGGTTCTGAGTATATGAATCCACTACTATTTTCTACTATTAAAACTTCTCAGATCCATTATGTTGGTGTAAGGGATATCGATGATACAGAGCAAATCAGAATTGATACTGGTGAAATTTATGCTCCAAAAAAAACTGATATCACTCATTTAGTGGATACACTAAAGTCAAAAAACATAACACATCTTTATTTACACTTTGATTTTGATTGTTTAGAACCTAATGACTATAACAAAACCTATTATCAAGTCTCAAATGGAGTAACTATTGCTGAAGCAGAGGCTTGTATAAAAGCATTGCAAGAAAATTTCTCTATTGTTGGCAGTAGTGTTTTAGAATCTATTACAACAAACACTATAGAATTAAAACCTATCGATGAGATTATCAAATTGTTAATGAAATAACACATAAATTTATGTCAGGAGGTAATTGGAAAGATATGCTATTAGCATCACAAACCGGAGATTTAGAATTAGTCAAATATTATGTTAGAACAGGAATTGATATTAATTATCAACATCCTGAAGCTATGACTACTCCTCTTATTGAGAGTTTTAGATTTGAACATATAGCTATTGCTAAATTCCTCTTGGAGAATGGTGCAGATGTATACGCTAAAGAAGGTTTTAGTGGAGATACAGCTTTATCAGTAGCAACCGAAAAACAAAATCAAGAAGCCTTAGATTTATTAAATCTTTATCTAAAACCATGACCTAACTAAAATAAATGTCAATGAAATTAGCATTTGATGTTCAGTATTATGAAACATATGCAAAATCTGTTTGTATAGTTTTTAATGATTGGCAAGATGAAACTCCTTCAGAAATTATAATAAAAAAAGTGCATAATATTGCTCCTTATGTACCTGGAGAATTTTATAAGAGAGAACTTCCTTGTATAGAAGTTATTCTAGAAGACATCCATCCTAATGATATTGAACTTATTATAGTAGATGGATATGTGTATCTTAATGATGATAAAAAATTAGGTTTAGGCGGTTATTTATATGAAAAGCTGAATAACAACATCCCTATAATCGGTGTGGCTAAGTCCAGTTTTCATGATAATAAAAAGTATGTTCGAGAAGTAATTAGAGGAGAAAGTACAAAACCATTATATATTACTGCTGTAGGATTGGATGTAGATAAAGCCAAAAATCATATACAAAAGATGCACGGTGAATTCAGAATGCCAAGCTTACTACAAATCCTTGATTCGAAAACTAAAGAAAAGTAACTACAAAACCTGAACAAGAAAGTAAAGGCAAATTATCGAATTGTATTAATGTCACTACGCAGAGGAATCATATTAAAAAGTTATTTAAGATAACTTTTTAATATGTTTAAGGGCTTCTACTTTACCTTTATAATAAAACCTTTGCTATGTTTACATTATTCAAGAAAAAGTCGGAAAAAGAACAACTTCAGAAAAAGTATAGAGCTTTAATGGAAGATTCTTATAAGTTATCACATACCAATCGTAAAGCTAGTGATAACAAACAAGCAGAAGCAGAAGAAATACTAAAAAAGATTGAACAGATTAAGGAGTAATTGATAAAATCCATTAGTTTATAAAATTATGAACACGGCATTATCTTGTGTCTATTTATTTATAATGATCTCATCCCTTATTATTTTTGATTTCACTAAAGATAGCAACCTATCCAATTGGAATGTGGTTGATGATGGCGTAATGGGCGGTATCTCACAAGGAAAATTTGAGATTAATAAGGAAGGGAATGCTGTTTTTAAAGGCAATGTATCTTTAGAAAACAATGGCGGATTTTCTTCTGTACGCTATCGTTTTAACTCCAAAAAGGTAAAGGAATTTACCAAGGTTTTAATCAGGCTAAAAGGAGATCAAAAAAAATATCAATTTAGAATAAAAACCAATAGTTCCGATCGTTATTCTTATATCGCTCATTTTAAAACTACTGGAGATTGGCAAACTGTCGAGGTTTCATTATCAGAAATGTATCCAGCATTTAGAGGTAGGAAATTAGATTTACCAAATTATCCAATAGAAACTATGCAAGAAATTGCATTTCTTATTGGTAATAAAAAAGCAGAACAATTTAGATTAGAAATAGACAAAATAGAATTGAAATAAACTTTTTAAATAGATTAAACAATACTCCGCAGAGAATAAATAACTCATCATATAAATAGTATATTTATAGATCTATTTAATTCATCTAAGATCATCAAAAGAATTCTTTTCATAATACCCCCAAAAGTTCATTTATTAGATATCACAGGACCTGCACATATTTTTTATGAAGCCAAGGAATATGGAGCTAATATTGAATTACATTTCGTAACAATAAATGATCATACACAAATTAATAGCAGTGCTGGATTACATTTTAATGAATTAGTTCCATTCCATGAATTTCAATTATCCACAGAAGATTTCATATTCATCCCTGGTATTGAATTTTCCTTAATTTCGGATACTAATTTTTATTTAAAAAATAGATTATTTTTTAAATGGATCAAGGATCAATATGATAACAAGGCCCAAATATGTTCGGTATGCACCGGAACTTTTTTAGTAGCAGCATCTGGGATATTAGATGGAAAAAACTGTACTACTCACTGGAAATATTTTTCTGAATTTAATCAAAAACATCCTGAGATTGAACTCATCAAGAATAGACTATTCGTGATAGAAGAAGGATTGTACTCTAGCGCAGGTGTGACCTCTGGTATAGATTTAGCTTTGTATGTTTTAGAAGTTCAATTTTCTTCAAAACTGGCTGCAGATGTAGCAAAAGAAGTAGTAATATACTTCAGAAGAAGTGAATCTGATCCTCAACTTAGTATTTTTCTGCAATACAGAAATCATCTAGACACTAGAATTCATGATGCGCAGGATTATATGATTAAAAATATTAGTTCATCTTTTACTCTAGAGGGTATTGCTGAAAATGTATATATGAGTCCTAGAAATCTAACTCGGTTATTCAAAAAAACTACAGGAATAACAGTTGGAAATTATTTAGAAAAGCTTCGAGTGGATAGAGCAATACTACTATTAGAAGAAGGAAATAAGGTGAGTTATGTCTCTGATCAATGTGGATTAAAAAGTACAAATCAACTAAGAAACCTTCTCAAAAAACATAAAGAAATACTGCCAAAAGATATAAAGTCTTTGTTCTAAAATGTCCTGATACTTCGTATGGTTGTCCTTTGAGCCTATTAGGAAGTTGCTAATTTTGACATACATCAATCTTTAAACAAAGAAATAATGAAAACATTGTTAATATTCATCTCATTTTTGACCTATATATCGATATACTCACAATTATCGAATACCTCCAACAAAACATATGTATGTCCACCTTGTAATAGTTCCTGTGATACTTTGACCTTTGGTACACCCGGAAAATGTGGTCATTGTGAAATGCAGCTAATTACCAAAAAAGAATTAAGTAAAAAACATAACGTAATCAAAAAGAAAAGAATTGCATTCTATTTACAACCAGGTATCGAGGTATTAGATTTTGCAGGCCCTATGGAAGTTTTTGCTTATGCTGATTTCGAAGTTTTTACAGTTTCTAAAACCAAAGAACCTATTATTTCACAAGGAATTTTAACAGTATTACCCGACTATAGTATACAAGATGCTCCTAAAGCAGATATTTTAGCCTTTTTCGGAGGAAATGCTGCACAATCATTCAAAGATGCAGAAATTATAAATTGGATTCAATCTCAAAAAGATATTGAATATCATTTCTCTGTTTGTACAGGTGTGTTCGCCTTAGCAAATGCGGGAACATTAGAAGGTATGACAGCTACTACTTTTCATAATGCCTTAGACGGATTGGAGCGCAATTATCCTAATATTACTGTGGTAAAAGATGCTCGTTTTGTGGATAACGGGAAAGTTATAACTACTGCAGGAATTTCTGCAGGGATTGATGGAGCATTACATCTTGTAGCCAAACTACAAGGATTTAACGAAGCTAGAAAAATTGCTTATCATATGGAATATGATAAATGGGTTCCTGGAGAAGGACTAAATTTATCTCAGGATAATCCTTATCACAACTTCCTAAATATTCCAAATCTTGAAAGTTACACCGGAACTTATCAATATATTGATAACCAAGAAGTAGTATTAAAAATAAACTCTAGAGAAAAATCTCTTTATGCCGTCTTAGACAAAATAAAATATCCTGTCTTCTATCAAGAAAAAGATGTTTTCGCTAACCTAAATAATGATAAAATTACTTTTTTAAGAAATAAAAATAATGAGATCACTGGTTATACATCTTCAAAAAATCCTGAAATAATTTATAAGAAACTTAATAAATAAGAATAAGAAGACTCGAATACTAATTCTTAAGATGAATCTCACTCAGATTTTCCATTCTATTTCTTTCCAAAAACGCATCAATAGTTTCAAAATGTTCAATAACACGTTTGTCTTTAAATTCAAAAACTTTATTAGACAATCCTCTTAAAAAATCACGATCGTGAGAAACGAGTATCAAGGTACCATCAAAAGCCAATAAGGCTTCTTTCAGAACATCTTTGGATCTAATATCCAGATGATTGGTCGGCTCATCAAGAATTAACACATTTACAGGTTCTAAAAGTAACTTTACCATAGCTAATCTGGTTCTTTCTCCACCAGAAAGTACTCCTACCTTTTTATCGATATGATCGCCGCCAAACATAAATTGTCCGAGTATATTTTTGATCTGTGTTCTTACATCTCCTTTGGCAACCTCATCAACTGTTTGAAAAACTGTGAGATTAGGATCCAACAAAGCGGCCTGATTCTGGGCAAAATACCCAACCTTGGCATTATGACCTAAATCACATTGTCCATCAAAATCAATTTCTCCCATAATCGCTTTGATCATAGTAGATTTTCCTTCTCCATTTCTCCCTACAAAAGAGACTTTTTCTCCTCTCGCTATAGACATACTAGCTTCTTTAAAAACTACATGATTGTCGTATTTTTTTGATAAATCTTTAGCAATTACAGGGTAATCACCGGAGCGTGCAGAAGGTGGAAACCTAAGTTTTAAAGAAGAAGTGTCAACTTCATCAATTTCAATGATATCTAGCTTCTCTAACATACGCTCACGAGAATTCACCTGATTCGTCTTAGAATAGGTTCCTTTAAACCTTTCTATAAATTGTTTTGTATCAGCAATAAACTTTTGTTGTTCCTGATATGCTTTTATTTGATGTGAACGTCTTTCTTCTCTTAGTTGTAAATAATGTGTATAATTGGCCTTATAATCATAGATTCTACCCATAGTTACTTCAATAGTTCTATTGGTAATATTATCTATAAATGCCTTATCATGAGAAATTACAATTACTGCCTTTGCTTTATTAAGTAAGAAATCCTCTAACCATATTACAGATTCTATATCCACATGATTCGTAGGCTCATCTAATAGAATAAGGTCTGGTTTTTGAAGCAATATCTTGGCTAATTCAATACGCATTCTCCATCCACCGCTAAATTCACTGGTAGGTCTTGTGAAATCTTCTCTTTTAAAACCTAATCCCTGCAATGCTTTTTCCACCTCTGCATCATAGTTCACTTCTTCTATTGCATAAAACTTCTCCCCTAAATCCGTTACTTTCTGAATAATACCCATATATTCATCAGAATCGTAATCCGTACGAGTTTCCAACTCTTTATTAAGACGATCCATCTCGCTCTGCATCTCATGAATCTGACCAAATGCTTTTGATGCTTCTTCAAATACCGTACAATCATCATCTGTCAATAAATGCTGCGGCAGATAAGCAATCACTGCTTCTTTAGGACATCTCACATTTCCTCTGGTAGCTTTTTGTACACCTGCAATGATCTTCATCATAGTAGATTTACCAGCTCCATTCTTGCCCATCAAGGCAATTTTGTCATTTTCATTAATAACAAAAGAAACATTACTAAATAAGGTTTCTCCACTAAACTCTACTGCAATTCCATCTACAGAAATCATATCATCTTATTTTAAAAATGCAAAACTATAAAAAAGCAAACCACTGCAAAGGAATTATTAATAATAGATACTAAAACTTTTAACTAGTAAACTATCTTAGAACAAGTACACTGGACATTAGATTGAAAATTAATTTAGATTCGAGACGAGCCTAGAAACACTTACATCTCGATTATCGAGTAAAACTGTAACAATCTCCTAAAACAAATATCTTTATAGGTAAACACATTCATTATGAGGTCACTAATCAATCATCTAATCAACGTTTTCCTAAGTTCTCAAGCCATTCATAAAAGCATATCTCTAGGATTTGCCTTAATCATAAGTTATCTGGGGTATAGTAACAATATGCTACCATCTAATATGAATAGCTTCAAATACGATTCTAACGGAGCTATTGCATATGCTTATCCTATTGCTAATATCAAAATCGATGGTAACTCCTCTGACTGGCCAAAAGACCTTACCAAGTTTTCCATCGAAGATGTTCCTTTTGGCGACCATCCAAAAAACAAAGATGACTTTTCCGCACATTTTCAGGTAGGGTATAATCTATCTGAACAATCCTTATATGTTTTGGTAACAGTGATAGATGATTCTCATATCGTGGATACCACAGAAAAGGCGGACTGGAACACACAAGACACCTATAATCTCTATGTAGATGGTCAACATTCACCAAAAGGATCTGGTTTGGATTTATATCAGTTTGGGGAAAATTATAAGGAAATGATGGATCCAACTACAAGTTGGGATCCCGAAACAAAAAATCACAGTTGGGATCAACTTGAAATAAAATTTAGTCGAAAAGGAACCACTACTATCTATGAATGTAAAATAAAATTAACAGGCCAATTAGCTGAAGGAAAAACTATCGGAATTGATCACGTAATTATAGATAAAGATGAAGATGATTCTACTACAAATACTTTTATTTCCTGGGGAAAAGGAGGCGGTAAAAGCCAGTCATCTTCTAGATTAGGAGATGTCATTCTGATGAAAACAAAAGAAACTACCGGAAAACTATCTGGTCGATTGGCATGGAAAGACAAAACCATAAAAGGATATCCAAACAGTATTCGGTTTACATCTACCACTAATCCTTCTCTCTGGACTCAGGCCTCTGTAGATTCTACAGGTATCTACAAAATTGATCTTCCTGCTGGAGAGTATACTATTTCTTCTACTCAAAAGTTTTACAATCAAGATAATAAAGCTTTTAGAATAGATACTAAAAACTCTCAGCAAAAAGTTACTGTATCAGACAACAATACCATTACTGTCCCTGTCATTACATTATCAATCGCACCAGAATTGGATCTTATAGCAAAAAAAGGAATACTACACGATTTTGATGATAACAAAGAAGCATTAGTAGATCAGTTTATAAAAGCATATCAGGAATATTATCAAATTCCAGGAGTATCTCTTGCCCTAATCAAAGATGGAAAGTTAGCTTATCACCAAACCTATGGAGTAAAAAACGTATATACAGAAGAAAAAGTAGACAAAACTACCTTATTTGAAGCAGCCTCAATAACGAAACCCGTTTTTGGATTTGCAGTAATGCGATTAGTAGAACGTGGTGAAATTGATCTGGACAAACCATTATATGAATACTTACCTTTTGAAGCTATTGCACATGATGAACGTTATAAATTGATTACAGCAAGACATGTGCTAACTCATAAAACCGGTTTTCCTAACTGGGCATGGATGAATGATGATGGTAAACTCGATATCAAATTCACTCCCGGAACAGATTATAATTACTCCGGAGAAGGTTTTGAATACCTAAAACGAGTGGTGGCTCATATTACTAAGAAGGATATTAATGTATTACTTAAAGAGGAAGTACTAACTCCATTAGGCTTGGAGCATACCTATTTCGAAAAAAATGAGTATTTGGAAAAGGTAGTTGCCAATGGCCATTTTGATAATATGGCTACTAGGATGGATTTACCAAATGAAGCAGGCATGGCATGGAGTATGCATACGGAAGCCAAAACGTTTACCAACTTCTTACTTGGATTATCAACAAGAAAAGGATTAAAACCAGAAACGTACAAACAGATGTTTCATATAGAAACAGAAATACCCAAAGACAAAGGTGAAAACCGACCTAGTTGGGATGAGTATTTTGGGCTTAGTATACACATGGAAAAAACACCTTTTGGAAATACATTTGGTCACGGAGGTAATAATGGAGACTTTAAATGCCTGGCTAGAATGTATCAAGATCTTAATATGGGATTTGTCGTATTCACCAATAGTAACAAAGGCGATCAATTATATAATGCTCTTATAGAATTTTTAATTGTAGGTAAGATAAATAAAAGTTAATGTATTATTGGTCTGTTAATATCCTAGCTAATTTCAATATATACTTTACAAATGATTACAATTTAGTTTAATTTAGTAATTCTTAAAAGGCAAAAGTTGCACGCAACAAAACCACTTTCTATAGAAACAAATTCTGAATGTAATGTTTAAAAATATATTTAAAAAAAGAAAAAAAGATTTAGCTATAAGATGTCAAACTTATCTTCAATCTGGACCACCAAAACATATGTCTGATTATGTACCTGGATCTTTAACAGAGATTATTATTGCGCAAGGAGCTCAAGGAAACAAGCTAGATCCCGAGTTAGTAGAAATGGCTAGCATTATATTGGACGAGGCCCAGTCTATTCAGAAAACCGAAGATCACGAGATTAGAGATTATTTGTTACAAGGATCAGTTTTAGTAAATGAAATTCTTAATAGTCAGTAGCACAGCTTTACAAAAGAATAAAAAATAAAAACAAGAAGTGATTAATCTAATCTAAAACTAAACACAACAATGTACTCTGACAATTCATGAACCGTTACAAAACAACATTTGAAACATGGAACAAAATAGCTTCTCTTTATGAAGAAGTCTTTATGGATATTGAGCTATATAATGACACCTATTCATTTTTTTGTAAGCAAGTGAATAAAAAAAAACCTTCTATCTTAGAAATAGGTTGTGGCCCTGGCAATATTACGAAGCACATACTCTCTAAAATACCTGATTGCTCCATACTGGGAATCGATATTGCACCCAATATGGTAAAATTAGCACAAAAAAATAATCCTGCTGCGGATTTCAAAGTAATGGATGGAAGAAAAATCAACACCATACAATCCAAATTTGATGGTATTATTAGTGGTTTTTATTTGCCATATTTGTCAAAATCATATCGTTTCAATTTCATAAAAGATTGTGAACGATTATTAAATAATAACGGGATTTTATATATAAGTTTTGTAGAAGGTGACCAGAACAATTCGGGTTATCAAACTGGCAGTACAGGGCATAAAGTTTATTTCCATTATCATAATCTAAATAACTTGAAAAAAGAGTTGACAGATCATCATTTTTCTATACTTAAAATTATTCATAAACAGTATCCTAAAAAAGATGAAACTACAGAGATACATACTATTGTTATTGCCAAACAAATCAGAAAACAACGCATAGAAATACTCATATTCTAATAACTTCACTAAAAGAATAATAAGTATATTAGTAATGCTATAACATCAGAAAACGCAACATAAAATCATTAAAACCAACCACAATGAACTTCAAAGGATTTAAAGATATTGATAAACCCAGATCGTTAGTTGTAGAAATTTTTAAAGACCCTAAGTACTTAGGAGAATACCAAGAGGGGTTTGTAAGAAAAGAATTAATTAGCGGAACTGAGGGTCAAGATGGTGCTATTTCGAAAATGTACTATAAATCAAACAAGTACGACATGGAGCTGACCGAAACGATCACTGCTAATCGACTTCCAGATACTTTTGAAGCTTTTTATCATCATAAACATATGGACAATACCATGAAATGTTCTTTTATTTCTATTGATGAGAATAAAACTAGGTATGAATACGAAGTAAAGTATACTAGAATTAATTGGTTTATGCCAAAACTAATGGCAATCTTATTTCCTGGTATGTATAGAAAACAAGGTGAAAAATGGATGCAGAATTTTAAAGTTTTTGTAGAGAAACAATAATGCTATACGCTATACATTAATATATAAATACAAGTACGTCATGTGGGAGGAGAAACTAAAAATCTATGATCAACTAGTTGCCAAATGTTCCAGGTTCAAACGAAAAGGCAAGACAATGCCTTACACATCTGCTAACGGATATATGTTTTCTTTATTTAATAAAGCGGGCGAAATCGGAATTAGATTCTCTAAAGAGGTACAACAAAAATATATGGAAGAAATCCCCACAACCTTATATAAATCGTATGGAGCGGTGATGAAAGGATATGTTTTAATTCCCGAATCTATGTGGGAAGATTTGGATTCTTTAGCAGTCTATCTCGATGAAAGCTATGATTATGTAATGTCACTGGAACCAAAATAATAGTTTTTGAAATATATGAGTCAAGAATACCTGATAAGAGATGCTAATCCTAATGAATTTATCAAAATAGGAGAACTCATGGTTAAAGTCTATTCCCAACTAGATGGATTTCCTAGTCAAAAAGAACAACCTAACTATTACAGAACACTTGCCAATATTGGGAGTTTCACAGAGAAACCCAAAACCAGGTTATTAATTGCCATTTCTGAAAATGGTGAAATCGGTGGTGGTGTTGTTTATTTTAGTGATATGAAATATTATGGCTCCGGCGGAACTGCTACCCAAGAAAAAAATGCTTCAGGTTTTAGGTTATTAGCTGTGGCTCCAACGGCTAGAGGAAAAGGAATTGGCAAACTCCTTACTGAAGCCTGTATTGAACTAGCAAAAGATGAAAAACAACATCAAGTAATCATTCATTCAACCAAGGCAATGCAAATTGCCTGGAAAATGTATGAAAAAATTGGATTTAAACGATCGGAAGATTTAGATTTTAAACAAGAAGAACTTTCCGTTTATGGTTTTAGACTATCGCTATCCTCATAAAACATATCCAGCAATATTTTTAGTTTACTTCTAATGATATCTATTGTATTTACCTAGGTGTAATTATATCGCTTTTCATTCTATTTCCTTAAATAAAACAAGCATTTTTATTCCTTTTGTTTCCTGCCTAGGACGTCAAGAAAGGGAAAAAAACCCTAACATTACCGGTTGTACACCTGTGCATAAACCGTTTTTTACTTGTTGAT
The DNA here is from genome assembly GCF_947492405.1 of uncultured Aquimarina sp. GTDB lineage: Bacteria > Bacteroidota > Bacteroidia > Flavobacteriales > Flavobacteriaceae > Aquimarina. Next base: position 103,115 of record NZ_CANLMP010000006.1, read on the forward strand.
TGACAAACACTTGCATAATACATTTGCTCCCACAAAGGTAATTCCGGAATACCTAAGTAAATTAATTACATACTTTTAAAACCTATTAATTATGAAAAAATCAATTTTTAAAACACTAGCCATCGTTATGACTTTTGGAGTAGTATTCGTAGCATGTGAAGACAGAGAAGAAGAGTTACAAGATGAACAATTACAAGAAGTACATGAAACTCCAACAAAAGACGCTATTTACCCAACAGAAGTAAGTGAGACTTCACTAGAAGTGGCAAAAATCCAAAAAAACGGCCATGAATATCGCTTTATAGCAGTAGGAGAAAATGATGATATGGTTGTTATCGAAAAACTATATGGTACTGCAGAAAAAAGCAACGAAGACAGTAACTTAGGCGAAGACTTAACACCATTCGATATCTTTGTTTCTTTGACTAATGCTAGTATTCAGGTTCCGGAACGTATCGCAAAAACTGCAGAAGGATCAGCTTTGGCTAATTCAGGAAGACAAATTAACGAGTCTCTAGCACCAATAGAAATCTTAGACCCTAGCTATACGGATAGTACTATTGAAAAAGCTTGTTATGATGTAGGTTCTACAGGGTTTAGAAACTCATATTGTGGTGGTACTCCGGTTACATCAACTCCTACCGATATCCGATTCTGTGATAATGGATTATGGTATTCCAATACCCGTAATTCACATTATGGTGGATCTTGGAGAGAACGAGATGACATAAACACCTGGACTAATGTAAAATGTGGATTGACCAGAGTTCAGTTCTACGCTTGGAAAAGCAGCGGAATCTGGCCATTTAACAGTTACTCTTGGCAATTACATTACCAGGTAGATTTCACCAACGGTATATGGTATGCGAATTACTATTCATCTGATTATACAGAAAGAGAAGTAAGAAGAACAAGACCAACTAATAGTGGTTCTTTTAGAGCCTATACTAGATTCTTCTAGAAAACCATATTACACAAAAAATAATGGAGCCCTTAACATCATTAGTGATGTTAAGGGTTCATTTTATTAGTATTAAATTTCAGAAAGATTTACCATAGTTGATTCTTTCCAATAATAGATTCTTACTATTTTAGTATACTCCAAAAGCAACTTTAAAGTATATGTCATACCTCAATTCGCTCGTTTGGTTATTTTGTTTTTCGATATTTTTTGCTTCTTCGGCTCACGCTCAAAATAAGTTTGAAAAAGAATATCGGATTAAAACTTCGATTGTTCCCAAATCGGCTTTAGATTTTATGACTGATGGACCTTTTGATAAAAAAATCAAATGGTATGCGGAAGAAAGCCAGGATGGCAAAAGTATCGAAGCAAAAACGATTTATAAAAACAAAAAGTATAGCATCGAATTTAATGTAGATGGAAAACCACAGGATGTAGAACAAAAGATTCCTTTCACTTCCATTCCAGAAGATTTGAGAAAACAAATTCAAAATTCTTTAGATAGTATTTTCACTAAATCAAAAGTCAAAAAAACTCAAAAACAATGGGTTGGTTCTCGCTCAGCTCTTATTTCATTAATCAATCAAACTATAGTAACAGAAAATTATGATGTTAACTATGAATTGATAGTAAAGGGTAAAAAAGACACTCAATATGCTTACTATGAGATACTTTATAACGACAAAGGTGTTCGATTAAAAATGCTGAAAATTATACACGCCAATACAGATAATCTTCTTTATTAAGTTATGAAAACTAAAAGAGCTTTCATATTGGTTTATGTATTCAATGTTATTTGTTATCAAATGATAGCACAAACATCCTTCACTTCAGGATTATTGCCTAAGATAGTTGTGTCTAATAAACTTTCGGATAACATCAAATTAATTAATAGCATTGAATCTCGTCAGCAATTATGGGAACATCAACCGGATAATGATTTATCTTATGATTATTTGTTAACCGATTTTACTAATATCCTTTCTTTTAAGTTATCAGCCGATAAGGTTTTTAATATTGGATACTTGTTACGAATCGAAGAAGATGAACTAATTCATCGCTCCATCTTTCAACATTCTATCGCACAACAACTAGAAAACTTAAGAGTTGCTCACCGTTTTGTTACAGATCAAACATTTAGCAGAAAAGAATCTCCAGAATTCAGACTTCGATATCGTTTTACTGTAGAATTACCGTTTAATGGATACAGAGTAGACTCAGGAGAATTTTATATTAAAATAAATAATGAGTACTTAGGGTCTTATCAAGGTTCTAATGCGGATTTAGAAATAAGAATCATTCCTTTCATTGGATATGCAGTTAATCCGAAAAGTAAACTTGAAATTGGACCAGATTATCGGTTAAGTCAATTACTCGAATCTGGAACCAAAAATCGATTATGGTTGAGTTTTAATTACTACTATGCAATGGACTGGTTAAAATCTATCAAAAATGAAAACTAAACTCGAATTATATTTCAAAAATGATACAGAATGGCGTACCTGGCTTCATGAAAATCATGCGACCAGTGATGGTATATATTTGATTTTTTATAAAGTAGAAAGTAAGGAACCTAGTATGCGCTGGGAAGAAGCGGTGAAGGTAGCACTTTGTTATGGATGGATTGATTCTACCGTAAAAAGATTGGATGAAGAACGAAGAAGACAATATTTCTGCCCACGAAAACCTAAAAGCGTATGGAGTAAATTAAATAAAACGTATATCATTGATCTAATCAAAGATAATTTAATGCATCAAAGTGGATTGAATATCATTGAAATTGCAAAAAAGAATAACTCCTGGACAGCACTGGATGATGTAGAAAACGGTGTTATTCCTCAGGATCTAAAAAGAGCTTTTAACACTAATTCTAAAGCATTTACTAACTATCAAAATTTTGCACCAAGCTATCGGAAAAACTACTTATATTGGCTCAATCAAGCAAAACGACAAGAAACGAGGGACAAAAGAATTCTGGAAATCATAAGACTTTGTAAAGCCAATATCAAAACAAGAGATAATGGTAGGTAGCTTTAAAACATTATTTTTTTGATATTATCCATATATCCGCGGCTTACACGAACAACATCTTGATTATGCATCACGATATCATATGTCTTTGTATATTTATTGAGTTCTTTTACTTTATTAAGATTGATAATAGAAGATCTGTGTACCCTAATAAATAAAGATGGATCAAGTTTTTCTTCTAAAACTGAAATTCCAAAATTACTTAAATACGTTCCTTCTATCGTGATTAGCTTCGAGTAATCTCCGTAGGCTTCTACACGAATAATTTCTTCTACTGCTATGGTAATAAGCTTATTACGCGACTGAACTAAAATACGTTCTGGATAACTATTTCGATCCATTAACAGGCTTTCAGCTAAAGGTCTTATCGCACTTTCCTTACTATGATCCGTTAATCGTTCGACAGCTATTTTAAATCGTTCTTTTGTATAAGGTTTAAGTAAATAATCAATTGCGTGAACTTCAAAAGCCTGTAGCGCATATTTATCATATGCTGTCGAAAAAATGATTTGGGGTATTTCTTCTATATGAGTAAGTACATCAAAACCAGTCATTCCAGGCATTTGTATATCTAAAAAAACAAGATCTGGTTTAAATTCGTTAATCATCTTCACTGCATCTACACCATTATTCGCTTCACCCAACAGAACTAATTCAGGAAAGTCTAACAAGTATTCCTTTATAAGCTTTCTCCCAGCAACCTCATCATCTACAATTATTACTTTCTTCATTTTTTAAATAGTAAAATTAATTTTTAGCCCCTGAGGAATATTTTCAGTAAGATGTAATGTCGTTTGATACATTTTTTCCAAACGCATTTTAGTATTAGTTAGCCCTATTCCCTTCCCGAATATTGCTTCCTTATCTTCAATTCCTACACCAGTATCTGCAACCTCAAAAAACAACCCATTCTCCCTTTTTTGGATTGTAATAGAAATTGTACCTCCATTTATTAAAGAGGCTAAACCATGTTTGACAGAATTTTCGACCAGCGGTTGCAATAGCATTGGAGGAATCATTTCATTCATTACTTCTTGAGCTACCTCAATATTAACTTGAAGACGTTCCTGAAATCTTTCTTTTTCTAATGCTAGATATTTTTTCACAAAACTAAGTTCTTCTTGTAGAGGTACTTTTTCTACTTTGGAAGCTTGTAATTGATATCTAAACAAATCAGATAACTCAGCAATCATATGCCTTGTTTTTTCATTACCTGGAGGAACTGAAGCACTAATTGTATTAAAAACATTATATAAAAAATGAGGATTTAATTGTGCTTTTAGTGCAGACAATTCACTTTTTAAAGCTGCTGATCTTAACTCTCCTTCAACCTTTATTTTTTTCTGATTATCAATATGATATTGATAAGAATGTAAAATCCCAAACTGTAGTACATAAAATAATGCGGGTAGATATATGTCCCAGATCTGCACTACTCCTTTTAAATAGAAAAAACCAAAGAATTCACTAAACAAATAATACCCTTGTTTCCATATAAGTACAAAAGCAGGTAGTAATATAATATGCAAGAGTACCCTTTTTTTCATTGGCCAAGCTTTTAGTTTTCTAAACAAAAGCCACCAAATTGGTAATGTAATTAATAATTTTAATGAATAACCTAATCCACTGTCATCCATAAAACTTCTTGGATCAAATAAGGTTCCTGATTCTCCATTATATGCTCCGCGATTAATCCACAATGCAATATGATAAGCACTAGCAAAAAATAAATAAAACCCTATAAAAGCAATAAATTCTACAACTCGAATACCAGCAAAACTTCTATGTAATAATGTTCTTTTCATAATTATATTCAACACCTACAAAACTAAAATTAAAATACGATGTACATATCAAAAATCGATGAATGGTCCTATAGCAAGATGAATGGGATTTCCCATTCACCGATACCAAAGACCACTCGTCGGTTTACACGTGACTGACGCTAAGCTAATACTCATATTTGCTCTATCAAATTATTTAATTATGTATAAGAAAACAATTATAGTATTAATTCTATTGAGTAACTTTATTCTAAGTAACATAAATGCTCAATCTACAATTACGGGTAAAGTTATAAATGAACAAGCTACTTCTATATCGGCAGCTACCATTTCACTTCTAAAAGTTCCTAATAATGAATTTATAAAAGGGGTTATTTCTGATGCTACCGGTGCTTTTAAAATTCAGAATATTGGCAAAGGAGATTATAGAGTTATCATATCAAGTTTAGGATATAAAGATTATACTTCGAATACGTTCTCTCTAGATGATACAGATCATACTTTGGGAGATATTACACTTATCATTAAAACAGAAAATTTAGACGAAGTAATAATAACTTCAGAAAAACCTGTAGTACAGGTAATGGCTGACAAAACAGTCTTTAATGTTCAAAATACCTTGGGTGCAACAGGAATATCTGGCTATGAATTATTGCGAAGAGCTCCTGGTGTTATTGTTGATAATAACGATAATCTAATTGTAGAAGGAAAAACAGGGGTACTTATTTATATAGACGATAAGCCATCAGTTCTAAGAGGTCCAGATTTAGTGAATTACCTTAAAACAATTCAATCTAGTGATATTGAAACCATAGAAATTATAACACAACCTTCATCAAGATATGATGCAGAAGGAAATGCTGGAATAATTAATATCAAACTAAAAAGAGATAAAACATTAGGAACAAACGGGTCGATTGCCGGAGGAATTACCTACGGAGATTTTGCTAGGTATACCAGTTCTCTTTCCTTCAACAATAGAAGCAAAAAAACTAACTTTTATGGAACTTACAGTAATCGATTTGGAAAAAGTTTTAGTTTCATTAACCTATACAGAACGCAAAACAACACTATTTTCGATTCGAAGACAGAAACCATCAGCGATAATAATAGTAATAATCTAAAACTTGGTTTTGACTATTATGCTAATTCAAAATCAATTTTTGGAATCATCGTAAGTGGTAATTTTAACAATGGTGGCTCCGATAGTGATTCTAGAACACCAATTATCCAACAAGGTAATACTACTCCAGATCAGGTATTAGTCGCAGGTAGTGATGTAGAAAACAAAACGAACAACCTTTATAGCAATATCAATTACAAGTATAAAGATACATTGGGACACGCTCTAAATATCGATATGGATTATGGAAAATATTCGAGTGATCGAACAAATTTACAACCTAATAGATATTTTAATGGTGCTGAAACAGAAGTTATAAGTGAAACAATAAACTTTATGATTACTCCTATTAACATTTCAATTTTTACGGCAAAAATTGATTATGAACAACCTCTTTGGAAGGGTACATTAGCTGCTGGCTTAAAGTATTCTAACATTAGTACAGATAATGAATTTGATTTCTTTGATCGCATCAACGGAAATGATATTATTAATATAGAAAGATCTAATGATTTCACTTATAACGAACAAATTAATGCGGCTTATTTCAATTATAATCGTAAGTTTAAAAAAATGTCTTTGCAATTTGGATTGCGTGTTGAACAAACCCAATCAGATGGCCAATTATTTAGTGAGCAACAAAATGCAGATGACCGAGTAAAAAGAGATTATACCGATTTCTTTCCAAGTGGCGGAATTACATATCAGGCAAATCAGAAAAATACTATTGCTCTTAACTATAGTAGAAGAATACAACGCCCCAATTATCAAAACTTAAATCCATTTGAAATCAAAATTGATGAATTATCTTTTAGAAAAGGGAATCCTTTTTTACAACCACAGTATACGGATAACATCAAACTTTCTCACACCTATAATTATCGATTCACGACTGCTTTGAGCTATAGTTTTATTGGTGACTATTTTGCACAAGTAACAGAAGCACAAGGTCAAGATCAAAATTTTATCATTACTAGAAATGTTGCTAATCAAAAAATTATTAACCTGAGTATTTCTTATCCAACAAAAATCAATAACTGGTGGAGTATATATTATAGTCTAAATGCGTTTAGAAGTATTTTTGAAGCAACCAACGATGATTTCGTTTCTGTTTCTCAAAATACGGTAAGCCTTTATGGTCAAAATACTTTTTCCTTACCAGCAGGAATTAAGATGGAAGTCTCAGGATGGTTTAATTCTCCTTCAATTTGGGGAGGAACGTATCAAACCGAAAGCTTAGGATCTCTTAATATCGCATTCCAAAAGCGTTTTCTTGATAATAAATTAACCGCAAGACTTGGGTTTAATGATATATTATATACATCTCCTTGGAAAGGTGATACACAATTTGGAGATCTTAGAATAGAAGGAAACGGTGGCTGGGATAGCAGACAAGTTCAATTTAATGTAACCTATAATTTCGGAAGAAAAGAAATAAAAGCAACCAGAAAACGTAAAACAGGATTGGAAGACGAAAAGAAAAGAATTTAGACTATTTTCTATTTGATAAAAATAGCTATAGCATGACATTGATAAAAAGTTATAGAAACTAAAACCTTGGATTACACTAAAGGATCTTTTAAAGTTCTAGTTGGATATGATGAGTAGTATCATCAAGAAACGATAAAATGCAGTGTTTCCCTTAACAACACTTTAAGACATTTTATTCTCGAATTCATTATTTTCGGCTTAGATAAATCTAATATCATGCACAAACACATCATCACTACCCTATTCTTAGGAGTATTACTAGTATTCAATACACAAGCACAGAAAGGAAAAAAAGACGAGAAAAAAGAAGATACATGGGATGTATCTAACCCTAATGGTCAATTTAACTATAAAAATCACACTTTTACTACGGATGAAGGAACCTGGATGAATCTGGATGTTAGTCCTGATGGGAAAACAATCGTTTTTGACCTTATGGGAGATATCTATACTATGCCTATTTCTGGAGGAAAAGCAAAAGTTTTACGTACAGGAATCCCTTTTGAAATACAACCTCGTTTTAGTCCGGATGGAAAGAAAATATCCTTTACCAGTGATGCTGGTGGCGGAGATAACATTTGGATAATGAATGCAGATGGTAGTAATGTGAAACAAATTACCAAAGAGAAATTCAGGCTATTGAACAACGCTGTTTGGACACCTGATGGAAATTATCTTATCGCCAGAAAGCACTTTACTTCTCAACGCTCATTAGGAGCAGGAGAAATGTGGCAATACCATATTACTGGAGGTTCCGGAATCCAGCTAACCAAAAGGAAAAATGATCAACAAGACGTAAATGAACCGACGATTTCCCCAGATGGAAAATATATGTACTACAGTGAAGATATGTATTCCGGAGGATTTTTTCAATATAACAAAGACCCAAACAAGCAAATCTATGTGATTAAAAGATATGATTTTGAAACAGGAAAAACCACCACGATAACTGGAGGTCCTGGTGGAGCTGCAAGACCAACAATATCACCCGATGGTAAAAAACTGGCTTTTGTAAAAAGAGTTCGAACAAAAACCGTTTTATACATTCATGATTTAGAAACAGGTCAGGAATGGCCTATTTATGATCAATTAAATAAAGATCAACAAGAAGCATGGGCGATATTTGGAGTGTATCCTAATTTCAGTTGGATGCCTAACAATAATGAAATCATATTCTGGTCTGCCGGAAAGATTCATACAATTAATATTGAAAATTCTCAAGTAACTAATATTCCTTTTACTTTAGATGCTACTTTAAAAATCGCAGAGACCGTTCACTTTGAAGCTCCGGTTTCACCAAAAGAATTCATCACTAAAGTAATCCGTCATGCGGTGACTTCTCCAGATGGAAAAACGCTGGTGTTTAGTGCTCTTGGATATCTTTGGAGTAAAAAACTACCTAAAGGAAAACCTCAGCGTCTAACCACACAAAAATCTGATTTCGAATTCGAACCAAACTTCTCTCCAAACGGTCAGCAAATTGTATATGTAACCTGGAATGATGAAACACTGGGATCTGTATGCAAAATACCTGCTTCTGGAGGAACTGCTACCAAGTTAACATCAGAAAAAGGAATCTATAGAACTCCTGCATATAACCCTTCTGGTAATCTAATTACCTATAGAAAAGAAGGTGGAAATAATGATCAAGGAAGAAGTTTTGGTAAAAAAACCGGAATATATACAATGTCTGATTCTGGAGCTAATGCTAAGTTAATTTCTAAAGAAGGAGCATATCCAACTTTTACTAAAGATGGACAACGTATTTTCTATCAAACAGGAGGAACCTATTTTGGAAATCTTACCAAAGAATTAAAATCAGTTGACCTTAATGGAAAAGACAAAAAAACACATATTAAATCAAAATACGCAAACAGATTAGTACCTAGTCCTGATAATAAGTGGATTGCTTTTACCAATTTACATAAAGCCTATATTGCTCCATTAGTCATCAATGGAAAAGAAATTGATCTGGATAACAAATCTAAATCTGTTCCGGTATCCCAATTATCCAAAGATGCTGGGATTAATCTACATTGGTCTAAAGACAGTAAAAAAGTATTCTGGACATTAGGAGATGAATATTTTTCGAATGAGATTAAGGATCGATTCACATTTTTACCTAATTCTCCAGAAAAAGTTGGAGAAGTTACATCCCAAGGTATTGCTATCGATTTGGTTGCTAAAACGGATGTCCCATCCGGAAAAATTGCTTTTACCAATGCTCGTATCATTACTATGGAAAATGATAAAGTAATAGAAGAAGGAACCATCATTATTAATGGAAATACTATCGAAAAAATCGGAAAAACAAGTGATGTACAAGTTCCTGTAGGTGCTAAAGTTTTTGATGTAAAAGGTAAAACAATTATGCCAGGTATTGTTGATGCGCATGCCCACGTGGGAGCATTTAGATACGGATTGACTACTCAAAAACATTGGCAATTATACGCTAATCTGGCTTTTGGAGTTACGACCGCTCATGATCCTTCGGCGAATACAGAAACAGTATTTAGCATTTCAGAGCTCATAAAAAGTGGAGAAATGGTTGGGCCACGCCTCTACTCTACCGGTTTTATATTATACGGTGCTGATGGGGATTTTAAAGCAGTAGTCAATAACCTGGAGGATGCCAGATCTTCTATAAGACGAACAAAAGCCTTTGGAGCAAAATCTGTAAAAAGCTATAACCAACCTCGCAGAGATCAACGACAACAGGTGATGCAAGCCGCTCGTGAATTAGAGATCAATGTAGTTCCCGAAGGCGGTTCTACCTTTTATCATAATATGACCATGATTATGGATGGTCATACTGGTGTGGAACATAATATTCCGGTAGCTCCTGTCTATAAAGATGTATATGAATTATGGAAAACTAGTAAAACAGGATATACGCCTACACTTATCGTAAATTATGGAGGAATGAATGGTGAATATTTCTTCTACCAAAAAGATAATATTTGGGAAAATGAAAAACTACTAAAATACACTCCTAGAGCAATTGTAGATGCCAGGTCACGTCATAGAACTATGGTTCCTGACGAAGAATATGAAAATGGACATATTTTAGTTTCTAAAACAGCTACAAAATTAACCAATGAAGGTGTAAAAGTAAACCTTGGTGCTCATGGACAATTACAAGGTCTTGGAGCTCATTGGGAACTATGGATGCTCCATCAAGGAGGTATGACCAATATGCAGGCCTTACAAGCAGCCACCATTAATGGTGCTAATTATATTGGAGCAGGAAATGATATTGGATCGCTTAAAGAAGGGAAATTAGCCGATCTAATTGTACTCGATAAAAACCCATTAGAAGATATTAGAAATACGGAATCTGTAAAATATACCATGGTTAATGGTAGATTATATGATACCGATACGATGAACGAAATTGGTAACACTACTAAAGAAAGAACTAAGTTCTGGTGGGAAAACTCAAAATCTAACACTGCATTTCCTTGGCATGAAGTTTCACAGAGTTTTATGAAACCTGGCTGTGGGTGCCATATAGGGCATAATTAAAATATAAGACGATGAAAAACATAATTTCTTTTTTTATACTCATTACAATACTAGTCCAAAGCTGCACCAAAATTAAGACCGAAGAAAAAGTTATAGTCAAAAAAGAACAAGAACAACAAACAATCAACTACTTTGATTACACCAATCGGGATGATCAATTCATGGGAGGTATCAAAATGATACCTATTACCACTCCAAAAGGAGATTTTAAAGTCTGGACAAAACGAATAGGTAATAATCCAAAAGTCAAAGTACTGTTGCTACACGGAGGTCCAGGAATGACACATGAGATCTATGAATGTTTTGATGGTTTTTTTCCTCAAGAAGGCATAGAATACTACTATTATGATCAATTGGGGTCTTACTACAGTGATCAGCCTAAAGACAAAAGTCTATGGGATCTAGATCGATTTGTAGAAGAAGTCGAACAAGTACGCATTGCTTTAGGATTAAATAAAGATAATTTTTATCTATATGGGCAGTCTTGGGGAGGAATTTTAGGAATGCAATATGCATTAAAATATCAAAAGAATTTAAAGGGGCTTATAATCTCTAATATGGTTGCATCTATTCCTGAGTATCAAAAGTATTCTGATGAAATATTGGCTCCTCAGTTAGATCCAGAAGTATTAAAGGAAATTATGAGTTATGAAGAAAAGGAAGATTATTCTAATGAACGATACTTAAATCTTATAGTACAACATTACTACACAAAACATGTCATAAGAATGCCTGTTGATAAATGGCCAGAACCTATCAATAGATCTTTTAAACATCTTAATCCGGATGTATATGTTACTATGCAGGGACCTAGTGAATTTGGGATTAAAGGTGATGCTACCCTTAAAAATTGGGATGTAAAAAATGAATTATCTAAAATCACTGTTCCTACCCTAACTATTGGCGCAAAATACGACACTATGGATCCTAAAGAAATGGAATGGATTGCCAATGAAGTGCAATATGGTCGATATCTACATTGTCCAAATGGGAGTCATTTATCACAATTTGATGATCAAAAAAACTTCTTCGATGGTTTGATAAGATTTATCAAAGATGTGGATAATGGAACATTTAATACCAAATAATATATGCAATTAGCACAAGTAAATATTGCCGAAATGTTAGCCCCTATTAACGATCCTATCATGGCTGATTTTGTAAACAACCTGGATCGAATTAACGAATTAGCAGAACAAAGCGATGGTTTTGTATGGAGATTAAAAGGTGATGAAGGAAATGCAACTGCCATAACCGTATTTGATAACCTATTCTTAATCATCAATATGTCTGTTTGGGAGAGCATGGATGCGTTATTCAATTTTACTTATAAAACTGACCACGTAGAAATCCTAAAACGAAAAAAAGAATGGTTTCATAAAATGCCTAGAATGCATATGGCTTTCTGGTATGTAGAAAATGGACATGAACCTTCTCCAGAAGAAGCTAAAGAGCGTTTGTATTATCTGCAAGAACATGGTGAAACTCCTTACGCTTTTTCATTTAAAAGTAAATTCACAACAGATGATGCAATCAATTATAAAAAGTTATAAAATAATAGTACTAGCATCGCTATGTATTAGTATCTTGAGTTGCTCCAAAAAAGAAAAGGAGCAATACGATATTGTGATTTCAAATATCAACCTGATTCAAGTTGAAAATGGAAATATTTCCAAAAACACAGTATATATTAACAAAGGAAAAATTGTAAAACTAGCAACTGTCGATAGTATTGACACCTACATTGCTAAAAACAAAATTGACGGTACCAATAAATTCCTTCTTCCTGGATTTTGGGATAATCATATTCATTTAAGAGGAGGAGATTCATTAATTGAAGAAAATAAAAGCTTATTGCCATTATTCATAGCAAATGGAGTCACAACGGTAAGAGATGCAGGTGGCGATCTTACGAATGAAGTTTTAAAATGGAGAGAAGAAATTAAAAACAATGAATTGATCGGTCCAACTATTTATACTTCTGGTCCGAAACTAGATGGAGCAAATGCCACTTGGGCAGGCTCCATAGCCGTAGAATCCTCTGAAGACGTTATCAAAGCACTGGACTCATTAGAAAAAATTCCTGCTGATTTTGTAAAAATATATGATAGTAGAATTTCTAGAGAAAATTATTTAGAAATACTAAAACAAGCAACAGAAAGAGGTATCATCTCTTCCGGCCACATGCCATTTACGGTAGAACTGAATGAAGCAGTGAATTCGGGAATTGGTGCAATAGAACATCTATATTATGTTCTGAAAGGTTGCTCCGATAATGAAAAAGAGATTACACAAGCTATTATTAATAAAGAACTTACTTTTTGGAACGCAATGGATGGCTTAATTTCTTCCTATAATGATACAACCGCTCAAAAAACTTTCCAGCTATTAAAAGATAATAACACTTATGTCGTTCCTACATTACATATTGGTAACGTATTAAGTTATCTTGACGAAGTAGATCATACAGCTGATCCTTACTTAAAAATCATTGGGAAAGGAATTATCAAAACCTATGACGGACGTATCAAACGAGCACTTACGGCATCTGATGAAGCTAAAAAATCAAGAAAAGAACTCAATACCTTTTTTAAGAAACTCACTAAGTCTTTACAAGAGGCTGATGTTAAATTACTCGCTGGATCTGATAGTGGTGCTTATAATTCATATACCTATTCAGGGGTCTCATTACATAGTGAATTAGAAGCAATGGTTTCAGCAGGATTAAAACCATTAGAAGCCCTAAAAACCTCAGCTTATAATGGATCTAACTATCTTAAAAAAGATAAAATCACTGGTACTATAGAAATCGGAAAAGTTTCTGATTTAGTAATTCTAAATAGTAATCCCCTATTAAACATTAAAAACACTCGGGATATTTATCAAGTAATTAAAGGTGATCAAGTTTATGATCCTAAAAAAATAATGACAGAATACAGTTGTTTAGAGTGCCTTACTTTCAGAAACTAAAAGTCAAATTATGGATGCCATTATTAAAATTAAACCATTGGGGTTTATCTGGGAAACAAGCGATCCCTTCCTTTTTTGTGCATATCACGAAGATCAATATCCCAAAGGAAATGAGCAACTAGGTCCTACCTCTTCTCTAGCTGGGAGAAACATAGGTCAGGATTTCACTCCGAAAGATGGTTGGAGAATGTATCATGGTACTACAGTGCCTGGTTTTCCGGCACACCCGCACCGAGGATTTGAAACTGTAACTATTGTACAAAAAGGACTTGTTGATCATTCTGATTCTCTAGGAGCTGCAGGTCGTTTTGGTAATGGTGATGTTCAGTGGATGACCGCTGGCAAAGGTGTGCAACATTCAGAAATGTTCCCACTTTTAAATACTGAAGAAGAAAATCCTTTTTTATTATTTCAGATTTGGCTCAACCTCCCAAAAAACAAAAAAATGGTACCTCCTCATTTTAAAATGCTTTGGAACGAAGAAATACCTACAGTTACTTCTGTTGATAAAAATGGTAATACTACCGAGATTACTATAATCGCCGGAAATCTGCAAGAGAAAAACGCTGTAGATCCTGCTCCGGATTCTTGGGCTGCCAATCCAAAAAATGAAGTTGCTATTTGGACAATAAAAATGGCACCAAATGCTGAGTTTACATTTCCGAATGCTTCTGAAGGAATAAATCGTTCCATCTATTTTTTTAAAGGAAATGAAATCGAAAGTGAAGGATATACGATTCCGGTAAATCATCAAATCATTACACACTCCCATAAAGAATTAACCATTAAAAATGGTACTACCGAATCTCATTTCTTACTACTACAAGGAAAGCCGATTAATGAACCGGTGGTAAAACAAGGACCTTTTGTTATGAATAGTCAATCCGAAATCCGAGAAGCTATTCAAGAATATCAACAAACACAATTCGGTGGTTGGCCTTGGCCTAGCTATGATCATGTTCATAAAAAATCTAAAGGACGCTTTGCTTTATATCCAGATGGGACTGAAATTAATAAAAACACATAAGCTTTTAATATTCAAATATTTACACCATCTAACTGGTGGTTTTTGAAAATTCCCCCTTTCAAAACTACTATTAAAACACTATCTTTATTTGAGGGAAAAAAAGTTAAGTGTTTAAATGATGAACTTATATGCTAAAAAAACTACTATGCTTGCTCCCTATCTTCACACTACTTTTTGTGATATCCTCTTGCACAAAACCTTTAGTATTAGGTGATCAGGAAAAAAAGTTTTTACAGCAAAATGATAGTATTACAGTTGCTATATACCCGTATTACCCGCCATATCAATTTGTTAATGAACAAAATGAAATTGATGGTATTTTTATAGATTACCTCAAACTAATTGAACAGAAAATTGGTTATAAATTTCAAACAAAACGTTATAACGATTGGTCAAAGTTACTTCAGGATGTAAAAGATAATAAAGCACAATGCATTCTGGAAATTCAGGAGACCGAAGAACGAAAATCTTATTTAAAATTTTATGCCCCACTTTTTAAATCTCCCCATGTAATTGTTACCAGAAAAGGAGCGCGTTTCGGTGATGACATTGAAAGCTTAAATAACAAAATGATCGTACTTCCTGAAGACTATGCTATAACTGAAAACTTAAGGAAAACATATACCGATTTTAACATTGTAACCAATAAAGATGAACTGACCTGTTTAACAAAATTAAATTCTGGCGAATATGATGCGTATATAGGTCCTAAAGCTTTGGTTAACTATTATATTAGGTTGAAAAAACTTGATAACCTAAAAATAAAGCCTGGTATTAATTTAAATTACAAACCTGGATTAGCTATCAATAAGAAGAACACTGTTCTTGATGGTATTATTTCTAAAACACTGGCAAGCATTACAAAAGAAGAAAAAGAATCTATCATAAACAGTTGGTATTATAGTAATGTTATTCCTTTTTATCGTACTCCCAAATTCTGGATATTAATATCTTTAATCACTTTATTATCCTTTATAGCAGTTATAGCTTTCAATTCTTATCTGAAATTTAAAATAAAACAGAAAACAAAGGAGCTAATAATTGCCAAAGATATTGCAGAAGAAAGCAATCGATTAAAAACGAATTTTATCAATAACATCCCTCAAGAAATACGAACCCCAATGAACGGAATCATTGGACTTTCGGAATTTTTGAATGCAGAAGATTTAACCTCAGAAGAAAGACAAAAATATACTCAGATGATTATTGGAAATAGCAAAGAATTATTGTCTATTATCGATAATATTCTAGAAATTTCTCAATTACAAACCAAAAGATTTACACTACGATTAGTAGAGATTAATCTTCGTAACGTGCTACAATCTCTGGTATCTAATTATAGCATAAAAGGAGAAGAAAAAAACATTGAATTCTTTATTGAGAATAATCTAACAAATTCCCAGAATTTAGTATGGATGGATCGCCCTAAATTAAATAAAATCCTCAATGTTCTTGTTGATAATTCAGTAAAATACACAAATAATGGGTCTATAACTATTTCATATACGTTAAAAGATAATTTTTTACTTATTTCTATAAAAGATACTGGGATTGGTATTAATGAAAAAAATAAAAACAGAATAAAAGAAAGCCTGGCGTCTAACTCCGAAAATACAGTTGTAGAATATGATGGGATGGGACTTGGATTAACTATTGCGAAAAAAAATGCTGATTTTATTGGAGGGCAAATAACATTACTTAGCGAAAAAAACAAGGGTTCCACATTTACATTAAAGGTTCCTTTTAATCCAGTCACAAAAAACAAAACAAATAAAGATCCTAGCAAGGATAAAAACCTCTTAAAAACAGAGAAACATATCATACTAATAGCCGAGGATGGAGAAACTAACTTTTTGTTTTTAAAAACAATCCTTACTAAGATGAACGACTATGATTTTACTATTTATAGAGCAAAAAATGGTCAGGAAGCGGTAACTATTTGTCAGGAAAATGATAACATTGATCTGGTTCTTATGGACATTAAAATGCCAA
Organism: uncultured Aquimarina sp.; assembly: GCF_947492405.1. Classification (GTDB taxonomy): domain Bacteria; phylum Bacteroidota; class Bacteroidia; order Flavobacteriales; family Flavobacteriaceae; genus Aquimarina. Next base: position 120,019 of record NZ_CANLMP010000006.1, read on the forward strand.
TTATGGATGGATATGATGCTACTTCTTATATCAAAAAAATGAGGCCCGATTTACCTGTGATAGCCCAAACCGCCTATTCGATTGAAGAGGATGTGCAAAAAGCACTAGATGCTGGTTGTGATGATTTTGTTTCCAAACCTGTAGATAGAAAGATACTTAAACCAATATTAAATAAATATTTTCCTGTTTTTAAAAAAAATAGAAATAAGACCATCAACTCAAAATAACATATGCAATACAAGATAACGCACACTTTTCTTTTCATATGTCTAATTATTGGAATATCATCCTGCTCCAATCATGATATTCTTAATGAAACTGAAAAAGACTGGCTACAAAAACAAGGCTCTATTAATGTTGCCGTATATCCATATTACCCTCCCTATCAGTTTATAAATAAAAAAGATAGTATCGATGGCATTTTAGTAGATCATTTTAGTCTTATTGAAAACAAAATCAATTATACTTTCCAAAAAAAATATTATACAAGTTGGACCAAATTATTGGAGGACGTTAAAACTAAAAAAATTGATATTGTTTTGGAAATGCAGGAAACTGTAGAAAGACAAAAATTTCTAAACTTCTACACCAAATCTTTTGAAACCCCATTTGTTCTGGTTGCCAAAAAAGAAGTTGACACTTCATTAAAGTTTAAAGATTTTCAAAATAAGCAAATAGCATCACCTACAGGCTATTCTATTGATGACTACCTTAAAAAAAATTATCCTAATCTGAATATAAAAAACTATCCCGATGATATAGCGTGTTTACTCAGCGTTCAGTCTGGAGAATCTGACGCGTATATTGGAGGAAAAGCACTAGCAAATTATTTAATAAAAACAGAAGGTCTTGATGGTTTAAAAGTTATTACAGAAATAAATCATAATTATATTCCAAGCATTGCCGTACATAAAGAAAACAAAGTTCTTAATGATATCATTGCTAAAGCAACTAGTAATATCACTAACAAAGAAAAGCAGGCGATCCTAGATAATTGGTTATTCAGCACGGTGAAACCTTTTTATAAAAAACCTAAATTCTGGGTTATTTCATCTATTATTTTTTTCACCGCTTTGGCAAGTATTATTCTTATACACTTTTATTTAAAATTTATAATCAAACAAAAAACCAGAGAACTTCAAATTGCAAAGGATAAAGCGGAAGAAAGTAACAGGATAAAAACCAATTTTATTCAAAATATATCTCACGAAATCAGAACTCCAATGAATGGAATTATGGGGTTCTCAGAACTGCTTAAATCAGATTCTTTAACTCCCGAAGAAAGAAAGGAGTACACCGAAATTATAATTGATAGTGGTAAAGATCTAATTACTTCTGTTGATGATATCTTAGAAATTTCTTTACTCGAGACTAAACAAAGTAAACTTCGATTTACAGAAACTAATTTAAATGAGCTCCTTCTTAAATTAGTATCTGAATATATCCACAAAGCAAAAGAAAAAAATCTTACAATACATTTAGAGAATGAAATTCCAGAAGAAAAAAATATAATCATTACGGATAAATCAAAACTCTACAAAATACTCAATAATCTAATCGATAACGGTATAAAATTCACTAATGCTGGCTCAATAACAATCTTTTCTTATCTTGTGGAGGATTCTATTGAAATATCTCTTAAGGATACAGGAATCGGAATTAAACAAAAGGATCAAGATATTATTTTCAAGAGTTTCTCTCAATCAGAAAAAGAGATTTCTAAAAATTTTGGAGGCCTTGGTTTAGGTCTGGCTATTGCTAAACAATACACAGATTTAATCGGAGGAAAAATTTCTTTTGTAAGTAAAGAAAATGAAGGTAGTGCCTTCTTATTAAAAATTCCTTATACCCCAATGCAAAATAACGCAGAATCATCTACAAATAAAGAAGGAAATATCATACCAGAAAAACACGTGGTACTCATAGCCGAAGATGGAGAAATAAACTTCTTATTTTTAAAAACCGTATTAACAAAAATGATCGACTTCGAGTTTGTTATATATCGTGCTAAAAATGGCAAAGAAGCTGTTGAAATATGTGAAGACAATGACAAAATTGATTTGGTTTTAATGGATATCAAAATGCCCGTTATGGATGGGTATGATGCCACAAAACGTATTAAAAAAATGCGTCCGGATCTCCCTGTAGTAGCACAAACAGCATATTCTACAGAAGAAGATATAGAAAGAGCTTTGGCAGCCGGATGTGATGATTTTGTTGCTAAACCAGTGGATAGAAAAATACTAAGACCTATCTTAGATAAATATATTTCTATTTTTAGAAATTAATAATACCCTTAATGTCTATCAAAAAACAATATGCTGGTTTTTTAGACAGCAAGCTATTATGGAAAAGCGTTTCTCTTTTTGAACTATCACAATTTGACTTACAGATTTCTGATGGTTTTATACCTAATGAGAAGGAGCTACCTATTCAAATTTCCGAAAATGAGGTCTTAGGTAAAAGGATTGAACATTTTTTCGAATACTTCGTTAACAGCAGTGAAAATTATAAGATCATCTTAAAAAATCTTCAGATATTTAAGGATAAAATAACCATCGGAGAATTAGATTTTTTATTAGAAGATTTACAGCGAAAACAAGTTTTCCATATAGAATTAATTTATAAGTTTTATCTCTATGATCCTAAAAGAAGTGAAGTAGTATTAGAAAGGTGGATTGGTCCTAATCGTAATGACAGTCTATTAGAAAAAGTAACCAAGTTAAAAGAAAAACAATTACCTCTACTCTATCGCTCTGAAACCATAACTACATTACAAAAATTAGATATCAGACCTAATGATATCGTACAAAAAGTATGTTTCTTTGGAAATTTATTCGTTCCATTATCACATGAAAATAAGAAAATTTCTCATCTTAATAATGAATGCATTGTTGGATATTGGATCCACGCAGAAGAATTTACAGAAGAGAAATACGGATCTTATCGCTATTATATTCCTAAGAAAAAAGACTGGATAACAGATCCTACACACAATGAAACCTGGCATACATTTGCATCCATTTCTGATGACTTGAATACTGAACTTACCAAAAAAAAATCTCCATTACTTTTTATCCAAAGTAATGAAGATGATTTTTCTAAATGTTTTATTGTCTGGTGGTGATTTTTAAGTTGATGGTTGTTTGTTTTTTTCAGCATAACTATAGCTAAGGTTAAAAAAAACCAACAACCATTAACTATATCCGTTATAAATCACTAATATAACTACCATACAAATCCTTAAATCTGAATCCCTCAGACAATCTATATTTACTCAGTTTTTTATGTTCTACCAATCCCCATAACAGGAACTCCTTCATAAAATAGCTGTCTTTTTTATCTATATCCTCCTGATAGCTTTTAATAAGATCGTTCAGTGGTTTAATTTCATCTAATTTTTTTATGTATTCATCTTCAGAAATTTCATCCAAAAGCTCAAAACCACTTTGTTCAAAAAACCAATCAATCAATTCTTGATAAGGACTTCTTTCACTTTCTTTTTCTAATCGCTCGATTTTAGGAAAGTATTCGGGAAACAATGTTTTAATAGAATCCGAAATCAAATTATGTGCTACAGATGCCGCACCTTCTTGTTCTCCCTCATACACTAGTTCTACTTTACCAGTAATTGCAGGAACAACCCCCATAAAATCACTTAGTCTTAATAATGTATGTTCATCCCCGGATTTTAATGCTCTATATTCTGCTGTACTTAATAAATTCTCATATGCTGTAATACTCATTCTGGCACTCACACCACTTTTAGAATCCACAAACTCACTTTCTCTAGCCTGGAAACTAATCTGTTCTAATAAATCCTTAGCCAAATCCGGTACATGAACTAAATTGCTTTGTCTAGAATCTAATTGCGCTTCTTGCTGTGTAATCGTTTTAGCTATTTCTATAGTTTCTGGATAATGCGTAAGGATCTGAGAACCAATCCTATCTTTTAACGGTGTAACAATACTACCTCTATTGGTATAATCCTCTGGATTAGCGGTAAATACAAACTGCATATCTAATGGTAAACGAAGCTTAAATCCTCTTATCTGAATATCACCTTCTTGCAGTATATTGAAAAGTGCTACCTGAATACGAGCTTGTAAATCAGGTAATTCATTTATTACAAAAATACAACGATTAGCTCTGGGAATCATCCCAAAATGAATTACTCTATCATCTGCATAACTCAGTTTTAGATTCGCTGCTTTAATTGGATCTACATCGCCAATAATATCAGCCACAGTTACATCTGGTGTTGCAAGTTTTTCTGCAAAACGATCATTTCTATGTATCCAACTTATTGGAGTTTCATCCTCTTTTTCTTTAATTAAATTCGTAGCGTATCTGGATATCGGGTGATATGGATCATCATTAATCTCTGATCCTTCTACAATAGGGATCCATTCATCCAGTAAATTAATCATCTGTCTAGCCAATCGGGTTTTTGCTTGACCTCTTAATCCTAACAAATTAATATTATGCCGTGATAAAATTGCTCGTTCCAACTCTGGAATTACAGTATTTTCGTATCCATGGATTCCTGTAAAAGTAACTTCTTTATTACTAATCTTAGTTCTTAAATTATCTCTAAGCTCATCTTTTATGCTTTTACTTTTATACCCCGATTCCTTTAATTGTCCAAATGTCTTTATTGTATTTGTATTCATATTTTCTTTTAAGCAAAATTCTAAATATATACTATTTTTTATCCTTTGATTCTTTTTTTTCTATTGGTTTCGTAATCTTCAAAAATCATCTCTCCTAATCCTTTTAAACCTGTATAAAAAGCTTTTCCTTGATTGGCATATGTAAATTCTCTTACAAACTGCATCAGGTATGGATCTTGCGCAATCATAAAAGTTGTAATAGGTATATGCAATTTTCTGGCCTGTTGCGCCATCATATAACACTTGTTTACAATTTGACGATCCAATCCATTACTGTTTTTATAGTATTGACCATCTGGCATTCTAAGACAACTTGGTTTACCATCTGTAATCATAAAAATTTGTTTATTCGTATTACGTTTTCTTCTCAACATATCCATGGCTAATTGTAATCCTGCAACTGTATTCGTATGATACGGGCCTACTTGTAAATATGGCAAATCTTTAATCGCAATTGGCCAGGCGTCGTTACCAAATACAAGAATATCCAATGTATCTTTAGGATACCGTGTTGTAATGAGTTCTGCAAGTGCCATTGCCACTTTTTTAGCTGGCGTAATACGATCTTCTCCGTATAAGATCATACTATGACTAATATCGATCATTAAAACGGTGCTCATCTGAGCCTTGAACTGTGTTTCTTCTACAACAAGATCATCTTCGGTAAGATTTAATTCTCCAATTCCATGGTTTATTTGAGCATTTTTCAAACTTTCCGTTATGGAGATTCTTTCTAAAGCGTCTCCATACTGATAGTTTCTATATTCGCCAGCATGCTCATCGCCTCGTCCTGTATATTTGGTTCTATGATTTCCAGATCCACTACGTTTTAAGTTTCCAAAAATCTGATCCAATGCTCTTTGTCTAATAGCACGTTCTGTTTTTGAAGTTATAGACATACCACCTTTTCCATCCGGTTTGATTTCTTCTCGGATATATCCTTTTTTCTTAAGATCTTCAATAAAATCGTCTAGCGTGTAGTCTTCACTTGTAAGCTCGTATTCTTTATCCAGCTCTCGCATCCAATCCAAGGCTTCATCCAGATCCCCTGAAGTATGAGTAATAATCTCTTGAAAAATATCAAAAAGTTTATCAAATGGAGATTGTTCTGGAGCTTCATAATGCTTAAAAGCAAATCCTTTTTTAAAAATTCCCTTTTTCTCTTTCATTATATAAATTTAACACATTTTGCAAAAGATACCGACCGAACTGGAAGGTAATCACATAGAATTAACAAATGTTTTGGAGAATTGACCTCATATAACAACTCTTTTTATTCTCATCCTATAAACGCTACACAATTCTTATCTTTGAGAAGTCAGGCATACTTTTAATCTGTATCCTAAGAATTACGGACATAATAATAACAAAAGATCTTAATTGGCTTATGAAAAATATTTTTTTATCAGTATTAGTAGCTTTACCATTTATCAGTTTTGCGCAAGATGATATCAAAAAGGTAACATCTACTGTTTCTAAAAGTGAAATTGAAGGTCACATTTATTTTTTAGCATCAGATGAGTTAAAGGGAAGACAAACAGGTACTCCCGAAAACAAAATAGCTGCTCAATATCTGGCTAATATGTTACGTGGATACGGTGTTAAACCAGCAACAAAAAATAATGATTACTTTCAGAAAGTTATGCTGAATGCTACTTCACCATTCGAGAACGCATCATTAAATATAGGAGATTTTACGACTTCTAAAATAGTAACATTAAAAAAAGTAAACACATCCTTTTCAGGGTCATTAGTATTTGTCAATTATGGTTTAGCTGAAGACTACAAAAATTTAGATGTAAACGGAAAAATAGTAGTTACATATTCCGGAACAAAAGAGAATAGCAACCTTAGATTTGCATTTTCTAAAATGCAGGAAAAGATGGCTGTAGCCAAAGAAAAAGGTGCGATCGGAATTATAGAAGTTAATAGTATAGATGATAAAACCTGGTCACAATTAGACCATAGTTTTAATGGAGAAAAAATGAGTGTTTCTGAAGAAAAAGAAGAACCTAATAGCTTCACTTATTTATGGATCAATGATCAAAAAGAAGAGATCAGTAAATTTTTTAAAGAGAAAAATGAGGTTAGCGCCACGATAGAAGTTCAAGGTATTAAGAAAAGTACCGTCGTATCACAAAATGTAGTTGGAATGGTCGAGGGCACAGATCCTAAACTAAAGGATGAATTTGTTATTTATTCTGCTCATTATGATCATGTTGGTATCGGAAAAGCTATTAATAATGACTCTATTTATAATGGTGCAAGAGACAATGCCGTAGGAACTGTAACCGTATTATCTGCAGCACAAAATATTGCTAAGTATCCAACCAAAAGATCTGCACTATTTATTCTATTTACTGGAGAAGAAAAAGGGTTATTAGGTAGTAAGTGGTATGTAAATCATCCTATGCTACCTTTACATCAAATGGTATATTGTTTCAATAGTGATAATGGAGGATATAACGATACAAGCATAGCAACCATAGTGGGTCTGGAGCGAACAACTGCGGCAGAAGATATTAAAAGTGCGGCAACACCTTTTGGATTAAAGGCTATTGATGACCCTGCTCCCGAACAAGGTTTATTTGATCGATCAGACAATGTACATTTTGCTGCCAAAGGAATTCCTGCACCAACATTCAGTATGGGTTTTACCGCCTTTGATGAAGAAATAACCAAATACTATCATCAGGTTACCGATAATCCAGATACATTAGATTATGATTATTTATTAAAGTTCTTTCAATCCTATGTATTGGCTTGCAGAAATATTGCCAACAATCCAGAAACTCCTTTTTGGGTAGAAGGTGATAAGTATTATGAAGCAGGTAAAAAATTATACAACAGAAAGTAACGCTGATTTATTCAATAAGTTCTTAGCATTATGAAATATATTTTATCCATACTTATACTAAGTTTTTTAACTACTTCCTGTATTAAAAAAAATCCGTTAGAAGAAGTACTGTTTTCTGATGTACCGCACATCAAAAATGTAATGCAACATATTGAAAAACACGAAGTACAAATATTATATAGTCAAATTAACAAAGACGAAAACAAAAAGGTAACTTTTACAGATTATGAGTTTAATATATCCGATAGCACCTATTTCTATCCTGCAAGCGCTGTTAAATTTCCAATAGCACTTATTGCTTTAGAGAAACTAAAAGAGCTTCAAAAAAATGGAATTTCTATTGATCGAAAAACTAATTTTATACTAGAGCGGGATACGCTCTACACTACTATAGAAAAAGAGATCTTAAAAATTTTCGCTGTAAGCGATAATCAGGCATATAATCGACTATTCGAATTTCTTGGACAGGATTATATTAATCAAAAATTACAATCTAAAAATCTTAAAGGTCGTATTTCGCATCGGTTGTCAGCATTTCATTCTCATAATTTAAAAACTCAATCAATTCTTTTTAAAAAAAACGTAGAAGATAGTATTACTACACACAAACAAGAAAGTATAGAAAATAGACCATTACCAAAATTACCCTTGAACAAAGTATTAAAAGGTACAGCCTATATCTATAACGATACATTGCTTAGTAAACCAAAAGATTTCTCAGAAAAAAATTACCTTCCACTACGATCTTTGCATGAGATGATGAAACGCATTCAGTTTCCTGGTTCATTTTCAGAAAATGATCTTTTTAATATTACAAAAGATGATCAGGATTTCATAATTAATACCATGCAAATATTACCATCAGATGCAGGGTACAAAACCAAAAGATATTATGATAGTTATGTAAAGTTTTTTATGTTCGGAGATACGAAAGAAGACATCCCAAAACATATAGAAATCTATAATAAGGTTGGATATGCGTATGGATACCTTACAGACTGCGCATATATTAAGGATACAAAAAATAATATAGAGTTTATACTATCTGCTACAATACATGTAAATGAAAATAGAATTTTTAATGATGATCACTATGAATACGATGAAATAGGTATTCCTTTTCTAGCTGAATTAGGAAGAGAAATCTATAATGCCGAAAAGCTTCGGAATAAATAATTTCATCTTAAAAAGGTAGATTTTTTTAATAATTCTTCAAAAAAAATCAATAAACACCTTCCTAAATTTCATTTTTTATGATTTATTCACTTTTTTTTAACAAAATTATACCTTAAATAGACTTTATATGAATTAATTTTATCACCCCTTAATTTAAGAATGTCAAATTTTAGTTCAAGCAATTACAATAATATGGTTACAACATTAATAATCTAGTAACTATATAATATGTAACACGCATAGTATATAGTTCTAATAAATAACGAATTATGAAAACATATATACTATTTTTCTTATTATCCCCTTTCTGTATATTACACTCAATCGACTCTTTTACAGAACCTACATTTGGAATTATTCAAAATCAAATAGACCGCAAACTTACTGATGAAGAAGTTCAGAAAAGAGGGCTTGACATATTAGCTGCAGAAGTTATCGAAAAAATAGATAAAATCGATTTAAGAAAAACGGCTCGTTCAGCTATTTTCGAAACTTCATATGGTTTTAGATGGAAAATGATTAATCTACATACAGGAAACATTATAATAATTAAAGTGAATAAAGAGTTTAAGTTAATCTCTGCTAGAAATAGTAAAAAAACTAAAATAATGATTCCCTAATATGAGTCTTTAAGCAACATAGCTTTTACATTTTTATATTCCTCTAAATACTCCCAATATATAATTCTATCATACCCATATTTGATTAAAATATATTGTTCACTAACAGATAGTATTCTTTCCACTGCTACCAACTTTTTTGATGCTGATGCTACAACAACTTCCTCAGTAATTTCCTGATTCCTGGCGTCGAAACCGTGTACAATTGTATGATTCTTTAAAGTAAGTTCTATATATTTCATGGCACTAGTTTTCATCCTTCAAATGTACCTATTTTTCACCTTAACACCCCTTTAAGAGTTTCGCATTTTCATTTTCTTAACTTTAAGCGCACAATTAGATAATCAATCAAAAAATGTTAAAAAGATTTTTCCTTTTAACGCTCATTTTTATAGGTATTTCTGGATTTTCACAAAAGAAATTATCTTTAGTTTACACAGGAAATATGGGTGTTTATATATCAAATGGAGATTCTTCTGTATTAATTGATGGTTTACATACTAAATACGGTGAGGATTATCTTTTTCCAACTACTTCTTTAATACATAAGATACATCAACAATTACAACCAGATGCTATTCTATTTACCCATTATCATGGAGATCATTTTAGTGAATCCTTAGCCAATGAGTATTTGGCATCTAACAAAAAATCTGTTTTATTTGGATCCAATCAAATCACCAAAAAAATTAAAACTTCTAAAGATCGATTGTTTACCATAGCTACAACTGATTATAGCAAACAAACGATCAAGGTTAAAGATTTTAGAATTACCGGACTAAAAATAAATCACGTTGGCAAAAGACATATCGGAGTAGAGAATGTAGGATACATTGTAGATCTGGGTACACACAGAATTCTACATGTCGGAGATACTAATTGGATGGAGGAAATCAATCTTTTTAATCAATTAGATTTGACCAATGAAAATATTGATATTGCAATTCTACCTTATTGGATGCTTTTAGAAAATAATGCATCCCAGCATATTACTAAGCATATTAATCCTAAGCAAATTATTGCAACACATATATCACCAAGAATAAAGCAACAAGAGTTGCAGGAGATGATGGAAAAATATCCTAACATACATTTCTTAACAACACTAGAACAACAAATACAACTATAATTAACTCATTATTACAACATGAAAAGATTACTATTTCTACTATTTCTCATCCTAGTTTCCGGAATTTCTGCTCAGGAATTTTCAATGGAGTATGTAAAAAAAATAAATCCACGCAATATAGGACCTGGTGGAATGAGTGGTCGTGTGACTTCCATTGATGTAGTTACTTCAGATCCGGATATTATGTATGCAGGAACCGCTTCTGGAGGACTTTGGAAATCTACTTCTGGCGGAATTAAATGGAAACCTGTTTTTGACAAACAAGTTACCGCATCTATCGGAGCAGTAGCAATCCAGCAATCCAATCCTTCTGTGATATGGGTAGGAACTGGAGAAGGTAATCCCAGAAACAGCCTTAATGGAGGATACGGAATCTATAAATCACTAGATGGTGGCAAAAATTGGAAACTGATGGGATTAGAAAAAACCCGTCATATCCATAGAGTAATTGTAGATCCTACAGATCCAAATACTGTATATGTTGCTGCGATAGGCTCACCTTGGGGAGAACATCCGGAGAGAGGTATTTTTAAAACTACAGATGGAGGAGAAACGTGGAATAAAATACTTTTTGCAAATAATAAAACTGGTGCTGCTGATCTAATTATGGATCCTTCTAATCCTAATAAATTAATTGCCGCTTTGTGGGAACATAAACGTGATCCATGGTTTTTTAAGTCCGGAGGCGAAGGCTCTGGATTATATATTACTCACGATGGAGGAAAAACCTGGGAAGAACGAACGGATAAAGATGGCTTACCTAAAGGAGATTTAGGACGTATCGGCGTTGCTATTTCCAGAAATAAGCCAAATATTATCTACGCACTTATTGAAGCTAAAAAAAATGCACTCTATAAATCAGAAGATGGAGGTTTTAACTGGAAAAAAATAAATGATAAAAATGATATAGGTAATCGTCCATTCTATTATTCTGAAATATATGTAGATCCGCAGAACGAAAACAGAGTTTATTCTGTATTTACCTATGTAAATGTATCCGAAGATGGTGGTAAAAACTTTAAACAATTAATGCCAGCATATGGTGTGGACAATGGTGTCCATCCAGATCATCACGCATGGTGGATACATCCACAAGATGGCAATTTTATGATTGATGGTAATGATGGTGGTCTAAATATTACACGTGATGGAGGAAAAACCTGGAGATTTATCGGAAACTTACCTGTAGCACAGTTTTATCATATTAATGTAGATAATGAGTTTCCATATAATGTATACGGAGGTATGCAAGATAATGGTAGCTGGCGTGGACCAGCATATGTTTGGAAAGCCCAGGGAATCAGAAACTCATATTGGCAAGAGATTTCTTTTGGAGATGGATTCGATGTAGTACCGGATAAAGATGATTCCAGATATGGATGGTCTATGAGTCAACAAGGATTTGTAAGTCGTTATGATTGGATGACTGGTAATAACTACACGGTGAGACCTACGCACCCGGATCCGGAAATAAAACTACGTTTTAACTGGAATGCAGCGATCAATATTGATCCTTTTGATAATAACACCTTGTATTTTGGAAGTCAGTTTGTACATAAAAGTACAGACAAAGGATTGACCTGGGAGATCATATCCGCAGATTTATCCACTAATGATCCAGAAAAACTAAAACAAGCAGAAAGCGGTGGTTTAACGATGGATGCTACAGGAGCCGAAAACCACTGTACCGTTTTAGTCATAGAACCTTCTTCTTTAGAGCAAAATATGCTTTGGGCAGCGACGGACGATGGGCGAGTTCATATCACTCAAAACGGAGGAGCAAACTGGACCGACGTTTCTAAAAACATTAAAGGATTACCGACTGGTAGTTGGATTGTACAGATCAAAGCTTCTAATAAGAAAAAAGGAGAAGCGCTATTGGTAGCCAATGACTACAGAAGATTTAATTATACACCATACGCGTATAGAACGGTGGATTATGGTAAAACATGGCAACGCATTGTAGATGGTAGTGATGTAAAAAGCTATGCATTGAGTATTGTAGAAGATCCTATAGAGAAAAATTTACTATTCTTAGGAACTGATGATGGATTGTATATTTCTCTGGATGCAGGAAACAAATGGACCAAATGGACATCAGGTTTCCCTACCGTTTCGGTAAAAGATTTAGTGATCCAGCCAAGAGAACACGACCTGATAATCGGCACCTTTGGTAGAGCCGCTTGGGTATTGGATGATATAAGACCATTGCGTGCTTTAGCAAAAAACAAAAGCATCTTAAGTCAAAAATTAAAAGTATTCGATCCTCCAGTTGGATATCAAGCTGCTTATCAGCAACCTACCGGAAGTCGTTTTGGTGGAGATGCTTTGTTTAATGGCGAGAATCGCGATTTTGGAGCTCATATCTCTTATTTCGTAACCGTAGAACAAAAAGAAGCGTTTAAAAAAGAAGAAGATAGTAAAGAAGCAGACAAAGAAGAAGAAGAAGAAGAAGATACTACGGACGATGAAAAAGAAGAAACGAAAGTAACATGGGATTCTATTCACCTAAAAGTGTATGATGGCGACCGACTCATCAGAACATTAAAGCAAAAAACTCCTGACTCCACCGGAATTCATAAAATAAGCTGGTTTATGGATGAGAAAGGTGTTGATAGACCGTCTAGAGAAATTCAGAAACGTAAACAAGAACCAGGCGGTGTAGAAGTAAAACCAGGAACCTATAAATTAGTGATGGAATACGGAGATCAGAAATCCGAAACCAGTATACAGATACAATCAGATCCTAGATTACAAGTTTCTCCACAAAATATAAACGAAGTATACGCTGCTTCTAAAAACCTGGAAGCTATGACACAAACCGCTGCAGATGCTGTGAAGCAATTGGTAGAAAGTAAAGAAGTAGCTTCTAAATATCAAAATGAATTGAAAAAACTGGATAAAAAGAAATTTAAAGATCAGATTAAAGCTTCTAAAAACATTATCAAAAAGATTGATTCTACCGTTGCTATATATTTAGGAAAAGAGGACAAAAGACAAGGAATCACTCGTAATCCTGAAGTAACGGTAATGCAGCGTCTAGGAACCGCTGGTTGGTATACAGGCAGCAGACAGAATGGGTTGACTACTACGGAGAAAACCTTGATAAAACATGCTAAAGACGCGCTAATGGATGCATTAGAAAAAACAAATGCGTTCTTTACAAGTGATTGGAAACCTTATCAGGAATCTATAGAGAAACTAGAAACTTCTCCTTTTAAAGAAATAAAAACCTTTACAATAAAATAGGACTTTTATATATGAAAAAAATCATTGCCCTCGCAGTAATACTGACTACCATTACTATTGCAAACACCAAAGCACAGGAAACCGGAGAAGATGAATGGGGAGCCTGGTATATGTATTTTGGAACCAATCGAATAACAGATAAACTAAGTATTCATTCCGAAGCACAGTTTCGATTCTATGAGGTGGCAGGTACGTTTAATCAATTATTACTGCGAACTGGTTTAAATTATCATCTCACAGAAAATGCAATTGCTACCATTGGATATGGATATATCAATACCGATGGAACTTTTGCGGATATCCCTGATGAAGAAAACAGTAATGAACACAGAATATTTGAGCAGTTTATTCTTAAGAACATCGTAGGAAAAGTAAAATTCGAACATCGATATCGATTAGAACAACGTTTTATCAGCACTCAGTTTGATGATTTTACAGAGCATCGTGCACGATATCGACTGCAACTCACCTACCCTTTTAATGATAAATGGTTCCTGAATGTATACGACGAAGTTTTTATCAATCTACAAGAACCTATATTTGGTCAGAATCGATTGTATGGAGCTGTTGGGTATAATGTACAGTCTAATTTCAGTATTCAATTAGGGTATCTGAAAAATCATTTTACAGGAGCGAATTTTGATCGATTACAGTTAGGTATCATCTATAATACCGACTTTAGGAAAAATGAATAATTAGAGTAAGAGGTCTAAAAAGAAATTTATTATTGTCAAACTGACAATCTAAATGTTCCCATAAAGAAACCATGCTAAATAAAAAACAAATTCATTCTAAAAAAGAGCTGCAAGAGTTTAGAAGGACACTAAGAAAAAATAGTACTCCCGCAGAAGTTTTTCTTTGGAAAGAATTAAAAGCGAGGAAACTAGAAGGGAAACGTTTTCAGAGGCAGCATAGTATTGAGTATTATATAGTGGATTTTTATTGTGCTTCAGAAAAGCTGGTTATTGAACTAGACGGTGAAGTTCACAATACACCCCAAGCTCAGGAAAAAGATGAAATAAGAACAAAACGACTGAATGAGTTAGGGTTTAACGTAATAAGATTCGAAAACAAAATGATTTTCGATCATTTACCTTCTGTTTTAGCAGAAATAAAAGATAATTTTAAAACATAAATTAAAAAAAGCTCCTCCCTTTATTTAAAAAGGGAGGTGGCTCAAACGCAGTTTGAGACGGAGGGTTTAACTCCCCTTTCTCCGCTTTGGGCGGATTTATTCCCCTCTTTAAAAAAGAAGGGAGCTCTTAAATAAAAAATAGACAATGATATTGACCAAAAAAGACAATCCAGCACTCTTGCTAATAGATGTGCAAAAAGGCATCAACAGTCCTGGATATTACGGTACCGAACGAAATAATCCACAAGCAGAAAAAAATATAGAGGCCTTACTAAAAAAATGGAGAACAGAAGAGCTACCAATATATCACGTAAAACACTGCTCTACCAATCCAGAATCACCATTAGCTAAAGGAAAACCCGGGAATGACTTCCAGGATTTTATTATACCGCAGCCTAATGAACCTGTGATCGAAAAAGATGTAAATAGTGCTTTTATCGGTACTGATCTGAGAACACAGTTAGAAGATGCCGGCATCCAAAATCTAGTGATTGTAGGACTCACTACAGAACATTGTGTATCTACCAGCACTCGTATGGCTTCTAACTATGGATTTAATGTGTTTTTGATGGAAGATGGAGTCGCCGCTTTTGATAAAATCGGTGCTAATGGCAAACGATATGATGCCCAAATAGTTCATGATATAGAAATTGCAAATCTCAAGGATGAGTTTGCTACGGTTGTACAGACAGAAGATATGCTACAGGCTGTTAAGTAATATTTTACAAACCGCCTATTCATTTCTAGGTAGCAATATATTTTCTGATGCCTTGTATATTTGACATCGTTAGTAGTATAAAAATGAAAAAAGTTTTAGTGTATTCAGGAGCAGTAATTGCGTTAACTATTGTTGGCTTTGTACTGTATCCCAATTTTATGAACCTTTCCTTTTTATTTTTAAACAAAGGAGATGTAAGCATTTTCAGTAGTTCAATGAGTGGACAATTTTCTGCACGGCTGTTCTTTGCTATTTCTATAGGTGTTATACCATTATTTTATTTATGGGTTCGATATTTTGCGAATCCTAAACATCTTCGACAAAAAATACTCACATACCTTCTTATCATTGCTGGTGGTATTCTTAGTTGGCAATGCAGCGTCATATTACTTAATTATCGATTAAAAAGGTTATCTGAATTTAATGTAAAACCAGGAATTGAAAACTCTGTTAGTTTAGAACACCTAAATTTTGACGCTTATCTATTAGTAGGATACGCAGTTGGTACTATCCTAAGCATTCTTATTTTCCGGAATCAGAATGTTCAAACAGATAACGTATAAACTCCGTTCTATAGAGGGAATCCAAATCTATCACAAAACATACTATGGATTCCAGTCTACACTGGAATGACAAAAGTAGTGAGAAAATCAAATAAAAACCCTCACCTTAATCCTCTCCCTGAGGGAGAGGAAACAAAAAACCAAAAGTTTTTCAATAAATTTTCCCCACCACTTCTCCACCCTATTTTATCAGTAATCACAAAGGCTAAGCTATTAATAGAGGGAATACTCCCGACACACTAGTACCTTCCTGTATTTTTTTCTTACAAAATAATTATCTAGTTTAGAAGTCTTACCCCTTTTTTAATAACATAAAATATAATCCAAACGATTGTGGTTTTCCGTAAAGAAGACACAGGATCCTATGGTAACTTTGTTTCTGATAGATGAGAAATATGGTTACGTTGGCAACTATATAAACACGTTGTTGTGCATAATCTGGGAAATTGCGCTGAAATTGAACATTATGAACTAAAAACGCCAACGCACGAACAACACATTTGGTTTTTTGCCGATACATAAGCCAACGCCAGAAAAGTAATAATTGAATAATGATAAAACTAACCGAAATTGGATTAACATTTACAGATGGAGACGAATGGGAAGCATTTTGTCAAAGTTGCTTAAAGATAAAACACCAACATCATAATTTTAAATCTGTCCCAGCGGATTCAGGTGGTGATTATGGTCTTGATGGTTATAATTCAATCGGTGACGCTTATCAATGTTATTGCCCAGAAAAAGAATATACTGATAAGGAACTATACGAGCATCAAAGACATAAAATAACTACTGACATAAAAAAACTATTTGATTATCGAGTTAAATTGAGAAAAATACTCAATGGTAACAAAATAAAAATTTGGCATTTCACTACACCTTTGATTAAATCCAAGGAATTAATTTTGCATTGTAATGCAAAGGAAAATTTAGTTAAAAGTTGGGATTTGGACTTTATAGATAATGACTTTGAAGTTGGATTAAAAGATTACGAATATTTCCTTCCTGAAATCCCTAGCATAATTGATACAGGTAGATTATTAAAACCTATTACTTATCCTGAAATAGACTTTACGAGTGATGAACCAACTAATCAAACCATAGAAGACTTCAAAGCTGTATATGAGAATAACACCTTTGTTGAAAATGGTTTAAGAAAAAACGCGAAGCTTTTTCCAAAAAATCCTGAAAAAGATTATGCACAAAATATAGTTGGGCTCACAGATTTACAAATTAGAGATTTTCTTATTGGTGAAGATATCCTAGAGAAGTGGTCAAATTTCAATAACAAGCTTTACGAAAAATTTGTTCGGGTTAGAGGTTCACTTGGAAAAAAAGTTGAAAAAGAAAGCCTTATCCCTGTAAATGATAACGGAAAAAAGTTAAAAGAAATAAACAGTACTGTAAAGACGCTAATTAATAAAGAATTTCATTTCTTATCTGAATCTAATAAAGAAGAACTTACAGCGTATTTGGTTTCTTTTTGGATTTTAGAATGTTCACTAGATTTTAGTTAAATGAAAGAAAACAAATACATATCATTTACCGAAAGAGAAATGCCTTTGTACGTAAATTATCGACCTATGTACAAGGTATCCCAGATTCTTTTAATTCTTTATTTCAATGGATATGCAGGTAAAGCAAGTTTATTAAAGCTTCATTTATTTTCTTGGGCTTTAAAATCATATGAAAATTTAAATACTCTTAAAGATTTTGTAACGTCAAATTACCAAAAAGAGCTTCAGTTTTTTGGAATTGAGTCAACCTTAAATAGAGCTTTAAATTTAGCCTACGCTGAAAAATTGGTTGACTTTGACAAAGGTAATTATAAGCTATTAGAAAAAGGACGCAAGTTTGTAGAACAAATTAATGAAGATGAAACTTTGTTCATAAATGAAAAACAAGTTTTGAAATTAATCGGAAAGAAAATTCCGGAAAAAATTATTAACGGATTAATAAATCAATGGAAGAATGCTTAAAATAAGAGCCTTAAAAATAACAATCAATACTGATAAAGGTGTTTACGGAACACCACTTCTTCAGTTTAGTGATAGTTTAACAATAATAAAAGGTTTCAACTCAACAGGAAAAAGTACTCTGTTTCAGTCAATTTTATTTTGTTTAGGATTAGAAGAGCTTATTGGAGGAAAAAACGAAAAAACAATGCAATCTGTTCTTAAAAGTGAAATACTTAATAACGAGAATAAGATTGAAGCTAATGTAATTGAATCAAATATTCTTTTAGAAATTGAGGGCACCACTACCGTAACAGTGAAAAGATATATTTCTAGTGAATCAAAAAAATCAGGATTGGTTGAAGTTTTTAATGGACCACTTTTAACAGATCATAAACAGTATGACTATGTTCCAATGTATGTTCACGACAAAGGAGCAGCTGATAATAAAAATGCTTTCGGATTCCATTCTTTTCTTGAGAAATTGATGGGTTGGGAATTACCGCAAGTGCAGTACAAAGATGGAAGCTTTAGGAAATTATATCTTCAAAATATTTTTCCTAGCTTCATTATTGAACAAAAAGCAGGTTGGACAGATTTTTTAGCAACCATTCCCTATTATGCTTTATTAGACAAGGAAACTAGAGCGTTAGAGTTTCTTCTGAATTTAGATTCTTGGAAAATACAACAACGAAAATCAAAATTAAAACAAGACAAGAATGATTTAATCTTTGATTGGAAAAATAGATACAACGAATTTAATTCTCTTGCCAACCAAATAGCGTGTGAAATAAGAGGTGTAGGAAATCAACCTGAAATTATAAACTCTACTAATTCAGTTTATTTAGTTTATGTAACAGAGGAAAAAACATACAATGTATTAGAATATATTAACCTACTTGAAGAGGAATATGAAGAATTGGTTGATTTAGAAGTTCCAAATGTAGGCGACCAAGCAGAAAAATCCGAATTACGAATTAATCGTTTAAATGAACAATTAAGTAATTATTCCATTAATCTCTCATCAACAATTAATAAAAAGAATTTAGCAATCAGCAAGTATAAATCTTTTCAGGAAAGACTTTTAGAACTAGAAAATGATAAGATTCAAAACGAATATCATCTAAAAGTTAAAAAGAAAGGTGCTGAACAAGGTTTTGCAATCGCTCATGACAACTGTCCTTATTGCAGTCAAGGTCTAAATGACTCATTACTTCCTAAAGATATTGAAATCGTGCCAATGCAGATAGAGGAAAATCTAGAATATCTTAAATCACAAATTAATTTAATTAAAATTTATATCTCAAATCACAAAAATGATATTTCAGATTTAGAAAAACGCATTGACCTCTACAATATAAAAATTTCAGAAACTAGAAGTGATATTCGAACTCTTAAAACTCAATTGACTAGTGACAACCGATTGCCTTCAATTGAACTTATTGAAAAACGACTGAAATTAAAAGCAAGATTGGATTTGTACAGAAGAAAATATGAGGAGTTAGCTTCGTTTCAAGAAGATTTTAAAAGTTTATCTGACGAATGGGTGCAAATATTAAGTGAAGAAAAGAAATTACCTAAATCACTTTCTGCATTCGATTACAAAAAAATATCCGAGTTAGAAAGAATTTTTAAAGAACTACTTGGTGAATTTCACTATCGAAGTAAAACAATTGACAGCATAAGTATATCAAGAGATACTTTAATGCCTGTGGTAGACAGATACTCTTTGAAATTTGATTCATCAGCAAGTGACTTTACTCGGGCTATTTGGAGTTATACGATTGCATTAAAAGAAACTTCTGAAAAATTTGATTGCAATCATCCTAAACTTTTCATACTTGACGAACCGGGGCAACAAGAAGCAGGAGATAATGACCTTCAATTTTTGTTAAAAAGATTAGGCAATTATCATAGTACTCAATCTATTATTTTTTCTTCATTTCATCAATCTGAAAATACTTTTGAAGCCTGTACTAAAGACGTTGATTTTGAACTTATTGATTTAGGAAAAGGAAAATTTATTAAAAAAATGTAATTTGTCCCGCTCTACGAAGTTTGCAACTTCGAAGCAATTTTATAACTACAAACAATAATAATTTCTGCGGTACTATTCATACTCTATAGTGTGTTATTTTTTTTTGACGATAAAATGAACTCATCAAGAAAATTCAAAAATCGAACCCATTTTAAAGAAGAATTTGCTAAGGGTTTGAGTGAGAAGTAAAATGGTTAAAAACATATTCTGTAAAACTATATATTTGATCGAAGCAAAATGTTTGATACTTGATCATAAGGTCTTTTAATTTTTGCCAATACACTATATTTTTATAAATTGAATAAAATATAAAAATAAGCGGAGAGGTATAATGATATAAGTATAATTGCCTTTTTTCGACACTTGTAGTAAGTCTTATAAACCATAAAAAAAATCTACATGAAAAAAATCTACACTTTTAAATGGAAAAAAATAGTTACTTTTTCTATGATCCTATTTTCTTGGTTTTTTACTCAAGCGCATGACTATCGCAATCCTCTGGGTAGAAGTTACAACACATCGGGAGAAGTAAATAGTTTTGAACATATCTCATTAAATCCTGTTTGTTTTAGTACTTCAATGGCTTTAAGTACTCCTGCCCTTAATTCTCCTCCTTCCAATTTCTCTACTGCTAATGATATTTTTGTAGATTTTATATTACCCTTAGATGCAATGCCAGGAAGCGTAACGTTAACATTTATAGGTTCAATGACAGTCGTAGTTACCTTTGATAACACCTTTGAGAATGCAGGGCAACACAGTACAACTCTTGATGTTTCTGATATCATAAACAGTCCTTCTGTTGCCTCTAGTAATTCTTCTTTTTTGCCGGATGGCACCTATTCTGTACAATTAGGGTATTTAGATACAACAGGGAATCCTTTTCTTAGTGATATCAATACTAATATTACTTATGATTCCGTTACCTTACCTCCAGTACTTATTAGTCCTGTGGATAACGCTTCTACCACACCGGGTAGTTCTCTAATAGATTTACAATATACACTTCCTGAACAACCGCTTGCAGGAACTGTTACATTAACTTTTACAGATGCTAGTAATAATGATACTGTTTTACTACTATCTGATGCAACTTCTTTTAATGGAACCATTGACGGGTTAAATTTTGCGTCAACTCCAGAAATTATTACCGCTAGCTCAAACAGTTTAGCAGATGGCATTTACGATATAACCCTAGAATATCAAGATTCCCTTGGTAACCCAATAGCTACGGATACAGCTACAGGGTTCTCTTTTGGTGATGTTGTAACCTTACCTCCAGTACTTATTAGTCCTGCGGATAACGCTTCTACCACACCGGGTAGTTCTCTAATAGATTTACAATATACACTTCCTGAACAACCACTTGCAGGCTCTGTTACATTAACTTTTACAGATGCTAGTAATAATGATACGGTTTTAACTCTATCTGATGCAACTTCTTTTAGTGGAAACATTGACGGGTTAAATTTTGCATCAACTCCAGAAATTCTTGTCGCTAGCTCAAACAGTTTAGCAGATGGTATTTACGATATAACCCTAGAATATCAAGATTCCCTTGGTAACCCAATAGCTACGGATACAGCCACAGGATTCTCCTTTGGTGATGTTGTTACCTTACCTCCAGTACTTATTAGTCCTGCGGATAACGCTTCTACCACACCAGGTAGTTCTCTAATAGATTTACAATATACACTTCCAGAAACACCGCTTTCTGGCTCTGTTACATTAACTTTTACAGATGCAAGTAATAATGATACTGTTTTACTACTATCTGATGCAACTTCTTTTAGTGGAAATATTGACGGGTTAAATTTTGCATCAACTCCAGAAATTCTTGTCGCTAGCTCAAACAGTTTAGCAGATGGTATTTACGATATAACCCTAGAATATCAAGATTCCCTTGGTAACCCAATAGCTACGGATACAGCCACAGGATTCTCCTTTGGTGATGTTGTTACCTTATCTCCAGTACTTATTAGTCCTGTGGATAACGCTTCTACCACACCGGGTAGTTCTCTTATAGATTTACAATATACACTTCCTGAACAACCGCTTGCAGGAACTGTGAGATTAACATTTACTGATGCTGGTAATAATGATACGGTTTTAACTCTATCTGATGCAACTTCTTTTAGTGGAACCATTGACGGGTTAAATTTTGCATCAACTCCAGAAATTCTTGTCGCTAGCTCAAACAGTTTAGCAGATGGTATTTACGATATAACCCTAGAATATCAAGATTCCCTTGGTAACCCAATAGCTACGGATACAGCGACAGGATTCTCCTTTGGTGATGTTGTTACCTTACCTCCAGTACTTATTAGTCCTGCGGATAACGCTTCTACCACACCGGGTAGTTCTCTAATAGATTTACAATATACACTTCCTGAACAACCGCTTGCAGGCTCTGTTACATTAACTTTTACAGACGCTAGTAATAATGATACTGTTTTACTACTATCTGATGCAACTTCTTTTAGTGGAAACATTGACGGGTTAAATTTTGCGTCAACTCCAGAAATTCTTGTCGCTAGCTCAAACAGTTTAGCAGATGGCACTTATGATATAACGCTAGAATATCAAGATTCACTTGGTAACCCAATAGCTACCGATACAGCTACAGGGTTCTCTTTTGACACGGCTACTTTATCCAATGACACATTTCAATATAATGATTTCACTATTCTTCCGAATCCTACGACCTCAAAAATAGTTATCAGCACAAAAGAAAATATAAAAAATATTTCACTTATTTCCAGTATAGGATCCCAATTCCATGTCAAAATAGATGATTCTATTAATGAAAAATATTCTGTAGATATGAGTAATTTGAGTAATGGAATGTACTTTGTAGTTATAGAAACTGACTCAACATATTATACCAGGAAAATAATCAAAAAGTAAATGTAATTTATGTTTAAGTAAAAAGTAGAATGGTTAAAAATACGTTCTGTAACAAGGTGTATAAAAACATAGCTGCTATAAAGATTGGTACTTTCTCATACACGAGAGCTGTTGTAAAACATTTACCACCCCGATAGCGCTAATTTACAATCCGATACTCTATAAACTTTTAATTTCAAAAAAAACATCTCAAGCCACTGGTAACATATTTTGCTCTTTTGACACATGACCAATAGAAGCAGTAATGAGTACTGCGATAACTATTAAAACAAAAAAAGTATGTCAAAAGAACATTATGACGCAAAAGTAAGCACACTAGAGGCACTATCACCAGAAGAAGTAAAAGCTCCTAAAGTCCCTACAGATGTATATTACCAGGAGGCAGAAGATCAATACGTATGGATACAGCAGGATCAGGAATTACTGATGGCAAAAGGACTAGAATGGGACACCTATGTAATCGATCTCCCGATACGTACAGGAGCCGCCAGACACGCACAATCTATCTGGATGAGTGAGCGCTATACCCAAGAAGAAGCTGCCAAAGAATGGAGAGAAGTAGCTCCAGAAGCTTATGAATTGCGTAATGATCTGTTAGCAGATTTTAGATTTGCTTATCGCAAAAGACAAGATCTCTTATCCAGAGTACGTGCCATTGCCGATGGTACCGGAGATGCGGATATGATCCAGGACCTTAGTGATATCAGCGTACTAGGCAAAGCCAATCCACAGGAACTAACGGCTATTAATTTTGATCTTACCCAACTAGATACCGTGGCGGTTCGTGCCAATGAATTGGCAGATCTGCGTGCCAAAGCCAATGGTGCCACGCTCGATAATACCAAAGCAAAAAATATGCGAGATCGTGCCTTTACCCATCTTAAAGAAGCAATGGATGAAATTCGTGCTACGGGTAAATATGTATTCCGTAAAGATGCCGAACGCTATAGAGGATATATCAGCCGATATAAACAATGATACACATTAATGCCATGATGCTTCCGCGCACCTTTATATTTGCCCAGCCTACCGCTGATCGGATAAAAAGGTGCGCGGATTACGTATACACCTATCCAGAATTGCCAAAAATGACCGCTGGTCGATATTTTAATTCTGCGGACAGCTCATACACCCCTCGGGAACGACCCAACACTACCGCTGATCGACACTATATATATAATAATACACACAAAGTATCCGCGGAAGGGTATTCTGATACCGCTGCGCCATAAAAAAGTAATGTGTATATACAATGATGATCACAGAAAGCAAGAGAGCTTGTGAAATCATCCTAATCATATGCTTATTTATTCAAAATATAATTACCTTGGTAGCTATATAAGCATGTTACCTGCAAGCTGAAAAAACATCACGCATATGAAAAAAGACTTAGTCCGAATAGCATCTAATTTGTTTCCAAGTGCCATTGCTTCATTTGCATATAATCAATTGACCAATCCTCAAGTTCGTAAACTTCGAAAAAACGAATTGAATACTTTAGATAAGTCTGAAAAAGAAGACTTTAAGTTTAAGGAATTTAATATAAAACTATACACTTGGACAGGTGGCCAAAAGAAAGTACTTCTCATTCATGGTTGGGAAGGTCAGGCAGGAAATTTTTCTGATTTAGTAGCTATACTTTTAGAAAATGGATATACAGTACATTCATTTGATGCTCCATCACACGGATTTAGTAGCAAAGGAGGTACAAGTTTATTTGAGTTTTCTGAATTGGTTGGTGTTCTAATTAAAAAATACAATGTCAAGTCATTAGTAAGTCATTCATTTGGTGGAGTCGCTACAACATATGCTTTGTTTAACAATCCAGAATTAAGCATCAAAAAGTACGTTTTATTAACTACACCAGATAAGTTTACCGAAAGAATAGATGACGTTTCAGAAATGGTTGGAATTAATGACAATGTCAAAAGTAAACTGATTAATCGATTAGAAAAAGAAACAGGAATACCTATTGAAACCCTAAATGTTAGTGAATTTGTAAAAACTATAAATGTCCAAAAAGCACTTATCATTCATGATAAAAATGATAAAGTTATTCCAATTTCAAGGTCGAAAAATGTACATCAAAATTGGGCTGCATCTGAATTTCGAGAAGTTGAAGGAACTGGGCATTTTCGTATATTGAGAACAAAGCAAGTATTGGATACAGTCATAGATTATTTAAATTGAGTAAAAAGCCAGCAGGTAACACGGTGTATAAAACATAGCGAATAAATTCTAGACTGAAAGGTTCGTGTTTATTTGCGAAAGCCGCCAAGTTTTTAATTTGGCTTTAAAACTGAGAAGTTAAATCAAAATATAAAAAATTGGCTCTGTGTTAAACCGAAAAGTTAGTGTCTTTTTATATGCCATATTTCATACACAAACCGTTCTACGCAATTTGAAAAACTTACTCAAAATATTAATTCTAAATTTGATTTTTATCTCTTGTAAAGATGAATCAAAAGTCCGACTGACTGAATTGAAAAGTCTAGATGTAGAAAAAACGACTGAGCTTATAACTCAGATTTTTGAAGATGAAAAAAAGGGGTTTTTATTCACTAATTGTATAACCGAAAAAGCCAGAGGC
The DNA here is from genome assembly GCF_947492405.1 of uncultured Aquimarina sp. Lineage (GTDB taxonomy): Bacteria > Bacteroidota > Bacteroidia > Flavobacteriales > Flavobacteriaceae > Aquimarina. The sequence continues at coordinate 145,629 of NZ_CANLMP010000006.1, forward strand.
GTTAATCGTCCAATGGTCTCTGATTTTGATGAATATGTAAAAAACCATCTCAAAATTAAAGACTCCATACATTATAACCTTCAATTAGAATCATATAAAAAATTCGTTCTGACTTCTGATATTGCAAAAGGAAAAAATATTCTTACACAATCCCAATTTAAAGAATTCGAACGAAAATCTGAACTAGGAGAATTTAAGTTTTGGGATTGGTTAGAAAACAATTGCTCTGATGGATATAGCTCGATTTCTAAACCTATATTCAATGAAAATTATACTTTAGCATATATACAAATCGGAACTGTATGTGGTAGCCTCTGTGGTGGTGGAGAAGAACGCATTTATGAATATATAAATGGTACATGGATTGAAAAAGAAAATTTTGGGAATTGGGTAAGCTGAATAAAAACTGTGCAGGACAACATATATGATGTCGTAACAGTCAAATAATCCATCGGTTAGTTGTCATATATTAATGAAGGCACAATACTTGCAACAAGTAAAAGCTAGCAATCAATGTGCAGGAAAAACCGAAGAAAAGGTAACATTTTGTACCACTACGACACTTATATGTAATATCGCCAGTAATTAGATGAAACCAATGAAATTCAGTTTTATATTTTTCTTTATAATTCCTTTACTATGTTTTAGTCAAGAACATATGATTGTAACTGGAAAATCTCTTGATCGATTTCAATTCGGATATTCTACGCTTTCGGATGTTCGAGAACAGTACAAATCAGAAATAATTACTGACACAATTACGCCTAATTGTCCACATACAGACAAATGTGGAAAATCCATTTATGGCGAATTGAATTCTCTCTTTATCAAAAAACTTGGAATGGTATTTCAGGCAAATTATCAAACAGGAGAATTAATACATAAAGTTTTATTGTATGCCCCTTTTAAAGGGAAAATTGATACTTCAAAAAATATAGCATTAGGAAAAACGACTGTAAAAGAAATATATAAACAGTACCCAAAATCACGTCTTACATCCACTAATGGAAAAAAATACTGGATTATCAAGAATGATAATATTTCGTTTTTAGTTACGAGATTAGCATCTGACAAAAATTATCCAATCGAATTTACAGCAATAGAAAATCGTTTGATAAAAGCTATCATCTTAAACCCTATTAGAGATCTAATGAATGTTGATTTTGAAGATAGTTGCCGAATTCCATTATTCGCACCAAAAACAGAAATACATAGAAATTGTTATGTTTCAAAACGCAAAATCGGATTTTACACCATTAATTTTGGTGGAGTATCCAATTATAAAAGTGTAAAAAATGGATATTGGAAAGAATTCTATCCTAATCATATTATAAAAGAGGAAGGAAATTATAAAAAAGGAAAGAAAATCGGAGAATTTAAATATTATGATAAAAACGGAATCCTGATAAAAACAAAAAAGCATTCTCGGTTTTTATTTTGGTAACCATCATAACACTTAGGTAATAATCGATTCTAGTATATTTGCGGTAGCCTAGTATTTACAGAGAATTCACTTGCCCCAATTCATATATTTGGAGTTGGCAGTAATTAAAAAACAAGAATTATTTGGCCTTTTAACACCTAAATTAATTTTATTAAAAAAATGAATAGTATAGACTTCATTATTGGTGCACTATTAGTAAATGCAATGCCTCATCTAATTTTCGGACTAACTAAAACTCATTTTCTTGGATTATTTGGATATAGCCCTAAAGGAAATATTACGTATGCTGTTCTCCAATTTCTCCTTTGCTGTTTATTATTTTGTTTTAATTATGGCTATAATGAATTACTCAATAATGGATATTTAATTGGTGGTATTACTGTTCTTTGTCTGTATTTTATATTTGGGAAGTTTCTAGTCAAATTTTATGGAAAACAAAAATCGAAAAATTAGACTAACTGAATTCTTGAACTAAAAATATGAATCAAAAAATTTAGTTTTTATAGCTCTTTTTATTTCTCAACTCTTCGAAGTTTGTAACTTCGAAGTAGTGTCAAAAAAGTTTACATATTTTAACCTGTTGTGCATTTTGAAGAAAATATTAAAGAAAAGCATCAATTCGAGTAATTTTGAATATAAAAATCAAAATGCACAACGGGTAACTTACACTCAACTAAATCAAGTATCAATATAAATGTGTCGATTGTTGGGTAACATTTTGCGCTTTAAAGACACATATATATAATAGCACCCAACATCTGGAAATAAACATATATGCAAACCTCCTTTATAAAATTAACTCTGTTAGCTACGTATCTATTTTTTTCGACACAAGGAGTGGCTCAAAACATCGCTATAAAAACCAGATCAGAGCATGTTTTAATACATAAAGACTCTTCTTTTACAAAGACTGTAACTATTTTATTAAAAGAGAATAAAGAAACAATTACCTATCCCATTTTTTACGATACAGAACTAGAGAGAATAACGGATATTAAAGTATATGTAAAAAAAGGGAAGCGGTTTAAGCTCGTAAAGAATACGATTATCAATGAAGAAGATGTTGAGCTTGACTATATCGCCAGCAAAAAAATAAAATCAATCACTCTTCCTTATCAATCCGAAACGAAAATTGTTTATTCAATCAAATGCAAGGAATTAATGTATTTTTCGGACTTACACTTCTTTTCTTACAACGAAATAGATTCATTAAAATATCAAATATCGGTCCCCAATACATTCCGTTTTATACATAATACTATTCATAAGGATTCTCTTAAACATATGACTATTGATTCGATTAAGTCGGATAACCATACAAAGTGGAACATTGAAGTAGTGCCAGTAAAAGTAAAACCAGACCCTTTACTGTTTTTTAGGGTTTATAAAAATATTAGAGAACCATTAATGAGAACCCTAATTATTCCTAAAACGTATGAAGGGAATGAAAGAAAATATTTGAATGACTGGTATCTTCAGAAAGCAGAAACAAAAAAGGGATTGAACTACGCTGCTATTCGTAAAATTGATGAACTAACTAAGGGGATATCAGATCCAAAGAAAATAATGACTATTCTCTATAAGTATGTTCACAATAATTTTAAATATGTTGCTATTGAGATAGGAATGGGAGCATTTATTCCTACTCATGCAAACGAAGTATTTACTAATAAACAAGGTGATTGTAAAGACTTATCTAATTTTCTTTCTGAAGCCCTAAACTATAAAGGGATTAAAAGTTATATCGCTTTGGCTGCAACCTTTGATCATATAAGTGATTGTGATTTTCCATCATTAAGTTCGGCTAATCATGTGATCTGCTTAGCATATATAGATGGCAAACCAATTTTATTAGATCCCACCGATCCTATTCACTTATCAGAAACACCTGTTCAGAGTATACAACAACGTTCCATTTTGATTATCAACCCGGATGGTGGAGAATTTTATAAAGTTCCTGGTTTTTCTCCAAAAAAAAATGTGATCAGTTATGAAATCGACTTAGAAGCAAACTCCAATACTATGGTTATGGATGGAGAATTTAAAGTCAATTATAATGGAATTTCAGGGAATTTTCTGAAGTATGGATTCATGTATTCAAGTGATAGAGAAGCTAACAAATTGGCAAAAAAGCACTACGAATCAGTATTTGGAAATCAATCTATTTCTGATTTAAAAATAAATCATCAGTCCAGAGTAATTGAGTCTGAAGGAAAAATATCTGCAAATGGAAAAATATTTAAGGATGGAGATAAAAAGTTCTTTTTTATTGATTTTTTACCTAAGCTCTTTGAAACAGAAGACAGAGAAACTTTATTAGAAGGAACGCATATAGGTAGTCCTTTCAGCAAAAAAGTAAGCTCAACAATTAAAATGAGTGAACCTTTTCAGGAATTTAATCCGATAGAACATTCGTTTTCATTTGAAGGAGCTTCTCTTATTGTAAAAATCTCTAATCCATCAGAATTCACTATTGAGTGTACTTACGAATTCGTATTTGACTATATCTTTGTTGAAAAAGAAAATCTGGAAATTGCGAATAAGCTATTAACATCGTTCAAAAAAATAATTAATGACCCTATTATTTTACAAAAGAAAAGTTAATCAATACTATACATTACTTATTATACTACTATCTATGAGTAGTTTATTTGCCAATGATAGTATTCTGGATCATAAGTTCCTTGAACATTGTAAAAAATCAGATGCGTATTTCTTGCATTCCTATACAGATGTTGCCTATGCTAGACGATGGTCGAAATTTAAAAAGCAAACCTCTATTAAGAATAAACTCGTTATAAACAATAGTGCAGGTGTTGAAAAATATGCATTTTTAAATTTAACCGAGTTTATCAGTAATCATTTAGAGGAAATAAAAGTCAGAACTTTAAAAGCTGACGGTACTATTGTGGAATTAGACTCAAGTCTTGTTTTTAGACGTAAATCCAAACGCGAAAAATTCGGTCCCATAAACTATCCTATACCTGCGGTTGAGCCCGGAGATACTATAGAAACTTCTTATATCTATAATGAATACGTTGAGAAAAACATGTTAATGAGTTTTGTAAACCTATATTCAGAAGTTCCTAGTTTAAATACAGAACATACAGTTAGATGTGAAACAGATCTTTTAATACGGTATAAAACATACAATGATTTTCCGGAACCACAAGTAGTATCTAATGACACCCTTTTATATTCTGCTTTTAAAATGGAGAAAATAAAAGGCTTGTCCGAAAATGAAAATATATGCGTACCGTGTGAATTACCCTATGTGTATTATTCCTTAGAAAACGTTAATACCCCGGTCAGAACATGGAAGGATGTATATAATGAGGAGTTTAATATCTTTACTCAGCCTGTTTTAATAGACCGCGAGAAATCATCTTATTATCGACGGTGGAAAAAAAGGGTGATTGGCAAAGCTAAAGACAGCTCCAAATATTATAAGTTTGAACTACTGCATAAGGATATACTGGCTAATTTTAAGATGGAACCAGGCAAATTAGAGGAGCTCATTAAATCAAATGGCTATTTTCTTAAAGAGAAACGACTCAATCCGCTTAGTATCCGTAGATTATATCGACAAGTATTAGAAGATTTAGAAATTGAATATTCTGCAGTCTTTGCCAGAAGCAAAAGAGCTGGAAATATTGATCCTTATTACATTAGAAGAGGAGAATATGACCACATCTTTTTTGCATATAATAATGACCGTGGTTCTTTAAATCTACTATATCCAAGTGAAGTACATTATAAATATCAAATCAACGAAATTCCCACCTCTCTATACAATACGGAAGCAGTTATCGCAAAGCCTTATTTAACAGGAAAAATTAAGAAACGTGATAAGTTTGTAGGCTATGATTTTAAATTCGCAGAAATGGATTCTGTACAAGTGAATCTCATAAAGTTACCGGGTATGAGTGTTGATCATAATTATATGAAACAATATTATTATGGTAATGTGGATATAAAAGAAAAGAATACCTCTTTTAAATATAGGTTTTCAATATCTGGTGGCTTGTCTACTGATATAAGAAGTTTTTACGATTTACTTAAGCAAAATAAGGAGATGAGTGACTTCTATGACGCCTTGACAGAATTTGAAGGAAACGAAAATGTCATACAGGTTGATTCTATCATCTCAACAAAATTAAAGCGTACAGCCCCATATACATATTCCGTTATTGGTCAAGGAACAATTAATGAGGCACTCACTTTTTTAAATGATAGTATCGCAAGTATTTCTTTAGATAAATTAATACAGCATAGACAAATTGAAAGTGATCTTGATACTATAGATTTAGATTATTATTTAGATTATAGTTATACTGATCAATTAGAGTACATGTTGGAATTCCCTTGTGATATTGAGTTATTGGGCTTGGACAATAATAAAATAAACTTTAAAAATGAGTTTGGAGAATATCTTTTTGATTCAAAAATAGTATTTAAGAATAAATTAAACTTACTATCTAATTACAAAATCATTAGGGATATGATTCCAAAAAGTGAGTATGAAGAATTAAAAGAAATAAATAAACAGCTAAAAGGAATTAAGAATAAGCGTTTACTTATAAAGCTCAAGAATTTATAGGATTGGTTGTATAATCAACTCTTCGAAATTTGTGACTTCGAAGTAGTGTAAGCCATATTATCTAGGACATACAATCTGTGATTATCAAGCTATACATTTCTATTTTCGCACAGAAAAACATTTTCTTTTAGCAACACAAAATCATTTAGGAGGAAAAATCATAACGTGTGAATCATAGTCTTTATAATCTTCAAATTTAGTTGAAATAAAAAGAGGCTTATCACTATCATATTCCTGATATTTTTTGGAAGGTGCGCCTAACCAATTACACTCTTTTAATTCTTTATATCTGGTAAGCCAAGTATGAATCCCTTGTTCACTAAATCCCCATCCAAATTCATTAGCTACCAACAAATCATTAACAACCTCATCATCTGATCCTATAATATAGAAGGCTTCTAAGGGAATATCCGGTTGTTTCCAGACGGGATATGATTTATTCTTTTTATAAGATTCCAAACAGTGATTATATTCTTTAGCATCGGGATGAATAATTAAATATGCCTTCCAATCAAAATATTTTACTAAAATATACCCAATACTCCATCCAGCGTGTTCTCTTGATTTCCAGATTTGTTTATGAATCTTTTCTAATCGTTTTTGTTGTATCTGGTTTAAACCAGCTTTTAGTCCTTCGTATGCGTAAATAGTGCAATGCATACTATCTGGTTTTTTAACATAGGGCTGTATTTCCTCCAGATAAGATTGATAAAGAGAAATTCCGATTTCTAATTTAGTTGCCTCAGCCTGTTGCCTCCAGATGGTACCATAATACCTACTCGCTCCTGTATTGAAATCTATAAGATGTTCATTTTCTATATCCGAAATTTTGTTAATGGCCTGACAAGAATTAAAATATATGTAATCACCTTTACAGTCACTACATTCTGAGAAATCTTTCTCCAGTCTATCTAAAGTGAATTGATTTTGAGACAAGGCTATACAGGAGCAAAATATAAAAAACAACGTAACCAAAGATCGCATAAAACTTAATTTCTAAGATCTTTAAATTTACAAATTTTCGTTGTATCACAGGATATAACAACCGTGTTGGTGTTTTTATAAATATTTTCGATGAGTTCGGCGCGAATTGTAGAATAACCCCAATTAGGAGGTATATCAATAAAATTAGCTTCTTTCTCGTTTTTCAGAGCAAAAATTAAAACTCGTTCACTTAGTTTACTATAACTTGTTTTGCCAATTGTATTTATTAAAAAAGGCCTAATAGATGATATTTGTTTATCATTATGTGAAAGATTGTGTATATAAAAAACACAAGAATCTTTGTAAGAATAACTTTTAGTTTCTATAGAGTAATCAGTAATCTTCAATTCTAATAATTTATCTACGAAACCTCCCCTATTCGTCATCCAATCAGAATATTTATTACCAGCATATTTTACATCTGATATATTCTCAATTGTTTCTGCAAAATCTTTATAAGATAATAGACTATCACTTTTTATCAAATTATTTCCTGCATTTGCCTTGTTTTCTGGAGAAGAGTTGCAGGAAATAAGTAAAAGTAGGACTAAAAATGAATATATTATTTTCAATGTAGATTTCTATTTGATTTGATTTTACTGATCTGGTGAGAATTTATAATAATAGGTCTCTATTTTCATTAAGAAGATATCACTGCGGATTATAGGTCAATCCTTCAATTCAATTTTAGTTGGTTTTAAAGTATACCTTTTTAATTTTTCAAATCTATACACCCCATTAATTGTTTTGAAACCTTCTAAACCTTTATTGAGTTTTGGTTTATCATAATTATAAAGTATCATAGTAAATGGCAATTCCCCATTTTCATTAAAACAAGTTTTATCGAAAGCGAAATTTTTATAGAACTCTCCTTTTTTAATATATATACTATCAGTAATATCAAATTTTGTTTTTACTGCTTTTAAAACATTCTTAATATTAATATTTTTCACTTTATTTAGTGTGTATTTGTGCTTGTCCAAATGAAAAAAATGTTTTTCGCTCAAAAAACCACTACCTCCCCAAACTTCAAAAAAATTAATAAAAACTTCATCCTTATTATTAATTGCAAAAGGAAAGGCAATCTTGCCTCCTTCATCGTGTAAAAAGTTCAATAATGTATCTTTATTACTGGAATATATAACTAATCTTTCCTCTCCCTCTTTGATAATTGAATGATTAGCATAAATCTTCACTTTTAAATCTTCCCAAATTATTTTATAATTACTCTCAATATTCAAAGTAGATTTTTTTTCTAGAAAGGCTAAAGAGTCTAATGCATATTTACTTGAATCTGGTGTTTCCTTTACAGATTTGTTATTGATTTTTTTTAATTGTAAATATTTACCTTCACATTCGCCGATTCTGGTATACGGATTCATACTATTCCCATAATTTTGAATAATAATCGTTTCATCTTCATATTTACCTTGTATATCTTTTCCCCGATCATCACCCAATAAACCCTGAAATAAAAAAAATGTATCTGTATTTTCTTTTACCACCTTTATAGTTCCAGATTGGGTTCGCTTATTTGTTTTTGCTTCATATTTTAAACCATCAATCAATAATACCAATTTACAATCATTTTTACCAGTAGCTTCATATCTACCACTATAATCTTTTTGGTCATTAAGTTCCTTTTCTAATAGTTTATTAGTTAAAACCGCACTTTTGGTGTGTTGAATTTTATTGACACCTTGTTTATTAGAATCAGAAGTTTCTAAAGAAATATTAGTAGTATCATCCATAGAGTTATGATCCTTATTCTTACAGGATATTATTAAAAAAAATGAAATAATAAATAAGAATATTTTTTTCACTGTGTCCAATTATTAATGACCTTAAACTTCTCAAAGCCTATTAATAGAATAAATGGTTTTTTGGAGTCATTCTAAAATATCTATATCCGATCGTTTTATATATCCCCCCGAAACTACGTTACCGTCATAATACACTTTGGCCCAATCATCATTTATTTCTTCAAGATATGCAATATCTCCTTTAACCAAAAAAGCTTTCCTTTTTGATGCTTCCGACATTTCAGTATGGAAAAAGGTTTTATCAATGGTTACTTTGATTTTTGATGATAACTCTTGGAGATTATATTCCTTTATGTAATCAATCCCCTCCTTTTTCGACTTAGATTTTAAAATCTTGAAAATCCCCATTGGTAATGACGAAACTAATCTAAAACTAACAAATTTGTCTTTTTCATTATAATCGAACCCGTCTTCTAAGATTTCTGTAACATCAAAATATCTATTAAAGCCAGAACTTATTTCAATATTAGTTTTATCGTATTTTTCTTGTCCTTTCTTAAATCTAATTAATCGGCTTCCTGATTCTTTTAATTTTTTAATTAAAGTTTCTTCACTTGATGAAGAAATAGAATTATCAATATCTAAAAAACCTAAGTATCCTTGATTGAACTCTATGTTGTTTTCTTGATGATCCACTAAAGTGATATCTAGAGTCTTTTTCTTATTAACTATTTTAAAATATTTATTTTGGTTATAGTCCTTAAATGCGGATTCGTGTTCTAAATAAGAAGAGAAACTGATCCAAACTCCTTGAAAATCTTTAATTGAATGTTTAAGTTCTCTTTGGTCTAATTGATCAATAACCTTACTTGAAACTTCGTTTAAAGATTCTTCAATCTTTATTTTTTTATTATCATTATGTTTACAAGAAGATAAACCTAATAATAAGGAAAAAAAAATACTTACTAAATAAATTATATTTTTCATCTAATTTTTATTTATCTAAAACTTCATAGGCTTTTTTAGTATACTTCTTTCTATCATCTAATCCATTATTTCCTCCATTTACATCAAGAGTGACAGAAGTTATAGTCGAATCGCTATTGCCTTGATCAGCCTTACTATTGGTTCCATTTTGTACATGAGTCCATATAATCATTGAAGCCTTAATAGCAACTTCTACATCCGTTTTCAGAAGAGATATATCATCTCCCATAAAATCTTTGGCATCATCTGGGTATAATTCTTTCCATTTATCATCTAAAGCCTTATACTTATCCTTTCCTGTTAAATGTATAAAACCTACACCAAAGTAATCGGAACCATCCTCTGTTGACTTCTTCCCATTATCCATCCTACAACCATAAACATAATCAAATAGCGTCTTACTTTGAGTATATGAAGATTTCACAGTATATAACGCGTTGAATTCTGTATAATTCCAAGAAGCTACATATTTGCCATTTAAAAGAACTCTTGTTACTTCAATTGGATCTTCAACATCTCTTTTATGACCATACTTTTTTTGATAAGAAGTAGTGGGGTTAGTATACTCACATTCTAATGTAGCATCATATCCTTCAATTAAATCGTGATATTTAAAAGTGTATTTATCAGATTTTGTTGGGTGGGAAATTAAAACTTTCCTAAGAAAGGTATCGTAAACATTTTGTGCAGTATAATTATAATTTTCTTGTAAAGCTTTTAACTGACCGGTTTCAGCACCTATTTGACCTAAGAAATGAGACATCCTATCTAGATTGTGAATTTCGAATTCATCACTATTTTTGTTAATTGCTTTGGCAACTTCCTCCCTACGAGTCTTTTTCGATTTTGGAAATATTTCTAGTAGTTGCTCTGGAGTTATTGGGAATTTAGGGCCTTGTTTTAACTCAAACCACTGCCCATCGCTATCTAACCATCTATTGGTAATTTTTTCACCACGTATTTCTCCTTCTTCAGTATCACCCAGATATTGAATGTTTAGTTCCGTTTGTCCTTCTAAGGTGTGTGCATCTGTAAGTATATATAACAAGGTCTTTTTATCCGTGGCATCTTTTATAGCCTTGGTCCAGGCTTTCTTTTTATCATCATTACTGGTATCAATACTAATTTTGAAAATAGCTTGATCTGTAAAATCATCTTTATTTAGATACTCAGTCTCACACATACCTCCAATAGTAGTCTTTACCATTGTACTATAATTGCCTTGATCATCCTTGAGCATTATATTTTCATCTTGCTCCTCTATACCTTTTTCTTTTCCTTGTCTAATGTTGATCGACATAGTTTTCCCTTGTAACAACTTTGTCTCAACAATAACATAGATTTCTTTCCCCAGATTACCAGTATCAGCTTTTTTAAAGGTTATTTTCTGTTTCTTTTCTTTAGCAGGAACAGTACTTGGCAATATAATTTCCTGCCCAATACTCAGACTATTCTGATTGGCTGTAGTAATTATAGGATCACTTTCTATAATGGCTGCAACAGTAGTACCTTTTTTAGTGGCAATCGCTCCTAGTGTGTCACCAGATTCTACCACATATTTTTCATTATCTTCTGCGCCAGATTCACTTTCTACTTCAACTTCTTCAATAGTAGCCTCAGCAAAATAAGCTTTGATTACTTGTGGTCTTATAATCTTAATAGCCGGAATTGATTTGAATATATTGGGAAAATCCTTAAATTTTAACGTAGGCATAATCTATTTTTTTTGAGATATAATCTCCAATTTTATTTTTTGTGTATCAGATTTGATCGTTAAGTCTTCTATAATATCGTTTGCTAAAACTTCTCCATTGTACTTAAAATCATTCTGATTATCATCAAGATCTATATCAACATCCTTACCAACACCATTCTTCGTTTTTAAAACAAGATATACGGCAGTTCCTGATTGTAATTCATCATCTGGAATCTTCTCTCCATTCATATCTGTATAATACATATCCTCTATCTCAGGCTCCAAATTCTCCTCCCGCTCCGTAATCGGAGTTGCATTCTCAAAAGGATTGCTAGGATTCCAGTTTTTTTCAAAAATCTGACCACGTACTCGCTGTATCCCTGGAGAAAGTACCAACTCCATTTTTAACGGACTGTTACCTTCTGCATTAAATTTCTCTTGTAAGTGAACACAATGACAATTGGCAAACTCAAAATCAAACAGCTTGCTGTATCCATCTCGTTTATAAAAACGAACATATCCATTGTACATTGTATGGGTAGAAAACATCCAGTCATAGAACAATTCATCGTTCTTAGTGGATTCTATAAGTAAACTGATTTTGCCACCCTGTATACTCGTTTTAGGGCGACCATTGCTATCGATCAGTTGTTGGTACAAAAACGTACTATCCAGCACGTTTCGCTCTTCGTCATTAATAAATAGTTTTGCCTGAAAGGCCATAGGCGTGATAATTTGGTATTCCGGAGATGAAAATATCAAAAATAACGTTCACAAACCCTAACAAGACTACTATTTCGACGTAGCGATATTTTCCCGCGACGAAAAGTTTGATTATTCCTGTAATTATGTCAACTGTAAGAACATTTTTTTCAATCTCAAGGATGTCTAAATTACTTTTACTTCTATATTCATTGACTAAAATGAACGATAAATAACCAACAAGTTTTATAATAACTTTGTTCTATTGTCATTACTGATATGGTTATATTCGTAATTGTATAACAATTGTTACATACTATTTAAAACAGAATGGTAAAATTCAAAGCAACCGACACCAAAACTGATCAGTTAAAATGGATTATATATATGATCCTTGGGTTCGCTATATTATTTTATATTAACAAGTATTCTAATTGGCATCCTATTTCAAAATTTCTTTTCTCATTTCCATTAATAATTAATCTGATCTTTGACTTTATATATTTCAGAAAAGAAAAGGCTATTATAACTGAATTGAAATTTGATAAAAATTTGATTACTATAATTTATAAAAACCGAAAACAAAACAAAATCAACTATTCTAATCTTAAATATTCCATTAGAAAACGAAAATTTGACAAACACAAAACCGAGATTGAATTAAAAAAAAGAAAAGGACTGATTTTTAAGACAATCGGTCGTTTGCATATTAGAAATTGGGATGAAATATTTGATATTGAGAAGGAATTAGAAACACAAAAAATACCGAGAGTTGCGTGGAAACCAAAAACATTATGGGGCAAATATTGGGGGATTTTCATTGAATTGTTTTTTATTTCTGCTGGAGAAAATTTGCATGGCGATATAATTGATTATCAGGAAAAATCCATCAAAGAAGTGACAGAAAACCCTATCGAAGAAAAGAACAATACCTAACATTATAGATTATACAAATAAGAAGCTGATGAATACCCAACCAAAAAAGAGTATCAAAACTTTCGATTTTAAGATTCAGAAAATAATGACAAAGAAAGGTCTTTTTTTACTTGCATTTTTTTTTATAATCTTTTCAATCAATTGCCAATCCACTGATAATAATCAAAACATAGTAGCAATGGATTACAAATACGGCACGAACATAAAACTAGATATTAATAAAGAAATACAATTGGAAGATGGTTTGTCAATAATCTTAAAATATTTTAGCCATAAACGTCCTTATGTAAATGGACCAACCAAAGCAACAGCATATTTAACACTCTCTAAAAACGAACTAACTGAAGAAAAATCACTTTCTATTCATGGAATTGAAGGTAAACCAGACCGACATTATGATTCGCTACTTTGGGATGGGTATGAATTTCAGTTAAAAGCCTTTAACTATAATGAATCAATAGAAATCATTATTACTAAAAGAGAATAAAAACTTGTCGTTTCGCACTAATCTTATTATGAAAAACATAGTAAACTTAATAATTTTATCAATATCCATAAGTACTCTCTGCTATGGACAAAACACTTATGAATATTATCCCCCAAAAGAACTTGGGGATGGTTGGGAAATAAATGACCTGAAATCACAGCACATCGATACTGTATTGATTTACAAGTTATTCAACCAAATGAAAAATAGAGAAAATAAAGTGCATAGTATTTTATTGGTAAAAAACAACCAACTCATTATTGAAGAGTACTTTAAAGAATACTCTGTTGATAAACCACATGACCTGCGCTCTACAACTAAAAGTATAAGAGCAATTTTAATGGGAATAGCTATTGATAAAGGATTCATTGAGGATGTTAATGATCCAATATCAAAATACCTTAAAAACCCAATACCAAACAAAAATCTTGACACAAGAAAAGAACTGATTACGATTAAACATCTTTTAACTATGTCCAGTGGACTTGATTGTAATGATTGGAATAAAAAATCAAAAGGACAAGAAGATAAAGTTTATAGAAAAAAAGATTGGCTTCAATATACACTTGATCTACCAATGATCAATGATCCTGGAACAGTATCTAACTACTGTTCGATGGGTGCAATTTTGATCGCAGAAATAATAAGTCAGGCTTCGGGAATGACCATTGATAAATTTGCTGAGAATTATTTATTTAGTCGATTAGAAATTACAAATGTTAACTGGGGACATACTTCCAACAAAAACATTATTCCTTCTGGAAAAAGATTGTATATGACCTCACGCGATATGGCTAAAATCGGACAATTGATTCTTAACCAAGGAACCTGGGAAGGAGAACAAATTGTGTCCGAGAAATGGGTGAATGAAGCTACCACGCCGAAAACAAAAATTACTGGAATTGACTATGGCTATTTTTGGTGGAATATTCCGTTTAACGTTAACCAAAAAACTATTGTTTCCAAAACAGCAACTGGAAATGGCGGGCAATATATTATGGTAATTCCTGAGATTGATATGGTTGTTGTATTTACAGGAGGCGCTTACAATTCACAAGAAGACAAATTACCTTTTGCGATAATGAACGACATCTTCCTACCGACGTTTTACAATGAAAAATAGTAATTTAAAAAAATGAATACTACAGTAGAAAAATATATTATAGGTCTTAAGCAAGCATATTTTGACAACAATTCGAAAGAATCGTGGGAACATTTCGAAAAAATTAAAGATGGTGCGAGTAAAGAGGATATAAAAAAACTTAAACAAGTATATAAAGATATTCCTGATGAATTAGTAAGCATGATGGAATATGTGGATGGAACATATTGGAGAGAGTATGCCGGAGAGAAAGTCATTTTTTATTTTCTAGGTTCTGACGTTTATGAATATCCATATTATCTATTATCTTCCAAACAGATGATTGAAAATCAGAATCTAGCCATTAAATACTATTCGGATTATATTGAAAGAAAATATGAAGAGGTGCCGATAGATGATAAAATCACCAATGAAGTAGATAAAATCAAATGGCTTCATTTTTCTGATTGTATGAATAATGGCGGTACTTCGCAATTATTTATAGATTTTAGCCCATCAACTAATGGAAAGAAAGGGCAAGTTATAAGATTCTTGCACGACCCTGATGAATTTAAAGTAATCGCTGATAGTTTTGAGACCTATTTAAAGAAGTTAATTGATAACGAATATAATTTCATCGAAGAAGATATATTAGATTGAACCAGAGAAAAAATAGAAACTTGAGACTTGTATACTATGAAAACATATCTACAGGAGCTCAATAATCAAAATGAGTTTTCTAATATTTAAAAGGATAAATATTACATTATGGATTTAATTTTAGATTTCTTTTTTGTGGGAGGCATCTTTATCATTTCTATGATTATATTCCAACTACTAAAAGTAAAAAGCAAAGAATTACCCCAAAAAATATTGATTGTAATTTTTTTTCTTCTCTTTTTTGTTGCTTTCTATTTTTATGCATTGTTACATAATATTGTTTGGCTGATAAGGCTTCTGTTTTTTCCTAATGACATTACTACCATAACTTTAGGCCCTTTATTATTTCTTTATGTAAAATCCTTATTTCTAAAGGAAGATGGATTAGTAAAGAATATACTAGTCCATTTTATACCTGCTTTCTTATTTGCCATTAGTATTACAATTCCAACAATACTATTCAATATCTTCAAGATAGATGAACTTGCATACACGCATACTGATTGGATTCGCACTATTATAAGAATTGATAGTCTATATTTTCTGTTATATCTATTTCTTTCGTTAAGATTATTATCAAAATACAGAAAGCTAACAAAACATAAATATTCTAACCTAACACATCATGATTTTAATTGGATTAGGATTATGCTTATCTCGGCAATAGGCATTATTAGTATGGATTTAGGAATCAAGATATATGAATCATTTTATGGTGATTTTAGATGGAATGCTGACTATCTATCTGTATTGGCTATGATTATTTTAGTTATTTATTTAGGATATTACGGTGTACACCAATCTAAAGTACTATTACCCTCCTTTTTATTAAATAATGAAATAACAGCTGAAATTAGTAAGGCAAAAAACAAAATAATTTCACCAACAAAAAAAGAAGAATTCAAAACCTTAAAGAACAAACTCGAGTTTCTTTTAGATACTGATCAAACTCATTTAGATCAGGATTTAACATTAGGAAAATTAGCGCAAAAAATTTCTACGACAGATAAAATACTTTCTACGATGTTAAATCAATATATGAATACTACATTCTATGATTTAATAAACAAATATCGAGTGCAAGCCGTAAAGGAAAAAATACATCTGGATACATATAAAAATTACAACCTCTTTGGAATTGCCTGCGAATGTGGTTTTAAATCAAGAACTAGTTTTAATAGAATTTTTAAAAAAGAAACTGGACTTTCTCCTTCTGAGTATAAAAAAGGATCCCAGAAAGGTAGCACTATCTTTTTTAACATATTATAACATACCATTGCTTCTATTGGTCAATCTAAATCCTTATAAATTCATTGATTTGTGGTCAACTTTATAAAAAACAACAATGATGAAAAAAATCGTATTGACCTTATTTTTTTGTGCACTTACACTAGGCGTAAAATCACAAAATGCAACTAATAAACAACAAGAACCAAGTGTAGAAAAATCAATTTTCGGTATTCAAACAGGATTTGCGGGATTATGGATTTACAATGAATTTAAACTATCTAATCAAATAGCTTTCCGAACTGAATTGGGCTTGGACGCTTATGAGAATGATGATTTTTATCCTGATGCAGGTTTCTTATTAGTAACAACTACTTCAATAGAACCACGCTGGTATTATAACCTAAATAAGCGTAGCAATAAATCGAAGCGAATAGATAATAATAGCGGTAATTTCTTTGCTCTTAAAACTACCTTACGTCTAGACGATCTACTTATCAAATTTGGAGATGATGAAAACGCAAGAATAGTATCTAACTTATCTATAATTCCCACTTGGGGAATTCGACGAAATATAGGAAAGCATTTTAACTATGAAACCGGAATTGGAGTTGGTTACATTCATTACTTTTCTAAAAATTCCGGGTTCACAAAAGATAAAGGAGAAGTTGCCATAAATCTACACTTACGTATCGGATATCAATTCTAACCATATCGTATCATGAAACATTTTGCTATATTGCATAGATACTCGTCAGAACGCAAATAGAACATATTAGAAATGTTGTAACTAATTGATATGAGTATATTAGTATATCCATATAGAAGAAATAAGAGAACAAATGAAATAGAAGGTTTGAGCGCATCTTGTATATCACCGTATAATGATATGTTTGGACCTGAAAACTGGAGAGTTCGTGTATGGGGAACTAAATTATTAGAAAAATTGAACTGTTTCTTGATTTATTCCTTACTAGATTCAAATTTATATGTAGAAAAAACTGAATTAATAGCACTAAAGGAAGAATTAAATATACTGCTACAGCATTCGCAAACAATTTCTAATGAATTAAAAGTTAATGAAGATACTTTTAAATTTCGAGTATATAATGCTTTAGAAGCAATCAGAATTGCATTATTATATGATAATTCTGGAGTAGCAATTGAATAATAACCTAGAGATTTTTTTATGAGACTATCTATTATCCAAGTAATATCGTTGTTTTTATTGTTAACATCTTATGCTAAGGCTCAAACTAAACAAGATTCTTTAGACATTAGACAAGTTGCTTTGGATTATATAGAATCTCAGCACAATGTGAAACCTGAACAATTTGAGCGTGCTGCCCACCCTAGAATGGTTAAAAGAACTTTCTGGACAAACAAAAATACTGGAAAAGAATATCTGAGAGAAACATTTACCGACGCTATGATCCTGCTTTCCGAAACCTATAACCTAAACGGAGACAAGTTTCCGAAGAATCCTAAAAAAGAAGTTATCATACTGGATATTTATGATAAAACAGCTTCGGTAAAACTCATAGCAGATGATTGGATTGATTATATGCATATTGTAAAACTAAATGGAAAATGGCAACTAGTGAATGTATTGTGGCAGTTTAATGATTCTGATAAACATTAAAACAACACAACAAAAATATACTGTGATACTGCCAAAATATATTATTACAGAATTTCCATTAAAAAAACTATGGCTGTGATAAAATTAAGGCAAGCTTCAATAAAGGATCTTAAATTGGTGAAATACTGGGATACTAAACAGCATGTCATTGACTGTGATCCTGATGATGAATGGAATTGGGAAGTAGAGCTAAAAAGAGATCCCAAATGGAGAGAACAGTTGATTGCAGAGTTAAACAAAGAACCTATAGGTTTTATTCAGATAATTGACCCATACATGGAAGAAACACATTATTGGAAAGATGTGGAACCTAATAAAAGAGCAATTGACATATGGATAGGAGAAGAATATAATCTAAACAAAGGATACGGAACTACTATGATGAGACTAGCCATTCAAAGATGTTTTCAGAATCAGGTTGTTGATAGCATTCTAATTGATCCTTTAAAATCTAATGTTAAAGCACACAAGTTTTATGAAAGACTTGGATTTGAGTTTATCGAAGAAAGAAAATTTGACAATACCGTTTGTTATGTGTATGAATTGAAAAGAAAAAAGTCGACATATCATAATGTACGTTATAAATAAGACGTTTAGCACATTACAGATATCAGACTGACAATAAGTCTCTTAAAAATATAGTGTCTGGAAAGATTTCTGAGAAAATAAGAGTTTCGATCTTTTGATCTACACGAACACTGTTATGTAAAGTTTACAGCGATTAATACTCCTAAATTTTACTATGAGTTATTCTGAACACTTTGGAGATATGTTTATATTCGTGATTGCATATCATTATAAGTAAGTTTAGAAAAATGCTAGAAAGTCTATTCACCGAAAACAAAAAGGCTCCTAAAGAAACGACTATCTACTATTCTAAATCTAATAGCAGGTTCTACATGCTATTTTCTATCCTATTTTTGGGTTTTGGAATCTATGCATTTTTTTCTTTAAGCTATCTCATAGGAATTGGATTTATTACGCTATCCGTTTATGGAATAAGAAATAATCGCAAACTTATAAAAGATAAAAGTGTTCAACTTACTCTCTCTGAAGAAGGCATTAGCTATAAAGGTGCTCGTACTAAAAAATGGTCTGAAATAATAAACGAGAATATCATTTTTGAACCTTCATCTACTGGAGTAAAATCACAATATTACCTAAGCTACGATCACAGAAACAGGAATGAGAAAATACTTATAAACGAACTTGATATAAGTACACAAAGACTGAATTACCTACTAAAGATATACAGAAAACGAAGTGAAAAAAGTTAAAGTCTTCTATTAACTTATAATTACAACCATAGGAACTTCTAAATTTTAAAGTCACTTATCCTGAACACTTTATAGATATCGTTATATTCGTAGTGATATATCATTGTAAAGCATTAGAAAAAATTATGGGATTCTTTAAAAATCTTTTCGGAAAAAAGAAAGAAGTAAACGAAATTTCTAAAAAGAAGATAGAGAAAACGGTTCAAGAAACAGAAAATGAACCTTACGGAATTGATAAAGAAAATGCTCACCAAAGAGCTATCGAATTAATACCCGAAGAATTCTTTTGGTCATGTATAGATGAATTAGCTCCATTTGGTTCGGACGAAGGAGATATGGCCTTATATGAATTTAGGAATTGGAAAAAAGACAATCCGTATAAAGAAACTTATGATTGCATAAAGTGGACTATCGAAGGGGTTTCTGAAAAAAAGCTATCAGAATACAACAAAAATATAATTGACAGAACACTAGTTAAAAAACAATTAGAAGATGATAATTTTGATGACCATCAATATATTTACACCGTCGACATTTCGGTTATCGCAACTGGATTTGGTCAATTAGTAGATGAAGGAAAAATTGACAAAAAGAATAAACCACTAATTCAATTAGCAATTGATCGACAAAAAATTTGGGCAGAACTAGCCACTAATTGGAAGCATAAAACAGAATATATTAAAAATTTGGATGTATTAGATAGGGTATTGAAAGTTGCATAAAAATCTATGTGTATAACATGAAAGTAATCTTATCTAACTTCATGTGTTATTTAACTTAGTTCTTATACAATTCGTATAATTTACATTCCAAAATCTACCTAAAAGTAAGACCAACAGCCTTAACTTTTTATTATATTAGACGCTATGAACACAATTGATATTAGAGTTGTAGATGTAGTGCAATATATACAACCTTTGCGTGAAGGTGGTTCTTTACCTGCTATTGTTAAGGCAGATGATGAGTTTTTGTATGTTCTAAAATTTAGAGGAGCTGGTCAAGGCAAAAAAGTATTGATCTCAGAATTTATTGGTGGCGAACTAGCGAGGTCTATAGGATTAAATGTTCCTGAATTGGTTCTTATGAATCTGGATGATTCTTTTAGTAAAACAGAACCTGATGAAGAAATCCAAGACTTGCTTAAATTTAGCGTGGGTCTTAATTTAGGATTACATTTTTTATCCGGGGCAATTATGTATGATCCATTGGTTTCTATTGCAGATTCTATTACTGCCTCTAAAGTTGTGTTACTAGATAGTATTATTAGTAATATCGACCGAACTGCAAAAAACACAAACCTACTTAACTGGAAAAATGAGTTATGGCTTATCGATCATGGAGCCAGTTTTTACTTTCACCATAATTGGGAACAATGGGAAAATCATCTAAGTAGAACGTTTCCTGCGATTAAAGATCACGTATTATTAGAACGTGCTAATCATCTTACAAAAGCCGCTATAGAGATCAAAAAAAGTATGACCCCTCAAAAAATCAACGAAATTGTATCAAAAGTACCTCAGGATTGGTTGACTCATGAATCAGAATCACTCACACCTGATGAAATGAGAATTGCATATATAGAGTTTATAAACTCTAGACTTTCTAAAATTGATACACTAGTAAAAGAAGCTGAAGATGCCAAATAGATGTACATTTGAATTTGCCATTATCCGATTCGTTCCCAAAGTAGAGCGTGAAGAGTTTTTTAATGTGGGAGTGATTGTATTTTCTAAGCAAAAGAAATTTCTGAAAGTTAAATACTTAATTGACCAAAACAAATTAAAAGCTTTCTCTAGCGAAATTCATATGGAATTATTACAAGAATACCTAAAGTCCTGGGAACTCATCTGTAATGGTGAGCCAGCTGGTGGAGCAATTGGAAAACTAGAATTATCTGATAGATTTCGATGGTTAACAGCTTGTAGAAGTACAATTATCCAAAGCTCAAAAACACATCCAGGAATCTGTCTTAACCCTCAAAAAGAATTAGATATTCTCTTTAACAATTACGTGTTATAAAAACAATATCCTTATTCTTATAATACTATTATTAAAAAACTCTTTAATCATAATATAAACTTACCAATACATAGTACCGTAACAAATATAAAGGTCATTCGTCGATAATGTAAAAACACATTATGACTTCAAATAGGAAAACAGCCAGATTAGCTGGTGTAGTATACTTGATTCTCATTATTAGCGGTATGTTTAGTTTGCTATACGTTCCTTTAGAATTAATAGTTTACGATGATCCTGCAACCACAACACAGAATATTACAGATGGCATATTGTTATTCCGATGGAGTATCATAGCTGGATTGATATGCTACAGTACATTTTTAGTATTGCCATTAATTCTTTACAAATTATTAGCTCATGTAGACAAAACTCAAGCAGTTTTGATGGTAGCTTTTGCTTTAATTAGCATCCCCGTTTCTTTGTATAATATCAGCCATAAATTTGATATTCTAACCTTAATCAGTGGAGCAGAATACTTAAAGGTTTTTAGCCCCGAACAGTTACAGACTCAAGTGATATTATTGTTAGATTCATATGATAATGGAATAATGATCGCACAGGTATTCTGGGGGCTGTGGTTATTTCCTTTTGGGTATCTTGTATATAAATCCAAAATTTTGCCTAGGTTTTTTGGTATCTTTTTAATGATTGGATGTATTGGATATATCATAGAATTTATCGGTGGATTTATGATTGATGGATATTATGATATGGGTGTCTCCACTTATATTGGAATACCATCTGCAATTGGAGAAATCGGAATTTGCTTATGGATGCTAATCGCTGGAGCGAAGAATGCGCCTACATCAAATGAAGTATGATAGTAAGATGATGCATCATTTTTTTCTTTAACACATTTTTAACCTCCAAAAAAAGTTAGAAAAGCTAGAAAAAAACGACATTTAGGAAAAACAACTATCACATGAGTCTTTCTAAAATTACCTTTACCAACGCAGAAGGTCAAACACTTTCTGGGCGTTTAGAATTACCTGCGGATCAACATCCACATAATTTTGCGCTTTTTGCGCACTGTTTTACGTGCAATAAAAACCTGGGAGCTGTTCGTAACATTAGTCGTGCACTCACTTCTCAAGGGTTTGGTGTTTTACGGTTTGATTTCACAGGTTTGGGAGAAAGTGAAGGTGATTTTGCTGATACTAATTTTTCGGGAAATGTAGAAGATCTAGTTACTGCTGCAGATTTTTTAGCGCAGGAATATCAGGCTCCTTCTCTATTGATTGGACATTCTCTGGGTGGCGCAGCAGCTATATTTGCTGCAGCAGAAATTGATTCTATAAAAGCTATAGCTACAATAGGTGCCCCTTCTGATCCTACTCATGTACAACACTTATTACGAAGCGGTTTAGAAGAAATTGAAGCAAATGGTAAAGCCGTAGTAAATCTGAGTGGAAGAGATTTCACTATTAAGAAACAATTTCTGGATGATCTAGAAACTAAATCATTACCGACCGTAGCAAAAAATTTAAATAAAGCCTTATTAGTAATGCATTCTCCACAGGACACCACAGTGGGTATTAAAAATGCTGAAGAAATTTATCACGCCGCAAAACACCCTAAAAGTTTTGTAACCTTGAATGGAGCAGATCATTTATTAATGAGGAAAGAAGATTCTATTTATGCTGGTAACGTAATTGCAGGATGGTCATCTAGATATGTTGATATTCCTGAAGAACCTAGTTTAAAAAGCCAACATCATGTGGTAGCAAGTTTAGGGAATGATGAAGGATATACTACCCAGATGAAAGTAGGAAATCATTATATAGTGGCAGATGAACCTGAAAGTGTGGGTGGCCATGATTTTGGACCTTCTCCTTACGAACTCGTATCTGCAGGCTTATCAGCTTGTACTGCGATGACTATTAAAATGTATGTAGCTAGAAAAGGTTGGGATCTGCAAAATGTAGAAGTACACACTAGTTATGATAAAAAACATATGGAAGATTGTGAAAATTGTGAAGACCCAACTGCCAAAATCGATACTTTCGAAAGAGAAATTAAACTGGAAGGAGATCTAGATGAAAAACAGATCGCAAGAATCCTGCAGATTGCAGATAAATGTCCTGTACATAAAACATTACATAGCGAAACGCAGGTGATTACGACATTGATTTAAAACCAGATTACAACTATATTATTCTTTTAAAACAAATTACTTGAACCATCTTCATAAAGAACTTGTCGACATAAAACTATTCGTATTCAATCCCTGTATGCTAACGATTAAAAATTTTAGTATAGAGCCCGAAAGTAAAGAATATAAAGCCTGTAATTTTCATTTAAATGATCTTAAAATTGTTTGTAGGGATGCTAAAATAACACCAAAGAAAGTTGGACAGTTTGTTACCTTTTGGAAGCGTAAAAAAAATGGCCCTATTGAACCTTTTGAAGAAACAGATTTGATAGATTATTTTATAGTGAATGTAAAATATGACGATCATTTTGGTCAATTTGTTTTCCCTAAATCTAAATTGATTGAAAAAGGAATTATTTCTACAAATAAAAAAGAAGGGAAAAGAGCTTTTAGAGTATATCCCCCTTGGGATACAGCTAAAAATAAACAGGCAGAGCGAACTCAAAAATGGCAACTGAATTATTTTTTACCAATTGATCATTCTATAAACATTGAACTTGCACAAAAGTTATATTCAAAAAAGTAAAACAACTCAAAAGCAGAATATTTTACTTTTGTACAATAATATATATCAAAAAGGGAAGCAATACAGGGCTGTGCTTCCCTTTTATCATTATGAAAAGTATTAAAATCTTCTAGTCTATCATTCTGACCAGTATTGTAACGTCACTTCGATCCAACCCTCCGGAGTTTCATTTTCTGAACTTACTTCAACAATTCCAGAAGACGCTCCATCAAAATAACCATCACGTGCATCAAATCTATAGGTTCCTATTGGAAGACTTTCGAAAAGCCCAACTTCATATCGAGAATCAAAATAAATCACACCTGTTTCTAAGTTAGTAGCTCCATATCCAGGTAATGTACTTGCTGGAATTTCCTGACCAGACCATTCATCTACTAACTTGATTACAACATCAAAACTTACTTGACTTTTCTCTTGAGTTGATGATGTATCATTTTCTATATTATTGGTTTCTGTTTCACAAGAAAATGAAAAACACAGTATAAATAACAGTATGATTTTCTTTATTAGTTTCATAATAACTATGGCTTTAAAAGTTAGTATTTAAATTTCCGAATTAATTCTAAAACACTCTTTATCTAATGATTATCAAAATGTTATATAAACAAACCGTTAACATATAATATAACAAGCTAACGGTTTTGAAGCTGTTTATTCCAAATAATTAAGTAATTCCTTATTGTTTTATCAATCTTTTGGTATGTATGGTCTTTCCGTTTTCATCTTTAATAGAAAGTAGATAAATTCCGGTTTGACTAATCTTGGGAGAAATCGTGATAGTCTTATTCTTTGACTTAGAAGAAACATCTTCTTTATGAACTACCTTTCCTGTAAGGGTATAAATACTAACAGTATATTTTTTATCCGTTTCAAATAAATACGTTGTAATACTAATCTGATCTGTAAAAGGATTAGGAGATAGAACAAAAAATAAATCGTTGTGAGCCTCTTCTTCTAATGGTGGGAATTGTATTTTGGATACATCCGTATTACTTCGTAGTGTTCCACAAGCACCTAAATTAGACCAACCTGATGATGTACGCTCGTATAAATAACCTAAATAGGTCACTTTATCTCCTGTAGCATAACTGATACCACTTTGCCAAGGAGAAATCCCTTCGCAAATATCCACAGGAATACTATCATCCGTTGTGTAATTAATAATAAGTCTTGCTGCTTTTCCTGCACCTCCTTCATAAGAATCAGCCACTCTTTTTGCAGATGTATTCGTTAGACTTACTCCTTTTCCTGTTATAATAAAACTAGCATTATTACCAGACACCCATGAACTTTTATTAACCAGTTGCTGAACTATATTTTTTAGATCAGGTGAGCGTTGCGCTAAGCCATTTTGTCCACTGGACCAAGCAGAAGGATCCCAAGTTACTTTATTAGAAAAAACAGATCTATTGGATACATTATTTGATGCAGTTGTAAAAGCGGGAGAATTACTACTATTGTGTAAAGCTATCTCTAATTCTGCATTAGCACTATTACTTTCATCCGCAGTAAATTGTAAATACGCGCTAGTAATTGTTGCGTTTTTTGGTAAAGCTAAAGATCTAAATCGTAATCCTATAGTTTGATTTCCGGCATTACTATGGCTATCATACACTAGTTCCAGGTCACTACTATTGGTATATACGTCTCCATTTTGTCGTTCTTCTACATCATCAATTCCACTGGTAATAGACACCTCAATGCTACCGTTATCTGGATCTGGATCGACAACTGTTCCTTTATTTATGGTCACTACACTTCCGTTAGATGGGTTCCATATATCCAGATTAGAAGGAATCTGAAATACATTGTTATTAGAGACTGAACCTACCTGCGAAGCATTATCTACGCTAATAGTTCTTGTTTCGATTTTATCCTCATCAATAAAAATCCATTTAAATTGATTAAACCTTGCAGAGTTTCGTGTCCAGTTTTTATTATCATCATTAGATCTTAAAGGTGCTCCCCAGCATCCTTCTCCGGCATATACGGTTCCGTTTTGATCATCCCTTACAAATCCTTCATCACTTCCTGATCCTGTAGAAGGTCTTACCGGCCATGTGGTTTTTACGGTATGTGCATCACATTCGATTACCAACTTTACTTCTTTATTATAAAATAATTGGGCCCAGTTGCTATATTGGCTATTTCCTTCGGATTTATAGGATACGTGTGGACGCATGGGCTTATGGTATTGAGCCATTTTCCACACGACGTTTGCATTTGAATTCAAATCATTTTGTAACCAAGTTGTTTGATTACCAGAAATTGAGATTTCAGTGTTTAAAGTATAAGTTCTAACTAGATTGTCTCCAAAAGTGATAGCATAATATACACTAGATGAGGGTACATCAAAAAGATGGTATATACTATTGTTACTATCCTCATGATTTCCACGTGCCGCAATAATAGGAAACATTCTACCATCTGAAGCTATGGTTAACTGCCAATCGTTAAACCAAGTTTTCCACTGATTACTGGAATCACTATCTGTCATATCTCCACCAAATAGAACCGCATGTGGCTTTAATTTAGCTACCAAGCGATTGGCATTCTGTCTTGGCGTTCTATTATTTCTGGAATCACCTCCTGCTATAAAAGACAGTCTACTCTTATCTGCAGGTGCTGTTTTAAACCAGAAACGTTCACTAGTACCTTGACTATCTCTTACTACAAAATAATAAGCTGTATTAGGTTGTAATCCGGTTAGTCTGGCAAAGGTATTGTTCATGCTCTTATAGGAAACCGTTCTGTCCGGTGATTTAGAATTAGGGTAACTATTATAATTAGTTCCATAATCAGTTGTTCCATAATAGACAGTAGGATTACTGCCTGATATTTGATTCCATCCTATTACTATAGAGGTTGCTGGATTTCCTCGTAAGGTTAATCGATACTTGTCATTAGAGGCTGTGACTTGTAATCCCACAAGAATTACAATAAGGGTAAGTATTCTTTTCATGAAAATATAATTAAGTTGGTTCTATAAAGTTAGTTTATAATTAATAAAATTAGTTCATTAAATGAATAAAAAACTACCCTTAACTAATTCTTAATTAAGAATTAATGTTTATCCATATATATTATGAATAAAATAATATTGAATTTGTAATCAGTTAACAATATTCCTTTTTACTTTGTAATTATGACAAAGGATCAAACTCAACTTATTTTTAAAATATCAGTATTTTTAATTTTCATTGGTAGAGCTTGGCAGCATCTTTTTTGGGATGCTCCGTATAGATCTTTCTTTTGGGATGAATCTTTATTAAAACCTATAATTGAAGGGGTTTTCAATATTACATGGCAAGAATATGCTACAAGTAATCGGACAGATCTAATAATACAAAATGGTATTAAAATCAATGGAGTTTTATACCTTATTGCTGCTATTTCTGTCTTGATGATAAAAAAGAATACAACTAAATGGTTTCGAATTCCTATATATTTAGGAGGTTGCAGTTTGGTATTATTAACTATATTACTTACGAAAGAAAAATTTTATCATATTGCTCAATTTTTTGAACACAGCATTCAATTCGGATTACCATTTGTATTGCTGTATAGTTATTCTAAAAAACTACGTCATGAAAGCTTAGTTTTTATTTTTAAGATACTAATTGCCTTCACCTTTTTCTCTCACGGATTATACGCTTTTGGTTTTTACCCTGTTCCAGGAAAATTCATAGATATGACTATACAAATTTTTGGGTTTTCTGAAACAACCGCTATATCGTTTTTATATATAGCTGGTATTTTGGACTTCATACTTGCGATTCTAATTTTTATCCCTAACGTTCAGATATACGCATTATGGTATGCTGTGGGGTGGGGATTGTTAACAGCTATGGCAAGGATAGTTGCTAATTTTTATTGGGATTTCCCTTTACAATCTATTCATCAGAATTTGCACGAAGTCATTTATAGAATTCCACATGGATTAACTCCTTTATTAGTTATTCTTTTACTTAAAAAACATAGTATCAATAAGATAAAAAAGGCTGCCCATATTGGACAGCCTTCTTAACAAACTTAAGATATAATCTATTTAATTATAAATCGTTTCGTTTCTCCTTGAACTTTTAGTAAGTACATACCAACTTCAAGGTTACCAACATTGATAGTTTTGCTACCACTTATGGTTCCTTGTCCAACAATCTGTCCTACCATATTCATAATAGAATAAGCAGTATCAGAATTCTTAGAGTCTTTCATAGAAACTTGCAATAAACCACCACTTTTTAATGGGTTTGGAGCAATTGTGAAATTAGAAATCCCTTCTTCATCTTCATTCCCTATGATAGGAGTCGTAGGTCCGAAATCTGCTACTACAGCAGATCCATTACAAGATCCTTCGTAAATCTTAACATTAGAGAAAATTGAAGTATTTCCAGATCCCGCATCATTATCATTAATGAATACCAATCGATCCATGCTTCCTGTATAGAAGTTACCTACTGGAATTACATAAGTTGTTGTACCACTAGAATAGTTATCGAAGTTTGTTACTCCATAATTCTGAGTACCATGAACTTTGAAATACCTAGTAGAAGTTAATGTATTATCATTTTCAAAACCAACTCCGTGAATTTCTCCCTGAGCAGTACTACTGAAACTAAACTCAATAACCGTATTAGCAGTTACAGTATAGTTTAGTGCAATATACTTCCAAGTGTTATTAGACAATGATAATCCAGCTCCACCATTTACAATAGAGAAGTTACCTGCCGCATCTTGATTAGAGAAAGGAGTAATTGAGAAGTTATTAAAATCGATTGCATCACAAGTTGGTCCTGGATCAACTGTACCATTAGTGATACTTAAATCATCGATCGTAACATCGCCTTGCCAGCTATTTCCTGTAACCGTATTAAGACGTAGTTGTACACTTGCATTTCCAGCATATGCAGAAAGATCAACACTAGCAGTATTCCAGTCAGTTCCTTGTGCTCCGGATCTACTAAATACGCTTGTCCAATCTCCTGTATTATCTGTTCTTGCTTCTACATCCAAAGTACCTATTGCATTACCTACCATATGGTATTGGAAACTTAATGTTGGAGAAGTCAACCCACTGAAATCTAAACAAGGTGAATTTAAAATCGCTCTTTTGTTAGGGAATCCATTTCCGTTTCCAGAAGCTTCAACATAAATATAAGAATTACCATCAACAGCACCACTAGGTCCTGTTCCATTAGAAGGAGTACCATTAGAATCTACAGTCCAATCTAAATCATCTCCAGAAGCTTGAGACCAATCTCCTATATTTCCTTCAAAACTTTCGTTGTATGGGAATGAAGCTATATCTCCAGTACATTCATCTCCACCAGGTCCAGGTCCACCGCCATCACAAGGATTAACGAATGACACAGTCTGATCTGTTTGTCCATTAGAACCTCCATTATTATTCTCATTAGCATCCTGACCTACACCACGCTCAGCAAACGCTTTCCAGATGATACATTCGTACTGACCTCCATATAAATCTTGGTCTGCTTGTAGTATACCATTTCTTCCGGATACGAATCCTGGATTATTCGCTGTATTTTTTAGTCCTTCAATTACTAAAGCCATAGCGATATTATTACCTCCAGTTCCATTGTAGAAGTCTGGATCAAAACCTTCGGCATCAATCAATCCCCAAGTCATATCCCATAAAATAGTAGCAAATGCATATCCAACTCCGTGTGGTCTTGCTAATCCTCCTATATCTGCATAATCTGTATTATTTACAGATCTATCAATAGAATAAGGAGTCGGACGAATACCATCACCAGTAGTTGGTTGGTTTAATGCATATGTACCTATTCCTCTAGAATCAGTTCCAGAATCACCAGCTCTCATCGTAAGCATTAATCCAAACCAGTCAGACCATCCTTCTCCCATTTGCTCAGAACCACCTAAATTATTAGAAGAAGGTCCTCCTACTAATCTAATAGAAATACCATGACCATATTCGTGAGCAATAATTCCATTATCTAAATCCCCATCTCTATCAGGGTTTGGACTTGTCCAAAGGAACATCTGCATTCTAGGATTTCCTCCATCACCTGGAGTCGAGAAGTTCGCATTATTACTTCCACTTCCATCTTGTGCATCTGCATTTACAGAATCACTTCCTGCACCACCATTTCCATAGTTATTTTCCTGGAAGTTACCACTAGCTTCATCAAAACCATATTGATAGAATACATCATGCATAATATTATTCCAGTAGAATAGGTTTGTTATTGCT
Organism: uncultured Aquimarina sp.; assembly: GCF_947492405.1. Classification (GTDB taxonomy): domain Bacteria; phylum Bacteroidota; class Bacteroidia; order Flavobacteriales; family Flavobacteriaceae; genus Aquimarina. The sequence continues at coordinate 176,050 of NZ_CANLMP010000006.1, forward strand.
GCATCATCATATGTTGTTGGTCCTTGACTAAGGTCAATTGGAAAATTAAAATCTAGACTCGCTCCTCCATTTGGAGAAAAACCTGTACCATTATTTCCATTTCTATCTTCCTGAGCCCATACATTATTACCTCTAGTAATTGTAAACTCAGCTCCAGGACTACCATTAGTATCATGCCATCCAAATGGAGAAGCTACAGTATTCGCTGGATCAGTTACTATCGAACGACTACCGTGACTTGGACTTTCTATTGGCATTGCATAAACATTGTAAGAATCAGGTGCAAGCGCAGCAGTAGCTTCTGCTTTTGTTGGCGCTGTAGGAATATCTTTATCAAATAATACAGATTCTCCATGATTGTGAGTTTCGTGATCAGGAGTACCAAAATTACAGCTAATTACCCAGTCTTCTGTATATAAAAGCTCACCTGTAGTAGCATCTACATTAACATTCCACCAATGTTGACCATCTTTTTGATACAAGCTTACATGCCAAGTTAAAACCAACTTATCATCTTGCTTAATATACACTTGTTTTGCCTCTATAGGCTCTAATGTAATTCCAGAGTTTTCATATACTAATACTCCATCAGCTTTGCTTTTAGCTCTAACTAATTGTGGAGATTGCAAATTATGAGCTCTAGCTACATTCATAATAGCACTTTCTGGTGAAAGAGAAGATTTTGCAGAAGTAACTTTAGATTTTATATCATCTACGAATTGATCAATCTCCCAAGTTACTGTCTCTTTATTCTTTACAGTAAGTTTATAAGTTGCATACTGTATTGGAATCCCTTGAAAATATTGCTGAACATACACATGTTGTATTTCAGGGTTTAGCGAGGGAACTACATTTGTTACTTTCCACTCTGATACATCTTCTGTTGTCAGAGCCGATTTAGCAGTTGTTTCATTGAGGTGGTTTTTTACAATACCATCCATGATGTTTTGTGCAAACATTGCTTGTCCTATTAACAATGTAAATAAGACAAACGAGTACATTTTTTTCATATGTATAAATTTTGAATTTGTGTTAACTAAAATTAACAAAATCCAAAACATCTATTACACAAATCTAATATCACTGAACAAAGTTCAATTATTTCACATTTTTAGTAAATATATCTTAACAACAAAAACAAATAAAAAACATTAAACTACCAATTGTTAGTTAACCTATATGAACACTAGAGTTTGGAAAATATTTTCATCTAATTATTTTCCTATTCTGAAAATCAGAATAATAACTATCCCTTTTTACAGTTACGGGATACCTGTAGAATTTTTTCTTAATTTTTTCAAAAAAAATGACCTCCAGAAGTGATTTATAGGCTTTTTGACTAATCAATAGGAGAAATGGTTAAACAACTTATTCTTGGTAAGAAATATTTTTGCTAAAAAAATTCTATATTTTTGAGTCTATAAAATACGTCTCGCTATTAATTTAATTCTAATTTAGAATTGTAGTTATGAGTTCTTATCCGAAGCTCGGAATAATTAGTAAAACGAATAAATGAAAAGTCCAATTTTTGAAACTTCCTTACAATCAACACATAGCATATTAGTTCCTTCTAAAATTGCTGAATCTTTTGTGAGTCAAAATCATAAAAGAGTTGTTGTTCAAATACAATATCAGAATAAGTCAGTTCAATTTCACGCAGCTTTACAAAAAAGAAAAGAGCTATTCTCTATAATGTTTAGTAAGAAATATCAAAAACAATTAGGAGTTTTTCCAAGTGATTATTTTCAGGTTCAATTGCTTGAAGATACTTCTAAATATGGTGTTGAGATGCCAGAAGAGCTGGAAGCTGTATTACAAAGTGATCCAGAAGCTTCGGAGATTTTCGAATCTTTTACAGCTGGCAAAAAAAGAAGTCTGATTTATTATGTGTTAGGGTTTAAAAATTCTCAAACTCGCATTGATAAAGCTCTAATCATTACAGAAAATCTAAGGCTAGGTATTAGAAATCCTAGAGAATTAATAAAGAAGTTATAACATTTCACTGAGAACGAGCATACTTCATTTTGCAATCAAATTGAATCTTTAAAAACAGGTGGATACATTAAAAAAACTATAAAACCCGTATCTAAAGTATTACTTCTAACGCAACCATCTCCGTATAATTTCATCTTTTAGTCAAACAGTCAAAAGATGAAAAAAACAAAATTACTAGTATTAGGCTTACTCCTGATATGCTTACAAAGCTGCTGCCCTTTTCTTGTAGATTGCGAAAATAGCGATGATGATCCAGTTTTCTCTAGATATAGACCAATACTATTAGATCGCAGCAATTTTGAAAACTCAGTCTCTTTAAAAAATCCTACTTCGATTAATACTTCAGGAAAAATTTATATCAAAGATGATCTGCTTTTTATCAATGAAGTACATAAAGGTTTTCATATATATGATAATTCTGATCCAAGCTCCCCTACTCCTATAAAATTCCTAGAGGTTCCTGGATCAACAGATCTTGCCATCCGTGACAATATGATCTATATCAATCAAGCCACAGATCTAATTGCTGTCGAATACGATATTACTAATGGAATTACTATTACAAAAAGAGTAATTAATATATTTCCTGAATTACGCTCACCAGATGGTTTTCTTCCATATAACATTCCTGAAAATAATGTAGTAATAGGATGGACACTAATTAACTAAAACAAAACATCATGAAAAAATATATCTATATGATACTCACTTCTTTTATAATATTTAGTTGTGACTCTGATTCTTCTAGTGATTCATTATCTCCTGTTGCTGACGGTACTGGGGGATCTTTAGCAACATTTGCTCTAAAAGGAGATTACCTGTACACAGTAGACAATACCGATCTTACCGTATTTAATATTACAGATGTAAAGGATCCCGTTCAAGTAAATACGATACCTATCGGGTTTAATATTGAAACTCTTTTTAGTTATAGAGACTATCTATATATAGGATCCAGAAATGGAATGTTTATATATGGATTAACGAATCCTGAATTTCCAGAGAAATTATCTCGTGTAGAACATTTTACAGCTTGTGATCCTGTGATTGCTAATGACACACACGCCTTTGTGACATTGCACTCTGAAACATTTTGTGGTAATAATATCAATGTTTTACAGATATATGATATCACTACCATAACTGAACCTATTTTGATTAATTCCAGAAATCTTACGTTTCCCAGGGGATTGGGTCTATATGATGATTTTTTAATTGTTTGTGATGATGAGATTAAAATATTTGACATATCTAATCCAGCAGCATCTAACTTGATTACATCTGTTAATCAAAGTGCGTTTGATGTGATTATTTCTGGAGATCTCTTAATAGCAATTGGAGAAACTGGATTGTATCAATACAAACTCGCTCCCGAAGCTAATTCTGGAATTAGTATTACGGAATTGAGTACAATTAGTATATAACAAAATCTAAAAACCTCTTAAATCCTTTGCTGTAAGCTAAAACTGCCCTATATTAGTTTAAACAAAACGTAACAAATCATTAAATTATGAAAACTCTAAACCTATTGGTAATTGCTTTTCTATCTATCGTTATTCTTAGCTGTAAAGGCGATAAGAAAGAGGGAAAGGAATATGAAAACAAGGTAAATGAAGAAATTACCGAGGAAACTACTGAGGAAAAAGAAGAAACTAGTGAGCCAAAAACGTTGGCAATGTCTTTGACCCCTAAAAGTGACAGTGAGGTATCAGGTAATGTTACTTTTACTGAAGAAGGTGGCATGGTGACCATGGTAGCGTATTTAAGTGGATTATCAGAAGGTGAACACGCTATTCATATTCATGAAAAAGCGGATTGTTCTTCTGTAGATGGTAAATCAACCGGAGGACACTGGAACCCAACTATGGAACCGCATGGAAAGTGGGGAGCATCTGAAGGATATCATAAAGGAGATATCGGTAATTTTAACTCTTCTGCAGATGGCAAAGGTTCTATAACTTTTGCAACTAACGAATGGTGTATTGGATGTGGAGATGAAAAAAAAGATATTGTTGGTAAAGCTATTATAGTACATCAGGGGATTGATGATTATAAATCTCAACCATCAGGTGCTGCAGGAAGCAGAGTAAGCTGCGGAGGAATTATAGAATAATATACATAAAAGAGGCTACTACTAGCCTCTTTCTTTTTTTTAAATACAATACTTCTTCCTCAAAAACAATCTCTCTTATCAGCCTATGCAATCCAATGAATTGATTCTTCAACTACAACAAAAAAATGAAAAAGCTTTTCAGCGCATTTATGAAATGTATGCGGAGAATATATTTGGCGTGATCTATACTATTCTTAGAGATGAAACTTTATCAGAAGAAGTATTACAAGATGTATTTGTAAAAGTTTGGAATAAAGCTGATTCTTACTCAGAAAAAAAAGGACGTTTTTTCACATGGATACTTAATATTGCCCGTAATGCGGCTATAGATAAAACAAGATCGGTAGCTTTTAAAAACTTGCAACAAAACCAAACTGCGGATTATTTCGTAGATATACTAGAAGAGAAAAGTAATTTCTCAAATAAGATGGATGCAATAGGTATCAAAAAGTACATTAATATACTAGAACCTATTTGTAAAAAAGTAATTGATTTATTGTTTTTTAAAGGTTACACACAAAAAGAGGCTTCAGAAGAATTAGACATTCCGATTGGAACTATTAAAACTCGGAACAGAATTTGCATTAATAAATTAAGAGAAGTCTTGGAAGTATAATTATGGATATCAAACAATTTATATCATCCGGAATATTAGAACTGTATGTATACGGTGCATTATCAGAAAAAGAAAATGCTGAAGTATATAATGCACTAAAAGAGCATCCTGAAATTGAGGAAGAGGTAAAAGAGATTGAAAAATCTCTTATGAAGCTATCTGCAGCAACCGCACCTTATAATCCAGAATCTGTATTTAATCGTATTAAAGAAAAATTAAATTTTACAGATAATGATGTAGATGTCATTCCGATTACTCCTAAGCGTAATAAATGGCCTTCCTATATAGGTTGGGCAGCTTCTGTAGCTTTATTAATTGGCTTGTTTATACAATTTAATAAGAATAAAGATTTACGCCAGCAATTAGTAGAATCTCAAATAGAACAAAATTTATTAGAAGGAAAAATTAATGTAGCAGAAGAAGATTTGTCTAAAGCAAAAACATTATTAAGTGTCTTACGTGATAAAGACATACTTCAAATTCCATTACAAGCTCAAGAAATAGCCCCTACAGCCTACGCTGCTGTATATTGGGATAAAGAAAAACAAACCGCTTATATAGATGTAGCTGGATTACCAACTCCTCCACCTGGAAAAGTATATCAGGTATGGTCTTTAAAATTGGATCCGCTCACTCCTACTAGTTTAGGAATACTAGATAAGTTTACAGAAGAAGAAACGAAAATTTTCTCATTCACAAATCCTAATGAATCAGAAGCTTTTGGTATCACACTTGAACCTGAAGGCGGAAGCGAATCTCCTACGTTAGAACAATTATATACTCTTGGAGTGGTAGAATCTTAATATAGGTAATTCATAATAGCATTTACTACATTTCCAGTCTTTTCATGGTTTACATTATAAATAAACCTGTTGTACTTTTAGAATGAAATGTAAAAGAAAAGTGTCAACTCGAGGGACTTTTTGTAATAATATGAAGAAAAATTGTAATTCGACAAGCTTAGCAGAGCTATCGAGAATAGTTTTTCAGACTCAAAACCCTATTCTCGATACATCCGTCAGAGGCGGATACTCTAATTGATGGATTTTGATTACAAAAATTAAATGTTTGTCAGGTTAAACTACGTCTAATCCTTTAAGTATTAACAGGGTTTTCTATGCTCATTTTCTAAGAACCTATATTTCCAAAAACCCGTATAAATACGCTAGTACAGTTATTTTTTTTGGGGTAATTTTAGTCTATCTGTTTCCAGATAAGATAAAACGATATTAACTAAATAACTAACAAATGAAAAAATCATCTTTTAACGCTTTATTGATGGTAATTTTAACGATTATTACCATTGCTGCATGTAATAAAAAAGAAAAAAAAGAATATGTTACGAATTCTCCAAATCAAGATACGGAAACATTGGTCGCTGCTGTCACTCCAATTAATTCTAAACTCCCAACAGATGTTTTGAAATCTTGTGTAGTAGATGCTACAGATTTTAGTTCTTGGTTTAAGTCTAAGAGTGTTTCTGAAAATGGGATTGTAACACCTGCCAATAGTGTAACATTTACACATCAAAACAATTGTGATTTTTATAAATGGTCAGAACAAATGTTCTTATGGATGACATCTCCTATAAAAGAAGGAGATTATAACAGTGGGACCGTAATAGAAACTCCTGCTTTCTATACTGTTTCACCAATTAATTTAGTAAATGGAACCAAAGAAAGAACCTTAATCCCACACGCATCTGGTAAAATGATCAGTGCTGTTGCAAACCTTCAAAAAAGTGATACTGAAGAAGGTCAGGCGACTCATGATGTACTAATGGCACAAAAAAATGATTCTATCTTGTATTATATCACTATGGTGAATGATGTATATGCAAAGTTTGTACTTGGCGCTAAGATGGATCAATTTTCGGATACTGAATTTCCTACTACCCAAAAAAAACTAGATAGTATTGAGACTTTTGCTAATAATATAGGACAGCCATTAAAAGATCCTGAAACATTAGCCATAGAAATAAAAACATCTTGGGTAGATGTAACGGGCTTATCTGATAGTAACTATATTACTATGGATGCTATTGTACCTAATTATATAAAAACAGATACTAAATGGACACCAAATACCAAAAATCCAACCAGAACGGCCAAACTTGCTCTAGTAGGAATTCATATTGTTGGTAGTACCGCTGGTCATCCAGAAATGGTCTGGGCAACTTTTGAACACGTTAATAACGCTCCTAATCTATCATATACATATTTGGATAATTCTAAACCAACGCCTAAAACTAAAACCGTTTCTGCGGATACTGGAAATGATTGGTTATTAAACGATGATAGCGCAAGCAGTACTTATAATCAATCACATATGAAATATACTGATAGTGATATTGTAGCATATACCAAAATAAACCCTTCTCAAAAAATTACTGCCAGTAACACCAAGATGACCAAGCCTTGGGGAGTTGCAGATGCAGGTGTACCAAATCCTGAAAATGCTTCGGTTGCAGCATCTAACAGTCAGATTATATCGACTAACAATAGTGTTCTTGGTCAGTTAAGCGATGGAGATATGCGCAAAAATTATATTTTCATTGGTGCTACCTGGACAAATGATGGTGCACCTCCTACCGGAAAAAGTTATTCGGTTAAAGATACTTTAACAGCGTCTGGAGTTGCTATCGGAACTAGTCAATTAGCTAATAGTACAATGGAAACATATGCGCAAAATGGCTCTGCTTATTCTAAATATGGTAGTTGTTTTTCCTGCCATTCTAAAAATGACGGTTTACTACCTACAGACTTAAGCCATGTATATAAAGAAATCATGGCAGGTATTGTAAAAGAGAAAGCTATCAAAAATCCTTAAAACAAGATTATTATATAAGTATCATAAAAAAGTCTACCATTCTAAATTAGAATGGTAGACTTTTTTTATGATAAAATAATTACCTCCTATTCTATTCCGTCAAATATTTGATGTATTCTATATTGGTTCTTAATCATCAAAATCTATATCTCCGCCAGTAGGCAGCGTATTTAAAAACTCATCAAAATCAGAAATCTCAGAAAAATCTCCTGATGGTATAGAAATATCAACACTTGATAATGCTCTAACAGAAAAATCTGAAACATCTGTAGTAATATGAATGTTTAGATCTACTCCTTTTTTCAGAATTTGTAATCCCATATTTAGCCATTTGTTTTTAGACAACTTCTCTAAATCTGTTTCTTTCTTGACAGTAGAATCTTTTTTACGTAATATATTTCTTGCCAATTGATCAATGGCTTTTGTTTGTTTCCCTTTAATGATCGAATCATTACTAATTTCAGAAAAAGTTGTTTTCACATCTGATTTTAAAGGAAAATTAATATCATCTGGAAGGTTTAAAAATACCATATCTAACAATTCTCGTTTTACCTTTATTTCTTTAGAATCAAATACATCTTGTTTTAGAAAACCGGTATCATCATGATATCTGGTGAAATCACAGCTAAACTCTTTAATTATCGTAGAATCTTTTATTTGTTCTATCAATTTATATTCTGATAATAATTTGAAGGTGCGATCTACAGGAGAAGGAATACCGCTGGGCATTTCTTTATTTTCTAATTGAAATTTATAATCTTTGATACTAAGTGTATGTTTATTCTTCGTATTACTTAATTTATCTGCATAATACATAACAACACTATCCTTTTTCAAATCTATAATTATACCCGCATAATTATCTAATACAGCATACACACCTCCCCATCGCTGCTCTCTTTTTATTTTATTTTCGGAAATAAAATAAGTAGTATGTACTTTGGTTAAAGATCCATAAAGACCTCTGGACTCTGATAGTTTTATTTCTCCCTCGAAATAAGGCCTATTGTCTTCTTCTTTATCTCCAATCTCCTCTGTAACTCCGTTTTTTTTATCATTTAAAAAATTGCAAGAAGCAAGTACACAGAGTAAAACGATACTACTAAATTTTACAATTGAATATTTCGTCATTAGTTATATTATCTATTAAATTTTTACCTTTAATCTATAAACTTCGTTTGTTATTATGAAAAATAAATCTACGGTTAGTTTTTATATTAAACAAAGAAAAGCCTGTTTGTACCTCAACAAACAAGCTTTTCCATAACAACATCAAAAAACAAAACCAAGTGATTCTATTACTTTTGTAATACCATATTTTGTTTATAATTATATACTAAAACCTATAGATTATCCCTGCTTTAGCAAAAAATGGAGTACCAGGTGTAAAGTGAATTTCTTCTACGGATTGGGTTTCATTTGCCAACCTTGATTCCGTAGCGAATTGTGTTTCATTCCACTCAGTATCAAATAGATTTTCAATACTTACAGAAAAATCAAAATGCTTCCATTTATAATTTAAGGATATATCAAATACTGTGTATCCTTCTGCCTCTATACTATTATTTTCTGTTGCTGCTCGATCTCCTAGATATCGATACCGAACTCCACCAGAAAAATTATGAAAACTTTCTATACTTATTCCTCCCGCAGCAGTAATCTTTGGCGCTAGAGGAATATAATCTTCCCCATCTGGTTCTTCAATACTTCTGGCATATGTATAAGTTACGTCAGAATCTAAAAACAACCAGTCATTTATCTGATATCTACCGCTAAAATCAATTCCTATTCTTCTTGTTTTCCCACTTGGTTCAACAACTCCTTCATCACCTACATACACGAATTCTTGTTCTAATCCTAGGTACCAAAGTGTTGTATTTAGAAATACTCTTGAAAAAGGTTTCCAATTTGCACCTACATCTATTCCATATGACTTAGGTAAAATCTCTTCTCCTTTTTGTGCAACAACTACGCGAGTATCATTCCCGTGAAATCCTATTCCTGATTTCATAAAAAAATGTAAGTTATCGGTTGGATCGTAAGAGATTCTTAATTTGGGAGTAATGATTGATTTAGTTTCAGACTGTATCTGAAATGGTGTTAGCAATGCATCCTCGTAGGTATACTTAAAATAATCCAAACGCACTACTGGGGTTATTTTTAATTTCCCAAAATCTAACGTAACATCAGCAAAAGCATACGCATTTGTCTCATTTACTGTTCCTAGACTTACATTTTCCAGAGTTTCATTTCGATTCGCCGTTCTGGATAACTCATTACCTTTTATCGCATCATTTCGAAGACCTATTCCTCCGTTAAACTCCAAATCGAGCTTATCCCAATATTTTCTGGAACTAAATGTGCTATTAAAACCAAATAGGTTTCTACGTTCTTTTTGTCTGATCTGATCTCCATTTACAGGATCATTTAAGAAAAAAGTAAAATTCGAATACAGTTCAAAATCATACAACGTATAAAATACATTTGTTCTAAAAGTAGTGTTATCAGTTAGGAACTTGTCATACATCATATTAAAATTAGTTCTGGATGTATTTCCACCTTCTGTATCATCTATAGCACCAAAACGTGAAATTAGGCTTTGAGCTACAGCTCTGTTTGGTATTTGTCCAGAGGCATCCCATCTACTGGTAAAATGAGAAGCAGAAAAAGACACTTTACTATTGTTTTGCAACTGTGCCACATATTTACCCGCTAGATTAATTCTATTAAAATTTTGAGGAGACTCAAAAGGTCCATCACCTTCTAAATATTCTATTGCTAGTGTAGCGTTCTCTTTATTAGAAGCTTCTAATAAATTAAATAATCCTACTGTTCTTAATGTATTGAAAGCTCCTGCTTCTACTTTGATCTCATTCTCAGTAAAACTCTCTTTTGTTTTAAAGTCTACATATCCAGCCGTATTGAAATTTCCATGATCGGCCGTAAACGAACCTTTACCAAAACGTATTTTATTAATGGTCTCCGGAATAATAAAATGTAAATCTGCATATCCTTGTCCATGAGCATGAGATACCATATTTACAGGCATACCATCTACAGAAATTGATACATCTGTTCCATGATCAACATCAAATCCTCTAATAAAAATCTGTTCAGCTTTACCCCCTCCAGCATGCTGACCAATAAATAGACCTGGTACTTTTCGTAATAATTCCTGAGAGGAGTTTACTGGATTTACTCTCATATCCAACTTATTTATTAATTGTAATGGATTAATTTCTTGTTTCAAAACCAATTCATCAAGCTGAAAAATTTTGTTTTCCAATCGCACTTTTATACCATTCGATATATCTTCTTTTTTAATGACTATTCTTTTAGTTTCAAAACCTAACAATCGTATTGTTAACGTATCATTTTCTTTCACTTTATGGAGTAAAAAAATTCCGTTGTCTAAAGTATGTGTATGACTCTCTGCCTTATTATTATACACGTAAGCTTCAGACAAAGGAGTATCAAATACATCAATAACTTTACCTTTTAAGCTTTGATTTTGAGCATAACCGTATACACTGAATATCAGTGAAGTTATTATAAAAATATTTTTCATGAGTGTTGTTTAGAGGGTGAAAAATGTTTACAGCTCCTGTATTTTTCTAAAAGTTACAGGTCCTAATTCGTAGCCACTCTCTAATAATTCTTCCTTAATCGGAACAATTGCATCTTTCATATCATTCGCCTTATAAATCTCTGCAATGTGATAGTTTGCCTCTGGCTCAAACGTCTTATTTAGTAAGTGCTTTTGAGCAATGTCCAATGCTTTTTTATGATCTCCTTTCAGATTAAGAATATAGGCTTTAAGATCATAGGATTGTGGTGCGGGACGGTTCCGTATCTCTTCTTCGGCTATGTCCAAGGCTTGATCAAATTTTTTGTACTCTTCTGCTAGTAATAATGCATTATGTGTATTATACATGAATCCGTATCGTTCATCTTTAACAGCTTGCTCATACATCTTAAGATATACTTTTTTAGTGATATCTTCTTTTTGAAACTCTGCAATCTCAGCCTTCAAAAGAAAATAATCAGGACTTTGATAATTTGATGTTATTTCGTCTAAGATTGCTAAAGCTTCTACGGGCTTTTTTTCATAAGAATATATGATCCAAGCGATTCCTTTTTTCGCATAGGCGTTAGAAGGGTCTATAGCTAAAGCTTTTAGATAATGATTATAGGATTCTTTAATTCTACCAGCATGACCATAATAGTCTGCTAAATTAGTATACGACCATAATAGTAAACCTTCTTTTTTACTGTTCTCGGCTATTTGTTTAGCTTTTTCCATATTTCTTATGGTGGCATCCAGATTTCCTTTGTAATCATTCCATTTCGCTAAACGAATCAAAAAATTAAAATCATTTTGGTTTGCTATCCTTTCCAGGTATTTATGAGCATTTTCGTATTCTCCTAATTCCATGGATACATCAAAAAGAACCATTTCTGAAGCCTTAATATTTGTTTTTAAAAGATATGCTCCTTGTGCTGCTTCTTTAGCTTCTATAAACCTGTGTTGAGAGATATAATTATGAGCTAAAGCTAAAAGGTGTCCAGATTTGCCAATAGCCGCTACCTCTGCAGATTTAACTAATACTTTTTCTGCTAGTTTGAGGAACTTGATATCTCCTGTTGATTGAAATAGTTCAGTATATGCTGCAGCTACCGGAGCTAATGCCGTAATCTGTAGACTATCTTCTTTTATCTTAGCGTTCCAAAACTGAAGTCTCTTTGTTGCTTCTTTTACTGTTTCATTATCTTGTTTCTTAAGATATATTGCATAATCCTTTGGGTTAGTTATCGAAGTTTCTTTTTCTTGGCAGGAAATAATGAGTATAACTGCCATAAAACCTATAATGCCTTTTAATACTCTCATGTGTTTGTTTTTTGATGTTTGTTTTGTTTGATAATGTACTAACTGTCATTCTGAGTCCATCTTTTACAATTATATAAATTGTATAGAGTCACTTGAGGGCTGACTTTTATACTTACAGACAGACTCAGTTAGACAGTAAAAAACTTAATTATAAAATTACTTATGAACCATGAGGGGGTTCTAAATAAGGAAATGTATTTAATGGTGTTTCACCTGCATTACTTACACCATCTGTTACTAATATTGGTAAATCAGGAATAGTATCACCGTCTAAATCTTGTCCATTAAAACGATCTCCATTTTGACCTCCAAATAATAAAATTAAAGAAACATCAATTACATCATCTGTAAGATTTCTTCCTGTTAATACATTAGTTCCATCAAAATATGTTGTTGGAGTACCTGGTGCTACTTGTAATACGTCTGAAGCTAATACCGTAGTGAGTGTTGTAATATCCAAACCAAGAATATTATTTTCATAAGTTGCACCAAATGCATTATGTAACCCTGCTAATTGTGTTTCAAATAAAGACTGAAAAGCGGCTCCTTGTTGTGAAGGGATTGTAACGTTAAAGTTATTTTCGATATCTGGTGTCGCACTGAATACGGTATTAATTCCTGGACGTCCCATCTGATCTTCTTGCGAAAATGTTCCCGAAAAATCAACTACTACTGGTGGTTCGATTACTATTGCATCATCATCACTACTACAACTTACGATTCCTGCTACTAATGCTAACGCTAATGATATATTTTTTAAATTATTTAGTTTCATAATATCTGTTATTTTTTAAATTCTTGATTATTGTTTTCTTTTTGCTTCTGCCCAAGTATTAAATACCTCAACACCGGTTCCTGCAGGATGACTGAATGTTCCTCCTAAAAGCGAATTAGGAACCTCTACCACAATAGATAAGACATTAGTTCCATCAAAATCATCATTACCAGGATTGTTAAATCCTCCAGAAGCCATTCCTCCAATGATTGCATTGAATTGATTGGAATCAAAAAAGAAAGGATCTTCTCTTAACCCTGCGAAATAGGAAATTCTATTTGCTTGTGATGTAGTAGCTCCAGATCCAGAACTGATTGCTACTTGACCCAGATATTGAGTATTTTCATCGATTGTACTGTTAAGTCCTGTTTGGGAAGGTTCGTATGGACCGAAAAAATACATAATACCATTTCTAGGGATTGCTTGTATAACAAGGTCCTCTACCAAATCACCATCATTGTCGATGTTAATTTCTACTAATACATTTTCATCAAAAGTAGCCGAGCTTCCTGGAGCTAATAGTCCCTGAACATTAGCTACGAATACTGTATTATCTGGATTTGCACCTTCAAAAGCATAAAGATCCGTGATATCCGCTGTGCTTCCTACCACTGCAGGAGCATCAATATGATCTGCCGCCATAAATACAGCTCCCAAGCTAAAAAGCCCTCCTAAGATGAATAAATTTGTTTTTCTAATCTTGTTCATTTTATTTTAATTTTAAATGTTTACGCCAATACATACGAGGAATAAAAGACCTTGGTTTTCTGTGAATTGTTAAATATTTGTTAACTAGTTAATTCATGATCTTAATGATCATAAAAGCTCGTTTGTATAAAAAAAATTAACTTTGTAGTAAACTAATTAACCAATGAACCCTTCAACTACTGGTTGGATAGATAAATTTTTAAGAGATTTTGATGTTAACACTCTTTCTCAGTCTTCTTTAGATATATTGTATCTAAGACTTAGGAAAGTAGGTTTTATATATGGTACATCAGTAGAAATAGTCTTACCTAATGATTCGGAAATTATTTATTCTGAAGAAGAGAAGACAAAAATTAATCTTTTCGCAGCTTTAGTAGTAACCTACTATGAAACTATTGATAATGGTGATCCAAAAGATTGTATAAAAGCACTTATTGAGTTTTATGAATATCTGGATACTAAAAAATCTTTCTTCTCTTTTATTAATGCATTGACTACGAGCAAAAGTGAAAAGCTGGAGAAGATTATGCATACCCGTATCCAAACCAATGAATCTATTTTTAAGAAAAACTTTAGTCATTTATTAACGAATGCACTATTGTTTATTGATGTATTGGCTTTTGAGCATTTCTTAATTCATGATAAGAATCCTATTGAATATGCAGCTACGCTGGAAGAAACCTTAACAAATATTGTTTTTCTGGCTTTGAACTCAAAAATCGAAAAAGATAATTATGATGAATTATTGGTTAAGCTATTTGCTTCATCGGTGAGATATACAAAAGTTAGTACGGATGAGGATGCTAGTTTCGATCAAATCGACTTGGATGAGTATACCGATGATTTAGAAAAAAGATATATTTTGGATCTTACTAGTTTGGCAGTATGGAATGATAAAGAGATCGATTTTGGGGAACAGGATTTTATTCGCGCTTTAGGAGCAGAATTAGGATTACCTAATCAATGGGTAAGAGAATCTCTGTATTCTGTACAATCATTTGTAAAAGAATATAAAGAAGATATTTCTTTTTTTAATTATTCTAATCCTGCGCATCATTTTTATAAGCAAACTTCCAGAACAGTAAGTGTATTAATACTTAGAAATAAGAAACGGCTAATTAAAGAGATCTCAGAAAGTAAAGATTTGATGATTTTATTAGGTCAATCTGCAGTGAGAGATCTATCCAAAGAAGAAAAGCAAAAAGTAAAACAACAATTACTGGATGTATGCAAGACGATACCTTCTCTAGCTATCTTTATTTTACCAGGAGGAAGTTTATTAATGCCTTTGCTAATTAAGTTTATTCCTCAGCTATTACCTTCAGCCTTTAACGAGAATAAATAAAAAATCCCTAATTTAATCAGGGATTTTTTATTTTTTTATACTTCTAGTTTTTGAAGCTCTTCATAATTCTTCTTAAGTTTCCTTGTCAATATACCATATATCAATCTATACAACAGTGCTAATAGTCCAAGAAAAATTGCTACTACAATCAGGGAAGTAATTATAATCAAATAAGCTGGTACTTCTTGATCTGTCGACTTGCTAGCATATACATCTGTATAGAATGCCGTATACATTACGACAACTAAAGTAGTTAATGCCAAAAAACCAATATTGATCCATACATACCGCTTAACTGTTTTTCTTGTATTCAGTATGTTTTTCATCAATACAGCAGCTGAATCTGTGGTTTGGATATTTCTATAATTCAGGTAAAACTGAACCATAAAATATACCAAGATACTATAATATAGTATTGTGGTAAAAATAGAGAAACCTTCTAATCCATGAACCTCGAGTTCATCATAGTGACCACTTAATCGTACAATGACATCAATTGAAGACCACAAAATAAATTCTAAAACACTAATGATGAAAATCCATTTTACCATTGACGACGATTTCTTTAAAATCATCTTATAGATTTCATTATATGATAACTTAGGAAGGCCTTCTTCTTGATTCTTCCAGTCTTTTTTTAATAATTCTAATTCATCCATAATTATGGGTTTAATATTTTTTTCAACTTTGTTTTCACTCGATTCATCTTCACTCTGGCATTTACCTCAGAGATCCCCATAGTCTCTGCAATTTCTTTATATGATTTATCTTCTAGATATAAGAAAACTAACGCTTTCTCAATATCATTTAGTTGTTTTACTGCTGCATACATTAACTTAAGCTGTTGCTCTACTTCATCATCATATTCTTCGGCCTTAATTTTGAAATCCATCGTATCAAAATCTGTAGTTTTGATACTTCTTTTAGATTTACGATATAAGGTAATCGCTGTATTTAGTGAAACCCTATACATCCAGGTACTAAATTTAGAATCGCCTCTGAACTTAGGATATGCTTTCCATAACTGAATAGTTATCTCCTGAAACAAATCATTATGTGAGTCTGCATCATTTGTATATATCCTACAGACCTTGTGCACAATATTTTGATTTTGCTCAAGATTGGTTACAAAACTATGTTCTAATTCTTTATTCACTTTAGTTAGTTACATCTTATATGTAGACAATAAAACAAATCTGTTACAGATTAAAAACTAATTTTTCTATTTATGATAATTTCATTTAAAAAAACACCTTCTTTATCAATTGATAATCAGTTAGTTTATTATTCTATTTTAACAAAAATAAATATTCTATAGTCTATCTGATATTATCATTTTATCTTTGTAATACAAGATGATATTTATGAATATTCCTTATACTAATTTACCAAGATTAGTGATTATCGGAGGTGGTTTTGCCGGAGTTGCACTTGCCAGAAAAATGGCAAAAGAAAATGTACAACTCGTTTTATTAGATAGACATAATTACCATACATTCCAACCCTTATTATATCAAGTTTCTACAGCTTCTTTAGAACCAGATTCTATTGCATATCCGTTACGAAAAATCGTAAAACGTGGTAAGAACACATATTTCCGGATGACAGAGGTAACTGCTGTCGACCCAAAGAACAAAGAGGTTCATACGGCTATTGGTAGTATTACTTATGATTATTTGGTAATTGCTACAGGAGCACGAACCAATTTCTTTGGAAATGAAACTATAGAAAAGAATGCGATGCGAATGAAAAACTTACCGCAGGCATTAAATCTTAGAAGTTTGATGTTAGAAAACCTGGAGCAAGCAGTAATTACAACTGACACAGAAAAGAGAAAAGAGTTACTACGTTTTGTATTAGCAGGTGCAGGTCCAACTGGTGTAGAATTAGCTGGAGGAATAGCAGAACTAAAGCTTAATGTGTTACCACGTGACTATCCAGACATGGATTTTAGTGCTATGGAAATTCATCTAATAGAAGGCGCTGATCGAGTTTTACCACCTATGAGTGAACACGCTTCTGAAAAGGCTACCAAGTTCTTAGAAAAAATGGGAGTTCATATTCATACCAATACACAGGTAACAAATTATGAATCTAATCTAGTATCTACCAATACAGATTTATCTCTAAAAACTGCTACTTTTATTTGGTCGGCCGGCGTTACTGGAGCTCCTGTAGAGGGGTTACACGCAGAAACTTTAATACCAAGAGCCAATCGATATAAAGTAAATCAGTTTAACCAAATCGAAGGATATGATAATATTTATGCTTTAGGAGATATCGCTTTGATGCAAACGGAGGATTATCCGAGAGGACATCCAATGGTAGCTCAACCAGCAATTCAACAAGGAAATCACTTAGTAAAAAACCTAAAATTACATCTAAAAGGAAAACCAATGATTCCTTTTAAATATTTTGATAAGGGATCCATGGCAACTATAGGTCGTAACAAAGCTGTTGTTGACTTAGGTAAATTTAGATTTGGAGGATTCTTTGCCTGGTTTATCTGGATGTTTATTCACTTATGGTTTTTAGTAGGCTTCAGAAATCGTTTTGTAACCTTCTTTAACTGGACCTATAACTACATCAATTATGACAAAGCTGCCAGATTGATCGTAAGACCTTTTAAGAATAAAGAAGAAAATGCTATTGAACGGGTGTAATACTAATCAATACTCATAAATCCACGACTAGGAAGGTCTTCTCTAGTAACTTTTTTGCCTTCTGTTGGCGGTTTCACTTCAAAACCGTCAAGTGTATATGATATGCTATCCATAACAATTGTAGCTCTGTCTTCTACAATCATAATAATCAGACCTGGTAGTCCCCAATATCCTAATGGCCCAACGGTTGATACTATATCTTTTGTATACCATACTACTATTTTTTGATCTTGACTTTCGTATTTTTCATTGGTATTGATCAAAATAGCTTTTGTACATGTATACCCATTTATTACTTTGGTTTCTTCCATGATTTTCCAATTCATTGGAACCAAACTTTCAGAAATTATATAATTTTTATCCGAAATAAAATCAGTACTTACCTTTTTGTTAGCATCAAGATCCATATAAGTAGTAATTGGCTTATCCCTTCTCCAGGTTTGTCTTACAGTAAAAACTTTTCCATTTTCTCCATAAGAAATATCATTATTAATATCAATATCCGATATTTCCTCCTCAGAATAATGAATAGATTTACTACCGTCAATCTTTAAAACACTTATATACTCATAAATAGAAAATTTCTTTCGGTAATTTTCTGCCTTTTCGTTTATAAATTCTTTCTCCTCTTTTGTAAGTCTTTTTTCTGAAACAAAAGAATTCACCCATTCATAAATTGACTTTCTTTTTTCTTTATAATGAACCGTCATTTCCTGGCTTTTTCCAGAAAAAGAAATTAAAAACACAATACAAAGTAATTTTATTTTCATACATAGAGTTATTGATAATTTGCAATATAATTTTTTTTCAATGGTAATCACTTTAATACTCGTTAAATAATTTTGCTGGTAAATCTATAAGTTCTTGTCTCGTAATTTTTTCACCTTCAGTCGGAGGGTTTATTTCAAAACCATCTCCAGAGAGTATACGAATTTTATGAAAATTAACTGTTTTTTTATCTTCTTTTAGCTGCAGAATGAGCCCAGGAAGCCCGTAATATCCTTTAGGACCATGAGCTGATTTAATCTCTCTGGTGTACCAGGCTTCTACTTTTTTGTCTGAGTTGTTTAGTGTCGCTTTATAACAAACATATTGATCGATCTTTTTTGTTTCTTTTGTTAATGTCCATTGTGGTTGTTCTAGTACTTCTTCAATTAAAAACTTTCTACCTTTAAGATCAAACTCATAAACTTCTAGCGAACTTATTTTCTTTTTCTCAGATTGATCTATATAAACTACTTCGGAGTTATTGTAATTGATGCGTTCTCTTTTAAACTCACGCCCTTTTCTATTGGTTCTTATCTCCGATACTGTATCATTACCAACTTCTTCCTGCGGGTAATACAAGGACTTTAGCGCTCTAATTTTTAATACCGTGATATAATCATATTCTGGAATATTTAAAGACTTACGTTCTATCTTTTTAGAATGTATCATCATTTTATTTACCTCTTCCTGAATTTTATTTCTGTAATAATCTAGAGAATCCTTATCCTTATCGGCATATATTGCTGCTTTAATTTTCGCCATTTCTAACATATAAACCTCAAATTCTAAAGAATCAAAATGTCCATTCTTGGTAGTTACTTGATCTGGTATTCTTTTCTCCTTATAAAATACGGTAATCTGCTGTGCATTAAGTGTAACAGAGAATAAAATAACAGTAGGTAATAACAGTTTTTTCATTTTTCGATTGATTATAAAATGTAAAACTAAGAAATTAGTTGAATGATTCAACTAATTTCTTAGTTTATTTTAACAACTTCCTATTTTAGTCAACATAACAATCCATCCTAATAATTCTACAGTTCGGTAGTATTCAATTTTCAGACCTAATTCTTTAACGCAAATTTGAATCATCGATCTAACACCATAAAACGAACAGATGAAATCATTACTAACTACAATTTTATTACTCTCTGCAGCATTTTTGAATGCACAAAACACTATTTCTGGTATTGTTACAGAACCATCAGGAGTTCCAATTCCGGGAGCCAATATTTATCTGGATGGAACCTATGACGGTGCATCATCTTCGGATGATGGAACCTTTTCTTTTACCACTACCGAAACTGGTGAACAAACATTAGTCGTTTCTTTTCTTTCTTTTGAAACCTTCTCACTGAGTATGGTTGTGACTGAAATGAAAGACTTAAAAATCAAGTTAAAAGAAGATGTAAATTCACTAGGCAGTGTTATCCTTAATGCAGGGACTTTCTCTGCCGGTGACAATAGTAAAGCATCCGTATTAACTCCGCTAGATATTGTTACAACTGCAGGAGCCGCTGGAGATTATATAGGAGCTTTCCAAACACTTCCAGGTACGTCAACGGTAGCAGAAGACGGTCGATTATTTGTAAGAGGTGGTGATGCCAATGAAGCCAATGTGTATATTGATGGACTGCGAGTTTTTCAACCTTTTGCAGCAACAGCAAACAATATCCCAACTCGAGGTCGCTTCTCCCCTTTCTTATTCAAAGGAACTAATTTTTCCACAGGTGGATATTCTGCAGAATATGGTGATGCCTTATCCAGTGTCTTACTTCTTAACACTATCGATGAACCCGAACAAGAAAAAACAGATCTATCTTTTATCAGTGTGGGGCTTGGTGTAGGAAACACTCAGAAATGGAAGAAAAATTCTCTAAGTATCAATGCATTCTACCTAAACCTAAAACCTTATCAGGAAATTATATCCCAACGTGTAGATTGGATAAAACCTTTTGAATCTTTATCAGGGGAGGCTGTATATAGACATCAATTCGATAATGGATTGTTTAAACTATATGGAGGATTAAATTATACAGATTTCGAATTAACCCAGGAAGACATCAATGTACCAGAAGGCATCAATTTTGGACTTAAAAATAGAAACTTGTATATCAATGCATCGTATAAAGGTGCATTAGGAAATGATTGGACTCTGGCAACTGGAGCAAGTTTTGCAAACGACCATAATGATATAAAAATTGAAGAAACAAATGTCGGTAATGACGATAATGCAGCTCATTTAAAAATAAAACTAAGAAAGAGATTCAGTAATCGTTTCAAACTAAGCTTTGGTGCAGAACAATTTCTTGGAAACTTTAAAGAAGGGGTTAGTGATATTTCTTTCGGAAATTTCCAAAGCAGTTTTAAAAATAATAGCACGGCCGCTTTTTCTGAAGCAAATATATTTTTCAATAAAAAACTGGCTATGCAAGTAGGAATACGGGCAACTCATAATGCTTTACTAGACTTTACTAAAGTATCTCCAAGAGCATCTTTAGCCTATAAAATTGCAGAGAAATCACAGCTTTCCTTAGCATATGGAGATTTTTATCAGACACCTCAGCAAGATATTCTTAAATATAATAGCTCGCTAGATCCAGAAAAATCATCCCATTATATTCTTAATTATCTCTATCAAAACAATGGTAGAACACTAAGAGCAGAAGCCTATTATAAAAGTTATGATCGTTTAGCGAAATTTGATACCGAAATGCCAGAATTCGGCAGTAATTATAATAGTACAGGAGATGGATACGCTGCTGGGTTAGATCTTTATTGGAGAGATAACAAGTCTATAAAAAACTTTGAGTATTGGACTAGTTATTCATATCTGGACACCAAGAGGGATTATAGAAATTATCCAGAGCGAGCTACTCCTAATTTTGCGACAAAACATAATCTATCCGTTGTAGGGAAATATTGGGCTCAAGATTGGAAGTCATTAATCAGTGCTACCTATAACTTTGCATCAGGCCGTCCATACACTGATCCAAATACAAATAACTTTTTAGGTGAGAAAACAAGGACTTTTAATTCTTTAAATATGAGCTGGGCATATTTAATCAGTCAACAAAAGATTTTATTTGTATCTGTATCTAATGTCCTTGGTTTCGACAATGTATTTAATTATCAATATGCCAATACTCCCAATGTAAATGGAAATTTTGCAAGACGTGCTATCAGACCAACTGCCGATCGTTTTTTTATCGTAGGA
Source organism: uncultured Aquimarina sp. (assembly GCF_947492405.1). Taxonomy (GTDB): domain Bacteria; phylum Bacteroidota; class Bacteroidia; order Flavobacteriales; family Flavobacteriaceae; genus Aquimarina. The sequence goes on from NZ_CANLMP010000006.1 coordinate 197,967, forward strand.
TTCTTCTGGACAATCAGTGACAATAAAACAGATAATCAATTAGATAACTTATAATTTTTCAGATAAAGGCACGAACACAAACCCTATTATTTCTTAATAACAAATTCAGTTTAACTTTAAAATAAAAACCATGAAAACTATATCTATTACAGTAATTTTCACGCTTCTATTACCAATAGCAATATTTGCTCAAAATACTACAAACAGTATTGAAATTAACATAACCAATGTAAAATCAGATAATGGAACTATTATGATCGGTTTGTATAAAGGTGAAGATAATTTTTATAGAAAAACGTACAAATCGGTTACCGTAAAGGCTAAAAAAGGTTCACTAACAGTTACATTAGATGACATACCTAATGGAATGTATGCAATTTCGTTATATCACGATGAAAACGATAATAAAAAACTAGATACAAACTTCTTTAAAATCCCAAAAGAACCTTATGGAACTAGTAATAATGCTAAAGGAAGCTTTGGTCCTCCTAAATGGATAGATGCTAAATTTTCAGTTTCAGAAGAAGAAGCAGTAATTCAGACCATTAAACTGTAATACAATTCATCCTTAATAAACTACAATTCGGTACTATTTAATTCCAAAACACATAGTATTACAGGATATTTACATTGTAAAACAAAAACAATTGTCGCGCTGATAATAATTAAACAAAACCTTAAAACACTACAAATGAAAACAATAATTATCATACTGAGTCTTTTTACAATTACTTCTGTAAATTCTCAAGCAGCTTATGAAAAAGGAATGGGGAAAGCTTTTGAATTATGGGGGAATCAAAAGAATGACGAAGCTGCCAATTTATTTGAGCGTATTGGTAAGGCAGAAAAAGACAACTGGCTACCGTATTATTATGCTGCACAAATACATATCGTAACTACTTTTGGTATTAAAGATGCTGAGGAAATAGAATCTCGTTTGACCAAAGCACAGAATTACCTGAATGAAGCTAAAACTTTTTCTAAAGACAACGCAGAAATCCTGATTATGGAAGCCATGCTAAATACAGCTTATGTAGTATATGATGGTGCAAAATATGGAATGACACATTCTGGTAAAGTGGAAGAATTGTATCAAAAAGCAAAGATTATTGAACCTGAAAACCCAAGAGCAATACTATATCATGCAGAATGGCAAATGGGGGCGGCAAAATTCTGGGGTAAAGACCCAAAAGTCTTTTGTCCTGAGATAGAAAAAGCTATCTTGTACTTTGAAAAAGAACCATCTAACGTGCCGTTTTACCCAGATTGGGGGAAAAACCAAATAACAAGGATACAAGAAAATTGTAAATAAAACTAAATGAACATTTTTAAAGAAATAGGAAAAGGTATTTTAATCGGAACCGCAATATTTATCACATTCCTTATCATCTATTATTTTAAAGGAATTGAGATAAATTTTAACCGAGAATTACTAAACGAATACTTAGAGAATGTTGTGTTTTCTATAGTCATATATATAGCTAATGTATACCTGTTCATATCTCGAAGAAAAAAATGTCAAGAAAAGTTATATACAGTAAAAAATTTAACCGTAACCATTATCCTGGCTACTATGGTATCAGTGGTTGCAATATTTATCGCTAGATTATTTTTCAATTTGTTTGTTTATGAAAAAGGATTTTTTGAATTTATTAGTAATGAGAGACCCCAGTATTACCTGATTTCTCTATCAATTGCTACCGTAGTAACCTTTCTGTTTTATGGGATTTTCTATTGGAAACACAGACAGGAATCTAAAGTCACAGAACAAAAAATAATCGCAGGAACAGCGTCAGCAAAATTTGCAGCTTTAAAAAATCAATTAGATCCGCACTTTTTGTTTAATAGTCTAAATGTATTGACATCCTTAATTGACGAAAATCCTAGAATGGCACAGAAGTTTACCACTTCTTTATCTAAAGTTTACAGATATGTTTTAGAACAAAAGGATAAAGAATTAGTGACCATCGATGAAGAGTTAAAATTCGCAAAGACCTATATGACCTTATTAAAATTAAGGTTTGAGGACAGTATTATTTTTGAGATGCCTGAGCACTCTTCTAATCCTGAAGCAAAAGTAGTACCACTGTCTTTACAGATTTTATTAGAAAATACCATAAAACATAATGTAGTAATGCCTAACAGGCCTTTGCACATTAAAATTTATGAAGACGAGGGTTTTCTGATTGTAGAAAACAACCTACAACCTAAAGAAGTAATTAAACAAAGTAGCGGTGTAGGCTTAGGAAATGTAAAACAGCGATATGAACTGCTTACTAAAAGAGAGTTCTCTGTATTCAAAACAGAAACAGCTTTTATTGCAAAGCTTCCAATATTAACTAAAAGAATAACATCAATCGATATGACAACAGCACAGAACATAGAAATCGTAAAAGATCTAAAATATAAAAGAGCAAAAGATAGAGTAAAGAAAATGAAAGAATTTTATGGTAGTTTAACTGCTTACTGTATTGTGATTCCGTTTTTAATATTCATCAATTACAGAACTACGGGTTTTGGCCTACCTTGGTTTATTTTTCCGATGGCAGGATGGGGATTAGGCCTACTCTTCCATTATTCAGAAGCGTTTGACCATCATCCGATATTTGGCAAAGATTGGGAGAAGAAAAAAATCAGAAAGTATATGGACGAATCTAATAGAAGAAATTATGAATGATTTTGATAAAAGAAAAGCCTATAAAAAAGCTAAAAAAAGAGTAAAAGAAGAAAGATCCTTTTACGGACACGCTACAGTATATGTCGTTATGAATATCATCATCTTTCTTTTTAAGATAGAACTAGGAGATTATATAAATGATGAAGGATACAACAACTATCTACCTTGGAATTTAATAAGTACTCCGCTATTATGGGGACTAGGTTTACTTGGACACGGATTGTGGACATTTAGAGAAAAAAACGGGTTGGAGAAACTGCTTAATCAATCTATTTTCAGTAAAAAATGGGAGGATAAAAAGATAAAGGAGTTTATGGAAGAGAAGAATGATATCTAAAAAATAGAAAATGGAAAATTCTGAACTACAAAAAACATACAAAAGAGCTAAAAAAAGAGTAACCGAAGAGAAAGCCTTTTATACCCACGTAGCAGTATATGTAATTATCAACATAATCATCATCGCAGTTATTTTATATCTAAAAGATTATTTCTATGATGGTTACTTGCTTCCAAATTTAATAATCCCTCCATTAGCGTGGGGTATTTTTCTACTAGGTCATGGTTTATGGACATTTAGAAAAGAAAAGAAATTCGGAAAGTTTAATCCTTTCAAAAAATGGGAAGAACAAAAGATCCGAGAATTAATGAGTGAGAACGACGAATTATAAAAAAGAAAAAATGGAAAACAAAGAACGAAAATATAGATTAGCCAAAAAACGAGTACAAGAAGAAAAAGGGTTTTATAGTCACCTCACGGTATATGTTATTGTAAACATTTTCCTGTTGTTTGTCAACTCTGATTTTATAGATGAAGGATTTAACAACTGGTTAAACTGGAATTTATATATCACTCCGTTTTTCTGGGGAATTGGATTATTCTTTCATTGGGTAAAGGTTTTTAACCCTAACATCATTTTTAGTAAACAATGGGAAAAACGAAAAATCAAAGAACTAATGGATAAGGATGATACATTAGACATCCTATAAGTATCAATTTTATTAAAAGTGTAAGTTCGAGCTAAGAAAATTTATGTCAGTCAGAGTGTTTGTCTCAGACGGATATATCGAAGACAAGTAAACTTTCAATAAAAAGTCTAATGAGGTTAAATGGAATCATCAATCAAAGAATAACAATTAAAAAACTGATCCTCATGCAAGATTATGAAGAAGAAAAAAGATACAAATTAGCGAAAAAAAGAGTGGATGATGAACGAGGGTTTTATACACATTTAACCTTTTATATTGTCATTAATATAATTGTGCTCTTTATTAATACTAATTTCGAAAGTCAGGGATTTAAAAACTGGTCACAGTGGCACTTATACATTACTCCAATATTTTGGGGAATAGGATTATTATTCCATGGGTTAAAGGTTTTTAAACGAAATTTTATTTTCGGTAAAAACTGGGAAGAAGAAAAAATTAAGAAATTAATGGACGAGGATGATACACTAGACAGATTATAAATATGATAACATAATTGAAATCAAAAATCGTCAATTCGAATGATTTTTTTGGAACAAAGTGAATAAAAAATAGTGTCGAGAATAGATTTTTAATACGAAAATCACTGTTCTCGATACACTTCGCCTAAAGTCGAAGTACTCGAACTGACGTGATTTCCTTATATCAATCTTACTTTAGAACATAAATAAAAACTACTAACATAAAACTAACCATCATGAAAGATTTCGAAGAACAAAAAAGATATGAACGAGCAAAAGAACGTGTAGACGAATTAAAGAAATTTTATAATAACCTTTTTTCATACATCATTGTCATAGGGTTTCTTGCCGGAATAAATTATTACACAAACGAGTGGCGATATGCCTGGTTTTTATGGGCCGCTTTTGGCTGGGGAATTGGTTTAGCCTTTCATGCAGTAAAAGCCTATCGAATTAATCCTATGTTTGATAAAGATTGGGAAGAACGAAGAATTAGAAAATATATGGATGAAGAAGACAATGAAAAACAGCTTTGGGAGTAATCTGGATCATTAGATCAATTGAGTTGTTGGACTGTTGGATTTTTTCGAACTTTGATCCTATCTAACTTTGCAATTCTGTAATTTTAAAACTTTGTAACTTAAAAACATGAACATAATAATAATTGAAGACGAAAAGCCAGCTGCCAGAAGACTAAGTCGTATGCTCGATGACCTCGACATTAAGGTTCATACTATGCTACATTCTGTTAGTGAATCTATCGAATGGTTTAGTAACAATGAGCATCCGGATCTTATATTTCTAGATATTCAATTAAGTGATGGTCTGTCATTCGAAATATTTGATACCGTTACGATCAAAAGTTCCATTATTTTTACGACTGCTTATGACGAATACGCATTAAAAGCTTTTAAACTAAATAGCATTGACTACCTACTGAAACCTATTGACGATGAGGAATTAGAAGCTGCTGTAAAAAAATACAAAAACCAACTCTCTTCGCCCCAATCCTTAAAAGTTGATTTTGAAGATATCAAGAAGTTGCTAGTCAATCCTATGGATCGAGTATATAAAAAACGTTTTACGGCTCGAGTGGGGCAACATCTTAAAATATTCTCTGTAGAAGATATTGAATGTTTTTATTCTGAAAACAAAGGCACCTATCTTCATACCAATGAAAATAGAAACTATCTTATTGATACTACTCTAGAGTCTCTTGAAGATGAATTAAACCCACAACAATTCTACCGGGTCAATCGCAAATTCTATATTAATATTAATGCAATTAAAGATATCATTTCGTACACCAATTCTAGACTACAGATAAAATTGCATCATTTTAATGAACAAGAGATCATTGTTGCCAGAGAACGTGTAAAAGATTTTAAGGAATGGTTAGAGTAAAACAGAATATTTTGTTTCATGATAGATTCAGCATGTTCTCTTTAGATTATCCTAGGGATTTTTAGCTTAAGGATGGTCGCATAAATACAATATTTTTCTTTTCTATTCTGGTGATATTGATTGGATATTCTAAAAAAATAAAAGTATTACTTACTTTTGGACAATACACATACCCATCATAATGACAACTCACCATAAAGCTTTATCAGGTAAGTACCTTCTTTTACCTTTATTCTTACTTGTATTGAACACCTTCTATATTTCTGCTCAGGAAAATACAATACAAGATGTTTCAGAATTAAAAAAACAGGCAAAAGTATTATTTAAAACAGAAGAATTTGAAAAAAGCCTGGCACTATACAATAAGCTAGAAAACATTGCTACGAAACTGAAAAATGACAAACTGGCCTACTTGGTTTCTACAATGAAAGGACATATCTACCTTAGGAGTGGAAAAAATAGAGAAGCGCTGGACAATTACTATAAAGCATTGGATATTGCTGAAAGAACAGAAAATGTAAAAAATGAAATCATCGTAAATTCTGGACTTATAATAGTGTTATCAAGAATGAATCAGAATGAGAAAGCACAGAAAATTGCACTAAGATCATTAAAAGCAATTCCTAAAACAACGTTTTATAATAAAGAAAATCATATACGATTTATAACTACACTAAGTGATATATATCTGGATGGCGAGAAATATGACTCTGTATTACACTATGCCAATCAGGGTATGGAAATGAGTAAGTCTCTTAAATTAGACGAACTGTATTTGGATCTTTTAATCAAAAAAGGAATGGTTTTCTTCTACAAGAAGGATTATGAGCAATCCTTGCAGTATTTATTCGAAGCAAAAGAAATACTGAATCATAAAAAAATTGATAATAAATCATTTCCAACAATTCGAACAGATTATTTCATTGCTAATTGTTTTTATAAAAAACAATCATATGACAAAGCTATTAATATATTATTAAATAGTATTAATTCCTTTGAAGAAAATGATACATATAAGCCTCCTGCTATTAGATCCCATTTGTTATTAGCAAATTGTTATAATCAAAAGGAAGATTATAAACAGGCCATGTTTTGGAATAATAAATATGCTACCTTAAATGAATATTACCAAAAAGATAAAGATCAAACCGTCGATATTATTCATGAAAAAGAAACTGATAAATTACAACAAGAAATAACTGTACTGGAAGCAAAGCAAGCAGAAGAGAAGCTGGCAAAAAATCGAATATTCTGGATTCTTTTGATTACCGCAATAGCATTGATGTCTAGTATCTTCTTATATTTTAGAAAGCAACGATCAAATAAAACCTTGTTTGACAAATTAATGAAAGAAATCAATGTTTTAGAATCGATTAAACAAATTTCAATCCCCAAAGAAGAACCGCGAAAAGAGATAGCTATCGATGATCAAAAGGTAAACGAAATTATTAAAGGGCTTGAAAAATTAGAAGCTCAGGAATATTTTCTGAAATCTGATTGTAATCTAAGAGCTATGGCAAAAAAGTTAAAAACCAATGCCACCTACTTATCCCAAACCATAAACATCCATAAGGAGAAGAATTATAACGAGTATATCAATGATCTTAGGATTGAGTATGTTATAAAAAGATTAAAGGATGATAAAAAATTTAGATCTTTCTCTATCCAATCCATAGCCTCAGAGATTGGATATAAAAGTAGCTATTCTCTGGTAAAGCATTTTAAAGCAAAAACAGGAATCAATCCGTCCTATTACATTAAGAGTCTGGATAAGCAACGGGTAAGCTCTGAAATTACGGCATAATTCTATGGCTATTTTAAACAATTTAGCCATCTATGATTATTAAAAACCCTATTAATAAAATATATTTCTAACAAAATACATTTTTCCTGATTCCGATATGTTTTGGAAAAAAGAAAAAACCAGTAATAACTAAATCATCTTAAAAATGAAAAAAGACGGAACACAAAAAATCAACCTAAAAAAGTTAACCATAGCAAGGATTAGCGCAGATGCCATGAAAAAAATAGAAGGAGGTTCTAGTACCACTACAGATCCAACAAACGTTGTCGATCTGGGTCATGAGCTTTGGAATATTTGTGCTTTAGGTATTAAATAGCATTACATTTTTTTTGTACGCTAATAACCCTGCCCATATGCAGGGTTTTTTTATGACTATTTTGTTCAAAATGGTCAACCTTCTTTTTTAATACCTCTGATTACCTTCTACTTTAGTCTCAGAATCAAAATAGTAATAGCGATTAATTTTGATCAAGGGGTAACCGAAAACCTTATGACAGAGTAGGTATTTAAAACACATCATTATGCTTAACAACATTTTAAATTTAAAAGGGGTATCTAAACTAAACAAAAACGAACAGCAAACCATTAAGGCCGGAACGTATTACGGAGATCAGTGTCTTCGATTATGCGCAGGAAGTTGTTCTTTTGGTCGTTGTTTCGAACAGATAGACTAAGAATGATTTTCCTGAGGTTGTATAAAAAGCTCTAAAAGTAAGAAGTGGTCAATCTGATCCTGTCAAAGAGAATTTGAAAATTAAAATGTAAAAACTTCGACAGGCTCGGTTTGACATTGATATTTTATTTTTTAGACCTCTTCTTTTAAAACATTTCTAACCTAAAAATCACACAATGATTCAAAAAATTCTAAAAGTAAACGGAGTAACAGTTCTTAAAAAGAAGCATCAAAAATCAATTCAAGGCGGTGTCTATGGATGTCAAAACGTAGCCAGAAGATGTATTGATAACAGCGATTGCTGCTCAGGAAGTTGCGGAGTAGAAAGAATAATCAACGGAAATCTTGTTATACTTTCTATTTGTTCATTTAATTAAACAACTAAAAAAAAATCATTTAGAGCGTCTTTTTAAGAAAAAAACGTGAGTTCAACTTAAAATTTATAGGATAATCCGTTTTTTATAAACTTGATTAGTTGCTTCTCCCTCCGGGAGAGGAAACTCAATATCCTAATTATAAGGTTTTTTAAATCCACGTTAAAAAATAAAGAAGATTCTTAGCCAAAACAGACAGAAAATAGCAACTGTCTTTAAATGCTTGCTACAATAATAAAATCAAGTAATTTGTAAAAAAATGAAAAAATTAATGCAATTAAAAGGGGCTCAAGTTTTAAACAAAAAGGAGCAAAAAAATATTAATGGTGGTAATACAGGTATGCAGTGTAGGAATCATGCGGATTGTCTTTCTTTAAATGGAATTCCAGGTTATGAGTATGAAGAATTCTTTTGTCATTGGGGATATTGCCAAATCATGTAATTGTCTTTTTTATACATATTGAGTTAACATAGAAAAGCCAGAAAATCTAATAATCTTCTGGCTTTTGATTTATTATTAGAGATACGTATATGTAACTAGCTATGCTAAAGTATCTAATACTCCCAACGTCTCTTCTTATTCAATTCTTCTTCTGCATCTAACTCTTCTTGAGGGATTACTTTAAGGAAAGAAGAATGTTGCTCGATTGCGAATTCTAATTTACCAACGATATCATCTATAGAATCATTTTCATAATCAATTTGTAATGGTTCTTTAATAACCATCGACTGTAAAATACCACGCTTTTTGATTCTGATACCCTTTTTATCAAAAGATCTTCTGAATCCATCTATTACAATAGGAATCACAATAGGCTTATATTGTCTAATAATATGAGCAGTTCCTTTACGAATAGGTTTAAATGGTTTAGTAGTTCCTTGGGGAAATGTAATTACCCATCCATCTTCTAAAGCTCTTTTGATATTCGTAATATCACTCATCTTCACCTGACGGTTAACATCCTGACCTTTATCACGCCATGTTCTTTCTACAGTAATAGCACCAGCATATGCTAGTATTTTAGCCAATAAACCAGCGTTCATGGTTTCTTTAGCAGCTACATAATATAAATTTAATTTAGGCTTCCATAGATATCCTATGTTTTTAATAGAATCTGTACGCCCACTTAAACTCGCATTAAAAACGTGAAACATAGCCACTACATCTGCAAAATACGTTTGATGATTAGAAACAAATAGTACATTAGTATCAGGAAGATCCTTAAAAATCTCACTCCCTTCTATTTGTAATTCATTAAATCCTCTATAACGTCTATGTGTCATAGAACCCATAATTCTTATGAGCCACTTTTTCAGAAATAATATATGACCAAAAGGATTTCTTTTAAATAATCCCATAAATAATTTTAATTTATCAGTGTCTCTTTTATTTAACAAAACAGACAACAACATCTGACTATCAACTAGTTCTACTTAAAACTAATCACAATTAATTAAATAATAGATAACATTTCAGTTAAATTCTTCTAAATATTAAGAAGAAAATGGGAGCCAAATATACAAAATCATGCCTCCAACGCAGATTTTAAGTGTACTTTAAGTTCACTAAGCATCATCGCAGTTGCTCCCCAAACTACGTAACCATTTAATTCAAAGGATGGTACTTCGATATTTTCGGCATAAGAAGTTGATAATTTTTTAGAAATTACGCGATTTTCATCTAATAATTGTTCTAATGAAACCTCAATAACTTCTGCTACCTCTTCTTCCTGACGAATAAAATTAGGTGTTTTATGAGTTACTCCAAGAAAAGGATGTACCCAAAAATTAGACGGAGGAATATACACTTTGGTAAGATGCTTCAATACATCAACAGAATCAGACTTTACACCTATTTCCTCCCAGGTTTCTCTTAAGGCTGCAGATTCATAATTTTTATCAAACTCTTCTACTTTACCACCTGGTAATGCCACTTGACCAGAATGTACTCCTTCATAAGTAGGACGTAATATTAACGCTAAATGTGTATGATGCTCTTTAGGATAAAAAAGCATAAGTACAGCTGCATTCCTAGGATTTTTTTCTTCTATTTTAATTTTATAAAGCTCTTGCATCCGCATTTCGGGAGCCATAATAAAATGAGAAGATTCTCCAGGTACTGACATTTTCTGTATTTTTGGAATCAAACTTTTAAACGTTTCGAATGTCATTTAACAGAGTAATTTTAGTGTATAGTTGTATTGTTTTTTTTAGCTTCTACAGTTGTGAAGATACACATTCTAAAAAAACTAAGCAGCCGGTTATCGAAAACGAACAGCCTATTTCTGCAAAAAAATCTGGTAACCAGAATGATACACTAAAAACTGAAATTAAAGCAAAAACTAAAGATACTTCTGTTTTGGAAGATGAGCCTTTTAAGCTTACTAATAAAAACATGAAGAGCTTCTTACTACAATATGGTAAGGAAAACCCTGAAACCTTAGTGCGTATTAATACTAAATTTGGAGATATTCATATCAAACTTTTTAAAGAATCTCCATTACATAGAGCTAATTTTATCTACTTAGTAAAACAAAAATATTTCGATGAAACTTTTTTTTATCGAGTAGCCAAAGGATTCGTAATTCAAGGTGGAAATAGTGATCGTAATCAAATGGCTCAAAAACGTCATGATATTGGAGATTATACTGTACCCCACGAGCCTATTAAGGGTCTTACTCATAATCGTGGGTCCGTAGCTTTATCGAAGCAATGGGTTAATAACCCATCTAATCGTTCTACTCCTTATGAATTTTTTATTGTCATTGCTAAACAAGGAGCTCATCATCTAGATGGAGAACATACCATATTCGGTAAGGTCGTAAAAGGAATGAATGTAGCTGATAAAATATCTAATGTTCCTGTAGATGGCAGTGAATGGCCTAAGGAAAATATCTTTATTAAAGCAGAGGTGATTAAATAGGCTTGAGGTAAATCTATAAAAAAACAGGTACTCACTAGCTCTAATACTCATCTATCATATCAGAGCTTCTGCGTATAATAATTATAATCTTCTAATACTTTAGAAAGAAATTGTACTGGTTTTTCTTGAGGCGTAATTTGCATAAGACCACTTACCTTATTAGAAAGTTCCAAAATGATATTATGATTCCCATTTCTTCTGGCATCATGATAAATGCCTTTTATTTTACGCATCTCCATATCGCTAAAAACAGTAACTTGTGGATATACTGGTTTATAATCCTCTGGAATATCTACTAAAATTGTTTGATGAAATCTAACTTTTTGTTTCTCACTTATCACGGTAGTTCCGGCGGCCATATCACCAAGTCGTTGTCCGGTTCCTTTAAAAAGAATTGCCACCACAGCAATTCCTCCTGATGCTAAAGTAATATCAAGCAGCCTAAGCAACCATCTGATAAGGTAACCAGAAAAAGCAGGTCTTGATCCATCTAAACGCACAACTTTTATCTTCATAGTAGCTTTCCCTGGGGTTTTACCATCCCAAAAAGTTTCCCATAACAAAAAGTAAAGAAAGGGAGGAAGTCCTATTATCAACCAAAATGACCATTGATCTCCTACATCTAAGTCTAAAGCTCCTATAAAAAAAATCGCAATAATGAAATAGGCTATAATAATCAAGAGATCGATCAAGTATGCCAAGATCCGTTCCCCTATTCCAGCTGTATTTTGCTGTATACTTACATTTTGAGCAGTTTCTATTTGAAAATTATCCATTAATTATGTTTCTTTGAAGCTCCTAATTTTTGATCCATGCGTGAGGCGGCTTTTGTGAAGCAAAATAAAGATAAATGGTTAAAATTTGAAAGTGTTCTGCTTAATAATGCACAAATAACTCCAGATGAACTTTCTAGTTTATATATTGAGATCACTGATCATTTGAGTTACGCAAGAACCTTTTACCCTAATAGCCAAACATTCAGCTACTTAAACGGACTCGCTTCTAAAGCACATCAAAAAATCTACAAAACAAAAAAAGAAAAGAAAAATCGATTTTATTCCTTTTGGGTAAAAGAGTTTCCATTAGAGTTTTATCAATACCAACGACAACTTCTTATTGCATTTTTAGTTTCAGCACTTTTTACAGTGATTGGCGTTTATTCTTCTGCTACAGATGGAGCATTTGTGAGATCTATTCTAGGAGATGGTTATGTAAATATGACATTAGAGAATATTGAGAATGACGATCCTATGGCTGTATATAAGCAAATGGAAGAAACTAATATGTTTCTTGGTATTACTATAAACAACATTAGAGTAGCATTAAACTGCTTTATATTAGGGATCATGCTAGGGATTGGCACCATATACATGTTGATGCGAAATTTTATTATGTTAGGTTCTTTTCAGTATTTCTTTTATGAAAAAGGATTATTCTGGGAAAGTGCTCGTACCATATGGATACATGGAACCATAGAGATTTCGGTTATTATTATTGCAGGATGTGCAGGATTAGTAGTTGGTAATTCTATTTTATTTCCTAAAACGTATACACGTCTTACTTCTTTTGTTAGAGGTGTTAAAGCAGGATTAAAAATTGTGATAAGTACAATTCCTTTTTTTATTATTGCAGGTTTCTTAGAAGGTTTTGTAACTAGACATACAGAAATGCCGGATTGGCTGGCCATTTTTATTATACTGGGATCTTTAAGTCTAATTCTATTTTATTACGTTATATATCCCAGACAATTATACAAAAAATCATTATATGAATAATCAATACATCGATTTTAAGAAAAAAAGAGAACTTGGAGATATCCTCTCCGATGTTTTTGCATTTTTAAGAACAAATTTTAAACCTTTATTTTCTGTTTTATTTAAAACATCGGGTATTGTCTTTATTGTAATGTTATTTACCATAGGTTATTATACCTATTCGTCATCTAACTTATTAGATCCATTTAATATTGCAGGCAATTCACAAATATTTAATTCTGGAGCAATAATAATAGCTGCATTAGTTATGCTTATCAGCGTCTTAATTTTTTACGGATTAATGTTTGGAACTGTTTTGCATTATATCAAAGTATATATTGATAATAATGGAGTAATTAACCAAAAAACAATTACCGATGGAGTAAAAAATGACTTAGGAAGTATAATAGGACTTGCTATTCTTTCATCTATAATGACCGGAATTGGACTTGCGTTATGTGTAGTGCCAGGAATATATCTTTATGTACCTCTAAGTCTTGTTTTCCCTATTCTTATTTTTCGTAAATCAGGCGTGTTTGATGCTATTGGTGAAAGTTTTGAATTAGTAAAAAATGAATGGTGGATTACTTTTGCTACACTTCTGGTAATCGGAATATTATCCTATATCATAAGTATGGTGTTTTCTATTCCTGCTATAATGTACACTTTCTTTAAAACATTTACAGCTGCAACAGAAGGATCTTTTTCTGATCCATCAAGTATGTTTGACTGGGTATTTATTTTACTTAATACTATCTCATCTGTTATACAATACATTATAATATATCTTTTTACATCTATATCTAGCGCATTCATTTATTTTAATCTAAATGAAAGAAAACATCATACAGGAACGTTAGAGCAGATTGATTCTTTAGGTAAATCGGAATAATTTGAAAATACTACTTTACTTTCTATTTCTAGTCGTTTCTTTCTCTGTATCTGCAGATGTTCAAGATAGCACAACGGTATCCGAATCTCAAGAGATCATATATGATCTGGATGCTACCAAAGAAATTAAAAAGTTTAGTTCTGATAAAATTCAAGAATTACAAAATGATGAGGATTTTAACTATACCGAATATGAAGAGCCCGATAATATCTGGACACGATTCAAAAAATGGTTAGGTCAATTATGGAATAGCTTTATTCATTGGTTATTTGGTGTAGAAAAAGTTACAGGGTTTTGGGCGATTTTACTCAAGCTATTGCCCTATCTAATCATTATTGGTGTATTATTTTTGCTAGGATGGTTATTTATGAAAGTAAGTCCAAGAGATATATTATTCGAAAAACAAGAAGCCCCACAAATTATCCTTACCGAGGATGAAGATATCATTCAGAATCAAGATATTCAACAATTGATTGAGTTAGCTCTAAAAGAGAATAATTATAGACTAGCGATCAGGTATTATTACCTTTCTGTATTAAAAAAATTATCGGATACTGAATTAATAAATTGGGAATCTCAAAAAACAAATACCGATTATTTAAAAGAATTGACAGATGATTCCTTAAAAAGCAAGTTTCAAAACATTACCCGATTGTATGATTTTATATGGTATGGAAGTTTTGAAGTTGATGAGAAATCCTTTCATCAGGCACAACAAAAATTTAAATCAATAACTAATAGTATACCCTCATAATTTGTTAAGTAAAAAATCTAAAATATTTATCATTATAATCATAGCCGCTATAGGCTTACTTACTTTTTTAGAGGCAAGTGAGCCAGAACCTATTAACTGGTTTCCGAGCTATGCTAAGACCGACAAAATTCCTTTAGGAACATTTGTCTCTTACTCTATAATGAAAGAGACTTTTGGGGATAGTACATTAAAAGATATTAACCAACCGCCTTATGAGTTTTTATTAGATAATGATACCGTATCCGGGACATATTTTTTCGTAAACGGATCTATTGGTTTTGATGATAGTGAATTAGATAGAATATTAAACTGGGTAGAAAAAGGTAATACCTTATTTGTGTCCTCCAAAACAATTAGTAGAAACCTACTAGACACCTTGTTAATCGATACAGATAATCTGATATCAATCGATGATATTTCTACCCAACCAATGGTCGAATTAGTGAATAAAAATCTAAAAGCAGAAAAACCATATCATTATGATCGTGATGTATACAATCCTTATTTTAGTGAAATAGACACTGTTAATACGACCGTTCTTGGAGTCACACAATTATATAATGATACGTTACAGATTAAAGACCCAAAACTAAATTATATCAAACAATCCTTTGGTGATGGAGAAATACTACTTCATTCTTTTCCTGAAGCTTTTGGAAATTACTTTATGTTAAAGGGCAAAAATTATGAATACACTCAGAATATAGTATCATATATTGATCAAACTAAAAAAATTTTCTGGGACAATCATTATAAATCAGGGAAGACGATCTATACATCTCCTCTATTTTTCCTGTTACAAAACAGATATCTAAAATGGGCATACTACACCTTAATAATTGGAGTTTTGCTTTTTGTTATTTTTGAAGGAAAACGAAAACAAAGAAGTATTCCGATTATAGAACCTCTTAAAAACCAGACGCTAGCCTTTACCCGAACGATTAGCGCAATGTACTATGAAAAGGAAAAACATAAAGAAATTGTAGAAAAACAAAACCTTCTCTTTTTAGACTATGTTCATCACGATCTTAGAATACAGACAAACACGCTGGACGAAAAAACATTGTTAGATATTTCTGCCAGAAGTAATAATAACATAGAAGACACTAAAAGTTTATTTAAGTATTTTGAAGAACTTAATCGAAAAAGAGTAATATCAAAAGAAGAATTAATTCGATTATATGATATGATAAGCGAATTCAAAAATAAATCATAACAATAAAGATATAGAACAATCTCTAACCGAGAATAAATATAATCATATGGAAAACGAAGAGTTACAAAATGATGCTTTAGAGAATACTCCTCAGGAAAGCGAGGAAAACGCTGCTCCTATTGATACTCCTAAAGAAACTACAACGACTACCGAAACTACTTCGGAAAAGATAAGCTTTGAGAATCGTATTGATCTTAGTGAGTTACAACAAGCAGTAGAAAAATTAAAATCTGAATTAGCTAAAGTAATTGTAGGTCAACAGGATTTTATCGAACTACTTATTGTTTCACTCTTATCCAATGGTCATGTACTTATTGAAGGAGTTCCTGGTATTGCCAAAACAATTACAGCAAAGCTATTTGCTAAGACATTGAAAACCGAATTTAACAGAATTCAGTTTACTCCTGATCTTATGCCTAGTGATGTCTTAGGAACCTCGGTATTGAATATGAAAACCAGTGATTTCGAGTTTAAGAAAGGCCCCATATTTTCTAATATGGTACTTATTGATGAGATCAACCGTGCTCCTGCAAAAACGCAGGCAGCTTTATTCGAAGTCATGGAAGAACGTCAGGTAACCATTGATGGAATCCGTTATATTATGGAACCTCCTTTTATGGTGTTAGCTACGCAAAACCCAATTGAACAAGAAGGAACCTATGCTTTACCAGAAGCTCAATTAGATCGTTTCTTGTTTAAAATCAAAGTAGATTATCCTTCATTACAAGAAGAAGTGGATATTCTAAAAACACATCATGAAAGGAAAGCTCTAAAGCCATTAGAAATGGTAAATCCAGTGATGACACCAGAAAAACTAGCAGAGTATAAGAAAAAAACTCAGGAAGTTATTATAGAAGAAAAGATTTTAGGATATATAGCAGAGATTGTTACTAAAACCAGGACACATCCACATCTTTATCTTGGAGGTTCTCCACGTGCTTCTATTGCAGTGATGAATGCTTCAAAAGCATTTGCAGCAATTAATGGTAGAGACTTTGTGACTCCAGAAGATATTAAAAAGTCATTATATCCTGTATTACGCCACCGTATTATACTATCTCCAGAACGTGAAATGGAAGGAATGACTACAGAGAATGTAATTGAGATGATTTTACAATCAGTAGAAATACCACGTTAATTGTGATTAAATTCTATAAATCCTTATACCTAAGTTCCAGAGTATTTTATATACTCGCTATCCTATCGGTACTATTTTTAGTTTCGTATTGGTTTCATGCAATATATCCATTAGCTTGGTTATTAGTATGGGGATTAATGATCACTTTTTTATTCGATATTGTGATTTTGTTCAACACCAGAAATGGTATTGAAGCTAGTAGATTACTCCCTGAAAAATTTTCGAATAGTGACTTTAATGCGATTCCGGTGAGAGTCAAAAACAACTATTCATTTACTACCTACACAGAAATAATTGATGAAATTCCTATTCAGTTTCAAAAACGTGACTTTTTAAAAACAGGTACAATTAACCCAAAATCCACCTTAGATTTTGAATATTCACTAAGACCTGTAAAAAGAGGTGAATATATTTTTGGTCATTTACACGTGTATGCTATGACTAAAATCAATTTAATCAAAAGGCGTTATAGTTTTGATAAATCGGCAATGGTAAAAGTATACCCATCTTTTATTCAAATGAAGAAATACGACTTTTTGGCTATCGATAACAAATTAACTCAGTTCGGGCTTAAAAAAATCAGACGCATAGGACATACTATGGAGTTTGAACAAATCAAAGAATATGTCATTGGAGACGATGTGAGAACCATTAACTGGAAAGCAACTGCTAAGCACGGAAATCTGATGATTAATCAATTTCAAGATGAAAAATCACAACCGATTTACTCTATTATTGATGAAAGTCGTGTGATGAAAATGCCTTTCAAAGAACTAAGCTTATTAGATTACGCAATAAATAGTACATTGGCTTTTTCTAACATAGCACTTAAAAAAAATGACAAAGTAGGAATGTTTACTTTTTCTAATACGGTTCGTGATTTCTTACCTGCAAGTAGAAAGAAAACATATATCAATAATATCTCAGAAACTTTATATAATGTAAAAACACAGTTTCTAGATGCTGATTTTGGATTATTATATGCACATGCAAAAAGACAAATAAATCATCGGAGTCTTCTATTACTATACACCAACTTTGAACATATTTCTTCATTAAAAAGACAACTACCTTATTTACAAGCACTAGCTAAAAAACATCTTTTGGTTGTAATTTTCTTTGAAAACACCGAGCTACATCAACTGATAAATCATACTGCAACAGGTTTAGAAGAAATCTATGATCAAACGATTGCACAGCAATTCGCTTATGATAAAAAAATAATGGTAAAAGAGTTACAAAGGCACGGAATCCAAACCGTTTTAACATCTCCTGAAGACCTAACTGTAAACACTATCAATAAATATTTAGAGATAAAAGCAAGAGGGCTTTTGTAATTGCGAATGACGAATTCAAAAACAAGGTCATAAAGCACTGATATAAAATACTTGTATACTATTAACGTCTGATCAATAACTAGCTTAAAAACTCAAAATACTCCCCTACTCAACCACTCATTTACTCAACAGTTCACATACTAAAATACACTTCATCCCATAAATTCTACAATTGAGTTAGATACTTTATAAATACGCATAAAATTTATAGACTTTTGAATCATCAAACGAAATAATAGAAATCAAAAAACTAAACTCTTATGAAAACTCTAATCTTATTTTTAGCAATGACAGCCGTAAATTTTGTAACCAAGGCACAAGATACTGCAGGAATCACCATCACTGTAACAGTACCTAATGTATCAAGTTCTGATGGTGCGGTTCTTTTTGGATTATATGACGAAGCTACTTTTATGAAAGCTGCTCCTGTTAAATCCGCAAAAGGTGAAATTGTAAATGGTATTGCCAAAATTACATTTACAGATATACCAGCTGGAGAATATGGAATTTCTTGTGTACACGACGCTAATAACAATGAAAGAATGGATTTTGAAGAAAATGGAATGCCAAAAGAGAGCTATGGTGTATCCAATAACAATATGAGTTATGGACCTCCTATGTGGGCAGATGCAAAATTTGAAGTTGGTAACGAAAACTTAGATCTAGAGATTAGATTTTAATCAACCAATAGATATTCATCAATCAAAAAGAGGGTTTTGTCTATAAAAAAGACAAAACCCATTCTTAGTATTATGATTTTAAGTATTATCCTCACAACTTATCTCACTAGCATCACGTAATACTTCTTCTAAATCAGCATCTTCAATAAAAGGACAGCTATCTAATTCGCCTAAATATGTTATAGAAGCTGCTCTAAAAGCTTCGCAATTTTCTACCGTTGGGTTATTAGAATAACGTTCAAATGCATTAGTATAATTTTCTATCGCAGATAAAGGGACACATCCTCCTGTAAGATCTTCAACAATATCTTCCTCAGAACAAGATGTTAAAAATGTAAATAGACTAAGTCCTAATAGTAAGGTAATTTTCGTAATTGATTTCATCACTTTTGTTTTTATTATTTAAAGTTTTTTCAGTAGTTAGTGTGAGCAAAAAGAAAGAGGTAAACATTTTTTGTAAAAAACTTCAATAGAAAAACAAATCTCTCATATATCTTTAATAAGTTTCATCAATAGATTTTGCTTTTATCATCTGGAATTAACGTAAGGGCTAATACACAATAATGAAATATTGACTTGCTATATATCGAAAACTATAAAAAAAGCGGGAGAAAGTGTTAGATAGCTACATTTTTGGTGTAAGTAAAAAATCAATAATCTGTTTCTAATAGAATTAACTCTCATACATAAAGAAGGCTTATCGATATCGATAAGCCTTCTTTCTTGATATATGGGACTTATAAAGTAATTAGTTATTATTTCTTGATAACCTTTCCTCTAGCAGAATTATTTGAATTATGTGGCTTTAATTCATAAAAATAAGTCCCTGATTGTAAGGAAGAAATATCTAAATATGTATTATCCGTTAACGCTTCCTTTTTTAAGTTTTTAAAAATCTTTGTTTTTTTCCCTAAACTATCGAATAGTATAAAATCGTAATTAGAATCTCCTTTATTTAAAAAAGATTCATCTATAGTTATATGTAATTTATCTCCTATTGGATTTGGAAATATTTTAATATAGGCATTAAACCTTTCAAATTCTGAAACACTAAGTATGGAACTCTCTGTTAATGTATAATTAGTATTGACAGTTAAATCGGTCAACCTTTCGACATCTCCAACCGGCCAGGTAATCTCCAATTCGTCGATTATAGTGGCATCCCCTAATCCAAAATGAACTGCATAACTATTTTGACTGTTGTAACCTGAGGATGAGGTTATTTTCCTGGTCTGCCAAACTTCAGTACCATTAATAGTAGCTCTAATTTTAACAGTAGCTCCTATTGCCGATTTATTCGATGTTGTACCTATACAATTAAATTTAACCCAATTATTTCCCGAACCTGTGTTTTTAAAGAGTGAATTTGTCTGTGCTTCATTTAGTGTATTTGCCAAAATAACATCTAACCAACCATCATTATTATAATCCCCAAATGCACAACCAAACGTCCATCCTGTTTGCAAAGCCAAAGCACTAGTGGTATCCTGAGTGAAATTGCCTTGACCATCATTTATGTACACAAAATTATTTTGCTGACCTGTCAAAAATGCATTACAGACTAATAAATCTAGATCTCCGTCGTTGTCGAAGTCTGCAAAAGAAGAACCAAATGAAAACCCACCTCCTGAAGCTATAACCGAAGAGGTTTGTTCGATAAAAGTACCGCCATCATTAATAAATAATTGATTATTTTGATTGTTATAATTAGCGACAAACAAATCGTAATCCCCGTCATTATCTATATCTCCCCAAGAGCTTCCTCCAGAATTTCTAAAATCCTGCACTATCGATAAATTTGTTATTTGTGTAAAACTATCCACTCCGTCATTTCTAAAAAGTGAATTCCTTGCATTGTTTTCATTGGTCAAAAACAAATCACAATCCCCGTCATTATCATAATCTATCCAATCAACTGATCTGGTACCCAAAATTTCACCTGTAATAGCAAGATTAGTAACTGGCAGAAAACTACCATCTCCCTGATTCTCATAATAACGATTGGCAGCAGCTCCAGCGCTGTTGGTAAAATAGATGTCTAATAACTGATCATTATTAATATCTACCCAGGTAATCATTTCAGAGAATGTAGATAAAATACCTGACACATTATTGGGTTCGAGAGTAAAGGTGCCATCTGCATTATTACGATAAAAATAATTGATGCCATTTGGCGAAGATGCCCAAGTTACCATAAATGCATCCAGATCTCCATCGTTATCGGCATCAGCAAAGCTAGTACCATCAGAACTGCTATTGTCACTTACAATATCATCTCCTGTAACTGTTGTAAAAGTTCCATCTGCATTGTTGATATATAACATATTATTTTGTCCTCCCGATCTACCATTTGAGAAAAATATATCATCCCATCCATCATTATTAACATCGACAAAGTTGGCGCTTCGTGATGCCGATAGCGTCGTTGTCATGTCCGGTATATTTTGATTTTCGAAAGATTGACAATTCGAATGATACGTTATATTAAGAAATATAAGGTTTAGTAGTACTATTTTTTTCATGTCTTATGGTTTTTAAACAAATTAAAAGATAGTAGAAGCGACTTTGGCTAAGAATGATATAGACATAAAAGCCTACGATATGTTTTTACTATTTTTTGATATTTACGACAAAGGCAGATTTCTTTGTTTAGATTTTAATCGATTCGTCAAAATTTTGATAGTGTAATATCCATCACCTTGTAATAACATATAAAAAGAACCAAAAAGCATCATGATTGCAGGGAATTTATTAGGATAAGGATCATCTAAATGTACTGCTATAATTGCTATGATAAAGTTACAAATCATCATCAAAGCAGCATACTTAGTTTTATAACCAAGAATAAATAACACACCGCAAATAAACTGTGTATAGACAGAAATATGAGCAGCTATTAAAGGAAAAGGAAACTGATAACTTTCTAGAAAATCTCTGAATACCAGCATATCATCCCAAGAAAAAATATTATCCTGTACTCCATATACCAAATGAAATCCTAAGGGTATGCGAATACAAACATCTGCATATTTTTTACTATAATCTAAATTCATTTTAGAAACGTGTGGATTTCTACATACTCTATATCATTTCTGTCTTTATAAAAATCCTTTAAAACAGCTCTATGTGCTCCTCCAATGATGACCAAAACACGGTCTTTTGGCTCAATTTTCAAGTTTATGTTTGCCATAATATGAAAATTTCGTTCCCACCATTTTGAGACAAACTCTACTCCTATATAGGAAGAATCAGAAATGAATCCTGCTGTATCTACTAAGTATTGATTTTTATTTTTTGAATCTTCCACTTCTGTATTTTTAAAAGCATAATAATCAAGAAGTGTTGCATCATTAAGATACTCTGAGTCCTTTTTGTCATTCTCCTTGATACTGTTTAGAAATTTTTCGAATGTATCAGGGCTGTATGTATTAGCAAATTCGGATAATCTTCTAAAAGGAAGCGGCTTCTTGTAATCAATACAGTAAATCTTTTTATGACCTAATCTTTTTGCTAACCGAAAACCAAGTTGTTCTCTCTCGTCTAATTTAAGTTGGTAACCGCCAGAAAGATAATTTGTAAAACACTCCATTACTTTATCGTTTTCCTTGATTGTATATTCCAACATTATTTTGGTAGGCTGATACTGTGCCAAAACGGCTACCAATTCGTTTATTTCTTGCTGTCTTTTATCTGATAAGAAATTATCAGTTTTCATAGAAGAATAATCTGTTGTAGACCCAAAATGAAAGGTCCCTAAAAATGCTATAGAAGGAATAGTTGGTTCGGATATCTTTACTTGATCAGGATCAATTAAATTGCCGCAAGAGATACTTACCACTAGTGATAGCATCCCAAAAAAAATAGTATACTTCATTAAAATTTAATAATAATTCAACGGAAGCGAATAGTTACAAAACTAAAAACAGATACGTATCATAAAGCAAAATTTGATATTTTCGATTCATAAGATGATAAATAAGATATACTTTGACATCAAATAGGTTTCTATTTCATAACTTAAGCACACACTAGAAGTTTATATCAAAAATTAAGTAATTCATATCTATATTTTATGATCTTCTTATCAAACTGGTAAAGAATCATATGTTTTATTTTATTTTGTAGGTTTTGTTCAATCAGGCTATTTAGTAAATATGAAAATTTTAATTGCAGATGATGAAGATTTAGCACGGAAAAGAGTTTTTAGTATTCTTAATAAACTTGATGGTTTGGATCAAATTATCGAATCCAGTTCGGGTAAAGAAACTATCGACCTTATAAGAACGCAAACACCAGAAATCGTCTTCCTCGATATCCAAATGACTGATATGACAGGTTTTGATGTTATCAAAAAACTAAAAAATGATTCGTTTACCATTCCTCTTATTATTTTCGTAACTGCTTTTGATAATTTTGCAGTAAAAGCATTTGAAATTCAAGCAGTTGACTTTTTACTAAAACCCTATAAAAAGGAACGATTGATTGACTCTTTTAACAGGGCTAAACTTCAACTTAAATCCGAAGAACTTAATGACTATCGAGATAAAATTAATCACCTACTGAATTTTCTAGATAATAATCAAATTAAGCAAAGTAGAAATAATACATATTTGGATAAAATTGTAATTAAGATTGGTAAAAAATATATTTTTATTAATGTAAATGATATCAAATACATTACTTCCTCTGCATATTATGCCGAAATTTTCACCCAAAATAAGGAGAAATACATTTATCGAATTTCGATGAGTGAATTAATTGGTAGATTAAATCCAGATCACTTTACAAGAATTAATAGATCTACTATCATTTGTTTAAAGGAAATAAAAGCTGTTTTCAGCGAAGGACTTGGCGACTACAGTATTACTATTAATAGCGGAGAAAGCTTTGTATTAACAAAAAATTACAAATCTGATTTTCTACGAAAAATGAATATAAAATGAGTATTCGAAAAGATTTTTTCTTAAACAAGAAGTTACTTCGGTTTTTACTTTTATTTTATTTCATGGCTTATGTTATTGACTTTACAGGATCTATTTTGGTAAATTATTGGAGACCAACCCCTGTTGATCAAGACATTGGTAAAACAATAGTTACCTTTATTGTTTATTATATTTATAAATCACTTTTCTTAGGTGTAGCCATATATATAACACTGCCATTTATATATAAAAGAAAGTATTTTATACAATCCCTGATTTTACACACATTTGCTGCATTTTTATTATCTTTTTACTCATCTTTTATGGCGATGGTTTCTAGTAAACTGATTCACCAGACAGCATCACCTATAACCATCGAGTCGGTTTGGGTAAGAGGTTTAAGTGGACTTAGTTTTAACTTTTTTGTCTATTTTACCATGCTCGCCATTGTCTACGCATATTACTATCTTAAAAAACAGACCGATACCGAATTAAGAGAGCAGAATCTAAAATCCCAGTTACTGGATTCTAAAATAAATGCCTTACAGTCACAATTACAACCACATTTTCTGTTTAACACTTTGAATGATATTTCTGCTTTAATGGAAATTAATGTCGAAAAATCACAAAATGCTATTGCCGATTTAAGTGATTTATTACGAGATACGCTAAATCTCAAGGATGTAAAATTGCTTACGTTAAAACAAGAATTGTATTTATTGAAAAAATATATTCAAATAGAAAAAATACGGTTTGGAGATAAAATTGATTTTAAAATAAACATAAACGATGAACTGTTAGAACTTCAAGTTCCTCCTCTGGTTTTACAACCTATTATAGAAAATTCAATAAAACATGGATTTTCTTTAAAACACGATAATTTAAAAATTACCTTAAAAGCTTCAAAAGCTAAGAATTATTTAGTTATAGAAGTATCTAACAATGGTAAGCCGATACCGAAATATGAAGATGTCACTTTTGGTACAGGAATTACCAATATTCTATCAAGGATTGACACTATTTATGAAGGAAATTATCATTTTAGCATGGATAATTTGGAAGAACTGCAAGATAATTCAGGGGTGCTAACTACTATAAAATTACCAATAGTAATATCTAATATCACCTAATTGATTACGAATCAGATTACTTAAGACCCCTATAGATAAAACAAATTTTTATCATTTATTTAATCAATATTATCAATAGCTTTTTTATTTTTGTGTTGCAAAAAAATAACAATGACTATAACACAATTAAGATATGTTCTTGCGGTAGCTGAACACCAAAATTTCACTAAAGCAGCAGAAAAAACTTTTGTTACGCAACCTACACTGAGTATGCAAATTCAAAAGTTAGAGGAAGAGTTAGACATCCTAATTTTTGATCGAAGTAAAAAACCAATTGAACTTACTGAAGTAGGCAGAAAATTAGTACAACAGGCTAGAAATATTGTGAACGAAAGTGAGCGTATTCAGGATATTGTTGATCAACAAAAAGGGTTTATAGGAGGTGAGTTTAAACTGGGAGTGATACCAACGGTAATGCCTACGCTATTACCAATGTTCTTACATAATTTCATAAAGAAATATCCAAAAGTAAAACTCAAAATTGAAGAGCTTACTACAGAAGCTATTATGGAACGCTTACAGGATGGACATCTAGATGCTGCTATTGCTGCTACTCCATTACAAAATGAAAATATAAAAGAAAGGGTATTATATTATGAGCCTTTTGTAGGATATATTCCTCCTAGTCACAGATTAAATCAAAAGAGTAAAATCGATGTTTCTGATCTGGATATAGATGACATGCTATTACTAGAAGACGGGCATTGTTTTAGAGATGGGATTGTTAACCTTTGTAAAACTCAAAAAAGCTATGATGATGATCATTTTCAGTTGGAAAGTGGAAGTTTCGAAACGTTAGTTAAGTTATCTAATGAGGGACTTGGCATGACACTTTTACCCTATCTACATACATTAGACATTAATGATAAAGAGAAAAGAAACTTACATCATTTCAATGAACCATCTCCCGCTAGAGAAGTAAGCCTTATTTATCATAAAAGTGAATTAAAAATGCAAATAATAGAAGCGTTACACACTACAATTGCAGGGGTTGTAAAAGGCGCAATTACTTTTCAGAATGTACAAATTATAAGCCCTATATCTAAAATAAAAAGCGACTAAAAAGTCGCTTTTATATTTATGATTTTAAATAGATTAAACAAGGTTCTAACTCTGGTTTGTTTACTGTTAAAGATTGAATCCAAAGTTTTAATTCTTCAATCTCGTGTGGGAGTAATCTGTTTAGTGCTTTAATTACTTCCTTTGTAAATAGATTTACATCAAAACTAACTTTTTTTAGTACAGTCTTAGTGTAATCAAACATTGCTCTCGCCATAAATTAATAGGGGTTTAAATGTTAGGTTTAATACAAGTAATTGTAGGATTATACTTACTATTTTAAAGTTGTTGAATCTAATATAGTCAAATAAAACCAAAAAACTGTCTTTTAACCCTTATTTAACTTTATTAAAAACTATTATCGCCATCCAAAAGATCTCCTAAACCTCCTAAAATACTACCTTCTCCTCTACTTTTACCTCCTCCTCTAGGAGCCACAGCCAATACTCGATTAGCCAATCTACTAAAAGGTAATGATTGTATGTATACTACTCCAGGTCCTGTTAGGTTTGCAAAAAACAAGCCTTCTCCCCCAAAAATAGTATTCTTAATACCTTTTACCATTTCTATATCATAATTAACTCCTTTAGAGAATCCAATAATACATCCTGTGTCTATTTTTAATGTTTCTCCTACTGCTAACTCTTTTCGTGCCGTGGTTCCTCCTGCATGTACAAATGCCATTCCGTCTCCTTCTAGCTTTTGCATGATAAATCCTTCTCCTCCAAACAAACCTCTTCCTAGTTTTCTAGAGAATTCGATACCAACAGATACTCCTTTAGCCGCACATAGAAATGCATCTTTCTGACAAACAAACTTTCCTCCATATTCTGTAAGATCGATAGGAATAATTTTTCCTGGGTAAGGAGAAGCAAAACTAACTTTCTTTTTGCCTACAACTTCATTATAAAAGGCGGTCATAAATAAACTCTCACCCGTAAGCAATCGCTTTCCTGCTCCAAAAATCTTTCCCATAAATCCTTCATCTTTCTGAGAACCGTCTCCAAAAATAGTATCCATCTTAATACCATCTTCCATCATCATAAAACTTCCTGCCTCGGCGATTACTCCTTCTTGCGGATCCAGTTCTATTTCTACATATTGCATTTCCTCTCCATAAATGGTATAGTCTATTTCGTGTGCTGTCATGATTTTCGCTATTTATTTTTACTGATTAATAAATGTTTTAATATATAAGTAATAAGTTTCCATAAAGTGTTACAAATTTATTTTTCGATACATCAGAACTTATGGACACATACTACTAAAATTTAGAATTTATTAACTTTTAAGTTTAATCGTCCATTCAAAGTTAAAAGTAGAAACCTCAATACCATCTTTATTAGTTCCTATGGATTTCATCCAGACGGTTTGTCCCTCACCTGTTTCAATAGTTTTTTGGATGGCGTCTTTAATCAAATGTCCATCATTACATATAAATGTAATCCTACCTGTTGCCTTTTTGGTAAAGGAGGCATTATTATTGGCAACCAACATGGAAATTTTCTTTCCACTTTCATGGATTTGGCCCGACACCATAGCTCCTGTACTCATCTCTGCAGCCATACCTTGTACTGCCCAAAACATAGAGTTAAAAGGATTCTGATTCATCCACCTGTGTTTCACACTTACGGTACAACTGGATTCATTAACTTTTTTTACACGCACTCCACAAAGCCACGCAGAAGGTAACTTAAACATTGTGAAGGTGTTAATTTTTCTAGGAGTAATCTTCATATTATAGTATTTAATTGTCCTAAAGTATTGAAAAAGTATGGACATACAAAATAACATCAAATCATAAATTTATGTTAAAATATGGTACTATGTTTTGCATAATACCTTTTTTTAGACATATATTTGCATAAGAAACTATTATATACTTTTAAAAATGTCCAATAACAACCACAAAAATATCGCAACGTTTATGCACTTAGGGGTATTTACCAAATACTTTATTCCATTTGGTAATTTTATAGTTCCCATATTATTATGGACTACCAATAAGGATAAATCAGATTTTATAGATAACCACGGTAAGGAAGCTATCAACTTTCAGTTGAGTGTACTGCTTTATACGATAATTTTAGGAATGATATCGGTTCCTTTTTTTATATTCAACATCTTTGGAGATGCTTCTTTATTTGATGTTTTTAATCACAATGGACTAGATATTAATTTTTCTACTGATGGAGGATTTAGAACATTAATAGGAGCTTCATTTGTAGGTGTACTAGCACTAATAGGGTTCTTTTTAGAAATCATTTTTATCATCTCCGCGGCATTAAAAGGAAATAAAGGAGAACTATACAGATATCCGCTAACAATCCGATTTATAAAGTAATTTAGAATGAACTCATCAATCAACATAAAATATGTTCTAATTACTGCCATAGCAGTGGTATCCTCTTTCTTTTTTCATGAGTTTGCTCACTTCATCACTGGGAAACTTTTAGGATACGAAATGGGAATGACACTTAATTCTGCATTCTTATTAGAAGGAGAATACCAATCAGCTTGGCACCAACAATTAGTTAGTGCAGCTGGTCCCCTATTTACCATGCTTCAGGCTTTTGTGATATTTTATTTTATAAATAAAACGAATAATAAATATTGGTATCCTTTTTTATTTTTTGCATTTTACTCTAGAGTATTAGCAATGATCATATCAATTTTTAACCCTAATGATGAAGCTCGTATTAGTGCTTGGCTTGGGCTTGGATATTGGATTTTACCATTATTAGTTGGCTTTACATTACTAGTATTATTAATCAAAACATCAAAAGAACAGAGATACAACTTAAAATTTAACCTAATCAATTATCTTTTGTCTTCAGTTTTTATTGCTGGAGTTGTATTCTCTGATCAATATATATTTAAATAACATCATCAATCAATTAATCAATCAAAAAATGAACAGTTTAACTTTTTAAAAACCAGTTTTATGAAGATCGAAAACACAAAAGCGCAAATGCGCAAAGGTGTTCTGGAATATTGCATACTTTCAATTCTTAGGGATGACGACGCTTATGTAGCAGAGATTTTAGGGACCCTTAAAGACGCAAAGATGTTAGTTGTAGAAGGCACAATATATCCTTTATTAACAAGGCTTAAAAATGCCGGATTGCTTAGTTATCGCTGGGAAGAATCTACATCAGGACCACCACGTAAATATTATGGACTTACGGAAACAGGGAAACTTTTTCTAAAAGAATTAAATACCACTTGGGACGAATTACAAAATGCGGTAACTATAGTTACTAAACAAAAAAAGAAACAAAAATGAACAAAACAGTCAATATAAATTTAGCAGGCATATTTTTTCACATAGATGAAGACGCTTATTTAAAGCTGCAGCGCTATATTCAGGCGATAAAACGTTCATTTACCGACTCTCAAGGTAGAGATGAGATTATCGCTGATATTGAAGCACGAATAGCAGAGCTTTTCAGTGAAAAAATAAAAGACGAAAGACAAGTAATCGGCATAAAAGAAGTAGATGAAGTAATCGAAGTTATGGGGCAACCCGAAGATTATAGATTGGATGAAGAGATTTTTGAAGACGAACCAAAATCTTCTTATCAGAGAACTCCAAAATCTAAACAGTTATTTAGAGATACTTCTAACTCTTATGTAGGAGGTGTAAGTTCTGGATTAAGCCATTATCTTGGTATAGATCCTATTTGGTTAAGAATAGCATGGATTCTTTTTACGGTATTTTCTAGTGGAGCTTTCATCCTTATCTATATCGCATTCTGGATTTTTGTACCAGAAGCAAAAAGTACAGCAGACTATTTAGCAATGAAAGGAGAAGCTGTAAATATTAGTAATATCGAAAAAAAAATCAAGGAAGGATTTAATGATGTTGCGGATAAGGTAAAAGATGTAGATTATCAGAAATATAGTGATAAAGTAAAAAGTGGTTCTACCAGTTTTTTTGATGCACTCGGAGATGTACTTTTAGTGATACTAAAAATATTTGTAAAATTCATAGGAGTACTATTAATCATTGTAGCAGGAATCACGTTAATAAGTTTATTTATTAGTTTATTTACCGTTGGAACTTTTGGACTAATTGAGACACCTTTTACAGAATACATTGATGTAATTAATCATCCAAATGTGCCTCTATGGTTGGTTTCATTACTCACATTGTTTGCAGTAGGTATTCCATTTTTCTTTTTATTCATCTTAGGATTAAAGATTGTTATCAATAATCTAAAATCAATTGGTACACCAGCTAAATTAGCATTATTGGCAGTTTGGATTCTATCAGTAATAGGATTAGCAATTGTAGGGATTCGTCAAGCTACTCAAGAAGCATATGATGCAGAAATAATTGAAGATTCCAGAAACTTATATCTTCAATCTACAGACACTTTAAACATAAAAATGGTTGGGAATAGTAGGTACGTAAGAAATTTATATCATAAAAATGATTTTAAAATAAAAAGAGATCAAAATGATAATAAAGTAATCGTAATTCAGGATATCGAAGTATTTATAAAAGAAAACAGAGAAGATTCTATTCCTAAAATTATGGTTAGAAAGAATGCTGAAGGAAGTAGCTACGATGAAGCTAAAGAAAGAGCTGCAGCAATTCAGTACGACTATGATATAAAGGGTAATACGTTATTACTAAATGGATATGCAATTACCGATTACACAAACAAGTACAATGATCAAGAAGTGGAAATTATTATTTCTATCCCAGAAGGAATGACCATATTAGCTGATGATAATACATCTGGATATAATAACTCTTGGAAATACAATGATTATCTAACCATAGATGGTAAAGAAGAGAAATATCTAAAATTGATTGATGGTAAGTTTACTTGTCAGGATTGTCCTAAGGATGAATGGCAATATAATGAATGGGAAGACAATGACAACAGCGATACTGACCGAGTTAAAATTAACATCAACTCTGATGATGAGGATGCAAATCTAAAAATTGATGAAGATGGAGTACAAATCAAAATCAACTCTGATGATGAAGATGCAAATCTTAAAATCGATGAAGATGGAGTACAAATCAAAAGTGAAGAAGTAGATATCAAAATAGACGAGAACGGAATAAAAATCAAAACCGATAATTAATCAATCTGTCCGCCTAAAGCGGATCAAAAAACGAACAGTTTAATAAATTAAATCACACTATTATGACAACACTAACCAAAATTATAGCAACATTAATACTTACCGCTTTATGTTGCTCTTGCAACATCGCTTTTGATGGAATCAGAGGTGAAGGAGAAGTAATTAGAAAAGAAAAAACCATCAATGAAAACTTTGATACTATAAAATCTAGTAGAGGTTTAGATGTAGTACTAACTAATAAAAAAGATAGAAAAGTAATTATTGAAGCAAACGAAAATCTACATCAACACATAGAGGTGTATGTAGAAGGAGAAACCCTATACATTACTTCTGACAAGAATATTTATCGAGCTGATGAAAAGACAGTTTATGTTTCTTATGATAAATTAGGAAAAATATCAGCAACTAGTGGTGCTAGAGTTACGTCTCAGGGAGCAGTTGTTCAGAAAGATCTTGCAATTAGTGCTACCAGTGGCGCAGATGTAGAACTTAAAGTAAAAGCAGAAACACTTACTACATCAGTAACAAGTGGTGCAATGATGAATTTATCAGGAAAAGTAAACAACCATAAAGCTAGTGCAACAAGTGGAGCTGATATAAGAGCAGATGAACTCTTAAGTCTTATTTCTGAAGCAAAAGCGACCAGTGGTGCGCATATAAAAATTCATGCTAAAGACCAGTTTACTGGAAAAGCAACCAGTGGCGCAGATGTAGTTTATTACGGTAATCCTGAAAGTGTATCGGAAAGCGATAATTCTGGAGGAAATGTACGTAGACATTAAAAATTAATAACCTAACCAATCAATTCAACCAACCACCCCACCAACCAAAAAAATAGAATCACCTGAAAAGCACCCATTGTTTGTTGACAGACAAGTTATTTAGATATTATGCTTTTCGGGTGGTTCTTATTATATCCTAACCATTCATCATACCACATTAGCATCAGTTAATCAATATTCATCAATATTTCTACTTAACGTGGTTCAAAAAACGAAAAAATGACATCAAAATTTCAAACCCTAATTTTATTCCTATGCATTACAATAGCATCTGGATATACAAGTCAAGCTCAAAATCAAGGAGGTATAAAAAATCTAACTAACACTATTCTCGAATTAGATGGTGAATTCTGGAAATCCTATAATAGTTGTGATATTGATAAATTCAAAACATTTTTTGTGGAAGATTTTGAGTTTTATCACGATAAAGGAGGTCTGACAGAAGGACTAACGCATATGATGGAAAGTGTAAAGAACAACTTATGTAGTTCAGAAAATCCAAGAGTACGACGAGAAGTAGTAGAAAAAAGTGTTAATGTATTTCCTCTTAATAATTACGGAGCCATCATTACTGGCGAACACCTCTTTTATGTTTCAGAAAAAGGCAAACAAGAACGGCTTACAGAAATTGCAAAATTCACTCACGTTTGGCAACATAAAGACAATCAATGGAAGATGACCAGAGTACTAAGTTATGATCATCAACCAGCGCCTCAAAATACGGACAAAAAAGAAATCTCTTTATCGAACAAAACCTTGAATAAATATATAGGAACTTACCAAGCACCACAAACAGGTACAGTGATTGTAACTACAAAAAACAATCTATTGGAGATAAAAGCTGGTAAAATGGAAGCCACTGTTTATCCTCAAAAAGAAAATTTATTTTTTCATAAGCAGAGTTCACTAACGTTTGAGTTTATAAAAGATAATAATGGAGTAATATCCAAAATGATTGTCCGAGAAAATGGTCAGGTAGTAGAAGAGGCTAAAAAACTGAAATAAAATAGTTGTGGACCGTGTTTTACTTAACCGTTTTTACCAATAATAAACAGCCTCTAAAAAAAGAGGCTGTTTTTTTAGTTATCTTTTAAAAACTGAAGATATGTAACGTTTTTTTCTAAAATAAGTCTTTTTATAAATAAATTTAACAAGCAGATATACTTAAATATAAAAAACGGTGTTTAAAAAATAAAAACCACACTCAAAATGAGAACACTTTTGCTATCATTATTTTCAATCTTCTTTTTAGGAAACATATATGCCCAGAAAGAAAAGATCAAAGGCAATAAAATTGTAATGACTGAAGAAAAGATTATAGACGCTTTTCATACCATCGAATTGTATGATAATTTCGAAGTTTCAATCGATGAAGATAGTGATCATATAATAAAGATTGAAGCAGATAGCAATCTTCAGGAATTTATTGAAGTCGAAATACAGGATAGTATATTAAAAATAAGAGCAACTAAATTCTTCAGACGTGCCAAAGCATTGAACATAACAATCTCCTATGCATCAGAATTAAAAAAAATAAGCGTGTATGATAAGATTAATCTTAAATCATTGGCTCCTGTAAAATCCTCAGAATTAAGCATTGAAGCCAATGATAATTCAGAAGTATTTCTATCTGTAGATACAGGTAATGTAACTGGAATATCTAACGGAAAAGCTACTCTTGACTTACACGTAGACTCAAAAGAAGCATTTTATCAGGTGAATGAAAATTCAGAATTAAAAGGAATCATAACCGCTGATAGTCTAAAGATAGATTTATATCAAAAAGGATATGCAAAACTAGAAGGGGATGTTACATCAATGCTGGTAAGAGCAGATGGAAATACCGATTTTTATGGTGAAAAATTAACATCAGGTAAAACGTCTATTATTGCTGAAGGTTCTAGCGATTGTTATGTATTAACAAATGAAGAAATTACAATTGAAGCTAAAGATGAAACAGAAATCTATTTACTAGGAGAACCTACAATTAATATGACGATGTTTGCTAATGAAGCTACTTTGTACAAGAAAAAAATTGATTACAGTCCAAGTAGACTCAAATTAAAATAGAAATTCCCAAAAACAATAAGCCTGACAAATTTCAAGAACTTGTCAGGCCTAAAACATTTTTTAGTTTAGAGTATTATGCAGAAACTTCTTCACCAGTTTCTACAGTGGCCAGATATCTTTCTGCATCTAATGCCGCCATACAACCAGTACCTGCTGCGGTCACTGCTTGTCTATATTCTTTATCCTGAACATCACCTGATGCAAATACACCTGGAATATTGGTTTTAGTAGATTTACCTTCTGTAATAATATATCCGGTATCATCCATATCTATTTGATCTTTAAAAATATCAGTATTTGGTTTATGACCAATCGCAATAAACAAACCAGTTATAGAAATCTCTGATTTCTCTCCTGTTTGGTTATTCACCATACGTAAACCGTCAACTACTTGATCACCGATAACCTCATCAACTTCGGTATTATATAATACTTTAAGATTAGGAGTATTATTTACGCGATGCTGCATAGCTTTAGATGCTCTCATATAATCTTTACGCACTAACATCGTAACACTAGAACAGATATTCGCTAAATACGTAGCTTCTTCTGCTGCAGTGTCTCCAGCACCAACGATAGCAACATCTTGTCCTTTATAAAAGAATCCGTCACAAACTGCACAGGCAGAAACTCCACCTCCACGTAATTTTTGTTCACTAGGTAATCCTAAATATTTAGCAGTTGCACCCGTGGATATAATAACAGCCTCGGCTTCAATCTCTTTCGTATTATCAACAGTAACTTTATGGATTCCTCCTACTTCTTTACTAAATTCAACAGAAGTAACCATTCCGATTCGCACTTCCGTACCAAAACGTTCTGCTTGCTGCTGTAATTGTACCATCATTGTTGGGCCATCTATACCTTCAGGATATCCAGGAAAATTATCTACCTCTGTAGTAGTAGTTAATTGTCCTCCTGGTTCCATACCAGTGTACATAATGGGTTTAAGATCTGCACGCGCTGCGTAAATTGCTGCAGTATATCCTGCTGGTCCTGAACCTATAATTAGGCATTTTATTCTTTCTATTGTATCTGACATAATCTTTTTCGGTTTATTTGATGTAAAAGTAGCAATTTGAAGATAAACCTTACAGTAAAGTTATTAAGAATTGTTATAAGCTTATAGACATCTTAAATAAATACTAAAATGAAATACAATAACCAACTACGCGTATATATTTGTATATAAATCAACTAAAATCGTGCGAAACCTTCTTATTCTTATCTTCATAATTATTAATTCGGGTATATATTCACAAAACACAAAAGTGGATAGCCTAAGATTAAAATTAAATTCGCATACTTCTGAGGATACTAAAAAGGTGGATTTATTAAATGAAACTGGTTTCGAATATTGGATCATTGATCCGAATGAATCATTAAAATATGGAAAAGAGGCATTAAAACTGTCTAAAAAGTTAACATATGATCCTGGTATTGCCGTTGCAAATCGAATTATTGGAGTAGCATATTGGGCACAAGGTAATCAAAACGAAGCATTACTATATCTTACTCAATCTCAGAAAAAATTTCAAGATAACGATGATCAAGAAGGTATTGCAAACACTATGCTTAATATCGGAATGGTGTATGCAGATCTTAAAGAATATGATAAGGCATTAAAAAACTATAACGATGCCATCGATAATTTTACTGCATTAAATCTTTCAGGTCGCATTGCTACTACATTTACTAAAATAGGAACTATTCATATCCAAAAAGGTAACCTTAATGATGCTCGAATATATATATCTGATGCTTTAAAACTTCATACTAAGAATAATTTTCAATACGGAATTGCAGAAGCACATAATCGTTTAGGAATACTATATTTAAAGGAAAATGAACTTGCTCAAGCAAAATATCATATAGAAAGATCTATTTCGGTCGGTAAAAAAATAGGAGACGAAGATGGTACAATAAGTAATCTCATCCAATATGGTAAGTTACTGAGGTTAGAAAACAACTTTGAGGCTGCAGACATACATCTTAACTTGGGACTTAACAGGGCTAAAAATAATAACTTAAAGAAATATGAACTACTTGCCTACGAAGAACTAAAAGAGCTTAGAACACAACAAGAAAAACCTAAAGAAGCATTAGTTTTTTATGATCTCTATTCTAACCTAAAAGACTCTATTTTTAATACTGAAAAGTCTAAACAAATTGCCTACCTCGAGTTTAAAAATCAACTGGAGCGACAAGAAAAAGAACTGGAATTCCTTCAAGAAAAAGAAAAAACAGATGTTTTAATTAAGTGGAGCCTTGTTTTTGGTATTCTCGTATTATTGATAAGTAGTTTTCTAATTCTAACCAATGTAAAACAACGTTCACGAAAAAACAGAGAGCTATTAGAAAAAAGTAACGAACTTTTACAATCCAAAGAAGCGCTAAACCAACAAGCATTAGAAAATGCAAAACTTAAACAACAAGAACTAAAACAACAACTTGAGTTTAAAAATAAGGAGCTTACCTCCTATGCAATCAATTTTGTTCAAAAAAACGAACTATTGCAAAATCTGCAGAGTACCGCTAAACTAGCAAAAAAATCTACCTCAACAGAAAAAGATAAATTAATAGATAAGCTAAACAAAACTATCCAACAAAACTTAAGCATTGACAAAGATTGGGAAGATTTTAAACGCTTTTTTGAAGAAGTTCATGTTGATTTTTATACTAAATTAAAAGCTAAACATCCAGACTTGAGCGCAAACGATCTGAAAATTTGCTCGCTTACCAGACTAAACCTTAATATTAAAGAAACTGCTAGTATTCTTGGTATTTCTCCAGAAAGTGCTAAAACTGCACGTTACAGACTACGTAAAAAGCTCGAATTACAACAAAATCAAGAAATCTTTACGTATTTATTAGCACTAGAAAACGAATAACACAGTATTCTATACCAAATTTTCTTGTGTTTATTAAAAATCCATTGTTAAAGAACAACATACGCAAAATACTAAAAACTAGTACGTTAAAAATAATTGTTCACCCACTGTCTACCTTCTATTCACATAATTAACATACCTGTCTACTTTTAATAAAAGACTGCCTACTTACCGTATACTTCATTTATTAGCAGCGATTTATGTTCTTATATACTTTTGGTTCAGGAAAACAAAACGAATTATTAATTATTAAAAACTTGAAAGATGGTGAGGAACAAAAGAAACAAAAAATCACATATACTAAAAGAGTATTTGGTGACTACAAAAAATGAATTGAAGCATGGAGTACATCATAAAAATATAGAAGCATGAAAGAGTTATTCATGAATTTACCTTCCATATCAGCAATCGTACTAGATCCTATATCTCTGGTAATTATAGGAATGTATATAGCACTAATGATCTGGGAAGCAATAGCGCCAGCGCGTCAATTACCTAAAGTAAAATACTGGAAAGCTAAAGGATTAATCTCTTTTGCTGTATTCTTTCTACTTTCCTCCTATCTTCCGCTGATTTGGGATAACTATTTAATAGAATATCAAATTTTTGACCTTACAGGATTAGGAGTTTTTGGCGGAGCAATTTTAGGGTTTGTTATATATGAATTCGCTTTATACGTCTGGCATAGAGCAATGCATGCAAGTGACTTCTTATGGAAAGTCTTTCATCAAATGCATCATAGTATAGAGCGTATGGATTCTTATAGTGCATTCTATTTCAGTCCTATGGATATGATCGGTTTTACATTCCTAGGGAGTTTCTGCTTTACTATTATCGCAGGATTTGATCCTAAAGCTGTAGTAATTATCATTTTGATTACAAACTTCTTTGCTATTGTACAACATTGTAATATCCGCACTCCACATTGGATTGGATACCTGGTTCAGAGACCAGAAGGACATACCTACCATCATAAAAAAGGAGTGCATGCATATAACTACTCTGATCTATCCTTTATTGATATGTTGTTTGGCACTTTTAGCAACCCAAAAACACATCCCAGAGAATCTGGATTTTATTCCGGAGGATCTGAAAAAATTATAGATATGATACTTTTTAGAGATATCAATAAAAAAAATAGTTGAGTCGTTATGAAATTGTTTTGGGTTTTTGAGAAAACAAAAGCCCGAAACGATTTCTATTAAAAAATAAGTTATGAATATAATGTCAAAAAAATATAGAAAATATTGGATTCAATTCCTTAGTAAAAGATCATTATTTACTGCAATTACCTATAGTTTGTTATTATTCTCGATCGTTTCTTCAGAGACATTAAATACAATCGAGTGGCTATACCTAGAAATATATAATGCCACCCTATTATATATTATCATGAATATGATACTTTTCTCTAAAGACATTTTGCAAACTAGGTCTGATTTGCTTTTCTCAAATGAATTAATCGAAATACTTATAATTATTGTATTTGCAGCAATACTTATTATCTCCTTATATCTATCAAAGGATAGTATAAATGCTTTTGGAATAAGCAAGATGATTGTAAAAGTTAATGCAACTTTTGTTATTCTCATTTCATTATTCATGTCTAGGATAACTAGGCCAATCCTAAATTAAATAAAACGAAATACTTAATCCCATAATCAACAAACTTGTGGAGGAAAAAGCAATAGTCAATGTTCAATTTAAATCAAATTTATCACAACAAAGGTTACAGAAAATTTCTAGCAATTATATGGATACCTTGGAGAATGTAGAAGGGCTTATTAGAAAATATTATTATATAAATACAGAAACCAAAACTATCGGAGGAACTTATCTTTTCGACAATATAAAATTAGCAAGGAATTATATTCGTCATTTTCTTGTTAGAGGAATCGGTCCCAGATATGGAATCATACCAGACACATTGAAAATGCAAACAGGAATTATACAAATGGAAATAGAAGGGAAGAATACTAAATATCGATCAGAAAATCAAAATTCGGATTAGATATCCTACATTTATTCCAAAATAGAGAAAAAATGACACTCTTCAATATTTTGGATATTTTGGGAACAATTGCCTTTGCCATTTCAGGAGCATTGAGCGCTATGAACAGAAGATTAGATCTTTTCGGAATCTTCATTATCGCTTTTGTTACTGCCATTGGTGGAGGAACACTGAGAGATGTACTTATTGGAGCAACACCAGTATCATGGATGCAAAACACTGTAAACTTGTATCTAATTGGGGGCGTTACTGGTGTATCTATCATCCTTAGGAATAAATTGGATTACCTCAAAAAATCCCTCTTCCTATTCGATACTATAGGTCTAGGGATTTTTACGATTATAGGAGTAGAAACAGGAATACAAACGGATCTTGATCCTATTGTATCTGTTGCGTTAGGAACCATGACCGGATGTTTTGGAGGAGTAATCAGAGATATTTTGTGTAATGAAATTCCGGTAATTTTCAGAAAAGAAGTTTATGCCACAGTTTCTATTGCTGGAGGAGTTTGTTTTATGATCTTATATTCATTAAACGTGCCTGAAAATATTATATATATAACTACTACACTATTGATTATTGTAATACGTTTATTAGTCGTAAAATATAAAGTTTCGCTGCCTATGTTTACACTTAGAAATCAGAAAAATTAATACTATATATTAATAATAGTAAAATGATTATTATATTTCAACTATCTAATATTCAAGGTAATGAAAACTAATATAAATCTCAACGATTCAGAATTCGAAAAACAATTTAAGAATGGTAATTTTGATCCTTCTTTGTTTAGTCATGAAGCTCACTTGAGATTAGCCTGGATACATATTCATAAATATGGAGTTGATGCTGCTTGTAAAAGAATTTCCAATCAAATTCTGACCTATGTGGTTCAATTAGGTGCGGCAGATAAATTTAACAAGACTCTTACCATTGCAGCAGTTAAAACCGTGAATCATTTTGTCTTAAAGTCCAAATCAAATAGTTTTGAAGATTTCATTACTGAATTCCCAAGATTGAAATATAATTTCAAAGATTTACTAGACTCTCATTATGGTTTTGATATATTTAATTCAGAAAAGGTCAAAGCGCAATATATAGCGCCAGATTTATTACCTTTTTAATAAAATTATACGACAAATAACACGAATATTTGTTTAAAAGCGATCAGGTCATTATGAAAGAAAAATTATTAAAATCTTTTCAGGGATTTGCAAGCTTTTCTGAACAAGAACTATCACTTATCATAAGTAAAACAAAACTTAGAAATTTTCGTAAAAAAGAAAATCTTTTGAAAGTCGGTGAAACCTGTAGTGCCTTTTATTTTATTGTAGAAGGTGCTATACGACAATATAGAACTAACAAAGATCTTGATGAAATTACATTAAACTTGTATCTGGAGAATAGTTGGGTATTGGAGCATCAAAGTTTCACCTCTCAGAAACCATCTACAACAACCATTCAGGCTTTTGAAGATTGTACTGTATATGAATTAGGTATGCATGCCGTCCATGAATTAATTGGACAATCACCTTCATTTTTCCAATTAGGTAAAATATTAGAACAACCATTACAAGGGGTTGAGTTATATCAAAATCTGACAACACCAGAAGAAAAGTACAGAGCGATACTTAAACATAATCCTAAGTTAATTCAGAAATTTCCTTTAAAACATATAGCATCTTATTTAAAAATCACTCCTGAAACCTTAAGTAGAGTTCGAAATAAATTAAGTAAATCTTCCTAATTTCTTGATTTGGATCAAGTGCTACTTCCTTGGTAAAAAGCCAAATTTGATTTTCATATTAAAACATAAAAGTTATGCAAAATCAATTAGAAAAAAACGCAGGTTTGGCACTTATCATTGGTTCAATTCTAGTGATCATTACCATGGTATTTCACCCTGTTGGTGGTAATTTCGAACATTTATTAAAAATATCAAAAATGGCTATTATCTCTCATTCTCTGGCTATTATTTCGATTCCTATACTTACATTCGGATTTTGGGGATTAACGGTTCGATTGGGTAAAAACAGTAGTCTTTCTTTACTAGGATTTATAATAATCGTATTTGGATTATTAGCAGGAATGATGGCAGCCGCTATTAATGGATTAACCTTACCTTTTTTTATTAAACGATATCAAGATCAATCCTCAGAAATCATAGCAAAAATTAATTACGTTATACACTATGGTTTTGCATTAAACAAGGCTATGGATTATATTTTTATTACATCTTGTTGCCTCGCAATCCTATTATGGTCAATCACCAGCATCAAAAAATCAATCTTACCTAAATGGATAGCTTATCTGGGATTAATATTGGGAATTACCGCTGTGATCTTACTGCTCTCTAATGTAGCTTTTACAAACCTTTACAGTTTCAGGATATTTATAGCCGGATTAGTAAGTTGGATTATTCTAGTAGGATACGTTCTTATAAAAACAAAAAACACCTAGTTTAATGCTTATTTAAAAGGTTTTTGCTATTTTAATTATCTGGTTATTTATTAGTTTATCTGTTGCTAAAAATAACCGGATAATTTCTTTGGAAATCCCTACTTTTTAGGCTATGTTCGTAGCTTCAGAAAAGATTTTTACACAATGATTATAGAACCTAGAACTCGCGGATTCATTTGCCTAACTGCACATCCAAAGGGGTGCGAACAAAATGTAATAAACCAAATAGACTATATCAAATCCAAAGGAGCTATAAATGGTCCAAAAAAAGTACTTGTTATTGGTGCTTCTACTGGTTTTGGACTAGCTTCTAGAATAACCAGTGCATTTGGTTCTGATGCCGCTACAATTGGTGTGTTTTTAGAAAAACCTCCTAAGCCAAACAGACCGGCTTCTCCGGGATGGTACAATAGTGCTGCTTTTGAAACGCAAGCGCATAAAGCCGGATTATATGCTAAAAGTATTAATGGAGATGCTTTTTCTAATGAAATCAAACAACAAACTATAGAACTTATTAAACAAGATCTTGGACAAATAGATTTAGTTATTTATAGTTTAGCATCACCAGTAAGGGTACATCCAGAAACAGGAGTAAAACACAAATCTGTTCTAAAACCCATAGGTGATACATATGTTAACAAAACAGTAGATTTTCATACTGGAGACATATCTCAGGTATCCATTGAGCCTGCTACAGAAGAAGATATAGAAAACACCGTAACCGTAATGGGTGGAGAAGATTGGCAATTCTGGATTAATGCTTTGCAAAAAGAAAATTTGTTAGCTCCAGAAGCTAAAACCATTGCATACTCATATATCGGCCCAAAACTTACAGAACCTGTTTACAGAAAAGGAACAATCGGAAGTGCTAAAGATCATCTAGAAGCTACTGCTTTTGACATTACCAAATCACTAGATAAGATTAACGGAAAAGCATATGTTTCTGTAAATAAAGCACTAGTCACTCAAGCTAGTTCTGCAATCCCAGTAATCCCATTATATATTTCTCTACTTTATAAAATAATGAAGGAAAATAACATCCACGAAGGATGTATAGAGCAAATGCAACGATTATTTGCGGATAGATTATATAGTAACAACGATATTGTGACCGATGATCAAGGTAGAATACGTGTTGATGATTGGGAAATGCGCGAAGATATTCAGGCTAAAATAAAAGAATTATGGGATAATGCAACTACAGAAACCTTAGCAACCATTGGTGATCTAGAAGGATATAGTAATGATTTCTTTAATCTATTTGGATTTAAAGTAGCTGGAGTGGATTATGATCAAGATGTAAACGAAGTGGTAGAAATTCCTGGATTACAGTCCTGATTTTTCTCTCTACATTTTATAGAACTGCATCCCCTTTATCATTGATAAAGGGGATTTTTCTTTTATATTTATAGACACAAGGATTTTTTTAACGACACAAGACTAAACATACAGCTATTCATTGTAGCCTATTAGAAAAATCAACGATAATAAAAAGTAAATAAACAATGCTAACAAAAGAAACGATTGAAAATTTCATCAGTTCGGTTGAAAAAGAGCCCCATGACAAGGTAATAGAAAAGTTTTATGCCGATGACGCATCAATTCAAGAAAATCAGAATAAACCTAGAGTAGGAAAAGAAAATTTAATTAAAAATGAACAAGGGATGCTGTCAAAAGCTTCAAGTGTAAATTCAAAATGTATTCGACCATTTTTCCAGATTGAGAATAAAGTCATAATTAAATGGAAATTTCGATTTGAATGGAAAGATAATACAGTAACTGAAATTGAAGAATTAGCCTATCAAGAATGGGAAGGCAATAAAATCAAGCGGGAGCAATTTTTCTATGACCCAAAACAGTTCATTCCTAAGAAGAGAATAGAATGATAAAATTGATAGAAAAACTGGCTACCACAATGTGTATGAGGTTCATTGCTAGCAAAAGCTGGCAACGCTTAATACACGGGCCGTTGGCAGTAATTAAAACAAATAAAACTGAATAAGGAAATAACATTGATGAACATTAAATTTTCTCAAATAAAAATTACCGAAAAGAAAATAGTTTTGGACTTGTTTAAAGAAGCAGCTATAAAAATCGAAAAAATGAATATTGACCATTGGCAATATTGGAAAAATCCACCTAAAGAAAAGATTGAATGGATAGAAGAAGGAATAAAAAATAAAGAATTTTATTTTATAGAAAACACCGATTCTACCACTATCGGAATGGTTAGAATTTTGAAGGAAGATTTATTGTATTGGGGTAAACAAAAGGAAAAATCTCTTTATATTCATTCATTGGTTGTTAAA
Organism: uncultured Aquimarina sp.; assembly: GCF_947492405.1. Lineage (GTDB taxonomy): Bacteria > Bacteroidota > Bacteroidia > Flavobacteriales > Flavobacteriaceae > Aquimarina. Next base: position 241,775 of record NZ_CANLMP010000006.1, read on the forward strand.
GACAACAATGAAAATAAAGGAATTGGGAAAATCATACTTGAACAGATTAAAAATAATGCGAAAAATAAAGGCTATAAATATTTAAGACTTGATGCCGATTCTGAAAACCCAAAACTTTGCTACTATTATGAAAAACAAGGATTTAAAAAGGTTGGAATAAAAGAATTGCCTCTTTCTATAAATAATCTTTATCAAAAGGAATTGAAATAAAAAACTACTGCTAACACCGAGTATAACTAATTGCTAAGATCAGGCTATTTTGTAAATATTCACCAAAACCAATAAGTTTAGTTGCATTTGGTAAAAAAATCGCAACTAATCATACACAAAACGTTAGCGAACATAATTTACCTTTTTAGGAGATATTATACTAATTAAGAAAATAAAAAATAAATACAATAGATAACTATAATATATTAATTAAACGTAGTAGCAACGATTCTGAAATTACAGTTTCTAAATATTTAGTTCTTGATTGTAGACAGTTGTTAAGATTAAAAATAATTGAAAGATACTGATATCTTTAAAATAGAAAATGAATAATTACAAAGAGAATATAAGTAACTACATAAATGAAGCTCTTGCTTATTTGAAGAGGACTAAGAATATGTGGATAAAAGAAGTCCACCCTGAGATTATTGAGCGATTTGAAAGCTGGGATTGGGAAGCTGATTTTGCAAAAATAGAGCAACGCTTGACTTCGGCATACCAAGAGAATACTTTTGAAGGAAAAATAGGTACAATCGCAATTAATTGGGATGACTTCTATAATAATGGTGTAACCCTTTATTTTGGTTCAGAAAATGAATATCAAGAATGGGGAGATGAGGATTGGCTAGACTGGGAAGTTAATTTATCAGATATAGTCAATCAAGTATTTGAAGGTATTGATAGTTGGTACGATGAAATGGAAGTTGAGCTGGATCTTTTTAAGGATTTATTCTTAGGGCTTGTTGAAATAGCGGCTATCAATTCTGTAAAAACAGATGAATTTAAAAAACTAAAAAAGCAAGAAACCTACTTAATATCAAGTGCTTTATGGCATGACTCGGAGTACAACATGATTTTCAATTCTAAAGAACCTGTTGAGTATGAATTGATTCTTCGTAAGGAATATAAGGAAACTGAACCTGAAGTTTTAGATGAAGGTTATTATAAGATTTTTGGTGAAAAATATAAAGTTTCAACAAGATGGATTAGAGGTAATAGTACAAAAGTAGGAATAATGCCTGAAGAAATTGGCCTATTTCAAAATGTAGAGGAGCTTCAAGCAAAAAAAGAATACTTAAAGAATCTTCCCGAAGCCTTATTTTCTTTAACTAAATTACAGAATTTAGACTTGTCTCATAATAAATTAGAAACAATAAGTGATAACGTTATAAAATTGAAGAACTTAAATATACTCAATGTATCGAATAATAAAATAAGCTATTTACCAAGTTCTTTATGTGGTTTAGACGAATTAGAGCGATTAAATATTGACTACAATCAGCTTAAAAAGCTTCCTTCATTGGAGAAACTTCCAAAATTGGACTCATTGAGCGCCCATAATAATGAAATAGAGGAACTTTCAGAGCTCCCAGAAAGTCTGACTTGGCTCAATTTAAATACCAATAAACTGAGGCAGCTTCCAGTCTCTATTACCAAATTAAAGAATTTAAAAACCTTAGTATTGTCTAGTAATTTATTTGATTCTTTTCCTGAAGAAATTCTAAAACTAGAATCTCTAGAAAGTCTTGAACTTGGTGGAAACCCAATAGAGGATTTACCAAAAGAGCTTCTTTCTCTTCCAAATCTTAAAGAGCTAAGAATAATGCCAAACAAATTTTCCATTGAAAAACGCAAAGAATTGAGAAAAACCTTTGGTAGTATTTTATTTGTAGGCTACGATTCTAGTGCTAACTCATTCATGTAAATGAAATTTATGAAATAGGACATAACACAAAATAAAAAGCATTAAAACCCATTTTACACTGACTGTTGTCCATAATACTAAAAATGAATGAACAAAACCATAATATTTTTATTTTCTCTTATACTTTTGACAAGTTGTGTTCAATCACAATCGGAAAAAATTACTGGAAACCCAATCAATGATTTACCTGTTTTATTCGAAACCCAAACTGTGTCCGCTGATATTATGGACGGAATTAAGCACAATCCTCGTCAACTTGAACTAACTAAAAAAATTCAAAGTTCCTTACAAAATAACTGGGAATGGTATCAAGAATATATAAAGACTGTAAAAAAAAGAGAATCTTTGGTTTATCATACTAATTTCGGTATAACTAAAGAAGAATACGAGGAGTTTTTAAAAATATCTAAAGACATTCAAGTAGAATCCACAGGAAAAGAAGTGTTGGAAATTATTAAAGAAGATGATAAAATTAAATTTAAGGCAAACGGCAGACTTTCAATCTATAATGATTTAACAATTGACATTGAGAATAATCAAGTATTATATAAAGAATATGTACTGCCATTTCTTGACAAAGTAAATATTGAGGATACTGATAACGGATTAAAAAGTAAATGGAAAGGATATAATTGGGCTTATGAATATCCTGTAATAACTGATGAAACAGATTTGACAGATTTGGATAATTTAAATATAACAATTGTTAGGTTTACAATTGGACAACTTGAAAAAAACGGAAAAATCTATATGAAAATTAAAGAACGAAAAATGGAAAGTGGTGTAAAAACAGTAGACAGTCAAATTCCAATAATGTTCTAAAAGGCACTGTTACTGGTAACAAGTTCTGTATAAAACAGAGTTAATGATTACTAAACCAAAAAGTTTGTGTTTTTCTTACCAAGGTGCTTTAAAAACTGTAAGATTTAATGTAGAAACTCTTGGAAATCATCACTCTGAGATTGCTAACAACTACACCACTGACAAAGAAAGCCTCACAGATCACAAAAAAAGAAGTTCTGTTCTAATTAATTTTGTTATGAATAAAGGATCGTACAAATTAAAAGATGAATTTACTTGGAGTTCTGATAAATGGATTGAACTCGCTTCTTATGAATACTCAATAAGTAAAAAATAAATGCTAACAACTCATATATGATCATAGCCGCAAATTGATCAATCGAATGGTTCTTATATTTTTGACAAGGCGTAAAGTTTGCAAAACTTTAAAAAACAGCAACCAATACGCATAAAAATCGAAAACCAAGGTAACATTTTGCCCAGCTGCGACATAAATATTAAACGTTGTAACACATTTAAAACAAATTAATGAAGAAAGTATATTTATTACTTTTACTAACTTATGGTGTCTCTAATTATTCTCAAACTATAACAAAAGACGAAATCCAAATATCTATTAAAAAGGCTAAACTTGTTGATAATGTAAGTGTAGTTGGGATTAGGCAACTTAAAGTCACAAGTAATAAGTTGAGAAAAGTAATGATAAAAACAAAGATTAAATCCAAACCTGAGAATAAAACCAAACTCAGTGCTTTTTCTCTTGTAGATATAAAAAATAAAATTCGATATCGTTTAGCTGATTATAAAGGATATACTGGAGTAATTGGCTACCCCGAATTAATCCCATATCGAAAAACAGAATTATTTAATAAAAAAGGCAAACCAATCCAATATGGAATACCTCCTTTTGATAGAACGGAAAAAGACTTTTTCAATGATTATGACAAAAAAGGGTTCGTTAATTTTGAAGTACCAATAAATTTTGGAACAGCAAAGAATCCAAAAATGAGCGTATTGTATTTTGGTGAAACGAGTTATAAAAAATTTACTGCGGAATTGTTTTTTGCAATATTAGTTGAAAATACAGGACTTAATTATGAGCTATATTATAAAGATGAAAAAATAGCTGATATAAAATTTTAAATAAGAACGCTTTACAACATCATAAATAAAATCAGAGCAAAGTTTAGTACCAATCGAAAAGATCATTTCCTTTTACAGTGGTGCTGGATTTTTATAAATTAAACAAGAAATAAAAATGCACAGATAGATCAATTGGCTCAGGCATGCTTGCTTTGCTTCTAATCATATTTAGCATCATAAACTATTTAAAAATGAAAACAAATAAACTTCTACTTTTATTAGCCATACTGATATCAGGTATCTCCTATTCCCAATTAGATGGAAAAACAATTAATAAAAGAGTTTCTAAACTAAAGAAAAAATATAAATACGTTTCTCAAGTCTCTAAATGTAATACGGTTCTTGTAGGAGAATATATTTATGGAGGTAATGATGGTGGCGGAAGAATTCCAAAAGGAATACAAAATATGAAACTGATCTCTTTAGAAAACAAAAAACTTCAAGAAGACACCAAACTAAAGTACGCGAAAGCTTTAACTTTAAATTATAAACAGGTAAAAGAATACAAACGACTTTACACAATTGAAGGAATAAATGGAAAAATTGGAGTTCTTGATTTGTGCGGTAACGTAATTGTTGAACCTAAATATGATTTCATAAATCCATTTAATAAAGAAGGGCAAGCAGTTGCTTTTGTAAATAACAAAATAGATGTAGTTGACCTAAGTGGAAAGAGTATATTAAATGATCCTTTTAAATACTCTCTTAAAAAAGAGGATTTCTTTACCCCAAGAAGAACATCAAAGTATCTACAAGTAGTAAATAATAACATCATTGTGGGTAATGATGAAGGGAATTATGCATTATTTAACATAACAGAAAACAAAGAGATAACTCCCTTTAAATATTCTTTTATATATCCTAACATATTCGATCATACCAGAAAAAATGAAATAGGGTTTAAAGCTGTTTCTGAAGGTAAACAAACATTGTTAGATTTAACGAATGGAGAAGAACTATTACCTCTAACTTTTTACGAAATAGATGATTTTATAAGTATAGCCAATAAAAAATTCGTTAGAGGTACTATAGATAAAGAAGAAAAAACAAACGTCCTTGATATAATCGAAAATAAGTTTATATTTTCAGATGAAATTCATCTAAACAGGTTTAACAAAATAAAGCCCATAACGCAAAAATTATGGAATGTTGAAATTAGTTACCCGTTAGAAAAGAAAAACCAATATAATCCAGCTAACGGTAAATTAGGTTTATATGATACTGAAAAAAGTGATTTTGTAATAAAGCCTGATAAAAATATTAGTTATATTGATCTGGTTCGTGATATTTTTGGAGATACATTGACAAATGCCTTAAAAATTTCGTATAAATCTAATGAAGGTAAACTTTATCTTATTTCGCCTTGGAAAGTTATTTTAGAATTTCAAAGTAGCGCCCCAGAATTTAAAAAGATTAAGCTTAAAAATGATACTAAAACCAATGAATTCTATTTGATGTCTGTTCAACCTAACAGGAAGTCATCCAAAAAACTTTTTACTCTTTTTGATACCAAATGGAATAAAATTTTTGAAAACATACGAGCATATGCACCAAAGGTAAAAGAAGATGTTTTTTATTTTTTCGAACGTATTAATTGCTCACCTTCTCCTTGCGAAAATGTATATACTGCTTATGATATTGATGGAAAACTGATTGGAGAAAAGCAAAAATACAAGATTGAATAATATAGTTCATAACACGAATGTATGAGTCAGAATCACCTAACCGGACATTACGACTCATACATAAATACTTAGCATTAATTGAGAAATGAAATTGAAACATTCAAAATCAAAGGAAAAAACTCAAGAATTGGAAATCATTTCACTCTGAGTTTAAGAAAGAAATGAACTTTCCAGATTATTATGGAGAAAATATGAATGCTCGGATTAACTGTGTTGACGAAATGACTGACAAACCAACTCTTTTAAAAATTGACAATGGAAAATACCTGAAAGAAAACGTACTTAAGTTGTTTAACGCTATTCCGGACGGAATGCGGAGCTTTTGTAAATTATAGAAAAATAAAAGTCGGAGAAAAACTGAATTTGATAATAGCAACTGACTACTAAATGAGAGAAAGTAAAACGTTAAAATGGATTTTTATTTCGGTTAGCGGAATTTTCATGTTTCTGATTAGTTTTACTCTAATTTATGATTTATTAATTCCTGACATTTGTTATTATCACACTAATGAAATGAATTCTTTTATGAATCTTTTTTATAGTGCTGGAGGAGCCGACAACGGACATCCAAGTCCAAATTTATTAAACTTTTTATTTTCGTTTTTTATTGGTGGAGTTTTAGGATATGGAATTTATAAAGCTGTGACAAATAAAACAAACTGAAAAACAACTACTGCCAACACGGTGCATAAAACGTAGTTGATAACTGTAAATCGAGAGGCTTGTCTTTTATTTACAATAACTTCCAAATTCTTAATTTGGGTTTTAAAAGGAATACTTAAAAAATAAAATATAAAAACTCGGCTCTGTATTTATTCGAAAAGTTAGTGTTCTTTTACACGTTACGTTTTGTACACAAGGCAATTGTAGTAAATTAATCAGACTTTCTTAAGTTTTTTAAATAGGTAACCGATAGCAATATACTTCGTCATAAGTATATGAGATTAATTTTATACGGTTTAATATTACTAAATTGGGGACTTGTTCATTCTCAAATAACTAATTCTGAATTAATTGGAAAATGGATCATTAATGATGTACAATACAATGCTAAAATAATTTCTTGTGGACCTAATTCGGAAACCCCATTTGAAATTGAAGCTAGATTAAAACGAGATTATATTGGAGCTTCAATAGAATTTCTCAGCACAAGAGAATTAAAATATAGAGATAAAAATAATTGTCTAGAAAGTGAAATAGGTTCAAAATCGTTTATTGATTTAAATGATTATAATTGGAGAATTTTAAATCAGGATAAAATTGAGTTTTTTGAATGATCTAACAATGAAAATCCGATAAAACTTACCGTTAAATATGATAGTGGAATAATTCATATTTACCTTGATTTTATCGGAATATTATTCATAATGGGGAAAAATAACTTATTGCAACACTATATATAGGATCATAGCCACTAAATGATCAATCGAATGGTTATGGTATTTTTGGTAAGACCCAATACTTACTAAATAAAAAATAGCAATCAGTACACAGAAAACACCAATAGTTAGGTAGCATTTTGTATTGCTAGAACATACATCTTAAACGTTATCTGATATTTAAAATAAACTTATCTAATTAAAACAAATTTTGTGTAACCAAAAAGTTTCATATATTTGCGTAACCAATTAGTTACTTAATATAAAATATCATGGCATTAGGACCAAAACAGATGGGCGAGGCAATAGTTCGCAATCTGAAAAACAAAACAGGCAAATCCATCAAGGAATGGATTGAAATTGTAGAGCAAACAAAACTTAAAGAAAAAAAAGAAATTATCGCATTTTTGAAAAATGAAAACGGGCTTGGACATTTTCAAGCTCAAAAAATCTTTGAGCATTTTAGCGGTAAAGATAAGTATGAGGCCCCTTCTACGTTTGCTGACAAGATTTTTACTTCGAAAAAATCAAAAGAACTTTATCTTTTTGTAAAAAGCAAAATACTTGAAATGGAAACTGATATCAGGATTCAGCCATGTCAAACTTATATTCCGTTCTACAGGAAAAATCAATTTGCCATTTTGACCAAATCAAAAAATGACGAAATCCTTTTAGGTTTAAACCTTCCTGAGGATTATGAAAACACAAAGTTTTCCAAATCTTCTAACAAAGGTAGCATAAGAATCAACGCTCAAACTTTAATCAATAAAAAAAAGGATTTCGACCAGGAAATAATTTCTGCCTTATTAATAGCTTATCAAAACAATTGAAAATGAACAAATCAATAAAACTTACTAAAGTATATGACTTCCCCGTTGAAAAAATATGGAAGGCTTTGACCGATCAAAAAGCTTTAAGTGAATGGTTAATGCCTTGTGATTTTGAGCCAAAAGTCGGCCATAAATTCCAGTTTAAAACCAAGCCATATCCTGGTTTTGACGGAATTACGAATTGTGAAGTTTTAGAGCTAAAGGAAAATGAAAAACTGTCTTTTAGTTGGAATGGTGGTTCTTTAAAAAATACTATCGTATCATTTACATTGACGCCGCAGAATCAACAAACAAGATTAGACTTTGAACATAGCGGTTTTGAAGGCTTAGTAAATAATTTTATCGTAAAAAAGATACTATCCAACGGTTGGAGAAATAAAATACTTACCATTCAACTTCCAAAATATTTATCAAATGACTGATGTATTTAAAGCAATTGCTGATCCAACAAGAAGAGAAATTCTACTCTCTCTTGCCAAAAACCCCGAAAATGTGAATACTATTTCAGAAAAATTCAATATGTCAAGACCTGCCGTCTCAAAGCACATAAAGATATTGTCAGATAATAAACTCGTGAGAATTGAAACTGACAAAAGTGATAATAGACAAAGGAATTGCTACGCACAACTAGAAGCGCTATCGGAAGTAAATCTATTTATAAAACAACTCCAACAATTCTGGGAATCCAAACTTGATGGACTTGGAAACTACTTAAACACTATAGAATAAAAACAACGACTGTTTCAGTAATTAATCGAACCATTTTCTCATTTAATTAAGTTATATTGTAATTGGAAAGTAAAGGCGTACTAATATTGCACTATACTTCTATATCTCTTCTTTAGTTTTAATACAAGAGCCGATGTACGGAACCAAAATTTTGAATGGAAAACAAAGTTATAAATATTAACTATTTCTTGTAAACTGGAGAAAGCCGAGACATCGAATACCATTAAAGCGAAACTCTTTTATGAAATTAAAAATGAGATTTTTTTTTCGTTCAATGCTACCTTCAATAATTATGATTCCTTCTATATTTTTTGGAATCTTCACAATGTATTATAGCAATGTTCCCTCCAACTTATGGCTACAAAATCTTGCAGTATTAGTATTAGTGAGTATATGCTCATACTCTTTTCTTTCTCTAAAAATATCTCTGAAATTAAATAGTTCAATCATCATTCTTGTTGGTCTTCTACTATTATTTCTAACACTTATTGATGATGGTATGAGTAATGTTTATAGGTGGTTATCAATCGGCATTATCAATTTAAACATTGGCAGTATTGTATTACCGATATTGTTAATTGAATTACAAAAGATTCTGAATTTTAAAAATTGGTGGCTTATAACATTAATAGCATTTGGAATTATTGCAATTTTATCATTTCAACCAGATGCCTCTAAAGTAACAGCGTTTACACTTGGATCACTTTTTTTTCTACAAAAACAAGTGACCAACAAAATACAATATGTATTATTAATTATACCTATAATGGCATCTGTTTGGGCCTGGTATTTTTTAGATAACTTACCACCTGTTGATTATGTAGAGGAAATTCTTCAAATGACTAAGAAAATTGGAACAATTTGGTTTATATTAAGCGTTCTTTCACTAATACTATTACCAATACCGTTTTTTGTTTTTAAAACAGAAAAAAACAAATCAATTTGTATAAGTTTAGGAATATATTTTAGTGCTGTTTTACTATCCACTTTATTTGGAAACTTCCCTGTGCCTCTTTTAGGTTATGGTATTTCTCCAATTATCGGATACTCCATAGCAATAACTTGGCTAATTAAAAACACTGAATTTGAATATGTAACTTAATAAACAATATTAAATTAATAACACATGGCAAAGAATAAAACAATTCAAACTGAAGTCAAAGTAATTGATTTTATTAATTCATATGTTGATAATGAGCAAAAGAAAATTGATAGTAATAATTTAATGGAATTAATGGAGGAATGGTCTGGTTTTAAACCTAAAATGTGGGGACCAACCATTATTGGTTTTGGTAGCTATCACTACAAATATGCCAGCGGACATGAAGGAGATGCCCCTTTGCTCGGTTTCTCACCTCGAAAAGGACAATTTTCTCTCTATATTTATTCGAAAACCGATAAGAGTGATGAATTATTGAAAGATTTCGGCAAATTTAAAATGGGAAAAGCCTGTATCTATATAAAAAAACTAGCCGATATTGATATCTCAATTTTAGAAAAACTCTGTAAAGAAACAATTCAATATCTTAACGAACATCACGAATGCGCATGTAGAAGTTAATAACCACCTGCAAATACTATGTATAAACTCAAAACCGAAAATAGAATTTAAAAAAAAACATTTTAGCCGAGTATAACGCTAAAATCAATTAAGTTCAGTTATCATTTAAATGTGGAATAAAACCACACCACAATTTTAACTCGTTTTAAAAAAATAAGCCCTTTTATATGAAAAAGCAATGGATAATTCTATTGGTTCTTATTTTTACCAGTCACTATGATATATGGTCTCAAAGTCAAACGTATTATACTGTTGCTGCTACAAGTGGTCTTACAGTTAGGAATGAGCCTTCAATTGATAGCGAAAAATTAGGAAAGTTTCCCCCGGGAGAACATTTAGAGCTAATAGAAGATACAGGAAAGTTTTTATCAATTGTAGATAATGACCTAGCTGTAAATGGAAATTGGTTTAAAGTAAAGAGAATGAACCATAATTGGGATAAAAAACCAGCATTGACAGGCTATGTATTTAGTGGATATTTACTAAAAAATGAGAGTAGACCGTATAATCCTTCTGACGCTATTGCAACTGAAAACTCAACATTAAAATTCAAAAATTTTAATGTTACTTTTTATTTTTATGAAATTGACACTCGTTATGAAGATTACAATGTTGTAAAAAACGATACGATGTATGTTTACGAAAATGTATTTAATGATTTAAATGATAAATTAATTCGTATTGAATCTAACGAAAAGATAGATAGAGTTGAATTATTTTACACTTTTAAGGAAAAGGTTTGGGAATATGGAATGGATGCACTTAATGAAAAAAAGTATTATACTTGGAAAGGAAATAGCCCATTTAAAGAACTATCACTTACAAGACAAATGACCCTATTTCCAAAAATAGCATATGAAAAAATTGAATCTTCTAGACAACTAAATCTAAAGTTAAAGGATACTTTGGTGCATTATCCAGGAGAAATGGGAGGTACAACAGCTACTATGAGTTATAATGGAAAACCTTGTGTACATGCTATACCCGAAACTATTCTGAAAATAGTTTTATATCATAATAATGGTACTAAAGAAATTAAATATATTAATATCAATTTGTCTTACGGATGTTAATAATTCTCAAAAGATATTCATTCAAACAAAGAAAATGCAAAACAGAATTTAACGAATAATTTGAAATCTGAAAAAACAACGAAATGGAATCAGGTATAAAAACATAGCTACTAATAAATTTTGAAGGATCGCAGATTTTGATGAAAGAGGATTTACTTATAATTTAGGAAAACAGATAGTTGTTTTGTTCATAAGTTGTCTATATTGATAAAATCTTTAGCTCCTATTTCTATCATGATCTCATTCTCTCTGGTTGAAAATTAAACGTATTATATTTCAAACGTAAGATTTGTATATTGTATTTACAACCTTTGGTATACTGATCCTATACCAAAATTTAAAAGCCGAAAATGAAGATTAACACTTTAAGAGGAATAGATACAAAAGACATTCTAAACGTATTCAATGAATCGTTTTCAGATTATTTCATTCCGTTTCAATTAACAGAAGAACAACTGGTTTCAAAAATGTTAGCGGATAAAGTTAATCTTAACTTATCTGTCGGAGTTTTTGAACATAAAAAACTAGTTGCTTTTATATTACACGGTTTTGATAAAATCAATAATCAAAAAATAGTATACAACGGAGGTACAGGAGTTATCCCAAAGAAAAGAGGTTTTGGATTAACCAAACAGATGTATGATTTCATTTTACCAGTTTTAGAAGAAAAGGGAATTAACGAATTACTTCTTGAGGTCATTACTAAAAATACACCAGCTATTAAGTCTTATAAAAAATCTGGTTATAAAATCGAAAGAGAGTTATCCTGCTACAAAGGAGAAGTAATTGTGTCAAACTTAAATCACAATATAGAAATTTCTAATTTACGCGATTATAACTGGAGCGTTATGCAATCATTTTGGGATATCACTCCTACTTGGCAAAACTCAAACAATGTTGTCAATCAATTAAAGAATACTAATATTTCATTGGGTGCATATATTAAAAATCAGCTGGTGGGCTATATTATTTATAATCCAAAGAATAAAAGATTGCAACAAATCGCTATAGATAAAGGCTTTAGACAACAAAAAATAGCTTCCACATTAATTTCAAAATTAATAGAGAATTATGGATCGACATTCTCAATTATTAATGTCGATAAAAGCTCAAAAACCGTTGATGCTTTTTTACAAAAAATAGGATTTGAAAAAAATCTGGAGCAACTAGAAATGAAATTACAACTTGATAAAAATCAATGCTAAAAGATATAAAAAAAATGATCCTAGTGGTTAAAAGATACTATTATCCAAAAGATATAAAAAACATTAACTATCAATTTCAAAGTAACAAATGAGCGGTTAAATCGTCTTTAAAATACTAATCAACAAACCAAAATGGAATTCCCAAAAAAAACTGCACGATTTACAGGTTTCATAGGGATCATCGTATTGGTAACTGGTTCCTTTGCTCATTCAGTTAACACAAAGCTTTTAAATTTTGACAATGCTGCAGAAACGGCTAGTAATATTCTTTCTTCGGAATCCTTGTTTCGTTTAAGTTTCGTTAGCGGTTTGACTATGGAAACTGTATTTGTTTTTTACGCTTTCTTATTGTATAAATTATTAAAACCAGTAAACAAAAATTATGCTATTCTGATGCTGATTTTAGCTTTATTACCAGTTCCAATATTTTTAATGAATCAGCTAAACCTATTTGCCGCATTACTTTCTGCCAAAGAACAGATGCAAGAACAGATGATGTTTTATCTTGATTTGAACAAGAATGGTGGATTTATTGTTTCAATTTTTTTCGGCCTATGGCTACTCCCTTTAGGTTATCTTGTATTTAAATCTAGTTACCTTCCTAAAATATTGGGAATCTTTCTAATGATAGGATGTTTCGGGTATTTAATAAATTTTATTCAAGGTTTTCTTTTTCCAGGGACAGAAGCAACGCTATGGACAAATCCAGTACTAATTATTACTCACATTTCTGAACTATTATTAATGTTATGGTTATTAATCGTGGGTATTAATATTAAGAAATGGAATCTACTGATACACAAAACATAAAATTTGAGTTCTATATTTAATCAGGATTAATTTATAAAAGCCGCTTACTTATGAGCACTCAACTTCTTTTCTGCTAATATATTCTGCTCCAAGATTTGTAATTCATCAGTAATTCTATCCAGCAATATGCTAAAATCATCTTGGTTGATAAGATTACTTTCTCGACCTGGAAAAATTTCTTCTACCGGAAATCTATAATTAAGATCAATGGTAAATTGATAAAAATTAGTTAGTAGTTCACTATTGGTAGTTAAAAGAGGAACATTTAAAATAAATGAATCATCTTTGTCTTTTTTCAGATTAGGAACTATCCAAGGGCGACTTGAATTAAGAACATCAGGATCACGTTTTAGTGTAATATTTTTACTAGGTATTCGCTTTTTATTCGTGTACCACTTATTATTAATAGCATCATAAGCGTCATAGGTTTCTTTTGCCGTCTTTACAACATCTAAACTATCTAATGTCGATTCGATAATCATTGTTGCTGCCTTATTAAAAGGGAGTTCCGAATGCAAAGTTTTCATACCTATATGTATTCCAAGTAAGTTTGAATATACATCCTCTACTGAAAAGCTAGAAAACTTTTCTGGTATAAAAGGAATGGTTGATGCACCAAACCAAGTAGAAATCTCATGCCATAGAGAAAGATCGTATGTTATTTTGCCTGCTAGCAGAATACAATCGCTATCGCTAAGCTGTTCTGGCACGTTTAAATATAAAGTCTTACGTCCTGCTTCATTACGTAAAGGTAACACTACTTCGCCTTTTCCCCTACTGTTTAGAATCGTTGTGTATAAATAACGCGTCCAATCAATCTGATCTCGTAAATGACCTATGTCGATAAAGCCACCTTTGTTCGTATAAATAGTTCCAGTGCCTTCCTTCTTATTCCCCATATAATGATGCTCATTTAAGTCATCAATACTAATCACCTGATCAATAGAAACAAATGGAACCCCCCATATTTTTAGGTCATAACCAAAAGCGCAACAGGCTCGAATAATACGTGGCGGAGTTTTCCCTATTTTAACGATGTCATCTTGCTCATCTTGGGCGAATGTAGTTATAGGAGTAACAAAAAAACTACATAGTATAAATAATTTTATACTATGCAATGCTATTTTATAAATGATAAATTTCATAATACCAGATATGAGAGAATAAATATTATAGGTTATTACGTTTTATCATATCAGGGTATAGTTCATCCTCAACCCACATAAAATTAGGAAATATGCGCATGATTTTTTCATAACATAATTTAGCTCGTTGTATTTGATCGGTAGCTTCGTATGCTTGTCCTAAAGCGGTCATTGTGTTGATATACATCCAATTATTCACAACCAATCCTTGTTTTTCAAAACTTTTAACTGCCTTTACATAATATTCGATTGCCGCTGCTTTATCTCCTCCAAAAGCAGATGGTCGGTAATACATGGAGTTTCCTTTTTCTATATTGCCCTGAATATTCTCTGGATCTAGTTCGATAGATTTGTCAATGTATTTCATACTTTTTCTACCTAAGTAAATCGCTTTAAAATTTGAGATACCAATCGTAAACGCAATGTATGCTCCCTTATATGCTAGTAAGGTTGGATTTTCAGGTGACTCTTCTAATAACTTGTCTATTATTTTTTCTGATTTATCTATATACTTTTCTGCAGTATCATCTTTTTCTGCACCAATTAACCAAGCTGTATACCCATAATAATAACTAATAAGTTCCAATTGCTCATTAAAACTATCCGAATTCACATTTTTCTCACAAGAATGCATTAGTTCATACCAAACATCCATTTTACCTCGAGAATAAGCCTTATAAATCGGGTCGCGATAAGGACTTTGCGAAAAGCCCAATTGTATTGAAAGCAACAAAACGCTAATTGTAATTACAAATCTTGTAATATATTTCGGTCTTTCCATATTAGTTTTTTCTGTTTATTATTTATGAGTCCTTTAATTATTATTAAAAGAAATACAATGTGTTGTGGCAGGACTAAAAGTAGATTTTGAAAAATTGATTGTCGACTTGCCAACATTACAAAAAATCGGATGCATACAATACCTGCAAGATATGCCGTTAACCACCACAAACCCATTTGTGCATACACTACGAATGGAGCAATGGTTGTTAAAACCGCAAAAGAAATAGTTACTAAGATACTATTTCCAAAAAATTGAAATATGTTCTTGATAAATCCTTCAATAGCATCATCTAATCCTACATACATCCTACAAGAAATATCATTATCTCCTAAGCGAGTATCGCTGGCAAGCCCTTTTTGTTTAAACAATCTTATAATAGCGATATCTTCTACTTTATGAGACTTATATTTTTCGTGTGGCCATATAGCCTTATACGTAGCTGCTTTAAACATCATGAATTGCCCGTTAGCAGCTGAAAAGATTTTATTTTTTGACTTTCGAATTAAATAAATTGGAAGTATACTTAACAAAACCCAATTCATTAATGGTACAGAAACTTTTTCTCCAAAAGACTTTACTATTTGCTTTGGAAATATAGACAATAAATGAAGTTCATGTTTCTGCAGATAACTAACACTACGTTTTATTACGCCTTTTTTTACACTTACATCTGCATCTAAAAAAAGTAATAAGTCACCAGTAGCTGCTTGCGCTAATTGGTGACAGGCATGATTCTTACCTAACCAACCTTGCGGAAGTCCACCTCCATTTAATAGTCTGATATTAGAGTTAAGAGATGCCCAATGTTTGATAATACTTTCTGTTTTGTCCGTTGAGTGATCATTATAGACAATAATTTCAAGCATACTGTATTCAAACGTTGATAATTGCTCTAATAAAGTTCCAATATTTTCTTCTTCATTCCGAGCAGGTATCAAAATTGAAATATTCGGCACAGATGTCAATGAAGTTACCTTTGGTAAATAAGCAAACGAAAGATAATTAACGAATGCTACAAGCAATCGGATAATTAGCAGAATAATTAAAAAATAACAAAAATAAATCATCTTACACCTAGTTTTCTAAAACATGATTTTGCAAAACTATTAAATTCTCGTTCCACATCTTCAGCATTTGTATTTGTATTTATAGTATTCGTTTTATAATATACGCACATATCTGGTCTAAGTTTGGTTCCATAATTAATAAGGTTAATATTATAGACCAGTTGAAAATCATTTTTTGTATTCTCTAAAATATGAGAAAGTAACCCTTTTTCGAAGGTAAACTCTTTTGTATATATACTCTTAATCCTTCCTTGCGGAAAAAACAAAAATAGGTTTTCTTTATCTTGAAGCATTTCTACCGCGTAATCAAGACTTGCTATACTTGATCGCTTACCTTTGTTAATTGAACTAGCACCAATTTTGGTCAATATCATATTTTTGCTAAGCTCCTTTTCTAGCATCATAAAATTAAACCTCCGTTTAAAAATTTTGAAGTTTAATAAGATTTGAATAAATCCATCATAAAATGAGAAATGATTACTGATCATAAGAATAGGTAATCCTTTTTCTTCATACTCTCCTTCATACTTAATACTACTAAAAAAGAAACCTATCAGTATTTTTGTATAATACTTAGAAAACTTTACCCACAATTTACTATGATTCGCTCTTATCATTTTTTAGTATAAATATTGAGAATAAATAAAATTATAAAAAAACCAAACTGAACAAAAAACAACCACCGCGCAGGTCGATTATTTGTATTTACCCTCAATCTCTGAATAAACCAATTAAAGATTAAAGCTAACAGGAACCAAAATATATAGTTATTTATAGGTGGATCGTTCTTTAAAAACATCCACATATCCATTAAAGGGGCAACTTTTTCTAGTAAGATATCATATCCTACCATCAGTAATGCTGCACCTACAATAATTAGCATATTTTTAGATGTATATTTAGAGATAATACCATTAGAAGCATATGTTAGGAACACCCAATTAAGACCAATAATTACTGGTACATCAGCTATTTTGGCACCAAGTCCTCTACCATATTCATATACTCCGAATAATTTACCGGTGGTTACACCAATAATTTCGATTACAATACTTACTATAAAAATACTTGCTAAAACTGCGATCGTTTTTGTATCCCACCCCTTATGATGAGAAAAAACAGCTATGGAAACTAAAACCAGCGTGAAAGGTGTAATCACTATAAATAAATTACGAGTGAAAGGTGTAAAATATAAAGCCAATCCCACACAATAAAAAACTATAAAAGTTATTGGAAGTCCTTTATTAACAATATACTTAATCATCCCGTTCATATACTACGCTGGTATTTCATTAACAACAATTTTAGCATTAGCTAAACAGAGTGGTATTTTACCATAAGATGCATTTTTTTTTAATACAATTACTTCATCTCCTTTGGTTACGAATTTGCAAACAGCATCGAAGCATCGAATTCTGGAATCAATTACTGCAATCTTCATACCTTTTTAGTTTTTTTAGACCTCATCTCAAAAATATGAGTTAACGCCAAAGGTGATAAAAGCAGTGAAAAATTATAAAACATATCTTCAAGCGGAATTGAAAAAATATGAATTCCTAATATTACTTGAGGGTTATAATCAAAAACAGCTTGCTCAATCCCAGTACCAGTCAAGATTCCATTTATAATAAAAAATGGGATGAGTAAAATTGGATATATTGCTAAATAGTATTGTACTACTTCTCTACTAAAATAATAACTTAGTAAAAGTATCGTAGGCAAGACAAGGAAATTAACAAAAGTATAGGTAAGATGCTGGTTTAACAATGAAGTTATAACCGATGCTATTACAATTAGAAAGGTCAAAACTTTTGTCCATTTTTCATTTAACCTAAATTTTGGAAAATGAAATTTAACTGCGTAAAATGAAAAAGCGCAAGCATATGGAATGGCAATAAAAAACAGATATTCTTCTAAAGGAAGCTTATTTATATAAACGCCAGAATTATGAACTGGGTTAAAAAACCAGCATCCAATATGAGTAAAGATGATATCCCACGTAACAAAAATAATCATCGTTATCAAAATTGCAGGAAGTAAGTACTTCCAACGCTTATAGAGCTTCAGGTTTTTCTCAAAACTTAAAGCAAGCGGCCCAGCAAGTGAAACAACAAGTATAATTAAATAGAGTGACATAGTTCGTATTTATTATGTTCTATGCCAGTTTAAGCTTCTTGGCGATATAAATAGAGCCTAATGACCATATCTTAACTCTATTAGGAATTCGAATTCGTTCATTAAGTAATTTCTCTACAGGGGTATTCTCTATCTTGGTGGTAAGTTTGGTGTAGTAAAGATAAGCTGCATACACTCCCCTTTTTGAATTATCAGGCAGCTTTTTGATTCCTTCTAAAGCAACTCTGAAATCTTCATTAATATCATTAATGATTTTTTTCTTAATATTTTCAGTTAGTTCGTTGTCCCTTAATATTGGAAAATAGATACGATGTAACTCATTAATATCATCATTAATATCACGCAAGAAATTCACTTTCTGAAAAGCAGAACCTAAACGCATAGCTGCAGGTTTTAAAGCCTGATAATGCTCTTCATCACCATTAACAAAGACTTTAAGACACATTAGTCCAACTACATCAGCCGATCCATAGATATATGCTTTAATCTCATCATCGTCAAACTCTTTTTTTGATAAATCACTATGCATGCTTTTTAAGAAAGCTTGTATTAGCTCATCATCAATATTATATTTACGAACAGTTATTTGAAACGAATTGAGTATAGGGTTAAGACTTATACCTTGATTATAAGCTCTGTAGTAATCTTCTTCAAAATCCGAAAACAAAGTGGCTTTATCGTAATCATGGAATGTATCTACAATCTCATCTGCAAAACGTACAAAACCATAAATACTATAGATGCTATCTCTTATTGATTTATCAAACAGTTTAATACCCATTGAAAATGAAGTACTATAATTTTGTGTAACTATTTTACTACACTTAAATGATACATCATCAAATAATTCCTTCATTTACTACTTTTTAAATTTTTTTAATGCAATTTGACGATGATACTATATCATAATCATCAATACCTAAAAGCATTATTTCAGTCTATTACTCTTTATTAGAGATTTACCTGAAGAGCTAGTTATGCATTAAAACTATTTAATTCTTCTTACTTTCTATTTTGACAAATTAATATCGTCTGCAAAAGTAATCATCTTTTTCAAACTCGCCTACTTTTTAAATAGGCAATTACACTATCTCATAAACCTCTATGAGTTTGGTTTGGTTATCTTTAGAGTTTCAGAATAAAATGTCGGAATTACGTAATCTAAAAAACATTCTTCGCTGGAATAATAAATGTTACCAGATTGAAATAGCCGACTACAGAGACCAATATCCAAAAAAGCCTGTTATTAAATATCTAAAAAAGTGGATAACACTTTATAACTAATAATTATACTCTTCATAATCCATGAAGCTTATGTTTATTTACAAAGTTTTTCAAATAGTTTGATTTTGTGCTAAAATAAAACTTGGTAAAAAAACAACAAATGATGTAGGAATTATTATATTATTCGATGAAAATTATCTAACAATATTTATTTCATGTCCATACAATCAATTCTAAAGAAAATGAGAAATGATAGTTTCCCAAAGAGCGAGTGAAACTTTTGATTATTGGATGAAGAAAAAACAATAAATTGAACTTGACTATTAAAAAATAATACAATGAAAACTAAAATAACCGAACTCTTTGGTATTGAACACCCTATCATGCAAGGAGGGATGCATTACGTTGGCTTTGCCGAATTGGCTGCTGCAGTTTCTAATGCGGGTGGTATCGGAACAATTACAGGGTTAACACAAAAAACACCAGCTGATTTAGCAAATGAAATTGCAAAATGTAAAGATCTGACTAACAAACCTTTTGCAGTAAATCTTACATTTTTGCCTACTGTTAATGCTCCAGATTATCCTGGTTATGTAAAAGCCATTATCGAAGGTGGTGTAACCGTTGTAGAAACAGCAGGACGCAACCCACAAGAGGTACTACCATATCTTAAAGATGCTGGAATTAAGGTGATTCATAAATGTACTTCTGTAAGACATGCCTTAAAAGCCCAATCTATTGGTTGCGATGCTGTCTCTGTTGATGGTTTCGAATGTGGTGGTCACCCCGGTGAAGATGATATTCCGAACATGATCTTATTACCACGTGCTCAGGAAGAACTAGAAATTCCATTTTTAGCTTCTGGCGGAATGGCTGATGCTCGCTCTTTGGTAGCTTCTTTAGCTATGGGTGCAGAAGGTATAAATATGGGAACTCGCTTTATGGCTACCCAAGAAGCTCCAATCCATCAAAATGTAAAACAGGCAATTCTTGATGCAACTGAATTGGATACACGTTTGGTTATGAGACCACTAAGAAATACGGAACGCGTAATGAACAACACAGCTGTTCAGCGATTGTTAGAAAAGGAAGAAAAACTAGGGAAAAACATTCAGTTTAAGGATATTATAGAAGAAGTAGCAGGTGTATATCCTAAAATTATGATGGAAGGAGATATGGAAGTTGGAGCATGGTCATGCGGAATGGTAGTAGGACTAATCAATGATATCCCAACCTGTAAAGAGTTAATTGATCGTATTATGCAGGATGCACACAACCTAATTACTAAAAGATTGAATGGCTTATTATAAGCAAATTACAAAACAAAAAAACAACTGGTGAATCCCTACTCCTACTCTTTTACTTATGCAAACAGAGTATATTGATCTCTAGTAAGAGTTTATAATGAAGTTTAAATTTTGGATTATTTTTTACTTGTATAGTGGTTAGTTTTCAATATATTGTATCTATCACATTATATGGTTCTCGAATTATTTATAAATCATAAATTTACCTTAAAACCAGTACAAAAAAGGTAACATATTATCGATTTGTAACACTAATTTATAGATTGTTATATTTAATAAAACACACTTTCTTTATAACTTCAGTATTAAATGTTAATATCGTCTCCTATGAAATCCAAAATTATTCTCTTATCTATTTGCGCACTATTCATAAGTAGATTGGTATCTGCTCAATATGAGATTACCGTAGATGCTTATATACTGGATCAAGACACACAGCAACCCATTCCTTTTGTAAATGTTGGTTTTATTGACAAAGGTATTGGTACAGTAAGTAATCCAGACGGTCATGTTTTTCTTCAATATGACGAAAAAGCAATAAATAAGAACAACATTTTTCAGCTATCTAGTATAGGTTATAAAACAATACAGTTATCCGTTAAAGAATTGTTCGAGAAGCTATCTGATAATAATACCATTTTTATGGAGCCATCGATCTATGAACTAGAAGCAGCTACAGTAGTCGCAAAAAAAAGAAAGAAAAAAACAGTTGGTAGGTCACGCGTTTCTAATGGTTTAATGGGATATTGGAAAGACGCCAAAGCCCTAGGTGGTGAAATTGGAACCAGAATTAAGATTCGTGATAAAAATTCTAAACTACTACGACTAAAATTCAATATTTATGAAAATAGTACAGATAGCCTGTTAGTAAGAGTGAATGTTTACGATTCCAAAAAAAGAATGCCAGGCAGAAATTTACTAACTAGTAATATTTACCATACGATTACTAATAAAAAAGGAGAAGAAGTTATAGACCTAAAGGATTATAATATCATAGTGCATGATGATATTGTAGTTAGTTTAGAATTGGTAAAAGTATATGGGAATGATATAGAATTTTCTATTGGTGCATCTGAAGAAGGTAGGTCTTATTTACGTTACGTTAGCCAAGATCATTGGGATGCAAACTGGGAGGTAGGAATTGCATTTAGTGCTGATATATCATACCCGGCAGAAGAAATACGATTAAAGAAAAGAGAAAAACCTAATGATATTGTGATTTATTGGGATACTTCCTTTTCAGCTGCAAACAATAATCCAAAATATACCTACCAATTTTTAAAAACGTATTTAGAAAGAATTAAAAACACTACGGTAACGTTGATACCCTTTTCTAATACAATTCATGACTCACAAAAATTTTTCATAACAAATGGCAAAAGTGATCAATTGATAGCATCGCTAAATAATCTGGCATATAACGGAGCTACTGATTTTTCTACTCTTTTTAATGAAGAAAAAAGACCTGATCAATATATAGTGGTTAGTGATGGGCGAGCTTCTTTTGAAGCACCTAAACCAGTATATGATGTTCCGGTTTTTTACGTGAATCACACGTCAAATTCAGATGATTTATTATTACAAGACGCTGCTGTACATAGTGAAGGATATTATATTAACCTAACTAAGGTTTCTGTAGATCAAGCATTGTCTCATATCATACACGAATCAGAGGATAATACTATATACCAAGCAAATAATATGCAGGAATTGGTAAAAGGAGTGGTTACTTCTAATCGTAAACCTGTACAAGGTTGTAAAGTTTCTATAAAGGGAACATTAATCCAAACGATTACAGATGCTAATGGAGTATTCTCTATTAATGCAGAAACACAGGATGTTTTGTCATTCGATTTCTTCGGAATGAAATCTAAAAAAATTACAGTAGATACGACAAAAGATATTAAGGTTAGCCTTATTCCAAGTAATACTGTTTTAGAAGAAGTGGTAGTAAAAGCTAAAGATCCTTATAAAACTGATAGAATCGTAAAGGATATATATGGCAATGAAGTAAATGAGAAAGCAATAGGCCATACGTATTACACTATAGATGAAAAAGATTTTCAGCAGTCCGCTATTTATCTTTCTGACTTAATAAGAGGTCAGTTTCCTGGAGTTAGTGTATATGGATGGGCGGATGAAGCTGTTTACGAAATACGAATAAATACTTCGATTAATCCTAGTTTAACTGATACTTCAATTAATCCTGATTTAACTAGTCAAAGAAGACCAGGTCCTATATTTGTTGTGGATGGTTTACAATTTGATGAGCCACCAACCTTTTTATTCCCTGCGCAGATAAAATCGATTTCTGTAATGCCTGGTTTTGCAGGAATATCAAGATATGGTCAGCCCGCAAAACAAGGGGTTTTTATTATTACTACGAAATATGGTGATATATCATCTGATAAAGAAGAGAAACCAGTTGATAGTTTATTAGTAAAAGGAAATGAGTATACAGCATCTACCTTTTTATTAGATGTTAATCATAATAAACCTTCTTATTTTGATAAATTATGGAATAGTACAAGTTATAAAGAAGCGAAAGAAATATATTACAGGCTTAGAAGGAAGAATGCACTAAGTATCCCTTTTTATAGCTATAGCGCCTCTTATTTCGAACGATGGAATATGGATTTTGCCGATCAGGTCTTATCCAATATTGCTGAAATTGGTTTTGATAATCCACAGGCTTTATTAGTCTTAGCTTTTAAGTTAGAAGCTCAAGAGAAATACCAGGAGGCGGCATCATTATATGAACGTATATTTGAGCTAACACCTAATTCCGCACAATCTCATTTAGACCTTGCCCGGATTTATGTGGCAACAGGAAAATATAAATCAGCTTTTGAACTTTACAAAAAAATATTACAAAATCAAGAATCTACCGCAGAATTCGATGATATTGTAGAACAAGCAAGATCAGAAATTAGAAGATTATTAAACTTACATAGATCAGAACTTAATTATGAGGATATACCTGATGAATTACTCGTAATCAAAGGAGTACCAGTACGTATTGTATTCCAGTGGAGCGATCCTCAATCAGAATTTGAGCTGCAGTTTGTAAGCCCAAAAAAGAAGTTTTCTAAATGGAAACATATCTTTAGTGAAAATAAAGAAGAATTGCTATCTCGTGTACAATCAGGAGTATCCTCTAAAGAATTTATTATAGATAATGCAATGCCTGGACAATGGATAATAAATGTTCAGTCCTTTGGTGACGTTTCAGAACTAAATCCATCATTTCTAAAATATACAGTATATACTAATTATGGATTAGAAAATGAGACTAAAAAAATACAATGTATTAACCTTGATAACCAAAAAGAAAAGGTAACACTAGATAAAATAACTTTATAGTGCTTCATTCAAAAGATTCTCTCCTGATTATCTCGTTAAGTATTATGAATTGATTGATGAATTTGGATTATAAAAATCGGATTCACCAATATATTGTAAATCTGATCAGCTTTGGAATTATTATATTGAATTTATAAAAGTAAAATAATAGTACAGTAATATGCCACATTTCGTAATTGATTGCTCTGAAAATATTATAAAAACAACATCACCAAAAAACATTATCCAGAAAGTATATGATACTGCTGAGTCCACTAACCTTTTTGACAAAGGAGATATTAAAGTAAGAATTAATCCTTTTGAATTTTATACTATCGGAAATACTAAAGATGATTTTATTCACATTTTTGCTAATATTATGGAAGGAAGAACTGTTGCTCAAAAAAAGAATCTTTCTGAAAGAATTATTACTGAATTAAAATTAATGTTTCCTGACGTTCCCATTATTTCAATCAACATAAGGGATTTTGAAAAAGCAACATATTGTAATAAATCAATGGTGTAACAAGAACTGTAACATGAAAAAAAACACCAAAAATGTACTAAAGTATTTACTGGAATTTGTAATTGTAACTTTTGGAGTATTTCTAGGGATCTATGTTAGTGAACAAGAAAGTAAGAAGAAAATAAAACAGGAAAGAGAAAAGTCAGTGAACTATATTCTCGAAGAATTGAATGACAATAAACACAGTCTGGAAAAAGCAATCAGTTATCACCAATTAATAAAAACCCAAATAGACAGTATTGTTCCAACTTTAAACAAGAAAGACGTGTATGAAGTTTATTGGGGTAATGAAAAATTTAAACACAGTCAAATAAAAGGTTGGAGCGGAGTTAGATTAGCTAATTTAGAGAATACAGCTTTTGAAGGAGCTAAAATCAGTGGTATGATACAAGAATATAAAATTGAACTTGTACACGATATTTCAAAAATTTATAATCAGCAAAAAAAATATACCGAATTTGGAACTTCGATACTCAATAGAATGGTTAATATTAATTCATCAACAAAGATTATCGATGTTTTTGGTTCTATTAAATTAATGACTGGCGACTTGCTCTTTAATGAAAAACAATTATTGGATAGAATTAAAAAAGTAGAAACTAATATAAAAACGTTACGCAATAATAACTAAATATGACAATTAATTATCATCGCCATTTATCAATAAAGTAAGTAATCGAATTTAAATATTAGTTTCTTTTGGCTCAAAACTCATCAAAAACAAAAGCTAGTTTTTCAATTGTTTTTCTCTATTTTAGAATAATCAAATGAATACATTAAACGATCTATACGCTAAACACAAAATATGATAGCCTTACATAAAGGAGAATACACAGGAGATATCATACATAGTACTCATATAGAAGGAAGTACTATTACAAACACCCTCTATGCTGTAAACAAAAACAATCCTGATTGGCATTATCACGAGAATCTTCATATTTGTTTTGTATTCGAAGGAGGAAAAGCAGAAACCAGGCATCAAACCTCTTACAGTAAAAAAGAAGGAAGTGTGTTTTTTTATCATTCAGAAGAGAAACATAGATGGATCTCTCCATTACCAATCTCAAAAAGTGCCAATATAGAAATTGAACAGAATTTTCTCCTAAAATATAATTTAACTGAAACCAATATTAAAAACGCAATTCTATCTAATATAAATGCAAAAGCCTTAATATTAAAAATCCAAAACGAACTACTTATTGAGGATAATCACATAAATCTTCAGACATTATTGCTTGAACTAGTATCGCATCAACAACAAAAAGCATATGCCCAGCAACCCAGATGGGCAATACTACTTAACCAATTATTAAATGATAACTGGAATGAGACAATATCGCTACAAGAAATGGCAATACAAGTAGGTGCACATCCTGTAACTATCTCAAAAAACTTCCGAAAATACTTTCATTGTAATTTAGGAGAATATCGACGAAAGTTAAAAATCGAAAAAAGTATTGATCTAATTAAAAACACACAATTATCTCTTTCTGAAATCGCATTTCATTGTGGTTTTACAGATCAAAGTCATTTTATTAGAAACTTTAAACAACTTACAGGGTTTTTACCTAAAGATTACAGAAAATTTTAAGAAATAGGCTAATTCCATTCTATTTTTGATGTACTGGCGCTACTATTTTTATAGCACCAAAAAACAAACATTATGGACATCAAATCTAAAAATAAAGTAATCATATTACTATTAGTTATAACGATTCATTTCGTAACAATTAAAGCATACACCCAACAAAACAATATAAAAGCTGTAGATACTGAAGAACTAAACACTCTTATAGATTCTATTTCAGCG
This sequence comes from uncultured Aquimarina sp., assembly GCF_947492405.1. Taxonomy (GTDB): domain Bacteria; phylum Bacteroidota; class Bacteroidia; order Flavobacteriales; family Flavobacteriaceae; genus Aquimarina. The sequence goes on from NZ_CANLMP010000006.1 coordinate 268,250, forward strand.
ATTGTGCAGCGATTTTACATAGAACCAAAAACTGGAAAACATATAGTAAATCGCATTCGCTCTAAATATAAAAAAGGTCACTACGATAGTATTAAAAACCCCAAAGTATTATCCGATTCACTAAGAGAAGATCTAAGAGCAATTAATGGTGATCTCCATATGAGTATGATATATAAATCTCCAAGAGAAATTTCTAAAGATGATGCTCCGTCCATACAAGTAAATAAATCAGGGCTTTGGACGAATTATGGGCTAACCGAAATCAAAGTATTAGATGGAAATATTGGATATCTAAAAATTAAACATTTTACCCAACACCAATACTTAGATAGTATTAAACCCATAATAACAAGTGCCATAGAATCTTTAAAAAAAACAGATGCACTTATTGTAGATGTAAGAAATAACGGTGGTGGTTTCGAAGATATGGTTGCATATTACATCAGCTATTTTGTTGATAGTAAAAAGCCAATCCATCTTTCTGATTATAGATGTACATTACATAATCATACGTATGGGATTTCTACAGACCCAAATGTATTGGGAACCAAATTACCCAACATCAAACTATATATATTAGTCAATGCCAATACTGGATCTGCTGCAGAATCATTTGCATACATGCTTAAGCATATGGGGAGAGCCACAATTATTGGCGAAATAACTGCCGGAGCAGGCAATGGTGCTTCACATCATGAGATTAATGATCGATTTACGATACAAGTATCTAGTGAAGAAACCATTAATGCTATAACTAAAACAAGTTTTGAAAAAATAGGAGTCATTCCTAATATCCCAACTAATAGTGCGCAAGCATTTTCTGTAGGGTATAAACTAGCTTTAGAATATGCTAAAGAAAACAACAAAAAGAACATACATCCTTCTAATTATGATCATCTAATTGATTTCATTACTATTCCCAAAAATAACACAGCAATAGATATAGAGAGATATTCCAAATACACAGGTATTTATAAAGGAGGAAGTATACACATCACTATCACATTAGAAAATAACACTTTATACGGCCAGATGAGAGCTAAAGGAGGTAAAATGGAATTAACCCTATTGGAAAATCACATTTTTAAAGTTGGCGATATCAAAGAGCGGATTCAGTTTATATTAGATAATAAAGGAGATGTTGTGCAGCTTATTGGTATTGATTCTCCTATGAAACTTACCAAAATTTTAGACAATTAAAATGCTTTAATTGTCAGTTAGTTTTTTAAAGTGTTTAGTTATTCTAAGAATTGGGTTAATTTTTATAAGTTTAGCAAAACAATATTGATTATTGTCAAAAACTAAAGTATAACCTTAGATCCAATTTATAAAACATACTATGAAAACACTTTACATAGTTTTAATCACATGTATTGTATTACATTCCTGTGCCAGTAATAAATATCCTAGTAGCAAAATAATTCCGGTAACATTTGATACAGAGTCAAAAAATGAGTCTTTATGTGATTTCGTCTTTCCGAATCCAGAAACCAATGAAGAATTATTAATGTTAAAAAAAGTATACAATCTTAATAATTTAATCATCGACGCAAACTCTGATATAGAAAAATCAATGATTTTACTGAATTGGACAAACGGTAGATGGAAACATAATGGATATAACGTACCAGAAAATGCTGATGTTATGAGCATCCTAAAAGATGCGGAAAACGGCAAAAACTTCAGATGTGTAGAATATGGCATTGTGTTATCTGCTGTTTTAAATGCAAGCGGTATCCCAACAAGGACATTAGGTATCAAAACTAAGGATGTAGAAACTACAAAACTTGGTGCAGGCCACATCGTATCAGAAGCATATATTCCAGAACTAAAAAAATGGGTTTTTATGGATGGTCAAATCAACTATATTCCTTTTCTGGATGGAATTCCTCTAAACGCAGTAGAATACAAAAATGCAATTGTCTCTAATAAAGAAAAAATAGAATTAAGGAATACTAATGGTACATTTGATAAGGAAGATGCACTGGATAAAATCAATTGGGTAGCTAAATATTTATTCTATTTTGATGTTAGATTCGATTCTTCAGAAAAGAAGACAAATTGTAATACGAAAAACAGTTTGATGTTAGTTCCTATCAACGAAAAGAATCCTACGATCTTTCAGATAGAAAGCAAAATGGATAACTTACTCTATACACATAACATCAAGGATTTTTATAAGAAACCAACCATTCTATAGTTTTCGAAATCTCAGAATAAATAATCTCAATCAGTAACTATGGATTTATTAAGTCTAAAAACGGTCATAAGAACCAGAGATTACGATGCTTCTATCCATTTTTACACTAAAATCCTTACCTTAGATATAGTCGAAGAATATAGTAACGAAAACAGAGGATGTATTTTTAGGTTTGGTGATAAGGGCAGTAACGCTTTTTTAGAAATCTCGGAAATACCGAAAGATCATTATTATTATCAACCAGAATTTAGTAAGTATCTAAAAAACGATAAAATAGATATCCAACTACAAACAAATGATATCAATCAATGGGTAGCACGTTTTCATGGAAAATGGGAAATCACAGGTCCAATTGATCGCCCTTGGGGTTCTAAATATCTCTATCTTAGAGATCCTGATGGTTTACAAATTATTATATACCAAGAAAAATCAAAACAATGAAAAATTACATCAAAATAATATTTTTCTATTTTATTGCTATAACAAGTCTACAAGCACAAGAGCCTAAAACGAATTATATTGAAAAAGTAAAAACATTAGATAGTACACTAGAGACTTTATACGGAGTAATTTCAGGTGAAAAAGGAGAAGAAAGAAATTGGGAGTTATTTAAATTTCTATTTAAACCTGATGCTAAACTAATACCTTCAGGGAAAAATAAGGAAGGTACTTATGGAGTGCGTTATATGTCTCCTGATAATTATATTGAAAGTTCAGGGAAGTGGCTTGTGGATAATGGTTTTTTCGAAAAAGAAATCCACAGAACAGTTCATACATTTGGAAATATTACTCAGGTTTTCAGTACCTATGAATCTTTTAAAAGCAAAACCGATAAAAAACCATTTATGAGAGGTATTAATAGTATTCAGCTACTTAATGATGGTAAAAGATGGTGGGTAATAAATATATATTGGACCCAAGAAACTAAGGACAATCAGATTCCAAAAGAATATTTACCTAAAATGTAAATAAAGCTAAAAATATCTGAAAACAACCTTAATCGTTAGATCCTATGAATTCATTAATTCAATGAAAATCTATCTCAATACTATATGATTGATAATATTCTTTATATGATAATCGACGGATAATAGTTTTACAAAAATGATCGCTAAATAGCGAAAAAAATATAGATACGATTCATCTAGAATTTATCAAAAACCATAGTGATTACTCGTTTAACACTAAATGAACATGAAAAATTTTAAATCAATCATAATGGTATTTAGCTTTTTATATTTAGGAAGCTGTGGTATCAATAACAAATCCTATTCAAAAAATAAAAACTGGCTTGAAGGTAAATGGACTGGAATTGCATTTCAAATTGATCTTACCGAAGACAATCAATGGACAATCGAATTAGAAATTGATATAAAAAAAGAAATCTATAATATTTCATATCCAAGTCTCAACTGTTCTGGGAATTGGAAATTGACAAAATACTCAAAAGACCAAGCTACTTTTGAGGAAATAATTAAAAATAACACATCTGTTTGTATAGAGCGTGGTATCATAATTCTTTCCAAGATTGATAATGAACGTGTTTTATATAGTTATTTTTATACTGATGGAATTAATAATGATGGCAAAAAAGCTAGTGCGTTTTCCACTTTAGAAAAAAGTAAATAGTAGCTAACCTAATACGAATAAATACCAATGAGTCTTCAAAATTGTGTAAATTACTTTCATTAATGAATATTAAAAAGCTATAAACCTTAATTTGATCTTTATTAAAAGTATTACATAAAACTAGATGTGCTCATCATATGACAAATACATTTTCTAACATAATAAAACACAAAAGCGCGTTAGGTCAACTTAAATATTCTAACGCATCTAAAGAATATTTTTTTAAAGGGATTACATCTGGTTTAGCGCTAAAATATGTAGCAAAAGGAGAAGAGATATATTATATCAATAAGCGTATTGTTAGTGTCCCGGAAGGTCATTTTATTTTGGTTCGCCCGAATACTCATTTCGAAACACATATCAAAAATCAATCTTCTGTAGCTAAAGGAGTTTGTATTGATTTATCATTAATATCTCCACAAATTGATATAAAAAAGATACTCGATAATACACTTTTATTCAATCATGCATTTAATCTTATAAATTCTACTTTAATAGGACATCAACTTAATCAAATGGGTACGTCGATGGAGGCAATAACATTCGATCAGTTGCAGTACGAATGCCTCATAAAAACTTCTAATTACCTTCATACATTCTCCGAAAATATTTTCCATTTTAAAAAGGAAATTCATACCATAGCCAAAAAAGAGACTACCCAAGAATATATCATCCCAAAACTTCTTCAAACCAAAGAGTATATAGTTAAAAATTATAAGAATAGAATTGTATTGGATGAATTAGCTCAATATATCGGCATATCAAAATTTCAATTATTGAGACTATTCAAACAGTGTTTTAATTGCTCTCCTCAGGAAATGCAGACTGCGTTAAGAATGGAAAAGGCCAAAAACCTTCTCCAAACTTCATATGATTCCATCTCAAAAATTGCTTTCGATTTGGGATACTTCGATCTTGCTGCTTTTTCTAAAAAGTTTAAAACCCATTTTGGGGTTCCACCCTCCTATTTTAAAAATAAGCAATATTTTACAAAGTGATAAAAAGGCCTCCGTGTTATTTTAGCACTATTAAAACAGCCTATTAAAGCTTATGTATCTAAAAACCCTATTATTTTCAGTTGTATTTCTCGTTTCACTTAGTTGTAATTCACAAAAAGACGCTTTTCAAAATGTCATGAAAGAGTTCGTAGAAGTTTATAAAAACTTGCAACTTCCAGATTTCAAAATCGATTATAAGGAAAACCTCAACAGTATTCAAGATTTAAACTCTGTTCTAAAACAAGAAGAAGCTTTTTTAAAATTAGCCAATAAAATTAAAGGAATAGATCGTTATAGCTTGTCTAAAAAAGATCGGATATCATTTGAACTTATGAGATATGAGATTAACCTGAACGTAGAACGCATTTATCTTGAAAAAAAATGGTTAAAAAATCCTGATATCCCAATCCCAGAAAATGGAGTCTCTGGTATTTCTATAGCTAAAGATTGGTATCGCTACTTGGTACACTATTGGGTTGACAGAAAAGCTGAGCCGGAAAAACTGTTTGAATTTGGAAAACTAGAAGTTGAAAAAGTAAAAAGTAAAATACATCTCATTAAACACAAGTTAGGTTTAAGCGATCTAGAATTTAATAAACATATAAACGCTTCTTCTTTCTTTTACAATACTCCACAGGATGTACAAGTGGCCTTTGAGACTAAAAAGAAACAAACATCAAAAATACTATCTGAGTATTTCCCTTTTATGGAAAACATCTCAGAACATGCAATAAAACGACATACTATAGAAAATAAAATACAAACACCTGCTTTCTATAACAGATATGAAAAGACCTTTTATTATAATTATTTCGATCGTCCTTTTAACAAAAGACAAATAGCCTGGATATATCTACATGAAGCTAATCCCGGGCATCATTATCAAATACAACTTAGAAAAACACTACAAATATCACCAGTTCAAGAAATGTTTAATTATTCTGGTTATCGTGAAGGTTGGGCAGCTTATGTAGAGGAATTAGGAACCGAAATTGGAGCCTATGAAAATGTGTATGACGAATTGGGGAAACTAGAATGGGATTTAATTAGATCGGTAAGAGTAGTTCTTGATGTTGGTATGAATTATTATGGATGGGATAATGATAGAGCAATAAAATACTGGCAAAAACACATTAAGGATCAAGATGATATTGCCAAACGAGAAATTAAACGAATGAGAAATTGGCCCGCTCAGGTAATCACCTATAAATATGGTGCCGATAAAATTTTAAAATGGAGAACTCTGTTCGAAAAAAAACCAAACTTCAATCTAAAGGATTTTCATAGATTGGTATTGGAAAATGGCGACATTCCATTCTCCGTATTAGAACCTTTTATTCTGAATGAAGGACTGAGAATAATTAACAATATTTCTTACGTAAGCAAAGAAAAAAGAAAGGTAGATTCTTTACAAAGACTTAATTTAATACTTCCTAAAGATAAAATAAAACCTCCATTACTACTATGGATTGGTGCTGGTGCATGGGCGCTGGTTGATAGACACAAAGAAATGAACTTTTGCAAGAGAATGGCTCTTGAAGGCATTGCCGTTGCATCTGTTGGTCATAGATTGAGTTCTGCTGTTTTTCAAAACCCTTTAAGAACTACTGGTATAAAACATCCTGAGCATATGAAAGATATTACAGCAGCTTTTCATTGGTTATATAATCACGCAGAAGAATATGGTTTTGATAAGGACAGAATATATGTTGGCGGATACTCTTCTGGAGCGCATTTAGCTGCTTTATTGAGCTTAGATAATCGATATTTACAAAATGTTGGACTTGATAAATCAAACATAAAAGGTGTTATTCCAATTAGTGGTACATATGATATACTAGATTATAAAAATGCGTTTGCCAATGGGTCTCGTCCAGAATTGGTAGAGCAACATGTGCACGCTGTATTTGGTGATACAGAACAAGAGCATTTAGATGCTTCTCCAACAACATTTATTAAAGAAATTTCAGTTCCAATGCTCTTAATTTCTGACTCAAACATGATTGGATATGCTAATGTTTTTGAAAAGAAGATTTTAGAAACTGAATTTGATGACATAACCTTTTTATATAATAGAAATAAGGGACATCGTGAATTATACAGTGAAATTGCAGATGAAGAACAAAGTACTTATCGAAATTTTATTGTTGATTTTATTAAATAAGAAAATGCAGTTTAGCATTTAAAATTATAAACATAGCACTAGTTTTTCTCAGGAAAAAAAGGAATTATTACTAAGATCAAAAAATTGAATGAATGCTATTTTTTTTCAGAAAATTAAATTCATAAAGAATATTTACCCAAAATCTAAGTTAATCTAAAGGCATCTAAAAAGTAACCCTAACCTTTAGAACTTATGAAGGTATTAATTGAACGAAAACCTATTTTGAATACTAGTCGATTGGTACTACTCTTTGTATTGTGTTCAATCGGTTATAGCTTTTCTCAAGATCAACGAGAAATCGAGCAAAAATTGAGAGATTCTATCCATAATGAGTTTATCAACATTTATAGTGATTACATTCATTACAGTAAAAACGGAGTGACAAATTTTAATGGAAAAACTGAATTTTGGAAAATCTACGAATTGCAAAATGAAAACAGAATTATTCAGATAGAATCTCATTCGGAAGGCACATATTTTCAAGAAATTTATTTCGAAAAGAATGGAAAACTGGTTTACGCTAAAGAAACTCAGAATTATACGCCTATTAATAGTTTTGAGCAAATGGCGTGGAATTGCGAATTTTATATTAAAGATGATAAGGTAATTACCACTATGTCTCTTGGACACGGAAAAACAGAAGATGAAGAATGGGATGAAAATATGATTATAGAAATGTACTTTAAGAGATTAGTCGAAATAGAAAAAATTCAGCAATAATCGGATTTATTTTTAAAAAAAATCATTCATTTTACCTTCTTCAGCTAATAAAAACCTCTACCAATATTTTTCAGTATAATATTGGCTAAAAACAATTCTTTTATTAAAAAAATAAATTACAGGGGTAACATTTCCTATTGATTTGACACTTACCTAAGAACATTAAATTTAATTAGTGAACAAAGGCATTTCAAAAAGTCAAATCATATCTAACTCTTTTAGAAGCTTTTATTTCTTTGTATATCTAATAAATGTAGTATGTTATTTTTCAAATTGACTAACTATCAACATATTTACGATGAAAAACTTATACACAAAAAGCTCCCACATCACTCCAGAAGGACTAACTAAACCATCTTCTTCATTCAGAAAACATGTATGGCTCTCCGTTTTAGGGTTATTACTTTTCATAATTATATATTTGACCCTTATTATATGGTTTGGAAGATTAGCCTATTATTCATTTTTAGATGAAGGTTCTTTTTGGAATTATGTATTAGCCGGAGGTTATGCTTTTCTTTGTTTATTTATGATTAAATCTCTTTTTATTTTCAATAAAAAAGAACAAAATCCATTAGATAAATATATAACAGAGAAAGAGGAACCAGTTCTTTTTGATTACCTATACAAATTAGCAGATGAAGCAGGTGCACCAAGACCTAAAAAGGTTTTTCTTTCTCCCAGAGTAAATGCAAGTGTATCTTATGACCTTTCAATTATAAACTTAATTTTCCCTTCTAAGAAAAATTTAGAAATAGGATTAGGGCTTATGAATGTACTAAGCTTGGGAGAATTTAAAGCAGTATTAGCACACGAGTTTGGTCATTTTGCTCAACGCTCTATGTTATTAGGAAGATATGTATATATAGCTCAACAAATTGCAGTTCAAATTATCAACAAAAGAGATATTTTTGATAATTTTTTGGCAGGAATATCCAGTATAGATATCCGCATAGCTTGGATAGGTTGGATATTATCAATACTTGTTTGGGCAGTTCGCTCATTAATTGAGACTTGTTTTAGTATTGTTATCATAGCACAACGAGCATTATCCAGAGAAATGGAGTTTCAGGCAGACTTAGTAGCAGTTTCTTTAACAGGTAGTGATGCGCTCATCCATGCTTTATCTAAGCTACAGGTTGCCGACGAAGCTTATGATCATGCTATCAATGCTGTCAACACTAAATTAGAAGATAAAAAGGCTATTCATAACTTATTTAAATTACAAACCAATTATATTGAAAAAATGTCTTGGGTATTAAATGATAACACCTATGGCAAATCCCCAAAAATAGTATCTATAAATCCTGAATCTAACCGAGTCTTTGGCGATAGAGTATTTAACCCACCAAAAATGTGGTCAACACACCCTGCTGATCAAGATCGAGAAGAAAATGCAAAAAAAATATACATTCCGGCTGAAATAGATAAGAGACCTGCAGAAATTTTACTTTCTGATGCTACAAAATACGAAGTGGAAATGACAGCTAAACTAATAGCGACAGGCAAAATTGAAACTGAAATTATATCAGACGAAGAGTCATTAGAATTTCAGAATAAAAAATATTTTAATTGGACTTTCCTCGATCCAAAATATCAGTCAAATTTCTTAAATAGATTTTTTACGCTCAATTTTGAAAATGTTGAGCAAATGTATTCGCTAAATATCGCAGATGACGAAGTAATTTCAAATTTTAAATCGATATATCAAGAAGAACTTGCCAAAAAACTAGAAAATTTAAAAGAAGTAAAAGAAGAAACAGCCGCAATTAACCTTATTATTAATGGTCCAATTACTATTGAAAAAAGAGAGATATGGCATCGCGGAGAAAGAATTAAGAGAAAGGATGTAAAGGAGGTTCTTAATAAATTAGCCCAAGAAGAATCATCAATATTAAACGACCTAAAAAACCAGGACATATTATGTAGATCTACCCATTACAAAGCAGCTACTCATTTAGATAGTAATTGGGCAAATTATCTTAAATCAATAACTAGCTTAGTTCATTATGCAGAGCATGCAATTGCTGATATTGAAGATGCCGCAAGGAAATATCACAATGTGGTTACCATAGCACTTGCAGATGGAAATGTAAGTTCTGAAGAACTTACGGGTATATTAAATGCGGGGAATGATTACTATAAATCTATTCGCTCTTCTTTTAAAAAGAGTGAAAAAATACAATTAAATAAAGAACTTCTAGAAAACTCAAATAAAGAAAGATATTCAGAATTTTTTGAAGAGTTTAAGTTATCTTCTCCAACAGGAGATAATATTGACAAGTGGTCTCAGGTTGTTGATGGTTGGGCTAACGAAGCTTTAAATGGACTAAATTTCTTAAGAAATTCATCCCTTGAACATCTACTAGACATTGAAGAAGATGTAAAAAATGCTTTCCTTAACAATACTCCGATCGACAGAACAATCCCTGATGAAGTTACCATAGTAGATTCTTATAAATTACTTACTCCTGGTCAAGAAAGACCTATCCAACGAAAACTAAAATTATGGGATCGATTTATAATAGGTGAAGGTTTTTTTGGTGCAACCGCAAAGTTTGCTATATCCTTAGTATTAATTGGAGGTGCTCTTTTTTTAGGAAGTTTTTCTCAATCTACTAATCTAACAATTTACAATGGGTTAGAAATGGACGTAACTGTAATTATCGATGGACAAGAAGAAGTAAAAATAACTGCAAAAAACAATGAATCAATTCCGATAGATTATAATACAAACTACGATATCGTAACGAATAGATCAAATGGAATGAAAATAGAAAGTTTTATCGGAACCAGCGGTTCTCCAGGAGAAGAATCCATTTACAATATAGCAAATGCCGGTGTTTTCTTTGAATATACTGCATATTACGGATCAGGCAATAGCTTTATTCCAAAACAAAGAAATGTTGGTGCAAAAAGATGGTTTAATAGTACTGCAGATTATGTTTTAAAAACACCTCCTGAAAGAGATGATATTGGTACTAAAAAAGATGTATTAGTAGCCTACAGTGATGTTAATCCATATGATATGATTTCAGTTGTTAGCGATTCTTCAGAACTAAAAAAATTAATATATACTCATGTAAAATGGGATCCTACAGAAAGCACCAATATCTTAAACTGGCTAAATCTATTACAGTTTTCGGATAACCCTCAAAATGTAATTGATCAAAGAATTCAAAATTTAGGAAATGATATGGTCTCCAGAAGAGCAAAAATGGACCTAGCCGATATCAATAAAAAAAACAAAATATGCAATGAAATAAAAGAATCATTTACAAAAAACACGGATGATCCCGACTTATACTACCTAAACACCAGATGCTTAGAAGATTCTGACTATCAAGACAATACTTTTACACAAGGATATGAGCAATGGAAAGACCATCCTTGGTTAGCATATGCTGCAGCTCATATTTACGGAAAAAATGAAAATTGGAAAAAGAGTTTATCCGCCTTTAATTCAGCTAGTAAAATAAATAGTTTAAAAGAGATTATAGCAATTAATGCAGAGAGAGTTAGAAGAAAAATTAGCAGCAGCGGTAAAAAAGAAAAATTAGATTTTACTACTAGTGATTTAGAATATTACCTGAATATAGACAATCGAAAATTAACCAAATTTAGTAATGATCCAAACTATGCTTACGTATTACTACTACAAGGCAAATTAAACGACGCATATGATTTTATAGAGTCTTATGCAGATAGCAGACCATATGTACTTCGTTTTCTAGCAGTATCGGATAACATCTCTGACGAGATCAAAAACGAAGCAAAATTATTAAATGACCAAGAGGGAATTAACAGCTCTACTATTTGGTACTCACTGGCATTTAACATGTTAGAAAAGAAAGATTATACTAAAAACTTAATGGATATAGAAAACTTAGGAGTGCCAAAAACAGATCTAGATCAATTTATTCAATCGATTACATCTGGCAACTATACTGAAGCAGAGAATATTATTAAAAAACAGCAATTATATTTTAAAGGGCATATGTATGCGGTAGGCTATATTATTAATAAATCAGATGCTCCTAAAGCTTGGAAAAATAACGCAAACGATCTATTACTTGCTCATGAGAAACCTTTTTTAGGAAAATTATAAGTTAACTCTTAAAAGCATTTAATAAAGAATAAAAAAATAGTAAATCAGTATTGTATAACTTAAAAACAAGTTCTAGAAAATTATAATGATCAATTGATTTCAGCTTTAAAATGCAACAAAACTTCATCGCTTAAGTATTTATGCATGAACCCATACAATCATTACATACAATTTTCGTTATTTTGCAGACAAATTACAGATACTTGAAAAATACATTTTTCTATATAGCTTTCATACTGCTTTTTTCTACCATCTCATTTGCTCAAGAAGGTAAAAAAATCAAGGTTCAATCCGATCGTACTATTAAAAATGAGGAACGTTTTCCTGGAGCAACCATTCTGGCCAAAGTAAACAAACAAGTTTATATTGAGCATGATGGTATTGAGATTTGGTGTGACCGAGCAATACATTATGGAGAAGACAAATTCATTAAAGCTCTTGGTAATGTAAAAATGAAACAAGGAGATACGCTAACAATGACAAGTGCCTATGCAGAGTATAATGGTAATAGTAAGTTTGCTTATGCAAGAGAAAAAGTGTTTTTAGAAACTCCATCCAACACACTAACAACGGACACCCTGTTTTTTGACCGACTACGTCAGCAAGCATATTATCGAAGTGGAGGAACTGTAAAAGACTCTTCTAATACATTGACCAGTAGAATAGGTAGATATTTTATGGATAGAAAACAATATTCATTTAATACTAAAGTAAAAATTGTCAACCCAGAAAATACGGTAGATTCTGATCGTCTAGATTATTATACAGATAATGGTCACGCATATTTATATGGTCCATCCACGGTAAAAGGAGAAGAAAGTACATTGTACTGCGAGCGTGGTTTTTATGATACTAAGGTAAAAACTGGATATGCGATAAAAAATGCCAGGATAGATTATGACAATCGTACCGTTTATGGAGATAGCATATTTTATAATAGCGCAATTCAATTTGCATCTGCAACCAATAATATAAAAGTGCTGGATACAGCTAACAATTCTGTAATTACCGGTCATTATGCAGAAGTTTTTAAGGATAAAGATTCTGTTTTTATTACCAAAAGAGCTTTAGCAGCTACTTTACAAGAGAAAGACTCTATATATATTCATAGTGATACATTAATGGTTACAGGAAAGCCAGAACGTAGGATTATGAATGGTTTTTATGATGTCCGGATTTTCAAAAGTAATATGAGCGGTAAAAGTGATTCTATTAATGTAGATCAAACTACTGGATATACCAAAATGATAGGTAAGCCCATTATCTGGTCACAGCGCAATCAAATGACAGGAGACACTATCAAGATTATCTCTAATACTGAAACAGAGAAACTAGATTCGCTGATTGTATACCAAAACGCATTTTTAGTACAAGAAGACACCCTAAAAGCTGGATATAATCAGGTAAAAGGGCAAACTTTATACGGCCTATTTAAGGATAATGAAATTTATCAGGTTGATATAGATAAAAACACGGAAACTATATTTTATCAAAGAGAAAGTGAAGGAGAACTAAAATTGATTGGTATTAACAAAGTACTATCCAGTTCCATAAAGTTGCTATTGGAACAAAGAGAAATTGTAGATGTATTTTATTATCAAAATGTAGATGGAACCTTATATAGAGAAATAGATCTACCAGAAAATGCCAGGGAACTCTCTGGCTTTAAGTGGCGTGGAGATGAACAAATATTAAGCAAAAAAGACCTTTTTAGAGGTGAAGCACCGCCAAAACTAACCAAAATAACAGGAATACCACTACCAGTAGAGGATGATGATTTCTTTGATGAGGAAACTATAAAACGTTTGGAGGAAAATAAATCAAAAGATTCTCGTCTCTTAGAACAAAAACTAGAAGACGCTCAACTAAAGGAAACAAATAAAGAACTGAATTTACTACCAATAATAAAGGATAAAACAAAAGATGATGTAAAATCCAAAAAGAAAAAAGACACAACTTCAAAAAAGAAGACATCTAACAAAACTTCCTTTGTAGATCCTGATCTTAGTAGGACAGCTAGGCAACGAGATAGTATTACTGTAACTACCATAAAAAATCAAAAATCGACTGATAGTATCAAAAAGAAAAAACAACAATCTAATTAGGCAATAAAATTGTTATTTTACAAAACATACTTTAGTCAGTTTTTAACTTCAAGGCACTAAAATTTCGATAGATTGATGTAACTTTATTAAGGTGAAAAAAGACTTCTACAGATATCAGGCTCAGACTACACCACATCCATTGGCTATGGAAATTTCTTATGCAGAAGGAAGCTATATTTTTTCTACAAACAACAAGAAGTATCTGGATTTTGTAGCAGGAGTATCTGCTTGTAGTCTTGGACATAGACATCCCAGGGTTGTAAACGCTATAAAAGAGCAACTAGACAAATATCTACATGTGATGGTGTACGGAGAGTATATCCAGAAACCTGCCGTAGAACTCACAAAACTTCTAGCCTCCCTTATTCCCGATCCTTTAGAAAAAACATATTTAACTAATTCTGGAACAGAAGCTATAGAAGGTTCTCTTAAGTTAGCAAGAAGAGTAACCGGAAGAAGTCAAATCATAGCTGCTAAATTAGCTTATCACGGGAATACAATGGGATCTATGAGTGTAATGGGATTTGAAGAACGAAAACAAGCTTTTAGACCATTAATTCCAGATGTATCCTTTGTAAATTTTAATAGAGATGAGGATCTACAATTCATTACCGAAAAAACAGCCGGAGTAATTCTAGAAACGATACAAGGAGGAGCAGGATTTATAGAACCCAAAAATAAATATCTGAAAAAAGTTCGTGAACGATGCAATGAAGTTGGTGCCGTACTTATTTTAGATGAGATACAACCCGGATTTGGACGTACCGGAAAACTGTTTGGTTTTCAAAATTACGATATCATTCCTGATATAATAGTGATGGGAAAAGGAATGGGTGGTGGATTACCAATAGGAGCTTTTACAGCTTCTTCTAAGATGATGGATCAATTACAAGACAATCCAAAACTTGGTCATATTACCACCTTTGGAGGTAACCCTGTCATTGCAGCTGCCGCTTTGGCAACATTACAAGAAATCACAGAAGGTGACTTAATGGCAGAAACCTTACAAAAGGAGAAATTGTTCAGATCATTACTAATACATCCTTTGATAGATGAAATTAGAGGTGTTGGCTTAATGTTAGCATTTATGACTCCTTCTGCAGAAATCACAAATGAAATTGTTTTAAGGTGCCAAGACAAAGGATTAATTCTTTTTTGGTTGCTTTTTGAACCTAAAGCGGTACGTATTACGCCCCCTCTTACGATATCTGAAGAAGAAATCAAGGAAGGTTGCCAGATCATTCTTAAAGTATTAAATGAGATTGAAAATGATGAAAAGTTTAAAAAACGATAGTGCTATATTGATTTAAAACCCTTATCTTTAGTAGCATATCTTACCATATCACACATTCAATAATATTTAGCGGCTTATAATATAAAAAATGCTAAACCATTAATTATTAATGGTACACATTTTGTTAATTAGTTTGTTAAAAACAATTGATTTCTTAGGTAGTATCATACAATTTCATTTGTAATTTTAATTCAGAGGAAATCAATAATGCAAAATAAATTAAGTAATGATGTTTTTACAACTCTTGCTTGTTGGGGAAGACAAAAAAGGTTTGTAACATATTTTTGATTTATAAAGCACCTTTAATCAACGTGTATGAAATGAGCATATTTATGAATTTCAAAAAAATTGGAATGAATACTATGCGAATTCCATCTGACATTTATTAAAAATAAGGACAACGGATGAAATTTAACCACGAAGAATTCGAAGAAAATAATTTCTCAATTACTCGCTATGAGTCTATGCTGAGATCTAATGATGTTAAGTTTTTTGATTCTGATGAGTTTGAATCTATTATTCATCACTATCTGGAAAACGGAAAAATCGCAAAGGCTAAAAAGGCAATTTCCTTAGGACTTTCGCAACATCCGTCTTCTGTAAACTTAAAACTATTACAAGTTGAAATCCTTGTTTTTGAGGATCGACTAGATAAAGCTGATAATCTTTTAGGTCAACTTCATGCTTTAGAACCTGAAAATGAAGAAATATATATACAAAAAGCAAATATTCTTTCTAAGCAAAATAATCATATAAAGGCAATAGAATTATTAAGCACAGCACTAGAATACACAGCTGATGAGGCTGATGTATATTCTTTAATCGGAATGGAATATCTCTTTATGGATGATTTCGAAAACGCAAAAGTAAATTTTATGAGATGTCTTGAGTCTGATAATCAGGATTACTCTGCGTTATATAATATAATTTATTGTTTTGACTTCTTAGAGCAGCACGAAGAAGCCATTACGTACCTTAATATGTTTCTGGATAAAAATCCATATTGCGAAGTTGCTTGGCATCAGGTAGGTAAACAATATTTCGATCTTAAAGATTACGAAAAAGCTTTAGCTGCGTTTGATTTCGCAATCATTAGTGATGAATATTTTATTGGTGCTTATCTAGAAAAAGGAAAAGTATTAGAAAAATTAAAACGCTATAATGAAGCTATAGAGAATTATCGTATTACCTTAGAATTAGATGACCCTACTTCTTTTGCGTTATTAAGGATAGGAAAATGTTTTGAAAAATTGGGTAGTGATGATTTAGCTATACAACATTTTTCTAAAACAGTACATGAAGATCCATTGTTAGATAAAGGTTGGATTGCTATTACGGATTTCTACATGAGAAAACGTAATTATCAGAAAGCATTATACTATACAAATAAAGCAATAAGCATTGATGCAGAAAACGTACTGTACTGGAAACGTTATGCTAAGATCAATAACAGATTAGCTTTCTTTGAAGAAGCTGAACGCGGATACAGAAAAGCATTAGAATTAGGTAATTACGAACTAGAAACATGGCTCAATCGATCTGATATTTTAAAATTTATTGGAGAATCTGATGCTGCTATTCAGAACATGCATCAAGCGATAGAATTTTATCCCGAAAATGCGGAAGTGCAATATAGGTTAGCTGGATTGCATTATGAAAAGCAAGAATACGATAAAGGAGAATTTCATCTTAGAAAAGCACTGGACTTAGATATAGAATATACTATTGTTCTGGAGGAACTATTCGAGCGTGTATTTAATCTTACTTTGGTTCAAAATATCATTTCGGAGTATAAATCGTAGTAGAAATTAAATATATAACGAGTATAGCAAAACAAGGTGAAAAACTAATTCCACCTTTTAATTTCCTTAAAATTACAGCATACTTTAAATCAAAAAATACATACATTTGTTTGTATAACAATTGCTAAACTAAAAAGAATGCAACGAAGTCTTAAGGACTATTTGGTTATCTCACTAAAAGGTATTGCTATGGGGGCTGCAGATGTTGTCCCAGGAGTTTCCGGAGGAACTATAGCCTTCATCTCAGGAATATATGAGGAACTTATTTCCACAATCAATACGCTAGATCTTAATTTTTTCAAAGTTTGGAAAAGTGAAAGTTTTGGTAATGCCTGGAAGAAATACAACCTCTCTTTTTTGTTAGCATTATTTATGGGAATAGCCATAAGTATTCTTTCATTAGCAAAAGTAATTAAATGGCTTTTACATAATGAACCACTATTGTTATGGTCATTTTTCTTTGGACTGGTATTAGCTAGTATCCTGTATATTGGTAAACAAATAACCTCATGGAACCCAAAAGTTTTTCTTAGCATCATACTTGCGGCTGTTATTTCTTATTTTATTACTGTAGCAGAACCTGTAGCATCACCAGAAAGTCTTTGGTATTTACTTTTTTGCGGTTTTATTGCAATTATCGCGATGATTTTACCAGGTGTTTCAGGAGCTTTTATTCTATTAATTCTTGGAGCATATGAAACCTTTATAGGTATTCTTAATCAATTTAGAGAAGGATTAACAACTCTGGATTTTGATATGTTATGGCAAGCTTTTTATAAAATAGTGATCATAGCTATCGGTGCCGTTACTGGCTTAAAGCTGTTCTCTAAAATATTAAACTGGATGTTCAATAACCATAAAAACGTGACTTTAGCCCTTCTTACAGGTTTTATGATAGGATCTTTAAATAAGATATGGCCTTGGAAAAAAGTACTATCCTGGAGAACAAACTCAGAAGGATTAGAGGTTCCCTTTATTGAAAAAAGCATCTTACCCACAAATTTTGATGGAGATCCTAGAATTATTTGGGCATTAATTTTTGTCTCTATTGGCTTTCTATTAATTCTTATACTAGAACGTCTAGCAATAAAAAAAGACGATTAACACATGGCAGAAAACACCAGAACGTTTAGCGACAAGTTTTTTTTAGTCATTAAAGGTCTGGCTATGGGAGCGGCTAACAAAGTACCTGGTGTATCAGGCGGAGTCGTGGCGTTTGTTGCTGGTTTTTATGAAGAATTTATTTATTCTTTACAAAAAATAAATCTTAAGGCATTTAAACTCTTTATTAATTTTAGATTTAAAAGCTTCTGGAGGTATATAAATGGCCGTTTTTTAGCACTGCTAATTTTAGGAATGCTAATAAGTTATTTCAGTGTTTCCAAAATTCTCGATTATCTTATTATCCACTATGAATTATATGTTTGGGCAGCTTTTTTCGGGATGATTATAGGCTCTATATATTATATAGTAAAAGACTTTGATGATTGGAGCAGACGTAATATCTGCTTTATTATTATTGGAATAATAGTAGGTATTAGTATTAGCCTACTAGAGCCCGCTAAGGAAAATGATAATTTGTTTTTTGTATTTTTCTGCGGTATTGTGGGTGTTTCAGGCATGACATTACCTGGATTATCCGGTTCATTTATTCTTATACTTTTTGGAAATTATGTATTGTTATTAGTGGACTCGGTAAATGCTTTATACGATACTATTGCCGACCTTATACAATGGGATTTGTTCTTTATGGAAAATGCCAGGAGAATACGATTACTCAAAGTTCTTGTAGTTTTCAGTTTAGGATCAATTACCGGTTTAGTAACATTATCACATTTTTTAGGATACGTATTAAAACACTATAAAAATGCAACCTTTGCTGCAATTATTGGTTTTATAACCGGATCACTAGGTGTTGTTTGGCCTTGGAAATACAAGATGTATAAACAAAATGATTTAGGAGAAATTCTAATTGATGCGCAAGGCAATCCTATTCTTGATAATTATGATCGTTATCTTCCAGATCTAACTATTACTCCAACATATATTGCCTTCTTTTTCGTATTAGTAGGCATTGCTATTGTACTTTGGTTAGAGTGGTACGGTGAAAGAACCCTAAAAATTAAACCAAAATGAACATATACGGATTACTAGGCAGAGATATAGGTTATTCTTTTTCTAGAAACTATTTTTCTAATAAATTCAGCAAAGAAAACCTAAAATGTCAGTATCAGAATTTTGATCTTCAAACAATTGGTGAGCTAAAAAACATCATACAGCAAACCGATGTAAAGGGAATGAATGTAACTATCCCATATAAAGAAGAAGTTATTTCTTATCTAGATACATTAGACCCTATTGCGAAAGAAATTGGAGCTGTAAACGTTATTAAATTTGAAAGCAACGGAAAACTAACAGGATACAACAGTGATTATTATGGTTTTACGGAGTCTTTAAAACCTTTACTTAACGAAACGATCAAAAAGGCTTTAATTCTAGGAACTGGTGGAGCATCTAAAGCAATAGCATATGCATTGAATAACTTAAATATTGAACATGTTTTTGTTTCGCGAAATCCAGATTTCAAGGAACTTAGTTACAATGATCTGGATGAGGATATCATAAAAGATTTTAAACTAATTATTAATTGCACACCTTTAGGAACTCATCCTAACACAGAAAATTATCCGGATATTCCTTATGAATACTTAGGTAAAAATCACGTGCTGTATGATCTCATCTATAATCCAGAAGAAACAACCTTTATGAAAAAAGGTAAACAAAAAGGAGCAACAACTTCTAATGGACTGAATATGCTTGTTTTACAAGCAGAAAAGTCTTGGGAAATCTGGAATCAATAATATTCTTGTTTTTTAGACACAAAATTATCCATTAGATCATAATTAAGTAATTCCTAAAACCGATCATTTGCTTTGAGTTTATATAAGATGTTAGTATCTTAGTCAATCCTTAACCTCAGACAAACAAAAACATTTTATATAATGTCCACACACGATAACCTGCCTAAGGCAGATGGAAATGAAGAGAATAAGACCAAAACTTTAGAAGAGAAATTAGAAAATCCTGTTTCTGAAGCAACGGAATTGGATTCTGAAACTCAAGAGTCACAGGATAAAAAACCTGAAGAAATCACTAAAGTAGAAGAGTCTGTTGAGGACAGCATACCTGCTGAAGAGTCTCCAACTGGTGAAAACATTTCAAATACTGAAGTACAAAAAGAAAGCACAGAACCTACTGAAGCACCTCCGGTTATCGAAGACACACCAAATACTGAAGTAGAAAAAGAAAGTGCAGAATCTACAGAAACACCTCATGATGAAATCCAGAGTGAAATGGATGAGGCAGTCGCAAAGGATAGCGAGGACGAAAGTAAGTTGGAACGTCATGATATCGAAAAGAAGGATTATCATGCAATGAATAAGGATGAGCTTATATCTGAATTAAGGCGTTTGATAAAAAGCGAGAAAATACAAGCTATCAAAGAACATGTAGAGGAAATTAAAACCGAGTTTAATGCTAAATTTAACGAAGAAGTAGAACAGAAAAAAGATGAATTTTTAGCTGATGGTGGAAATATAATAGACTTCTACTACTCTACTCCTCTGAAAAAAGAATTTAATTCTGTTTACTTTGATTATAAAGAGAAAAGAAACGCATACTATCAAAACCTTAAGAAAGATCTTCAAGCAAATCTGCAGAAGAGATTAGATATTATTGAAGAACTAAAAGGTTTGTTAAATGTAGAAGAGAATATCAATACTACATACAATCATTTTAAAGAAATTAAAGAGAGATGGCATAATGCTGGTCCAATTCCAAGAGATAAATACAATACCGTTTGGAACACATACCATCATCACACAGAAAATTTTTATGATTTTCTGCATCTAAACAGAGATTTTAGAGATCTGGATTTTAAACATAATCTAGAACAGAAACTTAAAATTATAGAACGTGCTACCGAGTTAGCGCAGGAAACGGATGTTAATAGAGCATTTAGAGAATTGCAAATTCTTCACAAAATGTGGAAAGAAGATTTGGGACCTGTTGCCAAAGAATATAGAGAGCCTATCTGGGAAAAATTCAGCGCGCTTACCAAACAAATTCACGAAAACCGTCAGCAATTTTTTAAAGTACAAGACAAGGTTTATGAAAAAAATCTAGAGGTAAAACAAGAAATTATTGCTAAAATCATCGAAGTTGCTGCTGAACATCCGAAAAATCACGGAGGTTGGCAACAAAAGATCAAAGAGATAGAAGCGCTAAGAGAAGAGTTTTTTAAAGCTGGAAAAGTACCTTCTAGCGCAAATGAAGAAACCTGGGGTCAGTTTAAAGGTGCGGTAAGAGATTTTAATAGAAATAAAAACGCTTTTTACAAGAGTCTTAAAAAAGATCAGTTCGATAATCTAAACAAGAAAATGGAACTTATCAAAATTGCAGAAGATAATAAGGATAGTGATGATTTTTCTGTTACCACTCCATTAATGAAAAAGATTCAAGCAGATTGGAAAAAAATTGGACATGTACCGCGTAAGGATAGCGATAGAATCTGGAAAAGGTTTAAAGATGCTTGTAACGCCTATTTTGATCGTATTCACGCTGAAAAAAATGAAGCTAATAAGGAAGAAATCGCTTCTTATGAAAAAAAGCTAGCCCATATTGAAGCATTAAAAGAACTAAAACTATCCGGTGATCCTAAAAATGATCTTGATACCATTAAAGAAAATATAAGTATTTGGAAAACGATAGGTAGAGTTCCTTACAAAAAACGTAACATCGAGTCTGATTACAATAAGGTATTAGATGGTCTTTTTGAGCAGTTAAACTTAAGCAGGCAAGAGACTGAAATGATCAAATACGAGAATAAACTTAGTTCACTTGCAAATCAATCTGATGATCGAGCACTGAGAAATGAGCAAAATTTCATACGTAAAAAGATTGAAGAGGTTCATAGCGAAATACGTCAATTAGAAAATAATCTACAATTCTTTAAACACGCAGATGACAATAATCCGCTGGTAATCGAAGTGCGAAAAAATATCGAAAAACATAAAGAAAGTCTCGAAGTTTGGAAAAATAAATTAAAGAAAATTAAGCAACTCTAATATTCCAATATGAATTGTGCTCTTTGTGGCTCACAAACCTCAGAATTTTCTGTTGTACACAAACGAGCATACCATCACTGTTCTAATTGTGATGCTATTTCATTACATCCTTCCTATTTCCTTTCTAATGATAAAGAAAGGAATAGATATGAAATACATAACAATGATGTTACAGATTCGGGGTATCAAAATTTCGTATCTCCAATCGTTAATGCTATTATAAAAGACTACGATAAGAGTCATATAGGTTTAGATTTCGGGAGTGGTAGCGACCCTGTTATTACTACCATGCTCAGAAATCAACAATATACTATTACTACATATGATCCATTCTTTGATCCTAATTCAAAAGCATTACAACGAACATATGATTATATTGCCTGTTGTGAGGTAATGGAACATTTTTATCACCCTAATAAAGAGTTCAAATTATTACATTCATTATTAAAAAACAAAGGAAGGCTATACTGCAAGACATATCTTTATGATGAATCTATTGATTTTGATTCTTGGTGGTACAAGAATGATTCTACACATGTATTTTTCTACACCAAAAAAACATTAAATTGGATTAAAGAAAATTTCAATTTTAATGAAGTGATTATTTATAAAAAACTCATCTGCTTTAGAAAATAAATTTCACATCCTCTTTTTATAGAAAATTTGGTTTTAATACTACTTAAAAGAGCTACTATAAAAAATCTTATCAACACGAAAACGTTTGAGTAACTCAATTGATATTCAAGCGAATTATTATTACCTAAATTGCTAATTCAACATTTTTTTTATTAAAAAAATAACATTGTATTAATATTTTTAAAATTTTTATTTTGATATGACAATTTAGACATCTACTTCATAAAAGAAGAGTAAAATTTCACACAAGACACAAACACAAACACTAAAATTCATGAAAAACTCACTACCCAAACTCCTTGGCCTTCTTGGTCTATGGAGCTTACTATTAAATTCTTATTTAATAACCGCGCAAACGGATTTTAGAGAAGAAACGATTTATTTTTTAATGACTTCTCGTTTCTTTGACGGAGATCCTAATAATAATGCTCCCACAGAATGGTCTTCTTACAATCCAGATCCCGAAATAAACCCAACTATTACAGATCCTGATGATGTAACCTGGAAAGGAGATTTCAAGGGGTTGATTCAAAAATTAGATTACATAAAAGACCTTGGTTTTACAGCAATCTGGATTACTCCTATCGTACATAATCGTAGTCCATTAGATTATCACGGATACCATGCTTGGGATTTCACGAAAGTAGATCCACGTTTAGAATCTCCTGGAGCTACGTTTCAAGATTTAATTAACGAAATTCATGCACGCGATATGAAAATTGTACTGGATGTTGTCACCAATCATGCAGGACGGTTTGGAATAAAAGATGTAGCCGAAATAAAATATAATACAGACCCAACAAAACCTTGGTTTGCTCCAGATAATCCTAGTTGGGAATATGACGGCATAACACCTAATCCAGAAGATGGGCTCATATGGAGTAGAGCTAATTTAGCAAAAATGCCACCTCCATATAATGAGGATCTATCACAACATAATTTTCCAGGAAAAGAGAGTTATGTTGATACTTCTGATCCAGATTGGTATCATCATTCCGGAAACGGTTTCGCTCAAGGTTTTGACGATGTAGAAAATCTACAAAATAGAGCTCTAGCAGGAGACACTCCTGATCTTAATACGGGCAGTCAAGTTGTTAGAGATTACCTTGTCAATGCATATGCTACTTATATCAATATGGGAGTAGATGCTTTCCGTTGGGATACAGTTAAACATATGAGTAGAGAGGACATTATTTATTTCTATGATGCTTTTAAAGCTATAAACCCTGACCTATTCATTTTCGGAGAAGTAGCACAAAAACGTCACGAATTACATCCTGTAGAAGAAACCAATCCTCATTATTATACTTGGAGAGGAGAAGTTAACAATTCTCAGCCATTAGATCTTGCCGTAATTGATTTCTTTGGAGAAGCTACTTTTCACGGTACGTTTGAAGAAGGGCAATCTTTTCCAACGGTTAAAGCCGCCGCTAGATATGATAATTTATATAGTGATCCCTCGACACTGGTAACCTGGTTAGATAATCACGATTTTGGTCCCAATAATGACTGGAATAGACGTTATGGAGGTTCTGATGAGAATTTAGCTGCGTGTATGAATTTTATGTTTACTTGGAGAGGAATTCCAACCGTATATTATGGAACGGAAATGCGTTTCAAAGCTGGCGAATTTAATGACATTCATAATGAAGCAGGAATTAGAGAATCAATTAATAATACCGGAAGAGCGTATTATGGAGATGTTATAGATCAAGCTCCAAATCATAAAATATACCAACATATTAAAAAGCTAAATGCTATACGTAAAGCAGTTCCTGCATTACAAAAAGGAAGCTGGGATTGGAAAGATGCTCCTGGTAATGCCGTTTCTTATCGCAGAGTACACCAAGGTAGCGAAGTTGCTGTAGGATTAGCCAAAGATGGTGATGCTTCATTTAGTATTTCAGGAATGACAAATGGTTTGTATAGAGATGCTGTGACGGGTCGCGAAATTGCAGCACAAAATGGTGTATTAAACTTTACCGTAACTTCTGGTTCTGCCGGAATATATGTATTAAACGGGCCTGGTCTAATTGGCGGCTGTGGCGGAGGATTCTTTGAAAACTGTGTTAACGGCCCTAGTAATCCAGTCGTAATCATTAATCCAAACACTACAAACTCCGAAAATCCAATACAAGTTACGATGGAAGCTGTTGGAGGAGCTGGTGCTCCATACAGTATTTACTATACTATCAACGGATCAAATCCTAGCACTTCTAGTTCTCAGTATACTGGTTCTTTCACGATTTCAGAATCTACTACTATTAAAGCGATTGCTTTTGACAAAGATGGAACTGCATCTGATATAATTACAAAGAACTATCGGATTGGTCCAATCGAAGGTTTACACGTTTATTTTAAAAAACCTTCTTCTTGGACACAAGCCAATGTACACTATTGGAATGAATCTCCAGATGTTTTACCTCCAAGTACTTGGCCAGGAACACAAATGAGTCAAATTGATAATTCTGATTGGTATGAATATATTTTCGAAGGAGTCCAAAGTACTAATCTACTCTTTAATGATAATGGAGGTGCAAAAACCGATGACTTAACAAGAGATAGAGATGGATGGTTTGATAATGGAACTTGGTATGATACAGACCCTAGAAATACCGAAAATACTCCTCCTACAATAGTAATGTCTCCTGATGGAGGTTCTTTTGTGGAAGGAGAAACTGTAACCGTTTCACTTAGTGCTACTGATAACTCTCCTGGAGGAATCGAAATTTATTATACACTTAATGGAGATGAACCTAACACTTCTTCAATAAGATATACCTCATCAATAGCTATAACATCAGATACTACTGTAAGAGCTATTGCATATGACACAGAAGGCTTATCTTCTGAAGTTGTAAGTAATTCATTCACTTTTTCCGAAACAACCAATTCGATGACCGTTTATTATAAAGGACCGTTATCAAATCCAAATATTTATTACTGGAATACAACTCCGATAGCATCGACAGTCCCTTGGCCGGGAGCTACTATGACCAATATTGGTAATGACTGGTATTCATTTACATTTAATGGTGTTAGTTGTGCCAATATAATTTTTAATGGAAATGGAGCTAACCAAACCGAAGATTTACAGAGGTGTGGAGATGGATGGTTTTATAATGGAACTTGGTACGATAGTAATCCTGAAGAAAGTCAGGATCTAACAGTATACTTCAAACCTGATTCATATACATCTCCAACTATTTACTTTTGGAATACTACTCCTTCAGGGTTAACAACTTCATGGCCTGGAGAATCTATGACAGCCGATATCGATGGTTGGTATAGATATACGCTATCCAGTACATCTTGCGCTAACCTTATCTTTAGTAACAATGGAACTTCACAAACTCCGGATCTTAACAGATGTCAAAACGGATGGTACTATAACGGTACCTGGTATGATCAAAATCCAGATACAGTAAGATTGGGCAATACTATTGCAGAAGATGATATTTCTGAAGAAAAAATCATCGTATTTCCGAATCCCATAACGGAAAACTCTATAATACAGTTATATTCAGTAAAAACAATAAGTAATCTGAGAATAGAACTTATTAATGTTTATGGTGCTTCTCAAACTATAATTAACAAACAGATTGGTCGAGGAGAACATCGATTTTCATTAGAAGAAAAATCATTAGCGATTGGAATTTACTTTTGTAAAATCACTATCGACGGTAAAACCTCTACCAGAAAAATTATAAAACAATAAGGTAAAGTAGTATAGTATTTCTGCTAAATATAATTCCTCACTTGAAATAATAACTCAAGTGGGGAATTTTTAGGTATGAAAATGAATTATGGTGTTTATTGTATAATAACACAAAACATCGCCCAAGAAGACGATGTTTTGATAAAAAATGACAAACTAAAAGTACTCTACAATTACCTATAAACAAATCACTTACAAAGTACTCTCTTAAGTTTATCATTCTATTAAATAGCACTACATAACCTAAAGAATAGTATCTCAAACTACTTCAAAATCATTAGTTAGGAACTAGTTCTAAAGTATATGTGATGCCAGGTAAACCACAACAAGACCCACTTGTATATGCAAGTTCTAATGTAATGATACCCGTGATTGGGTCTAGATTAGTACTGTCTCCTTGATCAAAATCAACCTGACCTGGAAAAGATGTTGATTGTGTAGCAACAGTAATTGTTCCACAAACATCAGTAAACTGAAGTCCTATGGGCGTAGCAGCCCCAAAAATACCAGCAGTGCCATCACTTAAAACATAAGTACCTGCTGATGGTTGCGTAATTGTAACTTGTTGCGGACTTATAAAATTAGCTTGTATCGGAAGGTTTGATGCTATAACCGTAGAGGTATAATTACCTTCTAACATTGTTGGACAAGATACTGGATAATTAATAACTGTAGTAAACAACACAGTAGTCTGTATATTACTCCCTGTATTACTCGTACCATCTTCGTTTAATATATTTAATACAGTCCCATCTTCCATAGTAAATCGAGTAGTAATAGATAGAACATCTCCAAGTTTTATATCCGAAGCACTCGTTATTTCTGTAAAGGCATTAACAATATCATCTGTACTCAGGGTAAAATCCATAGGCAAAGTAACATCACTAGATAAAACTGTGCTGTAAACAGGCCCTTCAAGTGTTTTATAAATAGCAACAACATCTGTTGAAGCTGGATTTCCTTGCGCAACTTCTGCACTAAACTCCAGATTTACGGGTTCATTATTATTAATCTTCACTAGGTCAATAATAGTCTCTCCTGTTGCCGATTTTTGCATATTTGGTACAGCTCCATCATTTAAAGGAATAAAAGCTTTACCCCCATCATCTTCGCAGGAACTTATCAAAGCTACTATTATGAATATAAACGTTATTATTTTTATTTTTTTCATCTGTTAAAATTTAGAGTTTATCAATTGTCAGATCAGCTCTTACTGACAGACAGGTGAAATTCACCCATTTATATATTGGTTCATGTCAAAATGTTATTTCATTAATTATCCCAAAATATTTTATAGGTTGTCGGATCTTTTTGATCCGGTGCATTTTGATTAAGATTTAACTCCCTCTGCGGCCAGAAAAAAGAAACTTGAAAATCATTATTCAAAACGGTTAAGTTATCAACCAATGGAAAACCATCTGCATTATCTAACTGGTACTCTGGAGAAGGTCCATTAGGATCTACTAAAACAGGGTAACCTGTTCTTCTATAATCATTATATTGATCCATTGGATCTCCGAATGTTGCTACCCATTTTTGAGTCATTATAATTTCTAATCGTTTATCAATACTAGCTGCAGTAAACTCTGCATCTATTGCATCCATAAATGTAGTTACAGCAGCAGACCCAGCTAGTACTGGTACTGTCTGAGATGTACCAGTTCCTGCCACTACTTGATCAACTTTAGCAAAACTTGCTGTCATAGCTTCTCTTAGTTTTGCTCCTGCATCACCTGCTAGTAAACCGACCTGCATCAGTTCTGCCTGGATATACAAAAACTCATCATAAGTTAGAATACGTTTAGGAGCTACACCAGTTCCACTTGTAATTGTTCTGGCAAATCCAGCACCATCATCATAACGCCCCCCACAAGGGAAAATACCAGGAAAAGTTGCATCATTTTGTACCGCTCCATCTCTATCTGGACCGATACTACCAAATCGAATACTAAAAAAACCAGTAGAAGAATCCCAATAATCCGCATTAGGATCACCAGTAACACTATCCCCTTGATCTCTAGGAAACTGTCCTGGTAGTAATTGGTTTACAAAATAGTATGGCAGTCTTGGATCTGGATTCGTAGTATGAATGTTGGGATTTACTCCTAACAATATTTCATAAAACCAAGGGCTTGCATATTTTGTTACCTGTGCACCACCATACGCATCCAAAAAAAGTCGGTTACGCTCATCTGCAGGTGCCTGGGCAGCCGTATGATTAAATTGGAAATCATCGGCATTGGAAGCCATGAAATTATCCTCAGTAATCAATGCATTAAAATCTGCTTGATTAAATAAAGAAGAAAGACGTATTTGATTATATAATTTCAATTTCAATGTATTTGCAAACCTTATCCAAGTTGTATTAGATCCTCCATAGAATAAATCATCGCTTCCAGGAGCTAACCCTTGTCCACTTAGGATATTCACTTTTCCAGAATCAATAAGATCCAATACATCTTGATATATTACTTCTTGATCATCAAAAACAGGGCTCACTGTACCTAACTCTAAGCCTGTTGCATCAGAGAATGGAACGTCTCCCCATAAATCTACAGCTACAGACATTAAATAAGCTTTGAGTATTTCAGCATATCCAACATACATTAAATCTCCAGTTTCACTGGCTTGTGCTATTAATGTTTCAATATCTGTAAGTCCCAAATACACATTATTCCAATCGTTATTCATTAAAATATTATCAGCCTTTGTACCATATTGATCCTGTTCTCCCCTAGACGTAAATTGATGTGTATATACCTGAAGTATATTAGCACTAAAGAACTGAAAGTCTGCAACGGATCCAATATTTACTTCAATACCGGTTAACAATTGGCTAATGGATGCTACTGTAGGATTATCTGTATCTGTATCTACATCCAAATAATCACTGCAACTCAAAACCATAAATGAGCATGAGATAGCAATAAAAAATTTCCATTTATATAATATATTTTTCATCATGTTTTTTTTTAAAAGGATAAATTAAGTCTAAAACCATATCGTTTAGATGTAGGCGCTGAGGAATTCTCGATTCCCTGAACTCTAGAAGAACCGAAACTTGTAACTTCTGGGTCAAAATTTGTGTACTTAGGAACATTTGGAGCAAAATACCACAAGTTATTACCTAAAAGACTTAAACTTATTTTTCCGAATGGTGTTGATTTTAAAAATTCTTTGGGTAAATCATACGTTAAACTCAATTCTCGTAATCGATAGACAGTTCCATCGTATACAGAACCTTCTGCTACAGTATTGATCCCAAATGTATTTCCTCCTGCTGGTGAGAAATATAATTCATTAGTATCTATTTGTGTGGTATTCGGTATTTTGTTACCGTTAGCATCCAGAATAGGGTTTCCTTGATTATCTCCATAAAAACCAGGTATGATAAATGTACGCTCTCTATCTTCTGTATCTCTGGTAACTCCCCTACCTAATAATGAATTGATACTAATTGATTGTATATCTCCTCCTTCTTTCCAATCAACCTGAGCTCTTAAGGATAAATTTTTATAAGAAATAGTATTAATAAAACCTACTCTAAAATCTGGATTAGGATCACCTACAATTCCGTTTTCTAAATCTTGTACAATTCCTCCTCCAGATTGATTGATTAGAAAATTACCTTCATCATCCCTAGCGAATCTAGATCCATAAAACACACCAAACGGTTGTCCAACTATAGCATGAGCGACTTGATTAGGGTCTAATTGAATTCTTTCTAGTCCATCTACTAATTCTGTAACCTCATTCTCGTTCTTAGTAAATGTTGTAAAAAGTTCCCATCTAAAATTTTCGGTTCTTATAGGAACTAATGTTAAACCAATTTCTACACCAGTATTCTGCATCTCTCCTATATTAGTATTAAAAGTGGTAAATCCACTAGAAGAAGGAACACTTACAGGAGAAATTAAATCAGTAGTAGTTTTTTTATACCAACTGAAATCAATGATCGCTCTTTGGTTAAAAAATTCTAGATCCGCACCAATTTCTATTTCATCTGTAAACTCTGGTGTAATCTCCTGATCACCTAAAAACAAGTTGTTATTAATTACTGGGATGCCATTAAAAGCATTTCCTGAAGCGAATGTTCTATTTAAAAATTCTGCAGGAGCGTCATTACCTACGGAAGCATACCCTGCTCTTAGCTTACCAAATGTTAACACCTTGCTATCCAAATTAAAAGCATCGGTAAATACTAAAGACATACTTGCTGAAGGATAAAAATAGGATTGATTATTTTTAGGTAAAGTAGAACTCCAATCATTTCGACCAGTCGCATTTAGAAATAAATAATTCTTATAGGATAAACTTACATCCCCAAATACGCCTATATTACGAGACCTAGTATCACCATCTAATATGAAACCGCCAATATTTTTAGTAACATTAATGGTATTCGCAATAGTAAATATTCCTGGAGACTTAAAATTAGTTCCCTGAAATGCAACACGGCTTGTAGTATTTTGTAATACATTATTTCCTAGAATAGCAGTTAGATTTATATCATCAGTTAAATCATAATTAAAATTAACTAACAATGTAGATTCCAAATCTTCATTGATAAAGTCATCTGTTGTAACAGATCCTAAACCATTATTAGCTCTGGAACCTATATCTCTGATTTGTTTTCTTTTTAGATCATACTTATTAAGACCTACACGATATGTCACTGATATATTATCATTAAAATCATACCCTAAATTCACGTTTGCTACAATTCTGTCGGTATCTGTAATAATTTGATCGTGTTTCCAAGACCATAAAGGGTGATCCCAACCATTATTAGGAGTAAGTGATGCTCCTGTAATAGGATTCTCAAAAGGTAAAGAAGTATCCCAGGCTCTACCTAACCATAATGTTCTGGCAAATGAAGAAGCGGAACCTGCAAATTGATTGTTACCAAAAAAGCCTCCTACCTGTTCGGTTTCAGAATAACTAAATGTAGCCCCTATTCTAATACCATTAGGCAATTTAAAATTACCTCCAGCGGCTACTGATGTTCTATCATACGTATTAAACGGAATATATCCATCTTGATTCAAATCAGAAACAGTTACGCTAAAATTTCCATCTTCTCCTGCATATGACAGATTGATCGAATTATCAAAAACAGTTCCTGTTCTGAAAAGGTTTTTAACATTGTCTGGTTGCGCTTCATAAGGAACTGTAGGTCCTATCTCTGGAAATGCTGCCAAAATATTAGGCCAAGTTGGTATTGTTTCCAATGAATCAAAACGTGGGCCCCAAGAACCATTAGCGT
Source organism: uncultured Aquimarina sp. (assembly GCF_947492405.1). Lineage (GTDB taxonomy): Bacteria > Bacteroidota > Bacteroidia > Flavobacteriales > Flavobacteriaceae > Aquimarina. Next base: position 300,016 of record NZ_CANLMP010000006.1, read on the forward strand.
TTAAATAACTAAAATTAACACCATTACCATAAGTGTTTTGATATTCTGGTAAGTTTGCAATGTTTTCGAAGTAAGTTCCTGAGGATACTGAAACTGATAATTTGTTATTTGTTGATCCTTTAACAGCACCTGTTTTAGTAGTAACGACAATCACACCACCTGTTGCTCTTGATCCATATAAGGCTGCCGCGGCAGTACTTTTCAAAACAGTAATGGATGCTATATTATTAGGATCCAAAGAAGATAACCCTGATTCATACCCACCTCCACCAGTCGTTTGTCTAGAAGTTGTTACTTGTGAATTATCATAAGCAACACCATCCACAATAATTAATGGTTGACTTGCACCTCCTAGTGTTGTAGCTCCCCTTATATTAATTTGATTTGATGCTCCTGCTACACCTGTAGATAAGTTTACATTTACCCCAGGTACTTTGCCGGCTAAGGATCTTATCAAATCTGGTTCAGAATTCTCCAGAACATCATCAGTTTGGACCGTACTTACTGCATATCCTAACTTTTTTGAGTTTCTGGTAATACCAAAAGCAGTTACCACTACTTCTTCTAGTTGCGCTGCATCTTGTACTAAAGCTACATTAATTGTATTACCATCCGCTATGACTATTTCTTGAGTTACAAAACCTATATAACTGAATACCAATATAGATCCTCTATTGGCTGCAATGGAATAATTACCATCAAAATCAGTTTGTGTTCCGTTCGTTGTATTCTTAATTACAATGTTCACTCCGGGTAAGGGTACTCCTAGATCATCCGCCACCGTTCCGGAAATTGTTTTTTGTTGTGCTAATGAAATGCTTGACAGAAAAAAAGCAAGCACCAGCAACTTGTAATGATGTACTTTCATAAATTAAAATTTTCAATAATTACATTAAAGAGATGATGTAATCATAAAAGGATGGCAAGAATATCTTGATGGCTAACTCAAATATTACATTTCATAAAACTTGAACAAAGTTTATGCAGAAATTGCTCATCCTTGTTATGATTACACTATAAAAGAAGTAATAGAAATGATAAAGAAAGGTAACCCTGATCAAGGTTTACCTTTACCGAATAAACTTTACTTTTTCCGAAGAAAGCTTACCTAAAATGTTAGGAAAATTAAGCTAAGAAGCTTTTATCATATTCAGACAGATTTATCTGATGATATATTTTTTGAAAGATTTATAGAAAGTAACTTTCATAATCTAGCACAAAAAAACATTCAGTTTTAAAATTAGTTAACACTGCTTAATACTAAATGTCCCGTCCTGAAATAAGTTGACATAAATTTAACTCATTTCAGAACGAGATATTACTAGAGTAAAAAAGGCCTACTTTTCAGTAGGCCTTTGATTTTGTAAAATATTTTATTGGTATTAGTAACCAGGATTTTGATCAAGAAATGGAGATAAATCCCTAACTGCTTGAGGTATAGGAAATATAGTTTTATCTGCACCCGGTGCAGAATTAGCTTCATTTACTTGACCAGGTCTTCTTAAACTCTGGCTATTTCTTAAAAGATCCATTCGTCTTTGTCCTTCGAAAGCCAGCTCTTTTCTACGTTCGTTTAAAATAATATCTAAATCTACACTAGTCAAATCAGATAATCCTGCTCTGTTTCTAAGCTCATTAATATCGTCAAGCGGTGTAGCACCGATAGATGTACTACCTCTTAAATTAGCCTCTGCTCTGGTTAGATACATTTCGGTAACTCTCATCACAGGGGCATCGTCTGAATTATTAACATCTTCAGGAAATTTATTGGTAAAAATTCTATCTGGACCTTCGGCTCCAGGTCCTGTTTGATTTAGATTATCAAACCTTAGATCTCCAGGTTCTTCTGCATATGCATCTAATAAGTCTTGAGAGAAAGGAACATCGCCCCTACCTCCTGGTACGGGGTTACTTAATCCAGAAAATCCTTGTCCAGAATCCTGACCATTTACCGCATCATTCACTAAGGTAAATATGTGCTCTGTTGCATCTGGTGAATCATAGAACGTATAATCTGTTGCTAAACTATAAAAAGAATCGTTGATCACATCGTTTGCAAAATTTGCAGCATCATCCCAACGCTCCTGGTATAGATATAATCGTGCTAAAAATGCTCTACAAGCACCAGGGCTAGCTAATATTCTAGTACCGTCAGTTAAATCAGGAATAATGGCTAAGAATTCGGATTCTACAAAATCATATACTTGCCCCAAAGTTGCTCTAGGTAACTCCTGACCAAGTTCTGATGATACCACTAGAGGTACACTTAGATTATCTGATCCAGCACCAATCTGTAAAGGTTGTCCAAAAACTGTAGCTATATTAAAGTATACCAAGGCTCTCATGAATCTAGCTTCGGCTATAGCCTGCGTACGCTGCTCTGCTGTGAAACTATCATCTTGAATTAAAGGAACATTATCAATCACCAAATTTGCCGCTCCGATAACTTCATAATTATCATCCCAAATACCAAAAATTGAAGTATTCGCAGCCAATGTTGCATAATCTCGTATCTCTCCAAATGTGGTAAACGTACCTATAAAATCTACATTATCGGCTTGCCATTCTGAACTAAACTGTAATGTTCCGTTCAATACATCATCCTGTTGTGCTCTATTATATATTCCTGTTACAGCTCCTAATGCTAAGGCGCCATTAGAAAACACAACTTCGTTAACCGTAAGATCTTCGGGTAGTAATTCTATTTTATCTTCGCAAGAAGTTGTTAGTAGTGTTACTAATAAAATTATTAGTGCACTAAATTTATTGGTTGTATTTATACTTGTTTTCATATGTATGTATTATCTCATTAAAAAGTTAGAAGGAAACATTAAGTCCAAAAGTATATGTCGATGCTTGCGGTAAAGTAAAGAAATCTTGACCAGCTGCATCAAAACCATCGGAACCATTGGATACTTCAGGATCATATCCGTCTAATCCATCACTTTTAAAAGTTAATAAATTTGTTGCTGTAGCATATAATCTTATTTTATTAATAAAAGTTTTTTCTAAATATTTATCAGAAAATGTATACGCTAAGGTTACATTTTTTAATCTAACGAAGGATCCATCCTCTAGCTGAGCCGTTGAGTTTTGGCTAAACGTACTTATAGTTGGGCTATTAGGACTTGGTATGAAAGCCTGATCTCCTGGTTGCTGCCAAACATTCAACACTCTTGTTGTTTTGTTAAATCCGCTTACTGGATTTTCACTAAATGCTCTTGACGTAAGTAATATATCATTACCAAAAGAAAAGTTAAACAATGTATTTAATGACCAGTTTTTATAGGTAAATACATTAGAAAATCCTCCGACTACATCAGGATTTGCTTGACCTACTATACGTCTATCTGCAGGATTTGGACTTGTCGTTGGATTACCGTCAGCACCTAACCATTCCGCATCTCCCGTCTGAGGGTTAACTCCTAAATAGGGAATTAAATACCATGAATTTACCGAAAAACCTTCTATAGCTCTCTGTCCTGAAAATGCTAGAGATCCACCTGTACGATCAACAAATTTATTTCCATTCTCATCTACACTAGTCCCATCAGGAAGATTGGTCACTTCATTTTCATTAAATCCAAGATTTAAGCTTGAAGTCCATTTAAAACCGTCGTTTGCACCATCAAAAATCACAGCTTCTATAGTTACGTCAACACCTCTATTTTCTAATTCTCCAATATTTTCGTTTCTTCCATTTAGTCCATTGTTAAATGTTGGGTCTTTAGGAACAAATAAAATTAAATCATCGGTTACATTATTATAATATTCTACATTAAAGGTTAACCTTCTATTAAAAAAAGCTGCCGTTAACCCTATATCTCGGGTCGTGGTACTTTCCCACTGTAAATCTGGATTACTTAATGTTGAGGGCGTTAAACCTGGACTACCATTATAATTATTTCCTGCAAAAAGACCTAATGCCGGGAAAACATTAGTAGTTCCAATTCTATCGTTTCCGGTTGTACCGTAACTTGCGCTTAGTTTGAGTCCCTGAATCCATTCTACATTTTGCATAAATGCTTCATCCGATATATTCCATCCCACTGCTGCAGACCAAAATACTCCAAATTGGTTGTTCGCACCAAACCTAGAAGAGCCATCCCTTCTTATAGAACCCTCTATAATATATCTACCATCTGCATAATCATATATTAACCTACCTAGAGAAGATACTAGCCTTGTCGCATCACCACTTGAAGAGGTAAGAGGAAATTCTGAAGCCGACTCAACATTTAATTGGGCATCAGACAAAAAGCCTGTACCTTGTGTTTGAACATTCCTTAATTGATTATCTTCAAAGGAATATCCTGCCAAAAGATTTAGGTTATGTGAATCTCCAAAAGTTTTATTATAAGAGAGTAAACTATTAAGAATATATCTATTTTGTTGGAAAACGGAGTTTGCTGCAAATCCTCCTGGAGTTAATAGCTCAATATTTCTCTGTTGATTTTCCGTAAACGTTCTGTCAATTCCTATATCTTGTTTAAAACTTAGACCATCTATCAAAGAAGATAAATTGAAATCTAGAGATCCATTTGCAACAATACGGGTGGTTGTAGCTAGGTTAAGATTTAATGCTTCCTGAGCTATCACGTTACCTCCACCTACGTTACCTGCTGTTGTAAAATTACCCTGATCATCAAATGGCTCTACATCTGGTCTCTGCAGTATCGCAATGGTATATGGTGATGCAAAACTATTTTCGTTAGGAACTCTATCGAATCGATTATGCGATACATTAGCATTTAGGGTTGCTGTTAACCAATCAGTGGCTTTAACCTGTATATTAGATCTAAAACTAGTTCTCTCTAAATTATCACCTATTCTTATACCTTCTATATCCTCACGAGTAGCTCCAATAAAATAATTACTTTTTTCGTTACCTCCTCTTACACTAAAATTGTAGGATTGGCTTATAGCCGTTCTTAAAACTGCATCTAATGCATCAAACTCACCACCTGCATCAGTTATTAAACCTTGTCCTGTACCAGTTCTTATGAGTGTTGTAAAATCTATGTATTGTTGAGCATTTAACAAATCCGGTGTGTCGGTTATGCTAGCAAATGAAGTGTTTATGTCTATATCCACGGTCACTTTTCCATTTTTATTTCCACGCTTGGTTGTAATAAGTACAACTCCATTCGCACCTCGAGAACCATATAATGCCGCTGCCGCTGCTGATTTTAAAACGGATATACTCTCAATATCATTTGGATTGATACTGGCTAAAGGGTTAATACCTGCTCCAGTACCTTGATTAAAGGTAGTAAAACTGTCCCCAAGTGTTACTCCATCAATAACAAACAATGGTCTTGTATTACTTGTTATAGAGGCAGAACCTCTTATATTAATAGTAGGTGAAGCCCCTAAACCTCCTGAACTAGAAAACACCTGAACCCCAGATGCCTGTCCTTGTAATATGTTTTGCGGAGAATCTGAAATAATGTTTTCAAGATCATCACCTGAAACTGTACTAATACTAGTTACTAATTTCTTTTTAACCTGTGATCCATAAGCAACTACTACAACCTCTTCTAAGTCCGCTGCTGAAGTTTCTAGTTGCACATTGATATTGTTTGAATCACCTACCACAATATCTCTGGTAGCAAAACCGACGTAACTAAACCTTAAGACTGCACCTCTTGGTGCGTCAATAGAATAATTACCATCAAAATCTGTTTGGGTACCATTATCAGTATTTTTTACCAATACATTTACACCTGGTAATGGCAAACCTGTGTCATCGGTTACATTACCTGAGATTGTTTTTTGTTGAGCAAATGCAATGCTGGACATCCAAAACATGAACATTAGCAATTTGTAATGATGTACTCTCATAAATAAATTTTTCAAGATTATAAATTAGCTTAGTATAATCATAAGAAGGAAGATTAGAATAAAAAGAAGGCGAACTCAAGGTATATACATTATAAAACTAGAATTAAATTCCCGTAGAAACTGTAATTATATTCTATCTTCCTCCCCTATGATTATGCTACTAAAAAAACATATAATGCAAGTGGGAAAGGGTAAACCCTACATAAGTTTACCTAAAAACATCTTATTTCGAAAAGTAAAATATTACGCGATAAGCGATTTCACATACTCGGATGGAGTGGTATGATTATATTTCTTGAAAGATTTATTAAATGTCACTTTATTGTTAAAGCCTACCTCATAGGCGACTTCTATAAGATTAAGATTTTTTGATTTCTCGTTTTTCAGAATTTCCTTTGCTTCCTTTATTCTATACGTATTAATTAGTTCGAAAAAATTAAGGTCAAAATGCTCATTTATAATCTGAGAAGCATTATTACGAGTTGTATCTAAATAATCTGCCAACTTTTGAAGGGTGATATCGTTTTGGAGGTAAACTTTTTCTTGGTCTAAAAGCATTAACAATTTCTCTTTTAATTCTGCCGATAAACTCCGTGTTAGATTTGATTTTTTGTACTTGTGAAACTGTATTTTAGTTTTACTTTTTATTCCTTTTGAATTTTCAAAAAGAATTAAACGAGCATAAGAAGTATAACTTATATATAACGCCAGCAATGACATAGAAATTATCTGTAAGTAAAACAAAAAGCCCCTTATAATGAATTGGTTTATAAGAACCGCATAAACCGTATAAGCAACAATATAAATAGCACACAAGATTACTATGTTTCGTAACCTATTACGTTCTCCTATAACTAAATTTTTATTTTTCTTAATTGAAGTAATGTAAATTGTTATAATCAACCCTATGTAGATTATTAGTGATATTAATTTAAAAGTCACAAGTACCTGTAAATATGGCCTCTCATTATTTAAGATCATTCTCAATTTCTCTTCCTGAGGTAAAGAATAAATAGGAAATAAAAAAATGAAAAATATAATAGTAGGTATTAAATGCAATACATCTATTGGTTTAAATTGATATTTTTTTGCTACCCTTTTAAAGTAAAAATATATAAGTGGACCATATAAAAATGAAAATGATGCAGATAAATATAAAGTATGAGGTAAGTAATACTCGTAATTAGTTATTAATATACTAATCCGAATAATGAAAAAAGAATGGATTAATAAAAATGTACTTATCAAAAAATTAGCAATCTTATCGGGACCTTTCCTTAAATTTAAAACGGTATATATAAATACACCTATAAACCCCACGTATAAACAAAACAAAGACCAAAAATTTATTTTTCTCAGGTATTTACTAGATAATGCCTGATATGACCTGGAATCACTTATTTCATTAAAATAACTATGTCCGACAAACCCAACATCTAAACTCCTTTTTACATATTTTTCTATATACTTACTAGCAAGTTCAGGTTCATTCAATTTAGCAAAGGCAAATGCTATTTTTTTATAGACAACTGAAGAATCAACAATCCCTCTTTTTAGTACTTTTTTATATTCAGAAATAGACATAAGAAATCGTTCATTCCGAAAATTATCTTCTGCAGAATAAAACGAACTATCAATCTGGAATACAATATCTTTTGAACCTAAGTTTTCTTCATTACAAGCAAAAGCAGATGAAGAAATTAAAATCAATAAAAAAAATAAAGCCCTAAATCGTAATAATACTATGGTAATGTTTAGTTGAGTTAGCCACATAGTTGATGTAAACAAATACCTAATCCACAAACTTACAAATATGTTTTTTATTATTTTTTAAATTACACCTCTCTATTCGACAGAGAAATAAAAATATTTTCATTTTATCAAAACCTATTTCTTTATACTAAAAAACACACAGTACCAACAAATACTGCATCTTAAAAAATAACGGTTGTTTTACATAACAAAAATTATTTCTCTTTTTCAATCTTTTGGTATTAACATTAAATAAACATTTTTTAACATAATTTATGATTTATTTATTTTTAAAAACCTATTCCGAAGTTGTGTAATGGAGCTACACATTTCCTTTTTAAAATATTACTGTACTCAAAAAAGATTATGCAACGAAGGTTTTAACATATTCAGATGGAGTTATCTGGTTATATTTCTTGAAAGATTTATTGAAAGTTACTTTATTATTAAAACCAACTTCATAGGCTACATCGATAATATTAAAGTTCTTACGCCTTTCTCCTTTTAATAATTCTTTTGCTTCTTCAATTCTAGACTTATTAATTAATTCAAAAAAGTTGAGATCAAAATGTTCATTTATAATCTGAGAAGTATTATGTCTTGTAGTTTCTAAATATTGTGCTAGTTTCTGAAGGGTAATATCATTTTGCTTGTAAATTTTCTTTTCATCAAGAAGATATTGTAATTTCTCTTTTAACTCCAATGATAAGCTTTCAGTAAGGCCAGATTTCTTATACTTATCGATTTCTGGTGGAATACTATTTTTAATCAATCTTAAAACACCAAAAACACTTGGTTGAACAAAAGCTGTATAGCCTACATATAGCACAAGTAACGCCATGGATACAATCTGAACGTAAAACAAAAAACCGCTAAGAATTTGTTTTATAATTAATATTGAATATATCCCGTAAGAAACTATATAAATAGAACAGAAAATAACAATATTTCTCTGCCAGTTAAATACTATTTTAGAAAAGTATTCATTAATTTTAATAGAACTCAAATACATTTTTATGACTAATCCTCCATAAATTAATAACGATACTAATTTAGAAATTGATATTAGATTTATGTAAGGTCGTTCTTTATTTAATATAATCCTTAATTTTTCATCCGAAGGTAAGCTGTAAATTGGAAACAACAACGCTAACAACAATAAGGACGGTACTAAATGCAATAAATCCAAACGTTCAAACCTATAACTTATAGTAACTCTTTTGAAATAAAAATAGATAAGAGGTCCATATAAGAAAGAAAACAATGTGGACATATAAAATATATGCGGCAGATAGTACTGATAATTAGAAAAATATAAACCAATATGTATTATAAAAACCGAGTGTATTAATATAAAAGCACTCATCAGTAAATTAGCAACTCTGTCCGACTTTTCTCTAAAATTTAATACTATAGATATAAAAAAACCTATGAATGCTACATAAAAGCAGAAAATCGACCATAACCCGACTTGTTTGAGATATGTTCCTGCAAGCAATTGATATTCTTCAGAATCCCGGATTACATCAAAATAACTGTGCCCCACAAAAGAAGGGTCTAGATTTGCTATAACATATTTATGTATATATTTACTAGCAGGTTCTGGTTGATTACTCTTGGCATAAGAAAATGCTAATTTTTTAAATATAGCTATAGAATCTTCAGTTCCATGTTTTAGGACTTTCTCATAATTTTTAATAGCTAAAGCATACTGATTATTGTCATAATATTTCGTTGCAGAAATTATGAGTTCATTAAATTCGGTACTCCCATTATTTAAAGTATTTATTTTATCATGATTACTAAATAATGATGCTGAAATAAATAGAAAAATAAAGGCACCAAAAAATGGATTTAATATTATTTTTTTTGAGTTAGCCACACAATTATTACTAAATAATTATACTTCCTAATTTACGACAACTTTTTTATAAATTCATTACTATAACGGATATCCCGATAATATCTTACCCAAAAACTCAGCAAAATAAGGGTGTTCCGAATATAAAATAATTTAAAAAAAATATGGCTAAACCGTAAAACCTATGTGGAAACGAGAGAAATTACCACTTTAAATTATCTATAAAGTGAGAAAAAACATATCGAATATTCTATAGATAATTTTTCTTAAAGAAGAACATCAAAACACAACCATACTTATATTTTCTTTGCTTCTTCCCAAAACACATCCATTTCGGCAAGTGTCATATCTTTTAAACTCTTGCTTCTTTCTTTTGCTTTTTGTTCTAAATACTGAAATCGTTTTATAAACTTTTTATTGGTTCGTTCTAACGCATCCTCGGGATTTACATTTAAAAAACGTGCATAATTGATCATTGAGAATAATACATCTCCAAATTCTGATTCTATTTTATCTTGATTATGTTCATCAATTTCGTGCTGTAATTCTTCAAGCTCTTCTTGTAACTTCTCAAATACCTGTTGCGGTTCTTCCCAGTCAAATCCAACTCCAGCAACTTTGTCTTGTATTCTGCTAGCCTTTACTAAAGCAGGCAAAGACTTTGGAACTCCTTCTAAAACACTTTTCTTACCTTCTTTCAGTTTTAGGTTTTCCCAATTACGTTTTACATCTTCTTCATCAGCAACTTTTACATCACCATAAATATGTGGATGGCGACTAATAAGTTTTTCACATATTTCATTAGCTACATCAGCAATATCAAAGTTCTTAGTTTCACTTCCTATTTTAGCATAAAACACAATATGCAATAATAAATCCCCAAGTTCTTTTTTAACCTCCTCAAGGTCATTATCCAATATGGCATCTCCCAACTCGTAGGTTTCTTCTATGGTAAGATGACGAAGCGATTGCAAAGTCTGTTTTTTATCCCAGGGGCATTGCTCGCGCAGTTCTTCCATAATTGTAAGCAAACGATCAAAAGCTTTTAGTTGGTTTTCTCTGGAGTTCATAGATATCATTTTACATCAAAAATAAGGATAATAAGATGTAACCAGCAATTTGATTTTAAAAGTAATTTGTACTAAAAAAATAGATTTTGAGGTTTCTTGGAAGATGCTATTAAACGCTTTTACTTATAACCACTATAGATTGCCTTTTTAACCCAATAACAGTATTGACAATTACATACATCCAAAAACAAAGGAAAGAGTATACAAAACTTATGAAGACAAGCTGAAACAAATAGTAAATTTCATTCCAATAAATTTTAACAAGGTGCCTTATTCAATAATTATTTTACTTTTTTCTTTTGCAAATCCATACAAAAACGCCATTTTTTTCAAAATTTTGTATTACCTCATAATTACTTATAATATCATCGTATTCTTGATCACTAACGTTATAGATATTCGAATAAAAGACAAAATCGTTATTTCCATCAAATACTGTAAAAGATCGTTTTTCTCCATTTAATTCTATCGCATCTATCCCTGCATCATTAGGAAAAAATGAAGCAACCTGATGAAAATCTATTTGATTGTCATCTAGATATTTTTTTGCTTTCAATCTTAGATTATAATAAGGTAAATGTGCCAAAGTAGCATCCCATCCTTGAGAAATTTTAGGAGGATAAATCCAAAAATTTCCTGAAATTAGAATAACAGCCCAAACTAAAATTAATATAATTCTTAACTTTTTTGCAACAAAGTCAGAGAATAAAATAGTCGCACATAATAGTGAACAAAAAAGATAAATAGGAATTAAATACCTATTCCCTAATAAGCCTTTTGCCCATAACATATTAAGAGGTAATAGAAAAAGAATACATCCAAAAAAGAACAAAATTTGTCGTATTTGTGGAACTTTAATAAGTTGCTTTCTATACTTAGCAAACAGTATAAAAAGCACAATCCAAATACCGACTCTACCAAAATCTAATATTCTCCATCCCAAAACTGCTATATTGAAAATAACTCCGGTCAATTCAACACTTTCAAAACTTTCTTGCCAAGGTGATTCCTGATGAAACCCAATCCATCCTTTTTGTTGAAAATGAATAAAACTAAAAATAACAAAAATCAAAAACGCAGGAATATAAATAAGGCTTCTTTTTATAAGAGTTGTACATAATTCCTTTATTTTTCCCGTCAATGTTACATTACAACTTAAGTCAAAAATTAAAACACATACGGATAACATCATCCCCCTCATACTACTGAGAAACAACAAAACAACGGCAATCATCAAAAAGATTTTCTTGTTATCCAGCACCGAATTTACAGCAAGTAAGAAAAAAAATAGTAACGGAACATCTGGCGAAACAAGAAGCATTTGACTCATAAGTGATGGATCTATTATTACTAGTCCAAAGGCAATACCTAAATATTTAGGAATAATGAATCTTTTTATTAATCTAAACAATTGAAAAATAAGTCCAAGACCAAGGGGTAACATAGCTAGGTGACTTACCCATAAACTTCTTCCAAAAAACTTCCAAAACATAGCAATATAAGCGCCAAAAGCAGGTATATGTCCACTGTCTATATTATCAGGAAGCAATAGAATAGAAAAGTTTGTTTTGAAATAATGATCCGCATGATGTGAACCCAATTGCACAGTATCCCAAAAAAAAGCATTATCGGCGTTTAACAATACAGCAATAAGAAAAATTAGGCTACCAAGTGCTACTGGCCAGTATATTTTCAAAATTTTATGCATCTATAAAATACAATTTGAATATGTCATTTTTTAAATATTTTACTTCTAATCTTTATGTTTTTAGCAAAGAAATACTGAAAAGAAGTTTTCAAAACTCCCAATCCATAAGTCACGCTGCGTTTAAAATTTATAGAAGATGCTTCTTCAAAATATTTTGTTGGACATGTGATTTCGGCTACTTCGTAACCTTCATAAAATATTTGTGCTATCATCTGATTATCAAATACAAAGTCATCAGAATTATTATTAAAAGGAATATTTTTTAGAACCGAAGAAGAAAATGTTCTATATCCTGTGTGATACTCTGATAATTTTTGTCCCATTAAGAGATTTTGAATCAATGTCAAAACTCGATTAAAGAAATACTTATACAGAGGCATTCCACCTTTTAATGCACCATTTCCAAGTATCCTGGAACCCAAAATTACGGGATATACATCGTTGGCGACCAAATAACACATAGAGTGTATTAGTTTAGGAGTATACTGATAATCCGGGTGTAACATAACGACTATATCTGCTCCTAATTCTAAAGCCTTATTATAACAAGTTTTTTGATTCCCACCATATCCAAGGTTTTTTTCGTGCTTAATAACATGACTAACACCTATGCTTCTTGCAACCTCATAAGTTTCATCTGTACTGTTATCATCAACTAAAATAACTTCATCAACGATATCAAAGGGTATTTCATTATAAGTCTTTTGTAATGTTTTTTCGGCATTATATGCTGGTAAAACTACGATTACTTTTTTTTCGAATATCACTTTTAATTTTTATACGGATGGATAACTAATTAATGTAGTTAAAAACTAACTTCATTCATCTTTTGTTTTGTAGACTGAAAATCAATAATCAAATCTTCTATTATTTTTGCAACCGGTTTAATATCGTGAATCAAGCCAGATACTTGGCCTATTTCTAATTCACCTTCTATCAGATCTCCTTCAAACATTCCTCGTTTTGCTCTTGCACGTCCTAATAAAGTCTTAAGTTCCTCTACAGTAGGGCCTTTAGTATATAATTCTGCCACATCCTGATAAAATTTATTCTTCAGCATACGTACCGGAGCTAACTCTTTTAGAGTAAGATGTGTATCACCCTCTTTTGCCTCTACAACCATTTTTTTAAAATCCAAATGAGAAGAAGCTTCTTCACTTGCTACAAACCTACTTCCTATCTGAACTCCATCAGCTCCTAATGACATTACCGCAAACATTGATGAACCAGTCGCTATACCACCAGCAGCAATTAATGGTATGCTTACTTTTTCTTTAACCATTGGTATCAATGCTAAAGTAGTTGTTTCATCTCTTCCATTATGTCCACCAGCTTCAAAACCTTCAGCAACAACAGCATCTACACCTGCATCCTGAGCTTTTAGGGCAAATTTTACACTGCTCACTACGTGAACAACTGTAATTCCTTTTTCCTTAAGATAAGAAGTATATGTTTTTGGATTACCCGCCGATGTAAAAACAATCTTTACTCCTTCCTCAATAATAATTTCAATAATTTCCTGAAGATTAGGATATAACATAGGAACATTGACACCAAAAGGTTGGTTGGTTGCTTTCTTACATTTTTGTATATGTTCTCTTAAAACATCTGGATACATGGAACCAGCTCCTATAAGTCCTAAACCACCAGAATTACTTACTGCACTAGCTAATTTCCAGCCGCTTGCCCAAATCATCCCTCCTTGAATAACAGGATATTGGATATTAAAAAGTTCTTTGACTTTATTCATTAGTATTTTGATATCTTCAATGTGTAACGTGAGGTTCCTGAAATTAATTCTACAAGGTATAAACCTTTTGATAAATTGTTCAATGAGATAGAATTCAAATTTTTTAATATTTCAGATTGCACCATTTTTCCTTCGGTAGTAAAAATGCGAATTTCAAGTGATTCTTTAGTAGTTAAATCAAAAAATAATCTATCCCGTACTGGATTTGGATATACTTTAAAGCCTTCAGTGAAATTCTCATCTATAGATAAACTTTCGAATATTGACTTAAAATCAGGAATTCCATACCCTAATTGAATTGTTGGATTATTATATAGTGATGCTGATTCTCTTACCATTTGCATAATTTCTGTATTGGTCATAGACGGAAAGGCTTGCCATAAACAGGCTACGGCGCCTGCCATTATTGGAGAACTGAAAGAAGTACCATTACTAGTGGATACTGCATTATTAGAACGTATCACTGCTGCTCCAAGTCCTCTGGCCACGATATCCGGTTTTACTCTATTATCGGCTGTAGGTCCTCTAGAACTAAATGAGGCATAGGTTCCAAAAACATCAATAGCACCTACAGTTAATGACCCAGGGGCATCTCCTGGAGCTGTAATAATACCCCAAGCACTATTTCCGGAATTGCCGGCAGAAGAAACTAACAACATGCCCTTTTCAAAAACCATATTTGCTCCTCTAGAAATAAATGTCGTTTGTCCGTCCATATCAGAGGTAGTATAATCATACGCTGGATTATCAAAACCATTAGAATAGCCTAAAGAAGTATTAATTACGTGTACTCCTAAACTATCTGCTCGTTCAGCAGCTTCTACCCATAATGCTTCTTCTTTAGGCCCCTCTGTGGCAGCATCTTCAGTTATGAATAAATAATACTTAGCATCCGGGGCTGTTCCTACAAATTGACCATCAATAAACCCTGCAATATCACTAAATGTTTGAGTTCCGTGACTACTACCCGCAAAGGCAAATTCATTATCATCTCTCCTAACAAAATCATATCCATCCAATAATCTACCATCATCTCTTATGCGCTTAAAACCATCAATGGTATTCACTCCCGGGAAACCAGAATCCATAACAGCAATAGTCATTCCTGTCCCTGTGTAATCTTGCTCATGAAGGTAATCAGCATTTAGCTGTTGGATTTGTTGTGCCGCACTTCCATAATTAAATGTTGTTTTTGCTACAAACTTATCATTTTTTATAGGAGTTCTATCTTCTATAGAAAATACAGACTTCCCCGAATCCAAAGAATTATTTGCATAGTCTATACGATCCACAAAACTAAGACTCGTTAGACTACTAATATTTGCTTGAGTTCCTCTAACATATATACAGTTAAACCATTTAGATTTTGCAAGTACAGTTATTCCTGTGGCATTCTTTACCTGTGTGATATACGTTTCATTAACAGGAACATCTTTTTCATCAATAGCAACATTATGAAGATTTTTTCTATCAATAGATTCTTGAGTAAGTATAGTTAATGGATTGGCAATAGAACTTGCCACATTTTCCTTATCCGCAAAATAAACCCAAGCGTCCTCCGTTTGAGCAATTGCTAATTGACTCATGCAAAAAAGCAAAAGAGTGATTATATTTTTCATATCATTAGTAGTTTGGCAACCTTCACAAGTTACGAAATTACTCCTGATCCAACTAATTCATTATCTATATACCAAGCAACAAATTGTCCTTCTGTAATTGCACTCTGAGGGTTCTCGAAAACTACATACATCCCAGATTCTACTTGATATAAAGTAGCTTTATCTAAAGGTTGTCTATATCGTATCCTGGCCATTACATTTAATTCTTCATCAATCTGTAATTTTAGATCTAGTCGTACCCAATGTAATTCTGCATTACTAATAAAAAGTGCTTTTCTGTATAAACCAGGATGGGTTTTACCCTGCCCTGTATAAATTACATTCGTTTCTACATCAGTTTCTATAACAAAAAGTGGTTCTGGAGTTCCACCTACTGCTAATCCCTTTCTTTGTCCTTTCGTATAATAATGCGCTCCTTGATGTTTTCCAACAATTTTACCATCCTTTACATCATATTTATATTTTGAAGAAAGGAATGCCAACTCTTCTTTTTTAGAACCAAAGTTTGGCTTTGTTTTATTATACATTTCTTCTGCAGAAGAGATTTCAATAATATCACCTTGTTTAGGTTGTAGTTTTTGTTGAAGAAATTCTGGCAATCGTACTTTCCCAATAAAGCATAATCCTTGAGAATCCTTCTTATCCGCAGTAACCAGATCTTGTTCCTTTGCTATCTCTCTAACTTCTGGTTTTAGTAACTCTCCTACAGGAAAAAGTGTTTTTGCTAATTGATCTTGCGATAACTGACACAAAAAGTATGACTGATCTTTATTAGAATCCTTTCCTGCTAAGAGACGATGTATTTCTTTACCATCTTTAGTAATAGAATCTTTTCGGCAATAATGTCCCGTAGCTACGTAATCCGCTCCTAGCGATAATGCTATTTTTAAGAAAACATCAAACTTAATTTCACGATTGCAGAGCACATCTGGATTAGGTGTTCTTCCTCTCTCATATTCATTGAACATGTAATCTACAATACGTTCTTTATATTCTTCACTTAAATCAACAGTTTGAAAAGGAATACCTAATTTTTCGGCAACCAATAATGCATCATTACTATCATCTAACCAAGGACATTCATCAGAAATTGTTACTGAATCATCGTGCCAATTTTTCATAAAAAGACCTATCACCTCATATCCCTGTTCTTTTAATAGATATGCTGCCACACTAGAATCCACTCCTCCCGATAAACCTACAATAACTCTTTTCATTACTATTATTTTGTCTGCGCTCCTTTCTTCATAATCTAAACGAAAGAAAACAATACAACTTCTGTTTTTAAATTATCTGCAAAAATAATAAATAAAAAAAGCAATGCATCAGCATTGCTTTAAGGTTTTTTCTATAAATGAATTCGAAAAATTTATACTAGGACCCTCTTTTGTTAATAGGAAATTGTTTTCTCTCCAGTAACTTTCCATTTTTATAATAACTCCATAATCCATCTTTACGATCTTTCTTATAATTACCTTCTATTTTTACTTTTCCTTGAGCATCATAATATTTCGTAATACCATGTAATTGGTCATTTACATATGTAAATTCTTTAATAATGACCCCTTTATCAGAATATACTAAACGTTTACCTTCTTTTTTTCCTTGTACATATATTGTTCTTTCGGTCAATTGACCATTTTCAAAGTATGTTTTTTGCTCTCCATGGAGTTTTCCTAAGTCGTATTCTTCGGTCATCATGATCTTTATAGACCCTTTATGATAATATGTCCATAATCCAACTCTTTCCTTACCTATCATATTTCCTTCACTAATTACCTTCCCTTTATTAGTAAAGTATTTCACGTTAATTGTGTCTGTGTTATTCGAGAATATTTTAATAGCAGTAGGAGATTTACCACTATTAGGTTTGTAAAATTTAAACTTACCTATTTCTTTCCCATGATCAAATGTTCCTTCGTATCTGATCTGGTTAGTGCCTTCATATTTCTTCTGCCATTTTCCATGTCGCTTTCCTTCAGCGTCGAAAGCATTAAATTCCTGCGAGTTTCCCAATGTAAGGGTAGAAACAAATAAGAAAAACAAAAATTTACTCCGCATAGTCTAATTTAATTTTTAAAATAACTAATAATCCAAAAAGTATACCAATATTCTGTAAAAATATAATCTAAAGAAAACCTGAACTCTTTTATTCTCAAAAATCCTACAAAAAAAACATTAAAACTTCCAAAAAAACAACCAATCTATATTAAAACAACGCATTGTTAACTTTTATTTAACGATTTATTAAAAACATATAAATTTAGTAGAGCGTTACAGTACTCGAACAAATTATAACTTTTAAAACTCAAAAACATGAAAATTATTTCAAAAATCACCAACGCCGTAATCATTGCGTCATTAGTGTTAGGAATTTCATCCTGTGGTGACGATGACGATGGCGACATCATTATTCCTACAGAAAACATCGTAGTAACTGCTACTGCAGATACAGACTTATCATTATTGGTCGCTGCTCTTGGCGCTGCTGATGGAGATTTAGTATCTGTTCTTAGTGGAACAGGACCTTTTACTGTATTGGCTCCAACTAATACAGCTATGGAAGCGTTTCTAACTGCTAACAATTATGCTGACATTGCTGCGGTACCAACAGACGCGCTACAACAACTTTTATTAAACCACGTAATTCCCGGACAATTAACGTCTGCTGCACTTACGAGTAATGGTGCCGGTTATGCAACAACAGCATCTACTGCTGGTCCTGATGGCACTTCAATTAGTATGTATTACAACACCAGCAATGGAGTAGTTTTTAATGGTGGTGCTACCGTTACGACTCCTGATATTGCTGCATCCAATGGTATTATACATAAAATAGATGCTGTAATTGGATTACCAGACATAACTACTTTTGCTACTGCTGATCCCAATTTCTCAAGACTTGTAGAGGGATTAACCGCTTATAATTTTGATTATGTAACTACATTGCAAGGAGCTGGTCCTTTTACTGTATTCGCTCCTAACAATGCAGCTTTTGATACTCTACTGGCAACTGATCCTATGTGGAATGCAACGGGAGATATTCCAGAAATGACATTAGAAGGTGCTTTAAATCTTCATGTTATTCAAAATGCTAATGTATTAGAAGCTGATTTGACGGATGGAGAAGTAAATACATTAGGTGGAAATGTAACTATAGATGCCACTGCTAAAACAGTTTCTGATGGAGCAGATCCTGCTAATACAGCTGCAATAACCGAAACAGATATTCAAGCGACTAATGGTGTTATCCATATGATTGATAATGTTTTATTATCTCCAATAGCCCCGAACTAGGGAAAGGCTAATATTAATAAAAAAACAAAAGGCTCGTTTTCTATTGAAAACGAGCCTTTATTTATGAATAAGATTTCGACTTATTTTTTCGCTTTTTGTTGTTCTGCTTGCTCCATTAACTCTTTCATCTTTTTCTGAAACTTACCTTGTTTTTTAGGTTTTTTCTTATTCTCCTGAATCTTCGCATGAATTTTATCTTCATCTATAATCACATTCTTAATCACTAACATAATACCAATTGTAATTAGGTTAGAAATGAAATAGTATAGTGATAATCCACTTGCATAATTGTTGAAGAATACTAACATCATTAGTGGGGATAAATACATAATAAATTTCATGTTAGGCATTCCAGGTTGCTGCTGTTGCATTGTCTGACCAGTAGTCATCATCATATAAATGAAAATTGCAATGGAAGCTAAAATTGGAAATAAACTAATATGATCTCCATAGAATGGAATTTCGAAAGGTAATTTTGCTATGGTATCATAACTTGATAAATCATCCGCCCATAAAAAGCTCTTTTGTCTCAAATCAAAAGCACTAGGAAAGAAATTAAACAACGCATAAAAAACGGGAATCTGCATCAGAGCAGGCAAACAACCACTCATAGGACTTGCTCCTGCTTTACTATACAAAGCCATCGTTTCCTGTTGCTTTTTCATAGCATTATCTTTATACTTCTCAGAAATCTCAGCTATTTCAGGCTTTAGTATTTTCATCTTTGCCTGCGAAACATAGGATTTATAGGTAACCGGTGATAATACAATTCTTACTACAATTGTCATTACTACAATTGCAATACCATAGGGAAGGAAGCCACTTAAGAAACCAAAAAACGGAATGAATATATATCTATTTATCACTCCGAATATCCCCCATCCTAATGGCACAATCTCGTCTAGATTACGATCATAAGAACTTAATATTTTATAATCCGTAGGACCATAATACCAGTTCATATTATAATCTAATTCTCCTCCTTTAAGCTCTAACGGCAAAGATGCAGCAAATTCCTTAGTTACTTTTATATCCTTATCATCTAATTCGCTAGTATTTGCAATATTTTTAGATGCTAATGTAGCCGTTTTAAAAGGTGTGTCTGAAAGTAAAATAGTGGTAAAGAAATGTTGTTTAAACCCTATCCAACTTACTTGTTCCTCTTGATCTTCATCAAACTCTCCCTGTCCTGTAAAATCATCCTTCCCTCCATCATATTCATAATGAATATCTGTATATCTGTTTTCATAAGAAGCACTTTTGGCTTGCCTAATAGCCTGTAGTTTCCAATCTAAATTAATTACCTGACTACTATTGATTACTTGTTGTAAACCCTGTGACTTGATTGAAAAATCTAACATATAGTCATTAGGCTTCAATTCATAGCGATATTCTAGAAATTTAGATTCTGAAACCTTCAGTTTCATAGATAAAACAGTATTATCACCATTTTTAGTTACAGTAGGCTCAAAAAACAGGTCTTTTGTATTTAAGATTCTGTTGTCTGTTGTTCCAAAATTAATATTGAAAGAAGCATTTTTTCCATCTTTGATAAGATACAATGGAACTGAATCATACGTTTTGAAGTTTTTAAGCAAAGCTTCTTCAATATACCCTCCTCTATTATTAATTTTTAAACTTAAAACTTCGTTTTCAATTTTGGTTACATTTTCTTGAGCAGAAGGTAAACTTGCAGCATATGCAAATACTCCTAATTGAGACTTTGCAGCTACTAACGCTAACGAATCTTGTGGATTAGCAACAATTGCTTCACTTTCTTTTATAAATTCGGTTGTTTTACTTTCTTCAGTTTTTTGTTCAGCTTCAACCTGTTCTTGTTTTGCTTTTTCTGCCTCAATCTCTTCTGGAGTAGGCTTATTTACGTAAAACATCCACGCAAAAATTCCAAATATCAGTACAAATCCAATTACAGTATTAAGGTCAAATTTCTTTTCTTCCATTGATATGTGTATAAAAAAGCCTCTACCTAATTATTTAGAAAGGCTTTCTAAAATTATATTACTTTTTTTATTGTCAATTATCTAGCCACTTAAGATCCTTGTGCCACTTTGGCATCTTTCTTACAATTAGAATATTCTACAGCTGCTTTTATAAAAGCAACAAATAGTGGATGAGGATTAGCAACAGTACTTTTATACTCTGGATGATATTGTACACCAACAAACCAAGGATGTTCTGGGATTTCTACAATCTCTACCAAACCAGTTTTAGGATTGGTTCCTGTAGTTCTCAGTCCTGCTTTTTCTAACTGTTCTTTGTATTGATCATTATATTCATAACGATGACGGTGACGTTCTGCAATTAAAGACGCTCCATAAGCTTCAGATACTTTACTATCATCTGCTAATTCACAGTCCCAAGCTCCTAATCGCATGGTACCACCCATGTCAGTGATGTTCTTTTGTTCTTCCATCAAGCTAATAACCGGGTTCGTAGTATTTTCATCTACTTCTACAGAACAAGCATCTTTCAATCCTAAAACATTACGCGAATATTCTATTACGGCCATCTGCATTCCTAAACAAATCCCGAAAAAAGGTAATTTATTTTCTCTGGCAAACTGTACTGCTTTTATCTTACCTTCTATACCTCTTTCTCCAAAACCTGGTGCTACTAATACACCATCTAAATGCGCTATTTTATTTGCTATAGTTTTATCATCAATATATTCTGAATGTATACTTTCTACATTTACCTTTACCTCATTTTCTGCACCGGCATGTATAAAAGCTTCTAAAATAGATTTATAAGAATCTTGTAATTCCACATACTTCCCAATAAGACCAATGGTTACTTCACATTTTGGATTTTTATGTCGTTTAAGGAAATCATTCCATTTATCTAAATTTGGAACATTATCATCTCTTAATACTAATTGTTTTAATACTACGGCATCCAATCCTTCTTCGAGCATCAAATTAGGCACATCATAGATAGTAGATGCATCAATAGACTGTATAACGGCTTCTTGTCTTACATTACAGAACAAAGCAAGTTTTCTACGCAGATCTTCTGATAACTCATGTTCTGTTCTACAGACTAAAATATCAGCTTTTATACCGCTTTCCATTAATGTTTTCACACTATGTTGTGTAGGTTTTGTCTTCAGTTCTCCTGCAGCGGATAAATATGGTATTAATGTAAGATGGATCACTAGAGCATTCGTATCTCCTAGTTCCCATTTAAGTTGACGAACAGCTTCTATATAGGGTAAAGATTCTATATCACCAACAGTTCCTCCTATCTCAGTAATTACAATATCATAATCACCACTTTTTCCTAGAATCTGAATTCTTTCCTTGATCTCATTTGTAATATGTGGTACGACCTGAACAGTTTTCCCTAGAAATTCACCACGGCGTTCCTTTTCGATAACACTCTGATAAATTCTACCTGTAGTTACATTATTAGCTTGTGATGTAGAAGTATTAAGGAAACGCTCATAATGCCCAAGATCAAGATCTGTTTCTGCTCCGTCATCAGTCACATAACACTCTCCATGCTCATAAGGGTTTAATGTTCCTGGGTCAACATTTATATATGGATCCAGTTTCTGAATCGTAACTCTGTATCCTCTTGCCTGAAGCAATTTTGCCAAAGAAGCTGCTATAATTCCTTTTCCTAATGAAGAAGATACGCCTCCGGTTACAAAAACATATTTGGTATTAGCCATGTAAACTTAACTATTTGTTCGGTTGTGTTTAAATTTTGCGCAAAAATACAAAGAAGTACCCAAACAGTGTATTGAAAATAAAGCAATATTTATAGAACTTATTCATAATCCCTTAACAGCATAAAAAACTGATAATGAATTATTAAACACTAAATAAAAAATCCTGTCTAAATATAAGACAGGATTTATTCACTATAATAAAAATTAAATTTTATTCTTCTTCTTCAGAAGCTACCTCTTCTGGCTCATTGAAATCAGTAATTCCTTTGGCTTGTAAAATATTATACCACTGTATTACTTTCTTCATATCACTAACGTATACTCTATCTTCATCATAATCAGGCAACACTTCACTAAAATATGATTCTAATTTATTTTTAGATTCCTTATGACTGATGGATTTTTCGCCATTTTCTTTTTCCTGAATTCTTTTAAAAATTTCTCTTAGAGGAACTTCTTCAGTAAAAGTATAGATAGCAATTTCACTAAGAATACTCACATTGTTTTGTATACTAACGGATAATCTTTTTCCGTCTGCTAACGATTCTGCAACAAATCCGTTACGTGTTTGTGCTTTTAATTCGTATAAACCTGGTTTTCCAGAAATTGATAATATTTTGTCTAAGCTCATAAATTTCTTTTCAAAGTTGGCAAATATCAGCAGTTCATTTTTAAAAATCAAACATTAACCAATATAAATTATAATGTAATTACTTGTATTAATTAATAGGTCATAATTCTTTTTAACGTCCTTTTTTAGCGAGTGGAAATCTCATTCTATACTCAGCATTAATTTTACCTTTAGAAATATTGGTGAGTTTTCCTTTAATTAAACGCTTTTTAAGACTAGATAGTTTATCTGTGAACAACACTCCTTCTATGTGATCATATTCATGCTGAATTACCCTTGCCGCAAGACCGCTATATATTTCTGTATGTTCTACAAAGTTTTCATCAAAATAGTTAATCTTGATTGTTTCTTTTCTAAAGACATCTTCTCGAATTTCTGGAATACTTAGGCATCCTTCACAAAAAGACCATTCTTCTCCTGTTTCCTCAACAATTGTAGCGTTAATAAAAACTTTTTTAAACCCTTTAAGCACTTCTTGCTCTTCTTCAGAAAGTTCCTCATCATCAGCAAAAGGTTCTGCATCGACTAAGAACAGACGTATCGGAAGTCCAATCTGTGGAGCAGCCAGTCCAACACCATGTGCATTGTACATAGTTTCAAACATATTTTCTAGCAATTCTGATAACTTAGGATAGTCTTTTGTAATCTCCTTTGCTTTTTTTTTCAATACCGGATCACCGTATGCTACAATTGGTAAAATCATTTAAAATGTATACTTTTTAATGGATAATGAATAATCCAAATTTATTAATTTATAATTAAAGATTTTTCGAAGCTGTTATTCTACTTGAAATAAAAATTGCCGTCAATTCTTTAGCTTCATTTAAAACTTGTTCTAATTCATTTCCATTCATTAATTTTTCATCTCTAAGAAATTCAGTCCAAAAAATGCATTCATCTGCTTCCTCAATAACAATACTTAACTTTGAAACAAAACCTTTCTTAGTTTGTGCTAAACAAGCTGCTCTATAATTCGCAGCAACTGATGTAGAGCATCTTATCAATTGACCTTCTATGTGCTTACCTAGTTTATTAGTTGGAAGACTAAGTGCTAATTTAACACATTGATGGGCAAAGTTTTTTGATCTAATCTTTAAGTTCATCTAGAGGACATATTATTCATTATACAATATCCCTTATAAATTATAAAGATAATCCTGAAGTATGATCGTAGCACTAATCTGATCCACTAACGCTTTATCTCTTCTTTTTTTCTTTGATATCCCACTGGCAATCATAGTATCAAAAGCCATTTTAGAGGTAAATCGCTCATCTATTCTTTTTACAGGAATATCAGGCAACAATTTTGCTAATTTTTCTAAAAAAGGCTGAATCAACTTTTCACTCTCCGAAGCTTCTCCGTGCAAACGCTTTGGTTCGCCAACTACAAATAACTCTACTTCTTCCTCAGTCACGTATGCCTTCAACCAATTTAATAGCTCCTTAGTATCTACTGTTGTCAATCCAGAAGCAATGATCTTGGATTCATCTGTAACTGCAATCCCACATCGCTTTCCTCCATAATCTATTGCTAAAATCCTTGCCATAACTTATTTTGTGCAAAAGTATGACATTATTATAAAATAGTTCGAATTATTAAGAGTATCCTAAAATATCTAATGAGCCTATGATTTTCCATCGAAGCTGTTATCTTTACGAAAATTTTTAATAAATGAACCAACTAAAAGAAACCATAGAAAAAGCTTGGGACAATAGAGAGCTTTTAAAAGAGTCGAGCACACAGGATGCGATAAGAAGAGTAGTCGACTTATTAGATGCTGGAGAACTTCGGGTAGCAGAACCGATAGAAGGCGGATGGCAAGTAAATGAATGGGTAAAAAAAGGGGTTGTATTATATTTCCCTATCCAAAAAATGGAAACATTAGAAGCAGGTATTTTTGAATACCATGACAAGATTCCTCTAAAAAAAGGATACGAAGCAAAGGGAATTCGAGTAGTTCCTAATGCTGTAGCTCGTCATGGGGCGTATATTTCTCCTGGAACCATCTTAATGCCTAGTTATGTAAATATTGGCGCATATGTAGATGAAGGTACTATGGTGGATACTTGGGCAACCGTAGGTAGTTGTGCACAAATTGGTAAAAACGTTCACCTTAGTGGTGGTGTTGGAATTGGTGGCGTATTAGAACCTTTGCAAGCCGCTCCTGTCATTATAGAAGATAATGCTTTTATAGGATCCAGATGTATTGTTGTAGAGGGTGTTCGTGTAGAAACCGAAGCGGTACTTGGTGCTAATGTAGTATTAACTGCTTCCACAAAAATTATTGATGTAACGGGTGATACGCCGGTAGAAAGAAAAGGAGTAGTTCCTGCTAGATCTGTAGTGATCCCTGGTAGTTACACGAAGAAATTTGCTGCGGGCGAGTATAATGTTCCTTGTGCTCTTATTATAGGTAAACGTAAAGAGAGTACCAACAAAAAGACTTCGCTTAACGATGCGCTTAGAGAGCACGATGTAGCTGTTTAATTATTCATATTAAATACCGTCACATTGAGCGGAGTCGAAATGTAATGCTTCTCGACTCCGCTCGAAATGACACATTTAGAATTCAAAACTAATCCATAGGTCCGCAAATGAAAATACTAGTCATTCAGCAAAAAATGATAGGCGATGTGCTTACCAGCACTATTATTTGTGAAGCACTAAGGAAAGAATATCCCGAAGCTACTATTGATTATCTAGTAAATTCCAATACAAAACCTGTCATTCAGGGAAATCCATTTTTCGATCATATTATTGAATTCAAAAATGAATATCGCGACAGTAAAAAGGAATTCTATTCTTTTTTAAAAGAAATTAAAAAGTCAAAATACAATTTGGTTGTTGACGCCTATGGTAAATTAGAAAGTAATCTTATTTCTTACTTCTCTAAAGCTCCTAAGAAAGTATCTTTTTACAAATGGTACACTAGATTTTTGTATTCTAAAGTCATTCATAGAAAACCTGAACCGATTACTAATGCCTCTATAGCCATTGAAAACAGGTTAAGATTGGTATATCCTGAAGATGCAATTACTTCCAATATCATTCAACCTAAAATATTTCTAACAGAAGAAGAAAAGAACACATCTAAATCATACTTAAAAG
This sequence comes from uncultured Aquimarina sp., assembly GCF_947492405.1. Lineage (GTDB taxonomy): Bacteria > Bacteroidota > Bacteroidia > Flavobacteriales > Flavobacteriaceae > Aquimarina. The sequence goes on from NZ_CANLMP010000006.1 coordinate 326,351, forward strand.
ACAATGATATTACCGCCGAGAAACCGTTGATAATGATTAGCGTTCTGGGAAGTGAAATGAGAAAGACATTACCTTTTGACTATATGGCAAAGGTTATTGATGAGATTGTTAAAACAACGAACGCGAATATTCTATTTAATTATATTCCTAGTCAGGAAAAAGACGCAAAAGCAATTTATGATTTAACTACAACAGACACTAAAAAGCATATTCATTTTAAGGTTTTCGGGAAAAGTTTACGCGAATTTATTGCAATTCTTTCTCATTGTGATGCCCTTGTTGGAAATGAAGGTGGCGCCGTTAATATGGCCAAGGCACTGGATAAACCAACATTTACCGTTTTCTCTCCTTGGATTATTAAAAAAGACTGGAATATGTTTGAAGATGGTGCAAAACATGACTCAGTACATTTGTATGATTTTAAGTCTGAATTGTATGGTGATAAAACTCCAAAAGAAATGAAAGATAAGGCATTAGAATTATATAAAAGTTTCACAGCAGAGTTAATTATTCCAAGTTTAAGGTCGTATCTTCAAAATTTAAAACTTTAATCTTTTTCAATTCCAAAAGGAGTTCTAATTACTTTATCTTTTTTAGTAACTTTTCTTATCGCATTATTTTTGGTAATCATTTCGGGCTGCACATATCCTCTTTCGTGGTAGAGATGCAAGCAAATAGCACTATATCGGATCTGTTTTGCTTTGATACCTAAATTAAATAATCGTTCTCCTATCTCCCTATCTTCTCCTCCATATTGCATTCGTTCATCAAAACCATTAACCAATAAAACATCTTTTTTCCAACCAGAAACATTCATTCCGTCCCAAGTAGCTTTTGTAGGAGTTATAAAATTAAGAAAGCGTTCTTTAAATCCTGAGGAAGTTAATTTATTAAGTTTAAACGAAGGTTTAAGTCCATGAACTTTTAACCAATTTACATCAAAACATTTTTGATTCTCTATTTCATCATTAGAAATTAGCTCTGAAATATCTTTTGGCAACTTAAAATAACCTCCTGATAAAAACCAACCTGATTTTCTTAAGCGTATATGTGTTTCCACAAAATCTTTTCTGGGCACACAATCACCATCAGTAAATAACAAATAATCTGCTTTGGCAAGCGGTATCGCTTTATTTAAAATTTCCGTTTTCCTAAATCCTTGATCTTCATGCCAAATATGCTTTATTGGAAATGTAGCTTTTTTAGAAAATTCTGAGATCACTTTCTCCGTATCTTCTCCAGAACCATCGTCTGCAATTATCACCTCGAAGTTATTGATACTCTGGCACTCATACCCAAATAACACTTTTTGCAACCATGCTGGTTGATTATAAGTACTTATGATTACTGTTATTACTGGTAATTGCATTGCCGTAAAAATAGTTATTTTTGCGAGTAAGTTATTCAAAAATAAACTTTACTGTCATTTCGAGCGGAGTCGAGAAATAGTATTGTTATAGGGAATACGTTTCGACTCCGCTCAATGTGACGGGATATTCTTGAAATAATTTTAACATCAATCATTACAAAAAAACCGAATGGTTAAACTATCAGCTGTTATTATCACTTACAATGAAGAAAAAAAAATAGAGAGATGCTTGTCTTCTTTAGTCGGTGTTGTTGATGAGATTGTGGTTGTAGACTCTTTTTCTACTGATAGAACAGAGGAAATCTGTAGACAGTTTAATGTCAAATTTATAAAACAACAATTTTTAGGATATATAGAACAAAAGAATTTTGCCATTACACAAGCTTCTAATAATCATATCATATCCCTTGATGGCGATGAAGCCTTATCTTGCGAACTTCAGGATTCTTTGATCAAACTAAAATCTAATTGGATACACGATGGTTATTATATGAACAGATATAATAATTTTTGTGGACAATGGATAAAACACTCAGACTGGTACCCCGACAAAAAGCTAAGAGCTTTTGTAAAGGGAAAAGGAGAATGGCAAGGCATCAATCCTCATGACTCTTTTAAGTTAACCAATCCAAAAGCTGTTTCTAAATTGACAGGTGATATCCTGCATTGGAATTACGCCACATATCAAGAGTTCAATCTCAAAACTGATAAGTTCTCAACCATTTCTGCTCAATCATATTATGAACTTGGTAAAAAAGCACCTATCTGGAAAATCATTGTTAATCCAACTTGGGCATTTTTTAAAGCTTATTTTCTAAGATTAGGATTTCTAGACGGGTTTAATGGTTTTGTAATATGCATACAAACAGCGAATATTACTTTTTTAAAATACTCTAAACTTAGAGAATTGATTAAACGAAAGAGCAGCTAAACAGATCGTTTTAAGCAGATTACCCATAGATATTGTTACCAAGACCTCTTTACTTGAATATTCACTCAGTTAAAAAAATAGTGGCTTATCAGATTTTTTCAAGGCTCATCCTAATTTCTAAAATGTAACGAAGCTTCTCTTATAGTTTTGAATAAAAATTATTTAAAACTGTATTCGTATGACTAAAAGATTTGTATACCTGCTCTTTTTATATACCCTTGGAACATTTGGACAAGAAGAACTTACCATCAGTGGATATATAAAAGATATTAGTTCCGGAGAGAAATTACTCGGAGTTAATATTATTATTGATAATTCTATAGGAACCACAACAAATGATTATGGTTTTTATTCTATAAACATAGAAAAAGGAACTCATCAGATCGAAATCAGTTATTTAGGATATAGAACTATTCGCAAAGAAATTCTGATAACGAATAACCAAAAATTAGATTTTGATTTATCAGAAGAATTAGCCGAGTTGGATGAGATTATTATTTCATCTAACAATACAAGAAAAAAAATAGAATCTACTGAGATGAGTGTTATATCACTACAAGGAGAAACTATCAAAAAAATGCCTGCCATTCTTGGTGAACCCGATGTGTTAAAATCTTTGCAACTATTACCTGGAGTGTCTAGCGTGAATGAAGCTTCATCAGGATTCAATGTACGAGGTGGTTCTGTAGATCAAAACCTAATATTACTTGATGAAGCTACTATCTATAATGCGTCACATTTATTCGGGTTCTTCTCGGTATTCAACTCCGATGCTATAAAAAATGCAAAACTATACAAAGGAGGAATTCCAGCTACATATGGAGGAAGGTTGTCGTCAGTACTTGATATAAAGCAAAAAGAAGGAAATACTAAAAAATTTGGAGGAAACATTGGAATAGGTCTTATTTCTGCCAAAGCATTAATAGAAGGTCCTATTTTAAAGGGTGATAAAGAAGAAGCTTCTGGAAGTTATATGTTAGCCGGTAGAAGATCATACATAGATCTATTTTCATTCCTTTTAGAAGATTTCGAAGACAGTTCCTTATTCTTCTATGACTTTAATCTAAAAGCGAATTATGACCTTAACAAAAATAATCGACTATTTCTTTCCGGGTATTTCGGAAGAGACACCTTTGAACTTGATGGATTATTAGGAACAACCTGGGGAAACTCATCCGGAACTCTTAGATGGACAAGTGTTATCAACGAAAAGTTATTTCTACAAACTTCTGCCATTTTCAGTAATTATGAATATAATCTAGACAATCTAAGAACTGGTTCAGAATTTAGATGGAAATCTAGTATCACCAATTATAATCTAAAACCCAAACTATCATGGTACATCAACAATAATAATACCCTTAAAACTGGTATTGACATGACTTACTATCAATTTAAACCTGGGAAAATATCTTCTCTAAACGGTTCTAGTATCAACGAAGAAGAGTTTAGTGACAAGTTTGGTTTAGAAAACGGAGTTTACGTGGATTTAAAACAAAAATTATCCGATAAATTTAGTGTTCAATATGGATTAAGATGGTCTAACTTTTTTAGACTAGGAGCTCAAGAAATACGTGAATATGAAACAGGAACTCCTTTAACCTATAACGCTGAACAGGATATTTATGAAGAAAATGAAGTTATAGGCACTACACAATACGGTTCGGGAGAGAATATAAAGTCATTTAATGGAATAGAACCTAGAGTATCTGCAAGGTATTTATTAAATGACTCTAATTCTTTTAAATTAAGTTACAACAGAATGTATCAGTATTTGCATCTAATCTCCAACACTACCTCTCCTACTCCTCTGGACGTATGGTCTCCAAGTGGTCCATACATCAAACCACAATATGCTGATCAATTAGCAATAGGATACTTTACATCATTTAATGAAGGAAAATATGATTTAAGCCTCGAAACATATTATAAGAAACTTAACGATGTTACTGATTTTATCGATGGAGCAGATCTAATATTTACTGAAGAAATAGAAACTCAGATTGCACAAGGAGACGGAAGAGCATATGGGTTAGAAGTACAACTAAATAAAAATGAAGGTAGACTTACGGGTTGGTTAAGTTATACCCTTGCCAAATCAGAAACTAAAGTTCTTGGCATTAATAATAATGAATATTATCCATCCAATAGTGACCAATTACACGAATTAAATCTAGTAGGATTCTATAAGCTGAATAAAAGATGGGATTTTGGAGCAAACTTCGTTTTTGGTTCAGGAAGACCAGTAACCTACCCTACCGGAAGATACGAACAAAATGGATTAGTAGTAGCTGATTACAATAACAGAAATGGAAATCGATTACCCGCCTATCACAGATTGGATATATCAGCTACTCTAAATCCTAAAAAAGGTAAAAACGGCAAATGGGTATTCAGCCTGGTAAATGTCTATAACAGACAAAACGCAGCTTCCATTTACTTTAATGAAGTTGGAGAAATTGGAGATCAGGAAGTAGCTACCGGAATGACCCAAGCAACCAAACTATCTTTCTTTGGCATTGTCCCGAGTATATCGTATGAATTCAAATTTTAAAAAACATCAAATGAAAAATCTATTTATAACATCCTTAATAATCATCTCATTATTTTTCTTATCGTGCGAAACAGACGTAACTAATGATATCACACTTAATGAAAGTACTCCACGTTTAGTCATCAATGGTGGATTAGAAAGAAACACTATAACTCCATTGACGACACAGCGAATTCAACTAACTACGACTGCTTCGTTTTTATCTACAGAAGAATTACCGTTTGTAGATGACGCATCTGTTATTGTAACAAGCAATACTGATTCTTGGGAATTTACTCATACATCTAATGGAGTTTACGAAAACTCCGACATAATTCCTGAAATTGGAAATACCTATACCATCACCATAAACTGGAATGGGGAAACCTATGAAGGATCTGACAACATATCAGAAGTTCCATCTTTTGATAATTTCTATTTTGAATTTGAAGAAGAAACTATTGCAACAGATGAGGGGTATTTTGTGAAGTTTGACACCACAGACCCTGCCAATATATCTAACTTTTATTATTACCGCCTTTTTAAAAACGGTGAATTTGTAATCGTTCCAGATCCTGGAAACAGTGAAGTTCTAATTGTTTCTGATGAATTCTTTGATGGAAGACAACGTATTGGTGTAAACCCAAATGACGAAGTACCTTTTGAAATTGGTGATATAGCAACAGCACAACAATTATCCATATCTGAAGAATATTTTGATTTCCTCAATGAGTTGTTTGTACAAACCGGAAATCTAGGCAATCCAATAATTGGCAACCCTCCACCAGCATCAATCCGAGGAAATTTAATAAATTTAAGCAATCCAAACAATAGAGCTTTAGGATACTTTTATGCTGTAGATATAGAAGAAGATACTATAACCATTACGGAAAACTAAAAATAAAACATTGAACACTAACCGAATATATTTTTATCTATTCATTGTACTTCTGTTTAATGGATTTCATCTTATTAGTGAAATTTATACCTCGAATATACAAGAAGGTATATGGGAAACATTTGTATTACTACCAATTAGTTTCGTTTTTACACTAGTAATTTTTTGGTCTAGATTATATTTAAAAGAAAAAATTATTCCTAAAATTATTGATATAGAAAATAGATCTCAATTTTTAGGTATTTGGACAGTAGTTATTTTTTTAAAAACAGTTTTTTTGACGTTTATGTTAAAGGGTATTTCGTCTGCATTATTTAATGATGACGATGATATTAATGAATCGTTTTTTGATTTAGGTTTTTGGTCCATTTTATTAATCAATTTTTCTGTTATCGCTTTTGTATATTTTGTTGAGATTTTCCTGGAATCACAACAAGAAAAACAAGACATCAAAATTAAACTCACACAATACCAAAGTGAAAAATCAATAGCACAGTACATGGCTTTAAAAAAACAGTTAAATCCTCATTTTTTGTTTAATAGTTTTAATAGCCTATCAGGTTTAATAAGTACTGACACTAAAAAAGCAGAATATTTTTTACAAGAGTTATCTAATGTTTATAGATATAACTTAACACAAAGCGAAGAAGTTGTTGTTCCATTAAAAAAAGAACTAGAATTAATCAATTCTTATATCTCTCTTCAAAAAATCAGATTTGGAGATAATATAATATTCGAAAATCATTTAGAAGAATCACAGCTTCATCTACTAATTCCTCCGATGACGTTAGAATTACTATTTGAGAATGCAATCAAACATAATATTATAGAAAACAGTAAGCCATTAAAAATATCAATTATAAGTCAAGAAAATAATATTGATGTAATTAATAATTTTCAACCAAAAAGTAATGAGTATGAAAAATCCCTTGGTATCGGACAGAAAAATCTAGTTAATCAATATAAGATGTTACATTCTTTAGCTCCTACATTTAAGATAATAAATGATAACTACATCGCTTCAATTCCATTAATTGAGCCAGAAATATGATAAAAGCAATCATTATAGAAGACGAAAGTATTGCAGCTATGCGACTGCAAAACCTAATTCAAGAAGTAAACGATCAAATTATTATCGTAAAGATACTTACTTCTATAAACGAGTCTATCCAGTATTTATCGACTAAAAAGCCTGATCTAATTTTTCTGGATATTAACTTATCTGACGGATATTCTTTCGAAATTTTTAAAATATTAGATATCAAAACACCAATTATTTTTACAACAGCTTATTCTGAATATGCTATTAAAGCTTTTGAACAGAATAGTATTGATTATTTACTGAAACCCGTTGCCAAAGAAGCTTTATTAAAAAGTATTGATAAATTCTTTGAGTTAAATAAAAGCCAACTACCAGCATATAAAAATCTGTTTCTTCATAACGGAAAAGAATACAAGAAAAGATTTTTGGCAAAACTAAATAACAGCCTTAAGACAATCGAAATTGATGAAATTGCTTATTTCTATAGTGAGGAAAAATTAACCTTTGTTGTGCTTTGGACCGGAAAAAAGATTCCTATTGATTTTTCACTAAAAAAACTAGAACAAGAACTTAATCCCTCCGATTACTTCAGGATAAACAGAAAATATATGGTTCATCTAAAATCAATAGAACAAATGTATTACACCTCAAAATCAAGAATAAAAGTATCGCTAAACCCAATAGCTACGGAGAGTAACATTTTTGTTGCCATAGAGAAATTGGGGAAGTTTAAAAAATGGCTTTCCTTATAATTTAAGGAAATGAACTAATCCCTATATTTCTTTTTCCAGAAAAAGATCTTTCGTTTCAGCTTACGTTTGCCGTGATAGCGATTCTGAAACTCCTGTGTGTATTGCCACATCAATTTAAAGATTTCTGACTCTTTTTCTCCGGTGCATTTCGCATATTCGTTGCTCATTATCTTAATCATGGATTCATGAATTGTTAAACGCGCAAAGTTTTTTATTCTGGTTTCAAAACTCATTTCACCAAATTCCATTCGGTTAAGATCAACCAAATAAAATTCATATCCATTTTTTATCCTCTTAATTAGTGTATTACCAGGAGAGTGGTCCAAAAAGTTAATTCCATTTTTATGCAATTCATATGTAAACCTGGTAAAAGCTCTCAATATATCCTCATGATCCGCAATACTGAAATCTGTAGTCAATTCTCGATACGTCAAATCACATTCCACCAACTCACTTACATAATAACTTTTTTTAAACAAAAAGGGAGTTGTTCTAATGTCATATGCAATAGGAAAAGGTGTTTTAATACCTGCTTCTAGTAGATTATTGGCATACATATAAGAACGCTCTGCTTTAGATTTTCTAAAAAATCGATATGCAATCTGATTTATGACATTAGGTATTTTGAAGGATTTTATAGCATACTTCTTATCATTTAGGCTTACTATCTTAATCACATTACGTTCTGCATCGCCCAGTATCTCTTTATAATTCTCAAAATCTCTAATAGCCTCTTTTACTAGCGGCTTCAAATCTATTTTGGAATTATGTACTACAAATCTATTTGGCATATATCTATATAATTGGAAAAACATTAATTGTCTTTCAAATACTTATCAATTCCGTTTTCACACCTTTTAATTCTACCTTCAATGGTTTTATTTTGGATCTCATTCCCTTTCTCAGGGTTTTCTAATACTGCTTTTTTATGATAAATATGAAAACAAATTCCTGCAAATTTTAATCTTTTAGGCATTACTCCCAGAAAGGTCAATCGCTGTCCAAAATCATAATCTTCAAAACCCCAACCTAAAAAATCTTCATTGTATCCATTAATCTCAATTGCATCTTTTCGCCAGTACGACATATTAGCTCCTCTTAATTTTGTAGAGATAGCTTCGTCTGGTTTTCTATTTTTATATACAAAAGGCAAATACAACATCCTCATACGTTTTTTGAGTCCGCCAGAAAAAATATTCAAATTCGCTTTCTTTTCAGCCATTAGCTGCAAAGATTTTTCCTTGGTAATCGTAACTCTAGTACCATAAAGAAACATTTTATCCCTACGTGCATTCAGATGATCTTTTACAAAATGTTTATGAAGAATAATATCTCCATCAATTTGTATAATATAATCTGATTTGATTTTTGCTATCGTCTTATTAAGAATTAAAGTTTTGGTAAAACCATTATCCTCATGCCATATATGGTGCAGTGGTACAGGGAAATTCTTTTTATAGTCATCTATTAATGATCTAGTCTCTTCTGCAGAACCATCATCAGCAATCATGACTTCTGTTGGTAAAACAGATTGTTTCAAAACACTAGCTAATACTAAATCCAATGCTCCGGGCCAATTATAGGTAGAAATCAATAAAGCTACACTTGAGTGGTTTTTCATACTTTTAAATTTCTAAAATCCAAAGACTTCATTTACCCATAACGGTAAAGTATATCTATCATAGATTTCTTTTGGAATTGGCTCATATGGAGTTTCAAAAAAAGATTTAGGAATCTCTATATTCTTTTTATCCACTATCAAAATATTATTTGGATTATAAAAATCATAGGTAGCAATATCCTTATTCGTTGTAATCAGTTTTTTAGAAAACCCCATACTTTCAAAAACCCTAAAGGTCAAACCAGATTGATTCTCACGATGTACATCCAATAAAACGTTAGACTGCGCTATCAAACCTTCTACCTGCTGTAGATCCATAGTTTTCTTGGTATACACAATATGGGTATCATCTGTATGCCCTTCGTTTTTGCCTACAATTACAATTTTATAATTAATATCTATCTTATCTAACGCCCTAGCTATATTCTGAATCACAACATCTCTTTTTCCAGAAGAACTAATATTGAAAACTTCCTGTTCTAGAGTTTCTTCACTTGATAACTCTTCTTTATAAATAAAATTAGTGATAAATGAAAAGTTGAAACGTTCTACATCATCCTTTTCGAAAGAAAATGCCTTATCAAATTCATTATAAATCTTTGCTATCTTGGGAGATCTTTTATAATTATCATTAAAAAAACCAAGTAAATTATCGGTGTAAGGACGTATCTTTTTTATAAAATCGGGGTTCAAAAAATCACCTTTAATAATCAATATTTTATCTTGATGCCCGTTCTTGTTTAGTTCCTCAAGAATTTTTTTCTCCAAAAACTTCTTTTTTATGTTATATTTAAAAAATAGTTTTGCAAAGAAATTAAAAACCTTATGAAAAAATGAAGGATACTTATAGCGTAGCTGGTAAAAATTGATTTGACACACCTTTATTCCTCGACGCTCTAATTCTTTGGCAATAAATTGATTAAAACCCCAATTATCCAGGCTGATTAATGTAACTTTCATATAAATAAATATTGTACAATATTAAGAATTATAATAAAACAACAGTATAGTTTTAGTTTAAAACTGACTAATAATAATTTTCTCTAACACAAAAAAATAAACAGATCGATGGATTACGATAATAAACCCGATAATTATTTTAATAACGCACGTCACGAAATGTTGGATTTTCTTCCTGAAAACACTAAAACTTTATTAGATGTTGGATGCGGAGAAGGAGCTTTTGCATCTTTCATTAAAGAAAAACATCAAACGGAGACTTGGGGAATTGAACTAATGCAAGAAGAGGGAGAAAAAGCAAAGCAATTACTTGACAAAGTTTTTATCGGGGAAGTAGAAAATTTTATCGATGAGCTTCCTGATGAGCATTTTGATGCTATCTATTTTAATGATGTTTTAGAGCACCTTGTAGATCCATATATGGTGTTGGAGAAGATTAAAAGCAAATTATCTAAAGACGGAGTAATCATTAGCTCTATCCCTAATATGAGATACCATAGTGCCTTAAAAAACTTAGTTCTTAATAAGGACTGGGAATATCAGGATCATGGAATCATGGATAAGACACACCTAAGATTCTTTACAGGAAAAAGTATAGCCAATATGTACACCCGATTAGGATATAAAATCATAACACACAAAGGCATCAATAAAACAAAATCTATTAAGCCTTATTTCTACAATCTTCCATTCTTTTTTACCGCAATGGATATGCGTTATTTACAATATGCAACTGTTGTTAAAAAATAACTCCTTAATTTACTATACTAGAAAATGAATATACTTATAGAAGATAAAACCGCCGTATTACCAGCAAAAAAATATGGTGGAACTGAACGAGTAATTTGGGGACTTGGTAAAGAACTATCTAAATTAGGGCACAAAGTTTACTTTCTGGCAAAAGAAGGATCAACTTCTGACTTTGCAACTGTACTAACATATGATGAAAGTAAAACCCTGCAAGATCAAATTCCGGCAGATGTTGATGTAGTTCATCTTTTTAATACGTTAAACCAAACTGTTGGTAAACCCTATATCTTTACTATGGAAGGTAATCCATCACCAGATCAGTTATTGGATATTAATATGGTTTTTGTATCTGGAAATCACGCAAAAAGATATGGGTCTACTGCGTTTGTTTACAACGGAATCGATTGGGATGATTATCCAGATCCCATATTAGATAATGACAGGAAATATCTTCATTTTTTAGCTAAAGCTTCCTGGAAAGTAAAAAATCTATTCGGAACTGCAGATATTGCTCTGAAATCAGGAAACAAACTGCATGTTATGGGTGGAGAACGATGGACCTTTAGAAATTTTAAAAGAGGTTTGAAATATATCTTAAATAAAAATATCATTTTTCACGGAATGGTCGAAAATGATAAAAAGATGGAAGTTGCACAACATTCCAAAGCTCTGGTTTTTCCTGTTGTTTGGCATGAACCTTTTGGAATTGCAATTACAGAAAGTATGTATGCAGGTTGTGCCGTTTTTGGAACTCAAAACGGATCTTTACCTGAATTGATAACACCAGAAGTCGGTTATACAGGTGCCAACTCTGATGATATCGCAAAAGCCGTTAGGGAATTTGACTACAACCCAAAAAGATGTCACGAATATGCTGTAAAATATTTTAACTCTAAAGTAATGACAGAATCATATCTTAAGCTATACGATAAAGTTATTTCAGGAGAAACGATAAACAAAGAAGTTCCAAAATATATTGATCAAGAAAATATAGTGCCTAAATTCAACTAATGGAAGATCATAGAGAAGAAATAGAGAAAACAATAAATATCCTTAAAAAAGGAGGACTAATTCTATATCCTACAGACACTGTTTGGGGAATTGGTTGCGATGCTACTAACGCAGAAGCTGTTGACAAAATTTATGCACTAAAACAAAGAGCGGATAGTAAAGCTATGTTATGCCTGGTAAGTGATTTCAAAATGCTTCAGCAATATGTAGAAGAAGTTCCGGAAGTGGCATATGATATATTAAAATATGCTACCAAAGCAACTACTATAATTTATGATAGACCTTTGCGCGTAGCAGAAAACCTGATAGCAGAAGACAATACGCTAGGAATTAGAGTTGCTCGTGATCCTTTCTGTGGAAAACTCATTAGAAAATTTAAAAGACCGATTGTTTCAACCTCCGCCAATATTAGTGGAAAATCTACACCTCGAAACTTAAAAGAAATAAGCAAGGAGATTTTGGAAGGCGTTGACTATGTTGTAAATTTGCCTCTGAAAAACAAAGATGCTAAACCTTCTTCAATTATTAAAATAGGAGGCGATAGTACAGTGAAAATTATTAGGAAGTAAATTGATTCATGTCGGAAGCTAAGAATTACAAAGAAGCCTTACAACATTCTGTTTTTAATACCATAACGCAAGCATCTGCAAACCTCCAATTGGAAAGTTACGTTATAGGAGGTTTTGTAAGAGATTATATTTTACAAAGAGGTACTGCTAAGGATATTGATATTGTAGCTGTTGGCAGTGGTATCGAATTAGCAAAAGAAGTTTCTAAATTATTACCAGGTAACCCTAAAATTCAGATTTTCAAAACCTATGGAACGGCCATGCTTAAAGCGGACGATATTGAGGTTGAATTTGTGGGAGCCAGAAAAGAATCTTATAGAGAAAATAGCCGTAATCCAATTGTAGAAAATGGAACATTACAAGACGATCAGGATAGAAGAGATTTCACGATCAATGCATTGGCATTAAATCTTTCTAAAGATAGTTTTGGTGACATTTTAGATCCTTTTGACGGTCTTACTGACCTAAGAGCTAAGGTTATCCGTACACCATTGGATCCAGATATTACGTATTCTGATGATCCTCTTAGGATGATGCGAGCCATTCGTTTTGCAACGCAATTAAATTTTAAAATTGAAGAGAAATCTTTAAAAGCAATTACTAAAAATAAAGATCGTATCAAAATCATCACCAAAGAACGCATTGTTGATGAATTGAATAAAATCTTATTGAGCGAAAAACCATCTGTTGGTTTTCTTCTATTAGAAAAAACTGGGCTATTACCTTATATACTACCAGAATTAGTTGCACTAAAAGGTATTGACGAGGTCGAAGGGCAAAAACACAAAGATAATTTTTATCATACATTAGAGGTTGTAGACAACATTTCAGAAAATACTGACGATGTATGGTTGCGCTGGGCAGCTTTATTACATGATATAGGTAAAGCTCCTACCAAACGATTTAGTAAAAAAGTAGGCTGGACATTTCATGGTCACGAGTTTGTTGGTTCTAAGATGGTTTTCAAATTATTTAAGCGTTTAAAAATGCCTTTGAATGACAAAATGAAATTTGTTCAGAAAATGGTATTAATGAGTTCACGCCCTATTGTTATTGCATCGGATGTTACGGATGCTGCAGTAAGAAGGCTGGTCTTTGATGCAGGTGATTATATTGAAGAGCTAATGACTCTTTGCGAAGCAGATATCACCACAAAAAACCCAAAACGTTTTAAGAAATATCATAATAATTTTAAGATTGTTCGCCAGAAAATGGTAGAAGTAGAAGAACGTGATCATATTCGTAATTTCCAACCACCAGTAAGTGGAGAAGAAATAATGAGCACATTCAGCATCAAGCCATCACGCGAAATAGGGATTATTAAAGAAGCTATTAAAGAAGCTATTTTGGAAGGAGAAATACCAAATGAACACGAAGCAGCATACCAGTTTATGATTAAAAAAGGAGAAGAACTAGGGTTAATGGTTAATGGTTCATAGTTCTAGGTTAGTTCTTTGGATAATCATATTTTGAACTGTAAAATGAAATTTTTGAAATATTAAACAGAACTTGTTATTCCAGCCTATGCTGGGATCCAAAATGTAGTTACGTTTTGAACCATATATAATGTAGATTCTAGCCTGCGCCGGAATGACAAAAATTCTAACAAAAAAGACTGAACTTAGATTCTTAATTCATGAAAAAATATTTCAGACCACTCGTTATCACATCTATAATACTGATTTATTTAATCATCATTGCAGGAGCTGTAGTTAGAATGACAGGATCTGGAATGGGATGCCCAGATTGGCCGAAGTGTTTTGGATATTATATTCCTCCTACTGAAGAATCGCAGATTCAGTGGAAACCTAATTATCAATATCAGGAAGGTTTTATTGTGATTCTGAATGAAGAACTGAGAATTGCAGCTAAAGATTTTACATCTTCTTCCACGTACAACCCAAGCAACTGGGAATCATATACAAAACATGATTATGCTAAATTTAATGTCTGGCATACCTGGATTGAATATATCAATAGATTGGTTACCGTACTTTCAGGGATACCTATATTATTGATGTTTATTCTATCATTATGGTTTTGGAAAGAAAAACGAAAAATCACACTATTTGCTGGTATTACTATTATAGCTATGGCATTCCAGGCTTGGTTAGGTAAAATTGTGGTAGACTCTAATTTATTGCCGCTTAGAATCACCATTCACATGTTGGTAGCATTCATTATTTTAGCAATATTATTATATGTTCTTTTCTTAACAAAAGACAGAATTAAATCTCTAGAGTTTAGCACTACTTTTAAAAGTATTTTACTCTTTTCTGTGATTCTTACTTTAGTTCAGGTTGCATTAGGTACACAAGTACGTCAATACGTGGATGAACAAATAAAAATAGTTGGCGAACTATCAAAATCGGAATGGTTAAATCCTCCTACATTCACTTTTTACATCCATAGATCATTTTCTATTATAGTAGTCCTTGTTAACGCTTGGCTTATTTGGTATAACAAAAAAATGCAATTCGGTCTATCTAAATTAAATTGGGTTCTAATACTAATTGGTTTAGAAGCATTAACTGGTATATTGATGTACTATTTTGATTTTCCATTTCTATCACAACCATTACATTTAGTATTATCTTCTTTATTGTTTGGAGTACAGTTTTACATTATGCTAGAAGTGTATAAAAATAAAGCTATTGAAGTCTGAAAATTTAAAATAGTCAGAAACAAGTTTGTATCTTTGTCCATCCAAATTAATCAAGAATGATTTACCGCTTCAGAATTATCCTGGACACAGAAGAAGATGTATTTAGGGATATTGAAATAGAGCAAGATGCTACGTTAGAGCAATTTCATAACGTAATCAACCAATCTTTTGGTTTCGATGGTATGGAAATGGCCTCTTTTTATACTAGTGATGAACAATGGAATCAAGGAGAAGAGATCTCTCTTTTTGATATGAGTGATGGCAATCAGCCAGTAAGATTGATGAATGAAACATCACTGATTGATGTTGTTCATGAAGCTTCTCCCAGATTGATTTATATATATGATTTTCTTAGTATGTGGACTTTTTTGGTAGAACTTGCAGAAATCGCCGAATATGAAAACGGAAGAGAGTATCCAAATGTCATGTATATTCACGGGCAGATACCCGATAATGCGCCTGATAAAGAATTTAAAGCAGATGGTTTAGACGAAAATGACGAAGACGAAGGTTTCCTAGATCTTGACGACTATGATGAATTAGGATTTGATGAAAATTGGAATTAATCTTAAAGAATCTAAGTTACAAAGTCTAAATTTAAAAAAGCTAATATTGAGTACCTATCGGGATCTGAAAATATGGCAAAAATCTATGGTTTCGGTCAACAATATTTATCTGGAAACAACAAAGTTTCCGAAAGAAGAAATATATGGCTTAACTTCTCAGATAAGAAGAGCCTCAGTTTCAATTCCCAGTAATATTGCAGAAGGTTATGGTAGAGAGAGTAAAAAAGAATATATTCGGTTCCTAAATATTTCAATTAGTTCATTGTTTGAAGTTCAGACGCAGTTAGAAATCGGAAAAAATCTTTCTTTTTTAAAAGAAAATAATTTTAATTCGTTATACGAAGACACTAGAGAAATAGAGTGCATGCTATCTAGCTATATCAAAAAATCAAAGATTCTTAATTAAATTTATATAATTAAATCTTTGATACTTTGTAGCTTTGCTTCTCTGTAACTAAAAAATATGATCAACTTATACAGCACCCAAATAGAATCGCTTTCGATTCACAGAATAGGAAATAAAAGTAGAAACGAGAATATATTTCTCTCTGATTCTCCTTATGCTCTCAATGATGAATTAACAGCTTTATTGAAAGAATACTTCTTCAAACCCTTTAGAGAAAAAGAAGAAAACTATTTTCAATTTTCAAATGAAGTTGATGTAGAATTTAATCCGCTGTATAAGATTGTTACTGAGATTTTTAATAACCCGTCTTCCGCTCATGAAAAGTCCAAGCGAATTGCTTCTTTGTTATACGAGCAATCGCAGCATCCACATATTAAAAGTGGTGAAGTATACGTCACTTACCTAGAAAACCTAACTATAGATAATGAAAAAACGGCTGCTATAGGAATTTTTAAATCAGAATTAAAATATGACTTCCTTCAATTTGAAGAAAAAGGAAGTGATATAGAATTATTACATCAACAAGGTGTAAACCTTAACAAACTTGATAAAGGATGTTTAATTTTCAATCATAAAAAAGAAGAAGGCTACAAAATTCTTTCTGTGGATTCTAACCGTTATGATACTAAATATTGGTTAGAACATTTCTTAGGAGTTGAAGCTTTTGAGGATGAAAACTTTTATACCAAAAAGTACATGAAATTCTGTCAGGATTTTGCTAAAGATGTGGTATTACCTGCAGAAGATAAAAAGGAAGAAGTGATGTTTATGAACCGAGCGGTGAATCACTTCGCGAAAAATGATACGTTTGAAGAATCTGCTTTCCTAAATGAAGTCATTGACAATCCAGATCTAATTCCAGAATTTAAACATTACAAAACAGAAAAAGCTCCAAAATATCATATCGAAGATCTCACAGAGTTCCCAATTGCTAATACGGCCGTATCTGCCGCAAGAAAAAAAATCAAAAACACCATTAATCTAGATACAAACATCCAGATCAAGATGGATTTTATCAATCCAGAATCTGCAGAAAAATTTGTAGAAAAAGGTTGGGATGAAGAAAAACAGATGTATTATTATCTGGTATACTTTAATAAAGAACAGAAGGATTAAAAATATATTAAACTGGAAGTCAGAGGTTAAAATTGAATTGAAACTTCTGACTTCTTTGCTTACACTTCACTCTTATATAATCTCAGCTCTCTAAATTTAGTGTTCTTTAAATAACATCCATTTTCAAAATCGGATATTGGATCTCCTACACCCAACTCCCATTTATAGACAAACTATGTGTTTTATCTTTTGATACGGTAACACTACAAATCTCTATGCATTATCGCCTTGATTAAAAAAACTTCATTTTTCATGGTAACAATTGGTAATCTCAAGACACGTATATAAAAGCACTATAAAATTTTATAGAGTTATTGTGCTCTAAAAGACAACTATTAAAAGTAATCATGAAAAAAAACAGAATCATATTATCTCTAATTTTAGGGATCGTTTTTAGTTCTTATGGACAAACTAATAAAATTGAAAATACCGGTAACGTAGGTATTGGAACGACAAGCCCTTTATCACCTTTACAAATCAATTCAAATTCTGATGATGTTCTAACATTTAAGACCCTAGATAACAATTGGTTATACACAAATTGGATGGATAACACCAATAAAAGAAGAACTTGGATGGGATTAGGTTCTGATTTATCATCATTTAACATTACTACACAAAACGGAACTAACAAAATACTCTTTAACGGAGGTAACGTAGGTATAGGAACTACAAATCCTGGAGCAAAACTACACGTAAATGGTAACATTAGAGCAACTCAACATGTAACAGTTGATAAAAATGGTAGCTATAGGGTAGCATTAAATGCTGGAGCGGATGGCTACATTTATGGAAGAAATGATGCGGTAGAACATAAGTTTTTAATTCACTCCAATGGAAGCTCCTATTTTAATGGAGGCAATGTAGGTATTGGAACAAAAAATCCTAGTGTTGCATTAGATGTATCTGGAACATCCAAAGGAATTAAACTAGGAGACACGAATGGTAATTTGCTTTTTAGAAATAATGTGGGTGGTGCAAATGAAATTAGAAGTTACGGATTGCCATTAGAGATTGAGACCAGAGATACTCAAGACATTTCTTTCAACAGTAATAATGGAAATTCCAAATTAATGACCATTAAAGGAGATGGGAGTGGAATTGGTATTGGAACAACAAATCCGCAAGAAAAACTTCAGATCGGGAATACATATACTTTTCACGATGGTGGACATAAAGTTATAGGTTTTTTGTACAAACCATCCGGTGGAGTTGATTTAGATCCTTTACAATACTCAAGTGAAATAAGGTTTGATCCAGTGAATGGTAATTTTTTCTTAGGAACTTCTAATACTGTCACAGCAGGTCCTACTGCAAGATTATCAATTAATAAAACTGGTAATGTAGGTATCGGAACTACAAATCCTTTAGCAAAACTAGACGTACGAGGAGTAATTAAAACATCACATTCTGATGGTAGATATGTAAACCTTTTCACCTCTGGAGACGGAAATAGTTATATAAATATAACAGGTGGATCTGCTACTTCTAGGTTCGGTTTTCAAGTTGATGGAAGTAGTAAAATGTCTATAATGAAAAATGGAAATATCGGTATTGGAACCGCAGATACCAAAGGCTTTAAATTAGGAGTTGCCGGAAAAATAGCCGCAGAAGAGATTAAAGTAGCTTTATACAATGCCTGGCCAGATTACGTTTTCGAAAACAACTACAACTTACCAACCTTACAAGAAGTAGAACATCATATCGCAGAAAAAGGACATTTAGAAAACATTCCTTCGGCTGCAGAGGTAATTGAGAACGGTATACAATTAGGAGAAATGAATGCAAAACTGCTTCAAAAAATAGAAGAACTAACGCTCTATATGATTGAGCAAAATAAAAAGACTGAAAAGCTTATCAAAGAAGTAGAAGTTTTAAAACAAAAAAATGCTGATTTAGAGAAAAAAATTAAGTAGTCCTTTAGTCATTGAGTATGTGAGTTCTTAAACTAATACCTTAAAAGTTCACATACTCATACACTCACATGCTCAGGAGCTTTACCCCTCCAACAATCGTTTCATATTTACATTTTCATAATTCCTCCTTACAAAATCCAATGCCGTTTTTAATACTTCACCCATAGATTTACTTCTCCTAAATTTTAGATCTAATGTAAAGTTATACAGGTGTTCCCTTAATTCTTTAAGGTTTTCCTCTGTAGAAATAGTATCGGCACACATACAATCTATTAGCGTTTCATAACGTGATCTGGAGTTTAATATTCGTTTTGCTAAAATAGAACGTTCTTCTTTTTTATACTGTTCAATAGAGCTAGGCTGTAGTTTACTCATAACAATTGCAACCATATCAAAATTCTCTTTAAAAAATTGTGGTTGATATACTTTTAATTTACCCTCAAAACATTGCTGATCAAAATCTATCGCTCTAATTTTATATTCTACATGTTCAAAATCGTGGATTGGGATGATTACATAATTATAGGATCGCATATCTCCTAACAAACGCATCTGACATCGTTCATTGAATTTCACAAACTCTTTTGCTATCTGAGATTTAGCCTGGTCACTTAAGTCTGGCAAAAAGTCCTTAATAAACACATCTCCGGGAATTCCTGCTATATGTTCTTCTATCAATGTATTTTTATATACCAAAAAGTTAATTCTATTTGGCGAAAACATATGCTCTAACTCCAATCCGTAAATACGAGAAGCATCAGCTTTTTTAACATAGATGTAAGTGTAGTTATCATTCAGGATATTCCTAATTTTAATCCTAAACGGTTTTGAATTACCAAAAGTACAGTAATCAATAGCATCAATATTAAGAAACTCTATTGCATCTTCATTACCATCAGAATGGAGTATGGTATAGACCTTCTTTAAACTGGATTCTATTTCTGGTCGTTCATGCTCCTCGTAATACACACGTATCCACAACGTATCCTCATCATTACTATCATACACCACAATGGAACCAGAAAACCTCAACAAATCATCATAAAACACCGGAATTTTAATTTTACGATTACATTCTTTTAAATAACTATCCAGACTATCATTAATTGGATAAGTAGGTTTCTTCTTGGACATTAGCTTTTCTTCCATGTTTATAAAATTAACCAAAATATGTAATTGGCACCTTCTTTTTAGGAAAGTAAATATGTGTATGATTAGCAAATACCTATCTTTACAGTTATATTCTAAACTCAACATCTTTTAAAATGAAACATTTCATCTCATTAGTAATGATATCATTGCTAACAATTACACTCACTTTTGCTCAAGAAGAATCATCGTCTTTCTATGCCACCATGGCTTTAATAGATGCTGAAGAATTACAAAAAGAATACCCTAACGAAATAAAGATAATTGCTAAACGAAGAAATGAAGCAGCTGTTTTGATATCTGAAGAAGGAAGTCATAAATTACACGGACGCGTTTTAGTTCACGGCCCTGGATTTATATACAAATCTTCAGAAAGTCAGGCAAAACAGGCTTTGTTAAATGAAAATGAAGGCGCTACCCAAAGTAAAATGACATTTACCATCACAGAAGATGCTATAGTAAATTTGGCGATGGATGCTATTAATACTCAAAATATCGCAAATCATATAACAGAACTTGAAAATTATGGAACCAGATACCACACCTCTAGTGCTGGAGCACAATCAGCTCAAGATCTAAAAGTAAAATGGGAAACCATGGCAACAACATATAATAGGTCAGATGTTAGCGTTCGATTAGTAAATCATACTAGCACTCCAATGCCATCCGTAGTAATGACTATCCAGGGCTCTGAATTTCCTGATGAATTTGTTATTGTTGGTGGTCACTTAGATTCTACCTCCTCTCAAGGAAATAATGATGCTCCGGGAGCTGATGATGACGCATCTGGTATTGCAACGATTACTGAAGCAACAAGAGCTTTATTTGAAATCGGTTTTCAGCCAAAAAGAACTATCGAAGTAATGGCGTATGCGGCAGAAGAAGTGGGACTTCGAGGGTCGGCAGAAATTGCAGCAGATTATAGAGCGAATAATGTAAATGTAGTTGCTGTTGGTCAATTTGATATGACCAATTATAATGGCTCTGTTAATGATGTGTATTTTATCTCTGATAATACAGATACTACTCTTAATGCATTTTTTAAACAATTAATGGACCACTATAATGCCTCTGGAGATCATCAACTTACCTACAGTACTGCTCTATGTAACTATGGTTGTTCTGATCACGCTAGTTGGAATAATCAAGGATATAAGGCGTCTTTTCCTTTTGAAGCTAGCTTTTCACAATATAACCCAAACATCCATACTAGAAATGACACATTTAGCATATCTGGAACTGCAGAGCACGCAACAAAATTCGCAAAGTTATGTAGTGAATTCCTTATTGAAATAGCTAAAAATGATGCTACCCTATCTACACCAGAGTTTGAAGCAGAAGGGTATTATATTTACACGAACAACAAAACGCTTACATATCAAATAGCAGAAACCAGTTCTAAAGTTGAAAGCATCGATATTTATGATATGAATGGAAGAAAGATTCTTCGAAAAGAAGATATAGGAACTTCTGGAACTATCGTTATGAATTCAATCAGTAGTGGCGTTTATGTAATTACTCTTGACCTAAAAGATCAGAGGCAACTAAGTAAAAAAATCATTTTAAAATAACAGATCGAAATATTTTATACAAAGAAAGACCAACTAAAAAGTTGGTCTTTCTTTGTATAAATGAGTTTTAACTTCTTTTTTTTCGATATCTCTTTTGTAACAAAAATCAATACTAATCGTCTTGTTTAATATAACCGCCAAAAAAAATACAATTGGAAACTATTCTAACCTTGAAGAATCTTACCAAAAGATTCGGACCAATAACTGCCGTTAATGACCTTTCCTTTACTATAAAAAAGGGAAACGTTTATGGTATTTTAGGACCTAACGGAAGTGGTAAATCAACTACACTGGGTATTGTCCTTAATGTAGTTAACAGATCTTCGGGAGATTTTACCTGGTTTGATGGAACTACCTCTACGCACGAGGCTCTTAAAAAAGTAGGAGCCATTATAGAACGCCCTAACTTTTATCCATATATGACAGCTGCTCAAAACCTGAAGCTTGTCTGTCAAATTAAGGAAGTATCCGCTGATAAAATTGAAGAGAAGTTAGAGCTTGTTGGTCTTTTGGATCGAAAGGATAGTAAATTTAGAACTTTCTCTCTTGGTATGAAACAACGTTTAGCAATTGCTTCGGCTCTGTTAAACGATCCGGAAATTCTTATTCTTGATGAACCGACAAACGGTTTAGATCCACAAGGAATTCATCAAATCAGAGAAATTATTAAGGTAATTGCTTCAAAAGGAACTACAATTCTTCTGGCTTCGCATTTATTAGATGAAGTAGAAAAAGTATGTAGTCATGTGGTTATCATTCGTAAAGGGGTAAAATTATATTCGGGTCCTGTAGATGAAATGAATGCAAGCCATGGTTTCTTTGAATTAAAAAGTAATCAAAACAGCGTACTTAAAAAATGGTTATCTGATCAAAGTACTTTTGGGAATATAAAAGAAGAAGAGGATAAACTTATTGCTTTTTTAAATCGTGAATTAGATGCAGAAAGTCTGAACAAGCAATTACACGAGGCTGGTATTACGCTTACCCATCTGGTAAAACGTAAAGAAAGTCTGGAAGAACAGTTCCTACAATTAACCAACAATTTAAACTAAAGCAATGTTACGATTACTCAATATAGAATTTCAAAAATTACGATTTAACAAGTCTGCCAAAGTACTTACTATTACTTATTTTGTATTAATAACTGCTATAGCTCTTATAGCTTCATATGAGTTCAATTTTGGAGGGGTCAAAGTTAGATTAGCAGATCAAGGAATATTTAACTTTCCATACATATGGCACTTTACCTCGTATATTGCTGCTTGGCTAAAGATTTTTCTAGCTATTGTTATTGTTTCCATAATGGCCAATGAATATACCAATAGAACTCTAAAGCAAAATCTTATCGACGGATTAAGTAAAAAAGAGTTTTTAACCTCTAAATTCCTTACAGTAATAGTTTTTTCCTTAATATCTACAATCTTTTTATTTACGGTTGCACTGGTTTTAGGTTTGATATTTTCGGACTATAATGAATTCTCTATAATTATTACTGACTTAGATTTTATTCTTGCTTACTTTATAAAGTTGGTTGGATTCTTTTCCTTTTGTATGTTTTTGGGCATACTCATTAAACGTTCCGCCTTTGCTCTTGGCTTTCTTATTTTTTGGCAAATTATTGAAGGAATTGTTTGGGGGTTAGCAAGTTTAGTGAAATGGAAATTCGATTCTGACTTGGTTTACAAAATAATTCCATTCTTACCATTGGACAGTATGGCGAATCTTATTAATGAACCATGGTCTAGATTAAATTTTATACAAGCTGCAGCTAACCAACTTGGCGAAGGATTTCAGAGAGACTATGCTGTACACTGGTATGAAATACTAATTGTATTAGTTTGGACTGCAATATTTGTGAGACTTTCATATTATCTTCTAAAAAAGAGAGATTTATGATATCTTTGAGTTTTTGAACTCAACTCATGAAATACGTATCAATTGTTCTTTTATTTTTATTAGGCTCATCTATATTTGCACAAGGAGAAGCTAATAATTGGTATTTTGGACAAAACGCAGGAATAAGTTTCAGCACGACACCTCCTACTCCTCTTACAGATGGAAATATAAATACACTAGAAGGATGCACTACTATTTCTGATGCCACAGGTCAATTACTTTTTTACACAGATGGAAGAACAGCTTGGAACCGGAATGGTCAGGTAATGTCTAATGCTAATTACAATGGTGGCACTGGTCTATTGGGTGATCCATCAAGTACCTCAAGTGCATTGATTGTACCTCAACCTAATGTCCCTAATAGATATTTTATTTTTGCAGTAGATGAACCCCATCACGAAAATGCAGCTACCTATCCAAATCAAAATACAGGATTCCCAGCTAACCAAGATGATGGTTTTAATAATGGGTTTACTTATTCTGTTGTGGATATGACTTTAAACGGTGGATTAGGAGATGTAGTTGTTAGTGAAAAAAATATCCCTCTGATCACTTACAATCCTTCAGATAATGCTGAAAGTTCTTATAAATGTTCTGAGAAAATCACAGCTGTAAAAAGTGATGATTGTGATTCTTTTTGGGTGATTACTCATTTTATTGATACTTACTATGCGTTTAGTATAGACCAAACTGGTGTGAACACCACTCCCGTAACATCACAAGTTGGAGTAACGGTTCCCATTTCAGGTTATAGACGGAATGCCTTAGGATATCTAAAAGCTTCTCCAGAAGGAGACAAATTAGCTGTAGTGCATTTTGGATTAACCAATGTCACTGGCGGAGATGGACCAGGAAAGGTATTGTTTTATGATTTTGATAATAGCACAGGAATAGTTAGTAATGAAATAGAATTATACGACGGTGATGCTCCTTATGGAATAGAATTTTCACAAAGTGGAGAACGTTTATATACTACAGTAGGTTTGGGAATTGGTGGTCAAGGAGAAAGTTTTTTGATGCAATTTGATCTTACATTACCAGACAATCAAATTTCCGCTAGTGGAACAAGAATTCTGAATCAAAACGGACAAGATACATCTATTTTTAGTGCAGGAGCATTACAACTAGGGCCTGATGGAAAAATTTACAGAGCATTGTTTGATTTTAATTCTGGTACTGGAAACTACCTAGGAGTTGTGGAGAATCCCGAAGAGTTAGCAACTAATATTGATTACAATGATAGAGGGGTATTTGTAAATATAGATGGAAGAAGAGGCTCCAGAATAGGACTACCACCATTTATTCAATCAATTTTTGCACAAACTATTGATATTATTAATAGCGGAGACCCTAACAATGTAAACCTTACACTTTGCGAAGGAGATACCTATAGATTAGAATATCAAGATATTGCTACGGCAACATATACTTGGTATATCGATGATGTTCAGATTACTAATAATTCTTTTTTTCTGGATGTAACTACTACTGGAAATTATAGATTAGAAGTTGATCTTAATGATGGTAGTTGCCCATTGATTGGTGTTGCCAACGTTACCTTTTTTGAAGTCCCAGTCGTACAAAACACTCCTACTGACGAAATCATTTGTGATGACAATAATGATGGAATATCAGATTTAGATTTGTCATTATACGACGCTACAATTTTAGGAACTCAAGACCCTAATCTATTTCAAGTGCGTTATTTCAGATCCATTGCAGATGCTGATACTGATATCAATGTACTGCCTCTAAATTTTACAACCGAAAATAATCCACAAACTATTGCTGTAAGAATTGAAAACACAGGTAATATCAACTGTTATGATACAACTAGTTTCCAAATTGAGATTTTTGATAGTCCAACAGCTTTTACAACCAATCCAATAGTTTCTTGTGATAATGCCGATGATGGTGACGACACTAATGGCATGATAACATACGATTTGACTTCGGCGAATACAGACATTTATAATGGTCAAAATATTGCTGATTACGCTATTAGCTATCATACTTCGTTAATAGATGCACAAAATAACACAAATCCAATTCCAGATCCTGTCAATGCAGTACTATCAAGTACAATGACTGCAGTATACGCCAGACTAGAGAATAACCTAAATACAACTTGTTTTGATACTGTAGAAATTTCTGTAACTATTAATTTATTACCTGTCGCTAATGATACTTCCTTAGCTCAATGTGACGAATATATGAATACTAATGATGGTATAACATTATTTAATCTCAATGAGGCTTCGGATCAAATTACTGGAGGTAGTGCAGATCGTTCAGTTTTATTTTTTGAAGATATGGTATCTGCAGATGCAGGAACTCCTGCAATATCTAATATGACTACCTATCAAAATACGGTAGCTAACCAGCAACTTTTTGTTCGAGTAACAGACGATTTAACGGGATGTTTTAGAATTTCTACACTAGATCTTTTGGTAAGCACTACATCTGCCAGTGATGCTATTTTAAATGAATGCGACGACGATGGTACAGAAGATGGATTTACAGAATTTGATCTTACACAGGCAAATGCACAAGTTCTTTTTGGAATTGCTAGCCCGAATTTAAACGTTTCTTATTATGAAACCAATGAAAATGCACTTAGTGAAATCAATCCTATAACACTCTATACAAATACAACTGCTGGAACGCAAGGACAAGATATTATATACGCCAGAGTTGAAGATAATCTCAATCAATGTTATGGTATCAATCAAGTAGCGTTATTTGTAAATCCACTACCAGATATTGAAGAGTTAGATGAAGCTTTTTTATGTGAAGGGGCTAGCGTTATTATTGACTCAGGATTAGAATCTGGTAATCCTAACGATTTTGATTATTTATGGTCTACAGGAGAAATCACGGAGCGTATAACTGTAACCACTGCTATGGACTATACAGTAACCGTTACCAATCAATTAACTGGTTGTTTTAAAGACAGAACAGTCACAGTCACAGAATCATCAATAGCAACTTTACTACCACCAACAATCCTCGATGCTTCAGACAACAATACAGTTACTATAAACTATACAGGGTCTGGTGATTACGAATTTGCAATAGCCTATAATGGTAGCAACATCAGAACCTATCAGGATAATCCAACGTTTACTAATGTTCCTCCTGGATTTCATACAGTATACGTAAGAGATAAAAATGGATGCGGAGAAGTTACCCAAGATATTTCTGTGGTAGGATTTCCTAAATATTTCACCCCAAATGGTGATGGATTTCACGAAACCTGGAACGTAGAGGGGATTTCGTCTCAAGTTCTGGGCAACTCAATCATTTATATTTTTGATCGAAGTGGCAAACTAATTAAACAACTTGTTCCTTCCGGGAATGGTTGGGACGGAACATATGGTGGAAGATTAATGCCTTCCAGCCAATATTGGTTCCAAGTAAAATTAGGCGACGGTAGAATCCGAAAGGGAAGCTTTTCTTTAATTAGATAATCACATTATTCTGCTAAAAAGTCTTTTAATACAATACTTTATAATTAGTATATTCGTGCCTTAACAAAGATTGTAGATGAGGAAAACATTACTATGCACTTTATTACTTTTCATATCTTTTTTTTACAGCTATTCTCAAAACGAGCCTACAGATTGTGTAAATGCGGTCGTTATATGTGGGAATACTAACTTAGAATTAAATTCTAATGGCACAGGTATTTCAGATTTTAATATTGCCGGGAACAACGCGCCTAGTTGTGGTTTTAATGAATCTCAAAGCTTATGGATAAGAGTAAACATTGTTCAATCAGGAACCTTGGCCTTTATAATCACTCCAGAATCTAATAACAATGATGAAGATTATGATTTTGCAGTATATGGACCTAATGTTACTTGTAGTACACTCGGAAACTCAATTCGGTGTTCATCTACGAATCCTCCAGCGGCTGGAGTTCCTACCTTAACAGGGCTTAGTGATACTGAAACAGACTTAAACGAAGGTCCAGGAGCAGCAGGTAATGGTTTTGTAAGATCTATAGATGCAATTGCAGGAGAAGAATATTATATACTCATTGATAATTTTTCTCAAAATGGTGGTTTTGATTTAGAATTTACAGGAACCGCATTACTGCCAGATAGTCCTCAAAATGATGCAGGCCCCAATAATAACTTAAATCTTACGGAATGTGATATAGTTGGAAATCCTAATGATGGAATCACAAACTATGATTTGGAAAGTAATACGACTACAATTATAGGAACACAAACCAATACAATCATAACATATCATATATCAGAAGAAGATGCTAATTTGGGTAATGGAGCATTGGCTAGTCCATATTTAAGCACACAAAATCGCCAAACTATTTACGTAAGAATTGAAAATACATTAACAGAATGCTTCATAATAGATACATTTACTTTAACCGCAAATCTTGGCCCTCCGATTATCACTCCTACTCCATTCGTTTTATGTGATAACAATGATGATAGTGATGATGCTAATGGATTTGTTTCCTTTTTATTAAGTAACAAGGACACAGAAATTCTTAATGGTTTAGATCCTACAGATTATACCCTCACATATCATACTTCTCAAACAGACGCAGATGCAGGTACAGGAATTATTGATAAAACTACACCATATACAAATACTTCAAACCCACAGACAATTTTTGTACGTGTTCAGGAAAACACAGGATTATTTTGTTTGAGTACCATTAGTTTTGAGTTGCAAGTAGATCCATTGCCAATAGCCAATCCATCATCTTTAATACAATGTGATGAGTATAATGACCCTACTGATGGTATTACATTATTTAACCTGAACGAGGCTGTTGACCAAATTACAGGAGGAACTACAGATAGAACTGTTACATTTTTTGAAGACCTCACATCGGCTAACACAGGAGCGCCATCAATTACAAATACAGATACTTATCAAAATGTAACTACCAATCAGCAATTATTTGTTCGTGTTACTGATAATGTCAATAACTGCTTTAGGATTTCCACACTGGATCTTCAGGTAAGTGTTACTTCTGCAAACAATGCATTTTTATCAATATGTGATGATGATGGAATTGAGGATGGATTTAGAGCGTTTGATCTTACTCAAGCAAATGCTCAAGTTCTTTTTGGGATTGCCACCCCTAATTTATCTGTGGTCTATTATGAAACCATAAATGATGCCTTAAGCGAATCTAATGCTATTACAATGTATACCAATAGTACTCCGGGAACCCAAGGTGTTGATATAGTATATGCCAGAATAGAGGACAATCTAAATCAATGTTTTGGTATCAATCAGGTACAATTATTTGTAAATCCACTACCAGATATAGAAGAGTTAGATGAAGCTTTTTTATGTGAAGGGTCTAGCGTTATTATTGACTCAGGATTAGAATCTGGTAATCCTAACGATTTTGATTATTTATGGTCTACAGGAGAAATAACGGAGCGTATAACTGTGACCACCGCTATGGACTATACAGTAACCGTTACCAATCAATTAACTGGCTGTTTTAGAGACAGAACAGTCACAGTTATAGAATCATCAATAGCAACTTTACTACCACCAACGATCCTCGATGCTTCAGACAACAATACAGTTACTATAAACTATACAGGATCTGGTGATTACGAATTTGCAATAGCCTATAATGGTAGTAACATCAGAACCTATCAGGATAGTCCAACGTTTACTAACGTCCCTTCTGGATTTCATACAATATACGTAAGAGATAAAAATGGATGCGGAGAAGTTACCCAAGATATTTCTGTAGTAGGATTTCCTAAATATTTTACTCCAAATGGTGATGGATTTCACGAAACCTGGAATGTAGAAGGAATATCATCACAAGTATTGGGCAATTCTATTATTTATATTTTTGATCGAAGTGGCAAACTACTGAAACAATTAACTCCTTCAGGAAATGGTTGGGACGGAACATATGGTGGAAGATTAATGCCTTCCAGCCAATATTGGTTCCAAGTAAAATTAAGTGATGGAAGAATATGCAAAGGAAGCTTTTCTTTAATACGATAAACTTTCCCTAAAACTTTAATTCAGTTTTAAAAATCATAACAGTATTCTGTATCTTTATTCAGAAAACATATCCTATATAATGAAGTTCGAACTCAAGTCAGATTTTAAACCCACAGGAGATCAGCCTGAAGCGATAAAGCAACTTGTTAATGCAATGGAAGCAGGAGAAAGATATCAAACGCTTTTAGGAGTTACCGGATCCGGAAAAACATTTACTGCGGCGAATGTTATTTCTCAAGTCCAACGCCCTACATTAGTATTAGCGCATAATAAAACCTTAGCCGCTCAACTATATTCTGAATTTAAGCAATTCTTTCCTGAGAATGCTATAGAATATTTTGTTTCCTACTACGATTATTATCAACCAGAAGCCTATATCCCTACAACCGGAACCTATATAGAAAAAGACTTATCGATTAATGATGAGATTGAGAAATTAAGATTAAGCGCTACTTCCTCGCTACTTTCGGGACGTAGAGATGTCCTTGTCGTTGCATCAGTTTCTTGTTTATATGGTATTGGAAATCCTGTAGAATTTCAGAAAAACGTAATATCTATAGAACAAGGTCAGTTCGTTTCCAGAACAGCATTACTGCATAAATTGGTTCAAAGTCTATATTCCAGAACCGAAGCAGAATTTAATCACGGTAATTTCCGGATTAAAGGAGATACTGTGGATATTTATCCAAGTTATGCTGATGACGCATTTAGAGTACACTTTTTTGGTGATGAAATCGAAGAAATAGAAGCTTTTGATGTGCAAACCAATGAAATTATAGAAAAATATGATCGACTAAACATTTATCCCGCTAATATGTTCGTAACCTCTCCTGATGTATTAAATGGGGCTATTGATCAGATTGCTTTGGATCTAGGAAAGCAAGTGGAGTACTTTAAAGAAATAGGAAAATTTTTGGAAGCAAAACGCCTAGAAGAGCGCACTAATTTTGATCTAGAAATGATCAAAGAACTTGGGTATTGCTCTGGAATTGAAAATTACTCGCGGTATCTGGATGGCAGAGATCCTGGCACAAGACCTTTCTGTCTGTTAGATTATTTTCCTGACGACTATCTAATGATCGTAGATGAAAGTCATGTAACTATCCCGCAAACACACGCAATGTATGGAGGTGATCGATCTAGAAAAGAAAACCTTGTAGAATATGGATTCAGACTTCCTGCTGCAATGGATAATAGACCTTTAAAATTCGAAGAATTTGAAGCGCTTCAGAATCAGATAATTTATATCAGTGCCACACCTGCGGATTACGAATTACAAAAAAGCGAAGGAACCTATGTAGAACAGATAATAAGACCAACTGGATTACTCGACCCTATTATAGAAGTACGCCCTAGTCTTAATCAGATTGATGATTTGATTGAAGAAATGCAAAAGCGAATCGAAAAAGACGAACGTATATTAGTTACCACGCTTACCAAAAGAATGGCAGAAGAGTTAACCAAATATCTTACGAGAATTGATATTCGATGCCGTTATATACATAGTGATGTAGACACTTTAGAACGCGTAGAGATTATGCAAGACTTACGAAAAGGCCTTTTTGATGTACTGATTGGTGTAAATCTTCTTAGAGAAGGATTGGATCTTCCGGAAGTATCCTTGGTTGCTATTTTGGATGCAGATAAAGAAGGGTTCTTGCGTAATAACAGATCTCTGACTCAAACTATCGGTAGAGCTGCAAGAAATGTAAACGGATTAGCAATCTTATACGCAGATAAAATAACAAAAAGCATGCAGTTAACAATTGATCAAACTAATTATCGCCGTGAAAAACAGATTGCTTATAATACCAAACACGGAATTACGCCTAAGGCAATCAAGAAATCATTAGACAATGCATTGGCAGGAAAAAAAGTGGAACCTTATCAATTCGAAACTGCTCCATCCTTAAAGGCTGCAGAAGAAGAAACTGCTTATTATACAAAAGATCAACTAGAAACTCGTATTCGAAATGTTCGTAAAGAAATGGAAAAAGCTGCAAAAGAGTTAGACTTTATGACTGCAGCAAGATTGCGAGATGAGATTAAAATGTTACAAGCAAAGGTTCAGGATCAGAAAGTATAGTTTTTATAAAAAAATAAGACATTTAATAGTATCATTTAGTCACACTGAATTTTCATATCGAGCTGTTATACTAAGCTTGTCGAAGTGTTATTAAAGTGTTTTCTACATGAGACTACACAAATATAAAATGAACATGACATCCATAGAAAAATTTATAGAAGGTATTCCTAAAACAGAACTTCATTTACATATCGAAGGTACTTTTGAACCAGAATTGATGTTTGAGATTGCCAAACGAAATCAGAAGAAAATTCCATACAATTCCGTTGCTGAATTAAAGAACGCGTATCAATTTAACAACCTTCAGGAATTTCTGGATATCTATTATGCAGGGGCCAATGTTCTAATTACAGAACAAGATTTTTATGATCTTACTTGGGCATATCTTATTAAAGTTCATGAACAAAATGTAATACATGTAGAGATCTTTTTTGATCCACAAACACATACAGATCGTGGTATTCCTTTTGATACAGTTATCAAAGGAATTCGTGCTGCGTTAGAAGATGGAAAAGAAAAATTAGGCATCACCTATAAATTAATCATGTCTTTTCTAAGACATCTTGATGAAGCTTCTGCATTTAAGACTCTGGAACAAGCATTACCTTATAAAGATTGGATAAGCGCTGTAGGTTTAGATTCTTCCGAGGTAGGCAATCCTCCTTCTAAGTTTGAACGTGTATTTGCAAAATCGATTGAAGAAGGATTTTTAACTGTTGCACATGCAGGAGAAGAAGGTCCTTCGGAATATATTTGGGAAGCCCTAGATTTACTGAAAATCACTAGAATTGATCACGGTAATCGCTGCTTAGATGATGAAAAACTGGTAGAAAGATTAGTCGATCTGCAAATACCACTTACGCTATGTCCTTTATCTAATCTAGAGTTAAAAGTAGTACTAGATTTAAAAGAACATCCAATAGCTAAGATGATGGATAAAAACCTACTGGTAACAGTTAATTCTGATGATCCAGCGTATTTTGGCGGGTATATGAACGAAAATTATCTTGGAATTGCTAAGGCTTTACATCTTTCTAAGGAACAGATAACTACGCTCGTTAAAAATAGTTTTAAAGCAAGTTGGTTATCCGATGAGGAAAAGGAAAAAAGCTTACAAAAAATTGATCAATACTTTCAGGATAACAAATGAGTATGAATCCTTTTCAATTATTTAATACATGGTATTCTGAAGAGCTTGAGAAAAGTAAAGCGCGCATACCTTCGGCTTGTTGCATTTCTTCAACTGGATTGGATGGGTATCCTAATGCACGATTTGTATCTTTAAAAGAAGTAAAAAATGATGCTTTTATTATTACAGGATCACTACAATCCAGAAAAGGATTAGAAATAGAGAAATCATCCAAAGTCTCATTGACTTTTTGGTGGGAAACAACCCAAAAACAAATACGCATTCAGGGGAATGCCTCTAAAATTTTAGACACCGAGGCTGTTGGTTATTTTGATGAAAGAGCAAAAGATTCTAAAATCATATCGTTGATTAGTGAACAAGGAGCTACTATCGAAAACATAGACGTTTTAAAAAGTAGTTTTGCAGAAACTGAAAGAAAATATAAAAACAAAGACATCCCTAAACCTAAAAACTGGGGTGGTTATGCCATTCGCCCCATTAGAATAGAATGTATGGAATTCGAAAAAAGCAGGTTTCATAAAAGAACTCTTTTTCAGTTAGAAGAAGAAGAATGGATAGCTACTATATTGCAACCCTGATTTTCTTGGTATAACAGGAAATTGGTTTACATATAATTACTATCATTAACAAGATTAACTCATTACACAACTATGAAATCCACTGAAAAAAATGATGTATTATATCATCAAATATGGTTACAAATTATACTATATATTGGTGTCTTGTTTTTCATTGGTTTAACGATAGCTCTAGTATACTGGATTGTAATCATCATTCTAAACGAAGGCTTCTTAGGAATCGCAGGGGTTCTTGTTCTATTATATTTTGCTGGTCAAATGTCGTATACAGGTATAATTTTATTTAACTATATACCTGCTTCCGTTGTTCATAACGAACAAGGTTTTAAAATTACTTCAGGTAAGAAAAGTATTGAATATTTATGGTCAGACATATCCAATGCAAAAAGATATACTGTAGGCGGTGTTTTGAGATTATATGATCGTCAAGGAAAATCTATTTATGTAGTCCAAAGTTCTGCATTGAGTTATCGGTCCTTCAGAAAAAGAGTTAACGAAAAAATTGGAATAAGAACGGTTTTAACATAAACTCAACTTCCATTTAAACAACTGAAAAATAAAATTTTATACAGAACAACAATACTTGTGAGTAGGCTCGTAGTTTCAAATACAAAAAACTCTATATCTAAGCTGATAATTAGTAAAAATCATAAAAAAACTGTTTAATAATTGCTACTTTTAAACATAAATAAAACTTTTTTACTTCTTAAAGAGCTTATGTACTAGTTATTTTCAATGTTCAACGATTAAAAGTTATTTGCTATGAATGATTTACAAATTGCCAAAAAAGTGACTCTTACGCATATTTCATCCATTGCAGAAAAATTTGGTATCGATCCAGATCAAATAGAAATGTATGGCAAATACAAAGCTAAACTACCTTTACAAGCCATCAATAAACAAAATGCAAGTAACAGTAACTTGGTACTGGTTTCTGCTATCTCACCTACTCCAGCTGGTGAAGGAAAAACTACCATGTCTATTGGTTTATCTGAGGGATTAAATCGTTTAGGTAAAAAAACAACAGTAGTATTAAGAGAACCTTCTTTAGGACCAGTTTTTGGAATTAAAGGCGGAGCAACAGGTGGTGGCTATTCGCAAGTATTACCTATGGAGGATATCAATCTTCATTTTACGGGTGATTTTGCTGCCATTGAAAAAGCACATAATCTACTGGCTGCCATCATTGACAACAATATTCAAAGTAAAACGAATACGTTGTTATTAGATCCAAGAACCATTAGCTGGAAACGTGTTGTTGATTTAAATGATCGTGCATTACGTCGTGTTATTGTAGGGTTGGGCGGAACTACATCAGGAGTTCCTAGAGAAACTGGTTTTGACATTACCGCAGCTTCAGAAATTATGGCAATTCTTTGTTTAGCAGAGAATTTAAATGATCTCAAAAAACGTTTAGGTACTATTTTTATAGGCTATACCTATGATAAAAAACCCATATACGCTAAAGATCTAAAAGCTGAAGGCGCAATGACTGCATTACTAAAGGATGCTATAAAACCAAACTTAGTACAAACCATAGAAGGAAATCCAGCTATCATTCATGGTGGACCCTTTGCAAATATCGCTCAAGGAACAAATACAGTGATCGCTACACTAATGGGGATGTCCCATTCTGATTATACAGTTACCGAAGCTGGTTTTGGGTTTGATCTTGGGGCCGAAAAATTCTTTGATATTAAATGCCAAAGTGCCGGACTCAAACCAAAAGTAGTAGTGCTTACTGCTACCATAAGAGCATTAAAATATCACGGAGGAGCTGATATAAAATCTTTGACCATTCCGGATATAGAAGCCTTACAAAAAGGACTTCCCAATTTAGAAAAACACCTTGAAAACATTGCTAAATTTAGTGTGACCCCAGTTATAGCCATTAATAAATTTACCTCTGACAGTGATGCAGAAATTAATATTATTAAAGATTTTGCAGCTAGTAAGGGAGTTAGAGTAGCGTTGGCCGAGGTTTGGGAAAAAGGTGGAGAAGGAGGTCTTGAATTAGCCAAACATGTTATTGATGTAATAACATCAGACACCTCAGATTTTCAGCCATTATATCAATGGGAATCTAAGGTAACTGATAAAATAGAAACTATTGCAACAGAAATTTATGGTGCTAAACATGTGGATTACACTTCTAAAGCTAAAACCCACTTAAAACGAATTACAAATTTAGGCTTGGATCACTTACCGGTTTGTATTGCTAAAACACAAAAATCATTATCTGACAACCCTAAATTGCTAGGTAGACCAAAAGATTTTATACTTACGGTAAGAGAGATTGAAATAGCTGCAGGAG
The DNA here is from genome assembly GCF_947492405.1 of uncultured Aquimarina sp. GTDB lineage: Bacteria > Bacteroidota > Bacteroidia > Flavobacteriales > Flavobacteriaceae > Aquimarina. The sequence continues at coordinate 362,218 of NZ_CANLMP010000006.1, forward strand.
CTGGTTTCTTGATTCCAATAACAGGTGAAATTATGAGAATGCCTGGATTACCAGCGCATCCATCATCAGAAGGAATAGATGTTAATGATGATGGAGAAATAACAGGACTGTTTTAAGGCTCTATATACTAAATTCAAGCACATTGTGAAATTGTTCAAGAACATATTCGAATCCTTTAGTAGAAAAATTAGAGTAGATAATTTAATTTGTGGAATTGGAGAATCTGAAATCCGCGAAAATGCAATATTCATAAGTAATTATCCTTTTGAACCATCTCTGGCATATCCGGAAAAACTAATTAAGGCATCCGAAATTGATGCTATTTGTATTGAATTTGGAGCTTCAAAAATTAAAATAAGTGATGATATTGTTTTTGTGTCAGCAGAGAAAAAAGACCAAATGAAAATATTTGCAGAAAGAAACAACATTCCGCTAATACCATATAGCTGGAATTGGGATTGGATTCTAGAACCCTATCTTGATACCGAATTCACAGAAGAAAACAATAAACTAATTACAGAACGACTCCATGAAAATGGTTTGAATACAATTGAAGTTGATGCAATCAGAAAAGAAATAGGGAAACAAATGTATCGTTATAATTTTGACACTATGTTATGGGAATGGTGTGGTTTATCTCTCTATGATGTATTGTCTGCTATGCGAGCTAAATACCGTGTCGAAGAATTTAGGGAATTTTATAAGAAAGCATTACACATCGAAAATCGTAAGAAACAAAGTTAGTTATCCTCCAAAATGAATTTCTCTATATATCCAAATACCCAATAAAGACAATCTTTAACACCGTACAAAACTTAAGTTTTATTCCTTACGTAAAATATCTTGTATGATTTTTAAGTGATGTTTCGTATGTATTTTTAGAAACCTCTTTGCCTGTTTTTTATTTAATTGACCAAAAACAGGATGAATAAAGTTTACGTTTGGATCCAAGTTGGATAAGTCCGCTAGGTTTTCTCTGGCAATCTCTAACTGAGATAATATATCTTCGGTTTTTATATCCTCTGGAGGCAATACAGATGCAGGAGATTTCCCTCTTCCTCTAGGTATATAGCCAAATGTATATGAGAAGCTACGAGCTAGACTGAAACGTTTTTCATAAACGGTAGGATCAGAACTCTTAAGGACATCATGTATTCTATTAATAACTTTTAGACTATGATCCAAGTGCCAAGCGATTGGCACCTTAGAAACATTGGTATTCGTACAGTCTCTAAACTGAATTAAATATGCAATATCATACAATTGGCTATCCATAAAACCTCTCTTACCTTCACTATTATCTCCTTGTCTATACCCCAAAAAAGCCAAGTTGCTAATAAGAGACAACGATAATAACGGTGTTCTCATTGTGTTCATTTTTAATTATTTATGTTAAAATTCAAATCTATACCCGAAATCCGGGAAAAATCCTATCTGATTTACTTCATCTATATTATTCGTCAATCTATTATAACGTCGAGCAAAAAGATTCTCATTAGTCGTTACATTCTGCAAATCCACATAAAACTGATGAGAGCGTTTCTTTTTACTACTGTTGATTTTATATCCAAACTTCACATCCCATCGAAAATATCCATCGTTTTGTTCACTAAACGCAATATCTTCTTGTAATACCTCGAAACCAGCTGCTTGTGATGCGGCTAAATCTACAGGAGTATAATACCTTCCTCCAGAAAAAGTAAGCCTGGTATCAAAAAACAATACATCTTTTTTGGTTTTTCCCATAGCAAACTCTTTTCCGGCTAACACATTGATCACATATCCATTATTAAATGGTGTATTACGCTCTATTTCATCACTACCTTCATATTTACTTTCGAATAAAGAAGTTGTCAATAATCCATAATATCCTTTACTAAAAAACCTTTCTAACGTTAGTTCGATTCCTTGATTAAATCCTGTTCCTTCATTCACTAATGAAATTCTATCATTATCAAACCCAAAGTCTGCGCCTTCAGTTAAAGACGAATAACTTGAAGGAAAAGACTCTACAGCTGCGTTATCAATATCTTGATAATACGCCTCTAACTTTGCTCGCCAACTGCTTCCTAACTTCACATCATACCCTAGCACGTAATGATTACTTCGCACAAAATCAAGATTTTTATTGGTTTGCACCAACTCCCCGTTCACTTCTTCATTTAGGAATAAGAGGGGTAATGGAACAGGTTGATGATGCAGACCATACCCAAAACTGAGACGATGGCTTGGGGATATTTTATAGTTAAGTCCAGCCCTTGGTTCTATAACGAATTGCTCATTTAATGAGCTATATTGACCATGAACTCCTGCGTTTAGAGTTAATTTTTCTGTTAACCTAAATTGTCCTTGAACAAAAGGTTGAATGATGGTTAGGTCTTCATCGATATCTCTAAACGTAAACAGATCAGGATCACCATCATTATTAAGATCAGGCTGCTCTGTTCTATCATTCAATAATGATGATACTCCAATATTTTCTAATAAAACTCCTGCTCTTAGAGTACTTTTGTTACTTAGTTTAGTATTATATAGAGTTGAAAAAGTAAATCTACTTTCTGTATTATCAGCCTCCGTATATTGTATGGTGCGTTCTTGCGGAGTATCTTTATCAATAAAACGATCTACCATAAAATCATTTCCGGTAAACGAACCTGACACAATAGTTCTTAGATAAGACCTATCGGTGATATTAATTCTATGTTTCAGACCAACAACTCCAAATCTGGACTCGACAAAAGTATTTTCATCTTCTGCTGCAAAAAGGTCATCTTCATCAATATCATCTCCCAGAAAATCGATATCGGAAAAGCCTATAATACCGAACAAAGAAAAATTACCTAGCTTACTTTTTCCTAAATCAAGATTAAAAGAAACATCGCTATAATTAGGAGCTGCCGAAGTTCCTCCGGCTCCAACACCTAATAAACCAACAAGTGAATACCTTCCTGCAACCAGAAAAGATCCATTGTTTTTTCCAATAGGACCTTCTGCCATGGCTTCTATTCCGGTAAAAATTCCGACTTGAGCAGTATATTCATAAGCATCCTTATTCCCTTTTCTAAAACCAAGATCAAAAACTCCTCCTATTGCATTCCCATATTCTGAGGGAAAAGCAGAGGTAATAAAGTCAGAGTTTTTAAGCAAATTAGGGTTTAATGCAGAAACCGGTCCTCCAGTAGTTCCTAGAGTACTATAATGGTTGGGGCTTGGGATTGGAACTCCTTCTAATCGCCATAATAATCCAGTTGGGGAATTACCACGGATCACAACATCATTCCTACTGTCGTCGGGAGCAGATACTCCTGCAAAGTTTGCTGCTAAACGACCTACATCACTTCTACCTCCAGAGAAACGAGTTACTTCTTCTAAACTAAACTGCCTGGCGGATACGGATGTTAATTTATTTATAGCTCGTGCTTTGTTAGTTTCTGAAGTTATAATAACCTCATCTAGTCGATCAAAAGCTTCTGTCAATGATACATTTACTATTGCTTCCTTACCAGATGTCACAACAACATTTGGTAATGTAATAGATTCAAAACCAATATAACTCACTCGAATTACTTGTCTTCCTAATGGAACTTTTTCCAAGGTAAAATACCCATCGAGATCCGTAATTACACCATTGACATTATCTGCATTTAACAGTTCTACAGTTGCTCCAACTAATGGAGTTTCCGATTGTTTGTCAATTACTAGTCCTTTAATAGTTCCTGTTTGGGCATTAATTACGTTAATACATAAAAGCGTAAATAAGAGAATGTATATTTTCATAATGTTGTTGATTTTACTCAAATCTGCCAACTTGATCATAATCTGACAAGACAAAATAGTAGAGCTGTTAATTTTGCTATTGAAGTGTTTAAAACCACTATTGAATCCATTTTAGTTATTGATTTTCTCCTATTTTCAGATGAAATGACTTTTACTACAATTCAACTAATATTTTAACAATTCAAGAAAATGTAACATATAACTTGGTCTGTAGTTATGTATCTTTAGCAGTACTATTTAGATTTTCTATGCTAAAAAAAAACACCATAAAAAAGTTAGGAATAAGAGTTCTCATTATTAATGTGATATACTTCTTAATAAAACTTACTATTGTACATGATGAAAAAGACAACATTTTTGATGCTCCTGGTGTTTTTTATTACTGTAGTGCTTTCTTTCTATTCATGCTTGCTTGGGAAAGTAATGACTGGCTAGTAAAAAGGCAACAATCGAAAACAGGTGGCGGGCTTGACCTAGCAGGAGGAGTTAAGGTTTTATTGATCAACCTAGCGATTTGTCTTCCTATATCGGCATTAGTATATTATTTAGCGATTTTTCAGTTAGATCAAATTTGTCAGATTGATGCGGATGACCCTTGGTTACGTTTTAGGATTGATTTTTTTAGAGCTGCCATTCTTGGTTTTGCCTTAATCATCTTCAACTTATTTTATCATTCTTTACAACAGAAAAAAGAAATAGAAAATAAGATGAACGATCTTCAGAAAGAAATAATGACTTCAAAATACAAATCTCTAAAAAACCAAATAAGCCCACATTTCTTATTTAATAGTCTGAATACATTGACTTCTCTTATGTATGAGGATAGAGATCTGGCCTCTGATTTTGTTTCGAGATTAGCTACTTGTTATCGATATATTCTGGATAATCGTGAAGAAGATCTGGTAAGTTTAGAAAAAGAATTGAACTTTTTAGATTCTTTCATCTTTATGATGAATATCAGACATGAAGAAGCACTAACCATCTCTACACATATTTCGGTTAATCCAAAAGACTTTGTTATTCCGACTCTTTCGCTACAAATGTTAGTCGAAAATGCTCTAAAACACAATTATTATTCTAAAGAAAAACCTTTAGAAATCAATATTATTTCAATCCAAAAAAATAGCCTTATTGTTCAGAATAATTTACACGTAAGAAAGCAAAAAGAAGAATCGACAAAACTCGGACTTAAAAACATAGAAAAAAGATATTCATTTTACACTAATCAAAAAGTGGTTATCGAAACCGAAAATGGGTATTTTAAAGTAACAATTCCCTTGCTTCCTAAGAATATTAAAGAAATTGCAATTGTAAAAGTATCATAAGATGACAGCAGTAATTGTAGAAGATGAAAATTTTGCGTCTAAACGACTAGCAACTCTTATTGAAGAACTAGCTCCCGAAATAAGAATAACCGGACAGATTACATCTGTAGAAAACGGCCGTCAATGGTTTGATAGTAATCCAAAACCAGATTTAATCTTTTTGGATATTCAGCTAAATGATGGTTATGGTTTTGACATTCTGGATATGTTAGAAGAACATCCTCCCGTTATTTTCACTACTGCATATAATGAATATGCTATAAGAGGATTTAAATATAATGGATTGGATTATTTACTGAAACCAATTGACAAAAATGATCTCAGAAATGCATTAAATAAATACAGAAAAACACAAGTAAACGCTGATGCTATTTTTGATGAACAAAAGTTTGAAAAAATCAAAAAATTATTTTCTAAAGAGTACAAAAAGCGATTCATGATTAAAGTCGGCAATCAGTTTAACACCTTTAGTGTAGAAGACATTGCTTATTTTAAGTCTAATGAAGGGTTGATTTTTTTACATTCTCATACTGGACAGCAATACCCTATAGAATATTCTATAGATCAATTAGAAGATATTCTGGATCCTGTTCATTTTTTTAGGATCAATAGAAAATTTATGATATCTGTAAAGTCTGTAGTTGAAATCCATAGTTATTTTAATAGTCGATTATTACTTAAACTAATGCCTAAAGAGGAAGAACAAATTATCGTTTCACGAGAGCGAACCTCTAATTTCAAAAAATGGTTGGATCTCTAAAACTATAAAAATCATTACATACCATGGAAAATAAAAAAGTATTATTAACGGGAGTTACTGGTTTTCTAGGTTCCCACACTACTATTCAATTGCTTAATAAAGGATATGAAGTTATCGGAACCTTAAGAGACATGAAAAGAGTTGATGAAATCAAGGAAGTTATTGCAAAAAATACCGATAACATTGACAAACTGGATTTTGCCGAAGCTAATTTAATGGATGAACATATATGGAATGATCTTGCAAGCGAAGTTCAGAATGTGATACATATTGCTTCTCCATTCCCTAGAGAATTACCTAAAAATGAGAATGATCTTATCGCCCCTGCAAAAAATGGTACTCTAAACATATTAAAGGCAGCCTCTAAACATGGGTTAAGAAGAATTGTCCTTACCTCTTCTTCTGGAGCTATTGTTTATGGAAAAGAGAAATCAAAGCGAAAAGGAATTTTTGATGAGAACGATTGGACAAACATCTCCAACACTAAAGACTCTACTCCTTATTTTCGAAGTAAAACAATCGCAGAAAAAGCCGCTTGGGATTTTATTAAAAATGACACAAGTGGATTAGAATTAACTACTATTTGTCCTGGAGCTATTTTAGGACCCATATTAGAAAAAGATTTTGGTACTTCTGCCAATATTGTAATTAAAACCATGGATGGAAGTTCTCCTGCTATTCCAAAAATTGGTTTTGATATGGTAGATGTTAGATCAGTTGCAGATTTACACATTAGAGCTATGGAAGCCCCTGAAGCAGCTGGAGAGCGATTTGTATGCTCTGCCGGATTCCTAACATTTGAAGAAGTAGCATCTATATTACGAAAAAAATATCCTCACAAAAAAATTCCAAAGTTTGCCTTACCTGACTTTGCGGTGCGCTTATTTTCTAATATTGATAAAACCATAAAACCCATATTAATTGATCTTGGTACGGAAAGAAAAGTTAATAACAACAAAGCTGTAAAACTTTTGGAATGGCAGCCTATCTCCGCACAAGAAGCTGTATTAGCCTGTGCAGAAAGCGTAATAAAATTAAGCTTAGCTTGATCATATGAGAAAGTCGATCAACGTACTATTCATCATACTGTGTATCCTAATTGGCTTATACCCTTTTATTTATTTTTTTATTGATCGGAAATTTGGATTATTAAGTTCTAAGAACAGTGAATTACTGGCGAATGACCTTTGGAACATTGCTTTTTATAGTCATATCATCTTGGGTGGTATTGCATTATTAATCGGTTGGGTACAATTTAATAAACACATACGCTCTAATAGATTATACTTGCATAAACTCCTTGGCAAAGCATATATTATTTCTGCTCTGATCAGCGGAATTACAGGAATTTATATTGCTTTATTTGCTACTGGCAGCATCATAGCTTCTTTGGGGTTTATAATACTCGGAGTCATATGGATGTATACTACTTCTAAAGCATATCTGAATGCAATACAGGGAAAAATTTATAAACATCAAATATTAATGTACTATAGTTATTCGGTTTGTTTTGCAGCAGTTACTTTAAGAATTTGGTTACCGATTCTTTCTGCCTTACTAGGAGATTTTATAATTGCTTATAGAATTGTCGCTTGGTTATGCTGGATTCCTAATCTTGTGGTTGCGCATTATTTGATAAACGTGATCAAACTAGACCAGACAACCTCTACAGTAATTAAAAATTAGCCAAAAATTATTTTAAAACTCTCATTTTCTTAAGGTTTTTCTTGAATTCAAGTCAAATCATGAAGGGAAAATCTCACAAAATTTTCAAGTGATAATTGAGGTGAATTTTATATTAATTTCTTACTTTCGTAACCTCACACATCTTATTTAGATCACAATTAAAGATAACATACTTCATTTGATCTAGATTCATCTCATAGTATTAGGGCTTAAAACTTATTTATGAATACTATAAAGTACGCCCTAAATGAAACTAATTTTACTATCAATATTTACTAGTGTATTTGCAATAGGTACACCAAAAACAAGATCAGAAGGTACCGTGGATGGTATTTTCATCACTTCTACAGATCCTATATCTGGTAGAACCCTAATGATTGAAGAAGATGAATACTCTGTATGGGTATATGTATTGAATCTTGATAAACAAGGAATTGATTTTGATGGTTTTCTTTGTTCGGTTGTAGATCCTGAATCTATTACGATTAGTCCAAAAGAAGCTACTAAAAATGGTAATGCTCCTCCTTTAACGACCAATTTTTCAAATAAATATAGTTATATTAAAAATTTGAAATCTAAAGACATAAAAGTCTATTGGAAACAAAATAGAATAGAGATAAAACTAAAAAAAGAAACGTATCTTATTATGGATTTAGACTCTAAAACCAGTTATTCTAAGGCACTTTCTACTGATTGTTATTACGGAAATAAATTATAATTATTTTTCTTCCGAACTGTTATCATCTCTATTTTTTGATTTTAATCGTTTAGCATCTTTAAGGCTTTTATGAATCATCCATTCTAGTTGTCCATTAACGCTACGGAACTCATCATCTGCCCATTTTTCGATTAACTTAAAAGTTTCTGGGGATATTCTAAGAACAAATGATTTTTTCTTACTCATAAATTATGAATGTAATGTTCCTGTATTAATAACAGGAGTTGCCTCCTTATCACCACACAACACCACCATTAAATTACTTACCATAGATGCTTTTTTATCATCATCAAAATCTATAATTTTATCTTCTGATAACTGAATCAAAGCGTCTTCTACCATCCCCACCGCTCCTTCTACTATCTTTTTACGCGCAGCAACTATAGCTACGGCTTGCTGTCTCTTTAACATTGAACTGGCTATCTCCGGAGCATAAGCTAAATATCCTATTCTAGCTTCCATAACCTCTATTCCGGCTATCAATAATCGCTCAGTAATTTCATTTTCCAAAGCCTCATTTACTTCATCCATACCAGATAGTAATGTTACTTCAACTTCACCTTCAGCAAAGTTATCATATGGATAAGAACCTGCTAATTTTCTTACTGCAGCATCTGTTTGTACTCTTACAAAATCTTCATAATGATCCACATCAAATGCCGCTTTATAAGTATCACTTACTTTCCACACCAAAATTACATTAATCAAAATCGGATTACCAATTTTATCATTCACTTTTACTCGTTCACTATAAAAGTTCCTCGCTCTTAAAGAAATTCTTTGTTTTGTATAAAATGGATTAGCCCAAAAGAATCCATTTTCCTTAACAGTTCCTTTATATGCTCCAAATAGGACCATTACCTTCGAACTATTCGGATTGACTATAAAGAAACCTTTAATCAGTAAGATTATAACGAGTATAGAAATCAAAAATAAAGGGTTTTTACTAATCACAAAACCAAAAATCGCACCTCCTATTACTAATAACAGTATAAGCATCATTAGATAACCATTACCAGCTTTCAAGTTTTTTTCTTTTTTCATAATAATATCATTTTGATATCACAATAATACAAAAAAAAACGTGAATTATAATAATTTACAGAAAATTAATATGAAATTATACACAACTAAAACTTCTTTTAAAACACAAAAACGCCTTCCATTTCTGAAAGACGTTTTCGCAACATTAACTAACTAAAAATCAACTTATGAAATCTCTATCAATCTCTTAGGTTGTACTTTTGCCTCCTCTTTTTTAGGAAGTTTTACTGATAAAATCCCATTATCATAAGAAGCCAAAATATCAACAATATTTACAGTATCTGGTAAGGTAAATGAACGCTTAAACGTACTGTAACCAAACTCTTTTCTAGTGTAACTATCTTTTTCTTCGGTAGTTTCTTTCTTAACTTCAGAAGAAATTGTTAATACATCATTATCTAATTCTATATTAAAATCCTCTTTTACCAATCCTGGTGCGGCTAGTTGGATTACAAAATCATTGTCAGATTCTTTTACATTTACAGCAGGTGTATTAAAACCAATTTTTTGCCCATTACTAGTTCCACCGAACCAATCCGTATTAAGAATATCATCAAGAATAAAGGGTAATCTGTCTGTTCTTTTTACTAAACTCATTTTATTATATTTTTTAAGTTATTCTATATTTTAAATTCAATGAGTATATAGCAATTAGAATTCCATTACCACTTTTAAGACATTTTGTCACTTTTGAATAATCCAAAAACGCCATTTTGTCACTTTATTCTTTTTTTAAATAACAAAAGCACATAAAACAACTACCCCTCAAGATTTACTTGGGGGGTAGTTGTTTAGAGTATTCTTAATACTTATACAGTTTAGTTATAAAATCTAGAGAAAATCGTAATCAATTCCTTTGGTGGAATTACTTTATTAGGATAGTTATGCATTTCTTTTAAAACAGTATCTATAGCCTCCGATCGTAGCCCCATATGCAATCCCATTTCTCGAATTTTATGAATTTCTGTTTGGGTCGTTTCTTGATCTACATTCATCAACAAAACCAATCTATGAAACTGTAATATTCTTTGTGATTCTGGTTGAAGGTTTTTCTTCTCAGCATTGTTACGCACTAAATAACCAATCTCTTCTTCTGTTATTTCTAATTGAGAAGCTACTGCTAAAATAAAATTATACTCCTCATCTTTTATTTTCTTATCAGCTTTGGCGAATTCTATCATTTCCGACAACAAGCTCAATTTCTCTTCCTTACTATACATTATGAAATTTTAAGTACACAAATATCTTATAAACATATTTCTTATGGAACATAATCGATATTTTTTTCTTTTGAACTCATTTAAAAAAGTACCTTTGTCTTATGGGATTAACGAATAATGATATTTTCAAGAAACTACGAGTAGCTCACAAATTACGTGATGACGATATTGTAAAAATCTGCTCGTTAGTAGATTTTAAAGTCACTAAAAGTGAACTTGGAGCTATTTTCAGAAACGAAAATCACCCTAAATACATGGAATGTGGTGATCAAATCCTTCGTAATTTCTTAAATGGACTTGTAATCCACTTAAGAGGACCTATGCCTCCCAAAAAAGATAAACCATCTGGAAATAAGAAAGTATAGCATTATCATCTTCTAAAATAAATGCTTAATTTGGATGGAGATATTGAACAGTATCTCTACGAACATCCAATTAAGAATTTATGCTCACAAAACAGGAAAAACAAGTATTCCGAGAAGAACTATTTAGACATTTAGACGGAATTACTGTCGCACCAGTAGCGTATTCTTTATTTAAAAAGAAAGTTACTGATTATATAGTCTTACATAAAACCGCAACTGTATCAAAAATTGCGGAAGAATTTAAGGGAAATGAAGGATATCTAAATGTAGGACTACGAATGCTATCCTCACAAGGGTGGTTAGATTATAAAATTGAAAAAAATACACCTATTGTTTCCACAAATCAATTTACGGAAACAGCTTTTAATCATTTTCATTTATATGAAGGCGTTATTGATCTTCTTGAGTATTCTGGTAAATTCCATAGAAGAAAATTCGAATTAGAACCTTTTCAAAAGTTAGAAAAACTATTTCAATTTTATCAGAATAGACTGGAATTACCTATTTCTAAAGATCAACTAACAAATACTATTCAACACCAAATCCTTAAACATGTAGAAGGTATTCTGGTAGGACCCACCATCGTTCGTCTTGGAATGGGCGGAATGTTCCACAAATATTTTATGGAAGCATCTTTTAGCGCTGATGAATATCATCGCTTTCCAGAGAGTTTCGACACCATCCTCTCCTTCTTAAGTTATTTAGGATGGTTTCTTAAAAATAAAGAAAACTATACATTTACTAATAAAGGACTATTTTTTGCCAAAAGAGCAACTGCATACGGAGTAACAGTATCCTATATCCCTATGTTCAGACAGATGGATTCTTTGTTATTTGGTGATCCCAAAGTGTTATGGAATCCTGCGCATCATACCGATGAAATTCATGTAGATCGTGAAATGAATGTATGGGGAAGTGGTGGCGCCCACACTACTTATTTCAAAAAAATTGATGAGATCATCATCAGTTTGTTTAATAAACCACTAGATGAACAACCTAAAGGAATATTGGACATGGGATGCGGAAATGGTGCTTTTTTGATCCATCTTTTTGAGATTATAGCATCCAAAACATTGAGAGGAAAGCATCTGGACGACTATCCTTTATTTTTAGTTGGTGCAGATTACAATAAAGCTGCTCTTAAAGTTACCAGAGCCAATTTGATTCAGGCTGATATATGGGCCAAAGTAATCTGGGGTGATATTAGCGACCCCGATCTTCTGGAAAAAGACTTAAAAGAAAACTATAAAATTACGTTACGAGATCTTTTATCGGTAAGAACTTTTCTAGATCATAATAGAATCTGGAATGAACCTACAGCTGCACTGGACGCACCTAGCAACTCTACCGGAGCATTTGCCTTTAGAGGAAAGTTATTACATAATGATGATGTAGAACGCAATCTAAAAGATCATTTTAAAAAATGGGCTCCGCATATCTCAAAATTCGGATTAATTGTTATAGAATTACACACTATTCCACCTCATATCGTTGCTAAAAACATAGGTCGCACAGCTGCTACCGCTTATGACGCTACTCATGGATTCTCTGACCAGTACATTTTAGAAATAAATTCTTTTCTTAAGATTATTAAAGAAGTGGGATTAGAAAGCAACCCAAATTATTTCTCTAAATTCCCTAATTCTGATTTAGCAACAGTTAGTATTAATTACATCAAGGGAAAATAACACAAAACGGATGTTTAGTAGTTCTTTCACCTAACAAAAGAAAATATTTATCAGTCTCAAAAACTTAAGTGATAAAAAAGTAAAATATATTTCAAATAGAAAATTCTATGCTGCTTGCTCAAAAGCTATGTAATTGACAAGTCTACCTCGTTTATCACGTACAGGAAAACCTTTGATATGGCATAAATAAGTGGATTTATCTTTTTTATAATTAACAATAGAAACTTCAAACGGTTCTTGTTTATCTATTGCTGCTCTTATAACTTTGGATACCTTGGGATCAGTTTGTTTACCCTGAAACATTTTAGGGGAGTTACCTATTACTTCTTCAGAGGTATAACCGCTCATTTTTTCTATGTTATGAGTAGCATATACTATTTCAAGGTTAGGGTTAGTTACAACTATAACAGATTGCTTATTTACTAACTCGTCATGAAAAACATTATCAAAATCCCACTTTTTAGTGATTTTGCTCAAAGAATCAAGGTCTTTCTTAAAACTATTAAAAAACCAGTTATGTTCTCCATAAAACTCCCAGGAAGAAAGTGGCAAAACAAGTGCTGAACTAGCATTATAATATTCTGCCATCATATTATCATAACCCTCAAACTCTTTCATAATGTGTGTTTTGAACAAATTTATAGATTAAAACCAAAACTATAGATTGAACAAAAGTTAATTATACAAGTAAACAAAAGTTAAATCTTTTACAAACTACCACTTAAATTGCAAAGTAGCATACCAGGTTAAAGGATCAGAAGGAATAATTCCTGGTCCTGGATACCCTGTTGCTCTTTGTGTAAAATAGCTTTCATCCAAAAGATTATTTATTCCTGTTTCCAGTTTAAACCTTTTATAAGTATAGGATAATGATAAATCTAAAATTGAATAAGAAGGTATCTCTCCTATAATACCATTTCTATTATCTCCATCTAATGCTACAGCAGCATTAGAAACATCTGTAAATTGCTCAGAAAGATATGTATACTGTATGCTTGCTAATAAGTTTTTATAACCAAATTTCAGACCTGTTTTCAGGTTAACTTCTGGTATAAATTCTACTTTATTTCCTTTCACTCCAGAAAGATCAGATGATGTATATTCTGAAGCAGTAAATGAAGTATTAGCAAACAAATTTAATCTATAGTTTTCATTATCTACTGATAATGTATTCAGGACATTCCAATCCACAAAACTTTCTACTCCATATATAAATGCATCTCCAATATTCCCTCTTACTCGTTCGGCCCTATCATTAAACACAATACCAATTCTATCATCGTACACTAACCCAAAGACGCTTATATCATAAGACAACATATTGTTCAACCTACCACGCACTCCAATATCAGCAGTAAACCCTTCTTCATCTCCTATATCTGGATCAACCCTAAATGTAGGACTCACAACTCTAATATCACTAAAAGTGATAGATCTATAATTCTGTGAAACATTAGCGTACGCTTCTAAAGAGTTGCTAATTTTATAGCTCGATCCAATTCCGAAAAGGAAAAAAGACCGATCCAATTCTCTATTATCTGTCTCTATGCTATTAGCAATAGGGTTACCCGCATTGTCAAACACTACATCATTAAAAGTCCCTTCACTTTCTGTCTTAATATATTCAAATCTAAATCCAGGAGTAACCGAAAATTTATCAGATAATTTAAAAATATTCTCTCCAAAAACAGCTAGGTTAACATTAGGGAAATCAAAAGAAGACTGATTTGGGTAATCAGGAAAAGCTTCATCTTGAAAATTAAAATCTGGTCCTGACCCAATACCTCCCGACCCTTGTCTTGAATCATTAGAAGCTTTATAATATTTCGATCCAATAAGAAAAACCGATTCTTCATCCAATAATTGATATCTAGTTAATAGCCTTGCTTCTGCACCCCAGTTCCTAAAATTATCAACAATAAGATCCCTTGAGTTTACAAAATTGCCAGACCCATCAATTTCGTCTACATCTGTAATAGGATTAGTATTTAAACTTCCTGGAACACCTCTAAAACCTACCGCAGATCTCGAAGCATCCAATCCGAATAAATTAAGACTAAAATCAGTCTTGTCAGAAAACTCGTGTTCTAGTTTTAATGAAAATAATTTCCAGTTTACATCAAACCAATTTCTGGTTCTATTACTAAAAGTAGGATCTATATTAAATTGCGTATCTGTTAACCCTCCTGGTTGTTTCGCTAAATAATCTAAATAGGTAAATTCTCCTATCAACTTTGTTCTATCGGATAACTGATATCCCAAATGGAAATAAGCATTCTTAGAATCAAATTCGGAATTAGGTCTAAATCCATCTCCTTTTTTATAATTAAAATAAGTATAATAACTAAACTTACCAATGGTACCACCTAAACTATTGAAACTGGTAAAAAGGTTATAAGATCCTAATGTTTGACGAGAAACCAATTCTATTTTTTTATTTGGATTTGGTCTCTTCATTTTAAAGTTTAACAACCCTCCGAATTGTGTTCCATATTGTAAAGAAGCTGCTCCACGAACTACTTGTATTTCTTCAATCGCTTCTGCGGGTGGTGTATAATAACTTTCTGGGTATCCTAACACATCAGCACTGATATCATAACCATTCTGACGCGTATTGAAATTTGCAGTACGATTCGGATCCAGTCCTCTCCCTCCAATATTAAGCTGTAATCCTCCACTACTATTTTCATAAATGTTTAACCCAGCTACTTGTGCGTAAATCTGCCTTGTATTATTAGAAGCTAAATTACCCTGAACATTACTCAGCAATACTACTTCACTTTTCTTTCCGGCATAAATTGCTGTTCCTTCTACAGGCTTTAGTTGTTTAAGACCAAACACCTTTTCCCTTCGCTGAGTCACAATTACTTCTGATAGCTCTTCTCCCAAAAGATTTAAAACAAGCTTAATCTCTGTATCCTTACCAATAATAATCTCTTGTTCTAAAATCTCATAATCAAAACTAAAAACTGAAAGAAGGTATGAACCTTCTACTAGCTCCGTAAACTCAAAACTTCCGTCTACTTTTGTTATTGTTTGTTCTCCAGTAGTTCTATTATAAACCTCTGCGCCTTGAACAGGTTGATCACTTTGGTTTTTTACAACTCCATTAATCGTATACTGCGCTGAAACGACAGTAGTTATCAATAAAAAAAAGACAACTACATTACAATCCCTTAATCTCATCTTTAAATGGAATAATCCACGTTTTATGTTTAAATGACTCTTTTTGCTTTCCCAGATCCACATTAGGATCTATATATTTACTACTTAATCTCCCATTAAGCGCTACATGACTTTCTACAAATACTTGTATGTTTTTATGCCCTTGATTTTCGAAATGTGTTTTAAGATAATGTGCATACTCCAATATAAAATCAGGTTGCGTAGCCATCTGTTTTTGTTGAAAAGGAGTTAGAAAATCATCATTATTCACATAAAATCTTTTTCCGGTTCCTGCATCTACAATTTTAAAATTAGCATATCCTGCTTTTTCCATTAACATTACTCGCCAAGAAAAACGATACCCTTCTTCTGTCCAAAATAATTCTCCTGGATACAACATATATCGAAACGGCAAAAATACTTGAATTACAAAAAACAACCCCAATACTGATGTCATAATTTTGGTTTTAGTTTGCTGGAAAATCAATACCTTATTTGTATCAAAATTTGTTTTATTTATGCCAGATACTTTAGAAATAAATTGTAATATTTTATGATGAATACTACTATCAAAAAATATTAATGCTCCAACAATCATGATATAAGGAAACATACCTATTGGAAAAAGCACTCTGGTTAGAACATGAAACACAACCACCATTATAAAACCAAAAACTCTAGTCTTTCTATACAACAATAAAAACGGAATCGTTAAGTCATAAATAGCACCTGTATAACTAAAAGCATAATGCACCCATTCTTGTTGCATTAAATCTCCTATTAGCGATATGTCATATTTAGAAGGTAACCAAATTTTTAATGGCATTGCTTTTAACAACCAATCTGAATTTAACTTCGCTAAACCTGCATAGAAATAAACAATTCCTAATAATAATTTTACAGCATCAATTGTCCATCTTGGTACTTTATAAAAAGACCTACTCTTTATTTTTGCATCTAATGAATAGTAAGCATTAGCTGGTAAAAAAATAAATAAAAAACTCAGAATACTAATAAAATAATAATGATTGAGATATGTAGTTTTATCCATTAATTCTATGTAGGTAAAGCTTAGAAAAAATGTTATAATAGCTATTCTGTATTTATATCCAATAGCTACAAATACTGAAGAAATACCACATAAAGCAAAAATTAAATAGGTGTAAACACCAATAGGTTTAATAAAATCAAAACCATAATAGGAAAAGAAAAAAGTAGGTTTAACATATAGTTTTTCTATCCATCCATAACTCCAAAAACGAACAATACTAATCAACATCATTAAACCAAAAAAAATACGAAAGACTGCAAGTGGTGCAGTCTCCGTATTTTTTTTAAAATATTCCTTTAAATGATGATTCATATAATGCTGAAAACAAATTTAATCTCCATCTGCATCGACAAAATCAACATTCACCGATATAGCCTGAAGCATATCTACCTTCAGAAAAACCACATTTTTTTGAAGTTCATCATAAGTATTCAGCATCAAGTTATTGTTAGTTCGAACCTGTACAGAAAAATCATCGTTTAAATTACCTGCTGTAGTTCTTGCTACATTAAATTGATTATTAATTAAGGTACTTAAATCTTCCCCATTCTTAATAGTATTGAGAAAATCAAGATATGTCTTTAAACTTTCACCTGTAGCACTGCTGCTGAAATGTTTCCCATTAAAGAAATCTTGTAAAGCATCAAGATTAGCATTAAACAGTGTTTTTGATACATCACCTTTATAGAACGCCTCTACTTTATCATCTAAAGTAGTTCCGGAAAACACACCTGCAGGAATACCTATCTTACCCGCTCGTAAATGTTTTTCATAATGAAAGATAAAATCATTTACTAATTTATCTAATGAACTCGTTACCGAAGAACCACTATTGTTCACAAAAGAATCTCTATAACCTCCTGTCCAATCATTCAACACCTCTGATGTTAAGTCGTCCATTCTGGTGACAAGATCTATTAGATAAGTTTCATAGCCATCACCATTGGTAGCATCTGTATAAAAACCAACAATAGTAGCATCAGAATCAGATAAACCATTAATTAGATAGTCTAATGCTCCAAAACCCTGCTCATCTTGCTGAGAAACTGAAGTAAGATCATAAGCCTCTGAAGAAATATTAGTTTCTATATTGGTAGCATTAACAGGATATACATTCATAAAATTTCTGAAAGATATATCCTCGGCTTTACCTATTTCAAACATACTAACAGACTGCCAAGACACAAATGCTGTTAACCAAGCTTGTCTTAAAGAAACTAAATTCGCTTCATCGGTAGTAGTAACAAAATCAGAAGTAGCTGTTTTTAAAGCAGCCATATCCATTGAAAAATTTTGATATGCTGGAATAACAATATTATCAGCAATATTTTCAAGCATTGCTTTTCTATCAAAATTATCAGTTGTTCCTGCACCATCATCATTTGATGAACAGGCAGCTACAACAAGAACCAAAACAATTACTGTTAAAAACCCAAACTTCCTCATCTTATTTTTATTTATTCTTAATAAAGTTTTGCAAATGTAAAAAAAGAGGTGGAAACCTTATAATTTACCACCTCTTTTTTTTATCATTTTACGTTTTGTTTAGTCTAGTTAGGAGTGACACTGCCTGCTTCCGTAACAGTAAAATTAAATTTATCAGCAATAGTTTCAGAAATTGATTGTAATGTCGCTGGAGTCACATCCCATAAACCATTAGTTCCTCCCATTAACTGATCAATCAATGCTTGCACTTCAGTTCTTGTAAAGTACGGAGCATTACTATCCGATCTTCTTGTAAACTGTAAACTGTAGATAAACCCGTATCCTTCTGACAAATCATGAAAAGCACTTGCATAGTCGATTGTAGTTTCTTCTAAGCTATTTTTACCTTGTTGTAAATAATACACTGCTCTTATTGCGATGATTTCGGAAATCTTTTCTCTAATAATAGTTGCTTGTTGATCACGTATTGTATAGTTTTTAGCTACAATAGCCGCTCTACCCAATTTAAATGCATTGTAAATATCATCTGCAATACCAGCAAAATCAGCATCCTCTTCTACTCTACCAATATATTTATTTAGAAAACTATCATCATCTCCAATTGTAGGGTTAGGATTTGCTGGATTTACTGAAGCACCGTATAAATACCCATAAGCTTCATCCCATTTGTGCTCCATAGTAGTATATGGCTTCCCATCTGCTACAACTCCATCATTATTATTAGCTACGTTATCAGCTTCATCAAGAACAGCAGTTCCTAAATAGTTGTTTAATGCCTGATCAGTCATTAAAGCGCCTATCAAACTTTTTGCAAAAGCTTGATTATACTCTAAACCATTAGCATTTAAATATCTATCGGATCCTCCTCCAGCTTCTTGCAGAAATCCTGGGTTACCAGCTGTAGCAGTTATAGCCCAGTTAGGAAAAACCTCATCAACCTGTCCTTTTATCCAAGAATCAAAATCTGATTTTATCGCAGCTGCATCCGTAGCATTTGTAGAGAAAAAATCTCTACTAGCTGCAGTTTTGCTTCGTACACTTTTATCAGAAGAATTTAAATCGGCATCTTCGAAATCATCGACATTTTCTTGATGATCAAACATAGCATCAATAATAGCTTCAGTACTTGTATTATCCGTAAATTCACTAATAATGACTTCTGCCATTGCTATCCTCGTAGTTTGACCACTAAAACTTACTGTACTTTCTCCGTCACGTAGAAATTCATATGTAGCGGGAGCTTCTACCTGAACAATTGGTGCTGCATCATCATCTGAAGAACATGAACTTAAAATAATAGTTCCTGATATGTATATAACATTGATTAGATTTTTTACCTTCATTGCTTTGTTTTATTTAGACTTAATATAAATAGTTTTTGATTTCGAATGCAAATATATGTATCAAAACATATTTTACAAACTTTATTTATACTAAATCTAAATAAACATTAAATTTAACAATTAGGTAACCCCATTACTCCAGAAGAAAAGTATTTCTAAAAAACACATCTACAACAGAATAGAACACTTATAGAATCATTTACTACAAGTATTATTTAGAAGTATGTTTTTTTCTAAGCTCTTTTGTCCAATTGATAAGCAGTTCCATCTCTTCTTTTTCTAAATCCCCATGAATCCATGTATAAGAGGAAAGTGGCATTTCTCCTTCCTCTACTTCTTCAATTAACTCTTCTAACTTATGATCTTTCTTTTTATTCGAATATTGTTCCCAATCAGAGACATTAAAATGCTCCTTCCCTTCCTCTACATGATGGGATAACCAATAAGATACTGGCGCTATTTCTGCATACCAAGGATAAATCGTTTGATTACTATGACAATCATAACAGTTACTTTTTAATATCTCTTTGATTTCAGGAGAAGGGTTTGTTTCTTTTTCAAAATAAGCAACAGATTCATAACCTGATTCATTCTTATCCGGTCTAATAAATTGAATAATTACTACTACTAACAATAATAACAATCCTACTTTCTTTAATATGCTTTTCATTTTATTAATCTATCTATTAGTGATACTTACTAAATATTTTGGTAGCTTCATTATGAGCTGATTCAAAACTCATCATTTTTATATTAGTATCTGCTTTTGCAGTTGTGAAATATGAGAGCATACGCTCAGTTGGCATATTACCGGTCAACTCATCTTTTGCCATTGGACATCCACCAAATCCTTGTATTGCTCCATCAAATCTTCTGCAACCCGCTTTATAAGCTGCATCCACTTTTTCATGCCAACTTGTGGGTGTTGTATGCAAGTGCGCTCCGAATTCTATATCGGGATACTTAGGAATCAGATTAGCATATAAATATTCTATAATCTCAGGATTGGATGTCCCAACAGTATCAGAAAGTGATAAAATCTTCACTCCCATAGTACTTAATTTCTCTGTCCAATCACCTACAATCTCCACATCCCAAGGGTCTCCATAAGGATTACCAAAACCCATGGAGAGATATGCCACCACTTCTTTATTTGATCTATCCGCAATGTTGAGAATTTCTTGCAAAGTTTCTACAGATTCTGCGATTGTCTTGTGCGTATTACGCATCTGGAAATTCTCTGAAATTGAAAAAGGATATCCTAAATAGTCAATTTCTTTGTGCTGTGCCGCATCATTAGCTCCACGAACATTGGCTATAATCGCTAATAATTTACTTTCTGTCGTAGACAAATCTAACCTGGATAACACTTCTGCAGTATCAACCATCTGCGGAATCGCTTTAGGAGACACAAAACTACCGAAGTCTATTGTATCAAATCCGCAACGCAAAAGCGATTGGATATATTGAACTTTTTTTTCGGTTGGAATAAAATCCTTAATGCCTTGCATGGCATCTCTTGGACATTCAATAATTTTTACTTTTTCGGCCATCTATGAGCTTTGGTCTGAAAGAAATTTAATTAAGAGTATAAAAATATGATTATTTTTCAGAAAAAAGGATAAAAATTCCGATTCCGATAAAGACTATAATTTGTAACCATTTTAGAAGCACTCCTACTTTAGAGTTTTTTCTTACATAATCAGAAATATATCCAGCCATCACCGCTATTAAGCCAAAAACAAAAAATGAAACTACTATAAATAAAAATCCTAAAATATAGAACTGGGTTACATTACTCAATTCATTACTAAATAAAAACCCTGGAAAAAAAGCTAAAAAGAATATGGACACTTTAGGATTTAATACATTCATAATAAATCCTTGTCTAAACAATTGCCCCAAACTCTTTTTTTCTACATTACCTCCAGTTAATTGTATCTCTGCATTGCTTCTCCACACCTTATAAGCTAAAAAGAATAGATATAAAGCTCCTAAAAGTTTTATGATAAAAAATAATAATTCGCTTTGCTGAATAATTACAGATATTCCAAAAGCAACCAAGGTAGTATGCACTAAACAACCAGACATTAAACCTGCTATTGTAGCCAGACTATACTTTTTTCCATTAACAATACTCTGCATTAACACAAAAATATTATCCGGTCCTGGAGAAATTGATAAAGCAGTGGTAGCAATTACAAAAGTGTATAAAATTTCAAAATTCATTTGTACTTTTTGTAAGGTTTAGTATAAATAACCGACAGCTCAAAAGTATGCATATCATTTTAAAAACAGTTTAGATATAAATTATTATTAAATAATTAGGGTTATTATGCTTTCAACTGTTTAAAATATGTAATGTAAATCGAAATAACCAACAACCACACAAATGAAAAAGCTTATTCTAAAAACTACACTATTATTTCTTTCATTCGCCACATTCGGTCAAACAACAGCTACATACGATATTATTTTTACAAGTAATTGGGAAGCTCACGGTTCATTACCAGGTGGAGCTCATTTTACTGAACTAGTGGGTGCAGCACACAATGGTAATGTTACTTTTCTTGAAATGGATGGTTTAGCCACTGCTGGCATAAAACAAGTTGCAGAAACCGGTGCTTTCAGCATTTTTAACTCAGAAGTTACAGATGCAATAAACGCTAATAATGCCGATCAATTTATTGAAGGACCTAGTTTATTTTTTACTGGATCTGGTAGAACTATAACCATAAGCGATATTACTATAAACTCTGACTACCCTTTAATTAGTCTTGCTTCAATGATCGCTCCAAGTCCTGACTGGATGATTGCAGTAAATAGTGTTTCTCTATTAGATAATGGAGGACAATGGATCCCGGAAGTCACACTAGATCTCCACGCTTATGACGCCGGAACTGAAAATGGGACAGGCTATAGTTTAAGTAATCCAGCAACGGTTCCTCAAGAGACTATATCAAGTTTAGAAGGAATTGCTCCTTTTTCTTCTGAAAAAATCGGAACTCTTGTTTTTACACAAAAACGACTTAGCATACAAGATTTTGATAGTCTAGAGGATACCATTACAATTTCTCCTAATCCTAGCCATGGCAACATATCCATATCATCTTCAAAAACTGCTAATGTAGAAGAAATTCAAATCTATAATGTTTTAGGAAAGCAAGTTAGACGTTATGATTTTAAAAAAAGTAATACCAACATTAACTTAGATCTCACTAATCTTAATTCTGGAATTTATTTAGTTAGACTTCACACAAATCTTGGGAAAACTGAAACTCAAAAAATTATTTTGCGATAGTTTATTTATAATCCTTTTTTGATAACTGCTTTATTAATATCCTTAATCAACTTTGGCCCTTCATAAATAAAACCGGTATATAATTGTACCAAACTTGCTCCTGCTTCTAATTTTTCTATAGCATCAGCTGCAGAATGAATACCTCCTACTCCTATGATAGGAAAAGCTTTATTGCTTTTTTCTGATAAATACTTAATAACTGTTGTACTTCTATTTTTTATAGGTTGACCGCTCAAACCTCCATTACCTATAGCATCTAACTGTTCTTTTGAAGCCTTTAAACCTTCTCTAAACGTGGAAGTATTACTAGCGATAACACCATCTAGTTTGGTTTCATTAACTAATTCTATAATTTCATCAAGTTGACTATTATTCAAATCCGGTGCGATTTTTAACACAATAGGTTTTTGTGTATTATTTGCATTATTCACCTTTTGTACAGCTCCTATCAACTCTAACAAATAATCTTTATCATTTAACTTAGCATGACTACTAACATTGGGACAGCTAACATTAAGGACAAAATAATCTACATAAGGATGTAAAGCCTTAAAACACTCTAAGTAATCTCTGGTATAATCTTCTGGAGCGGTATCCGTATTTTTTCCAATATTACCTCCAATAATAAGTTTTCCTTTGTTTTTCTTTAGTTGTTGAATTGCGGCTTCCAGACCTTCATTATTAAATCCCATTCTATTAATAATCGCCCTATCTTCTTTAAGTCTAAACAATCTTTTTTTAGGATTTCCTTCTTGTCCTCTTGGGGTTACTGTACCAATTTCGATAAAACCAAAACCAAAGTTTCCCAGCTCATTATACAGTATTGCATTTTTATCAAATCCTGCAGCAAGTCCAACCGGATTCTTAAATTTTAATCCAAAAACCTCACGCTCCAATACTGGATTTCTTACAAGGTATAAACTTCTAAAAATTGATGAGATAAAAGGAATTTTAGACAGAACCCTAATCATCTTAAACGTGAAGTGATGCACTGTTTCAGGATCATATTTGAATAAAATTGGACGGACAAGTGATTTATACATTGAAAGATTCTTTTGCTGTGCAAAAATAAGTCTTAAGAGGTTCTAATAAAAGTCTATGAATGTGTATTTTTGAAATCTTCAGGATTAAAAACACACCGCTATGATTCCAAAAAAACACATTATTGACAGATTCATAAGTTATGTAACTATAGATACGGAAAGTGACCCTAATAGCGACACAACTCCTAGTTCTATGAAACAATGGGATCTGGCTAATAAATTAGTAGAAGAGTTAAAATCGATTGGTCTAGAAGAAGTTACTATTGATGAAAATGCTTACATCATGGCAACATTACCTTCTAATGTAACTCATGATGTGCCAACAATCGGTTTTATTTCGCATTTTGACACAACTCCTGATTTTACCGGAGCAAATGTGAATCCGCAAATTATTGAATCTTATGATGGAAAAGATATCGTTCTGAATAAAGAAAATAATATTGTATTGTCTCCAGATTATTTTGAAGACCTAAAATTATATAAAGGACAGACATTAATCACTACAGACGGAACCACACTTCTTGGAGCAGATGATAAGGCGGGTATTGCTGAGATTATTTCGGCTATGGAATACCTCATCCAACATCCAGAAATCAAGCACGGAAAAATTCGTATTGGTTTTACTCCAGATGAAGAAATAGGAAGAGGAGCCCATAAGTTTAATGTAAAAAAGTTCGGAGCCGAGTGGGCTTACACTATGGATGGTAGTCAAATTGGTGAGCTGGAATATGAAAACTTCAATGCAGCGGGTGCTGTGGTTACTGTAAAAGGTAAAATTGTACATCCAGGATATGCCAAAGGAAAAATGATCAATAGTATGTATATCGCTCAGGATTTCATCAATTCTTTACCAAGATTAGAAACTCCAGAACACACTAGTGATCGCGAAGGCTTTTTTCATTTACATAATATGACTGGAGAGGTTGAAGAAACTAAACTAGAGTACATTATCAGAGATCACGATAAAAAGCATTTTGAAGCTCGTAAAGAGATGATGATTAAGCTTACAAGTGAACTGAACAAACAGTACGGGAAAGACACTGTTACCACTGTAATTAACGATCAGTACTACAATATGAGAGAAAAGGTAGAGCCTGTAATGCATATTGTAGATATTGCAGAAGAAGCCATGAAAGCGTTAGGTATTACCCCGCTTATTAAACCAATTCGTGGTGGTACAGATGGATCGCAATTAAGCTATATGGGACTACCCTGTCCTAATATTTTTGCAGGTGGACATAATTTTCATGGAAGGTATGAATACGTGCCCGTAGAAAGCATGATTAAAGCGACAGAAGTAATCGTAAAAATAGCGGAATTAACTGCAAATAGATAAATCTGTAATAAAAAACAAAGTCACAAAAAAATCGCCGTATTAACTTAATACGGCGATTTTTACTTTATAAACTGATGATTACTTCTTTTTTTCAGCTGGTGGTGCATTTAACTTCTGACTCATTTCTAATGAAATAGCAGATTTATCGAATGTTAACTTACCAGACCCTGTTTCAATAATAACAGCATTACTTTTTTCACTGAAATCAAAAACTTTTCCGTGAAGACCACTTTTTGTTACTACGCGATCACCCCTTTTAAGTTCTTCAGCAAATTTCTTCTCCTTTTTTGCCTTTTGCATTTGCGGACGTATCATAAAAAAATACATCACCACAAATATCAAAAGTATAAAAGGTAATTGTCCTCCAAATCCTTCCATAAAAATTACTCGCTTACTGGAGTTCCGCTTACTGGTTTAGCTTTTGGAGTTACCATTGCCTTAATCTTAAGGATTTCTTTTCCTGCTTCAGTATTAGCAGTAATAGTAACTTGTTTGTTTTGAGCGTTTGGCTTACCGTTAGAATTAAATTTTACTAACATAGACCCAGTAGCTCCAGGAGCAACAGGTTCTTTTGTCCACTCAGGAACTGTACATCCACAACTTCCTTTTGCATTAACGATTACTAATGGTGCTTTACCAGTATTAGTAAATGTAAAAGTATGCTCTACTACATCACCTTCATTGATTGTTCCAAAATCGTGTTCAGTTTGATCAAAGCTCATTACAGGGAAATCTGTATTCTTTGCATCACGATCTGCAGCATCCGCTACATTTTCTTCTTTAACTTTTTCTGCTGCATTATCTTTACAAGACATAAATGTCAAAGCAAAAACACCAGCTAAAATCAAGATTCCTTTTTTCATTACTTGGGTTTTTAATTAATTGAGGGTTAAAAATACTATTTTTTTTGAACTACATAAGACCTCGGCCAACTTTATTTAATTTACCGTTTTCTTGATATTCTTTGGATATTTTATCTAATATACCGTTGATAAAGATACTACTCTTTGGTGTACTATATTCCTTGGCAATCTCTAAATATTCGTTAATTGTTACTTTTACAGGTATTGACGGGAATTTCTGGAACTCACAAATCGCCATTTTAATCACTGCTTTGTCCAATTCTGCTATTCTATCTTTGTCCCAATTAGGAGTTCTTCCCTCTATTTCTTTTGCAAACTCCACTCCATTAAGCGCAGTTTTTCTAAAAATATCTTTTGCAAATTTCTTATCATCCGCATCTTTATATAATCTAGGCAAAGACATATGCTCATCATGAGTTTGTTTTACCTTTCTCAGCATCTTTATAATTCCTGTATTGATTAAAGGTAAATCATCTATCCAAGTAAGTCTTTTATCTTCTATATATTCATACAACTTATCATTGGGAGCTATGATTTCTTTGAAAACATCAAGAATAAAATCCTTGTCTTCTTTAAAAGAACTCATTTTTGTACTCATATAGTCAGCATAGAGCTCACTTGTACTTATTTCTTTCCAAAGAATTTTTACGTACTCGTCATCAAGATCCCAACAGTTCATTTTCTTATGCCCCATTGCTTCTTTAAGCTCGATATTTTTTTCTAATAGCGTGAGTACTTCGTTATTAATAAACTTTTGGTTTGGGTTTTTTTCTTCTGAAGTTGCCAAATATTTTTTCTGACTTTTTTCTAAGAAATCGGTAGCATGCTTTCTTATTTCTACTAGAAGTTGAAGATTTATAAGAAATAAATCGTACATCTGTTCAATACTAAAAAGTAAAAACTTTTCTTCTTTATCTAGATTATCACTTTGCGTCTGCTCTAAAGCATAGAGGGACTGCATTACTTTAACTCGGATATGTCTTCTGGTTAACATAAGAAATTACAAAGAACTATTACATTTAAAAAGGCGAAAGTGTATATCACTTTCGCCCTGCAAAAATACTATTATTTTTATTCTACCAATTCTAAAATTTACTTTTTATGAAGTAAATTTTATACAAATCTATTTATTGCTTTTTTTTGGCTGCAATTCTTTCATCCGCAATACTAACAGCAGCAGTATTTGTAGTCATGCCAGTAGCCTTTGCTTTGTTTAAAATATCTAATGTAGTATTATAGATATTTTCAGTTTTAGTTATAATCTGATCTCTTCCGTATCCTTCAATCTCTGCATATACATTAATGATACCTCCTGCATTGATCAAAAAGTCAGGTGCATACACAATCCCTTTTTCCTGTAATAATGGACCGTGAATATTTTCTGAAGCTAATTGATTATTAGCTGCTCCGGCAATCACTTTAACTTTTAGCTTATTAATAGTCTCATTATTAACTGTAGCTCCTAGTGCACAAGGTGCGTAGATATCAGCCGTTTCTGCATATAAATCTTCTCCTTTATATATTTCTACTCCATATGTATTGCTTACTTCATGGAGTCTTTCCTGGTTTATATCTGTAATAATAACATTAGCTCCTTCTTCTGCAGTTAGACGAACAAGTTCTTCTCCTACGTGACCTATACCTTGTACTAATATCTTTTTACCTTCTAGATTATCTGTTCCATAAGCAAATTTAGCTGAGGCTTTCATCCCCATATAAACACCATATGCTGTTACAGGAGATGGGTTTCCTGCTCCTCCTTTAGATTCAGAAATTCCGGTTACATAAGGAGTTACTTCACGAACAGTATCCATATCAGAGGTCTCCATACCCACATCTTCTGCCGTGTAGTATTTCCCACCTAGTGTATGTACAAACTCTCCAAAACGTTTCATTAACGCAGGAGTTTTTAAAGTTTTAGGATCTCCAATAATAACCGCTTTTCCTCCTCCAAGATTCAAACCAGTGATAGCTGCTTTATAAGTCATCCCTCTTGACAATCTTAATACATCATTAAGAGCATCCCATTCTGTTTTATAATTATACATTCTCGTCCCCCCTAAAGCTGGTCCTAAAATTGTGTTATGCACCCCAATTATTGCCTTTAATCCTGTATCTTTGTCCTGACAAAAAACAACTTGTTCGTGATCGTTAAAAGACAATTGGCCAAATACAGGAGCCTCTTTTTTTAATTGATTTGCAGTAAGCACTTCGGTTATCATTTTCGGAAATTTTAAAATGTTATAAATTATATAATAGTCAAAATTGAGGTGCTAAAATAATGTATTTTTACGAATTTAAAATTTTTTGTTGTTAAACTTTAAGAATTTGTTAATAATTCAGCTTCTAAAAATCAATACTTTATGCGTGCATTACGCCATCTAAACAAGTACTTTTTTAAATATAAATATCGCCTTATTATCGGTTTTGTAATCACGGTTATAGCAAGAATTTTTGCAGTTGCAGTTCCTAAATTTGTTGGAGACTCTGTGGATGTTGTAGAACAGTATATTAATAAAAGTATTACAGACATTAATGATGTAAAAACAGGATTGATTACCAATATTCTTTTTATTCTGGGATCTGTCTTGATTGCTGCTTTTTTCACTTTTTTGATGCGCCAGACATTTATAGTAGTATCACGATTTATAGAATTTGACCTAAAAAATGAAGTTTTCAGACATTATCAGATTTTGTCGCTTAATTTTTATAAAAAAAATAGAACAGGCGATTTAATGAATCGTATCAGTGAAGATGTATCCAAAGTGAGAATGTATGTAGGTCCTGCTATTATGTACAGTGTTAATACGATTACATTATTTATAGTAGTTATTGGTTATATGATTAGTATTGCTCCACAACTAACTTTGTATACTGTTGCGCCACTTCCTATTTTATCTATTTCCATATATAAGCTAAGTGTTGCTATACATAAAAGGAGTACCATTGTACAGCAATTTTTATCTAAACTAACCACATTCACCCAAGAATCATTTAGTGGTATTTCTGTTATCAAAGCTTATGGAATCGAACCACAAACATTAACGAACTTTACGGAGTTGTCAAATACCAGTAAAGAAAAGAACATTGATCTCGTAAAAGTACAGGCGTTATTTTTCCCGTTAATGGTATTGCTTATTGGTATTAGCAATATCATGGTTATTTATATTGGTGGCAAGCAATATATAAATGGTACAATTCAGGACCTTGGCGTAATTGTAGAATTTATCATTTTTGTTAATATGCTAACCTGGCCAGTTGCCACTGTAGGGTGGGTTACCTCTATTATACAACAAGCAGAAGCTTCTCAGGTTAGAATTAATGAGTTCTTAAGCCAAGAACCTGAAATTACAAATACCGTTACCGAAAAAACACCAGTAACAGGAAATATTGTTTTTGATAATGTCTCTTTTGTGTACGATGATACTAATATTACAGCATTAAAGAACATAAGTTTCGAAATAAATTCAGGGCAAACCATTGCTATTATTGGAAAAACCGGTTCTGGAAAATCAACAATTTTAGACCTAATAGGAAGGTTGTATGATGTTTCTGATGGAGAAATCAGAATCGACAAAAAGCCCGTTAGGGATCTAAACTTAGTAGATCTGAGAACCTCAATAGGATATGTTCCACAAGATGCTTTCCTGTTTAGCGACTCTATAAGAAATAATATAAAATTCGGAAAAGTGAATGCCACAGATAGTGAGGTTTTAGAAGCTGCAAAAAATGCTGTTGTTCACGAAAATATCCAAGGATTTAGCAAAGGATATAATACAGTTTTAGGAGAAAGAGGAATCACATTATCTGGTGGACAAAAGCAAAGAGTTTCTATTGCTCGAGCAATTATTAAAAATCCTTCCATCCTTCTTTTTGATGATTGTTTATCCGCGGTTGATACGGAAACTGAAGAAGAAATACTTAACAATCTCAATAGAATATCTAAAAATAAGACTACTTTTATTGTAAGTCATAGAGTTTCTACAGTAAGAAATGCAGATAAAATAATTGTTTTAAGTGATGGAAAAATCATCCAACAAGGCACTCATAATCAACTATTAGACATAGATGGGTATTACAAAGAACTATATTTAAAACAGCTGAGCGAAAAAGAAATTTGATATTTTGTTGTACGATTAACAAATTTTTTAGATTTTTGATTCCATCGTAACAGACTAATTAATTAAGAAATACGGATTATGAGCGATAATGAAATGTTAGAGAAAGAGGAAATTTTCTCAAAAGTTTTAAGAGCAGGAAGAAGAACATATTTCTTTGATGTAAGATCAACAAAAGCTGGAGATTACTATCTTACCATTACAGAGAGTAAAAAATTCACCAATGACGACGGATCTTTTCACTACAAAAAGCATAAAATCTATTTATACAAAGAAGACTTTGTAGGGTTTAGTGAAATTTTGGCTGAAATGACAGATTTCATCGTTAATGAAAAAGGTGAAGAAGTTATAAGCGAAAGACATCAAAAAGATTATCAGAAATCTTACGAACAAAATACCGAAGAACCAACGACTACTAATGAAGAAGTTACTGCTTCTACAGAAAGTTTTACTGATGTAAGCTTCGATGACATATAAGACATAATAACTTATGTTAAACTTATGCAAACCGCTTCAATCTCTGAAGCGGTTTTTTTTATTTTCGATGACTATAAATTCAACACTCGCACAAACTGTCTAAAATGAAGTACTTCTTTACTATTATTCTATCCTTACTATTCTTTTCTTCCTTTTCTCAAGAAAACCTTTCATTAGATTATTATTTACCAAAAGGAGTGTCTTACAATCCCAAAATTCCAACACCACAAAGTGTTTTAGGGTTTGTTCCAGGGAAATGGCATGTTACACATGACAAATTAGTAGAGTACATGAAAGCTTTGGCAGAAGCTTCTCCTCGTATCACTATAGAAGATCGCGGAAAAACCTTTGAAGATCGTCCTATTATTCTTTTAACCATCACTTCAGAAAAAAACCATCAAAATCTTGAAAAAATTAGAACTCAACATCTTCAATTGACGCAATCTAATACCAATATAGCAGATATAGCATCTATGCCTGCAATTGTGTATCAAGGGTTTTCTATTCACGGTAATGAACCTAGTGGATCCAATGCTAGTTTACTTGCTGCATATTATCTAGCTGCTGGACAAGGAAATGAAATTGATGAGCTACTGGATAATGTTGTAATCTTGTTTGACCCTTCATTAAATCCAGATGGTTTACAACGTTTTTCATACTGGGCCAATACTAATAAGAGTAAAAATATAACTACAGACCCTCAAGATCGAGAATATAGTGAAGTATGGCCTGGAGGAAGAACCAATCATTATTGGTTTGATATGAATCGTGATTGGCTACCAGTACAATTACCAGAATCCAGAGCAAGAATCAAAACGTTCCATAATTGGTATCCAAACATTCTAACGGATCACCACGAGATGGGAAGCAATAGTACATTTTTCTTTCAACCGGGAATACAATCCAGAACACACCCATTAACTCCAAAACTAAATCAAGAACTCACCAAAAAAATTGCTTATTACCATGCCAATGCCTTTAACAAAATAGGATCATTGTATTATACTGAGGAGAACTTTGATGATTTCTATTACGGAAAAGGTTCTACTTTTCCAGATATTAACGGAGGAATTGGAATTCTGTTTGAGCAAGGAAGTTCTCGTGGACATGCTCAGGAAACAGATAATGGAATATTGACATTTCCTTTTACCATACGAAATCAATTTACAGCGACTCTTTCTACACTAGAAGCTGCAAAATCGATGCGGGTAGAATTGCTTCAATATCAAAAGAATTTTTACGCGAATGCAAGAAAAGAAGCACAGAATGGAGCTTATATTTTTGGTAATGAAAAAGATGCCACTTCTACATATCACTTAGCAGAGATTTTAAAACGCCATGAAATTAAGTTTTATAATCTAAAAAATGATATGACTTCTGATGGTAAAAAATTCAAAAAAGGATATAGCTATGTAGTACCAAAAAACCAAAAACAAAGTCGTTTGATAAAAGCTATGTTCGAGAAAAGAACTTCTTTTCAGGATAGCTTATTTTATGATATCTCCGCATGGACGTTCCCTCTGGCGTTTAACTTAGATTTCTCTGAAAAATCAGCTACTACTGATTTAGGAAACGAAATTACTGAGTTAAATTTCAGAAAACCCAAAATCATTAACAAGAGTAATTATGCATACCTTATGGAATGGCATGAATACTATACTCCTGCTGTGTTATATAAAATCCTACACAAAGGACTAAGAGCTAAAGTAGGTATGAAACCATTCTCTATCGAAAATAAAAGTTATGATTATGGTACGATCATGATCCCAATACAGAATCAGAAACTCAGTGCTGAAGACATTCATTCATTTTTACAAAAACTTGCTTCAGAAAATCATGTAGATATTACAGGAGTAGCTACAGGGCTTACTACCGGTATCGACCTAGGGAGCACTCAATTTAGAGCTTTGACATTACCCAAAATCGCCCTACTTACTGGAGCAGGAATTACTCCGTATGATGCCGGTGAAATCTGGCACCTTATGGATCAACGTTATAATATTCCTATCACAAAACTAAATACAGATTATTTAGAAAGAAGAAACCTATCCGGATACACACATATCATTTTACCAAATAGCTGGAACCAAACAATGGGTAAAAATGTAATTGATAAATTGAAGACCTGGATTCGAAACGGAGGAACATTGATTGGATATAGAAATGCTGCTCAATTCTTTAAGAATAATGAACTAATGAAAATCGAATTTTCTAAACCAGAAAATGATGCTAAAAATATATCTTTTGAACAAAGACGAGATTTCTTTGGTGCTCAAGTGATTGGAGGAGCTATTTTTCAAGCTAAAACTGATAGATCACATCCTATCAATTTTGGATACAAAAATGATAAAATAGCTATGTTTAGAAATACTACCTTATTTATCAAAGCTGACAAACAAAGCTACAGCAACCCAATTCAATACACAAAATCTCCATTATTAAGTGGATACATTAGCAAAAAGAATTTAGATTCTTTATCCAGTACTGTCCCTTTTAGACATCAAAGTCTAGGTAGAGGAAATACAATCCTATTTACAGATAACACTAATTTTAGAGCTTTCTGGTACGGAACTAATAAGTTATTGATGAATGCTATTTTCTTTAGTGATGAAATGTAGATTAGTGGTTAGTGGAAGTTTAAAAAATCCATTTAGTTGGTTCAAAACAGTTTTAAAATAACATGAAATTACATTAGTTTGAGTGATCCACCTGAGACGCGGATTGTATCGAAGACTAGTGAATTTTTATATAAAAGCTATATTGAATTCACACTAAAATATTATAATCGCTTTCTAAACTCAGTATAGTGATGTAAAACCTCTTCGGGAGCTTCTGTTTGGGGGTAATGGCCAATTGTGTCCAATATCACTACATCAGCATTAGGAACGATTTCTTTATAGAATTCTGCCATATGTTTTCCTGAGATCGGATCTACTCCTCCGTCAATAAGTCTTTTGGGCATATCTGTATATTGTATTGCTTCACGCCATCTTATTTTATACGTGTCTCTTTCCTTTAAATACTTTATAAGTTTTGGTATTACATTTTTACCAGAATTATAGTCTATCGTTTCCCAAAACTCATCTATTTCCTTTTCACTAGCTTGTGTATGCTGCCCAAATATCTTTTTGAAGTTTTTTGCCAACGTATTTCGACCCATAAAATGTTTTAGAATAGCACCAAAAGGCGTCAACAACATTCTTTGCGTAAGTGTAGGGAAGTTGGTCTCTGGAAACATTCCTCCATTAAGAAAGCAAACAGATTCAATTTTAAATTCATATTCAAGATTCTCTTTAGACCTAGCTAACATTTCCTGAACCACTGTATCTCCATAATCGTGTGCGAGTATATGAAAAGAAGTAATCGATTTTTCTTTTAAGAATGCCTCCCATAAATCAACTTGCGAAGCAATAGTATACCTAAAATCAGTTGGTTTAGAAGAAAAACCATATCCCAACATATCGATAGCATACACCTTATATTTTTTAATTAGCGAATCCCAAATCTTATTCCAATCCCAAGAAGATGTAGGAAACCCATGAATTAGAAGCAGCGGAATCCCTGCTCCTCCTTCCTTATAGAAAATTTGATAGTTTTTATACGAAAAATATGATCCTGAATTTTTCCAATTCTGTAAACTCATATTACTTTTTTCCAAACATTTTTTGGATTACCCAAGCAGGTCCGATTAGCAAAAACTGTAAGTCTTGTGCCGCAGAAGGTTTCTTTCCTTCTAAATGGTGTCCATAAAATTGCCCAATCCACGCAACTACAAAAATCCCAAGAGATACCATCCATAATGGAGCATATTGACCAATGTAATAATTAGCTATGATACAAAAAGCAACAAAAATTAATATCTGCAACGCCATTTTTACAGATAATCTTACATAAAACAGCAGAATAAGTAAGGCAACTACAAAGGCCCAATTTTCTATAAAAGGATTTTCTCCTGGAATAATTGAGGCCAAAAATCCGCTAGGAATACTCATAATTAGGCCTACGACAGAAAAGAATATAGCAGGAACACATATAAAATGAATTGCAATATTTGTTTTGTTTTGATGGCTCACAGCATATTCTTGAAACCATGTTTCTAAAGTTTTCATAACTATGGAATTTTAATGTAACTAAGATAGCATTTTTTAGACTTATATAGTATAAAATTGTAATTTCGAAAATACTAAAACTAAATACTATGGCTCGAACTCCATCTAACATGGCACCCCTTGGTACAATTGCTCCAGATTTTACTTTGGTAGATAGTGTTACTAATAATAAGGTTTCACTAAAAAGCATCAAAGGAGAAAAAGGTACTGTAGTTATGTTCATTTGCAATCATTGTCCATTTGTTATTCACGTGAATGAGGAGATTGTTAGAGTTGCTAATGATTATCGTGTACAAGGGTTTGGTTTTGTTGCTATAAGCAGCAATGACATCGAAAATTATCCACAAGATGCTCCAGAACATATGTGGAAAACTGCGCAAAAGAATAATTATACATTCCCTTATTTATTTGATGACACTCAGGAAGTAGCGAAAGCTTATGACGCAGCATGCACGCCAGATTTTTATCTTTTTGATGGAGAATTAAAACTTATTTACAGAGGACAATTAGATGATTCCAGACCTGGAAACGGAATCCCTGTGAATGGCCGTGATCTTCGTCAGGCTTTAGACGCTGTACTTAAAAACTCAAAGGTCTTAGAACCACAGAAACCAAGTATAGGTTGCAATATTAAATGGAAAGAATAATAAATGGCTTTTGAAATTAAATTTCAGAAATGTTCCGAAAAAGACATTGACGTTTTAGCAAAAATAAGTCAGCAATTCTATCCGGAACACTACTCACATATCTGGAAAAATGAAGATACTAGTTTTTATATCAATTTAAGTTTTACAACAGCCGCTTTTAAAAAGGATATTGAAACTGAAAACATTATGTATTTTTTGATTCAAAGATTTGAAAAGACCCTTGGATTGCTAAAACTGAGAAAACATCAAGAATTAGTAGGACACACTCCTGCTGAAGCTCTTCAACTTGAAAAAATATATCTTCTGGCTGAAGCTACCGGATTAGGCATAGGTACACATACTATAGATTTTACAAAAAACCTTGCTAAAGAATTGAATAAAAAAGTTATTTGGCTGGATGTTATGACTACAAGTCCTGCTCTTCAATTTTATAAAAAGTTAGGATTCAAGACTGTTTCTTATTACAACCTGGATTATCCTGGATTAAAGGATGGTTACAGAGAAATGCAGCGAATGATTCTCTCTATTTTGTAGCTGTAGCTACTATCTGCAAATGTGCTAAATGATGATTTCCGTGCCAAGCATATATTCCAATATCTTCTGCTAACGAAATTTCTACAGTTCCTTCTGGATGTATAAATACTTTTTCTAGTTCATTATCTGAAAGTCCTTTCAAAAAATACACCCATTTTGCGTGTAAAGCTTTAATCAAATCTAATGAAAGATGAATAGGCGCTGATTTGGTATCAAATAATTCTGCCCATCGATCTTCATAATAAGCTTTGATGACCGGCTTGTCTTCTGTAAGTGCCCATTTAAAACGTATGTATCCATTATGATGACTATCATGGATATGATGAATAACTTGTCTCGCCGTCCATCCACCAGACCGATAAGGTGTTTCTAGTTGTTCTTCTGAAAAATCCGAAACAAGATCAGAAATTTTTTTAGGCAACTCTTCGATATCACTTATCCA
The DNA here is from genome assembly GCF_947492405.1 of uncultured Aquimarina sp. Classification (GTDB taxonomy): domain Bacteria; phylum Bacteroidota; class Bacteroidia; order Flavobacteriales; family Flavobacteriaceae; genus Aquimarina. The sequence goes on from NZ_CANLMP010000006.1 coordinate 398,676, forward strand.
ATCGGAGATATGCTCTTTAGTAATAGTTTTAGGACATTTAAATTCTCCTATGGGATATTGAAGATTCATACTATTGTTTTATTCCATTTTTTTATACAAGACCAAGTTAGAAGATGCATCTTGTAAATCCTTAACTACTAACTCATATGCATTTAATGATTCTATTTTGTATTTATAAACATACTGATCTTTAGGAGATGAACAATACATAACATCATCCTTAATTTTCACTTTTAATCTTTTTAAAAACTTACCATCACGAAAATTAAATCGTATAGTTTCTTCGAAAATCATATGTTCATCAGGGAATTGAACATTCACCCATTTCCCTTGTAGCGCCTCATACGTACTTCTATTCTTAAATTTATTATCCAACAAGGATTTCATACGGCGGCTATAATCCACAAAAACTTCTTCTGGCTCAATATTAGTAACGGCCTTTCCTTTAATTACTTTATCAATCTCTTCTCCCTTATCAAAGTAATATTTAGACTCATACTTTGTGAAGGCATTAGAATAATCCATCACTACGAGACCATCATCATTTTTCTTTTCCATGTATTGACGTTGCTTATAGTCTACATGAATTAACTGATCATTCCAGAAATAGAAAACGGTAATCACCATCGCATTGGGCATACCTATTCTTCTTATAATTTTCTTTAACCGTTCATGCTCATAATATCCATTAAGCTCTGCTCCGTGATCCGCAATTTGATCAAGAAACTCTTCTGGATCTAATGAAAACACATCAGATTCCATATAGCTATCGATGATTTCTATCTGATCATTAATAGCTGCCATTGTTGCTTCATCTTTCTGAGAAAAAGAAAAATTTACACAACAAAATGTTAAAAAAATTAGTAGTATCCACTTCATATCTAACAAAAAAAAGGGGTTCTTTATTTGTTCCCAACTCCAAAAAGAGGTTGTAAATATCTAAATTATAGATGGAAAAGTTTACTATTTTCGGTAAAAATTGCAAATTGAAACAAAAAAACATCCATTTTATGGCTACTCAGAAGTGTTAACAGAACGTTAAAGAATATTTATCAGTATAAAATGACATACAATAAGTACAAAAAACCTCTGAAATAAACTTCAGAGGTTTTTTTAAATCTCTTAAAAAGGAATTTATTTCACTGCAACTAATTCTACATCAAAAATCAAAGTAGCGTTTGGTGGAATTACTCCTCCAGCACCGTTTGCACCATATCCTAAAGATGGTGGAATTACGAAACGTGCCTTATCTCCAACTTGTAATAAAGCAATACCTTCATCCCATCCTGGAATTACTTGCCCCATTCCTAACGGAAAATCGATGGGTTGATTACGCTTATAAGAAGAATCGAAAACAGTTCCATCTGTTAAGCTTCCCTTATAATGAACAGAAACAGTTTTTCCTTTTTCTGCTTGCGCGCCATCACCTTTTTGAATTATTTTATAGTGTAAACCACTATCCGTTTTGTCAAATCCAGCTGCCAATTCTTCTAACTGTTGTTCTGCCGCTTTTTTTGCTGCAGCTTCTCTCTCTGCTTTAGCTCCATTAAACTGTCTAAAAGTCTCTACAGCATTAAAGCTCTCCGCATCAGCTCCTACTCTAACAATCTCCAAAGATTCAATAGTATCTCCTTGTGCTACAGCATTGACAACATCTTGTCCTTCTACCACTTTACCAAAAACAGTATGCTTACCATCTAACCAAGCAGTTTCTACGTGAGTAATAAAAAACTGACTTCCGTTAGTTCCTGGTCCTGCATTTGCCATAGATAACACTCCTGGTCCGTCATGTTTAAGATCTGGATGAATCTCATCATCGAATTGATATCCTGGTCCACCAGCTCCTGAACCTTGAGGATCTCCTCCCTGAATCATAAAATCAGGAATAACTCTGTGAAATTTTAATCCATTATAATAAGGTTTTCCTTGAGGAATAGCCTGGTTTTCCATATTTCCTTCTGCTAAACCTACAAAGTTTCCAACTGTTCCCGGAGTTTTTTTATACTCTAGATTAACTAGAATACTTCCTTTTGTTGTATTAAATTTTGCGTATAATCCGTCTTGCATAACTGCGTGTTTTAAGCTTGTTAAATTTTAAGCTGCAAAGATAGGTAATTGCTTAATGTTTAGTATATAAAAACTTAGGATTGTTTATTGATTCAGTTGATTTCTATATATGATCAAGGTCAATTTCACATCCCTCTAAATCTACCTTCTAATGGAGACTTTTAATCCTACTATGCTTTAAAGTAAGTATTACTTATGAATATTTTAAGTAAAGCTTTTTCAAAAACCAAATAAGTATGAACTCTGGAATCAACTAATTTCGAATAAAGAAGATAAAAAACCGAAGTAGGTCTAATTAATCTCCTCCAGTAACTCTTGTGCTTCTTTGTATTTGTAATTGTTTTTATTCAATATGATCATTTGTAGAATATCTTTAAGCTTGGCTTTATTTTTTTGTTTCAAAAACACTAAAGCTTTATACCAATTTGCTTTTTTGGACTGTAATGTATTAGAATCGGCTAAAAGTTCGAACTGCGCAATAGCTTCGTCAAATTTATTGAGTTCTATATAAGCAATACCGCTGTATATATAACTTAGTGGATCGATAGCTGTTTCTTTTGCATGATACGCTGCAAATGACTCTGTTGCTTCCTTATACTTTTTGTCTTCGAATAACAATTGCGCATTTTCTAACAATTTATTTGCATCCTCGCCTCTGGTCACTAATGATGGGATTTCATCCATGTGAATATAAGACGCATACAATTCGTCATAATTATTATCCTTAAAAACAAACAAAGAAACCGTAATTAGCACAGCAATAGAAGCAGCAATACCAATAAACCAGAATGTTTTATTTTTTGATTCAGATCGGTTTTCTGCAATTACTTCTTGAATCGCAGATTTTATATTAGTAGCTTCCTTACTTTCATAAAAAGATTTCAGTTGTGTAGCTTTTTCTGTTTGTAATGCTTCTGTATCACCTTGTAACCATTCTTGATCTTCATAAATGGTCTGCATATCTTTTTGCAATTTTAGTTCTTCGGCAAGTACAGAGTCGTTAGCAACTCTTTCTTCGAATGCTTTTTTTTCTGACGCGGACATGGTACCACTCAGATAATCATCAATTTCTATTGGGTAGTCCTTCATAATTCTTTGATTTGATTATATCGGGTATCGCTTTTTATCAATTTAGTTAATTGTGATTTACAATTAAAAATACGTTGTCTCACTACATTATCTGTATTATATCCTAGTTTTTCCATGATATCTTTATAAGGTACTTTCTGAAAAAACAATTGTAATAATTGCTTACAATTATCAGACAGTTCGGTTAATTTCTCTTGAAACAGCTCCCACTTTTCTTGTTCTAAAGTTGCCATAGTCATGTCTTCTGCTTCTTTAGAGTGTTCCATAACCTCATCATTTGTTACTATCCTTTTTTGTTTATTTAGCTCTCTACGCCATAAATTTCTACAAACTGTATAGAAATAAGCACTAAAAGAGCTTTCTATAACAAAGGGTTTTATCTTATATCTGGCGATCAATTGCATCAACGCCTTCTGAAAAACATCTTCTGCATCTGCAATATCTCCATTATTAGTAAGGACAAAACTTCTTATTTTAGGAAATTCTTTTTTATACAAGTTTTGCATAAGCTCTTTATCTCCGGTAACAAGCTGTTTTAGTTGATCTTTTTCAGTTATCTGCATTAAGATATCTTTAACTATTTGATTTTTTTTTACTTTTGCGTGGTAACATTTATTAGGTTAGGGAAACATACTAATAAATATATAAACAAAAAAAGATTTAAGAATGAAAAAAATCACACTACTATTAGTAGCCGCAGTCTTTGCTATTGGAATACAAAGCTGTTCGACAGACGAAATTGGAATTGAAGAGGAAACTATTATTGAAGAAAACAGTCTATCTAAGAGGCAATCTATTATTATTATTAATAATGATATTCCAGATGGCCCTATTCGTAGGGTTTATCTTTATTACCCTCCTGATCTGTCTCTTCAAGATAGACTAGATTATTTTGAATATTTTAAAGAAAATATATTACATATAACTTTCAGATATCTAAATGATGGTTGTGAAAATGTAGATGTGTTTGATGGTATTATTATAGATGGAAATCCTAAACCAGGTGGTATAATAGTAACAGCATCTAATGATATAAATGATGAAGATTATGAACCTGAATTTAAAGAAGACGGGGATATCATTTCTTTTAAATATAAGTCAGGTCCAGAACTAATCAACTTAGAGAATTTTTGTGACATAATAAATGCGAACAGAGGTAATTAACAAGTTTTTATATTGAAAAAATCAATATTACAGTTTATTCTGCAACTAATATATTTCTTGACTATAACCTCTTATAGTCAAGGAATATCCCCTCAATTAGATTCAATTCATAAGCTTCCAGGAACAGATTTCGAAAAATTAGATATTTATCAGAAATTTTTGGATCAGTATATGGAGCAAGAAAACTACACCCAATTTGGCTATGATGCTCACAAATTGGCGAAATGGATAAATAAAGAAAAAAAAACGGATAAGGCAATTGAGATCGTGAAGATGGCTTATGAAGCTAGAGAAATTGCTTGCCCGTTCGATGTTAGGTCGCTTAAAGTAAGTTATTATAATTATGCCAATTATAATAGAAGAAAAGGCAACTTAAATATCGCTATGACTTATTTTAAAAAAATATTAGCCCTTGGCGGGACTTTTTTTTTAAAAGGAAGAACTTGCTCGATTATTGGGGGTATTTACGATGAAATTGGAGACTACCACAAAGCAATTACATATTATACAAAAGCATTTGAATATTATAATCCAGAAAAACAATTAAATCAAATAATTAGTAATCGTAATAACCTAGCAGTTTCTCATCGAAATATTCGAAGTACAACAAGCGCAAAAAAAACTATTTATCATTTAACTATAGCTGATTCTTTATCCACCATAAGTGAAAACCCAAGTCAAAAAACCTTATTTCATATAAACAATAATTTTGGTGCAGTGTATAGTTCTGAATCTGGAGTTAGAGATACTGAAAAATCCATTTTTTATTTAAAAAAGGCGCTGGAAATAGCTAAAAAAAATCAGTTTATCGAGCAACTAGGTAGAGTATATACTAATTTAGGAGTAATGTATATTGAAATCGATCCTTCGAAATCAGAAGAGTATTTTCATAATGCATTATCCTATCTTCCTAAAGATTCAAGCTTACTGCCTAATGTCTATATGGGATTAGGTCTTAAAAACATAAAAGAACAACAATATTTAAATACTCAAAAAAACTTTTCTATCGCTTTTTCATATCATTTTGGTATTGATACACCAAGTATTTATTGGTTGCCAAATGAAAATCAAATGAAAAACATTGTAAATAAAGCTTATTTTCTTGAATTATTAAAAAGAAAATTAAAAGCCTGGATATTACTGGCTAAAAAAGAAAATGATTCCTCCTTTTTTAGTGAAGCTATAAAGACTGCATATACTTGTGATACTTTGGTAGATTTACTATTGAAGGAAGATATTTCTACTAGTTCAAAGTTATTATGGAGAAATTTAGCTTCAGAAATCTACATTATGGTGCTGGAAGCATGCTATGAAATGAATCAAATCGAAGATGCTTTTTATTTTATGGAAAAAAGTAAAGTGCTCTTATTAATGCAAGAAGTAGAAAGAAAAAAGAATGCCGTTCCAGAGGAAGTATTGGAAAAAGAAAACAGAATCCAAAATAATATTATTGAACTTCAGAAAAAGCTAATCACCGTAGCTGATAGCAAAAAAGATTCTATCTCTTCTATGATATTTGACCAAAAGCAACACTTAGAATCCTTTGTAGATTCTCTTTCTGTGGAGTATCCAAAATATTTCACTTCTACTACGTTACCTCCTATTATAAAATTAAAAGATTTAAAATTATCAGATAACGAAATTATACTTGAGTATGTAATGGAAAAAAATGTTTCTGGTGCTGATTTTGAAGCCTATGGATTACTGCTATCCAATAGTAATACAAAATTATTTAAAATCGATAACCTTAAACAGTTTGAGAAAAACATCTACACATTAAGAAAACAATTAAATCGACCTTTTAAAACTCAAAAAGAAATACAAGCGTATAAAAGGCTATCCTATTCAATTTACAATTCCTTATTTCCTGAAGAAACACAGGCTCTTATACAAAACAAAAAAATTACTATTTCAGCTGATTATATACTTAATTATATTCCATTTGAAGCTTTAATTACGGATATAGAAAAAAACTCTTACCTAATTGAAAATACTGAAATTAGCTATGGATATTCGCTTTCATTTATGAAAGAAAATGCTTCTATATCCAGAGAAACCTCTCAAGATTTCTTAGGAATAGCACCAGTGCAATTTGATGACCAACAAACAATGTTATCTAAAAGCTCAGAGGAAATCGCTGCTGCCAATGCCTATTACTCAGGTCAGGTATTAACCGAAAAAGAAGCCACAACAACGAACTTCAAAAACAGTGTCGATAAGTTTAAGATTATCCATCTAGCAACACACGCCAATGCTTCCGATAGTTTAAATCCATGGATTGCTTTTAGGAATAAAAAACTATATCATCTGGAGCTGAACACCTTGAAAAATAATGCGGATTTAGTCGTACTGAGCGCCTGTAACACTTCATTAGGAGAAGTACGTAGCGGTGAAGGTATCATGAGCTTAGCCCGTGGATTTTTTAAATCCGGAGCCAAATCTGTGATTCCATCACTATGGAGTACTAATGACAAAGCAACTGCTACGATTACTTCTGATTTTTATAAAAACTTAAGTGAAGGAAAAACCAAATCGGCGGCTTTACGAACTGCAAAACTAAATTACCTACATAATAATACCGATGCAGAAGCTTCTCCTCATTATTGGGCTTCTTTAGTATTGATTGGTGATAGTGGGACTTTGTTGCCGCAATCTAATAACTTGTTGTTTTTGTGGATTGGGTTGGGTCTTGTTTTAATATTAATTATTTTGTATATCCTTTTCTTGAGAAAGAAAAAGAAATGATCTACTACTAAAAAATATAGTACGCTATTTCTTATTATAGATAAAACGATTTAAATACAATACGTTATCTATAAACTTTCCCACACATAATATAAGGGGGTATATGGTATAACCCCCTTCTTTTCTTAACACAATATTAAGAAACAACATCCATTGTAAGGACATTAACAATCAGTAGTAGACATAAACTCTGAGTGTCTATAAATGTTCAGAATCTTATTATTCTAAAATTACAAATCATGAAGAAAAAAAAGTTCGATGGGTTATCCCTAAACAAAAATGTGATCTCTAAACTTAATGGTAATTACATAAAAGGAGGTGGAGTAATTCTTGTTACAGGAGGGTGTCCTAGTTATAATGATTGTTCTGCAAATCTACCCTGTTTATCAGGAGATTGCGAAGTTGGAACAATTGAATGTAATAAACCTAGTCAGCAAACTTGCCATTCTATACATAAAGCATGTGAGTAAGATTCATTAAAAAAAGGAGAGGATAGTAATCTACTACCCCTCCTTTAATTACCATTTAAATTAAATCTTACACATTGAATACTAGCATATTCCATCAAAAATTAGAAGAGATCAATAAAATTATAGATCAACAAGAATATGAGGATAGTACTATTGGTGTCTTATCCGGTCTATCGGGAATTGCTCTTTTTAAATTTTACTACTCCAAATTTCTTGATAAGGATAACAATGATATAGGCAGTATACTTCTGGAACAAAGTATCCAAAAAATTAATGAAGGATATAATCTCGGAACATTTTGTTCAGGAATTGCAGGTATGGGATGGGTGATTAGTCATTTGGAACGAAACGGTTTTATAGATATTGATCTAGACAATCTTTTTGGTGAATTGGATGAATATCTCTTTGAGAAAATGAAAAATGACCTGAAAAATGGGTATTATGATTTTTTACATGGAGGTCTGGGCTATGCATTTTACTTTCTAAATAGATATGAAAACACCAACTCACAACTATTAAAAGAAAATTATAAAACATGCTTACTTGCGGCTATAGAACTTCTTGAAAAGAGATCGGAAAATAACGAAAAAACATACAAGTGGATTTCAAAAATTGGTTTAGATGGTAAAGAAAAAGGATACAACCTAAGTCTTTCTCACGGGATATCTAGTATTGTAGGTATTCTTACAAAGCTCTCTAAACATAAAGATTTTGAGAAGGTTTCTAAAAAAATGCTACAAGGATCTATTGACTATATCCTACAATATCAAAACCCAAACAAAGAAGATACTTGTCTTTTTCCTAGCATTATATACGAAAACGGTTATTACGAATATAAAAGTAGGCTAGCTTGGTGTTATGGGGACTTAGGCATAGGAATTAGACTTTGGCACGCCGCCAAAGTCTTACAAGATGCATCATTACAGAAAACTGCTATTAACATCATGGAACACGCCGCTTTGCGAACGAACAATGAACAAACCATGATTAAAGACGCAGGACTATGTCACGGATCATTTGGCAATGCACAAATCTTCCTAAGAATGTACAAAGAAACAAACAACAATACTTTTAAAGACGCTTGTGAATTTTGGATGCAAGATGGATTGAATAAAGCGACTCACATTGATGGATATGCCGGCTACAAACAATGGAAAGGTCCGAATGAATGGAAAAAAGAAGTTTCTTTATTAGAAGGAGTCGCAGGTATCGGTCTTACACTTATAGATTATCTAGCAGATTTCGAAACTAATTGGGATGAGTGTTTAATGATAAGTTGATACATACTAAGTAGTAGAACATTCAGACATTCATTATATCTAATCTTCCCATTTTCAGCATAATTCAATGATAAAAACATATGCTTTTTAACAAAAAAGCTATATTTGCTTCTTCACAAACTCAGATCGTCACACACATGAAATCATTATTTTGTTTTATAGTAGGTATATTTTTTATAGCTACAGGTAGTGCACAAAGTCTTTATGAGGCTGGTTATTTTATTGACAATAATGGTAAGCGTACAGAATGCCTGATTAAAAAACTCACCTGGAAAAGCAATCCCACAGAATTTGAATGGAAAAGAACTATATCCTCGAGCTCTAAAACCGAAACTATTGAAAACATTAAAGAGTTTGCAGTGGGCGAAGACTATAGATTTAAAAGATACATACTCCAATTTGATCTGAACGGAGATACTGTCGGAAAGTCTACCAAGTCTAAAGACCCTAATCTCAAATACAAAAAAATATTTCTTAGAACGATCCTTAAAAGTAAAACAACCTTATATCAATATTCTGAAAACGGGGTACACCGTTTTTTCTACACAGATCCAAACACCGTATATCCAGAATTACTTTTATATAAGGTATTTTACACTCCTGATGAGAGCAAAAAACCAGGAAAAAAAATCATTCCACAAGAAAACAATACCTACCAGCAACAGCTACAAGAAAAAGTACATTGCAAAAACCAAGATGTATCTAAACTGACCTATACACAGCGTGATCTAAAAAGATATTTTAAAAAGTATAATGAGTGTAAAGGAAATAAAATCGAATATATCATTCGCAAAAAAATAAATCAAACCAGAATTGGTATAATAGCGGCTGTCGATTTAAGTAGTTTTACACATAACTCAATAGCTGGAAGTGCCGGAAATGTAAGTTATGAAGATGTTTTTGTTCCTAGATATGGAATATTTGTTGAAACATTTATTCCTTTTTCTAAAGTAGATTTAAGTTTCTTTTTAGAATCTACTTACAAAGCCTTTACGATGGATGGACGTGATCTTGCCATTGCTAATAGTGAGTTCGAACTGGATTACAAAAGTATCAATGTGGCCGTTGGTCCACGATTCCATATATACCTGAGTTCTAAATTCGAGTTATTCTTAGAAGGTGGATTGACCGTAGATTTTAATATTGGTACAGAGTCCAATGTTTTTGCAGAAAACGAAATAGAAAATACCACAACAGATTATTTTTATGGTGGTGGTCTAGGATCTGGTCGTTTTAAAGTTGGTTTCAGACAATACACTAGTAAAAATATATCCAAGAGTACATTATTACCGGATTCCGAGTTAACAACCTCTAGCCTGTATCTTTCTGTAAATATATTTTAATCCAAAAATAATTTTACAGCCCTCATATATAATAGAATCAAAAAGATAAAAGTTGAAACTCTCTTTTTTAACATAAATTTAGGTAACTATTCTTACTTATAAGACATTAACTACTGTAAGAGACATATACCTTAAATGTCTTTAAATGTTTAAGGAAACACAAATCACTATTAAAACCTATAGTATGTTAAGAAGTATTTTAAAAGAAAATGGAGTTCAGGAAATCAAAAAGAACCAACAAAAATCCATTAACGGAGGATTTGGGAATAGTTGTGCCCAAGCCATTTCTCTTGACGGAAAATTATGTTTATGCATAAACTATATTCCCCAAGGGAATATTTGCGTGCTAAGTAATGAATAAATAATATTTTTTTGGTGAAAAATTGTTTTATAAAAAAGGAGACTTTGAAATGAAGTCTCCTTTTTTATACATATTATTCTTATAAATCTTTTAATTCGCTACATCGCTAATAAACTTGATTCGATACAATCTTAGTTCTTCATCATCATAATCTCCATCAAACTCTTCAATAGCGGTATCTATCTTATCGTTTTCAGCTTCTATGAAATATTCATGAATTTCCTCTTGCTGGTCTTCGTCAAGTATTTCATCAATCCAGTAGGTAATATTAAGCTTGGTTCCACTATAAACAATAGCTTCCATCTCCTTAATAAACTCAGTCATATCCATACCCTTAGCCGCAGCAATATCATCTAGGGGTAATTTTCTATCTACATTCTGAATGATATATAATTTAAGACCACTATTCGCCCCAGTACTTTTTACAACAAAATCATCTGGACGCATGATATCGTTTTCTTCTACATACTTAGAAATAAGTGCCACGAATTCCTTTCCATATTTCTTAGCCTTACCTTCTCCTACTCCATGTACATTACCAAGTTCTTCTATATTTACAGGATATTTTAATGCCATATCTTCTAAAGATGGATCCTGAAATACAACAAAAGGTGGAACACCTAATTTCTTTGCTACACTTTTTCTTAAATCTTTTAGCATTCCTACCAATCGATCATCAGTTCCTCCCGCTTTACCTCCAGATTTGGCAGCAGTAATTATAGAGTCATCTTTAGTTTCATCATAAACGTGATCTTCGGTCATCATAAAACTAACCGGTGCTTCAATAAACTCTCTACCCTGAGGAGTAATTCTGATAACACCATACGTTTCTATATCTTTTCTTAAATATCCAGCCACTAATACTTGTCTTATTAAGGCCATCCAATATTTATCATCTCTGGATTTACCTGTCCCAAAAAATGGTTGTTCATGTGTCTTATGAGAAATAATCAGTGCATTACTTTTACCTATTAATGTACTTACCAGATCTTTAGACTTATAGATTTCTCCAGTTTTACTCACAACTTTTAACAGTAGTTGTACCTCATCTTTCGCTTCGTGTTTTTTCTTTGGATTCCGCACATTATCATCCATGTCTGCACCTTCTCCAGTAACATCGTCAAACTCTTCGCCGAAATAATGCAATATAAATTTACGTCTGGAGATTGAGGTTTCTGCAAAAGCTACTACTTCTTGTAAAAGTGCATGACCTATTTCCTGTTCTGCCACAGGCTTACCACTCATAAATTTTTCTAGTTTTTCAATATCTTTATAAGCGTAATATGCCAAACAGTGTCCTTCTCCTCCATCTCTACCTGCACGACCTGTTTCCTGATAATAACTTTCTATACTTTTAGGTATATCATGATGAATTACAAAACGTACATCTGGTTTATCAATCCCCATTCCAAAAGCTATCGTAGCAACTACAACATCGGCATCTTCCATAAGAAACATATCCTGATGTTTTGCTCGTGTTTTTGCATCCAAACCTGCATGATATGGAACCGCTTTTACACCATTCACTTCTAATGTTTGAGCAAGTTCTTCTACTCTTTTCCTACTTAAACAATATACAATACCACTTTTACCACTATTTTGTTTTACAAAACGAATGATATCTGCATCAACATTTTTGGTCTTAGGACGTATTTCATAAAATAAATTAGGACGATTAAACGATGCTTTAAATGTCTTAGCATTGCTCATCGCTAAATTTTTAAGAATATCTTCTTGCACTTTTGGAGTAGCCGTTGCTGTAAGTCCAATGATCGGGATATTCTCTCCTATTCTCTTTATAATATTCTTTAGATTCCTATATTCTGGTCTGAAATCGTGCCCCCATTCACTAATACAATGGGCTTCATCAACAGCCAAGAAAGAAATCTTTTGTTCTTTTAAGAAATCTACATATTCCTCCTTAGTTAAGGACTCTGGCGCCACATAAAGTAATTTAGTCACACCATTAACAATATCCTCTTTCACTCTCTTAACCTCGGATTTATTAAGGGAAGAATTCAGTACATGCGCGATTCCTTCTTCTGAAGAAATACTTCGAATAGCATCTACTTGATTTTTCATTAGTGCGATTAACGGAGAAACTACAATAGCTGTTCCTTCACACATTAAGGCAGGTAGTTGGTAGCAAAGGGATTTTCCACCACCTGTAGGCATAATAACAAAAGTATTTTGATTACTTAAAATACTTTCTATTACCTTTTCCTGCAATCCTCTAAATTGACTAAAACCAAAGTACTTTTTTAAAGCTCCTTGTAAGTCGGTTTTGTTCAAACTCATTAAATTGTTTAACTTTTATATACCAATTAAATTAAAATCGCTATCACTTAAACCTTTTTCCCCAATAAAGATCTAGTGGATTGTTCTTTTTTCAAAAAGTTACCAAAGATAAGCAAACAAAAAAATAGTAAGCTTTTTTTCAGCACTATTTAAAATTCATAAGGTATTACATACCTTTGCATAATTAAAGATAATAAAATCTTTAATTATAACACGCAAATTTCATAAATTTTGAACACCCTCGATACTATTATTTCTTTTGCCCAAAAAACCATTAACGAAGAAGCCAAAGCTATTGCACATCTGGAACAACTTATCGACCAGGAATTTGCTGAAGCTGTAAATACTATACATAATTCTAACGGTCGAGTTATTATTACAGGAATCGGTAAGAGTGCTATTATAGCTTCAAAAATAGTAGCTACCATGAATTCTACTGGTACACCAGCTGTATTTATGCATGCTGCCGATGCCATTCATGGAGATTTAGGGAATATCCTTAAAGATGATGTTGTGATTTGCATTTCTAAAAGCGGAAATACACCCGAGATCAAAGTACTGGTTCCCTTAATTAAAAACTTTAACAATACTTTAATTGGGATCACCTCTAATAAAGAATCTTTTCTAGGAAAAGAAGCAGATTTCGTATTAAATGCTTTTGTAGAAAAAGAAGCTTGTCCTAATAATTTAGCTCCCACAACGAGCACAACCGCACAATTAGTTATAGGTGATGCCGTTGCGGTATGTTTATTAAATTTAAAAGGGTTTTCTAGTAATGATTTCGCCAAATATCATCCTGGAGGTGCTCTAGGCAAAAAATTATATCTTCGTGTAAACGATATCGTATCAAAAAACGAAAAGCCCGAAGTTAGTGCGGATTCTAATATTAATGCTGTTATTGTAGAGATGACCGAAAAAAGATTGGGTGCAACAGCTGTAACACGTGATAGTAAAATTATCGGAATCATTACGGATGGGGATTTACGTAGAATGCTAACTACTAATACTTCTTTTGAAGGATTGACTGCAGAAGATATCATGTCTCCCAATCCAAAACGTATCGATGTAAATGCTATGGCAGTTGATGCGCTAGATAGACTAGAGGAATATGGTATCTCACAACTTCTGGCAGAAGAAAAAGGTAATTATGCAGGACTTTTGCATATTCATGATCTAATGAGAGAAGGTATTTTATAATGGGGAACAAAACAACAAAAGATCCACAATCGATGTCGTTTCTGGATCATCTAGAGGAATTACGTTGGCACTTAATACGTTCTACATTAGCAATCGTTCTAGTTGCTATTTTTGCCTTTATTTTTATAAAAAGTATTTTTACCGATATCATCTTTGCTCTAAGAGATCCTAATTTCATTTCTTATAGAGTGTTATGTGGGATTTCTGAAACCTTTGGTATGGAAAAAGGTTGTCTTGAAGAAATGCCTTTTAATTTTATAAGTACTGAGATGGCAGGACAATTTAGTGCTGCTATATGGACATCTATAACGACCGGGTTTGTAGTAGCTTTTCCCTATATATTACACGAATTTTGGAAATTCATTTCACCTGCACTTTACGAAAAAGAGCGAAAGCATTCTAGAGGATTTATTATTGTATCCTCAATTTTATTTTTTATTGGTGTCCTTTTTGGGTATTACATTATCGCTCCACTTTCTGTAAATTTCTTAGCTACCTTCTCTGTTGCTGAAGTTGTAGAAAATCAAATCAAAATTGGATCTTATATATCATTAGTGAGAGCTTCTGTAATTGCTTCTGGGTTTATTTTTGAGCTACCTATAATTATATATTTTTTAAGTAAAGTAGGATTAGTTACACCAGAATTTATGAGACGTAATCGAAAATATGCCTTGGTTATTGTTCTTATTTTGGCAGCAGTAATTACCCCACCGGATATCTCTACTCAGATAATCGTTGCAATACCAATACTTATATTATATGAAATAAGTATTTTCATCTCCAAAATGGTTGTCAAAAGAGAAAATAAAAAAAACAAAAAGCTAACAACACAAACTAAATGAGTAATATAGTAGAAGAATTTAATGAATATAGAGAGAAAATGAACTCTCGTATTTTAGAGGATAATAATAAAATTATCAAAAGAATTTTTAACCTAGACACCAATGCTTTTATGAAAGGTGCATTGGATGTAAAAACGAAAGAATTATTAGGTCTCGTAGCTTCGACAGTTTTACGATGTGATGATTGTGTACGATACCATTTAGAAACATGTCATAAAGAAGGTTTAACCAAAGAAGAAGTGGCAGAAACCTTGAGTATTGCTACGTTGATTGGTGGAACTATTGTAATTCCTCATCTTCGTAAGGCATATGAGTACTGGGATGCTTTGGAGGCAAAAGAATCTTAAATTTCAGGTTTAAAAGAATAGTGTAAATTTACCAGTTCATTTTAGCAACACTAAATATTTAAAGAAGTCATTCTTATTATGAAGTTAAAAGCAGAAAATCTAATAAAGTCATACAAAGGAAGAAAAGTAGTAAAGGGGATTTCTCTGGAAGTAAACCAAGGAGAAATCGTAGGGCTTTTAGGACCTAATGGCGCTGGTAAAACAACTTCTTTTTATATGATTGTTGGTTTGGTAAAGCCTAATGGTGGAAAAATCACCCTGGACACTACCGATATTACTAAGTTTCCTATGTACAAGCGTGCTCAAAACGGAATTGGATACTTAGCTCAGGAAGCTTCTGTTTTTAGAAAATTAAGTATTGAAGATAATATATTAAGTGTTTTACAACTAACCAAATTATCTAAAAAGGAGCAATTACATAAAATGGAGTCTCTAATAGAAGAATTCGGTTTAGGACACATCAGAAAAAATCGTGGTGATTTATTAAGTGGTGGAGAACGACGTAGGACAGAAATAGCAAGAGCATTAGCTACTGATCCTAATTTTATTCTTTTGGATGAGCCTTTTGCAGGAGTAGATCCAGTGGCTGTAGAAGATATTCAACGTATTGTTGCTCAACTTAAAAATAAAAATATTGGTATCCTTATTACCGATCATAATGTACAAGAAACACTCGCAATTACCGATAGAACTTATCTGATGTTTGAAGGTAGTATTCTTAAAGCAGGAAAACCTGAAGAATTGGCAGAAGATGAGATGGTTCGTAAGGTTTATCTTGGGCAAAATTTTGAGTTAAGAAAGAAGAAGTTAGATTTTTAATTACTTTCTTACGTTAGGAACACAATTTTCTATTTCTATTTCTATCTGCGTAGATGATATCTTTGATTTATCTATTTCTAAACTGACCAGTAATCCTTTAGAATTTATAGGTTTTCTTTGATCAAAAATAAAATTCCCAATACTATAATAAATAGGTTTTTTCTTATATAATTCTACAGTTTGGATTGTATGTGGATGATGACCAACAATAACATCAGCTCCAGCATCTATTAGTTGATACGCTTGCTGCTTTTGCAAAATCATTGGTTTCAAAGTATGTTCAGCTCCCCAATGTAGTTGAATAATTATAACAGCATTCTCATCCTCAGCTTTCATCTTTTCAATTCTTTCGGCAATAGTATCAATAGACTCTTCGCAAACACAAGGTTGATTTTCTAAAAATGTCCAATTCTCTGATGGAACTTGCAAAGATGACAAAAGATATACCTTTCTTGGATAGGTAGTTAAAAGAGTAGGTTGACAAGCTTCTGTTGCATTCATTCCGAATCCTAAGGGAGTCATATTATATTTCAGGATTTGCTTATGGGTATCAACCAGTCCTTTTCTTCCTTGATCCATCGAATGGTTATTTGCCAAATTAAGATGAGTAATCCCATGACTTTCTAATCTTTCCAACCATTCTGGTTCTGCTCTAAAAATAAATTTCTTATGAATTGGCTCTTTTATTTTTGTTGCCGGGCATTCCAAATTGGCAACAACAATATCACTTGATAAAAAGATAGCATCTATAGATTCATGAAATAAATCATCCATCCCCTTATGTTTGATCTTTTCTCGTACTCCTCTATCTAAAAGTAAATCACCTGTAAAAATAATACGAGTGGTTTTGTTTTTATTGCAAGCTGAAAACAAGCCTAACACTAAAACACTTATAAACAAGTATTTTATATTCAAAAATATCCATTGGTTACGTCTCATTTAACAGCCAGAGCTATAAAAAATCTTCTCATTCGATTTGGGCACATCAATAGGGACTATAATCTCTTTCATCCAATCAAGTAAAGGAGGCGCTTGATTTTTATCTATCATTTCTTGCCACTCTTCATCTGTTAACCTATTCCCCATAGGCACGTGAAACTCGTGATATCCAAACACGGCGCCTTTAGTAAGATATAAATAGCCTTCTATTTCTACTAAAACATAGATATCATTAACATTCCCTGTTGCAACGTACAAAATACCTTTGTCTGGATTATTTCCTCCATTGGCTGTATAAATATCAGCAACTACTGCGACGGATTTATCTGGTCCTTCCACATTTTGCCAATCATCAAGATATTGATCTTTCTCTTTTACAAGATCTAACGTTAACCATTCAAAGGTGCTACCAATAAGCTCTATTTGAGCATATTCATTATCAGAAAGTTTCTTACCCGCAAGTTCTTTTTCACTAGCAGAAAGGAGAAACATTGCATTTTCTTTAAGGCTGTTGGTAATTCTAGATATATCTGGATTTATAAGTCTATTTGTTTCTAGAACATTTTCTGTTAAATTTATTAACTCGATAACAGATTTCCAATACCCTATGTTCGGTTCTACATATCCCACTGTATATGGACTAGGCGGTCCTCCATCTCCACATTCTGCAGCCATAGGTTGTTCTGCGTACAATATGGCATCGTGTTTTAACTCTGCCCAAGAAGCTAAAGAAGCGTTCAGGTCTTTTTTACCCCATTGCTCAGTTTGCATAAAATAGGGGTATTCTTCACTTGATTTCTGAAGATTTAGTAAGCTTTCAATCCATTTATTATAAACCGTTGCATCCCAATTTACATCAGACATACTATCTTGCATTTCTGAAAGTAATTTTGGGTACTCCTCCCAGTTTTCTCCTTCTTTCAATTCTCCTAATAATAAATTCTCTGCTGATTTACTCCCAAAAGCTGCCATAACATCCAATCCTTTTGGATATGCTCGTTTAGAAACTTCGCTTTTTAAATCCACTAATTCTTGTAGCACCTCATTATCGGACAAATATCGCTGTGGAATAAAGTTGATCTTATCTACACAACTTCCAGCTTCTTTAGCTTTGATCTTATTCTGTATATCTGCTATTTTTTTTACAATTCCTCTAAAATCTTCTAAAGAATCTTGTTTTGATAAAAGATTTTCAAGTAAAAAATCCTGCTTCTCTAATATTTCTACCAAATCCAAAAAAGAAACATTGTCAGGCTGTCCGATGATAAAATTAATAGGCTCCATAATAGCCTTATAGCTCTTTAATACTTTTTCATCATTCTTTAAAACGGAAGCACTTAAAATTGCTCGTGTTAGTTGTGCATCATTATCAAGACAAAAAGGAGCGGTTTGTAACCACATCATAGCTTTAAAATAACGCTTCAATGATTCAGTCCTAGTGTAATGTCCTCTAGGTTTAAACAAACTATACGGAAATGCAACTTGCTTGTATTCTAGAAACTCAGAATTAGTATCTTCTGCATTTTCAATAGCCAAGAGTTCAGCTTCATAATATTTCTCATAGCCAGCAGGAACCGTAACTTTTTCTAAAGTCAAAATAGAATACGCAATTGCATAATACGTCTCATTGAATTTAGCTATATCTAATGCAGATGTTTCACTACTAGCAGTGTTAATATCACGCATTTGTTTCATCATAGATTTACATATTCCAGAAAGTAATGGAATGAATTTATCTTCTTCAACTGTTCTTAGTATATATCCAAAATACATATGAAACAATTGCATATACATATCGGTAGTTACAAAATTAGGAAACTGCTGATAGTCGTTTTGTTCGTATACATGAAACAATTGAATATTGGTATTAGGAACAATCGCAAACCCATTTTTACCAAGCATACTCATAAGTTGCTTATCAACTGATTCTAATTGGAATAAGTTAACAATATTATCAAGATTTGGTTTTTTATGATTCGAAGTACTTAAAAAATTCTTCTTCTTTAATTCTTCTTCTCTTTTTTTAAGCTTATCAATAAATTTTATTTCTTCTGAAGTATATGATATAGGTACAATATTTGTCCCCTCTTTATCGTCATTCCAATACTTTTCTTCCATACGATCATCATACCAACTAGTAGTCCCAAAAACCCCTCTTAAATCAGCTTTCATAAAACAATACCCTTTCTTGGCTGCATAACTATTACGCAATATTCTGATATCAGAAAGGTTCAATTGAGAAATATCCATTGACATATCAATATCCTGATTCAATTGTTCGACATCAAGAATACCATTAACAAAAGGATTAATTGTATTAGGGTTTGCTTCGGTTATTTTTTCTTCTTGTACAATTTTAACCTCATTAGTGGGCTTTTCTACTATTTCTGTTTTCTTCTTATCACCACATCCTAATAGTGAAAGTGATAAAGAAAATATGATGATTTTTTTCATAAGAAATTGATCTAATATTGTAGTTTATTTTTTGCTAACGTAACATATTAATTGCAGTGATACTATCCATTTCTCTTCCTAGATATCTCACAAATTCTAATCCGAATCTACGCCATCTATATTCTGCCACTAAAAAAGCACCTAGTTTCTCTCGTTCTACACTCCTGATAATTGCTTCTTCTTCTTTGTGAAAATTAAAATCTACTAATGGTTGTCCTAAGGCAGATCCTAACCATAAAGGCCGAACATAGCCTTTATAATTCTTAAAAATAAAAAGACGCTTTCTAACTACAGAATCAAATCGGGTTTTTTTAATAACACCAACCATTGCATCCTTTTTTCCATTATTATCAATATCGCCAACATGAAATTGATATACAGGATATGGTAGTTCCCAAATATCTATTAGACTATCTGTTTTAATTGCAAGATTATATAAAGAATCATTTTGTTTCTCTAAAGAAAAACCTCCTTTACTAATGCTTTCTTTATGTTTCTTTTGGCTACAACCTATACATAAAAACACAATCAACATTATGCAAAGTTTAAATTGACTTTTAACTAAATCACAGAAAAAGATCAATTTACAAAGCATGGAATTAACTATTATGATTTTTCTTTAAAAACCATTGACATTATCACGTATAACAATATCACACATGGTATTGCTAAAAACTTAAGCACTATTAACAGCACAATGGTGAGAAACAAAAAAATATACCTCACCTTATTTTCGGCAAATCCCCAAGTTTTGAATTTAAGCGCAAACAATGGAATTTCGGCATTTAACAAATAGCAACTTACTAGTGTTAAACCTGTCAAAAACCAAGGATTTAATATTATATCAGAGATCCACACTTCTGTTTGAAACTGAAGAATTAAGGGCAGACTTAATATAAGTAAAGTATTTGCAGGTGTGGGCAAACCAATAAAAGATGTGGTTTGTCGTGTATCTATATTAAATTTAGCCAGTCGATATGCAGAAGCCAATGTAATAAGCAATCCAATTAATGGTAAATAGTTTAAACCAAAACTGCTAAGAACAAACTCAAAATAGTCTATTTGACTTGAGCCTTCAGAAATTACTTGATAAGGAAACCCAAAAACTTTAGATAACATCTGAAACATCACTATTCCTGGCACCAATCCACTAGTCACCATATCTGCTAGAGAATCTAATTGTAATCCTAACTCACTCTGTACGTTTAAAATTCTAGCGGCAAAACCATCAAAAAAATCGAAACCAATACCAAGTACTACAAAAAGCGCCGCCAATTCTAAAGCTCCCTGAACTGCAAAAATAGTAGCAATGCATCCGCAAAAGAGATTAAGTAGCGTAATTATATTAGGGATTTGCTTTTTAAGCTGCATATGGTGTGATTTTTGTGTAAAAATAACAAACTATTTTTGTCTATTAACATAGCCTGCACAATATGAAATCGCAAATAAAGTTTATCATGTTGAAAAATAGTAAGATATTTGTGAAAAATTGCTTGGATTGAAAAGAATTATAATTGTTTTACTTTTTCTAACTGTATCAATCTCTTCGGCACAGACTAGAAAATATTCTAATGAATTTCTAAACATTGGTGTTGATGCTGGTGCTTTAGGTATGGCTAATGCTGTGGTCGCTTCTTCTGGAGATGTAAATTCCGGATATTGGAATCCCGCTGGGTTAATTCATCTAGAGGATAATCAAGTATCTTTTATGCATGCAGCGTATTTTGCTAATATTGCTAATTATGACTATTTAGCTTTTGCAATGCCACTCGATGAAAAAAGCGCCATTGCTCTCTCTTTAATTAGATTTGGGGTAGATGACATACTAGATACTACGAGTTTAGTAGATGCTGATGGAAATATTGATTATACTAGAATCAACTTATTTTCTGCTGCAGATTATGCTTTTACATTTTCGTACTCAAGAAAATTACCTATTGAGGGATTAAGTTATGGAGCGAATGCAAAAGTAATCCGAAGAGTCATAGGTGATTTTGCTTCGTCCTGGGGATTTGGCCTTGATGCAGCATTACAATATCAGAAAAACAATTGGCAATTTGGAATTATGGTAAGGGATATTACTACTACATTTAATGCATGGAGTGTAGAGGATTTTGCCATTGGGGATCTTAATGGTGATGGCATTCCTGATGAAGATCAAATACCACAAATTAGAGATCAGGAATTACCAGAAACTACTGAAATAACCATCCCAAAATTACAATTTGGTGCTGCAAGAAAATTTGACTTAGGTAAAAATATTGGATTAAATACAGAATTAGACATGATTGTTCGTTTTGCAGAAACAAATGATATCATTTCCTCTTCTGCTATGAGTATTACCCCTGCTTTCGGTTTTGAATTAGATTATGCAAAAATTGTTTACTTACGTGGAGGTGTTGGTAATTTTCAGAATATAGAGCAGTTTGATGGATCTGACAATGTAGGTTTCCAACCTAATTTTGGAATAGGTTTTCAATACAAAGGAATTCAAGTGGATTACGCACTAACGGATATTGGAGATCAAAGTGCTGCAATTTATTCTAATGTATTTTCAATTAAGGTAGACTGGAGTGTCTTTAGATAGATACATAAAATCATTACATTTTTTAGTTTAGGTTCTAAGTATTGTAACGAAATAAGTTTATTTTCGTTATTAAGACAGAACACTCTTATATGAAGAATATCCTACTCGCTATTTCATCCGGTTTGTTACTTGCAATTGGCTGGCCGACCTATGGTTTCCCGCTATTTCTATTTTTTGGTTTTGTTCCACTACTAATTACTGAACACAAAATACGTTATAACAAATTCCATAAGAGTCAGGTATTTGGCTTAGCATTTCTTGCACTTTTTATTTGGAATATGATCACTACCTGGTGGATTTATAACTCTACTCCTTTTGGAATGTGGTTTGCAGAAATTGTGAATAGTTTGCTAATGGCATTGGTATTTCTAATCTATCATATAATCGCCAGAAAAGCATCATTTACTATTGGAACTATTTTTCTCATATGTATATGGATGAGTTTCGAATACTTGCATCTACAATGGCAGTTTTCTTGGCCTTGGCTTAATTTAGGCAATGGATTTGCTAATTTTACTTCTTGGATACAATGGTATGAATACACTGGTACCTTTGGAGGAACTCTATGGATATGGATTGTAAATATCGGTATCTATAAAAGTGTGTTACTTTTTATAGAACATAAAGATAAATCGATCTTATATCGATCAGCAATACGAAATGGATTGATTATACTTATTCCTATTTTAATTTCTTTGATTATCCTGAAAACCTATGAAGAAGATGGTCAAGACATAGAAGTTTTAATTTTGCAACCAAATATAAACCCTTATACTGAAAAATATAACACTACGGATGATCGTGTGGGATCACTATTAAGCTCTCTTACTGCATCAGAGATTAGTGACAATACAGATTTTATTATTGCACCAGAAACTGTTTTTGCTGATAACAATAGATTAAAAAACTTTCAGAGTTCTATTGCCAAAAAAACAGCTTTAAGTATTATCAACAAGTACCCAAAAGCAAATTTCTTATCTGGTATTTCATTAATCGATGTGTTCCGGGATCCATCAAAAGTTCATTCACAAACAAATGAACATAAAAGTGGTGTATTTTATGATGATTATAATTCTGCATTCTTAGTAAGACCAGACGGAACCGATGAACTGTATCACAAAAGTAAATTGGTAGTCGGTGTAGAAAATTTTCCATATCAAAGTGTTTTTAAACCAATTGTTGGAGACGCCATGATTGATTTGGGCGGTACAGTCGCAAAAAAAACTACCCAATCTGATCGTGAAGTATTCTTTACAAAAGAAGGAATTGGTGCAGGACCAATTATATGCTACGAAAGCGTGTATGGTGAATTCGTATCAGGTTATGTAAGAAATAAGGCCGATTTTCTAGCTATTATAACTAATGATGCGTGGTGGGGAGTCACACAAGGACACAAACAACATTTGGCATATGCAAAATTCAGAGCTATCGAAACGCGAAGAAGTATTGCAAGAAGTGCGAATACCGGAGTCTCTGCGATCATCGATCAAACCGGAACTATTGTTTCGTCTCTTGGATATAATGAACAAGGAGCACTAAAAGGTACCTTAAAAACTAATGATAAAATAACCTTTTATGTAAAAGCTGGAGATTATCTTGCAAGAGTTGCCATTTTTCTCATGATTTTTATTTTTCTGTTTTCCATCACTAGACGAAGAAAGAAAATATAATTTTTCATATAGCGTACAAAATATTTATTATGAAATTCTTGCCTATTATAACATTCCTCGCATCTATCTCTTTATTTTCTCAAACTGAATATTTTATCGAAGATTTTTCTGATGAGTATTATGGGAAAGTTTATGTTAATCAAGGATTCGAAAATGAAGTTTTTAAACAAGGAAAAATAATTATTTACAAAAAGAAAACTAAAAAAGAGATCATCAAAATTAATTCTGAAGAACTAGCTTTTGAGCATAATGAAAAGGGAGCTATCAAAACCAATACTCTTCAATTACCCTATGGAGAGCAGAGTGTATTGATCTATGAGGATTTTAATTTTGACAATATAAAAGACCTTGCGATTCAGGATGGACAATTTAGTTGTTACCATGGACCATCGTATCAGATTTATTTAGGTAAGACAAACGGTTTTACTCATAGCCCAGAATTTACACAACTTGCTCAAGAATATTGCGGAATGTTTCAGGTTGATTATGAAACTAAAAAAATATTCACTAGGACCAAAAGCGGTTGTTGTTGGCATCAATTTTCAGAATATATTATCGAAAATGATCTCCCAAAAGTCATTCTCATTTCTGAAGAAGGATCTGGTATGAGTACTACAGGATACACATTTGATACGGTAGAAAAAAGATGGAATGGCTCAATTATGGTAAAAACGGTAAGTAAAAAATTATTGATTGAAGATATCGAGGAATCTATATTATTACGCTTTTTGTTAGAAAAAAACTCAAAGGAAGTAGTTCTTTTTACATCAGAAATAGACAAACTTAATTATGTATTCACTAATAAAGATGGTGAAATAGAGTTTGATTATGCCGTGGAAAATAGCGATCCTACATTCACTTTATCAGAAACAAATACCGAAATATCTTTAACCTTCAAAAATCTAGATGCTACGTATAAAATTTATAAGAACAAAAATGACCATAGTATGTGGATATCCGTAACCATAGGTACAAAAAGCTATTACAACAAAGCAGATGCAGAGAGTATTCAGGGGAAACTCAGTGTTTTAAAATCCAAAAATCTTCGAAACGTAACTAATTAAGTAAATCACATTTCTATCTGTAGTTAATTCTTCGTTTCTTTACATCTTAAATTATGAATGTGAATTACGTATCAGTAGAAAATATAGCGAAATCCTTTGGGGAGCGTATCTTATTTAAAAATATTTCTTTTGGAATTAATGAAGGCCAGAAAATTGGTTTTGTTGCAAAAAATGGAACAGGAAAAACATCCTTACTTAATATTATTGCTGGTGACGAAGAGCCTGATGAAGGGCAAGTGGTATATAGAAAAAATCTAAAAGTCGCTTTCTTACCTCAAGAACCAGACCTAGACCCTAACTTAACGATAGAACAAACTATTTTTGTGGCTGATAATGAAACCTTAAGGGTGATCAATGCCTACGAAAAAGCTTTAGAAAATCCGGATGATGCGGAAGCATATCAAAAAGCATTTGAGCAAATGGATGCATTGAATGCCTGGGATTTTGAGACACAATACAAACAAATTCTTTTTAAATTAAAACTTGAAAAGCTAGATCAAAAAGTAAGTCAACTTTCCGGAGGACAGAAAAAGAGATTGGCTTTAGCTAATATATTATTAAGCAAACCAGAATTGCTTTATCTTGATGAACCTACCAACCACCTGGATCTAGAAATGATCGAATGGCTGGAAGAATATTTTGCCAAAGAGAATTTCACGCTGTTTATGGTAACTCACGACCGTTATTTTCTGGAAAATGTATGTAATGAAATTGTAGAATTAGAAAATGGTAAGCTATATAATTACAAAGGTAATTATGCCTATTACTTACAGAATAAAGAAGCTAGAATTGCTAACGAAGAAATTGAGACTGGTAAAGCAAAACAACTTTATAAAAAAGAATTGGATTGGATGCGACGACAACCCAAAGCCCGCACAACTAAATCCAAATCCAGAATTGATGATTTCTATGAAATCAAAGAACGTGCTCATAAAAGAAGAAATGATCATGAAGTACAATTAGAAATCAATATGGAACGTCTGGGAAGTAAAATTCTGGAAATCCATAAAGTTTCTAAAAGCTTCGAAAATCTAACTTTATTAGACAAATATGAGTATGTATTCAGAAAAGGAGAACGCGTAGGGATTATTGGTAAAAATGGAACCGGAAAATCTACGTTTCTGAATATGCTTACTGGAGCTATCCAGCCGGATCAAGGAAAAATAGTAGTTGGTGATACCGTAAAATTTGGGTATTACACGCAGCGAGGAATAACCATTAAAGAAGGCCAAAAAGTAATAGAAGTAATTAGAGAATTTGGTGATTACATTCCTTTGAAAAAAGGAAGACAAATCTCTGCACAGCAACTGTTAGAACGTTTTTTATTCGACCGTAAAAAGCAATATGATTTTGTAGAAAAATTAAGTGGTGGTGAAAGAAAACGATTGTATTTATGTACTGTTCTTATACAAAATCCTAATTTCTTAATACTGGATGAACCTACAAATGACCTCGATATTGTAACCTTAAATGTTTTAGAAAATTTCTTACTTGATTTTCCAGGTTGTCTAATTGTAGTATCTCACGACCGTTATTTTATGGATAAAATAGTGGATCATTTGTTTGTATTTAGAGGAAATGCCATAATCGAAGATTTTCCTGGTAATTATTCTGATTATCGAACCTATGAAAACAGCCGAATACCAGAGAAAGTTAAAACTGTAGATACTGAACCTAAGACAAAAACTTCTTGGAAAAAAGAAAATAAGACTGCTTTATCTTATAATGAGCAAAAAGAATACAACCGTATAGAACGTGATCTAAAAAAATTAGAGATCCAGAAGAAAGAAATCGAAGCGCTTTTTACCAGTGGTACATTAGAAGGAGATAAAATTAACGAAGAATCGGCAAAACTAAAAAAGGTCATAGAAGATATAGAAGAAAAGGAAATGCGTTGGCTGGAACTATCTGAGAAAATGGAATAATCAAATCTATTTCCAGGACTGATGCTATTTAAAATTAAATCATATCTATTTTTTTTATGGAGATCCACCAATCAGCATGGTGTACATTCCCCTTTTGTATATAACTTAGTTACCAAATGTTTTTATGATAGAGATAAAAAAGCATCGTATGTATCGATTACATCCATCTATAAAAACAATGCTTCAGAGATAAGTTTAAAGAATCTAAAACTTCTAAACAGGTTAATAGGATATCTTAAATATAAGAAGATACTAGTTACTAAAAAATCATCTAGTTTTATAGACAAGGTTTTATCAGTTGATAATTTTACTACAATCTATTATTCTCCAGAAGATCTGGATCAATTTGACTTTATTTACTTAGATATTGATCAATTTAAAAAGCATCCTGGACTTTTGGATATTTTACTTTCAAAAACACATAATGATTCTCTTCTTCTTTTAAATTCAATAAATAAATCCAAAGAGAATCAAAACATTTGGCAACAATTACATAATCACCCTAAAACTAAAGTAACTATAGATACTTATAATTTGGGGTTCGTATTTTTTAGAAAAGAACAAGAAAAAGAACATTTTGTAATTAGAGTGTAACAACTTCTTGTTTGATGCGTCATATAGGCTAAAATCGTATCTTACGGCTAGAATTAATTTCATCGCATGGAAAACGTTATCGATATCAAAGGTATCATTAGAAATTTTCAATTAGGTCAAGAAACCGTTTATGTACTTAAAGGTATTGATCTGGAAATAAGAAGAGGAGATTACATTGCTATTATGGGACCTTCTGGGTCCGGAAAATCTACTTTAATGAATCTTTTAGGTTGTTTAGACACACCTACAGATGGCACTTACAACCTTAATGGAAATGATGTCAGTAAAATGACGGATGATGAATTAGCGGATATCAGAAATAAAGAAATTGGCTTTGTATTTCAAACTTTTAATTTACTACCAAGAACTACTGCTTTAGATAATGTTGCGCTCCCTATGGTGTATGCTGGGACTTCTAAAAAAGATAGAAATGCAAGAGCTGAAGAAGTACTAACAGATGTAGGGCTTGCGGATCGTATGGATCACAAACCAAATCAACTTTCTGGAGGTCAGCGACAACGAGTTGCAGTAGGTCGTGCCTTGGTCAATAAGCCTTCTATTATCTTAGCAGATGAGCCTACCGGAAACCTGGATTCTAAAACTTCTCTGGAGATCATGCAATTATTTGATGATATTCATGCTGCTGGTAATACTGTTATATTAGTCACACACGAAGAAGAAGTTGCTGCTCATGCACATCGAGTAATTCGATTAAGAGATGGTATGATTGAGAGCGATAAGAGAAATCAATAGTTTATAGTTTGGAGCTCATTATTTGAAAATATTAATTCGTATTTTGGTGTTTTACTAATTCGGATTCTATATGCAACCCATACATATTCTGCTTTTAATTGCCGCTTATTTCGGTGTATTACTTTTAATCTCATATTTCACAGGAAAAAGTTCAGGAAACGAAGCTTTTTTTAAAGCTAATAAGCAATCTCCCTGGTATATAGTTGCTTTTGGAATGATTGGTGCTTCCTTAAGTGGAGTTACGTTTATTTCCGTTCCTGGATGGGTTGAGGGAGCACAGTTTAGCTATATGCAGATCGTCTTCGGATATCTGGCGGGTAATTTTGTCATTGCGTATGTCTTAATGCCTATTTATTATGGATTAAACGTCACCTCTATTTATCAATATCTGGAAGAAAGATTCGGGATAGTTAGTTATAAAACAGGAGCATTCTTTTTCTTCATATCTAGAGTTTTAGGTGCCTCTTTCAGGCTTTATCTTGTGGCAATTGTATTACAACAGTATATTTTTGATGAATGGAATGTACCATTCGAAATTACCGTTATACTTTCTATACTGTTAATATGGATATATACCTTTAGAGGAGGTATAAAAACAATAGTTTGGACCGATACGTTACAGACATTATTTATGTTAATCGCCTTAGGAACGGCAATCTATTATATTAACGATCAAATAGGATGGTCTTTTTCAGAATTTCTCTCTTCCGAAGAATTAAAAAACTATGATAAAGTATTTTTCTTCGATAGCTTTTTAGAAAAAAATCATTTCTTCAAGTCATTTATCGGAGGTATGTTTATTGCCATCTGCATGACTGGACTGGATCAAGATATGATGCAAAAAAATCTGACCTGTCGTAATTTAAAAGAAGCACAGAAAAACATGGTTTCTTTTAGTTTTGTGTTGATAGTGGTAAACTTTATTTTTCTTCTATTAGGTGCGTTACTATTTATATATGCAGATCAATTTAATATAGCCACTCCTATTGTAGATGGAAATGTAAAAACAGATTTGCTGTTCCCAGAAATAGCCATTAATGGTGGATTAGGTATCGTATTAGCTGTGGCTTTTATTCTTGGACTAGTTGCTGCGGCATATAGTAGTGCTGATAGCGCACTAACGTCTCTAACAACCTCTTTTTGTATTGATTTTTTGGGAATTGAGAAAAGAGATCAAAAAGATCAAGTAGCTATCCGAAAGAAGACCCATATTGCGATGAGCATCTTATTGATCATTGTGATTATAATTTTCAAACATGTATTAACTGAAAATGTAATCAGTAATTTACTAACTGTTGCTACTTTTACGTACGGTCCATTACTAGGATTATTTGCTTTCGGAATTTTTACCAATTATGAAATAAAAGATCAATATACTTGGATCGTAGCCTTGATCTCTGTTCTGGTTATTGTTGGTGTATGGAAAATACCTTCTGAGTTAATTGGTGGGTATAAAATTGGTTATGAATTACTCCCTCTCAATGGATTACTTACATTTTTGGGATTAATATTGATTCGTAGAAAGTAATACTAAAGTACAAGCTACCTCAGCTTCAATATTAGCTTGCTTCAGGATACTATAAAATTCAGGATTTTCAGTTCCCGGATTAAAAATCACTCTTCTAGGATTGAGACTTACGATGTACTCATAATATTGTTGCTGACGCATCGGATTCAGATATAAAGTAATTGTATCGACATCTTCAAAATCAATTAAACTAGTCTCTATTTTAATTCCAGACACTTTTCCTTCCCTAAGTCCAATCGCAACGACATTCTGTTTATGATTTACTAATCTATGAATAGCCAGATTAGAATATCGATTAGTTTTTAAAGAAGCTCCTAATACCAAGGTCTTTTTAGACATATTACTTAATAATTTAGTTGCAAAATAAAGTTAACACCCTAGTGTTTCATCGTTTAAACGTTAAAAATAAACCCAAAAATGTTAAAAACAAAAACCACCTGTAACATAAGTAATGTCTCTCGCGTCTTATAAGAAAGAAATATGATTTTTCATAAATTTAGTTAGTTAGTTACTTAATAATCAAATTTTATTCATAGTTGATGGTTAGTGTTACTATTTGATTATTATAGAAGATCGCCCCTTATCCAGGGGCGATTTTTGATTCTATAATTTATTGTTAAAAAAAAATTATAGTGTAACAGTTTTTTCTCTAATTCGTCATATAACAAACACGCTTAATCAACGTGTACAATATTAGAAAACAAGCATAAATGTATTATGTAATACAAAGTACAATGCTTAGCATAAAAATCAATCAAATAAACGTAAGATGAAAACAATCAATCTACTTGGCTTGTTTATAAGTCAAAAAACAATTCTATTATTTCTATCATTATATTGTGCTATAGTAACTGCACAACCTAATAACGATGCAATTGTAGGAACTATTAAGGGAAAAGTAATCGATAAAGGACTTAACCAGCCTATACCCTATGCCACAATTATTATCAATGATGGAGCAGAAAAATTAATCAGTGGTGGTATTACCAAAGAAGATGGAACTTTTTTAATTACGGATGTTCCTAAAGGAAATTACACTTTGAAAATACAATTTATTGGATATACTAGTTATAACCAACCTATTGAAATTTCAAGAAAAAATAAGGATATAGATGTCGGTATCATTTCTTTAGAAGAAGAAGCTCAAGCATTAGACGATGTCACTATTATCGCAGAGCGAACTACTATCGAACAAAAAATCGATAGAAAGGTGATCAATATTGGAAAAGACCTAACCACTACAGGAGGAACTGCTGCTGAAATTATGCAAAACATTCCTTCAGTAAATGTAGATCAAGATGGTAATATCGCGTTACGTGGTAATCCCAATGTACAAATATTAATAGATGGGAAACCCACCAATATTTCTCCAACGCAATTATTAAAACAAATACCGTCTACCTCCATTAAATCTGTGGAATTAATAACTAATCCATCTGCTAAATATAATCCAGAAGGTATGAGTGGTATTATCAATATTGTTTTACGTAAAAATGCTAATATTGGTTTTAACGGAAACATAAACCTGGGAGTAAATTGGGATAGAAATGCACGATTTAATAGTTCTATAGATCTAAACTACCGAAGTGGTAAAATAAATATATACGGAAATTATGGAGCAAACATTACCAAAAACTTAAACCAAGGTTTTGTATTTAGAGGAGACCAAAACTATAGAACTGATTTTCGCTTTTTGGATAATAACAAATCTCATTTGTTTAAGGTAGGCTTTGATTATTATATCAATGATCAGAATACTATATCCTTTTATACTAATCAAAATTTATTTGATGGTACTACCGCTGGAACAACGGATATACTATTTTTTGATACACCAGGAGATAATATTTTTCAAGATCTTGTAAATAATAATAGTAATCTTGGATCTACTTATAATTTTGATTACAAACATGATTTTAAAAAAGAAGGGCACAATATAGAACTAGAAGTTGATTATAATATTTTCGATGGAGATAGTGATGATGATTTCAATTTTATTGGAGGATCTACATTAGATTATAATGATGTACTAAATAACGAACGTACAAACACAACAATCAACTTGGATTATGTAAATCCTTTATCAGAAAAAGCAAAACTAGAACTCGGATATGAAGGTCGATTAAGACGAACGGATAATGAATATCAATCTACCTTTTTTGACGATTCTAAGTATCAATATGATAGAGATATTCATGCATTATATGCCACTTATGGAAAAAACTATGAAAAATGGTCGTATCAAATTGGGGCGAGATTAGAAAATTATCAGGTAGAAGCAATTTTTAATAATGAAAAAGTATTTGAAGATGATATTTTCACAATTTATCCATCTGCATATCTAACCTATAAACCAGGCGAAAAGAATAACTATCAATTAAGTTATAGTCGAAGAGTAGACAGACCAGGATTAAATCAGGTAAATCCAATAAGAGAATGGAGCACCCCAAGAATTACTTCTAGAGGAAATCCTGAACTAGATCCTCAATTCACAAATTCAATTGAGCTTAATTATACTCGTAAACTAAAAGGAGGCTCTATTACGGCCGGAACTTTCTATCGTTTGATAAATGATGAAATCAATCAGACTTTATTAGCGGACCCAACGGTAGAAGAAGGTCAGATACTTACTTTTGAAAATTTTGACAACAATTCTGCTTATGGAATAGAGATTTCTAGTAATTATCGCCCAACAAAATGGTGGAATTTTAATGCAAGTTTTGATCTCTATGCTCAAACTCAAAAAGGTATTGTAGAAGACGTAATAGAAGTTAATGGAATGGATGAAATTATTCAAGTGTCTAGTGAAGTAGATGCTTTAGTTTATAATTTTAGAATAAATAATAATTTTAAGGCTACTAAAAACTTAACATTTCAAGTATTTGGATTCTATAGAGGTGAACAAGAAGGAATCCAATTTAAAACAAAACCATTTTATTTCGTTAATACTGGAGCACGTTATAACTTCTTACAAGGAAAAGGAACTGCAAGTATTAACTTCAATGATATTTTTAATACGATGCGCTTTAGATTTTCTGGAGATTTTCCTTTCGAACAAAACGGAGAATTTCAAGGAGAAACACAAACAATTTTTCTGGGATTATCATATCGCTTTGGTAGTGGGAAAAACAGAAAAGTTTCTAGAAAAAGAAGAGATAAAAATGAAAAATCCGGTGGAGGAATACTTTAAATTCACTAAACAATATGTTAATATGCTAAAATATTCGCAGATAATTTGTTAAATTTAATAAATATCTAATAAAAACAGTTCAAAGTTAAATAAATGCAAAAAAAGTAATGTTTTTGTAACACTATGCAAATTGTTACGTCTATTATAGTACCATTATGGTTATAATTTATTTGAATTAGCCTTTAAAGAAAAAAAATAACCCGGTAATAAAAAATCGCGAAGCTAACTAGTTTCGCGATTTTTGTTTTATTAAAATTTTAATGCTTTCTCATTACCACCTAATAATCGCACTCCCCCAGGTAAAACCACTCCCAAAAGCTGCTAAAACAACTAAATCACCTTCCTTTATTTTTCCTTCTTCCCAAGCTTCGGTTAAGGCAATTGGAATTGAAGCTGCAGTAGTATTACCATATCGTTGAATATTATTATACACCTGATCATCAGATAATCTAAATTGCTTTTGCACAAATTGAGAAATTCTTAGATTAGCTTGGTGAGGTATTAACATATTTATATCCGTAGCGGCAAGATTATTTTTCTGTAATCCTTCATTAATAACTTCAGAAAAACGCACGACTGCATTCTTAAATACAAATTGACCATTCATATATGGATAATAAGGTATATTCTCCTGATCATTTTCTTCAATAATCTCAGGAACCCAATGTTCTGTACTTGGTCCTTCTAAAGATAATTCTTTAGCGTGTGCTCCTTCACTATGCAAATGTGTAGATAACACACCTCTCCCATCTTCGTTTTCATTTCTTGATAAGACCATTGCTCCTGCTCCATCACCAAATATTACGGAAACTCCTCTACCTCTTGTAGTCATATCAAGTCCTCCACTATGATTTTCACTACCTATAATCAAAACATTCTTATACATACCAGTTTTGATAAACTGATCACCAACAGATACAGCGTATACAAATCCACTACACTGATTACGAACATCTAGGGCTGGGATTGTACTCATATCCATCATATCCTGAACCCTGACTCCACCGCCAGGAAAATACATATCAGGACTCAATGTTGCAAAAATGATAAGGTCTATATCATCTTTTGTTAATTTTGCTCTTTCCAGAGCTATTTTCGCCGCTTTTACTCCCATAACAGAAGTACTATTTCCATCTCCTTTTTTAATATGACGTCTTTCTTTTATACCGGTACGTTCTTGAATCCAAGCATCGTTAGTATCCATTACCTTAGAAAGATCGTCATTAGTTACAACATTTTCAGGAACATAGCTTCCTAATCCTGTTACTTTTGAAGTATACATATATTATAATATTGAGTGTGTATTGTATGTAATAATAGTTTATTACTAATGTTTTTTAAAAAACTGCAAAGCAAGATATGTATTCTTAGGTTTTTGATAAAAGAAACTGCAATCTTATTGTATGCACGCATAACAAATCCCTGTTTTATCCAGATCGATTAAAACCTAAATGCTTTCAGAAAAAATTTAAAAACTTTCTATTTTGGTTTAGTAACAAATAAGAAAGCTATCTATTCAAATTTTAGTTCGATAAACATATTCTTTAAAATTTTAAAACTTTCTTAATAACCTTATTCCTTCTATCATTGATTACAATAGTATATAGACCAGAAGGAAAGGGGTTTAAAGACAATTTATTTCTTTTAGAAAGATTATATTTTTCCTTAATTATTTGTCCTTTTTTATCATATACGATATAAGACACGTTAGTATCCTCTGTATCTAAATCAATATAAATAGCATTTAGTGGTTGATTTAAATATACCGAAAATGTATCGTATAAAGTTTCTTCTGAATTATCCTGATGTATTGATTGTATATTCATATCCAAACTATTTTCTCCTTATTATTAATTGAAATTAGCAATACATAATTCTTGATTAAAGCAAGTAATGTGTGCTGATATGATTAAAACTAAGGAATCTGAATATTTGAGAAGATCAATAATTTTGCTGAAAAATTACTTTTTTCGATTAATGACCTATAAAATCTACAAAAGTATTTCTTGACATTCATCTGGGTTAAATATTTCTGTTTTAAAAAAGCGAAAGGCACGCCAACCACAGCATGCCTTTCTAACAACCTAACCAATAAATAAACAAACCAAAGCCAGTCGAGATCGACTAGCTAAAGGTACTTTTCAAAATTTTTAACACGGATCGTCGCTTTCAGATCATGTAACAAATTGTATAAGCCAAAAAATGTTCTATTGATATACAAGAAGTGTTTACTACCTCTATTACCATTCATCTTTCTTAGCTCTGTATCTTTAGAGTACTTCTCACTTAATGCTGTTATTTCGTTCCAAAATTCTTCATCAGCAAAGTCAAAGACCTCTGCATTGAATGGTTTTGTAAACAAACTGAGCATTTCATAGAATAACCCCGAGAAAAATGCTTTCTCTTCAGTAGAATCATCTTCTCGGAGTATTTCCAGCTCGAACATCTTTAGGGCAAAAAAATCTGGGTTCTCTATATTTTCTTTTTCGGCTAACTCAAAATACGGTGTATAAAATTCCAAAGGAACTTTCTTAACACAACCAAAATCTATTGCAATTAAATTGTCGTTCTTATCAACCAGGAAATTTCCAGGATGTGGATCTGCATGCACTGCTTTTAAGATATGCATCTGATACATATAAAAGTCCCAAAGCGCCTGACCTATTTTATCAGCTTTTTCTTGATCTGCATTTTGTTTTGCAAACTCGCTTAGATGCACACCATCCATCCAGTCCATCGTAATAATGCGTTTGCTGGATAATTCTTCATAATACTTAGGAAAAGTAAGATTCGGAATTTTAGAACAAGCTTCGGTTATTTCCTTACTTTGTTGTACTTCTAACACATAATCCGTTTCTTCTAAGAGTTTCCCTTCTAATTCTTGAAAATACTTATCAGAATCTTTGCCTTTTAAATTAAACATTCTGATGGCGATGGGTTTTACCATCGCCAAATCAGAACTTATACTGTCTGCAACTCCAGGATATTGAATTTTCACAGCAAGTTTTTTCCCGTCTTTAGATGCCTTGTGTACCTGTCCGATACTGGCAGCATTAACAGATTGAGTTGCAAACGTATCATATAAATCTTCAGGATATTTTCCGTGATACTTTTTAAATGTCCTTCTAACCAATGGCGCAGATAATGGAGGAACGCTAAATTGGGCTAAAGAAAATTTCTCTACATATGCATTTGGCAGTATATTTTTCTCCATCGAAAGCATTTGCGCAACCTTTAGAGCACTACCCTTTAAGTTTTTCAATCCATCATAGATATCAGCAGCATTGTTTTCATTTAGCTGATCTCTAGTTGTTTTAGGATTGACAGCTTTTTTACTGTAATACTTAAGATAATTTCCACCTACCTTAACACCAGTTTTAACAAGTTCTGTCGTTCTTCCTATTTTTGTAGTAGGTATTTTATCTATTGTCTTCATATATTATCTGTATACTTGTTGTATATGATTAGAAACCACTAATTCCACATTGATTTTTCTTTCCACAAGAATTTTCCGAAATCTAATACGCTACTTAATGGCGTATTATCAAATAGATCGAAAATTGTATTTACCGACTTCTCTATAGCAATATCAGTTTTTTCGAATCCTGTAGATTCATCGTCCATCCAAAATTTTAACAGAAACAAAAACTGCAACCAAGCACCCTCTGAATAAACGGAAACGGGATTTTTAGCTATTCTAAATAATTTTTCATCGTTATCAATCTCAATCAATTCCTTTGCAAAATGTTTTATGTGCTTTCGTAACCCCTTTAACTGTCCTAAATTTTTTAGAGGTACTTCGTGATATCTCAAAGTCAAAAGAACATAACTTCTATTAAGTGTTAGTAATTCGAAAAAAGTAAAAAAGAACGTTAACATTTTATCTTTGCTAGATAAACCTTCGTACTCCTCATTATTATTCATAGCATCAATAGCAGTACTAAAAAAAGTATTCCATATTCCTTTGTTTACACCATCCAAACTACCAAAAAACTCATAGAATTCTTCTTCCTTAATTTTTGATTCTTTACAAAATTTATATACTGATTTTGGATACTCATCATGCTCCAAAACGTAGTTCATATACTTGGTAATGATATACTGACTATCAATTGTTTGCTTTTTATTAGATGCTCCCATAATTGTTATTTTACACTGTAAATATAAACATTGTTTAACTTTTTACTCAAAAACCTAAACAAAAAATTTGTTAAAGTTGTTTCAGAAAAAATGAAACTTAATTTCTATGTTTTACAATAGACGAAACATTAGTACTTTCCTTACGTTTTATCAATCCTTCTGCTATTTCTGTGTCAGTTTGTCAGCAATGCAGAATTGGTATTTTTTTTGACTATAAAGAGTCCAGAAGTGATAATTAAAATTAAAACATAAATAAAATGGCAACAGGAAGTATTAATGTATCAGTAGAAAACATTTTTCCTTTGATTAAAAAGTTCTTGTATTCGGATCATGAGATCTTTTTACGAGAGTTAATATCTAACGCAACAGATGCAACACTAAAACTAAAACATTTAACAAATATTGGTGAGGCTAAGGTAGCATATGGCAACCCTAAGATTGAAGTTAAAATTGATAAAGAAAATAAGTTACTTCATATTATCGATCAAGGGATCGGTATGACAGCAGAAGAGGTTGAAAAATATATTAACCAAGTAGCTTTTTCTGGTGCAGAGGAGTTTTTAGAAAAATATAAAGACAGCGCAAAAGATTCTGGAATCATTGGTCATTTTGGTTTAGGATTCTACTCAGCATTTATGGTAGCTAATAAAGTAGAGATCATTACCAAATCATATACAGACGCTCCAGCGGCGCACTGGACTTGTGATGGTTCTCCTACATACACAATAGAAGCTCATGATAAAACTGAAAGAGGTACAGAAATCATCCTGCATATTGGAGAAGATGATACAGAATTCCTAGAGGAAAGTAGAATCAGCGAATTATTGGTAAAATATAATAAGTTTATGCCTGTTTCGATTAAATTCGGAACGAAAACAGAAACATTACCAAAACCAGAAGATGCTAAGGAAGAAGATCCTGCACCTACTCAAGAAGTTGATAATATTATCAACAACCCTAATCCAGCCTGGACAAAACAACCAACTGATCTAAAAGATGAAGATTATAAAGGTTTTTATAGAGAATTGTACCCAATGCAGTTCGAAGAGCCTTTATTTAATATACACCTTAACGTAGACTATCCATTTAATCTTACAGGGATTTTATATTTCCCGAAGCTTGGCCAGGATATGAATATGCAGAAGGATAGAATTCAATTATATCAAAATCAGGTTTTTGTAACGGATAATGTAGAAGGTATTGTTCCTGAATTTTTAACAATGCTTCGCGGTGTTATTGACTCTCCTGATATTCCATTAAACGTTTCCAGATCTTATCTGCAAGCAGATGGAGCTGTAAAGAAAATCTCAAGTTACATCACTCGTAAAGTGGCGGATAAACTAAATTCTCTATTCAAAAATGACAGAGAAGATTTTGAAAAGAAATGGAATGATATTAAAGTAGTTATCGAATATGGAATGCTTTCTGAAGATAAGTTCTTCGAAAAAGCTGATAAATTTGCTTTATATCCTACAGTAGATGAAACCTATTTCACTTTTGAAGAATTACAGGAAAAAATAAAAGAAAATCAAACAGATAAAGATAATAAACTGGTGGTCTTGTATGCTTCTGACAAGGATGAACAACATCCTTATATATCTGCAGCAAAAGACAAAGGATACGAAGTATTGTTATTAGACTCTCCTATTGTTTCGCATCTGATCCAAAAATTAGAAACTAGTAAAGAAAATATTTCTTTTGTTCGTGTTGATGGTGATCATATTGATAACCTGATCAAAAAAGATGAGGAAACTATTTCTAAATTATCTGATGAAGAAAAAGAGGCTTTAAAAGTTGATTTAGAAAAGGTGATTCCAGCTGAGAAATACACAGTTCAATTAGAAGCGATGGATAGTAATGCATCTCCGTTTATAATTACACAACCAGAGTTCATGCGCCGTATGAAAGAGATGCAACAGACTGGCGGAGGCGGAATGAATATGTTTGGTAATATGCCAGAGATGTACAACCTAATTGTCAATACAAATCATGAGCTTATTGGTCAGATTAAAGACACTAAAACAGATAAAAAGAAAGAACGTTTGATTAAGCAATCACTAGATTTGGCGAGACTATCCCAGAACTTACTGAAAGGTGAAGAATTGACTGAATTTGTAAAACGTAGTTTTGAGATGATTAAATAGAGAAGTTAGATATTAGATCGCTAACGCTATTAGATATAAGACCGCTTTGCTGTTGAACAGTAGAAGCGGTTTTTTTATATTTGAAGAAATCAAACTTTAATACAATGTATTCATCAATCAAGCTTTTTTATAAAATAACTACAATACTACTCTTTTCGGTATTTTTTAACCCCGTTGTTTCCCAAACATCTGATTCTGTAGAAGAGATGAAAAATTATCTTCAAACAAAGGATGGCAATAAAATAGAACTTCATCCCTTATTAGGAGTTACGAGCTTTACACGTTTTGTGCATGTAACCGAACCTAATAAAAATGGTAAACAAGGAAGGTACTTAAAAATTAAAAAGATAGATGTTGAAAAAATAATCCTTAGAAATGAAGTTCATGTCCCTCTGGATCCAAACGCTAAAAGACCATACATTTTTAGGATTGTTGCTAAGAACGACAACTATACTTTAGGAATTACAGACAGAATTAAGAAATCTAAAAATAGTGTTTTTACAAGAGAATATTTTGGTATTTATGACAATCAGGGCAATGAAATTCATTTTAGTAAATTAAACAGAAATAAGCTTAAAAGTATTGAAATTATAAAAATGTATTTTGGCGATTGCTTAGATGAACAATTACCGTCTTCTAAAGAAGAAATTAAAAAAAGTAATGGTTTACTTTATGGAGCAAACCAAATTAGCTGTGATTGATTCTTGTTTTAAAAAAACAATTCTACGGACATATCTAGTATTTTATTATTTTTACAATATAACTCCTTTCTTTTAGGACAATTCTACAAATGAGAAATACAATCTATCTTTTCATACTACTATTATCAGCTTGTTTTAATGCAAATGGACAAGAAAATGTTTCAGGTTATTTACATCTGGAAAACTCTGAGAACTGGGAAGAAAAAGTGAATTTAAGTAAAGTACAATTAAACGGCACAGCTAATGGATATACCTATATCCCTATTGCTTCCTCTTCGATTTCTAAAGAAGGATATTTTTCCTTTGACCAAAAATGGTTTGACAACAAAGATCAAATATATAGAATTCATGTAAATCCAATTAAATCAATATCAAGACGCACAGGTGTTGCTAAAAACTCTAAGTTATTCATTTTATCAAAAAAAGACTCCATATATTTTGAAAAAGGAACATCACTTTTTGATTCTTACACAACTAATAATAAGGCTCACAAGGAATGGCAACAACTAAAAAAATTCGAATCTAAATTTGAAAGTTTACACGACGATTTTGATACTGAAAAGTATTTACTTAGGACTAAAGGGTATGCAAAAGACTCCCTACAGATTCTTCTGGTAAAACTAATAAGTATTAAGAAACTCGATGATAAAAAATTACTGGAAAAAGATATCAAAGAAAATACTGCTTATTATACCAGCTTATTAAAAGAATTAAAATCGAGCGAAATTGATCCAGCCTTATTCTTATATCTAGAGAATAAACTTTCTTTGGTTTACAAAGAAAATACTGATGAAAAATACTCTATAAGTATACTCCTAAATGGTATCGCCTGTTTGATTATAATCGCTCTGGTTTTTTTAATTTTTAAAAGACGAAGAAATAGTCAAAATAACAATTTAGTGTCTTTAAGTAAACAAGAAAATACTATTAAAGAACTAATCATTTCAGGAAAAAGTAATAAAGAAATCGCTAATGAACTGTTTATCAGTATTAATACCGTAAAAACACATATCTCTAATATTTATAGTAAATTGCATATCAGCAGTCGAAAAGAACTAATTAATAAATAGTGGTATTACTTAGAATCTTTAATAAGGGTCTTTACTTTTC
The DNA here is from genome assembly GCF_947492405.1 of uncultured Aquimarina sp. GTDB lineage: Bacteria > Bacteroidota > Bacteroidia > Flavobacteriales > Flavobacteriaceae > Aquimarina. Next base: position 439,497 of record NZ_CANLMP010000006.1, read on the forward strand.
CCACTAGCATTTCATGGGTTTCATCACCAAAATTATCTTCAATTTCTAAAAAACTAATCAACTCATTAGATATCTTTTCATCGTTATTTTCGATATAATTAAAACTAAATCTTTTAAATTTTTTGATTGATACTTTCTTATCAAAAATTTTGAAGACATTAAAATGCCTTTTATCTAGTTCTATTTTGGTGAATAATCTATCTACATCCTCTACATGACCTTCTATAATTTGAAAAAAAGTATCATTGCTATATATAAGAACTCCACCTATTCCAATTTTATTATTATTTGTCATAGTATCTATCAAAAGCTCTTCTATTTCTTCTCTATCTAACTTTGAAGAGTTACTTAAATAACTAATAGTTTTAATTTCCTTGGAAGTTTGCATACTTTAAAATAATTTGTAAAAATCATGGTATTATTAAAACTCAAACACTTAATTATTAAACCATAAGATAGTTCAAGTTTATTAAAAAAAGGAGATTTTTCCCCAAATAACTAAGTTTTAACTATTGTTTAATCTTAGATGATTGATAAAAATAGATGCCGCTTATATGTTATAATAATCAGATACATAATTTTATATTCTTCTATTCAGGTTATTTTCTTGTCTATAAAATTTTCAAAACATTAGTTCTCTTTAATACTGATAAGGTTTAGGAGATTATCACAAACCACTTATTTTCAAACAGTTTAAACAAAATCATACCAGTACTAGTACTTTATTACGACTATTTATAATCTACTTTTATTAATTTTTACTATTCATTTGATTTCCTAAAAAGGCAATCAAAAAAATGAATATATTTCTTTTTAAAAGATGGAATCTTATACTGGGTTGGGCTGTATTTTTTATTTCCTTAATGGTTTATATAAATACTGTAGAACCTACCAATAGTTTTTGGGATGTAGGTGAATACATTTCCACTTCTTCAAAATTACAAATAGCACATCCTCCCGGCGCTCCTTTGTTTCAAATGATTGGTGCTGTTGCCTCTATGTTTGCCACACATCCAGAACAAATTGCATATACATTGAATATTGCATCAGGAACTGCTAGTGCATTTACCATACTATTTATGTTTTGGTCAATTACCATTCTTCTTACTAATTTGGCAAAAGCCAAATCAAATCTTACTAAAAATACATGTATTGCTATATTAGGAAGTGGAGTCACTGGTTCCCTAGCCTTTGCTTTTACTGATAGCTTTTGGTTCAATGCCGTGGAAGCAGAAGTATATGCTATGGCAACTCTCATTCTATCTATTATGTTCTATTTAGGACTTTTATGGCAACGAGACATGAATTCTCAACAAGGGAATAAATGGATCATCTTAATTTCTTTTATCATTGGACTTTCTTTCGGTGTTCACTTTATGGGGTTATTATCCATTCCAGCAATAGGGTTATTGTATTATTTCAAAAATTATAAAACCATAACTCTCAAAAATTTTATAATGGCTAATGTTATTGTGATTGCCATATTACTGTTCATATTCAAAATGCTACTTCCGTATACGTTAACTTATTTTGGAGTTTCTGAAATATTCTTTGTCAACTCAATGGGGCTACCTTTTCATTCAGGAACCATTATAGCAGGTATAAGTTTGGTAGTTTGTTTTTACCTAGGATTAAAATACACCAGAAAAAAATCTTATCCATTAATCCATACCTCTTTACTCTGTGTTCTTTTTATTTTAGTTGGGTTTTCTAGCTGGTTAATGATTCCGATTAGAGCAAATGCTGGCACGGTGATTAACGAAAATAACCCTAATAATGCTAGAGAACTATTAGCATACTACAATCTGGAACAGTATCCAAAAACACATCTGTTTTATGGTCCTCAATTCACTGAAATCTATGGTAATTTAGATGAAGATGAGCCATACTTAGATGACAAACCGAAATACGAAAAAGATATAAAAACAGGACAATATGAAATTGTAAATGATTGGAAAAATGCTAGACAGAATTTAGATAATAGCCATAAAACTTTATTACCTAGAATGTGGAGTACTGAGCATATCAGTAATTACATGTTATTTAGCGGACCTTTAAAATTCTCTATAAAACCAGAATATCAGGATGAAAAAGAACTTGTAGATACTGTTATTGATTTTAGAAAACAATATGCAGCAGATGCATTAGACTACAGTGATTATCATAAATTTTTAGAATCGTTTGGTCAGTTTTTGGATGTCGAACCACCTTCATTTTGGGATAATGTATCATATTTATTTCAATATCAAATTAACTATATGTATTGGCGATATTTTATGTGGAATTTTGTTGGTAGACAAGATGATATTCAGGGTAAATTATCTTCTTTACACGGTAATTGGCTTAGTGGAATTTCGTTTATTGACGAATATCACCTTGGATCTCAGGATAATTTACCAAATGATGCCAAAAAAAATAAAGCTAGAAACACCTATTATTTTATTCCGCTTATTTTGGGTTTAATTGGATTAGTTTTCCAATTGAAACAAGATAAAAAGAATTTCTGGGTATTATTTATGTTCTTTTTGTTTACTGGATTATCATTAAAAATATACCTTAATGAAAGACCTTTTGAACCCCGAGAAAGAGATTATGCTTTGGTAGGCTCTTTTTATGTATTTGCCATTTGGATTGCATTTGGAGTATATGCGCTTTTCGACCTATTAAAAGATCAAATCAATTCTAAAAAGGCTGCATACATAACAATTCTAATTTCACTACTTGGAGGACCTTCTTTATTGATTGCTCAAAACTGGGATGATCACGATCGATCCAATCGATATACAGCTCAATCATCCGCTAAAACATATTTATCCTCTTGTCAGAAAGATGCAATTTTATTTTCTATTGGCGATAATGATAGTTTTCCATTATGGTATGTACAAGAAATAGAAGGATACCGAACGGATATACGTATTCTTATCACCAATTTATTGGCGACAGATTGGTATATAGATCAAATGAAAAGGGCCGCTTATGAAGGTAAACCTGTTCCTTCGCAGTTAGAACACGCGTTTTATACCTATGGAAATAACGATGCGATCTTTTACAAAGCGGTAACAAAGGATACTATGCTTATCAAAAACTGGATGCGTTGGATCACATCCGATGATGATAGAACCAAAGGAGAGCTTATGAATGGAAAAATAGTATCCACCTTTCCTACCAAAAACATTAGAATTCCTGTTGATAAGGAAGCCGTATTAAAAAACGGAATAGTATCTGAAAAAGATGCAGATAACATTGTTCCTTATATCGATATTCAGCTAAAAGGTAATTATATCCCTAAACACAGACTGGTGATGCTAGATATAATAGCCAATAATAACTGGGAACGTCCTATTTACTTTACCGGAGGTAGTTTTGGGGATGATGATTATATCTGGATGAAAGACTACTTACAATTAGACGGAATGACATATAAACTTGTTCCTATTAAAACTAAGGTGAATCCAAACAATCCCTATCAATTAGGAAGAGTTAACACCGAAGTTATGTATAAAAATGTTAAAGAGTGGGAATGGGGAAATGGAGATAGAAAAGATATTTATCACGATACAGAAACTAGAAAAAACGGAATATCTTACAGGACTAATCTTAGCAGATTAGCTAAGCAATTAATCAAAGAAAATCAGCTAGGTAAAGCTGAAGAAATCCTGGATTTGGGTATAAAAAAAATGCCTTTAGATATCTATGAATATTATACACCTTTACACTCTTTTGTAGATAATTATTATCAAATAAACAAAATTGAAAAAGCTAGGACCCTGTGGAGAGAATTAGCTGCAAAATATCAAGAACAACTACGTTATTTTTCAAACTTATCATATAAAAGACAGCAAGAACATTTTGAAAGTATTATGGATAACGTGACATATTATCGGGATCTTGTGGATACTTTGGTGGAAAATCAAGATGAAGAACTGATAACTATTGAAATAGATACATTTAATCGGTATATCAATTTGTTTCCAAGGTTCTTTGCGAAACAAGAACTACTACCTCAACCCAATTCCCAATCGGGAAATAATGAGGATTTATTAAAGGAATTAGAATTAGAACAGGACATCAAGTAATGATGATAACACGTTTGGAATATTAACATAATAATTAAGTTCAGTGATTTTCTCAAATAAACTTTTATTAACTATTTATTTAAAAAGCTTACATAAGGGAAATTTCAACTGAAAAATTTGGTTCAACTATTTAAAAAAGCTACATTAGCTATTGCCTATAAAAATAGTTTATAGGGAATGTAGTTATAAATAAATATTGGTATATGCAAATATCTCTTCCATTCGATGGACTTCGAATTTGCCCCAAAGGTTTCTATAACAATTGGGATTAATATGTCAGTAAGTAGCTTTAACCAGTTCATTTCTGTTAAATTTACAAAGTTATTTAAGTACCTAGATGGTAGCGAGACTACTCAGATAGCGGGGGTTTTAAATGGTTAGTACTAAACCAGAAATCTCCGCTTTGCAGTTTAAATAAAATGGACAAAATAAAAAAGTACTCTAAAGAGCATAATGAATTATTCTCAGAATGGATTGCTAAGGAAAAAAGAGCATTCAAATCTGGAAAAAGGAGATACCTTCATTTTGATCCATTTATAAATATTTATAAAAGAACCTCCTTTTTTAAAGAGTATTTTTCCAAAGAGAAAAATGTAGCATCTCATTCATTTTACCCTTTTTTACGTTCAACTATTAAAACCCAAAAAGTCAAATGGCAAATCAAACAAGATGGAACCAAAGAAAGGGTATGGCTTCCATTCAAAAAAAGAGAAATTTTTTATGCATCTCATTTTGATGCCTTCATATTTTCTTGGTATTCTACTATTCTATCTGACAGATATGAAGAAAAACTAAAATCATATTGTCTTCAAAATATCCCAATAGCATATAGAAGTATTGAAAAAAAATGTAACATTGATTTTGCAAAAGAAACCTTTGACCATATCAAAGAAAGAAAAGAATGTGTTACAATTGCACTTGATTTTTCTGGTTTTTTTGATAATATGGATCATGAATTATTAAAGAAAAGCTGGTGTGCTGTTATAAATGAAGACAAATTACCTAAAGACCATTATAAAATATTTAGAAATATTACAAATTTTGATTTTATCGATAATGACCAAGTGCTATCAAAGTACTTCCCTTTCATAAAATTCAAAAACGATCATCCTAAGAATAAAAGAATTACTACTCCCGAAGAATTTCGGTTTTTAAGATCAATTGGTTTAATTAAAAAAAATCCATTTACGAATCAAATAAAGAATAGTGTCAGAAAAGGTGCAATGTGTGGTATACCCCAAGGTCTTCCAATATCAGCAACTTTATCAAATATTTATTTACTAGAGTTTGATAAAATTTTAAACGAATATTTGAAACTAAAAGATGGTTTTTATAGAAGATATAGTGATGACATATTAATAGTCTGTACTAAAGAAAACCTTAATGAAATCAAAAAAATTGTTTATCATTTGACAGACAAATTTGAATTAGAGCTAAATCACAAAAAAACAGATATTACAGAATTCAAAATAAATAGAAATAAGCTTCAGTCTTTTTATTTAGCTACAAAGAAAAGGAAAAATATGCAGTACTTAGGTTTTGAATTTAACGGAGACGAGATATACATAAGATCATCAAGTATAGGAAGATACCATAGGAAAATGAAAGGAGGTTCCAGAGAAATTGTAAAATCTGCTTTCGGAAAAAAAGCTAAAGGAGAAACAATTTTTATCAAAAAGTTGATTTTAAAATACACCAATTTTGGAAAAAACAACTTTATTTCTTACTCCATTAGAGCAGCTAATAGTCTTAGTTCTATAACTATTAAAAAACAAACAAAAAATAGTAGCGAAAAATTAAAAAAGACACTTAAGCAAAAAGCAGAAAATAGAAAAAGTGCATTTAAGAAAAAGAAAAAGCCTATAAAACCTATTAAGTTTTTCAATTAGACTACCCTTAATTCGAATCTAGATTACAACAAAACCTAGTAATTTAAGCTTTCCGATAGTTTCGCATTTTCAAAAAGAACAAATCCCTATTAGTATGATCAACAAGGACATTCAAATGTTAAATTTCTTTAAAAAATTATTTTAGTTAGGATTCCTTACTATATTTGCATCAGAATTTTTTAACCTTAAAAATTATTAAAATGAGTAAATCAATTTTTTATCACGCAGGATGTCCAGTTTGCGTAAGTGCCGAACATGACATCCTTCACCTAATCGGAGCTTCTAATGTAGAAGTTGTTCATCTAGGAGAAGAGCAATCAACAATTATCGATGCGGAGAAAGCTGGTGTTCAATCTGTTCCTGCATTAGTAACGCCTAATGGCAATGTGTTACATATCAATTATGGAGCATCTCTATCTGATGTAAAAAAATAAAAATTTTAAATTAAATAGTTAGGATTCCTAATTTAAAAGAATCCTAACTATTCTAAAACTAATAGAAATTATGAAACATTTATTTTTTTTAATAACTATACTATTAAGCAATATATTATTTGCTTGTGATGAGTGTAAGAAATACGATAATGATGACTTAAAAATTACCGCAGTTAGTGTTACCCACCTACAGGATATATCAAGCACTATTTGGGAAATTAAAGTAAAAGGAAACGCTGGAAAAACCACACCAAAGCCAGCAGGGCAACTTAACGGAGCTCCAGTTTTGGGATATGTTTTTCCAACTACATTGAATCCCATAGATGTTGGTTTTAATAGTACTGAAGGAATTGTAGCTTTGGCATTAACATCGCATCCAGATTTTGACGACACTCCATTATGGGATGAAAACTATGATCAGAAGTATGATAATGATGGTGTTATATGGCACCCACATTGGGTAATTCTTCACCCGGATGAAAGAGTAAAAGGAGGATTATCAGTAAAGCAATTTAAAAAAGTAGATACTACAGTAAAACTACCTCCTACTAATCCTGGGATGCCGATGTATATGGATTCTCCAGGTTTTCAAGTGATTACTAAAGAAAACTCTATTAAAGTAGTCATTCCAGATTATAGAATAAGTAATCAAACTAATTTCAAGTTTGATGCTGTATCTGCTTATATGCAAGTAAATACAGAAAAAAAAGATCTTCCTATGCTTGGTGTTTATGAAGTATATAGTGTTCTAAGTACTGATCTATCTTTACCTTATAATGTTGAATTTAAATAATCGAAAAAATGAAAATAGCTGTTTGGGATACTTATGTTAACCGAAAGGACGGGTTTCTAATGCATTTTGACATCCTTGTTCCAGATAACATAAAGGAAGAAAATCAAATTTTAGGATATGGTAAAAAATACCTGGATACTAAACCTTTTGACACTTCTAATCTAACATCTGACGAATGTAGATTTTGTCATATCGAAAAAGCTCCTCCAGAACTCGTTCATCTAATAGAAACTCAAGGGTATGCTATTATCGAAATGGAAAATTGTCTATAAACTATATAAAAAGTGATTAGGATTGCTAACTTTGCTAATGAGAAAGTTATCTTTCTCATTAGTATTTTATGAATAAGAGTATTTTTAATATCCCATTCCAACAAGGAGATACCCAAAGTAAAATTGTCATTGGGTTAGAAAGAATATCCGAAACTTTTCGGGTTTTACTATGGGAACACGCTAAAATTATAGGTTTAAGTCCCATACAGATTCAGATACTAATTTTCGTAGCCTATCACAAAGAGCATCTTTGTACTGTAAGCTATCTAGCAAAAGAATTCAATGTTACTAAGCCTACGATAAGCGATGCCGTAAAAGCGTTGGATAAAAAGGAAATGATTCGAAAAACCAAAACTTCTACGGATAGTAGAAGTTATTCGATTATTTTAACTGATCAAGGACAGAAAGCCGTTTCGGATACTGAAAATTTTGCAGACCCTATTAAGCAATTGCTTACTAATATTGAGAAAAAAGATCAGGAAGTTTTATTAAAAATTATAAATACGTTGATCTTTAAACTTAATAGATCCGGAATTTTATCTATTCAAAGAACTTGCTATGCCTGTAAATTTTATGAAAAGACAAAAAATGATCATTACTGTAATTTTATCCAAACATCACTAAAGGATTCGGAAATTAGATTAGACTGCCCAGAATTCGAAGAAAAGGTATAAAAAAACCTCCTGATCCAAGTTTTCAGGAGGTTTTACTATATTCACTATTCTCTAAAGGGTAGTAGATCTCGTTTTTCAACTACCAATTCGGAATGAAATTCAATTAATTAACAGCTATTTTTACCGAAAAAGAATCATTTCCTTTCCTTAATGTCATAATATAAAAACCAGTATTTAAAGAACGTACATCCAATTTCGTAAGCTCATTAGAAAGTACTGTTTTAATTACTTCTCTACCAGATATATCATATACGAACGCATCTATATCTTCAGTTAATTGTGGTAATGAAATAAATAAATCACCATCTATACTTGGATTTGGATATACAGCTAACTGATCAACATTTACAAATTCTCTGATACTCAATGTATTTGTTGGTAACTCAACCAAAGGTCCTCCCGCTTCTAGAGCTACCCATAATCCAAAAGCAGCTCCATTACTATTCATTGAAGGATCTAAAAATCCACTTGCTACTACTGTAATTGCAGCGTCGTCTAAATTAAGAGTTGCTAAAGGAGCATCATATCCTTGTACAATGGTAGCTCCATCTGCAGTAGAAATATTAATTTGATAATCATCTGTTGGAAGTTCTAAATAACCTGCAAATTCTGTATATGAAACATCATCAACTAATGGAGCTCCTCCTGATTGTAAATTTACATCTACAGTAGGTGCATCTGTTGCACCGTGATGCACTAATACATCTGTATTCCCAGAAGTGGAAGCAGCTTCTCTTCCCATAGCATAAACCTGGATACCGAAAGCTTGTGCTGGCATGTAACCAGAAGCACTAACTATACCATCAGCTACAAGAATATAAGTTTCTCCAGAAACTAAGGTAACGGGTAATTCATAGATAGCATCCATAGAAGAAGTACTTGTTCCCGGAGCTACCTCAATACTTAATGGAACTCCAGCAGGAGCGTCGATAAAAGAAGAAGCAGTTCTGAATGCAAAGTCATCTATCAACAAGGCTTCATTTAGATATACATCTACAGAGGCCGCAGCAGCATCAGCAGAATTATGAATTACTTGAACACGAGCAGAACTTTCTGGTAATGCTACTAAATCACCTCCAGCTGGTGTAGCTGCATACAATCCAAAAGCAGCTCCATTACTATTCATTGAAGGATCTAAAAATCCACTTGCAACAACCGTAATCGCAGAGTCTGTAAGACCTAAAGTAGCCAAAGGAGCATCATATGCTTTTACAATGGTAGATCCATCCGCAGTAGAAACATTAATAGCATAATCATCTGTTGGAAGTTGTAAATAACCTGCAAATTCTGTATATGAAACATCATCAACTAATGGAGCTCCTCCTGATTGTAAATTTATATCTACAGTAGGTGCATCTGTTGCACCGTGATGCACTAATACATCCGTATTCCCAGAAATTGAAGCAGCTTCTCTTCCCATAGCATACACCTGAATACCGAAAGGTTGTGCTGGCATGTAACCAGAAGCACTAACTATACCATCAGCTACAAGAATATACGTTTCTCCAGAAACTAAGGTAGCGGGTAATTCATAGATAGCATCCATAGAAGAAGTACTTGTTCCAGGAGCTACCTCAATACTTAATGGAACTCCAGCAGGAGCGTCGATAAAAGCAGAAGCAGTTCTGAATGCAAAGTCATCTATCAATAAGGCATCATTTAGATATACATCTACAGAGGCCGCAGCAGCATCAGCAGAATTATGAATTACTTGAACACGAGCAGAACTTTCTTGCAATGCTACTAAATCACCTCCAGCTGGTGTAGCTGCATACAATCCAAAAGCAGCTCCATTACTATTCATTGAAGGATCTAAAAATCCACTTGCAACAACCGTAATCGCAGAGTCTGTAAGACCTAAAGTAGCCAAAGGAGCATCATATGCTTTTACAATAGTAGCTCCATCTGCAGTAGAAACATTAATAGCATAATCATCTGTTGGAAGTTCTAAATAACCTGCAAATTCTGTATATGAAACATCATCAACTAACGGAGCTCCTCCTGATTGTAAATTTACATCTACAGTAGGTGCATCTGTTGATCCGTGATGCACTAATACATCTGTATTCCCCGAAGTAGAAGCGGCTTCTCTTCCCATATCATAAACCTGGATACCGAAAGGCTGTGCCGGCATGTAACCAGAAGTACTAACTATACCATCAGCCACTAATATGTAAGTAGAACCTGAAGAAAGCGTTGTTGTAATTTCATATACCGGCGTACTAGGAGAACCTCCAGGAGCCGTTACTTTTAATGTAATGGGTATGCCAGCAGGAGCATCTACAAATGGAGAAGCTGTTCTAAATGCAAAATCTTCTAGTAATAACTGATCTCCTGTGACGGATGTAAAAATATACACATCAACTACAGCAGCGGCTGCATCAGCTGAGTTATGAATCGCTTGAACTCTTGCCGTTTGTCCAATAGATGTGAAAGAGAAAAAACATATTGCAATTAATAAGGTAAAAATGTAATTAGGCTTCATGATATTAATTGATTAAAGGTTTATAATTAGTTATTGAATATTAAAATGTTTAAACAATTTTTATATTCATTAAACAACTATGAGTTAAAAACTAGAACCCTATTCTTTGATTTTAGTTTAATTTTAACATTTACACCTTTTTATTTTTTCTCACTAATTCTATTGGAGCTAGGACGGATCAGATCAAGTTTAGAATTTTTTCAGACAGAAAAATAGTATTTTAGAGCTCTACAATTTCTTTTTTAATAAATTTCAGTATTAGTATACACTTATTAGTTACCCTTAATAAAAAAAAAGAAAGTACCCCAAAAACAAATTGTTATTTCTTATATATCATGTAGTCTTGAAATCTGTATATTTATCAAAAAGAGAGGCTCACAAACAATGGTCTGTGCGAATTAGAAACTGAGGAATCATATTGAATCAGTTCTTAATTACGGATAAAAAAAGGTAAGGCCTTAAAAAAAAGCCTTACCCTATATATTTTAGTTTACACACTTAACGAGAAAGTGTCTCTTATTTATCCTTTAACAGGTTTTGTGGTTTCTTTTTTACTAATGTGCTTAGCATAGAATCCCATCATAGCTTTATACATCGCAATTGAGTTTTCTTCTTTTCCAAAACCGTGACCTTCGTCATATCTAACCATATAAGGCACATCAAATCCTTTATCACGTAATGCTTTTACGATCTGATCAGATTCATCAATATTTACACGAGGATCATTTGCACCTTGTACTACAAACAATGGTTTTTTGATCTTATCTATTTGATATACTGGAGAAACTTCTTCCATGATAGCTTTTTCTTCAGCTACATCTTCATCATACCAAATCTCTTTTATGATTTTTAAATATGGTTTCCAATATGGAGGAATCGTTTTCATAAAAGTAAATAGATTAGATACTCCTACATAATCCACTCCACAAGCATATAAATCCGGTGTCTTAGTCAATCCTCGTAATACAGCATATCCTCCGTGACTACCTCCATAAATAGCTACTCTGTCTTTATCTACCCAACCTTGATCAATTACATATTGCAATCCATCTTCTACATCATCCATTGCTTTTCTTCCGATTTGTTTGAATCCAGTTTCTAAGAATTCTCTACCATATCCTCCAGAAATTCTAAAGTTTACTTGTAAAGTTGCATATCCTCTACTAGCGAACAATTGTGATTCCGGGTTAAAGCCCCAAGAATCTCTTATACCTTGCGGTCCACCGTGTGGATTTACCACTAATGGTACTTTTTCGCCTTTAATGGCTTCTTTTGGTAATGTAATATAACCGTGTATTGTCAATCCGTCTCTACTCTTAAAAGTAATCGGACGCATCTCTGCCATATCATTTTCCTTAAGTTGAGGCATTAAATTGTAAAGCAGTTTAAATTCATCCTTTTTCACATCATAAGAGTAATACACCCCATATAATTTATCACTTTGAAAAAAGATCAAATACTTATCTTCTTCATCCGTTTTTCCTGCTATAGAATATTGATGATCAGGAAATTCTTTAGAAATTCTTTCGTGGAATTTCTTATAATAATCACTAACAGGAATGATTACTCTTTTTTCTCCCTGGTATGAGAAATAATCTAATTCATATCCTCTTTTTCTCGATAATGATAAATTAGAAACATCGTATTTATCATTAGAGAATAACTTTTTGATCACTTTATCTGCTTTTAAATCATACAAATATATCTGTGATTTATCTGAATCTAAATTAGATACAACATACGCATCATGTGGATTTTCTGTGGAGTAATCGTAATTTAGAATTGAGAAAGTATCTTTCCAATTCATCTTTTTGATTACTTCATATTTCCCATCTTCTTTTGCATAATAAAAGTCAATATTCACTCCATCTCTTATCTTACCATATCCTCTAAGGTTTCCATCCTTATCAAAATTATATCCTGATATCGGATTAGCGGCATCTTCATTTTTAAACAATTGTTTAATATCACCTGTAATGATGTTAATTTTATAAGGCTCAAATATCTGTTTATTATTCTTATTCATAGAGATGATCATATGGTCTTCATCTTCCTTTAATCCTTCTAAAATATTTACTTGTACACCATCATACGGAGTTAATTCTTTTTGGTCCGTCCCGTCAATATTAGCAGCAAATAGATGGTAATCTTCATTTCCACCTTTATCCATCACATATACTAATCGTTCATTATTAGCCCAACCATATCCTCTGATTAGTTCTTCTTTCTCTTCGATTACACGGGTAACTTTATCCGTTGCAATTTCTTTTACGTATACATGATTTTTACTATTTTCATCTTTCTCTCTATATGAAAGGTATTTTCCATTTGGGGAAAACTGAAAACTTCTTGCCTTTGGTCTTGCAAAATAATCTTCAACAGAATATTTGTAATTCCCTTGATCCAAACTTGCTATTTTTTCTAATTCTGTATCAGAAGAAACCAATGCTGGATTTCCTGGTATTGTTTTTTCTGATTTTTCCATTTCTAATGGTAGTTCCATTCCGCCTTGATAAAAAGTTCCTTTTAATTTACTGTTCTCTAGAGATCCTACATATTTAATCCCTCCTTGTTTAAATGTCAAAGTTAGTTGATTGTTTTCAAAAACTGTAGCATCCAATGGAATTCCTGTTGCACCTTGAGATGGGCTATCCATTGTAGAAGATAAAACTCCTTCTTTTTCCTCGATATGAAATAGTAATGGCACTTCAGTTCCTTGAACTGATAATTTTCCTTTCCAAGTTCCAGTAACTCCTTGTCCGTACGTTTGGGTAAATGATACGCATAACACTACTAAAAATGTCCCCCATACTGTTTTAAATAATTGTTTCATCTGTTTGTTTTTTGATTTTTAAGTTCAGATTAAAGTTGCTATTTATTACTCTAATAATTTATTAGTTTTATTTAACAGCTCATTATATCTGTTTATAAAATTGATAATGAAAAAGTGAATGTATATGATGTTAGTAATCATCATTAACTTTTTGTTACATTATTTGTTAATTTTTAACAAGACAAAAAAACATAACTGTGTGATTTTTGGATTTAAAATTATAATTATGTCTAACCCTATTGACATAACTAACTGATCATATCTGTTACAATTTTCATAAAGATTATACTACTATTTAAGGTTTTAGTACTTTAGACTGATAACACAAATAACCTCACAATGAAAAGAATTTTTATAGTAATACTCTCTATTGTTATACTTAGTTGTAATCAAAAGAAAGAAGAAAAAAATAAGGAACCGGAAGTAAAAGAAAATAAAGACGTGATTCCTGTAGAGCCTAATGGCGGTATTGGTGATGGAGCTTTATCTATTTCTAATCATTTCACAAAAACTATAGAGAAAGCTCATAAAAAACATAAATTTTTACGTCACAAAGCAGTAAGTTTTTATGTGAATATTATCTTTAACGGGAAAGAGCATCTGGATGGAAAAGTTACTATGCTTACCAATTCTTCAAAGATTAGAATTGATAAAAAAGATGAGAGCAAGTTAATTTATGATGGAGAAAATGTATACCTGTGCCCTGCTGATGCTAATGATCAAGGAGCCCGTTTTGATATGTTTACCTGGTCTTACTTCTTTGGGTTACCCTATAAATTAAGTGATCCCGGAACTAAATTAGAATTGCAAGATGATAGAATGCTAAATAATACTAAACATAGTACTGCAAAACTGACTTTTGAAGCTGGAACCGGCGATGCTCCCGATGATTGGTATATTATCTATGCTGACCCTGTTGCAAAATCGCTACAAGCTGCAGCTTATATTGTTACTTTTGGAAGTGATGGTGATACTTCTAAAGCAGAAGCCGATCCACATGCTATATATTATAAGGAATTTACTACTGTAGATGACATTCCGTTTGCTACTAAATGGGAGTTTTATGGTTGGACTTCAGAAAAAGGGATGACTAATAAATTAGGAGAAGCTACTATAACTGATATTACTTTTTTGGAGAAAGAAGGTGAACTATTTGACGATCCGGAGAATTCTAAAATAATCGATTAGTAGCAAAAGATTCTAAAACCAAAAAACACCGCATTAATTGCGGTGTTTTTAATTCACAAATTCGATAAAATGCACTACAGTACTATAATCCCGAAATTACGAATTCCTCCCAGTTTCCTATTGAAGCTCTATTACAAGTCATTGGTTTAGATCCATTTTCTGAGCTAATGTATTTATCGTTATTACCTTTTAGTGCATATCTATTTCCTCCTCTACTAACTAAAGTAAATTGTTCCCAAGCACCTATTTGAGATCTATTACAGGTTATTGGATTTGCACCGTTTTCACTACTAACATATTTACCATTATTTCCTTTTAATGCAACTTTACCTCCACTAAGCGTTATTAACTGAAACTTTTCCCATCCGCGGGCAGTAGTTCTATTACAAATCATAGGTTTTGCTCCATTTTCACTACTTACATAATTATTATTGTTTCCTTTAATATCTATAGTTCCTCCTGAGGTTATTGGAGGGTACATTTTATTAATTCCAGTAACATCACTATTCGATAATCCATTACGCTGTGCATTATATGTATTTCCATTAGCTCGTGTTATGGTAGGCTGGCCATTTTTAGAAAAAGCATAAGATCCATACATCATAATACTTCCTAGGTCCAAATTAGAAGTATATTCATTACCATCTTGACCTTGCTCTACATATGTTCTAAAATTAAATTCTCGACCATTTTGTATATTTTCGAACAATACTTTTATATACTGATCTCTATCCTTTCTACTTTGTTCATGCCATAATCCTATTGCGTGGCCAATCTCATGAATAGTATTACCGGTAGAACAACCATTCGCCAAGGTGATGTCTTGTCTCCCCCCAATACGGCCTACGTAAGAAGAACATCCAGATCCATTCTTAAAATACACATAGTTAGATTGACTTGTACGTGGTACAAATCTCAATGAGGTTTTAGACTCCCAATGAGCAATAGCATTTGTTATACGTGACTGATTAGGCATTCCGCTTTGAATAGAATAATACACCGTATTATTTGGCCATCTCCCTCCAACTCTACCAACTCCTTTATTAGTATCAGAAGGCATTACTTTTATATCTCCTTCTAATATGTAATGTTTATCGATACTCTCTACATCTACCTCTCCTCCATTTAATATTATGCTTAACAACTTTCCAGTTTCGTTAGGATATGCTTGTTCTAAAACAAAATCCTCGTTTAGATCTTGTTGATTGTCAGAGTCAAATTCTTGTGATTCACAAGAGATACATAACACACTTATTACTAATCCTAATAATAATAATGGTAGGTAGAGTTTAGAATACTTTTTCATGATGTAAGTCTATGTTCGTTTTAAAAGTGATTACGATAATAGTGAATACTTTTCTTTCTAACACCTACAAAATACTAAGTGTTTCCAAACTTTTAACAAACGTTATAAATCAAAAAGTATTCGTTTCTTATAAAATATTTAAAGAGCATAGTAAAACGGTAAATCAGAAACTTTATGGATTATCATATTTACAGATTTATACGAAAGGATTACGTTAAAATGAAGCATCTTAATTTTATTTTTTTGTATCTTTAGTAAACACAAGTTGTTCTAATTAAAATTCACTCACATGACTGCGCTGTTTAAAAAATTACAACTTCCTCCATCATTGGATGAGATATTAATATTGAATGAACCTGAAGGGTTTTGCGAAGAACTTGACTGTCTAAAAGACGTAATTATTAAAGAGTCTTTGATACAAGTATCCGAAGTCGACTTTGCGTTGGTTTTTGTTACAGAAAAAAAACAGATTGAAAATCGGATTGAAACTATATACCCAAAGTTAGTGGGAGATGGTATTCTTTGGTTTGCGTATCCTAAAAAAAGTTCTAAAAAATATGTTACTGAGATCACAAGAGACCACGGTTGGGGTGTTCTGGGAGATTATAATTTAGAACCTGTACGACAAGTAGCTATTGATGAGGATTGGACTGCCTTAAGGTTTAGAAAAGTGAGTTTTATAAAACACATGACAAGAAGTAAAGACTTTGCACTTAGTACTGCTGGTAAAGAAAAAACTACAGGAGTTTAATGAATTGGCACTTATACATTTTATCAGCAATTTTTATAATTGCTGGTATTTTTCATCTGATTCGACCAAAGGCTTTTATGAGAATTATGCCTCTATATATACCTTACCATAAACCATTGGTATACCTAAGTGGCATCGCCGAGATAATGGCTGGAGTAGGTATTCTTTTTTTACAGACAAGGTTTTTTTCTATATGGGCAATCATCGGTATGCTTATCGTTTTTTTCCCTGTTCATATACACATGTTGGTTAATAAAAAAGCAAGTCTTAAGTTACCAAAATCTGTTCTTGTTTTTAGATTATTACTTCAGTTTGGTTTAATATACTGGGCATATTTATATTTGTAAACTATACAGCTGATTTGGATTTATTTACTTCACAAAATGATAAAATACAATTAAAAATGCCAGATGGTGATGTATCCTATTATCCAGCTTTTTTTGATAAAAACAAAGCTGATCATTTGTTTAAAATCTTAAAAGAATCTATCAAATGGAGGCAAGATGACATTAAGGTTTTTGGTGAAATTTATAAACAGCCTAGACTCACTGCATTATATGCTAACAATAAAAACACCTATACCTACTCTAATATCACAATGAAACCTTACCAATTTACGGAGGAATTATTAATGATTAAAGAAGAAATAGAAAATATAAGTTCAGGAATATTTACTACTTGTCTTCTTAATCTTTACAGAGATGGTCAAGACAGTAATGGCTGGCATGCTGATAATGAAAAAGAACTTGGTACAGAACCGATAATAGCATCTGTAAGTTTAGGAGAAGAAAGATCGTTTCATTTCAAACATAAAACAAAAGAACTAAAACAAAAAATTTTACTACAGCATGGTAGTTTGCTAATAATGCAAGGAAAGACTCAGGAAAATTGGTTGCATCAAGTACCAAAATCAAAAAAGATCATGAAACCTCGTATTAATCTAACTTTTAGAGTTATTGATTAAGTAAACCAATTTCGACTTATAAAAATTTATATTCTAATTAAAGTGAACTTTAAGAATCCAATATCATGTATCACTACTTATATCATTTGATAAGAGTCTCTGGAATAATCCATCGATTTTAGATTATAATTATCCTTTCTTAACAAAATTCCAGACATCAATAAAAAAACCGCATAAACAAATATCAGAATTTCAGAATTTGCATCTAACAAATACATAACTATAAATAAAAACAAAATTACAGAGGATATTAAAACTTTTCTGGTATAACAACCAATCATTAGAAGCGAACCAATAGTAAATTCTGTAAAGGGGACTAATACTAGAAAAAATTCTACAAATTCAAAATCAAGTACAGAAGTTCTTTCAAAATGATTTTCTAAACAAGCTAAAAACTTTGGGTAAACAATGACGTTATAAGCTCCATTAAAAGTTAATACCAGCCCAAATAATATTCTTGCAATAGCGTATAAATAAATTCTAAATCTCATAGCCGATTTGTGTAAAAAATTTGCCGTGCAAAAATATAATTATGCTAGATTATTTACTTGTAAAACTTTAGTAATAACTTGTACAATAAAAACATAACAAACTAACTATCAACAATATCAAATATTTTACACAAAAAATACAAGTATAAAACAGTTATTTTGTTTGATTTTATTTTTGTAACTTTAAAACAAAAGAAAAATTGATTATGAATCGTTATACCTTACACGAGACCTTTGTTGTACATCAATATTCATTTGATAAATGGGAAGCGGAGCCACATAATCATAATTATTTTGAGATTATTTTTGTTGAGAATGGAAGCGGTTATCATACAATCAATGGGATTAGGTTTCGCTATAAAAAAGATGATATATTTCTCTTAGCTCCTGAGGATACACATCATTTTGAAATAGAAAAGCACTCTGCATTTACACATTTTAAGTTTACCGAACTTTTATTTTCGAGTAAAGTCAACTTACCCGATAGGAAATATTGGCTCCAGAGAATCGAGCAACTTCTTCATCATCCCAATATTATTCCGGGAGACGTAATCTCTCACGAAGAAGACCGTAGGATTATCTGGGATATCCATAATGTGGTAATGGAAGAATTTAAAAATGAAAAAATATATTACCAGGAAATTATTTCTAATGCGATCAGTACTATACTAAGCATTATCGTTAGAAATATTTCGGCTAAATACAGTTCTAACAATAGAAATGTATCAGTAAATGACTCCAGAATAGATCAAATACTCGGTCATATTAGACAAAATGTATACGATAATGATCTCACCAAGATAAATTATATGGCAGATAAATTTAATATGTCTCAGAGTTCGATCAGTACTTATTTTAAGAAAGCTACTGGAGAATCAATCCATCAATATGTGACTAAATATAAAATGAAGCTTGTCGAATACAGGTTACAAAATACCGAATTTACAATTGCGGAAATTGCATACCAATTGGGATACACTGATGAGAGTCATCTTACTAAGACTTTTAAAAAATATTTCTCTATGTCTCCGAAGCAATATCGAAAAGATCTTGCTGTTAGTGAGTAGACAAAAATTACCCAAAAATATCATTTAATATTTTAGCTAATCGTATTCCACCTTTTTGTAATTGAGAGCGCAAGATTGGAAAATGATTGTACATATATTTATAACCTAACTTTTCCCCTACATTAGCTGAAGCGTATACTTTTTTTGCAAGACTTTGGGACTCATAAGCCCAATCCAAAACATCTCCTTTTTCTATAGCTTCTACTTCTGACACCGATAATTCATCTGCATTGTTGGCCAACTCTGTATAGCTCATTTTATAATAATCTATCATCTCAGTATCCCAAACTCTATGCAAATTAGAGCCATCATTAAACCAACGTACCTGAATGTCATTTCCCCCTTTATCTTCTCCTCTACCAACGTGTAATGGCTGATGCAAATCACCTACGAAATGAACTAACATCTTAAGATAAAACTCTTTATCCTCTGCAGGAGCATTGTCACTTTTTAATACCTCAATACATTTTTGTATTCCCTGAATTAAATCACCACGTTCACTAGGTGTATCTTCTCCATACTTTTTATCAAAAGAAAAATTAACGTAATGCCAAGGGCTGTATACTCTATATCTATCATCACTTTTAATTTCATCCGCATAAATAGAAACGAAAGCTAATCCTTGTCCCTTCAGAAGTTCTGCGATATTTCTCTTAGCTTTTTCGGTAAGATAATTATTCGCAATTTCTCCTGTTACTCTATGCCCTGTTTTTCCCCAATCTTCGGTCATCGAAAATCCCTTAATTGAAATAGTAAGAAGTAACAAAAGTATAATGTAACGAGTATTCATAAATTTTATATTTTGAAGCAAAGATAAAAAAGGGTATGTTAGTGAATCGTTAAATATTATTTTAATAATACATTTTGATCAAAAAGAATTTAACTCTAAAATATGGCAACATATTTGTCGTTTCTTACATACAGATCCTATAAACCCCAATAGCTATGAAAATACGGTTTTCGATTTTACTGATTGCCATTACAACATTTTGTTTAGCACAAGAAAAAGAAGAAGGTCAAGAAAAAGAATATAACTCTGCTATTGTTAGAGTAAATCGTTTTATTGAAGGAACCTTAGCTACACCATACTCGGATGATAGTGTTCCCCTTGTTATTTTTATTATGGATGCGGGAGCTATTAACAGAGAAGGAAATGACAGAATGTCTAAGAATGATGCTTTTAAATTATTAGCCATTGACCTTGCAAAACAAGGTGTTGCTACATATCGATACGATAAAAGACTTTTTAAAATTGATGCTCTTGGTATTCGAGAACATGAAATCTCACTAGATCATTTTATTCAAGATGCACAATCAGTTGTAGAATATTTTAGGAAAAACGGAAATTACACCAAGATCATTTTGGCAGGTCATGGGCAAGGTTCTTTGATAGGTATTATTGCCGCTAAAAATAATGTAGATGGATTTATATCTATTGCCGGAAATGCCCAGTCTGTAGATCAAATCGTGATTCAGCAACTCGAAAAACAAGCACCCGGATTGGACAAAAGTGCTGCAGTAGCATTTACTGACTTAAAAGAAAAAGGAAGAGCTATGAATTATGATCCAGCCTTAGAATCTATTTTCAGTTATAAGTTACAGCATTTTATGAAATCCTGGATAAAATATACTCCATCAGAAGAAATAAAAAACTTAGACATTCCCATTCTAATATTACAAGGTGATAAGGATCTACAGGTAGAAGTTTCTGAAGCAGAAAAATTAAAGGAGGCTGTTCCTAATGCCGAATATGTAATCATAGAAAATATGAATCACATTCTAAGAGAGATCAAAGGAAGTAGATTGGAAAATCATAAATCCTATAATGAATACTGGTTAAAAATTATGCCTGAAGTTACCAGTAGTATTATTAACTTCGTAAACAATTAACCGATCTGTAAAATTTAGTAACCCAAACCTTATATTATTGAATCCACATCGCATTGTATTTTCTGATATCGATGGAACACTTCTTAATGCGGAAAGAGAACTTTCTGATTTCACTATTTCCGAAATAAAACGCATAAAAGATACTATTCCCGTTATATTGATTTCTTCTCGTATGCCCAGCGCAATGACACATTTACAAGAAGAGCTTAATATCACCAACCTTCCATTAATTTGTTATAATGGCGGATTAATTCTCGTAGACAAAAAACCAATTCACTCTACCTTTATAGCTCCAAATATTATACAAGAGCTACATACATTTAACAAAGGCAACTCATTCCATATAAGCTTATATCATGATGATGATTGGTTTGTACCTCAAATGGATTTTTGGGCTAATCGAGAAGCTCAAAACACAAAAGTAACTCCTATCGTAAAATCAACTAAAGAAGTAATTGAAGACTGGAATACTGAAAATAAAGGTGCTCATAAAATAATGTGTATGGGTGATGAAAAACATATTGATGAAGCATATAGATTTTTAGAAGTAAATTTTGGCGATATATTACATCTATATAGGTCTAAACCAACATATATCGAGGTTGCTCATAAAAGTATTTCAAAATTAACCGCAATTGAATTGTTACTTAACACACATTATAAAATTTCTCTATCAGAAGCAGTAGCTTTTGGCGATAATTATAACGATATTGCTATGATAAAAGCAGT
The DNA here is from genome assembly GCF_947492405.1 of uncultured Aquimarina sp. Taxonomy (GTDB): domain Bacteria; phylum Bacteroidota; class Bacteroidia; order Flavobacteriales; family Flavobacteriaceae; genus Aquimarina. The sequence goes on from NZ_CANLMP010000006.1 coordinate 461,339, forward strand.
TGGCACTGGAGTTGCAGTAGCCAATGCTAAGCCAGAAACCTTAAAAATTGCTGATGTAGTTACGCTATCCGGAAAAGAAGATGGTGTTGCTACATATATTAAAAACAATATCTAATACTTGTGCTAAGAAAAATTAACCTGATTAGAATTCTAATCCTTTACATTGCGCTACTAAATTCTGTTATAGGTTGTAAAACTACAGTGTCTACAACGACGATAGATCATACTCCTATTATAGCTTCTTTAGATTTAGTAAATGTTACCGATGATAAAGTAAAAGTAGAGCTAAAAGTAACCAATTTAACAAAAGACACCGTTAGTTATTATCTCCCTAAAATCGTTCCTGGCACTTATCAAAATAATAACTATGGAAAATATATCGAAGAATTTAAAGCTTTTGATAATCAAGGAAATGAACTATTGGTAAAAAAGTTTGGAGATAATCGTTGGAAAATCAATAATTCTAAACGGTTAAGTTCCATAACTTATTTAGTGAATGATACTTTTGATACAGAAGGGACTCATCAAATATTTTCTCCGACAGGAACAAATATCTTAAGTAATAAAAATTTTGTTTTAAATCTATATGCTTTCGTAGGATATTTTGATAAAATGAAAGAAAAGAAGTATAACCTTTTTATTAAACATCCTTTGGATATGGAAGCTTCTACTTCTTTATCTGAATATCTACCTAAAGAACCTCAGGCAGGTGCCAAATATGATACTGATCTTTTTGTATTTAAAAGATATGCTGATTTGGCTGATTACCCTATTATGTATTCGATTCCGGATAAAGTAACCTTTAATATTAATGAGATCGAAATTTTGTTAAGTGTCTATTCTCCAAACAAATTGCATCGAGCGGCTCAATTAATGCCGCAAATGGAACGAGTTATTAGAGCACAAAAGAATTTTTTAGGCCCCATAAATACAACAAAAAAATATAGCGTTTTATTATACCTTTCTTCTGCCAAAAATGATGATGCCAAAGGTTTTGGTGCGTTAGAACATAATACCTCTACCGTAGTTGTTCTTCCTGAATCTATACCACTTGAAAAACTAAATGAATCACTAACCGATGTTGTTTCGCATGAGTTTTTTCATATCGTTACGCCATTAAGCATACATTCTGAGGAAATTCATGATTTTGATTATAACAATCCAAAAATGTCTGAACATTTATGGCTTTATGAAGGAACAACAGAATATTTCTCACTACTATTTCAAATAAATCAGGCGCTTATTAGCAAAGAAGACTTTTTTGAAAGAATTCTGGAAAAAATAAACAACTCCAAAGTATTTGATGATACTATGTCTTTTACTGAAATGAGTAAAAACATCTTGCAAGATTCATATCTGGAAAATTATCGGAATGTATACGAAAAAGGGGCACTGATTTCTATGTGTATAGATATCATTATGCGCGAAAAAAGTAATGGGGCTTATGGTATTGTAGATCTTATCAGAGGATTATCTGGCAGGTTTGGTAGTGAAAAACCTTTTAAGGATCCCGAGTTAATTGAAATAATAAAAGAAATTTCTTATCCTGAAGTAGCTAATTTTTTAGAATCTCACGTAGTAAACAACACACCTATTGATTATGGCTTTTATTTGGAAAAAGCTGGATTGATCTACAATACAATAGAAATTCCATCTGCATATTTTATTCATGAACAAGAACCCTTTATTAAAGGTTCCGAATCCAATAAAAAAGTAGTGTTTACTGCCGGTGCAGAACGTAATAATTTTTTAAAAAACGTAGGAATAAAAAGTGGTGATTTTTTATTAGGGATTGACAATAAAAAGTATACTATTAAAAACATCTATGACCTTTTTAGTGATTCTAGCAAATGGAACATTGGTGATGATATTGTTTTTATAATAGAACGAGATCAAAACATATTAAAACTTACTTCTAAGGTAATTGCCCCTACTGTAGAAAAGATTGTTTTAAAACAAAATCCAAATGCCACTAAAAAACAAATAACCATCTTAAAGAGTTGGATTAATGATTAGCTTAAAAGGCATCTAATTTAGTTTTAATCCAAAAATCGTATTTTGCATCTCATCTCATATTAAACGAACTCACACTATGGAAAATGTTCCTTTTTTCACCAATGACACTATTGTTTTTGGAATACTATTATTATGCTTAGGTATAGTATTTTATACGGCTTCAATTAAAACAAGTTTCTGGCAAGGGTTCTATAAGTTTGTTCCTGCCCTCCTTCTCTGTTACTTCCTTCCAGCCATATTTACTTCTTTGGGAATTATTTCTCCGGATTGGAAAGAACTAGATTCCAATGGTGAACTTGTAGAAAAATCATCCAGTGTATATTACATAGCTAGTAGATATTTATTACCTGCTTCGTTAGTTTTAATGACGTTAAGTATTGATCTAAAGGGGATTTTCAACCTTGGCCCAAAGGCTTTAATTATGTTTTTCACGGGTACAGTAGGTGTTATTATTGGCGGTCCTTTAGCTATACTTCTTATATCTATTTTCTCACCAGAAACTGTTGGTGGGGCTGGATTTGATGCTGTTTGGAGAGGGTTGTCTACATTAGCTGGTAGTTGGATTGGTGGTGGTGCCAATCAGGCAGCAATGTTGGAAATTTATGAGTATAATCCGGATAAATATGGTGGTATGGTATTGGTCGATATTGTTGTTGCTCAAATATGGATGGCTATATTACTAATAGGTATTGGAAAAAGTAAAAAAATTGATCGTTGGTTAAAAGCAGATAGTAGCGCCATAGAATCTCTTAAGGAAAAAGTATCCTCCTATTCGGAGAGTATTACTAGAAATCCTACATTGACAGATTATATGGTTATGCTTTCTATTGCCTTCACTACAGTAGGGTTATCACATTGGGGAGCGAATGGAATGTCCGGTTTTTTATCTAATAATTTTGAAATTTTTAACGATAAAAGCTCGGCTTTATCTTCATTTACTTCATCATTTTTCTGGATGATTACGATAGCAACTGCGATTGGAATTTTGTTATCTTATACTAGAGCTAAAAAATATGAAGGTGCCGGAGCCAGTAAAATAGGGAGTATTTTTATTTACATCTTGGTAGCCACCATTGGTATGAAAATGGACTTGACTCAAATATTAAAAAATCCAGGTCTTATTGGTATAGGATTGGTTTGGATGCTTATACATGTACTATTACTTATTATAGTGGCTAAAATCATAAAAGCGCCTTACTTTTTCCTTGCTGTAGGTAGTAAAGCCAACATCGGTGGAGCTGCCTCTGCTCCCGTAGTTGCGGCAGCTTTTCATCCGTCTCTTGCTACTGTTGGTGTTCTATTAGCTGTTTTTGGATATGTAGTGGGAACATATGGTGCTATTCTATGCACAATATTAATGCAAATTGCATCTGGAAGTTAGTTTTTCAATCTAATTTATAGCATCTTTGTACTCCAATTTTTTTAAATCAAAAAACTATCAATGCAACGAATTTCTGCCGTCTTATTTTTAGCTATTCTTGTACTAGGCTGTAGTACTCAAAAGAAAAAAGGAAATGTTTCAATAAGTGGAACTGTACAAGGGCTTAAAAAAGGAACTCTTTATCTTCAAAAGATACAGGATACTATTTTAGTAAATCTTGATTCTTTGATTATTGATGGTGATCCACAATTTGCATTTCAAACAGATGTTCTGGAACCCGAAATACATTATCTATATCTTGACAAACACGACGGTACTCAATTTAATGACCGCATAGAATTTTTTGCAGAAGCTGGAGAAGTTGTAATCAATACTTCTTTAAATGGTTTTGATAGAGACGCTATTATTGTAGGAGGAAAAAATCAGGCAAAACTAGTAGAATTTAACAAAATGAATAAAAGATTTAATGAAAGAAATCTGAGAATCATTAAGGAAGACTACGAGGCTAAAAAACAAAATGACGAAGAGAAATTAACTGAAAACGACAAGGCCTACAAAAATTTATTAAGACAGAAATATTTATATACAATTAATTTTGCCATCAATAATAGAAAACTAGAAGTAGCTCCGTATATAACACTTAACGAAGTTTTTGATGCTAACATCAAATATCTAGATACCGTGGCAAAATCTTTATCCCCGAGAGTTAAAAAATCAATCTATGGAAAACAACTTAAAGAATACTTAGCTGAACGAAAAGCTAAGGAAGCTGAAAAAGTTGAAGTAAAAGAGGAAGATTAAATAACAGGTGTAGTTTTTAAAGACGAATAGTATTAAACAACTTTGTTTTTTATTCACCTATGATACCCTCGTGTTTTTCTGAGTTATCTATATGGGTATATAAAACCCATTCAACTTTGTTTAAGAATAATATTCTCAGATAAATTTTCAATCAAAAGTCTTATCATTCTAAGCTTATCGAAGGTTTAACATTCTCTAATCTTTCTTGAAAAACCTCTAGTTAAAGTAAGAACTCACCTATCTACAAGTACACATTATATTCTATAAGAGAAAATCCCAACTTCTTTCGAAATTGGGATTTACACTTTAAAGAGCCGATGGAGGGACTCCCTTCGACTATACGCCAGCTTTATCAGCAGACTAGCTCAGGATAAACTTCTCGTCCCATCGTATTTATAGCATATAAAAAAAAATCCCAACTTCTTTCGAAATTGGGATTTACACTTTAAAGAGCCTATGGAGGGACTCCCTTCGACTATACGCCAGCTTTATCAGCAGACTAGCTCAGGATAAACTTCTCGTCTCATCGTATTTATAGCATATAAAAAAATCCCAACTTCTTTCGAAATTAGGATTTACACGTTAAAGAGCCGATGGAGGGACTCGAACCCACGACCTGCTGATTACAAATCAGCTGCTCTAGCCAGCTGAGCTACATCGGCAAAGCGGTTGCAAATATAATTTCTGTAATCATATTTACAAATACTTTTTAAAAAAAATTATAATGAATTTACTTTTTCAGCTAAAGACTTAGCTGTTTTTTCTAAATCTTCTTTAATAGACTTAAAGTGTTTCGCTGCATTTTCTACATTACGATCACTAACTCTAGCCATAAATGCATCAAAAGATGTGATTGCCTCATCAATAATAACTTCTCCTGCTTTTTTATCCTTATCAGGATTATTTTCTTCCCAGATATACACTTCTTCAATGATATCACCTAATACGTAGTTAATATCTTTCTTTAGATTTCTTTTATTTGCCATTTTTAATATATTTTATGCAAAATTAGTCTTTTAAACCATTTATCAAACGGTTTTAGTTTTAAATATAGGTCTGTAAAAGTTTTACTCCTTTTGAGATAACTTTTACTTCATTTATAGATGCAGGAACCAAAATGGTTTCTCCTAAGCTGATAGCTATTTTCTGTTCGCCATTAATTATTTCTGCTTCACCTTCTACGCACATATATATCACAAAAGAATCAAATACCTTATGTGATAATAAAACTTCCGAATCGACTTCTATAATATTAGTTATAAAATGCGGACAATTAACTAAACCTGTTACTTCATTCTTCTTGGAGTCATAGGATACCCTATAATCCGTATTATTATTAAAATCTATTGCTTCTAAAGCGTCTTCTTGATGAAGTTCTCTATAACTTCCATTAGTATCTTTACGATCCCAATCATAAACGCGATATGTTATGTCGGATGTTTGTTGTATTTCTGCCAATAATACTCCTTTTCCGATTGCATGTATCAATCCAGAATATACAAAAAATGTATCTCCAGAAGATACTGGTTCATAATGCAGAATATCCTTTATAGTTTTTTTGTTGACATGTTTTTGATACAACTCAGGACTTACTTTCTGATTAAAACCAATAATAATATTAGCATTTTCGTCGGCTTGAGTAACGTACCACATTTCAGTCTTACCAAGAGAATTATGTTTTCGTTTGGCTATTTCATCACCTGGGTGTAATTGTACAGAAAGATCTTCCTTGGCGTCAATAAACTTAATTAGTAAAGGAAATTTAGTTCCAAAACGTTTAAAATTCTTTTCACCTACCAGTTTTTCCTGATGATAAATTAAAAGATCTTTTAACGTTTTTCCTTCAAAAGATCCATTAATCACTACAGATTGTTCTCCTTCTACATCACTTATTTCCCAGCTTTCACCGATAGAAGAACCTTTTGGTTCTTTACCTAAAAGATTGTTTAGTTTAGAACCTCCCCATATCTTTTCTTTAAGGATTGGTTTAAATTTTAATATATATAGTGAATCTTTATTCATTCATCATTTCTTTGGTTTTTTTAATAGCTTGTTTCAAATGTTGTGACGCATTGATACTATTAAATTTTAGCCTAATTATCCCTTCTTTATCAATCACAAAGGTTTCTCTACCTGGCAACATTCCGAAAAGGCTTGCTTTTACTCCGAAAAGCTTTCTTAAATTGCCTTTCTCATCTGATAAAAAAATGAATGGTAATCTGTATTTATTTTTAAATCTTTCATGTGATTTTACACTATCCGAACTTATTCCTATAACCTCTACCCCTATATTTTTAAAATCTTCATAACTATCTCTAAAGTCACAAGCTTCTTTTATACATCCTGGAGTAAAGTTTTTAGGATAAAAATAAACTACTAAAGGCTTCTTACCAATAAATTCACTACTAAAGAATTCTTCTCTTTGATCTGTTTTAGCTGAAAATTCAGGAACCTTATCTCCTACTTCTAATCCCATAATTATTATTTACCATTATAGATTACATAGTTTCTCGGAGTTTCATATAGGGTTACTTCTATATCATATTTTGATTCTAACTTGTTTCGAAGTCTATTCCATATTACTACAGCTATATTTTCTACAGTAGGGTTTAGATTCTTAAACTCTTCAACTTCTTCATTGAGGTTTTTATGATCCATATAATCTTCCACTTCAGATTTAATATAGTCTTTTAATATTTTTAAATCAATTAAGAAACCTGTTTCAGGATCAATATCGCCTATTACGGCAACGACTAATTCATAATTATGTCCATGATATAAAGGATTACTACATTTTCCAAAAATCTGAGTGTTTTTTTCATCACTCCAATCTTTTCTAAATAGCCGATGTGCTGCGTTAAAATGTGCTTTCCTACAGGCTTTTATCTTCATAATGTGATATGTGAGTAAAATTTATCGAAAATAATTTTAAACCAAGCTGTATAAAGGCTAGGGTTCTTTGCCATATCTTCTTTTATATCTTCAATCGCCATCCATTTCCAATCTGCAACTTCTTCTGGATTGATTTCTGGATTATTTTCATAGTGCCCAACCATGACATGATCTAATTCATGTTCGGTAAGACCATTATCAAATGGCGCTTTATAAATAAAGGATATGGTTTCTTTAAGCGGAGTAGTAAATCCCATTTCTTCCTGCAATCTTCTAGTTCCTGCTTCCAAATTGGTTTCTCCTTCTCGTTGATGGCTACAGCAAGTATTTGTCCATAACCCTGGTGAATGATATTTATGTTGAGCTCGTTGTTGTAGCATTAATTCTTGTTTATCATTAAGAATAAAAACAGAAAACGCTCTATGTAATAGTGCTTTTTCATGTGCTTCAAGCTTAGGCATTAACCCAATCTGCTCATCATTTTCATTTACTAAAATGACTTTTTCTTCTTCCATTTGTTTGTATTGGCTCAAAACTACGAAATCGTAGTAGCAATTCATAATCTATCCTATTTTTGGCATAAAATAAAGAATTGTTTACTCGATAATCAAGATTTAAATGCTCCGAGGCTTGCCTCGAAATCTAAAATTATTTTCTATCTAATGCCTCATGGGCTTGCCCTGAGGTAGTTTACTTATTAATAAAAAAACACCCTAATAAATAAGGTGTTTTTAGGTAGACCAATATTCATTACTGGCCTATACAACGTTATTATATATTATTTAACAATAATAAATTCACTTCGTCTATTTAATTGATATTCTGATTTTCTACAATTAGAATCATTTCCACAATCATTTACAGGTTGTGTTTCTCCATATCCTTTGCTCGTTAATCGGTCTGAAGAAATTCCTTTAGTAATCATATACTTAATAGTAGATTTTGCTCTCTGTTCTGATAACCAAAGGTTGTAAGCATCATCACCATGGCTATCTGTATGTGATCTTACATCAATTTTCATCTCTGGATATTGATTCATTACCTCAATGACCTTGGCTAATTCTACTGCAGCATCAGCGCGTATATAAGATTGATCAAAATCAAAGTAAATAGGGTTTAGAGATAACACCTTAGCTAAATCATCTCCTACATCAGCAGATTTCACTTTTTTCTCTAACAATAACGGCACCTCTACTGTTTCTGTTTCTCCTGGTGTATTAACCAGCTTTTCTAGAGTAAGATATTCTTCTTTTTCTGCACGTACAAAATATTTAGAACTACACTTAACTAAGTGACTATATGCTGCATCATCTCCAACAATAAAACTTTCTAATAGATTATTACTACTGTCATAAATAGAAACTTTTGTACCTGGTAATAATTCTTGAGTATCTTCATCCTTTACTACGCCGGCAATTGTAATTTCGCAGAAGCTTTTAAGGTCTTCTAACTGTAAAAAGCTGTAGATATCATCTTTACCTCTACCGCCATCTCTGTTCGAAGAGAAATAGCCTCTTCTGGATTTATCATCAACTATAAAAGCAAAATCATCATCTGGACCATTTACTGGTTTACCTATATTAACTACTAGTTTTTCCTCATCTGTCTGAGGATTTAGCCTGGTTACATAAACATCCAACCCTCCTAATCCAATATGACCGTCAGAAGCAAAATAAAGATCATTATTAGCACTTACAAAAGGAAAAGTTTCTTTTCCTTCGGTATTAATTCTATTACCTAAATTTTTAGGTTCGCCAAAGCTTCCATCAGAATTTATTGCAACCTCGTAAATATCTGATTGTCCTTCTCCACCTGGCATATCTGATGAGAAATATAATGTTTTCTCATCTACACTAAGTGCTGGATGTGCTGTAGAATATTGGTCACTATTAAAAGGTAAATTTTGAGGTGTTGTCCAGCCTCCTTGCGTATTCTTATATGAACGATAAATTTTTAATCGATTCGTTCCTTTTTTATCGTTTCCATATTTTCGACCATCATAATTATTTCTAGTAAAATATACTGTCTGACCATCCTTTGCAAAAATCGGTGTGGATTCATGAAACTTGCTGTTTATTTTACTGTCGAACTTTTCTATTTCAGAAAGTTCGCCATTAGTAGGGTTATATTCTGCCCTAAATAAGTCTAAAAATGGTTCTTCGTTCCATTGATGTACACTTTTTTTGAATAAAAGTGTGTCTCTAGAAGAACTAAAAACTACAAACCTTCCAAAAAAAGCAGAACCGAAATCAGTGAATGAAGAATTAATAGAAGAATTCTCTATCTCGAATCTTCCTGATTGAAAATCTATTCGTTTCAGATAATTTGGTTCATCTTGAAACAATTGAGCACGTTGGTCATCTGAACTAGCTTCTACAAACTTTTTCATATACACATCTGCATCATCATAACGTCCTACAGATTTTAATGTCTGCGCATACCTGAAATAATATTCTGGTTCCACTTCAGTAGGGTAAGAATTTACTAATTCTTCATACCATTTAGAAGCTTCCTCAAATTGACTATTAAAATAATAACTGTTTCCGAGGTTCTTGTATAAATCTGCACTCTTGTATCCTTTTTTTACAACTTTAAGATACGTCTCTTGTGCATTAATATATTCGTATTTGTCATACTGATTCTGTGCCGATTTTAGTTTTCTTTCCTGAGAGAACATGGAGTTCACAAAGAAAAATCCAACAATAACAAATAATAATTTGTGTAATAATCCCTTCATTTTATTTTTGGCTATATTTTATGTAATCTAAAAATTAACTTATCCGAATTATGTAATATTTTACGATTAAAAGAACCTAGGCGTTAGCATTCTATTATACTTTCTAAATAGTTCAAAACGTAACATTACTTCATAACTACCATCGTTAAATTGTGTTCTTCCTAATTCTGTGGACTCTTTGTCATAAGCAAAACCTATCATTAAAGAATCCGACACCTGAAATCCTGCCATAGCACTAAATGCTGCACTCCATCTGTAACCGACACCCAATGTTAATTTATCATACAACAAAAAATTAGCAGAGACGTCTACCTGTAGTGGAGCTCCAAATACTAATTTACTTAATACAGCCGGTTTAAACTTTACAGTATCGCTAAGGTCAAAAACATGTCCGGCTATTAAGTAATAATTAATCCGTTCTTCTGCAATAAATGATGAATTACCATTATCATCTATTTCTGCTCCTTCGTCAAAATGGTCCGTTTCTAATAAATTTGGAGCACTTAATCCTACATAAAACTTATCTGTATGATAGTAAAACCCAACACCTACATTAGGACTAAATTTATTATCAATATTACCATTACCAAAAAGAGGATCTCCTGTTTCAAATTGTGATAGTCTATCAAAATCAACATTTAACAAATGCCCTCCTGCTTTTACTCCAAAACTTAGTTTTCCTCGTTCTGAGGTAGGAATTGTATAGGAAAAATCAATGTCGAAGTATGTTTCATTAGTTGGACCTATTTCATCATTAACTATTGATAGTCCCAACCCAACTTTATTATTATCACCTATTGGTGTATTTAATGTTAATGTTTGGGTTCTTGGGGCTCCATCTAATCCAACCCATTGACTACGATGTAATCCCATTATACTCATAACACCTCTACTACCTGCATATGCAGGGTTTACGCTAATTGTATTATACATATATTGAGTATACTGAGCATCTTGTTGTGCAATACTATAATTTGCTATTAAGCCAAATATAGCAAGCATAAATATTGTTAATAGTCTATTCATAAGTATCATTATTTGATTTAGGGAATAACAAATATATACTATTCCAAATATAAATTTATCTGTTTATGTATAAGTAACCTGCTTTATATGTATTCAGTCCTCTCGCATTTACATATTCTAAAACATAGTAATAAGTACCAACAGGCAGTTCATTTTTCTGAGAAATGGTAACCCTTCCGTTACTAATTCCTTTAAATAATTCTACACCTGGTTGCTCATATCCTTCTTCTTCGAATACCTGAACTCCCCATCTGTTATAAATACTTAATGTATTGTCAGGGAAATTTCTTAACCCTACAATTCTAAAGTCATCATTAATTCCATCTCCATTAGGGCTAATACCTGTGTACACAATAATAGGGTCATCTTCATCTGTAAATACTCCTTCGATAATGGTTACCGTTTCATCTTCTGCATCACCATCATTATCAAGATCTACATCGGTAGTGTCTATTGGATCGTCTGATAGATCTATCACGTCGTTACCATTTGGATCTTGACCAGTAACGGTAGCTTGATTTAATACCTCTCCTAATAAAACATCTTCGGCTGTTAAAACATACGTTGCGGTAAATGTAGTAGTATCTGTTTCACCAACTAATAGATCAATTGGCCCTCCAGTCAATACAATGCCTGTTAATGGGTCTGTAAGAACAATATTAACAATGTCAACATTACCTGTATTCGCTACTGTAAATGTATATTGAATTTCGTCACCAACGTTAGGCAGGTCATCTCCATTAACATCTACATAAATACCTGTTTTAGTTAAAGCCAAATTAGGCAACTGCTCTATAGGTGTTATTGTCTCATCATTAGTTGGGTCATTATCACCGTTATCATCAACAGTTTCATCACCATTATCAGACACATCCATCACACCGTCTCCATTCGGATCTTCACCCATTACCGTAGCACTATTGATTACTTCTCCATTATTAATATCTGTTTGTGTAATCACATATTCTGCCGTTGCTATACCTTCTTCGCCAGGAGCTAATATGGATGGATTGACAGAAAGGTTTATGCTTCCGGTTAGGATATCATCAATAAATATATTATCTATTGTTACATCACCAGTATTTGTAACTGTAAATGTATAGGTAATAACATCTCCTACATTAGAACCGCTAGCTAAACTTGTTTTAACCAATGTCAATTCAGGATTTATATCTAAAATAGTAACTGTTGGATCATTTGTAGGATCCATATCCGTAGTACCATCTCCATTCGGTGTCTCAACACTTTCATCTCCAGCATCAGAATCATCACTAACATCATCTGGACCTCCTAATGGGCTGTCTCCTGTTGCTGTAGCACTATTCTCTATATAACCAGCATCAAGATCTGATTGTGTAATCGTTTGATTTGCTGTAACAGTTACACTTGCGCCTGGGGCTAAAGTTAAAATTGGACTACCAACTATACTTCCTGCATCTGCATTATCATCGGTAATTTCAATATCCGTTAAAGTAACATTTCCGGTATTGGTAACTACAATGTCATACTCGATAACATCATTCAATGCACTTCCGGCAACTCTTACGGTCTTGATAACACTTAAACTTGGATCAGGTGTAATAACAGTAACTGTTGGATCATTTGTAGGATCCATATCCGTAGTACCATCTCCATTCGGTGTCTCAACACTTTCATCTCCAGCATCAGAATCATCACTAACATCATCTGGACCTCCTAATGGGCTGTCTCCTGTTGCTGTAGCACTATTCTCTATATAACCAGCATCAAGATCTGATTGTGTAATCGTTTGATTTGCTGTAACAGTTACACTTGCGCCTGGGGCTAAAGTTAAAATTGGACTACCAACTATACTTCCAACATCTGCATTATCATCGGTAAT
>NZ_CANLMP010000007.1 GCF_947492405.1 uncultured Aquimarina sp.
CAGCTAATCTTGCAGCTTCTGCTTCCTGACGTAATCGCTCTTCCTCAGCTAATCTTGCAGCTTCTGCTTCCTGACGTAATCGCTCTTCTTCAGCTAATTTTGCAGCTTCCGCTTCAGCATCTTTCTGTATGGCTACTTCTCTTTCTAAAGTTTTCTGAGATTCTTCTCTTCTTTTTTGCTCAGCCATCTCAAGCTCTAATTTCTTCTGAGCTGCCAGTCTTTCTTCTTCGGCTTTTTGAGTAGCCATTTCCAATTCTAGCTTCTTCTGAGCAGCTAGTCTTTCCTCTTCCTGTTTAGCAGCTTCTGCTTCTGCTTCCTTCCTAGCCAACTCTGCCGCAGCTATTTGCTGTCTCTCTGTTTCGGCAGCTTCTTCTGCCAATCGAACAGCTTCTTCCGCTTCTCTTTTAGCTTGTTCTTCTGCTTCTGCAGCAGCTTCCTGTTGCTCAGCCTCAGCTTCTCTTGCTGCTTCTTCAGCGGCAATTCTCGCTTCTTCTTCTTGTCTTCCTGCAGCCTCTTCAGCTTTTTTCTGTTCAGCCATTTCTAGCTCAAGCTTTTTCCGAGCAGCTAATCGCTCCTCTTCAGCCTTTTGCTCGGCCATTTCAAGCTCTAATTTCTTCTGAGCCGCCAACTCTTCTTTCTGCTTGTTAAGTAGCTTAACCTCTTCTTCTCGCTGTAGTGCCAGTTCTCTTGCTTTTCTTGCTTCTTCTTCCTTGGCTTCTTGAATTGATCTTTCTAATCTATTCATAGATCTCTGTGCCTGAGATAAAGAATCACTGTTCGTGCGTTGCAGTTCTCTTATTATCTTATTTTGATCTAAAATTTCTTTCTTTAATCTTCTTATCTCAGAATCTCTTTGTAACGAGCTTTTCGAAGAAATATTTCTTCTTTTTCTTCTCTTTTCTTCTTTTGCAAAATTAAAGGCTAAGCCAAATTCATGGGTTGCTCCAAATTCTGCAACATTAGAATCTCCACCTATTCCAGGTTCTACCGTGTACCCGATAGAAATCATCTTTGTAATATTTGCTCCAATACCAATAGAACCACCATAAAAACTATTATAGCCTAATTGTGCCCATCCGTATTTTGGTATTTCAAATAAAACATTTCCTCCATATCGTAAATCTTGTTCTCCTGGCTTAGATGCGTACACCATTCCTCGTAGTTCATTATCCATTCTCCTCCAGTCTAACTCGGTAGTATACATGACATGACCAGAATATTCAAAATTATCGGTTAATAATTCACTCGCTGTAAGATTGTATGTCACCAAATTGCCTACGGAAACTCCAACATCAAAATTCCCGTAATTAAAGTTTACTCCTGGTCGAAGTAGAAAAACAGAACTGTTCTCATAATTATTAATGATGTCATCATTTACCTGTGCCTCATCTAAATTACTTTTTAAAGCACTCTGAGAGTAACTTAAATTTAACCCAAAGGTGAAATTCATGTCTCTATTTAGTTCTATATTATATGCGTAGTTGGCTGTGGCTCCAAAGAATCTAAATATTCCAACATTTTGCTGGAATAGCCCAACACCAATTCCCGTTTTTTCTTCGAATCTTGCTGAATAACTAAGAAAATATGTCTGCGAATTATCGCTAAAACTTGCTCTAGGATTCCTATTATAAATATTTAATGAATTTTTGTTTTCTCTAACTAAAGAAAAAGTAGGATTGAACAAAAATCGATTATATTTAAGAGAATTATGTAATGGAATATCTGATGGTAATATACCTGATGTATTAGATGATCCGTCCTGTCCGCTCACTATATGTGAGCAAAAAATGAATGCGGATATATAAAGTATTTTTTTAATCATAAATTATCTCATTACTGTAATTGTCCCCTTTTTTACAACTGTATTACTTCTAGATATTATATAATAATAAATAAGTTCGTTTGCTTGCGAAGCAGAGTTAGTTGGCCAATCTCCATTATAACCTCCATTTTTTTGGAAATCTACTTTTCCATTAGAAGAGTATATAGTCACCTCCACATCTGTTTCTCTAAAGGAGTTGGGTAAAACCCAATCATTATTAGCTGCGTTACCACCGGGAGTAATAACGTTTGGTATTAGTTCTGATAACGCCTGTGGACCTCCTACCGAAGCAGTTAGTGTATCTGTTGTACACAATGAAGTACTTATTCTAGCGAAATATTCTCCCTCTTCCGTTACTGTTAAAGTATTGGTAGTTTCTCCTTCGATTAAAACTTCTTCTCCATTCTGAATCACATACCATTCATATGTAAAATTAACATTTAATGGCGCTGTTAACACTACCGATTCTCCCGCTTCTAATACCGGAGGCGTAATATCCAAAACTATATCGCTGGACAGGAAATCTATAGGTAAATTATTAGAAACAGCATCTAGCGTACCTCCTGGTTCCGGTCTAAAAATAGCTCTTAACTCAAAACTTCCTCCGCTATCTGCACGACTTACATCTAACGACAAAGAAGTCTCACCTGTAGAGACTCCATCTTTAAACCATTCAAAATCGAAAAAATCAAATTGTTCTGTGGTGAGAGGAACTGACTCATTGTCTGCTGTTATTCCCGCCATTTCAGCTAATGCAATGGTTATTGGGTCTTGTTCGCAATCGACGACTTCTTCTGGAGCTATGACTATATTAATTCTAGTAGCAGCTCTTACTTTGGTTTCTGTTACTAGGAAAGAATTACAAGGGTCATCTGCTTCAATTTCTATTCTATAATCTCCAATAAAGGGAGCGGGAAATGTTAACGTTTGACTTGTTGTTACACCTTGACTTTGAATATTCGTATCAACAATAAACCTAAAAACACTTCCTATAGGGGCATCCGTTTCTATAACTAAGTTTAAAACTTGAGTAGGTAACAATATTAAACCTTCCGGCAAGGGAAGTGTAATACTAGAACCTTCGTTTGTAACTATAACCGACTGAGTTAATAAAGTACAGTCCTCACTTAGTGTGATTTGCAATGTATATTCGCCTCCAAAATCGTTATCTGGTAATATAATCGTCGGACCAATCTCTCCTTCTAGTGGTTCATCATCTTTTAACCACTGATAATCATAAGAAAAATCTATTTCACTAGCCCTTAGCTCTTTAAGTTCATCTGGACAAAAAGAAAAATCTGGAGCATCAGTTACGATAGAGATATCCCCAACGCTTACTAAAGATGCATCTACTCTATTAGATTTATTGAATCTAAAAACATTATTACATAACCCTACCGGAACTCTTGCCTGATACGTTCCTTCTTCTGTAATTAATAGCGTAGGACTATTTTCTCCAGGAATAATTACTCCGTCTTTTAACCATTCCCAATTAAAATCATTAGCATCTAATACATCATCTCCATTGGTAACTTCTACTGCTACCTCTTTAGCAAAAGATGCTACATTACAAAATATTATATCATCTCCACTGTTTAAACGTATCAACAAATTATCATCATCAAAAAAATGAAACGGTATAGGTTCTGATATTGTATTTGTAACATTTCCTTCGGTTGCTGTTACTCTTAATCTATAGTCATCACTACCTGCGTTTTGAGGAACTGTAACACCCATAAAAGTAATATTCGAAGTACCACCTGAAGCTTCGTTAGGACCTGGAACCCTTAATAGTTCTTCTCCTCCATTCGCAAAGCTTCCTGTAGGGTCTGATAATTCTAAGATAAATTGATTACTTGCAGGTAACGCAGCACCGGGAGATAATTCTGCCACAAAATCAAAGCTGTTGGATAGTGTACCACAAGCCTGCGCTCCAGAAGTTAAAGAAGGAGGTCCAATAATACGTTGTGCTTTGACCACATGGATACCAAGTGCCAAAAATATCACGACGATTGTAAGGTTAAGTCTTTTCTTCATAGTTATCACACCAGTTAATTTTATGTGAAAATATGCACTATTAATCAACCGATTTGGGGCGCTTGTTAATAATGTTGTTAATATAATTATTGTAAAGTCATAAAATTATGAATTAAAAATTTATATCAAACCAATTTTTCGTTTTTTTTTGTAATAATATTCTTACTCGTTCTAGATGCAATAATTACATGTGCAAAAGCTATTAATCTTAACAAATTACACTTATTATAATTACCTATAAATCAATACATTAAAACACAATTTAATAAAAAAAATGAATCTATTACACAATGAATTTTTTTCATTTGAGAACCGAAAAAAAGCTAATTTATAGGCTAAAAAAATAAAAAAAGCTGGCAAATACCTTTTTTACTTGGGTTAAAAAACACGTAAAAATGACAACTTTTACCGATTAAGTGTATTAGTTTTTCTTAAAATTTCAATTATAATTTTAGGAAAAAAAGAATTTGTTAATTTATAATTAAAGTTTCCAGACGGATAGATATACCCCAGAATATTGAGTATTATTTGTTGTAGGAAAAACGCCGTCGATATGTGAATAAGTGTTCATTTCATTGGCGACGTATACATTGGAAAATTATCTTAAATAATCGCGGAATTTTCCCTTAAAAAACAAAAAAATCCCAAAAAACTTAAATGTTTTTTGGGACTTTCTTTAAACCTGATGATTTTACTTTCTACTTCTCTTCTGTAGAGGCTTTTTCACCGTTTAATTCTGCAATAATTCTATCTGTTAAATCTAGCTCTTCCTTTGCATAAAAGATATTCTTCACCTCTGTTTCTCCATAGATATATGTATATCCATTGTTTTTTCCATAATCTTTAATAAAGTTCTCAACTTTAGCAATAATAGAATCAATTTCCGTCTGGCTTCCTTGTTGAATTTCTTGCATTCTGGTTTGTTGTTCTCTTTGCAAACCTTGTTGCTTCACCATTAGTTCTTGCTCCTTTTTTTCTCTATTAGCTTTCGTCATAGATTTCATTATATTCTGATATCCTTGAACTTCAATCTGAAACTGTTTAGCTTTTTCTTCTAATTCTGCTCTAACTTCATTATTCTTTTTTGTCCACTTTTCCTTAGCAGTTTTCATTTCGCTAAAATCTGATACTACTTTCGTGTTATTTACATAACCGGTTTTTTCAATTTGTTGATTGCATGAAGTCATTCCGATTAATGCAACAGCAATCCATATAAAATTTCTCATTATTTTAAAAATTTAGTTCTGCGCAAAAATATCAAAGTTCATCTGATGTTATACTCATAACTTCATCAAATTAAGAAGGTATAAGAAAAAACAATAAATAACAAATAAACTATTGTAAAAAACAATGGAAATAGGCTAAAAACGAGCCTTTTTATGAGTTTTTTAAAAAAAACTAAAGTGTACTATAGAAAAGTTATTAGAAAAGGCTTTAAAAACTCTTAAAAACAATATTTATGTGTTTTTTAATATATATATGTGCGAAGAATATTCTTTTAAACGTCTTCCTTTAATATTTGACAATAAACCTATCCATAATGCTTTCACAAAATTCATCTTCCCATTCTTATACTTTTCCGATAAAAGAGAAACGTAAAACGCATCGAATACTAATGGCATGATTTTTTTTAGCTTCATTTCTTTTTCCTCAAAAAGTGTTTTTATAGAATTTTTCGAAAAATGCCAAAGATGCCTTGGCACGTCATAAGCAGCCCAGAAAGATTTATAATATTGAGCATCGTATGATTTAAAATTTGGAACGGCTATGACTAAATGCCCTCCTGGTTTCAAAAGACGTTTTAACTCTTTTATCTGAGCTGACAAATCAGGAACGTGTTCTAACACATGCCACATAGTGATTATATCAAAACCATTAGAATCTAAATTAACCGTGTCTGATTGTAAAACTATTCCTTTTTCTTTTGCAAGTACTCTGGCCTGCTGGTTAGGTTCAATTCCTACGACTTCCCATTTTGTTTTGTTTGCTTCTATTAAAAAATCACCTGTTCCGGCTCCAATATCTAAAAGAGTACCTGTTCCTTTATGTAACTTCGATATAAGTTTTACTTTCCTATTAAGCGAAAATTTCTTCACTAGGTGGTATGTTTTTTCGAAAATAGTTCGTTTAGCATCTGTATGAGAAATATAGTCTTCGCTTTCATAATACTTTCCTAAACTATTTTCATCTGGTTTAGGAATGGTAACCAACATATCATGATCTCTATCTCTATAAAGTTTAAAATTTTCGCCAGAAACGGTATGATCGAGACATTCTATATATAAATCTAACTTTTCTTTATTCATTGCTAATTAAAAGAAACTATTACTATAATCTTATTTTTTGATGTTGTCGGTACTCATTAAAACACTTTTATTAATAAAAAAGTGTTTTCCATAAAAGTAAATTCTATATAAACGTGAGTTTCTATATAAGAAAACTTATGTCAGTTAGAACAATTTTTGTCCAAAACCTATAGATAGAACTCACTTTGTATTAGTATCAAACATTCTTTATTTACTATTCTTATTATAAAATCTATCTACTTATTTATAATCTTCGAAAAACATTGTATCAAAACTATTGATTTTTCCATCTCTAAAAAACACTAAACTGTTTTGCGGTTATAGAACATATAAATTAAAACAATTAACACTTAAAATTAATTGTCAAAACAAAATGTTCCACGTGGAACTATTGCTTCGTCGCATCGTGAATTTCGAGATCTAGTAATTCACTAAGCTCTTGTGCTTTCTTTAGTGCTTTTTGGTAATTGTCAGTTTTATACAATGTTACTTTTCTGTTATCTGTAAAAAAGCGAACCACTAATTTATCATGTCTTTCTTTAGTTCCTATAGCGCTTACAGCACCCCATTCATTATCTAAACTAAAAGATCCAGAAAAAACAGAAATATAATCCGGGAACTCCATTTCAAGTTTTGATCTAAATAAAACTAAACTGAAAACCGAAAACAACTTTTCATTATTAAAGTCCTTATTAATTTTATACGATGTAGTAAATCCAAAAACAAATAAAGAACCTATAAAAAAAAGAAGTCTCGTATAAAATGGTTCTGGTCCCAAAAATAACATAGCTGACGAAAAAACAAGAACAATAGTAATTAAAATTCTGCCTTTTATAGCTCTATCCTGTTTACAGATTACATAGCTCATTATCGACCCATATAAACTAATAACACCGAAATATCACTTGGAGAAACTCCACTTATTCTAGACGCTTGTGAAATTGTGGCGGGTTTTATTCTTGTCATCTTTTCACACGCTTCGTAAGAAAGAGATTTAAGCTTTGTGTAATCAAAATCTTTAGGGATTTTTATATTCTCTAAACGATTCAATTTATCAGCATTATTCTTTTCCTTTTCTATATAGCCCGAATATTTGACTTGTATTTCTGTCTGTTCTAAAACCTCTTTATCTAAATCATTTTCCTTAATATATGCAGAAACTTTTTCGAAATGCCTAATATCATTCAATGTAATCTGAGGACGAGCAAACAGTTTAAACATCTTACCGCTTTGATTAATTAGCGATGATTTCTTTTCTTCCAAAACTGGATTCGCCTCTTGAGGCGTTACACTTGTTTCTTTAAAAAACTGCACAAAATCGTTTGCCTTTTTTTCCTTCTCCTCCATTCTTTTCATTCGATCATCAGATGCTAATCCAATTTTATGAGACATAGGTGTTAATCTAAAGTCTGCATTATCTTGTCTTAATAACGTTCTATATTCTGCTCTGGATGTAAACATACGATAGGGTTCCTCTGTTCCTTTTGTGATTAGATCATCAATCAAAACACCTATATATGCTTCACTTCTTTTAAGAGTAAACGCTTCCTCCTCTTTTACCTGTAATGCGGCATTTATTCCAGCCATTAAACCTTGTGATGCTGCTTCCTCATAACCTGTAGTTCCATTTATCTGTCCAGCAAAAAACAAACCAGAAACTAACTTTGTTTCCAATGTGTGTGTTAATTGAGTTGGAGGAAAATAATCATATTCTATTGCATAACCCGGTCTAAAAAATTTTACTCCTTCAAAACCGACAACCGAACGTAAGGCTTTAAATTGAACATCCTCTGGTAACGATGTAGAAAAACCGTTTACATACACCTCTACTGTATTCCAGCCTTCTGGTTCTATAAACATTTGATGTCTGTCCTTATCGGCAAATCTATTTATCTTGTCTTCTATAGATGGACAATATCTAGGTCCAATACTTTTAATTCTTCCATTAAACATCGGAGAACGATCAAAGCCTTCTCTTAACAAATCATGAACTTCTGAAGAAGTATAAGTCATATAACAAGATCTCTGATTTGTTAACGGTTTAGATAAATCCGTATAACTAAATTTTTCCGGAATTTCATCACCTGGTTGTTCTATCATTTTAGAATAATCCAAAGATCTTCCGTCCACTCGAGGAGGTGTTCCTGTTTTCATTCTTCCTGAATCAAAACCTAAGTCCACCAATTGTTCGGTAATTCCAGTAGCCGCTCTTTCACCAGCTCTACCTCCTCCAAATTGTTTTTCTCCTATATGTATCAAACCATTAAGAAAAGTCCCATTTGTTAGAACAACAGTCTTAGCTCTCACTTCAATACCAAGAGAAGTTTTCACTCCTTTTATCTTTCCGTTCTCTACTATTAGACCACTTACCATTTCCTGATAAAAATCCAAGTTTGGGGTTTGTTCTAACAACAATCGCCACTCCTCTGCAAAACGCATTCGATCACTTTGCACCCTTGGACTCCACATAGCCGGACCTTTTGACTTGTTCAACATTTTAAACTGTATTGCGGTTCTATCACTTACAATACCGCTATATCCTCCAAGCGCATCAATCTCCCTTACAATCTGTCCTTTTGCTATTCCACCCATAGCAGGGTTACAACTCATTTGAGCTATGTTCTGCAAATTCATTGTGATCAACAACGTGCTACAACCCAAATTTGCGGCTGACGCCGCTGCTTCACTTCCAGCATGACCAGCACCAACAACTATAACATCATATTCCTTATCAAACATAATACATCTCCATTTGTTCCACGTGGAACAGTAAAAATTATACATAAAATTTGTTCCACGTGGAACAAATTCATATTATCAAAACTAGCTATGTTCCACGTGGAACATAGCTAGTTTTTCATTTTCCTTATTTCTCATAACTACACTTTCATCATCAGTTTTATCCTTAAAACCACAAAAGTGTAATACTCCATGAATTATAACTCGCCTTAATTCTTCTTCAATTGAAACAGCATATGTTTCAGCATTATCAACCACTCTTTCATATGATATAAAAATATCACCGTGCAATTCATTTCCTAATGAATTATCGAAACTTATTATATCCGTATACGTGTCGTGATTGAGGAAATCCTGATTTATTTTCAATAGATAATCGTCATTGCAAAAGATAAAACTTATCTCTCCTTCTTTCTTTTTTTCAGATATTATTACATTATGTATCCATGAAGAGATACGTTTTTCGTCTATAACTATATCAACCGATTCGTAAAAAAAATTAATCATTTCCTTTCTTAAAATACTCCTGAACTTTACGCTTATAATTTTGCCGCAAAGGTAATACTTGTCTGTTTAATATTTCGGTAGTATTAAAATATTGTTTTGCCTTTAATATTTGTTCATTACTATCATTATCAAACAGCTTATTATTACTTTTACTCTCTCTTCTCTCTTCTTCTCCTTGTTCAAAAGTAGCGTCATCCAACTTCAATAATTCATGTTTTAACTCTAACATTTTACTTAATGTTTGATCATTAAAACCTTTTTCTAACAACTCACTCTCCACCTGCTCCATTCTTCTTAATAGATCACTTCCTTTTCGATTGCCTATTCCTTGTTTTTTTAATTTGTCTTGTAAAGCATTTCTAAGCTGTTGCTGTTGTTTATATATTTCATATAATTCTCCATTCAGATCCTCCTTTTGCATCTCTGATTCACCATCTTTACCATTTCCGTTTTTTCCTTTCTTATTACCATTCTTCCCATCTCCACCTTCTCCTTCACCGTCTTCTCCTTCTCCATTCTTACCTTTTCCTTTTTTACCCTCTTTACCATTTTCCCCTTTCTCTCCAGATCCTTCTCCACCAGATTCTCCTGCTTTTTCTCCTTTCTTCTTTCCTTTTCCTTTCTCCGTTCCCTCTTTCATTTTATCATTTAACTCTTCTTGTTTTTTGATAATATCCGGTAATTGAAAACCGCGAGATTTACTTCCACTTTTACCCTTACCAGATGCAGACATACTGTTTTGCATTTGATCCAAAGCCTTACTTAAAAAATATGCCAAATCATTAGAAGCCGTAATCGCATACTGTTGATTCGCCGTTCCCTGAATAGATTGGTTTTCTGCTAAACGTTCTAGTGATTTATCTATATTAAATTCTATATCGGTTAACTTACTGGTAACCTCATCTGATATTGTCGGTGTACGTAAAGCTAATGCATACAAACTATCATCAATATGAATAAAATTTTCTCTCAGTATACTTTGCTTTTTTAGTTTATTAGAATACGTAGGATTATCATTATTAATACCTTTAAACCCTTTCATAAGTTCCTCCTGCTCCATTGAAAAATCTACCAGATTATCTAAAATCTGTCTCAACATCTCCATATCCTCCTGTTGTTGTTCTCCTCCTCCCATCTGCATTTGCATTTGCATACCCTTACTCATTTCTTTCATCTTTTGCGCAGCACTTTTTTGATTTTTCTTAGCATCAGATTTTTGATTCTTATCTAAATTATCGCTCGCTTTTTGTTGTTCTTTTTTAATATCGTCTTCATCTTTCTTCTCTTGATCTAAATTCATTGGCTTCTTCAGATCATCATTATCCTTTCTTAACTCATCCATTTCTTTTTGGAATTTTTCGAATTCCTCATTCAACTTATCCTGTTCTTGCTTCGTATTTTCCTCCTCATTCTTATTAGATAATTCCTCTTGCTTCTCCGATAAATCATTCAACTTGTCCGCTAACTTTTCATGCTTTTCAATTACATAATATCTTTTCGTCAACTCCAATAATTGTTCTAAATTCTTTTTCAGATTCTTATTTTCCTTTGCTAATTCCTCTAATTTTTCAGTTAATTCTTCCTTTTGAATTTTCTCCGATAACTTATTTATTTCCTCTAAAAGCTTTTCATTTTTCTTCATTTTCTCTTCATTCCTTTCTAACATTTCCTTTAATGCATCTTTAAAAGGTTCCTCTTCTTTTTTGTTATCCAATTGCTCTAAATTATCCTTAAGCTTTTTAGAAAAGTTTTGCATCATCTTTTCTTGTTCCTTTTGGCGCTTTAAATAATCCTCAAGCTTTTTCTTATCGTTATAATCTAACTGCTTTTTTTCTTTTTGTAACTTACTTAAGCTTCTTAAATCCTGTTCTTGTTCCTTAAATTTCTTCAAAGATTTATTTAACCCTGATATAGCTTCATTCTGTTCTTTTAACTTTTTATCTTCTTCTTCTTCATTTGTTAACTTTCTAAAACCAAAAACCTGACTCTTCGTACTCTTAAATTTATGAATGACATCATTATCAAAAACTTCAAAATAAAACTCATAATTAACTCCGTCTTTTAACACAAGATTACCTGGAAATGCATAGACGAATTCATCAAATTCCGTATTGTTTACATTCAAGTCATACGTCATCTTGTTTGTCTGCTCTTCGCTATCATAATATACCAAACGCAACTTACTTAAACCATAATCATCACTAACTCTTCCGTAAAAATACATCGTACTGTTATCAACTGAATCTCTTTCCGAGCTTAAATTAATCTCTGGATATTGATCCTTTACTACCCTAATACTAAAAGACAAATTGTCGTAATCCTCTATGTTCTTATTGGAAGTTGTAATCTGATAATCCCAATCAGCATACAAATTATTTCCATAAGAAAAGCTAGAAGCATTTTTTTTAAACAATTCTGTAGAATCCTTTGATACCATATTTACCTTATCTGTATTTCTAGTGTTCACCTTCCAAGTAACCCTTGTTCCTTCAGGCACCGTAGCATTACCAGAACTTTCTAAAACTTCATCTTTTTTTTGTGTATAACCAGGATAATCCAATTCCATTTTGAAATCTAATAAAACCGGAACTGGTACTACATCCAAAGTATATTGTCTGGAATTAACATCATTAGAAGATAATACAAAGTCTATAGATTCCTTTGGTTGTATAAACGTATGTTGAAATTCGCCAACACCTGTACTCTTAAGAAAATAAATCTCATCATTATAATTAACACTAACATTCTCGGGAACAATTTCACCGGTAGTCTTCACCTCCAAAACAAAGTCCTTATTTTCTAGAGCATTGAGACTATTATTTACTACAAAAAACTGAAAAGGTGCAGGAGGTTCATACGCTGTTTCATAATTAACAACCCGTTTATAACTTTCTGAAAACCAAGTGTTTTCATTAAACAAACTTACTAGTAAAAAAACAGCGATTGGTACAAGCGCATATTTAAGATATTTTGTGTTTTTCTTAAAATCTATCGCTAACTTAAAGGGTATTGGCTTTAGTTGTAATGATTTCTGCTCTATACTAGCTAAAAGCAATGAAGATGATCTATCATCTTTACTAAGTTGTAAAAGATTTAATAATTTATCATTTACATCTGGGAAATGATTTCCTATTATTCTAGAAGCATTTACATAGTCAATGCCACTTGCTAGTCTAAACAACTTGGCAACTGGTACAAGTATGAACTTAATAAATAGTGATAACTCTACTACTACAAAAAGCCAAAATAACACAGTTCTCCAAGTACTATTTAACCACAAAAAGTATTCTATTAATAGCGTAATTAGAAAATACAAAACACCTGCAGCGAAAAAAAGTATTACCCCTTTTATCAACTCATTGATATAATATTTTTTAATAAATTGTTCTAATTTATCCTTTATGAATTCAAAACTATCCATTTTTTAAAGCCTTTCTTTTTCAGTAATCTATAAAACTACAACTTTATTTCTTATAGATTTGTTATATTTATTATAATTCAAATTCCTAGTATCTAAGCCATTATGAAAGATTTAAAATATATCTCCGCATATTCTATTCCAATCGTTGCTTTACTAAGTATATGGCTACAAGGTGTATATACATACTTAACTCCTATTTATGTCTTTGGTTTTATTCCTATTATTGAACTATTTACTCCTTCGTCTGAACAAAATCTTGAAGAAGAAACACGCTTATCCAAATCTAAAAAGAAACTGTTTGATTGGCTTCTATATATCAACTTACCAATTATATATGCCATTTTGTTTTATGCGTTATACACAGTATCTTCTTTTTCCTTAGAAACTTATGAAATCGTTGGAATAATAATATCTACAGGAATTGTACTTGGTGCTAATGGAATCAATGTTGGTCATGAATTAGGTCATCGCTTTTCTAAAGAAAGGTTTATTGCCAAGGCATTACTTCTGCCTTCTTTATATATGCATTTCTACGTGGAACATAATTTTGGACATCATCTAAAAGCCGCTACAAACGAAGATCCTGCTACAGCACGCTATAATCAACCTCTTTATTTCTTTTGGTTCAGTTCAGTTATTGGACAATACATAAGTGCCTGGAAAATTCAGATTAACTTATTAAAACAAAACAATCAATCTTTTATATCAGCAAAAAATGATATGTTTTGGTATCTTATTATCACCTTAGGATACCTAGGTATCATCTTTTCTTTTTTTAGTTTTTTCGGAATGCTAATTGCTATATTCTGTGGAATTGTTGGTTTCTTGTTATTAGAAACAATTAACTATATTGAGCATTATGGATTATTAAGAAAGAAAAATAAATCCGGCAGATATGAACGCGTTCGCGAGATTCACTCATGGAATTCTAACCATTTATTAGGTCGCATCTTACTTTTTGAACTTACCAGACATAGCGATCATCACTATAGAGCTTCTAAAAAATATCAACTTCTAGATCATCATCAAGAAAGTCCTCAGCTTCCATTTGGTTATCCAACCTCTATGGTACTTTCTTTATTTCCTCCTCTATGGTTTATGTTAATGAATAAACGCGTTCCTAAAGAAATGAAACCTTAACTTAGTTACGTGATTATTTGAAACAAATCTTTTTATATCACTTATTTAAGATTGTATCTTTGTCATCGCTTTTATACTCCTTTAATAAGGTTTAAAAACAAGATCATGACAAAAAACATCAGGGTAAGATTTGCCCCAAGTCCAACTGGACCTCTTCACATAGGTGGTGTAAGAACTGCTCTATTCAATTACTTATTTACAAAAAAAAATAAAGGAACCTTTGTTCTTAGGATTGAAGATACTGACCAAAATAGGTATGTTCCCGGAGCAGAAAATTATATTATAGAAGCATTAAATTGGTGCAATATTCCGTTTGATGAAGGGCCAGGAAAAGACGGTGGTTTTGGACCGTATCGTCAGAGCGAACGAAAACATCTATATAAACAATACGCAGATCAATTAATCGCAAACGGTCATGCTTATTATGCTTTTGATACCTCTGAAGAACTTGATTCACATAGAAAAGATCATGAAGCTCAAGGAAAAACATTTATTTATAATTGGCATAACAGAATGAAGCTGAATAATTCATTATCCATTTCTGATAGTGAATTACAACAAAAAATTAATTCTGGAAACTCTTATGTAATTCGTTTTAAATGTCCACAAGACGAAACCTTACACCTTATAGATGAAGTACGTGGTGATATTAAAATAGACACTAATTTATTAGATGATAAAGTGCTATTTAAAAGTGATGGTATGCCAACTTATCACCTGGCAAATATTGTAGACGATCACTTGATGAAGATTACCCATGTCATTCGTGGAGAAGAATGGTTACCTTCATTAGCACTGCATGTTTTACTTTATCGATCTTTTGGATGGGAAGCTCCTAGTTTTTCACACTTACCATTAATTCTAAAACCTACTGGTAAAGGAAAGCTAAGCAAAAGAGATGGTGATAAAATGGGATTCCCTGTTTTTCCATTACAATGGAACGATCCAAAAACTAACGAAACTGCATCTGGATATCGCGAAGATGGTTATCTACCACAAGCTGTTATCAATATGCTTGCTTTCTTAGGGTGGAATCCTGGAACAGAACAAGAGCTATTCTCATTAGAAGAATTGATTAAAGAATTTGACCTAGCTAGAGTTAATAAAGCCGGTGCCAAGTTTGACCCAGAAAAAACAAAATGGTTTCAGCAGCAACATTTTCAACAAGCAGCTATTAATCTACACGTGGAACAATTAGAACAAATACTTTCTGATAACAATATTTCTACCACATTTGATCTTACTGAGGTTGTTAATTTAATTAAAGAAAGAGCTGTTTTTTCCAAAGACCTTTGGGATCTTAGTATGTTTCTTTTTATAGCTCCTACTCAGTATGATGAAAAAGCGACCAAGAAAGCTTGGAAAGAAGATACTCCTGCTCTTATGGAAGAGTTAATAAAAATAATTGGTGATATAACAAACTTTACTTCCGACAATATTTCTAGTATCGTAAAAGATTGGATTAAATCAAAAGAAATTGGATTTGGAAAAATTATGATGCCTCTTCGTATTGCACTAGTAGGATCACTTCAGGGTCCAGATATTTTTGAAATAATACAAATTATTGGGAAAGAACAAACCATTAACAGAATTGAATCTATTATAAAAAAACTATAATATTATAGTTTTTAATATCTAATAAATACCCCATTATCTTCGGCAAGATAATGGGGTATACTTTTTTTAAACGTGTAACATTTTTACATAAATATCTACATATATAGTAACAATTCTAAAAACTGTCAACTATGCGAAAACAATATAAAGTGCTAAAAAGATCTAATCTATGGTCTACTGAAAAGCTAAGAAAAGATGTTGAAGATACTTTAAACAGTGCTGCACAGGATGGATGGGAAATTATTTCTGTGGCTTTTGGATCCTCAGGAAGTTCTGGAATATCTACTGCTATGATAACTATAGCAAAATAAAATTGTAGAACAACATTTTATCTTTACATTTAATACAATACTATTAACCTTAAAATTTAATATAAATGAATTATTATATTATACCCTTAGCAATTATAGGATTCTTCCTATTCATTAAATTTTTCTTTGTTGTTAAACAGCAAACATCTGCTATTATTGAAAGATTTGGAAAATTTCATAGCATTCGTAACTCAGGATTACAAATGAAAATTCCGATTGTCGATAACATAACAGGTCGTATTAACCTAAAAATTCAACAACTTGACGTTCTTGTAGAAACTAAAACGAAAGATGATGTATTTGTACGTCTTAAAATTTCCGTTCAATTTCAAGTGATCAAAGAAAAGGTTTATGACGCCTTTTATAAACTAGAAAACCCACACGATCAGATCACCTCCTATGTATTTGATGTAGTTCGTGCAGAGGTACCTAAAATGAAATTAGATGATGTTTTTGAAAGAAAAGATGATATTGCGATTGCCGTAAAACAAGAACTTAATGAAGCTATGATTAATTATGGTTATGATATTATAAAAACATTAGTAACCGATATTGATCCTGATCTACAGGTAAAAGAAGCTATGAATAGAATTAATGCAGCAGAACGCGAAAAAGTTGCAGCAGAATATGAAGCAGAAGCAGAACGTATTAAAATCGTAGCAAAAGCACGTGCTGAAGCAGAAAGTAAAAGATTACAGGGTCAAGGTATTGCAGATCAAAGAAGAGAGATTGCAAGAGGTCTGGAAGAAAGTGTTGATGTATTAAATAATGTAGGTATTAATTCTCAAGAAGCTTCTGCCCTAATTGTAGTAACGCAACATTATGATACACTACAATCTATTGGTGAAGAGACTAACAGTAATTTGATACTATTACCTAACTCTCCACAAGCTGGTAGCGATATGTTAAATAATATGATTGCTTCATTTACGGCTTCAAATCAAATAGGAGAAGAAATGAAAAAACAAAATGCTAAAAAAGGTATTGGTAAAAAGAAACCTGATGCATAGAATTACTTTATAAAAAAACAAAACCCGATCACATTTTCTGATCGGGTTTTATTTTTTATCAATTTTCGGAATATCTATGTCCACAAATTACTAATTTTACCAAAAAAGAAAAATAACACGATTTAAGAGCTTTTTTATAATTAAGTTATACAATCATATTGTGCAACTTTTATTTTCTCTTAGAGTCTTTAATATAAACTTGTTTTTAATAGTAAAAAACAATGCTAAAATTTAATTAATAAATATTCTTTATTACAACAAAGAGTTCCTACAAAACCCTCAAAATGAAAAATTACCTAATTATATTTCTACTTGTCTCAGGAAGTATTTTTTCTCAAAACATTAACAAATTAAAAAAACAGGCAATAAGAGATGCAAAAATAGTTTCTGAAGCTTCTGTAAAAAAAGATGTCAATACACTTTTAGAGTATACACACCCAAAAATTTCCAAAAAATACGGAGAAGAGCAATTAAGAAATGATATTGATCAAGTCTTTAAAACGATGACTGCTCAAAAAATAAAAATTGTTAGTTCAAAAATTAACAAATTAATAGAAATCAAAAAAGAAAAAAAAGAATACCGTTGCCTTGTAAAAAATACTATAAAAATGGATTTTAATGGCAGAGCAATTACATTGAAAAGTTCATTATTCGGATTTTATGACAAGAAAAAAGAAAAATGGTATTTTATCGAATCTAATAAGTTATTAGATGATCCAGAAACTCAGAAAATCTTTAAGAATTTCGAAACAGAAATTGAAATCCCACAAGACGAACAAATAGCCGATAATTAAGATTATAAACTATTCTTTACAATCAAAAATAGACTGCTGGATATCATACTTTTTGATATTAAAAATATCTAAGATCGAATGATAAATAACATCCGTAGTGATGCTTTCTTCTTTTCTTTCTATTAAAGTATTTACTTTATTTTCATATGTTTCTTCGAATGAATTCGAATACCATACTATCATTGCTGGATTAGTAAGACTCTGAAAATGAGAGTGTAACCATTTTCCATCTTCGCCAAGTGCCTCACCGTGATCCGCTATATACACCATTATAGTAGGTTGGTTTTGACGTTCTAAAACTTTTATAATTGTATCCAAGAAGTTATCTAAATACAAAATAGTATTGTCATAAGAGTTGATCATTTGATCATTTGTCATTGAAGGAATATATTTACTATCAACTACTGGTAAAAATTTCCTGAACTCGTCAGTATATTTATCTTCATACCACCAATGGCTTCCTATCATATGCAATGTAAAAAGGCCTTTATTATGCTCAGAAATTTCCTCTTCAAATTTAGGAATTAAACTAAGATCCTGTTTCTTGTTAAAACTCCAAAACGATTTGAATTCATCAATAATAACCACATCACTATTAGTTTCTACTATAGCTTTATACGAGCTTTCTAAAAGTTGATTTCCGATCCATTTTGTTGGAATATTTTTAGAATTTATCATATCAAAAAGTGATATGATCGAGTCCTGAGGAACACTATAAATACCTTCATCAGTCAAAATTCTTGGTAAACTTAACGCTGTATTTGTTTTATTAGTAAATACCTTATCAAAACTTACAATATTTTTCCTAGTAGATAAGTTAGGAGTGGTTTTTCTAGAATACCCATTTAAATGTAAATGATCCGCTCTTACGGATTCTCCTAGAACCAACACTACTTTAACATCATTATCATTTGTATATTCAGTCTTTTTAATATTTTTTAATGGTAAATCTTCTTCAGAAGAATACTCGATCAAACTATAAAATAAGGAATACGGAAGTTTGCTACTAAAGCTTTTGAGTCTTACACCATCTGCCCAGAAAAATAAGCAAAATAACACCACACTAATAGGAAGAAAAACAAGAAAACCTTTCCTTTTTTCTAATTTATCATAATACTTAAAAACTAAAAACAAAACTCCAATTAAAACAAGTACAAAGAAAACTAACTGTATACTAATTAGATCTTTAACAACATATGGTTTAGTTGTTAAAGCTGCGTATATCAATGCTGAAGAAACCGAAATATCTATACTATATACCCAAAATGATAGAAAGCCTAACACTAAAAACAATACAGAAAAAAGTACTTTAAAAAGTACTTTAGATAACGAAATGATATATAATATCCCAGCAAATGTGGATTGAATAATACATAAATGAATTAGATATACTAAAACATCTTTTCCTCCTTTAAGGGGAATGTTATAATATGATGAACATGTAATAAAAAGAGCAAAAACAATGTTTAATAACAAGTGAAAATAAATCACTTTTTTATGCTCATCAAGTTTCATTATTATAAACTATATAGAAAATTTAGAAGCTATATCTGATGCTTCTTTACTTAACAATTCATTAGTATCTTCTTTTCCTTTTACTATAAAATCCTTAGCTAACTGATCTGGCTCTATCCCTTTTGTCTCTAAAACAACTCCCAGCGCTAACGTAATTACAATTCGCGTTCCTATTTTTTTAGCAGCAGTACCGTATAATGGTACTAATTCATCTATATCTACTTTTTTCGCTGCTTCTAAAATCTTAGTTTTAAGAGCCTCTCTTTTCTCTTCTGGTAAATTGGTATACTTCTTCCCCGCTCTTTTAATTTCGTCTATTGGAGACACTTCTCTTTGCTTATTTTCGTTTGGTTTGTTAGTATTAGATTGTTTATTAGTTGTAGGTTTAACTTTAGCCCATGTATCTCGTAAACCAACTGTTTTATTAAACACCAATGCATTAGATGTACTATCAGGATCCACATTAAAATATCCTAATCTTTGAAACTGAAACTGTTCCAGTAGTTTAGTATCTTTAAGACTAGGTTCTACATATCCAGTAATCACTTTTAACGAATCTGGATTCAGAAATTCCATAAAATCTTTCTCCTTATGACTATCTGGAGCTTCATCATTAAATAACCTATCATACAATCTAATTTCGGAAGGAATAGCGTGTTTTATGGATACCCAATGTAATGTTCCTTTTACATTACGTTTCGATTCTTCAGTACCACTACCCGATCTGCTTTTAGGATCATATGTACAATGGATTTCTGTAATATTACCATCGTTATCTTTTACAACACTTTCTCCTTTGATAATATACGCGTTTTTAAGACGAACTTCTTTACCAAGTGTTAATCTAAAATACTTGCGTCCTGCATCCTCTTTAAAATCTTCCTTCTCAATATATAGCTCCTTAGAAAAAGGAACTTGTCTTGAACCAGCTGTACTATCCTCAGGGTTATTTTCTGCTTCTAACCACTCCTCTTTTTCATCAGGATAATTAGTAATCACTAATTTTACTGGATCCAGAACCGCCATTACCCTAGGTGCTATTTTATTAAGATCCTCACGAACGCAAAATTCTAGTAATGAAACATCAATAACGTTTTCTCTTTTAGCTACACCTACTGTTTCTACAAATTTTCTTATAGATCCTGGCGTATAACCTCTTCTTCTTAAACCTGAAATCGTTGGCATTCTAGGATCATCCCAACCTTTTACAATACTATCATTAACCAATCTAAGTAATTTACGCTTACTCATAATCGTATAACTTAAATTAAGGCGTGCAAATTCTCTTTGTTTTGGTCTTATATTATCACTATAGATTTGATCCAAAAACCAATCATAGAGCTTTCTATGTGGTTTAAATTCTAATGAACACAGTGAATGAGAAATATGTTCTATATAGTCGCTTTCTCCATGAGTCCAATCATACATAGGATATATACACCACGTATCACCTGTTCTGTGATGAGATTTTTTTAATATCCTGTACATCAAAGGATCACGCATTAACATATTAGGATCGGCCATATCAATCTTCGCTCTAACTACGTGCTTGCCTTCATCAAATTCACCAGCCTTCATTCTCTGAAATAAATCAAGGTTCTCTTCTACAGATCTGTTTCTATACGGACTATTAATTCCTGGCTCTGTAGTAGTTCCTTTTTGTTCAGCGATCTCTTCAGAAGATTGGCTATCTACATAGGCTTTACCTTCTTTGATTAACGCAACTGTCCAATCATATAATTGCTGGAAATAATCAGAAGAATAACATTCTTTATCCCATTGATATCCTAACCAAGAGATATCTTCCTTAATAGCATCAACATACTCTTGCTCTTCTTTAGCAGGATTAGTATCATCAAAACGTAGGTTTACGGGAGCATTATATGTAATTCCTAATCCAAAACTAATACCTATTGCCTTGGTATGACCAATATGTAAATATCCATTAGGCTCCGGAGGAAAACGAAAACGCAAATCTTTTGGATTCATTCCATTTGCCAGATCTTCTTCTACAATATGTTCTAAAAAATTGAGTGATTTTTTTTCTTCTGTCATTGGTAAAAAATAAAATACAAAACTACCTAATATTTCTAATGATACACAACAATTGTATAATATCTGTTTTATAACTATATCACTTGTATAGAAAAGGGTTCTTTTCCTGTAAATTCTTACAAAAGATTCTAGTACCTTTGTAAAAAAAATTTGTGGGATTAATTACACTTAAAAACATCAAGATATATGCATATCACGGATGTCTGGTAGAAGAGAAAAAAATTGGTTCTGATTATAGAGTTGACTTAAAGATTAAAGCTAATCTTACTACGTCTGCTCATTCTGATCATCTTTCAGATACTGTTGATTATGTGCATCTTAATCACATTGTTAAAGAAGAAATGGCGATTCGTTCTAAATTACTTGAACATGCTGCAGAACGAATTTTAACTCGTATATTAGATGAGTTACCTTTGGTAAATAAAGCAACTGTTGATGTTTCAAAAATTAACCCACCTATTGGAGGAAATGTACAAATGGTTACAATTACTAGAAGTAAAAAAAGATAAATAAATCTGAAGTAATCATAAATTTTTTTACATTTGCCCTCGAAGACAAAAAGGGTGTCGTGGCCGAGTGGCTAGGCAGTGGTCTGCAACACCATCTACAGCGGTTCGAATCCGCTCGACACCTCAAAAAAAAGTCCTGTAATTGATACAGGACTTTTTTATTTAAAACCAGAATCTGGTCTTATTTTTTCAATCTTATCCTGAATTTTCTTTTCCATCGTATCAGGAAGAACACCTTTCAGAATCAGAAAAACTCCAAAAACCACCATAATCATACTAATTGCTCTTTTGATTATATACGTACGTTTAGGAGTTAATTTTCTTTTTAGACGCTTAGCTAATAACATTTTAAGTATATCAATAAATAGATATGTACTAAGAACCATTACAAAAAATAGAACAATTCTATTAGTATCCATATCCATTTGAGGACCTGCAACTACAATAATTCCAATCCAAAAAGCTAAAACACCAATATTTATAAAGTTTAATAAAAACCCTTTAAAAAAAAGCATAAAGTAATTATGCTTATTTATAATTTCTACAGAAGTATCTCTTAATTTGTTATAATTTTTTCTTTCTTTAATAAAAGAAATAGAACCATAAGTCGCTAATAACATCCCTCCAAAAACAAATAAGGCAGGATCATCTTTTATTTTCTCTAAAATTTGATTGGTACTGAAATACGCGATTAAAATAAATACTATATCTGCAAATATAACTCCTAGATCCACAGCTAAAGCTGCTCTAAATCCCTTGATAGCTGCAGTTTCTAGTAAAACAAAAAATACTGGCCCGATCAAAAAGGCTAATATAAATCCTAAAAATATTGCTGCCTGAGCGTCTTGAAACATAGAATGTAAGCGTGTTTCTTACAAATTTAGAAAATAGAACTTAGTTTACCTCTATAATTTTACCACCAAATACTTTTTTTCCATCAACTTCTTTTGGGTTTCCATAAATTCTTATAGTACCACCAGCAGCTGTATTAGCTTTTACATAATCACTAGCATGTACATTTGCTCTACCACCAGCACTAATTTTTACTTGAGTCCTAATAGTTTTTAAATCTTCTGAAATAAATTGTCCTCCAGCTTTAACAGTTACTTCTTGTTCTTCTGCGCTACCTTCTAAATGTAATCCACCACCACTAACTGCTCGTGCTAATAATTTATCAGTTTTTATCTCTGCATATATATCACCACCTTCTTGTGCTCTTAGATCCAACTCTGAAGCTTCTATTACTCCTTTTACCGTTATCTTAGCTCCTTCGTTTACATCCAATTTTGAAATATCTGTATAATACACAGTTACGTTAGTGTCATTATCATCCCAGGTATTACTTAAAGACATTTTAATTTTTAGAACATCATCTTTAAGAACTACATCAACTTCTTTTCTACTAATACCTGATATTTCTACCTTATTTTCTGATCCCTTAATAAGTTTAACTTCTATTTTATCAAAGACTTTAAGTTCATTAAAATCTCCTACATTTTTTGTTATAACCTTTTGAGCATTTAGCATAGATACAACAAATACTAACGAAAGAAATACTACTTTTTTCATTTCCTAAATAAATTTAAAATTGATAAATGTGTGATTTATATTTTGATTAACGATTACAACTCTTCTTTATTCTACTTCTTGTTTACTTCCAAGTAAAGTAAAGTCTAAATGTCTTTTAATAAGATCAGCATTCTTCACTTTTACATATACTTCATCTCCTAATTGGTATACTTTTTTAGAATGTTGACCAATTATAGCATATTCATCTTGATCAAATACATAATGATCATCACTCATATCTTTAAGACGTATCATTCCTTCGCACTTATTACTAATGATCTCCACATAAATACCCCATTCAGTTACTCCAGAAATGACTCCTAAAAATTCTTCGTCTTCATGATCTTTCATGAATTTGATTTGCATATACTTTATAGAATCTCTTTCTGCACTTGCTGCTAGATTTTCCATAGAACTACTATGATTGCATCGTTCTTCATATTCCTCTTCTGAAGCAGATTTTCCACTATCCAAATAATGTTGTAGCAAACGATGTGCCATAACATCCGGATACCTTCTTATAGGAGAAGTAAAATGCGAATAATAATCAAAAGCTAATCCGTAGTGTCCGATATTATGAGTAGTGTATTCAGCTTTGCTCATACTTCTAATTGCTAATGTATCTACAAGATTTTGTTCTTTTTTTCCCTGAACATCTCTTAATAATCCATTTAGTGAATTAGTCGTAGTCTTACGATCTCTTAAATCCAGTTTATAACCAAATCGTCCTATAACGTTTTGTAAAGCTGCTAACTTTTCGTCATTAGGTTCATCGTGAACTCTGTATATAAATGTTTTCTTTGGATTTTGCTTTCCAATGAACTCTGCGACCTTTTTATTAGCAAGTAACATAAACTCTTCAATAAGCTTATTTGCATCCTTAGAAGTCTTAAAAAACACTCCTATCGGATTATTTTCTTGGTTTAGATTAAATTTCACTTCTACTTTATCAAAAGAAATAGCTCCCTGCCCCATTCTTTTAGAACGCATAATCTTAGCTAATTCATCTAATTTAAGTACTGCATCGGCAATTTTTTGATCTGCTTTATACTGTTTTCCAGTTAAAGAAATTTCTTTTGGAATTGTATTTTCTTTAGTTTCTATAATATGCTGTGCTTCTTCATAAGCAAAACGTGCATCAGAATACGTAACCGTTCTACCGAACCATTGGTTTTTAATTTCTGCTTTATTATTTAATTCAAAAACAGCCGAAAACGTATACTTTTCTTCATGTGGTCGTAAAGAACAAGCATTATTTGATAAAACTTCCGGAAGCATCGGCACTACTCTATCTACCAAATAGACAGAGGTTGCTCTTTCATAAGCTTCCTCATCCAGAATTGTCCCTGTTTTTACATAATGTGATACATCGGCAATATGTATTCCTATTTCGTAATTTCCATTTTCTAAAACCTCAAACGAAAGTGCATCATCAAAATCTTTAGCATCTTTAGGATCAATAGTAAAGGTTAGCGTTTTACGCATATCTCTTCGTTTCTTTATCTCTGATTCCTGGATAGATGTATCTAATTCATTTGCATATGCTTCTACTTCTGGTGGAAATTCATATGGTAAACCATACTGCGCCAATATCGAATGAATCTCGGTGTTATGGTCTCCTGGTTTACCAAGTACTTTTATCACTTTTCCGAATGGAGAATCTGCTTTTTCAGGCCAATCTTCCAGTTTCACTAATACTTTATCACCATCTTCTGCATCTTTTATTTTATTCTTAGGAACAAAAATATCAGTATACATCTTACCATCCTGCATATTCACAAAAGCATAATTCTTTTGTATTTCGATGACACCTACAAATTCTTCTTTCTTCCTAGAAATAATTCTGGTAATCTCTCCTTCACTTTTTCCTCTTCGCTTACGTTTATATACATATACCTCAACTTCATCTCCGTTTAGCGCTTTATTAAGATTATTATTTGGTATAAAAATATCATCCTCGAGATCTGCTACTATTACATACCCTGTACCTTTTGATGTAATATCTAATCTTCCTGAATATGTATTAATATTTGGTACAATTTTAAACTTTCCTCTGTCTATTTCCTCAATCTCTTTTTTAGCCGCAAGTTGTGATAGTTTCTTTATTATTTGATTTCGGCTACTGGGATCGTCTACTCCAAATTTAGCAGCAATCTGCTTATAGTTAAAAGTTTGATTTGGTTCTGATTTAAGTATTTTGAGTATTCCTTGGGTAATATTTTCTATTTTCGGAGACTTTTTTCCTCTTCTTCTTTTTCTTTTCATTAATGTCTTTTAAATAATCTAATATAAAATTACAGCTTATCTTTTAACATAAGTTGATTTCTATATAAACTTTTATTAAATATTAAATTTTATTATTGTTTATAGTTAAAAAAATATGTTATCTGTAAATCAGTCTATTACAAACAACTATTATCAACAAATCTTCTTCTTTTTCTTAAAATTTACTTAATTTTAAAATACCAAGATTGTTATTTAATCGTTTGGTACTAAGTATATGATACCTAAAATCAAAAAAATTCATAAAATTATATTTCTATTTACGCTAATATTTTTATTAGGTATATATTATTCTACGCTTTATATTGGAAATACAATGGATCAGAAAACAGATACCAATGAGAAATCAGAAATAAATGGTGCTATACACTCTGATAAGGAAGCTACACAAATTAATTAACTCTTTTTTTATATAATTTGTATATTTAGATAATCTATTATCTGGATTATTTTTATGAAAGATTTTATTACAATTGCAACCTTTACGTATCCAAACGATTATGTAATATTACGACTTCTTTTGGAAAGAGAAGGTATTTCTTATTTTTTTGAGAACGAAACAATGATTGGAGTCTTTCCGTTTTACTCAAATGCTCTGGGTGGAATCAACTTAAAAATTCATCAAAAGGATCAAATTAAGGTTCAACAAATCATAGATGATCTAAACACAAATTCACATCTTAGAGTTATATAATCTATAAATCATGTTTTTATAGTTTTCAACATATATTATATATATACTTTTCTTTTCTTTAAAATTTAAAAATAAAAATGATGATTATGATGTAGTGTTGATAGCGGTATAACTTTATTAGAATTTATTTGTTTATTGAGTTAGTTTGATTTTTCAAATACATATTAACAACATATGAATAGGTTAATCAATTGAAAATCTTATAAAAATGATTTTTAATTAACAACTGTTTATAGTTTATAAACACATGTTTTTATTAATATTTCTACGGTAAAACCATAGTTGATAACAATAATTTAATGTTTAAAAACTTAGCAAGAAAAAAGTGGTAATAAATTTTGATATGTGCTTAGTAGCCATGTATTCTAATAATATTTAAAACCACCAAAAAAAGTTTCTCAATTTTAGGAACTATTTATCCACATGTAATGTTAACAGGAGGTAAGGGGTTATTAACATTAAGGTAATATTGGGTTAATTTATTGATTTTTTGAACTTTACTTTTTTTGTTTAAAGTATCTTTGCTTTCAATAAAAAATCTTAATCTTCTAACATAATTTAAAACTTAAAAGTTGTGAAAATAGCTATTGGAAATGATCACGCAGGAACAGAATATAAATTTGGAATAATAACATATTTAAAAACTCAAGGGATAGAGGTTGTAAATTATGGTACTGATGAGAATAGCAGTGTAGATTACCCGGATTTTGTTCATCCTGTAGCAAAAGATGTGGACACTAATAAGGTAGATTTTGGGATACTTATTTGTGGTAGTGGAAATGGTGTTTCAATGACTGCAAATAAATATAAAAATGTACGTGCTGGTTTATGTTGGACTAAAGAAATAACTGAATTAACAAGACAACATAATAATGCAAATATTATAAGCATTCCAGCAAGGTTTACATCCTTACCGCAAGCGATAGAAATGGTAAAAACCTTTTTAGAAACAGAATTTGAAGGAGGAAGACATCAGAATAGAGTAAATAAGATCTCTATGTGTTAATGAAAAGAATACATGGTAAAAACTCACGCTCATAACCATCATACACATTCACATCCAAAGCTAAGAGGGCGTAATTTATTAGTTTCTATTTTATTAAATATTGTAATTACAGTTGCACAAGTTATAGGCGGCTTAGTTTCTGGGAGTCTTTCTTTATTATCCGATGCACTTCATAATTTTAGTGATGTACTTTCTTTAATTGTTAGTTTTTTTGCCAATAGATTAGCAAAAAAAGAAGCATCTATTCAAAAAACTTTTGGATTTAAACGAGCAGAAATAATGGCAGCGTTTATAAACGCCTCTACCCTTATTGTCGTGGCTTTTTTTTTGGTTGTAGAAGCAATAGAGAGACTGCAAAACCCACAAGAAATTACAACTCAGACGGTCATTATATTATCTTCTGTAGCTATTTTAGGTAATGGTATAAGTGTTTTGTTGTTAAAAAAAGACAGCAAGGTAAATATGAATATGAGATCTGCATATATACACCTTATTACTGATATGATGGCGTCTGTTGCAGTTTTATTAGGAGGATTATTAATGAAGTTTTATCAAATATTTTGGGTAGATAGTGTTCTTACTTTTATTATCGCTATTTATTTA
The DNA here is from genome assembly GCF_947492405.1 of uncultured Aquimarina sp. Taxonomy (GTDB): domain Bacteria; phylum Bacteroidota; class Bacteroidia; order Flavobacteriales; family Flavobacteriaceae; genus Aquimarina. Next base: position 27,939 of record NZ_CANLMP010000007.1, read on the forward strand.
ATTATTGTTGGGTATGATTTACTAAAATCATCTTTTAAAATATTAATGTTATTTACTCCGGAAAAAATAGCCGTAAAAGAGATTGTAACTATTGTAAACAATTTACCAGAGGTTAAAAGTATTCATCACATACATGTATGGCAACTTAATGAAGAGGAAACACATTTAGAGGCACACATAGATTTTGATAATGATATTCATGTGTCCAAATTCGGAGAAATATTACATATTATTGAGAATATATTGCACGATAAATTTGGCATTAACCATGTTACCTTGCAACCGGAGTATAATAAAAATGATAGTAAAGATATTATAGTACAAGATTGATATATGGATATTGAATTTAGAATTAAACGTTTTAATGAATTAGAACTTATAGAATTATATAAAATTTTGCGCTTACGCGCCGAAGTTTTTGTAGTAGAACAAGATTGTGTATATCAAGACATTGATAATAAAGATCAAAAAGCACTTCACGTGATAGGGTATAAGAACGATGAAATTGTAGCTTATACAAGAATATTTAACGATGGAGATTATTTCGAAAATGCCAGTATAGGTAGAGTAGTAGTATCTGAAAATTTCAGAAAATATGGCTACGGACATGATCTTATAAAGAAAAGTATTGAAGGAATAAAAGAAGAATTCCACGCTGATCAAATTAAAATATCAGCACAATGTTATCTTAAGAGGTTTTATGAAAAGCACGGATTTAAACAAATAGGAGAAGAATATCTGGAAGATGGGATTCCACACATAGCAATGATCAGGTCATAATAGAAAAACCGGCGATATCGCCGGTTTTTTGTTATAATAAATAAAAGAAGTTTAATTATTTTAAGATCTTATCGTATGTAGCTTTATTTCCTAAAACTTCTTTACTCTTTTTGATTTCTGGATTATGATTTATATAGTAGTTATAAAGTCCTTCTCTATACGAATAGCGTTTTACAATCTCATCAGTAAGTAAATTTGCAATTTCTGTTTTGTAGGTGTCTAATCCTTTCTCTTTAGAAACTTTTATAGATGCTAATAAAGCATTGTAACTTTCAGAAATATCTTTATCAAGTTTATCTTTTTTAGCTACTTCTAAGGATTTTTTAAGAGATTTTTCAGTAGCAGTTTCATAATCAAAACCGCTTTGTTTTACAAAATTTTTAAAATCCTCATAGTCCTTGTCAGTAAATTTGAAATTGGCAATATTATCATTTTGATGAGCATAGTAATATTTTGTTCCGTAATCAAATATAGCATCCGATTGAAGTAGAGAAGTGGTAATATTACTAAATTTCGAAGTTTCCATTTCGATATCTGGTTGAATTCCTCCACCGTCATATACAGTTCTTCCTTTTTTTGTTTTAAAAGCTTTAAAATCTTTTTCACTTATACGAACTGCTTTATTATTCTCATCACGATTCCAATAATCCAGGGCTTGTATACACCTTCCACTTGGTGTATAATAGCGAGATATTGTTATTTTTAGTTGCGTACCATAGGTTAATTTCTTGGGGCGCTGTACCAACCCTTTACCAAAACTTCTAGCACCAATCACAACACCTCTATCTAAATCCTGAATACTTCCAGCAACAATCTCACTCGCAGAAGCACTTCTACCATTTACTAATACTACTAATGGAATCTCTGTATCAATAGGGTTCTTTTTAGTGAAATATTCTTTATTATATTTTTTTACAACCGATTTGGTAGTGGTGATAAGTTCTCCTTTAGGGACAAATATGTTGGTAACATTTATAGCTTCGCTAAGCAGACCTCCGGGATTTCCTCTAAGATCCAGAATAATTTTATCTGCACCTTTAGCTTTTAGATCTTTTAGAGCAGCAACAGTTTCTGAGGATGCTTTGTTATTAAATTTAGATAACACAATATAGCCGGTATTATCATCTAATAATGTAGAAAACGGAACTGCTTTTACTTCTATTTCTTCTCTAGTTAGGATTGTGTTTTTTGTTTGATCTTGTCTCTTATAAGTAATTTCTACTTTGGTCCCACTAGCTCCTTTAAGAAGTTCTCCTGCATCTTCTTCAAAATCTGACACAGTTACATCACCAATCTTAATAATTTCATCTCCTGCCTTAAGACCAGCTTTATCTGCGGGATAATCTTTATAGGGTTCTACAATGATTATTTTATCCTTAACAGTTTTAACAGAAGCGCCAATCCCTGTATATTCTCCTGCATTTCTAATTTTGGAGGCCTCTACATCTTGTTCGTTCCAATATTTAGTATAAGGATCTAAATCGTCTAGCATAGCCTTAATAGCAGTGTCCATAAGTTCTGCAGGATTTGTTTCATCCACATAATTCATGTTTAACTCTTTAAACATCGTAGTAAAAATTTCAATCTGTTTGGCGATTTCAAAAAAATCAGATTTAAAACTTACAGTAGATAATAGAATAATAACTGCAACTGCAGGATAAAGGATTCTCTTTTTCATACTTTTTATCTTTTTCATTTTTTATCAAGCAATAAGATATTTAAAACTAAGGTGTTTCAATTTCTTTCGCAATGAACTTTTGTATTATTTCTTTTATTTTAGATTCTATCAATATATAATCAGGCATTTCTTTACCCGTATATAAGAACATAAAAGCAAATTGATGAGTAGTGTTATTGCTTACAAGATACTTATTTTTTCTATAACTTTCGCGCAGTAAACGTTTTATACGATTTCGATCTACTGCCTTTTTAAAATTACGTTTACTAACAGAAACTCCTGCTTGAATCTTAGCTTCTTTTTCTAAGGTAGTTTTTCTGTAAATAAGACGTACTGGATATTTGGCAATAGATTTCCCTTCTGAAAAAAGAAGCTCTATTTCCTTTTTACTTTTAAGTTTTTCATTCGTACCAAAGGTTGCTTTCATGTTTGGGTAAAAATACAATAAGATTCGGTATAAGATATTCTTAAAAAGAAAAACCAGAGTTGAAACACTTCAACTCTGGTTTTCTGAATTATTTTAAAAAATCAATACTATTTACTATTGAGCGAAATTATTATTAGCAGTGTTTACATCTGCCATCTGTTTAGTAATATCAATAGAAATTGTTTTTATAGCAGATTTAGGCTTAGAAATTTCTAACGAATAAGTTGGATTTGTCCACGCCCAATCGTCTAAAAGTGTACGTTTCATCTTCGGAAATGGATTATCCTTTTCCTTTCTCATCATTCTTAAAGGAATGTAAAAAGATTCTTTGGTTCCATCTAAATATTCTACATATACATCTATAGGCATTGGCATGAGTCCGATACGCTCTAATGTGATGGAAGTTTTCTTTTCTGTTTCTAAGACTTCTTTTATTCCATAATCAACAGTGTTCGTAGTTTGAGTCCAGTCTGTTAGATACCAGTCCAATTGCATACCAGAAACTTTTTCTGCTACACGTTTAAAATCATTAGGAGTAGGGTGTTTAAACTTCCATTCATCATAGTATCGTCTGATTGTTTTGGATAAGTTTTCTTCCCCTATAATATAGCCTAGTTGTGCCATAAAAACAGCTCCTTTTGCATATGCAGAGGCTCCATAAGCTCCATTTCTTGTATACCGATCTGCATGTGTAGATTGTGGTTGCTCTATACCAGAAGTAGCTAACTGAAAATATCCTTGGTACATTCCTGACATGGGGTTTGTTTTGTTTTGTTGCATTACTTCGTTCATTGCTAATGTCGAAATATAACTGGTAAAACCTTCATCCATCCATTCGTGTTTAGCTTCATTCGTTGCTAAAATATGCTGAAACCAAGCATGTGCCATTTCATGAGCAGTTACGCCTACTAAACTTCCGAAATTTCTTCCTCCTGTAATCAAAGTACACATAGCATACTCCATTCCACCATCTCCTCCTTGAATAATAGAATATTGGTCATATGGATATTTTCCTATTGTCGAACTAAAATATTTCATTAATTCTACAGATTTAGGCTGTAGTTTTTTCCAGTTTTCTAGATATTCTTCTTTGTTTTTATATAAAAAATGAAGTACTGGTCCATCAGGAACTTGAACTACATCGTGAATATATTCTGGATCTGCAGCCCAAGTAAAATCATGAACATTAGGTGCTACAAAGTGCCAAGACAGTTTTTTTCCTTTTTGTTTCACTTTTGTTCCTGGTTTTTCATACCCATATCCAATTTCCTGCGGATTCTGTAAATAACCTGATCCGCCTAAAATATAATTTTTATCAATGTTTATTGTTACATCAAAGTTTCCCCAAACACCGTGAAATTCTCGAGCAATATATGGATCCGCATGCCAACCTTCGAAGTCATATTCAGCCATTTTAGGATACCATTGTGTCATCGATAATGCAATATTTTCTTCATTATTACGTCCAGAACGACGAATCTGATTGGGAACCTGTCCATCAAAATCCATAGAAAAAGTTACCTTTTCTCCTGGCGCAACAGGTTTGTTTAACTGTACTTCTAAAACAGTACCAGCTACTTCATAAGTTACTTTTTTTCCATTTTGTGTTAAATTAGAAACTTTTAAGTATCCAATTTCTTCTGGAGTAAGTTTATTGATTTTATCCATTACTCTTGGATCCGGATCTGCAATGTTTCTAGAGCGTACATCCATTTCGCTTCCTGGCTGAAATGCATTAAAATATAAATGATAAAAAACTTGATACAAGGAATCTGGAGAATTGTTAGTGTATACTAGTTCTTGCTTTCCTGTATACTGAAAATTTTCCACATTCATGTCCACGTTCATTTTGTAATCAACGTGTTGCTGCCAGTAGTCTGTATTATTCTGTGCCGAAACACCTAAAACAGATAGTAAAAATCCAATTGAGATTATTTTAAACATAACTTGTTTTGTTTTTTATTTAGATATTTTCTCTGCTAAAATAAGAGCGTTATATAGATTTACCATCTTACCAGATTTAGATAATTCTGTAAATTTATCAGAATTGGTGGCATCACCACCAACTACTACAGTAGCAGTAGAGCTTAGACCACTGTTCATTAATATTTGTTTTACCTGAGCGGCTTTTAATTTTGGATAATAAGATCGAATAATCGCTGCAACGCCTGATACTGCTGGAGCTGCCATAGAAGTTCCCTGAAGGTACTCATAGGTGTTAGACGGAGTAGTAGCCCATATTTTTACACCAGGAGCAAAAGCATCTACATTACTTTTTCCGTAATTAGAAAAATCAGCGACAAGGTTGGAACCATACTCATAATTTAATGCTCCTATAGTAATAAAATTATCAGAAACTTCAGAAGAATTATCTGTTTGATCATTAGGATATACCGGTTTTTGATCTAAGTCTATGCCTTCATTTCCTGCCGCATTAACAATCAAGACGTCTTTTTCTGCTGCATATTTTATAGCTTCTCTTACCCATTCCGGATGAGTCGAATAGTACTTTCCAAAACTTGTATTAATAACTTTAGCGCCATTATCTGTAGCATATCTAATGGCTAAAGCAATATCTTTATCATATTCGTCGCCATTAGGAACGGCTCTAATTGCCATAATTTCTACATTTTTTGCAACTCCATTAACTCCTTTTCCATTATTTCGTTCAGCAGCAATAATTCCTGCAACGTGAGTTCCGTGTTTTATACCTTCTTTTTCAGGATTAGGCCCCATTACTTTGTTATTCCCATAGCTGTTATCACTAATGTTATCAACATTATCTCCTACTTTGGCTCTTCCATCAAAATCAAGATTAAGATGGTAGTTTAATTGTTCTGTAAAATGCTTAATACCATCCTTTAAATTGTTTATTAAGTCTGGAATCGTTTCACCTTCTTCTAAAAACCCAAACATCTGAGAAAGTATTGCTACATATTGCTGCATTTCGGGAGTTTCAGCTTTTGCAGAAAGTAATTCTTGTTGGGTATAATTTTCTTTTCCTAATACTTCAGTAAGCTTTTTGTGAGAGATGTTAACTTGCTGCAATATCTGTTCATATCTATTTTTATTAGCAAGAGCCTCTTGGTATTCCTTTTCATATTCTGCTTTAGCTTCAATATAAGTCTGGTACTCATCTTTATCCGATGAATCAATAGAGGCTAAATTTTTCCCATCATATTTTGGCTTAAGTTTTTTTACGATTCTCGTGTATTCTAGATTTTCATTATCGGAGTCTCCTAAAAAATTCCAACCGTGAATATCATCTATATATCCATTTTTGTCGTCGTCTTTTCCATTATTTTTGATTTCTTTGGTGTTGGTCCAAATAACATCATCAAGGTCTTCATGTTCTATATCTACACCACTATCTATAACAGCAACAATAACAGTCTGTCCTTTTTTGGTTTTGATTAACTCAGTGTATGCTCGATTAACACTCATTCCAGGAATGGTATCAATAGTTAAATCTGAAGAGTTCCAATTTTTTAGCTGAGCTTCGGTTAATACAATGTTTTTTAAAGGAATAGTGTCAATATTTTCTATTGGTGTAGAAATTATTGAAGGCGTTCCGCAACTACTCAATAACATTGCAGAGGCAACAGAGGTTATTATTATTTTATTAGACTTGGGAATCATAGTATTATTAATTAAATATTTCATTACAAGTAAAAGTTTCTTTGTATCGTACACCTTTTTCGGTTTGTTGTACTGTTATAATCTCATTATGTGCGTCGTGCTCCATAAACAGGTACCAATTATTTGAGGCTGCATTTTCCAAAAATAATTTTTTTTCTGGTAATGTTAATAACGGTCTGGTATCATACCCCATTACATATGGTAAAGGAATGTGACCGGCAGTAGGTAGAAGGTCTGCCATAAACACGATTGTTTTTTCTTTATATTTTATATGTGGGATCATTTGTTTTTCTGTATGACCATCTACAAATAGTACGCCAAATCCCAATTCAGTGTTTTTTTGAAATGTTTCTCCCGTTCTAGTAATAAAGCTGAGGTTTCCGCTTTCTTTAATAGGAAGAATATTTTCTTTTAAGAAAGAGGCTTTTTCTCTAGCGTTAGGTTCAGTAGCCCATTTCCAGTGGTTTTCATTGCTCCAGATTTTAGCGTTTTTAAAAGCCAGTTCATAACCTGTTTTATTATCATTCCATTGTACGACACCACCGCAGTGATCAAAATGTAAGTGAGTTATAAAAACATCTGTAATATCATCTCTATGAAACCCTTTTTCTTTTAGAGATGTGTCTAAGTTGTCATCACCCCAAAGAGAATAATAACCAAAAAACTTGTCTGATTGTTTATTTCCCATTCCTGTGTCAATCAAAATCAAACGATCTCCATCTTCTATTAATAAGCACCTGGCGGCAATATCGATCAGGTTATTAGCGTCGGCTGGATTCGTTTTATTCCATAAAACTTTAGGAACGACACCAAACATGGCTCCACCGTCAAGTTTAAAGTTTCCTGCTTTTACTGCATGTAATTTCATGTGTTAATACTATTGTTTTTGATGTCACATGAAACTCTCCAAGGAATTATTTTGATGCGAATCAGAAGTTTTCTATTGGTTTGTTTCATAATTGAATAAAAATCTTTGCAAAATAGAAAAAATGTAAAGGATCAAGATTTAATTTGTAGACTTTTTAACAATATTCCATCAAAATCGATCTGTGATATAGCTTTCTTTAATCTAATTCCACAATCTAACAATGTCTTAAATTCCTTAACACTGGCAACACGTTCTTTTCGCATTAATAACAGTTCATTACCATAAGACTTGGTATGATAATAAGGATTGCTTTCAAAAAACAATATTAATTCATCTGTAAAGAATAGTTTTATTTTTTCTATATGTTCTCCTAAAAGACAAAAACGTTTGGAAAAATTTGGGTGATCCTCTATCAAAATATCCTAAAATTAACTTTTTAATAGCAACTTGTTTTTCTTTTGTTTTTAATCCAACATGAACAAGTATTAACTTAGAATCAAAAAAACCGACCATTCTCATGGCTTCTTATACATGGTTCTTAAAGTTTGGAGAGAATGCCAATCCTATAAGTATGGTTTTAAATTTGTGATCTAATAATCCACCCAATATTGTATGGTCTAAAAATGTCAAGGCGAGAATATAGTGTTATTTTTCGGAAGTATAAAATCAATAAAGAGATACATATTTCTAAAAAAATTCCGATATTTTGCTGCTCTTAGATAATTAAGTAAAGAATATGGTAGAATTAGCAGGCATTATAATTTTAGGAATTTTAGCCCAATGGGTCGCCTGGAAGTTTAAGATTCCAGCAATTTTGCCTCTTATATTGATCGGACTCTTAGTTGGGCCGATAGCAACGTTATATACTGCAGATGGAGCTAAATTAATACAACCAATTTACAATGGAAAAGAAGGTCTGTTTCCTGGTGAGAGTTTATTCTATTTTGTTTCATTAGCGATTGGTATTATTCTTTTTGAAGGAGGATTAACACTAAGAAGAAATGAAATTCTTAATGTTGGCCCAGTAATTCTTAAGCTAATTACTGTTGCTGTTTTGGTAACATTTTTTGGAGCTGGATTCGCTGCACATTTTATTTTCGAGCTTAGCTGGCCAATTTCATTTTTATTTTCTTCTCTTATTATTGTAACAGGTCCTACAGTGATTACGCCTATTTTGAGAAATATACCTTTAAAAAAGGACATTTCTGCGGTATTAAAATGGGAAGGAATTCTTATAGATCCAATAGGTGCTTTGGTTGCTGTTTTAGTTTTTGAGTTTATAAGTGTTGGAGAAGAACAGGCTTTTACGAAAACAGCACTTATTGAGTTCGCAAAAATAGTTTTATTTGGTTTTACATTTGGTTTCGCTTTTGCCCACGCATTAGCTTTAGCAATTAAGAAACAAGTAATACCACATTATTTGCTTAATGTTTTCACCTTGGCAACAGTTATGGGTGTTTTCGTTTTATCGGATGTTTTTGCCCATGAATCTGGTTTGCTTTCTGTAGTTGTAATGGGTATGGTATTAGGTAATACTAAGTTACCAAATATTGAAGAACTATTGTATTTTAAGGAATCCTTGAGCGTTTTATTAATTTCTATTTTATTTATTCTTCTAGCGGCAAATATAAATATTGAAGACTTAAAATTAATTTATAACTGGAATGCTCTTTTACTTTTTGCATCTGTTGTTTTCTTTATTAGACCTTTAGGCGTTTTTCTAAGTTCTATGAATTCTGGACTTAAATTATCAGAAAAACTTTTTATAAGTTGGGTTGGTCCCAGAGGAATTGTAGCAGCCGGGATTGCTTCTTTATTTGGATTAAAGCTTGCCAAGAATGGAGAACCTGGAGCAGAGTATATTACTCCATTAGTTTTTATGATAGTTTTGGGGACTGTGCTTCTAAACGCAACAACAGCAAGAATGTTTGCTAAAATGGTAGGGGTGTTTCTAACAAAATCAGAAGGGATTCTTATAATTGGAGCATCAAAGGTTTCTAGGTTAATAGCTTCATATTTAAAAAATAATCAACGCCACGTGGTATTGGTTGATAGTAATCGTGATAATATTAAGAAGGCAAAGGCTTTAGGCTTAGAAGCTTTAGAAGGCAGTATATATAGTGATCAATTAACAAATAACATAGAACTAAATGATATTGGTTTTTTAATGGCACTGACCGGTAATACGGATATAAATAAGTTTTCAATTAATAAATTTAGAGATCAGTTTGGAGAAAATGGTTCTTTTAGGTTAGTCAGTTCTGAAGAGATGAATGATCCAGAAAATAATCCAAACGAAGGTTTGTTTTCTCATACCGATGATTATAGTAATTTAATGAATTTAGCAGAAAAATATCCAGGTATACAGGAGATTAAAATTAAGGATGCTGATCATTATAGCTCAATGATTACAATTACGAAACAGGATAAAGACATTATTCCCTTATTTATTAAAGATCCGGATGGAAATATTAGAATTATTTCTGCTTACAGCGAAAAAATGGAACAAATTAATAAGGATAGTTTTTTAGTATATATTGGTAAGCCAATAGATGCGGAAGAGGTAAAGTAAAAACGACAAAAAGTGGGTTTTTTCCGTCAAAATACACAGTTTTAACAAAATATTTTGTTAATTGTAAATTAATCCTATATATTCGCAATCCTAAAAATTTAATTTTTTAAAACCCAAATTATGAAAAAACTTATGTTTGTTGCCGTTTTCGGTATGGCTTTAGGATTTACTTCTTGTGGAGAAGATGATGTTGTAGATTTTGTATGTGATGCTTTAGAAGAAGAGCTTAGAGTTGACGTTGAATCAGCATTTGCTGAATACGAGGCCGACGCTACACCTGCTACATGTGCTGGTCTTAAAAATGCAATTGATTCTTACAGAGCAAGTGATTGTGGATCAGCTGATGCATATGCTGCACAAAGAGATGCTTTACCAGAAGATTGTGCTACTGCTGGTGCAGGAAACTAAACGACATTCTTACAATAAATTGAAAAGGTGATCATAATGATCACCTTTTTTTATAAATTAATTTGCCTCTTTTATAAGATAAATGTAAACCGGAAAATGATCACTATACCCTCCAGTGTAGGCACCGTTAGCAAAGCTTCTATAAGGGTATCCTTTATATCTTCCACGTGGATTAGCTAAATAATTTTTATTATAAACACCGGCTTTATAGTATTTATATGTGGTATAATCTTTATCAAGTAAACCTTTAGAAACAATAATCTGGTCAAAAAGATTCCAGCTATCCCTCCAGGCGAGAGAACCAATTCCTTTTTTAGACATATTATACATTGGATTGTATAAACCTTTTAGTTTTACATCTTCTTTGTCTGATTTGGCACCGAGTACTTTTTTCACGCTTGTATTGTCCGGGTCATCATTTAAGTCGCCCATGGTAATTACCTTGGCGTATGGGTCCACAGCAAAAAGCGAATCAATAATTTTTTTATTCAACGCTGCCGCCTTTTCTCTTTTATAACGACTACGAGCTTCACCACCACTTCTTGATGGCCAATGATTAACAATTACATGTATTAAATCTCCATCAAGATATCCACTAACTAATAACTGATCTCTGGTATAGACACGTTTTTTTTCATCACCATTATTATAGATTAATAATTCATGAACACTAGTGTTTATAGGTCTAAACAAAGATTTTTGATATAATAAGGCAACATCAATACCTCTTCTGTCTGGAGAGTCGAATTGTACAATCCCATAGTCTTTAGGTAAAAGAACAGGTTCATTGACTAAATCTTCTAGTACTTTTCTGTTTTCTGTTTCTGCTACTCCTATAAGTGCAGGAGCATTTTTTGTGACATCAGAACCTATTTCAGAAATAACCTTGGCCATGTTTTTTAGTTTGTCCTTATATATCTTTTCTGTCCAATGATCTTTGCCATTTGGTGTTCGATCGTCATCATACGTAATCGGATCATCTTCCGTATCAAAAAGATTTTCAACATTATAAAAAGCAATTGTATTTACCTTGTATGTTTTCTTTTCTTGAGAAAAAACACCGAAAATAGGGCTTATTACTATGATTATGGCAAGCAAATATTTTGAGTTCATTATATAATTGATTATTAACTTATTGTAAATTGTATTCCAAACTTTGGGCCAAAATTAGCTTTTCTATTTAAAACATGTACTTTTGCGCCGCGGAAATGTTAAATATTTAACTAAAACAACAATTAATGAAAGTGTCACAACTCAAAAAGAATCTATTCTTTTTAATGATTTTTTTAAGTTCTGTTGCTATGTCTTATGCTCAGCAAACAGGATTAAAGGGTAAAATTGTTGACGCATCTTCAAATGAAAATCTTGCTCAGGTATTAATCACTATCGAAGGAACGTTAGTTTCTGCGACAACAAGTGCTTTGGGAGATTTTGTTTTTGGAGGCGTACAACTACCATTAGGAGAACAAATTGCGGTCATATCAAAAGATGGATATGTTACTAAACGTTATCCTATTGTAATTAATGAAGGAAATGTCTTAGACCTAGGCGTAGTAGGTTTGGATTATGATCTTAATTTAGAAGAAGTTCAGTTAGGTACTATTAGCCTTTCTGACAATGAATTGGATGACGGAGATGATGATGCTTCATCAAATGTTTCGGGATTACTACAAGCATCAAGAGATGTATTTCTAAGTGCAGCAGCCTTTGACTTTAGTGCTACGTTTTTTCGTCCAAGAGGTCTTGGTAACGAAAATGCAAAAGTACTGATCAATGGTATCGAAATGAACAAGCTTAATGATGGGAGACCTCAATGGAGTAATTGGGGAGGATTGAATGATGTACAACGTAACCAGGAATTCTCAATGGGGATTTCTGCAAATGATTATACGTTTGGAGACCTATCAGGAGCTACTAATATCATTATGAGAGCTTCTCAATACCGTCAGGGCGGGAGAATATCCTATGCTGCATCTAACAGAAGTTATACAGGTAGAGCAATGGCTAGTTATAGTTCTGGTTTAATGAGCAATGGTTGGGCTTATACTATTTCATTAGCTCGTAGATTCGGAGAAGAAGGTTATATTGATGGAACTTTATATGATGCTAATTCGATTTTTGCCTCGATAGAAAAAAAGATTAATGATAAACATAGTGTAAACCTAACTAGTTTTTATACTCCAAACAGAAGAGGAAGATCTACCGCTATAACCGAAGAAGTCTTTAACTTAAAAGGAAGACAATATAATCCTAATTGGGGTTATTTTGATGGAGAAAAGAAAAACTCCAGAGTTCGCGAGATTGAGGAACCTGTTTTTATGTTAAACCATTACTGGAATATTACGGATAAGACTACTTTAAATACAAATGTAGGATATCAAACTGGTAAAATAGGAAACAGTCGTATAGATAATGGAGGAACTGAATTGGTGAATTTCAATGGACAAGAATCGTACAGAGGTGGCGGAGCTAGTAGAGATACAAACCCAATACACCCAAGTTATTTACCTAGCTCTTTCTTGGATGACCCTAATCCCACACCTCTTGATTATCAAAATGCGTTTTTAGCACAACAAGAATTTATTAGAGACGGACAATTAAACTGGAATCAATTGATACAGACGAATCAATTAAATGCTCAAAATGGTATCAATTCTACTTACATTTTATATGAAGATAGAATTGATGACACACAATGGAGTTTTAATTCAATTTTGAATAGTCAGGTATCAGATAATATTACGATAAACGGAGCTTTAAATTATAGAACTTTAAAAAGTGAAAACTTTGCAGAGGTAACAGATCTATTAGGTGGAAGAGGGTTTTTGGATGTAGATCTATTTGGATCGCAACAAGATAATGATGTTCCTCCAGAAGACAGACTAACAGCAGAACAATTGGCGGATAGAGCTCAGAGTGATTTGAGAAATCGTAACAGAGTTGTAGGGGTTGGTGATCGTTATGATTATAATTACGAGATTGATGCAGATGTAGTAAGTGGATTTGCTCAGGCTCAGTTTAAATACAATAGAGTAGATTTCTTTGTAGGAGCTAATGTTTCTCAGACCACTTATCAAAGAACAGGTTTATTCGAAAATGGATATTTTGCTGGAGAAGGAAATCTAGGATCATTTGGTAAAAGTGATAAACTAGAGTTTACTAATTATGGAGCTAAAGGAGGATTTACTTATAAAATAAATGGACGTAACTTAATTGATGTTCACGGAACTTATTTTACAAAAGCGCCAACGATTCGTAATTCTTTTGCTAATGCTAGACAGAACAATAGAACAATAGATCAGTTGATCAGAGCAGAAAGAGCTTTTGAAGAAGCGGAAGTATTGGCTGGCCGATTGGAAAACGTAAATATTGGTTCTTCTGAACAAGAAAGCGAAAAAGTTCAATCTATCGATGCTAGTTACATCTTAAGAACTCCAAAAGTAAAAGCCAGATTAACTGGATACTATACTAAGATAGAAGATGCAACAGAGCTGTCTTTCTTCTTTACACAAGCAATTTCCGGGTCAGATGTTGGATTTGTTCAGGAGATTCTTACTGGAGTAGATAAACAGCATATAGGTGCAGAATTAGGTATTGAGTATCAGGTAACACCTACTATCAAATTAAAAGGTGCGGCAGCCATAGGTCAGTTTACATATGCTAATAATCCTGATTTATTTGTAGCAAGTACCAGCAGTGACTTTTTAGGAGAGTCTGCAGGAGACTTAGATCGAGTAAAATATTTTGGTAAGTCAACCTTAGAAGATTATCGAATTGCAGGAGGTCCTCAGAATGCAGCACAATTAGGCTTCGAATATAGAGATCCTAATTTTTGGTGGTTTGGTACTACAGCCAATTATTTCTCTAATGCATATATTGATGTAAGTCCTTTTGCAAGATCATCAAACTTTGGTGAGGATGTAGATGGTTTACCATTTAATGATTATGACGAGGATATTGCTAGAGAACTGTTAAGACAAGAGCAATTTGATGACTACGTATTAGTGAATGTCGTAGGAGGTAAGTCGTGGAGAGTAAAAGATTACTATGTAGGATTCTTTGCGACCATTAACAATGTTTTTGATAAGCAATACAGGACAGGTGGATTTGAACAAGCTAGAAATGGTAATTACAGATTAGCATTAGAAGAATCGCAAAGAGAAACTCCTGTTTTCGGTCCAAGATATTTTTATGGATTTGGTACTTCGTACTACCTTAATGTATATGTAAGATTTTAATGATGAACACAACAAAAAAAAATTATAAAATGAATTCAATTAATTTAAAGAAACTAATAAGCGTTTTAGTTTTGGCAGTTACATTTACTGCGTGTGTACAAGACGATGATTTTAAAACTCCCACGTTGGTTATCGAAGAACCAAACATTGATAGCAACTTAATTGTTGAGTTAGATGGTATTTTGGGAGAAATAGCTCAAGCCAATGGAGAAGCGGTTAATTTTGAAGATTCTGATAAATTTGTTGCTGGATACGTAGTATCTACGGATAAAGCAGGTAACTTTTTCGAAGAACTAGTTATACAAGATAAACCAGAAAACCCAACAGCAGGGATTAGAGTTCTTATAGATGTTAACCCATTATTTACTTCCTATGAATTTGGAAGAAAAGTATTTATAAAACTTAAAGGATTATCTGCAGGTATTGAAAACGGAGTTGCTACTTTGGGAGTACTTTCTGGTGATGAAGTAGATCAAATACCATCTTTTTCTCAGGAAGATGTAATTATAAGATCGGCTGAGGTAGCTACGATTACCCCTTTAGAAATTACGATTGCTGATTTTTCTGATGACCTTGCTAACTTATTTATTAAGATTAATAACCTACAGTTTAATCGCAGTGATGTGTTAGGAAATGAAACCTTAACTTTTGCAGGAGAACCAAGTGACGATTTTGATGGAGAGAGAAATTTAGAAAGTTGTGATAGTGGTGCTATCGCTGTATTAAGTACAAGTACTTTTGCGGATTTTAAATCATTGCCTTTACCTACTCAACAAGGAAGTTTCGAAGGAGTTTTGACTAAAAATTTCTTTGGAGATACTTTTAATTTAGTTTTAAACGATGTTACAGGGTTAGTATTTGACAATGAAGAACGTTGTGATCCTAATGTATTAGAATGTACAGGTACTAGTGGAGGAGCAAATGTTGTATTCGAAGAAGATTTTACTGGATTAAGTATTAGCGATCTAGAAAACGCTGGGTGGCTAAATGTTAATACTACAGGAGGAAGCCTTGATTATTTTGTTGGAAGCTTCAGTGGTAATCAATATGCTCAGATTTCTGGATTTAACTCAGGAGAAAGCCCATTCGAGGTATGGTTAGTAACACCAGAAATTGATTTAACAGCTTCTTCAGCAGAAGAATTGGCTTTTGATATTCAAGCTAATTTCGATAACGGTAATATCCTTACTCCTTTTATCACAAATAACTTTACTGGCGATGTGACTACGACAGAGTGGACTCAGTTAGATGCAAGTATTCCTAATGGAAACCCAAGCGGGTTTGGAAGTTTTGAAACTGTTGGACCAGTTAATATTTCTTGTATTGATGGTGCAGTGAGAATTGCATTCCGTTATGCAGGAGCAGACCCAGGACCAACTACAAGATATCATATTGATAATATTTCGATTTCAGGAAACTAAGAGTTTCTGAGATATTAAGCAGAATAATAGAACTCCCTGAAGAATTTTCTTCAGGGAGTTTTTTATGAACAGCTTCTATTTAATTACTGAAATTCACAGTATATGCAGAGCTTCGTTTTGATTTTACTCTAAAACGGAACTGGTAGTTTGTATTTGCTGTAAGAGAATAACTGTTACCATTAGACAGAAATCTCCACTCAGATACCATAATCGCCCATCCGCTTGTGCTATAAGCTTTACGCTTTAATCCAAAATACACTCTTCTTAAAGCAGAATGTCTATCTATAGTAGCTATAGTTTGACCAATTCCACTGTAATGTGTCCAAAATGACCAGCTTTTTGCAATATTTTCTGGATGATAAAAACTTACACTATAGTTTACATTAGGGTTAGTTTTAGCAACTGATACCATTTTAAAAGCGATACCCGCTCCAGCGTTCTCTTTTGTATCAAAATCAGTCATTTCTTCTTCTTGTTCTAAAGAAATATCACTATCATCTTTGATGTTTTGACGAATTAAGCCTTCGCTTAAGGTCTCACTTTTAAGAGTTTCTACTAATTTGAAGTGTTCACTTGTATAGCTAGCCACAGCAGCTTCAGAGTTAGAATAAACACGCATAATAGCCTCACTTCCTCCTTCAGAGGTTATTTTAACATCTTTATGAAAATCGTATAAGTCTTTTTCAAGATCTATCGGTTCCGCAATAGCGTTGTCTACGATCTCATTAGATTCTTCTTTTTCGCAAGAAGTAAAGAATAACAACCCAATAACTGGTAATGCATAAAATAATTTTTTCATTTGTTTGGTTTTTAAGAATAATTAAATTGATATGTTTAGTTTTAGGACACTAATGTATCCTGATTTTCACGGTGTAGAATAGTTAGATTATGTATGAAGAAACTAGTTTTGGCGCCAATTTTGTTTCTAATCCAATAGATGGTTGATCTTTATAATCAGTCGTATCATACGAGTGAAATTAGAACTATAAGAGTATCCTTATAGATTCTTAATCAAAAGTATGATAGGGCTTGAAACCGACAAAAGAGAAAAATTATTTTGCGGAAATTTCCGCAAAATAAAAACCTGATAAACAGAGTTTTACTGTTTTCTTAAGGGTTTATTGTCAAAGTAAAAAGGGTCGTATACCCCACACTTCTGTAGTGGAATCCCTTTATTAGAAAAAGGTATTTAGTGGGCTTTTTTCTATGGTAAGCACGTATTTGTATAAAGAATGAAGTGCTTAATTATGTTTTAGACAAACATATACCGGAAAATGGTCACTATATCCTCCTTTGTATTTTCTTCCGGCGTAGGTTCTAAAAGGATTTCCTTTGTATCTGCCTTTATAGATTTTTAAAAAACTATCATCGAAAATATTAGCCTCAGAAAAGCTATGAGAACCTTTTTGATATTTATGAAAATTGTTGCTAAAAATAATCTGGTCGAATAAATTCCATTGACTTTTATAGTTAAGTGTTCCTCGATAACGAGTGTGCAATCTTTCCATAGGGTTATAAAAATCATGAGATACCAAATGTTTTCTTACACTTTCGTCATTAGAATCATCATTAAAGTCACCCATTACAATGATTTTTGCTTCGGGATCTTTTTCCATAATTTGGTCAATGATTTCTCTATTTTTAGTAGCTGCAGCAATACGTTTGTATGACGTTGAGGCTGCTCCATCTCTACGAGAAGGCCAGTGATTAACTAAAAGATGAATCTCTTCATTGTGTAATTTTCCGGTTACCCATAAAATATCACGGGTAAAATCCCTTTCGCCATATTCGTTATTAACCAGCACCTGAACACTTTCTGAATTTAAAACAGTGAAACTTTCTTTTTGATAAATAAGTCCCACATCAATTCCTCGTTCATCTGGAGACTCGTGGTGGACGACTCCGTAGTTTTTGTTAACCAAGTGCTTTGTTTTGATAAGATCTTCTAAAACAGCCTTATTTTCTACTTCAGCCACGCCTAAAATAACTGGAGCTTTACCTGTTTTAGCAAATCCAATATTAGAAATAGCAGTTCCTAATTTAAATATTTTCTTTTCATACCTTTTTTTATTCCATCGTTTTTCTGAATCTGGTAAAAAATCATCATCTAAAGTATGAGGATCATCCTTAGTATCAAAAAGGTTTTCTAAGTTGTAAAAAGCAACTGTATGTAGGTTTGTATGTTTCTTTTTAAAATAAAGCTTTGAAGACATTCAATAAAAATTTGTTGTAAACATCTAATGTACAAATTCAAATGCACACAATATTGTACCTTTGTGTATTAATTAGAGAAAAGAGCAAACCGCTCTGTTATAGAACGAGATTTGTTTTCTTTTTGAATTAATAATAAAATAAGCTTGAAGAAGGAATAGATAATGATAGAAAAGGAAAAAACAATATACGAAAAAGCAGTTTTAATAGGAATTATTACCAAAAATCAGGATCAAGATAAGTTAACTGAATTTTTAGATGAATTAGAATTCCTTACCTATACAGCCGGAGGAGAAGTGGTAAAACGGTTTACCCAAAAAATGGATGTACCCAATCCTAAAACATTTATCGGATCTGGTAAAATGGAAGAAGTGCTGACATATGTAGAACAGCACGATATTGGAACAGTAGTTTTTGATGATGAATTAACACCTGGACAGCAACGTAATATTGAGCGTATCCTAAAAGCTAAGATCATTGATAGAACCAATCTGATTCTCGATATTTTTGCACAACGGGCTCAAACAAGTTATGCAAGAACGCAGGTAGAGTTGGCGCAATGTCAATATTATTTACCAAGACTAACAGGACTATGGACTCACTTAGAGCGACAGCGAGGTGGTATTGGTATGCGTGGTCCCGGTGAAACAGAGATTGAGACTGACCGTCGTATTGTAAGAGACCGTATTTCTTTATTAAAGAAAAAATTACTAACGATCGATAAACAGATGGCCACTCAACGAGGCAATCGAGGAAAATTGGTTCGAGTAGCGTTAGTAGGATACACCAATGTTGGTAAGTCCACTTTAATGAATGTTATTGCTAAAAGTGATGTGTTTGCTGAGAATAAGCTTTTTGCAACACTTGATACTACGGTAAGAAAGGTAGTCATTGGTAATCTTCCTTTTTTGCTGAGTGATACGGTAGGTTTTATAAGAAAGTTGCCAACGCAATTAGTAGAAAGTTTTAAAAGTACATTAGATGAGGTAAGAGAAGCCGATTTATTACTACACGTAGTGGACATATCACATCCTCAGTTTGAAGATCATATCGATTCTGTAAATAAAATTCTTAACGAAATTGATAGTGTTGATAAACCGGTTATTATGGTTTTTAATAAAATTGATGCCTATAAACATGAAACCATTGATGAAGATGATCTAACAACTGAAAGGACGAAATTCCATTATACGCTTGACGAGTGGAAGCAAACCTGGATGAGTAGGATAGGAGATAATGCCTTATTCATATCTGCTATTAATAAGGAAAATATTGATGCATTTAGAAAAAGAGTATACAAAGAAGTAAGAGATATACACGTAACACGTTTTCCTTATAACAACTTTTTATATCCGGAGTTTGTAGAGGAGTAGAAGAGGTTAAGGTTTTAAAACTCGTAATTAAGTCCAAGTCCCAGAACTTCTCGGATTTGGAAGCCACTGGTAGCATTATCGTCATAGATTGCCTGAAAGACAAAACTTCCGGAAATGTACTTATTTACAACGAGGTTTAAGTTTAATGTATAATCAATATCTACGTTATAAGGATCTTCTATATAATTGGAGTATAGATTAAGAATGTTTTCCATGGTAATATTTTTTAGTATCTGAAACTTGATATATGCTGATAAAGATCCACCAAATTCAAATCGAGAACTCCTACCTTCATCTACTCCAAAATAGTCACCATCCTCATAATCAGGAATGCTTGTAAACTGATTATCAACAAAAATCATACGAGAAGTTACGGGAGCGATATTGACATTAAAATCATCACTTTTTTTCCATAAAATACCAGGACCAATTTGTATAAAAGCAGGAGAAAAGAAATGAGTTTCTTCGGTTCTAATCGTTTCATCAGTATCAGGATCTTTACTAAAGCTATATCCTTTGGCGAACTGAGACCTAAAGTTAACAAATAACGAATAGTTCCATAAACTCTCACCGATTCGTTGTCCTAATCTAGAATTTAGTTCTATCCTGTCATTGGTTTTGCGAGCAAAGTTCTCTCCTTTTAAAAACGTTAGGCCATAATCTGCTAAAACTTTATTATCCCAAGTTAAGCTATTTTTTTTATAGTTAAATTCATAATTAAGAGTAGTGTTACCGGCAATATTAGAGGTTCCACCACCTTGCCAATCATAGTTAAAAGCAGATTGATTAAAAAAAAAGGAAAACTTCCCAAAAGATTTCCATCCTATATGTGGCTTTTTAACAGGTTTAGGGTTTAATTTTTTTAAAAGATCTTTTAATACAATGACATTAAGCTCTTTTGGCGTATCTTTTAGTAAACTATCTAAAGACCTCGCTAAAAGAACCTGAATAGAGTCCAGTTGTTTTATTTCCTTCTTTTCTTGACCAATTAATTCGGACATAGAAATGAATAAAAAAATAAACACAACAATCTTTCGCATAGTATAAATAATGGATTTGTGCACAAATATACTTTATGTACACAGCTTTTTCAAATATGGCTAAATTGAGCCGAAATAGTTATTTAATGAAGAGTGATTGTTGTATTTAAAAGAACTTTGATTTTTGAAAAATAGTATAAACCATGAATAAAATTATATCACGAAAAAGAAGATGAATATAAAATTAGTCAAGGCAAAAGATTCAGACATGTTATTTCTAGTAAAATTGAGAAAATTAACGATGGTTGAATATCTAGAAAAAGCAGGACTGCATTTATCGGATGATCAACACTTATCTAGAGTAAAAATCCATTTTAATGCAGCATATATAATAAAACAATTGGATGAAAGAGTAGGTCTATTAAAATGTATAGAAACCAAAGATTCTATAGAAATACTTCAGTTTCAGATACTACCGAAATATCAGGGAAAAGGGATTGGCAACTATCTCCTTAACTATGTAATAAAACTATCTGAGTCTCTCAATAAAAACATACTATTGAAAGTTCTAAAAGAAAACCCTGCGAGATATTTATATGAACGAAATGGTTTTGACATTTATGATGAAGATCAATATGAGTTTCATTTGGAGCTTAAGAAATAAAAAAGAGGCATCTAGATATCTAAATGCCTCTTTTTGCAATAAAAATTTTCTACTTAGAAAGAATAGCTCAATCCAAGATTCCAGAAAGATTGTAATTCATTATCTGTGTTTTCTAATGTAGGGGTTACAGTTGGAGGAGGAACAGCTATAGCTGCTTGCCCTAAAGCATAATTAAATGCTTCTTGTTTGTTTCCTCTAAGCCCAAAATCAAATCCAACACCAATAGCTTTCCATAAAGTATAAGAAAAAGAGTTTGTCCAAGTCCAGTTAGAATAATCACCATCTTCATAGCTTAAGAAAGCAGAAAGATTAGTTTTAAAGTTGATGGCTCCGATTTTACGAGTATAGTCTGCAACTATTTTTGCACCTAAAGAAGATTCATATTCTGCAGCTCCTTCACTAAATACAAAATTGTAGTTAAGAGGATGTACGACTACGACTAAGTTGTTTATAGGAGTCCAGGTAATACCCACACCAAGATCTAAGTATCCTGGGTCGTTGAAGTTATTTAATACAGAAGTTCTATATTCTCCTAATGTCGAAACAGCTAATGTTTTAGTAATCTTGTAACCGAATAACGAAGTAATATTAAATACATCTGTTGATTCTCTGAAACTATCATCATCTGTTGGATCATCTTTATCATCCAATTTCACCCAAGCAAGGTTAACGTTAGCACTATTTCTCCAAAAATATTTTTCTTGTAATAAATTAGCGTAAGCATTTACTGTAATACCAATTGTTCCTGCATCGTTGTTAGGAATACCCTGAGAGAACCAGTTATTAAACCCAGAAATACTTCCTCCAATTGTACCAAAAGCACCAATTTTCCACCCTGGCAAAGCATCAATTTGCGACTGGATAGCATTAGCTCTTCCTTGTATTGCAGCAATAGAGTCCTTTTTTGCAGATAATTTTGTTTTCAATTCTTCTTCTGTTTGTGCAAGACCAACATGGATACCAGCCAATAGAAGGATAAATGTGAATACGATTTTTTTCATAATTAATAGTTTTAAGTAGTTTGTTTTTATATACCAAAAGAACGTTATAATAAAAATACTTTTATAAAAACAAGTTCAAGATTTATGTAAAATTTTGCGTTGACAAATATACTTGAAGTAACGTTTTTCGTTGTAAAACGATGTAGTTGTGAAGTAGATTTTCGATAAAAAACAGCTTTATGGGATGAAATGAGCTATTTTCTCTTAAACAGGGGGACTGAGGAGCAAGCTTCTCCGTACATGATGCTTTTAGCAACAGGTTGTAGTTTTTGGATGAGTTCTATATATGCACTTTCGGGAACAGGTTTATTAGAACACCCTTTTATTATAAGAAGTTTGTCTTGATATTCTGAAACATCAAGTGCATTGATAATACTGGTATAGAGAATGGTTTCCAGGTTTTCTAATGATCCAACAGCTACTTTTTTAGCAAACGGCATTAATGAGCTTGTCAATAATAAGTAAGCCCAACCAGGAATAATAGCATCTGTAGAACAACTTAGAGCGACATATTTATTCTGATACTGACTCCAGTCATGATCAGAAACGTGCTTTCTGAAATCTTTTTCACGCAGTATAAAACCTTCATAAAGCCAATCTTTTATATCAAACAATACACGCTCCCCATTCGGGTAATACTCCTCTAAATCAAAGGTGATTAGATTTTTGTTATTAGCGACTCTATTGATAATTTCTTCTGCCATTTGTTGATATAGATATATGTTTTTTTAAAGCATGCCTAATTCTAACTTTGCTTCTTCGCTCATTAGATCTTGTGTCCAGGTTGGCTCAAAAGTAAGTTCGAGCTCTACATCATTTACAGCATCCAAAGATTTTACTTTTTCCTTAACCTCTTCTGGTAATGATTCTGCAACTGGACAATTAGGGGATGTAAGTGTCATAAGAATTTTCACATCATAGTCCTCATTTACAAAAACGTCATATATCAATCCTAGTTCGTATATATCCACCGGAATTTCTGGATCATAAATTGTTTTTAGTACTCGTACAATTTTTTCACCAAGTTCTGTAGTATCTATGTTAGTCTCGCTCATAGTATATTTTTAGTCGACTCCGACAGGCTAAACCTGACATTAAAAGACGAATTAATTTAGTTGTGTTTGGTATGCGATGGCATACATTTTTAATTGTTTGATCATACTCACCAATCCGTTTGCTCTGGTTGGCGATAAATGTTCTTTTAAACCAATTTCATCAATAAAAGCTGTGTCTGCATCCATAATATCCTTTGGGTGTTGACCAGAAAACACTCTGATAAGAATAGCAATAATACCCTTTGTTATAATAGCGTCGCTATCCGCAGTAAATTCGATTTTGTCGTTTTTCATTTCTGCGTGTACCCAAACTTTACTTTGACACCCTTTTATGATATTTTCATCAATTTTATATTTTTCATCAATTAGAGGAAGTGATTTACCAAGATCAATCATATACTCATAGCGCTGCATCCAATCATCAAACATGCTAAATTCATCAACAATTTCCTCCTGAAGTTCCTGTATAGACATATACTTACAATTTTTGACAAAAGTACAACATGAATCTTTGCTATTCAATACTTTCTGTCAATGATAAGATAGTATTAACTAATGGCTTGATTTTTTAACTCAACATCATTTTTGCCTTTTTTAAGGCTTCTACAAGAGTATCTATTTCTTCCTTCGTATTATAAAAAGAAAAAGAAGCACGTATAGTTCCGGGGATTTTATAAAAATCCATAATTGGTTGCGCGCAATGATGACCGGTACGCACAGCAATACCTAATTTATCAACTATAGAACCTATATCATATGGATGGATAGTACCTATATTAAAGGAAATAACAGAGGTTTTGTTTTTAGAAGTTCCATAGATTCTTAAACCTTCAATTTCTAATAGCTTTTTGGTTCCGTATTCAAGTAGTTCATTTTCGTATTCGGCAATATTATCAAAACCAACACTATTCATATAGTCCAGAGCAACTCCAAAAGCGATGCCACCACAAATATTGGGCGTTCCGGCTTCAAACTTATGCGGAAGACCTGCATAGGTGGTTTTTTCAAAAGTAACTTGATCAATCATTTCACCACCACCTTGGTATGGAGGTAATTTATTAAGCCATTCCTCTTTTCCGTATAATAAACCAACACCTGTAGGTCCACAAAGTTTATGAGCAGAAGCCACATAAAAATCTACATCTAAGTTCTGAACATCAGGTTTAATATGAGGACAAGATTGAGCACCGTCGATGAGCACAGCTGCGCCTACCTTATGCGCTTTTTGTATGATTTTTTCAATAGGATTAATTGTTCCTAATGCATTAGAAATATGATTGGTAAAAACTAGTTTGGTTTTATCAGAAAGTAGTTGATCATAAACGTCCATTAACAGCTCTCCTTCTTCATTCATCGGAATGACTTTAAGAATGGCTCCTGTTCTTTCACATAGCATTTGCCAAGGAACAATATTAGAATGATGCTCTAAAGCCGAAACAATAATCTCATCTCCTTTAGTTAGTAAATTAGTAAATCCTGTAGCGACAATATTAATACTGTGCGTGGTTCCAGAGGTTAGAATAATTTCGTGAGCGTGTTTCGAATTAAAATGGCATTGTACTTTTTTACGAGCAATTTCATACGCATCTGTGGCTTCTTGTGATAACGTATGTACACCTCGATGAATGTTAGCGTTGTAATTACTGTAATAATCTACAATTGCATCAATCACTACTTGTGGAGTTTGTGATGTGGCTGCATTATCAAAATATACCAAAGGTTTTCCATTTACTTCTCTTTTCAGAATAGGAAAATCTTCTCGTATTTTTTGTACATCTAGCATATCAATTTCTTTCTGCAAAAATAGGAACTATTTCTAAGTGATATTGTTTATTTTTAAAAGGATTTAACACTTTACGCAATGAAACGATTTAAAAAGATTTTAGGATATATATTCATAGGAATTATTGGGCTTATAGTTATCTCAGTTTTTTGGAACTATCCTAAACTCACTATACTTTCTGGCTATTCCGCTAAGAACATGGCTTCATCTGTTTTTATCGGTAATCGTACCGTAGAATTTACAGATATTCATGACAATAATTTTGCTCCGGTTAACTTAGCAGAAGATGAGGTAAATACGACTGAGAAATCGGCAATTGCCTCTGTTTTTGGATTAAAAGAAAGGAAAGCAATTTACAGAGAAGGACTAGGAAGTGTATTGATTAATGACAATTTTGATGAAAAGGCTCCTTATTTAAAACCCTCTCGTAGTAAATCAAAAAGAAACGTACCGTTTCCTTATGGAGATTTGCCCCAGAAGGATACTGTGTTTACTACAGTTGATTATGATAAAATCAATGATGTTGTCAATTCGGTTTTTGATACAGAAGGAGCACAGATTAAAAAAACAAGAGCAGTTTTAGTCATTCATAAAGATCAAATCATTGCAGAAAAATACGCAGATGGATTAGATCAAAACTCTATTCTATTAGGATGGTCAATGACTAAAAGTATATTGGCTACTAATTATGGAATATTACAAAAGCAAGGTAAGATTAATATTAACGAAAAAGCGCCCATAAAAGAATGGGAAAATGATGAAAGAAAGGAGATAACAATTAATAATTTGTTACAGATGAACTGTGGATTGGCATGGGATGAAGACTATGGATCTATTTCTGATGCAACAACGATGTTGTATATAGATGAAGATATGACGAAGCCTCAAATTTATAAAGAAGCGATTCATAAGCCTAATGAGTACTGGTATTATTCATCTGGTGTTTCTAATTTGTTATCAGGGATTCTTAGACAACAGTTTGATAGTTATCAGGAGTATCTTGATTTTCCGTATCGAGAATTTATTGATAAAATAGGAATGAACTCTATGCTTATAGAAACGGATATGGCGGGGAACTATGTGGGGTCCTCATATGCCTGGGCTACAGTCAGAGATTGGGCTAAATTTGGGTTGTTATACCTTCATAGAGGCAATTGGAACGGAGAACAGATTTTTAATCCTGATTGGGTTGATTATGTAACTACTCCAACTGCAACATCTGATGGAGATTATGGAGGACATTTTTGGTTGAATGCAGGAGGTTTTTATCCTGATGCTCCCAGAGATATGTATTCTGCTAATGGATTTCAGGGACAGCGAGTATTTATTATCCCTTCTAAAGATTTGGTAATCGTTCGTTTTGGATTAATCGGGGATGCAGGTGTAGATTTTAATAGGTTTATAACAGAGATTACGGAAGCCGTTAAATAAAAAAACCTCAACAAATATATGAAGAGGTTTAGTATATATTACGATTATTCTTTTCTACAAATCAAATCCAATGTTTACACCAAGTTTATTGGCAATTAATTTATTGATTCGCTGTTTAAGCTGAGGTATTTTTACACTTTCTAATACGTTATTGGCAAAAGCGTACATTAATAATGCTCTCGCTTCTTTCTCACCAATTCCTCTGGATCGCATATAAAACAATGCTTGCTCATCTAATTGACCAATGGTACAACCGTGAGAACATTTTACATCATCTGCAAAAATCTCTAATTGAGGTTTAGAATTAATGGTAGCTTTATCACTTAATAAGATATTATTATTGGACTGAAACGCGTTAGTCTTTTGCGCTTCTTTATTCACAATAATTTTACCATTAAATACACCTGTAGCTCTCTCGTCAAAAATACCCTTGTAATCCTGATGGCTTTCGCAATTTGGTTCTGTGTGATGCACTAAGGTGTTATGATCTACATGTTGTTTACCTTCGATAATAGTAACTCCATTAAGAATAGAATCAATTCCTTCTCCTTTCTGATAGAAATTTAAATTATTTCTAGTCACATTACCCCCAAAAGCAAATGTATGTACGGATGCTACACTCTGCGCTTGTTGCTGAATGTATGTATTGTCAATCAATGAAGCGGTTTCATTATCATTTTGAATTTTATAATAATCCACAAACGCTCTTTTATCCGCAAAAATTTCTGTTACTGAATTCGTTAAAACAGGGTTTTCGGTTAAGCTTTGATGGCGTTCAATAATCTGTACGTGAGAGTTTTCTTCGACTACGATAAGGTTACGAGGCTGCAAAAGCTGTGTTGATTCTTTTCCTGTAGAAAAATGAATAATCTGTATTGGTTTATCTGCCTGCTTATTCTTTGATATATAAATATACGCTCCTTCTTTGGAGAAAGCTGTATTTAAAGAAGTAAGGCCGTCTTCTGGAGCAATTTTATTAAAATAATTGTCAATAATAGGCTTATACTTTTCATGACTCAGCGCCGAAGACATTAAACAAACATCAATCTTGTCATGGGTAGTTTCTGATAAGTGAGAAGAATATTTACCGTCAATAAAAACAATTTTATAAGTGTCTAGATCGTAAAGAAAGTATTTTTTTACATCCTTAAATTCTAGTGCATTTTCTTCTTTTGGAAAAATACTGTAATCATGCTTCAAAATAGCATTTAACGAGGTATACTTCCAGGCTTCTTCTTTTTTAGTAGGAAACCCTTTTTCTTCAAAGACTTTTATAGCTTGACTTCTGATATCGTGAACAGGAGCATCTACATCTACTGTATTTTCAAAAGCAAGAAAAGAAGATATTAATTTTTCTTTCAGCTCCATAACTATGCGTTTATCTCTTCTTTAATCCAATCGTATCCTTTTTCTTCTAATTCTAAAGCTAATTCTTTAGTTCCTGACTTTACTATTTTACCATCATATAAAACGTGTACAAAATCAGGTACGATATGGTCTAATAAACGTTGATAGTGAGTAATTACAATAACAGCATTGTCCTTACTTTTTAATTTATTTACACCATTAGCAACAATACGTAATGCGTCAATATCTAATCCAGAATCAGTTTCGTCCAAAATAGCCAGTTTAGGTTCCATCATGGCCATCTGAAATATTTCATTTCTTTTTTTCTCACCACCAGAAAAACCCTGGTTAAGAGAACGAGATAAAAATTTACGATCAATATCTAGTAATTCAGATTTTTCTCGAATTTTCTTTAGCATATCCTTAGCTGGCATTTCTTCCAGACCTTGTGCTTTTCTAGTTTCGTTAATCGCAGTTTTCATGAAATTAGTTACCGTAACACCAGGAATCTCTACCGGATATTGAAACGAAAGAAAAACTCCTTTATGAGCACGTTCTTCTGCCGCTAACTCTTCGATATCTTCACCGTCTAACAGGATATTACCTTCTGTCACCTCATATTCTTCTTTTCCTGCAACGATACTAGCTAATGTACTTTTACCGGCACCATTAGGACCCATTATCGCATGAACCTCTCCTGCTTTTACATGTAGGTTAAGACCTTTTAAGATTTCTTTATCTTCAACGCTAGCGTGCAAATCCTTAATTTCTAACATCTTCTGTTTTTATATCTTTTTTAAATAATTTTTTAGTGATTATGACCTTCATGCCCTGTTTCACTTGACTCTTGTAATGAATCTGATGATTTTATCTTTGTTGGTAATTCTTCTGTTGGTTCACTCACACCAACAATCTCTTTTATCTCTACGACTTGTGGCCAACCATCTTCTGTGTTAGGTTTTACAACACCTTTAATTACCACAGGTACCATATCATATTCTTCTCTTTGTAATGGCTTTACTTTTTTAGCTAATTCATGAGCCATATCATCAATGATTACTCCATAAATAAAATCCTTACCTTTTAGAACACCCGCGTTGTCAATTAATATATATTCTCCGCGAATTAGGCTTGATTCGATATCAGAATCTGATGATGAAGTTGATTTTTCGTTTTTACAAGAAAAAATTAATAGGCTTACAATGATGATAAGAAATGGTTTTTTCATTTATGTGAATTTGTTAGTTAAACACTTTATCCTACAGAACCTTCTAGAGAAATTTCTAAAAGTTTTTGAGCTTCTACCGCAAATTCCATTGGGAGTTTGTTCAACACCTCTTTACTAAAACCGTTAACGATCAATGCAATTGCTTTTTCTGTATCAATACCTCTTTGGTTACAGTAAAAGATTTGATCTTCTCCAATCTTACTAGTAGTAGCCTCATGTTCTATTTGAGCAGTTTTATTCTTTGCTTCAATATAGGGAAACGTATGAGCACCACATTCATTGCCCATAAGTAAAGAATCACATTGAGAAAAATTACGAGCATTGGTTGCTCTACTATTAATCTGTACTAATCCTCGATAACTATTTTGAGATTTTCCAGCAGAAATTCCTTTAGATATAATAGTACTTTTAGTATTCTTACCTAAATGAATCATTTTAGTTCCTGTATCGGCTTGCTGAAAATTGTTGGTAACAGCAATTGAGTAAAATTCGCCTACAGAATTATCTCCTTTAAGAACGCAAGAAGGATATTTCCATGTCACTGCTGATCCTGTTTCTACTTGTGTCCAAGAGATTTTAGCATTTTTTTCGCAAATTCCACGTTTTGTCACAAAATTAAAAACACCACCTTTTCCTTCGGCATTACCAGGGTACCAGTTCTGCACGGTAGAATATTTAATTTCTGCATCATCCAGTGCTATAAGTTCTACCACTGCTGCATGCAATTGATTTTCATCTCTCGATGGTGCTGTACAACCTTCGAGATAGCTTACATAGCTGCCTTCATCAGCAATTACCAATGTACGCTCGAATTGACCTGTACCTGCCTGATTGATTCTGAAATAGGTTGATAATTCCATCGGACATTTTACTCCTTTAGGAATATAACAAAAAGAACCATCACTAAATACAGCGGAGTTTAAAGCTGCATAAAAATTATCTTTTTGTGGAACAACAGAACCGATATATTTTTTTACAAGCTCAGGGTGTTCTTGTATTGCTTCAGAAATTGGACAAAAAATAATACCTTTTTCGCCAAGTGTTTCTTTAAAGGTTGTTGCTACAGATACAGAGTCCATAACAATGTCTACAGCAACTCCAGCTAATTTTTTTTGTTCATCCAGAGATATCCCAAGTCTTTTGAAAGTATCCAATAATTCAGGATCTACTTCATCAAGGCTATCATATTTTGGTTTACTACTAGGAGCAGAATAATAGGCTATATCTTGAAAATTAGGCTTTTCATAGTTTACGTTTGCCCATTCTGGTTCTTCCATTTGTTCCCAAATACGAAAGGCCTCGAGTCTCCAGTCTGTCATCCATTCTGGCTCCTCTTTTTTCTTGGAAATTGCACGAACAATATCTTCATTTAGACCAACAGGAAATGTGTCGGATTCTATATCAGTATAAAATCCATACTCGTATTCTTTGGTTTCTAATTCTTTTTTTAAGTCGTCTTCGGTATATGCCATCTTACTAAATCCTACGTTTTAGTTTAGGATCTTTTTTTAAATTTTTAAAGGGAAAAACTTTCTCCGCAACCGCAGGTTCTATTAGCGTTGGGGTTGTTAAAAACAAAACCGGTTCCATTAAGTCCACCGGAATATTCTAAGGTAGTACCAATTAAGTATAAAAAACTTTTTTTATCTACAATTATTTTTACACCGTTGTCTTCAAAAACCTTGTCTCCATCTTCCTGGGTTTTATCAAATTTTAAGTCATATGACAAACCTGAACAACCTCCGCTTTTAACACCTACACGAACGTAGTCTGAAGAAGCGTCATAGCCATCATCACTCATCAATTCTACGACTTTCTTTTTAGCGGTATCTGATACTTTAATCATACTATAAATAGATTAATTCTAAATTGAATGCAAATATACTACATATGTAGGTTTTATTTACAGAACCTAACATTTATCTAACATATATTAGGATAGGTATAAACTATAATGAAGTAAGGAAAAGAATTTTAGAATTCAGAAAAACGATTGTCATTCACAAAATTATCATCCGTAAGTGTTTTTAAAAAGGAGATGATTTGTTGCTTTTCTTCTTCGGTCATAGGGATTCCTGCAACAGTTCCATCGGTTTTTTTGAAAACAGGGTCTAAGGTTTCAGAATCGATCATCCCGTCGCTATAATGATCTAATACGTCTTTCAGTGTTTTTAATCTTCCATCATGCATATACGGAAAGGTTAACTCAATATTTCTAAGAGTAGGCACTTTGAATTTGTATAGATCAGAAACCAAACCGGTAACTCGATTTCTACCTATATCGTTATATTGTGGATCTACCGGTAATCCGTTATTACGATAGGATTGATCGGTAAACAATGTTCCTGCATGACAGGAAGCACATTTAGATGTAAAAAGCTCAAATCCTACTGCTTCATCAGAAGTAAAAACCGAACCTTCGTTTCTCTCAATTCTGTCATATTTAGAATTAGACGAGATCATCATAATCATAAATTGTGATAGTGCTTTGAGTAAATTTTCAGAATTGATTTTCTGATCTTCAAATGCTTCTCCAAATAGTGTTACATATTCTGGTTGTTCTTCAAGTTTTTGAAGAATACTACTGAAAGACTCATTCATTTCTACTTCTGCAGTAATAGGTATTATGGGTTGTAAATCTAAATGTATCGCAGCACCATCCCAAGTGAACTCTTTCATAAAGGCTAAGTTATGTAAGGGTTGTGCATTGCGCGTACCTAATGCTCCGTTTACACCATGACTTACGATATGTGTATGATGTGTAAAAGCAAAATCCTGAATATGACAGAAACCACAGGAGATAACACCATCAGAAGATAAACGGCCATCATAGAATAGTTTTTTACCTAATTCGAATCCTTTTTCCGTTGGGGGATTAAGACTTACATTATAACTGGGTTCTGGAAAATTAGATGGAATGGAAAATTCTAATTTTGGATTTTTGTCAATAGGCACGTATTCATCTTTCTCAGAGCTACAGGCTGCTCCAAGAAGAATGAATACTATGTAACCTATATTCTTTATCATTTAATTGGGAATTTCGTTTATTGTAGTAAACATGGTGCTTATATTTTCTGCCAATATGGGTGCATTTACAGGATCTACCTGAACATCACTTTTTTGTTCTAACGAGTATGTATTTGTACTGTCAAAAATTTTAGAGACGTCTGCATTGATTGATAATTCAGAAGTTGTTTGATCTCCAATGATGAGTGTGCTAGATAAATCTAAGGTGACTTCCTTATAATTGTCTAAAACTTCTCCGTGACTTCCTATGTGTAGCAAAAAATCACCAGTCGTACCGCCTTGTGGAGTAAAAGAACCTTCGAATTTCAAAAACTTATATCCAGCGGACCAAGACCAAAGCATCCCACTTTCTTCTGCAGTAGGAATAAAGTTGGCTACTCCATTAAGTGGATAGTTAGATTGATCTACACCAACCCCAAATTTAATTTTGGTGTAAATACTAGCATCAATGTTACTTAGTGTAACTTGTTTACTAGAAGGAACTTCTTCATTAATCAGAAAATAACTATTCGCAACTGGATAAGTAAACTCATCTCCATTTTCTTTAACCAAAACAATATTACTAATGATGTATTTTAATTCAGAAATGGTGTAGGTTTCATTACTTAGATTTGTGTAGGATCCAGTATTTAAAGTAACAAGATCCCCGACCACTTTATTATTGAAATTTATATTTAATGTTCCAAATTTAGGTGTATTATCAATTTCTACTATGTTGGGATCATCGTCTTTACACGATATTATTGTTATTATAGCGAGTATTATGAGTGTGAACTTGTTCATTTTCTATTTATATTTTATTAGTATAACGTCTTTACTTCCTTGATTATTAGGTATGTCTATATCATTGCTTTCAGAACTGCCGGCAATAATGATTTTTTTATCTTGAGTTTCCATACATCCTTCTGCAAATTCTGAAAGGCTTCCACCTAAAGTAGATTCCCAGATGACATCTCCATTATTGTCAATCAGAACACTCCAGATATCACTTTGACCTTGATTTTCATCAACATCTCCATTGTTACTTCTAGAATTACCGGTAATAATAAAACCACCTTCTTGTGTAGCCTGAATTCCTCTCGCTGTGTCAAACTCTGTTCCTCCTAAGGATTTTTCCCAGATAAGATTTCCGTTACCATCAATTTGAATCATCCATAGATCTGCGTTTCCTTTGGGATCCGAGATATCTCCATTATTACTTCTAGAATCTCCTACAATAATATATTTTCCATCACCTGATGTTGCCATTGCATATCCTACGTCAATTTCAGATCCTCCGTAAGATTTCTCCCAAACTTTAGTTCCTTCAGTATTTATTTTAACTACCCAAAAGTCGTAACTTCCATTAGTTGCACTAATATCAAAATCGTCACTTTCTGAGGATCCAATCATTAAAAAACCTCCATCTTCGGTCTGTACGGTATCGTAGCTTCTATCATTATTCGTTCCTCCAAAATAACGCCTCCATTCTTTGTTTCCAGAAACATCTAGTTTAATTCCCCAAAATTCTCCAACACCGTGTTTTTCAAATTTTTTTCTATTGTCATTTCCTTCACCATTACTAGCAGTAACATCTAGAAATCCTGTCAAGAAATAACCATTATCAGCGGTTTGAACAATGGAGAAAGCTCTATCAATACCAGGAAATCCAAAAGATTTTTCCCATTGTAAATTTCCTGAAGCATCAATTTTTACCATCCAATAGTCTTGCAGTCCTGCGTTTTCACTTACATCACCATCGGTACTTCTGCTGTAACCTACTAAAGCATAACCACCATCATTAGTTTTAATAACTCTTTGTCCACGATCATCTCCAGTACCACCATAGGTTTTGCTCCAGATGACAGTTCCTTCAGGTGAAAGTTTTAAAACCCAAAAATCACTGTCAGTAGCGTCTTTATCCGTTATATCACCATCCACACTTTGAGTATATCCGAAAACAACATAACTTCCATCTTGGGATTCTACTACGGATAAAGCGTCGTCTTCACCGCTACCACCAAAAGTCTTAACCCATTCTACAGTTCCCTGAAATCCATCTTCAGGATTGGTAGGAGGTAGAGGGGTTGCACTGTCATCACTACCGCAAGCTACAATACTTATAACAATAAAAGTTAATAAGGATTTATTAAAGAACTTGAATTTGCACATTTGTTAGTATTAAATTATTTTTTTATTAAACGTTTGGTAATTTGGTTACTATCATTAAAAACTTTTAAAAGATAAACTCCAGGATTCAAATTTGAGACGTCTATTGTTTTTGTAACGTTTCCTGTACTTATCAATTGTCCGGTAATAGATATAATTTCATATGATGCTGTTTTATCCATATTTAAAAATACTTCTAAGACTTCACCAAATACTGGATTTGGATATATTTTTAAAGCCATAATATCTTCATCTTCATTACCAAAAACAGGAATGATATTAGAGGATACTACCTGCACATTATTAGATCTTCCACAGGAGCCTTCATAGATTTTTACAGAAGAGAAATCCGACGTATTACCAGAACCACTATCATTATCATTGATAAATACCAATCGATCCATTGTTCCGGTATAGAAACTTCCTACTGGTATTACATACGTTGTAAAATTACCGCCAGAATAGTTATCATAATTGGTAACACCGTAATTCTGAGTACCATGTACCTTGAAATATCTAGTGGAAGTTAGGCTATTATCATTTTCAAAACCAACAGCATGAATCTCTCCTTGAGATGAGCTTCTGAATTCAAATTCAATTACTGTATTAGGAGTGACTACGTAGTTGTAAGGAATATATTTCCAAGTATTATTAGTAAGGGACAGTGTTGTTCCAGTATTATTTACAACAAAGTCACCAGCTGAGTCCTGATTGGAGAACGGAGTGATCTGGAAATCTCTAAAATCGATACTATC
This sequence comes from uncultured Aquimarina sp., assembly GCF_947492405.1. Taxonomy (GTDB): domain Bacteria; phylum Bacteroidota; class Bacteroidia; order Flavobacteriales; family Flavobacteriaceae; genus Aquimarina. The sequence goes on from NZ_CANLMP010000007.1 coordinate 62,973, forward strand.
ACATGTAGGAGGAGGAGTATTGCCATCTGTAATATTTACATCATCTATGGCAATATCGCTTTGCCACCCCTGAGAACCACTTCCTGTTACTACACTAAACCGTAATTGTACACTTGTTTCTCCTGAATAAGAGGATAAATCTATTGTTTCGGTATTCCAGTCACTTCCTTGAGTCCCATTTCTGCTAAAAATAGATGACCAGTTGCCTTGGTTATTAGTTCTTGCTTCTACTGTTAGATTATTAATAGCACTTCCTAACATGTGATACTGAAATGTAAGACTTGGAGAAGTAAGATTGGTAAAATTTAAACAAGGAGAATTCAAAATAGCTCTTTTATTTGGGAAGCCGGTTCCATTTCCTGAAGCCTCTACATAAATATAAGTATTACCATCTGCCGCCCCACTAGGACCAGTATTATTAGAAGGCGTACCACCTGAGTCTCTAGTCCAATCTAAGTCATCTCCTGTAGTAGCATTTTGCCAAGACCCAAAACCAGATTCAAAACTTTCATTGAACGGAAAAGAAGTTACTACCGAAGGACAGTCACCTCCTCCGCCATCTCCAGGTTCACTTTTTCTTACCAAGAAAAATCCTCCTTCTATATCACTGATAACAATATTTCCGCTTGCAAAATAAGGATATACATTCCAAACTCCATTAAAAGAAGCACTATTACTAGATGGGAAGGTATCAAAATACCCAATTTCATTAATATTAGTGTTTCCAATATCTGAAATATCAATAACTCTAAATCCAGCTCGATAATTCGCTAAATAAAACTTATCTCCTTTTACATATCCATTATGATCCGTAGCTGCTGTTGGTCCATTATAGATCATATGTTGTTGTGGATTGTCTAAATCTTCAAAATCAAATATAATAGTCCGCGTATTAAACCCTACTCCTTGCTCATCTGTTTCATCTCCTAAAAGGAAATATCTCATATCATCAGTAAACCAACCTTGATGTACATATCCTATATTCGAGTATTGGATTGTGGAAATTGTTACTGGGTTAGACTTATTGGTAATATCCGCTATTACAATTTCAATTTCATTACTACCTATAAGAATTTCTCTTCCTGTGTAATCTGAGTCAGGACCATTATAGGTAACCACTTGTGCATCATGAGTATAAGCTCTTTGACCACCTGACAAAAAACCACCAGCATTTATTGGGTTTTTAGGATCTTGAATATTTATAAAGAGAGGTCCTCCATTATATGGTCCGGAACCTCTTTGTGCTCCTACGATATAAGCAAACCCAGTATCTTCATTGATTACGATATTGTGCGCGTTTCCAAATTGAGTATATCTTGTATCTGCCGAAAAATTTGCAGGTGGATTGGAAACATTGCGTAACCTGGTAAGATCAAAAACTTGCATTCCATGTCCGGATGCTTCGCTTACAATAAAAGCGTGATTGTTATAGACTTTGACATCTCTCCATAAGCTGTTACTGGTGGCGGTGGGAAGTTTTCCTAGATAAATTGGATTGATAGGATCGGATACATCTATAAAGGCAGTACCATTATTTAGACAAATAATGGCATATTCTTTTGATGTTTGGGAATCTGTCCATCCCCAACTATCATTTCCAGAGCTAGCGTTCATTTGAGAAAGTGAAATTGTAGACATAAGATCATAATCTTTACATGGATAAGATCCTGCAAATCCATTCGTGCAAGGTGTTTGACTTTGGCAAATAAGGGTAAATACCAAAAAGCATAAAGCTAAGGGTAGTTTTTTCATGAGTTTGTGTGATTTAGTAGTTAGTTTGAACTAGTTCTTAAAAACTAGTGCTTTACACAAAATTAATCTAAATAATCCCAAACCCAGTCCTTGCTTTCCATACTATTTCGCCGGTTTAACCACCTTATTATCAATATTTAATCGTTTTTAACAATTATTAGACATCAATTAATAATCAATTTCTTAGTAACATCATTTATCCTAAGGAGATAAATTCCAGGATCATATTCTAAATTGATGATTAAGTTATTAGAATTATCAAATTTTGTTATTTCCTGCATCTTTTTACCTAAAACATTAAAGATTTCTATTTTTCTTATTTCAGATGTATTTATACCTTCAATGGTAACTCCAGATTGTGTTGGATTTGGATATAAGGTAAATGCTGTTTTTTGCGTAAAATCATTTACACTTAAAGTGTTACTTTCTCTAACCAATAAAAATCCAGACTCAATATCACTGATCACAATATTTCCACTATCGAAATAAGGATATACGCTCCAAGCACCATTTTGGCTTACTGAATTACTAGATGGAAAACTATCAAAATATCCTATTTCAGTTATATTTTTATTTGCTATATCAGAGATATCCATCACTCTTAAACCTGCCCTATAGCTAGAAAGATAGAATTTATCCCCTTTAACATATCCATTGTGATCAGTAGCAGATGTTGGACCTGTATAATTCATATGAAATTTAGGATCATCTAGATCATTAAAATCAAAAATTATGGTTCTGGTATTAAAACCTACATTAGCTTCATCTGCTTCGTCTCCAAGTAAAAAATAGCGTTGATCTTCAGTAAACCATCCTTGATGAACATATCCAATGTCCGTATACCCAATTGTAGATATGGTTACCGGATTTGCTTTATCCGTAATATCAGCAATTACTATTTCAATTTCATTACTTCCTATCAGTATTTCACGACCCGTATAATCTGTATCAGGACCATTATAGATTACGGCTTGTGCGTCGTGACTATAAGCTTCACCTCCAGTAGATAAAAAACCGCCTGCATCGACTGGGTTTTTAGGGTCCCGAATATCAATAAATAGAGGTCCACCTTCAAATGGTCCAGATCTACTCGTTCCCACAGCATAGGCAAATCCCGAATCTTCATTAATAACAATATTGTGTGCATTACTAAAACCAGTGTATCTATTATCTGCTGTAAATGTTTCTGGAGCGTTGGTAACATTTCGTAATCGTGTCAAATCAAAAACTTGCATTCCATGACTTCCAGAAAATATAAAATCGGCCACGATATAGGCATGGTTTTGATATACTTTTACATCTCTCCAGGAACTTGACCCTACAGCAGAAGGAAGTTTTCCTAGATATATAGGACTAATAGGGTCTGAGATGTCAATGAAAGCAGTTCCATTATCCAACCCAATTATTGCATATTCTTTTCCTGTAGTAGTATCAGTCCATCCCCAGCTATCACTACCTCCATTAGCATTCATTGTGGATAAAGGAATCTGAGACATTAAATCGTAATTATCGCAAGGAAATGAACCTGCCATTCCGTTTTCACAAGTAGTTTGGGATTGCAAAATAAATGCAGATAAAATTGAACTAAATAGGATTATTTTTTTCATTGGTTGAGTTTTTAAGTAGAGTCAAATGATGATTTATGTTATAATTGTGTTATTAAGGAGTATTTTCTTTGACTAATATAAATCCAGAATTTATATCACTTATCACAATATTTCCACTTTCAAAATAAGGGTACACGTTCCATGCACCACTAAAGCCTACACTATTATTTGAAGGAAAGGTGTCAAAAAAACTGATTTCGCGCATCGAATTAGAACTTATATCAGAAATATCAATGATTCTAATACCAGCTGTATAATTGGCTAAATAAAATTTATTTCCCTTTACATACCCATTATGATCAATAGAAGATGTGGAGCCTGAATAATTCATATGAAATTTTGGATTGTCAAGATCTTCAAAATCAAATACAATGGTACGTGTATTAAAGCCAACATCTGCCTCATCAAGTTCATCACCTAGCAAGAAAAATCGCTGATCTTCAGTAAACCAACCTTGATGAGTATATCCGATATTAGCATAATTAATAGTAGCGATAGTTATAGGAGCATTTTTGTCAGTGATATCTGCAATTACGATTTCTATTTGGTTACTTCCTATCAAAATTTCTCTTCCAGTATAATCACTATCTGGTCCATTATAAGTTACCACTTGTGCATCATGACTGTATGCATCACCACCATCAGAAATAAAACCTCCTGCTGCTACTGGATTCATTGGATCCTGAATGTTTACGAAATGTGGTCCACCGCCAAAAGTGGATGTTCCTACACCATATGCAAAACCTGTATCTTCATTAATTACTATGTTATGGGCATTACCAAAACCTGTATATCGTGTGTCGGCAGTAAATATTTCTGGTGGATTACTAACATTTCTCAATCTAGTTAAATCAAAAACCTGCATTCCATGACCAGCTGCCTCACTAACAATAAAAGCATAATTTTGATAAACTTTTGCATCTCTCCATTGACTACTTTGCGTAGCAGTAGGTAATTTTCCTAAATATACAGGAGCTTCAGGAGTGGATATATCAATAAAAGCGGTACCATTATCAAGACACATAATAGCATATTCCTTACCATCACTTGGATCTGTCCACCCCCAACTATCATTTCCATCCGAAGCATTCATTGTACTTAGGGATATCGAAGAGACAAAATCAATACCACAACTTGGATAAATCCCACCAGATACTTGGTTTGTGCAGTTTGCATTTTCATCTCCGTCATTTCCACTAGTTTGATCATCATCGTTACTGCAGTTTATAATCGATAATAATGTAAAAAAACAAATTACTATACCAAGATACCTTTTCATTTGTCAGAATTAAATATTAATTAGAGACTTATATATATAACAGTTTATTAACTAAATACCCTACTATAAGTAGGAAGACACTAATTTAGTGTTTATTATTGTTAATAAATTATTAAGGTCTAAAGAGATTGGATTATATAATATTTTTCAAAACTTTATATAATGAAATCACCTTGTTCCCTACCTTTGCAATTATGATTGAAGATAAAAATACATCAAGAACATCCTTATCAGAATTAGGAGAATTTGGTCTAATAGATCATTTAACCAAAAATTTTGAAATCAAACAAGAATCTACTATTCGTGGTATTGGTGATGATGCTGCTGTTTTAGATTTTAAAGGTAAAAAATGTGTATTAACTACGGATTTATTGATTGAGGGAGTACATTTTGATTTGTCCTATGTTCCATTAAAACATTTGGGTTATAAATCGGTCATGGTAAACCTTTCTGATGTGTATGCAATGAATGCGACTGCAACACAAATTACAGTATCTATTGCAGTATCTAATAGATTTCCGTTAGAGGCCTTAGAAGAACTATATGCTGGGATTCAAGCCGCAGCAAAAATATATAATGTAGATGTAATAGGAGGTGATACAACCTCATCTACTACCGGATTGATGATTAGTATTACGGCTGTTGGCCACGCGGATGAAGATAGCTTGGTATATCGAGATGGAGCTGGGGAAAACGATTTATTGGTAGTGACAGGTGATTTAGGAGCGGCATATCTAGGACTTCAGATATTAGAAAGAGAGAAACAGGTATATAAGGCAAACCCTAATTCTCAGCCAGATCTAGATCAGTATTCTTATTTAATAGAACGGCAATTAAAACCTGAAGCTCGAAAAGATATACCAGAACTTCTTAAAGCGTTAGAGGTGAAACCAACTAGTATGATTGACATTAGTGATGGTTTATCTTCCGAAGTGATACATTTGTGTAAAAAATCTAAAGTAGGAGTAAATCTATATGAAGAAAAGATACCGCTAGATCCTGCGGTTATTTCTACTTGTGAGGAGTTTAAATTAAATAGTACAACCGTAGCCTTAAGTGGAGGAGAGGATTATGAATTATTATTTACTATTAAACAAGAGGATTTTCCAAAGATTAAAGCGAACCCTAACCTTACCGTAATTGGTCATATGACCGATGAGAAAAGTGGAATAGGATTAGTTACCAGAGCTAATGAAAAAATTCAATTAACAGCACAAGGGTGGAATCCTATTAAAGAATAATTTAAGAAGCGGTCTGAAGACTTATTTTACCTTTATTCCTTGCAATTTTCTTAGCGTGAACAGATGCCAATGCATCATTAATTTCTTTAAGTTTTGGGGTCATTACTTCTAATCGACCTCTGCTATTTGTAGTTGCTTGTTCTCCACAATGAGAACATGTGTATTCTTTTATGTGATGTGTAACTTGCTTGGAAGTAACATAATCATGACCGAATAAAGCACAATAGATTTTTGATATGGAGAATGACGAATTGGGTATGGATTTCTTCATCTTTGTGGGGGTTAAAAGTTCATTATCAATACAATAATAAGTTTTTTTTAGTTATTAACAACAATTTGTAAGAAAAATTTTTGAAAAAACTTCAAATTTTGCCTTAAAAGTGTATTTTATAGTGTTTTTGACCCTTAAAAATGCATTTCGTCGGATAATTAAGGAGTGGTTATGGTCTTTTTGTAATAGAGGGCGAAGACCATAAAATGGGGAATATATGTCAATATTGTTGTAAGAATTGATCAAGGTTTTTTAAAAGCTCATCTCGGTTTTCAATATAGGACATGTGGCCTCCATTAAGTGAAACCAAATCCGTTTTACATTGTTTTGATTCTTCGACATTTTGTTGGTACGATAGTACAGGGTCTTTTTGTCCTGCAAAAATTATCTTTGGCTTTTTAAATTTTAATAAGGTTGTGGTATGATCTTTTCTTATTTTCATGCCTTCTAATGCAGAAATGATTCCTTGTAAAGGTATTTTTGAAGCCTCATTTTTTATGAGTTCAATTTGATCTCTATGTTTGTCACGGTTTTTTTCAGCAAAAAGATTAGCAATCGCCATACTGGTATATGCATCAGGGTTTTTCTTCACAATATCAATTGCTCTACCTCTATTAATTTTTCTTTCTTCGCTATCAGGAAAAGAAGTTGAGTTAAGTAATACCAGTCCAGAAACTTGTTTAGGAAATAAATCTATGTAAGCCAATGAAACATACCCACCCATAGAATGACTTATGAATATAGGGTTATCAATTTTGATGCTATGCAAAACAGCTCTAACCGCTTCTGCCATGTCTTCCATCCTATGAATGTAACCTAAACAATCCGTTTTCCCATGGCCTAAAAGGTCTATAGAGATACAATTATGAGTATCAGAAAAATGAGGAATTATACCATTCCACATTGTCGAGTTTTCTAAAAAACCGTGTAAAAAAACTAATGGGGTACCTTTTCCGAAGATGTTGTAGTTAATTTCAATCCCTTTATATGCTAATGTCATTTTGAAATTTTATATTTCAACTTTTTTGTCAAATTATCAATATTTGTTTAAGCGATATAAACCTAACTAAATGCGATTTAATAAAGAAACTTTTATAACAGGATTTGCTTTGTTCTCTATGTTTTTTGGAGCAGGAAATTTAATTCTACCTCCTAATCTGGGTTTTAAAGCTGGTGATATGTGGTTTTTGGTTGTTATTGGCTTTGTTATTTCTGCAGTGGTACTTCCGTTACTTGGTATTTTTGCTCACGCTAGATTGCAAGGAACTATGTTAGACTTTGGAAAGAAAGTGTCCCCTACTTTTAGTCTTATTTATTGTTTTATCGTTTATGCGATTTCTATTGCATTACCATCTCCCAGAACCGCATCTGTGACTCACGAGATGGCTATACAACCTTTTTTTGGCACGAGTTCTTTATTAACGAGTAGTATATATTTTGGTTTCGTATTGTTTTTTGTACTGAACAGATCAAAAATTTTAAATATCCTAGGAAAATTCCTCACTCCTATAATTTTTATTGTTATTCTTAGTATCATTTTCATTGGAATTTTTTCTACACATCCTCCGATGAATAGTTCAATTTTTCCAACACCTGTGATAGATGGACTTCTAGAAGGATATCAAACATTTGATGCAATTGGAGCCGTTGTAGTGGGAGGAGTTATTATTATTTCACTTCGAATCAAAGGAAGAAAGAGTTTTCAAGAAAACAGAACGCTCATTCGTAATTCAGGAATCATTGCTGGTATTGGTCTCTTTATTGTATACGCCGGACTAATATATAATGGAGCTTTATTTAATGGAGCTTTCGAAAAAGAAATTAGTAGGACAGAATTATTATCTGGTTTAAGTTTAAAAACACTTGGAAACATTGGAAGCACTTTTTTAAGTGTTCTAGTGTCTCTTGCCTGCTTTACGACAGCAGTGGGAATAGTAACAGGAACTTCTGATTTTATTAAAGGAATATTTAGAGAATCTCAAAAAGCATATATTATAACAGCAATTATTGGCTGTATTCTTGGTGTGGTAATGGGACAATTAGATGTTCATGATATTATTGTAGTAGCTGTTCCCGCACTAATGTTTATTTATCCAATTACAATTGTATTAATATTATTAAATGTACTGCCAGATAAATTTACTTCATCAGTAGTATTCAGAGCTGTTGTTATTATTACCATTGTGTTTAGTTTACCAGATTTTTTAGCTTCTATAGGTTTTAAAAATCAGGTACAATCGATTTTAGAAATGATTCCGCTTGGAGAATACAGTTTAGCCTGGTTACTACCTGCTTTAGTTACTTTGGTAGTTATGAACCTAATAATAGGAAGTACAATTAGCAAAAAAGAAGTTTAATTTAACGTAGCAATCCACCAGGTGTTTCCATAAGGATCTTTAAAACCAGCTCCACGAGCTCCATAATCTTCTTCCATAGGTTGCATTAAGGATGTAGAGCCTGCATCTATAGCGTTATAGTAGGTTTGATCGGTATCTTTTACATAAACATACATCGATGTATGTTGAGCTGGATATGTTTTGGAAGCTTCAGTGATCATGATGGTAGTATCTCCGATCATTACTTCGGAATGTTCCACTTTATAAGCTGCATCTACTTTTCTAATCATTTCCTGAGCGTTGAATATTTTTCTTATAAAATCAATAAAATCATCTGCATTCTCGACTACCAAATAAGGCATTGCTTGTTGATGGCCTGCTGTAATTTTCATTCGTTGCATTGTTATTCTTTAACGTTTTGCTATGCAACGATAAAATGATTATAAATATTCTATAAAATGTTAGAAAATAGTATTAAAAAAATCCAAAGCTTAAAATTCTGAGAAATTATTTTTTCAATATTTCTACCCACCCTCGAATTTTTTTTGCAACAGGATCCGCTCCACGATCATAGTTAGACATTACGACCATTATGTATCCATTGTCCAAAAACATGGACATTTGTGAGTTAAGACCAGGAAAACCTCCTCCATGGCCCACAACTTTACCAGCTTTACTTTTATTGATAGTGAAACCATAACCGTATCCAGATTTTATATGATCAGTCCAAAGTAGTTCTGAGGATGATTTAGAAACTAATTCTCCATTACTCAATGCTAATGCAAAATTATGTAGGTCTTTAATCGTAGAAAAACCTCCTCCGGCAGGACCTCCTTTAATAACATGTTTAAAGATATTATTTTTCCAACCTGTCGAGTTATTGGCTGTAGGAATATATCCTATAGCTAGATTTTCTATAGGTTCATCCATCTCAAAGGAATCAGAACTAATCATTCCAGCAGGATGATAAATATGTTCTTTAATATATTCAAAATAGTCCTGTCCTGAAGATTTCTGGATAATCACTCCTAAGAGCAACATTCCTGTATTACTATATCTATATTTTTCTCCTGGAGTAAATGAAAGAGTACTTTCTTTTACTAAAGGTTTAAACTGATCTATATTTCGGTATAATTCTCTTGATGAAGTAAAAAAAGTTTTATTAAAATAACTTCCTAATCCACTAGTATGCGATAGTAAATGATGGATGGTTATTTGGTCTGTTATTTCTTTAGAAAGCCAACTCTCATCTACATATTTACTGATAGGATCCTGTAATGCTATCTTTTCTTTTTCTGCCAATTGCATTATAGCAATAGCTGTAAACATTTTGTTCATCGACCCTAGATTAAACTTAGTATTGATGGTATTAGCCACGTGAAACCTCTTAGAAGCTTCACCATAGGCTTTTTCAAATAAAATTTTATTCCCTTTTGCTATCAAAACTGCTCCTGAGAATATATCGTTTGTAGAAAGTTTATTAAGAAGTACTGTAGTCTTATTTATGAATTCGGTTTCTGATATATCTGATTCCATGACATTCAAAGGAACATCTGCAGACGAAAACCATAAACTATCAACTATGTAATCTGTTGTATTTGTAAAACTTAAAACAAATGAATAGAAGGCATCAAAATTATTGTCTTTTACGATGATTATTGTTTTGTCAGGATTGGGAGGCGTATATGTTCTTACGCTATAAAAGTTTACACCTCCTGTTTTTCTTGAGTTATCCAATAAATATTCTTGAATATCTCTTAAAGAGAATTTTTTCAGGATATCATCCTTACTGTGTTTTGTGATAAACTGAGTTATTTTTTCAGGATCATTTGCATTAAACATGTCTATAGTTTCCTGAACTATTTGCCCCATTTTTCCTTTAGGAAAATTAAGGTCATCCTTAAAACTTATTTTAGCTGTCTGCTGGGTATAACATAAAAACGGAAGCATTAATAAGATGAATAATGTCTTAAAGTTGTTGGTGTTTTTTAAAGTCATTATGATGGTTTTAAAGTTTAGTCCGCTACTATAGTTTTCGACAGAAATAAGACTTAGCGGATAGACAATTTATGCCATCAAATATTATTCCATTTGACAATAAAGGTCATTAAGAAATTTTTAACTTAAAAACCTCGAAGATTTTTTGGAATCCTCAAGGCTTTAAATATGTTTGACTATATAAAATATGTTACTAGTTCATTAGTTCTTCTATCTCTTCCGCTTCAATAGGAATATTTGCCATTAAATTAAAAGGATCTCCTTTTTCCTGTATCACAACATCATCTTCCAATCGTATTCCAAAACCTTCATCAGGGATATAGATACCAGGTTCTACAGTAAAGACCATATTAGCTTGCATTGGCTCTGTTAAGATTCCATAATCGTGTGTATCCAATCCAATATGATGAGAAGTACCGTGCATAAAATATTTTTTATAAGCCGGCCAGTCCGGATCTTCATTTTGCACATCAGATTTATCAATAAGTCCAAGTCCTAATAATTCTGAAGTCATAATTTTACCAACTTCTACATGGTAATCTGCCCAAATAGCACCAGGCACTAACATTTTTGTGGCTTCATTTTTTACTCGTAAAACTGCGTCATATACTGCTCTCTGGCGATCCGTAAACTTACCTGATACAGGAATTGTACGGCTTAGATCACTAGAGTAATTAGCATATTCTGCAGCAATGTCCATTAGGATTAACTCTCCTTCTTTGCACTGTTGGTTGTTTTCGATATAATGCAATACATTGGCGTTATTACCACTAGCGATAATAGGAGTATACGCAAAACCTTTAGATCGGTGATTTATAAATTCGTGTAATAATTCTGCTTCAAGATTATATTCCCACACTCCTGGTTTTACAAATCCCAATAATCTTCTGAATCCTTTTTCTGTGATATTACAAGCGGTTTGCATCAGATCAATTTCTATTGGATCTTTTACAGAACGCAGTCTTTGTAAAATAGGATTACTTTTTGCTACAGCATGAGCAGGATATTTAGCTTTCCACCATTTGGTAAAACGATCTTCTCTGGTTTCGGTTTCTACATTTGATCTATAATGTTCATTTGTATTTACATAAACGGTATCACATTGTGTCATGATCTCAAAGAATACTTTCTCCAGATCCTGTAACCAATACACGGTTTTTATTCCTGAAGTTTCAAAAGCCTTTTCTTTGGTTAATTTTTCACCTTCCCAGATAGCAATTAATTCACTGGTTTCTTTTAAGAATAAGATTTCACGGTGTTTTTCATTTGGCGCATCCGGAAAAAGTATTAATATACTTTCTTCTTGATCTACCCCACTTAGATAAAAAATATCTCTATGCTGCTCAAAAGGCATTGTACTATCAGCGCTAATAGGATAAATATCGTTACTATTAAAAACTGCAATACTATTAGGTTTCATCTTAGCTACAAAGTTCTTTCTGTTCTTTATAAAAAGATTTTTATCTATTAGGTGATATTTCATATGTTCAATGTATTAGATGTGTATTATGGAATTCCAAAAATACTAAAGCCAAGAGGATGTATTGTTAAACAATATCTAAAAATTTTGACACTATATTAGCATTCTATACTTTCAGCCAACTAAATTTCCATCGTAATGAAAACTTATAGCTTAACTTTTTTACTATTATTCGTTAGTATTTCCATTTTTTCTCAGCAACCTGCTACACAAGCTGAAGAGATTCAAAAAGGATTATTACAAAAACAACAACTAGAAAAATCATCTCTTGTTAAGAATGTTCCTTTTGAAAACATAGGTCCATCTGTTATGAGCGGTCGCGTAGTAGATGTAGATGTAAACCCGGGAAATACTTCAGAGTTTTATGTTGGTTATGCTTCTGGCGGGTTATGGTATACTATAAATAATGGAACGACTTTCGAACCTGTATTGGATAACGCAGAAACTATTAATGTAGGTGACATTGCGGTGGATTGGAAAAATGGAACTATCTGGGTTGGTACTGGAGAAAATAACTCATCCAGATCGTCATATGCAGGAATTGGAATTTTAAAATCTAATGATAAAGGAAAAACCTGGCAGAATGTTGGACTGATTGATTCTCATCATATCGGAAGAATTGTAATAAACCCTGTTAATTCTAATGAGGTAATCGTTGGAGTTACAGGACATTTGTATTCTAATAATGAAGAAAGAGGAATATATAAAACTACTGATGGAGGATCTACCTGGAAAAAAACATTGTTTATTAATAGTGAGACGGGAATTATTGATGTTGGATATGCTCCTGATAATTTCAATATTATGTATGCTGCAGCCTGGGACAAGGATCGTAAAGCTTGGAATTTTGAAGGAAATGGAGTGGGGTCAGGAATTTATAAAAGTACAGATGCAGGAAACACCTGGAGTAAAATTTCGATAGAAGGAAGTGGTTTCCCGACGGGGAATGGAGTAGGAAGAATTGGATTAGCTGTTTTTGATGAGAATACCTTGTATGCTGTTCACGATAGCCAATTTAGAAGAGATGATAGTAAAAAAACTGAAAAAAGTTCTGGACTCATTAAAGATGATTTTAAAACCATGTCTGTAGATGCTTTTTTAAATTTAGAAGACAAAAAACTGAATCGCTACTTAAAAACAAATGGATTTCAGGAAAAGTATCGTGCAGAAAATGTGAAACAAATGGTGAGAAGCGGTTCTGTAAAGCCAATTGATTTGGCAAAGTATTTAGAAAATGCGAATGCAGCTCTTTTTGATACTCCGGTAATTGGTGCTGAGGTGTACAGAAGTGATGATGGTGGTAAAAGTTGGAAAAAAACACATAAGGAGTATCTGGATGACATCTTCTATAGTTATGGATATTACTTTGCTCAAATACAAGTAAACCCTGTAAACAAAGATCATATTTATATTTCTGGAGTACCGATTCTAAAATCAAAAGATGGAGGAAAAACGTATAAAAGTATTAGTGCAGAAAATGTACATGCAGATCATCATTCGCTTTGGATAAACCCTAATAACCCAAGCCATCTTATTAATGGAAATGATGGTGGTGTCAATATTACCTATGATGATGGAGAGAATTGGATTAAGGCCAATCAACCTAGTGTTGGACAGTTTTATGCAATCAATATAGATCATGAGAAACCTTATAATGTATATGGAGGACTACAGGATAACGGTGTTTGGGTTGGTTCTGTAACTGCTCAAGAAGATGCTTCCTGGCATCAAAGTGGTCATTATCCTTGGAAAAGTATTATGGGAGGTGATGGTATGCAGGTACAGATTGATAATCGAGATAATAATATTGTGTATACTGGATTTCAGTTTGGAAATTACTTTAGATTAGATCGATCAACTGATGAACAAACTTATATCCAGCCAAAACATGAATTAGGAGAATCACCGTATCGATTTAATTGGCAGACACCTATTTTATTATCACCACACAATCAAGATATTTTGTATTTAGGCGGAAATAAATTGATGAGATCGATGAATCAAGGAGATGAGTGGACGGCAATTTCGAAGGATCTTACCAATGGAGGTAAAAAAGGAAATGTGGCATATGGCACGCTAACTTCAATTTCTGAATCTGTTTTTCAGTTTGGGTTGATATACACAGGTAGTGATGATGGTTTGGTTTATGTTACCAAAAATGCAGGAGGTAATTGGAATAAAATTTCTGATAGTTTTCCGAAAGATTTATGGGTGTCTAGGGTTGTTGCCTCTACTCATAAAAAAGAGCGAGTTTATGTGAGCTTAAATGGATATCGATGGGATGACTTTATTGCATATGTATATATGAGTGATGATTATGGTCAAACCTGGAAAAACATAGCAAAAGAATTGCCAATATCAGCGGTTAACGTAATACAAGAAGATCCTAAAAATGAAAATGTGTTGTATGTTGGATCGGATAATGGTGCCTATGTTTCTTTGGATAAAGGAAACACTTGGCAGGTATTTTCTAATGGAGTGCCAAACGTAGCAGTGCACGATATTGTGATACAACCCGAAGCCAACGATTTGTTGTTAGGAACTCATGGTAGAAGCATTTATAAAACAAATATTGAACCGTTACAAAATTTAAACACAGAAGTACTTGATTCTGAATTGTATTTGTATCCAATGAATGAAGTAAAAGCTTCACCTCGTTGGGGAAGCTCCTGGAGTAAGTGGTTAGATGCCTATGAGCCTTCTAAGACTATTAAATATTATGCAAATAACGTGGGAACCGTTACCGTTAAGATTGCTTCAGAAAGTGGAAAAACGCTTCAGGAGTTTTCTTCGGACTCAGATAAAGGATTGAATTATACGGAGTATGACCTTACAATTTCTGATAAAGGAAGAAAAGCATTGTTAAAAGAGTTTCCGGATGAAGACATTTCAGAAAGAAAAAACGGTAAGTACTATCTTCCTGTCGGAAAATATGAAGTGATTATTTCTAATGGTAAACAAACAGAAAAAGTTCCTTTTGAGGTAAAATAAAACATAAACTTAGATTTATTACGTTTAGGATTTATTAGACAATTATATAAAGACAATCAATCTTTTTGCGTTACTTTATAGTAAAGTTTATTAACCAACGTAATGAAAGTAAATCCCTACAATACGGTCATCTTATTAGGATGCCTGACACTTGTTGTTATGGCATTGTGGAAGCTGCTTGTTTACTGGAAAAAGGGCAAAACCTATCGGTTTTTTTACGGAATCTTAATTACCGCTAATCTTGTAATAATACAAGTACTACTAATGGATTTTGGAGTCCACAAGGAACATGCTTGGATACTAGCTTTTTTTATTCCCTTTCAATATCTGTCACCAGTATATTTTACGGCATTTATCTGTTACTATCTAAAAAAAGAAGAAATATACAAAAGGAATCGAAATTATTTGTTCCTTCCGTTTATTGGTTTTTTTGTATTGTACACGATACTTAAGGTAAATGTTTTCTTGGATTACGCGTGGATTTCGAAAGAAGTTTTTACCATTATTCATACCGAAATTGATGAAAACTCAACATTGACATTTAGTATTATTCTTAGTATTTGGAATCTTTTGATTATTAGTGAGTATGAAAAAACTATTGGTAAACTATCTTTTGATCAGGTAAGGAAAAAAACACAATGGATTAAAACCATTGTTACCGTATTTATTACGTTCAATGTGATTTGGTTATTAACGATTGTTCTGTTTTTTATAAGAGAAGATATAAGCGGTCATTTTCCATACTATCCATTTTGGATCCTATATCTACTGTTTTTTTACACGTTTTTATATTTAGGATCAACGCATCTTAATGAAGTATCTAAAAGAAAACAATCTGATGAAGAAGCAGTGCAAAAAGCAATTCAGAATTTTAGAATGTCAGGACTGAATCATATGTTTTCAGAAGAAGAACTAGAATTGATCCATTATGACAAGCCATCTCAGATTACAGGGATATTAAGCTATTTTTCTACATCGTTGTTTGATAAAAATAAGCTGGAAGATGTATTGTGGGATATTGTAGAAAATTGTATAGCATATCTCCAATTAGAAGACTGTATCATATATATATTAGATGCATCAAAAAAGGCACTTATTCAGAAAGCTGCATTTGGAAACAAAAACCAAGGAGAGCGCAAAATATTGAGTCCAATAGAAATTTCTATAGGAGAAGGAATCGTAGGGCAAGTTGCTGAATCAGGAGAATATGAATGCGTGTACAATGTAGCCTATGATGATCGATACGTTGTGGATGATATAAGTAGGAGGTCTGAATTAGCAGTTCCGATTATGATTGAAGATAAAGTTATAGGAGTTTTAGATTCTGAACATTCTGAAGAAGGGTTTTTTAATGAACATCATATTCTTTTATTTCAACTTATTGCTAAACTTACAGCAAAGAAGCTTGCGCAGCTTAATATTAAGAATACAACTAACATAACCAATGATAATTTGTATTTTAAAGAGCTTCATTTTTTGATGAAAGAGGCTAAAATTTATAGAGATTCGAATTTAGGTCTGGACAGCATTTCTAAAATGTTGAAAATAAGCAGCAATTATTTATCCCAAATGGTCAACAAATTAAGTGGATCTAATTTTTCGGATTATGTAAATAGTTTTCGTATAGAAGATGCTAAGTCAAAGCTTAAAAACCCGAAATTTATAAACTATACCATACTAGATATAGCATTAGAAGCAGGCTTTAATTCTAAATCTACTTTTTATAGCGCTTTTAAAAAACACACAGGCATTTCGCCCAAAGAGTACAGAGAAGCTTCATTAGAGATGAAATAACCCATAACAATTCATTGATTTAAAACTTTTTATAGCATGAGCTTAAAGCTGGATATTGTAAAAAAAGTTGTTCTTTTACAATAAGATATACCATGGTACAATACCTGTTAAGTTTCATGAGATTTATAAGAGCCCATGAAGTACATTCATAAATTAATGGCATTTAGTATATGCTTTCTACTGTCTTCTTTTAATGTTTCTGGACAAGTAGGAGTTACCTATGATGTCAAATCATATAATGTTTTTAATGGGTTGTCGAACAATTGGGTTTCTGATATCTTTCAGGACGAAGATGGTTTTATGTGGTTTGGTACACAATATGGGTTAAATCGTTTTGATGGTCAGAAATTTAAGATTTTCACATATGTTCCAGGGGATACCAGAGCGCTTAGAGCCAATTGGATACGATGTATAACACAAATTGATGATGATCACCGGATATATTTAGGAACACTAGGAGGAGGAGTAAATGTTTTGGATCCATATCAAGAAAGTTTTTCAAAACTTTTTATCAAATCAGACACGACAAATTATAATATGTCCCTTATTAACAATCTGGAAAGTGATCATAAAGGAAATATTTGGATTTCTTCTACTATTGGAGCATTTCGATACCATCCACGAGATAGCACAATCAGAAGATTTTATGATAAGCCATCATCTAATATTAGTATTTCAGAAAAAGGATCAAACCGTATTTTAGGAAGAAAATCCCAAGAAATACATGATGTTAGAGATGATACCATTCACAAAATGGATCTTTTTGAGGGGAAATCATTCTACAATATTTTTACGATTTCTAAAGATAGTACGCTGGTATATACAACCGAGGAACTATTGTTGGTTTATCAATCTGATGATATTTGGCATCAGAAAAAACTGGATTTTGAAACTAAATACAGGACAAGTGTACGAGAACTCCCATTTATTTTTAAAGATAAGAACGCATACATCTGGGTAAATGCCGGAGATGTAATCTATAAATTCTCACCTGATCTCAGTAAACAGGTTGAAATACAGCTAAAGGACTTATTAAACTTTAAATCATCAAAAAGAATTAAGGCCAATTGTATGTTTCAGGATAAAGAAGATAACTATTGGATTGGAACTAATTTAGGTGTATTTCAACTGATACCTCACAAGCCGCTTAGACATCCCTTTTTAGGCCATTTAGGTAAAGTTAGAGAAATTGTGGGATGTGGTAATAAGATATGGTTTGCACTTCCTGATGGTATTTATTCCTGGGATAAAAATCCTAAGAATCCTCCTAAAAAAGTCAGAAAAAGTGTAGTTACATCTATGGTATGTGCCAGCGATAAATTTTTGTACATCATAGGTAGTGATGACGAAAATCAACAGGCATTATTAAAAGTAAACCCCGATACAGAAATGACTGAGTCGATCTATTTTTCTGATGTAGAATTTCCTATAGGGGTAAGTTGGAAAGTTATAGAGGATTCTAATGAACGTTTATGGATTGCGCAATGGGATAATATTATTGTTTATAACCTAAAGAGTCAGCATTATTTTAATATTCCTGTTTTTAAAGAAAACACAGGTATTATAGAGTTGTATGCAGACAATCAAGACAATGTATGGTTAGGAAGTATTGGAAAAGGGTTGCTTAAGTTTTCAAACGCTGGTACAATCACCGAAGATAGTTCTCATAGTTACAAAACATATCTTCATGATATCAATAACCCTCAAAGTATTAGTTCTAACCTGATTCAATCTATACATCAAGACAATAAAGGTTTGCTATGGATAGGTACCGATGGAGGGCTTAATAATCTTGATATCAATACAGGAAAATTTAAAAGATTTCTTAGAAATGATCAAATGCCAAATGATAAGATATTAAATATTACTAGTGATACGTATGGTGTTTTATGGTTGAGTACGGTAAGTCATGGAATTATATCGTATAACCCAAGTACTGAAAAATTCAGTAATTATAATGTAAAGGATGGCTTATATGATAATTCTATGGTACTTAGTTCTATATATCAAGATAAAGAAGGATATATATGGACTGGGAGCGAAGTAGGAGTTCAATACTTTCATCCGGATCAGTTGACTTCAACAATAGATAACACCCCTAATTTAGCTTGGTTATCATTTACAAAATATAAGGCTGACACAACGTTGATAGAAAAATTTCCTGCTAAAAGGAAAATAGAACAAGATCCTATTAAAGTATATCCAGAAGATCAAAGTATCAGTTTTTATTTCCAGACATTAACCTATGAAAGGCCTGAAAATGTTGGATATCAGTTTTGGTTACAGGGGTTTCATAACGATTGGTTACCAATACAGGAAAACGGATTAATTACATTATCATATTTACCTAAAGGGAAATACAAATTACACGTCAGAGCATCTAGTTCAGAAAATGAATGGGAAGTAATGCACAATCCCATATCAGTGATTGTATTACCTCCTTGGTATAAGACTAATGTCGCATATGTAATGTATGGGTTATTCTTATTGCTGTTAATGTATGCCTTTTATAAAATCCAATTAAGAAGAAAAATAGCCGAAACAGAGAAAGAACATGTTTCTGGTTTAGCAGAGGTTAAAACACGATGGTTTAATCAGATTGCTCATGAATTTAGAACTCCTCTAACTGTTATTTTGGGTGCTGTAGATCAGATAAGAAATAAGAACAATAAAGGGATTTTAAATAAAGAAGATAAGCATTTACATCAGATCGAAAATCAAGCAAATCATTTATCCAATCAGGTACATCAAATTTTGGAAATTGCACAGATGCAAGAAGATCAATTAGAGATGAACGAACAGATGGGTGATTTTGTTTCTTTTCAGCGGTATTTGTTGTATTCATTTAAATCCCTTGCTGAAGAAAAAGAAATTTCGCTTACATTTTCTAGTGACCAAGAAGAATTACACATCTATTATGATGAAGACAAATGGAGAAAAATTACTACGAACTTAGTTTCTAATGCGATTAAATATAATGTAACTGGAGGAAAAGTGTCTTTACACATAAATTATTTAGAAGATGAAGACAACAATGCTATGATCCATGTTATTGTGAAGGATTCGGGTATTGGAATTTCTTCTGATTTCATGGAGATTCTATATGACCCTTTTACAAGATCACAAACCAAAAATGAAAAAGGTGTAGGACTAGGGTTAACATTGACTAAAGAACTTGTAGAACTAATGAAGGGGAATATTAGAGTAGAAAGCAAAGAAGAATCAGGAACTACATTTACAATAAGTGCACCCGTGATTGTATCTTCAGAGGTTCAAAACTCTGAAGAAAATTTGATCATGCAGGATGCATCTTTACCAATAGTTTTAGTAGCAGAAGATCATAAAGAAGTACAAGAATATATTCAATTTTGTCTGGAACCAACGTATACAGTATTATTAGCCAATAATGGTCAGGAAGCTTGGGAATTATGTCAGGAACATCTTCCGGATCTGGTGGTTTCTGATATTATGATGCCTAAATGGGATGGTATTAAGTTGGGGACAATGATTAGAAGCCATATCGCTACAGACCACATCCCACTTATTTTCTTAACCGCTAAAGCGAATCAGCAAAGTCAGATCGAAGGCCTAAAAATTGGAGCAGATGCTTATTTAGCAAAACCCTTTGATAGAGAAGAACTGTTGATTCGGGTAAATCATTTAATACATACCAGAACAAAACTTCGAGAAAAGTATGATCAGGAGGAGGTAGGTAAGGTTTCAGAAAACAAAATTATAGACAGCTTTATGCAGTCTGTGATCGATATTGTAAAAGACCATATGGACAATGATGAGTTTAGTATACCGGTATTAGCTGAGCAATTACATATGAGTAGAGTCCATTTGTTCAGAAAGATTAAAAACCTAACAGGCATGTCTCCAACAAAATTTATTCGTAAAATTAGATTGCAGCATGCACGCGATTTATTGAATAATAAAGAATATTCTATAGCAGAAATTGCATATCAAACAGGGTTTAAAGACCCGGCATATTTCTCTCGAGTATATGTAGAAGAATTCGGGAAACCACCATCCGAATCTAGAAAATAATGGATAGAATCCCTTTATTTATGCCAGATAACCCATTCATGTAACTGTAGTACAAGTAATGGTAACCATAGTGCAATACAGCATTTGATTCTTGTTTTACCTTGCTTTTGTAATTGAAAGCAATCAAGAACTATTTTGAATTATATAGTGTCTCTTTTGAGGTGTAGTTCAAGTAGTTTTTGGTAAGGACAAAAAAATCAAAATGGACATTCAGAAAAAATCAGGCAATAAAAACGCCTCAGAAACAACTCGTAAACTTTTTAAACCATGTATAGTATTTGTAATCATTACAAGTATACTTTATACATTAAAAAACTATGTACCTTTATTACATAGTGATGTACGTATAGGAATAAACTTTTGGGTTATTCTAGCGACCTTATCTATTTTCTTTTTTTATGTATTCTCAGAAAAATCAAACTTGTTGTTACTAAGTAATTCTTTTTATATTTCGTTTGATCAGAATAGTATTCAGAAAAAAAAATCTTTAAACCTAAAACAGGATAAAAGAGAAACAAATACTAAAGAAGAAAAACCATCTAGACATAAAAAAACTGCCTTACCCATACCCTATCTTGATGAGGTTTTTCAGGAATTTGACAAGGATTATATACACAATGCTCCTATTGAGACGATCTCTATACTTAGTTACTTTGCAACTTCACTTTTTGAAAAGAATAATGTAAACGATGTACTCTGGGATATTGTAGAAAATTGTATTTCGCATCTTCATTTAGAAGATTGTGTTATCTATATGTTTGATAAAGAAAGACAATATTTGGTCCAAAAAGCAGCTTTCGGGAATAAAAATAATGGAGAGAAAAAAATTGTAAGCCCAATAAAAATAGAAATGGGTAAAGGGATTGTTGGGAATGTTGCGAAATCACGAAGATATCAACGTGTCAATGATGTAAGTAAAAGCACAGCATATATTATTGATGATGCTTCTAGAATGTCAGAACTATCTGTACCCATATGTATTGAAGGTGTTATTATAGGGGTGTTAGATTCTGAACATTCAGAAAAGAATTTTTTTACCAATGATCATGTATTCTTGTTTCATTTAATAGCAAAACTTACAGAAAAAAAACTAAAACAGATATGTGGTAATAACACTACCTGTAATATCACTAATGATAACACATACTATAAAGAATTAGAGTTTTTGATGAAAGAAGCCAAAATATACAGAGATCCTAATTTAGGGTTGGATAGTGTGGCAAAAAGACTTAAAATTAGTAGTAACTATTTATCACAATTAGTCAATAAATTAACAGGTAAAAACTTCGCAGACTATATAAACACATTTAGAGTAGAAGATGCGAAGTTAAAATTAAGGAATATCAATTTTGTAAATTACACTATTGTTGGTATTGCCTTAGAATCAGGGTTTAATTCTAAATCCACATTTTATAGCTCCTTTAAAAAAATGACCGGAATCTCTCCAAGTATTTATAGAAAAAAGTAAAGGTGTCCTGATTCTTTGAATTTCAACCTTTCGGGACATCAATTATTCTTAGAGGCGGTATATTTTCCAAAAATTCAACCAATGGAAACTTTATGACCGATGACAAGAGGAATATTAATATTACAAAGAATCGAAAAGGAACCAGAAGAAATTTTGAGTATTAAATTAGAATAGAGGTAAGAACATGTAATGATTAGGTTTTTGTCCAACTGCTTTTCATTACTAGTGGGTCCTCATTATCTAACCTGATCAACAGTGATGAGGATCCTTTTTTTTAAATTTATATACAAAATAAACTGATGAAACGACTTACACTATTTTTAGTATGCACCTTCTCTACTTGTTTTTTTGGGTATTCTTGTTTTTGGGATTATGACACTATAGAGATGGAAAGAATACAATTTCCGGATGTAATCGAATTAATATCAGGAAAGTTCTTAAGACACTCACCAGAGTTCTATCAATGGAGAATTAAGGATAGAACCTTAAAACTTCGAAAATCTCCTGATAGTATAGCCCTATACGATGATCTTGCGGTTGCATATTCAAAAATCGGCAATGACTCAAAGGCGATTCAGATTATTCTAAAAAAAGACAGTATCGTTCCAAAAAACTATAAAACATATGCCAATTTAGGAACTTTCTATATCCATGATGGTCAATTTTCTAAAGGCTTGACTTATATAGATAAAGCAATTGCGATCAATCCAGATGCTCATTTCGGAAGAGAGATATATCAGCGATACCTGGTAGAATATGTATTAAGTAAGATGAAGAATGGAAAAGTAGTGTTGCCATTATCTATTGATTTCAGTCCTAGTTATGAGCGTTTTCCTCGATATAAATCGGATAATTTTTATACTTTTTTAGCAAATAAATATAGTAGCAAAACAGGAACTCTTTTAAAAAACAACACCTTACCTAAAGAAGAGCTTGATAAGGCCATTAAAGGTATTATGGGCATGATGAAATTCGGGAATTATGATTCACCGATTTTATTAGAAGCATTAGGAGATTTATTGATGGCTAACGGTTGGAAAAATGGAGCAAGGCAATTGGCATCAAGGGCTTATTTTAAGGCTTCTTATCATAGTAAAGAACCAGAAACAAAAAGTTTATATAAACAGAAAGTAGCATTTGCGATATATCATCAATACACAAAAAAAGGAGGAAAAAGGTTTACTGCACAAGAGTTAGAAGAACTTTTGAAACAAGAAATAGTAGAAGGAAACAATTATTACCAAAGAATTCGAAACGATGAAATACAGTGGATACAACTTGGTAAAAACCCAGAAGAGGAGTTCTCTAAAAAGTATTATCAAGAACCCTCACTTGGAGCACGAATTCAAAGAACAAATACTTCGGTTGGGATCGTTGAAAGCAAGTATCGAGAAAATGAACCAGATGATACTATTACCCTAAAACTTTTACCCAAAGACACTATTTTTTTGAAGGATAACCTGGCTAACGAAACGGAAAAAACACTCGTAAAAAAACAAGAGACAACAGATAAAAATCAAACCAATATACCTACTGAAATTTTCTTTATAATCCCTGTTATTATTATCATTCTGGTGTATGTCATTAAAGTTCGCAGAACAAAACTGTGATACTATTAAACCCTAAAAACAATTACTTCTCTGTCCATAATCATATCAACACTTAATTTATTATAGTATCCTAATTCTTTGAAATTCAAACTTCTCGGACATTTAACTTAATGACTCCATTTATTTTTGATCATAATATTAAAAATGATTAACATGAAAAATAGATGTAGCATACAATACATTTTTAGTCTTTTGGTAACCACACTGTTAGTATGTAGTTGTGAATTAAATGATAACTATACTAGCGAAGAAATCCCTAAGGCTTCATCAGAAAAAATGTTGCCAATCGACGGAATTAATCTTCCAAGTACTGTGGTAAATAAAGAAACGCCTTATGGAAGAAGAGCTGCTCATACCTCTACTGTATTTGAAAATAAAATGTGGATGATCGCGGGCATACAAAATCAATTTACATTTAACGATGTTTGGTGTAGTAAAGATGGTAAAAACTGGGAAGAGATAAATTCTAAAGCAGCATTTGAAGCAAGATATGGCCACGCTATGACAGTTGCTGATAATACCATGTGGATTACCGGAGGTACGCAAGGAAACCAGTTCTTTAATGATGTTTGGCGAAGTAAAGATGGAAAAGAATGGGTGCAGACTATAGAAAATGCTCCTTTTTCTGCTCGTAGATGGCATACACTGGCAAGTATTAAAAACAGAATGTTTCTTATTGGCGGGTTAAGTCCTAATTTCGATGTAAGAGGAGATGTATGGACAAGTAGTGATGGTAAACAATGGAATTTGGTGACTAATCTAGCTCCATTTGGCAGACGCTATGGACATGCAACAGTAGTATATGATGATAAAATATGGGTTATAGGAGGATACGATAATAATGGAAACTACCTTAATGATGTTTGGTATTCTAACAATGGGTTTCAATGGAACTTAGCAATACCAAGTGCTCAGTTTTCTCCAAGAAGAAATCATGCAGTTACAGTTAATGAAAAAGGAATGTGGCTAACAGCTGGTATAGGACCTAAACATGACTATCATAATGATATCTGGTTTAGTCAAGATGGAACTGCCTGGGAACACGTGAGTGTAAAGAAAAAATATCCAGAAAGAGGATATCACACCTCTTTACATTTTGAGGATAGACTTTGGGTTATCAATGGTTTTAGTCTTGAGAACACAGCAGTTTATTTTCAGGATATATGGGGATATCAATAGTACTGTGGCATTCTGAAATCTTAAAAAACTGGATATGAAATTAATTAAGGTTTTGATGATTTGTCTATTAGTTGCGAGTTGTAGTGATGATGATCTTTTTATGGATCAAACACCGCCCTCTTTTACTATTACACCAATAGCAATTGATCAGGTAAGTTCATTTATAGCATTTGGGGAGTCACTAACACCTGCGCAGCAAAACCCGGCAATCGAATATTTTACCAGCCAATCCAATATACAGCTGCTATCTGTTTCAGATGGTATAGTAGAAGATATCAGAATGAACGCTAATATTGAAGATTTCGAAATATGGATAAAACCAAATGATAAATCTTCTTGGCTTATTATCTATGACCACGTATTAGACCTTAATATTTCGTTAGGTGACCAAGTGAGTGCTGGTCAAGTAATAGGAAACATAGGTATAGGAAACAGAACAGAACTTCAGGTTAACAGAATTAATGATAGCAATGATGTAGCTTATTGCCCACTAAATTTTGGAACAGAGAACTTTGTTGAACAACACACTGATTTTTTTGAAAATTGGTGTGTTGCCGAAACCGTAATTCCTTAGAGAAATACGATTGTCTAAACAGCTAAAAAACATTTTAAATTATTGAATTTTAAACATTAATAAAAAAATCATGAAGTATATACAAAATTTATGCATCCTATTCGTTTTTTGTTACAGTAGTGTAAATGCACAACAACAAAATTCTATCACCGTATTTGGTGAAACAATAAAAATTATTGAAATCGAAAAGTACCTTATCACTGTTGAATTCAGAGAAGTTGTAGGGGATAATTACACCAATGTTTCTGCTAAAAGTATCGCAGAACTAAAAAAAGAGTATGCCTCCATGTTAAGTAAGGTTAATATTAACTTTGATCAATTTAAAGAAGATGTATATTATAATATTACTTCTACCTTGTATAATTATTCTTCGCAATACTATTACGAGACGAGTTCTTTAGAAGAAGTAAAAAGAATAATAAGTCAAAAAATGAAAGGAATTGGAAGCGCTAGGGTTGATATTATTTCAAAAGAAATATCGAATGAACAAATTGCAGCATTGAATAAAAAAGCTATAGATGATGCTAGAGCAAGAGCGGAACAAATAGCATCAAAAGTGGGCAAAAAAGCTAAAGAAGTAATAAGGGTTGAAGACCTAAATTATAAATACGATTATTTTAATAGTGTAGGGATCAAAAAGCCTTCCAAATATTATGTAAAAGTTACATTTTCATTAGAATAGCCATATATGTACTTTGTATAAAGTATCTTTATTTAAGATGATGATCAAATGGATTTAATTAAGACATATATTCTCAGTTTTGTTATTGTAATTACTAGTTGTTCAGATAAAAATAAGAACCAGGAAAAAGAACAACCGTTAATAAATCAGATTGAAAAAGAATCTACAGATACATTTGTTAAATCAGATACATTAGAGGTTGGTTATACCTACTGGTGGCCTGAAAACGGTCCTTTTATAGGCAACTGTGGTGAACAATATAGTTTGGTTTTTCTGGGAACTATTCATGAAGTTTACAAAAAAACAGAACAGCAACAGTATGCATCCCAGATGGGGGTTATAAAAGTGGATAAAGTACTTATTGCGGCAGCACTTAAAAACAAAACCTACCAAGACGAACAGTATGTTACCTCGGATTGTTTTGCACAGGTTGACGCTAAGAAAGGAGATAAAGTCCTGGTATTCTGTTACGAGTATGAAGGTAGTATCAGTATTCCTGGAGGAAAATCAATACTAAAAATTAATGATAGTAGTGATCCAATTGTAGCGTCAATAAAACGATATATTGGATCCAATCAAAACCCTCTATCCATTGAAGATGATCTTCATATTTGGGAGGAAATAGAACTTGGATCGGAACTTTCACAAATTATTTCTTGTAAAAAAACATTATCTAAAAATAAATTTTAATCAGAGAGGATTTTTCTCGATATGAAAAAATAACAAATGGGAGCAACGTTCGAAGATTCAAAAAAATATAACTTAAGCAAGCCTGAATTAATTCAAAACGCTAAAGAGGCAATTGAAATATCTAAGTTTGAGACAGAACAGATTGATGAAGAAAATGGGATTATTTATGCCAAATCAAAATTAAATATTTGGTCTTGGTCAGAAAAAATAGTTATAAGAATTGAAAAAGATGGAAATGTAACGATAAAGAGTGAATGCTATCTTTCTACTCAAATATTTGATTGGGGCAAAAATAAAAGAAATGTGAAAACACTTTTCGAACACATGGAATGATAATTAAAATTAACCAAACTGTTTTAATTTGGCATAAACCTATTTAAAATGTCCGAATTCATTGAAATTCAATCTTTTCGGATAATTAGAAAACACTCCCTATTTAAGTTTGCTTCATTAACATAAAAAACTTTTATAAAATGAAAGCAATGAAAAATTTATTCGGATGTATAGCGGTAGTATTAATGTCGATATGTGTTATTTCATGTGAAGGAGAAGATGGTGCTGTAGGTCCACAAGGAGAACAAGGGATCCCGGGTGACCAAGGTCCTCAAGGTGATCCGGGTGATCAGGGAGATCAAGGGGATCCGGGAACAGCAAATGTGATGTATTCTGATTGGATAGTTAGAGACTATGAAAACAGTGGTGGATTAGCACAAGAGACCAATGAACAATTGCTAGCTACATTAGGTCTTGGCGATTTTGACCTTACTCAAGATATATTATTGGTGTATGGTAGACGAGTGGTTAATTCTATAGTTACTGAGATAAACCAACTTCCGTATATACAGGTTTCGGATAATGATTTTTATGGTTTTGAGGTTGCCAGTTTTAATGGGGGTTTTACCTTAAGGATACAGGTCGCAACATTGGATGGTGCTACTAGTGCATTTGCATTCTTCGAGGATTTTAGATATGTAATAATCCCCGGAGGAGTCGCAGCAGGAAAATCAGCTAATGATTATAAAAATATGTCTTACCAGGAAATAGCAACCCTTTTTAACATCCAATAATTATTTGAAATAGTAATCTAAAAGTCCCTGGGATCTGGTCTCGGGGATTTTAAAAAATAAGGCTAATATTACCTTTTAAAAAGATATTATTAGTGTCGTTTTGTGTAAACCACTAAAATAAAAAGAGTATGATACTTTATGGAAGTAAAGCAGTTCATATAAAATCTGAACAATCTAAAACATCTACTTGTCCGAGTTGCGAAACTCAAGGTTCTCTAATTTTAAGTGTATTCAGAAGACATGTTCATGTTTTCTGGATTCCGTTATTTCCAATTGGTAAAAAAGGAATGTCTCAGTGTCAGCATTGTAAAAATGTTCTTAAAACTAGAGAGATGCCAGCACCAATAAGAAAGGAGTACGAAATCTTAAAAAACTCTGCTAAAGGTCCTGCATGGCAATTTGTAGGTTTAGGGATGCTTATAGTTTTGATTATTTGGGGTAGTTATGCTGATAGCCAGAATAAAAAATTAGCACTTGAGTACATAGCATCTCCGATGGATGGGGATATCTATGAATACAAAATTGAAACAGGAAATTATTCTACTTTAAAAGTAACCGCTGTTTCAAAGGATAGCGTATTTGTGGCTCCAAATGAATATGAAATAAGTAAAAAGAGTAGAATATATAAAATCAATAAACCTCAAAATTATTCCAAATTGTCCTACGGAATCTCAAAAAACAGATTAAAAGAAATGTATAGCTCCGGAGAAATTTTGGATATAAATAGATAAAATTTTAGAAATGAAAACAATTAAATATATAGGAGCCTTATGGGTATGTATAATCATACAGGCTTGTAATAACGATGATGATACTAATGGTTTAAGAATCGTGTATGAAGAAAATTATATAGAAACCTTATTTTTAGAAGCAGGAGAAACCATACCTCCAGTAGTAAATTGGTCAGGAGAAACAGGAACATTCTCTGCTACTACATTACCCTCTACCGCACCAGATGATTTATTTAGGAGAAATTTATCTATTGACGAAGAAACAGGGGTGCTTTCTTGGGATAGATCGATCCCTTTGGGTGAAATAGAAATTATTATAACAGCATCCAGTTCATCAGAAACGGCAAGCACAACCATAACAATTAAGAACACTTTTGTTGGGGGTTTGTTTTATGGAGGATTTAATAGTGACATATCTGATAATCCAGATATATCTATGATTGATTCTAGTAATTCTATAAACTTTACTAAAGAAGGTATCGTTGGATTATTAGGAACTAGTGATGGAGATATAATTTCTATGTCAGGAACCTGGACTATTGATGAATCATTTATAACGGTTAATTTCGACACTAATAACAGAGTAATGATAGGTGATATGAATGCTAGAAATGGTTCACCAGCGGCTACATTTATTGGGCAATGGGGAGAAGGATTGGATCAAAACAATACTATTGAAAATTTGATGGGAGCATTCATATTTGAAAACGATTAAAATTGTTTTTGATTTTTTGATGAAACTAAATCCACTAACTCAAATGTGACGAATGATTTGAGCAAACTACAAAATCTGTAGAATATGAATGTGTCTATAAGATAGTTTAACAGCAAAGAAACGCACTCAGATTACTATTAAACCCTGGGGCATTTCACCCCGAAAATACAGGGGAACCCCCTAAATAATGTCCATATTCTTTGAATTTCAAATTTTTCGGACACATTGATTTTAGCCCATTACTAGGTTTGTTGTATTAATTTTTAAATCGTAAAAAAATGAAAGCAATGACAAATTTAGGGAGGCTTATTACTGTAGTAATTTTATCAGTATTTATTTTTTCCTGTGAGGGAGAAGATGGAGCCGTTGGTCCGCAAGGAGAACAAGGACCTCAAGGAGAACAGGGTCCGCAAGGTGAACAAGGAGAACCAGGAACAGCAAACGTGATGTATTCTGATTGGATTGATTCTGGGTTTGAGAATGATATTACGGATGGTTTTGATGCATTCAATATCGATGCTCCAGAAATTACACAAGAGATTTTGGATACGGGTACGATTTTGGTATATGCAAGAAGTACAACCAATACCATTTATAAGGTTCCGGTTACCTTTTATGGTTCTTTAAACGAGAGTTATTTTTTTAGGGTAATAAATGCCGGAACACTTAACATTGGTGTAGAAGGAATCGGTATTAATGAGATAGGAGAATCGTTTCTTAATGATGTTTTTAGATATATAATTATTCCTGGTGGAGTGTCTATAAACGGTTCAAGATCTGCAGAAGATCTTAATCACATGAAGTATGAAGAAATAAGCGAAATGTTTAATATACCAAAATAACCCTTAGATACTAATATTTATTATTTAGGATTTGTAGCGGTGAGCAGGATATTCTTGTTCACCGCTTCGTTTTCTATTATCTTATGATGATTTATGAAGTAAAAGTAAGTGAAGTATAAGTTTTGAAGTAAATTAGTGTCTATAAAAAAGTTTTCTATGACACTTACCATGAGCATTCCAGCATTACTTTTTCCAGCAATATCTTTAACGATGCTTGCCTATAATGCCAGATACCTTGCCATTGCAGGTCTAATACGTCAGTTACATAAAGAGTATTTAACCTCTCCATCAAAGAATACAGGATTACAAATAAAGAACCTCAGAAAGCGATTATGGTTGATAAGGAACATGCAAGCAATTGCCATTGTCAGTTTTCTTACCAGTGTAATTACTATGTTTTTACTATACGTAGAAGAAAATAGCCTGGCTAATCTACTATTTGGGATCAGTTTGTTTGCCCTAATGATTTCACTTTTTTTATCATTTATTGAGGTTCAGATTTCTACTAAAGCATTGTCTATAAGGTTAGACAGAATTGAAGAAAACAACTAGAAATTCTTATATTGTTAGGATCATTATTTTTTTAACCGACTTTAAATGCTCCAAAATGAACTTTTTAATAATGTAATGCAAGATTTCAATACGGGTTATTGGGAGCTACATCGCGATCCGTATAGAGAAAATTGGTCAGCGAGGTTCTATGAAATCCTTGGATACTCTATAAATGATATAGAGTCTAACTTCGATTATTTTTTAGAGAACCTTATTCATAAAGAAGATGTTGATGTCTTTAGAGACAATTTTTTAAATTATCGAATAAATTCTGTAAACTTCAAACAACATATTAAGATACTAAATAAAAAAGGGGAGTATCAGTTGTTTCGATGTGTTACTAATGATGCGTTACCAGTAAATATTAAAGCTGAAACCAGTTTTGTTTTTTTCTTTGAAATAAAACTGGAACCCGAAAATACAATTAAAAAAGACAACTTCTATTATAAAGAAACCGCCCAGATGACGGCTACCGGAAGCTGGTATGTAGATTTTCATAAAAAAGGAAGTTATTGGGATTTTGAGACGTATAGAATACTAGAGTATCCAGAAGATTATAGGCCTTCTCTAAAAGATTCCGCTAATTATTATACAGAAGATTGTAGGCAATTGGCTGCGGATTGTTTCTTTAATTGTGCCATGATGGGGACACCGTTTAATACCGAAATAAAAATGGTTACCGCTAATAAAAGAGAATTTTGGGCAAGAGCAATAGGAAAACCTGTTTACAATGAAAACAAAGAAATTATTGGTATTCGGGGTGTTTTTCAGGACATTGATGATATAAAAAGTAAAGAAATTAGACTACAGAAATCTGTGGATATTATAGCCGCGCAGAATTCTAGGCTATTTAATTTTGCACATATTGTTTCTCATAACCTTAGATCACATACTAGTAACTTATCCCTACTAGTTCAACTTATAGAAGATATTGATGATCCTAAAGAAAAAGAAGAATTAATTAAAGAGGTAAAAACCATTTCTTCTAACCTAAATACCACGATAGAACACCTTAATGAAGTTGTTACAGTACAAACCAATAACAAACAAGAAAGAGTACCCGTAAAGTTTAAAGATGCTTTAAAATTGGTGATCAATGGAATCAGTCATGTGATTAGCAATAGCAATTGTCAAATACGGTCTGATTTTAGTGAAGTCGAAGAAATCGATTATATACCGGCTTATCTAGAGAGTATTTTACTCAATTTAATTACGAATGCAATTAAATATAAACATCTGGATAGAGACCCTATCATTATGATAAAAACATATATTGATGAAGGAAATAAATATCTAAAAGTTTCGGATAATGGAATGGGGATTGATATGACACTTTTTAAAGACAAAGTGTTTGGAATGTATAAAACCTTTCATTACAACAAAGATGCTGTAGGTATTGGGTTGTTCCTAACCAAAAATCAAGTAGAATCAATGGATGGTACTATAAGTATAGAAAGTGAGGTTGATATAGGGACAACTTTTACTATTGAATTTTAAACACAAACAATTCTTATATAATGGGCGATAAAATAGGAGTAGCATGCATTATCGATGACGATAGCGTATATGTAAATCTAGTGAAACGAATAATTGAAGCAAAACAACTTTGCCAGAACTTATTAGTTTTTGAAAATGGAAAGGAAGCTTTAGGATATTTTGAAGCAATTTTAAGCAACTTGAATGAGGAAAGCATTCCCGAAATTATTTTTTTAGATCTTAATATGCCGGTAATGGATGGATGGGAGTTTTTAGAAAAATTTATTACGATTAAGAATAAATTCGGAAAAGTAATTACGCTTTATATTGTAAGTTCTTCTATTAATCCACTGGATATCAATAAAGCAAAAAGCATAAAGAGTGTCAAGGACTATTTAATTAAACCAATTACGATTGAAGAGTTAGAGTCTATTTTTAGTGTAGCTTAAAACAATTGAGGCCTCATTTATGAGGCCTCAATAAAATATTTTAATAAACAATATTTACATCTGAGATACTCTTAATGTATTTACCATCCCTTTTTCTGCTACAGGCATAGCAGCAAGATTGATTAACATATCACCTTTTTCTACAAAACCACGTTCCAAGGCTAAATTATTAACATCTTGTACTGTCTCATCAGTACTAACATATTTATCATAATAAAACGCTTTTACTCCCCAAAGAAGACTAAGTTGAGATAGAATTCTTCTGTTACTTGTAAAAACCAGAATATGAGCTCCTGGTCTCCAAGCAGAAATCTGAAAAGCAGTATATCCACTATTGGTTAATGTACAAATGGCTTTGGCATTTATATCATTTGCCATATGTGCCGCGTGATAACAAATAGATTTTGTAATAAATCGATTTGTTCTTATGTGCGGAGGACTTTGAGGAACTTGTATAAGATCAGAGTTTTCTACACTATTAATTATTTTTGTCATCGTTTCGATAACCTGTACAGGATATTTACCCACAGATGTTTCGCCAGATAACATTACCGCATCAGCACCATCCATCACAGAATTAGCTACGTCATTAACTTCGGCACGAGTTGGAGTTAAACTATCGATCATAGTTTCCATCATTTGTGTTGCTATGATCACAGGTATTCTAGCTGTTTTGGCTTTTAATACTAACTTCTTTTGGATCAAAGGAACTTCTTGAGCAGGAATTTCTACTCCAAGATCTCCTCTTGCAACCATTAAGCCATCGCAATACGCAACAATCTTATCGATGTTTTCTACACCTTCTGGTTTTTCAATTTTTGCAACAATAGGAATTTTATGTTCTGTATGTTGTTTTATAAGATCTTGTAACTCTATAAGATCCTGAGCATGACGTACAAAAGACAATGCTATCCAATCCACTTCTAGACTACAGGCAAAAATTGCATCTTTAACATCTTTTTCTGTAAGTGCGGGTAATGAGATATCGGTGTTTGGCAGATTTACCCCTTTTTTTGATCGTAAAGGTCCACCTTGAATTACTTTTGCTTTAACAGTGTCCTTATTATTAGTCGAAATTACTTCGAAAATTAATTTCCCATCATCCAATAAAATTCGTTCTCCTGATTTTACATCTTTAGGAAAATTGGCATAGTTCATATAAACACTTTCCGCAGTTCCTTCAAAAGCTTTTCCTGTAACAAAATTAATAAAATCACCATCATTAACAATGACATCACCTTTCATAACACCTACCCTTAATTTAGGCCCTTGTAAATCTGCTAATATGGATGCATTATAACCGTGCTTCAAACTTAAATCACGTATCATCTTTACACGCTCTTTTACATCTTCATAGTCAGCATGTGAAAAGTTAATTCTAAAAACATTTACACCCGCATTTAGCATATTTTTCAATACTTCCTTAGTACTGGTAGCAGGTCCAAGTGTTGCCACTATTTTAGTCTTTTTAGTTTTTGGCATTATTCAAATATTAAATTGTTCTTTGATTTTAGTTCTGTATAATCCACTACATAAGCTGTTATGATTTGTGGAATAGTAAGTAATTTACTTGTCAGTGATTTACTCGAAAATTGAGAAGTTTCTGCTTCTATCTTTAAAAAGTAATCTACATTTTTTAATTCAGGAATTAGATATTTAGTAACATAATTATCCTCTTCTTCTGCAGCAAATAAACCCTCTACAGCTTTAGTTTCTGATTCAATTTTTGTTACGAATTTATTTCCCAAAAGGCTATAGGTGTTATATTGAAAATGATCGTGATATTGAAACAGCGGAAAACTTGCCGAATGTGTATCAAATTCAAACTTTATATCTTGTTTTTTTCTGAAAAGTCGAAGATCCACATATTTGTTTAACCCAAAGGCTAATCGATATGAAGCTAACGAACAATGAATGGCAATTAGATCATAATCATCATCCATAATAGTATCTAAAACTAATCTTTGGACCGCCATTAGAATTTACATTTTTCCAGAATTATCGAGAAATATACAAATAAAATTTCCTTAGAAGTTTAATAAAACACAAAGATATTATACGAAAACGATTGAGTTAGTATCTTTTAGCTAAGCTTTGGTAAAACTGAGGTTAAAATGACAATTTTGTAATGTATTAACACCTTTTTTAGAGTAGAAATAAAAGAATGGTTCTGTTTTAAGGAAAATTAATTTTTGACTGGAATGCGAAATATGCTCTTTTTGATGCTTTTTCTTCTGCTTTTTTCTTAGAAGTTGCTCTGGCTTTTGCGACTACCTTTTCATCAATCCAAAGTTTTACCGCAAAATGTTTCATTTCATCTTTTCCGGTATCTTCATAGATTTCATAGTTAAAGTTCTTTTTTACTTTTTGACACCATTCTATCAATAAACTTTTATAACTAATAATCTGCCCTTCTAGGCTTTCTATATCTACATAGGGATTAATAACGGCCTCGTGTATAAAACGCTCACAATAAACAAAACCTCTATCGAGATAAATAGCACCAATTAATGCTTCGAATAGATTGCCATGAATATTAATACCGAATTGTGATTTTGGGATGTTTGTACGAACCAGATCAATTAATTTAAGATCTTTCCCCAATTCGTTCAAATGTTTTCTACTTACTACTTTTGCTCTCATTTTAGTAAGATATCCTTCATTACCTTCAGGAACTTCCTTAAACAAGTGAGCTGCAATAACGCTACTTAACATCGCATCACCTAAGAATTCGAGTCTTTCATAATTAACGGCGTTCCCTTTTTTGTCCTTAAGATTAAGAGATCTATGGGTAAAAGCTTTTTCGTAGGGAGCAATATTTTTGGGTTTGAACCCAAGAATATTCTGAATTTTGGAAAAAAAATTCCCGTTCTTTTCAGAGCGGGAATTTAATATGTTGCGAATAACACTCATTATTATTCGTCTAGTTTTTTAAATAATACACAAGCATTATGACCTCCGAAGCCAAATGTATTGCTCATCGCATACGTAATATCACGTTTTTGTGCTTTGTTTAAGGTTAAATTTAACCTACTATCTATGTTTTCATCCACTGTAGTGTGATTGATTGTTGGAGGAACTATACCGTGTTGCATAGCAAGTATAGAAGCAATTGATTCTATAGCTCCAGCTGCACCAAGCAAGTGTCCAGTCATAGATTTTGTTGAATTTATATTCATAGTAGGTGCGTGATCACCAAAAACTTTAGTAATAGCTTTCAATTCTGCAACATCTCCTAAAGGAGTGGATGTTCCGTGAGTGTTTATAGCGTCTACTTGTTCTGGTTGTACACCTGCATCTCTTAAACAGTTAAGCATTACACGTTCTACTCCAATCCCATCTGGATGAGGGGCGGTCATGTGATAAGCATCACTAGACATTCCACCACCAACAACCTCTGCATAGATTTTTGCACCACGTGCTTTAGCGTGTTCATACTCTTCAAGAATAAGGGCTCCACCACCTTCTCCTAATACAAAACCATCTCTGGTAGCATCAAAAGGTCTAGAGGCAGTTTCTGGACTCTCATTTCTTGTTGATAAAGCATGCATAGCATTAAACCCTCCCATACCGGCAATAGTAACTGCTGCTTCGCTTCCTCCAGTAACAATAATATCACAATGCCCTAAACGAATATAATTTAAAGCATCAATCATTGAATTGGCAGAAGAGGCACAAGCCGAAACCGTCGTATAGTTAGGTCCCATAAAACCATTTCTAATAGAAATATGTCCAGGAGCGATATCAGCGATCATTTTTGGGATGAAGAAAGGATTGAAACGAGGCGTTCCACTCCCATTGGCATAACCAATTACTTCTTCCTGAAAAGTTTCTAATCCACCAATACCAGCACCCCAGATAACACCAACTCTAAATTTATCAACCTTCTCAAGGTCGATAGCAGCATCTTTTATTGCTTCTTCTGAAGAAACAATAGCGTACTGCGCAAATTTATCAAGCTTACGTGCTTCTTTTCTTTCGAAATAATCTGTGGGATTGTAATTTTTGACTTCGCAAGCAAATTTAGTCTTGAAATGTTCGGTGTCGAAATAAGTAATGGGTGCGCAACCGCTTTTACCATTTACCAATCCATCCCAATATTCTTCAATATTGTTACCGATGGGCGTTAATGCCCCTAGTCCTGTGACTACAACTCGCTTAAGATTCATATTGTGTTGTGAAGTTATTACTTTGCGTCTTCAATATAAGATATTGCTTGACCAACTGTTGCAATGTTTTCAGCTTGATCATCTGGAATCTGAATATCGAATTCTTTTTCGAATTCCATAATCAATTCTACAGTGTCTAACGAATCAGCGCCTAGGTCATTTGTGAAGCTAGCTTCAGTTACAACCTCATTTTCGTCTACTCCTAATTTGTCAACGATTATCGCTTTTACTCTTGATGCAATGTCTGACATAATGTTTAATTTTAATTTTTTAATTAGGTGGCAAAAATAAAAAACTTTATTTTAAAACCCCACAATCCTCTAAAAATGTATTTGTATTTTATCAAATATATGGAAGTATTGGCTTTTTGCTACCTAAAAATGGATAATAATTATTTTTTTTGTGCTCTCTAAATTAACAACTCTATATATGAAGCGTATCATAATTTTTGCTTCCGGTTCCGGTACCAATGCCGAAAATATAATTAAATACTTTCAAGAGCGGAAAACTGCTAAGGTAACACATGTGTTCTCTAACAACCTGCGTGCCAAAGTCTTAAAACGAGCTCATGACCTGAAAGTAAAGGCTTTACACTTTGACAAAGAGTCATTTTATATGACTAATGAGGTGCTAAACATTATTAAAGATGCCCAGCCCGATATTATAGTATTAGCTGGCTTCTTATGGATTTTCCCAAAAAAGATCATTGATGCCTTTCCTAACAAGGTAATTAACATCCATCCCGCATTACTTCCTAAATATGGAGGAAAAGGAATGTATGGACACCATGTTCATGAGGCAGTAATTAAGAATGAAGAAAAAGAAAGCGGTATTACGATTCATTATGTAAATGAACATTATGACGAAGGAGCGATTATTTTTCAAGCAAAAACCCCCGTAGATAAGGGTTGTTCTGCTGATGATGTAGCTAATGCAATTCATTCCTTAGAATATAAATACTTTCCTGTCGTTATTGAAAAAGTGTTAGGATTGAGAGATGAGGTTTGAGGTAGTTACTGAGGATGTGAGAGGTGAGTTTTTTTCATGGCGTTCAGACGGACTTCCGCAATATCTTTTATATTTAATGTCCTTCTATAACCTCATGATACTAAATATAACGGATGCTGCTTCAAATGCTACGCATTCACGATTTCTTAAACAATTTAAATCAATGAGTAATCCCTAACGCAGAAATTAGTCTAACAAGAAAATTATCTATCAACTAATAACTGTCAACTAAATATGGCAAAAAAAGAGAAGTTTTATGTTGTTTGGGAAGGTCACCGACCCGGAATTTATACCAAATGGGATGATTGTAAAGCAGCTGTAAAAGGATATGCGAGTGCAAAATATAAGTCATTTGAATCATTTGATGTAGCCAAGAAAGCATATAATGGAGATTACGAGGATTATAAAGGAAAGAGCAAACCAAAATCTTCTCTTACCGAAGAACAACTGTCAAAAATAGGAGAACCCAACTTATATTCTATCGCTGTGGATGCAGCTTCTAGCGGAAATCCTGGTAAAATGGAGTATAGAGGTGTAGATACACAGACAGAAAAACAACTTTTTCATCAAGGACCATTTCCACAAGGAACAAATAATATAGGTGAATTTTTGGCTTTAGTACACGGATTAGCCTATCTAAAGAAAAAAGGAAGCGATCGAATTTTATATACAGATTCTAGAATTGCTATGGGTTGGGTGCAACGAAAAACCTGTAAAACAAAACTACAACGCAATCCTAAAAATAAGGAAATGTTTGATCTTGTGGATAGAGCAATTACTTGGCTTAAAGAAAATAAGTATACTACCAAAATAGTGAAATGGGAAACCAAAGCTTGGGGTGAAATCCCTGCAGATTTCGGCAGAAAATAATTTTAGAACAAGACATTAATACAAAATGCTCCGGAATTTACCGAAGCATTTTTTTAATAATAAGGTTTTTACCTAATGATCTAATAAGTAGGTATATAGTTATATTTTAGCCACCACAAGCTCCTAGATTACTCCATCCGGTAGAAGTTCTTTGGTATAAATCTCCATTATAGGTAACTTGATCTCCGGTAGAATACGACGTGCTACCATTGTATGGAGCTACACCGTCACATGGATCAGTACTAACAGGACCACAAGCTCCAAGGTTACTCCATCCAGTAGAAGTTCTCTGGTATAAATCTCCATTATAAGTAACTTGATCTCCAGTAGAATACGAGGTGCTACCATTATATGGAGCTACACCAGCACATGGATCACCACCTGTATCAGGAAATGGATAGATAGAACCAATAAAAGCTTTGTCGGTTGCAGATAATTGGTTGTTTGAACCTACTCCAACACCATCTAAAGTATGTTCTGCAGGAACAGGATAGTGCATAATCGATAATGGATCATATGTACTGTAGTTAGAAATATTTGCTTCATAACGTCTAAAAAGGTTGTTGTCAACCTGAGCTCTTGACCAATTATTTGGTGGCCCAGCATAATATGCATAAACAGTTTCTTTATCCCAGTTAATTCCAGCAACCGGATTTTGGTGTTCATGGATTAATCCAAGTGCATGTCCAAATTCATGAATTGTAGTTCTTCTGAATTCTGCATCAGTTGTATTATTGTCGAACCATCCAAAATGCATACTATGTGCATAACTATTAGAATCAGTTCCTAAATACGACCAGGAACCAGCTTCATTTGCATATTGACCTTCTCTAAACGCAATTTTGATGTTGGCACTGCTATTAGAAGAAACCCATTCAAATTTAAGATTTGCATAGTCTTCCCATTGTACCGCATATTGTCTAACTTTGGATTGAACAAAGTTGCTCCCATTTAGAAATTTTATACGGATGGTTTGGCCTGTTTCCCATTGTTTTGCTTTAACACTGGTGGCTTTTGCACCGTCCGGAGCATCCCATTTTGCGATACACACATGAGCGCTTTTGGAATGATCAATCTGATTTTCTTGAAATACTTCTTCAGTATCCTTTTCACAATTAAATAGAGAAAACGAAATTAGGGTAACTAGAGCAAGTCTAGCTAGTTTACTTTTTTTCATAATAGTGTTGAGTTTGTTAAATATCTCATAAAATTAACAAAAATTTAGTAGGAATACAAATTTATTTGAAGGAAAATACAAAGAACACATCTTATTGTTACGGTAAAACAGTAATAATAAATATCTGAAAACTAGTGTCTTAATAAGTATGAATAGGGCAAAAAAACACCTTTTTCTTTTGTGTTGTTGTTTTGTGGATTATTTAAAATAAAAGTTAAAAGAGTTCGATATTTTTAAAAATGATCCTGTATTTAAAATATAAGATTTACTAGAGAGCTATATTCGATTTTGTTGGAAAATAAGCTTTAAATTAATCCGCCTACTACTCAAAAGTAAAACGTATATTTGCAAAAAAATTATAAGCTATTTTATGAGCAAATTACTTATTGTGGGTACCGTAGCCTTTGATGCTATCGAGACACCTTTTGGGAAAACAGACAAGATCTTAGGTGGAGCCGCAACTTATATTGGTCTTTCTGCAGCTAATTTTAATATTCCTTCTGCAATTGTTTCTGTGGTAGGAGATGATTTTCCGGAGGAATATCTAACTATGCTTCAAAATAAAAATATTGATACCTCTGCAGTAGAGGTGGTAGAAGGAGGTAAAACATTCTTTTGGAGCGGAAGATATCATAACGATCTGAATTCTAGGGATACCCTGGATACTCAACTTAACGTATTAGCAGATTTTAATCCTGTAGTTCCTGTTGATTATAAGGATGCAGAAATTGTTATGTTAGGAAATCTACACCCATTAGTTCAGCTAAGTGTATTAAAGCAAATGTCGTCTAAACCTAAGTTAGCTGTTTTGGATACTATGAATTTCTGGATGGATAATGCTTTAGAAGATTTAATGAAAGTAATTGCAGAAGTAGATGTTATTACTATTAATGATGAAGAAGCGAGACAATTAAGCGGTGAGTATTCGCTAGTAAAAGCAGCAAGAGCAATAGAGAAAATGGGTCCTAAGTATGTGGTTATTAAAAAAGGAGAACACGGAGCATTATTATTTCATAATGATCAGATTTTCTTTGCACCAGCATTACCTTTAGAAGAAGTCTTTGATCCGACTGGAGCAGGAGATACCTTTGCAGGAGGCTTTGCAGGATATTTAACAAAAACAGATGATCTCTCATTTGAGAATATGAAAAAAGCCATTATTCATGCCTCTAATCTGGCATCTTTTTGTGTAGAGAAATTTGGTACAGAGAGAATGGAGAACTTAAAACGAGAAGAAGTTCAGAAACGACTTCAACAATTTAGGGAACTAACACAGTTCGAAATAGAATTGTCTTGATGAAAAATAAATAGCCCTGCCCATTTTGTGTAAGGGCTTTTTTAATATGAATTATACCTACTATAACGTAACAATAGAATTTTTGGAATACAATGAGTGATGCCTTAAAACATGAATGCGGAATAGCATTTATTAGACTACTAAAGCCATTAGAGTATTATAAGGAAAAATACGGAAGCGCATTTTATGGAGTAAATAAAATGTACTTGATGATGGAAAAGCAACATAATCGCGGACAGGATGGAGCAGGATTTGCAAGTATTAAATTAGATACGCCTCCAGGAGAACGATATATAAGTAGAGTCCGTTCAAGTGAATCACAGCCAATTCAGGATATCTTTTCGCAGATTAATGATAGAATTAATAAAGAATTGGTAGAACATCCTGAGTATACCGATGATGTAGAGTTACAGAAAAAAAACATTCCTTATATAGGAGAAGTGCTTTTAGGTCATGTTCGTTATGGTACATTTGGTAAGAATAGTGTAGAAAGTGTTCATCCGTTTTTAAGACAAAACAATTGGATGCATCGTAATCTTATAGTAGCGGGTAATTTTAATATGACCAACAATAATGTACTATTTGATAATTTAGTACGATTGGGTCAGCACCCTAAAGATCATGTGGATACTGTTACCGTGATGGAAAAAATCGGACACTTTTTAGATTCTGAAGTGGCCAAATTATATAAGAAACTTAAAAAAGAAGGATATAGCAAAGTTAACGCATCACCGCAAATTGTAGAAAGACTAAATGTTGCTAAAATTCTTAAGAAGTCATCTAGAGATTGGGACGGCGGATATGCAATGGCAGGAATGTTAGGTCATGGAGACGCTTTTGTTCTTAGAGATCCAGCAGGAATACGACCAGCGTATTATTATCAAGATGATGAGGTTGTAGTAGTAGCTTCTGAAAGACCTGTAATTCAAACAGTGTTTAATGTTCCATTTGATAAGGTCATAGAATTAGATCCAGGAAAAGCTATTATCGTTAAAAAAGACGGAAAAACATCCATAAGTAAAATTATAGAACCGTTAGAAAGAAAAGCCTGTTCTTTTGAACGTATTTATTTTTCAAGAGGAAGTGATGCAGAAATTTATGAAGAGAGAAAAAATCTTGGTAAACTAATTATGCCACAAGTATTAAAGGAAATAGATCATGATACTGTAAATACTGTTTTTTCTTTTATACCAAATACGGCTGAAACATCTTTCTACGGGATGGTAGAAGCAGCGCAAGATGAATTGAATAAACAAAAGAATGAAACCATACTTTCTGAGAAAGATTCGTTGACAGATGAGCGATTATCAGAAATACTTTCTTCTAGATTGAGAACTGAAAAATTAGCGATTAAAGACGCTAAACTACGTACATTTATTACAGAAGATAGTAGTAGAGATGATCTAGTAGCTCACGTATATGATGTTACCTATGGAGTAGTAAAACACCAAGACAACCTTGTAATTATAGATGATAGTATAGTAAGAGGGACAACCTTAAAGAAAAGTATTATCAAGATGCTCGACCGGTTAAAACCTAAAAAAATCATAGTAGTTTCTTCTGCCCCTCAGATTCGTTATCCCGACTGTTATGGAATCGATATGGCAAGATTAGAAGGACTTATTGCTTTTAAAGCTTCATTAGAGTTATTAAAGGAAAATGGGAATTATGATTTAGTAGAGCAAGTGTATGAAAAATGTAAAGCTCAAGAGCATCTGGCTGATGAAGAGGTTCAGAATTTTGTAAAAGAGATTTATGAAGGTTTTTCCGATCAGGAAATAAGCGATAAAATAGCGGAATTGCTTATTGATGAAACAGTGAATGCAGATATAAAGATTATTTATCAAACTGTAGATAATCTGCATATTGCTTGCCCTAAGAATTTAGGAGATTGGTATTTTACCGGTGATTATCCAACTGCAGGTGGAAATAGAGTCGTAAACAAGGCGTTTATAAATTTTTTCGAAGGGAAAGATGAACGTGCATACTAAAAAAACAAAAAACAGCGTTGTTAAAATCAGTTAATTTGTGTATTTCAACAAGTATTTTAGCTTTTCGTCTAAAACATTTTTACACAATGAAATAACGCTTTATATTAGCAGAGCCATAGCATAAGTAGGTTAAGTTCATGGTAGATTTGGGGCAAAAAAAGGTGGACTTTCCACCTTTTTTTATTTTAGAATAGTTTGTAAAATATAGATATAAAAAAGAGGCGTAAATTTTACGCCTCTTTTGTTTGTTATAAGGAATGCTAAATATAGTAGATCTATTTTCCTTGTGCATACCTTTTAGAAACTTCATCCCAATTAATAACATTAAAAAATGCAGAGATGTAATCCGGACGACGGTTCTGATAATTTAAATAATAAGCATGTTCCCATACATCAAGACCTAAAATAGGAGTCCCACCGCAACCAGTACCTGGCATTAATGGATTATCTTGGTTCGGAGTAGCACAAACTTCTACCTTACCACCTTCCTGAACACATAGCCAAGCCCATCCAGAGCCAAATTGAGTAGCAGCTGCTTTAGAAAAAGCCTCTTTGAAAGCATCAAAAGAACCAAAAGCAGCATTAATAGCATCTGCAAGCTCACCAGAAGGAGTTCCACCCCCATTAGGAGACATAATTTCCCAGAATAAGCTATGGTTATAGTAACCACCACCGTTATTTCTAACAGCACCATTAGATTTGTCCAGATTAATAAGAATGTTTTCTATAGTTTTACCTTCGAGATCAGTTCCAGAAATGGCTGCATTCAATTTATTAGTATATCCAGCATGATGTTTATCATGATGAATTTCCATTGTACGAGCATCTATATTAGGTTCTAATGCATCAAAAGCATATTTTAATTTCGGTAATTCAAATGACATAATCTATTTTTTTAGTTAATAAGAAAAAAATGAAACCAAATTTAGGAATAAGAGTGATGAATAAAAATTAATATTTGTTATAAATTAATTAAATTCAAATTTTTGCAAACTCCTTTCTATGCTGAACTTAAGTTCAATTTATTTTTAGTAGTTATTAATACATAAAAACTACTCTTTTTTGATACTTTAGTAAAAAAACAGACTTGAATTCTTCATACCCTTTTACAATTTATAATGCAGCTGCAGGAGCGGGAAAGACGTATACCTTAGTTAAGGCGTATTTAGTTGCCCTTTTGACTGGAGAGTATAAGGATGCTTACAAAAATATTTTGGCAATTACTTTTACCAATAAAGCGGTCGCTGAAATGAAAACCAGAGTTATAGAAAATCTGGTAGGTATTCGTAGCACAGAAACTTCATCCAAATTTGAGCTGTTATTAAATGATATTGTCCAAGAAACAGGATTAGAGAAACAGGCAGTAAA
This sequence comes from uncultured Aquimarina sp., assembly GCF_947492405.1. Lineage (GTDB taxonomy): Bacteria > Bacteroidota > Bacteroidia > Flavobacteriales > Flavobacteriaceae > Aquimarina. The sequence goes on from NZ_CANLMP010000007.1 coordinate 107,687, forward strand.
ACAAAAGGCGGACAGAATTCTTAAAAGTATTCTACACAATTATGCAGCTTTTGATATAGTTACGATAGATACCTTTACACATAGGGTGATTCGAACATTTGCAAAGGATTTAGGAATTCCGATGAATTTTGAAATTGAAATGGATACAGAATCATTGATCGAAGAATCTGTAGATGCGGTCATCGCTAAAGTAGGTGAAGACACTACCCTGACAGAAACAATTATTGATTTTGCCTTAAGTAAATTAGAAGATGATAAAAGTTGGGATATTACCATAGAGTTAAACAAAGTAGCTAGGCTTCTATTTAGTGAAAATGATCGTGCACACTTAAATAACCTTTCTGATAAAACAGCAGAGGATTTTGAAAATTTAAAGGCAATCTTAAAATATAAAATTTCGGAAGCCAAAAAAGATATTTCTTCTAGTTCAAAAGAAATTCTAAATCAAATACGCGATAACGGATTAGAATATAAAGACTTCACTCGCGGGTCAATTCCAGCTCATTTTCAGAAACTTGCAGATGGAGATACCAAATTAGATTTTAAAGCAGCCTGGAAACAGAATATAGAGTCTGCTTCGTTTTACGGAGCTAAGCTAGATCCTCACAAAAAGGAAGCAATAGATAGTATTCGTCCTTTGATTGAACAAGTCTTTTCTGAGTCAAAACAACAGATACTGGATATAAAGTTATATGAAAATATAATTAAGAATCTTACACCTCTTTCTGTACTGAACGTTATTAATAAGGAGCTTCAAAAGATAAAAAAAGAAAGAAGCATCCTGTTAATATCTGAGTTTAATAAAATTATCAGCGAGGCAATTCAGGATCAACCAGCTCCTTTTATATATGAACGATTGGGAGAACGTTATAGAGATTATTTTATTGATGAATTTCAAGATACATCAGAGCTACAATGGAATAACATAGTTCCTCTTATAGATAATGCTATTTCTTCGGAAACATTAAGCGGCAAAAGAGGAAAATTAACCATAGTTGGAGATGCCAAACAAGCTATTTATAGATGGAGAGGAGGAAAAGCAGAGCAGTTTATTAATCTTTCTTTAGACCAAAACCCATTTTCGGTTGAAGAAAAACAAGTGCTTAATTTACCCAAAAATTACCGAAGTCATCAAGAGATTATTAAGTTTAATAATGACCTGTTTACTCTTTTGTCAAACGACTTTAGTGACGATTTACATAAGAAGTTATATTTATTAGGTAATAACCAAGAGTATAATGATAAAAAGGGAGGTTATGTACAACTTTCTTTTATAGAAGCTAAAAATGTTGATGAAGAAAATGAAATATATCCAGAAAGAGTGTATGAGTCTGTCTTAGAGCTTAAGGAAAGAGGATATCTGCTGAATGAAATTTGTATTCTTACTAGAAAACAAAAGGAAGGAGCTGTAATTGCAGATTTTCTTACTGAAAAAGGAATGTCTATTATCTCTTCAGAGACGCTATTACTTAAAAATGATCCAAGAGTACGTTTTATAGTTGATATGCTTACTTGGTTTGTGTATCCAGATGAGTTGTTGTCTAAAACTAATGTTTTACATTTTATAACAGAAGAATTTTCAATACCTGAGAAACACACTTTTCTGAAACAACTGGTATTTGCAGATAAAAAAACGTTCTGTGATGAGGTTAAATCATTAGGAGTTGAGTTTAGTTTTGCTCAATTGGATGTGAAACCTCTTTATGAAGGAGTAGAATATATTATAAATAGTTTTAATCTCACATCGGTATCACCAGCATATGTGCAATTTCTCTTAGACGTAATATTTGGATATACACAAAAACATGCTGAAGGTATTATAGGTTTTTTGTCTTATTGGGATCATAAAAAAGATAAGCTAAGTATCATTGCTCCAGAAGGAGAAGAAGCGATTCAGATAATGACAATACATAAGGCTAAAGGTTTAGAGTTTCCGTGTGTTATCTATCCATACGCAAACATTGATATTTATAGAGAAATAGAGCCTAAAACCTGGTTACCAGTCGCAAAAAAAGATTTTAGTGGTTTTCGAGAGGTATTTGTTAACTATAACAAGGAACTTTCAGATTATGGGATGCAAGCAGAAAAAATCGTTCAAGAACGACAATCACAATTAGAGCTGGATGCTTTTAACCTATTGTACGTTGCTTTAACCAGAGCAGAAGAACAATTATATATTATTTCTAAAGCAGAAATAAATAGTAAAGGAGAAGGTAATCCAAATAAATTTTCGGGAAAACTTATTAACTACTTAAAACATATAGGTATTTGGTGTGATGAACAATTATCATATGATTTTGGTAATGCCGCAAAACCTTTTAAGGAAACAGTATCTGTTAATTCTAAAACAAAGAATATAACACTTACTAAATTTGAGAACTCAAGGAAAAAGCGCAAAGTACATATTGTTACCAATTCAGGAAAACTTTGGGATACGTCACAGGCTGCTGCAATAGAAAAAGGTAATCTAATACACGAACTAATGGCATCTATATATTCTCATAAGGACCTAAATAAAGTTGTAGAAAATGCTTTTGAAACAGGAATGATTAGTTTTTTAGATAGAGAAACACTTTATAATGAGTTAAAAATGGTTTTAGACCATCCGGAACTCTCTAAATATTTTTCTGAGGATAAACAAGTGTTAAATGAAAGGGAAATCATCTCTAACGGACGTATTTATAGACCAGATAGAGTGGTAATTGATGCTCAGGGAGAAGCTGCAATAATTGATTACAAAACAGGAGAACACAGTGCTTCACACGGAAATCAACTAGAAGAGTATGGTTTACTTCTTCAGAAGATAGGATATAAATTAAATAATAAGATATTAGTGTATTTTAATGAAGGGATTACTTTAAAATACGTATAAATAAAAATTATTTTAGTAATTACTAGTAGAAATTTATTGATAAAAAATATTTTTATCTTATAATTGTACCGTAATTAAGGAAATTATAACAATAGGTTTCAGCTTAATACGGCAATTTTTTCACATTTGAGGGGGGCTTAAAGATTTAAAATACAACTTTAAAAACTTCGCAAAGGTCGATATACACTGGCCTATTAAGAAAAATTTATTAGTTTTGTCTTTGACAGTAATTTTTAACATATTACATTTGCTCTAATTAACACTTAAAAATTAAATTATTGAATATGAAATATCTTAGCAGATTTTTAGTGGCTTCGTTATTAGTACTTGGGTTTAGTACTGCGAATGCACAGGATGAAAACAACCCTTGGGCAGTATCGATTGGCGTTAATGCTGTTGATATCTTTCCTACCGGAGGAGATTTACCTATACAAGGAGAAATCTTTGACGAGTTTTTTAACGCTACTGACCACTGGAACATTCTTCCATCCGTTTCTAAACTATCAGTTGGTAGATATATAGGAGATGGTTTTACTTTTACCGCTGCTGGTTCGGTTAACAAAATTGATAAATTAGGAGAAACTCCTGATGGAACTCAAGTTACTGCCGATGACTTATCTTACTATGCAGTAGATGGAACAATAAGCTATAGCCTTAAAAACCTTTTAAAATCTAAATGGTTCGACCCTTACTTAGGAGTAGGTGGTGGATATACTTGGGTTGATGAAATTGGTGCAGGGACACTTAATGGTTCTCTTGGGCTTAACCTATGGTTAACTGAAAATTTAGCTTTCAATTTACAAACTACTTATAAGCACGTATTCGAAGACTACGAGGTTAGTAACTATCCTCCAACTCACTTCCAACACTCTGCTGGAATTACTTTCGCTTTCGGAGGTAAAGATACTGATGGTGATGGTGTATTCGATAAAGATGATGAGTGTATCGACGTTCCTGGTTTAGCAGAATTTAACGGATGTCCTGATACTGACGGTGATGGAATTACTGATGCTAAAGATGACTGTCCTGATACTGCAGGTACTGCAGAATTTAACGGATGTCCTGATACTGACGGTGACGGAATCGCTGATCCTAAAGATGACTGTCCTACAGTTGCTGGTTTAGCTAACTTAAATGGATGTCCTGATGCTGACGGTGATGGAATCACTGATGCTAAAGACGGTTGTCCTAACGAAGCTGGTCCTGCTGCTAATAACGGATGTCCTTACCAAGATAAAGATGGTGACGGAGTATTAGACAAAGACGATAACTGTCCTGATGTTGCTGGTACTGTTGCTAACAACGGTTGTCCTGAAGTAACTGAAGAAATTCAGAAAACTTTAAATGAGTATGCTGCTCAAGTATTATTTGACTCAGGTAAATCTACTATCAAAGATCAGTCTACAAAAGTATTGAATGATATTATTGGTATCCTTAAAGAGTATCCTACTGCTAAATTCGTTATCGAAGGGCATACAGATAGTCAAGGTAGAGAAGCTAATAACCAAAAGCTTTCTGACTCTAGAGCAAACGCTGTTAAAACATTCTTAACTAGTAATGGTATCGATCAGTTCAGATTATCTGCTGTTGGTTATGGAGAATCAAGACCAGTTGCATCTAACAAAACAAGAGCTGGTAGAGCACAAAACAGACGTGTAGAGATTAACTTAGTGAAGTAATTATTTTTCACTAAATAATATAAATACATATACAAAACGTCCCGATTATTCGGGACGTTTTTTATTTTTAATGGGTGGATAGTTTTTTAAAAGAAGTTATATCAGAAGTACAAAAAAAAGATCATAATATAAGTGAGCTTATTTTTATACTACCTAGTAAAAGAGCAGGGCTTTTTCTTAAAAAGGAATTGCTTGAAAAGTATACTGATCAAACATTTTTTGCACCTATCATTCTTAGTATAGAGGAGTTCATCACGCAATTGTCAGGATTACGTCAGATTGATGCCACACAAACCTTGTTCGAGTTTTACGAGACCTATCTTACAACCCATACTCATTTAGAAAAAGAAAACTTAGAGACATTCAGTAGTTGGGCTCAGACGCTGGTGCATGATTTTAATGAAATCGATCGTTATTGTATTGATAATGAAACTTTTTTTTCATACCTCTCGGGCATACAAGATCTAAATCATTGGTATCTTCAAAAAGAAAAAACCCAACTGATACAGCAGTATATAAGTTTTTGGAATAATCTATCAGATTATTATACCAATTTTAAAACAAAACTTCTGGAAAAGAAGATTGGTTATCAAGGATTGCTATACAGAAAAGCTTCAGAGAATATAGGAAGTTATATTAAGAATAATGATCAGAAACATGTTTTAGTAGGTTTTAATGCACTTAATAATGCGGAGCAAGTTATTTTTCAGTCATTGCTAGAAGCTAATGCTGCAGAGGTGTATTGGGATGTAGACACCTTCTTTTTAGAAAACAAATATCACGAAGCTTCTTTATTTCTAAGAGATTATAAAAATCAATGGAATTATTATAAAGAACAACCCTTTAAATGGATTAGGGATAATTTTTCATCTTCAAAAGATATTAAACTCATCGGAGTTCCTAAAAATGTTGGTCAGGCTAAATTAGCGGGTCAGATACTTAGAACTATTCCGTTAGAAAATATAGAAAAAACTGCGTTAGTATTGGCTGATGAATCGCTGTTATTACCAGTTTTAAACTCATTACCCGAATCTATTACTTCACTCAATATTACGATGGGATTACCTCTGAAAGATGTCCCGGTAGCTTCGTTTTTTGAGCTGTTATTTAAACTCCATAAGACGAGACATCCTAAAGGACTATACTATAAGTCTGTACTAGAGATTCTGAATAGTCAACCTAGTTATTGGTTATTGGGCTCTTTGACAAATCAATTGATCACGAAGATCTCAAGAGAAAATCTTATTTTCATTTCTTTGGAAAAATTGCAAAACGAAGCTAGTGAAATACAAAGAGAAGTTTTGGAAATATTATTCTCACCCTGGAATAAAGCATCAAAAGCCATAGAACAATGTAGAAAAATAACCCAGTTGTTAAAAGAAAGTTTAGATAAGGAAAAAGATTCATTAGAATTAGAGTATGTGTATCATTTTCATCTTGTTTTTAATAAACTGTTAACTCTTAGTAGAAACTATCAATACATCACAACGGTATCTTCTTTATATCATTTATATAAAGATATTATTAACTCTGAGACATTAGATTTTAGAGGAGAACCTTTTAGTGGATTACAGTTAATGGGTATGTTAGAGTCTCGTTGTTTAGATTTTGAAACTGTAATAATTACTTCTGTCAATGAAGGTGTGCTTCCAGCAGGGAAAAGTATGAATTCCTTTATACCCTATGACCTTAAGAGAGCCTATAATCTCCCAACATATAAAGAAAAGGATGCAATATATACATATCACTTTTATCGTTTAATTCAGAGAGCAAAAAACGTATATCTAATATATAATACAGAAGATGAAGGAGTCGGAGGAGGAGAGAAAAGTAGATTTTTACATCAATTAGAAATAGATAAAATACCGGCACATCAATTATCTAAATATATAGCATCTTCTGAAATACCTAAGCTTAAAAACGAACCATTAGTTGTTGAAAAGAATAATGCTATAATTGAAAAAATAAAGGAGTTAGCGTTAAATGGGTTATCACCTTCTGCATTAACATCTTACATAAGAAACCCTATTGATTTTTACTATAAATACGTATTAGGAATCAGAGAAAGTGATCAAGTAGAGGAAACGATTGCTGCAAACACCCTAGGAACAGTGATCCATAATACGCTGGAAAATTTGTACAAACCTTTAGAAAACAGGTTTATATCTGTAGAAGACATTACAAAGATGATTGCTCAAATTGATACCGAAATCAAATATCATTTTCGAAAAGAGTATTCTAAATTGGATATTACACAAGGTAAAAACCTACTGATCTTTGAGGTAGCTAAAAGGTATATTTATAATTTTCTTAAAACCGAAGAGAAGACTCTTACATCGGGATCGAAACTAAAAATTATCGCCATAGAAAGTAATCTAAAAACAGAATTAAAGATTCCTGAACTGGACTTTCCTGTTTTTATTAAAGGGAAAGTAGATCGTATTGATGAATTAGATGGACAATTACGAATTATTGATTATAAAACTGGTAAAGTGACCAAAAGTGATGTAGTTTTGATGGATTGGGATGTGGTTACAGAAGATTATAAGTATAGCAAAGCCATACAAGTATTAGCATATGGGTATATGCAATATAATCAACAATCACTATCAGAACCTTTTCAGGCAGGAATCATTTCTTTTAAAAACCTTAAAGAAGGATTTTTAAAATTTGGAACCAAAACATCTGTAAGAGGAAAAGTTGATTATGAAATAACTACCGAAGTGTTTGATGAATACTTACTGCAATTAAAAAAATTAATTACGGAAATTTCTACCTTAGAAATTCCTTTTAAGGAAAAAGAAGTATAGTTATGATTATAGAGAAAAAAGATATAATTGTAAATGGAAAACATCAAAGACCAATTCTTATGGATGTTTTTTATGATGATCAGAAAAAGCAGCAGCCTGTAGTCATTTTTTGTCATGGATATAAAGGATTTAAGGATTGGGGAGCTTGGCATCTGGTAGCAAAATCATTCGCAGAAGCTGGGTTTTTCTTCGTGAAATTTAATTTTTCTCATAACGGAGGAACTATACAGCAACCATTAGACTTTCTTGATTTAGAAGCTTTTGGGGAGAACAATTATATAATAGAACTAGATGATCTAGCATCTGTTTTAGATCATATTACTACTTCTAATTTCGAATACAAACAATTAATAAATCAAGAAAACGTAACGCTGATAGGACATTCTCGAGCAGGTGGAATTACAACTATCAAAACCTCAGAAGATACTAGAATTACAAAACTAATTACCTGGGCTGGTGTTTCAGATTATGAAAAGAGATTTCTTATTGGAGAAGCATTCCAAACCTGGAAAGATGATGGGATATTTTATGTCGAAAATGGTAGAACCAAACAACAAATGCCACATAGGTTTCAATTTTATACATCATTTATAGAAAACAAAGAAAGGCTTACTATTTCTAATGCAACAAAAAAAATTGATGTTCCACATTTAATTATTCACGGAACAGAAGATCCTACAGTTGCCTTACAAGAGGCCGAAGATTTACATAGTTGGAACCCAAGAAGTGAGTTGTTTTTGGTAAAAGGAGCAGATCACGTTTTTGGAGCAAAGCATCCCTGGAAACAAAAAGAAATGCCTAAAGATTTAACAATAATTACTGAAAAATCCATAGCATTTGCAATACTTTAACACACTTTAGTTATTGAATTTAGATAGGTTTTGATTTTTTTTTGTTTATTTGCGATTGTGAAGACCAATAAAAGACATATTATAGCTTCTGTATTTCTGATAGTTTTCAGTCTTATACAGGTATTGGATTTGCATGCCTTAAGTCATGATGCTAATGACTTAGATTGTAAAATATGTCAACTGGCTTCAGAAAATCTGGATGATGATTTTGTTTCTGTGGACACTACAGAAATACCAAAAGAGATTATTATTCCAGAAGATCGTATTAAGATCAATAATTCAGACACCTATTTTGATAGAGAAGCACACTATTCTTTTCTCAATAAAGCACCTCCTGTAGCTTAATCAATCAATCAGGTTTTTATACCGATTTTACTATTGCTTGTCAGCAATAGAGACCCTTTTTTATTTTTAGAATGAAACGAAACACATTATGTATTGTGTTTCTTCTAGCAGTTAATTATTTATTCGCTCAAGATTGTAATAAAACACTCTCTGGTCGTGTAATTGATTTTCACGATGGAGTTTCCCTAGAAGGAGCAACGATTACTTTTAATAGTACAACAATTAAAACTGATAGTAACGGGATGTATAAAATCTCAGGACTTTGTGCCACATCTTACGCATTTACGATTTCACATGAGGATTGTAATTCTCAGGTGGTTACTATTGATATCAATGAGATTTCCAATAAAGACTTTTATTTGGAACATCATTTGAACGAATTATTAGAGGTAAAAGTTTCTGGTAATAATAAGACTAAAACATCCTCTTCTCAAGAAGAAACTATTAGCAAAGATGTTATAGAAAGATATAGTAGTGCAGCCTTAGGAGATGCACTTAGAGAGATTACTGGTGTTTCCTCTCTCAATACAGGTTCTACAATTGTGAAACCAATTATTCAAGGTTTAAGCGGGAGTAGAGTATTAATTATGAATAATGGTGTACGGATGCAAGATATGGAATGGGGAGACGAACACGCGCCTAATGTAGATATCAATACTGCGGGTAATGTAACTGTTGTTAAAGGAGCAGCTGCACTGCGTTATGGAGGAGATGCTATTGGTGGGGTTATTGTTATGGAACCCAACAAAGTTCCTGCAAAAGATACATTATTTGGAAAAACTGTTGTTACTGGTGCTTCTAACGGTAGAGGCGGAACCATCTCTTCTGAGATAATTAAAGGATATAAATCTGGGTGGTTTTTGAAAGCGCAAGGAACCTTAAAAAGATTTGGAGATGTAGAATCACCTGATTATGTTTTATCTAACACTGGTATTTTTGAAAGAGGAGGATCTTTATCCTTCGGAAATAATAAATTTACTCAAGGTTGGGATGTTTATTATTCATATTACCAAAACGAAATAGGAGTTCTTGCTGCATCCCATATTGGAAATGCAGATGATCTCATTGAATCCATTAATAGTGGTCAACCATCTGTTATAGAAAACTTCACTTATACAATAGATAATCCAAAACAAGATGTTACACATCATCTAGCTAGATTACGTTACTTTAAGAGATTTGAAAAATTAGGTAAATGGACTACCCAATACGATTTTCAACATAACCAACGCTTCGAATTTGATATTAGACAAACTGAGGAGTTAAGAAAAATTCCAAGTTTAGATTTGGAACTCACAACGCATACACTTACTTCTGATTTTGTTCTAGACTCTAAATTTGATTATAACCTGGATTTTGGGATAGTAATGCGTTACCAAGATAATTTTGCCGACCCCAGTACAAGAGCCAGAAGGTTAATTCCGGATTATGATAAATATGATGCAGGATTATTTATATCTGGTAAGTACGATATCAATGATAATGTAACTATCGATGCAGGTGTGCGGTATGATTATAACCAAATCGATGCTAAGAAATTTTATATAAAAACCAGATGGGAAGAGCGAGGGTACGATCAAGAATTTAATGATCTTATTATTGCAGACGAAGGTACGCAATGGCTTACAAACCCAAAGTTTGATTATCATAGTATTTCTGCAACAACAGGTTTTAATTATGTTTTTGGAGATAGTTATGAGCTAAGAGGTAATTATGCACTAGCTCAAAGAGCGCCAAATCCCTCAGAATTATTTAGTGATGGCTTACACCACTCAGCATCTCGAATCGAACTTGGAGATCTAAGAATTGATCAAGAAACATCTCATAAACTCTCATTCTCTTTTCAGAAGAATGATGAGAACTGGACCTGGGAAATTGCTCCTTATGCTAATTTCATTAATGATTATATCCTATTAGAACCTACGAATGTTGAGCTCTCTATTAGAGGTGCATTCCCAGTTTGGGAATATCGACAAACTAATGCAAGATTATTAGGGATTGATGCTAAACTGACTAAGAAATGGCTCGCAAATTGGCAAACGAATCATCAATTTTCTTTGGTGAAAGGGAAAGATACTGAAACGGATATACCGCTTATTAACATTCCTGCAGCTAATTTTAGAAATAGCATTGTTTTTCAAAAAGAGGATTGGATGGGCTTAGTGATGAGTCTTGAAAGTGATTATACCTTTAGACAAAATGAATTTCCGGATAATATTATTGTTTTTTCACCTCAAGAGCAAGAAGATGTTCTTTTAGATATTAATACACCACCTGGAGATTACCACCTTTTACATATGAATGCAGATATTAAGATTCCTTTCTTTAAGGAAAATGAATTAAATATTGGTGTAACTATAAATAATATTACAAATAACAAATATAGAAACTATCTGAACCGTCAACGCTATTTTGCAGATGAAGTAGGACGAAACTTTTTATTGAGATTAACTTTTAACTATTAAATTTTTTAAATGATGAACACACGTAAATTTTTATCAATGTTAGCAATCGCAAGTGTATTAACGTATTCTTGTTCTGACGATGATGACAACCCCGCAGTAGTAAATGAAGAAGAGGTTATAACAACTATGACAGTTACTTTAACTGCAGGAACAGATGTAGTTACTTTAATATCTCGTGACTTGGATGGCCCTGATGGCCCTAATGCACCTGTGATTGATATATCTGGACCATTATCAGCCAATACAACTTATACTGGAGGGGTAGTATTACTTAATGAAACTGAAACACCAGCAGAAAATGTTAATGAAGAAATTGAAGAAGAAGCAGATGAGCACCAATTCTTTTTTGAAGTAGCTGGTACTTTAAATGCAACAACAATGTATACAGATACAGAAGCAGATTATCCGCCTAATACTGGAACTAATCCAGTTGGGATTACTTTTAGTCTTACTACCACAGATGCTAGTACAGGTAGTTTTTCTGTTACGTTACGTCACCAGCCTACAAAGCCTAATGATGGAACATTAGCTGATGCTGGTGGAGACACAGATATTACGCAGTCCTTTAATGTTACAATACAATAGGATAATAGAAATAAATTAGAACAATTATAAGTTGGGTTTGTTTATAATATAAACAAACATTTTTTTCAAGACAAGACTCTTGAGAAGTAGTTACCTTGAGAGTCTTGTATTTTAATTTAGAAAGAATAAACCACAACATTCAGTAAAATTGAAACTGCTATAATCATAGTATAATAATAAGTTGAGTTTGTGTATTTTATTATTAGTACAGATTTGTTTCAATCAAACCCTTGGGATATTTTATCCTGAGGGTTCTTTTATTTAGTACAAGATTTTAACCATTACATTCGAAATTCGGCATAAACTTTGATTAAATATTGTCAAATAAGTATCGACTTATGAGTTTTTAGGCGTAAAACAGCTAAGAATATGGTAACAAATTAGAGAGAAAAGATACTAATATATAGTAAATGTTGATTTTTAGTGAGTTAATCTCAGGAATTTTAATGAGATATTATGGCATCGTTAAATATGTATTACCACTTGAAATTGGTTTAAATATTTAAAGATTAGCTCTTATATTCGCGGCGTAAAAACCTAACCAAAAAAACAGCAAAATTGAAACAATCATAATTATGTATAAGTTGAGTTTGTGTTAAATATTATAATTTAGTTTCAATTCAGACCCTCAGGAAGTAGTTAGCCTGAGGGTTGTTTTTTTTAATGTAGTATCAATGCATAAATTTTAAACTATTTGATAAGCAAAGAAGTGCCACATCAAATTATTTCCTAAAAACAGATATTCATCATACATTTGTTTGATACTTCAGTTTATCACCAGTTGATTCTTAATACATGCGCATCCTTCTTTACATACTCCTTGCTTTTATGCCATGTTTATTAGTTGCACAAAATGAGCTAGATACAGTTACTACAGTTAAGGAATCTAAATTTAGTTTATCGATTGATAGTATTTCTAAATATCAAGAGTTGTCTGTACAAGCTCATCAAAAAGGAGATTTTAAAACTTTTAAAGAATATTGTGATGCTATTTTAGAGATTGCTAATACCCATGAATTAGATGATTTAAAGAATCAAGCCTTAGTAAACTTAGGAATCTATTATAGCAATGTTGATCAATTAGATAAAGCAATCGAAAAGTATTTAGAAGTTTCGGATAATCTAAGTAAGCTTCCACCAAATAAGAGAGCAGAACTTATAGTGTTGGCAAACTTGGGTAATTTATATAATAAGATCGAAGAATATGATAAGGCGATTGCTGCAATGAAAGAAGTAGTCGAACTTGCATCAACAATCGATCAATCTGAGCATTATTTGATGATGGCTTATAATGCCTTAGGAATCGCTGCTTCTGCTAAAAAAGAGTATTGCCAATCAGTAGAATATAGTCTAAAAGCTAAAGATCTAGCCGTAAAATTAAATCGCAAAGGTGCGATTATAAGTATTCTTTTAAACTTAAGTGATAGTTTTTTAGCATTAGAAGAGTATGATAAGGTTGTTTTTTACTGTAAAGAAATATTAGCAGCTATTACAGAAGAAGATTCTAAAAAACAAAAGGCTAATGCTCTAATACTTATAGGAGATGCAATGGTTCGTAATAAAAAACCAACTGAAGCTTTTTCATATCTAATAAAGGCTAGAGATCTTGCTGTTTCTGGAAACTTTTTTAAAATCCGAAAAGATGCTCATAAACTACTTGCTAAAGTATATGAGGCTAATGGAGATTTCAAAAAATCTTTAGAAGAACAGAAGTATTATACAGAGGCTAATGAAGAATATCTAAATACGCTTTCTAAAGCACAAAAAAAACAATTAGAAATAGAATCCGAAGAAAAGACAGAATTATTAACTGAGCAAACAGAGGAACTTAAGTTTCTTGCCAGAGAGAAACAAGTATATCTAATTTTTGGATGTTTATTATTGATTTTACTAATAGGTTCTTTTGTGATATATAAGAAAAAAAGAAAAAGACTTATATCTGAATCTTTGAGACTAAAAGCAGATAAAGAACTATTGACTAATGAAAATGAAGAGCTACAGGTAAAGCTAAAAAGGATCGCTAAGAATACTAAAAACAGGAAGGATATTAATCTTACTTCTTACCAGAATTCATCACTTACTTTAGATGATCGAAAATTATATATGCAACAAATTCTGGACTATATGGATAGTGAAAAACCATATTTGAATCATGAGATTAAACAATCAGATATAGCAAGTGATTTATCCATGAGTGTTCATCTTTTTTCTGAGGTGTTGAATGTTTGTTTTCATAGAAATTTCAATAGCTTTATTAACTTATACAGAGTAAGTGAGGCAAAATCATTGATGAAAAATCCTAAATACAAACAGTATAAGATTTTATCTATTGGTTACGAGGCCGGTTTCTCCAGTAAAACTTCATTTAATAGGGTTTTTAAAAACCTAGTAGGCTCGACACCTTCAGAGTATCAAAAACAACATCTTATTTTGGATTAATTGTATATCTCTTACTAGGTCTGTTTTTTCCTAATTAATAATTGTTGTTATAACATTTACAGGTTTCAAATTATAAGATGGAACCATTTTCACAGTATTTCTTTTTAACATTGGGATGTCTTAATTAATAAGGTTCTATATGAATTTGACGAATATCAAATTATAGATAAAATAACCTTATGATAAATTCGAAAGTTTCCTTTCGACAAGATTAAAAAAAGAAGAATTCATCAATGTTAAGAAGAAAAGAATCTATAGAGCTGTATAAAAGTTTCGAAAGTAAATTTGTGTCACCATATAGTGAAACAAGGGAACTGATAAAAGTACAGTTGTATAAACAGATAGTGTCTTCTAAAATATCAGTAAATATAAAAAAGAAACCATTGGTGGTTTTTTATTTCGCGTCTAACGGCTTGGATATTCCGAAAGAAGATTGGACTTATGAAATGAAACAAAGCGCAAAGCAGTATGCGTTAGACTATCCGGTGCCAGGTGCAGAGAGGAAATATTCTAGTTTTGGAAAAGTTACAAATGCTATAGCGGGAATAATAGTCTTGTTGATTTGTGTAACTATTTTTTATTATTTCAATCAAAAAGTAATTCAACTCAAGAATGATTTTGTTGAATTTACAAGTTTGCCAAAAATAGGAGATAAATACTACGGTGCTATTACTCAGTCTATATCTAATTCAGATATACCTGAAAAAAGTTATGGTTGGATAAAAATAATATATGTGAATCCAGCTGATAGTATTATCAGTTATAGAACAAGTTTTGATTTAGGAGAAGCCACTTTTAATACTTTAGATACTGATTATACTAATTTCGAATTCATAATTTTCGAAGGTAAATTTAAAGTTACAGAAGATCGCGAAATAAAGATTATATCACCAAATAAAAAAATGAAATTCGAATCTCAAGTGATTCATAAGGATGTAAGAAACTATAAAATTTCGGCGAATTAATTATGTAATAGTAAGTAGAATCGACAAGCCTATAAAACTAACTATTTTAGATCATTTCATTTTTGATTAATTTATGTTTAAAACCATGAGAAGAATTTTTAAAAACACAATTGTAAAAAGTAAACAATCCCTTGTTTTATTAATGTTAACAGTATGTTTTCAAGGGTGTAATATGTATACGCCAGAGAATTATTTTGGTAGGACAACTTTAAATACGAATAGGTATCACAATTTAGGTGCTAGAGATTTTGCAGAGATGAAAGCTTCTAAAAAAGCGAACATGCTGTATGGTAGTTTTTCTGAGGGAGGATTTAAGACTACAGAAAGCTATGAAACCCATATAAGAGGGATGAAAATGACCTTTTTAGAAGAAGATATTAAAAAAATTAAAGAACTAAAAGTAACTCCGGAGACAGAAGACTTGATACAAACCTCTTTAGAAGTTTTTGAATTTGTGAAATCAATTTATGAAAATGATTATATTGAAATTGCTAAATTGATGGATAAAAAGGCGTCATCTGAAGATTTAGACGCTGCGATGATGAAATTAGAGAATTCAGTTAATCAGTATCACATAAAGCGAGAAACACTTATGGAAATAGCAATTCCCTATGCAAAACAAAATAAAATAGATGTTAGATTTTAAGAAATATTTCGGTGTAATAATTACTATGATCTTCATAATAACGTCTTGTACTTCGCAAAACAAAAAGATACAAGCTCCAGAGGAAAAAGATGTTGTTTTGACTGCAAATCAAGACCAAACATCTCCATACGAAAAGTATCTGAATAACTTTCGGTTTGAGAATGGAACTGATACTTTATTAGTACAGCGCGAAAGCAGAATATTTTATTGCGGTACAGGAGCTATGGAGTATGATAAAGAATTAAAGAAAAATGGATTAGAAGAATATTTTAAAAAATATAAAGATTTAGTTCAATACCCTACGTTTTTGGAAAAAATAGAAACAAACAATGGAACAAAGATACTTTGGGTTGATAGAGGTAATGAAGGCGAACTAATGCAATTAGAAGATAAAACCATTCAAGCTAATAAAGAATTAGAAAAAAGACTTTTTGAAGAAAAAGCTTTTGTTCAAATTACCGAAAATCCTCTAGCAATGGATGAAGTAGAAATTTATACTACGATTTTTTATCCAGTATCCAATAAAACCGAAAATTTAATCCACAAGATCACTAAAAATCAAGGAGATTGGCAAATGGAATTATTGAAAAGAGAAATTAAGTAAGATGATAAGCGTATCATTCATTGAATATTATAAACATTAACAAGCAAGAAGTAAAATGCTAAAATTTCCCATTTCTAAATTATTAACCTTCATCTATATTGTTTTTGCATTTTGTAATTCATACGCTCAAAAAACAGAAAGAATTCTGCCAACAGAAGGTTATTATATTATTGATAGTTTATCATACAATATACCAGAAAAGACAAAGAAGTCGATTAATTGGAGTACTGCTATCGATTCTTTGCCTCAACAATCTTATTATTTTATAGAAACGGATGCTGCTGTCTCTTATATCAATGCATATACTAAAGAAAAAGTACAAAAAGATCAGATTGATTTTAAAGCATTAAAGATTCTGGATGATTCTGAGAACACCTTGCATCTTATTGATGAAGATCAATTCTCAATTAAACTAAAGATCAATTTTTCATTGACAGAATCTTTAGATTATCATATAAAAATGAAACTTAAAAAGGTGTCTGAGAATGATGATGAATTAGTTGACATTAAGACCCGAATAGCAACGTTTAAAAGAAAGAAAAAAAAGGAAAACGATAAATTTGCTCAGGATTTTTTGTCCGAAGGAAAAAGATCATTGGATGGATATATTAATGCTATTGAAACAAGTGATTATGGAGTGTCTATACCCATAGAGTATACTTCAAAATATCTTAAGAATTCACGAGAAAAAACATCTTTCTATGAATTAAAAAAAGATAGTATTCTCGGTGGGATTACTATCGGGAAGTATAAAAATAGTTATGATGGCCATATGAATGTTGGTATTATAACTTCTAAAGAACCGATTACTATAGGTGAGTATATAGCAGTGGCTCCAAATTACAGGCAAGAAGTATTTTTTCAGGATGAGAATGTGGTTTTATTCAAATTTTTTAATGAGTATAGATTTATCGGTGTCAAAAAAATAAATAATCAAACCTATGCTATAGCCGAAGCAGAAAGCCAAAACATAGAAGAACTAAAAGAATTTTACAGAATTTTCAATTCAGTAAATATAATTTCAAAAGTAAAAACATTGGATTTAAAACCTCTTTTTACAGAAGCAGCAGCATTTCTGAACACACATGAAGAAAAAGAGATATTCAAAAGAATAGAAAAAGAGGTAAATAAAAGCTTAAAAGATAAAATGAGACCGGATCATTTTGTAGAGAAACGGTTACCAAAGGGGTTTTATCTAGAGAAGTACAATACATATTCTGGTTTTTTCTCTATATCCGATGTGTCAGTAAATAAAATTAAAAAAGAGATATTAAAAGAATATCCTGAAGCATCTATTATTTTTCAAACTGAAAACAGTATTGTATTATTAACAAAAGATAAATTGTATAAACCTTTTGTTTTTAGGGAGTATCAAGGGTATACCTTATTTTTTAAAATGAAAGAAGGTTCATTTTCAAAAAATATTTCTTTACGACTTGCTGTTAAATTTTATCAGATAATAGAACGTTTGGAATTAGAAAAATATCCTTTTAAAAAAATGCTAAAACCATATTTAAATAGGTTTAGATCAGCATATATGGATAAGAATGATTCTACATATATTTTTATTAGTGATAAAGGTTGGGGTACCAAAGGAGTTATTTCTGATACAGGAAAAATTATTTTACCTACAAAATATGAGAATATTAGAAGTCACGAGCAAGGGTTTTTATTAACTATAGACAGCATTGTAAATAAAGAATCCTCGGAAACAGAAAAAAAGAAAGAATATAACGGATGGGCGAATAGAAAAGGTCTAATTGTTTTACAACCTAAATACGAAAGTATATATCAAATAGAAGAAACTTCTTTTTTGAATGTTAGAGATTCTCTCTTTGGTTTATTTGACACACATAAGAATCAGTTTATTATTCCTTCTTCTTATGAAACAATAATTTTTTATAAAGAAGCAGAACGTATAGGACTAAGAAAAAAAAATAAAGAATATTATTTAGCTGACTATACAGGTACAATACTTCATGAAAAACCTTTCACCAGTATTAGAGTATTGGGTAAAAAAACACCTATAACATATATGGCAACCAGAGATAATAAAGATTTTTTTATTGATCGAAATGGAAAACCTTTGGATAGCAATAAATATAATATGTTATATCCTCATTATAAAGAAAAGGTAGTTTATTATCGAATTGGATCTTATGGATCTGTAGACAATAAAGATGGATATTTAGATTATCAAGGAAATATAGTACAAGAGTTTTCTAGAATCTGTAAGGATATCAATAGAAAAATTGTAACTCGTCCAAACGAAGTTTTCATTGCAGATATAAAAGGAAATAGATTACATAAAACGTCTTTTAAAAGCGTGTTTAGAATCCCGAAAAAACGCCTATTCATTGTTACAAAAAATAAAAAAACGTTTATCGTTAATGACTCAGGAGTACCTATTAATACAAAGAAATATGACAGATTATTTCCTGTAGTACCAGAAAAAAGAATCTTTTACAGAATAGGTAAAAAAGGGTCACCTGATGTAAAGGAAGGTTATTTAGACTTTGATGGAGATGATATGCAATAAATTCGGAAAGTAATGGAATCGAAAATATTAGGAGTACTAAAACAAGATATTGGAAATTGGCCTTTAGAAAAGGATTGGATAACTATTAAACCAGTAGCAACCCCTTTTTTTGAGAACAAAGCAATACCATATCGATTAAATTTTAGTGAGGTATCTGATATGGATCTAAATACGATAGATCAAGTGCTTTCTAATTTTATGAATATTGATGTCTCCGTTATAAAGGAAGCTTCCAAAAGATCTTTTGAAAATTGGATCGCATTTAATAATGCAGTAGGTTACCTGGATACTATAGAAACCTATCAATCCACCTCTGATAAACCAAAATGGATGGTTCGTGAGTTGAAACGGATGTTACCTCTTTTGTCTCTTAATGAGCCCAAAAAAGTTTGGAAATACATAACACCAACAGAGATTATTGTTACTAAAGATAGACATCAGATGCATGATGAAATTTATGTGCAAATCTTGTGTAACTGTTTATGGGAAGAAGAACATGGGTTACAATTTGTATTAAAAAAAGGTAATGAACTCACTAGAGTTAGTGATCAAGACGGAAACTTGTTTTAATGACTATACGCACTACAATAGTAATGTAAAGAGTTTTTTCATTGCTTAAATTCAGTAAAAATGGCAAAGATCTTTTTTTAAATCTCTTCCATAACGATATCTGTACCAAATTAGTTTTTCCTTAAAAAAGGAAAATGCACTCTCCTATTTGTCAATTTTTACGAAAATTTACATATGAGTTTTCGTTCATATCCCTAACTTATCGATTGTAATCAATATAGTTTTTAGATTTTTATAACCAATAACCAAAGTGCCGGATGTATTATATAGGATTTGACATAGGAAGTTCATCTGTTAAAGCAGCGTTGATCGATTCAGAGAATGGAAAAAGTATTGCTTCAATAAATGAACCGAAAGAAGAGATGGATATTATCTCTGTAAATAGAGACTGGGCAGAACAGGATCCAGATTTCTGGTGGGAGAATGTTTGTATTGCTTGTAAACGATTAATAAAAGAAAACGCCATTGCTCCTGAACTAGTTTTAGGAATAGGAATATCGTATCAAATGCATGGACTTGTTTTGGTAGATAATGAAGGGAGTTTATTGAGAAATTCAATTATCTGGTGTGATAGTAGAGCCGTTGATATTGGAAATAAAGCTTTTAAAGAATTAGGAGAAGAAAAATGTAAAGAAAATCTTCTTAATTCTCCTGCAAACTTTACAGCTTCTAAATTAAAATGGGTACGAGATAATGAACCGAGTATTTATAAGAAAGCATTTAAGTTTATGTTACCAGGTGATTATATCGCTTATAAGTTTACTGGTAGTATCAATACAACTACATCTGGGTTGTCTGAAGGAATACTATGGGATTACAAAAAACAGCAGCCTGCAAACTGGCTTTTAGAGCATTATGGTATTGACCCAAGTTTAATACCAGATATAGCAGATACTTTTTCTAACCAAGGAGAATTGCATAGTAAAGGAGCTCAAGAAAGTGGTTTACAAGCAGGAACTCCTATTTTTTATAGAGCAGGTGACCAACCTAATAATGCGTTGTCTCTCAATGTTTTTAATCCAGGAGAAGTAGCACTAACAGGTGGAACTTCTGGTGTTATTTACGCTGTAACAGATAATGTATCCGGAAAAGAGCCTGTAAAGTATAATAATTTTGCACACGTTAACTATAGTGAGCAAAAACCAATAATAGGTAAATTACTATGCATTAATGGAGCCGGTATTCAATATAGATGGCTAAAAGATAATCTTAACCTAGAGACCAATTCCTATCAGTCTATGAATGAGCTTGCTTCAAAAGTTGCCGTAGGATCAGATGATCTACAAATAATACCTTTTGGTAATGGTGCCGAGAGAATGTTTGAAAATAAAACAATAGGAACCCAAATTTGTAATATCAATTTAAATAAACATACTAGATCACACATATGTAGAGCAACATTAGAAGGAATTGCATTTTCTTTTGTGTATGGGATGGAAATTTTAAGAAAAGATGGTGCTGATATAAAGGTGCTAAGGGCTGGAAATGATAATCTATTTAGATCTGAAATTTTTTCTAATACAGTCTCTACATTAATAGATCAAGAAATAGAAATTTATAATACAACAGGCGCTATAGGAGCAGCTAGAGCAGCAGGATGGACGCACGGTGCGTTTGAAGATATTGGTGAGATGATAATAAAAAATGATAAAGTGATGACCTATCACCCTTTAGATAACAATAATGATTATCAATTGGCTTACCAAAAATGGAAAAATGAATTAAATAGAATTTTAAAAAATAAGTAATGGTTGTACTAGGAGATAAAGAATATTTCAAAGGAATAGGTGAAATTAAATTTGAAGGGAAAGAATCTGACAATCCGTTAGCATTTAAGTATTACGATCCAGAAAGAATTGTAGCGGGAAAAACACTAAGAGAACATTTTAAATTTGCTATAGCATATTGGCATACCTTCTGTGGTCAAGGAGCTGATCCATTTGGTTGGGGAACTCAAAACTTTGCTTGGGATACATCTTCTGATCCAATTCAGGCAGCAAAAGATAAGGCAGATGCGGCATTTGAGTTTATTAGTAAAATGGGGTTTGATTACTTCTGTTTTCACGATTTTGATTTAGTTCAGGAAGCCCCATCGCTATTAGAATCAGAGAAAAGATTAACTACCATTGTTGATTATGTAAAGGGTAAGAAAAAAGAATCCGGTATTAAGCTATTATGGGGTACAGCAAATTGTTTTTCTAACCCTAGATATATGAATGGTGCAGCAACCAATCCTGATTTTAACGTGTTAGCAAGAGCAGGTGCTCAGGTTAAATCAGCATTAGATGCTACCATAGCATTAGATGGAGAAAATTATGTGTTTTGGGGAGGTAGAGAAGGGTATATGTCCTTGCTCAATACAGATATGAAGAGGGAATTAGATCATGTAGCCGAATTTTTGAGAATGGCTAGAGATTATGCACGAGCAGAAGGGTTTAAAGGAACGTTTTTTATAGAACCTAAACCAATGGAACCTACTAAGCATCAGTATGATTTTGATACTGCCACGGCTATAGGATTTCTTAAAGAATATGGTTTAGAAAAAGATTTTAAGATTAATATAGAAGTAAACCACGCAACCTTAGCACAGCATACATTTCAACATGAATTAGAGGTAGCGGCAAGTGCAGGAATGTTAGGAAGTATAGATGCTAATCGAGGAGATTATCAAAACGGATGGGATACGGATCAGTTTCCTAATAATATTTTGGAAGTTACCGAAGCAATGTTAGTATTTCTTAAAGCAGGTGGATTACAAGGAGGAGGAGTTAACTTTGATGCGAAAATAAGAAGGAATTCTACAGATTTAGAAGATGTCTTTTTAGCGCATATTGGAGGAGCAGATGTCTTTGCTAGAGCATTGATGACCGCAGATAAAATAATCACTTCTTCTTCATATGAAAAATTGAGAAAAGATAGATATAGTTCCTTCGATACTGGAAAAGGGAAAGAGTTCGAAAACGGTACATTAAATTTAAAGGATCTATATGAAATAGCATCAAATAATGGTGAGCTTTCTTTACAAAGTGGCAAGCAAGAGCTTTTTGAGAATATTATAAACCAATACATTTAATAGCTTCCTAAAAGATTTCCAGATATTATAGTAATACCAAACAAAAGATAATAGTTGTGATAAATGACTCATGAAATTGTGGATAAACAGGAATATACAGATTGTGTTTGTGTAGCACTCACAAATGATCAAGGAACTAAGTTAACCTTAACTAATTTCGGCGCATCTATTATTGGTTTAGAGATCCTAAACAAAAAAAGAGAATTTGTTAATGTCATTGTTGGTCTCGATGCTGTTAAAGATTACCAAGAAGTTGCATACCATCCAAGTGCTAAGTTTTTAGGAGCTTCTATAGGGAGGTATGCAGGTAGAATTAGTAAAGGAGGTTTTGTGCTTAATGATTATAAATATAAGTTGTATCAAAAAGCAGGAGTTCATTTACATGGAGGATTTCAAGGTTTCGACAAAAAACTTTGGAAAGTAGACACTATTAGTCGAGAAATAAATACAGTAGTGTTTTCATATTATAGCAAGGATATGGAAGAAGGGTATCCTGGAAATTTAGAGATAAAAGTAATGTATCAGTTATCTGATGATAACAATGTAACAATTACTTATAAAGCGGTTTCAGATCAAGATACTTTCGTGAACCTTACCAATCATGCGTATTTTAATCTCAATGGGTCAAATAACATTTTGGATCATTCCTTATTTTTAGATTGTCCAAAATATTTAGAAGTTGATACGAAACAATTACCCACAGGAAAACTACGATCAGTTGCTGGCACTAAGTTTGATTTTTTAGAGCAGAAAAGCTTACAGTCTTTAGTAAGTTTTGGTCTAATAGATGATACCATTATTTATAATACTAAAAAAGGAGCATCAATTGATACAGTCAAAGCTATACTTGTTGCTCCAGCGAGTGGTTTACAGATGAAAATCAAAACAAATCAACCCGCAGTGGTGATTTATACTCCGGAAAATTTCCCTAATTGGAATTTTAAAAATCAAGCGAAATATGATCGTTTTCCTGCTATTTGTTTTGAAAATCAAAATTATCCTGATGCACCTAATCATCAGCATTTCCCATCTCCTTTATTAAAAGCAGGAGAGGAATATGAAAACAGAAGTATTTTTGAGTTTTCAATTGTTTAAAACAGATAAAATTATAAGCTAGTTTCTACTACTGCCCTACTCTAATGAAGACGTTTTGTAGATTCTCTTTCAATCAAGTTCGTTTTTATTACTTTAGTGGTATAAGAAGTTTCTATGTTTTCATTTTCTATTTTGTCAATAAGGATTTTTGTAGCAGCTTCTCCAAGATAAATGCTGTGTTGACTTACGGTAGTAATAGATGGTGTTACATGACGAGGAAGAACACCATTGGTAAAGCCTATAATAGAAATATCTTCGGGTACCTTATACTTTTTAGATAATACCATTTTTAGAGTGCTAATAGCAGAGTCTTCTTCAAGACACAATATAGCATCGACTTTTTTCGAGTCAAGTAATATTTTTAGCAAAGTATTAATGTCATTGAATTCGTCAACCTTAAGTATTAAGTCTTCGTCAATTAGTATATCTGCTTCTGTAAGTGCTTTTTTATATCCTTTAAGTCTAAGTTTTCCAACACTAAGTTGGTGTATGTTAGAAACTATTGCAATATTTCTACAGCCTGTTTTAATAAAATAATTAACGGCATTAAATGCTCCCTCTTCATCATTTACAATAACTTTGTCGCATTCTATTTCATCAGTAACTCTGTCAATCATTATGATTGGGATCCCTTGATTTATTGCATTCCGAAAATGACTAAAATCCTTTTTGATTTGTGTTTCTTCTGCAATTGACAATATAAATCCATCTAAATCCGAGTTTTTTAATAGCTCCATAGCTGCGACTTCTTTTTCTCTAGATTCGTTAGAAATACAGGTAATAACATTATATCCTTTTTCTGTTGCAATCTTTTCTATGCCAACAAAAACTTTAGTAAAGAAGTGATTAAGCATATTGGGTATAATAACTCCTATTGTTTTAGTGTTTTTATGTCTTTCACTCGCAAAAGTGTTATTATTAGATTTGTATTGAAGCTCTTTAGCATATTCCTGAATCATAGATTTAGTGCTATTGCTGATTTCATAACTATCATTAAGAGCTTTTGAAACCGTAGCAATAGAAACGTTGAATTTTTTTGCAATATCTTTTAATGTAATTCTCTTTTTTTTCATACTAGTTTTTAAAGACGTTTTTGACTAAATAATGGCTAAGAGCAGTGTGTTTTGAGATATCAAAATTTCATGAAAAGTTTTAATAATTTATTCATAAAGATCAAGTAAATAAACCTTTACTGTAAAGTAATCTTAATAATTTAATTTGTAAGGATGTGAAATTCTAATTGCAACAAAATTTGTAAAGATTGCTTCAAATATTTTAGAGCTACCTCTTTTAGACGGATTAGAAGTGAATAAGTATTCATTTTCTCAGAGTAGGTCTTGTAAAATATCACTTTTAAAAATAAGTTGAAGCGACACCTTCATAAGTAAATAAGTAATGTATTGTTTTCTAAGCGTATAAGTGTTTACGAAAAGTTTTCGTAGAATTAGATTTAAAATCAATAAAATTATCAATTGTTTTTATACTGAATTATAATTTTAAGCATTGACTAAATTTTTAACACAAATTCATTCGTATTCGTAATTTATCAAACCTAAAAAGGTGTTATTGATAATTGAATATGAATTTTTAAATTATTCTAACTTAAACATATTTAATTATGAAAACTTTTTTAAGCATCTCAGTACTCTGTCTGTTTTTATTTACTAATTGCTCTGATGATTTGAATTCTGACAGTCTTCCGGAAACAACGGAAATAGAACAAAAGTCGATAGATAATAATGGATACATTAGTGATAATCGCACGGATGGATATAATCAGGGTTACTTTTGGACTATTTATAAAGAAGGCGGATGGGGTAGATTGAGATTTCCTTATGCGAACCAATATGGCGGTAACTTTGAGATCGAATACAATGACAATCAGGACATTGTTGGAGGGAAAGGTTGGTCAACTGGTAATGGAAGAAGAATAAACTACAATATTGGATTGCTGCAGGGATCCTATAACTTTGTTGGTGTATATGGTTGGACACAAACTCCACTTGTAGAATATTATGTGGTAGAAAAAGGAAGTATTACAGGTCAAAATCAAAACAAGAATTATACTGTAAATGGCAAGAACTATAAATTTAAGAAACAATTGAGATCCAATGCTCCTTCAATTTTAGGGACAAAAACATTTTATCAATATATAAGTGAGCATGGTAATGCCCCTACTGGTTCTAATCAGCAGGTTCATATGCAAGCACATATTAACCATTGGAATAAATATGGCGGACACAAATCAGAATGGGGAAATCTAAGGGATTTTGACTATCAGGTTTTTGGTATCGAATCCTATACAGGTAACTGGGGAAAAATCAATGCCAGTATTTGGTAATAAATACATGAAATACTAAAAACTATAAGGCCGATATCATTTCGGCCTTATGGTATTTACCAAATTATTAAAGATAGAAAGGCTATTAATTTTTGATTCATTATGAAAAGAATTTTGTTTTGTTTTTGTGTTGGGTTTCTAATGTTGTTTTCCTCCTGTAGCCAGGAAGGAACGAAAAAAGTTATTAATGATAATCTGGTTTTAATCAAAGGAGGAACTTTTATTAATAAGCAATCTAATTTATATGGCAAAAATGCATATGTACATGATTTTTATATGGCCAAAAGCGAGGTTACACAAAAGGAATGGATCGAAGTAATGGGGAGTAACCCATCCAAGTTTAAAGGAGATAGCCTACCTGTCGAAATGGTGAGTTGGTATGATTCTGTAGAATTTTGTATCAAAAAAAGTATAAAAGATGGATTAATACCATATTATAAAATTTATAAAGACTCTATAGACGAGTTTAACAACTCTGAGTTCGATAGTATCAAATGGTTAGTCAAGAAAAATCCAAAAGCAAATGGGTACCGTTTACCCACAGAAATCGAATGGGAGTATGTTGCGGGAGGCGGTCAGTTAACTAAAAACTATTCATATAGCGGAAGCAACAATGTAGATGAGATATCCTGGTACTGGAGAAATAGCGGGGATGCTATTTTAAAAGAAAAATGGAATTATCGTGTTTTAAAAACAAATCAATGTAGAACACATCCTGTATGTACCAAAAACCCTAATGAACTTGGTTTATATGATTTAACAGGAAATGTTAGAGAATGGTGTGATGATTGGTATGAAGATGAACAAATACCTCGTGGACATTTTCGTTCACAAAGAGGTGGTGGATGGATTGGTCTAGAAATTTACTCCAAAAATGACAATAGAGATTATTTTGAAGCTAGTGGTTTAGGACCTGATCAAGGTTTCCGGATCTGTAGAAATAAAAATTGATTTGTTTAGTGTTAGTTTACTAAGAAATACTTAATAATATAGTCTTTCTTGCTTCTTCATTTTTATTACTATATACTTATGCATACTAAAAAGAAATCTTTTTTTATAAATCGAAAAATACACTTCATGATGCATCATAATTTATAATATTCGCTTCAAATATTCCATCTAATTGAAGCACCACACAATAGTTTTGATTTTAATAAAATTTTAAGTAAAAACTAAATGATTTGTTAAGTTATGTTTTTGGAAATTATCAATCACATAATAATCTATAAGGATTTTCCAATACAATTTAGTAAATAAGATAGTCATTTAGAATCATATTACGAGGAATTATGAATCAATATAAATTATAGAAATAATCAAAGAATATTTATGGAATCAGTTTTGGAACAAATGGATTGGATAGTATTAGGTGTTTACTTTTTAGCACTTATTGGAGTTGCTGTCTGGGTAATATTACAAAGAAATAAGGATACAGCGGATTATTTTTTAGCAGGGCGTAATGTAGGTTGGTTTGTTATTGGAGCATCAATATTTGCTTCTAATATAGGATCGGAGCATGTAGTTGGTCTGGCCGGTACAGGAGCTGAATCAGGGATGCCAATGGCTCATTACGAACTACACGCTTGGATTGTTCTATTATTAGGTTGGTTGTTCTTACCATTTTATATGAGAAGTAAGGTGTTTACCATGCCTGAGTTTTTAGAAAAAAGATTTGACAGCAGATCACGATGGTTTTTATCCATTTTTTCTTTAGTTGGATATGTAATTACCAAGGTATCGGTAACTATATATGCAGGGGGAATAGTAGTTTCAGAATTACTAGGTATACCATTTTGGTATGGAGCTATTGGGATTGTTGTTTTTACAGGAGCATATACAATAGTAGGAGGTATGAAAGCCGTAATTTATACAGAAACCTTACAAACCGTAGTGTTGATTGCCGGGTCATTAATTATTACCTATCTGGGATTACAAGAAGTAGGCGGTTGGGAAAATCTAAGAACTACTGTAGGTTCTGATCATTTTAATATGTGGCGACCAATGTCTGATCCAGATTTTCCTTGGACAGGTTTGTTGTTTGGGGGGACTATTGTAGGTATCTGGTATTGGTGTACAGATCAATATATTGTCCAAAGAACTTTAGCTGCAAATAATATAAAAATAGGTAGACGTGGAGCCATTTTTGGAGCATATCTTAAGATATTACCAATTTTTATCTTTTTGATACCAGGTATTATAGCTTTTGCTTTAGCAAAACAAGGTGTTTTAACATATGATAAAGCGGATGAGGTATTTCCTGTTTTGGTAAAAACCCTTTTGCCAACAGGATTAAAAGGTTTAGTTGCAGGAGGATTGATGGCGGCTTTAATGAGTTCATTAGCGTCTGTATTTAATTCTTGTTCTACGATATTTACAATAGACATTTATAAAAAATTAAAGCCTTTAACTCCAGAGAAAAAGTTATTAAATATCGGAAGAGTAGCAACATCATTAGTAGTTGTTCTAGGAATTATTTGGATTCCTATTATGAATAAAATAGGTGGAGGCGTTTTGTATCAATATTTACAAAGTGTACAGTCCTATATAGCACCACCTATTACAGCCGTATTTATACTAGGGATTATTTGGAAACGAGTAAATTCTAAAGCTGCAATAGTTACATTGTTTTCTGGTCTTTTGATTGCAGCTTTTAGGATAACTGCAGAAATTGTCAAAGATGATTTGTCAGGTTTGGCATATCAGTTTGCGACTATCAATTTTGCACATATGGCTATTTTTATGTTTATCTTCTCGGTAATAGTTTGCATAGTTACTAGTTTAGTTACGACAGCTCCAGATTATACTACTATAAAAGGTCTAGCATTTGGAACATTGTCACCAGAACAAAAAGAAGAAACTAAAAATAGTTATACACCGATTGATATTGTTTTATCTGTATTATTAGTAGTCGTAGTAGTATCTATATTAACTTATTTCACCGGTTGATACCAAATATCTGCGTAAAGCGTGTTTCTTAAACCTGAGAGATATTAAAAATCAACGAAATATGATAAAACATGCTATATTTATTCTTAAGTATTGCAATATCAATTTATGAATATTAAAAATAGTATAGCATTTTTATTCTTTTTTTGTTGTTGTCTGAATTTCATTTGGGCACAAGAAAAATCTAATGATTTTAATTTTGTAAATATAGAAGATGGTACTTCTAAAATAGCTGTACCGGTGATTATCCAGGATTATGATGGTTTTATTTGGATAGGAACAAACGGGGCAGGTTTGCACAGATATGATGGAATTGAATATAAATCATATAAACATAAATTAAAGGATACTACTTCTTTAAGAAGTAGCTCTATTTACTGCTCATTTATTGATAAAAAGAACAGACTTTGGGTTGGTACAGAAAATGGATTAGATCTCTATGATCGAGAATTGGATCAATTTAAGAGAATTGATATTGTTTCTCAACTAAAAAACTTTTATCAATCAGATATTGCCGTTAATAGTATCATAGACGATGGGACTGGTGATATTTTTATCGGTACATATGAAAGAGGCTTACTTAAGTTAAATTCAGAAACCTATATTATAGAGGAGGTAACCAATGTCGATACTGAGGATAAACAAAGTTCTATAGATATTCATGATCTTAAAATAAATTCTGAAGGAAGAATATACGCAGCAACCAACTATGGATTGAAAGTATATGATCCTAAAACAAATACATTAGGTCTTGCGGTTTTTACAACAGAAAAAGGTATGCAATCGGTACGTACACCAATTATATCTTTATTGATCGACAACAATAATAATCTATGGTTAGGTAGTATATCCAATGGAATATATAAAATTGACAAAGAAGCCCATAATACCTTCAGTATTCAAAACTTACAATTTACCAATAAGAGAATTTTTTCAATGATTTCTAATGCAGATGGGTCTATACTCTGTGGGACTGAAAACGATGGATTGTTTCATATTAAAGCTAACGGCGAACTCATAAAAAATTACCTTTTTGATAAAAATAATAAGAATAGTATTCGATCAAATTCCATATGGTCTCTGTTTATGGACAATAACGAAAGGATATGGGTAGGATATTATAACAAAGGTATTGCAGTTTATGATAAGTTATATGATAAGTTTAAAAATATAGAAAGTCTAGCCAGTAACCCTAATTCTCTAGAAGCAGGTTCTGTTACTGGAATTGTCCAGGATAAGTCGGGCTTATTATGGATTAGCACTGATGGAGGAGGAATAGATATTTATGATCCAAACAGTCAGAAATTTATTCATATTAATAAAAAAAATGATGAAGATTTTTCGAATCTTACGGCCTATGATATTCAAACAATTTTTATAGATAGTAAAGAAAATATTTGGGCAGGAAGCTGGAATGGAGGTGTCTTTTTGCTAAAAAAAGGAACAAAAAGATTCATTAATTATACGATGGAAAATACCAATGGTGCACTCGCTTCTAATAGTATATTAAGTTTTGCAGAAGACGCTGAAGGTATCATTTGGATAGGAAGTTTTTTTAGTGGAATCATGTCATATGATCCGTCAAAAGAAAAGTTTACTCACCATAAGTCCGAAGAATTTTCTAAATATGGAATTCCCACCAGCGATGTCAGAAAGGTGTTAGTAGATGCGGATAATAACCTGTGGATAGGTACTGCTAATGGATTGTATATAGTAAGGAAAAAGAATACTGATCAATTTTCTGTTATATTATTAAGAGAGAAGATGAACAGTGAATATCAGAACGAATCCGATACAAATCATATACTTACGATCTATGAAGGAGCGGATAAATCTATATGGATTGGCACAAGAGGTGCAGGTTTATGTAGGTATAATCCAGATACATATAGCTTTATTTGGTATAATGAATTATATGAATTAGAAGATGAAAATGTCTCTGCGATTATTGAAGATGAATATCATAATATTTGGACAAGTGGTAATGCAGGGATTCATAAATTAGATCTTGAAAACAAACGAAGTATTAATTATAATATTAACGATGGTCTCTTGTCAAATGATTTTAATTTTAATGCCGCATTTCGAGATAAAAAGGGAAATATTTATTTCGGGAACTATAATGGTGTAGATTATTTTAACCCAAAAAACATACAAACAAATAATAGCTCAACAAGTCTATACCTTACAGATTTTAAAATATTTAATAAAAAGGTGTATCCAAATCAAGAAGGCTCTCCTCTAAATAAAGTGATCTCAGAGACCGATAGTATTTCTTTAAGTAATGAACAATCAGTTTTTACCATTGAATATACAGGTGTTAATTATACACGTCCAGAGAAAAATCAATATGCGTATTACTTAGAAGGATTAGAAGATTCCTGGAATTATGTCGGTAATACAAGAAGTGCAACATATACTAATCTGGATCCAGGAAATTATACTTTCAAATTAAAAGTAGCGAATAATGATGGTAAATGGAATGAAACTCCACTGCACTTACAGATAAAGGTTTTACCACCCTGGTGGAAAACAAACTGGGCGTTATCATCATATGTTTTATTGTTTTTGCTTGGTATATATCTTTTAAATAGAGTAACAAAAAATAGAATTAGAGAGAAGCAACTAATACGATATGAAAGAGAAAAAAGAATTAAAGAAGAAGAACTTCATAATAAAAAACTACAATTTTTCACCAACATATCTCACGAATTCCGAACTCCTTTAACGCTTATAATTAATCCTCTCGAAGACATACTCAAAAATGAAGAATTAAACTTACCCAAAGAGGTGAATGAAAAGCATCTGATAATTCACAAAAATACAGATCGCCTATATAGATTGATTAATGAGTTGATGGATTATAGAAAGCTAGAACTTAATAAATTGAGTATTAAAGCAAGACAACTTGATATCATCACTTTTGTACAAGATGTAGTAAGTCATTTTGTTGTGGAAGCATCTCATAAAAAAATAGACCTGACTATAAACCATGAAATGCCAGAACTAAAAGTATGGGTAGATATTGGTATGTTAGAGAAAATCATCTTCAATTTATTATCCAATGCATTTAAAGTTACTTCAGAAGGAGGGCAGATAACTGTTTCGATAAAAAAGGTTAGACAAACCCTTACAGAAAAAACTGGTGATGGTATTTTATCCGACTCATTCGAAATTAGTGTGTCTGACACTGGTCCAGGTCTTAAAAAAGAACAATTAGATAAGATATTTGAGCGATTTTATCAAGTAGATAACCTGAACAAATGGTATTATGGCGGTACCGGAATTGGTTTGGAAGTGGTTAGAAGTTTTGTAGAGTTGCATAAAGGAAAAGTAGAAGTTGATAGTGTTGTTAATGAAGGAACAACATTTTCGGTAATTTTACCTTTAGGCAAAAAACATTTCAGCGAAAGCGAAATTGTGCTAAGTGATGAAGACTCGGATGTTCTTCTTAAAACTAAATTTATAGGTAATGTTCATAATCAAAGCTTAGAAAATCAAATAGAAGAAGAACAAAAAACCAATAGATTATTAATTGTCGAAGATAATACCGAGTTGCGAAACTATCTGAAAACAGAATTAAGTAATACCTACAAAGTTTTTGATGCCAAACATGGTAATGAAGGTCTGGAAATAGCTAAAAAAGAAGTGCCGGATATCATTATTACTGATGTAATTATGCCAGAAATGGATGGCTTTGAATTCTGTTCAATGATTAAAAAAGATATAAAAACGAGTCATATTCCTATTTTAATGCTTACTGCAAAAACGATGGAAGATGATCGATTAAAAGGCATTGAATCCGGTGCAGATGTGTATCTCAATAAGCCTTTTGATATGAGAGTGTTAAAATCATATTTAACCCAGATGCTTACAATAAGACAAATAGTCTTTAATAAGTACTTTAGTGATGTTAGTGATGCCGATATCAATCAGAACAACACATCGCTAGATAAAGAATTTATTCAAAAAGTGTTGAATCATATCTATGAAAATTTAAGTGATCCGGATTTAAGCGTAGAATCTTTATCTTCAGAGCTTCATCTGAGTAGAAGTCAATTTTACAGGAAGATAAAAACACTAACAGGACAAACAGCCAATCAATTTTTAAGAAACATTAGATTACAAAAGGCGAAACAAATTCTAGAAAGCGGTTCTACCAACATTAGTGAAGTCTGCTATAAGGTAGGGTTTTCTTCTCCCTCCTATTTTACAAAGTGTTTCAAAACTCAGTTTGGAATATTACCTACAGAAGTGACTATCAATGAATCTTAAAATAAGTATTCTTAGTTAAATTATTAACGTTTTATATCTGAATTTTCAATTATACAATTATGAGCTTATTAATAACTTATACTTCTACCCTATTCTAATGCTATTTTAAGTGGAATAGAAAGATTGTTTATAGCCCAATGTATTTTCAACAACACGCTGTAATTTAAGACATGTTCAATTTTCTATAACATTCATTGTATAAGTATTAGCAAAAAGAACCATAAAATATATTCTTCATAATTAGACCATGTATTGGTCGATTTCAGCTATAACGATTGTTGCTTCAACTGTCTAAAATGTTGTAAAACCGTAGTAAAGCGGCTGGATGCAACAAATGTTTTATCATATGCTTTATCTGTGGCATTGTTTTTTTAATCCTGTATATAAATTGTTAAAAAATTGTGAATTAGTCAAAAGACATGAATAAGAAGTACTCTAAAATTAAAATTTTGGGAGAGATATTTTTAATAGCATTAGTGCTCGGATTATTCGTTTTTATACTTGACCTAATATCATAAAAAGAACCAGCTTTAACTAACAATAATGATAAGGAAAGAATCCAAAAAAAGATTAAAAAAACTTTTCAGAGTTAACAATTTAATTGTCGTTTCAATTATTTTTCAATTAAATATTGGATGTGTAACAAAAAAAGAAACAGAATATAAATTTAAGAACCCAGAACTACCTATTAATGAGAGGGTAAGTGATTTAATAAGTCATATGACTCTTTCTGAGAAGGTTTCTCAGATGCGATATGATGCACCAGCTATCGAACGTTTAGGAGTGCCCGAGTATAACTGGTGGAATGAATGTTTACATGGTGTTGCGAGAGCTGGTGAAGCTACAGTATTTCCGCAAGCAATTGGAATGGGAGCTACTTGGAACGCACCATTACTGTTTGATGTAGGTACAGTAATTTCTGATGAAGCAAGAGCGAAACATCATCGTTTTGTCAAGGAAAATAAAAGAGGAATATACCAAGGACTTACTTTTTGGACTCCTAATATCAACATCTTCAGAGATCCAAGATGGGGAAGAGGTCAGGAGACCTATGGAGAAGACCCATACCTCACCGGAAGAATGGGAGTTAATTTTATAAAAGGATTACAAGGTGATGATCCGAAATACCTTAAAGTCGTTGCTACAGCGAAGCATTTTGCAGTACATAGCGGACCAGAAAAATCAAGACACGAAGACAATTATCATACATCAGATAGAGATTTAAAAGAAACATATTTACCTGCATTTGAAGCTGCTATAAAAGAAGCGAATGTGCAATCTGTAATGTGTGCATATAATAGATATAGAGATGAAGCTTGTTGTGGAAGTAATTTATTGTTAAATGATATACTTCGAAAAGAGTGGGGGTTTGATGGTTATGTGGTTTCGGATTGTTGGGCAATTAACGATTTCTGGGAACCAAATAAGCATGAATTAGTCGAGACCCCTGCTGAGGCTTCAGCATTGGCAGTAAGTAGAGGTACAGATTTAAATTGTGGAGATGTATATGATCCAAATCTAAGTGATGCCGTTCTGAAAGGGTTAGTAGATGAAGATAAAGTAGACCAAGCACTGTCAAGACTTATGGAAGCTAGATTTAAGCTTGGTATGTTTGACCCGGAAGAGATAGTTTCCTGGTCTAAAATATCGTATGATGTAGTATGTAGCGATAAACATTATAAGTTGTCTGAAAAAACAGCAAGAGAATCCATGGTGCTGTTAAAGAATGAAGGAAAATTACTTCCTCTAAAAAAAGAAATAAAATCGATTGCAGTAATAGGCCCTAATGCAAATGCAAAACAAGCTTTGTTGGGTAATTATCATGGAACTCCTCTAAATAATATTACTCCTCTAAAAGCAATCAAAGAAAAATTACCAAATACAAAAGTGCATTATGCTAAAGGAAGTCATATTGCAAAAGGATGGCCTTTATTACAACCAATACCCGTTTCTGCATTAAGAAATGGAGATAATATTGGACTAAAAGGAGAATATTTCGATAATAAAGAGTGGAAAGGTGAACCAAAAGTAATCAGAAATGATAGCATAATAGATTTCATATGGGTTTCTAAAGCACCATTTGAGAATGCAACTTCAGATAGTTTTTCTGCTAGATGGACTGGAAAAATTGTTCCAGAAGAAAGCGGTTCATATAGAATAGGGTTAAGAGCTAGTAGTGCAGGTAAACTTTATGTGAACGATTCTTTAAAAGTAGATTTTAAAGATGATCACGAGCCAAAAATGAAGTATGTGGACATGAAATTAGAAGCTGGTAAATCGTATGATATTAAGATAAAATATTACAATTATCATACAGATCCACAAGCTCAATTGCTATGGTCTAAATTGGATGAAGACCTTTTGTCACCTGCAATAGAAGCTGCTAAAAAATCAGAAGTTGTGGTGCTTTGTTTAGGATTATCTCCTGACATAGAAGGAGAAGAAATGCCAGTCGTTTTGGATGGTTTCGATAAAGGAGATAGATCAGAAATCTCATTACCACAATCTCAGGTTACTTTATTAAAAGAAATACAAGCTCTAGGTAAGCCAACAGTGTTAGTATTAATGAACGGAAGTGCGCTTGCTATCAATTGGGCTAATGATAATGTTTCTGCTATTCTCGAAGCATGGTATCCAGGAGAATTTGGAGGAAGAGCTATTGCTGATGTTCTTTTTGGAGATTATAATCCAGCAGGTAGATTACCTGTTACTTTCTACAAATCTGTTGAAGACCTTCCAGATTTTAAATCCTATGATATGACCAATCGAACATATAAATATTTTAAGGGAGATCCTCTATATGAATTTGGACATGGGTTGTCATATACCACTTTTTCATATTCAGAATTAGAAACACCGGATACTATAAAAGTTGATGAAACCATTCCTGTATCAGTACAAATTACTAACACTGGAGATCGCAAAGGAGATGAGGTTGTACAGCTCTATCTATCTCAAGATAAAAAACAATATACCGATGGAGCTAAACACTCATTAATAGGGTTTAAAAGAATCAACTTAGAAGTCGGAGAAACAAAAAAAGTAAGTTTTACAATTACTCCAGAACAATATGCTGTTATTAATTCGGCTGGAGATAAGGAAAAGATATCAGGAGCATTTCAAATTTATGTAGGTGGAAAACAACCGGATCAAAATGATACTGCAACTACAAAAAATTTAACTAAAAAAATCACACTTAACTAAAAATGGAACCAAAAGATGAAGCTTTAATTAATTGGTATTTAAATAGTTGTAAGGGACAAGGAATACTAATTAAAGGAAAACAAAAGTAGCTATTAGGCACTTTTTAACTAAACTACATAAAAACAATGTCATATGATAAAACTTAAACTAGCAATTATTGCATTTATTTTAATTGGGACACAGCATGTTTTTTCGCAAGAAGATAGTGTAAGTGGAACAGTTACGGATCAATCAAATATGCCCTTGCCAGGTGTAACAGTCTTGGTAAAAGGTACTACCAATGGTGCATTAACTGACTTTGATGGTAACTATGAATTAGAAGGATTATCGAAAGGGAATATTTTGGTATTTTCTTATGTTGGGATGCAAACCGTAGAAAAAATTGTGATCGAATCAGGACAAATCAATGTTGTTATGATTCCGGAAGCAACAGATTTAGAACAAGTTGTGGTTATTGGGTATGGACAAAGTAGAAAAAAAGATCTTACATCGGCTATATCCACAATTAATGCAGATGTTTTAGAAAAACAAGTCGTTACTAATATTGATCAAGGGATTCAAGGATTAGTATCTGGTGTTACTGTAACACGAAGCTCCGGACGACCCGGAGGAGCGGTATCTGTAAGAATACGTGGTACTACATCGGTAACCGGATCTAATGAACCTTTGTATATTATTGATGGAGTAAACGTTCAGAATTCAGAAAGTGATTCCTTTAATTTTTCACGTTTCGGAGGAACTGGCGGGCAAACCGCAATAAGCCCTCTTTCTGCATTGAATCCAAATGATATCGAATCGATAACAGTTTTAAAAGATGCTTCTGCAGCAGCGATATATGGAGCACAATCCTCTAACGGTGTGGTTCTCATTACTACAAAAAGAGGAAAAGCTGGTAAAGCTAAGATAAATTATGAGACATATGGAGGGATTCAAACGGCACCAAAATTATTGGATATGATGAATCTTAGAGAATTTGCAGCGTATTCAAATGAGGTTAGACAAAGTCCATCAACTAATTTGCCTCCAGCTCCGCAGTTTGAAAATCCAGGCATTTTGGGAGAAGGAACGGATTGGCAAAAAGCAATTTTTAGAGCCGCTCCGATAACCAACCATCAATTATCAATTTCTGGAGGAAAAGAAAGAACAAAATTCTACGCTTCAGCAAATTATTTTGATCAAGATGGTATTATAATTAACTCTGGTTTAAGGAGGTTTGGTTTACGATTAAATTTAGATTATCAATATAACGATAGAATTAAATTTGGACACAATATTAATTTAAGTAGCTCATTAGAACAAATAGGATTAAACGATTCTCGAAATGGAACTATTACATCAGCTTTAAGACAAACACCTGATGTACCCGTTAGAAATCCAGATGGGACGTTTGGTTCTCCAGAAAATGGTTTGGGTAATACAGGAGCACTTAACCCAGTAGCTGCTTCAGAAATAAGAAATAGCACGCTGGAACGTTTCAAAGTGAATGGAAATATTTATTTAGATTTAAAATTAGCAAATAATCTTAAGTTTAGATCTGATTTAGGATACGATTACAATACAGCCAAAACAGAAAGCTTTTTCCCAACTTTTGATTTTGGATCACTTTCGAATGGCTTGAATTCTGCTTTTAAAAGCGCGAATGAAGGATTGTATTATCTATTTAAAAACTATTTGACCTATACTCCTCAGATAGGAAATCATGGGTTGGATATTTTATTGGGAACAGAAGCTCAAAAAGTTCAATTTCAAGGATTATCCGGACAACGATCCGATTTCCCTAGTAATGATATTCCTGGTTTAAATACCGGTGATGCAGAAACATCGTTATCAGAATCTTTCGAGGGAGCTCAATCACTTCTCTCATATTTCGGTAGAATTAATTATAATTATAACTCTAAATATTTTCTTTCAGCATCGCTTAGATACGACGGATCCTCAAAATTCGGTCCCAATAATCGATGGGGATTGTTTCCATCAGTATCAGCTGCATGGGTAGTTAGTGATGAACCTTTTATGGAAGGAATCGCTAGTGCTTGGAGTTATTTTAAGATCCGAGCTGGATATGGTACCAGTGGAAACCAGGATATTAATAATTTCCTTTACTTAAGCTTTCTTAGAAATCAAAATACAGCGCTTGGTAGTGGATTTAGTTTAGCCAATTTCGCTAATGCCGATGTAGCTTGGGAATCATTAATTTCTCCTAATTTGGGAGTTGAACTTGGTTTTGCGGATAACAAAATTAGACTGGATGTTGATGTTTATAGAAAAACATCCAAAGATTTTCTTGCGACAAGACCCGTTCCAGGCTTTTTAGGAAGTTTAAACACATTGTCTTTTATCGGGGTCAATGCTCCTGTAGAAAACTTTGGTGAAATGATCAATGACGGTATTGATGTGACGTTAAACACTAAAAATGTTACTAATGAGAAGTTTAGTTGGGATACTAATATTGTATTCAGTTTATATCGCAATGAAATCACAGAACTATCTGGTGAAAATGATGCTATTATAGGTACATTAAGAGATGAGGAAATTATTGCAGATTTGACAAGATCAGAAGTTGGTCAGCCAATCGGAATGTTTTATGGTTTTGTAACGGATGATTTATTTAGAACCCAAGAGGAATTGGACAATGGTGTAATCCCAGCAGAGAGTAGTCGTAATGAGGCGACTGGCACCTGGATTGGTGATGTTCGTTTTAGAGACCTTAATGGAGACGGTACCATAGACGATAATGATAGAACTTTTATCGGGAACCCACATCCAGATTTCACTTATAGTATAACTAATAACTTCCGATATGGAATGTTTGATTTATCAGTCTTCCTTCAGGGATCTTATGGTAACGACATTTATAATTATACCAGAACGTATATCGAGGGTGTAAATCGTTTTAATGCTAATCAAGCGACTTCTGTAATAGATCGATTCAGTGCTTCAAATACAGATGGAAGTTTGCCAAGATATTCTGATGGAGATAAAAACGGAAACAATAGAGTGTCTGATCGATTTATAGAAGATGGTTCTTATCTAAGAATTCAGAGTGTTACTTTCGGATGTACTTTGCCTAAAGATACGTTTGGTAAAACCAAAATTTTTGATCAAATTAGAGTATATACCACTATTCAAAATTTATACACCTTTACGGATTATTCAGGTTACGATCCAGAGGTAGGATCATTAAATCAAAGTGCTCTTTTTAAAGGGATAGACTTTGGTAGATATCCCGTTCCAAGAACAATGACCCTTGGACTAAATGTACAGTTTTAAAAAAATGAAAAAGAAAATAATATGTTCAGTATGAAAAATAGTAAGAATTTTTTAAAGTATTTCATTGTATTGACCTTTCTAACCTCTTGTGGTGATGATTTTTTAGAAATTGATGTTGTAGATTCTATTACAGAAGATAATTTTTATCAAACAGATGATCAACTATTAGCTGGAGCAAACTCCTTATACGGGCAATCCTTTTTTACAACCAATGATAAGTTTATGTATTCTTTGGATATGTTAGCAGGTAACTCCATCGGTTTCGAAGGAGATGCTCCTTGGAGACTATTCTCTGTAGGAGTTAATAATGGTACGCTTTTAGAAGGATGGGAAGGTTTTTATAAAGGAATTGCAGACGCAAATCAACTGTTAAAAGTTGTAGCAGGAGAATTGAACCCTGAGATTTCTGAAGAAGTTAAAAATCAAGTAGAAGGTGAAGCACGATTTATCCGTGCCTTTTCGTATTTCTATTTGGTAAGATTATGGGGAGAAATTCCAGTTATTGATGAAATCACTTCAGACACCTCTACTTTATACCCTCTTAATACGGTTTCTAGTATCTATGCTTTTATAGAAAATGATTTACAAAAAGCAGCAGAGTTATTGCCTCTAGGTTCTTCTGGTGGAATAAGAGTAGGAAAAACGGCAGCTTGGTCGTATCTGGCAGAAATGTATCTAACCCGTAAGGATTATGCAAAATCCAGGGAGTATGCAGAATTGGTTATCAACAGTGGCTTACATAATTTACAACCTAATTATCAAGATCAATTTATAGATCCGTCAGCAAGTGTAAATAGTGAAGGTATTTATAGATGGGTTTGGACTTCCATTAATGGATTATGGGGTATACAAAATACAAACCAAGCCTACCTTATTGCAAGCGACGATGTCATTGGTAATGATGGTTCTTTCGGATCTGTGGCACCAAGTATTGATCTGTATCTTGCCTTTGATAAGATAACAGAACCGGATGAAGAAGATTTACGAAGAAAATGGATTATTTGTGAACCAGGAAGAACGTACACTGAATTACTAACTACCCAAGGAGGGTGGACATTTCCTGAAAATGGTGATGAATCTTCGACAAAGTTACGATATAGAAAATATGTGGTAGGATCCTTAAATGAGTATCCGAATGTATTTTTTATGAGAACAGAAATGAGTACACAACTAATGAGATACGCAGATGTACTCATGATCTATGCAGAAGCTATTATGGGTGACGCAGATTCTACCGGAGATGTTCAGGCACTAGATGCATTTAATCAAATTCGAAGAAGAGCGGGACTTTCAGAAAAAGCACTGTTAACCAGAGAAGCACTTATGGATGAAAGAAGAATTGAATTTGCTTTTGAAGCTGGTAAATTTTGGCTTGATTTGGTAAGAATGGATAGAGGTATGGCAACATCTATTATAAGAAGTCAGGATCGAGGAACAGTAAATACGTTGGTTCCTTTAGATGTTTCATCGTTTTTTGTAGATAATGCCGGTGATAATGGCTTTACACTGCCAATTCCGTCTGCAGAGTTATCGTTTATAGATACTGCAAGTCCAGCAATAGATTATGTAATTAATAATTAAAGAAATGAAAAACAAATTAATAAATACGAATAAGGGATTACTTACCTTATCCTCTATAATGGTCTTGTTCTTAGGGTTGTTTTCTTGTGAAGATAACGAAGACGATGGAGGAGAATTCGGTACGCCAGAAATTGCAACTATCCTATCTCTTGGTGATGAACCTACGATCAATTCGGGTTTTCCGGATGAATTGGTTAGAGTAGAAGGATCAGGTCTAAGTGATATGAAAGAAATCGTCTTTGATGGAACTGTAAATACCTTTTTCAACTCAGCATTGAATTCTAATGTAGCGCTGTTCTTTAACGTTCCCTTTGATGCAGATCAAGGAAGTCGTTTTGGAACCCAAACAGTAAAATTTACTAATCTTTATGGTGAAACGGTATCTTCTGAGTTTGAGATAAAACAACCCGAACCTACATTGACGGTTCAGGATACTTTTTCTCCACCAAAAGGAGAAGCTGGTGTAGAAATTAGAGTGTTTGGTAACTGGTTTTTTAATGTACAGGATGTGCTAATTGATGGAGAATCCGTAGGAGATTTTATCGTGGTTTCTCCTCAGGAACTTATTTTTACTTTTCCTGAAGGTAGAACCGAAACAACAGAGTTTACCGTAGTTACTTCAGCAGGAATGGTTTCTAAAGATTTACCGATTGTAGGAGGTGTTGTGGAGGTTTTAATAACTGATTTTGAAGGTAATGGGATACCAAATATTAATAACGATTATAATGCTGATTGGTTCAGTTATGGAGACAACATGTTTAGAATTGCCAATGGGATAGGTGCAGATGGAAGTACTGGAGCAGAAATTATTTGGGATGATACGGGCACAGATGGCTTTACAGGAAGTTCTCATCAAAGTATTGCTTCTGTAACAACAGCTACGGATGCAGAAAATGCCTTCCTAATCATAGATATTAATGGAGATGGTTTTCCAGGTACGGTAATGGAATTTGTATTAGAAGACGATCGAAGCAATTGGCTAATCAAAGCTCCATTAGAAGGAACCGGATGGCAAACCTTAAGACTAAAAATGGCAGATTTCGGATTTGGATTTGATCCAGGAAATCAAGGGAATGGAGATGT
This sequence comes from uncultured Aquimarina sp., assembly GCF_947492405.1. GTDB lineage: Bacteria > Bacteroidota > Bacteroidia > Flavobacteriales > Flavobacteriaceae > Aquimarina. The sequence continues at coordinate 149,925 of NZ_CANLMP010000007.1, forward strand.
AAATCCATCAACAATCATAGCTGTTAAGATGCAAATCAGCCATGAAGGAGGCGCTGGAGTGGTGCCTTCGGGATACAAATATGATAATATTAAGTTCGAGATTTTAGAACTGGAATAACTAATATTAAAACAAAAAAAGCCCCAGTTTCTTTTTTGTAAAAAAAGAAGTTAATAACCATATCAAGGAGGAGCTGATTCAAGTTAAGATTTGATGAGATCCTCCTTGTTGTATTAAATTAAAAAATAGTAAGATGAAAATAGGAAAAATAAATAACTCAACATTTTATGTCATTGTATGCCTTAGCATACTGTCATTTATGTCATGCTCAAGCGATGATGATGATAACGGTTCTTCTGGAGCAATAGCACCAGTAGCCCAAGAAGCAAGTGATATTTCTTTAACAAGTTTTAATGCAAACTGGAATAATGTATTTAGAGCAAGTGAATATGTGTTAGATGTTTCTACTGATAGTGGCTTTAGTTCCTTCGTAGACGGTTTTGAGAATCTGTCTATAAACCAACTGTCTCAATCAGTTACGGGATTGATATCAAATACTACATATTATTATAGAGTGAGAGCAGTTGTAAGCGGAGTAGTCTCAGGAAATTCGAATACGATTTCGGTAGAGACAAATACGGAGTTCCCTGATGATGTTACCCTAAAGAGCGCTACAGAAAATAACTTTTTTGTCGGTGTAGCAGTTTCTGAAGCTAGGACTAATATATCCTCTTATGATGAAGTATATACAAGAGAGTTTAGTAGTATCACTGCAGAAAATGATATGAAAATGGCTGCTATCTTTACGGGTATTGATAATACCGGTGCAATTATATATGATTGGAGTAAAGTAGATGCACTAGTTGATTATGCAGAAGCAAATAATCTAAATGTACACGGGCATACACTGATCTGGCATAGAAGTCTGCCTCAAGCATTAGAAAATTTTAGTGGTACAAATCAAGAGTTTGAAGACTTAATAGAACAATATATAACAGATGTGTTGACTAGATATCAAGGCAGAATTAATTCTTGGGATGTCGTTAATGAAGCCATTGATGATGATCCAAATATTCAATGGAGAGATACCGTTTTCTTACAGAGAATGGGTGAAGATTATGTCGAAAAATGTTTTGCTTTTGCAAGAGCTGCTGATCCTAATGTGAAGTTGTTTTATAATGATTATAACATGACATTTGATGCTACGAAAAGAGGAAAAGTACTGGTAATGGTAGACGACTTGTTAGCAAGTGATCTTATAGATGGTGTTGGGTATCAAATGCATATAGATTACAATTTTCCAAGCACTCAACAAATACAAGATGCTACTGATGAGCTAGTTGCAAAAGACGTATTAATACATTTTGCAGAGTTAGATGTAAAGGTAAACGCTGCGAATGATTTGACTGAACTTACTGAGGAAAGAGCAATGGCTCAATCTCAAAGAGTACAAGAAGTAGTAGAAATCTTTAATGCAATTCCACAGAATAAGAAATATGCAATAACACTTTGGGGATTAAAAGATGATGATACTTGGCTTATTCCAGAAAATAACGGTCGACCAGAATGGCCTCTTTTATTTGATGCTTCTTTTAATAAAAAACTAGCCTATCAAGGTTTCTTAGAAGGCTTATAATAGATTTTATTCATAACACACACATCGTCATAAACAATCCCTGTAAAATTATATTTACAGGGATTGTTGTTTTGTGGAGAAGATGGGACCCGAACCCACGACCTCTTGACTGCCAGTGAAAATTTTATATGTTGATATAATATGTTAATTCTTTGTAAACAGTTGTATTTAAAAGAGTTTTAAAGAGGGTTGTATTTCTTAATTTGTTTTGTTATATGCAAATTATTCATACATAAATTATGACTCAAGAATACTCTATATCCATATATCTAGATACAAGAAGGGCAAAATCTAATGGTAAATATCCAGTTAAGTTAAGAGTTTTTACTCCTAATCCTCGAAAGCAGAAATTATATCCTACCATTTTTGATTTCACGGAAAAAAGAATTTGCTAGTGTTTGGGAAACTACCAACACAAGAAAAGCATACAAGGAAGCCAGGTATGATTTACAAGCGGTAGAAAAGCAAGCAGTCGAAGTCGCCAAAAAAATAGTTCCTTTTTCCTTTGCAGCATTTGAGAGAAAACTTTTTAGAAAGAAAAATGAAGGTGTAAAGGTATATTATCATTATAAGGGTATTATATCGGAGTATACAAAACAGAATAGAATTTCTACTGCTAATTCATATTCATACAGCAAAGAGCAATTAAAAATTTCACAAAATTCATAAATCAACATCTTAAGAAGTTGTGTGAAGCCAATAAACTTCCTGAGAATATTTCTACATATTGGGCACGCCATAGCTTTGCAACCTTATCTGTTAGAAAGGGGGCTAGCATGGAGTTTATACAGGAAAGTTTAGGTCATAAGGATATGGCTACCATGCAGGCATATTTTGCAGGTTTTGATGATGATACTAAGAAGGAATTTGCAAAAGGGTTGATGGATTTTGATTGACTATCTAAGAATATGGTTAAAGGGTATCAGTTTTCAGGCTCTATAGAAAAGAAGTACACTTGATTATTCGCAAAAATTATTTCAAATCTAGAAGGATTATCATTCTTTACTTCTTCATAATCAATTTCTGGTTTAAGTGGTTGCTCCACTAATAAAATAGGTGCATTTATAGTAAGACCAAAAATCAACCCAGGCAATAGGGCTTGTAGCTTTTCCTTATCCTTTATAAGTTTTTTAAGTTTAGAAATCATAGGAAGTTTTATTCTAAGGTTAATACTAATAATTTACCAGTATCTCTATCTTTTTTAGAGATCTGATATACGGATAGAAATAAAGCGACTTCCTCTTGATGTGCAGTATTATGCACATTCTCTAATAGATTTTTTTTGGATAATTTTAGAAGTTCCAAGGGCGCATACTTTGTTTTAAAGTAATAAGTAATTATAGGATTCCATCTGCTTAGTCCTCGTTTTACTTCTTTATAAATATGAATCCAGTCATTCGATCCTTCGAACTCGCAAAAGTTTCCGTTGGGTAATATGGTAAATCCAAAAGGATCCACAGCGCTCTCCCGATCCATATCAGATGAAATAATGCGTTTAAGATGATCAGATTGTAAAGGGCTTTTGGCATAGTAGAGTAAAACTTCCATACGATGTAAAAGATCAAAGACTTCAATCTTTTGCATTCCTTCAAAATTACGCATGACTTTATATAATAGTTGTTGTTGTTCTTGTTTCATTGGTTGTAGTTTCTATTAGTATAGTGTACTAGAAAGAAGATATGTTACCCCAATATTTAGTTATTTATAGATTAAAATGTTTTTTCGCTTTTAGGCTATAAAAAACCAGCTACAAATCAATGTAGCTGGTTCTTAGCTTTTATTTTCTTAATCGTACGCCACACAGATTGCAGATATGCGCTATCATATCCGAGCCATCGGGGTTATTAATAGCTTTTGACATTTGATGACATAGGTTTCAAATTTCTGGGTTAAAAACTATTGTCATCAATATCTTCAAAAAAGTAGACTGCTTTCTAGGCAAAATAAAATATTTCTACAAAAAGGCACTTTTCGTTTCTCCATTTTATCCAACCTTCTGTAGTTTTTTCGGTATTGAAATTTTGATATTTTACTTTCATCCATTCCCCTTTTATTTCTACTGGAGATATTTTATAGTTGTTTGACTTTTCCGACAATATTGGATTTCCTTCTATAGATTCTCTAATTGGATTTTCTTCTAGATCTAAACCAATGGAAAAAATACTATTCAACAAATGTTCCTCCCAAGATTGAAGAATAACTAAACGGTCATCTTTTAAAATGTATTTGGTTTCATCATCTATGAAAATTGAGTAAATACTATCTTTCGCTCCAAAACATCTAAAAGAAAGAATTTCATATTCTTCTTTTGCTCTCCAAGCCTTAAAGGTTGACATATCTTTATTTAAAATCTTAAGCTCATCATTTTTATTAAAATTTTCGTTATTAACAAATAAGATGCCAATTGTATTTTCTATGTCATTACAATATGAAGGGTCTTTTAAATCAATTACTTCTGACTTTACTTTTTCTTCTATTTTACTTTCTCTTTTTACCTCTTTACAGGAACAAATTGAAAAGCTTGCAATAATTACTATTATAATATTTTTCATGATTTTTAAATTAAAACCCTTGCTCCCGCTAGTCTGTGACTAGTGGCATTTCTATTTGGTTAATCCTAATAGAAAACCATCACTATCAATTTCTAAGACAGTATGATCATACTGATAATTTCTGACACTACTATATTTCCAATCTATAGGATCAGTTACAAAACCGGACTCTATTGGATTATTATGAATATAGTCTATCTTTTGTTGGATTACTTTATCTGTCCATAATTCTATTGGTTTGTTATGCTGTTGCCAAAATTGTCTATGTGTAACAGTAGCATTCTTTTTACCAGCCTTTTCAAACATCCATAACAACCATTCTTTTCTACTCTCTTGTGGATTATTTTCTATTGCTTGTATTATTTTTTTGGATGTATACTTTTTGAAATCTCTAATTAATTCAGATGGATCATCATTCGCTGACCGAAAGATCAAATGCGTGTGACTTGGCATAAAACAATATGCATATACCTCCATACTCTTTTCTGCTCTGCAATGATCAATACTTTGTGCAAGGATCGACAAGTACTTTTCTCTAATAAAAACATCTATCCAATATACCGTAGCAAAGCTGACAAAATACAATCCAGATTTATTATGAAATTTATAATTCCTACTCATCTTAGCAAAATACAAAAAGCTACTATTATGCTACAGTAGCTTTTTGTTATCCACTCTTGCTGACCAATCGTTGACGCCACTAGTCGCAGACCAGCGGGAGCGGGGGGTACAAAACTTACCCTTAGAAGTTAAAGAAAAACTATTCTATTTTATTGATATGTCTATCCGTGACTTTAAAGCTGAAAAAGTATATTCTTAATCCATAAAAAACCAGCCACAAATTAATGTAACTGGTTCTTAATATTTATAAATCCGTCTTCGAGTATCCAGCTAAGTCAAGAGACTTTGCGGAGTGGGTTTTACCATATAATTCTATTTAATAAATACCCTAAAAAAATACCAAGTAACAATAGATACCACTTTACTTTAATTTTCTTTCTAAATATAAAAGTGAATATTGCGAAAAGCAAAAAAGGAAGTTCTCTTATAGAAAGTATTGTAAGAGTCATTGCTTCACTATCTTTACTGTTTCTATCAAAAAAATAGTTTTCTATACTGTTTGTGAAAATTATTTTAAAAAGTTCTACAAACAGAAACGAAGTTAATATTACTATTATAACTTTTATAATTTGTCTTTTCATTATTCTTGTGTATTATTATCTATTGCCTCTTGTAATGCATCTTGTAAATTCCGTTGTTGTTGCGTATATAATCTAATATTATTACCTCTAGCAAACCCATTCTCTTTTACTGAATTTATAGTATGACTAACAAATTCATTACTAGACTCAGAAAGTTTAATATTCTCAGAATAAGATTCTGTACTAGAGCCTTCATCAAAAATAGAATGTATACTATTCTTACCTCTAAAAACTGAAAAATTCTGTGTAGTTATTTCCGTAGTAACATTGACGGAACTATCCAAATCTATATCGGCATTCAAATCAATAGTCTCAGTAACTTTGGTTGTCGTCAGTACAAAAGAACCTGTCTTATTATCTTTAGCAGACACTTTATTACCTTCTTTATCAAAAAACTGACCTGTTTGTACTGTTGTTGTCCTATTGGCTGTATCAGTTTCAGTCTTAATACCTGTTGATTTATTCGCTAATTGAACTAAGCCTGAGCCTGTACTGTTTTTAACAGTATTAGATTTATTTATCTGAATAGCTTTATTGTTTCTAACCGAATTAGTATTAATTCTTGTTATGCCTTGTCTACTTTTTGTAGGTTGAAGCATACTTCCTGAAGAATACTCAACTTTATTATTTATTTGATGTTCTTCGGGACAATCTCCATTTGGGCATGGCATCATTCCATCAGGATCTACAAAAAATATAGGATTATCAAATGCATAATTATAAGGGGAGTGTCTCCTCATTTTTTCCGCAAGAGGATCAATATTCATCCATCTACCTATTGCGGGATCATAGTTACGTGCAGTAATATCTATCCACGCTAGATCTAACTCATCTTGTTCTTCTTTCCCACCAAAACCGTAGTTATGTTCTGATACAATTAGGTCATTATACCCTTTATGTTGTAGTCCAAATGGATAATAACTTATGCGTTTTTTTAAACGCACACCCTTTTTTTAAATGGTTACCTTTAAAGATGCTATTTTTTAAGAACGTTCTTTCTGTCGTGTATCTTTCTGCATTGCTAAAATAGTAATTCTGGCTTTACCTTGATTACGGGTTTGTGTATTTGTACTAGCTAACTTCTAAAGCCAGCTGCATTACCCAAGCTGTGTTACATAATCTTAGTTATACCTGCTCTTCCAAAGTCAGGAGCTATAACTGGAGTTTATGTAAAACAGCCGCGCAACTACTGCTATACTTGAAGATTTGAGCTTTAAAAGGATAATTCTTTGAAGGAATATTATAATACTATAGCTATATAATCGTGTTGTAGACTTGATTTAGTGAGTTCTGGAAGGCTTCCGGCTGATTACCGGAGGTTTTTTTAGCTAGTTTGCGTGACGTTCATTCGCCACTAAGGCTAACACTTCCAAAGCGGAAGAGCCTCTGCGCTCCATCCACTCGCTATTCCACTTTTGAAGCGTTTTTAATTACATAAACTTCTGGACACATAAGTTTTGTTGCCGTTTGAGTTTATATAATAACATCCTCCTCTTGGACCTCTTATATATCTTCGTGATGAAGTACTTTTGAAAGAGCTATAATATTTGGCTTTCTTTGAGCGATAAGTATTTCGTTTTTTCTCTTTTAAAGCTTTATTAGTTTTAACATCGTTTGCAGGTATATAACCTATTTTATTATTGTAAACTACTTTAAAGTATTTATTATTTGCATCGTATTCTATAACATAAATTTTAGTATCACGCTTTGTATCTGCAAGTTTTGAACTGTATCTGTTTGTGTTCTCATAAATGGAACCACTTCTTTTAATTTTAGATTCTATAGAAGTATTTTTCAAATGAGTAATGTCGATAAGCCCTTCAATATGGTCAAGTTCTACAGATATTTCGTGTAATTTATATTCAAGACTATTTTTTTCACGGTTTAATTCATCTCTTTTTTTATTTAATTCTTGTATTGTTTGACAAAAAAATATTTGAGAGAAAAAAAGAAGTAATAAAGTAAGTTTTGTTTTCATATTTATAGAGTAAATATTTGAAGGTATTAATCTAACATTTAGGGAGTTTTTATCCTAATTTCTTAAAACATTTATATTAAAGTTGGAGTGCGCAACTGCTGTTGTTGCTGATCTTCAGCTTTAATATAAATGGTAGGCAATCTGCCGATTGAAGATGCCTGCGTGGCGAACGCAGAAGACAAAGGCGTAGCCAAAGCGGAGAGGAGTAGCCGACACATAAAAAGGAGTGTAACGGTTTTATGTGCCAGACGATTTTTATGTGTTCCTATTTACTTGTGCTGAGCTTGCCGAAGTATCAAGATATAAACTTCAACATAAATAATCGGCTAGGCTGCGACCAAGCGGCGCAGCCAATGAAGTAGCGGTTTTGCTTAATTAATTATTCAGCGGTAGCGTTCATTATTGGTTTTAAGCAAAAAAGTAGCTACGAGTGAAAGAGGAACGTAATAAGGTCATATGTTTCTAGTGGAGACTGACGACCGAAGGTGAGGAAGTTGTAACGATCTGGAACAATTGCTTTTTCTGCAATTGTGGAAGAAGAAAATATGACTTATGAAGTGACGAAGGAACACCTTATAACAGTTTATTACAAAAGCCTTTTTCGGGCTGATGTGATAATAACTAATCGGAGCGTAGCGACTCACTTGGCTATTTAATGTATTGGATGGAAGTTGTTGATTATTTCGTGCAAGTTTTCTAAGTCATCTTGTAAATATCTTTCTGTAGAACTGATGTATTTATGTCCTGCCATTACCTGTGTTTTTCTAAGATTATATTGTTTGAGCCAGTTAGTGATTACACTTGCTCTGATCTGTTTAGCACTTTCTACTTTTTGATTTACTTTCTTTAGTTTTTTAATAATCGTATGAGTCATTGTAAATCGTTCACCAGATGGGAAGAGCCTGTCAGTATCACTATTTAATCGTGCTGATAAATGAGATCTAATGTTATTTAGATACGCCATAAAATCCATCATTTGCCAAGGCTTTAATTCTAATTCTCTGGCATTACTTCGTTTTCTACTAGGAACATAGATTTTACCTTTATTAAGTCGTACATCTTCTACTTTTAACTTGCTTAAATCTGCGGTATCTAATCCTTGATATACGAGTAATCCAACAATGATTTTATTACGTTTTGCTGTGTATTTATGATATATTTCTTGATAGTTTTCTGTAGAATAACTGTAATATAAGTCTTCAAGTTCTTCGGGTTCTAATAAGTTATAATGGATCGTTCGTTGTGTTCCTCGTACATTTGTGTTTTCTATTGGATTATCTATTCGATAGGCTTCACTGATCAGATAGGTAAAGTAGGTTTTTAGACTAGCTAATCTGTGATTAATACTTCTTTTACTATTGCCTTTTCTGGTTAGATGCTTGATGTATTTTAAACAAGTTTTATAATCGATTTCTATAGCTGTAGTAGATTGTCGTTTGCACCATTTGGTAAAATAGAGTTGTTCTCTTTTTTTTGTGGTAATCGTCTTTTGGGTATAGCCTTCTTCTTGTAGATATGTGTTATATGTTTTCATGTTTTATCGTTTTTAAAAGATGTGTGTAAATCTGTGTACTCTCTAAGCTGCTATGCCCTAAAAAATGTTTGATACTTTCTAGTGGTACTTCTTTTTGTAATAGATGGGTGGCAATAGAGTGTCTTAGTGTATGTGGTGTGATGTGCTTTTCTATAATCATTTTGTTTTCTGTGGCTTTCACAATAGCTTGTAATCGATTCGCAAAACTCATTTCTTGTAATCGTGTACCGTGTTGATTGAGTAATAAAGCTTCTGTATTATCCTTGATATTAAAATCTGGTCTGCCATCGTAGATATACTCTTCTAAAATGCTTAGATTATATTTGTTGATCGGCACAAAACGTTCTTTGTAATTCTTCCCTTTGCGAACATAGATACGTTCCTTATCAAACAGTACATCTTTGATGTCTAAGTGTACCGCTTCATTTCTACGAAGTCCGCAACTGTAGAAGATCATTAAAAGTGCTTTATCTCGTATTCTAATACATTGCCGTTTATGACTATAATTACAAGCTGCAAACAACTCTTTGATTTCTGATTGTGTCAAGATATTGATACGTTCTTCTGTGGGTTGAGTCTCTGATTTAAGATGTATGTTAATACCTTTATGATTATGATTTTTTAGGTATTCTCTAAACTTCTTTAATGCTTGTTGGTGTTTATTGAGATAGGATTTACTAAGTGCACCATCGATACGTTGGTTACTTCTTTCTTTTAAAACGGTATAATAATTAGTAACATCTTGTGTGGTAATATGATTAATATCAGTACGTTCTTGAGACTCTAACCAATAAAAGAACTCTCTAAGATGGTTTGGTAAGTTATAAACTGTAGTTTCTGCATACCCTAAGATGTCTAACCATTCTTTATAATTGGATACAAGTATCCTGTAACTATCATTTTGTAGCTTTAATTTTTTCATCCCTTGATGTTTTTTTGGATTCGGTGGCGAAGTAGGATTAATGTTCTTACTTTCAGTTTTTTAACTTCGCCATTTAAGTAGTGGCGAACCTATGGCGATGTAGCGAGGTTTATTTGTGCAATACTTTTATCTAATGCATTTTTTATCAACACCTTAAGTTCTTTGTATTCATCAATATTCACAATTTCAAAGTGATAAAGTTTGCCTTTTTTACCTTTTACTTTCTTGATATAGTTTTCTAGTAATAATTGCTTGTTATATCTCCTTAACGTGGTTTCTTTTACTCGCAAGTTTCTGCGTATTTCAGTATTGGTAAACGTAGTTTGAGTATTCTTTGATAAATATGCTTTTAGTTCTTCTAAATGATTTCGGCAAGCTCCTGTAAGTGTATCACTTTTACGAAGTAAAACCTCTATAATAAGTTCGTTAGCTTCTTGTATATCTTCAATGGTAGTTTCGATATACATTTCTCCTGTTTCTTCATTGGTTTTGTGTTCTCTTTGATATTGTTTGTAAAAGGTAATTGCTTCTATAAATTGTAAATAATGTGAGTTGGTTCTACGAGGTTTAAATACAGATTGAGGTAGTTCTAAGTATTCAGCAAAAGGATTGATTACTCTAATTGATTTCAGTACTCTTTGAACGTTTTTTAGTAATTCTCTAGATTTATGTTCTACATCTTCGTTTATTTTTCCTGCACTTATTAAGCGTTGATAGTTCATAATCCTAATATCTTGCTCGTGACTTTCATCGATGTAGAGTAGGAAGCTTCGATTGCTATTATCTTCGTAAACGGATTCCTGAGTAGTACAGCCTGCAACACTCACAGGACCTTCTACAGTAAGATGTACAGTTTTTGTTGTGCCTTTGGTATCTTTATGAACTACTGTTTTGGTAATTCGTTTTTTGGATTGTAATTCTCTAAGAGGGTAGAGTACACTTTCTGCACCATCTAAATCCTCAATTAAAATTAATTTATGCTGTAATTCGGTACGATTGAAGTAATAAAAGGCGTTGGCTGATAATACGGTGATTTCTATTTTATCTTCTTCGGGTATCAGTTCTGCAACTTTAGATTGTAAATGTGTTTTACCAACTCCGGAACTTCCTAAACTGATACAATGTAATGGATTATTGGTTTTACGGCTTGTAAATATTAAATACATTAAAAGTCGATTATCGACTTCTCCGATAACTCCCGATTTACCGATTAACTCATTGGTTTTGGTTAGTAAATCCTTTCGTTTTAAAAACTTAATAGCTTCTCGTTCTTCTGTTCCTGTGAGTTCTTTAAAATGAGGTTTACTGGATTCTTGCTGTTTTTCTAAGATTAAAAACCTATAATTCTCTAACGCTTTGGTTACATCTTGAAGGCATCTCCTTACTACAGAAGTACCTATCTCTAACCGTTCTGCTATTTTTCTGGTAAATCGTTCTATCTGATTATCATTGTATAAATCGATAGTATGTCGCAGCACATTGTGACTTTTAGGTTTCTGTATGCTCAATGTGATACGTAAACTTTCTAGTTTATTGAGTTTTATACCGCCTAGAATGTGTATTTCTAGTTCTTTTGTGATGTAACTGTAGTTGTTTGGATTGGATGTATCTAACATTGTTGAAAAATATTTAACTAATCATATTTGACTACAAATATATAGATTTTGTTTATTTATAAATATATAGTTTGATTACTATTTTTAATAACATTATATTTTATGTCTACAAAAAGTTAACTTTGTAAAGCATTTTTGATGTTTCATTTACCTATTATTACACTTATGTCGTTTGGAGATAACTTAAAGAAAATACGTGCTGAGAAAGATATTTCGCAAGGTGATCTTGCTAAGATGATTGATGTACACGCTACGCACATATCACGATATGAGCGTAATTTGACGTCTCCTACTATTGATGTAGCAAAAAAGATTGCTGATGCTTTAGAAGTATCTACAGATACACTTATCTATGGTTCTGATGAACAAATTATAAACAGTAAGCTAAATGATACCGAACTGCTACAGCTTTTTAATAAAGTACAGTTATTAAACAATGAGGATATCACTAGTGTAAAAGCTATGCTTAAAGCTTTTGTGTTTCAAAAAGATATACAAAAACAACTGACATAAAAAAACCAGTTACATCTCTGTAACTGGTTATTACTATTTATTTTCTTACTCATACCGCTGCGAAGTTAAAAACTATCGCAGAGTTTTTATTCATCAACTGGGTTTTCTTTTTCACTAATATACCTCAAAATACTAGCAATTCTATCTAGATTAATATACGGGAAAAACTCTTCAGAATTTGTAATATGCATTTGCATTGAATCCCAATCATCAAACAATGAACCATCTATAATAATATCTTCATAAGAGTTCCAATTATCTGTTGGAATAAACCTATAAAAATCCTCATCAAGATCAATCTCTTTTATATTCTCGCTCTCTAGTTTTTGGATGACCCTTCTAAAAAGAGTTTCCAATTCTTTTACTTTTATTTGCCTCATTTTCTAATTTAAATCTTTTTTAAGGTCTCTAACTCTTTATTTCAAAATTTATTGATTCCTTTTTATGGCTTCTAGTGTTGTTTTAAAGAAATCTCCTAAACCAAAATCAAAAGGATTTGATTCATCTAAACCTTTGTTCAATCCCATACTATCATCGCCAAAAGTATCTGTAAATATATTTTCAGTAAAATCAGTTACTTCTATTGCAAATTCCATTACTGAAATTGAAAAATCATCACTACTACTTGTTGTAGAGTTAGAACTATTATCTGAACAAGAATCTCCACAATCATCCGTGTTATTAGAATCTATAGAACCAGACGTAGCTGCAGTTGCAACCACAACGCTTGATGAATTTTGTGATAAATTGTCTAAATTCCTATTTAAATTATCTAACTTTTCATTAACTTTTTTAAGTTCTCCCCTTTGCTTTTTCATTTGCTTATCTAATGCTCCTCCTGGAGCACCTCTAGATTTAGCTCTTTTTAGTAATACTTCAGGGCTTGGATTATCTTTTGTCATTTGAGCAAGTCTCTCTGGATCAGTATTTCCTATAGGATCTTTATTAAACTCCGCTTGCTTTTTTATATGGGCGTTAATTTGCTTATTTAGACTTTTTTGAGATTTAAGAAGTCTTCCTTTGGCACCTTTTAAAGTTCTTTTGATATATCGCTTTATTAAAGATGTTATGGGATTTGTACCTGTTGGCATCATTCCATCATAATCTTGAAAATACACCGGATTGTCAAAACCAAAATTATAAGGAGAGTGTCTACGCATTTTTTCTGCAAGAGGATCAAGATTCATCCATCTACCGATTGCAGGATCATAGTTACGTGCAGTAATATCGATCCATTCTAAACCAAGTTCATCTTGTTCTTCTTTCCCACCAAATCCATAGTTATGCTTCCGTCCAGTAATAGTTGAGTTATACCCTTTATGTTGTAGTCCAAAGGGATAATAACTTATGCGTTTTTTTTAAGCGCATACCCTTTTTTTCTAACGGTTACCTCTAAAGATGCTATTTTTTAAGAACGTTCTATCTGTCGTGTATCTTTCTACATTGCTAAAATAGTAATTCTGGCTTTACCTTGATTACGGGATTGTGTATTTATACTAGCTAACTTCTAAAGCCAGCCGCATCACCAAAGCTGTGTTACATAATCTTAGTTATAGTCGCTCTTCGCAAACTCAGGGTCTATAACTGGAGTTTATGTAAAACAGCCGCGTAACTACTGCTATACTTGAAGATTTGAGCATTAAAGGATGATTTTTAAGGAAGATATTATAATACTACAGCTGTATAATCGTGTCGTAGACTCGATCCCAAGCATTGTGGAGTCATTCAATCGCCATTAAGGCTAGTATTTTAATAAAAAACGAAAGATCCGCGCCACAGCCAACGCATTCCATTTTTTCTTAAAATATTTTCCGTTTGAGTAAGACGATTATTATTGAAGCTGAAGTGCGCAATTGCACAAGTGAGGAGCTTCAGCTTCAATAATAATCATAGCCATCTGGCGACTGAAGATAACTGCGTGTGCGCAAAATAAAAGGCGTAGCCGAAGCGAAGAGGAGCAGCCGACACACAAAAAGGAGTGTAACGGTTTTGTGTGCCAGACGATTTTTATGTTTTCCGATTTATTCAATATTAACTTCAACATAAATAATCGGCTAGGCTGCGACCAAGCGGCGTAGCTAATGAAGCAGCGGTTTTGTATAACTTAACTCATAGCGAAGCGTTCCTTAACATACAAAAAGAGAGCTGCGGGTGATGGAGGAAGGAGTCACGTGAAGACCAGTAATAATTACTGACGACCGAAGGCGAGGAAGTGATTATGGTGCGATAGCAACTGGCGAAGCTGTGAACGAGTGACGAATGAACACCTTATAACAGCTTATTACAAAAGCCCTTTTCGGGCTGATGTGATAATAACTAATCGGAGCGTAGCGACTCACTTGGCTATTTCTTGTAGCCTATTTTCTTTCTGTCATTCTGTTCAGGTGTATCTAATTTTTGATTGAGTTCATCAAGATAATCAAAGACCAACTCTATATTTTTACTGTGATTGCTAAGTTTCTTTTTGATTTCTTCGATTTCTAGTTTTACACTTAGATTATCGGTTAACATTTGGCGTATTTTTGTAAATACTCTTATAATTCTAATGTTTACGGCTATTGCTCTTGGACTATTTAAAACACTAGATAACATTGCAACACCTTGTTCCGTAAAAACATAAGGAGCATAACGTAATCCCATTTTGTCTGAAGAATTGGAGGTGACAAATTGGCTCCTCCAATTTTGGAACTCTTCTTTTGACATTTCAAACATAAAATCTTCTGGAAAACGTTCCATATTTCTTTTTACTTGTCTCTTTAAATATTTTGTTTCTACACCATAAAGCTCTGCTAAATCTCTATCTATCATTACTTTTTGGTCTCTGATCAAGTATATTTTATTGGTTATTACTTCATCTGGTATGGTGATCTCTTGGCTCATTGTTTTTGTTTTCGGTTTGTAAAAATAGTTTTTAATCTTGGTATCGCAATTTGCGATACCAAGATTTGATTAATGTATTGGATGGAAGTTATTAATGATTTCGTGTAAGTTTTCTAAATCATCTTGTAAATATCTTTCTGTAGAACTAATGTATTTGTGTCCTGCCATTACCTGTGTTTTTCTAAGGTTGTGTTGTTTCAACCAGTTAGTAATTACTGATGCTCTGATCTGTTTGGTATTTTCTACTTTTTGATTTACTTTCTTTAGTTTTTTAATAATCGTATGTGTCATTGTAAATCGTTCTCCAGATGGGAAGAGCTTGTTAGTATCACTGTTTAATCGTGCTAATAAATGAGGTCTGATGTCATTTAGATACGCCATAAAATCCATCATTTGCCAAGGCTTTAGTTCTAATTCTCTGGCATTACTTCGTTTTCTACTCGGAACATAGATTTTACCTTTATTCAGTTGTACATCTTCTACTTTTAAGGTACTTAAATCTGCGGTATCTAGTCCTTGATATACGAGTAATCCAACAATGATTTTATTACGCTTTGCTGTATAGCTATGATATGTTTCTTGATAGTTTTCTGTAGAATAACTGTAATACAAGTCTTCGAGTTCTTCGGGTTCTAATAAATTATAATGGATCGTTCGTTGTGTTCCTCGTACATTTGTGTTTTCTATTGGATTGTCTATTCGATAGGCTTCACTGATCAGATAGGTAAAGTAGGTTTTTAGACTAGCTAATCTGTGATTAATACTTCTTTTACTATTGCCTTTTCTGGTTAGATGCTTGATGTATTTTAAACAAGTTTTATAATCGATTTCTATAGCTGTAGTAGATTGTCGTTTGCACCATTTGGTAAAATAGAGTTGTTCTCTTTTTTTTGTGGTAATCGTCTTTTGGGTATAGCCTTCTTCTTGTAGATATGTGTTATATGTTTTCATGTTTTATCGTTTTTAAAAGATGTGTGTAAATCTGTGTACTCTCTAAGCTGCTATGCCCTAAAAAATGTTTGATACTTTCTAGTGGTACTTCTTTTTGTAATAGATGGGTGGCAATAGAGTGTCTTAGTGTATGTGGTGTGATGTGCTTTTCTATAATCATTTTGTTTTCTGTGGCTTTCACAATAGCTTGTAATCGATTCGCAAAACTCATTTCTTGTAATCGTGTACCGTGTTGATTGAGTAATAAAGCTTCTGTATTATCCTTGATATTAAAATCTGGTCTGCCATCGTAGATATACTCTTCTAAAATGCTTAGATTATATTTGTTGATCGGCACAAAACGTTCTTTGTAATTCTTCCCTTTGCGAACATAGATACGTTCCTTATCAAACAGTACATCTTTGATGTCTAAGTGTACCGCTTCATTTCTACGAAGTCCGCAACTGTAGAAGATCATTAAAAGTGCTTTATCTCGTATTCTAATACATTGCCGTTTATGACTATAATTACAAGCTGCAAACAACTCTTTGATTTCTGATTGTGTCAAGATATTGATACGTTCTTCTGTGGGTTGAGTCTCTGATTTAAGATGTATGTTAATACCTTTATGATTATGATTTTTTAGGTATTCTCTAAACTTCTTTAATGCTTGTTGGTGTTTATTGAGATAGGATTTACTAAGTGCACCATCGATACGTTGGTTACTTCTTTCTTTTAAAACGGTATAATAATTAGTAACATCTTGTGTGGTAATATGATTAATATCAGTACGTTCTTGAGACTCTAACCAATAAAAGAACTCTCTAAGATGGTTTGGTAAGTTATAAACTGTAGTTTCTGCATACCCTAAGATGTCTAACCATTCTTTATAATTGGATACAAGTATCCTGTAACTATCATTTTGTAGCTTTAATTTTTTCATCCCTTGATGTTTTTTTGGATTCGGTGGCGAAGTAGGATTAATGTTCTTACTTTCAGTTTTTTAACTTCGCCATTTAAGTAGTGGCGAACCTATGGCGATGTAGCGAGGTTTATTTGTGCAATACTTTTATCTAATGCATTTTTTATCAACACCTTAAGTTCTTTGTATTCATCAATATTCACAATTTCAAAGTGATAAAGTTTGCCTTTTTTACCTTTTACTTTCTTGATATAGTTTTCTAGTAATAATTGCTTGTTATATCTCCTTAACGTGGTTTCTTTTACTCGCAAGTTTCTGCGTATTTCAGTATTGGTAAACGTAGTTTGAGTATTCTTTGATAAATATGCTTTTAGTTCTTCTAAATGATTTCGGCAAGCTCCTGTAAGTGTATCACTTTTACGAAGTAAAACCTCTATAATAAGTTCGTTAGCTTCTTGTATATCTTCAATGGTAGTTTCGATATACATTTCTCCTGTTTCTTCATTGGTTTTGTGTTCTCTTTGATATTGTTTGTAAAAGGTAATTGCTTCTATAAATTGTAAATAATGTGAGTTGGTTCTACGAGGTTTAAATACAGATTGAGGTAGTTCTAAGTATTCAGCAAAAGGATTGATTACTCTAATTGATTTCAGTACTCTTTGAACGTTTTTTAGTAATTCTCTAGATTTATGTTCTACATCTTCGTTTATTTTTCCTGCACTTATTAAGCGTTGATAGTTCATAATCCTAATATCTTGCTCGTGACTTTCATCGATGTAGAGTAGGAAGCTTCGATTGCTATTATCTTCGTAAACGGATTCCTGAGTAGTACAGCCTGCAACACTCACAGGACCTTCTACAGTAAGATGTACAGTTTTTGTTGTGCCTTTGGTATCTTTATGAACTACTGTTTTGGTAATTCGTTTTTTGGATTGTAATTCTCTAAGAGGGTAGAGTACACTTTCTGCACCATCTAAATCCTCAATTAAAATTAATTTATGCTGTAATTCGGTACGATTGAAGTAATAAAAGGCGTTGGCTGATAATACGGTGATTTCTATTTTATCTTCTTCGGGTATCAGTTCTGCAACTTTAGATTGTAAATGTGTTTTACCAACTCCGGAACTTCCTAAACTGATACAATGTAATGGATTATTGGTTTTACGGCTTGTAAATATTAAATACATTAAAAGTCGATTATCGACTTCTCCGATAACTCCCGATTTACCGATTAACTCATTGGTTTTGGTTAGTAAATCCTTTCGTTTTAAAAACTTAATAGCTTCTCGTTCTTCTGTTCCTGTGAGTTCTTTAAAATGAGGTTTACTGGATTCTTGCTGTTTTTCTAAGATTAAAAACCTATAATTCTCTAACGCTTTGGTTACATCTTGAAGGCATCTCCTTACTACAGAAGTACCTATCTCTAACCGTTCTGCTATTTTTCTGGTAAATCGTTCTATCTGATTATCATTGTATAAATCGATAGTATGTCGCAGCACATTGTGACTTTTAGGTTTCTGTATGCTCAATGTGATACGTAAACTTTCTAGTTTATTGAGTTTTATACCGCCTAGAATGTGTATTTCTAGTTCTTTTGTGATGTAACTGTAGTTGTTTGGATTGGATGTATCTAACATTGTTGAAAAATATTTAACTAATCATATTTGACTACAAATATATAGATTTTGTTTATTTATAAATATATAGTTTGATTACTATTTTTAATAACATTATATTTTATGTCTACAAAAAGTTAACTTTGTAAAGCATTTTTGATGTTTCATTTACCTATTATTACACTTATGTCGTTTGGAGATAACTTAAAGAAAATACGTGCTGAGAAAGATATTTCGCAAGGTGATCTTGCTAAGATGATTGATGTACACGCTACGCACATATCACGATATGAGCGTAATTTGACGTCTCCTACTATTGATGTAGCAAAAAAGATTGCTGATGCTTTAGAAGTATCTACAGATACACTTATCTATGGTTCTGATGAACAAATTATAAACAGTAAGCTAAATGATACCGAACTGCTACAGCTTTTTAATAAAGTACAGTTATTAAACAATGAGGATATCACTAGTGTAAAAGCTATGCTTAAAGCTTTTGTGTTTCAAAAAGATATACAAAAACAACTGACATAAAAAAACCAGTTACATCTCTGTAACTGGTTATTACTATTTATTTTCTTACTCATACCGCTGCGAAGTTAAAAACTATCGCAGAGTTTTTATTCATCAACTGGGTTTTCTTTTTCACTAATATACCTCAAAATACTAGCAATTCTATCTAGATTAATATACGGGAAAAACTCTTCAGAATTTGTAATATGCATTTGCATTGAATCCCAATCATCAAACAATGAACCATCTATAATAATATCTTCATAAGAGTTCCAATTATCTGTTGGAATAAACCTATAAAAATCCTCATCAAGATCAATCTCTTTTATATTCTCGCTCTCTAGTTTTTGGATGACCCTTCTAAAAAGAGTTTCCAATTCTTTTACTTTTATTTGCCTCATTTTCTAATTTAAATCTTTTTTAAGGTCTCTAACTCTTTATTTCAAAATTTATTGATTCCTTTTTATGGCTTCTAGTGTTGTTTTAAAGAAATCTCCTAAACCAAAATCAAAAGGATTTGATTCATCTAAACCTTTGTTCAATCCCATACTATCATCGCCAAAAGTATCTGTAAATATATTTTCAGTAAAATCAGTTACTTCTATTGCAAATTCCATTACTGAAATTGAAAAATCATCACTACTACTTGTTGTAGAGTTAGAACTATTATCTGAACAAGAATCTCCACAATCATCCGTGTTATTAGAATCTATAGAACCAGACGTAGCTGCAGTTGCAACCACAACGCTTGATGAATTTTGTGATAAATTGTCTAAATTCCTATTTAAATTATCTAACTTTTCATTAACTTTTTTAAGTTCTCCCCTTTGCTTTTTCATTTGCTTATCTAATGCTCCTCCTGGAGCACCTCTAGATTTAGCTCTTTTTAGTAATACTTCAGGGCTTGGATTATCTTTTGTCATTTGAGCAAGTCTCTCTGGATCAGTATTTCCTATAGGATCTTTATTAAACTCCGCTTGCTTTTTTATATGGGCGTTAATTTGCTTATTTAGACTTTTTTGAGATTTAAGAAGTCTTCCTTTGGCACCTTTTAAAGTTCTTTTGATATATCGCTTTATTAAAGATGTTATGGGATTTGTACCTGTTGGCATCATTCCATCATAATCTTGAAAATACACCGGATTGTCAAAACCAAAATTATAAGGAGAGTGTCTACGCATTTTTTCTGCAAGAGGATCAAGATTCATCCATCTACCGATTGCAGGATCATAGTTACGTGCAGTAATATCGATCCATTCTAAACCAAGTTCATCTTGTTCTTCTTTCCCACCAAATCCATAGTTATGCTTCCGTCCAGTAATAGTTGAGTTATACCCTTTATGTTGTAGTCCAAAGGGATAATAATTCTTCTCTTGTAGTATTTCGTGAGCATAATCATTATCTCCGTCTGCATCAGCATTATTTCTCAGCACATCAATTTTTCCATCTTTATCCTTATCAGAAAATGAGAGTCTGATGTTACCAAGATGGTCTTTATATTGGTATACATAATCAAACTCACCTTCTCCATTAGGTTCTATGTATCCTTCTGCATGGTTAAAGAACTTAAGTTGTCCGTTTTCATAGATGAAATTACCAGCATATTCAGTTGTTATTAAAGAACTTCCCTCTGTTACAATCTTTTTAAGCTTTGCTCCAGTGGCGTTGTAAATATAGCTAATATTTCCGGTATGATCTGCATTATCTACTACAACTGCACTTGGTAAGTTTAAATGATTATAGGTAATACCATTGATCCCTTTATTATGATCTATGGTCATATTACCGTTCTGATCATATACATAATCATCTCCAGTAGCGGTAGTCCTTTTAGAAAACCCAAAAGGCATCGTTACCTGATCGTTCACAGTACGTAACTTATTCCCCTCATTATAGGTATATGTAAGGTTGTCCATCATCCCAAAATCACTAGATCTACTCTGATCAGGGTTTGTTACAATGGCACCGGTTCTTTGTAGGGTTTCAATATTTCCGTTTTTGTCATAGGATACATTACTTAGGTTATACCTACCATCACTACTGGTTCCTGCAAGAATTCTATTCAAAGCATCATACTGATATCCATAGGCACGTTTAATATTGTCATTCGCAGTTTTCCAACTGGTTTCACTAATATTCCCGTTATACAAAGCAACTGTTCCTAAATTTTCGATTGTGGTATTGTAATTAATTGCAAAACCAAATAAATCTCCATTATCAGTAGTACCTTCGTTAATTGCTTTTAACCAACCTCTTACGTTATAGGTGTAATCTACCTTTTGTAGTCCTCCTTCGACTCCTTGGGCACTGAGCGAAGCCGAAGTGCCTCCTACAGCCTTAGACTCCAATTGTCCTAATTCATCATAAGTATTGGATACAATTCGCTCTTCCGCCTGATTGTTGATTGTTTGTCTTTGATCCAATAATCTCCCTATATGATCATACGTAAAAGTAGCTACCGTTACAATCGGTGCATTACTACCCTTGGTATGCGTCGTTGTGGTTTCTAATACTTTTCCTGCAAAATCTAGTTTAGTTGCTACAATATCTATTGTGTTTAGATATTCATTTTCACTTACTATATATATTGGTTGCGCCTTTTTATCATAATAAGTAACGGTAGTAATCCAGTCTAAGGTTTCTAATACCTTTACTTTGGTTCCCGTTGCTAACGATTTGGTACGATCAGTGATCGGTTGTTCATAAACGTTGATAGGATTCACAAAAGAAGTCACAGGAACAGTACCTAAAAACTGATAATCATTATAATAGTTGATGGTTAATACCTCTCCACTTTGTACATCAGGATAGCCACCATTGGTATAATACATGGTAGTACCACCAATCATTCTTTCTGGGCTGCTTTCTACCCATAAGTCTTCTGTAAACGCATTAGCTTCCGTTTGTAGTTCTGCTCTTGTTTTATTCGGAATGTTGATCTTACCTGTATAGGCAACTCTACCCAATGCATCATATTTTGTAAAGAGCCAGGCAGCATCTGCCATTAAAAGTGCATCCTGAGTCAATACAGGTTGATCCAATGTATTATACACAATAGATTCCCATCCTTTTCCCGGGATTTTCTTTTCGATCAATCGGTTTCTATGATCATACTTGTATTGATAGCACAGTTCGGAAAGCTCAGTATCAGAGATATCATTAGTTATATCCACTTTAGGAGGTATTACATAAGTCAAATTCCCAAAATCGTCATATACATAATACGTATCGTGAGCTTCTCCTTGATCAAAAGTTCTTTTTAGAATAACTTTTCCTGATTTGTCCGTATATTCTCTAGTAGTATGATCATCTTCATATGTTTGACCAGGTTGCCAGTTTTCGTCTTTGGTAATGGTTACATATAATTCATTAAGGTTATAATGCCCATTTTGAGATAAGCTAGGCGCTTCTGTATTAGTTGTATCACTAAAAGTAACTGAAAAATAAGCCACTTCTTCCAGCGCATTACTACTCCAACCAAACTTAATGGTATGATCCGTATCTGAGTCTTTATCAGCTTTCCAATCTTTTCCCGGGGCTCCTTGTTTTACCATTCGTTGTAAAGGTGAAGCTTCAAAAATACTTTCTGAATACGCATTGACATCAGCTGCTTCCATTTCTGTAAAGTCATCAGCATACTTTGTCTGATAATAGCTATTGATATCTGTAGTAACATCTACAGCTTGATAACTCCCTAACGGATCATCTTGTCTTTCAAAAGGCAAATACTGTTTTGCTTGTCTTCCATAGGAGTCATATTCCATATGCGTTACAATATCTCTTTCATCCGGAGAGGCTTTGATTGCTATTTGCTGTTTAGCACGTCCTAATCCATCAAAATACCCAATGCTCTCGATCACATCTTTAGTATACCTAATAGAATCTGATGATGTCATCCCCTTTTGGTATACTCTGGTGTACACATAGTTTTCATTACTGAAGGTTACATCCTGATAAGATCTTTCATTACATCCATTTATAGTTCCTGCTATATCAGGGCATTGATCTGTGTTATCAGCAACATAGCCTGTAGGTTGAACACATTGCGTTTTTATAACTGTGGAATCTCCAAAACCATCTCCGTCCGTATCCGCATACCATATCGTCAGAGGATTGATTGCTGCATTACTATCATTACAGTCTGTTACAGGTAGTACGGTTTGTGTATACCCACTACCAGGATTATTACATTGTGTTAGTTTTGATGTTGCAAAACCATCTCCATCGGCATCCAGATACCAATCCGGAATAGGAATGATACTGTAATTAACCGTTCTTACAGGACTCCAACATAAAGAATTGTTGTTTCTTGCTCTTAAGTAATACGCACTACCGCTTGTTCTACTTACAGTAGCATCACTATTAGCCGTGCTGGTCCCTCCAGCAGTATCCTGCCAATACCAGGTCACACCACTTGGTGGATTACTTCGGGTAAGCACACTATTGCCACAGTTGCTGTCAACCGTTGGTGCAGTTGGCGTTACAGGAACTTCTTTGATACTGTAATTAACCGTTCTTGCTGGACTCCAACATTCTGTACTATTATTTCTAGCTCTTAGATAATATACATTATCGCTAGTTCTGGTGACAGAAGGACTACTATTAGCTGTGCTAGTCCCTCCAGCAGTTTCCTGCCAATACCAAGTCACTCCACTTGGTGGATTGCCTCTGGATAGCACACTATTGCTACAGTTGTTGTCAACGCTTGGTGCTGCAGGTGTTATAGGCACTGATTTAATACTATAATTAACTGTTCTTGCAGGGCTCCAGCATAAAGAAGTATTATTTCTTGCTCTTATATAGTGAGAATTATCGCTAGTTCTGGTGATAGAAGCACTACTATTAGAAGTACTGGTTCCTCCAGCGGTAGCTTGCCAATACCAGGTCACTCCACTTGGTGGATTGCCTCTGGATAGCACACTATTCCCACAATTATTAGCAACACTTGGTACCGTTGGAATAGTAGGTACTGATTTAACACTGTAGCTTACTGTTCTTACTGGACTCCAACATCCTGAACTATTGTTTCTTGCTCTTAGATAATATTTACTACCATTGGTTCTAGTAATAGAAGGATTGCTATTCAAGGTACTGGTCCCTCCTGAAGTTTCCTGCCAATACCAGGTAATCCCACTTGGAGGAGCACTTCTGGTAAGAACACTACCACCACAGTTATTATCAACGGTAGGTGCCGCTGGCGTAGTAGGAACCAATTGAATAGTATAATTAACTGTTCTTGCAGGACTCCAACATCCTGTAGTATTATTTCTTGCTCTTAAGTAGTACGCACTACCACTAGTTCTGGTTATTGAAGAGTTACTATTAGCGGTGCTGGTGTCTCCGGCAGTTTCCTGCCAATACCAAGTCACTCCACTTGGCGGAGTACTTCTTCTAAGCACACTATTACCGCAGTTGCTGTCAACGGTTGCTGCAGCTGGCGTATTAGGAACCAATTTAATACTATAATTTACTGTTCTTGCAGGACTCCAACATCCTGTAGTATTATTTCTTGCTCTTAGGTAATACGCACTACCACTAGTTCTGGTTACAGAAGGGCTACTATTAGTAGTACTTGTGCCTCCTGCAATATCCTGCCAATACCAGGTAATCCCACTCGGCGGATTGCTTCTGCTAAGCACACTATTGCCACAGTTGTTAGCAACTGAAGGTGCAGTTGGTGTTACAGGCACTGATTTGATACTATAATTTACGGTTCTAGCAGGGCTCCAACATCCTGTGTTATTGTTTTTGGCTCTTAGATAATACTTGTTATCGGTAGTTCTGGTTACAGAAGCACTACTATTAGAAGTACTGGTTCCTCCTGCAGTACTTTGCCAATACCAGGTCACTCCACTTGGTGGGTTGCTTCTGCTAAGTACACTATTTCCACAATTATTAGCAACACTTGGTGTAGCTGGTGTTGGAGGTACAGCTTTGATACTATAATTAACTGTTCTAGCAGGGCTCCAACATCCTGAAGAGTTATTCCTTGCTCTTAGGTAATGAGAATTATCACTGGTCCTGGTGATAGAAGCACTACTATTAGAAGTGCTGGTTCCTCCTGCCGTACTCTGCCAATACCAGGTAATCCCGCTAGGAGGATTACTTCTGTTAAGCACACTATTTCCACAATTGTTATCAACACTTGGTGCAGCTGGTGTAGGAGGAACCAATTTAATAGTATAGCTTACCGTTCTTGCAGGGCTCCAGCATCCTGAACTATTGTTTCTAGCTCTTAGATAATATTTACTACCAGTGGTTCTGGTAATGGATGCATTACTATTCAAGGTACTGGTGCTTCCCGCAGTTTCCTGCCAATACCAGGTAACCCCACTTGGTGGATTACTTCTTCTAAGTACACTATTCCCACAGTTGTTGTCAACCGTGGCTATGGCCGGTGTCGGAGGTACCGATCTAACACTATAGTTTACGGTTCTAGCAGGGCTCCAGCATCCTGAACTATTGTTTCTAGCTCTTAGATAATGAGAATTACCACTGGTTCTAGTTACAGAAGAACCACTATTAGTGGTGCTAGTTCCTCCAGCAGTACTTTGCCAATACCAGGTAACACCACTTGGTGGATTGATTCTAGTAAGTACACTAACACCACAATTGTTAGCAACATTTGGTGTACTAGGTATCGGAGGTACAACTCTAACACTATAGTTTACGGTTCTTGAAGGACTCCAGCATCCTGAAGAATTATTTCTAGCTCTTAGATAATATGCACTACCAGTTGTTCTGGTAATAGAAGAACTGCTATTAGCCGTGCTAGTACCTCCAGCAGTACCCTGCCAATACCAGGTTACCCCACTTGGTGGATTGCTTCTGGATAGCACGCTACCACCACAATTGTTAGCAACACTTGGTGCGCTTGGTATAGACGGTACTGATTTAATACTATAATTAACTGTTCGTGCAGGACTCCAACATTTTGTCGTATTGTTTCTTGCTCGCAAGTAATGTCTACTTCCGCTGGTTCTGGTAATAGAAGGACTACTATTAGCAATGCTAGTTCCTCCAGCAGTACCTTGCCAATACCAGGTAATCCCACTTGGTGGATTGCTTCTGGATAGTACACTACTACCGCAATTATTAGCAACACTTGCTGCGCTTGGTGTTGGTGGAGGAGTGGATTCATCAATCAACCCATCCTGATCATTGTCTTTTCCATCACATAATTCAGTAGCGCCAGGATAAATGCTGGCATCGTTATCATTTTGATCCCATTGAAATTGTCTGGCCACATATCCGGTAGGTCGGGTTTGAGCACAAATCGCTTGATGAGGATTCCCGTACCCATCAGCATCAGCATCTAAATACCAGGGTTGTCCTCCAAAATCGTCCCCTCTACAAGGGTTTAAAACAATCTGAGCACTAGCAAACTGAGCAATACACAGAAATATAAAAGTTATATAATAATATTTGAAATTCATCTTCTTAGTTGTTTTTGTAATGGTACTGGTTTTCTGATAAGATGTTTCCATCTTCATCTCTTACTACGGATAATCGATTAAAACCATCATACTCGTAATACATCGTATAGCCTCTGGGATCTGTCATACTGGTGACTCCAATCAGTGGGTCATAAGTATAATAACTCATTTCTGCATTGGCAAAAAATGAATGAGATCGTAGTGTTTCTAAATTAGTTCTCATAGAAGCTTCTGCAGTACTACTATTTTCTGTATTAGATGTTATTTTGATCTGATCAATCAAATCGATTACCTCTGTAGGCATCCCTGTATAGGAAGCGTTGGCAATTTTCGCTATTGGATATTGGTTATTATATCCCCAGATCAATATTTGAGATATATCATCTTTTTTATGAAACTGGAGTATGTTTCCATTTTCATCTCTACTATCAATTATTGATTTCTCTTCTATTAGTTCATCTCCTTTTCTTTTTGAAATACTTCTTGGTAAGATTACTTCATTGTTAAAGTTTCCATAATCGAACATACTCATATTGGTTAATCGATTATTGAATTTATTTTCTTCCCTAATTGGTTCAGCTACCCTGTTTTGAAGTATTAAATCCGTCATATATGTCAAGCTGTTTATTTCATAATCAAAAGGATAGTATGTGTTTGTTTGTAGTGTATTAGTATTGTCAACTAAACTATATTGTTTAAGAAATGGGTATTTATCATCATATTGAAAAGTTTCTTCTGTAATTCTATTTCCGTTTTCTAGATAGTCAGTAGTAATCTTTTTTGATTGTAAGTTTCTTTCTATATTCAATTCTGAGGAATGGTAGAAATGCCAAGTTCCAAAATCTAAATTTTGATCATCTCTCCCATAATTATCTAAAATATCTCTATAACTAAGGTTGAGTGTGTTGAAAATTTTCCTTTTATAGTCATAATTAATAGTTTTTAAAGTTTCGTTTGATTCATTACGGTATTCTATCAGTGAGGGCTTACCTCGTAAAATATCGTTATCCACATAATTTGAAAATGGATACGCACTGTTGTTCTTTAAAAAATTTAAAGCAGCTTGATCATTTATCCCTATATGATTAGGATTTCCAGTATTACTTGTAATATATGTTTCTGGAATATTAGGTGCTGTCTCCGGCGAAATAAATTTATGTATTGTATGACCGTTTCCTATTTCTTTTTCAATAACTTCGGAATAACCTACAAAACTGCCATCTGTTAACTCTAGGGCACTTCTAGATTTGTCAAAAACAGTAAAAGATACATTATTAGTGGTTTTGGAAGGATCCCACATATAAGGATATCCAAAAACTGGTATATTATTTATGTAACCTGATGATTTGTCGTTTCCGTGTTTATATTCATACTCTAAAACTTTTACGTTTTGATTTTCATCGGTGAGTCTTTGACTTTTAATTCTGGCACCTCCTGCCGTATATTCTTTTCCAAGAAAATTAAATCTATGTGTTTCATACTCAAACTCACTTTTACCACCAGTAACATACTGAATAGACTTTAGTGTTCCTGTTAAAGAATAATCATTAGATTGTAAACTGTAATCTCCAGTAATGGTAACATGACTTTGATCTTGTATTGGAAATGGAAGTATCGAATTTGCCCCTTGGTTTTTGTGATAATATAGAATAGGCTGTTTTCTTTGAGTACTTGATGTTTCAGGTGTTGTAACACCATTGTTGTTATAGTACCCTAAAAAATCTTGTTGTAAAGCCTTCACTTTTGGTAAAGGATTTGTATAATTATAATCAAGTGTATACAAATCAATAGAAGTATCGTCTCTTCCAATCTGTCTAACTCGTTCTAGTTTTAATCGCTTACATTCGGGTTGGGAACAATTCTCTTTTGATATGAAATAATCATAATCAAACTCAAACCTTTTTATTATTGAATTATGAATATCTTTTATTACAATTTCCGTCAATGCGTTTTCATCATATGCATCCTGTCTAATATGACCATATACGAATTCTACTGCCCCTTTATGAAAATTAATCTTACTTAAACGATGAGCCTTTTTATATTTTATATAATTCAGGGATGACCTAAATACATTCTCATTAATTTGGTTATTATTTTCGTTGAAAGAATTTATCAATGGTAGATGACCAAAAACTTTAACCGAAACCCAATCATCAGGATCAACGTGATTGGTTAGGGCATCTTCAATCATCGACCTTTCATGTTGAACTGTGGCTTTTTGATATTCTTCGTAGTTAAAATTAACAGTTGTATTGCTTCTGGGGTCAAACATGCTTGATAAATGATGTGCCGTAACACTTGTAGTAACTTTACCTCCATTTGTAGGACTATATTTAGCTTGTCTGGATAAAGATTCTCTTAAATCTTTTTTGTCAAAAATATATTTAATACCATTTGTATTAATTAATTCAAATTTATGATATCCATAGTAGTTAAATATATCAGTCCAGTTAGTAGTAGGTGAATATCCGTTATAATCAAGAATTTCCAGTTCATTAAGTTGAAAACCTAAATTATTAGATTCAACCTCTCCATACGTAATAGGATTACTGTTAATAATACCTGATCCATCAATGGGTAAAATATTAAACGAATTATTGTTTTTTTCTAAAATAAATCTTGAAGATAATCCTGGAGCATTCGCAATAAAAATATCTGGAGAAGCATCTTCTTCTGCCTCTAAATCGTAACCTTGATAAAGATCATAATGAGAATTAATCTGTAATATCTCATCATATTCTCTCAAATACCCTTTTTGAGTAACATATTCATAAGTAATCGATCCGTGATCCCAATCATTTTCGCTAATTAAACCTCGTCTAAGCGTTTGATCCGGAATATCTTTAATAATTGTTGCCACACTTCCAGAGGCATTTAAGTTCCAGCCAAGTCCAACATTTGAGGCTATATCATCTACCTTTATACCCCCCGAATTATAAGAAAGACTGATGGGAATATTAATATTTCCAGAAGTGATTTCATATAAAGGTAAGTTTACTTCGATTTTACCTGTATAAAGGTTTATTGGTAGTGAATTATACTTATGAAAAGCCATCACATCTGGAGTAGCCACGAGTTCATCGCCCGGTATTAGACTATTAAAAGGATTGTTTCCATTAGATTGACAATAAAAAATGCTTGGCCATAAAAATGTAACCAATATAATCCTAACAATTTTTCTCATAAAATAATACTTAATAATTTATATTCAATTCAATTTTTCCGATCGCAAACTCATCAATTTCTTAATGTGATTAAGAATACTTCTGAGGTAAATTTTGCCTCCCTACTTGTACGTGTCGTTAGAAAGAGAAATGTTACCCCTGTTTTTTACTTTTTTTTGAAAATTCTATACGATATGATGTTTTTTAGCGTGTTTTGTACTTCGGACTTCGAGACCTGTTCTCCTATGGAGGAATCTCGGTCCTCAGAGACTCACTTACTCATCAACTATGTAGTACTCATTACTTTGTACTCCGCACTAACTCCTAACTCATCACTAACTCCTGATATACCTGATCACTTTGTATCATACGAAGCAGGCGTTCTTTAATCATACATTTCTTTTTTCGTGTATAGCCTTCTGTATATCCGTTGCTGGTAGCGATATCTTTCATACTTTTTCCTTCCAAATAGGATCCTAGTATATTTTTATTACGGTCCGTGAGCCTGATAAAATGTTTTTGATATACTTTTTGTTGTTCTTCTTTATTGATCGTTTCCAACACGGAATCCGATGGGTCTAAAGCATTCTCCATAAGCTGTTCATTGTATGTTAACAGTTGTTTTTTGCGAATTTGATTCCTCCACATGTTCTTACAAATCCCCATAAAATAGGCGTGGATAGAGGTGTGAATTTCAAAGTCACTAGCTCTTAGTTGATGATATAGTAATACCAATGCTTCCTGAAAGATGTCCTCCACATCCTCTGCAGTTCCTCCATACTGTAGGAGTAACTTTCTAACCGGCGGTAGATTCTTTTTATAAAATGATTTAAGAATACTACTATCCCCAGTAATAATTCCATCGATGACGTGTTGATTTTTTGTTGTATTCATTTTTATTGTATGTGATTTTCCCTTTTAAATTTTGACATAAAAGTCCCCTTTCGGTATTGAAAAACACCGTTTTTAAGTGCTACAAATCGGTAGTTGCAGTAAATTGTTTTATGGATTATTTAGATCCATTGATCGTTAAATCAATTCGATCTTTTCTCTATGCTAAAAAGTTGATTTTTTGAAGTCCTTACGGAAATCTATAAAGTTGTTATTGATTTTTATGGTAGTTTTGCGACTGATCAGATGTTCGACTACGTTTTTGTTTCAGGGCAAATATATGAGGGAGAATTGCGTTAGTGCAAGTGGAGGTAGTCGTGATTTATGAATTACGATACCCTAATTCAAGAATTTCGTGTCTTTAAAACACCACATTTATAAGTAAATTGACAATAAATTTAATGCATAGCGGAAAATTTCTTATTACTAACTTTAATCCTATTAATTCTCAATAATATCTATGAATATTTAAATATGTCTTTTAATAAATACTTAATTAATTTATTACTTCTTTTTATAGGTAGTCAAACTTCTACATCGCAGGTAGAGAATATTTCTTTGCAGGATTCATTGACCAAATTGCCGTATGATAAATTACAAAAAGCGTATTATGCTAATGAAGATAATCGTATAAAATCAAAAAGCTATGCAGAAGCATATTTAGGAAAGGCTAGAAAAGAAATGGATTCTTTTAGGATGTCTATTGGATATCATTTTTTAGGATACCATTATTATAATGAATTAAGCTTTAAATACTCAGATAGTATAATTTTTATAAGTAAGAATAAGGGCTATAAAATATATCCTCTTTCTGCTTATTTACTTAAAGCTGATATTTATTTTACGAATAAAGAATTCAAAAAATCATTTGATAATTATATTGAAGCTAAAAAATATGTAAGTAAAGATGATGCTGAAACGAACTATTACATTAATCATCAAATAGGAG
The DNA here is from genome assembly GCF_947492405.1 of uncultured Aquimarina sp. GTDB lineage: Bacteria > Bacteroidota > Bacteroidia > Flavobacteriales > Flavobacteriaceae > Aquimarina. The sequence goes on from NZ_CANLMP010000007.1 coordinate 181,180, forward strand.
GGATAAAAGCCAAACTTCTTTTAAACAGTGAAGCATTAAAGATTTTTCGTGAAAGCTGGAGATTTGTAAATGATAACAAATACAATAACAGCAATGAATCAGAATATCTACAAGCATTAACCGATCTGGCTATACAATATGTAAGAAATGATAAAATAGATTCAGCTACGGTTTTAAATAAACTTGGAATTAAAATGGCTCTTAAAGAAAGTGACTCTTTAAGATACAATCTTTTGGTTTTAAATGAGGGTATAAGTTTATTTTTTCGAGATGAGTTTACTAAATCAAGAGATAGTATTATCAAAACCGTTACTTATTTTAAAAAAATCAACAATCATGAATGTTTATCCTTTAGCAATTATTTTTTAGGAAAAATAGAACAAGAATTTAATAATGAAGATTTGTCTATTGAATATTTTAAAAATAATGATTCCATATATCAAATTACTGGAGATATCCATCCTTTGTTAGTTGATGGTCACGAAACCTTAGTAGACTATTATAAAAGAACCGATAATAAAGAAAAAACCTTATCCTATATAGAAAAACTTCTAGATATTAATAAATTAATAGATAGTAACTATCGTCATTTGTCTACTAAAATTATAAGTGAATATGATACCCCAAAACTAATTTCTGAAAAGGATAAGATTATCAATTCCATTAAAAAAGGAAGAAATCGATTTCAAAACTATTTCATTGTTTTTTTCTCTATTTCTATATTATTATTTTTTCTTTGGATATATAATTATAGAAAGCAGAAAAAATATAAAACTAGATTTAAAAACATAATTGAGAAAACCTCGAAAGAAAATAATAGTAAAAAATTAGATAAAAAGCTTCCTTTAGCAGATCCTAGTAAAAAGAAAAGTATTGACATATCTGACAGGGTTTTAGAAATGATCTTATCTGGATTAGAAAAATTTGAAAAAGATCTTGATTATACTAAACAAGGAATAACGCTAGGTGGTTTAGCTAAACAAATCAATACCAACTCTCGATATTTATCTTTAGTAATAAATCACTTTTTTGAGAAAAGCTTTGTTTTATATGTTAATAATCTTAGAGTTAATTATGCAATAGAAAAACTGAAAACAGATAAACTTTTTAGAAAATATACAATAAAAGCTATTGCGAATGAAGTGGGCTTTAATTCATCTGAATCTTTTGCATCGGCTTTTTACAAGGAAACGGGACTAAAACCTTCATATTTCATTAAAAAAATAGAAACCAGTTAACGTGTTGATTTTAATTAATTCATACAATTGTGTTAAGAATGACATATAGATTAGTTTGTTCAATACTGTTATTACTAGTTGCAGAAAAAATTTCTCACAATCTAATGTGGAAGACTCTTTATCTCAAAAATCACTTTCTGAGTTATTAAATCTATTTGAAAATTCTCAAGACAATCTAAATAAGCAGTATTGCATTGAAGCATTTATAAAAAAAAGTAAGCAAAGAAGCGACACGTCCTCCATAGTTGAAGGATATAATCATTTAGCTTTAATGCATCAACAAAACACTTTTGGATTAAATTATGCTGATTCTATTATACAATTAACAAAAAACAATCCTACCTCACTTTATCCTGCAAATGGTTTTATGCTTAAAGGTGACCAATACTTTTTTGTTCAAGGTAACTTGAAAAAAGCATTTGATAATTATTTATTAGCAAATGACTATGCTGAGAACTTTTTTAATAAAGAAACAAAATTTGGTAGTAATCATATGATTGGCCTGATTAAGGATAAGATTGGGTATTCAAAAGAAGCACTCCAAATTCATAATGATAACCTCCAACTCGTAGAAGAAAAGTTTAGCTATCCTGTAAAATCAATTTTCTCTGGTACTTCTTTACAAGCTATTGCGTTCACCCATAAGAATCTCGGAAAACTTGATTCAGCATTACACTATAATAATCGGGGCATGAAGATAGCACAGAAAATTAATCATATTTCATTGATAAACCATCTATTATTGAATGAAGGAGTTATTTATTATCATAGATCGGAATTCCAAAAATCTCAAACATCCTTAAAAAAATCATTAGAATATTTTGAAAAAATTCAAGATAAAGCTAATATGGCAGAAGGTTATTTTTACTTAGCTAAAACCTATGATAAACAAGGAAACGAAGAAAGATCAGTTGAGTACTTAAAAAAGGTAGACTCAATTTTCATTGACACAAGAACTTTATCCTCTGATATTCGGGAATGTTATGAAATGCTTATTAATTACTATAAAAGAAGAGAAGATCCAAACACTCAACTTGTCTATTTAAAAAGATTGATTTCATTAGATAGTATATTGAGTTCTGATAAGAGCTATTTATCGAAACATCTTAAAGATAGTTATGATATACCTAAGCTCATGAAAAGAAAAGAAGTTTTAATTTCTGAGCTTGAAAAAGATCATCAGTACCTTAAATACATATTTATTGTTATTGGTATAGTTTTCATTTTTATTATTATTCTATTTTACAATAGACAAAAAAAATACAAAAGGAAATTTGAAAAGATAATAAATAATAACAGAACATCTGAAAAAAAAGAACTCCCTAAACAAGAATCATTTCAAAAGAAAAGAGTTGACAATCTGGAGGTTCCAGAAAATTTATCTCAAGAGATTTTAGTAAAACTCAAATCCTTCATCGCCGAAGAAAAATTTAAAGACAATAAACTGACTTTATCTGCTCTTGCCAAATTTTGTGGAACAAACTCAACTTATTTATCGAAAACTATAAATCATTATTTTAATAAATCTTATACTAATTATATCAATGATTTACGTATTAATTATGCAATCGATAAACTCAAGAGAGATAACTCATTTAGAAGGTTTACTATTAAAGCGATCGCTCAAGAATCTGGTTTTAAGAGTGCAGAAACATTCTCTAAGAGTTTTAAGAAAAATAGTGGTATATACCCTTCTTATTTCATAAAACACTTAAATAATCAATAAAAATTTCAATTTTATAGGTAACATATCCCCTTATCAGTACACTTACTAGTAGAGTATAGACCTAAAAAAGAAAAGTCGACAATTAAAACAAAATCATCCCATGAAAAAAATTTTAAAACTAACCATACTGATTTTTCTGGTGTATCAGTGTCCACTAACAGCGCAGACGACCAAGGCGTCTTCTGCGAATAAAAAAGGTATAATCATATCAAAAACGCTATCCAAAGAACAACTAAAAACCTGGTATCATAAAGATTTTGCAGAGGATACTATCCCAGGTGTAAGCTTAGAAAAAGCATATAGAGAAATTATAAAAGACAATAAAGGACAAGAGGTTATTGTTGCAGTGCTAGATACAAAGCTAGACATTCATCACGAGGATCTGAAAGATCAAATATGGCGCAATACTGATGAAATCCCTGATAATGGTATTGATGATGATAAGAATGGCTATATCGATGATAGTAACGGGTGGGATTTTCTAAGTAATACCAAAGGTGAATTTGTAAAATATGAGCATTTAGAAAGCACTAGGATAGTTAAAAAATATAATGCTCTTTTTAAGGGTAAAAAGGCGAACCAAGTATCTGATCAAGATCAAAAATCTTATGAATTGTATACAAAAGCTTACAAAAAATGGGAAAGTGGTATTGTCGAAAATAAAGAAAGTCAAAAAAATATTCAGCTGCTTAAAGAGGCGATCATATATGGTACAACCTTATTAGATAGTATCTATCCCAAAAAAGAATATAAGCTTGCGGAGTTAGATAGTTTATTACAGGTGTATGAAAACGATTCGATTGCCAAAAATGCTATAGAAGGAGTTCAAAAAGGGATACGATATGATCTTACCCCAAAAGGATTGGATATATATATTAGTAATTATAAAAAGAGAGAAGAAACGATTCTCCATATAGATCATAACGAACGAGAGATACCAGGAGATAATCCCGATGATATCAATGATAACAACTATGGAAGTCCTGTAGTGTATGGAGATGTGCCTTTTCAACACGCAACAGTAGTAGCTGGAACCTTAGGGGCTACCCGATCTAATGATCTGGGTATAAAAGGGTTTTCGGATCATATCAAGATAATGCCCGTGGTGATGGTAGCCACAGGTGATGAGCATGACAAGGATATTGCTGTAGCCATACGTTATGCAGTAGATAATGGTGCCAAGGTGATCAATATGAGTTGGGGTAAAACACTATCACTTCATGAAGATTGGGTAAATGACGCTATAGAATATGCTGCTAATCATGATGTCCTTTTAGTTACCGCAGCCGGTAATAACAATACAAATAATGATCTTCAAAAATCTTATCTGAACGACTACACTGATGAAAAAGAGTTTGTCGACAATTTTATAGTAGTTGGTGCCAGTACTTGGGATCTTCAAAATTTAAGAGCTAGTTTTTCCAATTACGGTAAAAAGCACGTGGATGTATTTGCTCCTGGAGTTGATATGTACACTACCAAATATAGTAAAGATGCATATACTTCTACCAGAGGTACATCTCTTGCTTCTCCGGTAGTCGCAGGAATAGCAGCGTTGGTAAGATCCTATTATCCTAAGCTATCTGCAAGACAAGTGAAACAGGTTATCCTTGATTCTGGAACTAAGTATGATGTTGATGTGGAACTGAAACTAAAGGATAAAAGCGCTAAACTAGTTCCATTCTCAGAGCTTTCTAAGTCTGGTAGGATAATAAATGCTTATAATGCACTATTATTAGCAGAGAAATTATCAAAAAGTAAAAATTAGCAAAAATTATTATAGTATTAACTACCATGAAAAACATCCTAAAACTACTCATCCTAGTAGCTATTTTCTATCAATATCAACTATCTGCTCAAACCAAAAACATATCCAGAAACTGGACTTCATTTAGTCAGTCTGTAGTGGTAACAGCAGACTCTACAAAGAAGTTTAAGGTGATTGCAAAGGTAAAAGTTGAGACAGATGGTGAAAAAACTTGGGCTGGGATCTGGGCCCGTGTGGATAACAAAGCTGATCAAGGAAGAGGTTTTTTTGATAATATGAGGAATAGGCCCATAAAGTCTGATACCTGGAATACTTATACAGTTCAGGGAGTGATTGATGCTAAATCCGAAAAACTGGTTTTTGGTGGGATTTGTACCCATAATGGTAAATTTTTCTATGATAAATTTGAGGTCTATATTGAAGATGATGCCGGAGAATTTCAGCCAGTACCAATTGATAATGCCAGTTTTGAGACGCAGGTAACTACTACTAGCTTTCCTGGATGGACTTCAGGTATTTCTGGAGCTAAGATATTGGTGAGAGAATTTTCATTTACTAGTACGCAGGATCGAGTAGATGGTGATTATGCGCTTTTAGTAGAAGGAAAAGGAATCTCAGAAAACACAGGAAGTATAGAAGGTGTTTTCCCTAATATAGGCATGGTGATAGCTATCTTTTTTATCTTACTCCTGTTGTTTTCACTAATGACCTATACTTCTTCTACCGAAGATGAGCAATGGTCCATCTGGGGGCGAGTTGGATTTAGGTTTTCGTGTATCTATTTTTTATTTTTTATCTTTTTTTACAACAATGGAGCGTATCCCTTTTTTGAGGAACTGGTAAAGATACCTATAGACCTCATGCAACAATTTGTGCCCTGGTTTGGTGAAGACATCGTGGGGATTCCTTATCGCGTAAATACCGGACCTAATGGTAGTGGAGATACGAGTTATGAGTATTTGCTCGTATTTGTAATTTTTATGTTCGCTGTACTGGGTACATTAATTTGGTCTTTATTAGATAGAAAGCGCCCTAATTATAAAAAACTATATTATTGGTTAACTACAGCGATGCGTTATTATGTAGGACTGATGTTGATTAGCTATGGATTGGTAAAAGTGATTCAATTGCAGTTTCCGGCTCCTAGTTTTTATAGACTTATGCAACCCTATGGAGAATCTTCGCCTATGGGATTAGCCTGGACATTTTTAGGGTTTTCTGAAGGGTATAACATGTTTATGGGTATTGCAGAAGTACTAGCAGGGTTATTGTTATTTAGACGTACCCTCACATTTGGAGCGGTTATTACTTTAATGACTGCTTTAAATGTCATGGCGGTCAATTACTTTTTTGATGTTCCGGTTAAGTTATTATCTACACATCTGGTAATAATGACTTTGTTTCTATTAGCTCGAGACATAAAGAGAGTTATGACATTTTTGGTCACCAATAAGGCTGTAGAAAAACTTACTGTAATACAACGCCCTGCACTAAAAAAATGGATTCATATTAGTTTGAATGCTTTAAAAGGACTGATTATAGCGTTTGCATTGGGTTATGGTTTTTACGAAACTTTTAAGGGTAGCAAACTATATGGTACAGAACGTCCTAAGCCGGCATTATACGGTATATATGAAGTGACAAACTATGTCATTAATGGAGATACTATTACACATTATAAAAGCGATAGACGTTGGAAAGATATTAGATTTGAAAGAGAAGGAAGCGTTCAAGTAACAAGAATGAGTAAAGAGAAGATGCGTTACAGCGTAGAGATAGACTCCACAGCTCAAAAAATTAAATTTATCTCATCTTCTGGGGAATCCGATTCTTTTGATCTTAACTATACTAAAACCAAAACCACTTTAGATTTTAACTATATCCATAAAAACGATACGATCTATGGTCAAACCAGACGATTGGATCAAGATGATTTTTTATTAACGAATAGAGGTTTTCATTGGATAAGTGAAAATCCTTTTAATAGATAAAACACTATTAGTAACCTTATAATAAGGTTTATAGTCAGAGGTGCAATAGACCATTACTTATGTAATCTCTTCTTTTTTTCGATGTGCTCAACTATTTCAAAACAGGTTTCGATTGTTTTAGTTTATAGGTACAACATTTAGCTTTAGCTATCCTCTTATTTTTTAATTAATTATGGAAGAGTAACTTAATTGATTAGGGGTTATATTTTACAAAAAGATGAAATCAATAGGTAACATTTTTCCTATTTATGACACTTACCAATACCAATCATTTTATATAACACAAAAAGCAACATCTATGCAAACATTATTTAGAGGTATTGTCTTACTTATAACTCTGACATGTACATTTTTACAAACCACGTTTGCTCAACAGCAAAAAGGAACATACATTAATGCATCGATAGGATTGGGAATCACTACGCCTAACGAGAATGTTGATGTATACGGTAATGGTATTTATATTCAAGGAGAATATGTCTGGGCTCCTAAAAAATGGTTTAGTTTAAGACCGTATGTTGGTTATATTAATACCTCTACGGATGAAGATGGTTTATCAGAAAATCTTATTGGAGCAAGGGCATCTACAAATGCTTTTTTTGCAGGAGGAAAAACCAAATTGTCTATCCCTATTCCGTGGGTTGCTCCTTATATAGAAATAGGATTAGGAGCTTCTGTAGGATCTTTTGAAACAGTGACCCCTACGATCAACGAAAAAGAGAATGGTGTAACACTCCATATTCCTTTTTCGTTCGGATTGGCATTAGGACGCCATAATAATGTGGATGTAGGATTAGCGTATTATTTTTATCCTATGTTAGAGCAATTTAATGGAGCTTTTGCTGTGGGAATTTCATTTCCGTTGAATAGATAGAAAAGCAAAGTAACCTTATGATATGATAAGGCATGTAGTTAAAGAGTAGAACATTATCGTTTGTGTAAGTTGTTCCTTTTTTCCATATGCACGGTTATCTTATAATAGGTTTTCACAGTTCTGGCTAATAGATATGATACGCCTATGGTTTTAACTATTGTAAAAACAAGGTTAACAGAAGATTTAAAGTAAGTAAAAGAAGATAACACAATAGTAATGAAACATACAGAAGAGCATTATACATCATTCTTTATGGACGAAGATGATTATTATATAGATGTAGTAAGAAGTTATGGCAATGGGAGGAGATTTAGATTTAGTCCTTATGCATTTTTCCTGGGAGTATTTTGGCTTTTATACAGGAAAATGTATTTAACCGTTTTCACATTATTCTTATTGGGTATGGCCGAAACGATGTTTATGGATTTATTATATGAAAATTATCTAATTTCGGATCGAACCTATAAAACGATAGATATTATATCCAGAATATTATGGAGTGCTGGTTTAGGTTTCTTTGGAAATAAATTCTATATACTTGAAGCAAATAGAAAGATATCCAAAGTGTTAAATAAAAATTTATCCGAAGAAGATACAAGAGTTCAACTTGGTAAACTAGGCGGAACCACTTTATTACCACATTTAATTATTATAATTCTAACGGGCGTGCTTGCGTTTTTATTTAGTCAAGGATATATAGAAGATGTTTGGTGATAACAATACTCAATGTTTGTTTTAAGTATTATTACTCTCTACAAGCATCTCTTACTTCCTTAAAAGAGCGAATCATTTTGTTGTGGCACCAAAAAATGTTTAGGGAGGTATAGTATTCTAAAGACAGTTACACCCATTACAATCGCATTGGTTACTATTTTTACTAGTATTTTTTGTAATCAATGTATCAATTGCATTGAGGATAGTTTTGAGAAGCGTTTGTAATTCTCAGAGTTCCTTTTTTTATTGCTCCTTATATTAAGTACGTTACAATTGTGAAATGTTACCTGAAACGAATTTACGGAAATCCTCAATTCTAAAATATTCCTTTTTATTACATTTAAAAGGTAACCCTTCTAAACCCTATAAGATGTATAAAAAATTACTGGTGTTCATTTTCCTATTGATATATAGCTTTTCCTTTGGTCAGAGCTCTTCGATTACATTAATATCCTGGAATATTCGCGATTTAGGAAAAACAAAAGATAATAAGGAATTAGAACGAATAGCCGATATTGTTAAGGATGCAGATATTGTAGCGATACAAGAGATTGTTGCAGGATTTGGTGGAGCACAAGCGGTGGCAAAACTAAATGATATTCTTAATAGAAAAGGAGTTGCATGGGATTATGTAATTAGTAACCCAACGCACAGTCCTCCATATATGACGGAGCGATATGCATACATTTGGAAAACAAAAGATATTAAAATCAAAACCAGAGGAAGATTACTAAAAGAAGTAGATTCTAAAATTGATAGAGAACCTTTTTTAATCGATTTTTATATGGATAGAAGAAAGTTTACTATTCTAAATTTTCACTCTCGTCCTTATAGTAAGAATCCTAAACCAGAAATAGAAGCATTGACAAGGTTTGTAGCAGATTCTCTTAAAACGCCGCTAATTTTGGCAGGAGATTTTAATACGAATGAAAATGATGAGGTATTCTCATCATTTAAAAAAAGTGGTTACAGCGTAGCTACCACGAATAAGAAAACTACGTTAAAGCGTTCTTGTGTAAGTGGCTCTTATCTCAATTATGTTATTGATAATATTTTTTATTCTAAAAATATAACTAAAATCAAAGGAAGTGTTATTGATTTTGTAAAGGCCTGTGATGAACTTCCCAAAGCAAGAAAATTGTCTGATCATTTACCAGTGTATTTAGAGTTTACATTCTAATCAAAACCCAAAAAACCCTTTTTTGTCTTTATTTGCTTCCTTATATTCATTCAGTTTTGTTATGAATACTTGATCAAGTTCACTGATAGAAGTATTGATCTCAGATATACTCGTTTTTACTGTTTTTTCAATAGCTTGAATATTGTCTACAAGTGTTTGTATTTGATTGTCTTGAAGTAGTGTTTTGAGCTTTGCGTTTGTATCATCCGTCATTGTATGAACGGTATTTTTGCTAATTTCTAAGGATTCGGTTATTGCTTTTTCACCTTTGGTAGCTATATGTCTTATTTTAGTATCCAATGTGTTTTCTATAGTTGCCACAGTGTTTTCCATTTCATTTTGGATAAGTTTTAGGCTTTTTTCATAGCCCGAAATTAACAGCTTACTTTTACCATACAGTTTTTCTAATGCTTCGTGACTATGTATTAATAGTGGCTTTAATTCTTGATTTTTAGCAATGCTTTCTTCAGTTCTTTGTAGTAAGCTTTCCAGAAGTGTATTGGTCTCTTTAACCAAAGCTGTTAATGATTGGTAGTCTGATTTTATGAAGCTTGTTAATTCATGAAAATTCTTTCTGTAATTTTTTGTGAATGTTTTTGTTGCGTCTTCAATATCGTTTAATTTACTTTCTGTATTTTGGGAGAAAATAGTCACATTTTTATTGATGCTATCAATACTTCGATAAAATGATTGGTTGATTTTTTTAAGCTCATTCGTTATATAGTTGTGATTATTCTTTTTATAGGCATCCAGGTATTTACGTAATTTATATAATACAATAAGATGCGTAATCGTGAGTAGTATGATTAAATATATCATGTGAGTTTAGATTATTTTGATAGTTACTTTGTTTACAACTTTCCATTGATTTCCCTCTAGCGTCATTTCTCCGTCACCTCCTATTTGCTCAATAGTAGTTCCGTTTCTATTGAAGTTTTCACTGGTTAGATTACAAATAGGTAATAAAAAGATATCATAACTCTGTATCCCTGCCTGCATCATATCAGGATAGTCATATAAAAGGCTGAAAGTCGCTCGAGAAGTATCATTAGGATTTATAATAAATTGTAGAGCACTATCACGTTCCTTTATTTTTGATTTTTTATCAGCAGCAACTGCTCCTTCGCCATTTGTAAAAGGGAAATACACAGTTAGATTTTCCCGAACTCTTTTCTCTATTTCAAGGTTGATATTCATTTTGATTTCTGTAATATGTCTGGATAATTGATCATTATTAATGGTTGGAGGTAACTCGTGAATTAAATTCCTTTTAGATCTCTCTATAAGCGTATGTATTTCTTCAGAAGAAATAGTTTCGCTAACCTGTGTAGATATAAAAGAGTGACTTTGTAATTCTTGTTCTATTTTTGTTGTTGCTTGTTTCCTATCGTTACATTGTTTTAATGATGCTTCAAGTGAAATAGTACTATTTTTTAGCTTTTGATCAATGGATTTTTGGAGTTCACGTTTTGAAGAAAATCGATTTGACTGTATGTTTTCTATTAATTCTGATTTAGATTTTTCTAAAGTATCTTTTATAGTAGCTATACAATCTGAAGGGTATGCAGCAGTAAATTCTGCGATCCAACTAGCAGATGCCTCTTTTGTAATCTCTTCAATTTCCTCGGCAGATAGATTATCTGTTGTGGTTTCTGATATATCTAAAAAATTAGTATTTGTAGCAGCTAATCTCTTTTTGATTTTAAAAAACAAGATTCCTAAAAAGATGTTTAAGACTAAACTTATGATTAAAATTATCAATAGTATGGTGCTATAGTCTTTTATGATAGTTTCGAAACCTTGTTTTGATGTTGGTTTTTCTTTTTCATCTGGAATTATTGTTGATATATTTTGGACTTGCTCATCTTCGTTTTCTATCTTTTCATCATCAATTTTAGTTATTTTAAAATTATTTATGGCTAATGTTATTTGTTCTTTTATTTTAGAAATAAGCTTTTTATAGGGTTGTTCATTTCCCTTATTTTTTATAATACTTTTGGAAATCAAACTTGTACTTAGAATTGCTTCTAAGGAATCTGTGAATTCCTTTTTTGATAAAAAATCACTTTCGATATATTGTTTTCTTAATTTAATAAATCGTTCCGTGTAACTGTAAAGAGAATCTATATTTCGATCAGTTCTATCAAACGCATTAAATATTGATAGCATACTGTCCAATTTGACATTTCTTAAGTTTGGAATAGCATTCTGATTATTTTCAAAAGCTCTATCTTTCATAACCAAATGAAGGCTTTTATAAGCAATGCTATCAAACAGTTTCTCAATCAGTTGTTTATTTTCATCGATTACCTCATTAGAATTCGTTTGACCAATGAGTGTATACCAATTTAATATTATACATATTAATACTATAGAGAATTGTATCTGTGTTTTTTGTTTCATAGTTACACTCCTTTAAATTGGTTTATTTTTTCTGATACAATAATTTTGGAGAAAGCATATAAATAGGCTTTTATCGCTTCAAAAAATAAGGAGTCACTTAAGTTAGATTCTTGCTCTACGGTTATTTTATAATTGATGACTTCTCTAATGGTATCACTAATTTTGGAAGGATCAGAAAAGAATTTTTGTAACTTTTTTGGATTGTAAGATTTCTCCAAACCAAAGTTTTTAATCAAATCAGCATCAAACCATAATTCATCAAAGAAGTAATCGAAAAAACTGATTACATTTTCTGTTACTTCTTGTATAGTAAGGTCAGATTCTTTTATAAAATTAGCATACTGAACTGTTTTCTTTCTATCAGTATCTGAATCAAGAATCAAGTCTTTTGCGTTCCCTATAGAGATATAAAAGTTGCTGGTATCTGCTTCTGAATTTGATTTTATCTGTTCCAATCCTTTGATACCACCAATTGCCGTAGATTCTTTTGGATTTTGCAATATTTGTAGTTCTATTGGTGGAACTTCTTCTTTGTTAAAGATTTTCTTTACAATAAGACATGTAAGATGAGCAATACCTTTAGATCGATTTAAATCATTGGATCCATTAGTGATTGCTAATAATTTAGCTCCATTTCCACTTACTCCAACATAAGATGGAAATTTTTGGATACTACTCATTCCCAGGATCTGAAAAGAATGATAGAAGATAGCACTATTATGTATGAGAAATAGCAATTTAAATTCACTATCCAGTATCAGTTTTTTAGCAAACCCTTTATAATTGAAAAAGTAACTTATTAAATCTGTGGATAATAATCCTTTAGAACTTTTTATATAATCAATAATATCTGTTTTAGAAAAGTCAGTACCAAAAGCCTTTCTCATGACTGATTCGTACTTTGATACAAAACCATTATCAAAAGGATCATTATTACTCCTAGATTCGAAAAGACTGTTTCCGGCAAATCTAAATGAGGTAGTTAAAGCAGGTTTATTATTCTCAAATACAATCATATCTGTTGTTCCTCCACCAATATCGAGATTCATATAGATTTCTCCAGAACCAAAAGTTCTGTCATAACTATAATACGGAGCCCAGGATTCTGTAATACTGGTTAGCTTTTCGATATTCGAAGATTTGCTGTAGTAGCTGGTGTATAGTTCATTCCAGATATCATTGAAAACTGTCATCTGATTACTACCCATACTCAAAGGTTTAAACCATAATAGATTGGTTGCTTCGGGATTGATTCCTTCACTCAATAATTTATTTCTTCCCATCCAGACGAGCTGTTCTATGAATGCTTTTAATTTGTTTTGGGCTGCGATATTGGTTCCGTCCGTTACACCCCATTTGATATTAGAATGTACAAAATCAAAATCCCGGCGTAATACACGTTGTCCGAAACCAAAAGGAATATTGGTACTGGATAATACATTAACGTTATTGGTTTGTTCAGGATTTGTATCATTATCAATGTTGATAATAGAACGAATAGGGAATTTAAACAGCGCTTCTTTTCCTATCAGTGTAGGCAAAAATTCTGCAATTTGAGCAGCCCCATAGACAGGTTTAATAGGATCTAATTCGTACTTTTTAGATACTTCTAATTCCTGATTTGGTTGATGTAACATAACCATATCCGGATCCGCAGATTGCTCATTTCCTTTATAAGAGGATAAATTTTCTATGGTATTCGATGTTTTAATAGCTACAAAACTGTTGCTGGTTCCTATATCAAAGGCAATAGCAGCCTCTCCATTTGCTAACGAAATAGCTTCTCCCATCAATGGAATTAAAATACCTTCTGAGATTACGTTTTTATCAATGTTATCAATGCGCACGTGAATAGCATCAAAGGTAGCATCTGTCTTTGTGTCCAATTGTATTTCTCCTTGTTCATTTTTATGAATAGTTGTTACGTCCAGATAATTGGTTACACACGGATATTTCTCATTACTTCGTGTTCTGGAATGTATTTTTGAAGGAATTTTTAATACTTTGGGTTTGGTAAGTTCTTCCCTTATAAATTGATACGATATTTCTTCCCCTTTAAGATGATAAGAGAGTATCTTGTATTTATCATTATACTTTGTATCCGTTACTCTAAAGAATGGATAGATCCCAAATGCCATAGAAGTTTTAATCAAAGCTCCGTGTTCATCATTATCAATGGTTTCAGGGTTTACGGCATCATATGTTCTTTCAAAACGAATAGTTCCTTTTCCTTGATCTGCTTTTACAGGAATTTCTAGCGTTACTACAATAGCACCCATTTTCAATTTGTCAATAGAGATTTGTTTTTTTAGATCTTCTAAGGTGAAATAATTGAAATAGGTTTCTTTAATAGGTAATATTACATTATCGACTATACCCGACGGTAACCAGAATTTAGCCTTATTTGCCGGATAATCTAATTGTATCAGATGTTTAGAAAGTAAATCATCTCGTGTAATCCAAGGGTACTCAACGACAGATTGAGGTAATTTTCTTTTCTGGATGGGTGTATGGGTATACAACTTGACATCTTCAGTAAATTTATTACCACCATAATAATTCCATCGCTTTTTGTTTATACCTTCTAATAAAGCTAAAGGTGGGTTTTTTAAAGTTTTTGATGTTTGTATGATATAGTCACTATCTTTAATAGACTGAGCTTCTTCTAGGCTATCGAATTTGTCACAAATAAAAGGAATGGTTCCTCCTAAGAAGCTTATTTCCTGGTTATTGATTTCCAGAATTTCGTATTCATTTGTATATTCTTCTCCTTGATTTCTGCTAAGACCGTTAATGGTTTTTAGAATATGTTGATCTTCGATATGATTTCTGCTATGTTCGATATAACTATATACTTCTTTAAAAGATTGAGTAATGGTAGGATTAGATGTGAAGAAGACGTTCATGAATTCCTGAAAACTTGGATTTCGTTTATATAATGGCTCATTGTTGGTGAAGAAATAGCGATTTTTATAATTGCTTTTTAGTGTTTTTGGAAGCGTATCACCAATCGTAAAAAAACCTGTATATGGGGAAGTTCCTGCTATAACTTGATGATCTAAAAAGATTAAGGTGAATTCATTGAAGGCATTGGTGATTCCTCTATTGCTAAATCGGGAATCTTTATTATAATTATCAATAAATATTCTGAGGGTTTCCGCAAAAGTTCTGATACCTGGATTATGATCCTGCTGTAAGCGTTTTAGCTCTTCTGCTTTCCAAACTTCTATTTCGATTTTTCCTTTTAGTTTAAGAGTATCATAGCAAAAAAGTATTTCGAATATGTCCAGACAATGCGAAATATATTTATGATAGGTAGTGTTGCCAGATAAAGCAGTAGCATTTTTACCAGAATTCATATACGCTTTATTTACAAAAGAAAATGATGTTTCGAATAAATGCATTTGTGCAAAAGGCGAAGGAATCGAAGTAACAGGTACTTCTGATACTCCCATATTATCGGTAATGTCTCCTATTTTTCCTTCATCGTATGGATTGTTGGCAAATTGATTCCAACCTGCAGATGGAATAACCTGTTCTTTGATAAGGCTTAATTTATGTGGCATGGTTTTGTAGCTTTTTAAAATGAAAATCGGTCATTAATAATATTGGATATTCCTTGATTGATGAGGGTACTTAATGTTCGCTCTTTATTTCCTAAAGGTCTGGCGGCAATATCTTTTGCTATTCTAGAGAATTCTTCATCATATTTAATCTTGTCCTTTTTGAAAAAATTACTGTTGTTGTTGGCAGGAATCCCAGTGACGAGTGTAAATAGCTTTTTATCATCGACAGTAACTTCTGCGGGTATTATTCCGGAAATATCTTTAGTTAGTGTTGCTTTATTAGTTATAATGGATAAATCAAATGGGAGGAACTTTCGATCATGTTTTTCTAGGGAAAGTTCTAAGAGCCAACGGTAATAATAGTGATCTGTAAAAGATGCTAATTGTTTAAAAAAAGGTTGTTTTTGGTAATTGTTAGAAAGTTTTAATTCATTTTTCCAGGCAAGCTTGTCATTATTCAAAGCATCTTCCATAAAAGCAGATACATAAATGTTGTAATAATGAAAATTTAGCAACTGTTTAATATGGTCATCTTGTTTGAGATGTGTAAGGTGTAAGCTCCCGGAATCTTGGTTTACTCCATATTCAAAAAATCGAGAAGCTTGCGATAGATCTTCTTTAGTACCTGCATTGGGTTCATAGTCCAGAAACTCTAAGATAGAGGAAGCGGCTGTTAGTTCTATAAAATTTGCAGGGTTCTTTTGTTCGATACCACCATCAAAATTCTCGTAATTACTCTGTCGTGTATCTCCAATATAAAACATGGTATTTACTAATTGTTTTAAATTTCGATTGTAATAGGATAAAGCGGCTTTGGTTTTGGTAATAAAGGTACTGGAGTTGATGGCGCTATCCCCACTATTAAATTTTTCTACATCTACCTGGAAATAGGGGAGCACAGAAACACCTCCAATAATAGCATTATTGATATAGGTCTTATTATTTAAACCACTGTTTTCATCTCTAAAAACATTCATTAATAATGGAAATCCTGCGGCTCCCGTTCCTCCAAAAATAGAACTGATAATAAAAATGCGATCATTTTGCTTAAAGTCTTGTGTGAATTCTTTGAACTCCGAAGATTCCACCACGTTTTTAAGCACTACACTCCCTACATTAGGATTGCCAAGAAACCCTTTTTCTAGCGGCATATCTTTATTGGCATTACTATACAGGAGATCAAATAATGCTTTGGTAGTGTTAAGGTTTTTTGAAGAAAGAGAGTTATAATCCACCATATCTTTTAAGGTTCCATAATCGGTACCACTGATATTCATCTCTTTTGGAGGCATGATCTTAGTTCTAAAAAAATGTCCATGATCTTCTTCTTCGGGCACGCCCGTATATATCGTATTGTGGATTTGGTTATAGTTTTGGATCAGTTTTCTGCATTTTTCTACATCTCCATTATTGATATCTGTATCAATAATCATGGGAATGATTTTTTCGGTATTTGCTTTGATTCCACTGGCAAGTAACATAGTTAAAGATTTTAGCACTCGAGAACCGGTACCACCTATAGCAAAGAGATATAATTTTGGTTTAGACATACTATTAGAATTTTAGAGGAATGAATTTAGAATAGATAGAAAAGCGTTTGAATGCTAATGATAATAGGAAGTATAATACAAAAGCGTAGCAGGCGTTGATCATAGCAAATAACCAGATTTCATAATAGAAATCGCCTAAAGTTGCTAACTCAAATACAGAGAATCCTTCTATAGCAATAGATATAATAAAAACCGTAAATACATTACATACTCCAAATAGAAACCATCGAGGTAGTGTAGAGAATCGCATACCTCTTCTACCAAATACAATATAAAATAGTACGTTATAAAGAAAGGAAAAACATAGAAGAATCATAAATCCTATGGTATATCCTTTTTCATCCCAGGTTTGCCAGTATTGTTGACTTTCAAATAAAAAGTAAAAAAGTTCCATAATGTTATTGGTGTTTTTTGGTGAATGTAAAGTCTGCTAAAGTGTCGTTTTTGCCTTTAAAAGCTCTATCAAAAGCCTTTGTAATAGCATTAAACCCAAAGGTCTTATACTCCAAAGAATCGGCAGTGATGTTTAGATCATCAGTAAGGTTTGCTTGTTGAATCCAAATAGGCGTTTTGTTATATAAAGTGATTGAAATCTTTTCTGAATCTTGATCCAGATCGTGAAAAGTAGGTTGTAGAAAGTGTGTGAGTTTTTTTTCTTCAATGATATTCTTTGGAACTCCTTTTTTAGAAAGTATACTTTTATCAACTATTTCAATGGAGGTAGTTTCTTTAAGAAATTCGGGTTCGATCGTGTAATTTTTTGGGTTCATAAACTGTTTTTGAACACCTTTAGATTGGTTATTCAAGTCGATCCCAATCGTAAATTGTACAGGTCGTTTTTTGGATACTTCTTTTATCCGTAATAGGTTGTTTTCAGAATCAATAGATACTTTGCCTTTGTTAGGACCATCTAACAATTCGTATGACATATCCTTCATAGGAATGTTATAGAAATGAGACTGCTGATAATTGTCAAAAAAATCTTTAGAAACTAATTCTTTAACAGCTTGTTGATGGCCAAATATCCAGATGTAAAAAGGACGGTTTTTTAGTATTGTATCATAATAAGGTCTTCTTCTTGGATTATTACTTCCGGTATTAAGGCGGTCATAATAATAAGTACCATTGAAATCACTGAGATATTGAAAAACAGCAACGCCCATATTTTCTTTTGTGATGAGATGCTTATATATTTTTGTTGTGATTTTAGAACTATTAGCTTTGGTGTCATCACTTCCTAAATCTGGAATACAATCGGAAACGAGAATACTCACTGAATTTTCTGTAACAGCATCTATTAGGTGACTAAATACGTTTTGTAATTTAGAAGATCTTCCTCCCAAAATGGCTCCTCTGCCAAGTTGATCTTCAAACTTTTGTATACCTCTGGTATATAGATTGGGTTTATTAGTAACTGTATAGAGTTGGACACTATCTGGATATATTTTATTGAGATCTGTTAGCAAAAAAGGAATCACTTCTTTTAGAGGGTAATTTCCAGCAGTCTGCGTATTGACATACCCTTTCATACTGGCAGAAGTTTCCATAAAGAAATCAACTCTTTCCAAGGTTGTTTTTTGCGCTGCTGGTTTTTGGTAAGGGTTGAATTTATATTCAATTGATTCTGGACCACAACTTACCGTAATCAATAGTATAAAAACGCCTAAGATTATTGGTTTTATTAGAATGTTGTATTTGATTTTTTTATTCATTATTTCTATCTAGTTGTTGAAAATTCTGTCTTGAATTTCTTCTTGGTTAAAGACTTTGTGATTAGCGGATATAAATAATTTTGTTTTATTCATTTCAAGAATGTGATATCCAGACCTACAATGTTGAAACCTGAATTTTAATGCTTTAAGTCCTTTAAAAAACCCTTTTTGTTTTGTGATATCATAGACATAGTGAGAGCAACTCTTTTTGAAAACACATCTTTTTCGTTTCGATTTTGGAATCAATATCCAATAAGATCTAATGATTAATAAAAGAAGACTTTTCATTAGGAAGCTTTAGAAAAAACAACCATTTGTCGAGAAGTTGTATATCCAGGAGTTCCTCCCAATCCAAAACAACCGCTTTCCGGTTGCACAAATGTACTTACGCTCTCTAATCGGATATATTGCCACCCAGAATTAGCGTGATGTTTGATAATTTCTTCTAATTGTTCTGCAACTTGTTTCGAAGCAATTTTATTTTGGCTAACAGAAGCTACAAAAGGGATTACTTTATATTCCATAATTTGATTTTTTAGTGATATATCAAAGCTATGGATGTGGGGAATTTATTCTTTACGGAAAACCATAATCACAAAAAAGAACGGTGTAATAACCGTTCTTTTTCTAACTAATCTCAGTACAATTAGTTTTCCCAACCACACAAATCTCTTCCCAGTTCCTTTGCTTCTGATAATGTGACTTTATATATCTTGGTAGAACATCGGGATAAGCCTCTGCAATCTTCAGTATAATGATATCGCTTGCTTTGTTTTCCTTTGCAGATATATACTTTTGGATCATTTTGATAACTTACCAAAGTGAACGCACAAAGTAACAATGTGAATTTTATATAGTCTTTCATTAAGGATGGGTTATTGAAAAAACTAAATTTCTTTTTGTTCATTCTCATAATAACCTACTGTTCTTAATAACTGATCCTCGAATTGGTAGATGTCTTCCAAAGTTTCTATATACTCTCTAGTTTCATTTTTGTTTTCATCAAATATTCCTATGTATTTTTTAGTTCCATTAAAATGAAGTCTGCATAATGGTTTTCTATTATTATCATCGAGTAGAATTCCAAAATATGATTGTGTATCCCGATGTATGATACGGTGAGCGATTACTTTACGTCTTAGAATGGCGACTACAATTCTATAACCTTCGAGCTCCTCTTCTGTAGTGATAATTTTAGAGAATTCTTCTGCATCTTCTAGCACTTCTTCCTGTTGTTTTTGAGTTTCTTTATGGAGTGCTGCATTTAATCGATCACTAACTTTTTCGCTTATAGTTTGATTAAATGCTTTATGAACCAATTCAGTAAATTCTTCCATCACTCTAGAAGTCAATTTACCAGGATATGTTTGCCCAGCAAATAATCGTACAAAATTGTGACTTGGTGCATTCAGTTCTTCGTATATCAACTTTTTAAGTTCTTTGGTGTATTTTAAAGAACTCGCATTATCTACAATTTTATCGACATCAAAATTAGATTTGTGAAATTTGGCAATTTCGTGAATGGTATTTTCTTTAAGATTGGTAATATCAAATTCTAGAAAAGGTTTTTTATCCATTTTATTGGCTGCTTCCAGATCTGTGTAGAATTGATAGATAATTCCGTTAGTTAGTAGTGCAAACCGTGTTTTGGTTGCATGAAAATATCTAAATAACTGAGAGTTGTGTGTATTTAGATCTTCTTGCCAATGCTTGCACTCTATGATTAGAATGGGTTGTTGTTCTTGAAAGATCGCATAATCTACTTTTTCTCCTTTTTTTAAACCAATATCTGCGGTAAATTCGGGAACCACTTCTATAGGATTACGCGTATCGTATCCCAAAAGATCGATAAAAGGTAATACAAATGCGTGTTTAGTAGATTCTTCTGTATGTGTATGTTTTTTGTGTAATAGGATTTTATCCGCAAGAGTCTTGAGATGGTTTTGTAGTTCCATAGTGATTGATTTTTTTGTAGTAGTTTGAGACTATTGTTAATTGCATTTACAACCAGTTCCTACGATCCATTGACAACAAGCATCAGATTCGCACGCAGATTTGGTTTTTCCTGAGCAACCACAATTAGCAGTTGTGGCACAAGTTGTTACATCATCACTTTGTTCATCACAAGCAACTATTAATAACAGTACAAAGAGTAATTTTAGTTTTTTCATGGTTTTAATTTATGAGGTATGACAATCTTTTGAACAATGGATACATCCATTAGATTGAGGATGCGTTTTTTTAGCCTCTCTAACTGCTGAATAGCAAGTGGTATGAATTCCCAAATCTTTTTTACTTTTTATAAAAGGAATCCATCGACATCCTTCTTTGTGTACTTCGTGATCTCCGTTAGCTTGAGCAGTATTGTTTACATAATATCTAGGCATAATTTTAATTTTTTAAATATTAATACTATTCAAACTTAAAACTACTATGAACTAGTTTGTTATGGTTATCCGTAAAGTGATAGGGTTTTATGAAAAATGATTGTAAGACATGACAAAAAGGAGTAATCTCTACGGAAATTTGTAGCGTTATGATATAATGAAAGAAAAAGACCTCACAGGTTTTAAAAACCTGTGAGGTCTGATAAAGAAAGAGCATATTCCTGTATACTATAGATGCCCTTCTCGAATGAGCATTGCAATAAGATTCGTAGTGTTTTTTGCTTCGAAATGTTCGGATAACCTATTTATTCGCTTTTCCAAAGTACTTTCGCTATTAGGAGAAATTTTATTGCGCTTTAGTTTTTCTACAATTTCTTTCTTGTTAAGTCCATTAGCAAGTTCCTTCAGAATAAGAATATCATAGTCATCTAACTCAAAAGTATTATTGTGACTATGTAGTGCCTGTTCTACCCTAGGCGAAATATAGGTTTCTGCCTGATATACTTTTTGGACGGCCTGCACTAATTCCTGTAACCCATCACGTCCTTTACACACATATCCATGGATTTGCTGTTTTTTAAAAAGCGACTTGATTTTTGCAGGATTATCTTCCATAGAATATACAATGATCTTAATATCTGGCTGTACAAGCTTAACAGCATCAATAAGCTCGCTACCAGATGTATATTTACGATGTATTAAAGTGTTTTCTAAAAACAAAAGATCTGTAATCAATAATCCGAAAGGTGTATTATTGTCTTTTGCTACCTTAATTCGATTATACGCTTTATCACAGTATTGCTCTTTTTCTATTTCAGGGATTTTTAGTTTCTCAACTAATGTCTGAACAATACCGTGATTGGTACTTCCGAAATCTTCTGCTACTAAAACTTTATCGAACATCATATAAATACTATTTAATTTGGGATTCGTATTTCGGCTTTAAAACCATCTCCTTTTTCAGTATCAAATTTAATTGTTCCATTAATCGCTTGGATACGGCTTTCCGTATTCTTTAACCCATTTTTTTTATTCATCTCTGTTACAGAAGCACCTTTGCCATTATCAAAGTAATTCACTTTTAAATAGTCTTTATCTTTTGAAAAAGTGACGGTGACAACATCTGTCTGACTGTGTTTTTTCATATTGATCATTAGTTCTTGTAATGTGGTAAAGAGCGCTATTTTGTCTAATGCAGATAGAGCAGACCAGTTTATACTCGCAAGTCCTTTGATATAAGATTGCGTTGTAGGTGGGGTATAGGAACGAAGCATTTCTGATAACTCGTTTTTATAATTTTCTCCAGTATCAATCTCGCTATTTTCTCTGGAGAAATTTCTACTTTGATTGTACACATCATCTATTTGATCTAATATTTTGGAAGTATCAATACCATTTTTTATTGACATCATAATACCGTATAATTTAGCAGCAAAACTATCGTGTATTTTTTTTGAGAATTGTATACGTTCCTTATAAGAAGTTTCTAATTTATCAATTTTGTTTTGTTGTTTCAATTTCACCGCTTTTTGTTTTAGATCTTTATTTCGGCGATTAAGTAAATAAGTGATAAATCCTGCTAATAATAATAAAACAATAGATATGGAAATATAGATTATATTTTGATTTCTTGTTTTTAAAACCTGTTTATCTTTTTCTGCATTTTCCTTTTCTAATTTTTCGTTCTCATATTTAGTATCAGCATATAAATCCCGATTGCTTTGATTGATGCTTTTTATTTCTTCGTTTACTGTATGGTATATTTTAGCTTCTTCTGTTATATTTTCTTTTAAATCAAAAATGAATCCTAACGCTTCGAGAATCGCGGTTCTGCTATTCCGTTTTTTTGCCTTGAGATATGCTCCTTCAGCATATGTTAGTGCTTTCTCCTTATCTGTATCAAGATAGTATTTGGTTAAATGAATGTTACTAGCAATTAATCCTTGGGTATCTTTTTTGTTTTTTCGTATTGTTAATGCTTTTTGTAATAAAGAATCTGATGAAGTGTTATTTGGATTTTCTAACCATTTAGTGTATCCTAGATTGCTGATTACTCTGGCATATTCTTTTTGATCGTTTATTACTATAGAATCTAATAGTAACTTCGATAGGATATCAATAGATTCATTGAATTTTCCATGAAGAGCCAGAATATTGGCTTTTGCGCTTTTTAATTTTAAAAAAGTACTTTTTCCAATTTTTTCTATAAGTAAAGATTCTTTTTCCAAAGACAGTGCTTTGGTATTATATTCTAATGCTTTATCAAAGTTTTTTTGTTCTTTATAAGCTACTGAAATATTGAGCAATAATCCACTGATTCTTTTTGTTTCCGAAGTGCTTTCTATGTGTCGTAAGCCATCCGTAGCAGTTATTTTACTACCAATGTGATCTCCAAGACTTTTTTGAATATTGGCCATATATAGCAAGCTTTTACCTGCTTCTAAACTGTCATTAGTTGTCCTCGAAATTTTGAAAGCTTTATTATGATAAGAAAAAGCTTTCGCCAATTGATTTTTGTTTTTATGATAAATTCCTAGTTTGGTTAATGCTTTTTGCTGAAAAATTAGGTTTTTGTTTTCTTTTGCATAGTCGTATAAAAATTCAGAGTAATAAATTGCACTATCACGTTTTTTTAGCTTATTAAGAATTTTCGTTTTTCGCATTAATCCTTTATAAATTAGAGAATCTTTTTTATATAAAAATGCTCCTTTTAAAAAGTGATTAATATTTTCTAATTTTTTAATTTCAGGAATAGTGTCTGATTCAGTTAAATTGAAATATGCAGAAATACTATCTGTACTTTTTAATGTCGTTTTTTGAGCAAATAATGAAGTGCTATAGGGGGAAAATAATTGAATAAATATAAAAACAAAAAAGAGGGAATATTTCATCCCTCTAATTTAGTAATTAATTTGTTTTAGGGTATGTTTACCCTTCATCTTCATCCTCTATCTCCGGGTCTTCACCTTCTGTGGCTAATACATCAGTATGTAGTTCTTCGGTTTCTTCTAGGTTGTCAATAGAACAAGAAGTAAGGTTCGCGCCCATAAATAAGGCTATCATTATATACAAAATTGATTTCATTTTCTTAAAAATTTTAGGATTTAAGCAAAGGGGATACTGTCCGAGTTTTTACTCAGGTATGTATGCTTTGCAGACTCAGTTAAAAGGGAGTACTCCTTTGTTTTTTGGAAAGTGAAAATCCGAAGCGGCAGCGTTTAGCTACTTTCCAATTGGCTGAATACCAACCGCATTACGGAAATCCGTAGCAACGAGTTTTGTACATTTGTTATGTTAGCATTTCATAACAAGAACTTGTTGTTGATACAAATCTAGAATATACTGTTGAGGCAGTTATAGACACATATTCGACTTGTTTTAGTCAAGTTTTCGACACCTTTAAATACAAGTGTTTTCATTGATCTTGTCGAATACTTGTCTAACAATTAATTTTTCTTTTTAAATAATGGATCAAAAAATAGTAGAGAAAGTTGTTAGAGAAATGTTTGAAAAAGCAAAAAACGGGAGTGTTTCTCATTCCAAATATGCATTATCAAAGTATATTTCAGAAGAAACAGATAATTGTATTAAAACAAAAACAGCTGAGAGAGCCTATGAAAAATATATCCTCGGAAGAAAAAGAGGAAATCCTCAAGGTGAAAGTGTAGATAATTTTTGTAACTATTTAGGATATAAAAATTACAAAGAATATGTAGAAAAAAATAAGGTTCCAGTTAATAGAGGGGGTACAATAGTCGATACGCCACCTAGTGAACCTCCAATAAATGGTTACGTTAAAATTACCATAGGAACAGTAATATCTATATTCTTAATAGTATTCATAAACTCACAAATCAAAAAAGGAGATAATAAGATCAATGCTAACAGTAAATGCATGGCTTGGGTAGAAAATAGTTATAAAGAGATCTCCTGTGATTTAGAATTTCATCCTGATTCTGGGGCAAAAACAGAACCCTATGATGCAAAACGCTTGAAAAATTTTACGAAAGTTGAGGTAACCGCGAGTTATGATTTTTTTGTTGGTAACAATACTAAGAAACCGAGAATTTGGTATTATAAGAACAGCAATGATGAAATTGAATATTTTACGTCTTCAGGTATACATCCTACCAATGGAGAAACTTTGAAGAAAATTACACCACATATTATAGATACGTATGTCCCTAAACATATTTTTAAACCAGATTCTTTTATTGATACGAATACTGAAAACAAACAATAACCCTCATAATCCTTTGCAGAAACTAGCTATCCTGTATGCAAATTGTATGCACATGAAAAAAGGCTTTAGAAAGAAAATCTCTCTAAAGCCTTGTTATTATTAGTGGAGAAGATGGGACTCGAACCCACGACCTCTTGACTGCCAGTCAAGCGCTCTAGCCAGCTGAGCTACATCCCCATTTTTTCTTGTGGTGATGTAGCGAAGCGCCTGTCCGCCGCAGCGTAGCGTTGGAGGAAGCTACATCTCCGGAATATTCACTAATCACGCAGAGCACCCTTAAGCACTAACAAAGGAATTCTACTTTCGAAATCTTTTTTCAATATGGTGTTCTCTTCCCATAGTTTGGCAAAAAAACCTCTTCTACGCCTAAATACACATAATAAATCTGGATTATTCTCATTAAGATGTTCTAAAACTCCCTGAAACAAGGTTGCATTTTCTGAAGATTTATAGGATGTTATAATTTCTGCTAAATCTTTTTGAAATTCTACATCCTCTGGCAAAAAATCTTTTGTCTTTACCTGAAGTAGCTTTATTTCTGAATTAAAAGCACTTAAAATTTCTTTTATAGGATTCAATGCATTTTGCTTTTTAATGACTCCTGATTTGATAGCCATCAATGTCTTATTAATTGGCTTAAAAACATAATTTTCAGGAATAATTAATACAGGTATCTCTGTTTTCTTTACTAAACTTCCAGAGGTTTCTCCAAGAAAATAAGAATTTTTGATATCATGGCTTTCCGCACCCAAAACAATTAAATCAATAGAGTGCTTTAGATTGAATTCTGGTATAGCTTCTAATAAATCACCTTCTAATGGTAACGCAATTAGATCTACACCTTTTTTATCAACTTGAGCGAATTTTTCTTCAATCGTAGTAACTGAAATATCTTTTAGTGTTTGGTTGACAGAAGGAATACTACCCGATCTAGGTAATTCTTTAAAAATCTGCACGGCATATACTGTTCCACCTAATTCTTTTGCAAAATCTATAGTGTATTGCAGTCGAGCGATACTAACTGAGTTTTCTGATAAACCTAAAGGAACAAGAATGTTTTTCATTACTAAGCTTGATTTGTGAGTCAGAATGCAAAATTACAATTTTTGAATAGGAAACAATACTTTTTAAAAGCTCATAATTCTATAGATATCGCTTCTTTTCTTAAAGTTTATATAAAATCTGTCCTGACATATGCCAAATCATTACTGTAGAAAGAATAGTTCGTATTTTTGGCATTTGAAAAAAAGTATGATTCGTAAAGCGATACACTCAGATTTGGATGCTATACATAAATTAACACAGGCTTGTGCTAAAGCTATGATAGCTCGAGAAATTTATCAATGGAATGAACACTATCCAACTCGATCTCGTTTTCAGAAAGATATAGAATTACAAGAATTATATGTTCTGGAAGAGGAAAATCATATTAAAGGTATTATTGTAGTTACAGAATTGATGGATGATGAATACATTCCGATCCAGTGGCTTACGGAGGATCAAAATAATCTATATATCCATCGATTAGCAGTACATCCTGATTATTGGGGTAATGGACTTGCACAACAATTAATGAATTGGGCGGAAGCCTTTGCAGTAAAGAATGAGTATCAATCCATTCGCCTGGATACCTTTAGCCAAAATAAAAGAAACCACAAGTTTTATGAAACCAGAGGATATAAAAGGTTGGGGAATATTTTTTTTCCAAAACAAAGTGAACATCCTTTCTATTGTTACGAATTAGTGTTGTGAGTAGTGTTATAAGTTTTAAAAATATAAACCGATTAGCCATTCCCGCAATTATAGCAGGTATTGCAGAACCTGTATTATCGGCAACCGATACTGCGATTGTTGGTAATATACCTGTTCATGGTACAGAATCACTTGCTGCTGTTGGGATAGTAGGATCGTTTTTGTCTATGCTCATTTGGGTATTAGCGCAAACTCGCGCTGCTATCTCGGCGATTATTTCACAATATTTAGGAGCAGGAAAATTAGATGAAGTAAAAACATTACCCGCACAGGCGATACTTTTTAATATAGGTTTAAGCGTTACTATTCTTCTTGCGACTGTTCCGTTTATAAAAGAAATCTTTATGCTTCTAAAAGCAGAAGGTCAGGTGCTGGAATATTGTATTTCATATTATAGTATTCGTGTATGGGGATTTCCACTATCACTATTTGTGTTTGCTATTTTTGGAATTTTCAGAGGGTTGCAAAATACATATTGGCCAATGATCATAGCACTTATTGGAGTCGTCCTTAATATTATCTTGGATTTTGCTTTGGTGTATGGAATAGAAGGTGTTTTAGAACCTATGTATCTTGAAGGAGCTGCATGGGCAAGCTTGTTTTCTCAAATTCTGATGGCTATTTTGTCACTTATATTGCTGCTTAAAAAAACAGATGTATCATTACGATTAGAAAAGCTTTGGCATCCAGAGATGAAGCGTTTTTTGGTGATGAGTGGAAATCTTTTTATTCGGTCATTAGCATTAAACACCACTTTACTTTTAGCCGTATGGGAAGCAACAAGCTTGGGCACAAATTATATTGCAGCACATAGTATCGCTATACAACTATGGTTGTTCTTTGCTTTTTTTATTGATGGGTATGGTGGTGCAGGCAATATATTAGGAGGTAGGTTGTTAGGGTCCAGAGATTATAAAAACCTAATTGTCATGGCCAAAAAAGTGAATATATATGGAATCATAGTAGCTTGTATTCTTGGAGGACTTTCTCTGTTAATTCCAGAACAGCTAGGATTGATTTTTACTAAAGATCCAGAGGTATTAGCTATTTTCAATGGTTTCTTTTATTTGGTAGTAATAGCATTGCCGATAAATGCATTGGCGTTTGTTGGTGATGGAATATTCAAAGGACTTGGTGAGACTGGCTTTTTGCGTAATGTATTGTTAGGGTCTACCTTTCTAGGTTTTATTCCTACTTTGTTATTAGCACGATATTTTGATTGGAAACTATACGGAATATGGATTGCAATAACCGTGTGGATGTTAATCAGAGGATTAGCATTGGTAATAAAATTCAGGAATAAATATTATCGATTGGCAACTATTTAGAATGCAAATTTTAAAATAGCCATTACAATAACCACATATAAACAAATCAGAACAGCTACTAATCTGAACTTTTCCAAATACTTTTTTTCCATAGTTCAAAAGTAATTTAAGAGATCAAAATTGCAAATACGTGGAAATACGGGTTTATACAATACGATAATACGTAGTATCAGAATCTAAA
Source organism: uncultured Aquimarina sp. (assembly GCF_947492405.1). Lineage (GTDB taxonomy): Bacteria > Bacteroidota > Bacteroidia > Flavobacteriales > Flavobacteriaceae > Aquimarina. The sequence goes on from NZ_CANLMP010000007.1 coordinate 209,793, forward strand.
ATATTATCTATTTTTATCAAAAATCTAGCACAATGACCACTACACGTTCCAACGGAAGTTTATATACACATATAGAAAATCACATTGCTACTCTAGAATTTGGGCACCTCGCAAGTAATTCTTTTCCATCAGAATTGTTAGATAGATTAACAAAAGCTATCGATACCTTGTCTAAAGATTCCTCTGTTTATGTGATTATTTTAAAATCAGAAGGAGAAAAAGCATTTTGTGCCGGAGCCTCTTTTGATGAATTAATATCAATTATAAACCTCGAGGAAGGAAAACAATTCTTTTCAGGATTTGCCAATGTGATTAACGCAATGCGAAAATGTAAACAACCTATTATTGGTAGGATACAAGGAAAAACTGTAGGTGGAGGTGTAGGATTGGCTTCCGCTTGTGATTACTGTATGGCAACAGAAGCTGCATCGATTAAATTAAGTGAATTGACTATTGGGATTGGACCTTTTGTAATTGAACCAGCAGTATCTAGAAAAATAGGGTTAGCTGCATTCGAAGCATTGGCTTGGGATGCTTCACAATGGAAGAATGCCTATTGGGCGAAAGATCAAGGATTATTTTCCAGAGTCTTCGAAACTATCTCCGAGCTGGATAAAGAAGTCCAATTATTTGCAGAGAAATTAGCCAGTTATAATCCAAAGGCAATACAGGCAATGAAAGAAGTAAATTGGAAAGGAACAGCTCATTGGAAGGAGCTACTAATCGAAAGAGCAGCAGTTTCAGGAGAATTAGTACTTTCTGAACTTACAAAGAAAGCATTAGAAAAGTTTAAAAAATAAAACATGGATATACTCAATTTTTTAGGAGGTAATGGATTGTTTCTGATCTTAGGAATTATATTAGTAGTAGTTTACTTTTATAATAAAAGAAAGAGAAGATAATGTTCATTAACTTTGCAGAAAGTTACAAAGCGACAAATGAGTAAGATCAGAATCACCAAACAATTTTCTTTTGAAACAGGTCATGCATTATATGGTTATGATGGAAAGTGCAAAAATGTCCATGGACATAGTTATAAATTAAGTGTCACTGTCATTGGAAGTCCTATAACCGATACATCTCATGTAAAATTGGGGATGGTGATCGATTTTGGAGACCTTAAGAAGATTGTAAAAGAAGATATAGAAGATGTCTTTGATCACGCAACTGTTTTTAATAAAAACACACCACATATAGAATTGGCCAAAGAACTGGAGCAAAGAGGACACAATGTTATTTTAGTAGATTATCAACCTACTAGTGAAAATATGGTGATTGACTTTGCTAAAAAAATTAAGGCCAGGCTTCCGGAAAATATATTATTACATTCACTAAAGCTTCAGGAAACCGAAACTTCTTTTGCAGAGTGGTATGCATCTGATAACGATTACTAATAAATATTTTTTATCATCTAATAACGTACATGAAACTTATAAATCTTCCAGAAGGTAAAAAGATATACTTTGCATCAGATAATCATTTGGGAGCTCCAACCTCTGAAGAGAGTTTTCCGAGAGAGCAAAAGTTTGTACAATGGTTAGATACTGTTAAAAAAGATGCTGCAGCGATATTTTTGTTAGGAGATCTTTTTGACTTTTGGTTTGAATATAAAACAGTAGTTCCTAAAGGGTTTACGAGAACACTAGGGAAACTGGCAGAAATTACCGATTCGGGAATACCTGTATACTATTTTGTAGGGAATCATGATCTTTGGATGAACGGTTATTTCGAGGAAGAATTAAACATCCCTGTATTTCATAAACCTCAAGAATTTGGTTTTAACAATACAACATTCCTTATTGGTCATGGAGATGGATTAGGACCTGGCGATAAGGGATACAAACGCATGAAAAAAGTGTTTACCAACCCTGTAGCCAAATGGTTTTTTAGGTGGTTGCATCCAGACTTAGGAGTAAAATTAGCACAATACCTTTCTGTAAAAAATAAATTAATTTCTGGTGATGAGGATGTTACATTTCTTGGAGAAGATAATGAATGGTTAGTACAATATTGTAAGCGAAAATTAGAGGCTAAACATACAGATTACTTTGTCTTTGGTCATAGACACCTTCCTATGGAAATTGAGCTGAATTCAAATTCGAGATATACCAATCTAGGAGATTGGATAGTGCATTACACCTATGCTGTTTTTGATGGTAAGGAAATGAAGTTGGAGCAATATAAAAAGGATAAAAAAAGCGGATAACCTAGATTGATCATCCGCTTCAAAAAAAATCTAAGGATTGATTTTATTGTTTTGTTATTTTTTTAGTAATCACTGTATTATCTAATCGAACTTTTATAATATAAAGTCCACTCGAAATCATTTTTTGTTTCATATCATTTAATGAAACAGATTTAGTACCTGATTCCATAACACCCGTATTCTTTTTTGCAATACTATTCCCTTTTAGATCTATAATTTCAATAGATGAATAGCTCACTTTTTTAGGTAATGAGATCGTTAGATTAATATCATCAGAGGTCATCGGAATTGGGTATACACTAATCGAATAAGGTTCTATAGTTTCTTTAACTAATTCATTTAACCTGTTTGTGTTTAAACCTTTAATAATAAATTTTTCCCAAAGCCCAACAGCGTCTCTATTACAGTTGATAGCTTTAGTACCATTTTCATGACTTACATACTTACCATTATTTCCTTTAATGGCATAAAGATCACCTCCTAAAGATTCTAAAGTAAATTTCTCCCAAGATCCTACAGCATTTCTATTGCAGTTCATTGGTTTAGTACCATTTTCAGAAGCTACATATTTACCGTTACTACCTTTAAAACTTACTGTTCCGTTTCCTGCTGATTCAACAATAAATTGTTCGTCCGTTCCAGCAGAATTTCGATTGGCTCGCATCGTTCTGGTGCCACCTTCAGAGCTTACATATTTATTAATACTTTGTCCTAATATAGTCACAAAATCATTGGTTTCTCCACCATCTCCATTACCTACAGTAAAGGAAATAGTTTTTGTTGTTTTTGCTCCTTTGTTATCTGTAGCTTCTGCTTTTAATGTGTAATTTCCTTCTCCAAGATTCTTTAAGGCGTTATCCTGATTGTTATTATTCCATGTATATGGGCTAACATTTTCTTGTCTTATAAAAGAATTATTAAGATATAAGCGTACGTTACTAACACCATCATTATCAGTTGCACTAACGATAGCTTCTATGGTTGCAGGTGCAGAAAAAGTGGCATTATTGGAAGGAGTGGTAAATGAAATGTTAGGACCAGTATTATCTCCGCCTCCGCTTCCACCAAATCGAGGTCTGGAACTTAACCAGTTCATATCGAATTTAGGTCCTTTACATTGACACCCTTGACTGCCTTGGTCTACACGACCAGGACATACTTTTTCGTCCTTAATTCTCTTACCTTGTATAGTAATGGCGTCGTCATGTCCAGGTTCGTTACCACATTGTATCGTATTATATCTGGGATCTCCATTTGCTAGATCCCTATAACTAGGATGTTTTTTAAGCTCATCACAAATATCTTTAATATTTCTCCCTTGTCCATTGATATCGATTTTGAAATTACCAACACCGTGATCAAAAGAAGATTTACAAAAACAAAAGCCATTTGCTTGATAGCTATCCTTCCACGAATTTGCATTAGGAACAATTCTCACACCTTGGTCAAAAGTATCTTGACCAGTGCAACCTGTATCTGGGACATTGGCTATAGCATTATCGGTTGAACTTTGTTGTTGCGCGTTCGATTGCTGTGCGAGCATTAGGTTAGCAGTAAATAAAACTGCCAAAATGTTTAAAATAAATAATTTACGTTTCATAGTTTTCGGTTTTAAGAGTAAATGGTTAATAAGGTATTATTAATTTTTTGGAGATATGTTTAGACATCTACCAACTATAAAAATAGTGTAATAATGTGAATTTCAGAGACAAAAAGTAGAATTCGTAACGGATGAATGAGCTTTCGTATAAACAGGTAAAATGGATTTCTAAAAGTGATAGTTTATTCACCTAGAAGTGATATTATATTAACTTTTTGGTTTAAGTTCTTGAAGCAATAATTTCTTTAGAAATGTGTATTCTTATTTCTTTAGCATCTTCTATCGAATTAGGATGTTCAATAAAGATTACTCGATTGTTAAAAATAGCTTCAATTAGGAAATGATTTCCATTAAAATAAGACTTCTTTACTATAGCTGTTAGATTGGAATCTTCTACTATTTTTAATTCATGCGGGTATAAGAGAACCGTTTTGTCATTGTCATAATCTGGTACAACAGAAGAAATTGATAATTCATTTACTTCCCCAAAAAGAGAAGCGATATAATAGTTATCAGGATTTTGATATATGTTATGAGTATTCCCTTTGGTAATAATTTCACCTTTATGAATTACAATAGTTTCTTCAGCAAAGGATAGTATGTCTGTTTTATCATGAGTTGCAGTAATACTAGTAATTTTATTTCTTTTTAAGTAAGCGAATAGATTTCTACGCAAGGAACTTCGTCTGAAATTATCAATATTTCCAAAAGGTTCGTCTAATAATAATAACTCTGGTCTTTTAGCCAGTGCTTTTGCTAGTGCAACTCTTTGTTTTTGACCTCCACTTAGGTTTTCAATTTTAGTATTGGCAAATGGAGTCATTTCTACTATTTCCAGAAGTTCATTGACACGACCAAGTTTTAGTTCTGGTTCAAAATTAGATAGATATTGACCTATATTTTCTGAGACAGTTCTGTAAGACTGAAGCTCAAATCCCTGAGAAAGATATTTCATATTTTCTTGTCCGGGAACTAAATTATAAGCTGGTCCTAATATCTTTTGATCATCCCAAAATAGCATTCCTTGATCTACATCCAAAAGTCCATAGATGATTTTCAATAAAGTGCTTTTTCCGCAGCCGCTAGCTCCGATGAGTGCAATATGTTGTCCTTTTTCAATAGTAAAATTGATGTTTTTTAAAACCGGAACGGTATCATAAGCGAAGGAAACATTTTTAACTGTAAGCATATTTCAAATATAAATAACTTCAACAAAAAAATCCGTCTCTTTTCAGAAAACGGATCTTTTAATTTTAATAATAAAATAATTATCCTTTTATCTCATCATTTACTTGTTCTGGTAAGACTTCATACCCCATGTTAAATAAAGTAAAGCTAAAAATATCGGCATACTGCTCAATTGTCTTTTTAACAGGCGTTCCTGCTCCATGACCAGCGTTGGTTTCTATTCTAATCAATGTAGGATTGGTTCCTTTTTGTTTTGACTGCAATTCTGCGGCAAATTTAAATGAGTGTGCAGGTACAACACGATCATCATGATCTCCGGTTGTAACCAGTGTAGCTGGGTACTTTACACCTTCTTTTACGTTATGTACTGGAGAATATCCCTTTAGGTATTCAAACATTTGCTTATCATCTTGTGCAGTTCCATAATCATATGCCCATCCAGCACCAGCGGTGAAGGTGTGATAACGTAACATATCCAATACACCAACTGCAGGTAGTGCTACTTTCATTAAATCAGGACGCTGTGTCATTGTAGCTCCTACTAACAATCCTCCGTTTGAACCTCCTCTAATAGCGAGATACTCACTGGAAGTATATTTGTTTTCTATTAAATATTCTGCAGCTGCAATAAAGTCGTCAAATACATTTTGTTTTTGCATTTTTGTTCCTGCATCATGCCATTTTTTACCATATTCTCCACCTCCTCTTAGGTTAGGAACAGCATAAATTCCGCCTTGCTCCATCCATACAGCATTGGCAATACTAAAAGAGGGAGTAAGACTGATGTTAAATCCACCATAAGCATACAGTATGGTTGGGTTTTTACCAGTAAGTTCTACTCCTTTTTTATGAGTAATAATCATTGGAACTCTAGTACCGTCCTTAGAGTTATAGAAAACTTGTTTGCTTTCGTAATTCTCCGGATTAAAGTCTATTTTAGGCTTACGATATAATTCTGAAGTACCTTCTGCTATATTGTACTTATAGATGCTTCCTGGAGTTTTATAATTGGTAAATGAGAAGTACAATTCTTTTTCCTCTTTTTTAGTACCAAAACCACTTATGGTTCCTACGCCAGGTAATTTTACATCACGTACTAGTTTTCCATCATAATCATATTGTAATACTTTGGATACTGCATCTTCCATATATTCTGCAAAGAAATAGCCACCTCCGGTATTAGGACTTAATACATTTTCGGTTTCAGGAATAAAATCTTTCCAATTCTCTGGTGTTGGATTAGCAGCATCTACCGTGACAATTTTTTGGTTTGGTGCATTTAGGTTGGTAACCAGATATAGTTTAGATCCTACATTGTCAATAACATAAGTATCACTATCTGTATTATCTAAAATAGTGATTAGTTTGCTGTTAGGTTTAGTGAGATCCTTAATAAATAATTTGTTTCCTGATGTAGAGGTGCTTGCCGAAATAATTAAATATTTATCGTCTTCTGTTGCGCCACCATATATATATCTATGTTTTTCTTCGGGAGTACCTCCAAAAATTAACTGATCTTCTTTTTGTGGCGTTCCTAGTTTGTGATAATACACTTTGTGTTGATCTGTTTTGGCAGAGAGTTCACTTCCTTTAGGTTTATCATAACTAGAATAGTAAAAGCCTTCATTTCCTCTCCAGGACATTCCCGAAAATTTAATGTCTACTAAGGTGTCTTCTATAATTTCTTTGGTTTCTGAGTTTTTGATAATTATTTTTCTCCAATCACTACCTCCTTCAGAAATAGAATAGGCGAGTAATTTTCCATTCTTAGAAAAGCTAATTCCACCCAGAGAAGTTGTTCCATCTTCACTAAAGTTATTAGGGTCTAAGAAGACTTCAGGTTCATCACCTTCTTTTTTAAAGCGATAAATAACATATTGATTTTGTAATCCGTCGTTTTTATAAAAATAAGTATAATCACCTTCTTTAAATGGTGCTCCAACTTTTTCATAATTCCATAAACCGGATAATCGTTTTTTTAATTGATCTCTAAAAGGTATACTATCTAGATAACCAAAAGTAACTTTGTTTTGTTCGGTAACCCAGTCTTCCGTTTCTTCACTGCGATCATCTTCTAGCCAGCGATAAGGATCTTTAACCTTTGTATCAAAATAAGTATCTATAGTATCTACTTTTTTAGTTTCAGGGTAATTCAATGTAATAATAGTTTTAGCAGTTTCTATTTTTGTTTCTTCTTTACATCCTATTATAAATGAGATCAAAAATAGTATTAAAAGTGATTTTTTCATGATGAGTTACATTTTGCAGGCTAATAATTAGTTGAATATTATGTGTTTTATAAGTAATTCAACTTCTTTTTAATACCTATTGCGAGTTAACTCACAAATCTATTAAAAGTCCTAACTGCAATATGCTAAAGAAAGTATAAAAAAAAGACTGCTCCACTAACGATTATATAATTATTACACATTAGAGTGTTGCTTTGGGGTTTAGCAACGCTGCTTATCGTTTCATGTGGAGCAGTCGGAATTTTCCGTCCCCTAAGAAACGAAAAATTTTGCTTTTATGCCAGTAAAATTATATGAGTAACCTATTAAAACAAGCTTTTGAAAGTATTCCAGTTCGTGTAAATTAGGAATGCATTTACTAGAAAAACAAACGCTCCGGGAGCTATGTTTGCTGGATCAAGAGTAGCATGGAAGAGAATTATGTTTACAGAAATAGGAGCCATTAATACCAATGCAAAAGGCACTGCTTTATTGCTCACCAATAAAAGGCCGACAATTACTTCTATCAATCCGACAGTTTTAAGGATGTAACTACCAGCTAATGCTCCAAAAAGAACTCCAGCCTCAGGATTAGCAAACTCAAAATCAGGTAAAAAACCGATAAACTTATTGCTTCCGAAAACGATTAATAAGACTCCTAATAAGATTCTTAAGGCTAATATTATTTTAGTATTCATTGTTTTGTTTTTTTATGATTAAGTGATGTATTAGAGGGGTAAATGTTAAAAACCTTACAAATGTCATTAAAAACCGAAGTTAAAAAAATACCTTACACCCACTGAATACGAACCAATTGAAGTAATTTTAATCCCAGAAATAATGAGGCTCACACATTTTTTAAAACTCACTTTTTTTATCTCTTTGCTATGTACAATTCCTGTTATTGGACAGGATTATTTTTTAAAAGATAAAGCTCCTTTTATTCCGGAAATTCCATCACCCGAAGAATTCCTAGGATATCCAATTGGGGAACAACATACACGCCATGATCAAATTGTGGCATATCTCACAAAACTTGCGGAATTATCAGAAAGAGCATCTATTCAAAGCTATGGGAAAACGCATGAGAACAGGAAATTAGTAATGCTTACAATTACTACTCCCGAAAATCTAAATAACTTATCTAAACTTAAAGAACAACATCTGGCTTTTACCAAAACGTCTATTACTCCTGTAAACTATTATGATGTGCCGATTTTTGTTCAATTGGGATATAATGTTCACGGTAATGAACCTTCTAGTTCTGAAGCAGCAATGTTAGCTGCATATACTTTAGTGGCTTCTAATAGTACAGAAATAAAAACATATCTGGATAATGCAGTTGTATTTATTGATCCAACAATTAATCCAGATGGACGTGAAAGACATACCCAATGGGCTAATCAGTTTAAAGGTAGTCCATTAGTAAGTGATCCTTATGATGCTGAGCATAATGAAGGATGGCCTCGTGGTCGAACAAATCATTACTGGTTTGATCTCAATAGAGATTGGTTATTAGGTATTCATCCGGAAAGTCGTGGAAAATTAGCTTGGTATCATGAATGGTATCCAAATGTGGTTACTGATTTTCACGAAATGTGGACCAATAGCACCTATTTTTTTGAGCCGATGAAACCTATTGGCTCGCAAGATCCGATTATGCCCAAAGAGAATTATGAGGATTTGAATAATCTGTTTGCACCATATTTTTCTAATGCTTTAGATAATATAGGCTCTTTTTATTTCACAAAAGAAGCTTTTGATGGCACCTATCCGGGTTATGGATCATCTTATCCTGATTTACAGGGAGCATTGGCATTATTATTTGAACAAGCTAGTTCCAGAGGACATTTACAGGATACAGATTATGGAACAATTTCATTTCCATTTACAATTAGAAATCAATATGTTTCGAGCATGGCTACTATAAAAGCAGCTGTCGAAAATAAAGGAACACTCCGTAAGTATCAACAAAACTTTTTTAAATCTGCAGTTACTAATACTACAAAAAATAACATTTCGGGTTACGAGTTTGGAGATGCTTATGATCAGAATAGAAATAAAGCTTTTATTGATAAATTATTGCTTCATAAAATTAAGGTATATAAAAAAGGAGACCGATATGTTGTACCGGTAAAACAACCTCAAAAACGAATGGTACAGACCATTTTCGAAACCTATAATAAATATCGAGATAGTGTATTTTATGATGCCTCTGCTTGGAGTGTTGCCAATTTTTATAACTTAAAATATAAAAGTTTGAAATCTATAAGCTTAGGAGAAGAAATAACTTCTACCGAAGGAATAGCGACTATTTCAAAGGTTTCAAAATCTGATTATGCATATATATTAGATTGGGATGATTACAATGCCCCAGCAGCATTATATTATATGCAATCCAAGGGATTACTTGTGGCATCAGCCTTTAAACCATTTAGTATCATTACCTCCAATGGAAACAAAAGCTTTAACTACGGAAGTGTTTTGATTCCTGTAAGTAAGCAGAAAAAGAATAGTGATGAAGTATTTACAATAATTAAAGAAGTACAGGAAAAGTTTAATATACCGATTTTTAGCACAAATACAGGATTTAGTACGTCAGGAATTGATTTAGGAAGTGGTAATTTTAGAAAGTTAGATACGCCAAAGGCGTTGTTACTAATCGGAGAAGGAGTTAACTCATATGAAGCAGGAGAGGTATGGCATTTATTGGATACTCGAATTCATATGCCAATAACCAAGTTAAGAATGAGCATGTTTAACAGCGCTCCGTTAAAAGAATATAACACTTTGGTTATGGTTTCTGGAAGATACCAACAATTAGATTCTCTTCAACAGAAAAAAATAAAAGAATGGGTGTCTCACGGAAATACATTGATTACGATTGCAAATGCTTCGAAATGGGCTATTGACCAAAAAATGGTTAAAGAGAAATTGATCAAAATAGAAAAAGATACGATAAAGAATAAAGTTGTAAAACGATTACCGTATGTCGATGCAGGTGAAAATATTGGACGAGAACAAGTTGGAGGTGCAATTTTTGAAGTAGATCTTGATATCACACATCCATTAGGTTTTGGGTATCGATATGCTTCGCTGCCTGTGTACAAGAATAATGAGGTATTTATTGCCCCTAGTATGAACCCATACGCAACCGTGGCAAAATATACAGAAAATGCTCATATTGATGGATATATATCCAGTGATAATTATGAGAATTATTTAAAACCATCAGCTTCATTACTCGTGAGCGCCATAGGAAGTGGTCGCGTAGTTTTATTTGCGGATAACCCAAATTTTAGAGGTTCTTGGTACGGAACAAACCGTCTATTTCTAAATGCATTATTTTTAGGAAAGCATATCTATGTTCCTAGAGTCAGAGAGTAATTATTTATAAACTGAATTCGACGAAGCAAAAACTACTAAGTGTTGTTTATTGTTTAATATTTTAGAGAAAAACATCCTCTCCCAACCTCTCCTTCAAAGGAGAGTAGCTAAAAAGTCCCTCTTTGAAGAGGGATTTAGGGAGGTGTATTCAAATAGTTGTTAAAATATTGTTTTTTTTGATTAAAAATCTGAGGAATAGTTCTTAGACCAAACTCAGCTTTTTAATATAAAATAAAAAACCCTTGTTATACTTTTACAATAACAAGGGTTTTATAATAAAGGTTGGTTATTTAGCCGATTAAATTATTTTCTACTAAGTATTCTCCAATCTGTACAGCATTAGTAGCTGCTCCTTTGCGAAGATTATCTGCTACAATCCACATATTAAGAGCATTTTCTCTAGAATGATCTCTTCTTATTCTACCTACAAAAACATCGTTCTTTCCCTCTGCATAGATTGGCATCGGATATGTATTCGTATCTGGATTATCTTGTACAGTAACTCCAGAAGTGCTATTTAACAACTGCCGAATTTCATTTTCCTGAAATTCATTGTCAAATTCCAGATTTACACTTTCACTATGTCCTCCAACAACCGGAATTCGAATGGCTGTAGCAGTAACAGCGATAGTACGATCATCAAGAATTTTCTGAGTCTCATTAACTAACTTCATTTCTTCTTTAGTATATCCATTTTCCTGAAAAACATCACAATGAGGTATTGCATTACGGTGGATTGGGTATGGATATGCCATTTCGCCCTTTTCACCAGCATATTCATTTTCTAACTGCTGTACTGCTTTTACTCCAGTTCCTGTGATAGATTGGTAAGTAGAAATAATGGCACGGTTGATCTTATATTTCTTATGTAATGGTCCTAATGCCATCACTAATTGTATAGTCGAACAATTAGGATTAGCGATAATCTTATCATCTTTAGTTAAATCCTTAGCATTTATTTCTGGTACGACTAACTTTTTAGACGGATCCATTCTCCAAGCCGAAGAATTATCGATCACTGTGATTCCAGCATCTGCAAATTTAGGAGCCCATTCCTGAGAAGTACTTCCTCCTGCAGAAAACAATGCTACATCGGGTTTCATTTCTATAGCAGTGGATAGTCCAACTACTGTAAATTCTTGATTTTTATATGATATCTTTTTACCTATAGATCTTTCTGAGGCTACAGGAATTAATTCCGTTACCGGAAAATTACGTTCTTCTAGTACTTTTAACATGACTGTACCTACTAATCCAGTGGCACCTACAACAGCTACTTTCATCTGCTTTATTTATTATTGACTTCTTAATGACACAAAAATCGGTCTTTGTTTTTAAATTCCAGCAAATGTGCTGATTATTTCTATAAGAATAATGATTTTCTGAGATATTATATCAATTTAAACATTTTGTTATTTATTTAACAAAATGTAAAAAAGAACCGCTCTGTTTATAGAGCGGTTTAGTTAGAATATGTAGTATAGCGGTAGCTATAGATAATTCTTTTAGTATAGAGATTTTATTTTTTAAGTAAATCTCTGATTTCAGCTAATAACTCTTCTTGAGTTGGACCAGCCGGTGCTGCAGGAGCTTCCTCTTCTTTCTTTTTAGATTTTTCATAAGCTTTAAGAACAATAAAAATGAAAAGACCTACTATGATAAAGTTGATAATCGCTTGAATAAGGTTTCCATAAGTCATAACTGCTGCTCCAGCTTCAGTTGCAGCTGCCAGAGTCGCATATTCTCCACCATCTAAAGCAATGAATTTTTGAGTAAAATCGGTTCCACCCGTAATAACACCAACGATAGGCATAATAATATCCGCAACAGCAGAGCCTACAATTTTATTAAATGCACCTCCAATAACAACAGCTGTTGCTAATGCTACGATATCTCCCTTTAATAAGAAAGACTTAAAATCTTTAAAAAATCCCATTTTATTATATTTAGATAATTAGTATGCTACTAATTTAACAAAAATTAAGAGACAAATTAAGAATTACTGTAGGCTTAAAAATTACGTTTTTCGATAAAAATCAATTATTATCGATAATAATACGTTTTACTCTAGGAGAGATTGCTGTTAAGAGTTCATAAGAAATAGTACCAGCATCTTCGGCGATAATGGCAGCAGATGATGTATTGTCAAAAATAATTACCTCATCACCTTCTTTACAATCAATATCAGTGATGTCTATCATAATCATATCCATACATACATTACCAATAATAAAGGCCTTTTTACCAAGTATGGTAACAAAACCTTTTTTGTTTCCATATTGTCTGCCGATACCATCTGCATGTCCGATTGGAATGGTCGCAGTTTTGGTAAAGTTGTCTGCCTTAAAAGCTCTGTTGTATCCCAGAGTTTCTCCAGGTTCTAACATATGAATCTGTGAGATAATGGATTTTAAAGATGCTACAGGTTTTAATTCAGTATCATAAATTGTATCGTTACCATATCCATATAAACCTATTCCTGTTCGTACCATATCAAAATGCGCTTCGGGGTAGTTTAGTACTCCCGAAGTGTTAGATTGATGAAGCATGGGTGTGTAACCCAATTTGGAAATCATTTCTGAAGCAGTTTTCTTAAATGAATCGATTTGATTTAAAGTAAACTCTTTCTCATTATGGTCTTCACTTGCCGCTAGATGAGAAAATAATGATTGTATTTTGACTGTGTTAGTTTTGTTTAAATGATCTATGATGTATTCCACATCGTTCTCCCAAAACCCAATACGATTTAATCCAGTATTAAACTTAATATGAACAGGATATTCCTTTTGCTTTTCAGTCTCAGCTATTGCTATAAATTCTCTTAAAACTCTTGGACTATACAGACTAGGTTCTAGTTTATAATGTATTAATGCTAAAAAATTTATGGGTTGCGGATGTAGTACAAGAATAAGAGTTTTGATTCCTGCTTCTCGTAACGCAATTCCTTCAGAAACATAGGCGACAGCAAAATAATCGGCTCCTATTTTCTCCAAATGCTTTGCCATTACTAAAGCATCACTACCATAACCAGCAGCTTTTACTACAGCTAATAGTTTTACTTCTGGTTTGAGCTTACTTCTTAAATAGTTATAATTATGAGTAAGGTGCGCCAGGTTAATTTCCAGAACTGTTTCTTTTACACTACTCATTAGGTTTTTCAGAATTTTTAGATAATTCTTTAGGATCAGTAACCTCTATTTCTTTCACTTTTTCTCTTAAAGAAGCTTTGTAATATGCGGCACGACTTAATGGTTCGTACTCATCGGTTTCTCCGAGTAATACTAAATCATCTTTTTTTGATTTCCGAAAACTAAACTGGGCAAGATTACCGGTTCGCGTGCAAACAGCATGAACTTTGGTAACATATTCTGCAGTAGCCATTAGTGCTGGCATCGGTCCAAAAGGATTTCCTTTAAAATCCATATCTAATCCAGCAACGATTACTCGGATACCTTTATTAGCTAAATCATTACAGACACTTACAATTTCATCATCAAAAAACTGTGCTTCATCAATGCCCACTACATCACAGGTATCCGCCAGAATTCTAATATTAGCTGCTGCCGGAACCGGAGTAGAACGAATCTCATTAGCATCGTGAGAAACTACCATTTCGTCATCATAACGAACGTCGATGGCAGGTTTAAAAATTTCAACTTTTTGTTTGGCAAACTGTGCGCGTTTAAGTCTGCGAATCAATTCTTCGGTCTTACCCGAAAACATCGAACCACAGATAACTTCTATCCACCCAAATTGCTCTTTATGATTTACCGTATTTTCGAGAAACATTTTGTATTTTTCAGCGTCAATTAAAAGAAACCCTACTCCTTTAATACCAAATAAAATGTAAGATCATAATATGAAACAATCTTACATTTCACTTTATTATTTGGTATTGCTCTAAAGATGAGGTAAATTTATTAAAAAACAAAAAGCATAGCTCAAACGAACAAGAAAGTTATGAAGAAGAAATTGGAAGCAGAACTAATAAGCATTGCTCATAAGATACTACAAGGTAAGGATAGATCGACCTTGCCACAATTACAGGAAGAGGCGAGACAGCTATACGAAAAATTAAGTATTCTAAATTTTGCAGAATCTCATTTTGCTGATACCCAACCTACAATTTGGCAGATTAAAAGGGTTTTGGAAGAACAAAATACCTCGGAGATTCACGAAGAAGCTATAAAAAAGGTACAACCCAAACCGATTATTAGCTTAGAGGAAGAACCGGAAGCAGAAGAGACTTCTGCAACGATGTTTAATCTTGGAAATAAAGCGATTGAACCACCCGTAGAGGAATTCGAAGAACAAAAACCTGAAATCGTTATTGAAAAAATCAATGAGAAGGTGACTGAAGACCTCTTTGTTCCTGTTCCAAAATTTACGGAAGAAAATGTTTCATTATCAGAACCAGTATATGAAAAAAATGATAAAGAAGAGATCGGATCAGTACCACAAAGCATGCCAATTTTGGACAAAGTCAATGATGTAGATGAAAAACCAAAATCACTGAATGACCAATTAAAAAAAGGAATAAATATCGGTCTTAATGATCGTTTGGCTTTTATAAAACATTTGTTTGATGGAAGTTCTACCGATTATAATCGTGTGCTTTCGCAACTGAATACATTAAATAGTAAAAGTGGAGCGCGACAATTTGTTAAGAATATGGTGAAACCAGATTATAATAATTGGGTAGGAAAAGAGGAATATGAAGAACGTTTTATGGAGATTGTCACTAATAAATATGAATTCTAAGTAAGGATTAATGTTTTTTAATCACTAAAGACCTCAAGTAATAAAACAACAACAATTTATATGAAAATTATCTACTGGATTGCTACGATAGCAATGTGTGGAATTATGTTATTTTCTGCACAGATGTATTTTAGGAATACCGAAATGGTAAGAGGATTTTTTGAAAACCTTGATTATCCAACCTATTTGGTTATACCTCTTGCTATTGCTAAAATAGGAGGAATTATTGTGATTCTAACTAATAAAATAAAGTGGTTAAAAGAATGGGCGTATGCTGGATTCTTTTTTGATATGGTATTAGCCTATACCGCACATTATATGAAAGATGATGGTCAAGGATTATTTGCTACTTTAGGATTGATATTTTTAATCGTATCATATGCAACCGGTAAAAAAGTAAGGCCTTAATATATGTCTAAATTATACTTAGTTCCTACGCCTATTGGTAACTTGGAAGATATGACTTTTAGGGCTATTAAAGTACTCAAAGAAGTTGATTTAATTTTAGCCGAAGATACCCGTACCAGTGGAAAATTACTGAAACATTATGAAATTATGACACATATGCAGAGTCATCATATGCATAATGAACATAAAACTACAGAAAGTATTGTTAGAAGATTACAAAGTGGCGAAACGGTCGCATTAATAAGTGATGCAGGAACTCCGGCTATTAGTGATCCTGGGTTTTTACTAACCAGAGCATGTGTAGAAAATAATATCGAGGTAGAATGTTTACCAGGAGCAACTGCGTTTGTCCCAGCTTTAGTTAATAGTGGATTGCCAAATGACAAGTTTGTTTTCGAAGGGTTTCTTCCGGTAAAAAAAGGAAGACAAACCAGACTCAAAATATTAGCAGAAGAAACCAGAACTATGATCTTTTATGAATCCCCTCATAAGCTTATAAAAACATTAGGAAATTTTGTAGAATACTTTGGATCGGAAAGATTGGTTTCCGTGTCCAGAGAATTAAGCAAGCTCCACGAAGAAACCGTTAGGGGAACTGCTCAAGAAGTACTTTCTCATTTTGAAAATAAACCTCCCAAAGGAGAAATAGTTATTGTGGTTGGAGGTAAAAAATAATATATGAACATATCAGAATTTATTAAAAAACTTAGAAACACTACAGCAGAAATAACATTTCAGAATACAATGGATATTATAGATGCTCATTATAGTTTTGAACCTGTATCTTTTGTTAATGGAAATATGACCAATCAAGCTGGAGAAAACTCTGGTTCTTGTAAATTATTTTCTTTTGCAAAATTGCAAAACCTGGAGAAAGAAGAAACATTACATTGTTTTGGAAAGTATTATAGAGATGTTCTCGAAAACCCTGAAGGAACAGATCACCAAAATATTCGTAATTTTATGAAAGAAGGATGGAGTGGAATATCTTTTGAAGGTCAGGCACTAACCAAAAGACTCTTATAGTTTATCATCATCGCTATTCAAGCTTTTTCCGATTTCATCGATTGTTTTTAAGCTTACTGCTGCCTCATTAGAAGATTAATTTCTAAAGAAGGATATGCGTTGTATAGCGGTATTTTTTGAATCTAGTAATGAACTTGTTATAAAGACTTCTTTAAAAGATTTCTTATTTTAAAAAGTTGATCCTTCTGTAACTTTTTCCTGTTTGTGAATACCAATAGTCATAAAGCACACCAGAATAATAAAAAGATACTTATAGATGGAAACATTTATAATAAATGATTTTTTGAAATTTGGTTTGTTTTAAATACCATAAACCAATTTAAAAATCACAAGTATCTCTAAACGTTTTGATTATAGTATAATTATTGTTGCTTTAGTAGTAGTTGTACTATGGCAGTTACCCTATTTTGGATGGTTTCAATATCCTTTTCATTTATTAGGAACCTGGTTTCATGAAATGGGTCACGGACTAACTGCCTTGTTAGTAGGTGGTAATTTTGAGTATTTAGAAATTTATGAAAACGGAGGAGGTGTTGCCTATTATCACTTAGGAGGAAGCTATCTTTCATCTTCTATTGGTAATGCATTAGTAGCTGCAGGCGGATTATTAGGGCCAGCAATTGTGGGAGCGTTATTAATTGTATCAGCAAAATCGCATAGAAGTTCTATGATCGCTCTCAGAATACTGATAGGTGTTATGGTACTTTCCTTATTGCTATGGATCAGGTCTTTCTGGGGAGTGGCGGTAATGAGCAGTTTTGCTGTACTTTTATTTATTATTACCCTATTTAAAAGTAGAAAGTTAGAAGTAGTAGTAATTCTTTTTTTAGGCCTACAGTCCGTATTAAGTACTTATCTTCAGTTAGATTATTTATTTACAAAACAGTTCGAAAGAGATGGTGCTATTCAGATTTCTGATACGCAGGCTATTGCTCAGAACACCATCGGGACCTATTGGATATGGGCCATTCTTATCATTATAATAAGCATCTATTTACTTTGGAAGAGTTTTCGATATTATTTTAAGAGATAAAAGCCCTAGAACATGAGTAATTGTTCTATGTGGAAAACCCCTGTTTTAATAGGGTAATTACCCAATAATACTCAGTACATTCTTTGTTGAGTCATTTTTTGTTTAGTTTTAAGATATTTTTAATCACTTAATTAAAACCACAATGGAAAACGTACTCACACAATCAAAAGAAATACTTGAATATGAAGGTATTCTTTCAAAAGAATTTTTCGAAAGTTATATAAATAACTGGGCTACAGAAGAGGTATTATTACTAGCCAGACATTTTCATAAACTTAACGATACAAAAACACAATTTGAACGAGTAGATCGCTTTACTGCTGGCCCATCCGGAGTTGATATACTCAATGCAGTAAAACCTTATGGAATTGAAATTTTTAGGATTTATATGAGTCTTGATGGAGAAAGTAAAGATGATTTTACCTTT
Organism: uncultured Aquimarina sp.; assembly: GCF_947492405.1. Taxonomy (GTDB): domain Bacteria; phylum Bacteroidota; class Bacteroidia; order Flavobacteriales; family Flavobacteriaceae; genus Aquimarina. Next base: position 228,057 of record NZ_CANLMP010000007.1, read on the forward strand.
ATTCCTATTATATATTTACTGTTAAAAGATGGTCTCGAAATAGCATTCCCTCTTATTCCAAAAGGAAGAGATAAATTAAATCCAGGAGTGATAGAAGAAACGGTAAATAGTGGTGGTCAGATAGTACCAGGTATTTTTAAGCAGATGATTACTCAAAATTGGGATGTCTTTGATGTTAATTTAATCGATGATCTTTTTGTTGCGGTGGACTCAGATACAAGAGGAAGACTTAGAGTTGATTTTTATGAGATAAATGGCGATCTACTTACTTTTATTAATGATAGCATCCTTGGTAATATTGAGGATTTTACTTTATACCCAGGAGTAGATATGAATAAATTTCAGAATAGAAATCTAATCTCTTTTACTCCTACTATCGGTATAGTGCCTAAAGAAACGGTCATAACAGATATTATATCCAGACATTCTATAATGGAAATCCCTAAAGGAGAAGGAGGTGAGATTTTTATGGAATACCTTAGACCTTGTCCTCCGACATGTCCTAAGTAATAAAACTAGATGAAATCTTAATTTGGTTTAAAAAACAAGCTTGATGAGTAAAATTTTATTTGAAAATTTAACACTAGTTGCTTCGGTTATTTTGCTAGTTCCCATCCTAGTGTCTATTTTTAGATTCAGATTTTTGGATTCATCTCAAAAAAAATTATTAGTTCTAGTTTTGACTACGGGTTTAGTGGAAATAATCTCTTGGATACTTTGGTATAAAAAAATGAATAACTTACCATTATATCATTTTTACGCAGTGATTGAATTTTTGCTGATCATTAATATATACAGAAAAGTATTATCTGGACTATTCTCTAAAAATTTCTTTATTATTCTGGGGATTGGTTTTGTAATATTTTCTTTGGCTAATACCTTATTTTTTCAGGATTTGTATACCTTTAATTCTAATGTGACAACTCTTATAGGATTACTGGTTATTTTTTTTAGTTTAAGCTATTTTTATGCTTTATTAAAAGAAGTAAAATATAGCGCTTTAGAAACTAATCCAATGTTTTGGATCAATTCTGGGTTTTTGATATATTTTTCGAGTAACTTAATACTGTTTTTTATTAATAACAATATGTTCAAGGGATCTACCGAAGCAAGTTATTTGGTTTGGGGACTTCATGCTATTGTAAACATTGTATTGACTGTTTTTTATACCATTGCTTTATGGGTGAATCCGAAGAAGCCATAACACTAAAGATCATCATTATTGGTATGGTGGTAATTTTTTTGCTATCACTATCAGTGATTATGTTTTTTATTGTATACCAACGCAGATTACTTGCTCAGCAAAAAAAGCATCAAAAGACAGAGTCAGATTATCAAAAAGAATTACTGAAAACGGCTATCCAGAGTCAGGAGGAGGAACGCACTAGAATAGCTAAAGAGTTACACGATGATGTAGGCGCTATGCTTACGACGACTAAACTTTATATTGGTCAGATAGAACCAGAATTGTCGCCAGAAGAGTTAACAGGCATAGCGGATAAAATAGGAGGATTTTTTGACGATATGATCCAGAGTGTACGCAGTATTTCTCAGGATCTAAGACCAGTTGTATTAGAGAAGTTAGGCTTCTTAGAAGCTATTGATAGCTTGGTACAAACGATAAAGGATTCAGGAAAAATCAAAATTTCTTTTGTAAATAATACTACACAGCCTATAGCTAAAACAAAGGAGTTGAATATTTATAGAATCATCCAGGAGTTAATTACCAATACACTTAAGCATGCAGAAGCTTCAGATATAAAAATTGAGATGAAGAATCAAAATGATTCATTAATAATTGTATATGAGGATAATGGAAAGGGACTAGATCAAAAACAACTTCAATACAGAAAAGGATTAGGACTAAAAAACATTGAAAGTAGGTTGTCTGTTTTATCAGGAACCATTAGTTTTTTAGAAGAAAAATCCGGAATGAAAGTTCAACTAAAAATACCAGAATGAGTACTCTTAACAACCTAAAAGATAACAACCATGAAAACTATTACACTAGGATTAATAGATGATCATAATTTATTTCGGGAAGGCATCAAATCGTTATTGGATAAAATGGACAATATAGAACTTGTTCTAGAAGCAGTTAGTGGAAAAGATTTGTTAGCCAAATTAAATAATACAGTTCCTGATGTGATACTATTAGATCTTGAAATGGAAGAAATGAATGGAATGGATGCAACAGTAAAAATAAAAGAGTTGTATCCAGATATGAAAGTCATTATACTGACTATGCACAAAGAAGAACGAATGATATCGTATCTTATGGAAGTAGGTGCAAGCGGATATTTATTAAAAGATACGAATCGGCAAGAGTTAGAAGATGCAATACGATCCGTATGTGAAAAAGGTTTTTATTTCAATCCTTTTGTTTCTCAAGCATTATTAAAGGGATTGAAGAATAAATCGGCTAAGCCTCCATTAATTGGAAAAGATTATCATCTTACCTCAAGAGAGTTGGAGGTGTTAGAATTAGTTACTAAAGAATATACTACCGCAGAAATTGCAGAAGAATTATTTCTGAGCGTTCGAACCATAGAAGGTCATCGTAAAAATTTAATGATGAAATTAGAAGTAAAAAATACCGCTGGATTAATTATAAAAGCAGTAAGAGAGAAGATTATTGCTGTGTGAAAACCTAAGAGTTAATGAAAAGACCTCACAGTAAGCCTCGGCCGACTGTGAGGTCTGATCTAATATTCTAACGATCTAATTAATCGAACATTCTAGGAATCCAACAATCTGGTAAACCCTATACGTGTTTTCCTTTTTCCCAGCCGTGTTTGCCAAGATATTGCTCTCCAGATTCGATAGCACCTTCTTCTACAGTAGTTCCCATAGAATCATTCCATCGGTTTAAGTATCCAAATAAAGAAATTACACCTAGCATTTCTACGATCTCACCTTCGTCCCAATATTTATAAAGTTCCGTTTTGATAGCTTCATCTACATTATTAGGAACTAAAGATGCGGCAAGCGAAAAATCAAGTGCTGCTCGCTCAGCACCACTAAACGCAGGATGTGTTTTGTACTCCCAGATATTATCTAGTTGCTCTTGTTCTGCACCATATCTTTCTGCAGCACGTATTGCGTGTGCTTGACAATATCTACAACCCGTAGCATTACTACTTACCCAGGCAATCATTCTTTTTAATGCTGAGGTTACACGACCTTCATTGGCCATAACAGCTTTGTTTAGGTTAATAAAAGCTTTAGAGATGGCAGGCCTTCTCTGCATAGTTAGAACAGAATTAGGACAGAATCCCAAGGTCTCATTAAAGAATTCAGCCAATTCTTTGGTTTCTAAATCGTGATCAGCGGATAAAGGTGTTACTAATGGCATATGTATGTGTAATTTTTTGAGTTAATTTTAAAACTTTAGCGTAGCAAAATACAAAATATGTTTTTGGTTTTAGCGGGATTAAAAACTAATTTCTGACTGGGGAATTTGGATACAAGATTTGATGTTCTCTTGTGCTGTTTCAGAAAATAAATTCCTATCCAATACGATATGTGTAAGATGCTCTAATTTGTATAGTGAGGAAGGCAATGTTTGAAGTTGATTATAATTAATATCTAATTTTTCTAAAGATTCCAGAGAATCCATATTTTCTGGTAGTTCTTTTAGTTGATTGCCTCCTAGATGAAGTGTTTTTAGTTGATTAAATTTTTTGGAGACACGAAAACTTCTTAATTTATTATTGCTAAGATCTAAACGAGTGATATTTGATAATTGATAAAAACTGTCTGGTAATTCATTTAATCTGTTTTGAGATAGATTTAGAATCTTTAAACTTTTAAGATTTCCAAAAGAAGATGGAAGCTCTGAAATGTTACTATTTAAAAGATATAAGTATTTTAATTGCTTTAAACTGCCAATAGATTCAGGTATTGACGTTAGTTGATTCCACTCTATATTAAGTTCTTCTAGATTATAAAGATGTCCAATAGATATTGGTAAGGTTTCTAGGTTATTTTTACTTAAGTCTAATATTTTTAGTTGATTAAGTGAACTAATCTGTTTTGATATTTGGGTAATTTTGTTGTTTGATAAATCAAGTCGAGTTAGTTGTTTAAGATGATAAATAATTGCTGGAATTTCTTGTAATTGACCATTAGAAATTTTTAGCCATTGCAATTGTTTTAGATTTTTTAAAGAAGTCGGTAAAGAACTGCTTTTTTTACGAAAGATTAGAAGTTGCTGCAAATTGTGTAATTCACCAATCGATTCTTTCATTACCGCATTATTATCTAACACCAACCTATAAACATTATTTTTATTTTCAAGTGCGTTATCAATTGAATGATATGTAACAGTTTGTTCTGGAATAAATGATATGAAGCAGGTAGATATTATTTTTTTAGCTTCTTCTTTTTTGTCATTAGACAAGGGATTATTGTAAATAATCATTTCTTCAAGTGCAGACAGGTCTGAAAAGGATTCAGGAATACCTAAAAGCTTATTGTCAGAAACATCAAACAACTGTAGACGTTTTAATTTGCTTATTGCCTTAGGCAGTTTGGTTAATTTGTTTTTAGATAGATTAAGATTGGTTAAGGTACTCAGCGCCCCTATTTCATCTGGTAATAATTCTAATTGATTTTTTGATATATTTAATTCTTGTAAATCATAAAGTGTTTCTATAGATTTAGGGATAGATGTCAATTGGTTGTCTGATAGATCAATCGAATGTAATTTTTTTAAAGACCCTATTGATTCTGGAATGTTTCGTATGTTATTTCCAATAATGACAAGAGCTTTTAGTTCACTAAGAACACCTAAAAATTCAGGAATTTCCTCAAGTTCTTGATTTATAACACTAAGCATTTCCAGTTTTCTAAGTTTTGAAAGTGACTCAGGTAATTTTTTTAGTGTACCCTTTTGAAATCCCAGATGGTCTGAAGAAATTCTTAAGTTTCTAAGATTTTTTAATTCGCCAATAGATTCTGGCAATAAGCTTGCACCTTGAGCACTTATCTGTAAAAATTGTACATCTTCTTTATGAGCAAGTGCTTCTTCTAAAGAAGTGTAAATTTTAGGAGGTATATGTGGATTTGGAAAAAAATTATTTTCTTGTGCATTCATAATTGCTAGACCGATTATTAAAAATAATATAACAACGTTTTTTTTCATTTTACTTAATCCTTTTAGAGAATAGGATTGATCATCTTTTTCCAAAAATATAGAAATTCGTATTCATTAAATACCCTGATTGCAGTGAAAAGTATACAATTATTCTATAGAACTTTTATAAATAATCTAAACTCATCCTTACTTTTTGTACTTTGGATTTTTTAAATAATTTCGGAACTAGAATACCAATGAGATGGACCCTAAAACCAAAACTTGACACTACAATCATCAACAATTTAGCAAAAGCTCTAAATGTAGATACGATAATTGCTTCTTTATTGGTCCAAAGAGGAATTGAAACTTATGATCAAGCCAAAAAGTTTTTTAGACCTTCATTAGAAGATCTTCATGATCCTTTTTTAATGAAAGATATGGATAAAGCCGTTTCGAGGATTGATAAAGCTATATCTGATCATGAGAATATCATGGTATATGGAGATTATGATGTAGATGGAACTACCTCTGTAGCGTTAATGTCTTCATATTTAGAAACTATATCATCGCAGGTTACTACGTATATCCCAGATCGTTATGCAGAAGGGTATGGCGTTTCTTATCAAGGCATTGACTACGCTTCTGATAATGATATTTCGTTGATTATAGCATTAGATTGTGGAATCAAAGCTGTAGAAAAAGTGGCATATGCAAAATCCAAAGGGATTGATTTTATTATTTGTGATCATCACCGACCAGGGGATACAATCCCAGATGGAGCTGCAGTATTAGATCCCAAAAGAGAAGATTGTGAATACCCTTACAAAGAACTATGTGGTTGCGGAGTAGGTTTTAAGTTGATTCAAGCTATAGCCATTAAAAATGGTCAAACTATAGATGATTTACTACTATATTTAGACTTGGTAGCTACTGCTATTGGAGCTGATATTGTTCCGATCACGGGAGAAAATAGGGTGCTGGCATATTTTGGTTTACAAGTCATTAATCAAAGTCCAAGAACAGGTTTTAAGGCAATGCTTTCGCAAGTTAAAAAGGAAGTTTTAACGATTACGGACTTAGTTTTTATATTGGCTCCCAGAATTAATGCTGCTGGAAGAATGAAACACGGATTGCACGCTGTGAATCTCCTTAAGGAAGAAGATCCTGAAATTGCTTTGCGATATGCGGCAGAAATAGAAACGTATAATAGTGATCGGAAAGATGCAGATAGAACTATCACTGAAGAAGCTTTAGCACAAATAATCCAAAACTCAGAAGAAGATAGATGTACTACCGTAGTATATGATGAGAATTGGCATAAAGGTGTAATAGGAATTGTTGCGTCCAGACTTACGGAAACTTATTATCGTCCAACGTTGGTTTTTACTAAAAGCGGAGAGAAACTCGCAGCTTCTGCAAGATCTGTTAAAGGGTTTGATGTATACAATGCTTTGGATGCTTGCTCAGAATATATAGAACAGTTTGGAGGTCATAAATACGCCGCTGGATTAACACTTATAGAAGAACAATACGAAGGATTCAAACAAAAATTTGAGCAGGTGGTATCAACTACTATTGATAAAAAATTATTGACTCCTGAAATTCAGATAGACCATATGATGGAATTCGATCAGATTTCTCCGAAATTTTTTAGGATTCTAAAGCAATTCGCACCATTTGGTCCTGGAAATATGACACCAGTTTTTATGACTGAAAATGTAAAAGATACAGGATATGCTAAATGTGTCGGAGCTGATGAGAAACATTTAAAGTGCAAAGTACAGAAAAACGGATTAGCCATTGGAGCTATTGGTTTTAATCTTGGGCCCAAACAGGATCTAATAACTAGATCACAAAGCTTCAAGGTTGCTTATACAGTTGATGAGAATGAATGGAATGGAACTGTATCGTTACAATTGAAACTTAAAGATATAATTTAAATTATTTTTATTTAGATTAATTATAAATAATTTAATATTTTTGAATCAAACATGATTCAGGATGAATGCTATTGATAAAATTTACAGTAACAAAGTTGGTATTTCTTTTTTTTGGAAAAAACAACAGTCTACCAGTTCACCAAAAGTTCAATTGGTATTTAGGGATATTGGGTTTTTACTTACGCTAAATGAGTTAAAGGATTTTTCGGATGCCTGCAGAATTACAGAGCAATCACAGTGTTGCGATCAATGTATGAATCATCAGAACTGTAGGTCTTTATTACTTAGAACACCATCTGAAAAAATTGACTTAGCCGTAAGTAAAAATGAACTAGAACAAGTACATGAACTAATTAATGGCACTATTTTTAGAGTAGAATTACAACATTGGGTATCAAGCGCAGGTCTGAATTAAAATGTTTTATCTAAGAAAATCCAGAATTTTATAAGAGATTTCTTCAGCTTTTGTCTCTTGGATGAAATGTTTTTCATCGATAAAATGGATATCTGCTTCATCTATCTTGAGTGCATTCGCTACTTTAGTTTGTTGTGGAGTCCACTGAAGCATGGTGTCGTGAATTCCCCATATTACTGCCACAGGAATATCAATACTTTCAAATACTAAGGAGTAGTCAGGAAAATAATTACAGGTTCTAGTGAAGAAATAGTACATTCCGTCTGTTTTTCCTTCTAACAAGGGAGTTTTATACCCTTGTACATCTATTTCGTTTAATGTATTTTCCTTTAAACCTTCTTTAAATAATGATTTTAGCAATGTATTGGTCGTTACTCCGTTGCGATATGACCACATAGCAGCTTTGGCAGCCGGACCAGGACTAAATCGTATCGGAGGATAAAAACCTTCTTCGTATAAGAGCGTGTTTAATACAATTAATTCTTCGATTCTTTTTGGAGCTTGATTAAAAAGTTCCCAGGTCCATACACCACCTACATCGTGCATTACATGGGACCAATACTCAATGCCTAATCCATCCATAAGGGCAATAAGCCTTTTTGCGTGTTCTTTTTCACTATAGATTTTATATCCTTCAGGAGAATCGCTGGAGCCATACCCTAACATATCTGGAACAATAACGCGATATCCTCCTGCAACTAACGGATCAATCATTTTACGATATAACCATCCAGAAGTAGGAACTCCATGAAGTAATACAATCACAGGACCATTTCCTTTATCAATATATTTTATAATTCCATCTTTACTAGGAAAAGATCGCTGTTCCGCTCTAAATTCTTCATAGGTCATTTGACCTTTTCGGATTTTGGTATTTTGATATGGTTTGCATCCAAAAGCGATTACTACGATTAGAAGTAATAAAGAAAGTTTCTTCATTTAGAATGATAATTTGTGAGGCAGCAATTTACTTAAAATCATTTTTTTATACTATCACATTTAACAAATTTATACTACTTCTTTTTTAAGGATGAGTTAATTCCAGAAACATGATCCAGTTTTTTAAACGTCTTTTAAAATATATTTTCTATTGTTATCTCGTTCCCGTTGAAACTAAAATGGTCTCCAATTGTTTTTCCTAGTAACAATTTCCCAATAGGAGTGTTGGTAGCTATTGCAAAATAGGTATGATTATCAATAATGATTTTCCCTACAGAAATACTTAAATAATAATTTCCGGTAGAGGTTTCTATGATACTTCCTAGTCGTATGATCTCTGAAGAAGAGTGTACATCAATTTTAGCCAAAACTTCTTGTAATTTCTGCACTTGAGCTAATTGCGCACCTGCTTTTTCTCTTTCTAATTGGAGCATAGCTCTCCCGGTTTCATGTTTATCACCTGCTGTACTTTTTGTTTCGGAGGTCAGGGATTCTTGTATATTGGCAATCCTATCCTGAATTCGATCAAGACGCTCTTTTACAAATTGCTCACAATGATCGTAAAGTTTTTCTTTTGTTTTTTTCAAAAAAATGAATTTAAATTTCAATATAGAATAACCTCGATGATTGTACAAATATTATTGTAGTGTAGCATATTTAAAAAAAGAGAAGCAGCCATAATTAGACTGCTTCTCTACCGTATAAAAAATAATTCAAACTAAATTCTGGGCAAAAAAATTGGTACGTTAGCTTCCAGATGGCCTATATTATTAAATTTAAAATCTATGATTCTACAATTTTCGGCAACCAGCGCAATTTCATCAATTAGAATTCTGGGGTCATCTTTAAAATAAATTTGAGTTTCTAATGTTCTATATCCCTTTGCAGAAATTCTATAATGAAAATGCCTTGCTCTATATCCATAAACTCCAGGACGGATGGTTTTTATTTTATAAATTCCAGATTCATTTGCAGTAATACATCCTGATAATGTGGTTTGTGAAGGGAAATAAAAACTCCCTTCGTTATGATAAGCACCGGCATCATCTGCGTGCCAAATTTCAATTTTTGCATTTGGTACTGGTTCTTTGTCTTTAGTATATATTTTTCCTGAAATAAAAGTTGGAATTCCTGGTAGATTTTTAGTGTTTAGATTTATTACCTGAGCAGTATTGTAATAATTGGTTGTTTGTTTATCGATTTGATTTCCCAAATAATAAGGAATAATAAGGCTGTTTTTTATTCCATTAGATTGTTGTGTTAAGGTATTATTGTTCAAATCATTTTCCATAATAAAGAATTTTAGGGACTTTATTATAGAACAGATGATTAAGGTTTTACCCTACCTATTAAAAATAATCTTTTGAGATTACGCTATTTTGAAAAAGAAAGGGAGCCATAATTATGCATTTGTTGTATGATCCAATTTTTTCTTTTTTGAACATACTTTGACGGCGGGTCGGCTAAATATTTTCTAGGATTAGGAAGAATAGCAGCTATTGCAGCGGCTTCATCAGAGTTTAAATCTTTTGAAGATTTATTAAACCAGAATTTAGCTGCAGCTTCAGCACCGAATATTTCATCTCCCATTTCTATACTATTCAGATATATTTCTAAGATACGCTCTTTGCTCCAAAAGGTTTCGATTAAAAAAGTAAAATAACTTTCTAATCCTTTGCGGATCCAACTGCGTTGTGGCCACAAGAAAACATTTTTAGCAGTTTGTTGTGAGATGGTACTAGCACCTCGTAATCGTTTGCCTGCTTTATGAGCAGAAATTGCTTTTTGGATTGCTTCAGTATCAAAACCATTATGTTCTATAAATCGTTGATCTTCGCTACAGATAACAGCAAGTTGTAAGCTCTTAGAAATATCTTTTAATGAAACCCACTGATGTTTTATTGAAGTCTTGTTTTCGGACTGAAAATGTCGAATACTCATTAGTGGAGTTCCTGGAACATCAATCCATTTATATACAAGTACCCATAGTATACTAAGAATAAAGAATACTAAAAAACCTTTAAATATAAAACGAAAGATCTTTTTCATTGCTAATTAGTAAAGTAACCGTCTATAAAAGATCAGCTAATTCCGTGCCAACAAGACTTCCAATGGCTACACCCATTCCTCCAAGTCTTACTCCACAGAAGATATTATTAGAAATTTGGTTGACTATGGTTTTTTTTTGATTTCCGACACCCATAATTCCACTCCAACGATGTTCAATTTCGAAGTTTTTATCAGGTAAAATTATCGTTTGTAATAGCTCCTCTAATTTTTGTTGTATTAATGGGGTTTCTGCTAACTCTGTAGTTTCTTCTGTTTTAAAATCCAGATTCCTTCCTCCACCAAAGAGGATTCGATTATCAATATTTCTAAAGTAATAATATCCTCTATCCAGATGAAAAGTTCCTTTGATATGTAAATCCTGAATAGGTTTAGTGATCAGGACCTGTGCTCTAGCTGGTTTAACCTCTTTAAGACTTAATAATTGAGAGGCAAAACCATTTGTTGCTATTAATACCTTGTTTGATGATAACGTAAAATGATCCGTTTTTATTTCTACAGAATCATTGGTGTCGTTTACAGCTTCTACGCGGCAATTATTAAGTATTCTTATATCGTAAGTTTGGGCTTTGCGTAGTAAAGCATCCATCATCTTGCCAGTATTAATTTGTCCTTCGAACTTATTTACAATATACTGGGGTTGAATATTTTTAAAATTGAAAATATTATCTTTTGGTAAAAAGACATCATCATTAAAAATAGGTTTTAAGAATGAGTTGATATCTTCAATTTTCGAAAGGCAAGTTTCGTATAAATTATAATCACTTTTTGTAAAAAGTTCATAACCTCCATTATGGATATAATCAATAATGGAGTCTCCTAGATTTTTACGTAACAGCTGTAGTCCTTTGTATCTTTTTTGTACAAGTTGCAATACCTCTTCTTCAGAATGTGTATTAAGGTCATCAAGAATCTCTGATAAACTGCCGAAACAAGCAAAACCAGCATTTTTAGTGCTGGCACCATTTGGTAGAATTCCTCTTTCCAACACTAGGATTTTAGCTTTAGGAAATTTTTCTCTTAAGCGAATCGCGCTATTAAGTCCTACGATTCCACTACCTATGATTGTAAAATCAATATTAGATAACCAGGTTTTATGTTCCCAATAGCTGAAAGGCATATTTTAAATTCATAAAAAAAGCCTCATTGCTGAGGCTTAAATGTTGATTAGTCGTCTTTTGGTTCTTCCATTTCAAAATCCTCCATAAATTTGGTGGTATAGTTTCCGGAAACATAATCCGGATGATCCATCAATTGTCTATGGAATGGAACAGTAGTTTTTATTCCTTCTACTACAAATTCATCAAGAGCTCTTTTCATTTTATTAATTGCCTCCTCACGAGTCTGTGCGGTAGTAATTAATTTAGCAATCATAGAGTCATAATTAGGAGGAATCGTGTATCCACTGTATACATGAGTGTCAATACGAACTCCGTGACCTCCAGGAAGGTGTAAATTAGTTATTTTACCAGGAGAAGGACGGAAATCCTTATAGGGATCTTCTGCGTTTATTCTACACTCTATAGAGTGTAATTGCGGATAATAATTTTTACCAGAAATTGGCACTCCAGCTGCTACTAATATTTGTTCTCTGATTAAATCATAATCTACCACTTGTTCAGTTATGGGATGTTCTACCTGAATACGAGTATTCATCTCCATAAAGTAGAAATTACGATGTTTATCTACCAAGAATTCTACAGTTCCAGCTCCTTCATATTTAATATATTCTGCCGCTTTTACTGCTGCTTTTCCCATTTCATCTCTTAATTCATCAGTCATGAATGGAGAAGGAGTTTCTTCAGTAAGTTTTTGATGTCTTCGTTGTACGGAGCAATCTCTTTCTGATAAGTGACATGCTCTACCGTTGCTATCTCCTACAACTTGGATTTCGATATGACGAGGTTCTTCGATCAGTTTCTCCATGTACATATCATCATTACCAAAGGCTGCTTTACTTTCTTGTCTTGCAGATTCCCAGGCATTTTGTAGGTCTTCTTCTTTCCAAACAGCACGCATACCTTTACCACCACCACCTGCACTAGCCTTAAGCATTACAGGATAGCCAGTTTCTTTAGCTACTTTTATACAGGTTTTGAAATCAGGAATTACACCCTCACTTCCTGGTACACAAGGCACTCCGGCTTCGATCATAGTTGATTTAGCAGAAGCTTTGTCTCCCATTCTGTCAATCATCTCGGCACTAGCACCAATAAACTTTATTTCGTGCTCTTCACAAATTTTAGAGAATTTGGCGTTTTCTGATAAGAATCCATATCCTGGGTGAATGGCATCTGCATTTGTGATTTCTGCAGCTGCTATAATGTTAGACATTTTAAGGTATGATTCGCTACTAGGTGCTGGTCCGATACAAACAGCTTCATCAGCAAAACGAACATGTAAACTTTCTGCATCAGCAGTAGAATATACTGCTACAGATTTAATACCCATTTCTTTACAGGTTCTGATTACACGCATTGCAATCTCACCTCTATTGGCAATTAGAATTTTTTTAAACATAACGTTCTAAATTTAAAAATCTCAAATTCCATGTTCCAAATTCCACATATTATTGGATTTTGGGATTTGTCAATTGGAATTTTAAAATTGGGTTATGATGGGTCTACTAAAAATAATGGTTGATCAAATTCTACAGGAGAATTGTCATCCGCTAAAATTTTAACGATTTTACCGGAAACTTCACTTTCAATTTCATTGAAAAGCTTCATTGCTTCAATAATACAAAGTACGTCTCCTTCTTTTATAGTATCTCCTACTTCTACAAAAGTTGGTTTGTCTGGAGATGGTTTTCTATAAAGTGTTCCTATGATAGGAGATTTTATAGTAATGTATTTAGAATTGTCTTCTTCACTACTCGGAGTTGCAGCTTCAGTAGCTACTGGAGTAGGAGTTTGTACTTGTGCTACTGGTTGGGTAGGCGGCACCGCATTACCAACTGGTATTTGCTGTACAATTGTTGTTTCTTTGTTTTCTTCTGAAGTTGTTCTGATAGTAATTTTTACATCTTCCATCTCTAACTTCACTTCGCTAGCCCCAGATTTGGCAACGAATTTGATTAAATTCTGAATTTCTTTTAAATCCATAATGTTGGGTATTGTGTGTTTTAGTTGTTTAGGAATTGTAGGCCCATTTTAAGAAAATTGAACCCCAAGTAAAGCCTCCACCAAATGAGGCAAATACTATATTATCTCCTTTTTTGAGTTGTTTTTCGTAATCGCTTAATAATAATGGTAATGTTGCTGAGGTTGTATTACCATATCTATGAATATTCATAAGAACTTTGTCTTGATCCAGATTCATTCTGTTCGCAGTAGCATCAATAATACGTTTATTAGCTTGATGTGCAACAAGCCAATCTACATCTTCTCCGCTAATATTATTACGTTCCATGATTTTAGTACTTGCATCTGCCATATTAGAAACGGCATATTTAAATACTGATTTCCCATCCTGTTGAACAAAATGTTGTCTATTTGCTACGGTTTCTTCTGAAGGTGGTAAGATAGATCCACCTGCTTCAATTTTTAAGAATTCGCGTCCTACACCATCGGTACGTAAATATTCGTCTTGAAGTCCTAATCCTTCGTCATTAGGTTCGAAAAGTACTGCTCCACCACCATCACCAAAAATAATGCAGGTAGTACGATCAGTATAATCGATAATTGATGACATTTTATCTGCTCCAATCAGTAAGATCTTCTTATATCTTCCAGCTTCGATATAACTGGCTGCGGTAGACATTCCATATAAAAAACTAGAACAGGCTGCTTGTAAATCATAAGAAAATGCATTGACTGCTCCGATTTCTGAAGCGGCATATGCTGCGGTTGCAGCTACAGGAAGATCAGGTGTAGCAGTTGCAAATATTACCATATCAATCTCTTTGGGATCGAGATTCTTTTTAGCAATTAAATCTTCTGCTGCTTTTATACCTAAGAAAGAACTTCCTTTACCTTCTTCTTTTAGTAATCTACGTTCTTTAATACCTGTACGAGTGGTGATCCATTCATCGTTTGTATCGACCATGGTGGCTAATATATCATTAGATAACACATAGTCCGGCACATAAGCGCCTACAGCTGTGATAGCGGCTGTGATTTTACTCATATCTTGATTTTAGTTTCATCTGAATCTCTATTATATTCGTTTCAGATGGAATTCGCTAATAACTCCGCTGCGTGCCTGCATTACAGGAATTAGCATCAATAAATTACTTAGCTAATTTCAGAACTTTTTACATAATACTATGTAAAAAGTGGTCGAAAATACTAAATTACATGCAAATATGGCGCAAAATAACGGGATTTTGACACATATTCAACTAAAAACAAAAAAACTCTCACATTTGTGAGAGTTCTGTATAGAATTTTAACAGTATACTTATGCTACTTCTTCTTCAGTGTTGTCAATAATTACCTGACCACGGTAATATAATTTACCTTCGAACCAATGTGCTCTGTGGTATAAATGTGCTTCTCCTGTTGTAGGATCTGTAGCTATTTGTGGTACAGTAGCTTTATAATGTGTTCTTCTCTTATCTCTTCTTGTTTTGGAGATTTTTCTCTTAGGATGTGCCATTGTTAGCTATTATTTATCGTTTAATAAGTTTTTTAATTTATCCCAACGAGGATCAATTTCCTCGTTATTATTTTCTAATGTTTCCTCTTTCGGGCTCAATTCATCTAATTTTTCAAGTATATCAGATTCTAATGTTCCATCTTCGACACCAGGATGAACTCGTTTAGAAGGTACTCCCAAAACAATAAGTTCATATATGTATTGCTGAACGTTAATTTCATATTCTCCAAAAGGAATAATAAGAATTTCTTCGTTCTCATTGTTATACTCTTCTCCAAATTTAACTACTAAAAAGAATTCATTTTTAATAGGTAAATCAAAAGGTTCATTGGTGACATCACAATTGACATTTATCGTGCCATTAGCTACAAACCGAAGTTCTAACATGGTTGTTTTCTTGTTAAACTCCAGATCGACCTTTATTGCAGATGCATTAAATTCGTCATACTCAAAATGTTCGAAGAACGTATTGCCAATTTGATACTCAAACTTGTGTAATCCTTGCTTCAGTCCAACAAAAGGGATATTAAACTCTTTTAGTGGTTTCATTTCATCATCAGTTTCGAGTCTCTGCCAATTCGGCAAAGGCGGGTGCAAAGATAACAAAAAATCGTTATGAAAGCATTTTTGTAAATAAAATTATATCAGAAAGTTAGTATTTAGTTAGTGAGGCTTTCAGTAATTCAGTTAGTGAGGCTGCTTTTTTAGTTTTTCCTGAGGTTATTTTGAAATTCTTTTTTTTAACTTAATTCTTCTCTTTCTCCTTGTTTCCCTTAAATTGAGGTTTGCGAGGCTGTTTTTTTAATGGGTTTTTAGTAAGCTCATTATATTGCTGTCGATTTTTAAAAATCTTCAAAGCAGCAAATACTGCTTCTTTGAAAGATCCATTGTCTGCTTTGTTTTTTCCTGCAATTTCAAAAGCAGTTCCATGATCTGGAGATGTACGTACTTTGTTTAATCCTGCTGTATAATTAACTCCTTTTCCGAAGGATAATGTTTTAAAAGGAATCAGTCCTTGATCGTGATAGGAAGCTACAATTGCATCAAAAGCCTTATATCCATCAGAACCAAAAAAGCTATCCGCTGCATACGGTCCATATACTAATTTACCCGATTCATTTATTTTCTTGATAGTGGGTTTCAATACCTCTTCATCTTCCTTGCCAATCACACCATTGTCTCCACTATGAGGGTTGATACCTAAAACTGCTATTTTTGGCTTACTAATTCCAAAATCCTGCTTTAGTGCATTATAAATAGTATCTATTTTTTGTTCTATAAGTTCTGGAGTAATGGTATCTGCAATGTCTTTTACTGCCACATGATCTGTAAGTAACCCTACTTTTAATGTATCAGTAATCATAAACATCAAGCTATTTCCATCGAGTTCCTGATCTAAGTAATCTGTATGTCCTGGGAAATTAAAATCTTCGGATTGGATACTGTGTTTATTAATAGGTGCTGTTACCAGAACATCAATTTCTTCATTTTTTAACGCAATAGTAGCTGCTTTTAGTGATTTAATAGCATATGCCCCAATTGTTGAATCCTCTTGTCCGAAATTGATATCTACTCCTTCTTTCCATACATTCAGCACATTTATTTTACCATCCTGAATCTGAGAAGTTTTATCAATACCATGAAGATTTGTATTAATATTGTACTGTTTTTTAAGAAAAGAAAGAATCTTTACAGACGCAAAAATTACGGGAGTACAAAAATCCAACATGCGTGGATCTTCGAAAGTTTTAAGCGCTACTTCACTTCCGATACCATTTAGGTCTCCAATAGATATGCCTAATCTTATTTTTTCTTCTTTCTTCATTATAACCTACTTTATAAGTATTTTTGAAATCTAAAAATTGATCACAAATTTTAAGGTCACAAATTTAACTAAATAATTCGCATTTATGTTTACAGGAATCATCGAAGAATTGGGAATAGTAACTAATCTAAAAACAAATCGGGAAAATCTTGATATTACTGTTCGTGCGAATTTCACATCTGAGTTGAAAATTGATCAAAGTGTTGCACATAATGGAGTTTGTCTTACAGTGGTTTCAATTGAAGATAATACCTATACCGTTACCGCAATAAAAGAGACATTAGATAAAACAAATCTGAATAACCTAGAAGAAGGACAAGTTGTTAATTTAGAGCGAGGAATGAAATTGGGCGCTCGTTTGGATGGTCATATTGTACAGGGTCATGTAGATCAAACAGCTAGTTGTATCAGTATTAAAGAAGCGGATGGGAGTTGGTATTTTACATTTCAATATGATCCTTCTTTAAGTAATATTACTATAGAAAAAGGTTCTGTTACAGTTAATGGGGTAAGTCTAACAGTCGTGAATTCTAAAAAAAATGAATTCAGCGTAGCGATAATTCCTTTTACATATGAACACACCAATTTTAATACCTTCGAGGTAGGTACCACAGTAAATCTAGAGTTTGATGTTATTGGTAAATATGTAAAAAGAATTACAGAATTAGGATAGATTGCCCAAAACTACTTTCTTAACTAGCTAAAATTGTATCTATTTTTTCGACTTCATTAAATCGAAATAATGAAAAAGTTTCTTCGTCTATTTTTAAAATTACGCCACCTAAATCTTTAACATCTGCGCAAGACTTAAAATCTAATACTTTGCCAAAGTGTTGGCTTTTAGTATCAATTACTTTATACTGCATAATTACAAGTTTTGATTTGTATTCCCTTTATCATTACTGATGTTCTTTCCCCAAAAAACATACCAGAATGTAGTGATCTCAGAAAGTAAATTTAGTAGGAGAGATCCTATTTAAAAAATTATTTTATTAAGTTTTATTAACAATTTACACTTAACAATCTGGTTTTCAGTTATAATCTGTTTGTAAATGGTAGCTGTATATCAGGTTCAATCTGATTTAGATTAAGGAATTAGAATGTGTAATTATTCTTAATATTTCAAAAATTGTATAACATGTTCTTGTTTAATGACTTCTAAAAAAGGCAAGTGGTTTTTCTTCTTTTGGATTTATTGGTTGTCTATTAAAATAGGTGTAAAGTTTACCTTCAATATTATTATTTTTATTTGAAAGACTGAGGTATAATAAACCGTAGGATGTTGCTAACGTATAATCATCGTTACTTCCTAGATAAAAAACAGGGTTAGATTTTAAAAAACTTTCATCAGTTGTTTCTAATAATCCCCGAGTTTCATTAAACAAGAAGGTTCCTTTAAATTCTTTTGGACCTTCTTTCGAATTGAAAATCAACTCAATCTTTTGATTTTTTAGGTTCATAGGAGGCATATCTTTGTTATTTTTTCTAATAACCTGAGCAAATATATGTGCAGTTTCTTCAATTAGTACTTGACAACTGGTATTAACCATTAAAGCAATATTTAGATTTTCTTCGGGGAAATATACAATTACTGTTCTGGCACCTAACCAATTTCCTGCGTGTTCTATAACTTTATTTCCAAAAGGGTCTATAGATGAACGCCATGCGATCCCAACATTGGTCTTTTTGCCATTTGTTAAATGATGACTTTTAAACATTTCGGTAACTACAGACTGTGAAATAAAATTATTTGTGTAGGCATTCATCATTTTTACTAAATCTGTTGGTGTGCTTCTTAAGCTTGCACCGGGGATTTTATAACTTCCATTGGTAATTTTCTCATTACGTAGTTGATTATTTTTCACATAGTATAATTGCGCATCTTTTTTAGAAAGTACTCTTATGTCTTCAGCTTTGGTGTTAGACATTTCCAAAGCTTCAAATATATCTTCTTGCATATACTCTAAATAGCTTTTTCCTGATGCGCCTTCAATAACTGCTGCCAATAAATTAAAGGCATGTGTAGAATATTTATAATCTGTATCTGGTTTAAAAAGAAGGGGTGCGTTCATTAATTCGACAGTTTCTCGAATGGTAGCGTAGTGTTTCTTTTTATAGCGATTTCCTTTTGGGCGATGCTCTAATCCCGCAGTATGTCCAGCTAGCTGACGTGTGGTTAAATTGGCATATGGTTCCCTGATATACGGGACATACTTTTTTATGGGAACATCAAAATCTAACAATCCTTCAGAAGCCAAACGGCCAAGTGCCGTTGCTGTAATAACTTTAGCGACTGAGGCCGTTCGTATTCGTATGTCTGACTTCATTTCGATTTGCTCTTCTATATTAGCGTAGCCAAAACCATTTGAATATATAACGCTTCCATCTTTACTTATAGCGATTGAAAGTCCAGCAGTTTTGGTTTGTGCTAAAAAAGCTTTTGCTAAAGTTTCAATTTTAGAACTTACCGAATTTGAGAGCTTGCTACTGTTGTTTTGAGCTTGTGCTGTAAAAGTTAAAAATAGCAGTAGGAAAAAGGATATATGTTTTGTTTTCATTACTCTACAATTATTGATTTATCGTATTGCTCCTTTATTTAATAAATAATTGATGACTTCTTGATGGTTTCCTCTTCTAGCCATTTTTAAAGCACTTCTTTTTTCTGAAAGTAAGGAGTAACTGTCTCTTACGGATTTGTTTATATCTGCTCCATGATTTACTAAAAATTTCACGATTTCTAAATGTCCATTCCAGGCAGCTCCAATAAGAGGTGTTTCATCTCCAGAAACAAAAGCATTTACGTTAGCGCCTTTGCTTACTAAGAACTTCACTATTTCTAAATGCCCTCTTTTTGATGCGGCAATTAATGGATTGCCATCACCATCACTTTTTTTATTTACGTTAGCTCCAAGTCCAACAATAGCTTTTACCATTTCGAGATTCCCTCTGGATGCCGCTTGTATTAAAGCGGTTCCATCACCAATAGTTTCTCTATCAATATCACCATTGGAGGCAAGTAATAGTTTTAGGATTTCAATATTCCCAGAAGCTCCTGCTAATTGTATAGGATTACCATCTCCAGTGACTTCTAAGTTAGGTTTAGCGCCTTCTTTTAAAAAGAGTTTTACAATTTTTATATTGTTTCCTTTTACTGCAGAAATTAATGGAGTTCCATCTCCATCTACTTTTTGGTTTATATCAGCTCCTTTGGAAATCAAATATTTTGAGAATTCGAAATGACCGTTTTGGGCAGCAATCATTAATGCACTCGCATCATTTTTATATCTATACGAGATTTTAGCTCCAGATTGAAATAATAATTTTCCGATTGTTAGATTTCCGTTTAAAGATGCCATTCCCAGAGGAGTTCGAGGCTGAATCATTCCTTCATATATGCAATTAGGGCTTACTGTTTTTAAAAGCTGTTCGACCTTGCTTTCATCATTGTTTTGAACCGCTCGTAGTAAATCCTCGCAGGTTTGAGATTTTGCAGTTAAAAGATTAATAAATAAGACGATCAAAAATGTAAGTAAAGTTCTCATAAGTATTCGTTTTTTGAATTTGATTTATCTCAAAAGTATTGCTTAGATCCCTACATAAAATATTAAATAGACCAACGTAGGTTTTCTACAAATAGAAGCTTAATAAGATAGGATAGTCATATTCATCCTATCTTATTAAGCTTCTGTAGGTAGTTATCAGGTGTTAAGAGGTTTGTGGTTCATCGCATAGCATTAATATGTACTTTTATGTCTTATGAAAAACAACAATTCGTTTTTGGATAGTATTCTTCAGAATAGGGTCCTTTCACATGTTCTTTTTTGGTGTTCTTTTTTAGTGATATTTACGATATTAGGTGTTTTGGATTCGGGAACTTTTAAGCCTAATGCTTTAACGAATTTGGCAATGCTACCCTCTCAAATAGCAGCTGCCTATTTGCTGAATTATTACCAGTTACCAAAACTACTTTTAAGAAAGCGCTATTTTTTGTTTTTGATATCCCTGGTTTTAAGCGTATACTTTCTTTCGGCTTTTGCCAGATTTAATGTAGTTCATATTGTAGAGCCATTTTTTAGAGAAAATTTTGAACAAGAAACCATTAAAGAAATATTATTAGATTTTATCTATATATTTTCGGTATACTGTCCGGCGGTATATACGTATGCGCTTATTATGTTAGCGGTTAAAGCTATTAAAACACGATTTGAAGAGAAGCATCAGATAGAAATATTACAGAAAGAAAAAGCCACCAGTGAATTGAAATTTTTAAAGGCTCAGATTCAACCTCACTTTTTGTTTAATACACTGAATAATTTATATGCATTAACACTAGCAAAATCTGACTTAGCGCCAAAGGTTGTTTTGAAATTATCAGAATTGCTTGATTTTATTTTATATCAGAGTGACCAGGCATATATTCCAATAGAAAAAGAAATAGAATTGATACAGGGGTTTATAGATCTTGAATCCTTGCGTTATGGTAATGCATTGGATGTTACCTTTAAAAAGGAAGTGAAAAATTTGAACAGCCCAATAGCACCTTTAGTCTTATTACCACTTATAGAGAATGCATTTAAACATGGGGTAAGTAGTGATCCTAAGAATGCTAAAATATATATTGATTTATTGGTTTCAGATAATGCAATAAAGTTTAAAGTATTTAACACAAAACGAAATGATTCTGTAAAACAAGTAACAAATAAGAAATCAGGAATTGGCACTAGTAATCTTAAACGTCAATTAGAGATTAATTACCCTAATGCGTATAGATTAGAAATAGATGAGCAACGAGATAGCTATTTTGTTGAATTATTAATAGATTTGAGTTAGATCATGAAAATAAGATGTATAGCTATTGATGATGAACCTCTTGCTCTCGAAGTAATACAAGCGCATGTAAAGCAAATTCCAGATGCAGAACTTGTGGCAAGTTATACCGATCCTATTGAAGCCTTTGAGCAACTTAAAGATTCGATAGTTGACCTTGTTTTTCTTGATATCGAAATGCCTTTGCTATCTGGGTTAGATTTTGTAAAAACACTTAAAAATCCACCAAAAATTATTTTCACAACTGCTTATCGTAATTATGCGATCGAAAGTTATGAGCTGGATGTAGTAGATTATCTATTGAAGCCAATTTCTTTTACTCGTTTTTTTAAAGCTATTAATAAATATAAAACATTAGTAAATACGGTAGTTACGGTACAAGAAGTTAGGGAAACTACAATTACTAATGATCATCTATATGTAAATGCTAATAAGAAGTTTGTCAAAATTAATTTTGATGAAATACTTTATATAGAAAGTATTAAAGATTATGTTAGAATCCATTTGAAAAATACTTCTGTTATGACCAAAGATTCTATTACTAATTTTAAACTTAAATTACCTGATAGTTTTTTAAGAATACACCGTTCGTTTATTGTGAACACATCCAAAATAACAGCCTTTACAAAGGTTGATGTAGAAATTGATGATAAAGAAATTCCTATAGGAGCTAGTTATAAAGAAGATGTTATGAGTTTTCTTTCGAGTAACTAATAACTCTGTATTAAATAAAAAAAGCCTTAGTTTTCACTAAGGCTTTTCGGTGGTCCCACTTGGGCTCGAACCAAGGACCCCCTGATTATGAGTCAGGTGCTCTAACCAGCTGAGCTATGGGACCTAAAACGGAGGGCAAATTTAAGTAATTGCTTCAAACGTGCCAAACATTTTTAAGATTTAATTTATCTCCTGACAAAGCTCTACTAAAACACCATTAGTAGTTTTAGGATGTACAAAGGCAACTAGCTTATTATCAGCTCCTTTTTTTGGAGTTTTGTTGATCAATTGAAAACCTTCTTTTTCTAATCTTTTCAATTCTTGCTCAATATTATCTACATCAAAAGCAATATGATGGATGCCTTCGCCTTTTTTAGAAATAAATTTTCCTATAGGACCATCTTCTTTAGTGCTAGCAACAAGCTCGATTTTATTCTCTCCTACTTTAAAAAATGAAGTAATTACTGCTTCGCTTTCTACAATTTCCTGCTTGTATGGAGCAACACCTAGTAGTTGCTCATATAACGTATTAGCCTGATCAATATCTTTTACAGCAATTCCGATGTGTTCAATTTTATTAATATGATTCATCTGTTTATTTTATCTTTTTTATTGTCAGATGTAATTTGCCATTAATCCTTTAGGAAGGTATAAACCTAATGTTATGACTTATTTCATGAGATCTTATTGTTAGTAAGAGGTAAAAGTACAAAATAGGGATAAGTATAGGATTTTATAACAAAAGAAATTAATACA
The DNA here is from genome assembly GCF_947492405.1 of uncultured Aquimarina sp. Lineage (GTDB taxonomy): Bacteria > Bacteroidota > Bacteroidia > Flavobacteriales > Flavobacteriaceae > Aquimarina. Next base: position 251,219 of record NZ_CANLMP010000007.1, read on the forward strand.
TCGCATAATTACCTATTTTTGTACCCATGGAAACAAACAGACAGAAAAAAATAGGTGGAGTATTACAGCGGGATGTTGCTGATGTGATACAACACGCATTACGTGAAGCGGGAGTACAAGGGATTTTGGTTTCTGTAACAAAGGTAAGTGTGACAACAGATTTATCTATTGCGAAAGTATATATGAGTGTTTTTCCTCATAATGAAGGAGAAAAAGTGCTGACAGAAGTAAATGCGGTAAAGTCACAGATTAAACATCAGGTGGCTCAACGCACTAAAAACCAGCTTCGGCGTATGCCAGAATTATCTTATTTTATAGATGATTCTTTAGAATATATAGATAACATAGATAAGGCGATAAAAGGGAAAGAAAATCCATTAGAAAATCCTGATTTATTACCGCGTCGCAAGAAGAAGTAACTTTTTATAGTGTTTGAAAAATAATTAAGAGGTAATAATCCTTTATTCTTTTATCTTTATTCAAAAAAATTAAATTTATTTAGATTCGTATTTAACGATTTGAAATTTTCCTACTACATCGCTAAGCGTTATTTATTTTCTCCAGGTAGCAGTAATGCAATCAACATTATTACGGGTATTGCAGCAGCGGGAGTAGTAATTGGTGCGATGGCATTATTTCTTGTTTTATGTGGTTTTGCTGGGTTAAAGGATTTTAGTTTGCAGTTTTCTTCCTATTTTGATCCAGATCTTAAGATTTTTCCGGTAAGCGGAAAAACATTTACTTTAACAGATGATCAAAAAGAAAAACTAACTAATTTAGAAGGAGTTGTTAGCTTTTCTGAAATTATAGAAGAACGAGTATTCCTCGGGTTTAAAGACAAACAAAAAACAGGTTTTATAAAAGGAGTTGATGCTAATTATAAAAATGTAATTCAAACTGATAGCATTGTGTTTGCCGGAGAATGGTTGACAGGTAATGATGCACAAGTGGTTGCCGGATACGGTATTAGCAGAGAATTGGGGATGGGTGTAGAACAGATATATACCAATTTCTTAAACATATACGTTCCTAAACCTGGAAAAGGAATTCCTAAGGATCCATCTAAAGCTTTTAGAAAAAAAGCCGTTGTTAACACCGGAATTTATACCGTAAATGAAGACCTCGATAAAAAGTATGTTTTTTCTACTATAGGATTGGCTAGAGGTTTATTAAAATTACCTGATAATGCTATAACGAATATAGAACTTAAAGTATCTCCTGATGTGGGCGAAGGTGCTATTAAAGAGCAATTACAAATTCTTTTTGAGGATAAAGTGATTATAAAAAACAGAATACAGCTTAATGACACCCTATATAAAATGCTCAATACTGAAAATCTGGCATCATATCTGGTGATTACGTTGATCGCCATCATTGCATTATTTAATGTTGCCGGAGCAATTATTATGATGATCATTGATAAAAAGAATAATATCAAAACATTGTACAACTTAGGAGCTGCACTACCAAAAATTAGAAAAATATTTTTGTTTCAAGGATCGTTAATGACCATTTTAGGAGCGTTATTAGGACTTTTTTTAGGTTTTATACTAATTGTATGTCAACAGCAATTCGGGTTGCTTATGATCACACCTTCTTTACCTTATCCTACCAAGATTACTGTAGCCAGTTTTATCATAGTATTTTTAACAATTACGGTAATTGGAATTGTAGCATCATTACTGGCATCTAGTAGGATTAATCAAAAATTAGTTGGTTTTTAATCAAAGTAGGATTACACAAACTCAAATCCACTAAACTTTTCCTGAATCTCATCGAAAGCAGCAAATACATCTACAGAATGATCACTGGTAACCATTTTCATGCGGTATTCTTTAAAGTGTGGAATCCCTTTAAAGTAGTTGGTGTAATGTCTTCGGGTTTCAAAAACACCCAATTTTTCTCCTTTCCAATCAATCGCCATTTCCAGATGTCTGCGTGCAGCAATTACTCTTTCTTCTATGGTTGGAGGAGGTAGATGTTCTCCAGTTTCAAAAAAGTGTTTTACTTCTTTAAAAAACCATGGATATCCAATACTGGCACGGCCAATCATAGCACCATCCAGTCCATATTGATCACGCATTTCCATAGCGCGTTCAGGACTATCTACATCACCATTACCAAAAACAGGAATGTGCATTCTAGGATTGTTCTTAACCTCTGCAATAGGTTTCCAATCGGCATTTCCTTTATACATCTGTGCTCGTGTTCTACCGTGAATAGCAATAGCTTTTGCTCCCACATCTTGTATCCTTTCGGCAACTTCTACAATTTTTATGGAGTCGTGATCCCAACCTAATCTGGTTTTAACGGTTACTGGCAACTTCGTATGTTCTACCATAGCTTTGGTAAGAGAAACCATTAAACCTATATCCTTAAGAATACCCGCTCCAGCACCTTTGCTTACTACTTTTTTAACCGGACAACCAAAATTTATATCTATAATATCGGGTCCAGATGCTTCTACAATCTCTACAGATTTAAGCATAGAATCTAGGTTCGCTCCAAAAATCTGGATTCCTACCGGACGCTCCTTTTCATAAATATCTAACTTCATCACACTTTTTGCCGCATCCCGAATCAACCCTTCACTGGATATAAATTCTGTATATACAACATCAGCTCCTTGTTCTTTGCACAATGCACGAAAAGGTGGATCACTCACATCTTCCATAGGTGCTAATAGTAATGGAAATTCTCCTACATCTATGTCTCCAATCTTTGCCACAATCTCTCTCTTTGTTAGATTATTTATTATTTAAATATGAAGCAAAAGTACGAATTATAAGGAATCTTCACGTTCTAAAGCTAGATAGGTCTAAAAATGATTAGATAGATGATATAAACCTTTTAAAATCGATTATATTTGCAAGTCATTACAGTAGTGGAAACTGCGTGAGGGATTGTAGAGGAAATCCCGCAGCCTGACGAAGGAAGTGCGAAGAATTGAAACGAAAAGCCCGACCCGCCTAAGGTGGGTCACGCCCCAAAAACTAATTGAAGAGATAGCATGAAAAATATAAGAAACTTTTGCATTATTGCGCATATTGATCACGGTAAGAGTACATTGGCGGATAGGCTTTTGGATTTCACAGGATCTGTTACAGCTCGTGAAGCTCAGGCACAATTATTAGATAGTATGGATCTGGAGCGGGAGCGTGGGATTACCATTAAGAGTCACGCAATCCAGATGGAGTATACGTATAAAGGCGAAGAATATATCCTTAATCTTATTGATACGCCAGGACACGTAGATTTCTCTTATGAAGTTTCTCGTTCTATTGCTGCTTGCGAAGGTGCTTTGCTGATCGTTGATGCTGCTCAAAGTATTCAGGCGCAGACAATCTCTAACTTATATTTAGCTTTAGAAAATGATCTGGAGATTATTCCGGTATTAAATAAAGTGGATTTGCCAAGTGCAAATCCCGAAGAAGTAACTGACGATATTGTAGATTTGTTAGGGTGTGATCCTGAAGAGGTAATTCCTGCCAGTGCCAAAACAGGTATTGGGATTGAAGAAATTCTTGCTGCTATTATAGAGAGAATTCCTCCTCCAGAAGGGAATCCGGATGAACCATTACAAGCTCTAATTTTTGATTCGGTTTATAATTCTTTTAGAGGTGTAGAAACCTATTTTAAAGTTGTGAATGGTGAAATCAAAAAAGGTCAGCAGATTAAGTTTGTGGCAACTGGAAAAGACTATTCTGCCGATGAGGTAGGAACATTAAAATTGAATCAAGTTGTTAAAAAATCTATCAAAACGGGAGATGTTGGGTATTTAATTACAGGTATTAAAGATGCTCGTGAAGTAAAAGTAGGAGATACTATTACGGATGCAAAAACACCTACCCAAAATGCTATTGCAGGTTTTGAAGATGTAAAACCTATGGTTTTTGCGGGGATTTATCCAGTAGATACTGAGGATTATGAAGAACTTAGAGCTTCTATGGAAAAACTACAACTTAATGATGCTTCATTGGTATTCGTACCAGAGAGTTCCGCGGCTCTAGGATTTGGTTTTCGATGTGGTTTCTTGGGAATGTTACATATGGAAATCATCCAGGAACGACTGGAGCGTGAGTTTAATATGACAGTGATTACTACAGTACCTAATGTATCATATCATGCATTTACCAACAAAAATCCAGATGATATTATCATTGTTAATAATCCAACTGATTTACCAGACCCTTCTTCTATGAATCGTGTAGAAGAACCTTATATAAAAGCTTCAATAATAACAAAATCAGATTTTGTAGGATCTGTAATGTCGCTGTGTATTGAGAAACGTGGTGAGATTACCAATCAGACTTACTTGACAACTGAACGTGTAGAACTTACCTTTGATATGCCACTGGCAGAGATTGTTTTTGATTTTTATGATCGACTTAAAACAGTGTCCAAAGGATATGCTTCATTTGATTATGTACCTATTGGGATGCGTGAATCAAAACTGGTAAAAGTAGATATGTTGCTTAATGGTAATATAGTAGATGCATTATCTGCACTGTTACATAAGGATAACGCTTATGGTATTGGTAAAAAAATCTGTGAAAAATTAAAAGAGTTAATTCCACGTCAGCAATTCGATATTCCGATCCAGGCTGCCATTGGAGCAAAGTTTATCGCTCGAGAAACTGTAAAAGCATTACGTAAGGATGTTACTGCCAAATGTTATGGTGGTGATATTTCACGTAAGCGTAAATTACTGGAAAAGCAGAAAAAGGGTAAAAAACGAATGCGTCAGGTTGGTAATGTAGAAATCCCTCAGGAAGCTTTTATGGCAGTACTAAAGCTGAATGATTAATCCAAGACTCTACAATCGTTAAGACGTAGTTAAGTTTTTGGTTAAGTGTTAGTTAGTTTCTTATATTTAGGTAATTATATATCAGTTAAATTCCCTAACTATGAGAAAACTCATTATCTTACTTTTATTAGTACCTTTTCTATCAATTTCTCAAAATATTAAGGGAGTTGTATTAGATACACAAAATGGAAAAGCTTTAGGCGGTGTAAACGTCTATGTGAAAAATCAGAAAAGAGGTACGGTCACTAATGTTAAAGGTAAGTTTACTTTACCATTTACCGATGTGAATAAGGATACTATTTATTTTTCTTATCTAGGTTATAAAACAAAAGAAGTTCCATACTCTGATATCAATAAAAAGAGATTAACGGTTTATCTTACACCAAACCCTGAAGAGCTTAGCAAGGTTGAAATTTATGCAGATAGGAAGTTAAAACCAGTGGTGAAGTTTGAAGCTCTTTCTGATATGAAAGAAACTCTTTATGCATTTGGTTCTGTCTTGGTTGATAATAAAATTTATGTTCAAGGAGGTGATTTTTCTTCAAATGTAAAGTCTCAAATCCAAGCAATAGATGTTGATCCTAGTTTGACACATCCAACTACTCCTTTTTCAGAGTTTTTAAGAAAATCTTTTTTCCGAAGTAGAAACTGGCAAGGTTATAAGGGAGACCTTATGATTTATGATATCGATTCTGATACTTGGAATACATCTCGCATAGATTTTAGAAAAAGGGCGTATCATAATATTCATTTTTATAACAATAAAATATATGCATTAGGAGGAAAGCAATTATCAGTTGGCAGAAAGTATGAATATCTTGATTCTAAAATTGAAGTTTTTGATCTTAATGATAACAAAGTTTCTGTAGATCATACCAATCCCCATGAAGCAGCTGATTTCGCTTCTTTTTTATATGATAGTCGTCTAATTGTTATGGGAGGGTCTGTTAAAATTAAGAGAAATGGGAAGAAGATATATTCGGATAAAATTCATACTTATAATTTGAATACTGGACTCTGGTATGAATTAGGTAATATTCCTTTCTTAAATGAAATACGTGGAGCACTGGTAAATGATAAAATATTTACGATTGAAATTTCTGATGATAATATGCCCGCGAAGTTACACACGTTCAATCTGACTAATGGTAAATGGAAAAATATAGGAATTTTATCAAAGAATATTAAGAACCCTGCTATTGCAAGTATGGATCACATGATTTACTTTTTTGAAGATGGTAAGCTCTATACGTTAGATACTAATACTAATACTTTTAATGAGTATTTAATTAACTTGTATTTACAAGGTTCTGAGATGTATTGTTATAAAGATAAACTTTTAATATTAGGAGGGTATGAAGAAAGCAGAATCTCTAAAATGCCTTCTTCTGGATTGTTTAGTATTGATTTAAATCAAATTGATAAAACAAGAATCAATTTGTATAGTCAACTATAATTTTTTTAAGAAAAAACCTACAAAACAAAATAAAAAACAAGTTAAAATACATTTTTTAAAGACAAAACGTATCTGTTAGCTATATTTTTTTATATTTGCACCATAAAGAAACAACTATAACATCATTAGCTATGCAGAATTTTTTTACAAAGCAACCGATATACGTTTACTTTTTTATTATTTCTATTGTATTGGCCTGCATTTCATAATAATTACAGATTCAATTCTGTAAATAGCTGCTTCATAGTACAAAACTTCTGAATTAAATAAGGTTTGTTTTTTTTGCTTCGATCATCTTAGCTAACATATATTCTACACCATTTTCATCATTACTTTTAGTACTATAATTTGCTGCTGCTTTGACATTAGGATGGGCATTTTGCATAGCAAAACTGTATGTTGCCTGTGACATCATCTCCAGATCATTGTTATAATCCCCAAAAACCATTGTTTCTTCGGTAGAGATATTTAGACTTTTCTGAAGATTATGAAGTGCGTGACCTTTATTGGCATTGTTGTGGGATAAATCCAACCAGACTTTACCAGAAACTTTTACTTTTAATCTATTTTCTAAATGTTTTAGCGCTGGATATAAATATTTTTCGGAGCCTTTCTCATTGCATATAGCAATTTTTAGATATTGGTCATCTATTACCTGTGATAAATCTTTGACCACTTCGTACCTGCCATAGAATTCATCTAGCATATTTTCGAATTCTTTGCCATAATCTTCTATATATGCCTTTTTACGACCACATAATATTACCTGCGAGCCTTTTAAATCTTTAGTGATTTCTAATAATTCCAAATAGGTTTGACGATCAATTTCTGTAGTTTGTAATTCTTCGTCTTTATGCATGGTTAACGCTCCATTTTCCGCAATAACAATCATATCATCTTTAATAGCGTCTAGTTTGTGTACAATACTATAATATTGTCTTCCACTGGCAGCTACGAAGGTAACCCCTAAATTCTTTAGTTCATCAAATAAATAAAAGAAGGATTGACTTACTTCTCCTTTAGAATTAAGAAGGGTGCCATCCATATCGGTAGCTACAAGTTTTATTTGGGATAAATCCATATGATCAAAAATTTAAACAGTAAAGGTATTGGAGTTAAAAAGAATACAGTCTATTATTAATATAAAATTTGTATTAAATTGCTTTTAGAATTTTATAAAAATGAAATTTTTCCAAAAAGAAATAAAACTTCAACCTTATTCCAGAGGTTTCCATTTGATTACAGATAAGGTGCTTTCTGAAGTTTCAGAGATTAGTCAGATTGAGATCGGACAACTACAAGTGTTTATTAAGCATACTTCTGCTAGTCTAACCATTAACGAAAATGCAGATCCAACTGTGAGACAGGATTTCGAAAGTCATATAAATAGCATGGTTCCTGAAAATGCACCATATTATGTACATACTTATGAAGGTCCCGATGATATGCCTGCGCATATTAAAGCTTCGTTAATGGGTACTTCTGTTCAAATACCGATTACCCATGGAAAACTTAATCTAGGAATTTGGCAAGGGATTTATCTATGTGAACATAGAAATTATGGAGGTTCTAGAAAACTCGTATTAACAGCTTTTGGTTCTTAAAACCAGTTTGCCCAAGGGATTCTTGATAACATTAATAACCAGGCTATTGTATAAAAAATTGCCAACATTTTAAACTTTGGAGTTGAGGTTAGCTTCTTTTTATGCTTAGAATATCCAACAGTAATAAAAACTACAGTTAAGATCATTACAGTAGGATGTTCTACATTATACAATCTTAATAAAGGATCTTTCATGATTTCACCTACTCCAATACCTTCAGTAAACCAAACAATAGTAGGGGAAACAAAGAATATAATAATTCCTATTAAGAGCTGAAGATGTGTAACAATTAAACAGAAAAGTGATATTCTGAAATCTTTAGGAGCATACTCTTTTTTAGTAAAAAAACCGATTAATGCATTGATCGTTGCGAGGGTTACAATAAGAACAACTAGATATGCCCAATAAGAGTGAACGATTTGTATAGCTTCGTACATAATAATGTGTTTAGTTTATCCAAAGGTAAACATAATGTATAAAAAAACCTCGCTCAATTTGAGCGAGGTTTTTTATTTTGAAAATGTGTTTTATTAAAACTTATAACTTAAACTAGCATTCCAAGTTCTTCCAATTCCTAAGAAATAACCGAAAGAGTCTAATTGATTAATGTAAGAAGAATTAAATAAATTCTTTACATTTCCTCTAAATGTAAGTTTGTCGTCACCAAAGTAAAACTTATAAGTAAGACCTATATCTACAAGGTCATATGATGGTAGTCTTGGTGCTTGGAAAACCTCTCCATCAATTGAAGCTTGTACAACATCTTCTGGATCAACAAAACCATAAAGATCAGCATATATATTATAATCAGCATCTATAGATAGGTTATCGAAGATGTCAAAATATCCACTTAATCCAAATGATGTCTGAGGAGCGTTACCAACTTTAGTTCCTGTTAATTCGATTTCTCCTGTTTCAATAATAGTTGCAGTATCATTGTTCGCAAGTGTAAAAGGAGAGTTTCCTTCGAATTTCCAGTTACCGATTGAACCATATCCTTTTAATCTCCATTTCCCACCATCTGGACGGTATTCGAAATCGAATTCTACACCTTGGTGAATTTGCCCAACACTTGTCAATCTATAAGTACTAAAATCACCATTAGCTAGTTCTGGACCTGCAGTACTTAGGAAACGATTCGCCCATTCAGTTCTGTATACGTCAACATTTAATGCAAAGTTGCTACCTCTATAACGATATCCTGCTTCGAATCCAGTAATCTCTTCATTATCAACTTCCGGATCTACTAGTTCGTTAGAATTTCTGATGTCTACAAATACATTATCTAAGAATGGTTGACGAGAGAAAAACCCTGCATTACCATATATCGAGTGCTGTTCAGTAAGATTGTAAGAAGCTCCTCCTTTTAAGTTGTATCCAACTTTGTTTAGTTTTTCAGAGTCACCTAAACCTTCACCTCGTCCAATAAAGCGACCTTCTCTTTGGTAAGATTGAGTAGATACTGCTGCTTGAGCGAATATAGAAAACTTATCAGTAGCATATTCTGCCTGACCAAATCCTCCTAAATAATTGATATTCTCAGAATAATCGAATTGTGTACGATTTGCCTCATCAGCAAAATCAAAAAGAGCTGACCAAGGATCTGCTGCATACTCTTCAGTAAATACATAATCGTCAGGTCTATCAGTTCTAAAGTTGTCTAAGAAACCACTAAGTCCTAATAAATCATTTACTTGTCTAAAGTGATCACCTCTATATAATCTTCCATCAAACCCAACGTTGAATGTCCAGTTTTCTTCTAATTCAATATTTAAATTAGAAAGTAATCCATACCAGTTATGATTATTAACAGAAGATCTTCGGATATAAGAATCTCCAAAGTTTCCAAATCCATTTGCATCCGCACTAGCGATATTATTTTCGACAATTCGATCAAAATCGATATTATCGTTATCATTGTCATTAACACGTACTCGACCTCTACCTAGGCCTCCAGTTCCACCTCCACGTCCCCATGAAGCATAAAGAACTGTAGATAAATCTAAAGCATCGTTAATATCGAAATCCCAGTTAAGATTGGCAACAGGTTTATGATAATAATTTCTTCTTTCTGTAAAACGCTCACCATTTAAGAAACCAGAGTTTCTATTGTGCTTTTCACCAAATTCTTCAAATACTTCTAAGTCTTGAGAGAAATTTTGCTCGTGCCATTGTGGAGCACCAGTTATCAATAGGTTAAATATATTTCTGTCATTAGGTTTATACCCTACAGAGAATAGATAATTTTGTCCTCCACCAGCAGTACCTTCTGAGTATTTTCTATGCGCTTGCCAGTGATCAACCAAAACTGAAAATGCCCATCCACTGTCATTCAGACCAGAGTTATAGCTAACTGTCGCTTTTCCATAACTATCATTACCACCTAATAATCTAACAAATCCACCTTGTTTCTGATCTGTAGTTTTAGAAATAATATTGATAGTACCACCCACAGATGAGATTGCTAATTTAGAAGAACCTAAACCACGCTGTACTTGTACTGCATTAGCGACATCAGACATCCCTGCCCAGTTTGACCAGAAAACTCTTCCATCTTCTGGGCTATTGATAGGTTGACCATTTAGTAATACTGCAGTATTTGTATTATCAAAACCTCTTAAGAAAATTTGACTATCACCAAATCCTCCTGCTTGATTAGATACGTATACCGAAGGAGTATTTTTGATAGTTTCTGTAAATTCTACATTACCCGCAGCTTTTAACTGAATATCTTCTCCTTTAATAGTAGATACTGCGATAGGAGTTTTTCTGTCCTCTGCTAAATCTACAACTCCCGTACCTACAATTACAATCTCTTCTAAAGAATTGTCTAATGCTAGCGTAATAATTCCTAAATCAACATCTCCATTGGTTACGTCATATGGAATATTTTTTGATCCAAAACCAACGTAAGAAATGTTTACTATTCCTTTTTGATTAGTAACTTTTAATGAGAACTTTCCATCAAAATCAGATGAAGTTCCATTATTAGTTCTTACTTCCAAAATATTTGCTCCAGGAAGTGGAGCATTCGATTCAGCATCATATACTGTTCCCGTTACTGTTCCTTGTGCAAACGTTCCTGAGACCGTTGCCAAAAGAATTACAATAAATAAAAATGTAATTTTTTTCATTATAATGAATTGAATTAATTGTTTGGCGCAAAAAAACAAATCTTTCCGCAATCTAAGATTATCTTAATGTTAAAATTTTTCACATAAAATTTTAACGGTTTTAAGGTAATCTTATTTTGTATTTAATTGATTTATAACAAATTGAAAATATTCAAAAGTTATTAACCAAAAAAAATCTAACTCAAATACTTTTTTAACAGTGTTTTTGTTGACGAATCATGGTCAGAAATCTGCGAATTATCGATTTCATTTAAAATTTTTGTAGCTAATTGCTTACCTAATTCTACACCCCATTGATCATAACTAAATATATTCCAGATGACCCCTTGAACAAAAATTCTTTGCTCATACATAGATACCAATGCTCCTAAATTTTTAGGAGTTAATTTGTTAATAAGTAAAGTAGTAGTTGGTTTATTACCCGTAAAGATTTTGAAAGGTATCAACTGTTTTAGTTTGTCTTCAGGAAGATTTTTGGATTTTAATTCTTCCAGCACTTCAGCTTCAGTTTTTCCGTTCATTAAGGCTTCAGTCTGTGCAAAGAAATTAGCCATTAATTTATCCTGATGATCTTTGTCTCCAAATAAGGAATGTTTAAAACCTATGAATTCTGCCGGAATAAGTTTTGTGCCTTGATGAATTAACTGAAAGAATGCATGCTGAGCATTTGTTCCCGGTTCTCCCCAGATAATAGTTCCTGTTTGATAATCAATAGGATTTCCATTACGATCCACACTTTTACCATTACTTTCCATGATGCCTTGCTGCAGATATGCTGGTAATCTATGAAGGTATTGAGAATATGGAATGATAGCTTCACTTTCAGCATCAAAGAAATTGTTATACCATACACTAAGCAATCCTAAAATAACAGGTATATTCTCTTCAAAACTAGCAGTCTTAAAATGTTCATCCATTTCATAAGCACCTTCTAATAAAGATTCAAAGTTTTTATAACCTACAGATAAGCTTATGGATAGTCCAACGGCGCTCCAAAGTGAAAAACGACCTCCAACCCAATCCCATAATGGGAAAATATTAGATGAATCAATACCAAATTTCGTTACATTGGGAATATTACTGGATACAGCAACAAAGTGTTTACCCACTGCTTCTAGAGAAGCCTGTTTGGTAAACCAAGTTCTGGCAGTAGTTGCATTAGATAATGTTTCTTGTGTAGAGAAAGTTTTTGAAACCACTACAAATAAGGTAGTTTCTGGATCAAGACCTTTTAAGTTTTGATGTACATGATCACCATCGACATTGGATATAAAATGAACATTTAAGTGGTTTTTATAATGTTCTAAAGACTCTGTGATCATAGCTGGTCCAAGATCAGAACCACCAATACCAATATTTACAATATCGGTGAAAGGTTTATTTGTATAGCCTTTTAATTCGCCTGATATCACCTTATCACAAAATGCTTCTATTTTGTTTTTTACAGCAGATACCTCAGGGACTACATTTTTTCCGTCTACATGAACTGTATTACTTGATGAGGTTCTAAGAGCTGTGTGCAATACTGCTCTTTCTTCTGTTTCGTTTATAATTTCACCTTCAAAATAACTTTGTATTGCTTTATCCAGTTGTACCTCTTTGGCCAGGTCTATTAAAAGTTTTTTGGTTGTTTCATCAATTCTATTTTTAGAATAATCTACATAAAAATCGTTCCAATCGATAGAAAGTATTTCTGCTCGATCGGGAGACTTTGCAAAAAGGTCTTTTAAATGAGAGTCTTTTATATTCTCAAAATGGTTTTGTAAAGCTTCCCAAGCTTTTGTGGTGGTGGGATTAATAGTTGGTAATGCCATTGGGTTATAAAATTTCTTGTTTTGGTTTGAATATAATACTGTCTAACTTTGTTTTCATAGGTTCTATATGCTTAAAATAAGCAGGTCTTAAACTATCATTTAGAGGCTTTGAGGCAGGCAAATCTTCTCTGAACGGATCTACTTCTTTACCATTTTTCCAGAAACGATAACATACATGAGGTCCGCTGGTATTTCCTGTCATCCCGATGTATCCAATAACATCTCCTTGTCTGACATATTCACCAACCTTTACTGCTCTTCTACTCATATGAAGGTATTGAGTGTCGTAAGTGGCATTGTGTCTAATTTTTACATATTTTCCGTTTCCACCTCTACGTTCTGATTTAGTAACGGTACCATCTGCAGTTGCTAATATGGGGGTTCCAACTGGAGCTGCAAAATCTGTTCCCCGATGTGGTCTTATTTTATTTCCATAATATCGTATTCTTCGCTTAAGATTATATCTCGAAGAAATTCTACTAAACTGAACAGGAGCTCTTAGAAAAGCTCTACGTAAATTGTTTGCGTCTTGATCAAAATAATCGGATGTACCATTAATAGTATCATCTTCGAATTTAAACGCATATATAGGTTTGCTTCGATGTTCAAAATACGAAGCTTTGATTTCGCCAATTCCTGCTGGTATGGTATCGTTTATGTACTTCTCTGTGTAAATAACTTTAAATTGATCTCCAGCCTGAAGTCTTGTAAAATCTATGGTCCAGGCATAAATATCTGCCATTTTATAGGCAACAAGAAAACTAAGATTCATATCATCAAACGTCTGGGATAGATTACTTTCTATGGTTCCAGAAGCTATTCTTTCTACTATTTTTACTGGTTTTGCACTTTTTCTGGCAATAATACTATCTCTAAAGTCTACAACTGTATAGTCGATAAGTCCATTTTGATAAACAAAAATCTGCGCTTGTTCTGTAGTGTCTTTGGACTTAAGAAGAGTATATGCTTTTCCTGCCATAATCCTGGCAACGTTAAAGGTGTCTTTGATTTTATTCGAAATTTCAAAAACTTTAGCCCTGGAAATACCGTGACTATCTAATATAGCTCCAAAACTATCACCTGGACGTACGGTGTCTCTAACTACCTTGAAGTTGTTAAGATTGAATCCAAATTCCTTAACAGTAGGTGGTTCTTTTATTTCTTCAATTACCTTAGGGGGAACTACTTCTACTTCTTTTTTTTCTTGCTGACATGAAATCAATACTACTGCTAAAAGTAGTATGTAACCTAAATTCTTCAACTGACTCTATTTTGTGGTATTAAATTGATGGGTAACCCATTGTTGTCCCCAATTTTCTTTTTCTTCTGCGCTCCAAAGATCAGGAAAAAATATAATCCTTTGAAAACTAGGGGGTAAAAACTTTTTCCAGTTGGTTCCTCCGGTGGCCAATACTTGACCCTTATCTCTATTGAGATACCTGTAGGCGGCACCCATATGCATTAATAACCAATTAATATTCACATTGGTGTCAAAAGTACGTAATGCATTAATAAGCTGCACATTATTTTGTTCTTTTTCTGGAAGTTCCAGATATCTGTGATAAATTGTACTTTGTTTTACCTGATGAGCAATACGCATCATTCTTGGTGTATAACGATATTCGAATTGTTTTAGTGTTAATGTTTTTTCACCAGTCTTGATATCAGTTGCACCGGATTTCCAATATAAGTGTTCGTATACTTCTTCTAATGGGTCTTCTTCAGAAAATTGACTTCTTTCTTTGCTGTTTACCAGGTTTGTTAAAGGAGTAGCATATATCTCTATCAATCTAAATTGTACTGATTGAAATCCACTAGCTGGTAATAATGACATTCTGTATTTTAGAAACTGCTCCGGATCCATTCCTTTGATCATAACATCAAAGGAGTCTATCAATACCCTAAAATATCTATTGATCCGGTCTAGTTTTTTTGTAAAGAACTCTGCAGTCTGTAATTTATCATCAATGATCTGTTTTAGCTCATGAATAATTAGCTTAAAATAAAGCTCCGTAATCTGATGATACATAATAAAAATTTCCTCATCAGGGAAATGTGTTCTTGGGATTTGTAGACTAAGTAAGGTGTCTAGATGTATATAATCCCAATAAGTTAGGTATCGGTCGTGTAGTAAACCATCTAGATAGGATCCCAGGTCTTGACCAGAATTTTTAAACTTTTTTTCGAGTTGCCTAATTTTTTCGGCAATCTCAGGTTTTATGGATTCGTCCATTAATCTATTACAATTTTAAGAGGATGTTTAAGTCCTTTATAGGCTATTAAATCGGCATTAATAGATCCTACAAGAATATCAGCTTTTATTCTAATAGGCATTCGATTATCATCATCACTTACCCAAACTGTCAAACTTTCCTCTTCTTTAAATACTCGTTCTGCTTGTACTATTGGGCGAAATTTTAAACAACGTATTTTATTACCATTCATTTTAACGGTTTCTCTTCCCAAAAAGCGTAATTTAAATAGATAATTCTCATTATCAAAAAACATGTTGACTAATTGCTCATCCCCCTCTTTTAGCGAAGATACATCAATATTATTTCTTAAATAATAAAATGAAGACATCATATCCTGGATGTTATCCTTGACAGTAAATGTTTCCTTTTTGTTGTATTTTTTATTGAATACTAAAGCTTTTTTGTTTTCATGATCAAAATTAATCTCAATATCTTTAGTGTGTCCTCCTTCATTAATCTTACGAATAAAACGATAAGGTTTGACTTCGTTTTTATCGACATATGTTTCGTAATAGTCCTCTACCTTAAAAAACATGCTAAGAACTCCTGAAGATTTCCCTGTACCCACAATATGATGTACAGGCATTCCGTTGAGTGTTTCATTCTTAACCTCTAAGGTAGCATAACTAGCTGTAAAAATTCCATAACGAATTTTGAATTTAAACCATTCTCCACTATTAAAAGAACTATGACTGTCTTGAGCAATGGTAGTAGTTGTAATAAAGATTAAGAATAAAAGAATATATCTTTTCATAACTGTTTTGGGTGTTGTTTTGTTTAACGGAAACACTTTCGTTAGCAATATTTACAATATCCATTCCAAAAATACTATATAATATAAACAGATAAAAATCAACAGTATTACTAAATTTTAAAAAAAGTAATAAAAAAAGAGAGCCACCACAGCTCTCTTTTACTTTTATTAACCAACTAAAAACTTAAATTATGAGAATAATTATTGTTTTTGGTATAAGCAGTAACCACTCCGCTTATAATACAAACATCCGCTTTTTTTGCATAATTATCAAACGAAAACGTTTTTTTATTATGATATTTAACAAAAATTTAGGCAGAAACAAATAATTTTTCAATAATCTCAATTTATTAACATATGTTGCTTTAATTTTTCAAGGCATTTATGTTATAAAGTTCCTCTTTGTTCTTGTTCTCTTTCTATTGCTTCGAAAAGTGCTTTAAAATTACCTTTCCCAAAAGATTGCGCGCCTTTTCTTTGTATTATTTCGAAAAACATAGTTGGACGATCTAAAATAGGTTTGGTAAAAATTTGTAAAAGATATCCTTCGTCATCACGGTCAATCAGAATTCCAAGCTCTTTTAAAGGTTCGAGATCTTCATCAATTTCTCCAACTCTATCTAATACAGTTTCGTAGTAGCTAGCAGGAACCGTTAGAAACTCTACTCCACGATTCTGAAGTGCTGTAACTGTTTCTATAATATTATCGGTAGCTAGTGCCATATGTTGTACACCTGCACCGTTATAAAAATCAATATATTCTTCGATCTGAGATTTTTTTCTTCCTTCAGCAGGTTCATTTATAGGAAATTTTATTCTACCATTACCGTTACTCATCACTTTACTCATTAATGCGGTATATTCTGTAGAAATATCCTTGTCATCAAAAGATACCAGTTGTGCAAAGCCCATGACCTTAGCATAAAATTCACACCACTTGTTCATTTCATTCCAGCCGACATTTCCAACCATGTGGTCAATATATTTTAACCCGGTAGATGCTGTTTTGTAGGGTTTGTTCCAAGGCATGTAACCAGGTAAGAATACTCCGTTATAATCTTTTCTTTCTACAAATACATGAACAGTTTCTCCGTAGGTATGTATACCAGAGAAAACAACTTTACCATCTTTATCTTCTTGTGTAGTTGGTTTCATATAAGACTCTGCACCACGCTTGGTAGTCTCTTCATAACTTTTTGTTGCATCATCTACCCAAAGGGCAACTACTTTTACACCGTCACCGTGTGCATTAATATGTTCATTGATTTCACCATCTGGTTGTAGAGGAGAAGTAAGAACCAACGTAATTTTATCTTGTCGTAACACATAAGAAACTCGATCCTTAAGACCCGTCTCTAATCCGGCATATGCAATGGGCTGGAATCCCCAAGCTGTTTGATAATAATAAGCAGCTTGTTTGGCATTACCTACATAGAGTTCTACATAATCAGTTCCTAAAAGTGGCAAGAAATCTTCTGCTTCTGGAATTATTTTTTCTAAATTCTGAGAGGTTATATTTGTTGACATAATATTTTAATTTGTTAATGTAAAAATTAGATAATAGATTCATTCTTCAATAAAATCTTCAAGATTTTCCGAATGAAACTTACCACATTGCTCTTAGATGAGCTGATATATCTTTTCTGTAATTTAACATTGATTCATATTTCTATATTATTAATCTAACCAAGATTTATGATACTCTTCGTCCGCTATTTTCATCGCTTCTTTGGTTACCATAAGCGGTTTAAAAGTGTCTACCATTACAGCTAGTTCATCTGTTTTGGTTTTACCAATGCTTCTTTCTACTGCACCTGGATGAGGTCCATGTGGAATCCCAGCTGGATGTAGAGAGATGTGACCTGCATCAATATCGTTTCTGCTCATAAAATCACCATCTACATAATACAGAACTTCATCACTATCGATATTACTATGATTGTAAGGTGCAGGAATACTCTCAGGGTGATAATCATATAATCTTGGGACAAATGAACATACTACAAATGCATCCGTTTCAAAAGTTTGATGCACTGGAGGAGGTTGATGTATTCTTCCTGTAATTGGTTCAAAATCATGAATAGAGAATGCATATGGAAAACTATATCCGTCATAACCTACTACATCAAAAGGATGTGTTGCATAGATCATATCAAAGATCTCATCTTGCTTTTTTACTTTAATTAAGAAATCTCCTTTTTCATCATTATTTTCTAACTCATAAGGCGCTCTTAGATCTCGTTCGCAAAAAGGTGAATGTTCCAGTAATTGTCCAAACCAGTTTCTATATCTTTTAGGTGTATAAATAGGTCTTCTGGATTCTACAATAAATAAACGATTATCGGTTGTGTCAAAATCCAATTTATAGATGGTACCTCTTGGAATTAAAATATAGTCTCCATATTTAAAATCCAAATTTCCCAAGTGGCTTCTGAATTTACCACTTCCGCGATGTACGAAAATTAATTCGTCTGCGTCAGTGTTTTTATAAAAGTAATCAGAAGTGGATTCCTGAGGAGCCGATAAAATAATACTTACATCACTATTGGTTAGTACATTTTTTCTACTCTGTAAATAATCTTTTTCTGGCGCTACTTTGAAACCATGAAGGCGATAGGATTTAATATTATTATTAATTGCAATTTCGGGAGCTACACTGTAGCTTCCTTTAATTTCTTTTACTTGAGTGGGACGATGGATGTGATATGAATTAGTAGACATCCCATCAAAACCAATAGTTCCGAATAATTGTTCGTAATATAGATTTCCGTCAGGTTTTCTGAATATCGTATGACGCTTAGGAGGTATTTTACCTAAAGAATGATAAAAAGGCATGATTTTTAAAGATTATGGTGTTAACTATTAGGTTTGAAAAAAAGTAATGAAATAGTAAACCCCTACCTTATTCCGGATTTCGCTTGATAAGGTAGTGTAGTAGCAATAATAAATTCTGCCAATACAAGCTCATAGTAACACAAATATCGGAAATATTTCGATCTTTTTGATAGTAAAACTTTTTAAAACCAAAAACCAACACTAAAAAACCATTCTCCTTCCTTTTGTTCTGGAGAATATGAATATTTTACTTGTATCGGGCCGGCAAAAGTTTCTAAACCATATCCCAAGGCATACCCAGAATATTCTGGGGATTCCAGCCATCCACCATTTTCGAATAATCTGTTGCCAACATTAGCATAGTTAGCCGCTAGATTGATGTGATTTTTTGGAAATATTTCATAATCTAAAGTAATAGCAGCTTTTGCAAAACTATCTCCTACAATACTTAAAAAATCATATCCATAAAAAGGAATGTTGTTATTGATCATTTTTGCACCAAAACCGCCGACAAAAAAATTAAGACTTCTTACATTCTGTTCTTCCCATCGGTTTCCTGCACTTAACCCCAGGTTTACTGAAGTTTTGTCAAAAATCTTAAAAGCATATCCAAAATCGGCCTTTGCAATAACAAAATTGCTATTTTCACTATTTGGGTTATCATCAAATAAATAATAATTAACATTTCCATCAAAGAAAAATCCGGAAGATGGGAAATATTTATTGTTATAACTATCAAATTTTAAATATGAAAAAGCACTCCAGTAATTACTATTATCAAAAACAACTCTGGGTAATTGATCTTCATCTTCTCCTATAGTTTCAGAAATAAGCCTGAATCTTCTATATTCTGCTCCGAGACCTAAAGAGAAGGTTTGATTCAATAAAGTTTCTAAATAGAACTGAGTCTTAAAATCTAAATAATCCAAATTAATCTTGTTGACTTCTATGTCAGGTAAACTAAAGTCTTCTCTCACCAGTTCATATTGTACATTTCTATTGAAACGATTAAGGCTGTTTTTTAAACCAATACTCCAATAAAAACCTTTGTCTAT
Organism: uncultured Aquimarina sp.; assembly: GCF_947492405.1. Lineage (GTDB taxonomy): Bacteria > Bacteroidota > Bacteroidia > Flavobacteriales > Flavobacteriaceae > Aquimarina. Next base: position 270,933 of record NZ_CANLMP010000007.1, read on the forward strand.
ATAATAGTCAAGATTGTATCTGATATTGTCTCCTAATGCCACATCGAACGATAGAACATCATTATTAAAAAGAAAGCTTTTTTTAGTGAAATTAACCAATGCCGCGGTTTTATATAAATCATCATAATGAAGTGCCATACGCAATAACATTGTATTTTCTGACTCTTTAACGTTAAGAACCAGTTCTTTTCCAGATTCTTTATCTATTAACCGATGACTTACCCTATCAAAATTGCCGGTAGCAGATAAGTTATTAATTCCTTCATAGAGTTTTTTATAGGTAGTAGTTTTAGGATTTTTTAGTTTTAGCTTTAGTTTTCCTTTGATATAAGATCTTGTATATCTCTGATTTCCAGAAATAACTAAGCTATTGATAAGAAGTGTATCAGAGTTTTTAGGAATTTTAACGAGCGATTTTGAAGTTTTCTGACGTCTTTTTATTGCTCTCAATTTCTCATAATTAGCGAATGCTGCTTTTTCACCATTAGCAATAATTTTATCGGCTTGATCAAAAGATATTAATGAAAATTCCGAAATAGATGGTTTTATGTAAACATCAGTTTCTGGCATTTTGGTTTTCATAGCTTTAATCGTCCTGAAATTACTTATCTGTAACATGATGTTAGTTACAGAATTTAATTGATCTCTTGGCATTAAGCTATCTTGCACATCGATTCCGATTACTATTTCTGCTCCTTTTTTACGTATTTCCTCTATTGGATAATTGTTAGCAACACCTCCATCAGTCATTAGAATACCGTCTAATTCTATTGGACTAAAAATAGAAGGTAATGCACCACTTGCTGAGACGGCTTCAGGCAAGTATCCTTTATCTAATAAAATTTGTTCTCCAGTTGCTATATTGGTAGACATGCAGAAGAAAGGTATAGGAAGCTTGCTGAAATCATCAACTTCGTGTACATGTGAGGTTAATCGTGCAAATTCATTAAAAAAATTCTGTCCCTTAGATAGTCCTTGTGGGAGTCCTATTTTGAAATCATCAAAAGGAAGTGTAAGTGCATATTTTTCGGAATCTTCACGTTCATAAAAAGTTTTAGCTTTTCTTGGTAAATCATCCTGTATGAGTACATCAAAATCTACAGCCCTGAAAATAGAATCTAGTTCTTTTGCGGTATATCCTGATGCGTATAACGAGCCTACAATGGCTCCCATACTTGTTCCTCCTATATAATCTATCCTAATTCCAGCTTCTTCTATAATTTTTAGAGCGCCAATATGTGCCAATCCTTTAGCTCCACCACCACTTAGAACTAGCCCAACTTTAACATCTTGATCTTCTGAATTGCTTGGAGTTTCTAAGATATCCTTATCCTGAGAGAATAAGGTTTTGGACGCAAAAAGTACCACTAATACTAACAGTGTATTTAGAACTTTATTTGAGGTAGATTGCATAAGAAATTTATTCTTTTTTAGAAAGATAGTAATTATACACTTTGGTTGCGCGCGAATCTCCAACTACTTCAGTAAGTTCTTTTTTGGTTGCTTCACTAATTCGTTTTACCGACCTAAAATGTTTCAATAATTCTACCACTGTTTTTTCTCCTATTCCAGGAATTGTATCCAGCTCTGTGTCCAGAGCAGCTTTACTTCTTTTTTGTCTATGAAAAGTAATGCCAAAACGATGCGCTTCGTTTCTAAGATGTTGTATTACTTTTAGCGATTCTGATTTTTTATCTAAATATAGGGGTATTGAATCTCCAGGATAGTAGATTTCTTCTAATCTTTTAGCGATTCCTATAATAGTTATTTTTCCACGTAGATTAAGATCTTCTAAAGCTTTTAATCCAGAAGAAAGCTGACCTTTTCCACCATCTACAATTACCAATTGTGGTAATGGTTGTTCTTCATCCAATAATCGTTTATATCTGCGGTATACAACTTCTTCCATGGAGGCAAAGTCGTTTGCCCCTTCTACAGTTTTAATGTTGAATTTTCTATATTCTTTTTTACTTGGTTTACCATTTTTAAAAACCACGCAAGCTGCCACCGGATTAGTTCCTTGTATGTTAGAGTTGTCAAAGCACTCTATATGTATGGGCTCTTCTGGCAATCGCAGATCTTTTTTCATCTGAGCCATTAACCTCTTAATGTGTCTATCGGGGTCTATAATCTTAATCTGCTTAAATCGTTCCTGACGGAAGTATTTCGCATTTCGTAACGATAAGTCTACGATTTTCTTTTTATCTCCTAGTTGTGGAATTGTAATTTTTAAGTCTTCACCGACATCCACCTTAATCGGAACAAATATTTCTTTGGAGCTAGAACCGAATCGTTGTCGTAATTCTATAATTGCCAACTCTAATAATTCTTTATCTGTTTCCTCTAATTTCTTTTTAATTTCTGTGGTGTGTGATCGTATAATGGAACCATAAGAAAGCTGAAGAAAATTCACATAGCCATAAGATTCGTCTGAGATTATAGAGAAAACATCTACATTACTGATTTTAGGATTAACTACGGTAGATTTAGCCTGGTATTTCTCAAGAACTTCAATTTTTTCTTTTATTCGTTGTGCATCCTCAAACTCCATTTTTTCGGCATGATCTGCCATTTGTTTTCGAAATCTATTAAGGGAATCTTTAAAATTACCCTTCACTATTTGACGAATTGCTTCTATGTTTTGGCGATATTCTTCTTCTTCTTGATATCCTTCGCATCCTCCTTTACAATTGCCCAAATGATACTCAAGACACACCTTGTACTTTCCACTTTCTATTTTTTGTTGTGATAAATCATAATTACATGTTCTTAATTGGTATAAACCTTTAATAAGATCCAGCAGTGTATTTACCGTTTTGAAATTGGTATAAGGTCCAAAATATTCCGAACCATCTTTTATAAGATTTCGGGTAGGAAAAACCCTTGGAAAACGTTCTTTTTTTATACAAATCCAAGGATATGTTTTATCATCCTTAAGCATTACATTAAAACGAGGTTGATGCTTCTTTATAAGATTATTTTCCAGAAGTAATGCATCAGTTTCTGTTTCTACAACAATATGCTTTATAGTACTGATTTTTTTAACCAGTACTTTGGTTTTATAATTATCGTGACTTTTTGTAAAATAAGAGGTAACTCTTTTTTTAAGGTTTTTGGCTTTACCTACATAGAGTAGCTTGTCGTCTTTATCATAATATTGATAGACTCCAGGACCTGTTGGTAATGTTTTAAGTTGTATATCTAATGAGGGTTTCTGCATAATCTAAGTGTAAATTTAGTGCTTTACGTGAATTATTAAATACACTTAACTTGAATATTATGTTAAAAACAGAAAATGAATTTAACTATTAAAAAGTATTATAGTATAGAATGCATCGGGTTTTTTATTACTTTAGTAGTTATATTTTTAAAGATATTTTTTTGAAAGATCAAAAAAAAATAATTGGTAGAACTGACAAGGTGGATTTTCCACTTTTAGACTTACAGGGTATTGATGCAAAAGTCGATACAGGAGCTTATACTTCTTCAATACATTGTAAAGAAATAAAAGAGGTAGGTCAGATTTTAGAATGTCGATTTCTTGATCCTACTCATCTTGAATATAATGGTAAAAAATTCACTTTTAAAAACTACGATATTACTGCGGTTAAAAGCAGCAATGGCAAAGTAGAAGTTAGATACGCCATTAGAACAACAATTACTTTATTTAATCAAACTCACCCAATAACACTTACACTATCTTCTCGTGATGATATGCGCTTCCCTGTATTGATTGGTCGTAAGTTTCTAAGCGGAAAATTTTTAGTAGACCCTCAACTAGAAGATCAGTCGTATAATTTGAAATCCTAATGAACATAAAAATACTATCTCGCAGTGCGAGTTTATATTCTACAAACGCATTAGTTCAAGCAGCAATAAAACGTAATCATAATGTACAAGTGATAGATCCATTAAACTGTGATATTGTTATTGAAAAGAAAAAACCAGAAATTTTTTATAAAGGAAAAAAACTAGATCACGTTGATGCAGTGATTCCTAGAATTGGATCTTCGATTACATTTTATGGGACAGCAGTGGTAAGACAGTTTGAGATGATGAATGTTTTTACTACCATTCAATCTCAGGCACTTGTTAATTCTAGAGATAAGTTAAGAAGTCTTCAGATTTTGTCAAAAGCAGGGTTAGGATTGCCCAAAACAGTATTTACCAATTATTCAAAGGATGTCTCTGAAGTGATTTCACATGTTGACGGGGCTCCACTTATCATAAAATTACTAGAAGGTACACAAGGGTTAGGTGTGGTTTTAGCCGAGACCAAGACTGCTGCGGAGTCGGTATTGGAGGCTTTTAATGGATTACAAGCCAGAGTAATCGTTCAGGAATATGTAAAAGAAGCCAAAGGTGCTGATATTAGAGCTTTAGTGGTGGATGGTCAGGTTGTTGGAGCTATGAAAAGACAGGGTAAAGAAGGCGAGTTTCGGTCTAATTTACATAGAGGAGGTAGTGCGCAGATTATTGAATTATCTGAGGAAGAAGAAAATGCGGCGATAAAAGCTGCTAAATCCTTAAAATTAGGAGTAGCAGGAGTAGACATGCTACAAAGTGAAAGAGGACCACTTATTCTAGAAGTGAATTCATCTCCCGGTTTAGAAGGGATTCAGACAGCAACAGGAAAAGATATAGCAAAAACTATTATTCGGTATATCGAAAGAAGTGTGTAAAATTATATGATAAGAGAAAAAGAGAAAGATTTACTAAGTATTCTTGGAGAAGAGATTCCGCTAGGAACTAGTAAAACAATCAATTTTAATATTGCCAAATTGTATACTTCTACAAAAGTAGAAATTCCTATTATTATTGAACGATCCAAACAGCCTGGACCTACAGTATTAATTACAGCTGGAATTCACGGAGACGAAATTAATGGAGTAGAAGTGGTTCGTCAGATTATTTCAAAAAAAATTAATAAACCCGCTAAAGGAACAATTATCTGTATTCCTGTACTTAATGTATTTGGATTCTTGAGTATGAACCGATTTTTTCCTGATGGGAGAGATTTAAATAGGGTCTTCCCCGGAACCAAGAATGGTTCATTGGCTAGTCGATTTGCTCATCAGTTTGTTACTGAGATCTTACCAGTAGCAGATTTTTGTTTGGATTTTCATACTGGCGGAGCAAGTAGGTTTAATGCGCCTCATATTAGAGTCGATCCAGAGAATGAAAAACTTGTAGCTTTGGCTAAAGTATTTAACACATCATTTATTCTCTTGTCTAAAAAATTGGATGGATCATTTCGTGCAGCTTGTGCTAAAAAAGGAGTAGATATTTTGTTATTTGAAGGTGGAAAATCTCAGAACAGTAACAGAGATATTGCGGTAGAAGGTGTGTTGGGAACCATGAGGATATTGAATCATATGGAAATGCTGAAACCAGTGTTTACTGTACCAAGCAAAACAGAAAGTAGTATTGTTATTAAAAAAAGCTCCTGGATGCGAGCCAAATACAGTGGTCTATTACATATCAAAATTCCAATTGGGAAATACGTAGAGAAAGGTGAGATTCTTGCTACAATTACAGATCCTTATGGAAAAATGAGGCATGTTGTAAAAGCGACAAATACAGGATATATTATTAATGTGAATGAGGCTCCGATTGTGTATAAAGGAGATGCAATTTTTAGAATTACCACGCAACTAGGATCATAAAAGATGAATAAAAAAGAGCTTAGAAATAAGTATAAAGAAATGCGGTCCCGTTTTAGTGAAGAGGAGATTGATGATTTAAGCATGGATATTGCAAACAATTTATTGAAGATGTCAATCTGGGAGCAATCTTTTTATCATATTTTTTTATCGATCCAAAACAAAAAAGAAATTAATACGGAATTTATGCTTCATATTCTTCAAGGGAAGGATAAAAACATAGTGGTGTCTAAAAGTAATTTCGGAGATAACACTTTAGAGCATATATTACTAACGGATGGAACTATACTTAAGTTAAATTCCTGGGGTATTCCTGAACCCACAGATGGTATTCCAATTCCCGAATCTAAGATCGAGGTGGTGTTTGTTCCTTTATTAGCTTTTGATCAAAAAGGAAATCGTGTAGGTTATGGTAAAGGTTTTTATGATAAGTTTTTGGCTAAATGTAATCCGAAGACAATTAAAATTGGATTTTCTTTTTTTCCTCCAGAAAAAGATATCAAAGGAGTTTTACCAACTGATATTCGTCTTGATTATTGTGTAACACCGTTAAATGTATACACTTTTAACTAATTGCAGACAATTTTTATTAGTAAGCTCAGTTATACCGTCTTAAGATTTTAATTTTTACCCCACCATGCCCCATAATACAAAGAGTGTTTGCATCATCGATGATGACAATATGTACATTAATTTAGTTAGTAAAATTATAGAGCTAAAAAAATTATCAGAGAAAGTTATCGTATTTAATAACGGTAAAGAAGCGTTAGACTTTTTTATTAAATCTATAGAAAACACAGAGGAGAACATTGTTCCTCAAGTTATATTTCTTGACCTCAATATGCCCATTATGGATGGTTGGGGATTTCTAGAGGAATTCACAAAAATCAAGGATAAAATTAGCAAAAAAATAGATTTATATGTAGTAAGTTCTTCTATCGATTCTAGAGATATTGATAGAGCAAAATCTATCAAAGTAGTGTCTGATTATCTAACCAAACCGATTCATCTTGACGATTTTGAAAAGATTCTAGTCTAAAACTTCTGCTATTTCTTCTTTCTTAGGAAAGGCTCTTTTGTTAAAAACTAATAGTAAGAATACACCAATACTAATAGCAGAATCTGCAACATTAAATACAGGATCAAAGAAGGAGAAATGTTTTCCGCCCCAGAATGGAATCCATTCTGGTAAAATATCATCATAAAAAGTAAATTGGATCATATCCACAACCTTGCCATAAAAAACACTTTCATATCCACCACCTTCTGGCAGAAATTCAGCTATTTGAGTCATTGTACTTGCATTAAAAATAACACCATAAAATATTGAGTCTATAATATTTCCAAAAGCTCCTGCAAAAATTAAAGCAATACAAAATGTTAGTATTCTGGAACTGTTTTTACGAACAGAATCATATAACCAATATCCAATACCGGTAATCGCTACCAATCTAAATAATGTAAGTACTAGTTTTCCATAATTTCCAGGGAGTTCAAATCCCCAAGCCATTCCTTTGTTTTCTACAAATACAATTCGAAACCAACTAAAAACTGGTACTTCTTCGTGAAGTGTGAAGCTAGTTTTAATATATATTTTGGAAATCTGATCTATTAGCAGAACTAAGATTATAACTAAAATAGACTTCTTCAAGGACATAAATTTCTCTTATTTCATACAGTGACGGACAAAAATAGTGTTTTATTTTGTTTTGTAAACACTAATATTTCCTGTTATGGATTTTAATTCGATCTGATGTTGTCCTAAAATTTTTTCTACAGAAAGAATTCCAGATTTTGTCACAGAATTAATCGTTGCATTTTTAGTATAGACTATAATGTCTCCGTCCAAGGTATTAATCGTCGCGTTACCAATAAAATTATGCAATAAACAATCACCGGAGTTAAGTTCTACGAACAATGACTTCATTTTAGCATCTAGCTTCAGAGAAGCAATACGCGATGTAAGTGTTACTTTAAGATATTGAGGGAGTTGTATTTTTACCTTTAATACAATTACTTTATGAGCACTTAACTTATCATTATAGTTTTCTGAAAACGGTTGGATATCATCAAAAATTGTAAGAGTGTCATCTTTGCGTTTAGCATTAATTAATATATTATTTTGATACTCTCCTTCAGAGATAGCGCTGATTATGATTTTGTTTTCTGAGGTGTTTGTAATTTCTATCTGAAATGTGTTATCCAAAACCATCAAAACTTCGGTAAGATCGGTGGCACCAATACTTTTGTTAAAAGTAGATTGTGATTGAAGGAGTGCTGATAGCAATAGAAAAATAAATAAGGAAAAAAGCTTCTTCATATTTTCGAAGGTAACTTTTTTCCTTATTTTAATGTACATCGATGGTCTTAGAATTTTATTGATGAATTGTATTAATGTAAGTGTGATGTAAGATTTTAGTTATAAAAAGCCGTCAAATTGAGTGATTTTTCATAGTGAAACGGAGAAAAATTAGCCCGCCTGCCTCTGGAGGGTATCGAAATTAGGCTTTTGCTTGAAAATTTACTTGTCTTCGATAGTTCTGCTGAGCCTGTCGAAGTACAATCCCCTAAGGCGGATCACTCTGACCGACGTAAATTTTCTTATGTCGAACTCAAATTATATTATTGTTTCCTCAAAAAGATATTCCCGCTAACTGTCTTAAGATGTAAGTTACTCTTAACATTACCGAAGCTTCCTGTTACTTTGCTGCCAACCATTCTATTTTTTCCTTGATCAAATTCCATTTCTTTGTCAGAATAGATCAAGCCAGTAACAGTTTCTGCTAATAACTTTGATTGAGCAATATTAATATCTATATCACCACTAATAGTCTTTAGAGTTAATTCTCCACCATACTTTTTAATATCTATGTTTCCACTTATGATATCTATTTCTAGTTCTCCTTGGTAATTTTCTGAAGCTACGTTACCAGATATGCTTTTTACTCGTAGTTTTGTGTTTTTAGGAAGATATAGCGTATAGTTAGCGTCTATATCCATATTGTTGCAAGGTCCCCAATTGTTTTTGCGGTTAGATCCTTTTTCTTTTTTCCATTTATCAAATAAATCTCCATAACTAGATTCTATATCCAAAACAGAATCAGCGTTATCTATTTTTAGATCAAAATAATCGTCAAATTCTCCATCATTGATACTTACTTCGGCTTTAAGATAGACATCACTCTTGTCCCAGGTTTTGATGACAATATCTTCGGCAAATTTGAACTCTATATTAATTCGATCAGCAGAAGTACTGATTTCTTTTTCTATTACTTTTTGTGCGTTTAGCTGAAATGCTATACAACAGCATGCGATTAGGTTTACTAAAATTTTCATAATTTTTTGTTTTTAATCCACCTTAGGCGGACAGATTGATGAATGACCTCTTTATTGTTTTCTTAGATAAATATTACCTGTTGATGATCTTAAGCTAATTTCTACTCCACCGTTATTTAGTTCTGTTTTTATCGTTCTTTTACCACTAACTAATTTCATATTGTTGTCTGGAACAGGAAATTTAATATCAAAATCTGTAAAGATTTCTCCCATAGTCGTTTTTAGTTCTAGGTTTGCCGGCGTGTTAGATGGAAGACTAACGTCTATAGCTCCTGTGGCGGAAACCAATGAAATCGGAGAATTTTGGCTTACTTTATCAAATACAATGTTGATTTCTCCGGTTGCTGTTTTAGCTACAATAGGACCTGTAACATCTCTAAATGTCATGTTACCTACATTAGTGGTGGCTTCTATTTCTGAAGAAAACCCTTCTGCAACGATTTTTCCAAGATTGCTTTTTTCTATTTTAATATTAACATTTTTTGGAAGGAAAATTTCTAAGGTTCCTGTGTAAGCACTTTTTAGATTTCTGATGATCAGTGTCCCTCCTTCCTTTTGAATGTATACACCATACCCGGTGTTATCACTTCCTCCTGCATATACAGCCTTTAATCCTTTTGCTTTTTCAGGCATCTTACGTCCATCTCCAATAATCAACAATTCATTTTTGCCATGTGATTTTAATATTACCCCTGATGCAGAACCAATAACTGCGTTTTTAACTCCTTGTAAGGATTGCGTATAGTTTTCTTGTGCTCGTACTTGACCTATACTTATAAATAGTACTATGGCGATTGCTATATTTTTCATCTGTTCTTTTTTCATGATTTTTGATTGAAATTTTAAATTAAATTGGGTAGACCAATAGCAACTTGATCTTTAACATAACTAGGTGTTTCTTCATTCTGAAGTAACTTTTCCATAGAAGGAACTGCGCGTTTTTCCTGTATAGAAACTAATATTTGAATTAATTCAATTTGCATGCCTGGATCCTGTTCTGTTTCCAGTGCATTTATTAATGCTTTACGTACCATTTCTGAGTCCGAAAACTTAGTAAGTGCTTCTGCTGCAGCTAATCGCACATTGATATGATCATCATAAAACATTTTATTAATTAAAGCTTTTAATATCTCATTTCCGGGCTTTTCAAATGCTTCTGCATAGTTTACTGCCTGTAGACGTTTGCTTGCAGATTCATTTTCAATAAGAGAAATAGTTACTTCTTGCTTTAATTGTACTTTTTCTTTTTCTAAAATTGCCATTTCCTGAGAAAAGGATGCATTGTTTTCTTGTTTTCCATAGAGATACGCAGAAACAATTAAGGCAATTGTAGCAGCTATCTGTAATGCTGTTTTCCAAGAATTTTTAGAGTTTTTACGAAGTGAAACTATTTTAGAATCACTTAATATTTCTTTTTCCTTTTGAAGCATTTCCTTAAAATTCACTTTCATACTAGCATCAGGTAATTCCTCAGTATCATTTGTTATTCCATCAAAAATCATCCGTAACTCTTCTAATGATTCCTGGCAACTAGCACATGTGATAAGATGAGCTGCAATAACTTGATGCGTATTCTGATCTACACTACCATCCAGGTATTCGATAAGTTGTTCTTGTATTTGATTACAGTTCATGGTGCTATATATTTTGTAGGTAATGATCTTTTAGTTTATGAATTGCTCGATGTACTTTGGTTTTTACAGCTCCTGCTGTTGACCCTGTTATCTCTGCAATCTCTTGATATTTTATACCTTGGTATCTGTTCATAATTACCAGTTCTCTATCGCTGTGGTTTAATTTTTCTAATGCTTTATTTAATTGCTCTTTAACTTCTCCTTTTTCCATACCGTTAGTTTCTTCTCGTTCTATTTTATATTCGATTTCATCCAATCGTTGCTCTTTATTTTTCTGACGTTGATAATGATCAGAAAAGATATTTCTGGCAATGGTATAGATCCACGACGAAAACTTACCTTTCTTATATGACTTTCTATATTTTATGGCTTTATAAAAAACCTCTTGAGTAATATCCTGACTGATATCCCGATCTCTCGTCATTTTTAGCAAAAAATTAAATATTCTAATATGGTATCGGTCAAAAAGGATACTCATCATATCTAAGTTTCCATTAGATACCAGAATCATTAATTCTTCGTCAGTTAAATTTTTCAAGATGTTACTCTTTTTGGTTAGCCTTTATATGTATTACTTTGCTTTTTTGAAAAGGTTACATTAGGAAATAAAAAAAAGTGCTTTCCAAATCTGGAAAGCACTTTAAATTTACAATATTTTGCGGTTTGTTAGCTCTGCATATTCTTAGCTTCTATACTAAGTGTTGCATGCGGAACAAGCTTTAATCGTTCAGGATTAATAAGTTTTCCTGTCACACGACAGATACCATATGTTTTATTTTCTATTCGTAACAATGCATTTTTTAGATCACGTACGAATTTCTCTTGCCTAATTGCTAATTGTGTATTTGCTTCTTTAGACATTGTTTCGCTTCCTTCTTCGAAAGCTTTAAATGTTGGCGAAGTATCATCTGTACCATTATTACCATCATTTTTGTAAGCGCTCTGAAGTAATTCTAAATCTTTTTGCGCTTTTTCCATTTTTTCAACGATAATTTCCTTGAACATCGCTAAATCGGCATCACTATACCTTACTTTTACATCTGCTGCCATACTCTTATTGTTTTTTTATTACCAATTGGGTTGCAATGTCGTCAAACGCAATTTCTGTACCATTTATTACATCTGTTGCAAATTCAATTGTATCGGTTAAGGTTTCATTCTTGATATATACTTCATTAGTTGCTACAGCTTCTTGAATAGATTTGTTTTCCTTTATTACAATTCCTATACGATCAGTCACCTCGAATCCACTATCCTTACGAATATTTTGAATTCTATTTACAAGCTCTCTTGCGATCCCTTCTTTTTTGAGCTCTGGAGTTATGGTTATATCCAATGCTACAGTAAGTGAACCTGAGTTTGCAACTAACCAACCCTCAATATCCTGAGAACTAATTTCTACATCGTCGGTTCCTAATGTAATAATTTTATTATTAATTTCTATATCAAAACTTCCAGTTTGTTCAAGAATTTTGATAGTTTCTTGATCAAAAGATTGTATCTTACTGGCAATCAATTTCATGTCTTTCCCAAAACGAGGGCCTAAATTTTTGAAATTTGGCTTTATTTGTTTCACCAATATACCCGAAGCATCATCTAACAACTCTATTTCCTTAACATTTACTTCACTTTTTATTAAATCAGCAATGTCATTTATCTCAGCTTTATCAACTTCGTTTAATACAGGAATCATTATTCTTTGTAATGGTTGACGTACTTTAATTTTTTCTTTTTGACGTAAAGAAAGAACTAAAGAGCATACAGATTGTGCTTTCTGCATCTTATGTTCTAAAGCTTTGTCTACAAAAGAGTTATCATATTCTGGGAAATGAGCAAGATGAACACTTTCAAAAGCTTTTTGACCCGAATTAGAGACAAGATCCTTATACAATCGATCCATAAAAAATGGTGCAACTGGTGCTCCCAGTTTTGCCACTGTAAGCATACAGGTATATAAAGTCTGATATGCAGAGATTTTGTCCTTTTGGTAATCTCCTTTCCAATATCTTCTTCTACTTAGACGAACGAACCAGTTACTTAAGTTTTCCTGAACAAAATCAGAAATAGCTCTTGTAGCTTTTGTAGGTTCGTATTCGTTATAATATTCATCTACACTTTGGATTAACGTATGCAATTCACTTAAGATCCATCGATCAATCTCTGGTCGCTCGGCTAATGGAATATGAGCTTCGGCATAGGTGAAATTATCAATATTCGCATACAGCGTAAAAAACGAATAGGTGTTGTATAAAGTACCAAAAAATTTACGACGTACTTCTGCGATTCCTTCAAGGTCAAATTTTAAGTTGTCCCAAGGGTTGGCATTGCTTATCATATACCATCTTGTAGCATCTGGACCATATGTTTTAAGTGTGTCAAAAGGATCCGCAGCATTGCCTAATCGTTTAGACATTTTCTGGCCATTCTTATCTAATACTAAACCGTTAGATACTACGTTTTTATATGCAACATCATCAAAAATCATTGTTCCGATGGCGTGGAGTGTATAGAACCACCCACGTGTCTGATCTACTCCTTCTGCAATGAAATCTGCTTTTCTTTCTCCAGATTCTACTTTTTCTTTATTTTCAAAAGGATAATGCCATTGTGCATAAGGCATAGATCCTGAATCAAACCATACATCAATCAAATCACTTTCACGTTTCATTGGCTTTCCTGATGGAGAAACCAAGGTAATTTTATCTACTACATTTTTATGAAGATCTATTTTGTCATAGTTCTCTTCACTCATATCCCCAACGATAAAATCTGCGAAAATATCGGCTTCCAGAACCCCAGCATCAACCGCTTTTTGCATTTCAGCTTTTAGTTCTTCTACAGAACCGATCATTATTTCTTCTTTACCATCTTCTGTTCTCCAGATTGGTAATGGAATCCCCCAGAAACGTGATCTCGATAAGTTCCAGTCATTGGCATTAGCTAACCAATTTCCGAAACGACCTTCTCCAGTGGCTTTTGGTTTCCAGTTGATACCTAGATTCAATTCATGCATGCGATCCTTAAAATCGGTCACTTTTATAAACCAGGAATCTAATGGGTAATATAAAATAGGTTTATCTGTACGCCAGCAGTTAGGGTAACTGTGTACATATTTCTCAACCTTAAAGGCTTTGTTCTCTATTTTTAACTTGATAGCAATTTCTACATCTATAGATTTCTCTGGAGCTTCGCCATCATTGTAATATTCATTTTTTACATATTTCCCACCGAATTCACCTACATGTTTTGTGAATTTACCTTGTAGATCAACCAACGGAACAAGGTTATCATTATCGTCTTTTACAAGTAGTGGTGGAACTTCAGGAGTTGCTTGTTTAGCAACCAGAGCATCATCTGCACCAAATGTCGGAGCGGTATGAACGATACCTGTACCATCCTCTGTAGTTACAAAATCACCAGAAATTACTCTAAACGCATTTTCTGGATTGTTGTAAGGTGTAGCATAATTCAATAATTGCTCATATCGGATCTCTACAAGATCAGCTCCTTTGAATTCTTTTAATAAGAAATAAGGGATTTTTTTATCTCCTTCTTTAAAAGCATTTACATCTTCTTCGCTTTCTGCTAAGATAAATTTTCCGCCAAACTGTTTTCCAACTAGATTTTTAGCCAGAATCACATTAATCGGTTCGAACGTATACTGATTGAAAGTTTTTATAACTACATAATCAATCTTGGGTCCAACGGTTAATGCGGTATTCGATGGTAATGTCCATGGAGTAGTTGTCCAAGCTAAGAAATAAATATCACCAACCACATCTGTTAAGAATGAAGGTAGTGTTTCTTTTTTAGCTTTAAATTGAGCAACAACTGTAGTGTCTGTAACATCTTGATACGTTCCTGGTTGATTAAGTTCGTGTGAACTTAATCCAGTTCCCGCTTTAGGAGAATAGGGTTGTATCGTATATCCTTTGTATAATAATCCTTTCTTATAGATTTCAGCAAGTAACCACCATACCGTTTCCATATACTTGGGCTTATAGGTGATATAGGGATCTTCCATATCTACCCAGTAGCCAATTTTTTCGGTAAGGTCATTCCAGATATCTGTATAACGCATTACCGCTTTTTTACAAGCTTCGTTATATTCTTCAATGGTGATTTTTTTACCGATATCTTCTTTGGTGATACCTAATTCTTTTTCGACACCCAATTCTACAGGAAGTCCATGCGTATCCCAACCCGCTTTACGCTTAACCTGATATCCTTTTTGAGTTTTATAACGACAAAAAATATCTTTAATCGCACGAGCCATTACGTGGTGAATTCCTGGTAATCCATTTGCAGATGGTGGTCCTTCAAAAAAGATAAAAGGAGTTGCATCTTCTCGCTCAGAAATACTCTTCTCGAAAATATTATTCTGTTGCCAGAATTCTAGTATATCATCTGCCACTTTAGGCAAGTCAAGTCCTTTATACTCAGGAAACTTCGTGCTCATTTGATCGTTCTTTCTATTAAGTCTGCGAAAATAAGGATTTTCTGGAAAAAAGAAGCGCGAAATAAGCCTGCGATATGAAATAATTCATATAGATGTATTGTTTTTTAACACCACCTTTACTATTTATTAAAAAAGCAGGATGTATTTGTGATCTTTTTAGTCTTTTAAAAATCTATAACAATTCCAATACTAGGTATAATTTGACCGGTTTCTGTTTCTATCTCGGTTAAACTTCTAGGTTCTATAATCGCTCCACTTGTATCGCGAGTAAGTCCAAATTGAGTAGGTTGTGGAGCTTGCTGACCTAATATGTTTTGTGCTTCTATAAATACATTTAGAGATAAATTTTTAAAATTCCATTTTTTATCAATTCGTAAATCAAGTTGACTAAAAACATCTAACTTTTCTTCACCTAACCGATCATAGTCTAATATAACTTCTGGATAATTGGCAAGTGTGGCATCTTGGTCTGTGGGTACAAAAGGAGTTTTACCTGCAAAACGATATCTGGCACTTATTTCCCAATTTCGTTTTAGTTTATATCCTCCGGTAAATGAAACTAGATGACGACTGTCCCATACTGAGGGAAGATATGTATCTCGGTCAAAACCAGTAAATTCGCTATGAAACCAGGTATATGCAAAAATTCCGTAAAAATTGTTAGAAAGCTTTTGCTGAAATTGAAGTTCTGCCCCATAGCTTCTTCCCCTACCAACTGTGGCAACATCCTCACTTCCTAATATTTCGAAATCTGCTCCTTTGTTAGCAAGTGACACCCCATCTAAAACAGAAACTGGATAATCATCATAACGTTTGTAAAATCCTTCTAGAGAGATACTTGAGGAAGGACTAAAATCGTGTTGCAGTCCTAAAACGTAATGATTACTTACTGTATATTCTACATCTTGATTTATAAGTGTATTATCATTGTTTCTAAAGCCTAAGATGGTATATGGAGGTATTTTATAGTATCTTCCTAAAGAACCATTTAGTCTCCAATTTTCTTTAAATTGGTATGAAAAAGAGAATCGGGGAGAGAATGTGGAGAGTAAATTATCCTCTTCTGTAAAACTATCATCATCCATTCTAAAACCAAACGATAGATCTAACTTATCATTAAAAAATGATTTCGTCATATTTGCAAATAGACCATATTTAAAGAAGTCAATCTCTGTATTAAAAATATTATTATCTGTTAGATTTATTGTTTCGTTACTATAATCAGAATATTGTGCGTTAAATCCTGTGGTTAATTTCCAATCACCAAAAAACTTCGTTAATTGATACCTAAGTTTCGTTTCAGATTCGGTGGCATCGTTGCTGAAAATTACGCCAGTTTCGTTTTCAGGATCTTCATATCGGGTAAACTTATTGATTAATGTATTATTACTTAGGGTAGTTTCCATAAAACCAGAACCATCTTTAAATCTATTTTTCCAGGATACCCCAATGGCATTAGTGCGTTGGTCAATAAATGGAGCTTGCTCTAATTGAGCTTGTTGTTCGGCATCAAAATCCTCAGGTGATTCTACAGAGAAGTCATCAATTGATCCTAAACCAATAAGACTGATATCATTGTACTCATTGATCTTATGGTTTATTTTATATTGATAATCCCAATAATTAGGTCTAAAAGGAAGTCCGATCACTTCGAATAAAAATTGAAGATAACTTCGTCTCGCAGATACTAAAAATGTGGTTTTTGATTCTTCATTGTTCTTTCCTTTAAAAAGAGGTCCTTCTAATGTTAGTGCTGCTTCACTAGCACTTATTCTAAAATTACCACTAAAACCTTTGTTGTTTCCTTTGCGTTGACTGAATTGTAATACACCAGAAAGCGGGTTGTCATACTGGGCACCAAAGGCAGAAGTAGACAAGGTGACATTGTCTATAAAAGATACATTGATAAGGCCCACTGGACCTCCAGAGCTTCCTTGTGTGCTAAAATGGTTAATATTTGGTACTTCCATTCCGTCTAGATAGTAAACAGTTTCATTTGGAGCACCACCACGAATTATCAAATCATTACGAAAACCACCAATGGAAGGAGAAACACCTGGAAGTGTTTGAGCAACTTGCACTACATCATTATTACTTCCTGGATATGTGGCGATTTCGACTGCCGAGAGCGTTTGAATGGAAAGTGGTGTTTCTTTTGGTCGACTAATTCTATTTACGTTACTAATTACAACTTCATCTAAAGATTCTGCAGCCTCCTTTAAAACAAAGTTATAAGCAGGAGTTCCTTTTGATTTAACAATGATATTAAATTTTGTTTGCGTTTGAAAACCAATATAACTGGCGGTCAGATTATAGGAACCAGGAACAATGTTTTCGATGCGATAATTACCATCAAAATCTGTTTGTGCGCCTTTTTCAGTACCTTCAATGAGAATAGAAGCACCTAGAACAGGCTGACCTGTTTGGTCTATAACATTACCAGAAAGTTCCCCATATACTTGAGCTCGTATCTGATTTATAAATAGCAAAGAAAGTATTAAAGCAGTATTTTTGATATTCATGACAGTAGGTTTAAGGTGTTTTAAAACACATTTGTTTAATTTTTTGATGCAAATATTAAACAAATAAGTATTATATAATAATAATTTTACACAATTTGGTGTTAAAAAATAGTTTTAATGAAGATTTACGAATTAATTAAGCAGTTGATAGATCTAGTAGGAGAGTTTGTAAATGAGCGAAAAAGTAATGATATACATTTAAAATCATTTGCAAATTGGTTATCTAAGCGTATGGATCAAACTAGTGCTTCGGAAAATTATACTATTACCGGGCATAGTAGAGAAGCAGAAATAGCCGCGCACATTGGTAGGTTAAGTAGATATTCTAATACATATATTAAATCGGCATTAGTTGATTTGCCATTTACTACTGATATGGATTTTGCTTTTACTGCGATTCTTCATCGATCGGGAGAGATAGGAAAAACGGATTTAATAAGAAAAATGGTGTATGATAAATCTTCTGGAATGGAGGTGATTAAGAGACTTCTGAAAAATGAAATTATAGAACAATTTCCAAATCCTGATGATAAAAGAAGTAAACTTTTGCGTCTTACAAAAAAAGGAGAAGAGCATGTAATTATGGCATATGGCGAAGCAAGCAAAGCTGCAAAGGTAGTAAGCGGTTGTCTAACAGAAAATGAACAGATATCATTATTGAATACTTTGAAAAAATTAGATGATTTTCATTTACCTATCTATCTGGAAGAAGAAAAAGATTTAGAAATAATTAGGGAGAAGTATTTTGTATAAAGTAAGATAAATCTAATCTTTAAAAATCTTAGTTGTAATATTCTAATGAATTAAACGTGTAAAATCTAAATCAGTATGTTTATCGTTCCAAATGAAAAGTTATTTTTGGTATCTAAACCTTAATTATGAATTTAAAACACTCTATCCTAAAAGTGCAAGCGGCTCTTGGTAATGTAAGAGCTATGGAAAAATTGCATGTGGATACTTATACCGAGGATATTATTATTAAAGTTGAAGGTACTCGATTTGCTTCTTCTGAATTAAATGAAATCTACATGGATGTTGTGGAGTTAGCTGGTTATTATTATATAAAAACAATTGTTTTAGGGAGTTTTCATATTAAAACATGGAAGGGAGCGAATCTTTTGATTAAAGGAAGAAATTTTGAATTAAATCTAGTTTCGGATATGCAAGAAATAGAATCTGACTTTTCCAATGTATCTAATAGAAGTGTCACTCAAATAGATTTTATTATTGAAGAACAGGATATTGATAAAATTGAAAAATCTCAAATAAACAAAATCACCATTTCTTCTAAAAAGAAGACAGCTCATTTTGACAATATTGTTATTGCTGACGAAGAAGAATAGTTCGTGGTGTTCTTTTTAAGAATCTAGGATTTCATTATTTTTAAACTATGAATACTACTTTAAATATTGCCTTAATTCAATCTCATTTAGCATGGGAAAACCCAATCCAAAACAGAGCAGTCTTTGAACAAAAAATCAAATCCATACCGAATGATACAGATCTGATTATTCTACCAGAGATGTTCAATACCGGGTTTACGATGAATGCTGTTGAAGTTGCCGAGACTATGGATGGAGATACCATAGCATGGTTACAAAAGTTAGCTAAAGAGAAAGATTGCGCTATTGCGGGAAGTGTTATTATAAAAGATGCCGAAGCGTATTTTAATCGTTTTCTTTTTGTAAAACCCGATGGGAGCATTAAGAAATATGATAAACACCAATTATTTACGCTGGCTAAAGAACAAGAAGTTTTTACGGCAGGTAATGATGAGGTAATTATCACATATAAGGGTTGGAAGATTAAACCACAAGTATGTTATGATCTTAGATTTCCTGTTTGGGCAAGAAATACTTCAGGATATGATGTGTTACTTTATGTAGCTAGTTGGCCAAAGCCACGAGTAAATGCTTGGGATACACTTCTAAAAGCAAGAGCTATTGAGAATATGTCATATTGCATCGGTGTAAATCGAGTAGGTCTTGATGGAAAAGGATATGAATATAATGGTCATTCTGCTATATATGATGTATTGGGAAATTCTGTTTTACAAGAAAATCCAATAGAAAGAGAGGAGATATTATATGCAACTCTAGATAAAACTCATATCGAAAATACTCGTAAAAAATTACCTTTTCTAGAGGATGCGGATAACTTTCGGATTACTCCAAAATAAACGTTTGTTTTAATTCCCAATTCGCCCTCACTTCTATGGGTTTAGGGTAATAAACTACTTTTTCTGCCTGAATTCCTTTTAGAAAATCTCCAGTATCCCACTTTCCATTTTTATTAGTATCAAAAATCACCCTTAGATTATACTTTCCGGGATCTAAATTATCAAAAATGGTTGTCTCTTCTTTATTTACTACTTTTTCGTCAATAAATACTCCCTTTTCATCAGTCGCCTGAATTAGAACTGGATATTCTTTTACATTTTGCAGGGTGAAAAATATTGTACCATAATCAGCCAATTTTGTAGTTCTAAAATTAACATTAATAGTATCATTTACATTACCTACAAAATCGGTAACAGCTTCTGGCAACAATTGCACTGTATAGGTATTACTTTCTGTTCTTTCGAAAGTAAATATTGCTTCATTATTAATTTTATCCAATTTCACTGAAAACGGTACGTTTAACGTATCTTTATCAGTTAATGAGATTAGTTTTTCATCAATGGTTTCTAGAGGAGTATTGGATAAAAGAGTGAAATCTTGATTAAAAGCTAGACTTCTTTTTATATTACTCGTAAGTTTTAAGGAGTCTTTATATTGATCTTTAAACCTCGCTATCAATGTATCTCGGAAATTTTTACTGTTAGTTACTTCGAAAATCAATGAATCTGCCTCGAAAAAAGGTTTAAACCAATAATGCAGCGTATCTTTTGTTTTATCTGGAAAGATTCTAGTTTCAAAATTTTCAGGAGTGTTACTTACCAAATTGATCTTCATTGAATCTGCTATACCGTTATATCCAAAAACAAAAGAGTTTTTTGATACTTGTTTTGGTTTTAATGCTTTAAAATCTAGAATTTCTTTAAATAGATCTATATTAAAGACTTTTGCTGTATCCGCAGGAAGTGTTACAATCTCTTCATAAAAACCAATTTTATCTTGTTTTGGTTGATAGGTATAGTTCGTAGCAACATCTTTTAGAGCAATTAGCTTGTATTTACCTTCTTTTAGATTATCTAAATCAAAATTAATACTGTCTAAAGTGCTTGTTATATATCTAGGGACCTCATTAAAAACTAAGGAATCAGAGTAGTTTTCATCAATTTCATATAGTGCAACTGTTATAAAAGGATCCGCTTTTTTTTCTAATGCATCTCCAACAGTACCTTGTATTCTAAGCGAATCTAATGAATCTCCAGTAGAGAAAACATATTTAAAAAATGGATTAGCGTTTCCTTCATTATTATCTTCGATGCTTTGACCAAAATTGATACTGTAGGTGGTGTTTTCTAATAAAGTGTCTAAAAATTTAATTTTCAGATACTTACTGGCGCCTCCTAAAGGTGTTATCTCTGGTTTGGGATCCATAGGAGGGGATATAATGATTTGTTTTTGTGCATCCTTTAGCTTAACGTACTCATCAAAATAAATCCGAATTTCATTCCTGTTAAAATTGGTTGAAAAATTAGGCGGGATTGCCTTTACAAACTTTGGAGGAATTTCATCCTTTTCACCTCCCGTTATCGTACCTTTTTTGGCACAACTAACAATCAAGATTAAATAAAAAGCAGTTAACAATAACGTATAGGATCTTTTATACATAGCTCCGTTACAATTTTTTAAAGACACAAAGAAACGACTATTTATAACAAACAAAAAATCTATATAGTGATAGCCATGGTAGCAATGCTTATTTTAATACCTGGGATCGATTTAAGAACTTGAATACAGGCTTCTAAAGTCGCTCCAGTGGTTACGATATCGTCTACAAGTAATATATGTTTGTTTATCAATAAGGACTCATTTTGTATTCCAAATGTTTCAGAAGTGTTTATCCAACGAGTTAAACGGCTATTTTTTGATTGTTTTTCATTGTAGGAATTTTTTTTCAAAACAATATCGATGTATTCTGCATCTAGTTTTTTAGCAATTTCCCTCCCAAATTTCTCTACTTGGTTAAAGCCTCTTTCTCTCAATCTTTTCGGATGGAGAGGTACAGGGATTACAGAATCAATATATTGATATTCAGATAATTGAGTTAGTTCCTGTCCTAGCCAAATACCAAGTTCTTGACCTATTTCTTCTCTACCTCTATACTTAAGATTATGTATCAGATTTTGCACTAAACTATCCTTTTCAAACACCAATAATGAGGTGGCATTTTCTATTTTGGCTCGCCCATAAAATACTTTTTCGATCTTTTTAGCGTTTACCTTATGAAAATTACCTAATGGGAGCTTATGTCTGCATGAAGTGCATAAGATCCTTTCGTTTTTATATAGAGGATTGTCACAAGCGGCACAATATATAGGATAGAATAAATAAGCTAAGTCGCTTAACATATTAGGTCAATTAACATTAATTATTATATTTAACTAAATTTACTATTTAACGTAACCATCAAAAATTAGAAATTTATTATGACAACTCAAAACAATAACTTGACCCTTAAGATACTAATTGGTGTTCTGGGAGCTCTTTTATTAATTCTGGGGATCTTCACGTATAAGTTTTACAACGAAGAAAAGAGAGAAAAAGCAATTTTGCAACAGGAAAAGGATTTAATTGAAAGTGAATTAGGAGAATTAATAACAAAATATGATAATGCTATTGCTCTGAATGAAGTAATGGATGATCATTTACTAAAAGAAAAGCAGCGTGTTGTTGTTTTATTAGATAGTTTAAAAGACTATGATGCTAATGTAGCATTGATCGCAAGATATAGAAGAGAAGTAAGTAAACTGAAAAAAGAACGTGAAAGACTATTTAAACTTGCTGATAGTTTAACAACGGCTAATGCTCAGTTGGCTACAGATCTAGATAGTACGAATACAGCTTTATCAGAAAGAATTGTATTCTCTGATTCTTTAGCGAACCAGAATAGCAAATTAGCGGAAATTGTAGAAAGAGGATCTGCTTTACAAGCTTCTGGGATCAAAGCAGAAGGTGTTAGAGTAAGAAATAGTGGTAAGATTACTACAACATCAAGATCAAGTAGAGCCGAAAAAGTAAGAGTTTGTTTCACTTTATCACCTAATAAATTGACCGAAAAAGGAGATAAGGATTTATTTGTTCAGGTGATTAATCCTGAAAATAATCTTATAGGAGATAAAGTTTCGATAAATTTTGATGATGCAGTTCTTACATACAGTGGGCGTAATAAAGTGTTTTATGAAAATGACGCTTTAGATGTTTGTGTTTTAGTAGATGCTGCCGATGGAGAGTTAGTTAAAGGAAACTATGTAGTAAACTTATTCTCTGGTCCTAGAATGATTTCTAATACACAATTTGAATTGAAATAAGAATAATTTTTCAAAACATATATACCGAACCACCATGTTAGTAGTAATATGGTGGTTTTTTTGTGTTTTTGTCAGAAATTACTTTATCCGATCATTAATTAAATAAATTCGTTTTCAATTCTTGTAAATTCAGTTATTTTTGCGCCATGGCAAATCAAGAAGATAAATTTAAAAAGGTGATTGCCCATGCTAAGGAGTACGGGTATATTTTTGGTTCTAGTGAGATCTATGATGGATTGAGTGCAGTATATGATTACGGACAAAATGGAGCTGAGCTTAAAAAGAACATTAGAGAATATTGGTGGAAAAGTATGGTGCATATGAATCAAAATATTGTAGGGCTAGATGCTGCAATATTTATGCACCCAACAACCTGGAAAGCTTCAGGCCACGTAGATGCCTTTAGTGATCCACTTATTGATAATAAAGATTCTAAAAAAAGATATAGAGCCGATGTGTTGTTAGAGGATTATGCTGAGAAACAATACCAAAAAGCTCAAAAAGAGATTACAAAGGCTAAAAAGCGTTTTGGAGATTCTTTTGATGAAGAACAATATACCACGACCAATCCAAGAGTAGTAAAATATCTTTCAGAACAACAGAGAGTATTAAAGCGTATGGCAAAATCTTTGGAAAATGAAGATCTGGCCGATGTGAAAGCTTTAATAGAAGAATTAGGTATTGCAGATCCCGATACAGGATCTAAAAACTGGACGGATGTTAGGCAGTTTAATCTGATGTTCGGTACTAAACTTGGTGCTTCTGCAGAATCTGCTACAGATTTGTTTTTAAGACCAGAAACAGCACAAGGTATCTTTGTTAACTTCTTGAATGTTCAGAAAACAGGTAGAATGAAGATTCCTTTTGGAATTGCTCAAACAGGTAAAGCATTTAGAAATGAGATTGTAGCAAGACAATTTATATTCAGAATGCGCGAGTTTGAACAAATGGAAATGCAGTTTTTCGTGCGTCCGGGAGAAGAAATGAAATGGTATGAACACTGGAAAGAAACACGTTTAAACTGGCATTTATCATTAGGTTTAGGAAAAGAAAACTACCGTTTTCATGATCATGATAAATTAGCACACTATGCAAATGCTGCAGCAGATATAGAGTTTAATTTTCCTTTTGGGTTTAAAGAATTGGAAGGAATTCACTCTAGGACTGATTTTGATCTAAAAGCGCATGAAGAATTCTCTGGTAAAAAATTACAATTCTTTGATCCAGAATTAAAGGAGAGCTATGTGCCTTATGTTGTAGAAACATCAGTAGGATTGGACAGAATGTTTCTTGCTGTATTCTCAACAGCTTTACAGGATGAGGTGCTAGAGGATGGATCTAGTAGAGTGGTATTAAAACTACCAGCAGTGGTAGCACCTGTAAAAGCAGCTATTCTTCCACTAGTTAAAAAAGATGGATTACCAGAAGTTGCAGAGAAAATAGTAGAAGATCTTAAATGGAAATTCAATGTGGCGTATGATGAGAAAGATGCTATTGGGCGCCGCTACAGAAGACAAGATGCCGCAGGAACTCCAATTTGTATTACGGTAGATCACGATACTTTAAATGATCAAACAGTGACGATAAGAGATAGAGATACTATGGAGCAGAAACGTGTTCCAATTTCAGAGCTTAAATCTATTATTTCTGAAAAAGTAGATCCAGAGTTTTGGTTAAAATAGGATAACAATAGTAATAATCAGCCGCTTTATAAGCGGCTTTTTTTGTTTTGAGAAGAAGGTAATTGTTAGGTTTGGTAGGGTTTATGGAGGTTTAGCTGTTTATTTATATACTTGGTAGGTGATACTTTTTTAATCTTAAGAAATTTGAAGGTTTCAATTGTAAGAAAACTCTTTTGTTTAGCGTTATTAGTATAGATTAAGTGTTTAGTTTTTACCATATTTTGAAGTTTAATTGTATTTTAGACCAAAAATCGAGATAATTCTCATCTTAAAAATTCTCTTATGCTATTGAAAAGGATAATTTTCTTTTCTTTTTTGTTTTTCTGTGTAGTTGGTTTTTCTCAAAGTAAAAAGACCATGACTGCTACTTTGGTTACTTCTTCTAGTTATATGAAAGATGTAGAACCACTGAAGGGTAAGAAGTTGATCTCAGAAGAAACTAGAGAAGGAGAAGTGAATCCTAAGAGAACTGGTGCTAATAAAATTGTACCTGGTAAAGGATTACCAAAGGGACAAGATCCTTTATTATTAAAACAAAAAAGTGCTAGTAATACTAGAGCTAATAGAACTCCTTCATTGATTTTTGAAGCTAATTCCAGTTCTTTTTCTCCATCAGACCCTACAGGAGCAATAGGACCTAATCATTACATAACGGCTAAAAATTTTGCGTTTGCAATCTATGATAGAAACGGAAATGTTTTAGTGCCTTCTACCTCTTTGACTAATATTTTTCCAGGAGAATCCTTGGGAGATCCGATTGTGTTTTATGATAATTTTGCAGATCGATTTGTAATAACACAGTTTAGTGAGACTCCTAATGGTTTTTTAGTGGCAGTTTGTAAAGGACCAGACCCAGTTAATGATGGATGGTATACGTATCGTTTTAATACAGGTAGTTTTCCGGATTATACTAAATTTTCAATTTGGTCAGATGGCTATTATGTAACAGCTAATAAAGATCAGGGGCAACAAATGACAAGTGAGGTAGTATATGTTATCGATAGAGAACAAATGCTAACAGGTGTCGATACAGCCCAAATGATTGGTTTCCCGTTACCTGGAGCTATAGTTGGAAGGTTTTATAGTCCAGCTTCTTTTAATGCAATAGGAAGTTCTCTTCCTCCGGCAGGAAATGCAAAGATCATTTATTTTCAGGATGATGAATGGGAAGGAGTCAACCAAGATGCACTAAAATTATGGACAATTAATGTAGATTGGATTAATCCCGAACAATCTACGATTACTGAAGCGGAAGAATTAAATGTTAGCAACGGAAATGTAACTCCTTTTGATTCTACATTCGATGGAGGTTCGTTTGCTAACCTACCGCAACCTGGAGATGGCCAAGATATTGATGTTTTACAGGGTACTGTAATGTATGCAACCAATTATAGAAGGTTTTGTAGTTATAATTCTGTGGTATTAAATTTTCCGATAGATATTGATGATAGATTAGATTCGGATAATATATCTGGAATTAGATGGTATGAACTCCGTCAAAATGGCGATGATCAGCCTTGGTCCGTATTTCAGGAAGGAACATATACCTCACCTGGCGGTAAAAGTGCTTGGTGCGCAAGCATGATTATGGATGTTTTTGGAAATATCGGAATGGGTTATACCACTATTGGTACTGTAGCTGATGGCGCAAATACAGATAGTTTTGGTTCTATTAGATATACTGGACGATTAGCAAATGATCCCTTAGGGACTATGACTTTTGCAGAACAAACGATAGCTGTAGGTACTGATGTAAGTATAACGACGAGAAATCGTTATGGCGATTATGCACAGATTACTGTAGATCCACTTGATGATCAAACGTTTTGGCATATTGCAGAGTATTTTGAGGGTACAGGGGACAATGCTAGAAATATTGTTGGCGTATTCAAAATTGCAGAAAACGTGGCAAATGATGTAGGCGTTATCAGTATTGATGCTCCAGACGATGCTACTTTTACTACTTCTGAAGTGATTACTGTAACGATTAAGAATTTTGGAAATACTACGCAGAGTAACATTCCAATAAGTTATTCTATTAATGGAGGAACCTCTGTTAATGAAATTTTTACAGGCTCTATTGGAGCAGGTCAAACAGCGTCATTTACTTTTAATACCACTGCAAATTTAACAGGCAATAGTACTTCTTTCATTGTCGCAGAAACAAACCAAGTTGGTGATGTCATGCCGGAAAATGATTGTATAACTAAAGAGGTTTCTGATTTATTACCAAATGATGTAGGAGCCATTAGTTTAGTATCTCCTGTATCTGGAGGAGGTCTTTCGTCTGCAGAAGCTATTACAATAACTATCAGAAATTATGGAGGTTCTCCTCAATCCAATATTCCAGTTTTTTATACACTTGATGGTGGAACAGTTGTAAATGAAACATTTACAGGAACTATTGCTGTTGGAGAAACTGCCCAGTATACATTTACAACAACCGCAGATTTATCTGAATTTGCGAGCTATACATTTCAGATAGGAACTTCTTTGACAATAGATGAGGATATTAATAATGATGCAATAAATAGAGTAATCGAGCATCGATTATGTTCACCTACGTCCGATTGTTTAAGATTTGGAGATGGATTGTCATCTTTTGAATTATCCAATATCTCAAATCGAAATATCGAGTGTGGAAATGGCTATGATGATTTTACTAATATGGTCATAAATCTAGATAGATCCATAGGGGTATATACATTAACAGTTCAAGTAGGTTTTGCTCAGGGTGATTCAGAACAACTATCTTTATGGATAGATTTTGATGACGACACCATTTTTGAAGATGAAGAATTGATTATTAGCAACCAAGTAATAGCAGAAGAAAACGTTAATCAAACTTTTCTCTTTGCTTTGGGTAATGAAGCTACATTAGGAACACATCTACTAAGGGTTAGGGCTGGTGATACCAATACCAATAATGGTGCAGATCTTAATGATCCCTGTGGGTCTATGCAGTTTGGTACTACACACGACTATACCGTAGAAATAGGAGAGAATACGAATCCTAATTCTGACCTTATGGTGATTAGTCAGCCGAATAATCAGTTTTTAATCACTATGAGTGATGCAAATGCAAATAATGTCCTCAGACTAAGTGTATTTACAATAACTGGAAAAACAATAGTTTCCAACTTGGTAGAAAAAGATGCCAATAGCAGATTTACATATTTGCTAGATATGTCTTACGCAAGTACAGGAATATATTTTGTTCGTCTTGGTGGAAGTAAGACAGGGAAATCAGCTAAATTTTCTGTAAATTAATCCGTACGCTTGTTTATTTCTTGTATAGAAACGGGTCTCGCTTCATTACATCTACTATTCATTCGTAGATCACTATATTTAACCCATACTTTTTCTGGCATATCGGTTTTAAAAAAATCCTGAATATTTATTGGATCTAGTTTGTCTGTGTATTTTTCTACAGTAAGGATATAAGGACAACCTTTAGATTTATTAGTAGATAGTGTGCCTTTAATAAACCCTTTTTCAACCATTTTTTGCGAATTTATAGCTTTGGAATCATTTGTGTCATCGTTAACCGCTTTTTCATTAGTTCCTTTGGTGGTGTTACAACTATACAGGAAAATACTGATTGCTAAGCAAGAAATTTTCAGGAGGCCTTTCATAATTTTTGATTTGTTTTATAAAGATAAGAATAAGTCTTAAAGGCAGTATTAAAAATATGCTCTAAGTTGTATGCTTCCGGTATGAATTGTATTAGCCGTTTCACTTTTTCGACCTAAATATGAGATGTTAAGATCGAGATACTTGGTTAATTTTTTTTGTGCTAAAACGGACCAGGTATAGTTGTCACCAGGTTGCAAACCATTAAGCAGTTGATATCCAACTGGTGAAAAAGCATTTCCTGCAAATTCATTATTAAAATAATTAAACTCACCAGTAATTGATACCTGTTGCTTATTCGCGTATGCAAAAGAAACTCCTAATTTTTGTTGAGCTAATGCTTCTTCTCCAGAAATATTTTCTTGATCATTTAAGAGGTAGAAGACGCTAAACTGTGTTTGTGGAGAAAGTAAGTAGGATAACTTAGGTTCAATTTTATAACCTTCTAAGAGGTAATTTCTATTACTAAAGTTTTCAGAAACGCTTTCGGTTTCTATAAATTCATTTTTTAGATCAAAAAGCCATGTTTTTGCCATTTTGTGTGCAAAAGTAAATTGATGACTATTTATAATATTTTCCTGAAGACCCGTAACTTGTAAGTTTGTGTTTTTAGTAGAAAGGAAAGTATAAGAAGTAGTATATCGCTGTTTTCCACGGTTAAAGAATAGGGTGTTTCTAAAGCTTAGATTTAGAGCTAGTTCATTATCATCTTTTCTAAAGGGATTAATGTCAAAAGAAGTATCATCACGTAGGTTTTTTCTATCTACGATATAAGACGTTTGATTATAAAAATGAGATAAAAGTTTTTTTATCTTATTTCCTGACCCAGACCAGGAAAGAGGATTTAAAGTAATAATTTGACTTAAACGATTTTGATGGGTTTTTACAAAAAGTTGGTTGGGCAATAATACCCTCAGATAGATGGCTTCATCTGTAAATTGAGCAATTTCAAACTCTTCTAATTCCTGAACTCCATTATCATTATAATCATTCCAGGTATAAGTTCCTTGTCCTGGATCTACCTGCGCATATGTAAACTCTTGCTGAGGTAAGGTTCCACTATTGGTTTCAAAAACAGTGTTCCAGTTGATTTTACCAGCAAAGAATTTCTGATTATATAACAATCTCGAATTTAATGATTGTTCGGTATCACGATTTTGATCTTCATTATTTAGTGTTCTGTAGTTTACAAACAAGGATAATTGTGTGTTGGCAGTATTTAGTAAATTAGATTTTAAAAAATAGGTGTTAGAGGTACTTACTTTATCCAAAAGATTATTCCTTACACTGTCATTGATACGATGTCTATATCCGACTTCAGCATAAATTTTAGTACTATCTCCTACCCCACTGAAAACCTCATAAGATTTAAACCTTTGTGTATTTAGGGTAAAAGTCTGGTCGCTTAAATTAATCTCTTTATTTTCTTCAGTTGCTATTTTAGCTCCAATCCAGTTTTTAGGAAAACTATAAGTTAGTATGCTATAGATTCTGAAAAACCTTGAATCTAAGTCAGCATTTTTACTATTTAATAAACTTGAATGTAAAGAAACGCCTAGTTTATTTAATCTAAGTTCTGTATTTAACAAATGTCTATTACCATTATAGTTTTCTGAAAAATTAAGATGCTGAAAAGAATATCGAGTAAATCCTTTTTTAGGATGAAGTATCTCCAGACCTGATTTAAAAAACTGTTGATTTCCTAAAGGATTAGTTAAATTCCAATCTCTATTAAATTCTACATTATAGATTCTTTCTATACTCTTAAATTCTTTCTGAATATAATCTCCATTGGCAAATGCATTCATTGCCCAACTACTATCTATCGAAAAAACACGCTGTTTCAGTTGAAGTCTTCCTGCTACTCCATCATTATCATCATCATCCAGATCTGAAAAAAGATTCAAGTCATTTTTACTTCCAGAAATTTCGAACCCAATGGTTGTTTTTTCATTTGGGATGTAAGATCCCTGAACTACGGCTGTCTGAAGTTTAGTAGGAGCTACTAACTGAATTACAGGAGCGAAATTACCTTGTGGTATACCATTGACGGGAGCTACATATTCAAAAATTCGACTAATTGTGGTAACATCACCTACAATATAATCACCTTGATTATCGCCCACTAATGAGAATCGAACGTTAAACAATTCGTCTTCTGGATTATTAGAAAACACAAAAACTTCCTGTCCATTAAGGATATCTCTTCTGTAGAGAATTTTGTTTTCGCTAAATACATCAGGAACGGCAGATGGGGAAATCATCTGTGTAATATCATCACCGGCATTGGATAGAATTTCTTTTTGTGGATCACTTAAATTTTGTTGTAAAGGTTGATTTTTTGCATCATTTTCTGAATATATAAAAGCTCCTATTTTCAGTTTTTCGCTAGTATGTTCAGCTCCACCATAAACGATGATTCTGGAGTAATTGCGTTCTGTAGTTTGGTATTCTATTGATATCCTCATATCAGAAGTAATCGGAAAAGTTGGATTAAAACGTACCTCTCCAGCATTGTAATCAATAATATAATCCTTGTTTTCTCCTCTTTCCAGTAATAAACCATTTACATAAACACGTTCACTGCCCGATACTATAAGAATAAACAATTCTCCATTGGGCCCTGTTAGTTTATAAGGTCCTTGATTTCCTTCCTGTCCGGTAAACTGACTCCTGGTAAAAACTCCTCTTACCAAAGCTCCTGAAGCAAATAATCCGGTTTTAGATTCTGGATGGTTTAATGTTCCATTGATGGATATTCCCTGTACATTTTTGGTAAATCTGTTAAAGTAGCTAGTGGTGTTTTGTAATTGTACATCACCAGCTCTAACGTTCCAGTTTTTGCTGTATAATTCGATAAAAACCTGATCAAACTCATCAAGATTTTGAGAATACCCACTTTGTTGTACGGGTACATTTGCATCTTGTATAGAAGCTCGTAACGATATGTTATCACTTATTTTTCCAGAAATTTGTAGATCCAGTTCAGAATTTAAAACCGTACTTTGATTACTACCTACGGTTACTCCTCTAGAGATACTTCCATTGGTGCTAAGTCCATCAAAAGGTGTAAACGCTTTATTGTTGTTTGCTTCAGATAAACTATACAGCTTCTGCAGATCACCGTTTTGTTCTACTATAATCGACGGATCAAATTCAAAATATTTTTTAGTCAAAAAATCGGGATAACGATAATACTGTATGGTAATTGAATCGTTTTGTGATTTCAGTTGTGGTGATAGGATAACTGAAGCATTTTCAAAACTAACTTTATACAATGTACTATCGATTGTAACACCTTGTTTTGAAAGTAATTTAAAATCAAAAGAATTGATACTCACAGAATCAATACGGATAGTATCAGTAACACGCACTTTTTTACTTCTGAAGTTTCCAGAAGTATCTTGCCCAAGTAAAGAGCTAGTACTAAAGAATAATAAAAAACCTAAAACCGTAAAAATGCGCATCGATACAAAACTAATTTTTTTCACTTACAGAGATAGTGTTAATCCCTTAAATTACTATGATTTGTGCAACAACTATTGATTGGAAAGGTTTTTATAATAGCAATAACGATAAAAGTAGCATTAAGTTTTATCAATTTATCAAAATTTCATGAATGTATTATAGAGCGATTTTTAAATTCTTTTGTGATGTAAACCTGTTCAACCTAGTATTTTGCCTTTTCATGTGTTTGATCAGCGGAATGTATTGGAGTATATTTTTGTTTAACACAGTAGGTATTTGGGTAGGATTACAGGGCTTTAAAACCTTTAAAAATAACGAATATTATATGTATGCTAATCTTGGATTTACAAAATCAGAGCTTACCATAAACGTGTTTTTTATGAATGTGTTTATATCATTGCCATTCCTGTTTTTACTCTTAACTTTTTTTTAATTCTAAAATATGAACCATCTTTTTATTAGGGATCTAACAAAATCATTTGGTAAAAACAACATTCTAAATGAGGTTACTTTGCAATGTGGTGTGGGCGAAATTGTTGGGGTTTTTGGCAGAAACGGAACAGGAAAATCTACGATGCTACGATGTATTTTTGGAACAATGAGATCTAATGCAATACATATTAGTATAGATGATGAAACGATAAAGCCTAAAGAGGTAATAGCAGATGGTAGAATAGGATATCTTTCTCAGGATTCTTTTGTGCCAAAAGAGAAAAAAGTAAGAGATATTATTCCTTTACTATTTCCCAATGGAGAGGATCAGGATAAAATATTTTATACAAAAGGAATACACAGCATAGAAAACCGAAGAGCAGGAAAACTATCATTAGGAGAGTTGAGGTATTTAGAAGTTGTATTGCTCTCGCATTTAGAGCATCAATTCTTAATGATGGATGAACCTTTTTCAATGATTCAACCTTCTTATAAGGAGTTGATAAAAGAGTTACTACTATCTATTAAGAAGAAAAAAGGAATTATCATTACAGATCATTATTATGAAGATGTATTGGATATTACGGATAGAAATTTATTAATAAAAGAGGGTGATTTGATAGCTATTCAAAATAAAACAGATCTAGTAACTCATAGATATCTTAGATCACGTTAAACTTGAGAAAACTATAAAGAATTAAATTTTTTAATATAAAGTAGGAGTCTATGACCGATTATATACATAAAAAAAGTTGGTGGTCTAAAAATAGAAGTTGGGTTTTAGTAGTTTTAGCGCTAGTATTTGGATTTATTTTAACTATACTAACATTTTTAGGGAAACCAATTGGAGATTTTACCAGGGCAATAATAGATCCAGCAGTATACGATAATGCTTTTGATTTGGTACAAGATGATGAGCGAGTAATAGCCTTATTAGGAGAGGTACAACCCATAAGTTTTTTTGAAGTTCTGGAAGGAGAAGTGCGATATAACGAAGCAGATAAAGCAATCATTACAGTAGGAATCAAAGGATCAAAGCAAAAGGGTAAGATGGATATTGTAGCAAATAGAGACAACAGCATTTGGGAATACCAAATCATCAGAATCCGAACCAAAAAACCAAGGAAAATAATTGAAGTTTTGGGTAATAAATAGCAAAAGTCAGTTCCCCTCTTGAGACCTGTACTGAGCTTGGTCCAAGTAGAGGTTAAGAATGTGTTCTTTATAGTATATTTGTTTTTATATCATACCCTGGACATCTATCTTTTAAACCCACCCACATGAACCCACTAAAAACCATCGTCTTCTTTTTATTTGTTACTAGCTTTTCTTTTTCTCAAACAGAAACTGTACAAGACACATTACTAGCATCTCAATATTTTAAGAAAGCGGATTCTTTGTTAAAGAATAAGAAATATGACGAATCTATTGAATTATTTGACAAAGCATTACCTATTTATGAAAAGGCACAAGCTTGGGAACGAGTTGCTGGGTGTTATAATAAAATATCAAAAAACCAAAAGCGGAAATATAAATTTAAAGAAGCTGTTATAAGTGTAAAAAAAGCATTAGAAATATTGATCAAATTGGATCCACAAGAACGTTTAGAGATTGCACATAATTATTCTGATATTGCATCTCTTTATTTTCACCTTTCAGATTATAAAAAAGCTATAGAATTTAATGAAAAATCATTAACAATTAGGATAGAAGATTTAGGAAGTAATCATTCAAAGGTTGCCCAGAACTATAATAATATAGGTCTTATATATTACGAAAAAAAAGAGTACGAAAAAGCAATTGATTATTATAACAAGAGTTTAACAATATGGATTAACACCTATGGTGAAACCCATAGATATGTTGGATATGCCTATCTTAATATCGGTACAAGTTATTATGACCTATTTCAGAATGATACAGCATTAGAAAATATTAAGAAAGCACTTAATATTTTCATTAAAATAGATAATCCTACCCTTATAGCTTATGCTAATAATAATATTGGAACAATTTTTTTGGAAAAAGAAGAATATTCTGAAGCATTAAATTATTATGAAAAAGCATTGTCAGGATATAATAGGTCGTATTTAGAAAATCGAACTTCCATAGCTGTACTTTTCCATAATATGGGTGTTATTAAAGAAAATCAAAAAGCTTATAATAAAGCTTTAGAGTATCATAAGAAAGCCTTAGACATAAATTTGATAACTTTAGGAGATAATCATCGTTCGGTAGCTGGTTCATACTCCTATTTAGGAACTAGTTATATAAAAAAAGGAGATAATAATACAGCTTTAATAAATTATCAAAAATCACTAAAGATTCTTCAAGATATAACTGGTGAAGAAAATCAAATTGTTTTACAAAATCATATTAATATTTCCAAAGTTTATCTTAAGCAAAAGGAATACAAAAAAGCCTTGAGTCATTACAATGACGCATTGTATATAAATTCTAAATTCAGAAAAAATTTCTTCGATCAAGATAAGTTTGATCCAAGTGAATATTGGAATTCAAATATGTTGCTATTTACATTAGAAGGTAAAGCTGAAATATTAAAACAGCGATATATCGAAAACAATGATACGCAGGACCTATCTCTTAGTCTTAAGTTATTCAAGAGAACAGATGTAACTGTTGATTTTATTCGTCAATCATTTAATAATTATAAGGATAAAATATCATTTGCCAAAAAGGTTAAAGAAATTTATTCAAATGCAATAGAATCTCAATTGTTATTTTTTAAAGAAAAACAGGAACAGCAAATTTTGGAGAAAGCGTTTTATTATGCCGAAAAAAGCAAGTCCAATACGTTAAAAGATTTGTTGAATGATTCTAACGCCAAAATTTTTTCAGGACTATCAACAGATCTTGTAAAATTAGAAAAAGATTTAAGAATTGATAAAGCATATTATCAATCTAAACTAAATGGAGAACTTGTCAAAAAAGAAATAGACTCTTCAAAATTTTTTAGTTATGAAAATAAACTCTTCGATATCTCTAGGAACCAAGATTCTCTAACCGAGGTTTTAGAAAAAAACTATCCTAAATATTATGAGCTAAAATACCAGAATGAAGTGATTTCCGTAGCTGAAATCCTGAAAAAATTGGATGATAACACAACCTTACTTGAGTTTTTTACTTCAGATAGTATTATCTATGCTTTTACTGTTTCAAAAAATAAGATGGCTGTTAAAGAATTATCTACTCCAAAACTTACAGAACAAATACAAGAATTAAGAGCTGCTATTGTAGATAAAAATACCAAAACTTATAAGGCCACTGCACACCAACTTTATGAACAATTGATGGCACCTGTAAAGGATGCAATTATTGGTGATGAATTAATTATTGTGCCCGATGGGCCACTATGGCATCTTAATTTTGATTTGCTATTGAGTAAAGAGGATGCTTCTAATAATCCAAAAGAACTATCATACTTAGTCAAAGAATATATGATTTCGTATGCCAATTCTGCTACGTTGCTGTTTTCTGAAGATAAAAACCTCGAAGAGCGATCTAAACAACAAGAAGAATGTTTAGCATTTTCATTTTCTGATAGTTCGAATGTTATGGATACTAAAACAATGAGTCTGGCAACCCTTAGAGATACAGGTGATGATCTGCCAGGAACTCGTAAAGAGATCAAAGCCATTGCGGATATTATCGATGGAGAGTATTTTTACGGATCAGAGGCAATAGAATCTAATTTTAAGAAAAATGCTAGTAATTATAGTATTCTGCACCTTGCTTTACACGGAGAAGTAGATAACGAACGACCAGAAAACTCCAGACTCTTTTTTACAAAAAATAATGATACTATAGAAGATAACCTTTTATATAGCCATGAATTGTTTGCTTTAGATATTCCTGCAGAGTTAACGGTATTGAGTGCCTGTAATACGGGAACAGGAAAAATAGCGAAAGGAGAAGGTATTATGAGTTTAGGAACCGCTTTTCAATATGCAGGAACTAAAAGTTTATTGTTAAGTAGTTGGGAAGTATCGGATCAAACCACTCCAGAGTTAATGAAATATTTCTATACGAATCTCAAGGAAGGAATGAATAAGGCAAAGGCACTTCAACAAGCAAAATTACAATATCTAAACACCAGTGATTTAAACAGAACTCAGCCTTTTTACTGGGGAGGGTTCTATTTGGTTGGAGATACCACAGCCATTCAGTTTCAAGATAATAATTATATCTATTGGTTGATTGGGTTTGGTATTTTGGCAGTTATCATATTAAGTTTGTTTTGGTATAGAAAGAAGAGTTCCCCTCTTGAGACTTGTACTGAGCCGAGTCGAAGTAGAGGTTAAGAATGTGTTCTTTATAGTATATTTGTTTTTGTATCATACACTGGACATCTATCTTTTAAACCCACCCACATGAACCCACTAAAAACCATCGTCTTCTTTTTATTTGTTACTAGCTTTTCTTTTTCTCAAACAGAAACTCTGCAAGATACATTGCTAGCTTCTCAATATTTTAAGAAAGCGGATTCTTTGTTAACTGAAAGAAAGTTAGACAGCTCCATTGTATATTTTAAAAAAGCATTACCTATTTATGAAAGAGCGAATGCTTGGGAACGGGTTGCAGGGTGTTATAATAAGATTTCTGAAACTTATTTTGAGTATTCAAAATACCAAGAATCATTAAACTTTGCTAGATCAGCACTAGATGTATGTGATAATTATTTGGGTAAAAACAACCTTGAAAAAGCAAGTGCTTATGATAACATCGGTCAATACTATTTAAAAAAGGCGGATTTAGATAACGCTAGAAAATACTTTGAAAAGGCACAGGGAATTTTTCTTATAAAAGAATATATTTTAGGCATTTCTAAATCCCATAACAATATAGGTCAAATATATACAAGAAAAGCTGAATTTGACAAAGCTAGAAGTGAATTTGACAAAGCAATTAAAATAGATAGTTCGAAAAACAATCCACATATTGGTTATTCATATAATAATTTGGCTAGAATTTCTTATATAAAAGGGGAGTATAAGGAATCTATTGAATTCATGAAAAAAGCAATATTATTGGAGATAAGTGAACTAGGAGCTAATCACCCAAAAGTTGGAGGGTATTATAATAATATTGGGACTATTTATGAGCGACTTGGTGAGGATGATCAAGCTCTTTCCTATTACAAGAATGCTTTGGCAATACAGTTGAAAGTTTCAGGTGAAAATCATGTTAATGTAGCTGCTTTCTATAATAATATAAGTAAAGTTTTAGAAAAAAGAGGTGATTTTGAAGGTTCAATAAAATATTTAGAAAAAGCTATAAAAATAAGATCCGAGTTGTTTGGAGAAAATCACCCAGATATGGCAAAATATTATAATAATATTTCATATTTATATGTAAAAGAAGGTTTGTTTAACAAATCACTTTTAGGCTTAAAAAAATCATTATCCATAAGCAAAGATTTTTTAAAAGAAGAAGACCCTTTGATGGCAGATATTTATAATAATATGGCTATTTCATATATCTTTTTAGATGAACTTGATGAAGGGTTACGATGTGCTTCAAGAGCTCTAAACATAAATATAAATAATTTTGGTGAAGAGCACCCTGAGATTGCTCGTAATTATATAAATATTGCAAGAATTTATAGTAAAAAAGGAGAGTTTGATATGGCTTTAGTTTATCAAGAAAAATCCAAAAATATTAGATCTAAAATAATTGGAGATAAAAATATTTATGTAGCAACAAATTACCTTTATATCGGGGGGTTACAATTAAAGAAAGGAGAATATGATTCAGCACTTAAAGCTTATATTAAAGCACTAAATATCTACAAAAACAAGCTAAATAAAAGTGATTACTTAATTATCAATTGTTATAATACTATTGCAAACCTTTATTTTAATAAAGGTGAATATCAAAATGCAATTATTTTTTTTAATAAAGCATTTGAATTAGGTTTTAAATACATTGATAAAGTAAATAACAGGGAATTACTAAATAATTCGTTTTCAACAGTGTTATTTTCAACGATAGTTGGTAAAGCTAAGAGTCATAAAGCATTATATATTAAAAAAAACAATGTTGATGACCTAAACAACAGTGATATTCTTTACCAGAAAGGATTACCTATGATAATTCATATTAGAGAAGGTTTAAACAATTATAAGGACAGATTAGTATTATCTAAGGAAGTTAAAGAAGCATATCAGGGTGCTATAGAAACAAAATTGTTAATTGAGAAAAGGAAAGATAAAAAAATGCTGGATCAAGCTTTTTATTATTCAGAAAAAAGCAAGTCTAATACTTTAAAGGGTTTATTAAACGAATCTAGCGCCAAAGAATTTTCTGGACTTTCAAAAAATCTTGTGGAATTAGAAAAAGAAGTAAGAATTGATAAAGCATATTATCAATCCAGAATTAATGAAGAATTATCTAAAGAACAAACAGATTCTATAAAAATGATGGGCTATGAAAGTAAACTTTTCGATATCTCTAAAAGCCAAGACTCACTTACAGAAGTTTTAGAAACAAACTATCCAAAGTACCATCAATTAAAGTATAATAATAAGGTTGTTTCAGTCACAGATATCCAACAAAAACTTGACGAGAAAACTACTCTATTAGAGTTTTTTACCGCAGATAGTATAACCTATGCATTTACGATTTCAAAAAATAAGATTGCGGTAAAAGAATTATCAACTCCAGCACTTATTGAGCAAATTGAGCAGTTTCGCGCTTCTATGACTAAAAACTATGAGCAATATCAAGAAATTTCATATCAATTGTACCAAACATTAATTACTCCAATAAAAAATAAATTAGTAGGTAATCAACTAATCATAGTTCCCGATGGTCCATTATGGCATCTTAATTTTGATTTATTACTTACAGAAGAAGAAATTTCTAACAATCCTAGGACTTGGCCATATCTTCTTAAAGAATATGCTATTTCGTATGCTAATTCAGCTACATTGTTGTTCGGGAATAAGATGCGAGAGGAATCGGTTTCTAAAGAAGAACAAGAATGTTTGGCCTTTTCTTTTTCTAGTGGAGATAATACTTCTGCCACACGAAATGTGAGTTTAAAAACTTTCAGAAATTCGAGTATGGATTTACCGGGAACTCGAGAAGAGATTAAAGCAATTGCTAATATTGTAGATGGACAATACTTTTATGGATCAGAAGCTACAGAAGAGAATTTTAAAAAGCACGCAGGAGCCTATGACATTTTACATTTAGCATTACACGGAGATGTGGATAACGAACGTCCAGAAAACTCTAAGCTTTATTTTACCAAAAGTAAGGATACAATAGAAGATAACTACCTGTACAGTCACGAACTATTTGCGTTAGATATTCCTGCAGAATTAACAGTATTAAGTGCTTGTAATACAGGAACCGGTAAAATCGCCAAAGGAGAAGGGATCATGAGTTTAGGAAATGCATTCCAATACGCTGGAACTAAAAGTTTATTGCTCACTAATTGGGAAGTATCTGATGAAACTACACCCAAGATCATGGAATATTTTTACACCAACCTTAAAGAAGGAAAAAATAAGGCAGAAGCCTTGCAACAAGCAAAACTACAATTTCTAACAACAACAAGCGAAGAAACCTATCACCCATACTATTGGGGAGGATTTTACTTGTTAGGAGATACTACTGCTATTCAGTTTCAAGATAACAATCATCTATATTGGTGGATTGGTATTGGCATTTTAGCATTGATATTACTAAGTTTGTTTTGGTATAGAAAAAAGCGTTCCTCTAGTGAGGTCAGTGCTAAGGCATTCCTGTCTTGAGAGGTGTGTTAGAATAGCAAATAATAATAAAATAACAAATAAGTGAAAATAATATCATACAACGTAAACGGAATCCGAGCAGCGTTAAAAAAAGGATTTATAGAATGGTTACAGCAAGCAGATCCGGATGTGATTTGTTTACAAGAAATCAAAGCCAATAAAGAACAACTAGAACTGGATGTTTTTGCCAAAGCTGGATATAAATATAACTATTGGTATAGTGCCCAGAAAAAAGGATATAGTGGTGTTGCGGTTTTATCTAAAACAGCCCCTGATCATATAGAATACGGAACCGGAATCGACTATATGGATCAGGAAGGTCGTAATCTAAGGGTCGATTTTAACGGAGTTTCTATTATGAGTCTCTATTTGCCAAGTGGTTCTAATATAGAACGAGTAGAACATAAACTAAAGTTTATGGATGATTTTCAGGAGTATATCAACGAGTTGAAGAAATCTCATCCAAACTTAGTGATTTTGGGGGATTATAATATTTGTCATGAGGCCATTGATATTCATGATCCAGTTCGTAATAAAAATGTATCCGGATTTTTGCCAGTGGAGCGCGAATGGATTGGTAATTTTATTGAAAGCGGTTTTATAGATTCATTTAGGCATTTTAACTCAGAACCTCATAATTATTCTTGGTGGAGCTATAGAGCAAATGCGAGAGCAAATAATAAGGGATGGCGATTAGATTACGGAATGGTAGCAAAACCATTGCAAGATAAACTAAAAAGAGCCGTTATCTTATCAGATGCCAAACATAGTGATCATTGCCCGATCATGGTGGAATTGAAATTGTGAAAATAGTATACCGAATTATCGAATTAAATCGTCACATTGAGGTTGTCGAAGTGTATTTTGGTTAATTAGTCTTCGACAAGCTCAGACTGATATGAAAACAAAAAACACGTCAATTGGAGCACTGTGAGGAACAAAACAGTGTATCGAGAATAGTGTTTTGTATTGAAAAGCTTTGTTGATAGCTCTTATGAGCTTGTCAGAGTACATTTTATCTTCATTTTACTATGATAGAATACTCGAGCTAACATTTTTTTAATTAAGAAAAATAAAAAATATGATAAAAAGAATTGCAATAATAGTATTCATCGGATTATTTACTACCTCCTGCGTTTCTTCTAAAGTACATAAGGAATTAGAGAGTAAATACGCTCGATTAAAAAGAGATAATCGCAAATTGCAGGATAAATTCAGGGTTTTAGAAAAAACTAGCAAGGCAGATAAGTTGGCTATGGATCAGCTTAATGATGAATATGAAAAAACTCGTATAGAGCGAGATGAATTGCGAACAAAGTATGATGCGCTTTCAGCTAATTATGAAAATCTAAAAAACTCCTATGACGCGTTAGGAAAAAATAGTGCAGCTGCACTAAATGCAAATAATAAGAGAAATAGAGAACTTTTATCTCAGTTAGAAGAAAAGGAAAGAACATTGGCTGTAGAACGCAATCGACTAGAAAAACTGCAGAGAGATTTAGATAGTCGTTCTAAAAGAGTGGATGAACTAGAAGGGCTGATTGCTGCAAAAGATGCCAAGATGCAAGCATTAAAAACTGCTATTTCTAAAGCTTTGCGAAATTTTGAAGGCAAAGGATTAACCGTAGAAGAACGAAATGGTAAAGTGTATATCTCTATGGAGAATAAATTGTTATTTGATTCTGGTAGTTGGGCTGTAGGAACGCAAGGAAGACAGGCTGTTAAGCAGTTAGCATCTGTGTTAGGAGAGAACCCTGATATTGCTGTATTGATAGAAGGTCATACCGATAATGTTCCGTATACCGGAAATGGACAGTTAACAGGAAACTGGGATCTATCTACCAAAAGAGCCACGGCGATTGTAAACTTATTATTGGAGAATAATCAAATAGATGCACAGAATCTTACAGCCGCTGGTAGAGGAGAATACTCACCAGTAGCATCAAATGATACATCAACGGGTAAAGCAAAGAACAGAAGAATAGAGGTAATCTTGACCCCTAAGTTGGATGAAATATCTAAATTGTTGAACGATATATAACAGTGAATATAATGTATAAAAAAAAGCGGTCAATTGACCGCTTTTTTTTATACATTATATTTTAGATAAGGATCTAATTGAATAAGTCTTTTAATATATTTTCAACATCAGCATCTTGATTTACTCTTAATTCTTCTTTTAACTTTAAAAGTTTAGATTGAAAGCTTTCAATTACGCGTTCAGCATTCATTTTATCTAACCTTATAGATTTTCCATTAGATGTCAATAGGTTATAGTAAAAATGCTGTAATTCTTTTGGTTTTGATTTGTCTAATTCTCTTTCAACAGAAATAGTACCTTTTCCTGTTTGTATAGAGATTACACTTCCCTGAGCAGTAACTTTATCTGTCTGCGCATTAAGATCTGTGGCAAGACTATATACATCATCAAAAATTTTCTTTTGATCTCTCCAATCTTCCTGTGCTTGGATAGTTGATCCTGCGCCTACCATAAGTAAAAGTAGAAATAATTTTTTCATAATATTTGGGTGTTATAAATTTAGTATCAAAACTGCGTATTTGATTTCACGTATTCCAAAACGGAATAAATATAATTTTAGTATTAAAGTTATCTTAAAAATCGGTTTAAAATAACCATTTTAATTTGAAGTTTCCAAAAAGTGTGCCATGAATTTAGCAGACAAAAATAAAATTCTTAAATATGCATATAACAAAAATGATAAAATCAAGGAAGACAGATAACAAAAGAACAGTATCAGACGTTTACAATACCCAAATCAATTTAAAACTATGAAACAAATGAAGCGGTTACCCATTTTTATAATACTACTATTATTTGTAGTAAAAGGGTTGAGTCAGGAAAGTGAAGAAGAGTATTATGAGGAAGAAGAAACACAAGATGAAGGAGAAGTACAAGAAGAAGAGGAAGGTCAAAGCAACTACTTTGATTACTATCAGTATTTTGAGTTTACCAATGATGAGTATGCCAATTTATTGGATAAAGTGAATGAGATGGATCCGGATCAGGAGGCTATGCTAAATACATTTGTCGTTGAGGTGCAGCAGGATAGAGTGCTAAAACGACGATTGTTCAATGAAATGGTTACAAAACCTAAGAAAAAAAGTCGTTATAAGGGTAAGGACAGTCCTGGTTTTGTTTGTATTATAAAAGGTCTTATGGAAAATAAAACAGTCTATGATGCCATAATTAAAGACGGTCGCTCTGAGCAACAAGCCAGAAATGCCGCAACACTTGCAGAAAGATCCATTCGGAGGAAATGTGGTATCACCAAAAAAGTGAATAAGGA
Organism: uncultured Aquimarina sp.; assembly: GCF_947492405.1. GTDB lineage: Bacteria > Bacteroidota > Bacteroidia > Flavobacteriales > Flavobacteriaceae > Aquimarina. Next base: position 314,330 of record NZ_CANLMP010000007.1, read on the forward strand.
AGAGCAATAAAATTTTATTTTAGATAATACTTCAATCTATAAGATGCTTAGATCGTTTTTTGAATAATTTTAGATATTAAATTATAGGAAAATCGTCACACTAAGTCCTTCGAATAAGCTCTGAGTAGATATCTAAATATATCGAAAACAAGAGATTTGTATGTTATATTATGATTATTAAAAAAACATATATCTTTGCATAGTACATGAGTATACGTTCTTTGTAACGACCATACTCCATAGTTTTTGAATTAAATGTTTAATTTTTAAAACTATGATTATGAATTGGAAAATTCAAAAACTATTGAATGGTGAGACGATTGTCTCCAAAGAACCTGGTAATTCGATGTTACCAATCTTACAATCAAAACAACCTGTGGTATTGGAACCCGTAAATTGGGAAGATTGCAAAGCAGGAGATATTGTTTTTTGCAAAGTAAGAGGAAACTGTTTTACGCATTTAGTGAAAGGAAAAAATGCAAAACGAGGATTACTAATCGGTAACAACCGAGGTCGCATCAATGGATGGACCAAAAATGTATATGGTAAAGTAATAGAAATATTACCAATGTCATAAGAGCAGCGCGATAAGCGCTTTTTTTATGATCCGCCATGGCGGATGAAAAGTTACCATAAGTAACGCACACAAAACTAATAGTTGAACTAATCCTGCAGTATTGCGGGATCTCATAAATGACTTAATCGCCTGTTTAATTTATAAATGTCAACCCGTAACCGAGGAAAAGAAGCTAGTGATGATCGTTTGTTCGGTGATCCTAAGATGCAGAAAAAGCTACAAGAGGCAGCTAAAGATATGTGTTACTTGCTTAGCAGAGGGTTTGCAGAAAAATCATCACTACAGTTAGTGGGAAATCGGTATAGGCTTAATGCCAGACAACAAATAGCTTTGAGAGGAATGAGCGCTAGCGAACAACAGATACTTTTGCGCTCAGAAAGAAGCATAACACCAAATAATCTAAAAGGTAAAACGGTTGCTATCGACGGATTTAATTTACTTATCATTTTAGAAAGTGCCATGTCTGGAGCCTATGTTTTTAAAGGATTGGATGAGTATTATAGGGATGTTTCAGGAGTGCACGGCACCTATAAAAGAGTTCGAAAAACAGAAGAAGCTCTTTTGTTAATTGGTAAGGTCTTACATGAATTAGGCGTGAGCGCGGTAGATTGGTATTTTGATGCTCCAGTTTCTAATAGTGGAAGATTAAAAACTATGCTTCGGGAATTGGCAGAGCAAAATCAATTTCCTTGGAGTATTTATTTAGACAATAATCCAGATACAGTTTTAGCAGAATCTGACCATATTGTAATAAGTTCGGATGCTTGGGTTTTAGATCGTGCTCAACAAAATTTTAATATGGTAGCATATCTTATAGAAGAACATATCCCGAAAGCTATTGTTGTGGATTCAAAATAACAAAAGTTACTATTTCCCTCATTCAAACTAGGGGTTCCCTCATTATGGTTTCTACGAACCAGAAAACTACGCTAATTTTATATCAATCTAAAAGATAATAAGTGTTGGATGAGTGAGGAATTAAATTTTAGGTTGGTTAGTTGTGAAACGGATGTGGTAATGGGGTAACTGCATCCGTTTTTTATTTTGACACCCCATTCTCATTCTCTTTATATATTTCACGGATTAGTTTATGATAAGAATTTCGGTTGATCACAATTCTATTTTCTTGTATTTCCATCAAAGGATTGTAACGTTGTAGCACTTTTTTTACGATTTCTTCAGTAAAATCAGTTTTAGAAGCTATTCTGTGTATAGCAAAACGTTTATTTTCTTTAGTTAAATCTTTGTAATATGTGTTTAGCATGGATGTATCTCACGAGTTAGTCATAAGGTTAAAAGTAAACTAAAGATATAAAAATATATATAAATAACGCTATTTATATATAATAATATATAAGTTGACTGTAATCAAGATGTTTAGTTGAATGTTTTTTTAGAGAACAGTACTTTAAAAAAAAGAGCTTCCTATTGCAGAAGCTCTTTTTCCGGTTAAAAAAGTAAAGGGTTCTGGGAAATCAAACCCTTTTATTGAGGTTATCAATACACCTCTTTTTGGTTGGTATAAACTTTTTTAGATTTCGTTCATCATCAAAACAAGCTGTAGTTTTTTTGTATACCCTTGATTTTATAAGGATATGTTATACTTATCGAAATAATTATTCCATAAATCTTAAAAACACATAAGTATTTGAAAAATAGGTACTTATAATTTGTTTAATTAAGTAAACACCTAATTCATGTGTGGATATTTATGTTGATGATGTAGATAATTTTCCCACTTTATGAGCTTTATTATGATAATTTTTGGAATATCTAAGAGGAGAGTCTTTAATTTTGGTTTATTCAATAAATTTTAGATTAAAGAATGAAGTATACCACATTACCAAATACAGATATAAGGGTTAGTAAAATATGTTTAGGCTCTATGACTTGGGGACAGCAGAATACAGAATCAGAAGGTCATGAGCAAATTGAGTATGCAATTAGTCAAGGGGTTAATTTTATAGATACAGCAGAGTTATATTCTGTACCTGCTAAGAAAGAAACCCAGGGAAGTACAGAACGAACAATCGGAAGTTGGTTAAAGAAATCCGGGAAAAGAGATGAGGTAGTCATTGCTTCAAAAATTGTTGGTCCTGCAGAGTTTTCGAAACACATAAGAAAAGGAGAGTTTAGCAAACAAGAGATAGCAGATGCTATTCATAAAAGTTTAGAAAGATTACAAACAGATTATATCGACCTTTATCAATTACATTGGCCAGAAAGACAAACTAACTATTTTGGTAAGCTAGGATATACTCATGATGAAAACGATGCTTGGATAGATAATTTTGCTGAGGTTTTGGAAAACCTTACTGATTTTGTAAAAGAAGGTAAGATAAGGCAAGTTGGAGTTTCTAATGAAACAGCATATGGATTGATGCGATATGCAGAAGAAGAAAGAAAAGGAGCTCCCAAAATGATTACGATACAAAACCCATATAATTTACTAAACCGAAAAGATGAAATTGGTCTTGTGGAGGTTTTACATCGTGAAAATATAGGTCATTTACCTTATTCACCACTAGGATTTGGGATGCTGACAGGCAAATATCTTGAAGAAATTCCAAAAAACTCTAGAGTAGATCTTTTTCCTAACTATAATAGGTATATGAATGAGAATAGTTATAAAGCAACAAGGTTGTATAATGAAATTGCTAAAAAACATAATATCAGTTTAACCCAATTATCATTAGCATTTGTAAATCAACAACCTTTTGTGACCAGTAATATCATTGGAGCTACTTCTATAGGTCAACTAACAGAAAACATAGGTAGTATTCACCTTACGTTGTCTGATGAAATTATCAACGAAATCAATGAAGTTCATATGCAAATTCCTAACCCAGCGCCTTAAAAAATGTTTACTAAATAAAAAAAGTGTTTTACTCGTTTAAAAGTATAGTTGGCTCAATCATTGTTGTAATAATAACGAGCTAGGTTTAATTTGCTTTATATAACTAATATTTTTTTGAAATGAGAAAAACATTGTTGCTTCTCCTTCTAGGAGTGTCCCTGCAAGCCCAGTCGGAGTTTACAGAGTTTGAGAATGGATTGATATATTCTCCGAATGCGATTGCTAAACTTCAGGAGATCGTTGGAGATAAAAATAAAGAATTTAGAAAATGTGATCTGACTAAGAGTTTTAGATCAATTCCACAGACAAAAGGCCTTTACATAGATATAGAAGCCTCTAATGCGGAGGGTCTAATAGAAATGTTAGAAGCAAATATTTCGTTGGAAAACTTTATTGCAAAATATGCCCCCAATGTAAAGTCTAAGCTAGCATTAATTACTAAAACAACTTATACTAGATATGATGGATCAGAATATATTAGAGTATCAGAGGAACCGAATGGTAGAGATGTTAATATCCAGGAAAAAGATTGGGGAAAATCTTTAGTCAATAACTGGATTATAAATAGAAGAAAAGGTAAAATAGAAGGTGTTGTTTATCTCCAAAGCGAGTTTAAGTCGTTAGAGCTTCCATATCAATATTCAAGGATGGTACAGTACGCGGAATGTTTAATAGATAGCACAACTCAAATTCATCCCGATGATGCGAAACGAACTCGAAGGGGATACAGAAATACTGAAAGTACTGTAAAACTAAATGAACTTTATGTATATATTGAAAAAGAGTTTGGGAAAAAAGAGCCTAAATTAGAAAAAGAGTTAACAGATTTAAAATACAAAGAAAGAGTCTCAAGTAAAAAGTATAAAAAATTCAGGAAAGACCATAGAAACTGGAAAATCACGCGTTCTAAGTTTATTAAAGAAGAGTTATCTAAAAAGGAAGAATTTATCAAGTTGCTTGATATGGCATTTAATGAAGCAATTGATAAACAGAGTTCAAATGATGAATTAGAAAATTATATATCAAAATACTTGTCTAAAGAAAAAGCGTTGATTTTAAAACGAGGTAGAGTTGTAGTTGGTGGCTGCAGTCAGGATCAAAGTCCCAGAATTCATGCTATGAACATTGCTCAACTTTCTGCAGAAAGTTATGATTGGGATGTGTTTTTAAGAGCTCATCTTAATGTGATGAATGATCGTTTTATTAGATCTTCTGATGGTAGTTATGCCTGGGCAGATCGTCTCACCTATGTTAAGGAACTTGAAGTATTGAATATTAACGTTTCCGATTTAATTTATGGAATAAGTTTCAGAGTAAAAAACCCTAGTAAAAATCATTATTATTCCAATATCAGAAGAGTCGGTAGAGCACTTTCCGAAAGCGAAATCAAGGACAAGATTGCTTCGGATTTAGTAGAAATGATTAAGGATAATGATTTAGATGATTATAATAGACTAATCTTATTTTATCTATATCATAATTTTAGGTATAATCAAAAGGATAGCTATACCAAAAGTCATATTAAATATATAGCAAATTTATTACCAGAATATATGAGACCAAAGATAAAATCATAACTATCCAAATAAATATTCTACTACATCTTCAATTTTAGCAACTAACTGGATATTGATACCAGTGTTTTTTTGAGAAATTTTGTTGTATTTAGAAACAAAAATAGTAGAGAAACCCAGTTTTTCCGCTTCTTGAATTCTTTGTTCTACTTTATTGATAGGTCTAATCTCTCCTGCAAGCCCAACCTCTGCAGCGAAACAATAATCTTTAGCTATAGGTATATCCTCGTTAGAGGATAATATGGCAGCAACGACGGCTAAGTCAATAGCCGGATCATCTACAGAAATTCCGCCAGTAATATTTAGGAATACATCTTTAGCTCCTAATCTGAAACCGGCACGTTTTTCTAATACAGCCAGAATCATATTTAATCGCTTTAGATTATATCCAGTAGCGCTTCGCTGAGGTGTGCCATAAACTGCTGTGCTGACCAGTGCTTGTATTTCTATCATCAATGGTCGCATACCTTCTACGGTAGCCGCGATAGCAGTTCCGCTTAACTCTTCTTCTTTTTTAGAGATTAGGATTTCACTTGGATTGCTAACTTCTCTAAGCCCACTGCCTAGCATTTCATAAATCCCTAATTCTGATGTAGAGCCAAAACGATTTTTCAGAGCTCTTAGAATTCTATAAACGTGGTTTCGATCTCCTTCGAACTGAAGTACCGTGTCTACCATGTGTTCTAGTATTTTAGGTCCTGCTATATTTCCATCTTTTGTGATATGACCAATAAGGATAACTGGGGTTGCCGTTTCTTTAGCAAATTTAATGAGTTCAGTGGTACATTCTCTAATTTGCGAAATACTGCCAGCGCTACTTTCTATATAATCACTATGTAGAGTTTGTATAGAGTCAATAATAACAATATCTGGTTCTGTAGTTTCTATTTGTCTAAAAATATTTTGAGTTTTGGTTTCAGTAAGAATCAGACAATTATCAGTTTTAGAATGTATACGTTCTGCGCGCATTTTTATTTGTTTTTGGCTTTCTTCACCAGAAACGTATAGAGTTTTATAAGGTAGTTTTAGGCTAATCTGTAGTAATAGCGTACTTTTTCCAATGCCAGGTTCACCTCCTAATAAGGTTAGTGACCCAGGAACTAATCCTCCGCCAAGAACTCGATTTAGTTCAGCATCGTCGGTATTATATCTAGCTTCGTGACTGGTGTCAATTTCAGAGATTTTTAAAGGTTTGGAAACTCGACGTTCTTTTGATGATGTGTTAGGATCTTTCCAGTCATTTTTTTGAGCCTTCTGTACTACTTCTTCTGCAATTGTGTTCCATTCTTTGCAAGAAGTACATTGTCCTTGCCATTTAGCATATTGTGAACCGCAGTTCTGGCAGAAAAAGACAGTTTTGGTTTTGGCCATAGCTTATAAATTGATTGTAAAAATACTATTATTTAAGTTCATTCTGCAATTAGAAAGAAAACAAAAAGATCCCATTTCCGGGATCTTTTTACTATCTGATTTGACTATTAAATTAGGTAAGTATTAATAACCAAAATCTTCTTTTATTTTATTAACTTTTTCTAACATATAATCTTTAGTTAGAAAAGCTATTTCGTTAAGCAAAAATCCGTTTTCATAAGCTCTCATTGCTTTCTTAGGCTCTCCAAGTTGCTCATAACCCAAGCCAAGATAATAGTATCCTAACATAGTTTCAGGATGCTCTTTAATAGCTAATTTACCAAGAGGCTCTAACTCTTCCCAAAGCTCCTTTTTTTCGATAGCTGTAGAAATAGCTATAAAATCATTGACTCTAATCTGGCGTTTGATTCCATATAATTTTTCAGTAGTATCATAAATATCTACTAGATAATCATACAATGATGTTTCTAAAGTAAGAATATCTTCCTTATAGGTTTTTTTACTAATAGGTCGATACATCTCGAAAATGGTTTCCAAGGCTTTTGGAATTCCTCTACCAACTAAGGTATAATGCGAAGACTCATCAAAATTATCAAAGAAATAATTGACCTCGGGATTTTCTATAGTAGATAATTTTTCATTTACGGCAATCAAATTTTTCTTGATGTTATCAGCATCATTAGTAGCAGTTGCTAAGTAATACCATACATCTGAATTCGCACCATTTAGAACATTAAAAATTCGCTCTTCCATTGGTGGAGTTAACTCAGGGCTTAGGTTGATATATGCCTGAAATATTGGATTATCTTTAAATAAGAAATAATTAATAAAATTAGAAGTGTAGTCGTGACCAACGATCATTTTTAGCTGAGCAGTTCTGTAAGTTTCTTCTATATACGGTAATAATTCCTGACCAATAAATTCAAAAAATTCTGCCCCTTTACCTTCAGGTAAATAGCTGGCTAAATCATACCTACAGTCATCTTCTCTTGTTTTTCTCTGAAGCACACCTACTACGATAGACTCCGGCATATCCTCCCAATAAGAGAAATAATCTACATTACCCGCTACTGGCTCGAATAAATGATCACCATCTAATACAATAATTACAGGATATGTTTTATCTTCATTTTTCTCATAATTACGAGGTAATTGGATTTTTAAATCTCGGTTTTGATCTAGTTTGATAGATCTAAATGTTTCGTATTTTACCTGACCATATGAGATTGAGGTAAAGATGGATATAAGAATTAAAAATATACTTTTCTTCATAAGTGGTAAGATTAAGGTTAAGCAAGTGGCAATATATAAATTATTTTAAACCTTTAAAATTTTATAATAAACCGATACGATAATCAATCTATTGTTTACAAGGGCTTTATTAAGTTTTCTTTTCTCTGTTTAAAATCGGTAGAAATAAAAATGATAACGCCCCAACGATAATATTTATTGCAGTTTGAGAACCCCATAAAATCCAACCAAAAGCTTCTCCATCACTTTTTTCGAAACCAAAAAAGATAAATACTGCTCCAACAACAATTGGGAATGGTAATATGCCAATACCTCCATTAGTGGTAGACATAGAAAAAGAGCCAACTACAAAAGCAACTAGAATTACTCCTATGGAAGCACTATTCAAGTTCGGGACAGCAAATTTTACAACATAAAACATTAATACATATAATAACCAGATAAGAATAGTATGAAAAAGAAAAGCCCATTTTTGCTTCATAGAAAAAATGCTTTTCATCCCATCTAATAAACCCATCCCGAAATCTTTAATTTTTACAATCCATTTATTAGATGATTTTTGGAGAATTTTTAGTCCTAAAAAACCAATAAGGATTAATAAAAAAATTATCCCAAGTGTTAATAAAGGATTAATGTTTTTTTCTTCAAGAAAGTTGAGTAAATACTCCGTCTGTAGAATACCTGCCATAGTGGTTACTATGATAAGCATAATTAAATCAGTTATTCTTTCAGAAACTATGGTTCCGAAAGCTTTCTCGAAAGGAATTTTTTCGTAAGTAGATGCTGTAAAACCTCTTAATACTTCACCAGACCTAGGAACTCCCAGATTAGATAAGTAACCCACCATTACTGCCATAAAACTATTGTGTAATTTGGGATTGTAGCCAAGAGGATTTAACAAAAATTTCCAACGATAAGCTCTGGAGACATGAGATATGATGCCTAATGTAAGTGATATTAGTACCCAAACAGGGTCAGCATTTTTAATGTTTTGTAATAATTTAGTTCTGTATTCTGGAGTTGCAGAACTGAGAAAATACCAAATTAAAAAAACTCCCAGCATAAGCGGGAGTATTATTTTTAAGAATTTTGTGAGTTTAGGATTCACTCTTTTACTTTAGCAAATTATTTTCCTCATTAGGGAATAATAAAGATGGTTTAAACTTTTTAGCAGCTTCAATATCCATCATTGCATAAGTAATAAGGATCAATATATCACCTTTAGCTACTTTTCTGGCAGCCGCTCCATTTAATGTAATTTCTCCACTATTTCTAGGTCCGGGAATAGCATAGGTTTCCAAACGCTCACCGTTATTGTTATTAACGATTTGCACCTTTTCACCTTCTATGATATTAGCAGCATCCATTAGATCTTCATCAATAGTAATACTACCTATATAATTTAGGTCAGCACCTGTTACTTTAACTCGATGAATTTTTGATTTTACAACGTGTACAAACATGTTACAAATTTAGTTATTTTTAATTTAGGGCAATGTTATCTATAAGTCTAACTTCTCCTGCAAAAACTGCAATGAAAGCTCGATACTTGGTGTTCTTTCGTTTTCTTTTGATCGATTTAAGATTAGAAACTTTAGCGATCTCGAAATATTCTAATTCCAGTGTGTCATTGTTTTTGAACTGTTCTGAAACCCAATCGGTTAAATCTAGTACACTTTTTGTGCCAAAATCATTTTTGACTTGTTTTAATGTCTTATATATCAAAGGAGATTCTAGAAGTTGTTTTTTGTTTAATCTTTTGTTTCGGGAACTTAATGCCAATCCACTGTCTTCTCTATAAATAGGGCAGCCAATAATTGTTACTGACATTTTTTCAATCTCAACTAGTTTTTTTACAATTTGAAGTTGTTGAAAATCTTTTTCCCCAAAGTAAGCTTTGGTTGGAGAAACAATAGTAAATAAATGTTTAAGAACAGTTCCAACTCCATCAAAATGGCCTGGACGAAATCTACCTTCCATTTCATGTTCTAAACCACTAAAATCATATTTAATAGAATTGTTTTTTGATCCATATATTTCTTCCGGCTTTGGCGCAAAAACAATAATTTCTTTAGATAAATTAGAAAGAAGTGCTATATCTGAATCAAGAGTACGAGGATAATTAACTAAATCTTCAGAGTTGTTAAATTGAGTTGGATTGACAAATATGCTTACAATAACAACTTGATTTTGATCGATCGCTTTTTGTACCAACGCTAGATGACCATGATGTAAAGCTCCCATTGTAGGAACAAAACCAATGCTTTTATTTTGTTTATGTAAGTCTGCAACATCCTGTTCAATGTCCAGTCTTTTCTCGTATACCCGCATTTATCTAAAAGTTAAAGGCGTGCAAAAATAAGATATTACTGGCAGACTACATAAATTTTCGTAATTTTGCAAAAATTTATTCCTAAGGAGACGAGAAAAGTAGATCATATGAAAGATAAGAGGATATTGTACGTATCATCAGAAGTAATACCTTACCTACCAGAGACAGAGATTTCATCAATGTCTTTTGAAGCACCAAGAATGGTAAACAGCAAAGGCGGGCAAATTAGAATTTTTATGCCCAGATACGGAAACATTAATGAACGTAGACATCAACTGCACGAAGTAATTCGTTTATCAGGGATGAACCTTGTTATTAATGATTTGGATATGCCTTTAATTATTAAAGTAGCTTCTATTCCTAAAGAAAGGATGCAGGTTTATTTTATTGATAATGAAGATTATTTCAAGCGAAAAGCTACTCTTACTGACGAAGAAGGAAATTTATTTCCAGATAATGATGAGCGAGCAATATTTTTTGCAAAAGGAGTTATCGAGACTGTTAAGAAATTGAATTGGTCTCCTGATGTAATTCACGTTCATGGATGGTTAGCATCTATGCTACCATTATATCTAAGAAATTATTACGCTAATGAACCATTATTTAGTCATAGTAAGATTGTAACTTCTGTTTATGATCATGGGTACAAAGGGACATTGGATAAAAATATGTTAGAAAAAGTTAAGTTTGATGGAATAGATGAACAGAAGATCACTGACCTTGCTAAACCGACATATAATAATGTAATGAAAGTTGCTATAGATAATTCGGATGCAATAATTGTTGGGTCAGAAGAAATCCCTGAAGAACTTTCCAAACATTTAGAAACTATAGATCAACCTGTATTAGAATATAAAAAACCAGATGAATTTGCTGATGCCTATGAAGCCTTCTATCAGACAGAAGTGTTGGTGTAGCAAAAGGAACTATTATGAATTTGAAAAATGTTTTGATCAAAATAACAGCTATAGTAGCTGTTGTTTTTACCGCTGTATCTTGTGATGATGATTTTAATTCAGTTGGAAGTGAAGTAATTGGAGATGTAAATTTTGAAGATGATGAATATAGTGCTGTTCCAATAGCCTACAGTAAAAGGTTCGAAAAAGTACAAACCAGCGGATTGCCTAATAACTTATTAGGTGTTTATAATGATCCAGTGTATGGTCCATCTGTTTATAGTATGGTTTCTGAGGTGTTACCAAGTCAATTTAATCCTTCTTTTGGGAGGGATGCGATTTTGGATAGTGTAGTGTTGAATTTGCCATATTTTAGTACGATAACAGAAACTAATACTGAAGATGGAGTAGTTACAAATACATTTGAATTAGATTCAGTATATGGCTCTAACAACATAAAATTATCAATTTATCATTCGAACTATTTCCTAAGAGATTTTGATGTTGATGAAGGAGCAGAAGAAATACAAGTATATTATTCTGATGATATTACCGAAAACTTTGGACCTAGCCTAGAGAATAGATTATTATTTACAGAACAGAATTTTAGACCTTCAGCCAATGAAATACGTTTGTTGACAGAGACAGAGGATGATGCTACTGACGATACCGATGCTGATGGTACTGAATTCTCGACATTTATTCCAGCTTTAAGATTAGTATTGGCTTCTGAAGATGCAGCGGCTGCAGCTACAGTATTGAATCCGGATAATACTAGGGTTGGAAATCAAGAACTTATTAATTATTTCACGTCCTTGTTTTTAGATAAAGAAGGAAGTATTGAGTTAAGTAACCCAAACAACTTCCGGAACTATTTTAGAGGTCTTTATTTTAAGGCAGAATCAATTACAGATGATGGGAGTCTTGTGTTTTTTGATATATCAGATGCGAATCTCACATTACACTATTCTTTTGAAACAGATAATGTAGATGAAGAAGATGAGGATGGAGATGGAAATATAACAGAGTTTTTACGAGGTGAAGGTAGTTTTATACTTAATTTTTCAAATAATATTGTAAATAGTATTGATTTTAATTTTGCGAACGCTACATTAAATGATGGCACTAGTTTCGAAAATGCTTTAGACAATCAAGATGAAGTTAATGGTGAAGCAAACTTATTTTTAAAAGGAGGAGAGGGATCTTATGCAGTCCTAGATTTTTTTAATGGCATGGTCACGAATGAAGATGGAGAATTAGAAAACGAATTAGATTTCTTAAAACGACAGAATTGGTTAGTTAATGAAGCAAGTATGAAAATTTATATCAATCAGGATGAAATGGTTTCTGGAGATACCGAACCGGAGAGGATATATATATTTAACTCGGAAAATGGAGCAGTTCTTGTTGACTTTTTAGCAGATCCAACATCTAATCAAACGAGTCCAATACTCTCTGTTACTAACCATTTAGGAAGGATTAGTCGAGATAGTGATGAAAATGGAGAATTTTATAAAATAAGATTAACACGTCATTTGATCAATATTCTGAATGAAGATATAGATAATGTAAAACTAGGATTATCAGTATCTCAAAACGTTAATGTTGTAGAGAACGCTGAAGGATTTACCCCTAACAACACAGAAGATGAAGTTATCCCCTTTTCATCTGTAATATCCCATGAAGGGACAATTCTTTACGGAAATGGAGCCAATGTTCCTGAAGAAAAACGTTTAAAGCTTGATATTTTTTATACAAGATCAAAAAATTAACCAACAAAAAAGTAAATCATGTGTGGAATTGTAGGGTATATAGGTCATAGGGAGGCCTATCCAATAGTATTAAAAGGATTAAAAAGGTTAGAGTATAGAGGTTATGATTCTGCAGGAATTGCCCTTTACGATGGTCAGGATATTAAGTTATCTAAAACCAAAGGTAAAGTTGCTGATCTTGAAGAAAGATTAGTAAAAGAAATTTCTACAGATGGAAATGTTGGAATAGGGCACACTAGATGGGCTACTCACGGAATTCCAAATGATGTAAATTCTCATCCTCATTATTCTAATTCTGGAGATCTGGTGATTATTCATAACGGAATTATAGAAAATTATGAATCGCTTAGAAAAGAATTAATAAATAGAGGGTATACTTTTACTTCTGAGACAGATACAGAAGTATTGGTTAATTTGATTGAAGATGTAAAGACAAAAGAAAATGTCAAATTAGGAAAAGCTGTTCAGATTGCATTAAATCAAACAGTTGGTGCTTATGCGATTGCGGTTTTTGATAGGCAAAAACCTGATGAAATAGTTGTGGCTCGATTAGGAAGTCCTCTGGCTATTGGTGTAGGTGAAGATGAGTTTTTTATCGCTTCAGATGCTTCGCCATTTATAGAATATACGAATAATGCTATATACCTCGAGGATGGTGAAATGGCAATTGTACGTAGAAAAAAAGGGATAAAAGTAAGAAAGATCCAAGATGATAGCCTTGTTGATCCATATCTTCAGGAATTACAGATAAATCTGGAGCAAATAGAAAAAGGAGGCTACGATCACTTTATGCTTAAAGAAATTTATGAACAACCAAGCGCGATTAGTGATACCTATAGAGGTAGAATGAGAGTAGCTGAAGGGATCATAAAAATGGCAGGGATTGATGATAACCTTGCAAAATTATTGAATGCTAAACGTATTCTTATTATTGCTTGTGGTACTTCATGGCATGCTGGTCTTGTAGCTGAATATATTTTTGAAGAGTTAGTAAGAATTCCTGTAGAGGTAGAGTATGCTTCAGAATTTAGATATAGAAATCCGGTGATCCATCAGGATGATGTGGTTATAGCTATATCGCAAAGTGGAGAGACAGCAGATACAATGGCTGCAATTAAATTGGCAAAAGAGAGAGGAGCGTTTGTTTTTGGAGTATGTAATGTAGTAGGATCTTCTATTTCCAGAGAAACACACGCAGGAGCCTACACACATGCTGGTCCTGAAATTGGAGTAGCATCTACCAAAGCTTTTACAACTCAGATTACAGTACTCTCGCTGATTGCTTTAAAGTTAGCAGAAAGAAAAGGAACGATTTCTAATAGTGATTTTCATTATTATTTACAGGAATTAGAGCGCATCCCAGAAAAGGTAAAACTTGCATTAGAGTCTAATGAGCATATTAAATTAATTGCTGATAAGTATAAAGAAGCTAAAAACTTCTTATACTTAGGAAGGGGTTATAATTTCCCGGTAGCCTTAGAAGGTGCGTTAAAATTAAAAGAAATTTCATATATACATGCAGAAGGGTATCCAGCTGCAGAGATGAAACATGGTCCTATAGCTCTTATAGATGAACATATGCCTGTTGTTGTAATTGCTACCAAAAAAGGACATTATGAAAAGGTCGTAAGTAATATCCAAGAAATTAAATCCAGAAAAGGAAAAATCATAGGAATTGTAACAGAAGGAGATGAAACGGTAAAAAAGCTTGCAGATCATGTAATCGAAATTCCTGAAACTATTGAGTTTCTTACTCCGCTTTTAACTACGATACCTCTTCAGTTGTTATCGTATCATATTGCTGTAATGTTGGATAAGAATGTAGATCAACCAAGAAATCTTGCCAAATCAGTTACCGTAGAGTAATATTTGAAATACACTAAAATATTTATTTAAATGCAAAAATGTGCGATATATCGCACATTTTTGCATTTAATCGATAAAAAACTAATGAAAATTACTTTTATTAGCATTTTTTTACTAGTTTCGCGGCAAAAATGAAGTAAACTCATTTTTAACAAAAGTTAAGCTAACCCCATAGACTTAAAACTTTAAAAAAAACCTATTTATGAAAAAAATTACTTTTATAGTAACACTATTGTTATGTGTTATTAGTAATGCACAAACTACCATAAATGGTAGGGTTGTTGATGATTTTGATCAACCAATTCCAGGAGCGAACATCTCTTTAAAAGGAGAAGGCATTGGAACGGTTACTGATTTTGACGGTCTTTTTTCGTTAACGGTGACCAAAAAACCACCTTTCACAATTACAGCTAGTAGTATTGGATATGAGTCTAATTCTGTAGAAGTAACTTCAACTTCAGAAGAAGTGACTATAGTTCTTACCGAAGGTAATGTTCTGGATTTAATTGTAATATCGGCATCCAGAGCGCCAGAACGTTTATTTGAATCTCCGGTAAGTATCGAACGATTTGGTGTTAAAGAGATTAAAAACACGCCTTCTGTAGATTTTTACGATGGTTTGGAAAACTTAAAAGGAGTTGATGTTAATACAAATAGTTTAACATTTAAGTCAATTAATACAAGAGGTTTTGCATCATTTACAAATACTCGTTTTGTTCAGTTGATAGATGGAATGGATAACACTTCTCCTTCCTTAAACTTTGCATTAGGAAATCTTATTGGAATGAATGAACTGGATGTGGAGAATGTCGAATTACTTCCAGGAGCATCATCTGCATTATATGGTGCGAATGCATTTAATGGAATATTGTTTATGACTAGTAAGAGTCCTTTTGAGAAACAAGGGATTAGTGCTTACGGAAAAGCGGGAATTACATCTCAGGAAGCTGCCGGCAATAATGAATATTATGATGTTGGAATAAGAGTTGCTCATAAGTTTGCAGACTTTTTTGCTGCTAAGGCGAACTTTTCTTATATGAATGGTACGGATTGGTTTGCTACAAGCATAGATAATATTGAAAACCCTGGAGAGAGTCGTGAATTAGATCCTGCATATAATGGTCTGAATGTTTATGGTGATGAAGTTAGAGCACTTCTACCAGGTGCTGGTGTTGTAACCAGAACAGGATATAACGAATCTGATTTAACAGATTATAATGCAGAAAGTATCAAATTTGATGGAGCATTGCATTTTAAGCCTTTTAAGAACGATTTCGAAATTATTTATGCAGGTAAATTAGGAAAGGGACAAACAATATTTCAGGATTCTAACCGATTTTCTTTAAAAGATTTCTTTTTTCAGCAGCATAAGTTAGAGGTGAAAAATGATAACTTTTTTGTAAGAGGTTATATTTCTGCAGAAGACGCAGGAGATACCTATGATATGCGCTTTACAGGAATTAATATCAACAGAAGATGGAAAAGTGATGAAGATTGGTTCCAAGAGTATGCAACTACATTTGCAACTGCATTAGGTACTGATCAGGAAAGACATGAAGCCGCTAGGAATGTTGCAGATACAGGTAGGTTAGAGCCTGGCACTACAGGTTTTGAGAATGCATTTAATGAAGTAATAAATACTCCTGATTTTCAAACAGGATCAAGATTTATTTCTAAAACAGAATTACGTCACGTCGATGCTAATTATAATTTAGGTCATATTACTAATAGTTTTGCGGATATTCAGGTAGGAGGGTCGTTTAGAGAATATTCATTGAATTCTGAAGGTACCTTCTATACAGATTTTGATGGAGCAATTAATTATTCTGAATTAGGTATTTATTCTCAAATTCAGAAGAAGTTATTAGATGATCGATTAAAATTAACCGGATCTGTTAGATATGATAAGTCTCAATTGTTTGATGGTAATTTCTCACCAAGGTTTTCTGTAGGGTATACTTTAGGAAAGAATAGAAATCGTAACCTTCGAGCGTCTATCCAAACAGGTTTTAGAAATCCAACAACTCAGGATTTATATTTGGGTCTTGATATTGGTGAAGGAGCTATCATAGGATCTGCTCCAGATAATTTAGATCGTTATTCAAGAATTGTAAATGGAACTACCATTACAGGTCGTGCAGCTTATGAAAATTCTTATACAGCAGAATCTGTTGAGAATTTTATAAGATCAGGAGGTACAGATGAATTAGTAGTGGCAAATCCAAATATCGTACAACCAGAGAAAGTAACAGCTATAGAAATAGGATATAGAGCAGATTTTGGAAAGTTATTACTTGATTTAAGTGGTTACTATAATATGTATCAAGATTTTATTTCCACAATTGATGTAGTAAGTCCGTTAAGCGGGACCGCAGGAACTCCTGAAGGTCAAGCCGCAATTGGTACTGGTAGTTTTGCAGGTTTTCAGGCAACTACAAATTCTGAAGCAGATATCAATTCGTATGGAGCTGTATTAGGAATTAACGCTAAGGTATTTGGAGATTTTGATCTTAATGCGAGTTATACATATGCTAAGCAGGATTTTGATCAAAACGAAGATCCTGGTTTCAGAACTAATTTCAACACACCAGAGCATAAGGCTAAAGCAAGTTTTGGACACGATAATTTATTCAGAAATTTTGGTTTCAATACAGCCGTTAAATGGAGTGGAGAATATGTTTGGGAATCTGCTTTTGCGGTAGGTGATGTACCATCATTTACTGTTTTTGATGCACAGGTTAATTATAGAATTCCATCGTTAAAAACAACTCTTAAGCTTGGTGGAACCAATATTGGAGGTAGTGAGTATTTTACAGCTGTTGGAACAGCTCCAATTGGTTCATTATACTACTTTGGATTGACCATTAATAATTTCTAATATAAAAAAATAGGTGATGAGTTAGTTAACTGACTTGTATCTGTAATATAATCCCTGTTTAGGAAACTAAACAGGGATTTTTTTATTATCACGAATTGAGTATTTGTTAAAATTGTAAGATTTTTACGTGTAAACCGTAATATTTTTATTGTAAATGTTGTTTTTCATCGAGTTTTTTATACTTTAGACGATGTCTTTGTTAAAAGCTTAAGATAAAAGTATTTTTTATAAGACATTTTAGTGTCCCAAACACTTGAACTTAAACCTAAAAATCTATGAAAAAAAAATTACTATTATTTAGTATGTCTCTTTGGTGCGCCTTTACTTTTGCGCAAACAACGTTAACAGGAAGGGTGACCGATGAGATAGGTGAGCCAATTCCGTTAGCCAATGTTAAGTTAAGAGGAGAAAGAGTTGGAGCCGTTGCGAACTTTGATGGTGAGTTTGTTTTAACAATAAAAGATAAACTACCTGTAACATTGATTGTAAGTAGTATCGGATATGAAACAGTCTCATTAGATGTTGCTTCTAGTGCCGAAGAGATTCTAGTAGTATTAAAAGAAGGAACCGAGCTAGATGTTGTAATTGTTTCTGCTTCAAGATCACCAGAAAGGATATTCGAATCACCTGTAAGAGTTGAATATTATGGATCCAGACAAATAAAAAACACTCCTTCAATTGATTTTTATAGTGGATTAGAGAATCTAAAAGGAGTAGATGTTAATACGAATAGTTTAACATATAAATCTGTAAATACTAGAGGATATGGATCGTTTTCTAATACTAGATTTGTTCAGCTAGTAGATGGAATGGACAATAGCTCTCCGGCGTTAAACTTTTCTTTAGGGAATTTAGTAGGAGTTTCAGAATTAGATGTTAGTAATATTGAACTGTTGCCAGGAGCCTCATCCGCATTATATGGAGCCAATGCTTTTAATGGTATATTATTTATTAATAGTAAAAATCCATTTGATAATCAAGGGATAAGTGCTTATGCCCGAGGAGGTGTTACATCTCAGGAAGCCGCAGGGAATAATTCCTTCTATGATGTTGGTTTTAGGATGGCAAAAGCATTTTCAGATAAATTTGCAGCAAAGGTAAATTTCTCTTTTTTCAAAGGAACGGATTGGTTTGCTATTAACGAAACAAATATAAATAATGCTTCACTTAATCGGATTACAGATCCTAATTATGACGGTGTTAATGTTTATGGTGATGAAATAAATCTAAATATTCCTGGTGTCGGTTTTGTTAGTAGAACAGGATATGAAGAAAGAGATTTAGTAGATTATGATGCAGAAAGTTTAAAATTTAGTGGAGCGCTACATTATAGACCATTTGCTGATGATTTTGAAATAGTTTATAATGGTAGAATAGGAAGAGGAACCACAATTTTTCAGAATGCAAATAGATTTTATTCTCCTGACTTTTTCTTGCAACAACATAAACTAGAAGTTAAAAACAACAACTTTTTTGTTAGAGGTTATATAACAGATGGGGATGCAGGAGACACTTATGACACTAGAATTGCAGCATTTAATATTAATAATAGATGGAAGGATAATCGCACTTGGTTTGGTGAATATGCGGGAACATATTTTGCTGCTATAAGTGGAGGTTTGACTTCTGATCAAGCACATTTGGCTGCAAGAGATCAAGCAGATACAGGAAGGTTAATACCAGGAACACCTGAGTATCAAGAAGTATTTGACTCAGTAATATCTGATCCGGATTTTTCAACTGGAGCAAGATTTCAGGATGAAACTCAGCTACGACATGTAGATGCTAATTACAATCTTAGTTACTTGACTAAGAATTTTGCAGATATACAAATAGGAGGTTCTTTTCGAGAGTATAAACTAAGATCCTTTGGTACAATATTTACTGATATTGATGGACCTATTCGCTATTCTGAACTGGGTGCATATGCACAATTACAAAAGAAAATCTTAGATGAACGGTTAAAAATAACGGGCTCAGTGAGATTCGATAAAGCTGAGTTGTTTGAAGGTAATTTTTCTCCAAGATTTGCGTTGGGTTATACTTTAGGTGAAGATAGAAATCATAATATTAGAGCTTCCTTTCAAACCGGTTTTAGGAATCCAACTACCCAAAATCTGTACATGGGATTAGACGTAGTTCGAGCAATTACTATTGGTTCTGCAGAGGATAATTTGGATCGAGAGCAAAGAGATTTTGAGCTAAGCGCTAATGGAGCGTTGTTAGTAGGGCAAGATTCTGTAACCATAACAGGAAGAGATGCGTTTGAAAATTCATATACATTGGCTTCTGCAATTGCTTTTTCTCAAACATCGGATCCATCACAATTAATTCAATCAGCTATAGAATTGGTAAAACCAGAAAAGGTTACGAGTATAGAATTAGGATATAGAGGAGATTATAACAAGATATCACTAGAAGTAAGTGGTTATTATAACATGTATAAAGATTTTATTACTAGCGATAATGTTTTGGTTCCGTTTTATGGAATTGTGGGTTCTGTAGAATCCTTTCAGGCTATTGCCAATGGAGATTTTAAGATATATAATATTTCAACTAATTCTACAGAAGATGTGAATTCTTATGGAGTTATTGTAGGCGCGGATGGTAAGGTATTTCGTAATTTTGATTTTGGAGTGAGTTATACGTATGCTAAGGAAGATCTAGATTTAGATGATGAAAGTACTTTTCAATCAGAATTTAATACACCTGAACATAAAGTAAAGTTAACCTTTGGGAATAGAAATGTTTTTCAGAATTTTGGTTTCAATACGAGCGCAAGATGGAGTGATAGCTTTATTTGGAATGATGCTTTTGGTTCTGCAGAAGTTCCTTCTTTTACTGTAATAGACGCACAGTTAAATTATAGAATACCAAAATTAAAATCAATACTTAAAGTTGGAGCTACTAATATTGGAGGAGATGAATATTTTAATGCTCTCGGTACTGGTTTTATAGGATCACAATACTATATAGGATTATCGATAAACAATTTGTAAATCAGTAGATTATAAAATTTAAAGATTGTGATATCTGAACCTGTTTGGAGTTTTTTCAAACAGGTTTTTTTATCTAAAAAGCTAATATTTTTAAGGCAAATAGATCACTTTATTAGTGTTTTTGATTTTAGATAAAAACAGGTGGTTGCTCTAATAATTGATTAAATTTTCAACAGAAAAGAGTTGTGTTTGATAAAAACACAGCTTTTTAACTTTTTTTTAAAGAATTAGTAAAAAAACGTATATTGTTGTCATAACATAAAAACTAATCTAGGATATGAGGACAATTACGTTAGTAATAATGCTTTTTATAGGTATTATTTCTACTGCACAAACAACAATTAGTGGAACGGTCGTTGATAATAACAATCAACCAATTCCAGGAGCTAATATTGCATTACAGGGGGCATCGGTAGGAACAGTAACCGATTTTGATGGACTATTTACTTTAACACTGGAGGAAACGCCTCCATTTACTATTATAGTAAGTAGTATTGGTTTTGAGTCTGCCACTGTAAATATTACTGCCAGCTCAAGTGATTTAAGGATTACCTTAAAAGAAGGAACAGAATTAGATGAGGTTATTATTTCTGCTTCAAGAACACCAGAACGTGTATTTGAATCCCCGGTAAGTGTAGAGCGCTTCGGAATAAAGAAAATAAAAAATACACCAGCAGCAGATTTTTATGATGGTTTAGAAAATTTAAAGGGAGTTGATATTAATGCGAATAGTCTAACCTTTAAATCTGTAAATACTAGAGGATTTGCAGATTTTGCTAATACTAGATTTGTACAGTTAGTTGATGGAATGGATAATGCTGCGCCTGCATTAAATTTTGTTCTGGGTAATTTATTAGGGATGACAGAATTAGATGTGAATAGTATAGAGTTGCTTCCAGGAGCATCTTCTGCGTTGTATGGAGCAAATGCTTTTAATGGAATCTTGTTTATGACGAGTAAAAACCCATTTGATCATCAAGGAATAAGTGCTTATTTTAAAGGTGGTATTACTTCCCAGGATGCTGCTGGTGATAATGAATACTATGATTATGGGATTAGGATGGCCCACGCGTTCTCAGATAAGTTCGCAGCAAAAGTAAATTTCTCATACCTAAGAGGTACAGATTGGTTTGCTACAAGTGAAGTTAGTGTGTCAGATGATATTATTACAGGAACGAGATTAGATCCTAATTATGATGGACTTAATGTTTATGGAGATGAAGTAAGTACAAATATTAGAGGAGTTGGTGTGGCTTTGGTAAATCTTGGGGTATTACCAGCTGGAGCGGAGAATTTATTACCTAATGAAGAAGTAAGTAGAACAGGTTATTTAGAGAGTGATTTAAATAATTACAATGCAGAAAGTATAAAGTTTGATGCAGCATTGCACTATCGTCCTTTTGCAGATGACTTAGAAATTATATACTTAGGAAAAATTGGACGAGGAACTACAATTTATCAAGGAGCAAATAGATATTCTATTCGTAATTTCTTCTTACAACAACATAAATTAGAAATTAAAAACAATAACTTTTTTATTAGAGGTTATATTACTGATGAAGATGCAGGAGATTCTTATGATTCTAGGTTTACAGGAATTAACATAAACAGATCATGGAAAGACGATCAAACCTGGTTTGGTGAATATGCCGGTACTTTCGCACAGGCAACTCTTGCAGGTCAGTTACCAGAACAAGCCCACTTGATTGCAAGACAAACTGCTGATACTGGAAGGTTACTTCCTGGTACTCCAGAATTTGAAAACGCATTTAGAACAGTAACCTCCGATCCTGATCTTGCTACGGGATCTAAATTTCAGGATGCTAGTCAACTAAAACACGTTGATGTTAATTATAACTTTAGTCATCTAACAGAAAGTTTTGCTGATATTCAGGTTGGAGGGTCTTTTAGAGAATATAAATTGAATTCTTCAGGAACTATTTTTACAGATTTTGATGGACCTATTCGTTACTCAGAATTTGGAGTATACACACAAGTGCAAAAGAAATTAGTAGACGATAGGTTAAAAATCACAGGCTCTATTAGATATGATAAGTCAGAATTATTTGACGGAAACTTTTCTCCAAGATTATCTTTAGGTTATACGGCTGGTGCTGACAGAAATCATAATATTCGTTTTTCTGCACAGACTGGTTTTAGAAACCCAACAACTCAGGATTTGTTTATTGGATTAAATGTGGGTAGAGCTATTCTTGTAGGATCAGCCTCAGAGAACTTAGATCGAGATGTTAGAACTTTTGATCTAAGCGGTGATGGTCAAATATTAACTGGTAGCAATACCGCTAGTGTAGTTGGTAGACAAGCTTATGAAAATTCATTTTCATTAAACTCTGTATTAAATGGCACTCCAACGGTTTCTAACGTGGATCTGGTAGAGCCTGAAAAGGTTATTGCTTTCGAGGTCGGATACCGAGGAAAGGTCAAAAAATTCGTAATTGATTTGAGTGGTTATTATAATTTTTACACAGATTTTATTTCGACAGAAAATGTATTAGTTCCCCTCTATGGAGAAGTTGGTGATGGAACCCTATCTCTTGCTGCTTTACAAAATGGAGATACCGAAATATATCAGGCGTATACTAATTCTGATGCAGATATTAAATCATATGGAGGAACTGTTGGTGTGGATACTAAGATATTAGGAAATTTTGATGTAGGAGTAAATTATACATTTACAAAACTAGATTTTGACAAAAGTGAAGACCCTGATTTTAGAACAACTTTTAATACCCCGGAACATAAGGTGAAAGCCTCTTTTGGGCATACCAATTTGGTGAAAAACTTTGGATTTAATACTAGTTGGACTTGGAGTGATGCCTATTTCTGGGAAGCTTCTTTTGGAGATGGAGATGTGCCTTCTTTTAATGTTGTTAATGCACAAATTAATTACACGATCCCAAAATTAAAGGCTATACTTAAGGCAGGTGCGACCAATATATTGGGAGACGAGTATTTTACTGCTTTTGGTACTGGATTTATTGGATCTCAATACTATATAGGTATATCTATAAACAACTTATAATTAATTCAAAATATTTTAAGAAATATGAATATTCAATATAAATGGCTATTAATCTTATTGGTTTTTGGATGTATAGCTTGTGAGTCAGATGATGATTCTACAACAATAGAAGAGGTAGTGATCACCTCTGGAACAGCAGATTTTTCAACCTATGTGGCTTTAGGAAATTCGCTAACTGCTGGTTTTACAGATGGAGCATTATTTATTGCAGGGCAAGAAAATTCAATGCCTAATATTTTAGCGCAACAGTTTGCCCTCGCCGGTGGAGGTTCTTTTTCCCAGCCTCTTATGAGTGATAATGTTGGCGGAGCCTTATTAGGAGGAAATCCGATATTAAGTCCAAGATTCTTTTTTAATGGAGCAGGTCCAGCAGTATTACCAGCGACTCCAACAACAGAAATTTCAGCAGGGCTATCTGGTTCTTTTAATAATATGGGGATTCCGGGAGCAAAGAGTTTTCATTTACTAGCTAATGGATATGGGAACATAGCCGGTTTAGCTTTAGACCCACCACTTGCAAATCCTTATTATGTACGTATAGCCTCTAGCCCAACTGCATCTGTAATTGAAGATGCGATGGATCAAAATCCTACATTTTTCTCTTTATGGATTGGTAATAATGATGTTTTAGGGTATGCATTATCTGGAGGAGATGGTACAGATCCTATTACAGATACTGCTACATTTGATGGAGCGTATAATGCACTGGTAGCTACTCTTACATCAGGTGGAGCAAAAGGTGTGATAGCTAATATTCCAGATGTTACATCAATTGCTAATTTTACTACCGTACCTTATAATCCAGTGCCATTAGATGCTGCTACTGCAGGAGCTGTTAATGGTGCGTATGCAGCGTATAACGGTGGTATAGTGCAGGCTTTTGCATTTTTAGTAAGTCAAGGTGCTCTAACCCAAGAAGAAGCGGATCTCGAAATTGCTAGAAGAACAATTAGTTTTCAGGCAGGAGAAGGGAATGCAGTTGTTATTTTAGATGAGGATTTAACCGATTTGACAGCAATTAACCCAGCTTTAGTTAGTATGAGACAAGCTACGGCTGATGATTTATTAGTTTTAGCATCAAGTGCTTTTATAGGAACGTTAGCAGATCCAGGTAATCCGTTATCGGTTAATGGAGTTGCTATTCCTTTAGCTGATAAGTGGGTGTTGACACCAGAAGAACAAGAAGAAATCGCTACAGCAACAACAGCATTTAATGCAACTATTGCTACTGCTGCACAACAAGCGGGATTAGCTTTTGTGGATGCTAATGCGTTATTAGTTGAAGCTTCAGATGGTGGTACTACATTTGATGAATTCTTATTGCAGGGTGATCTGGTGTTTGGAGGATTATTTTCGTTAGATGGAGTGCATCCAACGGCAAGAGGATATGCCTTTATTGCAAACAAAACAATGGAAGCAATTAATACTACCTATGGTTCTAATTTACCGATGGTAAAAGCGGCGGATTATCCAACGTTTTATTCACCTATGTTGCCATAATTAATAATATATACAAAATGTAAAACTGGTAATAAAATATTTTATTGCCAGTTTTTTTATACCATTCGTTTATAAGTTCCAGTTACATATTTTCTTTCAATAAGCTGAAAATAAACCGATACTATAAATGAAAGAATGATATATGTAAATATAATATACGTTCCTCCTGATATAAGATCATCTATTCCAAACCAACTTCCTCCTTGGATAATGAAATAAATTCCTAAACCAAGTTTGATAATCTCTGTATAAACGGAAATGATATGTCGATCCATTAAAGAAGTATACGCAAATATAGAAATCATTAAAAAGATCGAGTAATTTACAATTTGAATAAAAGGGAGCTTACCAACACTTATTAATAAATAATACATTAAGGCAACGGTTACAATCAACTGTGTCCAGGACCATATTTTTAATAATAACGAACTTTCTGTTTCGTATTTTTCTCGGTTATAAGGATTTGTTGTAATTGCAATAGGATATTTCTTTGTTACATCGTCTGGTCTCCATCCAGTCGGCATAAACCATACCCTAATTTTATCCCAGAACCTTTTTGTCTTTATAGAGTCTTTTAGGATTCCCCATATATGCATGAAATTAATAAAGAAAGGATTCCAGGTATTCACAGGTTTTTTTACTCCGTAAACTGGCGGTCGATCTGGTAATTCTTTTTGAAATGTTCCAAATAACTTATCCCAAAAAATAAATATCTCGGAATAGTTTTTATCCAGATACTCATCGTTTATTGCGTGATGAACTCTATGATGAGAAGGAGTTACTATTATGTGTTCTAAAACGCCCATTTTATCTATTAATCTGGTATGATACCAGAACTGTGCAAAAAAGTGAATAGGAGCCACAAACGCAACAACTTCTGCGGGAATACCCATTAAGGCAATGGGAATATAAAGAAAGAAATATATAGAGACTATGGCAGAAATATTTTGTCGCAATGCACAAGCCAAATTAAATTCTTCACTACTGTGATGTATAATATGTCTGTTCCAAAACACATTTACTGTATGATTAAATCGATGAGACCAATATCCGACAAAGTCTAACCCAATAAAGGTTATAAAATAAATTAAGAATGAGGATTTAATTTCTATTAAAGCAATACGATCAACCATCCATTCATAACTTATAATGATGACAGTTAACCCCATTAGGCTCTTTAATGTGTTGGTAATTCCTGAACTAATGCTGGAAATTGTGTCCATCCCTTCATTTACAGGGGTTCTCTTCCATCTGCTTATCAAATATTCTAAGAGAATAAGCACAATAAATCCTGGAATAGCATAGCTTAATGCAATAGCATATGTTTCCATAGGTACTCTTTTTTATAAAAACAAAAATGAACTTGTAGGAAAAGTACGATTTAAAGATTTCAAAATCAAATAAAGCTTCCTGAAATCAATACTTTTTGTACAGGAAATAAGCTTCAGATTTTTGCATAAAAAAAACAAAATAAAAGACAGTATTTTTTTCATTTTAAAAGCCTATATTTGCAGCCTGAAAAAAGGTCGTATTCGGTACATTCGAAAAAAGGGTCTTTTAAATAGTTAAATACTAAACATTAAATAGTTATATAATGTCTCAAGTTACGGGTAAAGTATCACAAATTGTAGGTCCGGTTATAGACGTAGCATTCGCTGCCGGTACTGAATTACCAAAAATTTACGATTCGTTAGAAATTAATAAAGCAGACGGTACCAAGTTGGTGTTAGAGATTCAATCTCACATTGGTGAAGATACTGTACGTACGATCGCGATGGATTCCAGTGATGGATTAAGTAGAGGAGTAGAAGCCGTTGCAACTGGATCTCCAATCCAAATGCCAATTGGAGGAGACATATATGGTCGTCTATTTAATGTAATAGGTGATGCAATTGATGGTCTGGGTGATCTTCCTAAAGCGGGAGATGATGGTCTTTCAATTCACCGTCAAGCACCTAAATTTGAAGACTTATCAACTTCTACGGAAGTTTTATTTACAGGGATCAAAGTAATTGACCTTATTGAGCCTTACGCAAAAGGAGGTAAGATTGGATTATTTGGTGGTGCCGGAGTAGGTAAAACAGTATTGATCCAAGAGTTGATTAACAATATTGCAAAAGGTCACGGTGGTCTTTCTGTATTCGCAGGAGTAGGAGAAAGAACACGTGAAGGAAATGATTTACTTCGTGAGATGTTAGAGTCTGGAATTATCAAGTATGGTGATGACTTTATGCATTCTATGGAAGAAGGAGGATGGGATCTTTCTAAAGTAGATAAAGAAGTGATGAAAGAATCAAAAGCTACTTTCGTATTTGGACAGATGAATGAGCCACCAGGAGCACGTGCTCGTGTTGCACTTTCGGGTCTTACGATTGCAGAATATTTCCGTGATGGAGCTGGAGATGGACAAGGAAAAGATGTACTTTTCTTCGTAGATAACATCTTCCGTTTTACACAAGCAGGTTCAGAGGTGTCAGCACTTCTAGGACGTATGCCATCTGCGGTAGGATATCAGCCTACTTTGGCAACAGAAATGGGTGTGATGCAGGAGCGTATTACTTCTACTAAGAAAGGATCTATTACATCTGTACAGGCGGTTTATGTACCTGCGGATGATTTAACAGATCCAGCACCAGCAACAACATTTGCTCACTTAGATGCAACAACAGTATTATCTCGTAAGATTGCTGAGCTTGGTATTTATCCAGCGGTAGATCCATTAGATTCTACATCAAGAATTCTTACAGCTGATATATTAGGTGATGAGCACTATAATTGTGCACAAAGAGTAAAAGAGCTTTTACAGCGTTATAAAGAATTACAAGATATTATTGCTATCCTTGGTATGGAAGAATTATCTGAAGAAGATAAATTAGCGGTAGGACGTGCACGTCGTGTACAACGTTTCTTATCTCAACCATTCCACGTAGCAGAACAATTTACTGGTATCCCAGGATGTTTAGTAGATATTAAAGATACTATTAAGGCATTTACAATGATTATGGATGGTGAATTAGATCACTTACCAGAAGCAGCGTTTAACCTTAAAGGAACAATCGAAGAGGCTATCGAAGCTGGTGAGAAAATGTTAGCTGAAGCATAATTTAGTTAATTGTTGATAGTTGGCAGTTTTTAGAGTATAGATTCTAAAAAACTATCAACCAACAACGAACAACAAAAAACTATAAAATATGTACTTAGAAATAGTAACTCCAGAAGCAGTTTTATTTAGTGGTGAGGTAACTTCAGTTGCGGTACCAGGTGTTAACGGAGAATTTCAGATGTTAGATAATCACGCACCAATCGTTTCTTTATTAGGAAAAGGAAATGTAAAAGTGTATGGAGATATAAATCTGGAAGAAGAAGTAGCAGAGAAGTTTTCTAAAGAAAATGGAGTTACACTTCTTTCTATCAATTCTGGAACTATCGAAATGAAAGATAATAAAGTAATCGTTTTGGCTGACTAAATGTACTTTTATTAGTTATTACAATTATAAAGATTATTATATTTAATCCCTGTTATATGTTAACAGGGATTTTTTTATGCTTTTTAATAAGTCTTTTCCATATTCTACTTCACTTACAAATCATGTAAAGATTGCTGCCATTTTAAGTTTTGCAGTAGTTTTTATACTTATTTTTTTACAACCTTTTGGAGCAAATAACTTTAATCATCCTTATAAAGATCTTTATTTTATAGGGTATGGAATTATTTCGTTTATAGTATATCTTTCTCTTTATTTTTTATCGAGATATTATTACCTGAATTTTAAAGGGTGGAGATGGAGGGAAGAATTTGTGTTCTGTTTTCTCTATGTTTCAGTTGCAATTACAATTTCCTTTTTTTATACCGAATTATCTATAAATAAAAGATCAAACTTTATCAATTTTGATTTTTTTATAGAGTGGTTTCGATTTATATTTCTTGGTTTTGGAATAATTTTATCCATAGTATCATTTTTTTTGAGAAACTACTACGGGAAAACAATTGAGAGTATACAAAAAACTGATTTAAGTCATAATAGGAAGGTATTGCTAAAAAGTTCTTTGAAAAAGGAATCTTTTTTGGTGGTATTAGCAAATGTTATTTATGTTAAGTCAGAAGATAATTATGTGAACATTTATTACGAAGAAGGGCAAGAGATAAAGAAAAAAGTAATGCGTAATACGCTTTCGTCAGTACTTGATCAATTAGAAAGTATGATTAGAGTGCATAGATCATATATTATTAATCCTCGTTATATTTCTTCTTTAGATGGTAATGCGCAGAATGGTAAAGTGCATCTGGAAAATATAGAAGAAGTCATTCCTGTATCTAAAACTTATTTTGATGAGGTAAAATCTCATACGAATTGACCCCAGAAAAGTAAAATTTCACCACAAAAAATATTTCTCTACCACAGAAAGTATGTAATCATCACATTCTTTTTTTTGTGTGTAGTATAGCACGTTTATTTGAATCATTAAACGATTAGAAATATTACAAATGAAGACATTTATTAAAGCGGGAAAGATAATTATCGCAGCAACAATTCTCTTAATAGTTGGGAGTATATTATACATCAGATTTTCTAGATATACTGATGTAATGATTTATCACACCAATGAATTAGCATATGAAAATTTTGAAACCTCTATGAATCATTCAGAATACTATTTTGAAATTGATCAGAATACTCAATTACACGGAGTTCTTTTTAAACCAAATTCTCAAAACCCTATAGCTACTATTATACATTATTCTGGTAAGGGTATGCATTTAATGGCATCCCAAAAGTATTATGAAATATTAACCAAAAATGGGTTTCAGGTATTTAGTTTCGAACGTAGAAATTTTGGAAAATCCACAGGGTTAGCCGATAATTCATTAATGCTTAAAGAAGATGCATTATATGTATTTGATAAAATAGTTGCAGATGAAAATATGACAGAAAAACCAATAGTAATTTGGGGACAATCATTGGGAGGAGCATTTGCTATAATGAATGCAGCAGAGCGTAATGATAAAATAGCAGGGGTAATTGTAGAGGGTACGTTCAATTCATTCCCTGATATAGGAAAGGTGTATGCTAAAGCAATAAATTTAGAAAACTTTAAATGGATGATACCGCTTTTAATGAATAATGATTTTCCTGCTGAAAAGGAAATAAAAAATATAAGTAAGCCAATAATCATCATCCATAGTGATGCTGAT
Source organism: uncultured Aquimarina sp. (assembly GCF_947492405.1). Classification (GTDB taxonomy): domain Bacteria; phylum Bacteroidota; class Bacteroidia; order Flavobacteriales; family Flavobacteriaceae; genus Aquimarina. The sequence continues at coordinate 344,440 of NZ_CANLMP010000007.1, forward strand.
GAACAGGTTCCTTATAAGCTGGGGAAGAAGCTTTATGAAGCTTCAAATAAAATGAATACTCAGTTTTGGGAAATAGAAGGGAAACATATTAGAGGGATATTTGATTATGAAGAACATTATATAGAGCGTTTTGAGAAGATGATAAACCAATAAAGTATAACTCCTAATTCTCACTTAATAAGAATTAGGAGTTATACTCGGTCATGTATCATTATCTATCTAAGAAGATTATAACCGAGTTATATTATCAATTCTGTTTTTATCCAAACGAGTTCCGTAAGGATCAATTGAAACATATACGGGCAACTCATTAACTATGATCTTGATTTGAGAGGTTTCATTATCAAAGTTGTGAGGTTCGAGATATAAAATCTGTTCTCCTACTCCAACCTCTTTAGGATGTTTCGTAAACAATCCTATCTGGATAGGTTCATCAAGAGAAATAGCTGCATCTTCACCTTGTTTTTTGGTTTCAAATCGTTTGGTAACCACATCTAAAACAACTTCAAACTGACCATTCGATAATTCTTTATATGAAGTTCCCTCTACACTTAGATCATAGGTTATAATACGTTTAAACCAATCGTCCACCAAGGTGTGATATTTTGCAGGAGTAACCTGATATACTTCTTTTAGAAAATCAAGGGTAACAACTTCTAATTCTTCTTTATTTCTGTATTGGGATACTATTTTTTGTAAAATGGCATCTATTTTTTCAGCTCCTATCAATTCTTTGAGCGCTAACATAGTGGTATAGTCTTTACCATAAAGAAGATGGTCTTCTCCATCAGATAAATATATCGGAGGTTCTATTTCAGAAGCATACGAACGGCCAGTAAAATATCGATTATTAGAATATTCTGATAAGTTCCATAACACACCTTTTCCATAGTATTTTTCCATCACTACAATTTCTGTGTATTTAGCCAATCCTTCAATAAAGAAGCCTGCTCCTCTGGTCATTTTTGGGGTTAATATATGTCCCCACCACTGATGTGCTATTTCATGAATAGTACGTTTAGCAACGAGATTGAAAATATCCGTATCACGTTGATCTAATAAATAAAACCGATCTTCGACCATACTAATAGTGCCTGGTAATGCTTGACCTCCAAACGGCCAATAGGCTGGTATTTCTGCAATACGAAGATGATCAAATGGATAATCCCCAAAATTTTCTATACAATAATCTAGCGTTTCCTTACTTGCTTTCATAGTTGAAGCAACATTCATATCATGACTAGAATGAAAATACTGTGCTATAGTAACTCCGTTATGCGTTTCTTTTTGCACTTCGTATTTAGCAGAAAAATATCCCAACATCGGAGACACTTTCTCTTCCGTTTTATAATGATAATAGTTTCTGTTATCTTCTTTCCATTCTTTGATCAAATTTCCAGGAGCTAGAGCAATTTGATCTGATTGTGTAGATACAATTGTTTCAAAAGGAAGTTTACCGATTAGATTGTCAGGAATGCTATGCAGGTCGTTAGCCTCCATGGTTTCTTCTTTAAGCTGAGGCAAACCACGCTTTTTTCGCTCTGAAGCATTTCGTATTTCCCGACTATTTCGATATCCTAAGGAAGGACTAAAAGAGGAATGGGTTATATAACTCCCATTTTCAACGATGGCACCACGTCTTTCAAAACCATCATTTTGAACACTAAGTTCATACTGAAATTTTAATCGCTCATCAGGTAATAACGGATCGTTTAGCTTGAACAAATAGGTGTTAAAAATAATATCCTGATCTACTAATGTGGCGTTTTCTAAAAAGACTGATTCTAGAGGTTCTCTGGGAGATATGAAGACCATGTTGACCTTAGTATCGCTTTTATTACTTAGTATATAATCCGCTCGAACGCTATACTTTTTCGCTTTAGGATAGATATCTATTGCAGTCTTTATGTCCACTGGATATAATTCTTCTAGCGTATCATATTGTTTAAATTTACGTTCATAAGCTTCGGCAAGATCTAATTGTTTATTTAATGAACGGTACTCATTTACAATGTTAGTGTTATAAAAAATGACACTTCCGGAGCCTATAAAAAGAATAAGGAACCCAAAAATGATACTTCTTTCTGATTTTTTCCAGTTAGAAAATAACTGCCGTACTCTGAATTTAAAACTAGAAATCGTGCCTCTCCTCCATAATTTGAAAGCCAGTAACACTAAAATACCCGCAAGAGCCATCCAATATAAAGCATACCAATGAAAAATTCTTGGATATGTTCCATAACCATTCATATCGATATAGACTATTGGTGGAGTTCTTCCTAATTGTAGTAATGAATGTTCAATACCTATAAAATTACTTAAAGTACTACCTAATCCAAAAATCAGGATTCCCGAAAGGAACATTCCCAGGTATTTGTTGGATACCAAACTTTGAATAAATAAAGCTACCACTCCGTAAAAAACCAGTTCGAGACCTTGAAAATAGAATAGGTTGATATATTGTAACCATTCCAACTGATAATAATTCCCAACAATTTGGAAACCTACTGAAATCAGAACACCGATAAGAATTAGTAGCATTGGCAATACCAATAGTGCTACATATTTTGAAAAAAAGAAAATACCGTTAGATGCAGGAGTAACATCTGTGATTTCATTAAAGTGTACATTACGTTCTCTCCACACCAGTTCTCCGCTATAAAAAATAATAAGAATCAATCCCATAATAGGCAATGGATCACTAATCAATTCAATCAAAAAATAAGTTACTGGATACAGACTATCATGATAAGCTCCACCTTCATAAATCCTGCTGTAAATTTCTGTAAACGCGATTAGAACCCATATTAAGAGTATAGCTATAAATGGTAAGCTTTTAAAAATAGCAACCAACTCTAGCTTTGTAAGTGATAGAAACCCTATGAATTGTGCTTTACTTGTTTTTGCAAAAGTCAACACTGGAGTATATGTTTTTTTCTCCATGATTTCGTCCGATAAATCTTTGGTTTTTTTAATTTTTTGGATTCCTTTTCGAAAGGAGAATAATCTATAGGTAATACCCAAAAGAAATATTGAAAAAAACAACCAAATCAATCTGTTCCAAAGGAAGTATCCAGAAAATGATACCAGTTGATTATTTTTTTGAAATGGCGTCCAATACATCGTTTGCTCGAAAAAAGCGGATAAGCCAAATGGATCCACCAGTGCAGCAACAATCATATTCTCAGGTGATGGAGGTATTGCTTGAGCTAGCATTGGAGAATTGAGAAATATAGAACAACCCCAGTACAGAACATAGATAAGAACAGCTCCAATATATACTATTAATGCTTTTCGAGACAACGTAGCAAATGAGAATAATAGGGCTGTGAGAATAAATAAATTAGGCAATACCAAGGTGCTCCATATATAAAAATAATGATTGAATACAAAAGGCCCTAATCCATCAGGATTATTAGAAAAAAAAGTACCTACGGCAAAACCAATAAGCATAAGTGTATATACCAGTAAACTAATCAAGAATGTTCCAATAAAACGACTCCAGAAAAAATGATGTTTTTTAACTGGTGTGCTATGAATTATACCTTCAGTATGATATTGCCTATCTCTTACCATAGCGTTTATACAGTAAAACATAATGGCAAAAACAGATACCAAACTAAATATTCCTATAAAAAAACTGATTTGATATGGAGAGTTGGTTTTTACCAATTCTGTGGCTCCTAATCGACCTCCAGAGGACATATAAAATCCTAAAAGAAAAAAAATAGTAGAGAATATGTAAAATGACAATTGCTTAGAATGGTATTGCCATTCGAATTTAAAAAGTAGCGTAAACATAGGTTGTGAATTTTGTTAGTGTTTTAGGCTTGTAATGTGCTGAAGTATACATCTTCTAATCCTGGATGAACGCACTCGAACCCTACTTCTGGTTTCTCATCAGCTAATACATGAAGCTGCGTTTTTCCTGAAAACAAACGAGTAGAAATGACGTTAAAAGTGGATTGATAACTTTTTAAATCTTGTTTTTTAATGATCTTATGCCAGACTTTGCCATCTAATTTCTCAGTTAATTCTGAAGGAATCCCTTGGGTAATTATTTTTCCTTGATTCATAATTGCCATGTTGGCGCATAGATCTTTTACATCTTCCACAATGTGTGTTGATAGAATAACAATAATATTTTCTCCTATCTCGCTTAATAAATTCAGGAAACGATTACGTTCTTCAGGATCAAGTCCTGCGGTTGGTTCATCTACAATAATAAGTTGCGGATTGCCTAATAGCGCTTGTGCAATACCAAATCGTTGTCGCATTCCACCAGAAAAAGTATGTACTGCCTTTTTGCGATGTATATATAAATTAGTTTGTTGCAATAAAGCTTCTACTTGCTCTTTTCGCTCTTCTTTATGTGTGATTCCTTTTAGTACTGCCAGATGCTCCAGTAGTTTTTGTGCAGAAATCTTTGGGTATACTCCAAATTCTTGAGGTAAATATCCTAGCAGACTACGTAATTCCTGAGGTTGTTTTAAGATGTCTATATCATTAAATAGAACACTTCCCAAACTAGGTTCTTGTAAGGTTGCAAGGGTACGCATTAAAGAGGATTTACCCGCTCCATTAGGTCCTAATAATCCGAACATGCCATTTTGGATAGTTAATGAAATACTATCTAATGCCTTTACGCCATTAGGATACGTTTTAGAGATATTGTGTATTTGTAGTGTGTTCATAAGAATTAGTTTTGATTCGGACACGAACCTACATTAGGATTAAGAGCAAACACAATAATTTCTATAAACGCCATAAGATTCATACAGATACTCCGAAAAAACAAATCAATTGGATTCGTTGTAAAAAATGAAGTGTTCGTTTTAATTTTAAAGCTGTCCAGCTATATAATTATTGAGATCTATAAAGGATTATTACTTTTGAGGTCATGATTCAGTTTTTGAAAAAATACAGAGCAATTCCGTATGGGTTTATCATACTATTTATACTAGTAAAAGCACTGGAGCATATTGATTTTATTAGAATAGATCCAGAAGAAACATTAGTAAATATTCTTGGTTTTATATTTTGGGGTTTAGTAGTTTCTGCTATTGTAAATGCAATGCTTTTTCATAAAAGAGAGAACATTTTTTACTGGATGATCGTGAGCTGGGTGATTTCTTTATTGGGCTTCATATTTGGAAAATCCATGGAATATAAAGTGATAACGATCAGCTGCGTTTTTCTGTTTTTTATTACGAGTAGCTATATTCTATGGTCTTGGTATATGCAACGATATAAGAAAAGAAACTCTGTTGCTTTTTTAAAAGAGCGTAAACTTTTTTTAATAAGACTCATACTACTTTCAATAGTTTTTATAATCATGCTTGCGATAGATGATTACATGGAGGTATCGGATAATCCGGTTACGTTTATATTGCTTACATTATTTTGGTTAGGAGTATTTTATATTTTGGCACCAAGATTTTTCCAAAAATATAAGTTACTGATATTAGGACTTTATGGAGCGTTATTGCTTTTTTTCTTTCTGTTTATCATTTCTTTTGGAGCAAGGACACATGAAGAAAATATGGATGTGTTTTTTGTGTTTTTGTTTCCAATACCCTTGTTTGTCATATTATGGATTTATGATCAATGGAAATGGTTTCAAAACCTGAAAGCTGATAAAGCTAAAGCCGAATTAGCATTATTGAAACAGCAAGTTAATCCACATTTCTTTTTCAATACATTAAATAATCTTTATGGACTGGCAAAGCGAAAATCGGATCTGGCTCCAGAACTTATTTTGAAGTTGTCAGAGATTATGCGTTATGTAATCTATAAAGGAAAGGAAACTGAAGTACCATTAGAAGAAGAGATCGAGTATCTAGAAAATTATATCGAACTTCAGCAAATAAGACATCATCAAGAAGTTGATATTCAATTTCTAAAACAAATACAAGAAAAGAACATCTTGATCCCTCCGCTTCTGTTTATCATTTTATTAGAAAACGCTTTTAAACACGGTGTAGATTCCTTAATGAATGATGCATTTGTCCATATCAACCTTGAAGTTGTAGAGCGTAAAATTATATTCGAAGTCATTAATAATTATGATGTATCTTCCGTAAGCGGAACAAAAGGAATAGGATTAGAAAACCTAAAAAAAAGATTAGAGATTATATACGATACTTCGTATTCGCTTGACTTTACAATAGAAAATGATTTGTATAAAGCTCTATTAACCATACCCGTTTAATTATGAAGTATATCATTGTAGATGATGAACCTATTGCTCATACCATAATCGAAGATTATGCGGCATCGTTAAACGATCTACATTTATCAGGAAACTTTTATAATGCTGTTGATGCATTAGCATTCTTACAAAAAGAACAAGTAGACCTGATTTTTCTGGATATCGAAATGCCCAAATTGAAGGGGCTTGATTTTTTGCGTGCTTTAACGAATCCACCTTTGATAGTGATTACTTCTGCTTATTCTGAATTTGCGGTAGAAAGTTATGAGTTGGAAGTTTGTGATTATCTGTTAAAACCCTTTTCATTTGAACGGTTTCTAAAAGCATATGCCAAAGTAAGTAAGGCAAAAGAGCAATCTTCAACAAAAAGTAAAACCGTGACTGATGCATCTCCCACCAGTATTTTTCTTAAGGGGGATAAGGAAACACATCATATTCAATTGGATCATATCAAATATTTAGAGAGTTATGGTAGTTATGTAAAATTATATTTACAAACCGAAATGTTATTAATCCACGAATCAATATCTCATTTTGAGGAAGTTTTATCTGCAGATCAATTTATACGGGTACACCGTTCATTTATGGTAAGTGTTGCTTCGATAAAAAGTATTGTTGGCAATCAGATTAAATTAGAAGGGATCACCATTCCTATTGGTCAATCCTATAAAGCAGCTGTTAAAAATAGGTTGTTTTAATACTATAGTATTCAGATCAATTTTATTCATAACCTTTTGTCAATGTTAGTATAATAAAGTCTTAAGATTAAGCTAAACTTAACCTGAAAGAAGTATGTTAATTTTAAGGAATTAATAACCTAACATACTAACATTATGAATAACTCTATTAAATTATTAGCGCTATTATCCTTGTTGATAATAAGTTGCGAAGTTCAAGAAAATGGCTACGACAACGAAGTATTGGAAGTAAAGGAGAAGCTCACTAAAAAAAACACTAACTTTCATTTAGACCTCGCTTATCACCACGCACCGGTACATTATCAGGATGTGGATAGAACAGGTTCTCATGGATTAAATGGAAAAGCAGACTACATCACAAGATATGATTTTGATGGTGATCTTAATGCTAAGAATAACTGGAACAATATTGCGAGTTCTTCCAGAAAAGGCAATGCAGTAGGATACTATTCTGTAGTAGAAACAGCGACTCATTATTTCATTACCTATGCATTCTTTCATCCGAGAGATTGGACAGATATATGGTTTTTATATCGTATCGACGAACATGAAAATGATCTGGAAGGAGTACTAACTGTTGTGAAGAAGGATAACGCTACTTATGGGAAAGCAATTGGAATAGTAACTGTATTTCATTCCGACTTTTATTCTTATAGAGCATCTAATTCTGGTTTGACTAATGGAAATGAAGATATAGATGGCACTTTGACTACACAAAATCATAACGGAATTAATCGATTTAAAACCTCGGCAGAAGCAAAAGGGCACGGGATTAAAGCACATGCAAAGCAAAAACCAGGTGGAAGCGATTATGTAGTGTATTACCCGAGTAAGACAACGAGCGAATATCCATCCGATATTTATGATAGAAACGTAAAATATAAACTAGTTAATATATTCGAAGATGGAGGGATGTGGGATCAGCGATTTAATACCAACTTATTTAGTAATGCCAAATCATTCCAGAAATCCTATGGTAATGGTTCCGCTAATGCACCTTGGAATTGGGATGATAAAAACGATGGAGGAAACCAAGGATTGTTGGCAGGAGGATTGGCATATTACCCAGCTCATTTAGTTGATGAGTATTTTAATGGGTTGGGAAATTTCAGTAAAACCTATATCTATAATCCATATCTGAATGTGGAGTAGTAATTAGTAACAAATTTATAAAAAGGAGCTATATTAAGTGTTTAGCTCCTTTTTTATACGGTAAATCGAGCTGAAACTAAATAATAATGAGGATTTTGTATAAAATTATGTTAAAGGATTATTTCTAGGTAAAACGTTTTATACATTTCGGGGAAAGATATAGCTCAACGTAATGATTAAGAACATACTTATTCTATTTTTTTTCAGCTTTACAACATTAGTTTTCGCTCAGAAAAGATCTTTAAGTCATAAGGATTATGACCTCTGGAAAAATATTACGGATACTAAAATATCTAATACAGGAAAGTTGATCGTTTCAGTGATCGCAACTTCTACAAAAAGAGGAGATGGATATATAGAAATTTACAACACAGAAAATAACAAAAAATTCACTTTTTTTAATGGATATAATTCTTCGATAACACAAGACGAAAATTTTGTGATTTTCAAACGTAAACCTAACTACGAGAATATTCGAAAAGAGAAAAAGAAAAAAGTAAAGAAAGAAAAACAATCAAAGGATGATCTGTTTATCTACGATGTAAAAAATAACAAAATATATGATTCTATTGTAAGAACAAATTCTTACAAGGTTCCTGAAGAATCTAATGGCTGGTTTGTAATAGAAAAATTTAAGAAAAAGAAACCGGAAAAAAAGAAAAAGGATTCCCTAAAAACGAAAGAAAAAGATACTGTCAAAACCAAGTTAGGAAAGGCATTTAAGCAAAATTACGCACTAGTATATAATCTAAATACTAAAGAAAAGGATACTATTTTTCAGATCAAAGACTTTGTTCTTTCAGAAGAAGGAAAGAAGTTCTATTATACAAGGAAAAACCAAAAGAAGAAAGAAAAAGATATCGGAGTCTTCGAATACGATATTGTTTCTAGGTCTAAGATAGTAATAGATACTACAAATTATATTTATGATAAATTATCAGTAGATAGAACAGGGGAGCAATTTTCCTATATCGCCGCAAAAGATTCTACTCACGTAGATTCATTACAGTACCAGTTGTTCTATTATAAGGATCAAAAACTACTAAATTTAGTAGATACTATAGGAAAAAATCTAAGAAAAAATTGGGAATTAAGTAATGGTCAAGTTTCATTTTTTTCAGACAGGGGTAATAGACTTTATTTTTATTCAAAACCAAAAGTAGAGTATCAAAAAGACACTACACTTTTAGAAGACGAAGTTCCACAGGTAGATGTTTGGAATTGGAAAGACAAAATGATACAACCTGAACAAAAAGCAAGGTTTGAAGAATTAAAGAACAGAGCATTTATTTCTTATTATAATACCGAAAAACAATCCATTGTTCATATACAAGATGAAACATTTGAAGATCTTCTTTTTGATAAGAATAGAGAACAAAGATTTATATTAGGAGCCACAGGAACTCCTTATGATATTAAACGTTCCTGGGCTATGCCTTGGACCAAAGATTTTTATGTAATAGACACATTTAATGGTCAAAAACGTTTAGGACTTACCGAAACAGCTTTACAGCCTTACTTGTCACCTAATGGTAAATATGCTTTATATTATGATATATTTAAAAAACATTGGTTTTCATTAGAATTATCGACATTAAGAAAAACTAATCTTACTAAGAAAGTTAAGGTAGCTTTTTATGATGAAGATGATGATCATCCTATGTTACCGTATCCTCATGGTTTTGGAGGGTTTGATAAAAATGGAAATGCATTGATTTATGACAAATTTGATGTTTGGAAAGTTTCAATGTCAGGAGAAACAAAACCAATTAATATTACAGTTAAAGGAAGAAAAAATAAAATAGAATATAGAACTCAAAAATTAGATTCAGAAAATCAAAATAATGCATCTTATAGTAATGAAGAATTATTGGTTACGAGTTTTGATATGAGGACTAAAGCTTCAGGATTGTATGTATTAAGAGGTGATAAATTGGTAGAAAAAATAAAACCTACAGAGTTCTTTTTAAACAAATATCAAAAGGCTAAAAGTGGAGAATTATTTACCTTTAGGAAACAAAACTTTAATACATTTCAGGATCTACATTATACGAATAATAATTTTCAGAACATTACTCAAATTACAGATGCAAATTCTCAGAAAAAAGATTTTAAATGGGGAACAGCAGAGCTGTTTAGTTGGGAAGCCTATGATGGTAAAAAGCTAGATGGTATTATCTATAAACCAGAAGATTTCGATCCATCAAAAAAATATCCTTTGATTACGTACTTTTATGAAAAACGATCTGATGATTATAGAAATTATTATACTCCAAGACCTAGCGCTTCTATTGTAAATCCTTCTTATTTGGTAAGTAATGGGTATATCATGTTTGTGCCCGATATTGTTTATGAAGATGGTAAACCTGGTCCAAGCGCATATAACTGTGTAGTTTCTGGAGTAGAAGCTTTAGAAAAATTAGGTTATGTGGATAGTGAAAATATGGGGATTCAAGGTCAGAGTTGGGGAGGATATCAGGTAGCCTATTTAGTAACGGTAACTAATAAATTTAAAGCTGCTATGGCTGGAGCTCCTGTAAGTAATATGACCTCTGCCTATGGTGGAATCCGCTGGCAATCCGGATTGAGTAGAGCATTTCAGTATGAGAGAACTCAAAGTAGAATAGGAAAGAATCTATGGGAAGGTTTTGATCTGTATATAGAAAATTCGCCATTATTTGGAATTCCCAAAATAGAAACACCACTCTTAATGATGCATAATGATAAAGATGGTGCGGTTCCTTACTATCAAGGTATAGAAATGTTTATGGGTATGCGTAGATTACAGAAACCAGCCTGGCTTTTAGTATACAACGACGAAGCGCATAACTTAAGAAAAGAAAAAAACAGACAAGATCTTTCTATTAGAATGATGCAATTCTTTGATCATTACCTACAAGGGAAACCAGTCCCCAAGTGGATGACAAACGGTGTTCCTAGAGTTGAAAAAGGGAAAAATATGGGATATGACTTAGAAGAAAAACCGTTAGAAACAGGAAAAATTACTCCCAGTTCCAACTGATAAGATGCCAATCAATTTCATCACTTTTGTATACAAGCATGTTTTCGAAACCGATGGCTTTATGAGCGTGTAGCGATCGTAAATTATTAGCAGCTACTTCTGTTATTAAAAGGTCGTACTTTTCTTGTAATTCGATTTTCATTTTTTGATATAAACCCCTAAATATTCCTTGACCGCGGTATTCTTTATCAATACAGACTTGACCCATAACGATATATGATTTAGCTTGATCTAGAGAATTTTCTATTTTCTTAAACATAGGTCTGAGAACAGTAATATCATTCCCAAAATCTGTTGTCATGCAGAGTGTATAACCTACAACAAGATCTTTATCCTTTGCAATTATATGCGGTTGTTGGTTATTCATCTTTTTTAATATATTGAAATCGTGTTCTACAGTAACAAAACCTTCTTTTTCCTTTTCGCTTTTAGAAATCGAAGCAGCTAGGTTTTTTTGTTGAAGCAGAATTATTTGTTCCAACTCATTGTCTGATGTAGCAATTGTATATTTTAAATGTTGAATAGCCATCTTTTTAACTTTAGTACTTAGAAGAAAGTAAAGATATGATTTTAGTAGTTTGCTAATCTTATATATATCAAAAACAGAAGGTAAGATACAAGTGTTCAAATAAAAATAAAATACTTTCCGAAATAGTACTGATTAATTTTTGAAATATCATTTAAAAACGAGATTTTTAATTCTTTAAAATCCAACTCACATTGAAATTACTAAAAAGTAAATCACTCTTCTTTAAGGATGCAAAATCAGATAAGGTATATGAAGTCGATCTATGCGAAGTAGATGCGGAATTATATGTGGTTAATTTTAGATATGGAAGACGAGGTAGCAGCCTTAGAGAAGGAACTAAAACTGTTTTTCCGGTATCATATGAAGAAGCGACCGTTGTCTTTGATAAATTGGTGAAAAGTAAAGAGAGCAAAGGATATGCAGAAGAAGGTAAAGAGGGAGCTGTTAGAAGACAGGATATTAAACAAGATGACAATGTAAATATTGCTAGAAACGAAGTAATTCTAAAATACCTGAAAGATGCTACTTTAGGAAATTATACCAGAGATTGGAAGGTGTCCAGAATCATTTGGAGAGCAGGAGTATTAGGATTGAAGGAAGCACTCCAGTATACTTCTCATTTTATATCTTCACAGGATGAATTTGAACAATATGCAGCTATCTGGGCATTGGCAAAACTAGAAGATACATCCTTTGTGGATGCTGTTTCTGATGTTTTTAATCAAAAAGGATTTACTGATAAGGTAGGAAGAATTGCTGTATCATATGTATTAAAGGGTACTACAAAAGAAGACCAACATCAAAAAGCAATCGTAGATCTTGCTAAAAAAGAACTTCCTGTTCAATTGATTAACACACTTGAAAACAAACAAGAACTTTCTAATGAATTAGCTGTTTATTTTTTACAAGAAAAAATTCAAAATCCATTATGTTTATATTACCTGTATATAATATCACATCAGGATCCTGAGTTGCGAAAGATTCTGCATACTTTTATCAATAGATTACCTATAAAGATAGATACTTTTAAATCCATTCGATATATTTTTAAATCTGCTGAGGTAACTAATGATGTTACTTTCTATGCATTGCTAAGCAAACGTATTTCTATTAGTAAACCTGGGTATAATGGTTATGGAACCTATGATAAAAACTGGAATTGGATATCAGCTGATGAAGAAAAGAAAAAAGCAAATCCTAGAATTGCTTTTTCTGGAAAAACTAAAGAATATTTTGGTAATGCCGCATATAAAACAACGTATTTTTTAGGTCAATCCAATACTAATAATTATGTGGATTTAGCGGTTGCATTGTTGTGCAGTTTAGATGATGCTGCAGATAATAAAAAAGAAGAAACGCAATATTTATATACCTATAATAACGATACTGGAAGATATGAAAATGTACAGCAACAGTATCCTAAATATTGTGATTTTCCTGCTGTGATGTATATTTTGCATGGTAATTCAGAAAGGTTTCGGCGTTCTCGTAAGAAATGGTATTATACTGGAGAAATGATGAGTACTTCTCAATTACCAAGAGAAGAAGCGTTACCAGAAGTATGGAATTCAAAGCCACAAGAAGTGCTTTACATCCTAGCACATGCTAAGAGTAATGAAGCAATCTCTTTTTCTTTAAGAATTATACAAGATAAACCTAATTTTCTGGATGTTATAGAACCAGCTATTTTTAAGAAATTAATCACTCATTATGACGCAAGAGTTGTAGATATTGTGTTAGAAGTTTTAGAAAGACAATACGAAAGCATCCAACCAGAACAAAATATTATACTTTCATTATTGAAATCCAATAGTACGAGAGCAACAACTTTAGGATTGCAGTGGTTGCAGAAATATGAGAAAGATTACTTTAGTAGTTCAGATTTTCCGGTAGCATTGATTTTAATAGGTAAACCAAAAATACTGAACTATCTGTCAGAATTATATAAAACAAAGGTTGTTTATAATCTTCCTTTGCATATTGATCAATTAGCACTATTGTTTGACGTGCCGAATCAATTTCAATATGAATTTTTATTACAAGTAAATGAACTAATTTCGGATACTCAGTTTGGAGTGTTATTAAAAAAAGTTTCTAAAGAAAAGATATTACAGTTGGCAGAAAGTACCGCTGTTACGAATAAGCTTTTTGCAGCGACATTAAGTAAGGTCAATACCATTCCTTCTTATGACTTGGTTAAAGAATTTTTAGGAGATTATCTGGATGCTGATGAAGAACTATTAAGAAAAACAGGAGTAGCGTTATTAGCCGATTTTCCTGATCAGTATTTACTAGAAAATCATCAAGTTATTAAGGAATACTGTTTTTCTCCATATACAGAGGTTAGAGAGGCAATACAACCAGCTGTAGGGAGATTGATAGGATTAGATACGGGTTTTAAAAAAGGACTTCTGCGAAAATTATTACAGATATTAGTTGAGCAAGAATCATATGAAGGTATACACAAAAGTAGTCATGAATTATTGATACGATTTTATGGCAAAGATTTAAATGAAGTAAGCGAAGAAGGAATTATTACCCTAATTCTGTCTAAATATGAGTTTGCTCAGAAATTAGGAACTCCGTTATTTCAGAAAAAGGTACAACTTCAGGAGTTAACGATGTCACAATTGGTTTCACTAGCAACTAGCGATGTTAGGGTAATTAGGGATACACTAGAGATATATTTTAAAAGTAATCCTTCGCGAATTAACTATGAATTAGAAGAAGCGCTTAGGATATTTAATACTAATTGGAAAGATGCTAGAGTATGGGCGTTTGCATATTTTGAGAAACACATCAAACCAGAAAATTGGACTGTAGATACCTTGTTATATGTATGTGATCATACTAAAAACGATGTTGAGTCTTTCGGAAGAAAAATTATAACTACACATTTTAGAGCAGAAGATGGATTACAATTACTATTAAAATTGCAAGAACATCCTACTAAAACGATGCAGTTTTTTACAACGAATTACCTGGATACTTATGCAAAAGATGCTCCAGAAGTAATTCTTAAGTTAGAAGCATTTTTTAAAACGGTATTATTTAATATCAACACCAATAATGCAGCAAAAACAAGAGTATATGCATTTCTGGAAAAAGAAGCTATAAAAAACGAAATGATAGCCAGAATGACTATAAGAATTCTGAATTCTATAATCGCTACTAAAACCATCAAGGATAAAAGTAAGTGCATCGATATTATGCTAGCCATCCACGAAGTATATCCATCTTTAGAAACTCCATTAATCATTAAAACTGTTTAGCACATGAAGTTTAATTATAAATATGGAGGAAAGAGTAATGTGCAAAATGGAGTGGCATCAACCAATGTTGCTTTTGCCCCCGATGTATTAAGAGAGCCGACTTATTTTATAGGAACATTGCATAAAAAAATTCCGTTTAGAGAAGCTATTTCTGCATTGCATGATGTAGTTGTGGCAGATTTTAAATTTCAACCAAAAGATAATACACAGTATCTGGAGTGGTTAAAAAGCCAGGAAGAAGTATGGCTTGCAGAAGCAAATCAGAAACTAGAGAAAACCAATTCTGAGATTAACGAATTACAACGAAAATTAAAAGGATTACGGGAGCAGCGAGAAATAATCACTAAACCATTTTATAAAGCACAACAAAAATACTTTAAATACTTATATACCAGAGATTATGCTGCATGGTTTGTATTAGACCCTGTAATTACTGTGCATCCTGATCAGGTGTTTTTTGAATGTTTTAGTAAAGATGAGTCTGTATACGGTAAATTATCATGTGATTATGACGTATTTACAAATATTAGTGATTTTAAATGTGGTACCACCAATATTGATTATTCCGAGAGTTTGTATAATGAGTTTCTGAAGATACGGAGTTATAAAGAAACGGATTTTAAGATAGATCCTTCTGGATTTGATGTACAGACTACAGGAGAAGAAAATTATAAAGAAGTAAAGATCGATTTGCCGGATAGCTGGGTACGTGGGTTTCTTCAGGTAAGTTCTGCTATGACAAGTGAGAAAATCTCTTTTGAGTTAGAAGCTGCAGATATTGCTAATTTTATTTTTATTTTAAAACGAAATAAAGAAAGAAAAAGTCCACGTTCCATTAAATATATTCTAAAACCAGGACAACCTATTGTAGCTGTTTTCGAACCTTGGAATATTGAGGTAGCATGTCCGCGATCGTTATATAAAGGCGATACAGAAAAAGAAATACGAGTATGGGGACGGAGAAGAATTCAATTATTAGAACGATTATTACCTATAACAGATAAGTTCACTGTACATCTTCTGGGTACAGGAATGCCTTCATTCTATACAGCACATCTTACTAATGATATGTATTTTACATTAGGGTTATCAGGATGGACAGCAAATGATTGGACACAGGTAAGTCAATTAGATCTGTTAGCACCTAGAGGTCAGGTTTCTTCTTCTGCATTACAGACAGTCTATTTAGGATTGCGTAAAAATTGGTTCCGTACAGAAAAGGAATTAGCGACAGATGTGGGTATGGACATCACAACTGTTAATAAAGCTCTTACTACTTTTACGCAGGCAGGTAAGGTGATTTATGACCTAAAGAATAAAGTATATCGTGCTAGAGAATTAAAACGAGAAGGAATAGATATCGATTCGCTGCGTTTTTCTAGCGAAACAGATAAAGAGGCTTATATGATTACCCAAAAAGATGATGGAGTAAGCGATATAAAACATACAGAAGATCAGGAAAAGATAACGATTACGGGAATAGTAGAAAAAACATATACTCCTATGGTAAAGGTAGATAAAGACCTTAGGATTGTAGATGGCAATTGCTCCTGTTCCTATTATTATAATAATAAAATGACAAAAGGTCCTTGTGCCCATATATTAGCGCTAAGGATTGCTTTTGAGGATAAATAAATTATATTTGTAACAGGTAGTGATAAGAGAGAAAACCTTGCATTTTGGTTGGTGGATCGCCAATCCTGCATACAGACACTAAACGCGTCACTGGCTCGAACTTAACTTGTGAAATAGGTACTAGTGTACCATTTCCGGTTAGACTTCTACGAAGTGAAATAGTACACTAGTACCTATTTCACTGGAGTTGTTCAATCCAGTCTTTAGAATTGTACGAAGGGACAAAAAACACATCTTATCGCTACCTTTTTTATACCATAAACTATGGCAGATGCTGCAACCAGAAAGCAAGAGATTTATGATAAAATAAAAGAATCATCTAAAAGCCAATATATTCTGGAAGAGATGAAGCGTCTTGGGTTTTGGAATGATGGTCAGGTCGATTTTGATACCGTAAATCAATATTTCAAAGAAGAAACTGAACTGTCAAAGCAATTACAAAAACTACTCAAAGAAAAACGATTAGTAGAAAATCCAGAAGCTTTTCTGGCGCAAAAACATAAAGAGCGTAAAGCAGCCTCTAAACAAAGTCAGAAAGAAACCAAAGAACTTAGAGAAAAACTGCGAGAAGAGAAAGCAGATCGATGGAAACAATCTAAAGAAAAAGATATTATTTTTCTGGGAGAAGGGTACTCACATACTTTACATGATAAGACATCTCAGCAAGATAGATTACGACAAGGGGGATTGCCGATATTGCAGACTGCAGAAGAAGTAGCTAAAGCTATGGGAATTACTATTGGGCAACTTCGATTTTTAGCATTCTCCAGAAAAAATGCAAAAGTAAACCACTATATACGATTTCAGATTCCGAAGAAAACAGGAGGATTTAGACATATTTCAGCACCACAGCCCAAGTTAAAAGCAGCACAGCACTGGATATTGGAGCATATACTTAATAAAGTTACGATGCATCCTAATGCACATGGATGTGTGATAGGTAGGTCTATAAAAACAAATGCGGTGCCACATGTAGGAAAAGATGTGGTCATCAATCAAGATCTAAAAAACTTTTTTCCTTCTATTGTTTATTCCAGAATTAGAGGTGTATTTAAAGCTTTAGGATATTCAGATCAGGTAGCAACGATTTTTGCATTATTATGTTCAGAACCTAAGATTCTAGAAGTGTCTGTACTGGGAGAAGAATATTATGCACAAAGAGGTGAACGATTTTTACCGCAGGGATCTCCTTGTAGTCCAGCTATCACTAATATTTTATGTAAAAAATTAGATTATAGATTGGCAGGGTTAGCAGCTAAATATGGGTTTACCTATACGCGCTATGTAGATGATCTTACATTTTCTACTACATATGAGCAATATGAACAGATTACTACGATTCTTAAATATTCTCGTCGTATTGTAAGAGAAGAAAATTTCACCCTACATCCTGATAAGCTACGGGTGATGAAAAAAGGAGTTCGACAAGAAGTTACAGGAGTAGTGGTTAATGAAAAACCGAATATAGAGAAGAAATCCTTAAAACGATTCAGAGCACTACTATACCAGATAGAAAAAGACGGACTCGAAGGAAAGGTATGGACAGGCAAAGCAGATCTACTATCCCAGATTCATGGGTATGCTAATTTTATCAATCAAATTGACTCAGAAAAAGGTAAAAAATATAAAGAACAAGTGAATGTAATTTTAGAACGATATAATTATAAAGACAATCACAGAAAGCAATATGTGAAAACGGTTGCTAAGCCAAAAGGATTGCTGGGTAAGATAAGATCGTTCTTTAATAAAGGATGAAAATAGGATTATACACCTATCTTTGCCGAAAATATTTTTATGTCAAATCAGTTTCTTACTTTAGGAGTTGCCGCTCCTTTGCAAAAGAGTTTAGCGGACTTAAACTTTTCTACTCCAACAGATATTCAGGAAAAATCAATTCCTATTTTATTACAAAAGAAAGATGATTTTGTCGGATTAGCAAAGACTGGAACTGGAAAAACCGCAGCTTTTGGTTTGCCTATATTACAATTGATTGATTTGGACGCCCCAAAGATCCAGACAGTGATACTCACTCCAACTAGAGAACTAGGGCAACAGATTTATAATAACTTAGTGTCCTTTTCCAAATATTTACCGACCGTATCTATAGCTTCGATATGTGGAGGGATCCCAATTAAACCTCAGATAGAACGTCTAAAGGAAACTACGCATATTGTTGTTGCAACTCCAGGAAGGTTAATTGATTTAATAAAACGAGATAAGATTGATATAACAAGTGCTGATTACTTGGTTCTTGATGAGGCAGATGAAATGATTAGTTCTCTAAAAGAAGGATTGGATGAAATCGTTGCTGTTTTACCTAAGAAAAGAAGGACGATTTTGTTCACAGCAACAATGCCAGGAACCATAAAACAGCTGATTCAGAATTATATGTCCAAGCATGTGATTCAGGTAAGTGCGGATATGGAAACGATAGGTCATCAAGGGATTGATCATCAATATGTAGTGGTAGAACCCATAGAAAAATTGGAAGTCCTGATGCATTTTCTTAGTGCTAGAGAAGGTGAGCGAGGCATTATTTTTTGTAAAACAAAAGCAGCGGTTAATAAACTGGCAAAAAATCTGGCAATTAATAAGTTTTCTTCTGGGGCACTTCATGGAAGTCTGTCACAACCCATACGAGATAGAATAATGGGTCAATTCAGAGAAGGGCATATACATATTCTTGTTGCTACAGATTTAGCTGCCAGAGGAATTGATGTAAAAGAGATATCGTATGTCGTAAATTATCATTTGCCCGATGTATATGAGACCTATGTGCATCGTAGTGGAAGAACTGCAAGAGCAGGAGCCAAAGGATTATCTTTAACGGTATTACAAAAAGAAGAAATTGAAGATTTAGAAGAGTTTACAGAAGAATTAGGAATTACTTTTAAGAAGTTTAAAAAAGCAGACGCTCAGAGTATAGAAGAAAATAATACATTATTATGGGCTAAAAAAATATTTAAAACTAAACCTAATCATGAGGTGTCAGTAGTGTTTAAAGAAAAAATTAAAACTGTTTTTCATCACCTGACAAAAGAAGAGTTGATTGAAAAAATATTGGCTAACCATCTGGCAGAAAAAACGAATAGTACTTCTCTTAAAATAGAAACCCCTAAGAAGAAAAAGAGATAACCAATCTTAGTAGATATTACTCTTAGGTTACGGTTACTAATGAAATAATTGGTTATACCATCAGTATTTCTTACTTATTCAGATTTTTTAAAACACGATAGATAATTTATTATTTAAAAAGATGTTAAGTTGTTGTTTTTTAAAATTGATCTTGATAGAGCCATTTTATTGTATTTTTACGGTATGAGTGGTTTTCCAAAAAAACTTCAAAAAAAACTTAAGAATAGGGAAGAGAATAAGGCATTAAGGAAACTTCCAGAGCAAAATGAATTGATAGATTTTGCTACTAATGACTATATCGGTTTTTCTGGTTCAAAATTAATTTTTGATAATGCGCATAATGCATTAGAAAAAAAAGGAATATGTCAAAACGGAGCTACTGGATCTCGTCTGCTTTCAGGAAATCATGAGTTGTATTCTATTACAGAAGAGATATTGGCAAATTTTCATAATTCAGAATCCGCATTGATATTTAATTCAGGATATGATGCCAATGTTGGTTTTTTTTCATCAGTACCGCAAAGAGGAGATATCATCCTTTATGATGAGCTTATTCACGCTTCTATACGAGACGGAATAACGATGAGTAATGCTAAATCGTATAAATTTAAACATAATGACTTGGTAGATGTTAGCCGTCACATTGAGCGAAGTCGAAATGTAGATGGCTTTGATAATGAAGTGTATATAGTTACCGAGTCAGTTTTTTCCATGGATGGAGATATTCCTGATCTAAAAGCTTTTGCTAGACTATGTCAAGAAAATAAGTGTCATTTTATAGTAGATGAAGCACACGCAACAGGAGTTTTTGGTAATAGTGGGGTCGGTTTAATTCAAGAATTAGAACTAGAAGATACTGTCTTTGCAAGGATACATACTTTTGGAAAAGCACTCGGTTGCCACGGATCAGTAATTTTAGGAACATCTGAATTAAAAAGTTATTTGGTAAATTTTGCTAGAAGCTTTATTTACACAACTGGTTTACCGCCTCATTCACTTTCGGTTATTCAAGCGGCCTATGCAGAATTAAAAATAACCTCGGAAATTGAAAAACTGAGAAGTAATATTTACTTTTTTAATCAAAAAGTAGCAGCAGTTAATCTAAAATCATTTTTTATAGAAAGTAATTCTTCAATCCATTGCTGTGTAATTTCGGGTAATGAGAATGTCAAAGCAGTAGCACTGCATCTTCAAAAAAATGGATTTAATGTAAAACCTATCCTCTCTCCTACTGTTTCGGAAGGAAAAGAACGATTACGTTTTTGTTTACATTCTTATAATACAAAAGAAGAAATAGCAGAAGTTTTAGAGTTGTTAGCTACCTTTGTTCAAAATTAAATTGACAGATCATTATGTCAGATAGGGCTATGACAAATTCTAGAAAAATATTTATCACAGGAATCGGAACAGATGTAGGTAAAACAGTAGCTTCGGCAATTGTAGTTGAGGCACTACAAGCTGATTATTTTAAACCCGTTCAAGCAGGAGATTTATCATATTCTGATACGGATAAAGTAAAGGAATTAGTGAGTAATACTAATACCAGATTTCACCCCAACAGTTATGCATTAGAAACACCAATGAGTCCTCACGCGGCAGCTGAGATCGATGGAATTACAATCAATATTGATACTATTACAATTCCAAAAACTAAAAATGATATCGTTATTGAAGGAGCAGGAGGTTTATTAGTTCCACTTAATGATGAGAATACTATTTTAGATCTTATAAAATCTGATTATAAAGTTATCGTAGTTTCCAGGCACTATTTAGGAAGTATTAATCATACATTGATGACAGTAAGGTTGTTACAAGAGAAAGGATTTGATCCTTCTATTATTTTTAGTGGAGATGAACATGTAACTACAGAGGCTATTATCAAAAAAATGACTGGCGCTAGTGTTATTGGTAGAATCGAGAATGAACCTTATTTTGATACGATGGTAGTTAAGGAATATGCATCGCTATTTAAGGATAATTTAGAAGCATTATGACTTTAAAAGAAAGGGATAAAAAACATCTTTGGCATCCACTTACACAACACAAAATTCATCCAGATGCCATGCCTATTATAAAGGCAGAAGGAGCTTTGTTATTCGATGATGATGAAAAAGAATATATAGACGGAATTGCTTCTTGGTACACTGCAATGTATGGACATTGTAATCCATATATTATAGAAAAGGTAAATACGCAAATGCGGAATCTGGATCAGATTGTTTTTGCTGGATTTACACATGAACCAGCCATTCATCTTTCTGAAGAATTGATCAAAATATTACCGCAAAATCAAGAAAAAATATTCTTCTCGGATAACGGATCCACTGCAAATGAGGTGGGAATTAAAATGGCGCTACAGTATCATTTTAATAAAGGTGAGAAGAGAAATACGATTATAGCCTTTAACGATGGTTTTCACGGAGATACTTTCGGAGCCATGTCTGCATCTGGATTGTCAGTATATAATGGACCTTTTGAAGATTTTTTTATAGATGTACAACGAATCCCAACTCCGAATAATGAAAATTTTGAAGAGGTTATAAATAAATTATCAGAAATCATTTCTACATATAATGTGGCAGCATTTATATATGAGCCATTAGTACAGGGAGCAAATGCGATGCATATGTTTGAAGCTAAATATCTAAACGAAATCCTTAAGATTTGCTCCGTTAACAATATCATTACTATTGCAGATGAGGTAATGACAGGTTTTGGTAAAACCGGAAAAAACTTTGCTTCAGATTATATAGAAACAAAGCCAGATATTATATCTATGTCTAAAGCTTTGACAGCAGGTTTTGTTCCAATGGCGGTAACTAGTTGCACGCAGGAAATATACGATGCGTTTTTAGATGATTCTATTGGTAAAGCTTTTTTTCATGCACATACCTACTCTGCTAATCCGATAGCATGTTCTGTAGCGATTGCAGGAATCGAACTTTTAGGTTCTGAAGAGATTCAGAAAAATATTAAAAATATTATAAAATCTCATACGGACTTTGACACTAAAATAAAGAACCATCCCAAAGTAAAAGCTACTCGACAAAAAGGAGTTATATATGCTTTGGATCTTGATATAGAAATGGATCGATATGGTAAAAAAAGATATGAGATTTTCGATCATTTTATGAAAAATGGGGTTTGTCTTCGTCCTTTGGGTAAAACCATCTATATATTGCCACCATATGTGATTACTCAGGGTCAATTGAATAAAATTTATGACACGATCCTGGTTCTTTTATCTTCCTTGTAAACAAAAGGTTATAAGCTAATTTGAAAAATACTGGGAATTACACGGTAACAAATGTCAAGTTTTTGATACTATTAAGAATAGGCATGGTGTATTGTCTAATTAATAAAATGAATAAAACCCAATTTAGTTTACTATGAAAAAACTTTTATTTTTATCTACAATTTCAATCACTCTTTTAGCAAGTTGCGATAGCGATTCTGTAACAGATGAATTTGATAATGCTAATGGTGATACGGCCAAAAAATTAATTGAAAGAGTTGAATTTGATTCAGCACAGATCGATGAAGAAGATTATACTTTTACAGTTAATTATGATGCTAATAATAGAGTAACTAGTGCTTCTAATGGAGTTGATACAGGTGTTTTGGTATATGAAAACAATGAATTATCAACTGTTACAGGTGGAAGTGAGCCTTTTAGTTTAAGCGAATTGTATCAAGATCCTTATGATGTTTTCGAAACGGGTGATGTATTAGAATACGATACTAGTGGCAACCCGATTTCTATAAAAGTATTTGAAGAAAGTTATGAGTTTAATGAGACAACCGGTATTTATGAAGAGGTAACAGAAGAGTTTACTGCTACAATAGCATATGATGCCACTCCTAACCCTTATTTCTATACGTTTGAAGCAGCTGGTCTAATTGAAGTATTAGATAGAGTTCAGTTAAATTTTAGTATGATGCCGCAAAGCTCTGAAATCTTAAGAGCTCGTGCATTATTTCCTTTAAATAATATTAAGTCTATCGTTTACAAAAATGAAGCTGGAGAAGTAGAAGGAGAAGTAAAGATTGATTATGTTTATGATGCGGATAATTATCCTAGTTCTGGTACTATTACAGTAATTGTAGATCAAGAACCAACTTCTGTCTATACCGTGAGTTATAGCTACAAGCAATAGAGTAGTTTAGGAGTCTTAAAAAAATGTTTAAAAAAAGAGATTAGTAAATAGCTAATCTCTTTTTTTTATTCTGATAATGAAATTTTTTTATCTAACTGAGCTTTGAATTTCTCTTTCTCATCAATATAAAAGGCTAATGTTTTAAATTTTCTTTTAATTCCATAAAGTCCGATTATAGTATTTTCTTTCTTCAGGTTGATAATCATATTATGACTTTCTAATTCGCCTAATGGAGATAGTTTTCGAGTAGTTTCACTAAATTCAATAGGTTTTGAAGAAATTTCGATAGATTTTATATTATTAATATCTATTGTAGCTTCGCTTAAGATTCCATATCGTAAATGAATTGTATTTTTTTCGATTGAAAAAGGTCTTTTAAACATTGATTTTAAAAATCCAAAGATCTGAACTCCAGAATAAATACTTAATCCACTTACTATCCAGGCCGCTTCAATACTCCATTTACTAAGAAGAATATGCAGTACATATGTTTCTATTGCAATAATTGCAATTAGTGCTATTAAAACGGATATAGTACCACTATTTTTATGATAAGAAAATTCGTTACTATGTAATTTGATTTTCTTCCAGGAGATAAAACCATAATAGAAAACAGCTACTTCCATGGTAAGTAACATAGCTATCTTTTCAGGTAATATTTCTTTACAAGTAATTTTTAAAGTAGAGAAAAAATCGCTACCCTCTTTTTTATTAGTGTTATATGATTTTTGAACTTTTCTTACTTTAAATAAGATAAATGTAAAAACACCAATTTCTAAAAAAGGTAGAAACCAAGTTTTAATTTGATCCAAAAACACCTGGTTTTCTTTAGGAATAATAAATGTTGTTATTACAATTCCTAAAACGAATAGTGATATGACCGTGATTTTTGGGATGTTCTTTTTTCTGATTAATAGAAAATAGATAAAAGGAACCGTAAAAAGAAGATCCGCAGTAATCCCTATTGATAAAAGTTCTGGATTTAATTCAAATAATTTTGATTTCGCAATTGCAATCATTAAAGTAATGATCAATAAAGGAAATCCAAATACACTAATTGAATGTGCTATGTTTAATCTTTTAGTCATAAATTACTCTTTTAGATTAAAAAAAGTTTATTCATTTTTTTGACCTTCTCCCCATAATAAATCAACCTGTTCATTGGTTTTGTCAATAATTACATAGAGTTCAGAATATGTCCATATATCATTTTGTTTTGTGCCGACAACATAGATTGTTGCCTCTCCTTCAGGACCTTTTATAGGTATAGAAATATCAACAGAACCTTCATTATTTTCAAACAGTAAGCTACCATTCATAATACCATTGGTTTCTATGGGTTCTCCCAGCATTTGAACTACATATTCATCCTCTTGTGCTTTTATAAATCCATCTTGATAAGGTGTTGAGTTTGTAAATGCTTTGGAGAATCCAAATATAACAGAGCCTAAAAAGACACAGAATATGATGATTAATGTAAGACAGCCTCCTAAAGGCACTGCCCAGGGCCAATTTCTACTAAACCAACTTTTTTGTTGTGTGTGTTCTGCCATGATATACGGTGCTTTTTCTTACTCTATAGGTATGGATTTCTGTTGTTTTGTTACAAGATATATTTATTCGTAAAGATAGTTTCCCGCCGCGTCACCCATTTTTCTCATATTATGACCAACATTAGGAATTACTTTTAGTTCCCAATTAAATAGATAGCCCATTTCTTTGGCTTTTGATTTGGCAACTTTAAAAAAGTACTTTGCTCTTGCCAATCTATGTAATCCTTGCTTATCAACAGTTTTGGAGCGCAGTAAAATTCCGCCGGTTTCATTTTCATTATCTAATTCTCCAACAAAAATTGTTAGTTTTTGTAAAAAAGCTTCTTTCAAATTTTCTTTTGAAAGATTAAGATCTTCTATACCAAACGGATATTTTGTGTCAAAGTCAGTTAATGTATAACTGCCGGAGTTTGCAGCAATTATTCTATTTGCTTTCGATTTGGTATGCAAAATAGCAAATCGATGCAATATTTGCCCTCCTGCAGAATGCCCGAATATATCATAACTTTTTTGAGAACTATTTAGAGCAGTTATCGCTGATTCAAATATGGTATCGAAATCGTGATATATCCATGTTGTTTTATCTAGATTTAGTTGGATAGAAGTTTTGTCTTCATCAAGATAGACCTGATTTGTGTTTTCAATAAAAGATATGCTTTCGCGGGTATTTACATCTTTGACAATTCCTCCCAGATGATAATCTTCATATGGATATGCTATTTCAGGATAACTGGGAGATAAGATTAGGATATTATGCTTTTCCGATTCCTCAATCCAACTATCTCGATAACTATCACCATTTCTGCCAGACCCCGGAATGACTAATAGTACTTTTGATGAGGGGTTAAATTTTTTTGGTTTGTAATAATAAACAGTAATGATTTTGTTTTCATTTCCTTTACCTCCTTTAACGGTAAATGTTCCCGGACCTTCTTGGATTGAAATTTCTTTATTTTGACTAAATGTAAAAGATACACAAGCTAAAATTATAAGGTATACTATTCGTTTCATTTTGATATAAATTTTAATGTTTTATCAAAAATTGAAAATTTATAGTCTATTATTTTTTGATATCGATTACTTAGATAAGTAAATGCCTAGAAAAGTAGTTTTCAAAGACCAATTATGTTTGTCATTAAAACTCGACAATTCATCAGTTTTATGGAGTTATTCGTCGATAATTAAAAATAATCTAGACATATTGATTACTTTAGATTATATGGTTTTTGATTGGATCTTTTTGGAAAAACTAATAGAAAGAATACAGAAAAAAGAATGGATTAAGCATTTGATTTTTTGGGTTGTAGTAGTACTAAGTTTTATTGCAAGAGATCGAATCCTTGATGAACATACTTTGTATACATCCTGGGTTCGTCAGGTATGTCTTTTAATTCCGCAACTAATCGGATCCTATTTTTTAGCATATTATTGGATTCCAAAATATATTGTTAGTAGTAAGAAGTTCCTATATATATTATTTCTGTTTTTGATTGTATACATTACTATTGTTTTAGCAAGATATTTAATTATTCATGTTTCAGAAACCCTTACCAGAACGTTACCTTATAGACGAGAATCTTTAGTAGAAATAGTATTGGATTGGAAGAAATTATTATCAGAATATTTCACTCCTATTTATGTTGTGGTATTAGGGTTTCTTTTTATAAAATTCTTTATTCATTATATAGAGGCTAAACAAAAAACGTTACAAATCGATAAAGAAAAAATTGAAACAGAATTAAATTTATTAAAAGCACAACTAAACCCTCATTTTTTGTTTAATACCTTGAATAATATATACCTTCTAGCGTTAGAAAACTCTTCAAAAACTGCTTACTCTATTGAAAAATTATCTGAGATTCTGGATTATATTTTGTACCGATGCACGGATAAATATGGTTCGTTAAGAGCTGATGTAAAGATGTTGGAGAACTATATAGAACTAGAAAAGTTGAGGTATGATGATCGATTACAAGTGACTCTAGAAAAACATATAGAAAAAGATATAAATATAGCACCACTGATTCTGCTCTCTTTTGTAGAAAATGCTTTTAAGCACGGTGCTGGAGAGGATAGCGGTTCTCCTAAGATCAATATTTTGATTAGGTATACTAATGGATTATTTATATTTAATATCTCTAATACTGTTGATGCTGTACCAGATGATAGTCAAAAAAAGAAAATCGGACTTGCTAATATCAAAAAGCAGTTAGATTTATTATATGATAACCGATATAAATTAGAAATAAATAATAACCAGAAAGGTTTATTTGTGGTCGAGTTGAAAATAGAAATTACTGATGAAAACTAGATGTTTACTTGTTGATGATGAACCGCTGGCAATCCGGTTGCTAGAAAATCATATTTCTAAAATAGATTCTTTAGAGGTAGTTGCTACTTGCAATAACGCAATCAAAGCGCTGGAGATTTTAAAAAAAGAGCAGGTTGATTTATTATTTTTAGATATAAAAATGCCAAACATTACAGGATTAGAATTTCTAAAAACCTTAAAAACACCTCCGAGAACTATCATTACCACAGCATACAGGGAATATGCATTAGAGGGGTATGATTTAGATATTTTAGATTATTTGCTGAAGCCTATTACTTTCGAAAGATTTTTTAGAGCAATAGAACGTTTTTTTAGAAATGAACAAGAGACGTTTTCGTTTTCTAAAAAAAATATGGAATCTACAGAAGAATGTTTATTTGTAAAAACTGGGAATAAATATCATAAAATACATCCTGATGACATTATGTATATAGAAAGTCTAAAGGATTATATAAAAATATATACGGATACAAAAGAGATACAAACGAAATATAAAATCAGTGATTTTGAAAAAGTACTCCCCAAAAAATCATTTTTAAGAATTCATAGATCTTTCATTATTAACTTAGATAAAATAACAGCCTATACACAGCATGATATAGAACTAGGTCTTATAGAAGTTCCTATTGGAATTAGCTATAAGGAAAAAGTATATTCTCATCTAAAAATCAAAAAGTAATTTGATAATTATGGTCCTATATCAATTAATAAATTAACAGTTGAACATGCGAGAACAAACCCCTACATTTGTTCAAAAATTAAGTGTTGCAAAACCCAATATCGATAACTGGAATTTCATCTATATCCCCTCTAGGAATTTCATCTGAGGAGATCTGGAATTTATATAAACAATCATCACATCAGATTACTTTTGAAGATTTTGCGGGTAGTATAGCTCCTGTTGCTAAGTTAAATTCGGTGACAAAACAAGAGATCAAAAAACTTAAAGACGAGAATTCTCAGTATGCTTGTTTGGATGATTCTGTTTTATTTGCAGTTTTCGCTGCAAGAAACGCTATAAAAGATGCAAACTGGGAAGGAGAATTTAATTACGGGATTAATGTTGGCTCTTCTAGAGGAGCAACGGGTCTTTTTGAGAAGTATCACAAAGAATTTTTAGAGACCAATCAATCATCTACATTAAGCTCACCCACTACTACTTTGGGCAATATATCTTCTTGGATTGCACAGGATTTAAGATCTAAAGGTCCGGATATAAGTCATTCTATTACGTGTTCTACTGCTTTGCACGCAGTACTAAATGGTATTGCTTGGCTTCAGTCTGGTTTAAGCGATAAGTTTTTAGTAGGAGGAAGTGAAGCTCCACTAACTCCTTTTACGATTGCCCAGATGAAAGCTCTTAAGATTTATGCTTCAGTTAGAAAAGAAGCCTACCCTTGTCAAGCGATGAACTGGAATAAAACCAGAAATTCTATGTTTTTAGGAGAAGGAGCAGGTGTTGCTTGTTTAGAAAATGGAATTAAAGAAAATGCGCTGGCATTAATCTCAGGTATTGGATACGCTACAGAAGCATTAACACATAATATATCAATATCTACAAAGGCGGATTGTTTTCAGAGGTCTATGAAAATGGCTCTAAGAACAACCGATTTAAAAGAAGTTGATGCAATAGTATTGCATGCTCCTGGAACTGTAAAGGGTGACCAGGCAGAATATAATGCCATTAAAACTATTTTCGGAGATCAGACCCCAGCATTAACAACCAATAAATGGAAAATTGGTCACACATTTGGAGCGAGTGGAATTTTAAGCATGGAGTTAGCTATTTTAATGATGAAACATCAGGAATTTATACCAGTCCCTTATGTAGATCATAAAGTAATTCCCAAAAAGTTGAATAAAATTATGGTAAATGCTGTAGGATTTGGAGGAAATGCGGTTAGTATTTTATTAGAACTACCATAAAAGTGAATATAGATTGTTATTAAAACTATCGAATTTGATAAAGCTAATTTGTGTTTTTTGATTTTAAACAATTACTTTTGAAAATTCACATACCATTGATTTATGAGCGTTATTAGACACGATTGGACATCACAGGAAATATTAGATATATACAATAAACCATTAATGGAGTTGCTTTATGAAGCGGCATCTGTACATCGTGAATATCACGATCCTAATACAGTTCAAGTTTCTACATTGCTATCTATTAAAACAGGAGGTTGTCCAGAAGACTGTGGGTATTGCCCTCAAGCTGCAAGATACCATACAGATATAGAAGGTAATGATTTGATGAGTGTACAGCAAGTAAAAGCACAGGCACTTCGAGCTAAAGCTTCTGGGAGCTCTAGAGTATGTATGGGAGCTGCTTGGCGTAATGTAAAGGATGGACCAGAGTTTGATAATGTGTTGGAGATGGTGAGAACTATCAATAAACTAGAGATGGAAGTTTGTTGTACCTTAGGAATGATTACAGAAAATCAGGCGCAACGACTTGCAGAAGCGGGATTGTATGCATACAATCATAATTTAGATACGTCAGAAGAATATTATAAAGAAGTAATTTCTACCAGAGGTTATGAAGATCGTTTGCAGACTATTGATAACGTTCGAAAAACCAACGTAACCGTATGTAGCGGTGGTATTATAGGAATGGGGGAGAAATCAGAAGATAGAGCAGGAATGTTAGTGGCTTTGGCAAAATTGAGCCCGCAACCAGAATCGGTGCCAATTAATGCACTAGTTGCTGTTGATGGTACTCCGATGGAAGATCAAACACCAGTGGAAATTTGGGATATGATCAGAATGGTAGCTACTACTAGAATCGTAATGCCACAAACTCAAGTAAGATTATCCGCAGGAAGAACAGAAATGAGTAGAGAAGGACAAGCTATGTGCTTTTTTGCAGGAGCAAATTCAATTTTTGCAGGGGATAAATTATTAACCACTCCTAACCCTGATGTAAATCAAGATATGGAGATGTTTAAGAAACTAGGGCTAAATCCTCAAAAACCATTTGTTAAAAAGGCGCAACCTGATACAGTAGAAGCAGAAGATTCTAAGTATGAAGCAAAAGGTGAAAAACCTAAATGGTCAAGACCAGATCATACTATCGAAAAGAACGAAGCAGCTAAGCAAAAAGGGAAAGAAGCTTTACTTAACAAATAATCCTTGAAAATAAGGTTTTAGAATTATTTCATAGTCAGTAAGTGGAATTAAATTTAGAGCAAATACCAAGAGTTGAGTCAATCACTAAAGAAGAATTTCTTAAAGAATATTTTATACCACAGAAACCAGTGGTTATTAAGAGATTAATAGAAGATTGGCCAGCTTATAAGAAATGGAACCTAGAGTATATTAATGAGGTAGCCGGTGATAAAGAAGTGCCCTTATTTGATGATAGACCAATAAACTCTGAGTTTAAATTTAACGAACCGCATACAAGCATGAAAATGAGCGAGTATGTAGATTTGTTAAACTCAAAGCCTACTAATTACAGAATCTTTTTATATAATTTATTAAAAGAAGTACCAAAACTTAGAGAAGATTATAAATACCCTAATATCGGTTTGAGGTTACTAAAAAAAATGCCATTTCTTTTTTTTGGAGGCCAAGGTTCTAAGGTATTTATGCATTATGATATTGATTTAGGTAATATCCTTCATTTTCACTTTCATGGAGAAAAACAATGTATACTATTTCCTCCATCCGAAACTAAATATCTGTATAAAGTACCTCATGCACTAATTGCACATCAGGATATTGATTTTACAAATCCTAATTTAGAAAAATGGCCGGCCCTTAAAAAAGCTAAAGGGTACATAGCAAATCTCACACACGGAGAAACACTTTACATGCCAGAAGGATACTGGCATCAGATGACATACCTTACACCAGGGTTTTCTATGAGCATTAGAGCAATGGCTACTAGATTAGGAAATATGAACAAAGCTGCATACAATATTTTCTTTATGCGATATTTTGATAATGCTATGCGTAGGATTGGTGGTCAGAAATGGATGAATTATAAAAATGAAGTAGCTATCAAAAGAACCAATAGGAGATGTAATTGCTAATTAGAGAAACCTTGCAACTCTTTTGATTTCTTTTTGTCTTTATAAAAAGAAGATCATACAATATCTAGGCATGGAATTTGCGAATATTATTTTGTTAATAAGTGTTTCTCAAGGATTTCTTTTTGGTTTTGCGATTTTGTTTTCCCCATACTTTAAAAGCCAAACAAACACATATTTAGGATATTCAATTTTAATTTTGGCTTTCTTAATGTTTAATGTATATCTAGATACACTACAGGTATATCAGCAACACCCTAAATTCTTAATTTTATACGATATAGAATGGATATTTTTGTTTCCAGTTTTTTTCTTTTATTATATATTAAAATCAATTAACCATAAGCTATTAGAAAGCAAGAAGCTTTTTCTCTTATACATCCCGTTTTTATTCTCTGTGATCGTAAATGTTGTTTTTAATTTAGAACACGTTTATGAATGGTACTCTTATTCATGGGAATATAAAGAGTTGGTTTATGGTTGGATTTTTGATATCCAAGAGTTTGGTTATTATTCCTTTAATTTTGTGATTGCAATTTGGGCATATAGTATTCTCAAAAATAAAAGGTACATAGGTCATCAAAATAGCAAATGGCTAAAAAGATTATGTGTCTGGGAGGTTTCATTAGTTACTTCTTGGGTCTTGATAGACATTATTGATATGATTTTTGGTTTAGGTTATGAAATTGGAATTTCTATAATATGCTCCGGAGCATCTTTATTTATATTTTGGATTGTGTACAATGGAATTTACTCATTAAAACTTACTAGCATAAGAAAGAGTATTAGTAATAATGACGTAAAGGTTAAAAAACCAGAAGTTTCAGCTTCTCAACATTCGTTTTCTAAAAACAATGTATACTTCCTAAAATTGGAAAATTTATTACAAAGAGAGTATATCTATCGAGATCCTAATTTGAATCAAGAAATGATTGCAGAAACTTTAAACATAAGTTCTGGATATCTTTCTCAAATTGTAAATGACATAACTAAAAAGAATTTTACAGCGTATATTAATTCATATCGTGTAAAAGAGGTAAAAGATATGATACTCAATGAAGAATTTGATAAATATAGTTTATTAGCAATAGGATTAGAAGCAGGTTTCAAGTCTAAAACTACATTTTATACTTCGTTTAAAAGGGAAACTGGGTTAACTCCAAACCAGTTTAAAACTAATCAGAAAAAGGTACTGATTTTTTAAATCTTCATATTTCCGAACATTGATTCTCCGTGTACTATCTAGTTTTGATCCCAATCAGGAGCAATGTTTATTTAGGTCCATAGGCTTTTATCGTTCCTTATGACTTCGTGCAACTGATCGATTTTTTAATTGTCAATAGTGGTATAATTCTTAAAACGTAATAGTATGATTTTAGATTTTTTTAAAAAGTATTTTTTAGGCTTCATTTTGGTGTTTCTAATAGGGTGTCAATCCGATGATGATACACCGATAGTTGTAGAAGGAACTAAAAATGGATTTTGGTTAGCAGCGGATAAAGGTTATATAATTGAATTTACGGATGATCAGGATATCCTGTATAATGTGAATACCTATGGATGTTCAATTGCCGATGCTAATTTTAACGAAGAAGAATTTGCGGGTTTTCAATTTGATGTAGTTAATGTTAATGAATTAATAGGTGTTTCAGAATTAATAGCTTCGGATATTAAGTTTACAAGACTTGAAAATCAAAATGAGCTTTGTTTATCAGATCAAATTTCTCAAACAGAGGATCCAAAGGTAAATTTTGATCATTTCTGGAATATCTTCAATGATTATTATGCTTTTTTCGAAACAAGAAATGTGGATTGGTCACAATACGAAAACCTAGGAGAACATGTAACTTCTGAGAATTTTTATGAAATTATAGGAGAACTTGTATTATTACTCAATGATGGTCATGTTATTATAGATGATGAAGAAAATAATATTGGTATAGATGCTGGTTTGCCTGGCTTATTAGAACGATTAAACTCAAGCTTAAGTGGGGATTTAATTATTGACTCAGGAGAAGATTATGATCGACTTTATAATCAACGATTAGAGGTGATAACACTAAAATATTTTGGAGGAGAGTTTGAGATAGATGAAAGCGAAAATATTGCTTGGGGTATGCTAAATAATGATATTGGATATGTTAATATCCTTGGTATGGCAGGTTATAGCGCTAATGAAAGTATGGAGTTACAAACGCTAAATACTGTTTTAGACAGAATGATGAATGATTTTAAGAATTCCGGAGTGTCTAAATTGATTATCGATACTCGTTTTAACGGTGGAGGATATGATATGGTATCTGTAGAAATAGCATCGCGATTTGTTGATCAAGAACGGCCTGCTTTTTCTAAAAAAGCTAGATTAGGAAATAGTTTTACAGAAAGCACCTCTATATCTGTAACCCCTAAAGGAGATTTTCAGTTTACGGATGACATTGTATTACTAACAAGCCCATTAACTGCTAGTGCTGCAGAAATTTTCACACTTTGTATGAAAGATTTACCTTATGTAACTATCGTAGGAGATAATACAAATGGTGTTTTTTCTGATATTTTGGTTCATGTGTTGCCAAATGGAGCATCAATAGGATTGTCTAATGAGGTGTATAGTGATGCTCAAGGTGTAGTTTATGAAGCAATTGGAGTTGGTCCCACTGAAGAGAATAGAGTTCCGTTATTTTCCAACGATGATTTTAATGAGGAAAAGGATAGTGGAATAGATAGAGCGGTTGAGTTGCTGAGTAGTGGTAACTGATAGTTTTATTTATAAAAAAATAATCCCGCAATTACTGATTGCGGGATTATTAGTAAAAGAATTATACCATTTCGTAAATGCAGTAAAACCCATTACATATTCCTCTTCCGTAGTCACAATCCATTTCGGTACGACAAGTGTTTACACCTGGACCTCCACCGCCATTGATTGTTTTTAATTCTTTACTTTTTAGTGTTTATCTTAATTCAGAAATTTGTTTTAACATATCTTAATCTTTGTTTATTCTTATCTCCTGAACTTTTAGAGATATATATTTTGTAATAATTATCGAGATTGAACTCGCATAAATAGTTTAGAAAAATTGAAGTTTAAAAATGATTTTATTCCTTATGGAAAAAACTATATTTAATTAAATGATACGATAATAATATTGTTCCAATAGTAGCAAAGAGTATTGCTAAATAAAGGCTTGGAGAATATATATTGTTTAGTATTGTTTCAATAGCTATAGGTCTGTCTGATCGTTCAGAAAAGAAGAACAAATAAAAAAACAATAGAAATACAATTATTGTATAAATAACAGTGAAAATTTTCAGGCTATTTGATTTTTTTTTCAAAACAAGTTTTTTTTTCTAAAGATCAAAATCAATGATATTCAGATTTGTGAGTTTGATTAAATCTCCAGGTAATTCACTAGGCGTTAGATACAGTTTTGCAAATGGTTTGAAATATTTAGGACCATTAATTGGACCATATTGGGCAATATAAGCATCCAAAGTTCCTCTATAACTGCTAGATTGTATGGCACAATCAGCAGCTGACCAAGCTGCCGCCATTAATCCTCCTCTTACTGCTCCCAATGCAGCACCAAACACAGCTCCTCCTACTGCACCAGTAGCTGTACCTATGCCTGGTAGGGCAACAGTTCCTCCAAGAGCGCCTACAGTACCACCGCTAATAGCTCCTAAAATTGCGCCTCCGGCAATTCCTCTTCCAATAGTTTTACCCTTGCCTGCAAAGCATCCCCAAAAACCTCCTTTAGCATATAATTTTGAACTATTATTGAATGATTTAGAATCGATTTCTATATAATCGTTGTATGCAAGTTCGGAAGCATATAAGAGCAGATCTAATTCTTTATATGCATCTGCTGATAAAGATGTTTTCTTAGTTTCTAATTTGTTTTTGTATTCCTCAATAGTATTAAGAACTTCATTATCGTAACTTTTTCCTAATGCGTTAATGTATTCGATAAAAAAACTTTTATGATCAGAAGAGTAGTTGCGAAATTCTCCAGGTAAGGTATTTACATAAACTAAATCCGTTGCTAAAGATTCTGTATTTAAAACTTCCTCAGACAAAACAGGTAAATTATTGTCCTGTTCGTTGTAATTTAATGTTTTTGCAATTTCCTCATTAAGGTCATCGACATTTTTAATATTATCCTTGATAGATTTAGAATATTCCGTTAAAAATAATTTTGCATCCTGATATTCTACATTTGTAATATTCTCTTCATTTTCGAAGTCTTCGGTAGAACAAGAAGTGAAAAGTGACAAAAAAAATAGGACAGCCCCGATTTTTAAAAATGATAATGTTTTCATAAAAGTGTTTTGTTTTTCTACCTACTCTATTAATAAGGCTTTTCGGTATTCGCCTTTTGTTACGTAACGTTTGTTTTTTGATTGGTACAAATGTAGAATAGTGTGTAGGGTCTTAACAAATGTTGTAATAAGACATTCAGGAAAATCGTCTGGATATTCTCAGAATATCGATTGTTTGTTTATTTTATTAAGATTTTGATTTTCAAGTGTTTTGGTTCTTTTTGCGTGTGCAAATTGATAAAAACAAATAATAATATCTTTACGCACAATTTAATAGTGCAGATAAAGGTTTAGTTTTTATTAAAATGTATTTTACAAATGAATTATAACAGGTTGTTCTTTAAATTTTTATTCTTTCTTCTTTTTACAAATCATATAATTGCTTTTCAACAAAATCAAGAAATTAATAGCAACGAGGATAGTTATCAATTTTTGGCAGAGAAATTTTATGAAAACGAAGGAGATACCATTCAGGCTAGAAGATATGCTCATAAATATCTTTTAAAAGCAAAAAAAGCCAATGATACCATTAATGTGGTAAATGGATATTATTTCATGTCTTTAATTAGCAAGAGCCCTGAAGCTCATAAATATAGTGATACCATAATTAGAATGACTAAAAATTCTAATTTGGCAGAGTATCCTATGTATTCATATTATCATAGAGCAGCATTATTTTTTAATGAGGGAGATTTTAAAAAAGCTTTTGATTACTTTCTTAAGGTATATGAAGAGGCTAAAAAGCATAATAATATAGGATTGGAGTATGCTAGTAAAAAAAATATTGGAATACTAAAAGCGCTACTGGGAGAAAACGAAACTGCACTTATAAACTTAAGAGATTGTTATACATTTTTTGCTAAGCATAAAAAACAAGCGCCGGTTGAGTATTTAGAGTTACTTTTTGCTTTGTCAGAGTCTTATAATTTTAATAAAATTCTAGATTCTGCATCTGTTATAAACCATTTGGGATATAAAGA
Source organism: uncultured Aquimarina sp. (assembly GCF_947492405.1). Taxonomy (GTDB): domain Bacteria; phylum Bacteroidota; class Bacteroidia; order Flavobacteriales; family Flavobacteriaceae; genus Aquimarina. Next base: position 381,473 of record NZ_CANLMP010000007.1, read on the forward strand.
ATCTATTAATCTTAATCATGAAGAATTACAATATTATTTCATTTTAAATGAAGGTATAAATCATTTTTCTAAAGAGAATTATAGCGCAGCTAAGGATAGTTTGTTCAGGTCTATTGAATTAATGGAGGATAATGATGATTTGGCTAACTTAGGGCAAGCTCGTTATTATTTAGGAGAGTCGTTGTCAGTTTTAGGATATAAAGATCTCGCTATTGAAGAACATAAAAAGGTAGATGCCATATTTCAGAGAACTCCTTTAATTATTCCGGAAAGTAGAAAGAGCTATGAAATTTTAATTAAACATTATAAAGATATTAATGATACCAGTAATCAGTTAAAATATATCGAACGTTTATTAAGAGTTGATAGTATTTTGAATAGTAATTACAAATATTTGATTAAAAATGTCGTGCAGAACTACGATACTCCTAGATTATTAGCTGAAAAACAGGAGATTATTAATTCATTAGAAAAAGGTGGAAAGACATCAATACTTTGGATTCTCCTGTTGAGTATGTTGTCTCTCCTGTCGATCTTATTTTTAGGATTTAATTATGCAAAAAATAGAAAATATAAAAAGCGGTTTGATGAATTATTTCTCGTTTCTAATCTAGATAAAGTTTCTAAGGATAAGGAGATAACTATAAATAAAAAAGATGCTATTGGTATTGATGAGAGAATAGTAGAGGATGTTTTGGATAGGTTATTAATCTTCGAACAAAATTTAGGATTCCTAAAGCGAAATATAACTACAAATAGCTTAGCAAAAAGTTTTAGCACAAATTCAAAATATCTATCCAAAATTATAAATGCATATAAAGAGAAAAATTTTAATACGTATATAAATGAGTTGCGCATAGAGTATGCTGTAGAGAAACTAAAAACAGATGGGAAATTTAAAAAGTACTCGATAAGAGCAATTGCTCATGAAGCAGGATTTAATAGTACAGAAGTATTTTCTAAAGCATTTTATAAAAAAAATGGAATTCATCCGTCTTATTTTATCAAACTACTAGAAAAGCATCAACAAAGTTAGTTTCAAATGAAAATTTATTAATACACTAATTATCAATGTTTTAATATTCGTTTTTCCGGAAAAAAAGGAAGTGTTTTAAATAAAAAAGCGTATCGACAGGAAATAATCTCTATGTTTGCGATGAAAAAAGTAAAGTATCTATATTAATGAAAAAGAAACAAATTAAAAGGAAGTTAAGTTTTGATAAATTAACCATTGCTAAGTTGTCAAATGTGTCTATGATTAAAGGAGGTAGTGGTATATATAGTGAAGAGCAAAATATGGACTATACCGTTAACTGTCCTACTGTTATTACTTGTACAGTAACAGGAATCCATACAAATACATCAATTGGAAGACCAACGCAAGGACTTACAAAATGTAATTGTGATTTATAAACGTATAATTTTTATTTTAAATAAAACTTCAACAATTAATTTTCAGTACTAGTAAAAGATTTACTGTTTTATTAATTATTTTGAAGTTCATTAACCTTCTCAAAAACTAATTGGTTTTCCCATCCTCTATAGAGTAGATAATCAATTAGTTTTTTTCTTTTCTTAAAGGCATTTGTTTCAGAAATAGTAGCGAATTTCTTTTCTGCGAGCTCGTGAAAAGTTTTCAGATATTCATTTTCAGGAATTTCTTTTAAAGCCATTTTAATACAGTAGGCAGAGATTTGTCTAAATTTTAATTCTCTAACGATTCTTTGCTTACCCCATTTCTTAATTCTGAATTTTCCTCTGGCGAAACTTTTAGCAAAGCGTTCTTCATTAAGAAAATTATGATCCAGAAGATGTAAGATGATCTTTTCTTTTGCTTCAGGAATCAGTTTCATAGTGTTTAACTTATCACTGATATCTTTATGACAGCGTTCTTGATAGGCACAATAGTGCTCCATTTTTTTTAAGGCTTCCGTTACGGTTATGGATTGTGGTGGTTTTTGATACATCACCGTAAAAATACATAATCACGTATTATAAGTTTAATAATAGCATTTTATTTGTGATTAAATCTTTTTTAGTAACCTTATTCATTTTTAAAAAATCTTTGATTTTTTCTTGATATGGTTTTCCTTCAAAGCTTTGAAGCAGGTTTCTTCGGGTGAGTTTTTTAAGTTCCAACGGCAAATATTTTGATTTATAGTGATAGCTGTTAAAAATGGGCCAATCTGGTAAAAACCTATTCACTTCTTTGTAGATATGGAGCACTCCATTACTTCCGATAAATTCGCAGAAATTTCCATTGGGAAGTATGCTAAAATAAAAAGGATCAATCTCTTCACTCTGAACTTCTGAGCTTATTATATTCTTTACCTCCTCAATGTTAAGGGGGCTATTAGCATAATATAATAAAATCTCCATTTTATGAATAAGATCAAAGCTGTCAATTTTAGACATTCCTTCGAAGTTCTTCATAACCGTATACAGCATATTCTGATAGTTTTTTTCCATGTCAGTACTAAATAATTGGGTTAAAAATAGACTTATTGGTATCTAAAAATTCCTTCCATAGATTAGTACAGAAGGAATTTTTGGGTTAAAAGCAAAGTAACATTATTTAAAATCCAAAAATAGTGTCAGGATCAGGAAATGTAGGTCCGGTTGTTGGGCCAATAACGATAATAGGTCCTCCAGTGCAACCTCCGCCATTACCATCATCCATTACACTTGGATTATGATTGCCACCATTGATGTTTTTAATTTCTTGAGTTTTTAATGCTATTAGATTTTTCATGTTGTGAGAAATTAGTGTTATTGATAAATTGATTACATTGAGAATACATCCGGATCAGGAAATGTAGGTCCAGTAGTAGGGCCTAAAATGATTATAGGACCCGGAAATCCTGGTATGTCGGTGCATCCACCACCTGATCCATTGTCCCAAACGTTAGAGCTATGATTTCCTCCATTAATAGTTGTAATTTCTTGATTTGATAATGCTGCTAAATTTTTCATGAGTATATAATTAAAGATTATTGATAAAATGATTGTTAGATCTGAAAACTCTGGAAGTTGAGCCATAAATTTTTGTAATATTTTGATACTATATATGGCTATAACAACTCATTTAGTTTTAAGGTTGCGGGTTTTGCGGGAAGTAATCATCCCAATCGCTAGGGTCTCCAAAAGGAACAATTGGCAACCCTCCAGTGGTATCTCCAGGTGAGAATAGATTTCCTCCTCTTAAGGTCGTTAATTCTTCGATTAAAAGTTCTGTAAACAAATTTGATGTTTTCATGATATTAGGTTTTAAATTTGTGAATATGTATGTTTTGTACTGAAATAGAGTAACTTATAAGTGTTACTTCATTTACAATACAAGGATACAACGCCACAGTCTCATTAGTTGAGACTCTCATAAAAAAATGATTTTTTTTGAACAATTATTTAGAATAGATATGCGAGATTCTATGTTTTCTGTCTAGATGAAGATAGTTATTCACTAATTTTAGTAATTGTAAAGTTCTCGAGAAAGAATATATTCTTTATTTGTGTTCTTAAACGTTAGTTTTAAACTATCTAATTGTTTTTTAACACTTTTGAATTCACAAAATTGAGCAGCAGTTTTAATTGGGTTGCCATTAATCAAGAATCCTTTCATATTAGGAGTAATTCCCAGTATGTGCGCTTTACTACCTTCGATTACTGATTTTATGTAAACCTCTTCTTCAAATCCGAAACTTACTCCAAAATCTTTTTCAGTCAATTCTAGATTTTTTGTTTTTTGATATAAGGTTATAGATGCGGTAGTCCAGTCAATGGTAACTACAAAGTTTTTTAAAAAACCTAACCCAAGAGCTCTGAAAGATGATTTCTCACTTATCTTGGTAGTGATAGTAGGAATTAAAAATGTTTTCTTTTTTCCAAGATATAGGTTTTCTAGATTTACCAAATACTGCTTTGAATTACTTCTACCTCCTAAGCCTCTACTACCTTCTCCTAGAATATTTATTTTTTTACCAAACGGCAATGATGCTATTTCTTTCGTAGAAAGTTTTAAAATATCACTCATACCCGTATCCACTATTAATCTAGTTTTAGTATTGTCTGACAAATAAATAGGAATGTATAGGTGATGACTAAACCTATTTTCTTTTAGCTTTAGTTTCACTCCCTCTTCTTCATGTTTAGGTAAAAGGTTTGATTCTTTAGCGATATAAATTTTATTACCTTGAAAATCCAGTTGCCAGACAAAATGACGCATGATGTTTTTCCCGATAATCCCATAAATGTTTTCGGTACATGGAAACTCACTTGGAGATTTGTTGAACGCAATATTTTTTAGTTCGATTCCTGAAACATCTAAAAAAGGGATATTGAAGATTTTAGGGAAGAATATTTTCCCATTGGGATCCATCCCGATTCCTCTACCGATTGATTTACCTATTTTTTCTTTAGGAAAACTTTGGAATAGGTAGTTAGAAGCTCCGGTATCTAGAATAAAAGGATATGTCTTGTTCGAGTTGTCAATTTTTATATCAATCAGTATATGTCCGTCGGAAGAATATCGAAATGGGATCGAAATATTATTTGGCGCACTGGAAATGGTAAGTTGATCCTGTTTTTTATAATTATTCATTAAAAAATACAAATACAAACCACTAATTAAAAATATAACTAATACTATCATGCCTAGAGTATGTTTCTTTTTGATTTTCATTGTACGTTACTTTTTAAAGTAATATTGTGATCACTCTTGATAATCAAATTTAACAAGTGAACTTACCTGAAACTCACTTTATTTATTCTCATTGTTTTAGGTTTAGAAGGTGAGTCATAAAAAAGCGGATAAATTAATACCCGCATTTATGAAGAACTGATGTTATTTTGGTTTGATTTTATACCATACGAGAATCAGTAGGTAAATTATCATATAATCCTTCTATAAGATCTTCAACAGCTTCTACAGCATCGTTTACTGCATCGGTTAAATCATCCCACCAGTTACCACCGTCGATAGTTATTAATTCGTTAGTAGTCATATCTATTAGTCCTTGATTTTCTAAGTTTTTCATTTTTGATATGTTTTAGAGTTATGATGTAAAAGTAGATGTAAAGGGTCTCATTTAATGAGAGTCTAAGATTTTGAAAACAAAAAAGTGAGCAATATACTTGCTCACTTTTTTTTGATATTTAGCAATACTCTTATGAAGTGTTGCTAAATATTTTAAAGGACTTCTAAAACTGTAAGGTTCTAAAAGTTTGTTTTTAGTTTCCGAATAATCCGTCAAAGAAACCTACTACAGCGTCAGCTGCATCTACAATTGCATCGTGTATAGCTTC
>NZ_CANLMP010000008.1 GCF_947492405.1 uncultured Aquimarina sp.
GTGACCAGTCTGGGGCTCGAACCCAGGACCCTCTCCTTAAAAGGGAGATGCTCTACCAACTGAGCTAACTGGTCATTCAATTTTTTTCCTTGAATGCGGGTGCAAATATACTATCATTAATTTATTTTTCAAGAAGAATTTAATATAAATTTGCTTTTTATTTTAAATGCCCTTTTTTTCAGGCATAAATAACCTAAAATTTAGTTTATGAATATTATTTTATTGGGGTATATGGGATGTGGTAAATCTTCGATTGGCAGGGATTTAGCTGATAAGTTAAAAATGAAATGCCTTGATCTGGATGATTATATTGAATCTCAAGAAAAAAAAACGATATCTCAGATTTTTGAAGATAATGGAGAAATATATTTTAGAAAAAAAGAAAATCAATATTTAAAAGAGGTTCTAGAAACTAAAACTAATACCATAATTTCTTTAGGTGGAGGAACGCCTTGTTTTGCTGGAAACCTGGAAATTCTAAAGAATAGTAAAAATGCTAAAAGTGTATATCTAAAAACATCATTGCAGGAATTAGTGAATAGACTATTCAAAGAAAAAGAAAAACGACCACTTATAGAACATATATCATCTCAGGATGATCTTAAAGATTTTATTAGAAAACATCTTTTTGAGCGTTCATTTTATTATAATCAGGCCGAATATATAATTTCTACAGATGATAAAACTATTGAAGCTATAGCAACAGAAATACAGAATACCTTATTCTAATATAGCAAGATCATTTTCACCAAAAGTCACATTTACATGCTCGTGTAAAGAGGTAGATAAAGAAATACCTTTAAAATCTGCCTTGATAGGATATTTTTTATGATTTCGATTTACCAGAACCGCTGTTTTAAATCGTGTTAGTGGAACATCCAGAAAATGTTTAACTCCATAAACTAAAGCCGTTCCCGAATTAAGAACATCATCAGCTAAGACAAGCGATTTGTTTTTATATACTGATGAGGAAATGGATGTTTGAACTGTATTTTGAGGAGAAGATTTATCCATAGTTACCTCACAAAGAGTAACATTAATATCCGAAATATCTTCTAAAATTATTTTTAAACGTTGAGCAAAAATGTATCCGTTTTTTGCAATACCCGCAATAACAATCTCTTTTTCATTTACGTTAGTCTCATAAATCTGATAAGCTATTCGCTTAATCTTATGCTGAATTTGTTCATGAGTGAGAATGATATTGTCTTTAGCTTGCATAAGTAAACAGTATTAATTTTTTTTCAATTGCCCTCAAAGATAAAAAAGAGTTCGGTATCCATACGTGGAGGAATGGAATTATAACATTTTTCTAATGTTTTAATTTTGAAAAGTGGAGAGAATAGAGCTATGTATTCTTTTTTATTTCCTCCAAATGGAGGGCCGGATTTTTCGAAATAAGTATCAAAAAGTAGTCCGATTAATTTTCCGCTTGGTTTTAGTAGAGATTTCATTCTAGAAACATATGCTTTCCTTTGATCTGGTAATAAGGCGCAGAAAAAAGTTTGTTCTATGATAATATCGAATTGGTCGTGTAAACTGAAAAAATCTCCATATAGTATTTGAGACTTGGGAAAATTGGGTTGTTTTTCTTGAAATTTGTTAAGTGTTTCTTTAACAAAATCTAAGATATATATGTTTTTAAACCCTTTTTCAAATAAAAATACTGCTTCATGAGCATTTCCGCATCCTGGAATTAATATTTTAATATCTTTATTATCCAATTGATCGAAATATGATATAATTGGAGGAGATGCGTATCCAATATCCCAACCTGTTTGGTGTAGTTTATATTTATTACTCCAGAAATGCGAATCTAACTTCATTCTTCACTATCGGTATCATTAGGTTCTTCAAACCAATCATCTATATCTCTTCGATCTTTTTTAGTAGGTCTACCGGTACCTCTTTTTCTATAATAATCTTTGGAGTAATTCAAAAGATCTAATTTTTGCAACGCTTCTGCAGGAGTTACGTCTTTACGGTATATGTCGACTAGCTTAGCGCCGAGTCGGCTTTTTGGTGTGTCTAAAACAACTAGTTCGTAATTAAGTTGGTTTTTACGAACAGTAATTTTATCAGTGGGGTATATTTCTCTGGATGGTTTTACAATATCTCCGTTTACACGAACTTTACCTTCTTTACAAGCCTTTGTAGCAATACTACGTGTCTTGAAATATCTGATACACCATAAATATTTATCAACTCGCATAAAAAATGATTAAAAAATGCGTTTTATCTATAATAATAGTTCAGCAAAAGTACAAGAAAATTGTATCTTGCGCCTTCAAAAAAGCAATCAGATGAAAGTAAGAAGATATATTTTTGCCATTGGAGTTGTTGTTTCAGCCTTATTTGCCTGTAATAACGATGATGATGATGGTTTTATTAGTATTCCTCCAAGGGACTTTACGGAACAGCAAGCAGATGAGGATCCAATAATACAAGACTATTTAAAGACACATTTTTTTACTTTAGTAGATAATGAAGCAAATCCAGATTATCAAGTTGTGCAGTTTGATACTATTGCTGGAGATAATAGTGGTCAGACTTCTATTTGGGATTCCGGATTGTTAGAAACTAAAGTGATTAACCTTAATGAAGTAGATTATACATTATATATTCTAAAAAGGAATAATGGAGCAATATCCGAACGTAAACCGACCTTTGCAGATTCAGCATTTGTAACATACAGGGGAGAGATTTTTTATGATAACGTAGATCAGGATGGAGATGGTATTCCTGATAATGCAGATGTAGATGCGGATGGAGATAATGAGCCTGACAATATAAGTGATTCAGAAACTAAAACGGATAGTGATGGAGATGGAATTGCAGATGATGCTGACGCTGATGATGATGGAATAGAAGGAACAGATGAAGGAAAAGTAGATTCGGATGGAGATGGAATAATAGATGAAAAGGATCAGGTAGATAATAATAATCCCGATAGAAGAATTTTTGATAGTGCCGTTACACCAGTATGGTTTGATTTAAATGGTGTTGTACCAGGATTTAGAGAAGGAACAGTTGAGGTTAGTGGCGCATCAGGGTTTGTAGAGAATCCAGACAATGGTACTGTGGATTATAATATGGACTTTGGTGATTTTACGGTATTTATGCCTTCCGGACTAGCTTATTTCAATGAGATACAAACAGGTATTCCCCAATATTCACCTCTTATATTTAGTATCCAATTATACGGAATGAATCAAACAGATCACGATAGTGATGGTATACCTTCTTATTTAGAAGATTTAGAGGCTGATTCTGATTTAACTGTCGATAGAGATGGCGATGGAGACCCTACAAATGATATAGGTGATAGAAACTTGTCCAATGATGATACCGATGGAAGTGTAGTTCCTAATTTTTTTGATATAGATGATGATGGTGATGGAACGTTAACCATGGATGAAGTAACAGTTGATGATGCTAATGAAGATGGTTTTATTGATATAGATTTAGGTGAGATTATCTTTTATGATGATGATGGTGATGGAATACCAAACCATTTAGATTCTGACGATAGTGATCCTAAGAATGACTAACAATAAAAAAACTCTGGTATTTACCAGAGTTTTTTTATACATATAATCTCAGAAATTATAAGTCTAACGCTAAGCTTATAATAAATTGATTTGGTCTGGAATCTACTCTGATCGTTTGGCCTGTGTTTTCGTCAATTGTTTGAGCTTGGTTTTCGGTAATTCCTCTTTCGTACCTTAGGTCAATATTAAGACGTCTTATCTGTAATCCAACTCCGAATTGAAGGCCAACAGTGAATTCATTTTTTACGTCGCTTAATCTAACATCTTCTAAGTCATTATCTACAATGTATTGTAAAGAAGGACCGCCAAAAACGTGCAAAGGTCCTAAAAGGTATACTCCAGCCAAAATAGGTAGATCTAGTTTCTTTATATTGTAATCTAATTTTCTGTTGTCAAAAGAATAAGAGCTACTATTCTGAGTATATTGCAGTTCTGGTTTTAAATAAAAACTGTCGGTAATATCTCCTCTTAAGAAAATTCCAATGTGATAACCTACACGATCATCAGCATTTTCAGATAGTAAATTACCTCCAGCATTTGTAAGGTCATTAAATTCAATTTTACCGTTATCTCCGTAATTAAGACCAGCTTTTACCCCGAAGTTTATGCCTTTTTTTTGGGCGATTGCTGAGAAAGAAATGAGTAGAATCAAAAATACTAATACATTTTTCATTTTAAATGAGTTTTAAAAGATGAATAAATAATTAAATATTTTTTTGGTTGTGGTAAGTATATCTTCCATAACGAAAATAGAAACTAATTATTCTGTAATTCAATAAAAAAAAGCCTTCTGCGATGAACAGAAGGCTTTTGAATATAAGCTTATGCTTAAAAGCTTGTTTGTTATTTTCTCTTTATAACTTTTTCTACAGCATTGGTTATAGCTTCAGCATTTAATCCATATTTTTCCATTAGCTGTGCTGGAGTTCCACTTTCTCCAAAAGTATCATTAGTAGCAATGAATTCCTGAGGTGTAGGGTGATTTAGTGCCAATACTCTGGATACACTTTCTCCAAGTCCTCCTAAAAAGTTGTGTTCCTCTGCGGTAACAATACAACCTGTTTTCTTAACAGAGTTCAAGATAGCTTCGTCATCCAGCGGTTTTATAGTATGGATATTAATTACTTCAGCGCTAATGCCTTTTTCATGCAAAGTTTCGGCAGCTTGTAATGCTTCCCATACCAAATGTCCTGTAGCTACAATAGTAACATCAGTTCCTTCTTGTAGATGAACCGCTTTACCAATTTCAAATTTTTGATCTTCAGGAGTGAAATTAGCTACTTTAGGTCTACCGAAACGTAAGTATACAGGTCCTTCGTAATCTGCAATTGCAATAGTAGCGGCTTTGGTCTGGTTGTAATCACAAGGATTGATTACTACCATTCCTGGTAACATTTTCATCAATCCAATATCTTCTAAAATTTGATGTGTTGCACCATCTTCTCCTAATGTTAAACCCGCGTGAGAAGCACAGATTTTTACGTTTTTCCCACTATAAGCAATAGATTGGCGTATCTGATCGTATACACGACCTGTAGAAAAGTTAGCAAATGTTCCAGTAAACGGAATTTTACCTCCAATAGTTAAACCGGCAGCGATCCCCATCATATTCGCTTCAGCAATTCCGATCTGAAAAAATCGATCCGGATTGTTTGCTATAAAAGCATCCATTTTTAAAGAACCTATAAGATCTGCACAAAGTGCAACAACATTTTCATTTGTTTTTCCAAGTACTTCAAGACCAGCTCCAAAACCAGAACGAGTGTCATTTTTTCCTGTGTCTATATATTTTTTCATGTATGTTTTTTTTAAGTAATTCCTGTTTTACAGAAATCTCTTTGTATGCCTTAATAGTCTCCTAAGGTTTCAGGGTTTTGAGCCAAACCTATTTCTAATTGCTCATCATTTGGAGCTTTACCATGCCACGCATGAGTATGCATCATAAAATCTACTCCATTACCCATAACCGTGTGCATTAAAATACAAACAGGTTTTCCTTTTCCTGTTCTGCTTTTTGCTTCTTTAAGGCCTTCTATAACAGCAGTAATATTATTTCCTTCTTTGATTTCCATAACATCCCAACCAAAGGCTTCAAATTTAGCTCTTAAACTACCTAGCGGTAATACATCATCAGTAGATCCATCAATTTGCTGACCATTAAGATCTATAGTAGAAATAAGGTTGTCTACTTTTTTTCCAGCCGCATACATAGCAGCTTCCCAAACTTGACCTTCTTGTAGTTCCCCATCTCCATGCAGACTGTATACAATATGATTGTCATTATTTAGTTTTTTTGCTTGTGCTGCCCCAATAGCAACAGACATTCCTTGTCCAAGAGATCCCGAAGCAATTCGAATACCCGGAAGACCTTCATGTGTAGTAGGATGTCCCTGAAGTCTACTATTGATTAGTCTAAAAGTATTTAACTCTTCTACCGGAAAATATCCGCTTCTTGCTAATACGCTATAGTACACTGGAGAAATATGACCATTAGATAAGAAAAAAAGATCTTCTTCTTTTCCATCCATATCAAATCCATCTTTTCTTTCTAGAATTTCTTGATAAAGAGCGACAAAAAATTCTGTACATCCCAGAGAACCTCCTGGATGTCCTGAGTTTACTTTGTGAACTTGTCGTAGAATATCTCTACGTACCTGAGTTACAAAATCTTCTAATTGTTGTGTTTTTGGCATTGTAATGCTAATTGGCTTAATGATTAAGGCGCAAAAATACAGGTTTTGATTACCGTGGCAAAATGTCTGAACACCTTTTAATTAAGATACTATTGTTAATAACGAAAAGTTTTCGGAAACTTCGCTTTATCAAAGTAGTTTTAGTTAGTTATCTTTGCGCTCTACGAAATAAAAATTATGCAATTCGACCTATTATCTACGGATCCACAAAGTAAGGCTAGAGCTGGAAAAATAACGACTGATCATGGAGTTATCGAGACTCCAATTTTTATGCCTGTTGGTACCATAGGGACTGTTAAAGGGGTTCATCAAAGAGAGTTAAAAAATGATATCAATCCCGATATAATTTTGGGAAATACATATCATTTATATTTAAGACCTCAAACTCCTATTTTAGAAAAAGCAGGAGGATTACATAAGTTTATGAATTGGGATCGAAATATTCTTACAGATAGTGGAGGGTATCAGGTATATTCATTATCTGCAAATCGAAAAATCAAGGAGGAAGGAGTTAAATTTAAATCACATATAGATGGTTCTTATCACGTTTTTACTCCAGAAAATGTGATGGAAATACAGCGTACTATTGGAGCTGATATTATCATGGCTTTTGATGAATGTACTCCATATCCTTGTGATTATAGATATGCAAAAAGAAGTATGCATATGACACACAGGTGGTTAGATAGATGTATGCAACATCTCGAAAAAATTCCTGTTAAATATGGATATGATCAGACTTTTTTTCCGATTGTACAAGGGAGTACTTATAAAGACCTAAGAAGACAGTCGGCAGAATATATTGCTAATGCAGGAGCAGAAGGTAATGCGATTGGAGGATTATCTGTAGGTGAACCTGCTGATGAAATGTATGCAATGACAGAAGTAGTAACCGAAATTTTGCCAGAAGATAAACCTAGATATTTAATGGGTGTGGGAACGCCTATTAATATTTTAGAAAATATCGCTTTGGGGGTTGATATGTTTGATTGTGTAATGCCAACACGTAATGGAAGAAATGGAATGTTGTTTACGGCACATGGAACCATAAATATAAAGAACAAAAAGTGGGAAGACGATTTTTCGCCAATTGATGAAATGGGAATTACGTATGTAGATACAGAATATTCTAAAGCGTATTTAAAACATCTTTTTACTGTAAATGAATTATTAGGTAAACAAATAGCTACCATTCATAATTTAGGGTTTTATTTATGGTTGACTCGAGAAGCAAGAAAACATATCTTAGCAGGAGATTTTTATTCCTGGAAAAATATGATGGTTAAACAAATGGATAAAAGACTATAATTTGAAAATATTAGACTGGTACATACTTAAAAGATATTTGGGAACATTTTTTACAATGATTCTCATGTTTATCCCAATCGGTATCATTGTAGACCTCTCAGAAAAAATTGATAATATATTAGAGCATAAAGCACCCTTTGCTGCTGTTGCATCTTATTATCTCGATTTCACAATATATTTCGCAAACCTATTATTTCCATTATTTGTTTTTCTTTCTGTGATTTGGTTTACGTCTAAATTGGCGAATAAAACAGAGATTATTGCTTTTTTAAGTTCGGGTGTTTCGTTTTGGAGATTTCTTAGACCTTATATGATAGGAGCTATTTTAATTTGTTTAGGAGCCTTGGCAATGGGATTGTTTTTAGCGCCTAAAGCAAGTCAGGGATTTAATGAATTTAAATATACATATTTAAAGAAAGGTAAAAAAGTACAAGAAACCAGGAATGTATACCGACAATTAAATGATAGTATTTTTTTGTATGCTAATGATTTTAAGCCACTTAAGAAAAAGGCCAATAACTTTACATTAGAATATTTTGATGGTAATAAGTTGGTAACCAAAATTTCTGCAAGAACGATAACTTTTAAGGATAGCATTTATGAACTAAGAGATTTTGTAAAACGAACAGTTTTAGAAAATGAAGATATTATCGAGAAGGCCAGAAAAAAAGATACTGTGTTACCTTTTAATATTGATGAATTCACACCAGTGACTTATGTAGCGGAAACACTTAACTATGTAGAATTAAGTAAATTTATAGAAAAAGAAAGCAAAAGAGGGTCATCTGATATTAATCGTTACAAAGTGGTAGCTTACAAAAGATGGAGTATTCCTGTTTCGGCATTTATTCTAACGGTTATAGGAGTTGCGGTTTCCTCGATGAAAAGAAGAGGAGGAATGGGAGTAAACCTTGCTGTTGGTATTTCGTTAGCCTTTGTTTTTATCTTTTTTGATAAAGTATTAGGTACTATGGCTAATCAATCTGATTTTCCACCTTTGGTCGCTGTATGGTTTCCCAATGTTTCTTTTGGAATTTTAGCTATTTATTTATTGTATAATGCCAAACGTTAAGCTTCAGAATTACCTGCATTTTCATTTTATAGTTTTTGTATGGGGGTTTACGGCAATCCTTGGAGAATTAATTTCCATTGATGCGTTACCCTTAGTATGGTATAGAATGTTTATGGCATCAGGATTTATATATATCTATATTTATTTAAGAAAGATCTCTTTAAAAATTTCCACAAAGCTTTTGATTACTTTATGTATTGCTGGAGCAATTATAGCATTACATTGGATTACTTTTTTTGCAGCAATAAAAGTATCTAATGTTTCTATAACTTTAGCTGTGTTATCTACTGGAGCGTTTTTTACTTCAATTTTAGAACCTATTTTTTATAAACGTAAACTGATATGGTATGAGGTCTTATTCGGCCTTATGGTGATTTGTGGACTCTATATCATTTTTAACGTAGAAGGGGATTATTTTTTAGGTATTATATATGCGTTGTGTTCTGCTTTTTTGTCTTCAGTTTTTTCATTGATCAACGGAAAGATTGCAAAGCAGTATGCGCCATCAATGATTTCTTTTTACGAATTATTATGTGGTGTTGGTTTTGTGACCATTTATTTAATTGGAGTATCCTTTTTAGGCAACGAGAATGAAGGTTTTTCAATGGCTTTCTTTCAATTGTCTTCTACGGATTGGGTGTATCTTATTATTTTAGCTTCAATTTGTACAGCGTATGCTTTTATTGGTTCTGTTCAGGTAATGAAATACTTAAGTCCATATACAGTAATGTTAACGATTAATCTGGAGCCGATTTATGGAATCGTATTAGCATATTTAATTTTTGGTGATTCAGAAAAAATGAATCCCGGATTTTACTACGGAGCCCTTATTATATTAGGCACTGTCGTATTAAACGGAATATTTAAGAACATTAAAAAAATAAAAAGACAAAGGTCTTAATACTAGTTTAACAAGTATTGTTTTATATTTGTCTGCTAACCCTAGTTAAAAAATAAAAATATATTCTTGATATGGAATATTTAGAATTTGAACTCCCCATAAAAGAACTCGAGGAACAATTTGAGAAGGCTTGCGCTATAGGAGCGGAGAGTGACGTTGATGTTACTGATACCTGTAAGCAAATCGAAAAGAAGTTGAACGAGACAAAAAAGGAAATTTATAAAAACCTTACTGCTTGGCAGAGAGTACAATTATCCAGACATCCATCTAGGCCATATACCTTAGATTACATTAACGCAATCTGTGGTGAATCTTTTTTAGAATTACACGGAGATCGTAATGTTAAAGATGATAAGGCAATGATAGGAGGTCTTGGTAAGATTGGTGATCAAAGCTTTATGTTTATTGGCCAGCAAAAGGGATACAATACTAAAACAAGACAATATCGTAACTTCGGGATGGCTAATCCAGAAGGATATAGAAAAGCACTTCGATTAATGAAAAGTGCAGAGAAATTTAATATTCCTGTAGTAAGTTTTATAGATACACCTGGTGCTTATCCAGGTTTAGAAGCCGAAGAAAGAGGACAAGGAGAAGCTATTGCTAGAAATATCCTAGAAATGACTCGTCTTAAAGTTCCTATTATTGTTATCATTATTGGAGAAGGAGCCAGTGGTGGAGCATTAGGAATAGGAGTAGGAGATAAAGTGTTAATGCTAGAGAATTCTTGGTACTCAGTTATTTCTCCAGAGAACTGTTCTTCTATTTTATGGAGAAGTTGGGAGCAAAAAGAAATTGCAGCAGAAGCTTTAAAATTAACCGCAAAAGATAGTGCTAAACTTAAAGTTGTGGACGAAATCGTGAGAGAACCACTTGGTGGAGCTCATAGTGATCGTGAAAAAACATTTAAAGCTGTGCGAGACAAAATTTTATCGTCTTTTGATGAGATGAAAAACTTATCACCAGAAGAATTGGTAGAAAAACGTATGGATAAATATGCAAATATGGGAGTCTTTAAAGGCTAACCCCTAATAAATCACTTGACACAAAAATCTGAAGTTTTTGACTTCGGATTTTTTTATGCTTATTAACAATATAATTAAGTTATCAACAGTTCATTTGTTGATGACTGGTGGACATTCATTATCTTTGTATAGGGGCCATCTCTTTACAATTTTTTTACATTCGTGGTTATGGAAAAAGTACAGCAAGCGCAGCAATCTAATTATGGTCGGGGGAACGTAATTTCGCTGGAAAAAGGAAAAATACCTCCTCAAGCAACTGATTTAGAGGAAGTTGTACTAGGAGCAATGATGATTGATAAGAAAGGAGTTGATGAAATTATTGACATTCTTAATCCTGATGTCTTTTACAGAGAGTCTCATAAATACATTTTTGAAGCAATCTATAAACTCTTCGAAAATTCGGAGCCAATAGACTTATTAACGGTTTCTAGTCAACTTAAGAAGGACGCGAAACTGGAATTAGCAGGTGGGGAATTTTATCTCATACAATTAACCCAAAAGGTAGCATCTTCTGCACATATAGAGTTTCATGCACGTATAATTCTGCAGAAATATATTCAGCGTAGCCTCATCAAAATATCAAACGAAATCATAGAAGAATCTTATGATGAGACAGCTGATGTTTTTGATCTTTTGGATATGGCAGAATCTAGATTATATGAGGTAACTCAAGGAAATATCAAAAGATCGACAGAGACTGCACAAAATTTGGTAATCCAGGCTAAGAAAAAAATTCAGGAAATATCCAATAAAGAAGGAATGAGTGGAGTACCTTCTGGTTTTGATAAGTTAGATAAACTTACTTCCGGTTGGCAGCCAAGTGATTTAATTATTGTGGCAGCACGTCCTGGTATGGGTAAAACAGCCTTAACATTATCTATGGCAAGAAATATGGCTGTTGGAGCTAATATCCCAGTTGCGTTTTTCTCATTAGAGATGTCTTCTGTACAGTTGATTACTCGTTTGATTTCATCAGAGACCGGTCTTTCTTCAGAAAAATTGCGTACTGGTAAGTTGGAAAAGCACGAATGGGAACAACTGAATGTGAAAGTTAAAGATTTAGAGAAAGCACCACTTTTTATTGATGACACACCTTCACTTTCTATTTTTGATTTAAGAGCAAAAGCACGTCGTCTTTCTTCTCAACACGGTATAAAAATGATCGTAATTGATTATTTACAGTTAATGACAGCAGGTGGAAGTGGAAAGAATGGAAATCGTGAACAAGAGATTTCGACAATTTCTCGTAACCTTAAGGCATTAGCAAAAGAATTGAATATACCAGTTATCGCATTATCCCAGCTATCACGTGCGGTAGAAACCCGTGGAGGAAGTAAACGACCATTATTAAGTGATCTAAGGGAATCTGGAGCGATAGAGCAAGATGCAGATATTGTTGCATTTATATTTAGACCAGAATATTATAAGATAGATGAATGGGATGATGAAGAAAGATCTCCTACTCAGGGCCAAGGAGAATTTATAGTTGCTAAGCACCGTAATGGTGGTTTAGAAAATATTAGGTTAAAATTTATTGGTCACTTAGGTAAATTTGATAACTTAGATGACTTTAGTACTCCTTTTGAGTTTCATTCTAAAATGAATGATGGCAAAGAAGAAGATGATCCTTTTAGTACAAGCCATCTTCCTAGTGCAGATGAAGCTTTTGGGAGTAGCATAAATGACTCTAATGATGATGATGACGTTCCTTTCTAAAATAAAGTATAAGTTTCTAATTTATACGTTACTATTTTTCCTTTCTTTTCAATCATATGCTTCATATGTATTAATTCCTATGGATGCAGAAGGTCAACAAAATCACCTGAAAGCTTATGGAATTACGTATTGGACGCTAAGTAAAGATCTTAAGGTAAAATGGCTACTTAATTATAGAGGAGGCTCCTTTCTTTTACCTGATACAGAGAATATCAGGAAAGAATGTACGATTAGAGGAGTTTCTTATGAAGTGTTAAGTGATTCTGATACAGAGGAAATTTTAGCAGAAATTAGTAGTCCATCTAAAAATATGGAGGCTGTTGTATTAGAAAAAGCCCCAAAGATAGCGGTATATTCTCCAAAAGGAAATCAACCCTGGGATGATGCAGTAACCATGGTACTTACTTTTGCGGAAATTCCTTATGAAACGGTATATGACAAAGAGGTATTAGAAGATAATTTAATACTATTTGATTGGTTACATCTACACCACGAAGATTTCACAGGACAGTATGGTAAGTTTTATGCTTCATACAGAGCAGCTCCTTGGTACATAAGAGAAAAGGCTCAAGCGGAAAAATTAGCTAGTGATTTGGGATATCAAAAAGTTTCTCAAGAAAAATTAGGCGTTGCTCTAAAAATTAGAGATTATGTTGTTGGAGGAGGATTTATGTTTGCAATGTGTAGTGCCACAGATAGTTTTGAGATAGCATTAGCGGCAGAAGGAGTAGATATATGTGAACCAATGTTCGACGGAGATCCTAGTGAGCCAGGATACCAATCTAAAATTGATTACAATAAAACCTTTGCGTTTAAAGATTTTACATTAGAGAGAAGCCCTAATGTATATGAGTTTTCTTCTATTGATATGACTCGGAAACGTCGTATTTCTAAAACTACCGATTATTTTACACTAATGGATTTTTCGGCAAAATGGGATCCGATTCCAACAATGCTTTGTCAGAATCATACAGCGCTGGTAAAAGGATTTATGGGACAAACCACAGCATATGATCCGAGCGAAATCAAGTCGAATGTATTAGTTCTGGGAGAAAACAGAACTAATAATGAAGCTAGATATATTCATGGAATCAAAGGAAAAGGTTTTTTTACTTTTTATGGAGGTCACGATCCAGAAGATTACCAGCATAGAGTAGGGGATCCAAAAACAGAATTAGAATTACACCCTAATTCTCCTGGCTATCGTTTGATTCTTAATAATGTTCTTTTTCCTGCTGCTAAAAAGAAAAAACAAAAAACCTAATTGTTTTCAATCTCAATTTCCATTAGACTATAAAATCACGGTTTATAGGGTGATGCAAGTATATGACATTTTGTAGTTTTGATCCTATGGTAAAAAAAATCATAATGATAGTTGCTATTTTGTTTGTGTCAATAGGTGCTTTATGTGTTTATGGAGTATATCGTTTTTTTAACCCTTTCGGGAAAGTGGTTAATGAAGAGTTATCAGATTCTTACTACTATACAAGAGATAATAAGGGTATTGTGTATAGTCCGATGGGGAATTGGTTTTCACTTGGTAAACATGAAATGGAAGTAGATCTTTCTACTTTTCAGGTTTTAGGTAGAGATTATGCAAAAGACGAGAATCATGCTTATTTTAAATCCAGAGTCATAAATACTCCTGTAGATATTCCTTCCTTCGAAGTGAAATCAGGTTTTATGCCCATAGATAAAAATCATGTGTATGTCTTAGTTGATGATCTTTATTATTTAGATACTTCAGAAGCAGAAGCATTTGAAGTTCTAGAAGGAGCAGATGCTCAGACTTATGAGCAACTCAGTTATGATTTCGCAAAAGATAAAAATTTCATTTATCGTAATAATGAAAAGTGTACAGTGGTAGATCGTGAGTCTTTTGAAATTATAAATGATCAGTTTTGTAAAGATGTTAAAGGAGTTTACCATTATCAATATGGAGAACCTCTATTGAAAATTGATGGAGCTAATATTTCTGAAACAATTTCACTTACAAGATCTCATATTAGAGATGATAGGAATATTTATTTTTATCTGTCTTATAGAGGAGGTGATTATATCCAAGAAGTCATAAAGCTTCCTTTTAAAAATAGTGATGAAATTATATTTTTTGATGATGCCTCTCTTTTAAAAATTGACAATCAAATTTTTTATGATGGTCTACTAATCAATAAGGCAGATGCATCATCATTTAGCGAATTAGAATATGGATACGCAAAAGATATACATCATGTTTTCTTTCAGGGTGAAATTATAGAAGGAGCTGATGTGAGTACTTTTAAGTACAATACTTACAATTACACTTTTTCGGATAAAAACTTTATATACGAAGTAGGAAAGAAAGTAAAGAAGAAGTAATTTATGATAAATTGTAAGGTTTAGAAAACAATACGACTATTGAAATCTTAAACTATAACCTTACATTCAAAATGAAAAAAACAATAGTATTTACTTTAATCTTAAGTGTTTTATTTTCTTGTAAAGAAACTCCTAAAACAGAAAAAGAAGTTGTTGTAGAAGAAAAAGAGGAAGTAATAATTCCTGATCGCTCTAAAGATTTCCCAACGGATATAGCCGCTGTTTTTGAGGCTCATGGAGGAATTAAAGCTTTTGATCAACAAAACGCACTTGTTTTTGAACTGTCTAATCCGGAAGGTAATGAAAAGCACACTACGGATCTCAAGACAAGACATGCTCGTATAGAAACAGATAAATTTGCATTAGGTTTTGATGGGGAAGAAGCTTGGATAGAACAAGATTCTACTTATTTTAAAGGAAATCCTCGTTTTTATCATAATTTGATGTTTTATTTTTATGCAATGCCCTTTGTGTTGGGGGATGAAGGTATTTCTTACGAAAAAGTAGATGACTTGAAGGTAGGAGATATATCCTATCCAGGTTATAAGATATCTTATGGAGAAGAAATTGGAGATTCTCCAAAAGATAATTACTTCTTGTATTATGATGCTGAGTCTCATAAAATGAAATATTTAGGGTATACGGTAACGTTTTTTAGTAAAGAAAGTAGCGAAAAGATAAGTTTGATAGAATATACTGACTGGAATGATGTTAATGGCTTGTTACTTCCTAAAACGTTAAAATGGAGAGAATATAAAGAAGGTGTTGTTGGTGATGTCAGAAGTGAAAGAAATTTTGTGAATGCTTCTGCAAGTATAGAAAAAATGGATCCATCTATATTTAGTAAATCAAAAGAAAAGAAAGAAGATACTATGTAAGAAGTATCAATATTGAAAAAGAAAAGTTGTTTTATTAAGCCCTATTGTTAATAGCAATAGGGCTCTTTTTGTAAATTAAACAAAACTTTTTTTCGTAAAAGTTATCATATCATTTTTAGGATATGGTAATTTTTTGCTCTCATTGTCTATTTGTATTGCGAAATAATCATTTTTAATAAGCTTTTTAACAAGAGTGTCATGAAGTCACTTTAAGCACATTTTTATAATTAGTTAATTTTATACCGTTTATTTAATTCTATTTACGAAAACGATATAGTAACACACGCAAAAACTAATTTTATGTATACAGAACTTACTACGAGCAATAGGATATTGATGGGGCCTGGACCATCTGATGCGCATCCTAGAGTACTCAAAGCAATGTCCACGCCATTAATAGGTCACTTAGATCCAGAATTTGTAACTATTATGGATGAGGTTAAGACGATGGTTCAGGAAACTTTTATGACTCAAAATAATATGACATTTGTTGTTTCTGCTCCAGGAAGTGCAGGTATGGAAACCTGTTTGATCAATTTATTAGAACCTGGAGATGAGGCCATCATTTGTATTAATGGTGTGTTTGGAGGCAGAATGGCTGATATAGCGGAAAGATGTGGTGCAAAAGTTCATAAGGTCGAAGTAAAGTGGGGAACTGTAATTACTCCTTCGGATATTAAAAAAGCATTAGATGTGTGTAAGAAACCAAAATTAGTAGCACTAGTTCATGCAGAAACTTCTACCGGAGCATTACAACCGCTAAAAGAAATAAGTGACTTGGTGCATAATGCAGGTGGATTATTGATGGTAGATGCAGTAACTTCATATTGTGGTATGGAATTACGAGTAGATGATTGGAATATTGATGCGATTTATACAGGTACACAAAAAAATCTAAGCGCACCTCCAGGATTATCTCCCGTTAGTTTTTCGGATGATGCATTGAAAGCTTTGGAAAATAGAAAAACAAAAGTACAAAGCTGGTTTCTGGATTTAAGTTTAGTAAAAAACTATTGGGGTGGCGCAAAACGTGCCTATCACCATACAGCTCCAGTTTCTTCTGTTTATGCATTAAGAGAATCTCTTAGGATTGTTTTAGAAGAAGGGCTAGAAAATAGGTGGAAAAGACATAAAGACGTCCATCAGGTTTTGAAAACCAAATTGGAGAATTTAGGATTTGAATATTTGGTTAAAGAACAATATAGATTACCCAATTTAAATGCAGTTTTTCTACCAGAAGGGAATGATGAAGCATTACTACGAAAAAGACTATTAAATGATTATAATATTGAAGTAGGAGGAGGTTTAGGTGATTTTGCCGGTAAGATATGGAGGATTGGTATTATGGGAGAAAGTTGTACTCTCAATCATGTAAATATGTTAGTTAGCGCACTTCAGGATATGAATGAGTTTAAAAGTTAGTATACTCGAAAATAGGGAGTGAAGTTTCACTGAAAACAGGGTGAGATTTGAGGTTAAAATTCACAAAATTTGTATACACAAAATAGTTAATCATTTTTTAATCTCTAAAACCTTATTCAATGAGTTCTATAGACAATGACCAAATGGTCGTAGAAATCTTAAACTTTTTTTATCCTAGAAATACAATCTCAGAACATGATGTTACAGATCAATTAGGTGATTTGGCAGCGGAAATGTACGCAGAAGCATTAGAAGCATCTGCAGCGATGCATTTAGTTCCTAGACCGACTTATACTCCATCAATGTCTTGGTTAGTAAAAGAAGGTGTAAAAGCATTCTGGCGATCAAGGGGAGAAGATGAAATATATGAATCCGTGAGAGTAACAGTAGCTCTTAAATACAAAAGCAAACACCAAATGAGTAAACTGGGAATTTAAAATAAAAAAGGAGGCATTTTTAAAAGTGCCTCCTTTTTTATTCAGTAGGTAGAAATAAATTATTTACTGTATTTATTGCTATATCGTTTCCAGAGTGTAGTCTGATGACTTTCTAAACTGATGTCTCTACCTTGGATAAAAGCTTTCTCTAATTGATTTGTTCGCATATCTAAAGCATCACCGATACTAATAAATAGTGTAGCATCTTTTCCTACTTCTAATGTACCCACCATATCGTCAATACCTAATATTTTAGCACTATTGCCAGTGATTAACTGCACTGCTTTTTCTTTGTCTAAACCATGTGCAGCAACAGTTCCTGCCTGAAAAGGAAGATTACGAGCGTTAGCTCGTTCCATCTGACCTGTATTTTGCAACCCTACTAATACGCCAGCATCCATTAGTAACTTTGCATTTTTATATGGCAAGTCATAATCATCATCTTCATAATTTGGTGTAGAATGCGTTCTTGTGAGTAGTACAGGAATGTTTTGTTGTTTTAATTGCGAGGCAACTTTGTAAGCTTCATCAGCTTCTACTAAAACTACCTTTTTTAGTCCTTGCTCTTTTGAAAAACTCAATGCATCTAAAATAGCTTTTTCGGCACTAACATGAATAAACAGAGTTTGTGTACCATTAAAAATATTTTGCATGGAAAGATGAGGTAAGTTTTCTTTACTTATATCAGATTTTATGGTTGCTTTTGCCTGATTCATATAATCTGTAAGAGCAGTTACTTGTTCTTGATATTTTTTATTTGGTTTAAACCCAGGATCTTCACCTAACCACCATCTTCCTCTGGTAAAAGGGCTAGGCCAATTCATATGAATTCCATCGTCTGTTTTAATGGCTGCATCTTCCCAGTTCCATGCATCTAATTGTACAATAGAAGAGGTTCCGGAAATCCATCCACCACGAGGCGTAGTTTGGGCAATTAGTACACCATTAGGCCTCATGCTTTCTACAATCTTACTCTCAGCATTATAAGCAATAATACTTCTAATATGTGGATTAAAGCCACCTATTTCACTGTCGTCATCAGTTGCTCTAACTGCGCCTATTTCGACAAGCCCTAAAGTTGAATTAGGAGCAATAAATCCTGGATACACATGTTTTCCAGTTGCATCAATTACTTTTCCTTTGCTGGCAATACTGCCATTAGTACCAACATTAATGATTTTTCCGTTTTCAAAAATTATGATACTATTCTCAATAACTTCACCATTACCTATGTGTGCTATTGCCCCAGTGATTGTGATTGCTTCGGTCTGAGATTTAGCTGGAGTTTGCTGTGCTGTTATATTTCCTAGCGAAAATAATAGTAACAACAATATGTATGATATGTTTTTCATTTTTTTACTTGGTGTTTAGTGAATGTGTTCTACAGTATCACAGTGAAAATGTTGTTTTTCTTTTTTCTTTGGTGGCTGTGTCTTTAAACCATTGTTTTTAGCCTTTAACAACATTGTAGATAATTGATTTCGCTCTTTAGCAATAGCTTTTCTGTTGGTTTTGTCTTTTTCCAGATCGAAGTATATAGCACCTTCAATAATTGTTTTTTCAGCTTTTGCGTAAATAGATAATGGATGATCTGTCCATAGCACTACATCTGCATCTTTTCCTACTTTAATACTACCTACACGATCATCAATATGTAACATTTTTGCAGGATTAAGTGTTACAAACTTCCAGGCTTCTTCTTCACTAATGCCTCCATATTTTACTGATTTTGCAGCTTCTTGGTTTAATCTTCTAGACATTTCGCCATCATCACTATTAATAGCAACTAGTACTCCTTGATTATGCATTATAGTAGCATTATAAGGGATTGCATCATTTACTTCATATTTATAAGCCCACCAATCAGAAAATGTAGATCCGGCAACTCCGTGTGTTGCCATTTTATCTGCCACTTTATATCCTTCTAGAATGTGAGTGAATGTATTTATTCTGAAATTGAACTTTTCTGCTACTTTCATCAACATATTTATTTCACTTTGGACATAGGAGTGACAACTTATAAAACGCTTACCATTAAGAATTTCTACTAATGTTTCCATCTCTATATCCTTACGATAAGGCTTCCCACTGTTTTTTAGTTGTTCATATCGCTTGGCGCGAGTAAAATAATCGACATATAATTGTTCTACACCCATACGGGTCTGTGGGAAACGTATTCTTTCTGCATCCCCCCAATTACTTTGTTTTACATTTTCACCTAAGGCAAATTTGATAAACTTAGGAGAATTTTTATAGATAAGATTTTCTGCACTTTCACCCCATTTTAATTTTAAGATTGCTGATCTACCACCAATTGGGTTAGCAGACCCATGTAATATCTGGATAGAAGTTACTCCACCAGCAAGATTTCTATACATGTTGATATCATCGGGAGATACAACATCTTCTATGGTTACTTCTGCTGTAGAATTATGACCAGCTTCATTAATTGCTGCTGCTGCAATATGAGAATGTTCATCAATAATACCACTCGTTAAATGTTTTCCGGTTGCATCAATAATTTTGGCATTTCCGGAGTTTAGATTTTTCCCAATTCCTGCAATTTTTCCATTTTTAATCAATACATCAGTTTCCGAAAGGATTCCATCAGTCTCGTTTGTCCAAACAGTAGCATTTTTGAATAGGATATTTTCCGATTTAGGAAGTGTACTATTTCCGTAAGCAATATTTGGATAGGTTATAGGCAGTATCTTAGGTGTCTCGTTTTTGTCTTCAGATTTCTTTTCATCTTTTTTAACAGCATCTTTTGGCTTTTGTTTGGCCGTAAAAGTAGTCTCTGACCCGTTGGGCAAAATAGCTTTTCCACTCCAAAATTTTGGGTTTTTATTAATCGCGGTAACGATCCTGGTATACTGGGTTTTTGTTGTGTCAGCATCTGTAAAAGTAAGGGATACCCAATCATTAGTATATGTGATTTTACTTCCTAATTTAATTTCTCCAAGTTTTACTTCTGCCTTTGGTTTAGCAGGTTTTCCTGATATGGACACATCATATGTTTTTCCAGCAAGTGTTAGTTCATATGCACCATTGATATCCGTGGTATTCATATCATTAACAATGTTCTTATGTCCTTGTACCCAGTTTTCATAAATAATATTATCCTTAGAGAATAACTCTTGACTGGTAATTAAAAAATTGGCATATGCCCCTTTTTTAAGAGTTCCTAGTACATCGCTTTTACCTAAAATCTGAGCAGGAACGGTGGTCAATGCCTCTAGTGCGGTTTTTTTATCCAGTCCATGCTTGATTGCTTTTTCAACTCTTGTATTGAGATCCGCAATCTTTTTTAATTTATGTGTGGTTAGTGAAAATTTCACTCCATTTTTTGCCAAAACAGATGGGTTGGTAGGTGCTTGGTTCCAATGGCGCATGTCACCAAGACTTACTAGGTTAGCCATGTATGGATTCGAAACATCATAAGCTTCAGGAAAATCAAGCGGGATAATATATTTAGCATTAGTAGCTTTTACCTTATCAATTCTGGCATATTCATCGCCACCACCAACAATGATGTATTGAATATTAAATTCATCACCTACTTTGTCAGCTCTAAACCCATTAATTCTACTTCCTGCTTCAAAAATTTGAGGTAAGTTTTTATTTTTATTTAAAGCTTCTATGGACAAATCTTTATAATCTGTATTGTTAGTGGTATACCAATCAGCATCCAAATATACTTGTCTTAGTAGTGCCATAGATCCCATTAGTGATGTAGGGTACATTTGTTTACTTTTATTACTTTTAGAAAAAGAAAGTAATTGTGAGGATGCATCACTTAATAATCGATCACCTTTGGTGCCATCGTTATTAAGGGCCACCAGTAAACCAGTTCCTCTTATAATTCCATCAGGCATATGGGTGTTTAAAGTTCCAAATCCTGCTTTAATAAATTCATCAGCTTTCTTCTTGTCATAAGTGAAATCGTCTAACGAATTTGTTTCTGGACGGATATGATCATTCCAATAATAACCTTCTCTAGAAGCATCATATTGCGGATTACTTCTAAAAGAGCCCCCTTTTCTTTCAGGTTTTTTAATTCCGAAGTTCGTAAAAGGATCAATAAAGGATGCATATATATGTTTTCCTTGTAGATCGATTACAATACTATTTTTGGGAATTGAAAGAGAAGTTCCAACTTGAACTATTTTTCCTTTCTGAATTATTAATATACCATTCTTAATCTCTGTTTCTGGAGATGTATGGATTATTGCGTTGGTGAAAACGGTGTAATTAGAGTTAGACGTTTTTACCCCATCATTTTTCGGGAAATATTCTTGAGCATTAATATTAAACCCCATAAATATCACTAAGAGTGATAATAATAGTTTTTTCATAAGAGTTAGTGTAAAGATGAATTGGTTTTAAAGATAGCTGTTGCGATAGAAATAGGCTTTTAATTAATACTTTTTTAACAACTAAAAAGCGAGTAGTAGCCTAGCGGAAGTATTATATTTATAGCTTATCCTTATAGTAGTTTACTAATAGGGCAACTACATAACTATAGGTTTCCATACCTTTAGGTTGATTGTTGGCTTTTAAGTAAGTGTCATAGGTGCTTTTAAAAATTGGCTCCAAAGGATTTTGATAGCTCATCCAGAATTCATTCACTTCTTGATAATTTTTTCTAATTCCGGGCCTTAACTTTTCTATTAAGCAAAAAGCCTTTTGCTCATCTCTGAGATATAGATCATTTAGACAAAACTTAAGAGCAAATGTAGTTCCGCTGTACTTAAAATAGGGGTCATCATAATTCATTGTAGTCAAAGCTGCTATGAAATTAGCTTCATTTTCTTTGGCAAAACCTAACTGATGAGCTTCTTCGTGACAGCTTGTAGTAGGAGCTTTGTAATTAATAATTAAGCCGTTGACTTGAGCTTCATTAGTAATTGGATTAAGATACCCACTAAATCCCATATATGTCAGAGGTATACTTAATAAGGACTTTTTAATACTTTTTGGATAATAATTAATAGTCGGAAGAATATGATTAAGTTGCTTATAAGCTGGGATTGTTTTTTCGAATATTTCATCTTTACTATAGGGCATAACTATAGCTAATGAATCATCTGTTTCTAAATTGGCGTGAAGGATATTTGCCTTTTCAATGAGTTTCTCAGAGACCATTAAAAGTTCTGCCTCACTATATTGATCTTCAATTTTTAATATTTCGTGCATTGGTAATCTGTAGTAATTCATTCCCCATAACAAATGAAAAGCTGCATATACTATAGATAAAGTAGCACCTATATCTAATACTATGTTTTTCCATTGTGCTTTTTTTCTAAATACTTTTTTAAATAGAAATCGAATAAGAAGTACAATCAAAATACTATAACCAATATCTCCAAAAGAAAATGGAATCCATCCAAAAGCATATCGTAGTGCTTTAGAAGTGTATACAAATAAACCATTGCTATAAAACTGATCTATAAATTCTGGAAAGAAAGATAATATCTTAATTATTATCATCTGTACAGGAAGTAAAATAGTAAGATATAATTTTGTTTTGGATTGCATATAATTAAATATAATATGACGTAAAGCTACAACAATTAATATATCATTTGAATTAAGATTTTCATAATGTACATTTGTCAAAAACACAATACATATATGAATTCAGAAATAAGAAATCTGGAGCCTAAAGAACTCTGGAATAAATTTGCAGATCTTAATGCGGTTCCGAGACCTTCTAAAAAGGAAGAACGTGTAATTGCTTTTATGAAGGACTTCGGGAATTTTTTGGGGTTGTCAGTAGAAATAGATGAGGTAGGTAATGTTTTGATTAAAAAACCGGCTACTTCTGGTATGGAGAATAGAAAGACTGTAGTGATGCAGTCTCACCTGGATATGGTGCATCAAAAAAATGCAGATACCGTTTTTGATTTTGATACACAAGGGATCGAAATGTATATTGATGGAGATTGGGTAAGAGCAAGAGGAACTACTTTAGGAGCGGATAATGGATTAGGTGTAGCGACAATTATGGCTATTCTGGAATCTAACGAAATTTCTCATCCTGCTATAGAAGCTTTATTTACAATTGATGAGGAAACTGGAATGACTGGAGCAATGGGGTTAAAACCAAATTGGTTGCAAGGGGATGTTCTATTAAACTTGGATACCGAAGAAGATGATGAAATTGGTGTTGGATGTGCAGGAGGAGTGGATGTAACTGCCGAACGAGCATATAAAGAAGAAAAGATTGAAGACGGAAAAACTGCTTATACTATTTCAGTAACAGGTCTTAACGGAGGACATTCTGGGATGGATATTCATAAAGGGTTAGGTAATGCTAACAAAATTATGAATAGGTTGTTGTTTGATGGTTTTGAGAATTTTGGACTAAGAATTCATGAAATTAAAGGAGGTAGTCTCAGAAATGCAATTCCAAGAGAAAGTTTTGCTACTATAGTAGTGGATACGATACATTCTGAAGCTTTTGAATTTGAAACTGGAGAATTAATTTCTACGATTAAGAAAGAACTCACTTTGGTGGATCCCAACTTGTCAATTGAATTGAATAATGTTGATTTGCCAAAGAATGTAATGGAATTAGGAGTTCAGGAGGGTGTTCTAAAATCTTTGTATGCAGCCCATAACGGAGTATATGTAATGAGTTTGTCTATTCCTGATTTGGTAGAAACTTCTAATAATATTGCTAAGGTAACTATTGGTAATGGTAAGATGAAGATCGAATGTTTGACTAGAAGTAGCGTAGAATCTACAAAATTAGATTTGGTTAATAAGCTAAGAGCAACTTTCGAATTAATAGGTTGTGAGGTTACAACAGATGGAGATTATCCAGGTTGGGCTCCAAACATGAATTCTGCAATATTGAAAGTGCTAGATGAGTTGTACCAAAAAATAAATGGAGAAAAAGCACATGTTGCTGCTTGTCATGCAGGATTGGAATGTGGGATTTTAGGACAAAATTATCCTGATATGGATATGATATCTTTTGGTCCTACTATTTTAGGTGCGCATTCTCCTGATGAGCGAGCTAGTATTTCTTCTGTTAAAAAATATTGGGGTTTTGTAAAGGAAATTTTGCAAAATATTCCCTTGAAATAGTTTTAGATTTAAGTCAAAAAAAATGCATCTCAAATGGAATGAGATGCATTTTTTTTGAAATTATATTTTAATTAATGACCGTGACCATCGTCTTTAGAATGATCTTGAGGAGCTGATTGCTCTGCAATACTCAATAGTTCAAGTTCAAATATCAAATCTGTATTTGGCGGGATAGGTCTTCTACCTCTTTCTCCATATCCTAAATGAGAAGGAATAAATATAACAGCTTTATCTCCAACCTTCATTTGTTGTACTCCTTCTCTAAAACCAGGAATCATCTGTGCTTCTGGAGAATAAGCCATTTGCATTGGAGCATATCCTTTAGGGTGATTAGCTCTACGTTGATCCCAAGTTCCTGTTTCTTTTGCTATTTCTTCAATATTGGTATCGAATATTCTTCCATCAGTGAAGTATCCTTGATAATTAAGATTTACCATTTCTCCTAATTTTGGTTGTGCTCCTTCTCCTTTATTAAGGAAATATATTTCTAAACCACTTTCTAGTTTTGTTGCTTTTTCTTTTAGTTCAGTATATCTAGTAGCAGTTTTAGCGCTTCTTTCTTTAGCAAGGCGTTCTTTTTCCAGTTTTTCTTCTTCTAAAACTTTTAATTTATCTTCAAAAGCAGCTTTAGCATCAAATGCTTTAGCATCTTTACCTTTTCTGATGATATTCACCTGTTGCATTTTTACTTCAGAAACAGGTTTGTCTCCTGGTTTTTTTGTTTCTACAGTTCCAATACTATCCACCACATCTTGTCCTGATACTATTTCTCCAAATACAGTATGTTTACCATTTAACCAAGGAGTTTCTTTAAGTGTAATAAAAAATTGACTTCCATTAGTAGCTGGCCCAGAATTAGCCATAGATAAAATACCTTTGGATTTATGTGTTAATGAATCTACAATTTCATCTGGGAACTTGTATCCAGGATCTCCGGTTCCAGTTCCTAATGGGTCTCCAGTTTGTATCATAAAATCTTTAATGATTCTATGAAATATAATGCCGTTGTAATATTTCTTTTCTTTATATAAACTATCTACCATCGTGTTTGTTCCTTCTGCAAGAGAAACAAAATTGGCAACTGTCATTGGAGTTGCGTCATAGTATAATTTTGCAATAGCGGTACCTTTATTGGTAATAATCTCCGCATAGATTCCATCTCCAAGTTCAGGGTATTTTTCTTCGCAATTGGTAAAAGTAAGGGCGATAAGTGCTAAAAATAAAAGACTTAATTTTTTCATTTTTTTGTTAAGGTTTAATTTTCTTTTGTTGATTGTTTTGTGATTTTATTGAGTGTTACTCTTGATATTAACGGAATATTTGTCCCAATCTTATGATCATCTCCATAATAACCGTATGCTTGATAAGATGGGAACAAAAATGTTATTATTTCTCCTTCTTTCATTAGTTTTAACCCTTCTCTTAACCCGAAAAAAATATCTTCTTGATCAATCGAATAATTTACGGTATCTAGTTCTTTCTCATTATAGATTGTGGTACCATTAAGATTTTTTACATCATAGTTGAAATTTACAATATCACCAAACTTTGGTGTAATAGAAGAAATGGTATCTTTTTTTTCGTAATAATACCAAAAACCGCCATCCGATGAAATATAGCTATTTAAAGAATCTTCTTTAATAATTTTTTGAATTTGTGCTTCTTCTCTAGCAATGAGTTCCTTATTTCTATTTATTGATTCATTAATAAATGATCCTGATGAAATACTGATCGGTTTCCTTGCTTCTGGCGCTTTACAAGAAAAAAACAGTGTCAAAACACTTAAGAATAGAAGGAAATATTTCATTGATTTAAGGCCTTTTTATAAGAGGGTAAGATACTAATAAATTTATCAACAGTTTCTTCAAGAGAAAGATTGCTTTTTCCACCAGCGGCGTTGTGGTGACCGCCTCCTTCAAAATGATTTCTAGAAAATTCATTTACAGAAAAATCGCCTTTGGAACGTAGGGAGATTTTTATAATATTTTCACCTTTATTTTCAATAAAAATCAAGGCAAAAATTATTCCTTCCAGAGATAATCCCATATTAACGAATGCTTCTGTATCACCTTTCTTAAAATTATGATCATCTAATTCTTTTTGTGATAACGTGATATATGCAGTGTTATATTCTGGAAGTACTTTTAAATTTTTTAGAGCTACTCCTTGTAGTTGCAATCTGGAGTACGAATTGGTGTCGTAAATCTTTTCGTGGATTCTGGTATTATCGGCACCACGATCAATTAAATCGGCAATTACTCTATGCGTCGTACTTGTTGTGGATCTAAATCGAAATGAACCTGTGTCCGTCATAATACCGATATAAATACAAGTAGCGATATCAGCATCTATTCTATCGAGATCCTCTAATTTTTCTATAAAATGATAGATCATTTGACAAGTAGAACTCATACCAATATCACTATACGTATATGTAGCATAATCATCTGGTTGTTGATGATGATCAATCATAATGAATGTAGTATCAGTTTGGGTCAAGACATTTTCCATATTTCCAGTCCTGGAGAAATGATTGAAATCTAGAGTAAAAATAATATCTGCCTCTTTAATTTTGGATACTGCAAGACTTGTATCACTATCATATTTAGTAATGGTACTCTCTCCGGGAATCCATTTTAAAAAATTTGGGTAATCATTAGGTGTAATAACCACAGAATGATGTCCTAAACCAGATAGGTAATGATGTAATGCTAAAGTAGATCCAATAGCATCTCCATCTGGGTTTTTATGAGGAATAATAACAATCTTTTTTGGAGTGCTCAAAAGCACCTTTATTTCTTTAATCTCACTAGTATTCATAGATCAGCGAATATACTATTAATTAATAATATGGTAATAATGGAACTCTTAATTTTATCTTGTTCTAATTTGGGACAGGAATATTAAAAACGATGAAAGTCTTTTTATTTAGGGAGATGAAAATAGTACCATATTGCAAGAAATAACAAAACAATGTCCTAAAAATTAGAATTTTCTGATTTGATTTTGGAAAAGACAGTACTTTCTGAGGATATTTCTTGTTTTTGATGCTTTTATCTATACTTTTGCACAAAATTTTTCATTTGGCTCAAAATCGTCAAAAGAAATATTAAAAGAATAAGGTTTCCCTTTAAAGGGAAATAAGATAAAAATCAAATTTTAAAAATGGCAACAAATAGAACTTTTACAATGCTTAAGCCAGATGCGGTAAGAAAAGGCTACATCGGTGCAATCCTTGAACAAATCACTGCTTCAGGTTTTAGAGTTGTAGCAATGAAATTAACTCAATTAACTACTGATGATGCTAAAGCTTTTTATGCTGTGCATAGTGAACGTCCTTTTTATGGAGAATTAGTAGAATATATGACTAGTGGTCCAATTGTAGCGGCTATTCTTGAAAAAGAAAATGCTGTAGAAGATTTTAGAACTTTAATTGGTGCTACGAATCCAGAAGAAGCTGCAGAAGGAACTATCCGTAAGAAGTTTGCTACTTCTATAAGTGAAAATGCTGTTCACGGAAGTGATAGTGACGATAATGCTGCTATCGAAGGTGCTTTCCATTTCTCAGGAAGAGAGCAGTTCTAAGAATATAATATATTAGTATAGTGTTCAAAACCATCCGCTTTCGAGCGGATGGTTTTTTTGTTTTAAAGTACAAATCTTCTTGATGCATTAATTTTTTAATACAATATTTAGTTCCATATCATAAATCATAATAGTTTCTGGAGGTATAGATCCATCAAAACTACCGAATTTTCCAAATGCTAGATAAGAAGGTACAATCATCATTATTTTAGAACCTTCATTGACCCTCTTAAAACCTTCTCTTACCCCTTCTAAAAGTGATGCCATAGGTGAGGAAATTCCGTAATTATTATTTTCTCTATTGGATTCTCCGATAACTTCTCCTGTTTCTGCGATACTGGTTTTGAAATGAAATATAACGGTATCTTCGTCCACCGGAATTAATCCGTCACCTTGATTCATTACTATATAATGCAACCCTGAATCAGTAGCTATAGCAGAAAGATTATTCTCTGATAGGTAGTTCTCTATCCATTGCAATTCTGCATCTTTTTCCTCTTGTGTATATTCTAAGTTAATAGGTTCTCCAGGATCAAAACCTTGATCATCATCAGAATTACAGGAGAAAAAAAGGAGGGATAAAGCAAGTACTATAAATATGTTTTTCATAAGTTTTTAATTAAAAAAATAATTGTGGTTTATTTTAAGTGTCTTGAATCCCATATTTGTTACCATCCAAGTTTACTTTTTTTTCTTTTTACGAAAAAAAAATGTAAAAATTAAGGCAATGTATAAGTTTGAGATTACCGTGATTTTTATAAATCGGGTGCAATAATACTTTTTTGCACAGTAATAAATAGAAAAAGTTTCCTTTTTAGATGAAAGTTAAGTGTACTCGTCCAAGAAACTAGGAAGGAAATTATATAGTATAGTCTAAATCAAGTATGGAGTTTGGAATACTTTTCAATACTACCAAAACACTCTAAAACTTAGATTAGGAGTAATCCCCAAAGCAAAAATATCTGAATTTATAAATCGATTATCCAATGAATTAGTAGTTCTAAATTCTCGGTTCAATAAATTTTCCCGATCATAAAGATTCAGAACAGACAACCCTAATCGATATCTAACATTAGACGTCGATCTTATTTTAAAATCATAAATAGCAGAAAAATCAAGCCTGTGATATACTGGAAGATTATTACCATTGATTTCTCCAAAATCCAATAATACCAGATTTCCACTTTCATCAACACCAGAAACATTAGTAAAAGCTTTACCGGTATGCCAGAGCCAACCTAAAGAGAATTGAAAGTCATTGATCTTATAGAAGTGGGACCATTTTACGGTATGTTCTATATTCCAATTACCGGGAAAAGATTCATTGTTATTGATATCATCAAATTTATTTTGAGTATTGATATAAGAATAACTTACCCAGGTTTTGTAGTTTTTAAAATGTTTTTTTAGGAAAAAATCAATTCCATAAACCCTACTTTCGCCAGTATGATAGGTGTTGTCAATTGGATTGATGAAACCAGCAGTTAGCGAAGTGATATCATCTATTTGTTTGTAATATGTGTCTATATCAAAATACCATTTGTTTTTCTTAAAACTGCTTCCCAAAGTAAACTGATAACTCGTGATTACAGGGAATTGCTCTTTGTTGGCTAATGTCCAAACCTGATTCTCCAAAGATAGATCGCTGACCACAGATTCTCTGATCTGACTAACAGCTTGACTACGATATTCTCCAGTGGCATTAACTGCCCAATACTTTGACAAGTTTTTTTGTATGAAAATACGAGGTTCAATAAACGATTTATCTAATTCCGAATAATGGTTTAAGCGTAATCCGGCAGAAAAATAAAAGTTTTTAGGGACTTCATATTTGTATTCGCCGTAGATAGCATGTGTGTTAAGAAAACGATCATCTTGATCCAAAATTAATTCATATGTTGGAGTAGTCGTTACAAATGCATACTTAATGGTGTTATTAGAAAATTGATACCCTCCAAGAATCTTATGGTTATCTGATAATGAATAATTAAGGTCTAAAGCTGCGCCAAAATCCTTTACACTGTTCTTTTTACTTTCTATTTCAGTTGTGGTTCCTGATTCTTCTGTAATGAATTCATAGTTTAGTAAATATCTTGTGTAATACCCACTACTTTTGACACTTAATTGATTACTCCAAATGTGTTTCCAACTTATATTGTATCCTTCGTTTTCAGTTATTAAGTTATCATTAAAAGACATAAGATTATCATTTCGTTTAAAATCAAGATCGTTTTTGCTGTAAAGGGCATTCACTTCAATTTTATCGAAATCCGAAAGTTTGGCAATTAAATTGGCATTATAATCCGTGTAGAAAAAATCATTTTTAGCTTCACTTAGTGGGTTAGTTTCTGCGATAGTTGTATTCTGAAAAACACGATCCGCGAACTGTTTATAGGTAAAAGTTTCTAAGAGATCTGTGTATGATCGTCTTCCAGATACTTGTAAAGATACTTTGTCTGGTATAATTGGTGTATGTACAACAGCATCTGCATTGATCATATTAAAACCAGCTCCTCCTGTAAAACGTTCTGCAACCTCATTTTCTGTTTTGATGTCAATAACCCCAGAGATTCTATCGCCATATTTAGCGCTTACGCCACTTTTAGAAAAATCAACTTCTTTTACTACGTAAGGATTAAAAGCGGATAGCATACCAAAAAAGTGTCCTTGATGATATGTTTTGATACCGTTCCAAAGAACTAAATTTTGATTAGGAGCATTACCACGTATATATAAACCAGATGCTGTTTCGAATGGACTATTAACACCTGGTGTCAATTGGATACTTTGTAAAATGTCTGGTTCTGTAAGTCCAGGTAGTATCTCGATATCCTTTAGATCGATATTTACTACTTTTTTATGTTGAGTAATTCCTTTGGTAAGATATTCCTGGATAACAACTTCATCAAGAGTTTCTATAGTATTTGTAAGGTAGATCTTTATACAATCATTTTTATTAATAAACTCTGAGGTATTTAATACTTTCTGTCGAAACCCTGGAGCACTTATTAAAACTGCCGAACTAAAAGGAACTTCCTTGTTTTCAAAATATCCTTTTTCGTTTGTAGTAACATTGGTTCTGGAGGCTTTGAAGAATATTCTGATTTTTTCTAAGGGTTCTAAGTTTTCATTATAAATATAACCGCAAACGCTAACGGTATCTTTTTTAGAGTATTTTCTAATAGTGATAAAGTTTTCTCCTGTGACTTCAAATTTTAATTTAGATTGTTGCTCAAGGCTATCAAGAACATCGTCTATATTAGTTTCGGTATTAGTTTGCAGAGATACTAATTTGTTAATGATAGTCGCATCAATGTAAGAAAACTTTACATCGAATTGTTTTTCTAAAGATGGAATTATTTGTGATAGTGGTTTATTTTGAGCATCAATAATGTATGTTTTTTCTTGAGAAAAAACAGATATACTCCATAAAAGTATGCATACACATAAAAATCTCGTCATGCTCTTAATTTTCTACTACCACGGTCTTACCGTTTTGCAATAGTTGGTATTGCAAACCTAAGGTACTAAAAACTGTTTTAAGAGCAACTTTTATATCATTATTAGGAAAAGTTCCGGTATAAATTATATCAGTATCTATGTTTTTCGTATCGATGACGATATCATATTGATCCTCTAATTCCTTAAAAACATAACGTAACGGAACACTTCTAAACGAACTTGTATTAGTAATCCAAGAAGGTTCTAATGCTTCAAAAGTCCAACTCTCTGAAGCTACACGGGCAATTTTTCTATACCCTTTTCCAGCAGCAAGAATTGTATTGTCTTCTCCATTGGTAACACTTACCTTACCTTCATAGCAAACTGCTTCAAAAAATGAAGCTTGTGATTGTACATTAAACTCAGTTCCTAGTACAGAAACATTTCCATTTGCTGTAGTTACTGTAAATTTACTGCCCTTTTTTACTTTAAAATAAGCTTCGCCATCTAAGGATACAGTTCGGTCAGTATCCCAATCATTTTTGTCAAAGCTAGCTTTAGACTTAGCATTAAGTATCATTTCTGAACCATCAGGAAGCGTAACTGCTAATTGTTCTCCAAAAGAAGTTGTAAATGAATCATTAGAATTGAATAAGAATAATCCAAATAATATTATAATAGAAGCTGCCGCTGCGAAATAGGGCCAAAGTTTAATAACGGGTTTTGTAATTTCTTGAGAAGAAGTATTTCTTTTTGTTTTTATAGTGTTTAAAGCTGCATCCACATCATACGTTGTAAGGTCCAAAGCATCGGCGCCAGCCATAATCTTCTTATAATGATTATACTCCGGATGCGATTGGAACTCATGAAGTTCCTCTGGAGAAAGTTCTCCATTTATCCATCTGGATAAGAATATATCATCTTTTTTATCGTCAAACATAATCTGCTTATATATAATAAAACGTTTAAGTTTGGTATTACCCTACCTCCGTTTTAATTTTTTTTAAAAATCAATTTTTAATGGTTATCCAGTTTATGATAATTTCATAGTTTCCATCAATCATCAACTATTTTAAATATTTCCAATTTTCTTTCTTAACGTAACTAAAGCTTTATGCATTAATTTCTCAATTGCTTTTACTGATACATTAGATAATTCGGCAATTTCTCTATATGTTTTTTTATCAATTCTACTCAAAAGAAAAACTTCTCTCTGTCTATCAGGTAAATCAGCTATAGCATTTTTTAATTTCTCCATATATTCTTTTTCAAGCAAAACAAATTCTGGGGATTCATTTGTTACGTCACTTTTTCGTTGTGTAATGTAATTTTGATGTTTAAATTTTACTTGCTGATGACGTGCAATACTAATTCCTAGATTAGTAGCTATGGTATAGACATAGCTTTTTGCCTTATCCAAAGGAACTTTTGCACAATTGTTCCATAACTTTATAAAGGAATCCTGTACGATATCTTCTGCTTGATCAAGATCTCCAAATTTATAATATAGATAACTTCTCAAAAGTTTTGCATGACTTTTGAAAAATTGATCAAAGGCTTGTTCGTCACAAGTAGAGTTTTTACTGTCAGACATTTGGGGATTGATTTGGTGTCAAAACTAGATTTTTTTCTGATACCAAAAAAAATAAATTTAAAAAAATATAGAAGTAAAGGGGTGGGGTAGGTTGACTGACTTGCGTTTTACTTGTGTTATAACACACAAAATATCTCAATTGAGTTTTACTTAATCTTTAATTAAAAAATTAAAATGAAAAATCTTAGAATACTAAGCCTACTTATGCTAGGGCTTATGCTAACATTTACTTCTTGTGAAGAAAATGATGAAACTGATCCTACTACAGAATGCCCTGAATTATCTTTTGAAAGAGATGGTGGGAAATTAATTGCAAATTTTGAAGAAATAAATAGTTTGGATGTTTACGAATGGTTTGTAAACGATGAACTCGTAGAAACTGAAAGCTTAGAAAATCAACGCGATAATATATTAGATATTTCAGAATATAATCCTGGAACTTACACTATTTGTATAAAAGCAGAAACTCCTGATTGCCCTGCTGGTGTAGAATTTTGTAAAGAGATAACTGTGGGAGAAGATATGGAAGGTTGCCCAGAATTAAAATTCACTAGGGATGGAGATTATCTATTTGCTGATTTTGAAGGTATCGATACATTAGAGTTTTATGCTTGGCGAGTTTCTGGAGAGACACTGGGTAATGAAACTATCATAGAAAATGAAGGAATCAATAATCAAGGAGATAATAAGTTTTCTCTTACTAATTTAGAACAAGGTACATATAGTATTTGTCTAATCTCAGAAAGTCCAACTTGTACGAGTACTGAGTATTGCGAAGAGATTACTATCGATGGTGATGGGCAAGATTCTTGTCCTGATCTTTCAATTAGTTCAGAAGGAAGTATTGTTGTCGCTACAATTAGTGGTACTAATGATATTGATTTGTTTAAATGGTATGTAAACAATCAACTGTTAGCTGCTGAAGATTTACAGGTTCAAGGCGGTACTGTAACTTTAGATTTGAGCGACTATAACCCAGGTTCTTATGAAGTTTGTGTAAAATTTAATTCTAATGATTGTTCTCAAGGAATCGAAGCTTGCGTATCGGCGCAGGTAACAGATGATAATAATGGGGGAGATGATTGTCCAGATTTATCATTTATCGAAGAAGGGACATTAATGTTTGCTAATTTTTCTGGAATTGATCAATTAGATGTATATGAATGGTTTGTTGATGGTACTTTAGTAGAAACAGAAAGTTTACAGAGTCAGGATAGAGATAATAAGCTTGATTTATCTTCATACAATCCAGGTACTTATACTGTTTGTATCAAGGCCGAAACTAACGAATGTCCTAATGGAACTGAATTTTGCAGAGACATAGTGATTCCAGAACCAGAACCAGTAGATTGTTCAGTATTTAAACTAGAATATATAGCGACTAATGGAGCAGAATTTGTAAATGCTAATGGCGTTATTTTATTTGGATTAGAAAATAATTCTGTAGTTTGGGAAATTGATGGGAATCAAATCAATCCTACAACATCAACAGGTCATTTTATTATCTTAAAAAATCATCTTAATCAAGCAGGGAAGTATGAGATTTGTTATAAGGCTGAAACAACTGAGTGCGGAGCACTACAAGAATGTATTGAAGTTGATTATCAAGGTTTGTAATATGGACGAGAAAGGTTCTTGGTAACTCATAATTCGTAATTTTAAATGATGAGGTTGTATTGATATACAACCTCATTTTTTTTATTCTAAAAATGATTTTTATTTTTTTTTAAGGAAGGGGGTAGGGTATTCTTTTTTAGCTGCGTTTCATAATTGTAGGGCCGATAAAAAAGACTCTAAACAATTAATTATTGACAACCCCTAAAAATTATAACGATGAAAAAACTTAGTATTTGGTATGTAATGATCTTTACACTGTTATTAGGATTTACTTCTTGTGAAGAGATTGAAGAATTAGAAAATTGTCCAGATGTTACGATCAATGTAGATAATGTTTCTGGTAGTGCAGTTTATCGATTCGCTGCTCAATTTGATGGTATCGAGGACGTGAGACTTACTTGGTCTATTGATGGTGAAGAAATAGATACAGGTAATTTAAATGATATAGCAAATCAGATTTTCGAATACCAATTCGAAGAAGGAACATACACAGTTTGTGTAAAAGTAGCAAGTGATACGTGTCCTATAGAAGTATGTAAAGAGATTGAAGTAGATATTGACGAAACAGACCCTTGTCCAGACTTGTTCTTTGAAGCTAGACAATATGAAAGGCCAAATAAATATAAGTTTATTGCAGATTTTCCGGGAATTGAAGAAACTCGTTATGAGTGGTTTATTAACGGAGAGTTAGTAGAAAGTGATAATCAGAATGATGATAACTACTTATTTTGGGAATTTAATGAACCTGGTAGTTATGAAGTATGTATCAAAACAGAAACTCCTGATTGTCCTAATGGAACTTCATATTGTAAAGTAATTGAAGTAGAAGAAATAGCAGAAAGATGCCCTGAAATTTCTTTTGAAAAAGAAATGGAACCAGGAACCACAGGAACGTATACATTCGAAGCTCAGATTGAAGAAATCGATGTAGCAACCGAAATACAATGGTATATAAATGGAGAACTTATAGAAAATTCAACAGATCAACAAGGTGGAGTAAGAGTCTTAACGTATCAATTCGAACCAGGTGAATACGAAGTTTGTTTAAAGGTATTCACAGAAGATTGCCCTGATGGAGTTATCTATTGTAAAGAGATCAGAGTTGGAGAAGATGCGTGTCCAGATTTATTTTTCATTGCAGAACAAGACGGTGATAATCCAGCATATTACTTTCAGGTAGAGTTTGAAGGTGCTGATCAATTCGAGTGGTTAGGGTGGTTTATTAATGGAGAGTTAGTAGAAGATTCTAATAACGGAGACAATAATAGATTCTATTACCAATTCGAACCAGGAAGATATGAAGTGTGTTTAATGACAGAAACGCCTGAGTGTCCAGAAGGAACATCTTTTTGTAAAATTATTGAAATCGAAGGAAATACTAATGTTTGTCCAGAGCTATTCTTTGAAGCAGAACAAGATGGTGATAATCCAGCATACTATTTTTATCCAAATGCTTTTGATGGTATTGATAACGTAACCTTATCTTGGTCAGTTAATGGAGATCATGTTGGAACTAGTTCAGGACATAATGATCCTTTTTACTTTCAGTTTAATCCGGGTAGATACGAAGTGTGTCTTTCTGTAGAAACGCCTGATTGCCCAGAAGGAGTGACATTCTGTAAAGTTATAGAAATAGATGAACCAGGAAACGATTGCCCTAATCTATTCTTCAATATTTTGCAAGAGGGAGATACTCCTGGATATAATTTCTATGCAGAATTTGAGGGGATGAGCGATGTTAGTTACGAATGGACAATCAATGGAGATGTTGTGAACTCAGAAATTATTGGTAGTAACGATAGAGATGATTATTTATACTATCAATTCGGAGCTGGTACATATGAAATCTGCATCATTGCAGAAACACCGAATTGTCCTAATGGAACTATATTTTGTAAAACATTAGTGATCGAATAGTACAGTTAGTTAGGTTAGATTAATTAGGTTGATTCCCTGGGAGCATTGCCATTCTTCCAGGGAATTTTGTTTATACGCATAAGATG
This sequence comes from uncultured Aquimarina sp., assembly GCF_947492405.1. Lineage (GTDB taxonomy): Bacteria > Bacteroidota > Bacteroidia > Flavobacteriales > Flavobacteriaceae > Aquimarina. Next base: position 36,697 of record NZ_CANLMP010000008.1, read on the forward strand.
TGTTAGATTGTAATGCGAAATAAATTGAAAAAAAATATTTTACATTAGGGTAGGGTAGAATGGTTTTTGGACGTTTTACTTATATAAAGACAAGTTATTTTGAAGAATTTCAATACATATATACAATTTTTGATACTATTCTTTTTGATATTCCTTAGCAGTTGTGTCAATGATGATTCTTTTTTTCCTGAAGAAGATAAAGATGATGTAATTTCTAGTGCTGCTATAGTAACTGTTCTTAATAATTTTAATTCCGACACCACTTTTCCTTCAGAAAGTCAACAGTGCTTTAGATTTGTATATCCTATTACTTTAGGATATAATACAGATTCAACCATTAGGATTGATAGTTACGATGGGTTGGTAGATGTGATTTCCAGTCAGGGAGCTAACTTTAATGTTACTGGATTACAGTTTCCGATTCAGATTGTTTTTGGAAATACAGATATCGAAGTTCCTATTACTAATGAAACTGACTTATTAAATATTTTAAGAGAATGTCAATTCGATACTGTAAGAGATGAATTTGATCGTTTTTTTAATAGCTGTTTTAAGTTTGATTACCCAGTAATATTATTGAATGCTGATGGGGATGAAATAAATATAACTTCAGATGAAGAATTTGCGATTTTTTATCAGAATCAAGGTGCAGCATATCAACCAGATTTCAAGTTTCCTGTAAATTTATTAGTATCTCCAAATTTTGAGAGTACGTCAATAGATACTTATTTTGGTTTTTTCAGAATTATGGAATCCTGTGAACGTCGTTGTCCTGAACTGAATTTTACTTTTGAGCTCGAAGATCGCTTTAACCTAGGATATCGATTTATAGCGGATTTTCCTGATTTAGAGATTTTAGGTTCTTATGATTGGTTCGTAAATGGGGAGTTGGTTGAGAGTGACGGTCCCAATAATCAGGGTGATAATGTATTACTTCGTGATTTTGTAACACCAGGAACTTATGAAGTTTGTATCAAAGCAGAAACTGAAACTTGTCCTGAAGGTGTAGAATTTTGTAAAACTATAGAGGTAACAACTCTATGTCCAGAATTGTTTTTCGAATTTGAGCAAGAGCCAGGAACGTTAGGATACTCTTTTGTTTCTAATTTTGAAGGGATAAATGAGTTAACCTATGAATGGTTTATTGATAACCAGCTTATAGAAGAAGATGGTGGTGCTAACGGAGATAATACATTATTCTCTGAATTATCCCCAGGAGTTCATAATGTTTGCATAAAATCAACAACACCTTCTTGTCCGGATGGAACAGAATTTTGTAGAGAAATTGTTGTTGAGCCTATCTGCCCGGATTTGTTTTTTACAATTGAGCAAGAAGGAAATACTTCTGGTTATAATTTCTTTGCAGAGTTTCAGGATATAGGAACTACAACTTATGAATGGACTATTAATGGAGATATTATAGAACAAGATGGTGGTCCTGGTGGAGACAATACGTTGTTTTTTCAATTTGATCCTGGAACCTATGAAATCTGTATTACTGCAGAAACTTCTACGTGCCCAGAAGGTACTCAATTCTGTCAGGAACTCATTGTTCAATAAAAAAGACACTTTTTGCAGTATTAAGACTGTAAAATGATACCACTAAAATTTATAATCTGATAGCATCTTTCTATCCAAATTTCGAAAAACATAATTCTTCTTTTAGGTATGTTAAACCTAATTTAATTGAGGTTTTATTTATTTAGTTTTGTAAGAAAATAAAGGGGAAGAATATGAGATATCACACTAGAAAGATCGTAAAACCTGGCGATCTAAACCCGAATGAGACATTGTTTGGAGGTAGATTGTTAGAATGGATTGATGAGGAAGCTGCACTCTATGCAGTTATTCAGTTAGAAAGTAAAAGAGTAGTGACTAAGTTTATGTCAGAAATAAACTTTGTGAGTTCTGCTGTACAGGGAGATATTATAGAAATTGGAATGGAAGTGGTAAAATTTGGGAGGTCTTCTTTAATCTTAAAATGTGAAGTAAGAAATAAACTGACGCGTAAAACTATAATTCAGGTAGAGAATATTACTATGGTTAATTTAAATGAAAAAGGAAAACCTTCTGCTCATGGAAAAACCAAGGTGGAGTTTGTAAAAGATAGACTAGCGCAAAACTAATTTCTTAATAAGTTCTCTGCCGAGTCCCTCATTAAGATTGGTGATGATTTTTTCTTTTCCATAACTCAGTTCTTCTCTAAGAACTGAAGAAGTAAGTTCTATGTATAAGGTTTCACGATCCAGTTTTATGTTTCTGGTATATTTATGAATAGCAGGGCCCATAATTTGTTCCCAAACATCACGTACCTCTACCTTATCCAGGCCTTTCTGAAGTTTGTTTTCGCTAACAAATTCTTTAAGGACGTTGTTTATGCTTTGAAGATCATTTTGTCGCCTTGCCATTTATAATTCAATCTTTGTGTATGGTTTGTAAAAGTAAAGATTTCCTGCTTCATTCATTATAATCATCTGCTTTTCTTTTGCAGAAATTAATGTTTCCTTCCAGGTTGATAATGGAGTTTTGTAATGCATTCTTAAACTATCATTTTCTATTACTAATGTAAATGTTTCACTATCTCTGGTCGTGATAAAATTACCATTTAATTGTGGTTGTACTTTTTTACGAATTCCTTTCATATTATTTACTTCAAAGAAGTCAATGCTTTGATTAAAATTGTATTGCTTTTCAATACCTTCAGAAGTAATTACCTTTTCAATTTCCCAATATCCATCAATATGTTTGATAAATGATTCTGGATTTGGTTTTGAACATGAAACTAGCAGCAATATTATAGCGTATATGATATATTTTGACATAAATTATTTTTTAATTAAACCCCAAGCTTAATGATTTTATATGATTGAGATATTTTTTTCACCACATTCTCTGTACGATCTGCGTGAGTATCACTAATAAAAAGTTGACCAAAATTTTGATCATCTACAAGCTGAATGATGTGTTCTACACGTTTTTCATCAAGCTTGTCAAAAATATCGTCTAATAGTAGTAATGGATTTACCCTACTCTGTTTTTTAATAAAGTCAAACTGAGCAAGCTTTAACGCTATCAAGAATGATTTCTGTTGTCCTTGACTACCGAATTTTTTTATAGGATGTCCATCAATCTCAAAAGATAAATCATCTTTATGCACTCCTACACTCGTGTATTGTAACATTCGATCTTTTGCTAAGTTTTGTTCCAAAAGTGCTAATAAATTATTTTCCGATAATTTACTTTGATATTTAAGCGTAACCGATTCTTTACCAGAACTAATAGCTTCGTAACGACTAATGAAAATAGGAATGAATGTTTCGAGGAATGTAGTTCTTTTTTCATGAATGATACTACCAAGTTCAGTCATTTGTTGATTGTAAATTTCCAGAGTAGTAGGATCAAATGTGTTGTTAGCAGCAAAATATTTTAAAAGAGAATTACGCTGAGAAACAACTTTAGCATACTTTAATAAAGTAGAAAGATATGCAGTATCACTCTGAGAAATTACACCATCTATAAATTTACGACGTGTGTCACTCCCATCCGTAATAAGATCTCTATCTGCTGGAGAAATAATAACCAGCGGAAGAAAACCTATATGTTCGCTAAAAGTGTCATAGGCCTTTCCATTTCGCTTTATTACTTTTTTCTGCCCTCTTTTTGCACTAACAATTACTTTTTCTTCTCGATCTGATTTTTCGTATAATCCCTCAACTACAAAAAAATCAGTGTCATGTTTTATGTTTTGACCAGTAATTGGGTTGAAATAGCTTTTCCCAAAAGATAAATGATAAATAGCATCAAGGATATTAGTTTTTCCCACTCCATTGTGTCCAACAAGGCAATTAATCTTATCATCAAATTCGAAATTAACGGATTCAAAATTTTTATAATTGATTAAAGAAAGTGATTTTAGAATCATAAATTACTGATCATCAGTGAGTAGTGTCTTTTTTGGAATTCTCAAATAAGAAGTGCAAAATATTGAAAAATAACAAATATTTTCGCTTTTAATTATGAATAAAAATTTTATTTTTGCCGTTCATTAAATATAATTTATGGCAACTTATAAGAAACGAGGATACAAACCAAAAAATAAAGCAGAAGAGGTAGAGCAATTAGAAGATAATTCTACAACTGCTGAGGTATTTAATACTTTAGATGAAGGTGCTTCCCGAACTGAAGAATGGGTTGCTGCTAATCAAAAATATATATTTATCATTGTTGGTGCTATAGCTGTTATAGTTTTAGGATATCTTGGATACCAAAAATATATTCAGGAGCCAAAAGAATTAGAAGCGTCTAATGAGATGTTTAAAGCACAGCAATATTTTGATGATGCAGTAAATGGTAATACAACTGTTAGTGATTCTTTATATACATTAGCTCTTAATGGAGGAGAAGGTAAATACGGGTTTTTAGAAATCATAGAAAATTATAGTGGTACAAAGGCAGCTAACTTAGCTAATTATTATGTTGGTTTTTCATACCTAAATATGAACAAGTATCAAGAAGCTATTGACTATCTTGATAAGTTTAAGAGTGATGACGAAATGCTAGGTCCTTTAGCATTAGGAGGAATTGGTGATGCTTTTGCTCAGTTAGATCAGATGGGCGAAGCACTATCTTATTATGAAAGAGCAGCAAAAGCAAAGAATAATGAATTTACAACTCCTAAGTTTTTATTGAAGTCAGCAATCACTGCTATATCTTTAGGGAAACCGGAAGTGGCTGTTACTTATTTAGAAAGAATAAAAGAGGAGTTCTCTAAAAGTGTAGAAGCTAATCAAGCTGATGTGCATTTAGGAAGAGCTCAAGGAATGCTTAAATAGTTCAAATAATAAATTCAGAATTCTGAATTCTGAATTCTGAATTTTAAATATGGCTACAGAAAATAAAAATTTATCACAATATGATAAAGCTACAATCCCAAACTCGAAGAATTTTCGGTTTGGGATTGTTGTTTCAGAATGGAACGACACCATAACCGAGGGCCTTTTTCAAGGAGCCTTTGATGCGTTGATTGACTGTGGAGCTATCAAGGAGAATATTGTAAGATGGAATGTTCCCGGAAGTTTTGAGTTAATCTATGGTTGTAAAAAAATGCAAGAATCCTATGATATGCTAGATGCAGTAATTGCTATTGGTAGTGTTATTCAGGGAGAGACAAAGCATTTTGATTTTGTATGCGATGGGGTTACTCAAGGAATTAAAGATTTAAATATCCAGAGTGATATTCCTGTTATCTTCTGTGTTCTTACCGATAATAATATGCAGCAATCGATAGATCGATCAGGTGGTAAACACGGTAATAAAGGTACTGAGGCTGCTATCGCTGCTATAAAAATGGCACAGTTGCGCAAAGACGCTAAGTTCTAAAAAGCGATATTATACACTTTCTATACCGCCTTCACTTTTCAGGAATCAGAAAAATGGCATTATCCTTGCTGTTAATATTTTCAATGTTATTGTAATGCTAAAAGCTTTAGATTACTATGCATTTTAAGTATATTTGGATAATATAAAAAGAAAGGAGCATCACGTGAAATTAAGTATCCCTAAAAGAAAAACAAATAGAAGATATAACTATACTCCAAGGTATTATGAAGGAAAGAGTAAAGGAAATATCTACGATTTTGAAAATAGAATTACTAAATATCGCGAAACTAGAAATGCAATTGACTTCGGTTCTCAATGGAGTGAAGATCGCAAAGCTAGTAGAAATAGAGGCAACCGAGAAATAAATAGAAGAGTTATCTATGTTGCTTTTATCCTAATCTTTATCTTTTTATATTTAATTGATTTTGATTTATCCATATTTACTGCCCGACAATAAATGTCAGATATCATCCAACTATTACCGGATCACGTAGCCAATCAAATAGCTGCCGGAGAGGTAGTGCAGAGACCAGCTTCTGTAGTTAAAGAACTATTAGAAAATGCGATTGATGCCAGAGCTACTCATATAAAATTAATTGTTAAAGAAGCTGGAAAAACACTTATCCAAGTGATTGATGATGGTTTAGGTATGAGTGTCACAGATGCACGACTCAGTTTTGAAAGACACGCAACGTCTAAAATAAAAACAGCAGAAGATCTTTTTCAACTCAATACTAAGGGGTTTAGAGGAGAAGCTTTAGCATCCATTGCTGCGATTGCTCATGTGGAGCTAAAGACTAAACAAGAAGATGATGAGGTTGGAACAGAGATTAAAATAGAAGGTAGTGAAGTTGTTTCTCAAGAAGTCTGTGTTACTCCAAAAGGAACTTCTATTAGTGTTAAGAATTTATTTTATAACATTCCTGCACGTCGCAATTTTTTAAAATCAAATGCAGTAGAGCTACGCCACATTATTGATGAATTTCATCGAGTAGCAATGGTACACGCCGATATTAAATTTGACATGTTTCATAATGGTAGCGAGGTTTTTAGCTTACCAATTTCAAATTATCGACAACGAATAGTACATATTTTTGGAGGAAAAACCAACGAAAAACTGGTTCCAGTTGATGAAGAAACGGATTTGGTAAGTATTACAGGATTTGTCTGCAAACCTGAGTATGCAAAACGAACACGAGGAGAGCAATTTTTCTTTGTAAATAATAGATTCATAAAAAGCGCGTATCTAAATCACGGAGTAAATTCGGCATTCGAAGGATTACTGAAGGAAAAGACACATCCTAGTTATTTTATTTATCTAACCGTAGATCCAACATCAATTGATATTAATATTCATCCGACAAAGACTGAAATTAAATTTGATGATGAACATGCGTTATATGCCATGTTACGATCTACTATAAAACATAGTTTAGGGCAATTTAATGTAGCACCAGTATTGGATTTTAATAGAGATTCATCTATGGATACTCCGTATGAGTATAAAAGCAAAATGGTAAAAACCCCAACCATAGAAGTTGATCGAAGTTTTAATCCGTTCAAAGAAGAAAAAAAGGAAGATTCATCTTTTTCTTCTACCAAAAGCTATTCGAATTTTAAGAAAGAATCTGCTGGTAGTTGGGAAAATTTGTATGCAGGTCTAGATACTTCAGATATACCTTCTAAACCAATAGAAAATGATTTTTCTTCAATAGAGTTTGAGAGTGCGGAAGTAACAGGTTCTTTATTTAACGGAGATAAGGAAGGGGCATTAGAGCATAATACAACCTATCAGTTAAGACGAAAATATATTGTAACTACCATTAAAAGTGGGATGGTAATCATTAATCAACACAGAGCACATCAGAGGATATTATATGAAGAGGTCTTGCGTAATATTACAATGGCAAGTGCTGTAAGTCAACAGTTGTTGTTTCCATTAAAGTTGTCGTTTTCTAAACAAGAAGTTCAATCATTAAAAGAAGTTCGAGAACAGTTAGAGAATACAGGCTTTGTTTTTGAAGATATTTCGGGCGAAGAGGTTACTATTTCAGGAATTCCAACAGTGATTACTGAGAGCGAAGTTTCTATGCTTTTGGAAAAATTAATTAGTGATATAGAACAAGAAGTGCCAGATAGTGGTTTTTCTTTAACAGACCTACTGGCAAGATCCATTTCGGGTAGTATTGCCGTGAGAACTGGGGTGGATTTGGCAAAAGAACAACAACAACATATAGTTAATAGTCTTTTTGCTTGCACGGAACCAACAATAACGCCAGATAATAAGCCAACTTTCATCACGTTAACAGTAGATGATATAGATAAAAAATTTTAAGAGTAGATGGGGAGAATTACAGATACGGTAAAGACTTTATTAATAATTAATGTAATCTTTTTTATAGGATCACTCTCGTTGGGAGATGTGTCATTTAGATTATTTGCTTTATGGTTTCCATATAATGATAATTTTTACTTTTGGCAGGTTATAACATATATGTTTATGCATAGTCATCAAAGCATAAATCATATACTTTTTAATATGTTTTTGTTGTTCATGTTTGGAAGTCAAGTCGAAAATATAGTCGGAAGGAAAAAAATATTGTTTTTGTATTTTTCTGCTGGCTTTGGAGCTTTAGCATTACAGTTGTTATTTTATTATATACAATTTTTTCCAGGTTATCAAGGATTTATTGAAGCAGGTTTTAGTAAAATTGAGATTTTGGAATTCCTAAAAAATGGAGAGTATAGTACAGCTGTTTTTCAATATACTAGTCAAGAAACTATTGATGATATGTATAGAGCATATTTTAGTCATATGGTAGGAGCATCAGGAGCTGTTTCGGGAGTTATTGCCGCATTTGGAATGTTGTATTGGAATCAACCTTTACGTTTATTGTTTATTCCTTTTCCGGTTAAAGCAAAATATTTGATGGCACTATATTTCATACCGGACGTCATAGGAGGATTGACTAGTCTAAGTTTTTATGGAATGAGCAATATAGCCCATTGGGCACATATAGGTGGAGCGGTTATAGGATTTATTACTATGTGGTATTGGAAAAAGAATTCGTTTAATCAAAATCGTTGGAACTAATGTCGCAGATAGACGATTTAAAACTAAAGTTTAAGAGATTTACTATTATTGAAAAATTGATAGTAATCAATGTTGTTGTATTTGTATCTTTTTACCTGTTAAATACGTTTGCATTCTTATTTAATGCTTCTAGTGGTTTTTTGATGGATTGGTTTGTTTTTCCAAAAGATTTTAATAGCTTTTTGACACAGCCATGGTCCATTATAACCTATGCTTTTTTACATAGTGGCTTTTGGCATATTGCATCCAATATGATTATTCTTTATTTTTCAGGAAGATATTTTATAACATATCTTACTGGGAAAAGAGTATTAACTGTTTATTTTTTGGGAGCAATTTTTGGTGCATTACTTTATATGTTATCTTATAATTTGTTTCCTGCTTTTTCAGAAGTAGGAGATTCAGTATTGTTAGGTGCTTCTGCTTCAGTAATGGCTATACTAATAGGGACTGCGACCTATATCCCTTATATGACTGTTCGATTAATGTTTATTGGAAGTATAAAATTCTGGTGGATTGCAGCCTTTTTTGTCATATTAGATATTGTCCAAATTCCAGCGGGAAATGCTGGTGGACATATTGCTCATCTAGGTGGAGCATTATTTGGTTATTTGTATGCGAGTCAACTCAAAAAAGGGAATGATATAGGAAGTTGGTTTGAGAAACTTATGGATGCTACGGTAAGTCTTTTTACTCCTAGAAAGAAAAGTCCTTTAAAAACAGTTCATAAAGCTAAGAAGCCTAAAAACACTACTAAAAAGGCAACTTCCTCAACGGCTAAAAACCCCAATCAAGCTCAGATAGACGCAATACTTGATAAAATTAGTAAAAGCGGTTACGATAGCTTAACCAAACAAGAAAAAGATTTTTTGTTTAAAGCGGGTAAAGATTAGTCATGAGAAAACTGATTAATAAGATTATATTTTTTGTCAATTCAGTAGTGGCTTTTGCTTTATTGATATCTTATCTATTACCATACGTTTCTCCGCAAATATTTCCATTGTTGTCTGTTTTAAGTCTTGCAGTACCAATTTTGATAGTTATTAACGCATTGTTTTTTATTTATTGGGCGATACTCTTAAAGCGCAAGATGTTATTGTCATTAATCATATTAATCTTAGGAATTTCTCATGTATCTTCTTTATATAAGTTAAGAGGGAAATCCTCTGATGATATAGAAAATACACTTTCTTTATTTAGTTTTAATGTGCATAGTTTTAATCGCTTTGATTGGATTGATTCTGAAAAAATACCTCAGGATATTTCTAAACTCGTAAGAGATCAGAATCCAGATATTTTTTGTGCACAAGAGTATTATAACAATTCAGATACTGACTTTAGTCAATACCATAATAAGTACGAATACTTTAATCATGATAATGGGGAGCTTGCTCTAGTGATTTTTTCTAAATATCCGTTTATAGATAAAGGTTCTTTAAATTTCGAAAAAACAGCTAATAATGTTATCTACGCCGATATTGCGACGCCTTCTGATACTATTAGAGTATATAATATTCATTTGCAGTCTCATAGGATTAGCCCTAAAACCGATGATTTGGCAAAAGCAGATTCTCAGAAGTTGTTCAAAAGAATACAGGTTTCCTTCAAAAAGCAACAAAGCCAGGCAGAACAGCTTATCGAACATATGAAATTATCACCATACCGAAACATTGTAATGGGTGATTTTAATAATACCGCGTATTCTTATGTATACGATAAGATAAAATCAGAAAATCTTAAGGATACTTTTAAAGAAGCAGGTAAAGGCTTTGGGAAAACCTTTAATTTTGAGCTGTTTCCTGCGAGAATTGATTTTATTTTAGTACCAGAGGACGCTGAAGTGGTAAGTTTTAAAAGTTTTGACGTAGAACTTTCAGATCATTATCCGATCTTTTCAAGGATTAAGTTTTAATTTTAGCCTCTAAAGTAAATAAGATGTAATAAATAGTAATATGAGCAACGATTTGATAGATGATCTTTTGGAAGCACTTTCTTTTTCACCGGAAAATATACCTCTTAGACTGAGAATTGCAAAATCTTATTTTGATAGAAGCGATTTTACAAAATCAGAAGAGCAATATGTGGAAATTTTGAAGTTAGATGGAACTTTAAAAGGTGCAAAATTTGGACTTTCTAAATGTTATTTTAAACTCCAAAAGATATCTCCTGCAGAGATTATTTTAGAGGAACTAATGCAGATTGATCCTTTTAATGTAGAATATCTTGAGCTCTTATGTTATTGCCAATTAGAGGAGGATAATTTTTTAGAGGCAAAAGAAACGTATCAGCAGATTTTAAATATTGATAAATCTTATAAAAATACCGATTTCGATGGTAAGTTAAGGATGCAAACAATCCAGATTAAAAACGATACCTATGTAGATGAAGATGCGGTGAAATTTCTAAAAAAACCTACTGTCAATTTTTCGGATGTTGGAGGTATGAGTGAGGTGAAAGAGCAGATTTCATTAAAAATAATTAAACCTCTTGAACATAAAGAATTATATAAGGCTTATGGTAAAAAGATTGGAGGAGGTATTCTGTTATATGGTCCACCAGGTTGCGGAAAAACGCATTTAGCGAGAGCTACTGCAGGAGAAATAGACGCTAATTTCATCAGTATTGGTATTAATGACATATTGGATATGTGGGTAGGTAGTAGTGAGCAAAACCTTCATGAAGTTTTTGAAACTGCCAGAAGTAATAAACCCTGCGTTATTTTTATAGATGAGATTGATGCTTTAGGGGCTAACAGAAGTGACATGAACAAGTCTGCTGGTAGAAATGTAATTAATCAATTCTTAGCAGAATTAGATGGTATAGATAGTGATAATGATGGTATTTTGGTATTAGGGGCTACCAATACACCTTGGCATTTAGATCCTGCATTTAGAAGACCAGGAAGGTTTGATAGGATTATCTTTGTGGCGCCACCAGATAATGCTGCAAAAACAGCCATTTATGAAATTATGCTAAAGGATAAGCCTATAGAAAACATTGATTATAAAGCCTTGTCAAAAGCAGCTAAAGAGTTTTCAGGTGCTGATATTCAGTCATCCATAGATGTTGCTGTAGAACAGAAATTAATGCAGTCATTTAATGATGGAATACCAAAGCCAATTAATACTAAAGATGTGCTAAAGGCTATAAAAAGTATAAAACCGAGTACTAAAGAATGGTTTAATACTTCTAAGAATTATGCTTTATACGCTAATGATTCAGGTTTATATGACGAAATATTATCGTACTTGAAAATTAAGAAATAATGGAAAATGTATTTTTTGAAAGGGGCTTTCAACTTTTTCAAATAGGTAAGTTCGATAAGGCATTACGTTCGTTACAAGAAGGTTTACAATCTGATCCAGAGAGTTATTTTGCCAAAAGTTTAATAGTACGCTGTTATTTGGAATTAGATGATTTTGAAAAAGGGAATAAGATGAATAACCTTTTGATATCTCAGTATCCTAATGAAGATGAATTATTTTATAATAAATCGGTTATAGCACGGCATAATGAGAATAGACAAAAAGCTTTAGAAGCTATTAATGAAGCAATATCATTGGATGCTTATAATCCAGATTATTTTGGTTATAAGGGGCTTATGTTGTTAGAGTCTAAAGATTTTAATGAAAGCCTAGCTTGTGCTAATGAAGGGTTGGAGCTTAATCCAAATAATATACTTTGTCTTAATGTGCGTGCCCAAACTTTGACTAAGTTAAACAGGAAACAGGAGGCTCAAGAGACAATAGGAAATACTCTTCATCAAGATCCTGAAGGTAGTTTTTCTCACGCTAATGTTGGTTGGGTTCAATTAGAACAAGGAAATCATGAGAAAGCGATGCATCATTTTAAAGAATCTCTTAAGAATGATCCTACTTCCAGATATGCACAGGATGGAATGCTTGAATCGATTAAATCAAAGAATTTTGTTTACAGACTTTTTTTAAAATATGCTTTTTGGGTATCTAAAATGAAAGAAGGTAAACAATGGTTTTTTATTATTGGACTATATCTTGCTTATCGTTTTATTGTTGTCTTATTAAGTAAAACGGATTACCCTTATTTAGCTTATTTTGTCATAGTACCTTATCTTTTGTTTGCTTTAGGCGGATGGATCATTGGACCATTATCCAATGCTATATTACTTTTTAATTCATATGGGAAATATTTGTTAGAGCAAAAAGATAAGATATCAGGGATTTTGTTTTCCTCTTTATCTAGCTTGTCGATATGTAGTTTTTTATTGTTTTATATATTAGATAAAGGATCTTGGTTTTTAATAGGGATTTCTGCCGTTTGTTCAATAATTCCTTTGTCTACATCGGCTTTAATTGACAAGAGATCTTCTAAGTATATTAGTTATGTTATTGGTATAGTTATTTTATTAGCGGGGTTTTTAGGACCTCTATTTACAGATAGTATTACAACTCCAATGATGGTTTCTATTTTTGGTTTGGTTGGATATAGTTGGGTAGGTAATGCGTTAAAAGATTAATTAGTTGTTATTCTGAGGGTTCGAATTTACCTGTAATATAATATACTTAATTATTTTAATAATTATTGTTTTTAAAAGTTTTGATATAGAACTTTCTGATCATTATCCTATATCCTCAAGGATTAAACTATGATTTTAAAGAAGGTATTACTAAGAACACTTAAAGTGTTATTTATTTTCTAAACGAGTAGCTTTGTTTTTGATGCTTTTCTCCCAATCATCTGCAAAAACTGCATGACCATTTTTTGTCATTAGGTTCATTTTTTCTATTACAGCTTCTTGTATTTGTTTTGGAAAGCTATAGAGCTTCTTGTTAATTTTAGTAATTCTTCCATCAGGAATTTCACTGTTCTGATGTTTAATGGTTACTCTACTTTTTTTATAATAAGCTATAATTTTTACTTTATTATCTTCATACAAGCTATGTGTAGAGGTACCATAGACGATTATAGGATCTACTTCGCCATCTCCATCAAGATCTGATAATTGTGAGTATTGATTCCAGAAGCCTATTGAAGTTTCCCATTCTGGGTCCATTTCACCTTTGATTGTTGATCTTTTCTTAAATTGATTTTTTTCCACTCTTAAATTTAATCCATATATATTATCATATAAGGTGTCTTTTTCTTCGTTTATTACATTTTTATGATCAGTTAATAATAAATAATATTCACCAGATTTGTCTTTGTAATTATATACCTGGTATAATGGATTAGAAATGCCCAATTGAATTTGCCTTCTATTAGGGAAAACTGCATTCATCTCTTTTTTAGAAAGCTTTCTCACTAATGTTGTATCCATTGGTATGGTAGCGTGTTTCTGTATGGGTAACACTTCAGTGTTTTCTATTTGAGTTTTAGAATCTTCTTTTGATTCTTTAGTTTGTTTTCCACAAGAGAAAAAGGTTATTAAAACGATAAAAAGTAGAAATCTATTCATAGGTAAACAGGGTTAAAAAAGAAATATGTACAACTAGTTTTGTACTAAATGTAAAGAATATTTTCTAAATAAGCGTATTTAGATCATCCAACAGTCTAATTGATCTGTAATAATATGCCAAAGTAAAGCTATACCCACAACTCTTGTTTTTTTAGGAAATAATAGAATAGTGTATAGTACTATAGCAGATATACTGTGTAAAACGTGAAAACCAATACTGCATCGATTTGGATCAAAAATAGGATCTGCCAATAAGTGATCGATATCAATCAACATTGCTCCAAGAAAAATGAGATATACTTTTTTCCATTGTTTAGGAAAGAAAAGTAAAGCAATAGCTAAAGGTATTAAAAAATGAAATCCATAATGTATAATCGGTCTAAACATCAAAAAATCGATTGATTCTCTAAGTAGGTAAGTGTGTTTGTTCCTTCATTAAACAGTAAGTCTAAAATAGAAAGATTGGGAATAAAATTGTACTTATCAGAAAATACTTGAATATATGTTTCCAGTTTGCGTGTTTGTTCTTTTTTAGAGTTTACTAAGGTTCTCATATCTTTCAGACCATCAGGATCTTTTTGGTAATCTTTTGTTTTAGTATAGGAAGTATTTAACTGTAAACAATCAAAAATAACCTCCATACATTCGTAATTGAAATCCAATAAAAAGTCTTTTCTTTTTTCGAAAAGATGAACCAACTCATCTTCGTAATACTCAAAAAACGGAGAGGTTCTATAAGCAGATTGGATAGATTTCCAATGGATAGATTGCCATGGAAATTCATTTTCTACACGTACGTTCTTATATAATTGTTTAGTTCCATTACCTACATGTTTTATAGGTATGGTTAATAAGAGTTTACCGTTAGCTCCATAGATATAGGTTCTATTGCGATAGGTTTGCTTTTGGTAATTATCATGGTGTTCAAAAGCAATGCTGTCTGATTGAGCTATAGCGATATATTGCTCAATAGATCCAAAATACATAGGATGGAGTAGGGTAGCTTTCAATAGTTAGAATTGTTTTTTATAGCTTGAAAAATAAATCTTAAGCTGACTTCTTTCTCTTACGATATTTACTAAAAACTATGTAACCAATCAGTGCGACCAAGAAGTAATAGAAATAAGATACAGGTTTTCCATTACCACCAACGGTAGTAAATAGCCGTTCCCAGCGTATTTTGTTAAAAAGCCCTTTAGCATTGGTGTCCCAACTCATCCATATAAAAACAGGTTTCCCTACAATATGATTTGCAGGTACATATCCCCAAGCACGACTATCTTCACTATTATGTCGATTATCACCCATCATCCAATAATAATCCTGCTTAAAAGTGTAAGTGTCAATAGGGTTTCCATTTAATAATACCTGATTTTTATTTACAGATAACTTATTGTCAATACCCATTTCTGATCCTTCATAGACTTCTATAATTCTTCGATATAAAGAAAAGCTTTCTAAATCCATTTTTACCGTTTTTCCAGCTTCAGGAATATAGATAGCACCAAAATTATCATAATTCCAGTTTACCTTTCCGTTATTAGGAAAAACTCCATAAGCTTTTTGTCCTTTAGGAGTAATATCTCTACTTATTGAGGCAACGTTTGGATGATTTTTAAATTTATTTGCAGATTCCTTAGTAATGCCTTTAATGAAAAATCGTTCTTCATTATATCCAAATTCCTGAGGATTTTTAGCTTTTATTTTGTAGCGGTCATACAATGCTTGAGGGTTAAAACGACCTCCTTTAGTAGTTCCGCTATATGAAAATTGTAATTGTGCTCTATCTGGTAATTCCGTTTGTTTTCCATTGATATGTACATATCCATTCACAATCGATAAGAAATCACCGGGGACACCTACGCAACGCTTTACATAATTAGATTTTTTATCAATAGGTTTGTATACGTTAATACCAGAGGGATCCCTAAAAAAACGAACTGTATCCACTGGCCAACTAAATACGACAATATCATTACGTTTGATTTTTTGAAAACCTGGTAGTCTGAAATATGGGTATTGTATATCGCTATTGTATGATTTAGTCCTTACTAATGGAATAGTGTCATGTACCATAGGAAAAGAAACCGATGTCATAGGTGTTCTGGCACCATAATGAAATTTACTTACAAACAAGAAGTCCCCGACCAATAATGTTCTTTCTAAAGATCCAGTAGGTATTGTATAAGGTTGCATAAAGTACGTATGTACTAGGGTAGCTGCAACTACTGCAAAAAGAATAGAACTTATCCATTCTCCAGTAGCGGTTTTAGGTTTTAGATCTCTACTTTCTATATAATTTACATCCAACATGTAATTTACATAGTAAATATATAATCCCAATGTAACGATTACCAAAATAGTATCTGTGGTTGTGTTTTTTCCGAAGCTTCTAATAGTTTCTACCCATACTACAGGAAGCATAATTACATTAATAACCGGAATAAATAAGAGAATCACCCACCACCAAGGGCGATTGATTATTTTCATTAATACTACTGCATTGTAAACAGGTATTGCCGCTTCCCACGCTTTTCTTCCTGCTTTAACGTATAATTTCCAAGTTCCTAAGAAATGTACTACTTGTACTGCCAGGAAAAAAATAAACCATTCTGATAGTGTCATTCTTTGTATGTTTTTAGTATAAGTGTGTCTAACTATAAAAGTGTTACACTTTTTAATTGTTTCGTTATAAGCCTAAAACGTCTTTCATTCCGAAAATCCCGGTTTTGCTGGATAACCATTCTGCAGCTACAACAGCACCGAGTGCGAATCCCTTACGATTATGTGCAGTATGTTTAATTTCTATATCATCTACTGCAGATGTATAAGTAACCGTGTGTGTACCGGGCACGTTTTCAATTCTTTTTGCAATAATCGGAATTGTATTATCGTTTCCTTTGTCTAATTGCCAAGCATCTTTATCCGTATTTTCTATTACACCTTCTGCTAATGTAATTGCTGTTCCGCTGGGAGCATCTAATTTCTGCGTATGATGAATCTCTTCCATATGAATATCATATCCATCTATCGGATTCATCATTTTAGCTAATTTTTTGTTTAACTCAAAAAACAAATTCACTCCTAAGCTGTAATTTGATGCATAAATAAAACCACCTTTTTTTTCCTTACAAAGAGATATGATATGATCATAATGATCCAACCAGCCTGTGGTTCCTGAAACAATAGGTACCCCAGCATTAAAGCAGTTCGTAATATTATTTACTGCTGCAGAAGGAATACTAAAATCTATAGCTACATCAGCTACAGATACATCATAATCTTTATCGTCCTTGTCTACTGTTAATACAATACTGTGGCCTCTTTCTGTAGCGATTTTTTCTATGGTTTTACCCATTCTGCCATATCCTAGTAGCGCAATCTTCATATTTTTGGTGTGGTGGTTATAAAATTTAGAAACTATAATTTAGTGACATACCATAATTGGGTTTGCCACCTAATTCATTAAAATTCACTTTTGGTTTAAAGGATAGGTCTTTAGAAACATTAAATTGCTGTAAATGGGCAGTTACATTGGCGTCAATTATGTTTAGAACATATAAACCTACTGTAATCATTATTGATAATTCCTGATCTTTTCTAAAGCGTCGTTGTCTATCTATTAATTGTTCGTTTGTAAGAACAGATAATCTATTAGTTGGGTCATCCGGAACACCTGCTAATCTACTTTTATAAAAATCACGAGCTTCGGTATATAAATCATTATTAAACTTATAATAATATATCCCAGCTCCCAATGCGCCATAAACAATTGGTATTTTCCAATACTTTCCAGTATGTGCTTGTCCAAGTCCAGGTAGTATAGCTGAATAAAAAGCAGCTCTAGCAGGAGCTAAGGGTTCATAAGGTCTTAATTTTTGATTCTTTTTCTTCTTCTTTTTTACGGCTACTTCTTCTGTAACTACTTTTAGTTCTTCGTTTTCATCCTTCTCTTGAGCAGAAATAGAATGAATACAAAAAAGCAGGAATAGGATAATATAAAAGGATTTAGTTCTCACTATCAATAAGTTTCTTTAGGCGTTTAAAATCTTCTTCTGAAGAAAACGGGATAATTAATTTCCCACGTCCATTACTGGAAACCTTTACGTCAATCTTCGCACCAAAATATTCTGAGAAATCTTTAATTCCTTTTAAAATATACTGGGGAGCTTTACTTTCTGTTTTTTCAGTAGTAGATTTTTCTTCTTTGTTATTTAAAGACCTAACTAATTTTTCAGTGTTACGAACAGATAACGAATCTCCAATAATTTTTTCATAAATATCAAGTTGTTGCTGCTGATCCTGAATATTAATCAATGCTCTTCCGTGACCCATTGAGATAAATCCATCTCGAATACCAGTTTGTACGATAGGATCTAATTTTAACAATCTTAAATAATTAGCAATAGTAGATCTTTTTTTACCTACACGATCACTTAATTGTTCTTGGGTTAATTGAATCTCGTCTATTAATCTTTGATACGATAATGAAATCTCGATAGGATCTAAATCCTGACGTTGGATATTCTCTACCAGCGCCATAGTCAATGACTCCTGATCATCTGCAATACGAATATATGCAGGGATAGTTTTTAATCCAACTAGTTTAGATGCCCTAAAGCGTCTTTCTCCACTTACTAACTGATACTTGTCAAAATCTAATTTACGAACTGTAATCGGTTGAATTACACCTATTTCTTTTATGGAAGTAGCTAGTTCTTGTAGTGTTTCGTCATTAAAACTTGTACGTGGCTGAAAAGGATTTACTTCAATACTATTGAGATCCAATTCTATAATATTTCCAACCACCTTATCAGCATTTTTGTCATCCGCTGATTTGATATCATTTTCCGGGTCTTTCAATAAAGCCGATAACCCTCTGCCTAAAGCTTGTTTTTTCGTTGCCTTCGCCATGAATCCTTAACTATTTTTCTTTATAATCTCGTGCGCCAAACTTAAGTAATTACTAGCACCTTTACTAGAAGCATCATAATTTATTATGCTTTCTCCATAACTAGGTGCTTCGCTTAAACGTATATTTCTCTGAATGATTGTTTTAAAAACCATTTCATTAAAATGTTTCTGTACTTCTTCGACTACTTGATTAGATAATCTTAATCTCGAATCATACATCGTTAATAATAACCCTTCGATATCCAGATGTTGATTATGAATTTTCTGAACACTTTTAATAGTATTTAATAATTTACCTAATCCTTCTAGTGCAAAATACTCACATTGGATAGGAATGATAACCGAATCTGAAGCAGTAAGCGCATTTAACGTCAATAAACCAAGCGACGGTGCACAATCGATCAGGATATAATCATATGCTGATTTAAGATGATCAATAGCTTTTTTTAGCATATATTCTCGTTCATCTTTATCTACTAGTTCAATCTCTATAGCTACCAGATCAATATGCGCTGGTATAATATCTACATTAGGAGAACTCGTCTCTAATATTGCTTCCTCAGGTTTAATAGTATGTTCCAGAATCTGATAGGTTCCTTTTTCAATACTTTCTACATCTAGTCCCAGTCCTGAAGTAGCATTAGCTTGAGGATCTGCATCTATAAGTAATACTTTTTTCTCTAATACTCCTAGAGAAGCTGCTAAATTTACGGAAGTGGTTGTTTTACCAACACCACCTTTTTGATTGGCAATCGCTATTATTTTACCCATGTGGGGAGATTTGGATTTAAGCGATAAAAATACAATTAATTATACATTATAAAAATGAAAAATATTAACAGTGTTTAATAAAAAAGCCCATCAGCTGAAACTGATGGGTTTCTGGATGGATAATAAGTTTAAATTATTCTTTTTCCGGCATTAGTATACCCAAAATATATCCTGTGTCAACATATTTTTTAGCAACATTCTGAATATCTTGTTTGGATAGTTTAGCAATAGTTTCTATGTAGGTTTCTCCGCTCTCTATTGGTGTTTGATTAAAATCAGCATTCTGAAGATTGCCCAACCAAAACGAGTTTTGTTTACTTTTTTCTTTGTGGTCTAATAATCTAGATTCTTTAATTTTAGAAAGATCCTTATCAGTTGGTCCATTTTTTATGATCTTTTGCAATTCAGCAATAGCAGCATCAGTTAATTTTTTTACGTTTTCCGGTCCACAAGGAAAACTTATACTAAAATTATAACTTCCATATGGTAGTTTATTGAGTCTTCCTCTTGCGCCAACACCATATACGCCACTTTCTTCTTCTCTAAGTTTTTCAATTAATTTGATAGAAAGGATTTCTCCTAGAACTTTTATGGCTAAATCTTCGGATTTATCGTATTCTGTTTCGCCTCTCCAAATAATATTTACAGAGCTTTTAGGATCTTTACCCTTATAAACTGTTTTTTTATGAGCACCAGCTATTGGTCTAAAATCAGATACTTTATAGGTTTCATCTTTACCAGTATCCGGTAAACTACCAATATATTTTTCTATATATTCTTTAAGTTTAATTTCATCAATACTTCCTACCAAGTAGAAATTGAACCCTCCAACACCAGCAAACCTCTCTTTATACTTTTGGTACGCAAGTTCATAATTAACGGCGTCTAATTTTTCTGAAGTCGGAAAACCAGTATATCTTGGGTTTTCTCCGTATTGAAATTTATTAAATTCTTCCTGGAAATAATTTTGCGGATTAGAAAGATAATTTGCTAAAAAACCTTTTTGTTTTTCCAGTTCTATTCTAAATGCTTTCTCGTCTTTATTTACATCTGTAAAATATAAATAAAGTTGTTGGAATAGTATTTCCAGATCTTTAGAAGTGGTAAAACCATTAAAACCTTCCGAGATAGTACTGATATATGGACTTAATGCAACAATTTTACCAGACATTACTTTTCTGATGTCATTACGTGATAGTCCGCCTAAACCGGTTTGCGCTACACTACCGCTCCCAAAAACAATTTGCATATATTCTTCATCGGTATATAAAGAATTTCCCCCATAACTAAATGCAGAAAATAAAATTTCATCGTTTTTAAAATCAGTTTTTTTATAAGTGATTTTTGCTCCGTTATCTAATTTAAGAACTGTATAACCTAGTTTCTCATTAGTTTTAGAAGAAATAATTTTTCCGGAAGGATGGATATTTTCGATCAGGTTTTCTCGAACTTCTTCATCTTGATAGTCTTCTATTTTAGAAGTTTCTATTGTTTTTAATAAAGAAATAATTTCTTCTTTCGTTACCTGTTTAAGACCTTCTTTTTCAGGTCCGGTCATTATTATTGCACGATTATCATTGTGTAAAAAAATCTTAATTAATTCATTTACTTCTTCTAAAGTAATGGTTGGTAATTGTGAGATTGTAAATTGATATTCCCATTCGATTCCAGGAATAGGTTCCTGTTCAAGGTAATTATTAATATACTCTCCTACAATTCTATTAGATTCTCTTTTATCTTTATCCTTGAACGATTTTTCCCATCTTGCCGAAATATCTTTTTTTGCACGATCTAGTTCTCCTTTCTTGAATCCGTATTGTTGTACTCTTTTATTCTCTTGTAGAATTACTTTCAAAGCATTAAGTTGTCCAGTTTCAGAAGTCAAAGCAAAAGATTGATATGCTTTCTTATTTCTTGCAAAAATACCGCTATGATTACTTCCTGCAAATACGAAAGGTGGATTGGGCTTGTTTCTTAGTTCGTTAAGACGGTTATTCATCATTTGGGTGAACACTTTTTCTACAATATCCTTTCTGTAATCATCTACTGTAGTCATCGGTTTTGAGGTCTCTCTATCTTTATACATTAATCTTACTATAGAGTTAGAAGCTTCTTTGTCGGAAACTACAGCGATAAGAGTTTCCTCGTGATTAGGGGAGTCATAAGTTTCTCTTTTTTTAGGGTTCTCAGGCATTTTGATACCACCGAAATGATCTTTTATCTTTTGTTCTAAAGTTGCAACATCAAGATCTCCAACAGCAATTACTGACATTAAATCTGGTCTGTACCAATCTTTATAATAACTTCTTATATCTTCATATTTAAAATTTTCCAGATTTTCTTTTGTACCTATAGGTAAACGTTCAGAATATTTAGAATTATAAGCAATGATGGGTAAGTATTTTTGGAGCATTCTTTCATTAGCACCTTTTCCTATGCGGTACTCCTCTAAGACAACGCCTCTTTCTCCATCAATTCCTTCTTCTGTTAGTGCTGCGTTGTGAGCCCAATCTTCTATAATCTGAAATCCCTTTTCTAATTTTTCTGGATCATCACTGGGAATAGGTAAAATATACACTGTTTGATCAAAGCTTGTATATGCATTTAAATCTGCACCAAATTTGACTCCAATGGTCTGCAGATAATCAATCAGATCGTTCTTTTTAAAATTTTTTGTACCATTGAAGTTCATGTGCTCCATAAAATGAGCAAGTCCTAATTGATGTTTATTTTCTAAGATAGACCCTGCATTTACCACTAATCTTAACTCTACTTTATCTTCTGGTTTTCCATTATTTCTGATGTAATAGGTGAGGCCATTATCTAGTTTTCCAATTTTTACATTAGGGTCTATTGGGATTTTAGTCTCATTTTCTACGCTAGAGGATACTCCAAGTTCTTTAGTAGTAGTTTGAGCAATTATGGTAAACTGGATAAGATGTAAAAAAGCTACAATTAGTATGTTAGAAATTGTTTTTCTCTTCATTGATAAATTATTAGTCTAAACTCATTTTCAAGTTTAATAGAGTCTTAAAATAGTTAAAAATTCAATACTCAACTGTTTTTAGTTGAATGTGAAATTAGAGAACTTTACTCTTGATAGGGGGTAATCAATTAGTTTTTAAATATTAATTTAACCAACTATTGTTTTCCTATAAAGTTCTTTAGCCTATGAAATTTAGGTGCTAATGTATGGGGTTTGTAAAAAAAAACTGAATACCGGATAGAAACTCTGATATTCAGTTAATTTTAATAGTACTTAATATGTTTTATTTACTTTTTTTAGCTCTGATAGCTGCTTCTAACATATCCCACATTTGCTCTGGTACCTGATCGAGTAAGTTAAATTGTCCTGCTCCTTTTAGCCATTCTCCTCCATCAAGAGTGATTACTTCACCATTAACATAAGCTGAAAAATCGGAAACAAGATATGCTGCTAAGTTTGCTAGTTCTTGATGTTCTCCTAAACGTTGAAGAGGGACTTTTTTAGAAAGATCAAATTTATCTTTCATATCACCAGGTAAAAGTCTATCCCATGCGCCTTTGGTAGGAAAAGGTCCTGGAGCAATTGCATTAAAACGCATTCCATATTTAGCCCATTCTACAGCAAGCGATCGTGTCATAGCCAATACTCCTGCTTTAGCAGTGGCACTAGGTACTACGTAAGCAGAACCAGTCCAAGCATAAGTAGTAACTATATTTAGTACATTAGTGTTTTCGTATTTGGTGTCTATCCAATGTTTACCAAAAGCAAGTGTACAGTTTTTGGTTCCCTTTAATACAATATCGATGATAGTGTCAAAAGCATTAGCTGATAATCGTTCAGTAGGGGAGATAAAATTTCCTGCAGCATTGTTTAGTAATATATCTACTGATCCAAAAGCTTTGAGTACTTGATCTCTCATTGATTCTACCTGATCATAATGTCTTACATCACATTGTACAGGTATACAAGTTCCTCCTGTTTCCGCTTCAAGTTCTTTAACAGTACCTTGAAGTTTTTCGAGATTACGCGAAGTAATAGCCACTTTGGCACCAAGTTCCATAAAATACTTAGTCATTGATTTACCTAATCCGCTACCACCACCGGTAACTACAATGTTTTTTCCTTCCAAGGCTCCATCACGAAGCATTTTATCAGTATAGCTCATATGTTTTGTATTAATATCGTTCGTTATTTTTGTGAAAGTTACAATTTATATTTAAAATACTATGCATGCATAGTATTTTAACATTATTCTAAAGTTGAAATTAAAATTTCTAAAATGGTAATGGCTGCATCACTTATTTTGGTTCCTGGACCAAATATAGCAACAGCTCCTTCCTGAAATAGGAACTCATAATCATCAGGAGGGATTACTCCACCGACAATAACCATAATATCTTCTCTTTCGTATTTTTTTAATTCTGCAATAATCTGAGGGACTAAGGTTTTGTGTCCTCCGGCTAATGAGGAAACGCCTACAATATGTACATCGTTCTCTACAGCCTGTTTTGCAGCTTCTTCCGGAGTTTGAAATAAAGGACCTATGTCTACATCAAAACCTACATCTGCATAACTGGTAGCTACAACTTTAGCGCCTCGATCATGACCATCTTGTCCCATTTTTGCAATCATTATTCTAGGTCTTCGACCCTCTAGATCTGCATATTTATTAGCTAATTCTCTCGCTTTATTAAACGATTCATCGTTTTTTATTTCCTTGGCATACACTCCGGTAAATGATTTAATTTCTGCTTTATATCTTCCAAATTCTTTTTCAAGAGCATCACTAATTTCTCCTAAAGTAGCTCTTAATCGTGCGGCATCTACAGCTAAAGCTAATAAATTCTCCTTATCATCTTTAGCTGCTTTTGTTAAATTATGCAACGCTTGTTGCACAGCTTCTTCGTCTCTAGAATTTTTAACTCTTTTTAATCCATCAATTTGTTGTTTTCTTACAGCATCATTGTCTACTTTGAGCGTAGCAATATGTTCTTCTTCTTCTAGTTGAAATTTATTAACTCCAATAATTAAATCTTGTTGGCTATCGATTCGAGCTTGCTTACGAGCGGCAGCTTCTTCTATACGCATTTTAGGAATTCCTGCTTCTATTGCTTTGGTCATTCCGCCTAATTCTTTAACCTCTTCTATAAGTTTCCAAGCTTTCTCTGCAATGTCATTGGTTAAAGATTCTACATAATAACTTCCAGCCCAAGGATCAACGGTACGTGTGATCTGAGTTTCTTCCTGAAGATATATTTGTGTATTTCTAGCTATTCTGGCAGAAAAATCTGTGGGCAATGCAATAGCTTCGTCTAGTGCATTGGTATGTAAACTTTGGGTGCCTCCAAAAGCAGCTGCACTGGCCTCTATACAAGTTCTGGCTACGTTATTAAAAGGATCTTGTGCGGTTAAACTCCATCCGCTTGTCTGACAATGAGTCCTAAGCATTAAGGACTTTGGGTTTTTAGGGTTGAATTGTTTAATAAGCTTTGCCCAAAGCATACGTGCTGCGCGCATTTTGGCAATTTCCATAAAATGGTTCATACCTATTGCCCAGAAAAATGATAAACGAGGAGCAAAGGAATCAACATCTAAACCAGCTTCAATTCCTTTGCGAATATATTCCAATCCATCCGCTAAGGTGTATGCTAATTCAATATCACAAGTTGCTCCTGCCTCTTGCATATGGTATCCCGAAATACTTATCGGATTAAATTTAGGCATGTTTTTAGAACAATATTTAAAAATATCACTAATGATTCTCATTGATGGAGTAGGTGGGTAAATATAGGTATTACGTACCATGAATTCCTTCAGAATATCATTCTGAATGGTTCCTGATAGTAATTTTTGATCTACTCCTTGTTCTTCTGCGGCTACAATATAAAAAGCCATTATTGGTAGAACGGCTCCATTCATTGTCATAGAGACAGACATTTTATCTAGAGGTATCTGGTCAAAGAGTACTTTCATATCCTCTACAGTATCTATTGCTACTCCAGCCATTCCCACGTCACCAAATACTCTCTCATGATCGCTATCATATCCTCGATGAGTAGCCAGGTCAAAGGCTACAGAAAGCCCTTTTTGTCCAGCAGCAAGATTTCTACGATAAAATGCGTTACTTTCTTCTGCAGTAGAGAATCCTGCATATTGTCTAATAGTCCAAGGTCTTCTTACATACATAGTAGAGTAGGGACCTCGCAAATAAGGAGGTATTCCGGCTACGAAATTAAGATGTGTAAGGTCTTTGATATCGTCTTTGCTATATTCAGATTTTATTTCAATTCCTTCAGAAGTAGTAAACATTTCTTTATTAGAAGATGAATTGGAGGATTTACTCTCTGAGCGCAACGTAATATGTTGAATATTTTTTCTGGTCATTTTTAAAATTTCATTTTTTCAATATATCCATCAAAATTTACTTCAAACGGAGTTGTAAGATTGATCATAAATGTTTGCTTATCAGCTGTGACAATGTAAAAATTACTAAATACTCGGGTGTTTTCTTCAAAATTATCAACCTGAAATATAGATCTAAACATGGTGAAATTCTTATTTTTCGCATAAGCGGCAGTAAGTTTTTTAAAGTTTAGGTTCGTAATACGGCTTACATGATTGTTTTTTTGTTTGATATAAGAAAGTAACATAGTAGCATCTCGCTTACTAAAATTCATATAAGGAAGTGTGTTTAAAGTATATGTAGATCTAGTATAAGAGTCAAAAAATAAATAAAAATCACCCTCCATATCTCTCATACTTTCTAATCTTTTAATTTCATTGCTTAATTGAATCTTAGTTAGAGAAGAATCAAGTACAGACCTGTAATTTGCTATTGAGAGTTGTTTGAATCCTTGAGGGAGAAATGTTTTGATCAATCCATCCTTTAGGTAGAAGTAATTACCTTCTAATATTTGAGTGGTATTGTTATTTGATTTTTCTATCCAACTGTGGGTTTCCTGTAAAACAGTATTACACGAAATCAAAATCAATAAAGAACCAATAAGAAGATGTAGTCTTATTCTCATTGAAGAAAAACATTAATAAAAACGTAAAATTACGGTTTTATTGGTGATCTATTTTAGAAAATATAGATTATGTTGGCTGGTAAACAAAGAATATTGCAATAACGATTAACCAAATGCTTTTTCGATAACCATAAGAATAGAGAAATAAATATCAAAAGCGATAAACTTTTTTATTTCAGAAGAACGGAATTTATTATCTGGAATATAATAAATTCTTTGTGCAATTAGTGATGTGCTTACATTTCCGTCTTGTTCAAGCGTACTGATGATGTTTTGGAAGTCATCACTATCACTATTATTTTTTAAACATTGAATTAGTCCACCTCTATAATTGAAAATCAGAATTTCTTCTTCTCCTTTTTTAGTGGGATGTGTATATGGTGATGGTTTTTTGCTTGCTTCCTGATTTTCATATTCACTAAGTTTTACCCAAATAGAGTTAGGGTCATTCGATTTCTTTTTGAAAACTCTTGCTAATTGAATAGAATTATCTGAGGGTAATTTTCTTAAATCCAACGATAGACTAGCTACCTCTGCCAAGAATGTACGGTAAGTTTTTATGGAATCATTTCCAAATTTGTAATATTCGAATAAGTCTTTTTCGAAAGAATTGAATGCTTTACTGTAGAGTCCACTGCTATCAACACTCAGGCAATTGATACCTTTTTGGGAGTAACAGATTGAGGTTAAAAGTAATAAAGTTATTATGACGATTCTAGATCTAATCATTTGGGGCATCGATTAAGATTTAGTTTTGTTAATTATTTGTTTTAAATGTTAATTTTTTTTGAAAGTTAACAATAAATTATGAATTATTTCCGTTATATATTGTTTTTCTCAATTTTTTCACACAATCTTCTTTTAATAATTGGGCTAATTAAAGTTTTTCTTACATTCTTTTCAAGAAAGGGATTTTTCTGCATTGAAGGTAATACTTCATCAGGATTTCTGTAGGTATTAGCTCCTGTTAATATTACTTCTTCTTTGTCAAAAAGTTCTTGCTCTTTCTCTGAACTTTCTTTTATTTTTTTCTGGATAGTTCCAGATTTTAATTGTTTCAAATAACCTCCGCCTTCTTCGATATTCTTAAATAAAGACAGCGCTTTTTCTGCCAACTGATTTGTTAAACTTTCGATATAATACGATCCAGATGCTGGATTGTTTACAATATCAAAAGAACTTTCGTTTTTTAGAATTAACAATTGATTGATTGCTATTCTTGTCCCAAAATCATTTTCTAGATTATATACATCATCATATCTCAAATTATGAATCGTATCTGCACCACCTAATATAGCACTCATGCACTCGGTGGTAGTACGAAGCATATTTACATTATAATCTAAAATGGTTTTATTTCTGTGTGAAGGATGCGCGAATATATAACATTTTTTTAACATTTTATATTCTTCTGTTAAAGAATCCCATAATATTCTTAAAGCTCTTAGTTTAGCAATTTCGAAGAAGTAATTTCCCCCAACGGCAACTTTAAAGATTATTGGTTTTTCCTGAAGTGGATTACTTTCCAGATTTTCAAAATGATTGAGATATTCATTAGCATGTGCTAACCCATATGCTAATTGTTGGATCATTGTAGCTCCTGCATTCTGAAGTATACCAAGATCCACACTAATAATGTTGTCTATGTTAGAGCTCTCTTTTACTATGTTTTCTAGTATCTGATGATCTTCTTTTAGATTTTTAAACCAATTTCCGGTTTTTGCCAAATTACCAATAATATCGGTCAGTAAATGAATAGAAAGCTTCGATTTATCAGCATAAGTGTTTACTTTTCGAATATAATCGGATGATAAAAATAAAGTTTCGATATAAACTGATATCTCAGGGGAGAAATTAGATAAAAGTGTATTTGGTTCTATATTTTCTGTTGTGATAATAAAATAAATGCTTTCGGCTCCTTTTTTAATTGCGTTTAAAGCTGCAATGTTTCCGACAGTAGCATCCTCAACTTTAATTTTTAGAGAATTTTTCCAGGTAGATGGGTGAGAGGTGTTATTAATCTCTGTAATATCTTCAGTATTATAAAAAGGTTTTACATCAATTCCTTCATAGGATTTATAGATTAGAGCTTCATTATAATCAGCTCCTTTTAAATCAAATTGAATTTTTTGCTTCCATTCTTTTGCAGAAACTTGATCAAAACCATCAAACAAAGTCTTAGTCATCTTTTACTTTTTTAGGGATACTGTCTTCGTATTCAATAATATAGATTTCTTCATTATCTCGCTTCATAAAATATTCTTCTCTGGCGAATTTTTCTAGTTCACTACTATCTTTTAGGATTTTTATATCCTTTTGATCCTTTACAATTTCCTTTTTATAATATTCTTTGTTATCCTTTAACTCTTTGATTTCCTGATCTAATTCCCTATGAATAAGCCAAGAATTTGTATCCAAAAACAGGATCCATATTACGAATACCAAAATTATCAACACATATTTATTAAAAAATATGGCAAAAACCGGTATTAGAGCAGGAGTGTTCCTTAGCTTTTCGAAATAGCGTTTTAGCTTCAACTTAAATCAAATAATTTTTAGTTTATAAAGGTACAAAAGTTAATTCAAGCGTTCTTTTACAATGGTACGAACAATGTCTATGGCAACATTATTGTAATTATTGTTAGGAATAATCAAATCAGCAAACTCCTTTGTAGGATCAATAAATTGCTGGTGCATAGGTTTTAGAGTATTTTGGTAACGATCTAACACCTCTTCCATATCTCTACCTCTTTCTGCAATATCACGTTTTAATCTTCTGATTAGGCGCTCATCACTATCGGTTTGTACATATATTTTGATATCAAACATATCCCGAATCTTAGGATTTGTAAGTATCAAAATTCCTTCTACAATAATTACTTTACTGGGCGCAGTTTTTATGGTCTCCTTAGTTCGATTGTGTTCGACAAATGAATATACAGGTTGTTCAATCGTTTCTCCTTTTCTTAAAGCATTCAGATGTTCTCCTAATAATTCAAAATCTATTGATTGCGGATGATCAAAATTGATTTTAGTTCTTTCTTCATATCTAAGATGACTAGTGTCTTTATAATATGAATCCTGCGAAATAACACATACTTCATTTTCAGGTAATTCATTTACAATTTGATTTACAACAGTCGTTTTTCCGCAACCTGTTCCTCCAGCTATACCAATAATAAGCATTCCCAATTATTTTTTGACAAATTTAGAAATAGTTATTGAGTTATCGAGTTTTTGATCGATAGAGTTTTTATAAAAGCTTAGATGTAGTCGAAAATATTAATGAGGATAGTAGATGACTCCAGATGAAGAATCTCTATTTGCACCAGTAACAGACCGTAGACAATTTACCTCATTTCTATCTTTTAATACTCCCATAAATCCAAAAATTAAAGCTTCTTTATAATCAATGATATTGGTATTGGGTATAATAATTTTAGAGAATTTTTGCAGTTTTTGTTGTAAAACTTCTATCAAAAAATCATTTTTAGCACCACCACCTGTGATCAGAAGTGATGAATTTTTTTTATGGGTTACTTTTATAGCGTTAGAGATTTGTAATGCGATATGATGAACGGCTGTATGTAGTAAATTTTCGACCGAATCATTTGCGTTTTCGATAATTGGAACGACTTTCTCCAAAAACCATTCGTATCCTAGCGATTTGGGATAGGGCTCTTTGTAATACACCAATTCATTTAAAGCTTCCAATATCTTTTTATTTAATGTTCCGGTTTTGGCAAGTTTTCCTCCATTATCATATTCAAGATTTATTTTAGAGCAAATAAGATTCAATAACATATTAGCTGGAGAAATATCATAAGCAATTCTTTTGTCATTAAGTTCAAAAGAAATATTACTGATACCACCTAGGTTGAGACAAAAATCATAATTACTAAATAGGAATCGATCTCCAATAGGAACTAAGGGAGCCCCTTGACCACCAAGAGCCACATCATTAGTTCTAAAGTCACAAATCACTTTTTGATTACAAGAATTAGCAATATGTTGACCAGAACCAATCTGATAAGTTAATCCGATTTCTGGCTGATGATAAACTGTGTGACCATGACTTGAAACAAAATCTATTTTCAGGTTGTTTTCTTCAATAAATTGTTTCACTTGGGCGCCTAACCATAATCCATATTGGTTATGAAAGGCAAGTAAGTTAACGGGATCAAAATGTACTGCGTTCTTTAAACTATTTTTAAGTTCTGGATTATAATCTACGTCTTTAGTTTTAGTAATCGAAAAAGTCCAGGAATCTTGCTGTTTTTCTATTTCACAATAGGCAATATCCAAACCATCTAATGAGGTTCCGGACATTAATCCTATTACTTTATATATTTTAGGAGGAATTGACATTTACGAATGCAAACTAGTAAAATATTTTTAACAATAATCTTTTTACTTAGTTATATTTATTGATGTATTGGAGGTCAAGTTTTTCTGGGTCAATTTCTACTATCGCTTTTTTATAATAAAAATCGATGATCTCATTTTCCAGATATATCTTAATTTCATTCACATTCTTTTTACCGAATAGAGAAAATATATATGCTGCTTCAGCTTTTTTAAATTCTGTAATAAGTTCATCTGGATTTTCAACAACATTTATCCCTTTGTATCCGTCAAACTTTTTCTTCATCCAGCGATGACTGGCCAATCTGATAAGGCTTTTTTGTCTTTCTTCGTTTAGGAAATCTATTTCCTTTGTATTCGTAGAGTCTTTCTTTTTTAAGCGGTCTACGGCTGTTTTTGATTTGATATATTGTCTTTCGAGTTTAAAGTCAATGCGCTTCATGTCTCTTTTTAACTTTTCAACAACATCATACAGCGCTCCGTTATACATGATCACAAACTCTTCATAATTATATAGAGCATCAAGAAATAAGATTGCCTTTTTTCGATATATTTTGGGGAAAGCTTGTTTTTTAGCATCTATAAAAAGCTCATTAAGCCCTGTCTGGATCTCTTCTGGAATTCCAGAAAATTTAGGACTGTTTTTTATTGTTCTAAGTTGGTCCGTAATATCCATTCGTGATCCCTTGTATACTATGGATCGGTACTTAAATCGATATCTATTTGGAGATTCATAATCTATTTGTTGGTTGTAACCATAAAAACTCATGAAAAGTAAGACAAAAAATAAAATAGATTTCATAAATCTTGGTTTCTACAGACTTTCTGAATATGTTTTAGTTAACGTATAAAAACGTTAACGTAAATTATACATTGATTGTTATATTTATTTTGAACGAAATACTTTTAAAAGTGCACTTCATAAAAATATAATCTTTATTTGTTAACTGAACCAACTTCTTCTGGTGTAACCATCTTTTTTTGTTGATTTCCCCAGCTGTTCATAATATAATTCATAACATCAGCAATTTCTTCATCTTCTAACCCTAACGAAGTCATAGCACTGTTATATGTTGCTCCATTAACTTTTATAGGGCCGTTTAATCCGTATTTTATAGAATGAATACTTTCTTCACGTTTGTTAATTAGCCAATCTGATCCTGCTAATGGAGGAAAAATCTTAGGGGTGCCTTTGCCGTCATGTAAATGACATTGCATACAGAAATCGGCGTAAATTTCTTCGCCGCGAATGATACTTTTAGAAAGTTCAGTTTCTTGATAATCTGATGTTAGACTATTGATATATTCAGTATTTGGTTTTTCCTGCTTGGCTAATACAGAAATACAAAATACAATAGAAACTAGCTCTAAGATTAGAATTTGTTTTAAACGCTTTTTTGTCTTTAAATTAACAAACATCTACTATGATTTTGGGATGATTTTTATAATTCCTTTGTTCTCTACAGCTACATAAATATATCCATCTGGACCTTGACGCACATTACGAACTCGACCAATATTTTCTACTATTTTTTTTCTACCGATTACTTGACCTTTATTTAGTTCTACTAATTCTAAATACTGAAATTTTAAGGAGCCAACTAATAAATCATTTTTCCAATCAGGATATTTATCACTAGTTACAAAATCCATTCCACTTGGAGCAATAGAAGGAGTCCAATAATATATAGGTTGTTCCATACCATCTTTGCTGGTAATATCTGTAATAGAAGATCCACTATAATTAATTCCATATGTGATGATAGGCCATCCATAGTTTACTCCTTTTTTAAGAGTGTTAATTTCGTCACCTCCCCTAGGACCATGTTCGTGAATCCATATTTTTCCATCTAAAGGGTTTATTGCCATTCCTTGAGGGTTTCTATGTCCATATGAGAAGACTGCTTTTTTTGCTCCATTTTCTTTTACAAAAGGATTGTCATCGGGAATGCTTCCGTCATCATTAAGTCTATAAACTTTTCCACCATCTCTGGTTATATCTTGTGGATTTTCGTCTCTATTTCCTCTATCTCCAATACTGAAATAAAGATATCCATCATCATCGAATTCTATTCTTGATCCAAAATGATGTCCACGAGTAGTATTGGGAGCTCCTTTATATAATTTTTCTATAGAAGTTAATTGGTTGTTTTTAAGTTTAGCTCTTATTAGCGCAGTATGTCCTCCTTTTTCTGTGCCTTCTTTGGAAGAATATGTAATATATAACCATCCATTTTCCTCATATTTAGGATGAAGCTCAATATCCAACAACCCTCCTTGATTACGATTATATACTTCGGGCACATTACCAATTTGAGTTTTTGCTCCACCTTTATAATGAATTAATTCACCACTTTTTTCTGTAATAAGTATACTTCCGTCTGGCAACCAGACCATGCCCCAGGGAATTTGCAAATCGGGAACAACAATTTCTGTAATATAGTTTTTTGGGTCAGGATCTATCTGGATATCATTTTTCTTTTCTTGGGCACAGGAAAAGAGCACGCTTAATAGGACTATTTTTAGAAATACAAAATTCTTCATTTTCGATCATTGAGTTTACCTCTGAAAAGTACAAATAAAAATTATTTATAATCTATATTTTATGTTAATGCCTCCATACATATTAAAAGGCAATCCCGGATAAAAATATCTGGGGGCATTGCCACCAAAACCTCTGGCATTAATCTGTAATTGTGAAGCGTACTTGGTATCTAAAATATTATTTGCTCCTAAAAATAGGTCATAGAAAACGTGCTTGCCAATAGTATTTGTATATCCTATTTTACCGTGTAATAATTCGTAATGATTACTAAAAACAGTATTTTGATCATTTGCAGGAATTTCACCAACGGTCTGAAAATTAAGATTTCCATAAATTCCTTTTTTCGTAATTAGATCGATCCCTAAGTTGATGACATGCGAGGGAACACCAGTGACATCATTACCAGAAAAATCAGCATCCAAATCTACAAAATCATCAAATTCATAGTCATTGATAGTTGCATTAATAAATAAGTTTAATTGAGTTTGACGGGTCTTAAGGAGCCTATAATTAAGTGCAGCTTCTATTCCGTTATGAATTGTTTTTCCGGCATTGATCGCAAAGAAATTATCTTCTTCAGTTCTTCTGGTTACTAATAAGTCTTGAACTCTTAAGGTGTATATAGAAATGGAACCATATAATTTACTTTTTAAGAATTTATAACGAGTACCTATTTCATAATTCCAACCGATTTCTGGCCGAATATCTGGATTGAATACACCGTCTGGTAATAAAGTTTCTGAAGTAGTTGGAGTAGAGAAACCATGTGCTATGTTTCCGAAAAGAATGAAATTACTGTTTAATTGATAATTCAAGCCTACTTTTGGAGAGAGAATTGGATCAAAGTCAAAGCTTCCAGAACTATCTTCATTGTCACTTAAAAATTCATCATCAATATCAAAAAATGTTTGATTTAAATGTATCCCCAAATTAAACTGAAGTTTATCATTTAGTTTTAGATTCGTTTCTGCAAAAACATTGTAATAATTTCTTTTTTCATCAAGATCTGAGAGTTGATTTCCTAAAACGCTACCAGTTCCAATAGGGAAATCTTCATAGAGATTTTCAAAAGTTTTACCATTATAGAAGTCTAAAAATAGTTCACCACCAGCTGTCCAATTCCATTTTTTATTTAAAAAATTAGAAACACCAACAATTCTACTTCTTATACCAATAGTATTAGATGTTTCTTTTAGTATATTAAATGGTCTTGGTTCATAATTATTCCTGAAAGAAGTAAATATGCTAGTATGCTGCGAAAATGATTGGTTATAGTCATGTTTCCAAGTCAGTCCCAGAATTCCATACATAATATCTTCAAAAGCTTGAGATTGTCCCCAAGTAAAAGCTGCATTCCTTGGATTATTATCAAAATCATCCTGATTTAGGGAACTAGGGATTTCTGCTTTTAAATCAACGTAGCTAGCAATAATAGAAAAGTTGTTTTTCTCTCCAGAATGTATTGAAGAAGTAACTGTAACGGTATTTCTATTGTAGGTGTTATTATCTCGATATCCATCAAAATGATTATTGCTATAAATGATGTTAACAGTTGATTTTTTACTTCCGATAGCAATTTTCGCAATGTTTCTACTCAATCCGTAACTTCCTAAAGAGCTAGAAAAAACAGCTTCTGTAGCTTGACGATCTATAAATTCGGGTCTTAACAAAATAGTTCCTCCTAAGCCAACACCATAACTACTAGATGAAGGTCCTTTATGAATATCAATTCTTGAAATTGAAGCTAGTTCTAGATCTTCGATTGATGATTCTCCATTTCCATCCGTTAGTGGGATATCTCCAAAATATGTTCTGATATTTGCAGTACCAAATAAATTTCGAGCACCGATTCCTCTTATAGTAATTCGGTTGGTATTGAGCGTGCCGTTTTGCATAAAAACTCCAGGAACTTTGTTTAAAATAGGGTTTAACTCAATAGTGTTACCACGGTTGATTTCCTGATTACTTATAATAGCAACCGCATCTGTTGCATATTTCTTCTGTAATGAAATGGATTGACTATTTATTATTACTTCTTGTAGTAAATTGATATCAGGGTTTAAGGATATAGTTATGCTTTGATCATTAGTTATTATGATCTTTTTGGTTTGATATCCTGAAAAAGAGATTTCAATAGTCCCATTACTAATAAAGTTAAAAGTACCATTGTTATTAGAAAATGTTTTGTTTCCTGTCTCTACGTCTACTATAGTAGCATTTTTTATATGGGTTAATGTAGTATTGTCTATAACTAATCCAGAAATATTAAACTGTGCATTGGTTACATAATAGAGAAACAAGAAAAGTAGAAGTATTATTTTTTTCAAAAGGTGAATTTTTGCTCAAATATCGTAAACTAATTAAGTACCGGTTCTTAAAAATAACTTATAATTGTAGTCTGATCAAAAATCGAAACGAATTATATATGTTATCCAATGTTTAGAAAAATAATTTTCCTTTTTCTGGTTTTAACCAGTACGATTTCTTTTGCACAAAGAATTAAAATTGATAAGAAGAAACTGGAGTTTTTGAAAAATGAAACGAAGATTGCTGTAAAGCTTACTTTTCCTGAAGATCTCATCATTTTTAGTCTTCACCCAGAAAAGGAGTTTATAGAGAAGATGAAGAGTAAGTATGGAAAGATAGACAAGAATAAAGGTGAGAAATGGTTTGAGACTTATGAAAAAGCTAAAAAGGAAACTTGGAGAAATGCTTTTATTCAAGGAGTAAGTAAAAAATTAAGTAAGTATAGTGATTTGAAATTTGTGTCTGCCGAAGAAGAAACGAATTATACATTAATTGTTGAAGCGGATTGGATATATACAGGATATGGGGGTAATGCAAGTGTGGGTAGAGAAGAAGGTAAGCTTGAAGCAACACTGAAATTTGTGAAAACAACTCAACCGGATTCATATATTTATAGTACACAAACACCTAAAGTAATAGGGAATTATGCTTATGGAGAATTTGGCGATATAGAAAGAATAAGAGAATGCTATGATAAGTTGGGATATTTATTAGAGCTTCAGCTAAAACGAATATTGAAATAAAATCTTTAAATAAATAATAGGTTTTAACAAAAGAGTTTACTTATATTTGCACCCGCAAAAAGGATAACCATTTCGGGGTGTAGCGTAGCCCGGTTATCGCGTCGCGTTTGGGACGCGGAGGTCGTCACGCTTGAGGCGTGACCACCCAGATAAATAAAATATGTTCGTTTATATATTGTATAGCGATAAAAGTTCAAGATATTATGTAGGTCAAACTGCTGATATCGATAAAAGATTGAAAAGACACAATTCAGGGATAGTTCCATCTACAAAAAGTGGTACTCCTTGGAAGTTAGTTTTGCAACTTAAAACATCTTCAAGATCTGAAGCAATGATTTTGGAGAAAAAAATAAAGAAGAGAGGTGCAAAACGATTTTTAGATAACCATTTCGGGGTGTAGCGTAGCCCGGTTATCGCGCCGCGTTTGGGACGCGGAGGTCGTCACGCTTGAGGCGTGACCACCCAAACAAATAAAATATGTTCGTTTATATATTGTATAGCGATAAAAGTTCAAGATATTATGTAGGTCGAACTGCTGATATCGATAAAAGATTGAAAAGACACAATTCAGGGATAGTTCCATCTACAAAAAGTGGTACTCCTTGGAAGTTAGTTTTGCAACTTAAAACATCTTCAAGATCTGAAGCAATGATTTTGGAGAAAAAAATAAAGAAGAGAGGTGCAAAACGATTTTTAGATAACCATTTCGGGGTGTAGCGTAGCCCGGTTATCGCGCCGCGTTTGGGACGCGGAGGTCGTCACGCTTGAGGCGTGACCACCCAAACAAATAAAATATGTTCGTTTATATATTATATAGCGATAAAAGTTCAAGATATTATGTAGGTCAAACTGCTGATATCGATAAAAGATTGAAAAGACACAATTCAGGGATAGTTCCATCTACAAAAAGTGGTGCTCCTTGGAAGTTAGTTTTGCAACTTAAAACATCTTCAAGATCTGAAGCAATGATTTTGGAGAAAAAAATAAAGAAGAGAGGTGCAAAACGATTTTTAGATAACCATTTCGGGGTGTAGCGTAGCCCGGTTATCGCGCCGCGTTTGGGACGCGGAGGTCGCAGGTTCGAATCCTGCCACCCCGACAAAAGTAAACCGTTCATTTTCAGTAGATAATGAACGGTTTTTTGTTTCTTCACGTCAGGGGTCGGCAGTAAAGTCGTCAGTTTATAGTATATTTGGTCTTGTACCAAAGGATACATACGAAGATATGCATAAATTTAAAAAGGCGCGTCTGGTTAAGTCAAAAGCTGCAAAAGGCAACTACATTATGTTCTATGTGTGGGACGTACAAAAGAATGATTTAGTAAGGCACAGAAGGTATATTCCAAAGAAATATAAAACAGAAGCCGAACAGAAAGCCTATGCTAAGGATATGATTAAACAAATCAATAGGATTCTAGCAGACGGGTATTATATAGATAGGAAAAAGGCTTCTAAAAATACTATTGACCAACAAAGCCAAGTATCAGAAAAAATATATTCTGTTCGAGAAGCCACAACTGCATTTATTGAAATCAAAAAAGCAAAGCAACTATACAAAAGAGGAATAGAATTTTATACCAATACACTAGAGCGCTTCGTAAAGTGGCTAGCAGATAAAGGTTTGGATAGTGTTTGGATTGGGGATTTGGATAATGGCTTAATTCAGGAATATTTTCTGTATTTGCTTACCAACAGAAAGAATAGTGCAAAAACCTATAACAATACTCTTGGAGTTCTTAAAACGTTCTATAACGTCTGTTTAAGGCAAGAATGGGTAGAAGGTAAAAACCCATTTGATAAGGTTGACAAACTTCCTGAAGAATATGGTACTAAAAACAAACCTTTCACTAATGAGCAAATAGCAGATATTAAAGAATATGTTTTGGAACACGATCCATATCTCTGGAAGATTATCTCTTTTGTGTACTATTCTTTTATGCGTCTATCAGAAATCAGACGATTAAAAGTTGGCGATATTGATTTAGAAAAAGATCTTATTTGGGTATCCGGACGGACCAGTAAAACTAAAAAAAGAGATGTAATCCCAATTGTTCCTGCTTTAAAGAAAATTATTTTAGAAATGAATTTGGAGCAATATCATCCAGATGATTTTTTATTTGGCTCGAATCAAACTCCTTCCTCCACTAAAATGGGTGAGAATTATATGGGAAAACATTTCAGAAAGGTAAAAGACCATTTTGAATTGAGCGATGATTACACACTTTATGGTTTTAAGCATACGGCTGTAGTAAATTGGTATAGAAAGGAAAAAGATATTCGTAAAATTCAGAAAATGTGCAGGCATTCTAGTATGTTAATGACGGAACGTTATTTAAAATCTCTTGGTCTCTTAGATGACAAAGATGCAGTTTCTGAATTACCAGAGATTTGATCAACCTCTTTTAGGGGTTTGAATCCTGCCGAGGTCACTTTAGTTAATTAAACCATTGAAAATCAAATAGTTTTCAATGGTTTATTTTTTTTAGATGTTTTGTAACTATTTAAAAATCAGAATAAAAAGTTCGAATCTTCTCGAAGACTTACTTCCTTTATGTAGGAATACTTACATTTTAACACTCGATTTATGTGTATGAATCTCACACTTTATGATTGTAATTAAATGGTCTGTTATTTTTTAGAGATTTTGAGTAGTGTTGGATTATTCATCGTTATGATGAAATAAATGATAATATGCTTTCAAGATAAGGAACAATTTTCTTAAGGAGATATCTAAGTCCTTTTGTCGGAGTTTGGATATTATCTAAAAGAAGCTCGAATGTAGCAAGCAGGAACAATAAAAGGATGTATATTGGCTATCAGTTAGAAAGATATCCAAATATAAACTCCAATAGTAAACTTTTGCAAAAATCAAAAAAACAATGATGCAGATCACACTATTAATCTTAACATTGACCTCATTTGTTGTTTTTCCTTATCAAAAAATAGAAGGGATCGAAAAATTAGAAGGAATATACCAAGGTCGTATCGAGGACGGTTATTCATTTTGTTGTAAAACTGAATCAGGATCTGAGAGAATACTGGTTTTCAGAGAAATTCTGAATGTTATACTTGAAAAACATCCATTACATATCGATAAACTTGTTGGACAAAAATTCATAATCTCGTTTACTAAAGATATAATTATTGAAGGAAAAGGTAGTAGAGAAGTATGGACTATATTACGCTTACAGAAGCTTGTGCCTGGGCAACATCTTGGAGATTGATATAAAACTTTAATTCACAATAGTAAAAGGCCTGAACCCTTTTTTATTCTACAGGAAAAGCTTTCAATGTTTTGATGATTTTAATAGAATTTATTCTTTTACGCGATCATATTTTAAATATAAAAACACCTTGTAAAAACATGAGTACCAAACTATACATCAAATATATGGTCAGTTTGCGATGCAAAATGATGGTTAAAGAAGAACTTAAAAAATTGGGATTACAATATGCGGTGGTTGATTTGGGTATCATTGAGATATTAGAAGATATAACAACAGAACAGCGAAAACAGCTGAAAGAAAACCTGTTAAATTCAGGATTAGAATTATTAGATGATAAGAAGAGCATTCTAATTGAAAAAATCAAAAATATCATTATAGAAATGATCCATTACACAGATGAATTGCCTTTAGTGAATTACTCAGATTATATCAGTAAAAAGGCAGATTATAACTATACATATCTGGCTAATATATTTTCAGAAGTGAAGGGGATTACTATTCAGCAATTTATTATTATTCATAAAATTGAAAGAGTCAAAGAATTGCTTATTTATGACGAATTAAATCTTACAGAGATTGCTTATAGACTGCACTACAGCAGTGTTGCTCATTTATCTAATCAATTCAAAAAAGTTACAGGTTTGACACCTACATTTTATAAAAAATTGAAAGAAAAGCGCAAAAAGAACCTGGAAGATTTATAATCAGAATGTCACATTAACCAAATTCTAAATATGTAAATCAATCTTTTATACCAATTTACAGGATATCATTTGCTCAATTTTGCATCATTTAGATAAACAGATATATTGTTTTGATACTTACATATCACAAAATACCCTGCATTAAGTTCAATGATTGCTGTTTTACCTGTAGCATTTCTTATCCTAATAGGTAAACCCATAGATAAAATTATTTTTTTATTCATAACCATAAAGGTGACCTGTTTTTTGCCAGAAACCATGCTTATTGAAGGTTATTTTATACTAAATAATCTTTTGCTGTATTGATATTTGAGAATGTGTGATATATGTAATATGGATTTAATGTAGTATAACACAATGTATATTTAATTATCCCATTTTTGTAGTAAAATAAAAGCAAAATGGATGATCAAGATATAAATCAAATAAAGAATGCATTGAAAAATGGCAAATGGAAGAAATTATTCATTTTGGCATTTGTATTTATACTACTAATAGCATTTAAGCCATGGGTTCAAGTAGGAGCAGGTGAAAGAGGAATTGTTCAAAATTTTGGGGCGGTTCAAGATGTTGTACTAGGGGAAGGGATTCACTTCAAAATACCAATAATGCAAACAGTGATTCTAATGGATGTAAAGATCCAAAAAACAATGACTGATGCTGCATCCTCTTCCTCAGACCTTCAGGATGTAGATTTATCAGTGGCCTTGAATTATCATATTATACCTGATAAAGCAAATTTAGTGTACCAAACCATTGGAGTAGAATTTAAAGAGCGTATTATTGATCCAGCCATTCAAGAGGTAATGAAAGCTGTTTCAGCCAGATATACTGCAGAAGAATTAATTACCAAAAGACCAGCCGTCAGTACCGAAATGCAACAGGCACTTACCTCAAGACTGCTTGCATCAAATATATCAGTTGATGCTTTCTCTATTATTTCTTTCAGCTTTTCTCAAACTTTTACTGATGCCATTGAAGCAAAACAAACTGCAGAACAAAATGCATTAAAGGCAAAGCGAGATTTGGATAGGATAAAAGTCGAGGCAGAGCAAACTATTGCTGCTGCAACAGCTGAAGCAGAGGCGCTACGTTTACAAAAAATGAATATTTCACCTGATCTAATTGAACTGAGAAAAATAGAAGCAAATCTTAAAGCAATAGAAAAATGGAATGGAGTTTTACCACAAGTAACAGGCGCAGGTGCTATACCCTTTATCGGAGTAAGTGATGTTGCTAAAAAGCTAAAACAATGATAGGGTAATCTTATGGGATCAATCTTTAGCTTATGATAATTTTATTTGTAATGATTCATTTGATTTCTTTTAAAACAAAAAAAAGTTAACATATAACTGTTTTTAATATAATCAAAATTAGTATTTAGCTTCATATTGGGTTTGATAAAAAAAGGTCATCGCCTATGAAAATAATAGATTTCATAACTAAATGGAGCAACAATTACATCATAATTGTTGTTTTAGTCATTTTGGTGACAATGGCGCTTATCAAAGTATCAATATGGGTACTCAATAAGTACATTCTGCATACTTCAAAAAAATCTCAAATAGCGCCTACTCATTATCATTTTTTTAAAAATGCGGTTGCTTTTCTATTTTGGCTAATTGCCCTAGCCACCATTACTTTCCTAATCCCTCCTCTCAAAGCTTATGCACTTACGGTTTTTGCAAGTGCTGGTATTTTTCTAGCTATTCTTGGGTTAGCTGCGCAACAAGCCTTATCTAATATTGTTAGTGGAACTTTTATTGTTATTTTCAAGCCATTTAGAGTTGGTGATTTTATCACAATTGCTAATCAATATACAGGGACAGTAGAAGATATTACTTTAAGACACACAGTAATTGTCAATTTTGAAAATAGAAGGATCATTATCCCAAACTCAATTATAAGTGGCGAAACAGTTATTAACAGTAGTATTGCAAATGAAAAAATATGTCAATCAATTGAGATTGGAATAAGTTATGAAAGCAATATTGATACCGCCAAAGCTATTATGAGAGAGGAGGCAGAAAAACACCCTTTTTGTATTGATAACCGATCTAAGAAGGAAAAAAATAAAGACCTAGAAATTGTTCGGGTATTTCTTAAAGGCTTTGGCGAAAGTAGTGTGAATCTGAAAGCAAGAGTATGGTGTGATAATCCATACAAAGCTTTTGATATGCACTATGATATTAATCAATCCATAAAAAAAAGGTTTGATAAAGAAGGTATTGAAATTCCATATCCGCATCGTACAATTGTCTATAAAAAAACTTAAAAAAAGAAAAATAATATAACACCTTCTTCAGAATAATTACTTGCATATTTTCTAGAGTTAGTTGAGAAAACCCCAAATGTGTTACTATCTAATCATATTCTAATAGATTGTTAACCTGTTGAATAGATTAAAAGGTGTTTGAAAAAAGTTATAAAAAAGTGTGATATATGTAATGTAAGCTAGAACTAGTGTAACGCATTAAATCATTAATTAACTGATTTTTGTATACATATCATACTGCTTTTATATGTAGTGTGTTAGTAATAATTTAAAAAACAGAAAATCATGTCAAAAGAAAAAGAAGGTAAATCCAAGTCAGGTAAAAAAGCTCCAGCAAAAAGTTTGAAAGAAAAGAGGGCTGCAAAAGCTGCAAAAAGAAAAGAAAAAAGGAGTGGTGAATAAACGTTATGTAACAAATCACCATCATGTTGTTCTAGTTTAACATCAAACTTCTAGTATATTCTCTATGAAAAATCAAGAATTAGAAAAATCCTTTACACATAAGCTAGTTGATATAGTTGAATACGTACCTGGATCAGTAGTTATGAAAGCAATTCTGAAGAAAAAAACAGGAATTGTTGCCGTATTATCATTCGATATGGGAGAAGCATTGCCTTCTAAAATATCTCCTTTTGACAATCTTATTCAGATTATAGACGGAGAAGCTGAGATTATTATTAATGAAGAATCAAATACGATTGAAACCGGTCACGTAATCATTATCCCAGCTCATACAAGAAATGTAGTAAAGGCTAATAAACGATTTAAAATGATGTCGATCATCATTAAAAGTGGTTATGAAGATGTGAGTATTTAGAATTTAAATATAACGTATATGGAAGGACAAGAAAGTAAATTCAAATCAGGAGATATTGTTTACTCCAAAGTAAACCCTGAAGTTAAATTGATTGTGCGGTTATACTACCGTCGAATATACTATTGTACGTTTGCTGAAGATCCTAAGAAAAAGGAAGTAGTGTTTTTTGAAAGAGAGCTTTTATAATGATTACTTGAAATGGTTAAAGTTAAGAACAAAATAACACATACGTAAAATGACACAAGAATTAGGCATAACAAAAAAGCAAAGCTTTTATTTTAACATTCCAAAAAAGAAGCCGAAGATTGCCTACTTCATATTGGTTTACCGTTTTCCTGAACAGTTCAAACGATTGTTTAAAGCCATTTACCATCCAGAAAACCACTACTTAATACAGATCGATCAAGAGATTGATATAAACATTGAAAAAGGTGTTAAAACATTTTTGGAAGATTACTCCAGCGTTTATCTTTTAAAAAGTAAAAATGTAGAGAGGAGAGGGTACAGTATGGTACAGTCTCAAATTAATGGAATGAAATATCTCTTAAACCGTTGTCTGAAATGGGATTTTTTTATTAATCTAAGTGATCAGGATTTTCCTTTGAAATCTCAAGATTTCATTTTTGATTTTTTGAGCAGGAATAAAGAAAAAAACTTCATGAAAATAGCCAACCAAATTAAGAAGAAATCTGATACGCTGAACCGCGTTGAAAACTATTTTCATGAAATAGATATTGGCTTTTCGGGCATATCCTATAAAAGATCCTTTATGAAAAATGTAACCCCATATATAGGAGGGCAATGGATGATCTTGACCAGAGCATGCTGTGAATTTATTTGTCACAGTCCTGAAGTGAAAAAGTTTGAAAATTTCTATCGTAAGATCCTAATTGCGGATGAATCATATTTTTAAATTGTATTAATGAATACTTCATTCAAAGAAACGATCATAAACGATGAAAAGAGAGTTGTTGTAAGGATTGCTCACGCTGACACAAAATTGAAACCAAAAATTTTGACAAGAACGGATATCGACTTCTTACTACAAGGAGACAACTTCTTTGCTCAAAAATTTGATGAATCTATATTGAGTATTTTGGAAGAAGTTTTGACAACGAGTCAAATAACAAATAATTCTAATAGTATTGATTTTAATTTTGTTCCAACATTTAATATTGATACAAAAAAGAGTGATCTATTAGATCTGGAAACAATTACAAATCCGCCAACTCAATTAAGAAAACTTAATGGCAATAAATAAATAGTAAAATGGCTAAAAAGAATATTACAAGAAGTTGGAGAGAGCAAAAGGTGATGCTCAAACGAAGGTTTCCACTTCTATCGGACAGGGATTTTGATTTTAAAGATGGGCAAAAAGAAGCAATGCTCGATAATCTTGCTATCAA
Organism: uncultured Aquimarina sp.; assembly: GCF_947492405.1. Taxonomy (GTDB): domain Bacteria; phylum Bacteroidota; class Bacteroidia; order Flavobacteriales; family Flavobacteriaceae; genus Aquimarina. Next base: position 81,691 of record NZ_CANLMP010000008.1, read on the forward strand.
ACTTAAAAAAACAAGAACAGAGCTAGAAGTACTTTTTACCGAATTACAAACCTATTGAATTATACTTAACAAAAATAATCATGCATAAATTTAAAATACAACCGCTTGCTGATAGGGTGCTGGTAAAAGCAGATATCGCAGAAGAAAAATCAAAGGGAGGTATCATTATCCCAGATACTGCTAAGGAGAAACCGCAAAAAGGTATTGTACTAGCTGTCGGTAAAGGTAAGAAAGATGAACCCATGACCGTAAAGATTGGTGATGCCGTATTATATGGTAAATATTCTGGAACAGAAATTACGGTTGAAGGTATTGATGCGCTTATTATGAAAGAGTCAGACATCTTTGGTATTGTTCAATCAACTGCTACTTTGGAACTTATATAAGAATAAATATTGAAATAGATATATGAGAAACGAAAATACACTTGTTCCCAATTTTTTTTTGTTATGTTTTTGCAAAAGTGTAGGGTATGGATGCTCTAGGAGAGGTTAATGAAATACAATAGGAGCAAACAATATATCTAAAGATAAAAGAACACTTTATCTGGATAATCAAGAGCGGCCGATTGGACATATGATTCTTTTAAAATACCATAGTTAGCATATTCCTTGTTCTTTTCTACCGCCCAACCAATATTACCATAGTCAAAATGCCAATACTCTTTATGATCACACACAAAATCTTCATCCTCGAAAAGTTTCATCAGAAGTTTGCGATTTTTCTTTGCTTCTTCGCTAATGTCAGGATGTTTGGGATAGCATTTTTTATTTAAATCAATATGTAGTCCATCGTTGGTTCCAAAATCGAGTACGCATTTTTTTCTTAAATCATAAATCAGCGCATCAACAGCACCTCCTGTTGCATGGGTAGATTGTCTTTTTGGAGCAATAAACATTGACACTATTTCGTCAATTTCTTCTGCTGTTTTTTTAGGGTATTTCTTTTTCATAAAACTGGCTTTTTGATCCCATAGTTTTTGCTGATGTTCAAATGATCTCCAGGCTGATCTAATAATTAGTTTTTTGCCCTGACTATCCAGAAGCTTACTGATTCGACCTATTTTTTTATATACCTCTTTTCTAACCAAATAGCGATAGTTTTTTTGAATAGACTTTTCAAATATTAGATTAAAATCCGAATCCTGGAGACTTATCAATGGAGTGTGATTCTCATTAATTGGCATAATAGCCGTATTCTTTTTGTGGAACCTGTCTTTTTCTTCTATTATGGTGCAATACGCTGCCGCACTTATAGGAGTGATCATATTTTTAGAAATATAGGATGAATTCATAGCGGTAACTAATGCGCCATACTTTAATGTAAATGATACATCGCTACCCACTTTTAAGTCCTCTTTTTTAGCATTGATGATAATATGATCACCGCCGGCCCCCAGGATTTCAATATCTAATTTTGGAGTTAGCCCGGTCACCATTACGTCTTGTACACCCATTGCCAGGATAGCCCGTCGTATCATGCCTTGGTCTTTGAATTTTGGTTTGTTACCAAAAGAGTCCAGACCTATTTCACCATTGGGTACGGATGATTTATTTTTCAATTCTATAACTTCAGCCACTAGCATAAAAGCGTCTTGATAAAGTTTTGGAATCGGTTTTCCTGTTAAGGGTTCATAACCCAAAAATATAGATTCTCCTAATCTCAAATTATTTATCCTGCCAACATCTTTTGTAGTGCTGAACCAATTATAATTAGCCGAATTTCCTCCTGAAATTATGGATAGTTTAATATGAAATTTTTTTTCAATACTAACAGCAATAGTAGACAGCATGTCCATCTTTTCTGTTGTGGGTTTAACTCCCGAAAAACAAGCAAGATTTGTACCTATTCCTTGAAGTTTGATACCTTTTAGAGCTAATACCTTTTTGATCGTATTTTCTAATTGTGATGGGAGGATACCTTCGCGCAAATCTCCTAATTCTACCATAATTATGATTTTATGGATCTTACCATGTAAGACAGCAAATTCTGAAAGTTTTTTTATGACAGATAACTCCGAATTTAGACTCATATCGGTATCTAATACTACTGATTCTGCCTGACTTATCATAGGTGTCCTAATCAATAAAAAAGTAGCTTTCAGGCCAGCGTTACGCATTTTTTTGATATTTGCTATTCTTGAGTCAGCAAGAATTTTTACTCCGCTCTTTACCAAAATATTAGCAATATGCGGATGCGCACAAACTCCTTTCGTAACAACGATTATATTGATGCCTTTTGACTTAAAAAGGGAGCTTAAAACCTTAACGTTATGAGCAATTTTTTTGAGATTAATATCTATTCTTGGGGTTGGCATAGTAATGGATTGATACGAATTAAATCGGGGAATATTTTATAAAGTTTTTCTATCAGCTTGCTGCAATCATTTTTTAAGACATCAGTGACAGGTAATTGGTACTTTTCTTCGTAAATCTTTGTTATACTTTCAACTTCTTGGTCATTCATATCTTCATGATTGATTGTAATTGCTATTACTTTGGAGCCAGAGAAAGTTTCTAGCATTTTTATTTCACTTTCAAGTGTTGGCATGGGAATTTTGGGGAAATCACATCTGTTACGTCTTTTTGGTGGATGTTGAAGGATAATAGCCTTAGGTATAGCACCTCGAATGATTGCACTCGAAGAGGTAAAAGCTGGATGACTAAGTGCCCCCTGTCCCTCGACTACAATAATATCGGGTTTTTCTTTGAGTGCTTCTAGAATAGCATTTTCAACTTCTCCAGTCGCATAGCCAGAACTTAGAACATCTATAGCAATACCGTATTTTGAACCTTGGAGTATCCCTGTTTGACCTGTAGTTATAAAGATAGCGTTTAACCCCTCATTTTTTAGAGCTTCTACCAGCTTCAGTGCAGTAGTTCGCTTACCAACAGCGCAATCTGTCCCTGATACTGTTATTATTGGTGTTTTAATATCTAGTATTTTACCAGTAAAGTGATGAAGGTTTTCTTTAGAAGGTGGTTTTCTAACATCAAATATAGATACATTGTACTTTTTTGCGAGACCCATACAAACTTCATCATCAGAAAGAAACTCTGGAAGTCCATTTATAATATGTAACCCAGCTTTGATAGCAGTATAAATAACTTCTTTTTCTTTATCACTAAGTAATGACTCTAGAGGAGCAATTCCGTAAATAAAATATTTTGGAATGCTATCTAACATTCCAATAGCTTGATTAAAACTCTGGAATATTGGTATTTCATTTTTAATTCCATCAAGATATTCTCCTGCGTCAAGACCTGATTTTGTGCTATCAATAACACCAACAATTTTATACTTGTCAGAATGCCTTACAAGACCATTTGCTACTTTGCCATCCAGTTTGCCAAATTCATTTTCGCAATAGACAATTGCTGATGTTTTCATATTTTTAGTAATTTTAGATAAAAAGAAATCGATTTTAGAAAGAGTTTAACTTCCTACCAATGCTCTTGCAGATAAACCCAATTCCCATCTGTCTGGATCATTTTGAAATCCACAGTAGTAGATTCCATTAATATATCGCTTTACTATCAGCGAAATGCTAGGGTTTATTTTAGTAAATACCGTATCACCTACTTCATATTTTAGAATTACATTTTTATTTAGTTTCATAATTAATATTAGAAGAGAGGTTTATTTTTTCATTTCTTTTGCCCCCAGAGAATTAATTAATAAGTAAATAACCTCTGAGGATAAAAAGAATCAGCAAGAAAAATGACGATTTTAAAAAATCTATTCGAATGGCTTTAAGAGTTAGACTAATTATGTGTCGTCATTTTATATTAAAATTGATCTATAATATTGATTTGTGTATTGTTTTAATATTTGCTTACTAAAGAATATTTGTTTTGTAAGGTTTTATTCAACTTTATTAAAAAAGGCAGAGTTTTGAATTTCTGCCTTTTTTTACCTGAAAATGTTTTGTAGTATATATCAAATACTTCGCATGCATTATCATTTTGGTAATTCTAGGTCGTTCAAGATTCATTTTTTGAAAACGATTATATTCTCATTTTATAATATTTATTACAAAGATCTTTATAATTAATCGATGCAAGGTTATACAATAGGAATTCAATGTTACATAAATCATAGGTTTTTTAAATGCTTTTGGGAATTCAGTTCAGAAGAGTGACATCTACTATAATAGTTTACCGAAAATCAATATTTAATTTAAAACATAAAACTTTTATTGAATCTTTTAAGTTCTGATCTTGAAATAATTGTATAACGCTAAGCAACTTTAAAGTATTCTGCCAACTCTTTGGTTTTCAGTAATTCATTTTCAAAATGTTTCGACATTTGTCTTTCCGAGGTCACTGAATTAGATGAATTGGAACAAAAAAGGAAAAAGATATCCGAAAAATATAGAAAATGTATTGACTCTATTATGCTGATGACAGAGCGCTATCTAAAATCTCTTGGTTTGTTGGGTAACTAAGGATGCAGTTTCTGAGTTGCCTGAAATTCAAAGTATATTTTACACAATGTTTTTTATTTTTAGAATAATTATAATACTATAATTTGTTAGCTTTACATAAACTAATAACAAATAAATATGAAATTAGACGATAAAGAAAAAGAAGTGCCTTCTATGCCATCAAATCCTGTATCAGACCCGGAACCAACTACATCAGGAGATGTACCTGAAATAGAATAAAAAAGCATACGAGTAAAATTACAATCGAATATATCAATCTCTTTAATACTTTTAAACGAGATTGATTTTGTTTTAGATTATAGAATATTTTATGTTCTAAATTGTTAACTTCTCCTATCAACATTGCAATATATAATTCAGAATCCGAAAAATTTTCAGAGGGTTGTAGTAAATCTATATTATTTAATTCACTTGGGGATCTACCTTTTCCCATAAAAAATCTTGGATAAATATTTTTAATGCAGATTAAAAGAAGAATTAAAACTAATGTTAGAAAAATTATAATATACCAATACTTATTATTTTCAATTGGGTTATCCTTAAAATTCTTTACAATATATCCTATCCCGGCTGTTAGTAATCCAGCTAATACAATCAATACAGAGTAAAATCTATTTGTTATTTTGTCAGAATTATATAAGGTATAATCAAGTTTTCTTTGAGCTTGAGAATAAATTAGTTTTAAATTATCCTGTGGAATTTTTCTCCAATCGCTTACACTAATTTGATACATCTAATTAAAGTTATTAAAGATAGATTTTGTTGAAAAAAATATCAATATAGCAGCTAATTTACAAGTTATATTTTTTATCACTAATGCTTTTTTTAGATACTCTAGGAAATATTGTATTTCTAAAGGACTAACGATTACCTAAAAAAGGATATGAGTAGTACTTAACCTTCGTGCTAAATCTCTGTCATCTATTTACTGTTGTCTTAACAACAACAATTCTTTTACTTTACTTATAATTATTCTTCTTGTTTATTTATTGCATCACGCATATTGTCAACTAAAAAATCTAAGGGATTTATTCCATCATTACTTGTCATACCTAATGCTTCTGGTGAAACATCACTAGTTGGCCATATTGTATGGAAGTTGGATAAATCTAAAAGCTTAGATTGTTGTATTAATTTGGAAAATGGTGCATAACGACCATTCTCGTTATTATACATAAATGCTATAGCACTTGCTATTAAATCGGCACATTGAACACCGAAATCATTTTTTGAATCTATTAATTCAAGTGAATTAATTTGAGGTGGATAAGTCATCTTACGTATATCATAACCTATTTCTTTCAATTTAGGATTCTCAGCTGCCAATACAATAGAATGATTTAAGTAATCATCATAATGACGTATTTGCTTAGATTCATCAAAACGAACATCTAACTTCATTTTCAATGATTTATACCATACATCACATAAAACAAGAAAAGTAGAAAACGTAACATCTATACTATATTTATCGATAGATGTCATTATTTCTTTAATATGCTTTCGGCTGTCAACTATAGGTTGTAATACATTTTTCTCCTTTACTTTCTCCAACAATTCTTGAGCAGTTATATAAAATATATTAATGGACTCCTCAGATTTTAATCTAATCATACTAACAAATTCATTTATGAATTTCTTGTAAAGTACTTTATCCCATATATGATTTCCGAAAGTATATATCCAATTAGCATAGGCTATATTTCGACCATTCTTGTACAAGTCATAACCATTATTATACATAACGGTTTCAATTAAATGGTTTGTTATCTGACCTGCAACATTAAATTCTTTATCAACTACATAAGCACATACGCGTTGTTCCACTATTAATGGGTGATTTATAAATTCTAGTATTTTTCTACGTCCTGCGTTACTATTTTTAAGATTTTTAAAATGTATTTCGTGTCCTAAATCAAAAATTGATGTTAATGTATTTTGTTGTTCTAAATTAAAGTTTACGGATGCTAAAACAAATACTTTCTGGTCTTCGTTTAACATATCTTGACCAGTGTTACCTGATTCATCAAAGTATATCGTATTTGCCATAGGTTGTTTATTTGTTAATAATCAAATCTTTAAAAAATCCATATTCTTCATCTATCAATAATGAGCGGTCTAAGAATGAATTGAACTCTTCACAAGCATTTTCTGGTATTAAAGTACAACTATAGCAAGCTGCCATATTTAAACCGCCTATACCTTGACCGTCATCGGTATTATAACATATTGGGTCTGATGCGCAATCTGTTGCTCTTCTTAATGCTGATTTTAATAGACGTAACATTCTTGCTTCTGGCGCTTGTGATACTAAACCACCGTAACTGCCTTCTGCACCTGCAATAGTATATAGTAATACACCTTGCATTTGGTTTTTATCTACAAAGAGTCTTTCATTTAAAGATGTAGATGGATAACCACATAGAAACTCTAATTCTTTAATTAAAAGATGTGATAACGTATGTACCAAAAGAAAACGTATTAAATGCTCTCTGTTTACTGTCATACCAAATTTTTCTTTTACTGAACGGTATGCGTGACTTTCAATATTTGTATATAGTTTATTAATCTTCTTCTTAAAAACCTCATTCTTTTCTGATTTTGTTATCCAGTTCTCTATTTTATCATTTGATAGCGCAATGAAAATACCTTCACCAAAACTCTCAATCGCTGGTAAATACTTGGTTTTATCTTCCCACTTAGATGTAAATTTCTTTTCAATAAGCAATTGGGTTTCGTCCATTTCTGAAAAGAAATCATCGTTAGTTAATGGCTCTTGCCTCGTATAACCTACCTGCACTGTGGTCATTTTAATACGCCTTAAACCTATTAATTGTTCAAAACCATAATTGGTTAAGCTATTTAATTTTTCTTTCTTAAAAATTAAGTTCTCATCTTCATCTGTAAAGTCAACCTTAGGGTTCTTAACTAAAAAATTATATTCATAAAGACGATACTCTAGCTCTGGTATGTATGAGTTGTCGTTATCGTTTTCTAATATTTTTTGGATTTGCTCTAAAGGATATTCTTCTTCTAATGCTTCAAATATGAACTCTGCATCTTTACCTTTTGCTTTAAATCTATTTATTTTCTCAATGTGTTTATTTCTTACACCTTTGTCTGTAGGTAAAAAAATACTAGATACAAGAATGGGATAATACACACTATTACTGCTACGAATGACTGGTTTAAAGAACACTTTGGATTCTTTTCCTTCTTCGTGTCGTTCCAAAAGTTCAGCTTCAGAAAAATATTTTCTTTCGCGTAAGCCAAACAAACCTGATAGATTCATTATTCTACCTTTATGACTACATCCATCATTCATACATTTTACACTAATACCTGCTAAATCTGAAAATTTTGTTGACTTTGTATATCTGAGGTCTGGATTTTCACAACACAATGCTTCGTAGTCTAATAAGACAGAACCACTCTCTGAATCTTCATCTTTTACTGCCTTTTGCGCCTTGTTCCATCTTTCCCACGGTATTTCTTTTATATCACCAGTAGGTGCAGACATTACAAAACGTACCTGTTCTAATTCTGGTGCAAATTTGCTCCCTCTTTTTGCATAACACACGCCACACTTAGGCGGTGCAAATTCTTTTTTAGTAGCATTAGCTTTTGCCAATTCCCACTCTTTCCACCAGTCTTTAATATGCTTAAATCTTTTGCAAGAATTACAGTAAAACCATTTAGGGAAGAATGATGCGCTTATCGTATTATTTATATGTTCAGGTATATCTGCTCTACTCGAAGAAGATACATTATCAGGTACATAAACAAACGCTTCTAATTTTTCAAATCCATCTTTATGTGAAAGTCTTTGTAATAATCGTTCATCATTAATATGATATGATGCATCAATAATTGTTTTACCATCTTGTTTATTAAAATAAAAGAAAGGCCACTCATCAAATCTATCAATCATTAAAGCACCAAAAGGTGTTTCTATAATTGAACCTGAACCACCATAAGAACTGATGGCTTTACGTGTTTGTATTTTAACAAACTTACTATCTGTAGCTTTCTTTTTACGTCTTATTGCCATTCAAAATTTGATTTAATTCTTATAAATGTATCAGTATCTATCTCTCTCATTGATTGCATTGTTGTCCAATCTATTGCACTTTCATTTTTGTCTGAAGGTCTTTTGAGTAATCTTTTATATTTAAGGTCATTAGACGCTCTTGCCTTACTTTCCCAATCTTCTACAATGTTTTGATACCTACGGTCAAAATAGACCATCATTTCTTTGTTGTTAACTCCAAATCTTTCTTCTATAAAGTCTTTGTAAACTTTCGCTAAATCAGATTTAAAATTAACAGCATCATTATCCTTATTAAGATTTGGGTATTTGTTACGAATAAATGCCACTAAAGAAGTGGTGAGCATTTTATCAATAGTACTTTCTGTAAATGGTGTTATACTAAGAGGTTCAACACACTTATAAAAAGCCTGGTGAAAGTTTATGAAATGCTCAAAATAAGATTTCTCTCTTGCTCTATTTGGGTCTAATAATGACACTACTAATCCATTAGTCTTACGACCTACACGACTGGATGCTTGTATGTATTCTGCAATGTTTTTTGGCATACCATTAATAAGCATCAAATTAAGTCTACTTATATCAATACCTACAGAAATCATATTTGTAGCTAATACAAAATCAACAACATCATTTAAGTAACGGTAACCTTTATCTGAGGTTACTATATTCTTTTCTTCAAATGGAAGCTCTAATTCTTTAAGTATTGCCTTTATACGAGAACTTTCTACACGACTGGTTAATTCTTCAGTACGAGAAGCTATTCCTGCAAAGTTGAATCTATAATCATCAATAGGATTAAATAAATCTTCTAATCGGTATTGTAATGTTGATGTAAAATTAGATACTTCATCACCCACTTTATTAAAAATCTTCCCTACATCTTTTAAACTGTTATAGTAGGATATAATCGTCCAATAGTTATCCGCATAATCCTTAGTATCCTTATTTCTATATACTTCAAGGCGAGAAACGAATAGATGTGCTAAAATCTGTAATTGTGTGTCAATAGATGTTTTGCCAGTAGGCATAAAACCTATATATCGTCTTTTACTTTCGGTACTTTCTCTTGAAAAGAAACTATCATTATAATTTATACCTGATGGTGGAAATATATTAACTTTCCTATTACCATATAATTTTTCTATTTGATATTGCGTGTTCCTTGTGGTTGCAGTAGAAGATATAATTTTAGGTGCGATACCATTCTTAGTGCATAATAATTCAATAGTAGATTCATATAAAGCAGTAATTGAGCCTAATGGACCATTTAACAGGTGTAGCTCATCTTGAATTATCAAATCTGGTGGTAAACCTTTGTCTATATTAGCTTTAAAAAAGTTATGTGCTTCATCTTGCCACGCTAACATTGCAAATTTATCTACAGTACCAAACAATAAAGTAGGTGGATTTTTATACAGGTTTTCATCAACTACTTGAATAGGTAGTTTTTCGTAAAAATGACACTGTTTATTTATACAAGATACTTTTAATTCACCTTTGTTTACTTTAAAACCATAACGCCATATCGTTTGTCCTTGCGAGTTCTTTTCTTTAGAGACTGATTTAGTACCACACCACGGACAACTACTGATTTGAAATACATTTTTACGCTCAGGATTTCCTTTGTCTCCTTTTAAAGCTTCTTCATCCATTTGCGAAACTAAAATGGCTGCACCATTATCTCCTGCTACTTTATTAGGTGTAGATGCTTGTCCTACCCATAAACCAATATTTATAGGCTCCTCTTTTAAAGTGTCTTTAAATTCTGATTGAGAACGCATAAACTCCAAAGTGGCAATTAAGCGAGATGCACGTTCAAATTGTTGTGCTGTTAATAAGCGTAATGTGTAACGCATAATAACACTTGTGCCACCATAATCACTTTCATTATTAATTCTTCTGAATCCTATTGTAAAAGCTGCTACAGCTAAATAAGCTTCTGTTTTACCACCACCTGTAGGAAACCAAATAAGGTCAACCGTATTGTTTGCTTTACGCTTTTCTGGCTGTGCTATTTCATCTAAACTAAGTAGTAAAAAAGCTAATTGAAATGGTCTGTACTTTGGTACAAAACCTAAGTTTTTAGGTGTGTTGTATTGTTCAAAATAAACCAAACGATTTGCATTGATAGATTTGTCTATCTGAAAGAGGTCTTTTTCTGTTTTCCCTAATCTTTCATCATTAGAAATGATTAGTTGAACTAACATCGCTGTATTAGCTAATTGAAAGGCTTTAAATACCTTTTCATTATCCAATAAATTAATGTTTTCTTTAAGACGATTATAATTCTCTTGTTGTCTTTCTATTACTTTTTCGGCTACTTCTCTTTCGGATGAATTAAGCTTATTTTTCTCTTGTATTTGCTTATTAATCCATTGCTCATAGCTCGCTACAAAATCTTTAAGATTTACCTTTATTTCATCTTTTGATAATCCCCAAATTGAGAGATTACGCATATCTAAAGCCTTGTCTAAACTACTGTCTTCAAACTCATTAATTACATCATTTATATTTTGTTCTGGTAAGAATGTAGATTGAACAGTTTTTGTATTTACATCCCATATTACAGAGCAATTATGACCTATACCATAACTTTTAATATTACGGTAGATTAACTCTATTTCTTCTGCTTCTTCATCTCTTATCTCATCATCTGATGCATAGGTATTAAGACTATTGTCCTTGTATTCAATCAATCCATCTGATTGTACTTTTATGCTCCCTTGAAATAGTGACTTAAAATTTAGATTTTCTGACCTGTTAGAAAAACGATTTGCTGGGTGGTCTTCAGAGCAGTTTACGAGTTGAATTTTTACAAATCGTGCCCTTGAATCTTCGTAAACTTTTATATTATATCCTGCATTCGTTTGCTTATAAATCTCAGATGGAAAATCAAAGGTAATAGGGGATTTAAAGGATTTGTCTATTTTGATAGTTTCGTTAAACGTAAAAGGTGTTCTTTTCCACGCTCTACCTAACAATTTTTCTAATTTACCTATATAATAATATGCAGAGAAATGCCCACCTTCTTCTGTTTGTCTAGTTAAGTTTTTTCTGTTTTTAAATTCATCAAACTGACCGTATTCTCCGTTTGCTCTTTCAGGATTCTTCTGTTCTCCTTTAAGTTCTCTGTTTAAGAACATATAACCGTCCTCATATTTTAAAGCTTTTCTAAATGCTAATGGTATTGGAATGCCTTGTTCAAAGAAAGAATCGTAACCTGCTTTAGAAATCTTTATTTTTCCCTCTTCGCTTTTTGCCTGCGTATATAAACCAAATGAAAATTCAACCTTTATTTCTTTAATTGATTTATCTAAAGCTACTGTAATTCCAATATTAGTAGGAAAGAAGCTATTTGTATCTAAGTTAAAATCCTGACGTTTAACTTTTACTTCTTCATTCTTTTCTTCTATATCCTTAGTTTCCTCATCTTCATTATTTTCATTGCCCTTGCTATTCTCATCCTCATTTTCATCCGTTGTTAATGATTCACTTTCCAAAGCTGCATCATCTTCTTCTCCTTGAGTTTCTGGTGTAACAGATTTATTAGGAAAGAGCACACCGCTAAAATATCTCGGTAATGGATAATCTGATATAATTTCTTCTTCATCAGGAAGTCCCCACATATCAGAGCCAGGACCAATCATTCCTCTATTAATTCGGTCTTGAAATATTTGTCTTGCTTTTTTATCTAATTCATCGTTATGATTCATCTTCGTCTGTAATTACTTTACTTTCTATTGTTCTTTCTGGTGCTGCGCTTTTTACAAACGCATTGATTTCTTCTTTACCAAATTTTGATAACATTTTACCTTTATTCCTACCTTCTGAAATGATGTAATCCATAACATCATCACTTAAATCTCTGCCTAAACTTATCATTAAACCACGGTAGAATCCTTTTACCCTTAATAATGATGCAAAGTCCTTATTAAGATGTTCATCATTCATTAATAGCTTCATAGCTTTTAACTCATTATTACTATGCGGAAAACGTTCTTTATCACTTTCATTTAGCCATTTACTTATTGTTACCACATTAGTTATCTTGCTCCCTTTCGCTTTAAGCGAACTCAGTAATCTTTCTTTATTATAATGCTTATCCTCATTAATTCTTTTTGAAAAGTAACGTGCTAATGATTTTTTCCAAAGCTTTGACATTTCTTCAACTTCTTTGAATCTACCGTAACTATCTTCTTGTAATGCAATGTTAAAGAGACGTTCTTTAGACAAATTATTATACACCCTTACTTTGTCTCCTGGAAGTACATTATAGGTTTTTGATTTTACCCATTTACCATCCTTTTTTATGAGTACTGTTTTAGAACCATCATACACTAAAGATTCCTTATCATTTGCAAATTGTAAACGGTAGTTTACTTGCTTATTAGATTCATAATCATATACTTTTTCATTACCATTATCACGTTTATAGAAACCATCCATAATATCTTCTAAAGACTTATCAGTATTAATTTCTTTAAGTTTCATTTTAAAATCTAAACCTGTAAGTACTTTACGGTTTTTAGATTGATATTCTGTGATAAGACTATTATCATATTTATCAACGTAAGCGTTAATCACTTTTGCCTCTTCAGGATAAGACAAGAACGAATAACGATGCGGTGAATTAATAGCAAAGCCTAATACATCATCATAATACTTGCCATTATTATAAATACTAAGTACATATACTTTTTTACTACCGTTAATGCTATTATGTAATGTTTTAAATTCGTTGAGTCCACATATTTTAATGCGCTTCATTTTAAACTCTTCTTTCCAATTCTCGACCAAACGTTTAGGCACTATGAGGTAATCTACATCATTTAATTGCTCTAAGTAATTGAGTTTATTATTATTAAAGTTTTCAAAAATGGCATCAATTTTTACTACAAGCTGTTGTTGCACTTCGGTATCATATATTTCTAAATCATAAAAATCCTGCTCAATGGTTTCTGATGCTACTTTTTTAAGAAGATGCTGAATGTATTCTAGTTGTGATAGTGTACGACTGTGAGAATGTTTAGAAAGTACCAGTGCATATAAGAAACGACGTAAGCGTTTAACACTGAGTAAAGACATACCGTTCTCTTTCTCAATCGAACTTAAATAATCTATAAAACCGTCTATCTTTTCTTGATAAGCTACGTCTTTAATATCTATAGCCTTAATTTCTCCAGGTGCTTTATCTTCTAAGTATTCAAATTCTGGAAAGGTCCATTTCCATTTTAAGAATTGATTCTGCTCATCATTAAAACCCAGACTACCTAAGATGATGCAATTAGGTATATCTTCATTTCTAAGTGCTAACCTAATTTTTGTGCTTACATCATTTTTATATTTGTTTTTGCCTATTACAATTAAGGTTTCTATTTCTATTCCTTTATCTAAAACGTAAGTTTGTAATGTATTATAATCTGGGACACAGTAAATCATAGGTTCAATAGGAATATGATTCCAACTCTCTGCTCCAGAACTAGCAATCCAACGCATAGGAATTGCTTTCTTTATGTCAATGTCTACATATTTTTGAGATTTTAATTCTGCATCAAACTCTTTTTTAGACATTATTATAGCAGACTTATATTTAAATTGAGATGGTAGATTTTTACTTTCATTGAAAATTAAATCGTAAAACTTTTCATAAGCTTCAAAACCTACCTTAACTCTACGTCCTGTTAAACCTGCATTAATTATTTTGTATTTACCTATTTGCGAGTGTTTTACTGTTTTTTTAAATTCTTGTCCTTTTTTGCCGCCAAACACGATGTAACTATCTTCTTTAACCAGCTTAATTTCAAAGCGCATCTTATTGTATTGTAGAATATCGCCTTTTTTATAAATAGTATGATTGTCACAAAAGTTTTTAAAGAATAATGAAATAGCTACAGAAAGTACCGCAGGAAATTGAGATAATGCAGGAAGCTCCTTATCAAAAGACTCTATAAATAAATTATCTTCTTTGTTAATGGCTTTGTCCATTAAATAGAAGTTAATCGCTTTAAAATCTGAAAGATTTAAAGCCTTTAAGTGGTACTCTTTAGTTAAGTACTCCTTAGCTTTATTGATTAGCTCCTGTGTATAGCTTTTAATTTCTTGCAATATCTCATTTATTTAAATGAATAATCTATAATCATAAGTCCTACCTTCAAATCGAGATAATAGTTTTCCTATTCTCGCAATCTTATTTGATGAGTCAATAGTTGAAGGAAGCTTTGAGTATAAATCTAATGAGTTCCAATTCATTTTAGTTAAGCTTAAAATTTCTGTTGAAATTAAATCAATATTAGATTCTCCATAATGCTTAGTTATTTTAACTGGTGCTGGGATACTTCTACCACCTAAGTAGAATTTATAATTCGGTTGTCGAACAGAAGGCACAATTCCGTGAGTCCATAATAGGGCAGTGTGTTTATTCGTTACAATACAGGTTCCTCTTGAAATGGGAAACTTATCTACTTGTAATTCTTTATTATATACGCTCATTGCCACAAAACGTGCATCAGGTTCAAAACTGATTTCAATAAGGTCTATTTTTTTGATTCCAGCTTTATGTAAACTAGCTTTAATTCCGTCTATTTCATCTTGTGTAAACTTTGTTCTTTTGTGTATAACTACTCTTTCAGGAAGTTTATCTAGTGATTCGTAAAACAGCTCTCTAATTGAAACTCCAAATTGAAAAGCATCTTTAAATGATAAAAAAGGATTGTTTTGCTTATCAAGGAAATAGTTGTCGATTTTAGATAACTTATATTTTAAACCCTGACCGTTTGAATCATAAATGTGACTACAACCAATAACAATTTCTGATTTATCTTTTATTTTAGAAATACTATACCCAATTCCAGCATATGCTGTGTTTTTTTCCTGATTATTTAAAATCCAAGGTGTTCTTAAAGATTTCACATAAAATGATAATGATAACCACCAATTAATCTGACAAGTTAAATTGTCTTCTAATGTTTTCTCTCTAATTAATTGTGTCGCAATTCCTTTTGAAGCAGCAAATGCTTTTACATAATCGTGTAAGTCAAAACTTTCTTCTTTGTTTACAAAACTTTCAAAATTTTGCCATTCGTTTGGAATAAAAATAACGATTGTACTTTGACTTTGAGTATTCGCTATTTGTTCAATTTTTGAAGTTATAAGTCTAGCGAGTTTAATTGCATTTTCGTGTGCTTCAAGTTCATTTTTACCTCTAAAATCAATATCCAACCAACTTCCATCATTCTCAAAGTATGGAATGTTTAAGGGAATATTATAAATTGATGAAAAGCCTGGGTAATCTATTAAGTAATCAGGGTTTATATTGTCAGTTGAGTGTTTTGTTTGTAATTGGGAAAGAAAGGCATAAAACTTATTTGAATATTTCCCTCCACAAATAACAGATAAGTTTATTTCATTAGATAAGATTACTCCATTTAGATTAACATCATAAGGACGATTATTTACTAAACCTCTCATTGGATGGTAATCTTTGAATTCCATATCTGATGAAATGTTACGGAAAACAAGTTGTGGTTCTAAAAATTGAACACCTTTAAATTGAGTTTGTCTATTATCGTATTCTTTTGGTGCGTAACCTCTAAATTTAGGGTCTAGAACATTTATTTCTCCAAACGCTGTACTTGAAGATATTTGAAATTCAAGACCACTACCAGATTGAAGGGGATATTCAAATTTTATTCTAGGTTTATTAAATAAAAGCTTATTCCAGTTTTCTAATATTTCGTCATACTTATTGTTATATAATTTCTCTAAGTTGTATTTACTAATAGTTAGTTTGTCTGTTTTTGAAATTTCTTGATCAGAGGTTAAGTTTATTGTTGGTGTAAAAGTTAAGTAGCCAAAGCTTTTGTTTTTATCAAAGTAAAATGAAAGAAATAGCGCTTTATGAATTTTGATGCTTTTATATTCACTTTCATTTGAAGTCAACCATATTTTATTTTTATTATTGGTGGAAATTCTTTTGTCATTGGCAAAATGTTTCAAAATTGCTTGCAACATTAAAGACTTGAAAGCTGATACATTGTCTACATCAAACTTACTTATAGATTCTCTTTTAATATCACTTTTTAAAAGACCATTAAATGCCTTTGAAATATCGGTTAGTGTTCCAATGGCAAATACTTTTCTTTTAAAGGGAACTGCACAAATATTATTTGCTTGGCAAATGGTTTTTAAAAAACTCCAAGGTTTTTCATCCTTATAGTCAATTTCAAATTGAAATACCTCTTTTGGAAAAACAACAGGGTGTAAATTACTTTTAATATATTTTCCTGTATTTGAAAAATTTAAATGAAACTCCGTTTTTAAATACTCTTCATTTTCCGAGCTATCAAGTGCATTTTGAATTTCTTGTGAAAGTGAATCATTATCTTCAAATGCTGATTTCGCTAAATGAATTATAGTCTTGTCAAATCCGTCTGTTGTTACATAATGAGCTTCTCTTCCAGAATCTCGAACAGTTCTCAGCAACTTAGCTACTTTGTCCGATATTTCACTTCCATAGCCACACCAATACAATCTTCCAGCCCCTTTTCGAGTAAAAGCTTTTGTTAATGCGTCCATTAAAGATTTATCTCTTCCGCTATAACCAGTAATTATCAAATTTTTATCTAGATGATAATTAGATAGATTTTCAATAAACACTTCATTTTGAGAATCTAACTCTTCTACTGTGTTTTTTAATGAATTGAATTTATAATCACCGTGAAGAGCGATTGCGAGAAGTTCTTTGTTGCTTTGATTCCGATAGATTCTATCTACATTATCTAGATTTATTTCTATTGGTGTCAGTTTGTTCTGATGAGCTGAACGAACAATAAGTCCGTCAAAATTAGTAGTCCAAACAGATTTGATGATATTATGCTCTGCAAGTAAGCATAATAGTTTATATCCAATATATGGTTCTTTATTTTCTATTAGACTTAAAAAATATTTTCTTCTATCATCACTAATTGGATATGCCTTTTCTGCAAAAAAGGAATATTCTTCATTAGAGTCTAATTCAGGATACTCTCCTTGACTATCCAGCCATTTTTGTATGCTTTTTCTAACAGAATCCTCTTTGTAATTTTTATAATATTCAGATGCGTTTATATTCTTAGAGAGATAAATGTCTTTTTTCCATTCCCAGATACAGTCATATGCAGATTGAATTCCTGAACTTATTGAAGCACCAGCGCCTAACAAAATTGAATGAGGAACATCTGTATTTCTTTTAAAAGACCTTAAAAAAGCGTCATAATCCAATAGTAAACTTTCTTTCATAAATTAACCCTTTATTGACTTGTATTCATAGTTTAACAGATTGATTCGATATTATCAAAAATTACTTAACCTGTTTATTAATCCCTAAAATCAAATGTACAAATTCTTTTAGGTAAGTTATAATTTCCCCAATTTTGATTGTTGTTAATCTTAAAATATGATTATTATGAAAAAAATATCGATTTATACACATAACAGAGAAGATCTTAAAAGAATAGTTCGATTGGTAATTGATGAAATTCGAAACACAGAAATATTGCCACAATCATTTAAGAATATTAAAAATGACAGATTAACTCAAAAAGAGGCTGCACAATTTTTAGGTATTTCTATCACCAGTTTAATAAGTTGGAAAAAACAAGGAAAAATTCCTTATTATCAAATTGGGAGATCTATATTTTACTATAAATCTGAACTTCTAAAAGTTGCAAAAAAATCTAGAGCTACTTTATAATAAGAATTATAAGGATATTTACTTTTTTGAATTAAACATCCAATATTATTTACTAATTTATCTAGGGTATAAATTGAAAACACCTTATTTAATTGCTATACTAATAGAAATTGTAATAATTTAAATTTATAATGCGTACCCTTTCGGTCTAAAAAATATACACGTCAATCGGGATGTGTATTTCTGCAAAATACGCATCCTGATTAAGATTCTTTTTTTCGTTGTTTTGTAGCTCAGGATACACATCCCGATTGAGAATTTCTTTTAAAATTGTAACTACCTATCAATAATGGGTTTAGGGTGGTTTTTGGGGTGTGTATTTTTGAAAAATAAACATCCCGATAGAGAATCGAATACACATCCCATTGGGGTCTGTATTTTGCAGAAATACACATCCCGATTTGGATTTAAGAATCTGAAGGTTTTTAAAGAATTATTTTCATAACACTACGTACCTCTTTCTGAAATTTCCTAATTAATGATTAATTAGTTTTTTTCTAATGGTTATGACCAAGTATTTTCGATAGAAAACATGAAAATTATTTGCAACCTCTTACAAGTAGTCTGCAAACAAAAGCAACTTTTTGTAAAGTAAAAAACTTACACTAGGGATCAATTCAATTGAATGGGGGTTGTGATACTCATTTATAGACATTTAAAGCGGTTAGAAGATTCGAAACACCGTATTCAAAAAACTATTTTTCTATGTTTATTACTAAAGTTGTCCAATATGGAATTAATAGAGGGTATAAATTATTAATACCTAATTTAGGTATTATCTCAATTAAAATTATAGCAACAGGAGTTTCTATACGTACAGATATTAAATTAAAAATACACACCTCAATCGGGATGTGTATTCTTGCAAAATACGTATCTCGATTGAGATATCTTAATATCACTAATTTTGAGATCAGGATACACATCCCGATTAAGAATCTGCTCAAAAAAAGAAAATACCTATAAATACTGGTCTGATAATAGTTTTTGGGCTGTGTATTTTTCAAAAATAAGCATCCCGATTAAGAATCGAATACACATCTAATTGGGGTCTGTATTTTGCAGAAATATACATCCCGATTTGGATTTAAGAATCTAAGGGTTTTAAAGAATTGTTTTCATAACACTACGTACCCTTTTTTGAAATTTCTAAATTGATAATGGCTTAACTTTTTTAAAGATAGGAAGTAAGTTTTTCTTATAGGGATGACACATAATTTTTTACTATTGCAATGACTTGAAGTTTTTCCTATAGGGATGACACGTAACTTTTTACTATAGCAATGACTTGAAGTTTTTCCTATAGGGATGACACGTAACTTTTTACTATAGCAATTACTTGAAGTTTTTCCTATAGAGATGACACATAACTTTTTACTATAACACGGACTTGAAGTTTTTCCTATAGGGATGACACGTAACTTTTTACTATAGCAATGACTTGAAGTTTTTCCTATACGGATGACACGTAACTTTTTACTATAGCAATGACTTGAAGTTTTTCCTATAGGGATGACGCATAACTTTTTACTATAGTAAGGACTTCAACTTTTCCCTATAAGAAGGAGCTGCAACTATTCCCTACAGGAGTGAGCTGTATCTTTTCCCTATAGGAAGGAGCTGCATCTTTTCCTTATAGGAGTGAGCTGTAACTTTTCCCTATAAGAGCAAGCTACAACTTTTCTCTATAGGAAGGAGCCAGAACTATTCCCTATAAGAGTGAGCTACGAGGCTGTCTGAAAAGGCAGTCTTTTTTTTGGTTAAAAAGGATTTGATTTTTAACTTTAGGTATGAGTCGAAATGTTATCTTCAAGACTTATGATCAAGATCAATTAAGTCTTTTACCTCCCAGTTATGATGATTTGGTTCCCAAAAATCATCCAGTTCGTATTGTTAATACGATTATAGATCATTTGAATATCGATAAGCTGATAGATAGCTATAAGGGTGGAGGTACTTCGAGCTACCATCCTCGTATGCTTTTGAAGGTTATTATTTATGGTTATTTACGTAATCTGTATTCTTCCCGTAAGATTGAACAAGCCTTGCAGGAGAATATTCATTTTATGTGGCTTAGTGGTCAGAGTACCCCTGATCATAATACGATTAATGATTTTAGAGGCAAGCGATTGAAAGGTCATTTAAAAAAGATTTTCAATCAAGTAGTTATTTTATTGAATGAGCAAGGGTATTTGTCATTGAAAGACCTGTATGTAGACGGTACTAAGATAGAAGCCAATGCCAACCGTTATACTTTTGTTTGGTCCAAGAGCATTAAGACTAATAGAGATAAGATCACTAAACAACTCAAAGAGTTATGGGCCTATGTAGAGAAAGTATATGCTGATCAAGAGCAACACCCCAATACTCCAGATTTTCAAGCTATTGATCCAGAGCAGGTCTCTCAAACTATTGATCAAATTAATAAGGCACTAGAAGGTAAAGAAGTTGATAAAAAAGTAAAGCAGAAGCTTAGCTATGGTAAAAAGAATTGGCCTTCCAATATTGATAAATATAATAAACAAGAAGAGCAATTGAATACCCGTAACAGTATGAGTAAGACTGATCCGGATGCCACTTTTATGCGTATGAAAGACGATCATATGCAAAACGGACAGCTCAAACCAGGCTATAACTTACAGGCATCCACTAACAACCAGTTTATTGTCAATTACACCTTAGCCCAAACCACGGCAGATACCACTACACTAATAGATCACGTTGAAGATTTTATAGAAGGTTATCAAGATATTCCAGATAGTATTACTGCAGATGCAGGCTATGGTAGTGAAGAGAACTATACGGATTTAGAGAACAAGAATATCGAAGCCTTTGTCAAATACAATTACTTCCACAAGGAACAACGAGAAGAAAAACAAGGAAAAGTAAAACATCCCTTTGCCGCCAATAAACTCTACTATAATCAAAATACTGACACCTATTATTGTCCAATGGGACAGGCTATGGAGCATATCGGGGATTATAAAAAACAAACCAAAACAGGGTACTGGCAAACCATCAGTAGGTATCAAGCAAAAAACTGTCATCGGTGCCCACTTAGAGCAAGCTGTTATAAAGCAAAAGGCAATAGGATCATAGAACGTAATCACAATTTGGTCAGACTCAAAACCAAAGCAAAAGAAAAACTACTGAGTGATCAAGGAATTGCACATCGCAAACAAAGATGTTGGGATGTAGAAGCTGTTTTTGGAAATATAAAGCAAAATATGAACTTTAAACGCTTTATGCTAAGAGGAATCCAGAAAGTAGAAACCGAAATTGGACTAATAGCTATGGCACATAACCTAAAAAAGCTAAGTTTAAGAGTGTAAAACACTATAAACTTATAAAACTAGTAACTAACAACTATCAACTACTAACTTATTTGAAAATCTAAACGTAAATTTACAATACAGTATAAAACAAAAAAGACTGCCTAAACCTTTTTAGACAGCCTCGTATTTTATAACCAATTACAAACTTAGAAAAGTATAGCAACCTCTTGTAGATCTGTAGCGAACAAAAGTAACTTTAGATAATCAAAGAATGTATTTTAAGAATCTAGTATTTTACAAAATTCGTTGAGTAAGATTTTCAATTTTATTTGCAACATTTTAAGCGATTAAAAGCTTCAAAATCATCTTAGGCTACTACTCCTGTGTTTTTATCTTTAAGGCTCTTAGAAGGCTTTAAAACACTTTTAAACATAGGGGTAAACTGTGTCTAATAACCATTGCATAGCCTTGATTTACTGTTCTATAAACCAAAGAAATAATGAAGTCAAATTTACCTGAAAAATATTTTCGTACCCCTTTTACTACAGTTTTCTATAATTGAATTAATAGGGGGTATAAATTCGCAAGTATTGGTATTGTTGGAGTACAAGATATTTTAAGCTTTTTTTAAGAATATGATTACGCAACGATACGTACTGTTTATCTTTTTTTTGATTTGTGTATGCTATTTATTTTTCCGAAATTTCGACTACTTCATCAATAGTCATTCTCAAAAAAAATCAGAACATCCAATCTTTAGAACAAGGAAGTATGAACGCTTCTTGGAAAACTATTCAATGAGATGGTAAACAGTAACAGCAATAATTATGATGGAAAGAAGAAAAATAATCAGAAGGGAGCGACTTAAAAATGTTCCATTATCAAAAGACAAAACCAAAAGAACCTTAGCAAATCAATCCAAAGAGCTACTTAAGAATCCTGTTGTGAAAGGGGTTGTTATTGTAGGAGCTTTGTATGCGGTTCTGTTTATATCAAAATACATTATTAAGGAGTATGCAGAAGTAGTAGCTTCTACAAAAAAATTAAGGGACGCGTATCGTCTGTAGTGTGTAGTATAAAAAGTAACGTTATGAATAGAATGCTTGAAAACACATCGAATAAGGATACCATAACAACGGTACTAAAGGTACATTCTGCGGTCTATCTGGTTATGAATATCGTTAGATTAGGAAAGGAATTGACTAAAAAAGATAAAGAAAAAAGTCATACATAGAAAACAGTAATGTAAACATGTTTTCCAACAATTAACAAAGAAGCCAAACCCATATAAAATAGAAGTTTACATTATTTTAGGGAACATGTTTACCAAAAGTGGAAAACATGTTTACCAACAATTTATCTGATAATACTCAATACTCCAATGTTTAGAATTTGGTTCGTAATTATGAACCGTAACACTTGTATCTATTGATTGATTAAGATCAAGTTTTTCTCCTTTTTTTATCATATCTAATATGGCAAAGGCTGCTTTTTTATAAGCAATAGTATCTATCGTACCATTGGTAAAATTGACTTGATCTATATAATACCGATTATTGTCTGCCAATGTATCTGGAGTAGTAGCGCAATAATATATTTTAGAAGTATCCTTCTGCATTATCAAGTGGATATCACAATACCCCGGATTATTAATTGCTGTTTGATTGATGTTAGCGTCTTCTATATGCAAACGGTCATTAAAAAGAAAGTTGCCCTGGATATCTTTTATATGGATGTAAGGATGGTACATTTCTTTTTGAATACATTGTTTAACAATATTTACTAAACTGTAGATGAGATGTAGATGGCGTTTTTCGGGATTTTCAGGAACTTCATTATCAATAACACATACTGCATTAGGCTGCGTTATTTCATTGACTAATTCTTGTATGTTGATGTTTTGTGACATCTTTTCCGTAAAATGGTTATTCAATAAAACTATTTTTTGTTTCTATGTTTTTCTGAATTATCATTTCCAGTTGGGTTTGCCTTTCTTGCTCGGTACTAGAAGATTTCATAGTAGGGTCAAAAATATTCTGATTCCAAAGCTTAACTGAAAAATCCAGAAAAGCAACAGGAGCTTTTTTAAATGAATTATCAATACTAAATTTTGGAATTTCGGACGAATTCAAAAAACTTTGCTCACCTCTTATTTTGTATTTCTGCTCTCCTTCAATCATTATTAATTTCATTTTTGAGGGCATTGGTTCTGCATCGCAATTTAGTATATACAAAAATGAAGTTTCTTTTATCCCATCTTTGTCCAGATCAGTTATCGAAAATGAATCTTTAATATAATTAACATACCCATCTGTATAACAATCAATTTTGTCATAAACTTTTACAGTTAGTTGATCATTTTTATACAGTTTGACAAATAGTTCCGTATTTTCAATATTTGATATTTCTTCCTCTATTTCATCAAAAATCTCACTAGTAGTCTTTTTTTCAAATAAAGTAAATAATTTATTTCCTTCATTATCATTAAATGCTACACAAACTTCATGTTTTTTAGGACATAAAGTATCTTGAATTTGAGGATTAATCTTACTAGTGGTTTTACTCAAATCTTTGGTACTATCTTTACAGTTTACAAACATAGCACCTAAAAATATGATTGAAATTTTAAAGTATTTATCGAGATGACTGCCCATTTTTTGTTTTCTTGTTTTTAACCTGCTCCTCCTACATCCGTAATCTTGATATTATTACCCTCTCTCTTTAATACTAACCATATTGCAGATTCTGAGTAATGGGTTTCCTCTCCGTCCATAAATTCTTCAACATAATTTATTAAATAAGTTGCTGTACTATCACATTCTGTCACAAGTTCACTAAACTCACTAGATATCAAGCCCTTTTTAAGAAGGCTTTCTTGGATATAAGAAAAGTCTTCTTGGCTAAAATTAAATTCATCATCATTAGTAGCAGATTTTTCTTTTACATTTTTGAAGTATTCTGTAAGATTTTTTATTTCCAAACTAGTGAAACAATCAGTATTATCAATAGTTTTAAGGGAGTTACTTTCTGTTTTTCCCAACTCCGCATTAATATTTGCTTTAGATTTATTAATGTTTTTACAAGAGGAAACAAAGCATAATAAAAGAATAATTACAAGTCTCATAAACTAAAATTATCCTGCTATACCAGCTGATTTAACATTAATATTTTTCCCTTTTTTAGTTAATTCATACATAATATTTCTTTCAGAATAATGAACCTCTCCATCATCTTCATATTTAATTCTTTCCATAATATCAAGAATTATGTAGTCGTCACATTCGACATCTTCATTATATTTTAATACAAAAGAATTAAAATCATCGGACAAGAATAATTTTTTAAAATCGGATAAATCTTCCTCTTTGAAATTGAATCCGGACAAATCAAGAGTAGTATTTTCATTTGTAATTGACTTGAAGAATAAACTCAAGTTTTTGATATCTTTTTGAGTAAAGCAATTTAAATCATTTTGCTCTTCTTCATTTTTTGTTTGTACAACTTTATTATCTTGAATTACTTCTGAGGTATTAACTTTTTTCGTTTCTTCGCTTTTAACTTCTTGTTTACAAGATGAAAAAAATATAAAAGTGCTTACAAATAACGAAAATAAATAGCAATCTAATTTTGGTATATTTCTCATTTAAAAATAGTTAATTACTCATTTTCTCATACCAATCTTTATGAATACTATCTTGACTATAATTATAAGTTTTTAAAAGAAACATCATAAAAAGTTTATCGTGTTCTAATAACCATTCCAATTGCGACGTATCATTGTTAAACAAATATTTATTCCTTGCAATTAGGGTTTTTATATTTTCTTCTCTTTCTTGTTCCAGGTCATTGAAATCCGACCATTTGTAAATCTTTATCGAACTACCTTCTTCATCTATTTTATCTACGTTCATATTGTCTTCAATAACCGAAATATCAGAATATTTAGCTCTGTAATTTAGAATTTCGGGAATAGCATAAAGTTCGGTTATAAAATTATGTTCTTTAATTATGAAAACTGAAGATGGGTTCATTTCTATAGAATTATCATTTCTGAAGAACTTAAACTCCCTATCGCTCTTATTTTCAAGGTTTACATATAAATACTTTGAACCACTACTAAAATCAATAGTTCTGCCAAATATTCTTTTTATTTGCTCCCCAAACTCTTCATCTGAGGGCTTTTCATAGTTAACCAAATAATTTTTAATTATGGGGATGATAGCTTCTAAATCCTTAGAAGTAAATTTATAGGTAGAAATGTCAAAAGATTTATCATACAAAGCTGATTTACCTGCTTCAATTTGTGCTTGCAGGATCTTTTTAAATTTGATAGAATCTTGAGTTACATCCCTTTTTTCACTATTAATTTTCTTGATTTTGTTAGATAAGTGTAAATCAGATGAGTCCGCTTTATTTTCTTTACAAGAAATACTTATGGCGACCAGTACGTAAAAAGATATTTTAAAGACTATTTTTTTCATTTGTTATTTTTTTAACCATGAGTATCCTCATAACTTAGTTCTTTTCCGTCAGGAGAAATCTTTGGAAGATTCTTTTCTGAGCTCGTAGGAGTATAATTTTTAGGTTTGATTAGCCAAAAGGATTTATTAATTCCTGTTTTTAATTTTGGATTAGTACATAGTGTTCTTTTTCCTGGTCCATCATTTGTAGCTCCGTCGGATTGATTACCTCCTAAATATATTAAACTTTTACCATCCTCAGATTGCCCTAATACAAATGCTACGTGCGAATGTGAAAATACAATAACTGCACCTACGAATGCATCATCAATACTTGATATAATTTCACCATTTAACCAACCATCAATATCTTTTCTCTTCTTTTTAGCTAAACTTGGTGTTAACCAATCATATGCTGCTACATTAATTTTTGGATTAGTGCTTTTATAATCTTCTGTTTGCTCAAAACACCAATTTATATAGGCAGCACACCAGTTTCCTTTATAATCATAGAATTTATGGCTACTTAAGGAAAAATATAAATTTATTTGTTCTTTTAAAGGGGATTCATTTTGTCTAACTCCTCCATACTTATCAAGTTCTTGCTTTGCAAATACCATCCAAGGGGCACGATCACTATAATCAACTTCTAGAGCTCCAGACTTTTTCAAAAATGGTTGATCAAAATCTAACTGATCCCCTTCACAAGTTACCTGTAACCAAAGATAAGTTTTCTTCTTTTCTTGATGTTTTATAGCTGGGGTATATCGGTCGGGTTCGTCAATAATTCTCTTATCATCATCTTTCATCTTCACATCTTGATCCTTCTTGCTATCATACCACACTCCATCTATACATTCATCGGGTGGGCTCAGGATATCTTTCCATTGTTGGTGCGCTTCTTTGTCTTTTCTTTTTAAGATGACGGATATTTGGGCTTTCCCATCACTCACCTTTGCTTCAGCTTCTGTTTTTTCTTCTTTATCAACCAACAGCGGTAGAGGTGTTTCTTTTTCTGTTAATAAAATAGGTTCCTTTTCAAACACCTTAAAGCTAACAGTTTTTCCTTCCAGATTTTGAGCTTCGGCAGTTAGATGTACTTCGCTTCCTAAACTGGCACTATCGATCTTCTGATAATAGGTAATGGTTTTGGAGTCTTTCTTTTCTTCTTTTTCTTTTGGTTTCTCCTTTTCTTCCTTTGGAGGTATCTTTAAAACCTGTCCGACTTTTAGCGAGTTAGATGTTAGATTATTATATTCTTTAAGGACTTTGTGATGAGATACTCCATATTTTTTTGCCACACTATACAGAACATCGCCTTTTTTGACAGTATGAGTTATTTCCTTGGGCTTCTCTACAATTTCTTTTTTAGGTTCTGGTTTGGATAGTTCTTCTCCTTTTTGCACTTCTTTCTTTCGTTCTTCTGCAAAATAAGCTGTAATGATTTTTTCATCCGGATTAAGATCCAAATAGGTAGCGTATTTGTCTTTACAATTTTCTAAGGGTTCACTACTATTTACAACAACGAATAAATCTAATCCCGGCTTATTTTCATCCTTTTCTTGTAGTCCGTATTGAGCTTTCTTTTTTATAGGGAATTGCTTTAGAGTTTTACGACCAGTAATCTTAATACTATTAGCCCCCCAATCTAACTTGTCATCTTTACCACCCTTATCATAATCGAGAATATCAAGGTTCAGCTCTTTATCTTTCATACCGATAGTCTCTACCTGTAAAAAGACATCCTGATCATATCCGGCAAACTTGATAGGTTCTTCTTTTGCATTAACCCAATTAATATTTATAACCTCCGGTTTAGCTGTTACCGTAGCGGTCACTACATATCCCTTTTTAGGTTTGTGATCAGGTCTGTTTCTAAATGCTTCTACATTTACCTTTTTACCATCCAACCATTTAGAAAACACAATAGTTAATTTATTGTTCTTTTCTCCATCTTCTTCTACAACTTCTGCTTTCGCATATAAATACGCATCATTTTCTATCGCTAGTGTTCTCATGGCTGCATTATCAATAATCAAAAAATTATCTCCTACATCTTCTTTTTGATTCTCTGAATTCTTGATCTGTACATGCTTTTTAGAACCATCTAGCTTAACGCCATCTATATAAAAACACCAACGCATACGTTGCTTATCTTTATCTAAAGTATCATCATTGTTTACTTCATATTCAGATATAATGTATTCTAGTTTCTCTCCAGATTTTACTTCTGTAGGACCCGTTACCGTTTTAGGAAAATTTTGTTTCTTAGTCTCAGTAGTACCATTGGTAACAGGAGTTACAAAATTAGCATTCGCTTTTGGGGCACTCGTATGATTATTTTCTACGGTATCAGGAGTTATAGCAACAATTACAGCCCCTTCTTCTGCTTCATTATGTGGAATTAAGTCTTCAGCCATTTTTGATGTATTTAGTTACAAGACATTTCCATTGTTGATAAATCAATATAATCAAATTTGGTGTAATACACTTTATTTTCATCCATCAACCATTCTGCACCAAAATCTCCAAGACTAAACTCGCAGCTTCTAAACAATCCTGGTTTCACTAAAACTTTACCATTCTTATCTTCAAGCGCTACGTAAGCAGACTTATGAGACTGTTGGCTACTAAAACCAATAGCGTACATTTCTTTCTGTACATATACAACTAATACATACTGACCATCTGGACTAGCGTGCCTTTTATATTCTTCAAACTTTTTCCTGGTAAAGAAGTAGATAGCTCCTATAATCAAAATGAGTACAGGGATTAAGTATATTAATTTTTTCATAATGATAATTCTATATCAACAGTTTGTTTATTAAGGGTAGAGTATACGTGAAAATCATAACCCATATTGTGTACATCTCTATAATCTCGATAACTTTTATTGGTTACTTCATAATAATCACCAACATTAGATGGTTCAGAACGTTCAACTTCTAATTCTGTTTTGCTTTTAATCTTCCAATATCCTAGTGGCTGTGATGGTTCATTAGGATCATCATCCACAAAATCAAAGTTATCTTTGATAAAAAACGCTAATTCTTGAACTTTTATTTTTGTTGAGGGCGAAGAAAACATTCCTCCGGCATCGTATTCCAATTGTCCTTTTGCTGCCACGTGATAATTAAAATTAGCCAGTGTTGCTATGAAATCATCAATTCCATCAAAGGCATAATGTAGTCCTAAATCCCAAAATCCTGAGAAAGGTTTAGAATTAAAATAATACACTTCAAATTTTGGCATTTTCTCACTTCGATAGGTTTCTATAGCAGTATCAAAAGTTCCGAATGATGTTGTTTTATTTGATGCATCAGGAAGTGTTGCTAGTCCCTTAGGAATCATTTTTCTAATCTCTCCCTTTAAAGCTTTCTTTACATTATTATTGAAATAAGCATCTAATTCATTTTTTGTGTCCCGAAAAAACTCTTCATATTCCCCATTTACCTGACTAGATTCTGCAACTACCCACGACCAAGTAAAAGCGTCAATTTCTGGATCTACCGATTTTTTATCATCATTTTTCCCTTTCGTAAACCAAATCTTCTGAAGATTTACCGCATTTGTCCATCCTTTTATTGACATCAACGCAGGTATATATCTGATAAAATGTACCTCGTATATATCTGGAACTTCTTCTTCCTCATCATCTAGCACTATTTTAAAGGAAAACTCAATAATGTTTGGTAAAACTTTACCTGAACTTGCTACTTTTTTTGCTACAGCATTATAAAATGAATAGTCTATCACTTTATACCATCGATTTTCTCCTTTCTTATTTAAGGTATAACTCTTAGAAGTATATACATGCTTTTTAGTTCCCCCATCAGTTTTATTTAACGCAAAAACTTTAATGGTATACGAAGTAGCTTTTACATCCTTTTCGGGAGTAAACTTTACATAAGCTTTATCATTTCCAAAATCTAATACCATCTTTCTAACGAGTTCGTTTTAACCTAAATTTTAAAAAAAAGAGTAGGATAAATGTTATTACATATATGATTAAAGGGATTGCGAAAATTGTTCTATAAAACGAATCGCCTATCAATTGATTCTCATCAGAATATAGAACTGGGTATGTTCCATCTTCTACCTTGTCATATTGATATACTATATTTTCCTTTATCGGATTCAATTTCAATCCTAAAAATACCGTAGTATCCCCTTTAGGAATCAAAATCACAAAACTCATTTTTATGATCAAGAATATTGATATCAATATGATGCCTAGATTTATAAGTTTAGTGTTGATCATTTTAGTTTGAATTTTTTTCGTAAACCTGGTATGTAATCATACAATTTCTCTCCTGGACATCCATCACCAATTTCTTTTCCTGTAACATCCGAATGACCGATTAATTTAACTATGGGGAAATAATTAAGCAAAGAGCTTATCAGTTTTTTTAATAAAACAATTTGCGAAGGTTCTACATCATCATCTATATCCCACCATTGGTGATCAAAATCACCCTCTACCATTATCCCAATTTTTTTAGAATTCTTCCCAGATGCATGAGCTCCTTTAAATGGTAATGGGCGGGCTTCATATATTTTACTTTCATTATGTTCTGCTCTACCTATGACAAAATGATACCCTACATCTTCCCAATTATTTTTAACTATATGTAAATTCTCAATAGCATTTACGTGAGTGTCCAAATTATCTCCAGAATGATGTAAAACGATAGTATGATAGTTCCAATCAAATTCTAAGGGTGTTTTCTTAGCATTTATTATAGATGGGTCAATAATATCATACGCATTTAGACCTTGATTTGTCCAAGTATTTCTTTTTACAATATGAGTATCCTTTAGCATTTTTTGACCAAAAGGCTTTCTCTCAACTTTAGATAGATGAAAGACATGTGTTGTTTTTTCTTTTAAACTTTTTACTTCTGCATCAAATTTGGGAATAAATATTTCTCCAGACTTACCAAAATCAAATGCTCTGTATGTACCTTTTACAGCACTTCCAAAATTAAAATCTAACAGAACTGAGCCTTTATTACTGTTTCTATCTAATGAAGGAAGATGTTGCTTAAAATATTTATCTAAAGTGTCTCCTGTTTTAACTTTGACTTTAGTAGTACCTACCAATAATTTTTGTTTCTTGTCAGTACTCTTGTCTTTTAACGAATCGATATGAGAAACAGGTTTTTCTTCAGATTTTTCTAGCGTGTAGATATCTTTTCCGAGATCAGATAATTTATCATCACTTTTCTTTATTTTACCGTAATAATGACCACGTAATTTAAACGGAGCTTTCTGATCACTTGAAATTTCGAAATATCCTTTCTCGTTTGTGGTGCATTGAATTGATTTGTCATCCGAAGTCGCTACAGAAAATGTTAATCCCGCTATTGGTTTCTTTGATTTTTCATCTAAGAATAAGAAGTACGTTGAATCCTTATTGGTTTCTTCCTGATTATCATCACTAACTTGAGAAACAGTTACAACCTCTGCAACTTCTTGAAGTTCCACAGTTTTTGAAACTTGCTCTAAAGATGAAGATACTAATAGTTTAGATACTGGTTCATCTGGTGTAATACCATCTATCGCTGTTGGTACTAAAGAAGAAGGTTGAGATTTTTGTAAATCATCTTTAATTTTTATCTGCGAACCTCCATAATTACACATAATAGTAGAGCTCTCCAACAATGCTTTATTGTTTTGAACTAATACATCTCCTGTTCCCTGCCATTGACCTGTTTGGATCACCGCAACGCAAGGCACTGATTGTTGAGGACTTGCTTTACAAGTACCCTGAAATAAAAGGTTTACCTTCTCTTTATCTTTTTCTGTTGCCCACAGTTTACCTTGTAATTTGATCATATTAGAAGTTACCATTAATGTGCCTTGTGGATTGGTACACATCTGGCATTCTATCTTAGCCTGATTACAAACATATTTTTTAGCACTCATAATTTTCTTAAGCTGATATGATGTTCATTTCTAATTGATCTCTTTTTTTATAACCTTCTCCAAACATAGTTTCAATAACCAATGATCCGGTATTTAATAATCCAGTATTGGTATTAAAATGAAATATACCATCATAGGATGACAGTTTAAATTCGGATTTTTTGTCAACTCCTTTTCTGATTAAATGATTTTCTATTTTATTGATATATGTTTGTTCGCTGTTTAACCTACCTTTTAATCTTAAAGTAATTGTTTCAGAATTGGTATCAATCTGATCGCAATAAATAGATTCATCAATTACCACAGGAATATGGTCAACTGTATTATAAATAGTTTTTATCCTACCTAAAATAGCTTTATTTGACGTTGTATATGATCCATATAAACCATCAAATAGCAAACCAAATAATCTAGGCTGTTGGAAATCTGTCAATAACTTGGCTTTATCCTCAATTTTTTTTCTTATCCCTAAGAGATATTGATCCATTACATTACCTTCATACAATTCTTTTAATTCTCGTTGTAATACTTCCCATTTCTGTACGATGATATGATGGTTGTGAATATCTTTTATTAATCCTTTTTTATCTATCCCCAAAAGAACAGTATCTGAAAGAGATGCCATTTTTAATGTTATGTCTTCTTGTTTTTTAAGAAGATTATCCAATGAGATGTTATGTTCAATAGTTTTTACTTGAATCTGAGGAACTTTGTTTTCTTTCTTTAAAATAGTTACATCCACTATTTTTTCAGAACTATTAACGACTCTTTTTCCATTCAAGATCACCTCGGATCGTATAAGATGTTCATAAACAGCAGAAGTAGCTTCCAGTTGTAATTGGAGTTGTATGTCTTCAACAAGAAATCTCATTTATCCTTTGCTTATCTTTACATCAGCACCTCCCTGAAAAGTGGATACTCCAGCTCCTTCAATAGTCATATCTCCATTAGAAGCTATTATTGTAGTTTCAGATGATGTCTGTTCAAAAGATTGAGTAATATCGATCATTTTATCCTGATCAATATACTCATTACTATTTTTTGCACTAAGGTTATGATTCTCTCCTACCGTTACATCCATATTCTCCTGCACATTGATAGCAAGGTTTTTAGCATTAAGTGTAATATTTTCCAATGCAGTTATTGTAATATTGTTCTTAACAGTATCAATATGAAAAACATTGCTATTTTTATCCGTAATCTTTATACTTTCTGCTCCTTCAGTATCATTTAATTCTATCAAATGCCCCGTTCTGGTTTTAATGGCTTTAATATCGTTTTTATCAGATTGCCAACTATCGGGTTTGGCTGTACCGTGATACAACGCTCCTAAGACAAAGGGACGTTCTGCATTTCCTGCTTCAAAATTTACGATTACTTCTTCATTAATTTCTGGTATGAAATGGATCCCTTTATCCGATCCTGCATGAGGTGTCATCATACGCAACCAAGGCGTTGTCGCACCTAATGGTTTTTGCCAAGGAAATTGTACTTTAATTCTACTTAATCCATCTGGATCGTTGTTTTCTACAACTGTCGCAATTTGTATGTCGGACTTAGGATATTTGTTGATATCCATTTTAGGATATGCTGTAAAATTGGCATCTACGGCTTCAAAAGTGTTTCGATAAGACCCTCCTTCAATGTTGGTATGAGTGATTTTTATAATTCTAAAAGTTCCGTGCCCTTTGATTTTAATTACTTCCCCAAGATTAATTCCCGGATTATCAGAGGAACCTCTAGCAATAACCTGCTTCATAGCACGTGCCTTTGTATATTGCTCTACTTGGGTATCTAATCTTGGTTTTATAGATGTATCATTGTAAAGATTATGATATACTTGTGTTTGTTTGCTATATAATTCTTTTGATTTCTTATTTGTAAAACCGTGATATCCTTCGGCCGGAATGGCTACATCGGTGCTACTTTTTTGATGAACTTCATCCGTAAGATAATCGTTCGTAAAATAATCAAAGGAATTAGCAATAGAGCTTAACTCCAAAGAGAATTTTTGTAGATCTATACCATACGAAAGTTCCGTTTCCTCATTACTTGGGCTACCAAAAACAAGTTTTTTCCCGTCATAATAGAACCACTCATTGTAATAAGCTGCCAGTCTACTTGCATAGTTAAAAGCACTTTGATTATGTTGTACAGAATAATGAATCGTATCTGAAGATACCGGAGAAAAATTAGTTTCTAATTTTCCTTTATCATAATCCTGAAATGTTTGCTCTAAGATTTCTGTAAGACTCATATCATTAAAGGAATCATAATGACCTCCATCATCAGAAAGAATTGAGGTACTTTTAGCATATAAAGTAACCAAATCACCACTAGATTGGTGAAATCCTTTTGTACCCATAACTTTAGTTACAATTCCTTTAAATTCTAATTCTTTATAACCTCTGAAATCCGAGGTGGAACTTATCTTAACCGTAATAACACCTCCCAAATACTCTTTGCTGTCTCCAATTAATTCTTCCGATAACTTCTCAACCACATCAGTTCTACATACTAATTCTAAATCATGATGTGCATCAATTTCTTGTACTAACTTTAAACTTACATAGGACTGAATAAGTGTTCCGGATATGAATATTTGAGTAGTGGTTTGTAGTGCCATATGGAATTAATATTTGGGTTCTATGTATTAGTGTATTAATTTAATTATTTGTTACCTACAACTGAGATATTATAATGCAAACTTACTGTTATTATTGTATTTAACTTTAGCAAAAGGGGATTTTACCCCTATTAAAACTTAATATTTTCGATGAGTAACTTGTATATTCGTTCAGTAACATATTTATTTACTTTAAAATTCTTTTTTCGGATCTACTTGGTCTAATAACTCTAGTAATAAGAGTCGGTTTGTTTTTGAATTTTTCTTATGTACTCGATTATCTTTTAAAAAGTAATCGATCACATATCTAAGATGCGTGTTTTCAAACGTTTCTATAATATTTTTATTTGTTAATCGCTTCATTTTATAATCCTGAGATAGAGTATAGAATAAATTGTTTCTTGTTGTAAAAGGAAAAAATACTGATCTAAATTCATAAACCTTGATGAAATGACAGTAATCCATTAAGTAACAATATCCACTTTTACCAATAGTAACCATTTCCTTTTTGAAGAATTGTTTACTTAATTCATTCTTAATGCACTGGTACTCAATAGGAGATTTTTGCCCTTGCAACAGTACTTCGACTTTTTGTAAGAGATCATAAGCATCAATTTTTGTCAATCCATCAAATTGTTTCAATACTTTCTGTAAAATTTCATCCTGGTAGGTCAGCATAGGCTTGCTAGTTTTTATTATAATCCTGTTTATAAAAGATATTCGGGTACTCTTAGTAAATGGAGAGCTATTTTAACCATATAAAAAACTATCATAAAAAGTACTCGATATCTCTGGCTGGGGTTATCAACACAAATTATCTTTATGAATATGTATTTAAAAAAAAATATGGCGTTCGAGCGGGCTATCCGTTACAATTCCTCGCACTTCGTTACCTCAGGCTGTGGGATTTTCTCTACTATCCCTAACGCAGATTTAGAACTTTACAGGAACATTCTGAGCAAATGCCTTACCTGTAGACAGATTATAAAATCCTATTTGAATATATCCTTTTAGACTGTCACTAATTTTGCTCTCAATGAAGTCTTTCATTTTGTTTCTTTTATCAAAGTTATAGACCTCTCTTTTGTCTTTAAATCTATACTGCGCAAAATCCCCTTCTTTTTTTAATTTTTTACTTTCTTTATTCGAACTAAAAGCACGTAAAACAACATACAGGTCAAATACTTCTTCTTGTTTTTTGTCTAATTCAATATTTGTTGGTGGACTTACCAAAGTATCTTTAATACTATCAATATAACCATATTTGTAGCTGTATACTCTTCCTCCTGATCTACTATGAAAAAACCTATCAAGATTTATTTTAGAACCATAAGTATTAATCACTTTAATTTTTTGAGGAATCATAATCCTTATTAACGTACTATCTTTATTATATGCTTTTTCGAACATCACTTTTACAGGTAAATCTGTATCAACTTGCATAATAGTGACCTCTCTATCTTGAGATTTACAAGAATTAAAAACAAGGAAGAAAGTAATTGCAAATAAATATTTCATATTAACTTATTGTTTATAAACTGAATCTAAAATATAGTTTTCTCGCTCACTATTAGGGTTTTCTATTCTTTGTACCAAAAAACTATAATAATCTCCGTAACCGCTTCTCATATCTTCGTCAAACTTGTCAAAGGTTTTAATTTCCCCACATAGTAATTTTTCATATGTAGATTGAGGTACATCGTCAATTATAGCATATCCACCAAACGCTTCTTCCTTTAATCTAGAAGTGTCTAAAAATGCTCTTAATTTACTTAATCCACCTAATTTCGCTTTAGTTAACATTGCTTGTGCTGTTTCATTAAGGTCTTCCATAAAACCTTTTACCACTTCTGTAGCAATTACATCAGCAACGAAAAACAAAGCGCTCAATGAACCTGATAATGCCCACGATAATTCACCCATTGTAAAGGTAGTAATTATACTTGCAGCAGATGAAGGTTTAGGAACTTCTAATTCTGTACTTCCTTCTTTCGGGAACATATTTAATAAAGTCTTGGTAACATTGACATAATCTAAAAACCTTAGAATTTCTCTCCCTTCTTTTAATCCTATAACCGTGCCTTTATGAATATCTCTTTTATTAAAGTAATCGGAAAATTTCTTTTTTATTTCACCTGATTTCGTCTGAACATCTACATATTTAAAACTATCTTTGATAACAAAACTACTAGCTTCTTCTATTTCGTACCCTATTTTGGTGCTCATATTTGTATCTAAATTTATAGTTTCTTTATATATCTTTTTCTTGATAGCATTGATGCCAGAAATCGCTGTTGTTTCTGTACTGATACGAACTTTATAACTCACAAAATCTGCTATTGCCAAAGCACCTGATTTACTCACATCATAGGTTTTTGATGCAATATCTTTTGTTCGTTTAAAACCAAAAATAATAAGCTTACCCCATTTGTCATAAAATTCAGGAACACTTGCACCTTCTACCGCTGGTTCAATAAAAAAGTCTCTTTCTGCATAAGTAACTCTTAGATAATTATCTTGTTCATAGGGTAGATTTTTTTCTAACTGTTTGTATTTCACTTTCCAGTATAACTCTATATTCTGATCTCGTGAACCTCCAAAATCATTATGATCATCACCAATTACAGCTTCCCATTTTTGATCAAGTAAAAGAGGAATCGTAGCAATCGTTTTACCGTTTACCTTCTCAACGATTCCTGTTTTATGAATTGGATCAATCGGAAACCTAGAAGTATCCATATTCAGATTATCAAAACCCAAAAAATCATCGTAATCAAACAGCTGTAACTGTATTTCACTACCAACATCTATATCCTTAACTTCTACGTGAAAATAAACAGTCTCCCCAAGCTCTACAGCTATTTTTTCTCTTTTGCTATTTTCATCAAGCATTTTGTAGTAGTAGGGCTGATCTCCTTTTTTGTCATACGTCCACCAGCCTTTAACAATTTTAGGAGTGACTTCTTTTTTATCCTCTTTTTCTATTAATTGCGTAGGATGTATTGGATAGGTAGTTCTCCAATGTTCCTCAAATTCAGTTCCTGTATTATGATCTTTTATAGCGGCAGCAGATATATGTAGCGCAATGGTTGCAGATGTAGTATTTGTGCTACTAAAATTTTCTTTATACTTTATACAATGGGCATCAATGAATTCTACTACTCTTGTCTTACCGCCAAGAATTCTTGGTATAAATTGAACTTTTAGTTGTTTAGCAAGATTGGGATTAATCATCCACTCCCAAATGTTAGTTTCTTTGCTCGCTTCTATGAGCATATATAATCCTGTAAACCTAGTCTTTGATACAGGTCTTCCTGTGTAGTCACTCGCTTGTTTAAATCCAAAATCCAATTCTAATACGTTGATTATTTGATCTTCAAAATGTAATTTAGCTTGTATGCTCATCCTTAATTTTAGGTTTTAGTATGATTGGTAAAAAGCATAAGTAGGTATTCAATGTTTTGGAGCGACGGATTGGGGGTCTAGAATTCACAAACTCAACAGGAATTCAATTTTCTATTCTTTACTTTTTCTTTGCTTCCAATAGTTTTTTAGGTTAATCTTTTTAATGGTGTGTTTAATTCTATCTAATGTCCCTTGGTTAATGAATATCTTATTGTTGTCTTTTTCAACTTTGACAATAGGGTCAATACTTTCTAGTGCTTGAGTAATAATCTCTTTAGCCGAATTTGTATTTGTTAACTCTTCAATCTTTTTTTGAACTATTAGTTTCTCTTCTGGGTTAAGTTTTTTGTATTCTGAATTGGAGTTAAGCATAACTAAGAGATCTTGTAAGTTTTTGAAATATTCTTGGGATGTATATCTGTATTGTGATTTTCTGATCATTATAAATATTCTGGCTTTATGAATGATACGTAATGCTTCTTCTTTTGTTTTGCCTTTATTGAAAAGCTTTAGAATCCATTTATAAATCAATTTCTCATAACATTTTTCTGGCGCGTCCTGACTTAGAACTGCATTCATAAATTCATCGGTTCTCATCTGTAATGATATCACGATATAGGACAGAAATTCATTTCGTTTTGAGTTTGTTTCTATAGTTTGACTTTTCATTATTATTTTGAGATTCTAATGTATTAGCGTTTGTATTATCGCTCTAATGCGGTCAAATATAAAGCAGGGAAATATCCAAATACAAGGAGTAGCAGTTACAATTCCGTGAAAACGAAGTGCGTTTTTGCTGTAGTATTAATAATAAATAGGGGTATATCCCTTAGAAAACTATTTCGAAGGATTATCGAAGTATTTAGAGTAACTTATTTAATGGTTGTTAGCCTTTAAACAAGTACTTCGAAGCCTTGGACTCATCCTTTTTTGCCAATTTATGACTCTTTTACCCCATTGGGATAGGGGTACTAACCATCAATGAACTACTTCGGACTATTAATTTAATACTTCCAAATACTTCATTAATTCTTCAGAGTACTTGGTTAAGGGATAAAATAGGTGTTATGAATACTAAGAATGGGTACTATTGAGTGTCAATAGGATTGGGTAAGGCTTAAAAGCATTAAAGTTAGGGTAGTTAACCATCTGATTAATGCTTAGAAGTACTTCTCTAATCATTAGAAGTGCTTGGAGATGGTATAGACCCTATGTAAACTAAAAAAAACCGCTCTAGGCGGTTTTTAATGTTCGATATTAATCAATAAGATTTAAGTAGTACTATCGTCTGAAGTATCGGTACTCGCTGACTTTTTGAATAACACCTTCATATCTTCATATACTGTTTTTGCACCGGGTTCATTTTCACCAGCCAAAAAACGAACCATCCTGTAAAACGTAAGGGAGTTTGTATAATTATCGTGGTCTAATAAGGTTTTGGTATCTAATAATTGCTGTGATAAACTTCCTAATAATTGAACTCTGTCCTCTACTTGTTTACGGGCTGAGTAATCTTTGTCAAACTCTTCTTTATCTAAAAAATTTGGAATCCAAGCAGGGTTTTGCTCCATATAGTTTTTTGCCTTGTCTACAATCAATTTATTTTGATTAGCAATACGACCATATTGCTGTCTTTGGTCAGGAGTTAAATTGATTGTTTTTCCTGTTAAGACTGTTTTGATTCCTGCAAGATGTCCGTCTAAGGTTGCTAATTCTTCTTCTGTAAAGCTAATGCTTATTAAATTTTCTAATGCCATTACTTCTTTTTTTAAATTTCGGCAAATCTATATGAAGTAGAAGTAGTTGCGCAAGAAGTAGTGGTTACAATTCCGTGAAAACGAACCTGCAAAATATAAAAAAATTCAATTTTATAATTCTTTAATATACTCTGATGGATACTTTCCTATTTTCTTAAAGAAAGCCCTAGAAAAAGCATTTGGAGTTTTAAATCCTATTTCTTCTGCAATGGCCTTAATCGAATATTTTGTATATGATGTATTCGTCTTTAATTTTTCGATTAGATAATCTATCCTTAAATCGTTTATGTATTGGGTAAAGGTTTTCTGTTTATATGTATTAATGATTTTTGATAGGTATTTGCTATTAGTATTTAAGTCCTTTGCTAATAAAGTCAAAGTTATATTTGGTTTTAAAAAGTCATTACCTTCTTCAAATTTATTCAACTTAACTACAATACTATTTATTATTTCAATAGAAATATCAAAAGATAAAGTT
Source organism: uncultured Aquimarina sp. (assembly GCF_947492405.1). Taxonomy (GTDB): domain Bacteria; phylum Bacteroidota; class Bacteroidia; order Flavobacteriales; family Flavobacteriaceae; genus Aquimarina. Next base: position 121,848 of record NZ_CANLMP010000008.1, read on the forward strand.
TCATCATTACTATTTAGTTTCGCATCATCTAAATTATCAATCTCATTTATTAAATGATCAAAGACATCGGAGCCTATAAAGTCAAATTTTTTTGATGTATTTATAATCCCTTTCGCTTCATTGGTATCCATTACATTTCTATTTTTTATTTAACTCCTTAGCTTGGTTTAATGTATCTGTAAGATATTTTTCTTTGTCAGATTTTTTGATGTATTTAGAAGAAATATCAATTGATATATACTTCATTAAACGCCTTATTTTGGATTTCATTTCATCAATTGAGACTTGCCTATTTTTAGCCCATTTTATAAATAAAAACGCACTGGTATTAATAAGAATAGAGCCAAGAAATAATAGTACGTAATAGTATTCATAAGGAATATCTGGTTTGGGATAGAGTGAGTATATAGTAAACCAACCAGCTACCAATCCGAAAAAGGAAAGTACAACAATGACTGTTTTTTGAAATAATGGATCTTTCCGATCTTTATAAGTAAATATCCATGCGGAGAAAAGGGTTAAGAAGAACAAACAAAAATAACCAGACCCTCCCAATAAAAAGCGTCTCCAGTTGCTCCAACCAAAGACACGATTTATAATGGTGGAATCATATTCTCTGAAGCAAGTTACCTTGCCATCTGTGATTTCTATTTCGTATGTATCGTCAAGGATATTTAACCCTTCATGTAGTTTCGTATTTGCAATAGAATATTCTCTATCAATTTTCTTTGATAGAAATGTGTGAATAAGAGGTGTAAATGCTATGGCGCAAAATAAAATGGCAATAAAAACATATTTACCTTTCTTCCAGTTCCTTTTTACTGGTTGTGTAAGTGAGTATGTGTTTCTAGTTTTCAAAATTCTATATTTCTTTTCAATTCTTTGTGGTTACAATTTTTAGTTAATATAATCAAAAATAAAAGAAATTAAAGCAACATATTTTTTAAAATCTACTGATTTAATTCTTAGTATTAAATAGCGCCTTTTGTGGATAAAAAAATCAAATAGACTTACATTTTTTTTACAAACTTTTACAAATTTTGATATGGCACAGCACGTAGTAACCCAACGATTATTACAAATCATGGACTTGATTATCAAAGAGGAAAAGGTGAAATCTATGAGTGCAATGGCTCGTAGTTTGGATTATTCTCCACAATCTTTGGATAAGGTTAAAAATGATGAACGAAACCTTCCACTTGAGGTTATCTATAAATTTTTTCATAAGTATGATATCAATCCAAGTTTGGTATTTAATGACGATTTATGGAAAAGGCATAGTGAAACAAGCGAAAAGCACAGATATTATGATCCAAAAACTTTCGGGGTGACAGAATTAGCTTTTTATGTTGATATCGAAGGAACTATGCAGGTAGCCATGGTAAGTAATGAGGACGCAAAAAATTATATGTACCATCACGAAAAAGAAGAATATATACAGAAATTATCATTTATGACTTTTTCTAATAGTGATCGTGATATCAGAAGTATAAGAGGTTTTCAGATCAATGGTGATGATATGGAGCCTAATTTTTTTCACGGGGATTGGGTCTTTGGAGTAAGAAGAAGAAAACTAACTCACTTTAATATTAATAGAATATACATTATAGTTCTAGAACATAAGATTATAGTTAGAAGAATAACAAAGTTTGACGAAGAGAATAAAGTCATAAGAGTTTCTATGGATAATTACGCATATCCTGATTATGATATCCCATTAGAGAATGTATTTGAGATTTGGGAATTTGAAAATGCACTAACAACTAGATTTCCGATGCCTAGGTAGTCAATATGCTTAACAAAGGATTTGATTATCAAGTATTTAAAGAGTAGTCAGTCGTAGTCACCGAAAAGTTCAGAATACCCCAGAAAAAAAAGATAAAAAAAATCCCTTGATATACTTGCAAAAATCCCGATGTGTTGTATATTTGCGGCGCTGAAAACGTCAAATAACAGTATAAATATATGGGTAAAGTAGCAGGTTCGAATCCTGCCACCCCGACAAAAAAATCCAATCACTTCTGTGGTTGGATTTTTTAGTTTTAGTAGTTTAAAAAACTTTGGATTACTTCATTTTAATTATTTAAGTATAACAGAAAACGATTTATATACCAATATCAATCTAAGGATGATTAAGAATCTCTTTTGGTTGAAAACAATTGGAGACATTTCCTAATAATCACTTTTGACCCAGAAAAAATGTTTGCTATTTCAAAATTCGTGTAGAAAAAAGAATATAAATGTTTACTTATTCATTTTTATAAAGACAAACCAATAGAATGAATATAATAAAAAGTAAAGTGCAAAATGAAGTCTTATAAAATGCTGCACTTTATTAAAGTTTATATAAAAAAAATAGATATGAATAAATTGAAACGTGTTACATTAATATTTTTAAATTTCATTATTACATTTTCTTGGGCGCAGGAGGAAATTAAATATAATAATCATGATTCCCAGATATGGTATGCATATAACGCTTCTGGAGAACTAGGAAGTTGTACTATACTTAAAGACAAAATTATATTTAAGTCTCCATTAGACTCTGATAATGAAAAAAGTGTTTCTACCGTTTTTATAGAAAAACGATTAGACGATGAACATATAATCGTACGTAATGATAATAAGAAACCACCATATGCAGTACTAAAAATTATAAAAGCAGATCAGTCCATATTAAAAATGGCACCAATTGTAAAAGGGATATCGGTAGATTCAGTAGAAAAAAGTTTTAAAGAAAATGAAATACCAAATTGGATAAGCTTAACGGAGAAAGATTGGTATACTAAAGAACAAATAGAACGATTAAAGAAGGCACCAGGTTTAAATGAATTGACCCGTGATGACCTTTTGTTATCAATGCAATGGCGAAAACCATTATCAGAAAAAATAAAACAATTCCTGCAGGACACTAAAGGTGAACGTCAATTTATGATATATAGATTTGTAAATGAATATCGCAATAAAAAATTAGTAGAACTTGGTTATAACCCATATAAATTTGTGGAATATAATTTAGAAAAACAGTTTGCAGGAGACGAAGAGGTTTTAAAATTATTGTTTGAAGAAATCAAGTTCTAAAAACGTTCAAAGATAACAATACATCATTATTCGTTAAGTACGACTTTTTCAAACCATAAATTTCTAATAGCGTTATTTTTTACATAGAATCCATTTATGTTTTGATTTTTATCTTTTGTAAATTCAATACTCCTTAAAAACCAACTGTCGCCAGAAAACAATATGGATGTAATAGGAGTGAAATTGATATCTCCGTTTTTTACATTGCTTAGCTTCAGTTTGTTATTGTCTGCGATAGCTTTATATGTGATAGCATACTCTTTGTTACTATAAATTCCATTAAACTGATTACTAAGTTCTTCTTTATTATACTTTTTTGGGGTGTACTTTTCAAATCGAATCGGTTCAGCTCCTAGATATTGAAATTCCATAACCTCAGTTTCATCTTCAGGAAATTCTATATAGATTTTATCATCAAATTGAACTTTCATTTGAAATTTATTTTTTGATAATGGTATTAGAGCATTCACGTTTCCATTGGTTCTTACATATCGTAAGGTGTCATTGATTACTTTGATCTCTCTACTCAATTCTCCTAATTGATCCCAATAATGTCCTTCAAACTGTTGAAGTTGTTTTTTAGATAAGGTTTTGGTGTTTATAGTATCAAAATTAGTGGTTTCGGGCTCTGTAAAATGTTTTGCAAGGATATTATGTGCAGATATTACACCCAAGTAGCCATTGTATCCATCGCCGTTATTGCTCAAAGCAATAGCTGTATAATTTTGAGTGGGAAATTTAAAAATAGAACTATCATGTCCACTACTACTACCAAGAATATAGGTGGAGAACAAACCTCTTTCTTTATGACCATACAACTGTCCTACAGTAAGCTCACCAGAACTTGTGCTATTGGTTCTTCCACTGTTTAATTTTATAATAACATCCATTTTTTGAATAACTTTTTGATCATTCCCAGTAGCGTTATTTAGATGTTGCTCCCATAAGATTAAATCATCGATGCTTGAATACATGTTATTAATTCCTAATATAGTATTTCCTGAGTTATTAAGAATAGTTCTGTCATCTTCTGATCGATAAGAATGTGCCACATTTTGATACATTGTGTTTAGATCAGCTTTGATAAATGTATTCGTCATTCCGATAGGTTTAAAAATATCTTCTTCCATATAATTTTTAAAGGATTTACCGCTTACATTTCCTATTAATTCTGCTAATAAGGCAAAATTAATATCAGCTTCTGAATAATCTATACCTGGTTTAAAGGCCAGTTCTTTTTGTAATGCTACTAATCGTAAAGCATCTTTTTGAGAAAAATTCTCTGTAAAATTCCATCCACAAATAGATTTAAGAACTTGATAATCATAGATTCCACTAGTACCATATAATAAGTTCTTTACTGTGATTACCTGATTTATATCTTGAAGTTCTTTTATATGTTTACGAATGTCATCATCTAAGGAGAGTTTACCTTCTATTTCTAATTTTAAAAGTGCGTACGCTGTATAATGAGCTGAACTTTGTCCTAAATTAAAACGAGTCTGTGATGTGATAGGTTTTTTGTTTTCAATATCGAAGAATCCATAATTTTTTTTAGAAATCACTTTTCCATCTTTAATGATCGCAAATGATACTCCAGGACTACCTGAACTTTTCCATGGATTAAATAAACTATCTATGGTTCTTTCCATATCCTGGGTAATGACGGATTGATGTTGTCCATAGGTTTTAAGAGTAAGTAGTAAGATTAGGATACAAGCTAATTTTAGTATTCTCATAGCAATTAGATATTTAAAGTATAGTTTGATTATGGATTGTTTCGATAATTTTTTTGGCTACAATGGATGCACTTGTTGGATCTTGTCCGGTTATGATTCTACCATCTTGTAAATAGTAATTATCCCACCCTTCTTTTGAGAATTTAAAGACCCCTCCATTTTGAGTAGCTTTTTCTTGAATCGAGAATGGAAATTCTCTATAATAGTTAGCATTCTTATCTTCAAACAGATCAGGAAATCCTGTTATATTCTTTTTAGAAATCAGAAATGTTCCATCTTCTTTCCTGAGGTTAACAATACCAGCAGTCCCATGGCAAATAGCGGATAGTATTCCATTGTTTTTTTCGTAAATATTTACAGAAATTTCTTGGATTTCTTTGGATTCGGGTACAGTGAACATTGCGCTTCCTCCGCCTGTGAAGTAGATAGCTGCATAATTTTTATAATTGATTTCGACAGGAGATTTGGTGTGTTGTAACAAATTCATGAAATCAGCATCATACAGATACTTTTTGGTGATTGCATCAGAGCTATAGATATAGCCAATAGCTATTTCACCTCCTTTTGGGCTTACAAAATCAACTAGAAACCCTTCTTTTATAAATTCTTCATAGGCAAAAATGATTTCGGGAAAATGATTTGTAGATTCAATATCAGAATCTCCATAAAAGTGAGCATTACTGGTAACAAATAATATTCGTTTTTTGTTTGATGACTGATGGGTAACCGCTACTTCTGTATTGTCTTTTTTAGTAGGTGGTGTTTGACAACCCACTAGGATTATGATAAGAATACATTGTACAATTTTTTTCATGATGAAAACTTTATACAATGATATATGATAAAGGTGTCAAAGGGATTTTGGATAATAAATCAGGAGTACTGAATTATTAATCCGGAATTTAAATACTATTCCTCACTAATAGATTTACTGTATTTTAAGGGTGTAGTACCCGTATGTTTTTTGAAGGCAGCATAAAAAGCAGATTTTGAATTGAACCCACAGTCGTAGCCTATAGCTTCAAAAGAATAATCAATCTTGTTACGAATCATTTTTTGAGCTGCTTCTATCCGTTTTCCATTTAAGTAGTCAGAGAAACTTATTTTCATATTATCATTAAGAAGCAGTGATAATTTAGTAGGCAGTATATTAAGTTTTTTTGCAATTTTAGATAAGGTAATATCCGGGTTTTTATAAAAATCATTTTCAGTTATTAACTGTTCTAGATGTATTATAAGTTGTTCAGCTTTATCATTATCAATTCTTTTTTCTCTATATCGCGGAGGGTTCAAAAAGATAAGTTCGTTCCGTTTTTTGGCAAACAATAACAACAAAACAAGTAAATAGAAAACAAACGAAAAGGATAATGCACCTACTATATAGGAAGTGTAATTTCCTGTGATAAATGCAAGACAAATTATGGCATTACCTACATAAACGCTTAAAAACCAAAACCTGAATGTTACACTCCCTTTTTTAACTTGTTTAATTTTTTCGTAGTTCTTCCAGATTATATATCCAGAAGCTACTACGTATATAGCCCATTGCGCATAAATGAAATAAATAAATATAGTAAACCATATTTTTTCATAATTACTTCTTGGAAAAACCAAAAATAAAATGAGCGCAATGATCACTAAAATGGCAAAATGTATTTTGAGTCTTCTGCTTATTGTATTAATAATTTCTAATGCAGTCTTAACATAAAAAAATAATAGTGGGCCAATAAACCAACAGGCAAATAACCCTATTTGAATATAAACATCTGCTAAATCATCATTAAAGTAAAAGAAAACAGACTTACCAATACGAACACTTAATGCAAGTAAAAGTAAACCAAGAAACGCATGACTCTTATGCGAAGGTTTTACATAGAAAAGGAAAAACAGCCCGACGATTATTCCGTTAAAGGCTCCAAGAGCACTAAAGAAGAATAATAGTTGAGATTGTATATCCATAAAACTTGTATTGATTTTAGGTTTCAAATATAAAAAAATGATGCGCAAATTTTTATATCAAGGAGTATTGTAAGGTATTTCTTCTGCTATGCAACCTACAATTTTTGTCAAAATATACGCTTAGAATTTAGTACTTATTCTAATCAACGGAGGATGTTTTTTGCATCCATATTGATTTTAGTTACTTTTGATTTTAAACTCAATTAAAGATGAAAAATATCCTTGCCTTTGCTGGTTCTAATAGCAGTACTTCGATTAATCATAAACTTGTAGAATATGTTGCTTCGGAAATAACTGATCATAAAATTAAAATTCTAAAACTGGTAAATTATCCTATACCGATGTATAGTGAGGATGAAGAAAAAAACAATGGATTTCCTGGGATGGTTTTAGGACTGAAACAAGAAATCTCTGAAGCGGATGCTTTGATTATTTCGGTTAATGAACATAATGGCAGTTGGGGAGCTTTTTTTAAAAATGTAATTGATTGGTTATCTCGATTGGACCGCAATTTTCTAGAAGGTAAGAAAATATTGTTAATGAGTACGTCTCCTGGTCAGCGAGGTGGTATAAGTTCTTTGGAATTTGCAAAAAACGTATTTCCACGATTTGGGGGAGAGATTATTGAGAGCTTTAGTTTTCCTTCGTTTCAGACAAATTTTTCGATAGAAAATAATGAGGTTACCGATGAAACACTTTTGTTGGGATTGAAAGAAGTTCTGAGTACTTTTGCCCATCAAATCAAATAACTTGTGCGAAGTACCAAAATATATACTTTAGATAATTCTTCAGAATTTAGATTCAAATTATTACAGTGGGCACAACAATTTAATGAGATTATATGGTTAGATTCTAATACATATTCTCAACAATATTCTAGTTATGATGCGATTTTGGCTGTAGACGCTCTTACTTCAATTAAAACAGATTATTATTCCTCTTTTGATAAACTAAAAGAATATCAAGAGCAGACAGCAGATTGGATTTTTGGGTATTTATCCTATGACCTTAAAAATGATACTGAAAAATTGGTTTCTAAGAATATGGATAATTTGGGTTTTCCGGATTTGTATTTTTTTCAACCTAAGAAAATATTTCTATTTAAAGATAATAAGATAGAAGTTCAGTATTTAAGAATGGTAGATGATGAGATGGATGATGATTTTGAGTTGATTAAGACGTTTCCTTCTGTAATTAACGTTTCTAATGAAGATGCTCCTTGTGGTAAGGTTAAAATAAGTTTACGAATTACAAAGGATGTATATAAAAATAAAATTCAGCAGATGTTAGCCCATATTCACCGAGGAGATATTTATGAGGCAAACTTTTGTCAGGAGTTTTTTGCAGAAAATAGCTGTATAGCACCTTTGGAGACCTATCATCATCTCAATCAGATTTCGAAACCGCCGTTTGCTGCCTTTTTTAGAATGGACCAACAATATTTATTATCTGCTTCTCCGGAAAGATACCTAAGAAAAGAAGGAAGTAAAATTATCTCTCAACCTATAAAAGGAACTGCAAAGCGTTCGGGTATTCCTGAAGATGATAAAAAATTAATTTCAACCTTAGAACAAGACCCAAAAGAACGGTCAGAAAATGTAATGATCGTTGATCTGGTAAGGAATGATCTTTCTAAAACTGCGTTAAAAGGTACGGTCATGGTAGAAGAGTTATGCAAAGTATATACGTTTAAGCAGGTACATCAGATGATATCAACAGTAGTTTCTGAGATTGATTCAGAAACTTCTCCAGTAGATGTTATTAGAACTACTTTTCCGATGGGAAGTATGACCGGCGCTCCTAAGATTTCTGCTATGCAAATTATAGAAGATTTAGAGGAATCTAAAAGAGGTTTATATAGTGGAGCTGTAGGGTATTTTACACCAGAAGGTGATTTTGATTTTAACGTTGTGATTCGAAGTATTTTATACAATGAGGATACCCAATATGTTTCTTATACCGTTGGAGGAGCAATTACAGCAAAATCTGATCCTGATAAGGAATATGAAGAATGTTTGATAAAGGCCAAAGCGATGAGAGAAGTGCTAGAAGGATTATAGTTTATACGTTATTTACAGCTACTAAATTAGATTCTTTCTAAAACTCTTTCTAACATCAATAATAGTTGCCTTTACCTCTTGAGGAGTGATATCTTTGATCCTTGCTATTTCTTCAAAGTTTAACTTCCCAAAAACGAAGAGATCAATAATTTTAGAAGTTTCCAGTGGCAACCAACTATAAAACTTACCTAATAGCTTTTGTTTTTTGTTTTCCGAAGATTCTTCGGATTCAATGACCTTAAGAATAGCGGAATCAGTATCATCATAAATGAATAATTGTTTTTTTTCAGAGTTTTGATGATAGGATATATCATTTAATTCTTCATTCATAATCAATTCATTATCCGCTTCAGAAGTATAGTTTTCTTCTAATTTGTCAAGCTCTTCAGTTAAAAAATAATTGGTACTGATACATCGTTGATGCCAACCTTCGTTAATATATAATTCATCAATTAGATGATCTGCAATTCTAAAAAGTTTTAATTCCAGAGAAAGCTTGTCCATATCTATATCCAAATGATCTTCATTGTATAATTGCACAATAGCATCGTCAATTATACCATTAGAACAATACATATTTCGGGGTAAAATACCTGTGCTTTCTGCAATATATATTCTATGTTTGACATAGGGGTGTAAATGAGGAACTACAGATAGTAGTTTTTTGCTGAACTCTTTTTTATGATCATCTTCATGGTGTTTTGGCTTTTCATCTATCATATTCATAATATCAAAATTTTAAGAGTTCCTTAAAAATAACAAAAAGGATCGAGTTATTATGTTAAAAACCTGAAAATCAAAACATAAAGAGTGCTAATGGAAAAGCTGATCTACTTTTACAAAATCGTATATTTGAAACCTGTAAAGACAAATATTTAAAAGTATTGATACGTAAATTTAAAGCTCATATTGAGGATCATTTATCTTTTCTTAAAGAGAAGAAATTACTTATTGCCTGTAGCGGAGGATTGGACAGTATTGTGTTAACTTATATGTGTCATGTACTTAGTTTAGATTTTGGTATTGCTCATTGTAATTTTAAATTACGAGGAAAAGAAAGCGAAGGAGATGAAGAATTCGTTTCAGAAGTAGCTAAGAAGATGACAGTATCTTTTTTTGTAACAACCTTTGAAACGGAGCAATATGCTAAAAATCATAAACTGTCTATTCAGATGGCGGCTAGAGAACTAAGGTACGATTGGTTTCGGGAGCTAATTTTAGAATATCAGTTTGATTATGTTCTGACTGCCCATCATAAGGATGATAATTTAGAGACATTTTTGATAAACCTTTCTAGAGGTACAGGAATTGATGGACTTACAGGTATTCCGGAAATAAATGATATTTATGTAAGGCCCTTATTACCATTTTCTAGAAGTCAAATTTTAGAGTTTGCTGAAAAGAATGCTATTAATTGGAGAGAAGATAGTAGTAATAGCAGTACAAAATACATTAGAAACAAACTGAGACACGATGTGATTCCCGAACTTTTAGGAATAAATCCACAGTTTTTACAAAATTTCGAAACCACTTTAGATCATCTAAAACAAACCAGCGCATTTGTCAAAAACCAAGTTGATAGTGTTAGAAAAGACGTGTTCGAATATTCTGAACTTGATACCATAAAAATACCTATTTATAAATTACAGCAATACGATGAACCAAAAACGTATTTATACTTTCTATTAAAAGAATATGGATTCACTGCTTGGGATGATATCGTACAGATGCTAACAGCACAATCCGGCAAACAAGTTTTTTCTACCACTCATAGGTTAGTAAAAAATAGAGGGTATTTATTGCTATGCCCAATAATTGAAGAGGTCTCTGATCGTGTTTATAAAATTCCGGAAGAGGAAAATATGATCATTATTCCTTCGGGAATGATAAAGCTAAAAGAAGTTTCGGAATTATCAAATACGGATCTGAAGACAATTTATGTAGATAAAGAAAAGTTAAAGTATCCATTAATTGTAAGAAAATGGAAAGAAGGCGACTATTTTTATCCTTTAGGGATGAAAGGCAAAAAGAAGTTGAGTAAATACTTTAAGGATGAAAAACTATCTTTGCTGGCCAAAGAAAGGGTCTGGTTGTTATGTTCTGAAGATGATATTATATGGATTATAAATTACAGAGCGGATAACAGATATAAAATAAACCCCAAAACGAAACAATTACTAAAAGTAACGATAACCTAATGAGGAAAATTCTATTACTACTAACAACATTGTTGTTTTCTACTACTTTATTTTCACAAATATTTGAACCTATAAAATGGAAAAGTAGTGTTAAGGAGGAATCAGAAAATGTGTACACACTATATTTTGAGGCAACCTTAGAAAAAGGATGGCACATATACTCACAACATGAAGTAGAAACAGATGAAATAGCGCCAACGGCCACAGAGTTTACCTTTTCTAACGAAGACAAAGCGTATGAGCTAATAGGAGAAACATCAGAGCCAGAAGGTATTCAGAAGTTTGACAAAGTTTTCGAAATGGATATTAAGTATTTTGAAGACAATGTTGTATTTACTCAAAAAATAAAGCGTTTGGATCCTTCTTTGGAAACTGTTAAAGCTGAGGTGTTTTTTGGAGTATGTGATGATGAAAAATGCTTAGCTCCTGATATCGTGGAGTTTACTTTAAATCTATCTGGAGAAAATCTAAATGAAGCCGCAGCTGCAGGAATTACTCCAGAAGATATCGATAAGTCAAAAGCTTTAAACGCCGAAATTAAAGGGTGGGATAAATTTCCAAAAGAAGATGTAAAAAGCCAAAGCTATCTAAAAATATTTGTATTAGGTTTCTTAGGTGGTTTAATAGCATTGTTAACTCCTTGCGTATTCCCAATGATTCCACTTACGGTGTCTTTTTTTACAAAAGGTGCTAAGGATCGTAAAAAAGGGATGATGAATGCCATACTCTATGGTCTGTTTATTTTTACAATTTATGTATTACTAAGTCTTCCGTTTCATCTTTTAGACTCTCTAGATCCCGAAATACTTAATAATATATCGACTAATGTAACATTGAATATTATCTTTTTTGTTGTATTCATTGTATTTGCAATATCCTTTTTCGGGTATTTTGAGATTACCTTACCCGCTTCCTGGAGTAATAAAATGGATAGTAAGGCAACAAGTGTAGGAGGGATTTTAGGAGTTTTCTTTATGGCATTAACCTTAGCACTAGTTTCATTTTCTTGTACAGGTCCGATTTTAGGTTCTTTACTTGGAGGTTCATTAAGTAGTGATGGTGGAGCGATGCAATTAAGTTTCGGTATGGGAGGATTTGGTTTAGCATTAGCTTTACCTTTCGGACTTTTTGCATTATTTCCTAATTGGTTGAATAATCTTCCTAAGAGTGGAGGATGGCTTAATGCAGTAAAAGTGGTTTTAGGGTTTATAGAACTAGCCCTAGCATTTAAATTCTTATCCAATGCAGATTTGGTAGAACATTGGGGAATTCTGAAGCGTGAAATATTTATTGGAATATGGATTGTTATAGGAATAGGATTAATGTTGTACCTCTTTGGGAAAATTCGTTTTCCACATGATAGTCCGATTAAAAAATTAAGTAAAGTAAGAGTTAGTATTGGAGTTTTAACGCTTGCTTTTGTACTCTATTTAATTCCAGGTCTTACCAATACAGCATATGCAAATCTAAAATTATTGAGTGGTTTTCCTCCTCCATTATTTTATAGTATATATGAAAAGGATACACATGGTCCTTTAGGATTAAATGCGTATACAGATTTTGTAAAAGGAGTTAAAGCAGCTAAGAAAGAAGGTAAACCAATAATGATCGATTTTACCGGTTGGGCTTGTGTGAATTGTCGAAAGATGGAAGAACAAGTTTGGAGTAATCCCGAGATTACTAAAATTCTTAAAAACGATTATATATTGATCTCACTTTATGTAGATGATCGAGAAAAACTTAATAAAGAAGATCAGTTTAAATTCCTGAAGTCTTCTGGTACTATAAAATCAATTAAAACTGTTGGTGACAAATGGGCTACTTTTCAAACATTAAATTTTGAAAATAACTCCCAACCATATTACGTACTAGTTGATTCTAAAATGAACCTATTAAATAAAACTACTGCGTATACTCCTAATGAAAATGAATATCTAAAATGGTTAAAAAAGGGGTTAAAGAATTTTACTAAAAAGTAAATAGCTTATAGTAGTATAGATTTTTATTATGACATTGTTGTAAGGATACGTTGAATTATCGACTTTATTCCTAATTAAAAAGTAACTAACATGTCCATGGAAAAAATCGACTTATCCCAATGTTTCCCGTTTATCGAAAATGAGCTGAAAGATGAAATGATGTCTTTTGGAGATTTTAAGAATATAGCAAAAGGCGAATATGTTGTAAGACAAGGAAGTTACTTAAGTTTTTTACCGATCATTTTAGATGGTTTGATAAAAATGTATGCAGAAGAAGATGAAGTAGAATTTCTTCTATATTATATACATCCCAATCATTGCTGCATTCTCAGTTTTAATCATTTGTTTAATCAGAAAGCGGTGCGCTTCTCAGCAAAAGCAGAAGAAGATACAACAGTATTGTGTTTACCCATTAATAAAGTAAAAGAATGGTTTGTAAAGTATCCTTCATTTACCCAAATTATTTTAAAAGATTTTCAGCGTAATTACGAAGATTTATTAAATACAACGAAACAAGTAGTATGTTATAAAATAGAAGAAAGGCTTATAAATTATCTGGATGAAAAAGCAAAGCTTCAAAATTGTAATATGATCCAGATGTCTCATAAAGAAATAGCATCGGATTTAGGTACATCTAGAGAAGTTGTCTCCAGAATAACGAAAAAATTACAAGCCTCTAATGTATTAGTTCAGCATAAACGACATATAGAATTGACAAGAGGAATTTATTGTCAGAACTAACACGTTTTTAAAAAAAATAGCAGCAGAAAAACATCGCACATGTGCGATGTTTTTCTGCTGCTATTTTTTTTTGAATAAAACATTTTAATTTATTGATTTTCAGATATTTAAATAACATTTTTTTAACGTTTTAGAGTGACTTTTATCACCGTTTTTCACCTTTATGAGCTTATATATTTGCTTCATATTGATGAACAAAAAAAATGTATAAATCATGAAAAACAATTTTATTTATTTAATTATTGGACTGTTTACTTTTATCTCATGTAGTGAAGATGATGATATAGTAATACCGCCAGATGGAGGAACTGATGAAGTAATTAATCAGGTAGTTTTTAACGAAGTTAGATATCAAGGAACAGACTTGATAGAAATCTTTAACAAAGGAAATCAGGAAGCTGATTTAAGTGATTACTGGTTATGTTTAGGACCAGGAACTTATGAAAGAATAGGTGATCTAACACCAGAGAGTGGCAGTGTTGTGACTCCCGCAGGAGGATATTTGGTATTATCATATGATTTACCGGATAATTCAGGAGGTTTAGGATTATATTCTTCTAATGCTTTTACGGATGCCGATGCCATGGTCGATTTTGTTCAATATGGAGCAGGAGGAAGCGCAAGAGAAAATATCGCCGTTGCTGCTGGTATATGGACCGCTGGAGAGTTCGTACCTACAATAACTAGCACTGATAATAGTATTGTATTTGATGGAGACGGAAATGGAGCAGCAAATTGGGCCGAAACAACAACGGTGACTTTCGGGGCAGAAAACGTATTGACGATGCCAGATAACAGTGTACGTTCTATAGTTATTAATGAAGTGAATTATGGAGAGGATAAATTAATTGAATTATGGAACAATGGAACAGTTGCAGTAGATATTTCAACATACTGGTTATGTTTGGGACCTGGACAATATGTTCAGATGCAAAACGCTACCATCACTAGCGGAGATGCTAATTTAGATCCAGGTGAATTTTTAGTTGTAAATTGGGATGAACTAACCAATAGCGAAGGGTTGGGATTATATGCGAACAACTCGTTTACAAGTGCTGATGCAATTATGGACTTTGTACAATGGGGATCTGCAGGAAGTGCCAGAGAGAATGTAGCAGTGACTGCAGGAATTTGGACCGCTGGAGATTTTGTACCAGAAGTAAGATTGCCTAGCTACAGTATAGCGTATGATGGAGAAGGAGATGCAGCAACTGATTGGAATGAGACCATTAACCCAACTTTCGGATTAGGAAATGCAACACCTATCGAAACAACTACTTTTTCGGTGACAATTAGCAATACAATTAATTACTTAAATGTACATACATTTACTACTCCAGTTGGAGCAGCCACTCCTGGACCATTAACAACAAATGGCGCTCAATATGAAGTGTCTTTTAAAGCCGTTCAAGGTACGAAGTTTACTCCAGTTACGATGATGGGGAATAGTAATGACTGGTTCTTAGCGCCTACAGATCTTGATGGAATAGATTTATTCCCTAATGGTCAAGCGCTTAATGGTGTAGATATTGCTAGTCAACTTTCATTATATGACCTAGGAACAGAAGCGGATAATGATCCAGCTACTTTTCCACCGGCAGGAGCTAATGTCGGTCCTGCAGATGCGAATCCATTAGTTCGTTTAGTAGACGGCAGAGGTACTGGAGATATTTATATGACCGCAATATTAGATTATGCTAATGGGGATGGAAATTCTGCGGGAACATTTACCTTAACCATTACAGCAATTAATGCTCCTAATGCGGGTATGGCACCAAGTTCAACCAATGGGTTTGTAATCACTCCAGGGATTGTTGTATTACACGCACAAGGAGAGCCATTATTTACTATTGGAGAAGAAGATAGAGGTGTTGGTTTAGAAGGTATTGCAGAAGATGGTATGCCAGGAGTTTTATACGACTGGTTTACTGAAACAGGATCTCAAGGAACTCCGTTACGTTTATCATCATCATTAACACCTTTTTCGCCAGCTTTTATTTATGCTTTTAATACGGATAGAGATCCATGGTTTACCCAAGGAGAAGAAACTAAAGCAGCAAATGGTTTAGAAGAAATTGCCGAGGATGGTGATAGATCAATAGCCTATAATTACCTAAAAGATTTTGGAATTCCTGTATCACTAAGTAATGAATCAGGTCCGATTATGCCTGGTGGATCCCAAACTTTTACTATCGAAGTGCCAAGAGGTCAAGATTATAAGTTCGGTTTCGGAACTATGTTTGTAAAGTCAAATGATTGGGTAGTAAGCTATAATAATGCAGGATTACCATTATTCGGAGAAGATGGAACTACTCCATACTCAGGTACAGATCTAAGTACTAAAACCTATCTGTATGATGCAGGTACAGAAGAAGACCAACCTGTAGGATTCGGAATGGATCAAGTAATGAACCAATCAGGACCAAATACTGGAAGTGCAGATGGGAATACTGTTATCAGAAGAGTATCCGATTTAGAAGACGTGCAATTTGGAAAAGGAATAATCAGTAGTCCTCCTGGTGTAACCTGGTCTGGAGATTCTAGAGGAGGATACAATATCATAGAGATTAATATTTTGCCGCAATAAGTAACTGAGAACTTAATAGATTTGGGTATATAAGTTCTTAGCATCAATGGACCTTCAGTTTACGCTGAAGGTTCATTTGTTTTTAGTAAGATACCTGGGGAAGATTGTTAAAATCTCCTTAAAAGGAAGCGTGTCAGCATTCCATTTTTTTATCTTCAGCATTCAACTAAACTCAAACAAATGCGATCAATTAGAATACTAGTATTATCTCTTTTTAGCTTTATGATTTTTGTTACTTCCTGTGCTAAAAAAGAAGAAACCCCTATAAAAGCGGAGGTTCAAAAAACAGATGAAGGAACCGAAGAAAAGAATGCTTATGAAGTAAAAGATTATTATTCTAAACAGGAAGTAGATATTGTAATGAGAGATGGAACTAAACTCCATACCACAATTTATTCTCCTAAGGATACCAGTAAAGAGTATCCCATCTTAATGCAAAGAACTCCTTATAGTTCTCGCCCTTATGGAGAAGGCGAATTTCGATCTAAAATTGGCCCTAATGAATTTTTGATGAAAGAAGGTAATATTATAGTATATCAAGATGTACGAGGAAGATGGATGAGTGAAGGAGTATATGATAATATGCGAGCATATATTCCTAATAAAAAAGACAAACAGTTTGATGAGGCAAGTGATACCTATGATACCATCGAATGGCTAGTAAACAATGTAGAAAATACTAATGGAAAAGTAGGGATTTGGGGTATTTCGTACCCAGGTTTTTATGCTACCTATTCTTTGTTAGATTCGCATCCTGCATTAAAAGCAGTTTCTCCGCAAGCCTGTATTGGAGATTTCTTTTTTGATGATTTTCATCACAATGGAGCATATTTATTGAGTTATTGGAGAGCCACAGCAGTATTTGGGTATGAAAAAACAGAACCAGTAAAAGAAAGTTGGTATACGTTTCCAGAATTAAAAACTAAAGATCAATATCAATTTTTCTTAGATGCTGGTCCGCTGAGTACGTTAGATCAATATTATAAAGAAGATAATGTTTTCTGGACGCAATTAAAAGAACATCCTAATTATGATGACTTTTGGCAAAAAAGAGGAATCATACAGCACCTTAAAGATATTAAACCAGCTGTGATGGTAGTAGGAGGGTTGTTTGATGCAGAGGACTTGTATGGACCTTTCGAAACGTATGAGAAAATAGAAAACAATAGTGAGAATTATAATATCATGGTCTTTGGACCTTGGAGTCATGGAGATTGGGCAAGAAATAAAAAACGTCAGGCTATTGGGAACGTATATTTTGGAGATGATATTTCTCTAAATTTCCAAAAGAATATAGAATCAAAATTCTTTAATCATTTTCTAAAAGGAAATGGAGAAAAGAATACAGGACTTTCAGAAATTCAGATTTTTGACACAGGAAAAAAGGAATGGAATACCTATGATAGTTGGCCACCAAAAAATACAGAAAAGAGAACAATGTATTTGTCAGGGGATGATTTAACAGAAAGTGCAGGGAAAGGGTTTTCAGAATTTATTAGTGATCCTAAAAAACCTGTTCCTTATTCAGAAGATATAAAAATGGTATTTAC
Source organism: uncultured Aquimarina sp. (assembly GCF_947492405.1). GTDB lineage: Bacteria > Bacteroidota > Bacteroidia > Flavobacteriales > Flavobacteriaceae > Aquimarina. Next base: position 139,742 of record NZ_CANLMP010000008.1, read on the forward strand.
ACCAAGAAAGTACATGACTGATGATCAGCGTTTTGCTGCAAGACGTCCGGATGTATTAGTGTATGAAACTCCTGTGCTTACAGAAGATATGACACTTTCTGGCGAAGTTTTGGCAAAATTAAAAGTTGCTACTACTGGAACAGCTGCTGATTGGATAGTAAAAATAGTGGATGTATACCCTCCTGATGCAGAAGATACAGAAGAAACTCAAGCATATCTAAAAATGTCTAATTATCATATGATGGTTCGGAGTGAAGTGCTAAGAGGGAGATTTAGAAACAGTTTCAGCAAGCCAGAACCATTTGTGCCAAATCAGAAAACAGAAGTAACTATTAAACTTCAGGATGTACACCATACTTTTATGAAAGGACATAAACTGCAAATTCAGGTACAGAGTACTTGGTTTCCATATATAGATTTAAATCCGCAAACATTTGTTCCAAATATTTTTAAAGCAAAAGCATCTGATTTTACAAAGCAGACCCATAAAGTATTTGATGATTCATCAATAGAAATTTCCGTTTTGAAATAAACTAAACTTACGAACCTTAATACCCTGAAAAAGATGAATAATGTAAGATTAAGCATCGTGTTTATTTTCTCTCTACTTATATTTTTTAGTTGTAAAAATGAGAATGAAAAAAGCGAAATTATTATCTCTAATAAAAAACAAATAGAAGTACATTCTAAAAAACTTAATGATTGGTTTGAAAACCAGTTTCAGGAAGAAGTTGATGACTCTCCTATGATGCAAACCTATTTAGGAATTAAGACAGAAGACTATGGTAAATGGGATGATATTTCATCTAAAAAAGAAGTTCAAGACTTGGAAAAAGCAAAAAAACAGCTTAGGTACCTAAAAGATTCGGTGAATGTTTCTAAGCTTGATAAAGCTACTTTATTAAGTTTTAGGCTAATGAAAATGGATTTAGAAAATACCATAGAAGATTTTCAATATCGTTTTTATAATTACCCTGTAAATCAAATGCACGGAATGCAGGCAGAGATTCCGGCATTTTTGATAAATATGCATCGTATTGAAAACAAAAGTGATGCTGAGGCTTATGTTTCAAGGCTAGAAGGGGTGAATGAGTTGTTTAGTCAATTGGTAGGAAATATAAAAATCAGAGAAAAGAATGGTATTGTTCCTCCTAAGTTTGTTTTTGCCAAAGTCCTCAATGATAGCAGAAATTTAATAACAGGAAAACCTTTTGACCAATCAAACAATGAGAGTACATTATTATCCGATTTTAAAAGCAAAGTAGAAAAGTTAGAACTTCCGGATGATGAGAAAAAGGTATTGGTTTCTAAAGCTGAAACCGCACTACAGGAAGCTGTAAAACCGGGATATGATAAATTAATCGAAATACTGGAGGATCAACAACAAAGAGCAACAGTAGATGATGGTGCTTGGAAATTCCCGAAAGGGAATACATTTTATAATAATGCTTTAAAGCGTACTACCACAACGGGAATATCCGCAGAAGAAATTCATCAATTAGGACTGGATGAGGTTGCTAGAATTCATAAAGAAATGAAGGACATCATGACAGAGCTTAAATATGAAGGGACATTACAAGATTTCTTTAAGTTTATGAAGGAAGATGAAAGGTTTTATTATAACAATGATGAAGAAGGTAAGGCTGCATATCTAAAAAGAGCCGTAGGATTAATAGATAATATGAAATCCAGGATGGATGAACTTTTTATTACAAAACCAAAGGCGGATATTGTGGTGAAAGCCGTAGAACCTTTCCGAGAAAAAAGCGCAGGAAAAGCTTTTTATCAAAGAGGAACACCGGATGGCTCCAGACCTGGAACTTATTATGCAAATTTGTATGATATGGAAGCGATGCCAAAATATCAAATGGAAGCTTTGGCATATCACGAAGGGATTCCTGGACATCATATGCAGATTTCCATTGCCCAGGAATTGAAAGACGTTCCTAAGTTTAGAAAATTTGGTGGATATACAGCTTATGTTGAAGGATGGGGATTGTATAATGAGTTTTTACCAAAAGAAATAGGACTGTATAACAACCCTTATTCGGATTTTGGGAGATTAGCGATGGAATTATGGAGAGCGTGCAGGTTAGTAGTTGATACTGGTATACATGCTAAGAAATGGACAAGAGAAGAAGGGATTAAATATTACACAGATAATACGCCAAATGCAGAAAGTGATGCTATAAAAATGGTAGAGAGACACATCGTTATGCCAGGTCAGGCTACAGCGTATAAAATAGGAATGAATAAGATCCTGGAATTAAGAGAAGCATCCAGATCAAAGCTTGGGAATGAGTTATTTGATATAAGGGAGTTTCATGAGGTTATTTTAACGAATGGAGCAGTGCCACTTACTGTTTTAGAAGACTTAGTGAATGAATGGATAGAATTAAAAAGTAATTCTTCTAAAATAGAAGAAAGCTCTTAATAATAGCGTTTTTTTAATTAGTAATAAATATATGCCTTTCATTACTTGAGAGGCTTTTTTGTATCAAGAATTAAGAGCTATTTACGGTAAACCTATAAATAAAAGTAAGAATAAGACTACTTTATTATAAATATTTAGTTTTAATTATGTATTTTGTGGATAAATTATGATTTTTATCTGTTTTAAGCCTCAAAATAGAACGTATGAATAAAACTGCCTTTACATTATTAGTTCTTTGTTTGATGAACTTCTTTGGCTTTTCTCAAAGCCAACTATCAGGAGTTGATCTTTCAGAAATAAGAACATTAAAAGACTCCATTTTGTTTAACACTGCAGTCGGTAATTTACAGAAATATGTAGATGAAGATCAGTTTGATACAGCAGAATTTATGGCTGATGAACTTATTCAGTTGGCTGATGATATTAAGTATGTTAGAGGGCTTGCCTTAGTCTACAGATTAAAAGGAATCATATATAATGAGAATCAAAGATATATAGAGTCTGATGAAAACTTTAGAAATGCAATTCATTTCTTTAAAGAAGCTGATGATACGGATGGATTGGCAACTATTAGTAATGATAAATTTGTAATCGAACAAAACAGAGGAAACCTGGAGAAAGCAGCAGATTATCTGATGGAGGCCAAATTATATCGAGAACAATTAAATGATAGTGTTGGTTTATCAGGAATCTATAATAATTTAGCAATTGTTTATAAAGAGCTTAAAGATGTACCAAATTCTGAAAAATATTATCGAAAATCCATAACCTTAATAAAACAGCTAAAAAGTAATGGAGTTGGACTAGTGATGAATAACCTAGCATTATTATATGCAGAGAAAGGTAGGCTTTCGGAAGCAAAAAAACTCTTACCAGAAGCGCTAAAGATTAATAAAGAAGAAAAGGATTTAAGACATACAGCACAATCATATAGCATTATGGCTAAGGTAGCAATGTATGGTAAAGAATACGAAGCTGCAAAAAAGTATTATGATACTACTTTATGTGCAGGTAGTCAAGCGAATTACAAGCTAATTGTAGTAAATGCGAAACAACAACTCGGGATTATTGCTTTAGAAGAAGGTAACTACAAAAAAGCCGAGGAATTATTAAAAATAGCAAGAGAAGATCTTATTAAAGCTAATGTAGTATCGTTGGTATTAAAAAACTATAAATATTCTTTTAAACTGGATTCTACAAGAGGTAACCTGCTAGACGCCATTAAATGGCAGAAAGAATATCAACAACTTTCTGATAAGAGGATGTATGAAAGTACTACACAAAAAGTTGAAAATGCCAAGTCTCGTTATGAAGCAGAATTAAAGCAGTTAAAGTTAATTGATGAGCAAGAGAAAAGAGAACAAAAGACAAGAGAAGAATTATTCAGATATAGACTATTTACGTTCATCAGTTTAGCTGTCATAGCAATCATATTAGTTTTTATGATACTTTTTATAAAAACTAGAAAAGAGAGAAAGAGATATATAAAGGAGCTTAACGAATCAAATCAGGTTAAGAATAAATTATTTTCTATTATTTCTCATGATCTAAAAAATGAAATACACGGACTAGAAGGTAGTCTAAATTTAATGAAAGAAGATGTAATTTCTACAGAAGAATTTAGAGAAATAGTTCCATTATTAGCTAATAGAACCCATCAAACTTCTATTTTGTTGAATAATTTACTGAACTGGTCAAAATCACAAATGAAAGAGCTAAATGCTCAACCTACTACTTTTGATATTACAGAAGTAATCAGTAATAAATTTACTTTTTTTAAACCTAAAGCTGAGAAAAAAGATATTAAATTGATTAATAAGCTGGATCCTACAATGATTTTTGCAGATAAGGATATGTTTGGTATTGTGGCTCAAAACCTAATTGCCAATGCCATTAAGTTTTGTAATCCTGGTGATTCTATTGCCTTGATATCAAGAGAAAAAGAAGATCACTACGAAATTTGTTTTGAAGATACTGGAGTTGGTATTGATCCATCTAATCTCAATAAACTATTTGCAGAAGATACATTTACAACTAATGGAACGGAGAATGAAACAGGCACCGGTCTTGGCCTTAGAATATGTAAAGAATTAATAGAACTTAATCAAGGTGAAATAAAAGTAGAAAGCACCCTTGGAAAGGGTAGTACTTTCTATATTTCCTTGCCTAAGGCTGCATAATTTTATTTATCCATTAAACTCCTAAATTGGTAAAAGAATCTTTCTATGAGTCTTAAATCCTCCGTGATAATTTCTACAGAACCTCTCATTTCTTGCTGAAAAGGGATTTCTTTCTTGTAAGTTGTGATCAATTTCTTAGGTAGCTTCACATCGATCAGATATAATCCATCTTTATCTGGTAACATTGATATATAGTTTACCGTTCCTTGTAACATTCCAAATTCATCATCTGGAAAGTTTGCTAATTTAATATTGGCTTTTTGCCCTAATTTTATTTTCCCGGAATTTTGAGTTGGTGCTTTTATCTTAGCAACATATGAAGAAGATTCCTGAATTGGGACGACAACAAAAACAATATCTCCAGCCGTTACATTTTCATTCTCGAAACGATAATTAGAAAATGAAACACGTCCTTCTATATCCGACTGTAGAAGGTATCTTAATTCCCAGTCTTTTATACTTTTTTTTAACTGATCAAAGGATTGTATCACCTTATTGCGTAAACTTATTTCTTCTCTTTGTTGATTAAATTCTGTACCCTTTGATGTCTTCTGAGCATTACTAATACTTTCCTTAATCTGAGAAAGTTGTGTGTCATAGTTTTTGTAGTTATTCTCAAACTGCAAGTACTCAATTTTTGCTTGTTCAAATTCTTGTTGAGAAATACTACCTTTATTATATAACTCCTGTTGTCTTGCAAAATCTTTTTTCTTGAAGTTTAATGCACTTCCTTCAATTTTTTTCTGACTTAAGATACCTTCTTGCCTTCTATACAGTTCTGATAATGATATCTGATTAGCTATATTCTCATCAGAAAATGGTTTTAATTCTCTATTTAAACTATATTCTATATAACTATTCTCGAAAGTAGCATAACTTGTTTGTATATCTCCTAGCGCCAGTATTGGTGGCATTTGATTAAAAGGAAAATCAATTTGTCTATTATTAAGAGTGATGGTGTCAATTACTCTTTTAAGACTAAATACATCGAGGTAGTTTGCCGTATTTCGAAGAATGGCTAGAGGAGTTCCTTCTGGAACTGTATCGCCTTCTTTTACTAAAATAGCCTCTATCTTTTCACTAACATTTGCTTGCTCTTTTTGTAATGGAACCTCTGTTGTTATAATGGCTTCTGCAGGTATTGTATCTGGGTATTTAAGCATCCAAGAAAGAAACAGTAATAATAGTATCAATACTAATATTAAAAGGTTTCCCCATCGAATCATCCAATGTGGTACGCGAGTTAAGATTTCCTGAACTTCCTCGCTTCTTAATTGTATATCGTCTAAATTGTCTGGCATTTTTTTTGTGTAATTACGAATTATGAATTACTGCTTGTTTTCAATAAAATAATCTAATTTTCACTACTTACTACTACTTACCAAGTTCTAATTGATTTTTAACCAAATTATAATAACTTCCTCTTTCTTTAATCAACGATTCGTGATTTCCGACTTCTATAATTTCTCCTTTATCTAATACTACAATTTGATCAGCATTTTTAACGGTACTTAATCGATGCGCTATTACCATAACGGTTTTATCTTTAAAAAAGGTATCTAATTTTTCCATGATTACCTTTTCATTATTTGCATCCAGAGCAGATGTAGCTTCATCGAAAAATAAGAATTTAGGATTTTTATACACCGCACGAGCAATAAACAATCGTTGTTTCTGACCTGTACTAAGTCCAACGCCTTCCATTCCTATTTTTGTGTTATAAGACAAAGGCAGTGATTCAACAAATTCCTTAATGTTGGCGACATCCACTGCATGAGCTAATTTTTTCTTGTCCACATAGTCTTCTCCTACTGCAATGTTATTAGCAATCGTATCATTGAAGATATACCCTTCTTGCATAACTACTCCAAATTGATCTCTCCAAGCTTTTTGCGATACATTCTGTAAATCATGAGAACCAATAAAAATCTGTCCTTCATCGGGCTCATAAAACTTTAGCAACAGTTTCATAAGCGTAGTTTTTCCGCTACCGCTGACACCAACAACTGCTGTAATTTTGTTAGCAGGAATTGATAAATCGAGATTTTGCAATACAGGCTTGTCAGATCCTACATATCTAAAACTAAGATTTTTGATATCAAAACCAGAATTTTCTGGGATATCTTTAAGCTTTTCATCACCTGTCTTTTCTTCATCTTCTTTATTATGAATCTCTCCAAGACGTTCTAAAGAAATCTGGGCATCTTGTAACTCTCTAAGAAAATTAATTAGTTGTGTTATAGGAGCATTTAGTTGGCCAACTATTGATGTAATTGCTAACATCATACCCAAAGTGATATCTCCATCAATTACCAGTACAGCAGAAAGTACAGTTATTAATATATTCTTTAGTTCATTAATAAAAGCAGAACCTACGCTTTGATATTGTTCTAAAGCGAGGTTTTCTATTGATATTTTAAAAAGTTTAGCCTGTACAAACTCCCAATTCCATCGTTTTCTTTTTTCGGCATTATGCAGTTTTATTTCCTGCATACCGTTTACGAGTTCGATTACCTTACTTTGCTCTTCACTGATTTGAGAAAAACGCTTGTAATCTAACTTCTTACGTTTTTTGAAGAATATTAAAATCCAGGCAAAGTAAAACGCACTACCAATAGCAAATACTGTAAATATAGAGAAGCTATAGTAGATAAGAACGATACTAAATACGATTAGGTTCACCATCGAGAACAACACATTTAGTGAAGACATGGTAAGTATTTGCTCGATTCTTTTGTGGTCATTAATTCGCTGTAATAAATCTCCAGTCATTTTTACATCAAAGTAGGAGATAGGCAGGTTCATTAATTTAATAAAGAAATCAGATATTAAAGAGATATTGATCCTGGTACTTAAATGTAATAAAATCCAGCTTCTCAACACATCGATTAATGTTCGTCCGATAAACAATGAGAGTTGCGCAATTAATACAAGGTATACAAAATCAATATCTTCATTTTCTATACCGACATCAACGATACTTTGGGTTAGGAATGGCGTAATAAGTTGTAATAAACTACCAGCAGTTAAACCTAGTATAAGTTGAAAGATGAACTTTTTGTATTTAAAAACGTATTTAGAAATAAATTTAAACCCAAATTCTTCATCTTTTTCATCTAGGTTGTCATTATAAAATTTTGGTGTAGGTTCTACCAATAATGCAACACCTTCTTCTGTAGTTTGATCCGCATTATTACCGATCCAGGCTTTTATAAATTCTTCCTTAGTATAAGTAATCAAACCATGAGCTGGATCTGATACATAAATGGTCATAGCACCTTTTCTGGAGGTCTTGATTTTATAAACTACCACGTAATGTACTTTGTTCCAATGAACGATGCAAGGCAGTGGGACTTCTAATAACTGATTTAAAGATAGTTTTACACCTAACGATCTAAATCCTATGCTTTCTACAGCTTCGCTTAATCCAAGTAAAGAACTACCTTCTCGGGTCGTTTCACTTAGAGATCTAAGCTTCTGCGTATTCAGTACTTTTCCGTAATGTTTAGCTATGATTTTAATACAAGTGGGCCCGCAATCTTTAGATTCAGCTTGTTTATAAAAAGGAAATTTTGGCATTCAGAGTTTTAATTTTGTGTAATGAGATCTTCTACAAAGTAAAGTAATTCTTTTTGATTATACTATATACTTAGTCAGATCCTATATGATTCGTATTCATGAGTTCATATTTGGGGTAATTTGTTACCCATGAAAGATGAATTATTTTGTTTAAAAAAATTGTACTTTTTGGATATGGTATAAAAATTTGGAATTAAGTAATACAAAGAATTTCAAGTAGTAGTGTTTTATCCATTACTAAAAAAATGAGTTTGCCATTAAATTCTTCTTTATTAGTATTCTTTAGAAACGAACTATCTTCGCATAATTCTTGATATAGTTGATTAATAGTTTTGGTTGTTGAAGAATATAATAAAATAATATCCCAATCCTTAAGTTCTTGTCGGAGGAGTTTATTTTTTTGAGAGCCAATTATACGTGTCAAATAAGAAATCCATTTATATTTTTTTGAAACAAAATTAGACTAGTTTTTAAAACTAATACTCAATTTTGTCGTGGCAATCCCTTTTTGATGATAAGCATTTGTCTTTAATAAGTGTCTTTAAAAGTAAAAATGTTACCTGCTTTTTTGTTTTTGTAATAGTGAGCTTGGGTTAATTTTATATATCGATTATAGGTGTTTAAAAAAACTCAACTGTAAAAGGTTATGGTTTAAAGCTATGCTTATAAATTCCATCCAAGCCGTATCTGAAAAAGCTCTATTGTCACTGTCGTTACAATTCTATTTATTAAACCTTTAATCTTTGTATTTACCAAGTACCAGTTTAGATAGTTCTGAAGATATATAGTGAATATTTTTTTGTTAAAAAAAAGTTAAAAACACAAAGGTGGAGTAACAAATATTGGACTACAGACATAATTAAATATGATGCCTCTTTAGTGCTTAATAGGAAGCTATAAAATTCTAAATAATCAATTTTTATACTAAATAGGCGGAAACCGAAAAGCCTTTTATTTAATAGAGTAGGTAAAATAATTTAATCTTTAATTTATGAAAATTAGTTTAAAAACGATTGGAAAAGCTCTAGAAAGAGATGAAATCAGAGCCATAAGTGGTGGAAGTGGTTTTGGAGCATGCCAAAATACCTGCTATTTTGTAGGTAAATCTTGTCAAAAACCTTCTGGGCAGTGGGGTACTTGTATGAATCAGACCTGTAATGGACGGCCAGCCGTATTATGTTATTAAAACTAGAAAAAGGGGTAGTTCAACTACCCCTTTTTAATTTAAGAACTGTTATGAATAATAAAAGTATATTTTTAATATTCTTGATTGTGTCTTCCATGAGTTGCACAGATAAAGAAATTCAAATCGGTAATACTGATTTGAAAATAGACATAAAGAAAACATCGGAAGATGATATTATGTTCGATCCTAATTTTACAGACTTACATTTTCAATCGTTTTATGAATTGTATCCGAAATTTTATGAAGAACTTAAATTATATAAAGGAATTCCAAATGTTGATACAAGTTTAATAGCCAATTATAACTATGATATTCCTTTGTTTTTTTATAAACTATACAGTAAAGGACATCTGGCCGATAGTGATATTAAGGAGAAAATTCATCATTATGGAATGGATACCTCAATATTTTCAGGAAGAAAAATAAATGATCAGGCCGTAGTGTTTACAGGATTTAAAAATAATAAGCAAATAGTTATTTTAGATTCTGATAACGATAAAAACTTTGGTAATGATAGGGTACTGTCTTTTGAAAAAGATTTTCGTTTAGATTCAGATAAAAATATAAAAGCTCTAAATAAGTTGCCCAGAGTAAAGTATAATTATGAAATTCTTCATAAGGATGGGGTAACTAACTACAACAGAGATATTATATTATATCCTTCTTCAAATAGTCAATATGCATCTTTATTTCAGGGCAGTTTAAACAAGAAGTTGCATATAACAGGAAGGATAAAAGATTATTGGAAAGGTAATTTTACACTTGAAAATTATAAATATGAAATTGCATTTCAAGGGTTATCTAAGGAATATTTACAAATATTAATTAGGCCTGATTCTATTGAGTTTAGTAGTAATGATTTTTTCTACAATAAGAATTTCGAATACAGAGTAAAGGACACGATAAGTATATCTAACAATCTATTTACTATTGATACAATTAATTTAGGAATCAATGAAATTGCTCTTAAAAAATTGAAAGTTAAAAGATTTCATGGTTTTAGAAAGGGGGAAACTTTAGCTAATTATAAATTAGAAAATCTTGATGGAACAAAATTCAGTGTTCTTTCGAATAAGGATGATAAGTATATATTATTAAACTTTTGGGGTACTTGGTGTCCTCCTTGTGTTAAAAACACACCTAAAATTAAAGGAATAGCAAATAAACATAAAGAAAAACTTTCTGTTATTGGTATTGCGTATGACGATTCTACCGAGTTAATCAAAAAATATATTGATGAAAATAAATTAAACTGGAGACAAGCTTTTATCAAAAGAGAGTTTAATCCTAACTCAATACTTAATTCCTTAAGAATAGAAGTTTTTCCTACTTATATTTTGTTGGCTAATGATGCTAAAATATTATATAGAGGAACTGGTTCTGAGGCATTGAATGAGATAGAAAAAATTATAAAAAATAATGACAATGAATAAAAAGTTGAACTTTCTATTTAAGTATTTAAAAAAAGAACGCATAATAATAGATCAAAGAGAATTTGAATTTCAGATAGAATCCCATCCTGATTATCCTTCATTATTGGCGATAAAGGATACGCTAACTTTTTTTAGAATAGAAAATATTGTAGTTCGTGTTAGTAAAGATGATCTTGATAATTTACCAGATAGATTTGTAACTGTGGTTGATGAGAATGGAAAACATCCATATTTAGCTTTAATAGAAAGAAATAATAATCGATATGAATTATACTCTGAAAATAAAAATATTAAATTAAGTGAAGAAGATTTTATTAGAGTTTTTGGAGAGATAGTATTAATAGCATTTAAAGAAGATAAAGATAAGAATGATATTCAAAAATCAACTATGACAAACTATAGCTTCTATGGAGCTATAGTTATTTTAGTAGGAATGTACTTAACTGTTATATTGAGTAGTAATTATTCTCCTCTTTTGGTTGCTTTTACTTTGATTTCTCTTTTAGGAGTTTATATGTCCATAGAAGCTATATTGCAAGAGATTGGGGTAAAAACAAATTTTGGATCGACCGTTTGCAATTTAACAGGTAATTCTGACTGCGAATCGGTTATCAAATCGTCTAAACTCAAGGTACTTGAAAAAGTAAGTTTTAGTAGTCTTAGCCTTATTTATTTTTCAAGTTTGATTATAGGTGTTTTTTTACTATCACTTACTCAAAGTATTATTGATTTTTATAATATCGTATTCATTATCGGATTGATCTCTTTTCCTATCACGTTGTTTTCGATTTATTACCAAAAATTTATAGAGAAAAAATGGTGTACTGTTTGCTTGACTATTATCTTCATTACGTATGTGCAACTATTCCTAATCTATTTTTTCACTGAGTTTAGTTTAAATTTTAAGTTTGACTCTTTAGCTCTGTGTTTCTTTGGGTTTTTATTAGCTTCTTTAATTACTGTTATATCAAAAAAAATATTTAAAAAAAACCATACTTTAAAATCTGATATAGCTGAAGCTAATCGATTCAAAAGAAATTATTCTATGTTTAAAATAGCGTTGTCAAATTCAACACAGTTAGATACTGATGTTATTTTAGAAAAAGAATTACTTTTTGGTAATAAAAATGCGAAACATAGAATTACCCTTCTAACGAATCCTTATTGTGGATTTTGTGAATCTGCGCACAAAACCATTTGTAATATTTTGGAAATCTATAGAGATAATGTTTGTATTGAAATTAGGTTTAATATTAGTCTAGAAGAAGCAGATAAAGAATCATTGGAACTCCATCAGAGGTTAGTAGATGTTTATTTAAATGAAGGGGAAAAAGAATTCCTTAAAGCCATGGAATTATGGTTTAAGAATAGGGACATAGATAAGTGGCAATATTTATATGGTGCAGGTGTTGATAATGAAAAAACATCAATAATTCTTAAGCAGCAAAATTTATGGGCTCAAAAAAACAAATTAAATTATACTCCAGCAGTTATTCTGAATGATTTTTTATTTCCTAAGCAGTACGATCAAAAAGAGCTTATTTACTTTATAGAAGAGCTTATTGAGGATAATGATTTATATACAGAAGCATGAGAATAGTTCAGAGTTTTTGGTCGGGTGGGGTAGATAATTTTAATTCTAGTTATGGATGGTTATCCTCAAAATATCATTGGATTGGTTGGATATTAAGTTCTTATCAGTTGGCAAAATACCACAAGAATGTGGAGCTATATACCGATTCCTTTGGTAAGAAGATTTTAATAGATTACTTAAATCTTCCCTATACAAAAGTTCATGTAGTATTTGACGATCTGGATTATCATAAAGATCTATGGGCAATAGGTAAAATCAAGACTTATCAATTACAGAAATCCCCTTTTATTCATGTCGATGGAGATGTTTTTGTTTGGGAAAGTATTGATTCCAAATTTGAAAAATCTCCTTTGATAGCTCAGAACTTAGAAGTCACTACAGCATATTATGGAGAAATGTGGAATAATATAGCACCTAATCTTGATTTTATTTCACCAGATATTGAAAATTATAATAATGGCTCGAATAATTACGCTTGTAATATGGGGATAGTAGGAGGCCATGATATTTCTTTTTTTCATGAATATACCTCTAAAAGCATTGAATTCGTAAATAAGAATAAGCATATATGGAATGAAATAAATGCTTTTAACTTTAATATTTTCTTTGAGCAGGTTTTGTTTTATGAATTAGCAATGAATAAAAAGATAGAGATAGATTTTTTGTTTAACGAAATATCAGAAGACAACAATTATAAAGGATTTGGAGATTTTAATAAAGTTCCGGATAAGACATACTTACATTTGTTAGGAGTATATAAAAGAAACCCTTCAGTTTGTAAGGCTATGGAAATATATGTAATGAAGTATTATCCTGAAACTTACTCTATTTTAATGAACATAATTAATAATGCCAATGGAAATGATAGAGAAGTAAATAATTTATCGAAAGATAAAATTAATTCAATGTGTTTAATTTTTAGAAACGATCTTATCCATGGTAATAATTTTACCAATCGAAAAGAATTTATAGTAGCAAGAGATTTATTTAATGAAGGTTTACCCATTTATTATGATGGCTTAATTTCGAATAATAAAGATTTTTGGCTAATCAATATAGAACAATTTAATCTCGATGAAGACATATTATCGATAGAAGAACTAAATGAGGAAAATTGTTTGTATGACCTAGATGAAATTGATAAGATAATTATGTTCGAGATTAATAATAAGCGCCCAATACTATTTAGTAAGTTAACTGCTAAACTAATGGAGTATATTGATAAGGATAATGATCAAGAATTTAGAGATTTTAATAGATTAATAAAAAGTAGAATTAGAAATTATATTCAATTAAAGATTATAACACTTTACAATTAAATAGATAAGAAGTATCTAAAAATTAATAATTATTTAAGAAGAGCATGAATGTACAAAAGGATATCACTGTCTTTATTGATTTTTTAGAGTTTAAGAGGGTAAGTATAGATTTTGATCAGGTTAAACAAGATTTGATTTCTCATCCGGATTTTCCTTCAATTTTTTCCTATAATGATGTATTAATTAAAAATGATGTTGAAAATCATGTTTTTAGAATTTCTTTTAATGAAGTTTTTAAATTAAATAAAAGTTTTATAGCGTTCATTCAAGGACAGAGTGATCCACTAATATTGGTTCATTTAAAAAGGAAAGGAGATTTTTTTCAGTTGAAGAAAGAAAGAGGTGAAATTATTAGTCTAAACAAAAAAGAGTTAGAGGCTAAATGGTTGGGTTTGGTAATGATACTTGATGATAACCTTGAATTTATCGAAAAGCTTAGTTTTTCGGATAATAATATAGGAAATATTGATATGGAAAATAATCGCGTTATAGGCTTTAATAATAATATAAGGTGTGAAGGAAAATATACAAATTGCTCTATTGATGTTATCGGAAATAATAATACTATAGTTATTAAGAAAGAAGCGGAATTGCTAATGTCTAGATTAGTTTTTAGAGGAAATGATAATTATCTTGAAATAGGTAATAATTCTAGGGTTAAAGGAAACTTTAATTTGGAAGGTTCAAATTCTGAAATAATTATTGGTTCTCAAACTACTATTGAATATGCTAATTTTTCAGCAACAGAATCCAAAAAAATTGAAATAGGTGAGGATTGTATGTTTTCTGATAATATTTCGATTAGAACAAGTGATTCTCATAGTATTATTGATAATATTACAAACCTTAGAATAAATCCATCCAAAGATGTAATCATAGGAAATCATGTTTGGATTGGCTCTGAAGTTAAGATATTGAAAGGAGTTACTATAGGAGACGAAAGCATTATCGGTCTTGGTACCATTGTAACTAAAAATGTTCCTAATAATTCTATAGTAGCTGGTATTCCAGGTAAAATTATTAGAGAAAATATTAGTTGGAATAGGGACCTTATATAGTATTTATGTTTCTCATAAATAAATATTTCATTTTGTTTACAAGTAGTTTTTTAAGTGTTTATGTCATTTTTCTAGTATACTACTGAGAACGGAAAAGGAGTGCTTTAAAAAACACCCCTTTTTATAGTACAATTAGGTTCTAATTTTTAGTTTAAACTTAACTTGGTAGTAGCTGTTCCTTTTTCGTTTTGGATTTGTACTAAGTACAATCCTCTAGACAATTCTCCTATTTCGAAACTTGTTCCCGCTTGGAAATCACCTTCGAACTTTTTGGCTAATGCTCCTGTAATAGTATACACAGATACTTTTTGTACCGATTCATTAATACTAAAAGCTGTTTGTGCAGGATTAGGATATGCATCAAAACTAGCGCCGTTAATAACATCTTCGATGCCTAAAGTAACAGATTCTTGATTTCCGAATATCTTAAACTCACCTGGCTGTAATGTGATAAGAGCGTTTACATCTGTTACATCAATTGTTTCTCCAGTATCACTTAATAAATCATACCAAGTACCAGTTTCTTGAAATTCTGGATCAATATTTAACGGATCAACATCAAAATTACCAATGATAGTTACATGTTTAAGCTCATTTCCAGTTGCAGCATCATCGGTTAAATGAATTTTCTTACCTGCAGTTGATACGGATAAGGTAAAATTATCGGTTTTGAATATTTCATCATTTAACTTTAATCTAATTAACTTAGTATATAGATCATAGACATCTGTTCTGTCAGCAACATTTAGATAATCCCAACGAATAGGTTTAGGATTGGTTCTACAACTTTCATCAATAGTACTATCCTCGCATCGGTTGATGCTAAAACCATATCCTAATTCACCAAATTGCCAAATCATTTTTGGACCTGGAACTGTGAAATAAAATACACCGGCAAGCTCAACTCTATCTAAAGCAGTTGATAATTCTGTAACATCATATGCAGGGGCGCTGGTATCATTACCAAATTGAACATTTTTATACATCAATCGCTCTTCATCATGACTTTCCATATAAGAAATTGCAGAAGGACCGTCAAAACCTTTTACTTTATAAGATACTCCTGAAAAATTGGATTTACCACCATCATGGTAGCCCATTGTAGATTCATTGTAAGGATCGGTTTGTTTGTTCCAAAGTAATATACCTTTACCTTCATTAGCGCGGTAATCAGCCCATTCCTTTTCTTCGGTAATACGTCCTAAATGTTCAAAAATGACATAAAAATCTGGATTAACAGCCCATTGATAATCAGCATATTCTTTTAGAATATCAACTCTGTCTTGCTGAAAAGCATTCGTACAAGCATCATCAGAGGCTGTACAGTTTTGAGTAAATCCTTTGGTTAGGTCCCATCTAAAACCATCTAAGTTATATTCTTCAATCCAATACTCAACAGTTCTTTTTACATAATCTTGTGTAGCCTGTTTACTATGATCAAAATCATTAAACACACTAAAAGAATGCGTTGCAGTCTGGTTAAAGAAGGGGCTATCGGCACTTGCTTGCCCACCGTAACCTCCACCAGATGTATTCCACATTCTGTAATATGGGTTTTGCCCGGAAGCATGGTTATATACCACATCCAAGATTACTGCGATTCCTCTGGCGTGACATTCATCTACAAATTGTTTAAATGCTGTAGGAGTACCATAATATTTATCTAATGCCATATGGAAGGATGGGTTATACCCCCAACTATTGTTTCCATCAAATTCTGAAACTGGCATAAACTCGATAGCATTAATTCCTAGGTCTTGCAAATAATCAAGTCTTGCTTTAACCGCATCAAAAGAATGTAATGCATCAAAATCTCTGATTAATAATTCATAGATTACTAAATCAGTAACTTCAGGTCTCTGGAAATCGGTTGTTTGCCATACATATTCCGCTTCGCCTGTTTTAAACCAGGATACAGCATCATTTGTTTTCCCTGCCGGATAGCTTGGTAAATTTGGAAAAGTAGTAGCATCAATAAACCCATCATTAAATTCAGATAATATCAGTGTAGAGTAGGGGTCAGCAACAGAAATGGATGCGTCTACAACATATTGATATAAGATATCAGCATTATTTGGTAAGTTATCTAGTGTAATCCAGAATCGATCTTGAGTACTATCTTTATTTAACAAATAAGTATTGTCAAGAGTCCAGTCATTTCCGTTAAAATTTCCTTTTACGTGAACAAAGTTTTTTCCAGGCGCATACAGTACTAGCGTAGCAGAAGTACCGTCTAAATTTAATCCATCTTTCATTCCTGCAGGTACGGGCGCTTCATTGTTTACAGGAGTTGTAATCGCAGAGAATGTTTCGGATAAGGAATTAGAAGTTCCTGATTCTGTAGCTACAAGTTCGAAGTCTACACTTTCTGTAATCGTATAGTTGGTGGTGTAGTTCGTTATTCCGTTTTGTGTATCGACAGAAACACCATTAGCCAAAAGTTCGAAGTCTGCATTTAAGCTTGCAGTAGCAGTAATGGTTAAATCATTTCCACTATCAATGATGCTTACAGATTCTGTTGGTGCATCCAAAGCTAATTGAAAAATACCAACTTCGACTATATTGTCTTGAGTTTTATTATCTCCGGTACCATCCTGAGCTTTGGCTAACATTCCTATTCGATCAATGCCTGTAGCACCATAAAAAGTTGTTGGTGTTAAGGTGATAGAGTATGTTCCATTTCCGTTATCTGTAAAGATTTGTGGTTGTGCACTATTCGAAGAATCTGTCCAATCTCCATTATTAGGAGAATTAATGGCAGCGGTGGCCGTTGGACTGTCGAAGTACCAAGCCCATAAATATAAATCTGTGGTTCCCCAAATACTAAGATCTACTCCAGATACTGTAATAGTAATCTCATCATCTTCGTTAAAAGCAGGTGGAGTAATTGTGAAAGTGGCATTTTGCTGTTGCGCATTTGACATTATCAGTCCTAGAAAGAACACAAATACTAAAGTAAATTTTTTCATGACGTTATGTATTTAAAACAAAAAGGCTGTTATATCCAATAACAGCCTTTTCATATTTATTTTTGATTATTGTAACACTGCGGAATAAGAATATCCTCTTGGATTACTTAAATCAAGAGTAACCAAATACATACCATCAGCATCAACAGATAAGTTAGGTCCGTTAAAATCCATAGACCCATCATTTCCAGCATCTCCTCCTAAATTCAATGCCCAATCATCATTTGCTCTAAACTTAAATTCTCCTGCTGTCAAATTAATCATAATTGTCCATACTTGTGTTGTAGCATCATAGGTCAGATCGTGATCGTTTCCAGGAACACCTTCAGTTCCTCCAGCTGGCCATCCAAGTGGAGTAGCAGCACCGACAATAGCCCATTCTGCAGGTTCAACAGAATATGTAATGTTATCTGCATCAGTAAGGTCAGCTTTTACTAAATAGTATCCAGCTACAGAACCAGCAGGTAAACCACAATCTACTTCTCCTTCTTGAACTAAAATCTGAGTGTAAGATCCTCCACTAGCTCCAGCATCACCATAATCTCCATCAAAACTGGTAGTTGTAGGTAAGAATTTATAATTAGCGCCTGCATCATTAAAGAATACAAAACCTTCATATTGCGTGTCTTCTTCATCTCTAGCCATAATAGCTGGTGCATTTTCAGAAGCAGTCCAGTTAGGACCATATCCACTAGCTTCTAAGAAGCTTCCAACTACATATAATTTAGGGAACTCTACTTCCTCTACTACAGGTTCTGGAAGAGAAACAACAATAGATTGAACATCAGAAAGAATTTCTTCTCCTCCTTGAGATCCAACAGTAGCTCTTAGTCTTAGAAAAAGCTCTCCAGCATTATTAGGAATTGGTTCTCCATCAGCATCTAATACAGGATCTCCATTTTCATCTGTAGTAACCGTTTCTGGGTCATTATCTAATCCAGCAGAATTAGCGAACTCAATCAATCTAGACACAGTTATAGGTAGGTTGTTTTCTTGTGTACTCCCTAAATTCTGAACTGCATCAAAGGTTGAAGTAATAGAACCTTGTAACTCATAAGTAACTGGTGTGTCTACACCAAAATCAGGAGATTCCCAAACAAACCTTTCCGCAAGATTACCAGCGGTTTCATCGGTTAAAACATATTGAGAAGAAAATGTATTAATAAAACTAATTCCTTCTGGATCAGGTTGAGCAGTGAATACTAATTGATCATCGTCTGTACAAGCATTGAAACTGATTACAGTAACAAATGCTAATAATAATATTGATATTTTTTTCATTTTGTAACTATTTTACTTTATGATATTTTTTTAGAATATATTTATTAGTACCCTTCGTTTTGGGTAAGATTTGGATTTGCTGATAAACTCGTAGCAGGTATAGGATATAATTCTCTAAATGCTGGTATAGCAATTCCATTTGGTGAATTTCCTTTTAAAGACCAGTTATAAGCACCTCCACTATAAAGACCAAATCTTCTTAGATCTTGTCTTCGGTGAAGTTCCCAATATAGTTCTCTTGCTCTTTCATCAATGATGAAATCTAAGGTCATATCTCCTGAAGCAATATTTGGAGCATTTGCTCTACTTCTTAAATCATTAATATAACCTAATGCAGTTGCATCACTACCTCCACCACCTCTCAGGGTAGCTTCTGCGTACATAAGATATACGTCACCTAATCTAAACATAGGAAAATCTACATCCGAAAATTGAATATCTGATCCAGGTCCTCCGGTAGATGTAACGTTAGAGTATTTTTCTAAAACATATCCTTGGTCTCTGTCTTCTACATCTAGAATAGTTGCAGGTCTACGATCTGTAATGATAGTATTTCTTACATCATTAGTAAAATCATCACCGTCAAATTTACTAGCAAACTGAGGAGAGATTCTTATGGCTCCTCCCCATCCACCAGCAGCTACTCCTAGATTTGCACCATTTTGTTCAATACTTCCTACTGCACCATTAGTCATTACTGTAGTAGGACCAAAGTTTTGTACGAACTGTCCATCAGAAATAATTGAAAATATAATCTCGTTAGCAGCTTGATTTGCATCATTATCTCCTCTAAAAAGATTTTTATAATCATCTGCCAAAGTGTATCCTCCATCAATAATTCTCTCACAGTATGTAATACAATCACTGTAGCGATTGCTAGAAATATATACCTCAGCGTTTAAATACATTTTAGCAAGGATCATCCACGCTAAACCTTTATCAGCTCTTCCAGTTACATTTTGTCTTGTATCAACTAAGCTAGGTTCGATTTCAGTTAGTTCATCTTCTATAAATGTAAAAAGTTGGTTATTGTCATATTGTGGAGCTGCAAAATTACCAATAGGATCATTTTCTGTAATAAATGGTGCTTTTCCGAAAGTGTCTAGCATATGATAGTATGCAAGTGCTCTTAATAATCGAGCTTCAGCCCTAAAGGTAGCTATCTCTGTTCTTAATTCGCCACTTACTCCTCTTGCATCTAACTGAGCATCCGTAGTTTGACGAAGGTAATCATTTACTAACGCAACAGAGAACATAACTCTACTAAAGAATCCTCTTACAATGGTGTTTTGCGCTGACCATCTATGTATTTGGAGTTCATGAACATTTCCCGCTTCATCATTAATATATGACCAAACGATTTCATCGGTAGAAAACGTATTCAGGTTCATTAAACCACGTCCATATTGACTCGTACCTGCATCAACACCATCTAGGTTTGAAGATGTAGGTCCATTAGAACCAGTAAGTGTTAGGTTTCCATAAATACCAGCTAAAGCTTGCTGATAAGATGCTGGATCCGCATAAAATTCTTCAATTGAAGAAGAATCATCATCTAACAATGTCTGATTCAGATCATCTGTACAAGCATTCATAAAGATAACAGTTGCTATCAATACAAGATGCTTGAAATAATTTGTTTTAAAATTCATTTTCATAGCATTAAAATTTTACATTAGCACCCATTAGGAATGTTCGTGGTCTTGGATAGATTGTATTGTCAATTCCTCCAAATACTTCAGGATCCAGTCCACTGTATTCTGTAATTACAAATACATTTTGAACTCCTGTCCATAATCTAAAAGAAGAGGTTTCTCCTAAAAATTTATTGAAGGTATATCCTAAAGTTACGTTATCCATTCTTAAAAACGAAGCATTTTCTATAAATATGTCTGAGACAATGTTGTTCCCTGAAGTACTATTAAAGTTGTTATTTAATACCGAAGTTGGGATGTTACCTATCTGCGTACCATCAGCTAAGAGATTAAACTGACCTAATGATGAGTCTACATTATTATATAAATAATTACCTAGACTAGCTCTTAGATTGAACGAAAAGTCAAAACCTTTATAATTTAAATTCGATTGGAATCCCATGGTAACATCAGCAACCGGGTTTCTGTAAATATATCTATCTAGATTGTTGATTACATTATCTCCATTAAGGTCTACAAAAGCACCCTCGATAGGAGCACCATTAGCATCATATACTTGCTTGAATGCAAAAAATGAATTAGGAGCAAAACCTTCACGGTGTATTTGAGCAGTTCCTCCGGTTCCACCGCCAATACCACCTACTAGGATATCTGCACCGAGCGCTAGAGCTTCTATTTCTTGATCTAGGTAAGCAACATTATAGTTGATATTCCAAGAGAAATCTTTTTTGTCAATGATTGCTGCGTCTACAGAGAATTCAATCCCTTCTGTTATTAAATCTCCTACATTTTGTTCGATGGCATTCGTAAAGTTACTACCATCAGCAACAGGCGCATCTACTAAAAGATCGGTAGTTTCTTTTCTAAATACATCAAGAGATCCATTAATTCGTCCATTAAAAAGACCAAAATCAATCCCTGCATTGTAGGTTGTTGCAGTCTCCCAGGTTAAATTAGGATTTAGACCGGTGGGTACTGTAACTGTTACTAATTCACCATTAATAATATATTGCGATGTAGGTTGCCCATTTACTACACTTGATGCAAATGATAATTTGCTACCACCTATATCTTGCTGTCCTGTAACACCATATCCCAATCGTAGTTTAAGATTACTTAGAGTTTGGGAATCTGCTAAGAAGTTTTCATCAGAAATATTCCAGGCAAATGCTGCTGCCGGGAAATTACCCCATCTGTTTTCTTCGCTAAACCTTGATGTCCCATCTCTTCTATAAGATAGAGTAAACAAATACTTTTCATTAATAGAGAAATTTGCTCTCCCAAAAAAAGCAAGAAGAACTAGATTAGGATCTGTAGTAAAGTCAGGGATAGTACTTTCATTATCATCTCTTTGTTCATTGGTAGTAAATCTATCTACTTCAAATTTTTGATAAGAATAACCACCTGTTACATCTAAGCCAATGCTTCCTATATCCTTTTTATAATTTAAAAAACCATCAAAAAGTGTGTTTTTTCTATACTGTGTTTCATCAACTCTTGATCCTACAAACGTACCATCGTCTAATCGTATACTACTGATACTTTCTCTGGATAATTCATTGAATTCTTCACTATCTGTTTCGTCAAAACCAACATTAACAGTACCTGTTAGCTCTGGGAAAGAAGGCAAAGCATAGCTTACTTTGAAATTACCATAAATTCTCTGAACTTCACTACGGTTTTCTCTTTGTAATAACGCGGCAACTGGATTTCTTGTCCCATTAAGAGGAGTTATATTACCACTACCGTCATCAGTGAAGTATTCGTTGAAACCTCCAAAAGGAGATGTTGGATCATATATAGGTTGAGTTGGATTAAAACGTATAGCAGCGCCTTCCTGGCCACCTGCAAATCTGTTTTTCTCCCAAGACGCATTAGCGTTTAAGTTTATTTTTAAACTACCGTTAAGTAATGTAGGGTTTAGAACTAAAGAGGCTGAACTTCTTTCGAATTCACTAGTTAACCTTAAACCTGGTTGGTTTAAATGACCCAATGATAATCTAACAGGAAGAACATCAAATAATGATCCTCTAATGGATAGATTGTTGTCTGTAGAAACTACACTTTTATAAATTTCTTCTTGCCAATCAGTATTAGCATTACCTAATAACCCAATATCCTGAGGTCTTCTTTCTGCTATCAAAGCTCTATACTCATCTGCAGAAAAAACATCTATGGTTTTAGGTAAGGTAAATAAACCACTCTGAAAGTTATAATCTACTTTTAAACCCTTGCTACCTTTTATTGTTTCGATAATAATAACCCCCGCAGAAGCTCTATTTCCATAAATAGCAGTTGCAGATGCATCTTTTAATACTGTAAAAGATTTTATATTATTAGGGTTAATTGTTGATAGAATAGATCTTGCTCCTTTAGCATTTTCGTTACTTAAAGGGAGACCATCTACAACAATAAGTGGATCGTTAGAGGCATTTAATGAACCTCCACCTCGAATACGAATGTTGGAATTTCCTCCTGGATCTCCTGGTGTGTTGATTACTACACCAGCAACACGACCATTTAAAAGGTTTTCTGGAGTCACAATATTACCACTGTTAAAATCATCAGCAGTTACTGTACTTACAGAACCTGTTAAATCTTTCTTTCTGGCAGCACCATAACCAATGACTACTACCTGCTCTAGTTCTGCTGCATCTTCCTGTAACGCAACATCGATTCTTTCAGTTCCGGAATAAGTAAATTCCTGAGGAAGAAAGCCTACATAGGAAAATTCAATGACATCCCCATTGTTTACTCCGTTTAAAACGTAATTTCCATCAAAATCAGTAGAAGTTCCGTTTGTTGTTCCCTTTAGTATGATATTAACACCGGGGATCGGTTGACCATTTCCAGCATCAGTAACAGTACCACTGACCGATGACTGTGCAAAAAAGCTCATTGGTATCAACCACAATAAAAACAATGCGCTTTTAGTAAATGTTTTCATATAAATTTAAATTAGTTTTTAATTGTTTTTAGCCTTATATTTTCACTTTCTGAAAGCCAATGTATGTAAAATCTATGTTAAATTTGAGCTACGGTGTAGCCGTAACCTTACGAAAACGTTTGCGTGTGGATAACTTTTAAAATTATGTTAAAATTTTAAGGGTAATTGTGATCATATCGCATATTTTCGCAACAAATTTTAACTTTTAATAAAAATTCAAGGGAAATGAAGCAAAAAGTTACGTTAAAACAAATAGCAAAAGAACTAGATGTGTCTATCTCAACAGTGTCAAAAGCATTAAAAGATAGTGTAGAGATAAGTTTAGATACTCGACAAAAGGTAAAAGCTTTCGCTAAGTTGTATAATTATAAGCCTAACAACATTGCACTTAGCCTGAAAAACAGAAAAACCAAAACAATTGGAGTCATAATTCCTGAGATTGTTCATCATTTTTTTACTACGGTAATTGGAGGTGTTGAGAAGGTTGCCAATGAAAAAGGCTATAATGTAATTATATGTTCTTCAAACAATTCTTTTGATAAAGAAGTAATTAACCTGGAAATGCTAGCCAGCGGAAGCGCTGATGGTTTTATTCTATCCGTCGCAAAAGAAACACAACAAAAAAAGGATTATCATCATATAGAAGAAACAATGAGTCAAGGGATGCCAGTCGTACTTTTTGACAGGATAATTGACGAGCTTGTGTGTGATAAGGTGATTATTGATGATGGAAAAGGTGCTCAGACAGCCACTAATCACTTGTTATCTTTAGGATGTAAAAAGATAGCTATTCTTACAACTGTAGATTACATAAGTGTGGGTAAGCTTAGAACCAATGGGTATTTAAGAGCATTAAGAGCTTATGATATTACTGCTCGTGAAGACTATATTCTAAAAATAGAAGATATTGATAATTGCGAATCAGAAATTTCAGATTTCCTTGAAGATAAAGATGTGGATGCAATTTTTGCTGTTAATGAACTATTTGCAGTAACTGCAGCAAGAGTTCTAAATGAACAAGGTAAAAAAGTGCCTGATGATGTATCTATTGTAGGGTTTACAGATGGTATATTATCAAAGCATTTTATCCCTAGTTTAACAACAATCAGTCAGCACGGAGAAGAAATGGGTGTAAGAGCAGCAAAGCTTCTTATAGACAAGCTTGAAGGGGAAGAAGATATTCCCGAAGAATATAAAACGGTAATCATAGATACCAGCTTGATCCAAAGGCAATCCACAAAAAAATAACACACTAAAAACTATTTTATTTAAAATATTATAATATATTTGATCCCTATCAGAACTTATATTTTCACTTTCTACTAAAATAAGTTTTGATGAGTGTACGCGCTTATCAAGTAATAATCAAACATTTACTTAATGAACAAGCGTAAGCTAAGTTTCTGGGAAATATGGAACATGAGTTTCGGTTTCTTAGGAATACAAATGGGATTTGCTTTACAGAATGCAAATGCTAGTCGAATACTACAAATTTTTGGAGCGGATGTTCATGAATTATCATGGTTTTGGATTGTTGCTCCGTTAACAGGTTTAATAGTTCAGCCAATAATAGGATATTACAGTGATAAAACTTGGACTCGTTTAGGACGTAGAAGGCCATTTTTTCTTACGGGAGCTATTCTTGCATCTATTGGGCTTTTATTAATGCCTAATGCAGATATGTTTACTGCATTTTTACCATCGTTGTGGGTAGGAGCAGGAATGCTTATGATAATGGATGCTTCATTTAATGTTGCAATGGAACCATTTCGTGCCTTAGTTGCAGATAATTTACCTTCTGATCAGCGTACACTTGGTTTCAGTGTTCAGACTATTTTAATTGGAATAGGAGCTGTTATTGGTTCTTGGTTACCATATGTACTTGCGAATTGGTTTAATGTATCTAATGAAGCACAAGTAGGTGAAGTACCATTACATTTGCTGTTATCCTTTATTATCGGAGCTGTTGTTTTAGTTAGTAGTATCTTATTAACTGTATTTACAACAAAAGAGTATTCCCCTGAAGAACTTAGTCAATTTGATGAAGATCCTGAAGAAATTATAGAAGAAGAGAAGTCTTCGTTAATGAATATTTTTTCGGATTTTAGAAAGATGCCGTTAACTATGAAACAGTTAAGCGGTGTTCAATTCTTTTCTTGGTTTGGATTATTTGGTATGTGGGTTTTTTCTACACCAGCGATAGCACATCATGTATATGGATTGCCACTAGATGATCATAGTAGCGAAGCATATCAAAATGCAGGTGATTGGGTAGGTGTATTATTTGGAGTGTATAATGCTGTATCTGCTGTATTCGCATTCTTTCTCCCTTATATTGCTCTTAAAATAGGGAGAAAATTGACACATTCAGTTTCTTTAGTGATAGGTGGACTGGGACTTATATCAATTTACTTAGTGCCTAACGAAGATTGGTTAATGCTATCTATGGTAGGTATTGGAATTGCCTGGGCAAGTATTTTGGCAATGCCATATGCTATATTAGCAGGCTCAATACCAGCAAGGAAAATGGGAGTTTATATGGGAATATTTAATTTCTTCATCGTGCTTCCACAAATTATTAATGCCATTATTGGTGGACCTGTAGTAAAATATTTTTATGGAGGTAATCCTATTTACGCTTTAGTGATTAGTGGTATTTCATTTATAATCGCAGCCTTATTGGTTGTTAGAGTGAAAGATGTGGACGATAAGACTTTATTAAACAAAATTAACTAGTAGAGAATGACAAAAAAAGCATTCATATTTGATCTAGATGGTGTCATAGTAGACACAGCTAAATACCATTTTTTAGCATGGCAAAATTTAGCCAACGGTCTTGGTATATCTTTTTCTGAGGAACAAAACGAACAACTAAAAGGAGTTAGCCGAATACGATCTTTAGAAAAAATTTTAGAATGGGGAAATAAAACCATTTCAGAAGAAGAATTTACAACCTTAATGGCCAAAAAGAATGAAGAATATCTAAATTATATTGAGACCATGGATACATCCGAAATTCTTCCGGACGTACCTAGAGTTTTAGAATATCTTTTAACCAAAGATCAAGCTGTAGCACTGGGTTCTGCCAGTAAGAATGCAAGGATTATTTTGGATAAGGTATTATTAAAAGAGAAATTTCATGCTATTGTAGATGGTACGGATGTGTCAAAAGCAAAACCGGATCCCGAAGTATTTTTAATTGGAGCGCAAAAACTGGGGGTAGCTCCTAAAGATTGTGTCGTTTTTGAAGATTCAGTAGCAGGAATTCAAGCTGCTAATATTGCCAATATGATAAGTATTGGTATTGGAGATGCAAATGTTTTACATGAAGCGGATTACATATTTAATAATTTTACAGAAATTACAGAAGAGTTTATTAACCAATTAGTTATAACCGAAAAAGTTTGAGAATAATAAGGAGTCGCCTGAGTAAATACAATGTTTGATACTTAGGCAAGTCTCCTTAGCAACTAAAAATAAAAAAGAGAACCGATGAATCAGGATTATATTAAACCAGATAACTGGTCTATAATTGAAGAAGGATTTGATGTAGAAAGAGTTAAGTCCTCAGAAAGTCTTTTTAGTATAGGTAACGGTGCGATGGGGCAGCGTGCAAATTTTGAAGAGACATATACAGGCCCTACTTTTCAGGGAAGTTATATTGCAGGAGTATATTATCCTGATAAAACCAGAGTAGGTTGGTGGAAAAATGGGTATCCAGAGTATTTTGCCAAAGTACTTAATGCTCCAAATTGGATCGGGATTAATGTAGAGATCAATGGAGAAAAATTAAACTTGCATAAATGCAAAACAATATCAGGTTTTCGTAGAGAACTTAATATGAAAGAAGGTTGGTATCAGCGTTCGTTTAATGCAATTTTGCAAAATAATACCGAAATTACAGTTAAATCAACAAGGTTTTTAAGCTTAGATTTAGATGAAGTTGGTGCTATTAAGTATGAAGTAACTCCAGTAAATAAAGATGCAGTAGTTAAGTTTATACCATATTTAGATTCTGGAATTACTAATGAGGATACTAACTGGGATGACAAATTCTGGGATACATACGAAGTGTCACATAAAGGTAATTCAGCATACATATCGTCTAAAACGATGAAGACAGAATTTCATGTATGTACAGGAATGCTCAATCAATTATATCTTGACGAAAAATTACAAGATGTTTACCCAACGGTTGAAACGAACAAAACCTATGCAGGTCTTAGTTATGAAGTAGATGTAGCAAAAGGAAGAACCGCTGCAATTCATAAATTTGGTGGATATACCGTTTCATTAAATCATAAGCAAGAAGATATAGCATCTGCGAGTGCAGCCGTATTAAAACAAGCGTCTGAATCTGGTTTTGAAGCATTATTAGATCTTCAAAAGAAGGCTTGGTCCAAAATTTGGGAAATGGCAGATATAGCTATTGATGGAGATGTAAAGGCACAACAAGGTATTCGTTTTAATATTTTTCAGCTAAATCAGACGTATTTAGGTAAAGACGCCAGATTAAATATTGGTCCAAAAGGATTTACAGGAGAGAAATATGGAGGAAGCACTTATTGGGATACAGAAGCATATTGTATTCCTTTTTATATGGCTACCAAAAATCAAAATGTAGCGAGAAGTTTATTACAATATCGCTATAACCACCTAGAGAAAGCTATAGAGAATGCTGAAAAACTAGGTTTTACTAATGGAGCAGCATTGTATCCAATGGTAACTATGAATGGAGAAGAGTGTCATAATGAATGGGAGATTACGTTCGAAGAAATTCACCGAAACGGTGCGATGACATTTGCTATCTATAATTATCTACGCTATACTAATGATTATAGCTATATCCCGGAGATGGGATTGGAAGTGATGATCGCCATTGCTCGTTTTTGGCATCAAAGAGCAACATTTTCTACAGACAAAGAAAAGTACGTTATTTTAGGTGTTACTGGACCTAATGAATATGAAAACAATATCAATAATAACTGGTATACTAATTATTTAGCAAAATGGTGTATAGAATATTGTGTTGAAAATATTGAAAAAGTTAGGTCAGAGTATAAAGCGGATTATGATAGAATTATAGAGAAGACTAAACTAGATCAAAAAGAAATTAATGCAATGCTTGAGGTTGCAGAAAAGATGTATTTCCCTTACTCAGAAAAACATCAGGTCTATCTTCAGCAAGATGGTTTCTTGGATAAAGAATTAATTACAGTAGATAAATTAGACCAATCTCAACGCCCTATTAATCAGAAATGGAGCTGGGATAGAATCTTAAGGTCTCCTTATATTAAGCAAGCTGATACCTTACAAGGTTTCTATATGTTTGAAGATCAATTTACCAGAGAGGAATTAGAACGTCATTTTGATTTTTATGAACCATTTACAGTTCATGAATCATCTCTTTCTCCTTGCGTTCATAGTATCCAGGCGGCTACATTAGATAGAATGGATCAAGCATATACTTTTTATCTACGAACATCAAGATTAGATCTTGATGATTATAATAAAGAAGTAGAAGAAGGTCTTCATATTAC
The DNA here is from genome assembly GCF_947492405.1 of uncultured Aquimarina sp. Taxonomy (GTDB): domain Bacteria; phylum Bacteroidota; class Bacteroidia; order Flavobacteriales; family Flavobacteriaceae; genus Aquimarina. The sequence goes on from NZ_CANLMP010000008.1 coordinate 168,917, forward strand.
TAGTATGGCTGGAACTTGGATGAGTATTGTAGAAGGTTTTGGAGGTTTGAGAGTTAAGAACAATGCATTGTCTTTTACTCCTAAAATCCCTAAAGAATGGAAAGGATATACATTCAATGTAAACTTTAGAAATAGTATATTAAAAGTGAACGTTTCCCAGGATGGAACTACCTTTAACTTAGAAGGAGAACACGAGTTATTGATATATGTAGATGGTAAAGAATTTACGATCTCACCCAATAGTTTAATGACCGTTTAATTCATTTTACAAATGGAACACTTAAACACCCCAAAAGCAACAGTTTTTGGGGTGTTTAATTCAATAGAGATTATACAAATCAAAATTAGATCTATGAAGAGTATGTTAACATTGCTTTTTGGGTTATTCATTTCGCTAACCTATGGGCAGATAGATAAAATAGAACCTCCATTTTGGTGGGCTGACATGCAATCTAATCAATTGCAATTGATGTGTTATGGTAAAGAAATAGCCAAGTACGATATATCAATAGATAGTATAGTAATTAGTGATGTTACTAAGACAGAGAATCCTAATTATGTTTTTGTTACTATTAATACTAAAGATATTAAGCCTGGAAAAGTGGTTATTAACTTTAAAGAAAAAGATAATGTGGCCTTTTCACAAGTATATGAGTTTAAAGCTAGAAGAGAAGGTTCTGCCGATAGAAAAGGATTTGATAGTAGCGATGTCATGTATTTAATTATGCCAGATCGTTTCGCTAATGGAGATACAACTAATGATTCTCATAAAGATACCGAAGAAAAAGCTAATCGATCTAATCCTGGAGGACGTCACGGAGGCGATATTCAAGGTGTAATTGATCATTTAGATTATCTGAATGATTTAGGAGCAACGGCACTTTGGAGCACACCATTGTTAGAAGATAACGAACCGATATATTCTTATCATACGTATGCACAAAGCGATCTTTACAAGATAGATCCTAGATATGGTACCAATGAGGATTATAAAAGATTAGCTTCAGAGATGCATAAATTAGATATGAAACTAATTATGGATTATGTAACTAATCACTGGGGATCTAAACACTGGATGATTAAAGATTTACCAACAAAAGACTGGATACATCAGTGGCCAGAAGGATTCAGAAGAAGTAACTACCGTATGACAACACAATTCGATACGAATGCTTCAGCTATAGATGCTAAAGGATGTATGAATGGATGGTTTGATACAACAATGCCCGATATGAACCAAAGTAATCCTTTACTCCTTAATTATATTACGCAGAATGCAATTTGGTGGATAGAATACGCGGATCTTGATGGTTTTAGAGTGGATACATACTCATACAATGATAAAGAAGGAATTGCTAAATGGACAAAAGCCATTATGGATGAATATCCAAATTTTAACATTGTAGGAGAGGTTTGGATGCATGACCAAGCGCAAATGGCGTACTGGCAAAAAGACAGCAAAATTGGGGCTATCGACAATTACAACTCACATTTACCTTCAGTAATGGATTTTACGTTACATGATGCAGTAATGGTAATGTTCAATGAAGAAGGTAGCTCTTGGGATAAAGGAATGATTAGAGCTTATGATAATTTCACAAATGACTTCTTGTATCCAGATATCGATAATATATTGCTGTTTGCAGGTAATCATGATACTAATAGGATTAATGAGATTTACCAAAGTGATATCAGTAAATATAAAATGGCAATGACTTTAATATTTACTACGAGAGGGATTCCACAGATCTATTATGGAGATGAAATAGGAATGTTAGGAAATCGTGATAAAAAAGGCGATGGAGATATTCGTAGAGATTTTCCTGGAGGCTGGCCAGATGATAAGAGAAGTGCTTTTGTAGCAGAAGGAGTTTCAGATAACATTGGCGGAAGAACCAAAGATGAAGAAGCATTCCATGGATTTACTAAAAAAGTACTGAACTGGAGGAAGAAAAGTGATGCTATTCATAATGGAAAACTATTGCAGTATATACCATTTAATAATGTATATGTGTATTTCAGATATACAGAAAAAGAAAGTGTAATGGTTATTATTAATAATAATTCAGAAGATCAAAATATTGATATTAATCGTTTTAAAGAAGGATTAAAGGATTTTAAAGTAGGAAAAGATATCATTACGGATAGTACAATTGATGTTACTGAAAATATGATAGTTCCTGCCAGAACATCAATGATCATTTCCTTAAAATAAACTAAAAAACTAAATTATAAAATAATGAAAAAAGTAATTTTCTGTCTTGCTTTAGCAGGTGTTGTATTTTCCTGCGGAAAGACAAAAAAAGAAGAAACGGTTGCTAAAGTAGAAACTGTTATTGAAGAAATTAGTAAAGAACTATCTCCAGTAGATGAAGCTATGATGGAGAATGCTGTGATTTACGAAGCAAATATTCGTCAATATTCTGAAGAAGGATCTTTTAAAGCGTTTACTAAAGATATTCCTACATTGAAGAGTTTGGGAGTAAAAGTTCTTTGGGTAATGCCGATATATCCAATATCTACCACTAAAAGTAAAGGGTCTTTAGGGAGCTATTATGCAATTTCAGATTATACCAAAGTAAATCCAGAATTTGGAACTATAGAAGATTTCAGAGAATTAGTAAAAACGGCTCACGAAAATGGAATTTATGTAGTATTAGATTGGGTTGCAAATCATACTGGATGGGATCACGTTTGGTTAAAAGAACATCCAGAATTTTACACCAAAGATGATAAAGGAGAAATCACACATACCGTAGGAACTGATTGGACGGATGTAGCGGATCTTAATTATGATAACAAAGAAATGAGAGCAGAAATGCTTAAAGCAATGAAGTACTGGGTACAAGAAGAAGGAATAGATGGATTCCGTTGTGATGTAGCAGGAATGGTGCCAGTTGATTTTTGGGATAACACAGTTACAGAGCTTAAAAAAATTAAACCTGTGTTTATGCTGGCAGAAGGCTGGGAACCAGAATTAATGGAAAATGCTTTTGATATGGGATATGGATGGGATACACATCACGTTATGAATCATATTGCAAAAGGAGAAAATACCGTAGCAGCTTGGGATAAAAGAATGGTTCAGGTAGATTCTATGTATGCAGATGATGATATCTTAATGAATTTTACTTCTAATCATGACGAAAATTCTTGGAATGGAACTGTTCAAGAAAGAATGGGGGATTCTAAAGAGATGTTTGCGGCATTATCTTATGTTGCTCCAGGAATGCCATTGATTTATTCTGGACAAGAATATGATATGAATAAGCGTTTACTTTTCTTCGAGAAAGATACTATTATCAAAAAGAAAGGAGTGTTCTTTCCATTATATGAGAAACTCGGAAAACTTAAAAATGAGAATCCTGCCCTACACGGTGGTAAGAATGCTGCGTCTTATAGTCGTATTAAAACCTCGGTAGATGATAAAGTTTTGGTGTTCAAAAGAGAAAAAGAAGGTAATAAGGTTGTTTTTGTTGCTAATATGACGAAAGAGCCAGTAAAGTTTACATCAGATTACGAAGGAAAGTTTAAAGACTACCTTTCCGGAGAATATATTGACGGTGTTAAAGGAACAGAATACGAGTTAAATGCTTGGCAGTATTTGATTTTGATTCAACAATAATAATAGATCATTTATATGATATATTTTAAAGAGGTCACTTGTTAAAGTGGCCTCTTTATTTTTAAATTTTATAACAAACGATTTGCTGTTAAAATTTGATAATTCTCTTAATAGTTTGTTTCTCTTTAGTTTGTATATTGATTATATAAACACCTGATTCTAATCCTGATAAATTAAAAGTGTTTTTGGTTGTCTCAAGTACTTTTTTACCGTTATAATCAAAAACTGTTACTTTATCTGTAGGGATGCTTATATATACATTGCCCTTTGTGGGATTTGGATATATGGTGAATGTATCATTGTCAAATTCATTTGTACTAAGTAATTCATCATAAATAATATTAAATTCTAATGCAGGTAAATTTCCATCACCAGATACAGTAGTAGCAATATTTGCATCAATATTTAGAGTAATTACTCCTGTTGCGGTAGGAATAACTTCAACAGTATACATAGCGTCTGAACCAGAAAAATTAGTTAGTGATCCATTTGTAATAATGATATCATTTATATCAAAATTTAGAACACTTTCAGAAAATGTTATAGTTATAGGAATAGGATTAGCATCTGTAGGAGAACTTTCTGTAGAAGTAATGATTACAGTTGGTTCATCATTAGCGCTTGTAATTGTTATAGTAAACGTTTGATCTGCCGAAGTATCAATTCCTCCATTAGTAGTTCCACCATCATCTGATAGATTAACTGTAACTGTAGTTACACCAGTTGCATTTGCAGCAGGTGTATAGGTTAGATTTCCAGTAGCTTCATCAATAGAAGGTTGACTACTGAATAGCACATTATTATCATTGGTTACATTAAAAGTAAGAGTTTGTGTATTTCCATCACCATCATCAATGCTTGATGCAAATCCATTTACTGTTTGCGCTCCTGCATCTTCTAGTATAGTTTGATCCGGACTGACAGGTATAGAAAAACTAGGAACATCATTTACTTCATTTATAGTAATGGTAAAGGTTTGATCTGTCGAAGTATCAATTCCTCCATTAGCAGTTCCACCATCATCTGATAGATTTACGGTAATCGTTGTACTTCCCGATGCATTTGCAGCAGGCGTATAGGTTAGATTTCCAGTAGCTTCATCAATAGAAGGTTGACTACTGAATAGCGCATTATCATCATTTGTTACATTAAAAGTAAGGATTTGTGTATTTCCATCACCATCATCAATGCTTGATGCAAATCCATTTACAGTTTGCGCTCCTGCATCTTCTAGTATAGTTTGATCCGGACTGACAGGTATAGAAAAACTCGGAGGATCATTTACTTCATTTATAGTAATGGTAAAGGTTTGATCTGCCGAAGTATCAATTCCTCCATTGGCAGTCCCTCCATCATCTGATAGATTAACTGTAACTGTAGTTACACCAGTTGCATTTGCAGCAGGCGTATAGGTTAGATTTCCAGTAGCTTCATCAATAGAAGGTTGACTACTGAATAGCGCATTATTATCATTTGTTAGATTAAAAGTAAGGGTTTGCGTATTTCCATCACCATCATCAATGCTTGATGCAAATCCATTTACTGTTTGCGCTCCTGCATCTTCTAGTACAGTTTGATCCGGACTGACAGGTATAGAAAAGCTCGGAACATCATTCACTTCATTTATAGTAATGGTAAACGTCTGATCTGCCGAAGTATCAATTCCTCCATTGGCAGTCCCCCCATCATCTGATAGATTAACTGTAACTGTAGTTACACCAGTTGCATTTGCAGCAGGCGTATAGGTTAGATTTCCAGTAGCTTCATCAATAGAAGGTTGACTACTGAATAGTACATTATTATCATTTGTTACATTAAAAGTAAGGGTTTGTGTATTTCCATCACCATCATCAATAGCGGATACAAATCCATTTACTGTTTGCGCTCCTGCATCTTCTAGTACAGTTTGATCCGGACTAACAGGTATAGAAAAGCTCGGAACATCATTCACTTCATTTATAGTAATGGTAAAGGTTTGATCTGCCGAAGTATCAATTCCTCCATTAGCAGTCCCTCCATCATCTGATAGATTAACTGTAACTGTAGTTACACCAGTTGCATTTGCAGCAGGCGTATAGGTTAGATTTCCAGTAGCTTCATCAATAGAAGGTTGACTACTGAATAGTGCATTATTATCATTTGCTACATTAAAAGTAAGGATTTGTGTATTTCCGTCACCATCATCAATGCTTGATGCAAATCCATTTACTGTTTGCGCTCCTGCATCTTCTAGTACAGTTTGATCCGGACTGACAGGTATAGAAAAACTCGGGGCTGAATTAGGTGGAGTAGTATCTATAGTGTAATTATCTGAATTTGCTGCAATTCCCATATTTCCAGCAGCATCGGTGTATCCCGTTCCTACACTAATTATGTTTGTCGCATCCTGTAAATTTTGGGTAGGAGTAAATACTCCCGTATATATTGTTGTATCAGCTGTAATTGTAAAGCCGCTTAAAGTTCCATTCTGTACAGTTACATCAGCCTCAGTAAATCCAACAGGTACTTCACTAAATGTAAAAGTGATGATAGAAGTTTCACCTACTGTAAGAGTAACATCAGAAAGAGTAATACTTACTGTTGGCGATATTAGATCTCCTAAAAAAGCATTTCCGGTAAAATTGCCAGTTACATCATCCGGATGAGTATAGTTTCCAAAACTCCAATTATTTGTTGAGTCATATATTTGAATTAAGCAATCACCGATCGAACTATTACAAGTAGTAGGTCCAGTATAAATACCTTGCTCAGGGATCAGTAATATCTGAGCACTTGATAATCCTGTATTAGTGCTGTTAAATGGAAAACTATTATCTCCATCAATTGCTGTAAGAAAAACACCAGGACTCGCTCTTGTTCCGGTTACCGCTACGATATCTTCTGCAGCGGCTAAATCAAATCCAGCATTGATTTCGTCAATAATACCTATGGACGCCATTTCCATATTTCCATCCGCATCGGTAATATTGATTACCGTTCCTGCATCGATGGTGCTACCAGTATTATTAGTCCAGATTAAATCTCCTTCATTTACAGGGCTTGAAAATTGAGTTCCATCCCATTCTTCATCTATAAATGTTATGGTAGTTCCATCAATAGCATCATCTAATAGAATAAAAGAAAATCCATCTTCTTGATCTGCACCTCCATTATCTGTATGAAAAGCAACAAAAGCAATATCACCTGGAGCGTCTATTAAATTATTTTGATTTTGAGAAAAAGCCTTGAATGAAATAAAAATTACCATTAACAAAGCTATGGTGAGGGTCTTTTTTTTCATATCAGTAATAAAATTAATTTGGGTGAATCTATGACTATTTTGTGCCCATAAAGATACTAAATATGAATGAGGCTTATGTTTATATGAAAGTATCTTATTAATGTTATTTAGATTATCTAGGTTTTGAGAATACCAAAATCAGTAATAAACTATTTTGTGATAATACTTTTTTCTTAACTTATTTCATGAAAATGTGTTAAAACCATACATTTTTTGTCAGTAATTACTGAATTTATTAACCGAAAACGTTTTAGATTTTGGGTAAATTAGGTTATTGTGGTCAATAACGATAGATTTGACTTCAATGACAAAAAAAGTTAAAAATATCGCGGTACTTACCTCAGGAGGAGATGCTCCTGGAATGAACGCTGCTATCAGAGCAGTAGTTCGTGCATGTAGTTATTTTGAAATAGATTGTTTTGGTGTGTATAAAGGTTACGAGGGTCTTATACATAATGAAATGGAAAAGCTTAATGCACGTTCGGTAAGAAATATCATAAATAAAGGAGGAACTTTTCTTAAGTCCGCTCGTTCTAAAGATTTTCGCACGGAGGAAGGAAGGAAGAAAGCTTATGATAATTTAGTAAAGAATAATATAGATGCGCTTATTGTAATTGGAGGAGATGGTAGTTTTACTGGAGCATTAAAACTTTCCGAAGAATTTAACTTTCCAGTAGTAGGAATTCCAGGTACTATTGATAATGATATTAACGGTACCGATTATACAATAGGTTATGATACTGCATTGAACACGGTAGTAGAAGCTATAGATAAGATAAGAGATACTGCAAGTTCTCACAATCGCTTATTTCTTATAGAAGTAATGGGAAGAGACGCAGGAGATATTGCTTTAAATGCAGGAATTGGGGCAGGAGCAGAAGAAATCTTGATACCTGAAGAAGATATGGGGGTTGATAGACTTATAGAATCCCTTAAAAAGAGTAAGAAGACAGGAAAAACTTCTAGTATTATTGTCGTTGCAGAAGGAGATAAATCCGGTAAGAATATTTTCGAATTAGGAGAATATGTAGAAGAGAACTTAGAAGATTATGAAGTTAGAGTGTCCGTATTAGGTCATATACAAAGAGGAGGAGCTCCAAGCTGTTATGATAGAGTATTGGCTAGTAAATTAGGTGTTGGAGCTGTAGAAACTTTACTCGAAGGAAAAAGTGAAGTAATGATCGGAATTGTTCATAAAACTGTGACCATAGTACCCCTTACTACTGCCTTAGAGAAAAGAACCCACAAACACGATCGATTAATTAAAGTTGCTGATATTACTTCAGTGTAAATATAACCACGTTTTTTAAATCAAAAACAACTAAATTATTAAATATGAGTACGTTAAAAATTGGAATTAACGGTTTCGGTAGAATTGGAAGAATTGCTTTTAGAATTGCTTCTAAACGCGAGAATGTAGAAATAGTAGCTATTAACGATTTGTTAGATGTAAATCATTTAGCTTATTTATTGGAGTATGATTCCGTACACGGAAAATATGATGGTACTATAGCTGTAGAAAATGGAAGTCTTGTCGTAGATGGCAAAGCAATCCGTGTTACTGCAGAAAGAAACCCTGAAGAATTAAAATGGGATGCAGTAGGAGTTGATGTGGTAATGGATTGTACAGGTATTTTTACAACATTAGACAAAGCAGGTGCTCACCTTAAAGCAGGTGCTAAAAAAGTTGTTATCTCTGCACCATCGGCGGATGCACCTATGTTTGTTATGGGGGTAAATCATATGGATGCTAAAGCAACTGATACTGTTGTTTCTAATGCATCTTGTACAACTAACTGTTTGGCTCCATTGGCTAAAGTGATTAATGATAATTTCGGAATCGAAGAAGGGTTAATGACTACAGTTCACGCAGCTACAGCTACACAAGCAGTAGTAGATGCTCCATCAAAAAAGGATTTTAGAGGAGGACGTTCTGCATTAAATAATATTATACCTTCATCAACTGGTGCTGCTAAGGCTGTAGGTAAGGTGATACCAGAATTGAATGGTAAGCTTACAGGTATGGCATTTAGAGTTCCTACAGCAGATGTTTCTGTGGTAGATCTTACCGTAAAAACTAAGAAATCTGTATCTTATGATGAACTAAAAGCGGTAGTTAAAAAAGCTTCAGAAAATGAACTAAAAGGAGTTTTAGCATACACAGAAGAAGCTGTAGTATCTCAGGATTTTGTAGGAGAAGATCATACTTCTACTTTTGATGCAGGTGCAGGAATCGCATTAAATGATAACTTCTTTAAGTTAGTATCTTGGTATGATAATGAATATGGATATTCTTCTAAGTTGGTAGACCTATCATCTTATGTAGGTAATCTATAATAAGGAGTAATAAAATTATATTGCCCCGGTTATGATAAAAAAATCGGGGCTTTTTCTTAGCTAACACACACAACTAATATACTTTCAAATGATTTTAATAGCTGACGGTGGTTCTACTAAATGCGATTGGATTCTTCTAAATGAATCTGGTGAAATTGTATTTAAAACCCGTACAGAAGGATTGAATCCTGCTGTATTTGAGAAGTCTTTACTAGAAAAAAGAGTTCGTGCTAATGCAGAGCTAACGGCTCATAGCACAACGATTGAAGCAGTTCACTTTTATGGAGCCGGATGTGGTACCGAAAAGCCAGCGGCTATGTTAAAGAAAATATTTGAAGACTTTTTTATCAATGCAGACGTAATTGTTAGAGAAGATATGGTAGCTGCGGTATATGCAGCTACTACAGAACCCGGAATTGTTTGTATTTTAGGTACTGGATCCAATAGCTGTTACTACGATGGAGATGATATTCATATGGCTGTAGATTCTTTGGGGTATATCCTTATGGATGAGGCAAGTGGTAACTATTTTGGAAAACGATTGATAAGAGATTATTATTATAAAAGAATGCCTCCAGAAGTTACTGGGGAATTCGAGAAGCGTTTTGATCTTTCTTCAGATTCTATAAAGGAGAATTTGTATAAAAAAGAAAACCCAAATACCTATTTGGCATCTTTTGCTGAGTTTATTTTTACAAGTGAGCGTAATGGATACTTTTATAAAATTATTACAGAAGGTATTCAGGAATTTGTAGAAACAAGAGTGTTGTGTTTTCCTGAAGCTCAAAATGTTCCAGTTCACTTTATTGGGTCTATAGCACATTTCAGTGAAGATATCATTAGAGCAGCAGTATGGCCATACCATTTGACTGTTGGAAATATCGTAAGAAGACCAATTGATGGTATTATAGATTACTACAGAAATGATGTCTTGAAAAAGAGACCAAATAACGTTTAGATTTTAGAAAAAAAGGAGTGATTAATGATAATGTTCTAATATTATCAAGTTTTCTCCTTTTTTCATTTTCCATAAACTAGCTACGAAAAAGTATCCTCCTTTGAAATCTTCATAGTCACAACCTACGAAATAATCATCATCATCTTTGATAATCTTTTCGCAGATATGATTTTTCATGCTATTGTTCCAAAAATTTTCATTTTCTTCTTTTGCAATCCAATCGATAACATCTCTTTCAGAAATGATTCCTAGTTGAGTATCCTTGTTTATGATAAGCTCATTAACTTCTATCTCTTTGAGATATTTAATAAACTCTTTACTAATGATTTCTTCTTTCCAGATTTTTTTGGAATCCCAGTTCATTAGGTATTTTGTATTTTCCTGATGTGTTTTCACGTTACTTTTTTGGGGAATATAATCCGCAAAAATATATAATTTTACGTATTATATAGTGTAATTTAAGGTAATTCTTGTGCCTTTGCCTGGTGTAGAACTTATAAAGATTCGACCATTTATATAATTCATTCGTTCTTTCATAAAGAAAAGACCCATTCCTCCTTCTGCATTATTTTTTGGCTTAGTAGGGATATTGTCAAGATCGAATCCTTGACCATTATCGTCTATAATGATACTCAATATTGATTCTGAGCTGTTTATGGAGATTAGGATATAATCTGATTTAGCATATTTAATAGCATTGTTTACAGCTTCTTGCGTTACGCGATATAAATTTGTTTCTACTAAAGAGTCAAAACGAGGTTCAGTATCAGATTTGTTTTCAAAAACAATATTTTTACCTGTTAATTTAGACAGTTCTTTTGTCATTTTCTGAAGAGCAATGCTTATCCCATAATCTTTTAATTCTGGAGGGGTGAGATTAAATGTGGCTGTTCTGATACCTAATATGAGATCTTTTGATAGCTTTTTGAGCCCTTCAATTTTTTGATTTGTCTTTTCAATATTATCCGTATTAATAGATTCAATATTGAACTTTAATGCTGTAAGCATTTGTCCAATACTATCGTGGATCTCTTTTGCAATTCGTTTTCGTTCCTCTTCCTGAGCTTCAACAATCATACTTGCGTTGGACTTCTGTAATTCTTCTTTTTGTTGATACTCTAAGTCATTTAATCGTTCTATTTCCTGCTGAGCCTCTTTTCTTTTAGAGATGTCAGAGCAAAGCACCAATCTTTCTGAGTTACCAGATTCTTTAAACACATTCAGGATCGAAATGTCTAACCACATCTTTTCACCGTCGTTAGATGTAAATTCAAATTCTTCATTAAAAACTCCGCCTTTATTTTGAGAAATAAGTTGAAGTAACCTGTTTGTTTGCAGTTCACTTAAATTCATAAGCTCCGCCAGATTTTTTGAATGGTATCCTGGATCTAGATGTAACACTTTACCGAAGCGTTCTCCCAGACTTTTTACCATACCAAACTCATTTACTCGAGCATATAATAAGGTTTGATCTAAAGCCTTGGTAAGTGATAATAATTCTTGTACATTTTCATTCTGAATTTTCCTTAATTTTTCTGCATTTGAAGCCATATTTGTAGCTTCTTTTTGCGAATAAAGAAGATCGGATATGTTTTTTTTGATACTTAAAGCTACAGGTCGGAATAATAGGAAAAATTCAAAAACCAGAATTAAAATAATTAAACAAAACAAGATGTATTCGATCTTTTTAAGTCTGGATATTTTTTCCTGAGCATCTTTTTCGTATCTAAACACAATGGCATCCATTTGCCTAAGAAAAAAGGGTTCATTAAAAATGACACTTTCGAGATGAGGTTTTAGAATTTCAGGATTGACAGAATCTTTTTTTGCTATTGCCAGTATTTGTAGGCTATTTTCATAAATGGTTTCGAAGTAGGGTTGTAAAACCAAAAACATTCGTTTTATCTCGGTGCTATCATTTTTTCCTTTGGGTATCGAGTCATTGTATCTTTTGAGTCTTTCGTGAGATGTTTTCCAAAGATCTATGGTTGTCTCTAATTCTGATAGATATCGTTTTCTTGATTTGTCATTTTTAATATAAGAAAGTAATAAAATCTCTTTAGATAGTTTTTGACTGAGCATTCGTTGTCTACCGGAAATATTGATAATCTTAGAATCATCAATTTGAGAGCTTAGATACTGCTGAATAAAAAATTGCGCTCCAATAGTAAATAGAGCGATAGCTCCTAAAGCAATAATGTAAATTTTACTTAGGCGATTAAAAGTTTGATGATCTAATGATGTTAATTTGTTCAATACAAATGAATTATGCAATAGCTTGCTTAATCATATCTAACCCTTTTTCTGTATATGATAGTTTTAATGCTGCTTGATGACCTTTTTCAGACATTTTTCTCCAGGTTTTTTGTAAAATATCAATAACCTTTTCTGAACTGTGTTTTTCGTAGAATTCTGAGTAGTAAAATTCTAGAAAAACAAGGCAGATAACATCTTCTAATATTTGAGTATCCTCGTCTTTTTTTAACTTTTTCTTTTGTATGAGAAAAGATACTCTATCTATAGTTTCTTTATCGTACCCTACTTCCTGAAGTATTCCTGAAGCCTTTTCTGCATGAAACTTTTTTAACTCTTCTCTCCATTTTAAATAACCCACTCGATCCATCGGATAATTGTTACGAGGAATTTCCCATCTGCATAAATGCTGGGCTCTTGCAGCTAGCTGCAACGCTTCTGATGCTTCAGAAGTATAATTATTAAGAGATTGACTCATTCGTTGACCGTAGATCAATTCTTTAGGAATAGATTCTCCTTTAACGATTTCTTTATTTGGGTCTTTTGCATTTGCTTTGTCAAAAAAAGAAAATGCAGCGGCTAATTTTGTGGTTGGCATAAAAGGAATGATGTTATAATACGTGCTAATTTAAGGTTTTTAGCAATAAAACGTATTATTCTTCGAAACCAATAAATACAATACCATCTTCTATTTTTACAGGATATGTCGCGATAGCAGTAAGATCCCCATTCAGATTTTCACCAGTTTCTAATGAAAAAGTCTTTTTATGAAGAGGGCAAGCAACTTTAGGTATTCCGTTATGATCGCCGATCATTCCTCTACTAAGTACCATTTCATTTTTTTCAGGTGATAAATTTTGGGTAGCATACCATTTGTTTAATCTGTTAAAATTAAATACGGCAATTTGTAGATCTTTATATTTAACACAAGCTCCTCCATCTTTAGGAAAAACATCAACTGATGCAGCTTTAAACCAAACTTTTACATCTTCTAATTTGGTGGTTTTATATTTTGTTAGAATTTCTTCCATGTTATTTTGAATTATAAGCTGTTTTATTATTTCCAAGGTTCTGGCATTTTTTGTTCTCTCATAGGTACAAAAACAATGTTGTCATCCTCTTCGTCACTATTAACAAAATGGTTAAATCTTTTCATTATTTCAGGATCGTTGATAGCCTGAGTCCACTCACATTCAAACTTGTTTACTAAAGTTTTCATTTCATTTTCTAAATCCTTAGCAATGCCTAGCTTATCATCAATAATTACTTCTTTTAGATAATCTAACCCGCCTTCCAGGCGTTCTTGCCAAGCTGCAGTTCTTTGTAATGGTTTTGCTGTACGCATGTAAAACATTAAGTAACGATCTAAATATTTAATTACAGTTTCGTTATCAATTTGTTCTGCAAATAATTCTGCGTGTCTTGGTGTTGCTCCACCGTTTCCGCCAACATATAAGTTCCATCCACCTTCTACAGCAATTAAACCAAAATCTTTTCCGCGAGCTTCTGCACATTCACGAATGCATCCAGAAACTCCACCTTTAATTTTATGAGGAGCACGAATTCCTCTGTATCTATTTTCAAGTTCAATACCAAAACTTACACTTTCATCCATTCCATAACGACACCAAGTTGATCCTACACAAGTTTTTACAGTACGTAAAGATTTACCATATGCATGACCGCTTTCAAAACCATTGTCAATTAGATCTTTCCATATTAACGGTAATTGATTTAATGTTGCGCCAAATAAATCGATACGTACACCGCCCGTTACTTTGGTGTATAAATCATACTTTTTAGCAATTTCTCCAAGAGCGATTAATTTATCAGGTGTAATTTCTCCTCCAGGAACTCTAGGTACTACAGAATATGTTCCGTTACGCTGTATGTTTGCTAAGAAGCGATCATTAGAATCCTGGATAGCATATTCTTTATTGGCGGTATCAGCATTAATAGTAGCCATTAAGGAAGCAACCAGTGGTTTACATAATTCGCATCCATGACCTCCATTTCCGTGGTTGTCTAAAACTTCATCAAATGTAGTATACCCTTTTACTTGAATGATTTTGTATAAATCTTGTCTACTTAACTCAAAATGCTCACAAACCCCATCTTTAATTTCAATACCTAAGGATTTTAGTGTAGCATTTGTTAAATCAGTAACCATAGGTTTACAACCACCACAACCGGTTCCAGCTTTAGTGCAACCAATTACTCCGGAAACATCTGTGGCTTCTCCTTTTTCAATTGCTCCGCAAATTTGTCCTTTAGTAACGCTTTCACATGAACAGATTTGAGCATCATCAGGTAGATCCATAACATCTCCAAGAAGTCCACCACCATCACCACCGCGACTACCTAATATAAGATCTTCTGGTTCCTCCGGAAGTTTCATTCCGTTAATGTATATTTGGAATAAAGAATTATAATCTGATGAATCACCAATTAAAATCCCTCCTAATAGTTTTTTGCCGTCTTTAGAAACATTTATTTTTTTATAAATGCCTTTACGTTTATTTTCATATGTAATCTCATCTATTGTTTCTTTAGCTTCATTAAGTGCATCACCAAAACTTGCTACTTCTGTGCCAATTAGTTTTAACTGAGTTGACATGTCAATAGATTCTGGCATTTCTGCATTACCACCAGTAATTTGTTGTACAGCAACTTCTGCCATATCATAGCCAGGGGCAACTAAACCATAAATCATACTATTTAGTAAAGCACACTCTCCAATAGCATAAATGTTTTCATCAGAGGTCTGCATTTTCTGGTTTACAAGAATACCTCCACGAGTTCCGACTTCTAATCCACATTCTTTTGCCACTTCATCGCGGGGACGTATGCCTGCAGATACAACTAGCATATCTACTTTTAATTCGGTATCATCAATATATTGTAAACCTTCAATAGACTTTTCTCCTTGTAAAAACTGTGTTTGTTTTGAAAGATGAACTTTTAAACCTAAATCTTCTATTTTGGCTTGTAGCATATCACTTGCACCCTTATCTAGTTGCCTAGGCATAAGTCTTGGAGCAAATTCTACAACATGAGCGTTTAATCCTAAGTTTTTAACTGCGTTTGCAGCTTCCAGGCCTAACAATCCGCCTCCAAGTACTGCTGCTTCAGTTTTTCCTTGTGCTTTTAATTTCTTAGCGTAAGCTTCTGTCGCTTCAAGATCTTCAATAGTTCTATAAACAAAAACCCCTTCTTTATCAACTCCTTGAATAGGAGGAACGAATGCAGAAGATCCTGTTGCTAATACTAAATAATCGTAAGTATACGTATCTCCACGATGATTAGCGACAGTTTTATTTGCTCTATTAATCTCTGTGATCATTTCTGAAGTGTGAAGATCGATATTATTGTCTTCATACCAGTTTGCAGATGACATACTTAAATCTTCGGCAGTTTTACCGTCATAGAATTCACTTAGATGTACTCTGTCATATGCGCGTCTGGGTTCTTCTCCAAAAACTATAAGTTTATAATCAGGAAATTTTTCTGAAGCTACAAACTTCTCACAGAACTTATAACCTACCATTCCATTACCTATTACTACTACCTTCTTCATTAGTTACGTATTTATTAGTTCAAAATTAAGTATTAATACGTATTTAGCTAGTAAGAATTACGTAATTATGACTACTGGAAATTGAGAATTTTAAAATAATTCATAAAAAAACCTGCGAAATCAGTTTCGCAGGTTCTAGAAATATCTTTTTAAAGACTTATTGCAGAGGTTTAGGACTCCACTTAAGGAAATTAGGTTTAATCACTAATTGAACCCATCCCCAGTTTTGTAATCCACTTGGATTAGGTTGATTTTTTAGAAACTCCATTCCCTCTCCAGCAAACATTTGTGAATATCCAACTTTTACGGATGCATAGGGTAGTAATTTTTGTGTAAATACAATATCTACTTCCGTTCCAAGGTATTTGTCTGCCTCTGATCCATCCGTATCATCTATAAGAGTAGCTGCTGATGAGAAATAATGTCCTTTGATAAGAAGACTTGAGGATTTTCCAAATTTAAAATTTGCTTTGGCATATATATCAGTTAAACCCACAGAGTTTGCATGGTTTCCAACATAAAAGTAATCCATATATCCATTAAACTTATGATTGGTACCATAAAGAGGAAAGAAAGAATAGTTTTTTCCATCCGTTTCGTTTTGATCTGTACCACTTTGGATTTCAAAACCACCTCCAATACCAACAGTACCAATTTTCCCATTGGCTTCTAGTCCAACTAAATATGCAGAAAGATCAGTAGATGGACTTGCAGGATCAGTGGTATCAGGGCCTTCTCCTGCTTGTAAATATGCATTTAAAGCAAGACCTACTCCTCCTAGTTTAAATTTAGAATGTGTACCAAATGTATGGGTATGATAGAATCCATCTGTAGGAGTACCATTTATTACATTCTGAAATGTGTTATTTAATGCTAAAAAACTGAGCGTCGCTTTTTCTGAAGCTTTCCAGGTTAAGTGTGCATACTCCATGGCTTTATAGCTAAAAAAACCAGTAACATTATATATTGTTCCTGTTTGATTACCTGGAAGTGCATCTAGATCATTCTGACTAAATGCAAAACCAAGATCTAATTTGATCTTTTCGTTTCCATATCTTATTAAAGCTAAGTCATGAAAACGACCTTGTAATGCCCAATCTAAACCACCTAAGATTCTCTGATCATCGTATGATATCATTTGTCGACCTACTTTAGTGGACCAACCTTTTCCGAATGCCAAGGATGCCCAGGCTTCTGCAACTTGTAAATTATTATTAGCATCATTATCCAGAATCTGTCTGGTATCTCCCCATACTCTTACATCCTGAATACTAAAATGAGCTTTGAATTTTTCGGAAGTGTACCCAAATTTTAGCCTGGCTCTCTGTTGCACAAAAGCAGCAGGATCCGCTCCTTGAGGAACCAGATTATTGAATCCATGACGATATTCAAATCGATCTCTAAAATCTAAATCAATACTTAATTCCTGAGCTTTCCCCTTAGATACTAATACTAGTAAAAATAGTATAGTATAATGTAACTTGTTTTTCATTTCTTAAGTTTTTCGTTTGTTGTGCGAGCGTGCTACTCACACTATTGCTATGTTCTTTTCAATTAATTCTATTAGCTGATACATTAATTGAATGACAAATCTAAGTATTAATACTTATTTTTAATGTTTTTATTAGATAAAAATACTTAGTTATAATTTTAGGATTATTAATTTTGTAGAGCTATTTTTGAATTATTCATATATTTGATGGATTAACAACTTTGGCGGAAAGATCAGTTTAATTAGGTATTAGAAAATATGGTTAGTATTGTATTGGTAGATGATCATTTTTTGGTAAGAGATGGTATCCGTTCGCTTTTGGAAGATGAAAATCAATATGAGGTGATTGGGGAAGCATCCGATGGGCGAGAAGCCATAGATTTAGTTCAGTCTTTACAACCGGATATTGTAATATGTGATATAAGAATGCCTGAAATGTCAGGTATTGAGACAGTAGAACAACTTACAGCTTTGTCGGTATCATCTAAAACTATTATGTTGTCGATGCACGATTCTGATGAATATATCTTACAATCTATAAATGCTGGAGCTGATGGATACTTATTGAAGGATGCAGGAAAAGAAGAATTTCTTAAAGCATTGTCGACTGTAAGTAAAGGAAATAAGTACTTTAGTGGAGATGTATCTTCAATATTGGTTAAGAATTTACTTAAGGGCGTAGAGAACGAGAATGAAGAAGAAGTAGTTCAGTTAACCAAAGAGAGCATAAACGTAAATAATAATCCGTTCGATCTTACAAAAAGAGAAAATCAAATACTCAAGTTGGCTGTTTCAGGTATGACTAATAAAGATATTGCAGTAGAACTGGATATAAGTAAAAGAACTACAGAAGTACATCGTTTTAATTTGATGAAAAAAATGGGTGTCAAAAATGTACTGGAACTAAGTAATAAGGCCAGAAAATACAATATGATTTCCTGACCCTTTGTTTTTTTCGTATTTAATCATTAGAAATACTTTCGTACAAACCGGTAATTTTATTGAATGATTTGGTTAGCTGATTAGTAGTTGAAAATATTTCTTGTAATTGAAATTCCCCATTGAATAAGCCTTTTGGATTTGTTTGGAATTTCTCCCATATCCCCATAATGGACCCTAGCTCTTCTTCGATTTCAGTAGTGTTATAACTACTAATTAGTAGGTTTCCTATTACAGTGTCAAATTCAGTATATACGCTAGTAAGTACTTTTCTGTATTCCGCACTCTCCTGGGTAAACATTGTAGAAGCTGTGTAATATAAACACAATCTTTGAGAGAGCATTCTTTGTTTTCCTGACACATTTATTGTGTTTACCAATTCTTTATTTTTGTTTTGGAAAAATTGATTGTTATAACTAAAGTTATTTTCAATACTGACAACGACATCATTACATGCTTTTAATAATGATGTATTCATTTTCATTATTCTTATACAATTTTGGGGGTTAGGCGTACTTGTAACAACTTCCTTGAAAACTCCCCATAATTGCTCTACCTTTTTTATAGATAACTTAACTGAAGAGCTTGATGCATTTTTCGTCAATATTTGTAACTGTTTTTCAAAAATAAATTTACTAGAATTTAATTCTTTCCTTATCGATGCATCACTTATTCCTTTTGCAAGTAATAAATAGGCTTTAGACATTTTTTGAGATAACATTCGTTGTTTCCCAGATATATTTATTGCCTTTCCGTAAGTAATAGCGCCGAAGTTGTTGGATTGAGAAAATGCAATATTGCAGGTGAAAAGGATAACGCAAATAATTAATAAAGTGTTGGTTTTCTTCTTTTTCATAAGTAAGTTTTTAAATTATTTATAGGGATTGGATGTATTAAATTGGGTTTAATACTAATTTATTATGAGGGAAAATATCTACGTTTAAAAGGGGTCTTTTTTTCAAAATACTTACTTTTTTTTGACAAAACCAAATATTTGATACTTAGTTTTAAGATGAACTTTTCATCTTTTAATCAATGTAAGGTAAAGCCATAATTATAGTATGTTTAAAGAGTTATTAATCTGTTTAATAATTGTTTAAGGTAGGATTTGTGATTCTAGAAGGTTTTATTATCAATCTTGTAATTATCTAGTTCTAAAATTAACAAATACGTAATTAAAGTTTTAAATACTTACTTTTTTGATTAAAACTTATTTTTAGTAAGTGTTTATACTTAGTTTTGATGCGTAATTTATAATTAGTAAAAATTTTAATATCAAAATAATTTAAATATGGATGTCTTAGGAAGGTCTACAACACTAAAACTTTTAAACTTAAAGAGTCTGCCAATTCGGACTTTCTGGATAACTTCAATAGCTTTTTTCTTATGCTTTTTTGCTTGGTTTGGTATTGTTCCTTTTATGCCTGATGTAATTAGAGATTTAGGTTTAACACCGGATCAAAAATGGAATTCTATTATTGTAGCAGTTACTGGAACGGTTTTCGCTAGGCTTTTGATAGGTAAATTATGTGATAAGTATGGACCTCGTATGTGTTATACTTGGTTATTGATGTTAGGAGCTATTCCTGTAATCTTGTTAGGTTTGGTTCAGACTCCTATGCAGTTTATTATATGTAGACTTTTTATTGGGTTTATAGGTGCGTCATTTGTAATAACACAATTTCATACATCTATTATGTTTGCTTCGAATATAGTAGGTACGGCTAATGCAACTTCTGCTGGATGGGGTAATCTTGGTGGTGGAGCAAATAGATTAGGTATGCCTCTTATAGCTGCTGCTGTTGTGAGTTTTGGTGTGGCGGAGACCGAAGCGTGGCGATATTGCATGGTGGTTGCTGGTATTGTTTGTTTTTTAATGGGGATTGTGTATTACTTTTTTACACAGGATACTCCAAACGGAAATTATAAAGAATTAAAAGCGAAAGGAGCTTTGCCTCAATCAAAAAAAGATGAAATTAGTTTTTTGTCCGCGATTAAAGATTATAGAGTTTGGATTCTTTTTGTAGTGTATGCTGCTTGTTTTGGTATGGAGTTAACTGTTTATGGTACTATGGATGATTATCTTCAGAATACATTTGGATTAGAGAGGGCTACAGCAGGTAATTTAGTTCTTTCCTTTGCTTTAATGAATATTTTTGCAAGAACATTAGGAGGTTTTTTTGGAGATAAATTTGGAAAACTAAAAGGATTACGCGGACGTGTATTATTTTTAGCCGTTATTCTTGCGGTAGAAGGACTTATGCTTTCTTTGTTTTCTGGAATGAGTGGATTGGCATTTGGTATTGTCTTTTTAGTAGGTTTTAGTTTAACCGTTCAGATGGCAGAAGGAGCTACGTTTTCCGTTGTTCCCTTTATTAATAAAAAAGCAATAGGGTCTATTTCTGGAATTGTAGGAGCTGGAGGAAATGTAGGGGCTTTTGTTGCTGCGATGGTATTAAAATCTAAATCTGCTGTAGCTGAGAAACTAGCTATTTCGAAAAACCAAAATCTAGGGCAAGAAGCGATGGATGCAGCTCAGGCAATTGCTTCTTCAGAAGCTGTGTCTGAAGGATATTTTTTAATAGGAGGTTTTGTGGTTCTAACGGCAATTGTTTCTTTAACAATAAAATTTTCTACGGAAGATGAAAAAGCTATAGCGCATGAGATAAAAGGTGTTGCTGTGTCAAGCTAAGGTTTCTGTGCGGTTACCCTATAGGAAAAAAAAGGCCTTTATATAGATGAGGAAACAATCTATATAAAGGTCTTTTTGTTTTGGTTAGGCTAATTAAATTTAAATAAATACAGAGTCAAAACTCATTTAATACGTAGTTAATGAATAATTGTAAGAAACACTTTAGCTATTTATTAGTGGAAGTTATTGAATGATATTAGTCGTTTTTTGATGCTTTCTTGATAAAATATTTTTTTAGCGCACTGATATTTAGGGTTTTTGTTAATTTATTTTTCGTGCTTATTGTCATTCTTTCAAAAATAAGCACCTATTTTTTTCTAGAAAATAAAATTTGCTAAGTATTTTTTATAAATCATAAATACTTAGTTAAATACGTATTTTTAAAATATTTAATTAAGTATTTATACTTACTTTTGAAGTGTTCTATTAGCTGAATAATAAAAAAAGTAAATTATGATAAAACTTAATTTTAAAATTATAGCAGTACTCACGGTTTTTACATTGCTGTCCTGCGCAGGAGAAAAGAAAAAAGAAATAGCATCAAGCGATGCGAGTTTAAAAGAAGAAGCATCCAAGTTAGCAATAGAGAAGCCACAATTAACTTTTGGTTTTATAAAACTAACAGATATGGCTCCTTTGGCAATAGCTAAAGAAAAAGGTTTTTTTGAAGACGAAGGACTATTTGTTTCTGTAGAGGCACAGTCAAACTGGAAGAATGTGTTAGATCGTGTTATTGATGGGCAGTTAGATGGCTCTCATATGTTAGCAGGTCAGCCTATTGCTGCTGGAGCAGGTTTTGGTAGACAAGCCGAATTAGTTACTCCTTTTTCTATGGATTTAAATGGAAATGGTATCACAGTGTCTAATGATGTTTGGTCTAAAATGAAACCCAATGTACCGAAAAGTGAAGACGGAAAACCAATTCATCCTATTTCTGCCGAAGCATTGAAGCCAGTAATAGAATCATATAAGAATGATGGAAAGGCTTTTAAGATGGGAATGGTGTTTCCGGTATCAACACATAACTATGAAATAAGATACTGGTTAGCTGCAGCAGGGATTAATCCTGGTATGTATTCTAAAGATAATATTCAAGGGCAAATTGATGCAGATGTGTTACTTTCTGTAACTCCACCACCACAAATGCCAGCAACACTTGAGGCAGGTACTATATATGGATACTGTGTTGGAGAACCATGGAATCAGCAAGCTGTTTTTAAAGGAATTGGTGTTCCTGTAGTTACGAACTATGATATCTGGAAAAACAATCCAGAGAAAGTATTTGTGATGACCAAGAAATTTGTGGAGCAGTATCCTAATACGGCAACCGCTGTAACGAAAGCGTTGATTAGAGCAGGTAAATGGTTGGATACGCCAGGTAACCGTCCGGAAGCTGTAAAAATATTATCAATGCCAGAATATGTTGGAGCAGATGAGGTAGTATTAGCGAATTCTATGACTGGTACTTTTGAGTTCGAAAAAGGGGATAAAAGAGAAATGCCAGATTTCAATGTTTTCTATAGACATGATGCTACATATCCTTTCTACTCTGATGGTATATGGTTTCTGACTCAAATGAGACGATGGGGACAGATTCCAGATAGTAAGCCTGCAGCATGGTATGATAAAACGATTAAAGATATTTATCGTCCTGATATCTGGACAAAAGCAGCTAAACTCTTGGTTGATGAAGGTCATCTTGAGGCTTCAGAGTTGCCTGAAACAGATGGATATAAGCCAGCAACTACTGATTTTATTGATGGTAATAAGTATGATGCTAAAGATCCAATAGGGTACATCAATAGTTTTGGTATTGGAAATAAAGAAAATACGGAAGGTGTTTCAAGCATTGAGAAATAAAAAGAGAATCCTCTCTTTTTGTTTCTCCTTCCAGTGAAAAATGAACAAAAGTAATCTAATGTCTCTAGTGTAGAAAATGATGTATTTTAAAATGACTGGAGCGAATAAGTTTTTAAAAGAAATAAAATGAAAGATAGATCTATACATATTCTCAATTTTGTAGGATTAGGTTTTTTTGAACCGGCCATAAGGTTGGCTACTGGTGAGGAAATAAAGAAAAATTTAATTGCTTTATTTAAAAAAGTGTTACTGCCATTATTATCTGTAGGATTGTTTTTGGTGTTATGGCATTCCGGTGCTACATATCTTTATAATGTAGAAAAAGATGCACGAATAGAAAAGGCACTAGCAGATCAAGGAGAAGCTGCAGCTTTAGAGATGCGGACTTGTATTGAATCAGGAGATATAAGCTGTCAACCTAATACGTTGCCATCGCCCGCACAGGTTTGGACTGCATATCAGTCACTTTTGGCAGATCATAGAGTAATATCTGATAAAAAGACAGCTTTTGCTGAAAAAGTAGCTGTAACAAATACTAAAAGAGAGGCACAAGGGTTGGCGCCAATTACATATACAGGAAGACCATCATTTGTAGATCAGATATTTACAAGTCTAAAAACAGTATTTGCAGGATTCTTACTAGCGTTATTTATTGCGGTTCCTATCGGTATTATGTTAGGATTAAGTAAAACACTGAGGTCATCAGTAAACTGGCTGATTCAGATATTCAAACCGGTTTCTCCTGTTGTTTGGTTATTATTAGTGTTTATGATTGTAAAAACGTTAACTCGTGGTTCTGACTCTGATAGCTCTTTTATTATTTCATTTATAAGTGTTGGTTTATGTTCCATGTGGGCAACATTAGTAAACACGAGTATGGGAGTTTCTTCAGTTGATAAAGATTATATAAATGTGGCTAAAGTACTTCAATTAAGTGTTGCGCAAAAAGTGTTTAAGATCATTTTGCCATCTTCATTTCCTTTAATATTTACAGGATTGAGAATCACTTTGTCGGTAGCTTGGATGGTGTTAATTGCTATAGAGTTATTAGCACAAAGTCCCGGATTAGGTTCTTTTGTTTGGGAGGAATTTCAGAATGGAGCAAATGACTCTAACTCTAAAATTATCGTAGCAATGTTCATAATTGGTATTATAGGGTTTTTATTGGACCGCATTATGTTAACGATACAAAAGTTTGTCACTTTTACTGAAGAAACGGCTTAAAATACAGGTTATTATGGCATATATAGAATTAAGAAATGTATCCAAATCTTTTGGAACTGGAAAAGATCGTACGCAAGTCTTGTCTAATATTAATTTAGAAATTGAAGAAGGAGAGTTTGTTGCCATTGTAGGTTTTACTGGTAGTGGAAAGACAACTTTGATAAATCTAATATCTGGTTTATTGATGCCTGATGAGGGTCAGGTACTGTTTAAAGGAGAGCCGGTAACAGGGCCGAGTCATGAGAGAGGTGTCATTTTTCAGAATTACTCATTATTACCTTGGTTGAATGTTCGTAATAATGTGGGTATGGCAGTGAAAGAAGCATTTAAGAAAATGTCTAAAAAAGATAGAAGCAAACGTGTTGAAGAGTATGTTGAAATGGTAAATCTTTCGCCCGCTATAGGTAAATTACCAAAAGAACTTTCTGGAGGTATGCGACAACGCGTATCTGTTACGAGGGCTTTATCTATGAGTCCTGATGTGATTTTGATGGATGAACCATTAAGTGCATTAGATGCTTTGACTAGGGGTAATTTACAAGAGGAGATTCTGAATATTTGGAACAAAGATAAGAAGACCGCTTTATTGATCACTAATGATGTGGATGAAGGGATTTTAATGGCAGATCGGATCATTCCATTAAAACCCGGACCTAAGGCTACGCTTGGACCCGAATATAAAATTAATCTGGAGCGTCCCAGAGATAAAACAGCGCTTAATCATAACGATGATTATAAACAACTCCGTAATGGTATTATGGAATATCTTATTCAGATAGGAGAACAAAGAGCTTCTAAAAAAGAAAGCAATCATGTGTTGCCTGATATTAAACCAAGAGTTAAAACTGCACCTTTTAGAAGAATGAGTTTTAGCTAAAATAGAGTAAAATGGAAACATTAAAAGAATTAAAAGAGGTAAGAAGATCAGATAATGGATTGTTTGAGGATAAGTATATGTTAGATATTTCTCAATTGACTAAAATATATCCAACTCCTAAAGGAGATTATGTGGTTTTAGATGATCTTGATTTAAAAGTAAAACATGAAGAGTTTATTTCCATTATAGGTCATTCTGGTTGTGGTAAATCTACATTACTTACTATGATTGCAGGACTTAATCCTATTTCTAGAGGAACAATTGTAGCTGATAATCAAACAATTAAAGGTCCTGGTCCTGATAGAGGAGTTATATTTCAGTCGCCTAGCTTACTACCTTGGATGACAGCATATGATAATGTGATGTTGGGTGTTAAGCAGGTGTTTGGACACGGAACAAAAAAAGATAGAGATGATATTGTAAAATATTACTTATCAAAAGTAGGTCTAGAAGATGCTATGCATAAGAAGGCAAAAGAACTGTCTCAAGGGATGCAACAACGTGTTGGAATAGCACGCGCATTTGCATTAAAACCAAAGGTTTTGTTGTTAGATGAGCCATTCGGGATGTTGGATTCCCTTACAAGAGGAGAATTGCAAGATGTGCTGATAGAAGTTTGGAATCAGGAAAAAATTACAGCTATTATGATTACTCATGATGTTGATGAATCTATTTTTCTGGCAGATCGAGTGATTATGATGACAAGTGGTCCAAGAGCTAAAGTTGGAGATATATTGGAAATAGATTTTGAACGCCCTCGTTTAAGAAAAGATGTTTTAGAGCATCCTGACTACTATAAATATAGAGAACATTTGATAAATTTTCTAGAACACTAGAGTTTTACAAAGAAAAACATTCAATTTTTAGGATACACCTTATAATGTTATTTAGGGATAAATGGCAGTATAAGGTGTTTTTTTATTTACTTGTTTATGCTGGTAACGCTCAAATAAGCATATACTATACTAACTACACTTACTAAATATCAAAATTTCACTAATTCAAATTGCAGAAAAAATAATTTAACTAAATGTTTTTTTGTTAAAATGTAATAATTAATGTTTTACCCCTAATTTTTTAGGGGTCATTTGCTTTTTTATATGTTTTATGTATAGATTTGTCTTAAATTAATAGGGTTAAATTGATTAAATTAATGTTTATTTTTATTACAACCCTGTAAAATAAGGGGTTATTGTTTAAGAAAAAATCGAAAAAAGAATATGAATATAGAAGAGTTGATAATGGTGTCAATTACGGAATTTTTAGATGTTGAGGTGCATAGGGATACAGGAAACCTTGATTTCTCTTCCAAAATAGAAATCGTAAAAAAACGTATTACTAATAAAGTCAAAAATAGCCCGGATGCTTATGGCATGGTGAGTGGTTTTGAAGGATATGAATATGAAATGTTTTTTAGTAGTAACCCTAATGATATGATCAAAATTGATGGATGGATTCCTATTGATACTAGTAGGATTGAAAAAGCAGATAAAATAGACGAATATATAGAAATTGGATTGCTTAGAAGAATAGGCAGTTCCTTAAGCTAACAAACATTAGTTATTAATTTTTTGTTAATAAATCATTATGCTTAGCCAAATTTATAATTATGGAAATATTAACCCAAAAATAGAATGAATAATGAAAGTAAATGAATTAATCACTGAAGCTATTACAGAGTTCTTAGAAGTAGAAGTAAGCAGAGATACTGGTAACCTGAATTTTGCTTCTAAAATAGAAATCGTAAAAAAACGTATCACTAATAAAGTTAAAAATAGTCCAGAATCATATGGGGTAAATAATAACTCCGATGCATATGAGTATGAAATGTTTTTTAGTAGTAATCCTAATGATATGATTAAAATTGATGGATGGATACCTATTGATACAGGAAAAATTAAAAAAGCCGATAAGATAGAAGAGTATATAGAAATAGGTTTATTGAGGAAAATTGAAAAAGCTGCCTAAGCTGTAACGTTATAGTTCATAAATTTTTCTAAAAAGGAATAAGTTTTAAGCTCTGTTTGTGGAATATTGGTATATTTAATCTAATATTTGTGCATACAGAGCTTGTTTCTTTGGATATGATTTTAGGATCTTATTAAGGAATGTATTTTGTACTCCGGAAAGAAAACGCTTTTTTGACTATTTATATCATACTATATACATTAGTATTTGTGAAAATATATAAGGTTTATCCTAAATAATTTAGTGTTTGAAACCTTAAAGACTAGTAGCTTTAAGTGTTTCTTGTGTTGCCGGTTATGAGAAGTTGTAACCGGCTTTTTTTTTACTATTTTTTTTTATTAAAGGTATTATCGAGATAATACAAGCTATTGGTATGATAATATATATCCAATAGGGAATAGGAAAAGGATCTCCCTTTGCATAAGAATGTAATCCAGATAAGTAATAGTTTACTCCAAAAAAAGTCATAATAAGACTTCCTAAAGCAAATAAGCTACATACATTGTACATGTATATGTAGTTTTTAGGGATTATAATTCTTATATGAAGTACAAAGGAATAGATAATAATGCTTATCAGAGCCCAGGTCTCTTTGGGATCCCAACCCCAATATCTTCCCCATGACTCATTTGCCCAAATACCTCCCAAAAAGGTGCCGATAGTTAGCATGTATAAACCAATCGTACTAGTAATTTGATTAATATTCGTGAGTTTTTTTATGGTATTTTCTGTTTCCATATGATCAGAAAAGGTGTTAATACACATTAGTAACAGAGAAATTAATGAAAGAAGAGATCCTAGTGCTAAAAAACCATAACTACCGGTTATGATCGCCACGTGAATTAATAGCCAATATGATTTTAACACAGGAACTAAATTAGTAATCTCAGGATTCATTAAACTTCCGTGTGCAATCCCAATTAAGCAGATAGCTAATATGGATGCAGTGGCCGGAGCAAACGAGCTTTTTTTGTGAAAAATAAATCCAGCTAGCATTCCTACCCAGGAAATGAATATACTAGCTTCATAACCATTGCTCCAAGGAGCATGTCCCGAAATGTACCAGCGCAATATAATTCCAAAGCCTTGCAAAATGAATAAAACAAAAACTAAAAAAAGTATGTAGCCAATGATTTTTTTTAATAAATTATTGTAGGGTTTAAATGTTATTACAAAACTAAGGAGTACTAATAACATTCCCAGAAAAGAATATCCAATAAGACACCATAAAAATATTGGATTGTTGTTAAACCATATCTCTAAACTTACTTTTGTGTCCGATAATATAATCGTTGTTCCGTTATTTTCCTGAAACCTTTTGATTAAATCAATAGTTTCATCTGCTTTTTGCCAATCTCTATTTTTAATACCAATGGTAAGATTTGTAAAGTAGGTAGGCGTAATTTTTGAATAAAAAAGTTGATCGTCTTCATTGAATGTTGCTTCTTTCTCCATCGGAGCATACCATTTCAAGGATGGATCATCTTTTTTAGGAAAAATCTTAAGAAATTGTCCATTAAAGATCCCCCATATAATATTAACTCGTTCGTCGATTTTAATGATGTTTTTATCAAAAACGGAACGTTTTCCAGGGGCTTTTTCATAAGCTCTATTAACGAGAGGCTCCAGTTTGTAGTTGCCTTGAAAGTCAAAAAACTGTGAAGCGCTTGTGTAACCTAAAGTATTGATGTCAATTAATTCTTTTAGTCCATTAATTGCTTTTTTTTCAATCTTAATAAATGCTATTAGTTGCCATGAATCAGGCTTATACTGCATTCCTAAGAATATTTGGGTCGGAGTAAGTTGTTGTTTTTTGTTTTCTTTATCAAAATAACTGAAGCTGCTTTTGCCATGGATTTTCCTGACCAATTCTAATGATAATGTACTAATTGGTTTTATTCTTCCTTGGAAATCTTGAACCTGAACAGTGGCAAACTTTTCTGCGTGGTTAATGTCAATGAGTTGTCTGTTGATTAATTCGTATGGTTCTAAGTGATGTAATTGTTGTGCTTGTATTTGGCTAACAAAAAGGATTAGAAAGCTTAAAACTTTAAATGGGATGTTTTTTTTCAATTTAATAGTTTTAGTGTTAATCCAAAATGAGAACTTTTCCAACATAGACTCAGTAACATTCCCAGAGCTAATAGTGCATAACCAAAATAAGTAGTAAATGTTCCCCAGTAATCGTGATTTACGGAAAGAATAGTGCCGCTTTCATCAGGAAGATAGGCAGATTGAAAAAAACGATATCCACTATGGTTCAGAACATTATTCATGAAAATAGTATAGTCAAAAATCCTGTGTTTTTCTTGAATTTCTACATTACTGTAAAAAGCTGATGGACTATTAGATCCAGGGTATCGCTCTAGTATAAAGTCTTTTAGAAAAATAGAGAAAGGTAGTTTAATTGGTTTGGAACCATATCGAAGGTTTATATGAATACCGTTTATAAATAAAGTTCTATAAGGATTCATGTATCCCGGACCTCCAAATAATGTGATTTCTTTTGTTTCCTTACCAGACTCCAAGGATATTGTAATAGCAGCTTCTGGGTTTTTAATTTCCGGATCTTTTTCCTTTGAAATGATTTCTAAATATTTGTTTTCTGATATTTGATTAAAAACTATAGGTGTGTTGTTGATTTCACTAAGTGCTTTAAATTGTAATGGAACAAGACTGTCTTTAGGGTAAAAACTAGCCTTATTTAGTATCATAGAAAAGTAATTCGTGCTTTTTGGAAATGATGCTGACCAAGTGTCATTCTTTTTAGTAATAAAAATGTCTTTTTTGGATTTATGTTGGCTTTCAAAAGCGATTGGGATTCCATAAATTGTTTCTCGTGTTCCTTTTTTGATGTAAAAATCTTTTCTCTCATCACTGTCTGCAATTACAATGTGTATATAAGTCGCTCCTTGGGTAGTATCTTTCAGGTTATAATGTGCTCTCGGAATATATTTCTTTAGATTTACTTTAATATTCTTATTTTCAAAATCGTAATCTTCATGAATATTATTGAAGCCAAGTTCGCTCATAAAAATAGGGTCGCTGGAAAAGTTCTTATTAATTGAACCATTACCCATCTCTAATTGCAAGTAGCTATCTATAGAGATCATCCTGTTACTGGCAGTATCTTCTTTTATGGTCATTAATGCTTCATAACCTCTATATCTGGTGATTCCAGAACCTAGAATTATGATAATGAATGCTAAGTGAAATAAAAAAACAGGAGCTTTTTGCCAACTAAAAAGATTATATTTAGTGATATTACCTATAAAGTTAAAAGTAAGAAGGAGTATCAATATTTCAAACCATTTAGCATTGTAGACTAGTGCTTTGGCGGTTTCGGTTCCATAATCATTCTCTATAAAAGTTGCAGCAGCCATTGCGATTGCAAATACAATTAATAGTATTCCGCTTGTGCGATTAGAAAAAAGTATGTTCAATACGTGTTTCAATAGTGTTTCTTTTTTTGATATCTTCCTGGTTTTAACCTCTTCGTTTTCTATATCAAGAATATTATTCTTGCATTCCTAGTTTAACCCATTTTTTGATCATTTCTATCGCACAACTATCGATTTTAACTCCTTTTCGATAAGGCATAGGAATGAACCCCTGAGCGTGGGTGATAGAACCTATTAATTGTCCGCTTTCCCCAGATTTTTTTAAGCTTGAGTAGTCAAAAATTTTATTTCTAGAAGCCTTTTCTTTGTAAACATCTTGAGCGTGACATTTAAAGCAATGAACTTCTATTAGTGATGCTATCTGATCATTGTAAGTTACATTCTGCGGGATATCACATATTTGTTTTGGTTCTCCATTGCAGGATGTGAAATTGATGAATAATGTTAGCAAGAGTGTTAGCTTTATTATTGTAGTAGAGTTCATGATAGGTTTATTTTGGGTTCAAATGTCTTAGAGTGTTATTTAACGGAGTATTTCTTTTTCATTTTTAACCATTCTTCTTCACTTAATGGTTGGTGTTTCTTTTTGTTAGAAAAAGGATCTGGACCTCCTTTTAGGTATTCTTGAATTTTTTCTAACGGAACGGTATCTTTCATTTTTTCTGCTACTTTATAAATGTGATTTCCATGAAAATCGTGACATTGTAGACAGGTGTTCCATTGTTTGTTGGCAATCAATTCTTCATGAGGTGTATCAATAGGATCATTTTTCACTTCTAAATCATAGTGACAATTCACACAGAATGCAGCATCTTTAAGAACTATTCTGGTATCATTGTGTTCTCTATGGCAAGTTTCGCATTCTGTAGCGTTTATACTAGCAATTGCTTCTTTAAATCTAGGTTCTAGAAAACGATGAGTAGGGTGGCGGTCATTGGGTCTATCGTGACATTCCAGACATTTTTTGTTATCTACATTTTCAGTCCCAAAATCGGCTTTGGTTTTACGCATTCCAAATGTATAAGCTATATTAGATTGTAGTTGTTGTATTAAATTTCCTTTTGCATCAGTATGACATGCATTACAAGACAATCCTTCATGCCCTGTATTAAGAGGTCCTAGACTCAAAAAGTTTTCTGTTTTTTTTAGAGGTAAAACGATATATATAATGATGCCGATAGTGATTCCAATTATAGAGCCAATCCGTTGTCTTTTTCGTAATGGATTTTTGCTAAACATATAGTTTTAATCGTTTAAGAAGCTAATACTAACGTTACTAGAAGCTGGAAAGCTTATGCAGGTTAAGATATCTCCATTAGCAACTTCTTCTTCTGTTAAAAAATGACCATCTATCATCTTTACTTTTCCTTTTACACATTTTGCTTTACAACTGCTGCACATGCCTGATCTACAAGAGTATGGTAGCATTATGTTTTCGGACATTGCTCCTTGTAGAATTGTTTTGTCTCCCGGAACGCTTATCTGGTGCTTCTTTTTTTCCTGGTAGATAACTACATTGCTTATTAAGTCTTTAGCATCACTGGATGTTATAAAATTGGCACTAAAGGCTTCTAGTTTAATTTGATTTCTGGCAATACCATTATTGGCTAATATTTCTTTTGCTTTATCCATAAAACCTTGTGGACCGCACATCATGTATTTCCCATCAGCATATTTTAACATATGTGTTTCCATGATTTCGGTAATTAGCTCCTCATTTAGTAAATCTTGATGGTAGTTTAGTTTGTTAGAGTTGTTTTTTTCTAGCACATGTTGAGTGCTTAAGCGTTCTTGGTATTTTTCTTCAAGATCTTCTAATGCCTTTTTAAATATGATGGATTCCTCATTTTTATTAGCATAAATTAATACGATTTTGGATAGAGGTTCTTTTTCTAAAACTGTTTTAATAATAGAGAATATAGGTGTTATACCGCTTCCTCCTGCAAAAAAAACATAGTTGTGTTTTGCTTTTTTATTAGGTTCTATATAAAAACTACCTGAAGGTTTTTCAATTTCTATTTTTTGTCCCGCTGTTAATTTTTCACAGATATAATTAGATACTAGCCCTTTTTGTACTTTCTTGACTGTTATTCTTAGAAATTTGTCAGTGAATGGACTACTACTAAAAGAATAAGCTCTTTTTTCAATTTTATTTTTAATTGGGATTTTTACAGTAAGAAATTGCCCTGGTTTGTATTTGATTTTCTTAAATAATCCACCTTTATTAAGAATAACACTAACAGCATCTTCAGTTTCGTGAATTATCTCTTTGACAGTTAACAGCATAATATTTTGTTTTTTTATTTGTAATAAAACACAACGCCAATATGAAAAACTACTAAAAATGTAATTACTACAGAGAGCAGTACATGGATGATCATCCATGATTTGAAGATCCATTCTTTTTGACTTTTGATAATGTCAAGATTGACTGTGCCTAAAATCATGTTAATGAAAAATATATAGGATAAGAGCGCTAAGTATCCATATCCAAACTCCAATGCATGTATGTAGAAAAATATTGGCGAAACAACTCCAATCCACTTGTGTAAGCTTGTAAAACGGATGGTGTGTTTTCTTAATTTTTTGGACACTCTGGTCAGGGTAAGTATCCATTGAAACAATATGAATGCTCCAACAAATACTCCGGACCATCGTTTATATTCTTCATTGAGTTGAAGATCGTATAGCCATCGCCACTTTAGATCTAAAAGATATTGTAGGATATAGAATACAAATAGACTAAATCCGATAAACAAAAAGCTATATGATTTTTTCACTCTATCCGAAATATTCATTTTTAATTAGAAGCTAAGTCTTTTATTTTATTGGTTTTCTTGTTGTTGTCAGCAAGCAATAATTTTTCAAGACTATGATATGAAGCTAATTTTCTTACACTATCAATAAATACTTCTGCTGTTGGCAGATAGAAACCTTTAGAAGGCCATTTATTGCCAATTTGCGGTTTTGTACTATCATTTTTAAAAGCTGCTATTTCTTCGAGATAGGCATTGTAGATTGCTTTTGTACCATTTCTGTACGCATTTATAACTCCTATAGCTTCTTTATACGACAAGGAATCAGAAGGATATTGCCAGGTAGTTGCTCCCATAACATCACCTAGTTTCCAATCAGTTTTTGTAGTGCTTTTATGATCGTTGTGGCAATTAACACAAGGAGCTGCTACAGCGAGATCTGCAAACATGGAGGTGTATAATTTCTGATCTTCTTCATAGAAATGCTGAGGTTTTTGATCAATCTTTATTTTGGTAAATAGCTCTGCTTGCTTTCCTTGAAATTTATTGGAAGCATTAATAGGGAAATCAGAGCCTAGGTATAGTCCTAGTGGCACATCGCTTTTTCTGATATCAGAAGAAATCCCTCTTAAGAATAACGCAGGAAGCGGGCCAGCTTCTACTTCGTCATCTTGCCAGTCTTCATCGAATTTTAATCCTTGTTTTTTTCCAGCTCCTACAATTCCTTTAGTATATAATGTTCTTGTGATATCGTTTTCTTCTGCAACCAAGGTAAGTACGTCTGCTACCGCTAGTACTTTGTCTGATGATTCATTTGATGCGGTTTCTTCTGGTATGCCGCCACAAGATTGAAGAATAACAGAATATCCTGTTACTAGTAAGAAAAATATCCCCTTTGCTTTTAAATGATTCATATTGTTATGTTTTAGGTTAATTACTTTACTAATATTTTATGCTACCTCTCCATACGCGGCAGTTTTCATAACTGATGCCATAATACTATAGGTGTCAGCCCAAGCGGTTTCTACTTCTGGTGTAAAATCTTCTCCAAGTCCAGTTTCCAAGGTGCTTAGTAATGCAGCGCCCACTGTGTCATAATGAGAAGATTCTACTTTGTAATCCACATGCCTTTTTCCTAAATCTTGTAATATAGGTATGAGTCTATCTATATTACTTAGTCCTGCTACTGCAGAAGAAAGCATAGTCATTAATTTGTTTCCTTGTCCTTTCATAGCTTCGGCATCGTCGGCTGGAAATATCTTTTTTAATTCAGGATCCAATTCGAAAAGCTTATTATAAAAAATTCCTGCAGCTGTCTCTGCAATAGGTGCTACTTTACTAAAGGACGTTTGTACCAATTCAATTGTGCGTTTTTCCATAATTACGTTTTTTAAAGTGAGATAATGAAAAATTAAGTATTTATACTTAATTATGTTTCAAATATATTTTAATATTTGACAAAACACAAATATTGAATATTCAATAAAAATGAATTTATACGTTATTTTTTTCTTTAAAAAACATGTATTGTTATTATAATTTAATTATTTAACTTTTTTATTAATAATAGTGTAATTTAGAATTTATGATATTGCATAACTTCTAAAAATACGTATTTGAACTTAATAAGTACGTTTTATGATAATCGTTTTATTCTGTTCTTTTTTTGCAAAAATGATAATTACTGCTATCTAAAATACTTTTTAGAATATATAATATTAAGCTTTGGTATATAATAAGGAGAACCTGTTTTTTATATATAGTACAGTGCTTTTAGTCGGTTTTAATTTTAAATATAAGGGAATCAATACGTCTCTTTTTTCCGAAAAATGTTTTTTTGATATGTTCTTTTATGGATTTCATAATTCACAATGCTATTTGAAGTCTTCTCTTATAATTTGATTTGTTTTTAAGTAATAATACTTAATTTTGTGATTGTGTTTAATTGTAACAAAACTCTTTTATGGCATTTAAATCTTATAAGACTACTTGTTCGTATTGTGGTGTTGGTTGTGGAATAATAGCTAAAAAAGATCCTAAGGGAGTAATTACCGTAGAGGGAGATCCTGATCATCCTGTAAACAAAGGGATGTTATGTTCTAAAGGAATGAATTTACATCACGTTGTTCAGGATAAAAGTGATAGGATTTTGTATCCAGAGATGCGATGGAGTAAAGGACATGAGCGTCAGCGAGTATCTTGGGATCAGGCTTTTGATCGTGCAACAGCGGTTTTTAATACTATTATTGATAAATATGGACCTGATAGCGTTGGGTTTTATGTTTCAGGACAATGTCTTACAGAAGAGTATTACTTGGTAAACAAACTGACCAAAGGATTTATTGGGACTAATAATATAGATACGAATTCTAGATTATGCATGAGTTCCGCCGTTGTCGGGTATAAACAGGCGTTAGGTGAAGATAGTGTTCCGATTGCGTATGATGATATAGAGTTAGCGGATTGTTTTATGATTGCTGGAGCCAATCCTGCTTGGTGTCACCCGATTTTATTCAGAAGAATTGAAGCACATAAAGAACAAAATCCAGATACCAAAATTATTGTAGTTGATCCAAGAAAAACGCAATCCTGTGATATTGCGGATTTACATTTACAAATTATACCAGGTACAGATGTAGTATTGTATAATGCTATTGCTAAACGATTAATTGATCGAAGAAAAATTGATAAAAATTTTATAGCAAACCATACAGATAATTACGAATCGTTAAAAGAGTCTTTGCAATCTACCTCATTAACAGAGGCAGCAAAAATATGTGGAATTACTCTTGCTGATATAAAAAAAGCTGCTTCTTATATAAGCAATGCTAAAGGTTTTATAACACTTTGGGCGATGGGACTAAATCAGAGTTCTATAGGAGTCAATAAAAATAATGCACTTTTAAATTTATCCTTACTTACTGGGCATATCGGAAAACCAGGATCTGGTCCTTTTTCATTAACAGGACAACCTAACGCAATGGGAGGTAGAGAGGTAGGAGGAATGGCGAACCTATTGGCTGCACATAAAGATTTAAGTAATAAAGAACATAGAACAGAAGTTGCGAATTTTTGGGGAGGAAAAGAGATTTCTGAGAAACCAGGATTAACAGCTACAGAGATGTTTGATGCTCTGGAAAGTGGAAAACTAAAAGCAGTATGGGTTATATGTACAAATCCTTTAGTAAGTCTTCCTAATGCTAATAAGGTCGAAAAAGCTTTACAAAATGCTAAGTTTGTTGTTGTCCAGGATATCTCACATCGTTCAGAAACATTAGAGTATGCGGATTTAGTTTTGCCAGCTGCTGGTTGGGCAGAAAAAGAAGGAACAATGACTAATAGTGAGCGACGGATTACTTATTTGAATAAGGTGGTTGATCCTCCTGGAGAAGCATTACCAGATTCAGAAATCCTTTGGAGGTTTGCACAACGAATGGGATACCGTGGGTTTGATTATACATCTGTAGAAGAGGTGTATAAAGAGCATTGTCGTTTGACTAAAAGCACAAATATTGATATTACTGGTTTAAATTACGATCGACTAAAAAATGAAGGTAG
This sequence comes from uncultured Aquimarina sp., assembly GCF_947492405.1. Lineage (GTDB taxonomy): Bacteria > Bacteroidota > Bacteroidia > Flavobacteriales > Flavobacteriaceae > Aquimarina. Next base: position 205,714 of record NZ_CANLMP010000008.1, read on the forward strand.
TTTTCAGTGGCCAGTGCCAGAAAGTAATCATTCAGGAACTGCACGTTTGTTTGAGGATAAGCGTTTTTATACAGATACAGGTAATGCAAAGTTTATAGTACCAAGATTTACCAAACCAACTTCAGAATTATTAACAGAGAAACATCCATTGATTTTAACAACTGGTAGAGTACGTGATCAATGGCATACCAGAACTAAAACAGGAAAAGTAAATAGATTATTAACACACATCCCACATCCTTTTCTGGAAATGAACCAAGTAGACGCTTTTCTCAGAAAGATGAAAGATGGTGATATTGCTGTTGTAGAGAGTAAACGAGGAAAAGTACAGGTTAAGGTAAAGGTTAGTGATACTATTGGCAAGGGAGTGGTGTTCTTACCTATGCATTGGGGTAAAGTACTGGGAAATGATTATGGAAGAGCTAATAATCTAACAACTAGTATTGTTGATCCTATTTCTAAAGAACCTGATTTTAAGTTCTCTGCGGTGCAAGTTTCAAAATTTATAAAAGAAAAGCAGAAGATTTGTATTATTGGTGCTGGTACTGCAGCATATCGCTTTATACAAACGTATAGAGAGCATAATATGGAAGATGAGATCACCGTATTTTCCAAAGAGCCATATCCTTTTTATAATCGTGTTTTACTACCAGAATATGTAAGCGAAGAACTTACCTGGGAGCAATTACAAAAAATGCGAGAAGGTAGTATGGAATCTCTTAATGTTACTTTATCTACAAGCAATCCAATTGCTGAGATCAACAGAGAGGAAAAGTATCTTGTAGATAGCAAAGGAGAAAAGCATCAGTATGATGTGGTCTTAATGGCTACAGGTAGTCGGGCTTTTGTCCCAAAAGAAGTACCTATCCATTTGCCAGGAAGATTTACTATGAGAGATCGCGGTGATGCAGATAAACTAAAGACATATCTTGATGATACCGGTTTGCCCGAAAACAAACAACATGTAACCATTGTAGGAGGTGGATTATTAGGTTTAGAACTGGCGGCAGCACTACGTAAAAAAGAAGTGAAAATTACTATCATACAACGAGGAAATCGATTGATGGAACGCCAGCTGGATATTGTAGCTAGTCGTTTGTTGGCAGAAGATGTGCGTGAAAAAGGGATACAAATTCATTTTGATAATGAGGTTGATACAGTATTTAATCAGGATTCTGGATCCTTATTAGTAAACCTGAAATCAGGAAAATCATTTACTTGCAATGCTGTAGTTTATTCTATTGGTACTATTCCTAATATTGATTTAGCGAAGGCTGTAGGTGTCACCTGTCGTCGCGGAATTGTAGTAAATCAATATTTACAATCTAGTGATCCAGATATTTTTGCAGTAGGAGAAATCGCCGAATTCGAAGGAAATTTATTCGGAATTACAGCTGCAGCAGAGCAACAGGCTGATGTAGTAGCAAAATACCTTTTAGGAGATTTTAGCGCAATTTATAAAGGGTCTGTATTTATGAATATTCTGAAATTTGAAGATTTGGATCTTTGTAGTATTGGTAATATTGATATGCCAAAAGATGATCCTACCTATGAAGAAGTTATTTTTATGGATGTAGGTAAGCGATTTTATAAGCGATGTATTATTAAAAACGATTGGCTGGTAGGAGCAATTTTGATGGGTGATAAGAGTGAGTTTGCAGACTTTAAAAGACTGATCGAAGAGAAAATAGAATTATCAGAAAAAAGAGAAGAATTGCTTAGATCATCACAACCTGATGAACCTGTACTTGGTAAATTGATTTGTTCTTGTAGTCAGGTAGGCGAAGGTAATCTAGAAGAAGCTATAAAATCTGGTTGTGAAGATTTCTCAGAACTTTGCATTAAAACAGGAGCAGGATTGGGTTGTGGAAGTTGTAAACCAGAAGTAAAAGAAGTGTTGAATAATGTAATGCAATTAGCTTAGGTATGGAAGAATTTATGCATAGAGTAAATATCAAAGGTGGAATTTTATCTCCTAGTGAATTGCAGCGAATCATTATGTATGCAGAGGATCTGGGATTAGATACTTTTCATTTTGGATCCAGACAGGATATCATATTCCCATCAAAAGATACTAAAGGAAATATAGTCTCTGAACATGAATCATTTAATACTGATTTTTTTGCTCCAGAAACTGAGCAGAATATAAGTTGTTCCTACGTTTCTATAGATATTTTTAATTCTACAGTTTGGTTACGTGGTACGACCTATTTATATATTTTGGAGCAGTTTCGATATAAGCCAACACTAAAAATTAACATCTCAGATCCCCAACAACAAATGGTTTCTTTATTCTCAGGAGATCTTAATTTTATTGCATCTGCAAATGAAGATTATTGGTATCTATTCTTGAAATTACCAGGATGGGAAGAAGTGTTTTATCCAGTTTTAATATTTACCTGGGATATTGCAAAAGTGGCTCAGGAAATCGAAAAGATATATCAAAAAGTGAATAATGTTGAGGAGCTTTTTCAATTCCTCAACGAAAGTATTGATACGAATAATCGAGTTATAGAGAAATCATTAAGTGTTAGTTTTAAACCATTTCCGTATTATGAAGGAATGAATAAAATGGGAATCAATCAATATTGGTTAGGATTGTATTGGAGAAATAATCAATATGATCTAAAATTCCTTAAGGCAATTTGTGAGTTTTGTATTGAATATAGAATAGGTAAAATATGTTTAACTCCTTGGAAATCTTTTATCATAAAAGGAATTCCAAAGGAATGTAAATTACCATTAGAAAAGCTGTTAGGTCAGTTTGGAATTAATGTTCGTCATTCTGCATTAGAGTTAAATTGGCATTTGCCGGTAGCTAGTCAAAAAGCTCTGGATCTAAAAAAGTTCTTGGTCATGAATTTTGATCAAAATGATATTAGTACGTATGGTATGACTTTTACCATAAGCATTAGGCGTAATCAAAAAAGATATTTTACGTCTGTTGTTATAGAAGAAAATAAAACACCTGAAGCGATAAAAGATTTTGTTATCAGACCAACTTATAATGTCTTGTATGCTAAAAATTTTGATCCTAATACGCGAAAATATATTGTATATGCGCAGGATATAGATCAAATGGATTTACCGGCTATATTGTTAGAATTAACAAAAGCTTATTTCCAGAATTTGGGAGAAGGTGACGAAGAAAGTTTTGGAGGAATTCGTGTTAAAAATGAGAAAACAGAGATCGAAGTATATCAATGTAAAGATTGTCAAACAATATATGATCCATCTATAGGAGATCTTGTGTCGGATATTCCAGCAGGAACAGAGTTTAAAGACTTGCCAGAAACTTATCAATGTGCATTGTGTGAGTCTTCCAAAGATAGCTTTGAGAAAATGATATTAGAAGTGGTTTAGGAGACTAAATAAGTATAGAGATTAGATTTTTTTATACTTTCTGTAGACCGATAGTACATCGTTCCATCATACAGGATTGTCATAATGCATTGTCACATTGAGCTTGTCGAAGTGTTGTTATATGCACTCTAACATAGTTTTGAGATCATTTCTGCTAAGTATTTTAATTGATATTATTTATTATGAAAATCCCTGTTCTTCACTGGTACATCTTCTTGTACATATAGGTCAACAATCGTGCGAACCTGACCAGAGAATTGAGCATGTCTGTAACGTAATTGTAGACTGTCTTTACTAAGATATGTAATCTGAAAATTTTTATAATCTTTTTCTATGTTCATCATTTCAGGAAGTTGATCACTTTTTAATTTGATAAAGTAGTGCCCTTTTTTACTTTGTGTGATCTCCCAATCAGCGATAAGCGATGGGCCACAATCGTGCTGTTCACTATTATTATCCTTCATAGTCATGTCGGGTTTATAAATGGTTCTATATGATAAGAAACAACCTGCCATATTCATTCGTGTACCATCATTATGTCGTTTTGCTATTTTCCAGGTTTTACCTGATATACCTGCAATAAGCTCAATAGAATTTTCAGGAATTTGATAAGGTTCTTTATTGCTTTTAGAACAAGAGAATGTTATAATCACGAAAGCTAATAACAATGTAGGATAGTATTTTTTCATAATGTAAAGTTAGTGGCTTTATTTTGATCAAAAACTATTCCCATTTGAGATAATAACTATTACTCTTTTCCTCAGATAATAATCTCAAAGCAACAATAATTTTAGTTTTCGGTTTAAAGAGTGATGCTTAATGCTTATAATAAATAAAAAACGTCATCTTAATTTTTATTCCTAAGTTCGCAATACACATAAACTTGTTACATTGCAATGAAAGCAGCTACAGTAAGAGAATTAAAATTAGAACTAAACAATTGTTCACAACAGGAATTAGTAGCATTGTGTCTGCGATTATCTAAATTCAAAAAAGAAAATAAAGAATTACTTACATACTTGCTTTACGAAGCATCTGATGAAGACCATTATATAGCAGAAGTACGACAAGAAATCACCAAAGAGTTCGATCTTATTAATACCAGTAGTTATTACTACATAAAAAAAAGTGTTCGTAAAATTCTACGTATCAGTAAAAAGTATATCCGGTATTCTGGCAAAAAAGAAACAGAGGTAGAAATATTACTTCATTTCTGTTCAGAATTAAAAAATATGCGTCCTTCTATTAGAAATAACAACGTATTGCTAGGGATTTATGAACGTCAAATAGCTAGTACTAAAAAAATCATAACTACTCTGCACGAAGATCTACAATATGATTATGAGCAAATGTTAGATGCTCTGGGATAGTTTCTATCCTTTGATCAATTTTAGAATATAATCCAGCTGACTATCTTTTCCTTGCATCAGATCTTCTACAGAAAGCAGTACTGTGCGATCCGGAATAACACCAGAGCCTTTGGGAACGGTCTTGTCTTTTACGTAATGTGTTATTTTTTCCATAGACATTACCATAATAATCTTACTACCAGGTAACTCATAATAGACTGGAAATTGACCTGTATGAAAATAATAACCACCACCAGTTTCTTCTCCTACCAAAAGAATATCTGGATCGTTTTTAGCTAATAATACTAAGGCAGAACCTGCAGAAAAAGTTGTTCCATCAGCTAATACATAAACTTTACCATGAAATCTATCTCTATTAGGAATCATCATGGTTTCCAGATCATCAAAATCCAGTTTCCATCCATCATATTTTGGATGATTATAGAATTTATCTTTTAAAAACTCTTTCTCGCCATATGTTCGGGTAACATATTTCCGTTCTGGAACTTCTAGTGAAGAAACAAAAGCACCGGTTCTTTGCTTATATAATTTGTTGGTGACAAAAGAAAAAAGATTAACAGAATTTGGTCTGAAACCACCATCATTGTTTCGTAGATCAATAATGAGATGCTTCATTTTCTTTTTATTAATTTGCTTAAAGAGTTTAATCAAACGAGATTTAAATGCGCTAATGTCTACTCCAAAAGAGTTAACAACCAAAACCGCTGTTTTCAGATCTTTTTTATAGTATACAAAAGGTTCTTTAGTATTAATATGTTTTGAGAAAAAAGCAACTTTATCTTCTTCCTGATGATATTTTGAAAAATAAGAGTTTCGGTTAATATTTCGGTGTTTTACATTCACAAAAGATTCTGCCTCCAGCGTGATTGTTTTCTCAGTACCATTTGGTTCTATATAATCAATTGTGTACTCTTTTTGTAGACCATATTCGTATGTGTAAAATAGGCCAAACTTTAGTTCGATATCTCGATATTTTCTGGTTAGATTATAACCATCGGTAGGAGTATATTTTTTTAGGGCTTCCAGAATTTGTGTTGTAGGTTTATCTTGTATTTTGATAATTTTCGAACCTATAGGTATCCCAAAATCATCCGTATCTATATAAAATTCTGCTTGTATGATCTTCAGAATTAGCGGAAAATAATACTGTGTAGTATTAAGTGTATTAGGTGCAAAAAGTAACAAATGCCCATCCCTTATCTGGTCAGTAACCTCTTGCATCTTCTTGAATACTTCGATATCAGAAATCTCTTCTGTTATTGATTCTTTGGTAACACCTAAAACAGAATCCAGATCACTTTCACTAATATATTCATAAAGTGACGGATGTCCTTTTTTTAGTATGTTTTCGAAGATTTTAAAATCTTGTAGAGCCTTTTCTAGCGTTAGGTTTTTCTGAGCAAATAGCGTAGTAGATGTGATGACTAAAATTACAATACACAAAATGCGATTCATGTGATAATTATTAATATATAATCTATAAAGACTTTTTATAAGAAAAGATGTGACAACCCCTTGTTTTCTGAAATGTAAAAGTAATAAATTAGAGGTAGGTAGTTATTACGAACAATAAAAAAAACAGGTGCTTTTTATAGCACCTGTTTTTTCGAAAAACGTATTGAAATATGATCAATTCAATTTTCGCAATTGTTTCTTTATTTTGCGAATCGCAGATTCTATTGGTTTGTCAGGTTCAATTACGTTATATTCTCCCCAAAATTCTGGATCAGAAAACCCTGAAGCCTCATCACTGATAACCACAGAAGATTTTAAACGATCTTTTGGTCTTACATTTTCGTTATTCGGGTTCTTTTTCCAATCGGTAATGGCCATTTCGATATTTAGCTTGTATGTAGAATTAAATAATTTCTTTTTCCAATTAACTTTAAAAACAAGATCAATTTTTCCATACCCATAGAACCATTTACCATTAGCTTCTCTATAATTCATATTATAAGTAGCTACAGTAGGATACACTTTGGCTCTCGTTGGTTTTTTTCTAACAAATAATCTACTGGCCTTATCTCTGTCTTCTAGATTTAAGCTAAAAACGGCTTTTGTTAATGCCAATGTTTCAGAATCTATATATAATTTTCCATAATAATACAGATCATCTATATTAGGACGTTGCTTAAAATTAAGAACGTAAATATATCGATCATTAATTTTAGTGGATTTATCAAAGCTAAACTCATAGATTTTTAAGATATCTTCTGTAAAAAGAAGATCTGGGTTTTTCATAACATCGATAAACAATGTGCTTGATGGTCCTCCTTGAAGTTTTAGAGTAAGTGTGTCTAGCTTTTTGTAATCCGCACTTTTTCTGGCTTTGTATAGTTTAATAATATCGGTTTTACCAGATACATAAGGCTTTTTATATACATCAACTACGGCTTCAGAAAGTGATACATAGGTTCTTCTTCTTTTGATAGTTTCACGATAAAAAGCGGTCATGATAGTGTTGTCATTTTGGTAGTTTGCACCACGTCTTTTCATAACAGCTTTAATAAGTGCTTCTGGATCCGTAGGATCGATATTTACTTCAGATAGTTCTGTTATCGTTGCACTTAATTTAATTTTTGTTTTATCTCCTTTCAATGAAGAAAGTGAAACTACTTGATCTCTATACCCAAGAAAAGATACTGTGATTTTATCATCAGTAGCAGTTTTTGGCACTTTTAACAAAAATTCACCTTCTCGATTGGTAATCGTCGAGATGTTAGTTCCATTCAATAAAATTGTTGCAGATACTAATGGTTCATTAGAGTCTTTATCCACTACAATCCCTTTATACTCATCATAATTTACACCATTCTGGATATCGGTGTCTTGAAAAAAGCTAAATGCTTGTAGACTATTGGAGTATCCAATAATTAGAAATATACAGAATAAAAATGTGATACCATTTTTACGTAAAAAAATACTTTTTTTGTCCATATCAGATTCATTCAGTTAATAATTGCATTCTTTAATTTTTGAGGTAGAATGTCGATTATACAAGATACTAAAATTACAGATGATTTTCAGAATACAATAGTTAAAAATGAGCTAATATGGCGGTCTTTTCGTTGTTTATAAATAAACATGATCGTTCCTTAATAATAGGTTTTAGGACATTTTTTATAAAATATGTTATCTTTTATGCTAAAGAAAGGTTTTCTTAATGTTAATGATAACCACTGTGATCGCCAAACCAATTTCTAAGTTTTATATTAAGTATTTCTGTAGTAAAAGGTTTGGTAATATAATCATCTAATCCTTTTGCAATAAATCGTTCTGCGTCACCAGGTAGGGCGTTAGAGGTAATTGCAATAACAGGAGGTACTTTTTTATAACCTTTACGGATCAATTTACAGGTTTCTACACCGTCTAATTCCGGAAGATTGATATCCATTAAAATAAGATCATAAACATCTTCTTCAAACATTTCTAGAGCTTTTCTTCCATTTTTAGCGACATCGGCCGTACAACCCAGGTACTTAAGAATTTGTTTGGAAACAAGTATATTGGTGTCAGAATCTTCTACTAACAAAACATGAAGATCGAATTTTTGATCTTTGCTCTTATCAAAAACTTTGTCAATTGTTGGTGCTATTGTATCAGATATTTTAGTTTTGAAAGTAAACCAAAAATTGCTCCCTTTTCCTACTTCGCTATGTACACCTAATTTTCCATTCATTAGATCCACTAATTTTTTACTGATAGTAAGTCCTAATCCACTTCCTTCTCCAATTAAAATAGCATCGTTATGTACTTGGCTAAAACGATTAAAAAGAGACTCCTGATCTTGTTTACTAATACCAATTCCAGAATCAATCACTTCTATTTTAATGGTCAGTTCTTCATTTTTTTTGGAAACTAAAGATGATTTTATGGTAATCGTACCTTTATTGGTAAATTTGATGGCGTTACCGATAAGGTTGGATAATATTTGTATCAACCTGTTATCATCTGCATAAATATGTTCTGGCAAGGTATCGGGATATTCAGAAACCAGGTCAATTCCTTTTGCTTTGCTATTGGCAAGAAATAGATCTACATTTTGATTTATTAACTTTTTAAGATTAATTCCTTTGGGAGATAGTGTAAACTTTCCCGCTTCCATTTTTGATAAATCTAGAATCTGGTTTAAAATATCTAATAAATTCTGTGAAGATTGATGAATCGTGGTAACATATTCTTTTTGTAAATCATTTAATTCGGTATTTTTAAATAGTAAATCAATCATACCTATAACACCCACCATAGGCGTCCTAATTTCGTGACTCATATTAGCTAAGAAATCCTGTTTAAATTTAGAAGCTTGAAGGATTTGCGTGTTCTTCTCTTTCAGTTTATCCAAGTTACGTCCTCCAAACATGGCGAACAAACCAAGAAATAGGGGAGCAGTATCAATAATATAATGAATTGGATATTGTTTTTGTACATATACGATAGAATTCCATGAAAAATCCAATCCCATTTTTGTAATATCTATACTCGTAGCCAAAATAGGAAACATACAGCCAAATAATATTCCGTATATGGTGTATATGGCTGCTTCAGATTTTAACCATGATTTTTTATTCATAGAATATGTTTTGTGCTTAGATCTTACGTTAGTTAATCTTCAGATAAGGTTGTTTTAGGGGCCTTATTAGGATATAAGCCTAAATATAATGGTTTTTTTGGAAATGTATGACAAAAAGAATATTCAGAAACTAACCACCTATACTTGTCATACTTCTATTTTTAGAATGTAACTCTGGGTCTTTTAATTTTTCTGGAGTATCCATTCCTCCTCTGGTGGCAAATTTATGTTCTAATGCAGATTGTATAACAGGAAGTATAGGTTGTTCTGCTCTTAGTGGTTGTAATAATGAAAATTCTTTACCAGAGAATAAACAATTTTTTAGTTTACCGTCTGCAGTGATGCGGATGCGATTACAGCTGTCACAAAAAGGATTAGTAACAGAGCTGATAATTGCAAAACTGCCTATATATCCAGTGATTTTATAGTTTCTGGAAGTATCATTAGGTGCATCGTCTAATCGCGTTAGTTGCAAAGGAAAAGTGTAATTTACCTTATCCAAGATTTCCTGTTGTGTTACCAGTTTGTCCATATTCCATTGATTTCCATCAAATGGCATAAATTCTATAAAACGAACAACGATATTTTGATCTTTAGTTAGATTAATGAAATCAATAATTTCATTCTCATTAAAGTTTTTTATTAAAACAATATTCAATTTGACTTTGAAACCTTCTTTTTGAAAAAGCTGTATCGTACTCCAAACTTTTTGGAATTCATTACGGCGTGTAATTTTCTCAAACTTATCTTTATGAAGTGAATCTATACTGATGGTAATAGTCCTCACTCCGCTATCTTTTAATATTGGGATAAAACGATCTGCCAATACTCCATTGGTTGTAATCCCTAATTCTACAGGTAAACTGGCTAGTTTTTCCAGTATCAAAGGAAAATCTTTTCGTACCATAGGTTCTCCGCCGGTTAGTCTAATTTTGGTAACCCCAAATTCTACAAATTCTTTGGCAATCATATAGATTTCGTCTGCAGACATCAGATGTTCTTTTGGACTTAGCGGAATCCCGTTAGCAGGCATGCAATAGGTGCATCTAAGATTACATTTTTCTGTCAATGAAATCCTAAGATATGTATGTTTACGACCGAAACTATCTGTTAATATGTTTTGATTTTCTTTAATCACATTACTATCTTTAATTTCCATCGTGTTTAGCACCTTTCAGAATCCTAAAGGTATGTAATATCGCAGGAAAAACTGCTTCCATGGATTCTCTGGCACCATTTGTAGAACCTGGCAAAGCGAGGACTACAGATTCTCCAATTACTCCAGCGACACTTCTGGAGAGCATAGCATATGGCATACGATCCTGTCCATAAGTACGTATTGCTTCTTCGATTCCTGGAATACGACGCTCGATTAAAGGTAAAATTGCTTCTGGTGTTACATCGCGTGGCGACAATCCTGTACCACCGGTAAAAATTATAAGATCATTACCAGCTTTTTCTAATTGTTTTACTTGCTGCTGGATCTGATCTATTTCATCAGGAATAATCGTGTAGGTATTAATAGTAACTCCGCATTCTTCTAGCTTGGTTATGATAGCTTTACCAGCTCTATCTTCTTTCTGTCCAGCTGATATAGAATCGGAACATACTATTACTCCAGCGGTAAAAGGTTCTCCACTATCACGGTAACTAGATTTGCCACCTTTCTTACGTAGTAGTTTGATATGTTGTATTTCTACATTTTTATCTACAGGTTTTAGCATGTCATACATCGTTAGGGCAACCACAGATGCACCATGCATGGCTTCAACCTCCACACCTGTTTTATAGATTGTTTTTACGGTCATCTCAATCGTAATTTCGAGATTGTTGATTTTGTAATCTATAGCTGTATATTCAATAGGCAATGGGTGACAGTCCGGAATCATATCACTGGTTCTTTTTACTGCAAACAAACCTGCAGTTTTTGCCATTTCAAAAACATCGCCTTTCGGAATATTCCTGGATACAATAGCTTCTATAGTTTCTGTACTTCCGACTTTAACGATTGCTTGCGCTACTGCGGTACGAAGGGTATTATTTTTATGTGTAATATCTACCATTTAGATTGTTTGATTGTATTTTTTTGTTTAATTGTTTATTAGGATTTCAATTGCGATTTTTTCAATGCCTAACTACATACATTAAACTTTGTTTACTTTCCAAACGTGAGTTTCATCTTCAAAAACTTCTTTTCCGAATACAGGCACTTCTTTTTTTATTTCTTCTACTAAAAATTCTAATGCTTCAAAAGCAACTTTTCTATGTGGAGCAGAAACGAATACGAAAAGACAGATTTCACCGGCTTTTACCTTTCCCAAACTATGATAAATATGCATACAAGTAAGATCGTACTTACTAAAAGTTGCTTCACGAATTTCATGAAATTTACCTTCTGCCATCTCAGTATAAGCAGAATAATCGATCGCTTGAACAATTTTTCCTTCAATTTTATCTGCTCGTACTTGGCCTAAAAATATATCGTGTGCCCCGATCGTAGTTTTAGTTTGATGCTTTTCTATAGAATTTGCGATAAAAGAAGGGGTGATAGGTCCTTCTATAAAAACTGTTTTTCTTTTATTCATTGTTTTATTTTTTTTAACCGCCAGAAAAAGGAGGTAATAATGCTATTTCGTTATTAGGATTAAGCAAGGTGTCGTTTGCCGAAATTTCTTTATCGATTGCTACTTTAAATGATAAATGTTGCAAATTTTGATATTTATCTTTTAATAGATTTTCTAGTTGATCTACATTACTGTTAGATTCCAATAAAATAATTTCTTCATTACAACCTGTAACTTCTGCAATCATTCCGAAATATAAAACCTTTAATTCCATTGACTTGCTTCTTTATATTGTTGAGGTGTATTGATGTTTTTTACATAAGGTTCTATACTTTCTGAAATAGGAATGCTTTTTACTTTTAATTTAGAAAGTGTTTTTCTGAGACTAAGATGTTGTTTTTGAATACTTTCAAAAAATGTTGTTTCTACCGACTTATTATATAAAGTAATCAGAGGAATATCCTCATATGTTACAACATCATAATTGGATTCATATTCAGAAATAAGATTATTAAGAACAAGAGGTTTTACAAAAGGGACATCACAACTTAAAACTAAATTCTGTGTTGTTTTGGTATGTTTTAAACCAGTATAAATACCACCAATAGGACCTTGATCAGGAATAATATCCGGAACACAAGGATAACCAAATGTTTGGTAGTGGGTATTAGCTGTAATGATTAGAATTTTATCAGTAATCGTTTCTATTGCTTGTATGATATGTTGTATAAATGGCGTTCCTCTATGAAGTTTTAAACCTTTATCCTGACCCATTCTACTGCTTTTTCCACCAGCGAGTATAATTCCTGTTATATCCTGATCTTTTCCTAAAATCATAGCTGTAACTCTTTTAGTTGTTGATCTAGAAAATCCCAACAGTTTTTATTAATATTTTCGAAAGCAGTTATCATTTTTACTCCGTATGCTGTAATTTCTGTTCCGCCACCACCGCTACCACCAGTATTAGTAATAATGACAGGATTTGAGGCGTTTTTGTTAATAGAATCAACTAAATTCCAAGCTTTCTTATATGACATTCCCAAAGATTTAGCAGCTTTAGAAAGAGAACCTTCTACCATAATTGCTTTTAAGACTTTAATTCGTCCTTCTCCAAGAAAAACCCCTTCTTCTCCTTCTATCCAAATTCTACTTTTTATATGATACATGAAAGCGTTGTTTCCTGCAAGATATAACGAAAAATACAAAGAATAAACTCTTTCAGAAATTTTTATGATTTATTCAATAAAAAAGGAGTGTACTAATTTATACTAAAATAAATGCTGTATTCTTTTTGAAAAAGAGAAAAAACTATATAGGTAATAAAATAGTTTCAGCTGATTTTCCCTTTTCAATATTATCTATGTGTTCTGGGACATAAACTAATGCATTGGCAATAGCATAGGTATATAACATAGCAGAACTTTGACCTTCCAGAATTTCTACAGTTTCACCGGATACTTTTGCTTTAAGAAACTGTGCTCTATCTCCTTTCTTAACGAAGTCTTTGGTTATAATTTTTGTGGTTCTGTTAAGACCTATTGCGTTAATCCCCATCATTTTTTGGATGATTGGTAGTACATAGATATAAAAACAAGTGAGTGAAGAAGCAGGATTACCAGGTAGCGCAAAAATCATAGTCTTGTTGTTGATACCAAAAAATAAAGGTTTTCCAGGTTTTTGCTTAATCTTATAAAACAACTCTTCGGTATGTAGTTCTGATAAAGCTTCTTTTACAAAATCATAATCTCCAACAGAAATACCACCACTAATTAATACTAGATCATTATCGTTTATAGCTTGTCGTATTGTTTCTTTAGTACTTTCATATTCATCCTGTACTACATATTTGTTAATTTCTTTGATATGTAATTGTTCCAATACAGTCTCTAATTGTATAGAGTTACTTTCGTAAATTTTTCCTTCTTTAAGTTTTTCTCCAGGGGTTATAAGCTCATTACCAGTAGTAATAATTGCGACATTTGGAGGAGCGTAAACGGCAACTTTAGTTACTCCTAAACCGGCTAGAAATCCAATGCCTGCAGGAGTTAATTTTGTTCCTTTAATTAATGCTGTATCTCCTTCTTTTATTTGTTCTCCTATTGCTCTAATATTTTGATTGGGGTGTATTTCGCTATCAATAGTTATAGTGTTTTCTGATCTATTGACTTTTTCCTGAATTACTACAGTATTAGCATCATCGGGAACTCTCGCTCCAGTAAAAATACGAACACCTTGTCCTGGTTTTAATAAATAATTTTGTGAATCTCCTGCTTTTACTTCGCCAATAATCTGATACGAATTTTTATCATGAAGTAACAATGCATAGCCATCCATTGCAGATTGTCTGAAGGGAGGCATATGTATTCGAGAGATGATATCCTCACCAAGGTTTAATCCATTTGCATCCTTTAATAGAACGGTTTTTGGATTTGGAGTATAGGGTATTTTTGAAATTATAGATAACGCTGTCGATACGGAAATCATACACAATTATTTTGTTTCAAAAATATCGTTTTGTTCGGAAGAAACCTAAATTTTAGATTGTACAAAAAAAAAGTTTAAAAGTGTAATAAAAAAAGCACGGCAATTACTGCCGTGCTATCATAAAACCTTACTTTTTATGATTGATTTAATTTTTAAAAACTATTTTTCTTAGTTTATACCCTTCTACTTTAATAAGATATGTTTTGGGATCCACATAATTATGGATGTATTCATCAATTATACCGCTATCTAATAATCTTCCAGAAAGTGTATAAAGACTATATTTAACTCCAGTGGGTATTTCTCTTACGTGCTTAAAAGTTTTATTTCCAGTGTTTTGCTGACAAGTGGAGTCTGCTAGAAATCTATCTATAAAGGTAACTCTTCCTTTTTTCTCTCCTTCTAAAGTAACCGTTGCTGTTTCATCCACATCAAGAATTCCATTTCCAGAAATATCTCCTAAAATGACTAAACAAGCATTTCTAATCTTAATGCGAACTCCATTTTCTATATGTAAACTTTCTGTTATAAAAATTACTCCTTCTTCAGTATTTTCATCTAATCCGTTAATTACGGTATTCTCGGTCACAGACATTAATTTATAAGAAATGTCGATTTTTACATTCGCAAATGTTACACTTGCAAAAAGTAATGTTAATAGGGGTAATAGTTTTTTCATAAGGTTCAGTTTTTGGGTTAAACTGTAATTAAAAAAGTAAGTTTTTTCTTACGTTAAGAGTGTTTTTATCGTTGTAAAACACATAATCAACGACAAGATACATTTTTTTTATGTTAAAACCGTACTTTTTCAGTTTAAATATTGATTTTTATAACATTAATTTTCCAAAATATCTCGTTAGACCTATAAATACGGGTGTTTAGACAAATGTTAAATTTTATATTTTTATTAACATGTTGATTGTTAGTTTGTTGCTTTTTTACTCTAAATCATAGAAAATAGCAATGATCTACTTTTTTAGTTGTTATTTTTAAATTAGGTAATGATTTAAGGATATTTAATTCTAAATTTGGTTATAATGATCGTCAAACTATTATTATTTTTCCAAGGATTCAGTGTTTGGTTTAAAAACCTTTTAAGAGAATTAACTAATAATATGATTAGTATTTTTTTTATTGGGGCAGTCTATCTGGCACTATGGCACTTTCCTCAAACGGTAGATCTACTGTTGATTCTTAATCAAGCCGATACTTTTCTATTAGAAGTTCCTTTATATTTTAGTTTACTTATAATCGCAGCCTTCTTAATATGGAATGCTCCTAAATATTTTTATTTTCATAATTATAAAGATATTTCTCTTTCTAATCTTATAGGTTTTATTCCTAATCAACATTATAAATTTCAGGATAGAAGTGAGTCAGCTAGTTATCCTTATATGACTAGAATTCATATGAGAAAAACATTGCCAAGAATTCTCGCTATCCTATTATTAGCAATATCAGCACTGAGCATTCTTAATGCAATGGAATTATTTGGTTTAGAAAATACCTATACAAAATTTCTAGACCCAACGAATACTCTAATATTGATTATTTTTTTGTTGTTATTATTATCCGAACCTAAACTATATAAAGTTTTAAAAGGATTTCTTAGCCGAAGTTCTAAAACAACGATTATTTTTTTTGGTGTTTCCATTGGATTAATACTTTTAATAATATCATTAGGAACCTTAAATACACAAGCTGAGAAAGATTTAGGTAAGCTGTTTCTTTCTAACTGTGCTTTAGCACTTTTGTTTTCTACCTTATCGTTTAATAGCTATAGGTTTCTTAACGGTTTTCCAAAGAAACTTTTTTATGGAATGATTATATCATCTGGTTTTATATTGTTGATTACATTTTTGATTCTGAATTTCTATCCTTATCTGGCGAGTGGTGTAAATCCCTTATCTATCTTGATTCTTTCTTTGCTAAGTCTTTTTATGATTTGTTTCTTATTAATTTTGATGGGTAAAAGGATTAAGCTACCACTTCTTTCAATTGTTACTGTGTTTTGTGTTTTTTCTGCTAGGTTCTTTTCTGACACATCAGACCATTATCAGCTCAACCTTAAGGAAACCACAGTTCTTAGACCTACATTAGATACTTATATATATCATTGGTTAAAGAGTAGGGAAGAGATTATTAAAAATAATAATAAAACTTTTCCTATTATAATGGTTTCTGCAGAAGGAGGAGGGTCTAGAGCCGGACTTTGGTCATTTTTGGTGCATAGTTACTTGTATGAAAAGTCTAATGGAGCTTATTTCGAAGAGAACTTACTTTCATTAACAGGTGCTTCTGGAGGTAGTGTAGGGAATTCTATGTTTTTTGCAGAAGCAAGAAATACAAGCCTCAATAGAGAAAAGTCTAATTTTAGAATTCCTAAAGGTGTAGAATATCCTAATCTTACATATAAGGCTAGTATTATATATAAAGAAAATTATCTATCGGTAGCTTTACTTTCTTTATTGGGAAGAGATTTGTTTAAAGAAGTTACTAGTCTATTTAATTTTAAAAACAGGGGACAACTATTAGAAGAACAATGGACCCAAGCTCATGAAAAGTATTTTTATGATAAAGAAGGTCAAAATATCCTTGATAAAGAGTTTTTATCTTTTTATAAAAATATTCCAAACGATAGTTTGCATAGTACAGATCAACAGATTCCTCCCTTATTATTAATTAATACAACACATACACAAACCGGAAATTATAATATTATCAGTCCGGTAAGGTATTCCCATTTAAGACCATTAACAGGGATGAATGATTTTTTGGATAATGTACAATCCAGCTATCCTAATAATTCTATCGCACTTGCTACGGCTATGCGTATTAATGCCAGTTTTCCCTATATAACGCCAGTTGGTGAGATTAGAAAAATTACGGATACGGATATATTAAAATCTGATCAATATGCGGATGCTGGATATTATGATAATATTGGAGGTAGGGTATCTAGAGGTATAGAAGAGGTATTAAAAAAAGTATTACATGATTCTTTTCCAGATCTAAAAGAGAAAGTAAGAATTAAACATTTGGTTATAGCTAATGAAGAAGAGCATAAGATCGCCAAAACAACCACACAGCTTGAAGCTCCATTAACTACATTAAGAAATGTACGATATGGACATACTCAGGAAATTTTAAAGAGATTAGAAAGTAATTATATTATTAACCTAAAACAAACTAAAATAATACCGTCTTCCGTGTCTCTGTTACCTGATGACATAAATAAGGAAGAATTAGCTATTAAACCTGTTTTACCCCTTGGGCGTTATTTATCTACTATTGCAATTCGGTCTATGGAGGCGCGATTAGAAGAAGTAAGTGGAGAATTGGATTTAATTATAGAAGAATAAAGTCATTTGTCATTTTTTTTTGTATTTTTGTCGTGATAAATTCATTTGTATTATGAGCGCAGTATCCCCATTAGATTACGATGGTTTAGAAAGTGAAGGTTTGTTAAGGTATCTTAATTTGGATATTCCTCTACGTAATATTTACGATTTTATAGAATTATCTCGTAACGGGATAGATAAAAGAGCATTAGTACATCTTGCGAAAACGATCGATTTTGATCTAAGTGAATTAGCACACGTTTTGCATTTATCGGAACGTACTATACAACGCTATGAATTAAATAAGAAGTTGAGTACAGAGGCAAGTGCGAAAGCACTACAATTAGCTAAACTTTATGCTAGGGGTGAGAATATTTTTGGTGATTTAGACCGTTTCAAGCGATGGATGGAACATCCCAATATAGCATTAGCTACCAAAAAGCCTAAAGAACTTCTTGATACTACATTTGGATTTCAATTATTAAATGAAGAGTTAGTTCGTATAGAGCACGGAATTTTTGCATAATGCTGGTATATAGAATTGCTAAACAAAAATATATAAAAGACTTAACCGGTATTGGTGCAAAAACTGTTGGTGGTAGATGGAATCCCAAAGGGGTTGCAGTCTTATACACAAGTACTACTGTGGCTCTTTCCGTTCTCGAAGTACTTGCGCATCTTCCAGCTGCATATTTTCCTGATAATATGGCAATTGCTACGATAGAATTACCAGATGAATTAACTTCTACAATAGATATTAAAGAATTACCAAAAGATTGGAATAAGATTCCTCCATCTACAGGTATTCAACATTTTGCAATGAATTGGATATCAGAGAATGTTCAATTAGGATTAAAGGTTCCTAGTATTATAGTACCTAGAGAACAAAATCTTCTTATTAATCCTTTGCATCCCGATTTTGATTTAGTAAAACTGATCGAAATAGAACCTTTTAGTTTTGATACTCGTTTGCTAAAGTAGATTTTGAAGTTTGTGGAAGTTCTAAGATTTGAATTAGGGTTATGAATCTCAATTTTACAATAGAATCATCTTATTTCTCTAATGATTTAAGCTTAATATTTTGTTAATCAAAAAAGTTTAGATGTATGTTAAATATTGTTAATCAATAGTTTGTGATTGTTTTTTGTATCGCTTTAAGTTAAATTTTTATAAAGAATTTCCTACATTTTTACAATTTATATATCTTTCCGGGTTCGATATGAGTAACGAATCCTCAATTTATACGTCATATTCAGAAGAACTAAACTTAATATACTAATAAAATGATTAAAAAAATGAGAAAAGTGTATTTTTTGGCAACATTGATAATTGCTTTTGCAAGTTGCAAAAATGAAGTCAAGAAAGATGGTGAAAATCAGCCTGAAACAATAGCTGAGGTAGAAAAAATACCGGGTATTGTTTTGAGTAATATGGATACAAGTATTAGTCCAAAAGAAGATTTTTACAACTATGTTAATGGTAGTTGGATGAAAAATACAGAAATTCCAGAAGATAGAACTCGATGGGGAGGTTTTGGTGTATTAAGAAAAAAAACAGACTATGATGTACTCGAGATTCTTGAAAAGGCAAAGTCTAGTGGTAAATATTCTGCAGGAACTGATCAATATAAAGCTTTATTGATTTATGAATCGATTATAGATACTGTAGCGAGAGATAAAGCTGGTGTGACCCCATTACAACCTACTTTAGATAAAATTGCTGGAATAAAGAATTTAAATGACTTACAAACGGTTTTGGCTACAGAAATAGCAGCTTCTGCTCCATTCGCAGGATTAGTTTCTTTTCCTAACTTAAGTAATAGTGAGATCAATGCTCCATACATTTCTACTGGAGGATTGGGGTTACCGGATCGTGATTATTATCTGGATCAAGATGAAAAATCTGTAGAGATTAGAGGTCAGTACGTGGATCATATTACGCGAATGCTTCAATACATTGGAGAAACAGAGAAACAAGCACGTAAAAATGCGGAAACTATTTTAGCAATTGAAACTAAATTAGCAGAACCAAGACTAGATAAAGTTCAGAGTAGAGATACTAGAAACTTTAATAATCCAAGATCAATGGAGCAGCTTTCAGAAATGACTCCAGCAATTGATTGGAATAAATTGATGAAAGATTTAGATGTGAAAAAGCAATTAGATTCAGTAATTGTTATGCAACCTAAATACATGAGTAAGTTACAAGATGTTCTTAAAGGAACTGGTATTGAGGATCTTAAGACGGTAATGCGATGGTCAACATTGAATCAGGCTGCAGGAGCACTTTCTATGGAAATCGAAAAGGCAAATTGGGATTTTTATAGTAAGACACTTAATGGAGCTATCAAACAAAGACCATTAGAAGAACGTGCTCTAGCAAGAGTTAACGGTTCTGTAGGAGAAGCAATAGGACAATTATATGTAGATGCTAAGTTTCCGCCAGAAGCAAAGACAAAAGCAGAGAAGATGATTGGGAATGTAATCAAGGCATATCAAAAAAGAATTGAAGTGCTGGATTGGATGAGTGATAGCACGAAAACTAAAGCTATTCAGAAATTAGATAAGTTTACGGTAAAAATTGGATATCCAGATGAGTGGGAAGATTATTCTAGCCTAGCGGTGAAAGACGGAAACTCATATTTTGAAAATATGATGGCAGTTTCCGAATGGGGATTCAAGAAAAATATAAATGAAATTGGAGAGCCAGTTGATAAAACAGAATGGGGGATGTCTCCTCAGACAGTAAATGCATATTTTAATCCGTTGTTTAATGAAATCGTATTCCCAGCTGCAATTTTACAACCTCCATTTTATAACTATACGGCAGATGAAGCGGTTAATTATGGTGGAATTGGTGCGGTAATAGGTCACGAAATATCACATGCTTTTGATGATTCAGGTGCTCGTTTTGATGCAGAAGGTAACCTTTCTAATTGGTGGACCGATGATGATCTTAAACAGTTTACAGAAAGAGGTGATGCGCTTGCAGAGCAATATAGTGCTATCCAAGTATTAGATAGTGTATTTATCAATGGTAAATTTACACTTGGAGAAAATATTGGAGATCTAGGTGGAGTATTGGGAGCCTATGATGGATTACAAATGCATTTAGCTGAAAATGGTCGACCTGAAGATATTGATGGATTTACTCCAGAGCAACGATTCTTTATGTCTTGGGCTACCGTATGGAGAACAAAGATTAGAGAAGATGCATTAAGAACACAGATTAAGACTGACCCTCATTCTCCAGGAACAACTAGGGCAATACAACCTTTGTTAAACGTTCAGGCATTTTATGATGCTTTTAATATTAAAGAAGGAGATGAAATGTATTTAGCTCCGGAGAAGCGAGTGAACATTTGGTAAATACCAATAAATAAGAATAGTAAAAAGCCCTGTTTTCAGGGCTTTTTTTATAATTGTTTTTAATTTTCCTTTATTTCATTCATTAACAAAAAAGCATCGTTTACATATTCTTTTTCTAGAAACAACGTAAAATAATTGGAAGTTGATATGATTTCAAAAACTGGAATACCTTCATAGGCCAAAAGCTTAAAAATATAAAAGTATAGTCCAATAGATCTAGCACTATCATCAGGTAGTGCAATAGACATAGAAGATAAATTGTCAGCTACAGAAATACAAGTTTCACCTTTAAAATGATCCTCCACAATTTCTTTTAAAGAGGAAGATACGAGTATATTACTTTCTTGGAAATTACTAGAATATGTAAAATAGGTCTTTGTTTTATCTTTTACAGTATTTAATAGATTAGATTGACTAGTAAGAATAGTATTAGAATTTAAGAAAGTATATTCAGTAATACCGGATCGCACTACTATATCTCCTAAACTACCCAGGTTTTCAGAATGTTTAATCCTTTTAGGATGGTATCTTCGTAATGCCATGACAATAGATCCTGGTTTTACAGGTTTTCGCATTTCTTTTTCTACTTGAGGTAATAAATCAGTGGCAAGAGAACTAAAATTAATGATATCTCTGGATAATGCATCTTCTAAAAATGGTTGATGCCTAAGTATATTGTGAACACAATCTGTTATAGTTTTCATTTTGTTAGATATTTAACATATTGTGTAAATATATACTTTTTTAATTAAAATATTTATTTTTTATGTGCTATTGTTTAATTATGTACCGTTAAAAAGATAATGCGATGAAGATTTTAAAGTTTGGAGGAACATCTGTCGGATCTGTACTTAATTTATACAGAGTAAAAGATATTCTTATTAGTGATAATGACCAAAAAATTGTAGTATGTTCTGCAATGTCAGGAGTTACTGATCAGTTAGTGAATTTAGTAGCTTATATTAAGTTAAAAGATGCAGAGGCAATTACCAGGAACCTACATAAATTAGAAAATAAGCATATAGATGTTATTGATGAATTGATCGAAGATACTGAATTAAGGAATGATCTTAAGGATGGAGTATCATCTATGATAACCGAGATGTTAGAATTATCGAATCAAGGATACTCTGATGTTTTAAACGCTACAGTACTAACTTTTGGAGAAACATTGTTAACTTATATTTTTTCAAACTTTTTAAATGCTACCGGAGTAACGAATCAATTAATTAGTGCTAAGGAGTTCATGAATGTGGATAATACAGATAATCCCAACATTCAGAAAGTTTCTAAAAAACTTAATAAAATATTAGATACCAATCCTGCCGAAATATACATTACTCAGGGATTTGTTTGTAAGGATCATTTGAATCAGTTAAGTACACTAAAAAGAGGAGGAAGTGATTATACAGCAACCATAATCGGAGCGGCATTAAATGCACAAGAGATACAGATTTGGACTGATATTGATGGATTACATAATAATGATCCTAGATATGTTGAAGGTACAAACCCAATATCGCATCTTACTTATAATGAGGCAGCAGAATTAGCATATTTTGGGGCAAAAATTTTACATCCACAAACGGTATCACCTGTTGTGGATATGGATATTCCGGTATTATTAAAAAATACATTTGATCCAGAAGCTTCTGGAACTATTATTTCGAATAAAACATATAGAAAAGGTTTAAAAGCAATATCTGCAAAAGATGGTATTACCGCTATTAAGATTAAATCAAACAGAATGTTGATGGCACATGGATATCTTAGAAGAATTTTTGAGGTGTTTGATAATTATCATACATCAATTGATATGATTACTACCTCAGAGATAGCAATTTCTTTAACAATAGATTATACTACATATATAGATGATATTGTAAAGGAAATTGAAGGATATGCAGAGGTAACGGTAGAACAAAATCATAGTATCATCTGTGTTGTAGGTGAATCCGTTATTAATGACAAAAACTCCCATAAACTTTTTGAAATACTAAATTATATACCGGTTAGAATGATTTCTTATGGAGGAAGTAATAATAATATTTCTATTCTTGTAGAAACGAAGGATAAAATACCAACCCTTAGGTTTTTAAATGAGAAATTGTTTCTTACTCATCAGGAAGCTATTCTCTAAATATTTTGTTATGTAAAAATGGTGAGTAAAAAATGAGAACGTGTAGACGAAGCTTATTGACAACTAAAGCTAGTAAAAAAAAATACTACAATTAAAATTCTTATTTTTATTAAATCCCGGCATATAAACATGTTGGGATTTTTTTGAAAAAAATAGGGTATATCTTTAATTAACTGTTTTATATATATAAACTAGAAATGTAAACTCATTATTATGTTAAAGAGAATTGTAGAAAAATATCGATTAGAAATTGTTTTATTTGTTTTTTATTCAGTCGTTGCAGTTATCTTTATTAAACTTTTTGTAGTTCAATAAATTCTAATTAATTATATTTTAGTTCAGGTTTTCTTCTGGTAATTTCTTTCTTTCAAGTAATATATTCTCTAATTTCATCTGAGTACTCAATAAAGGCTTGTTCTTTATCTGTTTATATCCATTCCATACTATTAAAATGATAAAGTAATAGTGCTGTTCTTTCGAGGTTTAAAAAAAAATATTAAAAAACCATCGAATAAGAGGTAACATGTGCCCAATAACAAACACGTACTAATGACAGGTAGTATTACATACTAAAAAGATAATACTGCAGCTTTAATCAAAATATATAATATGCTTATTAAAGTCTTTGGAAGTGCAGTTTTTGGTGTTGAGGCAACAACAATTACGGTAGAGGTTAATATAGATAAAGGAATAGGGTATCATTTGGTAGGGTTACCAGATAATGCTATTAAAGAAAGTAGTTTCCGAATTGCAGCAGCATTACAAAATAACGGATATAAACTTCCGGGTAAGAAAATAACGATTAATATGGCTCCTGCAGATCTTAGAAAAGAAGGATCCGCATATGACTTAACGTTGGCTTTAGGAATTCTGGCAGCTAGTTCACAAATTAAAGGAGAAAATATTTCTGATTACCTAATTATGGGCGAACTTTCACTAGATGGAGGTCTGCAACCAATAAAAGGAGCGTTGCCAATTGCTATCAAAGCAAGAGAAGAAGGCTTTAAAGGTTTTATATTACCTAAACAAAATGCCAAAGAAGCGGCTATAGTAGACAATCTAGAGGTGTATGGTGTGGAAAATATCAGAGAGGTAATTGACTATTTTGATGGAAAAGGGATATTAGAACAAACGATTGTAGATACCAGAGAAGAATTTTTTAAAGAATTAGATAATCCAGAGTTTGATTTTGCAGATGTAAAAGGACAAGAGAGCATAAAAAGATGTATGGAGATTGCTGCAGCAGGAGGACATAATATCATTTTAGTAGGGCCTCCAGGAAGTGGAAAAACCATGCTTAGTAAACGGCTACCTAGTATTCTGCCACCAATGTCTTTACAGGAAGCCTTAGAAACCACCAAAATTCATAGTGTAGTAGGTAGAATTAAAGACAATGTCGGACTTATGGCGCAAAGACCATTTCGTAGCCCGCACCATACAATATCTAATGTTGCATTGGTTGGAGGAGGTAGTTATCCGCAACCAGGAGAAATTTCATTATCTCATAATGGGGTTTTATTTTTGGACGAGCTTCCGGAATTTAAAAGAGAAGTTTTAGAAGTCATGCGTCAACCTTTAGAAGATAGGGAGGTAACAATATCTAGAGCAAAGTTTACGGTAACCTATCCGTCCAGTTTTATGTTAGTAGCTAGTATGAATCCAAGTCCGGGAGGATATTTTAATGATCCGGATGCACCGGTCACCTCGTCTCCGGCAGAGATGCAACGATATCTTAGTAAGATCTCAGGACCATTATTAGACCGTATTGATATTCATATCGAAGTAACTCCTGTACCTTTTGATAAGTTGAGTGAGGAAAGAAGAGGCGAAAGTAGTGTGGATATTAGAAAAAGGGTAACCATAGCCAGAGATATTCAAACTAATCGATTTTCTGAGTCTCAAAAAATTCATTATAACGCTCAGATGGGAGTTAAACAAATCCGAAAATATTGTGCATTAGATGAGGCATCTAAAGAACTTTTAAAAACAGCTATGGAACGATTAAATCTTTCTGCCAGAGCGTATGATAGAATTCTAAAAGTTTCCAGAACAATCGCTGATCTGGAAGGAGCAGAATCTATTAAAGGAGATCACATTTCTGAAGCGATACAATATCGTAGTTTAGATAGAGATGGTTGGTTGGGGTAGTTACAGACAAATGCGATCTCTAGTTCTTAAATTTTAAAAAGATTATACTTAAAAGTTATTATTAAACACAGCTTGAATCCCTGATATGATTCAAGCTGTGTTTTTTATTTTATAATTGTAAATCAGAACTCTCTGCACAACCACGGGTTTGTCCGTATGGTTTCCCATTATGCGTAAATTGATACATAATTGTAAAATATTTTTTGTGTCCTGGATCTGGATCCACAAAAGTTGTACTGTTTACAGGTATAATAGTTTTACCTGAATCTATAATCTGTTGACACTCTTTAGTTACAATTTCTCCCCTGTTCTTTGATGCATATACAGCCATCATTACTTTGTATGCCATAATATTATTTTTTTGTGATTTTTCCTACTCTATTTAAAAAGAGGCTTTTCAGATTCCGCCTTATAATTACCAATAAAGTTTATTGAAATTACCAGCTAAATAATTTCCCACTACCTTTATAGAAAGTTGTGCCAAATGCCTCTACATCAACAGTATAATCTAATTCCTTTTTATCAAAATTAGCTGTTATCGTTACTTCTGCTTCTGCTTCTGCGATACCAACACTACCTCCTAGTGTTGCAGATGGGTGTTCTGGATTGATTACAACGTGACCAATTGAGTACCCATGTAGTGTAGCATTAGCGGTCAATTGAGGTATTGATAAATCTAGGTCATATGTTATAGTTAGTGGTCCGAAACTTTTAGTTCCACTGATTTGATTACCAAGTGACTTTCTGTCAACTGGATGATGAATTAGTTCTTTAGACATAATTTAAAATGTTTAGTTTTCTTATTCTTATTTAAGAGAGACTTTAATGATGCCTTTAAAGGAAAGTTTGTTTTTTGAGTGTATTTTGACTCTACTTTATTTCAATTTCCGGATTATTAGGTTTTCTCTACTATTTTTTTTGTAGCTTCCTATTGAAGAATCAAAAAGAGGTTATTATAGTATAGCTTATTTTTAGTTTAAATAACCTGAGCTACATTAGACTTAATTGGTAGTATTAAGTTTAAATATTTGAAAAGCCATACTATTTTCAATAATTGAATCTCTACCTAATAATTGCCCTGTAGAAAATGCAAGTTTATTTCTAACATGTAAGTAACCAGTAGGGTCTGCAGGAGAAGGGGAAATATACATACGATGAAATGAAATGATATCACCTGAATTTATGGGATTCTCAATTGAATCATCAAAATACTCTATACGATTTTTAATTCTCCATATATTTGATTTTTTTAGATCTTTTCCTAATATATTAGAATTATTTGCTGCTGAAACCCATCCGTGATCAGGGTTTGCACCCTCTCCATTAAGCTTATATCCAGTTTTTAAATTAGTCAATGTGATTAAATCTGTAAGAGCAAAGGGTTTCCCCTTTTTTTCTAAATCTGCATGTTCTATCTTCCAGACATATTGAGAATAATTCTTAGCATATAAATCCAAAAACTCATTAATGCTAACTGTAGAGTTTAACGATTTCATAATAGTTTGTGTGGAAACTGGATTGTTGGATTGAACTAACATTGGAGGAAGATCATTCCCTGTTTTATCTGACAAAGCACATATACAAATCAAATCACCATCAGATATTTGGCTAGCCCCCAAATCTCTTCCATTAGATTGTATATAGGAATTCAAAAAAGTTTGGAAACTTTCTTTAGTCTCCTCTATATTAGATTTTTTTGGGAAATAATTTGCATTAAAGAAAAAGCTATGATCGATTAATGTTACCTCAATAGGTACAGGATTATTATCTACTGATTCTAACCAAGTGTCAAAATCACGACTAGATGTCCCCCCAAGATATTTAATATCTGTTTTTTGAGATTCTATATCTTTTAAAAAGCTATCATTTATTCCTACACTTTGGTGTAAGCCTCCTTCTACTTCTACCATTTTTAGTACTCCTGAAGCCTGTGCACTAATATCTACACCAAGCTCAGACAGTTTAGCCATACTTTTAGCTTTTAAGATAAAAGTTTGTTTACCTACTCCACCTAAAGTAACTGTAGATGAGAAATGTGTTCCATATTTTTTCACAAAGGAATTAAATTTGTTTTGACTACTAGCAGCACTCCAAAGCGTATTTTGGAATGTAGAATCCAATGGGGGAGGATTTGAACTGTCCTCATTTATTAAAGAGATTTTTTTTGTTTTACGTGTCGAAGTAGTTAATGTAGTTACCTGTTTTTTTGACAAATCATTTTTAACTAGTGAGTTTACTTCAGTACTAAGACTGCCGCTATAGGCTAGATAATTTGCTTTTGCATTTACAGCCGTTTTTAATTTGGTTTGGTAACTTTGACTCGAAGAAATAACATTATTACTTGATTGCCCTATAGTTAAAGCCTCCGTTGTGGTTCTTGACCATTTATCAATATTATTAGTCGTGAAATTAAAAGCTGAACTTTCTTTTGTTCCTGTGCGTTTTTCTCCTTTTTGTAATGGATATGATTCCTTTTCACCAAGAGAAAACTGATCCAAATATAGTATGTCGTAGCAATGTCCAATCCAGATGTTATCGATATTCATAATTAAATTGTTTAGAAATGGTCAGGTATAATACCTAACCATTTATTATTAAAAAAAATAATTTATTTAGGGTTGATGTTAATTGTAGCGCTTAGGTTTGCCGAGTCTCCATTTTCTGGCATGACAATATTTGGGTTTATACTGAAATTGTTATTAAAGTGAGAATTTCCAGTTAAAGATGCGCTATTACTTCCATCATATGGCATATCAAAATTTAAGGTAAGTGTTGCCACTTTATTCTCAGATAACTTATATGACCAACTTGCGTTTCCAACTAAACCAGTCCAGGTGCCACTTGTTCCCACTCCGCTACAGGCTGTTCCTGTATATGTAGATGGAGCTATGTCATTGCATGCTGTTGCTTTTCCAGAACTTGTAAACATTCCATTTTGAGTAAACTCAATTGTAGAATTATTTTGGATTCCTAATGTTAGATTGAAATTACTATCTTCTGTTACTTTCATAATTAAAAATTTATAGATTAAATTCCTACTCTATTTAAAAGAGGCTTTTCAGATTCCGCCTTTTAAATTTTGTTAGTAAACCATAAATCCATCCTTGATTGTACTCTTATTTGAAATATGTATTTCTGTGATGCTTTGTTTACTATCAAAATTTTGATGTAATCAACCTAAATACTAGTGGCTACTTAATCGAATATGTGGTTTTGATTAATTACAATGTAAAGGTGTCTAAAATGTAAGCACGTGAAATGAATTTGTAGATAAGCGTGTAAATCGTAGTGATCAACGAACTATTAACGCACCTGAACGTATCGTCCAAAATTGTGTAATCTTTAATTACAAAAGGAAGTAGTTGGTAATAAGGAATAAAAAATAAAAACTATTACTTTATAATGTTATGGATATTAGTGAATTGTTTTTTAAATCGATCACTTATGGTTATTTGAATTCCAGAGTTTAGATAAACAGCGTTTTCAGTAAGATTGATTTCTTTTATTTTGTCAAAATTGATTAAGCGTTTTCTGTGGATTTGCTCGAAGTTTTTATTAGAGAGCATTGTTTTAATTTTGGACAAAGATAATCTCACAATATGCTTTTCATTTTCCGTAAAAAGTGAACAATAATTTTCTTCGACTTCAATATATTCTATGGTATCAAGAATTATTTTACAGATTTTATGCTGCTTTTTTATGAACAGATAATCGGATGCTAAAACTCCCGTATTTGATCTCAAGGTATTTTCTTGCTGAAAATGTTGTTCAATAGCTAATTCAATGGAGTATTGTAATTCTAAAGTGTTAAATGGCTTTAGGATATATGTAAATGGCATGGTCAATTTAGCCTTTTCAAAAACAGCCCTACTTTGCATATTGGTAAGAAATAAAAAAGGGATAGGATTATGAGTAGCTTGGATATGTTTTGCAAATTCAATTCCATCTAATTTCCCATCAATACTAATATCCAAAATCGCAAAATCGAAAAGAGAAGAAGCCAAAGCATCTTTAGCTTTTTTTAAAGTATTCACTAATGTAATATTATAATCTTTGGATAAAAGATTCATGATATTTTGCGAGTCAGAAATATTGTCTTCTAATAGAATAATATGAAGTGATTTCATTTTTAAGTTTCTTTAATGAGTAGACCTATTGCTACTGTCATTCCTAAGTTGTCATTATTGCTTAACGTAAAGGTACCTTTGTTTTTTGTAATTAAAGTTTTACTTAACAGTAAGCCAAGCCCTAGACCTTTGGATCTATCTATTTTTTCAATAGTTAATACTTTATAATTATTAATTATATCTAAAACTTTAGAAGGCATTCCGGTACCAGAATCTCTAATCTTGAGAATACATTCTTTATTTTGAATAGAAGTCTCTATAGTTATTTTGCCACCATTCGGTGTGTATTTAATAGCATTGTCAATTAAATTTCTAAAAGCAATTTTAAACAATTCTTTATCTAAAAACACCTGTGCATTAGAGCTTAGATACTTAGTGTTTAGTTCAATGTTCTTTGCAGAAGCTAAAGGTCTAAAATCAAATAAAATAGCATCTACCAAAACTTCTATTGGATGTGTTTCTGGGTTAAAGAGCAATTGGTCACTTTGTTGTAAAGCCCAATTAAGAATATTATCTAATAATTGAGAAGTGCTTTTAGCGATAGAAGTATTTTCGTTATTCAAATTCTTGGCTGAATTAATATTATTGATTTCTAATAAATCAGATAATTTTTTATGATTATTTTTTAGCAGATTGATGGGGGTTCTTAAATCGTGAGAGATTACAGAAATTAAATAATTCTTTGTGTTATTTGATTCTTCTAATTGTTGTCTCTGTAAGTTTATAAATTTGTTTTGTTTTATTTTTATTCGATACAAGTAGAGAAGAGCTCCTAAAAAAACGGATATAATAATAAAAGCTATTACAAACAACTGTATACGTTCTTTTTGCTTTTTTGTAATTTGTTTCTGAGCAAAAACCTCTTTCTCTTTAACAGCGACAGCAATTTGTTTGTCTTTTTCTAAAAGTGCAGATATTTTATCTCTATTCCAAAGAGAATCTTTCCATTTTATATACTCCGTATAATAGTCGACACTTTCTTTATAGCGTTTTCTGTTTTTCTCTACTACTGCCATGTTTTGAGCAGTATTTTGTTTTGCTGTAATATTCGAAAATAATTGAGCAACATGGTATGCTTCTTCAAAATATTGTATAGCTTCTGTGTCTTTATATTGCTCATAAAACAAGTTGCCTAAATCCAATTTCGCATAAATGATACTTAGTGTATCTTTTTCATTTTGAGATATTTTTAATTCTTTAAGCAGAAATTTTTCGGATTCTGGATACTTTTTTAAATGCAGGTAGCATAATCCAATATTGTGATATGCTCTTTTTAATTTATTAGTACTTTGTATCCTATTGGATTTAATTACAGAATTATAATAATTCAAAGCTTTATTATATTCTCTATTCTCCAATGATATAGATGCAAGATTATAATCTACTAGATATTTATATGGAAATGAATTAGGAATACTTTCTAATTTTTCCAGAGCGATGGAATTGAATTTTTTTTCTAGCGCACTTACGCCATAAATATAATCTAAGTAATTCCTTATTTCAGTTGTGTCTGATAATTGATTATATGCTTGACTGCTATAGAT
This sequence comes from uncultured Aquimarina sp., assembly GCF_947492405.1. GTDB lineage: Bacteria > Bacteroidota > Bacteroidia > Flavobacteriales > Flavobacteriaceae > Aquimarina. The sequence goes on from NZ_CANLMP010000008.1 coordinate 236,733, forward strand.
AAAAGAAGAATCAATTTGTTGATTAAAATAGAAAATATGTGCTTTATGAAAACTTGTAATGTTCTTTTTACATATTTTTTCTATATTTTTTTTTAAATCAGAATAATCCTTGTCTTTTTGCGCAAACAGACAGAAAGGGAATAAAAATAAAAGTAGTACTCTCACTATTAATATCTTAATTAGTCCCTGTTCTTACCGTAGTAACTGTGCCTCTTGATGTTTCTGGGTCTAAATTGTTATCGTGTACAATAATTGCCTCAACAGATTGTCCATAATTTTCTTTAATACTGTAATGAATTTTAATGTGGAATAAATCATACGTCATTGGTTCTAATTCATTATAAGTTTCATAATCAATACCAAAATTTCTACATAAGATTATATCACTATCAGTAACTGTAGATATTTCAGTCTCTATGGTGGATACTCCATTATAACTAAAGTATATTTTATTTTTAAGGTCCTTTGAAATTAATTCAAAACTACTTTGATTAGGGTTTTGAATAGTTTTAAAATTAACAGGGATATGAATAATAATATTTACAGCATACGTTCCAGAATCTTCACTATTATAGATATTTGCTAAGGGTATTCTTGAAACTTCCCATACATCAATTGGGTCTTTATTTATTTTTTTACAAAATTTAGGTTCAAATTCTAGCCCTGCAATAGTAATCTTGTTTCCCATTCAAATAATTTTAGGTTTTAGTTGATAATTTAAATGTACTAAATATAAAACTGTAAAACCTTATTTATGAAGAAAATCATAAGGTAAAATATAATGAAATTTCCCCTAATTCTTTATTTAGTAGGTTCTTCAATTATCTCAAGTAAATAATTTAGATCACACTTTAAGAAATACTTTCGGTTTTCTTAATAATGTATTCAGAAACTATTAAAAAAAACATATTTCCGAAACGATACAGTATCGTAGTCTGGATCGGGATGGTTGGTTGGGGTAAATTAAAGTATGACTAACCAAATCTATTTTAAGAAGTTATATCAGTTATCTTGCTTTTCAAGTTTATAACTCAGATCTATTAACTTCTCTTTGTAAATATTATCTAGTTAGTCAATACTATTTTATTAAACTTTTTGATCTATTACTTCAATTTTAGGAGGTATAAGTTTATAAATAACTGTACATACTAAAAATGCGAGCAATGTGGAGCTTATTAACCCTCCTATCAAAACAACTACCAATCCTTCATATAGAGGATTTGCTTCGAGAACCAAAGGCGTTAATCCACCTATAGCGGTACTTGCGGTTAAGATTATTGGTATAAAACGTGTTTTTGCTGCTTTTTTGATAGCATCTTCTAAAGCCATGCCTTCAATTCTTAGTTGATTGGTAAAGTCAACAAGCAAGATGGAGTTTTTGATTTCAATTCCGATCAATGCGATAAATCCAACAAGTGCCGTAAATGATAAAGGGTTTCCTGAGAGATATAATGCAATAAAAGCACCAATTAATCCTAAAGGAATAACAGACAATACAATTAAAGAACTTTTAAATGATCCAAATTCCAGTATGAGTATAAGTAAAAAAATGACACCAGCAATTAAAGCTGTAATTCCAATTCCATCAAAAGCATCTGATTTATTTTCTAATTCTCCTGCAGCGACATAATGATACCCTTCCGGAAAATCAAATTGATCTAACTTTTCTATAATAGCAGCATTTAGTGCTGCATACGTATATCCTTTTTTGGCGTATGCATTTATAGTAACATAGCGGGACTCGTCATAGTGTTTTATGGATTGTGTTTCTGTTTCATATTCTAGATCAGCTACCTGATTTAAGGGGATAGATGCTCCAGAAAAAGAATTCACATACAAGTTTTCTAAAACAGTAGGTGTTGTAAAGCGATCTCGAGCTAGTGTTACCGTAATGTTCATGTTATCCTGACCTTCACCTGGAGAATATTCTGCCATGGGTAAGCCAGCAATTGCCATTCTAATTGTTTGATCTATTGTTGCCGTCTGAATTCCTAAAATACCAGCTTTCTCTTTATTAATTTTAAATTTGAGATTGGTTTTATTGGTAGCAACAGGATTTGTAATGTAGAGCGTACCAGGTGTTTCTTTTAATATGTTCTCTACTTGAATGGATAGGTTTTGAAGCGTTTTTAAATCATCCCCAAAGACGCGAATAGCTACCGGAGCTTCAAAAGGAGGTCCTTGTTCATAATCAATTATTTGAATTTTTGCATTTGGATAATATTGGAAATCTTTACGAAGACTTTCAATAATATCTTCTTTTTCGTCATAAGAATCTACATCGGCTTGAACAAAAATTTGAGCAAAGTTAGTTTGTTCATTACGCTGACGCACATTATAATAAACTGTTGGATTTCCCTTACCTACATTAGTTGTAAAGTATTTTATATGCTTTGTTTCTTGTAATTTAGCTTCTACATATCTGGCTGCACGATCTGTTTCCAATAAAGTTGCTGTTTGAGGTAATTCAATATTAATTTGAAACTGAGGCTTTTCAGATTTCGGAAAAAGACTAAAACCAATTACCGGTATAAGCGCAAAAGATCCTAAAAGCATTCCTCCAGCAATTAGAAGTGTAACATAGGGTTTTCTTAGTACCCAATCCAGAACTCTGGAATAATAGCTGTCTATAAATTTTTGTAGCACTCTTAAGAAAATATTTCCTTGAGATTTGGTATGTGTTTTTAAAATTTTATTTGATAGAAAAGGAACTACTGTTAAAGAGACCAACAATGAAGCTAAAACTGTTGTAACCACTGCCATGGGTAATCCTCTTATAAAATCTCCAGATCCGCCGGGTAATTTTAAAATAGGCAAAAATGCTGCGATTAAGGTAAATGTCACTCCAATTACTGCCATAGAAATTTGTTTTACGGATTCTATGGAGGCTTCCATTCTAGAAGCACCCTCTCTTATATAGCGTTCAATGTTTTCTACAACAACAATAGCATCATCTACTAATATACCAAGCGCTACAATAAACCCCACAATACTTAATTGATTTATAGAATACCCTAAGGCATCCATAACAAAAAGCCCAATAGATAGTGATAGAGGAATAGAAATCATTACTACCCAGGCGGATCTAAATCCTAAAGGTAATAGCGTAATGGATACCAGAAGAATCGCAAATAAAAAATCTTTACCAAATCTGCTAAGACGTGTTTTTACGGTTTTTGATTGATCAAAATTAACTACCAAATCCATAGATTTTGGTAGTTTTTCCTTAAAATCGTTAATTATTGGCCAGGCTGCATCACCAACTTTGAAAATGTTTTCTCCATCATTTTGGCTTGCAGAAATAAGAACTGCGCGCTTGCCATTTAGGCGAGTAATATGTCGCTCTTCTTCATAGGTAGAAACTACATTAGCAATGTCTTTTAGTTTAATTATTTTTCCATTTGAAGCATATATTACTGTGTTTTTAATGTCTTCAATGCTTTCATAATCACCACTGGTTTTTACATTAAATTTTCTGGAATTGATATTAATTGCTCCTCCGGGAATATTTACATTTTCGCTTTGTAGGGCACCATAAACATACTGCAATGGAATATTTTGTTGCGCTAGTTTTTGTAAGTTTAATTCAACTCTAATTTCTTGTTCCGGATATCCCCAAGTTTCAACTTTTTTAAACCCTTTTATTTTTTCAAGCTGCTCCTCAAGTTGTTCTGCGGTTTTTTCTAAATCTGCATATGAAGCATTTTCTGAGGTAATTGCCATCTGAAATATGTTGACATCAGATGAGTTAAATTCCTGAACTTCCAGTGCATATAAGTTTTCGGGTAATTCACTTCTTGCGGCATTAACTTCTCTAACAATTTCCTGATACTTTTCATCTTTATCCACCTCAAAAATGTATTCTACATCAATAACAGCTAATCCGTCTTCAATGGTAGTTTTAATTTTTTTAATATCATCGAGCTCATTAATCTTTCCTTCTAAAATATCGACTACTTGATCTTCAATATCTAAAGGAGAGGCTCCCGGATATATGGCAACCACAAAGAATCTAGGAAAGTTAACCTCTGGATCTTCACCTCTTGGCATATTGAATAGAGAGTTTGCTCCAAGAGCAAGTATCGCTATTAAAATGACTACCGAAAAAGAGGTGTTTTTTACAAAAAAGGATGTTATGTTTTTCATCTTGTATTATTTTAGTTGAGGACTTTTACAGATACGAATTCATTTAGAAAACCTGAACCTGACGTAACTACATTATCTCCGTTATGTATTCCTTTTGAAATCGCAATCCGTTCTTTATCCATAAATGCAATATCAACAGGTATCTTTTTAACTTTGCTACTACCATCCAAAACAAAAACAAACCCATTATTGCCATTTGCATCTACCAATGCTTCAATGGGTATTATCATATAGGATGACGCCGTTTGTGTTTTTATTGCTGCGCTGGCAAACATTCCAGTAGCAAATTTGACACCTTTGGGATTTACTTTTATTTCAATAGCATAGGAACCATTAGTAGGATCTGCTCCTTGAGCCAGGCGAATAATTTTTCCTTCGAATGTTTTATCTGGATACGCGTCGATATGAATTGATGCTACATCTCCTTTCTGGAGTCTTGCCCAGTCTTTATCAGAAACTCCAATTTCTAATTTCCATTCATCTTCTGTTGTGTCATTCATGAATAGGATAGGAGTTCCAGGATTTACTAACTCACCTTCATTCATCATTTTTCGAACAATGGTACCATCACTTATGGCTCGTATTTCTGCATAATTTTGATTAAAAATTGCTATTTGTAGATCTTGTCTTGTGATATCCAAAAGGGTTGTCAGATCTTGAACTTGCTCCAAAGTGGCAGCGTCATCTTTATAAAGGCTATTTACTCGTTTTAAATCTCTCTTTGCTTTGTCATGAGCTTTCCTAGCCTGTGTTACTTTGGCATTTATTTCTGTTAGGTTTAGTCTGGCCAAGACTTGTCCTTTTCTTACTGATTCTCCTTCTTCAACGTATATTTTATGAATTACACCACCTATTTTAAATGATAGTGTTGCTTCTGTATCAGAGGACAATAGTCCAGAACCTTTTACAGGTAGTGAAACTGTTTCTTCCGATACAGTTGCTATTGATACAGCAATTTCGTGGGTTCCAGAATCATCATTTGTATGATGATTATCTTTACAGCTTTGTAATAGTGTTGTTATTACCATAACCATTACCAGGTGTTTTAATTGTTTTGTTTTCATTTTTTTTGATTTTTAAAGCGCTAGAACTCTATCAAGTTCAGCTTGTTTTTTAAGTACATTATATTGTGCGATCACTAAACCCAATTGTGAATTAGTGTATTGAACTCTGGCATCTAAAAACTCAACCAGTATGACAAGGTTTTCTTCGTATTTACGCTTGATGATTCTGAAGTTTTCCTTGGCACTTTCAAAGGCAGATTTTTTGGAGGAAACAACAGTGTTAGATGCCTCCAAATTGTAGTAGGCGTCTATAACTTGCAGTCTAATTTGTTGTTCCAATTCTTGATAACGTGTTTGATACTGTTCTACTTGTATTTTTGTTTTTGTCTTTTTTGCTTTATTCTTTAATCCTGTAAATAAGGGAATTGATACATTAAACTGTAGTACGCCATAATCCTGATTTCCATCAAACTCATAACCAAAACCTTGATAACCAATAGAGCCACCAAGAGAGAATTTAGGTATCCAACTGTATTTTTCTATTTTATGAGCATATGTATTAGCCTTGATAACATGATCTAGTTGAACTAGCTCTTCCCTTTCAGATAGGGCAGTAGTTTGTAGCGTGTTTAAATCACTAAATAGAAAACCTTCTGAAATTTTTAAAGACGTATCGATTCGTATTTGTTCATTGAGTTCTCTATTCAATAAGAAATTAAAGTAGCTTTTAGCAATATTGTGTTGTTGTACTGCTAATGCTCTATCGGCATATAATTGGTCTAGTTCGAATTGTGCTCTAAACACAACATCTTTGGTTGCTTTGTTGTTTTTTACTAATGCTTTATTAATACGTACTAATTCTTTTAATACAGTTTCTGAGCTATCATAAATATGTAATACTTCTTCGCTCTGGAGATAACTGTAATAACCTTGTTTGATTTCTTTTTTTAACTCTTGTACATAAGCATCTTTTTTAGCCTTTTGAAAAGATGTAAGAGCAGATTTTGCTTTATAATTGAAATAAACATCTGTATTGAAAATGACTTGCTTAAACTCAAGACGTGTATCATGAAAATCATTTGGTATAATTGGTTCTTCTACGTTTTGAAGATTTATAGGGAAATTTTCTGAACCCGTTAACTGATTTAATGTTGTATATACCGGATTTAGGAGATCACCTACAGGAATATCAATGGTTCTACCCCCATTAGCGATCATATATGATGCATTAAATGTAACATTAGGGAGGAATAATGCCTTTGCTTGTTTTAAATCCTCAAAGCTTTGCGACAATAGTTGATGCTCTTGTTGTAAAGCTAAATTGCTTTTTAAGCCTTCTTCTACATAATCTTCTATAATAGATTGCCCTATGGATAGGTTAGTAATCATAAGAAAAAAGAGAAGGTTATACGGTGTGCTTTTAGTTCTCATAATTATAGTATTAGATTGATATTCATTGTTTTTTTAGTAAACAGTGTTTACTATATGTGTAAAAAAATATTATACTTTGGTCATTGTCAAAATTTCATGCATAATTTCTGATGATTCTTTAAGTAGCGTCAACCTGTTTTCTTCTGGATACATCTTCATTCTATTTCTAATTTTTAAGGATACCATGCCGTGCACATAAGACCATATGGAAAATGCTACTGCTTCGGCATTCATATTCTTGAAATAACCGTCTTTTATACAATCTGTAATGATATCTAATAAAATTTGATGGGCCGACATTCCAATATCCCATCCGGATTCTGTTTGGTCTGATTGCATTGGTTCATTAAGGATGAACATTAAATCATAATATGCAGGATGCTCAATTGCAAATTTTACATAGCGCTGGTTTAATTGTTTTAAACGATCTATTGGTTTTTTTATGGACAATACAGATTCGAATTCTTTTTTAAAAAGTGTAAAAGCCTTTACACTAATTTCATATAATAAAGCGTCTTTGTCTTTAAAATATAGATATATAGTACGCGGACTGTATTCAATCTCTTTAGCAATACTTCTAATAGTGGTCTTACTATAACCTAAAGTAGAAAATTGTCTTGTTGCCGTATCGAGAATTAATGCTTTTAACTCTTCTTTCTCCCTTTGTCTTCTTTCTGTTATACCCATAGCTAAATTATTAAACGATGTAAATATAGTAAACGCTGTTTACTAAAAAAACAAATTATCATATTTTAACATATTAGGATGGGTTTTAGGCGAGAGATATTCTTGAATATATAATTAATAAAGGAGGTAGTCCCTAATGTCTCGTCTTGAAATAGTATCACATAAAAAAAGCCCGTAATACAAAACTACGGGCTAACTTAGATTTATAGCGATTGATCTGAAAAACTAGTGAGCATAAATTAGTTATAAAAATCACACTATAAATCTACCGAAACAAACAAATCATATCAGTTCTTATATAAAATTATTGAAATACGAATTGAACTATTTTGATTTCAGGCAAGGCATAAAATTTATTGATAGCCATAGCTATCGATCAATTTTGTAACGAAGCATCAAGTCAAAAGAGACAATTTTATACAATTATTTCATATGAGAAATGGTATCTTTATTATTCTAATAAGATTCCTCCTAATTGAAGTAAAGTAATCTCAGCAATCTTTAAATCATATTTTGCTTTTGCATTATTATTTAAGGCATTGAATAAATTGATTTGTGCTTGCCTAAATTCTACAGCAGATACCTGACCAAGACTAAATTGCTTTTGTGTACGATTAAAATTCAGTTGGTTTGTTACTATATTATGATTTTCAGCTTTAAGAGTAAATTGCTTATTTAAGTAATCTTCATAGGCGTTATAAACTTCTGTTTTTAATTCTTCTTGAGCCTTATAAAGTTCAATTTCCCGATTTTGTTTTGTTATTTTAGATGTTCGAACTTTCGTTTTTGTTTTTCCTCCATCAAATAAATTCCACGATAAATTCAGTCCTAAATTAACACCGTACGTTTCGTTATTAAGTGCGAATGAGGTTACGGGATTCATACTTTCGTTCCAATTATAACTTGCACTACCATTAATTTTAGGAAGAAATTTAGCTTTACTTATTTTGATATCTAACTCGCTCAATAATATGTTTTGCCTATTCAGTAAAGAGGTTACATTATTATTAATTGCATTTTGTAAGATGATATCTTCTTTAAGTGTTTTTTGAAAAATTACTGTGGTGTCTATAGCATATTCAGTAGTAATATCTCTACCTAATAGCAGATTTAGGTTGCGTTTTAGGTTTTTAAAATCTTTGTATGCAGAAGCATATGAAATACTATCATTATTAAGATCTACTTGTGCGTTTAGTTCATCTAATTTTGAGCCTTGTCCATATTTTAATTTCTTTTTGGTACGCTCTAGACGATCTTTAGAGTTTTTAATATTTAGAAGGAGGTTCTCGGTAATCTGTTTTTGATATGCTACATTATAATAAGTATCATATAATGAGACAATGGTATTCTCTATTAATTGTCGCTCTTCAATTTTTTTAAGATTGAAATTTTCACTGTTTTTTTTATTATTGAATTTACGTTCCAATCCATCAAAAATTGTATACTCTGCAGTAACAGAAGCATTATAGGATTCTGTTATGGCATTGGTTATATTGGTATTACTACCATCAGAAAAAGTTACATTTTGAGCTTCATCAGAGTAGTTGATTCCACCCGAAAGTGAAACGGTAGGCAGATAACCACTATTGAATACTCCTTTTTCAATATCAGAAACTTTTGTATTATTTTTTGCAATCCGGAGATCATAGTTCTTTTCTACCGCAATTTTTATAGCTTCATCCACAGTAAGTACATTTTGTGAAACCACTGGAGAACTAATAAGAAAAACTAATAGTATTGTTAAAGTTTTAAAATTTTTCATTTGCTACTTTTTGTTCTATGATTGCACGTTCTACTTCTTCTCTTGTTGGTTTTTTACCTGTTCTTACATATTTTATATAGACTTTAACTGTATTAGAAAACGATAGAAAAACAGGAAGAATGAATAGGGTTAATATGGTTGCAATTGCTATTCCATAAGAAATAGCGATAGCCATTGGTATTAAAAACTGTGCCTGTAGGCTTCTTTCTAACATCAAAGGAGCAAGACCTGCTATGGTAGTTATCGAGGTCAAGAAAATAGCTCTAAAACGTGCCCTCCCGGTTTCATAAAGAGCATCCTCAAACTTTAATCCTTCTTTTAAAAATGAATTAAACTTATTCGTAAATACAAGACCATCATTTACTACAATTCCTATTAAACCAACAATACCTAAATATGACAAAATACTCATTGGAAAGCCGTGTAAGTAATGTCCCCAAGCCACGCCTATAATACTAAAGGGTATAAGTGATAACAATATAAATGGCTGACTGAATGATCTAAATGTGAATACTATAACTACATATATCAGAAAAATAATGACAGGGAAAACAGCAGTTGCTGAGTCTGCAATTTTATTAACTTCTCGATTTTGACCTTCTGCAGAAACTGTAACTTCAGGGTATTTATCTTCTATGAGTTTAGCAACTCTTGTTTGTAAATCTATCATAATATCTGCAGCACTGGCTTTAGCATTATCAACATCCGCTTCTACAGTTACCTCTCGAATTCCGTTTAAATGATTAATGGCTACTTCGCCTCTTTCAATAGTATATGACGCTACTTCTGATAACGGAACCCGTCCATTTGATGTACTGATTTCAATAGTATTGATATTATTGATTGTTGATCTGTTCTGTTTATCGTATCGTACCCAGATTTTTACTTCGTCTTGACCTCGTTGAATTCGCTGTACTTCATTTCCATAGAAAGCATTTCTAACTTGTGTCATTAAACTATTATAACTTAAACCCAACAATTGTGCGTTATCCTTCAGTTTCAAATTAATCTCTTTGATACCTTTTGGGCTTGAATCTGTAATATCCTTAACATTAGGGTTCTTATTTAATTCGGAGTATATGATCTCCTTAGCTTTATTAATCTGTTCAATATTTTTGCCTTGCAAGGATACCGAGATAGGCGCTCCACCAACATTAGCACCAGAATTAAAGGATAGTTTTTCGAGAATCGGAATATTACCCACAGAAGCTCGAATTTTATCTGTAATTTCTATAGAAGAAATAGAACGTGTTTCGCTAGGGGATAGGTTTATTGTAATACTACTGGATGAACTACTTGGACCTATACGCTTCACGGTACCGGTAATATGAGATTCGTTTATCTCGTTTGGACCTAAATCTTTATTGATTTTCCAAACATTATTTTCTATGTAAGTGGCAATTGAATCTGTAACACGTTCGCTTGTTCCTTTGGGTGTGTTTATTGTTGCAACAATTTGATCACTTGCGTTCGTAGGAAAAAATGTTAATTTTATGATACCACTTGTGAAAGCGCCAATTGTAATTATGAACAAGAATAATATGATAGCAAAAGACAAAAACTTGTTCTGCAGACATTTTTTATAAACAGGACTGTATATCTTATCCCGTAAATAGTTCATAAATCTTTCTCCAAGTTTATTAAACTTACTTACTTTACTGATGTTCTTAATATCTTTAGAATGTGCTAAATGCGCGGGAAGAATCAATAACGCTTCAATTAGAGATACAAGTAAAGTTAAAGTAACTACAAGAGCAATATCTCCAAAAAAGTCACCTATCTGTCCATCTAAAAAGAAGAATACCGAAAATGCCAATATTGTAGTGGCAATGGCAGAAAGGATAGGTTTTAGTACTTCTAATGTACCATTTACGGCTGCTTGTATTGGCGACTCTCCTTTTTCTCGTCGACTGTAGATGTTTTCGGCAATTACAATACCGTCATCAACGAGTATACCTATAACCAGAATCATCCCAAACATGGAAAGCATATTTAAAGTAACTCCATAATTAGGTAAAAGAATAAACATCCCGAAGAAAGATATTGGTAATCCAAAAGCTACCCAAAATGCTACACTAGGTCTTAAAAAGAAAGATAAAAGTATTAAAACCAGTAACATCCCAACGATGGCATTTTCTAGTAATAGCGAGATCCTATCTTCTATAAGGTCTGCAGTGTTGAAAGTTGATTTTAATTCAATATTTTTATTAGTATCATTAAACTCTTTTATATAGTTTTTTACACTTTCTACGCTACTAATTAAGTCTTCAGAATTCGTATTTTTTAAGTCAATTTGTATTGCTTGTTCTCCATTGTAGAAAAGCTTATCGGGATTTTCACTAAAGGTGTCATTTAATTTGGCAATATCTCTAAGATATACTTTTGATCCATCTGTAGAGGATTTTACAACTATATCCTTAAGGTTATCTGCAAAATACTCTTTATTATTAGCCCTAATAAGAAATTCTTCATCCTTAGTTTTTATGGAACCTCCGGAAATACTAATGTTAGCTTCTGCAATAGACTTTGCAATTTCTTCGAATGTCAGGTTATAATTTCTAAGTTTAGCTTCTGAAATAGAAATTTCTATTTCTTCATCAGGAAATCCTGTTAGCGAAATTTGCGAAATTCCATCAATCCTTAGTAAGTCATTTTCTATATCCTGTGCATACTCTTTTAAAATTCGTAAAGGAATATCTTTACCAGTAATAATGAATGAAATAGCTGGTCTTGTTGGTTTAATTGTCTCTATGACCGGAGGTTCAATAGTTTTTGGAAATGAAGGAATTCTGTCGACTGCGTTTTTTACTTCATCTAATACCAAATTGATGTCAAAACCAGACAGAATTTCAATTGTTACAGATGCACTATTTTCTTGCGAAACAGAACTTACTCTGTCGACACCTATAATACCTTTAAGGTTTCGTTCAATTTTTTCTACGATACCTTCTTCAACCTCTTCAGGAGAGGCTCCTGGGTAAGTGACCGTAATCTGTATAGTTTTGGCATCAGATAAAGGGAAAAATGAGGAATTCATTTTTTGATACCCCAGAAAACCAAAAATTAAAAAGCCTACTATAAAAATATTTACAGCAACAGGATATTTTATAAAGTAACCAAGAAAGTTTTTCATAATTATTCTAGAATTTCAATTGGCATACCAGGGTAAGCATTGGCAATGCTTTGATTTACAATAAGATTTCCTGATTCCAGACCAGAAATAACAGACGTATCACCTTGATAATTGACAATTCTTATGGATCTCAATTCTAACAGCTTATTATTTACAACATAGACCATGTTGTTTTCGAGAATAAGCGCATTGTCTATTTTAAAAACATCTATTAAATCGTCACCATCTATTTGAGCTTTTAGGTATTGACCATCCTTTAGGTCTTCATTGCTAACTTCTACAATAACATTAACACTCTGTGTATCTTGATTTATTTTACCGTTTATCCGTGTTATTTTTCCAATAAATGACTGAGAATTATCTATTGTTTTAAGGTGAACAGAAATTCCTTTTTTAAGATATTTATTATCAGATGCGGGAATCGCAAGATGGAGTTCAAAATTAGAATCATCTGTAAATTCTCCGATTTTCTGACCACTTCTAATTAAGGTTCCAACATTTATAGTAGACTCTGTGACTATTCCATTAAAGGGGGCATTGATATGATATTTACTTAATCGTTCTTCTAAATTTATGATGTTGTAATACGCACTATAAATATTCTTTCCGGAGACAAAAAGTTTCTCTTCATTAGAACTAAATTCTGGCAGCTCTGGTGTTTTTGAATTAACAGTAAGATTTTCTAAATAAGTTCCCCATTTTTTGGAGATATCAGGGTAATCTATTTCCATATCGGGCAACATAGCCGCAATTTGATTCATTAAATCGCTGCGCGCGGATTTAATTTGGGCAGCATGTTCTTTACTATCCATTACAATTAAAGCTTGTCCTTTTCTAAATCTATTACCGATCTTAAAAGCCGTATTTGTTTGTTGAATCACTCCTTGCACTTCGCTATATAGTTCTATTTTTTCTTTAGCGTGAAGTATGCCTGTAGCTTCTACGAGATATGGCACATTGGTTAATTCTACTTGTGTTACTTTAATTGCTTTTATAGCCGTCTCGACTACGACTTCTTCCTTTTTTTCGTTGTCTTCACTGTTTAATAAATTAAAAGCCAACAAGCCTAAAATTACAATTGAAATTCCTATAATGATACTTACATATTTTTTCATTTTGATCTATAGTTTCATGTTCTTTCTCAAATGTTTTTTAATTTTTGGAGCTACATCGTCTTCATACTTTTCTAATTGTTCTTGAGACAATACTTTTTCCAGTTCAGCAGATTTTCCTTTTTTTATTTCGTTCATCTCTCCAATTTTACCAAACATGCTTCCCTCTGCTTCCATTAAAACAACCATTTTCTCTGTATACTTTAGATTGATTATTTCTACTTTTTCAGTTTGTTCTTTAGTAAGATTCAACTCCTTAACCATCTGCTGTGTCTGATATTCAGACATTTCAGTTACATTCATTTTTTGCTGTGCAAAACTGTTTGCATTACAAAAAAGAATTATTATTACTGTTAGAATGTTATTTTTCATATAGTTTTTTTTAATTAAACTTTAGTTTCCTAAACCATATATCTTTAAGACTTATGTTGACATTGATCATGTTAAATCTTTCTTCTACCAGAATACCCGAAACTGTTCCTCGTTGCCCGGTCGCATATGAAATATTGATCATGGAACCTCCTCTAATGCTAATAGGAAAACCTATTCCGGCGGTAAGACTGTAATTATTGATTGTTTGATCATTTACTTTTAAGTATCCAGAATCATAATTAAGTCCAGCTCTGAATTCTATATTTTCCCAATATTTTAGTCCAATCTCTTTTGCTCTATATTGAGCTCCAAGACTGATTATGCTTTGGTCCACATAATCACCGATATCATCACTTTGATTGGTAAATCCCCACAAACTTCCCTTATAATCTAAATTAACAGTAAGTGAGTTGAAAAATCGAGCACTAGCTCCAAAACCGATTTCTAGTGGTAGTTTAAAGCTGTCGATAGTTAGATCGTTTTCATCTTCTACCTCAGTAGGAATAAAGTCAAGACTTTTAAAAACACTTCTGTCCTGTGATCCCCTTAAGGATGTGGGGAAATCAGTTGTAAAACCCAAAGCATATTGGTCATTTATTTTATATTGTAATCCAAACCCTAGTCTGAAACCATTATAAAAATTCTCTTCTGCTATATTCAGGAAGCTTTCTTCAAAAATGATGTTTTCTGTTTGGTCAATAGCGCCAAATAAAAATGAAGATTTAATACCTAAACTTAGATTATCATATAATTTATATCCATAATGCAAGCTTAAATCATTAAGACCTCCAGAACCGATAATGTTACTAACAAATTCATTTTGAGAACCTTCGATGTTAGTTGCAATTCCGATCAAAGCATATCCGACGTCTGTAAATGGAACTATGGATAAACCCATTCCAGACCTTTCATTAAGGCTAAATCCCATGGACAGATTAGAAAAGTTAGACGAAAACCTGTTTTCATCTTTATCATTAGTAGAAACTTTATTAAGCTCTCCTAGAAAACCAATATCTAATAAAAAACTCTGTTCAGAAATACCTGTGAAGGATGCTGGATTTAAGGTATTCAATAAGTAATTACTTTCTAAAGCAATTCCTCCTTTTCCTAGAGCACTATTTCTTCCTGTATTAGAATTGGTCTGTACACCTAAGCCAAACAAGGAATATGGAGATCCTGTCAAAGAATTGGTTTGTGCTTTTGATATAGAAATCCAAAAAAACAATACTCCTAATATTTTTAAACAATTATTATTCATCATAAATAGCATACGTCAATATTAATCGAGCTCTAAAGTCTGTACTGCTTTCGCCTTCTAGTACAAAACGATCTACGGTTTGATTAAAGCTTTGGGAAAAAAGTACTAGAGCATTATCTATAATAGGAGCTTCTTCAAGTTCTTGCTCTAAATAAAACCCAATAGGTATTTCGTATACCACTTCATTGAATTCTATGTTTTCTTCATTAATAATTGCAAAAACATTTCCTTGTCCATTGAACAATCGATCTACCAGCTCATTGTTTTGATCAGCTATGTCAACATTAAGAGAGTCCCTAATAGGAAGGACTTCACTAAAAACTTGCGGGGGAGGTTTAATTTGCAGCGTGGCGTTAAGAATGGTTCCGGTACCAGGAATATCATAAATCTTGCGAATAGTAGGAAACTGAATACGAGTTGCATACCCAACGCCAGCTTGAATATAACTTCTGTTTTCGCTGTCTTTGGACAATAAATTAGTTTCTTGATCAATCAATGGTTCAAGAAAAGTACCCGTTACATTACTTCTAATATTGTTAAAGGATTTAGGAATGACTGTAGCAGAATTTATAAACAAATCAAATGTTTCTTCATTATCCCCAAATTCTCCGGGAACCGTATAGAAAAATCGGAGATAGGTATTTCCATTACTTTTTGAAAAACCTAAAACAGAAGCATCATCATCATCTCCGGGTTGTAAAGTAAACCCCTTAAAATTTCTTATTAACTCTTCATCGTCATTAATATCTCCATCACGTATCAAATCAAACAATGTTTGACCAAAGGTAATAGGTATTGATATATGCAAAGAATCTTCATCAAATGGTTCAGGAATATAGTTTCGTGTAACTATTGGAGTAGTTTCGAAAGGAAGTAAACTTGTATTATAAAACACATCCTCTTCTGGATCAACTTCGTCCGTAAGAACGTGAATATTTACTTGTGCAACCTTAGTAGTATCACTATAAAAATATCGATCATATCCTAAAATCAGAGCAATACTGTCTAGCTCAGCATCATCCGGTAGACCGTAACTAAGAGCGGTTAACTCGAAATAATTAGAAGCACGCACAGTACCAAAGAACTCGTCTTTATACTGTCCTAATAATAATCTATTGCTACTGGAGCTATTAATACTATCAAACTTAAAAGTCGATAACTCAACTGCAAAAGTATCAATAGATATTATCCGCACATTAGAATCTGTAAAATCCTGCCCTACTTCTAACGTAGGAATATCTTCTTCTCGATCAGAACAAGAAATTATAGATAATATCAATAGTAATAAACCTAATAGTTTCCTCATTTTTTATTATTTGAATAACAAAACAAAGAGACTATTCAGAATTAAAAAACTAGAATCTACAGATTAGGAATACCTCTATACCAGCTCCTGTTTTTATCCTACCAATCTATTAAATAGAGTTTCATCGAGGTAAATCACATTTTGGTATATAAAAAATATAAACCGGTATATCTTTTTTTTTGATGCTTTTAAGCTGGGTTATTTTTACTCAAAACTCGTATTAAATGAGGTGTCATTTTACATTAATAATAATGCTTTCAGGAATTGCTAATACACTATGGAGTCAGAATCCACAAGGTGAGATAGGAGGTTTTGAATATTCGGTTGTTCCTGATATTGGTGATACCCAGATAGAAAAATATGCTACAAATCTAAATTTTGGAACTAAACTAGGAACGGGTATGGTAGGTTTAGGGGTTTCCTATACGCTCTATGACTTTTTTTATAAGAAGGACTCTTTTGTCGATTTTAATCTAGCTCCCTATGAAAGGATTCATAATATAAGATTACGAATATTTTATAGGTATATGATTAATGAATCCTGGTCAGGAAATATTCTATTTTCTCCGATTATATCATCCAACTTAACAGGGAGTTTAAGTAATGAGGATCTCATCATAAATTCTATACTTTCTGTATCCAAAAAATGGGGCAATGAAGAGAATTTGTCGGTACTAACGTTTGGATTAGGTTTCGGAACTCCGTTTGGTGAACCTCAGTTTTTTCCTGCTATTTCTTTTAGAAAAAAAATAAATTCTAGTTGGAGTTATATATTGGGAATTCCGGAAACAAGTATAAACTATACGTACAGAGAGAGACATGTTTTTTCAGGGAAAGCTACTTTTGAGGGGCTTTTTGGAAATGTGTCTTCGTCCATTGCTTTGCCTGATAGTAGTTTACAAACGAATACAAAATTGCAGTATAATTCACTAAATACAGGATTTCAATATAATTATAGAATCCAACCCAACTGGACTACTACCATTAGTTTAGGTTATGCGCCTTGGAATCAATTAAAAATACTTGACAATAACAATAATGAGCTATATGATATAGGATCAGATAGTTCCTTTTATATATCTATGGGATTAAAGTTTAACTTAAATAAAACAATGAATGAAAACAAAAAATAATCCATATCTAATAAATCCATTCCAATTACAAAAATTAGTATTGGCATCACTAATGGTTATTGTCATTACTAGTTGTTCTGATGATGATGATGATGAGTTATTAGGAAATTGGGTAGAAAGATCCGTTTTTGATGGAACTCCTAGAAGCAGTGCTGTAGCATTTACTATTAATAACACCGGATATATGGGTACCGGATTTGATGGTGATGATTATCTGAAAGATTTCTGGAAATATGACCTGGAAGGAAATTTCTGGAGTCAATTGGCAGATTTTCCCGGAGTAGAACGCAGCGCTGCTGTGGGGTTTACAATTAGTGGTAATGGGTACGTAGGTAGCGGTTTTGATGGAGATAATGAATTAAATGATTTTTATCAATATAATTCTTCAACCAATATATGGTCTCCTATTGCTGATTTTACAGGAGGGAACAGACGAGGTGCTGTTGCTTTTAATTCTGATTCTTCTGGATATGTAGGAACCGGTTTTGACGGTGATAATGACAAGAAGGATTTCTGGAAATACAATCCTGTTAGTGATGAGTGGAACGAATTAGTAGGCTTTGGCGGGGATAAAAGAAGAGATGCCATAACTTTTTCTATCGGAGATAAAGTATATCTGGGAACAGGTATTTCTAATGGTATAAATCAGGAAGATTTTTGGGTGTTTGATATTACAACAGAAACCTGGAGTGTACTAACAGATCTTGATGATAATGATGACTATACAATTACAAGAAATAATGCTGTAGGCTTTAGTATAGGAAACAAAGGATATGTTGCTTGTGGAAATAGTGGACTAGGTCCATCTACTTCTATATGGGAATATGATCCTACAACTGATCTTTGGGTGGAGAAAACAGAATATGAAGGTATATCCAGAGAAGATGCGATTGCCTTTTATAATGGATCACGAGCTTTTGTTGGATTAGGTAGAACAGGAACTTTATATCTGGACGATAATAGAGAATTTTTTCCATTTGAAACTGAAGATGAAGATGATTAATAATTATTAGCTACGATCAGACAGTATTCTTTTTTTACCAATACTTTCCTCCATAAATACTGTCTGGTCTATTTTAAACAACTATGAAAGAGTTTCTTAAATATACGATCGTCTTTATCACAATTGTCACAGGGGTTTTAGTATCGAGTTTCTTTCTTCAAAAAGGAACACTAAAAAATGATAATGTATATATACTAAAGATTAGTGAACGTGCAGAAAAAGAATGGTATTACGAAGTGTATTTGGATTCTAAGTTAATTATAAAACAAGAAACCATTCCTGGAATTCCAGGGGTGCAACGCTTTAAATCTAAAGAAGAGGCAAGAAGAATTGGTTTGTTAGTAATTACTAAACTAAAATCTGGTAACCTGCCAATGATATCATTAAATGAATTAAAGAAGTATGATATCACTTTCAAAAAATAACTATCTTGATCCATATAAAAAAGTAGTTGCTTTGAAAAAAAGCTTTAAAATTAAAGAGATCTGGATTCACGTAATTATCTGGTTGTGTTTTTTTACATTACCTATAATAATCGCAATTCCAGAATTAGATCAAATACGATTAGATTTTTTTTATAGAGGATTTAGTAGCGCAATCTTATTTTATATTAACTACTTGCTATTAGTTCCCAGATTGCTTCTGAAGAAAAAAATCCTTCTATACATCATACTTTCAATTAGTGTTTTGGTTTCTTTTAATTACCTTCTTAGAAATTTTTATCCAATCCCACCATTGGAGAATTTAGATAAATATTTGGAATTAGAAAATGAATTCCATCCTATAAAAAAATTGAAATATATTGTTCCTGCGATTTTCTCTTTTGTCTTTTTTCTTTTAGGAGGCATCTTTAGTCTTATTGTTGATTTTTATAAAAGAGATCAAGTTTCTAAAGAAATAGAAGCAAAACGAACTGAAACGGAGCTTCGATTTCTAAAAACTCAATTAAACCCACACTTTTTATTCAATTCTTTAAACAGTGTTTATTCATTAGTACGTAACAAATCTAATGAAGCTCCGGAAGCAGTAATTACACTATCCGAGTTAATGAGATATATGTTATATGAGGCTAATCAGGAAATAGTGTTTCTAAAAAAAGAGATTGATTATATAAAAAACTATGTATCTCTACAGCGACTTAGACTTGCTAATAGTGAACAAGTAAGACTACTTATAAAAGGAAACTATGAGGACAAAAAAATTTATCCTCTTCTATTGATTTCTTTTATTGAAAATGCTTTTAAATATGGTACGGATTTTAAAGGAAATACTATTATAGACATTACGATTGAAGTCATTGAAAATAAACTGATAATGAGTATAAGTAATATCATCGGAACTTATAAGAAGAATGAAGATTCTTCGGGTATTGGTCTTAGCAATATAAAGAATCGTTTAGAACTTTTGTACAAAGATGCCTATACGCTTACTATAAAGGAGGATGAAGACTTTTATAAAGTCGATTTAACATTAACACTTAAATAGAATGAAGTGTATTATAATTGATGATGAGCCACTAGCGCTTAATATAATAAAATCCTATTGTGAGGATTTAGGTACTCTAGAAGTTGTTGGAACTTTTACAAATGCATTAGAGGCATTAGACATTATTAATAATACGAATGTTGATCTTGTTTTTTCTGATATCGAAATGCCTCAAATCAATGGGATCGATTTTATGAAAGCTATAGATCACAAACCGCTTTTTATTTTTACTACTGCCTATTCCCAATATGCTATAGAAGGATTTGAGTTAAATGCTGTAGATTATTTGGTAAAACCTATACCTTTTCCAAGGTTTATAAAAGCAGTAAATAGAGCTAAGGAAATTTTTGAATTAAAAAAAGACAATTTAAAAACACCAAATACAGTAAAGAAACCCACAGAATCGATTACTACTCCTGATCAATTTATTTTTGTGAAATCAGAATATGAAAACATAAAAATAGAATTGGAGCTTATAAAATATATCGAAGGTCTTAAAGATTATTTGAAAATTCACATCACTTCCGGAAAACCTATATTAACATTGATGAGTTTTAAAGACATTGAGACTAAATTACCGTTGGATGTTTTTTTGAGAGTTCATAGATCATTTATCATTAATATAAACTACATCGATTCTGTTCAAAGAAATAGAATAATCATTGATACCGTAAGAGTTCCAATTGGAGAAAGTTATAAGAAAGCTTTTTTAAAACGTTTAGGGATATGATTTAGATAAAACATTTGTTAATGTAAATTCGTTATTTAATTTTTGTGTAAAAAGGAAATATAAATAGTTAATAAAAATAATAATGAAGAAAAACCGAACAAACTCGCTCATAAATTAAAAGGAACTAAGCTTTTAATTCTTTTATTTTACGAATTATTATGTTTAATTTTTATTTTTTGCACCAGTTTACAAACATATTTTTTAAATTCCATATTCCGAACCCCATAACCATCAAGACCTATTAACTCTACGTTCTTTGAGTCTCCTGATGTTAACTGAATATAGAACAAAGAATATCCATCTCGTTTAAACCAAACCTCATTTTCTTTACATAAAATTTCATATGTGCTGCACTCTTCGGAAAAAGGAGATTCTTTAATTAATGAATAGTTTTCATAATTAATACATTCATAGTGTCGTTCGATTTTCGCCCAGTATGATTGATAATATATTACTATAATAGCGATAAGTATGATCAATAAAATAATTACTACCATGATTATGTGAAGTTTATAGAATGCCTAGTAATTACCTATAGATTGACTAACAGAAAAGAAGTTTAGATCCGTTGATTGAGGATTTAAAATTAACTCACTTTTTTCTATATCATTTTCGAACGTTACAATTTTTTCTAATGCTCCTAATGGGTTATATACTTTCCATGGACCTTGTCGTTTACCTTTTACAAAGGCACCTTCAATTTTTATCTTCCCATCAGAATAAAAAGCTTTCCAAGTACCATGTTCCTCACCATCATTATAATTTTCTATAAAGCTTAAAGCTCCATTTTTATCATAAATTTTCCACTGCCCCTGAGTTTTATCATTTTTGAATGTTCCTTCTTTTTTTAATTTTCCATTGGTATAAAAGAGTTCCCAAGATCCGTTTAGCTTGTTTCCTGTTGTTTCTCTTATCTCTTTAACCGAACCGTCAGTATAGTACAATGTATTCTGAATATTTTTCTGTTTACCAATATTAGAATAAGTGTTATTGGTCATTTTATTTGTTAGAGATGTCAATTCCTGAGCGTTAGTCTTAGTATAGAAAAATAGATTTAAAAATGACAACAGTGTGAAGAGTATCTTTTTCATAATAAAAGTGCTTTTGGTTTTATTCCTTACAAAGATTCACAATAAACCAGATTTTTATTACACCTCTTATAGTGAAAATACATTCACTGTTTTCAGGGAATGGAACTTTAACAACGTATGATTTACATCATTTATACTTATATTTTAATAAGAGTACAATAAAACAGTAATTTCTTAGGGGGATTTAACCCATTATCTAAAAGTTATTTTCCTGCATAGAATCCGTGTTTTAGCTATGTTAACTTATGCATCTAAAACATAATTTTATATCATCTTAATCAAACCTATAATTCCCTTTTTAATTGATTGAGAATATGTACCCCACTTATTAGTATAAGCACGCCCTATTTCTTTGGATTTTAAAATGTAAATCATCTTTTGATACAGAAAAAGTGATTTATAAAAACAGTTAATTCTATAATTAAAAGAGTATGATATTCGAGGTACTACAGATTATTACAGAAGAGGTTAACAATTTCTTCAATATAGAGATCGAAGAAAAACCAGTTTCATTGGATAACATCGCCTTTATAGAATCAGACACTAACGAGAATTCAAACACCAGTAATAATGTAGTACTATCATTATTACATACTGAGGAGGAGGCCACTTTAAAAAACATATTAAACCATCAAATAGAAGGAACTAAGGTTGTCTATAAAAATAATAAGGTGCATTTGAACCTATATGTAATGTTTTCCGCTAACAGAAGTGATTATACAGAATCACTAAAAAGTTTGTCAAAAATCATTGAATTTTTCCAGTCAAAAAGAATTTTTACGCAAAGTAATACCAGTTTTGATAGAGAAGTAGATGGAATGGACAAGATTAAAGATTTCAGATTCACTGTAGAGCTTTTTAGTCCATCTTTTGAAGAGATGAATTTTATCTGGGGTACACTTGGCGGCAAACAATATCCCTCAGTGATATATAAAGCTAGCGTTCTCGAGATAGAAAGGGATGTTACACAATCAGAAGGAAGTTTAATTACTGAAATAAATGGAACTCTAAATCATAAATAAAATGGCATTTAGAACACTATATAAAACCTTGTTTGAGATAGAGTTGCTGCACTCTTATTTTCTGGATGACGGATTATCCCCTTTTGTATCTATGAATGATGATGATAAAAAAGAGCAACTAAAAAAGTACAATTTTTTGGACTACATCAATATAATTCCTTCGTATGCAACTCAGGGAATTTTAAAAAATCATAAACTGGTTTTGAGAAAAGGGCTGAAAGGTTTCAGGATATTGGGTAGTGTGGTTGAAGAAAATGATAAATTTAAATTGCATAGGTTTTTAGAAAATGATCTAAAACTTACCTTTTTAGTCTATATAAAAGATTACTTATTTGATAATTATACTGAGCTCACAAAAACAGATAATAGACTTTACTATTTCTCTAATATCAAACCAGCCACAGAAACAGATCCTTACTCCTATATTCCACTTAGTTCCTCAAGTGACTTAATTACCGATGATTTTTTGTTAACAGAAGAAAGCACTAGACAGTTATGGTTTGATTTGGAACAGGACAATATAAGGGCAGAAATAACGAAACGATTAGATCTGGTCGCAGAGCTCAAAAACGATGATCTAATTACAGACGAAGGAAAACAGATTTTAGATCAATCTATTCAAAAAGAACATGGCAGAGGCCTATTAGGAATTATTGAGCTACGAATGATTGGTGACAATACTATGGATGTTATAGAGATTGATAGTACTGATCCTAATGATATCAAAAGTTTTTTATTAAACCCAACACCAGCATATAAACTTCATTTCGAAAACAGAAAAACCATTTGGAAGTACATCAAAAAATCTGATGAAAACGAATTAGAAACTTCTTCGGTAAAACCTTTAACCAGGAATGGTTTTATAGAAATTGATCCAGATACTGATTTTTCGGGTCCATTGCCCACTGATATAGATAAATACATTTTTCCGAACCCTACGGCAAATATCATAAAACAGATAACTGACGAAAACACAAATATAACAACAACATATTCTGAAATTTTTATTTAAAAAACAATTAAAATTATGGCAACTACGTACAAAACACCAGGGGTCTATATCGAGGAGATTGTAAAATTTCCTCCTTCGGTAGCCCAAGTAGAAACAGCAATTCCGGCATTTGTTGGATACACGCAAAAAGCTAGGGAGAAAGAAGAAGATCTTACCGAGACACTCCATATGGATCCGAAAAGGATTACATCTATGTTAGAATACGAAGTACACTTTGGATTTCCACAGAAGGAGACCGCATTGGGTATTACTATCACGGAAGTTGATGGCGAAAAATCAATAAAAGTGACTGAACCGGCATCCGATGCAAAGTCACCATTTTTAATGTACTATGCGATGCAAATGTATTTTGCAAATGGAGGCGGTCCTTGCTATATAGTTTCTGTAAATACATATGCAGATGCAATTACTAATAATTCAGCAACTCCAGTTCAGTTTAATGATCTATCTGATGGTCTGGCCACATTAGAAAAAGAGGACGAACCAACATTATTATTATTTCCAGATGCAACTTCATTAGCAAATGAAGCAGATTTTTATAACCTGTATAATAATGCATTATCACAGTGTAAAAAGATGCAAGATAGGTTTGCAATAATTGATACTTATACTGATGACGAAGATGTAGAAATGAATGATCCAGAAGGAGTTAGATTTCTTATCAGTTCTGATATTGATGAAAAAAAATATGGAGCAGTATATTTCCCATACTTAAAAACGATTTTGGATTATCATTATGATGAAGATGTACTTCAGATTACACATAATTCTGATGTACCAGTTGGAGGTTCATTACAATCAGACAGTAATGATGCTGCAACGAGTATAGCAGCAGAGCAAGTAGCAATGACAGGTCTAGTAACAGATCTTACTACAGCAGATACTACTTTACAAGCAGGAACAGCACCGGACGCATTGACTAATCTGACAACAATAACAGACGCTTTAGCGCCAATTATTACATCATTAGAGCAGGTAGTAAGTGACGCAAATACCGTAGTGAGTAGTGCAAATACAGCAGCAGCAACTTCGAGTGAGGATGCCGTTTTATCCGCAGCAGCTACTGCAGCAGCAGATACTTTAGAAGTAGCGGTAGGATCAGGATCTGCGATAGCTAACTTAATAGACACTGTAAATGGACATGTAGTAAACCTTACTGGAGCCGCTAATGGTACCGCTGTTAAAGCAGAATCTACAGCTTCTATAGCCTCATTATCGACAGTAGATGCAACCATACAATCAGTAGAAGATTTGATAGCATCTACCATATTGGCTATTACTGCAGCTATTGCGGTAGACACTGATAGTGGTAGTCTAGATGGCTTAATTCTAAGTGCAATAAAGGATAAAGACAGCGCTACTTACAATAATATTAAGACAGCTATTAATAATCTCCCTCTAGAATTACCACCATCATCAGCTATGGCAGGGGTGTATGCTCGAGTAGATAATGATCGTGGAGTATGGAAAGCACCTGCAAATGTATCTGTTAAATATACTGTAAAACCAAGTCAGAAGATTACAAATGATATTCAGGATCGCCTTAATGTTGATACAGTAGCAGGTAAATCAATTAATGCTATCAGAACATTTACAGGAAAAGGAACATTAGTTTGGGGAGCACGAACACTGGCAGGAAACGATAAAGAATGGAGATATGTTCCAGTAAGAAGGTTTTTTAATATGGCAGAAGAGTCTATCAAAAAAGCTACAGAACAGTTTGTTTTTGAACCAAATGATATGAATACATGGGTTCGAGTAAAAGCAATGATCAATAATTTCTTAACACTGCAATGGAGAGCAGGAGCATTAGCTGGACCAACACCAGATAAAGCATTTTACGTAAATGTTGGTTTAGGAGAGACAATGACTGCTAATGATATCCTGGATGGTAATATGATTATAGAAATAGGAATGGCAGTAGTGAGACCTGCAGAATTTATCATTCTTAGATTCTCTCATAAAATGCAAGAAGCTTAGAGTAGATTTTTAGTAGCTAGTAAATAAAATAACCATAAAGTAAATCATTAATAATAACATTTCTCTTTTGCCAAACAAGTAACTTAAAAAAAAAGCTTCTCCCTTTTTTAGGGGAGATGCCTGAAAGGCAGAGGAGGTTAAAACATAGAAATCATGGCAGAATATCCATTACCAAAGTTCCATTTTAAGGTTACAATTGGCGGTGATACCGAATTAAATTGTACCGAAGTATCAGGTTTAGATTTTGAAACCGAAGTGATAGAATACAGAGGAGGAGCGGACAATGATTATTTTAAGAAAAAGCAACCTGGAATGACCAAGTTTGCGAATATTTCCATCAAGAGAGGGACTTTTGCTTCAACAAAAGGTCAGTTCTACGATATGTGGAAGAAAAATGTATTCTTTCAGGAAGGCGAAGAACAATTTAGAAGTGATCTTACCATCAGTTTACTGGATGAGAAACATGAACCAATCGTTACTTGGGAAGCAGCAGATGCGTGGTTGCTAAAAATCCAGTCAACAGATCTGAAAGCCGATGGAAACGAGATTGCAATAGAATCTGCAGAGTTTGTAATTAACAGTCTTAAACTTGCTTCGTAATGGCTACCTATTATCCACCAGTAGGATTTCATTTTAGTGTAGAGTTTACCGGTTTATCTACTGGTGATAAAGATCATCAGTTTCAATCCGTCTCTGGACTAACCGTGGATATCGAAACTGAAGAAATTACAGAAGGTGGAGAAAATAGATTCAAGCATAAAATTCCAGTAAGGACAAAGTATCCCAATCTTGTTTTAAAGAGAGGTTTACTAGTTGATTCAGAAGTAGTGGATTGGTGTAAAAAAGCAGTAGAGAATTTTGATTTTGAGCCAATAGATCTTATTGTCAAGCTCCTTAACGAAAAACACGAACCACTACTATCTTGGAATATTGTGCACGCATATCCTATAAAATGGTCAATAGCAGATTTTAATGCAGAAGAAAGCAAAGTAGTTATAGAAACAATTGAGTTGGTATACAACTATTATAATACCATAACATAACATGGGCGCAATAGAGATCAAAGAACTTCATATCAAAATTAATGTTGATAATGAAAAAAGTAAATCCAGTGGTAATGCTTCTAAAAAACCTGAGGCTAATAAGGATGTGATCATTGCCGAATGTGTAGAACAAGTCATGGAAATCATTGCTAAACAAAAGGAACGATAGTTATGAGTACGGGAGAATTAACAAAATTAAAGATTAAAGCCTATAGCGATCCTCAGTTTAATAACGAGGTAGCCGATGGAGAATTCACCACTTTGGTAAATCCAGAGAAGTATACCTTTAATTATAAGATCGAACAAAATGAAGATCAGGCATCAGGGACGAGTGATTTATCTCCTAGATTTAATAAAAAACTTCCAGAAGACCTCGAATTAGAATTCCTTTTTGATAGAACCGGTGTGATTATACATTATGGTAGTAATCCCGATGAAAGTTCGGATGATACAGTTTTTAAGGATAATGGAGAAGGTGTTATCGATGATATCGAAAAGTTTAAAAAAGTAATTCTTGATTATAATGGTGATGAGCACAAACCCAATTATGTAATGATCTATTGGGGAACCCTTTTGTTTAAAGGAAGTCTCACCGAAATGAATGTAGAATTTAAGCTTTTTAAATCAGATGGCACTCCCATACGAGCAGTTGCAAAGGCAAAATTTCAGGGATTTGTAGAAGATGATCTACGGGTAGCGAAAGAGAATAATCAATCTCCCGATTTAACACATATCCGTTTGGTAAAAGAAGGAGATACATTACCGCTGATGTCGCATCGTATTTATGGAGATTCAAAGTATTATCTGGAAGTAGCCAAAGTAAACGAGCTTTCTTCTTTTAGAAAACTAGAAGTAGGAAAAGAAATCTTTTTTCCACCTATAGAAAAAATATCATAATTATGGCAGAAGGTAGCGTTATACAAACTTCGAAGAATGCAGATCTGGTTACTCATAAACTTCTTGTGGGCGGGCAGGAACTTTCAAAAAAA
The DNA here is from genome assembly GCF_947492405.1 of uncultured Aquimarina sp. Classification (GTDB taxonomy): domain Bacteria; phylum Bacteroidota; class Bacteroidia; order Flavobacteriales; family Flavobacteriaceae; genus Aquimarina. Next base: position 264,432 of record NZ_CANLMP010000008.1, read on the forward strand.
TATCAGGTTAAGACGATTTCTATAGAAAAAGAAGTGAATAGAATCTCAACGGCTAAGATCATTTTGATAGACGGCGAGCCGGCAAAGCAGGATTTTGAATTAAGTAATGAAGAGTTATTAATTCCAGGTACAGAAGTCGAAATCACAGCCGGATATCATTCCGATGAGGAAACAGTTTTTAAGGGTATTGTAATCAAACACAATATAAAGATAAGAACGAATGGTTCCTACTTAATTCTAGAATGCAAAGATGAATCGGTTAAACTTACCATAGGTAGGAAGAGTAAGTATTTCTACGAAAATAAGGATAGTGGAATTATTGAAGAAATTATTGATACCTACGGAATTGATAAAGAAGTAGAAGCTACCAATTATGAACATAAAGAACTAGTGCAGTATAATATTTCTGATTGGGATTTTATAGTAAGTAGAGCACAGGCAAATGGGAAACTTTGTTTTGTTGATGACGGAAAGTTAAGTATTAAAAAACCTGATTTCGGCGCTACCGAAATAGAAACAGTCACTTTTGGTGCTACCATGTTAGATTTAGATGCAGAAATAGACGCAAGGCATCAGATAGATAAAGTAACATCGTATAGTTGGAATTATGCTGACCAGGAGCTTGTGGAGATTGAAGCGGCTGATCCCGCTGTATCCTTAAACGGAAATTTAGAACCGTCTGATCTATCATCCGTTATTGCTCTAGAGAACTTAGAACTAAGACACGGTGGTGCACTTTCTACCACAGAAATGCAGGATTGGAGCGATGCTAAATGGATGTTCCAACAGCTTTCTAAAATTAGAGGTAGAGTAAAGTTCCAAGGGATTCCAGTAGTAAAACCAGGAACGATTCTAAAACTTCAGGGTGTAGGAGACCGCTTTAACGGAAAGGTATATGTAACCGGGATAAGTCATCATATTTCTGAAGGAAATTGGACTGTAGATGCACAGTTCGGAATTAACCCCAAATGGTTTTCAGAAACCTATGATATTAACCCAATGCCTGCATCTGGTTTATTATCAGGAGTATGTGGATTACAGATTGGTGTTGTGAGTCAGTTAGAAGAAGACCCGGATGGAGAAAATCGAATATTAGTGCAATTACCTATAGTTAATAGTGAGGAACAAGGTATTTGGTGCCGTATCGCTTCTTTAGACGCTGGAGAAAACAGAGGTGCTTTTTTTCTCCCAGAAATCTCTGATGAGGTAATTGTTGGTTTTATTAATGATGATCCCAATGATGGAGTAGTATTAGGTATGTTAAATAGCAGTGCTAAACCTGCGCCACTTACAGCAAGTGATGATAATCACGAAAAAGGGTTCATTACCAGAAGTGAGATGAAAGTACTGTTCGATGACGATAAAAAATCAATAAGTATAGAAACACCTGCAGGTAAAAAAATAGTACTGGATGAAGATGCAGGATCTATAGTTGTAGAAGATGACAATTCTAATGTAATCACCATAGATGATTCGGGAATAGCGATAGAAAGTGCTAGTGATATTAACCTAACAGCATCTGGAGATGTAAATATCGAAGGAACCAATGTAAATATTACTGCCAGTGCACAGTTTAAAGCAGAAGGATCAGCAGGAGTCGAAATGTCATCAAGCGCCACAGCAACCTTAAAAGGTTCTTTAGTACAGATAAACTAGAGGTAAGTATTCAGTAGTGAGTACAAAATATAAAATACAAAATACAAAATTGAATAAGAACGAATTCCAGCTTCTCTCCCTCTGAGAGAGATGTCCGCCCAAGGCGGACAGAGAGGGGAATTGTAAAAAAATGCTAGTTATAAAAAAACTATAAACGAACAACTAATAACATAAACTAAGAAATATGCCACCAGCAGCAAGAATAACAGATATGCATGTATGTCCTATGGTAACCGGTGTAGTACCACACGTTGGAGGACCAATACTTCCAGCAGGAGAACCTACAGTACTTATCGGCGGACTTCCGGCAGCAAGAGTTGGAGATATGGCAACTTGTGTCGGACCACCAGATACTATAATCGTAGGTTCCGGAACAGTAATGATTGGTGGAATGCCAGCAGCAAGAATGGGAGATAGTACTGCGCACGGAGGAACTATTGTTTTAGGATTACCAACAGTAATAATAGGAGGTTAATTATGGATATAAATACATCATTTTTAGGAACAGGTTGGGGATTTCCACCTGAATTTAATAAAGAAGGGGTTGAATCTGGAAAAGTAGCAATGTTATCTGATGAAGCAGATATAAAAAGTAGTTTGGAGATTCTACTTTCCACTCGACTAGGTGAGCGTGTGATGGTTCCAAATTATGGATGTAATCTCGATGAACTGTTGTTCAAACCATTAAACCTAACGCTGAAAACTTTTGTAAAAGAACTGATTAAAAATGCGATCCTGTATTATGAACCTAGAATTGATGCAGAGAAAATACAGATTGATCAAACGAACGAATTAGACGGAGAATTATTGATCCTTATTGACTATAGAATCAGAGCAACCAATGCTAGAAATAATCTGGTATTCCCATTCTACAAAGAAGAAGGAACTAACATATAATAGAAAAAATAAAATACGATGAGTAACAGTTGCGAACATAACGATTTATTGCTGATGCGGAATGGAACATCCCAGAATCAACGTTGTATTGATGCACTGGACCCGAATAATATTCAATTGCATGATCTAACTACAGAAGATTGGATGCGATTTGCACTTAAGTTTTCCGAAAATGTACACTATTTTAAAACTGAAACAAATAGTATTTCAGGAGATTGGACTAATTTCTTTGTAAAAGAAGATGAAATTTTAGCTTTTGTAGAAAAACTAAAAAAATTAGAAGAACCTTCAGAAGATAGTATAGTAGAAAAAAATGTAGAACCACATCTTACGCTGTTTGCAGCCTTTTTAAAGTTGACTTCATTCTCGCAAGAACGATTAAACACTTTATCCAAAAAGCATCTGGATTTTTACTATAAAGAAGTTTTAAAATTAGATAATAAAGCTCCCGTTGAAGATAAGGTACATATACTATTTGAATTAGCGAAAAATGCTACTGAAGTTAGAATCGAAGAGAAAACTTCTCTTGATGGAGGAAAAGATAATGACGGATTAAAACGAGTATATAAAACTCAGGAAGAAATTATAGTAAATAAAGCGACAGTAGCTTCTTTACGGAATGTTTTTTATGAAGATGGGGTGGGAATAAAAAATGCTTTTGTAGCGAATTCTTATGATGGAATCGGAGAAGATTTTCCTGGAGATGAAATTAGGTGGTGGCCATTTGGGTATCCAACGGATACTCCTGGAGCTACACAGGATTCTGGATCATATCCAGACCTTCCTTTCGCAAAAATAGGATTTGGATTATCCTCTCCGGTATTATTATTAAAAGAAGGGAGAAGAACTATCACATTCACTTTTGATCTTAGTCCCTTTAACGCAGCACAATTGGATACTTCTGATCTTACAGATGCAATAGCAGTTTTTTTTAGTGGAGAAAAAGAATGGATCGAAGGCGAAATTATAGCAAGTGAATCTTCAATTGCATCCGGAGAATTAAAAATAGTAGTTGTACTTAACGAAGGTTTAGATCCAATAATTAATTATGATAAAGAAGTATTAATTGAACCTTATAATACAACAGATCCTGTAGTTAGATTTGTGATTAGAAATAGTATTACAAATAATAAAGGCAATACGTTTCAGCAACTATTCTCTTCCACGGTAATAAATAGTGCAACAATAGATGTGTCAATTGATGCCATACAGGATATTACAGTTGAGAATGATTTAGGAGTTTTGGATGCTTCTAAACCATTTTACCCTTTTGGTCCGCAACCTAAAAGAGGATCTAATTTTTTTATAGGATTACCAGAAGCATTAGATAAAAACTGGACTAAAATAAATATAGATTTTGAATGGAAGGATAAGATAAATCTAGTAGACAATTATGTTGCTTACAGGACAGAATTTATTGATAAAATTAGTAAAGACAGATATACATTAACGCTAGATGCAAATGGAGCTATTGGTAATCCTAATACTCTTGATGCTATTGTAGATAGTGAGGATTATTTTACGTCAAAAGTACAAGTTCTTGAGAATGGAGTTTGGGATACTAAGGATTTAAATCATCTTTTATTTAGTACATCCGATCGCAATAAGAGTAGCATAGAAATTACAAAAACTGCGGATACTGCTGCTGATAAAGAAGATTTTTTTGATTTCTTCTTTCAACCTGGAAGAAAGTTTCAAAAAGGGGGAAATATATTTCAAAGCAAACAACCTCCAAAAGAAAAATTTACAGCCGCTGTTAAAAAGGGTTTTGTAAAACTCATCCTGAATACATCATTTTTGCACGATTTGTTTCCTAGAATTTTTTCCGTAGCGTTGTCCAAAGAAAATGTATCGAATACACTTATTCCCAATGCTCCATATACACCACAAATCGAAACAATCAAGGTTGGATACGATGCTCAAGCGAGTACGACGGATAATGATGTGAAGTTATTTCACGAACACCCTTTTGGAGTTTCTGAAGAAAATGAAGAACTAAAAAATAACTCCGTTTTAAAAACAACAGATCGGGTAATTAAATTATTGCCTGCATATAAAAACGGATCTTTGTTTCTAGCATTAGAAAATGCAGAGAATCTTCAGAGTGTATCACTACTTGTCCAAACATTAGAAGGAAGTGAAAATCCAGAAACAACTAATGATTTTGCCAAAGGAGAAAAATTAGAATGGTCCATATTATGCGATAATGAATGGTTATCCTTAAATACAGATTTTATCCTGGCTAATAATACAGATAATTTCTTAAAATCTGGCATAGTAAAGCTTTCAATTCCTAAGCAAGCTACTAAGGAAAATACAAAATTACCGACTGGATATTTTTGGCTTAAAGTTGATAACCCAAGAGATTTTGATACTGTGAGTCAGCTGATTGATATCAAATCCCAAGCAGTATTAGCTCAATTTGAAAATAACAATAATAACCTGAATCACTTACAGTATGGAATTCCGGCTGGAACAATTTCTAAGTTGGTGGAACGCTTGGCCAATGTAAAAGGAGCCATTCAGGAGTATGGATCATTTGATGGTAAACCAGAGGAAACTGATAAAGAATTCTATAGAAGAATAAGCGAACGATTAAGACATAAACAACGAGCGATTACGATCTGGGATTATGAACATTTAGTTTTACAGGAGTTTCCTGATATCTATAAGGTAAATTGTTTGAATCATACATCGTTGACTTCTTTTCTGTCTCCAGGAGATGTGACCTTAGTGATTATACCTAATATCATAAACCAAAATGTGTATGATCCGTATAAGCCTAGAATTAGTAAAGCAAAGAGAAATGAAATACAAAACTTCGTCAATCAGTTAAATACACTTCATGTAACAGCACAGGTAATTAATCCTATTTACGAAGAAGTAAAAGTAATCCTGAAAGCAAAGTTTTATGAAGGAAAAGATGAAAATTTTTATTCAACTCAACTGCAAAAGGATGTCGCAAAATTATTGGCTCCTTGGGCTTTTGAAGAAACTTCGATTATCGATTTTGGAATTACCCTACATGAAAGTGTGGTGATTAATTATATAGAAAAACTGGAATACGTAGACTATATAACAGATTTTCAGTTGCAAAAAGAAACGGGTGTAACCAATTTAGGAGTAAAAATATTCTCATCAGTAAAGAAAGTAGAGCCAAGTAGTGCAAAAGTGATTCTCACTTCGGTGAAATTCACAAGCCATGAAATAGGAGTAGTAACTCCAGAAGAAGGATGTACAGTATTAACATCAGGACAGTAAATAGAAACTCATGAAAGAAACGATTTCCATACCAAAGAATGTAAATACAGGAGATGATCTGGACTATGATTATCTAAGAGATGTAGGTGTTGATTATATCGAAAAGATCGGAAGTAAATTATGGACAGATTATAATGTTCACGATCCCGGCGTGACTATGTTAGAGATGTTGTCATATGCAATTACCGACCTTTCTCAACGAATCGAGATGCCAATTCAGAATTTATTAGCCTCCAAGGAGAATAATAAAAGTAACATGCACCAACAGTTTTTGTCAGCGATACATATCCTTCCTACAAAACCTGTAACAGCATTGGATTATCGAAACTTGTTTGTTCACGTACAAGGAGTAAAAAATGCTTGGATCAAAGCTCATGATCAATACATCCATATTAATTGCAAAACACATCCCGCTGAACTGTCGTATAATGCTATTGACGAAAATCAGGTGTTACCGGCTCCGTTTAAACTAAAAGGACTTAATGATATCATTTTAGACCTTGAAGAAGAAGTGGTAGATCAAGATAGTGTTATTAGCTTAGTAAAGAATGTATACCATCAAAACAGGAACTTGTGCGAAGATATAGTGGATGTTACGATTGTAAAAGAATATCCAATAGCTATTTGCGCTTATATAGATTTAGAAGCTGGAGCAGATGAAGAGTATATTTTAGCATTGATTTACCAAGCTATAGATCATTATTTTTCTCCATCAGTAAACTTCTATTCTTTACAGCAGATGTTTGATAAAGGGTATACTACGGATCAAATTTTTGAAGGACCTATTCCTTTTTCTGAAGCTTGTGTTGATTTTGATAATATCAAAGGAGGGTTTATTGATAAAGAAGAACTTATAAATGCGGATCTTAGAAAAGAAGTCCGGCTCTCTGATATCATTCAGTTGATCATGAATATAGAGGGAGTTCATGTGATTAAGGATATTTCTATTGGTAATTGTGGCGGAACTTTAGGGTTAGAAGGATCCTGGAATATCTGTATTAAAGACTGGCACAAACCAGTTAGATGTGATAAGAGCACTTTCAATTTTACCAAAGGATTATTACCTATAGGTGTTAATGAATCCAGAGTAGCCACTAATATAGCAAAACTTAAAGCAGAAGAAAAAGCAAAACAGCAAAGTGTAAGTATTGAAGATGTAGAAATTCCTTTGGGGAGTTATCAAACACCAGAAAGGTATACTACAATTCAAAATGATTTTCCAGATACCTATGGGATTTCTTCATTCGGACTTCCTGGAAATGCAAAAAAACAGCGCAAAGCAAAAGCAAAACAGTTGAAAGCATATTTATTGTTTTTTGATCAGATACTGGCTAATTATTTTAAGCATTTATCTCAGGTTAAAAATTTGTTGTCCGTAGATGAAAATCTTAAAAAATTATATATAGATGATGTTGTACTTACAGAAATAGAAGAGTTAAAAGCGAAACAAACCTATTATACACAACAGGTAGAGGATATTACCGATATAGAAACTATAATTTCTGATCACACGAATTATGAGCAGGATCTAATAAAAATTATGAGTGATGTAAAAGGAGAAGAAACCAGTAGTGAGGTTTTTTATAAGAGGCGTAATGAGCTTTTGGATCACTTGATAAGTCGATTTTCTGAACGATTTGGAGATTATGTATTCGTTATGAAGTTGTTATATGGAGATAATCAAAGTGCTAATGATGAAATTTTAAGAGCAAAACTCAGCTTTTTGCAAGACTATAAAGAAATTAGTTGTGCTAGAGGTGTAGGATTTAACTATTGTAATCCCAAAACAGAAGCAGATGATAACGGGATTTGGGATACAGCTAATGTTTCTGGAGTACAGAAAAGAATATCAAAACTTCTAGGAGTATTGGACTATACAAGAAGAGATCTGGCATCAGAGTTTTTAGAAGTTTACGAAGAGCTGGATGATGATGAAATTACAGAGTACAGATGGAGGATTAAAAATGAAGACCAGATACTATTATCTTCTAGTAAACACTATCACAATCTTACTGATGCTTTCGAAGAACTTTTTCGAGCATATCATTTGGCTAAAAATGCAGATAATTATGATTTTAGGCTGACCGAAGATGGTACACAAACCTATTTTAATTTAATCAATCCGGATATCTCTGATCCAGAAAATGAAGATTGGATTATTGCAAGAAGGATTGCTTTTACTGATACAGAAGAGGAAGCAATAGATGCTAGAGATACTTTAATAAGACTTATTAAGGAAATTAGTGCTGATGAAGGAATGTATATAATAGAGCATATTCTACTACGCCCAGATACCAATAATCTAAATCAGTTTGATGTCGAAAATCCAGATGATTTATTACCAGATGCCGGTCCACAAGATTTTATGCCCACCTGTTTAGATACTGATTGTAAATCTTGTAGCCCAGTAGATCCTTACTCCTTTAGAGTTTCTATAATACTACCTGGTTGGACAGAAAGATTTGGTAATAAAGATTTCAGAAGATTTGCAGAACAATTAATCCGAGAAGAATTACCGGCTCACGTGTTAGCAAGAATCTGTTGGGTTGGATATCCCATAGGTTTAGTACCTGATGAAGAGAATGACATGTTCAATCTACAAGAAAAGTACAAAAGCTTTTTAGAACAACTGCATTGCGATACGATCATTGATAGTACATCAGCAATAGAAAATTATAGAACTACAGTAAATGAATTGGTGAAATGTATGAACGATGCACATACAATTTATCATACCGGACGATTACACGATTGTGATAATGATGATACGGAAGAAACAGGAAATAAAATAATACTAGGAAGAACAAATATTGGCAACCTTTAAAAAAGAAGAAAAGTCATGGCAACAATAAGATTAGAAGAAATTACAACGCAATATCGATCCTTTGTCGATGATCAGGTATTGACGGCAGAACAACTTAATACAATAATAGAATATTTTGAAGATCAGCATAGACTAACCCGTATTTGTTTAAATGGAGTAGGTATTGTGTGCGGTCTTGATGTAACCTTTATAGAGAATACTTCTATTACCGTATCGGATGGATGTGCTGTAACCACGGATGGAGATTTAATAAAGTACTTGGCTAAAACGTATACTCATACTAAACTGTTTGAGGACAAAGATGCTAACTACAGTAAATTTATAGGTGTCTCCGATATTCATGAATTATTGACTACAGAAGAGTCTCAATCGACAGAGGCTTCTGCATTAGATGCTATGGATGATATTGCAGATAAAGTAGTTGTGCTATATCTCGAAAATTTTGCAAAGGAAGAAACGCCATGTACTTCTACCGATTGTGATACTCAAGGTAAAGAACAAGTTGCTAACATTAGAATGTTATTACTATCTAAAAATGATGTAAAGACCATCAGCAATAAGGACAATGACCCAATATTTGATAAGCATAATAATATCAAAAAATTTATCAATCTTCCGGAGATTTCTGTTAAACGTGTGATTCTTAAAAATGAGTATGTACTTGGTAACCTCAGAAATGCAGTTATTTCAAAAAACTCTAATACTGCAGATTACTTTAAATTAAAAAACAGTTATTATGATGTTATAAAAAATACTTCCGTTATTACAGATCTAAAAGCAGGAATCACCAGATTTTTTACAGATTTCAAGACCTTGCTGGACACAGATTCTTTGGTAGTAAACACATCAAGTGCTATTAATAATAGAATTGATTCGATATTCAATTTTAAGATTACCAATATACCGCTGGATATTCAATATCGTTATGATGTGCTAAAGGATGTGGTAAGTACTTATAATGAAATTAAATGCCTTTTATTTGATTTAAGAGTCATCTGTTGTCCGGATAAAAATTCATTTCCTAAGCATCTACTATTGGGAGAATTAACTCCCGCTTCAACATACCTAGAATGCAGACATAGTTTTTATCCTTCGCCTATAATACCTCACGGTAAAGAAAAGTGGGAAGAGATCAGAAATCTGATATTGAAGATATATTATATGTTACAGGAATATAATATCACACAATCAGCACTTACAGATATCAAAGTTACTCCATCATTGGGATATGATACTTCTCTTAGTAAGCGCTCTATTCCATATTATTACAGTACCTCAAAAAATCTTATTGAAAATTGGGACTACTTAAAAACCAAGAAATATGAAGAAGATCAAAATTTAGGTTACAGAAGTACAAACCTTTCTGATAGTGACCCAATTCAAAATCCTTTAGATTATAATATCGATGGAAATGATTTTTATAGAATCGAAGGACATTTGGGTAAAGATTATCGAACAGCGATAAAAGATTTGGATACGATCAAAAATGAAAAAGGATTAGCTTTTGATATTAAAGTATTAAGTATTGACGAAACTTTAGAAAGTCTTGATCTTTCTGATTACAAGTGTCAGTTTGAGGATTTGAATGCAGTGTTAAAAGCTTGGCGAGCAGAGCAGAATTGTCTAAATGCTAATGTGGCAAAATTTTTCTCAGGATTTAGTACAAAAGATAAGGGGAGACATAAATACTATAAAGTAGATAGTTTTGAAACCGCTGCAAACTCTGTCGTTTCAGAAGAACCGATGGTGTCAGAAAGAGTGTTATTATCACCAATAAGCTCCATAACGAATATAAACATCCCATTAGATACGGTAACATTAGACGCTTCTTTTCGAGAGATAGGTGGATTTCAAACTGTATATGATGTGGATACAGTGGTGGTTGATAATATTATAAAAGAAGAAGATGTTCTGGGTAAAGTTATAGATAAAGCCTTTAAGGAAAAACCAGAAGGCTCGGCAGAGGATATTATTGCAGTGATCAAAAAAGATATAGATGAAGATCCGATTATTTCTTCTTGGGAAACTGAAGTAAAAGATGTAGCAATTAATCAGCCAGCAGAGATTCTGGCACATACCAAAGTGGCAACGAGGTACATCCCCAATAGTGTCGAAGAAATGGACGTTAAGAGGATCAATGATTACAAGATAACAATAGAGAGTTTATGCGAAAAAGTAGAGGCTTATAAAAAAAAGACGACGGGTTTATTATATGCAGAATCTACAAATTATAGAAGAGCAGGTTTTGAACAACAATATGCTTTATTATTGAATCAATTATCTATCAATTGTTGTGCGGCCGAAAAAATTGAAATATTACTAGAAGAAATTCAAAAGCGTAAAGAAGAAGTATTAGCGCAAAAACTTTTATCCAAGTTTGTCGAAAAGCATAGTGGATTAGAGCATAAAGCTGGAGTAAAACCTGGCGGTACATTTGTAATGGTGTACAAAGGAAAAAGTGAATCAACAGGTAGAACACCTTCTTTAGTAAGTAATGCGATTGCATCTACGGCAATTACTACTGCTAACTTGCCCTCGCTTAATTTATTGGGAGTCAATAATCCGACAGTGAGTGTGGCAGGAATTAATCCAACAGCAGTCATAAATCCTAACATCTTAGAAGCTAATTCGGCATTAACAGCATTAAGTACAGTAGATTTTTCGAGATTTAGAGATTTGTTAGTACCTCCAATTGCTAATGTAACAGAGAATACTGTGGTAGCTGATTTTGCATTACCATATTTATGTTGTTCTGATTGTGCTCCAACGGCCTTTATTATTCCAAAACAACCAGTTTCTCTTCGTTTACCAGTCGATTTTGTTTGTCTTCATGAAGGTAGAACACCAATAGCATTCGAAGTGATTCCTGCGGATGGAATTGTTGCAGCAAATGTAGATGAAGGTCTTAATGGAGGTGTTACACAGATTGATGGTAAATACTTCTTTGATGCGACACAAATTAGTGACTCATTATTAGGTAAACAGATTGAGTTTACTGTGAATGAGCAGATTACTGATTCCAAAATTATTGTCTTCAGAAAACCTGATTTTGATTTCATTAATTCAGAACCAAAATATTTTAATGATGATACAGTAGCTTCTGTAAACTTTACCGTTCAAGGAGTTGATTTACCAGCAGGTGTTAAATATTTCTGGGATTTTGGAGATGATACCCTTCCAGATAACAGAACTGATGAGAATCCGCGACACGAATATAAGTTGCCCGTAAACGAAGAAAACTTAGTTACTGTAACCTTAACAATTACTAATGGTAAATGTAGTCATTCAGTTTCTCACGACATACAATTTGAAGTGGAAGTAGTGGATAGAGAATGTATTGAAAATGCAAACACAACTATCGAAATAGGTTTACAAGAATTACCTGAGTTTAATGATATCTCAGAGAATATAAAACAAGAAATCTTTGATCCTACGATGACTCAGTATAAAGAAGTGTTGGAACAGTTCGAAGCATTTGTTAATGGAGATCTTGATGAGGAGTTAAATACAAGGTTTGTAGACTTAATACAAACTACAGCAAAAACAATTCTAACATTAGATGATCAAGATACTTTCGAATTTTTTGCCGTTACAAATATATTTAGGCTACAAGTACAATTAGTGTATAGCATTCTATGCTGTCAATCCAATGAATTACTGGAGAAGTTCGAAACAATAATTGAGGAGGTACTGCTAGAAATTAATCAATCTCTCGAGCAATTCAGGGAGAATCAGATAGAAGTAGATAAAGAAGGAAGACTTAAGGAGTTCCTAAATATTACTTTGGAGAAAGTTGAAGAAAAAGAACTTTTACTAAGGAATATTAAAATGCAATTAGAAATTCTCAATTCTTAAAAGGATGATTGAACAAAAACATATCATAAATAAAGTTTTCTTTGAGGTTAATACGTCGAATACTAAGACGGCGTATGATCTCAAGGATAATCTTGATACGTTTTTAAAACAAAGTTTGTTTCCTACAATTCAGGCATATTTTGACAGTTTAACTTCAGGAAAAGATCAAATAATCCGATTTGATAAACTAGAATTAAATATTGATAGTACCGATGTAAAAGATCAAGTACAATTACAATTAGACATTATTAAGTCACTACAAAAACAATTAAAACCGAAAAAAGAATCAAAAACTTTTACAGAAAAGGATCCTGCATTTTTGATCACTAACCAAGAAAAAAGTGATATCGAAACGTTCTTCTATTTCTTGAAATTCGGTCAGAACCCTTGGTGGGTATCAAAAAATGATATAGAAGATAATACGTTTTTGGAAGCAGTCATTTCTAGTAAAAACTTCAGAAAAAAACTTAATCCGTATTTATTAGATACGAGTGTTCGTCAAAGATTAGTGTATCAATTTTCTGATGAGGTACTACTAAAAATTTTGGGCAGTGATAAATTAGATTTTCAATTTCCAAAAATCCTTAAAGCAAAAAAAGTTAGAGAACACTATTGGGAACTACTTTTTAAATATATAGGAGATAGAAATATAAGGGTTTTACAAGGTGGTTTTGTAATGCTGTTTTCAGAACTAAAAAAAGACGATAAAATTCAAAAAAATGTCAGTAAAATTTTATCAAAAGAAGTAACACGAATAATCGAATTAGAAAAGACGGATATACTTCAAAAAACAAACAAACATCTCAAAGTATTAGAACTAAGGAATTCTATACTAAAAAGTGTAGAAAAAATAGTTGTTAAGGAACTGAAATCAATTAAGAAAAAAGAAGAAGTAAAAGAAGCTTTCAAAATTAAAGTTTATAATGAACTACACGGAGAGTTTAAAGAGTTTATTAACACCAGATTTTTAAATGAAATCATAAAAGTAAGCGCTGAGCTATTCCATCAAATACTCCAAGAAGAGTTTTACAGTTTTCAAGAAAAAATACTTCCTTTTACTTCAGAATTGATATCAAAAAAACTAGAGGGATTTCGATATAATGAGATAGAACTTTTAGATAAACCAATAAACAAAAATCAATATCTAGAACTTCAGGAAACCCCAAAAGTAGCAACTGATTTTTATCAATATATCCAAAACGGAGGGTTGCTTTTATTACATCCATATATAGAAAGGTTGTTTTCTGAATTAAAGTTACTAACCAGGGAAAAGAAAATTAAAGAGAAAAAAGTAGCATTGGCCATTCATTTATTACATTATCTAGCTACTAAGAGAGAAAAACAAATAGAAAGTGATTTGGTTTTTGAAAAATTCTTATGTGGATATCCCATAAATAAACCAATCCGTAAAAATATAAGATTACCCCAGAACTTTAAGGAAGAAGCAGAGCTTTTACTAAAAGCTTTATTGAACAATTGGAAGGCGTTAAAAAATACTTCTACAGACGGTTTAAGAGAGAATTTTATTAAAAGAGAAGGTAAGTTAATGTCAGATGATCCTTCGAGATATCGAGTTATTGTAGAGCGTAAGACACAAGACATTTTATTAGAAAAATTACCATGGAATCTAACTATTATTAAGCTTCCATGGATAGATAGACTAATTTTTGTTGAATGGTAAAATATAAAAGTAATGAAAACAACACTCTACATTTTAGCACTATTTACACTCACTATCATTTTATTGTATCAGTTTGATATGGATATTTTAGAACTGAAACCATTAAAGGATATAGATCTAAGTACTTTATTGATTTCATTTCCAATTTTATTGGCATTAGTAGAGCGATTCAATGAACTTTTTGTAATAAAAAGAATCAATCAGATCCAGACCGATGAAAACCCCGAAAATCGGACTCCTAAAAAAAACTTTAGACATACTACTTTAACATCATTTACGATAGGATTACTGATTGCAATTGTTGGGTTTAGAATTTTAGAAACATTTATGAATCCGCCTATAGAAACCCAAGTATTCCAAAACGTAGCATTCAGAAGTCTGGATTGTATTCTTACTGCGGCTATAATAGCAGGAGGAACAGATGGCTGGCATCAATTGGTCAGTCTAATCAGCGATATCACAAAAGCAAAACGAAAAGAAATTAAGGAGGATACAGCATGAGATTACAAAGAAAGAAAAAAACAAGAACACAAACCCAGGCAGAAGGTGCTTTTATACAACCAAAGTTAAAAGTTGGACAACCAGGTGATAAGTATGAAGTAGAAGCAGATACGATGGCGGATAAAGTGGTAAGTAAAACATCTTCTAATTCAGAAGGTGCTATTCAGAAGAAAGGAACTTCAGAAGAAGAAGTACAACAGAAACCATTAGCATCTTCAATTACTCCTTTGGTGCAAACCAGTATGTTTAAAGATAAAAATGAAGGAGCGGTTCAGAAGATGGAAGAAGAAGAGCCCGTTCAGGCAATGGAGGAAGAAGAACCCGTTCAAAAACAAGAAGAGGAAGAAGCTGTTCAGGAGATGGAAGAAGAGGAATCAGTTCAAGCAATGGAGGAAGAAGAATCAGTTCAAGCAATGGAAGAAGAGGAATCAGTTCAAGCGATGGAGGAAGAAGAATCAGTTCAGGCAAAGTGCGACGAATGCGAAAATGAAGAATCTGTACAAAAAATGGGAGAGGAAGAGGAAGTGCAAACTAAATCCAAATCAAATTCTCCTATAGAGTCTAAGTTAAAAAATAGTAAAGGAAAAGGAAACCCTATTTCCGGGGACACTAAAAATGAAATGGAATCTGGTTTTGGAGCAGACTTTAGCAATGTAAACATTCATACAGATGCCAATGCGATTCAAATGAGTCAGGAACTAGGAGCTCAGGCTTTTACCCATGGTAATGATGTATATTTTAATAAAGGAAAATATAATCCAAATTCTAAATCTGGGAAACATTTGTTGGCGCATGAGCTTACACATACTGTTCAGCAAAGCGGAATGGTAAATAAAAAGATTCAGAAGAAACACAAACTAGAAAATGATCCAAAAGATGCGCCTTCAGCAATGAGTTGTAACATTGCAAATAGTAGTGCATCTGGGATTCAAATGAGTATTAATCATGGAATCGGAAGTAGTAATTTATCCGCATCTGATAAAAGTATGTTGTCCAATCTGGCAATGAACTGGCATGCTTCTGGAGGTACAGATGTTATCAGGATTGATGGGTTTGCAAGTATCGATGGAAAACCAGAACTTAATTGGGGACTATCGTGCGATAGAGCTGAAAAAGTAGCACAAGAACTAATGCATCCATCTGATGGATCAAAAGGAATACCGTTAACAAGCATCAAAACATTTGCAAATGGAGAAACCAATCAGTTTTCTAAGTCCTTAGGACCTAATAGAAGAGCCATGATGACCATCCCAAAATCAGTACCACCACCAACTCCCAAGAAAAAGAAGCCAAAACAAAAAACGATCACGTTAAATGTTGTGCATGTAAAAGGAAGTAGCGGTAATGTATCCAGTGCTATAAATTATGCAAACAACGAAGTGTATTACCAGGCTAATATCAAAGTGGTTAAAGGTAAGGAGGTTACATTGTCTAGATTTATTTCTACAGCTCTAATAGGAAGTGATCTTGTCCTCGAAGAGTTTAGTAGTGCAACTAGTCCGACAACCGAAGAAAGAGCCTTATTACCGCTGAATCAGAAGAATAATCAAATTACATTGTTTTACGTCAAAAAGTTAAGTAAAGGCAGTTTGGGTGAAAACTTTAGACCTGGTCACGGTACGGGACTTTTAGGGACTGTAGTGAGTAATTCAGGAACCGATAATACAGTATCTCACGAAATGGGACATATGCTGTTAGATCGCGGAACACATAATGTTCCGGATGACACGTATTTGATGCATGCGACCGCTTCCAATCCTAAAAAATTGACACCAGAAGAAATCAAAACAATAAGATCAAGCCCTTTTGTGAAATAAATTATGACGTGTGATAAAATAAGAAATCATGAAAACTTTACTAAACGATTTACATCTATACGAATTAATACTCCTGTTTTTAGGCGTATTCTTATTTTTAATTCTAAGTGCAGGATTAGTGTACTACATTCTTAAAAAAGAGGAGATTAAGAAATTACTGTTGTTTTTCCCTATTCCTATTTTAATGATAGGGTATCCTAGTGTTAAAGAGGTTACTATTTCTAGCGATAAAATTGCGTTTTCTAAATACCAAGAAGAATATATTCAAAATCCTAATGATACTATAACCAAACAAAGATTAGAAGAACTCACAGAAAAACTGGAAGAAAGAGCAAATACACCAGAAGATATCATACAAATTAGTAAAGCAAAATTGCTCTTAGGCAATGCCAAAGAAGCAATCGAATATGCAGATAAAGCCATTAAAATCGAGCAAAAAAGATCGGGTTCGGATGGTGGTGAGACACTCATGGTAGACACAAGTACTGGCGACATAAATACTCCAACAAAACAATCTAAAACTACTAACAAAGCGATTCAGTTAAAACAGTTAGCTCGAGTTCAAAATATGGAAAATGATAATCTGGATACTGCTGCTTTAAAAGCCAAAATACGAAGTATCAAAGTTGATGATGAACTAAAAGGAACTAAAAATATCATAGTTAAAAGAAAAACCTTAGAAAGGTTACGGGATCAATAATTATCACTTGAAAGTTTCAGAAAATAAAAATCAATCATAAGAATGAGATATAATAATAAGTAATGTTTAAAACGGCAACGGCACATACTACAAATGCTAAATCAAGCAATTCTTCTCTTTTTCAAAAAGAGACAGGTGATAGTGCCTTTATTCAGCCTAAATTAAACATTGGTAAACCCGGAGATAAGTACGAAGTAGAAGCAGATCGAGTTGCAGATACTATTGTAGCCAAAGGGAATGATCAAAGCAATTCGTTTTTTAGCCCGGCACCACTTGTACAAAAACAATCAGAAGAAGAGGTTCAAAAACAAGAATACACCGAGAATCAGATCCAACAGAAACCATTAGTAGAACATATAAGCCCTCTAGTTCAAAGACAGGTTGAAGAAGAACCTTTACAACAAAAAGAAGAGGAAGAAATTCAAAAACAACCAGAGGAAGAAGTACAGCAAAAAGAAGCAGTTCCAGAAACAACGATCCAGGAAAAAACAGAAAGTAGTTCTGTAGTTCCGGAGATACAGAAACAAGAGGAAGAAATTCAGGAAAAAGAAGAAGAAGAGGAAGATATGCCGGTTCAAACCAAAGCGAATACGGCTGTCAGTTCGAGCGGAGTCGAGAACTCATCCATAGAATCTCGATTACATAGCTCTAAAGGAGGAGGTTCTCCCTTACCAAAAGATACTAAAACCCAAATGGAGTCTGGTTTTGGTACTGATTTTAGTAATGTAAGAGTACATACAGATTCCAATGCGAAACAAATGAGTCAAGATATGGGTGCACAAGCGTTTACCCATGGGAATGATATCTATTTTAATGAAGGGAAATTTGATACATCTTCCAATTCCGGAAAACATCTATTAGCTCATGAGTTGACTCACACTGTACAACAAGGAGGAGGTATTAAGCGTAAAGTTCAGAATGTAACTTCAGCTCCAAAAATGATTCAAGGTTTTGGTATTCTAGATTTAATACCAAATTGGATTATAAACAACGCGCGTCATATTCCTGGATATCTATTGTTTACAGTGATCATACAATATGATCCGTTGTTAGGTCAGCGTGTAGAGCCAACACCAATCAATTTACTTAGAGGTTTAATGGGATTAGTTCCTTTTGGAACAGCAATTTTTGATAAACTACAGGAATATAATATCATCCAACGAGTATTTGATTGGGTAAGTGGAAGATTAGGAGAACTCAATCTAACCACGCAGGGAATATTGGATCTGGTTGAAGAAGCTTGGGATGAGTCGTCTCTTACTACGTTTATTGACGTTGTTAGAGAAAAATTTAATGAATTACTCAGCAGAATTGAACTCTTCGCTATTTCGCTAGTCGATCAGATTCTTACTTGGATTAAAGAAGCACTAATCGATGTAGCAGAGCCTATTTTAGAGGAAAATCGTGCCTGGTCACTCATTAAAAAAATCATACACTACGATCCACTTAGAGATGAAGAAGTAACAGCTACTACGGTAGAAATTCTAGAAGATTTCTTAATGCTTATCGGTAAAGAAACTGAACTCGAGCAAATGAGAGAAAGGGGAACCTTGCAGGAAACAGCGGATTGGCTGGATACACAGGTAGGTACTTTTATGTCATTATTAGGTGAGTTACGTGGTTTGATTACGGCAGCTTGGGATGCGATTCGACCTGCTAATCTAACAGAGATAGCAACTAACTTAACAGCATTATCAGGTCGTGTTACAGGCTTCTTAGAACGCGTATGGGCATTTGCACTGACTGTGGCTATAGAAGTATTGAAACTTATTAAAAAAGCATTACTCAGTTGGCTTTCTTCGGTAGCTAATGAAACCAGAGGATTCTCTCTTGTAAAAGTAATCATTGGAAAAGATCCTTTTACTGATGAGCGAGTGCCCAGAACTGTTCCTAATCTTATCCGTGGATTCATGAGTCTTATGGATGGAGGAGAAGCACAATATGCGCAGATGGTTGAAACCGGTGCCATAGCAAGAATAACGGGTGAAATTGAAGCCGCCGTGGAGACATTAAACATGACTCCAGAGTCCATTGTACAGTTGTTTACAGATTTATGGAATTCGTTTTCTATTGATGACCTTCTCAATCCAATAGATGCATTCATTAGAATTATTGACACATTCGGAGAACCAATTGGCAGATTAATAGCTTTTGTAGCAGAAATAGTGAGAATAGTGATCGTTGCGATTTTGGAAATAATGAATTTCCCATTTGAGTTGATCGGAAATATTATTACAAGATCACTTCAAGCTATGGAAGATATCAAACGAGATCCAATAGGCTTCCTGAAAAATATACTAAGAGCTATTAAGGAAGGTTTTGTGAAATTCTTTGATAATATCGTTACTCATTTAATCAATGGAGTGATGGGCTGGCTCATGCGAGAGTTAAGAGATGCTGGCATTCCGGAGTTAACAGACTTCTCCTTGCAAGGAGTGATCAGTTGGGTCTTAGAAGTATTAGGGCTGTCTATGGAAAGGATCTGGGAGAAATTGGCAGAACATCCACGTATAGGACCAGAGCGAGTAGCTCGAATACGAGGAGCTATTAATACACTAGAAGGTATTTGGACATTTATCAAAGATGTACAAGAAAGGGGTATCGCGGCGATCTGGGATAAAATTCAGGAGCAGCTTAGTAACCTTTGGAATATTGTGCTAGATGCGGTTAAAAATTTCGTAATGACACGAATCATTACCCAAATAACCACAAAATTATTGAGCATGTTAGATCCAACCGGTATCATGGCAGTGATCAATGGTGCTATGGCCTTCTTTAATGCAATACAGAGTTTTATTCAGTATCTCCGTGAAATGCTGGAAGTGATAAATTCATTTGTCAATGGAGTAGCTGATATTGCTCAAGGAAATGTAGCAACTGCAGCAGATTATCTGGAACGAACCATGGGACAATCTATGCCTGTAGTTATTGGATTCCTTGCCAATCAAGTTGGGTTGGGTGGAATAGGAGCTAGAATAGCAGAGATTATAGGATCAGTGAGAGCGTTAATAGATGAAGCGCTGACCTGGTTGGTAAATAAAGCTGTAGATACAGGTATGGCATTACTGGATCGAGTGATGGGAAGAAGTGCTCCTTCGTCAGAAGAAGAGGAAACACCTGCAGGTCCTGTT
The DNA here is from genome assembly GCF_947492405.1 of uncultured Aquimarina sp. GTDB lineage: Bacteria > Bacteroidota > Bacteroidia > Flavobacteriales > Flavobacteriaceae > Aquimarina. The sequence continues at coordinate 284,755 of NZ_CANLMP010000008.1, forward strand.
GGTGAAGCATTGACGGAAATTGAAACAGAGAGCGCAAGAGAACAAGACGAAGGTGAAGTTACAGCAGAAGAAGCGCAAGGCATCAAAAATAAGGTGAATACAGATCATGCTTCTGTAATTAATATTTCTTCGGTTACGGATGGAGATGATACTTGGGATTACAATTATGTACAGCGAGCTGTTAAAAAAACACCTAAAAAACCACCAACTCCACCTACAGTTATTAATCCAACCTTAGATTCGAAAGGTAGACCCGGTACAGTAATAGCAGATCCTCTAACTAGTGTAGCATCTTCTTATGGACCAGGTGTAGCTTCAGGTTCTAGAGCAATAGTTTTCGGAAATAGTATGGTAAATACGCATATAGCTAAAAATGCAGGAGGTCAGTCCGAAGCTAAAGGAGTACACATTTTATCTCATCATCTACATGGTAAATGGGCTAACTGGAATATAGTTTTTGGTTCGCAATCGTTAAATAGCAGAATGTTAAGTGGTCCAGAAACGATAGGTAAAAATAATACAGCTAAGACCTTACGATATTCTATGACTGTAAATTATTACGAAAGCACAAATAATGATGCGTTATTAAGTGGTCCTTCACCTACGCCAGCAGATATTAGAAAAGCGTTAGGATTCTATATAGCAGAATCTATAACCGCTCAAGTGGATGAGATAAATGGTACTAATGTGACATCTCTTTACCCATCTCAAGATGTTCAGGGTAGTTTCCCAAATTTAGCAATAGTACCGGCTATCCCTCCCGAAACACAGGTGTTAAATTTGTTAACTGCAGATAAAATAGCAGGTCAAACGATTATCAAAAATGGTGTAACCTATACAAAAACTACATTCACATCAGTTTTTGATATGGCGAGAGCTCTAGGGAAAGATAATACAGTTATAAGTAATGCTGTTCAAGCCTTGAATGTTGCCGGAGGGGATATCACAAAACATGGAAATAATTATTATGTCATATGAAAAAGAAATATTCAAAAGAAGTAGAAAAGTTATTCTCTTATGGTAGTACAGATCTTTTAGATGTTTGGCCAAACTATATAAAAGATATAAACCTGGAAGAAAAACATTGTGATGAACTTATTGATGTGATTACAAGTTCTGATCTTAGTAAAGCTATTTCAGGTTTTACAATTCAGGATTTTGGACCTAGACATGCCTGGAGAGCGTTGGGGCAACTTAAAAGTAAAGATGCAGTTACCCCACTTTTAGATGCATTAACTGCTCAAAAAAATGAAGAAGCTTTTGATTTTAGAAATGAACTGCCTAAAGTGTTACTATTAATTGGGGATGAAATAATTCCAGAACTCCAACTCTTTTTGAATAATGATAAGATTGAATGGAATTTCAAAGTAATTATATTCGAAGCATTAGTGAATTTAGCCAAACAAGAAGTTGCTATAAAAGATGTTGTGGTAGGTGTGGCAAATGATCTTTTCATTAGTAATACGAACAAAAGCATATTTCTTTCAAGACTTCTGAACCTAATATTTCCGCTAAAACCGTATGATTCAGAAGTAATAAAAGATGTTATTGACAAGGATAAATATGATGTTGCAACCATTAATCATGAGGAAATATTGAAATTTATAGAAGAATCAAAAATGTATGAATAATTGGAACAAGTATATACGCTAACGTTCTAACAGTAATTTATGCTTTTCTAAATGATATTAATTATGCTTAAAATTAATATAACTGATACATAGGTTGTTATAGGTGAAAATAATTTACGTTTCAAAAAAAGATGATGATGTTTAGAGAAACAAACATATACAATAGAAATACAGATTTAGGTAAACCACACCTTTTCCAACAAGGAAAAAGTAATGATGGCTTCATTCAACCTAAGTTAAATATAGGAAAACCTGAAGGTAAATATGAGGTAGAAGCAGAAAATAAAGCAGATAAGGCTGTAGCAGAAGGAAATAATAATAATAGATTTTTCGATTCATCAGTTATACAAAAACAAGCAAGTGAAACACCTCAGAAAAAAGAAGATGATGAATGGCATACAGATACATTTTCAGGAAACAACTATATGCCATACGAGATTCAGGTAATTTTTCAGAATGTAGATAAAAATGCTACGTATGTAATCCCGGAAGAACATAAAAATATTTTTGATGTTTGGAAAAAATCATTGATAACTCATAAGCAAAGCTTACAAGGAAAGAAAGGTAAAGAACCTATTGTTAATATTTATAAGTTAATTATTGGAGCTATTCGAAATGGCAAGTTTCCAAAAAAAATGATGCAGATTCTTAAAAAAGGAGATGTTATTTTTAAAACAGCAAGTGATTGGAATAAAGATGCGGAAAAATCATGTCAAACCATTTCGGAAGCTGATTTAATTGCAATTTTTAAAGAAGGTGACCTTTTTAAACAACTAGAAACTAATGATCAAGGTCGAAGCTGTACAATGATTGAAAATAATCAGTGCTTAAAAAATAAAGATGAATACCTTAAGTTTTTAAAAGATAAAAAGATTGCCGATCATATGAATGAAGCCTTTAGGATCATGGGGATTGATACGATTAAATCACAAGCCGTATATCTTGCACATGCAGCAGGAGAGAGTAATAATCTAATGAGTCTTACAGAGACAAAAAATAAGTGGATGGCTAAGTATCGGGGAGGCGAACAATATAGAGGACGAGGAGCATTCCATACAACACATAAGGATGGTTATATTAAGGTTTTGGCATATCTAGATGCTTTACTGGCAAATGATGCTATTCAAGAAAAAGATAAGGAGAAAATAAAGAAAGCTTCTGATGCAATAAAAAAGGACGTAACCAAAGCTTCGGATCCAGAATTTACATTTATTTTTTCTGCAGCCTATATGCATATGGCAGGAGGAGTTGCAAAATCTGGAAATGTAAGTAAGTCACCATCATTTTTGGGTACAGGACCTGAATCCAGTTGGGTAGCAGGACAAAATATTAATGAATTAAAAGAAAAAGAAAAATTTATAGGAAGAGCAAAGTTGAAAGCTAGGGTATTCAAAAGTGCAATGAATGTTCTAGAAGGAGGAAAGTGTTCTTCAGAATAACTCAAGATTTTTTTTATAAGTAAAGAAAGAGGTTAATCTAGGTTACTTATAGCAGTATAGGAAAATACCCCTAAAAAGATTAGTTTTTTACCCCATTGAAAACCAGTTAAATAAGAGTAAATTTAGTTTCTAAATCGCAACGGGATGAAAAAAACAGCATATCAGAAAGAATTGGTTATTAAAGCGACTCAAAAAAGAAAGGGAACTGATAATAACAAAAAAGATGTAATGAAAATTCAATCCTGGTTAACACTCTTTTCTATTAGGAATCCAAACAGTGGCACAGCGACTGCAATTGATGGAGATTTTGGCCCTGCTACAGAAAGGTCAGTAAAGAATTTTCAGAGTTTTAATAACCTTACAAAAACAGGTATTGTTGATCAAGAATTATTCAATACACTCTCTTTTGGGTTGAAAGAAGCTTTTGAAAAACCTTTAGTAAGTAACAATTTAAGAGATTTGATGGTGGAAGTGTCAGAGAATCATTTAATGCAACACCCTTTCGAACTAGAGATAAAAGGGCAATCCAATAGCGGACCTTGGGTACGAAGTTATATGGACGGTAATGATGGGGCTCCATGGTTTTGGTGTATGGGATTTGCACAAGCAATACTTGATCAAGCTACAAGCGCATTAGGTAAAAATTTCAAAACATTAATGCCACTTACCTATAGTTGTGATACAGTAGGTAATACAGGGTTAGAAAAAGGATTATTATCCAGGTTTAGTAAAATAAGAAGAGATCCATCTATCATAAAACAAGGTGATATATTTTTAATTCAAAAATCACGTTTAGATTGGACACATACAGGCGTGATAACGGCAATAGAAGGCGATGTTATCGAAACTATAGAAGGAAATACCAATCACCAAGGCTCTAGAAATGGAGTCGCGGTTATGAAAAGAACCAGAAGCTTTAGACGATCTAAAATAGATGTATTTTCTATTGAACCTTTAGTATAAAAAAGATGAAAAATATAGTAGCTCAGAATACAATTCATTTCGATAGTAAATTGTCATTCTTAAGAGAGGTGATAGAATATCGTTTAAAAGATAATTATACCAGTGAAATACCAGTTTTTCCTAAGTTTGATGATATTGTATCAGACGATTCTTTGTTTTCAGTATTTGTTAGAAAAAAAGAATTATCCTTAGAAGAAGTGATTACGCTGTTATTGGCTATGGTTCCTCATATTTCGCCTAATTTCTTTACCACTATTATATCTGATTTTTTGCCTAATGGAGGAGAATTACCCGAATTTGGGGGAATCAAAGGTAAAAACCATCGTGGAATCATACCAACAGGAGAAACTGTACAATTCATTATTGGAGGAAACGATATTCAGAAAAGAATTGAATTGACAGAAATGTTCTATGAAGATCATCTTTTTAGGAAAGAAGGAGTATTGTATTTAGATATGGTACCGGCAGGAGAACCTAGAATGAGTGGGCGTTTAGCGATAGATGAAGAGTATATAGAGTTATTTACTACCGGTAAAATGCTAAAACCTACTATGAGTAAGGATTTCCCCGCAGAGCGAATAGAAACAGAATTAGACTGGGATGATCTGGTACTTCAGAGTAAAACCTTACAGCAGATAAAAGAGATTGAAACTTGGTTGAATTATAATGATATCGTTTTAAACGATTGGAATATGAAATCCAGAATCAAACCAGGATACCGTATTCTCTTTTCAGGCCCTCCGGGAACCGGAAAAACACTTACTGCTACTTTGTTAGGAAAATTTACAGGAAAAGATGTGTATCGCATTGATTTATCTATGATTGTATCTAAATATATCGGAGAAACCGAAAAAAATCTTTCTAAACTATTCGATAAAGCAAAAAATAAATCCTGGATTCTATTTTTTGATGAAGCCGATGCTATTTTTGGAAAACGTACCAATGTAAGAGATGCTCACGATAAGTATGCCAATCAAGAAGTGTCCTACTTATTACAGCGTATTGAAGCACATCCTGGACTGGTGATTTTAGCTTCTAATTTTAAAAATAATATAGATACTGCATTCACTCGAAGATTTCAGTCGATTATAGAATTCGAAAATCCATCCTATAAAGAAAGGTTATCTCTTTGGAAGAAAAACTTACCCGATAAAATATCATTAGACAGAAGCGTCTCTTTAGAAGAAGTATCAAAAAAGTATGTCTTAACAGGAGCAAATATTATTAATGTAGTACAATATATTTGTCTTAAAACGATTGCTTCTAAACATGAATCAATTCTTCTCGAAACCCTTTTAGAAGGCATTAAAAAAGAATATCTAAAAGAAGGTAAAATGGTAACGATATAAACCGAATTTAAGATGTTATAAACTATTTACCTGTGTTATTAACAATCATATAGATTAACACTAGGAAATCAATATTTTTAAAACGAATCACCTTTCTGGATTTATAAAGTTTAAAAATATTGACACATGAATCGATTAACTATTTTGTTTTTTTTGATGATTATTGCAGCTTGTAATACTTCAGAAAAGAATGCTAGTAAGTCAGCAGAACCATCTTTAATCAAAAAGGATAGTTCTAAAGTTATTGTAGAAAAACCCCTAAAATTAACAAAAAACCAAGCCAATACCTTGGCAGAATTACCTTTAGCTTGCATCCATACAGAGTATCCAAATAAATTGGGACAAACCATAGGAGGAAAAGAAGATTTGGGAGAACCTAAAATCTTACATCCTGCGTTTTATGGATGTTTTGATTGGCACTCGGCGGTTCACGGTCATTGGTCATTGGTGAAACTACTAAAGTCTTTTCCAGAACTGGAAAAAGCCACTGAGATAAAAACAAAGCTTACCCAAAGTATCTCCAAAGAAAACATAGAAGCAGAAATAGCATATTTTAATGCAAAACACAGTACATCATATGAACGAACCTATGGTTGGGCGTGGTTATTAAAACTAGCAGAAGAAATCCATACTTGGAAAGATCCAATAGCAATAGATCTGGAGCAAAACTTACAGCCATTGACTGATTTGATAGTGCAGCGATATATAGATTTTTTACCAAAACTGAAATATCCGATTCGAGTAGGTGAGCATACCAATACAGCATTCGGGTTGTCTTTTGCATTGGATTATGCAAACACTCTGAAAGATGAAAAACTTAAAAATATCATTGACTCTAGAGCAAAAGATTTTTATAGTAAAGATTCGGATTGCCCAATAGGTTGGGAACCTAGTGGATATGATTTCTTATCACCTTGTTTTGAAGAAGTAGATTTAATGCGTAAAGTATTAGATAAAGCTTCTTTTGATACCTGGATTAGTGATTTTATGCCACAACTTAAGAATCATAATTTTAAGATTGAGCTAGGAGAAGTTTCTGATCGTAGTGATGGAAAGTTGGTGCATCTGGACGGTCTTAATTTTAGCAGAGCATGGGTGTTGTATGGATTAGCAAGTCAATATCCAGAATATGAACATCTCATCACTGTAGCAAATCAACACGTAAAATATTCATTACCTAATCTGGTAGGGGACAGTTATGAGGGAGGTCATTGGCTGGGGTCATTTGCTATTTATGCGCTTGATGATTGATCTCATTAGATTGATCAATCAGACTTTAAAAGGTTTTGCATACATAATAATCAAAAAGTAAACATGTGAAAAAGTGGTTTTCTAACATCGGTCCGGGAACATTAGTAACAGCAGCTTTTATAGGCCCTGGAACCGTTACAGTATGTACATTGGCGGGAGTTCAATTTGGATATTCTTTATTGTGGGCGTTAGTGTTATCCATAATTGCGTGTATCGTTTTGCAGGAGATGTCAGCGCGTTTAGGAATTATTACTCAAAAAGGTTTGAGTGAAGTAGTAAAATCACAATTCAATAACAAAATAATAAGATGGATACTAATTGCAGTTATTCTTTCAGCTATTTTTATAGGGAATGCTGCATACGAAGCAGGTAATATTAGTGGAGGTGTATTAGGGTTGTCTACTATTTTAGGATCACCCATGATGAAGATAGGTGCTATCTCTATTAATTATATGAGTATCACTATTGGGGTAATAGCCTTTATACTATTGTATATAGGTAATTATAAAGTGTTAGAACGCAGTTTAGTAGTACTCGTATTATTTATGAGTATCGCATTTATTATAACCGCAATTGTTACAAAACCGGATCTCTCTCTGTTATTCAAAGGTTTTGTACCTGATCTATCAGCGGATAAAATACTCACAATTGTAGGGTTGATAGGTACGACTGTTGTTCCTTATAATTTGTTTCTTCATGCATCCATAGTCAGTGAAAAATGGAAAACTAAGGAAGACCTCCCTGCTGCCAGAAAAGACACTATTGTAGCAATAGTATTAGGAGGATTGGTCTCCATGGCAATTATAATAGCCGGAGCAGCTATCCAGCAAACAGAAGTGAATAATGCAGCCGATTTGGCAAAAGGGTTAGAACCAGTTTTTGGATCCATGGCAAAATATGTATTGTCATTGGGATTATTTGCAGCCGGAATTACTTCTGCAATCACCGCACCTTTGGCTGCAGCTTACGTGGTAAAAGGATGTATGGGATGGCAAGATGGATTGAAAAATAAATCATTCAGGTTCGTATGGATGTTTATACTTTTTTTGGGTGTTTTGTTTTCTTCTTTAGGAATAAAATCGATTGTAATTATCCGGTTTGCTCAAGTAGCAAATGGGCTTCTTTTGCCTATCATAGCAATCTTCCTTTTATGGGTAATGAATCAGAAAAATATTTTGGGGAATTTTACTAATTCTTTGAAACAAAATTTACTTGGTTTTATGATTGTGTTTATTACTTGTTTTTTAGGATTTAGAGGTATATGGAAAGTAATTGAAAATTTGTAAGAAAAATCTTTATTAAAAGTAGGAATTTTGAAAAGAGTAATATTGAATTCTGATGTTGGGGAAGAGGCTGGTTTTGATGAGCAAATCATGCCATATATATCCTGGTGTAATATTGCGTGTGGAGCACATGCAGGTAATGACCAAGTGATTCAAAAAACAATTGATCTTGCATTACGATACCAAGTGAAAATTGGAGCGCATCCTTCATACCCAGATCATGAAAATTTCGGAAGAGTAGTGATGGATATTTCATATCAAGATCTTGTTGAAACATTAACAGAGCAAATTCAAAAAGTAAAATACTTTACAGAAAAAAATGGAGGGCAGTTACATCATGTAAAACCTCATGGCGCATTATATAACCAAGCTATGAAAAGTAACGAGGTTGCGAGTGCAATTATTAATTCTGTTAAAAATATCGATAGAAGTTTGATTATTATAACATCTAAAGATTCTTTGATTTCTTATATTTGTAAGGAAGATATTGAGGTTAGATATGAAGTTTTTGCTGATCGGAATTATAATAATGATTTGACATTGGTTTCGCGTACAGAAGATGATGCATTATTAACAGAGCCGAAAAAAGTTTTTGATCATGTGTTTAGAATGATTTCTGATGGAAAAGTAAAAACAATAAAAGGAGAGGAGTTGCCGGTTTTTTTTGATACGATTTGTGTGCACGGCGATAATCCAAAATCGGTTCAAATTTTAGAACATATATATAAGGAGTTTTTGAAACGAAATTATGTGATCAAATGAAAGATTTAGAAACTAAATTTCAATACAAACACTTTGGTGAGGATGCAATTTTGATTCAAGGACCGCCTATAATTGACGAAATTTTATTAGAATCATTACTTTTTTATAAAAAATCAATTGAAAAATTTTATGATAAACTAATTGTTGAGGTAATCTTATCATATAACTCGTTATTAATTTACTATACATCTACTATAGAGGATATCTATGACGAAATTTTAACACTTAAATCATTGTTTTTTGATGATTTTGATCGTCAGACATTAAAAAGGCGTCTGTGGAAAATCCCAGTTTGTTATTCAGAATCACTTGCTCCAGAGCTCTCTTCTTTTGCGATTAATAAATCTATGGATATTGATGAGATAGTCTCTTTACATACTACTCCCTTGTATACTGTTTATTTTATTGGGTTTCTTCCCGGTTTTTTGTATTTAGGTGGGTTAGATAATAAGTTGGTTACTCCCAGGAAATCTACTCCAAGTTTAAAACTAGAAAAAGGATCAGTTGCTATCGGTGGAAGTCAAACAGGGGTTTATCCAAGTGATAGTCCTGGAGGTTGGCATGTAATAGGAAAAACACCTATTGATTTTTTTGATATAAATTTAGAAAAACCTTGCTTCGCTTCTCCTGGAGATAAAATTCAATTTATGTCGATAGAAGAGTATAAATATAACGATATAAGTGAATTAGTAAAAAGAGGATGTTTTATGCTAGAAAGTGATGTTTTATGATTGATGGCTTAGAAATAATTTCTTCTGGTTTGTATACTACTATTCAAGATAATGGTCGTTTTGGTTTTTCTAAATTCGGAGTTCCTAAAAGTGGTGCTATGGATTTACAGTCTTTTTTTTTAGCGAATGCAATTTTGAATAATGATAAAAATTGTGCGGTTATAGAATGGACTATCATACCTCCGGTTTTAAAATTTCATAAGAGTACAGTTGTTACAATTACAGGCGCTGTTTGTATGCCATATTTAAATGATATGAAACAAAAAATGAACTGTCAGTTACAAGTTCATGAAGGAGATATTTTAAGGCTTAAAAATGTTACAAAAGGGGTGTATGGTTTTGTAGGAATTAAATTCGGATTTCAATCGGAAGAAGTTTTTAATAGTAGATCTCAATACAAAATGATTACTACTTCATCAATACTTCAAAAAAGTGATGTTGTTTCTTATAAAAAGTTTGTCGATTTTTCGGCATCTAATTCATCTATTCATATACCTGTTTTTTGGTGTGAATCTAACTTGATCCCTGTTTTCAAAGGACCAGATTTTGATCTCTTGTCATCATCACAAAAAGTTGATTTATTACACATGGATTTTACAATTTCTAAAGATAGAAATCGCATGGCTATTCCTTTATATGAATTGTTAGAAAATGACTTGGATTCCATGTTAACTTCTCCAGTGTTACCGGGTACAGTTCAATTGACTCCATCTGGTAAATTGATAGTTTTGATGAGAGATTGTCAAACTACTGGAGGATACCTACGAGTATTGCAATTAGCTAATGATGCTATTAATAGAATAGCTCAAAAAAGAATGGGTGAAAGGATAAGTTTTAAACTTCAATCTTATCGGGACATTATATAAAATTCATAGTTACCAATTTGATATGGCAGTTTTAATATTGTAAATTTCGGATCTATAATTCATTTACTGTTGAATGTAAAAAAAAGATTCAAGGATACCAATAGGAGAGCTCTTAGTGTTTTCCCTAAAGTCTATTAAAACTAAGGAAAATATACAATATTCTCGTACTATTTAATCTTTGTGATTACTATGATAATATAAATAAGTAAATATGCCTCTAATATTTTCTCAAGAATTAGATTTTCCTACTAATAGAGTACTTGACTGGTTATCTTTTTATAATGCAGATTATCGAAAATATACAGGATTAAATTTAAAGGATGATTTCTCATTTAGTGATAAAAAAATCACGATATCTCTAGGAGGAATAAATAATGAAAATTCCATAAAGATAAAAGATAAGAATCTTGATAATGTCAACCCCTTTCCTGTCTGGTTTCGGAGACCAAATATAGTATCAAATCCTTTTATTGCTGATTTTGAATATGAAAACACTTATCCGGAAAATCTTTTCAATTATGCATTGAAACAAAGAAACACAGTCTTTTGGAATTACTTAGGATATAAATTGGAGTCAGATAATCATTTGGGCTCTTTTAAAACTATTTCTCTAAATAAACCTATTGTCCTTGAGTTGGCCCAGAAATTTGGACTTACAATTCCTAGTACTTTAATAACGAATTCCAAAGATGATTTAACGCTTTTTTTTGAAACCAATAATAAAAGAATTATAACCAAATCTATTGAAGAAATTATTCCAGATTATAAGCATTATATTAACAATGAAGAATATTTTTATTTCTATCAAATCACTAATTTACTCGAGAGTTTGGATAATACTCCAAGTAAATTTGCACCTTCTCTATTTCAAGAATATATAGACAAGAAATACGAAATTAGAACTGTTTTTGTTGATGGAAAATGCTACTCTGCATGCATATTTACTCAAATTAACGAAGATACTAAAGTTGATATGAGAAATAGAAAGGCAAATCATTTTACAAGGTATATGCCTTATAAACTAGATTCTGAGATTGAAGTTGGTGTTTTAAAACTAATGAATCATTTAGAATTAAATTTTGGAGTTATTGATTTTATAAAATCAATAAATAATAAATATTATTTCTTAGAAATTAACCCTGTAGGACAATATGGCGATGTGTCATTATATTGTAACTATGGATTACATAAGAAAATCGCAGAATTTTTAATTAAAAATGAAGACTAAAAATAATACCCATAAGGTAAATATTTCTGAAAGTGAAATAATTTCTTTTGACTTATACTATATAACAAGTGTTAAAAAGAAAGAAATACCCAGAGAAGAGCTTAAAGTAGAAATGGATAGGTATTACGGTAAAGGTATGATCGGAGATTTTTACAAAAATAATTCGAATATATTCCATGATAAATAATAAAGATCATTTTCTTTTATTTACTACTTGTGTCCCCGTAAAGGGGCATGAAAGTAGTTTGATAATGGATTTAGATAAAGGTGAGTATTTAGAAATTCCAAACGAATTATATGATATTTTGGTTGCAGATCATTTTACCTATGACATAGGGGGAATAAAGGGTTTGTTTAATAATGAATTTGATAGAGGAATTGATCAATATTTTCAGTTTTTAGTTGATAATCATTATGGTTTTTATACATCAAATCCATCGCCTTTTCAAAAATTACCCATGCATTTTGATTCTCCACATAAGATAATATCTTCCGTTGTGGCTATAAATAAAGAGTCAAAATATGATGTGAGAAAAGTTTTTCAACAATTAGATAAATTGGACTGTCAGTTATTGCAAATTCGTATTTATGATAATATAGAGATGTCTCGAATCATAAATGCACTAAAAGTATTAAAGAAAAGTTCAATTAGAATTATTGAATTATACGTGCCAGCCTTTTTAAATTTAAGTGACGAAGTTTTAAAAAATATAATAGTTGACTTTTCTAGGGTTTCAATAACTGTTTATGGAGCACAAGAAAGTAAGAAAGATAATTTAGTAGAAGGCTCATCTCGGATAATTAGATATACGGATCAAAAACTTTTGAATAATTCAAAAGAGGTATATTCTACGGATCTCTTTATAGTGTCACACGAAATGTTTTTAGAAGCTGTAAATTATAACTCTGGATTATATAGAAAAGTGTGTATAGACTATAAGGGGAATATAAAAAACTATCTGTCCCATGAAACTGTTTATGGAAATATAGAAGGTGATTTGATTGCTGAAATTATTCAAAAAGAAGAATTTAAGGAGAAGTATTATTTGAAAAACGATCTAATCGAAAAATGTAAAGATTGTCAATTTCGATATATGTGTTTAAGTAATTCTGAAATTGAGAAAAAAGGTGAAAATTATCATAAATTAGACACGTGTAACTACAATCCGTATAAAAATGCTTGGGAGTAATTCGTTGATATTTAACTTAAAATTAAGACTTAACAAATAGTTGTTCTTTATTTTAGTGAGAACCTAAAATTAATATTATGAAAAAAAGGAAATTAGATTCTTTGTCGCTAAAGTTTGAGAAGCAACAAATTAGCAAATTAACAAATATAAAAGGTAAGTCAATAGATTATGCTTGCGCACATGGTGTTATTGGTGGAGATCGAGGAGGAGCATCCAATGGCTGTTCATGGTTTACAAATTGTACTGAATGATAGATGTAATTTTAATCTAACTAATTTTCAAAACTCTCCTTGAAAGTTAAGAAAAAGCTCTAAAAACTCAGATTTTATTTGACTAAAAAATAAATCTTCTTCTATAGAATATATAGAAAGCTTTGTTTGGTAAATTATTCATTGATAATCCAATTTTGAAAATTCTTATTTTTTATTAATAAGAAAATTATATGTTTTAAAAAAAAATTCTTCTCTCTTGGAAGAATTTTTTTTATATACGAGATTTAACTTTTGTAAGATGTAAGAATAAAAACAGTTTTTCATTTTTTAATAGAAATTGTGTTTACTAATCAAGTTTCTAAAATAATATTTATTTAATTGTATAACAACAGGGGTATATCCACCCTTTTTTACCAGGGGGAAAACCCCCTAAGTGTGTTTTTTTGTAAATTTATAAAATACATTTAAGTGCTTGATTTTAAGATTTTTAAACTTGAGGTTTTACCGTAATCAGATTAAGGAAAAGGGGTGGTGTATTTGTGTAAAACATTGTTTTTTGGATATATTAGCAACTATTAACCCAAAAATATTTAATGTTATGGCAAAAAAAATACAAAGACCGGAAAAGTGTATTACGGAAAATGAAGCAAGAGAATTGCATGATAAGTGGTGTGCAAAAAGAGGAAAACGTCTTCAAAAGAAACTTGGATTCGAAGATGCGCGTGAGTTTCATTGGTCTGTTGCAGAGCTAGAAGAGTATTTAGCTTATGTAAAACAGGAGTCAGAAGAACAAGGAATTAAGGATCCGGGTATAAGAATATATATGGGAGCATATCCTAAATCAAAATGTAAAATGGGTAAAGGAATGTCTACGCTGTTTTTAGCACCGACAGGCTCACGTCCTGGAGCTTCTGGTAAAGGTCCTGGTGATCCTGAAAATAATTATAATATAGACGCTTTTAATAGGGGTGGAACAGGCTTCCCTCCGAATGACTATTAATCAGAAATGTTGTATTTAATATTAATAAATTTCTTTGAACTTTTAGCGGCAGTAGTCGGAACAGTTTACATTACAAAGTATCGAGTTGATAAAATTTCTCGATACTTTGTTTATTTTCTATGGGTTACAGTTTTATTTGATACTTTCTTTAGTTGGTTCCCATTTTTAATTTTTAATCACGAATCATTACACTTTTTAAAGAATACTTTTTTATATGAAAACCATTGGGCTTATAATTCTTATGATATTATAAGTTTTTCTTTTTACTTGTTTTTGTTTTTAAATTATATTGAATCATTAAAAGTGAAAAAAATAGGATTCTATGTTATTTTAATTTTCATAATAACTTCTCTATTAAATTTGGCTTTTTCAGGTGTTTTCTTTAAATCTCCTGCACTATATAGTTTAATAATAGGAACATTATTGTTGTTGATTTTTATTGTTTACTTTTATTTTCAGGTATTACAAAGTGACAAAATTTTGGATTTTTATAAAATTCTAGTATTTTATATTTCTGTAGGCACATTGGTGTATCATATATTAGTGAATCCGATATTTATTTATGGTGAGTATTATAGTGAGGAAAGTCCGAACTATCATAAAATCTATAGGTCAATATTGACTTTCGCCAATATTTTTATGTATACTTGTTATATTATTGGATTTCTGGTATGCTTGAGGAAGAACAAATCTTACTAATTATTTATTTCACCGTTATCATTTTGTTTTTTGCGATATTCGGTATCATGTTCTTTGTTGCTTTCCAGCGACGAAAAAACAAATTGCTACTGGAGCGATTCAAAGCTCAACAACGTTTTGATGAAGAACTACAAAACTCCAAACTAGAAATCCAAGAACAAACTCTTAAGAATGTAAGTTGGGAATTGCACGATAATATCGGTCAATTGTTATCTACAGCAGTCATGCAGATCAATATTTTAAGCACCAATCTGGAGCCAACAATCAAAGAATCTGTACAAGATATAAGAGGTCTGGTAGGAGATAGTCTTCAAGAAATAAGAAACTTATCTAAAACCCTCAATCATGAGGTAATCCAGAATATAGGGTTAGAGAAGTCGATACAAGTAGAGTTAGATCGTTTTAAAAAACTCAATTTTCTTACCCCCGAATTTATAGTAACCGGAGAAGAATTAGTGATCAATCCTAAAGACGAAATTATTATATACCGTATTATTCAGGAGTTTTTTTCCAATACGATAAAACACGCAGAAGCATCACATCTTTTAGTAAAATTAAAGTATACAGAAGACGATCTCACAATTATCGTGCAAGATGATGGAGTAGGGTATGATATGAAGTCTGTACAGGCTAATTCTGGTTTGTTAAATATGAAAAGTAGAGCAGCTTTGATTAACGCAAATTTAGATTGTGTATCAGAACTGGGTAAAGGAGTATTGCTTACCTTGCGATATCCATTTAAATATGAGGATAAGATATAATGAAATTTAAATCAAAATGAAGAAAAAAACTGTTGTTATTGTAGATGATCATCTTCTATTTGCGCAATCCTTAGAAAGTCTTATCACGAATCTAGAAGGTTATGAAGTGTTGGCAATCCTTAAGAACGGGAAAGAGCTTACACAATACTATCTGCATAAAAGAAAAAAACCTGAGTTAGTTTTACTAGATGTAAAGATGCCGGTGATGGATGGTATCCAAACCATGCAGTGGCTTAAAGAAAATCAACCAGAACAGAAGGTCTTGGCGTTGACTATGGAAGATGATGAGGAAACCATTATAAAAATGCTTAGAGCTGGGGCCAGGGGGTATTTGTTAAAGGATATTCATCCTGAGAATTTTGAGTTTGCTATGAAAATGGTTATAGAGCAAGGGTTTTATTATTCCAGCAAAATAGAAACCGCCCTTAAGTATACTGAAAAGCCAGATGAGGATGTGATTCAGAATCTTGCGGATAAGTTAACAGATAGAGAATGGACATTTCTAAAATATGCGTGTTCTGAGCTTACGTATAAAAGTATTGCTGGTGAAATGAATTTAAGCCCTAAGACTATCGAGAACTATCGCGAATCTGTTTTTAAAAAATTACAAGTAAAAACCCGAGTTGGATTGGTGATATATTGCATGAAAAATAACTTATTCAAGCTGGATTAAAAAACAA
This sequence comes from uncultured Aquimarina sp., assembly GCF_947492405.1. Classification (GTDB taxonomy): domain Bacteria; phylum Bacteroidota; class Bacteroidia; order Flavobacteriales; family Flavobacteriaceae; genus Aquimarina. The sequence goes on from NZ_CANLMP010000008.1 coordinate 300,800, forward strand.
CTTAATAAGAAATTATGTCTAAAATAGATTCCAGACTAGGTTATAAACTCAAAAAGAACAGAGCGTTTAAATGAGATTGACCTACCTTTAAATATAGAATTTGTTTTTAAGAAATATTATTTACTATATTTACCACATAAATGAAAACAAGCAACATCAATATTATTAATGTCATTAGTAACGTCGTGATTATTTCACCGCGATGAAAGGGATATTTATAATATAAAATATATTAAAATCCCTTTACGTCAGTAAAGGGATTTTTTTTAACCCATATTTAAAAGATGGTAATGAAAGCAATAAAGAATATTAGTATCAATGTCATTAGTATCGTCGTGATTATTTCACTACGATGATGGGATATTGATATAACTTATATACTAAACTCCCTTCGAAATCTGAAGGGAGTTTTTTTATGTCAAAAAATAAAGTGTAACAAAAATTAACAAATAGTGATTGTAAATAAAATGAGCATAAGTATCTGTAAATCAGTATTTAATATGTGTTTAGTGATGGTTGGATGTTGTAAGCCTATTGAATAAAAATCAACAGTTTAGTCATTACGAAATAGTTTTATACTGTGGTTTATTTGATTAGTTATGAATTTGTCAAAAAAACGGTTAAAATTTTAAATAATTATTAAAAAATTCACATTCAAAAGGAATGAGCATTAATAAATATAGTAAACAGGTTACACAAGACGATACACAACCGGCTGCACAAGCGATGCTACATGCAATTGGTTTAACCGATGAAGACTTTAAAAAGCCTCTAGTAGGTATTGCAAGTACAGGTTATGAAGGAAATCCGTGTAACATGCATCTTAATGATTTAGCAAAGCTTGTAAAACAGGGAACGAAAGAAGAGGGTGTAGTAGGATTGATATTTAATACGATTGGTGTTAGCGATGGTATTTCTATGGGAACACCAGGAATGCGTTTCTCATTACCATCCAGAGATGTAATTGCAGATTCGATGGAGACCGTTGTACAAGCTATGTCTTATGATGGGATGGTAACAGTAGTAGGATGTGATAAAAATATGCCCGGAGCATTAATGGCAATGATACGATTAAACCGTCCATCTATTTTGGTGTATGGAGGAACTATTGCTTCTGGATTACACGCTGGAAAGAAATTAGATGTAGTTTCGGCTTTTGAAGCTTGGGGAGAAAAAGTAGCAGGAACAATTACACAGAACGAATATAAAAATGTAATCGAAAAAGCATGCCCTGGAGCAGGAGCTTGTGGTGGTATGTACACAGCGAATACAATGGCTTCTGCAATTGAAGCTTTAGGAATGTCTTTACCTTATAACTCATCAAATCCCGCGATTAGTAATCATAAAGAAGAAGAGAGTATTGCAGCAGGTCGTGCGATGCGAACACTTTTAGAAAAAGATATTAAGCCATTAGATATTGTTACCAAAAAATCTTTAGAAAATGCGATACGATTGGTTACGGTATTAGGAGGCTCTACCAATGCGGTATTACACTTTTTAGCAATTGCCAGAGCTGCGGATGTAGAATTCACTTTAGCAGATTTTCAGCGAATAAGTGATGAGACCCCATTTTTAGCGGATCTTAAACCAAGTGGTAAATATTTGATGGAAGATGTACACGAAGTAGGTGGAATTCCTGCTGTGCTAAAATATTTATTAAAGAAAGGATTATTGCATGGAGATTGTTTGACCGTTACCGGAAAAACGTTGGCGGAAAATTTATTGGATGTTCCGGACCTTTCTGAAGGGCAAGATGTGATAAAACCTTTAGAGAATCCGATCAAGCCTACAGGACATTTAAGGATCATGTTTGGTAATCTGGCACAAGATGGTTGTGTAGCAAAAATTACAGGTAAAGAAGGACTTCGTTTTCAAGGAAAAGCGATAGTGTTTGATAGCGAATATGATGCTAATGATGGAATAAGAGATGGTAAAGTAGCAAAAGGAAATGTAGTCGTCATTAGGTACGAAGGTCCAAAAGGAGGTCCCGGAATGCCAGAAATGTTAAAACCAACAGCGGCAATTATGGGAGCGGGCCTTGGTAAAGAAGTAGCACTAATTACTGACGGTAGATTCTCTGGAGGAACTCATGGGTTTGTGGTAGGACATATCACTCCAGAAGCACAAGAAGGAGGCTTGATAGCATTAGTAAAAGATGGAGATATCATCACTATTGATGCCGAAACAAATTCCATTACAGTTGCGATAGAGGAAGAAGAAATTGAAAGAAGAAAAGCTTCTTGGGTTCAACCACCATTGAAATTCAGTAAAGGAGTTTTATATAAATATGCAAATACAGTTTCGTCGGCATCTCAAGGATGTGTAACAGATGAATTTTAATGAAAACTTCAATATGTAAAGTATTTGAAGTCGATAGTTTGTTATTCCGATGAAAATGGGAATCTAAAAAACATTTCAGTATTACTGGAACATAAAAATATATAGCGTAATGGAAACACAAACGCAAACAATAGAAAAGGAAACTAAAGAGACGACTGGTCATATGACAGGAGCAGAAGCTGTAATACATTGCTTATTATCAGAAGGCGTGGATCTAATTTATGGCTACCCTGGTGGAGCAATTATGCCAGTCTATGATGAATTGTATAAATTTCAGGACAGATTACAACATATACTTACTAGACATGAACAGGGAGCAACACATGCGGCACAAGGATATGCCAGAACGAGTGGTAAAGTCGGTGTTGCAATTGCAACATCTGGCCCAGGAGCTACTAATTTTGTAACAGGAATTGCTGATGCTCAAATTGATTCTACACCTATGGTATGTATTACAGGGCAAGTTGGTTCTCATTTATTAGGTTCTGATGCTTTTCAGGAAACGGATATTATAGGAATTTCTACACCAATCACTAAATGGAATCATCAAGTAACCAAAGCTGAAGATATCCCTTCTGTGTTAGCCAAGGCATTTTATATTGCACGTTCCGGTCGTCCTGGTCCAGTTTTAATCGATATAACAAAAGATGCTCAGTTTGGTGAGCTTGACTTTAAATATGAAAAATGTAAAGGAGTAAGAAGCTATAAACCGGTACCTGAAACAGATCCTGAAACATTGGAACAAGCTGCTAGTTTGATTAACAGTGCAAAAAAACCAATGATTGTTTTCGGTCAAGGTGTTATTCTCGGTGAAGCAGAAGAGGAATTAAAGAACTTTATTGAAAAAACTAATATTCCATCAGCCTGGACCATTTTAGGATTGTCAGCATTGCCGACTGCTCATCCACTTAATGTAGGTATGGTAGGAATGCATGGTAATTACGGACCTAATAAACTTACGAATGAATGCGATCTTCTTTTGGCAATAGGAATGCGTTTTGATGATCGTGTTACCGGTAATTTAGAAACGTATGCAAAACAAGCTAAAGTAATTCATTTTGAAATTGACCCTGCAGAAGTAAATAAAAATGTAAAGGCTGATGTAGCAGTTATGGGCGATGTGAAAAGTACGCTAGCAGAAATACTTCCTATGGTAACGTCTAATAATCACGAAGCTTGGTTGCAGGAATTTAAAGATTTTGATACTATAGAATATGATAAGGTGATCAAAGAAGAACTATACCCTTCTAAAGAAGGGCTTTCTATGGGAGAAGTTCTAAGAGGTATTAATGAGGAAACAAAAGGAGATGCTGTTATTGTTTCTGATGTAGGACAGCACCAAATGATTGCTTGTAGATATGCAGAGTTTGTAAAATCTAAAAGTAATGTAACTTCTGGAGGTCTAGGAACCATGGGGTTTGCATTACCTGCTGCTATTGGAGCAAAAATGGGAGCTCCTGAACGTGAAGTTGTAGCTATTATTGGAGATGGTGGATATCAAATGACTATACAAGAATTGGGAACTATTTTTCAGACTCGAGTACCTGTGAAGATAGTGGTTCTTAATAATGATTTTTTAGGTATGGTGCGTCAGTGGCAACAATTGTTTTTTGATAAAAGATATGCGTCAACAGAAATGGTAAATCCTGATTTTGTAACGATTGCAAAAGGATATCATATAGCAGCCAAAAGAGTAACGAAAAGAGAAGAATTGCAATCGGCAATTCAGGAAATGATAGCTTCAAAAGAACCTTACTTTTTAGAAGTATGTGTAGAAAAAGAAAATAATGTATTTCCGATGATACCAACAGGAGCATCGGTTTCGGATATAAGATTGAGTTAGTTATGGAGAGAGAATGTTATACCATATCAGTATATACTGAGAACAACATAGGATTGCTGAACAGAATATCGGCAATCTTTCTGAAGCGTCATATCAATTTAGATAGTATGACGGCATCGGTTTCGGAAATTAAAGATGTTTTTCGATTTACCATTGTGGTAAAAATAACCGAAGAACAGGTTAAGAAATTAGTAGGTCAGATCGAAAAGCAAATAGAGGTTATTAAGGCTTTTTATCATAAAGATGATGAAACGATTTATCAGGAAACTGCTTTGTTTAAAGTAGCATCAAAACTTCTGTTCGAAGAAAGACAAATCCAGAATGTTATTAAGGAAAGTAATTCAAACATCGTCACGGTAACACCAGAGTTTTTTGTTTTGGAAAAAACAGGAAGGCGTAAAGAGGTAGAAGAGTTATATGATAAATTAGAGCCGTATGGTTTAATGCAATTTGTACGTTCTGGTAGAATCGCTGTTACAAAAGAAAAAATGCATATATCAAAAATAATAGAAAGTTTTGGAGTAGAGACGGTGTAAGGGATAGCAACGACATCCTTTTTTACGTAAGTTCGAGTATCCGACCTAAGTGGATGTATCGAGAACCAGTAAAAAAGATATAGTGAATAGCCCGATCTGCCTCAGGCGGAATACACCAAAAGAAAAACAAACAACTAAAAATCAAAATTAAATAGATTTCCGTGTAAACGGAAGTAACCACAAATTAAGAAGGAAATGGCAAATTATTTTAATACGCTATCATTAAGAGATCAATTAACACAATTAGGGAAATGTAGATTTATGGACTCTTCTGAGTTTACAGATGGAGTTGAAGTACTTAAAGGAAAAAAAATAGTCATCGTAGGTTGCGGAGCACAAGGACTGAACCAAGGATTAAATATGAGGGATTCAGGCTTGGATATTTCATATACACTTCGTGAAGCTGCTATTAAAGAGAAAAGACAATCATATAAAAACGCTACCGAGAATGGGTTTGCAGTAGGAACGTATGAAGAATTAGTTCCTAATGCAGATGTAGTGATTAACCTTACACCAGATAAGCAACATACACAGGTGGTGAATACCGTGATGCCATTAATGAAGAATGGAGCAACATTATCGTATTCCCATGGATTTAATATTGTAGAAGAAGGAATGCAGGTAAGAGAAGATCTTACGGTTATTATGGTAGCACCAAAATGCCCAGGTTCCGAGGTGAGAGAAGAATATAAAAGAGGATTTGGAGTACCAACACTTATTGCTGTGCATCCAGAGAATGATCCTCAAGGTCACGGATTGGCTCAGGCAAAAGCATATGCAGTAGGAACTGGAGGTGATAGAGCAGGTGTTTTAGAATCTTCCTTTGTTGCAGAAGTGAAATCGGATCTTATGGGAGAGCAAACAATCCTATGTGGACTTTTGCAAACAGGTTCAATTCTTTGTTTTGACAAAATGGTAGAAAAAGGAATCGATGCAGGATATGCTTCTAAATTAATTCAGTATGGATGGGAAACCATTACAGAAGGATTGAAATATGGAGGTATTACAAATATGATGGATAGATTATCGAATCCTTCAAAAATAAAAGCATTCGAACTTTCTGAAGAGTTAAAGGATATTATGCGTCCGTTATTCCAAAAGCATATGGATGATATTATCGGTGGTCATTTTTCTAAAACGATGATGGAAGATTGGGCAAATGATGATAAAAATTTGTTGTCATGGAGAGCTGCAACTGGTGAAACGGCATTTGAAAAAACACCAGCTGGTAATGTAGAGATTTCTGAACAAGAATTTTATGATCATGGAGTATTAATGGTTGCTATGGTAAGAGCAGGAGTGGAACTAGCTTTTGAAGCAATGACATCGTCTGGTATTATAGAAGAATCAGCATATTATGAATCTTTACATGAGACTCCACTTATTGCCAATACGATAGCGCGTAAAAAGTTATTCGAAATGAACAGAGTAATTTCGGATACTGCAGAGTATGGATGTTATTTGTTTGATCATGCGTGTAAACCTTTATTAGGAGATTTTATGAAAAAGATCGATACGGATGTAATTGGTAAAGCATATGATGCCGGTAAAAGTAACGGAGTTGATAATGCAAAGTTAATCGAAGTAAACGCTGCTTTAAGAAATCATCCTATAGAAACTGTAGGAGCAAGGTTGAGAGCCTCTATGACGGCTATGAAGCCAATAGTATAAAAATATTCGTCGATTCGAGTACTTCGACCTGAGGAGAAGTGTATCGAGAATGAGATTTTGAATAATTGAAGCTTTTCTCGATACAATTTTTCTTCATTTTATTACGAAAAATCACTCGAAATGACGCTTCAAATAATTTATTTGTCTAGCTGGGTCTGTCGAAGTTTTTTTGAGATGTGTATTGTGTAATCTTTGATGGACTCAGACTAGAGAAATTGTTGATCACTTTTTTATATACTATTTGTGGTGATTGTTTTTAAAAGTCATATGAAATGAATGATCTTGTTGTGGCTTATAAGCCCGCTATTTATAATTTAATAGAAGAAAAGTCTCGAGAGATCGGTTTTACCATGCCGTCCGATCTTTATGTTGGATCTTTGTTAAAAACATTAATATCTTCAAAACCTAAATCTAATATATTAGAATTAGGAACCGGAATTGGTTTGTTATTGTCCTGGATGATTGATGGAATGGACTCAGAATCAAAACTGATAACAATAGATAATGATCCGACTTTAATAAGTATTGCTCAGGATTTTTTTGGTAACGATCATAGAGTATCCATTGTTTGTGAAGATGGAACAAAATGGTTACGAACATACAAAGGAAACAAATTTGATTTGGTTTTTGCCGATGCTTGGCCAGGCAAATATAGCGAGATAGATAAAGTGTTGGAATTGATCAAAATTGGTGGTTTTTATGTGGTTGACGATATGAGTGCTCAGGAAAATTGGCCAGATGAACACCAGAAAAATGTAGATCAATTAATAGGATATTTAGAAGGAAGAGAAGATATTTTTTTGACTAAAATGAATTGGTCTACTGGATTAGTTATAGCAGTAAAAAAGTAATAAGAAAAATGAATACAGAAGTAACTACATATTTTCCCGAATTAGAAGATATACAAAAGGCAGCCTCTACGATAAAAGAGGTGTCTATGGTTACTCCTTTAATGAATAGTATTCGTTATTCCAGAATGTACGATGCTAATGTACTATTGAAAAGAGAAGATCTACAACGAGTTAGGTCTTATAAAATAAGAGGGGCTTTTAATAAGATTAGTTCTCTAACTAAAGAGCAATTGGCTAAAGGAGTAGTATGTGCTAGTGCAGGAAACCATGCCCAAGGTGTCGCTTTTGCTTGTCATCATTTAGAAATACAAGGTACTATTTATATGCCATCTGTAACACCAAAACAGAAGGTAGAACAGACCCAAATGTTTGGAGGAGATTATGTGAAAATCGTACTGGAAGGAGACACCTTTGATGATGCGTCCAAAGCAGCAAAAGAATTATGTAATAAAGAAGAAAAAACCTTTGTTCATCCGTTTGATGATCCTAAAACTATCGAAGGGCAAGGAACAATAGGATTAGAGATTTTTAAGCAAACTGATGACCCGATTGATTACATTTTTGTAGCAATTGGAGGAGGAGGACTCGCTTCGGGATTATGTGGAGCTATGAAAGCACTATCTCCTAAAACTAAAATTATTGGTGTAGAGCCGAAAGGAGCACCTTCTATGCTGACCTCAATTCAACGAAATAAAAATACAGAGATTTTTGATATCGATAAGTTTATTGATGGAGCAGCAGTGCAAAAAGTAGGAGATTTAAATTTTGATATTTGTAGATCTCACTTGTCCGATATGATCACAGTTCCAGAAGGATTGGTGTGTCAGACTATCTTAGATTTATATAATCGAGATGCTATTGTGGTAGAACCTGCAGGGGCGTTGACATTGGCTGCATTAGAGTTTTATAAAGATAAAATAAAAGGGAAAAATGTAGTATGTATCGTTAGTGGAAGTAATAATGATATCACCCGTACTGCCGAAATTAAAGAGCGCGCATTACTATTTGCAGATCTGAAACATTATTTCATTGTTCGCTTTCCGCAGAGAGCAGGAGCTTTGAAACAGTTTGTTGGAGAAATTTTAGGTCCAAATGACGATATTACACATTTTGAATATTCTAAAAAATCAAGTAGAGAAAATGGCCCCGCAGTTGTTGGAATAGAACTAAAAGATAAAAATGATCTCCAGCCGCTTATTTCTAGAATGAAGAAACATAATTTCTTTGGAGATTATCTTAATGATAAACCAGATCTTTTTCAGTTTTTGGTTTGATGAGTATTATTGTTCCAGAAGTCCATCAGCAATCCAATCTTCTACAATATCTATAGTCGCTTGTGGTAGTCTTCCTGATTCAGGCATTACATTAAAAGCGTTCGTAGTAGCAATTCTATTAAATAAACCTCGATTATTTACTGCATCCACGACCTGATCATATGTTAATAACATCATAATGGCACCTTGATCTAGAGGATCTCCGTGACATTCGATACAATTAATATCTATTATCGTTTTGACGTGAGCGGTATAGGTAGAGGTTTGCCCTGGAATAGGATCTGGATCTACAATTACTTCAGGTTCTGTAGTGCTGTCATCACTGCTACTGCAACTAAATAAGGTAATTACGAATAAGAATAATAAAGGTAATATTGGGGATATTGGGGATTTCATAGTTCTTTTGATTTTTTTTATAATATAGGAAATATTCATTATAATGAAACAAGTAAGATGCCTATTTCACAACTATAACGCAAAGATTTTTGATAAATTATAATACTACCTTAACATTGTATTCTTTTAATAGCTCCAGGTGATCTTCGAGTTTAAATTCTGAAGCTTTAAAACGATCTCTTCTGGCCTTAACATCTTCTTTTCGAATGACACTTCTTACAAAACGTCGTACCGCTGTTTCATTTTCTAGAACTAAACCAGGAACTGTTACGCTTTTTCCTTCATCATTTTTGGCAACCATCGTAAAATAACTCGAATTGCAATGTTTCACTTTACCTGTCATTATATTTTCTGATTCTACCCGAACTCCAACTACCATAGAAGTACGGCCAACGTTATTTACAGATGCTTTCATAGTTACGAGTTCACCGACTTCTATAGGTTTTAGAAAATCTACCTTATCTACACTAGCTGTAACGCAATAAGCTTCAGAATGTTTAGATGCACAGGCAAATGCAATCTGATCCATAAGTGATAAAATATATCCTCCATGGATCTTTCCACTAAAATTAGAATGAGAGGGAAGCATTAATTCTGAAATTACTACTCGCGATTCTCTTGCTGTTTTATGTTTTTTCATGAATTCATTTTTTTAATCATTATTGTTATCATCTGTTACCTCGAGCGGAGTCGAGAGGCTTTTCTTGATCATACCAATTAGGTCTCGACTCCGCTCGACCTGACAGAAGTGAATATGTTATACCTAGTATAGCTGAGTATTTAATCGAATTCTAGTTATAATTTTACTTTCTAAAATGAGGTGATTCTTCTTCTTCTACATCAATGACAAAATATTTAGAATCTCCTAACCAGGAAATCGTCGCAAAACGTTCTTTGTATTTTAGTTTCACATATCTCCCTTGGAATTCTTCTAGCTTTTTGATGATTTCTTCGTTTTTACCTTCTACTGAAAAGCTAAATATCTGAGCCCCAGAAATCCCTTGACTGATTTCACCTTCCCAGGTTTTAAACATCACCCCTTTATTGCTAAATTTAATGAGTTCTCCACTTCGTACTCCTTCACTATAGGTAGCAAAGTATACGGTGGCATACCAAATACCAAAAAGAATAGTAATGGTTAAAATTATCAGCGCTAATATTTTTTTCATATGTACTTAGTTGATGTTTTAGAAAGCTTCATATACTTTGGTTACAAATTCGTCAATCTGGCTGGGTTCTAACCATCTAGTTACAATAACCAGATTTTGTTTTTGATCAATTACAATAAAATTACCACCAAAACCTGCAGCATAGAATAGATGTTCCGGTAAACCTTCCCAATGGCGAGTTCCTTTTTGATTTAACCACCACATAAATCCATAGTTGGTGTTAGCTTTAGAGGGTTTGATAGCTTCTTTTATCCAGTTTTTAGAAATCAATTGTTGGTTTTTCCATATTCCATTATTCATAAATAGTAATCCAAAACGAGCGTGATCCTTGGTATTAATAAATAACCCTCCACCAGAATGCCCTCCACCACTTACTGATTGCATCTTGATACCATCAATATTGACCCAAGAATTATCATATCCAAACCATCGCCAGGTTGTCGACGTGCCGATGGGATCCATAATTTTTTCTTTAAGTACTTGTGGTAAAGGTTTTCTCCACACATTCAATAGAGAATATGCTAGTACGTTTACCCTGACATCATTATACTCAAAAACATTTCCGGGTTCGTTTAATTTTCTGAATTTCCAATCATCGATGCCTCCTTCTCTCGGTGGGCGATCTGCCCAATCATATCCTCCCCATAATTGTCCTGACCAATCCGACGATTGTGTTAGCAAGTGCCTCCAGTTTATTTTTTTATTATGAGCACCATCATAGGTGTGATCCCAGACATAATTATACGTAAAATCGTCTACAGAATTGATTAATTTTTCATCAATCGCTAAGCCGGCAACCGTCGATAAATAGCTTTTAGTAACACTAAATGTCATATCCACTCGATCTGTATCACCCCATTTGGCAATGATATATCCGTCTTTTAGAATCAAACCGGCAGGAGTGCCTCTTTTTTTTGTTGGCCCTAAAATTTTATGATAAGGCTCTCTTTCAAAACCTTTTAGTATTGCTTGACGTAAATCTTTAGATCCAGAATATTCATTGTCTTTAGCATATTGGATTGCCTCGTTTAGTTTTGCCGTATTAATCTTAAATTCTGAAGGACTTTTTTCTTCCCAGTTTCCACGTTCTGGGTAATAGGTTTGTTGTGCATTTGCATAATGAAAAGCAACTCCAGAAAGGAATGTGAATACGTAAATCTTTAGAAATTGTTTTTTCATTGTATCAGTTTTGAGTTATCGCTTTATTTTTAACTATTTTTCTTATGGTAATCAGAAAACCTATTGCAAATAATAGAGCGCCTAAAAATGAGCCTATCCGAAATATATATAATATAGTTGCATATTGTTCAGCTCCTAAAAACATATAAAAACCTACAGAAGCACCTGATAAGAGAGTGAATAATGTCATTAATGAACTACCGATAAGTAATAAAATTCTTTCTACGCTAGAGCCCATTTTTCGATAGAAATAGATGCAAACAACAAAAATAAAAATTTGAGTAATTGAACTAAAAACTCCTATGACGAGATATTTTATAATTTCTAAAAAGTCAGGATATCCTTGTTCCATTGATCTGTTGTTACTGGTTTATGATTTGGTATCCTCTGTACTATTGATGATCATTGTTCCTGCCAGTGATTTTGTTTTTATGACTCTTTTCATTAAAAGGAATATTCCTACCACAAATAATATAGAACCGATAAATGATAGGATACCAAGAGCAGTTGATATATAAGAATACGCATCAACATCCCAAGTTTGGCCGAAAGAAAGTTGAATAAATAATATCTGGCCAACAACGGTGGAGAGAAAAATAATAATGTTTCCGATCAGTATCAAAATCCCGTCTGTTTTGGAACCCATTTTCATCAAATAATAGCCGCTGATAATAATAAATACTATTGTCGGTAATACATAAAATAACCCTGTTAAGGATTGAATTAGAACTTGTGAAATATCTGTTTCCATAGGTATTAAATTACATATTACTAGTATTATCATTATCTTCTGAAGCACGTTTTATAATTGCTTCTGGAAGGGATTTTTTAGCTTTTGCACCCATCTTTTTAAGCTTTTCTACGCTGGTAATTAGATTCCCTCGTCCTTCTACTAACTTATTCATAGCAGAAGAATAATCCTTTTTAGCATCATCGATCTTTTTACCAACTCCGGTAAGATCTTTCACCAATCCTTCGAACTTATCATATAACGCTCCTGCTTGTCTGGCAATTTCGATAGCATTGCGCTGTTGCTTTTCGTTATTCCACATTGTATCAATGGTGCGTAAGGTCGCTAGTAATGTGGCAGGTGTTACAATTACTATATTTTTCTCAAAAGCTTGATTGTACAATTTACTATCTTCATTAATAGCAATAGCAAATGCGGGTTCTATTGGGACAAAAAGTAGTACAAAATCTGGAGATTCTATATCATATAGATCTTGGTAGTTTTTCTCAGAAAGTTGATCTATATGACGTTTTAAAGACGTAATGTGTTCTTTTAAGTAAGTAGTTCTTAGATGTTCATCATCTTCGTTCACATAGCGTTCATATGCCGTTAGTGTTACCTTAGAATCAATGATCATTTTTTTACTATCCGGCAGGTGGATCACAACATCCGGTAATACACGTTGACCATCAGCGGTAGTGAAACTTTGTTGTACAAAATATTCTCGGTCTTTCTCCAGTCCTGATTTTTCTAATACGCGTTCCAGTACCAATTCACCCCAGTTTCCTTGCATTTTACTATCACCTTTTAGGGCTTTGGTTAGGTTAGTAGCTTCTTTGCTCATCTGTTCATTAAGGTCTTTAAGTCCTAAAATTTGCTGACGTAAAGCTGCGTGATAATCGATACTTTCTTTATGTGTTTGCTCTACCTTTTTCTCGAAGGTGTTGATTTTTTCTTGTAATGGATTTAGAATGTTTTTTATGTTCTCTTTGTTCTGTTCTGTAAACTTATTAGACTTTTCATCCAGAATTTTATTTGCCAGATTTTCGAATTCTTTGGTGAATTTTTCCTGTAGTTTTTCTACTTCGTCCTTTTGTTCCTGGTTTTTGAGCTGTAAGTTTTCAAACTCCGCATTTCTTCGGGTCAATTCTGTGTTAAGGAAGTCTTTTTCTCGACGTATTTCTTCTCGTTCTGTGGAAATATCAGAAAGCTGTTTTTCTAAAGACTGTTTATAGGTTTCTTGCTGTTGTTTGGTAAATTCCAATTGCTGATCTGCTGCTTTTTTAGCTTCATCAAACTGTAATTGTAGTTGATTAGCTCTTTCGTTTAATGCACTCTGATCACTTTTGTTTTTCAGTGAAGCCACGTATTTGCCAATAAAAAAACCGACGATGATTGCAGCTACCGCCACAAGAAGCAATATGTATTCTGACATGTAATTTTTTGTTTACTCGATAATCGAGATTTTAATTTTAGAGGTTTACCTGGAGATCAAAAATAGGCTTCCATTGACTACTAAGGAACCCATCTCAAGGGTTATTGCTTCAAAGATAAAAATTTACTCAGTATTAGTGGAAGAGAAGTATGCTGAAATAAAATTTAATTTTGAATAGAAACATCATTCTTTTTACAATATTTTCTGTCAACATTAATAAAGTATCCATCGTTAATACTTTCGTTTAGGAGATTGAGCAGGAAAGGCTCATTCTTTCGGTAAGGAGGTTTATAGAAATGCTTAATGTATATTGAGAGTACTTTTTTACTTCTATATAAAAGAAAATTTAGTACCTGTTTACAAAAAAGTAAAAAAATTGAGGTAACATTTCCTCACTTTATGACACTTATGTATAGAAAATAATTATTAAAAAATAATTTTCTTATACTGTTCATTCAAGTCTTATAAAACCAAAGATTAATTACTATTTTAGATTTTTAATTCTAATAAGTTTGTAATCTAAACGTTTATGCGGCAATTCTAATAGAAAACAATATTTAATAACTTTTAATCCAAAACTATGTCTTTTCAAGCGAAACTAGAGATTGATGATGCTATCCATAATTTATTAGATTGCTCTTTTGATTTTGATCAACCATTAGATCATAATGGCAGACCTGCTGCTGCGCCTAGAGGAGGTATTATTGTACTTACTATAGAATTTGAGAAAAAAACAGATCTTATCCATTGGGCTATAAGCCCTACAGAGACTAAAAATGGCCAGATTACGTTTATGAAAAGGGATGCAATGGCATCGTTAATGACTCTAAAATTCAGCAATGCTTATTGTGCACGACTTAGTGGATATTATAATGCAATAAGCAATGATCCATTTAAATTAAAATTAAAGATTAGTGCAGAGAAACTTACGATAGGCGATGTAGAGCATATCAATAATTGGCCTTCTAAAACATAGGTGATGTATACCAATCCAGAAAGTTTAAAAGAAGTGCACGAACAGATCAAAGAAGCACTAGAAGAAGCTGGTAGAAAGAGTAGTGGTTTTAGTCCTAGCGCACAGGCGCAACAAGTAGCCTTTCATTTCCGGACAGCGATCGATGCCAGGCGTCAGGGACTTAGTGAAGCACTCTATAAAGTAGATCTGGCGATGCAAGGGCATGATGATGACGCTATGCGTGCTGCCTATGAGATGTATGATCTTATGGGAGAAACCAATCCTAGAGTAATGACGGATGCCGAACTTACAGAGAGGTTTGTACAACAAACTGCAGATGGGTATAAGGTATATGATAGTCGATATCAGATGTGGATCGATTTTTCTACTGCCAGCGATATTGGTATAGAATTAATGATCAGCCCTGATCTGGGCGGTACGCCCATTGCGCGTATACGAGCTTATGATCCCGAGAATGGTACCAGTTTAGAATATGAAGATTGGGAAATTACACAACAGGATATCCGTAGTAGTTATTTAAACGAGTGGAGCGGCGCACCCCAAGAATGGAGAGAAATGCATTATCAGGATGAGCTGTATGGGATGATGAAAACCAGTATTTCTGGAGCAGGCAAAGTATCCGGTGCTACCAGTGCTTTTATGATGGCAAATCATTATAGAGCTAGTAATAATTTGTTTGCAGGTAATTTTGTAAATCATTTTAGAGTAGATGGAGGTGGTAGTTGGTCGCCCATACGAAACGTACCAGGGAAGGATGCCCATAGAAGTTTTGGTCAGTGGAGTAAAGACATTGGAGAGGTTACTGCAAAATCTAAAGGAACGAATGTATCTAAATGGTGGAAAAGAGGAGGGCGTGCTTGTTTTGTAATATCAGTATTAATGTCAGAGTATAGTATAAAACAAGCAAAATCTTACAACGATTCTAATCTCTCCGAAATGAGGCAAAAAGCAAAATGGGATTTAGTTTTTGGATTAACTGGTTTTATACCTGGGATAGGCTGGGCAATATCGGGGACTTATTTTTTACTGGATGCAGGTGGTGCTTTTGGGAATTGGGGACAAGCCAGTGGATTCAGTAGAGAAACCGTGGATAGTTGGATTGAGCGAGATCGTTCTGCTGCGCAAGAAGAGGTGTGCAAAATGGATTTTGAAATCGATTATGTAGAACCTATAGAACAAGTACGTATGGAAATGTTACAAGAAAGCAGGGAGTTTATCAGAGATAAAACCTATGTAACGTCCAGAGCTATTTATAGTACCAAAAGATTTTAAAGGATGAAAGAATTTTTGACTAACGTAAGACCACCAAAGTTTTTAAGATACTTTTTTTATATCGGATACAGTTGGTATAGAGGTTTTAAAAGTGAACGTGATGACGCTCATTTTACTATTATTCTATTATTTTGGTTTGCTCATACTTCTCTATTTTTCACTATTTTTTTGTTATTGTATGAAAGTGTTATAGTACATTCAAAATATTTAGTGGTTCTACCATTTGCTATATTCTTTGGTTATGTATTTTATTTACTTTTTTGGTACGATAATAAGTGGAAACTCTATATTAAAGAATTTAGTCATTTAAAAAAGAAAGATCGTTTATTAGGTAGTATCTATTTATTTATTTATTTATTTACTTGTTTGTTTGTTGGTTTTTATGACTTATTTATTTATTAAGTATTGCTGGACTCAAGTGGCTCTTTCAGCTCTTGGTGACAAGCCAACGGGTTTAGTAGAGAAAAGGTAGATAGTTGGATCGAGCGAGATCGTTCTGCTGCACAAGAAGAGTTGTGCAAAATGGATTTTGAAATCGATTATGTAAAACCTATAGAACAAGTGCGTATGGAAATGATGAGAGAAAGTAGGGAGTTTGTCAGAGACAAGACATATGTTATACCAAGAGCGATCTAGAGTACCAAAAGATTTTAAAGTATGAAAGAATGGTTAAATAATATACGCCCGCCCAAGTTCTTACGATATCTTTTCTTTATAGCATACAGTTGGTATCGATCTTTTAAAAGTGAGCAAGATGATGCACATAGAACCGCTATTTTGTTTTTAAGTATGTTTCATATGTTATTGCTTTTAGGACTTTTTATGAATTTCATGTCTGAAATTGCTAATTCACTTGGGAAATTTAAAACAGTTCTGCCTATTTGTTTTCTAACGGGAGTTTCTTTTTATTATTTGTTTTTATATAGAAGTAAATGGACTCATATTGTAAAAGAGTTTGAGCATATTAAGAGAAGAGAACAACGTATAGGTCTTATTTATTTATTTATGTGTTTTGTTATTGGTTTTTATCCAATTTTATTAGATATGTTTTTTGGTATAGATTTGCGGGATCGATAAAATGAAGCTCACATGACTATTGTAATATTACTATCACTGCATTTGTTTTTATTACCATTCATAATAAATAGTATTCAATTCTTGTTCGGATCAAAAGATCTGATTGTTTTTTCTAAAATTGAAATTTTGTTGTTTGCGTTATTAGCGGGTATAATTCAATATTATTTTTTTATATACCAAAGAAAATGGGAGTCTTATATAAAGGAATTTGAACACGTTAATAAAATGCAAAAACGTCTAGACCTTATTTATCTATTTATTTGTTTACCTGTATAGTTTTAACTTGTTTCCCGTTCTATTGGATATGCTATTTGGTATTGATTTGCGTCATCAATTATAGGTTAGCATATTTTTAGCATCAATTTTTAATTTTTTACCAGGTTCTTGTTGAGTTTATTATGATTGATAATAAGGCAAAAATTAGAACTAAATAATCAAATTATGATTGCTCTTCTAAATCCTTTAAAGTCTTCAGAAGATTTACTACGTGTCTTTCAGAGTGGTTACGCATGATAAACTCAAAATACCAAATAGCATCGATCTCACTAGTGTTTTGAAATCGCCACTGTACTTCCATCAGATCTTTAATAATATCAGACAAATCATCATTGGCATCGCCTAGCCCATTATCCGGTTTTGTCATCTCAAAAGGATCTAAGATCATTTGATAAAATCCTAATTCGGGAAAATTAGAACGTAAGGTGTTCGAGATTTTTTCGAAATTGAAATCAGGTGGTTCTGGGTATTCTTTTTCATCTTCCCCAACATCTCCTTCTAAAGCAAGGTATTCTTGATATAATGATATCAATGATTTTTTTAAAACAAGTTCTTTGTTTTTAATAGGGAGTTTTGGAGTGATTCCCCATTGGATAATAGGTTCTATGATGCTGAGCAGGTGGTTCAATGATTGTTTTTTTAGATGCATCTAAAATATTGAATTATTAGGGATATGAAAGCTATAGTTTGTAAAAACTTACACATCCACAGGCAATTCCTATTCCCAAAGGAGTAGGAGCACCTCCTGAACCGGTGATGGATCTGTTCTGAAAGGCACCTAGAGGAGAAGTACTAGTAAATAAATAGCTATAGGTACCATTACCATTGTTTATAGTGTTCAATGTATGATTTACTAAGCTTAAACCAGGAATTGATGCATAAGGAACATTTTGTACCCATATTTGATAATTAAATCCAACCGCTGTATTATTTTGCACCTGAAGTTGATATGAATTACCTGATCCGAATTGTCCGTCATCAAAAAAGTTAACAATCATATCTGTTGTCAATGTACCGGATGGACCAATGACTCCAGAATTTACTCTGTAGGTAATTCTTCTATTAGTAATAACGTTACAGGATTTATTAGATAAGATCACACCAATTCTACTCGTACTAACACAACCTGTTGTGGTATTTCTTGCTTCTGCATAATAACTACCGGCAACTGTGGTTGTATAACTAGTATTACCAGCCAATAGCAGCGTTCCTCCAGTAGCAGCATCATACCAGTCTACCGTTTCTCCAGCACTTACTGTAGTAGTTAGAGTACCTGATAATCCACTGCAAATAATCTGGTTGCCGTTGCTAACCGGTGGATTAGGTCCGCTATTAACTACTACATCAACAGAGTTAGTATTGGTAGTGCCATTACCATCACCATCAGTAATAGTTACCGTGTATGTATAGGTTCCTGCAGTTGTAATACTACTTTCTGTAGGGTTTTGTGCTGTAGAACTAAAAGAGTAGCCACCAGGCCCAGTAGCGGACCAGCTGAATGTTCCACCAGTACTACCAGATCCACCCGGGTTAGCAACAAGGTTTAGGGTTTGCCCAACACAGATAGGACCGTTAGATGTCGGAGCAACACTAAGGGTTCCTCCACCTGTATTAATATCATCAAAATCATAATCCACACCACCACCACCGCCATTGCAAGAAGCGTATACTGTACCACCAATAGTAATTGTTTTGGTAGCGTTACACGGCCTATCTTCTACTAAATTACCACCATCAGTGATAATAGTAGCGTTTGCAGGAAGTGATAAATCGGTATTATTGCTCGTCCACTCTGCTTCACCTCCTGTTGTCAATGTAATCAATTGGGTATCTAAAGAAGAATCTGCACTTACGAATAGAGTGCCGGGGCCAATAGTAAGTGAATTTAAACTATTAGGAATGGTAGAGTTTATAGTTACCTCGGAATTCCCTTCTATTGATACGTCATTCGTACCAGCAACTTGACCGGGATAATTAGTAGCTGCTACCCAAGCAGTCCCATTAAATACTTCCCAGATAGATACGGTTGTCCAGTTACCATCACTGCCATTGGTTCTGTAATCATTAACTGATTGGGCAGATAATTTTGAGAAAAACAAGATAAAGATAAAGCAAAGTAAAAATCTTAGCATATACAATGGTTACAGGTCGTTAATACTATAACAACTAACTGTTGAAAATTCCTTAAACAGTTCTTAAAAAAAAATATAATTAATTTAGTGGGGTAGGTAGGAATATTAATATTATAGATTTTTATGTTAAAAAAAGCTAATGTAAATGTAATTAGAAGTTTTATATCAACGCAATAGATAAACATTGAATGTTTTACGGTTTAACCGTTTAATTTATTAGGTTCAGGATGAATGTTCTATGTTTCGGATTTTAAGTAGGGTTAAGATGTCTTAAAAAGATTAATGCCTCACTTTATAACTTCCGGTTTCTGGATCGAACAAAATCAGGTCTTCTGGGAACAAAGAAGAAAAAGCTCGACATTGTATCAATTCTTTAGGGCGACCAAACTCAAAACCTTCGGTATTCATCACAATCATTTTATCACATAACTGTATCGCAAAGTCAATTTCGTGTGTAGAGAATAAAATGGTTTTTTGTGTTTCGAAAGCTAAACGTTTTAAGAGTTTTAGAATGTATGCCTTATGATAGACATCTAGATGTGTGGTTGGCTCATCTAGCATAATAAAAGGTGTATCCTGAGCAATCGCACGAGCGATGAGTACTTTTTGTAACTGTCCATCACTTAACTCAAAACATCGTCTGTCTACTAATTCAGTGATATGTGTAACTTCTATAGCTTTACGGACTTTTTCTATGTCCTCTTCTAGCAATTTTCCAACCCAATTCGTATAAGGTTGTCTTCCTAAAGCAACTAGTTCTTGTACCGTTAGATTTTTTGAAGCAATTTGTTCCGTAAGAACAATACTTAGCTGAGAAGCTAATTCAGAAGTTTTATAAGTTTTGATTTCTTTATCAGATAAAAATATATCTCCACGAAGTGCTGGTTGTACTTTGGATAACGTGCGGAGCAAGGTAGATTTTCCAATTCCATTAGCACCGACTAATCCTACCAGTTCTCCTTCATACAATTTCAGATTGATATCCGCCGCAACAACTTCTAAATTGTTTTTATGGCGATAACCGATCGAGAG
Organism: uncultured Aquimarina sp.; assembly: GCF_947492405.1. GTDB lineage: Bacteria > Bacteroidota > Bacteroidia > Flavobacteriales > Flavobacteriaceae > Aquimarina. The sequence continues at coordinate 320,989 of NZ_CANLMP010000008.1, forward strand.
ATCTTCAGTTCTAAGAACGATATTTTGATTTTCAGTATCTAATGGCTCTATTTCCATAATTCTGTTTAGTACTTAGTACTATTTTCTAAAACAACATTTTTCGCTTTCTTACTAACAACCAAATCACTACTGGAGCACCAATCAATGAAGTAATAGCATTAATAGGTAAGGTATATTCTGTGCCAGGTAATTGGGAAATGGTATCACAAACTAACATGATAATACTTCCGAATAATATAACTGCCGGAATTAATGTTTTATGATCCGATGTGTGAAATAATTGCCTTGTTAAATGAGGTACAGCTAATCCTATAAAAGCAATTGGACCCGCAAAAGCAGTAATGCTTCCTGCTAACAAACCGGTAGCAAGTATAATCAGGAAACGACTTTTTTTGATATTCAACCCTAAGCTACGCGCATAATTTTCTCCTAACAATAATGTATTTAAAGGTTTTATAGCAAATATCGCTAGTATCATTCCGATTATTGCGATCACAGAAAATATCAATAAATCGATCCAGGATAAATTTCCTAAACTTCCAAATCCCCAAAAAACATAACGTTGTAATTGTTCTGCAGGAGCAAAGTAGGAGAGTACACTTACTATAGCGGCAGTGATACTACCGAACATTAAACCAATAATTAGGATTGCCATAGTGTCTCGTACTCGAGAAGAAACCAACATTACCATAAAAAGGACTAACACACTGCCCATACTGGCGGCAATAACTAGACCCCAATTGGATACTAAAAACAATGCTGTAGAACCACCGATTAAAGCGCTTCCCAGAATTAGTAAAGCAACACCAAGACTTGCTCCAGAGCTAATTCCTAAAACAAAAGGTCCAGCGAGTGGGTTTCTGAATAATGTTTGCATTAATAACCCTGATACGCCTAAACCGCTTCCTACGATGATGGCTGTGATCGCTTTAGGTAATCGATAATCAATAATAATATGCCTCCATGATTCTTTTTCGACAGCGGCTCCAACTAAACTTTTTATGGTGTGAAACCACGGGATTAGTACAGAACCTAAACTAATATTCGTAATAAAACATAGTACAAGTACTATGATAATGACGATAAAAACACTTTTATATGATTTGTTTGGGGTCAACTAGTTCAGTTTTTCGAAAAAATAAGGTTCGTAATCGGTTAATAATTCGGGGTGTGCTATTTGGATGATATCTTTAAGAATCAAATCCGGACGCATAGGACCTAATTCATAGTATACTAATCCACCTTTTGCACCAGTTTTTAATGTTGAAGAATATACGGTTTTATTTTTAAATGCTTCAAAAAAGGTATATCGATTGTTCTTTTCTTTTAGTTCCTCCAGAGACTTAGAAGGTCCTGAACCAATCCAAAACTCTGCATTTTGAGCTTTTTCTAATACACTTTCAAAGTTTAATGCGATACTCCCGGTTTTTTTGGTTTCGGCCCATAAATAGTTGGTGTTAGCATCTTTTAAAAATTTAGCCACGTAACTATCTCCTCCGGGTATATACCAAACATCTTTAAACATATTACCCGATAAAACCGTAGGAGTTGTTGTAGCATTGTTCGCTAAGGTTGCAGCATCATTATAATCTTTCTCAATTTTTTTGAATATATCATCTGCTTCTTGTTCTTTATTATAAAAAGCGGCAACAAATTTTATCCACTCTGCACGCCCTAAAGGGTGCTGTTCCATCCAAGATCCATTCATAACTACTGGAATTCCTGTTTTTTCCAGAAGATCATATGTTTTTATATCTCCAGTCGCAGAGTATCCAATGATAAGTTCAGGAGCTAATTCTAAAGTAAGTTCTGTATTTAAATGACCATTGTTCCCTAATTCTGCAATAGCTCCGTTATCAATTAAAGCACGTGTTTTTTCTGAAGAAATATAATCACAATGAGGAAAACCTATTAGCTTGTTTTCTAATCCTAAATACTCTAACATTGGGATGTCTGTAGTAGAAGTAACTACTGTTTTATCTACAGGAACTTCTATAAAACTTGTTGTATTATTATTTACATGCATCCTTGGTTGCTCTGATCCTTTTGGATATAAAATATAAGTGAAGGTGTTTTTAGCATCCGGCCAAGGCGAAGTAATGCTAATTTCTTTATACGTTTCATGATTTTTAATAGTAAAACCAATAGCATAATTTATTTTTTGATCTTCAAGTTTTTCTGCAACTATGGGAGTAACTGTTTTCTTCTCTTGTTTACACGATAGAAAAGAAGCAATTAGGAGTAATAGAATTAGATAATTCTTCATATGATTTTGAATATTTGTCAAACTTCGATATTTTTTTGAAAACCTACTATGATTTACCGTTAATTTGTGTTTTTAAATATAACTATATGTCATTTTTATGTTCTTGGAGTGGAGGGAAAGATAGTTGTTATGCCATGCATATGGCTGTAGAAAAAGGATATGTACCATCTGTTTTATTAAATGTGTTAAACGAATACGGAGATCGATCTCGTTCTCACGGAATTCCGAAAACTATATTAAAAGCTCAGGCAAATGCTCTTGGATTACCGATTCATTTTTTTGAAAGCACCTGGAATAATTATGAGCAATTATATGTTAAGAATTTAAAGTCATTAACCAATACATATACTTTGAAATCTGCTGTATTTGGAGATATCGATATTCAGACACATAGAGATTGGGAAGAAAAAGTATCAGTGGCAGCTGGTCTAGAAGCAATCTTACCTATCTGGCAACAACCCAGAAAGCAATTAGTGCTAGATATGATAGCTTATGGAATTGAAGCTATCATTGTATCTTGTAATACAGTGTTAGGACCAGATTTCTTAGGAAGAATGATTGATCAGGAGCTTATTAAAGATTTAGAAGCTTTAGATGTAGACGCTTGTGGGGAAAATGGAGAGTATCATACATTAGTAACAAACGCGCCTCTTTTCTCGCAACGATTGAATGTTCAGGTAATTGATAAGGAGATATCCTCTAATTATAATTTTGCATCATTAAAGATCGTTTAGATTTTAATAACATCTCCGTAATTTATCTTGATACTAAAAGAATCTTTAAGTTCTATTTGTCTGATATCTGATAGTAAGGCTCTCATTGGTCCTGCATGAGTGACGATAACGATACTTTCCTTATCAGAATGTTCTAAAGAATTATAAAACTCCAGCATTCTTTCCTGAAGCATCACATAAGACTCACCATTGGGAACCTGTACATTTACAAAATCTTCCATCCAGGGATTCAGTGTTAATGGAGAAATATCATTCCATGCTTTTAGTTCCCAGTCGCCAAAATTAAGTTCTTTAAGTCGGTTATCAAAAGTAGTTGGGATGTTAAACGTCTCTGCTAATATTTTGCAACGTTGTAGAGGACTGCAGTATATTTTTGAAATTTCTTTTACCGGAATTTGGTTATGTATTTTTATGACTTCAGATTCAAAAGTATCCGTTATACCCAGATCACTTTGCCCATAGCAAATTCCTTTTTCGATATTCGGTGTGGTATGTCTTACCAGATATATTTCCATAAAGCGATGATGCTAAGATAAAATACTACTTCACTAAGTTGTTGCACGGCTCCGGCGCAATCTCCTGTTTGGCCACCTATCCATTTTTTAAATTTTGCAGCTAAAAACATTTTAGATAGATACATAGGAATCAGTGTCAAAAATAGTAGAGGGTTTAAGAATAAAGTTAAAGGAACAACTCCAAAGAAACCACTAATCAAAAGCATAGAGATACTCATGCTTTTTGCAGCAGGTTTGGCTTTACTATCTTCTGTATCCCGTACATATGGATGCGTAAATATAAGCGTGGTTGCTATAAATCGACTAAGACTGTGTCCAGCAATTATCACCAATGGGATGTAAAAGACCTCTACTTCTCGTAATGCCAAAAATTTGATCGCAAGTATTAATAGGATTCCAACAGTCCCATAGGTTCCTAATCGAGAATCTTTCATGATCAAAAGAATCTTTTCTTTAGTCCATCCACCACCAAAACCATCGCACACATCGGCAAACCCATCTTCGTGAAAAGCTCCTGTTGTGTAAATTGTAGCGAACATAGAAAGTAGTAAAGCAATTTCTATAGAAAAAATGTAAGAACATCCATAAAAAACACTAGCACCAATGCTTCCCACAATGATGCCTACTAATGGGAAATATTTTGAACTCTTGCGTAAATATTGTGGATCGTGATTTACCCATTTCGGACAGGGAATTCTAGTAAAAAACATAAGAGCAGTAAAAAATATATGAACCTCTTTTTTCATGAATACAAGCTCTTTAAAAGTTTAATTAATCATTATGTCTAAACCGGAATCTTCAACAATATATTTCCAAAAAGGGATAAAAATCGAAATAGCTAAAATAATTGCAAGGATTATTCCTGTTAGTCCTATTTTATGTTTCTTTAAAAAGGAAATAGTGCCCAGATATATACTGAGTAATGAAAAGGATATAGTTACAATAGTAAATAGTCGTTTAAAAGAAACCAAATCGTCAATAAATACAAAACGAATTTGTTTACCGGTAATTAGACTATAATATATTTCATGCATCAACGCATTGTATTTAAATACTAAAAAGAATCCAGATATAGCAACGAGTATTGACAACATTCCTTTTTTCATTACTAATTAGTATGTTATTCTTTTGTGGTAACTTCTGCTTCTTCGAAACTTGCCATATTGTTTAGAAAGGCAATCGCAGATTCTAAAATCGGATACGCAACTGCTGCTCCGGTACCTTCGCCTAATCGCATTCCAAGAGATAATAGAGGTTTCTTTCCGAGAAAGTTTAGCATTTTTTGATGACCTTGCTCTTCGGATGTATGCGCAAAAATACAATAGTCCAGGACATTTTCATTGATAGCATTTGCAGCTAATAATGCAGCTGTAACTATAAAACCATCAATTAGGATAGTCATTTTGAGTTCTGCAGCTTTTAAGATTGCTCCAGTAATCATAACAATCTCAAAACCACCAAAAGTAGCTAGAGCTTCTATAGGATTATTTGGAGAATGTTTCTTGAAAACGGTTTCTAGAATAGTTTGTTTTAATTTCATAGCTTCACCTTGAACTCCGGTTCCAGCACCTACACATGCTGTAATCGGTATTTGGGTAAAATGTGCCATTAATAATGCCGCGGCAGATGAATTTCCAATTCCCATTTCACCAAATCCTATTACATTACATCCATTTTGAATTTTTTCAGAAACAATAATGGCTCCTTTATCAATAGCTATATTACATTGGTCAATAGACATTGCCGGTTCGGTCTGATAATTTTTAGTGCCATATGCTACTTTAGCATTAATAAGCTCTTTTACATTCTCAAAATCATGATTAACACCGGCGTCTATGATACTTAAATTAATATTATTCTGAGTACATAATGAATTAATAGCAGCACCTCCGTTAAGAAAATTATATACCATTTGTTGGGTTACGATCTGTGGATATGGATTTACTTCCCCTTTTTCGGCAATACCGTGATCACCGGCAAAAACTAGTATGGTTGGTTCTTTTAATATAGGATGTGTCGTATTTTGGATTAATCCTATTTGTAATGCTATTGATTCTAATCTTCCTAAAGATGAAACAGGTTTTGTTTTAAGATTAATTTTATGCTGAATATTATTTTCTAGTGATTTGTCTAATGGAGTAATATCGAAACTCATTTATTTTATTTTTACCGGTATTCCAGATACCATTAGTATTGCCTGATCTGCTTGCTTTGCAATATGTTGATTCATCCAACCCTGCAATTCAGTAAATTTTCTACCTATTTCCGTGGTGGCATGAACTCCCATTCCGATTTCGTTAGAGATAATAATGATGGTTGCGTTAATTTTTAGAAGCTGATTAAATTCTTGTTTAGCTTGAGATAAAGAAAGCTCAATATCATTTTTGGTATCCACAAAAAAATTAGTGAGCCACAATGTAACACAGTCGATAACAACAACCGAATCTTTTTTAATAACTTTAGATAGTTCTTTCTCTTCTTCAATAGAGATCCACCGACTATCTCGATCCGCAATATGTCTATCAATACGTTTTCGATGATCACCATCCCAAACTCTTGATGTAGCTATATATGCTGGGTTGTCTGAAAGTTCTAATGCGAGATTCTGAGCATAGCTGCTTTTGCCTGAACGCTCTCCACCAGTAATGTAATACAACATTTGTAATAGGTTTTAAAGATCGCAAAGATACTAGTTAAACTAATTTATTCAGTAAAGCGAATGCATTTTCGAAGAAATATAATACATTCGCGCAGAATTTTGGTTCTAATATTCTATTCATAGAGTTGAGGATTAAAAGGGAATCAGGTGAAATGAAGTACGATTTTAGGGTTACGATTTCTAATACCTAAATATCGCAATCAATATTCCTGAGCTGTTCCCGCAACTGTAAGCTGTGTTCGTCTATGACGCCGCTTGTTATTAATTCTTTATAACCACTGTCTGCCGTAGTCGGATGGGAAGGTAAATAACAAGACGCAAGCCAGGAGACCTGCCTAAATTCATTATGTTAAACTTTCGGGATAGAAGTTTAGGTATGGGTAAACTGCATACTTTTTTCCGGTAATTGTAAAATTAAGTCATTTAGGAAATGAACAAAAAGGTGTTTTTTGGGGCTACACTATTGATATTAGGAGCTCAGGTTATTTCAGCGCAAGATTCAATAAAAGAAGAAAAAGTAACCGAATTAGAAGAGGTAGTACTTTCTGATTCTAAATTTAAACTAAAAAGAGAGCAAAGTGGTAAAGTAATTACCAAAATTACCTCTGAAGAACTAGAACGAAGTCAGGGACAATCTGTTGCCACGGTATTAAGCAGAGTTGCTGGAGTTTATATTAATGGTAGTAATAATGCTGCCGGAGAACCATTGGGAGTATCTGTTCGTGGTGGTCGTAATCGCCAGGTGGTTATTAGAATTGATGGAGTTACGGTAAGCGACCCCTCTTCATCGGCAGGAGATTATGATCTTCGATTATTATCTACTAGCCAAATTGAGTCTATAGAAATTCTAAAAGGAGCTTCTAGTACATTATATGGTTCTGGAGCAGCCGCTGCGGTTATTAATATTACCACAAAATCTGAAAGTAAAGATGTAATATCAGCTCAATTTTCTTCTAGTATTGGTACCAACCAATCACAGGATGATCAGGATTATGATATAAATGAATTCGTAAACTCAGCATCTATTAATGGAACTATAGGAAAAGTAAGTTATTTAGGAAGTCTAGCTCATCAATCAACAGATGGTTTATCCGCAGCAGAAGCTGAAGGAGCAGAAAGTGATGCTTATAATAAGTTCAATGTTTCTGCAAAAGTAGGATATCAGTGGAGTAAGAATTTTAAGTTTCACTTTTTTGGAAACTTAGATCAATATAAGACAGATTTTGATGGTGGTGCAGGATTTGATGCAGATAACCAGTTTGAAAGCCGTCAACTAAGAGGAGGAACATTTTGGGAAGCAAAATACCCTAATGGAAGCTTTACCTTTGTAGATAGTTATGCATTGTTAGAAAGAGAATTTATGTCTGGTTTTCCTTCCAGGTATGAAAGTAAGATTTATACTTTTGATACTTATAATAAATATAACTTTAATAATACATTATATACGGTAGTTGGTGCAAATGGTTCTTACAGCGACTTTAATCTTTTTAGCATTCCTTTTGGAAGTGATGATTTAGTACAAACAATTAATGATAATGAAGCGGATTTTGATATCATTGATCCTTATGTAAATCTGGTATATGTATCTAAATTTGGTTTAAATGTTAATGCAGGAGGAAGATTAAATATTCATAGTGCATATGGTAATCATTTAGTGTATAATATTAATCCGTCGTTTACATATACGTTTGGAGATAAATATATTAAAGGATTAGCGTCGTATAGTACGGCCTACATTACACCATCATTATTTCAATTATATGACACTGCTTTTTTTAGTGGAAATCCTGATTTAGAACCAGAAGAAAGTAGAACAATAGAAGTTGGAATAGAATATTCTCTTAGTAAAAAAGCAACGATTAGTGCAGTGTATTTTGATAGGAAATCAGAGAACTTTATCACTTTTGATCCTAATACTTTTATGAATTTTAACTCTTCAGAAGATATCGAAGTTAATGGAGTTGAGTTAGAAGCAAATGGTAAGTTTATAGATGATAAGTTATCGATTAATGCAAACTTTACCTATACAAACATTGATAAACTCGAAAATAATATTAGAATTCCAGAGAACAGTTTACAAGCTACTATTGGGTATCAGTTAAGTTCTAAAACGTTTACATCTTTAAGTTATCAATATAATGGTGAACGTACAGATACTAATTTTGATCCTGTTACATTTGCGCCAACGCCTGTTCCTTTAGATAGTTATGGTATATTGGATTTTTATATTAGTCATCAACTTTTGAGTAATATGACAGTGTTTGCTGCTATGAATAATATTACTAATGAAGAGTATCAAGAAATATTTGGATTTAGTACCAGAGGTAGAAATGCGAGAGTAGGTTTTAATTTGAAGTTCTAGAATTGTATCGTAGATTAGTCCTAAATAATCTATCTAGATAGATTATTTAGGACTAATAAAAACCTATTCGATTTACTGCAAATAAAAGTATTCCGTCTTTAGGTAATTTTTTTAAAACTTATTTGTTAATGATTTACTACAAAACTTAAATCATTGCGATTAAGAATTTTAGCTCTAACACCTGCTAATTTATAAGCGATTTCATGTCTAAAATCCCCATCAGGAATAGAAGGTTGAATATCGAAAGAAGAATTAGAATAGTGCTGTATATTATAAACCCCAGTTGGAGCATATAAAGTATAGTAATCGGTTCCATTTTGAGATTTAATGAATTGAAAATCGTATACTCCTGCAAGTAGTCTCATAATTTCGTATAAAGATTAGTTTATTATGAATTACATGTTCTAAGGATGATAGCAAATAAAATTACCCATCCAAAAACCGATACTATTTTACCCAACCCAAAAGAGCTACTTTTTTTGTTGGTTCTGGTTCTACGATTACTCGTATAGTTAGACTTTGTGTTAGCTCTTCTTTCTTTTTCTTTTTGTTTTTGTTCTTCGTGATAGATTAGATCATCTTCATATCCCTCACTACCAACTTGATCAAATAGCCCCATATCATTAAAATTTACGTAAATAGTTAAAAAACTGAATATTAGATATAAAATTAAATAACGATATTAAGATAGAATAGGGGTGAAAACCCCTGTTTTTTTAAAAAAGATATTTATTCTAGAATATTTTTCGTGGTTTTACATCAGAGTTTTTTCTCTGTTTTTCGAAGTGGGAAATTAGAGTATATGAGAATATAAAATTTCGATTTTTGATTTGATTTTAAGATTAACATAAAGCTAACAGAATTCAGGTATGACTCTTTTATTTAGGAGAGTTAATTTTACTCTTACTAAAAGTCCATTCTATAATTTAGAAAATTCAGTGTCTTTATACATTCTTAGGTAATCAGGTTTATTCATCTTACTTTCACCTATAGCCTCTAATTGGATAGTGTAATATTTTGATTGAGATCTATTTCCCAAAATATCATCAATAGCTGCTTTTAATAAGGGTTCATTAGGATCACCTAATGTTCCTAGGTTTGAATAATCTTCAGCAACTTCGATTTCAGGAACAAAACCACCAAAATAATCTGTAAACCCTGCAGAGTTTATAGATCTAAGAACTAAAGGTTGCATCGCGTACGTGTGTCCTGTATTGGCTCCGTTTCGTCCAAAATTATCAGAGTCATATAACGTTATGGAAGCTTGAAATTTCCCTCTACTTGTAGAGCCAACCTGAATTACATTAATATAGGGATCTAGCCCATTGATAACTAGTTCGCTGGCGGATGCAGAGCTTCTCGTTGTTAATACGTAAACTCTAGTAAGGTTTAGGCTATTAATACCAGCACCAGTTCTGATCTGATTATCAAAAAGATTAGTATCACCAAATTGTTCTTGTCGATCTGTATTCCATTCTTCTGTAGTAAATACTTGTCCGTTAAACTGTCCTGTAATCATACTCGATAAGTCAATTGCCGAAGTAACAGAACCACCACCGTTATATCGTAAATCTAATATTAGATCTGTAACATTATCAGAAGCAAACTGCCCAAAAGCGGTGTTTAATTGAGTGTCGAAATCTGCCGTAAATCCATTATACATCAAATAACCAACTGGGTTGCCACTAACATTTAAGGTTTTTGCCAGAAAAACAGGATTTTCTGTATACTGTACTTTCGTAAGAGAAATCGAAGTGCTTGTTGGAGTTATATCATTTCCATCAAAAGTAGCGAGACCAATTGTATAAGAATCTGGAGCTAATAGTTCACTGAAATTCTGATCGGTAATCTGAGTTCCGTCTATTGTGTTAAAAATAATACCTCTTTCGATTCCTTTTGTTTCTGCATCTGTTCCAGGAAGCACGTATCGTACATATCCAAATACATTAGATGCATTATTAGGGTATCTAACTAAGCCAAACTCCATACCATTATTTCTGGTGATTCCGTCAAAGGCTTGTTCCAAAGCAATATAATCATCTACTAAAAAGCTGAATTCGTCAACTTTTATCTGCTCAGAACCCACAGTTACTGTTTCCTGAGTTCTCATACCTTCGAAAATAGCTTCGGGAGAAGAGAAACCATTAAGAAAATTACCATATTCTTGATTAGAAGAAAAACGATCGTTTGCTAAATCTTCTACATCCGATTTATATACATAAAAAGCATTCATGCCTTTCCAGATAAAATCATTAACCTCCTGCACTCCTGATATTCTAATTACATCGTCATTGTCCTCAAAACAACTTGTGAACATACTTACAGAGAAAAGGATTAAGGCAAAATACTTCAGGAATTTCATAGATTTTTTTTATTTATATAACCCTAAAAATAGGGACTTTATTATAATTTTAAAAAAATGATGTAACAAATTACAGATGTAGTCGTCTCCCTTATATAAAGCTAACAAGTTAGTTTTGTAACAACCAACCAACAAATATGAAATGAGCTATAACGAAGAATTGAATATTAATTATAAAGTGTTGTTAGCGAATTCCATCTGTCAATTGGGAAAAAATAGAATGAACAGATGAAAGAAAGAGTATTTATAACGCTTACTAATGGTTTTAAAGACAAGCTATATAGGTTGGCTAAAAGATTGTTGGTAAGTAATGAAGAAGCAGAGGATGCTACGCAAGAAGTATTACTAAAGCTATGGAGGAATAAAACCAAAATTGCGGAGTATAAAAATGTGGAAGCATTTGCAATGACAATGACCAAAAACTATTGTTATGATAAATTAAAAGCTAAAGAAGCTGGAAATTTAAAAATTGTTCATAGCAATTATAAAGATGAGCGACCTTCATTGCAGCGAGAAGTAGAAGCAAGAGATAGTCTGGATTGGGTAGGTAAGATCATGGATGGATTGCCAGAACAACAGCGAATGATTGTCCAGCTTAGAGATATAGAACAATATAATAATGCAGAAATAGCAGAAATGTTAGAAATGAATGAAACAGCAGTACGAGTAGCATTATCAAGAGGAAGAAAAACAATACGACAAGAATTATTAAAAAAACACAATTATGGAGTTGTCTAACATAGAAAAATTACTAGAAAAGTATTTTGAAGGAGAAACGACCCTTTCTGAAGAAAAAGAATTAAAGGTTTATTTTACCGGAGAAAGCGTGCCTGCACACCTAGAGAAATACAAAGATTTATTTCAGTTTTTTTCTAATGAAAGTCAAGTAACCACCACTTCAGAGGTTGCATTAAGTACCAATCGAGTGCCTTGGTACACCTGGATCGGTGTAGCGGCATCAATAGCTTTAATTGTGGGGCTGTTTATAAAAGATGTTCCACCAGGAGTTGATCCTGAAGGAGTTTATGGTACCTATGATGATCCTGAAATAGCATTACAAAAAACCAAAGAAGCCCTTGATTTGGTTGCTAAATTAATGAACGAGGGTAAAAAGGACCTAGTGTACCTGAACGAGTTTGATACTGCCAAAAAAGAATTAGTGTATTTAAATGAGTTCGAAAACGCTAAAAATAAATTGATAAAATAAAAACGAATACTATTTTCCCAAATATGGGAACCTTTAAAAATGATTTAATTATGAAAAAGTTTGCAATCGTAATATTAGTAGCATTAGTACCATATCTATCTGTTGCTCAGAGTAATTTCGATAAATATGAAGACATGAGTGATGTGTCGTCTGTTGTGGTAACCAGTAAAATGTTTAAGCTATTGAGTAAAATGGATCTAGAAAGTAATGATCCTGAGGTTAAGGAGTATATTAACCTAGTAGAGAATATTAAGAATATTAAAGTTTTTGCTACAGAGAACAATGAAATTGGTCAGAAAATGAAAGCTGATGTGAAAAAGTACCTAAGTAGTACTTCATTAGATGAGCTGATGAGAGTGAAGAGTGATGGTAAAAATGTAAAGTTTTATTCTAAGCCAGGTAAAAATGACAATTTCGTAACAGAACTGTTTATGTTTATGGAAGGAATGGAAAATGATGGAGGACCTAATACCGTAGTACTAACAATAACCGGAGATATTGATTTAAGACAAGTATCTAAAATTGCTGATCACCTTAATGTTCCAGGAGGACAGGAACTTAAGAAGGTGAAAAAGAAAAATTAAGCTTTTATATTTAGTTTAAGTTACACCCAAGCTTCTTCAGGTATTACACCTGGAGAAGCTTATCATACTATACATCAATCAATCAACCTTGTTCGCTTTATGCGGATCAAAACCAATTAAAATGAAAAATATAATAAAATTAATGACAGTAGCGTGTGTAACGTTACTAATGAGCTGTAGTAATGGAGCTTCATTACAAAGATACTTTGTAGATCATCAAGGAGATGCGGATTTTGTGGCAGTAGATATTGCTACAAGTTTATTGGATACCGATAGAGTAGAGCTTTCTAAAGAAGAAAAAGAAGCATTAGAGAGTATCAAGAAAGTCAATTTTTTGGCATTGCCGCTTAAAGATAAAACCAAAGCCAGATATGAAGAAGAAAAAACGACTATCAATACCATACTTAATTCTGATAAGTACGAAACCTTAATGCGGTTTGGTTCTAATGGAACCAAAGCGGTACTAAAATTTCAGGGAGATGAAGATAATATTGATGAGATGATCGTGTTTGCTTCTAATAAAGAAAGAGGATTGGCATTGGTAAGAGTTTTAGGAGATGATATGAAACCGCAAAATGTTGCCAAATTAATGAATGCTATTGATAAGGGAGATGTTGATCTGGATGCTTTTAAGAATATTATAGGAGAGGTGAATATCAATTAAGATTAATGTATATATTATATAGAAAAAGCTTCGACTATTAGTGTCGAAGCTTTTTTGTTTAGTTTTTATAAGTACATTCCATCAACCATCAACCATCAACCATCAACCATCAACTAAATACCAGTATAATTAGAAGGTGTAATTACTTTTAGTTCTGATTTAATAGTATCAGAGACTTCTAGTGTTTCTATAAACTCAGCAATAGAATTTTGGTTTATAGTAGCGTTCGTTCTAGTTAATCCTTTTAGTGCTTCATAAGGATTAGGATATCCTTCTCTTCTTAGAATCGTCTGAATAGCTTCTGCTACTACAGCCCAATTGTTTTCGAGATCCTGGGCGAACTTCTCTTCATTTAATAATAATTTATTCAATCCTTTTAGTGTCGCCTGAAATGCAATTAAAGTATGTCCAAAAGGAACTCCTACATTTCTAAGTACTGTACTATCCGTAAGGTCACGTTGTAATCTACTTACAGGTAGTTTTGCAGCTAAGTGTTCGAATAAAGCATTAGCAATACCTATATTTCCTTCACTATTTTCAAAATCAATAGGGTTTACCTTATGCGGCATTGCAGAAGATCCAACTTCACCTTTTTTGATTTTTTGTTTAAAGTAATCCATAGAAACATATGTCCATACATCGCGATCCAAATCTAGGATAATAGTATTTATACGCTTTAATCCATCGAATAAAGCCGCCATATGGTCATAATGCTCTATTTGAGTTGTAGGAAAAGAATGATGTAAGCCTAATTTTTCTTGTACAAAACGAGTTCCAAACGCTTTCCAATCAATAGCAGGGTAAGCGACTTTATGTGCATTGTAATTTCCTGTAGCTCCACCAAATTTTGCAGCACTTGGAATATCATTTAGTAAATCAAATTGTGCTTCTAATCGCGTCACATATACCTGAAACTCTTTTCCTAATCGAGTAGGAGAGGCAGGTTGCCCATGTGTACGTGCTAGCATAGAGATTTCAGACCATTCTTCTACTAAAGATTTTAATTTCTCCTTTAATTCTAAATAGTTAGGTATATACACATCACCAACGGCTTCTTTAATGCTTAAAGGGATAGCTGTGTTGTTTATATCCTGAGAGGTTAGTCCAAAATGAATAAACTCTTTATACTCTTGTAAACCAAGGATGTCAAACTTCTCTTTAATAAAATATTCAACAGCTTTTACATCATGATTGGTTACTTTTTCGATATCTTTTATTGCCTGTGCATCCTCAGTAGAAAACTGAGTATAGATTTCTCTTAATTTTCCAAATACAGAAGTGTCAATACTCTTTAATTGCGGTAGTGGTATTTCGCATAAAGCGATAAAATATTCTATTTCTACCAATACACGATACTTTATTAAAGCTTCTTCACTAAAATAAGCACTTAAGGATTGTGTTTTAGAAGCATAGCGACCATCAATAGGTGAAATAGCTTGCAAAGGAGATAATGACATAGTGTTGTTTTTTTGAAAGGTGCAAAGATAATTTATTTAATCACGAATTGCGAAGTACAAAGAGTGATTTTTTGATGAAATAATTTGGATTGTCAGATCTTTGGATTACCAGATTGTTAGATTCTTTAAACCAGGAAACGTTGAGTCTGTCGGATTTTGTAATTTCCTATCAACCATCAACCATCAACCATCAACCATCAACCATCAACCATCAACCATCAACCATCAACCATCAACCATCAACTACTTAATCTTCTTCAGAATCATTCTGGATCTTGCTTTATAGGCAGCACTACTATCGTGATAGTTGTTCTCCAAGGTAATTTTAAGTTCTGGATGTACCCAATCGAATTCTGTACCCAGTAGATACAAACTTGTCATAGAATAAGCTTTTGGAGCTACTTTTTGATCAGAGATTAACCAATCAAAACAAGCTTCTGTTATTTTTTCTCTATGTGAAGGTGTGAGATATTTACGGACTTCAATGTTTTTCTCTTTATAATATGCTAGAATTAGATATTCACATATTTTAGCAATAGGACGTACAGCAGGATCTTGGTGTACTTTAGGAAGTATCTTTATATATGAGTCTAAATAAGGCAGGATGGTTTCTAGATTGTTTTTACATAAAAATTCTAATCCCCAGGAAGCTTTACAGGATATTTCGTCATCTACTTGATGACAGATGTTTAGCAGTTGAGGCAGCAACGCTGGATTTTGCAAAATCAGATTAGCAAAATGATTCCGTTTTTCTCTAGAATGATTAGTATTTCTAATTTCCTCTTCTAGGTTGATCATGAGTTTTCTATATTTTTTATTTAGTCACTTGGAGTGTGTTTTTGAGTTTTTGAGTTTTTGAGTTTTTGAGTTTTTGAGTTTTTGAGTTTTTGAGTTTTTGAGTTTTTGAGTTTTTGAGTTTT
>NZ_CANLMP010000009.1 GCF_947492405.1 uncultured Aquimarina sp.
CTGTAGCTCCTGTGCTTCCTGTAGCGCCAGTTGCTCCTGTACTTCCTGTAGCACCAGTTGCTCCTGTGCTTCCTGTAACGCCAGTTGCTCCTGTACTTCCTGTAGATCCTGTAGCGCCAGTGCTTCCTGTTGAACCAGTTGCTCCTGTGCTTCCTGTAGCGCCAGTTGCACCTGTATTTCCTGTAGCTCCGGTTGCGCCAGTGCTTCCTGTAGCACCAGTTGCTCCCGTGCTTCCTGTGGCACCAGTTGCTCCTGTGCTTCCCGTAGCACCAGTTGCTCCTGTGCTTCCTGTAGCGCCAGTTGCTCCCGTGCTTCCTGTGCTTCCTGTTGAACCAGTTGCTCCTGTACTTCCTGTAGCTCCTGTACTTCCTGTATTTCCTGTAGCGCCTGTGCTTCCCGTAGCGCCAGTTGCTCCTGTGGCACCGGTTGCGCCAGTGCTTCCTGTAGCACCGGTTGCGCCAGTGCTTCCTGTAGCACCAGTTGCTCCCGTGCTTCCCGTAGCGCCAGTTGCCCCCGTACTTCCTGTAGATCCTGTAGCGCCAGTACTTCCTGTAGCGCCAGTTGCTCCCGTGCTTCCTGTTGAACCAGTGGCACCGGTTGCGCCAGTTGCTCCTGTGCTTCCTGTTGAACCAGTTGCTCCGGTACTTCCAGTGGCACCGGTTGCACCTGTATTTCCTGTGGCACCCGTTGAGCCAGTGCTTCCTGTAGCTCCTGTGCTTCCTGTAGCGCCAGTTGCTCCTGTACTTCCTGTAGCACCGGTTGCTCCTGTACTTCCTGTGGCACCAGTTGCTCCCGT
This sequence comes from uncultured Aquimarina sp., assembly GCF_947492405.1. Lineage (GTDB taxonomy): Bacteria > Bacteroidota > Bacteroidia > Flavobacteriales > Flavobacteriaceae > Aquimarina. The sequence continues at coordinate 797 of NZ_CANLMP010000009.1, forward strand.
GCTTCCTGTAGCGCCAGTTGCTCCTGTACTTCCTGTAGATCCTGTAGCGCCAGTGCTTCCTGTTGAACCAGTTGCTCCTGTGCTTCCTGTTGAACCAGTTGCTCCGGTACTTCCAGTGGCACCGGTTGCTCCTGTATTTCCTGTAGCGCCTGTGCTTCCCGTAGCGCCAGTTGCTCCTGTGCTTCCTGTTGAACCAGTGGCACCGGTTGCGCCAGTGCTTCCTGTAGCACCAGTTGCTCCTGTGCTTCCCGTAGCGCCAGTTGCTCCTGTGCTTCCTGTAGATCCTGTAGCGCCAGTGCTTCCTGTAGCTCCTGTGCTTCCTGTAGATCCGGTTGCGCCAGTGCTTCCTGTAGCTCCTGTGCTTCCTGTAGATCCGGTTGCGCCAGTGCTTCCTGTAGATCCTGTAGCGCCAGTGCTTCCTGTAGCTCCTGTAGCGCCAGTGCTTCCTGTAGCTCCTGTGCTTCCTGTAGATCCGGTTGCGCCAGTGCTTCCTGTAGATCCGGTTGCTCCTGTGCTTCCTGTTGAACCAGTTGCTCCCGTGCTTCCTGTGGCACCAGTTGCTCCTGTGCTTCCCGTAGCGCCAGTTGCTCCTGTGCTTCCTGTAGATCCGGTTGCGCCAGTGCTTCCTGTAGCTCCTGTGCTTCCTGTAGCGCCAGTACTTCCTGTAGCACCAGTTGCTCCTGTGCTTCCTGTAGCGCCAGTTGCTCCCGTGCTTCCTGTTGAACCAGTGGCACCGGTTGCGCCAGTGCTTCCTGTAGCGCCAGTTGCTCCTGTGCTTCCTGTTGAACCAGTTGCTCCGGTACTTCCAGTGGCACCGGTTGCACCTGTATTTCCTGTAGCGCCAGTTGCTCCTGTGCTTCCTGTTGAACCAGTTGCTCCCGTGCTTCCTGTTGAACCAGTGGCACCGGTTGCGCCAGTGCTTCCTGTAGCGCCAGTTGCTCCTGTGCTTCCTGTTGAACCAGTTGCTCCGGTACTTCCAGTGGCACCGGTTGCCCCTGTATTTCCTGTGGCACCCGTTGAGCCAGTGCTTCCTGTAGCTCCAGTTGCTCCTGTGGCACCAGTTGCACCTGTATTTCCTGTAGCTCCGGTTGCGCCAGTGCTTCCTGTAGCTCCTGTGCTTCCTGTAGCACCAGTTGCTCCTGTACTTCCTGTAGCTCCGGTTGCGCCTGTACTTCCTGTGGCACCAGTTGCCCCTGTGCTTCCTGTGGCACCAGTTGCCCCTGTGCTTCCTGTGGCACCAGTTGCTCCCGTGCTTCCTGTAGCGCCAGTTGCTCCTGTACTTCCTGTAGATCCAGTGCTTCCTGTGGCACCAGTTGCTCCTGTACTTCCTGTAGCTCCGGTACTTCCAGTGGCACCAGTAGCTCCTGTGCTTCCTGTAGCACCAGTTGCTCCTGTGCTTCCTGTAGCTCCTGTGCTTCCTGTGGCACCTGTATTTCCTGTAGCTCCGGTTGCGCCAGTACTTCCAGTGGCACCGGTTGCACCTGTATTTCCTGTGGCACCAGTAGCTCCTGTACTTCCTGTAGATCCGGTTGCGCCAGTGCTTCCTGTAGCTCCTGTGCTTCCTGTTGAACCAGTTGCTCCTGTGCTTCCTGTAGCACCGGTTGCTCCCGTACTTCCCGTAGCGCCAGTTGCTCCTGTGCTTCCTGTAGCTCCTGTGGCACCAGTTGCTCCTGTACTTCCTGTGGCACCAGTAGCTCCTGTACTTCCTGTAGCACCGGTTGCGCCTGTGTTTCCTGTGGCACCGGTTGCACCTGTATTTCCTGTGGCGCCAGTAGCGCCAGTACTTCCTGTTGAACCAGTTGCGCCAGTGCTTCCTGTAGCTCCGGTTGCTCCTGTGCTTCCTGTAGCGCCTGTACTTCCTGTAGCTCCGGTTGCGCCAGTACTTCCTGTTGAACCAGTTGCTCCTGTGCTTCCTGTAGCGCCAGTTGCACCTGTATTTCCAGTGGCACCGGTTGCACCTGTGCTTCCTGTAGATCCTGTAGCGCCAGTACTTCCAGTGGCACCGGTTGCACCTGTGCTTCCTGTAGCGCCAGTTGCACCTGTATTTCCTGTAGCACCGGTTGCTCCTGTACTTCCTGTAGCACCGGTTGCTCCTGTACTTCCTGTAGCACCAGTTGCTCCTGTACTTCCTGTAGCACCGGTTGCTCCGGTACTTCCAGTGGCACCAGTAGTTCCTGTACTTCCTGTAGATCCGGTTGCACCCGTACTTCCTGTATTTCCTGTAGCGCCAGTTGCACCCACTACTCCTATAACTGTAGTAGATCCATCTTCGGCGGTATATGTAAAAGTGCCATCACCGTTATCAAATAGTGTGGATATTGTTTCAGTAACACTTCCTCCTCCATTTGATAAGATTATTGTATTTCCGGTTTGGCTTAATATCTGTATTTCGTTGGTAGGATCTGGGTCTGGATCATTAATAAGAGATGTTAAATCAACAGAACCACCATTTTCCAGGGTCAATATGTTAGTAATAGGGTCAAAGGTTAATGCTTGATTATCGTTACCACTACAGAGGCTTGTCCAGCTATTATTGTTGTATTGAAAAATACAGTTGTCGTCGGTATTATATATCAGAGCTCCATTTAGTGGAGTAAGTGCATTCATTTGAGAGGTAGTAATTCGAGTTAATACGAAAGCTCTGTCCACACTTTCTAACTCCAATATAGAAGCAGAGTCTATTTGATTAGGGTTGTCACCAACCTTAACCTGAGAATAAACACTGGTAAGCGATATGCATATACTTATAAAAAGAAGTAATTTTACCTTCATAGGCAGTAGGAAATTTCTTTTTTAAAAGAGTTTCATCTCTCTTTGTTTGGGGTTATAAGGTTGTTTAAACAATACTAATCAATTATCTAAGCAAATATAGATAAGTTGCTAAGATATTAATATTTTCTTAACTACAAAAGTATATATTTTTTTCGGTAAAAAGCATTTTTATTCGATAAAAAGCATTTTTTATTGTGTTTTAGTTTTGAGTTAAAGCGCTGTTATTCAGCATGAATAGTGATTTTACCTGATGTTACAGCTTTTGAAATATCTAGAGATATCTTAAAAATAATTTAATTTTTAATTTTTATTTTTCAGGAAATCTAATACATTTGCCGCTATGAAAGCGGGAGTAGCTCAGTTGGTAGAGCGTCAGCCTTCCAAGCTGAATGTCGCCGGTTCGAACCCGGTCTCCCGCTCAAAAAGCCTTGTCAAATATAGATAAGGCTTTTTTACTTTCGGTGTCCTGTCCTAAAATAAGTCAAGTTTGTGTCAACCTATTTTAGGACGACTCACGGTGTTATAGTTTTGAACAGATTTTAAATGTTTGATTATTATTCTGTAATATTTTAATTAGTTATATCTTTTTATTTTTTAGATTTATAAACTTAGATTTAGCTAAAATTAGTGATAAATGATGAATAGTCTTACTGTTGTAATACCTGCTTTTAATGAAGAAGAATCTTTAAGAGATTTTTTTCCTGAAGTTATAAGACATTGTGAGAAGGAGAATTATGATTTAATAATCGTAAACGATGGTTCTTCTGATGAAACCTTAAGTTTGTTGCAAAATTTTAAGAGAGAATCTTCTTTCGATTTTGAAATTGTACACCATAAAGTCAATCGTGGATATGGCGGGGCATTGAAAAGTGGCATTGAAACAAGTTGCACAGAATTTGTTATTACAATTGATGCAGATGGACAACACTATCTTGAAGATATTGACAAGTTGTACGGAAAGATGAAGGAATCAGATGCAGATTTGATTGTTGGTAGTAGAAAAGGTCAGTTGTCTGCTTCTGTTTTTAGAGGTATTGGTAAAAGAATCATTCGATTAGTTGCTAAAATGCTAATGAAGTTATCTATATATGATATTAATTCAGGTATGAAAATGTATAACACTGAATTGGTGAAACAATATTTAAAGCTTACACCAGACACTATGTCCTTTAGTGATATTATTACATTGACTTTTGTGAATAATCGTCATTTGGTAATAGAAGAACCTATTCGTATTAAAGAAAGGATAAAAGGAACGAGTACCATTGGTGTTCGAACCGCTTTTGAAACCGTTATGGAAATTATTAATATTATTATATTATTTAATCCGGCAAGAATTTTTCTTCCTATATCTGTCGTTTTTTTGTTATCAGGGCTATCTTGGGGAACATATATTTTTTTACAAGGAAGAGGAGTGAGTGTCGGAGCAAGTACTATGGTTTTGACTGGATTGATTATTTTTTTACTAGGTCTTATCGCTGAACAGTTATCAGCGGTTCGAAAAAATCAATAAATAAGTTTTACTTATTGTTTCTTAAAATGAGTGCATAAAAACTTATTATAAATAGTTAATTTAGCAGTTAATAATTTTTAAGTTCATGAAGCATTGTATAGTATATTATGATAGCTGATTATAACGAAGAGGCAAAAAAAATAACTTGGTATTTAATATCTGCACCTTTGCAAGATGAAGAAGCATTGAGATATGTCGAAGCTATGAGTCTTTTAAAAATAGAACTTAACCATTATGAAAGTATATTGTTCTCGAATATGCTTGAAAATAAATGGAGAATGGCATCAATTGATGCTGCCTTAGCGTTGAAAGATCCAAATAATAATGTAAGAAGGAAACTATTTGTTATGTTGGCAATTTTAGAAGCTTCTCCAAATTATACTAAATACTTTTTAGCACGTGATTTTTCTGTTTTTTATTATTTTAGGCTTATCTCGATAAGTTTTAGGTCTGTAATACGGGCTATTCTTGGTTTGATAATTTTATATAAAATTAAAAAAAAGTGCAATTAAATTACGATTATATTGTGGTTGGATCAGGTGCTTCTGGTGCAATTGCTGCAAAGAAGCTAGTTGACGAAGGTGTAAATGTTGCAGTCTTAGATATTGGATTAAAAGATGAATACTATCATAATTTGATTCCGAATGATGACTTTGAAACTATCCGTAAAAAAGATAAACAACAATATGTCTATTTTCTGGGGAAAGACTATGAGGGTATTTCTTGGGATTCTAATCGGGTGGGTTCCCAACTTACTCCTCCGAGAAATTTCTTAAATAAGTTTGCTGATAAACTAATGCCTTTTGGATCAGAAACTTTTCATCCCTTAGAAAGCCTTGCTAGAGGAGGTTTAGGTGGTGGTTGGGGTTTAGGTTGTTTTACTTTTTCTAAGCCTGAACTCGAAGCCGTGGGTCTTAATGAGAAAGAAATGTTATCAGCTTATCAATCCGTGGTATCTTATATCGGTGTTTCAGGAGCAAATGATGATGCGACTCCCTATAGTTTAGGTGACTTGAAGGATATACAAAATCCTCCAAATATTGAAGAAAACCTTAAAGGAATACAACAATCTTATGAAAAGCATAAAAAAAACCTTAACAAAAAAGGGGTTTTTGTAGGAAGATCGGGGCTGGCATTATTGACGAAAGATAAACCGGGTAGATTGGCAACAAAATACAGAGATATGGGATTTTGGAGTGATACGAACAAATCTGCATATCGTTCTTGGATTACGGTCGATGAGCTGTCATCAAAACCTAATTTTTCTTATCATGAAAAATGCATGGTGTTAAGGTTTTATGAAAAAGATAATTCGGTAAAGGTAGTTGTAAAGCGCACAGATACAAACGAATTACAAGTTTTTTCTTGTAAAAAATTGATTTTGGCGGCTGGGGTTTTAGGTACGTCTAGAATTGCAATAAGATCATTTGATTATAAGAAAAATAAGCTCCCCATTTTATCGAATCCATATTCATACGTACCTTGCTTACAGTGGCGTAGATTAGGAAAAAAAATAGAACAGCATAAAATAAGTTTTTCTCAGCTAACCTTATATCTCGATGAAAATAGAAATAATTTTGATGTAGGGGTAGCGTCGTTATTTAGCTATAGATCTTTATTGCTGTTCAAGTTAATTAAAGAATCCCCTATGAATTTTGCAGATTCAAGAATACTAATGCAATTTTTGCAATCTTCATTTACAATTGCAGGAATTCATCATCCAGAAAGACGTTCTCCCAACAAATTTATTCAACTGGAGAAGGACTCTAATAGCTTTACAGGAGATGTTTTAAAAGGAAGTTATGAGCTTTCGGAAGACGAGTTAAAAACAAATTCTGATAGAGAAAGAAAAATATGTCAAGTTCTAAAGAAACTTGGATGCTTTCCTCTTAAAACAATTCCAACTCCATATGGAGCTAGTATTCATTATGGCGGTTCTATGTCGTTTGATGATAGCGGTGAATTTTTTACTATTTCTAAATCAGGAAAATTAGGAGGTACAAAAAATGTATATGTAGCAGATAGTTCTGGGTTTGGATACTTGCCCGCAAAAGGTGTTACTCTTACGCTTATGGCTAATGCGTATCGAGTGGCAAAAAAATCACTAAAAAATGAATAAACCAACAATTATTATAACTGGAGCTAATGGATACCTGGGAGAAAATCTTTTAAACCATTTTTTAAAATTAAAATGGAATATTAAAGCTTTTGTACACAAAATGCCTGAAAAAGAAAATCCTCAAGTTGAATATGTGTTGTATGACATGCAACAAGATTTAGAGGAAGATAATTTTGGTGGAGTAGATCACGTAATTCATTGCGCTTATTCAAGATATGATCTTAATTCTAGAGCTGATGAGATTAATATTGAAGGAGTCAAAAAATTAATTGCTGTTTGTGAAATGCTGGGAATTAAGATAGCTTTTCTCTCTACATTTTCTTCCCATTCTGATGCTGTGTCTCATTATGGAGTGACTAAGTATAAATGCGAGAAATTTTTTGATGTTTCAAAACATATAATATTCAAAATTGGATTTATAATCGGAGAAAAGGGTATTTTAGCGGAAATGATAGATCGAATAGATAAATCTACATTTTTTCCATTAGTAGGGGGAGGTAAACAACCATTACAAAATATTTATATTAAAGATTTATGTATCGCAATAGAACAAGGTCTTATTAAAAATATTTCTGGAGTATTTTATCTAGCACACGAAGAAGAGGTAAGTATGAAGGATTTTTATTCAGCTATTGCTTTTCGTTTGAATAAAAGTTTAAAATATTTACCGGTATCAACAAATCTACTTTATATAGCGTGTAAATTTTTTGAGTTTTTTAAGATAAAAATTCCGGTTACATCCGAAAATGTATTAGGACTTAAAAAAATGAGAACTTTTGAAACATTGGAATGTCAACAAACTTTAGGTATTAGGTATATCGATTACAAAGAAGGACTTGATAAAATAGTTTTAGACCATAAATGATAAATATATTCTTTATTGTATTCTTTATAGTCATTTTTTTTGTAAAAATTACAAGCTAATTGATTATCCAATTGAGTTACCACCCTTACTTCGCTACCACCTTCGGATAAAACTACATTATCGACTTTTTGTAGTAACAAAGAACCAATTCCCAAGCCTCTATGCGATGAAGATGTTGCTATTAAGCCAATTTGATGAAATCCATCTTTTTTTCTTAATGTGACAAAGCCCAGTATTTCATTGTCCTTTTCATAAATAAATACGTGATCTGCAATAGAGCCATTTAAGCTATTTTGAATCCAAAGAGTGTAAAGTCTTATGAAATAAGGAGAGAGTTTGGGATCAGTTTTAAATCGTGAATATTCTCCGCTGTCAAGTGCTAATTTTAATAAAGAATTTTTTAGTAATCCAGTGTGTTTTTTTATTAATGAATGCGTGATTTTTTTTTGATGTGCGGAAACCACTTTAGAAAAGGTAATTTTTTTATCATAGCAAATAGATTCTTTATCCTCAATCAAAGTATTAGAATGGATATAAATAAGATCAAAATCTTTTTCATCAATAGATGATATCTTTTGATTTTTAAGATGAATTTGACCAACTTCAATTTTAAAGAAATTTGAATCCCAGTTTAATCTTTTTACTGAAAGTAAGGGCTCTTTCATAAATTTAATTTTTTTGAAATTATATATGTTGGTCTTTCTTTTACCTTATCAAAGGTTTTTCCTAAATAAGTTCCGATAATTCCAAGTATAAAAATTATTAAACCAGACAAAAACCATATAGATATTACAATACTTGCAAATCCAAGAACTTTAATTTCTCCATTAAAATATTTATATAAATAAAATATCCCCGACAAAAATGAAATGAATGCGATAGTAAGTCCTAAACGTATGGTTAGTCGTAAAGGTTTATCAGAAAACGATATAATGTTATCAAAAGCAAGGTTTATTAATTTTCTCCAAGAATAAGAAGATTTTCCTTCTTCACGCCATCCATGACTTACTTTAATTTTGGTGCTTCTAAATCCGACCCATTGTACCATCGTTGGGAAAAATCGAACATGATCTTTCATGGATAAAATGGATTGTATTACTTTTTGATGATATATTCCAAAATTAGCGATCGAAGAATCTTGCTTGCTATCTGTTAGATAGCCAAAAATCTTATAAAATATTTTGGATGAGATTTTTTTTAAAAAACCATCCTGACGAATTTCTCTTTTGGCATATACAATATCAAAACCTTCTAACCCTTTTTGAAAAAGATTTGGGATTTCTTCTGGTTTGTCTTGTAAATCACAATCCATTACCACTACCCATTCGCCAGTTACACAGGCTAATCCAGCAGTAATGGCATAATGTTGTCCAAAATTCCTGCTCAATTGTACTCCTTTTACATTCTTGTTGGTTTTACAAATTTGTTCTATAGCATCCCAAGATTCGTCCGGGCTGCCATCTTCAATAAGGATGATCTCATACGTGTCACATATTAAAGATAGTGATTCGTCTATTCTGTTTACCAGTTCATTAACCATTTTTTGACCTAAATAAACTGGGCTGACAACGGAAATTTTCAAATGATATGGTTTTGTTTTGGAATTATTATTATTCTTTACTATTCTATAATTAAATAAAGATATTATTTTGATAATAACTTTTAGTTATAGAAATTGTCGAAAAAAGTAAATATAATAATTAAAGACTTTCTATATAAAGATTTTTTAAAATTACTTAAATTTAATGATTCCATTTAACAAGCCTTACATGACCGGTGACGAGTTGTATTATATAAAAGATGCAGTATCTCGTGGTAAAATTTCCGGGAATGGCCATTATACAAAAAAATGCCACGATTTTTTTAAGGAAACTTTGGGTTTTAGAAATTGTTTATTGACATCTTCTTGTACAGACGCCTTGGAGATGTCAGCAATACTTATAGATATTAACCCAGGAGATGAAATTATTATACCATCATATACTTTTGTTTCCACTGCCAATGCTTTTGTTTTAAGAGGAGCGAAAATTGTGTTTGCAGATAGTTATGAAGATAATCCCAATATTGATGCCACTGCTTTAGAAAGCTTAGTTACGCCTAAAACGAAAGCCATAGTTGTAGTACATTATGCTGGAGTTTCTTGTGATATGGATATGATAATGGAGATAGCAAATAAACATAATATTTATGTGATTGAAGATGCAGCCCAGGCGATAGATTCTTATTACAATGGAAAACAACTAGGAACGATAGGGCATTTGGCAGCTTTTTCTTTTCATGAAACCAAGAATATTATTTCTGGAGAGGGAGGGATGTTAGTGGTCAATGATGAGCGATTTGATAAACGTGCAGAGATTATTTGGGAAAAAGGAACTAACCGTTCAGCTTTTTTTAGAGGAGAAGTAGATAAATACTCATGGGTAGATATTGGTTCTTCTTTTTTACCTTCAGATGTAACTGCAGCTTTTTTATTTGCCCAGTTAGAGAACCTCCAAAAAATTCAGTCGAGAAGAAAATTTCTTTGGAATGAATATTATAAGGGATTAAAAGAACTAGAGAATAAAGAACTTTTAAAATTACCTGACATTCCAGATTATGCAACCACCAATGGTCATTTATTCTACTTGGTTTGTAGAAGTATGGAAGAAAGAGATATTTTGATTTCTTTTCTAAAAGATAATGGAGTTTATTCGGTTTTTCATTATTTATCTCTTCATAAAAGTCCATTTTATAGTGAGAAACTCGAGAATTCGAATTTGCCAAATTGCGATAGATTTTCAGATTGTCTTTTGCGATTACCGTTGTACTATGAATTGGAAATTAACGAGCAACAGAAAATAATTGAAAATGTAATTCAGTATTTTAACTAGTATATATTAGGAATGAAAATAGCTGTACCTAAAAACCTAAATTCCAGGCATATATTTATAATTCTTGTGCTAGTTACAGGTGTAATAATGCCTTTGCTAAGTCTATACTATGGATTAACGGATGATCAGCGATTTCATCAAGAACACGGAGAAAGGCTATTAGAATATTTTAAAAATAGAAGTGATATTACTTTATATAGTCCTCTTGATGAGGCAGGTAATTTTGTGAGTGTTATTGATGGAGGCGTCAACGAGTTAAAGGGGATGAACATCTTTGGAGGCTTTTTTGATCTTCTGACCAATTTTTTACATCAGTATTTTCCTTTAGTCGGTACTTATGAGTTCAGAAATATCATAAGTTCGCTTTTTGGTTTTTTGATGTTTCTCTTTTGTGGACTTATTGCTAAAGAAATAGGCGGCTGGAAAGCAGGAATCATAACATTATTATTTATTACGTTGTCTCCATATTTACTTGGGCAATCTATGATGAATCCTAAAGATATCCCTTTTGCTGCATTTTATGTCTTCAGTGTTTTTCATATTGTTAAATTATTAAAAGAGTTACCAGTTATAACTATCAAAAGGACTTTTTTCATTTTACTGAATTTTTCGTTGCTTATAAACATTCGTTTATTAGGATTAGTAATATTCGGGATATTCTTCGCAGCGGTTTTATCCTGGTGGATTATCAAGAACTATAACAATAAGTTTGGAAATGTAAATTGGCGTGAGACGAGTTTAATAGTAATAAAGACTATAGGGATTACTATTTTATCGTACATTTCTATAGCGCTTTTTTGGCCTTATATCCAGACGAAACCGTTCACAGGAGTGGTTGAATTATTTATTAAACTAAAGGACTTTAATGGTTTTATAAGTACACAATTATATGAAGGTCAATGGGCTAATAGTCATGATATGCCATGGTATTATATGATTAAGTCATTATTTGTCCTAATCGCTCCAGTACATATCTTATTAGGGTACTTACTAATTCCCGTATACTTGTATTATCAAAGAGGGAAACAAAGCATTCTATTGTATTCTTTCGTGCTTTTCAGTAGTTTTTTTCCATTACTTTTAGTTTTAATAGGTAAGCCAAATAGTTATGATAACGGCAGGCATTTTATGTTTATTATCCCTACTGTAATAATTGCAATTGCAATTGCTTGTAATGCATTATTAGAAAGGACGGATAATAAAAAGTATAAAATAACGGCTTATTCTATTATATTAATATTACTAATTGAACCGTTGTTTTTTTCTATAAAGAATAATCGTTTACTGCCATTGTATTTTAGTCCTGTAATTGGTGGAGTAGAAGGAGCTTTTAAAAATTATGAAATTGATTATTGGGGAGTTGGTGTAAAACCTGCGGTAGATTGGTTAAAAGATAATGTAGGATCTGAGGAGTCTCCATCTAGAGTTCGCCTTTATTATGGAGAACAAAAAAAGCTAAGTTATTATACAGAAATGATTCCTAATTTGTCATACGTTGCAGCGCGACAAGATTCACCTGATTGGGAATACTCAATTGTAATGTTATCAGAAGCAAAACATAATTGGGGTTTGTTAGAAAATTGGCCGCCGAATAATACAGTGTATGAAGTTAAGGTTGATGATGTAACTATTTGTGCAGTAACCAAAAATGATTTCGTTGTTGATGAATATACAAGATTAGAGCAACGCCTGGCTAAGAATCCAAACGCTCCAGAGTTTGTTCAATTGAGTTTATTGTATTTTAAAAAAGGAGATTATTTTAAAAGTATTGAAGCTTCATTAAAAGCAATAAAGCTGAATTCCTCAAATATCATAGCTTATAATAACTTAGGAGCCTCATATAATACCTTGTTGATGTATGATAAAGCCAAAGAAGCTCTTGGTATAGCTTTACTAATTGATCCTGATTTTGATCTTGCTTTAAATAATATGAAAATAGCTGAACAGGGTATGGAAAGAAGAAAGAAAAAGGATTTTAGCGAACAGGAATATCTAGCATTAAGTTTCAATTATTATACTACTAGAAATTATAAAGATTGTATTAAAGTAAGTGAAGAGCTGTTAAGTACTTTCCCTAATAATGCTACAGCATATAATAATATATGTATTTCTTACAATAATATCGGAGAATGGAAAAAAGCAATTAAAGCTTGCGAAAATGCACTCCGTATTAATAGTGATTTCGAATTGGCTAAGAATAATTTGGAATGGGCCAAGAGTAAAATAGATAGATAATTAGGAATTTATAAAAAAAAGTTTTAAAGATTAAATTTTGATTATCAATTCGAAAAAAATAATCCGAAATAGACTTAAAAAAGAGTTAAGTAAATCATTGTTGTGAGTTTGTAATAGATATAGATGAGTTTTTTTAATAACATAAGCTTAAACAGATATAGAAAGTATATCGAGATTGGTTTTGGGATCTTGATTTTATATGCAGTTTTGTTTAATTATATTCATTTGTTAAATAGTATAACTCATAATTATTTACCTGTTTGGAGTGATGAATTCTTCTATTTTATTAATACAAATTCTTTCTTTCAAAATGGTGTATTAGAAGCTGCACTTACATATAACGGAGAAGGTAGCCGTATTTTGGGTGTAGATGCGCATGGTTTTGGATATCCTTTATTACATGGCGGTATAGCAAAAATTTTTGGATGGGATAATCTGAATTTTATTTACTTCAATTTTATAAGTGTTTTGATATCTGTCTTATTGATGTGCTGTATTCGGAGAATCACTATTACTGAAAAACTATGGGTATCCAACCTAATTCTTATGTTCCCTTTTTTTATACTGTATGGTGTTACTTATATGCAAGAATCAATACATATCTTAATTGCTTTGGTAATTAGTGTTTTGGTTTACTTCATTTATAACAAAGAGGATAATAAAGTTTATATTGTGTTGTTTTTGATAACCATTTTTATTGCGGGAATTTTTCGTGCATTATGGTTCTTTTGGTTGATAGGTTTGATACCGCTAGCGAAGTCTAATAAACAACTAATTATCTATTTTTCATTGTTTTTATTAGGTGTTGTGATGTCTTTTGTTTTTGTATTTTTTTTTACAGAACCAGTACCAAATTATTTTTCTTCACTAGTTGTGCTTTTAAAAAATAATAAAATAGGAGAGGGGTTGGTCTCATTATTGTTTCATTTTTATGATAATCTAAATTTCTATTTTTTCGGAAAAAGTGGTGATTTGGTATATAAATCAATGAAGTATTTGAATTTTGGAATAGTGACCTATTTTTCATATTTAGCATTTAAAAATAAATCAAGGTTAACAATAGCTATAGCACTTATAGGTACACTTAATTTTTTATTACTTTTTACTATTTATGATGCGTTTGATTGGCGAGAAATAAGAACAATGTCACCTCTATTTTACTTTTATATTATTTTTATTGTATCATCTTCGAGACGAATTACTCATTTGCTTATTATTATATTGTGCTGTCTGTTTTTTCCAACTTTGAAAATATCAAATCAATGGATACAAGAAAGAAATAATGTTCAAATTATTTATGATAAAAAGGATGTATATAAAGAAATAGGAAAAAAAATTGTAGACAATAAATTAACATTACTGGGTTACATACCAAGAGATTATTCTACAGATTTATTAGATCTACCTTTATCTAATATTTCAGGATCCCCGATACGTTATATCATCCCTTATTATAATGTAGAAAAAAAGTATTTCGATTACACTATAATTAGACCTAATACGAATACACAGAATTTTAAAATAATAGATAATAAATATTATATACTTACAGATAATAGAAAGAAAAAAAATGAACAATTTACACTAGAACAAGAGTTGCCAGTAAACCTGTCAGAGAATGAATATATAGAATTGAGTTTGTCATATTTTAGAAAAAGGGCATATTTTAAAAGTATAGAATCTTCATTAAAAGCAATAAAGTTGAATTCATCAAATATTGTAGCTTATAATAATTTAGGAGCCTCGTATAATATGCTTTTGATGCATGATAAAGCTAAAGAAGCATTAGATAAAGCTTTGGCGCTTGATCCCAATTTTAATCTTGCATTGAATAATAGGAAAATAGCTGTTCAAGGCATAGAAAGAAGGGTAAATAAGGGTTTTACTGAAAAAGAATATTTAGGGTTGAGCTTTAATTATTACAATACTAAAAATTATCATGATTGTATTAAAGTAAGTGAAGAATTACTAAGTGTTTTTCCAGATAATGCTACAGCATATAATAATATGTGTATATCTTATAATAATTTGGGAGAATGGGAAAAGGCAATACAAGCGTGTGAAAATTCCCTACACATTAATAGTGATTTTGAATTAGCTAAAAATAATTTGGAGTGGGCTAAGAGTGAACTGAATAAATAATGAATTTTAATATGAATTATCTAAACATCTATAAAAAATATTCTCTTTCAATACATATTGTATTTTTTACGATATTATTTTTTTTGATGAATGTTTTTTTTAGGATTGGTTTTGCAGAAAATGATGATACGGTAATGGCGCTTATTGCATCTGGTAAATATGGAGGAACCCCGGATAATCATTTGGTTTTTATTAATATGATTTATGGAACTTTTTTAAATATTTTTTATTATTTATTTCCTTCTATAGAATGGTATACCATAATGATTATTTTTCTGAATCTTTTGTCTACCAGTTTAATTAGTTGGCGTATTGTGGAATCTCATCAAAGTAAGCATGTTAAAGCAGTTTTTTTGTTGTTCCTTATTATGGTAAGTGTTTATATTAATGTTCATATGCAATTTACTGTAACTGCCGGGGTTTTGGCTATTGCAGGTGTAATGTTTCTTAATGAACCTTTAAAGAGGTTAAAGTATATAGGAGTAGCTTGTTTTGTGCTAGGTTCCTTGATTCGATTCGAAGCGGCTTTTTTGGTTTTAATCATTACTGCGCCTATTTTTATGATTGAAACCATAAAACGTAAAAAAGTATATTTTGATACCAAAACTAAGTTTTTAATTGTGGCAGTTATAATTTCGTTAGGAAGCAAAGCAATTGATTATGCATATTATAATGCTAATGATGAATGGTCGTATTTTCAAAAATTTAATAAAATCAGAGGAGAAATTAATGATAATCCTAATACCAGAATGGTTTTGTATGGTCTGCCGGAAACCGTTTCAAAAGAGGATTATGAATCAATATTGAGTTTTTTTATAAATCAAAAACTTATTAACTATGATATTTTAAAAGATTTACACAAAGCTGTAAACAATGTTCCTAGTTTTACTAAAATTAGAAATCTTTATTTCTTGCGTTACTATAGTTTTCCTATTTTTTTGATAATGATTTTTGTTCTCATAGTAAATTATAGCAGTAAAATAAAGAAATCAGAAAAGAACATTATTTCTCTACTGAGTTTTGTTTTTGTTGGTATTTTATGTTTTATAGCTTTTAATGCTATGGTAAAATATAGGGTTTTCTTTACAGCCATAACAGCTTTGGTTTTTGGGTTGTTTATGGTTGTACCTAGAATAAGTTTTGTGAATGTAAAAAGAATGCTCTTAGTTGTTGTTTTACTAATAACAGGGTATCTATATGAGGCATTTTCACAAACTTATATTGATAAGCAATTTTTACAACAGGTTTATGGAGTGCAGAAAGAGAATATTGATCAATATCTCCAAAATAATAATAAAAAACTCGTAGTTTACGGTGGAGATTATCAAATATTCGGAGGAGATCCTTTTACGATATCTAAGGACTTTCCTGAAGATCGAATATTTTTTAATGGATGGTTAACTTATATCCCATTTAATGAAAATAGATTTGATTCATTTAAGTACTTTACTAAAGATCATGGATTAATAGTTTTGAGAAGAAATTATGAGCAAGCCTTGAATCAAGTTCAAAAAGGGATTCTTTCAGAAACAGGCAAAACTGTCACTCCAAAAATTACACATGAATCGTTATTTGGTTTTATTGTAGAATTTTCTGAAGATAAAGCTAGGTAAAACATAAAGTAATGGAGGAAAAAAAGGAATGGGTTCAAAATAATATAGATAGTATAATTGTCTTTGTGATATCTGCTACACTTTTTTGGGCATTAATTAATTATAGCGAGACGGATGTTCAATTACACATTCAATCAATTATAAATATTAATGCTGGACAGAGCTCTTATCCTCCTCATTTTATGTTTTTTTTCTTGGTAAATTTACTTTCCTTTTTTTCAAACAATGTTTCGCTAATGTTCTTAGCGGCCATTATAATTTTTTCATCTGCAAATGTGGTAAAATATGTAGTGTCTAAAAAAGTAATTCTCGATATTATTACTAATTCTACCTACGAATACAAATGTCGTGTCGTTAAGATAGTTTGTTTTGCAATGTTATTTTCGTTTGCACTTCCTGATATTTATAATTTCTTTATTTTAAAAAAAATGTATTTGGGTAGATACCCGTCTGTTGTTTGGCATAATTCTACAATAACATTGCTATTTCCATTTGCGCTTTTACTTTTTTGGAAGCAATTTAAAATTATACATCATAAAAATTTGAAGACGTTCAATAGAAATGTTTTTCTTTGCTGTCTTTTAGTTATTATTAATATTTCAATAAAACCATCTTTTATTTTTGTTTTTGCACCAGTTTCTATGTTTTTAATTTATCAGGGTGTTGACTTGTCAAATTTTAAAAGGAGTATAATGTTGTCAATTCCGACTTTAGTTGCTGTAGTTTTACTTGGAGTTCAATATATAGGTATTTATCATTTTGAAATAGGTTCTTTTTATACAGCTAAAAGTTCTGTAGCAATTAGCAAACCTTTTGAATTTGTTAGGATCTTTATCCCTTTATGGTATACTCCAATAGCTATTGTTATGTCTTTTGGGCTACCTATCAGTGCTATTATAGCTTATAAGAATGATATTCTTAAGTTTAAGCCATTTTTATATAGTTTGTATTTAACAATTTTGGGGGTATTAATAAGTGCTTTTATTATTGAAGAAGGACCAAGGAAGTTTGCAGGTAATTTTACTTGGCAAAACATAATTTGTTCGTATTTAATGTTAATGACGACTACTGCTTTTCTTTTGAAAAAGTTTTTTAAAGAAAGACAATACTCTAATAAAATGATTTTTTTAGGTGTTGTTTTTATATTACATTTTTTATCAGGAATGTTATATCTTGTTAAGATACACTTTTCAGGGAATTACTATTAATAGAAGTTTTTCTTGATCTTAATCCTTGTTTATACTATTAATAGCGACATTATAATTATTTCTAAGTAGGCCATTATTAGGATTGATTTCTAATCCTTTTTTTCCAACTTCAATTGCCTTACCCCATTGTTTTAAAGAGTTATATGCAGCACATATGTTATTGTAAAGATTATCTGAATTCGGATATTTTGTAACTCCTTCTTGAGCAATAGTAATACATTTGTCAAACAACCCATAATTATAATACAACAAGCTTAAATTAAGGTAATTGCTTTCGGTGGGTTCAGTAGCAACTGACCGGATTAATTCATCTGTACTGGTTTTACCGGTTAGAGCAGCATTAAGGTTGTTTTTAGCTAATTCAAAATCAGGACTTAATTGTAAAGCTTTATTACAAGCCTCTATGGCTTTGTCAAAATTTCCCAAAAGGTTTTGAGAAATGCAAATGTTATTATAAGCAATGGTAGAATTTGGATCAAGCGCCAATGCTTTTTCTGAAGCTTTTATGCATTTGTTGTATTGTTGTTGATTATAATATTTTAAACCTAAATTAATATATTTTTCTGCTGTAGGATTATTTGCTACTTCTCTTTCTTCCATATCCAACTTGCCGATTTTTTGAATACTGGCCAGAAGAAATAATTGTGCTTTTTTATTATTCTTCTCAATTTGAAGGGTGCTGTACGCTAATTCATGCAGGAGACCCCATTCTTCTAAATCAAGATAATTTTCCATAAGCAATTGTCTTGTTTCCATATGATAAGGAGAAAGTTCTACAGATTTTGATAGTTTTTCAATAGCTTCTTTAGTTCTCTTATTCTGTGATAAGAAACGACCATAATAAAACCAAGGATTGTAGTAGTTGGGTCCATATTCAATTGCTTTTTTGAAATATTTTTCTGCTTCTACTTTTCGTCCTTGTGTGTTATTAAGAATTCCTAAATTAATATGTAGCGTATGATAGTTAGGAGTGAATTTAAGAGCTTCTTTAAAATGCTTTTCTGCCGAAACATATTCTCCTTTTGCCATTTGAGTAAGACCATAGTTCATAAGACCTCTTCCATTTTTTGGGCTTTTTATGGAGACATCTTTCCATAAACTTTCTTCATCATGCCATACTTGATTTCTTTGATAAGTCCCAAAACTATACAATCCTAATAACACGATCATGCTAGAGATCAGGAGTTTACTATTGATCTTTTGTTTCTTAACTAACCACTGATAAACCAGCCAAATAAAATAACCTACACTAATAATTAAACCGATATATGGAAAAAACATGCGATGATCATTCATCACTTCCGCTAATGGAATGAAACTAGAAGTTGGTATCAATGCTATAAAAAACCAGGCAATACCAAATGCAATTGGATAGTATTTTTTCTTCTTTGATGCTATAAAAGCTATAGTAATGAGGCTGAGTAACACAAATAAACTAAGGAAAAATTCATAAGACCAAATACTTTGTAAAGGAGACCAATCAGTATCAGCGCTTAAGTGTATAGGTAAGAAGAGACTCCCAAAATAATAAGAAATTACCCAAGGCTGTGTAATAAGGTAGTTAAAGGTGTTTGATGATCCAGTGGTGTATGTCTCAGGAGTCATTTTCAAAATGAATAGATACAAAAGGATACTGGTTGCAAATGCAGGTAAACTTTGTTTGATTACCATAAGTATTTTTGAAAATGATTTTTTAGAAAATAGATCAAAGAAGCTTAAATTATGTTCAAAAAGGAGTATATAACAAAACAGCAAAGGAGCAAACATAATTGCAATTGGCTTAGCTAAAGTTCCCAATATAAATGGAATCAAGTACAAATGGTATTTTTTTGCTAATGGCCAATATTGGTAAAAGAAAAACGTCAGAACAACAAAAAAAGTGGCTTGTAAATCAGATCTGGCGATAACATAATTTACAGTTTCCGCCATTACGGGATGTAACATATACCATAGAGATACTCCTGCAGATATATAAAAGGTATTGATATTGGTTGTAGTAAGTTCTAGAGTTTTATGCAAAAAAAAGAATAATAAAACCCCCTGAAGTATAAATAGAATAAAAGTTAAGAGATGGAAATAAAAAATGTTATAACCATTACCTAACCAATAATCAATCGCTAGACTGGTAGTTACAATAGGTCGATATGATTGATTTTGAGGTAAGGAACCAATCGTACTGCCGTCTGTAAAGAAATCCGGAATATTTTTTAAATTTCTGATGTTTGGATTTTCAGTTATAGTGTGAAAATCATCAAAATGAAAAGAATTGTCAAAATGATTAAGGTATGTAATGGTAGTAACGATAACCATTATAATTAGGAAATAAAGCGTTTTCTTTTTTGGTATTTGATTCATTGAATATTTATATTGCTACTAATGTAAATTTAAAGATTTTGTAACCAGAGGCAAATTTTACTCTCTAAAAAATAGAAAACCCCGTCAAAGTAGTTAATCTTTCTAAGGCATACATTCCTAACTCTGAGTTACCTTTTGGATTAAGAGGAGGACTCCACACGGTTACTGCGTATTGACCTGGATGTATTGCAGCAATACCTCCGCCTACACCACTTTTGCCAGGTAAACCTACTCTAAAACTAAATTCTCCAGCTTCATCATAAAAACCGCAGGTTTGCATGATAGCATTGATACGTTTTATTTTTCTAGGAGAAATGATTTTGATATCATCAGATAAAGTATTTCCAGCATTTGCATAAATCATAAAGGCAGTTGCTAATTCCTGACAAGACATCTCAATAGAACATTGATAGATATATAGGTCCAAAACAGTTTCTATATCATTTTTTATATTGCCAAAAGATTTCATGAGATTTAGTAAAGCAGCATTACGATGACTGTACTTCTTTTCAGAATCAAAAACTTTTTGATTGATATTAATAGTGTTGTCTCCTGTAATTTTGTGAATAAAATCCAAGAATTCCTGTTGAGGGTTTTTTAGTGCTGAAACCAAAACATCAGCGATAACCAATGCACCTGCATTTATAAAAGGGTTTCTTGGAATTCCATTTTCGTACTCTAATTGAATTAAAGAATTGAAAGGATCTCCTGATGGTTCTACATCTATTCTATCAAATAGTTCATCATCCAATAAAGACATTGCCAGTGTTAATGAGAACACTTTGGAAATACTTTGGATAGAAAACTGCTCGTTTTCATTACCAAAACCATAATGACCAGAGTTAATGCAATATAAATGCATTCCTAATTTATCAGGATCAATTTTAGCCAATTCCGGAATATAAGTAGCTACTTTTCCTGTAATAGGTTTGGTCGATATTTCAGATTGAATTGTATCAAGAATTTTCTGGTATTGCATACATCAATTAGTTTAATTCGGATAGAGAACTATTTGGTACAATTTCATAAGGAATTTTGTTTTGTTCAAAAATCCTAGCAGATAAATTACCTTGTAATGTAATATCTTCTTGATGAATCCTTAACCAACTTCCTTCTCTAAGTCCCACTACGGGTTGTGGATTTATCGTATGAAACTCCTTAATGCGTGTTTCTCTGGTTTCGCCTTTATGCGTAGAATTGGGATCAGGGTCCAAATAATGTGCATTTATATTAAAAGGCATAATCCCTAAAGTTTTATAGCTTGGAGGATGTACAATAGGCATGTCATTGGTAGTTTGCATAGTAAGTCCGCATATATTACTTCCCGCACTGGTTCCTAAATACGGCACACCAGAATCTATTGCTTTTTTAAGAGGCTCAATTACTTTATTTCGGTATAACTGATCCACTAAGAGAAATGTATTGCCTCCACCTGTAAAAATACCTTGTGTATTTTTAAAAGCTTCCGCAGTATCTGAAAACATATGTATACCAAGTACTTTTTTATTAATTTTCTTAAAAATATTAGTAACACTAATAGTGTATTCATCAAGAGAAATTCCTCCTGGTCGAGCATAAGGAATAAACAGTATTTCATCAGAATCAACAAAAAGCTCAAGTAAGGACTCAAATAAATATTCTAATGGACCGCTTCCGTGAATAGTAGAGGTACTAGCTATTATACAGTTTTGCATATAGTTGTTTTTTTAGTAAAGGTAGTTTAACGTTTTCTTATAAAGAAATCTTCTCAGCATATTGAAAAAATGTAGTATCTTCAGTAAAAACAAATTTAATTCAGCTTACTATGAAAATGAAACTATCCTTACTTTTTATATATTTTGCAATTAGTTTTTCATTCGCACAGATTACCTCCAGAGTCATGATTGATGGGCGTATTAGTGCACCAATAGGTGATGATGTAGAAGGGGTAGTTGTGTATAATCTTACTACTAAAAAAGGAACTATTACTGATAATAAAGGTGATTTTAGAATCAGTGCTGGAGCCAATGATAAAATAGAGATTATAGCTATGCAATATCAGAAATTCGTAGTGTTGATTGATAAAGGGGTTTTGGATAATAAAAGACTGAATATTTTCTTAAATGAATCTGTAAATCTTTTGGATGAAGTAATAGTAACACCTTATGACTTGTTAGGAAATGTATCGATTGATGTAAAAAAAATTGGAGTGGAGGATAGCGGAATTGCAGAAGTATCTAAACTGACATCCGCTAGGATTAACGATACGGATTATGATTGGACGGCAGATGAACTTTCTGAATTAGAGAACAAAGTGTTTTTAGAAGATAGGATGATTTATGGACTTAATTTTGTCAATCTTTTTAAAGTTGTTTTTCAGGATAAGAATAAAAAAGATAGTAAAAAACCAGTAGATATTGATGTTCAAGTTCGAAATATATATAATGACGAATTTTTTAAAACAAATTTAGCCTTAGAAATGGATCAGATTAATGATTTTATATTCTTTGCAGAAGAGAACGGACTTAATAAATCATATCTAGAAGAAGGAAATGAACTTAATTTGATAGAATTTTTGGTTTCGCAAAGCAAAGTGTATAAGGACCGCAAATAGTATCTGAATATTGAAATCGCAACATTTTTAGTTTCTCTTCGTCTTTTGTGATGATGTGACGAAGTCCTGGGAATCGATTTATCTAAAGAAAACTAATGATATAAAGTTTACCTTTTGATTTTAGTCATAAAATGAATACAATTTATGGCTAGAGGATTACCCATTTTATTTTTTCTTTTCACTTTAGTAAATACTTTTGGTCAATCTCAAAGATTAAAAGGTAGAATCATTGCTGATTCTTTAGAAGGTTTTGCAATTAATATTGTGAATTACACTAAGAAAATAGGAACTACAAATGATCAGAAAGGTAATTTCGAAATTCCCGCAGCCATTAATGACTCGATTATTTTTTCTTCAGTTCAATATGAGGTGATTTCTATTTTAGTTAAGGATAATGATCTGGATAATGAAGATTATCAAGTAACGCTACATCCAGTTGTTCGTAAACTGGAACAGGTAAACGTTAGTAATGTAAGCCTTTCAGGGAATATAGATAAGGATACGAAGTATATCAAAATTAAACCTTTTGTAAATAATAAAAGTTTAGGCTTACCATTCAGAGATATAAAACAACCAACACAGATAGAAAGAAGAATTTATACTGCAAAATCTGGTATAATTGATAGACCTATCAATTACTTAAATGGGACATTAAAAAAATTAAAACGGATAAAAGCTCTTCAAGATTTAGATAGATTGATTCAAAAAGGAGAGGCTTCATTTAGTATAACTTTTTTCACAAAGGATTTAAGAATACCAGAGGTTTTAATCTCCGATTTCATGTACTATTGTGCAGAGGATGAATACTTCGAAAACTTATTAGAGAATACTAAAAGATTATCATTGCTAGAGTTTTTTCAAGAAAAAGCGAAATTTTACAAAGAGTATAAGGAAATTGATTAATGAATATTCTTTTTATACAATAAGATACTTTTGGCACAATATTTTATACCAAAATAGTACATTTACAATCTTTTAAATTATATAAGTTGAAGAAATTACTATTCATTTTACCTGTGCTTCTGATTTTTATAAGTTCGTTTAACACGCTTCATAAATTTTATGTTAGCGTTACTCAAATAGAATATAATGAGGAGCAAAAGTCATTGCAAATTATTTCGAGAATTTTTATCGATGATATTGAAGAAGTACTTAAGAAACGATATGATGAAAACATAGAATTAGTTTCAGAAAAACAAGAAGCCAAAGTAGATCAATATTTGAGTACATATTTAAATCAAAAATTAGCCATTTCGGTTAATGGCAAAGAAGTGTTTTTTAGTTTTATCGGAAAAGAATATGACAATGATCTTGTATTATGTTATTTAGAAATCGAAAATGTTACTTCACTCCAAACAATATCAGTTTCTAATCAAGTTTTGATGGACTTTTTTGATGAACAACAGAATATTGTACACGTAAAAAAAAGGAAAAAGCGTAAAAGCCTTATCCTCGAAAAAGAAAAGGATAAAGGCATGTTAAAGTTTAGTGAATAAATCATTAAACTTTTAAAAAACAACTATTTTGCAATTTATTACTTAACACAATTACACTCTAATGAAAAAAATACTTTTTATCCTTTCGGTTACTTTTTTAGTTTCTGCTTCAGGATTGTATGCACAAAACCAAAATGAAAACGAAGAAACTCGTGAGTTGGGGCATACAAATCAAAACAAATTTAAGCAGATGTATGATGAGTTTGCAACTCCGAATATGTATAGAACTGCTTCTGGAGCTCCTGGATCTGCTTATTATCAGCAACAGGCAGATTATAAAATGGATATAGAGCTTGATGATAAAAACAAAAAGCTTACTGGCAAAGAAACCATCACATATACTAATAATTCTCCTGATAATTTAGAATTTCTTTGGGTGCAATTAGACCAGAATATGAGATCTAGAAAATCAAAAACTCCCTTAATCCAACCAACTGGAGTAGATGCAGCTGATCCACCAAACAGATTTGTTGGGAAATATCTAGGAGAATATTTTGATGGAGGATTTAATATTACAGCCGTTAAGGATGCTGGAGGTAAACCATTAGAATATACTATTAATGGGACGATGATGCGTGTAGAGATGCCAAAAGATTTAGCATCCGGTAGCAAATTTGTGTTCTCTATAGATTGGTGGTATAATATTAACGATCACGTTAATGGCAGAGGAAGATCAGGTTATGAAGAGTTTGAGGATGGAAATAGAGCATATGTTATTGCGCAGTTTTATCCAAGAATGGCGGTTTATAATGATGTAGAAGGATGGCAAAATCATCAATTTTGGGGTCGAGGAGAATTCGCACTTCCATTTGGAGATTTTGATGTTAATATAACAGTGCCTTCTGATCATATTTTAGATGCTACTGGTGTGTTAGTGAATAGAAAAGAAGTATTTACAAAAGAGATGATGAGTCGTTATGAAAAAGCTAAAAAATCATACGATAAACCTGTTCTTATAGTAACACAGAAAGAAGCAGAAGCAAAAGAGAAAACATTTTCCGAAAGTAAAAAAACATGGAAGCTTAGTGCAAAAAATGTAAGAGATTTTGGATTTGCAACATCCAGAAGATTCATTTGGGATATGATGGCAGTAAAAATAGGAGGAAAAGATGTTATGGCGGTTTCTATGTATCCTAAAGAAGGAAATCCTTTATGGGAAGATTGGTCGACTAAAGCTGTAGCCAGTACGTTAAAATCATACAGTCGAATGACTTTTGATTACCCTTATCACAAGGCCATCTCTGTGCATGCTAAGAATCAAGGTATGGAGTATCCGATGATTTGCTGGAATTACGGAAGACCTGATGAAAAAGGAAAATTTAGTGACCGTACTAAATTTGGAATGATGAGTGTTATTATTCATGAAGTTGGACATAACTTTTTTCCAATGATTGTAAATAGTGATGAACGCCAGTGGACTTGGATGGATGAAGGTCTTAATACTTTTGTGCAGTATGTAGCTGAACAAGATTTTGGAGAGTGGTATCCTGATGCGATCGCGCCTTTAAAAAAGTATCCATCAAGAAGAGGTCCAGCACCGAAAATTGTACCTTACATGAGTGGTGATCAAAGTTTTATTTCACCAATTATGTCACAGTCTAATAATATTCACCAGTTCGGTTCTAATGCATACTCTAAGCCAGCTACGGGATTAAATATTCTTAGAGAAACTGTAATGGGTAGAGATCTTTTTGACTATTCATTTAGAACATATTCTCAGAGATGGATGTTTAAACATCCAACGCCAGAAGACTTCTTTAGAACAATGGAAGATGCATCCGCGGTAGATTTGGATTGGTTCTGGAGAGGATGGTTTTATACAACTGATTATACCGATATCGGTGTAAAAGAGGTGAAGAAATTTGTAGTTTCTAAAGAACCAAATCAAAGAGCCAAAAGCTTTGCCGCTGCAAGAGGAGCTAAGGTCGAAGACTTTGGTCCATTAGTATTTATGGTAGAAGAAGGTAGTGAAGAATATGAAGCGATTAAGAAAAATGGTAACATTATAGATGATGCAAAAACATTAAAAGAATACTTAATAGATAATTTTTCAGTTGAAGAAAGAGAAGTGATCAAAGAACCTAAGTATTTTTATGAAGTTACTTTCGAAAAACCTGGAGGTTTAGTAATGCCTTTAATAGTAGAATATACCTACGAAGACGGGACTTCAGAAACAGTAACGTATCCTGCAGAAATTTGGAGAAAGAATGACGCAGCAGTTAAAAGAGCAATAGCTTCAGAAAAGGCAATTTCTAAAATTGTGGTGGATCCTAACCAAGAAACAGCAGACATAGATACATCAAATAATAGCTGGCCTCAGAATAAAAAACTAGGTAAGTTTGATAAATTCAAAAATAAAGTAAAAGGACAATAAGTTAAAAAATCTTTAAATTATAAGTTAAAGCCGTTCGTGTATGCGAACGGCTTTTTTCTATACATTATTGTAGTTATATTTGCAGTATTATGATAACATTACCATTATTCATAAGCGGAACAGAAATCGCCTTTATAGTATTTATATTGGTTATGGTTTTTGGTGCTGATAAAATACCTGAAATCGCTCGAGGTTTAGGTAAAGGAATGCGTATTGTTAAGGATGCTACTAATGATATTAAATCCGAAATTACCAAAAGTGCAGAAAAGCATGGAATCGATACTGATATCCCTACTTCTATTACTTCTGATATAAAAAAGGAAATTACTCAAGTAAAAAAAGATATCGAAGACGTTACAGGCCCTGTAAAACGTAATCTCTAATCTACCATATTTTAAATTTTATCATTTTCGATAAATAACCCCTCTGTTTTTACTTTTTTATCAAAAAAACCATTCTTTTTTTAAGATAATCTTGCTTTGTAGTCTTTTTCTGTAAAACCCTTATAAACATTGGTATTTGACGCTGTTTCTTTGTCTTATGCAAGCATAGTAATGGTAATTTTTTTGAGATTCTTTCAATATAATGTGATAATATTTAGATTTTATTTAATAAATTAGTTGTGAAATTAACTAAATGATAATTATTTGATGTTTTTAGGAAGTGACCACTTCAAAACGTCATTAACACACAAACTCATTAATTTATACTAAAATGAAAAAAATTATTACGCTAATTTTAGGGCTTTTCCTTGTCCTATCATGTTCTCAAGAAGATTCCACCGAAATTATTGATGAAAGCTCAGATTCTCAAAAAATTCTTTCTATTGAAGAAATAAACTCTTTTATAGAAAAACAACTTAAGCAAAATGGGGATTTAGATTGGACTACAGATGCATCAGCACATATATTATATAGTGCAGTAATGCATGGAGGTGAAGTGTTGACAATCGGTTTTGGGGAAAAGGGAGAAAGTTTTGTTGATGGAACTCAAAGATCTCCTAGACTAAACAATGTTATAGAAGGTATATATAAAACCATACAAGATGTAGAAGGAGTGACACGTTCTAATGTTCAGGTAGCAGAAGATGGTTTATTGAATGTTTTAGATGTGAAAATCACAAAATTGGAGACAATTGTAGAGTTAAAAGCAATGGATAATATTCGCTATTTAGAACCTAATGGATATGGATTTTATCTTAAGCAGGAAGCACAACAAAAATCTGCAGGATGTAGTCAAAGCGGACAATCAATCAATAGCGGTGACTACAGCGTGATCTCTCCTAATGCAAGATTACCTTGGAACTACAAAAATCATAATATTGATGATGCTTGGAGCCTTAGTACAGGAGCAGGAATTACCGTGGGTCTAATAGATACTGGATTATCTGCTAATCAAAACCTTTTAGGAAATGGGTTTAATGATGGGGATTCGAATGGTAGGTTTGTACAACGTTTTGGGACATTTATTGATTCTCCTTGGTGGTGGTCTAATAACATTGATGGACCTAATGATAGATGTGGTCACGGAACTCAGATGGCATCCGCTATAGCATCACCACGAAATAATGATTTTATGCCAGTTGGCGTTGCATACAATTCTAATTTGGTAGCTTATAGAGGAACAGAGGATGTTGTTTTAAACGATTATCATGAACGTAAAGGAGTAAGTAATGCGCTAAAAGCATTAGGAAATAGAAGTGATGTTAAAATAATTTCGATGTCTGTTGGATATCCTTGGTCAATTGGTAATGTAAAAGATGCAGTAAAATATGCATACGGAAAAGGTAAAATGATCATGGCAGCTGGTGGAACTTCAACTACTTTTACGAATTGGTATGGAGTTATATTTCCAGCAAGCATGAGTGAAACTGTTGCAGTAACGGGATTAAAAGATAATGGATATAATCGCTGTGATATTTGTCATGATGGTAATAAAATCGATTTTACTATTATTATGCAGAGAGCAAGTAATACTAGTAGAACGGTACCAGTATTAGGGTTTAATGGTGGTTCACAATCTTATGTTGGCGGATCTTCTGTAGCAACAGCCATGACAGCCGGTATTGCTGCATTAGTTTGGTCACGTAACCCTAATATGTCTAGAGCACAAGTATTGGATAAGTTAAAAAGAGCTGGGGAGTTTTATCCTAATCGTAATAGCAAGTTCGGTTATGGTAATATAGATGCATTGAAAGCGGTACAATAATAAGTGAATTAGCAATTGTAGTTACTAATACATGTAAGAAGTGGGGTCTCTCTGGGGATTCCACTTTTTTTATTCTATTTTTTTGTGTAAAACGAAGTTATATAACTCTGCTAATTGTTAGTCCATCTCTAATCGGTAATAATACCGTTTCTACACGTTTATCTTCTGCAAGTAATTTGTTATAAACCAAAAGTGCCTGGGTAGAAAGATCATCTTCTGCAAGATCTTCAATTACCTTTCCGCTCCAAAGAACATTATCGGATAAAATAATACCACCTGGATTCATCTTGTCTATTATTAATTCAAAATAAGTTGAATAATTTGGTTTATCAGCATCTATAAAGACTAAATCAAATTTTATATCCAAATTAGGTATGATTTCTGTAGCATTACCTATATGCTGATGTATTTGATCGCTATAGGAAGAAAGATCAAAATATTTTCGCTGAAAATCTTCTAATTCTTCATTGATATCGATAGTGTGTAAAACACCATCTTTTTTCATTCCTTCTGCCAGGCATAAAGCGGAGTAACCAGTATAGGTCCCTATTTCTAAAATAGTTTTTGGATTGATCAATTTAGAAAGCATACTCAAAACACGACCCTGATAAGGACCACTAAGCATACGAGGTTGTAATATCTTTTGATATGTTTCTCTGGTTAATTGTTGTAGTAATTCAGGTTCTTTTTCGGTATGATTTACTACATAAGTATCTAATGCTTCAGGTATGAAGTGCATGGCTTAACTTTTTTTACAAAGCTATTGATTATATAATATTCAATAAAAAAATATCGAGAAAATACTTTCTCGATATTTTTAAAACATTGTTTTAGTTTATCCTAAACCACTACATGTTCCTCCTTGTCCGCCACAGATGTCTGCTAGTTGACTTAAAGCATCATTTATAGATTTTGCAGGAAAGATATGTGCATGACTCTCTCCAGAACTACCTATTAAACCACAATGACAATCGAAGGATTGTCCACCGTTTATTTGTTTTTGAATGCTTTTGTTTAATACTTGTATTCCTTCAATGTTTAAAAAATTGTTTTTCATTGTATATATTTAAAAATTATTAATAGCCTTGAATACCATAATGTTAAAGGCTTTGATGTTTCTCTAACCTAGCTTTTCTAATGACCTAGAGATAGAGATACTATAAGTGCTAATTTATCAAGCTAATTGGCGAGGTGATAAAGTTCCAGAACAATGTGCTCCCGAGGAACAATATTTGTTTACATCAGCTTGAATTTCACTAATGCTAGAGTAATTGCCACTCCAGGTACCAGAAATGTCATTACATGAGCAAGTTACCGTACCACCATTAATAGTTTCTAATTGATTTTTTTTAAGAATTTCAACACCTTTAAGGTTTAAAATGTTTTGTAACATAATATTGGATTTATGAATTATTATTTCTTGATCATTTATAGACAATCAAGTTTTTGTCTACTCTTCGCGAATGAGATGTTTTTTTAGATTAGAAAGGACATAATGGGGTGCCATTAAATCTGATAAGGCAGCCTATGTATGATTTGTTATAACCATTAGAGATTAACGGAAAGTCTCCTCTAACTGCTATGTTAGTACCGATTCCTCTTACCTTACACCAAACCTGATCAAATACATATACGTCATAGCCATTACTTCCTTTAGGAGTATTTCCTACAATATATAAATGAGGTTTGCTTCCTTTTCCTTCGGCAATATCTCTAGCCTTTCCAGGGAATTTTTGCCATCTACCATTAACTCTTTTGTATATGTCACTATGCTTATTAACTAACCAGGCTTGTGCATCAGAGTTTCCGGCAGCAATTCTTTTTCCTCTACCTCCTGTCTTATTCCATCGGTTATTTTCTCTTTTATAAACATCATATTCTCCCCCTCTATCAGAATCGCCAAGAATGTAAACATCACCTCGTTCGTTTGCCCCTATATCAGTTGCTTTACCACTCATGCGAGTCCATCTGGAATTTGTTTGGGTAGAAGGATAATAGGTAGATCTGAAAATTTCATTTTTATGATTTGTAATCCAGATTACATTATTTCCATCTACAGTTATTCTTCTTGCTTGTCCACCAAGATAGATCCACCTCCCATCAGATTCATTAAATGCGTAGACACCTCTATTTCCTGCTACTTTGAATATGTTCTTTGAATTTGCGGCTACATCAATAGCATCACCAGGTAAAATGTTATATGTGATTTCATCACCACAAGAGATTTTACTAAATGCGCTTATTTCTTCAGTTTCCGGCTTTGATTGTTCTAAAGATTCGTCAAAAGATTCTATATCTTCTGAGGAGCAAGACATAAGGATAAATACAAAAAGATTTAAAAAATAAATTAATACTTTTTTCATAATAAAAAAATTAAAAGTGATTGATAATTTATGTATATCTATTTATTAATTAGCATGTTATGTTTTAACTTAATTAATAAATGTTTTAAAAAATATTCTTGATCATTTATAGACAATCAAGCTTTTGTCTACTCTTCGCGAATGAGGTTTCATAGAGTAGTTCAGGAAGAAATATTCTGTTACCCAAAAAAAAATTATTTTTTTGAATTTTTTTTATGAAGAATAAAAATGAAAAGAAAAGAAGTTAAGATCCCTACAAGTAAAAACCAGCTATTTATTGAGGAATACATGGGCTCAGGATTTCCTATAAGAACAAGAGAAGACCAGTAGTAAGGCGAAACTTCACTGAGTGAATGATTTTTAAGATAGTCGAGTTTAGCTCGTCTAAGAGCTTCAGGTTTGGATTTTCCTTCTTTTAGATAGGTGTAGAAATCAGTAATAATTTCTTGTGTAGACTGGTCATCAGCTTTCCATAATGTAGAGACCACACTATTAGCACCAGTATTAAAAAAACCACGCGCCAGACTCATGACACCTTCTCCTTTTTGTAATTTCCCAAGAGAGGTGTTACAGGCACTTAAGGTTACAAGTTCTGCATTGTTTTTAGTACTATAAATATCGTTTAGCGTAATATTCTTGGTACTTGTGGCTATCCAAGGTGTGATGGAATCATTAGCATTAGCGTGAGTAGAAAGATGAATTATTTTATAATCAGCTAAAGAGTTTAGTAAGTTTTGCTGTGAAGCTTCTTCTTTTAGTAAGATATCACTATCGAATTTTTTAGCAGCTGTATTTATTTCTGTACTACTTTTAGTAAGAGTGTTGAGGTTTTTATAATTAATAGGAGCAAAGCCTAAAAACTCTTTTTGATGTGTTCTTTTTAGATCGGTGTTTTGTTCAAGAAAAGAGATAGAATAGGCATAGCTTATAAGATAATCTTCTACTAAATATTTCTCGTTTTTCTGGATTAATATTTCAAAAGGAATACTCAGTAAGTTTTCGTCAGGAAGGATAATGATTTTACCTCTGTTATCATAAAATATGTTCTCTGGTAAAAGTTTATTGTGTAATTCTTTACTAACTTTTTGAAATGCTGTTTGATCTATTTTTGAGGTAAATGGCTTTGAAGCAAGTACATTGAATTTAGAAATATATTTTTGAATCAACGGAATATTATGTATCTCAAAAAGTGCTTGTTTATTTTTGGAAATAATTAATCCATATCCCGACTCATCATTAAGGATATAATGAATGAAAGTTGAATTCGTTTTTGAAGCTTCTTTGATAACCTTTTTATAAGGTAATATGTTTGTTTTTACCTTATATTTATAATATTTAGGAAACTTGTTTTGTAAAGAATCTAAAAAGGATTTATATTGTTCTTTAATGTCAAACAGTTGAAGTGAACGAGTTTCGTCATTGTATTTTTGTGATAATGGTTTGTTTTGAATTCTTGCGATCTTGCGCTTGAAAGAACGCTCTCTTTTAATTATGCTATCAGGAACATTAAAAAAGGTTTTAGAACGTTCTTTGGTTAGATCTTCTAATAATAATAAAGCTTTATTCTTTTCTAAATAATAATATGCCAATTCTGGGTCATTCAGTAAATAACAGATTTTTACTAAATTGATATAGATATCGGATGCCAGACCTCTCCAAAACAACTTTGACTCTTGATGCGTGCTTTCTAGTTTTATCAGATCGATTTGTTGATCGGCTTGTTTTAAATAGAATAAAGCGTCTTCTAATAATTCTTTAGAGCTTTCATCCTCATATCTTTTAATTTGGGTAATCGCAATGTTTTTCAAAAGCTCTATTCCTAGATTTTGATCACTTAGTTTAATGGTTTGTTTATCAGTAAGTTTCGTTTTTTTAAAATTAGTTTTTAATTTATCCAGAGAAAGATTTAATGATTTATAGGCTTTATCATATTCTTTTCGATCTAGGTAGGCAAGTCCTAAACTAGATAATACAGTAGCATTTAGGTTTTTATCGTTGTGCGTGTATGTAAATGCTTTTTTAAAATAAAATAAAGTAGAATCATTATCGATATTTCGATAAACATAGCCAATGTTGTTATTAATAAGACATAAGATTCTGTTGTTATTTAACTCTTTTGCAATTGACAAAGCCTTTTTGTAATAAGGTAAACTTGCACAAGGGTTAAAAAGGTTTTCATAATTATATAGATTTCCCAACCTTTGATGTATTAGATATTCATCCAATAAAGAGTAATCTATTTTATTCTTTATGGTGTCCAACTTTTTTAGGCTTTCAATTCCCTTTATAATATTTTCATCATCTAATATATTTTGATAATTATCAGATAATAATAATGTGGTATCAAATAGCTTTCGGTATTTCTGTTCTTTTCTAAATTCTTCAATTGCTTTAAGAAAGTAGGTGGTTGCTACATGAAAGTTAGCTTCGAGATTATAGTTTATTGCAATTTTTTTATAAATCTCTCCTAA
Organism: uncultured Aquimarina sp.; assembly: GCF_947492405.1. Taxonomy (GTDB): domain Bacteria; phylum Bacteroidota; class Bacteroidia; order Flavobacteriales; family Flavobacteriaceae; genus Aquimarina. The sequence continues at coordinate 33,994 of NZ_CANLMP010000009.1, forward strand.
TTTGTTTTTATTCTCCTTTATCCTTAAGATTTTAAAATGTATATCATTAGAACTAGCATAATCTTCAATTCTTGAATAAAAATCTGCTAATAGTCCAAGATTATATGTGTAGAGTTTTTCATTTTTTGGTATAAATGTTCTAAAGAACTTAACTGCTTTTTCGGATTTTAGAGTACCTATATCAAAATGTTTGTTTTTATATAACCAAAATGAAAAAGCAGTTAAATCAATTCCATACTGTAAAGAATCTTTATCGGTTAAATGTTTTTTCAATAACTCCTCAACCGCACATATTTTATTGGTATCGGTATAATTTTCAGTATTTCTGATTTTATAATATGCTACTGATGGTTTTTGAGCAAAAGAAACTATACAACATAATACTAAAAATATGCCTATATACTTTTTAGAAAGTTTGATTTTAGACATATTTTTATTGAAGCAATTATAATTAAAATTTTATTGGTCGCTCCCAAATGGGTCTGTTGGTTCGTCTGGAGCAGGTGGAGTAGAAGGACAACCTCCTCTAGGACACCCGCTTGAAAGGACATAAGTACCATTAGTATCGCCACCTGGATTTGCTTGATTATACTCAAGAAAATCCGAGCAATCTGTATACCATATCTCTGTATTACCATTCACTGATTTAATGCCTAGAAAAAAGTTATAAGAATTCCTAATAGCCGCTTTTTGAGAAGGAGTTAATGTTGGGTCATTAAATGTATATTCAATCTCACAGCCTTCTAAAAGATACCCTTCATTTCCTGTGTTATTGTTTGAAAAATTTTTTCCATTATATTCTTCAATTAATTTTAGGTCTTCTTCAAAAATTTCTGGTTCATCATAAGAACAATTTTGAAAAAGAAATAAAACTGTCCCGATTAATAAAATGTTTGCAATTTTTTTCATCACGTAAGTTTGTTTAAAATTATTAATATTTATTTGTTTTGAAAACCTTATGATAAATAGTTTTCACACTATAGTTCAAAATAATTAGCTTTGTTACCCAGATCTAAGATTTTAGCATATAATTAATGAAGGATAATGAGTATTTTATTGAGGGAATATTGCAATCTGATGAAAAGGTCATTATGGATATTTATACCTCTTTCTTCCCAAAATGCTTAAAATTTGTCATGCATAATAAAGGACAGCGTGTAGATGCAGAAGATATTTTTCAGAAAGTATTAATGCAAATTTCGGCTAGAATTAGATGTAGAGAGTTAAAAACTATCAACTCTACTTTTGAAGCTTATATGTTTACAGCCTGTAAAAATTTATGGCGTAGAGAATTAAATAAAAGAAAACGGGTAACAAATATAGAAGTAAAGGAACTGGTAAGTGAAGAATCGGATATGGCGTACGCTTTACTTGAACAAGAAAGATGGGAATTGTTTAAAGAAAAATTAGAAAAACTATCTGATAATTGTAAACAGGTATTAATGCTGTTTCTAAAGAAAGTATCTTATGCAGATATTGTCGTTCAATTGTCATATTCTTCGGAGACAGTTGCAAGACAGCGCGTTTTTAAGTGTAAAGCTAAATTAATTAAAAGTGTAAAATCCGATGAACGATTTGAAAATTTGATGTCATAATGGATGCCAATCAAGAAAAATATCACGATCAAATCGATGCGTACCTCAGAGATGAACTTTCTACAGAGGATAGAGCGCTGTTTGAACAATTATTAGAAAAAAATCCTGAAGTATTAAAAGAATTCAAGATACATCAAGAGTTATTTGTTCATATAGATGAATCTTCTTGGATTGATGATTCGTTTACTCCTGAAATAGAAGAAGTAAAAGAAGTAGAAAACTATTTTAGGAGTATAGAAGCTAAAAAACTAAAAGATACTATTGTTAAAGCTCAAGCGAATTATCAGAAAAAAAATAACACTTCTTTTTTAAATAACAGGTTATTTCTCTCAGTACTTGCAGCAGCTTCTATTGCAATATTTGTAGTATTATATACTATGAATTCTAACAATGCTGATCAGGACCTGTATGCGGCATATAGTCAATGGCAGGATTTACCTTCTCTTACGAGTAGGAGTGATGAAAGTCAATTAGCAGAGGGACAACGATTATTCGAACAAAAGAAATATGATGAGAGTTATATGTTGTTTAAAGAATACAAAAAAGATAAAAACAAGCTTTTACCATCCGTGTTAATATATTTAGGGGTTTCCGCACTGGAACTTGATCAGTATACAGAAGCAATTTCCTATTTTGATCAAATAATAAGTTCCGATACGATTGATCAGTCCAAAGGATATTGGTATAAAGCATTAGTATATCTAAAACAAGGTAAGAAAGATGATGTAATAAAAGTTTTAGAAATTATTCTGAAAGACAGACAAAATTATAATTTTGATAAAGCACAAGCTTTATTAAAAAAAGTGCAGTAGCTATAAAATTAACTACTGCAATTTATTGTTGTTTTTTTTCTGAATTAGAAAATGCTTAGCATTCAACACATAAAAAATCCGGTCCAGGAAAAATGATTTGACCACACATACCGTGAGGGCAACCAGATCCACCACCATGAGTAGGGCATCCTCCAACAACTTCTTTTTGAGCAGTTTTACTAATTTTTTTTACACCGTCTAGTTTTTTTAATTCTTTCATTGTACTGTGAGTTTAAGATGATATTGTATACCCGAACATTTAGAGACACTCAGGATGTATGTCTGTATAATTATACCTTGTTTCGTATAACCTTGGTTGGTATGAATATAAGAATTATGTAGCAATTTTCCCCATCCTTTTAGGGTGGTTTTTAAAAGATTATATAATCTCGGTTCTAATATGTATTTTTGAATCAAAACTCAAAAATGCAATTCGAAAACAGTAGAGAGTTTGCTAAGAAATTAGATCAACAAGACCCCATAAAGTCATATAGAGATCAATTCCTTTTTCCTAAAGTGAATGATGAGCAAGTAATATATTTTACAGGAAATTCTTTAGGACTTCAACCCAAAAACACAAAGAAGTACGTAGATGATGTAATGAAAGATTGGGCAGAACTTGCAGTAGAAGGTCATTTTTATGCAGATAAGTCTTGGTGGGATTATCACGAGCGAATGGCAAAACCATTAAGTAAAGTGGTCGGTGCTAAACCTTCAGAAATTACTGTGATGAATACACTAACAGTAAATCTTCATCTTTTAATGGTTTCATTCTACAGACCGCAAGGAAAAAGATATAAGATCATCTGCGAAGAAAAAGCTTTTCCTAGTGATCAATATATGTTACAAAGCCAGGTTCGGTTTCATGGGTATGACCCGGATGATGCTATTGTAGAAATTAAAAAACGAAAAGGAGAACACAATTTTAGGATAGAGGATATACTCTCTACTATCGAATCTGTAGGAGAAGAATGTGCGTTAATTTTAATAGGTGGAGTTAATTATTATACAGGCCAGGTTTTCGATATGAAAACGATAACTAAAGCAGGTCATGATATAGGAGCGTTTGTGGGTTGGGATCTTGCTCACGGAGCTGGTAATATTGAGCTAAAACTTCATGATTGGGATGTGGATTTTGCATCTTGGTGTAGTTATAAATATATGAATAGCGGCCCTGGTAATGCTTCAGGATGTTTCATACACGAAAGGTTTCATGATAGAAAAGATATTCCACGATTCGAAGGGTGGTGGGGAACTAAAAAAGAATCCAGATTTCTTATGAAACCTGAATTTGAACCAATGCCCAATGCAGATGCCTGGCAATTGAGTAATGCGCCTATTTTATCTTTAGCTCCTTATTTAGCGTCGTTACAATTGTTTGATGAGGTTGGTATGGATGCGCTAATAGAAAAACGAAACCTAATTGTAGCATATTTAGAATTCGTATTAAAAGAGATTGATAGAGAAGTAGACAGCACTTTTGAGATTATTACTCCATCAAATCAACAAGAACGAGGAACACAACTCTCTGTTTTTCTTCACGGAGAAGGACGGAAATTATTTGATTATTTGATGAAAAACGGAGTGATTACTGATTGGAGGGAACCTAATGTAATTAGACTAGCACCTGCTCCTTTTTATTGCTCATATGAAGATATGTATGAATTTGGTCAGATCCTTAAACAAGGAATTCTAGAAAAAAAATAAAGCAACGCTTTAGTTTAGTTCTCTGATGTATCTAGAAGGAGAAACACCAGTGTGTTTTCTAAATTGTTTGCAAAAATAAGATGGATCATTAAATCCACATTGATATAAAACCTCGGATATAGAAGTATTCTTGTTTTCGAAATGTTCCTGCGCTTTTTTGATTCTAAACTCATTGAGAAAATTAATAAAACTTTTATTTGTAGCAGATTTAAACATTCTGCAAAATGAATTCGTAGTCAGTCCTAATTGTTTAGCCATAGTTTTAGATTGAATTTTTTTGGCATAGTTCTTATTTATAAAATCAAAAACTTTGGATATTCTTGGTAAAGCTGTTTTATCAATTTCAAGATGATTAGATTTTACAATAGGTCTTTTATTGTTAGAAACAGAGAGGTCATACAGTATATGCAAGAAATTTAATAATTTCTCCACATTATTTTGGTTGGAAAGTTTTAAAAAAGAATCAGACAAATTTTCTTTAGTCTCTTTAGAAAATATATAACCTTTTGGTGATTTTCGGATAAATTCCAGGATAGTGGAGAACTCTGGAAAATAGTTTAATTTTTCTTTAATAAAACTCTCATTAAATTGAATGACAACTTCTACGTTATCCTCGAAATCTTTATTTCCAAAAGGCATATGAGGCATGTTTGGTCCGAGAAAAATTAGTAAACCATCTTTGTATTTTTCAATATTTGACTCAACTTGAATTATTCCATTACCGTTTCTAATAAATACAATCTCATATTCTGGATGTAAATGCCAATTTACTTCATTGCAGAGTGAATCTTTTCTATAACTTTCTATTTTCAAAGATTTTGATTGTTCTAGATAAATTTGTTCGTATGATGGCTTCATAAAACAAAATTATCATATTCTTGTGATTAATTTTATACAAATGAATAAAATGACTTAGTGTTAGGATATTTTGTTTTAATATGAAGGTGTTTTTTGTAACTAATTTTGAACTATAGTTAACATACTAAATAACATACTTTGAATTCTTTATACCTAATTATTACAAAATTAAGATACTTTGGACCTGCTTGGGTGTTTGCATCATTAAATATTATGACCGGTACTTGGGTGTTGTATATTCCTACTGTGAGAACAAAGTTATTAATTGATGATGCACAGTTGGGGATTGCACTTTTTTGTTTTGCGTTAGGTACATTAATAATGATCCCTCTATCATCTTTGATAATAGAAAAACTTGGTGTAGGAAAGGTGACTATTATAGGAGTCATTCTTTTTTCTTTGTTGTTTCTAATGCCAATAATAGCTCCAAGTTATTTGGTATTATGTATAGTTTTATTTACAGTTGGATTATCTGCTTGTTTGACAGATATTGCAATGAATGCTCTGGTGTCGGACATTGAACAAGAGGATGATATTCATATTATGTCTGCATCTCACGGATTTTTTAGCTTAGGAGGAGTCATTGGAGCTGGTGTTGGAAGTTTTTTGATTGCATATTTTCAGATTCCATTGTTACATATGTTATGCGCTACAATATTTGTGATCGTAACAAACATCATAGTTTGTAAAGGATATATAACTATAAAAGGGAAAAAAGAAGAAGAATCAAGAAAGCCTTTTGATCTAAAACTTATAAAGCCACTTTTAGGACTTACGATCATTGCATTTTTAATAATGGGTAGCGAAGGTGCAATAGAGCATTGGAGTAAACTCTATATGCAAGACGTTGTAAACATCTCTTCAGAAAAGGTTTCTGGATTTGGTTTTGTCGCTTTTTCTGTGATGATGACGTTAGGTCGCTTTTTTGGAGATGCAGTAAGTAAACATTTTGGATCCTTTATTATAATTATTGGAGGTTGTTTAATAAGTGCTTTTGGTTTTTTTGCCGTATTAAGTTCTACATTGATACTTACTGTCATTGGTTTTGGACTAGTGGGACTGGGATTTTCAGTGATTATACCAGAGTTGTTTAGATTGGCCGGAAAAACTAATGGTGTTTCTTCTGCAGAAGGAATATCCTTTGTAGCAGGTTTTGGGTATCTTGGATTTTTAATAAGCCCTCCATTTCTGGGATTGCTATCCAAAATAGATAGTTTAAAACTTAGTTTTACTGCTTTATTAACAGCAACAATAATTGCGTTAATAGTTACATTCTTTATTTCTAAAAAGTATCTAAATGATATGAATTAAAGCTGGAAATTAGTCCGTAACAACCTCAATATTTGTAAAATGAAGTTTCCAATTACCTTCATTACGATTATGTGTTTTGGCAATTTTGATTCCGTTGAAGGTTTCATAATCTTCCCAGGAAGTTATTAAAGATGCTTCTTCCTTATTTTTTTCTCTGAATACCCATTCTTTTATTTTAAAATCGCCCTCAAAGTAAAAATCATATGCATCTCCAGGAGTATAGCCTCCTTCGTTTTTATATACAATAGTAAACTTTTGCATTTCCTTATTACTAATTGGAGCAACTGCTTTTACCTGATGTTCTGATGTAAAACTGTCTTGATCCCAAACCAGATTGAAGGGCGCTAATAACCAATATTTATCATTAATAAAACCTTGATCTGCTTTTAATGAAGTACTATCAATCTGTGTTCGGTTATAAGAGATCGTATCTTCGGTAGTTGTTAAAGTAATCTCATTTTTTTGAGGTTTCCAACTCCAAGAACGTTCATAATGACTACTATCTTTATCTACATTAAAAGTGAATTTTATTTCTTTTACTTTTTTCCAATGCTCAAAACCATTAGCATTTGCAATGGATTCTGCAGTGGTTAAGATTTTATTCTTAGTGGTCTCCGTAGCTCTTATTTCTGTATCATCTTCATATTTATATTCTTTTTTTGCTTCTTGTTTACAAGCAATCATAAATAAAGAAAATATGGATAACAGTATGATATTTTTCATCTTGAGTTAATTTTTGGCTAAAATATAGAAAACAAAAACCTTGCTAAATTCTATTAACAAGGTTTTAGGGTTTAGAAGCTTTTGTTTTTAGATAGCTTAGCTTGCATTTGGATTAAAACCAATTTGCTGAAACCAGTCCCAATTATCCCAGAAAGACAATATATCCTCTATTTTGTTATCATCATTAATTTTAAGAATAAACAAATGTTCGGTATTATAATATTTACCTTTACTAGGTATTCCCAGAATTTCTTTTTCTTGAGTTCCACCAATAAATACTCGTACTATTGCATTACCTTGGTTATCTATCGTTATACTTTTAACATCATTTGTCAGATCAGGGAAAGCTTCTATTAGAGCTGAAGCGATACCTTTCCAAGTAGTGCCTTCATCGGCGTTGATTTTTCCAATACCGTTCTCACCAAGAGGAACATATCTAAAAGTTCCATTAGAAGCTGCGTAAGAAACTGCAGTTTCAAGATCGTGATTTTTATATGCATTAAAGAATAATGTAGCGACTGTTTTTCTATTTTTAATTTGTGTTTCTGTTATCATGATTTCTATGTTATTTAAAGTTGATAATTATTTTACGGTTATTAGTTCTATAGTTTTTTGAGCGGTAAGTACTGAAGATTGAGGGTTTTGACCAGTGATCAAGTTTCCGTCTTCAATTATGTATTCAGACCAATCTTCGCCTTTACGATAAATTGCTCCTTCATTTATAAGCTCAGTTTCTAGCAAGAAGGGAACTACATCTGTTAATCCAACGGCTTCTTCTTCTGTATTGCTAAAAGAGGTAAGTCGTCTGCCTTTTACGATAGGAGTTCCGTTTTTTGTTTTTATTCCCTTTAGAGCAACTACACCATGACATACGAGACCAATAGGTTTATCTTGATGATTGAATGTGCTCACTATTTTTGCTATTTCTGGATTGTCACCTAAATCCCACATGGGTCCGTGTCCTCCTGGGAAAAAAAGAATGTCATATTCCGATGGATTTATGTCTGAAACTTTTAACGAATTATGAATTGCATTTAATGCCTTATTGTCCTGGTTAAAACGTCTTGTGAAATCTGTTTGCCACTCAGGAAGTTCACTCTTAGGATCTAATGGAATACTACCTCCTTTAGGTGATGCAATCACTATTTCTGCTCCTGCATCTAGATATTTGAAATATGGCCCGGCTAATTCTTCTAACCAAACACCTGTTTTTTCGCCAGTATTACCTAATTGATTATGTGATGTGGTAATTAATAATACTTTTAGATTTTTCATTTTATTTCTGTTTTACGATTTATAATTTTTTACATTACAAATATCGTAAGTGACTGATAATAAAATGATTGATGTGTGTTATGAAATTTTATTGACCTATGTTAAGAAGAGGTAAGTTGTTTACGTAATCTGCTTAAACTTTCTGGTTTGATACCTAGGTAATTAGCTATTAGATAATTAGGGATTCGTTGTTCGATATTAGGATACGTTTTTCGAAATTCTAGATAACGTTCTGAGCTTGTTTTTTCTAATGAAGATATGATCCGATCTTGTAAAGCAACAAAAGCATTGGTTAATTTAATACGAAAAAAGCGATCAAATTTTGGGATGTCAAGATATAATTGTTCTAAATCAGATTTCTTAATACCAATAAGTTCGCATTCTTCTATACAATCAATATTAAGGCGGGCTTTTTCTCCCTTAAAAAAAGCCTTAAAATCACTGATCCACCAATCTTCTATGGCAAATTGTACAACATGCTCGTTTCCAAGGTCATCTACTTCAAAGGCTTTAAGACAACCTTTAATTACGAAATACTCATAATCAACAAAATCACCTTCTTGTATGAGATACTGTCTTTTTCGTAGTTTTTTATGAATTAAAATAGAAGAGAATCGTTGTTGCTCTTCTTCTGTGAGTTTTATATATTTTGAAATATGTTTTTCGATAGCAGCATACATAAAACAAAATTAAACAAAAAAAGCTTCCATATTGGAAGCTTTTTTTTAGATTGTTTTTGAGGTAATTACTCTACAATCAATTTGTATTGCGGAGTTTTATTTAAAGGACAGAAGTAGTTATATTCTCCTTTTTGTAATGTTACTGTTTTAGAACTTTCTGTTTTTCCTTCTGCAACTACTTTAGTTACATAAGCTGCTTGAATATGATTTTTAGGATCTGAGGCATCTTTTCCTGCTGGTACTAAAACAAAACCAACATCAGTTCCGGAGTTGTTATTAGAGATATTGAAAACATAACTTCCTTCTGATAAGGTAACTTGTTTCTGAGTAAATTCTCCTTTAGTTTGCTCTAAAGAAACTGTTTTTACTTCTTGAGCAGATGTACTTAATGTAATTGCAAAAATAAATGTGAATAATGTGATTAACTTTTTCATGATTTTAAAATTTATAATTGTTGTTAAATGATTCTTGGTTTTTCTGAGAGGAAAGAATTTCTTTATTACTTCTTTCCTCTCAGAGTCTGTAAATAGTTATTTATTGTAGGTTATTTCGTTTACGCAACTGTAGTCTCTAGTGGTTGTGCTACAGGGAAATCTACAGGAACTTGTGTAGTACTGTGGATATAGTTCGAAATTGTTTTGTCTCCCACTAATACGATAGTATCTATTAAGTTTCCTTTATCATATCCAGCAGCAAAGAAATTGTCCACGATATTCTGATCTGTACGACCTCTGTTTTCGGTAATATTTTTAGCTAATTTTGCTAAAGCATCTAGTTTTGGATCAAACGAAGCATATCCTGCTCTTAATTCTAGTATTTGTTCATCAGTAAAACCATTCATTTTTCCAATTGCGGTATGTGCTGATAAACAGTAAATACAGTTGTTTACTTCACTAACAGCCAAGTTCACTACTTCTTTTTCTTTAGCTTTTAATGAGGTTTTTGCATTGGATAGATTTAGATAATTTTCTAATGCAGTTTCACTATGTGCATAGGTTGCATATAAATTTGGTACGAAACCTAAAGCGCTATTAAGGTTATCAAAAATTCCTTGATTTGTAGTGTTTACTTCTTCTCTTGTAGGTACATTAAATGTTGCCATAATTATTGTTTTTAATATCCTGAATTCATTTTCAGGATTAGTTTATATTTTTTGTTTTAATTGTCTTTTAATTTGACAATACAAAGATGCGATAGGAATAATGATTCTAAAATGTTAGTTTTTCCCAACAACTTGTCAATTTTTCCCTTCCGCAATTTTTGGGATTATATATGAGGTGTTTCTGCATCACAATAAAAATCGTGATGGCTACTTTGATCACAATGTGTTTTTATATTTAGAGTATTAGCGATTCGTTTTTTTCCTTGGCGGAAAATCTCTATTAAATTGAATATTGATTTATTATGTACTATCATTTTTGTATTGTTTTAAATTAACAGTACAAAGATGAGGCAACACAGAACTTTCTGAAATGTTCGTTTTTCCCGACTACTTGTCGATTTTTCCTTTCAATCTTCTTTTATATATAAAGTAATGTTTACGAGCATGTTGTGTTTGTGGATGATGAGGGGTTTGTTGTTGCAGTAAATAAAAGTTAATTATTATTATTATTATTATTTGATGAAACTTATAGCTTTAATTAAGTTTTACTTTTTACATCTTACTTGAATTAGATACTGTCTTTTTTCGTAGTTTATTATGAATTAAATAGATGAGAGTCGCTTTCGTTCTTCTTCTGTGAGTTCAATATATTTTGAAATATGTTTTTCGATATTTTAAGACAGGGCCGATTAAACAAAAAAAGCTTCCTAATTATGGAAGCCTTTTTTAATTGTTTTGGGGTAATTACTCTACGATCAATTTGTATTGTGGAGTTTTATTTAAAGGACAGAAGTAATTATATTCTCCTTTTTGTAACGTTACTGTTTTAGAGCTTTCTGTTTTTCCTTCTGCAACTACTTTAGTTACATAAGCTGCCTGAATATGATTTTTAGGATCTGAGGCATCTTTTCCTGCCGGTACTAATACAAACCCTACATCAGTTCCTGAGTTGTTGTTAGATATATTAAAAACATAACTTCCTTCTGATAAGGTAACTTGTTTTTGAGTAAATTCTCCTTTAGTTTGTTCTAGAGAAACTGTTTTTACTTCTTGCGCTGATGAGCTTAACGTAATTGCAAAAATAAATGTGAATAATGTGATTAACTTTTTCATGGTTTTAAAATTTATAATTGTTGTTAAATGATTTTTGGTTTTTCTGAGAAGAAAGAGTTTATTTTTCTTTCTCCTCAGAGTCTTTGATAGATTATTTAGTGGTGGTTATATAGCTTATGCTACTGTAGTTTCTAGTGGTTGAGCAACTGGAAAATCTATAGGAATTTCTGTAGCATTATTTAAATAGTTAGAAATAGTTTTATCTCCTACTAATACAATTGTATCTACTAAATTACCTTTGTCATATCCTGCAGCAAAGAAATTGTCAATTATTTCTTGATCCGCACGACCTCTATTTTCCGTTATGTTTTTAGCAAGTTTTGCTAGCGCATCTAATTTAGTGTCAAAAGAAGCGTATCCTGCTCTTAGTTCTAATATTTGCTCATCCGTAAAGCCATTCATTTTTCCGATAGCTGTGTGTGCAGATAAACAATAGTTACAACTATTTACTTCGCTAACTGCTAGATTTACAACCTCTTTTTCTTTAGCTTTTAAAGAAGTCTTTGCATTTGATAAATTTAGATAGTTCTCTAAAGCAGTTTCGCTATGTGCATAGGTTGCAAATAGGTTTGGTACAAAACCTAGTGCGTTATTAAGATTGTCAAAGATTGCTTGATTCTTCGTATTTACTTCTTCTCTTGTTGGTACATTAAATGTTGTCATGATTATTTTTTTAGTATCCTTAATTTCTTTCAGGATGGATTTATGTGTTTATTTTAATTGTCTTTTAACTTGACAAGGCAAAGATGCAACAGGAATATTGATTCTAAAATGCTGGTTTTTCCCTACAACTTGTCAATTTTTCCCTTCCGCAGTTTTTGGGATTATATACGAGGTGTTTCTGCATCACAATAAAAATCATGATGACTTCTTTGATCACAATGTGCTTTCGCATTTAAGGTGTTTACGATTTTTCTTTTTCCCTGACTGAAAATTTCTATTAAATTGAATATTGACTTATTATTTATCATCCTTTTGTATTGTTTTAAATTAACAGTACAAAGATGATTGAATGAAGAGGCTTCTGGAATGTTGGTTTTTCCCGAAGACTTGTCGATTTTTCCTGGGTATAAAAAAACCCCCTTAATTGGAGGTTTTAATAATCTTATATTTTGGATTTCTTTATTTAGAAAAATTTTACTTCTTTCCTTTTAATCCATAATATTATTGCACTAAGAATAAAAGTTAACATCGCTGTAATAAATAGTATTCCTCCGTCATCATTGATTTCGACTCCCAATTTCGTGATATGCATGAAAATGGCACCGCCAATCACACCTAAAGTTAACGTGGCCCCGATCCAAACAGTCTTTGGGATTAGTATTAAAACACCGGCTACTAGTTCTGCAATTCCAATAACTATTCTACCATAAGGTTCTAGTCCAACTTTAGAAAAAATATAGACACTATCCGGATGAGCAGTAAACTTAAATCTAAGGGTTTGTATGAGAATAATAGCAACAATTATCCTCAATACCAGGGGTAAGGCATTCTTCATTTTAATATGTTAGAGTTTGTGTATATTTTTATAGAACGCTGGGTAATGCGTCTATTTTCCCATTAAAGGTATCTTTTCTAGAGATAAAATACAATTCCTTAAGATTGTTATCAATAGCAAATTGATGGGATAACTGTGGTAAATTGTTTATTAAGAAAGTCTGAAATGCTTCTGCGTTTCGGCTTCTATTCGCTGCTTTTCGTATGGTTTTCAGATATGAAGCTGTAATTAACTCTACATTGTTTTTATTAGAAATAAAAAGTAAAGAGGTGTTTTTTCCCTTTGAAAATTTTATTTCTTTTTTAAAATTAATTTGATTCGAAGCAATTAAACTTTCGTTATAGTTGCTAAAAGTATTTTGATAGACTACTTCTTTGGTATTTTTAAGATATACAGTTTCTAATTGAGTTTTGTACATTTTCTCCTGTGAGTGTCCAGAAAAAATCGTGATAAAAAAAACTATAGTTAGAATAGCCGTGATGTTGTTATGTAAAGTTTTCATATCTATGCCTTTTACTCGAAATTACTTTCGTATTTAGTAAATCAATTTATTATACTACAAAATTGGGGCAAAAGATGTAGATTAAAAAGTCCTTTTTTCCTTCTTCCTTGTCAATACTTCCCTATATTATTAGAAGTGAATTGAAAAACAAAAACTTAGTATACTATTTTAATATAAATTATAAGTCGTTATTGGTCTATAAAACTTACATCTATTGATGAATTAAAAAAGCAATAAACTAGAAAAGAAATCACTCCTGTAAACTTATATAACTTTTGTAACTTATAATTTCCCTACAAATTTAAGGATTAACTATTACAAAATATGTTATAGAAAATCTAATTATTCTATTTAAAATTCGAATTTACAGGTAATTATCTAAATTATGAGCGTTGTGAATTTCAATATTTCTTAAAAGTCTTATGTTCATAGCACCATGCCCATTTTTCATTGGGTTCTGCCGAGATTACCACAGAATGTTTATGATTTATATAGTGATTACTAGCATGTTTATTAGGTGAAGAATCACAACATAAGGTAACTCCACATTGCTGACAAGTTCTAAGGTGAACCCAATTATCTCCTGTTTTTATACATTCGGCACATTCATAACTGTCATCTTTTTTGATGTTTTGAGGATCTAAATTTTCCAGATGATTACAAGTTTTAGTTTTAAATCCCATACTATGTTTCTGCTAAATATTCGTGTACAAATTTTATGGCCATAGCACCTTCTCCAACAGCAGATGCTACCCGGTTCATGGCTCCAGCTCGTACATCGCCAGAAGCGAAGATACCCGGACTACATGTTTCTAGTAAAAAGGGTTCACGATCTTTTTTCCAGATTTTTTTGAAATTTTCATATCGATTGAGATCCCTACCAGTCTCTATAAAACCTCGATCGTTTTTTATGATGTCTAAAGCTATCCAATCGGTATAGGGTCTTGCACCTATAAAGATAAATAAGGCATCTGCATCCACTATTTTAGTTTCAGAAGTCACGCTGTTTGTTAGCTCCAGTGAAGTAAGTCTTTCATTTTCTCCGATAGCTTTAGTGACATTGGTGTTACCTAATAATGTAATATTTTCAATAGCATCAATTTGATCAATAAGATAGCTAGACATACTGCTAGTAAGATCTTTTTTACGGACCGAGATGTATACATTTTTAGCAAACTTAGAAAGATAAACAGCAGATTGGCCTGCAGAGTTTCCGCCACCCACAATATATACTTCTTTATTAGCGCAGGCTTGTGCTTCAGTCATAGAGGAACCATAATAAATACCTGCTCCGGTATAATTTTCTACACCTTCGGCTTCAAGTTTTCTGTAATTAACACCCGTAGTGATGACTACACTTTTAGCGCTAATACATTCACCGTTACCAAGTGATATACTTTTATATCCATCTTTTTCTGTAATAGAAGTAACTTCTTGGGGAGACAGGAATTCTATCCCAAATCGTTTGGCTTGTGTAATCGCGCGATGTGTCAATTCTTGACCACTTAATCCATTTGGAAATCCAAGATAATTTTCTATTCTAGAACTGGTTCCTGCTTGTCCTCCAGGTGCGTGTTTCTCAATGAGTAACGTTTTTAGCCCTTCTGATCCTCCATAAACGGCGGCTGCTAATCCAGATGGCCCTGCTCCAATAATCACTACATCATATAAATTGTCTTGCGGATGGGCGTTTAAACCTAGTGCAGTAGCTAGCTCTATTATATCGGGATTTTTATAACAATTGCCATCTTGTAATGAAATTACAGGAAGATCAGTTGGTGTCAGTTTATGTAATTCAATAATTTCTTTAGCTTTATCACTGGTTTCTGCATCTAACCATTGAAAAGGAAATAAATTTCCGGACAGAAAATCTTTGATATCATGAGATTTTGGAGAATACTGATAACCAATAACTTTTATTCCATCAAACTCTGGTTGAAAATTTATTTGCCAAGTATCCAATAAATCATTTAGTGTCGGATATAGTTTTTCTTCTGGTGGATTCCATGGTTTTGTAAGATAATAATCAAGCTGTACATCATTAATAGCTCTAATAGCTGCATCAGTATCAGAATATGCAGTGAGCAGTACTTTTTTTGCATCCGGAAAAAAATGTTTGGCTTTTTTGAGAAATTCTACTCCTAGCATCTCGGGCATTCTTTGATCCACAAGAAATAGGGCAACAACCTCATTTTTCTTTTTTAAATCCTCTAGAGCTTCTAACGCGTCATTAGCAGATTCTGTGCTCATGACTCGATATTTTTTTCGATATTCTGATTTTAAATCTCGAGTTACAGCACGTAATACTTGTGGGTCATCATCAAGGGCAAATATGATAGGTTTTTTCATTATTTTTTGATTTAAAACAGACTAAAAATTAAAATTATCAGGATCTGGTCCGGTTCTTTGATTCTTATCTAGAGAATCAATGTAGGATACATCTTCATTAGATAATTCAAAATCAAAAAGATCAGCATTAGATATAATTCTTTCTTTTTTGGAAGATTTAGGTATAGTAATAACTCCTTTTTGTAAATTCCATCTTAAGACAATTTGAGCGACAGTCTTATTGTATTTTTTTGCCAAATCATCTAATATTGATAGCTTAAAAATCTTTCCCTGCATCATCGGAGACCAAGCTTCGTACTTAATTTTATGTTTATTGCAAAAATCAATTAAATTTTGTTGAACTAAATATGGATGAAATTCCATTTGATTGACCATTGGTATTATTTCTGAATTTTCTATCAGATCCTCTAGATGGTGTTGCATAAAATTACTAACGCCTATAGCCTTAATCTTTCCATCCTTATACAGTTTTTCTAATGCTTTCCAGGTTTCAATATATTTTCCTTCTACTGGCCAGTGAATGAGATATAGGTCTAGATATTCTAGTTGTAATCTTTCAAGACTTTTATCAAAAGCCTTAATAGTTGATTCATATCCTTGATCCGAATTCCAGACTTTACTTACTACAAAAATCTCTTCTCTAGGAATACTAGTTTGGCGTATAGCTTTTCCAACACCTTCTTCGTTTTTGTAAATACTTGCTGTGTCTATATGACGATAACCTGCATCTAAAGCCCATTGAACAGCATCAACTACTTCTTGATCATTATCGGATAAATAGACTCCAAGACCAAAATACGGCATATGTATTCCGTTATGTAATTGGAATGTTCCTTTTATATCTGTTATTGTTTTCATTGTTCTGGTTAATTAATTGGTAAACAAACGGTAAATATTGTTTCTCCTTTTTTAGATTTTACCATAATATCACCTTCATGTTGATTAATAATTCTTTGAACTAGTTCTAGTCCCATTCCTGTGCCTTCTCCAATAGCTTTGGTAGTAAAAAAAGGATCAAAAATACTATTCAGATGTTCTTCTGGAATTCCTTCTCCATTATCGATAATTTCTACTTTTAAGAAATTCCGGTCCTTAGAAGTCTTTATCTTCAAAATTCCGGAGTGATCCATGGCATCAACTGCATTATCAATTAGATTGGTCCAGACCTGATTAATTTCACTAACAAAAATTTTTGCCTCTGGAAGATTTGCCTGAAAATCTTTTTCTAAGGATATGTTTTTCTTTTTCAGTTTATGATTAAGCATGATAAGGGTACTTTTTAAACCAATATGGATGTCTGTAGAGATTTTCTCGGGAGCGCGATCCATATGTGTATAACTTTTGATAGAGCCTACTAGATTGGATATCCTATCAGAAGCTTCGCCAATTTCATCAACCATTTTTTCTGTGGTTAATACATTTTCAATCCATTCGATAGCATCTGGAAAGTTTTTGTCACCTGTAGCTTTATGAATTTCTTCCATTGCTTCTATACCCATACAGAAATCTAATAATGTTTCTGTCAATTCATAACTATTGTCTACGCCGTGATCTTCTAACCATTCTTCTAGTTCATCTTCTTTTTCATTACGTTCCGTGAGTTTCATATTATTTTCTGGGCGATTATTCAATTTCTCAAAAAGAATAGTATTGATGGCATCTATTTCTTCATCTGTAGCTCTAATAGAAACTACTCTTTTAAACTTTTCAGGAACATTGCCTAGATGTTCTTTTAGCGCTTTGGCACTTCGTACCATAGCAGAAGCAGGATTATTAAGCTCATGCGCCAATCCTGCAGATAATTTTCCTAAGGACATCATTTTTTCCGCTTGTACATTATCTTTAGTGAACTCTCTGACTCGTGAAGTCATTTTATGTACCAAAACTTCAGTTAACTCATAATGATTAGAGATCATTTCTTTGAAACAGGATTTTTTGAGGATTAAAACATCACTATTTTCCAGTACTTCTCCAAAGCCTATGGCCGAACTAGCTCTTGAAAAAGGGAGTAATCCACCGATTTCATTTGTATCCATTAATGCTACATGCTTGTAGTTTCCATTTTGTTCGACTTTGATCTCAATCTTCCCTTCTAGTACAATAAATAGCTTATCAATAGGATCGCCTTTCTGAAAAAGATACTCTCCTTGTTTTAAAACTTCGATATAAGATTTGTCAATTAACCATTGTAATTGATCATCTGGAACATGAATAAACTCTGGGATTTGTTGAAGGTTTTGTGTGGTAAGTTTCATTAGTTTAAAATTAGGTAATTAAAAATGTCTATCCAATACCTATAAACAATAGAAATCTTAAGGTTTTTATAAAATTTAACCAGTATGAAATTAAATGCCAATTTTTTATGATTTGTTTATCAAGAAAGACATAATGAAGTAAGGTTTATTATGATTAGTTATATTTATAAATCTTTTAATATAGGGATGATGTCTAAGGAATTTCAAAAATATTTTAAAACTAACGAGGCAACTTGGAATGAGAAAGTAGCTGTTCACGCATCTAGTGATTTTTATAATTTAGAATTATTTAGAAAAGGCGCAACTTCTTTAAACAAAATTGAATTAGAAGCATTAGGAGATGTTTCTGGTAAATCACTATTACATTTACAATGTCATTTTGGACAGGATACATTAAGCTGGAGTAGGATGGGAGCAAAATGTATCGGAGTAGATCTTTCTGAAAAAGGGATTGAACTAGCAAAACAATTAAATACAGAGTTAAAATTAGATGCTGATTTTGTATGCTGTAATGTTTTAGATACTTCTAATCACATAAAAGATCAGTTCGATATCGTATTTACTAGTTATGGTGTAATTGGATGGTTACCAGATTTAAAACCTTGGGGTAGGATGATTGCAGAGAGATTGAAAACAGGAGGTGTTTTTTATATAGTAGAGTTTCATCCGATTGTTTGGATGTTTGACTATCTAGAAGGAGTTCCTAAGATGAAGTATGGATATCATCAGAAAGAAGCCATCTATGAAGAATATGAAGGCACGTATGCTGATATGAGTTCTAAAATGATCAGTAAAGAATATGGTTGGAATCATGGTTTAGGAGAAGTTGTTTCTGCATTGTCAGAGGCAGGATTAACCATTGAGTATCTTAGAGAATATGATGAGTCACCTTATGATATTCTTCCTAATTTGATAGAGAATAAAAATGGTATGTTCGAGAGTTCTGATAAATTATTTCCACTACTGTTTGCGATTAAAGCATTTAAGTAACAATTCTTTGATAATTTTTTTACATTTGTTAAAGGTTTTAATGTTTGCATAAGCTCTATAATATAGAGAGCTGGTTTGTCAAGGACATTAAGACTCGGATCTTATTACTTAGTTCCTTTTCATACTTTGACAAACTGGAATCATTTAAAAAGTATGCAAACAAAAAATATAGCTATTGTAGGAAGTGGTTTAGCTGGTTCGCTATTAGCAATTTATCTAAGAAAACGTAATCACCAAGTAACAGTATTTGACAGAAGGCCGGATATTAGACAAATTCAATTTAGTGGTCGTTCTATTAATCTTGCAATGTCCGTTCGAGGTTGGAAAGCATTGGATAGAGTTGGTGTTGGAGAAGAAATTAGAAAGTTAGCGATCCAAATGGATAAAAGAACCATGCACGTTAATGATCAGCCTGAATATCATCAGTACTATGGTAAAGAAGGAGAGGCTATCTATTCTATTTCGAGAGGCGTATTGAATCGTAAAATGATTACACTAGCAGAAGAATCAGGTGTTGTATTTAGATTTAATGAAAAAGTATGGGATGTAAGCTTACCAGAAGCTAAAATATATACAGGAGAGACGGAAAAAGGCGAATGGAAAGAATATCAATACGATATGATTTTTGGTTGTGATGGAGCTTTCTCGAGAGTGAGACATAAAATGCAGAGAAGAAGTAGATTTGATTATTCTCAAGATTTTCTGGATGCAGGGTATAAAGAACTAGGGATACCTGCTAATGCCGATGGAACACATAAATTGGATAAAAACTCATTGCATATATGGCCAAGAGGGAAGTTTATGTTGATTGCGTTACCAAACTTAGATGGTAGTTTTACTTGCACCTTATTTATGCCTCATGAAGGCGAAAATTCTTTTGAAAGTTTAACCAATGATGCCGAAGTAATAGAATTCTGGAAGCGATATTTTCCTGATACCATAGAGTTCATGCCTACTTTACTTAAAGATTTTAAGAATAACCCTACGAGTGCTTTAGTAACAATGAAATGTTATCCTTGGACATATTGGGATAAGGTAGCTTTGGTTGGAGATTCTGCTCACGCAATTGTACCATTTTATGGGCAAGGAATCAATGCTGGTTTTGAGGATATTTCAGTGCTAGACGATATTATAGAAACATATAAAGGAGATAACTGGCAGGAGGTTTTTGAAAAATATCAAGAAGCCAGAAAACCAAATGCTGATGCTATAGCGGAACTTTCTTATCGCAATTTTATAGAAATGAGTAGTAAAACCGCAGATCCAGATTTTCTATTAAGGAAGAAAATAGAGAAAAGATTTTCTGAAAAATTTCCTGATAAGTGGATTCCACTTTATACAAGAGTAACGTTTACCCATAGACCGTATGTTGAGGCGCTAGATATTGGTGATCAACAAGCCAAGGTTATGGATGAAGTTATGAAACTTGATAATATTGAGGATATCTGGGATACTGATGAGGTTATACAAGAAATTATAAACCGCTTAGACTTCTATAATATAAAGGCTAAAAGTATTACCCAATAAGTCTCTTCAACCATTTTAACTTAGCGCCTGTATAAGGTGAGTATTTAAGATTTAACTCTATTAAAAAGGATTTTTGTAAAATACTTTTATAGTGAGAGAATGCTTCGAATCCTGCTTTACCGTGGTAGTTGCCAATACCGCTATCTCCAACACCACCAAAAGGTAGATTTTGTTCCATAAAATGCATAACCGCATCATTTATAGCTCCACCACCAAATGATATTTCATTTAGGATTTTATTTTTTACTGCTTTATTTTTAGTAAAAATATAACAGGATAAGGGTTTCGATAATGTTTTAATATCGGCAATGGCTTTATCTATATCTTCAAATGATATTACAGGAAGAATAGGGCCGAAAATCTCTTCTTGCATTACTTTGTCGGAGAATGTTACGCCACCCATAACTGTAGGAGATATAATTCTGTTATCGGCATCAGAGTGCCCACCATAATATATTTTATCTTCTTCAATAAAATTTTGTAATCTCTCGAAGTTTTTTTGGTTTACAATTTGAGTGTAATTTTCATTTTCTATTTTATAATCTGCACTTTCTATGTGTTTTTTAATAGCTAGTAACAGTTCATCCTGTACCGAGGACTCAACCATGATATAGTCTGGAGCTATACAGGTCTGGCCTGTGTTTAAAAATTTTGCCCAAACTAAACGTTTGGCAGTCATATCAATATTAACATCTTTTGTAATAATTGCAGGGCTCTTGCCTCCTAATTCTAAGGTAACCGGAGTAAGATGTTTGGCAGCGGCCTGATAGATGATTTTACCTACTTGAATACTTCCTGTAAAAAATATTTTATCAAATTTAATTTTTAGTAATTCCGTAGTTTCTTTTACGCCTCCTTCGATTACTTTAAAAAACTTAAGATCAAAATTTTCACCTATAATTTTAGCCATTATAGCAGAAGAATTAGATGGAATCTCGCTAGGTTTAAGAATAACCGTACAACCCGCAGCTATTGCAGCTATTGCAGGAACTATCGATAGTTGATACGGATAATTCCATGCGCCCATTACTAATACCGTTCCAAATGGTTCTGGTATAATATAACTTCTTCCAGGAAGGTTAGCTAATCCTGTAGAAACCCTTTTCCTCTTAGACCATTTCTTAATATTTACGAGTGCAAGGTCTATCTCATGGTAAATAATAGCTAGTTCTGTAGTGTAGGTTTCGTATTTTGATTTTTTGAAATCACGATAAATAGCTTCGTATAATAGCTCCTCGTTTTTTTGTAAAACACTTTTTAAACGCTTTAATTCTTTAACTCTAAAAGATATATCTTTAGTAGTATTAGTGTTAAAAAAAGTCTTTTGAGTAGTAACGATTTCTTGATAATTCATAACGAGAATATAGAGTTGCTATAGAAATAAATTACGATTCAATGCTCATACGTTTCTCCAATTCGAGTTGTTTCTGCATTTGTTTTACAGTGAGTGTACTGCCATCATGACTCCATCCTGGAGGACCAAAAATATACATAAACTTATGATACCAGTTTTTGGATTTTTTGGTGTCATTCCAGATGTCTTTATATTCGTGTGTAAGTATAACCCAAGGGTTATAAGAGTTTGGTGCGTGTGTCACACCATATTGTACTTCAATATCATCGTCTAATTCTTTCCAGGTTCCAAATATTTTATCAAAAATATTTAAGAATCCCCCATGATTTTTATCCATATACTCTACATTCTTGGCGTGATGTACCTGATGCATTGTATGTGTATTGAAAATCTTTTCTATAAATCCCATTTTCGGTATAAATACAGAATGTAATTGAAATTGCCATAATGCTTCTATACCAAGACAAACAATAACCATTTCTGGAGGAAACCCTATGATTGGCATCCACATATAAAATAAAGGTTTGTATAACAACGTGAACCATCCATTACGAACAGCTGTTCCGAGATTAAAGTTATCAGAGGAGTGATGTACTATATGTGCTGCCCACAATGCACGAACCATATGGTTTTGTCTATGGAACCAATAATATGTGAAATCATCAGCTAATTGGCATAATAACCAAACATACCAAGCATAACTAAAGGATTCCCAACCCATAATGTTAGTTCTGACACCATCAACCTCTGGATTAAAAAGATTGTACATAAAAGTGAATAGAACTACCGAAAAAACTGTCTTAAGGAAAGGGCCTAAAAATGCGGATCCAAGACCCATAGTGAAACTTGCAGATAAATCTTTCCAATTATATAAATCTTTATGATCGTCGTGATTTTTACTGTAAGCTAATTCTACAACAATAAGTACCAGAAATAAAGGTACACCATACTTTAGGGGCTGTATAAAATCCATTTTCTTTCTATTGTATTCTAATTGGGGCAGAATATAATAAGAATTTGTAGTATAACTTTAACATTCTATCTTTTTAAATAAAAAAATACGTGTTTTTAACTATTGTTTACTTAATTGGTTCCAATTTTTCAAAACTAGTGGCGTTATTTTGCAAATATTTGAGAAGAGTCTTTGAAAGATTTAAATTCAAGTGCATTTCCACAAGGATCATAAAAAAACATTGTTGCTTGTTCTCCTATTTCTCCTTTAAACCTTATATAAGGTTCAATTACGAATTTTACGTTTTTTTCAGAAAGCATATTAGCAAAATTTTGCCATATTTCCCATTCTAGAATAATACCGAAATGAGGTACAGGTACTTCCTTACCGTCAACGCTATTGTGATGCTTAGTGTCTGAATCTGTTTTTTGTTTGTAATGAATTACTAATTGATGCCCGAAAAAATTGAAGTCTACCCAATGATCGCTGCTCCGACCTTCATCTAGTTCTAGTGTGTTATTATAAAAATTTCTGGCAAGAGCTAAATTGTCAACCGGGATTGCCAGATGGAAAGGGGATAATGTTCTCATATGTTGATTAATCTTTATATGTAAACTTAAGGTTTAAAAGGTTAAGAGGTATAAAATTATTCTTTTACTGGATTCCAGATATCTAAATACATTTTCCATATACCGTTAGCCTTTTTCCAAACGACTACGTACTTTCCTTTGTAATTGGTTTCTGTTCCATCATCATTTTTGTTCTTACCTTGGTAATAACCATAGTCATGAGCCGTATCACCTAGTACTGTTATTTCTTCGGGTAGAATCTGATGTTCAATAGGGGTGTAGCCAGATGAACTTGCCCAACGTTTTTTAATAGCGTCGTATCCCGAAATAATCGAGGTGTTATGAGGAAATATTTTAGCATCTTTAGTATAGATTTGAGCAATTGCTTCATAATCCTGTTTTAGATATGCCGTAGAAAAAGATTTTGCTACAGTTTTTATTTGTTCTTCATCAGATAGTTTTTGAGTGTCTTTGCGTTTTATGCACGTTATTTTCCAGGTAGGGAACGAAATTGTTTCCTTTGTATTTACCCATTCTCCTAACCATTTAAAGCCATCCTTATTGATGTCATAGAAATTTATTTTGTAAAAACCATTCATGCCATTCGGAGCGTTCTGTTCACGATACAGAATGATTTTATCTTCTTTTTTATTTCCTTCCCAAGCTGATAACACTGGAGTAGGAGAGGTGTTTGAGTAATAGTGAACAAACCACCTACTGCTATCTGCAATGAATTGCCTTATACTACCAGAATGCTTACCATCTTCTTTTAATGTTTGATCCTGAACTCCCATGCCGTTCATAATATATTTAAACTCCCAAGTCATTTTATTTGGTTTAGCCCAGGTTTGATCAGGGTTTCTGGTTTGAGAATTACAATCACAAATTCCGATTAAGGGATCAAAATCTTTTATTTCTTTTGGAGCTTCTGGGTTTGGTCTCCCAAATGGATATGCATCGGAAGGTTCATACTCACTCTGAGCAGTTAGTAGAATAGGAACAAGAATAAGTAGACTTATTACTATTAATCTCATAATATTTATGAATTGATTAGTAAGGTAATTTACCTATTTTGAAATATTTATAAATACAAGAGATTAATAATTAAGATATAATTAACAACACGTTTTAACGCCTTCGATCACTTCGCTTTCTTTTTTTTGAAGCCAAAGAATCTTTGTCATTAGAACTTTTTCTATTGTGGTATTTACTATTGAAACTTTTTGGATTATTTCGTTGTCTTTTTGGTTTTTTTTCTTCGATAACAGAAGCTTCTTCAGTTTTGCTAGAGTCTCCAACATCAGAATTGATAATCTGTAATTCTTTTTCTGTTAGGTATCGCCATTTGCCCACTGGAGTATCTAAAGATATATTCATGATACGAATTCTTTTCAATCTAGTTACTTCATACCCCAGGTATTCACACATTCTTCGAATCTGTCTATTTAATCCTTGAGTAAGTACGATTCTAAAATCGTATTTATTAATCTGTTCAACTTCGCATTTACGGGTTACCGTATCTAAAATAGGAATGCCGTTTCCCATTCTTTTGATAAATTGAGGACTGATTAATTTGTTTACTGTAACAATATACTCCTTCTCGTGATTATTTCTGGCTCTAAGTATTTTATTGACAATATCTCCATCGCTCGTCAGTAGAATCAGACCTTCACTGGGTTTATCTAACCGACCGATAGGAAAAATACGTTTTGGATAATTGATGTAGTCAATAATATTATCTTTTTCATTTTGAGCAGTGGTGCAAACAATTCCAATGGGTTTATGAAAAGCAAGATATACGTGTTTTTCTTTAGGCTTATTGATGATTTCGCCGTCAACCCGAACTTCATCTCCAAGAGCTACTTTCGTACCCATTTCTGGTACTTTACCGTTTATAGTAACGCGACCTTGATCAATCAATTTATCTGCTTCTCTTCGAGAACAGTATCCAACTTCGCTAAGAAATTTATTGAGTCTTGTAAGATTAGAGTTTTCCACAGTGCAAAGGTGATCATAAAATTTAATCTTTCAAAAAATCGATGATCATATCATCGACTTCATCAAAAAATAACGAGTGTCCAAAATCCTCCGTAGTAATAAATTTTGCAGTACTCCAGTTTTTGTGAATCTTCTCTGCACCAGAATGTGGAGCTATATCATCGTGTTTATCATGTATCAATAATCCTGGATGTTTTAGATTTTTTGCAAATTCCGCAATAGAAAACTCTTCAAAATGAAATCCAAACTGATCCTTGAAATATTGGCTTAGAGCTCCCATAAATTTATCAGATAGTTTGAGGGTCTTTTGATATCCTTCCATAATCACAGATAATTCTGTAGGAGGAGCAAGTACAACTAATTTTTCTATTTCGAGATTTGGAAACCTAAATTGATGAAATATAGTAGTCATTCCACCAACAGAATGACCAATAATATAATTAGGGCGGTACAGTTCTACTATTTTTTGGAGGCATTCTGCGTACAGAGGAACACTCAGTGTTTTACCAGAAGAATTACCGTGTGCAGGTGCATCAAAAGCTATGATATTATAGTTTTGTTGATGTAGTTTTTCGATAAGTGTTTTCCATCTATGACTATTACTATCCCATCCATGCACCATTAATATTGTTTCACCCATATTAGGCCAGCGATAGGTTTGTAAATAATTTCCATTTACAGAAATAACTTCATCTTCTGCTTCTTCCAGAAAATATTCCTGATCTGGCAACACTTTTCCTTTTAATGGAGTAGAGAATAAAATGTAGGCTTTATGTAATGCCTTTTTTTGATTAAAAAAAAACAAGAGTAAAAGTCGTTTTCCGATCAAAATCGGGATATACTTTTTTAGCTTTTCCTTCATAATTCTTCTCTATGTACAGACTCTATAGAAAATGCTGGAATGCAAATCGAAATATACTCGCAAGCTGATTCGAAAGGGTTAGCATATTGGATTCTGGTGTTTTTTTCAATTTTAATAGACTGCCCAGATTCTAACACTACTTTTTCTCCATCTATGATAAATTGTTTTTTTCCGCTAATGATATAAGTATATTCATCAAATTCAGGTGTTTGGAACGGTTCGCTCCAACCGGGTGGAGCGATCATATGTGCAATACTAACCTGAGAATTGCCGTCTGTTGCTTTTCCAAAATGCTCTTCTATTAATTTTCCATCTGTGGTAGGTACTACAAATGGTGATTTCTGAATATGATATTTCTTACTCATAGGACTAAATCGTCAAAATTTAATTAGCATCCCAGTTAATGATGAAATGCTTAATTGTTGCAGAATCTGGTATTTGCGAAGCATCAATTTTTTTATCAGTAGTAAACTTAAGTTCACTGGGTAATTCTTTTTTATCAATAGTTATAGATGCTTGTATACTATCAACGAATATAACAGCAGCACTTAGTGTATTATTAATTTTGGTAATACTGTAATTGTCTTTAATATCTTTAAAAACTCCATCCACAGATAATCCCGATACAGTTTTATATCTAGGGTCGATAACCTGAACGCTTTCGATCACTGATGATGGATCGTTTTCTTCTCTGGGTTCTATAGATAATAGTTTAGCTCCACCTTTTTCATAAATTTCAATCGTGTTAGAAACATTTAAGAATTGGCTGTTTTTAGAGTTTTTTACGATAGAATCACTTGCGTAGATTGAATCTAATTGATTTACTTTTATAGTATTGGTTAGTTTTCCTATTCTATTATAAGAAATTTCGAAAGGATCTTGCTTTTTGTCATTCTGACAACTTAATATCGTTATACCAATAAGTAATAGGTAGCTAATTTTTTTAGACATAATGAGTTAATTATCCTAAGATTAAACAAAAATTTGTGTTGTATTTAGCGCAATAATTTATTTAGAACTCCCAGTGCTCCTCTAATAAAAGTAGCACTTGTTAGTACTTTGATAACAGCTTTTTCCGTAGTACTGGATCTTCTTCTTCCTGAACGTGAACTTGATGATTTTCGATTAAGTTTTTCTCGTTCTTTTTTTGCAGCGGCTTTGGCTTCTTCCGCTTCCGCTTTTTCTATTTTTTCATTAAGAATCTCATAGGCACTTTCTCGATCAATATCTTCATTGTATTTTTTAGAAAGTGTAGATTTTTTTAATAATTTTTTTAGCTCACTTTCTGAAAGGATATCCATCCTACTCATAGGTGCTCTAAGCATAGTTGCTGCAAGCGGTGTCGGGCGACCTTTTTCATCAAGAGCGGATACCAAAGCTTCTCCAATACCTAACGATGTTAGTATTTCTTTAGTGTCATAATATTCAGAAATTGGATAGTTTTCTGCGGTAAGCTTGATGGCTTTACGATCTTTTGCAGTAAATGCTCTTAAGGCATGCTGGACTTTAAGTCCTAGTTGACCTAAAACACCATCAGGAACATCTGTAGGGTTCTGAGTAACAAAATAAAGACCAACTCCTTTAGAGCGTATTAACTTTACAATACTTTCTATTTGGTCCATAAGAGCATTAGAAGCTTGCTTAAATATCAAATGCGCTTCATCCAGAAAAATTATCAATTCAGGTCTTCCGCTATCCCCTTGTTCCGGAAACGTACTATACACTTCTGCCAGAAGACTAAGCATAAATGTGGAGAATAGTTTAGGCTTATCCTGGATATCAGTTAATCGTAGTATATTAATAAAACCTCTACCATCATCATCGACTCTACATAAATCTTGTACATCAAAAGACCTTTCTCCAAAAAATGCATCAGCTCCTTGTTGTTCTAATGCTACTATTTTACGAAGTATAGAACCTGTAGATGCTGTAGAAATTCTTCCATAGTCTTTTTCTAACTCTTCTTTTCCCTCTCGAGTAGCAAACTGAAGTACTTTTTTAAGATCTTTTAAATCTAGAAGTGGTAGTTTGTTGTCGTCACAATATTTAAAAATAATAGAAATAATACCCGCTTGTGTTTCAGTAACATCTAATATCCTGGAAAATAAAACCGGACCAAATTCACTTACTGTTGCTCTAAGTCTAACTCCATCTTGCTCTGATAAAGAGAGAATTTCTACTGGAAAATCTTTTGCTTCGAATGGAATTCCTATTTTTTCGTGTCGTTCATCAATTTTTGGATGACCTGGACTAGCAGCAGCTAATCCACTAAGATCACCTTTAATATCCATAAGAAGCACTGGTATGCCTTTTTCGCTTAGATTCTCTGCGAGAACTTGCAGTGTTTTAGTTTTACCAGTTCCAGTAGCACCAGCAATAAGTCCATGTCTATTTAATGTTTTTAGCGGAATCTTAACGTGAGCATTTGTGACAGTTTCTCCATTATGCATTGCTGCCCCTAAGGCGATATAATCACCTTTGGTAGTATATCCTTTATTTATATGATCAAAAAAATCCTGATTACTACTCATAATTGATGTAAATTTTGATAAAAATAGGAATCTTACGTATTCTATCGAAATGAATATGATTTTGTTTTCGATAAATTTATAATTTTTAATTTAATAAGCAGAAGTGTAGAAAATTATAGTTTACTTTTATAGGTTACAAATTATAATCTCTAGTATAATGAAAAAGATATATGTAATAATAATCATAATTACCTTTTCTATTAGTTGTAGTAACCGTTCTGATTCAGGAACTTCAATTGTTTTTCATAAAACTCATGAACCTAAAAAAGAAAATGCTCCGTTTTCTGATATTGTACAAGTAGGAGATTTATATTTTCTTTCTGGTCAGATCGGAATGAATCACTCGACACGTAAATTAGTAACTGGAGGTATAACAGAAGAAACAAAACAAACTCTAGAGAATATCAAAGCTGTATTAAAGCATCATAATATGGATATGAATAATGTAGTTAAGTGTACGGTTGTACTTGCAGATATAAAAGATTTTGTAGCGTTTAACGAAGTTTATAAGGCGTACTTTCCTCAAAAGCCTGCAAGAACTACTTTTGCGGCCAAAGGTTTAGCAGTAGGGGCAAAGATCGAAATAGAGTGTATCGCTGCTAAATCGGAATAGAGAGCTTATAGAATAAGCATTTTTTCTATGACTATTGTATACAATTTTTTAAGTTAGTAATCTTATTTTAAGATTCGTAGTTCGTCATTCATCTTTCGTAATTTATTATCTACCTTTGCAGCCTTATGCAAGAAAGTACAGAGAAATTGGTGAATGAAGGTAAAATGCTTCCACTTATGGAAGAGTTTTATACTATACAAGGAGAAGGGTACCATAAAGGTACTGCTGCTTACTTTGTAAGAATTGGTGGCTGTGATGTTGGATGTCATTGGTGTGATGTAAAAGAAAGTTGGAACGCAGATTTACATCCGCCTACTACAACAGATATTATTGTAGAAAATGCAGTAAAATATAGCAATGTAGTAGTGGTTACAGGAGGAGAACCGCTAACTTGGGATATGACAGAACTTACTAAGGGGCTAAAAAGTAAAGGTGCTCAAACCCATATTGAAACATCAGGAGCCTATCCGCTTACAGGTCATTGGGATTGGATATGTTTATCACCAAAAAAAGTAAAGCTTCCTAAACCGGAAATATATAACGAAGCTCACGAGCTTAAATGCATCGTTTATAATAAAAATGATTTTGATTTTGCAGAAGAGCAAGCAGCACAAGTTTCGGAGAATTGTGTGTTGTATCTACAGCCAGAATGGAGCGTTAGAGATAAGGTGATTCCGTTAATAGTAGATTATGTGATGGAAAACCCTAAGTGGAAGGTGTCATTACAGACTCATAAGTACCTGAATATTCCTTAATTAACGCATTTCAATTACGGTTTTTTGCTTTTTTTGGAAAAAACTAAGCGTCTGATTTATAGTTGATTATGGTTTAACCGTAAAATTAAGGGAAATATCCCCCTAATTTATTTACATTAAAGTAGGAATAGGATTACTTTATTTGGTGTAAAATTCCCCAAAAAGTGTTTTTAATCGTTTAAATACGTTTTTTATCAAAAATAGATATTTTTTTAACATATATGTTTGAAAATCATTAAAGTAGTTGTTAAATTTATGTAAATAATTAAAAACAATTTACTATGAGAAATTTTTACACTATTTTAAGTTTACAATTTAAGTCTGTTATAACTTTTATTAAGGAGTTGCCTTCTGCTTCAAGTCACGTAATTAGACATTAATAATTTAATTATAATACATAAAACCCAAATTCTATGTATTTTACAAAATTGTAAAAGGGATTGTCGATTAGATAATCCCTTTTTTATAATGTAATTTGCTGTGTTAGATTTTCTAATTATTCTAGTATATTAATAATTGAATGATCTATAGCATTTCAAAATTGAAAAACTTTCTACTTACCCATATAAAGTATATACCAGATATTCTCAAGAAGTGTGTTTTAATATAACTTCTTTTCTCCTTTAAGAGTAGTATGCGCTAATAACTTAAAAATTCAGGGGGATAAGCCCCTTATTTTATGTTTTTTTCTGTAGGGTAATTCTTCATTATTTAACATTAGTACTTTTCAATTGTGTCTTTATATCTGAAATAAGTGTTTTTATGTCTAAAATTTGAATTTCTATATGTTAATTTTTTTTACTCATATGTAATAGAGATTTATCTTTGCATAACAAATTAAAAATCAAACTATTATGAAGTTATTTTACGGTATAATGACAATTGATGTTAAAGCATTAATGAATTTTCTGAAAGAATTGCCTTCTGCATGTAGTAATGCTATTCATAGGTAATTAAATTGGTTAGCTTATAAAAGGGAAAAACATAGTAATGTTTTGTTTTGTCAAGAATGATTTTTTGCTATATACTAGTAAAGATCAATGAATGTGTAGGAATTGATTTTACTAGTATAAATAAAATTTACGTTTTTAATCGATTAAACATTACTTTACATCTAAAAGCACTTACATATTTTGTTAAAAAAATTGATTTTAAGTCTTTTAGGTATTATCTTGTAAATAATTAAATTGGAAATATTATGGGGCTATTTTACACTAAATTCAGATTAACTTTTAGGATTGTCATGGACTTTCTTAAAGAATTACCAGGAGCGTCTAGTCACGCTATCCACAGATAGTTATTATTTCAGTGAAATAATTATACCTTTCTAGTCAAAAGGTTAATGTAAAAAAATAAAAGCGAGGTTAGTTTTAACCTCGCTTTACTTTTATCTTAATGTAGTAGTTGTTACTTAGTTATAAAAAGGAACTTCTACTCTAGTAGTTTCCCATCCTAGTACCATATGATAACCTTTGTCTACTTTTTTGAAAGCAATAGAAAATGCTTCTAATTCATCACCTTTTCCTGCTGGAACTTTTATTTTGGCAACATCATTTTTATCATTGTAAGAATATGCTCCCCAAACATCTAAATCAGAATTTAGAATAATAGTCCATTCTTTTTCTCCAGGTATAGTAAACAATGAATAGGTTCCGGCTTTTACTGTTCCATCACCTAATTTCATATCCTTAAAAAGTTTTATCTCAGTAGCTTCATCAGCTCCTGTTCTCCAAACTTTTCCATAAGGTACTTTGTCTCCTAACATGGTTCTCCCTTTTTTCTGTGGTCTACTGTAAATAACCTTGATATCTGGTTTTGCATTCCTATCTGTTTTTGCATAAGAAATATCTGTTGGGCTTTTCTGTAAACCTGCAAACTTTTGAGCATTTATGCTAGTTACAGTCCCTAAAAACATAATAACTGCGAATAAAAGTGATTTTTTCATAATTCGTGATTTTATTTTTAACCGTCGTAAAGATATATGTGAACATACATATGAAATGTTAATCCTGTCTTTAAGTTCTGTTAAAAAGAGGTAAATAACAACTTGGTAGTTTTATGTGGAATTTTGGAAATAAAAATTGTTTTTTGGTATGTAAATGGTTATTTTTTATTTCAATTTGAAAGCAATTATTGATTTAATATTTAAATAGTGTAACTATAATATCATCTTTGACTTCTCAATTAATAGAAAAAGAAGAATATGTGTGGAATTGTTTGCGCTTTTGAATTAAAAGAAAAAGCAGAGGTTTTGAGACCTCAGTTATTGGAAATGTCAAAGAGAATACGTCATAGAGGTCCGGATTGGAGTGGTATTTATTCGGATCAAAAAGCAATCTTAGCTCATGAAAGATTAGCAATAGTTGATCCTGTATCAGGTAAACAACCTTTGTTTAGTGAAGATAAGAAGTTAGTCTTAGCTGCCAATGGCGAAATATATAATCACGGAGAAATTCGAAGAGAGTTTGAAGGGAAATATAACTTCCAAACGGAGTCTGATTGCGAAGTTATTTTAGCTTTATATAAGGAAAAAGGAGCAGGGTTTTTAGATGATCTAAATGGTATTTTTGCTTTTGCACTTTATGATGCAGAGCAAGATTCATATTTAATTGCAAGAGATCATATGGGGATTATTCCTTTATATATGGGTTGGGATCAAAATGGAACTTTTTATGTGGCTTCTGAATTAAAAGCGCTAGAAGGTGTTTGTACCAAGATAGAATTATTTCCACCTGGTCATTATTTAGATAGTAAGAAGGGGGAATTAACAAAATGGTATATCAGGGACTGGTCGGATTTTGATGCAGTAAAAGATAATCAAACAAGTATTGACGAAGTTAGGGATGCATTAGAAGCCGCTGTACATAGACAATTAATGTCTGATGTTCCGTATGGGGTATTGTTATCTGGAGGTTTAGATTCTTCTGTAACTTCTGCGATAGCTAAGAAGTACTCTGAGAAAAGAGTAGAGTCTGGTGATACGAAAGAAGCCTGGTGGCCACAACTGCATTCTTTCTCTGTTGGGTTAGAAGGTTCTCCAGATCTAGCTGCCGCACAAAAAGTGGCTGATCATATAGGAACGATACATCATGAAATTAAATTCACCATCCAAGAAGGATTAGATGCTATTAAGGATGTGATATATAACTTAGAAACATATGACATCACTACGATTAGAGCGTCAACTCCGATGTATTTGATGGCTAGGGTGATAAAGTCTATGGGTGTGAAAATGGTGCTATCTGGTGAAGGTGCAGATGAAATATTTGGAGGATATCTATATTTTCATAAAGCACCGAATGCAAAAGAGTTTCATGAAGAGACTGTTCGTAAGTTAGATAAGCTTCATATGTACGATTGTTTGCGTGCGAATAAATCTTTGGCAGCTTGGGGAATCGAAGGAAGAGTTCCTTTCTTAGATAAAGAATTTATGGATGTAGCTATGCGTATTAATCCGCAAGATAAAATGATTAATGGAGAACGAATGGAGAAATGGGTAATACGTAAAGCTTTTGAATCTTATTTGCCAGAAAGCGTAGCTTGGAGACAAAAAGAGCAATTCTCTGATGGTGTCGGATATAGTTGGATTGATACTTTAAAAGAAGTAGTGGAGACAGAAGTAACAGATGAGCAAATGGCAAATGCGCATTTTAAGTTCCCAATTCAAACGCCGCAAAATAAAGAAGAATTTTATTATAGATCTATATTCGAAGGTCATTTTCCTAGTGACGCAGCAGCATTAAGTGTTCCGCAAGAGCCTTCTGTCGCATGTAGTACAAAAATTGCTCTCGAATGGGATGAGGCTTTTAAGAATATGAATGATCCAAGTGGAAGAGCTGTGGCAAACGTTCACGATGACGCTTACTTATTAGGAGAGGTTGTTCAATAAATAGTATATCGAAGAAATTTAAAGATTTCAGCTTGAGTCGCTGAAAGTTGAGTTAATTGAGATGTGAAAACCCTGAGAAAGTTTCTCAGGGTTTTTTTATGATTTTATTAGGGCAATATAGCTTAGTTGCTTCCGCAGCGACCTTGGTTAGACCATCTTCTGTTACTTTGTAAAAGATATAAGTATCCATTATAAGTAACTTGATCACCAGGAGAATAACTTCTATTTCTGCTATAAGCATCAACACCTTCGCAAATATCAGCTGTTTGTGTGTCTCCACACTCTCCTAATCGATTCCATCCGTTAAAATCTCTTTCATATAGGAATCCTTGGTAGGTTACTTTATCACCAACACTATATCTAATATTAGGAGACCATTCGTCAATTCCTTCACAGATATCGTTTCCGTCTCCATCGCCACCGCCGTCTCCGCCACCGTCGCCATCTCCGGCTGGATATACTTGGTTTGTACCAGCAATATCTCCTGCAGATAATTCAGGTCTTCTTCTTGGGTGTGTAGTTCCGTCTAATTGAACGATAGTAGGTTGTCCATTTTTACTAAAGGTATAGGCGCCATACATCATCGTTGATTTGATGTCAAACTCACCAATGTTTACAGAGTTTTCATTTTTTCTAAACTGACTTGCAGCGCCATTTTGGATATTTTCAAAAAGAATTCTTACGTGGTTATCTCTATCAGAACGAGTTTGTTCGTGAATGTAACCAAGAGTGTGACCAATTTCATGAATCATTACTACTTCGCTAGTTCTAACGCCCATATTAATTCTTCCACGAGTACCATTAACACCTAAATTAGCACTTGCACAGTTACAGTTGTCTCCATTATTTGTTATGGTAACATAGTAATTTTCATTAGTTCTTTCTTTGAACTTGATGTTTGTTTTACTAGTCCATTCTTGCATGGAATTCAAAGACACTTGTCTTTGGTTGTTACTCAAGTTATTGTCAAAAACGTAAATGATGGTATTATTTGGCCATTTTTGAACCCCTCTATAGAAACCTAGCCTTTCGTCTAAATCTTCATTTGGAATTGGATTAGCTTCATATCCAATCTTTTGGTCTGTTAGCTGTCTGGATTCATAAATGATATCACCGCCCAAAAATGTTCCGTCTCCTAGGTCTTTTACCGATACAACATCGTCATTAAAGAATTTTTTGATCAATTCGGTTTCTTCAGTACCTGATACTTCTTCAAAACTTTCGTTTGTACAGGAACTTGCTAAAAGTCCTAAACAGATGAAAGCAGCTTTACCGAAATTCACTAGATTTTTAGTTTTCATTTTAAAAAAAATTAGTTGAGTTTGTGTTTTACTTTTTATTTGTTTTAACATTGTAGTTACTTTGCTACTCTAACGGATGGTCATAATAATATTGTAAACAAAGCTCTTAAAATGATTAGCTTTTATTATTCGTAAGCATTGATTGAGAAACCGTAGTCGTTAAAAGGTTTAAACACGAGTTTTATTTTTAACTAAAACATGCTTATGAAGTATGTTTATTAAATTTGAAAGAAGAAATTACCTTCGATTTTTTGTAGAGAGTTTTTTATTAACGCGTTTATTTACAAAGTGTTGGATTAATTTTCTCAAGAGAAAGTAAATTATTAAATTACTCTTAAATCCATTTTAAGACCGTTTTTATCGCTTTTAAGAGGTTTTTTTGTTTTTCTGGTATTGTTCTTAACTAATTGTTGATAACTCTTTAAATCATATCCTATAAAACACTTTGAACATTTCACTCTTTTTTTATCTTTGTTTGTTGACCAAAAATTGTAATAAATAAAGCTGATTTATGAGCGAAGAAGCAAAGAAAAATAATTATTCTGCCGATAGTATTCAGGCATTAGAGGGAATGGAGCATGTGCGCATGCGTCCATCGATGTATATTGGAGACGTAGGAACTAGAGGTTTGCATCATTTGGTATATGAAGTAGTAGATAACTCCATTGACGAAGCGCTTGCTGGTCATTGTGATGCTATAGATGTTACAATAAATGAAGATAATTCTATTACTACTAAGGACAATGGGCGTGGTATTCCTGTTGGTATTCATAAGAAAGAAGGAGTATCTGCTTTAGAGGTTGTAATGACTAAAATTGGAGCTGGAGGTAAATTCGATAAAGATTCTTATAAAGTATCAGGTGGTTTGCACGGAGTTGGGGTTTCTTGTGTGAACGCACTTTCTGACCATTTACATGCGATTGTACATAAAGACGGAAAAGTTTGGGAGCAGGAATATGAAAGAGGAAAGCCACTATATCCGGTAAAATCTACTGGTGATACTGACTTTAATGGTACCATCGTTACTTTTAAACCTGATGCAACTATTTTTCAGCAGACATTAGAATATAACTATGACACCTTAGCAAGTCGTATGCGCGAACTAGCATATCTTAATAAAGGTATAACTATTATCTTAACGGATAAACGTCATAAAGATGATGAAGGTAATTATGTTTCCGAAACTTTCCATTCGGAAGAAGGGTTAAAAGAATTTGTAAAATTCTTAGATACGAGTCGTAATGCGATTATTGGAGATGTGATTTCTATGGAAGGGGAGAAAAATGATATTCCTGTAGAAGTTGCCATGATCTACAATGATTCTTATGCAGAGAATCTACATTCATACGTAAATAATATTAATACGCACGAAGGAGGGACACATCTTTCTGGATTTAGAAGAGGACTTACTTCTACATTAAAGAAGTATGCTGATGCTTCTGGAATGCTTGATAAACTGAAGTTTGAAGTAGCGGGTGATGATTTTAGAGAAGGATTGACAGCAATTGTTTCTGTAAAAGTTGCAGAACCGCAGTTTGAAGGCCAGACAAAAACGAAGTTAGGAAATAGAGAAGTTACTTCTGCTGTTTCTCAAGCAGTTTCTGAGATGTTAGAAAACTATCTTGAAGAAAATCCTAACGATGCTAAAACCATTGTTCAGAAAGTTATTCTTGCAGCACAAGCACGTCATGCAGCTAAGAAAGCTCGTGAAATGGTACAGCGTAAAACTGTAATGAGTATCGGAGGCCTTCCTGGTAAACTATCAGATTGTTCAGAGCAAGATCCAGCTTTATGCGAAGTATTCCTTGTCGAGGGAGATTCGGCAGGTGGAACTGCAAAACAAGGACGTGACCGTATGTTTCAGGCAATTCTTCCATTACGTGGTAAGATCCTGAATGTAGAAAAAGCAATGCATCACAAAGTCTTTGAGAATGAAGAAATTAAAAACATATTTACTGCTCTTGGTGTTACTATAGGTACAGAAGAAGATAGTAAAGCATTGAACCTTTCTAAATTACGCTACCATAAAATAGTGATTATGTGTGATGCGGATGTGGATGGTAGTCATATCTCTACCTTAATTTTGACGTTCTTTTTCCGTTATATGAAGGAGTTGATAGAAGCAGGACATATTTATATTGCTGCACCACCGTTATACTTAGTAAAGAAAGGAGCAAAGAAACAATATGCTTGGAATGATGATCAACGCGATATTATAGTAAAAGAATTTGGAGAAAATTCTAAAATACAGCGTTATAAGGGTCTTGGAGAGATGAATGCAGAGCAATTGTGGGATACTACAATGAACCCTGAGTTTAGAACAATGCGTCAGGTAACTATCGATAATTTAACTGAAGCTGATAGAATCTTCTCAATGTTGATGGGTGATGAAGTGCCACCACGTAGAGAATTTATTGAGAAAAATGCTGTTTATGCTAATATTGATGCTTAATATAAGTGTTACTAAATAGTTTAGAATGAAATCCGTTGTACACTGTATAGCGGATTTTTTTATATATTGTTGCGCCTATAAAACCCAAATCTTATGAAATGAGCACGCCAAAGCACTTCGATATTGTTCGAATATATGGTTATGTGAATTCCATCTGATTATTGAAAACGATACAAACGGATGAAAAAAACGATACTACTTTTTATGATACTTATATTCCAGGTGTCATACTCTCAAACTAATGTAGATCAATTATTAGAATTAGGTATAGAAAATGCCCAGCGTTTTAGTGAGGATTATTTTGCTCCTGCCGGAGAAGCACTGGTAAATAGCATGTCTAACGGTTGGTATAAAACGGCTAAGGTTAAGAAATTATGGCGTTTTGAAGTTGGTTTTATCGGAAATCTGTCTTTTGTTAGAGAAGAAAAGCAATCCTTCATTCTAAATATAGCAGAATATGATGGGTTAGAATTTAGAGAAGGCCCTTCTAGTCAATTAGTTGCTAATGCTTTTGGAGGTAATCAAGGTGATATTGTTGTAGTTTTAAATCAAGGTCAATTAGCACAAGTAGAAGTGACGCTTCCTGATGGAATTGGGGCTAAAGAAGTTAATATAGCACCTACAGGTTTTCTTCAGGCTTCCATGGGAGTGTCTAGAAGTACAGAAGTTAAAGCAAGGTTTTTGCCAAAAATTGCCGTAAGAGAGAATACGGAAGTTTTTTTATATGGTTTGGCAGTACAGCATGAATTAACAGATTGGATTTTTTCTTGGAAAAGACTTCCGTTTAGAGTTTCGGGATTAATAGGATATACAAGTGTGAGAGGGTTTTATGATTTTGCTGCAGACAGCGGCATAGATGGAGAAGATCAAGAGATACGATTAA
This sequence comes from uncultured Aquimarina sp., assembly GCF_947492405.1. GTDB lineage: Bacteria > Bacteroidota > Bacteroidia > Flavobacteriales > Flavobacteriaceae > Aquimarina. The sequence goes on from NZ_CANLMP010000009.1 coordinate 72,450, forward strand.
AATCCAATTCCTTATTGGTAAGTGGTATTATTTCTACTAAACTTCCTAAATTCAATTTTTATGGAGGTTTTGGGTATTATACAGGAAACAGTACTGCGGATATTTTGGGCACGTATAGAGTGATAAATGGACCTTTGGCTTCACAAACTTTAGAAGATCCAATTTCTGTAGATAATAAAACTTCAGGTCTTAAAGCAACTATTGGTGCTAATGTAAAATTAGGGTTCTTCAGAGCAAATTTGGATTATACACTTCAGAACTATCAAAACCTTTCTATTGGATTGAATTTTGGTTGGTAATTTAACTAAGAATTCACAAACAAAATCCTTAAAGAATTTGTATTTTCGCGCTGATATTGAAGAAATTCAATAAGCAAGTTAATAGTAATCAAAAATATATAGAGATAATGAAAGTTACAGTAGTAGGAGCTGGTGCAGTAGGTGCAAGTTGTGCCGAGTATATCGCCATTAAGGATTTTGCTTCAGAAGTAGTGTTATTGGATATCAAAGAAGGATATGCAGAAGGTAAAGCAATGGACTTGATGCAGACAGCTTCTTTAAATGGATTTGATACCAAAATTACAGGAACTACCAATGATTATTCTAAAACTGCAGGAAGTGATATTGCTGTAATTACATCAGGTATTCCGCGTAAACCAGGAATGACTAGAGAAGAATTGATTGGTATTAATGCAGGGATTGTAAAAACAGTTTCTTCTAGTTTAATCGAGCATTCTCCAAACGCAATTATTATTGTAGTAAGTAATCCTATGGATACAATGACATATCTTGTTCATAAAACTACCGACCTTCCTAAGAATAGAATTATTGGTATGGGTGGAGCTTTAGATAGTGCTCGTTTTAAGTATAGATTGGCTGAAGCATTAGGAGCTCCTATTTCGGATGTAGATGGGATGGTTATCGGAGGTCATAGTGATAAAGGTATGGTACCACTTACAAGATTAGCAACTAGAAATAGTGTGCCAGTTTCAGAATTTATATCTGATGATCGTTTAGAGCAAGTTGCTGCTGATACTAAAGTTGGTGGAGCGACCCTTACAGGTTTGTTAGGGACTTCTGCTTGGTACGCACCAGGAGCTGCAGTTTCTGGGTTAGTTCAGGCTATTGCTTGTGACCAGAAAAAGATATTCCCTTGTTCTACTTTGTTGGAAGGTGAATACGGTTTAAATGATTTATGTATTGGAGCACCAGTTGTATTAGGTAGAAATGGTATTGAAAAAATAGTGGAGATAGAACTTAGTGATGCCGAAAAATCAAAACTTGCAGAAAGTGCAGAAGGAGTTAAGAAAACAAATGGATTGTTAGAACTATAATGAGTTTTATCCTGTTATGATATAATTAAGAGCCGCTATTAGATAGTGGCTCTTTTTGTTTTTAGAATAAATGAGAATGTTAAAAAATACACATATGTTCCCAGTTTTTATTAGAACCATTTTGTTGTTATTGATAGTAAGTTCTTGTGATTTTGGACCGCAACCTGATAAGGTTATTGAAATGACTTTAGAATTACCTGAAAAAATCAATTCTGATAAGCAAATTGACTTAATCCTTTTAAAGTTAAATAAGAGGTTACAAAAAATAACTAAAAACCCTGAACTATCGGTATTACCTAATAAAAATCATATCAAAATTACAATAGCTACTCATTATAAAATCGAAAGGTTTAAAAGTTATACCATAAATCCAGGGAAATTGGATTTTTATGAAACGTATAACTCAAAGGATTTGTCGCTTTTTTTTGTACAAGTTAATGAAGCATCGAAAATCAATAAAGAATCTGAAGATGACCCATTTTATGAATTGATTAAGGGAGGCGGTTATTCAGGAGATGCAGTTTTGTTTTATGTAGCAGAAAAAGATACTGTTTGGGTAAATGAATTTATATCTTCTAAAAAAGCTGAGTCTGCATTGCCAATAAAAAAGAGATTTATAAAATTTTTATGGGGTATAAAAGAAAAAGAGACAGGATATATTCCATTATATGCTCTTAAGAAAAACAAACTAGGTAAACCTGCTCTTAGTGGTGATGTAGTGGTAGATGCTTTTCCGACGTATAATGCATTGGGCATGCCAGCAATTTCAATGCAAATGAATGAAGAAGGAGCCGAAAAATGGGAAGATTTGACAGGAAAAGTTTTTCAACAAAGATCTAATATTGCCATAGTTTTGAATGATCATGTATATAGTGCTCCTGGTGTGTCATCTGGGCCAATACACGGAGGTAGTTCTGAAATATCTGGAGAGTTTACAGCAGAAGAAGCGCAGGATTTTGCTAATATCTTAATGTCAGGTTCTATACCGAAAATGAAAATAATTAATGTTGAAGTAAAAAAAATAAAATAGAAGCTTTTTAGCGTAGAAACTATTATGACTTATATTTATTAGAAGACTTTAGAAATGCAGTTTTAATTTTTCTATATTTGCGGCATGAAGAAGGAATGGTACTTCAAGATTTTAATCAGTGCGTTTGCATTACTCGTGGTAATGCAACAACAAACTGTGGTACCTAATCAGGAAATTGTTCTGGAATTTACGGATATTGAGATTACTTCTTTAGAAGCTCAAAATGTGATAACAATTGTAAAGAAGCAATTGGAATCCATCGGAGTTAAAAACACTCGTATATCTGAAGAATTATATAATGGAAAACTTAAGATATCCTATTATAGTGATGCTGATGTAGAAAGTATAAAAAAAATACTTTCAGAAGAGCAACACGTAGCTCTAGACCACGTTTTTTATGATCAGAATACATCAAATGATCAATTACCTCTAGGTAAGAACTCTGCTGATTATAATCTAGATGTTTATAAAATCCAGAAAAGCACAGATGCGAATACTGATTTTAATGGTATCTATGTTTTAGAAATAAAGCAAAAACAAGATAATAGAGCTTCAGGTTCTTATGGGTATAGTTTTGCTACTGAAAATAGTAACAATAATAGAAATGATCTCACAGAACTTGCCTTAAAAGTAAATGGGGCAATTGCTATTGGGATTGATAATACTTCATACCAGATTCCAGAAGTAAGAGCTGGACCAATTTCTTAGTACAAGGGTACGAATTTTACAAAACCCTTTAATTTCAGTAAATTTTAAAAGTTAAAAACAAAGAGTGATCATTGCTTCTTTGAACTACTTTCAACTTTATAAAATAAAGCCAATGTCAAAATTGTGACAAGGCTTTCTAATCAACAGAATATTAATAAACTAGTAATCGTTGAATCTTAAGTGATTGTAATAATCATTTGTTCAGAAGATTTAACTAAAATAAATAACAATGCAAAATAAAGGACTTGTTAGAGTGTTTGCGATTTTATTTGGATTGGTATGTATTTACCAATTATCGTTCACATATTTAACATACACAAAAGAAAAGGAAGCTGAGAATTATGCCTTAGCTAAATATCCAGAAGCAGATGCTTCTAAATTAAGAGAAACAGCAGAGAAAAATTATTTAGATTCTATCGGGAAGGATCCGATTTTTGCGAATTTCAGCTATAATGATGCCAAAGGAAAAGAACTTAATAAAGGACTTGACCTTAAAGGAGGGATTAATGTGATTCTACAGATTTCGGTAAGAGATATATTAGAAGGATTGGCTAATAACTCTAAGAACCCTGCTTTTGTGCAGGCGTTAGATGCTGCAGATCAAACACAGAAAGATAGTCAGAATACATATGTAGAAGACTTCTTTGCAGAGTTTGAAAATATCCCAGATGCGCAATTAGCATCACCAGATATCTTTGCGAATAAGAACTTAAGTGATGATATCACTTTTGATATGACAAATGATGTAGTAAAACCGGTTCTGAAAAGAAAGATTGACGAATCTGTTACTTCTGCATTCGAAGTATTACGTAAGCGTATTGATAAGTTTGGAGTTACACAACCTAATATCCAACGTTTAGGTGAATCTGGCCGTATTTTGGTAGAATTACCAGGTGCAAAAGACGTAGATCGTGTTAAGAAACTTTTACAGAGTACAGCTCAATTAGAATTCTGGGATGTTGAAGGTTCTCAAGAATTAGGACTTTTTCTTAATAGAATGAATGAAAAGCTTAAAAAAGAATTAGAAGCTAAAAACAATAAAGAAGAAGTTAAAGAAGAGGTTGTAAAAGATACTTTAGAATCAGAAATTGCTGATTCAGAAAAAGTATTAGATACTGTTCAGAAGGATACTACAAAATTAGATGCAGATGCAGAGATTGAAAAATTATTAGCTGATTCTGAGGATTCTACTGATATAGAAGCACAAGTAAATCCTATTAATGATTTAGCAGGCCCTCCATCAGTTCCTGGAGCGTTGATTTCTGTTGCGCTTAAGGATGTCGAGCAGTTTGATGAGTACCTAGAAAGAAAAGATATTAGAGCTTTATTGCCACAAGCTTTGAGATATACGAAGTTTGCTTGGAGTAAACCTGAAAAAGAAGGAGAAAGAGTAGATTTATATGCATTAAAAGGTAATCGTGATAATACTCCAGAATTAAGTGGAGGTGTTATTACAGATGCGGCTCAATCGTATGATCAGGTTAATAATGTAGTAGTTACCATGCAAATGGATGGTAAAGGAGCTAAGAAATGGGCAGAAATGACTGGAAGAGCTTCTCAGACCAGAGGTCAGATTGCAATTGTATTAGATAATATTGTGTATTCTGCGCCTGGTGTTTCTAAAGGAGCAATTACCGGAGGTAGAAGTGAAATTTCTGGAGACTTTACCGTAGAAGAAGGGCAGGATTTAGCAAATGTTTTAAGAGCTGGTAAATTACCCGCTTCAGCAGATATTATTCAGAGTGAAGTAGTAGGACCATCTTTAGGACAAGAAGCTATTGATAGTGGTATTATGTCTTTTGGTATTGCATTGGTATTGATCCTAATTTGGATGATTTTTTACTATGGAAAAGCGGGAGCTTTTGCTGATGTAGCCTTAGTAGTGAATATTTTGTTCATTTTTGGAGTATTGGCTGGATTAAAAGCGGTATTAACATTACCTGGTATTGCCGGTATCGTATTAACGATAGGTATGTCTGTGGATGCAAACGTACTTATCTTTGAGAGGATTAAAGAAGAGCTTGCCAAAGGTAAATCTCAGGTAGATGCAATTAAAGATGGTTTCAATAATGCATTATCATCAATATTAGATGCTAACATTACCACGGGACTTACTGGTTTAATACTTTTATTCTTTGGTACAGGTCCAATTAAAGGATTTGCAACTACCTTATTAATAGGTATTCTTACTTCATTATTTACAGCAATATTCATTACTAGATTATTTATTGATGGATACGGTAAAAATGGTAAAGAATTAGCATTCTCTACAGCTGCTACTAAGAATTTATTCAAGAATATAAACATCAATTTCCTAGGAAAAAGAAAGATAGCTTATGTGATTTCTGGTATTATAGTTGTAGGAGGACTTATATCGCTATTCACACCAGGACAAGGTTTAGATGAAGGTGTTGATTTTGTAGGAGGAAGAACATATACAGTTCGTTTTGCTAAGGATGTTGTACCTACGGATGTAGAGAAAGATTTAGTGGCTGTTTTTGGTAGTGCGCAGGCAAAAACTTTAGGAGCTAATAATCAGTTAAAGATTACCACTAAATATAAAGTAGATGAAACAGGTGAGGAAGTAGATTCTGAAATTGCTAATTCTTTATTTACAGCATTAAAACCGTATTTAGCCGATGGAATGACATATGATGAATTTTCTAATGGAGATGAAGATAAACAAGAGGGTATTATGCGTTCTATGAAGGTTGGACCTACTATTGCGGATGATATTCAGCAAGCAGCTTTCATTTCTGTGATCGGGTCTCTTATCGTAGTATTCTTATACATCCTATTTAGATTTAGAAGATGGCAATTTAGTTTAGGTGCTGTAGCTGCAGTATTCCATGATGTATTGGTTGTGTTAGGTGTATTCTCATTGACCTGGAAATTCATGCCATTTAATATGGAAATAGATCAGGCATTTATCGCAGCAATATTAACGGTTATCGGGTACTCGCTGAATGATACGGTGGTGGTGTTTGATAGAATTCGTGAATATTTTGCAGAACATACGACCTGGACATTAGATAAGAATATTAATGGAGCATTAAACAGTACATTAAGTCGTACGTTAAATACCTCATTAACAACTTTATTAGTATTGATCGCAATCTTTATTTTTGCAGAGCCATTAAGAGGATTTATGTTCTCATTAATTATTGGTGTGCTAGTAGGTACCTATTCTTCATTATTCATTGCAACTCCTGTAATGTATGATACAGTAAAGAAAGTAGGTTTAAAAGAAAAGAAGAAGACTGAAGAGTAGTTTTCTAGAAACTTTGATAAAAAAGAGCTGTATCCTTTTTAGGATATAGCTCTTTTTTCTTGTTGGAATTTTCCCCAATGGATAGATTGTAGTTTTGTGAATCTTAATCTTTTTGTTAACACTATATCGTTTGAGTAATAGAGGAATAAGAAATTAACTTTTTTAATTGTCTACATTTGAAAATATCATCATTAAATAGTTAATTTTTTAAATCATTGATAGTTTGAAAACATGATGTAAAAATAATAACTATAGACTTTTAGTATTATGTAATTATTTATAATCGAAAGTTTTAGTTTACATAATGATATGTATAAGTTATTTGCAAATAAAAGATTTGGGAAACTTTCTTTGCAGGGATTAGTTGCTGTTGGAATATATAACCGCTGTTAGCAGCGCAATACGATTATATATTTAACACACAAGATTCATGAAAAACACTAACTTATTTTTAGTTCTACTATTTGTCTATTCAGGGATAGTAGCACAACAGGTCCACACTTCTTATTTGTGGCATATGCAACAGCCTAATTATTGGCCTGAGAAAAGTAAAGAAAACCCTAACCGCTATCAGACTGTTCTAGAGTCTCATAATCTAAAAATTTCTGGTGATTCCTGGAATATATATGATGATGGAATAAGTCATCCATTAAATAACTTGGAAGAGATTTTTGGGAAGAATGACCGCGTAAAAGCATATCAGTATGGCCCAAAGAATTCTGTTCAAACTTTATTAGGATTACCAAATGGTGGTGCACAAGTTAATTATTCAGGTTGTCTGATAGAAAATGTAAATAGTTTGGGAGATGCAGGAGTTTGGGGATATAGTCAGGGATGGGAAAATAATTTTATAGAAGCTAAAAACTGGAAAACATCTGGAGGGCAACCTAGGATGGATTTAACGGGATTTACATTTCATCATGCGTTAGCACCATTAATAAGCGAACGTGCTTTGAGAATGGAATTAAAAACCCATAAATTAATAATGACTGAAACTTTTGGGGGAGAATATTCTAAAGGCTTTTGGCCGGCAGAATGTTCCTTTTCAGAAAGGATTATAAAGGTTTTAGTAGAAGAAGGTTTTCAATGGTCGGTTATAGCAAATAGTCATTTGTCACGTACTTTAAATGATTACCCATTAGATTATGGGACTTCTGGGGTTAATATTGATCCACCTAATGCGGCGGATAAAGTAGCTACTAATGGACAGAATTGGTGGAAAGGTCAAATTGATGGAAGAGGAGGAACTTTTGCTGCTCCTTATTGTTATCAAGCACATAAAGCACAATATATAGATCCGGAAACTGGTCAAGCATATAAAATGGATGTGGTTCCTATGGCTGATCTATTAAGTTATCAGAATGGATTCAGTTCTATGGGAACAGGAGAAATAGATGCGAATATTGCTCCTTTTAGTAATGCAAGTCAACCATCGATTGTATTGCTTGCCCATGATGGAGATAATGCTTGGGGAGGTGGAGATAGTTATTACCAAGAATCTGTTCCTGGATTTGCTAATGAAGCTGCTTCTAAGGGGTATGATCCTACTACAATACAACAATTCTTAAATTCTTATCCGGTTCCCGAAAGTGATATTGTAAAAGTAGAAGATGGATCTTGGGTTAATGCTGCTAATGATTGGGGACATCCTCAATTTATTAATTGGTTATGGCCTTTATATGATACTACAGATTATAGATTCAATCCAGATGGATGGACTGAGGATGCTAGAAACTGGGCTGTAATTACTGCTGCAGAAAACTATGTATTAACAGCAGAAGATAATAGTGGAGGAGTAGATTTAGCTAAAGTTATTGATCCTTCTTTTGGAGCTTCTAATGCAGAAAAAGCTTGGCATTTTTTCTTACCGTCTTTAACTAGCGGTTATATGTATTACGGAAAAGCAATTGATATGGAGGTTAAGCAGACTTTAGCGGGTAATATAGCAATAGAGCACGCGAAAGCTGAAATCGGAGACAGTCCAGAACAAGATAGTACACCGCCATCAGTATTTATACCACAACGTTTTCCATATAATCCAGGAGGAAAGGGTTTTGGACCTATTTATGCATATCAAGAAGTTCAGAATACTTCTGATTTCCACGTTTGGACATTTGCACATGATGTAAGTGGTTTGGCTTCAGTAGAATTAAAATATAGAACGGATAATGATGGAGTAAACCCTATTTCCGATAATGTGAATGATGTATATTCTAGTGGAGATGGTGTGAGTTCCTGGAGTAGTATCTCCATGGTACAGAAAGAATTCCCTAAAGGAAATGTAACACAAGATCCGGAAATAGACTTGTTTATAGAACCAACGGCAATTGCAGACTTGTGTTATGCAGAGATTAAAGGTCTGTCTAATGTATTAGTAGATTATTATGTAGAAGCTGTGGATACTAAGGGGAATGTATTTAAAACACCTATTCAGCATGTGTATGTTGGAGGATTTAATAACAGTGATGAAGTAACACTTACCGTTACTCCTGATTCTGGGAATTATGATGATGCGGTTGCTGTAATGATGGAAGGATCTACAACAGCTGATGCAGGTGGAGTGGTTGTTTATTATACCACGGATGGATCAGAACCAAACCAGTCTGGTATCCAGTACACTTCTACTTTTAGTCTTGGAGGTAATGATAGCGAACCTATCACACTAAAAGCTATCGCATATGATGCTGATGGAAACGCTTCAGAAGTGATTACCAGAAATTATACATTTGGTGATCTACCTTCTTATGATGTTCACTTTAAGAATACTTCCAATTGGAATCAAGTTTATGTGTATGCTTTTGATAAAAATAACAATGCGGCGTTACCTGGATGGAATTGGCCAGGCAAATTAATGACTAAAGAGCAAGATTCTCCTTGGTATATAACAACGATAGCAGAGTCAGTAGAAGTTGGTCTTGTTTTTACAAATGGAAATGGCGAACAATCGGATGATCAATTTAGAAACACAGATGGCTGGTATGTATATTCAGAAGATATTTGGTATGACCAATGCCCTTCGGATTGTCCGGGAGTTTTAGGATTGCCAGAATTGTCGATTACTCCTCCGGGAGGATCTTATGAGAGTAGCGTATCGGTAAATTTATCTTCTACGAATCAAGGAGTTATTTATTATACTACCGATGGATCAGAACCTTCAGATTCAAGTTCTTTGTATCAAAACGAATTAACTTTTACTGAAGATACTACTTTAAAAGCTATTGCTTATAATAGTATTGGTCAGTCTTCTATTATTTCTGAAGATTATGATATTGCTGAAACTCAATCATACACAGTTTATTACCGAAATATATCTAGCTGGAATGATGTATATGTGTATTTGTTTGACAAAAATACTAATCAGCCTTTACCAGGGTGGAATTGGCCTGGTAAACCTATGAATAGAGAACAATCTTCTCAATGGTATTCATTTTTAGTTGAAGATAATGTTGAAATAGGGATTGTTTTTAATAACAACAACAATGGAGGACAATCGGATGATTTAACTAGGGCAACAAACGGATGGTATGATCCATCTACTAATGAATGGTATGATTCGTGTCCAACAGCTTGTCCAGGTGATATTTCTGATGACGAATTGATAATTCATTTTAATAATAACAATACCAATTGGAATCCAGTAACCTTATATTATTGGGAGACAACTCCTATATCTTTAACTACTTCCTGGCCGGGTATCGAGATGACCGATATAGATGGAGACGGATGGTATGAATATACATTATCTGGTGTGGAGTGTGCAAAAGTTATTTTTAGTACTAATGGAGGACAGCAAACAGAAGATTTAGAAATATGCGGAGAAGGATGGTATGATAATGGTTGGGTAAGCAATCCTTTAAATAAACAACCTGAGACTGCTACAACCCTAATTTCTTCGCCGTACCCTAATCCTTTTCAGAATGAAATTAATTTTAATCTATTAGGAGAAGTAAAATCCCTCAATGTTACCGTTAGAGATGTAAAAGGAGCATTATATTACTCCGATACAATATCTAGTAAGAACGGAACAATATCAATACCTCTTGATGTTGCAAAAGGAATGTATTTTGTGAAATTCAGTAATAAAACTATGAATAAGGTTGTGAAAATTATCAAATAAATTTTCTCAGAATATCCCTAGATAAAACCCTTGTAAAGTTATTCTTTTCAAGGGTTTTTTTATGTAATAACTTAATCTAGCTCTTTTTATAAGATATAGAGTCACCAACTTTAAAATTCCATTGATCAGATAGTCCGGCGTTAATTTCTAAAACATATTTTGCGGGTTTTCCAGATGGTAATGACGATTCGTCAAGTGGTTTTGCGTTTTTCTGAAAACTTACAATCTTATATTGATCATCTATGTAGATTATGTCCAGTGGTATTAAAGTGTTTTTCATATAAAAACTTTGAGGTCTCATGTTTTCCTGGATAAAAAGCATGCCTCTTTTTTCTTCCATAGATTTTCGATACATCAAACCTGTTTCTCTTTCATAGTCGTTATCGGCAATTTCAATATCCAAAGTAACAATTTGATTTGGAATAGAATCCTTTAGGTTATATATAGAAAGCTCTCCCTCTTTAGTAAATTGTATTTCTTCAGTAATAATTTTTTTGTCGTTTTCTTTCTTACAAGAAAAAATAGATAAAGTAAAAGCAACTATAAATATTATAAAAATGTTTTTTTTCATTAGTATTTTCTTTTTGTCATTCTGGTGTATAGCGGAATTTATTTAGAATCTGAAAGTAATAGTTTTATTTTTGAATCGCAATTTCAAACAAAGACAAATCTTTGTTAAAAAAAAGCAGCACTTCAGATTTCTGAAGTACGACTTTTTCTTAACTAACCAGCATTTTTATTTCTCTGTTTATGTCTATAGAAAAGTACCGAGATAAGAAGAATAAGTATTACTAAAATACTAGGCTCACTCATTCTTGGAGTGTCTTCTCCAATGTCTAGATCTTTGTTGCCAGACAAAATTTGTTCTTGTTTCTTTTTGAGAATAGCTTTTTGAGCTTCATTTTCTACTACTAAATAAGAGGTCACAGGCGACATTACTTTAGTAGTGAAACTATGCTTTACCAGGTTTAACCATTCTTTTTTAGAGTTTTCAGGATACAAGGTTTGAGAAATCCACATACCTTGCATTGATAAAGCATCGGCCCAATTCTTTTCGAGTATTTTATTTTCTTTAGTTTTATGAGTTCCTTTTTTAATAATAATAGAAGGTTCGTTATTATTAGGGAGATATGTTATACTATTAGTGTTATCTCTATACTCGAGTACCGTTTTGTCAAACTGTTTTAGAGTAATAGTGTCAGTAATTCTTTTTTTAGGATTCGAAAGAAGCGAATGAGGTTGTAGCACTCCTTTTTCGGAGAGATCGTAGAATTCATTATTTTCAGGAAAAGTTATTTTGAAATCTGAAAAATCTTTATGTAATACTGAATTCTCGATAGAGTCAGTAATAACAATCATAATAGGATATGAATCCGTATCATTAAGATAAGAATTGAATAGTGTTTTTTTTATTGCTCTATCTAAATAAAACCCTCCTTCAAATGATTGATTTTTATATTCTTTTTCCCAGCTATCATTATATTCAGATGATGAAACATAAGTGTTTACATAACTGATCTTTGCGTTTTGAGAGAGTTCCTTATGCTCCGAAGTAAGTTTTTTTATTCTAGTACTAAAATTATTTATAAGGGTGTCTTTTTTTGCAGAGATATCTACAAGAAAATGGAAATAAGGTTTACGTTTTATTTCTTTAAGCTGTTCTTTTTCTTTGGAAGAAATATAAATAGTATTACCATTATTATATGAGGTGTTAATTACTTGCTGTGCTTCTTTACCGAGTGCTATTTCTTTTCCATCAATATTTAATGTAAATGGATCTTTATGAATAAATTCAATTCCGGTTTTTCTCGTTTCGTTCCTTGTAAAAGGAAAAACTCTAAACGCTACCTTATTTCCGGTTAGATAGTAAAGTAATCCAGGATCTTTATTTTCATTTCGTATTTGCGAGAAAACCCACATAGCGGATTTTTTTTCTGCTAATAATCCCATTTCTTTTCTGTCTCCTACATATAGATAATAATCACTAATCCAGCAACCAGTGGGTAATTTTAGTGTAGTAGCATATTCCTTAAACCCATTTGTTGAATCGTTGTTTGCAATTTCTAGATGAATCCAGCTTTTCCAAGCATTTTGTAATGGATCGAAAACACTTTCGCTTGTTATATTAGAAATTTCTACCGTATCGTTTCTTATGTTTTCTGAGAGAAATTCTGATGAAGGATCGCCATAAAATATATGTTCAATGATATCTATTTTGGCATTTGATAAAGTTAGATTTCCTAAGACAATCCAGTTATAAAAAGAAGATAGATATGGAGTTTGACCCGAATTGAAAATCTCGCCATTTCTTCTTTCTTTATGTTGCTTGACAGTGTTAATTGTGTACTTTAATGAATTTTTGTCTATCGAATATTGTTTGGAGTAATTAGGATTGTATACGTAATTGAGCGTTTCTTTTAGAGTGTTTTGATCTGATTTATACTGAATGGTGATGCATATCGGAATAACTAAAAAGCTAAGGATAGAAATTATACGTAATACGTTTACAGAGAAATGTTGTTTTAGTAAATTAAAACTGTTTACGAGTTCTTGGATATGAATTATAAATAAAATTAAAGGCGTTAGCATTAAGAATCCAGTACCAATTACAATTATTGCGATCACCGATAATGGTAGAAACGGAAGGAATACAATGAAAAAATATACGCTATATACAAATGTGATATTTCTACCTATAAATAGGGGTATTTGATACTTTATATTTGGACGATTAGGTAAGCAAACCAGAATACCATTGATAACAGCAATGATATAGAACCAAGGATCATTAAAATCACCAAAGAAACCAGAAGAATTATCGAATGCATTGAAATTAGATAATAGACCATTGTTTATTGCTAGACCTAGTAAAGGAAATAGAATTGATATGGGGATTTTCCAGGCTAATTCATATTTTTTCCATAAATTACCTTTTTTGGTTGCAAGTATGAAAAACCCTCGAATGATAAAAAAAAGAAATAATAAAGTTCCAGAAATTAAAAAGATCAAAAAAGCATGTACACTAAATTTATTTTCTACAGGTTTCCAAAGAGGTAATATTACTTGAAAAAAAAGATACCCACATAATGGAACTGCAATAGCTGCAAGGAAATTCTTCCCTGCATTGTGTTCTTTGTTTTTTGATGTAAGACGAATAACTATTATAAATAAAGAATATGCTATCGTAGGCATAAGAAAAGTTCCAACATACAAAGTGATATTACTGGAAACCATCCATTGTGGGATTGAGAATGGTATAATCTCATTCGAATATTCGTTATACACGTAGATAAAAGGAATGTATGCAAGTAGTGCTATAATAGCATAAAAAATCGAAACTTTTCTTTTTTTGATAATAAGAAAAATAGCATAAAGAAGATTTAGAAAACCTAATAAGAATAATATACTTCCGAAGGTTTTCCAGTGTGTTATATGAATATCATCCAGTAAGCTATGAATAATAGTAAATTGCCCAAAAAACAGGAAATATAATAGTACTATTGGAATCGTATTGATTATTAGAATCCACCTAGGATTAAGCAAATTTTGCATGATTTTTATATTTAATGATGATTTTTTCAAGCATCAGATACGTGATAATTAGAAACGATAAATTGATGAGGATTCCTATACTTTCGTGGATGACTGTGGTTTCTATGCTTAATAGAGAACTTAATCTGTTTTGTGCCACAATCAATACATAAATTCTAGATGTATTTACTATTATAGTTAAAACAAATGTAAAGAGAAGCGCTACCGGAATTGATGCTATTCTTTGTAAATGTGATTTAGCATATTTAAGTAGTAAAAACATAATCATGAGAAAAGATAGGACCCAAAAGTTAAAACCAGCACAAGATTTGTCAATTAATATATCGAGATGATTGTTATAATATCCCTCATTCTCTATGTAAACTGATGTAGATCCAGTTAATGAGCTAATTAATGTATCCGTTGGTTTAATTAAAAAGATTAAATCCTCATGGTTCGCATATTTAAAACCAAGTTTGAACACTAAAAAAAGAAAAATTCCAAGTATGTAGTATGGTACGTTTTTATCTAGGTTCATACTATTTTAGGTATTTGTATATGATTATGTTTTTATAAATACTAAAGCTACAATATATAAGATTATTTGGACTGAAATTATTCGGTCCAATCAATTTTTCTGGATATCATCATAATAGTTCCCAGTATTAAGAACAATCCAATGCTTCCTACGAGTAAGGCATAGTTTTCTAATTGAATAATGACAAAAATGAATGTATATAATGCTGTAAGCGATGCTGCTATGAGTCCCATAAATTTAAAACTTCTAAGAATTGCTTTAGAATAAATGGATATTAGTAATACAACCGCAATCCCGGCAGCTCCATATGCATAAAGAAAACTAGAGTGCTCAGAGATGGAGATCAATAAGGTATAAAACATAGTGAGCGCCAATCCAATCATTAAATATTGAAATGGATGAATAGTGATCTTGCTAACCGTTTGTATCAAAAAAAACACTAAAAAAGTCAGTGCAATGACCAGATATCCATATTTAGCAGCACGCTCACTCTTTTGATATTCATCTACGGGAATTAATAACTTAACTCCAAAAGCAGATGAGTTTATATGTGGTAGTTCTCCAAAAAACTCTTGTTCGAATTCTCTATTTATTTGTAATACTTTCCAGTTTGCTTTAAAACCATTTTCAGTGATTTCTTTAGTTTTGGTATCTGGTAAATAGTTACCATTAAAGCTTGGTGAAGCCCAGTTAGAGGCCATAGTTACATTGGTTTCTCTTCCCACAGGTATAAAGCGTAGTTGCTCACTACCGTTGACTTTTAAGTCCATTTCAAAATTGATCTGGTTTTCTTTAGGTAAAGAAGAATCCTTAAGAAATTTTGTCTCGAACCTGTTGGTATTGGTATTTTGAGTATATCTGGATTGTAATGGATAGTTTTCTGTGCCAATTTTTAATTCTAAATTACTTCTAATTCCCTTGGAGTTAGTAGAATTTACTATAACAGTAGCTTTGTTCCACAATATATCTTCTGATTTAATATCCTGTATTTCAAAATTTGGAGTAGTAAACGAACCCTTGATTTTCATATCGGCTGTATATACAACCGATTCATAAATACTTCTACCTAGATTTTCGGATTCCACATTAGTATTGATATCCAATGTGTTCGGAAAAAAGAAAGCCTGATGAACAGAAATGATATCTTCCCGAAGGTAAGATTTGGTCTTTTCGTCCCAGATTTTTTTAAGTTTATGAGTCTGATAAGGTACCTTCAGGATCGGTCCGTATAATAATACTTCATTCCCCCACTTTTGATTAATTTCACTTACTACTTCTTCTTGTCTGTAAGCTCTTTCTTGTATTAAATTTTTGATATAAGAGAGCGGAATTAACAGCACTAAAATTAATATGCCAACCATTAACATGCGTACGGTGATTGAGGTTTTTATCCATTGCCCGAAGGACTTTTTTTGTTTTTGAACTTCCATAATATTTGAAATTTATAGTGATTGTATTTTTAGTTATTTTCTTTGTTGTAATGATAGAACAGGTGATAGGTTATGATTAAAAAACCACCAAACCCAATAGTAAATGCCCAAGTGTTTATGTGTTCTATTGGGAATATGATTCGCTGAAATATATCTCCTAGAATATTCATTGGATTTTGGAGAAGATCCCAGCTATTCCATCGTAATATTCGTCCCATATAAATCCCAAATCCGCATAATAATAGTGTGAGATGTATTATGAAATTGGTTGTCTTCTTTGAAAAATGTTTTCGAAGTAATTCTTGCATAGTTCGTAAAGAAGCAAATCCCACAATCAATCCATTGATGGCAAAAGATAGAATCAGTAATACATCAAACCATACAGATTGTAAAGTACTGAGACGGATGTGTTGTAAATCGGTAAGGATATATGGAGCATTAGGAAGAAATGCTAACCAAAAGGTGAAGCCTATTCCAAACAAAAACCTATTCTGATGTATTTTTCTGAAACTTAATATTGTTGTTATTCCGTATGGAATGCAGGCTAAGAACAGATTCCAAACTAAGAATAAGAAAAAAATAGATTCTACTTTTGTTATTCTTATGTACAGAAGTATGATGCTGAATGTAACAGCGATACTGAAACCTTTAATAAAAGGTAATTGTTTATAGATTATGTTCATTATATGAAAGTATTATGAAAAGGGTTATTGACTACAATAAGAAAGTACCCAATGGTGATAGGAATATTAAGTAGGAATATCGATATGGTCGTTAGATTTTCTTTGTAATAATGATGATTTATAATTGTATTAGCTAACAGTCCAATGAAGGTAATACCATTAAGAGCTGCAGCGATTAACACATAAAATAATCCAATGATTATGACTTTATCCCAATAAGTAATGAGATGTAGTAATAAAAGAATTGTACCCAATAAAAAGCTGAAAGTTGCAATGATTAATGCATTTCTATTAATAGATTGTATTATTTGCATGATGTAGAAATTAAAAATGTGGTTCTTATAGTGTCTAGAGGTTGATCTAGTAATTTTTTGAAATCCAATTGATAAAATGTATATGCACTGCGCCCTTTTGTATAAGATGTTCTGAACATCTTGAATTTATCCGGATAGAGTAGGGTTCCAATGAAAATTACAGTATACAGGTATAAGCTTTTCTTGCCGTTGCCCAGAAGATAATATTGCATGGAGATTTCTTCAGGTACCGTGATTCCTGTTTTTGTCAATACGTGAAACACATCATGGTTTTCTAGTTTAGGTTGAGGTGTAAAATCATGTTGTAGTAAAAAACTTCCTAGATGAAACCCAAGACTGGTTGTGGGATATTTCAATAATTGCGATACTGATATGTCCCAGGGTTCTTCTTTTTTAAACCATTTTTGATATGGAATTTTACTCCATTCGTATAATATTTCTAATAAAATTGATCTCATTTTTTTGTTTTAAAAGTACTTTGAATTTCAAAGTTAAATGATAAAAAAAATATGCTCATTATATAGGGCAAATTATAATGTTATTGTTTTAGTAATTTTTCAATAGCTTCTACATGTTTTTTAAAAGCCTCACGACCTTTTTTGGTGGTACTGTACCTAGTGTTCGGTTTTCTTCCGATAAATGATTTTTCTACGACTATATATTCTTCTTTTTCCAAAGCTTTGGTGTGACTAGCTAGGTTACCATCGGTTGCGCCCAAAAGTTCTTTTAACATTTTAAAATCGGCATATTCATTTACCATAAGAATCGACATAATTCCTAATCGTATACGATGATCAAATGCTTTATTTATGTCGTTAATTATGTTTTTCATTTGGTGCCCCAAGATTAGTTTAGGATTTTATACTTGTCTTCTAATTATTGTTTTATTAATGAATTATTTATGATCTTATTTTTTACAATAAATAGCTTTTAAATCTTTTGTTAATTCGGCTTGACACTTTTTAAGTACTAAACTTGATATAGATATAGCATTTTTACCTTTTCTATAATCTTTATAAAAAGTATTCCAATGCTCTGGGAATAGTATACCCGATGCTAAAAATAAAATACAAGATATACTATAATTACCATTTCCAAATAAATAGGCTTGCATTCTTATTTCATCAATAGATGACATACTGTATCCTAATATAATGTGTTTCATGTCATGTTCTTCAAATTTTGGAATGATTTTTAAATGACGGCTATTTAACATTTTAAAAACATCATTTCCAATTGTTCCTTCAGGTAGTAAACTCAATTCATCTAATGTTACTTCGCTTCTGGATTGAAACAAATATTGTAATGGTTTAATAGCAATTGAAACTTTTAAATTTTCTATAAAAGTTTCTCTTAGTTTAGAGTATTTATTTGTTGCTTTTCGGTTGAGATTAAGTATCATCATATTGTTATTTAGAATAATCATGTGTAAAATAAATTAAGCTTCCGTATATAATATGCATTACGCCAAATCCGAGCACCCAAAACCAAAAACCAAAACCTGGATATATTGCACAGATCAATCCTAATATAATCTCTACATATCCTAAATATTTTACATTTCCGATAGTGTACTTTGAAGCATTTACCAGCGCAAGTCCATAAAAAATAAGCATCAAAGAACCAGTTAGACCATAATGATTACTAAAGATTTTGATCATGATGTAAATCCCACCTGTAATTAATGGTACTAAAAAGGCAGTGAGTAGTCTTTTAGAAGCACCATTCCATAAGGTTTCATTATTCTTCTTAGCTTTTCTGCTACTCAGAATCACTGCAGTTATGATGCTTAACAGAGCAATAGCAGCCAAATCAATTAAGATGTAGTTAAATATTTTTCCATCTAGAATTAAGTATTCTCTTCCACTAATGCTAACGAGGTAATAGGCGATACCTGCACCGATTAATGCGTAGATCCCTGCTAGAATTCCAGATAAACCACTTAGAGAGAAAAAACGAGATGATTTATTCATCATGTCTTTGATCTCTGTGATATCTTTTAAATAATCTTCTGTGCTCATATTAAAAGTACTTTGAAATACAAAGTAAAATTAAATTATTGAATTGTGCAAATGATTTTTTAGATTTAGTAAATAAATAGTAAAGGCTTGTTTAATGAAACCAGCAGAAGAGTATATTTTAAATCAACCAGAACCATTTAAATCAATGTTACTTCATTTACAAGTAATTATTGAGGCTACCTTACCGGAAGTCGAATTGTTATATAAATGGAGAGTACCTTTTTATTATATTGGTAAGAGTCCAATTTGTTATCTAAATGTAACAAAGGGATATGTCGATGTGGGTTTTTGGGGAGCCCAATATTTTACAGACCATGTTGATAAACTAGTTACTGATAAAAGAAAGTATGTAAAGTCTTTTCGGTATCGTAAACCAGAAGAGATAGACGAGCAAGTTTTTGTAACGATTCTTCAGCAGGCATATACCTACAGAAATGAAAAATTTATTACAGATTAATTATCTGTTTGATTAAAGAAGAACTAAATAGATTTAATTATTGGAATTGGATTTTCTGCTAACATTCTCCATTTTTCTCCTACTTTTCCAGCCGTATCCTGAAGTTGTTTAGTTGTGTTAGCTTTGACTTGTGCTATATATTCTTTTCTATGCTTTTCTGCATTAGCTTTACATTTTTTTTCTAAAGCCTTTTTTCCGGCTTCCCTGCCTATATACTTGGATTTCTTACCAGTTTTTGAATCAACATAGTAGTAACTGTAAGAACAGATTAAATCACCTGTACTTGATGCTGTACAATCCGGATAGATCTTCAAACCGGATATTTTTGTTACTCTCGAAGCAGCAAGTTTAGGAATTACGGTGTCTATATGAGTAGCATATTCTCTGGCCTTTTGGGATAAGGTTTTCGCATAAGGAGAATTAGAAGGGTCCGTGAGGTGATTAGGATCTTGTAATGCTCTCTCTTGGAATAATGCAATATGTGTGCTCGCAGCAATTAAGAAATTTCCTAATGCCGCGTTTGCATAACGTTCTTCTTGAAAAATAGCTAGAATTTTGGTGTATAGTGTATGATTATAGAATTCAAGTTTGGATTGTAATGTCTCCTTGGGCGTCTTTGGGTCTTCTGCCAGATGTTTATATTCACTAGATATATAATCTAATATGCCACTAAGTTCTGCATAGGTGTCTGTAAGTGTCTTTCTATCCAGTTCTTCAATAATAATTTTACGAATATTGTCATAAATTACCTGCCAATTAGTGTCACCACCATTTGGCCATACCATTGCGAGTAATGCTGCGCCTAATATATTTAATGGAGGAGGTGCTGTTCCCATAAGTGCATCAAGCAAAACTTTCACTCCTTTGGTCCAATCTGCATCTTGCGCATAAACTTGTCCAGATAGTAGGGATAGGTTTATTAAATCAGACGGCATTTCGATATCCTCCTGAGAAATATCTTTTAGTTTTCCATCTTCGATAATCAGATCTGGTCTAAAAAAATACAGCGTAGATTTATTAGTTACTCTTTTTACAAATGGTGTTCCTTTTTTGTAGTTTTTCCAATCTTCTAACAAGTAAGAAGCGGTCTGACCATTCGGTACTATTTCTTCACCTATACCTAATGCTATGACAGCATCAGTTTCTTGAATAAAACAATCAATCTGTTGTTTCAGATTTTGTTGTATCTCCAATCCGTTAGAAATATTTTCTATAGTAGCTATTTTTGGCTCTAAGTCTGCACTAAGATTTGAAGTAATACTTTGTATCATTTCTTGTGTTCTTAAAACTTTGACCTGGTCTTCTATGTTCGAAAAAGTCATGGTTTTACTTGTGGGAGGTTTGCATATTTTTTCGTTAACATAACCTTCAAGATTATTTAATTCAGTTATCTTATTAAAAACGATATGAACTCTACTGGACATAGCTGTTGTTTTTACCAAAAATTATTACAAAACAGATTTGTTTAAAGCACTTTACTTTACCATAAATATACACTAAATTTTGTCTATGGTGTTGATAATCAATAGTCAATTGATTGTAAGTTTGACATAATGATTAAAGGAATTGGTTAACTATAGCGTTCTGTTAAAAGCTAAAAGTCTAAGATATAAGTTGTTGCATTTCTTGATGAAATGTGCTAAATAACTAATTTTCCACTCGGATTTTTTTAAATGAAGTCTTCGATATGGATAATCAGATTGGATACTAGGATAATAAGGTTTTTTGAGAAATAATTATAGTGTGTTCACTGTTTGTCTGATAGCAACCAAATTACTTAATAATTTTTCTAAATATTGGAGATCTAACATATTTGCTCCGTCACTTTTAGCATTTGCAGGGTCAAAATGTGTTTCCATAAACAAACCATCCACACCTGTAACCACTCCTGCACGTGCAATAGTTTCTATCATATCGGGTCTGCCTCCCGTTACTCCGCTAGATTGATTAGGTTGTTGTAATGAATGTGTTACATCCAGAACTGTAGTTGCATATTCTTTCATAGTAGGTATTCCCCTAAAATCTACGATCATATCTTGATATCCAAACATGGTTCCTCTATCTGTTATCATTGCCAGATCACTACCACTATCTTTTACTTTTCTAACCGCATGTTGCATCGCTTCAGGGCTCATAAATTGCCCTTTTTTTAAGTTTACAGTTTTTCCGGTTTTTGCAGCAGCTACAACTAAATCTGTTTGTCGAACCAAAAAAGCAGGAATCTGTAAAATATCAACATACTCCGCAGCCATTGCAGCATCTTCATTCTCATGAATATCTGTTACGGTTGGAACTTCAAAAGTTTCTCCGACTTTACGTAAAATCTTTAACGCCTTTTCATTTCCAATACCAGTAAAACTATCAATACGGCTACGATTTGCTTTCTTAAAAGAACCTTTAAAAACATATGGAATTTTTAACTTAGAAGTGATTTCTACCACTTTTTCGGCAATTCGCAATGCCATTTCTTCACCTTCGATGGCACAAGGTCCAGCAAGAAGGAAAAAATTATTAGCATCAAGGTTTTTTAGATTTTTGATCTTAGAAAGTTCCATAACGATATTTTAAAAAAGCAAAGATATGCGTTTTAATAATCGTATGAAAAGTTTACATCATCCAATAAGAAATTTTATGATCAGAATAATTTTAAAAGCATGCATTATTTGTTTTTCAGCTGTTTGTATTATTGGTAGATAGTCTTCCGGATCACGCATTTCGACTGAAAATATAAACGGCTTCGAAAGGTAGATTTAAATCCCTGATTTTGAGGATTTTTCAATATTTTTAATTTAACATACAACCTATTAAAATATAACGTACATTTGCACCCTTAAATTCAGGCGTATATGACTGCTATAAAAAACATTGCTATTATTGCTCACGTAGATCACGGTAAAACTACCTTGGTAGACAAAATTATGTATCACTGTCAATTGTTTCGTGAAAACGAGAATACAGGAGATTTAATTTTGGATAACAACGACCTAGAGCGTGAAAGAGGAATTACGATTACTTCGAAAAACGTTTCTGTTACTTATAAAGGAACAAAAATTAACATTATTGATACACCAGGTCACGCCGATTTCGGAGGAGAAGTGGAACGTGTATTAAATATGGCTGATGGAGTTTTATTGTTGGTAGATGCTTTTGAAGGACCGATGCCACAAACACGTTTTGTACTTCAAAAAGCAATTGACCTTGGTTTAAAACCTTGTGTTGTTGTTAATAAGGTGGATAAGGAAAACTGTACACCAGATGAAGTACATGAAAAAGTATTCGATTTAATGTTCGAATTAGGAGCAGAGGAGTGGCAGTTGGATTTCCCTACTGTATATGGTTCTGCTAAGAACAATTGGATGAGTGATGACTGGCAGAAAGAAACTGATAGTATTGAACCATTATTAGATATGGTAATGGAACATATTCCTGCACCAAAAATTGAAGAAGGAACATTACAGATGTTAATTACATCTTTGGATTTCTCATCATTTACAGGTCGTATCGCAATTGGACGTTTACAAAGAGGAACTTTAACTGAAGGAATGCAGGTTTCTTTGGTGAAACGAGATGGGACGATTAAGAAATCTAAAATTAAAGAGCTTCATACTTTCGAAGGTTTAGGAAGAATGAAGGTTGATAAAGTAGAAGCCGGAGATATTTGTGCTTTAGTTGGTTTAGAAGGATTCGAAATAGGTGATACAGTTGCTGATATCGAAAATCCAGAAGGTTTAAAAACAATTGCGATTGATGAACCAACAATGAGTATGTTATTTACTATTAATGATTCTCCATTTTTTGGAAAAGATGGTAAGTTCGTTACTTCTAGACATATCAAAGAAAGATTAGAAAAAGAATTAGAGAAAAATTTAGCACTTAGAGTTAATGAAACTAATAGTGCAGATAAATTTTTAGTTTTTGGTAGAGGTGTACTTCACTTATCTGTTCTTATTGAAACAATGCGTCGTGAAGGATATGAGTTGCAGATAGGACAACCACAGGTAATCATTAAAGAAATTGATGGTGTTAAGTGTGAACCGATAGAAGAATTAACCATTGATTTACCTGAGAACGTATCTGGTAAAGCGGTTGAAATGGTAACAATGCGTAAAGGAGAAATGTTAAGCATGGAAGCCAAAGGTGAGCGTATGGTTTGCGAATTTATGATTCCTTCTAGAGGTATTATAGGATTGCGTAATCAGTTACTAACTGCTACCGCTGGTGAGGCGATAATGGCACACAGGTTTAAAGAGTATCAGCCGCTTAAAGGTGATATTCCTGGTCGTATTAATGGATCATTGGTTTCTATGGAAAAAGGTTCTGCAATACCTTACTCAATTGATAAGTTACAAGATAGAGGTAAGTTTTTTGTAGATCCGGGAGAAGATATTTATGAAGGACAGGTGATTGGAGAGAATTCTCGTGGAGATGATATGGCGGTAAATATTACTAAGACTAAGAAGTTGAGTAATGTACGTTCTTCTGGTGCTGATGATAAAGCTAAAATTGTTCCTGCTATCAAATTTTCTTTAGAAGAAGCTTTAGAATATATTCAGAAGGATGAATATGTAGAAGTGACTCCTAATCATTTACGATTAAGAAAAGTATTCTTAACTGAAGTAGAGCGTAAAAGAAATAAGATCGTATAATCTAATTTCTAATTTTATATACAATTAAAAAATCCCGAGGAAACTCGGGATTTTTTGTCGAAATTATGGGGTAATTATGGTTTTGGGATCAATTCGTTTTTGAGGGGTAAATTATTTATTTTTCAATATTTTTTATCTTCGACAAATGTAAAGGTTTAAACCAATGAATAACTTGTAAAATTCTTTAAAATAACGGTAAAATACTTTTTTTATCGATTAAATACACTTTTTTTCTTGTTTGAATCAAAATTTCGCAATAAAACTAATAAAGAGTTTTTACACCATTTATGATGGTTACACCTATTTTTTAATGCAAAACATTAAATTTTTTTCTATAAATACTGCGGGGTGGGTGGCTTTTTAGATTTACGGGGTAACCGTTGTCTATAATCATTACTAATGATATAAAATAAGGTGTAAATTTTATTGCCTTTTTGTAAGAAAAAACGCAACTGTTTTTTCTTGTTAGCTAAAAGTAAGACTAATATTCCGAATACTCAAACAAATTAAGTATTTTCACTTTCCTAAATAATTATTTTGCAAACGTATACGATTAAGAGATATCATAAAGATGATTATTCTTTATGGAATAGTTTTATAGATAATTCTAAAAACGGTACTTTTCTATTTTATAGAGATTTTATGGAATACCATTCGGACCGATTCCAGGATTTTTCTCTATTGATTTATGATAAAAAAAAAATAATTGCTGTTTTTCCTTCTAATATAAAAGATGAAAAAATATATTCTCATCAAGGACTTACCTATGGAGGGTTGGTGTTAGGGAAGAGTATAGGAGGAGAGAAAGTAAGAAATATTCTTTCTGATGTAATTGATTTTCTTCGTTCTCATACAATTGATTGTTTGTATGTTAAATCACTACCTATTTTTTACCATCAAAAACCATCTAATGAATTCGCTTTTTTCTTTTCAGAATTTGGTGCAGAACTCTATGGTAGAGATCTTAATCTGGCAATTGATTATAATTTACCTTCTACCATTCATAAAAGTAAACTGAAACATTATGAAAAAAGAAGGAATATTGGCTTTGAGATAATGGAAGTGGATGATTTTTCAGGCTTTTGGAATGAAGTATTGATTCCAAGATTACAAGAAAGGCATAGTACTAAGCCAGTACACACTCTAGAAGAAATTCATTTGCTTAAAGATAAATTTCCTGAATCCATAAAACAATTTGTCATTAGTTTGGATGATGAAATTTTAGCAGGAATTACTATTTTTAAGACTAAAGAGGTCGTAAAATCTCAATACGGAGCTGTTACGGATCAGGGTGAAAAACATAGAGCACTTGATTTCCTTTTTATTTCATTGATTAATCAATATCGGGAAGAAGGTTATAGATTTTTTGATATGGGTACGGTAACTGAAAATAACTTTGGACTACTAAAACAGAAAGAAGAATTAGGATGTGAAATCTACACACAGGATTTTTATAGATTAGATCTTTAGTCCAAATAGGTGTTGGGTTTTCTAAAAATTGGTTTTCCAAGTTTCCGCATACTTTTTAGCAATTTCCACATAGTTATGTTCTTTTTCTATAAATGCTCTGGCATTTTTACCAATTTCTTTAATTTCACTTGGATTAATAAGGAGTTGCTCTAGATCTGCTGCGATTTTATTACTATCCGGAGATGTGTTAATCGCTACAGTCTCCCGTAATTTGTAGTGTTTTATAAAGGCTGCTCCAGCACCTGTGAAAACTACTTTTCCCATAGCCATAGCTTCTAAAGCATTATATCCTTGGTCATGAGCTTGCGCTTGATCTAAAATAATATGAGCCGATAAAAAGTGCTTTATATATTCTTTATAAGGTAGGTCTTTGGTCGTAATTACTTCGAATTTATTTGGATATTTTTGAGCGATGATCTCTAATGCTTCTTCAAAATATCGGTTTCCTTTCTTTAGGTAATTAGCGCTATTAATTCCGTGTAATATTTTTATTTTTCTGTTGTTTCCAAAAGGAACAACTTCAATTTTATCAATATTTACAGGATTAGGAATTAATGATAATGTTTTAGAAGTGTTTTCATAGGCAATATGATATTCTACACTAACGGGAATAACACCTTTAATGTGTTTAAAAACAAAATCATGAATTTCTTTTTGTTTGTTGGATACAAACTTTAATGTATGTCTATAGGTCGTTTTTAGATTCGGATTGTCTAATAAAGGACTGACTGTACTATATGCAAATTTTCCTGAAAGTAAGTACGATATATATCTATAATCATCGCCACAAGCAAGTAAAAAGACATTTTTATTATTTCGAAAAAGGAATGTTAATAGCTTTTTTTCAAAATAAGATCCAATATTAAAAGGAGTTTCGTTAATCAATTGAACAAAATCATAGTTTAATAAGGATTTTTTATTTCTACCGAATCTTATAAAAGTTTCAATAGATGCGATATCAACCGAGGTAACTTTAAAGATTACGTGTCTGATTTTATTTAGAAGAAAATTATTTTTTATAAACTTTCCATCTATATCAATATCTACAGGGTATTTTTTAAAAAGATCACCATTACCAATAATAGTTACCTGATGTCCATTTTTTATCAAACCTTCTTTAAGCGAATTATGTAGCCGACTATATTCTCCTACTAGTAATATGTTCATTAAAATAATATTAAGTCTTTATGTGTAACGTAAGACTTTAAAAAAATATGACACGTTTTTATGGGGGTACACAAAAACAAATATCTTTGTTGTAAAGGTATTTTTAATATTTTAATAATAAAAACAGAGTCCTGCCGAATTATTTTGTACTAATAGAATTAATAAAGGTAGTTAGATATTTTTGATAATGACAAACAATAAACCGTCGATTCCATTTTTAGATCTACATAAAATTAATAGTCGTTATCATGAACTACTTAAAAACCGTTTTTCGGATTTCTTAGATTTGGGCATTTATATTAAAGGAAGTTTTGTAGAAAAGTTTGAGAACACATTTGCTGGGTTTTGCGGTGCTAAACATTGTGTTGGTGTTGGTAACGGTCTAGATGCACTGACACTCATTCTAAAAGGATATATTGAAATAGGTAAAATAAATCCTGGTGATGAGGTAATTGTAGCAGCAAACACATTTATAGCGACAATTTTGTCTATTGAATATTCTGGACTCAAACCTGTATTGGTAGAACCAGATGAAAAGACTTTTAATCTGGATGTTTATCAGATTGAACAAAATATAACTGATAAAACTAAAGTAATTCTTCCAACGCATCTTTATGGGCAATTGGCACAAATGAAAGAAATAAATGCGATAGCTAAAAAACATGGTTTATTGGTTGTTAGTGATGCCGCTCAGGCGCATGGAGCTAAAAATAATGATAATGGTGTAGCAGGGAATCTTTGTGATGCTTCTTCTTTTAGTTTTTATCCGGCTAAAAATCTTGGAGCATTTGGAGATGCAGGTGCAGTGACTACTAATGATGCAGTTTTAGCAAAAGTTGTAAGAGATCTTGGAAACTACGGTTCGTCCATAAAATATGAAAATAATTATCTGGGAGTAAATTCTAGATTAGATGAGTTGCAAGCTTCATTTTTGTTAGAAAAGCTTGAAAATCTAGAAGATGATAATAAATTACGAGGGCAAATAGCTAAACAATATTTGTCAGAAATTAAAAATGAAAAAATTCAATTACCATTTTGGGATGGATCAGGAAATCATGTATTTCATCTTTTTGTTATAAGAGTTGCTGATCGTTCTGGATTTTGTGATTATTTAGAAAAATCTGGGATAGGATACCATATACATTACCCAATTCCGCCACATCGCCAAAAAGCGTTAAAACAATTTTCTGATCTGTCATTACCAATCACCGAAAAAATACATGAAGAAGTAGTAAGTATTCCTCTGAATATAAGTTTAGAAAATTACCAGATCGAGCAGATAATAATGACACTTAATCAATATTAATAGAGTGAATTCATACTTTGATAAATTAAAAAACAATGTATTAATTAAAGTTAGCTCTTTTAATGCTATTGGTGTTTTTGTAAAAATGATTACTGGTGTTATTAGCCTAAAAGTGATAGCGATATTCTTAGGTCCAGAGGGGTTGGCTTTGATGGGTAATCTTCGTAATGTTTTGACTTCAATACAATCCGCAGGCACCTTAGGATTGTATAATGGGGTAGTAAAATACATAGCAGAATTTAAAAATAATAAAGAGGAGTTAATAGCAATGCTATCAACTACTTATCTGTTTTGTTTTATAATCACCTTGATTTTATCAGGTTGGTTGTATTTTGATCCGAACTTTTGGAATAATTTGATTTTTGGAAATCAATATGACTATGGTTTTATTTTTGAAGCTATAGCGATTGCCTTACCTTTTTATTCTATCAATACGTTATGCTTGGCAATAATTAATGGTTATTCTAAGTATAAGGCATATATAGGAGTTAATATAGCTAGTAGCTTTTTAGGTTTATTAGTGACTGTTTTTTTAGTGTGGGAATATAGATTAGAAGGTGCATTTATAGCTATCATAATAAATCCTGCAATTTCACTAATAATCACAATTGTGATTATGACCAATCTTAAAAATGTAATTAACCCGCTACAGTTTACAAAAGTTTCTTTAAGGTATATAAAAAGATTAAGTTCTTATGCTATTATGGCTTTGATATCTGCTACGGTATTACCTGCAATTCTTATTAGAATTAGAAATTTTATTATTAATACAGAAGGAGTAGAAGAAGCAGGTTATTGGGAAGCAATACAGAGTATTAGCAATCAATATATGCTTTTTATAACAACTTTGTTAACGATTTATCTCCTTCCTAAATTGGCAGAGATTGGTAGAAGTAAAGATTTTAGATTAGAGGTAATAAATTTTTACAAGACTATATTACCTGTGTTTGTTGTTGGGTTTTTAATTATCTACTTTCTAAGAAATATCATAATTAGAATTCTTTTTTCTGATGATTTTGTAGCCATGGAACCATTGTTTTTATGGCAATTGTTTGGGGATTTTTTTAAAATAGCTTCCTTAGTAATAGCATACCAATTCTTGGCTAAGAGAATGTTTTGGTATTATATAATCACAGAGATCATTTCGTTTGGTTTTTTGTATCTGGTAAGTATTTATTTGATAAAACATTTCGGTTTTATTGGTGCTTCTATGGCGTATTTTTTTAATTATGTTTTTTATTTTCTATTATTGATACTGGTATTCAGAAAATCATTTTTTGGACCTGATAGAGATATTTAATTAAAGTGAATCAAAAAGATAGCATAAAAGTTTGTATAATGGTTTCTTCTTTAGGAGTAGGAGGAGCAGAAAGATCAAGTGCTATTTTATCAAAAATGTTGGTTGATTCAGGATATGATGTAACAATCATAAGTATTTTGAATGATATTGTATATGATTACAAAGGAGAACTAGTAAATCTCGAACTATTAACTTCAACTTATAAAGGATTATACAAACGCTGGCGTAAGTTTATTATTAGTAGAAATATATTAAGTAATAATAAATTTGATTATGTTATAGATACAGCATCAAGACCAGGATGGTTTAAACAATGGTTTATTAATACTTTTGTATATCAAAAAACAAGTACTGTATTTGTAGTGCATAGTTATAATCTCGATAGTTATTTTCCTAACCATACGATTTTGGGTAAGTATTTGTATCAAAATTCACATGAATTGGTAGGAGTTTCTAAAGATTCTGTGACTCATTTTAAGGAAAAATATGGTTTGCAAAAGGGAAGATGTATCTATAATGCATTTGATGAAGCTCATTGGGATATGTTATCAAAAGTTAAGATTGATATATCAGAAGAACCTTTTATATTATCGTATGGTAGAATTTTTGATGAGATAAAAAATTATAGTTTTTTGATCAAAACATATTCTCAATCGCAATTACCTAAGAGAGGAATAAAACTTTTTATTATTGGAGATGGACCAGATAAGATAAAGATTCAAAATCTTGTTCAATTCTACGGAATACAGGAATATGTTATTTTTAAGGAGTTTTTAGAAAATCCATTTCCTTATATAAAACAAGCGTTGTTTACTACTTTAACCAGTAATTATGAAGGTTTTCCAATGGTTTTACTTGAATCTTTGGCCATAGGAACACCTGTAGTTTCTGTGGATTGTAAATCCGGACCTTCAGAGGTTATAGTTACAGGTAAGAATGGTATCTTAGTGCCGTTCAAAGATGAGCAGGCGTATACTGAGGCCTTAAATAAAATGATAGAAGATCAGGATTTTCACAAACGATGTAAAGAAGGTACTATCATTAGTGTATCCAAATTTAAAATAGAAAATATAATTCCACAATGGCAAGCAATACTTCCACGAAAAAGATAAAAAACACAAATACCATTGAGGATTGTAAAATTATTGAGATTCCCAAGATAAAAGACCCAAGAGGAAACATAGCTGTAGTAGAGAAGGATGTAATCCCTTTTGAAACGAAACGAGTGTACTATTTATATGATGTTCCTAGTGATGCGAGCAGAGGAGGTCATGCGCATAAAAACTTATGCCAATTTCTTATAGCACTAAGTGGAAGTTTTGATGTGATTTTACACGATGGTGGAGAACAAAAGAAGATTACTCTTAATAAACCAAATAAAGGATTGTTGATTAAATCCGGAATATGGAGAGAGTTAGAGAATTTTTCTTCTGGTTCGGTTTGTCTAGTATTAGCCTCTGAAGTTTTTGAAGAAGAAGATTATATTAGAGATTTTAACGACTTTTCATTATTCAAACGCTGATAGTTTGATACCGGCACTTAAAATTAATTTCCTCCTAATAATCTTAAAAAAGCTGTAAAGGAATTTGGGAGTAGTTAATAATATTTTCTGTTTAATATTTAGGTTTTTATAATCAATTTCTTCTCTATACTTTCTAGCAGTTTTTGAATCTCCAGCTGCTTTATATTGCAATGAAATTGAATATCTGTTTTGATCCAAATAGTTTTTTAGACTGGGGTTAGTTTTCTCTTCTTTTTCGAACTTATTAAGATCTTGAAAGTTTCTTTTTAGTGTATCTGTTTTTGAAATTCTATTATTAGCATCTAAGTTATAGGTGGCAGTAACATAGGTAGCTAGGGCAATTTTGTATTTAAGTGCAATCCTAATCCAAAGATCTGTGTCTTCTCCTGCTCCATGGGTAATAGAAGTGTCGAAAAGACCAATATTGTCCAGAGTTTTTTTAGGAACTGCACAAGCAGAAGTCCAAGCGATAGCATCAATAGTGCTGGATTCAAAAAAATCGTTAATAATCATTAAAGTGTTACTGTTCGCATCGATATTCTTGAAATTAGCTAAAAACGTAGACTTTGCATTAAACCTTTTTTCATAAGATGTAGCAAATAGACCAGCATCAGGAAATTTTTGATATAATCGGAACACTATTTCAAGATGATTTGGATACCAATAATCGTCTGCATCAAGAAAAGCAATGAGCTTTCCTTTAGCTTTTTCAATCCCCAGATTCCTCGCTTTAGAAACACCATTGTTTTTTGTAGAAAAGTAATGTATTCTTTCATCAGTATACCGATTTACAATCTCTTCACTATGATCTGTAGAACCATCATTAACAATTACAACTTCATAATCGATATAAGTTTGATTAAAAACTGATTCTAATGTATTAGCAATGCTATTCTCTTTATTGTAAAGCGGAACTATAATGGAGAAAAAAGGCACTAGGTTTTGTTTTTAGTTAAGCAAAAGTAACCCAAACGATAGAAATCATAACATAAAATAGAAGGATAAGATGATTTGAAGTTTCTTTTAAGTAAATTTCTTGAGATTCTGAAAATTAATGAAATAACTTTATCAACTTTAATTTTATTCATAGTGTAGTATAAATTAGATACTTTATATCGGTTATATTCAAGTTTGTCATTATTAATTAACTCAATTAAATTTTCAATAGCAAATTCGGTTTTCTTTATAAAAGTTTCTGCGTCGTCCATAGCATCATGAATCACAGGATTATCAATATATTTAATAGGAATACCTTTTTTAGTAATTGCATCAAAAAAGACTACATCCTCACACCCATATTTATGCAGAGATTCGTCAAATTTTATAGTTTTAAAAATTTCTTTATGGATTAAAAAGTTAGAAGAACAAACAACAGATCGCTTATTTCCTTGACCTTGAGATATGGATTCTCTTTTTTTAGTGTAAACCCAACGTAGTTTAAAAGGTTTTTTTGGAGGTTCTTTTAAATAAGTCATTCCACCAGTTACTACTTCTTGATCTATATTCTCTAAATACGTTCTGATAAAGTTTTTGTCCTTAGGAAATGTTCCTGCATCAATAAATAAAAGGAAGTCGTATAAAGCTTTAGAAGCTAGTAGATTTCGTATTGCACTTCGTCCTATATTTTTTGGTAATTTTTTAAATGTACATCCTGATATGTTATTGATAAGATTATTTTCCTTAGAATAAAGCTCTGATTCATCATCTAGTACAA
Organism: uncultured Aquimarina sp.; assembly: GCF_947492405.1. Taxonomy (GTDB): domain Bacteria; phylum Bacteroidota; class Bacteroidia; order Flavobacteriales; family Flavobacteriaceae; genus Aquimarina. The sequence continues at coordinate 105,008 of NZ_CANLMP010000009.1, forward strand.
GTATTTCAAAAGCTATATTACATAAAGAAACTTGTTGATGAACTTCCTCAATTAAAGGAATTACATTATAATTATAAACTGGGATCAAAATTGATAACATTTAAAGATGCTTTACTAGAAGTTTATAATTATTTTTAGGTCAAATTTGTAATTGGATAGATGAGTCACCTCGATAGAGATAAAATAGCCGATCTTATTTTTTTAAAACTCAAAGATAATGAAGAAGTTTTAAAAAATCACTTTCGTCAGACTAGTGAAGGTATTGGTTATTTTTATTTAGATGATTTGTTACCGGATGAGTTGGCTAGAGATATTTTTGATAAATTTCCAAGAACCAAAGAAGTAAAGGTTAAAAAAAGTATTCGAGAATATAAGTATGTAGCTGCTCAGATGAACAAATATCATCCATTGTTAGAAGAGGTTATATATGCGTTTCAAGATCGTAAAATTGTTGATCTTATTGCTATGATTTGTAATTATAACAATGTGGTGCCGGATAAAAATCTTTATGCCGGTGGAATTTCTATGATGGGGAAAGGGAATTACTTAAATCCACATTTAGATAATTCTCATGATAAAGATGTAAAGCTATGGCGAGTACTCAATTTATTATATTATGTTACTCCAAATTGGGAACCTACTAATGGAGGAAATCTAGAATTATGGCCAAACGGATTAAAAAGTGAACCTATTTCAATAAACTCAAAGTTTAATAGGTTGGTAATTATGGTAACCCACAAACAATCTTGGCACTCTGTTAGTAAGGTAAAAAAAGACCAAGTGCGTTGTTGTATTTCTAACTATTATTTTTCTACAGAACCTGTAGATGCTAAAACATCGTTTCACGTAACTACATTTAGAGGGAGACCTGGTCAGTTTTTTAAAGATAAAATCCTTAAACTTGATTCATCTCTGCGAATGGGGGTTCGAAAAATATTCAAAAAGGGGATTAGAGAAAACCCTCATGTTTATAAGAAAGATGATTCTTAAAAGAGATTAGTTAGGATGTTTTTCATAAATCCAAAATAACTAAAATGTTCTTTTTAGTATTCATATTCAACTTTAAAACACTTGTTCCAATATTGATTAATTTTGCCAATAATTGTCCCGTCTACATTTAGAATTAATTTGCATAACAATATCTAGATTGTAATTAGATTACCCTTTTCTTTGTACTACTTCAAAAACCTTATTTCCTTCACATTTCAATGTTTTTGAAGGATATTTAAGTAACAAAGCGTAATCGTGAGTGGCCATTAAGATCGTATTTCCATTTTTATTAATATCCTGTAATACTTCCATTACTTCTACAGAAGTTTGAGGGTCCAGATTTCCGGTTGGCTCATCCGCAAGAATAAGCTCGGGATCATTAAGTAAAGCTCTGGCAATTGCAATTCGTTGTTGTTCTCCGCCAGATAATTGATATGGAAACTTAAAATCCTTGGTTTTCATTCCAACTTTATCCAGTACATTATCAATTTTACTATCCATGGCTTTCTGATCAGTCCAACCAGTAGCTTTTAATACAAATAACAAATTATCCTTTACAGTTCTATCATTAAGTAATTTAAAATCCTGAAAAACAATCCCTAATTTTCTTCTAAGAAAAGGAATTTGATTTTCTTTTAATGTACTTAAATCAAAATCTACGATACTACCTTCTCCTTCTATCAAAGGAATATCGCCATAAAGAGTTTTCATAAAACTACTTTTACCTGTGCCTGTTTTTCCGATCAGATAAACAAAATCTCCTTTGTTAACCTCTACGTTCACATCGGATAGGATTAAGTTTTCGCGTTGATAAATAGATGCATTTTTAAGACTTAGAACCGGTTCGGACATAATATGAGATTCTGATTTTATTAATTTTAGTAAAAGTAAAAAGTTTATGCAATAATGTATTTATTAAAAATGTTTTTTTATCCACGTTGATTTTAAGTACTTTTCCAAAGAATTCATATTACATACATTTTGCAATTTAATACTGTCGATTTTGCGTTATTTTTTCCAATCGTTTTTGTGTTGTATTGGTTTGTGTTTAATCGATCAACAAGGATTCAAAATGTTTTTCTTCTTATAATAAGCTACTTATTTTATTCTTTTTGGGATTGGCGATTTTTATCATTAATTTTTTTGAGTTCTTTGATTGATTTTTTAGTTGGTAGGCAATTGAAATCTGCATTAGGTAATCCGAGAAAAGTACTATTTGGAATCAGTTTGTTTTTTAATATTGGGATACTTTTTGTTTTTAAATACTTTAATTTTTTTATAGAAACGTTTACAGAGGCCTTTTTGTTATTTGGAAAACCTATATCTTACAATTCTTTAGAATTTATTCTTCCTGTAGGTATTAGTTTTTATACTTTTCAGACCTTAAGTTATACTATAGATGTATATCGAAGGCGAATAGATCCTACTGCTGATGTTGTTTCGTTTTTTGCATTTGTTTCTTTTTTTCCGCAATTAGTTGCTGGACCTATAGAAAGAGCTTCTAATCTTTTACCACAGTTTCAGAAAACCAGAATATTTGATTATCATAAAAGTGTTGATGGATTACGATTGATTCTGGGCGGATTGTTTAAGAAAATGGTAATCGCAGATAATTGTGCACTAATCGTTAATAATCTTTTCGAAAATTATACAGACTATTCAGGTAGTACGTTGTTTTGTGGAGCCATATTTTTTGGTTTTCAGATTTATGGAGATTTTTCCGGTTATTCTGATATCGCAATTGGTTCTGCAAGGTTATTAGGCTTCGATCTAATGAAGAATTTTAACTTCCCATATTTGTCAAAGAATCTGATCGAATTTTGGAGACGTTGGCATATTTCACTTTCTACTTGGTTCAGAGATTACATATATATCCCTTTAGGAGGTAATCGAGTTTCAAATTCCAGATTGATCTTCAATATTCTAATCGTTTTTTTATTAAGTGGTCTATGGCATGGCGCTAATCTTACTTTTCTATTTTGGGGATTGATTCATGGGGCGATATTGATATGTACTGTTTTTATAAGTAAGTATAAGAGATTAAATGTTTTTATGGATAATCAAAAATCCATTGCTATTGATTTTATTAGAATCGGGATCACATTTTTTATAGTTACCATTGCTTGGGTGTTTTTTAGAGCAGAAAACATCACGGAAGCTTTTGGGTACATTAATCGGATTTTTTCTACATCCTTCTTTTCTATACCTCAAGGGAATAAGTTGTTTTTGATTTTGTTGATGGGGTATTTCTTAATAGAATGGTTTCAGAAAAAAAGAGAACACTTATTGGATATTTGTCATATATCCTTAAAACCTATTAGATATTTGATTTATTACGCTACTGCATTTTTGGTATTTTATTACGGAGGAGATTTACAAACCTTTATATATTTTCAGTTTTAATGATGAAGGTTTTTATAAGAAAAATACTCGTTTTTATTATACCTATTCTAATTGTTTGGGCTGTATTAGAATGTTTCTATAAAACTGTTGCATCCAATTATTCGTATAAACATCGATTGATTTCTGAGAACTATGATGATATAGAAACATTGATTCTAGGAGATTCTCATGCTTTTTTCGGAATTAATCCAGAATATCTAGATACTAGGGCATATAACTTATCAAACATTAGTCAAAGTTTATATTTTGATCAATTGCTATTCGAGAAGCATATAGATAGTCTTCCTAAGCTTAGAAATGTGATTATAACCATCGGTTATTATAGTTTAAGTCAATTACCAAATACTAAAGAAGATGTATGGCGGAAATATTTTTATCGTAGTCAGATGGAGCTGGATGTGCCAGTTATTGGTCCATTTGATTTTAAAAAGTATAGTTTATCAATGACACGTCGTTTTAATAAATCTGTTTCTTTGATTCATACATATGTAGAGAAAGGAACAATCATAGGATGTGATGCTACTGGTTGGGGTACGTATTATGAAAATACAAACGGGGGAGTTTTGGATATAGAAAGCAGAGCTACAGCAAAAAGACATGAAGATTTCCTGTTTAATTTTGAAGAAAATATCTCTCGACTGCAATCTATTATAGCGTATTGTAAGAAAATACATTGTAATGTCTACTTAGTAGATATGCCAGTATATGAAGGATACTTAGATTTACTAGATTCGAATAAGCTTGAGAAAATAACTAAATCCTGCAGTGATTTGGCAATCAATAATAGTAATGTGATGTATATTAATTTACGTCAAGATCCTAGACTAGAGAAATCTGATTTATACGATCCTGATCATTTAAATCATAAAGGAGCCGAAAAGTATACAAAAATCATAAATACAATCATATCTGATCCGAAAAATGATGATTGATGTAATTATCTCAAAAATATTTCGTTATTAAGATGAAGATTAGGGTATCTTTAACACAAAATTTATTCACGGGAAGCGATATTTACTTTAAGAAAAATTGGTCAAGGGAAACCTTGAAATTTCTATTAAACTGTTATTCTGTTATAATACAGAATCTAAACTTTGAAAGAAATATTTACATGAACAAATACATCACTTTGATGCTTTTTGTTGCGATCCTATCTTCTAAGATTTCTGCGCAACAATCAGCAATTTATACTAACGAATTAGTACTGTATAATCAGGCTTTAGAACTTTATAATAATAAGCAGTTTCTGGCAGCTCAGAATTTGTTTGATAAAGTTAGAGATGCTGTAGATGACGAAAATATTGATGCAGAATGTACTTATTACATAGCCAATTGTGCCGTATGGCTTAATCAAAAGGGAGCAGATGCCTTGATGGAAGAGTTTGTGGTACAATACCCTACTAGTATTAAACGTAATGCAGCATATCTTGATGTAGCCAATTACTATTTTGACAATGGTAAATACGCCTATGCTCGTAAATGGTATGATAAGGTAGATGAAGGAAATATGAGTCGTACTGAAAAAGAAAAGTTTAATTTCAATAATGGATATGCATATTTTAAAATTCAACGGTTTAATGAAGCAAAAAAGTTTTTAACCAAAGTAGAAGAAACTGATAAATATGGAGCTCAGGCAAAGTATTACTTGGGTTTTATTGCTTACGAAGGAGATAACTATCAAGAAGCAGATAAGCTTTTTGATGAGGTAAAGGATCTTGATAAATACAACAAGAACCTATCGTATTTTCAGAGTGATATGAACTTTAAATCAGGAAAGTTCCAGGAAGCTATCAATGATGGATTAGGACAACTCTCTAGATCAAAACCTTCAGAAAAATCAGAACTAAATAAGATTATTGGAGAGAGTTATTTCAACCTTGGTCAATACGATAAAGCAATACCTCACCTTAAGGCGTATAGAGGGCGAAAAGGAAAATGGAATAATACCGATTATTACCAATTAGGATATGCCTATTATAAAGGAGTAGATTATACCAATGCAATTTCAGAATTTAATAAAATAGTAGATGGGCGTAATGCTACCGCTCAAAATGCTTATTACCACTTGGCAGAATCCTATTTAAAGACAGATCAAAAACAACAAGCATTAAATGCATTTAAAAATGCTTCAGAAATGGATTTTGAAGCTAAGATTAAAGAAGATGCACTTTATAATTATGCGAAGTTGAGTTATGAGATCGGTAATTCTTATGAAAGTACACCAAAAGTGTTATTATCCTATGCAGAAACCTACCCTAATTCAGAGTTCAAAGAAGAGATACAAGAATTATTGATCAGCTCGTATATCACTTCTAAGAATTATAAAGAAGCTATGGATCTATTAGAAGGGAGTCGTAATTTTGATGATAAGGTTGTTTATCAAAAGGTAGCTTATTTCAGAGGAGTAGAACTATATAATGAAGGGAACTATATAGATGCAAAAGTATATTTTGATAAATCTTTAGCGCAACAAACGGATCCGAAGTTTGCAGCTAAAGCTATGTATTGGAAATCAGAATGTGATTATTTATTAAGTGATTTTGAAGAAGCATTAATAGGGTTTAAACAGTTTAAAGGAAGTCAGGGAGCTTCAACCACTAATGAATTTAATGAAATAAATTATAATATTGGATATACCTATTTCAAATTAAAACAATATCCACAAGCTGCAGATTTCTTTGATACTTATTCTAAGAAAAGAGGTATTGATGAGATAAGACTAACGGATACTTATTTAAGATTAGGAGATAGTCATTTCATTTCCAGTAAGTATTGGCCGGCTATGGAGGCTTACAACAAGGCTATCAAAAATGGCGGACCAGATTCAGACTATGCGCATTATCAGAAAGCCATTAGCTATGGTTTTGTAAAAAAGAATGATAAGAAAATCAATGACCTAGAGATGTTTCTGAAACAATATACAAGATCAACCTACCGTGATGATGCAATGTTTGCTTTAGGAAATACCTATGTGGCAGAAAATAAAACCCAAAGAGGTATTGCAGCGTATGATCGGTTGGTTAAAGAAGTTCCTAAGAGTTCTTATGTGCCAAAAGCATTGTTAAAACAAGGGTTGATCTATTATAATGGTGATCAGGGAAATAGAGCGTTAATCAAATTCAAAAAAGTAGTCGCGGATTATCCAGGAACTGATGAAGCCTTGCAAGCAGTGAATACAGCCAGATTAATCTACGTAGATCTGGGTAGAACTGATGAATATTCTAGTTGGGTAAAAGGATTAAGCTTTGTAGATGTTACAGATGCGGATCTGGATAATACCTCCTATGAAGCAGCAGAAAAACAGTTCTTAGAGAATAATGATAATGGAGCCATCGCTGGTTTTCAAAAATATTTAGAAGAATTTCCTAATGGCCTTCACGCATTAAAAAGTCATTTTCAATTAGCACAATTATATTTTAAGAAAGGAGATAAACAAGCTACGATTCCTCATTATGAATATGTGTTACAAAAAGATAGAACAGAATTCACTGAGCAAGCATTAGCAAGATTATCCCAAATCTATTTAGAAGATCGTAATTATGATAAAGCTATTCCTGTGTTAGAGCGACTAGAAACAGCAGCTGATTTTCCTCAGAATATCATATTTGCACAATCTAATTTGATGAAATCACATTATCAATTAGTGCATTATCAGGAAACTATTGCATACGCCGAAAAGGTATTGCAAAATCCAAAGATCCAGAATGATGTAAAAAGTGATGCGCAGATTTTTATTGCTCGCGCAGCATTACAAACTGCAGATGATGCCAGAGCCAAAAGAGCATATGCCGAGGTAAGAAAAATTGCGACTGGAGAGTTGGCGGCAGAGGCGTTATATTATGAAGCTTATTTTAAAAACAAAGAAGGTAGTTATAAAGCATCGAATGAAACTGTACAAAAATTAGCCAAAGATTATTCAGGATATAAATTATATGGAGCCAAAGGTCTTGTCCTTATGGCTAAAAACTTCTATGGATTAGAAGATGCCTATCAGGCAACCTATATTTTAGAAAGTGTTATCAAAAACTTTACGGATTATCCTGATGTAGTTGCTGAAGCGCGATCCGAACTTAAAAAAATAAAAGCCGAAGAAGCTAAAACAAATTCATCCATCCAAACCGAACAATAATAATCAGTTATAAACGAATATATCTTATGTTTAGATATTGTAAGAAATTAAGAAGACCTCACAGGTCTCCGAGACCTGTGAGGTCTAAAATAATCCTGTTTTTATTTAGTATTTCAATGGTGAGTAACATGCTTGCCCAGGAAAAAGAAGAGGAAACTATAGAAACAGAACGCGTAGTAATTGTAAAGACATACACGCCTACCATTAGTGATGCATTTAAAATAAAATCTACACCAATATTAAATGATTCTGTTACCCAGAAGAAGAAACAACTACGATATAGTATTTTTTCAGTTCCTGTAGCATCCACATTTACTCCTGCAAAGGGTAGAGCCGCCAATATAGATCGACCAAAAAAAATACCACTGTATGATAATTATGCAACTTTAGGATTTGGTAATTTCACGTCGGTTTTAGCAGAGTTTTACAGCAATTTCCAAATAAATCGTACGGATAATGTTGGATTATATTTACATCATAACTCTTCTCAAGGAGGAATAAAAGACATAGAGTTAGATGATAAGTTCTATAATACATTTTTAGATCTTAATTACACATCCCGTACTAAGGATTTTACATACGGAATAGAATTGGGAGTAGAGCACCAATTGTATAACTGGTATGGCTTACCAGAAACTCCTGTATTGACACAAGCAGAAATTGATGCAATTGACCCCCAACAGAATTATTTTGGGGCCAAGTTGGGGGGCAAATTGCAGTTTGACGATTTGTATTTTAAAAGAGCTTCATTAAATTATCGATATTTTGGAGATGCGTTAAGTACTGCAGAGCATCACGCAGTTTTTACACCTACATTTGAGTTCGAAATAGCTGACGAGCTAATTACTACGGATTTTATTATCGATTATCTAGGAGGAAGTTTTGATAGACCACTTAATCTTACATTGCAAACACCAAATGATTTTAGTATTCTTAATTTAGGAATTCAGCCAAATTTAGTAGTGCTAAGAGATAACCTAACATTAAATCTTGGAGCAGCGATTTTTTATAGTATAGACAGTCAGAATAATGATAATGACTTTTTTATCTACCCTAAAGTTACCGCTTCTTATCGATTATTAGATGAAGCAGTAATTGCATATGGAGGATTAGAAGGAGGTTTAAAACAAAATACTTATAGAGATGCAGTACAAGTCAATCCGTACGTGTCGCCAACGTTATTTTTAACAACTACGCACAATCAATTTGATGCCTATGTGGGATTAAAAGGTAAAATCTCTGATGTAGTGAGTTATAATTTTAGAGGAGGTTATGCTTCTGAAGATGATAAAGCGTTGTTTGTCAATAACAGACCGCAGACATTACAATTAGAAGGCTATGATTTTGGGAACTCTTTTGCGTATCGATATGATGATATATTAACGCTTAGTGGGTATGGGGAACTGAATTTTAATATTAATAAAAAGTTTAAGCTGGGCGTATCCGCAGAATATTTTGATTATAACACAGAAGACGAGCAAGAAGCTTGGAATTTACCAGAACTCAGAGCATCCGTGCTATTAGATTATCAGATAACAGATCAGTGGTTTGCCGGAGCACAATTGTTTTATGTAGGAGAACGAAAAGATATCAATACAGCTATTACTTTTGTGCCACCAACTCCTGAAGCTACGGTTACCTTGGATAGTTATTTTGATGCCAATGTAAATCTTGGATATCGATTTAATGATAAACTATCTGTTTTTATAAAAGGAAATAATCTTGCAGGCGAAAACTACGAACGTTGGTCTAACTTTCCCGTACAAGGAATACAAGTGCTAGGAGGTATTACATACAAGTTTAATTATTAAGAGATTTAGTTAAAAATGTTTCTGATTAGAGATTATACATTAAAAAACTGTATTTTATTGTAGTAATTGGAAATGAATTGAATATGAACAGCGTTATCTTTTGGATATGTAGTCTACTATCGATATCCACTTTTGCACAAGAAAATTTCAAGGTATATTATGAAGAAAATGAGAATGGGTATAAAATCTATGCAGATAATGGTGAGTTTTGTCCGGTTTCTGTAGAGATTGACTTTAAAATAGAGAACCTTTCATCCAGCATTGGAGATATTAAAATTATAGAAGTACCAGCACAGACTACCAAATTTTACATTGCAGATCTTACGGTCGTAGACAGAAAAAAAGCGCTGAGATTGGGATTTAGTATACGGTATAATCACGGTAATCATTTACAGACTTCTTACGATAAAGAATATGCATACCATTTACCTTTTAAGAAAGGAGCCGAGTATATGGTGACACAAGGATATAATGGCGCGGTCTCTCATCATAATGAATATGCATTGGATTTTAGAATGCCAATAGGAACTGCTATATATGCGGCAAGAGATGGAAAAGTAGTACTTGTAGAACAAAATTTTGATAAAACATGTACGGAGCAAGGTTGTGCCAAATTTAATAATTACATATTAGTATATCATTCCGATGGAACTTTTGCCGAGTATACTCATATTAAAAAGGATGGCGCTAAAGTAGAACCTGGAGAAATGGTGAAAAAAGGTCAACATATTGGATATAGTGGTAATGTTGGGTGGTCTACCGGACCGCATTTACACTTTATTGTATTTTTACAGCGATTTAAGGATAGAGAAACATTACCCACCAAGTTTCTAGTGGGGAATGGTAAGCAAATAACCCAATTAGAAGAAAAGAAAAAGTATTCAAAAAGTTATTAATCCATATGGACTTTTTGTGATATTAGGTCATAGAAAAACCGTCTACTTCTGTATTAAGAAAACCTTAACCACCAGAACAATTCGATATGCTTATTTTTAAGCTTTGAACAAATTATTGTTTGTACTCCAATCAAATACACTATTATGATGAATAGAATTCTTATGGCAACCTGTTTTGCCATTGTTTTTATAGCCTGTAAAAACGAAAAAAAGGTAGAAGCCATTCCAGAAAATACAACGGTAGATACTAGTGCAGCATTTAATGAAATGCTGGATGCGTACTATGAAGAAGGATTACAGCTTAATCCAGTACAAGCTACCTTTGCAGGAGATAATCGTTTTAACGATCAATTCCCTAATCCCTTGGCAGATGAAACGATAGCCAAGCAAAAAGCCTACTATACTACTTATAAAGAAAAACTAAGCCAGTTTGAGGATGCGAACCTTTCTAAAAGTGAACAAATGACCAAAGCCATTCTGCAATGGGAATGTGATATGAATCTGGCTAGCTTTGATTACAGCAAGAATTATTTTCCTATTGATCAGATGTGGTCTATTAATTTAGTAGCTGGTCAATTGGCAAGTGGTGCCAGTGCACAACCTTTTAAAACAGTAGAAGATTATAACAATTGGTTAAAACGCTTAGATGGATATTTAGCCTGGATGACTTCTGCAGAGACGAAAATGAAAGTAGAAATGAAAGAAGGGTATGTACTTCCAAAATCATTAATTACTAAAGTATTACCGCAGTTAAAAGCTTTAACTGGTGAAGATCTGGATACACATTTATTCTACTCGCCAGTTAAGAATTTCCCGGAAGACTTTTCTGAAGAAGATAAAAGCCAGTTAACGGAATCTTACAAAAAGATGGTTTCAGAAAAAGTCATTCCGGCCTATAAAAAATTACATCAGTTTATGAGTACTGAGTACATGGAAGCTGGTCGAGAAAGTTCTGGTGTTTCTGAAATCCCAAATGGAGAAACGTTTTATAAACATCAGATTAAATTGTACACAACTACCAATATGACAGCTGATGAGATTCATAAACTTGGATTGTCTGAAGTGGCTCGTATTTCTGGCGAAATGGAAAAAATTAAGGAAGAAGTTAGGTATAAAGGTGATCTAAAATCATTCTTTGATTATGTACGTAATAAAAAGGAATTGATGCCTTTTAATGAACCTCAGCAAGTAATTGATAATTTTAATGCGATTCATGAGCGTATGAAACCACAAATCGAAAAGTTATTTGATGTAAAACCAAAAACACCTTTCGAAGTAAGACGTACAGAAGCCTTTAGAGAAAAATCTGCCAGCGCGGAATATAATCCAGGATCATTAGATGGAACTCGACCGGGTATATTTTATACTCCAATTCCGGATGCTACTAAGTATAATGTATACAGTGATGAATCGTTGTTTTTACATGAATCAATTCCTGGTCATCATTATCAAATCTCGTTAACCCAGGAAAGTGAAGAACTACCAAAATTTCGAAAAACACTTTGGTATAGTGGTTATGGAGAAGGATGGGCATTATACTCAGAATCACTAGGAAAAGAGTTAGGATTATACACGGATCCATATCAATATTTTGGGATGCTGGGAGCAGAGATGCATAGAGCAATTCGTTTAGTGGTGGATACAGGATTACACTCCAAAGGTTGGACACGCGAACAAGCTATACAATACTCATTAGATAATGAAGCAGAATCCGAAGCTGGAATCACTTCAGAAATCGAACGATATATGGCCAATCCGGGACAAGCATTATCCTATAAAATCGGACAACTTAAAATCAGAGAACTCCGTGCCAAAGCAGAGCAGGAGCTAGGAGATAAATTCGATATCCGTAAGTTCCATAACGAAGTACTGGAAACTGGATGTGTTCCTTTAGCATTACTGGAAAACAAAATCAACACCTGGATAGCAAGTAACAAGTAAAGCGTAAACTTGAGCTATTGCACCGAAGTGTCATACTAACTTTCGAACCCTGAAGTTACTCGAAGGGTTAGGTTCTCGAAGGCTGAGACTCTTAAAAAGTCAAGTTTCATAGTAATAACATAAACCTAGTAGGATGTCTACTGGGTTTTTTAATGAATACTGGTTCTGTGGCAAACACGGAATTCAATGTAATTCGCTATCTTAGAACTTTACAGGATAGAGAACGATATCGGCAAGCTGAACAATACATGAGAATATTAAGAGAAGGAACATATTATGGAAAACAAAACTCAGAAGTTTCCTTTAATGGTATTCTACTATCCCAATACAACTACACTGTAGAGAAAACTGCTTGGCATTATCATGAGAATCCTTATTTCATGTTTGTATTAGGTGGTAATATGATGGATTGTAATACGAAGGTAAAAACCTTATGCCCATCAGGCAGTATTATGTTCAATAATTGGCAAGAAGCACATTACGGATCTAAACATTCTGAAAAAGCTAATGGATTTCATTTGGAGTTTCAGCAAGACTGGTTCGAAAATAATAGGATTCATATGAACCTGCTAGAAGGCAGTCAGTTAATCGAAAATCCCAAAATGCATTTCCTTTTTGCTAAATTATATCATGAATTTTTGCTGTCAGATGACTATAGTGAACTCTCTGTAGAATTGTTATTGCTACAGATTTGTGAAACATTAGGAGAGATTAAAGAAAATGATTCCAAAAACATCCCGGATTGGATCATTAGATTAAGAGAACTGTTGCATTATGATACTTCGGATCTTAGTCTTCAATATCTTTCTGAACAATTAGATGTGCATCCTGTACATATCTCCAGGGCTGCGCCAAAATACCTTTCTGCTAGTCTTGGAGAATATATAAGGCAACATAAAATTAAAAAGGCAATTCCTTTGATATTGGATTCCTCTAACTCATTGACAGAAATAGCCTATCAAACGGGATTTTCAGATCAAAGTCATTTTAATCGGGTATTTAAATCCTATTTTGACATGAATCCTAGCCTGTACAGAAAAAATCTACATAAAAATTTGTAATACCAATTTAATTATAAAATATCGTATTCATACTTGTTCATTCTTCGCGCTATTTTCTTGTTCAAAATTTCCGTAGCTAAGGCTATGCAAATTCATCACGGCGTCATAGCGCAAAAAAGCAACTTCGTTTTCTATGCGACATTTTACAATTAAATTGGTATGATGTTAATCTGGTACAATTTTTTGAAAGAGTAAGTAAGTAATTTTGACTTTCATAAAAAGTATATAAAATCATGTTTAAAAATCTAATGACAATCATACTTCTTTTCGTATCCATTCTAACAGGTTGTTCACAGCAAGGAACTAACACCTATGAAGGAAACTGGGAAGGGAAATTAGCAAATGCAAATACCTTGAATTTTAACCTCGTTATAAAGGAATCATCGGCTAATTCGCATGAGCTAACGATTAAGAATCCTGAAACAACCATAAAGGAAAAACTAGTACTAACCAGTGATAAGCGTCTTAAAGGAAGTATTGATGATATTCATTTTGATCTTTCTTTTACCCAAGATAAAACAGCAATTACGGGATATGTAAAATCTGGAGTTTTAATGTATCACGTTACTTTGCAAAAGACGAATGGTGGAACCTACAGTGGTGTTTGGAATATATTTATGGTGGATAATCTGCAATCACAAACCATGTATTTAGGCATAGAAAGCAATGAAGATGGTAGCTTTGCTACCTATCCGTTTTTTGGAGATCAACGATTTACAGGAACTTGGGTGAATAGTAGTAAAAAAGAAGGAGATGCTTTAGTATCCAGGGATTATAAAACAGGTCTTAGATTTAACGCTAAACTCCTGGAAGATACCATTGCTTTAGAAATTTTATTAGGAAAGCAAGTCGTAACAGTTGTCAATTTGAAACGCTCTGATATTGATTTGTCATCCATACAACCTAGCGGTCTTAACAGTCAAAGCATTAACAAACCAGTAATATTGAATGATGGTTGGGCCACTGCAAATACAGCAGATGTTGGTGTAAGAACTGCTTCTTTATCAAAATTGATTGATGAGGTCAATAAAAAAGCATTGCCCAATACACATAGCGTGCTTATTGCCAAAGAAGGAAAACTAGTATTCGAAACCTATTTTGATGGACATAATCCCAATATTTCTCATGATCAGCGATCTGCATCTAAGAGTATTTCTTCTGCGATGATCGGGATTGCTATTGAAGACAAAATCCTAACAGGTGTAGATCAAAAACTATATGATTTTATACCTCAGGATTTTCAGTATACCAAAGACCCTTTAAAAGCTAAGATCAATTTCGAAGATTTACTCACGATGAGTTCCGGATTGGATGTGGATGGTGCAGCATCAGAAAACAATTATCAGAGCTCTGATAATTGGTTGAAAACAACGCTAGAAGCAAAAATGGTACAGGAACCAGGAGCGGGTGCTAATTATGGTTCTGCTAATCCATATTTGTTAGGTGTAAGTTTAGATCAAAAGTTAGCATCTCCCTTAGAGTTGTACATGGAAGAAAAGTTGTTTGCTCCGTTAGGAATTACCAATTATATCATCCAAACAGAAAATACAGCAACAACACCTTATTTTGGTGGGGGAATGTACTTGACTCCAAGAGATATGCTGAAGTTTGGACAACTATACCTGGATCAAGGTAAGTGGAAAGGAAAACAGATTATTTCTGAAAGTTGGGTAGCAGCGTCCTTTAAAAAATACAGACGACTGCAAGATGTAAAAGATAAAAATGAATATGGTTATCTGTGGTGGCATAAAAACTACAACGTAGGAGATAAAAAAATAGCATCTATCGAAGCAAGAGGGGCAGGAGGACAATATATTTGTGTAATTCCAGAACTAAAAGCCGTAGTAGTAATTACTTCAGGAAATTATAGAAGCCGAAAATTATTACAACAACCCGAAAATATAATAGAGCAATACGTACTTCCCGCAATTGTGGAATAAATCAGACTTCGATTACGTGATTGCTGAGCTTGCCGAAGTACAGTCCTCGATTACTCCAAACCCTGAGTTGTCACACTGAGCCTGTCGAAGTGCTCGAAGGGTGAATCACACACCCAAAAACCAGCATGATACATCTTGCTGGTTTTTTTGCTAGAAAACAGTAAAAAACTTCTTTATCCGAAAAATGATTAAATTTATAGGAACACAAAACGTCTTATACAGGACAACTAACAAAAACCAATAAAATTAAAACAGATGAAATATTTAAAGTATCTACTGATTGTGGTCGCAGTACTCGCACTAGTGTTTTTTGGAAAAGGCTTGTTAACACCTTCCGTATCCTACGAAAATGAAGTAGTAGTTGATAAACCTGCGAATGAATCTTGGGCAGTGATGTCTGATGAATCCAATTTACCTAAATGGATAGATGGGTTTAAAAGAACAGAACTAGTAAGCGGTACCGCCAATACCGTTGGGGCGGTTTCTAACGTATATGTAGACGAGAATGGTACAGAAATGATGATGGAAGAAACGATAACCGCTTTGAAACTAAATGAACACATGGCAATGACCTTTACCATGGACTTTATGGATATGGACTATGAAATATTTTTTAAAGAAGAAGGCGGTAAAACTACCATCAGTTCTAAATCCACTACTATGGGGAATGGGATTTTCGCAAAATCCCTGATTTCTTTTATGACAGGAGCTATGAAAGAGCAAGAGGATAAAAACTTAAATAACCTGAAAAAACTAATTGACGAAAACACCAAGAACTATTTTCCCAAACCGGAAATAGAAACAGAACCTGTAATTGATTCAACAGCAGTTTCTGCAGAGGGATAATCCAAACTCGAACTTGGACTACGCGCGAGTGATGAGCTTGCCGAAGTGCAATCCTCGGACATCCCGAACCCTGAGGTGTCACATTGAGCTTCCTCCGTAGGCGGACAAGTGTCTAAGTTGTAGTCGAAAGAGGAATCATGAATACAATGTAGGAGCAAGTAGGGTTTATAAACTATAGTTATCAATAATTAAGTAACCATTTACTGGTTTATTTTTAAAAGTTAATTAATTGTTAATATTTTGGAATGATCGTTCTTTTTTGATGATATTTGTATTAAAGAATAATTTTTTTGAACTATTTCAGAACGATCATTCCAAAATAAATATTAATCTAAAAATAAGAAAAATGAAAACTATCGCAAACCGTAAAATTTTATTTACTATTTCAGCAATTATTATTGCAATTATTACAATGAGCTTCACTTTGTCGAACGCTACTGACATAAATATCAAAAAATCAGATGCTATCATTAATGCAGATAAAGAAATTCTTACAGTCATTAATGTAATTACTCCAAAACAAGGACAACAAGATAAAATCGTTGAATTATTACAAAAAGGAATGACTGAGACAATGCGTTACCAGAAAGGTTTTATTTCTGCAAATATCCATAAAAGCTTGGATAGCGAACACGTTATTGTTTATGCACAATGGAAAGATGAGGCTTCTCTTCAAGAAGCAGTAAAACTAATTGAGGCAGGTAAGGCACCAAATATGTTAGAGGTATTTAGTAATTCTACACCTGATTACCATCCTTACGACGTAATTTCAGTAAATTTAGCAAGTGAAAAAAAGTAATGTTAACCATTTAAGATAATTTAATAGCAGGTTTTGCTTACTAAGCTGACCTGCTATGTATTATATAAAAGTATGCCAAGGATAAAATCTTTTGACGAAAATGTTGTACTACAAAAAGCGATGAATCTTTTTTGGAAAAAAGGATTTTATGCAACTTCAATGCAAGACCTTGTAACGCATCTGCAAATCAACAGAGCAAGCATTTATGATACTTATGGAGATAAAATGCAACTCTTTTTACAGGCATTTGCACACTACAGAAAAACCTCTCTATCAGATTTAAAAACTTTCCTATACAGTCAGAATTCTGTAAAAGAAGGATTTAAAAAACTCTTTTTGAGTATAGCGGAAGAAGTCGAAACAGACAAAGATAGCAAAGGTTGTTTTGTGGTAAATACAACAACCGAACTTACTGCTCACGATGATGTTATCAAATCCATAATTCAAGATAATCAAAGAATGTTTATCAGTTTGTTTTTAGATCACTTAAAAACCGGTGTAGAGAATGGAGAGATTTCACCTGAAAAGGATTTAGAATCATTGGCCTTATTTCTATTTACGTTAAACAATGGACTTAAGGTTTTAAATAGAACTAACACTTCTAAGAAAGATTTAAGAAAAATGGTTGAAAACGCACTTACTATTTTAGATTAATTATTTTTTTCTACAACTAATTCTAAAAAACAAGTTATTCGTAATGAGAAAATCAGTCTTCCTACTTTTACTAATAATTATAGTATTTAATAGTTGTTTTGATTCTTCTACTTCAAGCTCAAATAAGTTGGATAGTGATGATTATGATTCTAAAGAGGAACGAGTAGAGATTCTAAGAAATGAAATCAAATCTTTTAGCGAATTTGAGAATGCAGAATTCGAATTGTTTAATGTAAATGGATTCTCAAATAGCAGAACCACGCTTCCAGGAGCCTCTTCTTGGGATTACAAGTTTGTAATTAAAATTGATCCTTCGGATATCAAGAAATGGACAGAGGGAATGATCCAGACGATACCTGAGGATCACGATGATAAGTGGGTGAAAGAAATAATTGAGAAAAGAAGAATGGAGTGGCAAACAACAAGTGACCCAGAGAAATATACTCGAAATGGAGATAATGTTGTGATGATAGTGTATAGATCAGAAGGAATTATCTTTAAAAGAGTGATTAATTTATAAACTTATCTAGCAGAATGATTATATAGGTAAGTATACAAAAGTTAAGAATTTGATAAAAACCCGATATCATCTTTTTTATCTTTATTTTTATCCTTTCACAAATCAAACTCAACACCTCATGAAAAAAGTACTTTTAGGAACGATTAGTACACTTTTGTTTATTTCTTGTCAAGAACCTAAAGAAGCAGCAGATTTGCTGGTTTTTAATGCCAATATATATACAGTAGATGATACACAACCGAAGGCAGAAGCTTTTGCTATTAAGGATGATAGATTTATTGAAATAGGTAGTTTAGAAAAATTAAGCAAAACATATACGTTTACTGATTCAGTCAATGCAAAAGGTAAAACCATTGTACCTGGTTTGATTGATGCGCATTGTCATTTTTATGGATTAGGATTACAGCAGCAAAAGGTTGATCTAACCGGTACTACTAGTTATGATGAGGTACTGGCACGTATTGTAGATTTTCAGAAAAAGAAAAAAGTATCTTTTATCACCGGTCGTGGATGGGATCAAAACGATTGGGAGATCAAAGAATTCCCGACCAAAGAAAAACTAGATAGCCTATTTCCGGAAACTCCAGTCGCTATGACTCGAGTAGATGGTCATGCTATGTTAGTTAATCAGACAGCTTTGGATTTGGCTAAGATAACAGCAGATACTAAAGTATCAGGAGGAGAGATTGTGCAAAAGAATGGCGAATTGACTGGAGTACTGATCGATAATCCAATGGAGATGGTAGAAGCGATCTTTCCACAACCTACAATTGCCGAGCAAGTGGTGGCATTAAAAGATGCAGAAAAGATTAACTTTAGTTATGGATTAACAACAGTAGACGACGCCGGATTAAGTCCCGATGTGATTACAGTTATTGATAGTTTACAAAAAGCCGATCAATTAAAAATTCGCATGTATGCGATGGTAAGCAATGTACCAGCATATGTAGATCATTATCTAAAAAAAGGAGTTCACAAAACGGACAAATTAAATGTATCTTCTTTTAAGGTCTATGCAGATGGTGCGTTGGGATCTAGAGGAGCAGTGCTTAAGAAACCATACTCTGATAAAGATGATCATCATGGAGCTATGGTGATCGGTGTAAATGAATTTAAAGAATTGGCTAAAAAACTGGCAGGTTCTCCTTTTCAGATGAATACACATGCTATTGGAGATTCTGCAAATGCAGTAGTGATGAATACCTATTATGACGTGTTAAAAAATAAGTCAGACAGGAGATGGCGTGTAGAACATGCACAAGTAGTATCTCCAGAAGAGTTTGATATCCTTAATGACAATCTGGTAATGAGTGTACAACCTACACATGCTACGAGTGATATGTATTGGGCAGATGAACGATTAGGTGAGGAACGTATCAAAGGAGCATATGCGTATAAACAATTATTAGAAAAAACTGGTAAAATAGCTCTAGGAACTGATTATCCTGTAGAAAATGTAAGTCCATTCTATACATTTTATGCAGCAGTAGCTCGTAAAGATCTTAAACAATATCCAGCAGGAGGTTTCCAAAAAGAAAATGCCTTATCTAGAGAAGAAACTTTAAAAGGAATGACAATCTGGGCAGCCTATAGTAATTTTGAAGAAACTGAAAAAGGAAGCATTACCAAAGGTAAATTTGCTGATTTTGTAATTCTGGAAGAAAATATCATGGAAATTGAAGAAGATAAAATACCGAATATCAAAGTAAATGCTACCTATGTGGGTGGAGAGAAGGTGTTTGTTAGAGGTGAGTAAGTGAGTACGCTTTGCTGTGAGAGGTGAGTGTGTAAGAGCGTTTCACTTTTGAGTATTAAGTATGTGAGGCGCTTTGCTTTGATTACTAAGTACTTAGTGATAGGTAGTTGAGTATACTAATACTAAAAAACTTCTAACTTTTTAACTCCTAATTCCCACTAACACTGCCTACTTCATACTTAGTACTAACTACTAAAAACTTATCTTCCTCCATTAGCCTGTAGATCAGCAATACATAATGCGTCTAGTTTCGGAACTCCATTATCTAACATACTAATCATTCCTGTTTCGAATTCTATAGCAGCTTCCATTAGACAGCTTTGTACATTACAATGACCTCTGGATTCTGTATCTTCATGTTGAGATTGTAATGAGGTACCAATATTTATAAGACCTAATAAGTGCGCAAATTCATGATTCAATGCAGCTGCTTCAACTGTGGATAACATAGGGGCATTAGGATTGCTGCTTAGGTTACGAAGTGTACTTTCATAAATAACGATAGAAGTATTTAAGTAAGCAGTACCCAAAGTTACTCTAGCTCCTTCATCGCTATCATTAGTTCCATCTGCAAAGTAGATATATACCTTTATTTCATCTCCCTCATTAAATTCGGTTCTTGTAGTAGTTTCAATTTGTTTTACTTTTTCAATAGTAAATGGTGCTAATCCTGAAGAAGGTACCGATCGTTGATTTATTATGATTCCATCTGGTTTAAAAAGACGCTCTTCTAGAAAACTTCTAAATGTATTTATGGCTGTTGTCGTTGGTTCAAATCCCTGTACAGAAACAATTTCTACAGTCAATCCTTTAAAATTAGTATCACTTAACAAGTCATTGGCAGAGGTTCCTAGTGGTTGACCGTTTGGAGATTGGTTATCCGCTACAAATGTGTTTTCATCATCATCAGAACATCCGACCAATAATAAAGATGTAAATAAAAGTATACTTAAGAATTTTGTAATTTGCATAAAAATTGATTTTCCAGAGGTATTGGTTAGTAAATAAACGAATTTATGAGAGATATAGTTTTTGCTTTAACTTTATTTTTAACAAGTACCGCTTGTATGTCACAAAGATCGTACCATCAAGATGCTATTCGATATTTTGAATTAAATGGAACTGAACAACAATATGATACTGCAATAGAACAAATGTTTGCATTGTTAAAAGAACAGTATAATTCTCAGAATGTTCCTGATAAAGTCTGGGAAGAATTAAAAGGAGATAAAACGGCTGCCTTAGCTAATATTAAATCGTTACTAGTATCTGCATATCGCAGTAATTTTTCACAAGAAGATATCAAACAACTTATTGTTTTTTACGAATCTGAAACGGGGCAGCAAATGGTTAAGGACAGAACGCAGCTTACCGATGCTCAAAAAACTAAATTGTCTGATTTTTTTAATTCTAAAGTAGGACAAAAAGTCCAAAACCAAAGTGATTCTTTAAGATCTATGGTAGCAGAAGTTAGTGAGTTATGGAGCAGAGATTTATATACAGAAACTATCCAGAAATTAAAATCTAAAGGGTATCAGACACCTTAGTTAGTTTAGCTAGATAATCATGGTTTTCTCCCTCTAGAAGTAATTCACATAAAAAACCATTAGTGTTGGCAGCATTTTGTAAGGTGTTGTAATCAATATACAACCAATCGAACCAATCAGATTGTAGTTTCTTATATTTTAGCTGATATTGCATCTCTCCGTAATATCTAGCAGAAGCATCCACCCAAAAACTTCCATCATCTTCGGTAAATAAATAAGAGATGTCCGAAGAGTCAATCAGGATTTGACCATTAGGCTTTATTAAATTTTTAATTTTCGAAAAAAAAGCATCAATATTAGCAAGTTTTCCTATGATTCCGCTTCCATTCATTAAAAACAATAGCGTATCATATTGTACTTCTTTAAGATCAAAAATATCCTGAACAGATGCATTGGTAATTCCTCTTTTTTTACAAATCTCGATAGCTCCTTCAGAAATATCGATTGCCTGTATATTTAGTTTTCTATTCTCCTGAAGAAATAAACTATGACTTCCTGCACCGGAACCTACATCTAAAACATCGCCAAAAGCAAGATCCAATGCTTTTTGCTCTATTTTTGGCATTTCAGGATAAGTTCTAAATAAATAAGGAATCGGTATGATGTCGTCATCAAAATCTGGAGCCTGTACTATAATATCTTCGCTATACTTTTTGTTATAAAAATCTTTAATCGCTTCTCCGAAAATATCTTTGTTGATCATTATAGTTGTTAATTCGAAATTCGTAATTCATAATTCGTAATTTTGTGCTATGCAAGAATTCATAGATCAATTACCGAAACTAGCCAAAGATACACAGAACGAGAATAAAAAGTATTTTGCAAAGCTTAAAAAGAAACCTCCAAAGAATTTAGATAGGTTTATGCAAGATTTACATACTAAAGAATTTCAGAAAACAGATTGTTTAGAATGCGCGAATTGTTGTAAAACTACAGGACCTTTGTTCACGGATATTGATGTAGATCGAATTTCGAAGCATTTAAAAATGAAATCTATTCAATTCGAAGATCAATATCTGAAAAAGGATGAAGATGGGGATTTTGTGTTAAAAGAAACACCTTGTGCTTTTTTAGCTTCGGATAACTATTGTTTAATCTATGATGTAAGACCAAAGGCGTGTAAAGAATTTCCGCATACTGATCGAAAGAAATTTCATCAGATTTCTGACCTAACGATGCAAAATATAACTGTTTGCCCAGCTGCTTATAATATAGTAGAGAAGATGAAGGAGTTAATGCCCTTAGAGCATAAAAGTAATAGACGTGCATAATCTATAATTACGCTATAATAATTTGTTATTATCCGATAAAAAAGTATCCCTGCACTTTTATTATTAAAATGCAGGGATACTTATAAGTGTGTCTTAAATACTTATCTTATAATCCTTTTTTTAATTCTTCGATAGTTTTTGCCATCGCTACTCCTGGTAGTTTAATAGGAGCTGCAACTTCTGCAAGAAACGTACCTTTTACTTCTCCTTTTTTATATGTTGTAAATCCGATACGATATAAGCCAACCGTTAAAGCCTTAAGCGGGTCACCAACTTCACTTTTATATCTTAACAAAGAATTGTAACTACTTCCGCTAGGTTGTTTAGGCATTTCACTGCTATCATCATTACGATCTAGTGTAGTCCAGTTAGCATTCTTTACACCATCTTCACTAATTTTATCTTTGCTAATAATATCTGAGCGCTCTAAAGTAATATAAGTGTCAAAATATTCGTCTGAACTTGCATTTTCTTCATAAGCTTTAGACTTAGTTGCATTTTTTATTTTAGTTTTTCCCACAGGTGATTTCATTCTTACACCAAGCTCCGTTGCCACAGCAGGAACCCACATATAGATGTAATAAAACTTTTTACCATCTTTTACTTCATCTTCATTTCCAGGCGATGCATATCCAAGATAAGATACAACTTCCGTGTATGGTACTTTTATGGTCTTTGGACCAATCTTTTTTTCTATCGAACTACCGAATTTTTTTAGTTTCTGTGCTTGAGAGTCAACAGAACTACCTAAAGTAAATATACTTAGTAAAAGTAAAATTTTGATTTTCATGTTTTTAGTTATTGAAGTTATTAATTGATTAATTAAACACACTTATTTTTTGTTAAAAAGAATATCAAATATGAATGTTTTTTAATTATTAATTGCATTTTTTCAACGTTTTTTCATACAATTTTTAATTCTAATTTCGAAATGTTCAAGAATGAAACCTATTTTGTTTGAAGATCAATATATTGAAAAGAGTGAGGATGGAGATTTTCTGTTAAAAGAAATGCTTTATGCATTTTTGGTTCAGATAATTATCCTTTGTATTATAATGTAAGGCCTAAAGCTTGTAGAGAGTTTTTAATATACTGATGTAAAGAAGTATCATTAGATTTATGACTTAAAGATTCAGAATACAGTTGTTTGTCCAGCTGCTTATAACATTGTAGAAAAGATGAAAGAGTTAATGCCATTAGAGCATGAAAGTAATAGAAGAACTTGATCCTGTACCAGATAGTTATTTGGAGTTTTTAGTAGCAATAATTTTGATGTGCTGATTATATTTAAACTCTTTTAATTGAATTTGATAATTCTTCCAAAAAATAAAACGGTCGTGGTTTTTTCTGGTAATTGTATACACCATTCCGTTTTCTTGTTGTATCGTTTTGTTATATTCGAATGTATTAAGTTCTTCTTCTGACTTTTGATCATCATCACTATATACCGATAAGAACTTCTCCGTTTTTTCATTATCAATAGCTAGAATAATATAAACAGATGCTCTTGTTATTCTATCGATCGAATTCTTATGCGAAAAAGATATTGGTGAGATAGACAACCCGTCTGAAAAAACTACAGTTGATCCGCGATTAATTTTTATAACTGACCCATATTCCATTGCTGAGACTTTTATTTCGTTTCTTTTATTTTGAGTATATGTTAAACAGCCAACGATGAGCATAAAGATGTGAATATATACTTTAACGATCATTAGTACATACTTTAATTTGTAACGCTAATTGTAAAATTGCCAGACACCATTTTTACGACCAATGATACTTTTAAACCCTACAGGAAATTCGTTTTTATCAGATGTACGAAATAAAAAACTTCCATCTTCTCGTTTCACTTCAAAAAGTTTCCCATTTGCAATTGGAGTCAATTTAATAGAGATTGAATCAATATCATCATATACATCTTGATCTGTAAATGCCATTTTCAAACCTTTTGTCCATTCTTTAACCAGTTTCTCTTTTTTAAGATCAGGTTTAGATATGAGCTCATTACTAAGTATAGGATCCGCAGCAGCAATCATTTCACTTATGTTGTTCTGCTCCATTATTTTATAGAATGATTTAGAGAAGGTAATTGCTTCTTCCTTACTTTTTTATCAGTTATACTATCTGTATCCATCCAAGACCACCTTTTTATATTTGAAGAAAATTCTACTTTTTTATGAATAGGAGTGTCGTCGTTTTCAATTTCTACAAGCGTTTCTTCATTACTTTCGTTATTGGTGTTATCTCCTTTTGAAAACTGAACTAAACGAATAGTTGTTTCCCCTTTTTTTGTTAGAGGATAAATAGACAATGTATTGATTCCGGGAATTATATAATATTGAACGTTAGAAGAAGAATTACCATATCCAGTCGGAGTACTATCTGTTTTTAATTTACAAACAGGTATATCATTTAATCGAATTTCTACATCGCTTCCTTTTCCAAATACCTCTAAATAGAAGAATTGCTTCTTGATTTTTGATTTTAGATACATGGATTGTTGCTGAAGAGGACTATGCATAAGCTCAATACTATTGAAGCTCAAAAATAGTAAGGGTAAGAATAGAATATAGAACTTAAAATATATGATGTTTAAAGCTTTCATAATTTCGAATATAAATTTTTAGCATAGGAATTATTATTTATTCTATGATTTCAATAAACTCCTCTTCAGTTTCACCAGGTATTTTTGGAGCCGGTGCATAATGTCCACTCATTGTAGAAAGGATTTCCCCCGTTTCTTTATCTACTTCTTCGGTAGAAAAGCTTCCACCCAAATAGGGATCTCGCGATGAAAATTCTACCAAATAAAACTTTTCTTTTTCATAAATAATCGTTGGTGGATACATCATTCCTTTATGAAAAACATCGGTATTAGTTCCGTTAGGATTCATTAAGAAATTAATTACTCTTAAATGTTCTGATGTTGGCTGATAAAAAGTAGTGTTTTCTCCATCATTACTTACGCTACTTTTAGAAACTAATTTAGATGGGAACTCTACCAAAATACTTGAATAATAACTAGCGTTTTTGGGCAAGTATAATACGTTATATCCCAATTCTACCAATATGCTTTGATCATTAGCTTTTACCTTAATGAAATGGAAATCATCTTTTTTGACGTCGGATGTTTCTTGCTCTTTTATTTTTTTTAACGCTAAATCAATAATATGATCTCTTCCTAATTCAATTAATCTTTTTACTTCCTGGTTTGGTTTCGTGTTTTGAGAATATGTCATTTGCATGCATAATGTGATTAGTAAAAGGATTGATTTCATTTTTTTGAATTTGTTGTATTGATCATATGAATTAGAAATATACTATTATTTCATAAAACAAATGACCCGATTTCATCAAGTGTTAACTATATCTAATGTCATGGAATTTATTGACTAATTTCGGGTCATTGTCATCTAGAAATCTATATCATCTCCAGCTCCTGCTGTAGCAAACTCAGCATTGTATTTTTCCATAAGTTCTCCCATTTTTAATGCCATACGAGTATCGGTAGCCATTTTTGTAGACCAATGTGCTCCTACAGAACTCCAGTCGGTAACATTAAGTCCATATTCATTTAGTATAGAAGCGGCATCTTTTCCTTGTGCAGCACCCATGTTTTGATGACACATAATTTTTATATATAGTTCGAAATCTTCAGTGACTTTTTCTAATGCACTTCCGCTTGTTGAAGTATTTGTTTCTGATGTTTCATTAGTTTCTGATGATGCGAATTTACCGATATCAGAATTCATAAAAGCATCACCATATACTTTTGAAATTGCAAACGTTGTGTCCTGAGACATTCTAGCAGTCCACTCTGCAGAAACTTCATCCCAAATTGGTTTTTCTGTACCTACTACTTTCAGAACATCTTCTAGATCCATGCCACCAGCGATTTTTGCATTTGCAGCAGCCCAGGTTTCCATATCGATTCCGTTTATTGGATCTAGTAATCCACCTTCCGAAGCAGCTTCTATATGCGCATCCATTTGCGCATCAAGTTTTGCCTTTTGTTCTTTCAGAAAATCATCAGCAGCATCTAATGCCTGCTCTTCTGCAGAATCCAAAAGCGAAACTCCCCAAGAAAAATGTTTCTCATCAGAAAATCCAAATTGTTTAATTTGAGTATTAAATTCATCTGGATTACTATGTTGAAGCTCTTGAATAACAGAAAGTTGTTCTTTGGCAACACTATGAGAAAGTTCTTGTACTTGTTCTGGCATTTCGAATCTATTAGCATATCCGTATCTTCTGATTCCTGATCTGAATTGACTATTAAGATCTACCCAATGAGGTTCGTTTAGATTAGGTTTAAAAGGCCATAAATCACACGCTTCATCTTCTGCGATATCCGGAAAAGATAGATCAGCACAAGGCCAGGTGGTATAGTCATAACTGCGCCAGTCCATACGATCTAGTACTGTTAGATAATCTCTGTATTCATCTTTTTGCTTCCCCGAAACGTTTTGATATAATTCATTTGTGCTACTCATGATATGTTGGTTTTATAATTTGTTTTTTAATTAAAATTGAGATAATATTTCTTGTTTTTTCTGTTTGTATTCTTGCTCATCAATAAACCCGGCATCAAACATTTTTTTTAATTTTTCTAGCTTTTGCATAGGATCATCCGGGTTCGGTTGTGTTGGTGGAAGATTATTTTGCTGTTGTTGTGGAGGTTGTTGTTGATTCTGACCGTTCATCATATTTCCCATCATTTGCCCCATTCCAAGACCAGCACCCATTTGCATACCCAGATTTCCACCACCTTCATTTTTTGCCATGTTTTTAAGTGCTTCGAGTTGTTGATAATCTTGATAGCTCACACCAAGTTCTTTCATTGCTTGTGCTTCGGCACTCATATCGGCAATTCTGCCAATTCTTGTTCTAGTCTCTTCGTCAAAACTGGTTCCCTCAATTCTAAAATCAAGAAGTTCAAAACCTAATTTGCTAAAAATACTTTCGCATGAGGTTTTAGAAAATTCAGCAATCTCATTGCGATGTTTGTCGATATCAACATAACTAAAGGATGCTTTGGCAAGAAAATCACTTATAGGTTGTGTGATTCTTGATAAAATCACTTTTTGTATTGCCTTTACAGGGTAATAATCTTCACCAGCGATTACATTAGTAAAAAAGTCAATAGCTTTAGTAATCTTAAATGAAAAGTTACCAAAAGCGCCTAATCCAACCGGAAAGTTATAGACAGGATCTTTATAGGTTATTGGAGAAGGGGTGCCCCAGCGAATGTTTTGCATTTCTGCTTTTCGGTAAAAATAGATTCCTACTTTATGAGCAGACTCGAACTTATACATGATGTTTTTGATGGTCGTCCAGAAAGGAATATTACCGGTCTTAAGATCATAGAGTCCTTCTTCTTCAAAAAAACCTTCTACTTTACCTTCATAAACAAAAAGACATCCTTGTCCTGGTCCAACGATCAGTTTTGATGCATTTTTAATTTCATCACCATTTTGAGTCCATTTCTCAAAAAGAGTATCTGATTTTGGGTTTTGCCACTCAATAACTGAGCGTAATTGATTACTAAATGAATTAGACATGTTTTTCTTTTTTTTGTTTATGAATAATCGATTATGAATGACATTTTAGCGGTAAGATCTTTTTCATATCGATCTTGATAATCAGGAATGATTTCGATCCTTTTCTTTAGAAAGGCTTCTATATATTTTCGATATTGATTTACTAATTCGTCTTTGCCATAAACATCTCGATCATTTAGATAGTTCTGAAATTTAAGCTGTTCATATTTTAAATAATGTTCGAGAGCAGCTTCTTCTCCTAATGCATTAATAGCAAAATGTTCTATATTTCTTGCTTTGGTTCCAGGCTCGAATGTATTCACTGTTTGACAATAATCGCAAGTACTATAATAAGACCGGAAAAAATTATTTTTAACAGGAAGTTTTGCTTGACATTGGGTACAAGAAAAGTCTTTGGATAGTGTTTCTTTTACGGCAACCAGTAGTTTTTTTGCTGCTTCCGAAAAAATCCGAACTTCGTATGATTTTAATTCTTGATCCAGGTCATGCTGAAGTTGAAACCCTTTATTTCGTTCTTTGATGAATTGAACAGAATCATCATCTAGATGGGTATCTAAAAAGGTTTCTTCTACTTTGTCGAACCAGGTCGAATCTATTTTAGAAATCAGATCAGAGGCTTGGGTATATATTCCTTGCCAGGCATTATGGAAGGTTGTAGTTTCAAAATCAGTAGCTTCAAACAGTAGCGGTAGTGCAGCTTCTGTTTTACTTAGTACATCGTGAAATCGATCTTCAATTTTGGTTAGAAAAGTATCCCATCTATTTTGTGTGGTTGTAAATGACATCTCAAGAGGTATATTAGGTTTTAGTAAAATTGACTTTCACAGAAATCACAATATTTAAGATCTGTATCACTAGGTCTGGCTGCACCACAGTTTTTACATTTTTTAGTCTCGAGACCAGCGTTTGTTTCTTCGTATTTTTTGGTAGAGGAAATAGCATTGCCTAATATATCATCGAGAACACTTTTTTCTTTTTTGTTTTTTTCAGCATCGTCTGGCATAACGTAAGTGATTTAGTTGTGGGTGTTTTAGAAAGAAGAAGTGAAAGAAAGTTATCCCTATGTTTTTTGAACATAGGAATAACTATCCAGTTTTTGTTTGTTAGGAATACATTATTTGCTAAGTCCTGTTTTTAGGTCTTTAATGGTTTTAGCCATTACTACACCTGGTATTTTTATTGGAGCCGCAACTTCTGCTAAGAAAGTACCTTTTACTTCTCCGGTTTTATATGTAGTAAAACCTATACGATACAACCCAACGGTTAATGCTTTTAAAGGATCATTAATGTCACTTTTATATCTTAATAATGAGTTATAAGTACTACCACTTGGTTGTTTTGGCATCTCTCCACTATCATCATTACGTTCTAGAATAGTCCAGTTAGCACTATCTACTGCGTCTTGACTTATATTAGCAGTACTAATAATATCTGAACGTTCTAATGTGATATACGTATCAAAATAATCAGCAGATTTAGCATTCTCCTCGTATGCTTTAGACATCGTAGCTTTTTTAATTTTGTTTTTCCCTACAGGAGACATCATTCGCACTCCCAATTCTGGAGCAGCAAGTGGTACCCATACGTAGATGTAGTAGAATTTTTTTCCATCTTTTACTTCATCTTCGTTGCCTGGAGCTGCATATCCGAGATAGGATACTACGTCTGTATAAGGTACTTTGATAGTTTTTGGTCCTATTTTTTTCTCGATAGAACTTCCGAATTTTTTTAATTTTTGCGCTTGCAGGGTTGTTGAAGTTCCAAGTACGATAATGCTTAATAGAAATAAAATTTTTGTTCTCATAATTTGATAATTTGTGTAATTTAAAATTGTTTATTTAGTGAAAAATGATAATGTGAATATCAACGTAATCATTGATAATACAAGGATAATACCGGTAAAGTGATACCAAGGAATTTTGATTTTATTGTTTTCGAAATATTCGAAACTATTGGTCAATTCTTGGTCTTTAAATTCCTTTTTGTCAAAAACACCTTTACAATGACTACATACTGAGTAGATTTTTTTCCACAGTGGAAAAAATGGAATCCAGAATACGTGAAAGTATTTTCTATATCCCTGAATCCACATCTGATTTTTTGTTTTACAAAAAGGACAGCAACCTCCATCCAGTTTTGCAGGATGTATTGTAGAAGAGCTTGTTCCGAATATAATCATGGCAAATCAATGTATGTTAGATATTCTTTTGGTTTGAAACTTTACTTGAGTTAGGAATAGGAGAGAGCATTCAATCTTAAAGAAAGATTTCGTTCTCTCTCCATTCTTCAACTAACTAACGTATTATGTAAAGAATAGGAATGATGCTACGATCATCCATCCACCAACGATTAGTCCAAATACTCCTAGTTTACCTTGTTTAGGAGCTAATTTTGCTCTTAGTTCGTTAGCTTTTTCTTTTGCTGCTTCATTTTTGGATAAGAAAAATTTATTGATAAGTCCAAAACCTAACATAAACCCTAGTACTGCAGAAATAATGTTACCTGCTAATAAGGTTACCCACCAGATTGGATATGTAGTAAGCCATCCAAGATTTAAGATGGCAGAAATGATTCCCCAAACTCCCCAGAAACAGAATACAAGTCCAATCCATCCTTGATACGGTTCGATTTTTTCTAAAAGTTCTTTGGCGTTAGGTTTTTTTGAAAGCAATAATGATGGTACTGCTAAAATGCTTAATAAAATTAATGAGATTCCCCAGATCATATCTTTATGGTTTTATAGGGTTAGTAATTAGTTTATGCTGTAAGCTTTGATATATTGTTTATCAAAAGCTACAGTACAAAGATGTTATATATCTGGGCTATTAGAAACACCCTTTCTAGGGGAAATGAATACCCTGAAAACAGTGAGGGAAGTTTTTTTGTATAGTATAATTACTAAATAAGCGGTGAGTGATAAATCTGTTACCAGGAAAATTGATAGGAATCATCAATTTTACATGTACAGACTCATGATCTATTTTTTTTAAGCAGAAGAATAATGAATAGCCCTATAGATGATAACTATTTGGTTATTTATCTCCTAATACCATCATAAGGGTTTGATGCTACAAAAAAATTAGTTTTGTATATAATTCATTTTTAAAGCATACTTAGTTAATCCAGCGAGATTTCTTACATTAAGCTTAGCAATTAGGTTTTTTCGGTAACTTTCTATAGTATGTTTACTTAAAAATAATTTATCAGCGATTTCCTGAGTTGTGAATTCCTGGGCAATTAGTGTAATTACATCGACTTCTCTTTGAGTAAGTTTTACTTCTTCGTCCTTTTTTTTAGAAAACTTATTTTCCATGTAAATGTCTTTTATCTCACGTGAAAAATATTTTTCTCCTTTTAATATAGTTTGTATTGCCTTAAGAAGTTCTTCTTTTTCAGCATTTTTAGGTACATAACCATCAACATCATGCTCAATAAGGTTGTCAATCATTTCTGGATTATTGTGCATACTAACTACCAGAGTTTTAATATTTGATTTTCTTTGTTTTACAATCTTATTAAGAGCGATACCGTCCATTTCTGGCATCGTAATATCAGTGATAATCAAGTCTATTTTTTCATCTGGATTGATTTCTAAATATTTAGCAATGTGCTTGCCATTTTTGGCTGTCAGCAAAATATTATAATCTTTTTCAGAATTCAGAATGCTTAATAAGCCATCCAAAAACATTTTATGGTCATCAGCTATAATTAGGTTGTATTTCATTTATGGTAGTTGTTAAGTTGGTAATTTCTATATTAATAATAGTTCCTCTTTTGATTCTAGAATCTATGTCTATAGTTCCAGAAATCTTGTTTAATCTACTTCTTATATTTCTAAATCCTATTCCTTCTATATTTTTAGTAGTATCAAAACCTACGCCATCATCCTCGAATAAAATACTTAACTCATTTTCGACCAAATTGAGTTGCAGTTCTATAGAAGATGCTTTTGCGTGTTTGATGCTATTGGTGATGAGTTCCTGGATGATCTTAAAAGTTTCTATTTGTAATTCTTCTCCTAATAAATCAATTTCTTTTCTAGGGTATACACTACATGAAGTGGTAAGACTACTCGCTCCACCTATGTTTTTGAAATATTCTTCAAGGATATCACAAAAATTGTTTTTGCTAAATTTTTTAGGGATCAAGTTATGAGAAAGGTCACGAACTAACTCATAAGTATCATCTATTTGAGTATTTATACTCTTAAGTAAGCCTTTGTTTTTATTTTCAGAATTATTTAATTGAAGCTTAATTGCAGCAAGATTTCCTCCGATACTATCGTGTAATTCCTGTGCAATACGTTTTCTTTCTTTATCCTGACTTTCTATAGAGGCTTTAATAACTTTCAATTCCTGATCTTTTAGTAAGGATGAAATTTTCTCTTCGTTTATCTCCTCTTGTTTTTTTGTTAACTCGCTTTGAGCTTTTATTTTTTGATAATAGGTAACTAGTAAACCGATAACGGGAATTAAAAGTATTAAAAAAGAATATAAGATGAAATTTTTAAAGCCTTTTTGTCTGACAGTTTCTGCTTGCTGAATAGCTAATTGTGCGTCTTTAATCTCTTGATTTTTCTTAAGAATGATATTATCTTTTAATGCTTTTTCTGTAGTGTTCTGAAAAGTTAATAATTTATTTTTATTTTCTTTTCTCAAAATTTCATTCTCTTTATGCTCTATCTCTTGTTTAAGTTTAAGATTGCTTATCGCTTCTTCTCGATTTGCTAACTCCAATTGCTTATTGGTATTTTCAATTTGTAAAAATCTAATTTCTTTTTCCTTTTGTAATGTTTTGTATTTTATTTCTAGTTCATTGATTTCTTTATCTTTATCAAGTGTTCGCGTAGAGTCTGAAACTTTATCGTATTGTTCATGATAACTTAATGCTTTTTTATAGTCTTTTTGGGAAATGGCATTTTCTTTTAGACGTAAATAAATTTTTTCTTGTTCACTTAAGAAACCTATTTTTATTGCTATATCTAAGGCAGTAAGCATAATATCTTCAGCTTCCTGGTTTCTATTTAATTCCGTTAAAAGACGTCCTTTTTCCACACCCCCAATAATTAGCATTCGGTCAAGATTGTTGTTTTCTGCAATTTCTAAGGCTTTATCAAAAGAAAGGAGCGATTTATCAAGATCTCCAAGTTTTTTGTACGTAATTCCCATATTTACAGAAATTGTTCCGATGCAACCTATTCTATTGGCTTGTATACAAATTTCTCTAGCTTTTTCGAAATACTTAATTGACTTATCAAATTCTTCTTTATACCCGTAAATATTGGCTATATTTACTATAGAACCAAATACCATTTCTTCATTTTTTTTGTACTCCTGACATTTTTCTAAAATGTCCAAAGCTAAATCATACTCGCTGGCGGCAATGTAGATGTTAGCCAAACCAAAAGAATTTATATAGTAGATGCGTTCATCATCATATTTTTGTGAAATATCGATACCTTTAAAATACCATTTTTTCGACTTTTCCTGTAATCCTATGAAACTATTTGCTTGACCTAATGTGAAGTATGCAAGCCCATAGATATTGCTTTTAAGAGTATCGTTTCCAAAATCTTTCAGCTCAAGGATTTTTTTTGCATAGTATTTTACAGAATCAATCTGTGAGATACTTCTAAAATAAGAACTTAAAATCAAACTTAAATCCGCTTTAAACCGGTTACTTTTAACTGCTTTTTTCCTTAATTGTTTATGCGCTTTTAGGTAACTCTCTTCTCGTTTATTAGGAGTGTTGGCTAAAGTTTTAAGTTCGTTTATAATTTCTCTTTCTCCTTTAATGGGGTAAGGGAAAGTTCGTTTAGTGTCAATTTGTCCATAAATACTCAAAGAAACCAATAAGAATATTAGGTTGATGGCGTTTCTTAAAGAAGGGAATATGATGAAATTGACTGCTTTCATTTTTTTTTGGATTATCCTCGATACCATTGTATATCCACATTTATTTTAGAATTATATAAATTTAGATGCGCATGATAACTAGATCACTATTTTAATATTTTTTTTGAATAGTCAAAGGTATTAATTTATAAAACTAACAGTATCCCTGAAAACAGGGGACTTATTATATCAAACGTAGGGTTATTCATACAGAAGGTGTTGAGCTCTTACTTTTTTGAACTTTTCCAGGTCTTTTATCCAGGTTTTTTTGATTTCTCGAGCTGTATATCCTTGTTTTATTTGTTGTTCTAGTTTTGGTGTTCCTGCATGTATTGTAAATGATTTAGTGTTAAAAAAGCCTTCTTTGTTTTTCGAATTGTTATAGGCATTAAGCAACCATTGTAAATTTATGCTATTAAGGCGCTCGGTTTTTCTTAAATCTTTTCCATAACAAACCTCTCCTTTATGTTTAGGGTATTTGGATCCAAAATTGGGTTGAGGAGTATATGCAAAATCATATTGATCAATTGGGAAATCAGGAGAACCAAAAATCTGAAATTGCATTTCTGTACCACGACCGGCATTTATGGTTGTCCCTTCAAAAAAACCAAGACTTGGATAAAGATTTATCGATATATCATTTGGTAAGTTAGGAGAAGGTCTTATAGACAAACTATAAAACGTTTGGTGTGTGTAATTTTGGACAGGTATAATTTTGATTTCACATTTTAAACCATCTCCTAACCAACCTTCGCCATTTACCATTTTTGCATATTCACCTATAGTCATACCATGAACTAGAGGAATGGGATGCATTCCCAGAAAACTAGAATGTTCTGGTTCTAAGGTAGGTCCATCGATATAGTGTCCATTTGGGTTAGGGCGATCTAAGATTAATAAAGGAATATTATTTTCTGCACAAGCTTGCATTACATAATGTAGCGTCGAGATATAGGTGTAGAATCTTGCTCCAACATCCTGAATATCAAAAACCATAATTTCTATGTTGGAAAGCTCTTCTGCAGGAGGTTTCTTGTTTTTGCCATGTAAAGAAACAATAGGTAATCCGGTTTTAATATCTTTTTCATCTGCCACCAGCTCGCCAGCATCAGCTTTACCTCTAAAACCATGTTCTGGGGCGAAAACCTTTTGGATATTTATGTTTCTTGACAATAGAGAGTCTACCAAATGGGTATATTGTTGTAAGGTAGTTGAAGTAACTCCTTCTGTTTGTAAAAGAGGGCCTAGATTAGGAAATTTGAAAATGACAGAAGTCTGATTACCAACAATGGCTACTTTTTTATCTTTTAGTAAAGGCAGATAGAGCTCGGTTTGATTAGCTCCTACAATAATTGGTTCTAAAATGTCCAAAGAATCTTGTTTTTGACTTTCAGAAATGACACTTTTTTGATTGATAATAGGCATTTCGCCTTCCTGAGTAGTTTGAGATGATGTTTTTGTACCGCTTCCACAAGAAATAAGCAGCGTGAAAAAGAATAAAAACGTATTTTTGAATGCATTTCTGATAAAAACCATAGATAACTTTGAATTTCGAATATTTTATTGCCAAACGCCTTATCAAAGGTAAGGAACATAAAAGTAGCATATCGTCTGCAATCATAAAAATAGCCATTTTTGCTATCTCCATCGGGATGGTTATGATGTTAATAACGGTTGCTACCGGTATAGGTTTACAACGTAAAATTCGAGAAAAAGTTGCAGCATTTAATGGACATGTTATTATTACTAGTTATGATAATAATAATAGTATAGAATCTTTGATTCCTATTAAAAAAGACCAACACTTTTATCCAAACTTTGTTGATGTAAATGGTATTAAACACATACAGGGATTTGCTACAAAAGGAGGTCTTATTAGAACTGAAGATGATTTTGAAGGAGTTGTAGTTAAAGGAATCGGAGATGACTATGACTGGTCGTATTTTAAAGAGTATTTAATAGAAGGTACTTTACCCGATTTTACAGATCCGAGAAATAATCAGATATTAATATCAGCTTATACTTCATCACGATTAGGTTTGGGAGTAGGGGATAAGGCGAATACGGTTTTTTTAAAGAAAAACTCGAGTTCTAAAATTCCAGCGAATATTCGTGCTTTCGAAATTGTGGGGATATACGATTCTGGTTTTCTGGAATTTGATGAGAAATTTATTTTTGCTGATATAAGGCATATCCAAAAAATGAATAAATGGAAGGATGGAGAAGTAGGAGGTTTTGAGGTTTTTATTGATGATTTTGATGAAATAGATAAAAAAGGGAAAGAGATCTATGAAAGTATTCCATCTGATTTAGAGGCGCAAACAATTGCTCTGAAGTATGGTAGCATTTTTGAATGGCTTAAACTTTTTGATCTGAACATAATTGGGATTATTGGAATTATTATATTGGTAGC
Organism: uncultured Aquimarina sp.; assembly: GCF_947492405.1. Taxonomy (GTDB): domain Bacteria; phylum Bacteroidota; class Bacteroidia; order Flavobacteriales; family Flavobacteriaceae; genus Aquimarina. Next base: position 141,443 of record NZ_CANLMP010000009.1, read on the forward strand.
AGGAATCAATATGATTACAGCATTACTTGTTTTAATATTAGAAAGAACACAAATGATTGGTATTCTAAAATCATTAGGAACTAATGATTGGAGTATTCGAAAAGTATTTTTATATAACGCAGGATATTTAATTCTTCTCGGTTTGTTTTGGGGTAATCTTATTGGTATAAGTTTGTTGTTTATTCAGAAATATTATGGAGTTATAGGCCTTAATCCCGCTACTTATTATGTAAGTACTGCACCAATTTATATAAGCGTAGGATATATTATTTTGCTTAATATCGGAACAACTATATTATGTTTAGCAATGCTTCTTATACCGTCTTATGTAATTGCTAAAATATCACCTTCTAAAGCAATAAGATTTCAATAGTAGCAAATAAGGCATCTTCCTCTTACTTAATGACTTTGTATTTGTATCTTTGCACCGCATAAAAAACAAATAAACCTATTTTATATATTGGGACTTCGTTATGAAGCTTTAAGATGCAATAAGTACGTGCTTCTTCTTGATTTTACTGTAGATATAGTTGCAGTTAAATTTAAAAAAGTAGTATGGTGTTAGTATTTGCAGTAACTTTCAGATATAATAGATTTTCTAATACGTGAAATAGATTCAAGAGACTATAATAAATTAATAAGCTTGTGAAGTACGCAAATAATATATTAGAAACCATTGGTGATACACCTATGGTAAAAATGAATCCTTTGGTAAAAGATGTAGATGCGCTTGTATTAGCAAAATATGAGACATTTAATCCCGGAAATTCGGTAAAAGATCGAATGGCTCTAAAAATGATTGAAGATGCTGAGGCCGATGGAAGATTAAAACCTGGAGGTACTATTATCGAAGGTACTTCTGGTAATACCGGAATGGGATTAGCACTGGTAGCTATTGTAAAAGGATATAAGTTGATCTGTGTAATGGCAGACAAACAATCCAAAGAAAAAATGGATATTCTACGCGCAGTTGGCGCCAAAGTGATGGTGTGTCCAACGAACGTGGAGCCTGATGATCCAAGGTCTTATTATTCTGTTTCTAAAAGATTAGCAGAAGAAACTCCAAATTCTTGGTATGTAAACCAATATGATAATCCTTCTAATGCAAAAGCACATTACGAGAGTACTGGACCAGAGATATGGGAGCAAACGGATGGAAAAGTTACTCATTTCATTGTAGGAGTAGGTACTGGAGGAACAATTTCTGGAGTTGGAAAGTATTTGAAAGAAAAAAATCCAAATATTAAGATTTGGGGAATAGATACATATGGTTCTGTTTTTAAGAAATACCATGAAACAGGTGTGTTCGATGAAAATGAGGTGTATTCATATATAACAGAGGGTATTGGAGAAGATATTTTACCTGAGAATGTAGATTTTTCGATTATTGATGGTTTTACGAAAGTAACAGATAAAGATGCAGCGGTATATACACAGAGACTTGCTAAAGAAGAAGGAATGTTTCTCGGTAATAGTGCTGGAGCAGCTATTAAAGGGCTACTACAATTAAAAGATCATTTCACTAAGGATGATGTAGTGGTTGTATTATTTCATGATCATGGAAGTCGTTACGTAGGTAAGATGTTTAATGATGATTGGATGAGAGAACGCGGCTTTCTGGAAGAAGAAGTATCTACTGCAGTTGATTTAGTTAAAAATCACATAGAAAAGCCTTTAATCACGGTAAAAACTGAAGAGTTGGTTTCTCACGCAATAGAACGCATGCGTAAATTTCAGATTTCTCAAATACCAGTTTTAGACAGTGAAGGTTTTGTCGGTTCTGTAGACGAAAGTGCTTTGTTTACTGCGTTTCTTGAAGATAAAAATACAGGTGATACTCCAATTAGGGAGATTATGAACGATCCTTTTCCAATAGTAAAAGCAAACACATCGCTTGATGAAATATCTGGATTAATAAAAAATGGTAATCCAGCTGTTCTTGTAACTCTTGATAATGGGAAACATCATATCATCACAAAATATGATGTTATCAGTCATATAAAATAAATTATTATATTTATAACAGGTAAGGAACCCCTTTTATTAGTTTGACAAGCTGATATAGGGGTTGTTTTTATACATTAATCTTAATTTAGATGCTGTTTTACGCAACTTAATCGTAAAATTTCAATCTATATAGAAAGATTCGTATAAAATCTTAGGACTATGCAAAAATATTCATTTGACTTTTCTGATATAGATGAAATAAGGAACTATTTTAGATCTCAATTAGATCCGAAAGGAACCACCGACAGAATCTATTTTCCTCCTGAGATTGGAGAAGGATATTTAAGTTATTATAAAATATCTCCAGAGGTTTTTCTTTTTATTAATAATTATAAAGCACATGTTGATATAGAGTATGTAAGAGAACCTATAGCAGAAAAGGATATCATTTTACATTTTAGAAAGTATTCATTAGACCATCAAATAAAGAAAAATGAAATCATAAGCTCATACTCTGATGGTTATACTCCAGGAAATATGAGATGTATGGATGCACAACAAGGCGAAAGAGTTTATATCACTAAAGGAGCTGAGGTGAAATCTATTATGATTGTTCTGAAAAGTGAATATATAAAACCATATTTTCTTAAAAATAGCGATATGGCAGAAAGGGTAGATAGTTATATTAGATACTCACATCAACATATTAATAAATTTTACCTTTCGTATAAACAGTCAGTCTTATTTGATCAAATTGTTTCTCCAGACGTTAATAAGGTAGAGAATTATTTATTTTTTATAGCAAGAGGAATCCGTTTACTAGAAACGTTCTGGAAAGATGTTTTAATGTGGGAAACAGAAAGTAATCCGTTTAATATAAATAGCTCACAAGTTGGTAACATTTATAAAGTTAGTAATTATTTAGAGCATAATTTACACGAACCATTTATTGGTGTAGATCAATTGGCATCCATGGCGCATATGAGTCGTACCAATTTTTTCAATATGTTTAAAGAGATTCATGATCAAACGCCTTTAGAATTTTTTAATAATAAAAAATTAGAAAGCTCCTATAATATGATATTTGCAGAAGGTTTGTCTATTAAAGAAGTGATGGATAATCTGAATTATTCGAATTCTTCAAAATTCAAAAAAGCTTTTTTTAATAAGTTCGACGTCTATCCGGATATCCAAATTTGATTATATACTAATTGATATAAAATAAAGATGGTCGTCAAAAAATGACAACCATCTATAACCTAACACAAACTCAACTAAGCTTAGGATTTTGTAATCTTTATGTTTTTTGAAATTATCTTCCCTATTTCTGATAACAAATTAAAGAAATGAAATAATTGTAACAATTTCCATTAATACATAAAATCTTACCAATAGTACATTTTTGCCAGATTTAAGTCTTTTTTAAGAACTATAATAGGAGAAATAGTACTATTTACTGAGTTATAGTATGATATTAAGGGAGAATATCTCTTTCTAATAAGCTCAAAAAGTTTTTTTTACTATTTAAATACATCAAAAATGGTAACATTTTAATTATTGATTACACATAACTATAGAAATCAAGAGGTTTTCTTTAAAATTAATAATTAATGATAGTATGAAGGAAGAGTTTTTGCACTACCTATGGAAATACAAAAAGTTTAATTTTTCAAATCTAAAAACTACAAACTTACTACCTATTGTACTTGAACAAGTTGGTGAGCATAATCAGATGAATTCTGGACCTGATTTTTTTAATACTCAATTGGTGATTGATAATCAAAAATGGGCAGGTAATGTGGAGATTCATAGTAAGTCAAGTGATTGGTATGTCCATCATCACGAATGTGATCCAGCCTATGATAATGTTATATTACATGTAGTATGGGAAAATGATGTAGAAGTTTTTAGAAAGGATAATTCTATAATCCCTGCGTTACAGCTTAAAGATTATATCGATAAAAACATACTGTCTCAATATCAAAAACTTTTTCAAAATAAAGATACGAGTTGGATTCAATGTGAAAAGCAGCTTTGTGATGTGTCTGATTTTATAATTTTTAATTGGCAAGAAAGACTGTATTTAGAAAGATTAGAACAGAAATCTGAATTGATAAAAGAATTGTTATATAAGTCTTCTAATGATTGGGAAACAGTTCTTTTTAAATTACTAGCGAAGAATTTCGGGCTTAAAGTTAATAGTGATCCTTTTTTAAGTTTGGCTAATTCCTTTGATTTTTCAGTTCTTAGAAAGTGTAGCAATAATCTAAAGTATTTAGAAGCTTTGTTTTATGGTCAAGCTGGTTTACTCAATTCAGATTTGGATGTTCCATATGTTAAGGAGTTACTTCAGTATTATGAATTTTTAAAAAATAAATTCACATTAAAAAACCACGGTGTTTTGCCTTTTCAATTTTTTAGACTACGACCTTCTAATTTTCCAACGATTCGGATATCTCAGCTGGCAAACCTTTATTTTGAAAATAAGAAACTATTTAGTAAGATTATTACAACTAGTGATCTGGAAAAATTCTATAAACTATTTGATACAAGTACTAGTGATTTTTGGAAAACGCATTATACTTTTGATAAAGAATCTTCTGCAAGAAAGAAAAAGGTAACAAAGTCATTCGTTCATTTAATCTTAATCAATACAGTTATTCCTATAAAATTTTTATATGCAAAAAGCCAGGGGAAAGATGTTTCTGAAGAAATCTTCGGACTGATATCACAGTTACCAGTAGAAAAGAATACGATATCAGATAAGTTTATTAGTTTAGGAGTTAACATGGAGGATGCTTTGCATTCTCAATCTATGATTCAACTTAAGAATAACTATTGCGATAAAAAAGCTTGTCTAAAGTGTTCTATTGGTAATTATTTATTGAATAGAGAGGATAGTTTGGGATAATATAATTATTTTGCATTATGCTTTATAATCTAAGACATTTTTTAGAACGAAACGGTTTTTACGTTTCTAGCAGGCTGGCAGATAGATTAGGAATGCGCGCTAAAAATGTACGTTTGTTTTTTATTTATTTGACTTTTGCTACAGTAGGATTAGGCTTTGTTATTTACCTTAATATGGCTTTCTGGTTGAAATTAAAGGATCTTGTGTATACAAAACGAACTTCAGTTTTTGATCTATGATAAAGCTATATAGTTGGGGGAGACCAAGAATATATATAGCATTAATCTTGCTGATTGTTGTTATAGTTACAGGAGTATTGGGTTTTCGTTATATTTCTGATTATACCTGGGTAGATGCCTTATATATGACGGTGATCACAATGACCACTGTAGGTTTTGGAGAAGTTCAACCATTGGATGATAACGGTAAGTTATTTACAATATTTTTAATATCTACTAGTGTGGCGATTTTTGCGTATTCAGTTTCAGTAATAACTGAGTATATAGTAAGCAAAAATGATCCAAAAAGAATGCAAAACCGTAAAATACAAAAAATGATACATCAACTAGAAAATCATATCATTATTGTGGGATATGGTCGCAATGGTAAACAGGCAGCAGCAAAATTAACGGCCTATAATAAGAAATTTATTATAGTTGAAAAAGATGAGGATATTATTCAGCGATACCAAAGTGAAACGCTATTGTTTCTTAAAGGAAATGCTACAGAAGATGATGTATTAATTGAAGCAGGAATTAAGAAAGCCGCAACCTTGATTTGTACATTACCAGAGGATGCAGATAATCTCTTTATAGTGTTGTCAGCAAGACAAATTAATAAGAATTTAAAAATAATTAGTAGAGCATCACAAGATGCATCTTATAAAAAAATTAGATTGGCAGGAGCGGATAATGTAATTATGCCGGATAGAATAGGAGGAGATCATATGGCTTCGTTGGTTGTGGTTCCCGATTTGATTGAGTTCTTGGATAATCTTTCTATTGTTGGAAAAAAATCTATAAACATTGAAGAAGTTTCTTTTGAAGATATGTTTGATGATCAAAAAGAAAGAACTATTAGAACAATTGATATGAGGTCCAAAACAGGTTGTTCTATTATTGGGTATAAATCACCAGAAGGAGATTATGTAGTTAATCCAGGAGCAGATACAATTTTAAGCCCAGGTTCTAAGATAGTGATCATAGGTCGTCCAGAACAAGTAAATCAACTGAATAAAGAATTTAATATTTAAACTATTACAAAAGATTTAATCGTTAAATTATTGTAAACAATTGTTTTTTTTAGCATCTTGCTCACTTCTAAAAAACTAAATTCAATTAACTCACACATTATGAAGAGAATTCTTCTTTCAATTTTAGCTCTTACAATTCCATTTATAACATTTGCACAAGAGACCACAGAAAAGGGTCTGGATCAAAAAATCGATGAAGCTTTTCAACCAGTTTCTGATTTTTTCTCTAATGTAATCTTTTTTGAAGTTTTTGCTGGAGCACCATTTGTTATCATTTTATTAGTGTTAAGTGCTATTTTCTTTACTATATATTTTGGATTTCCAAATATTCGATATTTTGCAAAAGCAATTAATGTAGTAAGAGGTAAATATGACGATGTAGAAGGTCATAGCTTAGGAGATCCTGATGCTGCTGTAGATGGTGATATTAGAGATACGATTAGAGATGAAAGTAAGGAAGGAGAGGTTTCTCACTTTCAGGCTTTGGCAACAGCAGTTTCTGGAACTGTAGGTAATGGTAATATTGCAGGTGTGGCATTGGCAATTGCTTTAGGTGGACCTGGAGCAACTTTCTGGATGATCATTTGTGGATTATTGGGAATGTCTACGAAATTTGTGGAATGTACGCTGGGTGTACAATATAGAGATGTTGGAGAAGATGGAACGGTATATGGAGGTCCTATGTATTACCTAAGTAAAGGACTTAAGGAAAGAGGTTTTGCTACCTTAGGTAAAATCGCGGCGGTTATTTTTGCTATATTCTGTATCGGAGGATCTTTTGGAGGTGGAAACGCTGCCCAATCTAATCAGGCAACGATTGTACTAAAGGAACTCATGGGATTAGAAAGTGCAGGAGCGGGAACAATCATTGGTGTTATACTTGCGATTCTAGTGGGAATCATTATTATTGGAGGAATAAAGAGAATAGCTTCTGTTACAGAAAAAGTAGTTCCTTTAATGGCAGTAATGTATATCCTTGCTTGTTTGTATATAATTTTTAGTAATTTCTCTTTTATAGATGATGCTATAGGTATGATCGTTACTGAAGCATTCAATCCAAAAGCAATAGGAGTTGGTGGATTTATTGGAGTCTTGTTAGTAGGGTTTAAAAGAGCGGCATTTTCTAATGAGGCGGGAGCTGGATCAGCTTCGATAGCACATTCTGCTGTAAAAACTAAGTACTCAGCTTCGGAAGGGCTTGTGGCATTGCTGGAACCATTTATCGATACAGTAGTAATCTGTACTATGACAGCTTTAGTTATTATTATATTTAATTCAGGAGGAGCTTTTCAATATGGAGGAGATGGTACTGGTGCTGTTTTAATTGATGGTGTATCATATGAAGGAGCAGGAATAACTGCACAAGCGTTTGGTAAATTTATTCCATACTCTAATATATTCTTAACGATCGCTGTTGTTTTATTCGCAGTGTCTACCATGATATCTTGGTCATATTATGGATTACAATCGTGGAAATTCTTATTCGGTAGAGGTAAAACTGCAGATTTAGTATATAAACTTTTATTTTTAACTTTTGTTATTATTGGTGCAGCAGCAAGTATGGGATCAATTTGGGCATTCTCTGATGCAATGATTTTTGCAATGGTGTTCCCTAATATGGTAGGACTATTTTTCTTATTTCCTGTAGTTAAAAAACAACTTGTTAGATATTTTGACGCAATAAAAGCTTCTAAAAATTAAGTTTATTTATTGTCTTAATATGAAATCTATAAAATCCCATTTCGAGATACACAGACGTTTCCGAAATGGGATTCTTCTTTTAGCAATATTGATTTTTCTTTTCCTTATAGCCTTGTATCTTTATCCAGGTTCTGTAAATAATTCCAATAACTTTGAGGAATTGGCAAAATTTCAAATTGAAATAGACTCTCTTAAAGAGGAAGTAATAAAGAAAAAAAAATCATATAAATTAAGACCTTTTAATCCTAATTTTATAACTGATTATAAGGGATATACTTTAGGGATGTCTACAGAAGAGTTAGATAGACTTTATGCATATAGGAAAAATAATAAATGGATAAATTCTGTTTCAGAATTTAAGAATGTTACAGGAGTTTCTGATTCATTGTTGGCGGTCATTTCACCATTATTTAAATTTCCTGATTGGGTTAAAAAAAACAAAGGCTCTAACTCCAATAAAAAATCTAAATACCCCGCAAAATCTTTTGCTCAGAAAGGAGATCTTAATGTAGTAACATCATCCGAGCTTCAGGAAGTAATAGGGGTTCCAGATTTCATAGCTGAAAGAATCATAAAACACAGAAACAATTTGGAGGGATTCATAAGTGACCTCCAGCTTAAAGATGTTAGGGGGCTTTATGAGAATCAACGAAATAAAATTCTGGCTTTGTATACAGTTAAAACAAAGAAGGATATAGAGAGGATTAATATAAATAAGGCTTCTGTAAAAGAACTGATGGAGGTTCCTTATTTTGATTTTGAAACCGCTTTGGATATAAAGGATTTTATAGAAGAGAATAACGGGATATCGGATTTTAAAGAATTAGGAAAAATTGAAGGTTTTTCTTTAGAAAAAATAGATAGAATAGCGTTATATTTGATATTAAATTAAAAATCGGAAAAAATTACTGTAAATATTGATAATACTTAAATTTAGTTTAAAAGTTTAAGATATCTGTTTCTTTACGGTAATATGTTGCTATATATAAATTAAAAGTTATCATCTAAACAACATGTATTTTACAGAAGAGCACGAATTATTTAGAGAAAGTCTTAAAGATTTTTTGCAAAAAGAGGTAGTTCCACATATTGAGAAGTGGGAAAAAACTGGAGATATAGAACGTTTTATCTGGGAAAAGTTCGGTGAGATGGGGTATTTCGGAATTGCTTACCCTGAAGAATATGGAGGGTTAGACCTTGATCTTTTTTATACCGTTATTTTTTTAGAAGAACTACAGAAAATTAATTCAGGAGGTTTTGCTGCTGCAATGTGGGCACATGCGTATCTGGCGATGACCCATGTCAATAAAGAAGGTGATCATAGAATAAAAGAAAAATATTTAAAAACTAGTATCACTGGCGAAAAGATAGGTTGTTTATGTATTTCTGAACCGTTTGGAGGTTCTGATGTCGCTGGTATGAGAACTACTGCCGTTAAAGAAGGAGATTCGTATGTTATAAATGGATCTAAAACATTTATTACTAATGGAGTGTATAGTGATTATTTGGTTGTTGCTGCTAAGACAACTCCTGAACTTGGAAATAAAGGAATTAGTATCTTTATTATGGATCGCGATACACCAGGTATTTCTGCAACTAAATTGGATAAGTTGGGATGGAAAGCATCTGATACTGGAGAAATAGCTTTTGATAATGTAAAAATTCCTCTAGAAAACCTAATGGGAGAAGAGGACAAGGGGTTTTCTTATATCATGCAACATTTTGCACTGGAACGATTGATTATGGGTATTAATGCACATGCTAGAACAGAATTTGCATTGGAGTATGTTATTAAATATATGGGTGAACGTGAAGCTTTCGGTAGGACTATAGACAAGTTTCAGGCACTTAGACATACTGTGGCAGATATGGCGAGTGAATTAGAAATGTGTAAAGAATTTAATTATTCGGTTGCTAAAAGGCTTAATGAAGGACAATACGTAGTAAAAGAAGCAAGTATGTCTAAATTACTTTCTACAAAAATAGCGGATGAGGTAATTTATAAATGCCTTCAATTGTTAGGAGGATATGGCTATATGGAAGAATATCCACTCGCTAGATTGTTTAGAGATAGTAGATTAGGCCCGATAGGAGGCGGAACTTCTGAAATCTTAAGAGAGATTATCGCCAAAATGGTTATTGATAAGAAGGAATATAAACCAGCTGTTAAGGAATAATCTAAAATAGCTTTTTGGCGAAAATCATTTTTTCAATTTGCCAAAATGGTTATTGATAAGAAGGAATATAAACCAGCTGTTAAGGAATAATCTAAAATAGCTTTTTGGCGAAAATCATTTTTTCAATTTGCCAAAATGGTTATTGATAAGAAGGAATATAAACCAGCTGTTAAAGAATAATCTAAAATAGCTTTTTGGCGAAAATCATTTTTTCAATTTGCCAAAATGATTATTGATAAGAAGGAATATATACTAGTTGATTGAAATTCTCTAGTTTTACAATATTTTTTTTGACAACTCCATAAAATCCGTAGCTTATAGTTGAAGAACTAATAAGTCTTACGGATTTCTTTTATTCACTCATAAAAAAGTAATGAATTAGTAAGTTTTTGTATCTGTTTTTGTGTAAACGTTAAAATTTTATCAACACGAAAACGTTTGCGCAATGCTTCAAACGTTTTCGTTATAGGTAAAAATATTACATTGTAAGAAATTTAACACACAAACACTTATTTTATGAAAACTTTTAAGTTTATCTATTTTTTGTTAGCGGTATCTTTTATAATGGTATCGTGCGGTAAAGATGAGGTTTTTGATTCTGTAGAAACGGAATCTATTAAACCTGAAGAATCAATTTCTACTAGAGCAGGTCTTAAATCTATAGGATCTGGAGTAATGATGCAAGCCTTTTATTGGGATGTTCCAGCCGGTGGTACTTGGTGGAATGTTGTCAAAGGAAAAGTTAACTCCTGGAGTAATGCAGGTGTTGATGCAATCTGGTTGCCTCCAGTTAGCAAAGCTCAGAACGGGCCATTTTCTATGGGATACGATCCTTTTGATTACTATGATTTCGGTCAGTATAATCAGATGGGAAGTACGCAAACCAGATTTGGTTCTAAGTCAGAACTAGAATCGTTGATTTCTAGCGCTCATAATAAAGGACTCAATGTGATTGCAGATATAGTGATTAATCATAACAGTGGAGGGGATTTAGAGCCAAATGAATTTGCTGGAAAAGATACATACACAAAATTTAATCCGTTGTCTAATAAATTTGATAGAACAAAATATGATTTTCATCCAAATGAAGCTTATAATTCTGATAGCGGTATTTTTGGCGGATTTCCAGATTTAAGTCATAACAAAGCATATGTACAGGATTGGTTATGGAAAAGAAGTAATTCTGTAGCTAAGTATTATAAGAATACTATGGGATTTGATGGATATAGATTTGATTATGTAAAAGGTTTTGCTCCTTGGGTTGCAAAAGAATTTCGTCAATCGACAGGTGCATTTGGTGTTGGAGAATATTGGGATGGAAATGTAAATACATTGGACTGGTGGACAAGTCAAGCTCAGATGTCAGCATTTGATTTTGCTTGCTACTATAAAATGAGAGATGCGTTTGTTGGTAATAATTTAAATGCTCTTAGTGGTGATATGTTATGGAAAAGAAATGCAAGTAGAGCAGTTACCTTTGTGGCAAATCATGATACTGATGAGATTTATACAAATAAGCTATTGGCATATGCGTATATTTTAACGCACGAAGGATATCCTGCTCTTTTTTATAGAGATTATGAAGACTGGTTAGATAAAAACAAATTGAATAACCTGATTTGGATACATAATAATCTTGCAGGAGGTAATACATCAAACCTTTGGACGGATAATGATGAGTATATAGCCAGAAGAAATGGTGGTGGAGGAAAGAATGGTTTGGTTGTGTATATCAATAACTCTAATTCATGGAAAGAAAGATGGATTCAGACAAACTGGTCTAATAGAACAATAAAAGATTATACTGGTAATTCTGGTTGGGAACCTACTACGCAAGGAGGAAAGTGGGTTAAGATCCAGGCGCCACCAAAAGGATATACTGTTTGGTCTCTAAAATAAAGAATGAATGTTCTTATTGATTTATAAGAATAACATTTAATGATACGGTTTTTTTATCTGTTATAGTGTTTTAAAGCGGATAAAAAAACCGTATTTTTTATAGAGATTATAAAGAGTTTAAAATAAATAAGTAAATAATAATTAAGTTATTTGAAAAAAGCTTTGTAGATAATACTTTTGTGTTATCTTTGCACCCTAATTTTTAAAGAAAGGAGGTAACACTATGTTAATTATACCAGTTAAAGACGGAGAAAATATAGATAGAGCGTTAAAACGTTTTAAGCGTAAATTCGACAGAACAGGAACTATGCGTCAGCTGCGTAAGCGTCAGGCGTTCACAAAGCCTTCTGTTGAGCGTAGAGCTCAGGTTCAAAAAGCGCAGTATATACAGCACTTAAGAGATCAAGAGGAAATTTAAAACAACATGTTGAAACGTTGTATGTTTTTAATTCTTTTTAGGAATTAAACTTCGTTTTTCAGTATATATAATTTTAAACCATTAGATACCAAAAGTTTTATACTTTTGTTGTCTAATGGTTTTTTTGTGTTTGTTAAAGAGTTTATAGATTATTTACTTTTAGAGAAAAAGTATTCAGTTCATACAGTTACCGCATATCGGAGAGATTTGTTGTCTTATATTGATTTTTGTGAAAAAGAATATGACGAAAAAGATATCTCAAGATCAAATTATGCTCAAATCCGTTCCTGGATTATAAATTTGGTTGATGAAGGGGTTTCTAATAGGTCAATTAATAGGAAAGTATCTTCACTTAAGTCGTATTATAAGTTTTTGCTAAAGACTGGTCAAATAGATAAAACCCCTTTAGCTAAGCATAGTGCATTAAAAGTTTCAAAAAAGCTGCAAATTCCATTCTCAAATACAGAAGTGGATACTGTTTTGAGCGCACTATTGGGTGGAGAAGATTTTAAAAGTGTTAGAGATAGGTTAATTGTTGAGCTTTTTTATGCAACAGGAATGCGTAGAATTGAATTAGTTAATCTAAAAATAAGTAATATTGATCTCTTGGGTAAACAGGTAAAGGTACTAGGGAAGCGCAATAAGGAAAGGTATATACCTTTAATACCGTCAATTATTTCTACTATCAAAAAATATTTAGAATTAAGATCAGAGGTTGTGGTTGGGTCTGAAAATCCTTTTTTACTGTTAACAGAAAAAGGAGTTAAAATCTATGAAACACTTGTGTATCGAATCATAAATGGTTATTTTAGTAAGGCATCTTCTAAAGTGAAAAAGAGCCCGCATATATTGAGACATTCATTTGCGACGCATCTGCTCAATGAAGGTGCAAACTTAAATGCTGTAAAAGAATTACTTGGTCATTCTAGTTTAGCTTCTACTGAGGTGTATACACATCATAGTGTTGCGCAATTATCAAAAGTACACAAGGAGTCTCACCCAAGGAATAAAAAGTAGCGTATTTCTTTTACGTTAATATCTTTTAGGCTTTAAATATTTGTTTAACCAATTAAAATAACACCTATGAAAGTGAACTTGCAATCCGTAAATTTTAATGTAGATCAGAAATTGGTAGATTTTACACAGACGAAATTGGATAAGTTAGAAAATCATTTTAGTCGTATTATTCATGCTGATGTTTTTTTGAAAGTTATGAATACAAGTGGTAAAGAAAATAAAATCACTGAAATTTTACTGAGTGTTCCTGGAGATGAGTTTATCATAAAAAAAATAAACAAAAGCTTTGAAGAAGGTGTGGATGAGTGTGTTAGTTCATTAGAAAGACAATTGCGAAAACGGAAGGAAAAATTAAATGCACATGTTTGATAATTTTTTTTTAAAAATTGTTTTGTGTAAGAAATAAATTCTATACATTTGCAGTCCGTTAGAAATAGCGGACTTTTTTATGCTTAAAAAAGTAACTAAAAAGCCGATGTAGCTCAGCTGGCTAGAGCAGCTGATTTGTAATCAGCAGGTCGTGGGTTCGAGTCCCTCCATCGGCTCTTGAAATATTGAAATTTGCAAAGGGTTTTCTGGGTTGAATTATGTTCGAGCTGTATGAAAATTAGGGACAAGAAATCTATCCTGAGCAATGTCGGTGGGAGTTCCTCCAACGACTATTTAAAAGGTGGAATTTTGAAAAAAAATGGAACCTTTTTTTATAAAATTTTGAATTGTAAAATATTTGATTACTTTTGCGCTTTCAAAATTTAGAAGTTCATTCTAAAATAATGATTTTTTTGGGGAGATACTCAAGCGGCCAACGAGGGCAGACTGTAAATCTGCTGACTACGTCTTCGCAGGTTCGAATCCTGCTCTCCCCACAACCTTCAATTTTGATTTCAAAATTGTAAATGCGGGAGTAGCTCAGTTGGTAGAGCGTCAGCCTTCCAAGCTGAATGTCGCCGGTTCGAACCCGGTCTCCCGCTCTTAAAAAATACAGAGCTAATCTTGATGCATTTTTAGCATTGGATTTTTAAAACAATAATAATGATGAATCGGTTTTCTTTCGATATATAATGAAGGACTCTGGTTTATCATTGTGTACTTTAAAAAGCCGGTGTAGCTCAGGGGTAGAGCGTTTCCTTGGTAAGGAAGAGGTCACGAGTTCAAATCTCGTCATTGGCTCTTAGTTCAGAAGCATTAATTGAACACTAATATATAACTAAGATTAAATAAATTAATTATGGCAAAGGAAACTTTTGATCGTTCCAAACCGCACTTAAATATTGGTACTATTGGACACGTTGATCACGGTAAAACAACTTTAACGGCTGCGATTACTAAGGTATTAGCAGATGCTGGTCTTTCTGAGGCTAGAGATTTCGATACTATCGATAACGCTCCAGAAGAAAAAGAAAGAGGTATTACTATTAATACTTCTCACGTAGAATATCAAACTGCTAACCGTCACTATGCACACGTTGACTGTCCAGGTCACGCCGATTATGTAAAGAACATGGTAACTGGTGCTGCTCAAATGGATGGAGCAATTTTGGTTGTAGCTGCGACAGATGGACCTATGCCACAAACTCGTGAGCACATCTTATTAGGACGTCAGGTAGGTATTCCAAGAATCGTTGTATTCCTTAATAAAGTGGATATGGTTGATGATGATGAGCTATTAGAATTGGTAGAAATGGAAGTTAGAGATCTTCTTTCTTTCTATGAATATGATGGTGATAATGGACCTGTTGTTTCTGGTTCTGCACTTGGAGCATTAAATGGAGAGCAAAAATGGGTTGATACCGTTTTAGAATTAATGAAGGAAGTAGATGCTTGGATCGAAGAGCCATTACGTGAGATCGATAAAGATTTCTTAATGCCGATTGAAGATGTATTCTCTATTACTGGTCGTGGTACTGTTGCAACTGGACGTATCGAAACTGGTATTGCTAACACTGGAGATCCTGTAGAGATTATTGGTATGGGAGCTGAGAAATTAACTTCTACTATTACTGGTATCGAGATGTTCCGTCAAATATTAGATAGAGGAGAAGCTGGAGATAACGCTGGTATCTTATTAAGAGGTATTGAGAAAACTCAGATCTCAAGAGGTATGGTAATTACTAAGCCTGGATCTGTAACTCCACATTCTAAATTTAAAGCTGAGGTTTATATCCTTAAGAAAGAAGAAGGTGGACGTCATACACCATTCCATAATAACTACCGTCCTCAGTTCTACGTTCGTACAACTGATGTAACTGGAAACATTGCGCTTCCTGATGGAGTTGAAATGGTTATGCCTGGAGATAACTTAACAATTACTGTTGAGCTTATTCAGCCAATCGCAATGAATGTAGGTCTTCGTTTTGCTATCCGTGAAGGTGGTAGAACAGTAGGTGCTGGACAGGTTACTGAAATTTTAGACTAATACAATATATTAATATATGAGGTGAGGTATTCGTTACGGCGAATACCTTGACTTATGTATACGGGTTTAGCTCAGTTGGTAGAGCACTGGTCTCCAAAACCAGGTGTCGGGAGTTCGAGTCTCTCAACCCGTGCTAATAAATATGAAAAATATCTTCATTTAAATAAAATGAAGTTGATATAATGAATTTATAATGGTAAGAGTTTTTCTTGTCATTAAAAAGAATAATAAGATGGCTGGATTAATAGATTACATTACGGAATCATATAGCGAATTAAAAAACCACGTAACATGGACTCCTTGGGCAGAAGCACAAAGGCTTACCTTAGTTACTATTGTTTTTTCGGTTATTTTTTCATTAGCTATCTGGGGGGTTGATACTGTATTTAGTAATGTAATAGAGTATTATTTCACTTTAGTTAAATCGTAATTATAATGGCTGAGGTTGGTAATACAAAAAAATGGTACGTTGTACGTGCTGTAAGTGGTCAAGAAAATAAAATCAAGGACTATATTGAGCGAGAAATTGCTCATATGGGAATGGAGGATTATGTTTCTCAGATTTTGGTTCCTACTGAAAAGGTTATTCAGATCCGAAATGGGAAAAAAATTCATAAAGAAAGAGTGTATTTTCCAGGATATGTTATGATAGAAGCAAATCTTTCTGGAGAAATTCCCCATATCATAAAGTCTATTAATGGAGTAATTGGTTTTCTTGGAGAGGTTAAAGGAGGAGATCCTGTACCTTTAAGAAAAGCGGAGATTAATAGAATGCTTGGTAAAGTAGATGAGCTTGCTGTAAAAACGGATAATGTTGCTATCCCTTATACTGTTGGAGAAACGGTTAAAGTAATTGATGGTCCTTTTAACGGTTTTAACGGTACAGTTGAGAAGGTTAATGAAGAAAAGCGTAAGCTAGAAGTAATGGTTAAGATTTTCGGAAGAAAAACACCATTAGAATTAAGCTATATGCAAGTAGAAAAAGTATAATAATTGTTACATTATATATCCTGAATTGTTCTTATTGCTTCCACTTTATAGAACAATTCTAATTTAAAATTAGAAAAATGGCTAAAGAAATAAGTAAGGTTGTAAAACTTCAAGTACGTGGAGGAGCGGCGAACCCATCCCCACCAGTTGGACCTGCTTTAGGTGCTGCCGGAGTGAATATCATGGAATTCTGTAAGCAATTCAATGGTAGAACACAAGATAAAGCTGGTAAAGTATTGCCAGTTGTTATTAATGTTTACAAAGACAAATCTTTTGATTTTGTAATCAAAACTCCACCTGCGGCGGTTCAAATACTGGAAGCAGCAAAACAAAAGAAAGGTTCAGGAGAGCCAAATCGTAAAAAAGTGGCTAGTGTTACTTGGGATCAAGTTCGTACGATAGCAGAAGATAAAATGCAAGATTTAAATGCATTTACTATAGAATCTGCTATGAAAATGATTGCCGGTACCGCTCGTTCAATGGGTGTAACTGTAAAAGGACAAGCTCCTTTTTAATCCAAAAACGTGTAGAAAATGGCAAAAGTAACTAAAAAGCAAAAAGAAGTTAGAGCTAAAGTCGAAAAGAATAAAGCATATTCAGTAGACGAAGCTTCTGCTTTAGTAAAAGAAATAACAAACGTAAATTTTGATGCTTCTGTAGATTTAGCTGTTCGTTTGAACGTAGATCCTCGTAAAGCTAATCAAATGGTACGTGGTGTGGTAACATTACCTCACGGAACAGGTAAGGATGTTAAAGTTCTTGCATTAGTAACACCAGATAAAGAAGCTGAAGCTAAAGAAGCAGGAGCGGATTTTGTAGGTCTTGATGAGTATCTTGATAAGATCAAAGGCGGATGGACTGATGTAGATGTGATCATTACAATGCCTAGTGTTATGGGTAAATTAGGACCATTAGGTCGAGTATTAGGACCACGTGGTTTAATGCCAAACCCTAAAACAGGTACAGTAACAATGGATATAGCAAAAGCTGTTTCTGATGTAAAAGCTGGTAAAATTGATTTCAAAGTTGATAAAACCGGTATTGTTCACGCTGCAATTGGTAAATCATCTTTTTCTGCAGATAAAATCGCAGGAAATGCAAAAGAATTATTAACAACATTAGTGAAGTTAAAACCTGTGGCTGCTAAGGGTGTGTATATTAAATCAATATATATGTCTTCTACAATGAGCCCTGGTGTGGAGATTGATTCTAAGAACTATGCTGGGTAATTAAGATAAACGATTATGACAAGAGAAGAAAAATCACAAGTAATTGAAGACTTAACTGCTCAGTTAGCTGAAAACACTAATATCTATTTAGCGGATATTTCAGGTTTAGATGCAGGAACAACTTCAAATTTACGTAGAGCTTGTTTTAAAGCTAACGTATCATTAAAAGTAATTAAGAATACACTCCTTGCTAAAGCAATGGAGAAATCTGATAAAGATTTTGGAGAGTTGCCAGAAGTATTAAAAGGTAATACTTCAATCATGTTCTCTGAAACAGGTAATGCACCAGCAAAGGTTATAAAAGAGTTTCGTAAGAAATCTGAGAAGCCTTTATTAAAAGGAGCTTTTGTAGAAGAAGCAATTTTTGTTGGCGATGAAACTCTGGATGCACTTGTAGATATCAAGTCTAAAGAAGAAGTTATCGGAGAAATTATTGGCTTATTACAGTCACCGGCTAAGAATGTTATTTCTGCATTAAAGTCTAGTGGAGGTACTATAGCAGGTATTCTTAAAACATTATCCGAGAAAGAAGGATAATCAAGCGTGTACGCACTTTTTAACAAATATATTTCAATTAAAAAAAATTATTAAAAACGATAGAAAATGGCAGATTTAAAAGAATTCGCAGAACAATTAGTTAACTTAACAGTAAAAGAAGTTAATGAGTTAGCTGATATATTAAAAGATGAGTATGGTATCGAGCCTGCTGCTGCTGCAGTAGCTGTAGCTGCTGGTGGTGGAGCTGCTGGTGGAGATGCTGCTGAAGAAAAAACTGAATTTGATGTAATCCTTAAAGCAGCTGGTGGTGCTAAATTAGCAGTTGTTAAACTTGTGAAGGAATTAACTGGTCTTGGTCTTAAAGAAGCTAAAGGATTAGTTGATGATGCTCCAAGTGCAATCAAAGAAGGTATTGCTAAAGATGAAGCAGAAGCTCTTAAAGCTCAATTAGAAGAGGCTGGAGCAGAGGTTGAGCTTAAGTAAGCTTACCATATATTGACATAGAGGTTTAGACCTGGAGAATTTTCTCTAAGGTCTAAACCATTTTGCGTATATAAATATGATGTATTAAAATACGCTGTTTTTTAAATTTTAATTTAATTCCGTCCATTGATGTTAGCAACGCAAACTGAAAGATTGAATTTTTCTTCCGTAAAGAATAGACCTGATTATCCAGATTTCTTGGATATCCAGATCAAATCCTTTCAAGACTTTTTTCAATTAGAAACGAAGTCAGAAGAAAGAGGAAATGAAGGTCTTTATAATACCTTCATGGAAAATTTCCCGATTACGGATACACGTAATCAATTTGTACTTGAATTTTTAGACTACTTTGTAGACCCGCCAAGATATGATTTGCAAGAATGTATAGAGAGAGGTCTTACATATAGTGTTCCACTTAAGGCACGTCTAAAACTTTTCTGTACCGATCCTGAACACGAAGATTTTGAAACAATTGTACAGGACGTATATTTAGGAACAATTCCTTATATGACTCCAAGTGGTACATTCTGTATTAATGGAGCAGAACGTGTTGTTGTATCTCAATTACACCGTTCACCAGGTGTTTTCTTTGGACAATCATTCCATGCCAATGGAACTAAACTATATTCTGCCAGAGTAATTCCTTTTAAAGGATCTTGGATAGAATTTGCAACAGATATCAATAGCGTTATGTACGCATATATTGATAGAAAGAAAAAATTACCAGTAACTACTCTTTTCCGTGCTATCGGGTTTGAAAGAGATAAAGATATATTAGAAATTTTTGATCTTGCAGAAGAGGTTAAAGTTTCTAAATCTGGATTAAAGAAAGTATTAGGTCGTAAACTTGCTGCTCGTGTTTTAAATACTTGGCATGAGGATTTCGTTGATGAAGATACAGGAGAAGTTGTTTCTATCGAGCGTAACGAAATTGTATTAGATCGTGATACAGTCCTTGATAAAGATCACTTAGATGAGATCGTGGATTCTGGTGCTAAAACCATTTTGCTTCATAAAGAAGATAATCAAAAAGGTGATTATGCAATAATCCATAATACATTACAAAAAGATCCTACGAATTCTGAAAAAGAAGCCGTAGAACATATATACCGTCAATTACGTAACGCAGAACCGCCTGATGAGGAAACTGCAAGAGGTATTATTGACAAGTTATTCTTCTCAGACCAACGTTACAACTTAGGTGAAGTAGGTCGTTATAGAATGAATAAAAAATTAGGTCTTAATATCGAAATGGATAAGCAAGTACTTACCAAAGAAGATATTATAACTATCATAAAATACTTAATAGAGTTAATTAACTCTAAAGCTGAAATTGATGATATTGATCACCTTTCTAACCGTCGTGTAAGAACCGTAGGAGAGCAATTATCACAACAGTTTGGGGTTGGTTTAGCACGTATGGCTCGTACGATTAGAGAACGTATGAACGTAAGAGATAATGAAGTGTTTACTCCAATTGATTTAATTAATGCAAAGACTTTGTCTTCTGTAATTAATTCATTCTTTGGTACTAACCAGTTATCTCAATTTATGGATCAGACGAATCCATTAGCAGAGATTACTCATAAGCGCAGGCTTTCTGCACTTGGACCTGGTGGTTTATCAAGAGAAAGAGCAGGTTTTGAGGTTCGAGATGTACATTATACGCACTATGGTCGTTTATGTCCTATTGAAACTCCAGAAGGACCAAATATTGGGTTGATTTCTTCACTTGCGGTATTTGCTAAAGTAAATTCTATGGGATTCCTTGAAACTCCTTATCGTAAGGTAGAAGAAGGGAAAGTAGATTTAGGAGAATTTAGATATTTAAGCGCTGAAGAAGAAGAAGAAAAATTGATAATGCAAGCCAATCTTCCATTAAAAGAAGATGGTACAATTGAGAGCGATAAGGTGATTGCACGTATGGAAGGTGATTTCCCGGTAATCGAACCATCATCTGTAAATTATGCGGATGTTGCACCTAATCAGATTGCTTCGATTTCTGCATCTTTGATTCCTTTCTTAGAACATGATGATGCGAACCGTGCATTGATGGGATCGAATATGATGCGTCAGGCAGTTCCTTTATTAAGAGTAGATGCTCCAATTGTAGGAACAGGACTTGAACGTCAGGTAGCTTCAGATTCCAGAGTATTAATAAATGCCGAAGGAGCTGGAGTTGTTGAGTATGTAGATGCCCAAAAGATAACTATCAAATATGATAGAACGGAAGAAGAAAGAATGGTAAGTTTTGAGAGTGATTCCAAAACGTATAACCTGATAAAATTCCGTAAGACCAACCAAGGTACTTCTATAAATCTTAAACCAATTGTAAGAGTTGGGGATAGAGTAAACAAAGGACAAGTACTATGTCAAGGATATGCAACTGAGAATGGAGAACTTGCTTTAGGAAGAAATATGAAGGTTGCCTTCATGCCTTGGAAAGGATATAATTTTGAGGATGCAATCGTAATTTCTGAGAAAGTAGTTAGAGATGATATCTTTACTTCTATTCATATCGATGAATATTCGTTAGAAGTAAGAGATACTAAGTTAGGTAACGAAGAGTTGACTAATGATATCCCTAATGTTTCTGAAGAAGCTACAAAAGATCTTGATGAAAATGGAATGATCCGTGTTGGTGCTGAAATCAAACCAGGAGATATTCTTATTGGTAAGATTACACCAAAAGGAGAAAGTGATCCTACTCCAGAAGAAAAACTGTTAAGAGCTATCTTTGGTGATAAAGCAGGAGATGTTAAAGATGCTTCTTTAAAAGCTTCACCTTCTTTACACGGTGTTGTTATAGATAAAAAATTGTTCGCTCGTGCTATTAAGGATAAGCGTAAACGTTCTCAGGATAAAGAAGATATTTCAATATTAGAAAGATCTTATGATGCAAAGTTTGCATTATTAAAAGCAGAGTTAGTAGATAAATTATTTGTAATCGTTGGAGGAAAAACTTCTCAAGGGGTTATTAATGATTTAGGAGAAGAAGTGCTTCCAAAAGGTAAAAAGTTCACTCAGAAAATGCTTAACAGTGTTGATGATTATGCTCACCTTACTAAAGGAACTTGGACTACTGATGATAATCTTAATAAAATGGTTGCTGATTTAATTCACAACTTTAAGATTAAAGAAAATGATTTACAAGGTAACTTACGTAGAGAGAAATTTACAATCTCTGTAGGTGATGAATTACCTTCTGGAATTATAAAACTTGCTAAAGTTTACATTGCTAAAAAACGTAAACTTAAAGTAGGTGATAAGATGGCAGGTCGTCACGGTAACAAAGGTATTGTTGCACGTATCGTAAGAGAAGAAGATATGCCTTTCTTAGAAGATGGAACACCAGTAGATATTGTACTGAATCCATTAGGGGTACCATCTCGTATGAATATTGGTCAGATTTATGAAACTGTATTAGGTTGGGCAGGTCAGAAATTAGGTAGAAAATATGCTACTCCAATTTTTGACGGAGCTTCCTTAGATCAGATCAATGAATTTACAGATGAAGCGGGTATTCCAAGATTTGGACATACGTATTTATATGATGGTGGAACAGGAGATCGTTTTGATCAGCCGGCAACTGTAGGTGTAATCTACATGCTTAAGTTAGGTCATATGGTAGACGATAAAATGCACGCACGTTCTATAGGTCCATATTCATTGATTACGCAGCAACCACTTGGTGGTAAAGCACAGTTTGGTGGTCAACGTTTTGGAGAGATGGAAGTATGGGCACTGGAGGCTTATGGTGCTTCAGCTACCCTTCGTGAAATACTGACTGTGAAATCTGATGATGTTATCGGTAGAGCTAAAACATACGAAAGTATCGTGAAAGGTGAACCTATGCCAGAACCAGGATTACCAGAATCATTCAATGTATTAATGCATGAATTGAAAGGTCTGGGTCTGGATATCAGATTAGAAGAATAATATATTTGAAATCGTACCCTGAGAGTAGTCAAAGGGTACGATAAAATTATTATTCAAAATTAAATTACAATAATTCTTAAGCAACCATATATTATGGCAAGAAATAATGATAAGAATACAGTAAAGAGGTTTAATAAAATCTCTATAGGTTTAGCCTCTCCTGAGTCAATTTTAGCAGCGTCACAGGGAGAAGTTTTAAAGCCTGAAACTATCAATTATCGTACTCACAAACCGGAGCGTGATGGTTTGTTCTGTGAGCGTATTTTTGGACCTGTTAAGGACTTTGAATGTGCTTGTGGTAAATATAAAAGAATTCGTTACAAAGGGATCGTTTGTGATCGATGTGGTGTTGAAGTAACGGAAAAGAAAGTTAGAAGAGATCGTGTAGGACACATTAATTTAGTTGTTCCTGTAGCTCATATATGGTACTTCCGTTCTTTACCAAATAAAATAGGTTATTTATTAGGGCTGCCGTCTAAGAAATTAGATATGATTATTTACTACGAAAGATACGTAGTAATTCAACCTGGTATCGCTAAAAATGAAGAAGGGGAGCCAGTTCAGAAAATGGATTTCCTTACAGAAGAAGAATATCTTAATATTTTGGATAGTCTTCCTCAGGAGAATTTATACTTGGATGATACTGATCCTAATAAGTTTATCGCTAAGATGGGTGCAGAATGCCTGATCGAAATCTTAAAGAGAATTGATCTTGATGATCTGTCATACCAATTAAGACATAAAGCAAATAATGAAACTTCTAAGCAACGTAAAACTGAGGCATTAAAACGTCTTCAGGTAGTTGAATCATTACGTGATGCTAATAAGAATAGAGAAAACCGTCCTGAATGGATGATTCTTAAAGTAGTTCCGGTAATTCCGCCAGAATTACGCCCATTAGTACCACTTGATGGAGGTCGTTTTGCAACATCCGATTTAAATGACTTATATCGTCGTGTAATTATCCGTAATAATCGTTTGAAGCGTTTGATGGAAATCAAAGCGCCAGAAGTAATTTTGCGTAATGAAAAACGTATGTTACAGGAATCTGTAGATTCTTTATTCGATAATACGCGTAAAGCTTCCGCAGTTAAGACAGATTCTAACAGACCATTAAAGTCACTATCAGATTCATTAAAAGGTAAGCAAGGACGTTTCCGTCAGAACTTACTTGGAAAGCGTGTGGATTATTCTGCTCGTTCTGTAATTGTTGTTGGACCAGAATTGAAATTATTCGAATGTGGTCTTCCTAAGAATATGGCAGCCGAGTTGTACAAGCCATTTGTGATCCGAAAGTTGATCGAGCGTGGTATTGTTAAAACAGTAAAATCTGCAAAGAAAATTATAGATAGAAAAGAGCCTGTTGTTTGGGATATCTTGGAGAATGTTCTAAAAGGACATCCAGTATTACTAAACCGTGCTCCTACGCTTCACCGTTTAGGTATTCAGGCATTCCAGCCTAAGCTTATTGAAGGTAAAGCGATACAGTTGCACCCATTGGTGTGTACAGCATTTAACGCCGATTTTGATGGAGATCAGATGGCAGTGCATTTACCATTAGGACCAGAAGCAATATTAGAAGCACAATTATTAATGTTAGCTTCTCATAATATCTTAAACCCTGCCAATGGTTCACCAGTAACGGTACCTTCTCAGGATATGGTATTAGGACTGTATTATATGACTAAATCTCGTAGATCAACACCTGAATTAGAAATTAAAGGTGAAGATTTAACGTTTTATTCTCCAGAAGAGGTAGTTATTGCCTACAATGAGAAAAGATTAGATATCAATGCTAACATAAAAGTTAGAACAAAAGATATCGAAGAAGGAGAGTTAGTAACTAAAATAATAGAAACTACTACTGGTAGAGTTTTATTTAATGAAAAAGTTCCGGAAAAAGCTGGTTATATAAATGAAGTATTGACTAAAAAATCTCTAAGAGATATTATTGGTGGTATTTTAAAAGTAACAAGTGTTCCAGAAACTGCTGCTTTCTTAGATGAAATTAAAACATTAGGATATAATTTTGCATTTAGAGGAGGATTATCATTTAGTTTAGGAGATATCATCATTCCTGCAGAGAAGCATAAAATGATTGCTGATGCTAACGGTCAAGTAGATAATATTGTAGCCAATTATAACATGGGTCTTATTACTAATAATGAGCGTTATAATCAGGTAATTGATATATGGACATCTACTAATGCTGAGTTGACAGAGTTGTCGATGAAACGTATTAGAGAAGATCAACAAGGATTTAACTCAGTATATATGATGCTTGATTCTGGAGCAAGGGGATCTAAAGAACAGATTCGTCAGCTTACAGGAATGCGTGGATTGATGGCTAAACCGAAAAAATCTAACTCGGCTGGTGGAGAAATTATTGAGAATCCGATTCTTTCTAACTTTAAAGAAGGTCTTTCAATTCTTGAATACTTTATATCTACACACGGTGCTCGTAAAGGTCTTGCGGATACCGCACTTAAAACTGCAGATGCAGGATACCTTACACGTCGTTTAGTGGATGTTGCACAAGATGTAATTGTTAATATTGAAGATTGTGGAACGTTAAGAGGTGTAGAAGTTAGCCCATTAAAGAAAAATGAGGAGATTATAGAAGGTCTTGCTGCTAGAATTACAGGTAGAACTTCATTGATGGATGTAATTAATCCGTTAACTCAAGAAGTGCTTGTAGAAGCAGGTGTGGAGATTGATGATGCAACTGCTAAGAATATAGAAAATTCTCCTGTAGAGTCAGTAGAAGTTCGTTCTGCTCTTACGTGTGAGGCTAAGAAAGGTATATGTGTCAAATGTTATGGACGTAACCTAGCTACTGGTAAAACAGTTCAACGAGGTGAAGCAGTAGGTGTTGTTGCTGCCCAGTCAATTGGAGAACCGGGAACACAGCTTACATTACGTACATTCCACGTTGGAGGTATTGCAAGTAATATTTCGGAAGAAAATCAACTAAAATCTAAGTTTGCCGGTAAAGCAGAAATAGAAGAATTGAAGACCGTAAAAGGTCAGGATTCTGAAGGAAAGGAAATTGATGTAGTAATTTCTCGTACTTCTGAAGTTAAGATTATTGATCCTAAAACTAAGATTGTACTTAGTACAAATCTTATACCTTATGGTTCTCAATTATTCATTAAGAGTGGTGATACTGTTAAGGCTGATCAAAGTATCTGTCAGTGGGATCCATATAATGGTGTGATTATTTCAGAGTTTGCTGGAAAAGTAAGCTACGAAAATGTAGAGCAAGGGGTAACATATCAAGTAGAAATAGATGAACAAACTGGATTCCAGGAGAAAGTAATCTCAGAATCTCGTGATAAGAAAAAGATACCTACGCTTCTAATTATGGGTAAAGGTGACGAAGTTCTTCGTTCATATAACTTACCTGTAGGAGCTCACTTAATGGTAGATGATAATGAAAAGATTGAGGTAGGTAAGATTTTGGTTAAGATTCCTCGTAAATCAGCAAAAGCTGGTGATATTACAGGAGGTCTTCCACGTGTAACAGAATTGTTTGAAGCACGTAATCCATCGAACCCTGCAGTTGTTAGTGAAATTGATGGTGTGGTATCATTTGGTAAAATCAAGCGTGGTAACCGTGAGATTATTGTAGAATCTAGAATTGGTGAAATCAAGAAATATCTTGTGAAATTATCAAATCAGATTCTTGTACAAGAGAATGATTTTGTACGTGCAGGTATGCCTTTATCTGATGGTTCTGTAACTCCTGAAGATATCCTTAAGATTAAAGGACCTTCAGCTGTACAGCAATATTTAGTTAATGAAGTACAAGAAGTATATAGGTTACAAGGTGTGAAGATTAATGATAAGCATTTTGAAGTAGTAGTACGTCAAATGATGCGTAAAGTAAGAATTCAGGATCCAGGTGACACTATTTTCTTAGAAAATCAATTAATTCATAAATCTGATTTCATAGTTGAGAATGATTCTATGTACGGAATGAAGGTGATTGAAGATGCTGGTGATAGTGAAAACCTTAAAGCTGGTCAGATCATATCACCTCGTGATTTAAGAGATGAAAATTCTCTTTTACGTAGAGAAGATAAGAATTTAGTAGAGGCACGAGATGTTACTCCTGCTACGGCGACTCCAATACTTCAAGGTATCACAAGAGCTTCGCTTCAAACTAAATCGTTTATCTCTGCAGCATCATTCCAGGAAACAACAAAAGTACTAAACGAAGCTGCGGTAAGCGGTAAGGTTGATGATCTGGAAGGATTGAAAGAGAATGTAATCGTTGGACATAGAATCCCTGCCGGAACAGGTATGAGAGATTATGAAAGTATCATAGTTGGTTCTAAAGAAGAGTTCGAAGATCGAATGGAACAACGACAAGAAGTTAATTATAATTAATCAGTTAAGCCTGCCAATTGGCAGGCTTTCTGTTTTAAGAACCAATGTGTTCAGGTAAAATATTTTAAAAATGGCAGACGAAAAGAAACCAAAACAAAATCAGTTAAACATAGAGCTAGATGATGCTATTGCAGATGGGATTTATAGCAACCTTGCAATTATTAACCATTCAGTATCAGAATTTGTAGTTGACTTTGTAAATATTATGCCAGGAAGACCTAAAAGTAAAGTGAAAAGTAGGATCATTTTAACTCCTCAGCATGCCAAAAGATTATTAAAAGCACTGGGAGATAATGTGTCTAGATTTGAAGCTGCTCATGGTGAAATTAAAGATTATGAGCAACCACCGATTCCTTTGAATTTCGGTCCTACCGGACAAGCATAAGAAGTGTAAAATATTCTTAAGAGTAATATGTGATCCGTTTGATTGATAA
Organism: uncultured Aquimarina sp.; assembly: GCF_947492405.1. Classification (GTDB taxonomy): domain Bacteria; phylum Bacteroidota; class Bacteroidia; order Flavobacteriales; family Flavobacteriaceae; genus Aquimarina. Next base: position 169,146 of record NZ_CANLMP010000009.1, read on the forward strand.
AATCAGGCGGATTTTTATTTTGAAATATATCTATACTTGATCAGTACTTATATTTTTGTTACCTTAAACATTCTTATAACTAAGTGTATTAAATTATGTCTGATCGGATTAAAACCTATTCTGAATTCTATAAGTTCTACTTAACAGAACACAAAAATAGAACTAGTAGAACTTTACATTTTGTTGGTACTTTTTTGGTTTTTATTATTGTAGCAATTGCTATTTATTACGGTTGGGGTTGGAAATGGTTTTTGGTACCTATTGTTGGGTATGGTTTTGCATGGGTAGGTCACGCCTTTTTTGAAAAAAATAAGCCGGCAACATTCAAGTATCCTTTATGGAGTTTAATTTCAGATTTTAAGTTGTTCTTTGAGATTCTTCTTGGAAAGCGATCATTGGATAGCACAAAAGATTGATATAATAATATTTTATACTAAAATAAAAGTTAATAGATTTTTGTAATATTTCGTATAAAAATCGATTTAATAAATGCTTTTTAAGAAGCGTTTATTGTAAAAACGTATAGAACTTATTTATTTCTTATAAACGGTTTTAAAACACCTCTAAATAACGTTTAGAATTCTGAAGTAAAGTGAAAAGTTATAGAAGGGTACTTTTGTTGTGTCATTTGTAAACTGAAAGAAGAATCTGCTAAAAATACTAATTGCCCTCTTTTATCCTTTGCTAAAAATTTACTTTTCACACGCTTGAAGTCTTTAAACTCATCATTGTCTATGTCTTCGGTTTCAATCCAACAAGCTTTATGCACATTAAGATTTTCATAGGTACATTTTGCTCCGTATTCATGCTCTAACCTATATTGTATTACTTCGTACTGAAGCGCTCCAACCGTTCCAATTACTTTTCTTCCGTTCAATTCTAAGGTGAATAATTGCGCTACTCCTTCATCCATTAATTGGTCAATTCCTTTTGCTAATTGCTTGGATTTCATAGGGTCAGCGTTGTTTATATATCTAAAATGCTCTGGAGAGAAACTAGGAATTCCCTTATAATTTAATTGCTCACCGGTCGTTAGTGTGTCTCCTATCTTGAAATTGCCAGTATCATGTAAACCAACAATATCGCCTGGATAAGAGATGTCTACAATTTCTTTTTTTTCTGCAAAAAAAGCATTTGGACTTGAGAATTTTAGTTTTTTGTTATGCCTTGTATGCAAATAAGGTACATTTCTTTCAAAAGTTCCTGATACTATTTTAATGAAAGCCAATCGGTCTCTATGCTTAGGATCCATATTTGCATGAATCTTAAAGACGAAGCCCGTAAAATCTTTTTCATCAGGTTCTACAAGTCTAATATCGCTCTCTTTAGGTCTTGGTGTTGGAGCAATTGAAACAAAACAATCTAATAATTCACGAACCCCAAAATTATTCAATGCTGAACCAAAAAAGACAGGTTGTAAACTCCCATTTTGATAAGACTCTTTTTCAAAAGATGGGTAAATACCCTCTACTAATTCTATTTCTTCACGTAAAGTTTCGGCTGCAGTATCACCAATTAATGTATTAAGTTCAGATGAGGATAAATCAGAAACTTCAATAGTTTCTTCTATATTCTTTCTACTATCTCCGCTAAAAAGATTAATATTTTTTTCCCAAAGATTATAAATTCCTTTAAAATCATATCCCATTCCAATAGGAAAGCTTAGTGGAGTAACTTTTAATCCGAGTTTCTGTTCAACTTCGTCTAGTAGTTCAAAAGCATCTTTCCCTTCACGATCCAGTTTATTTATAAAAACAATCATAGGGATGTTGCGCATTCTACAAACAGATACTAATTTTTCAGTTTGTTCCTCTACACCTTTGGCAACATCAATTACGACAATTACACTATCAACGGCAGTTAAAGTTCTAAAGGTATCTTCGGCAAAATCTTTATGTCCTGGTGTGTCTAAAATATTAATTTTAACATTTTGGTATTCAAAGGCCAAAACTGATGTAGCAACAGAGATTCCTCTTTGGCGCTCAATCTCCATAAAATCACTAGTAGCACCTTTCTTAATTTTATTAGATTTAACGGCTCCAGCTTCCTGTATTGCACCGCCAAATAAGAGCAATTTTTCAGTTAACGTTGTTTTACCTGCATCAGGGTGAGAAATGATACCAAAAGTTCGTCTTCTCTTTATTTCCTCAGTGAATTTCATTGTAGTTATATTGCTAAAGTCTGCAAATATACTACTTAAAACTACAAAGCCATTATAAGTAACGAAAACAAGAGTTTTTCGAAATATTGTGTTTTTGATGTGATTTATGGCGAGATAAAAGTGTATTTCATCGAAAAATTAAAAAAAAGATGGGGAAAAAGGTGTTAGATATATAAATGTATCGCCATATTTGTAGTTAGTGTTATTTACGGTTTTTCCGTAATTTTGCTTAAATTTTGAAAATATAAATATTATTTAGATATTTATAAATAGCCTATAAAAGTTGCTACCCACAACTTTTACAAGCTATTGTAAACCATCGTCATATGAAAAAAATTACCCAAGTCTCAGGACATTTAGGGCTCCTAAATGTTTTGGTTAAGAATTCTTATTACCTACTATTTTTTTTCCTTTTTATAGGATTTAATGGTAATTCTCAAAATCCTGTTACCAGCTGGACGATTAGTACAGAAGCTGCAACAGACCAAGATACTTATTCTGCTAGCGGACAAACGTATCAATATGGACAAGGAGATGAAGTGATTATAACTTCTGTAACATATAATAGTAATGTCTATACCATTCCATTTGCAAGTCAATTTTACATTTTTAGACGTGATGATATTGCTTCGAATGCTCAGGGAGTAGCGGTTTTAGGAGATAAAGCAAGTATTTTCTATGAGAGAACGGGAGGTTCGAATTTTATTTATGGACCTAGTTTACCGGGAACTCCTGGAGACATTGATCTTGAATCGATTTTAAAAGAGCCCGTTATTAATAGAGGTGCTTTAGATGTTTTTAGGAATCAAGGTACGAATTCAGGTGATGAAGGACCATCGAATATCGAAAGAATTGATGTTGTTTTTCCTGCATTAAAAGTGAATAATGTAGCCGATCTAACCTTAAATGGTTTTTTAGCATCAGAGAAGAATGGGAACAACACCTTTAAGGCAGCGGCAATACTTACTATAGATGGGTCTGGGAATCCTCTTTCTTACGGTAATTTGGTAACGATTGTTGCAAATACTTCTTATGGAGAACCAACGGTTAATTCGTTTAATCCAGTTAGGAATAATGCTTTTATAGAAGACTCTAATAGTGATAATCAGCCAATTAGAGTTGGTGGAGCGGGTGAAAGAATGGGGTTATCTATTATAACTTTTGCCGATTTAGGTATTAGTGCAGGAGAAACTTTTTACGGATTATCGTTTTTTGGTGATGATGTTGTAGATAGTGATAATTTGTTAGATGTAACAACATTTCCTGATAATACTTCAACAGGAGCTGATATCTATGGAGCTTTAGGTACTATAGTAACCGCTTCTGGTTTCGATCCTGCCGATCAAGATGGAGATTTGGTTTCTAATACGGTGGATTTAGATGATGATAATGATGGTATTCTCGATACAAACGAACAACCAGGTGGAGATCCTTTTGCAGATGAAGATGGAGATTTAGTTCCAAATTATTTGGATACTAGTTTTTCTGGTTTCTCTGATAGCAATGGCGACGGTATAAGTGATCAATTTGATACAGATATAGACGGTATTATTGATCAATTTGATGTTGATAGTGATGGTGATGGATGTTTTGATGCTATTGAGGCGTCAGGTAGTTTTTTGTATTCGGATTTAACCATTGACAATAACCTAGCAAATACATCAGCTGATGTGGATTCTGATGGGATTCCAATCATATCTGGAAGCCCTCAGACTAATGATCCTGATGTTTTAGATCGCGCTGTAAACCCATGTAATGCAGGAAGTAGTGATGGAGATATAGTTTCTGACGCAGATGATCTTGATGATGATAACGATGGTATTTTAGATATAGATGAACTTAATTGTGCCACTACATCAAGAACACTAGATCAGACGTTTAGCAGTACGGCCAATCCATTTACTCAAGCAGATGTATATCCTTTTGATGTTTCTGGGACTACTAGTACAGTGGATGCTTCTTTTACAGCTTCTCTACAGGGAGGTGCCGGATGGGCTTCAGGTGTTTCTAATGTTAATGGTAGCGTAGGTGTTACGAATTTTGTAAATCTTCAGGCAAATAATACAGATTTTACCGTTGGAGACACATATACGTATACATTAACATTCTCAGAAACAGTATATGATGTTGTTTTTAAATGGGGTGGTCTGGATAATAGTGATCGTTCTGATTTCTTTGCAACCAGTGATGGAAATCAACCGATTGCACTATCGATTACTAATAATGTTGGTGGAGGAAAAACCATTACAGGGAACAGTGTAGTGAGTACTGCTGGTGGAGCGAATGCACCATCAAATAGTATAGAGGTAAGTATTCCAGGACCGGTAAGAACTATAACAATTATTTCTGCTAAACAAGATGGTAATGCAGGTAATGTCACTTTGCAGTTTTATGATTTAGTTTATTGCGTTGCGGTAAATAGTGATGCCGATGGAAATCCAGATCATTTAGATACAGATAGCGATGATGATGGGTGTTTTGATGCGTTAGAAGGTAGTGGTAGTTTTACAAACACTAATGTTGATGGTAGTAGCGGAGAGCTAACTGGAGGAGTAGGGACTAATGGAGTTCCATCTATTACAGGAAGTCCGCAAGGTACAAATACAGCTGTTACAGATGCTGGAGATACTTTGGCTTGTGATATAGCTATTGATGCGGTTGACGATTTAGGAACTACTGTAGTAGAAGGAATAGGTGGACAAACGATAGCTAACGTTTTAAATAATGATGATATAGAAGGAGCAACACCAACAACTTCTACGGTAGATCTTACCCTAGTTAGTTCAGGTAATCCAGGTATTACTTTAAATACAGGAACAGGTTCTATTGATGTCGCAAGTTCTGTCCCTGTTGGGGAATATACGTTAACTTATCAAATCTGTCCTGCAGGATCAACCTTTTCATGTGATGTAGCTGTAGTTAGTATTGTTGTACTAAAAGATAGTGATGGAGATACGGTTCCTGATACTACAGATCTAGATGATGATAATGATGGGATTTTAGATAGCGATGAAAATGGTTGTGCCTCTGGCGATACTCGTGTTAATTTCACATTATTATCAGAAGATTTCGGAGCGGCTGATGGAACTCGCGTATCTTCTGTGTATACAAACTATAGCTATGAAGATGGAACAGGTTCTGGTAATGGTGGAGGAAACCCAATAGATCTTCAGGATGGAGAATATACTATATTCGAAGACATTCAGGCAGTTTCGCCAACTTTTGCTTCCGTAGTTTGGAAAACAATAGGTGATCATACTACAGGTCCTGGAGATTTTACTGGTAGGATGGCTATCTATAATTCTAATAATATTGCGGGGTTAGAATTTTATAGAAGATCGGTTTTTAATGTAGTTGAAGGACAACAACTGAATATAGCTTTTTGGGCAATAAATATTGATTTTGAAAATTCGCCAAGTACGGATGGTAGGGTATTTCCCAATATAACCTGTAATATAGAACAAGGGGGATCGGTAGTATATACATTTGATACGGGGGATTTATTAAGAACTGTTGATTGGCAGGAGTTTACGGGTGGATTTACTCCGACTTCCAGTGATCCGATTGAGTTTGTTCTAATTAATAATGCTCCAGGAGGAGGAGGTAATGATTTAGCAATAGATGATATTTTGATTTCTCAAAGTCTTTGTGATTTTGATGGTGATGGAATACCAAATACTCAAGATACAGATTCTGATGATGATGGCTGTAGTGATGCTAATGAAGCATATAATGATGCGAATGCTGATGGCGGCGATGGTGAGCAATTCGGTATGGGCGATCCATCTACAGTAGATCCATTAACAGGTTTAGTAACTGAAGCGGGAGTAGATTATACGCTAGGTACTAATCTAAGAGTAACTGATGCGAGTGCTACTGTATGTAATTCTACTACTCCGGTAATATTGCATCAAAACCCTATTTGTGATGATACTGTTTATAATTTAGTATGGGATGGCTTTGCTCCTAATAATATAGATGAATTTGATTGGACTCCAGATGGAGCTTTAACGAACACTTTTTCTGATGTAGATGGCTCTGGAATAAATATTACTCATACTTTTTCTGGAGAAATAGGTACTTTTGGTATTTGGCCCGTAGCTTTTGGAACATTAACTCCTAGTGTTAATTCTAATGCGACAGGGGTTATTGCTGATGAAGTATTAGAGTATTATACAAGCGGTTTTGGAGTAGATGGAATAACACAAACAATTACATTTAGTGCAGATATATATTCTGTAGGGTTTGATTTATACCATATAAATACTAATGGTACAAATGGAGATTTGTTTACTGTAACTGCAACTGATGGTGCAGGAAATACAATATTTCCAACTTTTACCAACTCAGGGATGCCTTCTTACACATCTAACGAGACTACTGGAGTTATTGATGCTAACGATAGTTCAGTAAGTAATCAAGATGATCAAATAGGTGTTAATTTTGTAGATTTAGATGGAATTGAAAGTATCACTATTGTGTGGCAAAATTGTTCAACTTGTAGCCCTAATGTTCAGCATGGCTCCGCTATTGGTGGTTTCGATTTTTGTACGGAGATACCTATTGTAGTCACGGGAGTAAGCAGTCCAACCGTTACAGAGGGTACGGATTTAGTACATACAATTACCTTAAATGTTAGCACACCACAGCCAGTTACCTATCCATTTGTATTGGCAGATGGTAGTGCAGTAGCCCCTGGAGATTATACGAATG
>NZ_CANLMP010000010.1 GCF_947492405.1 uncultured Aquimarina sp.
TCAGCTGCATCTACAATTGCATCGTGTATAGCTTCACCTACAGCGTGTCCTGCGTTATAAGTTTCTTCACTTCCACCATTGATTTGTACTAATTCGTTTAGATTTAATTCTTTCATGATTTTTAATTTTATATGTTAATATTTAGTGTGATATTTTAGTTTCCGAATAATCCGTCAAAGAAACCTACTACAGCGTCAGCTGCGTCTACAATTGCATCGTGTATCGCTTCACCTACAGCGTGTCCTGCGTTATAAGTTTCTTCACTTCCACCGTTGATCTGTACTAATTCGTTTAGATTTAATTCTTTCATGATTTTTAATTTTATAAGTTATTATTTAATGTGATATTTTAATTTCCTGTCAATCCGTCCCAAAAACCTTCGACAGCATCTACCGCGTCTCCAACAGCTTCTACTACAGCATCAGCAGCATCAGATATAGCGTCAGCGGCATCAGTTAACCAATTTCCACCTTCAATTGCGTGTAACTCAAGATTGTTTAATTCTTGAACTCCAAAATTTTCTAAATTTTTCATCTTTAAAATTTTATGATTAATATTTGTATAAGCTGTCAAATTGTTTTGGTGCACCTGTTTCGTTTTGACAATGTAAAAGTAGGTTTGGGTAATCTCATTAATTGAGAGTGTATATTTAAAAATGTTAAAATTTGTTAATTTCCTGTGTTTTATGTGATAGAAACTGATTTTTAGGGCTGTTAGATACAACAATACAGTATCACGGAATTTTCGAAAGTATTTTATATGTAGATGAAATACTTAGAGGATTAAATTTTTAAAATGCGATAGTGGATATATTTAAGGCATAAAAAAAGGGAGCTGTAGAAAACAAACTCCCATTTTACGAATCAAACTTAATATTTTTTAAAACCAATTAGATATTTCAGCCGTAGTATCATTTAGATCGATGTCATAATCTTCTGAATACATCATCACATCAGAAATTACCGATTGGAGTTCTGGATCATTTACAAGTTGATCGATTTGTTGATCAAGTAATCTAACTTCCTTTTCATTTTTCTTCATGAGTTCTTTTAGATTTTAATTATACCGTTTTTAGATATGGATAGTTAAAACCAGGTTCCATTAAAACTCTTTGGAAACTTCCTCCACTGATTTCCAGGACCTCTTCTCCTTGAAGATCCCTTGTATAAAAACCAAACTTAAAGCTGACCTGTTCTTCATATACATAACTTTGTAATCCAATATCAAAAACTATTGGAGCGTTTAATCGTTTCATCACTTCAAAAACTCTAAATAATGAAGCTTTTGATATATCCAGTCTTCTGGCCAGCTTTCGCGGGTTTCCAGTTGCTTGTAATCGTATTAATCTATCTAATCGTTCTATTAATTCTATTTGTCTTTCTATTTTTGTCATGATTCGAATGTTTTATTAAAAATTCCTTATAGTTATGCCACTGCATCTATTTTATTGATGTAATCTAACGCTGGCATTTGTTGCTGCCACAGCTGATAATACTTTTCTTTGCGTTGATATAGGTCTTGATGATTTCCTTCTTCTAATACTTCCCCTTTTTCGAGTACTACGATTTTATCGGCTTCGATTACAGTGCTTAAACGGTGTGCAATGACTATAATGGTTTTGTTTTCAGTTCTTAGATTCTGGATAGTATTTTGTATATAGTTTTCGGATGCACTATCCAGAGAAGATGTTGCTTCGTCAAGTACTAATATTTCGGGCTTTTTATATAGCGCTCTGGCAATGGCAATTCGCTGTTTCTGTCCTCCGGATAAAGATGCACCGTTTTCTCCTAAATAGGTATTAAAACCATTTGGTAAATCTTCAATAAATTTTAAAATTCCAATATTTTTACAGATTGTAATAATTTCTTCCATATTAGGATTGAACTGACCAACAGCAATATTTTCTATGACATTACCGGCAAAAAGATCGATTTGTTGAGGTACAACACCAACTATTTCTCTGAGGCTGTTATTGTCTATGTAACGTAGGTCTTTATCTCCGATACTAATAATACCACTTCGGATTGGATAAATGTTTTGTAGTAAAGACATTAGTGTTGATTTTCCGGAACCACTTTCACCAACAATAGCGGTTAATTCTCCTTTGTTTATGGTAAGGTTAAATTTTTTGAAAACTTCTTTTCTGCTACCATATCGAAAAGCAACGTCAGTAAAAGAAATATTTCCAACAGCTTCTCTATTCAGTTTCATTTTATTTTCTGTCTCCTCTCGTTCTAAATCCATGATTTCAAAAAGACGGTCCGCTGCGATCAGTGCATTTTGTATTTGTTTGTTTGCTCCAACCAAGCTAGCTACAGGTCCAGTAAAATATCCAACAATGGCATAGAAAGACATCAGTTCTCCTGCGGTGATTTCTCTTTCGATTACAAAAAAGGAACCTGACCATAGTAAAATGATGATAAATAATTGAGCAATGATTCCTGTTGATGTTTTAGAGAACACAGAGTTCAATGCGGATTTATATCCTGTTTGTAGTAAACCAATGAATCGGGTTTCGGTTTTGATATTGGCAAAATCCTCCAGACCAAAACGCTTAATGGTTCCAACAGAGGTTATAGATTCTACTAGTTGGCTTTGCAAATCTGCTCCTTTTTCCATCACTTTACGCTCAACTTTCCTATTCAATTTATTCATGATATAATAAATACTTGCATACAATGGTATTACACATAACATGATTAAAGCGAGTTTCCAGTAATAGAAAAACATTAATCCAAATGAGAAAAAGAGTATCATTATATTAACGGTAAGCGATAGCGCCACTCCATTGATAAAATTCCTGATCTTGACTGCATCTCCAATTCTAGAGGTGATTTCACCAACTCTCATAGTGTCGAAGAACTGTTGTGGAAGTTTTAGTAAGTGTTTATAATATCCTAGAATCAATCTGGTATCGATTTGCTGGCCAGTTTTGATTAGGAATACATCCTTAAAAACACCAATAACAAACTTCAAAGCCAATAACCCTAGCATAATAACACCTAGCAGATTTAGTAGTTTGGTGTTTCCGCCTACCAACACATAATCTGTTATTTTTTGTATAAATATAGAAGTAGAAAACCCCAGTAGCGTGTATACAACTGCTCCTACCAATGCTTGGAAAACTATTAGTTTATGAGGCTTTAATAAATACCAAAATCGTTTATAGGAAGAGATTTTTTGATTTCCTTTTTCAAAATTTTCATTTGGAGATATAAGTACTAATACGCCTGTCCATTCTTTTTTGAATTCTTCATGTGATTTTTTATGCATTCTCCCATCTCCAGGATCCATCACAAGAACGTATTTTTTTGTTACTTCGTAGATCACCACAAAATGTTGAAGCTTTCCTCTAACAATTAAGTGGGCGATTGTCGGTTTAGGAATTTTTGATAAACTTTCAAAATCTCCCCGAACACCTTTTGCGGTAAATCCAATTTTCTGAGCGGCTTCCATAAGTCCCAGTATATTCGTCCCTTTTTGATCGGTACTTGCATACTGTCGTATTCTAGCGATTGGAAGTTTTAAATTATAGTGAGCAGATATAGATGCCAGACAAGCAGCTCCGCAATCTGTAATATCGTGTTGTTTGATTTTAATTTTTGCCATTTTGTATAGATTTTTAGTAGTTAGTATCAAGTTTATAATTGCTAATGCCTTTGTACTTACCACTTTTTATTTTATTGTTCAATTTGTGCGATGGTTGGACTGGATGGATTCAACCAATCATCTACTTTATCGTAGAGCAGATCAAATAGTGTTCGTTCTGTTAGCTGAAATCGAGCGCTTAGGGTCATTCCTTTATTAAAATTTCCTTTAAAACCATTTTTAAGTTCCAGATGTTTTTGATCTATGGCGCAGCGAACCTTAAAAACTGGTTGATTGTTGACCAGATCTACGTCTTTGCTGATGTCCAGGATTTTTCCGGTAGCCAATCCCCATTGATTGTAGTTAAATGCATCTACCTGAAAACTTACATTCTTTGCTTTGCTTATCAGTCCGATATCAGATGGGGAGAGGTAACATTCTACTATTAAACCAGTATCTGGAGATATTTCCGCAATAGGAGTGCCACTGATGATCATGCTTCCGGGTTCTATACCTTTTACACTCTTTAATATACCATCAATAGGAGCAGTGATCATATATTCTTTTTGGTTTTGGACTATCTGGGATACACTACTTTCTAACTCTCGTAACTGAGCAGAATAATCAGTAAGCATGGTCTGCCAGGTGTTTTTTTGCTGTTTTCTGTATTGCTTTAGATTGGTTATAGATAATTGATGTTCAAAATCGCTATTCTCAAATTCTATTTTGGCAATTACTCCTTTTTTATATAGTTTCTGATCCCGTTCAAAATCTATTAAGGTTTTCTCGTAACGTGTTTGTAATTCTCCTATTTTTTGAGTGTAATACAAGTATTCTTTTTGATAGCGAGCTGATTTTATTTTTAGGAAAATTGGATTAGAAGTATTGATTATATATTCGCAATCAGTGATGAACTGTTGGATTTCTTCAATTTTAGAGGTAGAAAACTGTATTTTCTGATCCAGGATTTTTTTATTGGTCATTAATAGGGTGTCTCCTTTTTTTACTATTTGGTTATCTAGTAGATTTACAAATACTACCTTACCAGATTGTAGTGGAGTGATAGCAATACGTTCTTTACTAGGTTTAAGCATGCCACGAGCAGTAGTATAAATATCCACTTTTATAAAAGGTAACAGAATCAACACGATCAGTATAGCAACCAAAATCAATCCATAAATTATTTTACTACTGTTCTGATGTTTAAACTGGTGTACCTCTACCGTATTTTCGATTATTTCTTTAGGAAATAGTTGTTTCATGTTTTGTGTGTTTGCAGATTAATAAATCAATTGATATAAGTATATCATAAATTCTACGAGATGATGAACGAGTTTTGTGAGTAGTGTGATCATAATAAATGAATTATTGATGTCTCAAATATAACTTCGATAAAAGCTTAGTAACAAGGGAACTACATCTGCATTCGGGAAAACAGACCCGTTATTCGCGGAATCCAGACTAGGTTTTTTTAATGTAAACAACTGGTTAATTGTTATTTAAAAAAAAGGATAAGAAAACTTTACAGAAAAAGGAAAGTAGTATATTTGCACCCTACTAAAAATGTAGACTAATACCCCTTCTAACAAAAAAACTTACAAACTCAGTATGTAAACCCCTTTTAGAAAATAGAAGGGAAAAAATATACTGATATTGCAACTACTTTATAGCATACATACGTATGTTGGTGTATATAATGGATGGTATCTTTATATAAAACCTAAGAGCTATAGGGTGTTTGGCAAGTGTTACTAATAGTTTTTTAATAAAGAAAATATCGTTCACTTAATGATAAAAAGTTACTTCAGTATAGTTTTATATATAGTATTCGTTTTTTTTCAGAATGTAAATGCTCAAAATGATGAATTATCTAAAGATTCGTTGACTACTAAGAGTTATTTAGAATTGTCTAAAAGATTTGATCAATACAAAAAAGATATTGATATATCTAAACGATACGCAACTGCCTTTCTTGTTAAAGCAAAAACAGAGAATAACATCATCAAGCAAGCGGATGGATACTATATGCTCGCTAAAATTGTTGATAAACCTCAAGCACTAAGATATACAGATAGTATTATTGATCTGACTAAAGAACAAGATGATTTTACATATCCTGCTGAAGCTCATTTGTTTAAAGCAAGATTGCTTGGGGTAACTGGTCGTTACAGACAAGCAATGGAGGAGTTAGTAGAGGCTAATAATTATGCAAATAAAAAGGATAATTTAAGTCAACAAGCTAGAATTAAGTATTTTATTGCGATTTTAAAAAACAATCTTGGAGAGCATGAAGAAACTCTAGAAATATTTAAGTCTTTAATTAGATATTATGAAGAAAAGAATGATGATAACGAAAAGTATAATTATCTAAAAACTTTATATGCATTGGGAGATGCTTATAATAGAAATAAAAAATATGATTCAGCATTTGCTGAAAATTTTAAGGGAATCCGATTCTCTCTCTCTCTTAAAGATAGTGTTTTGTATAGGAGATTTCTGTTGTCTTCAGCAATTACGCACTTTTACATTGAAGAATATAATGCATCAATTGATAGTATTAAAAAATTCAAAAGTTTGAAAAATAAGAAAACCGATAAAATACTATCTATGCTTGCTGATCTGTACATAGGAAAGAGTTATATTGGTTTGAACCAACACGAAAGTGCTTTACCTTATTTAATTAATGTTGATTATGAAATATTTGAGAATAACAGATTTTCACCTGACTTAAGATCTGTTTATGAAAGTCTAATTGTTGTACATAAGAAATTAAGTGATGAAAAAAAGCAACTTTACTATATTAATAGATTATTAAGTTTTGATAGTATAACTGATCAAGATACTAAAGTCTTGTATAAGAAAATTAACAGTGAATATTCCACCCCAAATTTGTTATTAGAAAAACAAGTAATTATAGATTCTCTAAAACAGAACAGTCAAAATAGGAATATTGTCATTGTTTTTTTAGTAATATTCTCCTTTGCCTTACTGTTGTTTCTTTATTTTAATAATAAAAAGAAGAAGATCTATCAACGAAGGTTTCAGGAAATGTTTGACGAGAAAAAGGAGACTATTCAAGTAATTACAGAACCCGAAGCCAAAAAACAAGATCAAGATATTGGAATATCAGAAGATATCGTTTCGGATATTCTCAGAAAACTAGACGTTTTTGAGGAGAAACATGAATTTTTACATTCTAATATTACCGTAAGTTCTTTATCAAAAGATTTAAAGACAAATTCTAAATATCTCTCCAAGACCATTAACTTCTACAAGCAAAAAAGTTTTAGTAACTACATAAATGATCTTAGGATTCATTTTGTAGTTGAAAGGCTAAAATCCGACACGAAATTTAGAAAGTATACGATCAAGGCGATAGCTAATGAAAGTGGTTTTAATACAACAGAGGCTTTTTCTAAATCCTTTTATAAAACTACGGGTATCTATCCTTCCTTTTTCCTTAAACAATTAGAAAAAAAAGAAGTTCATAAGTGATTAGATTTGTTTTTGAGACCGTGAAATAAAAGTCTGTAAAACAATGAATTAAAAAAGCTATTCCTTAAAAACAGACTCTGTATTCCTGAAAACAGACAAGCAAACTGATAGGAAGTAGTTTTTTTCTACCATAAATAAATACATTTGTTCCACAATCACTTTTCAAAAAAAATCACAAATGAAAAAATCACACATCAAAAAAAAGCTTACACTAGAAAAAATGAACATTGCGAAACTTAATAATTTATCTTCTATACGAGGAGGAAGTATTATCAATATGATGGATAGTATTAACTCATTGAATAATGAAGATGATGACAATGATGATAGCAGTACTATAGATACTTGGGGAGGCTGATTAAAGCTCTATAATAAAGATCTAAGACTTAAGGTATAAGTTTTAGTGAATTTAACCTTTTTAGATTCAAACCTATGATCAATAAATGCTTAATTGTATTATTTATTAGTATTATCCTTTTAGGATGTAAGAAAAGTATGAATATACTTCCTGAACAAAAATTTAAGGAGAACTACTTTGGTGAAACGATTGAAGATCCTTACCGTTATGCAGAGAATCTTAATAATTCTGCCGTACAGAAATGGATAAAGAATCAAAGTGTAATTGCTGAAAACTTGTTGGATAAAATTCATAAACGTCAATATTTAATAGAAGAGCAAACTAATTCTGATGAGAAAAATGAATTTGTAATTTCTAAGCTTAAAGTATTAGAAAATGATAAATATTTTTATCTAAAAAGGTTGTCCAATGAAAATGTTCCCAAACTTTATTATAGAAAAGCTTTTTCCGAAAAAGAACAGTTACTATATGACCCAAAGGATTTTAGATCAGATTCTGGAATTGAATATGTAATCAATTACATTAGACCTAATTGGGATGGATCGAAGGTCGTAGTCAGTTTAACTTCTAAAGGGAAAGAAATTTCAGAATTACTTATAGTTGATGTTAGTTCTGGTAAAGTACATCCAGAGATATTAGAAAATGCCTGGCCTTCTGCCGCCGGAGGAATACAATGGTTACCGGATAATAAAGGCTTTGTATATGTCTATCATCCTGTGACCGATCCTAAGGCTAAAGGCTTTCTTAAAAATATGCAATCTGTTGTATATCGATTGGGAGATAAACCAGAGATACTAAAAGTTATATTATCAAAAGAGCTTAACTCCGAATTAGCAATAAACGAAGAAGATTTTCCAGTAATTTCTATAGAAAACCCAGATGCTCAATACATATTGGGAAAATTGACTGGAGCCTATAGTTATTACGACGCTTATTACAAGTCAATAAATAATATTAGCTCTAAAGAATGGAAACCATTGTTTACAAAATCTGATAAAGTAAAAAGTATTAAGATTAGTGGAGATTCTGTTGTGTATAGAACTGCTAAAGATGCGCCTAATTTTAAGATCTGCATGACATCGTTGATTAATCCCGACTTTAAAAATCCGCAGGTATTGGTGGAGGAATATAAGGATAAAGTTATTACGGATTTTGAGTTAACCAGCGAGGGTTTATACTTTGTGACCAATACTAATGGAGTGAAAGCTGATTTATATAAACTGGATAATGCAACTATAGAAGCAGTTCAACTTCCTCAGGTATATGGTAATATTAGTATCAGTTCTTTAGGTGCCACACATCCAGAATTATGGATCAATGCGAGAGGTTGGATCACCAATAATAAAAGATACCTTTATACGTCAGAAGGGCTTATTAATCAAAGCTTACAAGAGGATGTACATAACGATAAATTAGATAATATAGTCGTAGAAGAGATAGAGGTAACAGCACGAGATGGAGAAAAAATACCTTTATCATTGATATATAACAAGGATCTTGTAAAGAATGCTAAAAATCGTGTGATGATGGATGGCTATGGTTCTTATGGAATATCTATGAAACCAGGATTTTCATTGAGACGATTGTTATGGGTCATGGAAGGAGGCGTATATGCGATAGCTCATGTACGAGGAGGAGGAGAAAAAGGAGATGCCTGGCATAAAAGAGGTTATAAAGCTACGAAATCGAATACTTGGAATGACTTTATTGACTGTGCGGAATTTTTGATTGATCGTAAATATACCAATCCAGATCAATTAGCTATATGGAGTGGTAGTGCGGGCGGTATTATGATTGGTCGAGCTATTACAGAACGACCGGACTTATTTGGAACGGCAATTGTGGAATTTGGCTCTTTAAATATGCTTAGATCAGAAATGAGAGCTAATGGCGCGAATAATGTTAAGGAATTTGGTACCATTAAAGATTCATTAGGGTTTAAAAATTTATTAGAAATGGATGCATACCATCATATAAAAGATAAAGAAGACTATCCGGCTACCTTATTGACTGTAGGTTTAAATGATCCAAGGGTTCCTGCTTGGTTTTCTGTAAAGTTTGGTGCTCGTATTCAAGCTGCAAATACTTCGGAAAAGCCTAATTTTTTATTAGCTAACTCAGAAGCAGGTCATGCGCAAGATGATACAAAACTAATAGAATTTACAAGGTTTGCTAATATCTTATCTTTTGCTTTATGGCAAACGGGTCATCCAGAGTATCAGCCAGAAAACTAACTGAAAAATAGTGTTGTTGTAAATTGTACGAATAACAAACAAAACCCAGCTACAAATCAATGTAACTGGGTTTTATCTATTTATATTTTTACTGTTACCCGGCCAAGCTTTGATGCTACTAGTTGCAAACTAGCAGTAGTATACTATGCCCGAACGGGGGTAAACTACTATCATATTGTAGTAGCTTTTTGCTTTCTCTTTTTATTATTTACTCTTACCTGTCAATCTTTCAAGCCACTAGTCACAGACTAGCGGGAGCGAGGGATTAATGGCATTTACTATTTGTTCAGGTGTGGCAGTAACTGAAACATGTCCTGATGGTAAACCAGGAAGATCCCCATCAACACTTACACTTCCTTTAGGTAATTTAGATGTATCTACAGCCATATATGGCGTTGCTTGTATATAGCAAATTTAAAATTTGTAAATCAATAAAAGAAAAGAGACTGCTACTACAACAGTCTCTTGATGCTATTTAAGTTTCTCACACTATATCTATACCTCACTCTTACGCATCACGGAAAATATTTCCGCGCTATCATATCTGAGCGATCGGGTTTTCGTTTTTTTAACTATTTATGTGAATCTTCCCCTATTATCATTTTAGTTGTTTCTAAATAAGAAGGATCGTAGTCTATTAAAATAAAGGTCTTCCCTGTATTCTTAGAAATTTTTTGAAAATATTGTTTTAAAAAAGAGACTCCGTCGTAAGACAACCCGACTAATCCAAAAACAACAAAGTCAAAACCTTTCATTTCAGTACGAATCAAAAATTTAAGAAAATCTCTATTGTTTATGTTAATATATTTATCAAGCCCTTCTTTTATCAATACTTTTTTATGCTTTCCAATATATGTTGGCAGTAAGATAGAATCGTAAACTTTAGATAAAGCGTTTATTACAATTGATTTATTGTTATTTTCAATTATTAAATCAGAAATAAACTCATTATTGGTTTTAAAACAATAAACCTTACCTAAGTCTACTATTGTATAAATGTTTTTGTCTGTTATCATTTTGCTATTTTTCCTATTTGATATCCATATTGAGATGCTTCCCCGATAGTAGTTCTGGCTGCTTGTAATACTTTATCAACAAACTTATAATTACCAGTTTCAACGCCATATCTTATTGCTGCATACATCCTATGGTTACCTCCCGTCATTATAGTTCTACCGCTTTTATCTAATAGATTAGATAAACCTTTATAATTATTGAAGGTTCCATTGCGCATTTGTTCTAAGTACTTTTCACCTGTTTCTCTAAAAAAATGTTGCTGCCCTCTGAATATATTCCTACCTTTAGCATAAGCATTCATACTATTCTTAATAGCATGATATGCATATTTAGCCTTAACCCATTGGTAGACCCATTTTCCTCCTTTGACCACCTTAATCATTGCCCATTCACCAACTATTATAGATGCAAGTTCTCCAGCGGCCTCATTCTTTTCTCTTTCATTTTGAGCAATATCAGCATCTGTAGGGTTATATGGATCATTCCCATTCAAAAAGGCAGTCCTTGATCCTCCATTGTATGCCATTCCATAAAGCTCTCCTGTACCCATTTCCTTTACATCCTTTTTTTGGCTTTTCTTTTTCTTCTTCTTTGGATCTGTATCATCATCACTTGAATCATAAACAGTAATCATGTCATTAGAACTTAACGTATGCCAATTACCATCAAAATCCTGTAAACTTGTTTCTCCATCAGCCCCCGAAGGATCAGCCCAAAAAACTGGATTGTTATCAAAAGCATTATAAGGAGACATTGAGTGGTGTGTAACAGGATCAATCCCTGTCCAACGAGCAATCGCAGGATCATATTTTCTAAGATCCATACTAAGCATATTTATACCTAATTCATTTTCTTCTTCAACACCATTAAACCCATACTTATGCTCTGATACAATCTGCGTATTATATCCTTGATGGCGCATCCCAAAAGGATAATAATTTTTCTCTTGCATGATTTCATGTGCATAATCATTATCACCATCTACATCGGCATTGTTTCTAAGGATATCGATTTTCCCATCATTGTCTCGGTCACTATAGGAGAGCCTTATATTTCCTAAATGGTCTTTGAGTTGGTATACATAATCAAACTCACCTTCTCCATTAGGTTCTATGTATCCTTCTGCGTGGTTAAAGAACTTAAGTTGTCCGTTTTCATACACATGGTTACCAGCATATTCAGTTGTTAAAGAACTTCCTCCAGAGACGATCTTTTTAAGTTTGGTTCCAGTGGCGTCGTAAATATAGCTAATATTTCCTGTTCCTTCACTATTAGAAATCGCAACAGTATTAGGTAAGTTTAAATGATTATAAGCAATACTAGATATTCCCTTATTACGATCGATTGTCATATTACCATTACTGTCATAGATATAATCATCATTGGTATTGGTTCCGTCTTTAAAGCCTTCATTTTTATAACTTGATGTAATAGCTTCTCTTACTTTTAAAAGCTTGTTATTAGAATACGTATAATAAAGTTCATCAATGGTTTTAATAGCTCCTCCTCCAGGTCTTCCATTTCTGGTGATTCTTCCGATATTTCCATTTTTATCATAGGCAATCCCCCACATACTATAAGCATCTCCACTCATTAAGGTCGAGCCTTTTAAACTATTTGCTCTGGTAATTCTATTTAAATCATCATACTGATAAGAGTAGGATCTTTTTACATTATCGTTAGCAGTTTTCCATATGGTTTGCGATATATTTCCGTTATAGAGTTTTGGTACATTATAATAGCCTTCTACTTGATCATAATGAATCTTAAAGGTAAATAAATCATCACCAATATTATTTACATCATTGATGTCTGTTAGCCACCCACGTACATTATAGGCATAATCTACCGTTTGTAGGGGAGCCTGCTCTGCATTCCCTACTTTTTTACTTTCTAACTGTCCTAAATCATCATACACATTATGCGTAATTAACTCTTCTGCAAAGTTATTGATTTGCTGTTTTTGGGTTACTAATCTCCCCATATGATCATAGATAAATTTATCTGTGGTAACAATAGCCGCGTTACTACCTTTGGTATGGGTTGTTTTTACAATTTTAGGTTTACCTGTAAAATCTAATAAGGTTTCTATCTTATCCGTAGTATTCAAATAATCATTTCTACTTCCTGTCCAGATTACTTGTCCTTTGGTATCATATCCATATACTGTAGTGATCCAGCTATTGGTTCCTAACACTCTTACTTTGGACCCTGTTGGTAAGCTCTTTACGTTATTAGTAGTAGCTATTCCATACACTGAAGTAGGCTTATTCATTCCATCTCTATCGAAGGTATAGTTATCATAATAGTTGATGGTAAGAATATCTAAGCTTGCTATATCATCTGGATATGTATTTGCTGAATAATATAAAGGGGTGTTACTTATAGTATTATTAGGGCTTGTTACTTTGGTTTCATAATGAGAATTAGTGTCATTAAGTTCGAACTGCATTTCTTCTCTTGTCGCTGTATCATCTAATAAACCTGTGTATACTACACGTCCTAAAACATCATACCTAGTAAACAACCATTTATTATCGTTCCTTAAATTTGCATGCTGTGTCATTACCGGTTGATCTAATTTATTATATACAATGTATTCCCAACCTTTACCAGGTATTTTCTTTTCTACCAATCGGTTTCTATGATCATATTTGTATTGGTATCCCAATTCATTGAGTTCTGTAGTAGATACTCCATTACTCACTGTGATCTTAGGAGGGATTACATAGGTAAGATTCCCAAAATCATCATACACATAATACGTGTCATGAGCTACACCTGCATTGTACGTTCTTTTTAGAATAACTCTGCCGGATTTATCAGTATATTCTCTGGTAGTGTGATTATCACCATCACTACTTTTCCAGTTTTCATCTTTGGTGATATTTACCAAAAGTTCATTTTTTGCATAATTACTAACTTTCACTAAAGAAGGAGCTTCGGTATTACCATTTGTAAAATTCACTTTAAAATAGACTATGCCATCAGCGATGGTATTTGCTCTTCTATCTAGTTTTATGGTATGATCGTCTCCTGTAGCTTTTGCTATCCAATCTAATCCCGGTGCAGCCTGTTTTAATGGTCTACTTAATGGAGATTTCTCAACAATCGTTTCTGAATAGGGATTG
Source organism: uncultured Aquimarina sp. (assembly GCF_947492405.1). Classification (GTDB taxonomy): domain Bacteria; phylum Bacteroidota; class Bacteroidia; order Flavobacteriales; family Flavobacteriaceae; genus Aquimarina. The sequence continues at coordinate 13,824 of NZ_CANLMP010000010.1, forward strand.
GTGGTATTCTGATACTTTGCGGTATTATAAAACTTATTTAATTTGGTCAAAGGATCAGTATAGATTGCTCCGTTCTGGGTCTGATCTGATGCATATGGCAGGTATTCTCTTGGCTGTCTTCCTAGCTCATCATACTGATAATGAGTAATGATATCTTTTGGTTTGGATTGTATTATCAACTGATTTATAGGCGCTCCATTACCATCTATTTGCGTCAATACCGGATTCCAGAAATACTGTTTTACATTAACATCAGTAGCATAATACAAATAGTTTCTAAATCGAGCAGTAGTGGTATTATTTCTCCATTTATAATCAGTTCCATTTAACACTTTGGTACCATTGCTATCATAGACGCCACTGATGCCACTATTACCACCTGTATAGGTATGTGGATGTACTACGCCTACTAATAAGTACCATTGGTTCAGGTTTGGCATATCGCCTGACCAGAAATAAGGATTGTTATTAGCAGAACCACTAAGATTATTTACATTTTGAGTACCGTGATAGGTGGTTCCATCCTGTGATCCAGTACGTTTTACCCAAACGGTGTAGCGATAAGATACGTTTTTATCTACTGGGATATAATCGGTATTCCATCCTCCATCTGCATCTCTATTGGTATCATTTCCACATTTCCATAATAAAGACTGTTCTCCAAATGGATTAGCACCAAAAATACGCTCATTATCCGAAGACTGACCATTCATATTAAACAAAGGAGTGTGTCCTCCGCCTAACGTCCAATCACCTGTCCAATTCAAGATATTGGTGCTTTGGCCTTGTCCACCTGCTCTAAGGGCTATGGACTGCTTAGCTCTACCCAATCCATCAGCATAGTTTACCGATACGATCTTGTCACTCTCCAGTACCTGATCCTGTTCTCCTTCTTTTACCTCTTTTTGATATGCGGTAGTCTTTATATAATTCTCTGACTGTGTCTGTGCACTGACTATTGTACTGACTAGTACAGTAATCACTAAAAATAAATTTTTCATCTTCATCACTGTATTAGTTGTTTTTATAGTGGTATTCATTTTCCGATAGAATATTTCCATCTCCGTCTTTTACGTTTACTAATCGATTAAATCCATCGTACTCATAATACATGGTATATCCTTTTGGATCTGTGATACTGGTGACCCCAATCATCGGATCATAAGTATAGGAAGTAATCAGTGCATTGGGTACTGCCTCTCTCAGCTGATCCAAGGTTTCTCTCAGAGCACCTTCTTTACCTGCATATCCAATTGTGTTGTCATCATCCTGGTTGGATTGCGATTGTATCGTTGCTAAACGAGAAGTGATCTGACTATAGGTAGCATTTTCTATCTTGGCTACAGGATATTTCCCTTCATATCCCCAGATATAAATACTAGATGCTCCATTGGTTTGTGATACTTCCAGCGGATTCCCTTTGGTATCATATTGATGATATCGCATACGCGGTTCCAGGGCTGTAGTGCCTTTACTGGTATATATAGTTTCCGGGAATACCTGTTTTTCGGTTCCCCATAACTTATAATCTGTTCTTTGTTTTGCCAGCAGCGTATTGGTCGATCCCTGTTTGGTATACTGCTCTACTTGTAAAGGCATCCCAATACGATAGGTATCGATCATTACATCAATAGCTTTGTTGGCATTAAGAGGTAAGGTACCAAGCGCTGCCCTATCCTGAGGATAATACATTTTAGAGATCGCTATCTCCCCATTGTTTTTGGTAGTTTGCGTACGTGTCATTTGTTTATGGGTATCGTTATCATAGAAGTATTCTGTTTTTTGCTCTATGATCTGATCCTCAAAAAACTGTTTTTCGGTTTTTGATTCTAATCGTGTCCATACAGGTGTTAAGCGATACTTGTTAGCGAAATACTTGGTATATGGCCCTAATTCTCCTCCTGCATCACAAACGCCAAATAGAGAATTAGGAAGTGTGATGTCAATAGTATAGGTACCATTTCCGTATATTTTTTTCTTACAGGCTTGGTGGGCAATCGCTTGCGGGATCATAAAGACTCCGTTGTGTGGCATGGTGGTACTCAGGGTTTGTTGTGAGTAGCTTTGCGAACTTTGCTGCACCATTTTTCTTTGATCGTTATAATGGGTAGTTGTTTTTAGTCTTCCGTTTAGATGGTATCTGGGGAAATAAGGGCGGTTTGCCACTGCTACACCATCATCCTCATTATAAAAACTATAGACAGTATGCCCTTGATATTGATTGTTTTTAAATCGTATTTCAGAAACATCGGTATAAGCAATATTGTATTTTGCTTTTGGAGCCAAATTACTGCTATAAAACTTGTACAAATTCACATCAGGTACATTGACACCATCACGTACAAGACCATTATGTATTTCTACATCAGAAAAGAATAGTTTTTGATGCACCACTCCGGAAGAAGCATAGTTACCTTCTATAATACTAGGAGTAATTACTCCATTTTCAGGCAACGTATTATAATAATAATACTTAGCCAATACATCATTAGAATTTTCTGAAGGTTTGTCTTCTGTTTTAACCAATCGTAAACCTCCTATCATATTGTTTCTGCTTATCTCCTGTTCTACCAGCAGGTCATACTGAACATTCAAAGCTGTATTAGCATTTCCATTGACTAGTAAAATGCGATAATCTCCTTCTTCTAATTGTAAAATAAAATCACTGTCAGGAGTCGTACTGAAGTATACAATCTTTGGATTGGTAGCAGGATTACTGGTCATAATATCACAATAGGTGAGTGGTTGTTCTCCGGTATCACAGATGGTATAGGTATCACCGGTTACTGTTGTAGAACATCCATTAGGTTGTAATCCAAAGTCAGGACACGGACTCGTTACACACTGCCCTGTTCCTATTCGAGATTTATACACACAAACAAAGGTGACTCCATTATCAGCTAATGGATTGCCAGGATCATAATTGTTGAATGTGGCATCAAAAGCAATTGCTTTGTTGGCATTTAAAGCATCGATCGTAAACCCACCATTGGCAATATTCTGAAGGTTATGTAAGTATTCGATATCATCAATATTAGGGCAATCATTGAGATCATTGGTACTTGCTATAGGGTTGTCACTTCCTCCCTGAACCGCAGTGGTGTATCTTTGTAGATTAATTGTTCCCTCTTCTTCTAAAGGACCGCTATGTCCATTAAAAAAGAATTCGGTGCTTCCTCCGGTAGGGTAGGTAATTTTTTGTAGCGTTCCGTTAATTGCAAATTGAGGTTTAGATGTACGGTCAGACCCTGGGAAGTCATAATCTAATCTGGTCAGTCCGTATTGTTCGTTAAAAAGGAACCTGTTCCCCACCACATTCGTGATATGTGCTCCTCCACCATTATAATATCCCCAAAGATCCATATAATGAGAACTTATATGAGGAAGTTGTGTTGGGTTAAAATAGTCAAAACGATGCGTTTTCTCTTTAGGAGTTGTAGGTGATGTATTAACAGTTCCTTGATCACTAAACACCTCAACCTCACGAATGGCATCTAGTTTTAGACGTTTATCACCTGCTGGATATATCCCAGAACCGGATTCTGATACGAAATATGAATAATCCAGTTCAAAGGCTTTTATAGTCTGACCTAAAGTATTATAGGCATTGATACTTGTAATCGCAGACTGCCCAAGCAAATCTTCTCGCTGCAGACCACTTCCAAAATCTACGGCTAACTTACCATTATGAAAAATAGCTGTTGGGTTAAATTGTTGGATCTTATAGATCGTTTGTTTATGTTGTGCTACAATTTCTTGTGTAAAAACTGAAGAATTCACATTTTGATAAAATTGAACAATATGGTCTAAAGGCAACCGCTGATTCTCTGCATAGTAGGCTCCATTCCCGTAATAGTAGTTAATGACATCTTCTTTATTGGCCGTTTCTATCTTGGTTACATACCAACTGGAGATATATTCTGCGGTATATTCGTTCTGTTGGGTGCTATAGGATGTATGGGTGAATTCTGCTTTAGCAAACTCATAGCGCGTTCCCTGGGTATCAGTAATAATCCAATTGGTGATCTGATCTCCTAACAGGGTATAATCAATTTTGACTTCTGGATTGTCAATACAAAAGATTTGATATTTTCCATTTTCAGTTACATCGTAATTAATCCCAATGGTTCCCGATAGTCCATTAATAGAAAAACTAAAGGTATCTGCCTGGGTATCGATATTATTCATACCATAATTGGTTAATAAAGCATCGGCAGCATCCATCGCCTCTACGGTAGAAAAAGTACCCATATATGCATTATTGTAGGCTGCATCAAGACCCGCTCGAGTGCCTGGGTCTGTAATTTTAGCATAGGTTCCATCCGCTTGATCAGGAAGTCCATGTACCTGACGAGAAACTACCCCGCCATAGTTTAGATTCCATCCCAAACCAACCTTAGTGGCTAACTGGTTCACCTTGATCCCAGAAGCATCATAGGTCATTGATATGGGTAGTGAAATACTTTTACCCGAAATCTCACAAATCGGAATCGAAATATTAGGAGTACCCGTATATTGATTTAATGGAACATTTCCATATTTAATAAAAGCCTGGGCTTCTGGAGAGTTAGGAATCGTAACCGATCTGGAAAGCTCTGCTGTATAATCAAATGCAGTAGTGCCTCCACCGCTATCGCCAGTCTGCGCATATCCCAAACTTGTAATCAAAAAAAGTGTGAGAAATAATGAAATGTTTTTCATAAAAAATACTATTTAAAAATTGTTGCCTTACTTATTTTTTAGATGGATACCCCATCAACTTCTTAATATGTTTAAGAAATTTTCTAAGGTGAATTCCGCCTCCCTACTTGTACGTGTCTTAGGAAAGAGAAATGTTACCTCTGTTTTTGATTTTTTTTTGAGAATTCTATGAGATATGATTTTTTGAGATTTTGACTTTGGACTTCGAAACCTGTCCATCTATGAATGAACCTCAGTTCTCAAGGGTTCACTTACTCATCAACTATATAGTACTCATTACTTTGTACTCCATACTAACTACTAACACACTACCAATTCTCCATATATAGGATCGCTCTGTACCATCTTGTGTAAACGTTCTTTTATGATGCATTTCTTTTTACGTGTATATCCTTCTGAACATCCAGTGATATTAGCAATGTCGCGATTACTTTTTTCTTCAAAAAATAGTTTTAGTATACTTTTATTAGTATTACTAAGGTTGTCAAAATGTTTGTTAAACAGGTTTTGTTGATGCTTTTTTGTAAGTGTATCTATTATAGAATCTGATGGATCTGGAGTGCTTTTTTCGCATAGTTGATAATATTCTGAAATACGTTGTTTACGTAACTGATTTCTCCACATATTTTTGCAAATTCCTATAAAATAAATATGAATAGATTTGTGTAACTCCAAGTCACCACTGCGTAGTTTATGATACAGTAATACCAACGCTTCCTGAAATATATCCTCTACATCTTCTGTAATACCGTTGTATTTTAAAATTAGTCTTCTTACTGGCGGTAAATTTCTTTTGTAAAATGATTTTAGAACGATGCTATCCCCAGCAATAATTCCATCGATGATGTGTTGATTTTTTGTGATATTCATAGTTGTTTTCCTTATTTGTTAGTGTTTTAATCTTTAAAAACAGCTCCCTACATCTCTTCCTCCTTAACCGGAGTACGGGTTTTCTAAGAGGTGCTTTTGATTCCCTTCCTTCGAAGGAAGGGCTAGGGATGGATGTTCTGAACTACTTATAAATTCCCTTTTAATTTTTGATACAAAAATCTCCTTTCGGTATCAGAAAACATCGTTTATAAAGTCTGCAAATCCGTAGTTGCAGTAGATGTATCCTGAACTTGTTTTAGACTTCGGACTGAGGACTTCAAGAGCCTCAGTCCTTTGGAGCTAATGAACTACCATATATCCATAAGTAGGTGCTCACGGATTGGAGCAGATATTAGGGGCACTTCGACAGGCTCAGTGTGACAAAATATTTTGCCTCTTGTTACTCCATATTTTGAATACAGGAAGGGGATACCCCCTTAACACACTACCGCTAGGTATTATGTTACTACCTAAAGCTGCTATGGTAAGGCTTATTGTCCCATTTCTGATGAATGTATACCCTTACGGTATGGCTTTGTGACCCTATCCGGATAGGGGTAGCCTCTTACATTTTGGTCTTTGATGCCTGATAGGAAGCCCTCTAGGTAGTTTCGAAATACCTAGAGGTACTTCTGTAAGACCCAGAGGTCTTATTATGAAGGCTTGGGGTTATTCTGATTCTTTTTTTTCGGTAGCAGCATCTCCTGTTGGAGTATTTTTAAACAATACTCGCATATCCTCATATACTGATTTGGCTCCGGGTTCATTTTCTCCGGCAAGAAAACGCATCATACGATAAAAACTTAACGCGTTCGTGTAATTATCGTGATCTAGTAAAGTTTTGGTGTCTACTAATTGTTGGGTGAGATTTTCTAGGAGTTGCACACGACCTTCTACTTGTTCGCGAGCGGTGTAATCGCTGTCAAATTCCGGTTTATCTAAGAAACGAGGAATCCAATCGGGATGTTGCTCCATATAATTTTTTGCTTTATCTACAATGAGTTTGTTTTGGTTAGCGATACGACCGTATTGGCGACGTTGATCTGGAGTAAGATTTACGGTCTTACCCTGTAAGAGTTGTCGGATACCAGCTAAATGTCCATCTAGTTGTGTTAATTCTTCTTCTGTAAAACTGATACTGATAAGGTTTTCTAATGCCATAATTTTTGTTTTTATTTGCTACTAAATTGCTCTCCAGATTCTCCCTTTTAGGGGGAGATGTCCGTTAGGATAGAGGGGGTTACTCGCTAGTTGTTCCTTGTCGTAAGTGAACTTATTAGGCTTACGTTTTGCCAAATGTATCGATGAAATTTGTATAAAAACAAGTGTTATAACCCTTAATTCATGAAAACATGGTGAGAAAATGATCGGTTAAATTACTGGAAATAAAGGGGTTGATTTTTTGTTAAGCTTACGTTCTTTACTACTACAAAAAAAGTATCTTTGAGGGATAAAATAGACTATTAATATCTAAATCTACATTGAAAACTAACACTATCACTTCCTTTTTTAATTGGTTGCTACTATACTTTTTGTTTAGTAATATTTGTTCTGCTCAGGAAACTAATGTGGTTGTACTAGATTCATTACACTCTATGAATTATGAAGAACTAGATAGTAAGTATAACACTGTAAAAAGAAAAAATCCTAAAAAAGCAATACTATACGCTCAAAGTTTCTTAGATAAAGCAAAAAAAGAAAAGAATGTGATTAAGCAAGCAGATGGATATTATATGCTTGCTAAAATGAATAGAGATACTATTGGTATTGTATATGCTGATTCTATTATCTCCCTAACAAAAGAGTTAAGAGATTATAAATATCCGGCTGAAGCATATTTGTTTAAAGCAGGACGCTTTGGTTTAAAAGGTCAGTATGAATTAGCCATGAAAGAATTGACTAAAGCTAATGCTTATGCAAATAATAATGGAAATAAAGATCAACAATATAAGACCAAATATTTTATTGCCTTGTTAAAGGATAATTTGGGAGAGTATCACGAAACTCTTGAGATTTTTAAGTCTATTGAGGAATATAATAGGAAGAAGTATGGAATAGATAGACACAATAGTTATGAGTATTTACTATCACTATATGCTCTTGGTGTTTCATTTTCCAATAATAAAAAATATGACTCCGCATATTATCAAAATAGAGAAGGAATAAAATTATCCTTAAAATCTAAGGATAGTATTTTATATGGTGAGTTTTTATTAGTATCGGGTGGTATTAATTTGTCATTAGAGAAGTATGAATCAGCTAGAGATAGCTCGTTAAAATTTATTGAATTATATAGAGATAAAATAGAGTTAACTAATATCTATATTACTACTGCCAACTTAGTATTAGGAAAAACATTCCTTAAACTAAATGAACTAGAAAAATCAATTAAACATCTAAAAAAAGTAGATTCTGTAACATTTGTATCGAAGAATTTTTTTCCTCCTTTGAGGGAGACTTACGAAATACTAATTACACATTATAAAGAAAAAGATGATAAAGAAAAACAACTGTATTATGTTAATAGATTATTGTCTTTTGATAGTGTCATAAAAAAAGATACTCGATATTTATCTAATAAAATTACTAAAGAATACGATACCCCCTTATTGCTATCCGAAAAACAGAAAATCATTACTGCTCTAGAAGCTTCAAAAAAGCGAAGTAATCACTGGATGCTTGGGTTGGTAGCACTTATTACTATTGCCATAGGAATAGCCGTTTTTAATTACCGTAAAAGAAATATATATCAACAAAGGTTTCAGGGATTGCTGGATCAGCAGTTTAAAGATCTGATACCAGAAAAAACATCCGGATATAGAAAACCACAAGAAATAGGGATTTCTGAAGAAGTAGTAAATGCAATTCTTAAAAAACTACAAGCGATGGAGGATAACCATAAGTTCTTGACTACAAATCTTACGATTACTTCTTTATCTAAACAACTAAAAACCAATCCTAATTATCTTTCTAAAATTGTGAATACGTATAAGGGTAAACGTTTTGGTCAATATATTAATGAGCTACGGATTAATTATGTGATAACCCGATTGCAATCAGACCCTAAATTTAGAAAGTATACAGTAAAGGCAATTGCCCAGGAAATAGGTTTTAATAGTCAGGATGCATTTTCTAAAGCATTTTATAAAAGTACGGGTATTCACCCATCATATTTTATTAAGGAGTTGGAGAAGAAAGAAGGGTGATTCTAATAACACTTCGACACTTGTCTGCCGTAGGGAGCAAGTTCAGTGTAACATTCAAGATAATATACAAACAAAAAAACCCAGCCTACATCAGTAAGCTGGGTTTTCTTTTTATTGTATCATTTCTCCATCTTTATCATGGAAATGATATTCTAAATACGTGTAAGCGTCTCTAGGTATAATTTTTACCCATCTTTTATGGTCAATAAACCATTTAGATCGGGCGGATGGAAATCCTTTAGTTAAAAAAGCTGCAATAAAAGGGTGCGCACTAAGCGTTAACTTTTTATGTTCTTTTTTAATTAGTTTTTCTAAATCGACCTTTATTTTATCTACTAAACCTATTGGCGCCTCAATTTCGCCATTTCCTCCGTTAGGGTTTTCCTCACGGGTTTTAATATTCATTTCTGGTCGTACACGCTGTCGCGTTATCTGAATCAAGCCAAACTTACTTGGCGGTAAAATTTTGTGCTTCGCCCTGTCGTCTTTCATCTCTTCACGTAAGTGATTGAAGAGCGTTCTGCGGTTATCAGCATTATTCATGTCTATAAAATCGACTACAATAATACCTCCCATATCTCTAAGACGTAGTTGGCGGGCTACTTCGGATGCACTGATTAGATTGACTTCTAGAGCAGTGTCTTCTTGATTTTTGGCTTTGTTAGATCGGTTTCCACTATTTACATCAATGACATGCATTGCTTCAGTGTGTTCGATTACAAGATACGCTCCTTTACTCATGGAGACTGTTTTACCAAAACTTGTTTTGATTTGTCGTTCGATACCGTGTTTTTCAAAAACAGGTACGTTAGACGTGTGTAACTTTACTATTGATTCTTTTTTTGGTGCAATTTCTTGCAGATAATCTTTGATTTGGTTGTAGAGATCTTGTTCGTCTACAACAATAGAAGTGAAAGTATCATTAAAGACATCTCGTAATATGGAGGATGCTCTATTCATTTCACCTAAAATTTTTGATGGATGGGGTGCTTTGTATAATTTTTTACACATTGACTCCCAGCGTTCCACTAGATTTTGTAAATCTCTATCTAGTTCTGCTACTTTTTTGCCTTCTGCTACTGTACGTACAATAATTCCGAACCCTTTTGGTTTAATGCTTTTTACCAGTCTTTTCAGACGTTCTTTTTCTTCTGAGGATTCTATTTTTTGCGAAATAGAAACTCTATTAGAAAAAGGTACTAAAACAATATATCTACCAGCAATCGATAGCTCTGAGCTAATTCGAGGGCCCTTTGTAGAAATCGGTTCTTTTACTATTTGTACCAATAGCGATTGATTTGATTTTAACACATCTGTAATAACACCGTGTTTATCAATATCGTTCTCAAAAGGAAAATCCTTTAGAGAATAATCTCTTAATTTACCTGTGCTTACACGTTTAATGAATTTAAGTAAAGAAGATACTTGAGGACCTAGATCATGATAATGCAAAAAAGCATCTTTCTCATAGCCTACATTAACAAATGCGGCATTAAGACCAGGGACAGCTTTACGGATTTTGGCGATAAAAATATCACCTACTGCAAAATTGCTGTCGTCTTCTTCCTTATGTAATTCAATTAGTTTTCCATCTTTTAATAAGGCAAAATCAGTAGAGGAACCAGATCTAATGATCAATTCTTTGTTCACTCTGATTAGATTTTTATCCACCTCGATATGTTCGAGACAGATGGATTAAACAAATTTTATTCACAGGAATTTTAATAATTCCGTTGAAACAAAGTCTTATAAAGGTAGAGATATAAGATACTCTATTTCGATTTCAAAGAACATTCTTAAATAGAAAAAGTAGTTAGAAAACTACTTTTTCTTGTGGCGATTAGCTCTTCTTCTCTTTTTACGCTTGTGCGTAGCTACCTTGTGTCTTTTACGTTTCTTACCACTTGGCATAGTGCGTCTGTTTATTGATTATTAATTTTTTTACTTAACTTCTACGTTAGTTTTTACACCTTCCACAAATACTTTCGCCGGCTTAAAAGCAGGAATATTATGTGCAGGTATTTTGATTGTAGTGTTTTTAGAAATGTTACGGCCAGTTTTTTCAGCTCTTGTCTTGATGATAAAGCTACCAAAACCTCTTAGGTATACATTATCTCCGCTCTCTAAAGAACTTTTTACTTCTTCCATAAAGGTTTCAACAGTTGCCTGAACATCTCCTTTTTCAATTCCTAGTTTTTCTGAAATTTTTGCTACAATATCTGCTTTAGTCATTATATTACCTATTTAGGGGTTTTTAAATTTTCAAGGGGGCAAATATAGCAATTTAAAATCCAAAATATCAATACTTAAGATGAAATTATCATCTTTTAAAGGTTTAATTTTACAAAACTTACAATTTTACTATGATTTTTCCTAAAAAACTCATTTCGTGGTACTTACAAAACAAAAGATCGATGCCTTGGAGAGAAACTAACGATCCATACCACATTTGGTTAAGCGAAATTATACTTCAGCAGACACGAGTTGCTCAAGGATTACCATATTATTTGTCATTTACCGATCAATATCCGACAGTTTTTGACTTAGCAAATGCAAAAGAAGAGCAGGTATTAAAATTATGGCAGGGATTAGGGTATTATTCCAGGGCAAGGAACTTACACACAACAGCAAAATATATTGCTGGTGAGCTCAATGGTATTTTTCCTTCTACTTATAATGACTTGTTAAAACTTAAGGGTGTTGGTGATTATACGGCAAGTGCTATCGCTTCTATATGTTATAATGAAGTGGTTCCTGTAGTAGATGGTAATGTATATAGAGTTTTGTCTAGGTATTTTAATATTGATACTCCTATTAATAGTACACAAGGTATTAAAGAGTTTAAAAAAATTGCTTTTGAGTTTATAGACCCAGAACAACCGGCAACATATAACCAAGCTATTATGGAGTTTGGAGCATTACAGTGTAAGCCACAAAATCCTTATTGTATTGTGTGTCCTCTAAATGATAGTTGTGAATCCTTAAAAAAAGGCACTGTTTCCTCCTTGCCTGTGAAACTTAAAAAGTTAAAAGTTAAGAAACGATATTTTAGTTATTTGATATTTTCTATAAATGAAGAGCAAACTATTATAAAACAAAGAACGGGTAAAGGAATTTGGCAAAATCTATATGAGTTTCCATTAATAGAAAGTGATAAAGATGTAGATCTAACTTATATAAAGGAGCAGGAAGATTTTAAAAACTTAATGGGTACCAAACCATATGATATTACACTTTATAAAGATGAATTTAAAGTTCATAAGCTATCTCATCAGCACCTATATACTCGTTTTTATGTCGTAAAAATGAATGAAAAACCAGAAATAAATGGTGAATTAGACCTAGTAGAAATCGAAAAAATTAGGGAATACCCTGTCCCGATACTATTAGGTAATTTTATAGATAGCTTTTTTTAGGTATGACGCTTTTTTATTACATTTACTATAAATAATAAAGAGTATGTCTGGAACGTTGAATAAAGTAATGCTTATTGGCCATACAGGTGATGAAGTAAAGATGCATTATTTTGAAGGAGGGAATTGTATAGGTAGGTTTCCGTTGGCAACTAATGATTCTTATGTAAATAAAACTACTGGAGATAGAGTTACTTCTACAGAATGGCATAATATTGTAGTGCGAAATAAAGCCGCAGAAATCTGCGAGAAATACCTTAAAAAAGGAGATAAAGTATATATCGAGGGTCGTCTTAAAACCAGAAAATGGCAGGATGATCAAGGAAAAGACAGATATAGTACAGAAATACAATGTACCGATTTTACATTTTTAACTCCTAAAACTGAAGGTCAGCACTCTGAAATAGTTGCAGAAAAACAACCGGCTATAAATAAGCCATTGGTTGATAACTCGCAATTGGTTTCATCTTCACCCACAGAAATGGAAGAAGATGATCTTCCGTTTTAATATGTTTAACTAAACAGATATAATTTGGACCCTGATCCTGAACCGTTGTTTATTTTATTATTTGCTTTTGATTCTATGCAGGCAATTAATTTGCTTGTCCTTATATTACTATTGATTTGTTCTGCCCTCATATCCGGTAGTGAGGTTTCATTATTTTCGCTAACTCCTTCAGATCTAAAAGCGGAAGATGAGGATGCAACGATCAATCAAAAAATAATTTCAAAATTACTTAATAGACCCAAGAAACTATTAGCAACAATATTGGTAGCAAATAACTTTATCAATATTGCAATTGTTTTACTTTTTGATAGCTTAGGTGAAGTTTATTTTAAGGACCTTAATATTGTTTGGTGGGGTTGGGTAGATGTGAGGTTTGTTGTAGAGGTGATTGTTGTAGCATTCCTTATATTATTATTTGGTGAAATACTACCAAAGATATATGCCAGTAGAAACAATGTGAAGTTTGCTAACTTTATGGCACGACCACTAAGAGTGTTGGATTGGATTATTACTCCTATTAGTTTGCCGATGAGAAGCATAACCATACGTATTCATAATAGGTTAGGTAAGCAGAAATCAAATATAAGCGTAGATCAGTTATCACAAGCGCTAGAGTTAACTTCGGATACTGATACAACTTCCGAAGAGAAAAAAATTCTGGAAGGGATTGTGTCTTTTGGGAATACCGATACCAAACAGGTCATGAAACCGAGAATTGATATTTTTGCGTTAAATCAAGACATGGAATATGCTGAAATTATTCCAGAAATTATTGAAAATGGATATTCTAGAATTCCGGTATATCAGGATAGTATTGATAAGGTGATAGGGATTCTTTATGTAAAGGATTTATTGCCTTATATTAATCATAAAAACTTTGATTGGGTGGTTTTGGCAAGAGAGCCTTATTTTGTTCCAGAGAATAAGAAGTTAGATGATTTACTTAATGATTTTAAAGATAAAAAAAATCATTTGGCTATTGTAGTAGATGAGTATGGCGGGACAAGTGGTTTGATTTCGTTAGAGGATATTATTGAAGAAATTGTTGGTGATATTAGTGATGAATTTGATGATGAGGATTTGATATTCTCTAAGCTAGATGATAATAATTATGTTTTTGAAGGAAGAACATCATTAAAGGATTTTTATAAAGTAGTGAAGTTAGAAGATCATTCTGTTTTTGAGAACAAAAAAGGAGATGCAGAAACTATCGCAGGATTATTGTTAGAGATATCCGGCAGCTTTCCAAAAAGAGGAGATATAATTACGGTAGAGTCATATACTTTTAAGATAGAATCCTTGGACAATAAACGAATTAAAAGGATAAAATTAACGATTAATGAAGCGTAGACTTAGTAGATTTATAGTGGTAATTCTGGCGTGTGCTTTGTGTTCTTGTGGAGGAGAGATATTGCCCAAGCCTAAAGGAATGCTAAGGCTAACTTATCCTGCACCAAAATATGAACAAGCATTATTAGATTGCTCTTATAATTTTGAAAAAAACAATATTTCAGTGTTTGAAAAGGCGAAAAACAGGAAGAAATGTTGGTATAATATCGAATATCCAAAGTTAAACGCTACGGTCTATATTTCTTATTATGACATAAATAATAACCTGGATTCTTTATTAAGAGATGCACAAAATCTTACGCAAGAGCATTTTATAAAAGCGGATGCTATACAGCCAAAAGATTTTGTTTATCCAGAGAAAAAGGTATATGGTAGAATATACGAAGTAACAGGAAATGCAGCTTCTTCTTGTCAGTTTTATGTAACAGATAGTATTAATCATTTTGTATCTGGTTCGGTTTATTTTAAGGTGAAACCAAACTATGATTCTATTCTTCCGGCGGCAAAATATTTACGAAATGACATTATTCATTTTATGGAGACTGTCCAATGGAAAGAATAACGCTAAACGTTAGTTAATTTTTCCACATACTACATCGTTACTTTCATAATTTTAGTGATTTTTGCAGCTTATAAAACGGCACATGCAAAACGCAAAATTAAAATGGATATACCTGGTTGTACTATCATTGGTTTGGGGTAGTTCATTTATCCTAATAAAAAAATCATTGATAGGTCTAACACCGATGCAATTGGGAGCCTTAAGAACATTATTTGCAGCCTTTTTTTTGTTTCTGATTGGCTTTAGAAGTATGAAGACCATTAAGAAGAAAGAATGGAAATGGATTGTTATTTCTGGTTTTTTAGGCACATTTATTCCGGCATTCTTATTTGCCTTTGCAGAAACAGAAATTGATAGTGGTATAGCTTCAGTTCTTAATTCTACTACACCCTTGGTCACATTGATTCTAGGTGCTTTAGTCTTTTCAATTCATTTTAGCAGAAACCAGTTAATTGGTGTTGTTGTTGGGTTAATTGGATGTTTAGCGTTAATATTCGAAGGTGCTTCTGTAAATCCTAATCAGAATTATTGGTATGCATCATTAGTGCTTTGTGCTTCTGTTTGTTATGCGATGAATGTGAATATTATAAAACGCTACATGCAGCAAATATCACCCATGGCAATCGCTAATGGAAATTTTATTGTGCTGGTAATTCCTTCGCTTTTGGTATTGTATTACTCAGGTTTTTTTGATGAGAAAGTAATTACAAATTCTACAATGCATACAAGTTTGATTTATATATCAATTCTTGCAGTAGTAGGAACAGGAATTGCTAAAGTGTTGTTTAATAAATTGGTGCAAATCAGTAGTCCTGTTTTTGCTACTTCTGTTACATATACAATTCCAATAGTAGCCTTGATGTGGGGATTAATGGATGGAGAAGAATTTTCTTTTTATCAGGTAATTGCGGCTGGAATTATAATTTTAGGAGTTTATATTGCAAACCGCAAAAAAATACAAACCCACTCTTAGATCTGTGAACGCTTATTTCTCAATTTTTTAGATTACATTTCGTTTAAAAGTTGCTTGTTATACCTTCTTATTTATTTTTCATTAGTAATAATTTTATCAATTGAGTTTGTGTGTGAGACTTCATGTTGTCATGATTTTGATAAAAAATAATGAAAGGCTAAGTGCTTTGTTTATAATAAATTAACAGTTTTTTAAGCCTGAAAATCGTTAATAATCCATAAATTTCTGTTAAATCCAAATAAGAGAAATTATGAAAAAGTCTACAATCCCTGTTAAGTATGGTGTTATGATTGCAATTGGACTGATTGCTTATTTTTTAATTTTGTCATTAATTGGAGTGCAAACCAATCCTATCTTTAGTCTGGGTAATGGAATCATAGTAGCATTTGGATTATATAAAGCTATAAAAGATTATAAGCTCGAAAAAGGGAATGCTTTTGAATATCAAAAGGGTTTTATGGCTGGATTATTTACAGGATTTAATGCAACACTTATTTTTACTGTTTTCTTTGCGATTTATGTAACTAATATCAATACTAATTTTCTCCCAGAAATGCTTGCTAATTGGAGTTCTCACTACCATGTAGGCGTAGGAATTGTAGTTTTTGTGGCGGCTATTATGGGTTTTGCAACTACATTTGTGCTAACTCTTTCTTTTATGCAGTTGTTTAAAGACAGTTGGAATATTAGAAAAAAGCATAATTCGAACCCTATAAAGGCGTAAAATGTTTGTCAGTTAATTAATTAGGAGTATATTTGCAACCGCTTATTTTAATAGGCGCAGTTCTTTAGATATAAAAAAATTAATTAAACGTTACGCTATGTACGCAATTGTAGAGATAGCAGGGCAGCAATTTAAAGTTGCGAAAGACCAAAAAGTTTTTGTTCATCGTTTAGCAGGAGAAGAAGGAGATAAAGTTTCTTTTGACAAAGTTCTTCTTACTGCAGATGGAGATAATGTTACTTTAGGCGCCCCGGCTATAGATGGAGCTCAAGTAGGAGCTAAAATCACAAGACACCTAAAAGGTGATAAAGTTATTGTTTTCAAGAAAAAGAGACGTAAAGGATACCGTGTTAAAAATGGTCACCGTCAATCTCTTACTGAAATCGTAATCGAAAGTATAGTTGCCTCTGGAGCAAAGAAAGCTGCTCCTAAAAAGGAAACTAAGAAAGCTGCACCAAAAGCTGAAAAGAAAGTAGAAGCTAAGCCTGCTGCTCCTAAAAAAGCAGAAGCACCAAAGAAAGCTGCTCCTAAAAAATCAGCCAAAGCAGATGATCTTAAAAAAATTGAAGGTATTGGACCAAAAATTGCATCTACATTGGTAGAAGCAGGGATCAGTACATTTGCTGATTTAGCAAAGACAGATGCTGCTAAAATTTCTGAAATTATAGCAGATGTACGTGGAAATCACGTTACAGATACTTGGCCAGCACAAGCGAAACTTGCTGCAGAAGGTAAGTGGGATGAATTAAAGAAATGGCAAGACGAATTAGATGGTGGTAAAGCTTAATTGCACAACATCTAATTTTAAGTTTAACATATAAAACCTTAAGAAAATGGCTCATAAAAAAGGAGTTGGTAGTTCTAAGAATGGTAGAGAATCAGAATCGAAACGTTTAGGTGTGAAGATTTTTGGTGGACAAGCTGCCATCGCTGGTAACATCATTGTAAGACAAAGAGGTACAGCACACAAACCAGGTGAGAATGTGTACGCTGGTAAAGATCATACACTACACGCTAAAGTGGACGGTATGGTGAAGTTTACTAAAAAGAGAGATAATAAATCTTATGTTTCTATAGTTCCTTTTGAAGCATAAGGATATTTTCCTTTGTTACATATATAAAACTCATTTCAAGTTAGCTTGAAATGAGTTTTTTGTTTTTTATTAATGCAATAAGCAAATATTTTCTACATCAGTTTTTTGAAATTTTATCAACTGAGCATAACGGTTTAAAATTTCTTTAGTGTTCTCTATATCACACAAAATCTCTTTGTTTTCAAAATATGCAGATGGATCGGTGTGTTTTTCTTTAATATCAACAGTTACATCTTTATTGTCATAATGTTTGGAGAGACACTTAATTGCTTTTTCTTTGCTAATGTAGGTTCTTAACTCGGTAATGCTCCAATCTTCATCAATAGCTAACAAGGCTTCGGTGTTTTTATCATAAACAGGTTTGTCATTTTGTACGCTTTCCTCTCTAAGGGAAAAGAATAGATTCGTTTTATGTATATAATAACTGTCTAGGGTTGAATAATGTCCTTGATCAAAAGAATGGGTAATAAGCCTTAAATCGTGATCTTTATAATAAAAAATTAGGGTCCCGTTGATTCTCTCACCTTCGCAGGTATAGGTTATTTCTTTTTGTTCTAATTCTAGTTTGTTAAGTAGTGTTTCTATTTTTTTATATTCATTTCGGATACCTTCTATATTATCTATAGCATTCTGTCCGAAACCAAAAAAAGAGACAAGCGAGGAAAAAAAGAGTAGTAATTTCATCAAACTTTTAGTATACATAGCTAGTAAATATCTAAATTTACTAATCAAGAACCAAAAATGGAATGAAACTATGAAGTATGTATTTATTAAAACCTTATGTTGTTTTTTATTTTTTATAACGCTAGGAGTTTCTTCTCAGGATATACCTAAATATGATTATTTAGAGGTTATCGTGATACAGAAAGCTAATAACAGTGGAAGAGTAAAAAGAATAAAAGTTCAGGAACAAAAATCATTAGAAGGAAAGCAGATAACAATCAAGGAACTAGAGGATCTAGAAGGAACTTCTGATTTGCTAAACTATATGAATACTGCTAACTGGGAATTTGTAGACCGTCAATCTATAGTTTCTGAGGAAAATGATCCGGTATGGATGAGTTATATTTTTAGGAAGAGAAAATAAATAAAAACCCTTGCTAAAAACTAGCAAGGGTTCCATCTATGTTCTAACAGCGAAGCAGTCTAAAATTCCAGAAGCATCACGTTCTATTTTTAATATCTATAATGTTCAGGTTTGAAAGGACCTTCTACAGTTACGCCGATATATTCAGCTTGATCGTTACGTAATTCCGTAAGTTCAACTCCGATTTTAGCCAAGTGTAATTTTGCCACTTTTTCATCCAAATGTTTTGGTAGCATATAAACTTCGTTATCATAGTTTTCGCTATTTTTCCAAAGCTCAATTTGTGCTAAAGTCTGATTTGTAAATGAGTTACTCATTACAAAACTTGGGTGACCTGTTGCACATCCCAGGTTTACTAAACGACCCTCTGCAAGAATAATAACATCATTCCCATTTACATTGTATTTATCTACCTGAGGTTTAATAGTATCTTTAGTATGTCCGTGATTTTTATTTAACCAAGCCATATCGATTTCATTATCAAAATGTCCGATATTACATACAATAGCTTTGTCTTTTAAAGCTTCAAAATGATGCCCTTGAACAATATCTTTATTTCCTGTGGTAGTAATAACGATGTCGCTATTTCCGATAACGGTTTCTAGTTTTTTTACTTCAAAACCATCCATAGCTGCTTGTAAAGCGCAAATAGGATCAATTTCAGTTACAGTCACGATACTTCCAGCACCTTTAAAAGAAGCCGCTGTTCCTTTACCAACATCACCGTATCCACAAACAGTTACTCGTTTTCCGGCTAACATAATATCAGTTGCACGACGAATAGCATCTACAGCACTTTCTTTACAACCGTACTTATTGTCAAATTTAGATTTGGTAACAGAATCATTAACGTTAATAGCAGGCATTGGTAAAGTTCCATTCTTTACTCTTTCGTATAAACGATGAACACCTGTTGTAGTTTCTTCAGATAAACCTTTGATACCTTTAGCTAATTCTGGGTAACGATCTAAAACCATGTTTGTTAAATCTCCACCATCATCAAGAATCATATTTAATGGTTTACGATCTTCTCCAAAGAATAAGGTTTGTTCGATACACCAATCAAATTCCTCTTCATTCATTCCTTTCCAGGCATATACTGGTATACCAGCATCTGCAATAGCAGCAGCTGCTTGATCCTGAGTAGAGAATATATTACAAGAGCTCCAAGTTACTTCTGCTCCAAGAGCCTGTAGTGTTTCTATTAACACCGCAGTTTGAATAGTCATATGAAGACAACCTGCAATACGAGAACCTTTTAGAGGTTGTTCGTCTTTATACTCTTCTCGAAGTGACATAAGACCTGGCATTTCGGCCTCAGCTAGTTCAATTTCTTTTCTTCCCCATGCAGCTAATGAAATGTCTTTCACCTTGTAAGGAACATAAGGTACTGTTTTGGTACTCATAGTATCTGTTTTATGTTTATGAAGTGCAATAATTTTAGTATTTCGCACTAAATTATTCTAAATTCGTCCATCGAAAATCATGCTAATGGTTCCTGATTTTCAGTTTGCAAAGGTACATAATAACTTTAATAATTCGCATGCCTCTTTACAAAACTATAACAGTTGATCAAAGCACTAATATATTGATTTGGAAGATAGAAGAATCTTTTGAAGCGTTGTCTGAAGGGATTGAGTTAACCAATCATTGTCAAAATAGAGTAGATAACATGAAATCCGATATGCATAAGCGAGGTTTTATGAGTATTAGACATTTGTTAGCAATTTTTGGATATACAGATCATGATCTATACTATGACGATTTTGGGAAGCCTCACCTAAAAGATGGAAAACAAATTTCAATAACACATTCTTATGAATATGCAGGAATAATTGTTAGTGATAAACTTGTAGGTATTGATATTGAAAAACAGCGTGAAAAAATTCATCGGATCGCTCATAAATTTGTAGAATCAGAACAAGAATTTGTAAGTAAACATAAAGAGGAAGAAAAAACACGTGTATTAACAGTTATTTGGGGAGCAAAAGAATCTTTATATAAATTATACGGAACTGCGGGATTGAGTTTTGAGCAAAACATACATATTATGCCGTTTGATCTAAATATGCCATTTACGGCCGGAAGTGTTCATCATAATGGTAAAATCAGTCATTATGATATAACTTTTGCAGAGTTCGATGGTTTTACCTGTGTGTATGCCTTACCATATGTATAATCATTAGACAATACTTACCTTCGTACTTCTAAAATCGTAAATCTTAATTATCACATGCAAGTATCAATAGAACTAACACTTACCCCTTTACAAAGTGATTTCGAAGAACATATTATTCGATTTATTAAAAGGTTAAGGTCTTCAGAATTTACTGTTTTAGAAAATCCATTAAGTACCCAGGTATATGGAGATTATGATAAGATGATGCTCTTCTTGACAGAAGAAATTAAGAAGGCGTTTGGAGATATGGAACACGTTTTAGTATATATGAAAATGGTAAAAAGTAATAGAAGTGATTATGAACCAAATTTTTGATTTTCTCTTTGGTCAATATACAGCATATTCTACACTGGATATTTCTTTAGAAATCACAGCAGTTTTATTTGGAATTGCAAGTGTTTTCTTTGCTTGGTTTAATAAAATATGGGTATATCCTACAGGTTTAGTAAGTACTTCGATTTATGTGTATTTACTTTTAAAATGGTCCTTATTAGGTGATATGATGATCAATGCCTACTATTTTATAATGAGTATTTATGGTTGGTACGTTTGGACAAGAAAAATTGACGAAACTCATACTACTCCTATCTCCAGAACAAACTCAAAGGAGAAAATCATAGAAATAACAATTTTTATTGCGACATTAATTTTTGTTTACGTCGTATATAAAACATTTGATAAATGGAATGATTGGACAGCTTATGTAGATACATTGACAACAGCTATATTTTTTGTTGGTATGTGGTTGATGGCTAAAAGAAAAATTGAGAATTGGATTTTTTGGATACTGGGTGATATTATTTCTGTTCCCTTATATTTTTATAAAGGGTTTACATTTACCAGTTTTCAATATTTGATTTTTACAATTATGGCAATTCAAGGGTATTTAGCATGGAAGAAAAGCTTAGACAAAACACTAGTAACTGCTTAAAGATAGTATTGTTTGGCCCGGAATCAACCGGTAAAACTACTCTATCTAAACAATTAGCTAAACATTACAATACTTCTTGGGTGCCAGAATATATGAGAGAGTACCTTCAGAAAAAATGGGATACTGATAAAGAAGTATGTACTTATGAGGATTTGATTCCGATCGCGGTAGGACAAATGCAGTTAGAAAATGAAATCATAAAAGAATCAAACAAAATATTATTTTGCGATACGAATCTTCTTGAGATCAAAGTGTATTCCGAGGCATATTATAATGGATCGGTCCCTGAAATGATACGTAAATTTTCATCAGAAAACAGTTATGATTTGTATCTTTTAACTTATATTGACACACCTTGGATTCCTGATGATCTAAGAGATAAACCATATCAGAGAGAAGAAATGTTTTTGCGTTTTAAAGAATCTCTGGAGCAAAACAATTGTAAGTACATTATATTAAAAGGAGATGCTGAATCTCGTTTTAAAAAAGCAATAAAAACTATTGATCAATTAATAGAGAAGTAACGTGAATATTACAGATAAAGATATCAAACTGATTACATCCAAAGGCTTGACTGTAGAAAAAGTACTATCGCAGATCGAGACATTTAAAAATGAAATTCCTTTTGTGGCATTAAGAAGTGCTGCTAGTCTTGATAATGGGATTTTAAGATTTTCTGAGCACTACCAGTCCGAACTGACTAAGTTGTATGAGTCTAGATCCTCTAATCTGGATACAATAAAATTTGTACCAGCTTCTGGTGCTGCTACTAGAATGTTTAAAGAATTATTTAAATTTTTGGATAACTATGAGTACGAAAAAGAAAGTTTGAACTCATATACAAATCACGAAAAGGCAAATGCAATACGACTATTTTTAATAGGTTTAGAAAAATTTCCTTTTTATGACATAGTAATGCAAAAAATAAGGAGTTCTTATCCTAATTTTGAATCTTTATCAGAAGGAAGACAGCTCTATATTTTTATCGAAATGATGCTAAAAGAAAAAGGACTGAATTTTGGAGTATACCCAAAAGGATTATTGCCTTTTCATAAATACACAAATAGTATATCTACTTCGTTTGAAGAACATTTGTTCGAGGCTGCAGGATATAACAAAAATGTCAAAGGAGATTCTAAATTACATTTTACAATTTCTAAGGAGCATCTCGATGCATTTAAGGATGAATTCGAAAGGATAAAGAAAAAAGTAGAAGAAAAAACAGATACTAATTTTATAATTACATATTCTTTTCAAAAATCAGAAACGGATACTATTGCAGTAGATAAAAACAATGAGCCGTTTAGAACGGAAGATGGTTCTATACTATTTAGACCAGGAGGTCACGGAGCATTGATCGAAAATCTAAATGATCTGGATGCGGATATCGTATATATTAAAAATATAGACAATGTTGTAGTTCGTAAATATCAGGATGAGGTCTCAGGATATAAAAAGGTGCTGGCAGGTAAATTAATTGAAATTCAGGATGAGGTTTTTAGGATATTAAATGCAATTGATAAAAATGTTCCGTCAGAAGCTGAATTAAAGGACATCAAGAAGTTTTTGGTGCAGCAACTTAATGTGAGGTTGCCTTTGGATTTTGATAAATTTTCCGAGAAATATAAACTTCAATTTCTAAAAGAATCATTAAACAGACCAATTAGAGTATGTGGTATGGTAATTAATGAAGGAGAACCTGGTGGAGGACCTTTTTGGATAAAAAGAGAGAATGGGAGATTAGTTTTACAGATTATCGAAACCCCGCAAATAAATATAAAAGATAATAGACAGCGAGATATTTTAAAAAGTGCAACTCACTTCAACCCTGTAGATTTGGTTTGTGGTGTGCGTGATTACAAAGGAAATAAGTTTAATTTACTTGATTTTGTAGATCCGGATGCAGGTTTTATAACAACGAAATCTCTTAATGGACAAGTATTAAAAGCATTAGAATTACCAGGATTATGGAACGGTGCGATGGCGAATTGGATTAGTGTTTTTGTAGAAGTACCTTTAACTACATTTAATCCTGTAAAAACAGTAAATGATCTATTAAAGTCTGCACATCAAGTAAAACTTTTTTCGTGAATATTTCAGTTGTATTAAATGAATTAAAGTTCAAAGGCATTAGAAGTTATGGTGCTGGTGGCCAGCATGTTAATAAGGTTTCTTCTAAAGTAGAGCTTAGTTTTAATATAAATGATTCTAAAGGGCTTACCGATGAAGAAAAGTTACGAATTACTAACAAGTTAAAATCACGAATCACTAAATCAGATGAATTAATTTTGCAATGTGGAGATACGAGAAGTCAACACAGAAATAAAGAACTTGTAATTAGTAGGTTTTTAGAGATCATAAAAGCAAGTTTGTATATACCTAAACCAAGAAAAGCTTCTAGGCCCTCTAAGTCTTCTGTTAGAAAACGTTTGGAAAGCAAAAAAAGACAAGCATTTAAAAAATCTAATCGAAAAAAACCTCTATTGTAATTATCCCTTCACACAAAAGTGTGTATAATTTCTACACTTTTGTGTGGAATCTACAGATTTCCACAGATTCTAGATCTACATAAAAATACCTAAACATCTGATAATCAGTTAATTTTATATATTTTTTTGTCTGATTATTTTTTGGAACAATTATTCCTCTACATATAATCGTAAAACAAGTGTTTACAATTATAATCAAATGAAAAATTTACAAATGATCATCGCTATAGTAGTTAGTATTATATCAGCACAAGGAGTGATAGCTCAAGATGAATTGGCTGAGAATGATGGATGGGAGTTTATGGATTATGAATATGAACTACAGGAGTATACGGAAATTGAAATTGTAGAATTACCAATGACAATTCAAGACGCTGCTGCAAGAGATTTTGAGAACTTACGTATTTACAAAGCATATATATCTAAAGATAATTCGTATAAGATTGTTCTTAGAGGTAAAGATAACTACACAAAAGTTGTATTTGCAAGCGCTAATGGCGAATGGATAAAGCCAGACGACAAATCTTAAATCTAGGGGTAGAAAAGGATATCGTTTTGCAACCAAAAGACGATATAAAGTTGTTTAGTGCTAAAAAGAGACCCAATCCCAAGGGTCTCTTTTTTATTTTTAGGTTTCTTTTATGTTAGAGAATAATTAAATGTTTTTAATGTTTAATTTTATACCATACATTTAAAATTAAATGATATCAATATGTCCAAATTACTGATAGTTGAAGATGATGTAGCTTTTTGTACGATGCTCAAAACTTTTTTACAAAAAAAAGGATATGACGTATCTACTTCATTTTCTGGTAATGAAGCCGTTTTACAGATTCAAGAGCATACGTTTGATATTGTACTAACGGATGTAAGATTACCGGATAGAGATGGTATCACTTTGTTAGACGATATTAGAGCTAAGAATCCTAAGACTCAGGTTGTGATTATGACTGGTTATGCAGAAATAAACATGGCGGTTAATGCTATAAAGCAAGGAGCATTTGATTATGTTTCTAAACCTTTTAATCCTGATAAGATACTTCAGATTATTGAAAAAGCATTAAAAGTTGATACTAACGAGCCTGAATTTGGAGATAGTAAAGCACCTAAAAAGGAAGAGAAGATTGCTCGTACAAATAATTCTTTTGTAAAAGGAATCAGTGACGCTTCTAAAAAACTTAATGAATATGTCGCATTAGTGGCTCCTACTCGTATGTCTGTATTGGTTATTGGAGATAGTGGTACCGGAAAAGAATATGTGGCTAGTAGTATACATAAAGCAAGTAAAAGAGCCGATAAACCATTTGTGCCGGTCGATTGTGGAGCGATTCCAAAAGAGATTGCATCAAGTGAATTTTTTGGGCATATCAAAGGTTCTTTTACAGGAGCTGTAAATGATAAAGTTGGTCATTTTGAAGCAGCTAATGGGGGAACCTTATTTTTAGATGAAATAGGTAATCTTAGTTATGAATTACAAGTTCAGCTTCTTAGGGCATTACAAGAAAGAAAGATTAAACCTGTGGGAAGTAATAAAGAGATAGAAGTTGATATCCGTGTTATAGCAGCTACAAATGAGGATCTTAGTAATGCAGTAAAAGAAGGAGAGTTTAGAGAAGATCTATATCATCGCCTGAATGAGTTTTCTATAAAAGTACCACCATTAAAAGATAGAATCGAAGATTTGATGTTGTTTGCAAATTATTTTCTAGAGGAGTCTAATGTAGAGTTGGATAAGCATGTTGTTGGATTTGCCGATGAAGTATTGGATACATTTAAGAAATATGATTGGCCAGGAAATCTAAGAGAATTAAAAAATATTGTAAAAAGATCCGTATTGCTTTCTCAGAATGATATGATTACTATGGATGTTCTACCTAACGATGTTGCATATGCTTCTCATAATGCCAAACAAACCTATGGATTATTTAAGAGTCAAAATGAACAAGAATTGATTTTGGATGCTTTAGAAAAAGCAAACGGTAATAAAGCAAAGGCAGCAAGAATGCTCGATATAGATAGAAAGACCCTCTATAATAAATTAAAGCAATATGATATCAGTCTTTAGTTTTTAACTTTAAGCTTATCAATTAGATCTTCTATTTTATTTACTCCTTTCTCTGTTAGTTCAAGAATTTCCTTATTATCTAACTCATAGTCATCTTGATGTTCCAATGTGTCTAAAATTGGTACGATTTCTTTTGCTTTTATTTGTTTAAACATTGGTAACATTTTATGTGCAAGACGTTTAATCTGTTCAAAATTATGACTATCAATGGCAGACTTAAGTTCTTTTATATGATCCGTGGTGCTAATACAAAAAGTTTCTAAAATGGCATAAAGTGATTCTGTATCTCCCTGAGCAAAAAGCATCAGGTCACTCAAAGAGTAGTTCGCTTCTTTTTCTTTATCTGACATTGGATTTTCATAGTCAAGATCGACAGCATCAATTTTTAAAATATTAGTTATTAAATCTATTAAAGCCTGTGGAGCATAAGGTTTACGAAGACTTCCTGAAAAACCAGCTTCTTCATACTCTGATACAGAAGTATCTGTTCTACCAGATAAAGCAATAATTGGTAAATCTTTATAAGAAGTATTATTTCTAATAGCTTTTAGTAGTTCGAAACCATCCATTTTAGGCATTTGTATATCCGTAAGAATTAGATCATAGTTGTTTTTCTTTAAAAGTTCTAAGGCGTCTAAGCCATTTTCACAGATATCGTACGATAGACTAATCAGCGATGCTACTTCACTGGTTAAATCTAATTGACTAAGATCGTCATCAACAATGAGAGCTTTTTTGTTCGTGAAATGCTGAATTTCTAAAGGCTCATTTTCTTCCTCAGAAATTTGTGTCTTAGCAAGCTTAATCGGGATACAAAAACTAAAATTACTACCTTCTTCAGGTTCACTTTCTAATTTTATCTTTCCATTAAGAAGTTTAATTATTTTTTTAGTAATGGCTAAACCAAGACCAAAACCACCATATTTTTTTTCAGTATCATCATCTCCTTGCGAAAACTCTTCGAAAATGAATTTCTGCTGCTCCTTTGTTATTCCAATACCAGTATCTTTTACAGAAATAATAAGCTCTTTTTCTGCAAGACCATTTTGTGTGATTTTACTATCAATTGTGATGGATCCTTGATCCGTAAATTTGTATGCGTTATTCAATAAATTAGTCAGTACTTGTTTGATTCTAAAAGGGTCTCCTAAATATTGTTTGTTTAGCTCTCTGTCTGAATTTATTAAGATTTCTAAATTCTTACTGTCATTTAAAGGAATGACACTGGTAATCGTGTTTTCGATTAATTTTTTAGGAGAAAAAGGTAATTCTTCAATCACCATTCTACCAGCTTCAAGCTTTGATAGGTCAAGGAGATCGTTTACTAAATGGAGAATATAATCAGATGATTTTTTTAGATGACCTAAATAATGCTTTTGTTTATTAGTTAAGCCAGTTTTTTCCAATAAATCAGAATATCCAATCACAGTATTCAGAGGAGAACGGAGATCGTGGGTTACCGTGTTTATAAGGGATTCTCTGGTTTTTAATAAAGACTCTTTATATATTTTTTCAGCTTCTAATTCGTTTCTATATTTCTGACTCTTAGATACGTCTTTCGTAATTAAAAAGAGAAATAGAATAGCAATTAATAAGCTGATAGCAGTTATAATAATGATAAAATTGGCAGTTTTATCAAGTATGTTATTTGATCTTTCCAGTTTTGCTACATATTCTTTCCGTTCGCTATCCTCTATCGCCGCCATTAAATCACGAAGCTGCTTAGTGATAATCTGATCATTTTTTAAGAGTTTGTTTTCTCTTGCCGTAATTTGGCGTTCGTACCTTCTGTCTTTTTCCTCTACCTCTATTAGTACTTTATAAAAATGATTGGCTACAGAATCTAAAGTCTGACTTGTCAAACGTTCTTCATTATCTTTTTTTGACCAACTTAGAAGGTTTTTTATTAATTTTTTTGTAGCAGGATTATAATCCTTAATACGCTTGTCTAAATCAAGATAATTACCATATTCTTTACTTGATTTTTTGAGTTGATCAATTACATTTTCTTTTAAACCTTTTTCTTTTCGTTGCTCATATATAGCAATAAGCTTTTCGAAATTTTTGTTTTTACTATCGATAAGTATTTTTATACTATCAATTTTATTAGACTGAAACGTATCTAAAGACATTCCTCCAACTTGGTCGATGGTTGTAATTATAGAATCGACCTTTATTTTATATGCTTCAAATTTTTCAGTATCCGAAGTTTGGATTATGTTTCTGGTTAAACTTTCGGCTTCATATAAGCCAGTGATCGCCTCTCCAACAAGTACTAACTTTTCATTATTATCATTCTTAATTTTAGTAATTTCAGAGTAATTACCAAATTGCCTATAAATAACCCAGAAAGCAATGATCGCTAGTAGAATTGCTAATGTATATCCTGCAATTATTTTTAACGTAATTGAACGTTTTGTGTTTTTCATACTATACTAACTTCAAAAAAACCGAAGCATTGTTTTTATGTCTAATAAAGTTACAATAAATCAATTAAACACAGTACTTTTGCAGCAAAATCTCAAAGGGGTGCTTTAAAAAGGTATTTGGTATGAGGTTAGGTTTGGGGTTTAAAACAATCTCACTCCTAAAACCTCACTCCTCCAACCTAATAAAGGCTGAGATCATACCCGATGAACCTGGGCAGGTAATGCTGCCAAGGGACAGCAATAAGCTAATATGTCTATTTGATACATTAGCTCAATAGGGAAGTAATAAATAGTATTGTATAGTCG
Source organism: uncultured Aquimarina sp. (assembly GCF_947492405.1). Taxonomy (GTDB): domain Bacteria; phylum Bacteroidota; class Bacteroidia; order Flavobacteriales; family Flavobacteriaceae; genus Aquimarina. Next base: position 42,711 of record NZ_CANLMP010000010.1, read on the forward strand.
GTACAATTTTAAATTAATTTTAAACCTTAGAGTAATTGCCCCTTTTATTCGTAATAATTTTTACGAATGAAAAATCTATTATTTTGTCTTACCATTTTATTTTTGAGTACTACTTTGTTTGCTCAAGAAAAACAGAAAGATTCTATAACTAGCGAAATTGAAAAACTAGATGAAGTTTTAGTGAAATCTGTACGTGTAGATGCAGATTCACCTATTACGCATTCCAATCTATCCAAAGAGGAATTAGCGACTCGTAATCTTGGTCAAGATATTCCGATTTTATTAAACTATTTACCGGGTGTTGTTACTACTACAGATGCGGGAGCAGGAGTAGGATATACTTATATCCGAGTAAGAGGTAGTGATGCATCCAGAGTGAATGTAACCTTAAATGGAATTCCATTTAATGATGCAGAGAGTCAGGGAACATTTTGGGTAAACTTACCAGATTTTGCATCTTCTGTAGAAAACTTGCAACTTCAACGAGGAGTGGGAACTTCTACTAATGGTTCAGGAGCATTTGGAGCAAGTCTTAATCTATTAACCGATGCGGTTTCTGAAACTGCAAATGGAGAAATTTCTAATTCATTTGGGTCTTTTGGAACGAGAAGACATAATCTTAAATTTAGTACAGGATTACTAAATGATCATATCGAAATAGCAGGTCGTTTATCTGCAATTGCTTCAGACGGATATATAGATAGAGCTTCTGCTGATCTAAAATCTTACTTTTTACAAGGTTCTTATGTGGATGATAATACACTAATTAAGGCAGTAGCTTTTGGAGGACACGAAATTACGTATCAGTCCTGGTTTGGAATTGATCAAGCAACCCTAGACAGTGATCGTACTTTTAACCCAGCAGGGCAATATACAGATGAGAATGGAAATACGCGATTTTATGATAATGAAGTAGATAATTATAAGCAAGATCATTATCAGTTACATTGGAATCAAAAATATAATAATCACTGGTCTACTAATGTAGGTCTTAATTATACATATGGGCGAGGCTTTTTCGAGCAATATAAAGAAGATGAAGATTTTGCCGATTATGATTTTACTCCAATTGTTTTAGGTGGAGAAACTATTAATACCACAGACTTAATTCGTCGTAGATGGTTAGACAATGATTTTTATGTAATCAATGCTACTGCTAATTATAAAAATAATAATCTCGATGTTGATTTTGGTGCATTTTACAGTCTTTACGACGGAGATCATTTTGGAGAAGTAATTTGGGCTCAAAATGCGGGTGGATCAGAAATTAGAGATAATTATTATTTCGGTAATGGAAAGAAAAATGAATTCACCATTTTTGGAAAAACCACCTATAGAGTGAATGATAAATGGAGTGCATTTTTAGATTTACAAGGCCGCTTTGTAGGATATGAAACTACAGGACTAACTTCAGATAGAGTGCCATTGGAAGTTGATGAAAGCTATGATTTTTTTAATCCGAAATTAGGTGCGACCTACCAAATTAATAAAGCTCATCAATTATATGCTTCTTATGCAAGAGCAAACAGAGAGCCAAGAAGAAGTGATTTTGAAAATGGAATCAGTACTGCAGAAAGATTAAATGATATAGAATTCGGTTGGAGGTTTAATAAAAAGAGAACAATCGTAAATGCTAATCTATATTATATGTGGTACAAAGATCAACTAGTGCTTACTGGAGCATTGGATGATGTGGGAGCACCAATAAGAGCAACTAGCGGAGAAAGCTTCCGTCTGGGAATCGAAATTGATGCAGATATCACAATTACAGATAAGTTTATAGTAAAACCTAATATTGCTATTAGTACCAATAAAAATAAGGATTTTGTGACTTCTAGAGATGGTAGTTTAGTGAATTTAGGAAATACAAATATCTCTTACTCACCAAATGTAGTTGTTGGAAACATGTTTATTTATCAACCCGTTAAAAATCTCCAACTAGGATTTCTTTCTAAATTTGTGGGAGAACAGTATATGGGTAATATTGATAGTGAAGCATCTAAACTAGATAGTTTTTTTATAAATGATCTGAATGTAGTTTATGAAATCAAAAACATTCCTGTTTTTAAATCAATCGTATTAACGGGTTTGGTAAATAATATTTTTGATACAGAATATGTATCTAATGGGTACTTCTTCACATTTGATGATGATTTTACCAATCCAGGAACAGTAACCACAATCGAAGGAGCTGGATTCTATCCACAAGCGGGGATTAACTTCTTGCTTGGGGCAACATTAAAATTTTAATACTAAACCGATCTATTCAGTCACATTGAGCGTAGTCGAAATGTAGTGCAAGTTTCTTGACTTCTTTCGAAATGACAGAAAAAGACTTTTCAATAAGATTTAGTTATTGATTTAAGTTTAGTATTTTTATAAAATAAACTTTAGGGGTGACTCCTTAATATGGAGTCTGAGAAATACCCTTTGAACCTGATGCAGTTAGTACTGACGAAGGGAAAAGTCAATCTCATTTCTTATATAAAGTATAAGAATATGATTTTCTTCTCAAAATAGGTGTTGCCTAAAGTTTATGGATTTAAATTAAAAAAATGACCATAAACATTAATAATCAAGAACAAATTGTTTCAGAAAATAGTTCGATAGTATCGCTGTTAGAACAGCTATGTCTTTCTAAAGAAGGAATTGCTATTGCTATTAATAATGAAATCATTACTAAAAGTAATTGGAGTCAAACCCTTATTCAGGGAGAAGATAACATTACTATTATACAAGCTACACAAGGAGGATAATTAAAAACAGAAACTAAGCCATTAACAAAAGCTAAAACGACATATTTATGAAGAAAAAAGATACCGCACCACAAGAAGGAAAAATTACAACAACTCCTTTTCCGAGTTCGAAAAAAATCTACGTAAACGGAAGCATCCATCCACAGCTAAAGGTAGCAATGAGAGAGATCGAATTGAGCGATACCGTGGATTCTATGACACGTAAGAAAACACCAAATGAATCTGTTGTGGTATATGATACCAGCGGACCTTATACAGACCCAAGCAAAGAAATCAATGTACATGATGGAATTGAACGCATTAGAGAGCAATGGATACTGGATCGCGGTGATGTTGAAGAGTTAGATAGTTTTTCTTCAGAATATTGTAATCAACGGTTAAATGATGCTAGTTTAGATCATCTTAGATTTAATCATGTACGAAAACCAAAAAGAGCAAAAGCTGGAAAGAATGTTTCTCAGATGTATTATGCCAAGCAAGGAATTATTACTCCCGAAATGGAATACGTTGCTATCCGTGAAAATCAAAAAATTGAAGAAGCTACCAGAATTGCTAATCAACATCCAGGGCAGGATTTTGGAGCAAGTATCCCAAAAAAAATTACAGCAGAGTTCGTAAGAGAAGAAGTAGCAAGAGGAAGAGCAGTAATCCCTTCTAACATAAATCATCCAGAAGCAGAACCCATGATTTTGGGGCGTAACTTTTTGGTAAAAATAAACGCTAATATTGGGAATTCTGCTACAACGTCTAGTATAGAAGAAGAAGTAGAAAAAGCAGTTTGGGCGTGTCGTTGGGGAGCTGATAATATTATGGATCTTTCTACGGGACAGAATATTCACGAAACAAGAGAGTGGATTGTTCGTAATTCTCCGGTTCCGATCGGTACAGTTCCTATTTATCAAGCTTTAGAAAAAGTAAATGGTAAGGCAGAAGACCTTACCTGGGAAATTTTCAGGGATACTTTGATCGAGCAAGCAGAACAAGGAGTAGATTATTTTACCATACACGCTGGTGTTCGTTTAGCATATGTACCCATGACAGCAAAAAGAGTTACCGGAATTGTATCTCGTGGAGGTTCAATTATGGCAAAATGGTGTCTGGCACATCATAAAGAAAGTTTCCTCTATACGCATTTCGAAGAAATTTGCGAGATTATGAAGTCTTATGATGTAGCATTCTCATTAGGAGATGGACTACGTCCGGGATCTATTGCAGATGCTAATGACGAAGCGCAGTTTGCAGAATTGGAAACGCTAGGAGAATTAACAAAAATAGCCTGGAAACATGATGTTCAGACCTTTATCGAAGGTCCAGGTCACGTGCCTATGCATATGATCAAGCAAAATATGGATAAGCAATTAGAAGCTTGTGGAGAGGCTCCTTTTTACACATTAGGACCATTAACAACAGATATTGCTCCAGGATACGACCATATTACATCAGGAATTGGTGCTGCTATGATTGGTTGGTATGGTACAGCCATGTTATGCTATGTAACCCCAAAAGAACACTTAGGATTGCCTAATAAAGAAGATGTAAGAGTCGGTGTGATCACATATAAGTTAGCGGCTCACGCTGCAGATTTAGCAAAAGGACATCCAGGAGCTCAGCACCGAGATGATGCATTGAGCAAAGCTCGTTTTGAATTCCGTTGGGAAGATCAGTTTAATTTAGCTTTAGATCCAGAAAGAGCAAGAGAATATCATGATGAAACATTGCCGGCAGAAGGAGCAAAAATTGCCCATTTCTGTAGTATGTGCGGTCCAAAATTTTGCTCTATGAAAATATCACAAGAAGTTCGTGATTATGCAGCTCAGAAAGAGATCGATGATCAGAAAGCGCTAGAAGAAGGGATGCAGGAAAAAGCAGAAGAGTTTAAAGAAAAAGGAAGCGAAGTATATTTATAGGCATCAGTTGTCAGCTATCTGGTTTCGTAGATTCCAAACCTGACACCCGAAACCTGATACCCGAAAATCGACACCAAAAAAAATGATTATAGTATTAACATCAGAAAAACCAATACCCAACGAGACAGATCAGATTAATAAACTATTCAAAGCTGGATTAGAGATATTACATCTTCGTAAACCAACATTTACTATTGATGGATATCGATCTTTATTAGATCAGATAGAAAATAAATTCCATAATAGAATAATGACACATCAGTTTCCTGAATTGACTCAGGAATATGAATTGAGAGGAATACATTTACAAGAACAAGCACGTATTGATCTAGAAGATGCATTAGAGGTTACTGTTAAGGTTTATAATAATAAAGGGTTTTCTGTGACAAGTTCTTTCCATTCTAAAGAAGATATTATTGCGTCTAAAGGAGATTTCGAGTATGTTTTATTAAGCCCTGTTTTTGGCTCAATTTCTAAAGCAGGTTATGAAGGAAAAGGATTTGATGTAAATGAACTAAGTCAGACCATCATAGGAATGGGCGGAATCAATGAAACAACACTTCAAAAAACCTATGATTTAGGATTCAAAGGAGTTGGAGTTTTAGGAGGTGTTTGGAATACTGAGGATTCTTTAGATAGTTTCGTAAAAATAAAGGAAGCAAACGATCAAGTTAAAAAAGGATATTAACTAAAATTCTTATGCGAAATCGTCCTAATGTACTTACAATAGCAGGTTTTGATCCGTCATCAGGAGCTGGGTTAACGGCAGATATTAAAACTTTTGAAGCTTTAAAGTGTTATGGTCTGGCTGTTTGTACGGCAAATACGATCCAGAATGATACTGATTTTGAAGAATGCATTTGGAACGATATTGAGGTGATCAAAAGTCAGATATCAATTCTTTTTAAAAAATTCAATATTGATTATGTAAAGATTGGAATCGTTCAGAACTGGAAAATACTACACGAAATTATTGATTTTTTGTTGAAGAAAAATAGTGCAATAAAAATCGTTTTGGATCCAGTATTAAAATCAAGCTCTGAGTTTGATTTCCATTCCCCAAACGTCAGTTCTCGTAATCCTGATCTCAATAGTATCAAGAACCATTTTGAAGAAGTGCTAAAGAAAATATATCTGTTGACTCCTAATTACGAAGAAATTCAGATGTTTTACACTGATAAAACTATAGAAGAGACAGTGAGACACATTAGCAGTAAAACTAATGTATTTCTAAAAGGTGGACACCGAAAAGAAATGCTGGGGAAAGATGAACTATTTACCAGAGATGGAAAATATTTTGTACTGAATCCAAAAAATAAGAATATCGCGGAAAAACATGGGAGTGGTTGTGTTTTATCATCAGCCATAACCTCATATTTATCGTTAGGTTTTCCTTTACTAAAATCATGTTTTAGAGGAAAACGATATACTGAAAAGGTATTGAGTTCTAATAAAACACTTTTAGGGTATCATAATATATAAAGATTGAATAAAAAATATAAAAAAGCTAATGGCTAATCGGCTAGAAGCTAAAGGCTAGAAAATGGATACATTAAAAATTGCAGACAAAGAGTTTTCGTCTAGGTTGTTTACAGGAACAGGAAAATTTAGCTCATCTGATTTGATGAGAGAAGCACTGTTAACTTCAGAAAGTGAGTTGATAACAGTAGCGCTTAAGCGTGTGGATGTCAACAATAATGAAGATGATATACTGACTCATTTAAATCATCCCAGAATTAATTTATTACCTAATACTTCTGGAGTTAGAGATGCTAAAGAAGCTATTTTTGCTGCTCAATTGGCTAGAGAAGCTCTAGAGACTAATTGGATTAAATTAGAGATTCATCCGGATCCAAAGTATTTATTGCCAGATCCTATAGAAACCTTAAAAGCCGCTGAGGAATTAGTAAAACTTGGTTTTGTGGTAATGCCATATATACATGCGGATCCTGTTTTATGTAAACGATTAGAAGAAGTAGGTACTCAATGTGTAATGCCTTTGGGAGCGCCTATTGGAAGTAATAAAGGATTAAAAACATTGGATTTCTTGGAAATAATTATAGATCAAAGTAATGTGCCGGTAATAGTAGATGCTGGTATCGGTAGTCCATCACATGCAGCTCATGCTATGGAAATAGGTGCCGATGCAGTTCTGGTAAATACAGCTATAGCGGTTTCAAAAGATCCAGTGACTATGGCCACAGCTTTTAAAATGGCTGTAGAAGCCGGTAGAATGGCCTATAATGCAAAATTAGCTCCTATAAAAAAACATGCAGAAGCAAGTAGTCCTTTGACTTCATTTTTATCTAAAGATTAAAAATGAGGGTATTGGCTATCAGGTATTGGTTTTTGATATGTGTTATAAAAATTAAAAGGATTAATGAGAGATTTTAAAGAGTTAAAAGTTTGGGAGAAAAGTCATAAACTATGTTTGTTAATTTATGATGCTACTAAAGAATTTCCAAATGAGGAAAAGTTTGGGATTATATCTCAAATCAGAAGAGCTTCTTCTTCTGTTCCAACAAATATTTCTGAAGGTTGCGGACACGATTCGAGTAAAGAATTTGCAAGATACTTAAGAATCGCTTCTGGATCAATTTCAGAAGTAGAATATCTATTAATTTTATCGAAAGATCTGTATTATATAAATGAAAAACAAGCTTCGGATTTACTAAGTCAGACGATACAAATTAGGAAAATGTTGTTTAACTTGGTAAAAGCAATTGTATAATGTTTCATACCCGATACCCGATACCCGATACCAGTTTCAAAAACATATTCGATCAATACAATTGGGATGATACCTTATCTGATATTCTTAGTAAGACAGAACAGGATGTTCAAAGAGCATTAAATACATCTAATAGGAGTATAGAAGATTTTAAGGCACTAATTTCTCCAGCTGCAAAGCCTTATCTGGAGCAAATGGCACAACTAAGTTATCAGATTACCAAGAAACGTTTTGGGAATACGATACAAATGTATGCACCCATGTATTTGAGCAATGAATGCCAGAATATTTGTACATATTGTGGTTTTAGCATGACCAATAAAATTCCTCGTAGAACATTAACTGATGAAGAGATCTTAAGAGAAGTAAGTTTTCTGAAAAGTAAAGGATACGATCATATTTTATTGGTTACAGGAGAAGCAAATCGAACTGTAGGCGTGGATTATATTAATAATGCGATCAGGTTAATTAGATCTAAGTTTGCCAATATTACTATAGAAGTTCAACCAATGGATCAAGTGGATTATGAATTGTTAATAGATAGTGGTTTATATGCAGTCTTGGTATATCAAGAAACCTATCACAAAGAAGAATATAAAAAACACCACCCAAAAGGAAGAAAATCAAACTTCGATTATCGATTAGAGACTCCAGATCGATTAGGGCGTGCTGGTATTCATAAAATAGGATTGGGTGCTTTGTTTGGATTAGAAGATTGGAGAGCAGATAGCTTTTTTACTGCATTACATCTTCAATATTTGCAGAAGACCTATTGGAAAACAAAATATTCTATATCATTTCCCAGATTAAGACCTCATAGTGGTGGACTAGAGCCAAAAGTTGAGATGACAGATTCAGATTTGGTTCAATTGATTTGCGCATTTCGTTTATTGGATGAAGATGTAGAATTATCTATGTCTACAAGAGAAAGTGAAACGTTTAGAGAAAATATAGTAAACCTAGGGATTACATCTATTAGTGCTGAATCTAAAACAAATCCGGGAGGATATGCCGTAGAGCCTCAATCATTAGAGCAGTTCGAAATTTCTGATGAACGTTCTACGGAAGAAGTGGTAACCATGTTAAAATCGAAAGGATTAGAAGTGGTTTGGAAAGATTGGGCTCATAATTGGCAATAAATTGTAATATCTTTATAAGCTAGTTTCGTGATATGTTAAGCAGAGAAGAAAAAACACAATATAACCGTCATCTCATTCTTGACGAAATTGGAGAAGAGGGACAGAATAAACTAGCATCAGCTAAAGTTTTGGTGATTGGCGCAGGAGGATTAGGGTGTCCTGTTTTACAATATCTTACAGCAGCAGGAGTAGGAACAATAGGGATTATTGATGATGATGAGGTGGATCAAACGAATCTTCAACGTCAGATACTTTATACAATTGATGATATAGGAAGATCAAAAGCTAAAGTGGCTGCAGAAAAATTATCCAGACTAAATCCATTTGTGTTTTTTAAAGTATATGAAGAGAAGTTAGATGCAGATAATGCATTAGAACTTTTTGAAGAATATGATATCATAGTAGATGGAAGTGATAATTTTCCAACACGATATTTAGTAAATGATGCTTGTGTTTTAACAGACAAACCTTTAGTATTTGGTTCTATTTTTAAATTTCAGGGGCAAGTTTCTGTGTTGAATTATGAAAATGGTCCTACATATCGTTGTCTATTCCCCAATCCACCAGCATCAGGAGCTGTTCCAAATTGTTCAGATATTGGGGTTTTAGGAGTATTACCAGGAATTATAGGTAGTCTTCAAACGAATGAGGTCATTAAGATGATTACTGGAATCGGAGAGGTGTTAAGAGGAAAACTGCTCTATTTTGATGCACTTACACTACAACAACAAGTATTAAGTTTCAAAAAAAATGATACTATTGAAGTTGATCAATTAGAGGATGATTATGATTTTTTCTGTGGGATTAGGTCAAATACTTTCGAAGAAATTACACCCTTAGAGTTAAAGCAAAACCATGAGAATTATCAAATTTTAGATGTTAGAACGATAGAAGAATATAATAACTTCAATATTGGAGGAATACATATACCTCTAGACATGGTTTTAAACCGAGTTTTAGAATTAAATAACCACAAACCAATCGTAGTTTGTTGTCAATCAGGAATACGAAGCAAAAAAGCCATAGAAATCATTTCTAAATCCAGAGATGATCTTGTTTTAGTAAACCTTAAAGAAGGCTTTTCTTCTTATTAATTAGAAATTACCAAAATATTTCCTTCTCTCCTGATTTGATATCTTAAAAGAGGAAATCCGCCTTCTCCTTCTAATTGTTGACCACTGATAATCTCATAGACATTATCATTACCGCAATTAGACTCAGCTCGTATACCATTTATATTAAGCGCAGAACAGTCACTAGGCGTAATGTTAGGATCGCTCAGTTCAAAAGCTGAATACAGCGTATTATCTACATTATATATTACAACACCTTTAATGCCTACACCTTCAATTCTTATTTCTTCAGCATTCCCTGGAAATTTAAGACTATTAAATCCTGGTAAGTCTAAGTTTACGGTATGATTAAAGCCTATCGATGGAAGGTTCGGATTGTTAGTACGATTATCATCACTACTACACGAAAATATCAGAAGAGAAATACAAGCTATTACTATTATTTTTTTCATTGTTTTGAATTATTTATATGAAAAATATGGTTGTGTAACCGAAGTATCATTTTTAAAAAGACCAAATTAAGTAAAAATGTGATTCGGTATTATTTTTTATTATATTTGTTTATAGTTAAAGTCCCATAGCCATGGGATTTTTTGTATTTATATAAACGATGAAGTTATGAGCAAAGTATCTTATTACACTGCAGAAGGGCTAAAAAAGTTAAGAGACGAATTAAATAACCTTAAAGATATAGAGAGACCAAAAGCATCACAAGCGATTGCAGAGGCTCGTGATAAAGGTGATTTAAGTGAAAATGCTGAGTATGATGCAGCAAAAGAAGCACAAGGGTTGCTAGAGATGAGAATTTCTAAATTAGAAGAAACCTTGTCGGGAGCGCGATTAATTGATGAATCTCAATTAGATACGTCCAAGGCATTAATCCATTCTACTGTTAAAATTAAAAATCAAACGAATGGAGCGCAGATGACCTATAAACTAGTTGCACAAAGTGAAGCAGACCTTAAAACAGGTAAAATATCCGTAGATTCACCTATTGGTAAAGGCCTCTTAGGTAAAAGCGTAGGCGAAGTTGCAGAAATTCAGGTTCCTAATGGAATTATGAAATTTGATGTTGTAGAAATTACACGAGAATAAAAAATAACATCCAGTTACGAAAAACCTTTCTTAAAAAAATGAGAAAGGTTTTTTTATGCTCTTGTTTTTGTTAGAAATACCCTATATTTCGTATCGATAAACCAACTAAAATTTTAACGAATGTCTACCCTGTTCACTAAAATTATAAATGGCGAAATACCCTCTTATAAAGTCGCCGAAGATGAGAATTTTTATGCTTTTTTGGATATAAACCCTAATGCCAAAGGACATACCTTGTGTATCCCAAAAAAAGAAGAAAATAAAATATTTGATCTTGATGAAGAAACGTATATCGAACTGATGCGTTTTTCGAGAAAAGTTGCTATAGCGTTAGAGAAATCAATAGTCTGTAAGCGTGTAGGTGTTGCTGTTGTGGGTCTGGAAGTTCCTCACGTTCACGTACATTTAATACCGCTTAATGATATGAAAGAAATGACATTTCAGCATAAAGTGTCAATGACAGCAGATGAGTTTAATAAATTAGCCACGGAGATTCAATCGAATTTATAGAAATGAAGACAACTTCTGATTTTAAATTGTCGTTACAACTTAGGATTGATTGGAGTGAAATGGATACGTATCAGCATGTGAATAACGTAAATTTCATGAAATATATGCAAAGTGCTCGTGTTCAGTTTTGGGAAGTATCTGGATTGGCTACATTATATTCCGAAACTAAGAAAGGTCCTATGCTTGTATCTACAAAATGTGATTTTAAAAACCCCTTGTTTTTTCCTGGAAATGTCCTAATTAAGACAAAAGTAGAATTTGTAAAGAATTCTAGTTTTGGATTATATCATGAATTGTATAATGATGATGGAACATTATGTGCTATTGGTCATGATGTAGCTGTTTGTTTTGATTTTAATATTGATAAAACCTTTATGATTTCTGATAAATTACGAACAGTAATGAATCAATATTTATAGGATACATTATAACTGAAATAGTTCAGGATGATAAAGAAATGCATATAAACCCCCTGTTATTATAAGAACCAAAAGAACTACTATATAAAATAGTCCTGTAAATTGAATACCTGAGGATTTAGAGTTTATTGTTTTTTTATGGTAATTATAAACTCTTTCAATATCATCGGTCCAGCGCCCTGGAAAAATAGTAGTCTCGCATTTCTTGCAATCCATACTTTCAATAATTTCACCTTTGGTCTTAATAAAAAGCTTGGATAGCTGCCTTTTTTGTTTAAATGATAATAATAGGCTTTCTGTAGAATAACATTCAGGACAGTTATTATTAAGCACAGCTTCTTTTAAAAGGATATACTCGGTTTTCACTTTGTTTAGTTTATTACGTATAACGCTTATAAGAGAATTATGTTATAACAGACTCGTCTGATTTGCTCAGAGTAATCTGAAAAGTAGTGCCTTTGTTAATTTCAGATCTAAGTACTTTAATTTTACCAGAGTGGTAATCTTCAATAATTCTTTTGGCTAATGAAAGCCCAAGCCCCCAACCTCTGGTTTTGGAGGTGTAACCAGGTTCAAAAATTTTAGTAAACTTGCTTTTGGGGATTCCTTTTCCACTGTCTGTAATTCTTATAAATACACGTTTAGAGTCTTGAGACAGTTCAATATTTAGATCTCCTTTTCCACGCATAGCATCAATTGCATTTTTCACGAGATTTTCTATAGTCCAGCTATATAGTTGAGAATTTAGATGTACCTGAATAGATTTTTCTGGTAAATTGATCGAAAAATTAATCAATTTGGAGCTTCTGGATTGTAGATAAGTATATGCCTCTCTTGTTTCTTTTACAATATCTACTTCTTCTAATTTAGGAATAGATCCTATTTTAGAGAAACGCTCGGTAATTACTTTCAATCTGGATATATCCTTTTCTATTTCTACAATATATTCGGGATTTACGTTTTCTACTTTTAGAATTTCATTCCATCCCACTAAAGATGATAACGGAGTCCCAATCTGATGTGCGGTTTCTTTAGCCATACCTGCCCAAAGTTTGTTCTGCTCACTAGCTTTAGAAGTAGTAAAAAAGAAATAAATTACTCCAATCAACAAAAAAATGATTAATGCGATAGCAATAGGGTAATATTTTAATTTTTGTAAAATAGAAGAATTTCCATAGTAAACGTATTGTACAGTCCCTTTTAGGTCTAAAACTATTGGTTCATTTTCGGACTTCATCTGCTCCAGATAATCTGCTAATTCTTTTTCAGTAATATCATCTGGTAAATTTAGTGTGGACCCTGAAATATCTATATGACCAGATTGTCCTTTGATAAAGTCACCTTTAGAGTTAGTGATAATTGTGGGGATGGTATTATTAGTGCTGTTGATGAGATTGGATAACTCTAGGTAATCATCCAAGTTAATATCGTTAGATCCATCTATGCCTGAGCTACTTAACGCCTTAAATGATTGAGCCCATACTTGCATTTTAGTGCTCTCATCTTTTTTTAATCGCTGAAGAAATATAGAGGTGTTCCATAATATCAGGCCAGTAATCACAAGAACTGCAAAAATTATAAAATAACTAGCCAGATTACGTTCATCAGAAAAATTCATAGAAAATGTGTGTTACCAAACCCTAAATATAAACGTTATAAAACTATTTTATTGTTTCTATTACAAGGTAAGTAAAACCAAGCAATAGTGTATTGATACCTTTAAACTTTAATTATCTTTGTGTAATAGATTCATGTATGTTACGTATAGACCCTTTAGAAGTTTCCACAGGAAAATTACACGGAATGATGCTAGGAGCGATTGGACCAAGACCAATAGCATTTGCAAGCACTATCGATAAAGAAGGTAGACCAAACCTTTCACCTTTTAGTTTTTTTAATGTATTTAGTGCTAATCCGCCAATTCTTATTTTTTCGCCAGCTAGAAGAGTCAGAGATAATACTATAAAACATACGTTAGAAAATGCAATAGCTACTAAGGAGGTTGTTATAAATGTTGTTAATTATGATATAGTTCAGCAAATGTCCTTGTCTAGTACCGAATATCCAGAAGGAATTAATGAGTTTGATAAAGCTGGTTTAACAATGGTAGCTTCAGAAAAGATAAAAGCTTTTAGAGTTGATGAAGCACCAGTGCAGTTTGAGTGCAAGGTGAATCAAATAGTGCCAATGGGAGAAGAAGGAGGAGCAGGAAACCTTATTATTTGCGAAGTATTATTAATGCATGTGAAAAAAGAGATTCTTGATAGCGATGGTAAGATTGATCAGTATAAAATTGATCAAGTTGCACGTATGGGAGGAAACTGGTATACAAGAGCGAATATGGGAATGTTTGAAGTTCCAAAACCACTAAGTACTATTGGGATTGGTGTAGATGCATTGCCTGAAAGCATAAAAAGCAGTAAGATATTTACAGGAAATGATCTCGGTAAGTTGGCAAATGTTGAAAGAATACCTACAAATACTGAGGTCCAAGATTTTGTTAATAACAATAGTGATATTAAGGATAAAATTCAGGATGTTAACCTAATAGAAATTCATAAATTTGCACAGCAGTATTTAGATAAGGATGATATTAATACTGCCTGGAATATTTTAGCAGCAATACAATAATTAAAAAGATGGAAGTACAAGGTAAAGTAAAGATGGTCGGTGAGACACAAACTTTTGGAAACAATGGTTTCAGAAAACGTGAGATAGTGGTTACTACAGAAGAACAATATCCGCAGCATATAATGGTAGAGTTTGTTCAGGATAAATGTGATTTATTAAACAGCTTTCAGGTAGGTCAGGATGTGAAAATAAGTATTAATTTACGTGGTCGTGAGTGGGTAAACCCACAAGGAGAGACTAAATATTTTAACTCTATCCAAGGATGGAGGATTGAGAATTTACAAGCGGCGGCTCCTTCTGCAGCGGCTCCAATGCCTCCTGCTGATGCATTCGAACCTGCAACAAATCTTACGGAAGAAGATCATGATGATTTACCATTTTAGGTAGATCAATATTATAGATATTATACTGATCCTTCGATAGACTCAGGATGATAACTGTCGATGTGTAAAAGTAAAAAGTCCGATACAATGTATCGGACTTTTCATATTGTGGTTTTAGGTTAACCTTTTAATAAAACTCAAAAAAGCAATGATGAACAAAATTTATCTTAAAAGGTTCTAACAAATATTGTGATTTTTTTGGTCAATTCAAACAACTAATTGATATTTAACGTTGTAGAAACATTTAGAATTTTGTTTTGTATATACTTAATGATTCCATAGATTTTCCCAATGTATCTGCTGCTAACGAAGATGGGTTGTTGGCATTAGGAGGAGATCTTTCTATTCCCAGATTATTGAACGCGTATCATAACGGAATTTTCCCCTGGTATGATGAGGATCAACCTATTTTATGGTTTAGTCCTGATCCTAGAATGGTGCTTTTTCCTGAAGATCTCAAAATAAGTAAAAGTATGCGGCAGTTGTTTCGTAAAAACTATTTTGAAATCACCTTTAATAAAAACTTCAAACAGGTTATTGATAACTGTGCTAGTATAATTCGTCCTGATCAGTTTGGTACCTGGATTACATCGGATATGCAAGAAGCATACATAGAACTTCATAAAATGGGACATGCTATTTCTGTAGAAGTATGGAAAGACAAAACGATTGTAGGAGGCTTATATGGGATATGGTTGGAGGATAAGAAAGTATTTTGTGGAGAGAGTATGTTTTCTAAAGTAAGTAATGCTTCTAAATATGGATTTATTAAACTAGTTGAACGCTTAAAAGAAAAAGAAGTGAAGCTAATAGATTGTCAGGTTTATACTGATCATTTAGCTAGTTTAGGAGCCAAAGAAATTTCTAGGCGTGCATTTATCGAATTTTTAAAGTAGTTTTATATATATAAAACAAGTTTAGAACAAACCTCAGAGAATTAACCTTTCAATGAGGGTTAAATTTTATCATTTATGACTATTCACAATCTTGAAACTGAAAACTCTATTTTAAATCAATTTATCAGCGAAATTAGAGATAGTGCTGTACAAAAAGATAGTATGCGTTTTAGAAAGAATATAGAACGTATCGGTGAGGTTTTAGGTTATGAATTAAGTAAAGCATTAGAATATACTTCAAAAACGATCAAGACACCTTTAGGAACTAAAGAGATTTCAGTACCAGATAAAGAGTTGGTTCTTTGTGCAATTTTGCGAGCAGGTTTGCCATTACATCAGGGACTTCTCAATTATTTTGATACTGCAGAAAACGCTTTTATTTCGGCATATAGAGATCACACAGAAGATTCTGATGATTTTGAGGTAGTTGTTAATTACTTAGCATCACCTTCTTTGCATAATAAAACACTGTTGCTTGCGGATCCAATGTTGGCCACCGGAAAAACTTTAGAGAATACCCTGAAGGCTATGAAAAACCATGGAGAACCCAAACAGATTCATATCATAGCCGTTATTGGTTCTAGAGAAGGAGTTGAGTATATCAAGGATGTTTTTCCTGAAAACACCCACCTTTGGATAGCTGCTATCGATCCGAAGCTAAGCAGTAGAGGGTATATAATCCCTGGTTTAGGAGATTCAGGAGATTTGTCTTTTGGTGTAAAGTTGTAAAACTAAAAGTTATCCTATATAGTGTTGAGATAAATTTTTAAGAACCTCAATTGTTTTTTCGCCATCCTTTGTATTAACAAAAATATGATCGTGATAATAACCTGCGATTACATTACAACTTATTTCGTGTTTAGCTAGTTCCGACGAAAAGATAGCGGTTAATCCTATAGCATCAAGTGAAGAATGGATTTTTAAAGTTATCCAAGAAGCAATAAATTCATATTTTAAGTTAAGATTATCAGCTTTTTCACGTCTTAAAATCAGTGTAATTCCTTCTTGCTCCCTGAACTCGCAGATAATGTCTTTTCTTTCGATTTGATCTGTCGTTTTTACCGTAGTAAATACATATTCTCCAAGTTGTAATTCTGGAGTCATTTTTTGAATAAGTGAGGTAAGATTCTTTTCTCCAGTCATTTTTAAACCTCTTTATATCTAAAACAGTTTATGGTATGATCGTTTACCATACCGATAGCTTGCATGAAAGCATATATAACAGTTGATCCTACAAACTTAAATCCTCTTTTTTTTAGATCCGTACTAAGACGATCTGATATTTCTGTTGTAGCAGGACATTCCTTATGATGTTTCCATGTGTTTACAATAGGTTCTCCATCTACAAACCCCCATATATAAGCATCAAAACTGCCAAATTCTTCTTGAATTTTTATAAAATTTTGTGCATTGCTTATAGCAGAATTAACCTTCAGTTTATTTCTAATGATACCAGCGTTTTGTAATAATTCTTCTTTCTTAGTATCATTGTATTGAGCAACAATTTTGTAATCAAAATTATCAAAAGCAAGTCTAAAGTTTTCTCGTTTTCTAAGAATGGTAATCCAGCTTAATCCGGCCTGAAAAGTTTCTAAGATTAAGAATTCGAACAAAAGACGCTCATCGTGCAATGGCACTCCCCATTCGTTATCGTGGTATGATTCGTATAATGAATCACCGATGCACCAACCGCATTTATGTTTTTCCATAGGTTTATTTCTAGTAGATAAAGATATTAGATTACTTTTGAATTTTTAGTGTAAGCTTTAAGAATATATATCGTCCTATAGGATAAGATATAAAGAAATTATGGAAACGACTACGATGACTATAAATGAATTAATAGAAGAAGGAATAAGCAATTCATATTCCTATGAAGAATATAGAAATACAGTAAGTAACTTATTATCTGAAGGGAAATCTACTGGTCACGAACAATCAGAAGCACTTACCAACTATAGTATGCTTAATGATCGTAGAATGAAGCGATTGGATAAAACACTAAAAATTAATGGTGCTATTGAAGAAACGTTTTCTAGTGCGACAACTAATATTACTTGGTTAGTCTTAACTGAGGGTTGGTGTGGTGATGCCGCTCAGTCATTACCTGTAATTAATAAGCTTTCTGAAATGAATGAAGGAATTGATTTAAGAATTATATCTAGAGATGCTCATGATGAGTTAATGAATAATTTTCTTACAAATGGTGGGAAAGCGATTCCAAAACTAATAGCATATAATCAAGAAACTAAAGAAGTAATAAATACTTGGGGTCCAAGACCATCTGTAGCTACGAAAATGGTAAATGATTACAAAGAAAAACATGGTGGTTTAGATCCGGAATTCAAACAAGATTTACAGGTTTGGTATAATAAAGATAAAGGAAGCAATATTGCTGAAGATCTGGCAAAACTACTATAAAGTTAGCCTCCGTAATTAAAGTAATACGTAATAAAACCTTTCTGTTCTTTTATCTCTGAGGATGAAAATAATGCATCTTGTGCATAGTCTAATGCATTATCAAAAAGGCATTCGTTTCTGGTGGTAGATTTCTTTTTGTCAATCTTAGCATCAATGACATAACCGTTTTGATTTACCTCAATTTTTACTACTACTTTTCCACTTCCGTTACAGGTATAGATAGGATTTGGGATATCTTTCTTTTCTCTACCTCTTAATGTAAAAGTAACAGAGCTATTTCTGTTGTTAACTTCTTCAGGTATTGGTTTTTCTTCTTTTTTATCCTCTGGAACTTCCTCAGAAGTGATGTCTTCGTTTATAGCTTCTTGTCCTTCTGTTAGTTGATCGCTATTAGAAGTTTCTTCTGTTATCTCTTCTGTTTCTGTAAGAGACTTTATTCTTTGTTCAAAATCTTCAGAATCTTCAAAATCTTCATTAAATGCATCATGGGTTCTTTTAGAGGCAATGAGTTCTCGTTCTTCTTCTGGTGGCGCTTCCGGTTCTTCCTCTTTAGTTAGTTCCTCCATCAATTCTTCTGGAATTTCCATCAGAATTTCGGATTGCTGTTTTTTCTTTTTCACCATATTAATATTATAGAGTGACAACACAAAAATACCCATTAGCATGGATGTGATAATTAAAGCTTTATGTTTTTCTATAAATTCCATAGGTATCTATAACTTCTTTTTTTCTACAATATTTTATGTAGTTTCAATTTCTGCGTGCAATTGATTTTCAAATACTTCTGGGCTAATTGCTTCATCCACAGAGAATTCTCCTATTTTGGTTCTTCTTAGAACACTTAAATGTCCTCCGCTTTGTAATGCTTTGCCAAAATCGTGTGCCAATGATCTAATATAAGTTCCTTTTCCACAAACTACTCTAAAATCAACTTCAGGTAACTCTACTCTGGTAATTTCGAAAGTCGAAATAGTAATTTTTCTTGATGCTATTTCTACTTCCTGTCCTTGACGAGCATATTCGTATAATCGTTTTCCATCTTTTTTTAAAGCTGAAAAAACTGGAGGATATTGTTCAATTTCACCTATAAATCGTTTGGTAGTTGTTCTTATAAGTTCTTCGGAAATATGATCAGTAGCAAAAGTTTTATCAATTTCTGTTTCTAGATCATAAGAAGGGGTTGTTGCTCCTAACGTAATAGTTCCAGTGTATTCTTTAGTCTGTCCCATAAATTCTTGTATACGTTTTGTGAATTTACCAGTACAGATAATAAGTAAACCAGAAGCAAGAGGATCTAGTGTTCCTGCGTGCCCTACTTTTATTTTTTTTATCCCAAAATTTTTACGAATTAACCAGCGTAACTTATTAACAACCTGAAAGGATGTCCATTGTAGAGGTTTATCGATCAAAAGAATTTGACCGTCTTTATAATCTTGTTCGGTTAGCATTATTGGGGACTATTTAATAAAACCAAAGATGATGGCAGCAACGCCAACAATAATACAATATAAGGCAAAATATGATAATTTACTCTTTTTTACCAAGGAAATCATCCAGGTGCAAGCAAAAAGCCCAGAAACAAAGGCAGCAATAAATCCTAGAAGTAAAGGTGTGCTGCTTTCTGTAGAAAAATTAAGATCTCCACTTACTAGGTCTTTCCCGATTTTACCAAAAATCAAAGGAATAACCATTAGAAATGAAAAACGGGCAGCTTTGGTTTTATCATTTCCTAGTAATACTGATGTAGAAATAGTCGCACCACTTCTCGAAATTCCAGGTAGCATAGCTATGGCTTGAGCAATTCCTATAACAAAGGCATTAGAGGTAGTAACTATTTTTGCTGTATCCTTTGCTTTATCGGCTAACCATAAAAGAATAGCGGTAATGATAAGCATAAAACCAACAAACGTAATATTTCCGTTAAAAAGTTGCTCAAGCTGTTCTTCAAAATACACGCCAATAATAACAGCGGGAATCATGGAAACGATTATTCTCAATGAAAACATCGTTTCATCATTTTTTTTGAATTGTAGTAATCCTTTAATAATCTGAAAAATGTCTTTTCTGAATATGACAATGGTACTTAATGCTGTTGCAAAATGTAATATTACAGTAAAAAGAAGAGGTTCGTCGGGAACACTTTCATCACCTAAAATAGCTTTTCCTAATTCTAAATGACCACTAGAAGAAACAGGAAGGAACTCTGTAAGTCCTTGAATAACACCTAAAATAATTGCATCAATAATCTCCATACGGAAAGATTTCTAAAATTCGGTGCAAATATATAGAACTCGTCTCGGCTTTTTGTTTTAAACCGAAAAATTTGATAAAGGTTCTATAACTACTAGAAGATAAATCGCTTAATTACGAGGTTTTCTTTTTGTTAGGGTTTAATAAAATAGCGTATACTTCGATACCAAAACCAATTAAAACAACTGTAGGTGCTAGTCTAATCCTTCTAAAATTATAAATATCAGGATTAAATACATTTGGGTCATCACTTCCTCCTCCTGCCATTAAAATAAATCCTAATGCAATGACAGCAATACCTATGGCCATTACTACATAGTTCTTTTTTCCAAAGACGAAATCTGGTTTATGTGTATTATTGGATTGTTTGTTCATGAATGTCGTTGTTAATTTCATTAAAAATAACGCGATCTTCGATCATTAATTTTGAGATATGTCCCATAATTTTATCACGTGTAAATATAGTCCATCTATGAATAGGATACAAAGTAACTTTTTTATTCAATAATTCTTTTTGTAATTCGTCTAAAGTTAGCCCATATTGTAATCCACGATTAATGTAATAGTAATGACTGTCATTTTCTAACGTTATGGCAATATCAAAACCACTTCCCTCTTCAATTTTTGTTACTTTTCCTGTAATTTCTATAACTTGATCGGGTTGTACATTACGTATAGGTTTAAACGTTTGAATCATTATCCACATAAAAATCACAAACAACACAAAGGATATAGAGAAGAATATTTTACCAGTTTTTTGCATAATCATTAACTTTAAGAAGGTACAGCTTCCTTTTTCAATATTCTAAGTGTTACCAAAACAATTCCCACTATGATAAAAGGAATACTTAACAATTGTCCCATATTTAATGTCATAGCATCTTCAAAAGCTACTTGATTTTCTTTAGAAAATTCAATAATGAATCTTGCCGAGAACATTAAAGTTAAAAATATTCCAAAAACCACTCCATTTTGTTGAAAGAAAATCTTCTTTTTGTTAAGATACCAGAGTATAGCGAAGATAGCTAGAAAAGAAAAGGCTTCATATAATTGAGTTGGATGTCTGGCGATTAAATCATCCTTTACGAAAACTACACCATAATTAGTATTTGTAGGCTTTCCATAGATTTCAGAATTCATAAAATTTCCGAAACGAATAAAAGCACATCCAATTGGGATAACAATGCTTACTTTATCCATGATCCATAAGAATGGAGTTTTGGTCTTTATGACAAACAATGAGATAGCAATCAAAATTCCAATTGCGCCACCATGACTAGCCAGGCCGGCAAAACCTGTGAAATCCCAACCTTCTGGAGATATTTTGAATGGAAGGAAAATTTCTAATGGGTGTTGCGAGAAATATGCAAAATCATAAAATAAACAATGCCCTAATCTTGCACCAACCAAAGTGCCAATAAATACGTAATTGGTAAGAGTATCCAGATTTTTTAATAAAATGTTTTCTGAAAGAAACATCTTTTTTAGAACAGTATAACTTAACAATAATCCAGTAACAAAAAATAACCCGTAATATTTTATTGGAAAAACACCAAAAAGAGTAGTAATTTCTGGATCAACGCTCCAATGTAATGGCTCCATAAATCCTAATAATATAATTCATCAGTTCTGAGATTCAGAAAACGTTGAGTAGCAAAAAATGTGCTTATCCAGGTAATCAAAATACCAATTCCAAAGACACCTCCGAATAAACCAATTAGTAATATTTTATCACTAAGCAATGCTAATTCCGGAAAAGCCTTATCCAGATAATATAAAACAACTCCTACTCCAATAAGAGCGACAATAGCTCCAATCATTCCCAAACGAACACTTTTCCATACAAAAGGCTTGCGAATAAATCTTTTGGTTGCACCTACCATTTGCATGGTTTTAATAATAAAACGTTTAGAATATACAGAAAGTCTGATAGAGCTATTAATTAGAAGTACGGCAATAAAAGTAAAAATCCCACTAATCAATAGCACCCAAAAACTTATTTTTTTGATGTTATCATTTAATAAAGAGATCAAAGGTTTGTCATACGCTACTTCATCAACAAAATCTTTTTTAGTAATAGATGTAGTGATTTCATCAATCTTTACCTGATCCACAAAATCCGCTTTTAGATAAACGTCAATCGAGTTCTGTAACGGATTATATCCAAGAAAATCCATAAAATTTTCACCTATATCCTTACTATGTTCTTCTGCAGCTTCATCTTTAGAGATATAAGTAGTGGATTTGGTGTATTCCGCCAGCGCTAAGCTTTTCTCCATTTGTTTGATCTCGACTTCTTTGGCAGTATCTTTTAGATAAATTGTAAGTGCAATTTTTTCTTTAAAATGATCAGCTACTTTTTTTGTATTCAGAACTAAAAGTCCCAGTAATCCCAGTAAGAAAAGTACCAGAGAAATACTAATAACCACAGAAAAGTAAGAGGATATTAGTCTGCGTTTCTGATATTTTTCAAAAGATGAGCTCATAGAGATTTGTTTTGCAGGTAAAAATAATAAAGTTAATGAGACTTTTAATTCTAAAAGGTCTCTCATTTTTAGAATTAATTATCACAATTAATAGCGTTTCACAGCTGAGCCAATTTATTATGATGTTTTAATTAACTTTGATCTATAAAGGTAACGGCTAATTGGGTTTAAAATTTTTGAAATCACAATAAAGATTAAATTTCTAAGAGCGTAGCGATCTAATCAATCTAATAATCTAAAAAGAATATGCATACAGTAATTATTGGTATTGGAGGTGTAGGAGGATATTTTGGAGGAAAAATTGCCAATTCTGGGCAAAAAACATCAATGATTGCCAGAGGAAAACATCTTGAAGCAATACTTAAGAATGGATTGCAAGTTAAAAGTATTGATGAAGATTTTGAGACCAGACCTTTTCTGGTAGCAGACGATATTAAGAAGGTTGATAAAGCAGATTAGATATTAAAACCTAAACAATTGTCAAGCTGAGAACCTTACAATTGTTTAGGTTTTAGTAAATTTGCGGTCTCAAAAAACAGGTTGATGAGTTACGATTTTAGAAACATTGAACAGAAGTGGCAAGACTACTGGAGAGAAAATAAAACATTTGTTGCTAAAAACCCTCCCCTTTTGGGGGAGATGGAGGGGGCTCCAAAATACTATGTGCTAGACATGTTTCCTTATCCATCTGGAGCAGGATTACACGTTGGGCATCCATTAGGATATATTGCCAGTGATATTTATGCTCGATATAAACGTCATAAAGGTTTTAATGTATTGCATCCGCAAGGATATGACTCATTCGGATTACCAGCAGAACAGTATGCGATCCAAACGGGGCAACATCCTGCAATTACTACCAAAGAAAATATCGCTAGATATCGTCAGCAATTAGATAAGATTGGGTTCTCTTTTGATTGGAGTCGAGAAGTAAAAACCAGTGATCCTACATTTTATAAATGGACGCAGTGGATATTTACAGAGCTTTTCAATTCGTGGTATGATAATGAAGCAGATAAAGCAAGGCCGATTACTGAATTAGAAACGATATTTTCTGAAGATGGAAATGCAAAAGTAAACGCTGTTTGTGACGAAGAAGTAACCGAATTTACCGCTGATGATTGGAACGGATGTTCATCTAAAGAAAAACAAGAAACATTATTAAAATATAGATTAACCTATCTAGCCGAAACCGAAGTAAACTGGTGTCCGCAATTAGGAACGGTGTTGGCCAATGATGAAATCGTAAATGGAGTTTCAGAACGTGGTGGTTATCCGGTAATTCGTAAAAAGATGACGCAATGGAGTATGCGAATTTCTGCATATGCACAACGTTTGATAGATGGATTGGATACTATAGATTGGCCACAACCATTAAAAGATTCTCAAACCAATTGGATAGGTCGTTCAGAAGGAGCAAGTGTAACTTTTAAGGTGATAGATTCTGTCACTTCGAGCGGAGTCGAGAAGCAACATACAATAGATGTTTTTACGACGCGACCTGATACTATTTTTGGAGTAAGTTTTATGACATTGGCTCCAGAACATGAGCTAGTATCTAAAATTACAACTCCAGAACAAAAAGCTGAAATTGATGCTTATATAGAAGCTACAGCAAAACGTAGTGAGCGTGATCGTATGGCCGACGTAAAAACCATTAGTGGTGTATTTACAGGAGCCTATGCAGAGCATCCCTTTACTAAGGAACCAGTTCCAGTCTGGATCGGAGATTATGTATTAGCGGGATATGGTACAGGAGCTGTGATGGCGGTGCCTTGTGGAGATCAACGTGATTATGATTTTGCAAAACATTTTGGGATTGATATTCCTAATATTTTTGAAGGAATTGATATTTCTGAAGAAGCCTTTGCAGATAAAGACAATACGATCATAGCTAATTCAGATTTTCTGAATGGTTTGAAATATAAAAAAGCAGTAAAAACTGCGATTTATGAGTTAGAAAAACTAGGGCAAGGACAAGGTAAAATTAATTATAGATTACGTGATGCAGTATTTAGTCGTCAGCGCTATTGGGGAGAACCATTTCCAGTGTATTATGTAGACGGTATGCCACAGATGATTGATCTAAAACATTTACCTATCCAATTACCAGAAGTAGAAAAATATTTACCTACTGAAACTGGTGAACCGCCATTAGGTCGAGCAGATGTCTGGGCTTGGGACACTTCAACGAATGAAGTAGTATCTAATGATTTAATAAATCATACAACGGTATTTCCTTTGGAGTTAAATACCATGCCAGGTTGGGCAGGAAGCTCGTATTACTTTAATAGGTATATGGATCCTAATAATACTGAAGAAGTATTCTCTCAGGATGCTATTAACTACTGGAAAGAAGTTGATCTATATATAGGAGGAAGTGAACACGCAACCGGTCATTTATTATATGCACGCTTTTGGCAAAAATTCTTATTTGATCGTGAGATCGTTCCTGTAGATGAATTTGCAAAAAAACTGATCAATCAAGGAATGATTTTGGGGACGAGTGCTTTTCTGTATGAAGCAATTCTTGAAGATAAGGATATTCCAAATATTTACTTTTCTTCAAAAGTTTTTGAACAAGACAATATAGAGAATGCTTCCAGTTGGAAAGAAAAAGAAGATTTCTTCAAAGAAAATGGAATACCAAACGAAGTAAAGTATCGGTCAATTCATATAGATGTTAGTTTATTAAAAGGAGATTTAGAGGTTGATATTGAAAACTTAAGGAATTGGAGAGAAGAATTTAAAAATGCAAAATTCTTTTGTGAGGATGATGGGAAGTTATTGGCTCATCGCGAAGTCGAAAAAATGTCTAAGTCCAAATATAATGTTGTAAATCCAGATGGAATCTGTGAACAGTATGGCGCAGATAGTTTACGTCTATACGAAATGTTTTTAGGGCCTTTAGAGCAAGCGAAGCCTTGGAATACTGCAGGTATCACAGGTGTGCACGGTTTTCTTAAGAAACTTTGGAAACTATATCATTCCCCCTTTGAAGGGGGTAAGGGGGATGTTTTTAATGTTTCTGATGCAGAACCAACAAAAGATAATCTGAAGACATTACATAAAACCATCAAAAAGGTAGAAGAAGATATCGAGAACTTCTCTTTTAATACGTCTGTAAGTACCTTTATGATTGCGGTGAATGAATTAACTGCTCAGAAATGTAATGCCAGAGAAATTTTAGAGCCATTGTTAGTATTAGTTTCTCCATACGCTCCTCATATCGCAGAAGAGTTATGGAATAAATTAGGGCATAATGAATCTATCGCTACAGCGTCATTTCCATTGTTTGAAGAGAAGCATTTGATAGAAAGCACAAAGCAATATCCAATTTCATTTAACGGTAAAATGCGTTTTATGATGGAATTATCTTTAGACTTAAGTAAAGAAGATATTGAAGCGGCCGTAATGGCCCACGAAAAAACACAACAACAACTTGATGGCAGAACACCTAAAAAAGTGATCGTGGTGCCTGGTAAGATTGTAAATGTAGTAGGGTAATTCTTAGAAAGAAATTTATGTCAGTCTGAGCCTGTCGAAGACTTTTGTGTTTGGTTTTGTAGCACTTCGACAAGCTCAGTGTGACTATGATAAGCTTACAGTTTTTTAGCAACAGATATGATCAACCCAGTAGAAATTCTTGGATTAGTAGCGGCGATATTAACAACCGCTGCTTTTTTGCCGCAAGTCTATAAAACTTGGAAGACGAAATCTGCAGAAAGTTTATCGTTATCCATGTTGTTAATTTTTGAAAGTGGAGTACTTTGTTGGTTGGTTTATGGATATTTGATAGATAGTTTACCTGTAATTTTTGCAAACTTTATTACAGCTATATCCGGATTTTTGCTACTTTATTTTAAATTTCGCTACAAAAACTAGAAGAAATTGCCAATTCTAACTGTGTTTTAACAAGTTATTGCATAATATAGTAAATTACGGATAAGATATTTTTTAGAGTTATTTTATTGTTTTATTTCAATAAAAAATTTATTTTCGACCAAAAATTAAGAATATGATAATTGGTGTTCCTAAGGAAATCAAGAATAACGAGAACAGAGTAGGTTTAACACCTGCCGGAACAATGGCACTCGTTAATCATGGTCACACTGTTTTCATTCAGCAAAATGCTGGTCTTCAGAGTGGTTTTAGTGATGATGAATATATCGGTGCAGGAGCAAAGATATTACCTACTATAGAAGAGGTGTATCAGACTGCTGAAATGATTATAAAGGTGAAGGAGCCTATAGAGCCAGAATATAAATTGATCAAGAAAGATCAATTGTTATTTACTTATTTTCATTTTGCTTCAAGCGAGCCTTTAACAAAAGCAATGATAGAGAGCGGATCGGTTTGTATTTCTTATGAAACTGTAGAAGATCCTGATCGTAGTTTACCGTTACTTACACCAATGAGTGAAGTAGCTGGACGTATGTCGATCCAACAAGGAGCTAAATATTTAGAAAAACCCTTAAAAGGAAGAGGAATTCTTCTTGGAGGAGTTCCTGGAGTTGCTCCCGCTAAAGTGCTAGTGCTTGGTGGAGGTGTTGTTGGAACTCAGGCTGCAAAAATGGCAGCAGGAATGGGAGCAGATGTAACAATTCTTGATATTAGTATGAAAAGATTACGTTATTTAGATGATGTAATGCCAGCTAATGTGAATACTGAATTTTCTAATGAATATACTATTCGTGAACATATAAAAACTTCTGATTTAATTATTGGAGGTGTGTTAATACCAGGAGCAAAAGCACCAAAGCTTATCACTCGTGATATGCTGAAGGATATGCGCGCTGGAACTGTATTGGTAGATGTTGCGGTAGATCAAGGTGGTTGTTTTGAGACAACAAAACCTACTACACATCAGGATCCGGTTTATATTATTGATGATGTAGTACATTATTCTGTGGCTAATATGCCAGGTGCGGTACCTTATACTTCAACTTTAGCATTAACTAATGTTACTTTGTCATATGCGATACAATTAGCAAACAAAGGCTGGAAAGTTGCTTGTGCAAATAACGAACCACTTAAAAAAGGATTAAACGTAATCAATGGAGATGTAGTGTATCCTGCTATTTCAGAAGCATTTAACCTTCCTTTGGAAGATGTAAATAACTATTTAAGTTAAACTCGACTTATTGGCTAACTCAAGTTTATTTAACTGAAAACCTCGTCCTTGTGGCGAGGTTTTTGCTTTTATTATTGTAAATTAGTATTAAAACGTAGAATAAAAACGCAATACAGTAATTAAAAATAAATAACTATGCTTTCAGGATATATGGGATATTATGTAATCGTTGGTGCAATTGCATTGATAAGCGGTTTAGTAAGTTCTCGGTTAAAAAGTAAATTCAATCATTATTCAAAATTACATCTTCAAAATGGAATGAGTGGAGCAGAGATTGCTACAAAAATGCTAGAGGATAATGGGATACGAGATGTAAAAGTAATTTCTACACCAGGAATGTTAACAGACCACTATAATCCAAGAAATAAAACCGTTAACCTAAGTGAAGGTGTCTATAATCAAAGAAATGCAGCCGCAGCCGCAGTAGCCGCCCATGAAGTTGGTCATGCAGTACAGCATGCAACTGCTTATTCGTGGTTAACAATGAGATCAAAATTAGTCCCGGTGGTAAGTATAGCTTCAAAAATGTCTATGTGGGTAATTATGGGGGGAGTTGCTTTAATGGCTAGTATGCAATTTGGCCAGACAATAGCATTGGTTGGATTGGCATTGTATGCAACAAGTACTCTATTTAGTTTTATTACCTTACCTGTGGAATATGATGCTAGTAATAGAGCATTAGCTTGGTTAGAAAATGCTAACATGGTAACAAGTAACGAGTATGCTGGGGCAAAAGATGCCTTAAAATGGGCTGCAAGAACATATGTGGTAGCGGCTATAGGCTCACTGGCGACTTTATTATATTTTGCATTGCAAATATTAGGTAGAAGAAGGTAATTCAGATCTTAATTTGTCTGTTAATTTGTTGATCTAGTGAAATAAATGTTTCCGTTCTAGAAACTCCTTCGATTGCTTGTATTTCTTTATTTAAAACATTCATTAAATGTTCGTTGTCTCTACATAGAATTTTAATGAATATGGACCAGTTTCCGGTAGTGTAATGACATTCAATTACCTCAGGAATGTCTTTCAATTGTTTAACTGCCTTAGGGTTGCTGACTGCTTTATCTAGATATACTCCAACAAAGGCCATGGTTTTATAGCCTAATACTTTTGGATCAATAATAAATTTGGAACCGGCAATAAGACCAGAAGCTTCTAGTTTTCTTAATCTTTGATGAATTGCTGCTCCTGAAATTCCAATCTTTCTTGCAATTTCTAAAATAGGTCTTCGGGCATCTTCCATTAGATTACGAAGAATCTCTTTGTCAATACCATCTATTTTTACGCTACCATACTGACCTTTCATAAAAAGACATGTTACAATTAATAATCAAAAATAGAGGTTAAGATTTAAAATCGAAACTTTTTGTATGATTATCCTTTTACACCGTCAGGATTGTATCCTAAATACTCACATTCTTTTTCCTTAAATACAATGCCATATTCCTCTAATTCCTTAAGGATTGGAGTGTATATTTCTTCTCTGATTGGTATTTGTACTCCGGTAGATGTGATTTCTTTGTTCAAAATTCTTAATGCAGCCATCGCAACAGGTAATCCCACGGTTCTTGCCATAGCAGTGTATTTTTGATCCTTGCCAATACATACCATTGTTGCATCTATCTGTTTACGTTCTCCATCAAGTTCGTATCCGAATTTATGATACATAACGATCATATCTTTATCTCCCTCATCTAAGGTCCATTTGTCCATTAGTATCTTCTGTAAGACTTGAGCTGGTGTAGCGTTCGGGATTCCCACTTTTTTATCAGTATTAAAGATATCTAGTTCTATTAATTTATCCCAGATAATATCGTCTTGATCAATTTTTAAATAATGACGAAGCTTTAACTCTACAGAATCTGTTGGAGAATAAGCAAGAAATGAATTTGTAAAATCGCGATAACTCATATGTTCAGAGTTGGCTAGTGTATAATCATCAGCTGTCATACCTAATTGTACAAAAATGTTCCAGGCTTTAGAAAACCCAACTCTTCTTATAGTTCCTCGATAAAGAGTTAAAATATCATCCAATCCATAGATGCTTTGATATTTTAAGGAATTTCTATTAGCGTATGCTTCAAAACGACCATATTCTTCTACCTCTAGGAATTCAGTTCTTCTGAATAATTTATGATAAGGGATGTATTTGTAGGTTCCTTCCTGTAGAAATTCTGCAGCACCACCTTGTCCGGCGACAACTACATTTCTAGGGTTCCAGGTAAATTTATAATTCCAAAGATTAGTGTCGCTTTCCGGAGCCACCAATCCTCCCGTAAAAGATTCAAATAGGATGATTTTTCCACCTTGATTACGAATTCGATCAATAACTTGCATAGCACTCATATGATCTATTCCAGGGTCTACACCAATCTCATTCATAAAAACAAGCCCTTTTTTCTTTACTTCTTCATGAAGCTCTTGCATCTCATTGCTTACATAAGAGGCTGTAACTAATGATTTTTCGAATCTAAGACAGTCTTTGGCTACTTCTATATGAAATCTGGCGGGAAGCATAGATACCACAATGTCTGCATTTTTAATGGTATCTTCTCTAGAGTCTTTATCAAAAACATCTAATTTGATAGCAGTAGTATTAGGATGATTTGCTGCAAGTTTAAGAGCGTTTTCAATAGAAACATCTCCGATAATAATATCTAAATTTTCAGATTCGGATTTATCCTGAAAATATTTAATTAAAACCGCAGTGGATTTACCTGCACCAATGACCAGTATCTTTCGCATGTTTAATGATTATTTTGATAACTTTGATGCGAATGTAGTAAATACATCAAAAAGTAAGTTCTCAATTTTGACGTATTCGTTATAATTTCAGATAAAATATGTCTAAAATTTATTTTTTGTTCAAAAAAATGATCAATTATTACTAAAACAAGAATGAATAAAACAATTTTGATTACCGGAGCAGTTGCAGCCTTATTGGCTGTGCTTTTAGGAGCATTTGGAGCGCATGGCTTAGAAAAGCTTGTAGATCAAGAAAGTATTAACTCTTTTCAGACAGGTGTTCGATATCAGATGTATCATGCAATCGTTTGCCTGATTTTAGGAAATATGGTTGTCTTAGAAGATGTTGCTAAAAAACGCATTTTTTATTTCTTCTTAACTGGAATGATCCTTTTTTCAGGGTCAATTTACCTTTTGGTAGTTGATGAAATATTAGGAATTTCTTTGTCAAGTATTGGTTTTGTTACACCTTTAGGAGGTTTTATGTTAATTTTAGGATGGATTTTCTTTGTAATTTCGCTTGTTAAGATTAAGTGAATTTTTTAACCGTTAGTGTAATATTTATTTATAATTTTGTCAAACATAACAAACACAACATATTTTTATGGAACCACTGTATCCAATTACGAAAACGATTTCGTTAAAGCATTACGGTATTGAAAATGCTACAATACGCTACCAATTATCTCCAGATGAACTTCAGGAGGAAACGGTGCAAAAAGGACAAGGGAAAATCACAAAATCTGGAACACTTGCTGTAAATACAGGAGAATTTACTGGGCGTTCACCAATGGATCGTTTTATTGTAAAAGATCAAATTACCGAAGACAAAATTTGGTGGGGTGATATTAACATTCCTTTTGAGTCTGATGCGTTTGATGCATTATACGACAAGGTTATTTCGTATCTTTCTGGTAAAGAGATATTTGTTAGAGATAGTTACGCTTGTGCGGATGCAGATTATAAGCTAAATATACGAGTGATCAATGAATATCCTTGGTCTAATATGTTTGCTTATAATATGTTCTTAAGGCCAACAGAAGAGGAGCTTAAAGATTTTGATCCAGAATGGACGGTCATTAATGCTCCTGGTTTTATGGCGGATGCAGCTGTAGATGGTACACGTCAACATAATTTTGCGATATTGAATTTCACAAAGAAAATAGCACTTATTGGAGGAACAGGTTATACTGGAGAAATCAAAAAGGGTATTTTCTCTGCATTAAATTTTATATTACCTGTTTATAAGGAGACACTACCGATGCATTGTTCTGCTAATGTAGGAGAAGAAGGAGATACGGCTATATTTTTTGGACTTTCAGGAACTGGAAAAACAACATTATCTACTGATCCTAACCGTAAATTAATTGGCGATGACGAACATGGTTGGACTAAAGAAAATACAATATTTAATTTTGAAGGTGGTTGCTATGCAAAGGTTATTGATCTCTCTGCTGAAAAAGAACCAGAGATATATGGAGCTATTAAAAAAGGAGCAATTCTTGAAAATGTAATTTTTGGAGAAGATGGTGAGGTTGATTATGCTGATACCTCTATCACTCAGAACACAAGAGTGAGTTATCCGATTTATCATATAGATAATATACAGGAATCTTCTATCGGTAAAAACCCAAAGAATATATTCTTTTTAACTGCAGATGCTTTTGGAGTAATGCCGCCTATCTCTAAGTTGACTCCAAGTCAGGCAGCGTACCATTTTATATCTGGATATACCGCAAAAGTAGCAGGAACAGAAGCTGGAGTTGTAGAGCCAACTCCTTCATTTTCGGCTTGTTTTGGAGCGCCATTTATGCCACTACATCCAGCAAAATATGCTGAAATGTTAGTAGAAAAAATGAAAGATACTGGAGTAAATGTGTGGTTGGTGAATACTGGATGGACTGGTGGACCATACGGCGTAGGGACTAGAATCAAATTAAAATATACGCGAGCTATGATCCAAGCAGTGCTTAATGGCGATTTAGGATTGTATTCTTATGATGATTATCATATTCACTCAGTATTTGGAGTAGCACAGCCAAGAGAATGTCCAGGAGTTCCAACAACTGTATTAAGTCCTAGAGCTACTTGGAATAATGATGAAGAATATTATAAAACAGCATTTAAATTAACGAATGCATTCAGAGAGAATTTTAAAAAATTCGAATCCTATGCTAATGAGGAAATCCGTAGAGGAGGACCACAACGATATGCTTTCTAGTAATTAAGAAACGTTAATCAAGAAATAAAAACGCCTGAAATTTCACTTCAGGCGTTTTTATTTACTTTCACAACATAAGTTTCAATTCAAAGTTGTATGTGAATTAGAATGACTGGTTATTCTTTTTAAATTTAAGTCATGAAAATCGAAACTAAAATCGATAAAACGAGAAATCCCTTTCATTTTGATTTTCATAGCTTTACCATTATTTCCGGAAAATGAAAATATTGCGAACGCATCTGCTTTCATGTCTTGATATTCCCATTTGATGGCAAATGTATGGTCTTTGTAAAATGACATTTTACCGTTTAATCGTGGTGATTTATGAGATTTAAACCATAGTTCTCCATTTTTCTCTAAAATCTCTATTTTTCCAAACCAATTATCTTCATAGATGCCTATATAATTCTGTTTATTAATTTTTACACCTTTGTTTGCTTCAACTTCTGCCCATACTTTTTCTGTTTCTACATCTGCCATTTGTTGTTCTTGCTGTTGCATTCCTTTTGCCATTTCAAGCCAATTAATTCCTGTTTCCAAATTTAAATATTCATCCAGCAAAATATAACTCACCAGGCCGTTTAAAAATTCCGCACCGGCAGAATTATTCATAACTACAATTCCCAATTCAAGCTTGGGGAATAATATAACCTCAGAAGACATTCCTGCAATTAATCCTGAGTGCTCAACTTTATAATGTCCGTTAAAATCAGAAACAAACCAACCTAAGCCATATCCAGAAAAATTCACCTTAAAAGGAGATCTTGGGTCTTGTTGTAAATTCATTGGAGTATGCATTCTCCACATTTCCTTTTGTTGTTCTTCAGAAAATAATTTTTTATCTAAACTACGACCATACTTTCCTTCATTTAATTGAAGTAACATCCATTTACACATGTCTGACACACTTGCCCAAATTCCACCCGCTGCTCCATTCAATTTTTGTTTTTCTTCTACGGGAATTGGTGTTTCTATTACACTAAGACTTTTTCCATTAAAAGAATGTGCACTTGCGCTACTTGCCTTTTTTACTGCTTCAAAAAAACTGGCATAGGTGTTTTTCATTTCAAGTGGCTTGATTATTTCATTAGATATAAATGATTCCCAAGATTGACCACTTACTCTAGCTATTAATTCTCCTGCCACAAGGTATAATAAGTTATCATAATCAAATTTCGTTCTAAATGGTGATACAGGTTTAAAGTATTGAAAAGAATTCAAGACATCATTAATATCGAAATCTGAACCTGCTGGAAATAACATTAGATCACCAGCACCAAGTCCTAATCCGCTACGATGCGTTAATAGATCTTGTACATTAAAATTATTACTTATATAATCATTATACATCTTGAATTCTGGAATATGTTTGATAACCTTATCTTCCCATTTGACTTTCCTTTGTTCAACTAATAAAGCCAGTGCAGCTGAAGTAAATGCTTTTGAGTTTGATGCTATACCAAAAGGAGTCTCAGCAGTAACTTTTTCTTTTGTTTTAATTGATTGCACTCCATACCCATTCATATGAACGATTTTACCATCTTTAACAACACCAACGGCAAAACCAACAGTATTGTTTAGACTATTAAATGCTTTTGTTGCTATACTATCAATTTGAGCGGAACTCAACTGTGCATTCATGTTCATCATAGCAGTAATAGTAAAGAATATGTTTACGATGATTTTTACTAAAATACCATTAGTTTTTGTGGCGTTATCTATACGCTGTATTTTATAAAATTGCATTGTGTTTTTCATGTTGAATGATTTTAAAGGTTGTTAAAACTTTTGAAATTGCTATCTCTAATTGCGCAAATAGAACTCTAAGCAAATTGATTCTATTGAATATTAATTTTCAATCTGATAATGTGATACCTGTAGATAGGAAAAGGTTACAATTAATTATTTTTTTTGAGTTTTTGTAACCTTAATCAGAATTCAAGTATCCAATGGGTATACAGTAATCTTAAAATGAAAAAAACATGAATGATCCAGTAGCAATAGTAGTAATGGCCTTAATAGCAGCGGTTGTATTTTCAGTTTTCTATATCATAAAAAGTAAGCATATAGAGCGTATGGCAAAAATTGAAAGTGGAATGATAGACGAAGAATTTAAAGATTCAGGTACTATTCTTCTAAACATTGGGATACTTTTATGCTCTCTGGCAACAGGAATCTTCGTTTCTTATTTAGTTAGTGCATATACTGAAATTCCTGAATATGTAATAATTCCTGGGTTTCTATTACTTTTTGGAGGAATCGGTTTTCTGGTTTCTTATAATATCAATAAAAAGAAGAGCAATTGAATTCTATACCAGACAATGTCTACATAGATAAAGTGCTCTCTGGAGACACCAATGCTTTTGGGTATTTCATTAGGAACTACCAAGGAATGGCATATTCTATTGCCATTTCTATGGTAAAGAATGAATTCAATGCAAATGATGTAGTACAGAATTCATTTATAAGGGCATTTAAAGCCTTACGTTCATACAGATCAGATGCCAAGTTTTCAACTTGGCTGTATAAGATTGTAGTAAACGAGTCTTTAAAATTTCTAAAAAAGAATAAAAGAACTCAAGAGTTCATTACCTTCATGGGTGACCCTTTTGACTATTCTACTTCATTCAATGAAGCGGTTGAGAGCTTTGACAAAGCTGATAGGAAAATGGAAATTACAAAGACAATGAATCTTATGAAACCTAGAGAAGCTTTGTTGTTGAAATTATATTATTTACACGAAGAACCTATTGTTGAAATAGAAAAAATAACAGGTTTTTCAAAATCAAATATAAAAGTATTACTACATAGAGCACGAAAAAGTTTTCTCGCACTTTCTGTTCAACATAATAATAAAAAATAATGAATAATACAGATCAAAACATACGTAAAATACTTGTAGAGAATGAAGCGGGATATGCAGTTGATTCTGAATTGGAAAATAGTATAATGAAGGTAATAGGTAAACAAAAAGATTATAAAGAAATATTGTCAAAAACGAAGCTTAAAATAAAAATCGGGCTTCTTACTAGCTTAATTCTCTTCTTCATCTATGTAATCTTAACGTATACTGATTTATTAAGATCTATAGATCTTAATACACAAAATCTAAAAACATTTTATCCGTCTATTTTCGCTGCTATAGTTGTTGTAATTGTTTATTTTCAAATGATATTCGGAATTTCTGTTTTAAAAAGGACATTCAGGTATAAATAGTTGATTTTCTCTAGTCAAATATATTTATTGAGTGTTTACACAATTTTGTAATCAGAATATTTTTTGGAGTTGAAAACATTTTGGTTGATGTATTTTTCTTGTACTTGACTTAAGGGATATAATGAAGTGAGTCAGTTTCTATATCTGCGTGAAATTGAAAAAGCCGAGGAGTACGAACTCTCGGCTTTTTTATTAGTTATGTAAAAAGCTTGGCTTATTTTTTATTTGCTTCTTTGATGTATTTCTGAAGTGCCATTGTCATGGAAGGAGTTTCAGGAGTCGGCGCTTGAATATTTACTATCAAGTCGTGTTCTTCTGCAGCTTTTACCGTTGAGTTTCCAAAAACAGCAATACGAGTATCTTTTTGTTGAAAGTCAGGAAAGTTTTCAAATAATGATTTAATTCCAGAAGGACTAAAAAATACAAGGATGTCATAAAATACATCTCTTAAATTAGAGAGATCACTTACCACGGTTTTGTAGAAAATTGCTTGTTTCCACTCTATTTTTAGGGTGTTAAGTGTATCAGGTATTTCAGATTTTAACTTATCAGAAGAAGGTAATAAAAACTTTTCATTTTTATACTTCTTAACTAATGGCATTAATTCCTGAAATGTACGTTTTCCAACATAAATCTTCCTCTTTCTGTAAACCACATATTTCTGCAGATAATAAGCAACAGCTTCACTCTGACAGAAATATTTAAGCGAATCAGGAACTTTAAAACGCATTTCATCTGCAATTCTAAAAAAATGATCCACAGAATTTCTACTCGTAAGAATAATAGCAGTGTATTGAGATAAATCTACTTTTTGTTGCCTCACTTCCTTAGCATCTACGCCCTCTACGTGAATAAACGGTATAAAGTCAATTTTTACCTTTTCTTTCTCCTCAAGTTCGAAATAAGGTGAATTTTCTACTTTAGGCTCTGGTTGCGAGACCAAAATCGTTTTCACTTTCATATATAGTCTTTATTTGTAAACGTATCCCTAAATTATATAATTAGCTTGTACAGCATAAAATAGGGTGCGATTTCAAGTGCGCAAAGATACAAAATAAAATAAAACGAATGGTTTAAAATGATGTTTTCGTTTTTCTTGTAGATAGAAAAAAGGATGATTAAGTTAAGAATCACCAGAGAAGCTATTAGTACAATCAAAACAATTTTTGAAGGTTTCGTAGTATAAATGAATAATAAGTTAAGAGGTAATAATATTACCCCCAAAAAATTACGATATGATAATTTATAGAATAAATAATCTTCGATTAAAATTTCGATAGAAAAAATAGTTGAAATTATTTTTTCTACTAAAATTTTACAGATTAAAACAAACAAATATAGTGATGCTATCTTTAAGTAAAGTGTAATGTTAATCATATCTGATTGCCATTGTAAAACATCCAGACATAGATATATGAATAATGAAACAGAAAGAACCTGAACTAAAATTAGAATTCCATTAAAAAAAGTAGATAGTTTATTTCCTTTTTGATTAAGAACTATATACTTGTTTGTATTAAAGAGCATTACAAATTCTGAAAAACGAGCAGAATTCATAAGTTTAGCTGTTGCTAAAAGCGCAAAACACAATAGAATTACTATAGTAATCCAGTCGGTAGATATGATTTCTCTGGTAATAACTTCCATACTTAGAAAAGGATAAAATTAAGTCATACTTATTACATAATAAAATAAAGTATCGTAAATAAGATGCAACACTAATTTAAATACCAAGTATATATACATAAACCATAATATTAGTGTAAAAAACTGAAAATATTCTAGTGATTATTTAGTTATATTTGCCTGAAAACACCTTAAATGGTAGATGCATTAGTAATTATACCTACCTATAATGAGATCGAAAATGTAGAGCGTATTATCAAAAATGTGCTTGCGCTACAGCGTGATTTTAATATTCTGATTGTAGATGACAATTCTCCGGATGGAACAGCAGCAAAGATAAAAGAATTGCAAGAAGAGTATCCTGAACATCTTTTTTTAGTAGAACGAAAAGGGAAGTTAGGATTAGGAACAGCATATATTACCGGATTTAAATGGGCATTAGAACGGTCTTATGAATATATTTTTGAGATGGATGCAGATTTTTCGCATAATCCAAATGATCTGATAAGATTATATAATGCTTGCGCTAAAGGAACATCAGATGTAGCGATTGGATCGAGATATGTTACCGGTGTTAATGTGGTAAATTGGCCTATGAGCAGAGTATTACTATCTTGGTTAGCATCTAAATATGTTCGTTTTATCACTGGAATGAATATTCACGATACTACGGCAGGTTTTATTTGTTATAAAAGAGAAGTTTTACAAAGAATTAACCTTGATAAGATTAAATTCGTAGGATACGCTTTTCAGATTGAAATGAAGTTTAAAGCATATCTGTCAAAATTTAAGATAAAAGAAGTTCCCGTGGTATTTACCGATAGAACACGAGGAACCTCTAAAATGAGTAAAGGAATTATCTCTGAAGCAATTTTTGGGGTGTTAAGAATGAAAATAGAGAGTTTGTTTAATAGTTATGAAATATGATCATGAATAAAGTATTGATTAAGAATACTAACATTATTAATGAAGGAAAGATTTTTAATGGGGATGTATATATAGAGAATGGTTTTTTTAAAGAAATCGCTTCACAGATTAGTGCCAAATCTCCGGATGTACAAGTTTTTGATGCAGAAGGGAAATATCTTTTGCCAGGTGTTATTGATGATCAGGTTCATTTTAGAGAACCAGGACTGACACATAAAGCTACCATAGAAACAGAATCCAAAGCTGCAATAGCTGGCGGGATTACTTCTTTTATTGAAATGCCTAATACAAACCCACAGACAACTACTATAGAAAAGCTGGAGGAAAAGTTCGAAATAGCTGCCAAAACCAGTTATGCCAACTATTCTTTTATGTTTGGAGGTACTAACGATAATCTAGAAGAGATATTAAAGGTAGATCGGAAAAAGGTTGCAGGACTTAAGTTATTTTTAGGTTCCTCTACAGGAAATATGTTGGTAGATAATCTCGAAGTACTAGAAAAAATCTTCTCGTCTACAGATTTACTAATTTCGGTACATTGTGAGGATGAAGAGACTATAAAAAATAATACGGCTAAATATAAGGAGCAGTATGGTGAGGATATACCTATTGAGATGCATCCGATTATTAGAAGCGAAGAAGCTTGTTATATATCTTCTTCTAGGGCGGTAGCACTTGCTAAGAAAACAGGTGCCAGATTGCATGTTTTTCATCTTTCTACGGCAAAAGAATTAGCATTGTTTACGAACAAGATTCCGTTAAAAGATAAAAAGATCACTGCAGAGGTTTGTATACATCATCTTTGGTTTTCTGATGAGGATTATAAAGAAAAAGGAACTTTGATAAAGTGGAATCCTGCAGTAAAAACATCAAAAGATAGAAAGGCATTATTTAAAGCTTTACTTAATGATAAATTAGATGTAATTGCCACAGATCATGCACCACATACGAAAGAAGAAAAAGATAATGTATATACAAGTGCACCTTCAGGAGGTCCTTTAGTGCAACATGCATTACCTGCAATGTTAGAATTTTATCATAAAGGTGAAATTTCGTTAGAAAAAATTGTAGAGAAAATGTGTCATAATCCTGCAATTTTATTTCAGGTAGAGAAAAGAGGATATATTAAAGAAGGCTATTGTGCAGATGCTGTGTTAGTAGATCTTAATGCTCCCTGGACTGTAAATAACGACAATATAGCTTATAAGTGTGGATGGTCTCCATTTGAAGGGACTACCTTTAAATCAAGAATTACACATACTTTTGTGAATGGAAGTTTGGTGTATAAGAATTTTAAGTTCTATGATGTTAAGAACGCACAACGATTAACTTTTGACCGATAAAAGAGGTGTTAGGAATTTTTTAAAAATTTCTTTGCTGAAGAAAATGGTTAGAGATATTTTCAACTTTATGACGTACTTGTGATTAATTGATAAAATTTAAATGTGTGAAAAAAAGAATAGTATATAGTTTTTTTTCTTTAGCTCTTATTGTTTTTTCTTGTCAAAGTTTAGATAAAAGACAAAAGCCGGAGAATCTACTCACAGAAGATAAAATGGTAGAGTTACTAACTGATATTGCTTTTGTAAAAGCTGCAAAAGGAAGTTATAAAAAGGTTTTTGATATTGAAAAGATAAACCCTGAATCATATATCTTAAAAAAACACGGTATAGATAGTTTAGTGTTTGCAGAAAATAATAGATGGTATATACATGAATTAGATGAATACGAAGAGATTTTTAAAAGGGTGAAAAATAACCTTGAGAAATCAAAAGTCAAATTTGAAAAACTAAAAAAGGAAGAAGATTCAATACAAAAGATAAAGGATTCTATTAAAAGAGCAACAAAAGGCGTCAAACTCGAAAAAAAATCCTCTATTGATAAAGAATTTTTATTAGAAGAAGAGATAGAAAACGCAATCAAGAAAAGAAATAAACCAAAACCTATTCCTCTTTCAGGAAAAAAGAAGCAGTAGTTTCTATTGCTTTATTAACAGGTGTAAAACTATAAGTAAGTTCTTTTTTTATTTTTTCATTTTCATAAAAAGAATTAGAGAAAGCACTTTTTATTGAGGATTTGAATATGGATCGTTTGGTTCGGAAAAAGAAATGACTAAACTGTTGCAGATGATATGCTATTTTCATCAGAAAAGGAGAAACTTTCTTTTTGGGGATAGGTTTATTAAGAGCTTCAGCAATTAGAGTAAACGCATTTTTGAAACTTAAGTTTTCACTCACTAAGATATATCGTTCATTTTTTATTTCACTATTCATAAGACGGTGCATGATCTTTACTACATCATCAACACCTACATATCCTGTAGTTCCTGTAGTGAAGTATTTCATTCCATTGTAGATTTTTTTAAATAGATATCCACTGCCAGAATTAAAAAAACCACGACCAATAATGATACCGGGATTTATAATTACGGTGTTAAGTCCTTCTTGAGTTCCACGCCATACTTCCATCTCTGCACCGTATTTAGTAATAGCATAGACAGAATCAGAAACCTCAGGATTCCATTCGGCAGTTTCATTAATTGAACTTTGAGAAGTGTTTTCACTTAAAGTTGCAATAGAACTTACATAACAAAGCTTTTGTATCTTATGGATCAGTGATAGGTTTACGATATTAGCAGTTCCTTCTATATTTATTTTGCGTAGTTTTTTATAATGAGATGGATTAAAAGATATCATAGCTGCACAATGATACACTTGAGTAATTCCTTCAAAAGCAGTGGTTAGTGCTGGAATGTCATTAAGATCTCCTTGTATCCATTCAATGGCATCAAAAGCATTATGGTTTTCGGGTTTAGAACATTGTAAAAAAACTGTTTTTGCATATTCTTTTTTAGCAGTTGTTCTGTATAAAGCACGTATCTGATGTTTTTCTTCTACCAGTTTGATTAATAAATGCGTGCCTACTAAACCTGTTGCTCCGGTAACTAATATCATAGTATTTATTCTGTCATACTAATGTAAACAATTAGTAATAAATATTTTATTTTACTTCTTTAAAAAGAAGCTTTCCTTTTTCTGAACCAAACGATGCTCAAAAATAGTATTACAAATATGATTATTCCAGTTATCCAATATAGACTGTAGTTAGTATTAAATTGAATTGGATTGGTATCTCCAATCAGATAAAAACCTCCCCAATAAAATGGTTGTGTACGGTTAATATCAGCAGTATTTAAATATTGCAACTTTGCCTGTCTTAGAGCTTTTGCTTTATCCATGCCTGCTTTTAAGTTAGTATAGAAATACTTCATCAATTCTGGTGTAGTTTGATCCGATACTTCCCAACTGCTTAATAATAAACTTTTAGTTCCTGCATATTGAAATGCAGTTCCTAAGCTCATGATACCTTCTCCTTTGGCAATTTGACCTGTACCCGTATTGCAAGCACTTAATACCGTTAATTCTGAAGGTATATCTAAAGCAAATAATTCATGACTATACAATAGATTATCTT
The DNA here is from genome assembly GCF_947492405.1 of uncultured Aquimarina sp. Classification (GTDB taxonomy): domain Bacteria; phylum Bacteroidota; class Bacteroidia; order Flavobacteriales; family Flavobacteriaceae; genus Aquimarina. The sequence goes on from NZ_CANLMP010000010.1 coordinate 84,754, forward strand.
CTATGGTGTCTTTGCTTTGTGAGAAAAATAGTTTAGAATTTTCTGGTCGTTCATTATCTACCTCACCATGTAATGCTAGATGAAGAATACTGTACTGACTAGCATTTTTCTTAAAGTTAGTCTCTACAGCTTCAGATCCGTAGAAATAATTTCCATCTATAATATTTGAGATACTTTTGATTTCTTTGCGAGTTCCCGGTAGGTCATCACCAGTATTTCTTAGGGTTGCCATACTAAGGGTCTTACTTGTAACAATATTGGTGCTATCCGAAAATGAAAATGCTAGACATTCCTTTAGTTTATTGGATTTTTCATTGCTTTTGAAAGGAGTAAACAAAAGGTTAGCAGAATTAGCATAGCTAATCGTATAGTCTTTTAATAAATATGATAATTTCTTCGGATTATTAGAGGTGTCATCTTGTGTAAGGAGTAAATCAAAATTAAGATGCCATAATGGTCCGTCAGGACTGATAATTAAGTTATTGCCTTCGATTTGATTCTTGATGGGACTGATTAATTGTTGATAAAGTTTAAGTGCGTTGCTTTTATAGTTAACATTGTTTTTATCAGTAATAGATGTTCTTAATTTTTTTATATTCTCTGTAAGTTTTAAGGTAGTAAGTTTTTTTACACCAATTTTGTTTTTTGAAATCGTAAAGGCATAGGTTGTACTATCGGCAACAAAAAATTCCAAAAAGGTAGTTTTGTTATCCAACTTTTGTTGAATATCATTTACGGAAATAATCTCAATTTGATGCTTTATCTGATAATAGTTAGGATAGTTTTTCTCCAAGACTTCTGTTAACGAATCTTGTTTTCTTGTAGTTGTAAATAGTTTGCTTTCATAATCCGATACCCTATTGTGATCTGTTTTTTGTTTAGAACGCTCTTTGGTGATTTGTGATTGATAAAAAGCATGATCTTCTCTTAATTTTTTTTCTAATGACACAAGTTTTGAAGGTAAACTTGCAAAACTTTTTGCGTTAGCATCATTTAGTAGTCCTTTTAGGGTATTAGCTTTGCTCTTTTCTGAAAACAGAAATGCTTGATGTATTGCGTCTTTATGTTGATTGTGATTATGAAGAAGTAATTGAGCATCAATAGCACCCTGATAAATCTCCTTAACTTTGTTAGCAAAAGTTACTCGATCCTTATAATTACTTAAGGTTCCTCTAATACTGTTTGTTAAGGTGTCCGCTTTTTGGTAAACACGAATACTATTTTCAAGGCTTTGGATACTGTCTTTATCGGGATAGTAACTCTGAAAGGTTTTAGCTTTGAAAAGTAAAGTTTCCAAAGCAATATTCGAGTCAAAAAAATGTAAATTTCTATTATCAGAAATGGAATTTGTATTTAAAGCATGTTCATAATACGTTATGGCTTCAGAAAATTCTTTTGTTTTGTTTAAAGTGTTTCCAATATAATTATAAATGTTTGCGACCATTCCATGATTAATACTGGATTGATTTAAATTGATACGTACTGCTTTTTTGTAATTTATTAATGCTTTTTCATATTCTTTTTTTCCATCAAAACTAATACCAATAAGAAAATATGAATTAGCTATATATTGATGATTTTCTCCAAGCTTATTTAATCTTATGTTTAAAGCTTTGTTATAAAAATCGAGAGATTTATCATAATCTTTCAAATCATAATAGATGAGTCCAATATTATAATAGGAATTGGATACTCTTATATGCTTATCGCCATATAGTTTTATATATATCTGCAAAGCTTCTCTATATTTTATTAAAGCCTCCTTGTATTGTTTGTTTCCGCGCAGGGCGACGCCAATATTATTTAGATTAGTAGCTACTTCTAAATTGTTGGAGCCGAAAGTTTCGATAGAAATAGTTAATGATTGTTTGAAGTATTCTAATGCTTTAGTATGTTGTTTTTTTGCAATGTAAATTCTTCCAATTTCATTTAAACTATATGATAGATTTGAATTCTTTTTTTTGTGGCGCTTTTTTATGGATAAGCTTTTTTTATGATATTCTATTGCTTTATCGTATTCTCCTTTAGAATATGAAATGAATCCCAAATTGGTGAGTGTAGAAGAAAAACTTATGTGATTTTCAGGTAAGATTTTCATTTTTATTCCATAGGACTTTTGATAATAACTTAGAGCAGTCTCTATATCAGACTTTTTTATTTCGTAATAGTTTCCAATGTATTCATACGAAACGGTTTTTTCGATAGAGTTTTCAGGAAGGTGCTTTTCGCTTATGTCAAGACCTTTTTTTGCAGCAAAATATGATGAATCCAGTTTTTGGAGTTGGAATTGAATATAAGCTATTTCATTATAGCAATTAGCTACTTTTTTCCATGCTTTCGCGTTTTTGTATAAGGGTAGTGCCTTTTTAAAATATACAATAGAATTATCTAGTTTTCTATCAGCTAACAGAGAGTCCGCTTTATTAAAATATTGTGAGGCTAGAATCGTATCATTTACACTTTGTCCATGAACATAGTTCAATGATATTATTAGCGTAAAAAGCACATATTTTGTCATATTGAAAAAATATTCTGGACGATTCATAAGGTAATTCTATATTTGTTAATAACAAAGAATGTAAAAATGTTACTTTTACATTGTAAAAAAAAATTTACAAATTTAAGGTAACACATCACTGTTTGGTGACATTAACTTATGAATAACCCCAAGGAACGTAAAATTTTAGAAGGAATTATATCCGGAGATGAGGTAGTTATAAAAGCTTTCTATAAAAAGAATTACAATTATATCAGAGGTTATATTCTTCAGAATTCTGGAGAAGAGGAAGATGCAGAAGATGTATTTCAGGATGCGTTGGTAGTGATGTATCAAAAACTAAAATCAGATACACTAGATATTAATGTTTCGATACGAACTTATTTTTATGCTATTTGTAAGAATATTTGGAGGAGTCGATTGCGCAAAAAAAGAAAGCTAATCTTTGATAGTGAGTTAATACTGGTCAATGAAGAATCAGAACAATATATCATAGAAGATATAGAAAAAAAAGAACGGGAGCAGGTGTATCGCAAATACTTTCTTAGATTAAGTGATGCGTGTAAAGAAGTGTTAAGTTTAGTTTTTGCAGGTAATAATATGAAAGAAATAGCGCGTATTACTGGATATGCAGAAGGATATGCACGAAAAAAGAAATTTGAGTGTAAAAAATCTTTGTTAGATAATATAGAAAAAGATCCTATGTATCAGGAGTTAAAAATAATTTCTGAAAAAGAATCATAATATGGAAAGGACTCAGGAGTTATTTGAAAAAATAGAAGGGTATCTTACTCAGACATTATCCAAAGAAGAAGTGCTTGCTTTTGAAAAAGAAATGGCTGAAGATTCTGAACTTAAACGTGAACTAGAAAAGCAACGAGAGCTACATAAAGTGTTGAGTGATAAGGATACACTTGATTTTAAAGAGAAATTACAAAAAATCAGTGCAGAAATAAAAAAAGAACAATCTAGAAGTAATACCTATTTTTCATATTGGAAAATCGCAGCCTCTATTATTATTATACTCGGAGTAGGAACACTGTTATGGAATAACTTGAACAAGACAAATAATTTTTCGGATTTGTATGCTTCTTATTATAAACCATATCCGGTAGAGGATGTTACGAGAGGAGATACCACAAACGAATGGGAGGAAATCGTTAAAAATTATTCTGAAGGTAATTATGATTCGGTAATCTCTAAACTTGAGAAAACTAATTCTTTTATTACATCAGAACGGATTAGGTTGTATCTAGGCAATAGTTATCTTAATACAGGAAAAGAACGCGAAGCATTACTACAGTTTGAAATGATAAGTGATGCAAGTAGATATCGTGAAACTGCGAATTGGTATCGTGCACTTACACATCTTAAGTTAGGAGAGACCAACAAATCTTTAGAGATCCTAAAAGAAATCATTAATTATAATGGAATCTACAAAGAAAAAGCAATGCAACTGAAAGCTGAGTTGAGTGAGTTATAAAAAGACTAGGTTGATAAAACGATTTCTCAGTTATTCATAGTGCTATATAATCCATATTTTTATCTTTGCCGCGTCTAATTGAATTATATTATAATGGCTGTAAACTTTATAGAAGAACTACGCTGGAGAGGGATGTTGCACGATGCTATGCCTGGTACAGAAGAATACCTGATGGAACAAATGAGAGCGGCATATGTAGGGTTTGATCCTACTGCAGATTCTTTACACATAGGAAATCTAGTACCTATCATGTTGTTAGCACATTATCAGAGAGCTGGTCATAAACCTTTTGCATTAGTCGGTGGTGCCACTGGAATGATTGGAGATCCTTCTGGTAAATCAGCAGAACGAAATCTTCTAGACGAAAAAACTTTACGACACAACCAGGATGCTATAAAATCACAGTTAGCGCAGTTTTTAGATTTTGAGAGTGATGCTGCTAACGCTGCCGTATTAGTTAATAACTATGATTGGATGAAAGATTTTTCATTTCTTGATTTTATTAGAGATGTAGGTAAGCATATTACAGTAAATTATATGATGGCAAAGGATTCTGTAAAAAACAGAATTTCTTCGGAGTCTTCTGACGGAATGTCTTTTACTGAGTTTACATATCAATTGGTACAAGGATATGATTTCTTGCATTTATACAAAGAACACGAATGCACGCTACAAATGGGCGGTAGCGATCAATGGGGTAACATCACTACAGGTACGGAGTTAATAAGACGTATCGGTGGAGGAAAAGGATATGCATTAACCTGTCCGTTAATTACTAAGTCTGATGGGTCTAAATTTGGTAAATCTGAAGGAGGAAATGTATGGCTAGATGCTAAAAGAACATCGCCATATAAGTTTTATCAGTACTGGTTAAATACAAGTGATGAGGATGCTGAGAAGTATATTAAGATTTTTACTTTTTTGACCAAAGAAGAAATCGAAAGCTTAGTTACTACGCATGCTGAAGCTCCACATCAGAGAATTCTTCAGAAAAAATTAGCAGAAGAAATTACCATTATGGTACATTCTCAGCAGGATTTGGATAATGCGATCAAAGCATCTAATATATTATTTGGAAAATCTACCTCTGAAGACTTGAAAGGATTAGACGAGGCTACATTTCTGGATATTTTTGAAGGAGTTCCTCAAACTGAAGTTTCTAAAGATTCGATTAATGTTGGATTAGATATTATTGGAGCATTAGCAGAACATACAGGATTCTTGAAGTCTAATGGAGAAGCAAGAAGAGCTCTTAAGGAGAATTCTATCTCTGTAAATAAAGAAAAGATAAAAGAAGGCTATATTATTACTTCTAATGATTTGATTAATGATCAATTTGTTTTACTTCAAAGAGGAAAGAAAAACTATTTTGTAATTAGAGTCGTATAATGTATTCTAATATTTAACAATACTGTAAAAGGCGTATACATTAAGAAAGTGTATACGCCTTTTTCTATACTATGAGGCGAAATTGAAATTAGTTATAAATTTTATTGACAGCTCTCACATCTCTAGTACTTAGTCCATTTCTTTGGACATTAAATGTGCTTCCGTTTTTTCTGGTAATTGTAGGTCTTCCATTTTTAGAGAAAAAGAATGATCCATACATCATTACTGATCCCAAATCAAAATTAGTAGTTCTAACATTAGAAGCTGATTCTTTTCTAAAATTACCTTCTCTTCCGGGGATGATATTCTGAAAATTGATGGTAACATTTCGATCTCGTCTTGGATGAGACTGCTCGTGGAACATACCCACTGCATGACCAATTTCATGAATAGTATTACCTGTGGTACAGCCGCTGGCAAGAGATATAATTTGGCGACCGCCTATTTTACCAATATAAGAATAACATCCTCCATCATCTGTAAAATACACATAATTACGTTGGTTCGTTCTCCTAACAAAACGAACTTTAGTTTTGTTTTTCCAATGATTCATTGCATTGGTTACACGACTTTTATTGGGTAGACGACTATCTATTACATAAGGAACAACATAAGTGTTTCCAGATTTTGGCCATCTTCTAGAAGGATTATTAAGAATGGTTCCTTTTTCAATAGTATTGGTTTCTTCTACTTGTTCTGGAGACAAGATCATATCACCCAAAACTAAATTACCATCCACTTCACTAAACTCTGTTTCAGTACCAAAGAAAGGTTTAATAACTAAAGACTCATTTGAAGTTAATGGGTACTTTTCTGATGAGGTATCAGATTTTGACAAATCTTGTATCACTTCTTCTGATACAGAATCGTTTTGGCAATTTATAAATAACATTGCAGATACTCCTAAAGCAGTTACGCTTAAAAACTTGTTGATTTTCATTGTGTTAAAATTTAAGTTGGATACCTATAACGAGTAATTCGCACTTAATATTTTAAACCTACAGTGTATTTAATAATGGTATTTTATCAGATTGTAATACTATGATAACCTAAAAAAACAAAGCCTGCGAGAATCTCTTCTTAGCAGGCTTTGTCAACTAACCAATCAATTATTGAAAAAAACTTAGCATTCTATATGTGTATCGATAATATCGATTATTTTTTTGTTTTTATTTTTTGCCAATTTATATCAGCTTTATTCTTTAAATCTTCAGCACCTTCTTTATTCCATTTGGTTAAGGTGTTAATTCCCCAGGAATTATAGAATAAATACAGTTTTCCATCTCTTATTTCATATGTTTCCGGATCAATATCCACTTTTTCCGCATTTGCTCCTATTGCATAGGCACAGTAACCTCCATATTGTGGAACAAATTTTTCTGGGTTGTTTTTAAACTTTTCCAGATTTTCCTGACTTGCAAACTTGTATTTTGCGTTGTCATGAATAGTAATAAACTTACTATCTCCTTTTATCGCTTTATTATTAAAATACTCCGTAACATCATATCCTTCTGCAACAAATCCTTTTTTAACATTATAGTCAATCTGTTGCGCTGTTACATTGGTAATTAATCCTAAAAACAGTATGACAATGAACTTTTTCATTTTGTGTAATTGTGTTTTTTTGTTGTTACATCTATTCAGTCGTGAAAAAATCAGAACATTACAACTTTAACATAATTATAAGTTTTTAGAAGATATAGAGATCTAACATTCTTTTAATCTAAAAAATTACTTACTCCTATAAATACGATATCTAAAATCGAAAGTTGCAAAAAAATAAAGTCTGCCAGAATTTATTCTCTGCAGACTTTACTAATCAATTATTGAAAAAAACGTAATCTTATATATGATTAAGATTAAGTGATATGTTTTATTATTTTGTTTTTATTTTTTCCCAGTTTGCATCCGCCTTTGGTTTTAGTTTCTCTGCTCCTTCGGCTTTCCATTTTTTATGTGTATTAGTGCCCCAAGAATTGTAAAACAAGTACAGCTTACCATTATTAATTTCATATGTTTCAGGATCGATGTCAACTTTATCTGCCTTAGTAGCCAGTGCATAAGAGCAATATCCTCCATATTTGGGCACAAATTTTTCTGGGTTGCTTTTAAATTTTTCTAGATTTGCTTGACTTGCGAATTTGTATTTTACATTATCATGAGTGGCGACAAAAGCACTTTTTCCTTCTACGGCCTTGTTATTGAAATATTCAGTAACATCATATCCTTCTGCAATATATCCATCATCCGTGTTGTAATCTATTTGTTGTGCATTTAGTACTATTGTAAATATAAGTAACAGTGTTGTTATTAATTTTTTCATTGTTGTGATTATTTATTGTGGTTATGGGCAATTAGATCGTAAAAAGAAGAGAACCTTACGAAATTGATAAAATAAGAGGTGATAATTGTAAAAGAAAGATTATAATGCCATTAAATTACATCCTCTAATATCACTATGATCAAATCTGCCAAGAATTTCGAAACTACCGTTATCATGGGTTTTGCCAAGGTCTTGAGTAGCAATAAATGAACAGGAATTTATGTTAGCGAGGTCAATAATATTGATACCTCCCGTTTTATAAGCTGGTAGCTGGGTTAAGGCATCTTCGGTATCACGAGTTGATATTTTCATCCAGGGCGGGCAGTAAAAAATCCCATCACCTTTAGAATACGCTTGAGATAATAATTCAGTCATGCCATATTCACTATGAATTTTGGAGACGCCAAAACCCTTTTTAAGAATTTCGTGTAGTTGTCCTCGTATCATTTCTTTTCTCCTGCCTTTCATTCCTCCGGTTTCCATGATGATCGTTTGATCATTTAGTTGAATATCATGGTTTTCGACAAGATCCAATAATGCAAAAGAAACTCCTATAAGCAATACTTTTTTACCTTGTTGAGCTAGTTGTTTTAACATTGTGACCAACTTATCAGTTTGGTTGAGATAAAATCCGCTTTTTGGTTGCTGACTTTCTTTAATCAGTTTATCTGCCATATAAACTAATGAAGAACCTTCACGTTCTAAATAAGATGGTAAAAGAGCTAAAATTGTATAATCTCTTACCTCTCCATAAAAATGCTGAAAACCTTTTCTGAAACTACTTTCATAAATATTTAAGTTAGTTACATAATGTTTACTAGTGATGCTCCCTGTAGTTCCGCTGCTGGTAAAGATTTGCTGAATGTTGGATGGAGAACTAACGATTTTTTCTTGTTTGAAAAATTCAATGGGTAAAAATGGAATATCAGAGCTATTCTTTACAGAACTTTTAGTAATTCCCAAAAGGTTACAAAATCGCTGGTATACTGTACAATTAACATATTGATGCTGAAAAACTCTCAATGCGGCTTTTTCAAAATCTTGATCATTTTGAATTGTAAAAATAGTCTCAGCCAGCATAGGAGTCGATAAGGTATTTTTGTTTAGAACAAAGGTATAAAAAAACACTCTGTATGAATAGAGTGTTTTTTATATAATATTTTGATTTTTGGTTAGATTCGGAATAGTATATTCTAATGTCCGAGATAAAAATATATAATTCACTAAAATGCTATTGTCTTACCAGTTTTTGTACTTGTGTGATATTACCAATTTTCATTCTAAGTACATATACTCCTGGCGATAGTGCAGAAATATTTAATTTCTCCGTAGTAATAACCTTGTATAATACTGTTTTACCCAATACGTTAAAAACCCTACAGGTGATTGACTTTCCAGATTTAGATGTCACATTAAGAATATCACCAGAGACAGGATTAGGAAATATTTGGATCTCTTCTTTTTGGTCGGTAGTATTAAAGGATGATTGAGCCTGTACTCCAGTAGAAAAGGAGAGGCTAAAAACACCAATAAATATGAGTAGTAAGTAGATTTTTTTCATAAAAAATTTATTTTGGGACTATAAAAGTACAATATTTTATTAATAATTGAGTTAGGGAGGTCATTTTTTAATGTTAAATCTCTATAAATAACTTAGTTTACTTTCATATGTACGGATTTACCATTAAGTAATTAAGGTTTGTTGTTTGTTTTGTAGTTTCATAAAAAAAACGGATATTTACACTATTATGAAGTTATAAAGAATTATGTACGTCTTTTTGGAAATATCGGTCTCGGTATTAGTAAGGTAGAGAAACTTCTCTAGCCTTTTCCAGCTATTTCTTTTTTTAAACGTAATTCTTTTTTTATGACACAAAATAAACTTACCCTTTCTAAACTATTTTCTTATTTTAAAATAGCTGTTACAGGCAAAGAACAACAATTTACTTCTGGTAGTATTCGAAGAGCTGTATTTATGCTTGCAATTCCTATGATTTTCGAAATGATCATGGAATCTATTTTTGCATTAGTAGATATCTATTGGGTTTCCAGTCTTGGCGAAAATGCAATTGCAACGGTAGGGTTAACAGAATCTGTTATCACTTTAATTTATGCCATAGCAATTGGTCTCAGTATGGGAGTTACTGCTATTGTAGCTCGTAGAGTTGGTGAAAAGGATATCGAAGGAGCATCTCAGGCAGCAGTACAGGCTATCTTTTTAGGAACGCTGGTTGCTATAATCATTAGTGTAATCGGAATAACTTTTCCGAAAGAAATTTTAGCACTTATGGGAGGTGAACCCGATCTGATCGCCGATGGATATGGATATACGCAAGTTTTACTAGGAGGAAACATTACTATTATGTTATTGTTTTTAATCAATGCCGTTTTCCGAGGGGCAGGTGATGCATCGGTAGCTATGAAAGTGTTGATTTTTTCTAACCTGTTAAATATCATTTTGGATCCACTTTTTATTTTCGGTTTTGGACCTATTCCTGGTTTTGGAGTGCAAGGAGCTGCAATAGCGACTACTATAGGAAGGGGTAGTGCAGTACTATTACAACTAGTAATTCTTTTATTCGGATGGAGTAAAATTAAAGTGACTTTTAAAGATATTGTACTTAGGTCTAAAGTGATGATTAATTTAATTAAGGTGTCTCTTGGAGGGATCGGCCAATTTATTATAGGAACATCCAGCTGGGTGTTTTTAATGAGAATTATGGCGGAATTTGGTAGTGAAGTTTTGGCGGGATACACTATTGCAATTAGAGTATTGATGTTTACACTTATGCCTTCATGGGGGATGAGTAATGCCGCTGCAACGCTAGTAGGTCAAAATCTGGGTGCAGGTAAACCAGATCGGGCTGAGCAATCCGTTTGGAAAACAGGAAAGTACAATGCTTATTTTATGATATTTGTATCTATATTTTATTTGATCTTTGCCGAGGTTATTATCAAAATATTTAGTGTAGAACCCCAAGTTGTAGAATATGGAGCGTTAAGTCTACGTGTAATTGCTGCTGGATATGTATTCTATGCATACGGTATGGTGGTGATTCAATCATTTAATGGTGCCGGTGATACTAAAACACCAACTATTATTAACTTTTTCTGCTTCTGGGTATTTCAGCTTCCGTTTGCATATCTGGCTGCAATTGTTTTCGATTGGGGAGCAATGGGTGTTTTTTTAGCAATTACTTTTGCCGAAATTTTAATAGCTGTAGTTGGAATTATATGGTTTAAAAAAGGTACTTGGAAATCAGTGAAGGTGTGAATGAATTCATTAAAAAATTCTATTTATGAAAGTTTCTTATGGTTAAGTATAAAAAAACCGCTTCAATTTTTTGAAGCGGTTTTACTATATTATAATGAGATTTTTATCTCATAGCTATTATTATAAAGAAGTAGCCCAAGCAAAATCAGCAGCCACTGTTGTAGAAGTATTGTATGCTGTACCTTCTACTGCATCAGCACTATCTACTTGTAAGTTAGAAGCAGGAGCACTATCTCTAAAATCAAATTGCGTATCGAATCCTGTTAGAGAAAGACCAGTAATAGTAGCACCAGAATTATTTTTGATTTGAATTCCAGTACCGCCCATAGTTGAAACTGCAGTATAATTAACAAGTGTAGGATTGTTATTAACTCCATCAGCCTCTATAGCTGTAGAAAAATCTGCTATGGTGATGTTTACAAAAGTATTAGTAAGAGTTCCATTCCAACCTTCAGTCCAATCTACAGCATCATCTTCAAGGTTTTCAGCATAGAAATTTGTTACGTTAACAGTACCTCCGAAGAATTCAACTCCATCATCAGAACCTCCGATAACTGCTACGTTGGTAATAGTTGTTCCACTACCTACGGCATAAAGAGTTAGACCGTTAAACTGAGAATCTGCATTGATTTGTGCTCCAGTATTTTTTAGTACTAAATAATTGATAGTACCAGAGTTATCTGTATCGTTGTTTCCTCCATAAACAAGACCACCTACTTCTGCAATAGCATCTACTCCTTCAGTAGTTGTAGCATCACCACAGATAAGTAATCCTCCCCAAGCTTCACCATCGTTAGATTCCATTACGACTGGATTAGCCATGGTTCCTTGGATATCGATAGAAGCATCTTTTAATACAGCAAGGTAATTTGCAGTTCCAGACTCAGAAGTAATTGTAGTTCCAGCTGGAATTGTTAAAGTAGCACCATTACTTACTAAAACTGGTCCACTTATTTCATACGCAACTGAAGCATCCAGTGTAAGATCGCTAGAAATAGTAGCTGGTAATACGTTACCAGAGCCAGTTCCTGCATCTATAACCCAAGCAAATAAACTAGCGTTTGTAGAAGAAGTACTAAATACAGCGTCATCCGCAGTATCTGCATCAGCACTATCAATTTGTAAGTTAGAAGCTGGAGCACTATCTCTAAAGTCGAAAGACGTATCAAAACCAGTTAATGTTAAACCATTGATAGTTGCACCAGAATCATTTTTGATTTGGATAGCCGTACCTCCAGTAGAAGAAATTGCTGTAAAGTTAACAAGTGTTGGGTTGTTATTCACACCATCAGCTTCGATAGCAGTAGAGAAATCAGAAATAGTATTTGTAACATATGCATTTGTCAATACACCATTCCATCCTTCAGTCCAGTCAACAGCATCATCTTCGTTATTCTCTAAGTACATATTTGTAACAGATACAGTCCCTCCGAAAAATTCTACACCATCATCAGTACCATTGATGATTGCTACGTTGTCGATGGTAGTTCCGGAACCAACAGCATATAACGTAAGACCGTTAAACTGAGAATCTGCATTAATTTGTGCACCAGCATCTCTTAGGATTAAATAATCGATGTTACCAGAGCGATCTGTATCATTAGTTCCACCATAGATAAGACCACCAACTTCAGCTGTCGCATTTGTTCCTTCTGTAGTAGTAGCATCTCCGCAAATCACTAACCCACCCCAAGCACCTGCTTGACCGTTAGAACGCATAATCACTGGATTTGCTGCTGTTCCTTGAATATCAATATCAGCCCCTTTTAATACTGCTAAGTAATTTTCGACACCAGCGTCTGATACGATTTCTGTCCCTGCAGGTATCGTTAAAGTAGTTCCTGAAGCAACAGTTACTGTTCCTGTAATTTTATATTGAATACTAGCATCCAATGTACGATCAGCATTAATAATACCATTTAGAACAGAATCATCTGTTGGTGTAGGAATTATTCCTCCATCATCATCATCTCCACAGGAAACAAGAAGTAATCCTGTAAATAGTGCAAAGCTTAATAATTTACTAAAAGTTTTCATCATTGTTTATATTTAATTAATAGTTTTTAAAATTTATAACTAAGACTCAAAGAAGTTTCTATACCCGTAGAATATGATAAAATGGTACTTTCAAATTGGTTACCGCTAACCACTTCTTGAATAAATTGCGTTCTCTCTATAGTTGGATTTAATAAGTTTTTTGCGGTTAATCCTATACTCCAATGATTATTTATCTGTTTATTAGCAATCAAATCCAAGGTTACAAAACCCTTTTCTATGATTTCACCATTGAAGAAAACATCTGGTTGCTGTTGATTTCTAGGAGCTCCTAGAGCAAAAATCTTATCAGATGCATAATTACCTGTTAGCGTAAGCTCATAAGGGAATTCATTACCCGAGTTGAATGTTAATGACAGGTTTGAGATCCAATCAGATGCTCCTTCCAATCCAATTTCAGTTCTATCACCGTATTTAAAAGTTTGTTCAAGAGTTCCATCTTCTCTAATTACATCTTTTAAATCTTGTACATGGTCTAGGTAAGAAATGTTACCACTAAGTCTTAGGTTCGGATTTGATTCTTGTTTCTTTATTATGTAGACTCTCCCTTCAAGTTCAAATCCTAAAATTCGAGCTCTATCACCTGTATTGAAGTAAGAGAAAATATCTTCTCCTCCTCTTTGTAAACCTCGGTTTATTGGGTCTTCTATCCTTTTATAGAAAGCACTAAAGGATAGTAATTCATCATTTTCTGGAAAAAACTCTACTTTAAAATCTACATTATAGTTTTGAGATCTTTCTACATTAGGATTTCCCTGAAATACCTGCCCAACCTGAGAAACATATTGGAAAGGAGCAATTTCTTTAAATTCAGGTAAGGTTTGACCTAAACTTCCAGAAAGACGCAATGCTAATTTTTCGTTTACTGCATATTTTAAGTTCAGATATGGGTAGAAATTATCATATTCTTTATTGGAACTACCTATTCTGGCTTGGCCTGTGAGAGGATTTACAAAATTCCCTACATCAAAGTTAACGTCAATTTCATCTTTCTGATAACGAACACCAACTTGTGCCGTGAATTTGTCAAATTTTCCTGTAAAGTTTGCATTACCAGAATAGGAAAGAAGTTCTGCGTCATAAGTGTCTATCGGCTGTACGTTAAGCTGCAACGCTCCATTATCAAAGTTTTGTTGTGTGAAAATATCACCTATAGCATCTATTGAGGTAGGATTAATTTCAACATTACCTTCTTCAACTCCAAAAAACTGTGATAAGAAGTCTCTTGTCTTGTTTCTAAAATCTCCTCCAATATTTAAAACAAAAATATCTTCTTCGTCTTCATTTTGTTTAAGAACCCATTCATCTGAGATTCTCGCATTGATTTCTTGATCTGTGATTTCCTGAACAGATTTTCTTTGTTGAAATCCTCCGGTAAATCCAAGTTCTATGATGCCATCTTCATTCTCAGGTGTGTTTGGATTATCGTTAAGGATATTTACTTCATTACGAATTCTATTAGGTTCATTAGCTACCAAATAATTGAACCCAGCTGCCCATTCTAAATTATTCTTTTCAGAAAAAACATGCTCTCCAATAAGCTGCGTGGCTGATAAAAAAGTATTTTTTATATTTTGATCTCTAAGAAATTGAGATCCTTCTTCAATATTATCTAATTCTTCAAAAAATTCAGTAGTACGCTCACGTCCAGCTTCCAACGTCTCTTCAAAAACTTTGTTAATAGCGAAAGTGTTAAAAGATAATTTATGATCATTACTAATTTTGTACTGACCGTGTAACATCGCTGTTGAATTAACTGTACGTAACCAGCGTCTTAAATCATCCTCAGGTACTATGTCCCTTAGGTTTCCTTGATCATATTCCCTGAATAAACCTTCTCGATATTCGTAATCAATGGATTGGCCACCACTAAAATAAACTTTGAAATTTCTTTCCTCACCTAATATACCGCCAACATTAAATCCAAATCCATAGTTAATAGGAGTAGATATCTCTGTGGTGTTCCACGATTGCTGAGTTATAGCGTTTACAAGGTTGTCAGCTTCAAATTCACGGCTATATATCCCTAAAGAAATATCGTCATTATTCGCTGTAGCTTTAAAATTGTTAAAAATGTCGTTATCGGCTACATTAGAATTAACTCCACTACTAATACTTGCACCGATGTCTTTTGTTTTGGTAACTTGTTTAGAAACGATATCTATATTTCCAGAAGCAAGATCTGCAGAATTGGAAGGGGCAAAAGTTTTGCTTATTGATACGTTCCCTATAAACCTAGCTGGAAACAGTTCTAAATCTATATTTTTTTTATCGATATTGTCGGATGGGATCGGTAATCCATTAAGTGTTGTGCTTAAATAACGATCTCCTAAACCTCGTACATAAATATCTCCTGATCCTTCTGCTTTAGAAACACCTGATATTTTTGTAGTTGCAGCAGAAGCATTCGAAACGCCAAGTCTTGCTAGTTGTTCTGCTCCTATACTCTCTTTTATTTGAACAGCATTTTTTTGTTCTAATAATAAGGCTTCTTCTCTTTCCCTACTTGTTTGAACTTTGATAATAACTTCTTCTAATGCGGCGGCAGTAGCTCCTAGTGCTGTGTCAATAACAGTTACTTTGTCGGATTCTACTACTACATCAGGAATGCGTAAGGTTTCATAACCAGTAAAACTAAATTCTAAGGTATAGGTTCCAGAAGGAACATTGGTCATTTCATACTTTCCATCAAAATCTGTGGAAGTACCCAAGGTAGTTCCAACAATTACAATATTTGCAAAAGGAAGTGGTTGGTTGTTTACTTCTTTGTCTAGAAGTGTTCCGGCGATGGATCCGGTTTCTTGTGCAAAATTTAATCCAAGATAAAACAGTGCAATTACTGTAAAAAGTTTTCTCATTTCGTATTCGTAAAATTCTGTTACAAATAAATACGGTTTTACAGTAAAGAATCTTATCCTATTATTATCCTTAGTTTAAGGGATTGTAATTTTGAAAAAAATAGAGATAAGTGGAGTTTTTGGTAATTTTTTAATCTGTTTTTTCGGTATTGTCTTATTGAATATTTGTTTTTAAACCAAGGTTTTACACGGTATTAAGATTTTTTGTTTTTGTTGTAATAATTTGAAAGTTTGTTTCAGGAGGTTAACAATGTTCAAGTTTGATAGTTTTATAAAATATTACATAAACATTATCGCAATGTTAAACGGGTAAAAATGTATGTACTGGTCTTAACAATTGGATAAACTTACGATACGAATAGTTCTAATGTTTTTGTATTTTTTTAGGAATCATAAGAGGTTTTGTGTCAGTGAAAGACAACTTTATAGTTAATCTCTTAAAAATATCCATTTTTAGAATTTTATAAAAAAGAGAAGGCTGAATAGAAACATTATTGTTGTTGGATAATAATGATCTTCCAGCCTTCTACGAACACGTTTCTTTATATCGAATAGCTAACTCAAAATATTCAAGAAAGTATTACGCGTAGTATTTATTTTGATATAGTGTTATTTTAAAAATCTAGTTACAAATAAATAAAGATTGTCTGAGTTGTATTTTATTTGAGTATTATACTTGTATTATGAGAATGTAACTTAAGTGCAAAGAATTAAAAGAAAAGGTTAAGAAAGGCAATGTTTTGTAAAAGAATAATAAAATAAGCTGTTCGAAAAATATTTTAAACACTTTTCAAACAGCTTATTATTAACTGAATTCTTATTTCGTATTATTAGTTACGAGTCCATCCAGAATTCCATGAGTTGTAATCCGCACCAGTTCCGTTACCAACACCAGTGATTACATCAGCTTCTCCAAAAGTAGCTCCTGTATCATTTTTAAGATTAAGTGTGATATCGTCAAAAGTGATATCTGTAATAGAAGTTTCATCATTTAAAACACCGTTTCCAGTCTCAGTATCGTCAAGATCAAAACCTTCTGCAAAACCTTCTAAAAGTACATTGGTAAATGTAGCTCTTGTTCCGGCGCGTAATCGGATAGCTTCATTCTCATTAGAAGAACCAAGTCCATTGATGGTAAGATTTGTTACTGTAGGAGCTGACCAAAATACTGGATTAGAATTATTTCCTATATCTGTGTTAAAACCATCACCTTCTATTCCTTTATCATGAGATTGTCTGTGCTCGATATATACATTGGTTAATGTTCCTGTAAATCCTTCAGTCCAGTCTACAGAATCATCTTGTGCACCAATTACTGATATAAATGAAGCGTTCACGGTTCCTCCAAAAAACTCTACTCCATCATCTGCTCCTTCAAAGGCCTGAATAAATTCGATAGTAGTTCCATTTCCTACTGCGTAGAATGAAAATCCATTATTCTCTGAAGCTGCATCTGCTGCACCACCAGAATATTCGATACGAACATATCTAAGGATACCTGAGTTATCATTTACAGCACTACCACCATATGGTAATCCTCCAATTTCAGAAGTAGAGGTAGCATCACCTCCTACAACAGAGTTTATTGGTGCTCTACCTAATAGGATTAGACCTCCCCAGTCTCCAGGATTAGGAGTTGAGGTAGCAGAAGTAAATACAATAGGATTAGAAGAAGTTCCTTCAGCATTAATAGTCCCTCCTTGTAGTACAGCGATATATACATCAGATCCAGTAGCTGCTCGTACTACTACACCTGGCTCTACAGTTAGCGTAAAACCTTCAGGTACAATAAGAGCGCTATTAAGAGAATACTCTGTGTTTGACTCAAGAGTAAGGTCCTCTGTAAGAGTACCTCCAATTACTATATCAGTAGGGTCTACAGGAGAACCATCACCGTTAATATTAATAGTAATATCTGAGGTGTCATCACTAGCACATGCTGCAAAAAGCATAGCAATGGCAACGATTTTTAAAAGAAATATACTTGCTTTCATGGGTTTTTGTTTTAATTAATTTTATTCGTGTTCGTTTTAATTGTGTTAAAATGTGTATTTAAATTGTAATCCGATATTTACTCCTCTTTTATAGCTAGAAAGGGCAAACTCATCTATTGGATTGATTTCATTATTTTCATTTCTTGTGAATGGAATTCCAAAAGTCGTAAGAACATCTTCTGATATGGTTGCGTTTTCTCTTACTCTTTTTATAGTAGGGTTCAACAGATTTTTAACGCTAACATTGATTTCAAAATTCTCACGTACTTTGTTTTTCCAAACAAAGTCCAGTGTTGGAACTCCTTTTTCGACAATATTTCCTAATTGTCCAGCTCCTAATGCGTCAATTCGATCAGAGAAGTAGGAGAATACAAGGTTTGCTACAGGTTTATAATCTCCAAAAGTTGGTGTATAACTTACATCCGCATTTATCAAAAATGGTGATGCTCCTTGTAGTTCGTCAGAATCTCTATTAAAATTTGTGTTAAAGGTTCCCGAAACAGTTTTTAAATCCTGTTTTGTAGAGGTGTAGGTAAGATTTAGACCTGCAGAAAGAAGACTTTCTTCTTCTGTGTTTAATAACAACGCTTTGCGTGCTTCTAATTCAATACCGAAAACCTCTGCTTTATCTCCTGTTCTAAAGAAACGTTGCGTTCCTGTAGCATCGTTAGCAGATACCAAGTTTACAGGATCATTAATTTGTTTTGCGAAAGCGGCAATAGAAAATACTTGACCTCTTTCAAAGAACCATTCGTATTTTAAATCTAAATTGATAATAGAAGAGAATGCAGGGTCATTTAATAAGTCTGGATTACCTCCGATACGATCAGTCACATTTTCATAAACAAATGGAGCTACTTCTTTAAATTCTGGGTTAGAAACCGTTCTACTTAAAGAAAAACGTAAGTTTTGATCTTCGTTTAATGCGTATTTTACATTTAAACTAGGTAGTAAAAAAGTTTCTGTTGCTTCATTACGTCCTGGATTATTAAATGCAAGGTTGATCACATTATAGTCGATGCTTTGATTGAAAGATTCTACACGAAGTCCTGGAACAAATGTCCACTTCTCTCCATATTTATAAATTGCATTAGCATATAGTGCATGTATATCTAGGTTTCCAGTATATGTATTTTCTGGAAGTCCCGGAAGATTTGTATTTCCTAATCCATTGGAAGGATCTAAAGCATTTATCACTACGGTATTATAGGTAACTCCTAAATTATCAATATTAAAAATTGAATCGAAATTATTAACATCAGTGACTTCAGTTCTTGGTTCAATAATGCTTAATCCAAAACGTTGGTTATCAAAATCACGTTGTTTTATACGCCCATTATATCCAAAATTAAAGGATAGATTTTCTTTATGTTCGTAAGCTACGTTTACACGACCATTCCATTCTTGATCTTCAATATTTTGGAAATAACGTTGGTTGTCAAAATCTACATTACGGAAAAGAACTGGATTTGTACTAGGATCATTGTCTAATGCTAAGTCAAACTGCTCTAACGCAATACGCTTTCTATCCGGTTGACGAGCCAGAACACTGTTAAAACCAATTCCGTAATCTACTTTTATCTTTTCATTGATGTTACTAACTCCAGATAATTGGTTAACATAGATCATGTCTTGTTCGAATTGCACATTTTGTGTAAAAAATCCGAAATCATCGATGTCTGCAATGGTGTTTCTATTAAATCCATTTCCGTCGATTCCAAAACGACCAACTTCATCTGTTGCATCATTAATAAATAAAGAAGTAAACTTTATTCTATGATCTCCGTTAATTCGGTATACAATATTTGCCATTGCCGTAGTAGTTCGGCTATATTCAAAAATTTCTGTATCTCTGAATATTTGATTTTCTGCTGCAGTTACATTTGCTGCTTCACCTCTTAGATATTCATAACTACTTCCAAAAGATGCAGTTCCGAAGATGCTTAGTTTTGATTCTTCCCCAATTTCCCAGGATTTTCCTGCTGTAATTGATCCTGATAGACCAACTGGTCCCTCAGATGAAATAGGATCTACTCCATGAGATAAAACAACGGCAAAAGGATCGTTTTTATATCTATTATAGAATCCAAAAAATCCTGTTCCTTCATTTTTTAGAAACTTTTTTCCAATTGAAGCGGTGTTTATGTTATTTCCTAGATCTACATCAATGTACGCTTTCCCAACATGTTCTTTTGCTTTAATGTCTACATTACCTGCGGCAAAGTCTCCATAAAAATTAGCAGCATAGGTTTTGCTTACACCAATGTTCTGAATAACATCAGAAGAGAATAGGCCAAGATCTATATTTTTCTTATCTACGTTATTTGCAGGTAGTGATAAACCGTTAAATGTGGTGTTTAAGTATCTATCTCCAAGACCTCTAACATATACATTACCACCACCTTCTTGTTTTGAGATACCAGAGATTTTGGTAACAGCCGCGGCAGCATTACTTACTCCTTTGTTCGAAAGTTCTTGAGCTCCAATGCTTTGTTTCTGAACGACAGCACCTTTTTGATCTAAAAGTAGTGCTTGCACACTTTCTTTTTTAGTACTCGTGGTTCTAATAACAACTTCATCTAGCGCCGCTGCACTTGCACCAATAGCTACATTTACAGTAGTGGTTTCATTCGGTTTTACAATAACTTCTTTTTCAAGAGTTTCGTATCCTATAAAGCTAAATTCTACAGTGTACGTTCCGGGTTCTAAATTTTCAATAGTATATAAACCATCAAAATCTGTAGTAGTACCTTTACTCGTCCCTTTAATTAAAACATTAGCAAAGGGTAATGGTTGACTATTTGCTTCTTTATCAAGCAAAGTACCGGCTATGGAGCCAGTTTCCTGCGCACTAACTATTCCAACAACGAATAGTGCACAGAGAATTACAATATTTCTCATAACGTGTTCTAAATTCGGTGCAAATAACGATAGCTATTGTTACCTGTGCGTTACTGAAAAATTAAATAAGAGTGATTATAACGTTACCTAATTGTTATCTGTTTTTAAATGAATATGGAGCTTTTGTCAAAAAGGGAAGAGGTTGTGATTTATAAAGCTCTTTAAAATTAAGGGTTTAACGTAAAAATATTGAGGATTACCTAATTGTTAAGAGCTCGATTTAGGAAATGAATAGAAGCTAGAGGTAACTTTAGTTAATGACAAGATTTATAAATTCTATCGTCAAAACATAGTTTAACTTTTGTTAATCCTGAAGTTATTTAAACAACAAAAAGCACTCATAAATTTATGAGTGCTTTTTGTTGTTTAAATATTTTAGCAAATTTAATTCTCGTTGTAGTTAACAACTACATCGCTTTTATTGGACCAAGTTGTTACAGAAGCAATACTATTATCAGAGTAATTTACTTCTGATAATTTTTCATCAGACCAAAAGAACCATTTTCCTGTCTTAACTCCATTAGTATATTGTCCCATAGCAATTTTCTTGCCTGTTATATCATAAGACTTCCATTCTCCGTGAAGTTTTCCTTCTTTATTGTAAAATCCTTGCTGACGTACTTCGCCGTTTTCGTGAAAGTAAGTGCCTTTGATAGCATCACCTTGCTTCTCGAAAGTAGGTTTTGCTTCTTGTGCCATAATTACTCCTGAAAAAAGGATTGCTAATGTTAAGAGTAAATTTTTCATAATATATGTTTTATTGGGGGTGTTCTTAATATTTACATTACAAATGTAACATTAATTTTACTTTTAAGCAACATTTGCGTAACATTAAATTAACATTGAAAACATAAATACTTGATATTCAGAATATTGAAATGTTATGAAAGTGTATTTTGGTTATGATTGAAAGAATAAAAGATAAAAAAACAACTATTAATAATGGAATGTATAAACTCAGTTTGAACTTCGAACAAGACAGAAGTGCTAATAGATACAAGTTAATTTAATAAATTTATTTCATTCATAACTTTGCGGAAATACTATGATTTAAGGACTGTCGAAATATCAATATAATTCTATTGACTCCAAGTGGGTGTAAAAAATCGAAATAGAAATAGGAAAAAATTAAATAATGTTAATCTTGAGATGATTATGATTTTAATGATTATTTAGAACTAAATGATTTTAGATTACAATAAAAAAGATAACATTTCAATAACATACGACTAGATTTTTAGTAACATTTTTGTGGTTTATAAGATTGTAAGAAAAATATGAACGACATTTATATTTTGATGATTATTGCTTTGGCTATTTTAGCCATTGCAGATCTGGTAGTAGGGGTTAGTAATGATGCTGTAAATTTTTTAAATTCTGCGATAGGTTCTAAGGCGATCTCCTTTAGAACTATTATGATAGTTGCCAGTCTAGGGATAGCTGCAGGTGCGATTTTTTCTAGCGGATTGATGGAGGTGGCCCGTAAGGGTATTTTTGTGCCTAGTGAGTTTTATTTTGATGAAATCATGATCATTTTCATGGCAGTTATGATTACAGATATATTACTCCTAGACTTTTTTAATACGCTAGGTATGCCAACTTCAACCACAGTTTCGATTGTATTTGAACTATTGGGAGCTGCGGTTTGTGTTGCTTTGATTAAAATTGCCGCGGACTCATCGCTTTCTTTTGGAGATTTAGGGAACTATATTAATACTAAAAAAGCCGGTGAAATTATCACTGGGATATTACTCTCTGTGGTTGTGGCATTTTCTGTTGGAGCGATCGTTCAATATATATCACGATTATTATTGTCATTTAATTTTGAAAAAAAGGCAAAATGGGTAGGAGCGTTATTCGGAGGAATTGCATTGACCGCAATACTTTATTTCATTTTTATAAAAGGAATTAAAGGCACTAATTATGCTAAATTGATTATTGATACAGTATCTAATGATTCTGGATTGAGCTTTTTAGATTGGGCTAATATTCATTTCGAAAGTTCTTACGAAACAGTTAAAGAAATGATTGCGGCTAAGAAGGATCTTTTTAAGATTGACGCAGAAGCTGGAACAATTGCTACTACGTTAAGAGGGTTTTTAGAAACTAATGTATTATTAATCGTTGCTGTTGGCTTTGGATTATTATCCTTGCTTTCTTATGCAGTGATGAGCATTTTTAAGATAAATATTTATAAACTTATTATTATAGTAGGAACTTTTGCATTGGCATTAGCCTTTGCAGGAAATGACTTGGTGAATTTCATCGGAGTTCCTATAGCTGCTTGGGAAGGATACCAAATGTGGAGTGATTCTGGAGTTCTTGCAAACGAATATCTTATGACTTCGTTAAGTGGTAAAGCGGAAACACCAACTTTATTATTGCTGGCAGCCGGACTTATTATGGTCTTAACATTGTGGTTTTCTTCTAAAGCCAGAAACGTAGTTAAGACATCTATTGACTTATCACGTCAAGGAGATGGGGATGAAAAATTTCGTCCTAACTTTCTGTCTAGAGGAGTTGTAAGAGGAACCGTATTTATTTCTGAAGTTATATCTTCTATTACACCAGAATCATTTAAGAAATTTTCTGATGAACAGTTTGAAGAGCTGACATTACCTGTGACTACTCGAAAGGAAGATATGCCGGCTTTTGATATGGTACGAGCAGCTGTTAATCTTATGGTAGCTGGAGTTTTGATTTCTATTGCAACTTCTATGAAGTTACCGTTATCAACAACGTATGTAACCTTTATGGTTGCAATGGGTACCTCATTAGCTGATAGAGCTTGGGGAACTGAGAGTGCAGTGTATAGAGTAGCTGGAGTTCTAAATGTAATAGGAGGATGGTTCTTTACTGCTATAAGCGCATTTTTAGCTGCAGCACTTATTGCTTTTCTAATTAATTTTAATCAACCAATTATGACGGGTGTGCTACTATTGGTAGCAATACTCTTGTTGGTTAGAAATACAATTAAGTATCGCAACAAAGCAAGAGCGAATAAAGCGGAAGATAGTCTTAAGAAGTCAGAGAGTAGTTCAATACAAGGAGTTATCGAAGAAAGTGCAGATAACATTAAATCTTTTGTAAACAGAGGGAATAAAATTTATGGCAATACAATAGACAGTTTGGCAAAATATGATCTGGCCTCTCTTAAAAAGAGCAGAAAAGGAATTGCAAAACTAGAAACAGAAGTAGAAGAACTTAGAGATAGTATTTTTTATTTTATCAAAAACCTTGATGAATCTAGCGTTGGCGCAAGTAGTTTTTATATTTCTATTTTAGGATACCTAGAGGATATTACTCAGTCCCTTGAGTATATTTCTAAAACTAGTCATAAACACGTAAATAATAACCATAAGAAACTACGATTTAATCAAATTAAAGATCTTAAAGAGATTGAAGATGAATTACAAGAATTTTTTGTTAGCATTAAAGATATTTTTGATAGTAGGGAGTTTGGTGGACTTAATACCATTATAGAAGAAAAACAAAAATTGTTTACCTTAGTAAATGACAAAATTAATAAGCAAGTAGAACGAACTAGAACAGAAGAAAGTAGTCCTAAAAATACGACACTTTATTTCGGACTACTAATGGAGACAAAAGATCTCATAACAGCTACCATGAATTTGTTAACTACCTATAGAGATCATCAGGATTAATCACGAAATGAATTTATTAAGTTAACTTAATGTTATGCTTATGAAATCTTTGTGTTAGTTTATCGTTTCCTGGATGAATGTTTATCGATACTTCATTTTAACCTAGTATATTTACGATTAGTGATGTAATTCAATAAAGAAATGAATAAAAAGGATATTACAATTTTACTAGTAGATGATGAGCCGGATATTTTAGAAATTGTAGGCTATAATCTAACCGCAGAAGGCTATAATGTCTTAACAGCAGAGAATGGTATCGAGGCTGTTAAAATTGCTAAAAAGAAAAACCCACATTTGATCATACTCGATGTAATGATGCCAGAGATGGATGGGATCGAAGCATGTGAACAGATTCGTAAAATACCGGATTTACAAAATACAATTATCACATTTTTAACCGCACGTGGAGAAGATTACTCACAAGTAGCAGGTTTTGACGCTGGTGCGGATGATTATATTACGAAACCAATTCGTCCGAAAGTATTAGTAAGTAAAGTAAAAGCCTTACTTCGTAGGTTAAAAGAAGATGATTCATCTGAGAATGTAGTTAAGATCGGAAACCTTGTTATTAATAGGGATGAATATAAGATCATTAAGGATAAAAAAGAGATTATATTACCTAGGAAAGAATTTGAATTATTATCTTTATTGGCATCAAAGCCTGGTAAAGTTTTTAAAAGAGAAGATATCTTGGATAAAGTCTGGGGGAATGAGGTTATTGTTGGTGGACGTACCATAGATGTGCATATTCGAAAGCTAAGAGAAAAACTTGGCGATGATAGTTTTAAAACCATAAAAGGAGTTGGCTATAAGTTTGTAATATAAAATGGCAGAAAATTTTAAGAGATCGTATAGGTTTGCTTACCTTTCGTCTTTATACATAACATTATTACTAACGCTCTTAATGAGCGTTTTTTTGTACGTTCAAGGTCGATTTAATTTTCTGTTCTTGGCAATTTTCGTGATTGTTTGTTATGCAGTATCTTTTCTAATAATTCAGTATCGAGTTCAAAAATTTATTTATCGCAGAGTTCGAAAAATCTATGACGATATCGAAATGCTCGATGTCGATACCGTTGGTGAAAGTCCTGTGACTACAGATATGAAAACTTTAATAAAAGAAGTTGAAAAATTTGCTCAGAAACGAAAGACAGAAATAGAAACCTTAAAAATAAGAGAAGATTATCGTAAAGAATTTATGGGGAATGTTTCTCATGAGCTAAAAACACCGTTGTTTACAGTACAAGGATATATATTAACACTTCTGGATGGGGCAATGGATGACCCTGCAATTCTTGATAAATACCTTAATCGTGCAAATAAAGGAGTAGAGCGACTTATTTATATTGTAAAAGATCTGGATATGATTACTAAACTAGAAGTAGGTGATCTAAATCTTAATTACACTAATTTTGATATTATAGAACTAGTGCAAAGCGTTTTTGATTTATTCGAAATGAAAGCATCAAAAAAGAATATAGCTCTAACTTTTGACATGAATTATCAGGAACCTGTTATGGTCCACGCAGATAAGGAGAGAATTCAACAAGTACTATCTAACTTGATCGTTAATTCTATTAAGTATGGGAAAGAAGATGGTACCACAGAGGTTAGTATAGAGAATTTAATTCGAAATAAGGTCATTGTTAGAGTTACGGATAATGGAGAAGGTATTGCACAAGCACATATACCTAGATTGTTCGAGCGTTTTTATAGAGTTGACAAAAGTGGGTCACGTAAAGAAGGAGGTTCTGGACTTGGATTAGCTATTGTTAAACATATCATTGAAGCACACCATGAACGTATCTACGTCGAAAGTGATTATCGAATAGGAAGTGAATTTTCATTTACTTTGGAAAAAGTGAAAAAGTTCCCCGTAGTCGATGTCGGTACTAAAACTGCTTAACCCTTTATAAGCATTTAGATCATATAACTTTTTTAGTGTAAATTCATTTTGTTTACAACTAGGGACAAGCTTATTCGAAGTAAGCCTTTCAGCGAGATATTCTTGCTCAAATTGTCCGGGAGTTGGTATAAAAAATGCTCTTTTCTTCAATTTAGCAAGATCCATTACCGTAGTGTATCCGGATCGTGAAATGATCATGTTACTACTGTTAATTGTATTTTGTAATGCTAAACCTGTTAGATAATTATGTATGGTAATATTATTTTTAATATAAGTCTTCTGATTTTCCTCAATAATACCTCTAACAAAAACTATTTTTTTATCACTACGCTCGAATTCTTGAAATAATTTTTGCTCCAACATTGTACGCTGTGGTTCCGGGCCTGATAGCAATACCATGATATCATATTTTTTAGGTAGATTTTGATAGGTAAACCTGCTTAAAGGTCCAAGATATGTAACTGGTATATTACTTCTTTTGGGATGCCCAAGTTCTCCACTTAAACTTGGATCATCCGCCATATCCGGTACCCAGCATACGTCAAATTTCTTAATATATTTATTGTGAATTTTTGTGCTAATAGAAGTTGTTTTACCGCTGAGAACCGTGAGTTGATGCGTAATGAATACAGAGGGTACACTTTTATGCCTCACTCCCATTCTGTTATCAGAGATAATACCATAAAAATTGTCAGATTCTATAATACGTTTTGTTACCTTTTTTTCGGTAGTAATGGCGTGTGCTATTTTAGGACTATTTAAGAGCATTTTTAACTTAAAATTGCTAGCTTTTTTAGAGTATTCTATGTTATATGAAGGAATTTCTTCCGATTTTAAATCGGGGAACTCCTTTTTTAATAAAGCAAGTGCTGCTCCATCCGAAGCTATAACAGGCTCTAAACCTTCCTTAATTAAGGCATTTATTATTGGAATACATCGAGTCGCATGACCCAATCCCCAATTTAGTGGTGCTACAAGTACTTTTTTACTCAAAATCAGTTGCTTTGTAAGTTAATTATTGAAAAAACGCATTGTCTTATTTTTAAAATTAATAGTATTCTTCTAAGTATATATTTCCTTAATTTTACCAAAAAATTATGTTTAGGTTAGTGAAGCTTTATATTCAAAAGTGAAATACGCTGAATGTAATAGACGAACTAATCCTGTTGTAGAAAGGGATATACATAGTAATTATGTTTTGGAGTTTAAGATGGTAAACTTCTTTATTGATGAAGTATTTTAAACCTGGTGTAACATAAAACGAGTTATAGAGTCAAATAGATATAGAAGTAGAATAGGTGGGAAGCAAGAATAAATTAAAACGTTTTAACGAGAACAAAACTTTTCATAATGTAGTAGAACCTACACGAGAAGAGGTATTGAACAATTCTTTAGGGTATAAAGGAAAATGGAGAGAGAAGTTCTTTAAGAATGAAAATCCAATTGTATTAGAGTTAGGGTGCGGTAAAGGAGAATATACAGTAGGATTGGCAGAAAAGTATCCTGATAAGAATTTTATGGGGATAGATATCAAGGGAGCTCGTTTCTGGCGGGGTGCCAAGACAGCTATAGAGAAAGAAATGAGTAATGTAGGTTTTATTCGAACTCAGATAGAATTAGTAGATCATATATTCGATACAAACGAAATTGATGAAATATGGATAACGTTTCCAGATCCTCAAATAAAGTACAAACGGACAAAACATAGGATGACTAACCATGTGTTTTTGCAGCGTTATAAGAAAGTTCTGAAACCAGATGGTATCATGCATCTTAAAACAGATAGCGAATTTATGCATGGGTATACATTAGGCTTATTACATGGTGAAGGACACGAGGTGTTATATGCCAATCATAAT
This sequence comes from uncultured Aquimarina sp., assembly GCF_947492405.1. Lineage (GTDB taxonomy): Bacteria > Bacteroidota > Bacteroidia > Flavobacteriales > Flavobacteriaceae > Aquimarina. Next base: position 112,958 of record NZ_CANLMP010000010.1, read on the forward strand.
GTGTACCATCAAGAAGGTTCTCCCGAGGAGGTAACAGCTATCCAGACTTTTTATGAAAAACAATACTTAGAAAAAAATAAACCTATAACTTACATCCAGTTTAAAATTACCTAATTGCGTCATCGATTTGGAAACAACTAAACTATTTCTCGTCACATTTTTTGCATCCTTGGTTGGGGTAATTCCACCTGGACTGATTAATATGACTGTTGCTAAAACTTGTTTAGAAAGAGGAAAGAAAAATGGAATCTTAGTAGCAATAGGAGCTTCGGTTGTTGTTTTTATTCAAGCGTTATTCGCTATTTTACTGGCAAAATATATTTTTTTTAATCCTTATGTGAAAAATATGCTTCTCAGAACAGGAGCAGTTGTGTTTTTTCTAATGGCTATTTATTTTTTTGTTAAGGCAAAACAAAGAAGGACCAAGATCAAAGTATATAAACATGCGGGTTCCCGTAGCCTCTTTAAAGGAATGATGATGTCAGCAATTAATGTACTGCCTATCCCTTATTTCTGTACAATTGCTGCGGCTATGAGTGTAAGTGGGAAAATAGAATATGATGCATTAAGGATTGTGATATTTGGTATTGCTGCCGGAATCGGGACTTTTGTAACCTTATATTTTTATGTATTTTCTTTTCTTAAGATTGAAAAGAAAACAGCATCTATAACTAAATATTCTAACTATTTTATGGGGATATTGATGTTGATTTTAGTAATGTTAACTTTAGCTAGAATAATTTATACTTGGGATGAAGGATAAGAATACAAACGAAAATTTCTTTGATCGAGTTTACGAAGTAGCAAAACTGATTCCGTATGGTAGAATTACTTCTTATGGAGCGATTGCTAAATACCTCGGTGCAGCAAGAAGTGCCCGAATGGTAGGTTGGGCTATGAATGCTTCTGGTAAACAAGAAGATGTGCCTGCTCATAGAGTGGTAAATAGAAAAGGAATTCTCACCGGTAAACATCATTTTGATGGAACAAATTTAATGCAGCAACTACTCGAAAATGAAGGCGTAGAAGTAATAGATAATCAAATACAAGATTTCGAAAAATTGTTTTGGGATCCTATGAAGGAATTATGATTTTCTAATATTTCCTGATTTTTCAAAAATTAGGAAATAATAGGATAAACTGCATCAGGGATAGTAGCCCTTCGACACCTATCTGCCTATGGAGGAGGCTCAGGACAAGCTTCATCCTTTTTTGTTGTCGTGCGTAGCTTAGCGAAGCAGGCAAACAAAAAATATAGCGAATAGCCTGCCCGGATGCCCTTATAACCCTTAAAAAGAAATACCTGCGCCAATAGAAAACATAGAGAAATCCTGGTTTCCAATCTTCAGGTGTTCATATCCACCAGATATCTTATAACGATTCACGTGATAATTTAATGTCCCAGTAAACTTATTAACTGTCCGATTATTGATAAAGGTTTGGTTAAAGACAGTTTCTACACTCAATGGTTTCGCAAAAAAAAGTTCAGCACCCAAACCATAGGTAAAACCTAACTCATCCACTTCTCCATCCACATAGGCAGCTCCTATGCCCCACCATGCATTAAATAGCTCAGTTCTTACCCGGTGATATTTAACTAACGCTGTATACATTGCAAGGGAATTATCTCCAAAATTAGTGTTTTCCTCCCATAACTGAAGATAATCACCTTCGAGACTGATTCGTTTTAAAAACCAAATTTCTCCATTAAAATGATTTCCATACAATTTACCGTTTTCGGCAATAAATCTATTTGATATTGTCGTTCTAAAAATTTCGGTGTCATCACCCCATTCATAAGAGTAATTTCCTTTTGTTTTATTGTAATAAGGGTATTTGGTAATAGAAGCATCGCTAGCACCGTATTCTTTTTCAATAGGTGTTTCAAACACTAATCCATATGTGATACCCCAAAATATACTTACAAACAATTCACTGAAGGTATCCGCAACAAAACTATTTTCTGAGTCAGAAGAGCTGTTGTCATATCTTGAGTTAGAAATGCTCCTCCTTTCCTTTTTTGATAAACTTTTTTCTGCTTTTTCCAGTTTCCCTTGACTATTCCCTTGGTAAGTAAAAAAGGATAAGAATAAAATAAATGATATGTGTTTCATAAAATGATTGTGTGGAATTTTGAATAGGGAATTATCACGAATTATACCATTTTTTAAAATATGTTATCATTACCTCCGATAGAGCTATAAATCATTTCAATTTAGGAACTTTATAATCTTAACTTTTCGACCTATCTTTGCCTTTAGAATCATTCTAGATTGATTCATTGTTAGAAAAAGAAATAATACTCATGAAGTTAGAAAAGTCAGATATATTAAAAGCGTTAGAGACGATTACGGTTGCTGGAGAAGGGAAGAATATGGTAGAGAGCGGAGCTGTAAAAAATGTAATCACATTTGGAGATGAAGTGATCGTTGATTTAGAGTTGTCTACACCCGCATTACATATCAAAAAGCGAGCAGAAGTTGACGTAATGAAAGCTATTCATGATAAAGTATATGAAAAAGCCAAAATTAAGGTGAATATCAAAGTAGAAGCTCCTGCAGCTAAACAGCCTGAAAAAAATGTAATTAAAGGGAAGCCGATTCCTGGAATTAAAAATATTATTGCAGTTGCTTCTGGAAAAGGAGGAGTTGGTAAATCCACAGTGACTTCTAATTTAGCTGTTACTTTATCAAAAATGGGCTTTAGTGTTGGATTATTAGACGCAGATATATACGGACCTTCCGCACCGATTATGTTCGATGTAGAAAGAGAAAGACCCTTATCTGTAAAAGTAGGAGATAAATCTAAAATGAAACCTGTTGAAAATTATGGAGTTAAAATATTATCCATAGGATTTTTTACACAACCTAATCAAGCAGTAGTTTGGAGAGGTCCTATGGCTGCAAAAGCATTAAATCAGATGATCTTTGATGCAGCTTGGGGAGAATTAGATTTCTTACTATTAGATTTGCCTCCAGGAACAGGTGATATTCACTTATCTATTATGCAATCTCTGCCGATTACCGGAGCGGTTGTAGTTAGTACACCTCAGAATGTAGCACTTGCTGATGCGAGAAAAGGAGTAGCAATGTTTCAACAAGAAAGTATTAGTGTTCCTGTGCTAGGGATCATAGAAAATATGGCATATTTTACTCCAGAAGAGCTTCCTAATAATAAATATTATATCTTTGGTAAAGAAGGTGCTAAACATCTTGCAGAAGATATTGATGTTCCGTTCTTAGGAGAAATACCTTTAGTACAAAGTATACGTGAGGCAGGAGATGTAGGTCGTCCGGCTGCATTGCAAACAGCCACTCCTATAGAAAAAGCTTTTGAAGAATTGACAAGGAATGTTGTGCAGGAAGTAGTAGACAGAAATGAAAATCTACCACCTACTGAGGCGATTAAAATAACAACAATGGCAGGATGTTCTGCTGTAAAAAAATAAAAAATGACTTCTGAAGAATTAAAGATTAATGTAGAAAAAGCACTAGATGAAATCCGTCCTTTCTTAGAAAGTGATGGAGGAAATATTTCATTAGTGGGTATTGAAGATGATAAAAGAGTTAAAGTTCAGCTTGAGGGAGCCTGCGTTGGTTGTAGTGTAAATCAAATGACCCTAAAATCAGGAGTTGAGATGACTATTAAAAAGTATGCTCCTCAAATTGAGGAAGTTGTGAACATCGAATAATATAATTTTTTATTAAATTTTAATAAAATATATGCTCAAGAAAAAGATTCTTCTTGAGCATATATTTTTTAATTCTTATTCTAATAGAATCATGAAAAAATTAATTTATGTAAAGATTCTTAGTTTCATTTTTTTATTTATCGCTTGTAGATCAAAAACTACAGAACGTATCGATATAACAAATACGCTATTAGGAAATGACAAACATTTAGAAGTAGAAAAAACAAATAAGAATACTACTCATATAGGTATTATAACGAATTCTAATTATGGGACAAGTCATAGTTATAGCTATAAACTTACAGTGAACAACGGAGATATAAATTGGAATGGAGGTACTGCAGAACCTAAACATCTTCTTTTTTGTAACGATGCTACTTATATTCATTATCTCAAAGAAAAATACATTTCAATAAAATCTAAAGATTCAGTTGGAAATACAATTGAAAGAGATGGTTATTATGCTGTTCAGAATGTATTCGAACAGTATATTGATAAGCGATATTTTTTTAAACTCTTTGGAGATGATTATTGGGTAGAAGTCTCATCAGAAAAATATAATCTTCAAAAAGAATCTTGTACTGAATATAGTATCCCAAATGACAATGAGTTATCAATACCAACTACTGTAATAGATTAATAACTATTTGAGCTTTTTTAAACCAAAGAAAGGATGTAATACTGAAATCTTTAAAATAACCCAGTGATAGATCATCCAACTAATTCCAAAAGTACCTATAGTTAACAAAATGAATTTTGACAAAAACCCCCAATTGAGATTCATAATATAATATCCGATTCCTACCGTAACGGTTTGATGTAAAATATAAAAGGGATATACTGCTCTATTACAATACGCCAGTACGTTACTTTTTGTGTTCAGAAACTTAGCAGCATATCCTAAGATAACCAAAATCCAGGACCATAGATTTGTAACTTTAATCAATGCTTCCGTACAATGAATAATTAGACTGTCTTTACCTTGTATCCATATAAAAAGTTGAATAGAAAAAGCAATCACACCAATAACCAAAGCTTTAGATTTTATAATATCCAGGCTTTTCCAGAATTCCTTTCCAGTAGAAATAAGTATAAAACCAAACAAAAAGAAGGTCATGGAATTTATGAAATTAAACCAATCATCTATTAAAGCATGGGTAGTAGGGAAAAAAGGCTCAACTAAGACTTCGAGAAAATACAAGGGTATGATACATAGATATAAACCGTAAGACTTTTGAATCTGTCTTCGTACCCAATTCGTGAATCTTGGAGCACTTCTTTTAATTTTTATGAATAAAGGAGAAAGAATAACGGAAAATACCAATAAGTAAGGTAAAAACCAGAGGTGGTGCCAGCTAATGTTTCCTTCAGGATATACTCCGGTAAAAGCTTCAGTTGTAAAATAGTCAACATAAGATCCTAAGAATTCATTATTAGCTAATCTCTCGAAATAAATCTGAGGTGGCACAATAAATACCATGCCAAATAATAAGGGAATGAATAATCTTTTAATTCGTTCCAGATTAAACTGCCATAGGTTCCGGTGTGATAATGCATAAAAAGTCCCCATACCTGAGATAACAAATAGAATAGGTAAACGCCATTGATTTAAAAAGAGCATAGGCCAACGAATCCAATCGTAAATTACGTCGTTTTTAATATGCCATCCCCAAGGGACGAAAAACATCCCTACATGATAAAAAATGAGTAATCCAAATACAATAACACGTAACCAATCTAAATCGTAACGACGTATCTTTTTATCCATAACTTTTGAAAATTTGTTTGCTCAAAAGTGAAATATTTCTCTTCTAACTGGATAGAAAATGAAGCAAATTATGTGTAGAATTATAATTTTGGACGTCTTCTTATAGGCGTCATTCGGCTTTTTGCAGTGTAACAAATGCTTTGGGAGATATCGTTACGTGTTTTTTAAATGCATTATAAAATGCTGATTTTGATTTAAATCCTACAGAGTTTCCAATCGCTTCGATAGTGAGGTGACTATATTCTGAGTCGATTAAACGTTTCTTAGATGCTTCAATTCTATATTGATTAATAAAATCATTAAAATTAAGATCTGTACGTGCATTAATTACCTGAGAGATATAATTGGAGTTTGAGTCTAACTCTTCGGCTAAACTTTTTAAGGAAGCAGAACTCAGTAGATAAAATCTACTTTTCTCCACGAATTGTTTGATATCATCGATTGAAATTTCTTGACTCTTAAATCTTGATGTTTCATACTTATCGGCGATCCAGGAGTTTTCAAAAAAACGAGATTCTGACAATAATATAACACTGGTAATGCTAACGATGATTGTATTAAAAATGAATATAAAATGATCTCCACCATCATCTTCAAAATTTATATACACGATAAATATGAGCAAGAAAAAGGCAAGAAGTCCAAGAGAGGTGTTTTTAGAGAAATCGAACTTATTAATCTTTGTGTTTTTAGCGCTCAAGATTTTCTTTTTAGTTCTGTTTATTAGAATAAGACGCATTGATAAAATAATATATAAAACGAAACTGGCCAAAATCAACCATCTAAACTCATCTTTAATCCATAGATAACTATAATCAGTGTCTTTAGGAATTTTTACTTTTTCTATATCATCATAGTAAGCTCCTAAATAAGCATTAATCTTAACAGATATTGGTTGAAGATAATATTGTATTTGCGATAAAAAGTATAAAAAAGAAGGTAATAAATGAATCCAAAGTTTTTGGAAAATGATTGATCTTCGTGTGAGTAACGTATATATAAAAAGGTATATTGATGGAGCTAGAAGTAGTACTAATGGTTCTGTACTATCATTAAAATGAGGGATAAATTTTATAAGACCAGTATAACATAAGAAAACATCTGTTGCAATGATAGATTGTATTAATAATGACCAACCATAGATTCTGAAGCCATTATTTTTATTGGAAGTACGAAGCAAGAGAACAAAGCTCATTAATAATCCGATAAAAATACCCAGACTTATAAAATAAGATACAAAATCGTGTCGTATCGGAATTTGTTCTAGTACTTGATCAATATTTTCCATACGAATACTCTATTAATCAGTAATAAAGTCAGTCAATTTTTGAGGACCTTCCAGAGGTACTCTAATAATTTTGAGAGTTCCATCTTCTGTAGTTGCGATTTGCCATTTGATTAAAGTAATACTTCCATTTTCGATTTCAATTCCAGTAATTGACCTGGGATGTACACAACTTCCATCATTAAAAAGGGCTAATTCACCAGCTTCGGGAAAACGAGGGCGATGGGTGTGACCAATAATGGTAAATTGATTTTTATGATTAGCAATCCATTTTTTAATTCTTCGTTCTACTTTAATGGTTTCTTTATAGTTTTTAGCAGGACTGGTAGGGTCTGCTATTCCTACAACCTGAAGAGGTTTCCATAAAACACGAACCAGGAATCTATTAATTCTCCATCCAACGTAATTCATAAAATCCGCTTGATGGCCGTGTAAAAGGAAGATATCCTGATTAGTATTTTTATGTTTTAGTATAATTGCTTCCTGAAATTTAATTTCAGGAAAAAGAGGAGTCTCTTGATTTGTTTTTTGATCAAAATAAGTACTTAAATGTTTTTTTACATACTTTGGATCTCGATAGACCATATCATGATTTCCCCATATCATTTCTAGTCTATTTTCGAAAAAGAATTTTTGAAGTAACTCGAATACATTTTTATGCGCTCTAAGAATGGTTTCAAAATTTAAGTTTTCCCATAGTTCATCTCCGTCTCCTAATTCGCAATAAGTAAAACCTTCATCATAATAATGTTTCAATGCATGGAAATAGATGTTTCTATTATTTGCAAAATCATCTGCAAAACTATTATCACCTCTATGGCAATCACTAAACAAGATGAACTTAGAACTGTCATCAAAAGAAATGACTTTTGCATTGTTATAAGCGCGATCCAGACGGGATTGGGATGACATATAAAGTACTTTTTGTATAAATATACAATACTATATGTTTTTTTATAGATACTATTTAATAAATATTAATGATGAGTTAGTATCTGTTTTTTTCGTAGATGAAAATTACTTAAAATCATCAGGAAAGCAACTATATATAACCACCAAGTCTGACTATAGTTAAGATAATAGGCGATCAGTAAAATAGCTAGCCCAGAGGTATATAGTAGGATATTAAGCCAAGATTTATTTTTATAATGTTTCCACATTAGTATAATACTACCCAAAAGAAATGTTGTAAGAATAATATATTTCCATTTAGAATTGTATTCCAATTGTCCGAATCCTATATAACTAAAAAAAGATGCGTAGGCTGCCCAACAGAAGGCACATTTTGGAAATAAAAAAAACACAACAGCAGATAGTATATTCAGAACGCTCATTTTCTTTGTTTGGTTACCAATTTGTTTTGTCGAACCTTTGGTAGCACAAGAACATGAGTTTTTGTTTGAAGTATACATTTGCTGTTGTGTTTTAGAATTAAACTTGATTATGGGCAAAAAAGGGATATTAAAAATGATTTATTATTTAAAAGGAATCGGAGCAAAATGAATATGATATTCTATAAAAACTTTGCTCCATTTCTTTAGATCTATTAGTTAGATGGTTTTTTAGGCTTCCCTTTTTCCCACTGTGCTTTGCCAAGTAACCAACTAAAATCACCACTTAATTGGTCTCCTGACACTGCTTTTCCACCCTTGTATTCATAGATTCCAGCACTGGAATGGCATCCCATACAGCTTTCTGTACCAAAAATGGTAATGTCACTTACAGGGTTTGCTTCCATAAGATTAGCAGCCGATTGATTTCCTGTCTGAAAAAAAGTTTCCATGGTAATATTGGTTAGTAATGCCAGGTTAGGTTTTCCACCGGGTTTGTTTACTACGGATTTTGGCACATTATATCCAGCCTCAGTATGATTGCCCGGAAGAGCGTTTTGATCCAATGGATATTGCGTATCGATTAGTTGATAATATTGCCAAACACTTTTTTGTTGTTTAAAATATGTTTGCATTTTTTCATTTACTCGTTGTACTCTAATTGGGATGTCCACCATACGTTTTGCTTGGGTTTTCATAGTATCACTTTCTGCATAGTACATATCTGTGTTACTGCTCGAAATTGTCCAGAAATCTCCGTGAGCTCCTTTGTTATGTGTGTAAGTCGTTCCGTTATTGGTTACATCTATATTTACAGGACAGATCTCACAATTCGGATCTGTTAATGAAGGAGGAATTACTGTTGTTTTTCCATCTTTTTCGATTACATTTTGATCCAGATTATCAATATGTTCAAAAGTTGACCAAACCCATTGTTTTCCCGTTGGTGTTTTTTGACTGATATGAAAACCGATCATTCCTAAATCTTTTTTGACTAAAGTAGAATCAGGGCTAATAATATATCCTTCTTCAGTATAGTACCTTTCTTTATGATCGGTATCCGTAAGGATTTTCCAAGCAAATTTTATTTCTATAGCTCCTAGTTTATTGCTTTTATAATCTCCTTTTGGGAAGTTGGCGATTACTCCATTTTCAGAAAATTTGGTTTGTCCATTTTTATTATAGAGCTTATTAGTAACTATATAATCAAATTCTTCTTTATTCATTAATACTTCGTATACGACAACATTTCCATTTTGGTCAAACAATTTTCCTGCAAAAGCCTGATCAACTTCATCAGCAATGTCGAAGTTTTTAGGATGCGTTGGTGTAGCAGAAGAAAGCACTATTCTAGCGTCTTCGGATATCTTATCATCGTGTAATCCTAATCCAGATGCTGTTCTTGGACTTCCCCAAGGAGCAGGTGTTTTTCCATCAGCTCGATATACTTGAAAGGCCTCTTTCCATCCCAACCAGGTAGGCTCTCCTTTATCTGTAAATTTAGGTGTAGGAGTACCTTTGTCATCTCTTGGCCACATGATGGCTATAAAAGCCTGCCAGCTGTATTCATTAAACTTCTCATTAAGCTTAAATGTATTTTTTTTGTCTTTCAGCTTTTTTTGAATCACTGGATCCACATCTACAGGAATGTCTGCAGAAAATTTTACCGGAGCAGGAATTTTTTTGTAATCATCTGTATTGATATTGACTTCTGCTTTATCGTTATTTCCTTCAATGATTACTTTATCATCACAAGAAAATAGTAGTAACGAAATACATAAAACCGTTGTGAGGTGAAATATATTGGAGTTTAAAAATTGTATTGTGTGTTTCATAGTATAAAAAATTTAAGGTTACTAGTTATAATTTTGATTAGCATGTCTTCTTTTCCAGAAAAGTGATGTAGTGTATCGATCTTCCTGTGCATAGTATTCTTGCCTCTTTTTCAGATATGCTTTATAATCTTGAGTAATGATTTGCTGATATTTTTGTAATCCAGATTGATCTCCTTTTAGATCATCTAATGTAGCATAAGCTGCATACTGACTCATAGTTAATGATTTAAAAATCCCGAGGGATGAAATAGGATCATAAGAGGAAGCCGCATCACCTACTGCAAGCCAAGAATCGCCAGTAACAGTACTAAGATATTGTGTGTGAGCCGCCGTTACTTGAGGTTGCGAGAGATGTATAGTATCTTTTATTCTGTTGTTAGTATACTTGGTATTATTTAGGAGCTTATCAAAAGCTTCTTTTTTACGAAGTTGTAACTGATTTGCAATATCTGCATCAGTCATATAGCCAACTACGATCGTTTTATTGGGTAATGTAGCACTATACCACCATCCATTTTGATCGGTTTCGACACAAGTTCCATTGCCTATTTCTGAATGCGCTTTATCTTGATTTTTTGAAATATAAAAACGATAAATCCCAACCATCTGATCCTTCTTAATCTTAGCAGATTTTTGAAGACTAGAGAATGTAGCTTTCTTACCAGTTGCATCTACTACAAAATTGGATTTAACTGTTGTATTATCTTTTTTAGAATTAGTTTCCAAGACCCAATGTTTAGATTTCTTGGTGGATGCTATAATACTAGTTTCAAAATAGAAAAAAACACCTCTTTTTTGTGCTTCTTTAATCATAAATTGATCAAAAGCAATTCGATCCAAATGCCATCCGTATCCATAAGGGGAATACATATATTCATTATGATATAATTCTGAGGATCCCCAAGCAGCCGACGTTCCATAGGCGGTTATAAAATTACACTCTAAAAAAGAATTCCAAATCCCTAACTTTTGTAATTGCTGAGAGGCATGAGGAGGTAGCGTTTCTCCTATTCTGCGTATAGAAGCGTTATTAGGAATGAAAGATGGTTTACGCTCCATAATGGCAATACGAAGTTCGGGAGCTTCATTTTTTAATGAAATTGCAGTAGCACATCCTGCAACACCACCGCCGATTATAACTACATCATATGTGTATGGATTGTTTTTCATTAGCTAGGATCTTGTTTTACCGCAATCCATTGTGCAACTACCCCTGCAGGAGCAGTAGATTTTCCATTAGGTCCTGTGGGATGTGGGATTTCCCTAACGATGGATCCAACAATAGCAGGGCGTTGATCTATCCCATTCATCCAATTAGGCACATAATATCCTAAATAGTTATAGATCCACTCTGCACCTCCTACAATTCCTTTTCCTTGAAATTGAAGTGTAAAAGGATTTCCATATCCAATGGAACCCTTTAATTTTAGTTCCCATCCAGGGCCGTATATCAAACCATCAAGAGTCTGCATAGGAGCTTCGTTTATTTTTATATTTCCTCTTCCAAATTCTAATGAATCAAAATCCGCATCTAAATCAGGATTACTAAGAAAACTTCTATAAGTCCATACCCCGGTAAGGATTTCTGGAACTGAATTAGTTGGTGTACTCATACTGTTTTAATTATTGTTATTTTCTTTATTTGATTCTCCAAAACTTTGTCCTAATACACGATCTCCAGGTTTTACAGGATCTCCTAATGCTTCATTATTACGCTCTATTTGATAAAACTGTCTTGTAATTCCAGTTCCTTTGGAGACTATAAAGCCAAGATCTTTCCATGCCTGAACCATTTGTAGATCCCCAGCCTTATTGTTTGGTATTCCAGATGCCCAGTATACCTGCGACCCGTTTGGTTCTGGAGCATCCAGTACTACAATAGGTCTGTGAGCTGGCCACCAGGGAATGTTATAAGCAATTTGTTGCTCTACTGGATCACCTGTTGATTCCGGATAAATGTTATTCCATTTTTCATAGGTGATATTAATGTTCTGAAATGTGCATTCATGAAAATCTGCTTGCCATGGAATTCCTATATATTTAGTAAGATCTCCAGGCTCCATACCTGCAGCTAGATTAGGAGCAGTACTACCATCAGTATTCGCAATAGGCTGTGGGATACTTAATCCTCCAGCAATATAGGTGGCATGTTTAATTCGATAAGGTTCACTATAAATAGCTGGATTATTAACAATCCAGGAGAGTTCACCTCCCGGACAGAAAGCACCACCTAATAAGTTACTCAATACACCACGGTCAATTCCGATACCTGTTGTAGGAGGATTTACCCAAGGATTAGTGCATTTTGTATTACTTTCCCCCCATTCTGTACATTCATTAACAAATTTTCCATTTGCCCATTGTTTTAAAAAGAATAACTGCGTTTCTGTCATAGATAGAAACTTTTGAGGAGCAGTATTACTAATCGGATTATTACCACAGAGCATAGGCATTAATCGGGGCTTATTAGAAGTAGAATTGTAATTTCCTTCTACCTCATATTCATTAAGTTGATTGGTTTGTCTCATAATTCCGAGTACAAATTGTCTCAATCGGTAGTATGGATCTTCTCCATTTTTTGGAGGGATGGAAAGTGTTTCGTAATTTAAATTTCCACCAGTACCTCGATTATGAGGATCTCCACCACCGAAGAAGTCAAAAACAAAGGTGTATTTAAAATCATCTGGTCTGCGCAATTGTGGCCACAGTTCCCTATAAAATTTTGGATAATAATCAGGGTTGTATCGTGCTTCATTTCTCCAGATATCGAATTCTTCTTGAGTTTTAGGGCTATTGCTTTCTTTTGTGAAAGGAGGTACTCCAAATACTTGCGGATCATATGCCATTTTACGAACAAAAAGGTCGTACATCTTTTCATCCATCGTAATCATGTCTTCCATTTCAGGAACATATCTCGGGTATCCCACAACGACCCATGCAGGAACTTGGACATCCATAGTTCCCTTAGTTTTGGTCTTTATTTCTTTATCACCATCATAAGTGATATCTGTAAAAGTGTATTCTATTGTAGCCGTTACAGGTCCATCAGAGATATCATCAAACCAACCATCATTATTAACAAAACTTTCTATAACTGGAGTTTTAGTGGATCCCGAATTACCATTTCCTCCTAATACAATAAGTCGGATGTTTTTTTCCTGCTCATTCACTAGTAAACTACCCAGTGTTTCTATAGAATTAGGTTGTATATCCGAAGGTGGAAAGGTCTGTGGATAGGATATTTTTTTATATTTACTACAATCCATCTTCTTACTTTCTGAACCAAATTTGGCAAAAGCACCTTTGTTGTTTTTAAGGTTTACAGTAAGTGGTCCCGGATCAATAATAAGTTGTCTTCTTAAATCGGGTTGGGTGACTTCAGCATTACGGAGTGGGTGACTGGGAGCATAACCTTCTTCTCCATCAGTCTCCTGAAACTCGTACCATGAGGCTTTCTTATTAGCAAGATGTACAGTCCAATCGATATCCGTAACCTTTCCTTTAACCGTTCTTGGTGCTGTTACGGCGGTTTGATATATAAAATCATAGGTACCTCCTACTTTGATTTCTTCTCCTTCAGTATCTTCTTCATTTTTATAGGCAAATACTCTAAATCGAGCAGCTTGTTTTTTGATTTTAGAAAGATCACTACTGTCTTTAAAAGAGTTTACTCTTATGGGGTTTCCTTTTGAATCTTTTTGTTCTCTTCCCATTTCATCGCAAGCAATAGGACGCGTTCCCGGTTGCTCTGGAGTAATGTAAAAATCATCGTCAGTGTTACCAAGTCTTGCAATTCCGATGCTTGGGTGAATTTTAAAAGTAGTATATGTATTGTCCATTTGTGTTGCTTTAATTTAGTCCATGAAGTTTAAGGATACACCATCGATGTATACAGCGTTGTCTATCTGATTTCCATCAATACCGAGAATCACTAATTGTATGGTAATATCTTTTGCGCCATTATTTAAGATACGTTGTACAGCATCCGTAGCATTGATTTTATAGTTCCTGGGTTCATGGTGATGTAGTTGTCTAAAATCAAATTGTCTTGTTTTATCCAGAGGTAAATTACAATGTCCCGGACCTCCGTAACAACTTCCGTGAAACGTAGAGATTTCTTCAACAAAATGATCATTACCTTTTGTAGGAGTATCTATGGTAGCATCAGGAGTGTTTAAGAATACTCTAATATTTGCATTTTGTAGATTTCCTCGTTGGACTCTATGAATTTTAATTTCAGCTTTACGATGAGAATCCAATGTGTTTGTAGAAACTTTGGCAGGTGCACTATTAAATTTTACTAACCCTGTTTTGCTCGATACATCATAAAACACAGAATCCCTCATATACGTATATCCTAACTTTTGGATACTCATAGTATCCTGAACTGTCATAGACCAAGGAGCCAAGACGGCATTCATTTCCTGAGGAGTTCCATTATGCAGTTCCTGCCATCGTGCCCATATCCGGTCAACATTAGAATGATGTGCCCAAAATAGAGGATCGAAAGCTGTAATTCTGTTATCCGTCATCCATCCATATACGGGGTTTTCCTTGCTTTGCGGGTCAGCAGTAAGTTTTAGTTTTTGATATATTTTTTTCCATTCATCACTATTATCAGGATACGTGGGATTGGTCCCTCCAGAGAAGTTATGCATGCCGTTATGCACTTTTTCTAAGGATCCATAATGATGATCATAGGATGGACCTCCTCCAAAATCACCAAAGTTATCTAATGACAGGAGTAAATTAATATCATCTTTTGTTGGATACTGAGATAGTGGTCCCATAGATCCTGGCCAGCGATTCGGAAACCATAATGGGTTCGTTTCCTTAAGGATATCATATATAGCTCGTATTTTATCAGACCATACCGCTACATTATTAACATTGATGATTTCATAAGGAATTCCGGCAGCTTTTAAGAAACGTAGTCCAGAGTTATATACAGTACCTTTTTTGACAATTTTTTCTAAGGCAGAAATCTCTTTCTTATTTAATATGGATTTGCCTTCAGAAGTTTTTTGATCTTTTAGTTTATCTAATCCTATTTTGCTTAGATAACAACCATAGGCTTCTGGCAGCACACCCAGATCATATTCTTTATTGTTAAAAGTGTTTTTATTTTGATCAGCGTAATCAGTCCAGGACCAATAAGGTAAGGCAATATTCTTATCGTAATCTTGCAGTTTTTGTTCGAAAAAGTATAAGTATAATCTATGCCATGTAGTAAACTGTTCCCATCCATGCTGACAAGAATCAGTATGGATTCTTGCCCAATAATCAAAGCTTCTTTCATCTTGCCAATAGTCTGTATATTGAAACATACAGTTTAGTGCCTCTCTAAAGGTATTTAATTCATCAGCGCTTAGTGAACTTACTTCTTTTCTGACGGTAAGCCCTTTATTATCTCCGTGATCCTGATTGGTTTTATTGGTAGACACCTGATGCAGTAACTCTCCGGTAGCTAATGCCAGATGATTATTATGAGTAGAGACCTGCACCAGTTTTGATGCGTTTTTTTGCTCCTCTTCTAAAGTTAAAGGACAATCGGCGTCAATCCAGTTAGCAATGGTTTGAATTTGATCTGCAGAAGCTGTGGCGGCTGCATCCCATAATAGTTTTGGGAAAATGCTTCCATCAAAAGGATACTGTCCTTTTAAACCTATAATAATAGCAGATTGATTACTTCGTTTTTGAGTTGGACTACTTCCACCTCCGCCACCAGAACCTCCAGAAGGCCAGCAATCACCTATAGATGTTGTAGTAGGGGGTTGCTGTACAGCAGAAACTGCTGGTTGTAATGAGGCAGTATCAGAGGAGTTCTCTTCTGATCCACAGCATCCATCACCACTTTTAGTAGGTTGTTTGGCAGCAGTTGGTGCCGAAGAGGAACTTTTAGATCCACAACACCCTTCAGATCCTTCATTAGAATCTGAACCATCCTTCGGAGCAATCAATCGTTGTCCATATAAGGAAGCTGTTATAAAAGTTTCGGGATCTAACCAAAAAGCGTGTAATCCTTGATAACTGGGAACCGTTTTTCCTTGTAGTGTATTAAGGATCTCTTTTACCTGTTCATATTGAGAAGTTTTTTTCTTTTTACCAGCCATAATTGTGTGTTGTATTTTTAGTTAAGCCATGCTTCTCAAAGTTAGGAACAAGAGGGAAAATTTGGTATAGGTATAAATACCTGTTTTCTTATTTGTTACCTGTTTTTAGATGGTTAAGCGATTTTATTAAAAAAATAAAATTGCTTGTTTGGGATTCAAAAAACAGGGGTTTATACGCTTTTTTTCTTTGAAATAATAATAGAACTTTGGGGAAATCCCCGGCTTAGAATTCACAACTTTTAAAATACTAAACAACATGGCTATCTTAACATTTAATGAAATTTCAGATCATGATGATGTGGATATTGCGATTATCGGAGCAGGTATTTCTGGTCTATATTGCGCATATCGATTGATCAATAATCCTGCCTACTCAGGAAAAAAAATTAGCATATACGAACGTCTTAATCGAACAGGAGGGCGATTACAATCAGATTTAATTCCGATTCGGGGAAATCATAAAGTTTCTGATGAAAACGGAATCCGTAATTTTTACGATCAGGTACAGATTGATTGGGTGAAGGAAGAACAAGGAGGGATGCGTTTCAATTATAATATGGAAGAGCTAATGACCCTTAATGGCGCACTGAATATATGTGATGAGATTGTGCCTTTCCCGATGTCAAGTACAGATGATACCAATAGATTTTGTATCAGAGGGCATAGTTTTTCATTAGCAGAAGCGAATGCAGGAGGCAATATGATATGGAGTCAATTGTATGATTTAAATCCGGAAGAAATAGGATTGAGTCCTGTGCAGATTGTAACGAATGCCTACAATAGGATTCTGGAAGCAAATGATATTATTTTAGATGAAGATCAAACACCAGAATATTGGCAAAAATTCAGATTGCATTTTAAATGGAAAGGAATTCCTATGAATGAATGGCAATTATGGGGATTGCTACGGGATATGGGATATTCTGAAGAATGTATAGAAATGCTCACTAATACTATTGGATTTGCAGGGCCTTTTAAATCATTACCCAATGCAGGAGATGCCTGGCAAATTTTGGCAGATTTCCCAAAAGATCCAACATATTACACTTTTAAATATGGATTTAGTACGCTTCCTGATGCTATTAAAAAAGAATTGGAAGGAAAAGTAGATATTTATCTCAGTACCAATATAGATAGTATAAGAGGAGAAGAAAATGATTTTACCATAGATCTTACGGAAGCTCCGGAAGGGCAAAACTCGAGACCAAATATTCCTTGTGGAGAACACAAAAAGGTAAAAGCTAAACAAATAATATCTGCCATTGCAGCAACTGGATTTAAATCTCTTTTTGTGAAATCTCCTGCGCTTTACTCAACTAATAAGGAGCATGATGGTATGAGATTGTGGGAAAGTATTAACGGGGTTTTAGGGATGAATTTGATGAAGATTAATTTCTATTTCAGAGAGGCTTGGTGGTACAATGGTTCTACAGGAAGACCTAATATAGAATTCGGACCTAATTTTACAGACCTACCCATTAATTCTATATACCCGTTCTATTCTGTTGAGGATCTGGATGTAGATCACAAAAAAGGAACCGTCTCCATTATTAGTGGAGAAGAACCCGCGGCATTGACTTTATACTGCGATTTTAATAATACGAATTTCTGGAAAGGGTTACAAAATGTGGGGCCAAAATTCACTTCACCATTACAGGAAATGTATAATGAGATGAAATCACAAACAGTTTTCCCGGCTTCACAGGCAGTAGTAGCAGAAGCAAGAAAACAAATGGGGCTGTTATTTGGTGTTACCAATATACCGGAGCCTATTTTTACCAGTTATCGTTTGTGGAATGGAGAAGATGATTTCGAACATGCATATCACCAATGGCAATTGAATGTAAACGATAAAGAAACGATCGAATATCTTTCGAATCCTTTACCCGGATTTTATATGTGTAACGAAGCTATTTCGGATATGCAAGGCTGGGTAAATGGATCTTTACGATCTTCTGATTTAGCACTGGGTAAAATATCTAAAGGAGCAATACAACCTATGGACAACGCTCCTTGTAAAAGTCAGGTTGAAACAAACGATGAAACCACAGGAAAAACTTCTTTACGAGTTTCCAGAGGGCATTGGGGTTAATCATTCATAAACATATTCAAGCAAATTTTATTCTAACTTTTAAAACGTATTATCATGTCAGAAAAAAGCACAGCAACAGCATCATCGGTAACACCTCCTGTTTTCCCTGATACACTCATTAATGAACCAACACAAACCAATCCAGCTCCTAATATTGATGGTCTTGGGCCACTTAGCAATCTAATAGGTACCTGGACAAATCAAAATTTAGGATCATCTGGTAGTGGAGGAACAGCATCACCATATTCTTATAATATCATGCCATTACCTGTAGCGTCAGTACCGGAAAAGTATATTCTTAAGAATTTCAAATATTATGAGGAAATCACATTTTCTCCAATTAACGGAAATGCTCCCAATAGAGGAGGTGATTACAATCAAAATGCAAATGTTATTTTTTATGAACAAAGAATTTATTTTGCGGATGGACCGGATAAGGATAAACTTGTTCATGCAGAAAATGGCTCATGGTTGTTTTTGGTAACAGGAACAGAAGCTCAAGGACCTTATGGAACGACACCAGTTGTACCTCATGATGGACCTATTCCAGAGCAATCTGTATTGACGAATGTGGCGAAACAAATTTCTGTACCTCATGGGAACTCTATTTTAGCGCAAGGAGGTATAAAAGGATACCCTAACTCCTATTTGAATAATGGTCCTTTAAGTATAAGTGCGTATTCCGGAGATGTAATCCCTTCAGGTATTAATACAACTCCTTATACAACAGAAAGTGTGGGAAATCCTTTTCCTGCTCTAAACGATAATCCTAACCAACCATTACAGGATGGAGTTGCGGCTAATCCTTGTGTTCAATATATTCAATGGGCAGTAGATACTGAAAATCCTGCAGCAAAAGGTTCGGTAACTAACATTCCATTCGAAAAACAAAAGGCAAATGTAGTAGATTATAGTGCGAACTATTGGTTACAGGCATTTACACAAGGAGGAGAATTTACACAATTATCATATAATCAAACGATTTTGATGAATATTCCGATTAATGGAACTATCGTAAAGTTTCCACATATCACTTGTAATACGTTGACGAAAAAACAATAAAGATTATTTCATGCCATGTATCGCTGTCTTTAAACTAAAGCGATACATGGTTTTTTGACACACAATTCATATAACTCATCATACCTATGAAAATAACAGTATCAGAAAGACTGGATTGGTTCGAGAAATTAAGTGTGATTCTTACAGGATTTTCACGAAGTGAACTTCTGGGAACAGGGCTTATAGAAATATATCTTGATACCATTGATCAACACCTTGGAGAAGACCACGTCAATACTTTATTAGATTCATTTAGAAAGATCAATATTCAGGATGAAGAAGATCTAACAGCTGAAGAATCTAGGAATATACAAGAATTAGTAGAAAGTAAAAGCAATGAATCCATAACGAAATTGGTTATTCTGTTATGGTATACCGGACAATGGTATGGGAAGAACAGTTATATTGTTTCTTCTCAATCTTATCTGGAAGGTCTGGTATGGAAAGCTATAGGAGCACATCCTATGGGAGGAAAACAACCGGGATATGGAACCTGGGGATTTCCACCACTTACCTTTTCTTCTTAATCACTATCAAACGTTATTAATCTATTGAATTATGAGTACAGAAAACACATACGATGTAGTGATTGTTGGGGCTGGTATAACTGGAGCAATTGTTGCAAATCAACTGGCAGAAAAAGGTCATAAAGTATTAATCTTGGAAGCAGGAGTACAAAAGAGCTTTGATTTTGAGAGTTATCGAGCCTATTTACATCATTACTATCAGAATACGATTAAAATTCCTAATTCCCCATACCCTCAGAACCCAAATGCTCCTCAGCCTTTGGTAACGGATGTAGGTGATATCGAAGATGGAATCCAACAATTTAATAAAGACGGATATTTTAGACAATATGGACCGGCGCCTTTTCAGAGTACCTATACCAGGGCAAAAGGAGGAACTACATTACACTGGTTAGGTACCTGTCTAAGGATGCTTCCAAGTGATTTTAAAGAAAAAGATTTATACGATTCCGGAAAAAACTGGCCAATCAATTATTATGATCTAATGCCATATTATCGAATGGCGGAACGTGAAATAGGTGTTTCTGCAGATGTAGAGGAACAAGCTTTTTTTGGAATTGAATTCGAAGAAAATTATGTATACCCAATGACTAAGATTCCGCAGAGTCATTTGGATAAAAAATTAACAGAATGGACAAAAGGGGCAACTTTTGACTATGAAGGAAAAACATATCCCTATAAAGT
This sequence comes from uncultured Aquimarina sp., assembly GCF_947492405.1. Taxonomy (GTDB): domain Bacteria; phylum Bacteroidota; class Bacteroidia; order Flavobacteriales; family Flavobacteriaceae; genus Aquimarina. Next base: position 133,346 of record NZ_CANLMP010000010.1, read on the forward strand.
TGTAAGTACTCCACAAGGAAGAAATAGTAATCCGAATCCTAACTATAACAATGGTGAGGGATATCAACCTGTAGGAGCAGTCGGAAATCCTGATTTAGGTCAGCGATGTGAAGGGAATTCTGCCTGTGTACCGATTTGCCCTGTTCAGGCAAAATATAATGCACTAAAAACACTGAAGAAAGCTGTAGATAAAGGCGTAGTGATCTATTCTCAATGTGTAGCTTCAGAGATATTATATGATGAAGATTCTGGAGAAATTACCGGAATCAAGTATAAGGAATATGAAGATTTTGATAGTCTTACAGATACCAGTAAACCTTGTAACTACATTGAAAAGGTAATTACGGCTAAGCGATATGTCCTGGCGGCCCATGCGGTTGAGAATGCAAAACTGATGTTAGCTTCAGGATTCAAAAATAAAAATATCGGTCAAAATTTAATGGATCATCCTGTTTTGTTGACTTGGGGATTGGCACCAGAAGCTATAGGCGCTTTTAGAGGACCAGGATCTACATCAGGAATTCCGAGTCTTAGAGATGGAACGTTTAGAAAAGATCGTTCGGCATTTAGAATTGAGATTGGTAATTGGGGATGGAACTGGCCTGCTGGTTCTCCAACAACCGAATTACAAGAAGGGCTCTCTAAACAACTATTTGGAAAAGAACTACGCGCATTTCTGCTAGATACAGTCCAAAAAGAATTTCGTTTAGGTTTTTTAATAGAACAACAAGCACTCTCTAACAACAGTGTTACCATTGATGATCGTTATCGAGATGAATTGGGGAATTACAGACCTATCATAAACTATAATATCACGGATCACGAGAAAGAAGGCATGTTGGCAGCCAAAGAATTTTCTAAACAGTTTTTTGATGCACTAAGCGGTACTGATAAAACCCAATATAGCCCTGATAAGGGAGGTTTTATTTTGTATAAAGGAGAAGAACTATGGTGGCAGGGAGCTGGTCATTTGGCAGGAACTCATATTATGGGGACTGATAAAGAAAATTCTGTTGTGGATAAGTATCAGCGATGTCATGAACACAAGAATTTGTTTCTGGTAGGCTGTGGAAATATGCCTACGATGGGAACATCTAATCCTACTTTAACGATTGCTGCACTTTCGTTTTGGGCGGCTGAGAATATTAGTAAAGATCTGAATTCATAAAAAAAATAAACCCATGCTCGATACATATAAAGAAGAATTGTTTAAGAATTTGCAAACAGCAATAGAACTGGAACACTCAACGATACCGCCTTATTTGGCAGCTTTTTTTACTATTGATCAGGATACCAATCCATTTTCATGGCAAGCGGTTAGAAGCGTAGTAATGGAAGAAATGTTACATATGACCTTAGCTTGTAACATATTAAATGCCGTAGGAGGAAAACCGTACATTGATAATCCAAAGTTTATTCCGGAATATCCTGCTAAGTTTAATTTTGCAGATCGCAAGTTTGATGTAGGGTTAATAAAGTTTTCGAAATCGTCTATAGAAACGTTTATGGAAATAGAAAAACCTTCAGAAACCAGATTGAGAGTTAAAGGAGAAGATCTAAAAGGATTGTTACATCCCATTGATCTGGATGAAAGTACGATTGGAGAATTCTATGAAACGGTAAAAGAACAATTTACAATGTTGGTAAAAGAATATGGAGAGGAATCTGTATTTAATGGAGATCAAAGTTTACAAATCACTTCAAAAGACTATTATGGAGGTGGAGGTGAAGTTATTGAGGTTCATAATCTGGAAACTGCATTATTTGCTATTGATATTATTGTAGATCAGGGAGAAGGAGCTCCAGGATCTATTTATGATGGAGATGAGACCTATTTTGGTCAGGATCAAGAAGTAGCACATTATTTTAGGTTCAAAGAAATCCATGTGGAACGAAGATATCAGGAAGGAGATTTGCCCACTGAGGAACCAACAGGAGCAAGTGTTCCTGTGAACTGGGAAGCGGTAAAAGATATGATTGAGAATCCTAAAGCCAATCATTTTCCTGAAGGGTCACCTGCACGAATCAAAGCAGATGAGTTCAATCAATTATACTCTCATTTTTTACGGTTACTTCATCTTACTTTTAATGGTCAGTCGGATCTTATTGTAAAAGCTGTAGGGATGATGTATCAGATGAAATATGTAGCTGCGGAATTGTTAAATATCCAGATACCAGATAACAAAGAAGGAAAAGTAGCTGGTCCACCTTTTGAATATATTCCTATTGAACAAAGGAAGGTGTATGCATGGCTGTTGCCCGAACTTGCTTCAGAAATATAATGATCAAAAACATAAAAAAAACCGTATTACACGGTTTTTTTTATATGTTATTATTTTAGATAAGGTTTTCGATTTTAGATTTAACCATTATACAATGATTAGGCTCAAAGTTTACTAATATTCTTTTTATTGGTCAAAAAGATGAAACTTATCTTTTATTATTTCATCCTTTTTTTCTTCCACGTATTTTAGAAAAGCTTCCGCAACAAGAGAAAACTTTTTATTTTTTAACCAAATCAGATTCCAGATAGATTTAATTGGAAAACCTTGTACTGGAATAATTTGTAAACGCCCAGCATCCAAATCATTTCGAATTCCAATGAGTGGCATAATAGAATATCCTAGTCCCGCAATAACCGCTTGTTTTACTGCTTCATTAGAGGTAAGTTCCATTTTTTTTCTAACAGGTAAATCGTTCTTTTCGATATATTTCTCCATTGTATGTCTTGTTCCTGATCCGGGCTCTCTATAAATCAAAGGGAGTTCAGAAAAAATAGATTTGTTATACTTTTTCTTAGTAAATTTTTCTGAAGTACTACCTACCAAATACAACTGGTTCTCCATGAGCTTTGTTTTCTCAATTTGCATGTTTTTAGGTAATACAGAAACCAGCGAAAAATCAACTGTGTTTTCTTCCAGACTATTTATTACTCTTTGTTTGTTTGTAACATCGAGAACCAAGTCGACTCCTTCATGCTTCTTCATAAAATCAGACAAGAAATAAGGGATGATATATTTTCCTGTAGAAACAACAGAAATTTTTAAAATACCAGATAACTGCCCCTGATAGGCCTTGGTTTTATAACTAATTTGATTTACTTCATTTATAATTTTCTGAGCAGCAATAGCAATTTCTTTTCCAAAATCAGTGACATACAACTTTCTTCCAATAACTTCTGTAAGAGGGATAGGAAATTGATCCTGAAAATTTTTGAGCTGTATGGATACGGCTGGTTGAGTTAAATGTAACTCTTCAGAAGCTTTAGTAATACTTTCTTTTTCTACTATTTTGAGAAAAATTTGTAGTTGATGCAATGTATAATTCATAAATAATATTAATGATTATGATTACAAATATAAATAAAAATATATGAAAATTTATATATACATTTATAATGTTATTAGTAAAAAAGTGAATTAAAGACTCTAAATCAAAAAGTTGTAATTGATTTTGATGTGCTACTTGATTTCGATATAACAATAAATTAAAACCTAATGTTTCACTAAAATGTATTCTTATGGAATTATTAAAAAAAGCGAGAGAATTTCATCAAAGAAGTATGAATAATATGAGTACAAGTGATAGAGTTTCTGCATCCAGAGAAGCAAAGTCCTTGGTATTAAGTATCAATGAGATATATAAGAAGAGTAAAGACCCTGACCTCATGAACCTAATGAAAATGATTACTCAAAAAAAACGTAAAATAGACAAAAGATTGCGTGGACGTTTAGTTATTTAAGAATGCGGCCTAAAAATATTAAAAGTAAATAATGATTAATCTTTAAGTTAAAGAACTATGAATACAGTTTTCGAATATAAAGGCATTGAAGCGAGTAAATATTTAGAGGCTTTTACAGCAAAAAAACTTCTAAAACTCACAAAAAAATATGCATTTATTATTAGAGCAGATATCTTTTTTAATAAAGAACGGAATAATGTTAAAAAAGGTAATATCTGTGGAATTAGGCTTAGTCTTCCCGGCCCCAGGATTTATGCTTCTTCTGACGAAAAGAGTTTTGAAAACGCAATAAATAATACAATAGGAGATCTTAAAGATCAATTGAATAAAAGAAAAGTAAAATTATATAAGAATTTGGGTTAGTACGAGAACTGTAAATCGCCCTTTATGGTTTTCTACTAGTGATGCTTTCATCATTAATTGTTTGAAAAGTAGCTGTTTGCCAAACAGCTACTTTTTTTATGGAAAAGATTATTACATCTTTATTAATTGATAAAAATTCGAAAGTAGTTTTATTCGTAACACCTTATACAACAACTAGAAATTAGTTCCAACTAGATAATGTTTTCAGGTTATTATTGTAAGTAAACAAAACAAATATTCTCTTGTATGTTATCATATATTGAAACTACTCAAAACAATTTTGTGTTGTATTTTTCCCTTTTTAATCAGGGAAAATGCAACATAATTAATTGGTTTGGTTTTATTTTGTCGGAAATGTCATAGTTTGACGATTTTGTGCTACTATCTTGTCGGAAATCTTTAAGAATTTGCCGGACTTTTACTAACTCCAATGCGACGTTCTACTGTAATTTTGAGCTATTAAGATCAATAAGTTATAAGAGCAGTATTATGGTGGATGTTGTATTAAGCGTTTTAAAAGATAAACTCAATGAGTATTTTAAGAATGTAGTAGGTACTACAGAGTCTAATTTAATAGAGTTCATTAGTACCACTAGTAATGACCCCGTTTCTTTTACAAATGATAAAATCACACCATTTTTAATTAATATTTCTGAGGATAGAAAATTCAGAAAAGCTGATCAATTTTCGGGTATTGTAAGAAACGGAATCAGAACGCAAACCAATCCCGAAATAAGAATTGAGCTTTTGATTCTTTTTGTGTCTAAGTTTAGTAAATATGATCAGGCACTTAAATTTTTATCCCACGTAATCAAATTTTTTCAGGTCAATAGGATTTTTAATCCACTTAACTCCCCACAATTGTCTGATGAACGTATAGAAAAACTAGTTGTAGAACTAATTTCCCTCCCCTTGGAAGAACAGAATCAAGTATGGCATTCTTTAAATACTTCCTATTTACCCTCTGTGTTGTATAGAGTTCGTCTACTATCCTTTATAGATGACCAAAGTATAGAATTTGTAGGAGACCCAGTATCAAGTATAGAACTAAAAGTGCATGATAAATAAGTATTTAGGTGCTTTATTGAATTGAAAATATAGTTGAAAAACCGTAAGGAGAACTAATTAAAATAATAAAAATAGACAGATGGAGTATCGTGAATTCTTTCATATAGAAATTGTGCATCCTTTTTTTTCGGATATAGCGGAAGATATGGTAATAGTAACAGAAAATGAAACGAAAAGCCATTTAAATAACCTTGGTTTCATACTAAAAAAGATGCCTAATGGACTAAAAATTTTAGCTCCTGTCCATCAAGAAAGCAAAGTTTTTTCTCCTTTGGAAGCGGATGATATATTCAGTTTTCACATATACCCTACTTCAGAACATATCCAAGAGGTTACTGACCTTTCTGAAATAGAAAAAGGAAACATGATTTCTTTTACGAATCAAGAACAACCAATAGGTAGTTCTGAATTAACTACGAATCAGGTAATACAGAATGGAGTTTTTTGTGGTTTTCCGGCATTAGCGAATATCGTAATAGCTGGAAACAAAATCGATACCAATACAATCGATCAGCCCACTAAGTTTAAAGCAAAATTTAAAACGGAGTCGATAAAGTGGAAATACTATTTTGTTTCTAATTCTGAAGATCCAATCATAACATTAGAATCCAGAGACGAACAAATCTCTTTCAATGAGATGGTCATTGATGAAAATACCACAGATCAGATTATAACTTCTATACGATTAAATTTCCCCAATACCCAAATAAAGGCTTTTGAGTCTAAAGATTTGGTTCCTTACAGTAGCAAACCGATAAAGAACATCAAACTAATTAAAAATGGCGATGTGCTTATGAGTCATTTGCCCAATCCCCGAAAAGAACAAAATGGTATCCAAATAATTAAAATTAAGTAAGTAAAAAGCAGGACCAGAAGACTCACATTGGTTTATGGGAATGCTAAGTATAAACATTTAAAATTCAAATAATTATGTCTAGTTTTTTAACACCTGATGTGTACACCGAGGAAGTACCTGTTTTACCACAGTCCGTTGCTGGTGTATCTACAGCAGTTCCTGCTTTTATAGGTTTTACCGAAAAAGCATTGAAAAATGGAAAAAGCGTGTCCAATAATGCGATACGAATTTCTACCTTTTTAGAGTTCAGAGAAATGTATGGAGGAGCTCAAAAAACAGAATTTGAAGTTCTTATTAATGATGATGAGCAGTTGCAAAAATTGACTGCTACACCTCCGACAAGTACTTTGTATTATGCTATAGATCTTTATTTTAAAAATGGAGGGGGTGATTGCTATATTATATCTGTCGGTTCTTTTGAAGATGCGTATAACAAACAAGCTTTTGAGGATGGGCTTAAAATCTTAAGCAAAGAAGATGAACCTACACTTATTATGTTAAGTGAAGCGGCCAAATTACCAGCAAATGATTATCACGCAATTTGCCAACAAGCATTAGCACAATGTGCAGACCTAAAAGACAGGTTTTGCATTTTTGATATCAAAAAAGACGATGAGGAAGCAAATGAATTTAGAAATGGAATAGGAACTAATAACCTAAAATACGGTGCCGCCTATACTCCATATATCCATACATCCCTAAATTATATATATGACGATCAGGATGTTCGTATTATCAATTTATCTTCTTCTTCGGACACAGCTACTTTCGAAGTAGTACATGATGGTATCAGAATAACGTATGCAGGTGATATTTCTGAAGAACCAAAGTATAGAATCAATGGTGGGAGTGGCGATACTGTGGAGTTTTCTGTTTCCCCATCCAAGTTGTTAACGATCTCTAATGTTCCTACAGAAGGTATTGCAGCGAGTGATTTACTAGATGCTTGGACAGCATTTGATAACAAAGGAGATTTTGATATCGAAATTGTAACAGAAAACACCCAAATTACTGCAACGCCAGGAACAGGCGGTCAGGAAATATCTAAGCAAGGAGGTAGTGAAGGTGCTTTTACATTAGAAAGTAGAGAAGGTACTGCCTTGTATAGCAAGATTAAAAGTGAGTTGGCCAAAGAAACCATCGTCCTGCCTCCTAGTTCGGCAGTGGCAGGAATCTACGCTACTACAGATAGAGAAAGAGGAGTTTGGAAAGCACCAGCAAATGTGAGTGTAAATTCTATAATCGGACCTGTCGTTAAAATCAGTTCTGCAGATCAGGAACGTCTTAACGTAGATGTCACGAGTGGAAAGTCAGTAAATGCCATCCGTAGTTTTATCGGAAAAGGAACACTAGTCTGGGGTGCACGTACATTAGCCGGAAATGATAATGAATGGCGATATGTTTCTGTACGTAGATTATTTAATATGATCGAAGAATCTACCAAAAAGGCTTCTCATTTTGCCGTATTTGAATCAAACGATGCAACAACTTGGTTGAAAGTCAAAGCAATGATCGAAAGTTTTTTATACGGAATCTGGCAGCAAGGTGGATTAGTAGGTTCGACAGAAGAACAAGCCTATTTTGTTAATGTTGGATTGGGTAAGACGATGACACAACAAGATATTCTTGAAGGCCGTATGGTTGTAGAAATAGGAATTGCTGCGGCTAGACCAGCAGAATTTATCATTCTAAAATTCTCACATAAACTACAGGAAGTATAATCCGATATAATTTTTTTAAAAAGTGATAGATGATATTATAAAATATCATACTCATTCACAGCATATTATTCAATTATAAATTAATACTAAAGTAACATGGCTTTAACAAAAGAACAAATAAAAACAGATTACCCATTGGTAACCTATAATTATAGAGTAGATATTGATGGAGCGTCCTTTAGCTTTTCTAAAGTAACGGGTCTTGATTTATCCTTTGAAACGATTACATACAAAGAGAGCTTTGCGGCTGGAGGGCAAGTAGGACCTAATATTATGTATATGCCAGGTCAGATTCAACCAGTTAATATTACCCTGGAAAAAGGTTTTGTAAAAGGGAAGAGTATCCCAGTTTTTTATGCTTGGATCAATGATATTCAACTAAATCAAATAGATAAAAAGGATATCATAGTACACCTTCTCGATGAAACAGGAAGTACTATAGTAAGTTGGAAAGTTATTGATGCATTTCCTACCAAATTAACGGCACCTTCTTTTGATGCAAGTACAAGTGAGGTTGCCTTAGAGTCTTTAGAGCTTATGGCGTTTCGAGTAACAATGGAAGAAGCATAAAGATCATTTTAGCGATTCAATCTCAGGCTTTTGATAAAGTTTGATACTATAAAGATAACAGTAACATCATCATGGCAGTAGATAAAAAGAAAATTATTCAAGATTATCCTTTACCGGTTTATAACTATCAAGTAAGCATTGATGGTATTGATGAAGGCATGTCCTTTTCAGAAATTTCGGGTTTAGAAATGGACTATGACCACGTATTATACAGGCACGGTTTCAGTTGGATTATGGGGGATTACCTGATCCGTGCTCAACGTAAGCCTATTAGTGTAAGCCTAAAAAGAGGAGTAGTTAAGAATAGAAAGTATTTATATGACTGGTTGCGTTCCGAAAACAAGAGGGATATTAATATAGCATTATGTGATGAAAGCTTTACACCCGTCGTAAGTTGGGAAGTATATCGCGCATTGCCCATAAAGCTAAATGCACCTTCTTTTAGTGCCAGTACCAATGATGTTGCCATTGAAAGCCTGGATTTAATTGCTCACAATATAAAACTAATTCATCACGAATAATAGAAACACATGGACGCATTAGAGACTTTTAAGAATATTGTAGATCCCGATCCGGTATTATCTCATAGATTTGGTGTTTTTTTCTTCGCAGGAGGAGTAATTCCAAATCCTATAGATTTTAGATTTCAGAAGGTTAGTGGACTTAGCGCAGATATCCAAACGGATACAGTTAATGAAGGAGGACAAAATCTTTTTTCTCATCGGTTACCTAATAAGGTTAACTACAATAATTTAGTGTTAGAGCGTGGTCATAGTACTGGCCTTATACCATCACCATTAAGTGATGAGTTTAATATAGCATTTTCCACTTTTAAATTTGCACCTTCCAATGTGTTGATTACCATATTTAATGATTTTCAAGGGATTCCTGTGCCTATAAAAGCATTATTATTTATGAAAGCATATCCTGTAAAATGGTCGATTTCAGATCTTGACGCCCAATCCAATACAGTTCTCATCGATACGATGGAATTAGCATATACTAGATTTCAAACTATACAATTATAACTATGCCGGTAGAAATTAAAGAACTCGTAATTAGAGCTGTATTAAATGAAGATACTAACACACCATCAAAAGACGCTACCGATAATGATAGTATAGTGCAGGAGTGTGTCACGCAAGTATTAAAAATATTAAAAAAGAAAAATCGTAGATAATTATGGCTTTTGATTCATTTACTATGCTGGAAAAGCTAACGATACAAAGCTTTTCTAGTGGAGAGCGAAAAATAAAAGATAGTTTAGGTTCTTTTGAAGCTATGTTTAATCCAGATTCATATTCGGTTTCTTATCAAAATACATACGGAACAAAAACAGGTATTAATACAACCGGAAGTAATGCTAAGTATGGGTTTTCTAAGCCGGAACGAATTAATCTTAAGCTTATTTTAGATGGGAATAATGTAGATACACACTTCGGAATACTAAATCTTTTCAGAAATGATGATGTCTCCAAAAAGGTTCAGAAATTTTTAGATCTGACTAGAGAAATGAACGGAGATATTCATCAGCCCCCATATTTAATAATACGTTGGGGAGATCTGTATTTTAAATGTAGGTTAAGTTCTGTAAACATCAATTATACGCAGTTTAATGGTAGCGGAATTCCATTAAGAGCTGAGTTAGATACTGAGTTCATTAAAGATGTAGAAACTGTTGAAAGGCTTAAAAAAGAAAACAAAAACTCACCTGATCTTACGCACTATAGAATCGTAGGAACACACGATCAATTGCCATTAATGTGTAAAGCAATTTATGGATCTGCCCAGTATTATCCTTGGGTAGCCAAAGCCAATAATCTAAATGATTTTAGAAACCTTAAACCTGGGCAGCGAATTTATTTTCCTCCTATAGAAAAATAGTCATATGTCAGTAGTAACAGCAACTATAAAAAGTGAAGGCAAGGAAATGAGAGGCGAATTTGAGCTTCTTTCTATTGATGTAACGCATGAGTTTAATAAAATTCCTACAGCAGAACTGAAATTTATTGATGGAGATGTTTCCAAAAAAGAATTTAAAATTTTAGACGACACTTCTTTTGCCATTGGAAAAAAAATAGATATTTCATTAAAGTATGAAGATAAACCAAATGAAGAAGTAAAAGTTTTTAGAGGTATTGTAACCAATAAACTACTAGAACTTAATCGAAAAGAACCAACGCTGACCATAGAATTAAGCGATGTTGTTATAAAAATGAATAGTCATCGCAAAAATGCTGTATATCATCAGAAAAAGGATCACGAGATTATAGCGAGTATGCTACAGCCATATGGGGTTTCTAGTAAAAAGGTAGAAGACACGACGGTTAGTCATCAGCAAATGATACAATATTATGTAACTGATTGGGATTTTATGCTATCACGTGCAGAGGCTAATGCACAGTTAGTAAGCGTTGCACTCGGGGAGATTTCTGTTTTTCAGCCCAAACTAAAAGGCCCAAAACATTCTTTAGAACTAGGGTCTCATGAGATATATGATTTTGATTTACAAATTAATGGCAGTCATCAATATAAAGAAATAACAGCAGTAGGTTGGGACGTTGGTGCGCAAAAAAGCACCAAGGTTTCAAAAAATGAAACTTTTAACATTAGTTCAAAAGGACAAGATGTAACAAGCATAAGTAAAGCCTTTGGAACTAAAGAAATGACATTGGTACACGGGGTGCCAACAATTGCTAATGAGCTAGAGACTTGGTCTAATGCTCAACAACTAAAATCTAGTTTGTCCTTTATAAAAGGTTGGATTAAAATTCCAGGAACTGGCAAAATTAAAGTAGGTGACACTCTGGAAATTAAGGAATTTAGCAAAACCTTATCAGGTAACAATATGGTATCTGCAGTTAGACATGAAGTAACTGTGATGGGTTGGTGTACGCACCTTCAAATAGGCATGGATGCATGCTGGTTTACATCGTCTTCTAAGGTGATGGATGCACCCGCAGCAGGTTTATTACCAGGTGTTAACGGATTACAGATAGGTGTTATACAACCTCTAGCCAAAGATCCTGATAATTTGAACCGTATTAAAGTAATGATACCCGCTTTTGGGGATCAGCAAAATACGGTATGGGCGCGTCTTACTACTTTAGACGCAGGTGTGGGTCGAGGAACATTTTTTCTACCACAACCTGGAGATGAGGTGATCATTGGATTTTTAAACGATGATCCCAGACATGCTATGATAATGGGATCCGTTTATAATCCAAAAAATAAACCTCCAGTTTCCTTTGATACGCATCCCACATCTAAAGGGATTTTTACGGAATCAAAATACCAACTATTTTTTGACGAAGAGGAAAAGTGTATCACCATTGCTACTTCCGAACAAAATAAGATTACCATAGATGAAAAACAACAACGTATTGAACTGGCTGATAGCCACGGTAACCAGATTGAATTAAGTAAACAAGGAATTAATATTTTGAGTGCGAATAACTGCAAAATACAATCCAAAGGAGATTTAAAAATTGAAGCAGGTGGAGGTATAGAAATTAAAGGGAATACTGTAGATGTGATCTAATAAATAACGTAGAGAATAATAAAAGATGATTGAAGATAATAAATTTTTAGGTAGTGGTTGGTCCTTTCCACCTCAGTTTCAGAAAGGTGGTGATCAGGTAGTAATGGTCTCTGGTGAAAAGGATATAGAACAAAGTCTTTATATTCTATTAACCACTTCTTTACAAGAACGAGTAATGCAATCTGATTATGGATGTGAGCTAAAAGATTATGTATTTGAAAGTATAAATCAAAGGTTTATAACAGATATTAAAAATGCGGTTACAGATGCTATTCTTAATCATGAACCAAGAATTAAAGTAGATACAGTTGTACTAGATAATACGGATCCTGAAAAAGGACTCATCCATATCAAAGTAACCTATACTGTTAGAATGACTAATAATAGATTTAATCTGGTATATCCATTTTATATAAATGAAGCTTTTAATTAATCATAATATAAAATGATATGGCATTAGATACAATTATTTTGGATGGAGATAAAGTATTGTTCGATCCTACCTATGGTCCAGCTACTGTGGTAGTCAAACCAGGAACAATAAAAGCTTCGGGAAAAACCACAGTACAAGGTAAAAAAGTAGTGGTCAAAGGAGATGAAAGTAAGGTTGTTGTATCTGGCTGTACTTATACAAGTCCTTCCTTTCCGATACCAGGAACTGGTAATTTAAAAGTAGCTTCTTTGGGGCCAGATCAATTGACAAAAAAAACCAAAAGTGGTAGTAAACCTATCGTATTAAAAGGAGGTGTTTTTATAGCCCGATTTGAAGTACAGTCTCCGGCAAAATTTATCCCGCCAGGAAGTGCACCGATATCTGACCCGGTACCTTTTTATATGGGAACAGGAAAATTAGTACCTGCAATAGATAAATTGAAAGCAACCTAGTTGTTAAAAGATGTAAAAGAGACATGAGAAATACAATAAAAACACACCAACTCTTATTTCGTGATGGTGCCAGTAAACAAAACGATACTATAGAACGATTAGCACCTTCCTATGTTCAGGTAGAGAATCGAAGTATGGAGCAATTGATTCAGGAAGCACAGCGTCTAGCCAAAGAACTGATATTTGTTGATGAGAACAATCAGGCTAGAGGAACCTGGGAATCTTTCTTAATAGAAGATCCTGATAGCTTTTATAAGGCTTCGGAAACCGGCAAGGAATCTCTAAGGAAACAATGGGCAAGTCAATTGGCAGCATATGTAGAGAATCCCGATCGTTTTCTAAAGAATCAAGAGACTAAACAAAAATTGGCAAGCCCACATACGGCACTTTTCTTGACTTTTTTAAAGTTACTTCATCTTATAAAAGAGCAGATCAATGGACTTACTCAAAAACATCTGGATTTTTATTATCGTGAGCGACTAGGATTATCTCCCAAAAAAGCAGTCCCGGATATGGTCAATGTCTTGATCGAACTTGTAGAAGAAGAAACGCAGTTAGCGTTAAATAAAGGAACTATTTTCTTGGCAGGAGAAGATGATGAAGGTAATGAACTACACTACACGACCACAGAAAATACGATTATCAATCAAGCAAAGGTCGCTCAATTAAAAAACGTCTTTGTAGATAAACAAACTTTTACAATTGCAGGGATTCATCGTCACAATTTAGATACCCCAGACAAGGGGGTTTCGGTAATGATGCAAATGGCATTAGGAACCCCCAATCCTGGGGATGCATTACCTGATATGCCTGATGGATTTCAGGAACTTACAGATATGCTTCCAGAGATAAATGACAATGAAGCAGTACAGCGTTATATTACGGAAGTATTGTTTTTAAGCATCGAAGAATTCCAATTGATTTTCCAAAAACAAGCTCAGGAAAAAAAAGGAGAATCTACTGATTGGTTGCCTGTTTATGAATTGTTAGAAGAAGCATACGGTCGTAAGATCAGGTCCGAACGCAAGGATCGATTAACCAAAATAAGAGAAGAAGAAGGGTTTATATCTTTATTAAAACAAGTGTATGGTGATCCTAACCCAGGAGATCAGCTACCGACCTATAGAGGGAGAGAGGCTTCTTTTGAGCGCATTTTTGAAGATCTCAAAAGTCCAAATACAGCTACGAAACAAGGTGCTTCTGAGTTTGTCGAAGAAATCTTAAAGTTAAAAGTTCCTGATTTTGTTTTCATTCTTGATACGAGCAGTACTCCTGAGACCAATGAAGCGTGGGAAGATGTTTATACGCTTCTAGAAGTTGCAGAAAGACAGGTGCGACGTATTACTATTGAAGCACCTTCGAAAGAAAAAACTATAAATATCTATGCTGCTAATGATGCCGAGGCGCTTGCTTTTAGCCAGTATAACGACACTGAAGAAAGCAAACGATTTAAAACCTTTGGTAATATACCAACAGAAGCTACAAATCATTTACAAGCAGCCACGTTAGGTTTTGCAGTAAGTTCTCCTGTTTTGTTACTTAAAGAAGGTAAAAGAACAATAACGCTTTTTCAGCAATTGGACATTGATAACGAAAGATTTATAAAATTAAAAAAGCTAATCAATAGAGGAATCATCCGTATATATCTGAGTAGTAAAGAGCAATGGTTTGTTCCTAATGAAGTATCTATAGAATTAGGAGATTTCTTAAAATCAACTTCAGGGATACCGTTATCAAATGTAACAATCACTGATGAAACGTTAACAATCACAGAAGATACTGCTGAAATATTCGAAGTATTAGAGAAGGATAAAATAGTCGTTGATACTGATGGAACTAGCTATAAACTATTATCAGATATTGTAGATAAGTCGGTTCCATTGCGCAGAATAGGTAAAGTAAACCAATTACAAGAAACGATAACCTTATACGATCAGGAACAGGTTTTTGTAAAATCAATTAAAACAAAAATAAAGCTTACTCCAGAGGAGGCCGCAGTAGAAGTTTTCAATACATCCGATACAACTACATCATTCATACAAGCAGATACACCTTCATTAGTGATGACAGTTGATCCAGATATAGTAGATGAACTAAATACCCAAAGTGATTTAGAAGTATACGACTGTCTTATGGATCTGAAGATCAATAAGATTGGATTACGTGTAGCTGTAACTGGGTTACAGAATATCATTATTCAGAATGACCAGAGTGCAATCAATCCTAAAAAACCTTTCGAGCCTTTTGGATTAGAACCTTCCAGAGGAGATGGATTGTATTTTACAAATGAAGAAATTGCTCAAAAAGTAATTACTGACTTACAGTTACATCCGGAATGGGTGAATCAGCCAGACGATTTTGCGCTGCACTATGAAAATTATTGGAAAGTTGAGCAGGATACTCTTACACCAGCTGCTAAGGATCAAAAGATAAAAAGTAATAGTGATTTCACCTCAAGTTTGTTTGTGTATCATAATTTTACCGAAATTCCTGTTACCGATCAGGTACCGTTATTTACAGAAGAACAGGTGATGGAGATTAATAATATTCCCAATCTGGTGCAAAAAAACAAGCCATCGTATAAGTACAAGCCTATTGATCATATCGATAAAGAGCAAAATGAAGTTACTGATTGGCAGCGTTATTTTAAATTAGAGCTCAATGCTATTGATTTTCAGGATAAACTATACAATAGTTTATTTGCCAGACAGACATTCTCTGAAAACCCAGATATTAGAAAATTAATACTTCCGCTTCCATATCAACCTAAATTAAAAAGCTTAAAGCTAAGCTATACAGCAGAAGCCAATTTACTTTTAGAAGATCAGACAACAGTAGAAAATCAGAAAATATTTCACGTACATCCGTTTGGGTATAAAACTCAAAAAGGGAATGGAGAAATTACTTTATTCCCAAAATACCAGGATAATGGATCACTTTACGTTGGGATTTCCGGGTGTACTCCTCCACAAATTATCAATATACTTTTTCAATTAGCAGAAGGAAGCGCTGATCCGGATGTCGGTAAACCAGCCGTACACTGGAGTTATCTTAAGAACAATGACTGGAAGATTTTAGATACATCCGATATCATATCGGATACTACCAATGGGTTGTTAAATAGTGGTGTTGTAAGCATTCGTATGCCAGAGGATGCTACTACTGGTAATTCTTTATTACCGGATCACTTACACTGGTTTAGAGTTAGTGTGGCACAACATATAGAAGGCGTAGCGGATACAATAGCTATTAAAACTCAGGTAGTACAAGCTATACTTTCTAATGATGTGATAGCTACCTCACATTTTAATACACCCTTAAAGGAAGAAAGTATTACCGAGACCCAACAATTTATTCCACAAATAAAATCAGTATCTCAGCCATTTACTTCTAGCCAAGGAAAACCTGCAGAAGAGGATTTACATTTTAACCAGCGGATTAGTGAACGGTTACGCCATAAAAATAGGGCGTTAACTATGTGGGATTATGAACATTTGGTACTTGATGCTTTTCCGGAAGTATATAAAGTAAAATGCTTACCTCAAATAAAACAATTAGGAAATGTAGTTGTGACGGTAGTACCTGATATCAGAAAAAATTTGCCATTTCAGCCTTTCAATCCTAAAGTAGCCGCTGATGTGTTATCAAGGATTCAGAAATTTCTGGAGAAACGTGCTCCGGTGGTAGCAGAAATTTCAGTAAACAATCCAACCTATTTACAAGTAGCCACACGCTGTACTGTAAAGTTTAATCAAGGCTTAGATGCTATTTTTTACAAAAACAAATTGATCGAAGAGATCAAAAGATTTTTGTCACCCTGGGCTTTTGATGATGCGGAAGATATCCGTTTGGGAGGAATGTTGGATTCGGGAATATTGGTCAATTTCATTGCAGAAAGACCTTACATTGATTTTGTAGCAAATCTAAAACTGTTTCAGAGTGCGAATGGCAAAAATTTTACAGATGTGACCTCTTTAGCTCACAAAAAAAATGCTGTGATCCCGGATCAACCTGATATGATAATTGTATCGGCAGCCAATCATTTTATAGATATCGCTGACGAAAACATTTATGATGAGGATGCAGATAAAGGAATCAATTATATGATTGTAGAAACAGACTTCGTAGTAGCAAAAGATTTTTAAAAACACCTGAGTGTCAAAAGAAGGCATTTCACAAAAAGAAATAATATGGACATTAATAAAAGAAACAGAACAGAACTAAAAGAGTTTTTTAACGAAGGTGATAAACCTACCGAAAAGCAATTTGCAGAATTGATTGACGCTAATATAAATCAAATGGAAGATGGTATCGCCAAAGTACCAGGAAATCCACTGGCAATTATGGCAGAAGGTAATGCTGCCAGCACTCAGGAGCTGTTACAGTTGTATGCTGATTTTGATCAAGATAATCCTAGTTGGTCGGTAAACATGCATCCTAGAGTCAATCCAGAAGAGCCTGACACGGGGATTTCAGGGTTAAATATCAAAGATGCCACAGGAAAAAGTCGATTGTTTATCCAATCTAATAAGGGAAATGTAGGCGTGGGTACCATCGAACCTGATTCTAAACTCACTATCGAAGGAGATAATGATGCTTCCTTATTATCCATAATTGATGCTACACAACAACGCGCTAAAATTTTTGAAGTTGCTCAGGAAGAAGGAGATGGTTTGGTCTCTGTACGTAATGGTAAATCTGATGAATGTATCGCTATACAGGGCAATGAGATTTCTTTTGAAGATAAAAGAGATACTACTAATACCAAGTCTGCTAAGATTGCTTCAGAAGACGGGACACTAAAGATTTATGGAAAATCATCTGATGAAGAATCAACTACGAGAACATTAGAAATCGTTGCGGATGATATGAAAATTACTGGTAATGTATCTATGAATAATTTATCGACTAGTCCTAATTTACAGGACAGTGGAGAAGCCAGCGACCGTACAATTGCATCACAACGAGCGGTAAAAACATACGTAGATACTCGTTTGCCAAAAGGGCTTATTTCGATGTGGTCCGGAAAAGAAATTCCCTCGGGATGGGCATTATGTGATGGAACAAATGGAACACCAAACCTTTCCGGGAGATTTGTTGTTGGATTTAGTGAAAATAATGAAGATTATAACAAAATATCAAATACCGGTGGACAAGAACAGGTATCCTTAACTCCTGAACAATTGCCTGCTCATAAACACTCTGGAACAACAAATAACGATGGTAATCATCGGCACAGTTTTGTAGGTGCAGCAAAAAGGGGAGATGGAGGAGGAACCGGTAGTTCAAATGATTATTACAAGGCTTTTAATAGGATTACTGCATTTGCAGGGGAGCATACACATTCGTTTGAAACTAATCAAACCGGTGAAAATAAGCCTCACGAAAATCGACCACCATATTTTGTATTGGCATATATCATGAAATTGTAAGCCTAGTAATACCTGGATTAAAAAAATCTTATTAAAAAACACCAAAGTAATGATGTCAACACCGATTACCATACCCAAAGAAGTGCCTAGCAATTCAGCTTTAAGTTATGATTTCTTAAGAGAAGAAGGAATCAAAACCATCCAGGAACTGGCAGGTACCAGTTGGACTGATCATAATACCCACGATCCGGGTATTACGATTCTGGAACAGTTGTGTTATGCGATTACGGATCTGGCATATCGCCTAGATTATGATATACAAGACCTACTAGGGGATAACCTTGCAGCTCATCAAGAACTGTATAGTGCGGCAACGATACTAAGCAGTAGTGCGGTAACCTGGTTGGATCTTAGAAAAGTGGTGATCGATATTAAGGGGGTTAAAAATGCATGGATAGAAAAGATCACCCCAGAAAATATAATTAGTGTTAGTAATTCGCATCCAACACCAAAAGGACTCTATACAGTAATTATCGAAAAAGATGATCTGATAGATGCAGAAGGCAATATGTTACAAACAATTAAAAAACGCCTTCTAGAATGTCGTAGTTTATGCGAGGATTTTGAAGACATTCAACTACTCGATAAACAGAAAATCCGATTAGGAGGTACTATAGAAATTTCGAATCAGACAGATGATATCCATTTACTGATTGCCGATCTATTATATAAGATACAAGAGCATCTATCACCTTCGATCCGGTTTTATACCTTGCAGGAACTATTAGATAAAGGCAAACGTACCGATGAGGTTTTTGAAGGTCCAATATTGGATCACGGTTTTATTGATGATGATGAATTGGAAGAGCAAATTAGAAAGACAGAAATACATGCTTCTGATTTGATTAAAGAAATTATGGATGTTGGGCACGTGGTCACGGTTCAGGATCTATTGATTCAGTCTGGAGCGAATGATGGTAAAAATTGGGTGTATTATCTGGATACTACCAAAACCCCTACACTGGATATCAATGCTACTTTGCAAAGTCTACAGTTTAGGGTGCAAGGACTTACCGCAACAATTAATACCGAACAAGTCCTGAAAAATTATCAACAAAAAGTACTTATGTCGGCAACCCAAAAAAACCTAAACCCTGTACAAAAAGAAATGTCATTTTCTGTAGGCAAGGATAGGAATATAGCAAACTATTATAGCGTACAAAACCAGTTTCCTGATAATTATGGTATCGGTACTTTAGGATTGCCTGATTCGTTAACAGACAAAAGAAAAGCACAGGCTAAACAGCTTAAAGCCTATCTTACTTTTTTTGATCAGTTATTGGCAAATACATTTTCAAAGGTTGCTAATTTTCAAAAATTGGTCAGCTTTACAGATCTCGATTATCGTACTTATTTTAATCAAAGTTTATTAGGTGTTGTAGAAGGATTAGAAGATATTCTTGTGAGTAAAGAGGATTATGAAACATACTTGACCAATGTTTCATCGATTACTTTGGAAAGTCTTCAGCGGAAAAACAAATTTTTAAATCATCTATTAGCTCGTTTTAGTGAGACGTTTAGCACCCATGTTTTAGGAGAACCAAAAGAAGGCACGGATGTGCTTGATCAAGAGCAAAGATTGATACAAGACAAAATGCAATTCTTACAATCTTACCCATTAATTAGTGCTAATAGAGGTAAAGGCTTTGATTATAGTAAACCACACACCAATGATACTAATTATTCGGGATTAGAAAAACGGATTGCGCTAAAATTAGGATTAGAAGAGCAAGAAACATTTTTTATGGTAGAACACCTGCTTTTACGTCCTAAGACCACAGATCAACATACGCTGGAAACGTACTATCAATCCATAGAGATCACTGCTTTTAAAGCAGCTGAAAACGAACTAAATACCGAATGTATCATTCCTGAACACAGTTTTCTAAAAGGAGAGCAAATACGCATCACACAAAATGGTACGTATGATGGAATCCATATGATACAGTCGATAACTGAAACCGGTTTTGAGATTAATACTCCTTTTCAGGAAGGAGGAAGTAATGATACTGCTAATTGTCAACGCATACAACCAGATATAAAGCATCATCTTTTTTCGGAACCGATAACTTCATTTGAGGCCTCACCAAATACGGGTCATACCTTTTGTAATACGATACATAGTTTACAAATTGGCGATGCGGTAACGATCGTTGGAGCTGAGGAGTATGATGGAACGCATAAAGTGACCAATATCACAGAAACAAGTTTTGAAATTGAAATTCCTTTTAATCAGGTATATATCACAGGACGTTTTATGCAATTAGACACAACAGAAGATCTATACTCGCTACAGTTGAGTTTTGTTTTTCCTGAAGGAAAAGGTAGGTATCAAGACCCTGTATTTCAAAATTTTGTAGAGAACACGGTTCGCGAAGAAACTCCGGTACATCTTACTACTTATGTACATTGGTTAGGAGCAGATGAAATAGAAATGTTTACAAAAGCCTATCAGGACTTTGTTGTTACCATCAATAAGCGCTAATCTATAATGTCTATAAATCAGCATACACATATCATTAATAAGCAAATCATCGAACTAGCAGTATCGGATAAAGCTACTGCGTTTGCGACACAAGAAAAAGTCAGCCAATTGTATGCAGATAAGTTGGTTCCTGAGTTAAGTCGTTTGTTAGATGTATATTTTAATGCTGATACCAATACACATTATCAGATAGATACCTTAACCATCGATTTGGGAGCAATAGATCTGGGAGTAATGCAAGATACTTTTGCAAAAGAATTAGACACTGTGTTGACGTCAATACAAGAAACTACACAAGTAACAAAAACTAAAGTAACAAGCGTTGATGAAAATGAGGATGTTGCAGAAAGAACACCGCTAAGAGTATTGGCACATTATATAGCAACAGGACGATTACCATGGTGGTCAACTTCTCAGCATAAATCGTACTTGCAACAACAATGGGAATCGCTTATGCAAAACCCAACAGCCGAATTTAAGATACTGTTATCAGAATTACATCATAATAAAGTACACCTAGATCGGTATCTGCATACTTTTTCTGAAGAACAATTGTTACAATCTGCACAGTTGATTACAGGAATGTCGGAAAATGAACTTTTATATATCAAAAACAGTATTGCGAATACGGTCAATAAAAGCAGTATAACAACAGTATCATCATCGTGGAAAAATACATTCTTACGAACTGTATTTTCACCTCAGTCAGATCAAGGAATACCTATTCAACACTATTATATACAGAAAATACTAAAAACATTAAGGTTGAAAGTCGATAACAAACAGAGTAGACCACAACATCAAGAAATTAAGAAAATTAGATCCTTCATACAGCAATATAAGCGTATGCGATTAGAGGATAGGGTATGGCAAGAATTTTTTAAGCAATTAGATACAGTAATACAAATGAATACCGCAGTTGCTGTTCCAGTTCATCTGCTTAGGCAAATGGTAGTATTGTTAGAAGACATACAAAATGCTATAAAATCAAACCTTAAAGCCAGGCTATTACAAGATACAAAAGAACAAAAAAACTTGATTTCTAAGACATTGACGCCGAAAGCAGAAATAGCGAAACAGAGTATCCCTGCAGTAGATCGTTTAAGTAATACCAAATTACAATCTCAGTTTGAGGATACAGCCTTTTTAGAAGACTTAGAAAATGCTACAAAATCTATAAAATCAAATCTTAAAACCGGGTTATTGCAAGATGCAAAAGAACAAGACACCTTGATTTCTGAGGTGTTGACACCCATAGCAACACTTGGTACTACGATAGAAAAAATAGCAAAACAGCATACGCCTGCAGCAGATCGTTTAAACATTACCAAATTACAATCTCAGTTTGAGGATGCAGACTTTATTACCATCGAAAATGCTGGACTGGTATTATTTTGGCCTTTTTTGCAACGATTTTTTGATAATCTAGGATTGTTAGAAGATAAAAACTTTAGAGATCAAATATCCATACATAAAGCAGTATGTGCACTACAATACCTCTGTAATCCTGAGGAATCAGAGCTTTTCGAGGGACAGTTGCCCTTGCCCAAAATACTATGTGGAGTACCATTAGGAGCATCCATACCCCCTATTTTTCTTACAGAAGAAGAAAAAGAAATCGCTAATGGTTTATTGAATGCAGTGCTGAGACAAGGACCACATTGGAAAAATTTATCTATTACAGGATTTAGAACCTCTTATGTATGTCGGCAAGCCTCATTTCGTACGCGTGATGACCATTGGTTATTACAAGTGCAAAAAGAGACCTATGATATCACTTTGCAAAAACTACCTTGGAGTATACAAGCGGTAAAACTACCGTGGATGGAACGTGCGTTGATGGTAGATTGGATGTAAAGAGTTAAGCGTTAGATCTTGGGTATGAGGTTTTACGTATGGTGTAAATACTAAAAATGCTTTCCTTCTTAAAAGGAGTAAAACAAAAATTAGGAAAAAGGTGCAAACCAAGGTTAGTAGCTAATAATAAAATAAAAAATATGGAAACAGATATAGCCATAAATCAACAAACCCAAGTAGTTCTTACAGACAAAAGTTTAGAAGAAAATGCAATAGTGTTAACCAATGAACTCACTTGGCTTAGTTTGATCATCCAAACCCGTCTGGAATTACATTTCAAGCAAGAAACGCCTTATCAATCCATACAAGAGTTAACACCTCCAGATATATCGGATAAAGAAGGATCCTATGTAACATTTATCCAAAAACACAAACTCAACTTTGCAGAACGGTTGTTGCTAATCTTGGCGTTGGTTCCTCATATCCAACCATCAATTTTAGATATTTTACTAACTAAAAACAAAGACTATGACCGTCGCTATAGTGAATTTGGGGGACTATTGATAGAAGGACATTTGGGATTGATTCCTACCGCAGAAACAGCAATGTTTTTGATAGCAGGAGATGTACTACAGAAACGCTTACAATATCATAAACTCATTACCCAAGATTTTGTCCCGATAAGAAGAGGCATTATCAGCTTATCCAGAACAAAAGGAAATAGTCCATTGCTGAGTAATATCTGGATGATTGCTAATGAATATGTAGAATATCTATTAACTGGTAAACCCTATCAAGCAAAATATAGCCCTGATTTCCCTGCACAACGGATTCATACCAAACTATCGTGGGAGGATCTCATCGTCTCTAGGTCCACAACACATAGCTTGCAGGAAATCAGGGATTGGGTTACCTATGGACATACGGTTTTAGAAGAGTTAGAACTGGGAAAACGACTAAAACCAGGATATAAAAGCTTGTTTTACGGACCACCGGGAACCGGCAAGAGTATGGCAGCAGCATTGTTAGGAAAAAGTACAGACAGACAAGTCTATAGGATTGACCTAAGTATGACGGTTTCCAAATATATTGGTGAAACCGAAAAAAACCTGGCGAAAGTATTTGATCAGGCACAACAACACGATTGGATCTTATTTTTTGATGAGGCAGATTCCTTATTTGGGCAACGTACCCAAGTAAGTAGTGCCAATGATCGCTATGGAAATCAGGAGATCGGATATTTATTACAGCGAATCGAAGATTTCCCAGGAGTGGTAATTCTGGCAAGTAATTTAAAAGACAATATAGATGATGCTTTTACCCGAAGATTCCAATCCATAATCGAATTCAAGATGCCAGGAGTAGAAGAGCGCTATCAATTATGGAAACAATCTTTTGCTAAGAAATTACCACTAAATGAAAATGCAGATCTATGGCATATCTCCGAAAATTATGAAATCTCTGGCGGATTGATGATGAATGTAGTGCGCAAATGTACGTTGCAAGCCGTAACAAATAAAGAAAATACAATCACCCAACAAAGCCTGGAAACTGCCATACAACAGGAGTTACAGAAAGAAGGAGTGATTTTAAGTTAAAAAAGCTCGTCTGATCAAGTGATTTTTAAAACTGATATCAGTGAAAATATATCTCGATACACCACTCCTATCGTCGTGACATCGATGTGACGAATTATAAATAAAAACAAGCCCATCAGTTGTTTTGTCATAATGTAATAGAGATAAAATTTATCGAGAATAGGTTTGTGATGCAAACGAATAATGATTTAAAAGATGAAATTACAACTATGAATTCAAGTGAATTGATCAAAAACATCCCTTTTAAATCTTCCATCAAAGGGAAACTTTTTAAACTCCCTTCCTTTGAAGGAACGGTTGGGGATGGATGTCTATAAAAAAGTAAAATTATAGTTAACACAAAAAACTATGAAAACACAAACCGATAAAACACAGGAATCACAAAAAGAAACCGTACAACGTTTACAACAAGAATCCAGTACAGGTGGTGAAGCCACCATTTCAGACAATCGACAAGCTATGGCGGTACAACGAAAGTTGAGGTCTTCTATGGGTGGTGCTAATGATACCGATAATACGATCCAACGAAAAAATAATACTGGATTACCTGATAACCTAAAATCAGGTATCGAAAACCTATCTGGCTATAGTATGGATGATGTAAACGTACATTACAACTCTAGTAAACCTGCACAATTACAGGCTCACGCCTATGCACAAGGAACAGATATTCATTTGGCACCTGGGCAAGAACAACACTTACCGCACGAGGCATGGCATGTAGTACAGCAAAAACAAGGACGTGTAAGACCTACTATGCAGTTTAAAGGTAAAGTGAATATTAATGATGATGTTAGTTTAGAGAAAGAGGCTGATGCGATGGGGGCTAAAGCTATGAAAGGGGATACTAGTAGCTCACAGAAATTACCTAAGAAGGGAAATGGTAATAAAGAGGTATTTCAAATGGTAAGGAAAGATTATTTGGTTTCAATGAATGATGAAAAAAAGATTGGAAGTATATATATCAATGACCGAGATCGTTTACGATTAACCCACGCGAACGGACCTTCTGTAGAAAAAACGGAAAGGAAGTATAAGTCTGTAGAAAGATTCAATATTGATGTTGCCGGATTTATGAAAAGTCATCCCGAAATTGATAGAGAAGATATAACAAAAGAAGTAAAGATAATTTTAAAAGAGGTTGTGTCCAAAGGTGAAGAAATTCCATTTTGGGCCAAAAGAGTTGATAATGTAGAGGAAGCCATTAAGTTGTTTGATGAGTTTTTTAATCACGAAGACCGTTTCTTAATTGAAATAAAGCCTAGACAAAATGAATCTACTCCGGGAAGTCATACCTCGAGAGGAAAATTGGTAAAATATAGTTTAGATGAGGATTTTGTAAAATGGTTGGAGATGAAAATTGCTTGGATAGAACGAGATGGAGATGCTCGTAAACGACTAGATGAAGCGTATCTACATTATAGACAAACTGGAAGCAAAAATTCTCAGAGAATTTATAAGAAAATAGGGGAGAAGATGAATAGAGAATTGTTAGAAGCTATTCATGATAAAAGTTTCTCATTTCTTTATATAGTTAATGAAGACCCTAAGATTATTCATGAAATTAGGAAAGATAAAAAGGAAGAGCAAAATCTGTAAAAGAAAACCTAAAAAAGGATTGTCAATTCACAGCTTCTGATAGTTTGTAACTAGTGGCGTCAACAGTGAGAAGTTATGCGTATGGAAAAAATATGCGAAATACTACGAAGTCACAGATGTTCGCAGCGCAAATAGATATGGATTTGTTTGTACGAGTTAGCCGTCATTATTAATAGGTAAAGATTTTAGACGAATAGTAAAATGTATGATGTAAAATGAAAGCACCACTAGAAAATACCAGAGAATCACAACAAGAAACTGTACAACGAGTAGAACAAGAATCTAGCACTGGTGGTGAAGCCACCATTTCGGACAATCGACCAGCTATCGGAGTACAACGCAAGCTGAGATCTGCCATGGGTGGTGCCGATGATACGGATAATCCGATCCAACGAAAGAATAATACTGGATTACCTGATAACCTAAAATCAGGTATAGAAAACCTATCTGGTTATAATATGGATGATGTAAACGTACATTACAACTCTAGTAAACCTGCACAATTACAGGCTCACGCCTATGCACAAGGAACAGATATTCATTTGGCACCAGGACAAGAAAAACATCTGCCCCATGAAGCCTGGCATGTGGTACAACAAAAACAAGGACGTGTAAGACCGACTATGCAGTTTAAAGGTAAAGTAAATATTAATGACGATGCAGGGTTAGAGAAGGAAGCAGATATGATGGGGGAAAAAGCGCTACAAGAATCTGGAGGGTACTTCCATAAAAAATACAGATCTACTACCATTCCTGATTCTAATCAAGTACTACAAGGAAAATTTGGGTTTGAGTTTGAATTTCATGTGGTACTGACCTCATACAACGCCGCAGATGAAACTTACGGACCTTTATCCGAGGATCAGTATGAATTATCAAAAGGTAATGGCATTAACATGGTAAAGGATAGTACCACCAGAATAGAAGCAGGAGAAGATGTTTTGGGTTATGATCGTATGAATCACGATAAAAGAAATGCCAACATAGTAGAAATAACGACTGATCCTATGGATGAATTTTCTCCCGATATCGTTCCAGAACTTATGAATCTCAATCAACAAATTATGCTGTTGGTAGAAAGGTTAGAAGGCGCGATTGGAAATAACCGTACACTAGTACAAGTAGTACAAGGAATTGATGGAATGGATCTATTTGAAGATACTGATGATATTCGAGTTGGAGGATTAGAAAGAGGAGGTCAGAATACCCAAAAAACATTGCCGCAAGCTACCATGGGCGTACAGTTATCAAAGGTGCAAAAACATTTTGAAATGTCTCATCTTAGGGGTGGGGTAAATGCAAAAGGATCAAAATTTGAAAATGTCGTTGATGCTGGAAATGAAATCATCAATGAGTTACCTAGTAATATACAAAAAAAGATAAGTAATTCGGACAGAGCAATCCTAAAATCACTGGTCATGTTACTGTCTAATTATATGATAAAATTCCCAACAATTTCACATTACCTTCTCAGTAAAAACTCTGTGGGAATGTATTTGTATAAAACACAATTATCGGACATATATTCTAAATTAACCGATGAAGGACAAAATCTTATTTCTAGAAATAAAAAGAACTTAATCAAAAAAATTATAGAAAAAACCAAGAGTAAAAGACCGGAAGGGAAACTTTATGAAATAAAGAATGATCCAAATGAAGAGGACTGGGATTGGAATGCGCATTTGAATTCGTTATTTGGGGATAAAAAGGACACTATTTTTGAAGAGTTGATAGATGATGATGGTATTGAATCAGAAGAAATAGGATTTGAAGGTAATAAGGAATGGGCAGTAATTATGGAAAACAGACATGCCAAAAGTTTTTATCAAAGCCCAAATTTTGAAGAAGGTTATAGAATACCTACGAATCAGATAAAGGATTATACTTTTGAGACATTGGGCTATTTACAGACACTGCATAATATACCATATAAGAATGAAACTCCCGTAGAATCTGAGGATATTTCTTTACCTTCAGTTACTGGTGCTGTAGAGGTTCATGAGAATGATACATCCGAATGGAATACTCATGAGGCTTTTGAACGGATTGTTAATTCGTCTTATGGTGATCCTTCGAAGATTGTGTCAACCAATATTGAAGTGCAACAAAAAGCCAAAGATTTTGATGGTGGTGATCAAATGCGTGAATCTAAAAAGTTTACAGGAGTAGGATACGAGTTCGAATTTGCACAGCTAGCCCCAGAATTACGTACTTCTGATTTTGGAAAAAAGTCACATTTACTGCTTGCCGAAGGGCAGCGTTTCCCCCTATTCCCCGATATTCCGTTTCGAGCGGAAACAGATATGTCTGCCGTTATCGAATTGGCGATGCCTCCAATTCTGGTACCTCGAAGAGGAAATGTTGATTCTGGATCTTCTGTTACGGATCGAGAATGGATAAAAAGAGTGCTATTAAAAATTGAAGGAGGACTAAAAGGCTTGGCTAAAAATGGTAGTAACAACTTAGAAGCTATTTTAAAGTCAGTTCAAACATTTATGGGACTTACGGAAAGCTTTGATATAAAGGTAACTGAAGATGAAGATGCAATGGATGCACAATATGGTTTTATGCAAAAAAATAGTAAAGTAAGAGACAAACATACTACAGCACAAGCTAATATTGTAACGAGTTTAGAAGAAGCTATTAAACTATCCTATATGGATGATAGTAATGAGGAATTTCTGGTACCTAGAGAAATTGATGTCGTACGACAACTTATATTAGAGAGAATGGACGATAAAAGAGATGAGGATACCAAAGGATATAGCATTTTCGTAGCTCAAAAAATATCAGAAATCCCGTATATGTTTTTTGATAGCCTCCACGCAAAGTCACTACAAGAAATTGAACGTAATCAAGAAGCTGCAGAAGAGATGGAAACCCCTACCTTTAATGAATTAAATAGATTGGTGGGACATGAAGATTTTAAATGGGAAGAAAACAAAGTTCATGAAAGAAGGGATACCGAACAGGAGGATCTTACCAAACATGCCACTAGAACCTTAGTGAGTAAAGTGAAAAATCGCGGGTATGGATGGATAAAGTCTTCCTTAAAACAGCAAATCAAAAAATTTCCATTTTCGTTAATTACTGCTAGTCATAGTTTGTTATCTTTTGAAAAGGAAAAAATCAAAGAAGCGCTAAAGGAGAACACAGCCTACAGGCTGATGAAAAAATATGCCGAAGCAAATGAGAATTCGAATATTGAGAAAGAATATAATAGTTTTATAGAAGATGCCCTTTATTATTTTAAGATAGCATTTCAATTTTATTCAAATTCATTGGTCACATTTGAAAAAAATCAGCTAAAAAATACAGATGAACAAAACGAAAACCCAGATAATAGATATGAAATAACCTCTGCTCGTCCAGATACCATTATAAACTTAGAGGATAAAAACGTTGCTTATAAAATAGATGAAAATAGTGATGCTGTCCTGGTGGAGATTAGAAAAGCAACACAAAGTTTAGGAATTTCGTATGAAGAAAGAACAACAAGTAACTACCAACCTAGAAGGCACGATGATTTTATCCGAAAACGAGCTAAAATTATGCTGAACTACTACAATGATGAGAACTGGGTAAAAGCCTATAAAGAAGCTAGTATTTTGAATACAGACAAACGGATCACAATTGAAAAGCAGATTTTTGAATTGTTGGCTTTAGGTGACATAAAAAAAGCTAAACAGAAACTAAAAAAAGATCTCCAAATCAAAAATATAGATTTGAACAGTGATATATTTTGGAGTACTATTTTGCGAAGTACTCCTACTTGTTGTTGTTTTATGTAATACTCTTTATTAGGAATCATTCAGGAAGAGCTACAACTATAAATACGTTTGTATGCAAAAAAAGTGTAAATAAGAAATAATTGCCAAAAAGAACAAGATCTCATTAAGATGAAAACACAAATTAGTAAATCTGTGGAAAAGGATACTACTCTGAATAAGAAACCAGAAAGTAATTCGGATAATAATCAAGGAATTGCAGCCATTACGGACAACCGGTTTTTTACTAAAGGACATCGTAATTTGATCCACGCCATGCATACGCCTAATAGATCAAAACCTATTATTCAAAGACAATGTAGAACAGGTTTACCCGATAAATTAAGAAATGGGATCGAACAACTTTCTGGTTACTCATTAGAGGATACAAAAGTACATTATAATTCTAGCAAACCAGCACAACTGCAAGCCAAAGCCTATGCACAAGGAAATGATATTTATTTGGCTCCAGGACAAGAAAAACATTTACCACACGAAGCTTGGCACGTAGTACAGCAAAAGCAAGGTCGTGTACAACCAAAATTACAAATGAAAGGGAAGTTTGCCGTAAATGATGATGATGAATTAGAGAAAGAGGCAGATTATATGGGAGAAAAAGCTCAGTTATCAGATTTTAAAAGTGACCCAAGAACAATTAAGAAAAAAGAAAATCATGAAGTAAAAAAAGTGATACAACCTATTTGGGATACAAATACGGCATATCAGAAGATTGAAGAATCTGCAAATGGTCCAGCTTCTGAGATAATACCAACAAATATAGAAGTTCAGCAAGACGCAAAAGATGATAATAATGGAGAGCAAATGCGAAATTCCCAAAAGTTTAGTGCTGTGGGCTACGAGTTTGAATTTGCACAATTAGGTTCCCGGGATCAAAATACAGAGTTTGGAAAAATGTCACATCTAGAACTTGCCGAAGGAGAATCTTTTCCTTTGTTCCCAAATATTCCATTAAAATTTGAAACTGATATGGGAGCAGCTATAGAGTTGGTTATGCCTCCTATTTTAATACCAAGAGATCCAGGTTCCAAAATAGTAAATAAAACTTGGATGAAGAAAGTAATGTTAAAACTTGAAGGAGGTCTAAAAGGACTAGCAAAGAATAATACAAGAAACTTACCATCGATTTTAAAGGCAGTACAATTATTCCTTGGTCTTTCAAAAGAAATTAAAATAACTTCCTCTTATAAAAACGTAAGTTACGAACGTTATGGATTTATGCATAAGAATAGCTACTTACAAAACAGACATACTACTGCACAAGCCAATGTCGTAACTTCTTTGGAAGAAGCTATTAAGTTAGCTTACAATAAAGAAGAACTTCCGGAAGAAATTGAGGAAGTTAGAAAATTATTTTTAAAAGGACTACCTAATGAATATCACTCGCAGACTAAAGGATATGATATATTCATAGCCCAAAAAATATCAGAGATTCCCTATATGTTTTTTGATAGTCTACACGCTAAATCTTTAAATGAGTTAAATACTTATTCAGAAGATGACACAACCGATACTCCAACTTTTAATGTGTTAAAAACTTTAGTTGGTCATGAAGGTAACGAGGATGAACAAGATAAAGTTCATGAAAGAAGAAGGACCGAAAATCAGGATTTTACAAAGCATGCGGCTCGCTCTTTAGTTAGTCGTGTAAAAGATCGTGGTTATGCATGGATAAAGTCTACGCTGTCAGAACAGGTTAAAAAATTCCCAAATGAATTGAAAATAGCAGGTTTGTCATTACTATCTAAGGAAAAGGAAGATCTTAAAAAAGCACTGCAAAATAATGTAGCGTATAGGACTATGAAACAATATGCGAAGACAAACCCAGCTTTTGATTTTGAGCCACAATATGATTCTTTTGTAAAACAAGCAATTGAGCATTATAAAAATGTATTTGAAGAATTACCGCCCTTTTTTGAGGATGAAAAAAATAAGGTAAAGAATACTAAGGAACAGGTTATAAACCCTGACGTTAGAAGTTTAATGACTTCAGCTCGTCCAGATACAATGATCTATTTAGATAATAATGATGTTGCATATAAAACTAACGAACAAAATGATGCAGTGTTGGTAGAAATCCGAAAACCAACTGATGTGCTTGATATTCATCTTTCTGAAAGAACTACTAATTTACGTCCGGATGACTTACCAACTGCAATATTATTGGCACAAAAAGAATTAGAGTACTATACTGATGAAAAATGGATAGAGGGATATAAAGAAGCACATTCTCTTGTAAATAATGATGAACAAGTAAATAAAGAAAAAGAAATTTTAGAAATTTTAGCAGATTCATCAGAAAAAGGAAGTAAGAAAAGGTGGTTGCTATGGTTTAAACGAAAGTTAGGATTCATTAACCTAAAAAAACATTCATATTGGGAGTCTCTTTTAAAGAAATAAATCAGATGATTTTGATATGTTTTTTAAATGAAAATATTATATAAGGAAAACTAAGATATTATATAACTTGGTTCTCCGAAGTTTACAACTTCGTAGTGTCAACAGTGAGAAGATAAGAGTTTATGTGCAGCATATAGTGCGAATAAAATACTACGAAGTCACAGACATTCACAGAGAAAGTAAGTCCTCCCGAAGATATAGGGAGCTTGAGCGAAGAAGGTTGTGTAGGTCGCGAAGCTTATTTGACCCTTCGCGAAGAGAAGTTTAAATCGTGCGAGGATATCAATATCCAACGCCAGCTTAATGAGAAGGTGTACGAAGAGTCTGCGTTCTCTTACTTATTCTTCGGGCTTGCTATATCTTGTTCTGTGAAGTTTCTAACTAAGGTAGATAGGTGCAACTTCTTAGCATCAACAGTTAGAAGGTAAGAGTAGCTATGTGAAATATAAGAAAGTCAAAGATCTTCGCAAGTAGTCTCCAAAATTAAGAGGGTGTCTAAAAAGTAAGTTTACGGTGTCAAATTTGTTGAAGTTTTTAACTTCTTATTTTTAAAACATCTTCGACAAGCTCAGACTGAAAATTTTAAGTTTTGAAGCCTTTTTACACACCTTCTAGATCACTTTTTGTCGTAATTTTCCCTTGATTTGACGGTTTTGTAATAGCCTTAAGAACTTTCTCTTTCTACATTTGAAGTCTTATAAATAAGATAATTATGGAAGATAAAAAATCAATGTATTCGCTTAGAAAAACAATAGGAATCCTGGGATTAGCACTACCTATACTGTTGTTAGTAGCACATCAGGAATTACTGTCTAGTATGAGTCATTATTATTACACAGCAGGAGGTGTGTTTTTTATTTTGATACTTTCGGCTTTTGGCTTAATCTTAATAAACTATAGAGGATATCCAAAAAAAGATGGAGAGTCGTTTAGCGATCGTTTGATCACCACAGTAGCAGGAATATGCATTTTGATTACAGTACTAGTCCCTACCAAATCAGAAAATCCATTAGGAACTTTGTTTTTTACGGATACTCCCTATTTGTTTGGTCATCAATCTAACAGCTTACTAGGAACCATTCATTTGCTTAGTGCAGCTTCATTTTTCTTTTTGTTAGGGTATATGAGTTTTTACAAATTTGTTTTAAATCATGAAGCATCGTCCTCTAAAAATAAATTGTTCAGAAGGAGTGGTATTATCGTTTGGGCTTCTGTAGGTGTGCTTATTGTGATTTTTGCCATCGAGAAACTATTAGGAATAAATATGGATGAAATACTTCCTGCTTATACTTTTTGGTTAGAGTGGGTAGCTGTATATGCATTTGCTGTCGCCTGGCTGGTAAAGGGAAGAATCGATAAGGATATACAAAATGTTATCAAAAAATTGACCGTTCCAGAAGCATAATCGACGCTGTTGGATTTCCAAACGTGAGTTCGATACAAGAAAATTTACGTCAGTCAGAGTGATTTTTGATAGAAAATCGTATCGACCTTTCGATAAACTCAGGATGAAAAGCGTTTTGGATTTAAAAACCTATTCTCGATACATCCGCCCGAGGCGGACACTCGAATTGGCGGTTTTAAAATCTAATACATTAATAATCGAACTCATATCGTAAGAAACAAATAGCATAGGTGTTTTGAGAAGTTTTTTCGAGCAGCAAACGGTTTTTTTAGCCCCCTTCCTTTGAAGGAAGGGTTGGGGATGGATGTTTTACAAAAAGAAGTTACTTCTTAAGAAGGATGAACAGGGGATGGATGTTTTTCTATAAAACATAAGAATTTATAAAAGCAACTACTCTGTCGTAAAATTCCCTTTATTTGGCGGTTTTGAGATAGTCTGCCAGTACCACGGTCAGTACTTTTGTATCAGTATAATCATAAATTGAAGAAGGTATGAAGGCAACAAGTATAGCTAAACATGAGAAAAGCTTTTTTGATACCGGTAGGGATTCAGCCGGGAAAGAATTTTTATTAACTCCAAGTTCAGTGCCAATTCAAGGAAGCACAGAAATGATGGAATATATCCGATGTCGACCTAAAAATGGAGACGCTTCATTTTATGTTCAGGAAAAGCATACCAAAAAACAGATTGTATTACATTATACCGCTGGATATTTAAAAGGAGATGTAGCCGCTTTATCCAAGCCTAATTATCGTGTTTCGGTACCTTTTATTATCGCGAGAAATGGTACGATTCTTAATATGTGGTCTTCTGCCTATTGGGCATATCACTTAGGTTCCAAAGCAGTAGGAGGTAATACCAAAGGAGGTAAGAGAACAATAGGGATCGAAATGTCTAACATTGGTTTTTTAAAACGAATAGGGGATCAGTTAGTAACTGTTTATAGCGATACCGATGTGTATTGTCATATTAACGAAAAGCAATTTTATAGAAAGCTAGACATGCCTCATAGGGGAGAGCACTATTTTGCTACACATACTAAAAAACAATATGAGAGTTTGATCTTTTTGCTTCGATATTTAACTGCAGCATATAACATACCTGCAACATTCTTACCAGAAAATAAACGATATGATGTGGTAAATGAAAGTGAGCTGGTTAATTTTAGAGGAATCACCTCTCACGTAAACTATCGATCTTCTGGTAAGTGGGATATAGGACCCGCTTTTGATTGGCAAAAAGTTATGGAAGGACTTTTATAATTAAAGTAAAGAGTCGGTAAATTACTCTAATATGTCGGATTTGTACTAGTCCAATACCCATTTCGAAATATACCTTTACGATTCAACATGATAGACCAACAATATTAAATATGATTACTCATGAAAAAATTAGTCACACAAATAGTAATAGTTTTCATACTGGTTCTTATAACC
This sequence comes from uncultured Aquimarina sp., assembly GCF_947492405.1. Taxonomy (GTDB): domain Bacteria; phylum Bacteroidota; class Bacteroidia; order Flavobacteriales; family Flavobacteriaceae; genus Aquimarina. The sequence goes on from NZ_CANLMP010000010.1 coordinate 168,029, forward strand.
AGTTGTGCAAGTTATGGACCTAAAAATAATGATCTTACTTTGGTCTTATCCAAATCACAACAAACCATCGCTAGTCTTAAAGAAAAGATTGCTGTTTCCGAAGAAAAAGGGCTAAAAGAAGCTTATAACAATCTGAATGAAAAGAGTGCAATGTTATTTCCTGTTTTAGAAAAGTGTAATGAAAAGTATGCACTTACTCCAGAGTATATTGCTACATTAATAGAAATTGAGAAAACGATAAGTCGCATAAACAAGGAGTTTACAACAACTTCAGATAAGGAATTTATCTTGAATGCAATTTATAAAGATTATGATGCCAAATTACAAACGATTAAGAATACAGCAGCAAACAATGCTACTACAAAAATAAAAGTAACGGTAAATTCTAATGAAGAAGAAGGGTTTTTTGTTTTCGGGAAACTGTCCTACGAGCAGGGACAGAATGTTAAAAGATTTCGGTTTAACCAGCCTACTCAGAATGCTATTCAGGATTTTGTACCTGGGTATTATCTTTTTTGGTTAGAAAAAGAAGATCGTATAGGAGAACCAGAACTACATTTGATTATGAGTAATAGCGGTGAAGAAGAAAAACAATTAGTGCTTAAAACTCCAAAATTGTAGTACTATGGGAGTATCTAAACTAAAAGAAATCTGGAAAGAAATTACACTGCTTAGTACTTGGATAGCTTCTGTGGCAGGTGCTTTTATAATCCCTTTACCTTCTTGGTATGCATCCGATGAGAATACTACTTTCTTAATGAAATTTGGAGTATTCATTGCTACTGCCCTTGCGGGATTTTTAATTCTATATTCCTTAAAAAATAAAATCATCAGAGTATGGATGCGTTTATCTATTAATTTTATAGTGATTTTTGTAGGAACCTATGCGGCATACCATCTTGCACGTGAAAGCAAAACTTTACCATATCTGGATAAAGATATAGTGATTGGTAATGAATTCATAGAAACCAATCCTTTTGAAGCATTTAAAGAATCTCATGGTTTCTTACCAGCCAGAAATGAGCAAATGATGATTATTTTAGGTGATCCAGAAAAAGCTTGGACCAAAGAAAGTATTACTTCTAATAGAATACAGCTGATAGTTCTTTTGTTTTTGTGTTATTTATTTTCAGCAGGTTTTATTATTTCATTCTGTAATCTGATGATACTTTATAAAGATAAATATACCGTTAAACCAGAAGAAAATAGTGTGTGATTGTAAGCACTCTAATAACCTTGCAGAATGGTGCATAAAGGTTAGTAAGTATAGTTATGAAAAATACGCACAAACTTGTTTACTAAAATCATAATAGTACCTTTTTATAAAAGTAATCTTTATAATAATTGGAATCTCTTATTTATGTAACCAAGAAAGAGCGTTGTTGTGATTAGTCGCTTTTAAGAATTTTTCTTTTCAAAGACATGAATAGATCGGTTTTGGCTTCAACAAAAGATGTAAATATCCACACAATTTATTCATTTTATAGTGTCGGTTTTTTATCAATATTATCCGGTTTTGTAATAGTATAATTAGTGGGTTTTCTATACTTTTAATGTCAAAAGAAAAAGAGATTTTTAGCATCCTTTTGGAAAATGAAATATGCTTACGAATGTTCAATTTTATAACAAGAGTTATTATAAAATGTTTATTAGATAATTTTGATTGAAATCAGAATATGAAAAATATTAATATCAGTACGGTATTGCAGATAGTAGCAATAGCTTTTCTAATTATTATCGGTTACATGACTTTTAATACTAGTGAGAATTGGAAAATTATTACTTCAGAACTAGAGAAGGCAAATAAAGAACTGGAGATATCAAAAGATACTTTGGCAATCACAAAAAATCTTTTAAAAAATACTAGATTAGAATTCCAACAAATGAAAATCCAAAAGGATTTGATCATCCATAAACGAGATTCATTACTTTTTTCATTTAAACGAAAGAATGCTAAAGATTGGGACGAATTGCAGAATATTAAAGATTCTATACAATTAACGAATGATCAATTAGCAAAAGAACGTATTTTATTAGATGATCTTTTTGGTTTAAATCAATAGAAGTTTGGTTCCACATAAATTTTACAACATGAAAAAAATAGTATTTACATTATTGATATTCTCGGTATGCAAAGTTTTTAGTCAAGAGATAGATTCACTAAAAGTGATAGAAATTAAGGAGTCTTATGCTAATCGCTCAGGAGAACCATTTACTGTAAAAAAAGATAGTTTATATGTCTTTAGAACACCAGATATTTTTCTGGTTAATAAGAAATCTTTTTTAGCTATTAAGAATGTATATCAGAGTACGATTGATCAAGATAAAATGACTAAAGAATTAGTAGAAAAATACACCCAAACTTTGCGAAGAAATATTGATCTGGAACGTCGGTTAAATATCAACTTTACTAAAAGTGATAGTTTAGATCAAATCGTATATCAAAAAACTCAAGCAACCTTAAGCAATACACAAAAAGCTTTGGATTATACTATTAATAGTCTCGATAAAGCAACCAACAGCCTGGAACTCGTAGAAAAAGCAACTAAACGACAAAGAAGAAAGACTGTTTTTGAAAAAATATTGATTGGTGTTGCCGGAGTTGGAGCTGGAGTTTTACTTGGAGTTTCTCTCTAAGTAGCAATCACATAAAAATGAATTAAGGAATACGTTTTTATTAAATTAATAGGAGGTTTATTAAGAGGTTTTCAAAATCCTTTGCTCTATAAGGGTTTTAACACTTATTACAGGTTAGATTAAAAAAATGATGAGTAGTTTTATAGCTATAAAAATCACTTTTTCCTGTAATTCCTGTTGTTAATGAATTTTATTAAAACTTCTTTACCTCTGTTAGAACGATGTTTATGCGGTAAAAAGTTCGTTTTTTGTGTAGTTTTTGGGATCTTTTTCTTGATAGATAATTCCTTTGCAATACAGATTACTAAAAAGATTGACAGTTTAGAACAAAAATTAAAAGCACATACCACAGAAGATACTACCAGAGTCAATATTTTTAATGCAATTGGGTATGAATATTGGATTGTAGATGCTAATGAATCTATACGTTTTGGTTTAAAAGCACTTCAATTATCCGAAAAATTAGGATACAACAAAGGTTTAGCTAGAGCAAATCGTGTGATTGGGGTAGCCCATTGGGCTCAGGGAAATCTAACTAAGGCATTACAATTCCTTAATAATTCTCATAAAACATATCAAATCATACAAGATAAAGCGGGTCTGGCCAATACAAGACTTAATATAGGGATGGTCTACGCAGATCTTAAAGAGTATGCAAAAGCATTGCACTATTACGAACAAGCGATTAATGAATTCACCGCATTGGGATTAAAAGGGAGGATAGCTACTACCTTTACTAAGATAGGCACCATGCTTATTGAAGAACATAAAGATGAAGAAGCATTACAATATTTATCCGATGCGCTAAAAATGCATAGGGATAACAACTTTACTTATGGTGTTGCAGAAGCACATAACAAACTAGGGATTTTATATCTTCATAAAAACGAAATAGAACAAGCATATTACCACATAAAAAAATCTAAAGAGTTAGGAAGTAAAGTAAATGATATTGATGGATTAACAAATAACCTTATTATAAACGGTAAAATTTTAAGACTTTCTGGTAAACTCGATGAGGCAGCTGTAGAGGTAGATAAAGGTTTACAACTTGCTAAAGAAAATAACCTTAAGAAATACGAGTTGTTTGCTTATGAAGAATTAAAAGAATTAAAAAAACAACAAGCCAAACCTGCAGAAGCCTATGTTTTTTATGATAAATATCTTTTTCTTAGAGATTCTCTTTTCAATCTAGAAAAATCAAAACAAATTGCCTATCTGGAATTTGAAAATGAGTTAGAAAAAAAAGATAAAGAGTTGATAATGCTTAAGGAGCAAGAAAAAAAAGATGATCTTATACAACTCATTTTGATCCTTAGTGTTATTACTATATCGATCTGTGGTTGTTTTATTTTTATGATATCCCGCCAACGTGCAAAAAAGAGTAATCAATTGACCGCAAAAACTCAAGAGCTTCTAGAATCTGCTCATGCACTGACACAAAAAGAATTAGAGAATTCAGAATTAAAGCAAACAGAATTAAGACAGCAATTGGATTTTAAGAACAAAGAGCTCAGTTCGTATACGCTGAATTTTATAAAGAAGAATGAAATCATAGAGAGAATACAACAAACCATTCAAAATATTAAAAAGTCCTCCTCTATAGAAAAAAGCAAATTAATTGCTGATCTTAATAAAATAGTACGTACAAACTTGAGTATTGATAAAGATTGGGATGACTTCAGCAGGTTTTTTGAAGATGCATATCAGGGATTCTACACAAAGTTAAAATCACAACACGAAGATTTAAGTACCAATGATTTAAGAATTTGTTCTTTGATAATGCTTAACCTCAATGTTAAAGAAATGGCTGGTATTCTTGGGATATCTCCGGATAGTGCTAGAACCGCAAGATATCGCCTTAGGAAAAAGCTAAAATTGACTCCAGAGCAGGAAATTTTCACATATTTAGTAAAGTTCGAACAAGAAAAAGAGTGGATGTAGAGGGTTGTTGGTTTTTCTGAAATAAAAATAATAAATAATTGATTTTCAGTATTTTAATTTTACTTGTCTACATTTTGTATATCCATTTTTAACACTTTAAACTTTAACGTATACACATTGTAGGTATCGTTTTTATGGCGATAGAGATGGCTTTCTTTAGTTTTACAATCGGTAGGCTTCAGGCCTTATTCCATTCCTTAAAAACTAAATGATATGACAAAACCAAAGACGACATATACCAAATGCGGAGATATTAGTATAGCGTACCAGGTTTTTGGCTCTGGTCCAGTAGACATAGTGTATATTCCTGGATGGATATCCAATATCGATTGGATGTGGTCATGTCCTGAATTGGTTGATTTTTTTACGGAGCTAGGTAAGTTTGCAAGAGTAATCCTTTTTGATAAAAGAGGAACTGGGCTTTCGGATAGAGTTGTAGAATTTGCTACTCTCGAAGAGCGAATGGAGGATATTACAGCAGTTATGGATGCTGTGGGTTCTGAAAAAGCAGTTCTTTTTGGGCATTCCGAGGGTGGAAGTGTCTCTGCCCTATTTAGTGCAACTTATCCTGATCGTGTTATTTCCTTAA
>NZ_CANLMP010000011.1 GCF_947492405.1 uncultured Aquimarina sp.
GATACGATTACTAATACAGTTACCGGAGTTACTTTAGATCAAACAGATACTAATACTACTCCAGATGATCCAAGTGAGGATATCGTAGTAAATAATGATGCTGATTTAATTGTAAGTAAGACTGTAAATAATAATAGCCCTAGCGAAGGAGAAGTTATTACCTATACAATCACAGTTACTAATAATGGAGTGGCTCAGGCAACAAATCTAATGGTAAATGATCAACTCCCTGCAGGAGTGACATATATCAATGATATTCCATCGCAAGGTAATTATGCACCAGCATCAGGGAATTGGAATGTAGGTGTACTTGATAATGGTACTACTGCAACATTGGATATACAAGTAAGTGTTGATGCGGGAACTAGTGGTGATAGTATTACAAATATCATTGTTGTCACTTTAGATCAGGATGATCCAGATATAACCAATAATGATTTAGAAGAAACAATTACCGTTACTAATGTGGCAGATCTTGTAATTAGCAAGATAGTGGATAATGATAATCCTAATGAAGGAGATACGATTAATTATTCAATCATCGTAAGAAATGATGGTACAGAGCAAGCTACACAATTGACTGTGAACGATCTATTGCCAACAGGAATCACTTATGTATCAAACACACCAACAATAGGTAGTTATGATAATGTAACAGGGGATTGGGTAATAGGAACATTAGATGCTGGAGTTACCGCTATATTAACAATTACAGTAACTGTAGATACAGGAACTAGTGGTACTGCAATTAATAATGTGATAACTTTTACTATGGATCAAACAGATCCTGATAGCTCTAACAATGATCTAGAAGAAGAAATCAATGTAGTTGGAGAAATAGATCTTGTAGTTTCTAAGTCAATTGTAGAACCTGGACCTTATGTGTTAGGAGGTATTTATACATACAGTATTATAGTTGCTAATTCAGGCCCTGCACAGGCTACTAATGTGACAATAACCGATCAGTTACCAGCTGGTATTACATATGTGTCAGATACACCAGATCAAGGCATTTATGATAATACTACAGGAATTTGGACAATTGGAACAATTCCAGCAGATGATCTTCGAATGTTAACGATTAGTTTCTCTGTTGATCCAGGAACTGCAAATCAGAATATCACAAATTTAATCACTGATGTAACACTTGATCAAGTCGATCTTAATATTGTAGAGGATGATTTAGATGAAACCATCGTTATAGATGGAGATAATGATAATGATGGAATATCAGATAGTGTTGATATAGACGATGATAATGATGGAATTCTGGATGTTGTAGAAGGAACAGTAGATATGGATGGTGATGGTATTATAGATTCATTTGATCAGGATAGTGATAATGATGGAATCCCAGATAATGTAGAAGGACAAACTACAGATGGATATATCTCTCCTACTGGAAATGATAGTGATGGTGATGGATTGGATGATGCTTATGAAGGAACGGGAGATGAAGGAGTAACTCCAGAGGATACCGATGGCGATGGAACACCAGATTATTTGGATGAAGATAGTGATGGCGACGGTATTCCGGATGAAGTGGAAGGATTTGATTATGATAATGATGGAGTCCCAGATATCCTACCAATAGGAGAAGATGTAGATAATGATGGGTTAGATGATGCTTACGATGGAGATACAACCGGGTATGGAGATCCTAATGGAGATATAGTAGATGCAGATCCTGATACAGATTTAAATAATACTGATGAAGAAGGAGAACCTGATTATCGTGATACTGATGATGATGGAGATGGTGTAGATACAGTAGAAGAAAACTATGATGGAGATGAAGATCCTTCTGATACAGATACCGATGGAGATGGTATTCCTGATTATGTAGATACCGATGATGATGGAGATGGTATAGATACGGTAGATGAAAATCCAGATCCAAATGGAGATGGAAATCCTGATGATGCTATTGATACCGATGGAGATGGAGATCCCGATTATCTTGATACAAATGCTCCAATTGATCCTGATGCCGAAGATGGAATTGAAATCTTTACAGGTATCTCACCAAATGGAGATGGTATTAATGATGTATTTGTAATTAGAGGTATAGAAAACTTCGAGAATACTGTAGAAATCTATAATAGATGGGGAGTGAAAGTATACAGTACAGATAACTATGGTAGAGACGACAATTTCTTTAGAGGTATTTCTAATGGAAGAACCACAGTAGAGGCAAAAGATGAGTTACCAGTTGGCACATATTACTACGTTCTTGAATATACTCTAGAAACCGGAGAACGTAAAAATAGAGCAGGATACTTATATATCAACAAATAATCGATCAAAGTAAGATACCCGTTAGGCTTTCACTAACGGGTATAAATAAAAATATTAAACCAAAGCTGATGAAAAAAGCATACAGACTAATTATTACAGTACTATTCAGTTTCGCTTTCCAGCATAATATGCAGGCACAACAGGATGCTCAATATACCCAGTACATGTATAATACAATCAGTGTAAATCCTGCGTATGCAGGTAGCAGAGGAGTTATGAGTATTACAGGTTTGCATAGAAGTCAATGGGTAGGATTAGATGGAGCGCCACGTACACAGACTTTATCAATTAATACTCCAATTGGAGAAAACAATAGAGTAGGTCTAGGAGTATCCATTGTTAATGACGAAATTGGACCAACAGATGAAACTTATTTTGATATTGATTTTTCATACACAATCCCTACTTCGGATAATGGAAAATTAAGTTTCGGATTGAAAGCAGGAGGGCATCTGCTCAATGTAGACTTTCAGCGCTTAAGTCAGTTCGATATTGATGACCCTAATTTTGAAAATAATATCGACAATAAATTTAGTCCCAATGTCGGAATAGGTATTTATTACCATACAAATAAGTTTTATTTTGGATTAAGTGCTCCTAACTTATTAGAAACAGATCATTTTGATGAAGAGGCGACAGTAAATAGTAATAACTCCTCAACCTTTATTGCAGAAGAGCGTGTAAACTATTATCTGATCGCGGGTCATGTTTTTGATCTTAATGACAACCTAAAATTTAAACCAGCGGTATTAAGCAAATTAGTGTTTGGAGCACCATTACAAGTAGATATTTCCGCTAACTTCCTGTTATATGATAAATTAACATTAGGTGTTGGGTATAGATGGAGTGCTGCTTTTAGTGCTATGGCAGGTTTTCAGATCTCCGATTCCTTAATGATAGGATTTGCGTATGATAGAGAAACGACAGGATTAGGAAGGACTCAGTTTAATGATGGAAGTTATGAAGTAATGCTTCGATTTGAATTGTTTAGAAAATATAACAGAATGCTAACACCTAGGTTCTTCTAAAGAACATTCCTCAAGTTTTAAAATTGAGGTTTCAAAGACTGTCATTCCCGTGAAGACGGGAATCTAAAAAAAATAAAAAGATTAATTATGAAATTAAAAAAATACTTTGTAAATATATCTTTAGGCATCCTCATTTGCGGTGGTGCTATTGCGCAAGAAAAACGTTTAGAAAAAGCAGATGAAAATTTTGATAAATATGCTTTTGTAGATGCTCGTAAAATATATTTGGATGTAGCAAAAAGTGGATATGCTTCGGCAGATTTATTCAAAAAACTTGGGGATTCTTATTATTTTAATGCAGAATTAGAAGAATCCGTGAAATGGTATGAGGAACTGGTGAGTACTTATTCAGAAGAAATAGAATCTGAATATTTATTTAGGTATTCTCAGAGTTTAAAAAGTGTAAAGCGTTATAAAGAATCAGATAAGGTGATGGAAAAATTTAATACCGTTACCGGAAATGATCAACGAGCAGAATATTTTGTAAGTACTCGCGACTATCTTCGATTTATAGAAATGCAATCAGGAAAATATACGCTTAAAAGATTATACATCAATTCTAAATTTTCTGATTATGCACCGAGCTTTAATCATCAAGGACAAATGATTTTTGCCTCTTCCAGAGGAGGGGGAAGTTCCATTATAAAAACTGTACACGAATGGAACGAAATGCCATTTTTAGATTTGTATTCAGCGGATATTATCGGAAGAAGAAGTGCGCTAACAGAACCTAAAAAACTAAAAGGAAAGATAAATACACGATTTCACGAATCATCAACTTCTTTTAGTAAAGATGGACAAACAGTATATTTTACAAGAAATAATTTTACAAAAAAGAAACTGGGTTCCGATACTAATGGTACAATTCTGTTAAAATTATATCGAGCAACATTGGATGGAGAAAAATGGAAGGATATAGAAGAATTACCATTTAATAGTGAAGAATACTCTGTAGCACATCCAGCTTTGAGTCCGGATGGTAGAAGATTGTATTTTGCTAGTGATATGGAAGGTAGTAGAGGATTGTCAGATTTATATGTTGTAGATGTATATGAAGATGGTAGTTTTGGAGAACCCACAAATCTTGGGGATAAAATCAATACAGAAGGTAGAGAAACGTTCCCTTATATAAGTGATTCAGGAAGGCTATATTTTGCAAGTGATGGTCACGTAGGTCTAGGAGGACTTGATATATTTGTTGCTGTACCTGATGTAATAGGTTTTTCACAACCCTTTAACGTGGGGAAACCAGTAAATAGTTCAGAAGATGATTTTTCTTTTGTATTGAATGAAGATACTAGATTGGGGTATTTTTCTAGTAATCGTTATGGAGGAAAAGGAAATGACGATATATATAGTTTTAATCAAACAGATGATCTGATTACCACTTGTAGTCAATATGTAGAAGGTACCGTAACCGATGCTTATACCAGAGAAATTCTTTCAGGTACAGAAGTGTTATTATTAGATAGTAATAATCAAGAATTAGGGAGAACCATGACGGATACTCAAGGAAAATATAAGTTCCCTGTATCCTGTGAAGCATCATATATAGTAAGAGGAACAAAAACAAGTTATAGTCCTACAGAGGCGCCTTTGGAAACAAACACGGCATTAGAATATACACATCAACTACCATTGCAATTAGGAAAAGGTGGGTTAAGTGGGCAAGAGGTAAAACCAGGAGATGATCTGGCAAAAGTGTTAAACTTACAGATCATTTATTTTGACCTGGATAAATCTTTTATCAGATCAGATGCAGAGGTAGAATTACAAAAGATCATAGCAGTGATGAAAGAGTATCCGCAAATGAAAATAGACATACGTTCTCATACAGATAGTCGTTCTTCTGATGACTATAATATGTATTTAAGTGAGAGACGTGCTCAAAGTACTATAAAATATATTATAGAAAAAGGAGGTATCGATAGATCTAGACTTTCAGGAAGGGGTTATGGAGAATCTTCTTTAGTAAATCAATGTAAAAATGATGTAAACTGTAATGAACAAGAACATCAACAAAATAGAAGAAGTGAATTTATTTTATTAGAATAATTTGTAATCAAAATCAAACTCTCTTATCAATGAGTTTATAAAAATACTTAGGTAAAACCTATTGAGAAATGAACTAAAAAGTAATTAAATATGATTTGTTAATAGGAGCTGATTTAATTTCGAAAATGAAATGTGTTTTTTATTTTTATATGACGATGGGAATAAAAACGTTAAGCAACAAATTCTTACAATAATTTTCGACCTTATTTTAGTATAGACCTCTCTAAGCGTATGGGTAACGAAAGAGAGGTCTTCCTTATTTTACAGAAGTTTTATATTTTTTTATTATAAATAGAATTCTTAGCAATTTAATTGGCTAATAAGTATTATAAATACTTTTTAAAATCTAGATTTTAATATGCCTGAAAATTTTCATATTTGTGCGGTGTCAAAATAGCTTTTTTCCTTTCTAAATTACCAATGTTTACTATTTTAGCAGTCTATGATAGATCATAAATTATTAGCATATTTAGAATCTTTTCTTACACCTAGACGACAGAGTTTATATAAAAAAGTAATTGAGCAGCGCACCAATTATTTTACTGTAGCTGTAGAAGATGTATATCAATTGCATAATACCAGTGCAGTCATAAGAAGTTGTGATATTTTTGGTATTCAGAATGTACATGTAATAGAAGAAATTAATGCGAAGCGTATTGATCGCGAAATAGCTATGGGAGCTCAGAAATGGGTAGATATTAATAGATATACAACTACCAGAGAATGTATTGCTTCTCTAAAAAATGAAGGATATCAGATCGTGGCAACAACACCACATGATAATTCAGTGGAGCTAAAGGACTTTGACATTAGTAAACCTTCAGCATTTTTCTTTGGACAAGAACAAGAAGGATTAAGCGATGCTGTTCTAGATGCAGCAGATGTAAAATTGCATATTCCTATGGTTGGATTTACAGAAAGTCTGAATATTTCTGTTTCAGCTGCTATTATTTTACAGCATATTACCTCACTACTTAGAAATTCAGATATTGACTGGCAGTTATCCGAAGAAGAAAAACTAGAAAAAAGATTAGATTGGTCTAAAAAAGTGATTAAAAGTCACGAAAAAATTATTAAAAGGTATTTTGAGGAAAATAAGGATAGAACATCAAATGAGAAATCTTAATAAAAAGAGGTGAACGTAAATACTGTAATAGTAATAAAACAAAAATTATTTGATTAGTTTTTTCTTAAATACAAAAACACTTAGAAGTAATATAGAAATAAGGAAAATCCATAAGTATAAATAGTTGTTTGTGGTTATAGCGGTTGTTTCGCCACTGATGACAAAGCCTGCCCAGTAATATGGGTGTTTAAGAAGTACATCTGGGCTATTTTCTAAGTAATCCAATTTTGCATTGCGTAAAGCAAGGTCTTTATCTTCCCCTGATTTTAAATGTTGATAAAAATATTTCATCAGTTCGCTGGTAGAAGCATCATCTACTTGCCACAAACTCATTACCGTACTTTGAGCACCAGCATAGGCAAAGCTCCTAGCCAAACTTTGTACTCCATCCCCTTTTTTAATACTTCCAGTTCCTGTTTCACAAGCACTGAGAACTACCATTTCCGAAGAGAGATCCAGATTAAATATTTCATAAAGAAATAAACGGTTATTTACATCTTGTTGATCTTTAGCAAAGATTATTTGGGTATACAAGGGATTATCGGTATCCATATTTACATGAGTCGCTAAATGTATGATACGGGCATTATTTGCGTGGGTTAAAAAATTGTTTCGAGTTGCTTTTTCTTCCATATACACCTCGCTATTATAACTTTCGCTAATTTCATCAACTTCTTCTCTAGAAAATAATAATGGTGAAATTTTATCTCTTTTAATTCCAGACTCCCTGGTTTTATTCTTAATTTCAAATACAGGAGCGAATACTAATACATCATTTTTAGCTTTCCTTGTTTTAGAATGTAACAATTGCTGAATCGAAAAGTTATAGGATATACTTTTATCCATTAATAAAAAGGAATCATTATGAAGTAATATTTCAAAAGGAATAAAATTGATCCTATCATATGGCGAAATGATGATTTTTTTAGTTTTAATTATAGAAGCAATAGGATCATATAAAATTTTTGCTAGTCCTTTTGATTGTTCTTTATAGTTGTCAATATTTCTGTTTTTTAGAGAATTAATGAAACCAAGTATTTCTTGTTCTAGTTTCCCTTCAATACTTATTTGGTTATAAAAATATCCTTCTGGAGAAATTATGCAAATGAATAGATTGGATTTATCATAATAATAGGATATGAAAGTTTCTTCGTTATTAGATAGTTTTTTTCTAATTTCCTCGATCTGTATGGATGGCATAGAAAGTTGTAGATTGGCATATTCAGGATGATTTTTTTGATAGTAGACAGATAGAGAATCTAGTTGCTGAAAATTGTTATAAATACTATTGCTTATTGAGTCATTAATTTTATTTTTTGTAAGATAATTTTGCGCTAGTTCAATGTTCTCAATCAGTGTTTGTTCTTTTTTTTGTATTTCACTGGGAATCCGAAAATCCAATTTTGCTCTGTTTTTTACCAAGTGTAGATTTAAATTGTACGCTTTATTAAACTCCATAAAAGCTATTGCTTTGGCAAAATATTCAGGTTTTTGAGAACGGTTATATAGATCCAGAGCAATTTGTATGGAATAGCTGTTAAGGTATTCCAGATCGAAAACTGAATTTATACCTTTTCCAGTAATTCTAGAAGCTTTATCAATAAAGTCATAACTATATTCTGACCATTTCAATGCATTTTTTAAAGTGCTAGTATCTCCATTAGTTTTATAAGTTTCATAAAGTAATGCCGTTTTACAGGCAAGAAGCTGTACATAATGTTTGATTTCAGAATTCAAAAATTGAGTAGTTTTTTTGTTCTCTATAACTTCTTGAGGTAAAATTCGATCCAGAACATAAGATGCTTTTTCATAGTCCCGATTTTGCAAGTAAAAAGAAGTCGGCGGTGCCAACATATGCACGTGTTCTTTTGGAAAATCAAGACTGTCCATAAATTGAACCACCTGTTCATAATAGGATGTTGCTTGCTTTATATCTTTTTGGAGCACACTAATGGATGCATAATCGTTTAAGGTTTGCAATGTTTTTGATGGCCTATAAATCACCGCTTCTTTTGTTATATCGGCAATAGTATCTACCATTTTTTTGGCCTGATCATATTGTTTCGTCTGTTTATAATAGATAAAATAATAATGATAAATAGAAGTTAATACAGGTATTTTGAATAGCTTATCTAAGACTCCTTTTTGGTATAAGTCTAAAGAGGTATCTAGATAGGGTTTTGCTTCTTCTGGACGTTGAAGCTTGAGATATACTTCTGCAATATTCTTGTTAAGCGTTATACTTTCTTGTAAAAGTCTTTTTTTAGTAATCAGCCCTTCTTTTTCTTCCTTTTTAAATAATGTAAGTGTCTTTTGAAAATAAGCTAAAGCTTTTTCAAACATATTCATCCTTAAATATATTATCCCTATTGGCTTATGTGATGGTGTAATATATTTGCCTCGCTTTGTATTGATTTCCAAAACTCTTAAGAAGTGCTCTAAAGCATCTTCATACTTACCAAAATTTTGATAAAGATTTCCATAGCTATGATAAAAATAAGCCTTTATGCCTTCAGTCATAAAAGGAGATTCTTGTTCTCGCTCAATTATCATTTCAAAATTTTCCGCTAACTCATTAAAAGTGTATTTAAATTGTCTTCTCTGAACCTGATATCTATTCATGGCACACATCACCCATAGATTAGGCATTTTTTTTTCTTCTGTTACTAGAAAGAGAGAGTCAATAATGGGTAATGCTTTATCTAATTTAGTTTTATGGATATAACTTCTTACTTTGTTAAGTTCTTTTCTTATAGCCGATGAGTCTCTAATAAATTCCGGTGATCTATTTTGTGAAAAAGTATGATTAAATGAGGTACAAAGAATAACAATAATTAAAATGTAAAATTTTCTTTTCATTAGAACGCTAGACCTTATTTTTTGGTTAAATGTTTTTAGGAATGCCTCTAATTTACAAGTTTTGATTTTAATAAGCTTGGTATGCCGAAAATAGTGTGTTTTATAAGTTTTTTTTTATTAATTTTTTGGTTAACAATGGTTTACACGTAAAAGGTTAATGTGCTTAAATCAAAGGGTTTAAAAATTAATTCCCTATATTTGATAAAGACTAAACGTTTTAACTCCCTAAAAAACACCTTTGTCATGAGCAAAAAACAGTCACCTACCAACAAAGTAAAAATGCTTTTAAAGCAGGTAAAAACAGGCTTTAAATCCAATAAAACAGTAATGAACTATCCAACGGAAGTTGTTCATGATATTTTTCAAAAAAGAACAAGCACCTCTTAATTCTAAGCTAGAAAATTGATAAAAGTATATTTAAAAAAGAGTTAACCTTTCTTAAATATACCTTAAATTCTTGTATCCTAATCCTATATTAAGACTATCTATTTCTTGTTTAAGAATATGTTTTGGGTAAAATAATTGTTATAGTAATAATTTTCTTTTACTTCTATAACTCTAGAAAAGTTTTTATAATTCGAATCAGTGACTCTTAACTCCCAGAATCCTTTTGGTAACTGTAAAGCATATAACCCATTTTCTGATAGTGTAGAAAAATGTCTGATCCCATCTTGAAATACTTCAACTGATATGGGGTTCTGAATTTGTTGAAAAGTACTGTTATCTAAAACTTGACCCTTTACATTGTAAAAACTTTGCAATACCGGTTCTCTTTTTGATGTTTTAGAACCATTCCAGTTGTACCAGGTAGTAGTGTTATTCCAAATCCATTTTCCCGTAAAAGAATTGTTGTAATTAGGGTTGTTCATTTCAAAACGAATAACACCTTTTCTGTTCAATCGATAATTTTCAAAAGTCCCCTCAAAATATTCCTTACCATTGATATAATGGCGATACCCATAGATTACACCAATATTAGAATAATCTCCATAAATAAGCTCTCCGCGTTCTACAAGCCGTAAAGCACCATAGGTAGAGTTCCAGGTTCCGGTCCAGTCGATATTAGAATGAAGACTGTTTTTTTCGAGTAGAGCAGTGTCATCAATAAATAATCCATCATCTTCGTTAGAACAATTAATAAAAGATAGAGAAATAATAAATAAGCTAAATAGTTTTAATATTTTCATGGTTTGTATTAATTAAATTACGCCTATTAGTGTAAAACGAACCTTCGAGGTCAACATCAGAGCTAAATTTATCTCAATGTTTATTAAAGTATCTAAGTAAATTGTACATTAGAAGGTCTAATTTTTAAATAAGTGAATTATGGTTGTTTGGTTCGAAATTCCGGTTACAAATATGGATCGTGCGAAAGCTTTTTATGAAAAGGTTTTTGATATAGAAATTGGTATTCATAAAATGGACGGACTACAAATGGGGTGGTTTCCTAATAAAAATGAATCTGGTCTAGCTACAGGATCTTTAATTGATGCCGGAGAACATTATACACCTAGTAAAGATGGTGTGTTGGTTTATTTTTCTTGTGATGATGTTGCTAATGAAATAGGTAGAGTAGAAGCTGCAGGAGGAAAAGTAGTATCTGATAAGAAACAAATATCACCAGAGAGTGGATATATGGGATATTTTATAGATACAGAAGGTAATAGAATAGCATTACATTCCCAGAAATAAGAAGTATAGCAGGTCTGACTTAAAAATACTCAAATAACATATAGGTGCTTTTTTTTGGGCAAAAAAGACAATCTGATCATAGCAGCCTTAAACCAAGATTGAATTTTATTCTGAAGTCTAAATTAAAAATAATAAATTCTAGAGGGTAATTTTAAGTCGGAAAGGGGTTTTGATACTATTTTCTATCTAGCACTTTATATTCTTCATAGCAATCACTAATAGCATCTAGAATTTGTAGGTCATTAGCAAACTTTATAAAATCAACCGAGTAATTACAATTTCTAAGTATTTCGTCAATATCAAGCCGTTCTACTTGTAATAGTGCCATTAACGTGGCTCTGTCAAACTTCGTTTCCAAAAGATTTCTAATTTCGTCATCCTTCTTCATCTTTCTCAGTTTCCGTAACTCATTAGAACGTTTACTAAACATATTATAGAGAAAATCTGCAGGATTAAATATGGCTCCGAGTACTTTATTAACAGCTCCAGGTTGTCTGCTACCACCTTCATATCCTGAATTTAATCCAGAAATACTGTATCTATAATTGTTATATACTGGAATTTTTTTGGCATCAATTTCTAGGTATCCCGTCAGTTGTATATCTGCTACGACAACTTCCTCTAGTGCTATACCAAGTTCTGTCATTTTGATTTTTACGTCCCCAAATTTTTTCCAGTCATTGGTAACTCTTACTCTAAGAGGTTTATATCCTATATACGTAAAATAAAGAGTATCGTTTACTTTGGCTTTAATTTCAAAATCACCTTCTTTGTTGGTAATAGTACCTATTACCTGACTTAGGTTAACGACGTGAACATTTTGCAATTTGATATCGGTAGAGGCATTAAGTACTTTTCCGGATACTGTTTCTGATTCAGTTTCCTGAGCATATGTACCAATGCCTATAACAATTAGTATGTAAATTAATATTCTTCTCAAAAGTTTATTTTTAGTAGTAATTCTATATTAACTATTATATAAGACGACCAATTTATACGAACATAACATAAAAATCGAACCAAAAATCATATAGTTTAGTTAATTCAGAAAAAATTATCTACGATCACTACGTTTTCTTCGGTCCCTTCTTCCGCTACCACCGCGGTCACCACCATTATCATTATCACGACGGCCTTTTCCTCTTGGTTTAAAACCTTCGCTTCTACGTTTTCCTTTAAAACCACCTCCATTATTATCTCTTCTGCGTCTACCGCCACCTCTGCTGCGGCCAGAGTCTTTAGAGACTTCAACGTTTACCTTTCTTCCTTCTATTGTAAATTCTTCAAAAACAGCTAGGATATTGTCTTGATGTTCTGAATCCGTATTAAAGAATGAAAAACTTTCTTTTACATCTACACGGCTTACTCCATCTCTACCCAGACCTAAAGTTTCTTTCAGAAAATCTTTTAAAGTCATCCAGTCAAATCCATCTTTTTCACCTACATTAATAAAATAACGAGTGCTGCCATCTCTTCCTCTGGAACCATCTCCGCTATCTCTAGAGGCATTTAGATCCTTAGCTTTCTTATAGTAATTATGAAAACGAGAAAACTCTACAGAAAAGAACTTTTTAATAAGCTCTTCTTTGGTGAAATCTTCTAGTACTTCGTTAATAGATGGTAAATAACTATCAATTTCGTGATTAATTTCTGCTTTTGCAATATCATTGGCTAAATGAAACAACTGCACTTGGCAGATTTCTTCGCCACTCGGGATTTCTTTTTCTTCAAATTTCTTTTTGATAATTCGCTCTACGGACTTAATCTTCCTAAGTTCACTTTTAGAAACAATCACCATCGAAACACCATTTTTCCCAGCACGTCCGGTTCTTCCACTTCTGTGTGTATAGGTTTCGATCTCGTCAGGTAATTGATAGTTAATTACATGAGTAATATTATCTACATCAATACCACGCGCAGCCACATCAGTAGCGACTAACATCTGTATCTGGCGATTTCTAAAACTTTTCATAACCAGATCTCTCTGATTCTGACTAAGATCACCGTGTAAAGCGGCTGCATTATACCCATCTTCGATAAGGCTTTCCGCAACTTTTTGTGTGTCTCTTTTTGTACGACAAAATATTACAGAAAAAATATCTGGATTAGCATCAGCTAGTCGTTTTAAGGCAGCATAACGATCTCTAGAGTTAACCACATAATATTCGTGGGATACATTCTTAGAACCTGTGTTTTTATGACCTACAGTTATCTCGACTGGGTCATGCATAAAACGTTTAGCAATGGTAGAAACTTCTCTTGGCATTGTTGCAGAGAATAACCAGGTGCTTTTGTCTTCTGGCGTATGGGATAAGATAGAGGTGATATCTTCATAGAATCCCATGTTTAACATTTCATCAGCTTCATCAAGAACACAATAACCAATATTAGAGATGTCTACCATCTTACGGTTAATCATATCCTGCATACGTCCTGGTGTAGCTACAATAATCTGAGCACCACGCTTAATTTCTTTAGCCTGGTCATGAATACTGGCACCTCCATAGATTGCTACCGTACGTAATCCTTTACTAAACTTGGAGTAATTTTTTAATTCGTTGGTAATCTGCAGACATAGTTCACGTGTAGGGGATAATATTAATCCTTGTGTTATTCTACTTTCGTTATCTACTTTTTCTATTAGCGGAAAACCAAACGCAGCAGTTTTTCCGGTTCCGGTTTGTGCAAGTGCAACAATATCCGTCTCTTTATCAAGCAAAATAGGGATCGCCTTTTCCTGTACTTCACTAGGGGTTTCGAACCCCATTTCATTCACAGCCTTAATAATGGCTTCGCTGAGGCCTAATGCTTCAAATTTGTTCATATAAATAAAAATAAGCCGCAAAGGTACGGTTTATTATCTGTCTATAATAATAACGAAGTAGTTATTCTGATGTTACAAAACAATTAGTATTAATAGCGGACAAAACAACAATAAAAACTACTTAATGATCTCAATTTCAAAAAGTTTGTCCCAATTCTTGCCTGTAACAAATAACTGTTTGGTATCTTTTTTATAGGCAATACCGTTTAAAACATCTAGGTCCGAATGTTGGGTTACTTTTTCTCTTAGACCAGACAAATCGATAACGGCTTCTAGTCCTCCATTTTTAGGATTAATAACAGCAATTCCATCCTTTTGCCAAGTATTAGCATAAATTTTTCCCTCTATCCATTCTAACTCGTTAAATTTTGACTTTATCTTCTTATGGGTAGTGACTTCTATGTAAGACTTTTCTGTTAATGTATCCGGATCTAATATCCAGATTTTTTCAGTTCCATCACTCTTATAAATATGTTTGCCATCATTACATAACCCCCAACCTTCTTTACTTTTATTATAGGAAAAGTTTCCAGTTTTTTCCAAAGTATTCAGGTTATAAATAAACCCTTCTTTAGATTGCCAGGTTAATTGAATTATTTTGTCTTTAACGATGGTAATCCCTTCGGCAAAATATTTTTTGTCAATAGCTGTTTTAGCGATTACGTCACCGGTTTTATAATTCACTTTTCTTAAAGACGATAAACCGTTTTTTCCAGTACTTTCATACAGCGTATCTCCATTAAACTCTAAGCCTTGTGTAAAAGCATTTTGATCGTGAGGGTATTCTGCTATAATTTTATATTTATATAATTTAGGCGATACGTTATTTAGGAATGTAAGTTTTTTATAAACATCTTCTTCTTTACCATCATAGTATACGATAGCTTTAAGTAAGTGTTTACCTAATTTTTCTGTATCAATTTTTTCTTCTAAGGTATTATTGCTAGCAGATTTTAATTTTATAGTTCCTAAAAAGAATGTTACAGAGTCAATTTCGATTTTTTTGTTGTTAACGATACTCGCTTTTACCGTTTCTCCTAACTGAAATTTGGTTTTATTATCATCCGTTTTTATCGAAAAATACTTTTTTTTCGTATCGGCATTACTACCACAAGAAAAAATTAGACTGCATAAAGTTATGATGACGAAGAGGTTACGTTTGTTCATGATGTTGGTCAAATTTAGAGCAAGATATTTATTTTAATTGGGTTTAAAAAATCATTGTTTTATATACTAAAGATTGTATCTTTGCAGCGGCAAGTCCTACACAACTAGCTCCTGTTGAATCCTCCAGGGCGGGAACGCAGCAAAGGTAGACGGTTGTAGCAGTGTGATGTAGGTAGCTTGCCTTTTTTTGTGCCTTTTAGTTTCCTGTTTTCTTAGTTTTTAAGTTGATTTCGTAATTCTAAATTCATAATTCTAAATTCCGAATGTATATTTGCGGATATGGAAACAGAACAAAATTCTAAAATTGTTTTAATAACCGGAGGTTCCTCTGGTATAGGTAAGTCTATAGGAATATTTCTTGCGAATAAAGGGTATGTTGTATACGGAACTAGTAGAAACCCTTCGCGTTTTTCAGATTTTGATGCGTTTACCTTATTACAATTAGATGTTGCTGATAAAAATAGTATAGCGTCTACTGTGAATATTATTGAAGAAAAACACGGAAGATTAGATGTTTTGATTAATAATGCGGGAGCGGGAATTACTGGACCATTAGAAGAGATCCCTGAAGAGGAGATTATCCGAAATTTTACAACTAATTATTTTGGACCTATTAATGTAGCTAAAGCTGTTTTGCCATTAATGAGAAAACACAGAAGCGGTTTGATTATTAACATTACTTCGATAGCGGGATATATGGGGTTGCCGTACAGAGGAATTTATAGCGCTTCTAAAGCAGCTTTAGAAATGACTACTGAAGCGTGGAGAATGGAGTTGAAGTCATTTAATATAAATATGACCAATATAGCTCCTGGAGATTTTGCTACTAATATTGCAGCCGGTAGATATCACGCCCCTGTTATAGAAGGCTCTCCTTATGAGGCATCCTATGGTAAATCTTTGCAATTAATGGATGAACATGTAGATGAGGGTATGGATCCTGATAAGATGGCTAAAGCTGTTTACAGAGTCATAAAAAGTACTCAGCCTAAAGTGCATTATAAAGTAGGAGCGTTTATGCAAAAATTCTCTATTGCTTTAAAAAGAATTTTGCCGGATAAAGTATATGAGAAATTGCTAATGAATCATTATAAGTTGTAATTTTATCTCCTCGAAGGAGGGGATCCTATGAAATGTACTTATTAGATAAAGGGAAAACCTTGTGAAATATATAAAATTATGTATTTACGAAAGTAGAAAGATTATTCATAGCGACAACAATAATTTTTATATTCGCAATCTGAAAAATAAATCATAAATTTAAACACAACAATATGAAGTTTTTTATTGATACTGCTAACCTTGATCAGATTAAAGAAGCACAAGATCTAGGTGTACTTGATGGTGTTACTACAAATCCATCATTAATGGCTAAAGAAGGTATCACAGGGAAAGAAAATATTATAGAGCATTATAAGAAAATATGCGATATAGTAACTGGAGATGTAAGTGCCGAAGTAATTTCTACAGATTTCGAAGGGATTATTAAAGAAGGAGAAGAGCTGGCCAAACTTCATGATCAGATTATAGTAAAAGTTCCTATGATCAAAGAAGGTGTAAAAGCGATAAAGTACTTTAGTGATAAAGGTATAAAAACCAATTGTACATTAGTTTTTTCTGTTGGACAAGCACTATTAGCAGCAAAAGCCGGAGCAACCTATGTTTCTCCTTTTATAGGTAGATTAGATGATATTTCTACAGATGGGTTAAACTTGATCGCAGAGATTAGACTAGTGTATGATAACTATGGTTTTGATACAGAAATCTTAGCAGCTTCTGTAAGGCATACAATGCACGTTATTGATTGTGCGAAAATTGGTGCAGATGTTATGACAGGACCTCTTTCTTCTATAGAAGGATTGCTTAAACATCCATTAACAGATATCGGTTTAGCTAAATTCCTAGCAGATTATAAAAAAGGGAACTAAATATCCTTAAACATAAAATTTTAAAAAACTGTTCTTTAATCTAGAACAGTTTTTTGCTTTTCTAAGGCAGCCAGTCTACTATAACTCATTAATTGTTTTTCGAAAAAAGAAGAAAATAGATCCGCATTTGGATTTATGATTTTACCATCACGGTCAACAAGGATTACCTTATTAGTATAATGAATTACTAATTCATCAGAAGAGCATTTAGGAAATTTAAATTCATACTCTCGATCTAAATTATATTGATGCCTTTTTATAGTTTTTAGCCAGTTATCCGTTTGATCATCGTCTGTGTTAATCCCAATAAAATCAATCTCTGGATATATGTTACTTAGGTAATCAGTTTTTTTATGAGCCTTAATGTAGTGATCTTTTCTTTCTATAGACCAAAAATATAATGCAGTAACAGGCTTTTCAAAAAGAGCTGATAATTTGGTCATTTCTCCGTTTGAGGAGATAAGATCCTGATCAGGAATAATATTATTAGGTTTCAGCCTGGCTGTAGCTTTTGCCATTTTTATTAGTTCGGACTGAAACTTCTTATTACTACTGATGGATAAATAATGATTCAATACTTTTTGAGAAGTATAATCATTTTTGTTATCCAAAATAAAATTCGTTGTAATCCCGCGCAGTAGATTGTTTTTAATATAAGATTGATGAATCATACTATCCACAAGATCTAGTTTGTACATGGTGTATTCTACCTTACTCTTGGAAAAAGACTTTTGATTCATGTATTTTGTGTACGAAGAGTTCGTGAAATAATGATTCAGAAATCTATTGTAAGAGTATAATCTCATTAAATCATCATCATTAAAATCCCCTTGGTCTCTGTAATCAAAAAAATCTTTAGGGTATTCCTCAACAACATTAATATTCTTCATTCTAGAATATTGTTGCTTATATAAAAACATTTCATATCTGGAAAAGAAATCATATTCAAAACTAGATCTACAAATCTTTTTAGAAAGATCACTTAATTCATATTTGCTGGTAAGAGATTCAAATCTCTTTTCTCTTAATTCAAATAAAGAATCTTGTTCTTTTTTAAACTGTCTGGGAGTTTGCCTTATTCTTCTTTTTTCAAGAAATTCTCTTTCTATTTCATTTTCTAGAAACATATCGATTAGAAAGTTATTCTTTCTGGAACCTCTTCCTGTGAAAACTAAAGACTCATCAAATTCCAAAGTATTTAATCGTATTAAGATACTATCTCCTTTTTCTAATAGTACTAGCTGATATTCAGGATTATGTCTAAAAGAGTATAAACCTTCTTTAATGTCTTCAATTTTATGAAAGAATCGATTGTTTTTATCCAAATAGATGGTATCAGGATGTTTTTTGTCTTTAAAAAGAACAATGTAGTCTGTATTGGGATTTACAATTTCTCCGCCAAAGTAAATATAGTCATTAGTCATTTTTGTAGTAGAATCACAACTATACAAACAAAAACTTACTATAGAGATATAAACAAAATATTTAATCCTAATGAAATACATTTTGGGCGCTATTATTTATACTGACAAACATTCAAAAATAAATGGAATGACCTCTACAGCTTGTTAAGAATACGTTAATTGTGTTATTATTAGACAATGTATAAGCAAGTTCACAACTTTATGGAGTTTAGAATTGGCATTCTAAACATTTGCGGATTATTAGATTCAATTTAAAATACTACTATATTCTTTCAGGTTTTGAATCCATTTTTCTACTTTTGCCGAAAATACAATTTATTACTATGTTATCAGTTTCTAATCTTTCAGTTCAATTCGGTAAGCGCATTTTGTTTGATGAAGTGAATACTACCTTTTCACAAGGTAATTGTTATGGTATTATCGGAGCAAACGGAGCAGGAAAATCTACATTTTTAAAGATCCTTTCTGGAGTTTCTGAACCAACTTCAGGTCATGTGCATTTGGAGCCTGGAAAACGCATGTCTGTTTTGGAACAAAATCATTATGCGTATGATGAGTATACTGTTTTAGAAACAGTGATCATGGGAAATAAGGATTTGTATAAAATCAAAACAGAAATTGATGCTTTGTATACGGATTATACAGACGAAAACGCAGAAAAAATAGGAGAGCTTCAGGTACAGTTTGAAGAAATGAATGGATGGAATGCGGATAGTGATGCCGCTACCATGCTTTCTAATTTAGGTATTAAAGAAGATTTGCATTATACCAGTATGGCAGATCTTGATACAAAACAACGTGTACGTGTATTGTTAGCGCAATGTTTATTTGGTACTCCAGATGTATTGATAATGGATGAGCCAACAAATGACCTGGATTATGAAACAATTTCCTGGTTAGAACATTTTCTTGCTAATTATGATAATACAGTAATTGTAGTTTCTCACGACCGTCACTTTTTAGACTCTGTTTGTACGCATATTTCAGATATTGATTTTGGAAAAATTAATAATTATAGTGGAAACTACACATTTTGGTATGAATCTTCTCAGCTAGCAGCAAGACAAAGAGCGCAGCAGAACAAAAAAGCAGAAGAGAAAAAGAAAGAATTACAAGAATTTATCGCTCGTTTTAGTGCAAACGTGGCAAAGTCAAAACAAGCTACTTCTCGTAAAAAGATGATAGAGAAACTTAATATCGAAGATATAAAACCATCGAGTCGTCGATATCCTGCTATCATTTTTGAAAGAGATAGAGAAGCAGGAGATCAGATTCTTAATGTAGATGGATTAGCCGCAAGTATAGAAGGAGAAACACTGTTTAAAAGTGTAGATATTAATTTGGCAAAAGGAGATAAAGTTGTAGTGTTTTCAAAAGATTCTAGAGCTACTACTGCTTTTTACCAGATTCTTAATGAAAAACAAAAAGCAGATACTGGAAAATTTGCTTGGGGTATTACAACTACTCAGTCTTATCTGCCAGCAGATAACAGTGAGTATTTTCAGAATGATTTGACCTTAGTTGATTGGTTACGTCAATGGGCAACTACCGAAGAAGAACGAGAAGAAGTATTTATTAGAGGTTTTCTGGGTAAAATGATCTTTAGTGGAGAAGAAGCTTTAAAAAAATCAAACGTATTGTCAGGAGGAGAAAAAGTACGTTGTATGTTGTCTAAAATGATGATGACCAGAGCAAACGTACTAATGTTAGATGAACCAACAAACCACTTAGATCTGGAATCCATTACCGCATTTAATAATTCTTTGAAGAATTTTAAAGGAACCATTCTTTTTACAACCCATGATCACGAATTTGCACAGACTGTTGCCAACCGTGTTATCGAATTAACACCAAATGGAGTGATTGATCGTTATACGACTTTTGATGAGTATATGAGTGATGGTAAGATCAAAGAATTACGCGAGAAAATGTATGCAGTTAATGTGTAAGAGTTTTTTTTATGTAACATTCATATTAGTTTACCGTTTTTAATTTTATAATCTTATCTTAGATTAATATCTAACAACTAAAGTGAATTTGTTACACTCTGAAGGATCAACTAACCATACAGGAAATTACAAGCGGTAATACAAAATTTTTTGAGTCGGTATTCAAGGAATATTTCAAGCCACTGACTCTTTATGCAAGTAGTTATGTTAATGATGTAGATATAGCTAAGGATATAACTCAAGATGTTTTTATAAAGCTTTATGAGAAACGTCAAATTTTACAAATTCACACTTCATTAAAATCATATCTGTATACATCAGTAAGAAATCGTTGCCTTGATCATATCAAACTACATAAAATAAGAGAGTTACATAAAATTCAAATATATAATAGTATTTCTGAAAATGTAGAAGAGGAATCTACAGAGGTAATGCAGTCAGAATTACAGGCTAAAATAAATGTAGCGATCGCATCTCTTCCTGATCGCAATAGAGAAATATTTAGATTAAATCGCATTGATGGATTAACCAATCAAGAGATAGCTGATGAGCTAAATTTAAGTAAAAGAACTGTGGAGACCCATATTTCTAATGCTTTAAAAAAAATAAAAGAGATGATTTTATTATTGATATCCGTTTTTTCCATTTTTTTTTAAATATGATACGTGTACTAGTATTTCTATTCGTCATACAGGTATAAAACAAAATAAATTTAAAAAAATATGAAAAATCTTTTTGTAAGTACCCTAGTTGTTTTCTTAGTAATTTTTTCATCCTGTTCATCAGATGATGATACTAGTGATCCTGTGGTTGTATCAGACCCTATTATCGGAACCTGGAAAATTACCAAATCAACAATTAATGGAATAGATCAATCCTTAAATGCGTGTGCTCTGAATAGTACTTGGGCTTTTTTAGAGGATGGAACATTAGTTATGACTATATTCGAAAGCAATGGAGTATGTGTCGCTGACAGAGTTAATACAAGATGGAAAAAGTTATCAGATTCAATGTATACAACAAATGCAATTACTGATGGTATTATGGAAGACGATGTTTTTCTTAATTATTCAGTCAGCTTTATGGATACTAAAGCAGTTTTTACCGGTAATAACTTCGACATTATGTCAGTTGATGAATATGTAAAACAATAAATTAACTATATTTAATCCTGTTTACGTATTGAATGTTCTAATGCGTAAACGGGGTTTTATAAGAGGAAGTTGTTTTCTAAAAGAATAATATGAATACATTATCCTAAATTATTTGCTAATTTTGGACTTCAAGAATAGTTTTTATGGATCAAAAATCAAAAGATCATATTACGCATAGTATCATTCTTTATCTTCAGAATGAGGCCGATCCTGAAGAGAGACAGCTTATTGATGATTGGATTCAGGAATCAACATCCAACAAGAAATACTTTGAAGAATATAAAACTATTTGGGAAAGTTCTAAGAACAAAAGTGTTTTTGAAGAAATTGATATAAATAAAGAGTGGGATACCTTTAAAAAAGAAACAGGCATAAAGGATGCTAAAAAAGGTTTTTCAAAAAATCAATGGTTTAAAATAGCAGCATCTTTAGTGATTCTTTTGGGGACGGGGTTCTATGCTAATTTAATATTTAATAGTGAGGTTCATATAATTGCCGAACTGGGGAAAGAAAATAAATTCATACTACCAGATAACTCTATGGTATGGCTTAATGAAGGAAGTGAGTTACTTTATAAAAAAGATTTTAAAGGAAAAGTACGGCAGGTAGAACTCATTGGAGAAGGTTTTTTTGAAGTAAGAAAAAATATAAACAAACCTTTTATTGTAAAAGCGCAACATACAGAAACAAAGGTTTTGGGTACCTCTTTCAATATAAAATCATTGAAAGAACAACAGCAAATAGAAGTTGTTTTAGTAACCGGTAAAGTAGAGTTTTCATCAAGAAATCAGAAAATAATATTATTACCTGGTGATAAAGTGATAACTTTATCTAATGGTGAGATTGTCAAAAATAAAAATCAGGATGTTAATTTTGATTCTTGGAAAACAGGTGTTTTAAATTTTGAAAAAGATCTATTATCCCAGGTGTTTTATGATATCGGAAAGTTTTATGATAAGGAAATTCAAATAGAAAATGCACAGCTTTTAGATTGTACTTTGACAAATAATTTTAATAACGAATCGTTTGAAGAAGTTCTAGAAACCTTGAAAATTGTATTTGATATTACTATAGAATCGATAAATTCAAATAGCGTCATTATTAAAGGTGGAAGTTGTAGGTAATTTATAGAATCTAATAACAATTATAATACTTGTCCGGATAAACTAAACTGTGAGATTAAGAATTATTTATTTAGTATTGATAGCGTTTTTCGTAAATCAATGGAATGGTTATTCTCAGGAAACAGTTCTTGAAAAGAAAATTAATATTCATCAAGAAAAGATTTCGATAAAATCGGTTTTTTCAATTCTAGAAAATAAACTTAAAATTCAGATAGGGTATTCTGATGATGCTGTTGATGCTTCCAGAATAGTTTCTGTAAAATTAGTGAATACTTCTCTTAGAGAAGTATTAAGAACTCTTTTTCCTTCTAACCTTTATAAGTTTAAAACCTTAAATCAAAAAATCCTTATTTATAAAAGACGTCCTAAATACACTATCAGTGGATATGTATCAGAGCAAATAAGTTCAGAATATTTGTCAAACACTTCTATTTATATTCCTCAATTAAAGACAGGAACAATTACTAATGATTATGGGTTTTATTCAATTACTATAGAGGAAGGTAGTTATAGTGTTTTAGTATCTTTTGAAGGTTATAAGAATATAACAAAAGAAATTGTACTTAAAGATGATATGGTAATAAATTTCGAATTAGAAATTGAAACACAATTTTTAGATGAAGTTATTATAACATCTAATAATGTAGCAGAAAAGATCAACAGTACTCAGATGAGTACAGAAAGATTTAATCCGGCTGTTTTTGAGGATGTGCCCATGATTCTTGGAGAAAAGGACGCACTTAAAACACTTCAATTACTGCCAGGAGTTCAATCGGGGAATGAAGGATTTGCCGGTTTTTATGTAAGAGGAGGAGCGCCTGATCAAAATCTTATAGTATTGGATGAAGCCATTGTATATAATTCTAATCACTTGTTTGGTTTCTTTTCAGTATTCAATGGAGACGCAATTAAATCTGCAGAAATTTATAAAGGA
Organism: uncultured Aquimarina sp.; assembly: GCF_947492405.1. Lineage (GTDB taxonomy): Bacteria > Bacteroidota > Bacteroidia > Flavobacteriales > Flavobacteriaceae > Aquimarina. Next base: position 23,563 of record NZ_CANLMP010000011.1, read on the forward strand.
GGATTTCCTGCCAGATTTGGAGGTAGATTATCATCTGTTGTTAAAATGGATACCAAGAACGGGAATAAAGAAAAAATTAAAGGTAAGGTTAATATAGGGTTGATATCTTCAACCTTACTTTTAGAAGGGCCAGTAAAACAGGGAAAATCTTCATTTATGGTTAGTGGACGAAGAACGTATTTGGATTTAATTGTCAGGCCATTTCAAACAGATAGAGTAACTTATTATTTTACAGATGTAAATGCTAAATATCATCATGTCTTTAGTGATAAAGACAAATTATACTGGAGTACATATTTTGGACAAGATAAGTTTGTAGAAGAGGATGATAACATTGATCAAAGAATTATATGGAATAATTTGACATCTACTCTTCGGTGGAATCATGAATTTAGTAATAAACTATTTTCTAATACTTCTTTAATCTTTAGTAATTATAAATTTATCGTTAGTAAAAAAGATAATCCAGCTGCTACTTTTTTTGAGACCTCTTCAGGTATAAATGATTATGGCATTAAATTCGATCTCGATTATTATCCTATTCCAGAACATAAAATTAAGTTAGGTTTAGTCTCTACATTCCATGATTTTACTCCAAGAAAAACAAATGCAGAAAACCCAAATGATGGAGTGACCAGTGAACAAAAAATAGAAACATTAGAAAGTGGGTTGTATGTTGAAGATGATTGGAAGGTCAGTGAACGTCTAAGCTTATATCCAGGATTAAGAATTAGTCATTTTAAGCATAGGTCTTCTACAAGTCTTAAACCAGAAGTTAGATTTTCTGCAGCATACCGAATGAGATCATCACTTACATTTAAAGCTTCTTATGCTAAAATGAATCAGTATATACATAGATTATCTAATACAGGATTAGGACTGCCCACTGATTTGTGGATATCCTCAACGGATAGACTAAAACCTCAGATTTCTGAACAAGTTGCATTAGGGTTAGTGAAAAATTTCGATAATAATAAGTATACATTGACAATAGAAGGATACTATAAAAAAATGAATAATATAATCTCCTTTAAAGAAGGTGTTTCTTTTTTAAGAGGCAGTGGTTTGGAGGGTGTGGATGAATCGATAAGAAATGTAGATTTTGTTAATGGGATAACTTCTGGTCAAGGATGGGCATATGGTTCTGAGTTTTTATTGAGAAAAAAAGCAGGAAAGTTAACAGGATGGCTAGGGTATACATTATCCTGGTCTCAAAGACAATTTGATCTATTAAATAATGGGAATAAGTTTAATGACCAATTTGATCGTAGACATGATATTTCAATTGTTGGTATTTATAAACCTAATAAAAAATGTACATTATCGGCTAGCTGGACATTTTCATCAGGAGCTAATTATAATGTTAAAAATATTACTGGAGTAAATCCTGAAAATGATTTCCCTATAGATTCTGGTCAATTCTTTAATCAAGATGATATTCTTTTTAATATTGAAAAAAATAACTTTAGGGGAGAAAGTTTTCATAAGTTGGATTTAGGAATACAATTTCATAAAGTAACAAAACGTAACCGGGAGAGAACCTGGGGCTTTTCTATGTATAATGCATACGGTAGAAAAAACCCTTTTTATTATGAAATTTCGTCTAGGCAATCAGATGAAGAAAGTCGATTCGTATTGTCTAAAAGACATTTTTTTCAGTTCGTTCCTTCATTTAACTATACTTTAAAATTTTAAATATGAGATTGTTTTATATTGTAATGATAAGTTATGCTTTCTTAGGCTGTGATAGTTTTAAAGAAGAGGTAGATGCAATACCTAACAGAGTTGGTGAATTAGTTTTGATACAAGGTTTTTTGTCACCAGAAGGTTCAATCATTAGAGTTAGAGTTTCTAAAGCGGTGTCTTATTTCGAACAACCGATTCTTTTAGATGATCAGCGAGAAGATATACGAGAACTTCTTACTATCCGAGAGGCAACGGTAACCATTATCGATGAAGATCAGAATGAAATTGATTTAGAATATTCAGAAGATAGTTTTGCGTATGAGGTGTTGGCTACTGAATACCCTATTGTACCGGGTAAAAAGTATAGGTTGATTGTAAAAACTGAAGAAAAAGAGTTTTTGGCAGAATGTACAATACCTATGAAAATTATTGAGGATATAATAGTAGATACAACACTTTTAGATAGTGATTTTTTTACTGGAAGTCTTAATTTGGAGTTTGAGGATATTATAGGAGAGCCTAATTTCTATATTGTAGGAGCAAAATACCTTCGTTTAAGTGATAATAGATCTTTTAACTCAGATTTTAGAGAGGAACGTTTTATTTCTGATGTAAACGAAGATGGGGTATCGCTTTTTGCAAAAGGAAGTATTTCGGGATTAGATGGACCTATAGAAGTAATAGCGCAGGTAGCAAATACTGATGAAAATATTTATAAGTTATTAAGAGCAGTTTTTGTTAATAATTCAGATCAGGATGAGAATCCATTTTTTGAACCAATTATTCCCCCTAATAACATAGAAGGAGAAGGTGGCTATGGTGTTTTTGGAGGTTTTAGACTTTATGAAAAGCAAGTAGAATTTTAGTGATGTTTTATAACGAGTCCTTCAAACTTAATATACATATATTCCCGAATGGCAGATTCTAATGTTTGCTGATTGTTATCAAAAAAAGTGTGATCCGTGATGAGTTGCATAATGAAATACTCATCTAACTTGATTAATAATTCGGGAGATACTGATTTGAACATATTGTTTTCGATCCCGAAAACGTAAAAATCTTTGAGGTCTTTTAACAAGCCTTGTAGAAACCTTTCAACGATGCTCCACGCTACAGGATAGTGAATTTGTAATTGTTTTAGATAGAAAGGAGAAATGTCTTTGACACCTTCGGCCAGAATTTTGGCCAATGCTTCATATTGATAATTTAACCCGGATAATTCTCCAGATATTTCGTTTTTGTACGCTTTAAGATAATCAACTCTTACCTGCGTTATATATTCAAAAATCTCTTCTTTAGTTACAAAGTATTGATAAATGGTAGATTTGCTCTTATTCATTAACCGAGCCAGATCATCCATAGTTAGATCTCCAAGTTCTGTAGTTCTCAATTTAGAAAGTAGGGCTTGTGTCCATTGCTCCACTTTTTTGTTTTTGTCTTTTCGCTCTCTACTGATAGATTTTCTTCCCATACTTGGTAATTTACTAAAATCGAACTATATTTGATAAAATAGTTCGAAATAATACATATCTTTTTTCAAACATAACCATTTGACTCGTGAAAAATCAAGCAGTTTGGCAAAAATATTCAGGAAAAGTGGCTTGGCCCACTATACTACTATTTGTGTTTTTATGTATTGGATACATATTATTATGGGAGTTTTATTCAAAAGGATTCTCAGGAATATGGACTTCGCTCATTGGTGCTGCATTAGCGTATGGTATGTTTACAATTGCTCATGAAGCTAGTCATGGAAACATTTCTGGAGGAGTAAGGCAGCTTCTGATAGTAGAACGCATTTTAGGATGGTTATCAAGTTTTTTTCTTTTGTTTCCTTTCTCCGCATTTGTAGTTATTCATCTTAGACATCATGCGCATACGAATGACCCAGTTAATGATCCTGATCATTATGTGAATGGTAGTAATCCTTTATCTATATTTTTCAGGTGTGTAACACTGATTGGTCATTATTTTGGGTTAACCTTAGGATCTCATAGTAAAAAGAATACTGCAATGAAGTCCATTAGAAACCAATCCATTGTCTTTTTATTTATTTTGATATCTATTCTAAGTACTGTAATAGCATCAGGATATGGAGATGCTTTGTTCTTTGTATTTATATTATCTGCACTTATAGCGGCACCGATTCTAGCTTTTTCTTTTGATTGGTTACCGCATTACCCACATAATAACTTAAGTAAATATCATAATACTCGTGTAGTAACTATTCCTGGACTAGAATTTTTATCCTTATACCAAAGTTACCATCTTATACATCACTTGTATCCCAGAGTTCCATTTTATAAATACCGTAGTTGTTTTTTAGATATAGAATCTGAACTTTTTGAAAAACAATCACCTATTGAAGGGTTTAGAAACCAAGATCTTAAGTTGTTCGATAAGCAAAATACATATGCTGATATAAAATCTGGTAAGACTTGGAGCTATATTCTCGAAGTAGAAAACGTTTTTCAGGAAACATTAGATGCGGTTAAGATTGTTTTTAAAAATTTAGAAGGCAATCGTTTTTTATTTAAACCTGGCCAGTATGTTGTGGTTGCGGACTATGTAGCTGATAGTTTGGTAAGTAGGTGTTATTCCATTTGTGAAGACCCCATAACGGGAAAACTTGGAATTGTTGTAAAAAGTGTCCAAGGAGGTAAACTATCTGGTCATTTAGTGACAAGACTCAAAGAAAAAGACACATTACGAGTTTCTGGTCCTTTCGGAAAATTTATATTACCTAATACTATTGACAAACCCTTTCTTTTTATTGCTGGTGGAAGTGGTATTACTCCCATACTTTCTATGATTAAGTTTGTTCTTAGAACTTCTGATAAAAATGTTACATTATTATACGGATGTAGGAGTAAAGCAAACGTGATTTTTTCTAACGAACTGACGGAGCTTGCTAATATGTATCCTAAACGATTTACGTATCTATTAAGTTTTGAAATTTTAGATGTAGATCGACAATATCATTCTATAAAGGAAATTAATAGAGATACTTATTGTTATATCTGTGGTCCATTACCTATGATGGAAGCTTCTAAAATAGTATTAAATAAGATAGGTGTTCCTGATAATTTAGTTAGAACGGAGGAATTTTCTAGAGAATCAAAAAAACTTACAGGTATTGAACATCAAGTAGCGATAAAAATAAATAACACAAAATTTTCTTATACGGTTGATACTTCTGAAACAATATTGGAAGCAGTTTTGAAAACAGATAATAAAATTCCGCATGCATGTATGATGGGAGATTGCGGTACCTGTAAAGCAAAACTTATCGATGGAGATGTTATCTGGAGTTCTAAAGAGGATATAGTTCTTCTGGATAATGAAATAGATCAGGGATATGTTTTAACTTGTATGTGTTCACCAAAAACCAATATAACTATAGAAATATGAAAATTGAATCAACATATGATTACGTAATTATTGGCAGTGGTTTTGGAGGATCCGTAAGTGCGCTACGTCTTTCAGAAAAAGGATATAAAGTTTTAGTCATTGAAAAAGGGAAATGGTATAAACCCAAGGATTTTCCTAAATCAAACTGGAATCTCAGGAAATGGCTTTGGGTTCCTTTTTTTAGGTGGTTTGGCATTATGAAGATGTCCTTTTTTAAGCATGTAGTCGTAATTTCTGGAACTGGAGTAGGTGGAGGTTCTCTAGTATATGCAAATACACTTCCTGTTCCGAAAACAGAATTTTTTACCTCCGGTAGTTGGAAAAATCTGGCTGATTGGCAATCAGAATTAGCACCATTTTATACAACTGCATTGAAAATGTTAGGAGCTCAGAAAAATCCTCAACTTTTTGATGGAGATAAAGCACTACGGGAGTTAGCGGACGGAATGAATATAAAAGATGATTTTTCTGCTACCGATGTTGCCGTGTTTTTCGGAACTCCTAATAAAACAGTTCCAGACCCTTATTTTGATGGAAAAGGTCCTGACCGAACAGGGTGTAATTATTGTGGAGGTTGTATGACAGGGTGCAGGATTGGAGCAAAAAACACATTGGATAAAAATTATTTATATCTGGCCCAACAACTTGGAGCTGATGTTCTGGCAGAAAATGAGGTTTTTGATGTAGTGCCTTCTTCAGAAGGGTATGAAGTAAAATTTAGATCATCAACACAGTTTTTTAAGTCAAAAAAAACCGTAAAAGCAAAAGGGATCGTTTTTTCCGGAGGTGTTTTAGGGACAGTAAAATTATTACTTAAGTTAAAACAAAAATCGCTCCCAAGATTGTCCAATCGTTTAGGATCTGATATCAGAACGAATAATGAAAGTTTGATTAGTGTTACAAACTTGGATGGTAAAAAAGATATGTCAAAAGGTGTTGCCATAGGTTCTATTTTGAATACTGATAATAATAGTCATCTAGAGATTGTACGATATGCCAAGGGTTCTGGATTTTGGAGATTATCACATTTACCATTAACCTATGGGAAAAACACAATAGTTCGGATCACAAAAATGATTACTAGTTTTATTAAACACCCATTACCATACCTGAAATTGTATACAACAAAAGATTGGGGTAAAAGCACCGCTATCCTTTTATTTATGCAAACATTAGATAGTACGTTAAAGTTCAAAATAAACTCTTTTGGACTTATGAATACTAAGGTTTCAGGCGGTAAAAAACCAAGTGCTTTTATACCACAATCTATCAGTTTAGCAAAAAAATATGCAGAATTGACAGGAGGAAAAGAAACTGTTTTTGGCTTAGAACCACTAGCAGGAATTCCTTCTACAGCTCACATTTTAGGGGGTGCTGTAATGGCAGCTAATATAGAAGAAGGAGTGATTGATAAAAACAATATGGTATTTGGATATAAAAATATGTATATCTGTGACGGATCTATGATATCCGCCAATCCAGGAGTGAATCCATCATTGTCTATCACAGCTATAACCGAAAGAGCAATGGATAATATACCCGATAAAAACCTTTAATTTTTGTTAGAATCTTGATTCTGAAAATGCCTATAGATTAAAAAACCACCATAGGCAATAAATAAAATTGTAAGAATAGCTCTGTAATCCCACGCAGCTTCTGTACGAGTTCGTTGGTATAGTCTAAAACTTCCAAATAGGACTAGGGCGATACCAATCATAAAATCCCATTTCTTTCTAGGTAATTGATCTTCTTCTTCCATACTAAATTATGATAAGCTCTTTTCTATGATGGGAATTGCTTCTTCAATATCTGACTTTTTTACAAAAAGCTGAATGTGATCTGGGATTCCACCACCAAAACCAGCTGCCATACCTGATTTCATATCATCTCTGGTTATAGAATTGATGCCACTATCCTGAAGCAGATTTTGTAAAAATTGGATATTAATCAGGCTACCGGTATATACTCTTTCGTATTCACTTTCAGGAAACATATATTATTATTAAGCGTTAAAATATTTACTATCCCAGATAGCAGTATTAAAGTTTTTACCTAAAGCAAACCCATAGAACAACACAACTGCAGCTACAGATTTAAACATAAAAAGAAATATCATTATAAATTCTGAGGTATTACTTTCTTTACTAAACAATCCTTGCGGGACCATAAAGGTAATTAAAAGACTCACTAAAAAGGTGAGAATTAATAAGTTTTCAAAACTCTTAAAAAACCACATCATCAATTTACGAAATGGATGGAGATCATCCCCCCATTTATGAATTAAATAATAGTAGTCATTTCCCATTGGAGCAAAAAGTAAAGGATCATCTGCATTAGCCAGCTTAAATAGTTTGGATGGAGCAATAATCTTAAAGCCTTTTAATTCTATTTCATGGATTTTCTCTAGATCTTTAATTTTTGATACCGCTTCCTGAGGAAGTTTTCCTTTAAAGTATTTAGAATCTAAAAAACGTAATCTGTAGTCTATACAGATCTTTTTGATTTGATCAATATGATAAATATTAGCGCTTTTTAAGTGTTCAAAAACGAAATCATTGCCCACCACAGACGCACCGTTTTCCAATGTGTTAATAATACGATCATTCCTTTTATTTTCTTCTTTAAAAATAGCCTGAACTTGTAATTCCCAACGCATCGGATCAAATTGTTTATCACGTAATTGAATAAGCTTTTTTTCGATATTGGTCTTAGGGATCATCATTTTTCTTTCTTTAGCATCACTAAATTAAGTATTTACGATCGGTATTACAAGATTTATATGTTTTTAACAACTGTTGAATATGAACAAGTTGCATGTGTTTTTTGTCTTGTTTATCCCGTTTATTCAGTATTTGTTTAAAAAGAGTTATTGTTTTTTAACTCTTTGGTAAAAGCTCATTATAAGGAATGTAATTTTGCCACTTCCAAGGAGTGTATTTATCTCCTAATGCAACCTCTAGTAATTCCTTAAAAATACTTTCTCCATTATCACTATTCGTCATAATCATGATTCCTTTTTCCGCCTCAGGAAATATAATAGAGTAGTGCTGAAAACCATCGCCGTGACCTTCTTTAAAAGCTCCAATTCCATAAGGAGATTTTAATATTCCCCATCCTAATCCATAACTAAGCTGAATATTATCATTAAACGATCCTTCTTTATGAGATAATGGACCAAATTGTGCTAATGTTCTGATTCTTATTTGTGGCTTGGAAACTTCTTTCCAGGAATTTTCAGAAATTATCTTATTTTGCAAAACAGCTGTGATAAATTTAGTGTAATCTCCAGAAGTCGTCTCCAGAGTGCCACCACCTCTAGGCTCATTATCTTTATCCTTTTTAAAAAGTTTTCCTTCGGTGGTATGACCATGAGCAAAATCATTTTCAAATGTTTTATTCCACTGATAACTCGAGTGATTCATGGCTAATGGTTTAAATAATTTTTCCTGTGCGATTTCTTCAAGTCCTTTACCTAATAATTTTTCAAGAATCACTTGCAGATATATAAAACCTTCTCCAGAATAGCTATAGCGACTACCTGGTTCAAAATGAACTCTTAATTTTTGATCAGCTTCATACCATCTATAGTTATGAAAGCCTGTAGTGTGTGCTAGGCACATTCGAGCGGTTATTTTGTGGTATAATGAATCCGTTTTTAGAGCAGAAAAATCATCGTGCCATCTGGTTTTTGGTTCGTATTCATATATTTTTTTAGGCAGATAAGATTCTAATGGAGTATCCAGATCAATAACTCCTTCTTCTACTAATTTCATTACCAGAACAGAAAAAACTGCTTTACTGAAAGATGCTCCATAGAAGTTTGTAGAGTCAGTTAATAGGGTTTTTTGTTTATAGTTTTTGTATCCAAATTCTTTCTTGTAAATAGCTTTATTCTTATTAAAAACAGTAACGGCAATACCATGTACATTTGCCTCAGTAACTAATCGTTCTATTTTTGATGTTAAAGAATCTTTGGTGATGGTGGAGTTGTCCAATCTAATAATATGTTCTGATGCGTTATTGGAACAACTAATACAGCTAAGCGAAATTATTGTAATAAGAACGCCTATATGCTTAGCGATTTTGTTTTTCCTTAGAAAAGGAATGGATAAAGGGTAATAACATTTTTTGGAGTTTAGTACAGAAATAATGTTTATCATCATAACAATAATACTATATGGAATAACAGCTATGAAAAGAAAAAAACCAAGACCCGGTAATGTTACTAACGCGATAAATGAAAGAATAAATAAAATCGTCATGGTGATTTGAAAATTGATAATCAACCTCCCATGACTATCATAGATTTTATTATCCTCTCTTTTATGTATCCAAAGAAATATTGGTAACAAAATATTACATAGTGGTATTACGAATCCAAGTATAGGAGTAGCATGTAATAGCAATAACCATTTTTGTTGTATTGTTTCTTCTTTGGGGTTTTCTAACGGAAGAAGATCATCTACTTCGATATCTAATGCAGTAGCTAATAGTTTTACCGTTTGTAGATGTGGGTTTACTTCTCCTTTCTCTATGCGTTGGATGGTTCGTATACCAACGGTTGTTTTATCTGATAATTCTTCTTGTGTGTATCCTTTTAGTTTACGTTGATACAATAGATTTTTTGAAATTGATTGATGTTCCATGTTTTGTTTTTTTTATACAGGACAAAGCTATGGATAGCGCTCGGTCTTTGTTACGTCATTTAGGTGTCACCTATCTGTCATTTGTAATTTTTATAGGGGTTTCGAGGTTAAAGATATACTTTCTTTCATAAAAAATGCCTTTGAAAATTTCAAAGGCATTTTTAAAAGATTTATAGATGAGATCACTTTTTTATCGTAGTTCAGCTCCTAATTTGTTTTCAAAATTATACTGAAGCTTATTCATGATTTTATCAATTTGTTTATCTGTTAGTGTTTTATGATCATCTTGTAATGTAAAACTTACCGCGTACGATTTCTTACCTTCGGGTAAGTTTTTACCTTCGTATACATCAAATAAGTTGATGCTTTTTAATAATTGCTTTTCTGTTTGTTTTGCAATGGTATGAATTTCTTCAAAAGTAACAGTATTGTCTAATAGTAAAGCAAAATCTCTTCGTACTTCAGGAAACTTTGGAATGTCAGTGAATTTAATCTTAGTTCGTCTTGCAAATTCCAGTATAGTATCCCAATTAAAATCAGCATACAATACTTCTTGAGAAATAGAAAAATGTTTTAAGACAGATTTTCTAACGATTCCGAATTCTACCAACTTTGATTTACCTAAACTATAAGTAACACCTTCAGCAAAAAGATCATTCTTTATTGGAGATGTTTTAGATATTTTGATTCCCAAACGATTTAGTACGGTTTCTACAACACCCTTTAAATAAAAGAAATCACTAGTTTCCTTAGCTACTTTCCAGTTCTCTTTAGTCTTGCTTCCTGTAATTAATAAACTTAAATGTTTGTTTTCTATTCTCCCACTTTCGTAATTATGGTACGTTTTTCCAAATTCGAAAAAGGAAAGATCAGAACGTCTTCTATTAATGTTATAAGAAACAGCCTCTAAACCAGAAAACAATAAAGATTGTCGCATAACTGCTAAATCATTACTTAGTGGATTAAGCATTTCTACATTATTCTCTTCTTTTAATTGTTCCGATAATGAAATGTAATCAGGAGATGTTAATGAGTTAGCCAACATTTCATTAAAACCCTGTCCAACCAACTGATTAGAAATCGTATTTTGTACGTTATGATCGGAAAATTTATCAATATTCGAAATAGATGCGTTTAACTTCTGTGTAAATTGAATATTGTTATATCCATACACACGAAGAATTTCTTCAATTACGTCTGCTTCTCTTTGAACATCATTGCGATATGCAGGAATGGTTAATCCAAGACCACTTTCAGTTATATTATTTACCTTGATCTCTAAAGAACTCAAAATACTTTTAATTGTCTCCTGAGGAAGTTCTTCTCCGATTAATTTTGCAGTATTTTCAAAAGATAAAAACACTTGAAAATCCTCTGTTTTTTTAGGATAGAGATCCATAATATCGCTAGTAATATCTCCGCCAGCTAATTCTTGTATAAGCAAAGCTGCTCTTTTTAAAGCATATTCAGTGATATTAGGGTCAATACCTCTTTCGAATCTAAATGAAGCATCTGTATTTAGTCCGTGACGTTTTGCAGTCTTACGAATACTTACAGGATTAAAATATGCACTTTCTAAGAAAACAGAAGTAGTGTTTTCTGTAACTCCAGAGTTGATTCCTCCAAAAACACCTGCGATACAAAGTGGTTTTTTAGCATCACAAATCATTAAGTCTTCTTCGTGTAATTCTCGTTCTACCTCATCTAACGTAGTAAATTTAGTGCCTGATTTTAAGGTTTTTACTTCAATTTTATTTCCTTCGATATAATGAGCGTCAAATGCATGTAAAGGTTGCCCAAGTTCGTGTAAAACATAATTGGTAACATCTACTACATTGTTTTTTGGAGTAATTCCTATAGCTTTTAGTCGGTGCTGCAACCAAGAAGGAGATTCTGTTACTTTCAATCCAGAAATTGTAACACCGCAATATCTTGGTGCTAATTCAGGATTCATTACCTCTATATCGAATTTATGTAATCTATTTTCTACTTTAAAATTACTAACCGATGGGGTAATCAGTTCTAGGTTTAGATCTTTTTGTTGTAAACCAGCTTTTAGATCACGAGCAGTACCCCAATGACTCATAGCATCTGCTCGATTAGGAGTTAACCCTATTTCGAATACGTGATCATTTTCAATATCAAAAATATCAGCTGCAGGAGTACCTACGGCAATATCCTTATCAAGAACCATAATCCCATCATGACTTTTACCAAGCCCTAATTCATCTTCGGCACAGATCATTCCATGGCTTTCCTCTCCACGTATTTTACCTTTCTTAATTTTCCATTCCTCACCATTCTCATCATACAATTTTGTTCCAATAGTAGCAACAGGAACTTTTTGACCTTCAGCTACGTTAGGAGCACCACAAACTATTTGCACGGGCTCGCCATTGCCTAAATCTACTTTTGTAACCTTTAACTTATCTGCATTGCTATGCTGTGCGCAGCTAATTACTTGCCCAACAATTACGCCTTCTAAACCTCCTTTTACACTTTGATAGGTTTCGATTCCTTCTACTTCAAGCCCTAAATCAGTAAGTAACTCTCCTGCTTTTTCTGCCTCCCAATCTAGCTTTATAAATTGCTTTAGCCAGTTATATGAAATTTTCATTAATGATGATTCTGAAATTAGGGGGTAAAGATACTACTTTGGGTAAAGTTGACAAACAAGAACTTTAGGTTATATAGGTTATAAACTAAATTTCAATTATGTTTTTTGTTTTGTTATTATAAATAGTGTTCTTTCTTGTGATAAGAATTTAACTTGGATAATAAGCTGTTTGCCAATAATATTTTTTATTTTTGAAGTAAATGAAAATTAATAAAAACTGTCTATTGAGATTTAACAATCTTACTAGACAGTTTTTATATTCACACATATTTATGAAAAAATACATAGTATTACTTGTAGCTACATTCGTATTATTTTCTTGTAAAAAAGAGAAATCAAATAATGAAGATAAACTATATCTTAAGAGCGGTCTTTGGAAAGCTTCTTTTGATGTACAAGATGGAAAGGAATTACCTTTTCTATTTGAAGTTTTTGAAGATCAAACTTTAAAGATTTTTAATGCAGAAGAAACAATAGATGTAGATGAAGTAAGAATTGAAGGAGATTCTGTATTTATTAAGTTTCCAGTTTTTGAAGGATATATAGCAGCAAAGTTCCAAGATTCTATGACGCTTTCTGGAAACTTTATTAAAGAAAGTCTTGATAGAATTGTTCCTTTTAAAGGAACATTTGGAGTAAAAGATAGATTCGAAATTATTTCAAAACCAATTGCTAATGTTCAAGGGAATTGGGAATCAGTTTTTAGTCAAGATAGTCCAGAAGATCGGTATATTGCTAAAGGGATTTTTAAGCAAAATGGTAACATTGTTACTGGAACCTTCAGAACAACAACGGGTGATTATCGTTACTTGGAAGGAGTACTCAATAATAATAAACTTGAATTGTCGACTTTTGATGGGGCGCATGCTTTTCTTTTTACTGCACAAGTTACTGATAGCACGATGAATGGTCATTTCTATTCTGGTAACCATTGGAAAGAACCATTTACAGCAAAACGTAACGAATTATATGAATTACCGTCTGAAGACTCTCTTACTTTTATTAAGGAAGGGTATGATAAATTAGAATTTAGTTTTCCTGATGCTGAAGGAAATCAGGTTTCTCTCGAAGATGATCGTTTTAAGGGAAAAGTAACCATGGTTCAGATTATGGGAACCTGGTGCCCTAATTGTATGGATGAAACCAAATATTATGTAGACTATTATAATAAAAATAAAGAGAAAGATATTGAATTTGTAGCGTTGGCGTTTGAATATGCTAAAACTTCAGAAAAAGCATTTAAATCTATTGAGAGATTACGTTCTAAATTAAAGGTAGAATATCCTATTCTATTGGCTCAATATGGAACATCAAATAAAGAAAAAGCTCAAGAGAAACTACCGATGCTAAATCATGTATTGTCATATCCAACAACGATTTTTATTGATAAAAAGGGAAAAGTACGTAAGATTCATACTGGTTTTAATGGTCCGGCAACAGGTCAAAAGTATGTAGATTACAAGAAGGAGTTCGAAAGTTTTGTTAATCAGCTGTTAAAAGAATAAACGATTTAACAATTATTAGGACTTACTTTTTTACTTTAACACTACGGTAACATTAGGGTTGAGGATATCATCTTAATATTGTTTGAAATGTATGATTTTTCTTTCGTACAAAATCCAATAAAAATTCAAACAATTCAGTTATGAAACAATCCACCTTAATGATGACATGTATTGCTGGGGCAATGATGTTGTTTACAATCCAGTTAAAAGCTCAACTCAAAACACCTGAAGCTAGTCAGCGTGCACAGGTTACACAAAGAATCGGAATTACAGATATTACTATAGATTACGGTAGACCAAGCGTAAAAGAACGCGAAGTTTGGGGAAAACTAGTTCCTTACGGATATAATAATCTAGGATTCGGAACATCTACTGCCGCACCATGGAGAGCAGGAGCCAACCAGAATACAACAATAGAATTTTCGCATGATGTAAAGGTAGAAGGAAAAGATATAAAAGCAGGACTTTATGGACTACATGTTGCATTAAATGAGGAAGGAGGAGCTACAGTAATATTTTCTAAAAATTCAACCTCTTGGGGGAGTTATTTTTATGATGAAAAAGAGGATGCATTGCGTGTAGATGTTAAAACTACAGAAATACCTCATACTGAAACGCTAATGTTTTTATTCCCTTCTTTTGAAGCGAATAATACAGTTGCCGCCTTACGATGGGAGAGAAAAGAAATTCCTTTTAAAATAGAAGTAGATGTAGAAAGTATAGTAATGAAAGAAATAAAAGATGATCTTAGAGGTAATGCAGGATTTACCCAAACAAACTGGGATAATGCAGCTAACTATGCATTTAATGCAGGAGATCTGGATCAGGCTTTAGCATGGGTAAATGGATCAATAAGTGGTAACTTCTTTAGTAAAGAAACATTTAGTAATCTTTCTCTAAAATCTAGGATCTTAGCAAAGCAGGGTAAGACTCAGGAAGCAATGGTAATAGTAGATAAGGCTGCAAATATGGGTAATGCTACTCAGGTATTTCAATTGGGGAATGGTCTTATCGGTCAAGGACAAAAAGATAAAGCACTAGAGGTTCTAAAAAATAATGTAAAGAATAATAATGGTGCCTGGCCTTCTAATTATGGTTTAGCAAGAGCGTACTCCGCAACCGGAGACTATAAAAGTGCAATTAAATCTATTAATGTAGCCTTAGGAAAAGCTCCTGATAGGTTTAAAGGAAGATTGTCTGGTGAGTTAGAAAAACTTAAAAAAGGAGAAGATATAAATTAGGTAAGTGAAATTCTATTTTTAATAAAGCTGTAAGCGTATTAAAAATAGGAGGTTGAACTTATCCAGCTGTAGAGCGGGATCTATGTAAGATATAATTTCAATTAAAAAAACTTGTTTTAAAACAAGATCTTTTGAGTTTCTAAAAATACCAATTGTTTATAAAAGGATCAGTAAAACACTGATCCTTTTTTTATTGAGTTCTGAATAAAAAAGTTAATGTTTTTTAACCTCAATAGGATAACTATTTCTTGTTATATTACAATGTACTATTTTAATGCGATTACCATATCTTTGCATTACCAAATTTATATACATGAGTAAAGCCGTTTATATTGCTACTATTGAACCTAATAGTGGTAAATCTATTGTTGTTTTAGGGTTAATGAGAATGTTACTGGGAAAAGTAGCTAGAGTAGGGTACTTCAGGCCAATTATTGATGATCCCAAAGAAGGAGTAATAGATAATCATATTAATACAGTAATATCACATTTTGAGTTAGATATCAATTTTAAAAACACCTATGCTTTCACGAGAAGTGAAGTGCTTCAAAAATACAATCAAGGCAGATCTGGAGCGATTATAGATGGCATAATTGAGAAATATAAAAATCTAGAAGAAAAATTTGATTTTATTCTGGTAGAAGGAACAGATTTTTCTGATGAAGGAAGTATCATTGAATTCGATATTAATATCATCATTGCTAAAAACTTAGGGATTCCATCTATTATTGTGGCTAGTGGTGTAGATAAGACAAAAGAAGAAATAGTAGGAAATCTAAAATTAGCATACGATACGTTTACAAGTAAAGATGCAGAGGTGGTCGCAATAGTCGCTAACAAGGTTGTTAATGGTTGCGAAAAAGAACTAAAAGAAAAACTAGAAGAGGAGTTTAAGGAAGGAGTAGAGCAAATTATTATACCAAAAATAGGTTCTTTAATTAATCCAACAATTAGAGAGATTGTAAAAGAATTAGATGGAAACATTCTCTTTGGTAAAGAATTTCTGAACAATCAAGCAGGAAGTTTTGGTGTGGGAGCGATGCAATTGCGTAATTATTTAACACATCTAAAGGATAATAGTCTCGTAATTACTCCCGGTGATCGTGCTGATATTATTTTAGGTGTTTTGCAAGCTAATATATCGGATAACTATCCGAAAATCTCTGGTATTATTCTTACCGGTGGTATTGTGCCAGAAGAACCAATCCTTAAGTTAATAGAAGGAGTATCTCTTTCAGTACCAATTATATCAGTGCCACAAGGGACTTTTTCGATAACAAATAAGATAGGTGCTATAAGATCAAAAATATATGCAGACAATCTGCAAAAAATAAATACTTCGATTAGCACATTCGAACAGTATGTGGATGCTGATCGTTTAGTGGATCCATTGATTACCTTTGAGTCCGATAGTTTGACCCCAAGTATGTTTCAGTATAACCTCCTGAAACGAGCGCTTAAACATAAAAAACACATTGTTTTACCTGAAGGATCTGATGAGAGAATTCTAAGAGCGACATTTAGATTACAAGCTTCTAACGTAGTCGATATTACCTTAATTGGTGAAGAAAAGAAAATAAAAAGTAAGGCTGTCAAGCTAGATATCCCTATCGATTTTACTAAGATAAATATTGTATCTCCAACAAAATCTCCACATTTTGATGAGTATGCAAAAACATTCTATGAATTACGAAAACATAAGAATGTAAATATGGATATGGCTAGGGATATGATGGCTGATGTATCTTATTTTGGAACCATGATGATTTATAAGGGGCATGCAGATGGAATGGTATCCGGAGCTGTTCATACCACCCAACATACTATAAGACCTGCATTACAGTTTATCAAAACCAAACCTGGCGTAAAAGTAGTGTCTTCCGTGTTTTTTATGTGTTTAGACGATAGGGTTTCTGTGTTTGGAGATTGTGCTATCAATCCAAACCCAAATGCTGAGCAATTGGCAGAGATTGCAATTTCTTCTGCGCAGTCAGCTGCCGCCTTTGGTATAGAGCCAAAAGTAGCAATGTTATCATATTCTTCTGGTACATCCGGAAAAGGAGAAGATGTAGAAATAGTAAGAGAAGCTACTAGAATAGTGAAAGAAAACCACCCAGAACTTAAAATTGAAGGTCCGATACAGTATGACGCTGCCGTGGATATGAGGGTTGGACAAAGTAAACTTCCGGATTCTGAAGTAGCAGGACAAGCCAGTGTTTTGATATTTCCTGATCTCAATACCGGTAACAATACATATAAGGCTGTACAGCGAGAAACTGGAGCTCTGGCGATTGGTCCAATGCTTCAGGGACTAAATAAACCAGTAAATGACTTAAGTAGAGGTTGTACAGTAGATGATGTCTACAATACAGTAATTATTACCGCAATTCAGGCACAAGGATTATAGGATTATAAAAAGAGGAAACTTACACTATGCGAATACTAGTATTAAATTCAGGGAGTTCATCAATTAAATTTCAATTATTCAATATGCCATCAGCAGAAGTTCTTTGCTCAGGGTTGGTGGAACGTATCGGATTAGAAAATGCTAAAATCAATTATAAAACCGAGACTCAGGATATTGAAAAAGAAGTTGCTATTCCCGATCATAAAATAGGACTGCAATTAATTGCTTCCTATGTGTTAGATTCAGAAATAGGAGTAATTACTTCTACTTCGGAAATTGAAGTAGTAGGGCATAGAGTGGTTCATGGAGGAAGTACTTTTGCTAGAACTGTAGAAATTAATGGTGAGGTAAAGCAAAAAATAGAAAAACTTTCTGCATTAGCACCGCTTCATAATCCAGCAAATTTACAAGGAATTTTAGTTGCAGAAGAGATTTTTAAAGATGCAAAACAGGTTGCAGTATTTGATACCGCTTTTCATCAAACAATGCCTGTCGAAGCCTATAAATATGCGATTCCTAATGTTTTTCTGGATAAACACGATATTAGAGTGTATGGTTTTCATGGCACTAGTCATAAGTATGTATCAGAAAAAGCAAATGAGTTTTTAGGAAAACAAAACACTAAGATTATCACAATTCATTTAGGTAATGGATGCAGTATGACCGCTATAGAAAATGGTAAAAGTATAGATCATACTTTAGGATTCGCCCCAATGAATGGATTGATTATGGGGACACGATCTGGAGATATTGATCCCGCTGTCATCTTTTATTTGGTAAAATCATTAGGATATTCTTTGGATGAAGTTAACTCATTACTTCAAAAAGAAAGTGGTATGCTTGGTTTAACAGGATATAGTGATTTGCGAGATATAGAATCTAATGCAGAAAATGGAGATGTGAATTGCCAGAAAGCTTTAGAAATGAATGCATATCGTATTAAAAAGTTTATTGGTTCATATACAGCCGTAATGAACGGTTTAGATGCCATTGTATTTACAGCCGGAATTGGAGAAAATTCTGATGTAGTAAGAAAATTGGTTAGCACCAATTTAGAGTATTTAGGGATTGAACTTGATGCTGAAAAAAATAGTATTAGATCTAAAGAAATTAGAGATATTAGCCAGGCTACTTCTAAGGTTAAAATATTAGTGATTCCTACAAATGAAGAATTAGAGATTGCTAAACAATCATTGATGTTGTTGGAGTAATGCAGCTTTGTTTTTTTTACATATATTTTTGCTTATAAAACCTTGATATAAAGCTTTTTTGTTTTTTAAAACGGGGAAATTTTAACATTTATTTCTTTTTATTCTCTAAAAAATAACATACTTTGGACTTGTGTTTGTAAGAAAACACATAACCTACTTAACGTACCTTTCTTACATTTTTGCTCTATTTTTTTAATTTTTCTTCTAACATATGTACTGAAGAAAATAAAACCTAAATCTATTATATTATGACTTCAAACAACAAGTTGGTAAGTAGTATTGTTGTACTACTTCTTATGGTATTAAGTACTTCTTTACAGGCACAGCAAAACATTAAATTTGGAAAGGTCACCTTTAACAATGCTATTAATGTAGCAGGAAAGCAAAGAATGCTTACACAAAAAATGTCTAAAGCATATTTGTATTTAGTTTCTAATCCTAGCGATATGAAAGCGAAAAAGGATTTATTAACGTCTAAAATTTTATTTGAAAGACAGAATTCGTTTTTATTGGAAAACTCCAGGAATAAACTGACTACAACTAATATTCAAAAGGTTGATCAATTATTTGTAGAGTTTAAAAAAGCATTAGAAACAACACCGGGCTACGAAAATGCTAAAAAGATAACAGATTTGAATACTGATCTACTGATGGCATCTAATCAAACCGTAGTTTCTATTATAAATAATTCTAAATTGGTAAATTCTGCGACGGATGCAGAGGTTTTAGGTGATAATGTTAGCATAGCGGATCGATTAGAGTTGCAAACAATTATTAATGTAGCAGGTCGACAAAGGATGCTTTCTCAAAGACTAGCTCTTTACTATTATGCTAATACTATAGCAGTAAATGATAAGAATGTTACAAGAATATTAAACAATACATATAATGAATTAGAAGGAGCATTAACTAAATTAATGATTTGCCAGTTTAATAATCCTGAAATAGACGAAAAGATTGGATTAGCATTAACCAAATGGGATAACGTTAAGACTCAAAAAGAAAAGTTGATTAATAAAACCTTAAAAAAAGAAGAGGTATATGAGTTAAGCGATGCTCTAACTGTTGTATTCAATGATATTACAAATCTATACGAAAAAATAGATCTTTAATTATAAGTTTCTTTATTGTAATCTATAACTATCTTTAAATTGATTTGATGTAGATGCAGTAAAAAGCCATTAAAAAAGACTACCTGAATTTTAGGTAGTCTTTTTGTATTATAAAATGATTTTAGAATTTATTACGCCCAGATACAGCTTCCATTAGGCTGGCAGTATCCAAAATCACAAAATTCCATTCCATTAAACATTTGACAACATTTTCTTGGTGGTCCACAATATACAAAAGGACGTCCCCAAGCACCTTTGATTTGTTGTTGGTCTTTTTTAGATAATTTCTGAATTCCTTTAAGGTTTAAGATTTTTTTCATTGTGTAAGTATTTTAAAAGTTAATATATACTAACAAGATACTTGTTAATCCAATTGAAATACAAATTCAATGACTTGATATTTATAAATTTCAACAACTTGTGTTTACTCGATAATCGAGATTTAAATGCTCCGAGGCTTGCCTCGAAATCTAAAATTATTTTCTATCTAATGCCTCATGGGCTTGTCCTGAGGTAGTTTACTATTATCTAGAGCCCGAAAATAAAAAAGACTGTCTTTTTAGACAGTCTCTCTATTAATTTCTCTCTAATTTTTATAGATTTAGTAGATAATACATCCACCCCATCCAGTACATCTTCCTGGTTCACAGAAACTTCCTCCCGGAAAACTAATACGACATCTATTACCGCTACCATTAATAGGATTTGGATTACAACAAGAAATATAGGTATTAGCTCCTTTAATTGACCTTTGTTGTCCTTTACTAAGTTCTTGAACTCCTTTTAATTCTAAGATTTTTTTCATTGTGTAAAATATTTAAGTTAATAAAGATGTTATTTTTAAAGGTAAAAAGGCAAACTAGTTAAGATTGCCTTCCTTTATAGGTTTTAAATTCTGTACTATTATGCAAGGATGCATCCTCTCCATCCATTACAGTATCCAGGTTCGCAGAAACTACCACCAGGAAAACTAATTTGACAACCTCTTCCGGATGGGCAGCAAGAAACATTACCCCAAGCTCCTTTAATCGATCTTTGTTCTCCTTTACTTAATTTTTGGATTCCTTGTAAATCTAAGATTTTTTTCATCGTGTAAGATATTTAAGTTAATTCCTTAAATGTAAGTGAAAATTCCCTAATTACAGTACGTTAAAAACCCTAAAGAATTGAGGATTAATTATATATTCTACTAAAGTATATGATATTCTTTTCACTACTTATAGGTTTTGCATGATAATATTGAAGTATAATTCCTATACAGCTTTGTAAGAAACAACTTATTAACAAGTTTGTTTTTGTGTAATCTGTTTAAAATCAGGTGCTTGTGTTTTTTTAACAAGCTAATTGTTACATTATCAACATATTGGGTAATGATTTGATAACATAGACCTCTAGTTAATTTAACAAAATAGTTTTAGCTTCGGAAACGTTAAAATTTACTAAATTAACTCACAACACACAATGAAAAAATTATTACTATTACTAGTAATGGGGTACGCTCTTACTAGTTTTGGTCAGATACCGTCATATTATAATGATGTGAATCTTTCTTTATCTGGTCAGTCTTTAAAAAGCGAATTAGCTACTAAAGTTACAAATACACAAACAAATACATTGTCCTATACTCCTGGAGTTTGGGATGCCTTAAAACAAACAGATCTTGATCCGACAAACTCTTCCAGAGTTGTTCTTATTTATGGATTTAGTGATACCGATGGAAATTCTACGACAGATAGAACCAGAGGAATAAATAATAATGGAGGAGGCTCAACGGACTGGAATAGAGAGCATACTTATCCAAAATCTTTAGCGAACCCTAATTTGGGAACTACAGGAGCAGGAGCAGACGCCCACAACTTAAGACCATCAGATGTGCAAAGAAATTCCAGCAGAGGAAGTCGTAAGTTTGCGGATGGTTCTGGAAATTCCGGAACGACTTCACAAGGGCATTGGTATCCGGGAGATGAATTTAAAGGCGATGTAGCTCGAATGATGATGTTTATGTACATAAGATATGGTAACCGATGTTTACCGTCTAATGTTGGAATAGGAAGCACAGTAGCTAATGATACTAATATGATTCAGTTGTTTCTGGAATGGAATGCCGAAGACCCTGTTTCTCAATTAGAATTACAACGAAATCCAATCATCGAAAATTTACAGGGGAATAGAAACCCTTTTATCGATAATCCTGCATTTGCAACTCAGATTTGGGGAGGTCCACAAGCAGAGGATCGTTTTGGAACTACTGGAGGTGATACACAAGCACCAAGCACGCCTTCATCTTTAATAGCATCTGGTACAACTACAGCATCTACTCAGTTATCTTGGAATATATCTACAGATAATATTGGAGTTACAGGATATGATGTATATCGTAATGGATCATTTTTAAATTCAACTACTACAACAAATTATTCGGTTACAGGATTATCTGCTGCTACAACGTACAGTTTTTCTGTACGAGCTAAGGATGCTGCGGGTAATGTCTCGGGATTTAGCAATTCTATTAACGTTACAACTCAGAATACATCTGGAGGTGGAAATACACTCTGTAGTTCGACAATAACTTCTTTTCCTTATGCCGAAAGTTTTGAAAATACCTTTGGTGCTTGGAATCAAGCTACATCCGGAGATGATTTTAATTGGGCAACTCGTTCTGGTAACACACCATCTTCTAATACTGGCCCAAGTTCTGCAAATGCAGGCTCTTATTATATTTATATGGAATCTTCCACTCCTAATTATTCTAACAAAAGAGCAATACTATATTCTCCTTGTTATGATATTACGAATGTAAGTCAAGCTACCTTTTCATTTAAATATCATATGTATGGTGCTTCGGCGATGGGAAGTTTGGCCTTGGAGGCAAGTCTTAATGGAACCACTTGGACATCAGTCTGGAGTGCATCTGGAAATCAAGGAAATTCCTGGAAGACAGCTTCTATTGATTTAGCCTCTTATATAGGTGAAAAAGTACAGTTGCGTTTTAATGGTGTAACAGGAACTACCTGGCAAGGAGATATGGCTGTGGATGCAATTAATTTTTCTACTTCTGGGAATACAGGTGGTGGATCAACGACGAGTGATGTTAATTTAAGAATTACTTTTGATAACTATCCAGAAGAAACAAGTTGGGAAATAAGAAATGATAGTAATCAAGTAGTATATTCTGGCGGTACTTATGGTACTCAAGCAGATGGCTCTACTCTTAATATATCCAGGACTTTGGATATAGGGTGCTATACACTGATTATAAAAGATGCTTATGGTGATGGTATTTGTTGTAATTATGGTAATGGTTCTTATGCTTTAACAGATTCTTCTAATGGAGCACTATTGGTTTCTGGAGGTTCTTTTGGAGCACAAGACAGCAATAATTTTTGTGTAGATTCTACATCAAGGAATTTTTCTGAAGATATTGTAAAAGAAAATATGTCTATAGTATTTGATTTTAGTTTTTATCCTAACCCTGTCATAGAAGAAGTAAGAATACAACTAGAAAATGCAGGTGAGGCAGATTATAAAATTATAAACCAAATAGGCCAAACTATAAAAGTAGGAAAAGTCATAAAAGAACCAATTCAGCTTAACGGATTACCATCAGGAATGTATTTTATCTCTGTTGATAATGGAAAACGAACTATCAGTAAGAAATTTGTAAAAAAATAAACGAATAAAATTTTAGCAGAAAAGCACTACTTTTAATAAGTGGCGCTTTTTTTAATTCAGTATATGTTAACATTATAAAGATATATACTCATATTTTGATTAATGGATATTTCCTGAAAATTCTGTTATAATAATTAAATAGAACATTCCATGAGTTTTGAAATGAAAGCATAATAACATTTATCAAAATGAACGTATTTTTTCATTTCTATCTAAAAAATATAATCATACTTACATGGATTAAAATTGGATAAAATGTTATATCTAAATTCAATGTTTCTTTAGAATTTTAATGATAAATTGAGATAAAAAAATAGGGAATTTTCCGTTTTTTTGTTTTGATTTACGGTTTATAAGTAGAATCTAAATAATAACACTGTAAGAATATTCACTTTTAAGGGTAAATTCCCCATTGAAATCAATCTTTTATTACTAGTATTTTACGATGAAATGCTCATTTTTAAAGGTTTAAATGTTAAAAAAGTAAACTTTTAACAATATTTTGTAGGACAATTCTTTGTGTTAACAATAGGTTTTCCGGGACTTCAGGTTTTTATGGGTTATTTACACGTAGTATTATTATGGTTTTACCGTATTTGTTTTTTTGTTTTTGTTTGTACATTGGAACTAAGAAAAATTATAAAGCGCTTGTTATTAGGTTTTTAAATAATCCCAAAATAAAATTGATATGAAAAAAAAATACTTTTTACTAGTTGACTTCTTATCACATTGGAAGTTCATCTTTTGTTAATTACAAACACTCTTAAAACCGATTAATTCAACTATAGTTTTGGATTAATTTGAAAACTTACCACGTTAAGATTATTTAATAGGAATTATTAGTTACTCATATTTACCCCACATTGATATTGAGTTAGGTGCTAATATAAATCCGGTTGAGAACTATTGTTTATCAACATAGATAATTCTTTCAAGACTGCGCTACTTCACGCAACCAGTCCTGATGTGGGGAAATAAATCAATAATATAATTATCAATTGGGTTGTACGCCCAGTGATATCTTAAAATATTTAGGACGGATGGGTATATCTGCAAACTTTAATATGTTTTGTGATGAGCTAAAGATCTCTGATAAAAAGAAATCAATTATTTCATTACGTTACAATTCAATAAATAAAAAACTAAATAATGATTTTTGGAATATAGATACTAGCTATGGCAGTATTTATACAGGTTGCTATGGAAGAGAGACCGCAAATGACGGCATCCAAGAGATTGATATGATCTTCGAAATGCCGTCTCATTTGCTGGTTGAGTATGATGAGTGTGGAGGAAATTCTCAAGCTAGATTTCTAGAAGATGTGCGTAGGTCAATAGCAGCTATATATCCCAGAACCACTATTAATAAAGAAAAGCAAACAATAAGTATTAGATTTTCTGATAATATGTGTTTTAATGTATTTCCTGGATTCATTAAAGATGGAGGAGGTTATATTTTTGCAGATCTAAATGGTAGTTGGAATGTTAATAAGCCTATATCTTTACAAGAGGCTATGAAGGTTGTAGATAAAACTACTAATTACAACCTAAGGAAATTATGTAAAATGGTTAAAGCCTGGAAACAAAACTGCAAAGTAAGGATCAAAGATATATTGATAGATACATTGGCATATGAATTCTTATTATCAACCAATAAAAATTATAAATCATATGCGCAATTTGATGTTATGTGTTTAGACTTTTTTAAATTCCTAATGAGTCAACAAGCTTCAAAAGTAGTTTGGGATGGTGTTGGGAATGGTCAAACAATACATAACCCGGAGAACTTTAGATATAAAGCCATTGTGGCGCATTTTAAAATAGAAAGTGCTATAAATTTAGAAACATCTGGAAAAAAATGGGGTTCAAGACAAAAATGGAGAGAGGTTTTTGGTCATAAATTTCCAGAATCGGTAAGAATAAAGTTGCAAATAAACAAACTATACGAAAGGACAATATCTTTGCACAATGCGCAGAAAAAGTGTATCCGAATTTTAAACCAAAGGTTGATGACCTTTAAAGGACTTCAGTTTATTACAGCATTACTTATTGTTTCGGGAGTTTTGATTATTGGATTTACAGAGAATTTCGATCTTGGATTGGCATTATTTATGGTTTCCTCAGTAATCTTTCTTATCATTTTATACTTTCAGAAATATAATTTAGGAGATATCTCAATAAAGCATAAGCAATCTGCATTACGGACATTTTTAATAAAAGAAGAGTGGCAATCACTATTAAAAGATCTTAACAATGGAGATGTGGATATTACTATTATCCGAAAACGTAAGGACGAACTGCAGCGCAATATGGTTGATGTTTATCGAGGTGCATCACTATCAATAGATAAAAGATATGCTAAAGCCATAGAAAAAATAAATGCTATTTCGAAAATAAAAGAAAAGTTACCTGTTGTGAGATCTGGAAAAATGAATATTCCCGTTTGGCAAAGCAATAAGTTTCATGTAGAGAACAAAGTACAGTGTTTAATGAACTACAGGAATTAACAAAATTGATTAGGTTTGATAAGTGGAAGATGACCCTTCTTTCTCAATGCTACATGATAGTATTGATTTTGAAGGGTCATTTTATTTATAGTGATAGTAAGTATTTGACATTATTCATTTTAAGAAAACATCCGATACTTTAAGAATATAGCTATTTTGTAAAGTAAATATAATAATGGGATTCCTATAACCAGACTTATAAGAATTAATAAAAGAGCAAGTTTCCCTCCAATAAAAGGGATTTTGCTAACTTCTCTGATAATAGTAACTTCACTATACATATAATATGCACTAATAGCAGTCAAAGTACCAATAAGAACATACAAAAGGCTCTCCAAGAATTTAAAACTGGTATATATATCAGAAATAGTATAACATTGATATATGTGGAATGATAGAGCAACTCCTATACCTATAGAAAGAATATAGCTTATCTCTTTTTGATTTTTATATTGATCTCCAGTCAAAAACTGTGTTCTTCTGCAATCTGGACAAATTGTAGGATTTTGATGTAAACAAGTATGGCACATACCTCTATAACAATGATGACACTTACTTTGAGAAAATAAGTTAGTATGTGTATGGCAAAAATAGTTTCGTTTTTCTTCTTCCGTCATTAGTTAGAGACTCTTTTGTTTTGGGGTTGATTGTATTGGATATGAAATATAAAAGTATTAAAAAAGCGCAAACTAGTTAATTTTGCGCTTTTGAATTTAGTATAATATATATGAGTTTGTGTTATTCTTATATACTTTTAAATTTACTGTAAAATAGAGTTGTAATAGGTATTATTTCAGTCGTAACAACAATTTCTCAGCAACGAGCTCCGATGAAGCTGGGTTTTGTCCGGTAATTAATAATCCATCTTCTACAGCGTATGGACTCCAGTCAGCTTCTTTAGAATATGTGCCTCCATTAGCTATTAACATATCTTCTACAAGAAAAGGTACTATAGCTGTTAATTGAACAGCTTCTTCTTCTGTATTAGAAAATCCTGTTACTTTTTTACCTTTTACTAAAGGCTCGCCATTAGCTCCTTTAGTGTTCTTAAAAATGGCAGGTGCGTGGCATACAGCGCCTACAGGTTTATTTTGATTATAGAAAGCTTCAATTAGTGAGATAGAGTCCTCATCTTCTGCTAAATCCCATAAAGGACCGTGACCTCCAGGATAAAAAACTGCATCATAATCATTAGCATTTATAGTAGCTAGTTTAGCGGTATTGGCAAGAATAGTTTGTGTTTCTTGGTCTTCATTAAACCTTTTAGTAGCAGGTGTCTGGAAATCCGGCAACTCACTTTTAGGATCAATAGGTGGTTGCCCACCTTTTGGAGAAGCAATAGTTATCTCCACACCTTTATCCTTTAAAAAATAATAAGGCGAAGCAAATTCTTCTATCCAAAACCCTGTCTTTTCTCCTGTATTTCCTAAATCGCTATGACTAGTTAATACGAATAGTACTTTCTTCATGGTATTTGTTTTTTTAGTCGTTTCTTTGGTTTCTGTTTTTTTTACCGCTGTGTTTTTTCCACATGAAGCAAATAGTATAATAGCTGTGGCTATTCCTATAATTTTTTTCATTTAATGTTCTCTAATTAATACTTTTTATAATCTACAGGAACAAAATTAAGGCAACTTAAAACGTGAAAAAATGATCTATGATAAGAAAAGACATTAATTCCTGGCAATTTCTTTTCGTACTCTACTTAGACTTTCCGATGTAATTCCTAGATAAGAAGCAATATGGTAATTTTTAACTAACTGTTCTATATTTGGATAGGTATTGACAAAATCAACATACTGTTCTTTAGCTGTTTTCGATAGGTCACCAATAATTCTTTTCTGAAAAGAACCAATGTAAGATTCGGTTTTAATTCTAAAATAGCGTTCTATGCTTGGGATTTCATCGAAAATTTCATTCATATCATCTCTAGAAAGTCTCAAAAGAGACGCATCTTGGATGCATTCAATCTGAAGAATCGCTTTTTCCTTTTTAAAAAATGCAGTGTAATCACCTATCCACCAATCTGTAATTGCAAATTGTATGGTATGCTCCTTTGCAGATTTGTCGGTAAAAAATGAGCGTAAACATCCTTGTTCCACGTAATATTGAAAGTAGGCTGAGTCATCTGGATATAGTAAAACTTCTCCCTTTGTAACCTTTATTTTTTTTAGCTTACTACTGATTATTTTTTTTTCTTCTTCGCTTAGTAGTAAACCTTTAAAAATTTCTTCGAAGTTCATATGAATGTAATTACTTAGTAACAGTTTTGTGTAAAACTTTGAACTGTGTTGATAAGACTAGATTTTGTTATATAAAAGTATAAAAAGAATTTCCTTTACTTACTAATCTGGCTTATAGAATATATGTGATGACTAGTAGTAATAAATAAAAAATCCAATCACAGTATGTGATTGGATTCTATTATTCTTATCAATTAAAGAATATACTTTTAATTATTAAGCATAACTGGCATAACCAGCATTGTAACAGTTTCTCCTTCATCCAATCCATCTGTAGGCGTAAGGATACCTGCTCGGTTTGGTAGCGACATTTCTAATTGTACATCATCTGCATTTAGATTATTGAGCATCTCACTTAAGAAACGAGAGTTAAACCCAATTTGCATATCATCACCTTGGTAATCGCAAGTCAGACGTTCTTCTGCTTTATTGGAATAATCGATATCTTCTGCAGATATATTCAATTCTGCTCCGGCAATTTTTAATCGGATTTGATGTGTTGTTTTATTAGAGAAAATAGAAACCCTACGAACGGAGTTAAGAAACTGATTACGTGCAATAGTTAGTTTATTTGGATTCTCTTTAGGAATTACAGCTTCGTAATTAGGGTATTTACCATCAATCAATCTACAGATCAATTGTGTCTCATCAAAGGTGAACTTTGCATTAGATTCATTGTATTCAATCAATACTTCTGTATCACTACCAGCTAAGATACCTTTAAGAAGATTTAATGGCTTCTTAGGCATAATAAATTCTGCAGCTTGCGAAGCTTGTACATCTTCACGAGAATATTTTACTAATTTATGAGCATCCGTAGCAACAAAAGTTAAGCTCTCTGTAGAAAATTGAAAAAATACACCACTCATTACAGGTCTAAGATCATCATTACCTGTAGCAAAAATCGTTTTGCTAATCGCCGTTGCTAGGATATCACCTAAAAGTGATGTCGAACTAGGATCTTCTAGTTCTACTGCTTTAGGAAATTCTTCTCCATCTGCATACGCTAGTGCATATTTACCGTGATTAGAACTTATTTCTATAGTATTATTATCTCCTGCTACAAATGTAAGAGGTTGTTCAGGAAACGTTTTTAATGTTTCTAATAATAACTTTGCAGGTACAGCAATGATCCCTTCATCAGAAGATTCTACTTCTAATTTAGCTGACATAGTAGTCTCTAAGTCAGAAGCCGAAACGGTTAAAGAATTATTATCTAATTCGAATAAAAAGTTATCTAAAATCGGTAAAGTATTACTGTTATTGATAACTCCACCCAATACCTGAAGTTGTTTTAATAAATACGAACTGGAAACTATGAATTTCACCCGTTTAATTTTTTTAGATTAGTACTGTTTTTACAGTAGCTATCATTTAATAGCTTACGCAAATATAATTGTAATCTACAAGGATTTCGGTATGCTAAAAACGTTAGTTATTAACAAACAGCTAGGAGTTATTGACTATGTTTGATAAGATATAGGTATTAGATTAATCTAATAAGAAAATTCTTCAAAATAAATCATTTATTAATATTAAGTCTTTGCTAAGTGTGTTTGTGTTCATAAGAGAAAAGTATATAATTTTATGACATTCTTCAATTTGAGTATAAAGTTTTAATATGTAATTTATGCTAAACTGTTGTTAGTTCTTGCGATAAATCTCGACGATTAGAGTAAAATTTTGTTA
The DNA here is from genome assembly GCF_947492405.1 of uncultured Aquimarina sp. Lineage (GTDB taxonomy): Bacteria > Bacteroidota > Bacteroidia > Flavobacteriales > Flavobacteriaceae > Aquimarina. The sequence continues at coordinate 53,510 of NZ_CANLMP010000011.1, forward strand.
AGATAATTATGACATTCAAAATTCAATTTACAATATTCATATTGGTTACGGGTAACCTGCTTTTGGCCCAGAATACTACTGATCCTTATAATCAAAGTGAAGAACTAGGAAAAGTACGATGGCTTCGCGATTATGGTGATGCGATATCTCTTGCCAAAGAAGAAAATAAAGATGTACTAATTTTATTTCAGGAAGTTCCAGGTTGCAGTACCTGCAGAAATTATGGACATAATGTTTTAAGTCATCCTCTTATGGTAGAGGCTATAGAAAATTCATTTATACCATTGGCAATATTCAACAACAAAGGTGGTAAAGATGCCCAAATACTCCGTAAATTTAATGAACCTAGTTGGAATAACCCTGTAGTACGTATTGTTAATAAGGACGGAAATGATGTAATAAATCGTATAGGGAATGACTATGCTGCACTACGTTTATGTAAAAGCATGCAGCAAACTTTAGCAGAAAAAGGAAAAAAAATCCCTGAATATATTAATTTATTAGAACAAGAGTTGTCAGCAAAGAAAACCGATAAAGCTTATTATAAAATGTCTTGTTTCTGGTCTGGCGAAAAACAGTTGGGGAAATTACCAATGGTGTTAAATACAGTATCAGGTTTTATAGATCATAGTGAAGTAGTAGAGGTAACCTATGATTCTAAGGGTTTGACCAAAAAAGAATTGGATGTATATGCAAAGTCTAACGGTATGAGTTTAATTGATAATAAACAATCGTATCGATCTTCACCAAAGGATGTACATTATTATTTACAGCAAACAAAATTTAAATACATACCATTAACAAAGCTTCAACAAACAAAAATTAATAGCGCTTTGGGTGACGGTAAACCCACAATACATTTTTTAAGTCCTTCACAGTTAAAATGGTTTAAAAATATTAGAAATAATAATAGTGAAGTTTTGTTTACAATAGATTTTGCTAAAGCATGGGCTAAAAAAATAAAGGAACAAAGTACTATTTAGTACTTACGCTCGTAAATCTAATAACATCCTATCTTTTATTCATCTTTCATCAGTTTATCTGTATAATGAGCTTTGTGTTTAGGTTGTGCAAAACGTTTTTTATTATAGGAATTAGATTTCCCTTTAGCAATTGATAATGAATCCCAATTATGATCGCAAATCATTTTTCCTAAAAATACAATTTGTCCTATGTGATAGGAGTAATGCGCTAATTGTCTATTAATTGCTTCCGTAATACTATGCTCAATATTTCGAATATAAATAGGTTGATCAAAATTGGTTTCGTTTACACTATCCAATGCGTCAAATAAACATTGCCATCCTTCATTCCATTTATTAAGTAATTCTGCTTTGGTTTGGATATCATTTTCGAATTCTGCATCACGTGCACGCCATTCTTTTTCTCCGTCTGAGGTAAGAAAATCTGTCCAACGAGATTTCATATTACCCCATAGGTGTTTTACAATAATTGCAATACTGTTACTATCATCATTATATTGCCAAAACAATCGATCATCATCAGAGATTTGATCTATTGTTTTTTCTCCTAAAGATTTATAATAAAGGAACTGCTTTTTTATTCCTTCTAAATAAGTAGTTACATTCATTGTTTTGATTTAGCTTTTAATATAAGGATTTTCTTTAGGATTCTGAATCCTTTAAGAAAGACGTTAAAGGAAATCGCACTTAAAAAAAACATAAAAACTTATCATTCCAGCGAAGGCCGGAATCCAGAAAATAACAAAAAATTTAAATACGATTGCCTAGAGGAAAGATAAGGTTAATTAATATTACGATTTAGTTAAATAACCAAATCATAACATTTTTATCATATTTTGGGTGTAATTTTAAAGGGAATATTTATGTTAATTATTCTTTGATTATCATAAATTTAAATTATTCAATTTTAATTCTTAAAACCTTTATTATGAAAAAAATGATTAATTCAATTCCAGGGGCTCAAAAATTATCAAAATCTTCTCAAAAGGAAATACAAGGAGGTATGCCTGGCTTGTCCGACTGTGTTAGAGGTTGTTACCGATTTTATCTAGTTGATATTGATGGAGTCAATTGCGCTGTTCCTAGTCCTAGTGGAGCTGTTTGTTTTGGAACCGTGAGAAATAATCAGTGCTGTATTTAATTAAAACCAGTTTTTATCGATAAGAAAATTCTTTTACTAGAGTTTTCTTATCGGTAAAAACATTATTGGATATTTTAAAGTTGTTTCTGATATTTTCTTTTTCTAATAAATGAGAATACAAAACCAAATAACCCAAGAATCAATAATGGAATAATAATATTAATAACTTGCCAGAAAGTTCGTTTTTCTACTACTTTTTCGATGTTAAGAAAAGCAATGTTTATTTCTTTTCCTCTTACTTCTGTCAATCCAGAATCATCTAGTAGATAATTTACCGTATTCAATAAAAATTCCTTGTTTCCGTATTGAAGATTTAGATAAGGATCATATCCTAATGTAATAGGTCTTCCTTTTCTAATTCCATTTTTCATCACATCTCCATCTGCAATTACTACCATTTTAGTTTCCGCACTTGTATTTTTAGCATTCGTGCGTTTAAAAGGTTTTACACGATCTTTATACGCAGATTTAAAACTTCCTTCTAATAAAACTGCCAGATTATGATTACCGTCTATATAACTCGCAATATCTGGTTTTTGTCCTATGATGTTATCTAGCCTTATTTCTGCTGGAATTCCTTCTAATTTAGATCGTTCAGAACTAGTTAATAAAATGGTTTTTTGAACTCCGTTTTTTAAAGTATCAATCTGATTCGAAAATTCGAATTTTACAGATTCTATATTCTTAACAATAGGGTGATTACTAGAGCTTTTCGTTAATGACGAATAAAACCAAGGGTGCGGTGTGAACTGTGTGTCATTTCCTTGACCAGAAGCAAGCATTAATGGAGCAGAGTAGAGGTCATTTACTAAAACAGGATTTATTCGCACTCCGTAAGAAAATAGTGCATCTCCTAATCTAAGATCTTGCATAAATGCTACTGCCGTTCCTTGTGATTTCTGAGTAAATAAACTATCAATTTCCATAGCGACAGATTCTACTAACCAAAGAGATTTACCGCCTTCCATAATAAACTGATCTAATACATATTTTTCATTCTCAGAAAAAGGTTGTGTGGGTTTAGCATTAATAACAAGATCGAATTTTTCTAAGTCTTTTAATGTTTTTTCCGGGTTTGAAGCAACAGAATCCAATGTAAAAGCCCCAACAAAATAATATTCTTGTAATGTTTTAATAAAATCTGCAATTTTAGCATCAGGTAATTGTCCATTCCCCTTTAATACAGCTACTTTATGTTTTTTGGAATGAATCAATTTTTTTAAAGCATCAGCAAAAACATATTCTAATTGTTGGATAGAATTATTAACTCTTTCTTCTGTAGTTGCGCCAATGGTATTTTTTACCAAAGCTACTTTAACACTTCGGTTCTGATAATTCATAATTGCCCAGGGAACCACAGTTTCTATTTCGGTTTTTCCGCTTTCTTGAACACTCACTTCCATAGGAGTAAGTCCGAGTCTTTGTAGTTCCTCTAAAGTTTCTTTTCTAAATTCTTCTTCTTCAATTGGATTGGTGAAAACATATTGTATCTTCGGATTAATTGCATTAAATTCTTCCAATATCTGTTTCGTCTCTCCTTGTAATCGTCTAAACTCTGAAGGGAAATCACCTTCTAATAAAACATCAATAGAAATAGGAACTTCTGCTTCAGCTAGTAAGTGTTCTGTAGCTTCAGAAAGGGTGAAACGATGATCCGCAGTTAAGTCAAAACGATTGTACAAGCTACTGCCTCCAAGATTAACTAATATAACAGCAATAGCAGCGAAAGAAGCAAATTTCAGAATGTTTTTTCTGGAATGTTTTTTTAGAACAATGGTCGTTAAAAACACAAATAATGTAATAATACTTACAAAATAAATGATATCTCTAGTATCTAATATTCCTTGGCTGATACGTTCATAATGCAACTGTATTCCTATCTGTTCTATTGTATAATCTGTAGCACCTAAGAGTTGATAATTGGCCAATCCACTAAATCCAAAATAGAATAAAAAACAAAGGAATATACCAATAAGAAATGCTACTATCTGATTATTTGTAATTGATGATGAAAACGTACCAATGGCCGTATAAGAAGCACTAAGAAGGAAGAGAGCAATGTAAGAACCTGTTGTACTACCTACATCTAGATTCCCTGCAGGATTTCCTAATTGATAGATAGTAATAACATATAACAAACTAGGGATTAAAGCAATTACTATAAGAAAAAGACTTCCTATATATTTACCTGTTACTAATTGCCAATGCTTTATGGGTTTGGTTAATAAAAGTTCTAAAGTACCTTGTTTTCTCTCTTCGGCGATGCTACGCATGGTTATTGCCGGAATCAAAAATAATAGAATCCATGGTGCAATTAAAAAGAACGGAGAAAGATCAGCAAAACCACTGTCCAGAATATTAAATTGCCCTTTAAACACCCATAAAAAGAGTCCATTAAGTACTAAGAATATTCCTATTACTAAATATCCTACAGAAGAGGCAAAAAATGTATGTATTTCTTTTCGTATTACTGCTAACATTCTTTATAAAGTTATGAATTATGAGTTGTGGAGTTTAGAAAGATAAAATGCATACCTCTTTATTCGGAACCCCAAACTTGTGTTACGCTCCAAGCTTCTGGTTTTTGGTTAAACTTACTTTTAGTATTTGCCCAAACACCTTTAAATAACGAAGAGTTTCTGTAGTTATTGAGATGCTCTTCAGATTCCCAATGACTATAGGTGAAAAATTGGTTAGTTTGATGGATATCTCTGATCAATTTTAGGTGAGAACATCCTTCAAAATTTCGAATTTTATCTTTATTCTGATCGAAATTCTCTAAAAAAGCATCTATTTCCTCAGGAATGAACCCTAATTTTACAATCCGTATGATCATTTTAGTTTTTTAAGTGATGACAAAGCTATAAAGTTCCTTAATAACTTTTATTATTATTTATCAGGTTTTCAAAATCATTAATTTCAAAACTACTTTCAAAAGCCCAAAATATTGTTGATTTTATTCTCTTATCCTCTATTAGGAACTCTATATTGCATGCAATAATGTTGAAACCCAATAACCTGATATTCGTTCTTTTAATAGTAAATTTTCTGATGTTTTCTAATGATATTTTACTGTTTCCTCTTTTAGAGTTTATGTATAGAAATTTTTTATCATACATTAATTTTTTCGAATCTCTAACAGCCTTTATTGTGATTAGGTATACAACAAGTGTAATAATACTTATTGCAGTAACTAACCAAATTGATTGATGTTTAAGAAATACAATTGACATTATCATTCCCATAACTCCAAATACTACAGGAAGAAAAAGTTTAATAAAAATATTATGTTTGGAAAGTTCTGTCAATTTTTTGTTTTAAATTTTCAAAGCAACAAAGTTCTGTAAAGTTTTTTAGTCTGTTAGCTTTGGAGTATTTGAGTTTTTTTCTAAAGATCTAGCTATCCAAAGCTCTAACAGTCCAAAGTTCTAATAATCTCACCAACTCAACTACTCCCATACTCAAGAACTCCCAGACTAATTCATTCAAAAGTAATACTCACGGTATCACGATAATGTAATCCGAATAGACTAGAAGCGCCCCCCACAGTTTTCGGATTGCTTTTATAAATAGCTAGCTCTAAATATCCGGATGAATTGAATACAGCCAGTTTCTTTCCATCTTCTTCGCGCTTACTTTTTTCGATATCAAAATTTATAGCATCACTATATCGCTCATAAATAGTACTGAAAACTGCGCTTCTGGCGGTAATTTTAAAGCCTCGTCCCTTTCCTACGTCTTCAAAAAGTTTACGGGTAATATTCGTGATCAAGTTTCCGTAGTTATCAATATAGATAATACTTCCTACAATTTGCTTGTCTCCAACATTCACAATTGGAGTGATTCCTTTTATTAATTTGATATCCGTAATTGATTTCCCTATGACTTCTAGTGTTCCCCCACGAGCAATGTGGCAAGCTACAGTTACAAAAACATCAAGTACAGGGAAATTTGTACCAATAGCATCGTGTATATTAATTTCTACAATTTTCTCTGGTCTAAATTCTGATGCAATTAAAGAAATCAATCCATTATTCGCACAGATAAAATAATGATCATCAAGCTTTACGGCAATATGCTTGTTCTCTGGATTAAGTTCACTGTCGATTCCTATGATATGTATACTTCCTTTGGGAAAGCTTTTATAAGCATTCTGAATGATATAGGAAGCTTCTATAATATGAAATGGTGAAATTTCGTGAGAAATATCTACAATAGTGGCTTCTGGTAGTTCGGTATAGATAGCACCTTTAACAGCAGACACAAAGTGATCTTTGATTCCGAAATCAGTAGTTAAAGTTATTATTGGCATCTATAAGAATTGTTAATATCTTTTAATTATAAGCGCTTAAAAATATGTAAATTTGCTATGAAGTTATTCAAAGTTTTTTTGAATCCAGGAATTTGTAATAAAAACATACGAGTTTATCATTTTTGACCACTTAATATCTTTTATGATCTTAAAAAAGTTTCAACGTATAGTACGTTTTTCATTTTTGATTCCCCGGCAAAAACTTCAAACAATCCCGATAGCTATTGGGAGAACAAACTTAGTCAATCCAAAAAACAATTCATACTAAAATTTCTATAGCTTTTGAACGAACTTATTATTGAACTAACAGAAATCAATCCACGGGAGTTTTTCGGACTTCAGAATAGTAATATTCAATTATTAAAAAAATACTTTCCAAAATTGAAAATTGTTGCTCGAGGCAGCAAAATGAAGGTGTACGGTGACGGAGATATGCTCGAAGAATTCGATACACGTCTTAATATGCTTTTGGAGCATTTTGCAAAATATAATAAGCTAGATGAGAATGTAATCGAACGTGTGCTGACTAGTGATAGCAAAGCGGATTATGAAACATCTGCAGTTAGCGGAGAAACCTTGGTTCATGGAGTAGGAGGTAAGGCGATTAAAGCGCAGACAGCCAATCAGCGTAAATTGGTAGAGCTAACCTATAAAAATGATATGGTTTTTGCTATTGGACCCGCAGGAACCGGTAAAACATATACGGGAGTAGCATTGGCGGTAAAGGCGTTAAAAGAAAAACAAGTAAGAAGAATCATTCTTACACGTCCTGCTGTAGAAGCAGGAGAGAATCTTGGATTTTTACCTGGAGATCTAAAGGAAAAACTGGATCCATATATGCAACCATTATACGATGCATTACGCGATATGATTCCTGCCGAAAAACTAGAAAGTTTTATAGAAAAAGGAGTGATACAAATAGCGCCTATGGCTTTTATGCGGGGTCGTACGTTAGATAATGCCTTTGTAATTCTTGATGAAGCACAAAATACAACGCATGCGCAAATGAAGATGTTCCTGACACGTATGGGTAAAAATGCCAAATTTATGATTACAGGTGATCCGGGACAGATTGATCTACCAAGAAGAGTTACCTCTGGTCTAAAAGAAGCTTTATTAGTATTAAAAGGAGTTTCTGGAATTGGAGTTATACACTTAGATGATAAGGATGTGATCCGTCATAAACTAGTGAAAAAGGTGATTGCTGCCTATAAAGAGATAGAGAATAGAAATGATTAATGTAGAAGGGGAGTCTTTGAGTAAGTGAGTTTTTGAGTAGTTGAAAATATGGGCTTTCTAAGGAATTAAAGGATTTTTGAAGATTGTTGTATTATAAAAAAATGAAAAGTAAATATCATTTTAAATTTGAAGATTTAATTATTTACAATAAAGCCATTGAATTTGGAGAATCTGTAAATATTCAGATTTCTGCTTTCCCCAAGGAAGAAATGTATAGATTAGCTTCTCAGTTTATAAGAGCTGCGGACTCTATAGCACTTAATATTGCAGAAGGCTCTGCAAGCTCTGATGCTCAGTTTAACAGATATCTACAAATGGCTTGGGATAGTGCTCACGAATGTATTGTTTGTAGTACGAAAGCAAAATTAAGAGGTTTTATAAAGGAAGATCAGGATGAGAGAAACAGAGCAGATATTACTGAAATATCAAAGATGATAACATCGTTCAAAAAACATTTGAAATCAAAATCTAAAGGTGATATATAATGAATATAGATGTACTCAAATACTCACCACTCAAAAACTAATATACTACAGTGAATACTATTACAGATACAAATTACAATTTCCCAGCTCAGAAATCAGTTTATAAAGGAAAAGTAAGAGAAGTATATAATATCAATGACGAATTATTAGTCATGATTGCTACAGATCGTTTATCGGCCTTTGATGTGGTCATGCCAAAAGGAATTCCGTTTAAAGGACAAATTCTCAATCAGATTGCTACACAAATGATGAAAGCCACCGAAGATTTAGTTCCTAATTGGTTAATTGCCACTCCGGACCCGAATGTTGCTGTTGGTCATCTTTGTGATCCTTTTAAGGTAGAGATGGTGATCAGAGGATATCAATCCGGACATGCGGCAAGAGAATATAAAGCTGGTAAAAGAATATTATGTGGTGTGCCAATGCCAGAAGGGATGAAGGAAAACGATAAATTTCCAGAACCTATTATCACCCCTTCTACCAAAGCTGATAATGGAGAACATGACGAGGATATCTCTAGAGAAGAAATTTTAACAAAAGGTATTGTTTCTGAAGAGGATTACTTGGTATTAGAAGATTACACAAGAAAATTATTCCAGAGAGGAACTGAGATTGCTGCAGAGCGAGGATTAATTTTGGTAGATACTAAATACGAATTTGGGAAAACGAAAGATGGAAAAATTGTGCTGATTGATGAGATCCATACACCGGATTCTTCTCGTTACTTTTACGCGGAAGGATATGAAGAGAGACAACAAAAAGGCGAAGCTCAGAAACAATTATCCAAAGAATTTGTAAGACAGTGGCTAATCAGTAATGGTTTCCAAGGTAAAGAAGGGCAGCAAATCCCAGATATGAATCAGGAATATATCAATTCTGTATCAGATCGATATATCGAATTATTTGAAAATATTACCGGTACTTCTTTTGAGAAAGCAGATGTTTCTGATATTGATAGTAGGATAGAGGCAAATGTGTTAGAGTATCTGAAAACTATTTAGTTGATACTAGGAAGGTAGAAACTATTGAGGCGTAGGAGTATCTGTCATTCAGGACTTGATCCGGAATCTATAGCAATTAATAAATTGATGGGTTAGTTTTTAATTCTCAATTCTTGTTTACGTATTGGCATTTGATCGATTTGCTCAAAAATAAGCGAAGCTGATACTAATTTATTAGATTCTAATTTGATACCTCCATCTAATCCTATAAGAATAATTTTGAAGTCTTCGTTGGATGAATTGTACCTTTTAAAAAGCGTATTGTTTTTAATCGCATCACTTTTTTTAATTCCTTTTTGGTAGGAAGTAGGTGTTATTTGATACACGATCAGTTTTCTATCTTGTAAGTCATCAGTGTTAGTGTTGAACTCGCGTAGTTGTTTTGTGAACTTCGAATTTTCATACGAATCTGCTAATACCAAAATCAAACGATTCTTCCATAGGTGTTTGTCAAGATCTTGAGAGAAAGATATGATTGGTAATAGTAATACAAAAAACACTAATTTTTTCATAATTAAAAGATACAAAAAATCGATTATTTAAGAATTCCAATTTCATGTACTCACCCTTCGGCTCCGCTAAGGGTTCGAAGTGAATGAGGGTTTGAGGGTTGAAATATGAAGAGGGTTGAGGCTCTCGAAGCCCGGTAAACTCAAGGTTCGAGAGCACTTCGACAAGCTCAATGTGATACTTCACTTTTCGGAAGTAAAGGAATGGAGTGTTTTGATAAACTTAATATCCGTGAAGCCCTGTAAACAGGAATACTGTTACGCACTAGGTTTAAAAATTTGAAATTATGTATAAAAAACCAGCCACAAATCAATGTAACTGGTCTTTACTCTTATTTATTTCTTACTAATACGCAACACGAAAACATTTCCGCCTTTACTTTGATATTAGATAATATTAGATAGTTTTCTATATTTAAAAAGAGAAGTAGAGGTGAACTATCATTTCCGCACGATCGGGGTTATGATACAAAAAATCCTATCATTGTAAACCAATAATAGGACTAAGAATAAGTTGTAAAGCTATTTTAGGATTAATGTAAAATATGTAAACTTTTTTAGGACGAGACACATATGAAAGTCCGAGTTGCAAACTCGAACTAGCACATTCTATACCCCAGTGGGGAAACCCAAGGATAAAGAATAAGTTTTTGCTATGCTTGATGCTTTTATCAAACAGACTAAACTACAAAATGTATTGCAATAAAAAACCAGCTACAAATCAATGTAACTGGCTTTTATTTATCTTAACCGCACAGATTGCAAATCTGCGCTATCATATCCGAGCGATCTAGTTTGGTTTGGTTACGAAAACATGGTACTTTAGATTGGAGTAAACCAGTTCAACATCAAATGCCTAAATCAAAAGAAACTCCAGCACAAAAGATCAAGCGATTAGAGCGTGAACTCTCAGATGAAAAACTCAAAAATGAGATTCTCAATACTATGATTGATATCTCGGATAAACAGTATGGTACTGGAATCAGAAAAAAGTTTTCACCCAATCAATCCGATGCATCCAACAACAAAGGCCAGTAAGTTTGTCGCGTTGTTGTCGATTGTTTGGGATCAGTAGACAAGCGATCTATCAATCACAAAAGCGGTCATTAACTCGTAGTAAAGAACTTAATCAGGTAAAATATCTAGTACAACAAGTGCGGATGGATATGCCTCGGTTAGGCACCCGAAAACTATATTATTTACTAAAAAAGGAGTTTGATCGTCAAGGAATCAAAATAGGAAGAGATGCGCTATTTGATTACCTGGGTAGTGAATCCCTACTGATAAAACCAAAGAAAAACTATACAAAGACCACAAACTCTAAGCATTGGCTTAGAAAATACCCTAATTTGATGAAAGATACTAAGGTCTCAAGACCCGAAGAGTTTTTTGTTAGCGATATTACTTACATCAAAAGTAGAAAAGCTACTCACTATCTATCCCTTGTTACTGATGCCTATAGTAGGAAAATAATGGGGTATCATCTGAGCCAGAATATGGCAGCTGAAAATGTGGTTAAAGCAATGAAAATGGCAAATCAAAATAGAGTAACAAACACTAAATTAGTACATCATTCTGATAGAGGACTACAGTATTGCTCTTCTGTATATCAGAGAGAATTAAAACGTACTAATGTGACCCCATCAATGACTGATGGATATGATTGCTATCAAAACGCATTAGCTGAAAGAATCAATGGAATATTAAAAAATGAGTTCTTAATTTATCAATGCAAGGATCAAGATGAACTCAAACAATTAATTATTGAGTCCATTAATACTTATAATAATAAAAGACCACATATGAGTCTTAAAATGAAAACACCTAATTTTGTACATAACAAAAAAACCGGAGAAGCTAGCTTCTCCGGTCTAATTTAAATTATTAAAAACTGTCAACCTATTTTAGGACGACTCATTTCTTACTCGTACCGCTACTAGTTGCAAACTAGCAGTAGCAGCATACTATACCCGAGCGAGGTTAATTATAAATACAAGCAATAGTGCAAATCTTGAATAGATGAAATCATATTTTTTTGATATTCATTTGCACAATTAGTCTTTATTATTTTTTTAATTCCTGAGGAAGTTATTATAGTTAATACGTTAATAGTATGAACATCTTCAATACATTCAAAATCAGGTAAGTTATTAATCAGTTTCATGTTTTTTATAGCATCACTATAATTTTCTTTTTGTTTTTTATTTAATTTTATTTTTTTTCGTTTTCTAATACAAGAGCTGCTGATGAAATGTTTGGCCCCCATTATTTTACCTTTTTCTTTCCAAATAATCAAACCTAAATTATGTGAATTATGGATCAATAGTATGTCTTTTATATTTACATCTGTTTCTAAAATTTCAAAATGTTTTTCTAGCACTTGTAAATTCTTATCTATATCAATTGAACAATTCTGATTTTGTGAATGAATAAATCCACCAAAAAAGAGCATTAAAAAAAAAGTTAAATATCTCATGTTATTTTATCTTAAATATAATGGGATTTGCCAAGACATAGTACCTCTTATCTGGGCTCCATTACTATGATCTGTTCCGTTTCTATAGTAGCGAGAATTTCCGTTAATATGTCTTCTATATAAGTTTGTAGTCTGTATTGGGTAGAGATGTTGAGCTCCTTCTACTACATCAGTAAACCTAGTAAGCCCATGTCCTATTAATTCGTGAGCTAATAATTCTCCAGCAGTAGAAGGGATGTTTTGAGCACCTCCTGTAGAATTGTCTATATTATCCAATGGTATGGAGTTTGAATTCATTACTACTACTGTATGAGATCCATCGTTAGAATGATTATAGGTGTTTCTTCCTCCTCCTCTAAGTTTATCAATATCTCTTCCTTTTTTAAAGCCACCTGCTTTACTTAAATTTGATTTTAACTTTTCTCCCCTTTTTACTACTTCCACTGTATGGGTTTGTTCTGAGTTTACAGCATCAAAATAACCTTGAGCAAGGGCTTTTTCATCAGGATCAGAATTTTCAGTGGCCTTATCAAAATCCTCTTGACTAATACTCTTAAAATTCTTTCCTTTAGTCTTAAATAGTTTGGCTAATCTTTTGTTTTTTCTAAAAGTCTTTCGTATTATTCTTCTTGTTCTTCTGGCAGATTTTCTTGATACTCCTTGAATACTATCTCCATTAATCTCTTTAAAGAAAATAGGATTATTAGCAGAAAAATGATACGGTGTAACAGCATAATATTTTTCAGAAAATCTATCAATCTTACTGAATCTACCGGTAGCTGGATCATAATCTCTCCAACCAAAAGCGTATGTGTCTTTTCCTAATTCTTCTTCATATTCTTTTCCTTGATAGGTTTTGTGTTTATTCTCAGAAACTATCACATTATTATACCCTTTATGTTGTAGTCCAAATGGATAATAATTCTTCTCTTGTAGTATTTCATGAGCATAATCATTATCTCCGTCAACATCTGCATCATTTCTTAGTACATCGATCTTGCCATCCTTGTCTTTATCAGAAAAAGAGATTCTTATATTGCCTAGATGGTCTTTATATTGGTATACATAATCAAATTCACCATTCACATTAGGTTCTATATATCCTTCTGGATGGTTAAAGAATTGTAATACTTTTTCATCAGAATTATTAGGTCCCGGAGGTAATCCTATGGAATAATTACTTTCGTATATGTAATTCCCAGCATATTCAGTAGTATTACTAGATGGATAATTTGTGACTACTTTTCTTAATTTCACTCCAGTAGCGTCATATATATAATCAATACGTTTCTGTTGGCTGGGTATTAGAGAAACAAACTCAATCCTTTCTGGTAAGTTTAAGTGATTATATGTAATCGAGCTTATATCTTTATTTTTGTCAGCAATCATATTTCCATTATCATCATAAAGATAATCATTATCTGTATTAGTTCCATCAATAAAACCTTCGTTCTTATTACCACTATCAGTTACTTTGTTTAGTTTATTACCATCATCGTATGCATAGGTAAGGTTGTCCATCACACCAAAATTATTTGCATTGATATTAGTATGACCGTTTCTAAGTAAGGTTTCAATATTTCCGTTTTTATCATATCCAATACTACTTAAACTGTATCTTTTATCTGTGGTATTGTCCAATCCGGCAGTGATACGATTTAATGCATCATACTGATATCCATAAGCACGCTTGGTATTATCATTAGTAGTTTTCCAGATAGTTTCACTAATGTTTCCATTGAACAATGGATCAGCACCTAAGTTTTCACTAGTGATATTGTAGTTAATTGCAAAACCAAATAAATCTCCATTATCGGTAGTACCTTTATTGATTTCTTTTAACCACCCTCGTACATTATAGGTGTAATCTATCTTTTGTAGTCCCCCAATAGTGCTTGCACTTAGCGAAGCCGAAGTACCTCCAACTAATTTAGACTCCAATTGTCCTAATTCATCATAGGTATTAGATACGATTTGTTCTTCTACTTGATTGTTGATCGTTTGCTTTTGATCTAACAATCTCCCCATATGATCATAGGTAAAGGTATCAATGGTTACTATTGCAGCATTGCTTCCTTTGGTATGGGTAGTTTTGGTTTCTAATACTTTTCCAGCAAAATCAAGTTTACTTTCTACGATATCCACCGTATTAAGATAGTCATTGGTACTATGTATATAGATCGGTCTTCCTTTCCCATCATAATAGGTGACTGTTGTAATCCAATCATCAGTTCCTAAAACTCGTACTTTAGATCCCGTAGCTAATCCTTTTACATCGGTATCAATAGTTTGCTCTAAAATAGTACCCGGATTGCTTACGTTGTGATCAAAGGTATAGTCGTCATAGTAATTAATCGTCAGAATTTCTTGACTATGATTAGGGAATGCGGTATTAGTGTAATATAACTTGGTGCCATTTACTGTTATTTCAGATCCTTTTTGATCATATTGATTATTGGAGTTGATATCAAATTGCATATCTATTCTACCTCGATCATCTGTGTATTTTCCAGTATAAATCATTCTGCCAAAGGCATCATGTTTTGTAAACAACCACTCTTCATTTGACTGTTGTACTGCATCTTGAGTAAGAATAGTTTGATCCAATTTGTTATATACAATAGATTCCCATCCTTTCCCCGGTATTTTCTTATTCACCAATCGGTTTCTGTAATCATATTTATATTGGTAGCACAGTTCGGAAAGTTCTTCTGAAGATACTCCATCTGTAGCACTTAATGTTACTTTTGGAGGAATCACATAAGTCAGATTCCCAAAATCATCGTATACATAAAAGGTATCGTGTACCACAGAGTTTGCTGAGCCTGCCGAAGCATAGGTTCTTTTTAGGATTACTCGTCCTAACTTGTCTTTATACTCACGAGTCGTATGATTATTACCATCAGAAGGTTGCCAATTTTCATCTTTGGTAATGGTTACATAAAGTTCGTTAGGGTTATAATATCCGTCTTTCACCAAAATTGGTACTTCAGTATTGTTTTCGTGAAAATTCACTTTAAAATACACAACTTCATCAGCTATATTGGTACCCCAATCGAACTTGATGGTATGATCAGTATCTAAATCTTTATTTGCTTTCCAATCTTTTCCTGGTGCTCCTTGTTCCAGAACTCGGTTTAGAGGTGAAGCTTCAAAAACACTTTCTGAGTATGCGTTAACATCAGTTAATGCCATTCCTGTAAAGTCATCATCATATTTATTTTTATAATAACTATTAATGTTGTTAGTTATATCTACTGCATTATAACTTCCTAATGCTCCGGTTTCCCGTTCAAAAGGCAAGTATTGTTTGTTCTGTCTCCCGTAATTATCATAAGCAATATGAGTGACTATATCTTTTTTATCTGGAGAAGATTTGATACCAATCTGTTGTTTTGAGCGACCTAGTCCATCAAAATAGGTAATGCTTTCTATCACATCGCTGTTGTTCTTAATTCCAATAGCAGGATCTAGTAACATGGTTTCGGTGATCGGCGACTGAAAGGATCTGGTAAATACATAATTTTCATCAGTACTTAACACTGGACTGATATATGGATCTCCAGAAATCGTTGCAGAAAATACAGTTCCCGGTTGTATCCAGGTGGTTGGTTTAATGATAATTTTTTGACCTGCGCTTACATTAAGTAATGCAGGATCGCTGGATGCATTAATGGTTTCATTTTCTATGATAACCGTATTTGCTACTTGAGCAGTTGTGGTTATACTTACTAAAACTAGTAAAGTTGTAGCTATTTGTTTTATAGTATTTTTCATCCGTTACTTAGTTTTTGTAGTTATACTGATTTTCTGATAGTAGATTACCGTCCTGATCCTTTACGAATTCTAATCGATTAAAGGCATCATAATGATAGGTCATTGTATATCCTCGTGGATCTGTAATACTAGTGATACCAATTAATGGATCATAGGTGTAAGAAGTGATCATAGGAGTTTGAACAAAATACCCATCTTGTCTTAGTGTATCAAACATCACACGTAAAGCATCTTCTTCAGTATCCGTATTTTCATTATCAGATGCAGCCTTTATCTGTGAAATAAGGTTTCTTGTAGCGGTTAACATATTTTCGTAAGAGGCATTTTCAATTTTAGCTATTGGGTATTGATCATTATATCCCCAGATATATATTATATGTGTGTTATCAGCTTTTGAAACTTCTAAGGGATTCCCATAATCATCATAGCTATAATATTGGATTCTGTTTTCTAATCCACCTTCATTTTTAGAAGATTTTATATATTCTGTACTTATAATATTATTGCTCCAGTTACGATAAGTGGTTTGTTGTTTAGATAACTGAAAATCATTTTTAGTAACCGTTATCTCCAATGGTGTAGCCAATCTGTTTTTAATTGTCAAATCATTATTTATAGAGTTATTTAATGTATAAGGGTATTCATAACTAGTTATATAGGATTCATTCCTACTATCAATTACTTCTTTTTCTTTTATATGCCCTTGAGGGTTCATATAATCATAGTTTTTAATACTGATAAGGTTAGAATTGTTTAAAAATTCTGTGTTCTTTTCGGTAGTTAACCATTCACGATCTATATTGTTTCTAAAGATGTTACTGTTACTGGTATATCCATTGGAACCAGAAGTATTATTAGCAGCAATAACACCAATACTAAGAGCATAGACACGTTGATTTATTCCCGTAAGAGAGGTTCCGTTACCATCAAAGTCATAGATGTATTCTTTTGAAGAAATAGGATTTGAAGACGAATTATTATAAACTTCTTCTGTTAATGGTTTTCCATTTTTAAATTCTTTATTATCCACATCTAAAAAAGGAAAAGTTAAGTTTTGCTCTACAGGACTACATACAAATGTTTTTTTAGTATATCCTAAATAATTGTTGTTATTTCCTTTAATTCTTTCAACGACTGTATCATAAAAAATATGCGAGCCCATAAAATATCCTAGTGGCACATTACTACTGCTAGAATACACATCATAAACAGCACTGCAAATGCCATTTCCTATCGCACCATTTACTGAAGACATTCTATATTCCGTAATGTTACGTTTTCTAAACAACTTACCATAACTCTTGCCATTTGCATCTTCATAAATGAATTCCTTTTCTGTACATTCTGAACTGTTATTATTTGGACAGTTCTTAATTTTAGAAATTCTAATTCCTGCAGTTTCTGTTATTACGGCAGGTGCTACTTCCTTAGATACCGAAGCAGATGCAATTATAATATCTCCAGTTGTATAGGCAACTCCATAATTTTCTACTTCTACTTTAAGTTCATATGTTCCTGGTCTTAATTTATATCGTCTATTTAACGTTTTTTGTCCTGGCGAAAAATGTGTTGGACCACCAATAGAACGATATACTGTATCGCATCCGCTATCGTCACCAGGTGGACCGCTATAACATTCAATATCAGCACAACCTACATTAGATCCATTAATCTTACTTAACGAAGCCCTTGCTATTCCTGGAATAGAATTCCCCAATATGCCGCCATCATCTGCAATCTTTCTTACATTCAAATTAACTGAAATATGTTTAAGGCCTTCCTCTACGGTAAAAGTCAATTTATCAGTCTTATAATTGGTGCCTTGATTTTGTTCTTGCCAATTTAAACTAACATTTTTTGACCCAACAAATTGTAATTCAGTATTTTGGCAGGTATACGGAATAGGGTTAGAAATAGCATCTACCGAATTAAGCTCATATTCAATTTCTGAAGAGCCTTTTGTAGGGTAGGTGATTTTTTTAAGAGCTCCCATTCTTGTTTTCTCAAAGTCTGGTTTTCTGCCTCCAAATACATCATAGGTATTATAAGAATTAATTAAAAAATTATTAGGGTTTGAGTTATAATAGCCCCAAAAATCCTGCTCATAAAAAGGTATGACATCGGGAGGAGATGTATAATAACCAAAACTGTAAAAATTCTTATTGTCGTTATTAATTCTAACCTCAGTTAAAAGTTTTCTGGTTTTATCAAGGTTATCAAAATATAAATCATATGTATTTATAACTTCGTTATTTTGGTTAAGAACACGTATTCTATCAAGATGTGATAAATACTTATTTTTATTACTATTATTATCTGAAAGGGTTATAATTGTATTATCAAATTCTATTTTTCCTTTCGGAAACACAATGTTCTTTATGATCTTAGAAGTTATTTGATAATTACGTGTTGAAGTTGTTAATGGGCTACTCGAACAATTTGAATCTCCAGAAACCCATTGTCTAAAACTTTGTGATTTTGTACTTTGATAATGTACAGTAGCATCGTAATTAAATGTCAACTCTTCATTATTAATCAATATTACTTTGGATAATTTCCAACCTGATGTATAGCCATTATGCATTGAGCCCGCAATTTCATTTAAAGAAATAGGTTGCGTACGAGTGGTGGTTTCTTTTTCCTGGAAAAAATATTGAATACCATTATCATCTGTAATTTTTATACCTTGATTAAATGAAAAATCATTATTTATAAGTTCAATTTTATATGGTTTATAGGGTTTTATTACAGGTTTTCTATTTTCATCAAAATAAAAGGTAACACTCATACTTCCAACATTTGCAATAAACTTATCAGGTTGTAAATCAATAAGGTTTTCTGATGCTAGCTGATTAACATCACTTTTTCTTTGCGGTGTTAGTTGATTATTGATGTAGGGGATTACTATATTTTTTCCAGTCATTTGACTCCCTATATATCCAGCAGGATCTTCATCTGGACGTCCTTTCATTTGTCTAGTGATCATTCCTCCAGCATTTAAATTCCATCCCATACCTAAATGCCCGGGTATTTGATCTACAACTAGACCATTATGCTGATAATTTGCAGAAACAGGCAGTTGAAAGCTAACTTCTTCAATAGTATATATGGGAATAGAAAAGTTAGCCATTCCTACTGATAAATTAACTGGTATTTCACCGAATCGACCTAAATTAGATGCTTCGGGAGAAGCGGGAAAAATTTTGGGAATATCGTTCGGATCTTGAGAAAATAATAGACCACTAATTAGTAGTAGTGCTAATGTAATTAATAGGCTAGATGATTTTTTCATTGATATAACAGTTTAGTTAAGAAATAATATTGAATGGAAATACTTAGTGCTTTTTTAAAAGACAATAAATAAGTTACCTTTCTAAAGTTGTCAACAGAGCTTCTAATTTTGATAGCCTATCTTCTAAATTGATATTTTTTAATTTTAAATTATCAATAACTTTTTTAGATGATTTGGTTTCATTTTTAAAATCTTTTAATTCTTTCTCTTGAGCAATTGCGTAAAGCGTCAATTCTTCGATCTTTTCCAAAAGTTTCGCATTCATCTCACCCAAATGGATACCGTTTTCTGTTACTTCTGCAGCAGATGGGATATTGATAAGATGACCTTTTGTAGCTATGTGATCTTCTACTTGTTGTAGAGTAGGGAGGTTGTAATCCTCTTTAAACACATAATCTGCCCAGCCGATTAAATCGACTTTCACTTCTTTGGTGTGGATATTTCCGTTTACAGCTAATTTAGCATCTGGGTTTGTGGTGCCGATGCCTACATTGCCATTATTTTTAATAATCATTTTATCACTAGTCCCATTTTCACCAACAGTTCTAAACTTGACAATGTCGCCTGTTTTTGAACCAATATGTAATAAACTTTGACTATATATTTCATTGGTGTCCATTATGATTTTAGATCCATCAGTTCCTGAAATTGTAAAATAACTTGCATTAGGGTTCCATGCACCACCTATCGTTCCATTATTTATTACTTCAATTTTACCTAATGGAAAATACCAATCTCCTTTGGACGCTACATCCTCCAATGCGCTAATATCTGGGGATTCAACAGGTAAGTCTGGAATTGTCATTATAAATTGAGCTTCTTTGGTTACTGTAGATGTAAATGATATGTGCCCATAGCTACTATTGGATAACCCCCAAAGCTCGTAAACATTATTTGATACCTTCTTAAATTTGAGAATAGATTGATTGATCCCTGTAACACTAAACTGCCAATCTGAGTTTGAGTTTTCTCTTAATCTAAGTATGGCATTGGCATTGTATTTTGTCCATGTATTTACATAATGAAAATCTACAGTTATATTGACCGAATTATGATTCCCATTACCATTAAGATCAATATTCATTAGTTTATACCATTTTCCACCAGAATTCTGGCCTAGGGAATATTTTTTTTCATAATGATCTTGACCAAAAACACTAAAACCAGACACTAACACGCACAGAAATAACAATGATTTTTTCATAATTGTAAAATTGATATAATTAAAAGTTGTAATAAAACGCTTCTAATATTTCTATTACGTTCTATTTTATACTAGATAGTGTCATAAGACTTGCTTATGTTACTATCAAAAATCAATTTTTTTTATTTTTTTTGAAAGTTTATGTTTTTGCAGTGTAATTTCACGCTTCGACTCCCACTTCGAATCCGCTACCATTGATATATTTTATAAATAGCTGTATTTTCCGTATTTAAAAATTCTTCCCCTGAGGGAAGGTTGAGATGGGTGTTTGCTTAAAAACATCCTCCTCGATCCTCCTTCAAAGGAGGAAGTAGAAGCTACAGATACAATGAATGTTAGTTTAAACACTGGATAAAATTTTTATTGGATGTCTCAGTATGACAACTCACCCTTCGGCTCCGCTCAGGGTTCGAAATGAATGAGGATTTGAAGGTTGAAATATGAAGAGGGTTGAGCGTAGTCGAAACCCGGAAAATAGTAATACTATTACTCTAAACTTAAAAAGCTAAAACAACTGACAACAAAAAAGCAACCAGATTATAAAAACCTGATTGCTTTTTGATAAAAAATATATAACTAATACTTTGTAATACTATATAATTGTAGATTGTCCTACATGTATGTTTTCAAAATTCATATTAGAATCTTCTGGATTAAGGATGTAATCATAAATGAAATCTCCTACTTTTTCTGTAGTTAATGGATTTATACTATTAAGATCCGGAGTGGTAAGGTTTAATTCTAATGCCTTTTCTACAGCATTTTTGATCGAATTTGCTTCATCAATAAGATCAAAATGTTCTAATAACATCGCTGCAGATAAGATAGCAGCAATTGGATTGGCAATTCCCTTTCCGGTTGCTTGTGGATAGGATCCGTGAATAGGTTCGAACATACAGCAGGTATCTCCAACAGAAGCGGAAGCTAATAACCCTATGGATCCACCAATGACACTCGCTTCATCAGAAATGATATCTCCAAACATATTTTCTGTGAGGATCACATCAAACTGGCTTGGATTCAGAATCATTTGCATAGCAGCATTATCAACAAATAAGAAGTCTAACGTTACATCTTCATATGCTGTAGCTATTTCAGTAACTACTTTTCTCCATAAACGTGAAGATTCTAAAACGTTCGCTTTATCCACTAAGGTTAGTTTTTTTCTACGATTTTGAGCCGCTTTAAAAGCAAGATGTGATATCCGTTCGATTTCTTCTTTAGAGTATTCACATAAATCTGAAGCTACAGTTCCTGCTGAGTTTAAATGTTTTTTTCCAAAATAGATGCCTCCAGTAAGTTCTCGATATATTGAGATATCCGTTCCGGTTATGATTTCTCTTTTTAGTGGAGATTTATCTAACAAAGTTTCATAAGCTTTTACAGGTCTGATATTAGCATATAATCCTAACTCCTTACGCAAACGTAGTAATCCTTGTTCTGGACGTACTTTTGCACTAGGATCATTATCATACTTAGGATCGCCAATGGCGCCAAAAAGAACAGCATCAGTATCTGCGCAAAGCTGTAAAGTTTTGTCTGGTAGTGGATTGCCGGTTTTATCAATAGCGATAGCACCTACCAATGCTTCTTTGAATATAAAGGTATGATCAAAAGCATGGGCAATTGCATCTAGTGCTTTTATGGCTTGAGTGGTTACTTCTGGTCCAATTCCGTCTCCAGATAATACAGCGATTTCTAGTTTCATAAATAGTTTGTTATTTCAAACAGAACTTATCGAAGTGTTTTCTTAGCTCCGTATTTTGTCTTTCTTTATTTTATACTCTCGTTTTTTCGAAGGCTTTGATTTCTTCTTTACTACTTAAAAGAAAATCAATATCATCGTATCCATTCATTAAGCACATCTTTTTGTAACTATTTATTTCAAAATTTGCTTCGGATCCAGTTGAATGGATTGTGATTTTTTGAGCTTCTAGATCTACTTCTATTTGGGTTGTTGAATCTTTTTCGATTTCGGTAAATAACTCTTGAAGATATTCTGGAGATACTTGAACAGGTAATAATCCATTATTAAGTGAATTTCCTTTAAAAATATCTGCAAAAAAACTAGAAACCACTACTTTAAATCCATAATCATGAATCGCCCAAGCAGCGTGTTCTCTACTAGAACCGCAACCAAAATTATCTCCAGCGACTAAAATACTACCTGAGTAACCGGAATTATTTAATGAAAATTCTTTGTTCTTGCTTCCGTCCTTATGGAAACGCCAATCTCTAAACAAATTTTCACCAAAACCCTCACGATCAGTAGCTTTTAGAAAACGAGCCGGAATAATCTGATCCGTATCTACATTTTCTATAGGTAAGGGTATAGCGGTGGAGGTGAGTTTAATAAACTTATCCATAATTTTTTAATTCAAATGTTTCGTGATATCTACAATTTTCCCTTCAATTGCAGTAGCTGCTGCTACAAGTGGACTGGCAAGAATAGTTCTAGAGCCCTGTCCTTGTCGACCTTCAAAATTTCTATTAGAAGTAGAAACGCAGTATTCTCCTTCCGGAATTTTATCATCATTCATAGCCAGACAAGCAGAACATCCCGGTTGTCTTAGTTGAAACCCAGCTTCTTCAAAAATTTCATTCAGTCCTTCGTCAATTATTTGCGATGCTACTTGCTGTGATCCGGGTACTAACCAAGCCGTAACACTGTCTGCTTTTCTCTTTCCTTTTATGTAACCTGCCGCTACCCTAAAATCTTCGATTCTACTGTTTGTACAACTTCCAATAAAGACATAATTGATCTTCTGATCGATTAAGGATTGTCCTTTTTCAAAATTCATATAGGCTAATGATTTTTCAAAAGAGGCATTGTCTTCCGTCGGAATGTTTTCTGAGACTTTGATTCCCATTCCTGGATTGGTTCCATAGGTAATCATAGGAGCTATATCTGCCGCATCAAAATGATATTCTTTATCAAAAATAGCACCGTCATCGGTTGGTAACGTTTTCCAATAGGCTACTTTTTTATCATATGCTTCTCCTTCTGGAGCGAATTCTCTTCCTTTTACATATTCAAAAGTAGTTTCATCGGGAGCAATCATACCTCCGCGAGCTCCCATTTCGATACTCATATTGCAGACAGTCATTCTACCTTCCATAGACATTTCTTCAAACACATTACCAGCATATTCACAGAAATATCCAGTGCCGGCATTAGTTCCTAGTTTTGCAATCACATATAGAATTACATCTTTTGGTAAAACACCTGGTTTTAACTTGCCCTTTACGTTTACACGAAGGCTTTTAGGCTTTTGTAATAATAAACATTGACTAGCAAAAACTTGTGCTACCTGACTAGTTCCAATGCCAAAAGCAATAGAACCAAATGCACCGTGAGTAGAGGTATGGCTATCACCACAAACCATTGTCATACCTGGTTGAGTAATACCTAATTCTGGAGCCATTACATGTACAATACCATTATATTTGTGGCCTAATCCATATAAAGTGATATCGTTCTTATCGCAGTTTTCTGTTAGCTGAGCTAATTGATTTCTGGATAAAAGATCTTTTACCGGTAGGTGTTGATCTATCGTTGGAGTATTATGATCAGCTGTGGCTACTATCTGATTAGGTCTAAAAACAGGAATTCCACGTTGTTCAAGTTCATTAAATGCTTGTGGACTTGTTACTTCGTGGATTAAATGTTGATCTATATAGAGTACTTGAGGACCATTTTCAACCTCTTTGACGACGTGTGCGTCCCAAACTTTATCAAATAATGTCTTCTTCATATGTTTTCTAAATTCCTACTTATTATTTAGTAAAAGGAAGTGATGAGATAAATTGCTTAAGCAACTACTGCCATTTCGACCTCTACGGTTTTCATTATCTGGTGAATATCTTCATCAACTACCTCTTTCTTTCTGTCCGCGTAGTTTAGGAATTCTTCATAAACTTCATCCAGCTGAAGTTTGGTTAATTCGTACCCAATTTTCTTGGCTCTATATGCCAGAGCAGCTCTACCACTTCTTGCTGTGAGTACGATGGCTGATTCTGTTACTCCAACTTCAGCTGGATCTATAATTTCGTATGTCTCTCTATTTTTAATTACTCCATCCTGGTGTATTCCTGAGCTATGAGCAAAAGCATTAGCACCGACAATTGCTTTGTTAGGTTGCACCATCATACCCATACTTTCGGAAACCATTAAACTTGTATCATATAATAGTTTAGAATCAATATCTGTATTAAGGTTTAGATATGGATGTTGTTTCATAATCATTACTACTTCTTCTAAAGCCGTATTTCCTGCACGCTCTCCAATTCCATTAATGGTACACTCTATCTGTCGTGCTCCATTGATGGCTCCAGCAATAGAATTAGCAGTTGCCAATCCTAAATCATTATGACAATGACACGATATAATAACATTATCAATACCTTTTACGTTTTCCTTTAGATACTTGATTTTGGCTCCGTACTCCTCTGGTAAACAGTAACCGGTAGTATCAGGTATGTTAAGAACAGTTGCTCCCGCTTTAATCATAGCTTCACATACTCGTGCTAAGAATTCGTTATCTGTACGTCCGGCATCTTCTGCATAAAACTCTACATCTTCTACAAAAGATTTTGCATATTTTACAGCGGCAATTCCACGTTCTATTACTTTATCTTGGGTAGAATTAAATTTATACTTTATATGAGACTCAGAGGTCCCAATTCCTGTATGGATTCTTGGTTTTTTTGCATATTTAAGTGCTTCAGCAGCAACTTTAATATCATTTTCGACTGCTCTGGTTAATCCGCAAACTGTTGCATTTTTTACAATTTTCGCAATTTCATTAACCGAAGTAAAATCTCCTGGACTAGATACCGGAAATCCAGCTTCTATTACATCAACTCCTAGAAGGTCCAGTCGCTCTGCAATCACTAATTTTTGTTTTGTATTTAATTTACAACCAGGGACCTGTTCTCCATCTCTTAGGGTGGTGTCAAAAATTTGGACTTTATTATCGCTCATAGGAATTATGTGAATTAGTATTTTTGATAATCTCTTTTAAATATTTTTTTTAAATATTGTTCTCGGATGTTTTAGTATTCTCTTACGAATTTATATTTTGGTTATTCAAAAAGAAGGGATTTGGCTACGTGTTTTACAATGCTGAAATGTTTTAATAAGAGTGTAATCTTCTTTTAATCAATTAATTGCAATATATTTTCTTACAATGACTAATGATCAAAAAGATCCTTTGTTTGTTTTAGTAAAGTCACTTTCTAAGTCTGAAAAACGACAATTTAAGGTGTACGTTGGGAGACTAGGTGTAAATACTGATTCTAAATTCTTAGCGCTTTTTAACCATTTAGATAAAAGTGAATCTCTAGACGAAGAGCTCATAGTTTCCAAAGGAATTGTCAAAAAACAACAGCTTTCTAATTTAAAGGCACATTTATACAAACAGATATTGATCAGTCTTAGGTTAAGTCCATTACATCAAAATGTAAGATCACAAATAAGAGAACAACTTGATTTTGCTACTATCTTATATCATAAAGGACTTTATAAACAAAGCTTGAAAATTTTGGATAAAGCAAAAACTGTAGCTAAGGAAAATGAAGAGAATAATATTGCTTATGAAATTGTAGAATTAGAAAAAGTTATTGAAACCCAATACATAACTCGTAGTATTAATAGTCGTGCAGATGAATTAACAATTGAGGCTAAAATGCTGAGTATGAAAAATGTGCTCACTAGTCGATTATCAAATCTTTCGCTTCAGTTATATGGGTTGATGATAAAAAGTGGGTATGTCCGAAATGATAAGGAGCACAGTGTAATCACCAATTATTTTGAAAGTAAATTACCAAAGTATGATTGGAACATCCTTGGTTTCAGGGAAAAATTATGGTTATACAAAGCGCATTTATGGTATAGTTTTATGGTACAGGATTTTTTATCTTGCTATAAATACTCTAAAAAGTGGGTAGATCTGTTTTATGAAAATCCTAAAATGATTATTCTTAATCCAGTGTTTTTTTTAAGAGGGAATCATTATTTACTAGAGTCGTTATATTTGATTCAAGATAAAACACAGTTAAAACTAACATTGAGTAAATTCGAAAAGACGATCACATCTGATGACTTTCCGATTGATGATAATATAGAGGTACTTTCTTTTCAATTTATATATAATAATAAGCTTAATGTTCATTTTTTAGAAGGGACTTTTGATGAAGGAGAATATTTGGTAGAAGAGATTTTAAAAGGAATTACCGATTTTAAGAATCGTTTGGATGACCATCATATTATGGTACTGTATTATAAGATTGGTTGTTTGTATTTTGGTATGGCCAATCATCGTAAATGTATAGAATACCTTAGTAAAATCATCAATAATAAATCGCTAAAAATGAGAGAGGATTTAATGTGTTTTGCTAGAGTACTTAGTTTGGTGGCACATTATGAGGCAGGAATGGATTATCATTTAGAAACTCAATTGAAGGAGACGTATCGGTTTTTGATAAAGATGGATGACCTACATGAGGTACAGAAAGAAATGATTAAATTTCTTAAAAACTTAGGAGATATTTTTCCTCATCAGATCAAAGATGAATTTAGGAAGCTTCATAAAAGATTGAAACAGTACGAGGATCATCCATACGAAAAAAGAGCTTTTTTATATCTGGATATTTTATCTTGGCTAGAAAGTAATATAGAAGGTAGACCAGTGGCGGATATTATTAAAGAAAAATCAAAAAAATTGGTTCGATAACCATTCTATATATGCCAAAAAATACCCAGCACTTACGCAATATTCTAGAATTAAATCTAGCCATGCTTTTTATTAGTACTTCTGGAGCATTGGGAAGATATATTGATATGCCCGTACCTGTAACTATTGCTTTTAGAGCTATTTTAGCCGGTATCATTTTATTCTTGTTTTGTAAGTGGAAAAAGATATCTTTTGGGATTGCTTCAGCAGATCGTTTTACAATATTAGTTGGAGGCGTTCTTATGGGATTACACTGGATTACTTATTTCTATGCATTGAGGATGTCTAATGTAGCTATAGGGATGTTATCTTTGTTTACGTATCCAGTAATCACTTCTTTTTTAGAACCCATACTTCTGAAAACAAAATTTCAGAAGATGCATTTGGTTCTGGGAGCTTTAGTATTATTAGGAATCTATTTTTTAGTACCTGATTTTAGTTTAGATAATTCATATGCAAAAGCTGTTGGATTTGGAGTAATATCTGCATTATGCTATGCGTTACGGAACTTAATCATGAAAACGAAAGTAAGTAATTACCATGGATCTATGTTAATGTGGTATCAATTGGTAATCATTAGTATGATGCTGCTACCGACACTCTTTATAATGGATAGTTCTGGTATTGTTACCCAATGGCCCTGGACCTTAGTCCTGGCAATTCTTACTACAGCTATAGGTCATACATTGTTTTTATTTAGTTTAAAGCGATTTTCTGCTACCACAGCTAGTATTATAAGTAGTATACAACCTGTTTACGGAATTATTATTGGGATCATCTTTTTAAGAGAAATACCTATATTGACTACAATTATCGGAGGTCTATTGATTCTTACTTCTGTGGTTATAGAAAGTGTGCGATCTTATAGGTAATGTGATAATTAATAATCTACTTATGAGGTGTTTAAGAGTCGTATAGTTTTTTAATATCTATTACTACGTCGTTTTAAGAATGTATTTTGGAGCAATCCATTTTTTGTATATAAAATACTCTAATAGAGGAACAATTAGAATTAGAAATAACAAAATTAGTAGTGATTTTACCATTCCATGATATTGAGCGGTAATACCCATCGAAAACCATTGGCTTAATTTTTCTAAAACTACTTTTTCTATATCCTGATATCCAACTTCTAATAATAAATCCATAGCCGCGTTAAATTCTTCATAAGGTAGCGCTTCGGAAAAATCGATATGACCTTTACCGGCAGAAGTTATAAGAGCATACATTGTTAATTTGTACAGGTCATCACTATAATTGTTGACAATAAATTTTGCTAGTTTATTTTTAGTTTTATTTAGGAAAGAACTGCCTGTGTCATAATTTTTAAGGTGTTTTTTGAAAAATACGGCATAATCTTGAGAATCTGATTTTGCTTTTATTGCTAACATTTGGGCAGATAGAACAAATTTGTTTTTGGCATCTTCAGATTCGAAAATTTGCTGCACAGAACCATTGTAGATGCCTTTAACAATCATTGTTTTTTCATTATCCAGTATTTTATAGATACCTCTTATAAAACCCCACTGACCAAAAACATAAAGAATTCCGATTATCAGTAATGGAATGTATAATTTTACTGCCCAATTATAATATTTAAGGGCTCTTTTAAAAATACCCTTACGCCAGAGTACTATGCAATATATAATGGCTATTATAAAACCTAAAAATAGAAATATGATAATATTAAAAATCATCGTGCCAGAGTTAGGAAGGATGATATCTCTAAGAATACTCCAGATAAAATCCCAATCAATATTTTTAAATAATTCTGACGAATATGATATATAATCCATTTATTATTAGTTTGTTATGAGATAAAAAAATGAGTTTCCCTATGTATTAGTATACTGATAGGTTAAAATGTTACCTATGAAAAAGTGTAATTCCGAACTTGTCTTTTATTTAACTAGAAAAATATGTTTAAATACAGTTCCAGATAGGATCGGATGGAGGAGGAGCAATGATGGTTAAAGGTTCTTTTTTTACAGGGTGTATGAAGGTGAGTTTTCTGGCATGTAAGTGAATACTACCATCTTTATTACTTCGGTTGGCACCATATTTTAAATCCCCTTTAATTACAGATCCAATACTCGACAGTTGAGATCTTATTTGATGATGTCTACCCGTATGCAGATCAACCTCTAAAATGCAATAATTATCTAGTTTTTTTATAATCTGATAATCCAAAATAGCCCTTTTACTATCTTGCACTTCGTTTTTATGAGCGTATGATTTATTTTGTTTTGGATTACGTTTTAACCAATGGGTGAGTGTATCATTTTCTTTTGGAGGAGTGTTTTTTACAACAGCCCAATACGTTTTTTTTGCTTCTTTATTAGCGAATAGCTTATTTAGTCGAGGAAGTGCTTTGCTTGTTCTTGCAAAAACAACTATTCCACTTGTGGGGCGATCTAACCGATGTACAACACCTAGATAAACAGCACCTGGTTTATTATATTTTTCTGCAATATATTCTTTAACTATATCGCTAAGCGGTTTATCTCCAGTCTTATCACCCTGAACAATATCTCCTGCTCGTTTATTAACAATAATCAGATGATTATCTTCATAAAGAACCTGAAGATTGGATTTATTGGAGACTATTTTGGACATTTTAGATATTTGGATTATTAGACAAGTTCGATTGTCAAAACTATTTTAGTGTTGATTTGAATTTTGAAGTCATCTTAACAATGGATTCTAAATCCTTTAAAAGTGCGTCTAATTCAGCTTGATCAATAAATTTTAAATCTAAAGAAATAAGGAGTTGCGTTTCGATTTCGTAAGCCGAACCTAAAGTGATTTGAAGGAATCTTGAAAAGTCTTTATTCGAATTTCTCGAAGATCCCTCGGCGATATTTGAAGGAATTGATACTGCAGCTCTTCTTAACTGGTTTGTTAATCCAAACTTTTCAGTTTCCGGAAATCTGGATGTAATATCGTAAACTGAAGAACAGAAAACACGACTCTTTTTCCATATTTCTAAATCTTTAAATCTATGCATACTTTTAAATCAACTTACCAAAATAAAATGCTCTAACTGTCCAGTAATCTAATAATCCAACTAATCCAAATAACCTTAATACTGTTCATTATCATTAGGGAAATCTACAGATTTTACATCAGAAACATATTGTTGGAACGCATTAGTCATTTCTGTATATAAGTCTAAGTAACGTCTTAAAAAACGGGGATTAAATTCGTGTGTCATACCCAACATATCATGAGTTACCAATACTTGTCCATCAACTCCATTTCCAGCTCCAATTCCAATAATAGGTATGGTAAGGCTTTCTGCTACTTCTTTAGCCAATTTAGCAGGAACTTTTTCTAGTACAATAGCAAAACATCCAGCTTTTTGTAACATTAAAGCATCTTCTTTCAATTGTTTAGCTTCTGCCTCTTCTTTTGCTCTAACAGTATAGGTACCAAATTTATAGATGGATTGTGGAGTAAGTCCTAAATGACCCATTACTGGGATTCCAGCATTTAAAATTCTCTTAATAGATTCTTTAACTTCTTTTCCTCCTTCAAGTTTTACCGCATGTCCACCTGATTCCTTCATGATTCTAATGGCAGAACGTAATGCCTCTTTTGGATCACTTTGGTAACTACCGAAAGGTAAATCTACAACAATAAGAGCCCTGTCAATAGCTCTAATTACAGAAGATGCGTGGTATATCATTTGATCCAAGGTGATCGGTAAGGTAGTTTCATGACCTGCCATCACATTAGATGCAGAGTCACCCACAAGGATAACATCGACTCCGGCACCATCCACAATTTTTGCCATCGTATAATCGTATGCAGTAAGCATGGAGATTTTCTCTTTATTGGCTTTCATCTCTACCAGAGATTTTACCGTAACGCGCTTGTAATCTTTTTTTGCTGTAGACATTCTGTGTGTTGATTTAATGTCGTAAAAGTAATCAATTAGTAAGATCGTAACAAGAGGATGTTATTTTTGATTTAAATTTATTTAATAGAAGTAATAGTTATTTTTTTGATAAAACAATTAAAACCTTAATTTTAGGTAAACTAAAGTTCAAATGTTATGTGTAAATTCCTAGTAGTATTCTTTTTATTTATTTCGTGCAATTTCGCTTTTTCACAAAAAGAATTAGATATAAACCAAAAAAATGCAAAACAAGCGGTATTAGATTTTTTTGAAGGATTCCATAAAGGAGATACCGCTCAAATCGGGAAAACAATATTGAATATGGATATGGCTTTGCAAACTGTATTTAAAAATAAAGAAGGAAAGGTAAAAACCAATACAACAAAAATTAAAGAGTTCATGGAAGCTATCCATAATAGGCCAGAAGATCAAAAATGGTTAGAAAAACTTTTGGATTTCAGAATTGATGCGGATGAGCGCATAGCACAGATATGGACTCCATATGAGTTTTATGTTAATGATCAGTTTAGTCATTGTGGAGTCAATATTTTTCAATTATTTAATGATGGAATTAGCTGGAAAATTATTGCAATTGCAGATACCCGAAAAAGAAAAGGGTGTAAGTGATCTAAGGTCTACTGCTAATTATTAAAAATACCACTCCATTGTTAATGGCGTGAAGAAGAATAGGCCAAATAATATGATTGTTTTCTATTTTAAGCTTACCGAACATATGTCCTGCAATGATTCTGGGAACAATAAGAAGAAATAAGATACTATCTACTCTAAAAGAGTCCACATAATTAAAAATATGAAGAAAACCGAAGGTTATAGAGGTAATCTGAAGTGTAATTGATTGGTGATTCTCTAGAAATGATTTAGCTTTTCTGAGATGTTTTTTTGAGATTAACTGTTTATATATAAAGAATATCCCAAACAATGAAACTATAAAAATCAAGTAGCGATATTGTAGAGCTAATTCTAATGTTATAAATAGACCTATAATAAAAAGAGTCCAGGAACTTAAGAATAATAAAAGTTCTTTTGTTTTTGGTTTTAGTAAGGTTCTAAACATGAGTTCTTCTATGATAGGAGCAAATACTACCATAGCCAAAAAGGCTTTCAGCTTATTTTCCTTTAATATTTCGAAAATACTATCCTGAGAATATTTTTGTAGATCTAAATATGGAAATATACTCTGAAGTATTGCTACACATATAAAGAAGAGAATATACAATCCAAATAATCGAAAGTAATGGACGAATAGGTTTTTAATTTTATGAAGTAAATTATCTCTAACCATGAGAACTTTTTAGCAATCGCTTAAGCTTACTTTAACAGCTAAACCTCCTTCACTGGTTTCTTTATACTTGGTATTCATGTCTTTAGCTGTTTCCCACATCGTTTCGATAACTTTGTCTAATGGTACTTTGGCATTTGCAGCATCAGAATCCAAAGCCATTTCACAGGCATTGATGGCTTTAATAGCTCCCATGGCGTTACGTTCTATACAAGGAATTTGTACTAAACCACCAATAGGATCACAGGTTAAACCTAAATGATGTTCCATGGCGATTTCACTTGCCATCACAACTTGTTCGGGTGTACCACCCATCAGTTCTGTCAATGCTCCGGCAGCCATAGCAGAGGAAACACCAATTTCTGCCTGACAACCACCCATTGCTGCAGATATAGTAGCTCCTTTCTTAAATAAACTACCAATTTCTCCAGCTACCAGCATGAACTGTTTTATATCATCAAAATTAGCGTCATGATTTTCTATGACCATATAGTACATCATTACTGCCGGTATAACACCAGCACTTCCGTTTGTCGGTGCTGTAACAACCCTACCCAAGGAAGCATTTACCTCGTTTACGGCAAGTGCAAAACAAGACACCCATTTTAGTATCTGACGAAATTTTACTTCGGTGTCTCTAATAGACTCTATCCATTCTGTAGGGTTAGAATACGTAGAGGTTCCAATAAGTTTTTTATGAGTATCAAAAGCACGTCGTCTAACGTTTAACCCTCCGGGTAGTGTACCTTCTGTATGACAGCCAAGATACATGGATTCTAGCATTACATTCCATATATCTGCTATTCTATCATCTATTTCTTTATCACTCTGAAGCGAACGTTCATTCTCCAAAACAATTTCTGATATCTTTTTATCCTTTTTTTGACAATATGCCAAAAGATCTGTCGCTTTTTGAATAGGAAGTGGGAATTCTCTGAAGGCCTCCATTTTTTTCTTTTCTCTTTTTCGTGCCTCTTTCACAACAAAACCTCCTCCGATAGAATAGAACGTAGAAGCTATTTTTTCTTTGTTATTTAGTGTAGCGTTAAAAGTAATAGCATTCGGATGAAATTCTTTGAACTCTTTATTAAATATGATGTGGGTTTCAGGGTCAAAATTGATTTGTAATTCTTTATTGAATAACAAAATCTTATTTGATTTAATATTTTCGACAATAGTAGAAATGGATGCCACATCAATGGTTTGAGGATCATATCCACATAAACCCAAAATTGAAGCTATATCTGTTGCATGTCCTTTTCCTGTTAAGGATAAAGATCCGAATAGATCTACTGTTATTGTTTCTACCGAATTAAACAAGTTGTTTTCTTTCAATTCGGCAATCCAACGCCGTCCGGCTCTCCAAGGACCAAAAGTATGTGAACTAGAAGGACCTACACCGATTTTTAACATATCAAAAATACTGATACATTCCATAATTCTTAATTAATTATAAAATTGCGTGGGTAAATATAGGGTATTGATAAAAAAGAATACTTTTTTTTATTAAATAGTTAGGAGGTTGTTTTGGTTTAATTTTCAGAAAATATCTCGAACAATCCATTAATCATTATAAAGTAATGACATCCTGTCATATAAATTGTCATGGCATAATCATTGACTTATGTGCAATAAATAATTTAGAACAACACTAAAACATTTATATATTAATATGAGTAAGATAATAGGAATAGATTTAGGGACAACAAACTCTTGTGTTTCTGTGATGGAAGGTAATGAGCCTGTTGTTATCCCTAATGCGGAAGGAAAGAGAACTACTCCGTCTGTAATTGCATTTGTAGAAGGAGGAGAAATTAAGGTGGGTGATCCTGCAAAGCGTCAGGCAGTAACTAACCCTACTAAAACAATCTCTTCTATTAAAAGATTTATGGGAAACAAATTCTCTGAATCCGCAAAAGAAGCAGATAGAGCTGCTTATAAAGTAGTTAAAGGAGATAATGATACGCCTCGAGTTGATATCGATGGTCGTTTATATACACCACAAGAATTATCTGCAATGACACTTCAGAAAATGAAGAAAACAGCAGAAGACTACTTAGGACAAGATGTGACTAGAGCGGTAATTACTGTACCAGCATATTTTAATGATGCGCAACGTCAGGCTACTAAAGAAGCTGGAGAAATAGCAGGTCTTAAAGTAGAAAGAATTATTAATGAGCCTACAGCGGCTGCATTAGCATATGGTCTTGATAAAAAAGGTACTGATCAGAAAATTGTAGTATTTGATTTTGGTGGAGGTACTCATGATGTATCCATCCTTGAATTAGGTGATGGTGTATTTGAAGTTTTATCAACAGATGGAGATACACATTTAGGAGGAGATGATGTAGATCAAAAAATTATTGATTGGTTAGCAGAAGAGTTTAAGAGTGAAGAGAATATGGATCTACGTCAAGATCCAATGGCTCTACAACGTCTTAAAGAAGCAGCAGAAAAAGCAAAAATTGAGTTGTCTTCTTCTTCACAAACAGAAATCAATTTACCATATGTAACAGCTACTGCAAGTGGTCCTAAACACTTGGTAAGATCATTAACAAAAGCTAAGTTTGATCAATTAATTGATGATTTAGTAAAACGTACTGTAGAACCTTGTCGTACTGCTCTTAAAGCAGCAGGATTATCTACAAGTGATATAGATGAAATCATTCTTGTTGGTGGATCTACTCGTATTCCTGCAGTTCAGGAAGCAGTAGAGAAATTCTTTGGGAAAGCACCAAGTAAAGGAGTAAATCCTGATGAAGTAGTAGCTGTTGGAGCTGCTATCCAAGGAGGAGTACTTACAGGAGATGTAAAAGATGTATTGTTATTAGATGTTACTCCACTTTCTTTAGGTATTGAGACAATGGGTAATGTAATGACTAAGCTTATTGAAGCAAATACAACAATTCCTACTAAGAAATCACAAGTGTTTTCTACTGCAGCAGATAATCAACCTTCTGTAGAGATTCACGTACTACAAGGAGAACGTCCTATGGCTGCTGATAATAAGACTATTGGTCGTTTTCACTTAGATGGAATTCCACCAGCACAAAGAGGGACACCTCAGATCGAAGTTACTTTTGATATAGATGCTAATGGTATTATCAAAGTTTCTGCTACAGATAAAGCTACTAATAAATCTCAGGATATTCGTATCGAAGCATCTTCTGGATTAACAGAAGAAGAAATTGAGAAAATGAAGCAGGAAGCTGAAGCAAATGCAGAAGCAGATAAAGCGGCTAAAGAAACTGCGGATAAGTTAAACGAAGCAGATGGAATGATTTTCCAGACAGAAAAACAACTTAAGGAGTTTGGTGATAAAATTTCTGATGAGAATAAAAAACCAGTTGAAGAGGCTTTAGAAGAGTTGAAAAAGGCTTACGAAACTAAGGATCTTGCTGTTATACAACCTGCGCTAGATAAGATTAACGAAGCATGGAAAGCAGCTAGTGAGGAAATGTATAAGGCACAGGCAGAAGCACAAGGTGGTGCAGCTGGACCAGAAGCTGGAGCACAACCAGAAGGAGGAGATTCTGAAGCTAGTGATGTAGAAGATGTAGATTTTGAAGAAGTGAAATAAGAATTGTTATTCTATATGAAAAATGCACGGTGAAAGCCGTGCATTTTTTTTGTTATTATAGGTAGTGTAAATAAAAATAGTTTACTTTTATATTGGCTTAAAATACCCCCTGATTATTATTGTACCTTATTTCACACACAGTTATTCTTATATATGGGTAACCGCTATCAGATCTAACTACGTTTGATCTAAGTAATGGAATATACTAATGAGTTTATTACAAGTTTTTCGAAGAAAAGTATTTTGGTTTTTTGATATCTTACATGGAAACGATATTAAGAAACACTATAAAGACATTAAAGAGTTAATCGAAACCCCAGGTGATCAATCTACCAAAAATAGAAAGGATAACTACCTTCAACAAATCCTGCAACATGCCGTAAGTACTACCTGGTTTTATCAAAAATATACTAATTATAACTCTATTTCAGATTTTCCTGTAATCAATAAAAATATGATTCGGGATAATTTTGAAGAATTTAGGTCTTCAAAACATGAAGTAAATAAATGTACTTTGATATCCACCAGTGGCTCTACTGGTGCTCCCTTTTCTGTTTTACAAAACAAGAGTAAGCGATTTAGAAATACTGGGGATAATCTATATTTTTCTAAAAGATCTGGATATGAAATAGGTCAGAAATTGATATACATAAAAATTTGGCCTGACAATTATAAGTATACTATATTTTCGAAATTTTGGTGGCAGAATATAGTACCTCAGAGTGTTTTTAAACTTGATGATAACAATATTGCTAACCTTATAAAAAAGCTAGAAGAAGATCCTAATAAAAAGAGTTTTTTAGGATATACATCGGCGTTCGAAAAGATTTGTAAGTATTTAGATAAAATCAATTCAGGCCCAATTAGTAGTAATGTAGTTTCTATAATTGCTATGTCAGAAGGGCTTAATGATTATGTTAGAAGCAGTGTGAAAAAGTATTTTGGTGTAGCACCAGTCTCACGATATTCTAATAATGAAAATGGAATTATAGCACATGAAGATAGAAGTGTAACATCTAAATTTATAATTAATGCTGCAAGTTACTATGTAGAGGTTTTTGATATAGATAACGATGTTCCAGCTCATCCTGGAAAAATAGGAAGAATCATAGTAACCGATTTGCATAATTATGCTATGCCTATGATTCGGTATGATACCGGCGATATCGGTATAATGGAAATGGATGCAACTGGTGTTTCTTATCTATCATCTATAGGAGGGAGGAAGTTAGATCTTATATATAATACAAAAGGAGAGATTGTACCTTCTCACGTTTCCTATAAATTATGTAAGTATGGAGATTATAAGCAATTCCAATTAGTGCAATATGGAGAAAAAGATTATCTTATTAAATTGAATACCGATAAGAAAGTGGATGAAATTAAAATGTTGGAGGAATATAAAGAGTATTTTGGAAAAGATGCTAATATAAGAATAGAATATGTAGATGAGATTCCTTTACTATCTTCTGGAAAAAGAAAAGAAGTAGCTAATACGTATCATTCTCAATTATAACTCACTTTTTTGCAAATAAAATATCCATTATAGTACAAAATTCTTGAATCAATAATAAACAGAAAGCCAATACTTATATTAGCCTTCTGTTTATATCATAAGTTAAATAGAATTAAGTAAGTTATAAACTGGGGTCTATAAAGTTATTATCTAATAAACTTTAAAAATTTTGAATCAGATTTAGCAATATATAATCCTTTTGGTAGAATAGATAAATCTACATTTGTTGTATTGTTAACATTTTCAATTTCAAATACTTTTTTTCCAACTATATTATAAATACTTAAGGATTCTATTTCATTTGTGTCATTGATTACTAAAGATGTTGAAGTACTATTAAAATATAATTTATCTCTATCAAAAACGGTAAAATCATTGATACTAAGCGTGCTTTCATTTATAGTAATCTCCGGATATGCTCCAGCAACACTCCAATCTGCATCAGAACTAGCATCTGGATTTTCAGCGGAAGATAGTTTACCAAAAATGTAATATTTTGTACCCGAAAGCGATGAACTAGTAGGGAAGTCTGAAGGTATATCCAGCGTTATTGTTGTTGCAATATCCGTTCCAGCTGTGACAGTTGGAGTTACAATAACTCCAGTCCCATTTGCGGTAGCACCTCCAAAAATTCCCGGAACATCAGCTTCAAAAATTTGAAATTGCGTAGCAACATCCATAGATGCAGAATATGTATAGTTTAATGTGATAGATTCTCCAGCCGAAACCGAAACAGGGTTTGCGGAGTCATAAGTAATTGAATAAGGAGGTGATGTAACAGTAATTAATGGATATACTCCTGCTGTATCCCAAGTAGCATCTTCAGTAGCATCAGAATTGTCGGCTGAACTTAATTTCCCGAAAATACGATATTCAGTTCCAGAAAGCGATGAACTCAAAGGAAAATTGGCAGGTATGTTCAGTGTAATTGTTCCCGCAACATCTGTTCCTGGATCAAGAGTTGGAAATTCAGCTACAGCTGTTCCTACTGCAGTAGCACCTCCAAAAATACCAGTATTATCTGTCTCAAAAATTTGAAACTGAGCTCCTACTTGCATAGATGCGGTGTAGGTGTAATTTAATGTTATTGATTGACCGGCGACAACGGTAACAGGATCGGCAGAATCATAACTAATCGAATATTGAGCAGTTATACTATAAATACTACATAAGCATAGTAGAAATGAAAATAATGTTTTTATCATAATTACATAATTTTAAACATTGCTTTGTTACAAATGTGTTTACGTTTTAACAATGTTATTTAGTTTCCACTAATGTATTCTTAAGGATAAATTTATAGTGAAAGAATTGTTGCAATTAATGATAATTTTGTAGCATAGCCTTAAAACAAAGGGGTTTGGGGTTGTTTTTTTTACGAAAACGTGAATGTTTTAACTTATTTTATTGTGAAAATAAAGATGTATGTGGTAATTGTTTAGGAATATCTTAGTTTTGGTATTTTACTTTACTATCTGAAGATTTTGTTTTAAAACCCGATTGCTGTATCGTCTCCACGTCTATCAGCTCCACCCTCTAAATCGCCATCAGGTAATACTAAAATGCCATCCACTTTGCCAATGACTCTGCTTTCTTCTTCATTTGTTTTGTAACCTTTAGTTCTTAAACTATCAAGTATATCTTTGTCAAATGAGTTAGGTTCAAAAACGACAACGTCTGGTAGCCATTGATGATGAAAACGAGGTGCGTTTACTGCATCTTGCATAGTCATACCATATTCTTTTACATTTAAAATAGTTTGTAATACTGAGGTGATGATGGTAGATCCTCCAGGAGTTCCAACTGACATCCATAATTTACCATCTTTTTCTACCAATGTAGGTGTCATTGAACTGAGCATTCTTTTTTCTGGAGCAATAGCATTTGCTTCAGCACCAAGTAACCCAAACATATTAGGTGTGCCAGGTTTTGCACTAAAATCATCCATTTCATTATTTAAAAAGAACCCTAATTTTGGAACATAAAGTTTAGAGCCATAAGCACCGTTTAAAGTGGTCGTAACTGAAATAGCGTTACCAAATTGATCTATAATAGAGTAATGGGTGGTTTCACTACTTTCATATCCTGGAATACTTCCATAACTTAAATCAGAAGATAAAGTAGCCTTTTCTGGATTAAAATCTTTCATTCTTTCAGATAAGTAGGATTCACTTATTAAGGTGTCTATCGGAATTTTTACAAAATCAGGATCACCAAGATAAAAACTCCTATCTGCGTAGGCTCTTCGTTCTGCCTCGGTTATTACCTGAATTGATTTTAAAGAATTATGTCCATAGATACTAAGTTCATAAGGTTCTATCATTTTCATGATTTGTGCCAGACATACTCCGCCACTAGAGGGTGGAGACATAGAAATGATGTTAAGATCTTTGTAGGTAAATTTAACTGGTTCACGCCATTTAGCTTCATATTTACTGAGATCTTCCATTGTAATGATACCACCATGGGATTGTATGTAGTTCACCATTTTCTTAGCGGTTTCTCCTTTATAAAATTCATCTCTTCCGTTTTCTATAATTCTTTCAAGAGTTTTAGCTAATATTGGATTTTTTACTGTATCCAGTGCTTTGTAAGTTTTAGCATACAGGATGGTATCTTTATTCGTTTCAATAAACAACGTTCTATAATGGTCTAATCGTTTTTGTTGCTTTTCAGTAATTATATATCCATTATTTGCTAGTTCAACAACTGGAGTTAATAGTTCTTTTATGGATAATGTTCCAAATTTTTTATGCACTTCGAATATCCCTGCGATTGTTCCTGGAACTCCAACCGCCATTGCTCCCAATTGGCTTTTTTCTGGAATAGGATCTCCATTTTCATCTAAATACATATCCTTAAATGCTGTCAAAGGGGCTTTTTCTCGGTAATCAATGGCTCCTGTTTCTCCATTTGCCTTTCTGTATACCATAAAACCACCGCCACCAAGATTTCCTGCATATGGGTAAGAAACGGCTAATGCCATTTCTGTAGCTACCATAGCATCAAATACATTTCCACCTTTCTGGAGAATCTCTTTACCGATTTTAGAAGCTTCTTCTCTTGCGGAAACTACCATTGCATTTTTTTCTATAACTCCAAAAACCGGTTTAGTTTTGATGTCAACTTTAGGCTCAGGAGTAGTTTTGCAAGCGATAACTAAAATAAAAAGTAAGAGAAAAAATGATCTCATAGCAATCAGGATTTTGTTAGTAATTTATTTCTTTGATAAGGTTCTTCTTTTTATCATAAAATTTCCAATAACCAGAGGGTTTACAGTTGTTAATATGACCTTCGGATTCGATTCTCCCATTTTTATGATATGATTTCCAATACCCTTGTTTTCGTCCTTTTTCATAATGTCCTTCGGCTTTTATATTTCCATTTCGATAAAAGTATTTCCAAAAACCTTGAAGGACTCCTTTCTCATAATGCCCAATGCTTTCTAAATTGATAGAATTGGGATAATAGTTTTTGGTATATCCATTTTTTGATGATATCAAAATTTGTTCTTTACAGATATTATTTCCGCTATAGTTATTCTCTGTTTTTTTGCAGGAAAAAGAAAAATACAAAATAAAAAAGAGGTAAAGAGGTTTCATAGTTTTCGCGTCTCGTTTTTTGTGAACAATTCTAGTTCTTCAAAGAAAGAACGAAATTCTCTTTCAAAATCATCATAATACTGTTCTAGTTCAACTACAGCAAAGTTCATTTTCGATCTGTTTTTGGTTCTGTGATTCATTTGGTAGAGTATTCTGCCAATACCAGGAATGGTAGCATAGCTTAATAACCAATTGTCACGTAACATATATGGCAGGAAATCCTGAACTCGTTTTGGTAACACTTCATAATATTCCTGTAGTAAATCGTAAAAATTCGAAACATAAATTTCTAATGGAATTTCAGAGTATTCACTCCAGTAAGCAGCAAGATAATGGTCGTACAATATATCTACAATTACTGTACTGTAATGTCCATATTTAGGAAACAACCTTAAAACACTCTCTCTAACAGTTGGATGACTATCAGTATAGGAATCGATTTTACGATGTAATGTAATTCCTTTTTGGACTCTATCTGGAAATTGATTAAATTTTTTTCCTTTGACTGAGTCAGCAATAAAGTTACCTATTTTAAGTTCTTGGTCATCTCCGGAAAGGTAAATATGGGCTAAAAAATTCATTATGTGAATTTACAATTTTTTAGAAAGTAGTTATTGTTTTTATATAAACTTTAATTACATAGTTGTGGTAATCACCTGTAGCTTGTACATTTGTCAAAACAAAAAAAATAATCAATCAGTATATGACACTAATCAAATCAATTTCAGGTATTCGAGGAACTATCGGCGGAAAAGTAGGGGACAATCTTACTCCTATCGATGCTGTAAAATTTGCATCCGCTTATGGAAGCTGGCTAAAAGCAGAAACCGGTAAAAATGCCCCAACAGTAGTGGTTGGAAGAGATGCACGTATTTCTGGAGCAATGATTCAACAACTTGTGATGAATGGTTTAGTAGGATTAGGAATACATGTTGTAGATTTAGGATTGTCGACTACACCTACCGTAGAAGTAGCGGTTCCTATGGAAAAAGCAGATGGTGGAATTATATTAACAGCTAGCCATAATCCAAAACAATGGAATGCATTAAAATTATTAGATGGTAAAGGCGAATTTCTGAATGCTGAAAATGGTAAGAAGATTTTAGATATCGCAGAAAACGACGATTATGATTTTGCCGAAGTTGACGATTTGGGCTCGATCAGTGTCAATGATACCTATATAGATAAGCATATCGAAGAAGTACTAAACCTAACCTTAGTAGATTCTGAAATTGTTAAGGAAGCCGGTTTCAAAGTGGTAGTGGATGCAGTTAATTCTACAGGTGGGATTGCAATTCCTAAATTGCTTAAAAAAATGGGAGTTGAGGTAGTAGAATTGTATTGCGAGCCAAATGGTCATTTTCCTCATAATCCAGAACCTCTTAAAGAACATTTAACTGATTTATCAGAACTGGTAGTGAAAGAAAAAGCTGATTTTGGGCTAACGGTCGATCCAGATGTGGATCGTCTTGCTTTTATGAGTGAGGATGGAGAAATGTTTGGAGAAGAATATACATTGGTTGCTTGTGCAGATTACGTACTTGGTAAAACGCCTGGCAATACTGTTTCTAATTTGTCATCTAGTAGAGCATTGAGAGATGTTACAGAAAAACATAATGGTACATATGAGGCTAGCGCAGTAGGAGAAGTTAACGTAGTCTCTTTGATGAAAGCTAACAACGCAGTGATTGGAGGAGAAGGAAATGGAGGGATTATATATCCTGAATTACATTACGGAAGAGATTCTCTGGTTGGAGTAGCACTATTCTTAACTCATTTAGCAGAAAAAAAATGTAGTGTTAGCGAATTACGTAATAGTTACCCATCTTATTTTATGAGTAAAAATAAAATTCAGCTAACACCAGGATTAGATGTGGATGCGATTTTAGAAGGGTTTCATAACAAACATGCCTCAGAAGAAGTCAGCACAGTAGATGGTGTAAAAGTTGATTTCAGCGATAGTTGGGTTCATCTTAGAAAAAGTAATACAGAACCGATTATTCGTATTTATACAGAAGCTTTAAGTCAGGAAAAAGCAGATCAATTAGCGAATGATACGATTACAACTTTAAAAGAAATAGCTGGAATCTAATAAAATAAAAATAGAGGCTGTCTAAAAAGTAGATTTCTCTGTCATTTAGAGCGGAGTCGAGAAATAACTACCCGTGGTTTTCAGTACATTTCGACTCCGCTCAATGTGACAGTATTGTATATATTCTACTTTTCGGACAGCTTCTATTTTGTTAATCTATAGTAGCATCTTTAGGAATTTCTGCGTGGCGATGTTTCCATCGTTTATGAGTCCATAGATAATATTCTGGTGCTTTACGAATTTGTTCTTCGACCATACGTAAGTATGTTTTTATAATATAGAAATCTTCACAATTTTTAGCATTTTCTGTAATAGGAATGAACTTCGCTTGGTAATAGCCCCTTTTTACCTTTTCTACGTGCAAATAAGCAACAGACATGTCCAATCTTTTTGCTAATACAGCACCTCCAACATGCGTTGGAACTTTTATACCCATAAAATCTGTCCAGTATGTAGCTTTATCCAAACTTGGCGATTGATCTGATAAAAAGGCATATGAACAAAGCTTACCATTTACTTTATCTCTGGTGATCTCTTTCATGGCTTTATAGCTAGGAATAAGTCGTGCATTATAGCGCTGTCTAATTCGATGTACGAGTTGATCAAAGTATTTGTTTTTAATTTGTTTGTAAACACCAACTGTAGGAAAATCAATTAATAATTGTGTTACGGTGGACCATTCATAACTCGCGTAATGAGTCATCAAAACTACAATACTCTTATTTTTAGCTTCTAATTGTTTAAGTGTTTCAATATCAATAATTTTAAATCGGTCTAAAAGGTCTTCATCACTTATGGAAATAGATTTTATCATTTCTAAAAACATATCACACATATGTTTATAAAAAGCTTTACGGATCCTATTGATATCTTGTCGGGACTTCTCCGGAAAAACAAGAACTAGATTTTCTGTCACTGATTTTCTTCGATACCTAACTAAATGGTATACAAAAACATACACACAAGTAGAAAACATATAAAATAAACGCCAG
Source organism: uncultured Aquimarina sp. (assembly GCF_947492405.1). GTDB lineage: Bacteria > Bacteroidota > Bacteroidia > Flavobacteriales > Flavobacteriaceae > Aquimarina. The sequence goes on from NZ_CANLMP010000011.1 coordinate 97,646, forward strand.
GGTAATTTTGATATAATCCACAAAATTGGATATACCAAGCGATATATCAATAATTGCATTGTATTAATTTAGGCGTACAAATATAAAATTATTTAATGGCCTAAAATCTTAGTGTAATCTTAAAAAAGTAATAAAGTTAAGCGATTACAGCATCTTTTGGAGGTTGTGCATTACGATGTTTCCAACGCTTATGTGTCCATAAATAGTTTTCAGGTTTTTGTTGTATTTGCGCTTCTAGTAATTGTGTAAACTTTTTTGTTATAGTATATTCTTCTTCGTTTTTTGGATCTTCAGAAATAGGAACTAAAGTAGCCTGATAATACCCTCTTTTTATCTTTTCCACATGAAGATAAAATATGCTAAGACCTAACCTTCTGGAAAGTACTTCTCCTCCTACAAAAGCAGGAACTTTTATTCCCATAAAATCTGTCCAAAATGTAGCGTTGTTAAGTTTAGGAGACTGATCTGAGATTAAACCATATAAACTAAGTTCTGGGTTTTCTTTTCTTTGATCCATAGTCATTTCTCTAAAAACCTTAGCGCTTGGTATTAATCTAGAATTAAACCTTCCCCGGATACGGTGAACTAATTTATCAAAATATTTGTTTTTGATAGGTTTGTAAATACCTACACATCTAAATTTACTAATTAGATCTATAGAATTGGTCCATTCATAACTATTATAATGCCCCATCATAGTAATGAAACTTTTGTTTTTGTTCTCTAACGTTACCAAAGCATCTAGGTTGGTTACGTGAAAACGCTCTATGATATCTTTTTCACTAATAGATAAAGACTTTATCATTTCCAGAAACATATCGCACATATGCTTATATGAGGCTTTTCGGATACGATTGATTTCTTTTGCTTCTTTATTAGGAAAAGCTAAGTTTAAGTTTTCTGTCACTGTTTTTCTTCTATACCTAATAATATGATAAACCAATATATATGTAAAGGTTGAGAACATATAAAATAATCGCCAAGGTAGTTTAGATATCATCCAAAGTAAAGGATATACAAGGCTATAAATTACTAATTGCATTGAATTCTATTTAAGCGGCTAAAGGTAATATTTTTTCATATAGTATAAAGAAAATATAGAGTAAGCTTATTTCAGGTTAAAATCGCGCTTTTTTAGGTTGAAATATGTATTATATTTGAACGACAAAAAATTGTATATGCTAAATCTTGATGTTGTTGTCATTGTTATTATACTGGCAAATGTTCTTATTTCATTAAAGGGGTTGAATGATTTTTCTTTTTTTGAACGCTATAAGTTTAATATAGGAGGAATTAGAAGGGGAGAGCAGTTACGTATGCTTGCTTCTGGTTTTTTGCATGTAGATATGATGCATTTGTTTTTTAATATGTTTACGCTATATTTCTTTGCTCCAGATGTTATTGAGAATTTAGGTAATGTTCAGTTTCTAATTATTTATTTTGGGAGTTTATTATTGGGTAATTTGTTTTCTTTATTCTTTCATAAAGACGAATACCATTATAGTGCGGTTGGTGCTAGTGGAGCCGTTTCGGGAGTTTTGTATTCATCTATTTTAATTTTCCCTGAGAAGAAATTATATTTTGCTTTTTTGCCTTTCGAAAACTTTGGAATTAAAGGTTATTTATTTGGAGTAGCGTATTTGTTGTATTCTATTTACGGCATGAAAAGCAAAACAGGGAATATTGGTCACGATGCTCATTTTGGTGGAGCAGTTGGAGGCTATATAATAACCCTGATATTTGCACCTTTTCTGTTTAAAGAAAATTTACTTATGATAGGATTGCTTGCAATTCCTATCATTATTTTATTTGTGATGCAACGATTAGGTAAACTTTAGATATAAAAAAAGACCCGATAATCGGATCTTTTTTAATTTTTTATAGATAAAATTTATAAAGATTTCTCTCCTAATAATTCTGAAATTTTAGTTTCTAATGCCGGTCCTCTTAAGTTTTTTGCAATAACATTTCCTTTTTCGTCCAATATGAAGGTAGCAGGAATTGATCTTACACCGTATGCTTTAGCAATTGGATCTTGCCAGAATTTTAAATGCGATACATGATTCCACTCTAAATTATCTTGACTGATCGCTTTTGTCCAATGGTCCTTATTTCTATCTAAAGAGACACCTATAATATTTAGGCCTTTATCATGATATTTATTATATACTCTCACTACATTTGGATTTTCTGCTCTACAAGGTTTGCACCATGATGCCCAAAAATCGATAATTGTAATTTTGCCCATTGATTCTTTTAGAGAAACTACTTTTCCTTCTGGATTAGGAGCAGAAAAATCTTCAGCTTCACTACCGATATCAATTTTACCAATCGATGCGGTAATCAATCGATCAAGATTTTTACCTAAACGAGATGTTTTAAGACTATCTTCTACAGTTGCGTATATTTTCTTTATTTGTTTAGCAGGAGTTGCTTTAAGATTTAAAAGATCTGTAAGTGCCATAACGGCCACTAAAGAATTAGGATTATTTTCAGCAATCTCTTTTCGGAAATTGTTTTCCTTTTTTAATGTCTCCTGTAATTGAGCAGATATTTGCGCAGCTTTATCTGTTTCCTTTAATTTAGAAGCTATTTGAAATTGATTGCTAAGTTCTTGTTTTTCCTTTCCAAAAGCATTCATTTTCTTTAAATAGGAAAAGAACAATTGGTTTTCTGAACCACCTTTAATAATAGAAGATCGCAAACTATCTTTGTAAATAGTCATTTGGATAGGGTTGTTTTCTGCTAAAAACAAAACATTTTGAGGAACTCCATTAAAGGTTAGATAATTAAAGTCATTACTTTCTACAACAGGTAATGAAATTTTAAATTTACCGTTTTTAATTGTGGCAGAATCAATAATAGTAGGTCGGTTAGACTGATTTATAGCATTGACATATACCGTCATTCCATCTTCAAACCCTTTTGTTTCCGCAGAAATTGAATAACCTTTCTCTTCTTTTTCACATGCTACTGATAACAATATAAGTGCGAGCAGTACTATTTTTTTCATTCTTGTATTTTTTTGATCCGTAAAAATATATAATAAGAACCTTAAACACTAAAAATTAACTTTTAAATATAGGTAAATGTTAATTTTTTATTGTTTACAGAAAAACAATGAATTTAACATGGTCTATAGTGTAACGAAATCCATACTATCTAAGTCTAATTAGTAGTGTTATGAATACAAAATGGGGGTTTTGTCTGAATTTATTAAGAATAGAACAATATTTTTGATTTTTTCTGTCCTAGTTCCTTTAGAATATTCGACTTAATAATAAGCAACCTAAAAAGATTACTATAACGTAATAGATTAATTAATTGTTAATACTATAATTAGGTGTCAAAGTTTTGTATTATTTTTGTTTAACTACCATAAATAAACCGTTATGAAGGTATTGGAGCATGATTTTCCGTTAGATATTAGGATAAGCTTCTCTTTATTCTTTGATCAATATAGAGAGTTTTTGAATAGCGATAATAAATTGCTGCGTGATCGTGCTGAAAGTATTTTACAGATAGCGGCAGAGTATCCTGAATTAGAAGAAGGAATTACTACAGAAGAAAGAGTCCAGGAGTTATTACCTCAGATAGAATTAGTTTTAGAAGATTCTTTTGCTCAGATTTTACAGAAGAATGAAATAAAAATAGCTACAATACCCTTTAATAATACAGTTGTAAAATCTACTCAGCGATATAAAAACATTATAAAAGCAGCTGGTTATGATTTTGAGCCTCAGATTAAAAATTTAGATGAGGATCATTATTTTATAATGGGATGCAGTATTATTTTGAGTCAATATTATGGATATAAAATTGATTTCAGAAGACCGTTTTTTTATGACATTCCTGATGCGGCTGGAATCATACGACATTATAGAATTTTATACAATGGAGATTTTATTGAGGTGATCAAAACTGATAAGGCAACAGATATTACAGAGGAAGATGTTGCAGTATTGATTGATAATTTTGATAATGTAGAAATTTGGAAAGAAAAGTTTCCACCCAATAGTTGGATGTTCAAAGGAATTGTTATTGCCAATCTTTTTGATGTTACAACAGACTTTGCTTTATCCGAGTTTAAAACGAGTTTATTAAAGTATGATAAAAAGCAAGGAGACTTTATAGGTAGTTTTCAGGATATATTTAGAGGTGTATTTAATCTTCCAGAAATCAAAGTTGGTTTTTCTAATTACAACGAAGAAGAACGTGTTTTAGAAAGAGTTCCGTTTAAGACTATTGATAGTTACATTTTATATGATGAGTATTCAGATTGTTGTGAAACAGCTTTGTGTAAAGGTACTTATTACTCTATGTTCGAAAAATCTGAACCTTTTGCAATTTCGAATATAGATAAAATGCATAAAGCCTATCCCGAAGAGCTTATGTATACTAATTTGGTTAAACAAAATATAAAAAGCGCAATTATTGCTCCCATAGAGAATGATGGAAAGTTGTTAGGAGTTTTAGAAATTGTTTCACCAAATATTCAGGAGCTAAATAGTATTAATGCGAATAAGCTTCAGGATATCATGCCATATTTGGTAGATTCTGTATTAAGATCTAAGGCGAAAGCTGAAGATGAATTAGAATTGGTAATTCAGCAAGAATGTACGTCCATACACCCTAGTGTATATTGGAAATTTAGACAGGAAGCAAAACGTTTCATGCGGGCTAAAGTCGAAGAAAATCCAGTTTCTTTTAGAGAAGTAGTATTCGAAGATGTATATCCATTGTTTGGACAGATAGATATTAAAGGTTCGTCTGATGCGAGAAATAGTTCTGTGCAAAAAGACTTAGTATTACAACTTAAATCAATTGCGAAAGTCATTAATAAGGTAATAGAATTAGATCCTTTACCTATATATGAAGAAATTAAATTTAGAATTAATAATTATATAAATTTAGTTACTGATCGTCTTCAGGTAGATAGTGAGCAAAAGATTTTGGATTTTATTAAGAATGAAATCAAACCATTGTTTAAACACCTTAAAGGTACTAATGTATCATTAGAAGGTTTAATTAATCAATATAATAACTCACTAGATAAAAGTAGTAAAACATTATATAAACATCGTAAAGCTTATGATGAGTCAGTGATGTTGATTAATAAGAAGATGGCAGCTTTATTGGATAAAAAACAAGAGGAGGCTCAAAAAATGTATCCTCACTATTTCGAAAGATTCAAGACTGATGGTGTAGAACATAACTTATATATAGGTGAATCCATTACTAAGCAGAATAGTTTTAATAAAATATACTTATATAATCTAAGGTTGTGGCAATTGCAGGTGATGTGCGAAATGGAGAATGAGTATTATCAACTTAAAAAAGATCTTCCTGTAGCACTTGATGTAGCTTCTATGGTTTTAGTATTTAATGCTTCCTTGTCGGTGAGATTTAGGATGGATGAAAAACGATTTGATGTAGATGGTACATATAATGCACGATATGAGGTAGTAAAGAAAAGAGTAGATAAAGCAAAAATTAAAGGAACTGATCAGCGTATTACAGAGAAAGGAAAGTTAGTAGTTGTATATTCTCAACGTTCGGATGAAATAGAATATATAAAGTATATCAACTTCTTGCAGTCTAAGAATTATCTTGAAGATGAAATAGAGATAGTAGAGCTAGATGATCTACAAGGCGTTACAGGTCTTAAAGCTTTAAGAGTAAATATTCTCTATAACAAAAATAAAGAAGACCAAGAATATTATACCTATGATGACCTAATGAAAGAGATAAATAAATAATTTATCTTACTGCAAGGTATTGAAGGCTATTACAAAAGAAATAGAAGAGGTAATAAAACCAATCATAAAAACAGTGTACGTAATACGAAGTATTTTATATTTTCTATGAAGTACTTTACCTAAAAAATACAAATCTTTTATCATAGTATCATAAATATACTCTTTATCATCCATAAGCTCATGCATAGCCCATTTATACTCATTTAAGGGCATTTTATGAAAATTACCAAAGAATAATAAGTTAACTTTTTTCTCTTCGATTTCCTTACGAGTAAATTCACCACCTGTTACATTTGGCCTTGTCGCCAATACAGATAGTAGCATAGAAGCAATACTAAAAATAATAAATATTAGAGTAGGATAAATAAGATATTGGTTAGAAGGATTATCTAATTTAGGAATTAAATTAGATAACGCTAGTGATATGATAATAGCATTTACAGATAAAAGAATATTGGCTTTTGTATCGGCAATGTCACTTAATTTTAAATGATTTCGTAAAGTAACTCTAAACAAAGTTTGAATTCCTTTTTCAGGGCTTTCCTCTTTTACTAATTTTTTAAGTTTTTCTTTTTTCTTTTTTTTCTTTAAAGCTGCTTGTTCATTTAAAATTTTCAAAAGATGTTTTTCTTTTTTTGGTTGCCAATTTTTAATGGCATATTCGGTATAGAACTTATGCTTATTCTGTAGAAAATCGATATTAATTTTTAACCAGTCCGTATTACTGTAGCTTTCATTACAATTTAGTTCAAATTCCTGTCGTAAGAATTCACTGGTTTCTTCGAAATATTCTTTTGCTAAATGTGAAGCATCGGCATCTCTAATAACTTCTTCTAATAAATTAGTTGGCTGATGTTCCATTTTGGTAGCCATTATTAGTGAAGAAATTTTATCAATAATTTCTTCAGAAACATTTTGCTCTTTTAGAAAAACTGTAGAAATGCGAACACTATGTTCCTCGTGATTATCAATACTTTCCGAGTAACCCGTATCATGAAGCAAAGCTGTTAATAATAATGCTTGTGCATCTTCTTCAGAAATAGTAGTGTTGTCAATAATTTCTTTTGTACTTTTAAATACTCTTTTGGTATGAGTATAATTATGATAGATACAAGTTTCAGGAAGCTTTTTTGCAAAAAGATTAGAAACGAAATTATCAGTTTTTTCAACTAGGGTTTCCATATTATAATTTTTCAGTAACCAAAATAATTAAAAAAAAATGAATGCACCCTTTTATGAATAAAAATATACAGACCTTCTTAATAATCTTCATTTTATTATTAAACTCTTGTGCAACTTACACACCTCAGTATTTAGACGAAAATTTTTCACAAACATTACCGGATAAGGAGATAGAGAAAAGTTTCTACTTAGTTGGTGATGCGGGTAATGCTAATTTGAATGAGAGTACATTAGGACTCGAAGCTTTAAAGCAGATTATAGAAAAAGAAGATACAAAGGAAGATTACCTGATCTATTTAGGAGATAATATTTATCAAAAAGGAATGCCTGATAAAGAATCCAAGGAAAGAACCTTGTCAGAGCATCGAATAGATGCTCAGGTTAATGCAGCAGATTCGTTTGAAGGAGACGTAGTGTTTATACCTGGAAATCATGATTGGTATAATGATGGAGTAAAAGGTGTAAAAAGGCAAGAAAAATATGTAAGAAAAAAGATAGATAGTAAAAAAGCCTTTTTACCGTCAAAAGGTTGTCCTATTGAGAGTATAGAAGTAAGTGATCAAATTCAATTGATTATTCTTGATACGCAATGGTATCTGGCAGATTGGAACAAGAATCCAACAATGAATGATAATTGCGAAATTAAAACGAGAGATAAGTTTCTAAATGAAGTAGCCGGAGAACTTAAAAAACATAATAGTAAGACCGTTCTCGTCGTAATGCATCATCCGATGTTTACTAATGGACCTCATGGTGGGAAGTATAATTTTAAGAGTCATATATTTCCTTCTAAAAAGAACATACCCTTACCAGTCTTAGGATCTCTAGTCACACAAATTCGATCACAAGGAGGAGTATCTCCACAAGATCGATATAATGAAAGTTATAATCAGTTGATGAGAAGATTGTCAACGTATGCAAGAGATAGCGAAAGAGTGATCTTTGCTTCTGGACATGAACATTCATTACAATATATAGATAGTGATGGTTTAAAACAAATAGTATCTGGATCTGGTTCCAAAGTTTCCGCAGCTTCCTTAGGGAAAGATGGATTGTTCTCATATCCCAATCAAGGTTTTGCGATATTGGATGTATATAAAGACGGATCATCTAACGTGCGTTTCTATGGTAATGAAGAAGGACAAGCAAAACTAGTGTATCAAAAAGGTGTTCATAAACAACCAGAAGCATATGATAGTGGTAAATTAGATAATTCTTTTGATACTAAAGTTTCGGCATCTATATATAGTAGAGAAGAAACTACAAAATCTAATTTTTACCAATCATTATGGGGAGATCACTATAGAGATGTATATAGTACGGATATTAAAATCCCGGTCGCTACATTAGATACTTTAATGGGTGGATTCACTATTGATAGAAGAGGAGGGGGGCAGGTAACTAGGTCTTTACGGTTGATAGATAAAGATGGGAAACGTTATAGCTTGAGGGCTATGAGAAAGAGTGTTACACAGTTTTTACAAAAGGGTGTATTTGTAGATACTTATTTAGAAAATGGTTTTGACGATACATTTACAGAAGAATTTCTTGCAGATTTCTACACTTCTAGTTATCCATATGCTTTTTTAGTTGTAGGTGGTTTAGCAGATGCGATTGATGTATATCATGCTAACTCAAAAGTGTACTATATACCTAAGCATCCAGCTCTAGGGATGTATAATAAAGACTTTGGTGATGAAATGTATTTTCTAGAAGAGCGTCCAGGTAAAGAACATAAAGATGTTGCTTCTTTTGGGAAATCTGATGATATTGAAGGGACAGATGATTTGCTTAAAAACCTAAGAAAAGATGAAGAGTATCAGATGGATGAACCTCATTATATTAGAACCAGATTATTTGATATGATTTTAGGAGATTGGGACAGACATTCTGATCAATGGAGGTGGTCCCGTTTTGATACGGATCAAGGCAAAATGTATAGGCCAATACCTAAGGATCGTGATCAGGTGTTTTCTAATTATGATGGAGGACTACTTGATGTTATAAAGTTTATCGTTCCGATAACAAGAAAGTTTCAGGTGTATGATGAGAAATTAAAAAATATTCGATGGATTAATGAAGCTGGAATACGATTAGACAGAACATTTGCACAAAGTTCCGGCAAACAGATCTGGTTAGAGCAAGCTAAGTATATTAAAGAAAATCTTAGTGATGAATCTATTGACAAAGCATTCAGGAATTTGCCATCAGAATTACAAGATGGGACAGCAGAAAGAATCAAAAAATATCTTAGAAAAAGAAGAGATGATGTAGAGGATATCGCAGAACGATACTATAAATACCTTTCTAAACAAGTTATTATTAAAGGAACAGATAAAGATGATCTTTTTGAAATCATAAGGGATGATAATCAAACAACGGTAAAAATTTCAAGAATAAAAGATGGTACTCCTCAAAAACCATTTTATGAAAGAACTATGTCTTCTAAAGAAACTAAAGAAATATGGATTTATGGATTAGATGATGATGATCAATTTATAGTTACAGGAGAAGGAAAAAATCCAATCTGTACAAGAATTGTCGGTGGACAGAATAACGACATATACACGATAGAAAATGGAAGACAAATAAGAGTGTATGACCATAAATCAAAACCGAATACTATTAAGAAAAAGGGTGGAGCCAAGTTTATCTTTAGTAATAACTATAATCACAATACCTATGACTATAATAAGTATATAGATAAAACAAATACGCTAACACCATTGGTTGGATTTAATCCAGATGATGGGGTTAATATTAATATTACAGATGTATATACGGTAAGAGGATTTAATAATAGTCCATACCAAAGTAGGCATACTATAAAAGCAGCGTACTACTTTGCGACAGAAGGTTATGATATATCCTATAAAGGAGAATTTGTCAATGCTGTAGGTAATTGGAATCTACAAGTAGGTGGAAAATATACAAGTGAGAATTTTGCGCAGAACTTTTTTGGTTTTGGAAACAATACGATTAATCTTGATGACGCTCTGGGATTAGATTATAATAGAGTTAAAACAGGTATTTGGTCAGTAGATATTGGAGTAGCTAAAAAGGGGAGGTATGGAAATGGATTTTCTATTACGGGATCTTATGAAGGGGTAGAAGTTCAGGACTCACAAGGCAGATTTATTACTTCCGGACTTGGTTTGGTTACTTCTGATCCTGATTTTTTTGAAAGAAAATTCTTTGCCGGAATAGACTTGGATTATGAATATAAGAGTTTCGATGTAAGTGCAAATCCTACCAGAGGCATGTTATTTAAACTGCAAGGAGGTTCTAAAATGAATCTGGATGATACAGACAGAACGTTTGGTTACATAAATCCAAAACTAGGATTCTATAATGCAATTACAAAAAACCGAAAATTAGTTTTGAAAACGGATGTGCAAGCAGAATTTATAATAGGAGATAGTTTTGAATTTTACCAGGCAGCTACACTAGGTGGGATTAACAGCTTAAGAGGGTTTAGAGAAGAACGTTTTACTGGTGATAAGGCACTAGCTTTTAGTGGAGATCTTAGATATAGTTTTAATAAATTCAAAACAGGTTTACTGCCGTTGCAATTAGGGATTTATGGAGGTTATGATGTCGGTAGAGTATGGTTTGATGGAGAAGATGCTAATATTTGGCACGATTCTATAGGAGGAGGATTTTGGATCAATGCTGTAGATACTATAGCAGGACAATTCAATTTGTTTAGTAGTGATGATGGTCTAAGATTTACCTTTGGATTAGGATTGAGTTTTTAAAAAAAAGAAGCTCCCAATATAAGATGCGAAAATATCAGGAGCTTCTCGGTTAAGGAACAATCAATTTGTTCACAAAACAAAAATATTATTTAAAAAAAGTCTAAAGTAGTTCGTGGCACAGAGGTAGTTACTGTTTCAGAAATTTCTAATGTAACTTTTGATCTAGCTTCGGCTGTTTTAGCTTTGTTAGTCGAGGACTTTACAATATTTAAATGATCAATCTTATCTTTTTCTAGAATCTTTGGACTATGGGTTATAGATTCCTGTATAGTGCTTTTAGTAATACTAGTTTTATCGATCGAAACATTTTTTTGACAAAAAAGTAAATTGCAGGATAAAAAAGTAATCAACATTAGACAAGCTGGGGCGGCTCTCATATATAAATTATGTATTTTGGGGTTAGTAAACAGAAAAATGTATTCGATTTTCTACAAATTTCAAGTCTAAATTAAGAATAAATTAATCTGTAAATTACTATTAATCAGTTAGAAACAGTGTTGTGTTTACTATCAATTGTTTAAAAGTAGGTTTAGTACTACTTTTTTTAACGCAGAATGAATTGATATCACTGTTTTTGTCGATAAAAGGTTAAACCTTTGGTTTAAGTGCTTAAATGTTGATAACTTTTAAAAAATATTTTTGAGATGAATAATGACTAGTAAAGTACTACTAGTAAAATCAATTATTAATAAAAATCATATTGAAAACTTCCGTACTACTTACAAATCGATTACAACTTAGAATTGTAACGTTATCAGATTTGTCTAAAACTCATGAATTACTTTCGATTCCTGAAGTAGATAAATATAATGCGTTAGGTATACCAACTAATAAAGAAGTTACCACTGTATACCTTGATGAATGGATTGAGAATTATAGAATGAGAAAAGAATTTGTTTTTACGGTCAATTTACAGTCCGACAATGAATTTCTTGGTTTAATTTCTCTACGTATAGGAAACCCAAAATATAACATTGCTTCCATCTGGTATAAGTTACATCCGGATTTTTGGGGTAGAGGATATGCTACAGAAGCTGCAAAAGCGATTTTACAGTTTGGTTTTAAAGAAGTTGGATTACATAGAATTGAAGCTGGGTGCGCTATAGACAATATAGGTTCGATTAGAGTATTAGAAAAAGCAGGAATGATTAGAGAAGGTCATAAACGTAAGGTATTACCTCTTAAAACTGGATGGTCTGATAATTATGAATTCGCGATGCTGGAAGAAGATTGGAGGCCTTAAAACTGCTGTTTACTTGATATGATATTCATACAACCGTCCTTTCTTGTTTTTTCTTTTTTCGTCAACAATTAAAAGTGTGGTATCATTTTTAAAACAAATGCCTTCTTTTTGAGAAAAATGATCAAGTTTTATCTTTTTAATTGTACCATTAAATAGATCATCACCTTTAAAGTCAGATAACATAAATATTTTATTATAAGTAAGAAGTGCTATTTTATCTCCGGTAGCATTAATAGCAGCACCACTAATAAAACAGTCATTAGCATCATCGCAAGTTTTATAACTTCCAATTAGTTTAGCAATTTGTTTTCTTGGAGTATCAGAAACTTTATACAGTTTTGTCTCTCCGTTAAACTTAGAACTTCTATTTTTTGTAAATAAATAAAAGCTTCCATTTCTATAAACGAAAGCCTCAATGTCAAAATTTTTATTCTTCTTTCCTGGAGGAAACTTCTTTTGATCCTCTAAACTAAATTCTATTTTACGAACTTCTATATCATTCTTAGAAATATCGGATACTTTATATATGGCCAGATCTTTTCTGTTATTATAATTATTTCCAAAATCACCTATATATATATTGTTTTGATGATCATAGGTGAGATCTTCCCAATCTACGTTTTTACTATTTGGGATTTTAATTTTTTTTATAATTTCCCCCTTCTGATTCAAGCAAAATAGAATATTATCATTGCCAGAATCATTTATAGCATAGAGAAGCGTATCCGAAGTAAATTTAGTGATACCCGATATTTCTTTAACATTCTTAGATAACCCATTAATTATAATTAGGTCTGTGCTATCTTTTTTCTGACAACTTACTGATAGCGATATAATTAATAAAAGAAAGAAAGTTGTCAGTTTCAAAATTTATAGTTTTAATTTTTTTGATTCCAAGCGTTTAGCATCCAGCTTGTTTTTTCTAATTCTCCAATATATGTGCCCGTAATATCTAATGTCCCATCATCACCAGCTTCTTCAGCTTCTTCTGTTACAAGTTTTAGTTGTTTCAAAATAGCGTCGTGATCTTCAAGAATTGCAGAGACCATTTCGTGATCCACTAATTTAGTATCTGCCTCTTTTATAGAAGAAGTCGTAAGATACGAACTATAATTACTAATTGGTTTAGCTCTTAGTGTTAATATCCTTTCCGCAATTTCGTCAATTTTTAATTTAGCATCTTCATATAGCTCTTCAAATTTTAAATGCAATTCAAAGAAATTACGACCAGTAATGTTCCAGTGAAAATTTCTAAGCTTTTGATAATACATATGATAATCTGCTAATAATACATTAAGTGCTTGTACAGTTCCTTTATTTGAATAAATCATAGTTTTTGTTTATTATTTTTTGTATTTCAATACAAAATTACTATAATTAAACATGTTATATTAAAGTTACCATAGTTAGTAGCAATCTGGTTATTATATCAATCTATTTGTGATTTCTTTAAGAATAAAATCATAATATTGAGGATCATGTGGTACATAGTTTTTATGCATGTTTATGTCCTGAATATGATTTGTTAAAAGTTTTATGGGCATTAGTTTGATTTCTGATACTTCTTCTTTTTGCAGTGTCAGTTCTTCTATTGATACTTTTAATTCTGAAAGAAAAATGTAATTGAATTCATTGTCAAACATATTTGGTGATGGTTGTTTTTCTGATAAATATGTTCCAATAAAATCTAATTGTTTTTCATTTATAGATAAGCCAATTTCTTCGTCAATTTCACGTAACGCCGAGTTTTCTATAGTTTCTCCTGTTCCAATATGACCTGCAACCGATATATCCCACAGATCTGGAAACGTATCTTTATCTTTAGCTCGTTTCTGTAATAGTACTTTTCCATTCATGGTATAAAACCAAATATGAACACTAGCATGATACATTCCCAGTCGATGTGCTTCAGATTTTAATCTAACTTCACCGGTTTGTTTTCCGTCTCTGTCTAATATATCTATAAGTTCATCTGCCATATGTCTATTACTAATGGATGTTTTTTAAAAATACTACTAAAATTTAGAATTATACAATACTTGATAATTAATCATTGAGGATTAATTTATTTTATTCTTAAAGTAATATATTTATCAAAGCATATTAAGAATAGTTGTACGTCTATTTAATTTTATTTTGATCAGAAATGATGTCAGAACAAAGAAAAAAAGCCAAAGCATATTGGAAGGAAAATGTAAAATACCTTTCAATTTTACTTATCATATGGTTTGCTGTGTCATACGGAGCAGGCATTCTTTTTAAAGACTTGCTAGATGGAATCCGATTGGGAGGCTTTAAACTTGGGTTTTGGTTTGCGCAACAAGGCTCGATTTATGTATTTGTTATCTTAATTTTTGTATATGTTCGATTAATGAATAAGTTAGATAAAAAATATGGGTACGATAAAAATTAAAATGTCTTCAAAAACAAATAGATAATGAGCGTACAGATTTGGACCTATATTTTAGTAGGAATTACGTTTGCCTTATACATTGGTATAGCAATATGGTCTAGAGCAAATTCTACAAAAGAGTTTTATGTAGCTGGTGGAGGAGTATCACCGTTAGCAAACGGAATGGCTACAGCTGCAGATTGGATGAGTGCCGCTTCTTTTATTTCTATGGCAGGGATTATTGCATTTGATGGTTATGATGGTGCGGTATATTTAATGGGCTGGACCGGAGGTTATGTTTTGTTGGCATTACTATTAGCTCCATACCTTCGTAAGTTCGGAAAGTTTACAGTTCCTGATTTTATTGGAGATCGTTATTATTCTAAAACAGCAAGATCAGTCGCTGTGTTTTGTGCTTTATTAGTATCCTTTACCTATGTGGCGGGTCAGATGCGAGGAGTAGGGATTGTCTTTTCCAGATTTCTGGAAGTAGATATTAATACTGGAGTGCTCATCGGTATGATTATCGTTCTTTTTTATGCAGTGTTAGGAGGAATGAAAGGTATCACTTATACGCAGGTGGCGCAGTATTGTGTTTTGATTTTTGCATTTATGGTTCCTGCAATATTTATTTCAATCCAGATGACTGGTAATCCGATTCCACAACTTGGATTTGGTGATACCGTAGCAGACGGTTCTGGAATATACTTATTAGATAAACTAGATGGATTAAGTACGGAGTTAGGATTTTCTTCATATACAGATGGCTCTAAATCTAAACTGGATGTGTTTACAATTACACTAGCTCTAATGGTTGGTACTGCAGGATTACCACATGTAATTGTTCGTTTTTTTACAGTAAAAAGAGTAAAGGATGCCCGAAAATCTGCAGGATACGCATTATTACTTATTGCAATATTATATACAACAGCTCCAGCGGTAGCAGTTTTTGCAAAGACTAACTTGATCGAATCTGTTCAGAATAAGGAATATAAAGATTTACCAAAATGGTTCAAGAACTGGGAGGATACAGAGCTTTTAGGTTGGGTGGATAAAAATGGGGATGGAAGGGTACAGTATACCAAAGGACACGCAGTAGTTGGAAATAAGAATAAACCCATTTTTGAAGTAGATCAACGAGGAACATACGGAGAACGTATGATTATTAACATGAATAATGCTAATGAAAATGAATTATTTGTAGATAGAGATATTATGGTTTTGGCGAATCCAGAGATTGCTAACTTACCTAATTGGGTAATTGCGCTGGTTGCTGCGGGAGGTCTTGCAGCAGCTTTATCTACTGCAGCGGGATTATTATTAGTTATCTCATCATCTGTATCTCATGACCTTATAAAAAAAATAATAAAACCTACAATTTCTGAAAAAGGAGAATTAATAGCTGCCAGAATCTCTGCCATTGCAGCAGTTTGTGTAGCTGGGTATTTCGGGATTAATCCACCTGGATTTGTAGCTGCTGTGGTTGCTTTGGCGTTTGGATTGGCTGCAGCGTCCTTCTTTCCTGCTATTGTATTAGGAATTTTCTACAAGCGCATGAATAAAGAAGGTGCTATAGCAGGTATGGTTATCGGGATAATATGTATGTTGTTATATATGATAAAGTATAAATTAGGCTGGTTTGATGAGGTATTACCACCTTCTGATCAATGGTGGTTTGGCATTTCGCCAGAAGGATTTGGTGCTGTAGCCATGGTGATTAACTTTACAGTATCTCTGGTGGTATGCAAATTTACTGCAGCACCTCCCAAAGATGTTCAGGAAATTGTAGAAAATATAAGAATTCCTAGTGGCGCAAGTGAAGCAACACATTAAGAAAAATTATCTTAATCAGATATGAAAATTTGTCGTTTAGCAAAAACAGCACGTTGCTTGTCGATTAAATTTAAAAAGATATTATTATATGAATACTTTTAAAGTAAAAGAACAAAACAATAAATAATGAGTAACTATCACATAAAACATCTTGAAGAATATTTTCAGGTATATAGGAAATCTGTTAGAAATCCAGAACTTTTTTGGAGCGAAATAGCAGAAGAACATTTTTTATGGAGAAAAAAGTGGGATAAGGTTCTGGATTGGGATTTTACAAAACCAGAGGTAAAATGGTTCGAAGGAGCAAAATTGAATATTACAGAAAATTGTATAGATAGGCATTTATATGTTCGCGGAGAAAAAACTGCAATTTTGTTTGAGCCCAACGACCCAGAAGCCACTGCAGAACATATTACTTATAATCAGTTACACGAAAGGGTCTGTAAATTTGCAAATGTTCTTAAGAGTAAAGGAATAGAGAAAGGGGATCGAGTGTGTATTTATCTTCCTATGATTCCAGAACTGGCAATTGCGGTGCTAGCTTGCGCTAGAATTGGAGCAATACATTCAGTGATTTTTGCTGGATTTTCTGCTACTGCATTAGCCACAAGAATTAATGATTGCGAAGCTAAAATGGTGATTACTTCAGATGGATCTTATCGTGGATCTAAAACGATAGATCTAAAAGGTATTGTAGATGATGCTCTGGAGCAATGTCCAGGAATTAAATCTGTGTTGGTCGCAAAACGAATTAATGCTAACATAGAGATGAAGGCTGGACGGGATGAATGGTTACAACCTTTATTAGATAATGCAAGTAAGGAATGTATACCAGAAATTATGGACGCAGAAGACCCACTATTTATTCTTTATACTTCTGGTTCTACAGGAAAACCAAAAGGTATGATGCATACCACAGCGGGATATATGGTATATACAGCCTATAGTTTTAAGAATGTTTTTCAATATAAAGAAGATGATGTTTATTGGTGTACCGCAGATATTGGTTGGATTACAGGTCATTCTTATATTGTATATGGACCCTTGGCCAATGGAGCAACTACGGTAATGTTCGAAGGAGTGCCATCCTATCCAGATTTTGGACGTTTCTGGGATATAGTGCAAAAACATAAAATAACACAATTCTATACGGCGCCAACTGCTATCAGAGCATTGGCAAAAGAAAATCTTGATTATGTGACAAAATACGATTTATCAAGTCTTAAGGTATTAGGCACTGTAGGGGAACCAATTAATGAAGAAGCCTGGCATTGGTATAATGACCATGTTGGAGAAAAGAAATGCCCTATAGTAGATACTTGGTGGCAAACGGAAACTGGAGGGATTTTGATTTCACCTATCCCTTTTGCTACACCTACTAAACCAACATATGCTACCTTGCCAATGCCTGGAGTACAACCAGCTTTAATGGATGAAAATGGTAACGAGATTGAAGGAAATCAAGTAGAGGGACGATTATGTGTTAAATTTCCTTGGCCTTCGATGGCGCGAACTATTTGGGGGAATCACCAAAGATATAGAGATACATATTTTTCAGCTTTTAAAAATAAATACTTTACAGGGGATGGAGCTTTAAGAGATGAAGTTGGATATTACAGAATAACGGGTAGAGTAGATGATGTAATCATTGTTTCAGGCCATAACCTGGGAACTGCTCCCATTGAAGATGCGATTAATGAGCATCCCGCTGTTGCAGAATCAGCCATTGTTGGTTTTCCTCACGATATAAAAGGAAACGCATTATATGGATTTGTTATACTAAAAGAAACAGGAGAATCTAGAGATAGAGATAATCTAAGTAAAGAAGTCAATCAGCAAATCACCGAGCGTATAGGTCCCATCGCAAAACTTGATAAAATACAATTTGTTCCAGGACTTCCTAAAACGAGAAGTGGTAAGATTATGCGTCGAATTTTAAGAAAAATTGCGTCTAATGATACTTCTAATCTAGGTGACATAAGTACATTATTGAATCCAGAAATAGTTGAAGAAATAATAGATGAGTTAGCATTTGTTACACCTGTTAAAAATGACAAGATTTAATAATTAAAATTTTAATAAAAACAAATAGCCTTGCAATTTGCAAGGCTATTTGTTTAGTATATATCGCTACTAATAATTATTGCTTTTTAAGTAATATTTTTTGTTGAGAAAACTGATATGCCGCTTCTAAAAACTCTAGCATTTTGGACCAGTTGGTATTTGGCTCATAATTATGTGTGTAGTATTTAAAAGTGCTAATGGTTAATTTGTTTCCTTCTAAGGTGTGATTACTGGTAAAGCCTCCTGTTTCATTTTTTACTTCAATATCAAGTTTATCTAATCCTGCAACCTCGTATCCATCAGGAATAGTTAAGTTAATAGTGTTATTAAAAGATCTTGGATAAGGCATGCGAATATCTTCTTCTCTTCCTTTGTCTTTTTCTTCAATAGCAATTTGTCCACCTATAAATTTTCCTATTTCAAAAAGGTAGTTGGGTCCAGCTCTTTTTAAAAGGTCATTTGCAGCTAGAAATTCCTCTTTATAACTAAGTACATCTTCTATATTATATCTACCAGTTTCAAGAACTTCAAAAGAAAAATCTTCAATTTTAAAATCTAATTCTTCTTCAAGACTCTCCTCATATGATTCTTTTTGAACTGAAACTATTTTTTCTTTAAATGCTGGAAATTCCTTTTCGTATTTCTTCTTATTTCTTTTCTTTTTTAAACGATCATATAACCTTTTAGTATTATATTTTTCATGATCTTCTTCTGTGAAATTTAAAGAGTTTAATCGATCATTAATTTCGCTAACCTTATTATGTCCTTTAAGTTCAGACTTCTTAAAAACTTTTATTTTCTCGAAACCATCTACAAAGGTAATGTCATATTCTTGATTAGAATTATTACGTTTATAATCAGATACAGGTATCATTACTTTTTTTATAGTCTCTAGTCGATGTCCTTTACCAGTTTCTAAACTGTAAGCTTCATTACCTTCTAGATAATATGGGATGTAATTGAAGTTTGTATGATTCCCAAATTGACTTACAAAAAGAGGTTTTTCAGGGTCAAGATTAATTTTTAAAAACAAGGTTATGTCATCAGGAAATAGAAGATCATCTATTTTTCCTTGACTTCTAGGTATTGCTGCAATCATCTCGAAAGGAATTTTCTCCTCCCTCAAAAAAGAAGCGTAATAATTTATGAATTTTAGTTCTTTAGTTATGTATTTTGGGAAAGCGTAAAATTGAAATGGATTATCTACGGTCAAGTCGTTTTGGTAAGCAACAGCAGCTTCAATAAATTGATTAAGGTAGTATTGTCTCATATAATAATACGCTTCTTCAATTCTTTCTTTTTTAGAAAAGTCTTTATCTTTTAGGTATTTATCAGACCCTTTATATCCATGATCAAAAACCGTGATGCCCTTATAATAATTTAAAACCTCTTCATCTGTTACGTTATCTTTAATCTTGGATTTTTCTTCGCCAACGAATGCTTCCGTTTTTTTCTCTTTTTCTAAAGCTATTTGGAATTTCACATATGGCGCATCCAATAAAGTGTACTCCCACATGATTGGGTCTATTTTCTCTATATCCTTCATTTTAAAAGAATATCGTTTGTTCTTACCTTTTTCAGGGCTTATATCTGTAGGTTGTGGAGCTCCATTTTCGGTTTTGATGCTGATGAAAAAGTCTTTTTTAGAATGAATATCTAATTCATAATTCATGATAGGATATTCTCCGCTGATAACATCTCTAACTGATGGAGCTTCTAAGACTCCCATAATAGGTTCTCTTTCTTTATAATAAATACTATAATCAATAATATCTCCAATTTCTAAATCTGGAATTGCTAATTTGCTTTTTTTTACCGATTTATATATTATTCCTGATATTACGGTACCATCGGACTCTGAGGTCTCTACTTTTTCAGAATCTACATCAATTATATTTATTGATCCATTTGGCTTTGTAATTTTTACGATTAGTTGTTTATTTTGCCCTAATTGATTAAACTCAGAATACTCATTTACAGATGCTTGATCATTAAGTTTGATAATCCTTCTAATAATTATATGTGTATTGAGGGCTTTTTTTGCCTTAAAGTAATAATAATCAGTATCACTTAGAATTACTACAGCGGATTCGTTTTGCCACTTATCAGGAATGGCCGGTAGTTCTGCATATTGATCATCTTCACTCCAGATATATTCGGCCAGATTATCAATTTTAGGGAGCTGACCATATACAGCTATGGTCTGAATAAAAGAGATAATAAATATAATTTTTGTAACTAGATTACTTGTTTTTTTCATTGTTGTTGATGGTATGTAAGTTGATATAATGTGAGGATGTATTCAATAATCTTCTCATTATTCTTTGGTCAAAATTATTTGTTGTTGATATTGCTTTTTTAATTTTTTATGAAACTCCTTCCAGGCGCTCAGCTCAGTTTTGCTAATAATGGCGTTCTTAAAGTTGATATTCTTCTCATAAATAATTTCATCCTTATTAGATTTATAGTTGAATGATATTTCAAAATCTTTATTGTTTACCGAAAGATTTTCAGGTAGTTCTTTCACAATATATCCCTCAGGAATTTCGATAGTGGTAGAGGTGTTTTCTAAAGTTTTGTATGGTAAAACAAATGCAGTTTTTCTTTTGTCAAAATCTAATTGTTGATAGCTTTTGTAATAATCAATATCGATATAAAGCTCATTTTCAAAACTACTGATCGCATTATTTTGAATAATGTTATAGGATAAATGTAGGTCTTGATCACGATTACTTATATCGGTAATACTGATATCGTCCAAAACCAAATTTTTATCTCCTCGTCCAATATAGTATTCTAAGACTTCATTTTTTTTATCTTTTTTTAAATTATTGATATTATATAAAAAGTCTGTTTTGCTTTCTCCTTCATACTTTCTTTTAATTGTTCCAGTAAGTTTTTCTTCTTCAATCTTTAAACTAGATACTACTGTCTTTATGTTGTTTTTAGAAACATTTGAGGGTATTGTATCTAAAATGTAATCCTCATCATTCTCTATCAATACTTGTTTTTTCTGTATCCTTTCGGCATAAGTTCCTAAAGGATTATACTTTTCTGTAGCGTCTAAAAAGTATTTTTGGTCATTAACAATCACAGTACAAATCATATGATTATCCACAGCTATCGTAGGTAGCGAGTAATCATAAGCAATTCGTCTTGTACCAATCCATGATAATCTGGCATCAAAACCTGCGATCTTCATCATTTGTTTAGTTAGGTTGGCCATTCCTTTACAATCACCATATTTTTTACGATATACATTCGCAGCTTCTTCCGGTTTAAAACCGGCGATTCCATCTTCAAAAGCTATATATCTTATATTATCCTGAACCCAATAGTATATTGCTTTTATTTTTTCTTCATCAGTATTCTTGTTTGCAATGATGGATAATGTTTTTTCTTTAAGAGACTCTGTATCATTGTTTAATTGAAGTACGAGAGAGTGATACCATTTGTAGAGATCCTTAGTGTTGTTAAGTAATACTTGTTTAGTATCATTTTTAGTATGAGACTTCGCCAAAAAGAGCAAGTGTGGTCTATAATGTGTAGGTCCGATACTGTTTTCTTCTTTGGTAACAGCCTCTACATTTTCTATGGTATAAGTATATTGGGTAATACCATTGTTTTCAATTTCTTTTTTGTCTTTTTTTACAGAAATAGTTTCCATATTGATTTCTTTGATCTCTACATCTAACCAATTCGGAATATTTACAGTGATTGTTTTTTGTACGATTGGGAAATAACTATCTAAAAAAGTGTTTACAAAGTATTTAACATCCTTGTATTTTTTTTTATACCCAAAAGTGTATTTATATCCTAATAAAGGAAAGTTTAAACCAGCCCACTTAATTCTGGCATCAGAATGAAATAATTCTTCTTGATTGTAATATTCATCTTTAAATCGTACACCTGCAGATTGGCCATTTCTATGATTAACATATACATCTTGAATTTTAGATTGATCATCATATCCTATAAATAAAGGAATTTCCGTTCTGGATTTTAAATTGATGAATTCCTGTTTAAACTTGTTTTTTACTATAACCTTATCGGCTTTTTTGTCGTAATCAAAATCAATAATCTCAGAATGCTTTAGTAAAGCAATATCTTCATCAGGGTATGAACTACTTAGTTCTTTAGCGAGTAATATATCTTCTTCTGTAGGTTCAAATTTCTTTTGAGAAGTAACAATAAATGAGGTAAACAATAGAAGTAGTAAAAAATAGTATTTTGATATCATAGGGATATTTTAGTACAAAATTAAAGATGCAAATATATTAATAATGCTCGATAAAAGGCGTGTAAAAACCGACAAAGAGTCTTGTTTTTAGTGTTTTGTCTTTGATTTACAATGGTTAGTATCTTTTTACGACAAAATGTTACCATAAAAAAACTGCATTCTTTTACCGAATACAGTTTTTTTATCAAAATTGAAATAGGTGGTCGAGTTATTTCTTAGCTTTTGTTTTGCTTTTTGATCTTGGTTTTGCCTTCGTAGCTGGTTTTGGTTTTTCGAAATAACTAAAAGTCTCGCCAGATTTTAAGGCAAGTAAACTTTCATATATAAGACGAATAACATTCTCTACGTCATCCTGATGAACCATTTCTACGGTAGTATGCATATAACGAAGGGGTAAAGAGATCAAAGCGGATGCTACTCCACCATTACTGTAAGCAAAAGCATCAGTATCCGTACCTGTCATTCTGCTAGATGCCATTCGCTGGAATGGTATTTTTTTCTTCTCCGCAGTGTCAATTAATAATTCTCTTAATCTATTCTGAACAGCAGGTGCATAAGAAATCACCGGACCATCACCGATTTTTGTTTCGCCTTGAGTTTTCTTTTCTATCATAGGCGTAGTTGTATCATGACAAACATCGGTTACAATTGCCACATCAGGTTTGATTGTATGTGTAATCATTTCGGCACCTCTAAGACCTATTTCTTCCTGTACAGAGTTAGTAATATAAAGTCCAAAGTCTAACGTATCCTTATTCTCCTTTAGTAAACGAGCAACTTCTGCGATCATAAAACCACCCATTCTGTTATCTAAAGCGCGACAAACAAACTTATCATTATTAAGAATAAAAAACTCATCCGGGTATGTGATAACACATCCTACATGGACTCCGAGTTTTAAAACTTCTTCTTTCGTATTACATCCTACATCAATACAAATATTTTCTAATGTTGGAGCTTGTTCTTTAGAACCCTTGCGAGTATGAATTGCTGGCCAACCAAACACGCCCTGCACAATTCCTTTTTTAGTATGGATATTTACACGTTTCGAAGTTGCTATTTGATGATCACTACCTCCATTTCTAATTACATATATAAGCCCATTGTCTGTAATATAGTTTACGTACCATGAAATTTCGTCTGCATGCCCCTCTATAACTACCTTATATGTAGCTTTAGGATTAATCACACCAACAGCGGTTCCGTATGTGTCAGTAATAAATTCATCTACATATGGCTTTAGGTAATCCATCCATATTTTTTGCCCTTCCCATTCATAACCTGTAGGTGCAGCATTATTTAAATATCTCTCGAGAAAAGTCAAAGACTTTTTGTTTAATATACTTTTTTTAGCCATTTATATATTTTTGTTTTATACGAAGTTAATAATATTCACAAAGATTTTACAGTTTACAAACTGTTTATTACTAATTTTGGAACGATTTTAGAAGATCATTACCTACTATGCAGAAACATTTACTATACATATTGATATTATTGTTTCCCTGTGTTGGAATTTGTCAGAAAGAAATTGACTCGACAAAAATAGATACATTGGGATATGTACAGTATTATATTATAGAAGGAGATACTATTCCACATGAGGCTATAGGTCTTGATGAAGTTGTAATATTAGGTAAGCTTAAGTTCAAAGATAGATTAGCGAGAAGAAAGTATCTTATATTAAGGCGTAAAACAAGAAAAGTATATCCCTACGCAAAACTTGCGTCTGATAGATTGACAGAATTAAACGAAAGATTAAAAAATATCAAATCCAAAAAAGCCCGAAAGAAATATATTAAAATACTTCAAAAATATATGGAAGAGGAGTTTACAGCCGAATTAAAAAAGATGACTCGTACCGAAGGTCAGATTTTAGTGAAGTTGATACACAGACAAACAGGTCAAACAATGTTTGATCTAGTAAAGGAGTATAGGAGTGGATGGAAAGCATTTTGGTATAATAGCACCGCTAAGCTTTTTAGTATATCTTTGAAAGAACAGTATGATCCTATTAATATAGAAGAAGATTATTGGATAGAAGATATATTGCAAAGAAGTTTTCAGTCAAATATTTTAGAAGAACAAAAAACAGCACTAGATTTCAGTTTCTATAATCTAAGGAATAAATGGACAGACACTATAAAAACTACATCAACAAAAAATTAAGATATAAATATTGATCTTCACGAATTTGGTGGAGAACTATTTATTATCGTGTACTCTGGTTTTATTTTAAAAAAGATTAAATCTTTTCTTAACAAGTCTTATTGATTGATTCTCTTCAATTAAATCAATTCCAAAAACATAAATTGAAGTGATTTTATAGATTTGTAATGTATTTTCTTAAAAAAAATTACCCTTTATTTTGATTAATTTTATTATATTCGCTATCCAACTTTTTAAAAACCAGTAGGTTTGTAATTTTCTGAAAAAAATACTTGATTTTTTTGTTGTTGAAAAGAAAAAGGGTTGTATGTTTGCACCCGCAAAACGGGATATTGTTTTGTTAAGTTCATTGATTAGGATTTTGTTTGTTGATTTAGATTTTACGGGTTCTTAAGGGGGTTTTGTTAGATTTAATTCAGGTTCAAAAAAAACTTTTATTTTTTTTCAAAAAGTTTTGGTGGGATTAAAAAGTGGTTGTATATTTGCACCCGCTTTGAGAAACAAGCGAAGTTCATAGGAATAAAGATTATACTGGAGTAGGTTGATTTAGGTCATTTTTAAGGTTCGATTCCTTTTTAATTTACGATTAACGACCGGCGATGAAGATTGTGTTAGGTTCGTTGAAAGAGTTCATTGATATATTGATTGACAGCGCGTATTGCAATTGTATTAATACGATTGTTTTACAGATAAGAATTAAGACT
>NZ_CANLMP010000012.1 GCF_947492405.1 uncultured Aquimarina sp.
TTCTCAAAGCGGGTGCAAATATACAACCACTTTTTAATCCCACCAAAACTTTTTGAAAAAAAATAAAAGTTTTTTTTAAACCTGAATTAAATCTAACAAAACCCCTTAAGAACCCGTGAAATCTAAATCAACAAACAAAATCAATCTCAATGAACTAAACAAAAAAAATACCCCGTTTTGCGGGTGCAAACATACAACCCTTTTTCTTTTCAACAATACTTTTTTTAAAGAAATTTTTAATCTTTTTATAACAGCCTAGAAATAGCAAACTTACACAGTAAAAAAAATACAAATAACTAAAAAAGATGATTAAACATTTAGAAATTGAAATGTCATTTTACTTAATCACTTTTATTTCTATATCTAGAATGGTACCTCTATTTACAACAGAATCAACCATGATTTTTCCATCCAGCTTTTTTAACCTGTTTCTAATACTTCGCAATCCTATCCCTTCTTTATTCGGATCAGGCACAAACCCTACACCATTATCTTCATACATTATATGGATATTATCTTTTAATAAATCTATTTGAACCGTAATCGCTGTAGCTTTTGCATGTTTAAATGTATTGGTAAGTAATTCTTGAATAATTCTGAAAACTTCAACAGATAATTTTTCATCTATAACATCAATCTCCTTTTTAGGAAACGCGCTAAATGTCATCCTTAAATTATTTGCTTTCACTAGATCGTTTAGATACTCCTCCAAAACTTCGGTAAATCTATTACCATAAAAATTATCAGGGATAAGATTATGAGAAATCTTTCTAACCAGACGATAAGTTTCGTCAATCTGTTTTTTTATTAGACTGAATTCTTGATTTTGTTTCTTTACAGAACCCAATTTCAAGTTTATTGCTGCAAGATTACCTCCGATACTATCATGCAAATCCTGTGCTATACGTTTTCTTTCTGTATTCTGAACATCCAAAGAAGTTTTCACCAACTTTAACTCTTGTCCTTTTATAATAGACTTTATTCGTTCTTCATTAATCTCTTCTTGTTGTTTATTAAGCTTGTTTTTTGCTACTAATTTCTGTCTATACACTATTAAAAGAATACAACTAGATAAAGTTACAAAGAGGAATCCATAAAAGAGTAATCTCGTATGTTTTCTTTCTGAGAATAAAAGATTATCCTTAATTTCTTGATTCTTTCTTAATAATTCGATTTTCTTCTCTCGATCAAGAATATCGTATTTGATCAACAACTCTGCAATCTCTTTATCTTTTTGAATCTTAAGTAATGAATCTTTTAATTTATATTTATAAGTAGTGAACTCATCTGCTTCTTTATATCTATCCTGTATTTTTAAAGAGCTGCTTAGATTCTTCAAAATTTCAATTTCAATATCAATAAATCCTTTTGATTTCACTTTTTCTAATAAATCATTATAAATGCTAACAGCTCTTTGATAATCCTTTTTATGATGATACGCTTTTGCCATTGTATTCCTGGAAAGAAGTACAAATTTTAAATCTTTATCCTCAAACATTTCCTGAACTAGCTCCCCATAAAAAATCGCTTCATCAAATTTTTCCATTTTTAAATAACAAGCGCTAATACTTTCTAAGCAATATCCTCGTGCTTTATAACCTTCAGGAGCTTCACAAGCTTTTTTTAGATAATAAAGAGCATTCTTAAACTCTCCTTTTCTCGTATATATCTGACCCAAATTATTATAAGAAAAATAAACAGTGTTATTATTTTCATCAATCTCTATACTCTTCTTATAAAAGGGTATTGCTTTATCGTATTCTTTTTGGTCGAGATAATAATCAGCTAACCCTCTAATATGATGAACGGACATTTCCTTGGTTACCAGTTGTTTTTCAAACAAATCCAAGCCTCTTAAATGATATTCACCTCTAATCTTAACCAAACCTTTAAAACCATATCCTACCGCTAGCATATTATACGCTTTACTAAGCCATTCATAAGACAAAGAGTCGGTTTTACCTATAGACAATTCATATATTTGATTACCGTAATAAATTGTAGAATCAGCTACTTCTTTTTCCATATAATACCTACCTAGATAATCTAAGCCCCAAATACGCGCTTTTTCATTATTTAAAAGAGGAGACACTAATGGGAAAAACTCTTCGGGGTTTAAGCTATTCATGTTTTTGAGTTTTTGTTCTAATCCTTCGAGAACATAATTAGCTTCTTGACAAAAAGAGAATAGGCAGTTAAATAACACTATAAAAAAAGACACAACCTTCACTAGATTGTTGTACGGTTTTCGGTTATTTTGTTTATAAACGATCAGTTTCATTAAGAATCAAAGGTAATAGCTGCTCCCTTATCTAACAAATGAAAACATAAATACAACACATCTAACGACACTTAATCTCTTCCTTAAAAGCAATATATCGCAAAAACGAGCTCTCAACCATTGGATAAATTCCCTCTCTAATTAACATCATCATACATTCGGTACACTTTCAAATTTTATTTATTTTAAATATTCCGTAATTATTGTGAGGGTTTTATTATCGTATTATCTTTGCGACTTTAATTTAGAAAAACAATGATCAAAATTAAGTTGCCGGACGGTTCGGTTAGAGAATACAATAGTAGTGTAACTGCTATGGATGTTGCAAAAGATATAAGCGAAGGATTTGCTAGAAATGTGATTTCGGCAAAATTCAATGATACTATCATAGAAACATCAACAGAATTAACAACCGATGGAGATTTAGTTTTGTTCACCTGGAGAGACGATAACGGAAAAAAGGCTTTTTGGCATTCTTCAGCACATATTCTTGCTCAAGCGCTTGAGGAATTATATCCTGGAGTTAAGCTATGGGTAGGTCCTGCTATTGAAAAAGGGTTTTATTATGATGTAGATTTAGGAGATAAGGTTATTTCTGAAAAAGATTTTAAGGCCATAGAAGATAAAATGCTGGAAATTGCTCGAGGTAAACATGATTTTACAATGAGGTCAGTAAGCAAATCTGAAGCTTTATCCTATTATCAAGGCAAAAACGAATACAAAGTAGAGTTGGTTGAAGGACTTGAAGACGGCACTATTTCCTTTTGTGACCACGATACTTTCACTGATTTATGTAGAGGTGGACATATCCCAAATACCGGTATTGTAAAAGCTGCTAAAATAATGAGCGTAGCGGGTGCGTACCATAAAGGAGATGAAAACAATAAACAACTTACAAGAGTTTATGGGATCACTTTTCCAAAACAAAAAGAACTTAAAGAATATCTTCTATTATTAGAAGAAGCAAAAAAGCGAGACCATAGAAAACTAGGAAAAGAACTAGGGTTCTTTACTTTTTCTCAAAAAGTAGGTCAAGGACTACCTCTATGGTTACCAAAAGGTGCAGCTTTACGTGAACGATTAGAACAATTCCTCAAAAAAGCTCAGAAAAAAGCAGGTTATGAAATGGTGGTAACGCCTCATATTGGACAAAAGGAGTTATATGTAACATCCGGTCATTATGCTAAATATGGAGAAGATAGTTTTCAACCAATAAACACTCCCGCAGAAGGAGAGGAATTCTTGCTAAAACCTATGAACTGCCCACACCACTGTGAGATATACAAAAGTGGTCCATGGTCATACAGAGATTTACCAATACGGTACGCTGAATTTGGAACCGTATATAGATATGAGCAAAGTGGAGAACTTCATGGGCTTACAAGAGTACGTGGATTCACCCAAGATGATGCACATATCTTTTGTACTCCAGACCAATTAGACGAAGAGTTCAAAAAAGTAATAGACCTTGTTTTATATGTTTTTGGTTCTTTAGGATTTGAAAACTTTACAGCGCAGGTATCCGTAAGAGATCTTGATAATCCTGAGAAATACATTGGTGATGTTGTAAATTGGGAAAAAGCCGAAAATGCAATTATAAACGCGGCAAAAGATAAAGGTCTTGATTATGTAATTGAAACAGGTGAAGCTGCTTTTTATGGACCAAAATTAGACTTTATGGTTAAAGATGCTTTAGGTAGAAGCTGGCAACTAGGAACAATACAAGTAGATTATAACTTACCTGAGCGTTTTGAACTTGAATATAAAGGAAGTGATAATGAGATGCATAGACCAATAATGATCCATAGGGCACCTTTTGGTAGTATGGAGAGATTTATTGCTATATTATTAGAACATACCGCTGGTAACTTCCCTCTTTGGTTAATGCCGGAACAAGTTATTGTCCTATCAATCAGTGAGAAATATGAAAAATACGCTGAAAAAGTTTTAAATTTGTTAGAAAATAACGAAATTCGCGCCCTTGCGGACCATAGAAATGAAACTATGGGTAAGAAAATTAGAGAAGCAGAAATGAAAAAAATTCCTTACATTGTTATTGTAGGGGAGCAAGAGCAAAATGATAATACTATTTCGGTACGAAAACATGGTGGCGAAGATATTGGAGCCATTAGTATTGAAAGGTTCTCAGAAATAATTACAGAAGAAATCAATAGAACGTTAAAACCGTTTAACGGATAATAAAATAATTAAGTTTAATTTAAATTTTTAAGTCATAGCAATAAGAAGAAGAAGGTCTCAGAAACCACTAAGAGTAATTAAAGAAGATGCTCACAGAATCAATCATAAAATAAGGGTTGACGAAGTACGTCTTGTAGGCGACAACGTAGAAGTTGGTGTATATCCAACTAAAAAAGCACTAGCACTTGCTGAAGAGCAAGAATTAGATCTTGTAGAAATTTCTCCGAAAGCGGTACCTCCTGTTTGTAAAATAATGGACTATAAAAAGTTCCTATATGAGCAGAAAAAAAGGGACAAGGCTCTTAAAACCAAAGCCACCAAAGTCACTATTAAGGAGATTAGATTTGGACCAAATACTGATGAACATGATTACGAGTTTAAGAAAAAACACGCGATTAAGTTTTTAAGCGAAGGTGCTAAATTAAAAGCTTATGTTTTCTTTAAAGGTCGTTCTATCATATACAAGGATCAGGGACAAATACTACTATTAAGGCTTGCTCAAGAATTAGAAGAGTATGGTAAAGTAGAACAAATGCCTAAATTAGAAGGTAAGCGAATGATCATGTTTATTGCTCCTAAGAAAACAAAATAATAAAAACAAAAACCTCTTAGTATTAACTAAGGAGTTTTAAAGATAATAAGTGAGATTATTATAAAAACAAGGATACAATGCCTAAAATGAAGACAAAATCCAGTGCTAAAAAGCGTTTCAAGCTTACCGGTACTGGTAAAATCAAAAGAAAGCACGCTTTTAAGAGTCATATTTTGACAAAAAAATCTAAAAAGCGTAAGCTAGCTTTAACGCACTCTACGTTAGTGCATAAAAGCGATGAAAATAGTATTAAAGAACAATTACGTTTAAAGTAATCGTTTTTTAATCAGGTTAGAATTATTATAAACCCAGGAGTTGGGCCATTTAAAAGAATTCATAATTTAGAATTTATAATTCATAATTGATGGATCGCCTACTACTAAAAAATTTAAAATTATGCCAAGATCAGTAAATTCTGTTGCGAAAAGAGCTAGAAGAAAAAGAGTTCTTAAGCAAGCAAAAGGTTACTTCGGACGTCGTAAAAACGTTTGGACAGTAGCAAAAAATGCAGTTGATAAAGCAATGTCATATGCTTATAGAGACCGCAGAAACAAAAAAAGAACTTTCCGTGCTTTATGGATCACTCGTATTAATGCAGGTGCACGTATACACGGTATGTCTTATTCTCAATTTATGGGAAAAGTAAAAGCTAATAATATCGAATTAAACCGTAAGGTTCTTGCAGATTTAGCTATGAACAACCCAGAAGCTTTTAAAGCTATTGTAGAAAAAGTAAAGTAATTTTTTAATAATATATTTTCTCACTTATAGTAAAAACCTCGCCTTCAAAAGCGAGGTTTTTTATTGCACTTAAACGATGAAAAATGTTTTTAAACGATGAAAATTGCTTTTTATCGAGCTAAAATAAAATTAGTCGTCATTTTTTTACTATTTTTGGCCAAGCTGAGTTAGATATAAACAAGAACTCAAATTTTATTCTTGGTTTTTTATAAACCATATTCTGTTAGGTTTATTTCAGCTCCGTTTTTATTACTGTTTTTTTTGGGGGAAAACATAAAAGTTAATCTATTACAATTAGCTCTAATTTTGATATTAGATACCTATTAAATAGATGTAACTAACAAAAAGAAAGCCCCATGATCCAAAATTGGTTTAAAACTCTACCAAAAAAGAGAAAGTCTAAAATTCCTTTAAATAAGGAAGAAAAAGAAATTATATACTTAATAAATTTTCTTTGGAAAGAGATTGACAAACCTACTAGTGCTTCGGACATAAAAGCTAAAATAGAAATTTTCAATAAGCTTTCTTTAAATATAAAAATCCAATCACTACCAGAATTGTATCTACTTATAGAAGATCATCTAATTCAAAAAAATACAGTTCGTAATTATACCAAACAAAAACTACGGGATAAAATACGTATTGATTATAGTTTCCTATTTAACTACCCAAACTTTGCACCAATTTTACAGGAACTTAAAAGACAAGAATTATCTATATGCAAAATATTTCTTATTCATGTATTAGAAAAATCTTTAGAACTAATTGGAGTTTTTAATGATCCTGATTTAGAAAAAATAAAAACGGATCTAGATACTTACGACAACTCTAATACTATAGAAATCACTGAAGGAAGAAAGAAATTATTAGAATTTTCATCTACAATATTTTTTAAAATAAAAGAGAGTTTAGGCGAAAACACTATTGCTAATATATATATCAATATATACAAACAACATTTCCAGTCTTATCACCTACTCGACTCTTTTACTTCAACTTTAAATGTAATTCCAGAAGATATCTTCGCCAAAGATCTCATTAACTTTCCAAGTAAACAGCAGATGTTAAAAATGCTTCAAAAGCAGTTGCATAGTTTAGAAGATGTCAATGAGAGACTTACAAAAGAAATTATTGAGCGAAAAAAAATAGAAGACAACCTAAAAGATAGCGAGCATCTAAAATCTAGAATTTTAGATACTGCCTTAGATGGAATTATTTTGGTAGATAAAAATGGTATCGTATTGGACTGGAATAAACAGGCCGAAATTATCCTAAGGGTAGATAAGGAAGAAACCATAGGACAGAGTATTTATGCCCTTGTACCCTATAAACTAAGAGAAGAACTACGTAGTAGTTTTGACAATTATATTAGAACTGGAAAAGGTGAATTGATTAATAAAAGAGTAGAAACTTCTGTCCCTTTAAGAGATGGAACTATAGTTTATGTAGAGCTAACAATAATTGCTATTAAAACTAAAGATGACTATTTATTTAATGCCTTTTTTAGGGACATAACAAATAGAAAAATCATTGATAATGATATAAGAGAAGCAAAAGTATTTGCAGAAAAATCGGCAAAAGCTAAATCGATTTTCTTATCTAACATGAGTCACGAAATAAGAACTCCATTGAACGTGATATTAGGTCTCACAAGTATTCTTCAAAAAAGTGAGTTTTCTAATCCTGAGGTGGACAAGGCCAATCTTGATGGTATACAGTTTTCTGCAGAAAATCTTCTAGTACTGGTAAATGATATTTTAGATTTCTCCAAAATAGAAGCTGGTAAACTTACATGGCAAGAAACAGATTTTAATATACACGAACTTATTAATAACATTTCTAGAGGTTTTAGAATCAAAGCTGATGAGAAAGGGCTTAATTACAAAACAATTATAGATTCCTCTTTACCTAAATTTATTATTGGGGATCAGTTTAGATTGAATCAGATTTTAACAAATCTTCTAGGTAATGCTATTAAGTTTACTCAAAAAGGAGAAGTCATCATAAGTATAAAAGCAGAAGAGAAAGAATCCGATAACATCGTGATAAACTTCTCCATAAAAGATACTGGTATAGGAATAGCTGAAGATAAACTTAATAATATTTTCAATAGCTTCTACCAGGTTCATGAACCTGGTAAACATAAAATTGAAGGAACTGGTTTAGGGCTTTCGATATCTAAACAACTTATCGAATTACAAGGTGGTATTCTAACTGCAGAAAGTACTCCTAATCATGGTTCTGATTTTAAGTTTTCGATTAAATATAAAAAAAGTAAACTAACATCTTCAAAAGACATTTCGGATTCAAAATCAAAAGTAAAAAACACTACTTCTTTATTAGGAATGCGTGTTCTGATTGTAGAAGACAACAGGATGAATCAGTTCTTTATTAAACAATTATTCTCTAATTGGAACATCTTAGCAGACATCGCTGAAAATGGAAAGGTTGCACTAGAGAAACTTGAGAACACCTCATATGATCTGATTTTAATGGACATGCACATGCCAGTTATGGATGGACCAGAAACGACTTTTCATATTAGAAATTCTAATGACTCTAAAATAAAAAACATACCAATCATTGCATGTTCTGCTGATGTGTTTCCTGAATCCAAAAAAATCGCAATAGAATCCGGAATGGATTTTTATCTTACAAAACCTATATGTGAAAAAGCGTTAGAGGAACTATTATATAATCTAAAACCCAACTTCACGAAGGATCCATTAATTATTAATAATACCGATGATATATTAAGAAATAATACAAGTAACGATTATCAAAAATTATGTGATTTTTCTATGTTATACCAAACTTTTTCTGGAGATAGTGAAATCATTAAATCTATACTTCAGGTATTCATTGAAGAAACACCTCAAGATTATAAAAAGTTGCAATCAGCAGTGAAAGGTAAAGAGCTACTATTAATATCAGAGCTAGCTCATAAACTAAAATCAAGTTTCAAAACACTGGGCCTATCGGAACAAGTCATTATTCTTCAGCAAATGGAACATAAAGGAAAAGCAGCGCCTAATTATGATTATATTTTGCAATTAATGGATATACTAGACGCTTCATACCCATTAATTATTTTGGAAATTAAAAATCAGCTTAATAATTTAACCTCTTTACAGATATAAAGTAAATAATTTCTCCTTCTCTTGCTATATTTGCTTTTATGCATAAACAAATTACGAGTAACCAGAATCCTAAAATTAAATTCTTGAACCAGCTTAAAGATAAGTCAAGAGTTCGTAAAAAGGAGAATCGTTTTTTTATCGAAGGTAGGAGAGAAATATCACTCGCTATTTTAGGAGGGTATCAACTAGAACATATATATTACTGTGAATCTATTATTTCTAAAGAAGAAGTTTTTTCAATTACAAAAATAAGTAAGCATGAAATCGACTTTTTTGAAATTACATCCGAAATTTATCAAAAACTTTCTCATAGATCTACAACTGAAGGTATTTTGGCTATAGCAAAATCTAAAGAAACATTTCTTGACAATCTAGATTTGCACAAAAAAAACCCATTAATTCTGGTTGCAGAATCCCCGGAAAAACCGGGAAATATTGGTGCATTACTTCGCACCGCCGATGCTGCAAAAGTTGATGCTGTTTTAATTGCAAACCCTAGAACCGATATCTATAACCCTAATATCATTAGATCTAGTGTTGGTTGTGTGTTTACCAATAAAGTTGCTACAGGCACTACTTTAGAAATTATAAATTTCTTAACTGATAAAAAAATAAATATTTACGGGGCCGCATTACAATCTTCTGAAAATTATTACACCCAAGATTATACTAAACCCACTGCAATTATCGTTGGTACAGAAGATAAGGGCTTAACCGATGAGTGGTTAAAAAACACTACCCAAAATATTAAAATCCCCATGAGTGGTGTTATAGATTCGATGAATGTTTCAGTAGCTGCAGGAATATTAATTTTTGAAGCAAAACGACAACGTAATTTTGTTGTCTGATACCTAAAAAATCATTAACTTTCTAAACCTACAAATCCCAAAGCTACAAACCTATACAAATGACATCAAACCTGCTGTTTTACCTATTGATTTCTATTATCATAATAGTATTTCTTATAGATTCTTTACTTGATATTCTTAATGCTAGACATTATAACGATCGCATTCCCGAAGAACTTTCTGATGTATATCCTGAAGACGAATATGAAAAGTCTGTAGCTTATAAAAAAGCTAACTATAAATTTAAGATGGTTTCTTCATCAGTCTCCTTAATTATCATGTTACTATTCTTTTTTCTTGATGGTTTTGCATGGGTAGATGGAATAGCCAGAAGTTTTTCGGATAATTCGATTATAGTAGGTCTTATTTTTTTTGGAATTATAATGATTAGCAGTGATATCCTATCTACGCCAGCAGCTTATTATAAAACCTTTGTTATCGAGGAAGAATTTGGATTTAATAAAACTACCACCAAGACCTTTTTTATTGACAAAATAAAAGGTATCATTATGATGATAATTGTTGGAGGTTGTCTATTGGCATTGATTATGTGGTTTTATGAAATTACAGGAGAAAATTTCTGGATATATGCTTGGGCGCTAATTTCTATTTTCACATTAGCAATGAATATGTTTTATGCCAAACTTATCGTACCATTATTTAATAAACAGACTCCATTAGAGCCAGGAGAACTTAGAGATACAATTCAAGAATATTCTAATAATGTTGGATTTCAGTTAAAAGATATTTTTGTGATCGATGGATCTAAAAGAAGTACAAAAGCAAATGCTTATTTCTCTGGCTTAGGAAGTGAAAAAAGAATTACATTATATGACACATTAATTAAAGACCTTAATAAAGAAGAGATTGTAGCTGTTTTAGCTCATGAAGTAGGTCACTATAAAAAAAGACATGTAATCATAAATCTTCTTTTATCCATTTTGCTTACCGGAGTTACATTATGGTTTTTATCTCTTTTCATAGCGAATCCTTTACTTTCTGAAGCTTTAGGTGTGGCTCAACCATCTTTTCATATAGGATTGGTTGCTTTTGGTATCCTATATAGTCCAATATCCGAAATCACAGGTCTCATAATGAATGTTGTTTCCAGAGCCTTTGAATTCCAAGCAGATGAATATGCTAAGAACTCTTATGATGGTGAAGCTCTTATTAATAGTTTAAAAAAATTATCCAAAAACAATCTTAGCAATTTGACGCCTCACCCGGCCATGGTATTCATACATTACTCACACCCACCACTTTTACAAAGGATAAAAAACATACGAAAACAAATGAATTAGGATAGACTTGGTGGTTACGATTCTTAATTGTATTTTTAACTATTACTCAAGATTAAAACTAAGTTTTTTTCATTGATAACACACACAATCACATTAAAAAAAAGGCTTTCTAAGAAAACTTTATAGTATGACCGAAGCCGCTATAGAACAGGAAAACAAACAAATTGCAAAGCAATATAAAGAGTTGCTTCGTATTAGCTATCGCGATCTCAGTAAAGACGATAAAAAACTAATACGACAGGCCTTCGATATTGCTGTAGATGCGCATAAAGATCAGCGACGTAAAAGTGGTGAAGCCTATATCTTCCACCCTATCGCTGTTGCCAAAATAGTAGCAAGTGAAATTGGTTTAGACGCAACCTCAATTGCCGCAGCATTATTACACGATGTTGTTGAAGATACTGAATATACCTTAGTAGATATTGAGCAAATGTTTGGAGAAACCGTTGCGCGTATTGTAGACGGATTAACAAAAATATCTTCTTTAAAAAAGGATAAAGATATTTCTCTGCAAGCAGAAAACTTCAGAAAAATGTTACTTACCCTTAATGATGATGTAAGGGTTATTATTATAAAAATCGCAGATCGTTTGCACAATATGCAGACAATGGATGCGATGCGTCCTGACAAACAGGTCAAAATCGCTTCAGAAACCTTATATATATATGCACCTTTAGCTCACAGAATAGGACTTTATAATATAAAAACCGAATTAGAAGACCTAGGGTTAAAATACACCGAACCCGAAGTTTACAAAGATATTTTAGAAAAAATAAAAGAAAGTAAAGAAGAACAAGATGCTTATATAAAAAGATTTTCTGATAAAATAAAAGAAGGACTTGATAAAGAAGGGCTAGATTATGAAATAAAAGGACGGCCTAAATCTATTTTTTCGATCAGACGTAAAATCCTGAAGCAAAACATATCATTCGACGAGGTCTATGATAAATTCGCAATAAGAATTATTTATAAAGCTGATGATATAGAAAATGAAAAGTTCATCGCCTGGAAAATTTATACTATTGTTACCGATTACTATCGTCCTAATCCCATTAGACTAAGAGACTGGATTTCTCAACCTAAATCTACTGGATATGAGGCATTGCATATCACTGTAATTGGCCCTGATAGTCAGTGGGTTGAAGTTCAAATTCGTAGCGAACGTATGCATGAGATTGCAGAAAAAGGATACGCTGCACATTATAAATACAAAAACACAGAAGAAAAGCAAGATCAAGGTCTTGATGGATGGCTCAATAGATTGCAAGAAGCTTTAGAGAACTCTGAAGCTAACGCAGTAGATTTTGTGGAGGAATTTAAACTAAATCTATATGCGAAAGAAATCTTTGTTTTCACCCCTGAAGGTGATCTAAAATCTTTACCCAAAGGTGCTACCGCTTTAGATTTCGGATTTAGTGTACATACAGAAGTAGGCTTAAGAACTAGAGGTGCCAGAGTTAATAATAAACTGGTTCCATTAAGTCACGAACTTCATAATGGAGATCAAGTAGAAATCATTACTTCCTCTAAATCAAAACCTTCCTCTAACTGGTTGGACTACGCTACTACAGCAAGAGCCAGATCCAAAATAAAATCTGCATTACGTGATGAAAAGAAACAAATTGCAGAAGAAGGGAAAGTTATATTAAAACGTAAACTACGCTCGCAAAAAATAACAATGGGCGAAAAAGTAGTAAATGAACTTGTACTTTACTTCAAACTTAAAACTAGTCAGGATCTCTTTTATAGGGTAGGTATAGGTACTATAGATAACCAAAAGATCAAGGAGTTTGCTACCACTCGTAGTAATGTATTCATGAATTTTATCAAAAATAAGATTCGAAGAGGTAATGCAAAAGATATTGTAAATAAAGATGAAATTACCTCTAAATATGATCTGTTAGTTTTTGGTAAAGATTCTGAAAAACTAGAGTACAAATTATCTAATTGTTGTAATCCTATTGCAGGAGATGATGTTTTTGGATTTATTACAGTTAACGAAGGAATTAAGATTCATAAAAAAGACTGTCCTAATGCTTTGCAATTGCAGAGTAATTATGCATATCGTATCATACAAGCAAAATGGATTGACTCTAGCCAAGAAGTATTTAAAGCAGTAATCAGACTTAACGGTATCGATAATATAGGTGTTGTCAATGAAGTGACTCAGGTTATATCAAATAACATGCATTTAGCAATCTATAACATGAATTTTGATACAAATGATGGCGTTTTTACTGGTAAAATCACTGTTGGCGTTAAAAATAAAAACACATTAAAAACAGTAATTCAAAATCTTACCAAAATAAATGGTATTGATAAGGTTATACGAGAATAAGTCATTCTATTTTTTTCTGAATAAGTATTTATAAATTGGTCTCTCACTTATAAAAAATAATGTAAATTTGCTTTTTTAAGCATTATGAGTACCAAAACAACTACACAAAACGATCAAAATATCGTTAAAAATGTGTTTACTAGTTTTCTAGAGGAAAATGGTCATAGAAAAACACCTGAACGATACGCTATACTTCAGGAAATATATGAAAGTGAAGAACATTTTGATATTGAGTCGTTATATATTAAAATGAAAAACAAAAACTATCGTGTTAGTAGAGCTACACTATACAATACGATAGAACTCCTGCTAGATTGCAAGTTAGTGCGTAAACATCAGTTTGGTCAGAGCCAGGCACAATACGAAAAATCATACTTCGACAGACAGCATGATCACCTTATTCTAACGGATAGTGGTGAAGTACTGGAGTTTTGTGATCCAAGAATACAATCCATAAAAAAAACAATCGAGGAAATTTTTGATGTAGATATTACAAATCATTCATTGTATTTCTACGGAACTAAAAAGAAACCAACTAATCAAGAAAACTAATGGCGGTAAACTTATTACTTGGTCTTCAATGGGGAGACGAAGGTAAAGGAAAAATTGTAGACGTTCTTACAAAAAATTATGATATTATAGCTAGATTTCAGGGCGGTCCTAATGCAGGACATACATTGGAGTTTGATGGTATAAAACATGTATTACATACGATTCCGAGTGGAATTTTTCACGATAAGGCAATTAACTTAGTAGGAAACGGTGTTGTTATTGACCCTGTAATCTTCAAAAAAGAGTTAGATAATCTTGCTAAATTTAATTTAGATTATAAATCAAAGTTAGTAATATCAAGAAAAGCACATTTAATATTACCGACACATAGGATTCTTGATGCTGCATCAGAAGCTTCTAAAGGAAAAGCAAAAATTGGTTCTACACTAAAGGGTATCGGTCCTACATATATGGACAAAACCGGTAGAAATGGAATTCGTGTTGGTGATCTGGAATTAAATGACTGGAAAGAACGTTACCGCAATTTAGCTAATAAACATGAAGCTATGATCGATTTCTATGATGCAAAAATAGAATATGATCTAGATGAATTAGAGAATGAATTTTTTGAAGCTATAGAAACTCTAAAATCTTTAACTTTTATTGATAGCGAAGAATATCTTTATCAAGCACAAAAAGAAGGAAAAAAAATACTAGCAGAAGGAGCACAAGGATCTTTATTAGATATTGATTTTGGTACATATCCTTTTGTTACTTCTTCTAATACTACGGCTGCTGGAGCTTGTACCGGATTAGGTGTCGCTCCTAATAAAATCAAAGAAGTATTTGGTATTTTTAAAGCCTATACCACTCGAGTAGGTAGCGGACCATTTCCAACAGAATTATTTGATGAAGATGGTGAAACTATGGGACGTGTTGGTAATGAATTTGGTGCTACTACAGGAAGAGCTCGTAGATGTGGATGGTTAGATCTTGTTGCTTTAAAATATGCCGTACATGTAAATGGTGTTACACAGTTAATGATGATGAAAGGTGATGTACTAAGTGGTTTTAAAACCCTAAAAGTATGTACTGCATATAATTATCAGGGTAAAACGATCACTCACCTACCCTATAATATCGAACAAGAAAATGTAACTCCTGTATATACTGAGATGAAAGGTTGGTCAGAAGACCTTACTAAAATGAATGATAAATCTCAGTTTCCTAAGGAACTAAATGACTACATTGAGTTTTTGGAAAAAGAATTAGAGACTCCTATCACTATTGTTTCTGTGGGGCCAGATAGGACCCAAACAATACATAGATAATAATATTTCAATACAAAAAAGTAAATCCCCAAGATTGATTCTTAGTTTACTTGGGGATTTTTTTTGAAATCAATTTGTTTTTTTATTTCGTCCTGATCTTAAGCATGTATAAGAACACGAAATATTTTTTTTAACTAGCTCTAATTGAACAAACATTCAATTTCATTGATTCTATACATCTTTTCAATAATTTTAAGACTGGCTTTTCTTACTACATTATAGAAGAGTGGTATATTTGCTGTGAATTTGAAAATCCCTTATTTGAGAGTATTTTTTTCCATACTATTATTTACTGCTTTTGCTATCAGACCAGCAATAGAAATTAGTAATGTGCTTTACTATCAGCTAAATATTGATACTATTATAGAAAAATATTGTGTCAATAAAGAAAGACCAAAACTAAATTGTAATGGAAAGTGTTATCTGATGACTCAAATGAAAATGAGTAAAACCACTTCAGAAACCAATAAAACAAATTCACTTACAGTAATTGTAGAAGCGTTCATTCCTCTATTTTTCGAAGATAATACTGTTCATATCGATAATAACTTAAATTTTTCTACAAATCGTAAATCAAACTGGAAACCTAAGCATCTACGTATAGAAAATGTTTCCAAAAATATTGATCACCCTCCAGAAATTTATTTCTCATAATCACTAAACAGTGATGCATTATCTAGAAATCGACTGAGAGTTATTCTTAGTTGATCAACTCTGTATGCTATTTTTTAAAATTTAAAACTATTAAGAGCAAGTTACTTATACCTCTTTATAGGATTAATCTTGAAAGAATAGCTTATTCAACAATAAATCATTTTATATAATGAAAAACATACTAATGACAGTTGCATTCCTAATTATAGGAATTAGCGGCTACGCGCAATCTTTTCAAGGAAAAATTGTAGATAATTCTAATAATCCGTTATCAGGAGCAACAATAATTGAATCAAATACACCTTCTAATGGAGTAATGAGCGATGATAAAGGTCTTTTTAAAATAATTCTCAAAAACTCAAACGAAGTAACTGTTAGTTTTTTGGGATATATCACTAAGAAAGTAACACTTACAAATAATACTAACATTATACGGCTCAATGAAGATAATGTAGCTCTAGAAGAAGTATTTGTTACATCAGCAAGTAGAGAAATTCAAAAACGCTCTGAAGTACCTGGATCAATCTCTACAATCTCTGCAAAAACTATTGAAGAGACAAAGGCTTTTGGAATCGATCAATTGATAAATCAAGTTCCTGGAGTTTTTATGTCAACTTCTAGAGCAGCTAGTAATGAACAACATTTTATGGCTGTTCGCTCTCCTATTTCTACAAAAGCCCTCTTTTTATATTTAGAAGATGGATTACAAATACGCCCTACTTCAGTTTTTAATCATAATACTTTATTAGAAATGAACGATCTTTCTTATGATCGTATAGAAGTACTAAAAGGTCCAGCTTCTAGTATATATGGTAGCGAATCTATTGGTGGTAGCTTTAATTTTATTACCAAAAATCCAACAGAGAATCTGAGTGGAAGTATTGGCTTCCAAACCAATGATATAGGATTAACTCGTTATGAATTAGAAGTATCGGATAAAACCAATGATAAATTCGGCTTCTATTTTGGTGGGCATTATGTACAACGTAATAATGGACCGATCGAACATAGTGATTACGAAAAACTAGCTGTTACATTTAAGACCGTTTATAACTTTTCTGACATCACAAAATGGACAACAGTTTTAGATATTATTGATTATAGATCAGACATGACAGGTTCTCTGAGTGAATCAGATTATTTTGGACGAAATTTTGAAAGTGATCAGACATTTACTGAAAGAGAAGCTTTGGCTTTTAGATTCAGAACAACTTTAGATAAGTTCTGGAATGATCGTAATAAAACTTCTTTTAATTTTATTTTCAGAGACAATACAATGGATCAAAATCCATCGTATAGAGTTCGTCAGTTTAGAGATCAAGGTCAGTTAACTGGTTTTGGGTCTGGAGAAGTAAATTCTAATCAATTTAGAAGTTTTGTAGGATTGATTCAGCATAAATTAGATTTTAATTTTGCTAATTCATCATTAATTCTAGGTGCTACCGGTGATTTCTCGCCTCAAAAGTATATAGCAGAAACTACTAGCATTACTGTAGATCCTGTAACTGGAAGAAATATAGATTTCAGCATTAATTCCGGAGATTTCATATTGAATTATGAAGCGAACATCTTTAACTATGCTGGGTTTCTACAATATGAGATATCACCTATTAAACAATTAAAAGTTACAGCTGCATTAAGGTACGATGGATTCGAATATGATTATGACAATCTGGTAGATGAAATTGCGGGTGTACAAGATGCTGTAGACAACTTTAATAATCTAACTCCTAAGTTAGGAATCAATTATAATTTTTCCAGTAAAACAGG
The DNA here is from genome assembly GCF_947492405.1 of uncultured Aquimarina sp. Classification (GTDB taxonomy): domain Bacteria; phylum Bacteroidota; class Bacteroidia; order Flavobacteriales; family Flavobacteriaceae; genus Aquimarina. Next base: position 17,688 of record NZ_CANLMP010000012.1, read on the forward strand.
AATCTATGCGAATTATTCACAAGGGTTTACTCCACCTCAGGTTTCTACTTTATATCGTAATAGAAACGAAGTACAAGGTATTAGACCTAGCAGGTATAACAATTATGAAATTGGAGGATATCATTCGATTTCATCGAAGCTAACCTTAGATGCTGCAATATATGTTTTAGAAGGAAAAAACACATTGATCACTTTACGGGATGAGGATGATAACTTTTTTAATACAAACGCGGGTAAAACCAGATCATATGGTATTGAATATGGAGTTACTTGGAACATTCTTAAAGAATTGTCAATCTCTCATAATGGTAGCTATGCAAAGCATCAGTACATAGATTTTTTTGACAACGGGGTAGATTATTCAGATACAGAAAGAGAGACTGCTCCTAACTTATTGGGAACCTCAATGGTAACCTACCGTAAAGATTTTAAAAATTTTGGTTTTAGCATCACAGGAGAACATGAATTAGTCGGAAGCTATAATACTAGTTTCGAAAATCAAGTCGAAAATGACGATGGAACATTTAGTACAGCAACATATGATGGTCATAATGTCTTTAACCTTCGAGCTTCAATAAGCCATAAAGGATTTGAAATATGGGGACATGCCTTAAATGTTTTTGATGAATTATATGCTGCAAGAGCTTCATATAATAGATTTAGAAATGAAAATAGTTTCACTATTGGAAATCCAAGAGCTTTTCATCTTGGAGTAAGATATAATTTTTAAAAACAAAGTAAATACAGTTTCTAAAATATAATTATGATCTGCTGTCGCATTGAGTATGTGTTTAAAGAGTTGACATCTCTATTATTTGTTTCTGGACACTACTTATCTATTATGGGGTAATAGATAATGTCGACAGTAGATCTTTTTATAAGCTTATATAAAACAATCTATAATGAAAAAATCAAAACTTAATAGTTGGCTATGGAAATGGCATTTTATAGCTGGACTAATATCACTTCCTTTTGTGCTAGTGCTTTCTATAACCGGAACGATTTACTTATTCAAATCTGATTATGAAACTCCTAGACAAAAACATATAAAAGAAGTAACGGTAACCGGAATTCCTATTCCCTTACAAGAACAATTATTAATCGCCAATACTAATGCTATTAAAAAACCAAATTCTGTTATTATAGCTACATCTCCTAATCAAGCCACAGAATTTATTTCTGGTAGATTTGGTGGCAAAAGTAGTTTGTTTATTAATCCATATACTGCTACTGTTTCTGGAGAGATTATTAGCAAAAAAACAGACATGCATATCGTAAGAAAGTTGCACGGAGAGCTACTAACGGGTAAATTCGGAACTAAGATCATAGAATTAATAGCAAGTTGGATGGTCGTTTTAATAATAACCGGTTTATATGTTTGGTGGCCGTCTGGAGGATGGAAGTTAAAAGGATATTTTATACCAAGAACAAACCTTGATCGCAGAACTTTTTATAGAGATTTGCATGCCATTTCTGGGTTCTGGATATCAATTTTATTACTCATGATTTTAGCTGGGGGATTTCCTTGGACAGATGTTTTTGGTAATAACTTTAAGCAAATACAAAAACTAACAAACACCGGATATCCTAGTACCTGGCAAGCAAATCGAATACAGTCTACTCCTTCTGGAAATCCTTTAACACTGGATCAAATTGTAGAAAAGGCAAAAACATTAAAACTTCCTGGCGAAGTAACACTTAGTTTTCCAAAGGACTCAAAAGGAGTATATAGCCTATCTAATTTTAATCCATCTGATCTATCGTCACAGCAAAAAATTCACTTTGATCAATATTCCGGAGAAACTATTCTGAAACATACTTGGAAAGACGTAGGAATCTTAATGCGAGGTAGAATGTGGTTTATGGCCTTTCATCAAGGAGAATTTGGGGTATGGAATTGGTGGTTGATGTTATGTACAGCAATTATATTGACAATAATGAGTGCATCTGCGATTGTATCTTATGTATTACGGAAACGAAAGAAAAGTTGGGGAATTCCTAAAGTTCCTGCTTCATTTAAGGTTGGATATGGTATTGTTATAATTCTTGTATTACTTTCTTTGTTGTTCCCTTTATTTGGAATAAGTCTTTTGTTTATTTTAGGAATCGAATACGGAAGAAAAAAATACAAACTCACTAGAATTTCTTAATCAATAATAGCTTTAATCGATATACTTAAAAAATTAATACATTTGAAACACAAAAATAATACTCATGAAAACTAAAAGATTATATTGCTTCTTATTCACCTTAGGACTCATTTTCAATGTTGCCTGTAATCAATTATCCAAAGAAGAGCAAGAGTTTGATGCTTTGATGCAAAAAGTAATTGACGTACACGATGAAGTAATGCCTAAAATGGGAACTATGAGTTCTTTAATAAAAGATCTGGAACCGAAAATTGACACGACTGCTACTGGTAAATCATACGCTACTGCTCAAAAAGACCTTAAAGACTCTTATGATTTTATGATGGATTGGATGGGTGACTTTAGTAATAAATTTCCTCACGGAGAAGAAAACACAACCAAGGACATTGAAAAGTTTACTGCTAAAATGAAAATGCTGCAAGAAGAAGAACTGGAAGTTAAGAAACTAAGAGATCAGATCAATTCTAGTATTAATAATGCAAAGAAGCTGTTAGAAAAGTCATAACCTATGGTTTTTGGTTATAGTTTATAAAATTGTTTTATTTTTGCTGCTGCAACAAATCGCTTAAACCAATGAGAAAAATTATTTTATTTACCTCTGTACTATTATTGACCAATACATTTGTACACGCTCAAAAAAAGAAAGACTTATTAGCAGAAATTGATAAGCTTCGACAAGAGCTAAAAACTACAGAAGGAGAACTAACTGAAGCTCGTAAAAATGAAAGAGTAAGTCAATCCAAAGTAAAAACAATGGAGACTCAGGTAGCTGACCTAAAAGAAACCAATGCTACGCTATTAACTAATATGAGTAGTTTTACGGAGCTTTCTAACAAAAAAGCCAATAACCTGCAGACTTCGCAAGAAATCATTAAAGCAAAAGATCAACAACTAAATGTAATCAATGATGCAATTACTGCTAATGACTCTATTAATTTAGCCGTGTTTAGTAAGTTTAAAAATGCTATCGGAGGTGATAACATAAAAATCAGTAACGGTACGATACATATAGTTATACCAAATACTACTCTTTTTGGAGAAAACGATAAGAATTATATTGTAGATGAAAAAGCAAAACCAACATTAGAAAAGATTGCTACTATACTAAACGCCGATCCAAATCTTAATGTATTGGTAGAAGGTAATAGTAATGCCCTAAAACTAGATGGAAAAAAACTTATAGATAATTGGGATTTAAGCTCCAGACAAGCTGCTTCTGTTGTGAGAGTGCTACATACGGATTATAAAGTGGATCCTAAACGGCTAGAAACTTTAGGAAAAAGTGAATATAGTACCGAAGGTATTGAAACTGTAACAAGAATTATAATTGATCCAAAATTCGATAAATTTTATAATTTAGTAAAAGACAATATGAAGAATTAATTTTTTAAAGTTTCATATAACATATATCAAAAGACCAACTATTTCTAGTTGGTCTTTTTTAATGGTTTTAACGAAAATATAAGTGTACCTTAATTCCTAAGAATTAGTAAGTTTTTTGTTCTTAAACTCCGTGGGATTCATTCCTGCATGTTTTTTAAAAAATTTAGAAAAATGCCCTGCTTCTTTATACCCTAACTCATACGCTATTTCTTCAGAAGTTTTGTCTGAGTATATTAATAAACGTTTTGCCTCTAATACAATACGTTCATTAATCGTTGCTAAAGGCGACTTATCACTATATTTATGAAACAAATTGGATAAAGTCTTAGGAGATTTAAATAATAACTCCGCATATTCAGCAACTTGATGTTTTTCACGAAAGTGTTTTTCTATTAAAATATTAAACTTCCGGATAGTATCCAATTGATTATTTGGTAAATCCGGTTCTGGCAAATCCTCTTTTACCAGTCTTCTTGATTTAATAAGAAATCTTTTTAGAAGTGTCTGAAGCATTTCTCCTTGTATCTGATCTTTATTTTCAAATTCCTCTCTAAAAGAATCGAACATCGCCGAGAAACTTATCCTTTCCTTTTCATTAAGTGATAATATCTGTGGAACAGAAGAACCAAAAAACAAAAAACCATTACAAGAAACCTCCTGATCATGATCTTTGATGCAATAAAATTCTCTATTGAATACCAAAGAAATCATACCATCTGTATTTTGATCAATCTCCAATACATTGATGGGAGTACAAAAAATGACTTGATCTTTTTTTAATTCAATAAGCGAACCATCTACACGAAAACTCACCTCATGATCCTTACTCCATATGATTTTATATAATCCTTTATTTCTTAGTAAATCTAATGCCGGAGAGCAATTAAAATCAGTAAGAATAAAGGAACTCTCATCTTTTATGCTTGAATAATCTAATCTCATACTCAAATAAACAAATAAATTTTATCAAAAAAGAAAAATCTATCAGTCTTAAGGAATAATTTACATTTTACAACCTTTACTTCTGATTTAAATTTGCACATATAATTAATCTAAAAATAAAGATACATGGAAACTGTAATAGAAAACAACCTGAAACACATTCACGAATTATTATCAAAAGGAGCTTTTATTGAAGCTATGGACACTTATTTACATGATGATGTAGAATTAAGAGAAAGTAATGATGCCCCTAAAAAAGGAAAAGAATTCAATCTAAAATTTGAACAAGATTTTATTGACAACCAACTTTCAGAGTTTATTAAATATGAAGTGAAAAATTACGCTATTAATGGGAATCATTCTTTTTATGACGCCATAATGGAATTAAAACTAAAAGATGGTAGTACAATGCTTTCTGAACAAACCGTAGTTACAGAATGGAAAGATGGCAAAATCTATAGAGAACGTTATTATCACGCATAGTAAATACTAATAAGGAAATCCAATCAGAAATGATTGGATTTTTTTATTACATCAATAAGATCTTCATTCAATTACTTTATAACCGATATTCTTTTCTAAATTCCAACGGTGTTTTATGTGTCTTCAATTTAAATACCTTGGAGAAATAGGCATAATCTTCATAACCTAAACTTTGTCCAATTAAGGACAAAGAATTATCAGAATGCACAATTAGTCGTTTTGCTTCCAATATAATACGTTCAGTTATTAATTCGGTGGTAGTTTTATTTAATGTTGTTTTTGTAATTCGATTTAAGTGTTTAGCAGTAATACTTAGCTTTTCTGCATAGAACTTTGCAGATTTTTCAGTTTTATAAAACTCTTCTATTGTAGTTTCCAAAACAGATAACGTCTGTAAGTAAATTGGAGTCGAAGATTTATGAACGGCTTTTTTATTTATGTATAAACGAGATAAATCAATATAAATAAGATCAACCAAACTAGCTATTTTTTGTTTATTAAAAGGTAGGCTTTGGTAAAACTCTAAATTTACTTCATTAAAATAAGATGCTAACGCAGTAATCTTATCTATCTTCAAGTTTATGTAAGGTGGATTATTGTATGAATAATAAAACGGAAATTGTTGGAGTTTTTTATTTGAAAAATGAAATTCATAAAAATCTTGAGAATGAAAAAAAATATACCCCTCTGGTTGTTCATCAAATTTCCAATAATGTGTCTGACCTGGCATTAAAAAAAAGACACTTCCTGGTAATACTTCGTAAGAATTAAAATCAACTTCATGTACGCCACTACCTTTTAAAAAAAATACGCATAGAAAGAAATCATGCTTATGTGGCTTATGAAAGATTTCCTTATTTTTCAGTAAATGGTTCTTTAGATCATTGCTGTAAAAATCAGTTAAGGATTCTTCCTTTTCAAATTGAGTGATATTTAATATTGGTATTGTTTTCAAGAAAAAGCAAAATATGTCTCTAAAGTACAAAAAGTTGTGATAAAATTCTGAGTATTTAAAATCTAAGTATTGCTAAATTTGTATTTTAAATATAAAGAATAGAAGCTTACACAATAAAAAATAAATATTTACTCCTAAAAAAAGGTAAAGTCTTTTATTTACAAATAACATACACTATGAAATTTCTAAAAGGAACAAAAATCAACAGTATCTTGGAAGGTAGTTGCCCTGTTTGTCAGAATGAAAGTATGTACTCCGAGAAAAATCCATACAAATTAAAAGAGACATTAAAAATGAAAGAGCGATGTGGTTCTTGTAATACAAAATATAAAATTGAGCCTTCCTTTTTTTATGGTGCTATGTATGTAAGTTATCCAGTAGGTATTATGTTTGCCAGCACTGCGTTTATTATATCTTACCTTATATTTGGTATTGATCTAATACCTACTTATTGTATAATTGTACTGGTTATGATTTTTTCTCTTCCGATCATTCTTAGAATATCAAGAAATATTTGGATAAATTTTTTTATGAGTTATAAATAAAATTAGAAACATTATAAAGCTAAACTACAGACATTTAGAAAACCAATTAAAGCTAGCACTTTATTTGTCTTTTTTATTTTAAAACATTGCTTTGAGCAAGCTTTGTGATGTTTTAAAATAAAAAATCCAATTGTAAGAAACAATTGGATTTTTTTGTCGGGTAGAGAGGATTCGAACCTCCGATCTCTGGTCCCCCAGACCAGCACTTTAACCGGACTAAGCTACTACCCGAAATTTAGGAAACAAATATAAAAATACTTTTGTTATAGAGAAGGGTTCTTATTCTGTTCTAAAATTTTAATCATCTTAAATGATTTCAACAAATGGAAAAGTCCTGGAAGAATTACTGCACCTCCAATGATTAATGATACGCCCAAAACATTAATCACGCTATCCGGTGCTATATCATCTAATAAGCTAACACTATGCGTATTTGTAATAATGATATTAGGAAAATGAGATATGAAGGCTGCAAGTAAAATCAAAAACACTTGTAACCCGGCAAAAAGCCTACTTAGCACTCTCCTACCCTTTTTTATTGTGATCCAAAGAGGAATCAATAACAATCCTGAAATTAACATCGCCACAATAGCATATGGATCCTTAATAAATCCATTTACAAATGTAGATGCATTAGCGTATCCATAGACAAAAGTAATCAAGCCCATTATAAAAACTACTAGAGTAGCAATCGTAGCTTTCCTAATATAAATATTTTCTTTTCCTGGTTCAGATTCACCAATAAGTAATACTGAAGATAAAAAGGCACAAAGAGCTGCAAAAAATAATCCAACTAATATGCTAAAAACATTACACCAAGGTCTTACAAAAGCTTCGTAAAAGGTTAAGGTACTTACATCTTCTATAAGCTTAATTTCTCCACTAATGAGTCCTCCGAAAACCATTCCTAAAAATATCGGTGTAATCAGACTTGATATTTTAAACATGGCATCATATAATTTCTGAGAATTATCAATCACAGCATCATAATGTCTGAAAACAAAAGCAACTCCTCTAAGCGTCACTCCTAGTAAAATTATAGTTAAGGGAATATGAAGATTTACTACTAATATATTATAGTATACAGGAAAAGCGATCCATAAAATTACAATCAGAATAATAATCCAGATATGATTTGCTTCCCACACAGGTCCCATAACTCGATAGATCGTTTTTTTTGTGATTTTCTGATTCTCCTCTGATGAAAATAATTCTACAATACCAGCGCCATAATCCGCACCTCCTAAAACTACATATAAGTATAGAGAAAATATCAAAAAGAATAATACTACATACAACATAAACTAATCATTTTTGGCATTAAGAACTTTGATTTGGCGCATCATCAACCACGTTACTGCAATAGAAAGCGTAATATATACAACTACATAAGTATAAAAACTAAATACAATTCCGGGCATTGGTGTTACTGCATCTTTAGTTCGCATTATTTTATGAATTATCCAAGGTTGTCTTCCTACTTCTGTTACGATCCATCCTGCTTCTAAAGCTATGAATCCAAGTGGTGCTAATATTACAAAAAACAACCAATACTTATTTTTAGTCAACCATTTCTTCTTTTTTAAAGAAATAAAATACAAAAGCCCTGCTAACATCAATATTCCTCCAATACCCACCATTGTCTGAAAAGCATAATGAACAATAGGAACATTAGGTCGTTCATCTTCAGGAAAATCATTTAACCCTTGTACCTCAGCATCAAAATCACCAAATGCTAAAAAAGATAACATTCCAGGAATGGCCAGCTTATATTTCACTTCCTGAGTTTCTGCATTTACTATACCTCCAATATATAAAGGAGCTCCTTTTTCTGTATTATAATGTGCCTCCATTGCAGCAAGTTTTACAGGTTGTCGCTCTGCTATATCTTTTGCAGAAATATCACCACTAATAGGTTGCAAAATAGCTGCGATTGCTCCAAATGTAATTGCTATTTTAAATGCTTTGGTATGTAGTTGTACTCTTCTTCCTTTAAATACCTGATATGCGTGGATTCCTGCTACTGCAAATCCTGTAGCAGTAAAGGCTGCCAGAGTCATATGTAATGCTTGTGTAAACCAGGCTGGATTTAGCATAGCTTTTAACGGATCAATATTAAGAAACTGACCATCGATATAATCAAAACCACTTGGAGAATTCATCCACCCATTTGCAGCTACTACTAAAATCCCTGATGCTACTCCAGATAATCCAATAATAACTCCTGTAAACCAATGAAACTTTTCTGGTAGTTTATTCCAACCATATAAATAGAATCCTAACGCAATTGCTTCTACAAAAAATGCTGCTCCTTCTAGTGAAAATGGCATTCCAATAATAGGTCCTGCGTGTTTCATGAATTCGGGCCATAACAAGCCTAATTCAAAGGACAAAGCCGTACCGGAAACAGCACCGGTTACAAAAAAGATAGCAACCCCTTTTTGCCAAGCTTTAGTTAGCGTTAAATAGAGTTGATCTTTGGTTTTTAGCCATTTATAATGTGATACTACCATAAAAAAAGGCATCACCATACCAATACAAGCAAAAACAATATGAAATATTAAAGTAAATGCCATTTGGAGTCTTGCTGCATCAAGGTTTTCCATAGAAAATATTTAGAAAAAGGAGATTATTTTAATTACCCTATAAAGATACAACCCAAAGACCATTTTAAGAAGAAAAACGACCTGTCTTTTCTGTTATTATCAACCTTTTGGAAAAATAGTTCTGAACCTACAAAAAACAAATAATTAATACCAAAAATATGCGTTATTAAATATGTCCAAAAGTTACATCAATCATCAGTTTTAAAAACATTAAGGTGTTAAGTTTTATTAAATATAAGGTTAGTTTATAAAACTTAACTCTCGAATCTTTACCTTAGCAAAGAGACCAACTTATTATATTCACATAGGCTGAAAATGGATAGTAGATACTATAGAAAAACACTAATACTTATATCTTTTTGGAGCGCTTTTCTTTGCTTCGGACAAGAATCAGCAATTACAAAACTTGACAAGGCAATTGACTCTTTGGATACCAATCCAAATTATTCATACACGGTTTTATCCAAAATTTCTAAGAGTAAAAAATATCAGGACTCTATTAAAGCAAAAGCAAAATTGTTTTTAGGAAGTTATTTTAATTCTATTGGTGTAGTAGACTCATCGATGTATTATACCAGAGCTTCCCTAATTCACCTCAGAAATAAAAAATACTTAGCCAAAGCATATCGGTTATTAGGTTCCAGTCATAGAAGAAGCGGTAAAATAGATGATGCTTTAGAGTTATTATATCGAAGTCTTAAAATTTCGGAAGAAATAGATTACTTAGATATGATAACTAAGGTGAAGTCTGATTTAGGATTACTGTACGCGAATAAAAAGGAATATGATAAAGCAATTCGTTTTTTACAAGAAAGTATTGCTAATGCTCAAAGTGAGCAGGCTATATATGGTAATTATGTAAATATTGGTGCTATATATTTTTTCCAGAAAGATTTTGAAAATGCTGAAAAATACTTTCTTATAGCTTTTGAAATGATGCCCCCGGAAAAAGATCCTAAAGTTTCCGCCACAATAGCTCTTAATTTGGGATCTGTTCTTTATGAAAACAAAAAGTATGAACAAGCAATCGATTATTACGAAAAAAGTAAACAGATTGCGGATGAACATGGTTTTATAGATAAAAGCCTAAATGCAATTATTCATAAAGCACTTGTTATAGGGGTTTTAGGAGATCATTCTGAAGCCATACAAATGCTAACAAGTACAATGGTAAAGGCTAAGGAAATTTCTAATTTAGAAATACAGAAAAATATTTATGATAATCTAACGATTGTTTATAAAGAGGCAAATGATCACAAATCTGCCAATGATGCGTTGGTTCAATATTATATTTTTAAGGATTCTTTAAATAATAGAAAGCAAAAAAAGGAGATTACTGAACTTGAAGTCAAATATGAAACGGCTACAAAAGAAAAGGAAATTTTATTATTAAAAGAAGACCAACTTGTAAAAGAAGCCGAAATTAAAAGACAACGCTTATTAAAACGATTTTATATTATTGGTTTTATTATTGTTCTCATACCTATTATTGGGTTGCTATTTGTTTATTATCAAAAATTACAAGTAAAGACTAAATACAATGCGCAAAAAGAAGAAATTAATAAACAGAAAACCTCATCTTTTCTTAAAGAACAAGAACTAAAACTTGCGAATACTTATGTAATTGCTCAAAATGAGGAACGAAATAGAATTGCCAGAGAATTACATGATAGCATCGGCGGAAATCTTGCCGCAATAAAACTACAAATGATTGATATAAAGAAGGGCGAAGAACTTCAAGACACGATTATTAATCAGCTGGATAACACATATCAGCAGGTACGTGAAATATCTCATAATCTTATTCCTAAAAAAATCAGTCAGACCGCTTTTGCTAATTATATACATGAATATATAGACACGATAGAAAAGGTTACAGATCCAGATATTACTTTTATACCACATCCAATAGAAAAAATTAATACCATTGATGACAATCAGAAAGTTGAAATTTTTAGAATAATTCAAGAATTAATGACGAACGCTTTAAAACATGCTAAAGCAAAAGTAATTGAGATATGCCTTAATGCTTACAATGACTCCATCGAAATTATTTTTGAAGATGATGGAATTGGTTTTGATGTTAAAAAAGAAATGAAAGGTATTGGGTTACAAAATATCAAAAAACGATTAGCGTTATTAAAAGCAAAAATAGATATTGATTCTGCGATTAACCGAGGAACTGCTATACGCATTGAAATACCTACTATACTAAATGACAAAAAAATATAAATACAAATTAGTGGTTGCTGATGACCATAAAATGTTTTTGGATGGATTATTAAGTATTATATCACACGAATCAGATTATGAAATTGTGTATACTGCGAGTAATGGTTTTGATCTTAAAAAATATTTAGATATCAATTCGTCTGATCAGATTGATTTAGCAATACTAGATATCAACATGCCTAAAATGGATGGAATTGCCCTTAACCAGCATATCAAAGAGCATCACCCTGCAACAAAAACACTGATAGTAAGCATGTTATCAGAGCCTCAAAAAATTTATGAATTAACTCAAGCGCAAGTAAATGGGTATATACCAAAAAATGCTAAAAAAGAAGAGCTTCTAAAAGCTATCGAAACAATACTAAACGGTTCTAATTATTTTTCGGATAGTATCAAAGAAGCATACACAAAAAGTATCTTCGAACAAAAACAAAATAGTGAAATAAATCTAAGTAAGCGAGAAAAAGAAATACTTCAATTAATTGCAAAAGAATATACTACACAAGAGATTGCCGATAAGCTCTTTTTAAGTAAGTATACTATTGAAGGATATCGGACAAGCTTAATTTCTAAACTCAACGTGAAAAATGTAGTTGGTCTAGCTAAACACGCAATTAAATTGGGGTTAGTCGATTAAGCACAATAAACTACAAAATTAGATTAAAAACTTACTTCCATCATAAACGATATATAATTCTGTTATTGACAGACTACATTCTCATCTAATAATATTTCGGTACCTGTATTAGCTAAATCACATATAGCATTAGGTATAGTAATTACGTTGTTCCCTGTTAGATCTAATGTTTTAAGATTAATCAAATTGCTTAACTCACTAGGTATTTCTTCGATAGCATTTGTTTGTAACAACAAATATTCTAGAGGGAATAAATCACCAATAATTTCATTTATTTCGGTTAAATTATTTCCAGATAACTGAAGTCGTTTTAGATTTGTAAGTCTGGTTATTTCTGAAGGGATATCAATTATACCGGCATTGTTTATGTCTAATCTGGTAAGTGTTGTAATTTCAAGAATATTATTAGGAATGGATCCTAAAGGATTTGAAGATAACCCTAAGGATGTTAACTGCGATAAATTTGTTATGTTCTCAGATACTTCTGATAATTCAATATTATTAATAAATAGTGAATTTAGTTTGGAGAGTTCAAACAATTCTGGAGGTAATATTTTTAAAGAATTATTGGACAGACTTAAATACCTAAGTTCCGTAAGTTTATTAATATCAGAAGGCACCTCTGTTAATAAATTTGTATACACTCTTAGGTCAGTTAATTTGGTTAAGCTAAAAAACTCTTGTGGTATTACTTCTATCTGGTTCCCTCCAAGGTTAAATGTTCTTAGATTATTTGACAAGTCTTGTATCTGTCGTGGGATTTCAGTAACCATATTGCCCTCTAACGATAGCGTCTTCAAATAAAATAAATCACAAATCTCCGGAGGCAATACTGTTAATCCTTTTTCATCTAGCTCCAATTCGACTACTTTATCATCTACAAGAATCACCCCTTCCCAGGTAGAAATATCGTTACTAGTTATATCCCAACCTAAAAGATTATCTGGATTTTGATCAAAAATTGTCAATAATATTTCTTGTTCTGTACTTGCTACTACTCGCACTCTTACTGTATAATCCGAAACAGTACCATCCTCCGCTATAATACTGTATATGATCGGCGTAGAAAAGTCAAAAGAGACATCTACATTTTGTACAATGGATGCGGATTCGGAAATTCTTATACTGGGTTTCAATGCTCTAACTGGCGTTCCATATGGTAGTACAACGGATACTATTTTATCTTCCTGATTAATATTAGCAGTAATATCGACCTCCAACTCTCCATTCTCTTGTGCAAGAAAGGTAAATTCTAGTATTGCGTTTTCGGAGTTTAGTAGCGTAACATCAGATTCATCTAATTCTTTAGAACAAGAAAATATAATCAAACTACATACTATGAGGAGTAGGTTTTTATAGATTAATAAGCCCTTCATTGGTATTGGTTTTAAGAGTTTTACTATTTGTGTGTGTGTGTGTGTGTGTGTAATATCTATTCACTAAAAGTAGAAAATAAGACTAGCATATGCATCCATGATTTCCATAGAAAACACACCCTGAAAACCACTAATATTTAACAAATTGATTTATGATCAAGTTCACTTTCTGAGAACACAAACTAAATCCTTTATTCTTTTTTTGTTAAGGGATACTTATTATTAGGAGGGTTAAGCATATAGATCTCATTTCCAGAAATAAAGTATTGATCTTTTTCTTTCAACAAAATATAATCCTCATCACTTTTTTCTTTTCGAATAATCAGGGTATCTTTTGTGATTTTTATTATGTTGCAGTAGAATCTTTTATCGTCAGATTCATCAATAGTAATTTCAATATATGGTTTTTCACTTATAAAAAAACGGTAAGATATATTATGTGATTCTCCCATTCTTTCTAGATCTGATAACTTGAAACTATATAAGCCTAACCAATTCCCTTTTAAATCAGGTTCTTTTTGTGATTTTGAATTTATCGAATCCGATGAAGACATCGGATCCATTTTTTCGCTTATTTTCTGAATATCGCTATCAATTTTATTTTCAGAAATATTAAACTCTAAACGATCTATAAATTTAAATTCAATTTTTTCATTTTTCGATATAGAGAATAATTCTTTAGAGTTATCATCAAAGTAAAACTTTCCCTTTTTAAAGGTTTCTCCAGAATATTCACCTAAGTAATCGAAGACACTATTATCATAGTGATATAAAGAGTACGTAGAATATTCTTCTGTAAAAGAGGGAAACAAAATATAGCCTTTGGATAAATCTTTTTGATCAACTAAAAGGTGAATATCTTTCTCTACGTCTTTATATGTTGAATCGTAATAAAAATTTACGTTGACTAAATTCCAAGTAAATAACCTTTCTGATTTGTTTACACCTTGTAAATAGGCTCTATCATCGATATATTTCAGTAATATCTGAAGCGTTTTATGGCTTAGTTCTAGTTTTTTAATTTCATTTCCATAATCTCCATCTGTCGTTAAATTAACTTCTTCATATGTAGAAACGTCTGTTATATTTGTTTCTTGTTTAGCTATTTGATTTACGACATCTTCTTTATTATTCTTATGCTGCTTACAACTAGTTAAGACTAATAGATATAATAATAAATTTAAAATTATTGTTTTCATAACATTAATTATTATTGAGTAAAACCATCCATATTACCATAGACTAATTTTTCTGAACCATTTACTTCTTTAGTTTTACCATTATTTTTTTCATCTGTCTGCTCTTGTCTATCTGACTCACTTTGATCATCATAATGCTTATAAGGTACAAAAAGACCTGGATTAATACGATAACCAGTTCCAACACCAAAACTATACTGACATAGTATTTCGAAATGTAAATGAGGAGCTGTTGTTCCAGCTGTTATTCCTGACCTTCCGGTTTTACCCAAAACTTGACCAGAAGTAACTTCTTCACCAAAAGAAAAGGCATTTACACTATCTAAATGAGCGTAAAGTAAATAAATATCTCCACTTTCATTCCAATTATTTCCTGATCTTTGTTCATCAGAAGAGTTTAATACGTATGATCTTTTTAATGCTAAAAATGCTTTTGGATCCTTCACTTTAATCGTAATCGTATTTCCATATCCTCCGTGCCATCTTCTATTATATACGGTTCCATCTACACAAGCATATATATTCTCTCCTGTTTTGGCAAATAAATCTAAGCCAGTATGTGCTCTTCCACTTCTAATACTATTTCCAAATAGCCCCCACTTTTTACCAAGTTCGCCTCCACCGCCGCTTTGCATATAATTAGTAGACATCGGATTATCTACTGGATCATGCCAACCGGATTTGTTACAATCACATTTATTTTTATGCTGTACTCCTTCATCATAAAACTCTCGTATTTTTCTTCCGATCTCCCAAACATATGTTTTACCATTGGGGTTAGTTCCATTTTCTCCTTCTTCAAAAAAGAATGCTGGATTTTGAGAATACCCTCTTCTACTAGATCTAATTGAACTTGTAGCATCAAAAACCACATAATCAGGATTATTACCATTTCCTGCAGCATTAGGGTACAAAACAGCAAGGTAAATATCTGTTAATGTAAGTAATTTTGATTTTCTTCTTTCAAAATATTTTTCAACATATTCTAATTGTTCTAAAATTGTCATTTCCCTAAGTGCATCAGTAGTAGTACCTAGATCTGTAGCAGCAGGAGTTCCAAATTGTATTAATCCAGTATAACCTAAACTATTAGTTATGGAAGGATCAAATGTTCTACCCGTTTCTAAAGCCATAATCGACATCAACCAATTTGCTCCTTCGATATGATCATTATCAGCAAGCTCCAAGTTTTTGGCCATTTGAACAACACGTTTTCTCTCTTCACAATTAAACTTATTTCCCCAAATAATAATATCACATCCACCTATCCTAAAATAGGAACTATCATCATTTTCTTTGTCTTTACTTTCATTTAAAAACTCTTCATTATGTTCTTCTTCGCTCCCATTAGCATGCGCTTTTAACCATAAAAGTTCTGTTTGTTCACCCTTTTTATATTTAGGAAAAACGAAAGATGTAGTATTATTGTAAGTAGCACCTTCTACCAAAAGTTCTACGATATCTTCCTTCTTTACGATATGATCTGTTAATTGATTATTACTTCTATTTTGGATTGTAGCGGCAATAGCATCTGCATCTCCAGTGACAGAAAACTCTCCTTGTACCTGATAGGTATGCATTCCGTCTTCAGTACCGCCTTTCAATTTCTCTGTCCAGGTTTTTAAATCCTCCGCAGATTTAGGACGTAATTTTATTTTCTTTTTAGCAATTCCTTCTTCTACAATTGCCTTGATTTCTGTAATCTCATTTTCTTCTGCATCTTTTTCTTCTTCTGTTTCGCTTTCTTCATTGGTTTCTGATGAATCCGACGTTTCAGTTTCAGAAGTTCCAGAATCTGTTGCTGCTGATCCTTGAGTTGCTTCAGAACTTTCTGATTCAGAAGCTATACCCGAATCTGTATCTCCATTCATTCTTTCTTCATTACGTGTATGCGTTTGATTTTCTTTAGACTCTTCTTGTTCTTCTTCCGGAATATCTAAAACAGGTAATGGTGCATCTTTTGCTACTAATAATTCTTCTTTTTCCTGTATCGTAATCGTAACTGTTTCTTCATCAAGATTGGTAGTTTTTGCCACAATAAATACTTCACTACTCAAAGGCGCACTATCTATTTTTTCATATTCGGGTGTCATTTTATAAGTTACAAAGCTTATAGTCTCTCCTATACTGTATTCATCTTTATTAATACCATTTAGAATTGCATTTTTTGTTGTAAACTCTTTTTTAGCATTTAAAATACTTCTCGTATTTTCTAAAATATATACTGCATCATCTTCTTTATCCCCTTGATTTTCTGGATAATTCTTATTATTACCAAATGCATATTCATCATAGGTACCCGCCACTTCTTCTCCTTTTTCTACAAATATTTCTTTTGCAAAATAAGCATCATTAATACCATCCTCTTTAGCATCATTAGCCGCTGTAGCATTATCTGCCAGTTCTTCTGTTGGCTCTTCTTCTTCTTCAGTTGACTCTTCTTCGGTTGATTCTTTATCTGTTTGTGTTTCTGTTTCCTCGTCTACAGCTCCTTGACTATCGGGAACTAGATTTTCTGGACGTTCCTGAGGACGTACCGCTGGTTCTTGTTCTATACCGATTAATACTTCTTCTATTTCCGAAGCCATATCAGTATCTGCATCAGGAATGGGAATATCTGGTGTAGATGGTATAAGCGTATCTTTTATATTTGGGTAAGCAAACACACCTACTGCAGCAACAACTGCAACCACTGCTATTAAGATTATCATATTAAAACGGTTTAATAATTTATAATATAAGTTCTATAGATACTTCCTTAAAATGTATTGTCGAATACCAATTAAAATCTCCTCCTAATTCATGATCTTTTCTATAGTTACTATAATTGGCGGGTGTAATCTTGAAACTCTCTTCTTTGATAATCGGTTCCTGATTAAAAATCACTTTTCCTTTATCAATAATTTCGCAATAACTCAAAGAAATCTCTTCATTCTCATTTTCAAAGCTATATTGATCTTTCAGATAAAAACCTAAACGCTCTATATGTATACCTAAATGAGTTTCTTTTTTGCTTATTTTACCAAAAGCAATTACTCTCATGGAACAGTCGTTAAATAACAATCCATCCATATCATCATCAATTTCCTTAATAAAATATTCTTGTAATGACATCTCATAAAAATGATTTGTATCAAATAATGGTACTAATGCTTCTTCTTGATCAACCAATTCAGTTTCTAGAATACCAAAAGAATATGCTTCTTCTTCTCTGTAGATGTCAATCATTTTCTGCACCTGATAAACTAAAGATTTTTTGATCTCATTTCTGTTAGATCTAGATATTTGAGCTATAATTTTTTCGTAATGCACCTGATATATCTGCTCGAATCGTGAAGAAGTTTCTAACAATGTTGTAAAATCGATAAAATCTAGTATTGGATTTGCTATTTCCGGATTATCCTCTGCAGGCAAACAAAACCAGTTACCATGGGCTTTTTTTGCCTGTTTGTATCCTGCTATTTCCAACAAATCAGGTATGTACTTTATAAAATGTACTCTATACGGATTAGGAATTTCGTTTTCTTCATTTCCAATACAAATGGAAAAATAAAAATCTATACAGGTAGGTAATGTCCTTTTTATAACATTTATATATTTTGCAACTCTTGTATAATACCAATAATCAATATCTAAGAAATAAGAATTCTTATCATCTTTCATATGTATAGGTTCCGAAGTATAAATCAGCACCTTATCTTGATTTAAACGAGGATTTTTCGCATACGCTTTTATAACATATTGATTTTGCTTAATTCCTATCTCTGGTAAGAAATTTAAGGTAACTCTATCTGTTTCAAATTGAAGTATCATATTATAATCAATTAATCGGAAAACTTTGAGGATGCTAATGTAGTAGACACGGGCTCATCTGGAGTTATTCCGTCTACATCTGTAGCTTCTATAGCTTCTGGTTCTGATTTTTGGATATGATCTTTGATTTTAATCGTCGCCCCACCATAACTACATTTAATAGTAGAACACTCTAATAAGGCTTTATCACCTTGAATTAAGATTTCACCAGTATTAATCCATTTTACAGGAGCTATAATTGCTTTACAAGGAATTTTTTGTTTTGGACTTTTTAAACATTTACCACTAAATTTCAGGTTAGCTTTTGTTTTATCCTTAATATTTGCCCAAGTTTTATCTTGCAATTTAATAGTATTAGAAGTTACCTTTAGTTTTCCTATAGGTTTGGTACATAAGGAGCATTCTATTTTTGCACCATTGCAAACGTATTTCTTTCCACTCATACCTTTTGTTTTATTATACTTCTTGTTTTAGTTGATAGTTTTGATTTTTTTTATAATCTGTACCATACTCTGTAATCATATTAAGAGTGATGCTATCAAAAATACCGGTCTTTTTATTGTACCTGTACTCTCCCATATAATCAGTTAGTTTAACCCCTTCAGGGCTGGAAATATTTTTTCTTTTAAATAAATTTCTAATTTTTGTAGCATATTCCTGTTCTTCATCTAAAGTTCCAGAAATACCAATAATTACTTTGTCTTCTTCTTCACTTAAAAGCAATACTCTTTCTCTTATGCTTAAAGGAAGTTGATATACCATATTTCCAATAACACGAAGTCTATCATGAGCTTCTTTAGGATCACTTGAATGATAACCAAATAGATCATTAAACAATAATCCATATAGTCTATATTGCAGACAATCTAAAAGAAGTTTATCGTGTTGAAGTATTTTCTTTTCTATTCCTATTAAATATCGTTCTATTGCCTGCCCGCTATATCTTTCTTTTAATTTTGGTTTCTGTTTATTCCAGCGCTCTTTAATTTCTTTATGATTTACGATTTCGATTAACTCTCCTTTCCAATTCATCCTAAACTCTACATCCCTTAATATTTCATAGATTTCTTTAGTTAAATCTTGTTGTTTTTTTAGTATAGAACCCAATTGAACAGTAACATTCTTTGTGACAATTTTTACTGTAAAAAACATGGGATTGTACTCTAGAACTTGCACATCCATATCTTTATGGAGTACTTGATTCTCTATTCGATTATAACAGCTAATTTCTGAATGTATTTTTTGATGATAACTTACTATTTCAGAGGTAGGAAGTATCCCTATTGTTACTTGATCTTCTGTAAACATTCTCATAACTTAACCTTTGCTAATTTTTACGTCAGAATTACCCTGTAATGTAGAAATACCTTTAGCATGCATCGTTAAATCTCCTGCTACGGATATTAGACTTGTACTTCCTGCAGATTGCATATATGCTAAATTAACATTAACAGATTTTGTTTGAGACGCAAACTCTATACTCTTACTTGTATTCACTTTATGAGTTTTAGTAATCCGTTCTGTTTTATCATTACCTACGTTAATGTCTAAATTTTGATCCACATTTATCTCCATATTTTTAGAGTTCAATGTCATTGTCTCTAAAGCTGTGATAGTAATATTATTATTAGCTGTATCTATGTGAATTAGATTTTCGTTTTTATCTTTTATAGTAATAAATTCTGCTTTATCTGTATCATTAAGCTCAATTGTATGACCACTTCTGGTTCTAATTGCTTTTACATTGTTTTTATCTGTTTTCCATCCAGCTGGATTTGCAGATCCATTATAAAGTGCTCCCATAACAAAAGGTCTTTCTGCATTTCCTCCCTCAAACCCAATAAGTACTTCTTCTCCTACTTCAGGAATAAAATGAAATCCTTTATCTCCACCAGAATGTGGTGTCATTACACGAAGCCAAGGAGTATAGACACCTAATGGCTTTTGCCAATATAACTGAACTTTTATTCTTCCTATACCATCAGGATCATCATTAGCAGTAACAGTTGCCACCTGAGTTTCACTTTTAGGAGTCTTAAGAATATTTGTATTAGGATATACATCTTGTTCTACTGAAATTCCCTCAAAATGATTTACATACGTACCGTTTTCTGTAGCTGTATGTTGTATTTTAGTAATCCTATAAACACCTTGTTCATTATTCTTTTCCTTTATCTTTACTTTTTTACCTAAACTAACTCCAGGATTATCACTTTTACCCGTAATAATAACCTGTTTAATTTCTTCGGCTTTTTTTTGTTCTTTTACCAGGTTACTAAGTCTTTGTTTTGTTTGAGTATCATTATAAGTATTAAGAAAGACCTGGGTTTTATGAGGAAACATGTCTTTGCTTTTATTAGAAGCATATCCATTATGTCCGTTTATTGAACTTGTAATTTCTGAAGTGGTAACCTCGTGCTTTTCATTATTCAAATAATCATTTGTAAAGAAAGAATAACTATTAGACCTTGGATGTAGACTTCTAGAGAATTCTTGTAAATCAAAACCATACGTTAATGTAGTTTCTTCAGAGTCTAAAGGTATCCCAAATACTAAATTTTCTCCATCATAATAAAACCACTCTCCGTATTGAGCAGATAACCTACTTGCAAATTCAAAACTGCTTTCTCCATTTTGAACACAATAATGCAACGTATCATTAGATTTTGTAGATACGGTGGTATTTAACTTTGATCGGTCATATCTTTGGAAAACATTTGATAGAATTGATTCTAAGTTTTCATCACTAAAAGATGCATAATGTGGGCCATCATCTGTTAGTATTGAATTACTTTTAGCTTTAATCAAAATAGAATCTCCAATGGATCTGTGAAAACCATTAGTCACTTTTACTTCTGTGACTACACCATTAAATTTTAGTTCTTTATACACCTCTAAAGTGTCCAAGGATGATATAGAAAGAATAATAGTTTGCCCCAAAAAGTCATTGCTTTCATCCTCGTTTAAATCAGAAATTTTTTCTAACACATCTCTACGACATAATATTTCGAGCGTGTGATGATCATCAATTTCTTGTTTCAGTGTAAGTTCCTTAAATGCCTTTATAGAAACTCCACCAATAAATAATTGAATATTAGATTGAAGTGCCATTGTTGAGTTTTAAAATTAATTTGTGTAACCCACTTACAAAAACAAATTGCTACTACTTAACTAAAATATTTTGTGATCATAAAATTAGTTCTTAGAATAAACAACTATTCTGCATTGGTTATTTCAAATTTAGAGAACTGACGGCTCCAAATCAACCAGATATTCAGTGGAAATACACCCCTGAAAACCACTACAAATCGCAACGGTTCATTACTAAAAAAATTGAGGGTTAGCCGCAAAATAGTAAGATTAACTTGAAAGAAATTATACAAGTATTATCAGGATTTAACCTTTATGGAAAGAAAAAACTGGATATAAAATTGAATTTATATCCAGCTATTAAAAGTACTTTGTAAACATTTTGTTTGGGGTTTAGGTTTATGAAAGTCTATCGATGAATCGCGTGGCTACTAGCCGCTGGTAATTCTTGTAAAAACTTTCTTAAAACGCTCCAGTTGATTTTAAATGAAATAAAATTTGTCATGATTTCCTTTTTTTAATTAAACATTTTTTAACCGATACTTATAATTGCCCGATCGGTTGCTAAGTAATTTTCAAAACGCGTGCCAAACTTTTACAACCTAAACCACAAAGGCTATAAACAATTAAAATACAAGCATTTAAATTCTTTAAAAATATTTTCAAAATAGTTCACGACAAAGATGAAGATATACTTCTTTCAATGTTTAAAATAAAAAACGGTCTATTACTTTATTAACAACTCATAGTATAAATGAGTAAAATTATGATGTAGGAATATCATTATTAAAAAAGCTTTGGAAAAAATCGCTCTACACTTTTCTTATATCTGTTGTATTTTGTATATTTTTTTAAAAGTAATTCTTCTTCATAAGAGCTTTTAAAATAAAACAAGATCAGTAATCCAATGGAAACTAACATTCGGGATCCAGAACAGCTATATAATGCATAAAAGAAAGTACTTATCAATATTCCAGAATAAATAGGATGTCTGGAAAATCTAAAAAACCCATTTTGTATTAAAACTCCAGACTCTAAAGGAGCAGGAAAAGGAGATAATTGATTACGTAATTGTAACATGGTTCCTATAGTAATACTACTCCCAATAATTGTGAATACTATAAATAAATATCTAATAGATGAAAGACAAAATATTCTCAAATCATATATTGGAAAAACATACAGTACAAACAATATAAACTGAATCAATACATAGGTAAAACCTTTTTTATCATTTTGCATAGCTAAAAATAAAAAAAACCTGCCAAGGATAATCACTTCCTCAACAGGTTTTTACTTCAGCAAAAAAATTGTTTACTTCACCATTTTCATCACCTTCACATTTTTATTGGAAACTATCTTTAGAAGATAAATCCCTTTTGGAATGTTCGATGTATTTATAGTTACTGTATTTGTTCTGGTGTCCTTTACCAGCGTAGTATTTGTTTTCTTACCTGCTAGATCAAACATTTCTATACGTACGTGATTATCTTTCATATTTCCTGTAAAAGATAATGTCAATGATTGATTAAAAGGATTTGGCCAAGCTTTAACCAATTCTAGTGTATCACTTACTGGAGTTTTGTCTGAAAAAGAACCTTTTATATCATTTATTGATGGACAATCACTTGGACAATTATCAAACCATTGGTTATCATACCAGCCATCGGTAGTTCTAAATAAATCATCCGTTTGTGCCCCTCCATTATCAGTAAAAACAATTCCTACTTCTACAGACTCATCAATTATAGAAGAATACCAAGGTGATCCATTAATAGCATTCATCTCTACACCAGGCCAAGCTGGTGCACCAGGGATTGCAGCGTTTGCATTTTTGTCATATATATAGATAAATGCAGTATTCCAGGAAGAAGGTTTCTTAAAATACACATCAAATGAAGTATCTGGAATTATTCCTGGGCATTCTCCAGGACAGGTATCTGTCCAAACATTGTTATACCATCCATCTGTAGTTCTAAACAAATCATCAGTCTGTGCTCCACCGTTATCGTTAAAAACAATTCCTACCTCAACAGATTCATCGATGTCATATGTAAACCAAGGAGAAGTTCCTAATTGCGTCATTTGAATTCCTGGCCAAGCCGGAAATCCTGGAATTGCTGCATTTGCATTTTTATCATACAAATATACATACGCTGTATTCCAGCCATCTGGTTTTCTGAAGTTCACTGTATATCCCGATGTGTCTTGGATAGAATATTCTCTATTAATTACATCAGAACTTCCAACACTATTTATTGCTATCGCTTTTAAGTTTGTAGTTCCAGTAGAAGATATTGTGAATGTACCAGAGTACAATGTACTTGTTGCATCTGGAGTAGAACCATCTAATGTATAGTAAATAACTCCAGAATTAGTGGCACTCATGCTTACTTCTACACTCCCATTAAATGTTCCTGAATCGGGAGAGATTGTTAATACAGGTAATTGAGGTCCTGGACAATCACTTGGACAGCTATCAAACCATTGACCATCATACCAACCTTCTGTTATTCTTGTTAGATCATCTGTTTGGTCTCCTCCATTATCATTAAATACAATACCAACTTGTACATTTTGATCGATAGTATACGTAAACCAAGGAGTTCCTTCTACTTCATCCATTGTTGCTCCTGGCCAAGCTGGAAATCCATCTAATGCTTCTCCAGTATTTTGATTAAACAAATAAATAGTAGCTGATGACCAAGTAGCTGGTTTTTTGAAATACACATCAAATGGAGACCCATCACCAATTATATAGTCTGCAGGTACTATATTAGATTCATTTCCTTCTGAATCAAAAGCTATTGCCTTTATAGAGGTCGTAGTTGTTATATCAAATGGAGCTGTATATTGCGTACTAGAAACAGAAGGGTCTGAACCATCCGCAGTATAGAAAATATTCACCGTAGCTCCTTGCGCAGTTGTAGATGCAGTCATTTCTACAGTTACAGCATCTGTATAAAATCCTGAAGCCGGATTTATCGATAATGTTACAGAATCTGAAAGATCAAAAGGCTCACCTACTAGTACAATTCCAAAAGTAGTTCCAAAAGTTACTGTTCCTCCGGATACTGTTGCTGTAGTATCAGAAAAGTAATCCTTAAGTACAGTTCCTTCAGGCCACATTCCGAAAACATTTAGTGCTCCTACAAAATCATTATCCTGTCCCTGGAATACCAATGCCTTATCGGTTTCTCCATTACGATTATACTCACGTTTAAAAATATATGGAGCATCACTTAATTTCTGATGCGAACCACCACCGATAGAAATATGCTCTCTTCTAAACTTTCCTAATTTCCTCCAATGTAATAACATGGCATCATCTATAGAATCCCAGTTCATATCAGAACGATATCCCGCATCCACATAGGTAGTAGCATCAAAAAACTGACGCCCGGATTCATCTCCATAATATATTTGTGCACCTCCAGGAGATAATAATAACTTCACCGCCCCTTCGAACATATTACCTGTATAGAATTCACTGAAATCATGAGATCTTAGGTAGCTAATCATATTATATTCTCCAGGAGTATTAAACCCTCCATCGTTATTGTTTAATTTTGCTGCAAAAGAACTAAATATTTCTTCTTGCCCAAGATCTGTATAAGCTTCTTTAGGAGAACGAAAATTAATCATACTATTAAACTTTCCAACTGTAAAATCATCAGGTAACTGATCACCTACATTACCAATAATATTTACTCCAGAATGTTCTCCTGTCATGTAAAAGTCCAGATCATCCAACTTTTTAGTTGGATTATTTTGTTTCCATTCTTTTAAGGCTGCAACAGCTTCATCCTTAAGTTCTGCCCAAGCATCAACACCTACGTGTCTTTCTGTATCAACTCTAAATCCATCGATTCCGTATTCTCTAACCCAGTCTGTTAACCATTTGATTAGATAATATCTTGGTGCTCTTGGTTTTCCTGTTCTGGCAAAATAAGCATCCAATTCAT
Organism: uncultured Aquimarina sp.; assembly: GCF_947492405.1. Lineage (GTDB taxonomy): Bacteria > Bacteroidota > Bacteroidia > Flavobacteriales > Flavobacteriaceae > Aquimarina. The sequence goes on from NZ_CANLMP010000012.1 coordinate 43,064, forward strand.
TCAATTCTTCTTGTTTTCTTCCTTCGGCATCCCATTTATCTAATAACCATTGCGGAAGGTTTACAGAATTAAAAGATTCTGTTCTTATATCCGGTAAACCAAAAAGTGGTGTAGTCAGGTCATCACAAGGAAGTTCTCCATTCTCTGTTCCACATTGTAATCTCACCCAATCAGATGGGTAATCGTCATCTACAAATTCTAGCTGACCATTTACATTCTTAAAAGTTCTATACCCAGAATGATTCATTACGATATCCAATAATACTCGTATACCGTGATTGTGAGCCGTATCAATAAATCTTTCAAAATCCTCAGCACTAGTAAAGTTAGGATCAAAAGCTGTCCAATCATTTGTGTGATATCCGTGATATGGATAGTCTCTAAACGCAGGATCATTAGCAGGAGGATTATTAAATCCATGTCTGTTTTCTACAACAGGTGTCACCCAAATTGCACTAACTCCTAACTCGTCAAAATAACCTTCTTCAAGTTTTTGTGTTACTCCGGCAATATCTCCTCCATGGAAGTCAAGCTCATTGTTTCTACTATCCTGAAAACGATCAAAATTCGAATCATTAGTAGTGTCTCCGTTGTTAAAACGATCTGTAATAAGGAAATAAACTGTTAGGTTATCCCAGGAAAATGGGAGATTTCTTTCCGATTGTGCAAAACCTATTTTAGGTAAACATAAGCACAACAATACCCCTAAGTAGAGTAATTTTTTCATAATTAAGTTTTGTTTGTGTGTTAATAAAAAACGAAGAGGAAAAATATCTTTGGTTATAGAAATCCCTCAAACGTTGTAATAAATATTTCGAAAAAAAAACCGGATAATATAATAATCGAAGTATCGTTTTTTTGCGAAAACGTTTGAGTGTTGATATTTAATTAATGAAGAGTTAAAAAAATGAAAAATGAATAAAAAATTAAGGTATAATTTAGTGTATTATCTGTTTGTAAATTTCGAAAATTCGGATTTTACATTCCTTTAAAGAATATTATAAGTTTTTAAATGATCAATCAAATTAGGAGTTTATAATTAGCATATTCTAAAACCTATTTTAATAATTATACTAATCGAATAGCCATGAAAACAGACATCGTTAACGATAAACAATAGAACACATAAAATATTGAATAAATATTAACCGATCACTTTCAATTTAGCAAATCTTAGTAATAGCTTTTTAATTCCACCGTTTTCAAAATTAATCTCGGCTTTTTTATCCTGACCTACTCCTTCTAATTGTAGAATTTTCCCTTTCCCAAAACGCATATGTTCTACAATAGTTCCAGGTACCAGATCTCCATCAAAAAGATTAGTTTTGGGAGCATTCGAATCACCATTAGACATAGGTCTTAGTTTACGCAGCTTACGTAATTGTTCCTCGGATGGTTTATGAGAGACTGGTGGCGATCCTGATATTGGTTTTTTAAGTCTTAATTTACTTTTATCAACGTCTCCAAAAATATCAGTATCTACCAATGGTTTATAACGATAAGTATCAATTGGAGTAATATATTCTAAATATTGAGGATCAATTTCTTCTATAAACCGACTAGGTTCGGCATCTACTAGCTTGCCCCATCGATAACGAGATTGTGTATAGGTTAGATAGGCTTGTTTCTCTGCTCTGGTTAATGCTACATAAAATAACCTTCGCTCCTCTTCTAGCTCTGATCTGGTATTCATACTCATTCCGGATGGAAACAAATCTTCCTCCATACCGACTATATAAACATAAGGAAACTCCAGCCCTTTTGCTAAATGTATCGTCATTAAAGCTACTCTATCATCATCACCAGTATCTTGATCCAAGTCAGTTGCCAATGCCACATCTTCTAGAAATTCTGCAAGTGATCCTGTCTCATCAGCCAACTCTTTTTGTTCTTCTACAAAGTCTCGAATACCATTCAATAACTCTTCTATGTTTTCAATACGAGCAATTCCTTCTGGTGTCCCATCTTTCTTAAGCTCTTGAAGCAACCCTGTATTTTTAGCTACCATTTCTGATAATACAAAAGCATCAGAGGTCTGATTGGTAACTTGAAAACTTTTGATCATATTCATGAAGTTTTCCAACCTGGTTTTTGTTCCGCTATTAATCTTTAGATTAATTCGATCCAGATTTTCAATAATTTCGAAAATAGATCGATCATAATGATTAGCAGCTACCACTAACTTATCTACGGTAGTACTACCAATTCCTCGAGCAGGATAATTAATAACCCGTTTTAGTGCTTCTTCATCTTTTGGGTTGATGATTAATCTAAGATATGCTAAGACATCCTTTATTTCTTTTCTTTGATAGAAAGACAGTCCTCCATAAATCCTATATTTTATATCTCTTTTCCGGAGGGCATCTTCCATTGCACGAGACTGTGCATTTGTTCTATACAGAATTGCAAACTGACCATTAGTCAACTGATGCTGCATTTGATTCTCAAAAATAGAACTCGCTACATACCGACCTTCATCACCATCTGTGAGCAATCGATTCACGAAAATTTTAGGACCAGGATCATTAGCTGTCCAAACTACTTTATCAAGCTTTGTTTTATTTTTATCTATAATAGAATTAGCAGCTTCTACAATGTTTTTAGTAGATCGATAGTTTTGTTCTAATCGATATTGTTGTACATTATCATAATCTCTCTGGAAATTAAGAATGTTATTAATATTCGCCCCACGAAAAGCATAAATACTTTGCGCATCATCCCCTACCACACAAATATTTTGAAATTTATCTGATAATGCTTTTACAATCAGATATTGTGAGTGATTTGTATCTTGGTACTCATCTACTAAAATATATCTAAAGCGATTTTGGTATTTAGCCAATACATCCGGAAAGCGATTCAACAACTCATTAGTTTTAAGTAATAAATCATCAAAATCCATTGCTCCGGCCTTAAAACAGCGATCTACATAATGCTGATAGATTTCACCCATACGTGGTCTTTTTGCCATTGCATCCGCTTCCACTAATTCAGCATTTTGAAAATATGCTTTTACAGTGATTAAGCTATTCTTATAAGAAGAAATACGCGATTGAACCTGCTTATACTTATAGATATCCTTATCCAATCCCATTTCTTTGATTACAGAAGAAATTAATCGTTGAGAATCTTGTGTATCATATATAGTAAAATTAGAAGGATATCCTAATTTATCAGATTCTATTCTTAGGATTTTAGCAAAAATAGAATGGAACGTTCCCATCCACAGATTTTTTGCTTCACTAGCACCTACAATATCAGCAATACGCTTTTTCATTTCTCGCGCTGCTTTATTGGTAAACGTTAATGATAAAATATTAAATGAATCAACTCCTTGATTCATCAGATAAGCAATCCTAAAAGTAAGTACCCTTGTTTTTCCAGAACCAGCACCTGCAATTACGATCATAGGACCATCTTTCTGCAATACAGGAGCTCGTTGCGCATCATTTAATCCAGCTAAATATTCTTCCAAGTTTTCAGTGTTTTATAAGCTTCGAAATTTAAGTAAACTATCCATTTTATTGAACTAATATTACTGATACTTATAAACAAATCATTAACGTTTTTATCAATCAGGTTTCAAGTAAAGAGTTCTCTTGCTTGATATTATTTCTTACGTTGTTAATATCTTTTTTTGAAAAAACATCGTTTAAATGCAGTTTTTTAAGACAAAAAGCATATATTTAAAAATCTTTATGATATTAAAGAAATTATTTTAACCCAAAAATTTAACCTAATTTTTTTCTTATGTCCCCAAATCTAAACGTTCAGCCTATCGAAAAAGAACAAATCAAATTTCTAACCTTCCCAAAAGAAGATGTCCTCAATAAAAGAAAAGATCAAATTGATCGAATTTTAGAATTACAAAGAGCATTATCTCTTGGTAACTTAGAAAGGCATAAAGTAAAAATTGTATTTGTTGATAATAAAGGACTAAAAAAAGTAGAAACTACTATCTGGGGAATTACAGATAAAGAAGTAATCCTTAAACAATCTACTATTATCCCATTAGAAAGAATTATAAGTATCTCATAAAAATTTAAGTGTTATTGCTCTGAAAGCTCTCAATATTTTCTTAATGATGTATTGAGAGTTTTTATTTGAAAGTCTTTAACACAATAAACCAATTTTTATGGTGTTAAGGAATGATTGACATATATTTAAATCAATGTTATTCAGAACAATAAACCTATTTAAGAACTGATTTTACCCAAAAAATCCAAAATGATCAAGATCTACTACAAAAATTTCGTTTTACTCCTCCTGTTTTTTATAAATACTATAGCTATACAAGCACAGGATACCAAGGCACAATTAATAGCCGAGAATTCAGATAATTTTATCAAGAACCTTACTATTAATAAGTCTAAAGAGTTATTTCTAAATCTATCTAAAAAGAACACTTCACTTTCATTACATGTTAAGGTAGAAAAAGTCGCAAACAATATAACCACCTTTATTGGTAATATAAACAATGAAAAACTATCCACTTTTACTTTATTCAAAATCAAAAATCAAGTAGAAGGAACTTTAGTACTTAGAAACGAAAAGACGGGTTATAAAATTTTCACAAATGATCTGGGAAAAGTATACATTAAAGAAGTTGACATTAACTCTTTAGTTTGTATTGATTTTGAAAAAACTGAAGAGGAAAATGACAAAAATATAACCGATACGTATTCTAAAATGGCTCCTCAATTAGAAAGTCTTCCCGGAGCACCAGGAATTATCTACTTAGATTTTGATGGAGAAGTTGTATCCGGCACGAGTTGGGTTGGCGGTGGTACCATTAATGCACAATCACCAAATTTTTCTGATCAAAAAATCATAGATGTTTGGAAAATAATGGCTGAAGATTTTAGAGCTTTTAACTTAAACGTAACTACACGAAGAGATTTGTATGATGCTGCTCCTCAGAATCGTAGAATGATGTGCATATTTACTCCTACCAAAGATGCAGCACCTACCGCAGGTGGTGTTGCTTATTTAGGTTCTTTTTCTTCTACCAGAACAGATAATCCTTGCTGGGTATACAACTTAGGTACAAGAGCAGCTGGAGAGACTGGATCTCACGAAGTAGGGCATACACTAAGACTAAGTCACGATGGTAGACCTGGTGAAATATATTATAGAGGTCATGGAGAATGGTCGCCAATTATGGGGTGGAGTGCCAGTAAACCTCTTGGACATTGGAGTAAAGGAGAATATGATAATGCTTCTGAGCAAGAAGATGATATAGAAATTATTGCCGGATCCCAAAATGGTGTTGGTTTTAGAGAAGATGATCATAAAGATGTTATTACAGATGCTACTCCAATATTAGTAGATACCGATGGAAATGTGAGTGCAGATCAAAACTTTGGTTTTATACATAATCGTGATGATAAAGACGTGTTTTCATTTGTAATTGAAACGGGTAATGTATCTTTTAATTTTAATCCTAGTCCAGATCATCCTAATCTTAATATACAAGCTAGAATCCTAAATGGGATTGGTGAAGAAATTGCTATTTCTGATCCTTCCGGACTCAATGCTGGTTTTGATTTAGATCTCAGTTTTGGAACTTACTTTATAGAAATTGATGGTGTTGGAGAAGGAAATCTAAGTAATGGATATTCTGATTACTCATCAATAGGTAATTATTATATTTCTGGTAAGTATATTCCCGGTGATAACAACCAACCTCCTATAGCAAATTTTGAAGCAGCTACTAATTGCGCTACGGTAAATTTTAATAGTACAACTATCAATAATGTAAATGCTTATTTATGGGATTTTGGAGACGGAATCACCTCGACAGAACAAAATCCAACACATACATATGCTAACAGTGGGACTTATAGTATTACCCTTACCACTTCTAATAGTGCTGGAGAAGATACCAGACAACGTGATGATTTTATTACCATCAATATTCCCCAACAGCCTGTCGGGACAGATCAAAATATTTGTATCGGAGAATCTACATCGTTAACTGTTACGGGAAACAGTGAATTTAGGTGGTATAACGCCCCCACAGGTGGAACTTTATTATACACAGGAGATACTTTTGAAGCACCAGCACTACAATCTAGTCAGACATATTATGTAGCAGGCTCTTTTGATAATTGTACAACAACCACAAGAACAGCAATCAATATTGTGGTAGAAGAAAATCCACAACCTCCTACAATAATAATTCCCGATACTAAAAATCTTACAACGGATGCCACATATGCAGCATATCAATGGTACTTTAATGAAACACCAATTACTGGCGCTAATGATTCTCAATATATACCAGATCAAATAGGAAATTATAGTGTCGAAGTTTTTAATGAAACAGGATGTAATGCCGTTTCTTCGGTATTTTCTGTTGATTTATCCCAACTTAATTTAAGTCAAGGAACCAGTATTTTTAAGTTCTACCCTAACCCAACTAGAGATATACTAAATATTGATGGACTTACTATAAACGAAAATGATATAAGAATAGTAAATACTTCTGGACAAGTAGTTGTTAATTCTGTTATAGAACCTGAGATAGACTTAACTAAATTATCTAGTGGACTTTATGTTATTCTAATAAACAATAAATCTGTTGGCAAATTTGTCAAACTATAAGTTCTTTTAAAACATTTCAAAAGCATATTTCTTTAGTAAGAAATATGCTTTTTTTATTTAGACTAAGATCTAAAGTATATTTTAACTTTCCTGTAATAGATTTTTGAATATCTTTAGAAACCAAAAAAATTAAGATTGAAACACACATTTTTAATTCTCCTCGCGATACTACCAGGAATACTTTTTTGTCAAAAAGAATCCAAACCAGGAACTGTTATTACTCAATTCGGTAAGACATATGAAGTAGAAAGTCCAGACTTTAAAACAAATACAGCGAGTGAATTAAAGGCTGTATTTGATGTTGGACGATCTTTTGGAGATAGTACTAAGATTAATCCACTTATAAACACTGCAGCCAGATATCTTAATATGCATGCGGATGCGGGAGTTTCATTAGAGAACCTAAAAGTGGCATTAGTTATTCATGGCAGTGCTGCTAATGATGTTTTGAACAACAAAAACTATAAAACAAAGTTCGGTCTGGACAACCCAAATAATCTTTTAATATCAGCGCTTACCGAAAAAGGAGTTCAGATTATTTTGTGCGGACAAACAGCTGCATATAGAAATATCTCTAAGTCTGATGTTCATCCTAATATCAAGTTTGCATTATCAGCTATGACTGCTTTAGTGCAATTACAAAACGAAAACTACAAACTCATTAATTTTTAACGTAACTCACCCTATGAAAAACAATATATTAATCGCTTTTCTTTTAGTATGTTCAATTTTACAAGCCCAAAAAATAGATCCGGATGTAAAGTCAATGTCAGAAAATATAGAAAGTAAGGTAATTGAATGGCGAAGAGATTTTCATCAAAATCCGGAACTCTCTAATCGTGAATTCGAAACTGCTAAGAAAATTGCAAAACATCTTAAAGATCTTGGTTTTGAAGTAACAGAAAATGTAGCTAAAACTGGAGTTGTAGGGATTCTAAAAGGTGGTAAAGAAGGAAAAGTAGTGGCTTTGAGAGCAGATATTGATGCACTTCCGGTTACTGAAAGAGCTGATGTCCCTTTTAAGTCTACCGTTAAAACTACTTTTCTTGGTTCAGAAGTTGGAGTTAGTCATGCCTGTGGACACGATACACATACCGCAATCCTGATGGGAGTTGCAGAAGTTTTAAGTAAGAATAAAGAAAAAATATCTGGTACAGTTAAGTTTATTTTTCAACCAGCAGAAGAAGGACCACCTCCTGGAGAAGAAGGTGGAGCAAAATTGATGATTAAAGAAGGGGTCCTTAAAAACCCTGATGTTGATGCAATTTTTGGGTTACATATCAATTCTGGAACTCCAGTAGGTATGATACGCTATAAACCAGGTGGCACTATGGCAGCTGTAGAGCGTTTTGTAATCGACGTAAAAGGAAAACAAACTCACGGATCCGCTCCTTGGACTGGTGTTGATCCTATTTTAATATCAGCAAAAATAATTGATGGTTTGCAAACTATTATTAGTCGAGAATCACCTTTGGTAGATGAAGCAGCAGTAATCACCGTTGGAAAAATCACCAGCGGAGTTCGATTCAATATCATTCCAGAAAGTGCGGAAATGATTGGAACAGTGAGAACTCTGGATCCAAAAATGCGCGAAATGATTATCCGCCGCATGAACGAAATGGTTCCTGCAATTGCCAAGGCATATGGTGGAGAAGCAACTATAAAATTTCAAAATAATACTTCTATTACCTATAACGACCCTACATTGGTAAAACAAATGTTACCAACTATTCAGGAAATCGCCGGAAAAGAAAATGTAGTTTTATCTAAAGCTACTACAGGTGGTGAAGATTTTTCGTATTTTCAGGAAGTAGTCCCGGGATTTTATTTCTTTTTAGGCGGAAAATCACCAAATACCGAAAAAGCTGCTTCACATCATACACCAGATTTTTATATTGATGAAAGTGGTTTAGTACTAGGTGTAAAAGTGATGTCTCAATTAGCTTTAGACTATTTAAACGCTCAATAATACAATTTATAATGGATACTGTCTTAAATTTCTTAGGTTCAATCTCTTGGTGGATTTGGATTTTAATCGCACTGGCTTTAGTGGCTATAAGAGATATATTCTTCAATAATAAACATACAATCAGTCATAATTTTCCTATTGTTGGACATCTACGATATCTTTTGGAGAGTATTGGGCCTGAAATGAGACAATATTTTGTTGCAAACAATAGAGAAGAACTTCCATTTAATAGAATTGAAAGAGGATGGGTATATGCTTCTTCTAAGAATGAAAATAACTATGAAGGATTCGGAACTGATAGAGACATCTATGCACACCAGCATATTTTTGTAAAAAACTGTATGATTCCTTTCCAAATGGATACCAATCATCCTAATAAGCTTGATAAAACTTTTTTACCATGTGCAAAAGTAATGGGCGAATATAATAAACGTAAAAGACCGTATCGTCCAGCATCTGCCATCAATATATCTGCCATGAGTTTTGGTTCTCTTTCTGCTCGTGCGGTAGATTCTTTGAATATCGGAGTAAAAAAAGCAGACGCTTATCATAATACAGGAGAAGGCGGATTATCACCATATCATAGTAATGGTGGTGATGTTATATTCCATTTTGGTACCGGATATTTTGGTGTACGTACTGAAGATGGTAATTTTTCTATGGAAAAAATGAAAGCATTAGTTGAAAAAAATCCATTTATCAGAGCGATCGAAATTAAACTCTCTCAAGGTGCAAAACCAGGAAAAGGTGGCGTACTACCAGGCGCTAAAATCACCAGTGAAATTGCAGAAATTAGAGGTGTAGAAATTGGAAAAGATGTATTATCTCCATCGTCGCATAAAGCCTTTACCGATGTTCCTGGGTTATTACAACTTATTGAAGATATTGCATCAGAAACCGGATTACCTGTTGGTATAAAAGCCGCTATTGGTAAAACGGAACAATGGGAATTATTAGCAGAATTGATGGTTAAATCTAATCGAGGTCCTGATTTTATAGCAATTGACGGTGGTGAAGGTGGTACAGGAGCTGCTCCACCAAGTTTTGCTGATCATGTATCATTACCTTGGATTTATGGATTTACTGCGATCTATAAAATATTCCAGAAACATAATCTTACGGATCGAGTTGTATTTATAGGTAGTGGAAAATTAGGATTTCCTGCAAAAGCTGCTATGGCATTTGCCATGGGAGTAGATTGTATTAATGTAGCTAGAGAAGCTATGATGAGTATCGGTTGTATCCAGGCTCAAATATGCCATACCAATAGATGCCCAAGTGGTATAGCTACCCAAAGTAAATGGCTACAAAAAGGAATAAACGTTCCTCTTAAATCTGATAGATTGGCTCAATATTTTAAATCTTTTAGAAAAGAGCTTATAGAAATCACTCATGCAGCCGGATATGAACATCCATGTCAGTTTACTATGAAAGATATAGACGTTAATGTCGACGATGGTGAACTAACTAAAACGCTGGAAGATTCATTTAAATATACTAAAACCCCGGTAACATATACTTGTGCGCAAGATCTAAAAGATTGTTCATATCTGGGAGGACACTATAAAAAAACTGATAAATAATAAATCAATATACATGAATCTAGAAATCATACCATTATTAATCTCATTAATACCATCGCTTTTTATCACCTTATTAGCTTTGTATTATTTTAAGACACATACTGATAATGAGGAAAAAAGACGAAGGTTCCTTTTGCATCAAGAAAATCAAAAACAATCACTACCATTAAGATTGCAAGCATATGAACGTATGGCATTGTTTCTAGAGCGAATTTCTCCGGGCAAATTACTGCTTAGGACTCCTCCTCTAGCAGATGATAAAAAAAGTTACGAAGCTTTACTTGTGAATACTATCGAACAAGAGTTTGATCATAATCTTACGCAACAGATTTATATCTCTGATGAATGTTGGAATATTGTAAAAGCTGCCAAAAATGGGACTATTGCATTGATTCGTAAAACAGTTCTAAAAGAAGACGTTGATTCTGCAGATAAAATGAGAGAAATGATTCTGACCACAATTGTAGAAAAAGGCTCACCAAGTGATACAGCCTTGGCTGCTATCAAAGGTGAAGTAGCAGACTTGTTTTAGTAGCTTCATAAGTTTATAATTGAAAAAGATAAGAAGTAAGTAATTAGCTTTTATGATTTATTCAATTGTTGTCTATTATAAGTGAAAAATGAAAAACTTTAAAACAATAAAAGAATACTCAGAAGTAACTAGAATACCTCCTGCTAGATATGAGCATTTTGTTGTAAGAAGTTTTCAAGAGAACATGCCTACTGTTGTTCATAAAATGCCACCTTTTAGACATGCATTTTATGCTATAGCATTAAAAATGAATGGAGATGGCAAAGCATTATCCAGTCATTATTCTGATTTCCCAGATGGTTCGGTTGTTTTTTTTAATTCTCCTTTTCAGATATTATCTTGGGATATTGCCCCAAATTGGGAAGGCTATTACGTTTTAATGACTAGAGACTTTATCGCTCAATCTCATATTTTCAAGAACTTCTTAGAAGTATTCCCTTTCTTAAAGATTGACAAAGCCATTCCCTTTCAGGTAAGCGAAGAGGAAACAAAAACTCTCCTAAACATTTATCAAAAGATCAATGAAGAATATCTTAGCGACAATCCTGACAAATTTGATTTCATTAGTACATATGTTCTTTTACTCTTAAACCACATTAAAAGATATTTTAATAAAGAAACCTCTGAAGAAAAAGCCAATCAGATTATTAAAACTGCTGATTTGAAATTATTAAGTCGTTATCAAGAATTAATAGAGTTTCATTTTAGAGAAAATAATGATTGGGATTATTCTAAAAATTTGCACTCACCAAGTTTTTACGCTGATATATTAAATATCCATCCTAACTATTTAAATTCTATTGTAAAGAATAATTTAGGTATTACCGCATTACAATATATCCATAAACATTTATTGCATTTGGCAAAATCTTACTTAACTCAGACTAAGTTAAGTGTAAAAGAAGTTGCTTACCTATTGCAGTTTGACTCTCCTAATAACTTTAACAATTTCTTCAAAAAACATACTCAATACACTCCTGGAAAATATCGCAAATCAATTCATATTTGAAATTCATACTTCTTGATTTGTTTTCATAAATAAGTGCGCTCTAGTTGTCTGCATCTTTGTATCAACAAAAAACAAATGATATGAAGAATTTAATAATCAGCTTAATAACTCTTTTTACAATCGTACTAAGTGCACAACAAACAAATTCACAAACATCTAAAAATTATATTATGAAAAAAGTAACATTTAAAAGTGGAGGTTTAGATCTCGTAGGTGACCTTTATTTACCAAAAAACTATCAGGATGGAAAAAAATATCCAGCAATACCAATATTAGGACCAATGACTTATGCCAAAGAACAAGCACCAACCGAATATGCCAAAAGGTTCGCCGAAAGAGGTTACATTGCATTAGCTTTTGACCCACGTTACCGTGGAGAAAGTGCTGGTCTACCAAGGGAGTTAGAAGACCCTATTGCCAAAGTAGAAGACGCTAAAGCTGCCGCTAAATTTTTAGCTTCACTTTCTATGGTAAATGATCAACAAATTGTTGGATTTGCCTTATGCCAAGGAAGTTCAGAAATGTTACGCGCTGTATCAGAGGATGACATATTCAAGGGATTAGTTACAGTAGCAGGACATTATCGTGACCGAGAAGGAGATATTCAATGGATGGGAACAGAAGAAGCACTAGAAGAAAGAATAGCATCTGGAAAAGTAGCACATAATACTTATAAACAAACTGGAGAAGTTATCAATGTTCCAGCAGTTGACCAAGTAAGAATGGACGTAGGAATGCCAGGGAAATTTGTATGGGATTGGTATCACATATGGTCTGATAGAGAAATTTGGGTGAACAATTATCCTAAAATGAGTGACGCATTACTATTTGAATACGAATCTTTAACTGCAGCACAAAAATTAGAAAAACCATATCTGATGATTCATAGTGATAATAGCTTTTTACCTGAAGCTGCTAAAAGACAGTTTAAAGCAGTACCTGCAACCAAGAAAAAATTAGAATGGGAAGGAGAAACTGGTCATCTTCAATACTACGATGACCCAGAAGTTTTAGACAGAACTGCTAATCAAGCAATTACATGGTACAATTCAATATTTGAATAAAAAAATCATATTCAATACTAATCACAAAAAGCAATAACGATTTGAGAGTATACTCGAGTCGTTTTTGCTATTATTAAGTATATTGTAATCAGAAAAGTAATTGCAATCTTAAACACTACTGTTCTTATAAGACTGCTTACTAACAATAACCTATTGGTTCTTATAGCTTTGCAAAGATAAAAAGCTTATACATAACACACTTATTTATTATCTTAGACTTATAGATCTGAATTTACGTACCATTTCGAGAAATAAAAACTGAAAAGTTATTACATATATGAAAAGTAACCAAATGAAAATTTTTGAAGACAGACTAAAAGGTGGACATCCGAATTCATTAGGAAATACCGTAGAAATTGTTGAGGAAGTTTTAGCTATAAATGAACTCTTCAGTGAATTATTTAATTGTTATTTTAGTAATGATGAGATTGTCCGATTGAGAGTTTCAAATGCAATGAAACGTATTTGCAAAGAGAAAAAATCAATACTCGTTCCATACATTGATCGATTTTTGACCGAAATCGCTAAAATTGATCAAGCATCAACACAATGGACGCTATCTCAGTTGTTCGGAATGTTAGAAAAAGATATGACCGACAAACAAATCGAGCAAGCTAAAAAAATAATGAAAAACAATCTAGAAAATCACAACGATTGGATTGTATTAAACCAAACAATGGACACTTTGACAAAATGGTCGAAAAAAGATACTGAGTTGGAAGAATGGATAGTGCCGCATTTAGAAAGATTAACATCAGACGAAAGAAAGTCTGTTTCTGGACGAGCAAGAAAGATGCTGGACAAGATTCGGAAATAAAAACAAATCTGAACACTATTAGATTTCTAATCGAAGATAGTTCTCTTTTACAGGTATACGATTTAAGTCTTTTTTATTTACGAATTTTATTAAAATGAAATGATGGATTTGTTTTAATAATCCAATACTCATTATAAATAGTTTATTGATCCTAAATTGTGATACCAATCACCTAAAAAACTAATTTCCTTTGTGAATATACTCTTACGTAGATATAATCACATTATACAGAAATTGAATCAAAAAGCACCGTTAACATCCCGTGAACATTGTTTTTTTATTTAAGAATCTTGTTTTTAACTATTTTATACCAGTATGAATAATGATGTAAAATCCAAAAGCTTTCATATAATTGATAATAAATAAAGGAATTTTGTGTTATTAATTTTAGATATAACTTTTTTAATTCAAGTTGTATCCTCCTAACATGCAATGAAACAATACCACGAATAGATGTGCTCCAGAACCGTCTATTTAAATTTCAGTCTTTGGATTGGAATTGGTGATATCTTACCTCCCGTTTCTATAGCAAGTGAGGCGTATTTATTATGGACAAATTAGTGTCCAATATTTTGTATGCTCTAATAATTCATATTATGCATTTAACTTTTTAAGTAAACACACACACAAACTCATGAAACCTTTACAAATTTCAACAAACAACCTACAAAAAAGTTTGATTATGAAGCCTTATTTTATTTTGACATTCGCTTTATTCATTTTTTATAACGGTATCTCGCAAAATCAAAAACCTTACAAATTAGGAAATGAAAAAACCTTTACTCAAACATTTTGGAATAAAAAGTCCGATATAATCAGACTTAATGTCTCAAAAGATATATTCTATGAAGGAAAAATTACTAAAAAAGAAGGTAATACAGATACGTACTCTATTATTGGAAGTGTCAATAATGATAATACTGCTACATTTCATATTACAAAACAAAATAACATCATTTCTGGTCATATCGTTTTATACAAAGAAAAAATAGCCTATAAATATTACTCTGATGATGTGAATGCTGTTCTCATTCAAAAAATCGATATTCATAAAGTCCTTTGTATAGATTTCGAAAAGATAACGTCAAAAGAAGTTAGTACAAGTAAGGCATCGACTAGAGCTCCTTTATTATCAAGTCTTCCTGGATCTTCATATACCGTATATTTAGATTTTGATGGAGAAGTAGTTACTGACACTTGGTGGGTTAATGGAGGAACGATTAATGCGCAACCAACGGGATATAGTGATGCTAAAATCACAGAGATATGGAGAATTATGGCAGAAGATTTCAGACCTTTTGATATTAATATAACCACCGATAGAGCTACTTTCGAAAATACTCCTATCAATCAAAGGATGATGTGTATTTTTACACCAACCACAGATGCAGCTCCTGGATCTGGAGGAGTTGCATATCTCAATTCTTTCTCCAATACCAATATAGATAATCCTTGTTGGGTATATAATAATGGAACCAGATCAGCTGGAGAAACAGGATCACATGAAGTTGGCCATACCCTAGGGCTATCGCACGATGGTGTACCCGGAAATCAATATTATGCTGGTCACGGAGATTGGAGTCCTATTATGGGATGGAGTGCTAGTAGACCGATTGGACAATGGAGTAAAGGAGAATATGATAATGCCATTACACAAGAAGATGATATGGCAATCATATCAGGTAATAGAAATGGTTTTGGATATAAAGAAGATGACCACTCAGATGATATAACACAAGCTACTCCTATACAAGTAAGCTCGGATGGAACAATTAACCCTTCATTACATCAAGCTTTAATTTCTACAAAAGAGGATAAAGATTTATTTTCTTTTATTACAGCCGGTGGCGAAGTGGATTTTAAGATTGATCCAGATCCATTTTATCCAAACCTAAATATTCAAGCCAGAATAATTAGTGGTACAGGAGAAGAACTTGCCATCGCTAACCCAACTAATAACCTTAGTGCTACTATTAATACTACATTAGCCGGAGGAACATATTTTATAGAAATCGATGGTGTTGGAGAAGGAAATGTTTCTAATGGGTATTCGGATTATTCCTCTGTTGGTTTTTACGAAATCTCAGGATCCTACACTCCTGGAAACAATAATCAGCCTCCTATTGCCAATTTCGAAGCATCTATAGATTGTGATCAAGTACGTTTTTTAAATACGTCTATCAATACAATTACTTCGGTTTCTTGGGATTTTGGAGATGGAACTACTTCTACAGATCTGAATCCTACACATACCTATACAGCAAACGGCACATATACGATCTCACTAACAGCTACTAATGCAATAGGAGAAGATACTAATATCAAAGAAGATTTAATTACGATTAATATTGCGACCTTACCAGAAAACATGAACCAATCTATATGTCCTGGAGATAGTACTACGATAACTGCATCGGGTAGTTCTGGTTATATCTGGTATGATTCTGTAGATAGTACTACAGCTATTGCTACAGGTGCCAACTTAGATGTTTCTAATCTTACTGAAGATCAAACATTTTATGTAGCAGGAACTATTGAACCTATTATATCTGCAGTAACAGGAATACAAGACATATTATCTAATTCTGGAGATATTCATCAAGGAGGGTTTAATCTAGTCTTTGATGTAGATCAGCCTATTATCCTTAAAAAAGCAAAAGTAGTAGCAGAAGGATCTGGGAACAGAACATTACAACTTATTGATGCTACTGGAACTGTACTAGAAACAAAAACTATAAATATTCCTGATGGAGAAAATATCATTGATATTAACATGAATATTCCTGCAGGAACAGATTTAGAGATCGGTTTTCTTGAAGAAGCTAATCTTTTCAGAAGTAATGATAATATTAACTATCCATATACAATAGAGAATGTGATTAATATAAAAAGAAGTTCGGCCACTACAGCACCAGAAGGATTTTATTATTATCTATACAATTGGGAAATTTCGACCTTAGGTGGGTGTCAGACTACAGAACGGGCTGTAATAGAAGTAAATATTTCAGATGCTCCGGCATCACCAACAATGAATCTAAATGCAGATACAAATGAAATTTCTACAGTAGAAAATTACACATCCTATCAATGGTATCTGGATAATCAAGCAATAGAAGGTGCTACCTCTTCTAGCTATTTGGCAGAAGAAACAGGAACTTATACCTTAGAAGTATTTAATGATGTTGGATGTAGTACGTTCTCAGAGAATATTGAAATTCAGTCGTTATCTATTATCGATATTGAATCACCAGAAAATCAAATCACCCTATACCCTAACCCAACGAGAGAAATATTAAATATCGATGGGATATCTAAATTAGAAGAAAAATATTCTCTAAAAATCGTAAATAGTTTAGGACAAATCATCATTAATCGATCCGATATTCCTGAGACCCTAGATACTAGTTCTCTTCCTTCAGGATTATATTTCTTACTTATTAATAATAAATTGGTGGATCGATTTATTAAAACAGTAAATTAAGCGTAATATATATTAGTCTTATTCTAATTCGGTCATACTAAGTTTCTGACTTACTTAGTATGGCCTACTTATGTTATAAACACAGCTAGAAAATTACCCAGCCATATCAATATCTTTCAACTTATTCTCTTCTGCAAGTTTTGCTTTTTCGGCAGCATACTCAAAACCTTGTTGCCACCAACTACGCATCAATTTTTTATTAAAAACCAGTGAGTTTTCTGTTAGCTTAGATGGCGTATAATACAAATTGAGCACTACATCTTTATTCTTAGCAGCCAATTTGCCTACTACCGTATCATGTCCCTCTACCTGATCAAACATAAAACTAAAAAGATTGACCATTAAAGAAAAAGGATTCTTTCCTAATATCTTATTATGTTCCATATTCTCGGATTCCAGAATGACCGCATCTACCTCTGTAGCTCCTCTTTTAATTGCTTCTCTAATAGGAACCATAGACCCAAAACCTCCATCCGCATATTCGCAACCATTTTTGGTTGCCAAACTCATAAAAGGAACATAATTACAGGAAATCCAGATCCAATCACAGAAATCTTCATAAGAAAAATCGTTAATTGATTTATACTCTGTAGTGTTTTTTGTTAAATTAGAAACTGTTACGACAATATCTTTAACCTTTTTCTTAGCGAGTTCGAATTCAATTTCAGAAAAATTTCTACGTATATTCTTTCGTAGGTTCTTACTTTCTCCAAAAGTTCTTTTACGTTTTAGAAATTGCATCACAGTATTAAAAAAGTTAATAGAAACAAATTCTCGATTTCCTTTTTTTCTAGTTCTAAAGGGATTGACACTAAAAATAGTATTCTGATTAACGTTTGTATAAATATCATATACTTTATCTATATTCCCTAAAGCTAACTGGGGTATCAACAAACTACCTGTAGATGTGCCTAAAAAAAGATCATACTCCCTTCCTTCTTCCTGCATTAAATATTGAGCTACACCTCCTGCATAAGCTCCTTTACTTCCTCCTCCTGATATTACTAATGCTCGCATTTATTATAGTCTATTAGATGTATTCTTCTTTTTGGCAAACTCATAACCTTTAGTCCACCATTGTGTCATTTTTTCTTTTTCAAAAATTAATGAATTTGTAGTTAGCACCGTAGGCGTATAATACAAATCCATGGCTACCTCTTTTTGTGAGGCTACAAATTTACCAATTCTAATATTCTGGTGTTCTATTTTATCCATCATAAAATCTACCATACTCGTGATTAGGGTAAATGGGTTCTTTGTTGGCATACGATTGAGATAATTAACTTCTGTTTCTAATACAATCACATCTATTTCTTTGGCTCCTCTTTTTATCGCCTCTTCGATAGGAACCATGGATCCCAGTCCTCCATCTACATAATCACAAAAGTTTTTACGAACTAAACTCATAAAAGGAGGATAATTACATGATATCCATACCCAATCACAGAAATCTTCATAAGTACATTCTTTAATAGACTTATACTCTACTTCATTCGTTGATAAATTAGTTACCGTTATTATTACATCTTTGGTTCCAGATTGTAAAATTTTAAAATCTTCTTTAGAAATAGCATTTTTAATAAGCTCTCTTAGGTTTCTACTATCTCCAAAGGATTTTCTACCTCTAACCAAGTTACTTAAGACATTAAAATGATTGATGCTAATACTATTATAGCCTCTCTTTTTTTTTATTATAAAGGGGCAGTTTCTGAATATTGAAGATTGATTAACTGAAGTATAAAAACTTTTTATTTCTTCTATCTTGGATAAAGCTAAATGAGATACTAAAAGACTTCCTGTAGAGGTTCCTATAAACATATCATAATGTCTACCTAAATCCTGAATTAAATATTGTGCAACTCCTCCTGCAAAAGCTCCTTTACTGCCTCCTCCGGAAATTACTAATGCACGCATATCTCTATTTATGGGGTTAATTTCTTTTCTAAAAGATCTTGCTGCCTCTTTGGCAAATTATTTTTTAAATCTACATATTTCTTTTGAATCTTAGGATCCTTCAATAAGTTATCTAGTACTTTTCTACAAAAGTTTCGAAATCTCCAATTATGATGTACCGCACCATCCACCAGATCTACGAGAGATTGATCAGAAAAAGCCTTAAGACTTTCTAGATATGTAAATGCATTCTCACGAGTACTAAAATGATGAACAGAAGAAGCATATCCTGATAATTCAGTATAAAACTGCTGATGTTTTTCCTTTTGATATTCTGGTGTACTAAGTGCTAAAACTAACCAAAGTATCCGTACATTCTTATCGTGAAACCCGATAATATCTTTAGTCTTTTCTAAATACTGACTTCTTTCTGTAGGAAAGTTAGCCCATAAATGATACAATGCAGGTTCTATGGTTGCATATGATTCATCTTCTAACAAGGACTCATATTGTTTTTGCAAGCTTTTCGGAATACTACTCATAGTATTAGCGATTGCTTGTCTTACAAATATATTATTTGTTTCAAAAGCTTTGGTAAATAAAGCGATAGCCTCTTGAGACGTTTCACCATCTAACTGATAGATAACTTCTTGTCCTATATATTCATTAATGGGAAAATCTAAAGCTGTTGCCAATGTCCCCCACTTTCCTGCTAAGGGTTGTGTTCGCTCGCTTGCCAGGCTTAAATATTTTTTGATAAATGAAGAAGTTGTTAATATATCCAATGCTTCCTGAGATGGAAACTCAATAGCTTCTAACCATATTTTCTGGTACTCAATTAAATTCTGACCACTTACTTCTTCTGCTATATTAATAAAATCAGAAGTGGTTACATTTCTAAATTTATGCTTTTCAAGATAATTAGTAATGGTAAGCCTAAAATTAGCCTCTCCTATTGTATTTCTTAATGCATGTAAGGCCCACGCACCTCGTTGATAAAACGTAAGAGAACTTGCTTTAGGATCTAGTAAAGAAGTGGCATTTGCAGCTTTTGCCTGTTCTGTAAGTTGCTCTGCACTTTCATATAATTTATACTGAAAATATTCTTCTCCAAAAATTTCTTTCTCTGCCAGTAACGCATAATAGGTAGCAAACCCTTCTTGGAGCCAATGATGTTTTCCTTCAGTTTCAGTAACTAAATCTCCAAACCATTGATGTGCCAGTTCGTGTGCATTTACATTGATATAATTACGGTCATTAAATCCTATGTTATCTACTACGAATGCATCAGAAAATATTGTCGCCCCTGTATTCTCCATGCCAGCATATAAAAAATCCTTTACCGGAATCTGTTTATAGTTCTGCCACGGAAATGCATATCCGATCTCTTTTTCGAGGAAATCAAACATTCGTTTACTATGCTTATAAGTAGCTTCAAACTTATCTTTATCTTTTGGATAGTAATACATTTCTAAAGGAATACCACTTTCTGAGTCTTCTACTACTTTTTCGTATTTTCCTATTGCCAATGCCAGCAAATAACTACTCATAGGTTGTTGCATATCATATTGCCATTGCTGGATAGAATCATTCACTGTTTGTTTGCTAACAAGTTTCCCATTTGTTATCACCTCATAATTTGCATCATAATTGATCGTCATATCAAACTCGACTTTCTCATTCATATCATCAAAACTCGGCAACCAATTAGAGGTATACTTTCCTTGTCCTTGTGTCCAGATCTGATCATTACCTTCGTAATCTTTAAGAAAATATAGTGCTTTTTTAGGAACTGCTATATATTGAATTTCGATACTATGTTCTGAATTTAATTGAAAATCAGAAGTAACTTGTATCTTTTTGTTATCATATTGCATTTCTGCTTTGACACCATCCAATAAGACATTCATAATCTGCATTTTCTGAGCATCAATAGATATGGATTGTGTCGGTTGTAGTACCTTAAAAACATAGGTCACCTTTCCTTCTACCTTTTTAAAACCAGCTTCCAGAAAAATATTCACTTCTCCGGTTAGAAAATCTACTGAAGGCTGTTCTTTTTTGTTATTCTCGAGTAAACTGGAATCCGCCTGCTGAGCAGATATAGCAAAAGAAGTAAAGCATATAATTAGATATAAAATAAATCGCATACAAATCAATAATCAAATGTTCTGCCAAAATAACGATTTTAGTCTGGTAATGTGACAACTTTAGCATTGAACATTTTTGTGATAAATAGTATCTTCGCTCTAATGAATCCGAATATCTTACAAACTCCTATCGATTATCTAAAAGGTGTTGGCCCTTCTCGTGCAGATTTGTTACGTACAGAATTAGGTATTCATACCTATCAGGATTTAGTCAACTTATTTCCGAATAGATACATTGATAAAACCAATTATTATAAAATTAATGAGCTACAGCGTACTTCTGCAGAAGTACAAATGGTTGGTAAGATTATCAATATCAAAATGGTCGAGCAAAAACGAGGAAAACGTTTAGTAGCCAAATTTATTGATGATACAGGGGAAATAGAATTGGTATGGTTTAGAGGTCATAAATGGATCAAAGAAAATCTAAAACTAAACACCCCTTATGTAATTTTTGGTAAGACTAAATACTATAATGGTTTTAGTATGCCACATCCAGAGATGGAACTACTTTCTGAACATGAAAAAAACCTGAAAGTACTCATGCAACCTGTATATCCTTCTACAGAAAAGCTGTCCAATAAGGGCATTACTAATCGGGTGATTAGTAAAATGATGCAACAATTATTTCTGGATACTAAAGCACGATTTTATGATACACTTTCGGAAGAAATACGATCAGAATTAAAACTGATTCATAAAAGTGAAGCAATTCTTAATATTCACTTTCCAAAAAATCAAGAATTACTTGCCAAGGCGCAATATCGATTAAAGTTTGAAGAACTTTTCTATATTCAATTACAACTTATTACCAAAAAACTAATTCGTAAACATAAAATCAAAGGATTTCCGTTTACTGAAGTCGGATCATATTTCACTAATTTCTATAACCATCATTTACCTTTTGAGTTAACCAATGCTCAGAAACGAGTTATCAAAGAGATCCGAAAAGATATAGGTAGTAGTGCGCAGATGAATCGATTACTACAAGGAGATGTAGGATCAGGAAAAACTATTGTAGCATTGATGACAATGTTAATAGCCATAGATAATGGTTTTCAGGCATGTTTAATGGCTCCTACCGCTATTTTGGCGAATCAGCATTACCAAGGGATTTTAGAATTAACTAAAGATTTAGATATTAATGTGAAGTTATTGATGGGTAGTTCTAAAACCAAAGAACGTCGGTTAATCCATCAAGAATTAGAAGAAGGTACATTACATATTCTGATTGGCACACACGCTGTGTTAGAAGATAAAGTAAAGTTTAAGAATCTAGGGTTAGCTATTATTGATGAGCAGCATCGATTTGGAGTAGCACAACGTTCTAAGCTTTGGCATAAGAATACATATCCACCGCACATTTTGGTAATGACTGCTACGCCCATCCCAAGAACATTAGCTATGAGTTTATATGGGGATCTTGATATTTCAGTGATTGATGAGTTGCCACCAGGAAGAAAATCTATTAAAACGGTACATCGATATGATAGTAATCGTTTAAAAGTTTTTAAATTCATAGCTGATGAAATCCAAAAAGGAAGGCAGATCTATATTGTATATCCACTTATACAAGAATCTGAAGCTTTGGATTATAAAGATTTGATGGATGGTTATGAAAGTATTGCTCGCTCCTTCCCTACTCCGGATTATCAGATATCCATAGTACATGGCAAAATGAAACCAGCAGATAAGGATTATGAAATGGATCGTTTTGTAAAAGGCGAAACTAATATTATGGTCGCCACTACGGTTATAGAAGTGGGTGTTAATGTACCTAATGCCAGCGTGATGATTATAGAGAGTGCAGAACGGTTTGGATTATCGCAATTACATCAGTTAAGAGGTCGTGTAGGTCGTGGCGCTGAACAAAGTTTTTGTATCCTAATGACCAGTCATAAACTATCATCAGATAGTAAAACCAGATTAGAAACCATGGTTAGCACTAACGATGGTTTCGAAATAGCAGAAGTAGATCTAAAATTACGTGGCCCAGGTGATATTATGGGAACCCAACAAAGTGGGGTTCTTAACCTAAAAATTGCAGATATTGTACGTGATAACGATACCCTAAAAACGGCGAGGTATTATGCTATGAAAATTCTAAAAGAAGATCCTTCTTTATCAATGGAAAAGAATAAGGTATTGCTATTTACGTATCAGCAACTTGCTAAACACAAAAATATCTGGAACTATATTAGTTAGGGCTGCCGGGCTCCCTTAGACAGAGGCTACTAGTTATATCTTTTTTAGTAAAGTGTCATTCGAAAACCTCAGTGTACTTTACTAAAAAAGGATGAAACCTGTCCTGAGCATGACGAAGGGCTTTTATTCCTAACGTATTTAGGGTTTATTCATATATAATTGCCATTGGATCAATACATATTTTTCTTTTTGATTTTCTTTTACAGTCAGAAAACCATATTCATAACAGAACAGGTATACTTGTCCTTTCTTGTTTTTCCAATAGTGAGTGAAATATTTGGGGTTAAATCCTTCTTTTATTAGTTTTTCTTTACGCACAGTTACTAAACCGGCTTTGTTATAGGCCTTTAGTATTTTACGGTTCTTTTTTAATTGATTATCTATTTTTTTAAAAAGGGTATCTTGTTTATCCTTATTTTGTTGATAATAAAAAGCCGATCTACAATAAGAAGAGCAATACTTTTTACCAATTCTTCCTTCGAACTTCTCATCACAATAGTTACAATTTCGTTTCATAAGACATCTTTCTAAGATAGTGTCATTATTCTTATAAATGTTACCTGCTCATCGAATTAAACGTTTAATAAACGTTTAATTCGATGGTTTTGATTGTAATTGGTTGAGTATTGATACATCTTTGGCACACATGAAACAAATTAGCAAACATATCACGCTGAAACATATTCTGATAGATCAACAAAAAATGATCGGTCTACAATTCTATCCAGATAAAGTGATTCAAGCTTTAGTGAAAGAATTGCCGAATCCTAAGTGGAGTAAACAATTTGGAATGGTTTATTTACCAAATAGCAAGAAGAATCTTGATTTGATTTTTGAAAAATTTAGAGGTATTGCCTGGATCAATTGTAATTTCTTTTTTAAGGAAAAAGTAATTAGGGAGAATGAAGTTGTCGATATTAATTGGTATAGAGGTAGAACAAAAACAAACTCTTTTAAGTATGTTCCAGAAGCATATCTGTTAAAACTTGAACTTAAGCGATACTCTGCTAACACCTGTAAAACCTATATTTCTCAATTCGAAAAATTCATAAACACCTATCCCGATAAAGAAATCATTCAATTATCCGAAGACGAAATACGAGAATATCTTCAATCATTAATTCGGGATAACAAATCCAATAGTTATATAAATCAAGCGATTAATAGTATTAAGTTCTACTATGAAGTAGTGATGGAGATGCCTAATCGATTTTATAGTATTGAACGACCAAGAAAACAACAAAAACTACCAAAAGTGTTATCTAGAGAAGAGATACTTACTATAATAAACCATACTAATAATATAAAACATCGATGCATTGTAAGTCTTTTGTACTCTGCTGGATTAAGAAGAAGTGAATTACTAAATCTAAAAATTGAAGATATTGATAGTAAGCGAATGTTAATTCGAATAGAAAACGCAAAAAGCAATAAAGATCGGTATACCTTATTGTCTGAAAACACATTAGCTGATTTAAGAATCTATTTTAAGGAGTGGAAGCCTAAACAGCTTTTATTTGAAGGTCCTAAAGGTAATAGATATTCAGAAAAGAGTGTTGGTGCTATCATTACAAAAGCTTCTAGAAAAGCAGGAATCATCAAAAGAGTTACACCTCATATGTTACGGCATTCATTCGCGACACATTTACTAGAAAATGGAACAGATTTGCGGTATATACAAGCATTACTTGGCCATAGTTCAAGTAAAACCACAGAATTATATACCCATGTGGCAACAAATAATTTTAGTAAGATAAAAAATCCATTAGATTTGTAAATAAATATATGGGAAATATAGGACATGTATCCCATATTCACATGTTATGTGCAACCCTAATGAAGAATGAATTTATATTTTGACAAAGCGGTAAACTATATAGCTATCGAGATAGGAAAA
>NZ_CANLMP010000013.1 GCF_947492405.1 uncultured Aquimarina sp.
TTGAATCTATGAGCCTAGAAAAATAATGCCTCAGATTAAGGAAGAATTTATTTGTTTTTTACCTCAGTTCTTTGTTATGCAACGTAATTATTTAATTTTCATTTTTTCAGGATTCCAATACCCAATATGACTTACAATCTTGCCTTTTTCGTCATAGGTAGTGACATTTATTCCCTCAAAAGTAGCTTCTTTTCCATCATTGGTAATTCCTTTACCTGTCCATTTAGAGGTAGCAATTAGTCCATTAACGTAAATGTAGTCGGGATAAAGTCCAGCTGATTTGAATGCGGACATAAAGTTTTCACCAATCTCAATAATTTCTTCTCTGCTATTGGGTGTTGGGCTACCATATGGGTCGTTAATATATGCATTGTCAGCAAATGAGTTCGCCCAAGTCGTGGCATCTCCACTTTGGGTTGCTTTGAAATAGTCATTGGTCCACTTTAATACTTGTTGCTCATTTATTTCTGGAATCTCTCCTAGAATTATTTCCCCTTTCCCATCTTCAAAAAAACCATTAATTGAAGTTACTGTTAGCCAACCTCTTGCATCTTGATATTTTCCAGTTCCTCCAGTAAATTCACCTGATACTTTTATAGTGACCTGACTTCCTTCAACTTCGAATTTTTGAGATGTATAGGATAAGAATAATAAATCGGTTTCAACCGCAGAACCTTCTAACTCAAACATGCTAATTTTCATTGTTCCAAATAGTTCGTGTTTTCCATTGAACATAACTCGGTTTGCTGTTGCTCCATTAATGTGAGTGTTACCTTTTTTTCCCCTTTCGAATTCCCAATGCCAAGAACCTGTTAGTTGGCCTGCTTGAGCTAAAATAAATGGTTCTTTGTTTTGAATAGAATAACCTTCTGCGAATTGATATCCTCCAATTACTTTAAATTTTAATGTTTCTTGTGCTTTCATCACTGTAAATGTTATTAGTGTTACGAATAGTATTATACTTTTTTTCATCATGTTTAATTTTGTTGATGTAAAAGTATTCCAGTAAATCCAGCCTGGATATAACAAAAGAAGGAAGCAATGTTCTATTTCTCGGATTGGTGTTCTTTCCGGTAATTAGCGGGTGTTTTTAGCGTATTTTTTTTGAAAAATTTACCAAAATGCGAAGGTGAAGCAAAGTTTAAGGTATAAGCAATTTGCTTAATATCTTCATTGCCATATTTTAAAAGATTCTTTGCCTCTAAAAGAAGTCTTTGGTTGATATAGTATAAAGCATTTTTTCCTGTAGAAGATTTGATGGCATCGCTCAAGTGATTTGGTGTTACGTTTAGTAAAGCTGCATACTCTTTGATACTCCTTTTCGACAGATAATAGTTGTTGATTAGATTCTGATATTTCACAAACAGTCCTTGATTTTTGGGTAATTCATCGACTGTTCTCACTCTTTTCTTATACAAGTCAAGGCATTTGTAAAGTACTACCTGTAAATAATGCCTTAGAATTTCTTCTGAAAATGAATTTCTCGGTTGATGATATTCTGAATAAAATTCTTCGAAAATATCAATCACCCGTTGTTTTTCTTCTGGCTCGATTGGGATGGCGTTTAGCTTATCAAGTCGAAAGAACGAAAACTGACCTTGAAAGTCTTCAGGTTTTATCGGGAGAAAGCCTTGTTTAAAGTTTAAAATGTAGCCGTCAATTTTTTGATCCCTTACCCATGAGTATATATGATTTGGTGAAATAAAGTATAGTACACTATTCAGGTCGTTTACTTTCTGGTCATTTATGTTTAATTCAGAGTTTCCAAATCCTAGTATGAACGATACTTGATGAAAATCTTTCGTGTGTGGTTGAATAGATTCGATTGAGTCCTTAGTAAAGTCAGAAAACCTGTAGATGTGAAGACTAGAATTTGAAGTTTGCACTGGCACATTGATATGCCTGTACAAATCATTCATTTGTTTAAAATTAAGAATATTGTTTTTATCAGTCATTCATCTTATGTGGCATAACGTTTCTTGTATGTTGCGTTTGCCTGCCGAAGGTGGCATATGCAATATACGAATTGTTGTAGTTAGTTTTTCTTAAGGGCAAAAAATGTCCATTAACAAATATTCATTTTTTAGTTCGACAAAAAAGCACCCATCTTTCGAGTTATTATTTACTTCAATAGCAGATACAAATCTGTCAAAATCTATATAGTCTGAAAGATTTCCACAAGATTCTTTCATCTTCATTTTCAAGTTTTCAAG
Organism: uncultured Aquimarina sp.; assembly: GCF_947492405.1. Classification (GTDB taxonomy): domain Bacteria; phylum Bacteroidota; class Bacteroidia; order Flavobacteriales; family Flavobacteriaceae; genus Aquimarina. The sequence goes on from NZ_CANLMP010000013.1 coordinate 2,214, forward strand.
ATTAATAGGGTTGTAGGTTCCACCATCCAAATCAGTACTAAAATCACAGTCATCAACTTGAACTTTAGAAACAGCATTTAGCCAAAAAACAAAAGCGTTTTCAAATGATGATTTTTTTCCTTTCAATATAACGCCATTCACTTGTTTATATTGATACTCAAAATCGTATTGATTTAAATTGATTAACTTCTTTTCATAATTCTTAAATTCTTTTAAGCTAAATAATTGATATTTCCTTAATGATATGAAATCAAGAAGCCCTCTTTTATTTAAAATACTATAGAACCAATAATTTGAATTCTTTTCATTAATTCCAATCGGTTTTATGAGTTGTTGGTATATTGTTTCGGCTACATCAAAATCAGAACAAATTGCAATTTCAAATGATATTTGATTATCACTTTCAATTCCAATAAGAGAGTCTCTAATATTTCTCTTTTCAGTTTTTTCGATATGAATGAATATACTTTCTAATTGTTCATCTAATTTTTTAGTTGGATGTTCAGAAATTATATAGAAATACTTATTCATTATTTGTTTTCTCAATTAACCACAACGTTTAATATATGTGTCGTAGCAGAGCAAAATGTTACCTTGCTTTTCGATTTTTTCTGCGCATTGGTTGCTAACTTTTACTTTTTGCAAGCATTGCGTCTTACCAAAAATACAAGAACCTTTCGATTCATTACTTAGCTGCTATGATCACATATATGTTGTTGTGGCCAGTTTATTTATTTAATATTGTTATCATAATCATAATATTCCAGAGAGAGAATAAGTCACTTCCTTTTTTCGTAATAAAAATCGTTTCTTTTCCGTCAAATTCAGTAACTAACAATTCGCGTTCGTTGCGTTTTTTAATTTTTTTGAGTTTAGTTTCACCAGCTTCTGCTTTTTCGAAATATTCTTTCCGATTTTTAGAATCCACATCTTCAATTGCATCTAATTTTACAGAGTTGAGTTTTGTTCCATCATACCCAATAATTCTTTTTGTTCCCAATGCTGTCCAATTATTCTTCGAATCCGTAAATAGTAAGATTATTTTCCCACTATCTTTTTCGTCAAAATGATTTAAGTATTTCATTTTGAATTCGTCAGTCAAGTTCTCAAATAAAAATGCAGTTTTATTCGGTAGATTATGTTGAGAAGCTCTCCATTTAATTCTATCTTCTATAAATTCGACTGTTTTTCGCATTCAGTTTAATTGGCTACAACATGTTTATATACGTACTGGTACATATATTTCTATTATAATTTTTGACTGTAGCCGTTTGTAACTATTTATAAACGTTTGTAAACGGTAAATATAGCGTAAGTTATAATTTCATAAAGAAACGTAAATTTCCCTGTAATTAAAAATAGGAAAGTGAGAATGTGTAGTTTATTAAGAAATCAAACTTGCTTTTTCTTGTTATATAATCGATAGTAATACCAGGCGGCAATACCACCAATACAAGAAAACAAAGCCAACATCCAGAATACATGCTGGTGTCCTTGTATTCCTGGTGAGTTGTCTAAAAGATATCCCATCGCAGGGCCGGCAAAGATATCGGGGGTATACCCGATTAAAGAAATGAGTCCAACAGCAGTTCCGGTTAATACCAATGGAATTTGACCACGTTGCATCACAGCAAAGTACAGAGAACGTGCTGCATACACTCCCGTTGCTACTACTAATATGGAAATAAAGAATAATGTGGTTGCCGATGTTGTGATTATACCCATCGCAAATAATAATGCTCCAAAGAATGATATTACAAAACTAACTACCAACCAGAAGGTAGTTCGTGTACGATCAGCTAATACTCCGATCAAGACGCCAATTATCGGACGGATAAATAATAGAAAAGTGCCTACTTGCGCAGATTTCACCTGGTCGTATAACATTACATCTTTTGCATAGAGTGAAAATACATCCGTAATTTTGTAGCCTACGTATGCACAAAGAATAATGATCATTAGTAACCATACAGAGGGTAATCGAAGGACAGCCGTAATTTGTGAGATTGTGATTTTTTCCAAGATGATCTCTTGCTCTGTTTTTTGATCTAATTTCATAAAGAACCACACAAGAATACCGACCAGACTTACAATACCAGAAGATACCAATATAACTTGTTTAAAAGCAGCTCTGCTTTCTAATACTGTAGCTTCCGAAATTTCAGAACTAATGAATAATGAAAAAATAAACACGCCCATTGCGCCAAATAGTGCTCCCACTAATCCACGACCACCATCTAGAAATCCAAATGCTTTTCCCTGTGATGTCGATCCGCCCCAAACTCTGGTTGCTTTAATCATAGGTGCCCAGAATAAAAAAATAGTTGTAAATCCCCAATATCCATATAATATTTTAAGTGTAGCATATCCAGGAAATGTAGCATAGACCAATCCTCCAAGAGCTGTCATCCATAGTGCCACTGCTATTAGTTTTCTAGGAGGAAATTTATCGGCAATCGGACCTCCAAAAAGATACGATAGTAAAGCAACTATACCGTATACAGAAAAGCAAAGCCCTAACTGTAGGTTGTCTAGTCCAAATGCCTCTAGTACTGTAGGTCTAAAGACCCGTGCAAGTACAAAGGGAAGAATAAATACAGATTCTCCAGCCAAAATAAGTAGTAAAAGAAAGTACCAGGGAGCTTTTTTTTGGTTCATAGAGTTTTAAAGGTGTGCTTTTATATATATTGATATTTGCTTAAAGATAGTGTTTGTAATTGGTTTTGAGATACAAAGAGAATTTTTGAGGATAAAAAATAAACCATCTATGCCTAGGTAGCACTTCCATAGGTTTAGTGTGACTGCAGAGCATTAGGTTTTGATAGAAAAAGGTGTGGTTTGACATTTAGGATCTCCAGGAGTTCCTTCTCCTTTGGGGAGAAGGTTAGGATGAGGGGATTTCAGAATAAAACCCTCATGACTGAATCTAGTTCAACGTAGGCTTCAATCTTCGGGAATTCTAACATAAAAGTAAGGAAATAGAGGGTAGGGAGTTGGACGTTTTCTACCAGTTATAAATTCTGATCTTCTACATTCATTCGCATACGAACCAGGTATTTTTCAAACCCTGCTTTTTCATAAGCTCTAATAGCTCTTGGATTTTGGTCATAAACATCCAACTGAATTTCGTCAATACCCTTCACTGCAAACCAATCTGATATATACTGAATGATTTGTTGGCTAATTCCTTGTCCTCTAAAAGCTTCTTTTACATACATAAAACCAATATATCCCATTTGACTTTGTTTGAAGAATTCTTTTCGATCTCTGATCTGACCATAACCACTCCCCACAATTTCTCCTTCAACCTCTACAACTACGACTTCCGTGTGATCAGCCTTTATGTAGTCGCCAAGATCATAATAGTTGATTTTTTCATCGGTTTTTAGGGTAGGATCCATAGGTCTTTCTGCTTGTACGATTCCTTGTTCAAAATCGAGTAGTATAGGCAGATCTTCAATTGTTGCAGCACGTACGATCATTTCTCTAATTCTTTTTAAAAATACTAAGTACTAAATGTAAGAAAAGTATCGGTTGCACGATGAGTATAATTAGGAAAAGTATTAGCTGAACAAGGAATAATGTTTCTTTGGTTTCCCAATCGGATTCAGAAGTAAAGAGAAGAGGGAGTAGAGTAATAACAAGAATTCCACCAAGAGTTCCAATTACGTGGATGTGTGTTAATAGAAGTCTTCTTTTTTTATTCAGTTTGTGAATAGCATAATAAGTTAACCCCATTCCAAAGAATAAAAAACAAAGAAAATTTAAAAAATGAATTATGGAAATGACGAAATACGTATCATGAATATTGACATCCAACGTCTCATCATCAAAAGAAAAACCGTATATCCATAAGATTGGAATCAAACTCCAAAAAATGATATACGGTTTATGGATTATGTAGTTCACCAGAAATTATTCTCCTAAGAAAGGATATCTATAATCAGCAGGTGTAACAAAAGTTTCTTTGATGGTTCTTGGAGATACCCAACGTAATAAATTAAGGTATGATCCGGCTTTATCATTCGTTCCTGATGCTCTAGCTCCACCAAATGGTTGTTGTCCTACAACTGCACCAGTTGGTTTATCATTAATATAGAAATTACCAGCGGCATTTTCTAAAGCTTTGGTAGCTTCTGCGGCAGCATATCTGTCCGTAGAGAAAATAGCTCCTGTTAATGCATATTCACTAGTGCCATCAACTAAAGCTAATGTTTCTTCCCATTTGTTATCATCATATACGTAGATCGTAATAACCGGTCCAAAAAGCTCCGTACACATGGTTGTGTATTTAGGATCTTCTGCTAGAATAACTGTTGGTTCGATGAAATATCCTTTGGATTTATCATAACCACCACCAGCAATGATTGTTGCTCCATTATCTTCTTTTGCTTGGTCAATATATTTGGCTAGCTTGTCAAAAGAACCTTCGTGGATTACAGCAGTAATAAAATTACTCATATCTTCTGGTGATCCCATTTTAAAGGATTTGATATCTGCTTTTAAGAATTTCTCAACATCAGCCCATAAACTTTTAGGAATATATGCTCTGGATGCTGCACTACATTTTTGTCCTTGGAATTCGAATGCTCCACGAGAAATTCCTGTAGCCACTTGTTTAGCATTTGCACTAGGGTGCGCAACGATAAAATCTTTTCCACCTGTTTCTCCTACGATTCTTGGGTAGGTTTTATAGTTATGAATGTTAGTTCCGATTTTAGCCCATATGTCTTTAAATACATGAGTACTACCAGTAAAGTGAATCCCTGCAAAATCTGGACTTGCCAATACTGTATCCGTAATCATTACAGGATCTCCATATACTACATTGATAACTCCGTCAGGTACACCAGCTTCTTTAAAAATGTCTACGATTACTTTTGCTGAATAGATTTGGCTATCACTAGGTTTCCAAACTACTGTATTTCCCATCAAAGCAGCACTTGCAGGTAAATTTCCAGCAATTGCGGTAAAATTAAATGGAGTGATTGCATAAACAAAACCCTCTAGAGGTCTATATTCTAATCTGTTCCAAGCTCCAGAAGTAGAATCTGGTTGATCTTCATAGATCTGAGTCATAAATTCTACATTAAAACGTAGGAAATCTATAAACTCACAAGCAGCATCAATTTCAGCCTGGAAAATATTTTTAGATTGGGCAAGCATAGTTGCCGCATTAATTTTAGCTCTATAAGGTCCAGCAATTAATTCTGCAGCTCTTAAGAAAATAGCAGCACGTTGTTCCCAAGCTAAATCTGCCCATTTTTTACGAGCTTCGATAGCTGTATCGATAGCTGTTTGTACATGTTGCTTTTCGGCTTTGTGATATGTTCCTAATAGATGTTTGTGATCGTGCGGCGGTGACATTGTTCCTGTGTCGCCAGTTCTGATTTCTTCTCCATTTATATATAGCGGAACATCAACAGATGAATTGTACATTGATTTGTATGTTGCCAAAACTTCTTCTCTTTCGGGAGTTCCTGGAGCATATGATTTTACAGGCTCATTTATCGCTGTTGGAACTTGAAAAAAACCTTTTCCCATGATCTTGTGTATTTAGTTTGATTTGTAAGATGTGTTAGTATACTTCAAGCGGCAAAGATAGGAAATTATGTAGGGTAATATTGATTTTAACCTTTTATAAACATCTGCGGTATGTATTTTTTTTCGTAAGTTGTGCGAAATTTATCCGACCCAAAAATCTATGTGTACAGTAACGTTGATCCCCACCCAAGAAAATGGTTTTATATTAACCTCTAATCGTGATGAGGCCATAGACCGGAAAACATTAGTGCCTGAATTTTATCAAGTTGATAAAACCAGAATGCTATTCCCAAAAGATGCTGTGGCTGGAGGAACCTGGATAGGAATAAGTGATAAAAATACGATGATTTGTCTTCTTAACGGAGGTTTCGAAATTCATGAAAGACTCGTTTCTTATAGACAAAGTAGGGGAGTGGTAGTAAAAGATCTTTTAGGAGCAAACAATTTACAAAAAGCTATTTTAGAGTATGATTGTAAAGGAATTGAGCCTTTTACAATAGTTGCGGCTAATTGGCAATCGGATCTTGAGTTTTTTGAGTTGGTTTGGGATGGAAAACAAAAACATTTTAAAGTTTTAGAAAAAGAAACTCATATTTGGTCTTCTTCTACTCTCTATACTAATGAAATGAAGAAAACGAGAGAAGGTTGGTTTGGTGTATTCGAAGATGAGAATATATTAGGTGCCGATACATTGTTGGATTTTCATAAGAATGCAGGAATTGGAGATAAGGATGTAGATCTGCAAATTGATAGAGGTTTTTTGAAAACAAGAAGTATTACTCAGATTGTTAAAAATGAAGAAGAGCTTGCAATGCGTTATGAAGATCTTCAGAATAAGGAAGTAAATGTCGTTACTTTTGAGGCAATAACAGCTTAGTCGAAACAGATACTAAGTTACATTTTGAAAATAAGTATAATTAAAATTTTAAACGTGTGATGAATTACACGGGCAAAATAATATCCCTTGCTTTTCCAGATACTTTTGTTCGCTTTTCTGACGAAGAAAAAAAATCAACTGGTTTACTGCAGTTTTTTGGTTTAGGAAAAAACGGAATTATTAAAGCTGGCCATGCAGCTTTTGTCCTTATAGAGAATAAAACAGGTCTTGCAGAATATTATGATTTTGGAAGATACATAACTCCTCCTGGCAAAGGAAGGGTGAGAAGTGCAGTAACTGATGTGGAATTAGAAATACCCTTTAAAGCCGCTTTTACAACTGATGGTAAATTATCTAATATTGAAGAGTTTCTTTTATGGCTAGAAGCAAATCCCGAGAAGACTCATGGTAGTGGTCGTCTAGTAGCATCAGTTTGTGATTATATCGACTACGATAAAGCAAAAGAGTATGTTCTGGAGACTCAAAACAAAGGAAGTATCCCGTATTCTACTTTTAGAAAAGAAGGAAGTAATTGTTCTAGAATAGTTACGGATACAATTCTAAGCAGTACTGATAAATCCAGAATAAGAACACCGTTATTACGTAATAAATTATTTACTCCAAGTCCTTTGGGTAATGTAGAAAAAGGATCTATGGAGAATAAGATATATCAAGTAGAAAATGGAATTTTGATAGAGTACCCGAATTCTGTTTTTAAAGAGAATCTTACTAATTATTTTGATAAAAGAGCACCGAAATTAGACGAGAAAAAGAATATTAAACTACCTGATTTCTTAAAAGAAGCTCATTTTTTGTCAGGAACAGGGAGTAGTGCGTATTTTATTTTAAAAGAATCTTCGTCAGTATCTTTATTTGAAATTAGAAGATATACAGAATATGGGTATGAGGATTTTAGAGGTCTTTTTGAAGCAAAATCAACTTTTTTTCATACTAAAAAATATAAGTTTGTGTATGATTCGCACTGTAAATACTGCCATATAGAACAAGAAGGTAAGATAATACGATTTGATCTTGTAAAGCAACTTAATTCAAAGCAAAAGGAGAACTAAGCTTAAAACTAGGGATAATTACTTTGAATTTTCGAGTGGATGTGAAATTCACCATGTTATAGTGGCCTTTCATGGCGCCAAACGGTGAACTTAAGAGACATCCACTATTATAAGTATGGGATTCTCCTGGTTTTAATACTGGTTTTTTGCCAATGACACCTTCGCCTTCTACAATTTCTGTACTGCTTAATGCATCTTTGATTTCCCAAAAACGAGAGGTAAGTTGCACAGAGTCTTTACTTTGGTTTTCTATGGTAATTCGGTATCCAAAGGCAAAATGAATCTTATAGTTCTTAAAGAACGTACCCTCGAAGGTGGTGTCCACCGAAATTTTTATGCCTCTGGTTATTTGCTCAACCATATTAAAAAATAAACATTGATCCTACAATAGTTATAACAGATCCAATTCCTGCTAAGATAAAAAATAATACGTTCACTAACAGAAATTTAACAATAGTTTTCGCTCTTCCTTGCTGATAAAATTTACGCATGGCTTTATACAAATAAAATAAGAAAACTAGCATTGCAATACTCGATGTAACTTCGCTTTTGGTGATTTGATCAATTAAAACCGCTATTCCGATTAGTATGAAAAACATAGTTTGTGTATGAAAGATAAAAACCAAGTGCTCCATATAATTAAAAGGTTTTCTTATATAAAGTAACCACATTATTAAGGCAAAGAATGGTAGAAAGAAAAATATGATAAAAGGGAGTTTATTAAAAACAAATATGAGCAATTCCATAGGATTGTCATTTAGATTTTTTGTTTTAATACTTCTTGTGTATAAATATTTGGTGTATGTATTTTGTTTGTGTTTTAGACTATCTAAGGCTACTGATGGTAATACCTCTTCGGTTTTTTTATAATGAGACTTATACGTTTTCCAGCGTTTGTTTATTGCTGTGAACATACTCATTGTATCTAATTGTGCTTCTGTAAAATATATTTGTTCCGATGAATTCTTAGTGGTTTTTGATGAATCTGATGAACTTGTATTAATTTCAATAACGCCAGCTTTTGTACGTTTTGAGTCTTCTGCTGCTAGTTTTTGACCACTATTAAATTGAAGGGCCATTTGGTCAAAATCGATAAATAGTCCGTTAATGATAAAAAATAGTATGGAAACACTTAAGAAAAACCTGAAAGGGTTGGCATATTTTATTCTTTTACCTTCTATATAATCTTTAGAGATCATTCCCGGTTTAAACAGTAAGCCAACTACTGTGTGTCTAAGTCGTGAATCATATGAGAATATACTCGCGAAAAACTCATTAAAAAAATCTTTGAAAGAAAGCTTTTTTGTGGTGTTAATCTGACCGCAATTATGGCAATAACGATCAATAATGTCAAGTGGAACACCGCAGTTTAAGCATTCATTACCCCTATACTTTTTAAGAAATCTCCCCTTTTCTTTCATTTTTAGTTGATAGTTTTCGTAATGGGACTAAAGTAAAGGTATTTCATTACAAAACATAAAAAAAAATGATGCGTACGGATTGTGTGTAAACATTAAGAGTATATAGCAAGAAAACGCAAACGATATAATTGTGATGTAGGAAAAAATATTTATAACGTTTTAGGTCTCTTTTAGTTATGCTTTTAGGCAATTTTATTGGTTTTTTATCGAAAAAAATAATTTAACCTTTATCGATGTAGGTAGTTTTAATTATTTGATTTTTAGTTTCTTAAGTGGTGTTTTTGATTGTTTGAGTAATGGTTTTTAGAAGATCTAGCATGTACTTTTACGTAGTTGTATTACGGTATAACTATAATGTTTTATTAAATGCTTTAAACCAGATAAATGAAAAAAACAATACCTTTCTTAAAAGTAGCTTTAGTGCTTGTGTTTATTTTTTTAAATTTTACTCCTGTAAATGCTCAATACAATGTAGATGCACCATGGATGCCTGAAATTTTATCAAAAGAAAAATCTAATAATAGTGCTTTTGCATTTGATGAAGTTGTAAATGCTTTTAATAGTTATTGGAAAGAGAAGGATGATACTGTTAAAGGAAGTGGACATAAACCCTTTATGAGATGGCAGGAGTTTTATAAGAATGCTGTTATGCCGGATGGCACGCTACCTACTCCTGATTTCTATTGGAACATTTGTAAGCAGAAACAATCTAAAAAAACTTTTGGTCATAAGATGGCAAATACTTGGTCGCCAATGGGACCTTTTGATCACGATCCTTCTAATTCTTGGTCACCTGGACAAGGTAGAATTAATGTAGCAATTGTGGATCCAAATCAATCTAATGTGATGTATGTAGGTGCTCCTGCTGGAGGAATCTGGAAATCTGTAGATAGTGGACAGCATTGGGAACCATTGTCAGATTACTTACCTCAGATTGGAGTTTCCGGAATTGCAATAGACTATAATAATTCTAATATCATCTACATTTCTACAGGTGATGACGATTCTAGTGATGCACTTGGTATTGGTGTTTTGAAATCTGTAGATGGAGGTGTAACCTGGAATAAAACAGGTCTTGATGCTGCTGATAGATATGAAATTGGGAATGATATTTATATAGATCCTAATAATTCTAACAAATTATGGGTAGCTACAAGTAGAGGAGTTTATAAAACCGAAGATGCCGGAGTAACTTGGGTGAAAACATTATCTGGTAATATTAAGGACATTAAGATAAAACCTGGAGATACTAATGTAGTATATGCAGCAACTTCCAATACTTTTTATAAGTCAACAGATGGAGGAAATAGCTTTTTTGCGATTCGTAATGGATTGCCAGCTAATTCTTCTAGATTGGTTATTGATATAACTCCTGCTAATCCCGAGTATGTGTATTTGTTAAGTGCTGATTTTAACCGTTCATTTCAAGGGTTATATAAATCTACGGATGGAGGTTCTAATTTTACCAAAACTCAGGAGACAATAAATATTTTTGAAAGTACTCAATCTTGGTATGATCTTGCTTTAGCGGTTTCCGATCAGGATCCTAACGTAGTATTTGTTGGATGTTTAAATGTTTGGAAATCTGTTAATGGAGGAGATGATTTTACTAAGATTAATAACTGGAGTAGTCCAACTCAGGTAACTTATACTCATGCGGATATTCATTTCTTACGTTATTATAATGGAAGATTGTTTTGTGGAAGTGATGGAGGTGTTTATGAATCTCAAGACAATGGAGGGTCATTTACTGATTTGACCAAAGGACTTCAGATTGGACAGTTTTATAAAATTTCGGTAGCAGAAAACAGTAGTGTTGATTATTTGGTTGGAGGTTTACAAGACAATGGAGGGTATGCTTTGGATGGTTCTCAATGGAATGTGTATCACGGAGCAGATGGAATGGATTGCGCAGTAAAAGGAAATAATCCGGATACATATTTTGGTTTTATACAATACGGAAGAAATCTATATAAGACAGAAGATAGGGGTAAAACCCGAAGTTTTCTTGCATCAGGACCAGATCGTGGAAATTGGGTTACTCCGTTAGTTTCTGATCGTAATGGTAATTTATATGCAGGGTTTAAGAGTTTTTATAAACTTGAAAATAATTCTTTTGAAAATCAAACAGAATTTGACTTTGGAGGGAATAATATAGAACATATTGAGTTGGATCCTTCTGATGTGAATATTATGTATCTTGCTAATGATTTAAGTTTATACAGAAGTATGGACGCAGGAGCTACTTGGTCTAAAATCTATTCTTTTCCAACATCGATCACTTCTATAGAAGTTCATAATGATGATAATCAAATTATTTATGTTTCTACTTCTGGGTCTGTAAGTGGAAAGGTTTTTCGCTCAAGTGATCAAGGAAATAATTTTATAGATATCTCCGGCAATCTTCCCGAAGAAGGAAAATTTGTGGTTAAACACCATAAAGGAACCGAATCGATATATTTAGGTACTTATTTAGGAGTGTACTTTAAGGATGGAGATCAGTATTGGCAGGATTATTCAGTGAATCTTCCTAATGTAGCTGTAAGAGATTTAGAAATTAATTTAAAAGATAATTTTTTAGTAGCAGCTACCTATGGTAGAGGTGTATGGAAAGTACCGTTAGAAATTGAGTTAGCTCCAGATGATGCAGCACCTTCAGTTCCTACCAATCTCATAGTTTCAGATATTAGTCAGACTTCTGTAGCTTTAAGTTGGAGTCCATCATCAGATAACATTGCTGTAACAAGTTATGAGATATACGAAGATGAGGATTTTGTGAAATCCGTAACTGACATAAATACTGTAGTTACTGGATTATCTCCTAATACAAATTATAATTTTAAAGTAGTGGCTAAAGATCGAAAAGGAAATCAATCGATTGCTAGCGAAACTACTTCGATAACTACAGAAGGTTTAACTGAAATTACTTTTAGTTTTTATAAACCGGCAGCCTGGGGTGATGTTGTGAATGCTTACTTTTTTAGTGCAGCTTCTAATTCAACATTGTTAGGAACTAATGAATGGCCAGGTCAACAAATGAATAGATATCCTGGTACCAACTGGTATCAGTATACTCTGGCTTTAACTGAAGGAGTTAATCCTAATGACATAAGAATCGTTTTCAATGCTAATGATAATCAAACCGATGATTTGGCAAGAAGTACAAGCGGGTGGTATCAGGATGGTATTTGGAGCGACGAGTGTCTAAATGATTGTGAAGGATTAAATGCAACGGTAGTAGATATTTATTTTAAAACACCTACTTATAGTTGGAATGGAGCTTCTAATATTTATGTGTTTGATAATAAGCGAAATATTAGATTAGAAAATACAGCGGCTTGGCCAGGGCAGAATATGAATACTATATCGGGATCTCCTTGGAGAAAATGGTCTTTTGTAGTTCCTAATGGAGTCTCTCCGGATGATGTAGGGATTGTATTTAATGATGGTAACGGAATGCAAACCATAGATTTAGAAAGAAACAGAACAGGATGGTTTACTGTTGGTTATATAGATAACGGCAAGTATGTAGGATTCTGGAGTGATTCTTGTCCTTCTTCTTGCGATCAAATACCATCTAATGAAGAATTAGAAACTACACAACCTGCTTTTAAACCTTTGTTTGCTCAAGTACAAAAAGCATTTATATCCCCTAATCCAATTAGTGGGCAGTCAATGTTGAATTTTCAAGCAAATAGTACTGGTGTTTTAGAGATTACTGCTGTAAATGTTTTAGGTCAGAAAAAAGTAATTTACAATCAGAAAATCGAATCTGGTGCGCAAACTGTAGTGTTGAATAGAAATGATGTAGATAGTAAAGGAATTTATTTTTATGTAATTTCTGTTAACGGAGTAAAACAGGAAACTTTAAAAGTAGTCGTAGAATAATAACTGAGGTGTTAGTCTAAAAAGGTGGAGCATTAAACTCCACCTTTTTTAATTAGTTATATTTCTGGAATTTCCAATTCCTTTGCCAATAGCTCTGTCATATCTAGCTCCTGGAGCTCTATAATATGGAATTACCATATATTCATTTTCGGTTTCATCAAAATTACCGCTTATGAAACCTGGGTCTATAGTTCCATCTGGTTTTACTAAGACATATTTGTAATTATTGAAACCTTGTTTGAATAATCTTTTTGTCGTATAAATTGCATTCTCTTTGTCATATGTTAGTCGTGTAGATGCATCTGTTACGTAATTATTAAAATTACCATAAATATGGATTTCGCCGCCATCCAATGGCTCATAGGACTCAAGAGAGAAGTGTATCCAAGCATAATCAGCCTCTGTGTTGCTATTTTCAGCTCTTAAATTTCTCACCACAAAACTACCATTGATATCAGGATAATATGTGTATATCCTATTACCTCTAACGATATCGGTGTATAGATAATTATGATAAATCTCTTGAAGATCAATTCCTCTAATATTTGCAGTAGGTGATCTTACTTCTTTATTGTCAAAGAAAAGATATTCATTGCCACCCCAGAAACTAGATTCTGTGTCATATTTATATACCAAACTATTTGCGATAGTGAATTGTGGGACTAAGTTGGTTATAGCATTTTTTAAGTCATTATTTTGTATTACTAATGTCTTTACATTACGCTTTGGGTTTTTTAAAATTTCACTAGGAGAGCTGATTTCAAACTGAACGGTTTGTCGTGTGTCTATATATTTCAGGTTTCTAGATCTTTTTGTATACACTTTTACGTTCGCCAAACTTTCATAAACTATAAATTTTCTGGAGAAAACAATTTCATCATCATCATCATAAATTTCAATCATATAATTCCCACTTACTTTTAGACCTCTAGTGTCTTCATTTGGGATTCTTAACATATAATGACTGTATAGCTGTAAGGTGTTAAATGAATTTTCGTAATTGACAATTCGGATATCATCAAAACCATTTAAGTACTCGTTTTTGTATAACGAAGAAGGAGTCCAATCAAAATTATAATGGGTTATTTTATAATAGTAATCTACTTCATCACCATTTATGTCATCAAATTGAATATTAAGTGGTTCTCCGAGTTTTATAATAGGTGTTCCCGAAAATTCTTCAGTACCAAATAATTGAATTGTTTTGATATGATCGGGTGGGTTTATTTCTTCCTTCCTTTCTTGAGCCGAAATAAATGATTGAAAGCCAATAAATAATCCTAAAATTAATAGGGTTTGTTTAAGTTTTTGTGACATTAATTCAATAGTTAACACCGTAAAGATAAACAAAATGTATGCCTGAATGGATTCATCTTGTTTTAGAGCTTAAAAATTCATTATTTAGAATTGTTATAAATAAAATCTTATAACAGAAGCAGCTTTCACTTACGTGTTTTAATTAGTAAATTTGCACGATTTTTTTAGTTAATTAACATAGACTACAAATATGTCAAAAGACATTCGTATCAGAAAAGGTTTAGACATTAAGCTGGTTGGCGAAGCAGAAAAAATTACTGCAGAAGCTACCAAAAGTAATGTTTACGCAATTAAGCCTGACGATTTTCATGGTATCGTACCGAAAGTTATTGCCAAACAGGGTACAGAAGTTAAAGCCGGCGAACCACTATTCCACTCTAAAACTAATGAAAAAATGCTTTTTCCTTCACCAGTAAGTGGTGAAGTTGTGGAAATTATTCGCGGTGCTAAACGAAAAATACTATCATTTAAAATTTTAGCAGATAAAGAACAGCAATTTGCAGACTTTGGAACAAAGGATGTAAAAGCAATGAGTGGAGAAGATATAAAGTCTCACTTGTTATCTTCTGGTTGTTGGCCTTTTATTAAACAACGTCCGTATGATGTTATCGCTAATCCTGATGTTGCCCCAAAAGCAATTTTTATATCTGCTTACGCCACTGCACCTTTAGCCGCTGATTTAGAGTATGTGCTAAATGGTAAAGAAAACGAACTTCAAGCTGCTGTTACCGCATTAAGCAAATTAACAGAAGGAGATGTTCACGTATCCGCAGGTAAAAAAGGAAATTCTCCTTTTTCTGGATTGGACAATATAACTTTACATAATGTAAGTGGGCCTCATCCCGCAGGAAATGTAGGAGTACAAATTGCTAAACTCGATCCTATTAATAAAGGAGAAGTTGTTTGGATCGTAAACCCACAAGATCTGGTTATTATAGGAGAGTTGTTATTAACAGGTAAGTTTAACTCTGAACGAATCATAGCGTTAGCTGGTTCTTCTGTTAAAAGTCCAAAATATTTTAAAACTAGAATAGGTGCTGAGGTTTCTTCGGTTATATATGATTCTGGTGTAAAAGATAATAATATAAGAGTAATAAGCGGAAATGTGCTAACTGGAGATAATGTAAAACCTGATGGGAATTTAGGATTTTATCACGATATGATTACCGTAATTCCTGAAGGGGACGATTATGAATTATTTGGTTGGAATAAGCCAATCTTCAATAAGATATCGCCATCTAGGGCATTAACTTTTTCTTGGTTGTTTCCAAATAAAAAATATGATTTGAATACCAATACAAATGGTGAACATAGAGCATTTGTAGTTACAGGTAATTATGAAACTGTTTTTCCTTTAGATATTTATCCATTACAGATCTTAAAAGCTTGTGCGGTTAATGATCTTGATGCTATGGAACAATTAGGGATGTATGAAGTAGCTCCTGAAGATTTTGCGCTGACTGAGTTTATATGTGTTTCTAAACAACCACATCAGCAGATCATTAGAGAAGGACTAGATTTAATGTTAAAAGAAATAGGATAAAGTCATGGGTTTAAAAAGTAAATTACATAACTTAAAACTTAAGTATAAGGACAAAAAGATGGCGCCAGCATTTAATGCACTCCATACTTTTTTATATCTGCCAAATGAGATTACACATTCAGGATCTCATGTTCGTGCAGCAGATGATTTGAAGCGTACCATGAACACTGTGATTATGTCATTAGTACCATGTTTAATTTTTGGTATGTTCAATGCAGGTTATCAGCATCATTTAGCTTTAGGGGAAATAGAAGCTGCGGCTAATGGTTTTTTTAGTGCTGCATTTTGGTCGTTAGATAATTTGGTTATCGGATTATGGAAAGTTTTACCGCTAGTTGTTGTCTCTTATGGAGTTGGATTAGCTGTAGAATTTTTGTTTGCAGTAATTAAAGGACACGAAGTAGAAGAAGGATATTTGGTTACCGGAATGTTAGTTCCGTTAATTGTTCCTGTAGACACTCCTTTATGGATGTTATCAGTAGCAGTTATTTTCGGAGTGGTAATTGGTAAAGAAGTTTTTGGAGGAACAGGAATGAATATTCTGAATCCTGCACTAACGATTAGAGCATTTTTATTTTTTGCGTATCCAACTTGGATGTCTGGAGATAAAGTATGGGTTCATGGAGCAGTAGAAAGAGCCAATGAGATTGCTGGAGGCGCACAATTAGATGCTATATCTGGAGAGACTATCTTAGGAGGATTAGCACAGGGTAAAAATATATTAGCCGAAACTGCTTCACATGGGAAAGAAGTTACATATTCGGTAGCTGAGGCTTTTTACGGATTCATACCTGGTTCTGTTGGAGAAACATCAGCCTTATTAATATTATTAGGAGCTGTTTTCTTGATTTTTACGAAAATCGGAAGCTGGAGAATTATGGTAAGTGCGGTATTAGGAACATTAGTAATGGGATTGATATTTAATGGAGTTACTAATGCAGGATGGATAACAGAATCCAGTAAGTTTTATGGATTAATGAGTTTAGAATTCTGGAAACATTTAATTGTGGGAGGAATAGCATTTGGTATTGTATTTATGGCTACCGATCCGGTAACAGCATCTCAAACTAATAAAGGAAAGTGGATCTATGGATTCTTGATAGGATTTATCTCTATATTAATTAGAGTATTTAATCCGGCATATCCTGAAGGTGTATTCTTAGCAATTTTGTTGATGAATGTATTCGCTCCTACGATCGATCACTATGTGGTTCAAGGAAATGTTAAGAAAAGAATGAAACGTCTAAAATTAAAAACTGCTTAGTTATGGCGATTAATACAGATAAAAATTCATATACAATCATCTTTGCCGTCGTAATGGTGTTGGTGGTTGGAACAGTGTTAGCAGGTATATCTTCGGTGTTAAAACCAAACATTACTGCCAATAAAATAACAGAAAAGCAACAGAATATTTTATTCGCAATGGGTATTGCGGATACAGAAGATCCTAACGAATTTGTGCCTGCAGAAAAAGCACAGGAATTGTTTGATCAATATGTTGGTGATGAACAGTATATTATCACAGGAAATTCTGCTCAAAAAACAACTGATGCTTTTAATATAGAAGTTAAGAAAGAAAATGATAAGCTAAAGCAGGATCCGAACTATGAGCGTAAAATGCCTTTGTTTATTGGTAAGAAAGATGGAGAAGAATTTTATGTAGTACCTATGAGAGGAAATGGTCTTTGGGATGCAATCTGGGGATATGTTTCTTTAGATAAGGAATTCAAAACTGTGAAAGGTGCATTTTTTGATCATAAAGGAGAAACTCCTGGATTAGGGGCTAATATTAAAGAAGCTTATTTTAGAGATGATTTTATAGGAGAGCATATATTAGATGCTTCTGGAAACTATAAAGGTATTACCGTGAAGAAAGGTAATGGAGATCCTAAGAATGTCAGAAAAGATGATAATGCAGTAGATGCTATGGCTGGTGCAACAATTACTGGAGATGGAGTAACTGCAATGGTGAAGAAAGGAATTAGAATGTATCAACCTTATTTCGAAACTTTAAAAAAATAACAAATGGCTGAAGTAACAGAAGAAAAAGTTGTAGCTAAAGTAAAAGAGCCTAAAGAGCCTTTGTTTTCGAAGAAAAACAAGAAATTATTAACAGATCCATTAGCGGATAATAACCCAATTACAATACAAGTATTAGGTATTTGTTCTGCATTGGCAATTACGGCACAGTTAAAGCCATCAATTGTAATGGCAATCTCAGTAATTTTTGTTCTAGGTATTGGTAATGTAGTCATCTCGTTAATGAGAAATATCATACCATCCAAAATTAGAATTATTGTTCAGTTAGTGGTAGTAGCTGCTTTGGTAATTGTTGTGGATCAGGTATTAAAAGCATTTGCGTATACATTAAGTAAAGAGCTTTCAGTATTTATTGGTTTGATTATTACCAACTGTATTATTATGGGGCGTTTTGAGGCCTTTGCTTTGGGTAACGGACCTTGGAAATCTTTTCTAGACGGTATTGGTAATGCTGCTGGATATGGAGTGCTGCTAATTATTGTAGCGTTTTTTAGAGAATTACTAGGATCTGGTACTTTATTCGGAGCAAAAGTATTAGGAGATCCAATTGAAAAAACTGGATTATATGCATATGGATATGAGAATAATGGTTTTATGGTATTAGCGCCAATGGCATTGATTACTGTAGGAATTATTATCTGGATTCAGAGAAGTAGAAATAAAGCATTAATTGAAGATCATTAAAATAAAGAAACATGGACTATTTAGAATTATTTTTAAAATCGATCTTTATAGATAATATGGTATTCGCATTCTTTTTAGGAATGTGCTCATACCTTGCGGTTTCTAAAAAAGTATCTACTGCAGTAGGTCTTGGAGCAGCAGTTATATTCGTTTTGGCAATTACGGTACCTTTAAACTTTTTATTGGATAAGTATATCCTTAGAGAAGGTGCTTTAGTTTGGTTAGGACCAGAATATTCAGACTATGATTTAAGTTTCTTAACCTTTATTCTGTTTATTGCTACCATTGCAACGATGGTACAGTTAGTAGAAATTATAGTCGAGAAATTTTCGCCATCATTATATAACTCTTTAGGTATTTTCTTACCGCTTATAGCAGTAAACTGTGCAATCCTTGGTGGATCACTGTTTATGCAACAAAAGGAATTTGCTACTATTACTCACGCTGGTGTATATGGTATAGGGTCAGGAATCGGATGGTTCTTAGCTATTCTTGCTATTGCGGCGATTAGAGAAAAGATCAGATACTCTAACGTGCCTGCTCCATTAAGAGGATTAGGAATAACATTTATCCTCACAGGACTTATGGCGATAGGCTTTATGAGTTTTGGAGGAATGCTAACTGGAGGAGAAGAAGAAGAGACCAAGAAACAGGAAACTGTTCAGGTAAAAGAAAAAACTGCTAAAGAAGTAGCAGAAAACACTAACGTTTCAATACTTAAATAATATGATATTTTTAGCGTCAACAGTTGGAACAATCGCTATCACCATTATTTCATTTTTGGTGCTTACATTGGTTTTAGTAGGAATTTTATTATTTGCAAAAGACAAATTATTACCATCAGGACCGGTTAAGATTACTATTAATGGTGAAAAAGAGATAGAAGTAGCTTCAGGAGGTACTTTATTATCTACATTAGGTAGTGAAAAAATATTTTTACCATCGGCTTGTGGTGGTGGTGGAACTTGTATTCAGTGTGAATGTCACGTATTAGAAGGTGGAGGAGAAGCATTGCCAACAGAAACACCACACTTTTCTCGTAAGGACTTACAACACGGAGCTCGTTTGGCTTGCCAAGTGAAAGTAAAACAAGATATGAATATTGAGATTCCAGAAGAAGTATTCGGAATCAAGAAATGGGAAGCTACCGTTGTTCGTAATTACAATGTAGCATCTTTTATCAAGGAGTTTGTAGTAGAAATCCCTGAAGATATGGGGTACAAAGCTGGAGGATATATTCAGATTGAGATCCCACAATGTGAGATCAAATATGCTGATATTGATATTACAGCACATCCAGAAGAGCATGAGACTCCAGATAAATTCCAGGCAGAATGGGATAAGTTTGGCTTATGGCCATTAGTGATGAAAAATAATGAAACCGTAGAGCGTGCATATTCTATGGCTTCTTATCCTGCAGAAGGTAGAGAGATTATGCTTAATGTGCGTATTGCTACACCACCTTGGGATAGAAGTAAGAATGGATGGATGGATGTTAATCCTGGGGTTGCATCTTCTTATATTTTTGCGCAGAAGCCTGGTGATAAAGTAACTATTTCTGGACCTTATGGAGAGTTCTTTATCAATGAATCAGAAGCAGAGATGTTATATGTTGGTGGTGGAGCCGGAATGGCGCCAATGCGTTCTCATTTGTATCACCTATTCAGAACATTACAAACTGGACGTAAAGTTACCTATTGGTATGGAGGACGTTCTAAAAGAGAATTATTTTACTTAGAGCATTTCTATGATTTAGAGAAGAACTTCCCTAATTTCAAATTCTATCTGGCACTTTCTGAGCCATTAGAAGAAGATAACTGGAAAGTTAAAAGTGATATAGATGCAGAAGGTGATGGATTCGTTGGATTTATTCATAACTGTGTAATTGATAATTATCTGAATCATCACGAATCCCCAGAAGATATAGAATTGTATTTCTGTGGACCACCATTGATGAACAAAGCAGTTCAGAAAATGGGAGAAGATTTTGGTATTCCTGATGAGCATATCAGATTCGATGACTTCGGAGGGTAAATATATCCGATCTTTCTAAATAATTATAAAAAAGAGGCTGTCTAAAAAGTATTTAGGCAGCCTCTTTTATGGTGTCATTATCTATATCAGTTAGAATTTGAATTGGAGCCCTATACTTAAATCTTGAATTCCAGATCGATAATCAGTCCTTTTATTTTCAATTTGGAAAAAATCTTCTGATGTTTGACTTTTGAATATGGTTCTGGAGAATTTCCATAAATCAGCTTTTGCAAATACTGAAAATTTCTTGGTAATAAAGAAGTTGATCCCTGTAGATATGGTAGCACTTAATTGATGGACTTCTGATTCAGTATTACGGTTGAGAAAAGTGGATGTTCTTTTCTCTGTAGTTTTATCAAGAGCCAGTTCGGCGAATACATTAAACCTTTTTTTTGGCATAAAATAATATCTACCGTTTATTCCTATTCCAAAACTATTGATTGAAGAAAAGTTGCTAGATTCACTTACTAGAAATTCTGATTGTAATCCTAAAGAAATATTAGAGGTCAAGAAGTAACCTGCTGATGGTCGAATATAGAACGCATCAATAGAGTCAAAACCTCCATAGTTTAAAGCTGTTGAGATAAATATATCTCCTTTATTAAAACCATAACTCTTTTTTTCTTCTTGAGAATATGCCATAGAAGATATAAACAAGGCAATGAGTGCATACTTAATTGTTTTCATATTACTTTTTGTTTTGTATTATTTACCTTAAGACGAATAAAGAAATGGATACACGTAATAATTGTATTTAATTTAATGTTATACTCCTTTAGTAATACTCTTGGGCGTATTGTTTAATGAATTGTTGATACAAAATAGAATGAAGAAATACCTAATGATAATAGGCGGAATAATAGTTTTAATTGTAATTTTTAAAGTAACTTCTAAAGGAAAACAGTTAACAAATCATGTAAAAGGAGCTATGAAAAATATCGTTTCGGCTCCTGATTATATTAATGAGTCAGGAGATGCTATTAGTACCAGAGTTACACTCCCTGAAGGATATAGGAGAACAGTATATCCAGAAGGTTCTTTTCAGGAATATCTTCGTCATTATCAATTGAAAAAGCATGGATCACCGATTATTAATTATGATAATACCAGATACTTCGCACAGCATTGGCATGATGCCATTTTAGAAATTCCTGTTCCTGCTAATGGATTGCAACAATGTGCGGATGCTTTAATGAGAATGAGAGCAGAATATTTATGGGATCAAAATAGAAAAGATAAAATAGGTTTTAATTTTACCTCAGGACATTATTGTTCCTGGAAAAAGTATGCAGAAGGATATCGTCCTAAAATAAAAGGTAACAAAGTGACTTTTCATAAAACAGCTTCACCGAATGCTTCTAAAAGCAATTTCTATAAATATCTGAACTTGATTTATACCTATGCAGGTACTTTATCATTGCATACAGAACTTCCTAAAGTAAAAGTAAAAGATTTGACCATTGGTGATATGTTAGTCAAACCTGGATCTCCAGGGCATATCGAAATCATAGTAGATGAGATTGTAAATGACCAAGGAGATAAAATGTTCTTGCTTGCACAGGGAAATACACCTGCACAGAATGTTTGTTTGCTTAAAAATTTTGAAGATACCAGTATCTCTCCTTGGTATCGTTTTAAAGAAAATACTTCAGTGTATACGCCTAGTTATTATTTTGAGGAAGCATTATTTATTAGGTTTAAGTAATATTAGAATAAAGAAACGTTTACTCAATCAAAGAGTATGTTTACTCATTTTCGGTTTTGTCAATGGTTAATAATGTAGAGTTTTACTTCAAATTGAAAAATACACTAACCATGAAGAAATCAATATTATTTATATTCTTTGTTTCATTTACAAGTTTATACTGTCAAGAAGTTCCTGTTGTTCAGTTAAATGATTCTACTCAATTGAGACTTTCAGTGTTGAAAGTAGATGTGAAAATTGTAGGGAACTTTGCTATCACTACGTATGATATGAAATTCTATAATGGTCTTGATCGTACATTAGAAGGAGAATTATTGTTTCCTTTGGGTCAAGGACAAGCTGTTTCAGGGTTTGCAATGGATGTTAATAGAGAAATGAGAGAAGCAGTTATTGTAGAAAAAGAACTGGCACGAGTGGCTTATGAGAGTACAGTTAGGCAAAATATAGATCCTGGTCTTTTAGAAAAAGCTCAAGGAAATAATTACAAGGCTAGAATCTATCCAATTTTACCAAGAGGATATAAAAATATCATAATTACTTATGAGCAAGAATTATTTGACAATAATAATTCAATGGTTTATGAATTACCTCTTGGTTTTACTGAAAACCTTGATGAGTTTTTACTTAATATAGAAGTGTATGGAAATAAAATGCCCTCGGTAAGGAGTGATGATTTGGTTTTTCTTCAAAGAGATAATAAATATCAGACATTAGTAAGTGAAAAAAATTATGCAGCCTCTTCTTCAATTATTGTTGATATACCAAAAAACTTAGATTCTAGTCAGGTAATTACCTATGATAATTTCTTCTATATAAATAAACAGTTAACACCTAATTCAAGACTAAAAAGAAAACCAAAAAGTATTACAATTTTATGGGACTCGTCTTTTTCTAATAATCATAGAAAAGTTAAAAAAGAATTAGAGTTATTAGACTCATATTTCGCCTATTTAAAAAATGTCAAAGTTCAATTTATATCTTTCAGTAATGAAATAAATAGTAACGAAGAATATAAAGTTGTTAATGGTGATTGGTCAATTTTAAAAGAACAAATTGAAAAGATAGCCTATGACGGAGGTACCTCTTTATGTTTCTTAGATGATATGAAAATAAAATCTGACGAGATTTTGCTCTTTACAGATGGGTTAATCAATCTGGGTAGTTTTACTAAGAAAATTAACAAAAGTATATATACCATTAATTCTTCTGTTTCGGGAAATCATGAATATATGAATAGTATCGCCACAACTTCTGGAGGGAATTATATAAATCTTACTCGATTCTTAGCAAAAAATGCACTAGAAATATTAAAACAAGAAACGTATCAGTTTTTGGGAATAGCTAAAAACAATGACGTAGAAGAAGTATATCCGGATCAAAACACCAATGTTTTATCCGATTTTTCTTTATCAGGAAAGTTTAAGGAAAATACTGCTATCAAATTACTTTTTGGATACAGGAATAAGGTGACAGAAGAAATTGAAATCCTTATTACTACAGAAGCAGAAGATAAAACGATAAAAAGACTATGGGCGAAGCAAAAACTTATTTCTTTAAATAAAGATAAAAAGACAAATAAAAAAAAGATTATCTCCCTAGCAAAACAATATAAATTAATTACAGAATACACTTCTATGTTAATTTTAGATAGAATAGAAGATTATGTTAAATACCGTATAGAACCACCAAAAGAATTAAAAACAGCTTATAAAGAGCGAATTGCTAATATTGAGGAAGAAGAACTTTTTAGAAGAGAAGAAATAGAAGAGAGACGAGCAGATTTGTTTAAAGGTTATAAAGATTTACTAACCTGGTACACTGCAAAGTTTCCTGAAAAAGTAATAAAACAAAGAAATCAAGTTAATTCCAGTAGCGAAAACAATAGTTCCTCTTCTCAAAATACGAATACAAATTTGTCTTCAGAACAGCATTCTGAAATTGTTAGATCATCTGTTGAAACCAGAGTAAATCCAATAGATACAACAAAAAGAATTGTATCTGGAGTAATTACAGATGATAAAGGTCTACCACTACCCGGTGTAAATATTATCGTAAAAGGAACTACAAATGGTACTCAAACGGATTTTGATGGTAATTTTCGTATTAATGCAGAAATTCAACAAGAGCTAGAGATCTCATATATAGGTTTTGCATCTAAAAACATTACTGTTGGAAATGCAAATACTATACAAATTAAGTTAGTAGAAGATGCAGCACTTTTGGAAGAAGTTGTAGTTACGGGATATAGTACTCAAAAGCGAAAATCAATGACAGCATCAGTTACAACGGTAATAACTGAATCATTTTCTGAAGCTATTGCTGGAGTTTCTGTAGAGAAAGGTCAAGTGGGAGCGAATTCTTCGGTTGAGGTAAGAAGTGCAGCTTCTCTTGCTAATAATTCTCAGCCATTGTACATAGTGGATGGTGTTCCAGTGCAGGGAAATCCAACAAATAAATTATTACCTGATGAAATTGAATCCATGCAAATCTTAAAAGAAGCGAGCGGAGCTGCATTGTATGGTGCTAGAGGACATAACGGTATAATAGTTATTACAACTAAAGAAGGTAAAGAGAAGAATTCAGAAAAAATAGAAGAATTGAATCAAAAAATTTCGAATAAAATAGAATTAAAATCCTGGAATCCTGATACTGCTTATTTAAAAACTCTAGCAAAAGAAAAGACAATTAAATCTGCGTACTCAAAATATTTAGAAATTAGAAACCAATATGCTAATACTCCTTCTTTTTATCTTGATGTTGCAGATTTTTTTGATAAAAAAAATAAGCCTTCGATCGCAATCAAAATATTAACAAATCTAATGGAAGTAGATTTGGATAATCACGAGTTAATGAAAGCGTTGGCATATAAGCTAGAATATTTTGGTAAATACCAAATGGCTGTTTTGGTGTATGAAAAAGTATTGGAATTAAGGGCCGAAGAACCACAATCTTATAGAGATTTAGCTTTGGCCTATGAAAGCGTAGGCAAAGTTCAAAAAAGTTTTGATTTACTATATAAAATATACAATGGAGATTTGTTAGAGAAAGATGAGGATGAGCGATTTTTAGGAATTGAACAATTAGCATATGTAGAACTTAATAGATTGATCTATAAGTATAAAAAGAAGCTAAGATTACCCAAATCTGTAAAAAATAAATTTAAAGAAATTCCGGTGGATGTTCGAGTAGTAATCGATTGGAATCATAATGATACAGATATAGACTTATGGGTAATAGATCCAAATGGTGAAAAAGGATATTACAGTAATTCAGAAACAGAAATAGGAGGTAGGTTATCTGATGATATAACGGAAGGCTATGGTCCTGAAGAGTTTATGCTTAAAGATGCTATTAAAGGTAACTATAAAGTAATGATTGATTATTTTGCTGATAATATTCAGAAAATATCCGGCCCAACTATTCTTAAAGTTACATTGTTTACTAATTATAGTAGGAAGAATGAGTCAAGAAAGATAGGCATTGTTAGATTAGATAAACAGGAAGAAGAAATAGAAGTTGGAAGCTTAAAGTTTTAAAAGAAATTGTTTAATAGTAGTATCTTTGTCTCGCTATGACAAGGATACTAACTAAACAAGAATTACATAACCTGGCAATGAACATTGTTGGTGAAGAATTAGAGAAAAAAGGGTTTGAGTTTATTGCTATTAATAGCAAACTTGGTAAAAATCCACAGTTTGTCTGTATTGATACATCAAATCAACGTTATTTTGTGATTGTAAAAGCGATTGCGTATCCGGATAATCCACATAATTACGATATGGTTTGGATGGAAGCGTTTAAAAAACATGCCTTAGAACATGAAGCTAAAGTATTTTATGCAGGTGTGGGATTACAGAATTCTACGAATCCAAATAAGCCCGTTTTTTTAAATGAAGAATATGTTTTGGAATATGCAGGATTACAAATGATCGAAACGCATCTTAATTAAGCAATATGGTTCATAAGTTTCTTGTTTGTTCTCTAATGATATGTTTGTTTTCTTGTAACAAAACACACAAACAGTATCTAAATTATACAAATGGTAATGCGTTTGGAACTACTTTTTCTGTTCAGTTTATAGATGAAAAAGAGATTGATCTCACTGAATCATATGATAGTATTATAGCGGTTATAAATACTTCAATGTCAACATATCAAAATGATTCTGATATATCTAAAATTAATAGAGGGGATACTATCGTTTTGGTGGATACGCATTTTAGAAATGTGTTCAATACTTCAAAAAGAATCTACAAAGAAACAGAAGGAGTTTTTGATCCTACAGTTGGCGTTTTAGTGAATGCATGGGATTTTGGCCCAGAAGGTAAAATCATAGCGTTAGACAGTCTTAAAATTGATAGTTTATTACTTTCTGTTGGTTTAGATAAAGTGGAGTTAAGAAATAATAAAATCGTAAAAAAATATAAGAATACATTTATTGATTTTAATGCTTTGGCAAAAGGATATGCCGTAGATGTATTTGCTGAGTTTTTGGAGACTAAAAATTTTGAAAATTACTTGGTAGAAATAGGAGGAGAGATCAGAGGAAAAGGAAGCAATCTTATAAAGCAAAAACCTTGGAAGATTGGCGTGGAAGATCCTAATTTTGATCAAACACAATCCTATAGTAAAGTACTTTCTTTACAAAATGAAGCAATGGCTACCTCCGGGAGTTATCGTAAATTTAAGTTGGATGAGCAAGGAAATAGATACGCGCACATTATCGATACTAAAACAGGGTATCCTCATAAATCCAACCTCTTGAGTGTTTCGATTTTAGCTAAAACGTGTATGGAAGCAGATGCATACGCTACTGCTTTGATGTCTATGGGACTAGAAAAATCCAAACATTTTCTAAATAATCATCCGGAATTGAAAGTTTATTTTATTTATGAAGATGAGAAAAAGGAATTAAAAACACTTTCTCTAAATGGCTTTCCTGAAAGCTAATTACTCTTTGTAAAATCCCTTTGGCTCTTCCAAACATTATGTTCCCTCATTTACACTATTAAATCTTCGGGTTAATAGCTAGTTTTATTTTAGCAATATAAATATCAGATACATCATTACTGAATTTGTTTTTTGAGATTATTCTTAATCACGTTGTGTTATCAATGTAACAATGGAACAAAAATTGATGCTGACATAATAGGCTAAAACAACTAACTAAAACTTAATTCATCAATATGGGCTACAATGATGAGATCAAAATTTTTAATGGTATATTGAAAGGAAATGAAAAGGTGTTAAAAGATTTTTATACCAGGAATTTTACTGTAATTAATAGTTTTATAATTAAGAATTCTGGTACTGAAAGAGATTCTGAAGATATATTTCAGGATGCGCTTATTATATTATATCAAAAACTAAAATCCGATTCTCTGGTTATAAATTGTTCAATACATACATATTTTTATGGGGTTTGTAAAAATATATGGAGAACCAGATTAAGAAAAAAGAGTAGGATATCGTGTGGTAATAATGTTGATGATTTAAAGTTGGAGGATAGTACGAATATTATAAATGAGATAGAACAAAGCGAAAGAGAGAAATTGTTTAGAAAGCACTTTGTAAACCTTAATTGTAAATGTAAACAAATATTAAGCTTGTTTTTAGAAGGGAAAAGTATGAGGGAAATAGGTTTGATAACTGGTCATTCTGAGGGATATGTTAGGAAAAAGAAGTTTGAGAGTAAAAAGCAATTACTAAAAATGATCGAAAACGATTCATTGTTCTCAGAATTGATGTTTATATCAAAGCCTGAGGTTATAAGTAAAGAAGTTTCTTGACAATTAATAGATTATAAGAAGTTGTATTTATGGCTTATAACATACCGGAAGTATTTCTCCAGCAGCAAGGCAATATTTAATCACTTCTTCTTTAGAAAGGTCATTAGTATAATCAACTTCGTTTACTTGAAAACCTATCGATCGTAGTTTATCGAAATAATCTTTACCATAAACTCTTACATGATCATATTGTCCAAAAATTTTAGCACGTTCTTTAGGGTCTGTGATACTATTATCTTCAAAAGTAGTTGCTCGACTGAGTTCTTGTGGAATCTGTAAAATTGCCATTCCACCAGGTTTCAGAACTCTTAATAGCTCCTGCATTGCTTTAGTGTCGTCAGGGATGTGTTCTAAAACGTGATTACAAAATATAATATCATATTCGTTTGTTGCAAATGGGAGATTACATATGTCAGCTTTTACATCTGCCAGTGGAGAGTTAAGATCCGTAGTTGTATAGTCTAAATTTTTTAAATTTTTAAATTTTTTAAAAAAAGCCTGTTCTGGGGCAAAATGAAGAACTTTTGCTTTAGCACTGAAAAAATCTGTTTCATTTTGTAGATATAACCAAAGTAATCGGTGTCTTTCTAAAGAAAGGGTAGAGGGAGAGAGCACATTTTCTCTTTGATTGCCATAGCCATAAGGCAAGAACTTAGAAAAACTTTTTCCGTCGATTGGATCGGTATATTTATTTCCTCTTAAGAAAAATGAAATTAGTGGTCTCGCCACATAACTCAAACGAATTAGTAGTGGTCTAGGTATTGTGTTTAATATAAGTTTAAAGAGTTTTTTCATGGATAAAGGTTACAACAAAGGACACAAAGAAGTCTCAAAGCTTCACGAAGTTTACATAATAAAACGTTTGATTCCATTTTTAAGCAAACTTACATGGAAATTAATAAGAAGACCAAGTTTATACTCTCCTAATTTTAAATATGTAAGAACTTGAGCAGAATGGACATCCGTAAAGTGCTCAACTGTTTTTAACTCTATTACTACTTTATTTTCGACTAAAATATCAATTCGATATCCTTGGTCAAGTTTAATATCTTTATATATAACTGGTAAAGGTTTTTCTTTGTGAAGTTTTAAGCCTTTCTTCTTCAGCTCATAGCATAGACATTCCTGATATGCAGATTCAAGTAAACCTGGTCCCAGGTTTCTATGTACTTCTATTGCACACCCAATAATAATTTTAGATATTTCATCCTCTGTCATTTTTCTTTGTGAGTCTTGGCGAATTCTTTGAGAAACTTCGTGAAATAAAAAAAAGTATTGTAACTACACAGCTAATAATTCTTGTCTAAAAGCATCTTCTTCATCGGATTCGATACCTAATGCTTGATAGATATATTTAAACGTAGAAAGAATCTCTGGTTTACCATCTATAATAGCGACATCATGTTCAAAATGCGCACTAGGCTTTCCATCTGCGGTAAGAATCGTCCACCCATCTCTCAATTGTTTGATACGTTGCGTGCCCATATTTGTCATAGGTTCTATGGCCACTACCATTCCTTCAATAAGTTTTTTACCTCTACCACGTCGTCCATAATTAGGCATTTCCGGATCTTCATGCATTTTACGACCTAATCCATGTCCTACAAGCTCTCTAACTACTCCATATCCAGCTTCTTCTGTAAATTTCTGGATAGCATATCCTACATCACCTACTCGTTTTCCAACTTTTAATTCTGCAATACCTACATAAAGTGATTCTTTAGTAATCTTTAATAATCGATCAACTTCTGGAGACACTTCTCCTACAGGAAAAGTATATGCGTGATCTCCATAGAACTCGTTTTTAATAGCCCCACAATCGATAGAAATAATATCTCCTTCTTTTAATGGAGTATTATTAGGGATACCGTGTACTACCTGCTCATTGGGACTCATACATAAGGTGTTTGGGAAATCATATAATCCTAAAAAACCGGGAACAGCACCATGATCTCTTATGAATTCTTCAGCTAACTTATCTAGTTGTAAAGTAGTTACTCCTGGTTTTACCTCCGTAGCAAGCATACCTAGTGTCTTAGAGACAATTAGTGCACTCTCGCGCATTAATTCTATTTCTTCACGTGTTTTAACGATAATCATAATGTTCCTAATTATGGGAAGGCAAATTTACAAAGAATATTATTAGTGAAACTGTATTTAGAGAATTCGATATTGATGAAATATTTAAAATATTTAGTTGGATTATTATGTTTAAAACAGCAATCATGTCTTTTAAACATCGATGAGAAATATTTTTTCTAATAGTTTTAAAATGCAGTATAACTATATCCTTGAAGGTTTTTATCATTTTTTTTGAAAAAAATAAAAAAATTACGCAGCGTTTTTACTTTTTCAGGTTTAATAGATAGAAAACCCAATATAATATTCATTTAAAAAAAGTAAACCATGAGAAAATTATTGATTTGTACAGTAACTTTAGGATTAATAGCAAGTTGTAGCGTAGAAGATATGGATGATACTATATCAATCCAGAATAGTGATAAAGAAAATTTTGAAATGTTTAATAGCCTGGATGGTGCTATGGATAGTTTTGATTTAATTTCGGAACAAGCCTTTGTAGATGTTCAAAGTTCGTCCAAAAGTTTTCAGGAAAGTTGTGTTTCTGTTGAGCTGTTAGTTTCTAACCGCGAAAATCCTTTGTTAGGTTTTGAGGAATATGATTATTATAGTAAAATGATTTTGAACTATACTGAAGAGCAATGTCAGTTTGATGATTGGACTGGTAAGTTGGAGTATTATGTTGCCGGAGTATTTAATCAGAAGTGGAAAGATTCTACAATATTCAAAAACGTAAGAGGGAATGATGGTTATATGTTTGACGGTTATAGAGTAGCTGAGCAAAATGAAACTTTAAGTACAGAAACGACAAAGGTGTTCGATGTAATCATAGATGGAGTTATTACTGAACCTAACGGAGACTCTTATCATTATACTGCTAATAGAAATTTTGAGTTTGAGAACCGATTTACTGCAGAAGAAGTTATTACACTAAAGGAATCCTCATCATTAGAAGGTATTACTGAGACATTCTTTATGAGATCAGAGTCTGTAGAAGGCGCACCATTAGTTTATAAAGTTGCTTGTTTTAATAGATATAATTTTTTAAAGTACCCTGTTCAAGGATCGTTGGATTTCTCAAGTAGTTTTGGTGTTAATTTCAATATTGATTTTGGAGATGGAGCTTGTGATAAAGAAGTTATATTAACAGGTGATAATGGAGAATCTATTGTTTTTGATTTATAATAGGTAGTTTAGTTAACTATGAAAACCGTCTGTACACCTACTTACAGGCGGTTTTTTTGTGCATTTTTTTGAGTTTAATTATTCCTCTATAAAGATTCAAAATCACTTTTAGATAATAATTTGAAATTAAAAGTATTATGCTTGATAAAATAAGGAATAATAGAAATGTAAAAAGTAAAGCTTATCCTTACTCGTATAAACAGGAATCTGTAGAAATAGTAAGAAGCTTACTCAATCATCTTAATATATAATAATTAATATATAGTAAATGTTCTTGATTTTATAGTAAAGTATATGCGGATTGAATCAATTCGTTATTGTACTTATATTCAAATACTTTCTTCTTCTTTTGAAAGTAAAATTCTTGACATATTTAGGTGTAATTGTTTTGCCAAAACCTTTCCAAGGCTTCAAGAATTTTTAACGCAAAACAAATCTTATACTGGTGAAAAAAGATTTTCAAAACCCCGCTTTGTAACGTCAAAGTCCTACGCTAGATAAAATTTTATCTCAAGCCTCGAATTGACGCTTTTCTTTAACATTTCCTTCAAAAAGCACAACAGATTATACTTAATTCAAGTGTAGGATTACCAGAGTTGATATGGCTAATATTCAGAAACACTTAATGTTGGTGTAAAATTCTCATCGGAATTTCATTTTATCCAAAGTGTTTTTATTATTTATTACAACCTTTTCCTGTAATTACAAATATATCCTCTTCTTTAGTTAATTGTAATTTTAACGCAGTTGTTAGCTTTTTTAATATTTGAGGAATATTGGCGTTTTCAAAAGCCCCAGAATATTTGCAGTTAAGAATATTAGCGTTTTTCAGCCAAATTTTAGCATCGTAATTCTCTCCAAGATCATGAATAATTTCATCAACAAGAGCATCCTGGTAGTATAATTTTTTTGTTTTCCACGCAAATCGATTCGGAGATTTTTCTAGTAAAGAAAAACCGTTTTGATCAACGCTAAAGCTTTCTCCAGGAATTAAAGTTCTAACTTCTTTAGTACTATTGTGGACCACTTTGGCTGTTCCATCAATAAGAGTCATAAGATCTCCTTTAGTATCGGAATGTATCGCAAAAGAATTACCTGTAACTTGTATTTTGGAATATTTTCCGAACATGATAAATGGTTTAGAATCATTATTCTTAATATTAAAAAATACAGTACCAGTTATATCCGCTCTACGATACCCTTGTTTCGTAGCGGTAAAATTTACGTTGCTATTTTTTCTGACTACAATGGTACTGGAATCAGGAAGTTTATTGTATTTAGTGTGCTCGGTAGAAGCGTATTTATCTGAAGCCGTATAGGTGACCGTTATGACTCCTTTTTCAATAATCTCATCTTCTGGTTCTAAGGTTGTAACATCTATTTGTTTAGCGATTGTATCTTTTTTAGATCCTTTTACATCTTCTGAGGTAGCATATTCTGTTATTATTTTATTACTTTCTTCTGGAGTAGAAGATATTGTGTCATTTGTGTTAGTTACTAGGTTGATATTTTCTTTTTGAATTGGAATTTCGGTACTCGTCTCTTCTATGTTTGTTTTTGATCCTTTATGATTCTTAAAATAGTATAAAGTAACAACACCAAGAAGCATTAGAACAATGACACCAACCGTATACCAATAGAACGAACTTTTATCATCTGATTTTTCTTGAACAGCATCAAAAATAAGGTCAAAGCTGTCCCTAGATGATTCCATAACATCATCTTTAAATTTTGTTTGTAAAAATTCTTTTAAAAGGTCCTTGTCCTCTTTCATTTGGTTCTCGTTTAGAGATAGCGATTAGTATTTTTCAATTCCGATAGCTCTCATATTTTCTAAAAGTTTTTTCCTTGCTCTTGTGTAATTTGATCTAGAAGTACTTTCTTTTATTTTTAATATTTTTCCTATTTCTTTATGCGAATAACCTTCAATGGCATACAGGTTTAACACATATCTATATTGCTCAGGCAAATCACTGATTAATGTTCTTAACTTTTCTGCCGAAAGTTGTTTTGAGAATTCATCTTCTTCAATCTCTCCTAATTCTTGAGCTTCATTCTCTTCTATTAATTCTGAATTATCTATTAAAACAGTTTTTTTCATTTTATGCCAATGATCAATTGCACTATTTACAACGATTCTTTCGATCCAACTTCCTAATGTTCCCTTATGCTTATATTTTTTAATATTTTTAAAAACTTTGATAAAGGCATCTTGCACTATATCTTCAGCGTCAGATTGATTTTTGCAATAGCGAAAACTTACCGCAAGCATTCTGGGCATAAAGGCATTATATATTTTTTCCATGGCATCCCGGTTATTCTTTTTACAGGCTTTAACCAGTCTGTCTTGTTCTTCTTTATTCATGAATAAGGGTTAGTGCTTACTCTCATAAATTATAACTGAGAATGTAGGATTCCGCTGCGTATACTATTTATAAAATAGTATAATTAAATGTTAAATATACTAAAATGAAATTTTGATATAAAAAAAGCAGCCACACATTAAGTGTGGCTGCTATATAACTTTAGATACTTAAAACTTATTTAATTAGTGACTTTTGGGTCATTGCTGCAGGTTGATCTACTCCTATAAGCTCTAGAATTGTTGGTGCTATGTCTCCCAGTACTCCATCTTTTATTTGTATCATATCAGTATCGATAAAGATAATAGGAACCGGATTTGTTGTATGAGCTGTGTGCGGAGATCCATCGGGATTAATCATTGTTTCGCAATTACCGTGATCCGCAATTAATATGGTGCTGTATCCATTTTCTAGTCCAGTTGTTACGACATCCTTTACGCATTCATCTACAGCTTCGCATGCTTTGATAGCAGCTTCCATAACACCGGTATGACCTACCATATCACCATTAGCAAAATTAAGGCAGATAAAATCAGCTTCTCCTTTTTGTAATTCAGGAACCAAAGCATCTCTTAATTCATAGGCACTCATTTCTGGCTTTAGGTCATAAGTCGCTACTTTCGGAGAATTTCTAAGGATTCTGGATTCGCCTTCAAAAGGTTCCTCTTGTCCACCAGAAAAGAAGAAGGTAACGTGAGGATATTTTTCGGTTTCTGCAATTCGAATTTGTTTCTTACCAGCTTTAGATAACACTTCTCCTAAAGTTTCCGTAATATTATCTTTATCATAAATCACGTGTATTCCATCAAAATTCTCATCATAATTAGTCATAGTCACATAATACAATGGTAATTTATGAGTATTGTATTCGTGCATATCCGATTGGGATAGCATTTCTGTAAGTTCTCGACCTCGATCCGTTCTGAAATTAAAGAATATTACTACATCATCATCTTTGATTGTAGCGACAGGAGATCCATTTTCTTCTATCACGATTGGTTTTATAAATTCATCAGTGATGTCATTATCATAGTTTTTCTGAATACTCTCGATGGCATTAGTGCTGGATTCTCCGGTTCCGTTAACGATAAGGTCATATGCTAGTTGTACACGTTCCCATCTTTTGTCACGATCCATTGCATAATATCGTCCCACTACAGAGGCTAATTTACCTGTGGATTCAGCCATATGTTTCTGAATGGCCGTAATATGATTTATTCCTGATTTTGGATCTACGTCACGACCATCTGTAAAAGCGTGTAAAAAAACATTTTCTAATCCCTTAGAATTCGCTACGTCTAATAATCCTTTTATATGATTAATATGAGAATGAACTCCTCCATCACTTACTAATCCTAAAAGATGGACATTCTTATTGTTTTCCTTAGCATAACTAAGTGCATCCGTAAGTGTTTGTTCATTTTTTAAGGTATCATTTTTTATAGCTAAGTTAATTTTGGCTAAATCCTGATACACTATTCTTCCTGCTCCCAGATTCATGTGACCTACCTCGCTATTTCCCATTTGTCCATCAGGAAGGCCTACATGAAGACCATCAGTTCTTAAAGCCGCGTTAGGATATTTTGTGTATAAACTATCAATAAATGGAGTTTCGGCATGATCTATTGCAGAAACTTTAGGATCTGGAGATGTTCCCCATCCATCCAGAATCATTAAGATTACTTTTTTGTTCATTTTCTTTATGTAATTTGATGTTTTTCGATCATCTATAATTAGTGATTGTTGAAAAGCATAACAAGAAGCTAAATTACGATATAGAATAGAAGCGCCCAAAAGTCAGTAAGTATACATCTCTAGTTTTTGTTGGTTCGGATTATTTATTTGGATGTTTTTTTGAAGAACTATTAATGTCCCCTAATTGTCAGGGTTTAAAATAAATAATTCTCATGATTAGTCATATTTTAATGATGATAACTTAATTCTTTGGTAACTGAAAATAGAATGGTAAAATTTAATTTTAGATACTCATTTGATTACAAAAATTACTATAGAGTTTTGGTTTGTTAATTTTTGTAAAACGTTATCAGAATATTTTGTTAGAAACAGGTTAAAATTCTGTTATTTATATTTTGAAGTGTAACAAAATGTGGGTTCGTGAAGTCATATAGTATATCAAATAAACATAATTTAATAAATTCACAACATCATGAAAAAAACAATTGTAACCGCATTGATGATTATGTTCATCACATCTGTAAGCTTTGCTTCAGAAGAACCAATGACTACTGATAGTCATAATTACGAACTAAAAACGTATAAATTAAGCGCTTTTTGTATGGCAATCGTAAAAGGAGACCTAGATACTGTAAAAAAGATGATAGAGTTAGGAAGCGATGTAAACAAAAAATCAGAAGGGAAAACACCTTTAATGTATGCTGCGCGATATAATAGGGCAGATATCCTTAAATTATTAATAGCAAAAGGAGCAAAGGTTAAAACCAAAGATAGCAAGGGGTACACTGCAATGAAATTTGCTAAATTATCAAATGCTAAAGATGCGATAGCTATTCTTAAAGAAGTGTCTTAAAAATTTTTTTAAAAATAAATCAATAAAACTTCGCTTAGAATATTCCTAAGCGAAGTTTTTTTATTGTCCGTTGTATTCTTTTATAGCTTCCTGAATTTTTTCGATACGATTATCAGGATCTGGATGGGTACTCTGAAATTCTGGAGTACGATTAGGACCAGCTGCATTTTTCAGAATTTGCATAACACCAATCATTTCCTGTGGATTATAACCAGAATTGATCATGAATAAAACGCCTAATTTGTCACTTTCTAATTCATCATCTCTACCATTACCCAAAAGTACATTTTGGCCTATTCCATTTACAAGTCCTCCTGCATCAGCGCCAACAGAAGCTCCTGTAGAAATAGTTTTCCAAAACTCATGTTCAGCAATTCGTTCTGCAGAATGTCTTCCTAATACATGTCCAATTTCATGTCCCAATACACCAGCTAATTGATCTTCGTTCTGTAATTTAGAATAAAGAGCAAAGGTTATAAAAATTTGACCTCCTGGTAGTGCAAACGCATTTATCGTATTAGGATCCGCCAAAAGATGAAATTCATATTGGTATGGTGATTGTCTTGCCATCGTATTTGCAATAAGCTTGTTTCCTACGTTGTCTACATAATTCTGTAACTTTTGATCTGGATAAAGACCACCATGTTGTCGAGTTATCTCTGGTTCACTCTGTAGTCCGATTGCTATCTCCTGATCAGTGGTCATATTAATGTTTTGGACTCTATTCGTATACTCATTAAGCGTTTTGTTGTTACACTTCTTAAAGAAGGCAAAAGCTACGATAGCAAGTCCTATCAATATTCTTATTTTTAATCCACCACGTCTCATGGAGTTTTATTTTTAGTTAATGTAAATACGTTTTTTTCAGATACATAAAGTTACTAAATATAAAAGTTGCTTACCAATAAATGCAAAATAACATTTTTGGTAAGCAACTACTAGAGGTATTGTGTTCGGGCTATTGAACACATATAGTGCTAATTAGCATAGTTGATGTATGGTTAACGATAAAAAAGTTGAGTATAATAATATCTGCCGTCTTGATCTTTTATTGCAGAAATACCCGTATACGTATAATTACCTTCTATATTTTCTTTATGTCCAGGACTATTAAGCCACCCATTTACAACACTTTGTGCATCCGTATAAAATCGTGCTACATTTTCTGCTGTACCTGTTGCATTTTCTTTATCACTTAAAACGTCCCCTCTTTGATTAAAATTATCATGACTGATCTGGTTTACCGAAATCATATATTTAGTATGATCAATAGCTAATTGCTCTGCAGTTCCGTTTTTGGATAGGGCAGATAATCCTAAACCTTGACGATGTTGATTGACAAGTGTAAATATAGCGTCAGAAATATTAGTTTCATTAGTAAGTTCACTTGTTTCTATATCCGTAATCTCAGTATCATCTTCAGAAGAACATGATGCTATTGTTATGATCATCAGTGTTATATATAAAAATCTTAAAATACTTTTCATAAGATATAGGGCTTTCATATTATAACTTAAAGAAATTAGTTTTAGTATGTGTTACAACAATTTAGGGTTAATGTCCAATACGTTTTGATCCATATATTGTTGTATGAATTCTGAAGTGAAATTAGAACTCCCCATTAATACTGTTTTTTGCAACTCAGATTTTATATCAAGTTTTTTAAATTCTTTAAGCATTGGAACCGATGATGGAGCGTAGGAGTAATGCCAAGGCTCATATTTAAATCCTTTTCGGCCTTTTTTATTTGTATAAACGAGATAAAAACCAAAGTCATTAGCGTTATGGTCCATCCACGTCTTAAATCTGGTAAAAGGACCTTCGTTATGAAAATGCTTTTCTAAAAGTACGCTTTTAGGTTGTTTAACACTTCCATCAACAATATCCATATCGGTACCCCAATGATGACGTGATGTACCAGGAATGGTAGAATATTCAATTATTTTATGGATCGCTTTTATGGGTGATAATCCGCTAGCGGTATATCTTTCATATTTACGTTCCCAAATACGGTTTTGGTGCTCATAATCCCTATAACTGGAAACAACTTTAAGTTTAATACCTTGCTCTAAGGCTGCACTTTTCATTTTTAGAAAAGCTTGATGCGCTTTTTTACGTAATTTATGCCCTTCACCAACAAGTTTAGGATTTCCTTTTCCCATAAGATCACCTTTGGTATACCGCGACTGAAAATCAGTAAATGATATGGAAGATAATCCTACCAGTCCCATAGCGCTTACTTGAATAAATTTTTTTCTTTGCATTATTAACAAAATTATCCTTTTGAATCAGAAAGAGTGATCCTTACAGTTTATAAATGTATCTGTAATTTAAGAAATTAAAATGAGACACCGCAGTTAACCATCTTATCATGATGCACTGCGGTGTTTTTTTGACCTTAAAAAATTCGAATATTTAATAATAAAATATTTTGTAATTATGATAGTACACCATCTACTATACCATATTCGATAGATTCATCAGCATCCATCCAGTAATCGCGGTTAAAATCCTTCAATACTTTATCGATATCTTGACCACAATTATCTGCTAGAATTTGAGCACTTAATTCTTTGGTTTTTAAAATTTCTGTAGCCTGAATTTCTATATTAGAAGCTTGACCTCTAGCTCCACCACTGGGCTGGTGTATCATTACCTTAGCATGAGGTTGGATAAATCTACGTCCTTTTTCGCCCACACTTAAAAGAATTGATCCCATAGAAGCTGCTAATCCTGTGCAGATAGTAGAGACAGGACTTTTTAATGCTTTAATCGTGTCATACATAGCGAATCCTGATGTTACATAACCACCCGGACTATTGATGTATAATTTTATTTCTTCATTACTAATCATATCCAGATACATCAATCTGTCAATTACATGCTTAGCTGATTTATCATCCACTTGACCCCACAGAAAAACACTACGTTCTTCTAGAAATTTTTTGTCTATTATATCCTGGATTTTTCCTGATTTCTCTTTCATGTGATTTATGATTATTTTTTCTAAATGTAGTTAAAAGTATAATTATTTTTACAAAATATCACGAAATAAATGATAACATATTTTATACGTATATAAATAAATACAAGATTTTAAAACCTGAGTTCCCAGAAGCCTTTATCATTAATTCAAAAAATTAATGGTACATAGTTTTAATAGTTACATTTTTAATTGTCTATCAAATAAGTTTTATCTTAATGAAGGATATTGGATATGCTTGTGCAATTACGTAAAAAAACTATTGGGCTAGAAATCAGTTACGGTAAAATACCAATCTGCATCATCAACAAATAGTGTAGAACTACCGTTAGTTCTTACGTAAATTTGTGCTGTAAAGGTATTGTTAGATTGGGCAGTTACTTGCATTGATGATTGAAAAATACTTGGATCGTTAACAGTTAATTGAATAATATAGTCATCAGTACTTCGTCCAGTATTTAACGTAACGGTATAATTCCCTGTACTATTTCTAACAACAGTAGCTCCTTGTATTCTCAAGGCAGTTCCGTTTCCAGCAACTTTGCCCATTGCTTTTATTGGATTCTCAAAAAATGCCCCTCCATCGGTTCCTGCTGTGATATTATTGTTTGCATTTGTACTTACAATAGTAGTATTACCTGAGCCACTATTATTATTAATTTGTTGCCAGTCGGTACCATCGCTTTTTACCCATAAAACGGAGTTAGCAGATATTGCCGTTTGATCCGTGTTGGTCAGATCGACATAGGTACTAATATCTCTAATTGCATTTGTGCTATTTTTAATAATATATATTCTTCCTTGACGAGTATTAGCATCAGGAAGTGTAATGTCATGAGTTCCAGTAATTACAATGGTATGATGATCTTCTGTTAAGGTTAAATTTCCTGTAGTACTTATTATAGACGTCGAAACGGAACCTTCTATTTGTAGTGTAGAATTGGCTATGGCAAAACCAGCGGAAGAATCATCATAATCAGCATCCACTGGTACTTCTTGGGTATTTAAGTTAATTCCAAATCTAGTTGTAGCATCTGCAGTATTATTACTTCCTTGAACTCTAAAGAGTTCTCGATGGAATTGTCCTCTTCTAAAATCATATCTTTTAAATACTATAGGTTCGGCACCATCATCACCTATTATAAATTCTAACCTTCCATCATTGGAAGGTCCTGCAGATCCTATTTCAAATAAGTCGGTTTCACCCGCACTACCTTTAAGTCTAAAACTTCCATTGGTAGTTGTAAAAAATATAGGTCGATAAAAACTTGCTCCAGCAGCAGTAAATTGAAGAGCAGAAGTAGTTCCATCTCCATTTAAAAGTACAAGTGGTTGGTCATTGTCTGTATAATCTGGAAATCCTTGAACTAACCCAAGAGTTTGTCTCCTTCCAAATTGTAATAATGGTAAGTTGTTGGATCTAATTTCCATTCGAACATCATCAATATGTCCAAGAAAAGAAGTAGTCGGAAGTCCAGTATTACCATCTACTAACCAATTATCATTAGATGTAGAAACCCAGTTTGTACCATCAAAGACAAAAATTTTACCTTCTTCAAGGTTATATAAAATAGCACCGGTAGCAGCTCCTGTTACTCCGTTCATTTCTACTGTAGTGGCAGCGGTTGGTAATCCCATAACTGAGCCTGCATCTATCTGAGTATATGCCTGAGTTAAATATAGAATAAGTATAAAAAATAATAGTCTTTTCATAAAATATTATTGGGACATAAAATTAAATCTAAAAAGTATCAATAACTTTTTAATAAGTAACTAAGTTACTATTTTT
This sequence comes from uncultured Aquimarina sp., assembly GCF_947492405.1. Classification (GTDB taxonomy): domain Bacteria; phylum Bacteroidota; class Bacteroidia; order Flavobacteriales; family Flavobacteriaceae; genus Aquimarina. The sequence continues at coordinate 43,073 of NZ_CANLMP010000013.1, forward strand.
TTGTTTTTTCCCTTGAAAGTCTTAAAAGTATTTTAATAGATATTTAAGTGTTTTAAAACTTATAATACATAAGGATCATTATCTTGTAATATATAAATAACCTGCTCTATCTTTTATTCCATTTGCGAATAATACATAATAATAGGTTCCTACAGGTAACTCTTCTCCTTTTGCAATAGTTGCACGACCCTGGGAAATACCATTAAAAGCTTCTGAAGTTTGTTGAACTTCGTGATATGCTTTTCGGTTATACACTAATACACCCCAACGATTATATATAAACAATTCGTTATCTGGGAATTGTGCTAGTCCTTGTATAACAAAGGTGTCATTAAACCCATCTCCATTTGGAGAAACAGCAGTAAATACCTCTAGGTCACTGTCCAGTATTCTATTAGAAGTACCGAAGGTAAGTACCACATAATTATTAGGGATAATAATGTCAGAGGTAATTTCACCGGTGTCAAGATCTCCCGTTACTGCAGTATTTCCAAGATTAACCCACTGTTCTAAGTTTGGATCCCATCCTACAACTCTTAAATCGGCTAAATCATTGACCAAGGTGGGAATATTACTATTGGTATCCCAAGTTAGCGTTACCCTGGTTTCTCGATCTCCATCTACGTCCCAAAACTCAAAAATGCTAATTCCAAATAACAGATCACCAAAATTGTTTGTGTCAAAATTATCTGAGAAAAAATTAGGAAAATTTGGATTTTCGAAAAAATAAGCTGCTCGAGCGGTGTTGTTAGCTGCCTGACTCTCTATGCGAGCTGGTCTATGACGAAAATCATCACCAATAGGAAATGAAAAATCAAGCAAACCAGTGATAGTTGAATAACCATCAACATAACGATCGTTGTTTTCTCCTAAGTAGGGAGCGTCATTAAGATAATCCAAAGAAACATTTATTTGATTTCTTGGTGTAAAAACTCTTCCGTTAGTAAACTCTTGGAAATTATTAACACCTACTGCCACTTCTAGAAATAAATCATCTAATACATCAATTTCCATATCATAGAAAATTGGACGATTTGTTCCCGAAATTGTTAAACTATTTTGATTGTAGAAACCAGTGAATCCAACATTTTGATCAAAAGTACCATCATTGACCAGATCCATATGAAATCCTACTTGACCTTGATCATGAATTTGTATGTTCCCAAAGTTATGAAATGCAGTCTGGGCACTTAATACAAGCGAAAACAAAAACAGATATGTAATAATTATTATTTTCATTTTATTCGCTTAATTTGGTTTTACTCTATAAGTGATTCTACGGTTCGTTATTACGGTTTTGACAATAACATTTAGAGTACCAGTGGTAGTTCCAGCAAGCGGAATGTTTTGATCATTTGAAATATCACTGGATGAGATAGTATTATCAAGTGCTCCAACTTGAGTTCCAATAACATCAAATGTAAAAGTACAACTATTACCTGCATTTAAATTAATTCCAGATATAGAAAAACTATTAGAGCCTGAAACCGCAGTAATAGTTCCTCCACAAGAAGAAGTAGCATCTGGTGTTGTTGATATGTTCATGCCAGAAGGTAAATTATCTGTTAACGATAAGCTTGTAAGATCTACACCATCAGAAGGATTGCTGAATTGTATAGTTACCGTAGATTCTTCGCCATAATTTATTTGAACAGGGCTAAAGGATTTACTAGCAACCGTCGGAAAAGCTACTTGCGTCGAGTTAGCAAAAACTCCTCCCCAAATGCCTTCATTGGCACTTCCTAAATCAACAGTAGCTGTTGTAGCATTATTAGGGATTAAACCACTACTATCAAATATATCGATATCTAAACCCCAATTATAACTTTGATTAGGGTTTCTAGTTCCAGTGTCAATTCCAAAAGTAGAAATTGTACTATTTAAAGTATTATTTGCAGGATTCAAAGCATTAGAAAGAGCTGTTCCGTTAATTGCTACAAAATCTCCAACAAAGGCCGCACCTGCTTCTCCATCCATTCCAAAATACCCAGTTTTAGTATCAAAGGCTCCTGCTGAAGGAGTCAATAACCCTGTAAGAGTAAAGGAATCATTAGCTCCAAATCCGAAAAAGTCGAAACCATCCCAGATATTTACACTTCTGGTTAGATCAGCGGGATTTTCATAGACAATAACCATGGTCCACCCACCAAAAGGTCCGGTAAAAGCACTACCTGTGGTTAACGCAATATCGGCTATAGTATAGGTTCCTGATCCGGCACCTTGTACTAAACTCGTTACATCAGCAAAAGACTGGAAAACAGCCCATCCGTTAAAGGATGAATTTTCATAATTTGAAACATCCGCAGTTACAGTAGAGTAAGTTCCAGAACTAGGAACTCTAAACCGAACTTGATCTGTTCTTAAAATTGAAGGATCCGGATTATTTATTCCAGCGAATGAAGAACTATAAGTTCCGCCCCAGTACAATCCTGCCCAACTAACAGTGGCACCTGCGGGTAAGGACAGATTAGAACTACTCGAATTGATAGTAGATCCATCAATTGAAGTATACCCCATTACAACCGGAGGATTGTTGGCAACAGGGCTTGCACAATTAGCAGTACAGGTAAGATTGGTATTACCAATCATATCAAAATTTCCTCTAAGATTGATAGCAAATCTCTCTTCATAAGGTCTTGGATTATCAGTCTCATTGTCTGTTATGGTAATAACAGCCTGATCACTTACATCCACAGATGGATCACTTGGATTACTAAAGCTAATAGAAAAATCTTCATCTATTTCTATATCAAGATCATCTGTAATTGAAATTGAAATATTTTGCGAATCTCCAGAAGTACCAGAGAAAGAAAGTGTATTAGTGATAAGATTAAAATCACTACCCGCAAAAGCAGTATTGTTAATTGTATTGACATCAACAGTAAAAGGGCCTGTTGCATTAGTACCTATATGATTTACAGTGAAGTTTACAGTACCTGCATTTTCGTTAACAGTGGCATCATTAATGGAAATTCGAGGTCCAGCAAGTGTCGCTGTAAATACAATGTTATCAACTGTAATTGCTTCATTCCCCCAGTTATTATCTGCTCCAGAAAATCTAATTGAGGAATTTGCTGAAATTTGGTTTGGAGTTAAATTTACAATCGGTATCGAATTAATTTCAGTTGTGTTGATCGTAGCTACTGTTTCATAATCACCTAAGGCATTATTAAATAATTCAACTAGAAGAGTCTCATTACCTCTGAATCTTGAATCATAATCCAAAGTAAGAGTTACATTTGAATAAGCTGATAAATCTAGATCTCTTCTTATTGATCTCCCATCGAGATTAAAAAAAGTAAGTGTGTTATCAAGTGCAGCAAATGCTGGGCCAAATCCAAATGCAGGAGAGTGTATAAAAACACGACCGGCGGTTGGGTTCGTAGTTTCATTGTTTTCTATCCAATTACTTCCCCAATTTTGGTTTCCATTATCATTATTGTTATAAGCTACCGGAGCAAAGTCGTCTATAAAAGTATCTTGGCCAAGTGCGTGGTTTATAGTTAAGACTACTGATAGTAAAAGAAAATATAATATGTTGGTCTTTAGTTTTTTCACTGGGCTATTTTCGATTTATCTTACTACAAAAACTACATTAATTAAAGAATTAAAATCTGCAGGAGTGTTTATAATATCATAGGTCATTTCTCCGTTTGCATCTATTGCAACATTAGCAAAAACCGCTGGGTCAAAAAATGTTACATAATAGTATAATTCATTGGCTAAATATGTTGGTATAGTACCTGGCGATCCTGTACTTGATGCAGAAGTAGCTGCATTAGCTAAAGTGAATTGCTCTATATACTGATCGTATAAATTAACACTTTCGTCTCCTGGAGCAGCTGTATTTGCCGAAATAGTACTAGCATCAATAGCAATAGAAGGAGGGTAGAATATTCTGGATGATTTAGTAGTATTTAACTCAACTACTGATCCATCAGCATTAACACCTAAGGCTTTGGTCGCTGTTGCCGTACCTTCAAAATTAGGGGTTGGTTCTCCATACTCTGGTAAATCTAATTCACCATCATCTTGAATTTTCATAGCAAGTCCCAATGTAGAAGCAGAAGAAACGTTTCCAATAGTATTAAAAGAAATACCATTATTAGTTCCTGAATCTAATATAATAGCCGCATCAAAAGCATTGCCAGAATTCCTGAAAGCCAAACCTATTTGATTCGAATTATTTGTTCTTCTTAAAGTTATATTTTCACCAGAAGATAGATCTGTATTAAATTGTAATGTGTTAGTAGCCATATTTACAGCGCGATTTGCTGTTAATGTTCCATCTGAGTTATATAAATTTTCACCATTAATGATTTCCCATCCCGTACTTGTAAAACGGTATACTTGATCATCATCTAGATTGTATACTAATGCACCGATTTCCGGACCAACAATACCATTGATTTCTGTAAAATCAGTGGCAGTTGGAAGCCCTAATAGATTACCAGCATCTATTTGCGCAACTATATTAGATACATAAAAAGTGAATAATAAATAAAAAATTACTTTTCTCATGTTTTGGATCTTGAAAAATTTGATCTTTAGCTTACTAAATTTTAAAAATATTGAAAGATTAGTAAATTAAGGTAATCTAATTACTGTAAACATAAATCCTAGATCTGCTAAATCCAAGTTTGTAGTACCATTGTCATTATCCCCAGCTCTTATTCTAAATCCAGTTGAGGAAATAGTAGAGGCTATGTATCCAACTGTAGGATCATCATATCCACTACCACCATTATCTGGACAATTACCACCGCAGTCTTCAGGTGTGATCTGTATGATATAATTAGTGCTTCCAATATCAGGGAACGTAATGTCAAATAATCCTTGGCTTACACGTGTAATCGTAGCATTGTAGACTGTTTTAGATGCTGTTCCCGATAATTCATTAGCGTTATGTCTACCTGCTGCCCATATCTGAGGTAATGCAGCTAGCTCAGTTAAAGCTTCCTGAACATTAGTTTCATCTGTACCATCATTATCGACATCTAAATCTGGATTTAGAGGGACATCTGGTGCTTCTTGATCATCAGTCGCAGGGTCTCCTTGCGCTCCTGTAGCACCGGTTGCTCCTGTGCTTCCTGTAGCACCCGTTGCTCCCGTGTTTCCTGTTGCGCCAGTTGCTCCTGTATTACCTGTAGCACCAGTTGCTCCGGTACTTCCAGTGGCACCGGTTGCTCCTGTATTTCCTGTAGCTCCGGTTGCTCCTGTGCTTCCTGTGGCTCCAGTTGCTCCTGTGTTTCCTGTAGCACCGGTTGCTCCTGTATTTCCTGTAGCGCCAGTTGCTCCTGTACTTCCTGTAGCACCCGTTGCTCCCGTGTTTCCTGTTGCGCCAGTTGCTCCTGTATTACCTGTAGCACCAGTTGCTCCGGTACTTCCAGTGGCACCGGTTGCTCCTGTATTTCCTGTAGCTCCGGTTGCGCCAGTGCTTCCTGTGGCTCCAGTTGCTCCTGTGTTTCCTGTAGCACCAGTTGCTCCTGTGCTTCCTGTAGCGCCAGTTGCACCTGTATTTCCTGTAGCACCCGTTGAGCCAGTGCTTCCTGTGGCACCAGTTGCTCCTGTGTTTCCTGTGGCACCAGTTGCTCCTGTGCTTCCTGTAGCTCCGGTTGCTCCCGTGTTTCCTGTAGCGCCAGTTGCTCCCGTGCTTCCTGTAGCACCAGTTGCTCCTGTGCTTCCTGTAGCGCCAGTTGCACCTGTATTTCCTGTAGCACCAGTGCTTCCTGTGGCACCAGTTGCTCCTGTGGCACCTGTACTTCCTGTAGCACCGGTTGCTCCTGTGCTTCCTGTAGCACCCGTTGAGCCAGTGCTTCCTGTAGCGCCAGTTGCTCCTGTGTTTCCTGTGGCACCAGTTGCACCTGTATTTCCTGTAGCTCCGGTTGCGCCAGTGCTTCCTGTAGCACCAGTTGCTCCTGTGCTTCCTGTAGCGCCAGTGCTTCCTGTAGATCCGGTTGCGCCAGTGCTTCCTGTAGCTCCTGTGCTTCCTGTAGCGCCAGTACTTCCTGTAGCACCCGTTGAGCCAGTGCTTCCTGTAGCACCAGTTGCGCCAGTGCTTCCTGTTGAACCAGTTGCTCCTGTGCTTCCTGTTGAACCAGTTGCTCCGGTACTTCCAGTGGCACC
>NZ_CANLMP010000014.1 GCF_947492405.1 uncultured Aquimarina sp.
CCATCAACTATCAACCATCAACTATTAACTATTAACTATTAACTATCAACTATCAACTATCAACTATCAACTATCAACTATCAACCATCAACCATCAACCATCAACCATCAACCATCAACCATCAACCATCAACCATCAACCATCAACCATCAACCATCAACCATCAACCATCAACCATCAACCATCAACCATCAACCATCAATTAATTCTTTCACTAGCTGTGGAACTCCTACTGTTGCCTTTTCTGCAATAATACTTAGATTTTCTTTAGGAGAAATGGCAGGTTTAGGATCTATAAAATATATAGGAGTGTCTTTAGAAACAAATTGAATCAGACTTGCAGCAGGATATACCTGCATAGAAGTACCGATAATTAATAAGATATCCGCTTGCTCTGTGATCTGTATTGCTTTGTCTAACATAGGTACCTCTTCTCCGAACCAAACGATATGGGGACGTAATTGAGAATTGTGTTCACAGAAATCTCCTAGATTAAGATCTGTTTTCCAATCTAATACTAGGTTTTCATCAAACTGGCTCCTTACTTTAAGTAGTTCTCCGTGTAGATGGACTACGTGACTGCTTCCGGCGCGTTCGTGCAGATCATCTACATTTTGGGTCACGATAGTAACCTGATGTGTTTTTTCTAATGCCACAAGAGCCTGATGTGCTTGGTTTGGGACTACGTCGTGCAATTGACTTCGTCTTTTATTATAAAAATCTAACACCAATGCCGGATCATTGTTCCATCCGATAGGAGAGGCGACCTCCATAATATCATGGCCTTCCCATAATCCATTCGCATCTCTAAAAGTATTAATTCCGCTTTCTGCGCTAATTCCTGCACCAGTGAGTACAACTACTTTTTTCATTATAATTTATTTTCTTTAAAACTATTTAAAATATTTTAATTGATAGTTGTGTTTCAAAATTAAAATAACAGAATGCTGCTCCTAAATAAAAAGGAAGCTATAGTATAAACAGATTTCAGCCTTTAGACTATCCTGAGCCAAGTCTAAGGATTGGAATAACAAATTAATGTTTGTCATTTCTATATGGATGAAAATCCAAAACAGATTTAAGTGTATCAGATATTTGTCGGTGTTTTATGATCAAAAAAGGCTTAGTATCCCTTTTTTTTAAATTTAATATACTAAGATGTCTCTTTTCTCGTTTAGAGAATCTTAACCCCATAAACCGATAACATGCAATTTACCTCGATCAAAGAAATACTTCAAACCCCTGTAAATAGTGCGACTCCGTATTAATATTGTGGTTTTACCGTAACACAAATACTACTAAAAAGTATAACTTGTAATCAGTAAATGTGTACAATTTTTTTAGAATACTAATAGTATTTAATAACCAACGCTAACCTTTAATTGTTTACCTCATGAAATACCCTTATATCATTATTGATAATGATCAGAATTCTGCACGCACAATTCAGATCGCATTAGAAGATCACAATGATTACATCTGTACTGGAATTGCTAAAAATGAGCAGGAAGCTTTGGACTTAATTTTAGAAAGAAAGCCGAGATTGGTTTTTCTTGAACCTGAAGTTTCAGGAGTTCAATCTTCTAAAACCCAGTATAATTTAATGTCAGAACTTACTAAGTATATGACAAATCTACCAGAGTTTGTAATTATTACAAAAACAACTGACTATGCTATAGAAGGTATACGTAACAGTGTTTTGGATTATATCCTTAAACCGTTATCCAAAAGTGACCTAACCAAAACCTTGCATAGGTTTGAGAAAGATTTTGGAGAAGTTATGGATAACACTTTGTGTTTTAAGTCTTATGGAGATTATCGTTTTGTTAATATTGACGAAGTATTGTATCTAAAAGCAGATAATAATACTACCGACTTTATGATGAGTAACGGTAATAAAGTAGAAGCTTTTAAAACACTAAAGCATTTTCAGAATTTATTACCAGATCATTTTGTACGTATCCATAATAGCTATATTATTAATACCAAGTATGTGTCTAGAATACATTTTGGTAAAGCAAAATGTGCTATTAAGAATACTAGCGATATGATCCCTTTCTCCAAATCATATAAAACAAATGTAGAAGAGATTAAAGATACGCTAGCTAAGAATAGTTTTCTGTATGTGTAGTGAGACTTTGTTTTATAAAATCGCGTAGCGATTGGATAAAACAACTAGCCGAACTACATCCCAGCGTAGGCTGGGATCTAAACAGATGTGGTTTTGTTTTATAAAATCGCGTAGCGATTGGATATAACAACTAGCCAAACTACATCCTAGCGTAGGCTGGGATCTAAACAGATGTGGTTTTGTTTTATAAAATCGCGTAGCGATTGGATATAACAACTAGCTGAACTACATCCCAGTTATACTGAGCTTCCGCCAGAGGCGGACAAGTATTAAAGTGTCTTTTGGTATTTGTTTTAAAAATCTATTAATGTAGATTACTTGCGATAAAAATGAGAAATAATAAGAAGCTGTTTGTAAATATCTAGTAAATGTGTATCAATGCAGTTTTATACTAATTTCACACAAAATCATTTGTATAATAAAACGCAAGTCGAAACCTCTTCGTAATCGCGAAGAGGTTTTTGTTTTTAATAAAGTGTTTTGTAAAACATCCTCACCCAGCCTCTCCTTCGAAGGAGAGGAGTTAAAAAGTCTCTCTTTGAAGGGAGATTTAGAGGGATGTTTTTCTTAATTCATTAAATCCAAATGTGTATACACACGGTAGTTTTTTGAATAAAGGACTAAGGCGCAGGGGGAGCTATGAGAAATTTTAGAGAGAATTTTTATTTTCAACGCGAATATCCTAGTTTAGTGAACATTATAAACATTAAAAGTAAAAAAATGAAAAAAACAAAAATGGTATTTGCATCCATGATTTTGATGATTGGATTAATGGCAACCCCTTATCAATCTTATGGGTTTGAGGGTGAGGACGAGGACATTGAGCGAAATGGTTGTCCTCAATGTGATGGGCCTTCTGTATGGGATGAAATAGTAAATTGGTGGGAAGATTTATTAGAGTAATTATAGTTTGACTAGTCTTAAGTAACCTCTCTTTGTTTAAAAGGGAGGTTTTTTAATATGTTTTGTTGTTCCAGTCCTTCGACAATACTTCGACAGACTCAGTGTGACAACTCAGGACGGACTAAAGAATCCATAAAGACAAAGGAGTGCATTGTTTTTGTAAAACATCCTCACCCAGCCTCTCCTTCGAAGGAGAGGAGTTAAAAAAGTTCTTCTTTCGAAAAGGGATTTAGGAAATACATTTGTTTTAAAACTTGATGAATACTATAAAATAGTATGTTTGAATATTCCCCGGTATAATTTATGATGATTACTTCCGTTTGATAATTAAGTGTCCTTATTATATGTATAGATTTGTGTTCTGTAATTTATTAGACGTACAAAATCAATTTTCCCCTGTTTAAAACACATATATAATGGTATGATGTGTTTTTTGAGTTTGGGGATTTTTTATATTCATTTTGAAATGAGTGAGTTACGATTTTTTGAGGGAATTTTCTGATCAAAGTTTGGGGAATATCTATAATTAGCTCTTATTCAGTAAACAAGAGGCTTGGGTCCTAAAAGTGATCGGATAGTTCTTTTTGTGGGATTTTTATTTTTTTTAAGTTTTTTTTATAGTTTATTTACCGCAAATACATTGGTAATCTAATTCCTACATTATTTTAAGTTTTTTAAAATAAGGTCATTCACTCGTATAATCTACCCATCCACTTCCTACAGATACCCATCCACTAAACCCACCTTAATATATTAGGCGCGAGGGGGCAATCTCCCTACATTTGTAGTGTACAATTAAGGTTATCAACCTATTACACATTTACTAAAAGGATATACAAAGAGAAATCGGAGTATTGCTGGCCAGCAAAATCCTTACAATTTGAAACTGAATAGACGAAAGTGTATTCTTACTAGACAAAAAAAGTCTTGAAAAAGGAAAAACAACTATTAATAAACTGATTACACCAAAATAAAATATAAATATAAAAGATAAACCGTTATGAAAGCTATAAAAACTATATTCGCAGTATTATTTGTAAGTTCAATGTTCATCGCTTGTGAAGCTGATAACATTAATGATGAAGTAGGAATTGAAGAGATTGAAACCGTAGCAGGAGAGGATGGGGAAGAAGAAGTTGAGCACGGGAGCTAAAAAAAATAAAGATACAAAATAAAAAAGAGCCTAGTTATAGGCTCTTTTTTATTTTGTATCTTTATTTAAAAGTATAACAAACTTGAATATCGAGCTTATAAAATTACTTTAGAATGACTAAATTTTCTTCGAATAGCGTTGCCATAAGTATGTCCTTTTTATTTTTCATTTTTTTAATGGGATGTAATAATATAACTATTGATGGTAATGATGAAGCAAAAGTAAAAACCAATTTAATAGAAGAGTATATAACAAAAGCAAATGATAAAACAATAGCACAGGAAGATCGAAAAATTAGTGTAAATAATGCTTATAATCTAGCCGGAGGTCTTGAAGATAGTTTTTATAAAAGGAGAAAATATGGTGAAATTTCCAAAATCTATAGAAAATTAGAAATCTATAGTAAATCAAAAAGTGTTACTGATGAAATGTTAAAAATAGCAGTTTCAATAGGGGATTCTATAGGTATGGCTAGGGCTTATGTTAATTATGGTGTTTTATACAGAAATACAGTTTTGGATAGTGCATATATAAATTTCAATAGAGCTGATAAGATATATATTGCTCTAGAAAATAGTAATTCTTCTAATGTAGCGGAACAGGCTTTTGACCATGGTTCAGTTTTAATAGATTTGGCAAAGTTAACTAGGAAGATAAAAAATTATAGTGAAAGTGAAGATCTAACAACTAGAGCGATAAGAAAGTTTGAATTATCTGGAAACTTGTCATACTTACCTTTATCCTATAGTAATTTAGGAATTGTGGCCAAGGAAATGGAACGTTATGATGATGCTGTATTTTATCATGATAAAGCTATTGAAAATGCTGAAAACACACCTAAGGATACACTTTATGCAGTAATAGGTAATAATAATATAGGTACTGTATATAAATCCGCAAAGAAATATGATAAAGCGAAAGAGTATTATAGCAGAGCTTTGTCGTATACTAATTTTTTAAAAAAAAGACCTAAAAGGCTATCTTTATTGTTAGATAATCTGGCATATGTTAATTTTTTAGCGAATAAGGAAGATGATAGTGTTTTGGATTTATTTAACCAAGCATTTACAATACGTGACAGTGTAAATGATGTTGTTGGGCTTTCTACAAATAATTTACATTTGGCAGAGTATTATCAAGCAAAGGGAAATGATAGTCTTGCTAAATTATATGCTTTTAAGGTTAAAGATGCAGCACCTATTGTTAACAATAATGTTGAGTTATTACAAACGTATCAATTGTTAACAGAAATTTCTGACAGTGAGGAAGGTTTGGAATATGCAAAGAATTATGTTAAACTTAATGATAGTTTAGTCAAGGAAGAACGAGCATATGTTAATAAGTTTGCGAGAATTCAGTTTGAAAGTGATAAAAAAACGGAAGAAATTGCAGCTATTAGTCGTGAAAACCAATTACTCATCTTTGCTATATTAGGATTATCAGTCTTATTCTTATTAGGATATGTAATCTTTAGACAGCAACAGAGTAATAAAGAATTACTATTCGAGCAAAAGCAACAACAATCTAATCAGGAGATATATCGATTACTATTAAGTCAACAGCTTAAGCTGGAAGAAGGACGTAAGATGGAACAGCATCGCATGTCCGAGGAGTTGCATGACGGGGTGCTGGGTAGACTGTTTGGAGTGCGATTAAGCCTGGATGGTATTAACCAGCGTGCTAATGATGGATTTACAGAATCCAGAAATGTATTTATTGATGAGCTTAAATCCATAGAAAAAGAAATTAGATTGATATCTCATGATCTGGGTACGGATACCTTATCGCCAGATGTTGCGTATGTAGATGTGGTAGAAAGTTTGGTAAGTGATCTGTGTACGGTACATAAAATGGAGTTCGAGTTTGCGAATGACGAAAATATCGATTGGGAGACGATTGATGATCAGAAAAAAGTAAACCTGTTCCGTATTATACAAGAGTCGTTACAGAATATATTTAAACATGCAAAGGCAAAAAGCGTAAAAATAAGCTTCGATTATGTGGATGATAAAATAAATCTTACTATTTTAGATGATGGAATAGGATTCAAAAGCAGTAAGGTAAAAAGAGGAATTGGTTTAAAAAATATTACATCGAGAGTTACCCAAATGAACGGTGTAGTAGATTTTATTAGTAATCAAGATGCAGGTACTAAAGTATCTGTAGGTATACCAATTTAATTAATGTAAAAAAGTTATCAAATCCGGTCTCCATTATAATAAAAAGGTGATAAGTATAGTTACTACTATATAGAGCCGATAGGATAACAACTGACACACAAATTTTTAAAGATGAAGAAAAAGCTAAAAGTTCTTATGATTGATGATCACCCTATGATTATCGAAGGATACAAGAACACCTTATTAGGAGAGAACCAAAAAGAATATCAGATCAAGATAGATATCGCATCCAATTGTGATGATGCGTACGACAGTATTCTAAAATCTTCTAAGACTACTCCTTATGACATGCTTTTTGTAGATATTAAATTACCACCTTCTTCTGATGGAACGATTACATCCGGAGAGGATTTAGCAAAGCATGCAAAGGAATTATTGCCCAAGGCTAAGATTATTATCCTTACAATGCATAGAGAAGATCATAGAATTCATAATATATTAAAGAATATAAATCCTTCAGGGTTTTTAATAAAAAGTGACCTTACTTCTAGTGAATTGTTACTGGCGTTTAATAATATAGTGAGTGGTACTCCTTATTATAGTGCTACAGTAAATAATCATTTTAGAAAAATGATGACCAATAATTTCTCACTAGATGAAAAAAATCTGAAGATTTTATATCACCTATCTAGAGGTGTAAAAACTAAGAATTTACCTAATTACGTGAGCTTGTCATTAAGTGCGATAGAAAAACGCAAAAATCAGATAAAAGAGATGTTTTCTATTGCAAAGGCTGATGACCAAAAATTATTAGAAGAAGCTCGTAAAAGAGGGTTTGTATAGGAGAAGGATACTCACTCTATATAAAATATAGAATAGAAAGAAAGAGATAGTGTATATATATACTATCTCTTTTTTTTGATAATTATAAATAGTAGATCAGGTTAGTTGTAAGATGTAAACAAGAAAAATCACCAATTCGAGTGTTTTTTTGTAGTTAAATGGAGAAAAAACGTTCTGCCTGAAGTGTCGAAAAAGGAGTTTTAAAGTAAAATTTACCCTGATTTTTGGATTGTATGTTGTTTAAAATAGGGGAAATGCATAAACGATAAACCTATTAATTTTACGGTTAAAATACACTTATTGTTATGGTTTTGTAGGATTAAATTTACTTTTTAAACAACATCCGGGATTGTTAAAATTTCGTATTTTAATCTGATAAACACTTAAAAAGGTGAATTTTCCCCAAAATACACATGCGTTATTCGTATTTATTTCGGGGAATTTTACGTTTAATTATTCAATTTTCATTAAAACCGTTTTTTTGTTGATTTTTCAATAGTATTTTTTATTGTTTATTGATTTTATAATATAAATACGGTAAAACAGTAGTTATATTGCGTTTTAAATATACTTAATCTAGGTAGTTTTATATGTAATTTTATAATGTTAAAAAACTTAATATTTGTAGTAACTTGTTAAAAAAGAGTAGCCTATAAAGAAAATTACTTTTAATACATTGTGTGTCATCTCAAATCGATATAATGTAATTATTATTTTCTTACCTAATATTTTAGCTTCCTTTTCTAGAGTGAGTACAAGCATACAAATTGAGTAAAAATATAATATACAATGCCCAGTTGATGTGTTAAACGTTATACTAATCTTTTAAAAAAAAACCTGCTTATGATTGTTTCTACTTTTTCTTTTTTATTAAAATTTATTCAACGATTATTTTTAGTTCCATTTGTTCTGGTGCTGATTGTATATCCATCTTTTTTGAAACCAGAACCGATTATTCACGAAAAATATCAGAATGTACATGTGGTAGTGGATTATGATCGTCATACCATGTTAGAGTCAATATATAGTAGCAATATGTTTTTTCATAACTAATTACATACAAACGCCATATTTTCATGAAGTGTGATCATTGGGCGTGCTGTTAATTTCTACTACAAAAGCTTAAAAAACAACCCTGTCATTGTACAACTTTGGCGAGCTAACAACAACAGGGAGTGGATAACGATTAATTTAAGAATAAATCAACCATTATGAATCTACTTGATATTATAACAAAATATATACCAAAAGTAATACCGATTACAAAATTGTCCAGATATTTATTTACCGTGCAACTTCTGAGACAAAGTGACCTTAAAAATACAATTCGTAACCATACTATAATAGGGGTGTTTACCCTTTTATTAGGTTGTTATTTGTATATAGCTTTTGCGATGATACAAGTTACGGCAGATACTACTATAGCTGATCATGTATATAATGAATCTAATGATGTTCACAACTATTACGAATAATATGTGCAATAATTTAAAAAATCAGTTCGGATGATTATTCGGTAGTAAAACTATTAATGAAATTGCAAGTTTGGGGTAATTTGCAACAATGTGTTTACTGGAGTTTCAAATGAGTAAGGAGAAATTCTTACTCATTTGCTTTTTTAGAAGTTTTAATAACTTTTTTCATTAAGTATAGATTATATAATATAGATAACCAGGTATTCGAATTTATCATTAAGTGCGATAGAAAAACATAAAAATCAAATAAAAGAGATGTTTTCTATTGCAAAAACGAATGACCAAAAATTATTAGAAGAAGCGCGTAAAAGAGGTTTTGTATAGGAGATAACATAATTCAGAAGAATACTACAGAAAGGACATCAAATTGATGTCCTTTTTTGGTTTAAGATGTTGAATTATATATTTAAAAACTAGTGATTTATATGGTTATTGATTCGTAAGTTAGGTTTTTATGAATACGACTAAAGAGTTGTTTTTATAGGTGAAATACACATTTTTTTTTACTGTTTAAGCGTAGTTTGCTGTTCTAAAATTTGATTTTTAATAAAATGAATTATGTTAATTTTTTGATTTTTAAACGTAAAAACGCAAATTTAAGGTGTTATTTCCCCGAATTTCAATTGTGTTTTTCGTAAAAAAACAGGGAATTTTACGCATTTTTTTGTGGAACATTTGTTAAATTCCGAATAATCCTGAGTATATTTTATTTTTTGAAGTTAAATAAGCTTCAATTTTACGATTACGGTTTTAGCGTAATTATTTTGAGTTTATAGTTTACTGCAAATCAATGTTTTATATATAAATTTATATTGTTAAAAAAAACTAAACGTAAATAGTATACTTAAAATAACAAGCCTATAGAAAAAGATTACAATAGACATTAATTTTCTTACCCCATAAGCAAGTCTGCGTAATTTTTATTAAGATCGTCAAATCTCTCTATTCGCTAAGAAGTTATTTTATATCCAAACAGTTATAATATGTAATGAATCATGTGCCCCATGATCATGTATAATGAACTTAAATGCCTAATGCGTTTGCTTATGAGAGATATTAAATTTTCTGTATTAAGACAATTAGTGGTAAGATACTTCTTAATACCCGCCTGTTACGTTTTTGTGATTTTGATAATGTGCCGAAAAGTTACGAGGTCATCCAGTATGACTTTTGTAAATGACAAGATATTATTATGTGTAAATAACGATTACCAATATTATAAACCGAAACAATCAATTTCTAATAAAACAAATTTTATAAAAATAGAAAAAATGAGATATATGACTGTTTAAAAAAATAAACCCCGCAATTGTACAACTTTGGCGAGCTAACAAAAGCAGGGTCTGGATAACGATTAATTTATAACTAAATCAACCATTATGATATATTCTTTTTCTGTAATTAAAGATAATATACAGGTTCTAACGAATTTCTTTTCCTTTAAGTATATTAAAGATACAGATTCTAGTTTCAAATATAACAATAAACTATCAAAACAATATGGGAATACCACGTGTATTTTCCTTATTAATTTATTGTTAGAAACTAGCTCGAATACTTCCTTATTCTTCTATAATCCTTACAACATCCAGAATTTTATTAAGCATGCTGATACCAGTAATGTGTATCCAATTATACATATAAAAAATCTTCAATACACACTGAAAGAAGCCTAAAGAAATAATACCCAAAAATGCTATGAAAAAGAAAAATCAATTATTTAAAACAAATGCCACTGCTGTAATTACAATACAGCAAGTGGTTACTGTATTTGTTTTTTCAGCCTTGAGTACGCTCATATATTTCATTGCTAAAAAGAAGTCTCTCTTGATTTTAAGCTGTTGTATTACTGGGATATTAGATAAAGAGATAAAATCAAATCTTTTATAAAAGATGAACAAAAGAAATAACACACCCATACCGTTGCTTATGAATATTTTTACTCGATTTTCAAATAGTAGGATAAGTCCAAATATAATGATAACTTATAGTACCACACTCCTTTGGTGTTTTGCTGTGCTTTTTGGAAGTTTTACTGCAGTTTATGGTCAAAGTACTGGTCATTCATTAGAATTAGGAACTATAGTGCCTAATTTTTTTGATCATAACCTAGAACAAGGCTTGATTAAGACCAAGAAAAGTACTTTGCTAAATAGCCAATCTAATATTAATTGGCTTTCAAAAAACTCAAAATCATTTGGTGCCAAAACAGTTTCCAGTATTGATCTTAATGGAGTATTACCAGGAACGGATTATTCATTTTCTGTAAATGCAGGATTTGTAGGTGCACTTGCCACATTTGACAATGTAATTAGTTCAACTAGCGGTGATGTAACCAGTGCTACTATCACTTTTTCTACAAGCGCGACAGGGACTCCCGTTGGAGTACAGGATGCAAATGAATTCTTGATATTACTTACCCCTGCTGGAGGGATTGATGCCTTTTCTCAAATCAATGACCCAACTCCGGCAACAGTGATTACTAGAACATATGGGTCTAATATTTTAGTACTAAACAAAACCGGTGCAGGAACTTTTCAAATTACAGATCAATTAGGTAATCCAATCCTTAATGCAAACTTACAATCATTTTTATTCGAAATTTTTTATTTGCATAATAGCACTGCTGGTGGAGGTACAGAAGGAGATAGGTTTGCAATTATTTCTGTAACAGATCCAAACAATACACTTTCTGCCACAACGACGATAACATTTAATTATTTTCCTGCAGCAGTAGACGATACAAATTCTATTTTAGCAAATGCTGTTACACCAGCCTCTGGTGACTTGGTGGCGAATGATACAGATCTAACCGCAGGAGATGTATTAACCATTTCTGAAGTAAATGGTATTCCCGGAGCAGTAGGAAACTCATTTGCTTCTACCTATGGTTCTATTACGGTGTTAGCTGATGGGACTTATGATTATTTTGTAGATACAGGTAATATTGCCGTTAGCGGTTTGCGGAGTGGTGCCTCATTAGTAGATATCATATCATATGCAGTGCAAGATCTTAATGGAAATATAGATTTTGGGTATGTAACTATAACCATAAATGGAGTTGATGAATTACCAGTAGCAACAAACAATGCGAACGCTGTTACTGTCGATACTGCTCCTGTAGCTATGGGGAATATTATTTTTGATGATGATGGATTTGGAGTTGATACAGGAGATAGACCATTAGCGCAGTTTATATGGGAGAATCAGTTTAGTGCGCCTGGGGGTGTATTTGTGGGTTTTTCTGCCCCTATAGATGGAGAAACCAGGATAGAGCCAACAACAGGAGTGACATTATCATTTACCAGTACAGATCCTGATGCAATCGGAGTTGCCAATCAGAACCAGGTAGTAGCTCAGACGGGCACAAACGGAGGTCACTTTGGATATTTGCTATTTACTATTGATGCAAATACCAATCCATCACAATCTACGTCTTTAATTATAGATTTCGATACACCAGTAGTAAACTTATCAACTACATTATCAGATATTGACTGGTCACAAAATGATTCCTGGCAGGATCAAATGACAGTAACAGGAAGTTTAGGAGGAACTGATGTGACTTATATTCCTCAGGTTTCAGGGTCCGTAGTGCAATTAGGCGCAGATACATTTTATGGTACTGGATCGGTACCAGCTACTGATGCGCACGGTAATGTAGGTATCTATTTTGATACTCCAGTGGATCAAGTTATCTTTAGTTATAATTATGGACCAGATGCAACAGCAGCGGATAATGGTGGACAAATAGCAGGTGTTTTCGATCTAAATTGGCAAGGAACAGGAGTTCCTCGTATTAGTGCAGTGGATGGAAATATTGCCGATGTAGGTGTTCAGATACCTACCATGTATGGCTTTATCACCATTAATGGAGATGGTACCTATACCTATACTGTAGATGCATCGAATCCTGCGGTTGCATCCTTACCTGTTGGTAGCACGCTCACCGATACCATACCATATACCTTAATAGATACAGTAGACAATTCAGGGAATGTAGACAGTGCCAATTTGACAATTACTATTAATGGATCAGCTATAGATAGTGATGGAGATGGTGATGTAGATGCAGCAGATTTAGATGATGATAATGATGGTATTTTAGATCATATAGAATGTGGAGATCCTAATATAAGTGGAGCATTACCCATAGATGTTTCTCGAGTAGCTATATTGAGCGGTAGCGCATCTTTTGATTCTACCAGTCCCGATACTATAGAATTAACACCAGATGTAGGTAGTCAGGCAGGAACAGCAATGTCTACGTATCAGATTGATATGCGTGATAATTTTACATTGCGATATGAATTGAATTTTGGTAGTAATAATGATAATAATCTTGCCGATGGAAATGCCGTAGGAGCAAGTGTAGGTGGAGCAGATGGGATTGCTTTCGTATTACATAATGACCCTAATGGAAGTGCAACCGTGGGTGAGGCAGGTGCTGGTATTGGTGCTTCCAATATTCAGAATGGTATAGCGATTGAGTTTGATACTTTCGATAACACATTTTTTGGAGGAGTAGAAGGCCCAAGTCTTGCTGATTTTTTACCACCATTTGCAGGAGTGTTTTCGCGTAAGGTGGATCATACTGCTATCTGGGATACGGATGCAGGTACAAATCCTTTTGGGGGAAATCCAGGAGATCCTTTTAATCACATCGGAGATACACCGGTTACTGCCATTGGTACAGGAGGAGAGATTGAAGATGGAGCATTTCATACCGTGATAATTAATTGGGATGCTACGGCGCAAGTATTATCATGGACATTTGATGGTGTAGCGGTGGGAACTTTTACCGATAATATTATAGTAAACCGCTTAGGAGGATCAAACTTTGCATATTTTGGAGTATCGGCTTCTACAGGAACATTAAGAAATAGACATCAGGTAACGTTAAATAGTTTTACAGGTACGCTGGTTTTTTGTGATACGGATTTGGATACAATTCCTGATTATTTGGATCTCGATTCAGACAATGATGGGTGTCCGGATTATGTAGAAGGAGATGGAACATTTACAGTTGCAGCTAATGGTCAACCAGCTGGAGGCGTATTGTCTGACGGTAATGGAAGTATCGTAACTACTAATTTGGGAAATTCTGTGGGTAATGGCCCAGCCACAACTCAAGGTGTACCTACCATTGCAGGTACTGGACAAGGTTTTGGAAGTGCTCAAAATGGGACTATTGAAAATTGTACAGATACTGATGGAGACGGGGTGCCAGATATTTCTGATCTAGACGATGATAACGATGGGATTTTAGATACAATAGAATGTCCTTTTCTAAATTTATTACCCGTTGTTGTTGATGGTACTTTTGAAAGTGCTCCAGGAGATACAGAAACCTATAACTCAAACGTTGCGCTTACCGGATGGAGTCAACTTGAAACAGGAGATACTTGGGCAGCACCCGTACCAGTTAGTGGAGCATTGACCATATGTGATGGTACTCCAGAATCTCCAGATGGAGGAAACTTCGCTGGGTTAAGAGATGGTTTTGGAGCTGGTATCAATTCTCCAGGCGGAGGGGAAGCGATATATACTACAATAACTGGGCTGAGTACCACAGAATCTTATACTATTAATTTTAGCCAGGTATTTGCAGGAACAACAGCTACTACGGCACCAGCACCTATTGTTGGATCTACTACAGGTCAATTTAAAGTCGAAGTAGGTAGTGTCGGAACAGGAGCTACGGGAACTGCAGATGATATCTTTTTCTCAGATGCTATGACTTTTGAAGGATTTGGAAGTCAAACTTGGCAAAACCAAAGTATAACATTTACACCGTTAGCTACTTCGGTGTGGGTTCGTATTAGACCTCAATCAATGACACCACAGGCAGAATACTTGGGTATTGATGGTGTTGTTATAAATCAAGTGATTACAGATTTAAGTACCATATGTGATACGGATGGAGATGGTATAGCGGATTCTCTTGATTTGGATAGTGATAATGACGGTATTTATGATGTATTAGAATCTGGTGGGATTCCTAATGCATCCATAGGGCAAGAAGGACGTCATGCAGATAACGATAATAATGTAGATAATACTGCTACTAATGGAGTACCATCATTTGCTAATGGAGGAGCAGGAAATACACCTACCAATACAGTAGGAACCAGTCCAGCTGACTTTATTAACACAGATAGTGATGGTGATAACTGTAGTGATGCTAATGAAGCATATAACGATTCCAATTCGGATGGTGGCGATGGCGGTATTTATAATCCTGGTAATACAGCTACTGAACCACTGAATGAAGGAGATGGTACAGTAGATAGTAATGGATTGGTCACAGCAGCAGCTTATAATACAGGTAATGTAGCAGCAGTAGTAGATGCAGGAGATGACAGTGCGTGTAATCCGGCCATTGACACGGATGAAGATGGAGTAGACGATGTTTCAGATCTTGATGATGATAATGATGGTATTTTAGATACGGTAGAATGTGCAACTTATGGACCAAATCTCGTAGTTAACGAAAGCCTGGAGAATGTAATTGGTTGGAATCCTCCGGTATCAACTTCAACATTCATATTTAATGAAATGGACTACGGTGGTGCCTTAGGAAATTTTATTTCAGGAGTTGATGGTTGGGACGTTGGGGTAAATACACCAGAAATAAGAGGAGGTACGGATAGAGTGGTAACAAATCCAAAAGATGGAGATTATTTTGGGGCAGTTCTTAATACAGAAGAAATAGGATTTACTATTGCAGTAAGTCCATCAACCGTATATCAAGTAGATTTTTATTACGCTGATTGTGCCACCAATAGAACAAATATAGATACAGGGGTAGCAGAATTTGCATTACCTGGAACTGATGGTGTGGTCGTAAATTATAGCAATGCTGGTGCAACAACTTCTATTACCTTAGTCGCAGGTAATCAAGCTGTAGCTGGAGGAGTTTCTCCAGGATCTTGGGTACAAGGTAGCTTTATATTTACTTCAAATGCAGCTGGTACAGATGAACAAATTACATTTTCATCTGCCACAACAGCAGGATTTGTGTGTATCGACCTTGTAACAGTAAGAGAAGTAATAATCGGAGGAGCATGTCCGGATACTGATGGAGATGGAATTACAAATGATTTGGATCTGGATTCTGATAACGATGGTATTTATGATGTCATAGAAGCAGGAGGAACAGCAAGTACAACACCTGGGCAAGAAGGACGTCAAGACGATGATGATGATAATGCAGATAATACATTAACAAATGGAGTACCTAGCTCGGTTGCACCGACAGGTACAACACCTTTGCAAACCACATCGGGTACACCAGATTATTTAAATTTAGATAGTGATGGAGATGGATGTAGTGACGCGAATGAAGCGTATGTAGATCCAGGTGCTGATGGTGGTGATGGTGGTATATACAATCCAGGAAATACAGCAACAGAGCCATTAAATGAAGGAGATAATACTATAGATGCTAATGGAGTAGTGATTGCAGCTGCATATAATACAGGCGTAGTAGCAGGAGTAACCAACGATGCTATCATTTCTGGATGTGATGATGGGGATGGTGTGCTGGCTTCAATTGAAGATGCAGGGCCAAACGGAGGAGATGGAAACGGAGATGGAATTCCTGATTCTCAGCAACCTAATGTGGCATCTTTACCGGATGCAACAGGTTCAGGAGAATACATAACATTACAGGTTTCAGGTCCATGTAGTCAGATTTTTAGTGTATCTGCATTATTAGAATCTGACTTAGCATTTCAGGAAGTGTATGAATATCCAGTAGGATTAATTGATTTTGAATTAAGTTGTGGAGCACCTGGTCAATCTGCTATTATTACATATTTCTTTCATGGATTAACAGATTATAATGGTCTGTCTTATCGAAAATTTGGTAGAGAAATACCTGGGACAGGGACAGCAATTTATCAATCGTACGTAGCTTCTAATTCAACTCAATTGATAGGCGCAGAAAATGTAGTATCCTTAAATTATATACTTACTGATGGAGTTTTTGGAGATGATAATATTGTAGATAGTGCTATTATAGATCCTTCAGGCCCAGCGTCGTTACCATCTGGAGATGAAGATGGTGATAATGTTCCTGATAATGTAGATTTAGATGATGATAATGATGGGATTTTAGATACGGCAGAAGCAGATTGCCCATCAACGAATAGGATAATCAATGAACCTGGATATGCCGAAAATGTAGATTTTTCAGGGAATCCTTCAATAGATGATTTAGCACCTTATAAAACTGCAGACTTTGATTTTACGTATGCGCTAACAGGAACTTCTACTTGGACGAACGGAGTACGCTTACGTAGTAATCAAGATGGAGTGGCCGAAAGTCATTTATATTTTCAACCTAGAAATACGGATTTTGGTAATAACTCTACAGCAGTATATACCCTTACTTTTAATGAATTAGTATCTAATCTTACCTTTAAATTTGGTGGGATGGATAATTTTGATATTGCGCGTTTTGAAGCATTTAGGAATGGTGTCCCGGTTACAGTTAATGCTTCTAATTTTTCAGCTTTTAGTAACGCCAATGTCTCTTTAGTATCCGCAACAGAAGTTATTGGTGTAGGACCAGGAAATGGAGACTTTACAGTAAATGAAGTATTATTTACTATCGGAGAACCAGTTGATCAAATTGTCATTACGACAGGAAAGAACAATGGTAATAGTGGAACAGTTACTTTAGGGATTTACGAATTAAACTATTGCCTAGCAGATTTTGACGGCGATGGTGTTCCAGATCAATTTGATTTAGACAGCGATAATGATGGAATTTATGACGTAGTAGAAACAGGAGGGACAGATAATAACGATGATGGGAAAGCTGATGATTTAGATGGAGATGGTACCAATAATAACGGAATACCAGATTCTGCGGGAACCGGAGTAGTCTTGCCAACAGACACCGACACGGATGGAACTCCTGATTTTTATAGTTATGATAGTGATGGTGATGGATGTAGTGATGCGAATGAGGCATATGCCGATCCTAATGCTGATGGAGGAGATGATGGAGTATTTGGTCTGGGAGCTCCTGCTACAAATCCTGATGGAACGGTGGATGATGTAGCTGCAACTTATGATGATCCAGTTGACGGAGACAGCACAGGAGGATTAGATTATCAACAGATCGGAGGCCCTGATGGTGATGGAGATGGTACTCCAGATGCTTGTGATGCAACATTTGATGATGCCGATGCTGATGGTATCGGAGACTTTGTAGATGAGGATGATGATAACGATGGTATTACTGATATTGAAGAAGGATTCTGTTCTTTGAATACAAATATTAGATTAGATGGATCTATAGGAACAAACAGTGTACCTACTGGATGGCAACAATATGTAGATCCTGATTTTGCGCCTGGTACAGGTACCGCAGATGTTAATAATATAAATGTTCCTGTTTTTGGAGGAAACCCTAATGGTTCAATAGCTTCAGGAGTTACCATAACTAATTCTAATAATGGAGGTACTTGGGCTAGTTTACATGATTTTAATCTTGGAGCTAATGCAGGAGCAAGTGAAGGAATACAAATTGTAGTTAGTTTAGATGCAGGTACAACATATCAAATTAATTGGGAACAAAGTAATTTTGGTGGAGTCTTCGGTGCTGTTAATCTTATTAACGATGGAATGATTGAGCTTTTGGTAATTGCTGGAGATGGCTCTGTTTCTCCTGGAAATTCAGATGTTGTTACCAATGGAGGAAGTATGCCACTAAATACTACTTGGAATAATGCCTCAGGATTTTATACGGCTGGTGTTACAGGAGATCACGTGATAGCATTTAGAACAGTTACTACTGCAGGAACTGATTTTGGTGCATATTTAAGTTTGGATGGAATTTCAATAAATTGTATAAATGACAATGACGGAGACGGAGTTCCAAACCACTTAGACTTAGACAGTGATAATGATGGATTATATGATATTGTAGAGACAGGCAATGGCGGATTAGATACGGATGGCGATGGTCAGGCCAATGGTAGTGT
>NZ_CANLMP010000015.1 GCF_947492405.1 uncultured Aquimarina sp.
TTGAATCTATGAGCCTAGAAAAATAATGCCTCAGATTAAGGAAGAATTTATTTGTTTTTTACCTCAGTTCTTTGTTAGCCACTGGTTTTTTTAAATTCATCATAAACTTTGAAAAATTCATCCACCGCTTTTAGTTCATTATTTCCACATTCTTTCAGAATTATATTTTTCCACCCAGCAGTTGATTCCGTCCAGCCATAATAGTCGGCAGTCCACTTGTGCAAACCTTCAAATACATTTTCTTCTTTTATACCATAAGCATCGAAAGCGTAATAAATTCCATCCAAAAAACCTTTTAAAGTCGATAATTTTTTCTCTCCGATATACATAGCAATCCGAGTGCGAAAGTGATCTGATTCTAATAATAATTTCAATTTAGGTATTTCGTAATCCATTTTAGAGTAAATTCATTCAACTTGTGGCTAACGTTTAATATATGTGTCGTAGCAGGGCAAAATGTTACCTTGCTTTTTGATTTTTCTGCGCATTGGTTGCTAACTTTTCCATTCTGCAGGCATTGCGCCTTACCAAAAATACAACAACCATTCGATTGATCACTTAGCTGCTATGATCACATATATAGTGTTATGCATTGTTTTTAAACTCCATTTACTAATAAATTTGAGTATTTTTCAGTATCAACATTAATAGTGATCTTCCAATAGCATGAGCCTCCGTCATATACTTCGTAAAACTCATTTTTCCAATGTTCCATTTTTTGATCTTCTAAAGTAGGTATTGCTAAAACGTCACAAGATACGTTTAAGAGTATTATTCGGTTATCATTCTTATCAATGTATGGTATATATTGTTTAAATAGATTGTTATTTATGTTTTCAAGAATAGGTTTCTTTATAAAATCAAATTTTTTATCAGCAATAGCTTTTTTCAAGACTTTATTTACGATTTCTAGATCACTTTTTTTTGGATTCCAAACAAAGTAACCGTATTCAGATTTTAACCGTTTATTATATTCAGAATTCAAAAGTATAGTTGATCTTTCATTATTTAATTCTCCACAAGAAAATAAAATGGAGAAAATGAAGATTATAAGATTAAATTTCGAATTCATATTTGATAATGCATAACGTTTAATATATGTGTCGTAGCAGAGCAAAATGTTACCCTGTTTTTCGATATTTCCGCGCATTGATTGCTAACTTTTCGATTCTGCAAGCATTGCGCCTTACCAAAAATACAACAACCATCCGATTGATCATTTTACTGCTATGATCACATATATGTTGTTGTGTTTAGTTCTTTATATTTCAATTATTAGTTTATCAAAAATTTTGAAATGATGTTTTTCAGTTCTCATTTCAATTTTCAGTTTGTCATTTTTATGTTCAATCCTATATATTTCTCCAGATTGGAAAAGTGATTTTAGTATTTCTGTCAATTTGAAAATCAGTTTTGGTTTCTTGTTGTTTATTTCAATAATATACTTTTTAGAAATATCTAATTCAGATAATGATTTGCTTAGCAATTTTTTCAAAAAGTCAGTTCGTGATTTTTTGCGTATTATAAATTCCGAATTATGAGTTCCTTTTCTTTCAGTTTCCCATTCGGCTAGAACAAGTAAACTTTGCTTTTTTGATGAAATCAATAAATTTCCAGTTGAAGTAAAGGTTGATTTTTTATAAGTTAAATTCCAATTTGTGGAATTTGATATTTTTCCAAAAATCAAATATGACCAAGCATTATAACTTCCTTTTACTTTTCCATATTTACCTGCAACAAAACTCTCGAAATCAGAACAAAATTCTTCATTTAATTTGTAAAAAGGTGAAGATAATTCGTCTGGTGAGGCATTAGATTTTAT
The DNA here is from genome assembly GCF_947492405.1 of uncultured Aquimarina sp. Taxonomy (GTDB): domain Bacteria; phylum Bacteroidota; class Bacteroidia; order Flavobacteriales; family Flavobacteriaceae; genus Aquimarina. The sequence continues at coordinate 1,823 of NZ_CANLMP010000015.1, forward strand.
TTTCATTGAATTGGGTACTATCAAATTAAACACAACGTTTAATATATGTGTCGTAGCAGAGCAAAATGTTACCTTACTTTTGGGTTTTCTGCGCATTGGTTGCTAACTTTTCCATTCTGCAAGCATTGCGCCTTACCAAATATAAAAGAACCATTCGATTCATCACTTAGCTGCTATGATCACATATATGTTGTTGCCATTAGTTATTTCATTCCGATTTCGATTATTATTTTACCTAGTTCCGAAAGAGTTGTAGGATCTTTTCCAATAGTTCCGATTTTGATAAGTCCGCTATCCAATAATCCATCACCAATAGTTGTGTGTATCAATCCTTTTTCGTGCTCAAGTTTTAATTTTACTAAATCATAATAGAATGAATTCTTAACTAAGTGTGCGCATTTCAAATAAATACTGTAGTCTATTCTTTCCTCAATTACCGCAGCAAACATTTTTCCAATAATTTCTGGTTTTCCATCGCTTTCAATCCTCTCCAATAATTCAAATATCATTTCTCCAACCTTATTTTGGTATTTTCCAGAACTATTTATTTCATCGATTTTTTTGATTCTTTGCTCTTGGGGAATACGGTGAAGTTCAAACAGAAACTTGTAAATTTTTTTAGCAGAAAGAAACTTGTTTATTGAGTTTCCAAATTTTACCATTCCAATAAGTCCACCAACCAAAGGTAAATCTCTCAAAACACCCTCATCCATAATTCCATCAACTGCTACTTCGGCAAATTCTTTCTAGAGAGAAGGTAATTCAGAGTCTTTAATTACCAATTCCAGTTTTTTATTGGGATTTTCGGGCTTTTTCATAATTAATGGCAACGTTATAAGTATGTGTCGTAGCAGAGCAAAATGTTACCTTGCTTTTCGATTTTTCTGCGTATTGGTTGCTAACTTTTACTTTCTGCAAGCATTGCGCCTTACCAAAAATACAATAACCAATCGATTCATCACTTAGCTGCTATGATCACATATATGTTGTTGTAGCACGTTTTATTTTTTTTGATTTAATAGTTCTTCCTTGTATTTATTGAACTCATCTTTCCTTCTTTGTAACTCCGACTCTTCTAGTATAAATTCAAAACTCTCATCCATTATATAAACTTTGTCCTCTTCAAAAGGTTTGTTATTTATTTTTCTTACCCAATAATACGGTGTAATAATCGCATCATAGGTTTTTAATAATTCAATAACTTTTAGAGCAAATTGTTGATTGCATTGGTGAAATTGATAGAGCCAATCAATTTTTAGTTCTTTAAAAGGATATCCTTGTGACATTTCATCACGAAAATCTAGAGTTCTTGAAATCCATTTTGTGCTAGTTTTAGAGAACTTTAGTAAGTGTTCGCGTAGTATATCATTCCTGTAAATTTCGATAAGAGCCTGGTCATCAAAGTATAAGTTTCCATTTTTTCCTCCAGATAGCAAGTTTGTCAAAATTCCATTTCCGCAAACTTTTCTTCCCAACCAGGCAATCAAAGCCTGTTCAAGTAAAAATGCTTCTTCCTCCGTTAGGTTGTCAATTATTTCAAATTCATATTCTAGATCCAATTCCGACAACTCATAAAACACCAAATGTTTTAAAGATAATTGTAAAATAGGATGTTTGTATACTCTACTAAAATATTCTATTTGTTTATCATATTCCTTTTTATGTTGACTAAAGCGCTTACCTTTTCCTTTACCAACATAAAATGGAAGCTTTGTTCTTGGGTCGATTAATATGTAAACATTATATTTTCTTTCCACGGGATTTTAGATGTGCTACAACGTCTCTTGTATGTTGCGTTTGCTTCCCGAAGGGAGCATATGCAATATACAAATTGTTAGCATTTAGTTTTTGTTTTCTTCTAAGAGTGAGCCGTACTCATTATCAACATTCTTCTTTTTATCTATTAATTCTAATATAACTAGATCTTCTTTAAATTCAATTATAGAAAAAACCAATTTTAAGAATTCGTAATTGTAGTTATCATCTAGGTCTTCGTCAAAAAGTCCCATATAATCGCTATGAGTTAACTGTACCTTATCGATAGCATTATTATTCATTATAAAATCCGCAAACCAAATTCCGTTTGGGTAATAACCAATACTATCTTCTTTAGTTAATTTTGATTTATAAAGTAAATTGTTTTCAGAAGTAGTTTTTAAATTTCCATCTTTAAAGCACCATTGATATTTGTCAGTAGTTTTTCCTTTTGAGAGCACTAGTATGTGATTTAGTTGCATTTGGAAATTAGTGTTAATATTCCAGCATCCCTTTAATTTTTCATTAAAAGTGATATTAACTAAATTTGAAACTTCTTCTTGTAAAAAATAATTTGCATCTGCTCTAAGCTTAACTTTCTTTTTTTTTAATTTGTTAAGGAGTTTAGCTACATCAATTTCTTCGATAAAACAATCTTTAAGACCAATTTTTTGATTGTCGATATCCAATTCCAATTTATCTACTCCAGCATAATCAAAACCTTGACAACTATCAATTTGACTTTTAACTTTATTTATAAATGATAAAATATAGCTCAATTTGAAATATTCAATTTCTTGTTTTTTATCCGATTCTATTAGATACAGTTTATTTTTCTTGTGAATTATTTGATACTCAATTTTTTGAACTCCATTATGAACGTGATTAAAGTTAACCTTTAGCTTTTTAAAAGGTTCTGTTTGGCACATTAAAGTGCTTGGCAAGACAATTAGGAATAATAAAGGAAGAAGTTTATTCATAATTAATGCTAACGTTTAATATATGTGTCGTAGCAGAGCAAAATGTTACCTTGCTTTTCGATTTTTCTGCGCATTGATTGCTAACTTTTACTTTCTGCAAGCGTTGCGCCTTACCAAAAATACAACAACCATTCGATTGATCACTTTGCTGCTATGATCACATATATGTTGTTGTACAGCGTTTTTTTATTCAGATTTTAACTTATTGAACTTGATTTCTACTCTTTCAAAATCGTCTAAATACTCAACATATTTATTGTTGTAGTAGGCTCTTTTGCCAACTACAGGAATCGAGTCATAATAATTAAAATTAATAGAATCTTTTTTAATAACAGCTTTTCCTTTCCATATTTTTCCGGTTGCAATTCCACTTAATTCAAATTCAAAAGTACTGTCCTTGAATACTGTCAGATGTACGTGCCCGAGAGGAGCTTCTCTATGCGCATAGAGAATAATATTTTCCATATCTGGTTTTCTAAAGCAAGAAGCTAAAGTTATTAAAACTCCAATTAGAATAATTAATTTTTGAATATTCATAATGATGTACAACGTCTCGGCTATGGTTAGTACGGGAATTAAAAGTAGTGAACTTTCGATTAAGCACTTAGCCAAAACTTTTTATTTTGTTTTATCTTTTTCTATTCTAAAGCCAAATCAAAAGATTTGGCGGACTTCTTTAAAAGCTTGAAACTTTGGGTCAAGTACAAAACCCGTATTAATTATAGCCATTGTTGTAGTGCGTTTTTATTGCTCATATTCGCTATAACTTATCCGCTTTTTATTTCCGATTGTGTCTATCTCTATTTTTCCGTAATTAAATTCGGTTGAGTCAATTTCTATGTTTTTTGGCAAATTATAACTTACATTAAATGAATAATCAGGCAAAAAACCGTCATAAGTGTAATAGTAAGAAATGTTGTCTGCGTTCTTTTGCAATTTCGGAAACCATTTAATTCTGGTGATTTCTTGATATTCCTCAAAAGTCAAATTATCAGCTTTTGTTCCGTAAGCAAGTCCGTTTGCTGGTTCAATTTTCATTGCCAACTCTTTTCTTAAATCACTTTTCTCAATTCGATTTTCGTAAATCTTTTTCGAATAATTAAAATAAAGAAGTGAAGAAATCAAAACAGTTATCAATGCAGAAATTTGTATCCTTTTCTTAACGGATGTATTTCTTTTTCTAAAAAATCCGATTGCGATTCTTATTCCGATTAGTGATAGAAATGAGAATCCGATTATTTTTAAAAACTCAATTGGTCGAACATAACTATTGAAAGTCAATTCAATAAAGTCAGTCCAATAAGCCAATAATCCAGTCAGAATTATCAGATTTATTAAAACAATTACTAAATATTTAATCGATTTTCTAATCATTTCTTGTAATGCTCTACAACGGTTAGTATATGAAGCGTAGCGACCGAAAGGGAGCTATGATTTCATATACAGTGTTATCGATTTTTTACCATATTTCTGTTCCTACGGAGTTTAGTTTTTCAATCAACAAGTACTCACTCTTCAATTCTAAATTGGCATTTTGTTTAATCGTTTTCTGAATTTTTGATTTGACAGATTTATACATAGTTTTTCCGTGTGAAAATCGAAACTTGTCAGAGTTATATATGTCAATTAGTGCTTGATCCAAATGAGATGACTTTTTGCTGTGCTTTTCTCCGAACTCTCGTTTACGAAATAAGTCAATTGATTTTAACTCAACGTCTCTAATTGATTCATCAATTATCTTCTGAGCTTCATCAATACTTATTTCTGGATGGCATTTATTTATATGCTTACTACAAACTAAATGACTTTCAATATCAGTTCCATCGGTGATAAACAGTTTGACATCAATTTTCGAAAAATTATCCTCTAATTTAATTATTTCTTGGTCTGTTAAATAATCCCTGTCTCTATGCACCACTATTTCAATATGAGGAAGTTTTTGTTTAACGAAAATTGAAAATAAAGTAACTGAACCAATTTGACTGCACCCTTCATAAGAAATAAAAGAAGTTTCAGTAAGGTTAAAACCGTTAGATGCAAAAACTACCTTGATAAGATTTCCTGTTTTGGTATCTTCAGTTAGTACAAAACATTTTTCGGTTCCTTTAATTTGTTTTAATTGCTCTTCGAGTTCATATTTGGCAACTATCGACAGATATTCTGCACTTGATATAAAATCGTTTTGAGTTTCTAACTGTTTATCACAAAAGAATTCTAGTAAAGCATTGGTATCACCATCATCTCCAGATTGAAGTGCTTCATAATACCTTAAACTCTCTGATTGTTGGATTAATATCGGCAGATAGCCATAGTTCATTAGTAATATATTCATTAGCAACCTTCCAATTCTCCCATTACCATCTAAAAAAGGATGGATCTCAATAAAATCATAATGAAACTTGGTAACTATTTCGAGAGGGTGTAAATCGCTTTTTTCTCTATTCGATTTTAACCATTCAATTAGATTTTCTACTTTTTCTTCAATCAGAAGTGGTTTTGTGAATTGGTGTATTTCACCATCTTGTCTTTGAACTAAAACTTCATCAGTCCTGTATTCTGTTACATTAAACAAAATTTCATAAAAGAGTTTAACATCAGATTCCTCAATCGGTTTATTAACCATATCAAACATAAATAGAGTACAAGAGTACTTTCTTCCAATATCTAAGTATATTTCTTTTTGGATTTCTGTTGAGTTTTCAAGTTCTGTTCCTTTTGAAGTTGCCGATTTTCGAATGTCTTCTTTTGGGTCTGTTCTATTAGGTGATTTTAGAGAAGCTAGGTGTTGTGTAATGTGTAATTGAAAATTATCTCTTATTATTGATATAACAGGGTCGTACGAATTATAAAATTGAATCTTATCTCGGCATTCATCAATTTCATTAATTTTTTTCATATTCACTGCTGTTGTATTCAATTATCGATAACGTTTAATATATGTGTCGTAGTAGGGCAAAATGTTACCTTGCTTTTCGGCTTTTCTGCGCATTGGTTGCTAACTTTTACTTTCTGCAAGCATTGCGCCTTCATAAATATACAATAACCAATCGATTGATCACTTAGCTGCTATGACATCATATATCGTGTTGTGCATAGTTTTTATTTATTAAACTTCGATTTTATTCTTGTCCAGAATGAGCTTTTCTCAATGTAAAGTTTATTAATTGATTCAGCTATTTTCTCCTTTTGTCTTGTCTCGTGATTCCAAAAGTGAATTTCGTCAGTTAAATTTCCATTTCCGTTGTGAGTCAATATTAATTGATTACCAAATCCGTCTGTTCCAATTGCGATTCCATTGTTAGGAAATCCATTCCACTCACGAGCATTTTTTGTTTCAAGCCCAATATGGTTGCAACTCCGACTTATTCTTTTTCGATCAGATTTATCGAAAAAAGGAAAAAGTTCAAATTCAAATTCGTCCGTAACTAATTCTCCACCATTTGATTTAATCATTCGATTCTTAAATTCAGTTGGGAATTTAACATTCAGTTCAGATTCAGTTTCGAATATATATTTTTCGTCAATTGGAAATGGCATTTGTTTTTAAAACTATTTTATAAATACTAAGAGGTTAGTTACTAAAAAATCATACTAATAATTAGCAATAAAAGTGATGACCAAAAGAAACCTTGATATATTTTTATAATTGTCTCTTGATTTCTTGACATCCATTTATTATTTGGATTCTTTTTCGTAACACTCCGAATCAACCTTGTTACTACATACTTATTCCATAAGTATATAAAAACAGTGAATATGAGAACAAAAATTATTTTTTCTAAAACAGTCATCTAAATTATGCACAACGTTTAATATATGTGTCGTAGCAGAGCAAAATGTTACCCTGCTTTTTGATTTTTCTGCGCATTGGTTGCTAACTTTTCCATTCTGCAAGCATTGCGCCTTCATAAATATACAAGAACCATTCGATTGATCGCTTTGCTGCTATGAGCACATATATGGTGTTATAAGCTTTTTTTATATTCGGTCAAAAATTGTTTTCCTTTTCTTATTAGTTTTTCAGAATTTGTAAAGTCAGATTTATTCTCATAGATGAGTTTTCCATTTTTCAGGAATATTATTTTTTTGTCATTCTCATATTCAGAATTATAGCTTTCTGCATAAACCAATTCATTTTTTTTATAGAAGAAATTTTCCTTTAGATTAGTATTAGTAGCTTGTGAATATTGCAACCAAACCAAACTTTTATCATCAGGGTAAAAATGATGGTAATATTCAAATCCTCCGGTTTCCTTTAAATCATCTCCATAATTTAAGGTTCCTTCGATTATGGAAGTTGATAGATTTTGATCAATTCTTATATTGCCGGTATAATAAGATATTTCTTTGATGTCTTCAACAAGTTCTTTGTTCGATTTACACGAAACAAATAATATAAGTGTTGTCAAAAATATGATTTTGAGTAATCTCATTTATTATTCTTGCTTATAACGTTTAATATAACAAACGTTGTTATCCCGAAGGGTAATTATGTTTTGTTATATAGTGTTAGCAACTTTATATCTTAATTTTTCTTATCATTAGAGAAATTCCCACATCTGATATATTTGCTCCACTTTTATTAATTACATTCACGTAGACTCTTTTATTGTTAAAATCAACATTTAGGTAATATGATACCTGATAGTCAATACTGTTAGAAGGAAAATCTAGATTAACAAAAAAAACATAATCTTCTTTTTTGTCCAAATAACTAAAAAATTGATCTAATTGTCCATCTTCTCCAAAATCTTTGACAGTTAATTCATTACCAATTCCTCCGTTAAGAACAACACCATTTCTTTTGGATACATACCATTCTTTGGAAACTTTAAATAAACTATTTTTTGAAATATTGTTTTCCGGGTATTTATTAATGCTCTTAATTGCGTCTAAATATCCAAATAAGTCCTCTTGATTAGGTATTAAGCTAGCCCCACCTTCTGCCCATTCAGAAACATTATAGACTGTTAATAATTTAGGAAGATCGTATTTATGAATATGATTTACTGCTTTATCAACTAGATTTTTAAAATATTGAGGAGAGCTATTGTACAATTTCCAGTCACTGGTATGATCTCTACTTTCTGCAGATGTCATTATATTTAGTACCTCATTAGTTTTTGTTGGGAATTGAACATTTTCTGAATAATTAATATAACTATTGTTATAAGATTCGTCAGTTCCATATCTTGTAGAATACTCGCTTTTAAGTAAAACTACACCATTATGTTCTAAATAATCGATTTGGGAATCGAAGTGATTTGAATTGTAATTCCTTGCTAATAAGCATAAACCATCATATCCTTTAGATTTTAATTTGTTCGAAAAATTAATAAGGTATTGAATTGTATTTGTACTACCATTATAGTTATCATATATACCTCTTATGCTCTCTAGATCCCAACAAAATAAAGTGACATATTTCTTACCATTTTTATTATACAGATATATATTGTCATAATTAGATAAAATGTTATCTATGAAGTCATTATTTTGAGATTCAATTTTGGATTTAGATTCTGTGAATTCAGTAAATAAAATATATTTTAAAGCCTTAAAATTTTTTGTATTTTGCATTAACTGATAAATCCAATGACTTTTATCTGAGCGGTTTGTCCAATTGCTTGTAGATGGAACGTGCGAAATACTAACTCCATTAATCCCATTTTCACCTAACCAATAACAAATCCAATCTAAAACTTTTGGGTCATCACCTCTATACCAGCCAAGTAACGGATGTCTTTGTGGGTCATACGGATTGCCATTGTCAGAATCATAATTCCAACTCCAATCATACCAATTATAGTTATTTCTCCAAGTACTAAAAGTATAATCTAGTCCAAAATCATTGTACCAATGTGCAATTACATCCAATCCTTTATTCGGGATATTTTTTATTGTTGGAGCTTCCATAAGATTACCGCCAGTTATTCTTAAAGAGGCTGGAGGCGGTTTGATAACAGCAGAAACGGTATCTCGATTGATATTATGAGGAATACCAAGAAAGTCAAAATCTGGTGAATAAATTTTTGTGTCTTTGAATTTAATGGTCCCGTTACCTGTAATTTTTATTGATTCATTTATGGCTTCGGTATTTGCAATAAAAGTTCCTGGTGATATAAATAAAGGAATTTTAGTTTTCAAAGCCATTTGAATTGCAAAATTCATTTCGATGGTATCTTCAATTTCGTCATATCCAAGTGCACCAAACCATTGAGGATAGATATAATCAATTATAGGTTCGCCTTCAATGCTATTCTCGTTCTCAACCTCAAATATTTCATAAAGTCCTGCTCGAATTCCTCCATTTACTGTTAATTTGGCACCATTTTCAATAATTAACTTATTACCTTTAAAAAAGTTAAGAATTACATTTTGGGGAATGATAAAATCATTTCTGATAATAATGTCTCCTTTTATAGTAATTGTACCATTGTTTTGAATACTTTGAACTGCATCCAATAGCTCATTATTAATCGTTGGGGAATTATCTTGAATTCCTCCCAAAGACACAAATTCAGTTTGACTATAACTAACTGTGAATACAAATGCTAATAAAAATGTAAACTTTATGTTCATAATTTTTTTGGTTATTGTTGCTAACGTCTCTTGTATGGTGCGTTTGCTTCCCCAAGGGAGCAAATGAACTATACAAATTGTTATCTGTTTTTTTTATATTTTTTACCTTTTTTATCATCAAATGAGTTTAATGATTCTAGTGAAATCAGTAGCCCATTTTCGAATTTAAATTTATGCTTTAGATTTTTAGTTATTGGTTTAGGATCTATATTTACAAAAATAGATATCTCGTCAGAGTTTCTTGAAGAAATCAATCTTGTTGAGACTTCCTTGTTATTAATCACACCTACAATGTCAATAAAAGAATCATCATTATCACTATAAATAATACTATTTTTAACAAACTTTAAAGCTCCGTTAAGGTCAGTTTGACCTGATTGATAATTTTTTTCGTCAGCTGAGTAATATTCCAATTTAATTCCAGGAATAGGTTTGCCATTTTTTAGATTTACCATAATAGTAATAGAATCTTTAGATTTTGAATTATGAAGTTCCTTTATTTCGAATTCATCCTCAGTTGTTTTTAAAACATGTGATAACGTCAGAATTTCATTTTTCAATTCCCATTCCCCAGAAAAATCATTCCATAACCAACAGCTATCTCCACGTTCTTTGTAAGTATATGTTCCATCTTTTTTTATTTCCAGAATATCCCAATTTATGTCATCAATAATTTGATAGGTCCCTATTATTTCATTGGGAAATGATATTAAAAAAAATGCAAATACTAAGGTTAAGGTCGTCTTCATTGAGTTTTGAATTACAGATAACGTTTAATATATGTGTCGTAGCAGGGCAAAATGTTACCTTGCTTTTCGATTTTTTGCGCATTGGTTGCTAACTTTTACTTTCTGCAAGCATTGCGCCCTACCAAATATACAAGAACCATTCGATTGATCACTTAGCTGCTATGATCACATATATGGTGTTACCATATGTTTTTATTCAGATTCTTTAGTGGCTTTAGCTCTTAAAACTATGGTCTTAGCTGCTAAATCTCCAACCCTTTGGTTTTTGTCAGAGTTTTTTATTGCTAGGATTCCCACTAGTCCGAAAAAAAACATATCTATGGGATCTAATAAATGTCTTATAAAAGATTGTCCAAAAGATAATTTTTCATCAATTCCGTTAATTGAGACTGGTTTTAATCCAACAATAGAATTTCCAATAGTCGCTCCGAACAATTGTTCAATTCCGATTGTCATTAGTCCCCAAAGCAATATTGGTGGTAGAGCGAGTACTCCACTGACTGAGTAAACGCCTTCTGAGTCAGGTTCTCCGTAAGCATACAGATAAGTAAAGAAAAAAGTATAAATAATAATATAATCAATGAATCCTGCTAAAATTCTTCTTCCAATATGAGGTTCAGTTTTTGTGTCCGTAGTATAAGTCATTTAGTTTATTATTTCCAATGTGTGGTAACGTTTAATATATGTGTCGTAGCAGAGCAAAATGTTACCCTATTTTCGACAAAAACTGCGCATTGATTGCTACTT
>NZ_CANLMP010000016.1 GCF_947492405.1 uncultured Aquimarina sp.
TATATGTGTCGTAGCAGGGCAAAATGTTACTCTATTTTCGATTTTTCTGTGCAGTGGTTGCTAACTTTTTCTTTTTGCAAGCATTGCGCCTAACCAAATATACAAGAACCATTCGATTGATCACTTAACTGCTATGATCACATATATGATGTTGTGATTAGTTTTTAATTCAGTTCAATTTTTATTTTATTTTCCAGTTGAGTAAGCTTATATTCCAATTCGTTCTCAGGAATATCCAAAAATTTACTCCATTCATTCTCAAATTTGTCAAAGAATATTTCGCTTTGATTTTTGAGGGTGTCAAGAGGAACATCTTTAATATTTTTTCTTTTTAGGATGTCTATTTTTGACTCTAGTTTTCTTCGATAAATTTCGCATAAATCAAATCTTGCATTTGCAATTCGAAGAGCTATGAAGTTCGTAGTATCTGAAACAAAAGATTTTGAAGGCACAAAAACTGTTGTGGATCTATATTCTATTTTAGAGTTCCGAATATGATACCTCGCTGCTATACCAACGTCAGTTGATATATTATCAATTAATTTTTGTCCAGGATCATAAATGAAATCTTCCCAATCTAATCCAATATCTGATTTCCATACTATTTTATCTTTAAGTGTCAAGTATTCTTGAAAATCATAGTAAGAATATTGTAACCTTTGCCAGAAAAGGAGTGTTGTAATTCCAATAAAAACTATTCCTCCAATAATAATTAACTTCTTATTCATACACAATTAATCACAACGCAAATATATGAATCGGAGCAAGGCATGCAAGCCTGAACCAATCGATCTATCTGCGCATTTTTATTTCTTATTTAATTTATAAAAATTTAGCGCCTTTGCAAAAAGGAAATGACCTTTCGATCTAGCACAAAACTTTGCTCTGATTTTATATATGATGTTACCATACGTTATTCTTTAATTAGTTTTTTCAATTCATTAATCTCCTTTTCAGCGTATTTAATATGACAAGATCTATCTCCACAATAAATGTAAGGGTCGGAATGTCCCAAAAATCGTTTCTCTTGTTTAATTACTTTTTTTGCATAAATTAAGTATTCTTTATCTAAGATTAATAATGGAGAAGTACTGCTATAAATTCTTGCAAAAACTTTAATTTGTTTTTTATTCTTTCCTTTAAACAGTTCTGAAACCTCAAATACATACCAATAATTTTGGATTGGTTGAAGATCAGTTGGACCATTTTCATCAATATCAGATGATTCAAGAGTCTCTTTTCTTATAATTTCAACAACTTTTCCAGTAAATACATATTCAGATTTTTCAAATTCATTTGAAATCTCAGGTATATCCACTATTCCTGGATATTCAATACATAATCTTTTAGAGTGAATACTGTCAATTACTTCTCTTTTTCTTTGACCGTAACCAAGAAAAGAAATCAGTAGCATGAATAATAGAATTTTTTTCATCTAATGTATGGTAACGTTTTATATATGTGTCGTAGCAGAGCAAAATGTTACCTTGCTTTTTGATTTTTCTGCGCATTGGTTGCTAACTTTTACTTTCTACAAGCATTGCGCCTTCATAAATATATAACAGCCAATCGATTGATTACTTTGCTGCTATGGCACATATATGTTGTTGTGCGTTCGTTTTTTATTCTTCAGCCACAAATTTGAATGGCAGAAGAAATTTCACTTTCACTTTTTTGCTATTCTCTAATTCGGCTGGTTTCCAATCAGGAATTTTGGATATTACTTTATAACAAGCATCATCATAATCTTTTCTCAATCCCTCAATTATTTCTATTTCCACTACTTTTCCAAGAGTGTCAACTACAAAAGTCGATTTAACTTTTCCATTTATGTATTCGGTAAATCCTTGATGAAATTTATAATTCCGTTGAATGAATTTATTCAGCGAATCAAGTCCGCCTGGAAATTCAGGCATTTTCTTTAAACTCGAAAAATTTATTTGTTCGTCATTCTCGTCCAAAAGTTGGTATTCCAAGTTCAGCGAATTTTGAGATTCCACTTTTTTAAATTCCGATTGAGTGATTTCGTTTTCAGGATCAGAATTGTTTTCCGTTTCTGATCTTTCCGAATTCTTACAAGAAATCAGAAGTAAAGTTGTCAATATAATTCCTATTATTTTGTTCAATTTATAATTTTTATCAAATGACGCACAACGTTTCATGTATGTTGCCGTTGCTACCTCGAAGAGTAGCAATGCAATATACATTTTGTTATCTTCTTTTTTTCTGTTCTTCAAAGTATTCAAGTTGACTTTTTATTCTTTCAAGAATTTTGTTGTCTGCGTCACCGTGAATGTCTCTTATTTTATAATTCTCTTTTGCAGGGTCAGCTTTATTTACAAATTCGTTAATCCCTAAATTGAAAATAGCCTGCCCGAATCTTTGATCATAATGATTAGATAAATAATCAGAAATTAGATCAAGGATCTGTTGGTGTTCTTTTTTTGGATTTGATTTTTTCCATTCATTATCAAATTCAGCTTTCTCAATTTCAAAGTTTTGAAATTCGTTCATATCCAAAGCTTGGTCACCGAGAGCTCCATAATCATCAAAAGTCTTTTCTGTATGATATTTTAGTCGGTTTCCATTTTCGTACAGTTCGATTTGTTTAATAGGATATCCATCTGTTCCTACTTGAAAGTACCAAGTTGATTTTCCCCAAGAGTCAAATTCGTCACCTCTAGTTTCATTCCATTTTCGCTTGAAGTATCTGCTCATTTCAGGTATTTTAAAAATTCAATTCCTCCGATTTTATTTCCTTTTAGTACGTCAAGAATAATTGTACCGTTCTTCTTATCTTCAAGAGTTATATTCTCTACAAATTGCCATTCAGAATTAGGCTCATTAGGGTTATCTCCATTTACGAAATAAATGTAAGCTCTACTTTCTGATTTAGCCTTTACACACTTTGATAAAGCTGTAATTATTTCGGTTTTGTCAGGAATCTGTTCTTTAGCTATGTCAACAATCCATTGAGGATTATATGTTTCCCATTTTTTATTCATCTAATTGAAGATAACGGCTCAGTGTATGAAACGTAGCGTGTAAAAAGACACTAACTTTCGGATTAACACAGAGCCGAATTTTTATATTTTGGTTTTAATTTTTCTCTTTTAAAAGCCAAATTAAAAGATTTGGTGGACTTTCTAAATATACATAAACCTTTCGGTTTAGCACTTATTAGCTATGTTTTATACACCGTGTTAGCAACTGGCTTTTTCAGCTCCATTTTATCTTTAAACAATTTCGCTTTATCAGTTTTTAAAAATCCAAGCTCATTCGTTATAATTGATATTTTTTGGATTTGTTCATTATTTTTTAAACTCTCAATTTCCTCTGAATTCAAAGTCCATTTACATATGTTATCAGATATGTTTTCTATGATTCCGTATTTCAAAATCAATTCCTTTGTTGTTAAATCCGAAAGATGACTTTTGTTTAGATAGTTAACAGGATATAGTCGTTTTATAAAACCATCAAGTATTCCGACTGAGTGAAAAGTCCAAACGTGGTCTGTTTCATTGACTTCAATACTTGTTGAGAATAAGCCTTTCTTTATTTTTCTTTCAGTTCCAGAATCATAATTCGAAGGTAATTTTGTGATATATCCATATTCAAAATCAAAACTTGTAATTAAGTTTTTAATTGTCAGTTCAATCGTATTCAAATCTGCAAATTCACTTGCAATTTGAATAGAAATTTCGATAGAAGAATTTTCTGGTTTTTCAGTCCAGTTTAGCATTGGATTATCAATAGTGAAATATGTATTCGTTTTGTCTGAATTAAAACCAACAAAACTGTAAACGACTTCTTTTTGTTTTTTAAGTGCTTTTTTAAATCCGTTTAATGTCTTGCTTGAACTTCTGTAATTTATATCGAAATCAGTTGCTTTTAATTCCGTTTTTTGACTTATCAAGTCTATTGCTGAAAGAATACAACTTTGCATATCAAACTGTTCCGCTGTTTTATTGTCGGTTATTTTGAATAGTTTAATTATCCAATTTTCAGTTCTATTTTTTCTGAAGAAGTTCATTTTTCAGCTTGTTGCTAACGTTTAATATATGTGTCGTAGCAGGGCAAAATGTTACCTTGTTTTTTCGATATTTCTGCGCATTGGTTGTTAACTTTTACCTTTTGCAAGCATTGCGCCTTTATAAATATACAACAACCAATCGATTGATCACTTTGCTGCTATGACACATATATCGTGTTATCGCGCGTTTATTTTTTTCAGTCACTAACCTTAGCAAACATGCCAAGCAAGGTGATATTACTTGCGTAATTATTCCGTCAACTTTATTTTTCTTTCTCGCGATCACCTTGCAATCATCGAGTAAGGGATGGGCTTTACCAAATAATCCTGAACTTTTTTTCGTCCGTAGCTGATCAGCCAAAAAAGCGATTTTTTAGCACGTTACTACTCCGTAATCCTCCTCAATTTTGGTTTTTTCTATCGCTTTTTCTTCGATTAGACCTTAACAATCACAAAAATACTCAGGTCATTGGGCGGTTAACCGTTCGTTGCTTTCGTTCTACTTTTCAGATTCCTAAAATGCAGCGATAACGCCAAATATATGAATCGGAGCAAGGCAAAAAAGCCTGAATCAATCGATCTATCCGCGCATTTTTATTTCTTGTTTAATTTATAAAAATCTAGCGCTACTGCAAAAAGGAAGTGACCTATTGATCTAGCACTAAAATTTGCTCTGATTTCATATATAATGTTACCTGCTGGCTTTTTATTTTAATTTAGATATTCAAGTACAGTTTTTTCGAACAATTTAAATGACTCAAAAGGGAAGTCTGAATTTCTATTTTCTTTGTAATGCTTGTCTTTTAAAAGCTCAAATATTTTTTTAAACTCATAATAGAACATTGTTACCAATAGAGTTTTCTTGATTAAAAATTCTGTTCCTTTTTCAAATTCTTTAATTTCATCCCCAATATCTTGGTTAAATTGGTCTATACTAACTTTAACCATATGTTTTTGAGTAGGAATTTCATCAATTTGTATTCTTTCTCCACCAGGTTCTCCGTACCATTTAAATTCAGAGTTTTTCTGTCCGTTTATCATTTTTAGTAAGCAATTCATACATTCCTCAATTGGGTCTTCGTGAAAAATATGAGTGATCGATATTTCATAAGTTTTATCTTTTGTATTTATCCAACAAGTACTCCATCCGTGTTCAGCTAAATAATATGATATATTTATGTCCATTCGCTAATCTGTTTTTTATTCAGCTGCATCTTTGACTTGTCTTTCCAAGTCCGTTATTCCGTCAAATTTTTTAAAATTCAATTCTTTTCCAAGAGATTTTAGTTCAGATGATAAGTCAAGAATCAATTCTAAAGGTTCGGCTTCGTATCCGAAAAGATTTTGGTCAAACTGCGTTCCGATTAATAGTCCGTCATTTATCATTCCGATACACCAGTTTTCTATAAATTCGATCAGTGGAATTTCGGTTACTTTATATTTTTTCCATTCGTCTTTGGTACAAGATTTAGCCCTCACTTTTTCAGACCAAAAACATATAATACCAATTGGGTTTCCTTTATCATCTTCATGTTGTGTTGAACTTGATGTAGCGAACCCATTTTTACTTTTTAAACCATAAACTATTCCGGATTCAGATACAGTTTTAATGAATTTCAGGTGTCGGTTTTTCAGAGTTATTGAATCTTGTAACATAGTTTTTTAGCTTGCAGGTAACGTTCCATGTATGGTGTCGTAGCTATCCCGAAGGGTAGCTATGCACTATACATATTGTTGTGTTTTCGTTTTAATTGTTTCAAATATTCGGCTAATTCCTCATTTTTTGCTTCTAATGCGTGAACTTCAGCATCTTTTTTTTGTTTGTCAGTTGTTCGGATATTAGCGCCATTATTTATTAATAATTGACAAATTCTTTTTAACTCAATGTTGTCTTCAGCATTTGCGTACTCAGTTCTTGCTAAACAGATAAGCGGAGTCCATCCATTTTTGTTTTGCAATTCTGTTTTTGCTCCTTTTTTAATTAAATATTCAACTAGGTCAAATCCAAAATATACTGCACTAAATAGTGGAGTTGATCCTAAATCACTAGTAGCATTAACATCCAATCCTTTGGTGATAAAAAACTCTGCCATTTCAATATTAAAAGCGTTATGTAAATGAATATGTCCCAATTTGGTTTTTGAGTTGAGATCAGCTCCGTAACTCAATAGACATTCAGCAACATCAACGGATTTTGTATGATATAAAGGCGTTGCTCCATCATCAGGATGTTGGTGGTTAGCATTTGCGTTGAAGTTCAGAAGTATTTTTAGCAATTCAAGTTGATTGGGTGTTTTGTTGTAAACTACTCTGAATAGAGGAGTTTGTCCATATTCATCCAATTCGTTCGGGTCAGCTTCATTGTTAAGTGATTCTATTAACCCACTAACATTATCATCACTTATCATTTGATAAATGCTAATTTTCCTCTTGAATATTTTCTTTAGTCCTTTCATCAATGAAACACAACGGTGCCTGTATGAATCGGGGCTTGCAAAATAGCCTTGCCCATTCGATCCTGCCGCGCTTGTTTTTGATTTCTTTTTACAAACCTATTAAAAATTAGCGCCACCGCAAACACAAAACTACCTTTCGAAAAATCATAATTGCCCTGATTTCATACAGCTTGTTATGGGGCGTACCACTTTTACAAGCCAGAACTTTGCAAATACACCGCAGTAAAGTGATATTGGTTTGTGTCTCGATTCCTCAATAATTGTATTTTCCTCCCGCGATCACTTTGCTGCCATTGGATTTATCACTTACCAAACCAGAAAATCACAGACTTTAATTCCGTTAACTTTTCGTGATTTACCCTAAAAAAGCGATTTTCTTATCCGTTTTGCTCCGAAACCCTCCATAATTCAGGATTTTTTCATCGCTTTTTTGCTTTCGATCTGTCACAGACCATTACAAAAATAGAGTGTCCAAAATTCCGTTGAAAGTTCAGATTGCGTAGTGATTTTCAGAGCTAGAGTATGCCCCATAACGTTTAATATATGTGTCGTAGCAGAGCAAAATGTTACCCTATTTTCGACAAAAACTGCGCATTGATTGCTACTT
>NZ_CANLMP010000017.1 GCF_947492405.1 uncultured Aquimarina sp.
TTCATACGATCGAGACTTGTCCGCAGACAGGTTCAGATTCCGTTTTGCTTTTCAGATAACAAGTATGTGCCCTAACGGTCTAGTGTATGGAACGTAGCGTGCAAAAAGACACTAACTTTTCGGGTTAACACAGAGCCGAATTTTTATATTTTGTTTTTAATTTTCTCTTTTTAAAAGCCAAATTAAAAATTTGGCGGACTTTCTAAATATACATAAACCTTTCGGTTAAGCACTTAATAGCTATGTTTTATACACGTTGTTGCCAGTAGTTTTTATTCTTTTATAGTCAGTTCAATCGGATTCGGACTTTCAGGTAATCCAATTAGTTTATTATCATAGAAGTACATATCATAAAACTCTCCACTATTCCAACCTTTTAATAAAATACTATCTCCGATTTTTTCATTCATTCCCATTTCTATGATTTTCAGGGAATCAGTTGGATTAGGGTCTAATTCATAAATTCCGTAAGTATTTGGGTTTTCTGAAATGTCCAATCGTAAATTTCTGTTTTCAATTTTAAAATGATAGTTTGTTTGTGAGTAAGGATGATTCTGAATCCAAGAACTCCAGAAAAATGAGAATATCCAATAGCAAACGATTGTATTAACAAAGAATAAAATCGAAAACCTTTTTTTAATAAAGAAAACAATAATTCCAATCAGAATATTCACTCCAAATATTTCAAGTCTGTACGATTCAACTCCAACAGACATAAATGGGTCAGGTTTAATATTACTAATCCAATATTTTATTAAGAGAATATCGATTAGCAAAATCAGAACTCCAATTCCGACAAATAATTTCGTTTCTGATTTCGTCATTCTCAAATTACTGGCAACGTTTAGCTATGCGTAGTGCGGAAGCAGAAAATCACTGGTTTTCGAACTAGCACTTAGCCAAAGTTTATGTTTTGTTTTTATATTTTCTAAAATACTAAATTTAAATCTTTGGCGACAAACCTAATAAGCAATGACCTTTTGATTTAACCCAAACCCCGCATTATCGCATAGGTGTTGTTACCACACGTTTTTATTAATCCACTTGATATTTATACGGATTCTCAAATTCAGTTTTTCCATCGTGATATATTAAAAATTCCACTTTTTTTTCTTTAAAATCTAATGTCTCAATTTTATTAATTCCAGTCACGCAAGAGTTATTTCCAACGTATTCCTGTTTGTCTAAAATTCCGAATGTTGATTCAGTAATTACTAAACTTTCTCCACAAGCCAAAAATCCACCAATACGAACTTCAATGTTGTGATTCTCATTCATTTCAAATTTTGCAATTGGTGGCTCGAAAGGAAGTGCAATTAAATAAAAAAATGCAATTGGCATTTCCCAGATTAAGCTTAAAATTCCGAAAACGAACACTGGTATTGTCAAAATTCCGCTCAAGATTTTGTTCCGAGTATTTTTTGTCAATCCGAAAAGTAAGATTGTTGACAGGACAAAAGTCAATCCGATTATTGAGGTCGTATATTCCCCTTTCAGTCGAAACTCAAAAACTAAAAGTGTAGCACAGATTACAATTCCGATTAACGAGTAAAATGAGATTTTTTTAATAACCTTTTCCAATTTTGGAAAGTCAGATTTTGTCAAAATCAGCACTAAACTAATTCCTAAAGAGATTGCTATTAAAGTTAAGAATATCGTCATTTTTAAATGTGTGGTAACGTTTAATGTATGGTTTGTGGCGTGCAAGTACAAAACTTGAATTCCGCATTGACCCTAAAGATAACAAACGAGCGTGAAATTCCGTTAGGAATTTCCGCCGCTATGAACTCATACATATTGTTACCATACGTTTTTTTCTTTTTAAAATTCAGTATGCGTTTTATTCCGCAAAACACTTCGTTTATTCGTCCGAGTACTGTCAGATGTTGCGTTTTGGTTTTCAGATTCTGGTTAACTAATCAATTCAGGAGTAATTTTTCCGTCAGTTTTAGATTCAGATTCCTCTTCTAATTTTCAGATCATATTTGCGTTAATACTCGTTATTTATCCAACCTGATTTTTATGTATGGTAACGCCAAATATATGAATCGGAGCAAGGCAAGTACACCTGAACCAATCGATCTATCTGCGCATTTTTATTTCTTATTCAATTTATAAAAATCTAGCGCCATTGCAAAAAGAAAATGACCTCTCGATTTGGCTCTCAACTTTGCTCTGATTTCATATATAATGTTGTGGTGTGTTTTTTAGCGTACTCCTTTAAGGTTCAATTCCGCAAACACTTCTTGAGTTCCGTGAAATTCTTTTCCGTATTTGATGTCAATATCATATTCAATTCTATATGTACTTAATACTTCATCAATTTTATGTTTTTTACTTTTTGCAACGTCATTTCTTTGTCTATAGCTATTCAGAGTTCCAAAAGCCATTCCAAGTGGTGCAATTCCAATACCCATAATTATTATCGGAACAGTTGAAATCACTCCACTTTCTACAGTATATTTGCCAAATAAATAACCACCAATTGTTATTATAAGTCCAATAATAATAAATATTCCAAAATTAATATAAGTCAAGATTTTCGTCCGCTTAATTTTGTCGTATTCAATATTTACAGTTTTTAGTTTATTCTCAAATTTCTCGTTTAACTCAATTTTGGTACAAGTTTTATTAAATTCAGGTTTTCGGTCAGTTAATCCGCAAGTTGTTCCATTTTTTAAACTTGTTTTTTGATTATCACATAATTCACAATGTCTAGCTAAATCCATTCAGTATTTTATTCGGTTTTTAGTTGATTATTTATTGTGCTTTATTTTTTCAAAATACACCACAACGTTTAATATATGTGTCGTAGCAGGGCAAAATGTTACCTTTTTTTCGACAAAAACTGCGCATTGGTTGCTAACTTTTCCATTCTGCAAGCATTGCGCCTTACCAAATATACAAGAACCTTTGGATTAATAACGTAGCTGCTATGATCACATATATAGTGTTATGGCACGTACCACTTTTACAAGCCTGAACTTAGTAAACAAGCCGCAGTAAAGTGATATCAGATTGCGAATTGCTCCGTATTATTTTTCTTAATCTCCAGCGATCACTTTGCTGCCTTTGAATTTATCACTTACCAAACTAAAAAATCACAAACCCTTTTTCCGTCAAAATTATCGTGATTAGCACAAAAAAAAGCGATTTATTAGCACGTTTTGCTCCGAAACTCTCCGTTTTCGTGGTTTTTTCATCGCTTTTTTACTTTCGATCCGAGATAAACCACTGCAAAAACTCTCAGTTCATACGATCGAGGTTCGTCCGCAGACAGGTTCAGATTGCGTTTTTGCTTTTCAGATAACAAGTATGTGCCCTAACGTTAAATATATGTGTCGTAGCAGGGCAAAATGTTACCCTGCTTTTCGATTTTTCTGCGCATTGATTGCTAACTTTTCCTTTCTGTAAGCATTGCGCCTTACCAAAAATACAACAACCATTCGATTGATCACTTAGCTGCTATGATCACATATATGTTGTTGTACAACGTTTTTATTATTCAGTATGCCACGTTGATTCGAAGTTCCAGCAAGAATTATCGATCACGTTTGGGAATTTTCCATCGTGAATAACTTTATAGATATTTAAATCAACTCTCCAGCTTAATGTTTGTAATTCAGAGTATTCGGTTTGAAAATGAACTTTAGATTCAAGCCATATTAACTTAGATAATAGCTCCTCAAACTTAATAATCCATTCATCTATTTCGTGTTCAACAGATTTTAGATTTGCTCCAAAATGGATTATTCTACCGGAATATTCCATATTTGGACGATAAATTTCATTATTTGAATTTGATGTTATAGAAAACATTTCTTTAGATAAAGGTGGCCATTCGTCGTCTTTTTTCAGATTATTTATAACGGCGTGGTTATGTTTTTTTACTTGATTTATTATGGGGCTTTTCCAAAAATCCATTTCCTCAATATAACCATATAGAGTGGTTCGCATTCCCATTATTTATTTTTTAGATGTTGTACAACGTTTAGCTATGCGTAGTGCGGAAGCAGAAAATTACTGGTTTTCGAGCTAGCACTTAGCCAAAGTTTATGTTTTGTTTTTATATTTTCTAAAATACTAAATTTAAATCTTTGGTGACAAACCAAATAGGCAATAACCATGAGACTTAACCTAAACTCCGCATTATCGCATAGGTGTTGTTACCAATAGTTTTTAGTCCGAATAACCCTCAAAATAAATATATTCTAATTTGTTGTT
The DNA here is from genome assembly GCF_947492405.1 of uncultured Aquimarina sp. Lineage (GTDB taxonomy): Bacteria > Bacteroidota > Bacteroidia > Flavobacteriales > Flavobacteriaceae > Aquimarina. The sequence continues at coordinate 4,225 of NZ_CANLMP010000017.1, forward strand.
CACAAATTTAAAGTCCACATTTTGCACTATTTCTGGGTTCTTAATTCTAAAATTATTATGTGAGTTTGATATTGAATCTATATTTGATAATAATTTTAAAAAGTCAGTCTTACTCATTCCATAACTCAAACCACGATTAAGATCTAAAGTGTCAGAATTTGAAAAGCCATTTTTAATAAATTCCTCACTTGAATTTTTATAAATTTCTATAAATGAAGAGCCATACTTAAAAGTAAAAACTGTGTCAATTTGATTATCAACGTGTCGGTTGTTGAATAATGTTGTGTCCACAGCAGAATATTGACTTCCAAATAGATTTTTAAGTATAGGTTTTTCTAATTTAAAAGGATTTAGACTATATTTTTCATCCGTAATAGTAACGTCAGGAACAAATTTATTTTTTTCGAGAGCAATTTGAATTTCGGCAATAAGGCTATCGCTACGTTTTAGGTTTTGATCAATTTTTTCACTCTGCTTTTCCATTTCGTTTAGTTGTTTTTCAAAGGACTCAATTGCTTTTGAGTTTTTTACCTCCAATTTACAGGAGAACAAAAAAATGAGTGAAATATATAGTAAAATTTGTTTCATAATTATTGGTAACGTCACGACTATGGTTAGTACGGGAGTTTAGATGACTAAACTTTCGGACTAGCACTTAGTCAAAACTTTTTATTTTGTTTTATCTTTTCATTTTAAAGCCAAATCAAAAGATTTGGCGGACTCTCTAAATATATCCAAAACTTTGGATTAAACACCAAAACCCGTATTAATTATAGCCATTGTTGTGCATTCGTTATTCTCTTTTTAATGATTCCGTTAACTTGTTCAGAATTACAGTTTTTATCTACGTTCAAGAATTTTAATGAATTCTCAATATCATTTTTTGGTAAAATAGTTTTAGAACTTTTATCATTACAATATCCCCAACCATAATTTATTTCAATTTCTCCTTGTACTTCTGCGGGAATATCTATTCCGTGATAATATTCTGTTATTAAATCGCCATTTACAACTAAGCAAGAATCTTCAAATTCTACATTTATAATTTTTTTAATAATTAAATTGCCATTTATCATTACAAATCTGTTAAAATCATTAGAGAAATAATCAGCTTGGATATTTCCTGTAACGAATAATGAACCCCCACTATCACTTAATGAAAAATCTGAAGATGTAAGGTTTACCCAATTTGTTTTTAAATTTCCAATAATCAGTATGTGCCCCTCAAAATCTATTTCGTCTGTATTATTTATATCTCCATAAAAAATTTGTGTCCTTTCATCAGGAGATATTCCAAACCCATATCTTTCAAGGTCAAAATATTTAATTAATTCATCTTGAAACTGCTTTTTAGAAACAGTATTAAAAGTATTAGGAATAAGTTCTATTTTTTCGATTTCAACATCTTTATCGATGAAAATATCTTTTTTCTTGCTTTTAAATAAATCAAATATTCTCATATTATTTCATTTTTCTAATGATGCACAACGTTTAATATATGTGTCGTAGCAGGGCAAAATGTTACCCTATTTTCGATTTTTCTGTGCAGTGGTTGCTAACTTTTTCTTTTTGTAAGCATTGCGCCTAACCAAATATACAAGAACCATTCGATTCATCGCTTAGCTGCTATGAGCACATATATAGTGTTATGTGCTTTTGTTTTTAACAGTTTTTTTCAGTTTCTGGATTAGCTTTTCGTCAGTTTTTGACCAATCCGATTCATTGTGTTCATAAGAGTAAAAATTCATCAGTGCGCGATAAATAGGCATCAAAATTTGATTATAATTCCCTGAAATATTCTTAACTGTATACTTTTTACCTCCGTAGTCCTTAGAGTGAAAAATTTTCAAATCCAGATTTTCATTATTTCTTTCAATTACAAGATAGTAACAGGCAGGTTCCAAATGGAAAATAACTTCTTGAGATCCCCAAGCTTCATAATTCGGTTCATTTAGAGTCATTAATGCCGATCTCAAATCATCTATTGGGTTATTAGGGACATTAGAAATATGTAGTTTTAATTCGTAGTCCCCACACACGAAATTCATTAAAAGCCATCCATATTCAGGCTTTTCGAATCTGAGCTTTATTTTTCCTTCAATTACTTCCATTTATTTCTTGCACATAACGTTTAATATACGTGTCGTAGCAGGGCAAAATGTTACTCTATTTTCGATTTTTCTGTGCAGTGGTTGCTAACTT
>NZ_CANLMP010000018.1:0-2500 GCF_947492405.1 uncultured Aquimarina sp.
AGTTCATTGATATATTGATTGACAGCGCGTATTGCAATTGTATTAATACGATTGTTTTACAGATAAGAATTAAGACTAGAAATATTTTTGAGATTACGATTTAAAATTCCTGTTGTTATTGTTAAATAATATTTAAGAATACACGATGAAGAGTTTGATCCTGGCTCAGGATGAACGCTAGCGGCAGGCTTAACACATGCAAGTCGAGGGGTAACATTGTAGCTTGCTACAGATGACGACCGGCGCACGGGTGCGTAACGCGTATAGAACCTACCTTATAGTAAGGGATAGCCCAGAGAAATTTGGATTAATACCTTATAGTATGATAAGATGGCATCATTTAATCATTAAAGATTTATTGCTATAAGATGGCTATGCGTTCTATTAGTTAGTTGGTAAGGTAACGGCTTACCAAGACATCGATAGATAGGGGCCCTGAGAGGGGGATCCCCCACACTGGTACTGAGACACGGACCAGACTCCTACGGGAGGCAGCAGTGAGGAATATTGGACAATGGAGGCAACTCTGATCCAGCCATGCCGCGTGTAGGAAGACTGCCCTATGGGTTGTAAACTACTTTTATAGAGGAAGAAACAGTTTCACGTGTGGAACTCTGACGGTACTCTACGAATAAGGATCGGCTAACTCCGTGCCAGCAGCCGCGGTAATACGGAGGATCCAAGCGTTATCCGGAATCATTGGGTTTAAAGGGTCCGTAGGCGGGTCTGTAAGTCAGTGGTGAAAGTTTTCGGCTCAACCGGAAAATTGCCATTGATACTGCAGGTCTTGAATCATTATGAAGTGGTTAGAATAAGTAGTGTAGCGGTGAAATGCATAGATATTACTTAGAATACCGATTGCGAAGGCAGATCACTAATAATGTATTGACGCTAAGGGACGAAAGCGTGGGTAGCGAACAGGATTAGATACCCTGGTAGTCCACGCCGTAAACGATGGTTACTAGCTGTTCGGACTTCGGTCTGAGTGGCTAAGCGAAAGTGATAAGTAACCCACCTGGGGAGTACGTTCGCAAGAATGAAACTCAAAGGAATTGACGGGGGCCCGCACAAGCGGTGGAGCATGTGGTTTAATTCGATGATACGCGAGGAACCTTACCAGGGCTTAAATGTAGTATGACAGGTTTAGAGATAGACTTTTCTTCGGACATATTACAAGGTGCTGCATGGTTGTCGTCAGCTCGTGCCGTGAGGTGTCAGGTTAAGTCCTATAACGAGCGCAACCCCTGTTGTTAGTTGCCATCGAGTAATGTCGGGAACTCTAGCAAGACTGCCGGTGCAAACCGCGAGGAAGGTGGGGATGACGTCAAATCATCACGGCCCTTACGTCCTGGGCCACACACGTGCTACAATGGTAGGTACAGAGAGCAGCCACTTGGTGACAAGGAGCGAATCTATAAAACCTATCACAGTTCGGATCGGAGTCTGCAACTCGACTCCGTGAAGCTGGAATCGCTAGTAATCGGATATCAGCCATGATCCGGTGAATACGTTCCCGGGCCTTGTACACACCGCCCGTCAAGCCATGGAAGCTGGGGGTACCTGAAGTCCGTCACCGTAAGGAGCGGCCTAGGGTAAAACTGGTAACTGGGGCTAAGTCGTAACAAGGTAGCCGTACCGGAAGGTGCGGCTGGAACACCTCCTTTCTAGAGAAAGACGATACACAGGAATTGTGATTTTGGGATATTTTTAGTCTTATGCTGTTAATTAATTAATATATAGTTGTTAGTTTTTGGTTGTTATTTGTTAGTATTTTTTTTGAATATTTATAACGATCAACAAAAAACCATCAACCATCAACTATGAAGAAGTCTCATAGCTCAGCTGGTTAGAGCGCTACACTGATAATGTAGAGGTCGGCAGTTCGAGTCTGCCTGAGACTACAAGTCGAAAGACAGAAGAAGAAGTTTATGCGCCTATGGCGTAAGTCTGCCTGAGACTACGATTTTTAATTACGAATTCAGAATGATGAATTACGAATTAATTACAAGTTCATTGATTATATTATTGAAAAGGAAATTCTAGAAGATAGAGTTTAAGTCACATTATTCGTAATTCTAAATTCGTAATTCTGAATTTCAAATAATGGGGGATTAGCTCAGCTGGCTAGAGCGCCTGCCTTGCACGCAGGAGGTCATCGGTTCGACTCCGATATTCTCCACAATTCTTTAGGTATAGGGATTGATAGTTTATAAATCACAGGATTCACATAGTGAAAAAGTATTTATGTTCATCATTTTTATATTGTTATTAAGAAAAACGTTCATTGACATATTGATTTAAAGAATACGAGCATTAATTGTTCTAGTAATAGGATGATTAATGATTAAAAATTAAAAGAGTGTTTTGTTATCTTTTATCGGAGATAACAAGACGAATAAACTAAAAGAGCAAGTTAAAGCAAGACGCATAAGCTAATTAAGGGCGTATGGGGAATGCCTAGGCTCTCAGAGGCGATGAAGGACGTGATAAGCTGCGAAAA
>NZ_CANLMP010000019.1 GCF_947492405.1 uncultured Aquimarina sp.
TCAGTAATCAGTAATCAGTAATCAGTAATCAGTAATCAGTAATCAGTAATCAGTAATCAGTAATCAGTAATCAGTAAAAGATAAAAAATCCAATAACCATCAACAATAAACCATCAACAATCTAACAGATGTATCTAAATTGCCATTCATATTACAGTTTAAGATTTGGAACTTTCTCTGAAATAGACTTATTAGAATTAGCTAAAGAAAATCAAATTAATTGTCTTGCATTAACTGATATAAATAGTACAACAGCCTGTCTTAATTTTATCCGAAAAGCAAAAGATTATCAGATAAGACCAATCGTAGGTATTGATTTCAGAAACAATCATCAACAACTATATGTGGGTCTAGCCAAAAATAACGAAGGATACAAAGAATTGAATCGTTTTTTATCTCATCACTCTCACAATAAGCTTGATTTTCCTATAAAGCCTCCACAATTAAAAAACGTATTTATTATATACCCTTTAAAACAAGTTATAGAAATAAAAAAAATTGAGTTTTCATCAAATGAATTTATCGGTATCTCTATAAAAGAAATTTCAAAACTTAGAATTTCACCTTATAGAAAATTAAAAGACAAACTCGTTATACTCCAGCCTGTAAGTTTTAGAACCAAAAAAGATTTTAATTCCCATCGTTTATTACGTGCTATTGATAATAATATTTTGCTTAGTCGATTATCTCAAAATCAACAAGCTTGTTTTTCAGAAAAAATGATCTCAAATAGTGACATCAGAAATAAGTTTCAAGAATTTGATTTCATGATTAGAAATACCGAAAATATTGTCAACGAATGTGTTATCAACTTTGATTTTTCTAAAAGCAAACCTTCATTAAATAAAAGAACGTATACTGATAGTATTGAAGAGGACAATAAATTATTGAGAAAACTTTGTAAAGAAGGCTTGCCTTATCGATATAAAAACCCTGATAAAAAAGTACAAGATCGACTAACAAAAGAGCTTAACTTGATTATCAAGATGAATTTCGTTTCCTATTTTTTGATTAATTGGAGAATCATTTCTTATGCACAAGAAAAAGGATATTATTATGTAGGACGTGGTAGTGGAGCAAACAGTATCGTAGCTTATTTATTAAAAATTACAGATGTAGATCCGATTGAATTAGACTTATATTTTGAACGATTTATAAATTCGCATCGTACCAGCCCGCCAGATTTTGATATCGATTTCTCTTGGAGAGATCGACAAGATATCACACGATTTATCTTTAATGAATTTGATAATGTAGCTCTTTTAGGAACCTATGTTACCTTTCATTATAAAGGAGCGGTTAGAGAATTAGGGAAAGTATTCGGCTTACCAAAATTTGAAATAGATAAACTTAGCGAAGGTAATTATGATTACAACTCTTTGGACCACATCCATAAATTAGTTATTAAGTATAGTCAACTTATACAAGGAATCCCTAATTACATTAGTATTCATGCAAGTGGAATATTAATTAGTGAAAAATCGCTTCACTCCTATATTGCAACTGATATACCACCTAAAGGTTTTCCTACTGCTCAATTTGATATGATTATTTCAGAAGATTTGGGTTTATATAAGTTTGATATTTTAGGACAACGTGGTTTAGCAAAAATCAAAGAAGCAATTAATATTATCCAGTATAATCAACCAGAAAAAGCCAATTTCGACATTCACGATATAGAGAAATTTAAAAAAGATCCTAACATCAATACTCTTATCAGAGAAGCTAAATGTCTAGCCTGTTTTTATGTAGAGTCTCCAGCTATGCGGATGTTACTTAGTAAACTTAAAACCGATAACTATTTAGGGTTAGTAGCCGCTAGTTCTATTATACGACCTGGAGTTGCCAAAAGTGGAATGATGCGCGAATATATATTAAGAGAACACGATGTAGAAAGACGAAAGAATTCACATCCTATCATGCTTGAACTGATGAACGATACTTACGGCATTATGGTATATCAGGAAGATGTCATCAAAGTAGCTCACTTTTTTGCAAAACTCACGCTGGATGAAGCAGATGTGTTACGCAGAGGAATGAGCGGCAAATTTAGATCACGAAAAGAGTTTAAAGACGTACAAAAAAAGTTTATTCAGAATTGTCGTGCTGAAGGATATCAGGAGAAATTAATTTTTGAAATATGGAATCAAGTAGCAAGTTTTGCTGGATATGCTTTCCCAAAAGGACATTCTGCATCATATGCTGTAGAAAGTTATCAAAGCCTATTTCTAAAAGCTTATTTCCCTATAGAATATTTAGTAGCTACATTAAATAATGGTGGAGGTTTTTATCGCCCAGAAGTCTATTTACATGAAGCTAAATTACTTGGCGCAAAAATTATAACTCCGTGTATAAACACCAGTAAACATGAACATATTTTATATAAAAAAACAATATATCTAGGATTAAGCATACTACGAAATTTAGATTATAAAACATCAGAGTTTATACTATTAGATAGAAAACAACATGGAAAATATTCATCATTAGAAAATTTTATAGATAGAGTATCAATAAGTATAGAACAAATAAGTATACTTATTAAGATAAATGCTTTTGCTTTTACTAAAAAGAACAAGCATGAATTGCTATGGGAAGCACATTTTAAATTAAGTAGTACTCCAACAAATTATCAGCAACCACTTTTGTTTCATGAAAAACGTACTAAATATCGATTACCAAAATTCAAAACTTGCAAATTAGAAAATGCTTTTGAACAAATTGAATCTTTTGGGTTTCCTATATGTGGATATTATAAAATCATGGTAACTAAACCTGTAAATCAAAACAGAGCTAATCAATTAAAAGAATACTTAAATAAGAAAATTGATATTTATGGATATTTAATAGCTATGAAAAGTACTAAGACTTCAAAAGGTAAGCGTATGGCTTTTGGTACTTTTCTAGATCAATTTGGTGATGTATTCGACACAGTCTTGTTTCCTCCTGTACAAGAAAAGTATAAACTTAGGCATAAAGGTGTTTATCGTATGTATGGTAAAGTAGTAGATGAATTTGGATTTCTAAGTATTGAAATAATAAAAATCAGTAAACAAGATTATATTCAAGATCCTAGATATTCGTAAGCACATATCTCTTTATCTAAATCACTATAATTTTTTGTATAATTATTTTAAAATCAATACATCTAGACATAAAAAAACCCTTCATTGTCATAATGAAGGGTTTTCAAGGAAGGCGGCGACCTACTCTCCCACGATTGTAGT
>NZ_CANLMP010000020.1 GCF_947492405.1 uncultured Aquimarina sp.
TTAAGGAAATAACACGATCAGGATAAGTTGCACTAAATAGGGCAGAGACACTTCCACCCTCGGAATGCCCAAAAAGAGCTGCTTTTTCAGAACCCACAGCATCCATAACCGCTGTAATATCTTCCATTCGCTCTTCGAGAGTAGCAAATTCTACAACTCTATCCGAAAGCCCAGTTCCTCTTTTATCAAAAAGGATTACCCTTGCAAATTTACCTAGTTCTGTAAAAAAATCAACCAATTCAGGACATGACCACATCCAATCGATATTAGATACCCATCCAGGAATATATACAATGTCTACAGGACCAGAGCCAAAAACTTGATAAGCAATATTAACCAGACCACTCTTAGTATATTTGGTTTCAGGTTTCATAAAATATATCCTATTATTTTAATTTGATAAAACAGTTTTATGTTTTTTTGAGTAAAAACTATAAATAGTAAATAATCTTATCTAAAGTTAGACGTCTCGTTCTTAAACAAAGAAATGTATAAGGAGCCCACATTGCAAAAAAAAGAGGGTAGCAAAAGAGTATCGAAAACTACAAAACACTTAATATTAGATATTTAAAATAGAGTTTTGATTTATTGAATTTTATCTATCATCTTAAGATGATAATAAGATATTATTCACAAAATATGTGTTTTATAAATTAAAGAAGGTATGAGTTTTATCGAAAAACTCGGTGCGAAGAATCCTTTTAAGGCCTTATAACGTAATATCTTTATTTTCAATAAAAGCAATAATATCTTGTTCAGAACCTAAACCAAGTTTTTTACGAATTCGATATCTTAAAGATTTTACAGCAGCTACTGTATTGTTTTGAAGCTTACTAATTTCTGTGGTGCTGAGCTCCATTTTCATAAGACAAAGGAGCTCTTTTTCCTTTGGTTTTAATTCGGAAAAATGTTGATCAAGTAGTATTTTGAAATCAATATTTACCTCATCGAGGTACGTTTGTAAGCTTAAAGATGACCTTTTAGAACTTTTCTCTGACAATAATGAAGCTGATATCGAACGTAAAGCAGACTTGCGTTCTCTCTCATCCTCTAAAGTTGTAACTTGTTTAATATCATCTATTGTATTATTAAAGACTTCTTCTCTAACGGAACTTTCTACCACCACTTTTTTTAGTTCTTGTTCTCGATGAGCGAGTGCTAATTCCGTTTTTAATTTTTCAACCTCTGCTAGTTTGGCTTTATTTGCAACAAGCTCTAGTTTTTGTTTATTATTTTTTCTAATAAAATAAATTAAAAACAAAGCCGCTAGGATGGTAATAACGAGTAATCCTAAATACAATTTCTTTTTAGTAGATTCATTCTTGAGGTTTATGGCGACTAGCTCTTTTTCTCTCTTATATTGATATGCAAATTCCAAATTAGCAAAACGTTTTGTTGTGCTTTCTTTTACCAAAGAATCTTTGTATTTGTCTTGAACTAAAAAAGCCTCATAAGACTCTGAGAATTTTTTATCATTGTATGCGATTCCAACTTTAGCGCGGTATGCCGACTGTATTAAAAATAAAGCGTTCACCTTTTTTGCATAGAAAATTGCACTGTCTATATGTGCATTTGCTTTGCTATACTCTTTTTGTTTGTCATATACTTTTGCTAGATTTGAATGGTTATGCGCTCTTATATTATACTCCGTTAGATCTAACAATTTTAAGTTTTCTCTATAAATGTTGCCCGCTAGATCGTATTTTCCAGTATTTGCATAGGAACTAGCTAAATTCCCCTTTATTTGTAGTCTAAGTGCCTTGGAGGTATCAGCTTCTATAGCTTTTTTGTAATAATACCGAGCAGAGTCCATCTTTTCCTGTTTACTAAAGATTCTTCCTATTCGATTTAAGGTAAGTGCTTGCCCACGAGCTGACTTTGCTTTTTCATGGAATACTAATGCACGTCTATGAAATCGTTTTGCTTTCTCAAAACCCATTTGTCTTGAGTAAATATTCCCTAAATTACTTATAGCCCTTCCTACAATCAAATCATACTCGATCTCTGTCGCAATATCTAAGGCCTCATTTGCATATTGTAAAGCTGCTGCGGTATCTTGTAAATTTAAGGATACGCTTGATAAACTATACAATAATTCTGCTTCCAGCTTTTGATAATGATAACTTTTATACTCTTTATCTTTAATGGTTTTATGAACATCCAGAAAGATTTCTTTGGCAATATTACCATCAAAATAGGCTAATTGACCTGCCAATTTTAATCTAAGTGGTAAACGTAAAGAATCTGAATCTGCCTTTTCTATTTGTAGCTTAGTTTCTTCTATCTTTAAAGTACGCGCATCTTTAGCCTTATTTTCTACCTGTGAATAGGAAGAAAGAGATATGAGAGATAACAGAAGAAGTAAAGTGCTGGTTTTCAAAATAAATAAATTTTAAACAAAATTATTATTGACATTCTAATTTTCCTTAAAACTAATTGTCTTTTTTAAATCTGGTCTGTAATAACTGTTAAAACCCTTATAGAACAAAGGATGCTGCAGAAGGGTTTTTGTTTCTATTGACATAGTAATTAAGATAAATTGATAATTGATTTAAGTACAAAAAATAATTAACCCACCAGTTCTGATGGACTTACTGAAAATTCTTTTTTAAAGCATTTAGAAAAATACGAAGGGCTAGAAAAGCCTGTTTGAAAAGCTATCTCAGCTACTGTGTTTTCCTGATCTAAAAGTAATTCTTTTGCATACTGTAAACGCACAGAAGAAATAAGTTGATTAGGAGATTTATTAGTAATCGC
>NZ_CANLMP010000021.1 GCF_947492405.1 uncultured Aquimarina sp.
CTACAGAGGGCTATGATACGGACGGCGATAATGTACCGGACACTTTACCGAGTGGTAATGACAGTGATGGTGATGGATTAGATGATGCTTATGATGTTGATGGCACGAATACTACGGATGCTGGTGGTGCCAGCAATGGCGGCAGCGTTCCTACGGACTTCCCTGATGATGACAATGTTGGCGGAGACCGAGATTGGCGAGATCCGATTGATGCCGATGATGATGGTATTCCGGATAATGTAGATGAGGACGATGATAATGATGGAATCACGGATGTTGTAGAGAGTGGAGGAAACGATCCAAATGGCGATGAAGATGGCGATGGTGTTCCTAACTGGCAGGATGATAGTGATGATGGTACCGGTGATGGTAGTACCACGGACTATACAGACAGTAATGGAGATGGTATTCCGGATGTATATGACAATGACGGAGACGGAGTTCCAAACCACTTAGACTTAGACAGTGATAACGATGGATTATATGATATTGTAGAGACAGGCAATGGCGCATTGGATACAGATGGTGATGGTCAGGCCAATGGTAGTGTTGGTACCAACGGTATTCCAGATGTTGCCGAAGACGGTGGTGTTGATGGTGCTGGAGTGAGTACTGTTCCTACGGATACGGATATGAATCCAAATGATGGACCAGACTATTTAGATATCGATGCCGATGATGATGGTATTGTAGATAATATCGAAGGTCAGACAACGGCAGGTTATATTGCTCCCATTGTAGATGATCCATTAACACCTTTAGTTGATGAATCAGATACTGATGGTAATGGCGTTAATGATGCCTATGATACGAATGGTACAGCTATTGATCCAACAAATACAGATGGATTAGCTGACGGACCAGATTATATAGATTTAAACTCAGATGAGGATTCAGAGAGTGATACTATTGAAGCTTATGATACTGATGATGATGGTATTGCAGATACCTTACCGGCTGGAATAGATTCAGATGGCGATGGATTAGATGATAATTTTGATACAGATGATGCTAGTTTAGATCCAACTAACGGAGGACAAACTGCAGATAACCCATTCCCAAATACAGACAATCCAACTACTCCAGAACCAGATTGGAGAGATACAGACGATCAGGTTGATCTTGTGGTGGCTAAAATAGTTGATAATGCAACTCCAGATGAAGGAAGTACTATTGTTTATACTATTACAATAACTAACAATGGAGCTCCTTCGGCAACTAATATTAATATCACTGATCAATTACCAGTAGGAGTGACGTATGTATCCGATACACCAAGTCAGGGAACTTACGATGATGTAACTGGTATTTGGACAATAGGAGATATCACTAATGGAAATAATGCAACTCTTGCCATTACTGCTACAGTAGATGTAGGAACAAGCGGTGATACGATTACTAATACGATAACAGTTGTCAACTTAGATCAGACAGATAATGATATAACTGCGGATGATCCAAGTGAGGACATTATAGTGAACAACGAAGTTGACTTAGTAGTAGCTAAGACAGTTGATAATGCTACTCCAGATGAAGGAGATACAATTAACTATACAATTACAGTTACGAATAATGGACCAGCTACTGCTACTAATGTATCTTTAACGGATGTTTTACCAATGGGAGTAACATTTGTTAGTGCTAACCCGGCTGCAGACTATAACTCGGCTGTAGGTGTTTGGAATATTGGTGATATTTTGAATGGAGGAGTAGAAACCTTAATTATCACAGCTACTGTTGATGTTGGAACTAGTGGTGATACAATTACCAATACAGTTACCGGAGTTACTTTAGATCAGACTGATACTAATACTACTCCAGATGATCCAAGTGAGGATAT
>NZ_CANLMP010000022.1 GCF_947492405.1 uncultured Aquimarina sp.
TTTTTGCAAGCATTGCGCCTAACCAAATATACAAGAACCATTCGATTGATCACTTAACTGCTATGATCACATATATGGTGTTATGTGCTTGCTTTTTTTCTTTCCAGTGTTTTATTCGCAACCTCCATTATCTTTCCGGTTCCGATAACTCTAGGACCTTCTCTAAATTCAAATTCCATCCCAATTTCTAGTTTACCCTCAAATAATTGTGGAGACAAAACCGTTATTTCCGCGATAACAATTTCTCCAGGGTAGACTAATTCCGTTCCGATAAATTTTTGGTTACCGGAAGTTTGCATTTCTTCAAAGTCGAATTTAACCTGAGGTCTATATCCAGATGCTGCTGGTGTTTTACGACCACCTTGTTCAGTTGATCGATATTTCAATTCCGCTATAAAATGAGGATTTTTAATCATCTAAGGTCAATTTTAAATTTTGATTAAAGAATATTGTAATCATTATAGGGCTTTTTCTTTCGTTCGTCTAGCTTTACCATATAGGTTCCAAGTCAACCTTTGTTGCTTTGTCAATATATCTAGCGAGATTATTTTCCTTCTGTTCCAATATGTCAAATTCACAAGAGTTATTTTTTATTAATTCGATTATCAAACTAGATAATTCATTTTGGTCCAATCCGTGAAATGTTATTGGTAACTCTGTCAACTTTTCAAAAAGAAATTTCTTTTTGTAGTTTTTAGGTATTCTAAATATTAACTTACCAACTACTTCTGGAATAGTATAGGTTAATCCGAATTTCAATAAAGTATCAACTAGGATTTGTTTTTTTATTACTGAGGACACACTCAAATCAAATTTTTTCTGAATATCAAAATGAGATATTTTTTTTCTGATTTCTGCTTCTTGAGAAACCTTATTTCTAAGTTCTTTTAATGCATCACTATATACATACCTTGAACCAAATGAAAAAACTCTTTGGTCTGATTTGCTTATGAAGTTATAGCCTTGACCAATAGCCATGTCTTCAATTTTTCCAGTTTCTAAGTATTTTCGACTTTGATAGGTGAAAGCGTAAAAGTCTTCCAGGTCTTGGATACTACCCAAAATTATTCCGAAATCTTTTCCTATCTCGATAGCTATATAGTTTACCGCTTTGTCAAAATATAAATTCATTCTTCATTAGGGTTGCACATAAC
>NZ_CANLMP010000023.1 GCF_947492405.1 uncultured Aquimarina sp.
GCTACTGCACTACCATCTGCCAATACAAATGGATAGGTAACTGGCTGTGGTGTGCTACCACTTAAGGTAATTGTATGTACTAAATCCGTACCCTCTGTAACTGTTGGACTGCTTACACTGGCAACCGTAGGATCTGCTGGATCTTGAATCGTTCCTGTGCCACTCTCGCCTCCAACCGTAACTGTAGTCGTCTCATCGCCCTCATCCAAAGCATCTACAATCGTAGGATAGGTAACCGTAAAGTCTGTAACTCCTGCTGGAACGGTAATCGTACCATTTACTGAATCATAAACAATACCTGGATCACTGAAAACTGGTGCATTCGTATAATCTCCAGGGGCTACTGCACTACCATCTGCCAATACAAATGGATAGGTAACTGGCTGTGGTGTACTACCACTTAAGGTAATTGTATGTACTAAATTCGTACCCTCTGTAACTGTTGGACTGCTTACACTGGCAACCGTAGGATCTGCTGGATCTTGAATCGTTCCTGTGCCACTCTCGCCTCCAACCGTAACTGTAGTCGTCTCATCGCCCTCATCCAAAGCATCTACAATCGTAGGATAGGTAACTGTAAAGTCTGTAACTCCTGCTGGAACGGTAATCGTACCATTTACTGAATCATAAACAATACCTGGATCACTGAAAACTGGTGCATTCGTATAATCTCCAGGGGCTACTGCACTACCATCTGCCAATACAAATGGATAGGTAACTGGCTGTGGTGTACTACCACTTAAGGTAATTGTATGTACTAAATCCGTACCCTCTGTAACTGTTGGACTGCTTACACTGGCAACCGTAGGATCTGCTGGATCTTGAATCGTTCCTGTGCCACTCTCGCCTCCAACCGTAACTGTAGTCGTCTCATCGCCCTCATCCAAAGCATCTACAATCGTAGGATACGTAACTGTAAAGTCTGTAACTCCTGCTGGAACGGTAATCGTACCATTTACTGAATCATAAACAATACCTGGATCACTGAAAAC
>NZ_CANLMP010000024.1 GCF_947492405.1 uncultured Aquimarina sp.
TCTTTTAATAATTTCCTGATGTTCTGAAGTATTAGTGCCAGAAGAAATAATACGACCAACCATAACAGTAAATAGTTTTTTCTCATAAACCGGTGCTGGCTTTATATCATTTATAAAAGCCTTCATTGCTTCTAAAATAACATCAGTATCTCCTACCCAAAACAGATGATCACTTCCTTCTAGTTCTAAAAATTTTGATCCGGGAATACGTTCAGAAATAAATTGCCCTTCCTGAATTTTTACATCAATATCATCTGTACGTTGTAATAACAGAGTAGGTACTTTTATAGATCCTAGAATGTCTATGATATCAACCTGAGTATTCATTCTTGTCAATTTCAACGCTGAAGTGGGACTAGCGCCTGAACGGAAGTAACTAGCTAACCAATCCATAAAAGTTTGATCTTGTACTTTAGAAGGTGCAAGTGATGCTAAATTCATCTCTCCACTACCCCAATCATTCTCAATCATATCATAAACCACCTGACGCTCCTGATCGGTTGGTGCCCAAGGATAGTCTTTAGAATACCTCCTCTTTGCAAAAATACCGAAGGTGATTAAGGAAATAACACGATCAGGATAAGTTGCACTAAATAGGGCAGAGACACTTCCACCCTCGGAATGCCCAAAAAGA
>NZ_CANLMP010000025.1 GCF_947492405.1 uncultured Aquimarina sp.
TGATCTAAAAGTAATTCTTTTGCATACTGTAAACGCACAGAAGAAATAAGTTGATTAGGAGATTTATTAGTAATCGCTTTAAGTTTACGTTGTAATTGACGTTCACTGACACCTATCTCTTTACATAAGGTCGTTACACCAAAACAATCATTGCTCAAATGATTATAAATGTTTTGAAGCACTTTTTCTAAAAAAGAATTGTGTTTCGCTAGTCTGGGTTGATCCGCATTGTGAAGCGTATCCAATTTTAGATTTTCGACTACTTTATACAACGAAATACGTTCGCCAGATGCCGTTTTAAAATTTGCTTTATGCGGAGCAAGATTTACTCCTGATCCTAATAACAAATTTTTTACAGTTTGCGTTAGTATTATTTGATTAGATACTGGTTGTTCAAATATTGCTACTTCAAAATCTTCAGTTTGTTCACAAATACAATGCTGTACAAAACACTCCTTGATATCTATACCAAGTGATAATGGAGCATTAATAGCTCTCATCGCTTTTACTAAATCAGAACCGCAAAAAACAGCTTTACTTGG
>NZ_CANLMP010000026.1 GCF_947492405.1 uncultured Aquimarina sp.
TAACGTTTAATATATGTGTCGTAGCAGAGCAAAATGTTACCCTATTTTCGACAAAAACTGCGCATTGATTGCTACTTTTTTCGTTTTGCAAGCATTGCGCCTTACCAAATATACAAGAACCTTTCGATTCTTCATCTAGCTGCTATGACATATATATAGTGTTATGGCACGTACCACTTTTACAAGCCTGAACTTAGCAAACAAGCCGCAGTAAAGTGATATCAGATTGCTAATTGCTCCGTATTATTTTTCTTAATCTCTAGCGATCACTTTGCTGCCTTTAGATTTATCACTTACCAAACTAAAAAATCACAAACTCTTTTTCCGTCAAAATTATCGTAATGAGCAAAAAAAGCGATTTTCAGCACGTTACTACTCCGAAATACTCCTTTTGAGTGATTTTTTCATCGCTTTTTTACTTTGGATCCGATACAAACCACTGCAAAAACTCTAAGTTCATACGATCGAGACTTGTCCGCAGACAGGTTCAGATTCCGTTTTGCTTTTCAGATAACAAGTATGTGCCCTAACG
>NZ_CANLMP010000027.1 GCF_947492405.1 uncultured Aquimarina sp.
GATACGATTACTAATACAGTTACCGGAGTTACTTTAGATCAAACAGATACTAATACTACTCCAGATGATCCAAGTGAAGATATTACTATAAACAATGAAGTTGACTTAGTAGTAGCAAAGACAGTTGATAATGCTACTCCAGATGAAGGAGATACGATCAACTATACAATCACAGTTACAAATAATGGTCCTGCAAGAGCAACGGCAGTATCAATTACAGATCAGTTGCCAACAGGAGTGACTTATGTTTCGGATACTCCAAGTCAGGGAACTTATGATGATGCAACCGGAGTTTGGACAATTGGAGATATAGATGATAGCACTGTAGTGACTTTAGTACTAGAGGCGACAGTTGATGCAGGGACTAGTGATGATACGATTACCAATACGGTTACAGGAGTTACTTTAGATCAAGTAGATAATAATACTACTTCAGATGATCCAAGTGAGGATATCGTAGTAAATAACGAAGTAGATTTAGTAATTGCTAAAATAGTTGATAATGCTACT
>NZ_CANLMP010000028.1 GCF_947492405.1 uncultured Aquimarina sp.
TAACAAAGAACTGAGGTAAAAAACAAATAAATTCTTCCTTAATCTGAGGCATTATTTTTCTAGGCTCATAGATTCAAAAATTAGAATCTTTGAGTTTTTTTATCTTATTTATTTTCTATTTATCTAGGCAATATGGAAACGTAAGTTTCATCGTATGGCCTGCCAGATTTCGCAATAGCAAAACACTGTTTAAGTAGTTTATTAGCTACTGCTATTAATGCCAATTTCTTGCTTTTTCCTTTGTTTACTATTCGCTCATAAACCGCATTACACGCCCTGTTATGTTTACAAGCATTAAAAGAGCATAGAAATAATAGATTACGCAGTTTTCTATTACCTACCTTACTTATTCGTGATCGACCTCTAACGCTACTCCCTGACTCTCTTATCATTGGGGTTATTCCAACATAACTACAAAGCTGTGCTGAAGTTTCAAACTTAGAAAAACCATCGGTCA
>NZ_CANLMP010000029.1 GCF_947492405.1 uncultured Aquimarina sp.
ATTACCAATACAGTTACCGGAGTTACTTTAGATCAGACTGATACTAATACTACTCCAGATGATCCAAGTGAGGATATCGTAGTAAATAACGAAGTAGATTTAGTAATTGCTAAAATAGTTGATAATGCTACTCCAGATGAAGGAGGTACAGTTAACTATACAATCACAGTTACGAACAATGGTCCAGCCAGAGCTACTACTGTATCTATCACTGATCAATTACCAGTTGGAGTTACGTATGTTTCTGATGCACCAAGTCAAGGAACGTATGATAATACAACAGGAATCTGGACAGTAGGAGATATTGATAGCGGAAATGTAGTGACTTTAGTATTAGAAGCTACAGTCGATGCAGGCACTAGTGATGATACGATTACTAATACAGTTACCGGAGTTACTTTAGATCAAACAGATACTAATACTACTCCAGATGATCCAAGTGA
>NZ_CANLMP010000030.1 GCF_947492405.1 uncultured Aquimarina sp.
ATATCCTCACTTGGATCATCTGGAGTAGTATTAGTATCAGTCTGATCTAAAGTAACTCCGGTAACTGTATTGGTAATCGTATCATCACTAGTGCCTGCATCGACTGTAGCTTCTAGTATTAAAGTCACTATAGTGCTATCATCTATATCTCCAATTGCCCAAACTCCGGTTGCATCATCATAAGCACCTTGACTTGGAGTATCCGAAACATAAGTCACTCCTGTTGGTAACTGATCTGTAATTGATACTGTCGTTGCTCTTGCAGGGCCATTATTCGTAACCGTGATTGTATAGTTGATTGTATCTCCTTCATCTGGAGTAGCATTATCAACTATTTTAGCAATTACTAAATCTACTTCGTTATTTACTACGATATCCTCA
>NZ_CANLMP010000031.1 GCF_947492405.1 uncultured Aquimarina sp.
CCAGTGGCACCGGTTGCTCCTGTATTTCCTGTAGCGCCTGTGCTTCCCGTAGCGCCAGTTGCTCCTGTGCTTCCTGTAGCACCAGTTGCTCCCGTGCTTCCTGTGGCACCTGTGCTTCCCGTAGCGCCAGTTGCTCCTGTGCTTCCTGTGGCACCGGTTGCGCCAGTGCTTCCTGTAGCACCGGTTGCGCCAGTGCTTCCTGTAGCTCCTGTGCTTCCTGTAGCGCCAGTTGCTCCTGTGCTTCCTGTAGCGCCAGTTGCTCCTGTACTTCCTGTAGATCCTGTAGCGCCAGTGCTTCCTGTAGCACCAGTTGCTCCTGTGCTTCCTGTAGATCCTGTAGCGCCAGTGCTTCCTGTAGCACCAGTTGCTCC
>NZ_CANLMP010000032.1 GCF_947492405.1 uncultured Aquimarina sp.
CAGATCAACGGTGGAAGTGAAGAAACTTATAACGCAGGACACGCTGTAGGTGAAGCTATACACGATGCAATTGTAGACGCAGCTGACGCTGTAGTAGGTTTCTTTGACGGATTATTCGGAAACTAATATCACACTAAATATTAATATATAAAATTAAAAATCATGAAAGAATTAAATCTAAAAGAATTAGTACAGATCAACGGTGGAAGTGAAGAAACTTATAACGCAGGACACGCTGTAGGTGAAGCTATACACGATGCAATTGTAGATGCAGCTGACGCTGTAGTAGGTTTCTTTGACGGATTATTCGGAAACTAAAA
>NZ_CANLMP010000033.1 GCF_947492405.1 uncultured Aquimarina sp.
TTTTTTCAAAAAGTTTTGGTGGGATTAAAAAGTGGTTGTATATTTGCACCCGCTTTGAGAAACAAGCGAAGTTCATACTAAAAATAGTTATACTGGAGTAGGGTGATTAGGTTCATTTTCAGGGTTCGATTCCTTAGTTACTAACGAGAGATCCAGAGGTAATTGTGATAAATTACTTCTCCCTTTTTAAAAGGGGAGATCCGACAATGTCGGAGAGGGGTTTAAAGTTCATTGATATATTGATTGACAGCGCGTATTGCAATTGTATTAATACGATTGTTTTACAGATAAGAATTAAGACT
>NZ_CANLMP010000034.1 GCF_947492405.1 uncultured Aquimarina sp.
GATGGATTATATGATATTGTAGAGACAGGCAATGGCGCATTGGATACAGATGGTGATGGTCAGGCCAATGGTAGTGTTGGGATGAATGGTATTCCTGATGTTGCCGAAGATGGCGGTGTTGATGGTGCTGGAGTGAGTACAGTTCCTACGGATACGGATATGAATCCAAATGATGGACCAGACTATTTAGATATCGATGCCGATGATGATGGTATTGTAGATAATATCGAAGGTCAGACAACGGCAGGTTATATCGCACCCATTGTAGATGATCCATTAACACC
>NZ_CANLMP010000035.1 GCF_947492405.1 uncultured Aquimarina sp.
TTCTCAAAGCGGGTGCAAATATACAACCACTTTTTAATCCCACCAAAACTTTTTGAAAAAAAATAAAAGTTTTTTTTTGAACCTGAATTAAATCTAACAAAAACCCCTTAAGAACCCGTGAAACCTAAATCAACAAACAAAATCAAATCAATGAACTAAACAAAATCAATATCCCGTTTTGCGGGTGCAAACATACAACCCTTTTTCTTTTCAACAATACTTTTTTTAAAGAAATTTTTAATCTTTTTA
>NZ_CANLMP010000036.1 GCF_947492405.1 uncultured Aquimarina sp.
CTCTTCCTCAGCTAATCTTGCAGCTTCTGCTTCCTGACGTAATCGCTCTTCCTCAGCTAATCTTGCAGCTTCTGCTTCCTGACGTTGTCTCTCTTCTTCAGCTAATCTTGCAGCCTCTGCTTCCTGACGTAATCGCTCTTCCTCAGCTAATCTTGCAGCCTCTGCTTCCTGACGTAATCGCTCTTCCTCAGCTAATCTTGCAGCTTCTGCTTCCTGACGTAATCGCTCTTCTTCAGC
>NZ_CANLMP010000037.1 GCF_947492405.1 uncultured Aquimarina sp.
GCAACCGGTGCCACTGGAAGTACCGGAGCAACTGGTTCAACAGGAAGCACAGGAGCAACTGGTTCAACAGGAAGCACAGGAGCAACTGGTGCCACAGGAAGCACAGGAGCAACTGGCGCTACGGGAAGCACAGGCGCTACAGGAAGTACAGGAGCAACCGGCGCTACAGGAAATACAGGAGCAACCGGTGCCACTGGAAGTACCGGAGCAACTGGTTCAACAGGAAGCACAGGAGC
>NZ_CANLMP010000038.1 GCF_947492405.1 uncultured Aquimarina sp.
TACAGGAAGCACAGGAGCAACTGGTGCTACAGGAAGTACAGGAGCAACTGGCGCTACAGGAAGCACAGGAGCTACAGGAAGTACAGGAGCAACTGGCGCTACAGGAAGCACAGGAGCTACAGGAAGCACTGGCGCAACCGGTGCCACTGGCTCAACAGGAAGCACAGGAGCAACTGGCGCTACGGGAAGCACAGGCGCTACAGGAAATACAGGAGCAACCGGTGCCAC
>NZ_CANLMP010000039.1 GCF_947492405.1 uncultured Aquimarina sp.
ACTTCCTGCATCTGCATTATCATCGGTAATTTCAATATCCGTTAAAGTAACATTTCCGGTATTGGTAACTACAATATCATACTCGATAACGTCATTCAATGCACTTCCTGCTACTCTAATTGTCTTGATAACACTTAAACTTGGGTTAGGTGGATCTTGAATCGTTCCTGTGCCACTCTCGCCTCCAACCGTAACTGTAGTCGTCTCATCGCCCTCATCCAAGGCAT
>NZ_CANLMP010000040.1 GCF_947492405.1 uncultured Aquimarina sp.
ATACCAAGTGATAATGGAGCATTAATAGCTCTCATCGCTTTTACTAAATCAGAACCGCAAAAAACAGCTTTACTTGGGCCTTCAAAAGTAGCTATGAATGTTTTTGAAGTGTATTCGACAATGCTTCCTTTATATTGTTTTAGGTCTCTTTTAATAATTTCCTGATGTTCTGAAGTATTAGTGCCAGAAGAAATAATACGACCAACCATAACAGTAAATAGTT
>NZ_CANLMP010000041.1 GCF_947492405.1 uncultured Aquimarina sp.
ATACCAAGTGATAATGGAGCATTAATAGCTCTCATCGCTTTTACTAAATCAGAACCGCAAAAAACAGCTTTACTTGGACCTTCAAAAGTAGCTATGAATGTTTTTGAAGTGTATTCGACAATGCTTCCTTTATATTGTTTTAGGTGTCTTTTAATAATTTCCTGATGTTCTGAAGTATTAGTGCCAGAAGAAATAATACGACCAACCATAACAGTAAATAGTT
>NZ_CANLMP010000042.1 GCF_947492405.1 uncultured Aquimarina sp.
CCGAGTGGTAATGACAGTGATGGTGATGGACTGGATGATGCCTATGATGTTGATGGTACCAATACGACAGATGCTGGCGGTGCCAGCAATGGCGGCAGCGTTCCTACGGACTTCCCTGATGATGACAATGTTGGCGGAGACAGAGACTGGCGAGATCCTATTGATGCTGATGAGGATGGTATTCCGGATAATGTAGATGAGGACGATGATAA
>NZ_CANLMP010000043.1 GCF_947492405.1 uncultured Aquimarina sp.
GCTCCTGTGCTTCCTGTAGATCCTGTAGCGCCAGTGCTTCCTGTAGCACCAGTTGCTCCTGTGCTTCCTGTAGCACCGGTTGCTCCTGTGCTTCCTGTAGCACCCGTTGAGCCAGTGCTTCCTGTAGCACCAGTGCTTCCTGTTGAACCAGTTGCTCCTGTGCTTCCTGTTGAACCAGTTGCTCCGGTACTTCCAGTGGCACCGGT
>NZ_CANLMP010000044.1 GCF_947492405.1 uncultured Aquimarina sp.
GGAGGAAACGATCCTAATGGCGATGAAGATGGCGATGGTGTTCCCAACTGGCAGGATGATAGTGATGATGGTACCGGAGATGGTAGTACTACGGATTATACGGATAGTAATGGAGATGGTATTCCAGATGTATATGATACTGACGGCGATGGTATTCCGAACCACTTAGACTTAGACAGTGATAATGATGGATTATATGATAT
>NZ_CANLMP010000045.1 GCF_947492405.1 uncultured Aquimarina sp.
GGTACTACGGATATGGATCCTACAAATGATCCAACAGTTACTGTTATTACACCCGATCCAAGTTTAAGTGTTATCAAAACAGTTCGTGTTGCCGGAAGTGCATTGAATGATGTTATCGAGTATAATATTGTAGTTACCAATACCGGAAATGTTACTTTAACGGATATTGAAATTACCGATGATAATGCAGATGCAGGAAGT
>NZ_CANLMP010000046.1 GCF_947492405.1 uncultured Aquimarina sp.
GGAGGTCCAGATGATGTTAGTGATGATTCTGATGCTGGAGATGAAAGTGTTGAGACACCGAATGGAGATGGTACTACAGATATGGATCCTACAAATGATCCAACAGTTACTGTTATTACACCTGATCCAAGTTTAAGTGTTATCAAGACCGTAAGAGTTGCCGGAAGTGCATTGAATGATGTTATCGAGTATGACATTGT